>NZ_PXZL01000009.1 GCF_003013405.1 Brevibacillus formosus | reverse complement strand
GATCTCTTCCTGTGGCAGGCAAATCGTAGCACCCGCCGTCAAATACGGCCAAATCTCCCACACCGAAGCATCAAAAGCTGTACCTGCTATTTGCGATGCACGATCCCCAGCGATTACGTTATACGCTCGTTGATGCCAGTTGACTAGATTCAAGAGTGATCCGTGCTCAATCTCCACTCCCTTTGGCGTTCCTGTAGAACCTGATGTATAGATGACATAGGCGAGTTGTTCTGCTTTGGTCGTAACCGCTGGCGCAACTGAACTCATCTTCGCCATTACATGCCAATCTCGATCCAAGCAAAGGAGAGTTGCAGCGCCTTCTGGTAATGCACCTACCAACCGCTCTTGGGTTAAGACCAAAGACATCTGTGAGTTCTTGATCATATAATCGAGTCGTTCTTGCGGGTATGCAGGGTCCATCGGCACATAGGCGGCACCTGCTTTGAGAATCGCGAGTTGACCGATTAACATCTCGATAGAACGCTCTACGCAGATTCCTACCAAGTCTTCCGAGCCAATTCCTTGTTCTAACAAGACATGAGCGAGCTGATTAGCCTTCGCATCCAGGTCTGCATAGGTGATTGCACCTTGCTCACCCGAAGCTGCAATCTGATCAGGCAACTTTTGTGCGACTTGGGCTACTAGTTCGTGCACGCAAAGTTCACGGGAATAATCAACTTCAGTCTCATTCCAACCGACGAGTAGTTGATCTCGCTCCCCATCGCCTAACAGTTCAACTTCCGTTATTTTCTGCACTGGATTGGTCGCAACAGCTTGCAAAAGATTGCGGAAATGCTCTGCCATGCGCTCAATCGTCGTACGATCAAATAAATCTGTACTATATTCAAACACACCCTTGAGTCCGTAATCCTCGTCCTCAATCATGGTGAGAGTCAAATCAAATTTCGTCGTCTTATTGAGATTGACCTCATTAGGTGTAATCGATATTGTCTCGCCTTTACGTACCCCCGTTGACATTCCCTGTACGGAGAAAAGTACCTGGAATAGCGGCGAGTAGCTGAGACTGCGCTCAATTTGTAATTCATCGACCAATTTTTCAAAAGGAATATCCTGATTGGCAAAAGCATCAAATGCCGTCTCACGAACACGTCGCAACAGCTCAACAAATGTAGGATCGTTCGATAGGTCCGTACGAAGAACCAGCATGTTGACAAAGAATCCGATCAGGTTTTCTATTTCCTGACGATTACGTCCCGCAACAGGTGTGCCGATCAAAATATCTGTGGTATGCGTATAACGATATATGAAGTGCTTGAATGCCGCTAAGAGCGTCATGAACAGTGTCGCGCCTTCTTGTCTTCCGAGCTCGCGTAGCTTTTGCCCTACTTCACTAGGCACGTAAAAAGAATAATTGTCACCGCGGTAGCTTTGCACGACTGTCCGTGGACGATCGGTCGGAAGTGGCAAAAGTGGTTCACTCTGGCCTAGCTTCTTTTTCCAATAGCTGAGCTGCTGCTCCCATGCATTGTCTTGCCCTTTATCTCGTTGCCAGATGGCGTAATCCCGATATTGAATGGGTAAATCGGCAAGCGGTACTTCTGCTTCTTTGACGAATGCTTCATAGATTGTGCTTAGCTCGTTCACCAATACATCCATGGACCAACCGTCTGAGATGATGTGATGCATATTCATCCAGAGAACGTACTCTTGTTCCTCCAGTCGAATCAACGCTGCCCGCATCAACGGCCATTGATCCAGTTGAAATGGCGTCGCGCCATCTTCTTCAACCACATTCTTCCATATGACATCTTTTTCCGCTGCCGGCATGTCGCACAGGTCGATAACAGGAAGTGACAAATGTACATTTGTATGAATGACTTGAATCGCTCGTCCTTCTATGTCTTTAACCGTTGTTCGAAGTGATTCATGCCGTTTGATGATTTCATTCAAAGCACGTTCCATTACATTCGTATCAACCGCACCACGCAGACGGAATCCAACAGGAATGTTGTACATGGCGCTATTCGGGATCAGTCGATCAAGGAACCATAGACGTTGTTGCGCGTAAGACAGTGGTAACTCTTGAGAACTGTCCAATGAAAGCGGTTTGATCGGGCTTTGCTTTATCGGTTCAGCACCTTGACGAATGAATTGAATACGTTCAGCCAATTCTGCTACCGTCTGATAGGTAAAAATCTCACGCATCTGAAGCTGGGTCTGAAATACTTTGGATGTACGGGACAGCAATTGTGTTGCTAAAAGCGAATGCCCGCCCAATTCGAAAAAGTTATCGTGGATCCCGACTTTTGATACGCCAAGAACCTCCTCCCAAATCCGGGCGAGCAATTCCTCAATCGGATTGCGTGGCGCACAGTACGCGTTGCCTGTTTGCACATTGCCATCTGGGAGCGGCAAAGCCCTGCGATCAATTTTGCCGCTCGAGGTCAGCGGGAACTCTTCCATTTGAATAAAATGAGACGGAACCATGTAATCTGGCAGCGTTTGCCGAAGCAGTGTGCGTAATGAGGCAACAGTCCACATCTGATCGGTGATAATATAGGCGCATAGATACGCTTGTTGGTTATGATCTGTTTGTGCCACTACGACCGCATCGCGAATCGATTCTTCTTCGATCAACCGGCTACGAATTTCGTTCAACTCAATCCGGAAGCCACGAATTTTCACTTGATGGTCGATGCGTCCGAGATATTCAATGTTTCCATCCTTGCGATAACGAGCCAGGTCGCCTGTACGGTACATGCGTTTGCCTGCTTCAAACGGATGGGGAACAAACTTTTCGTTCGTCAATTCTTCATTATTTAAATATCCCCTCGCCAATCCAGCCCCGGCAATGCATAGTTCGCCAGGAACCCCGATTGGCTGTAATTGACCATGTTGATTGACGATATGCATTTGATAGTTGGCCAATGGCTTTCCAATGGGCACAGGAACTTCTATCATGTCTACCGTGAGTGAGTAGCAGGAAGCATAAATGGTAGCTTCTGTCGGACCATAGATGTTCTCCACTTTCACTTCTGGCAATACTTGATATACTTTTGGCGCCAGATCATTCGGCATTGCTTCCCCGGCAGCCATGATGTATCGCAGGCAGTTTCTCTCTTTTCGCCCCTCGAGATACTCGACAAATGGAATGAGCATAGATGGAACAAAATTGACATGAGTTACGTCATAATTTATGACGGTTTCCCAAATTTTGTAAGGTTCTTTCTCCGCGCCAGGTTCGAGAATCACCAGTCTGCCGCTGCCAAGAATCCAGCCAAAGATTTCTGCGACAGATACGTCAAAGGTATAGGTCGTTTTTAACAAAAACGCATCTTCTTCTTGTAGCGGATATTTCTCTTGCAGTGCGAAGATTTGATTTAATAGACTCGCATGCTCGATCATGACGCCTTTCGGTTTGCCTGTCGAACCCGATGTGTAAATGACGTATGCAAGGTTACTCGTTTGGGCTGCATTCACAAGATTGCCTGGTGCTCCTTGATAAAGCTCTTCCGCTTCTAAATCAAAGATCCGATCAGCAAAATCAATTGTCTCTAAAAAGCGTTTTTGGGTTAGAAGCAGCACACTGCCGCTATCCTGTAAAATGTATTCGATGCGTTCCTTCGGATGAGCCGGGTCGATTGGTAAATATGCTCCTCCTGCTTTAAAAATCGCAAGAATGGCAATGATCATTTCCGCTGAGCGTTCTGTAAGCAATCCGACAATGCTTTCTGGTCCGACCCCTTTTGCACGTAAAAATGTAGCAAGTTGATTTGCCTTTTCGTTTAACTCAAGATAAGTAAGCTTTTGCTCTCCCATGACTAGGGCAATGAGGTGTGGTTGTTTCTCTGCACGCTCTTCAAAAATCTGGTGAATCAAATAATCAACAGGATAATTGCGATATGTATCATTAAAAATATGGAGCTGAAGGTGCTTCTCTTCGGAATTGACCACTTCTATATTTTTCAAAAGGATATCCGGTGTTTTTGTCACTTGCATCATGATAGTAGTGAGTTGCTGATTGAGGTGTTGGAGCTGATCTTCCGTAAAAACGGATGCATTGTATAGATACGTAACAGTGAGGGTATCGTCTGAGGTGACCATTATGTTTAGGTCGTAGTTGGTTTGTTCAAAGGCATGCAGATCAGTGAGAGTGAATTCTTGGTTATATTGGTTCAGACGGGTCAAAAGCTCTGCGCCCATCGGATAGTTTTGGAACAGAATAATATGATCGATTAGTTGTTGATTTTTCTGGATGTCCGCGAGGGAAAGATAATGATATTTTTCCAGCGAGCTCGACTCTTCTTGTACTTGTTTCACCAGATCACTAAATGTTTGATTATCTCTCATCTGAACACGGACAGGTACGGTATTGATGAAAAGTCCAACCATCTGCTCGACGTTCGGGATTTCGATTGGACGGCCAGAGACAACCGATCCGAATACAACGTCATCGCTATTGTTTTGGCGCTGCAACATGAGACCCCAGATTGTACGAAAGAGATTGTTTACAGTTACTTGCAATTGTCTTGCGAGATGATTCAAGTCGCTCGTCAACGACTGACCAATCGTAAAGACCAGCTCTGCTTGATTGTACTTGATTCCGGTAGCCTGCTTTTGAATAAATGTGCTGGGTTCATAGCCGCTTAAATACCGTGACCAGTTGACTTTTGCTTCTTCTGCATCCTGTTCCCCTAACCAGCTAATGTACTTGCTGTACGGATAAACTTGGCCAAGATTTACTGGTCGCTCGTCTTTTAATTGTTGATAGATTTGGAAAAAGTCATGTAACACAATTGGAATGCACCAGCCGTCGAGCAAAATGTGATGGTGATTCCAGATTAGTGTATACGTGTCAGAAGAGGTTTGGACAAGAGTGAGCCGAATGAGCACATCTTTTGCCAAATCAAAGTTTCTCTGACGTTCTCTTTTCGCAAAGTCCTCCAAAAAGACAGCTTTCTCATCTTCATGGAGGTGTGTGATATCTATTACCTGAACGTTTGTCTTTCTTTCCTTGAGTACAATTTGTCGCGGCTTCTGAACCTTCTCAAGGATAAAGACGGTTCGGAGAATATCATGTCGCTCGATCAGCGCGTTTAAGCTTTGTTCGAGAATAGCTGGATCGATGAATCCTCTAATGGTAAAGCGCAGTTGTTCAAAATAGGACTCTGTTCCTTCGTCCAGGAGGGAATGAAATAACATTCCCTCTTGCATGGGAGATAACGGATATATATTGGCGATCTTTTTACTTGACACGTCTACTCTCCTCCTGAGGTACATTTACTTACAAATCGCCTATCAAGTCCATAATTTCATCGAGTTCTTCCAGAGAGAGCTTCTTGTCCAGGAAATCACTCGGTGTTAACTCAGAATCTTTCTTTTGCATACAATGTACAATAATAGCGTTCAAATGAAATTGATAGAGTCCCATGAGCTTGTCTATCGTCGTTTTGTGATACTCATGGCGATTGTAATTTAAATAGATAACCAGCTCGCCACCAATAATCTTGGCATAGATATCTAGCAGGTGCATGCGTTCGGCATGAGGGCCTAGTACTCTGCCCCCTGGTAGATCCGATAGCGTGAACAGATCATTGTCCAGATCGGCATCGTACTGCCCCAAGTAATTAAACACAACTTCGGGTTGGCGTGTGAAATGGATGTCTCGTTTGTGCTCGGTATCTGTGAGATGATTTAAGATGGAATACCCGATACCTTTATTTGGAATAGCACGCATCATTTCTTTGACCAGTTTGATCTGCTCCGCCAATTGGCCCGATTTGGCAGCCGGCAGGACGACTGGGAAAAGGGATGTGAACCACCCTACCGTACGGGAGACATTCAAGCCTTTGACAATCTCTTCACGTCCATGTCCTTCTAAAAAGACCCTAACATCGTTTGCCCCTGTCCATTCCTGCATCGCCATTCCCAAGGCAGTCAACAAGATCTCTTGCGTTTCTGTTTGGTAGGCGTGATTGGTATGGCGCAGTATTTTTTCAGTTTCCATTTTGGAAAAACGAACCGACGTTGTTATCGTCTCCAATTCGGTCTGGTAAATGGTCTCCTGATCCTTTGGCAATGGACGGGTCGGAATGGATTCGACTTTTTTCCAATAAGCTAGTTCGTTTACAAGCGTCTTGCTATTGGCTACGTTTTTTAGCTCTTTCGCCCATTTTTGATAAGAATGCGTTTTTTCCGGTAAGGCAATTAGATTACCTGAGGCTACTTGTTGATAGGCCATTCGGAAGTCTTCCAGAATGATGCGCCAGGAAACACCGTCAACAACCAGATGGTGAATCGCAAAAAGCAGATGGTCACCTACTCTTGTTTTGAAGAGCGCTACTTGAACGAGCGGCCCCTCCTGTAAATTCATACTGGCTTGCAATCGGTTTGCTTCTTCTTCCACTTTGTTTCGAGCGTCCAGCTCTTCTCTAAAATCAAACACATGGAATCCGAACAGATTAGTATCGTCGCCCCGATTAAACTGGACAAATCCCTCATCCGATTCGGCAAAGCTCATGCGCAGGGCATCATGATGAAGCACAAGTGCCTTTAGAGACTCCCTCAGTAGTTCGCTTTGGAAGCCCTCTTTGCTGAAAATCATCATTGCTTGATTCCAGTGATGTCTGCTTGATGTGATCCGTTCAAAGAAGTAGCGCTGGATTGGTGTTAGAAAGACAGGCCCTGTTACCAGTCCCTGATCGATCGTGATACTCTCGGAAATGACAAACGGTGCCATTCGTTCGATCGTCGGGTATTTAAACAGATGATTGACTGCCATCATGAGATTCATCCGTTGCAGACGAGACGCGATCTGCAAACCCTTGATTGAATCTCCACCAAGCTCGAAAAAGCTGTCTTGAATCCCTACCCGCTCGATGCCAAGTACTTCTCCCCAAATTTCGGCAAGAATCTTTTCCATTTCAGAGCGCGGTGCTACATATTCCGCTTCACTTCTCACACTTCCATCGGGTTCGGGCAGAGCCTTGCGATCTAGTTTACCGTTGGATGTAAGTGGAAATTCCTTCATGAGAACAAAGTGGGCGGGTATCATATATTCCGGCAATTCACGGCGAAGCAGGTCCCGTAATTGACTGACTGTCCATTCCTTCGCGGAAAGCAGATAGGCGCATAAGTATGCCTGATTGTTCTGGTCAGCTCGAGCCATAACTACCGCATCATTAATGGACTCTTCCTGAATCAGTTTGCTGCGAATTTCATCCAGCTCGATGCGGTATCCACGAATTTTTACCTGATGGTCCATCCGTCCGAGATACTCGATATAGCCATCCTCGCGATAGCGTGCCAGGTCGCCTGTGCGATAGATACGCTTACCAGCCTCTAATGGATGGGCAACAAATTTTTCCGCTGTCAGCTCTTCGTTATTCAGATATCCTCTCGCCAAGCTTATTCCAGCGATGCATAGTTCGCCCGGAACACCTATTGGCTGCAATTGTCCGTACTGATTGACGATGTACATTCGATAGTTCGGCAGTGGCTTTCCGATGGGAACAGGATTCTCCAGTGAGTCTTTTGTGAGCGAATAGCGGGACGTATATATTGTCGCTTCTGTTGGCCCGTAGATGTTTTCCAACTTCACCTCCGGCAGTACTTCATATACTTTTGGCACGAGATCATCCGGCATCGCTTCCCCGCAAGCAAGGATGTATCGCAATCGGTTGGCGTCGTTTCGCCCCTCCAGATATTCAACGAAAGGATTCAACATCGATGGCACAAAATTGATGTGGGTGATCCCTTCTTGGACTACCACCTGCCATATTTCTTTGGGATTCTTCTCCGCCTCTGGCTCGAGAATCACCAACTTGCCATTCCCAGGAATCCAGCCGAAAATTTCCGCTACTGAAATATCAAAAATGTAGGTCGTCTTCAGAAGGAATGCATCTTCACACATAAGTGGATATTCATCCTGCATGGCATGGAGTACATTGAGCAGCCCCTCGTGTTCAATCATCACGCCTTTTGGCTTCCCGGTTGAGCCCGATGTGTACATGACATACACGAGGTCATCCAGCTTGTTAACCAGTGGTAGATTGCTTGTATCTGGGGAAAAGCTGCTCTCGTTGTTCAGATCAATAACATCCGTTGTAAAGCTTGCTTTTTCAACAAATCGGGACTGTGCTACCACCAACTTGGCCCCGCTATCTGTGAAAATGTAGGAGATTCGGTCAGTTGGACTGTTCGGATCGATCGGCAGATAGGCTCCACCTGCTTTCAACACGGCGAAAATGGCCACGATCATCTCAAAGGATCGTTCCGATATAAGCATCACCAGATCGTCTGGTTTCACCCCTTTAGTACGGAGGGTATGTGCCAGTTGATTTGCTCGGTCGTTCAGTTCTCGATACGTCATGTACTGTTCGCGGAGTACCAAAGCGATCTTGTCAGGTGTAGCACTAGCCCATTCTTCTAACAGCTGCATGATCAATTTGCTGGGGTATGTTTTAGATGTATCGTTTACCCCTAGAACCAATTCGAGGCGTTGCGCTTGGGGCATTAGTTCAAACGCTTTAACTTGCTCCTCTAAACCGTGTACGGCTTGCAAAAGGAGATGTTCGAACTGCGCAATCATACGGTGGATCATGCTTTCATCAAACAAATGGGTGTTGTATTCAAAAACAATGTGCAGCTCGTTCTCCCGCTCTACCGTTTCTAGTGTCAGGTCGAACTTGCTAATCCTGTTGTTGATATGACGCATTCGGTTTTCCAACCCTGTCTCCGATGAGCTTTGCATCATGAACATCACATCAAACAAGGGATGACGATTCCCGTCGCGTTTTGCGCCAGAGCCTTCGAGAATTTTATCAAAGGGAACGTACTGGTTTTGCAAAGCAGACAAGAGCTCTTGCTTTACCTGGTGCAGGTTATGTAAAAAGCTTTCTTCATGGTCAATCGAGAGTAGAAGTGGCAAGGTATTAACGAACATCCCAAGTATCTCTTGCGAATCTGGATGCTGTCTTCCATCTGTTACGGTACCGAGTATGACTTGCTTGCTGTCGTTATTCATTTTGGATAGCCAGACAGATACGATGGTGAGCATCAGCATATAGAGGGTTACATCGTGTTTTGTTGCTGTGGTCTTGAGCTTTCTAGTGAGTTCTTTGTTTGCGCGATACGTGATAGTAGCTCCATCAAATGTCAGTTGCGGTGGACGTTTTCGTGTAGGAAGTTGGACAACTGGAAGCTCACCCTCAAGAAGGTTATCCCAGTAAGCAGCTTGCTGTTTGTATTCCTCACTCGAATGCCAGTCATTTTGCCATCGCGCAAACGACTTATAGGTATTCTTTACAGGGAGAAGCTGCTGTCGTTCGAGTAAAGTCTGTAATTCTCGTAACAAAATCGACTTGGATAAGCCATCCATGACAATGTGATGGGAGTCGATCCAGAGAACCTGTTTGTAAGGAGTTTCAATGATTCCAGCCCGGAGCAATGGTGCTTTTGCCAAATCGAATGGCTTGATGTGCTCTGCAAGGAGGCTGTGTAGCATCTCTTCTTCACCTGTTTGTCGAACAAATGATAGTTCGGACCATGTGACAATTTGTTTTACGATTTCGTCATAATGCATGTGATACGTGCTTCGTAATCCTTCGTGTCGCATCACCAGCTGCTGCAAGGCCATCTGGATCTGCTCCACATCTACGGTTTTGGGAAAGTCAACCGTGAATGTGACATTGTATGCGATCGACTCGACATCCTGCTGCTGGATGATGTACATTCGTTTCTCCACCGCGGATGTTTCGTATTCCTGTTGTGCAATCAGCTCTTGCAATGGTTGTATGTTCGTCTGCTCTTGCTCTGTGAACAAACGTTTCAATTGGCGAATCGTTGGATGCTTAAAAAGCTGGTCATATCTCAAATCAAAGCCGATATTCTTGAACTGGGAAATGAGCTGCATGGCCTTGATCGAGTCCCCACCGCATTCAAGAAAATGGTCATCGATTCCCACCTGCAAAATTCCGAGCACGCTGCTCCACACGTGAGCCAATTGTTGTTCAATCTCATCAGTTGGTCCGACATAATATTCCCTCAGGTGCTCCTCATCTCCCTGTACTTCTGGCAATGCCCGCTTGTCTACCTTTCCGTTCGTAGTGAGCGGTAAAGCCTCCATGTGAACAAAGTGTGTCGGGATCATGTATTCAGGAAGATCATGTCCGAGCCATTCCCTCAGCTCGTGAAAAGGGATTTCATCAGGAGCAACATAATAGCTAACCAAGTATTTGCGGCCATCCTCACGTTCTTTGGCGATAACTGTTGCCATTTCGACCATTGGATGATTCATGAGGAAAGGTTCAATTTCTCCTGGCTCGATCCGATATCCGCGAATTTTTACCAAGTTGTCGAGGCGGCCCAAAAACTCGATGTTCCCGTCAGGCAACCAGCGTGCTCTGTCTCCCGTGCGGTACATGCGCTCGCCCGTCTGCGGATGAATGATGTATTTCTCAGCGGTCAAGTCTGGTCGGTTCACATATCCTCGTCCCAACCCTTCACCGAGGATAAATACCTCGCCTGCTACCCCAATTGGTTGTAATGCCAGCTTTTCGTCCAAAATGAAGATGTAGCTGTGTGCGATAGGCTTGCCGATCGGAATGCTCTGGTATTGCTTGTCCACCTCAAAAACAGTAGCAAGGATCGTGCACTCTGTCGGTCCATACAAGTTGTACAGCTTGTAAGCACCTCGCCGATCAACCTTTTTTAGCACATCCCCGCCTGTGAGCATCGCTCGAAAAGAACGATTATCCATTTGCATGAACTGTTCAGCTGCTCCCGTCGGAAAAAAGCTGATCGTAATGCCTTCTTGGTTGCAATAATCATTCAAGGCAATCAGATCATACTTCAGTCCAGTTGGCACAATGTGTAACGAAGCGCCCGTGAGTAGATAAGGGAACATTTCCAACACAGACCCATCAAAGGAAAAACTGGAATAGACAAGGGCTTTGTCTTCTGGACTTACTTCAAAATACTGGCGATGCCATTCGCAAAAATTTACCAAGTTGCCATGCTCGATCATCACGCCCTTGGCCAAACCTGTCGATCCCGATGTATACATGACATAGACGAGATCTGTTGATCGATTGACGTGCGGCAGATTCTCTTTTCTGTCGCTGAAGCTGCCAGGGTCACACACGTCGATCACTTCTACTTCTTCGCAGGTACTTTTCGCCTTTTCGATAAGCGGAGTCTGTGTCAATAAAACGAGTGTGTTACTGTCATTTAACATATAAGCAATTCGTTCATCCGGATAATCCAGATCGATAGGGAGGTATGCTGCTCCTGCCTTTAGAACGGCGAGAATACTTACCAGCATATCCAGTGATCTGTCCATCATGAGCGCTACAAGATCGTCAGGCTTAACTCCTTTGAGACGAAGGCTATGAGCTAACTGATTGGCTCGTTCATTAAGCTCTTTGTATGTCAGGGACTGGTCTTGACATACAGCTGCTAGACTGTCCGGTGACCCTTCGACTTGTCGTTCAAACAACTGATGGTAGGTGCTGTTTCTCTGCATCTCTACTTGTGCTCGTTCTCCACAAAAACGCTTTAATGCCAGCAGCTCTTTTACGGTGGTCATATTCAGGTTTTTGTAGAAATCTCGGTCTTTTTTGTAGTGAATCGATCCGCCAGCTGGTTGTGGAAGTGGTGTGATCCGGCCACTTACAATATTCTCCCACTCTCGGATGAACAGGTCTTCAATCACCTGATTCGCTTTGTTGTAACAATCGATCAGTGTATCCTCGTCATCAAAAGAAATCTCTTCCTGAACAAGGATATTGCCTGTATCTATGTTCTCGTCTATGAGGTGTAGCGTAACCCCTTTTGGTGTCTCATCCCAAATGCTCCAGAAAACAGGGTCTCTCCCCTTGTTCCAGGGCAAAAGGGATGTATGTAGATTGATAATGCGCCCTTTGAAACAGGAAACGATTTCCTTACTCAGAATATAGCCGTACGCGTAACTGACCACATAGTCAATTTCTTCAAAATATTCGGTACCTTGCTCCCATTTTTTTGTGCACACGATGACTTCGTGGTTTCTTGATTCCAAGTACTGCACAATCCTGTTTTCTTTGCTCATGAATGTCGTTAGGAAAAGTATTCTCAAAAAACATCACCAGCATTTCTCATAATTTCGTTGACAAAAAGTTGACTTCGATTGAAAATCATCCTAGATGGAATTTGTGCCACATTTTTACTTTTTGTTACATGTTTTTACATATAACTCAAAATAATGGTTTTCTGCAAGTAGTTGTATGTAAATTTTTTTATTTTTTTGTTCCCAACAATTAGAGGAAGAATGCCAAAAGGCACTACTCTGCTAGTTTTGAGGGGATGAAAGGAGGAAGTTTACCACTGGTAAAAAATGACAATCTTTGACAATTCCCATTTTCAATGCTGCACTTCGTTCAACATGACATTTCACTCTGATAGGAATTTGCCTCTACCCTGTACCTCAATCTCCAGTCGTTTCTACCCATTTTTGTAATAAACTCATCACTTTTACAGATTTTTAATATTCCGAATTGGATAAAAAGGTTACGATATGGGGACTGCATACGCAATCGGAGTCACAGAAAAATCTAGGAAAGGGGATTTTTTTATGGAACCTGCAATCGTCATTAAGGATCTCAAAAAATCGTTTGGAGACAAAAAAGTTCTCGACGGCATTTCTCTCTCAATTCCCAAAGGTAAAATTTTTGGTCTACTCGGACCTAATGGAGCTGGAAAAACAACCTCCCTTCGAATCCTGTCCTGCCTCATTGAGCCTACGTCAGGAGAAGTCACCATCCTCGGCCATCAAATCAGCAAGAATAAAGAAGAGATACGCAAAAAAATTGGTTGTGTAACCGAATCTCCCGGGGTGTATGACAAGCTTTCTCTGTTGGACAACCTGGAATTCTTCGCCTCCTGCTACCAGATTCCCAAAGCCAAACGTGCTTCACGCATCGAGTACTTGCTACGCCAGTTCGATTTATGGGACAGAAGAAACGATCCTGCCGGCAGATTGTCAAAAGGAATGAAACAAAAGCTTTCGATTGTTTGCGCGATTTTACACGACCCAGAGGTCCTTTTCTTAGACGAGGTCACAGCCAATCTCGATCCTGTCAGCACTCGGAAGTTGAAAGATCTGATTCGCGAGTGGGCAGCGTCTGGAAAAACGATCATCTTTTGTTCACATATTCTCGCGGAAATTGATGAGTTATGTCATGAATTCGCCATCATTAAGGGCGAGGTGATTCGTTTAACGACACCACAGAAGTTCCGCGAAGAGTGGACCACCTACAATGTGCTTCTTGATGTAGGCGCGGATTCTCAAAAGTCGGAACAGATTATAAAAGCCGCCGCAGAAGTTGAGACGTATAAGCGCACCGAAGATCAGTTCCACCTGAGGGTAGCCAATCCGAAGATCTCGAACCCACAGCTGATCAAAAAGCTGGTCGAAGCGGATATTACCGTCAATTACATAGCACCCATCTCCGTGTCACTGGAGGACTCCTATCTCAGCTTGCTGAATCAAGAAAAGGAGGCGATCTAGGATGCCGGGATTTGTTATTATCCGGGAATGGAAAGAGCTTTTCGCTGCCCGCTCCGTATTGATTACGAATCTTGCAGCACCATTCGTTATATTGGTTGTCGCTCTGATCACCACTGTATTTGCCCAAAACGGTAAAATGGAGTTCATCCTTGACCTGATGAAATTGACCAATCCCCTCCTTAACATGGCAGGTGAAGATGGTCATATTGCAATTGCCCGCTTCTATTTCCTCTTGTTCCTGATCGTACCGGCAATGATCCCTTTAACATTTGCCACGACGAGCATCATCATGGAAAAAATGACAGGAACATTGGAAAGTGTACTGGTCACTCCGATTTCAACCAAGGAGTTTTTGCTTGGTAAGGTCCTAGCTTATTCCTTGCCTTCCATTGCTCTGACCTGGGTGGTCCAGCTAATCTTTCTAGGGTTCATCTTTGCAACCTTTGACAATGCTGGTGAGTATTTTTCCATCGTTTTTATTCTCGCGATGCTCCTGTTGGTCCCATTTATTTCGATCATCAGCGTATCCATGAGTGTTATTGTTTCCTCCAAAGTCGACAACGTCGCAGCAGCCCAACAATTTGGTGCCATACTGGTTCTGCCGATCATCGGACTTGCTGTCAGCCAGGTCATCTTCCTTTCCATGATGAGCAATCCGGTAATCTATCTGGGCATGGTCACGATTTGTGCCGTGGTTGCCCTGATCTTGTTCCAGATAAGTATCAAGGTGTTTGATCGCGAGCATATCATTAGCAAGTGGAAATAACTGAAAGTATGAAAAATAACCACCTTATGAAATCGTTGTTGTCAAACGATTCCATAAGGTGGTTTTCCTGTTTGAAAAGTGTTTTTAGCCAATAACCGCTTTAAGTGTTTGGGTCATTGTGTGCCAGTCTTCTTCTTGCATGAACGTATCCAAAGGTCTCTTCAATTCCATTAGTACATCCTCTACATAATGCTCACGTCTCATCCCCACGAGAACGCTGTGTACCTCTGGAGTGGCACGCATCGTTCTAATCGCGGATTGGCTGAGGTTATCTGTTGTCATTAAATGCGGTTTCACCCTCGTCAGCTCTTTCGTGATATCCAGTGAACGCTGGTAGTCTTTGGGGGCGTAGTAGCTCTCCAAAGCTTCAGCTGTCTCCATAAGAGCTGCCTTGTAAGTATCCAGCCATTGCTGCGTCTGGTCGTCTAAGCCCCCATGTTTTTTTATCGTATTGCGAATATCCTCGATGATCGGCTCAAACAAGAAGCTTCTCACATTTTTCACATTTGTGGCGGAGTATAGCTTTTTCCAGTATTTGCGGAGTGTAGCCCCAGATGATATTTTTTTCTTCAGCTCTTTCACATCTTCTTTCTCCATTTTTAGTAATGGCAAGACGCGATAGACGATCTGATCCTCTACATCATCTACACGATTCAGACAATCCTTGATTCGACGAATGGCTTCTTTTTCGTCAACGACCGCGCTCTGATCTAGTTGGATGTTCGTCAGGCGGAAGATTTTTTCCTTCGCTGTCACATCTAGCGTCCGGTTGGTCATGACACCAAGTCCTTTTTCCTTGGCAAATAACAAGGCACTCTTGCCTTGCGCATGACTTTTTTCCAGTATGGCACCGGATTCGTACATGTTCATTGGAAACTGGATGACGCGAAAATGGTGATTCGGCGTAATCTTTTCTGCAATCTCCCAGAGGGTATCTAATGCAACAAAATCAAATTCCTTGGCATTGCTGACAAACGAATTGGCACTGACACCATAGCATTGAATCCGACCTGATTCTACTTCTTTCTCCAGATGTCGAAAAGCCTTCTCAATCCGCTCTAATAATTCATCATACGCTTCCTGTTGTTTGATCTTTTTCATCTTGGCCCATAGCAAATACCACTCTGGATTGTGCAGCATGTAGCAATCAATCGTGTCCACCTGCAGGCGCTGCAGGCTGCGTGTCAGCTGGTCTTGAAGATATTCTGGGTGGATACAAATCGACATTCCTTCATGTACCGTCGTGAAGTCTTGATACGGTTTTCCTTCCGCTGTCCTCTTCGTCGTCTCCTCAGAATCCTCTCCTTGGACAATACCGGCCTTGGACACGATTACAAGCTCTTCCCGCTTTATTTTTTCTTCACTTATCAACTGCTTCAGCACATGACCGATGACTTTCTCAGCGCTGCCATTTGTATACATACTACTCGTGTCAATCAGGTTAATTCCTTCGAGCAGCGCTTTACGGAGTGCCTGCTGGTACTGCTCATCCTGTTCATCAATCCGGTACGTTCCGAATCCCACCTGACTGATCCACACATCGAAGCTGCCAAATTGCTGATAGAAAAGATGGGGATTGGCCTGTGCTAGGCGCTGTGTCCCCTCTCGTGTTGCTTTTCCTGTCATCATCCTATCCCCCTGTACCCAGCAAGATAATTTTGAAGAGTTGACCCGACAATAGTAAGGACTTGGTCTTGGTGCGAATGGATGAAAAAATGGTCCCCTTCCAGTATGTACGTTTGAAAAGCAGCTTTCGTGTGATCTGCCCAGGCTTCAAGATGGGTTACGGAAAAATCCGGGTCCTGCCAACCGCCAATGGCCGTCAGTCCGAACTCCAGCGGTTCCTCCTCTTGATAGCGATACGTCTCACAAATCGTGAAATCGGCCCGAAGCGTAGGGAGAAGCATATCCAGAATCTCCTTGTCCTCAAAAATTTCCTTTGGCGTGCCATTCATCGTTCGTACGCCCTCCAGAAATTCTTGATCGGGGAGATGATGGATGGCTTCACCCGGATCTGGCAGATGCGGGGCATGGTACCCGGATGCAAACAGGTGTTGCGGCTTGAGGTTGTAATGTTTGCGTAAGTATCTGGCCAGCTCAAAGCTGACCAGCGTTCCCATGCTATGTCCAAAAAAGGCAAACGGTCGATTTAGATAGGGAAGAAGCGCTTCTGCCAAATCACGAATCATTACAGACAAATCCGTGTAGCAAGGCTCTAAAAAGCGATTACTTCTGCCTGGAAGCTGCACAGGACAAACGCCAATCTGAACGGGCAGCTTTTTTTGCCAATCCCGATAAATACCAGCGTGACCACCAGCATAGTGAAAGCAAAATAATAGCACTTCTGCCTCCGCCGTCATTTTTGCAGAGAGTAGCCATCGGTTCTGGGAAACGTGCATCTTTTGCATAGGTATCCTCCTCGCTATTACTTAGGGAACAATGCGAATTTTTGCATGATCTTTTAATTGTGACTGCCCCTTGATAACTACCTTGTCTCCCGGCTTCACGCCGGAGCTGATAAGCGTTTTCTCCGTTCCTTTCGAAGCAATCGAGATTTCCTTCTCAGTTACTCTTTCTCCATTCACGACGAAGGCTACCGATTTCCCATTTCTCTCCAGGATGGCATCTGTCGGTATGAGAATCCCTGCTTGTCCATTGATTGAAGAAACTTCTGCCTTCATTCCGGGAAGTAGCGTACCTTTTGGATTTGGCACTTCGATTTCCACGGGGAAAAGCTTAGATTGGTCAGAAGCCTTTAGTCCCACGTAGGTAATGCTGCCCTTGACCTTGATATTTTGAGAGGGAACCTGCAAATTTAGCTGTGTTCCTTTTTGAAAGCTTGCCAACGCTTTTTCAGACACATTCACCTTTACAATCATCGGATCAAGGTTAATTACCGTTGCAATAGGCTTTTGCGGGTTGATCGTATCGCCTTCTTGGACTTGGATATCGGTGACAATGCCGTCAATTGTTGATTTAATCAGCGTGTTTTCCAACGCATTCCTGGAAATATCCACTTCAACCTGTCCTTGTTGCACATTTGCTTGCGTGACTCGCCCATTTTTATCAGCTGTATTCACTTGCGAGCGAGCGTTAATTAAAGCGGTTTGCGCCTGATCCAGCTGGCTTTGATACTGGTTTTTGGCTTGCAGAAATGCGTTTTCTGCATTCTCAAGCTCACCTTTGGACAAAGCTTTCTGTTCAAACAGCTTTTTAGAGCGGTTGTAATTTGCTTGCGCCAACGTCAATCCTTGTTCCATTGTACGCTTGACACTCGCATAGGTTTGCTCCGCCTGCTTCAGTTGACTGTTTGCCAATTCGCCAGACGTCCCCATTTTGTTGGAGTGCTCGAGATTTGCGTTGGCGACTGCTAATGCCGCCTCAGCTTGGCGCAGTTTCAGTTGCGCTTCGGTTTGATCCAGCTTTCCGATGACTTGCCCTTTTTTTACTGTGTCCCCTTTTTTCACCAGGATTTGTGAGACGGTTCCGGTAGTTTTGCCGTAAATACTCACATCCGTGTTGGCGAATACCTCCGCCAGCAATCTGTCGGAGTCTTTGAGTTCCCCTTCTATGACTTCCTCTACTTGAACATCAACGGAATTCTCTACCTTAATGGTTTCAACCTCCGTACTGGACTGGCTTTCGATTGGTGTTCTTCCTTCTGTCGAATTGGTCTTGTCTACGGATTGTGAATTGCATCCCGAGATGATCGTCAAGCCTAAAAGACATGCCACGCCTGAGCTGATTAGCTTCGTCTTCTTCATTTTTAGTAAACTCCTCCCTCTGCCTTACCCAGACTTTTTCAAATCGCGTAAACTTCTCAGCACGGAAATAAACATATCCTCACTTGGCTCGATCTCCGATTCTTTGGTATCAGGGGCAAAAAAATCTTTTTTGATCCGGTACAGTAATTCATACCCGATAGGAACCACGAATAAGGTCAGGATCGTCGAAGTAACGAGTCCGCCAATGACCACAATCGCCAAGCTTTTGGTCATCAAGGCTCCTTCAGAAAAGCCGAGGTAAAGTGGCAAGAGCGCGCTGACTGTCGCAACAGCCGTCATAATGATGGGGCGTACGCGGGTAACGCCAGCTTCGACAACTGCCTCACGCATAGAAGTCCCTTCCAGCCTACGTTGCTGGATATTGTCCACATACACAATTGCATTGGTAACAACGATTCCGACCAGCATCAAAAAGCCGATAAGTGCCGTTATATCGAGAACGGTATCCGAAATGAATAGGCCAAATAATCCGCCGATCACTGCAAGTGGCAGGGACAGTAGAATCGCGAGCGGAGCCGTAGCATTGCCAAAAGTGATAAGCATGACAATGTAGACGATAAATATCGCTGCACCAATGGCTAAGAGCATATCTTTGAAGCTTTTTTCCATGTCGCTTGAGACGCCTTCAGATGACAATGTAACTCCGGCAGGCAATTTTTCCGCTTGCAACATCGCAAACAGGAAATTACTCGCTCCTCCTTTGTTGTCGCTCGTGATATCTGCCGTAATTTGTACGAATTGTTTTTCGTCCTTGCGCATGATTTGTGATTGAACCTTTTCTTGGTCAATCTCGGCAAAGTCCACCAAACGAACTTGTTGCTTGCTTGGCGTTTGAATGTAGATATTGTTCAGTTCCTCCAGCGATTGCGCATGGTTTTCACCGAGTCCAAAGAAGAGACTATAGTCTTTGTCGTCGACTTTGATCTTGCCAATTTGGGTATCCGAAACCAGGAGGTTGACCTCTTGAGCCACCTGTACAGGGGAAACTCCCAGTTCCGAAGCTTTGTCTCGATCGACTTTGATGACAACTTCATTTTTGAAATCGTTCAAATTGTCCTTCACATTGGTCAACAGAGGACTTACTTTCAAGTTTGATTTGACTATTTCGCTTGCCTCTTTCAAACGATCCAGATCTGGCCCATACAGGATCACCTTGAACTTGTTGGTATCGCTGCTGCCAGGTTTAGTCAAGGCCATTTCAGATCCTAGTGGAATCATAGGTTTGACGATTCCCTCAAATTTCTTGATCGTTTGGTCGAGATTCACATCTTGTCCTATTTTGATTAGTAAGAGAGCCTGGTTCGATTGGCGTATTTCCGCTTCATTTTCCGAGCCAAGATTGATTTCTATGTACTCTACTTCAGGCTGCTCCATCAATTTACTTTCGACCTGGGCAACCGTTTGATCGAGTCCATCTAGTTGTGTACCTTTTGGCATCGTTACTTGAGCGAATATGTACTTCGCTTCCGGATCAGGAAACAATCCGTATTTCATATACGGGAGAAGCGCTAGACTTGCGACAAATAGAACGAGAGACAGAAATCCGACAGCAGGCTTGCGGTTGAGTGACCATTGAAGTAACTTCCTGTACGTGTCAGACCCTTTCCCATGTTCGTATTCCTTGATATTGTGGTCTTTTAAGATCATCAGCTTGGCTAGCAGTGGAACAATCGTCACGGCTACTAATAGCGAGGCAAACAGCGAGCAGACAACGGTTAGTGCAAATGGGCGGAATACTTCTCCGATCATCCCTCCAACAAAGACAATGGGTAAAAATACGGCGGTTGTTGTAAAAGTCGATGAGGTAATGGCATGTAGCATTTCGTGGGTGGCAATTTGAATCAAGCTTTCCTTGCGTTCTTTATTCAATTGCAGGTGGCGGAAAATATTCTCGATAACGACGATACTGTCATCAACAACTCGTCCTACAGCCACTGCCATCCCGAACAGTGTGATCATATTGAGAGTAATGCCCATCCAGGACATGAAGATCAGACTAACTAGGATGGATGTTGGGATAGAGACTAGGACGATGAGGGTTGCTTTTACATGACGCAAAAACAGCAAAATGACTACAGAAGCCATAATAGCTCCAAGCAAGCCTTCCTTGAGCATGCCGTTAATCGAATTCTTGATATCGACAGAAGTGTCATAAATCGTGGTAAAGGTTAAGTCCGGGTACTCCTCTTTCAAAAGGGATAATTTTGCATTAATGGCATCACCGGTTTCTACCGCATTGGCGTCACGTGTTTTGTAAATATTGATGTTAATTCCATTCTTGCCGTTATAGCGGCTGATCGAATTAACGACTTCATCAAAATTGACTTCAGCAATATCGCCAAGCCTAACGTAGGTAAGCCCATTTTTAGGGTCACTCGGGAGGAATATCTTGGTGTTACGAATATCTTCTACATTGCGGTAACGGCTCACTACGCGAATGATGCGCTCTTCCCCATCCTCGGTGATCGAACCGATAGGCAGCGCTACGTGATTGTCAAGTAAAAGCTGTTTCAACTGCAATGGAGAGATTCCGTAGTAGTTTAGCGTATCTATCTTTGGCAGGATTTTCATTTCTTTGAATTGCCCGCCTATTGTTGATACTTTATCAACACTTTCAATACCTTCTAACTCTTTGAGCACCGTTTCTTTTAAATCGTTGTCAAAATGATCGAGTCCACTCTCATTATCCTGTCCTGTCACAAACAGATAATAGACGGGTTGATTGCTGAAGCCTTGAACCATCACTTGCGGTTTGTTTACTTTGCTAGGAAGCGCAATACTGGAGATTTTTCTTTCCAGCTCGTCCCTGACAGCTTGTACATCTGAACCAGTCTCCAAGTAGACCTGTAGCGTGGAACTATTGTTGCTTGAGTACGACTCCACTGCCTTAACACCTGTGACATGCCCAACTTCACGTTCCAATGGCTTCGTTACATCATCAAGTACATCTTCTGGTGATGCATCCGGATAAGTAGTATTGACTAGAAGCACAGGGAAGGTGATATCCGGCATGTTCTCTACCTTGAGAGACATGGCGGCAATGATTCCACTAACTACGACAAGCAGGGTCATAATAATAATAGCGGTTGAGTTTCTGAGAGAAAAATTCGTTAGAAAACGCAAGGCATGCCCCCCTCATTCCTAATAAATTCCATCCTCTATATTACCCCTCATTTTTTTGGTATTCAATAAATTTCCATAAAAATTAAAATTTGTTTTTCATTCCGCTTTTTGATCAAATAGAAAGAAGACCAAAAACCATCTAACGACGGAGTTTTTGATCTATGTACGCGAATAAACTCGCGAAATGTAAAAAAATTGTATGTTTCTACACACAAGGAATCTGTGGGGAGCGGTCTATTTAATGAAACCATGAAGGATGATATCCCCTATCGCGTGAGCAATCATTGCGTACTCCAGTCCACGCTTCCAGTAGAGGTAACCGAATAATATACCTGCCACCCCGTTAAGGGCGATTGTGCGAATGAACAACAGCGGGGTAATCTCACCAAAATAGACATTTGCCGCAGGGAGATGACCAAGCCCAAATATAAGGGCTGCCCCAATGATGCCTGCCCAGTACATCCAGGGCTTAGGGGAGGATTTACGTCCGAATAGCTTGCTCAAAATCCACACGATCATTGTCATCATGAACAAACGAACCATGACTTCCTCGTATACTCCGCCTTGAATGGCTGTCAGGATACCTGCCCAAGTCGACACTTCTACTTCTTGGGCTTTTTCTGCCAAGATTGGCAGTAATGGTTGGAAAACGGCAAATTCCAGTAGGAGGAGCAGACCTGTTGCTGCAAATCCAAAGAAGACTGCTTGAATAATTCCCTTTTTGTTGAAGGACTCTCCACCGGTTTTATACAACCACTTCCGAAGGACAGGGGCATCCAGCCCAACCTTGGTTGCGAAGGTCAATCCAATCCACGAAAAAAGAAATGCCATGATGGTTCCCTGCAAGACGAAAATGGTCATGGCAACCGGTAGCGGGAGAGGTACCAGAGCTAATGCATCCCCGCCAATTGCCAGCAAATACGGAATAGCTGCGATAAAACCGATAGCGCTCACTAACGATAACAGAAATGCTATTTTCAAGTTTTTCATTCTACTTTCCCCTTCCTGCTTTTTTGTAATAGTAATGGCTGCTTCCGATAGAAATCAGAATTGTCACCAACACAATGATCAACATAAGGATGTAATGTATGGTTGTTGGCAAGAATGAGGTGAGCATGATGAGGATTCCTCCGATGAAGAACACACGCCCACTCAATAGGTGGGTATTTTTCCAGACCTCTTCACAAGCGAGTGACCATGGCGTGCGTATCCCAATCAGATAGTTATGTCGAAAACGAGGCATAAAATTCCCTATCGTTACAAAGAGAATTCCTAAAATAAGGGTTACAAATAGCCCAATATTTAACATATACCCATATCCATATGCGATTATCACGCTATGGATGACGAGAAGTACGATCATTAATGTATGCAAGATTGTATCGTGACTGCTTTGGAACCTTTGATAATACTGTTTTTGACTGCGAACAGCCACGAAAAGAAACAGCATCACAACCGGAATAAAGGATACACCCACAAGCTTAGGCGCAAAACCATTCGGTTCGCCATTTGGTCCCCAATGAATGACCATCTGATCTGGCATGGAGGGATAGCAAATTGCGCTCAAGACAACACTGATGGCAAAAAATAAAAGAGAAAAATTGGATTTATTCATATGATTCCCTCACTTTCTAATGGAATTGGATAAACCATTTTAATAAGTCTTGAAAAACGGTCGTATTCAGTGAGTAGTAGATGTTTTGCCCTTTTCGTTCGTCGTAAACCATTTGTGCCTGTTTCAACAAACTGAGATGGTGGGAGATGCTGGGCTTAGTCATTTGAAAATGATCGGCTATTTCTCCAGCTGTCATATCTTTCTCCCTCAACAGGTCAAGAATCTTTCTTCTTGTGGGATCAGAGAGTGCCTTAAATGCATAATTCATTGACATAATCAATCGATCCTACTTTCCTACATCGTTTTTAGATATTTAGGAATTTATCTAAATATTACGTTGAGAAACACCTTGTGCCAGCTCATAAGGCACTACCAGACAGAGGATGTTTTTTGAATTTTTCACTCCCACATCAATTCTACCACAAATTCAAAATTTATCCAATCATTCTCATACAGTTTATCCCAACTCAGATAAGTATTTGCTTGCATAGCAATTCCCGAAGTAAGTACAAAGTCGAGTGACATAAGCATTTTCTGGCAAGACGCAGTCAGTATTCTTGGTTATATCACTCGACAAAAATCAAATGAAGGGAGCACATCTTGTTAGTTACGATTGGATTCGTGAATATCTAAAGGTATGCCAAATTTCATTATCATCCTTAATGGTTAGATAGATTTGCCCCGCTCCATAATCCGCCATGGCCACGTATACTTTTCCAGGGGTATACTCACCTGCATATTTCCCATAATAATCGCTATCAAATGTTAATCTTCTTCCCGATATTTCAAAGGTTACCGATGTCTCTGTCGCTGCTATACATTTGACATTAACTTTATCTACTGCTGGCGATTGATAGGTTTGGTCGTTTTGCGTTTGCACTGAGCTTTGCTGTCTAACAACTTCTAGATCCTTTTTTAATGCGCCATTCTTTTTTGTACATGCTGACATTGCTCCTTGTACTTCCGCTAGCTGTCGCTCTAATCTGGCAATGTGTCTCAGTAATTCATAATCATTGTAGTATCTGCCTTCTCCCGCTGAAATTGGATAATAACCCTCTTGTGGATACCACCCGTACATAACTTCCCCCCTCCATTAGCTGTCACACACTTTACATTATGGATTTTCCGCCTATCTCGTTCGCCCATTTTCCCAGAAATTGGTTTAGTGCTGACTCCACTAAATGAGACAGCGGCCATCGAAGACCTGAATACAAAGTCTTAGACTGACCGCTGTGACTTAACTCTTATCAAAATTCCACTCCATATTTATTGAAGATGGCCTTGTATTTATTCTCGAATATGGTCCATCGCTTTTCTGTTCCGTACTTTTCCTGCAAAGCTTTCAAATAATGTTTAGCTTCTACTACATCATTAGATTGTAATAGCAAATGAAAGCTCTCTTCGCCCAGATGTAAAAATGGCCCTGAAGTGTAATAATCCACAATGGATCTGGCACTGGTCATAGTATCATAAAAATGAATAACCTCTTCTAAGCCATTTAGCAGCGTTTCTCTTACATCATCCATATTCGTGTCAGGAGTGATTGAAAATCGATCTGGAACAGACTCAACGATTTCCCCCATTCTTGCTCTGAAGTGACACTCCGCTTCTTGAGGTGCTGTAAGAATCGCTCTCGATTGTATCTGTGCCAACTCTACTGCATAAATACCGCAGTTCACATAGAACATTACATGGTCCGCTGCATTGCCTGCAGATTTTTGGAAATTGAACATGTAGATCAGGCTTTCTGTTTTCTTAGTAAAATTCAAACCCTTCTTTGCGAAGCCACGATTGGAAAGGAATGGCTTTACGTCCTGTTTAATCATTTCAGTAAAGAGCTGTTGCAACATGATCCCTCCTCGAAGTTTGCGATAGGCCTCATTCGGCAGCTATAAGATGACATCTACAAAAAATCACAAGCGCTTACGCCAAGCTAGGTCTAGCAAGGTAGCGACGGCAGATCCCGCAGTGTACCGCACAAGGTCCGCCGTCAAAAAGCCTTTTCCTAATACCAACGCCCCAAGAGTTGTCTCCCGGAGAGACTTGATCCAGTCGGCCTGATATAATTGGCTGGCCTCGATCGCAAAGCAAAACACGAGGCTGCACCACAGTGAGAAAGAAATCTTTTTATGAGTATAACAAGTGCGGAAGCCAAAGTAGATCATGCAGGCCCATAATGCATCGCCAAAATGCTCAGCTACAAAGATTGGCAACACATCGGCGAACGCTCTAGACCCTAAGCCAAACGCCATGACAACAAAAACAGCGACGATATAGGCGACCCTGGCTCTCCATCGACTCGAGGAGCATTCCTTACATATGCTCATAGGTATCGTCCGGTTGTAGTTTCATTCGGCTTTGTGCATCCTTCATCATTCTTCCTCTTTTATTTATCAATTTTTTGATAAGAGTAATTAAAACTTCATGAAAGTAATCGTAAATCTTGTAAAGCTGTCTTTCTCACTCTCCACTTTAATCAAGGCATGATGTGCTTCGATAATGGCTTTGACTAGCGCCAGTCCAATCCCAGTCGAATCATGCTTTTTAGAACCTGTTGCTTTGTAAAATCGATCAAAAATGTGCGATAATTCCTCAGGTGCAATTCCTTCTCCAAAGTCTTGAATCACTAACTCCGTATAGATCGGCGTATCTTTTACTTGAATCATGATTGTACTGCTGGGTTTGGAATGCTCGATCGCATTCTTCAAAAGGTTCAACAAAGCTTCCTGCATCCATAGTTTATCATGAGTAACAACGATTTCCTTCGGCGCATCCCAATCAATGGCTATATGCTTTTCACTAATCATGCTTGCCAAGCGCTCCAGAACTTCCTCGATCGTCTCCACCAAATTGGCCGGCTCTTTATCAAATGAAATAGCTCTAGCGTCGATTTTCGCTACTTTTAACAAATTTTGAATTAAGACATTCATTCTCGCAATTTGAACTTCATTATTTTGCAGTAAATGAACTTGCTGCTGACGAGGCAGTTCTGCATTCAACAACATTTCATTGTAGATGGAAATCGTTGAAAGAGGCGTTTTTAATTGATGGGAGATATCTTGCAGCATTTGTGCTAAAAACTCTTTCTCTTCCAGAAGATCCTGCATGCTTTTTCGAATTATATCTTTCATGGAACGAAAGGAAGCCGCTAGTTTGGCGAGATCCCCTTCCTTATTTTCATTGATGACTACCGAGTAGTCCCCGTCGATTATTTTTTTTGCAGCGGAAGTAAGCTGTCTAATTTTATGAAAGACAATCTTGTATTGCAAAAAGCTTGCGCCTAGCAGTATCAATCCGAAACAAATCAATCCCCAATAAATCAATTGATTATGGCTGGAAATATGTTTATTTAATAGGGGAAAAAGCTCTGATGCCAAATCTTCATATAATCCATACTGTCTAAAGATCTCTCTTCCTTTTTCCTGATACTCACTTGAATTAGATGCGTGACTTGTTAAGACTTTCATAATTTCCGTTTCATTCTCGGGATTTTGTTCAACCAATCTAGCCGTAATTTCACCCCAGGTTGCAATGGAGTCGCTTTTCAAAGCATCATAAAACAGTTGATGTGCAATAAACTGGTGAATGGTAAATAGTGATAACAGAACGGCCAGTATCGTCATATACCCTTTCAATTCGGTATTCTTCATCATCTTACTCTCTACTCACATCCTTATTCCAACGGTAACCCAGTCCTCTTTGGGTGACGATAAACTGCGGATTTTTGGGGTCATCTTCCACTTTATCTCTTAGACGCTTAATGTATACAGATAGCGTGTTTTCATCAAAAAAAGCATCTTCTCCTTCCGATACTTTCATCAGTAGATCATCTCTTTTTAGTGCTTTATGGGCGTTCATCATGAAAGTTAGCAGAAGCTTGTATTCAAGATTGGTTAATGGAATGCTTTCCTGATTCTTATAAGCTTTGACGAGATTCGTATCCATTTTTATATTTTCAGATGCTAAGGTGATAGAAGATGTTTCCAACCTCCCACGTTTGCGCAATTGCACTTTCACTCTGGAAATGAATTCCTTGACTCGGAATGGTTTCGTTATATAATCGTCCCCGCCAATATCCAGGCCCATTACTACATTTGCTTCTTCATCCAATGCCGTTAAGAAGATAACAATCGATGAATCGTTTTGTTTTTTGAAATGCAGACATAAATCATAGCCGTTTCCATCTGGAAGGCCGACATCTAGGATCGCCAAATCAAAAGTATGTTGATCAAACTGGTGTTTCGCTTCTTTTACACTAGAGGCTCTGACTACCTCATAGCCTTCATTTCGTAATGAGAATTCTATGGCTAGACCAAGCGCCTCATCGTCTTCCACAAGCAATATTTTATTCAAGGTTGTCCTCTCCCTATCCTCATTCCATTTCAGCCATTGACTAATCCGAATAGCCCGACTATAAAATAGTCAGGCCCATTCTATCATTGTTCTCTGATAACATCGATAATATTATCTTTTTGGATTTTTCTCAGTGGGAATAGAACAGATAAAATGCTGATGATCAACGCTGAAACAAACGTAATGAGACAAGCTTCGTAGGGGATCGTCCATTCGACGCTCAAGACACCGGAAGCCGCCAAATAGATAATATAAGAAAGTATACAACCGAAAAAGATCCCTTGCAAACTTCCAGAAAAACCATAGATTAGCGCTTCATAGATGATCATTTTTTTCAAATCCCTTTGTGACATGCCTATGGATTTTAACGCAGCCAGTTCTTTTCGTCTGATGATGATGCTGATCGTAATCGTATTAAGGATATTGAGACTGCCAATCAAAGAAATAACTGTGATAAAACTGTATACCAGCACTTTTATAACGAGCTCTGAATCTTTCTTCACTTTATTCTCATCGATGTGATTCACAATGGTAATGGCGTGTTTTTTTCCAACAGACTCCTCGATGTGAGCAACAGTTGTAACAGATTGAGTCTTATCCTTCAATTCGATTTCAAAACTAAGGTCCTGTTCCTTCACTCCAGATACATTTTCAACCGACTTCAAAAGCTCCAAGATTTGCTGCCTTTCTGCTGAAAAACCATCATGATCTTGTTGCAAAGAGATGGATAGATCTGATTTCGTCGATAAATCTTTTACATATTTGGATGCAAATGCGATATCCATCATAGACGAGAAAGTAATAAACAATACACTGGAAATAATGATGGATAGGATCGTAATGGTATAACGATTTTTATTTCTTTTGACATTTTTCAAGGCCAGGCTCAAGGGAAAAGATAACGGCTTTTTCAACACGTTATTCTTGTGCTTTTTGATCGCCTCTTTTTTAATAGATAACCTGCTGCTGATTGCCAGCAATGGGGATATTCTGCCCGCAAAAAAAGCCGGGTAATAACTGGACGCTAGTACGGCCGTCAGCGTAATGATCGAACTGATGAATAAAATCCGCCAATCGATATGAAAGAACGAAACATCTGCACCATCTTCTAAAATGATCGAGAAAATCCATTGGAGAGCAGCAACCGCCAAGATGCTACATACAAGCCCAACCGGTATGGCGATGACAGCCAGTACAGCAGCTTCTCTCATCACGATTTGTCTAATTTGCTTTCGTGTAGCGCCGATGCTTCGGAGCAAGCCGAACTGCTTCATTCGCTCTACGACGCTGATTTGAAAAGCGTTGTATATCACAACAATTGTCGCGATCACAACAATACTAACGATGATGACGAGCACGGCCAAAATCGATTGATTCGATCCCGGTTTCAAAACTCTGATCATTTCCTCATTGATAACAAGATTCTTGTCTTCCGTAAGTGATTTTATCTCCTCTAAAACCTCTTTAAAGTCCGCTTTCTCGTTGATTTCGGCTAAGATCCTGCCCTCTCCAATAGCAAAATCATGTTTGTAGGTTAGGAAACGACCCACTTTATTTTTCTGAGTGAACGCACGATTATCCAGTAAACCAACCAGTTGATAGATTTGACCATCCAATTCAAATGAGTCGCCGATCTGAAGTCCCTTTTTCAAATAAGGAAGCATCCAGGAATCGACGACTGCTTCACGCTCATTGGCTGGTAATCTGCCATCAACGAGACTGTAGGTTAAAAACTCCATGGCGCTATGATCAGCGAAATTCTTTTGAACAGTAACTTCTCCGACCGGGACGATTCCGCCCTGAGACATCAAACCATACGAAGCAATTTGGGGATTATATTTGATTTTGTTTAATAATGCTTCATCGTAATTTGAAATACCGAGATGAAAAGAAAACCCGTTTATCTTCTTGATGTTCTCGATTTGGGATAGTTGTGATCCTTTCATAAAAAGGCCGACTGTGGAAATTAACGCTACAGAGAGTACGATTCCGATCAAAGTCAAAATTGTTCGTTTCATATTCCCCTTTAAATACTTGCTGCCTAATTGTTTATAACTGCTGATCAAAATCATTCTCCTCCAGTTTGTTGGCTAATTCGCAGCAAGCCGTTGATCTGAAATGATCGTTCCGTCTTCTATCGTGATGATCCGGTCAGAAGCCGAAGCAATCGTGAGATCGTGAGTAATCAAGACAATGGTTTGATTGTATTTTCTAGCAGTCAATCGTAATAAATCCATGACTTCCTTCGTATTTCGTGTATCCAGATTCCCAGTGGGCTCATCCGCCAAAATCAAATGCGGTCGATTCATTAAAGCCCTGCCGATGGAGACCCGTTGCTGTTGACCACCCGATAATTCGGAAGGTAAGTGGTCTTTCCGTTCATGGAGCCCCAGGATTTCAATCAGTTCATCTAAATACGTCATATCTATCGGTTCATCATCCAATAACATGGGCAACGCGATATTTTCCTGGACATTCAATACCGGGATCAAATTAAAAAATTGAAAAATAAACCCGACTTTTCTTCTTCTGAATATCGAAAGCTCATCATCTGTATAATCGTAAATATTATGATCCCCAATGAATACTTGTCCTGAAGTTGGACGATCCAACCCGCCTAAAATATGCAGCAGTGTACTTTTACCAGAGCCGGAAACACCAACGATGGAAACAAACTCTCCTTGCTGAATCGAAAGGTGAATCCCCTTTAACGCATCTACCCT
Organism: Brevibacillus formosus; assembly: GCF_003013405.1. Lineage (GTDB taxonomy): Bacteria > Bacillota > Bacilli > Brevibacillales > Brevibacillaceae > Brevibacillus > Brevibacillus formosus. The sequence goes on along the minus strand of NZ_PXZL01000009.1, from coordinate 115,138 downwards.
GCTATTTCCTTCCCCATAACTTTTTACTACGTTTTCCATTCGTACAACTTCCATAAAGCTCACCCTCTCACCACCCAAACTCAATCTTGTACGTCTACGAAGTTTACTTTGTCTTCACTTTTTGCGTATACGTTCCCGATTTCTTGTAAGACATGGTTCACCTTATCTTTCTTCTTAAAATCGAAGCTGTCATTTTCAAACTGGATCAAGGAGAGCGTTGACTCTGCTTCGGTTAATTGGTTGTAAGTCTGTTCGTTAACAATAACAAGGTCCGCTTGTGGTATATACCCGATCCACATCTGATGGTTCACATACTCTACAGGTACCATCTGACCGTTCAAATCAATTTGGCCATTCTTCATTTCATAATCACTTGAAGAGTAAAACAGATTTTGACCATTCGATAATTCTTTTATGCCAGTAACAGGGTCTGAAATAATAGACGTACTGTCTGGATCTTGTCTGGCTCTGAGAATCCCCTTCTTGACGAATTGCTCAGCTGTGGATCGAGTTACAACCGAATATTTGATATCTCTGGTTTCAAATTCTTGACCCGTTTCTTTCTGATCTTGCTCTGACAATTTCGTAATTTTTTTCGTTGTAACCAATTTCATTTTATAGTCCATCGTTTGTTTGGTGTTATCTTTATACAACTCTTTGACCTTATTCGCATCCTTTTCTGTGCCAATAACGAGAACACCATCAACCGGTTGCGATGGACCTTCTACAAATCGTTTTACTCCGAATCCAATCCCTGCAAAAATGACAATAACCAACAAGAAACCTATTACTTTTTTCATCTTAATTGCTCCCTTATAAACTATTTATGTCTGGATTATAGACGAGACTTTCCTGTAATTGAATGACTCTAGTCTAACGATTTTGACCTTCTTTCTTACAATTTAGTAAGAATGGAGATAATGACATGCTTGTTGACAGAAAAAGGCTGTCTCGCAGTCATTGTTCATGACTTGGGACAGTCCTCTCTACGTTTTCAGATTATGCTTTTTTAAGATTGAACCGATCCGCTCCCGGTTGTTAACAATGAAAAACCAATTGGATAATGGTACCTTCACCGAGCTTACTTTCTATTCTTATTTCAGCGTCATGAATTTTGGCAATCTCCTTACATAATGAAAGCCCGAGGCCGAGGCCTCCTCCATTGGCTCTTGCTCTCGATTTGTCGGACATAAAGAATGGCTCAAAAACTTTTGTTATGTCGTCATCAGGAATACCGATCCCTGTATCTTTCACTTCAAGAATAATTTTTGACTCCGTATCTCTGTATGAACGTAGAAGTATTTTATCGTTGTTCTTCGATGCTTTAATCGCATTGTCTATCAGGTTTGCAAGTAAAATTTTCATCAAATCCTTATCCATTAAAACACTCACATGCTCCGACGATATTTCCAAATCCATATTCTTTATGTTCAGCTTTGGAATAAAGGAATGTTTGATTTCCACAAAAAGTTCGTCAAGCTTTCCCTTTTTTAACTCAAAATCTTCTTTTCGCAAAACAATGAGCTCCATAAGCTTAAATGTCAGTTTCTCTAGCCGCTTTCCTTCATCATAGATAAAGCTTAATGAGTTGATATAAGTCTCTTCATCATATTTATTCGTTCGTAAATAATCCGCATAGCCTATGATCGAAGTTAAAGGAGTCCGAAGTTCATGTACCAGGTTATCGATAAACCTTTGCTTGTCTTCTGAAGTTTTTTTAAGCTGGTTTACTTTATCTTCTACATCAACGGCCATCAAATTGAAATTTTCAGCTAACAACCCGATTTCATCTTTCGATTTGACCATGACTCTTTCGCTGAAATTCCCGCCTGCAATTATTCTTGTTGACTGGATCAGTTTATTAATCGGTTTTACGATAAACATGCTCATGATTATGGTAACAATGACCAAAATTGCTGAAATAAGAGCATTTAGCTTGATTAAAAGGCTTAATAAGTCTTCTCTATTTTCATAAACACTCGAAATATCTTTCACATAAGAAAGCTTATAGTGATTATTTTCCAAATAAATATTCTTAGCGATAAATAAGTACGTCTTTTCCCCTACATCCCGTATGATGTAATTTACTTTATCTGATGGGATGTTTAATTCTTCACGATTAGTAAGAGTTATCTTGTTGTTTTTAAAATGGCTAAAAATAACTTTGCTATTTTCATCTATTACATCCAGATACACATCCTGTTCTCCGAGGTTGTCCAAGTACGTACGAATCATGGAATCTATGTTTGGTTTGCCAACTCCTTCTGCATCTGGGGTTGAAGATTTTTGGACTTTAAGTAGATATAGATTTGATTCTAAGGAGTTAGCAAATCGATCCTGTTCACTTATCCCGGAACGGATCTCCATATTGAGATTGAGTTCAAAGCTGCTATGAATAAGGTAAATGGATGCTGGTACAAAAAAGATTTCGAATATGATTAATGTACACAAAAATATCCTCTGCCAAAATTTCATTTATTCTTCCAGCCTATATCCCAATTTAAATACTGTTTTAATTTCATCTTTCCATCCCAGCTTTTTTCTTAGCTTTTGTATATGGTTGTCAATCGTTCGAGTCTCGCCAACGTAGTCATATCCCCAAATTTTTTCTATGATTTTTTCCCTCGTTAATACGATGTTTTTATTTTGCACTAAAAACACCAATAATTCGAACTCCTTCAAGGTAAGCTCAATTATTTCACCGTTCTTTTTCACCTTCATTTCTTGCAAGTATACTTCTGTGTCTTTAAAATTTATGATGTTGCTTTTTTTATTGTAATGCCTTAATACATTTTCAATCCTAGCCAGCAATTCAATTCCTTCAAAGGGCTTCGTAATATAGTCATCTACTCCCGCTTTTAATCCATACACCTTATCTGTGACAGAACTTTTCGCAGTTAAAAAAATGACAGGTATTCCTAAAGGTTTAATTTTTTCAAATAAAGTAAATCCATCCACTTTTGGAAGCATGACATCCAAAAGGATGAGATCAAAACGATCGCTTTCAATTACACTCAGGGCTTCCTCTCCATTAAAAACGATTGAACTCTCATAATTTGCGGTATTTAAATTCAATTTTATTAAATTTGCTACTGCGATATCATCTTCAACAACTAAAATTTTGATCATTCTGTTTTTACCTCATTCCTTTTGTAACTGTTAGATGGAGTAAGTACCATCTCGGGCACTTACTCCATGTTATCCGTCCTGCAATATCTTAATTTACTTACAGTTCTCTGAAATTCTCACGGTAATCATTTTCTTCAGAAGGTAGAGGGAGTAGTCTGTCATAATTAATCTCATAACTAGATACTGAATAATTCTTCAGACTCATTGTCAGTGTTACATCCCTTCCATCTTCCAGATCGCAAAGAACACGTATGGTTCCGGAATTAGCCGTCTTACTAACCTTCATCGTATTTTTCTTAACATTTTTCTGTTGTTTATCAAAAAAGTTGATAACCGCAGATTTAACTTTCGCATCATCGATTGTTGTCTCTGAGCTTCGATCTTCATTAGTGAAAGCAGTTAAAGAAACAATTTCCCCTGTTGCTTCATTTATGACAATGCGATTAGATGCGGGCATTGGCTGGTTTAAGTCTTCAGCTCGAATAAACTGTACCACGATAACATTTGCGGTATCTTTTTTCGCGTTTTCTTTTAATACAGCTGCATCTTCTTTTGAATATAAATCCATGAAGAACTTAAAATCTTCTTGCGCGTTCGTTCTATTCACACGTGCCTCACCAAAAGATTTCGCGTCAAGCCCCATATAGTCTTTTAGAGCTTTGGTTGCCATTTTTACGGCTTCTTCATCACTAATCTTTCCATTTGCTACTTTGGCTACAGTGGTTTGATTTGTGCCATTTCCTGCTTTGCTTGCCACTGTTACGACTTTGTTTTTAGTAGAATGAACCGCGTTTTCGGCTGCAAATACAGCTGCTGTAGCACCGCCTACAATTGTTAGTGCCATAGAAAAAACGAGAATATTTTTTTTGTTCATAGTAATGCCTCCTGAAATTTTTTGTTTTTGGTTTGTGCACAAAACCCTTGTTACAGTTCATAGAATATAGCGTTCATATGTTAAAAGTATCTTTCAGTTGTCTCTAAGTTGTAAATTCTAGAGAAGATTAAAACCACCTGGCGGCTTGCTTCAGGTGGTTTTCAAGAGCGGGTCTCGCATTTCTTTAACCGATTCAATTACTAATATTACTATAGAAAAGAAAAGCAAAGAACAGTATTCTACAACAAATACTGTTCTTTGCTTTACATTTTCAGATTATGCTTCTTTAAGATCGAAACGATCTGCATTCATTACCTTCACCCATGCAGCGATGAAGTCACGCACAAACTTTTCTTTGTTATCGTCTTGTGCATAAACTTCTGCAATGGCACGAAGTACGGAGTTTGAACCGAACACGAGGTCAACAGCTGTCGCTGTACGCAGCACTTCCCCGGTTTTGCGATCACGTCCTTCAAAAATGCCACCTTCTACAGGCTTCCACTGTACTCCCATGTCTAGCAAGTTAACAAAGAAGTCGTTCGTGAGTGTACCGACGCGATCCGTGAATACGCCGTGTTGTGTGCCACCGTGGTTTGTCCCGATAACACGCATACCGCCAACGAGTGCAGTCATTTCTGGAGCAGTAAGGTTTAGTAGCTGTGCTTTGTCTATCAGGAGTTCCGCAGGGCTGACACGATATTGTTTCTTCTGATAGTTCCGGAAACCATCAGCGATTGGCTCGAGTACAGCAAAGCTTTCTTCATCTGTCTGCTCTTGTGTTGCATCGCCACGTCCAGGAGCAAAAGGAACCGTCACATCAAAGCCAGCATCTTGTGCAGCTTTTTCTACTGCGGCACTACCGCCGAGTACAATCAAATCGGCCATACTGACTTTTTTACCAAAGTCCTCTTGAATGACTCCTAGGATCGTAAGTACTTTTTCAAGCTTTTTCGGCTCATTCACTTCCCATTCCTTCTGTGGAGCAAGACGGATGCGAGCACCATTCGCGCCACCACGCATATCCGAGCCACGGAAGGTACAAGCGGAAGCCCACGCCGTTGTTACCAGCTCACTGACGGTAAGACCCGAGTCTAAGATCCGTGTTTTCAGTTCTGCTACATCTGCATCTGTTAATTCATATTCAGCAGCGGGTACAGGATCTTGCCAGATAAAATCTTCTGCTGGAACTTCTGGGCCTAAATATCTTGAGCGAGGCCCCATGTCGCGGTGTGTGAGCTTGAACCATGCAGTTGCAAATGCATCTGCAAACTCCTCTGGATTCTCATAGTAACGACGAGAAATCTTTTCGTATACTGGATCCATACGCAAGGCCATATCCGCAGTGGTCATCATCGTTGGAACACGAATGGACGCATCTTCTGCATCCGGTGCAAGATGCTCATCAGCAGGGTTTACAGCAACCCATTGGTGTGCACCTGCAGGGCTCTTGGTCAGCTCCCATTCATATCCGAACAATAGTTCAAAGAAACCATTATCCCATTGTGTCGGATTTGCAGTCCATGCACCTTCAATACCGCTGCTAATGGCGTCGCGACCTTTACCGGAACCGTGTGTGCTCTGCCATCCTAAGCCCATTGCTTCCAAAGGAGCAGCTTCCGGCTCTGGGCCTACAAGAGCAGCATCTCCTGCGCCGTGAGCCTTCCCAAATGTATGGCCACCTGCCACGAGTGCAACCGTTTCTTCATCGTTCATTCCCATGCGTTTGAAGGTTTCGCGAATGTCGCGAGCACTCGCAAGCGGATCTGGATTCCCGTTCGGACCTTCGGGGTTCACATAAATTAGACCCATTTGAACTGCTGCAAGCGGATTCTCGAGCTCACGATCGCCGGTGTAACGCTTATCGCCTAACCATTCCTTTTCCGCACCCCAGTAAATATCTTCTTCTGGATGCCAAACGTCCGCGCGTCCGCCTCCAAAACCGATTGTCTTCCCGCCCATGGATTCAATAGCAGCGTTCCCTGCTAGAATTAACAAGTCGGCCCAAGAGATCTTGTTGCCGTATTTTTGCTTAATCGGCCATAGAAGTCGACGAGCTTTGTCAAGGTTGGCATTGTCTGGCCAACTGTTAAGCGGAGCGAAACGCTGTGTGCCAGTTCCAGCGCCGCCACGGCCGTCTCCTGTACGATATGTACCAGCGGAGTGCCAAGCCATACGAATAAATAATGGCCCGTAATGTCCGTAGTCGGCAGGCCACCAATCTTGGCTGTTTGTCATTAGATCATAAAGATCTTGCTTGAGGGCATGGTAGTCCAGCTTTTTGAACTCTTCTGCATAATTGAAGTCTTCGCCCATAGGGTTAGATTTTCTGTCATGCTGATGCAGGATGTTCAAGTTCAACTGGTTGGGCCACCAGTGTTTGTTCGATGTAGCACTAGGGTTGTGATTCGTAGTGCTACCGTGCGAAAACGGGCACTTTCCAGTGTTAGCAGTTGCCATAGAGTCCATTTGTCCCTCTCCCGTCATTTAAATTAAGTATCAAATAATAATACTTCTAATTAAGTTATATAGCAGTTAACAGGGGAAATCAACATCTTTTTGCTTTTTTCATGGTAAGGATTATGGACAGTCGCCAGTGGCATCGTATAAACACGATAAAATATATGAACTCTTTCATTTTCTATTTTATGCTGATTCTAACGTATGCATGGACCGTGTAGATTATGATCTTCTCACCAGCTCGTTAGCCGCTTTCCTGCATGAACTTCCATTCGATCCATTACAAAAAGCCCACTTTTCTCCCGTAACGGAATGTGGGCTTTTAGTACGAAATCGGTTCAAATTCACTTACGATGATTCTCTATCATTTTCTTAATACAAGCTGGATAACATGGGCTAATCCAGTGTGTGCCTTTCCTGCCACACGCTCTTGTTCGCCATAGAAGAAATGGATCACCTCATGCCCTTCGCACCAATCAAGGATTTCTTTGGGGTCATATAGCAGTTCAAGCTCTGAAGGTCCGCCCGTACCATACTGTAGTTGTTTCTCGGAGAATACCTCAAGCATGAGAATTCCTTTGGGCTTTATCGCCTTTTTCATTTTATTAAGAACCGTGGTCTGAGCGTCTTTATGAAAATGTCCATATACCATAATCGCGGCGTCATATTCCTCTTGCGGGACATCTTCCTCCAGCAAGTCAATTTTTTGGGTGTGTACGTGAACGCCATGCTTCTGAGCCAGTTTTTTCGTTTTTTGCAATCCGCTTTCCGCATAGTCAATGGCTGTCACTTCTAGATTCCCTTTTGCTAAAAAAGCGGCATTCCGGCCTTCACCTTCTGCAAACGCAATAACTTTTTGAGATTGTTCGAAGCGAAAAGCTTGTTGTTGAATAAATACGTTTGGTTCTTCCCCGTAGTAATATTCGTCAGTATTATAACGCTCATTCCAAATATTCCCCATACTTATCGGCCTCCCTTGATCAAAATATTTCCTGGTGCAAATCATCGCTATATAACAAGCTCTGGATGCTTTTTATAACCATTATGGATTTATTATATCTATAATATCTTCGTAATGTATGATGTGTCAATAGGTGAAGATTCACCACTGTAATCCTAGACAAGGTAAGTTTGTACGTGCAGGCAGAGCAGTTTTAAAATGACTCATGACAAAGGGCGAATCGACTCTACTAGACATCCGCCCTTTGCTCGCTTTGCTTCAATGTCAGTTGGATATAAGTCTGCTAACTTACTTTCCTTTCATATATCATCACAAGGCTACCTCGCCATCAGGCTCTTTGCTCATACAACTTCACGATTTCGATGATGGTGTTCACAGCGTGCATCATGTTGTCAACGGAAACATATTCGAACCGCCCGTGGTAGTTTTCCCCGCCTGTGAAAATATTCGGTGTTGGCAACCCCATGTAGGATAGCTGGGAGCCATCGGTACCACCGCGAATCGGCTGAATACTCGGCACGATTCCGAGGTTTTCGAGCGCTTGTATAGCAATGTCCACTACTTCCATTACAGGCTCAATCTTTTCCCGCATGTTGAAGTATTCGTCTTTGATTTCGAGCTCAATTCGCTTCTCTCCGTATTTTTTCTGTAACTCTTCTACGATACGAGCCAGTTCAGACTTTCTCTCCTGAAACCGATTACGATCGTGATCCCGGATTAAATAACGAAGCTGCGTTTGCTCGACGTCACCTTGAATGGAAAACAGATGATAGAAGCCTTCGTAGCCTTCCGTCTCCTCAGGCGTTTCCTCAACCGGCAGCATTCCATGCAGCTCCATGGCTATTTTAGCAGCGTTGACCATTTTGCCTTTAGCCGATCCGGGGTGAACGTTCTTCCCTTTACAGGTAATAGTGGCTGATGCAGCATTAAAGCTCTCGTACTCGATCCCGCCAAGAGGGCCGCCATCCATCGTATAGGCATATACTGCGTCGAAGGCGGACACATCAAATTTATCAGGGCCTCTGCCGATTTCTTCATCCGGAGTGAAGGCTACTCTTACTTTCCCGTGTTTCAGTTCTGGATGGCGAATCAAATAAGCCATGGCGGTCATGATTTCGGCAATACCAGCTTTATCATCAGCGCCTAGCAATGTGGTACCGTCTGTCGTGATTAAGGTGTGGCCTTTGTAGCTAGCCAGCTCTGGAAACTCGCGCGGCGAAAGGACAATATTCTGTGCTTCATTCAAGACAATGTCTTCTCCGTTATAATTTTCAATGACTTGCGGCTTCACGTCAGCCCCGGTAAAATCCGTGGCCGTATCCATATGAGCAAGAAAACCGATTGTGGGAATTTCTTTGTCTGTATTGGACGGTAGGGTTGCCATTACATAACCGTTCGAATCCATCGCAACTTCCTGCATACCGATGGCTTTCAGTTCGTCAACAAGCATTTGGGCAAGTACAAGCTGCCCTGGTGTTGAAGGGCAAGTTTCGCTGTTTTCATCGGATTGTGTATCAACTTGTGCGTAAGAGATGAATCTATTCATGATTTCCGTTTTCATGGTCTTATCTCCACTCCGGTACATTTAGTCAAAGCTGTTTTAGAAACACATGATCTCGTGACAAATTCTACCATGATCCCCATCGATTCTTCAATCTATTGGCCCCCAGCCTCATAAACATTGGTTTTGGACTGACTCAGAAAAATAAACCAGCAACGAGCCAAGACCTGAAAATACAGTCTTAGACTCACCGCTGGTTTGATTGAAATATATTACTTCCCGTTCAAATGATAGATGAGTTGCACAACGCCAGAGGAGAACGTTCTTGTATTCACCAATTTTACATTCAACCTCTGTTTTATATCCATAAACAACGGTTTTCCTTCTCCCAAAATAACAGGGTGAACAGATAAGCGAAATTCATCTACAAGCTCTAAATTGATAAATGTTGTAATAAGACTTGCTCCACCATATAGCCAGATGTCTTTCCCAGGCTTATTCTTTAGTAGGTTCACTTCTTCAATAATATTATCGTTGATGAATATTGCTTTATTATCAGTCCCTTTTTGTGTCTTGGAAAACACATATTTTTCTTTACTATGAACCAATGACCAAATCTCCTTTTCATTATGCGTATGTTCATTTTCCGGCGTAAATTGTCCCCATAAATCATAACTTTTTCTTCCATATAGAATCGTGTCAATTTGATGTAAGAAATGAACAAACCCCATCTCTGAGTCCATTATGCACCAATCAACTTCTCCATTCTTCCCTTCAATAAACCCATCTAAAGTAACGGCTAAATCTAATATGATTCTTCGTGTCATGAGTGGTTACTCCTTTCGTTGATCTACCACCCATTTTAGACCTGTAAATATGTCACCTTGTGTCTTATTCGCAGTATAAAAACAGCTCACTTCATTGGCGGTAGATACCAATGAGTGAGCTGTTTTATGACGTGAGGCTATTTCATCATCGTGCTCCATGCATCGGGCAATAAATGTCCTTCTGCTACCAGCTTTGAGTTGCCTTCCAAATAAACGGAATCGGCAGCATAATCTGAGAGATGGTAAGAAATTTTAAGTGGTCCCCCTCGAGTAAGCAGGTTCACAGAAGTGTCTACATGTCCTAAAATACCAGCAATGATTGCAGCAGCAGTCGATCCGGAACCGCACGCGTAGGTTTCTGCCTCTACTCCGCGCTCATAGGTTCTGATGCTAAGCGTTTGCCGATCAATCCGTTCCACAAAATTTACATTAGTACCATTGGGAAACCGCTGTAAATCATTTCTGACCATTCGTCCCCAATCTCTAAGCTGGTCGTCCGCTATCGCGAAAACATTTTCGACAAACCAGACCGTGTGGGGAACTCCGACAACACCATAGTGGTAGACGCCGCTCGGTCCGTCCCATTCATATGGTTGATTTAGCTCCAGTGCTTGCAATTGAACGTCGGGGAACTTGACCTTCACGCCGTTCTGATTGAGCTCTGCCTGATAGATGCCAGCCATCGTTTCGAAGCTCATCTTCGTCTTGGCTGCTCCGATGTGATAAGCAAAGCGCGACATGCACCTTGCACCATTGCCGCACATTTCTCCTTCACTGCCATCTGCGTTAAAATACCTCATCTTAAAATCGGCGATGCTTGAGTTCTCCAGCAGCATGAACCCATCCGCACCGATTGAAGTGCCTCGCCTGCATACATTTTGGACAAAGGCTGAAAGCGCAACCTCGTTCAACAGGCCATCGCGATTGTCTACCACAATAAAGTCGTTGCCACAGCCATTCATTTTTTTAAACGGGATTCCAAGATCAAACATTTCGATCCTCCTTTTTCCGATGTACCGTGTTTTCATCCAAACGACTGCTCCACAGGATGGACTGGAGATCTGTCATCTTGCTCTAAGAAGGATCGATTGCGGGATATGATTGGTAGAGATGACAAGCGACCTTTTGCCCTTCTATTTCACACAGCTTTGGCAATTCGACTTTGCATATTTCCATGCTGGAACGGCAGCGTGGATGAAATTTACATCCCACCGGCGGATTAGACGGAGACGGGAGATCTCCCGACAACACAATTTGCTCTCGTGTATCATCCGGATCGGTAACAGGTTTGGCTGAAAGCAATGCTTGTGTATAGGGATGCAGCGGTCGTCCAAACAGCTTCTCTTTCTCAGCATACTCGATGATTTCACCTAAATACATGACCGCCACTTTATCGGCAATGTGCTCAACTACGCTCAAATCATGCGAAATGAAGATATAGGTCAAGGAAAATTGTTCTTGCAAATCCTGCAGCAAATTAAGGATTTGCGATTGAATCGACACATCTAGTGCGGAGACAGGCTCATCTGCGATAATCAGCTTTGGCCGAAGAATCAGGGCGCGGGCGATGCCAATTCGTTGTCTTTGCCCTCCGGAAAATTCGTGAGGATAGCGAGAGAGATGCTGCTTGCTCATGCCGACAATCTCAATCGTTTCTTCCAGCAGCGCTTGTCGCTGCTCTCGGGGAATACCGTGCGAAATCAGCGGTTCCGTCAAGATGTGCCCGATCGTTAATTTCGGGTTCAACGTTTCAAATGCATTTTGAAAAACCATTTGCATATTTCGCCTTACTGCACGCATTTCATTTTTGTTCATTTTTCCTATTTCGTTACCTTGGAAACGAATTTCACCTTGGACCGGCTCCAGCAAACGCAGAATACATTTTCCCAGTGTAGACTTTCCGCAGCCTGACTCCCCGACAATCCCCAGCGTTTCTCCTTCATAGACGCTCACATCAATCCCGTTTAGAGCATGAACATAATGCGGTTGTTGAAACCACCCTTTTTTCAAGCGAAACAGCTTTCGCAGCCCTTTCACTTCCAAGATTGGAGTCGTCATCCACCTACCACCGAGCTTTCCTGTTCATGACCCTTGTCTTGGGTAAATAACCAGCATCGACAAGAAGAATACTGATCCACTGGGCGGAGCACAGGATTCCGCTCCCAACATATCTCCATCACTCTATCGCATCGCGGGGCAAACCGGCACCCATTGGGTTTGTTTTCCGGTGTCGGCACACTGCCTTTTATGCTGTGGAGTCTCTTTGCGCGTTGCCTTGGCGTCGATTGGAGCAAGCCCACGGTGTACGGGTGCTTCGGATTGCGCAGCAACGACCGTACGTCCGCTGTTTCAATCGCTTGTCCCGCATACATTACCATGACGCGGTCGCACATTTCAGCGACCACTCCTAGATCATGCGTAATCATGATCACTGACATGCCGATATCCCTTCTGATTTTTTTGATCAGATTCAAGATTTGCGCTTGAATGGTCACGTCCAATGCGGTCGTCGGTTCATCAGCGATCAGTAATGACGGATTGCATGCGATCGCCATGGCAATCATCACCCGCTGCCTCATTCCGCCTGACAAACGGTGCGGATAATCCCTGTAAATCTCTTCGGCTCGGGAAATGCCCACCACAGTAAGCAAATCCAGTACCCGTTGCTTAACCGCCGCTTTGCTTTTACCCTCATGCTCGTGAAGTACCTCACTGATTTGTCGGCCGATCGTCAACACCGGATTTAACGAATGCATCGGTTCCTGAAAAATCATCGCCATTTCCTTGCCTCTGAGACTGCGCATCTCGGCTTCACTCAGCGCAAGCACTTCTTTCCCGTTCAATCGAATGCTTCCAGTCAAAGCGGCATTATTGTCCAACAGTCGCATGAGCGAGAGCGAAGTGACGCTCTTGCCGCACCCCGACTCTCCGACAATTCCGAGTGTCTCCCCTTTTTTTACATGCAAATCAAGCTGATCTACAACCGTAATCGTACCCGACTCCTTCGAGAACCGGGTTGTCAGCCCTGTCACTTCCAATACATTGTCCATATAGGGAACCCCCTCTCCAATCCTCTTATTGGCCTTTTACTTTTGCGTACGAGGATCAAAAATATCACGCAAGGCATCTCCCAACCGGTTTACTGCCAACACGACGATCGTGATGGCCAATCCCGGGTATGTCGCAAGCCACCAGGCATCGGACAAATAATCTTTTCCTTCATTGAGCATGGTCCCCCATTCGGGAGTCGGTGGCTGTGCGCCCAAGCCGATAAAGCCCAATGCAGCCGTATCGAGAATCGCTCCCCCGACGAACAGTGTCATGTAAACGAACAATACATTCGTAATATTGGGGAGCACCTGAAAAAGAATGATCCACCAGCTCGGCGTCCCGATCGATCTGCTGGCCTCCACATATCCAGACGACATGATGACGAGCGTCGCTGCTCTGGTCAGACGCGCAAAGCTCGGAATCGAAGAAATACCGATTGCGATCATCGCATTGGTTTGACTCGGTCCAAGAGCCGCGACAATGGCCAAGGCCAAAATGATCCCAGGCAAGGCGAGCAAAATATCCATAATCCGCATGAGCAGGTGATCAATAAATCCTCCCACATATGCACTGATGACACCAATCATCGTTCCTGCCGCTACTGTGATGCCGACTGCCATGACAGCAACCACAAGCGTAACGCGTGTTCCGTATAAAATACGGGAAAGCAAATCGCGGCCGATCGCATCCGTTCCGAGAACATGCTTGGCAGACGGGCCTTGCAAAAAGGCATCGTAGTTACTTTCAGTAGGGTCATAAGGAGCGATCCAAGGCCCGACGATTCCAATCGCAGAAATGAGTAAAAGCACCACCAAGCTTAGTTTTGCTGCTCGTTGTTTCTTGATTTTCCCCCAAAATGCAAACTCGGGAAAAATTGGGGATTTGGCATGTGTCGCTCCATGTACGGCGGTTTTGCTCACCTCATTCAAGTTACCGCCCCTCCTTTTCCGCAATAAGGTCGACACGCGGATCAATCAAACCATAGAGCAGGTCGACCATCATATTTACCACGACGTAGACGAAGCCCATAAGCAGCACAATGCCCTGAATCATCGGAAAATCACGGGCTGAAATCGCACGGATAGCCAATGTGCCGATCCCAGGCCAGTTGAACACTTGCTCGATGATAACCGCACCGCCCAGCAGAGTCGCGATTTGCAAGCCTACCACCGTAACAACAGGAATCATGACATTGCACAGGGCGTGCCGGAATAGGATGATCGTCTCCCTCAAGCCCTTGGCCCGTGCCGTTCGAATGTAATCATGGGAAAGCACTTCGACCATACCTGAACGCGTCAGTCGGCTGATCATCGCGGAAGACAAGACGCCCAAGGTACAAGCAGGCAAAACAAGATCCTTCCATCCCGTACCACCCGCGATTGGAAACCAGCCTAATTGCACGGAAAATAACATGATTACGATTAACCCCAGCCAGAAGCTCGGGAGTGATAATCCGATCGAAGCTGCCGCCATCAGCATAAAGTCCAAGAGCGTATTCTTGTATTTCGCAGCGATAATTCCCATCGTTAAGCCAATCACGACCGCGATGCCAATCCCAGCGAAGGCTAGCTTGGCCGTTGCCGGAAACCGTTCCAATATTTCCGCGATGACAGGCCTTTCCGTTTGTAAGGAAGTCCCGAAATCCCCTTGGATGACTTTTTCCATGTAGGTCAGGTACTGCTGAGGAAGGGGGTGATTTAGCCCCATTTGTTCACGTAACTGTTCCACTTGTGCTTTTGTAGCCTTTTCCCCTAACATGATCCGTACCGGATCTCCAGGAATAAAATGAACGAGCGCAAACGAAAAGATGGAAATGCCGAGGAGGACAATCACTCCTGATAGCATCCGATTCAACAAATACTGTTTCATGATTCGTTCCCTCCTCTCTTTCAGGATGCGTATTCATTGCTTACGGCTAAACTCGCTTGGGAATTTGGCGATAGGAGCCCATCATACGAATTACCGTTTGATTTCCGTCTCGTATAAAGCGTACGGTTTGATCCGACCCGTCAACGTTCGCGAGAAAAACGTCTTCGTCGATCGCTTTTAAAGAGAATGAGTCCGAATGATCGACCGTTACGATCAACGTGCCTGCATCCACGCTTACCTGAAGATGAATTCCTTCCATTGAGCCGTACTCGCCCGCATATTCAAGCAGACGATCTGTTGGAAGGTCATATTCCTTATACGTGACATGCGTTGATTTCGCCGGACGATTTTCGATGCAGTGAAACGTGCCATGTGCCAATGCGGCAGCCGGCGAACCGCTGAGATTGGTGAGCACCACGGCAGCCAATCCGTTCTCGGGGATGATGCTCATGCAGGCTTGGATCCCTTTCTCTCTACCGCTATGGCCCAGCATCACAGCACCGTAGAAATTGGGTGTAATCGCTACACCATACCCGTAATATTGGTTATGTTCACATCGGAAATAAGGGGTGGTCATCTGCTGCACACTTTCCGCGCGAAGAATTCGTTCCTTGCCAATCAAACCTTTTGTTCGAAACAGCTCGGTGTATCTCATCATGTCGGTGAGCGTTGATTTTAATCCGCCGGAGGATTGAAACGGCGGTGTCTCAAATAGCGGTGTTCTATCCTCGTACCCGTGCCACTCCACCAAAGAAAAGCAACTATGCTTCATTCCCGCTGGTTGGAGAATATGCTCCTTCACATAAGTCGAATATGGCTTGCCGCTAGCCCGCTCAACAATTGCTCCCAGTAGCGTATAGCCATCATTGGAATAACTGAACTCCGTACCTGGTACACCCAATAAAGGAAAATCCAGTTGTGCCATATAGGTCATCAATTCCTCATAGGTGTTCATCCCACGCTTGAGTGCTTCATCGGCGCAAGATAATGGCGGCAAACCTGAGGAATGGGTTAGAAAGTTGTGAATGGTGATTGCTTCCGTTTTACTTCCCGTTTTTACATGAAACTCTGGCAAATAACGGGAAACAGGATCGGCAACCGTCAGTTTTCCGGCTTCCTGTAGCTGCATGATCGCAATAGCGGTGAACGATTTCGTAATCGAAGCGATTCCGAACAAAGTATCAACTGTAACTACCTGACCTTGCTCGACATCTCGATAGCCGAAGCCTTTGGCATAAACGAGCTGTCCGTGTTTGGCCACTCCAATTGCAGCTCCAGGCACCTTGCTTCCCAACATTGTTTCTCGGACAAACTCCTCATAACTCACAATCCATTCCTGATTGTTCATGACATGTTCTCCTCGTTTTTTTGTTTCCTTACTTAACCCACACGTCCTGATACAATTTCAGTCCGGATGGATCAAGCATCAGTCCCTGAACACGGTTGTTTACCACGACGAACCGTTTTTCCGTGTAAATGGGAATCCAAAACGCCTCCTCCACAACGCGCTTCTGAAGATCTTCATAGATTTTCGCTCTATCGTCGCTCTTCATCGTCACCTGTCCCTTTTCCAGCAAGGAATCGATCGTTTTGTCATGGATGGCTGAACGATTCATCCCACCGATCTGACTTGAATGCATGAACGGAAACAAGATATCAGGGTCATCAGCGACATATCCATCCAGCGCCAAGTCAAATGTGCCGGCAGCAGTTAACTGGTCGACTGCGCTGCCTTCCAGAGTAATGATTTTCACGTCTACCCCAATCGCTTTGAACATTCCTTGCATCAATTGGGCAGGTTGAGACCATGCTTCCATACTCAACAATTCGAGATGAAGCGGTTTTCCTGCTTTCTCCCTTATCCCTTGCGCATTCAGTTTCCATCCGGCTTCTTCCAGGAGCTTCATCGCTTCCTCGGGGTTGTATTTGTATGCATATTGGGCAATGGACTGGTCGTATCCGAACAAATTTGCTGGCAGCGGACCATCTGCAACAATACCTTCCCCTTGCAGATGCGATTGCACGATAGCCTCTTTCTTCACTGCCATCTGTAACGCTTTGCGAACGTTTTTATCTTGTAAAATCTCGTTTTTCAAGTTCAGCTCGACAAACAGCCCCAAACCGCGCTTTATCTGCTCAAGGACGGTAAAGCGATTATTGTTCTTGAATTTCTTCGCGTCTTTCGCAGGCAGATCAGCGATGTCGATGGTTCCGCTTTCCAAAGCAGCGACAGCCGTTTGCGGATTTCGAATCAATTTCAGAACTAATTTGTCCGGCCTCGGCGGTCCTTGATTTTTAAAGAAGGGCGTAGCCCAGCGATACGCATCGTTTTGAATCAGCGTAATAGAGTCTCCTGATTTCCAGCTCTCCATCTTCCACGGACCGACACCAACCGGATTCCTTCCGTATTGACCCCCAGACTTTTGCACCGCGTCCACTGAAAGCGGCTGCATCCAGCTAGCGGAAGTGAAATAGGTGAGAAGCGTGGCAGACGGTTCATTCAACTCCAAAATAAGCGTCCGATCATCTGTAGTTTTGATCGATTTGATGATGCCCAGAACCATCCCTACGCCTTTCGGAGCGATTTCCGGAGACATGGCCCGCTCAAACGTTCGCTTGTACGCCTGTGCAGTAAGCAGTGTCCCATCATGAAAGGTAACGCCTTTGCGAATGCGAAATGTCCATGTCTTCCCATCATCGGAAATGGAGTACGATTCAGCCAGATGGGGCTTGACCTCATTTGTTTGGGGATCTCTGTAAAGGAGAGCTGCCCCTAAATTGAGCGCGACCCCCTCCGTGCTTAACGCTGTCGATTTGTGGACATCCAGTGTATCTGGTTCACTGCTGATCGCAACGGTGACTGTTCCGCCCTTTTGATTGGCTATATTGACATCTTTTTTTCCTTCATCAGTACCTGGTTTCGTTGCAGGCGCATCGCATCCGGACACGATTGCCAGCAGTACGAAACAGGAAAGGACAATGCTAACAATCGGAAAGGGGCCTCGCTTTCTTATCCCCATGAATGACTCCACTCCCCTTGTTTGGGATTTTTATGTTCTAAGCCAATCAACCGTTTTTTGATCCAGCTTTTTGACGAGAGCCGTCAGCAATTTCACCGTATTTTCCACATCATCATGATGGAGAATCGAAGCGTGACTGTGAATGTAACGCGCAGGGATTGCAATGACGATAGCTGGAGCCCCTTTGCCAACCATATGAGCAGCTCCTGCATCCGTACCTGCACCTGAAATAGCAGCATATTGATACGGGATGCCCTCCTCTTCAGCCGTATCAAATAACAGATCCCGCAATTTCGGATTGGGTACGAGCGAGCCGTCAAACAGACCAATCGTAGGTCCGCCTCCGCACTTGATATCAGGCAAATTGGGAGAGTCGGTGCTTCCCGGCGTGTCAAACGTTATCCCCGTCTCCAATGCAATGAATATATCCGGCTCCACCAAATGCGTGCTCGTGAATGCGCCGCGGCATCCCACTTCCTCCTGTGCAGTGGCGCCGCTGAATACGATGTTGGGGTGTTCCGTTTCTTGCAACTGTTTCAGTACTTCAATGGCTGTCAGGCAACCGCCGCGATTATCGAGCGCTTTTGCCATATACATCTTGTCATTCGCCATCACCGTAAAAGGGCAGATTGGCACAATCGAATCACCTGGGCGAATTCCCAGCTCCTTTGCCTGTTCTTCGCTGGATGCTCCGATATCGATGTACATCCGCTCGATTTCAACCACTTTCTTGCGTTCTTCCGAAGACAGCAGATGCGGCGGTTTTGACCCGAGTACGCCGACAATATCTCCTTTGCGTGTTTTAATGTTCACACGCTGTGCCAGCATCACCTGCGACCACCAGCCACCAAGAGGCTGGAAGGCGATGAATCCGCCCTTCATGACACGCGTTACCATGAACCCCACCTCATCCATATGGCCCATCATCATAATCTTGGGTCCATTGGCCAGGCCTGTTTTTCGCCCGATTATGCTTCCTAGATTATCTGTGAACACCTCTTCTGTAAGCGGTTCCAAGTACGTGTGCATTAATTCTCGTACTTCCTGTTCATGTCCGGGAACTCCCGAAGCCTCTGTCAGCTCTTTCAGTACCTTTACCCAACTATTCATCCATATCTTCCTCTCCGTTTGCTTGTTATCTCCAGCGATCATCAATACGATCATAGGAACCGATGCGAAGGTCTTCCTTTTCTTTCGCCAGTACATGCTTGGCTATTCGTTCAGATGGGGTACGAGGCAATTCACTTCTGTATTCCCAATATCGTGGAACCTTGTAGTAAGCAAGATGCTCGGTGCAATAGGAGATCAATTCATGAGGAGGCACCGTTAGTCCCTCATTCACTACCACGTATGCCTTGATTTCTTCCCCGCGCATTTCGTCTTTCACTGGAAGGCAGGCAGCATACTCCACGGCTGGGTGCATTTTCATGACTTCCTCAACCTCAGCAGCCGAAATATTTTCCCCGCTCCGGCGAATCATCTCCTTTTTTCTGCCGACATAATAGATGTATCCGTCTTCGTCCATACGCACCAAATCTCCGGTGTGGAACCAGCCGCCACGAAAGGCAGCACAAGTCGCATCAGGATCTTTATAGTAGCCATCCATCATCCCCAAGCCCCGTAGGAGGAGCTCGCCAACCTCTCCCCTCGATACGGGGCGGTTGTGAATATCAACAATACGGACGGTCCGGTCTTTATCTGGTTTTCCGATGCAGCCTGTTCCGAGCAATCGGTCATGATCGTGTGGTTTTACCGAAATATCTCCACCTGTCTCTGTCATGCCAAAAACCTCATACCATGGTGCGCCCCATCGCTCTTCCAATTCGCGGTGCAGATGCGGGGGAATGGCCGAGCAAAGGATGGTGCGAACGTTATTTTCCCTGTCCAATGGCGAGCGTGGTGCTTTGACCATTAGCGTGGGCATGATCCCCAGGCAATAGAAAAAGGTAACGCCATATTGCCGTACTTTCTGCCAAAATGTAGAGGGATGAAATCGATCGAGAACTACTAGCTTTGCCCCCACAGCGATCGCGCCCAGCAAATTCCATTGCGGGTCCATATAGTAAAAGGGCTGCGCCGTTAACAGTACATCTGAATGGGTCAAATTGGGATGCTGCTCGACCATCTTTTTGGCTATGGCGAGCCAATATTCATGTGAAAGCATACAACCCTTGGGGAAGCCTGTCGTGCCGGAAGTATATTGGATGTTGACTAAAGTTTCAGGAAAAACGGTAAGCGCTGTTGGAGTCGTGGGGGCTGTTTCACACATCGTTCTGAAATCGACGACGTTGGGATCGTCTGATTGGTCTACTGAGAGGATTGTTTTGAGGGTTTGTACGGAAGGTCTGATCTTCTGTACCAGGGATATAAACTCCTGTGAAGTTACGATAACAATTGCTTCGGAGTGGTGGAGGATATACTGTGCATCGTAATCTTTGTAATTGACATTTATTGGAACGATATTCGCGCCCAGTTTTGCCAACGCCAGCCAGGTAAGCGGGAATTCCGGCTGGTTCCTCAGCATGACGGCTACCCGATCCCCATAGCCTACGCCCAGCACTTGGAGCATGTTGGCGATCTGGTTGGAACGGTCTTCTATCTCCTGAAATGACAGTTGTTCATTCCATTCATCAAAGACAAGCCCGATTTTTTCTCCCCATCGTTTAGCCGCCCGTGCCGTCAAAGACTTGATTTCTTGCACGTCCAAAAGGTTCAGCCCTCCTTCTCTATACCGATCCTTTTTTTCGGAACCATTCAGCCGCCTGCTTGGATTCGATCGTTTGCACGGTTGCCAGCGCATGCTCGATCTCCAATTCAAAAGCTGCCTCCAGATCGCATTGGGCCCCGCGATTTAGCGCAAATTTGGCTTTTGCAAGCGCTACTTGCGGGAGCTCCGCTAACCGTTTCGCCCACTTGTCAGCTTCTTCGGCTAACACTTTATGATCCACTACCTTGTTGATGAGTCCTAGCTGCAGTGCTTGCGATGCACCGAACCTCTCGCCTGAAAACAGCAATTCTTTCGCTCTGACCAGTCCGATCGCGATAGGAAGCATATGCGAGATTCCTCCGGTAACACTAAGCCCCACACTCACTTCCGGAAAGCCGAATTCGGCATCTTGAGCGGCGATGATCAAATCGCATCCGAGCGCAAACTCACACCCTGCTCCTAATGCATAACCATGGACCGCAGCGATCACCGGGAAAGGAACACGTTGGATCTTTCGTGTTATATCCTGAATCTTCTGTAAATTAAAGCGAAGCTCAGCCTCATTTGCAGGCTTTTCTTCATGACGCAAATCATGTCCTGCACAAAAAGCATTCCCGCGGCCAGCCAGTATTGCTGCCCTTACTCCTTCCCGTTCCAACTTATCGAGCGATCCATACAGCTCCTCTACCAATTGTGGAACCACCGCATTTAACCGCTCGGGGCGATTCAGATGAATCCAGCCTATCTCTTGATGGATCTCACACTCTACCACCGCCTTACGTGTTGTCATTCTTTTTTACCTCCGCCTTTATTTTGGAGTACAATGCTTTTGCATTCGAACCGAGCACCTTCTCTAGCACCTCGGGCTTTATGCTTAATTCCTTCCATTCTGCAATCGCGCGTTTCAGAGGAAATACAGGCCAGTCTGTTGCAAAGAGGATTTGATCTTGCAAGAGGTTGTTTGCTAACCTGTACATCATCTCCCACCCTGCTCCTAGTACCCCCAAATACCTAGGAGAAAGCCCGCCCAAATCCATCAGAACATTGGGGTGCTTGCGCGCTACGGCAACCATTTCAGGCACCCAGGGCCACCCCCCATGACACGCGATCAATGTTAATTCCGGAAAATCACAGGCGACTTGATCCAGCAACAGCGGGTGTTCATTCCGGATGGGATGAATCATCGAATAATTAATTCCCGTATGAATGGCAACTGCCAAGCCTAACTCGGCGGCCTTTGCGTATACGGGATATAATTTGCGATCATCGATCGGCATCTCAAAAAATGCAGGCTGGATGTTTACTCCCAGAAAGCCCAGCTCTCTGATGCGGCTCACTTGTTGGACAGCGCGCATCGGTCTGAAATGCTCCATTGAAATCGTACCGAATCCTGAGAAGAGCTCGGTGTGAGCGGATATGACTTTTGCCAATGCTTCATTCAGCGCATCCCCATCCTCGCCGAATTCGTATTCTGCATGCATAATGGCGTGGTCTACTCCTGATTCTTTCATTTCTTGAATCAAATCGTCGAGCGTTTTCTCGATAGTCGATCTTACTTGTAACACCGCATCATATTGAGCGACGTACTCATTTCGCATGTCACCTATGCGTGCCTCACGGAAGTGCTGTGGCAAGCGGACACGGGCATCAAGAATGTTCATGCGCAGCAGCCCCCAGCCAAGGTTTCACAAAAAAACGCGCGGGTTCAGGCAGAGCCAAATCGGAGACAGTCAGTTGCTGACCATTTCGCTTTGCCTGAACGAGTGCAAGCGCCATATCGGAAAAATTCAAGCTGATTTCTTCCAATGAGCTTGGGCCATCGGGCGAGTACCAATGGGCGACACCCGTGCACATTTGAAGCAAAGCCAGGACGGCAAGCTTGGTATTTTCTATCGTAAATACGCCCCCCTCTAATCCGCTCGTTAAAATACGCTGCCAGAGCATCTCATATTCACTGCGCAACCTGGCAATTTCTACGCGGGTATTTCCTGTCAGCGCACGGAACTCGGTATCTACTACTAGCGCCGTTAGCTTGTCAGTGGCATGGCTGGTAACATGAAGCTGCACAAGCGCCGCCAATTGTTGTTCGGGCGCTTCAAGCTCAGCGAGCACTTCCTTTGCATTTCCAAGAAGGGTCTGTAACCCTTCTTGCATGATGGCAACGAGCAGATCCTCTTTTGTTTTCATGTAATGATAGAGGGTGGAGGAAGTTACCTCTGCCTCTAACGCAATATCGCGTATGCTGGTTGCTTCAAAACCTTTTCTTGCGAATAGCCGTAATGCTGCTTGAAATATTTTTTCTTTCGTCAAAAAAGCGCGCTCCCTTCTACTGATGATTGCAGGAAACGAGAGTCTCTCATGTCCAGCTACTTGTGGCGGTACCATCATCTGCTTTTTTGGTTTTGTCGATCGATCGATCGATAGGTTGCTTGTAATCACCACTTTACTAATCACCTGATTTAATGTCAAGATTATTTTTTATTTTCTGATATTTGATTTTGCATAACAAAAATCTCCCCTGGTTTCCCATGAGGAGATCTGAATTCGTTATGCCATAACAGCTTTACATCGGAATCCCATCCATTACGAAAGCGGATTTGATGGATTACTTCAAGTATCTTCCCGTGATCGACTGTTCCGCGTGGATGATCTGTGAAGGTGTGCCCTCGAAGACCACCTGACCGCCGTTGCTGCCTCCGTCCGGTCCCATATCGATGATCCAATCTGCTTGGCTGATCACGTCCAGGTTGTGCTCGATGACGATTACCGTATTGCCTGCATCCACGAGTCGGTTCATGATCTCAAGAAGGTGACCGATATCTGACATATGTAAGCCAGTTGTTGGCTCGTCCATCACGTAGATGCTGCCTTTCTTGTGCAGCTCGCTTGCCAGCTTGATGCGTTGGCATTCCCCGCCCGAGAGCGTGCTGAGCGGTTGGCCGAGTGTAATATAGTTCAGTCCCACATCACTCATCGCCCGGAGCTTGCGTACAACCTCTTTTAGCTCAAAAAATTCCAATGCCTGCTCCACAGTCATCTCCAGCACTTCTGCAATTGACTTGCCGTTCAGCTTGTAAGCGAGCACCTCTTCCTTGAAGCGTCTACCTCCACATACTTCGCACGGCAGCTTTACACTTTCAAGGAATGCAAGGTCTGTATACACAACACCTAGACCTTGGCAGTTCTCGCAAGCTCCCTTGGAATTGAAGCTGAACAAGCCTTGGTTGACCTTGTTCGCGGAAGCAAACGCCTTGCGCACATCATCCATAATCCCTGTGTAGGTCGCGGGATTCGAGCGTGTTGACACGCCTACCGCTGATTGGTCGATAACGATCGCATCCGGATGGCTACTGAGAAACACTTCGTTAATCAGCGTACTCTTGCCGGAGCCAGCGACACCGGTGACGACTGTAAGCACTCCAGCTGGAATATCAACATTTACGTTTTGCAGGTTGTGCAGTGTGGCATTTTGGATAGTTAGCTTGCCGGATGGCTTCCTGGAAGCTTGCTTCAGCTGGATCGGCCGCTTCATATGCGTGCCTGTCAGTGTCCCTGACTCCAGCAGGCCTTGGAAGTTGCCTTCATACACGATGGTACCGCCGTGGCTGCCGGCGTGAGGCCCGACGTCGACGATATGATCTGCCACCTTGATCACATCAGGATCATGCTCGACGACAATGACGGTATTGCCCTTGTCGCGCAGCTTCTGAAGCAATTCATTGAGTCTATGTACATCACGGGGGTGCAATCCAACGCTGGGCTCATCGAAAATGTAAGTGACATCCACCAGACTGCCGCTCAGGTGCTTCACCATCTTTACACGCTGCGACTCGCCGCCG
Organism: Brevibacillus formosus; assembly: GCF_003013405.1. Lineage (GTDB taxonomy): Bacteria > Bacillota > Bacilli > Brevibacillales > Brevibacillaceae > Brevibacillus > Brevibacillus formosus. Next base: position 90,903 of record NZ_PXZL01000009.1, on the reverse strand, counting down.
GACAATGTATCCGTCTCACGGTCCAGCGTCAAATAGTCTAGTCCGATATCCACCAGATGTTGCAACCGCTCCGTAAGCGACTTGATCATCGGCGCGGCGACCGAATCGTCAATCTCCCGAATAACTCGGATAAGCTGACCGACCTCCATGGAGGACATCTCCGCAATGTTGAGCCCATTGATCTTGCAGTTGAGCGCAGCTTGACTGAGTCTTGCTCCGCGGCAGCTTGGGCAGGGACCCTCAGAGATGAAAGGTGCAACAGCTTTTTGTGTACGCTCAGACTTCGTCTTTACATCCTGCTTGATGTATTTGTTGGTGAACTTCTCAATGACACCTTCCACTGTAATATTCGTTGCTTTCCCAGCGAAATCCATCTTCACTTTTTTCGCCTTGCCGTAGAGCAGTTGCTCCAGTTCTTCATCCGAATAATCGCTCAGCTTCTTGTCTGGATCGAAGGACCCCGACTGCACGACGATCGTCCAATCCCAGCTGTCTACCTTATAGTCCGGCAGCATGATTGCCCCTTCATTCAACGACCTGGACATGTCCACCGCCTTGCTGATGTCGACGCCTAATTTGCGACCGATCCCGTTACATTCGGGACACATACCTTGTGGATCGTTAAAAGAGAACATGTGCGCTTGTCCAACATAGGGCTTACCCACTCGGGAGAAGAGAAGACGGAGTATGGGGGAGATATCGGTAATCGTCCCCATTGTGGAATGGGAACCGCCGCCCAGCCGCTTCTGGTCCACAATAACCGCCATGCTCAGGTTCTCGATCGCGTCCGTGTCCGGCTGCGGATAGCGGGGCAGGAAATTGCGCACGAACATGCTGAAGTTCTCATTCAGTAATCGTGTGGATTCTGCGGCGATCGTATCGAAGACGATCGATGACTTGCCAGATCCAGATACACCGGTGAAGATCGTAATCTTTCGCTTGGGAATTCGCAAGGATACGTTCTTGAGATTGTTTTCCCTCGCACCGGAGATTACGATATACTCCTGATTAGATTCGCTCACGCCCATCACCCTTCCGATAGTATTCATTTCTACTTATATTTGCATTGTACCATGAAAAAGCTGTTAGGGAACATCAGTTCCTCCAACAGCTTTTCAGTGTCAAAACATCCTAAGTTTGTTTGCTTGCTTACAGAAGAGGCAAAATTGCGTTCGCGTACGCCTGGGCCCCCTTTTGATTGGGATGACCGATGGAGGCACGTTTGCAAATCTCGAAATCCAAGCCCGTGCACCCAGCTTCTGTGCAGGAGACGAGTCGCTCTGCTGCGATCAGGTCTTGTGGTGTCAAATCCAAATTGATGCCGAATACATAAGGGTCATCCGTAAGGGCCGCATGCTCCGGACCAAAATTCGGATCGGCGAAAAAGATACGCTGTTGACCGAGCTCCGCATTTCTCTCATCGATGGCTTTTCGCAGGTAGAGCTTTGATTCCGCTTCTAGCTGGGCGCAGCGCTTGTATACCTTTTCCAACTCAGCCAGCCCGAGAATTCCTCCGGCTGCACCGCCGCCGACTCCTCCGACAATAGCCCCTACGCCGATCAACAGTGCTTCCACCGCAGTCATATCGCTCTTTTCAGACACAGGGGGATAATAACCGGTAACGATGACTTTCGCTTGTGTAAATTTATTGGTTACCTCGACCAGCAATTGCTTCATGCTTACATAAAAATAGTCGTAATGTAATTTCCCCAAGTCTGCTGGATGGAAAGGATTCAGAACTGTCCGAACATCGACATCGTTCATGCCTCCATCTAATAGAATCAGGTCCACCCGTTCAGCCTCGCCTTTGAAGAACGCACATTGCTGCAAGATCGTCGGGAATGATTTAGGTACCTCGCCGTCTACTGGGGCCACTACGTCATGCTTACCCTCACCAATGATAGCGCCGGAATGGGCGAGTACTTGTGTATATTGCTTGATATTTCCTTCTCTGGCCTGAACAGCTGCACCCACGATGGAGTAAAATTTTTCATGCTCTTGCAAGCCTTGCCCCCAGCTCACAGAATCACCCATTACGAGCATATGGAAGGTTTCTAGGGTCAGTGGAATTTCATTCGAAGGTGTGCCATCGGAAAGCCGTACTTTCAGGGTCACCTGCTCACCCGCTGGATTGCTCTCCACCTCGGCTGGTCGAATCAAAGTAAATTCCATTTGCGTCGAACTTAACATCCGGACATCTGGCATTTCTTGGTTGTTTACCAAGACCAGAGTCCCTTCGGAAAAGCCGCTTCCGTTCACGATCACTTTTTGTCCGGGTCTCAACCGCGTTTTCACTTGATTTTCCTGCTGGGCGGAAATGACTCGTGGATTCACGAAGACGGATGCCTTGCTCGAAAGAGTCATATCTGATTGCCGCACTTGGAGCGTATGAGAACCTCCTGTCACGAAAGGCAATACAAAATGAAGCATGGTATCACTAACTACCTGGGTTTTCGTTTCCATGCCATCGATCAGCACGACATCGGTTTTGGTATAACGACTTCCTTCCAGCGTCACTGTATCACCTGCGAATGCATATAGCGGAGAGACATGGCTGATCGACGGCTCCAAGAGCTTACGTCTGAATTCATCTGCGTCAATGGCTCTAAAGCTGACAGGATCAGACAATCTGCCTCCCGCATATCCGACACGACCGGCATCGGCGAATGAACCCTGCGCTCCCGGTTGACCTGCCGTTCTCGGACCGGGACCGCATGCCGTACCGAATTTTGCATTCTTGCTGTCACCCACAGCTCCACCTGGCCCGCCTGCTCCTGGATTGCCGGGGATTCCGCCTGCACCTGGGCTGCCCCCCTCAATCGTGATCGCAAAGCCTTTCGAATAATTTTCGATGATGGTTTGCGGCGCGTACAAGGTCAACCGCCCTCCAGCGCCCCCATTTCCTCCCGGGCCGCCGTAGCCTGCTGCACCGCCACGTCCGCCGTTTCCACCTGCTCCTGCTCCGGCTTTGCAAAATCCTGCCCAATCCAATTCGGCTGGCTTGCCTTTCCCTCCACGGCCACCATCTCCTCCGTCTTGCCCGGGGCCGCCTTGTGTGCCATCTTGCCCTTTCAGGTCAAAATGAGGTCGTCCCGCCATATCGATGACCCATAATTCGAGTTCAGGAGCAGCAGCGCCGTCGAATCCACGGTCCCCGGGCAAACCATGTGTTCCAGGTGTCCCCGGAATCCCGGAGAGCGTCGAAGACATCGGTGCATCTGGCGGTGTTGCCGGTTTTTGGCGTTTGGCTGGAACATAGCGGTAAGGACGCTCCCATGTAAATGTGACATTCTGTCCGACCGTCAACTTTTCGGCGATGATGATCAAGTAGCGCTGCGGATATTTCAAAATGACATTGGTTCCATCCTCGATATAAATTTCCGATGCGGCCCAATAGGCGGTGTCTACCGATATATTCAAAGCCGAAGAAGGAGACGGTACAGCTAATGTAGCCGTCATTTTTTTAGGAAACGGGATGGCTTGCAACAGTTCTGCTTTTCCGCTTAACATTTGCAATGCTGGTGTTGGTTTGGCTGAGTCGATTCGAAACGCAGACTGAATCATGGTATTCCCACTGACGAGCGTGGGGCTTGGTTTCGTCAGACCCGACTGAGGTACAACCGTTCCGCGGATCTTGAGCGACCCTAGACTGGTCAGGGAAGTAATCCCGAATGACTCCAGCACCGCTTTATGGTACGTCATTCGATCCTGAACCATTTGGGGTGCTGCTTGGAAGGTAGCCGGATTCACAGCCATGGTCGTAATCCCGAGCGTATTACCCCCTGCATTGAACGTGTTTGTAGAAGTTGACATTCTTTTTTCCTCTCCCTTATCACCATGAATGAAATAGTTTGTGCGAGCCAGTCTTCATTGCACGGACGATCATTCTTGGCTAACGCCGAATTTCTCTAACTCCCGAAAGCTGATTTTTCTTCTGTGTGGATGAGGTATTTCCCCTCGATGCGCCCATATGATCTCCACCTGATTGCCTTCCGGATCAAGAAAAGAAAAACGTGCATATTCGCTCTCCACATACGGACCATGTGCCAAAATACCGTGATCCGTCAGCCTCCTCCACACTTCCTTGAAGTGATCTAACGTATCTACCCAAAATGCCAGATGCACATGATGCGGATTGTTCAGGATGAGCAAATCTTGCCTGCCCGATTGCGGATCAATCGCCAAGCATGCCGTTTCGTCGCTATGGTTCACCACTGCCAATTCAAGTGCGGTTTCATAAAAAGAGGCCAATCTGCGAACATCATGCGCATATAAGGAAATGTGACCCAAGCGGCTTAGCTTTGACATGTTCCCTCCATCCTTTCGTATTGACTCGCCTGTTTCATCCTAACACCGGGAATACAGGTTTCGATATTACTCGAAAGGATACATCCAAAAGGATACCCGTGCGATAAATAGGAGTATCCAGTACAAAAGAAGCATAGTAAAATCGTAGGAAGAAAAAGGTAAAACCTTGTGATGGAGCAGGTGATGCGATGAATTATCAGGATAGCCTTGAAGAGCTGGAAAGTCGTCTGTTGGTAGGACGAACCGAGGAAGTCCTTCATTTTTTGAAGCTGCTTGCGGATGAGCGGCGCTCCAAAAAAATCATGAATCTCTTCGGGACCGCAGGCGTAGGAAAAAGCTATTTGCTCGACGAGCTTAAGAGGCAAGCTCATCTGCGTCAAGCAGCTACTCTTTCTTTGGACAGCGAGCAATTTTGGCACACGCCCTCTGATTTTTGCCTGCATATTTTGCAGGCATTGCACGTTTATCATAAGAGAGAAGAGCAGCATCCTGCCCGATTGTTGGAGGAATGTGTTTCGAAGCTGAATGAAAAAGCAGCTGATCAGAGACTCGTCCTCTTTCTCGACATTTACGAGAACTTGGACGGTTTGGACCATTGGCTGCGCGAATATTTTTTCAAACGATTAAGCGCGAATATCCTGATCGTGATCGCAGGGCGGCATCCGCTGTCTGAAGCTTGGCTTCTTTCGCCCGGTTGGCGGTACTTTATCAGCAGGGTCCCTTTGTCCCATCTACCTTACGATGCCGTCGAGCGGTATGCGCATTACTGTCACATTTTTGAACCGCCTATCATCCAAGAAATGTGGCGTCGCTCCAAAGGGCATCCCCTTACCCTTTCATTGCTTTCTTTTACCTTGCAACCGAAAGATCAAGAAGGAAACGGTGCTTTTCATGAGGAAATGGACACGCTGCCATTTGTCGTGAGTCAATGGCTGCGCGAAGTTCCCGGCGACCATTTGCGTCCGCTCGTGGAAGCTGCTGCCGTATTGCGTCACTTCAATCAGGATAATCTGTCTTTTTTATTGAAAAGGGAAATTACGGCGTCCGAGTTTTTCCAACTGATTCGATTTTCGTTTGTACGGAAAGTGGACAGCGGCTGGACGATTCATTCTTTGATGAGAGAAGCCATCGCCCAGGATATGCGGGCACGTACTCCGCTTCATTTTGCTGATTTGCAGAAGCGTGCCGTTCACTACTATTATGAGAAGTTTACCAAGTCAGCCCATTCGGTCCGCACACCAGAGGCTTTGGAGCTGACCTTCTTTCTGGGTGACGCACTCATTCGCGCCTTTTTAAATTGGTTCGACCCATTACCTAAACCATTCGAATCGATCCACACTGGTCATCGGGAAGAACTGCTAGAGTATATCCGCAATCAGCGGCACTGTCCCTCCTCTAAAACGATCAAGCTGTTTGATCCGCATACAAACCGCCATTTTGATTTTCACCTGACAGCAGAACAAACCTTGTACCCATTGAATTGGCTTGATCATGACCGTCTATTCTCTCTGGGTTATGACGTACTTCGCGTTTTGCGCAATGAAAACGGAGCGATCTCAGCACTTGCCGCAGTTGTTCCCATCAACGAAAAAACCCTTCCTTACCTGATGGAACATTCCGGCTCCCGTTCCTATTTCACTGCTCTATCCAAACAAGAGCTAGAACGGTTCAAGGTACCAGAACACACACGGGCAGGCTGGTTCATTCACACGATTCATCAAGACGATTACGAGGATGTTTCCCAGCATACAGCCATTGGCCATATGCTCCACGGCTTGATGTTCACTGGAGAGTTTTTGTTGTGTTCACCTGCACCATTTCCTTTTTTCAAAGCCGCCCATGAAAGTTTGGGATTTGATATTGCCGAATTTGCCACCCACACCAACTACGACGGTGTAACACCCACGCTCGTATTTTTTCGTGATACGCAAGGTGAGCATTTGCCCGCTTACTTGCAAAAGCTGCTTAAGCGATCTGGATTGGATGCGGATTTGCGACTGGAAGAACAAGCAGTTCCATCACTTGCTCAACCAGCTTCACAGAACACGGTCACCTCACTGGACATGAGCATGCTGACGGCACGAGAACGGGAGGTAGCCGCCCTTGTGCTAGAGGGATTAACAAACGCGGAAATTGCTGCCCGCTTGTATCTAAGCGAAGTCACGGTGAAAAAGCATTTGAAATCGATTTTTGAAAAGATGGATGTCAGCAACCGGACACAGTTGGTGAAAAAAATGCTTGTGTAGATCGAAAAAAAGAGGAACCGTAAATGGCGGCTCCTCTCTTTTTATGTAACTAGCAATGGCTACGGCATCACATACGGTTGTTCAAATAAAATATTCTCGACTGCCTCTACTACTTTTTCCGTCCACTCCCGTTCCTGATCCACGTTTGTGAGATAAATAATTGTTTTATCTTTTTGAATGTAACGTCTTAGCCAGCTTCTATACCCCGGCCAGCTTCCGCCGTGATGCACGACTTTTCCCGTCACCTGATCTTCACGCAGCCGCCAGCCATATCCATAATGAGATAGACTGTTGTCAGCAAGCTGCACTGGGGAAAACGCTCTCTCCAGTGCCGCTTTTTTGACCAGCTTTTCTGTGTAAAGAGCTCTGTCCCACTTACGCAAGTCATCCAGTGTTGAACTGACCGCGCCGTCTCCCTGAATGCCATCCAGATAAATGACAAAATCCTGCTCGCTTGATTCATCCGGTAACACGAATGCTTCCGATTGAGAAGAATACAAATATCCATAGGCATAATGCTGGATCGACTCAGGAGAATATCTTCGGTTGTATACTTTCGTATGCTGCATATCTAGTGGTTGAAAAATGTGTTGCTGCAAGAAATCAGCAAATGGTGTATCGGCTACGTGTTCTACGATAGAAGCCAATAAAGCATAGCCAGTATTACTGTACTCATACTTTTCATTGGGTAGAAATAAGACGTTGGGGCGATGCTTGATTAGCTGTTCGAGTATGTCCTGATTCGTAGCGATCTGTGATTTATCCCAATATTGGGAAAATAACTCCATGTAATCTGGCAAACCGGATGTGTGCAGAAGTAGATCCTCTACAGTAATATCAGTATAAGGAAAATCTGGAAAGACGCTGTCTACTTTATCTCCATAGTCGAGCTTCCCCTGCTCTTGCAAGATCATGATGCCCATTGCCGTAAACGCCTTGGAAACCGATGCAAGTTCAAATACAGAATGCGGTGACAATCTCTCAGCTGTTTCTAGATTGGCCATTCCTATGGAATTTTGATAAAAAGGTTTTCCTTCTTCCAAAATCAAGATGTTGCCGCTCCAATTGTTTTGTTTGGCAATGGTAGAAAAAAGCTCATCAAGCTGTCGGCATCTTTCATCACTTACGTTTGCTCGCAGTGTCATTTTTCGTTTCCCCCACTCGTTTTTGTAAATTGTCTCCCCGTAAAAGCCATTCGAACAATCTCGTTCTTCCCAACTCTGATAAAGCGTGCCGAGAAATCTGTCCCAAAAGCCCGGATTACAAAGATATCTTCAGCAAACGGCTTCATTACATAGTTTTCTCCCAAAAAGGAGAGTATCAGCTGATCATTTTCCAATCGGATCGGCACTGTCCCAAACTCACTGGAATGATAATCCCCCACGAATTGATTCATTTCTTCCTCGGTTAGGAAATCAATCTTGCTAACCAGATGAGAGGATTCAGGAGGGCGGTTTTCCAGACTATTTAGCGCACCCAACATAACCGCCAGAACCGGCGACAATTCTAGATTGGACAGTGCCACTCCGGCCAGTCCTGTTTCGGGAAAAAAGCACATCTGAGCCGTAACCCCTTTAATACCACCACTATGTTCCACTAACTTTTTTCCGTAGTAGTCAGAAGTGATTACCAATCCGTACCCGTAAAATTGACCAGGTACCAACTCAGTCGGAAAGTACGGGGTTATCATTCGTTGTACACTTTCAGGTGTCATGATACGATTTCCCCCGGCTGTAAGCCCACCTTTGCAGAACATGTCCGTATATCGCAACATATCCCGCACCGTTGATTTTAAAAATCCTGCCGCCCGAGAAGTGGGAGTGTCCCACCAATTCGGAGATGGAATCACTTCCTTGTGATCGCCTTTGTCCCGCATGATATACAGCTTTGTAATATTCTCGTAGCCATTCAGCTCTTCCAGAAAAAAGCTTGTGTGCTCCATCCCGATTGGATCTATGATATGCTCCTTGACATAAGCCTCATACGACTTCCCGCTGACGCGTTCAATGATCGCTCCCAGCAAGGCAAAACCATCATTAGAATAACTGAACTCTGTCCCTGGTGGCCCTAAAAGCTCTAAATCTAAGGTAGCGATTACATTCATCAGGTCTTCGTACGTATCGATTGGTACCACATCATCTGTCTGGTTTTGCAGAAATGGATGGTCTTCTACCTCATTCTCTTCCAAGCTTCGCATCACACTTGCATAAAAGGTTGGCAAGGGAGGAATTCCACTCGTATTCGTCATAAAATGATGAATCGTGATTTGCCCTACATCAAGATTTTTCAGACGAAATTCCGGCAAGTATTTGACAACAGGGTCATGCACGGATAACTTACCCGCTTCTTGTAATTGCATAACCGCCACACAGGTAAAGGATTTTGTTATCGATCCAATTCCAAATACCGTATCGATCGTAACCCCTAACTGCTGTTCCACATCACGGAAACCAAATCCGTTACTGTAAAAGATTTGACCATCCTTTGCTATTCCCATACAAACACCTGGAACCTGACCTTTTGTTATCCATTCTTGAGCATACTGTTCAAAGGAATCCATCCATTCGTTATTTTGCATGCGCTTCTCTCCTTTGTTGACATGTAGTTACTTCTCGATCCAGCTGTCATTATATGTCGGCATGACAGATGTCCACTTTACTCCTTTTACTCGAGAATTTATGACAGTAAAGGTCTTATCGTAATAGAGAGGGACAACATACGCTTGCTCAATCAGATGCTTTTGTACATCCATATACACTTGCTTTCTGGCATCAGTCTGTATGGTTGTACGCCCTTTCAATAAGAGAGCATCCAGTTTGTCATCTTTTACACCAGACAGGTTGTAGGCCCCGCTGGAATGAAAATAGAAGTATAAAATATCAGGGTCTTCATAGGCGCCCGATATCAACGTTACATCAAAATTTCCTTTGACGACTTCCTGCATGTACCCTGCTATTTCTAGATTCTGTATCATTACGTTGATTCCAGCCTCTCCCAGCATGGCTTGGAGCAATTGGGCTTCCTTGTGAAAATCTGCGGTACTGAGTAAATTCAAACTCAGTGTTTTTCCGTCCTTTTCTCTCACACCACTTCCATTTACTTTCCAACCATCGTCCAACAATTTCTTGGCTTCGTTCACATTATACGCGTACCTGTACTTTTCTAAGGATTTATCATACCCTAGCGTCGATGGAGATAACGGCATATGGGCTACTTCCCCTTCTCCCTGCATAACAGCTTGGACAATGGCTTCTTTATTGATGAACATATGAAATGCTTTTCTCACCTGAATATCTTCAAACGGCGGTCGCCTCAAATTCATCTCCATCAATAAACCCAGCCCAGGGCGTAAGCGCTCTATCACTTTATATTTCGGATTATTCCGATAATATCCCGCGTCTTTCACAGGTATTTCGGTTGCTACATCGATCGCACCACTCTCTAGCGCTGACAACCTGAGTTGGCTGTCAGCAATCGCTTTTATAACAAGCTTGTCGGCTCTTGGAGGACCTTGATTTTCATAATATGGCTCTCCCCATTGAAAAGCGTCATTTCTAACATAGGTGACACCTTCGCCCGTTTTCCAGCTCTCAAACTTCCACGGCCCCACTCCCACAGGACTCCGGCCGTAATCCTCTCCTGCCTTTTCAATCGCTTTCAACGATAACGGCTGCGTAATAGAATTCCCTAGCGAATCGAGGAAGGCAGTATTTGGTTCGTGTAGTTCCAGGACGAGGGTCTGATCGTCTGGCGCTTTCACACTTTTTATTGGGGCCATTACTTCAGCGGCTGTTTTTGCTTTTGTCTGCGGATTGAGAGCACGATCGAAGGTTTCCTTAAAGCTTTTTGCAGTCAGAGTTGTCCCATCTTGAAAAGTAATCCCGGAACGAATAGTGAAGGTCCACGTTTTGCCATCCTCAGAAATTTTATAGTCACTTGCCAGAAAAGGCTTGTATTCGTTTGTGGCAGGATCCTTATACAGCAGTGATCCACCGAGCAACCAGGTATAGACCCCAGCAGGTCCAGAAGACATGTGAGCATCTAGCGTATCCGGTTCATAAGGGTACGCTACTGTAATCGTTCCGCCCGTTTTGGGTTTAGAGCCCTCCTGTTGCTCGGCTGGCACAGTTGTTTGCGTACTGCAACCAACCACCAAGAACATACATAGCGTGACAAATCCCCCCCAATAGACACTGTACGTTTTTCGCTTGTTTTTCTTCATGTGTCAGCATGCCACCTCCTACCCTTTTCTTTTTGAAACTTCCGATGATGACAATTTCACCTCCTTCGCAAGCTGTCACAAAGCGTATAATTACTCTTTATCCATTTGTTGAAGCTTCCACTGTAATGCTTGGTAGAATAATTCATTTGTTTTCATATACGATTGCAGACCAGGGTACAGGATTGAACAAATTCTTCGGAAGCGTTCCAGATTTTCGGATTGGTTTGAAAGCAACCTTTCAGCAAATCGACGGAAAAAAGACTGCGAGACAGGGAGTTCTTCAACATCGGCAAACAGCAACACATACTCTTGAATATTCGCCTGTACGACAGGACTGTCTGGAGTTGCATATTGCTCCGCTGCTTTCAACAGCTGTTTATGGTTTTTAAGCATTCTGGCAGTCCACATCTCAACACTGATTTTAGGCAGGTGAACTACTTCCAGGAAGGACATAACATCATGCCTCATCTCCCGGACAATTTGTGGATCATTAAACATTTCCTCCAGCTCATTTAATGCAGCTGTTTGCGCTGCCGAAAGCTTGCCTTCCAGCAACGAAGAGATGTTAACCCCTAGTAAAACTATCTCTCGCCATTCAACCGGAAATTGTTCAGGAAAAACGGATGAAAACATTTTTTCCAAAATAAACTTTTCCCGTTCCAATGCATCTTCGGAAATGGATTCTATTAGCTCGTGCATATAGCTCAAAGAATCACCCTCACTCTTTTTTGTTTGTTCCAAAATGGATTTCATGCTGGCAAGTGTGCGCATTTGGAGGTCCAAAGCTTCGATTTGCCATTCTATCGCCATATCAACAGGGATATCCCCAGCTAGCATTCTCTTTATCTCATCAATGCCAAAGTTTAAATAGCGAAGGGTTAGGATCAGTTTTAACCGCCATATTTCCTCTGCCGTATACATACGGTGACCTCCAGGAGTTATCTCAGCAGGGGAAAGCAGGCCGATCTCGTCATAATAACGAACAGTGGGTACAGAAGACCCTGTCATTTTCGCCACTTGTCCTATGGAGAACTTTGCGTCCTTTGTTGTTTGATCATTCTGTTGATTTTGTGTGGTGTCTGATCTGTTCCTCGCCTTTGCGTGCATGTTACAACACCTCCAAACCAATTATAAAACCTCAAGTAACTTGAGATTCAAGGGGCAACATGAATAAAGGAGTAAGACAGCCGCAACATTTGCTCCTGAAGAAAATCATGCGAAGATGAATATTCCTTCTTTTCTTGCCAGTTCTCTAGTAACATATCCAGCGAGATTTTCCGTAAGACTAAAAAGATGAACCAGGGGAGTATCACTAACCGCTTGATGAACGCCTGATAAAATCGTGTTTTCCATAGACATAGTGCCTCTTTTCGTATATTTTGGACTATATAGTGTCTGACCTGAACTATATACAGTTTGATTGAAGATCACGTATATACGTGCAAGATAACGACCAAATTTGATGGAGGGCATTTATGGAAGAGTTTCAGACAAATATTGGAGAGAACATAAAGCGTATCCGTAAAGAAAGAAACTTGAGCTTGGATAAAACTTCTGAAATAACAGGGGTTAGCAAAACGATGTTAGGACAAATTGAGAGAGGCAAGTCTGCTCCAACCATCACAACCCTTTGGAAAATAGCTAGTGGGCTGCGCTTGTCCTTTTCTTCACTCATTAGTCAATACAAGCCGAATGTTACGATCGTAAAAAAGAAGGAAGTAAATCCTATTATTGAAAATAACGGACAATATCGTGTGTATCCACTTGTCCCCTATAATCCTGAACAACAGTTTGAGATCTTTTCAGTAACCCTCGAACCGGGATGCGAGCATATCGCAGAACCGCATACAACTGGGGTTGAAGAATTTATTCTCGTAAACGAAGGCACGCTAGAGGTTGTTGTCAATGAACAAGTTTATGTAGTTGAGCCAGAGGATACTCTTATTTTTAAAGCGGACAGGCCTCACATTTATCGGAACAACGGAGATTGTATTGTAAAGTGTTCCATAGTCATTCACTACTCCAGTCAATGAAAACAAAGAGAAACCCCACTATATGTAGGGTTTCTCATCCGTTTGATCACGAGTATAAATGCTATCCGTTTGCAGGGCTCCCCCATTCCCGTTTCCGCTCATGGAGCGAGCTCGTAATAATACGGTCTAGCAGGTGTGTAAAGGTCATGCCTGCTGCAGCTGCACTCTTTGGAAATAGGCTGTTAGCGGTCATTCCCGGTAAGGTGTTCACTTCTAGCACGTAAGGAATATCCTGACACAAAATCATATCAACCCTTGCATAGACTTTGCACTGCAGCAATTGGTAGCTGGCGAGCGCCGCCTCGCGTACACGCTGCTCGATAACCGGAGGAAGCTCGGTCACCTTCTCTTCCGCGCCGCCATCCTCATATTTCGCTCGGTAGTCGAACCACTCTGAATGCGCCGAGCGAATGCCGATAATTGGTAGTACCTCGCCATCTAGAATCGCACAGGTTAGCTCCATCCCTTTCAAATAGGGCTCAATCAAGATCCCCTGATCCAAATAACTGGCTTCCTGAACAGCCGACAGCAGCTCCTTCTCATTTTGCACAAGCTGGACACCGATGCTTGAGCCCCCCAAATTTGGCTTCACAATCACCGGGTAACCCAATTGCTCCACCGCCTGTGGATCATAAACGTCCCTCCAGTAATGTCCCGCAGGTGTTTGAATGCCCGCCGTCTTCAACAGCATCTTGGACAGTTGTTTATTCATGCAAAGGCTGCTTGCCAGGACACCGCTTCCTGTATAGGGAATACCGAGTATCTCCAGCGCTCCCTGCACTGTGCCATCCTCACCATATTGGCCGTGCAGCGCCAACAGCGCGAAATCGATGCCTGCCTGCTGAACCTGCGTGATTAAATCCACTCGTTGCGTAACGACAATGGGAACTGCCTCGTAGCGACTGCGATCCAAATGGTTGATCATCTCTTGACCAGTCTTCAGAGAAACCTCACGCTCCGAAGAAATACCACCCATAATAACGCCTATCTTCATGATGACACCTCATTTTTCTGCTAAATGGTTGTGCAATTTGTAACCGTTATGTCTCAAGAAATCGACGCGCCTGTTTACCGATTATCTGAATACCCCGTACGATATTCTCATCCGTTACTCGTGAAAAACCTAGTCGCAAGGTATTCGTCCCTGTTCCTTCCTGAATAAAAAATTTGTCCCCCGGTGTAAAAATGACACCCTGCTCTATGCACGCTTCTAGCAGCTGGCGTGTATTTACCTCTGACGGAAAGGTAAGAAACAAATGCAAGCCCCCGTCGCCAGATAGCTGCGCCTCAGGGAGATGTGCTTCACAGCATGCCTTCGTCAGTTCATATTTGCGCTTATATTCCATACGTGCTTTTTTTACATATTTATCGAAATTTCCATTCAGCAAATATTGATAGAGTATCGATTGATCGATGGTTGAAGTATGAATGGTGCGCGCACGTTTCATGCTTTCCAGATTGTCGATCAATGCCTTGTCTCCGAGCACCCAGCCCACTCGCAATCCAGGAAACAGTACCTTGGAGAAGCTACCAATATAGATGACTCCGTTCCCTTGCCCTACTGTCGCGATTAATGGCGCAACATGCGCTCCCGAGTAGCGCAGCTCCTCATTGAATCCATCCTCGATCACTGGAATCTGATAGTGCATCAGTAATTTCATAACAGCACTGCGCTTCGCCGGCGACATGACAATGCCTGTTGGATTGTGATAGGAAGGAGTCAAATAGGCCAGATCGAAACTGTTCTGTTTGTGCAATACCGCCTCGAGCTGCTCCACATCCATACCATCATTCCTCATTGGAATGCCGGTAATCTCAAACCCTTGCAGCTTCAAATTCTTGATCGCTGTATGATGAGTCGGATTTTCACAAATAGCTGCCCCACGGCGCGTAGAAGGACGCAGTGCCGACAACACGATGTCAAAACCTTCTGTAAACCCGTTTGTAATCACCATATCCTTACCGCTTAAATCGACACCTTTATTTTCCATATAACGCATCAAGTAATCGATGAGTGGTTTGTAGCCCTTGGCATAGCCGTAGTTGAGCAGCACCTGCCCTTCGATTGCCATCCGGTCCATAAAAGCTCGCCTTACATCGCCCATGTCAAACAACTGTTCATCCGGCGCGATGCTTGTGAATGAAATGGTTCCTTTTTCAGCGCGAATGCCCTGCTTCATCATGTCCAGCTCTACAGCAGATATAGCATATTCGTTCATTCGTGCCTTCCAGTCGATTTGCCAGGCAGTTCCTTCGTTATCCGCAGCCAAATGGCCCACCATTGCAGTTACATAGCTTCCTTTTCCCGGAATCGTATACGTAAATCCGTCATCCTCTAAGCCTTCATAGGCAGCAATGACTGTATTGCGGCTCACCTTTAGCAGACTGCTCATTTCTCGTGTGGAGGGCAGCTTTTGATCTGCCTGAAGCGCGCCTTTGATTATTAAACGTTTGACGTATTCTTTCACTTGTATCGCGACTGGCCGGTCACCAACAAGCTTGAAATCCTGGAACATCCTTCATCGCCCCCGTCTATAATGATGGCACGGAAGACGAGAGAAAAAAAGAACCACCGCATTGGATTTTTCATCCTTCGGTGGTTCCTCTAAAGCGATCAGCATCCATCCAGCGGTAAAAATGAAAGTAAAAAAGAACCCATTTTTCCTAAGGGTTCCTCTTTTGCAATCATTTTTTGGTAGAATCCTTTACCAGATGCTATCCGTTTTATGGTTGTTTTGAGCCATTACAATATACTTGTCCAATTGCTGACTTACCCCCAAAACTACGTCACTTGTAAGACCATGTTTTCCTGCCAATTGAATCATTTGTTGTCGTAGTTGTTCGATGCTTGTTTCTAGATCTAAGTGCTGGCGATTTGCTTCTATTCCCGCGCCCCAGATTGTGCACTTGCTTTTCGGGGATGTTCCTGGGTGCACAGAGACGTCCCTTTCTAATGAACTTGCGATAGCTTTTATGTTAAGCACCTCCTATGATTTACAAAATATGACATTAATAACTATAAATGAATATGCAAGAATTCACCAAGTAAGAAAAAATGGAATAGAAAAAAACATCCTATCGAAAGGATGTTTTTTTCGTATCTTATCAACTATTTCTAAAAATCTGCCCCATGCTGATAATTAATGACGCGTGTTTTGTCAGACTTTTGGGGTTCAAAAACGATGCCACTGCTAAACCCAAACGTTAGCAGAAGTGCAAGGAATACATATTTCATTTTTTTCATCCTCTCTACTTATCATCTTTTTAGTGATTTATAAATGTAGCTTCAGCCTTCTTCTCTCCAATGACAATGGTCTGATATTGGAGGATTTGTGATGGCGAGGCAAGATGGCGATATTTTTCAAACAACTGTACACATTGCAGAGCATCATAATGTCGATTCATCAAATCCGATAGAACCAAGCAGTTCAGGGTTTCATTGAGTCCACTTTGAATGCGACCCTTTGTAAAATCATATTTTGCTTTCTGATATCGATATTGGAGATGCTGAACCATATTAACCAACAACGTTCGTTCATGGAATCTAGCAATATCTTCAGAGAGGCGTAATAAAACCTCATCCACACAAAAATGATATTTATTAGCAGCTTCCATAATCGTAACGAGGCCCGGAAGTATTTCAACAGGCTGCTCCGCCAGATAGTTGGTATATTCCTTAATGATTTCTTCATTCCCCATTAATACTTCCAGTGTGTAAAAATTGGCCTTCGCAAAGACAGCAAACCGCTCAACGATTGTTATCCCTTCATCGTCAAGAAGTTCAAACCAATGTAAATCAGCGTATGCTTGTACATATTCTTTGGATTGGGAGTAGGCGCCTTGCATCTGTAGGACTAATCCTTTATATAAATAACCCATTCCATAGTAGTAGACGAGCGGACGTTCTGTTTTTATCAACTCTGTTGCTCTATTTTTTCTATGTTTTTGCAGCTCGTCTTGATAGATAATTTTGGAAAGCTCTCGCAGCTCATCTGCGTAGGTTTCTGCTTCACTCCATTTTTGCAAAGTAAAACAAACCTTCGCCAAATTTAATAAAGCATCTAGTTGATCCGTTTCTGGTAATCGCTTTCGATATGGCGAAAAGCGAATAACAGCTTTATCATTTTCATCAGCATTTGTCCCGAGAATTGCCTGAAATAATCGGTAGTGACTCATCACAAACTGGGTAGAGTAGCTATCTTTCTCATTCTCAATTACGTACTCATAGAATGGCACCGCCTTTCCCAGTTTTCCATCCTCATATAATTGCTCCGCCACAGTAAAAAGGATGGAGATATTTTTGGGATTCTCCAGCAATTGGGAGGCAACAGCTTCGATGCAATCCTTTCGCCCATTCTCAGCACTTCGAATCAGGTAAGGTAATAATCGGGGGCGCGAGATTTTTCCTTCGTATAGACATTCATCGGGATATAGTTCATACATCCAGCCTGGCTCATAGCCAAACACCACAGCGAGCGCGTCTAATTGACCTATGGTGATAGCCCGAGGCGGATTCCCATTTAGAATCTCACTCAATGTCCCCGGATTAATACCAGTTAAGTCCCCTAGTTTGCTCAATGTATAACCGCGCGCTCGCCGATGTTGTTCGATTTCTGACCGCAGCGACTGGTGCAATGTCCCTAGCAGTCCCCCCATAATGGATCACCCTTTTTGTTTTGCTTTATTTTACAATTAAATGGGTTTTTTTGGAAGGTACTTAAGACATTTCTTTATCATTTTTCCCAACCAACAATTCCACTTCTTCGATTTCCTTCGGGATCTGCGCTGAGAGCACCTCGCAGCCGTCTTCTGTTACTAGCACATTATCTTCAATCCGAATGCCAATCGCTTCTTCCTCTATGTACAGGCCAGGTTCAATCGTGATCACCATACCTGGTTCCAAAGCAGCACTGTAATCCGAGACATCATGCGTATCCAGTCCAAGGTGATGAGCCACGGAATGATAGTAGTATTTGGACAGCTGACTGCTCTCTTGGATGAGACCGAGACGTAACAGGCCGTCTGTCAGGACTTGTTTTGTGACATCATTGAGTTGTGAAAGTGTGACACCAGGCTTGACTGCTTCGATAGTCTTGATTTCTGCTTCGAGCACGAGTTGATAGATCGCTTTCTGACGTTCTGTAAAGCGACCATTCACGGGAAATGTTCGCGAAATATCAGCCGCATAGTAGTTCGATGCTGCACCGAGGTCAAGGAGGACCAGGTCACCATCTTCTGCACGCTGATTATTCGCTTCATAGTGCAAGATAGTAGCATTGATACCGCTAGCAATGATGGGTAAATAAGGAAGCTCGCGAACACCATGCGACTTCAACGTGAAATCATAGTGGGCCTCTAGCTCATATTCCATGATTCCAGGACGTGCATGCGACCACATGCGCCGGATTGCTTCATCCGTAATCGCAATCGCACGTTGGATTTCTTCAATCTCTGCCGGACTCTTCACCATACGCAGTTCTTTCAGCCACGGGCCCGCATCGTGAATCTGCAGAGTCCGGTATTTCTTCTGCGCGTCTTCGGCAAAAGTATCTGCTAGGGTCAGCTCGTCGCTCCACAGATAGCGATACAAGTCAAGATAGAGCGAGCACTTGCCTTCGCAGCGCCTCATAAAGGTTCCAAATGACTCCAGCCATTCATCGAGATAGTCGAAGTGTTCGATACCAGACAGCTCTTTCGCTTCTTGATCCGATAAAACGGCCCCTGTCCATTTCGCTTCGAGTTCATTTGGACGCTGAAGAAATAGCGTTTCGTTCACGATGCCAGCGCGTTTCGTGATCATGAGAATGAGGTTGCTGCGCGCGATGCCGGTTAGATAATAGAAGTTGCGGTTCGGTGAAAACAGATATTTATCATCATTGCTGCGTGTCTTGACAACCCCCGAAAATAGGACAAGTACGCTGTGGTCAGGCATTTTTTCCGCGAGCTTTTGACGGCGATTGATGAACTCTTTTGAAGTCATGGTTATTGTCATTTGTTTTATACCCCTTCGTTCATAATTTTCTTCATAGATTGATATAGCTTGTGAAAGCGCTATTGATCACTTATAGTTCAGTATAATCTGACAATTATCAAACCTATTTCACTTTGATAAATCGTCATGTATCCTCCCTTCTCCTATATTTTAGAATACTTTCATGATTTGGGAAACGAGTTTCAACAAAGAGCAGTTGCTTTTGGCAAACTGCTCTTTGTTATCGTAGATTACGACTGCCTTTTATTAAACGTTACTCTGCCACTCTTTTCGCCCAACGCAGGTCCGGTGTCCCGGTTACACTGAAGCGGATGCCATCGATCTTTTTGCTGTTGAGATAGTTTTCGTTATTAAAATAAACCGGGATGACTGGCATGTCCTGCATCAAAATGGTTTCAGCGTCGTGCAGAAGCTTCATGTGTGCTTCCTCGTTTTGCTCGACCTTTGCTTTTTCGATCAGCTCGTCAAATTTCGGATTGGCCCAGTTGGTGAAGTTGCGGGAGCTTTTCCCTGTATACAGCTCCAGCATCGCGAGCGGATCGAGGTAATCGCCGCCCCAACCCATGCGGGCAATCTGGAAGTTTTTCTGCTTGAACGTATCGATGTATGTTTTCCACTCCTGATTTTCCAGCTTCACTTGCACGCCTAAATTTTGCTTGAACATTTCTTGCAGCGCTTCGGCGATCTTCTTGTGGTTTTCCGCGGTGCTGTATTTCAATGTAATCGGAGGAAGCTCTGTCCATCCTTCTTCCTTCAAGCCTTCAGCCAGGAGCTGCTTCGCCTTGTTCGGATCAAACTGATAGTAAGGCGCCACTTCTTCTCGGAAGTCTTTGCCCGAAGGAGTTTTCACCCCAAATGGCGTATAACCGTACGCTGGGAGCTGGCCTCCCTTGGTCACGTTATTCGTCAGGATGTCCCTGTCGATCGCGTAGGAAAAGGCCTGACGAATTTTCGCATTAGTAAACGGCTTTTCCTCTACGTTAAACGTGTACGTATAAATGCTGTAGTCCGGGAATGATTTGTACTCTTCTTTTTCTTTTTCCTGCTCAATCACATCAATCGGTAGGGAGTCAATCAGGTCAAGCGCTCCTGTCTTGAACATCTGGTAATAGGTGGTCGCTTCGTTTACCATCTTGAAATGGACGGTGTCCATCGTTACCTCTTCTTTCTCCCAATAACTCTGGCTTTTGGCGATTGTCAGCTGACTGTTGTGGTCCCAACTCTCTACCGTGTACGGGCCATTGGTCACGATGCCTTTCGCTTCGGCCGCCCAGTTTTTGTCTGCATCCACGACTTTCTTGTTCACGGGCAGATAGGCGCGACTCATCATGATTTTCGGGAAATAGGTGATCGGGTCTTTCAGCCCAACGATGAGTGTTCGGTCATCCTTTGCCTTGATCTGAACGTCCTCTACGCTGCCTTTGCCCGTGTTGTATGCCTCCGCGCCTTGTATGTAGTAGAGTGCGGATGGTTCATAGGCGGCAGTCTGCGGATTCAGCACGCGCTTCCAGGAGTATTCGTAATCATGCGCGGTCAACGGATCGCCGTTCGACCATTTCATCTCGGGGCGCAAGGTAAACGTGTAGGTTTTGCCGTCCGGGGAGACTTCCACCTTTTCGGCTGCGCCTTCGCTGATGTCCCCATTCTGGCTGTATCGGTACAATCCTTCGTACAGATGGTCAATCACCCAGTACGAGGTGGTATCGGAAGCGAATGCCGGGTCTAATGTGTATGGTTCGCCCCGCAGGTTAGCGGTCATGACTTGTTTGACGGCTGTCCCCGTCTGTTGATCGGAAGAAGCAGCCGGTTTATCGCTGCCGCACGCAGAAAGCGCAGGCACAGCGAGTGCCAGCAATGCGGCAAAAGCGAGCAATCCTTTTTTCATGATGATTTCCTCCTTGTTCTCCTCTGTCTACTGTACAAGATGGCATGCGATCCAGTGTCCGTGCCTCACCTCCTTCCAGTCAGGCGCTGTTTCGGCGCAAACGCCTTGGGCAACCGGACATCTGGTGCGAAACGGACAACCGCTTGGCGGATGGATCGGGCTGGGCGGTTCTCCGGTCAACACGATCTGCTCCCGCTCTTCACGTTGGGCTGGATGGGAGACGGGCATAGCCGAGATCAAGGCCTGCGTGTATGGATGTAGCGGCGTAGCAAACAACTTCTCGCCCGGTGCCAGCTCCATCATCTGCCCCAAATACATCACGCCTATCCGGTCGCTGATGTGCTTCACCATCGATAGGTCATGGGCGATAAACAGATAGGTGATGGACCGTTCTGCCTGAAGATCGGCTAAAAGATTGACGATTTGCGCCTGAATGGACACATCCAGTGCAGAGATGGACTCGTCTGCCACGATAAAGCTGGGCTCCACCGCAAGCGCGCGGGCGATGCCGATACGCTGTCGCTGTCCGCCGCTAAATTCATGCGGAAAGCGTTTTGCGTGGCTTGGGTGCAATCCTACCAACTCCAGCAGCCGATAGATGCGTTCTTCTCGCTCTTTTCCTTTTGCCAATCCATAGGAGTCGATACCTTCAGCGATGATGTCGCCTACCCGCAACCGCGGATTGAGTGAGGCCTGCGGATCTTGGAAGATCAGCTGCATGTGGCGGTTTGCTTCCCGTCGCTCGCTTCTATCCATCCTGGCGATGTCTTTGCCATGAAACAGGATGCGTCCTGCAGTAGCCGGGTACAGCCCCACGATCGTTCTGCCCAGCGTAGACTTGCCGCAGCCGCTTTCCCCAACGATTCCGAGCGTCTCCCCTCGCCTGATTTCAAAAGAGACGCGGTCAACAGCTCTAACCCGTTGGCCTCCGCCAATCTCAAACGATTTAGCGAGATTCTCCACCCCTACTATGTTGTCAACCATGTGTCTCCCTCCCTGCTACCATACACGCTTCTGTTCTCTGGGCACGCGGGTCGTTCAGCCAGCAGCTCGCCTCATGCTGATTGAAAAACGAATTCGATTGCGGCATATGCTCCATGCAAATTTCCATGGCAAACCGGCAACGGGCAGCGAAGGGGCAACCAGCAGGCGGACGAAACAGATCCGGCGGTGTTCCTTCGATGGGGATCAGCCGCTCTTTTTTGCCTGCATCGAGGCGTGGGACAGACTGCAACAGCCCTTGTGTGTATGGATGGCGCGGGTTGTCGAAGATTTCTCCCACGGGGCCGCTCTCCACCACTACGCCTGCGTACATTACCGCTACATGATCGGCCACCTCCGCGACTACACCCAGATCGTGGGTGATCAAAATGATCGACGTGTTCAACTGCTTCTGCAACTCCTTCATCAGACGTAGGATTTGGGCCTGAATGGTCACGTCGAGCGCTGTCGTCGGCTCGTCGGCGATAACCAACTGCGGTTGACAAGCAAGCGCCATGGCGATTCCAACGCGCTGCCGCATGCCTCCGCTTAGCTCGTGCGGATATTGTTCAAATCGTCTCGCCGCTTCCGGAATGCCCACCCTCTCCAGTAGTTTCCGTGTCTCTTCCTTTGCTTCCGTCTTCGTCTGCTTTCGATGTTTGATCAGCCCTTCCGCAATCTGCTGACCGATTTTCATCGTAGGGTTCAGCGAGGTCATCGGGTCTTGGAAGATCATGCCGATCTGCGAGCCGCGAACCTGCTGCCATTCCATCTTCGTCAGCCCAGTCAGTTCACGCCCGCGAAACCGAATGCTGCCGCCTTTTACCTGACCGGATCGCGGAGGAATCATCCCCATCAATGCCCGAGAAGTCACACTTTTTCCGCAGCCGCTTTCCCCGACAATTGCCAGTGTCTCTCCCTCCTTCACAGAAAAAGAAACCCCTCTTACTGCCTGCACCTCTCCACCGTACGTGCGAAAGGAGACGCGCAACTGATCTACTTCCAACAATGGCTTCATGATGTACTCCCCCTCATCTCCTGATCCGTGGGTCCAGTGCGTCCTGCAAGCCGTCCCCGAGTGCATTGCACGCGAACATGGTAAGCGAAATCATGAATCCAGGAAAAAACAGACGCCACCACTGCCCGCTCAGCATAACCGCCAGCGCGTCGTTAGCCATGGTTCCCCAGCTCGCGGTTGGCGCTTGCACACCTAGCCCAAGAAAGCTGAGAAACGATTCGGCGAAAATCGCGTGCGGGATCGTAAAGGTCAGGTTGACGATGATGACGCCGATCGTATTCGGCAGCAGATGCTTCATGATGATTTTGACATGAGAGGTGCCCAGCTTTTCTGCGGCCAGTACAAACTCCTGACGCTTGATCTGCATGATTTGTCCTCTGACCAGGCGGGCCATCCCCACCCAGCCAGTCAGGGAAAGGGCAATTATGATCGTTGAGAGACCAGGCTCCAGAACCACCATCAGCAGGATTACCACTAGCAAATACGGGATGCTGTACAGCATTTCAGCCAACCGCATCAGGATGTTGTCCACACGGTCGCCCAGCTTGTTCCTCCCAGCCATGTAACCGGATATCCCGCCGATGCATACACCAATGACTAGGTCGATCGCAGCTGCCGCCACACCAATAAACAAAGAGATTTGACCGCCTGCCCAGGTACGAGCCCACATGTCCCGGCCTAAGTCATCCGTTCCAAACCAGTGCTCGCCCGACAATGGCAGATTTCCCTTCGTCAATGACTGTTCATGCGGGCTGTGGGGAACGAGCATCGGACCGATGATCGAGAGGGTCACCACTGCCATGAGCAGGAAGAACCCGAGCATTGCCAGCTTGTTGCTGCATACCCGCTGCCATACCTCCTGCCAATACCCAAGACTGGGACGTTCCGAAGTTTCCTCGGATAGCCGGTTTCGGTCGACTGGTCGAAACAGGGAATCCAGTTGTGTTGCCTGATTGGCCATAACGCTACTTCCCTCCACTCGTCAATCTGATGCGCGGGTCAATCACCCGATACAGCAGGTCAATCATGTACAAAGTAAAAATGAGCACAAAGCTGTAAAACACTGTCGTTCCCAAAATAACAGGATAATCGCGGTTAAAAATGCTTTCCACGAAGTATTTGCCGAGCCCGGGAATGGCGAAAATCTTTTCCACCACAAAGGTTCCGGTCATCAGGTTGGCAAACAGCGGACCAATAAAAGTAAGAACCGGCAGTATGGCGTTGCGCATCCCGTGTCTAACGACAATGGAAAAGGTGCCAAGCCCTTTTGCCTGCGCTGTACTTATGTATTCCTGTTGCCAAACCTCAAGCATGCTGGCTCGGACAAAACGGGCAATAATGGCGAGCGGACCGATAGCAAGCGCAAGCGTTGGAAGAATCGAGTGTTCCCAGCTCTCCCACGCAGCAACAGGAAATAACTCCCATTTGACCGCCAAGTACTTGATCAACAGTGGCGCCAGAATAAAACTGGGGACGGAAATCCCGATGATCGCTGCAAACATAGACAAGAAATCCAGCGTTCGATTGTGATAGAGTGCCGCTACGATTCCCAGTGTGATTCCACCTGCCAGCGCGACAATAAACGACTGGAGTCCCAGAACAGCCGAGGCGGGAAATCCCTCTGCAATCAGCGTGTTCACATCCCTCGTCTTGGACTGGATAGAGGGCCCCAAGTCAAATTGCAGCAGTCCTTTCAGATAGAGCAGGTACTGTACCGTGATTGGCTGATCCAGGTTGTACTCCGCCCGCATGTTCTTCACTACTTCTTCCGGAAGCATTTTGGCGTCAGACGCGAATGGATCACCCGGAATCAGGTGCATGGTCACAAATGTTACCGTGACAATAATCCACAGCGTAACGATCATGAGAAAGCCACGCTTGACTGCATAAAGAAGCACATTGTTTCCTCCTTCGTAATACAAAGTAAAAACATATGAATACAATGAATTAAAAATATAGAAAACCCCTCTCCGAAAAGAAGAGGGGTGATTGCACAGTTCCCACCTTCTCATCTCGCAGAATAACTCCGCAGGAATTAGCACCGTAAGGTCAATCAGACCAAGGTTGCCGGGTTTCATCGGGCCAGTCCCTCCACCACTCTCGATAAGAATGTTCTATGAAATTTAAATTCATCGTAAAATTCTTTTTTATCTTATCATTTTACTCGGATATGTCAATGCTGTTCAATGACAATTGATTTTTCTTTATTATTTATGGAAATATAAGAATGTCTGCCCAAATCTTAATCGTGGTGGCTAGGATCAACAAGGCAAGAATAGTTTGGAGAATACGGGTACCCAAACGTTTGCTGACCTTCGCACCGAGCGGCGCTGCCATCATGCTTGCGATTACCATGATCAGGGATGGCCACAGCAATATGTCCCCCGCCATCCATTTCCCTATCGCCGATCCAATGGAAGAAAGAAAGGTAATGGCAAGAGAGGAAGCAATCGCAACTCTCGTCGGTATCTTGAGGATGATCAACATGATGGGAACCAAAATAAAAGCGCCAGCGGCCCCAACAATTCCGGAGGCTCCTCCTACAATCAAAGCGGATAATACGGCTGTTGGTTTATGAAAGATAACCTTGGTATTTTCACGTTCATCCACTCGCTTTTTTGGCAGGAACATCAAGATGACAGCAATGGTGGCCAGAATGGCGTAAACGATATGGATGGCTTCTGCGGAAAGATATTTTCCTCCATATCCTCCAAGCAAGCTACCGACAATAATGGCACTTCCCATGCACAGAACGAGCTGGTAATGGATAACCTTATCTTTGCGCAGAGTCCAAACAGCAGCTAGGGTGGCAAAAAATACTTGGACGGCACTTATTCCGGATACTTCGTGAGCTGTGTAAGCAACAAATCCAAGGGCGGGCGGAATGTACAGAAGCATCGGATACTTGATGATAGAGCCCCCGATTCCGACGAGACCAGAGATAAACGATCCCGCGAAACCGATAACAAACAGTGTGATCACAAGATCGATAGTCATAGGCTCACCCTTTGCAACTCCTCGCTTCGTTTTATCCTCGTTCTACAACTGCCAAGCCGTCTAGTTGCCATTTCAAGATTCCGCCGCTCAAATTTATTACATCCTTGAATCCGTTTGCTTTCAGGATGCTTGCTCCAATGGCGGATCGGGCACCGGAGCGGCACTGTACGAGAACAGGCTTCTCGCGAGGAATCTCATCCAGCCGCGTGGCGAGAGTACCGAGTATGATGTGCTGCGCATCCGGAATGTGTCCTTCCTTCCACTCAGCCAGATTGCGTACATCCACTACGTGAACCTCTCCTTTTTCCACCCGTTCTGCAATCTCCAGCGGTGTTACGTCTTCGATTATCTCGAGCGAAGACTCTTCACTTTCTATTAGCTTACCGCTATCGATAAAGCCTGTGACACGATCAATCCCTACGGAATGCAAGGCTTGCAAAATCTCGTCCAGCTCATCTGGAGTGGCCAGGATGTAAACCGGGCGATCGTACTCGACGATCCAGCCCGCCCAGTTGGCGAATGATTTGTTAAAAGGAATGTGAAGTGTTCCCGCCAGATGCCCCTTCGCAAATTTCTGGAAAGGGCGTGTATCGATCAGCTGTCCGTTTCCCAGCGATTCCTTTACCGCTTCAAGCGAGTTGAACTCTTGAACAACAGGGAGTTCCTTGAGCAAGGCAGGGCCTTCCTTATTCACGCGTTTCATCACGGCAAAATACGTAGGCGGCTCTGGTTGTCCATCCAGGAGTGCGTTGACGAATTCCTCTTCATTGGAGAGTAACAGCGCCCAGTTAAAGAGCTTTTCATAACCGACGGTAGAAGACGGCACGGCCCCCAGTGCTTTCCCGCAAGCACTTCCTGCGCCATGAGCTGGCCATACCTGCATATAATCCGGCAGTTGCTTGAATTTTTGGAGGGACTGGAACATGGCTCTTGCACCTAACTCGGACGTCCCCTTCATTCCCGCTGCTTTTTCGAGCAAGTCCGGTCTGCCGATATCGCCGACAAAAACGAAATCTCCCGTGAAGATCCCGATGGGGCGATCTGCGTTCCCTCCGACGTCTGTCAAAAGGAAAGAGATGCTCTCAGGTGTATGGCCAGGAGTATGCATGACTTCAAATAGCAAGTTTCCAATAAAAAAACGATCTCCATCGTGGACGAGCTGATGGTTCAAACCTTCCAAGTATTGATATTTCCATTCTTCATCGCCCTCATTGGATAAAAACAGCTTCGCCTGATGAGCTACGCCCAGTTCCCTGGCACCAGATACAAAATCAGCGTGAATGTGTGTTTCAGTGGCGGCTACAATGGTAACTCCCTCTGCTTTGGCGACTTGAAAATAAGGAGCCAGATTGCGGGCAGGATCGATAACAATCGCCTCCCCGGTTTTTTGGCAGCCGACCAGATAAGATGCATGGGCCAGCTTTTCATCATAAAAGTAACGCAACAACATGGTGCATTCCTCCTTTAACAGGTCTGTTTTTTGTTTGATTTTTCCGCGTGTACTTCGAGCAGTGATTGGATAAAACGAAGTGTTTTTTGGACGGTGGGCTTTTTCATGAGCTTGTAAAACGCTGACATACTTAACGAGCTTTGGCAGCTTATCAAGCAAGGTGAACAGGGCGTCTATCGATTCTTTTTACACAAAGAAACGGGACAGTTGACCATCTACTCGCTACCTTCCTGTCGTTCAAAAGCTGCTTCTCCCCCTTTCTTTTAAAAACTTCCTTACATCAATCCTTTAAGCATGCCATTCCAATAAAGGATGGGAAGCAGTTCTCTTTTCAACAGGTACATACTGAACCTCTCTTTAGATTGGTCAAAAGGAAAGGTTTCACACGGCGTCAGGTTGTAATCAAATTCGGCTAGTACCAGTTTGTTGTACCCTGTTACGAGTGGGCAGGATGTATAACCGTTGTACTTGGCAGCCAAAGGGGTACCATCGATCAGTGCGAGCAGGTTTTTCTCCAAAACTGGCGCTTGTTTGCGAATCGCAGCTCCGGTTTTGGACGTGGGAAGATTCGTGCAATCGCCGATGCCGAAAATAGTGGGGTATCTTTTATGCGCAAGCGTAAATGGATCGACATCGACCCAGCCTCCTGTGTCTGCCAATGCGCTGTTTGCAATGAAATCGGGCGCTTTCATGGGAGGGGTCACATGAAGCATGTCATACTTCCATACTACCTGCTCTTTGGTGTCCAGATTCTCGAATACGACTTCCTTGGTATCTGCCCGCACTTCCATCAGGTTATGCTTGTATCTCGTTTCGATGTTCTTGCGACGAATGACGTTGTTGAGGGTATTGGCATACGTGGGAACGTCAAAAATACTTCCCTTCGCTGATGCAAAAATGATCTCTGACTGGTTGCGAACATGTAACTTGCGAAAGTAGTCATCGGCCAGATACATGATTTTCTGAGGAGCTCCGCCGCATTTTACGGGTGAATTCGGGTGCGTAAAAATGGCAGAGCCGCCTTTAAAACTCTGGATGGCTTCCCATGTACTTTCTACCGTTTGGTATGAGTAATTGCTGCAAACACCGTCCTTCCCAACAGCATCTTTCAAACCCTTTACGCCCTCCCAATCTAGTTGCAGACCGGCAGCAACAACGAGGTAGTCATAGGAAAAGATGGTCCCCTGCCTCGTGCTGAGCGTGTTTTGTTCTGGTTGAAACATGGTGACTGCATCGCAAATCAAATCGACGCCTGCGGGAATGAGAGAGGAGAGGTCACGCTCGGATTCCTCCTTTTTCGCGGCGCCCCCTCCGACTAATGTCCACAGAGGCTGATAATAATGCTTGGATGCGGGATCGATGATGGCGACTTGTCCCCTGAGCCTTTTGGAAGCCCGGACGATACGGGCAGCAACAGAGATACCGGCTGAGCCTGCTCCCACGATGACAACCGTATAATGAACTTGTTTTGCCATAGTTCCTCCTTCGCCGACGGTATGGTTTCCAATCGTACGATGATGGTTCATGCGATGTAGTCACTATATTCAGTTTATTCGCCTGTTATTTTTTCTATATAGGGGAAGTCCCCTACTTTTTGATCTATGCGATTAAAACGCCAGATCGAGATATCTATTTTTAATGGCGTATTGGATCAATTGATGCTTAGAATCCAGTCCTAGTTTCTGCATGATATTCGTTTTGTGGTTCTCCACAGTTTTGACGCTGATCAACAGCTTATCTGCCATTTCCTTATTGGTATAGCCAAGCACAATGAGTCTGACAAGCTCCTTTTCTCGCAGCGTTAATACAGAAGGCAGCGTCCTGGCATCCGATTTCAGCCATAGATTGATGACCTCTTGCGATACGGATGTTCTGTAAAAGCGCTTACCTCTATAGACCTCCACAATGGCTTGAAACAGCAGCTCGCCATGACTGTTTTTTAAGATGTACCCATCGGCTCCGACAGTAATAGCCTTCTGGACAAAAATCTCCTCGTCATGCATGGTCAATATGACGATTTTCACGAAAGGATTCGACTTGCGAATCTCATTGCTCGCGGTAAATCCATCCAGCCCATTTGGCAATGACAAATCCATCAGCACCACATCGGGTTCCAGCTGATTGGCTTTAAGGATGGCATCGTTTCCTGTATGACTCTCTCCGACAATTTTTATTTGAGAGTAACTTTCGAGAAGCACACGCAATCCCTTCCGAATCATCGTGTGATCATCAACCAAAAGCACCCGTATCACTCTGCTCTCCCTCCTTGTCCTACTACTGTTACCTTGATCAATGTACCTTCGTGGAGCACGGATTGAATCTGAAGAGTCCCCTCCATCTGATCCACTCGTTCTTCCATATGTTTGAGTCCCAGACCACCCTGAACCCGATCGCGCACAAATCCGATTCCGTTGTCCTGAATCAGTAACGTCAGTAGGTCGTTTTCCTTGTACAAGATGACTTCAATGAGTGTCGCCTTCGCGTATTTCAGTGCATTATGTAAGGCTTCTTGGATGACACGGTACAGGTTGATTTCCAAGATTGGCTGAAAATGATCGCTGACATTGCTGTAGGAAAAGGTAATGGAAACATCCTGATGTGCTTTGTTCAAGCTGGAAACAAGATGTTGTACAGTAGGAATCAGCCCCAGTTGATCGAGACTATGCGGACGCAGCTGTAGAGAATACAGCTTGACGTCTTGCATCGCTTTTTCCAGCTCATTCACGATCTCTTGCATGTATTCCCGGAATTGTCCTTTCTCGTTTAGGCGAGCTTGAATCGCTTGAATACCTACCGAAACGGAATACAAGGATTGTCCTACGCCGTCATGCAGCTCCCGGGCCAGGCGCTTATGTTCATTTTCTTGAGCTTCTAGCGTTTTTTGCAGCACCTGCTTGGAGATTCTGACCTCCTCTTCTTTTTTCTTGACCGTCATATCTTTTAAGACCAAAAGGACATCCTGCCTATTTTGTTCACCATTTTCATAGATGACAGCCGTACTCATCTCCATGTCTACGTACCGTCCTTCATATGTAGGCATCGCAGAAAGAAAATAGGGAACCTCCCGTTTGGCGAGCAAATAACATCGTTCTTCTCCCGGTTCCAACTCTCTGTTTTGGCAGTAGGAGCAGAACGGGACCTTTTCTCCTCGTTTCCAACCGGTCATTTTCTCTGCGGATGGGTTCATCACCATAATTTTTCGTTCCTGGTCCATGAGAATAATTCCGTCTTGCAAGTGGTCGAAGATTTGCTTTAGATACCCGTTGTCGATCGCGTTTCCTTCATCACCAGAGTGTTCAAAATAATTCAGACTTTGATCCATCATTGGTCCTCCATACTGAATGGTATCGAGATCATTTCTTCTATAACCCAATCGTAAAAGACGGGAAGCACCTTTCAAATAGGTACCTTCCCCTATCTTTTATGACGCTAAATGATGGTCAAATAGGTACTGTTTTTTGATTCGCATCCTAATATGAAAAAGCCGAGTAAACGCTAGGTATCATCTCCTAACATGTACTAGGCTTGCCACCTGAATATTTTCTTACGTGTCCAACCACTATTTACAGATAACCCTTTTCTTCCTTCCACGATTGAGCCTCGGCAAAGAAAATCATCTGTCTTGTTGTAACCCAACAGAAGTTTTGCTTCGTTCATAGGCAAAAATGATCATCGTCACGCCTAAGATTGCACAGATCATATACATAAAGGAATAAGAGAAATGATCAGCGACTGGCCCCATGATGACTCCTCCCAGAGAAACACCCAAATCCGCCATAGCTATGAATAACCCGATTAACACATTGCGATCCGTCTTTGGCAGAACAAATGTCAAATACGTCGTTAACGTAGGATAGAGAAGGGCTTGAGCGATTCCCATTAATATGGCCCCTACGTAGAGAAAGGCTGCTCCACCCAAGCTAGAAAAGCTTACACTTAACGCCGCTACCGCAAGAATGAGCATAATTCCCATCATAAAAGAGGAACGCCACTTGCCGTCTGAAGGGATTTTCTTTCTCAATACAAACCGCGATAATACGACGGTACCCGCTTGAAGCATCAGGAAAATTCCCGCATTCCCGTAGTTGATTTGTACAGCGTACAGCGGTATAAAGGTTGTCACAGCTCCAAATATAATAGATGCAGCCAGCATCAGGACGCTGCATTTACATAAATACGGGTTTTTGACTAATTGGCTCATGGAACCAAGCATGGTTGCTCCCTGTTCAGTCTGACCCGGAGCAGGCTCAGCCACTTTTTTGTCCATGCTGGCGCTATAACCCACCACTCCTGTAAGGATCGCAATGGTGACCATAGCAACTGTAAAATAAGAGCTATCCCCCGCTTGCCAGATGCCTAAAGCGAGTAAAGGGCCAAGAATACCAGGCAAATAAGCACATAAGGAATACAGGGAAATTCCTTGAGAACGATCCTCGTCCGGCAACGCATCAATAATCCCTAACTGTAATGCCATGGAGAAAAAAGCGGTACACACCCCTTGCAGAATACGGGCAACAATAAAACCCTCTAATTCAGTAAACGTATACAAAATGAGAGCCGCTCCATTGAAAATAAGAATCGTGCGGAGCACTTTGATTGGTCCATATTTTTGGATAATATGACCTGCCCACGGCCGAAAAAACATGGTTGTAAACAGATACGCTCCCATAACGACTCCGATTGTTGTATTGGTCGCACCCAACTCTGCACCCTTTAACGGAATAATGACATTCAGAATAGAGTTCGCACTAAAATACAAAAGAGTCAATATGTATAATCGTAAAAATGGCCAAGACAGAGCCCCTCTCATAGTTCTTGCTCCTTCCTCTGATCCTCTGCTCACTCTCGTTGCCAATTCCTTTAGGCAATAATCATTTGCAGCAGTTTCTTCGTATAGGCGGATTGAACATCTTTTAATTGTTCAACCTTCACAATCTCTTCGATCTCACCATTTCGTATGATCATGACTCTGTCGCATATATAGGCGGCAGCCTGTATATCATGGGTGATGAAGATATAGCCAATCTTGTAACGTTTCCTCAAGTCCTTTAGTAATTCAAGCACTTGCATTTGCACAGACCCATCCAGTGAACTGATTGCTTCATCAAATAGAATGAATCTCGGTTCCGTTGAAATGGCTCTCGCTATGCATACCCTCTGAGCCTCCCCCCCTGATAACTCATGAGGATATTTCTTTCGATAGGAAGAATCCAACCCTACTTGACTTAATAAATGATCAATCTCGCTTCGAACATCTTCTCGTCCCTTTCTTTTCATTTGCAAAGGCTCCCGTATGGCGTCCTCAACCGTATATAATGGATTGATCGAAGAAGTGTAATCTTGAAATACAGCGCTGATGTTCCCTGTTCTTCCTTTTCGATCCTCTACTTTTTTGCCCTCAAACAAGATGGCACCTCGATCAGGCTTTTCAATCCCCAATAGCAATCTTCCTAATGTTGATTTACCACTTCCGCTTTCTCCGATGATGCCGAGACACTCCCCAGACTTGCATTCGAAGCTAATGTTTTTCAACACATGCTCTCTTTCCCTTGAGAACAATCCGCCCCTTCCGTATGATTTCTCCACACACTCAACGCTCAGCAATACTAACTCCTCCCATGACCCTCTTAAAATGTTGATTCATCGCTAGCTTCGAGGAGAGCAAGTAACGGGTATAGGTATGCTGCGGTTCAGAGAAGATGGCTTGGGTCGTCCCTTTTTCAACAATTTCTCCTTCTTTCATGACGAGAACCTCATCTGCTAATAATTTGACAATCCCTAAATCGTGAGAAATGAAGATCATGGAGCTGCCTAGTCGATCGCGCAATTGCAGGAACTGCTCAACCACTTCGAACTGCGAGATTGTATCGAGTGCTGTCGTGGGTTCATCAGCAATCAGAATGTCAGGCTCCAATACGATGGCCAGCGCAATCATGACCCGCTGCAGCGTTCCACCCGACAGCTGGTGGGGATATTTATTCATTACCTCGATCGGGTCTTTCAGCATGACGCTTTCCATGGCATTTTTCATTTTGGTTGTGATTTCGTCACGGCTCCATCCAAAATGTTCCACTAGCGTCTCCTTTAGATGAACGCCCACCACGCAAGAGGGATCAAAGGCACGCATGCCATTCTGTAAAATCATGCAAAGCTGCTTTCCCCTCTTTTTCCTCATCTCCTGTTCTGAGAGCTCCATGAGGTTTTCTCCTCGTAATAGAATGTCTCCCGATTGGCGAATCCCGGCGCTATTCAATCTCATGATGGCCTTGCAAGTCACCGACTTCCCGCTTCCGCTTTCTCCAACAATGGCCAGGCAGCTTCCCTGCTTCACATGAAATGAACTGTTTGGAACGATCACTCGATCATTGCGGCTGTCCCAGATTTTCAGGTTATTTACCTCCAAAATGTTCATCATCCAGTTATGCCACCCCCTTTCCCTCAAGCTTCACGGTAGAAGCAGCTTCTAATCCTTGCTGCTTATAGGTAGAAGTCATCAATTTGGGATCTAAAGCTACTTGAAGCGCATCAGACAAATAGTTAATGGCCGAAACGACGATTACAATGGTCAAACCGGGAGCTAGCATGAATTCCGGGCGTGAAAACATGACGTCTCTCGCTTCATTCAGCATCATGCCCCACTCTGCTTCCGGTGCTTGTATGCCTAAACCGAGGAAAGAAAATCCCGATATTTGCAAAATCATCGAACCGAAGGAGCTGCTTGAAATGACAGCAATGTCGGGCAATGCAACCGGAACAATGTGCCTGATCATAATTGCCATATTGCTCGATCCGATTGCCTTTGCGAATTTTACATAGTCGGATTCCGTATATTGCATGACTGACGTTCTGATGATTCGAGCAAACCACGCCCATTTCATCAATACAAAGGCGATGATCAAATTTTCAAAACCTACTCCCAAAATGCCGATGATCGCCAGGATCATGACATATCCAGGAAAAGAAAGGACCACATCGCAAACGCGCATCAAGAAGGCATCTGTTTTTCCACGAAAGTAACCCGCAAGAACCCCTACAATTGACCCAATGAATACAGATAGGAGCAGTGCAACAAAGACCCATAGCATGCTGGGACGAATAGCGTAAATGAGTCTGGATAAAACGCATCGCCCTAGGTGGTCGTTGCCCAAGAGATACTCCCATGATGCGGATGCAAATCGAAGCTCCATATGTACTTCTGCGGGATCATGCGGTGCAACGAAAGGCGCAAATATCCCAGCCATAGTTGTAACCGTGATAATGGATAAGGATAGGACAGCAACCTTGTCTTTCCACACATTTTGTAATCGCTTCATCTAGAGACCATCCCTTATTTTGGGTTTCAATGCGGCATTGATGATGTCGGAAACGGTGTTGAACAGGATAAAGACGACTGCCAACACAAGAACATAGGCTTGAATGATTGGAAAATCCCTGCTTAATATGGATTTGACGCTTAGCGTTCCGAGTCCCGGCCAAGCAAAGATGTTTTCCACGACGACTGTGCTTCCCAAAATAATGGGAATCGCCATGCAAAATACGGAAATGGCCACCTGCAATGAATTTCTAAGAATGTGCATCGTGATCTTCTTCTCCGGTAAACCGCATGCCCTTGCGTAGAGAACATAGTCTTCATTCATGTTGCTTAACATGGAACTTCTGATGATTCGAAAATAGATGCCAGCATAGCTGATTGTAATCACAACAACGGGCAATATATAGCTTTTGTATGACTCCATTCCGCTTGTCGGAAGCAAATCCAGCTTGACGGAAAAATACCAGATCAGCAGAGCAGCGAGCCAATAGGACGGCATCGATGTCAGGAAAAACGAAACGCCTCTGACTGATTTGTCCACCCATTTGCCTGCGTTCAATGCGCATGCCACTCCCAATACGATGGACAGCGCAACTATGGCAAATGACGAAATCAACGTCAGCTTTACTGTATGGAGAAAGGCTGGTCCTAGCATAGACCACACGGGTTTTCCCGTTATATATGAATCTCCAAAATCTAACTGCAAGCATGAAGCAACCCAGTTAAGGTACCGAGTCAAAAAGGGTTGGTCCATCCCAAGTTTCGCTCTGGTTTGCGCAAGTAACTCATCCGTTATTGTGGGGATGCCTTGCGAATGCAGTACCACTTCGGCAGGATCCATGGGAGATAGATGAATGAAGGCAAACGTTACAAACGATATGATCAGGACCAAAGGAATCGATAGCATTAACCTTTTGATGATATAGCTACCCATAAGCAAGCTCCTTTTTTGCGTATTTATTCAAAGTACATCCGCTCAAATGGAAGCTCGAATTGCGTTTGCTTAAACGAGATACCCTGCAGGTTTTTGGGAGCCAAGATCGTGACTCTTCCATTCGTAATCGGAATAAATACAGCTTCCTTATGGACAATGGTCAAAATATCAGCATATAGTGATTTTCTATGTTCTTCATTAGTCGACACCATGACGTCTTCAATTTTTTTATAGAGCTCATCAGCTTGCGCGATGCCTCTTGTCGTATGGTAATAGGAAGACTTGGAAGTAAAAGCAGCGATTGTGCTCTGCGGATCATACGCAAGTCCCCACGTTTGATTGAAGAGCAGGTCATAGTCACCTGTAGACCTTCTGTTCGCAATCGAAGAAGACTCCTCGCCAATAATCTCCAGTTGGACCCCAATCCTTTTTACCGTATTTTGAATCAATTCAGCCTGCGTTTTTTGAGTGGACGAATTTACATCATAATAAAGCTTCATGGCTAATGGCTTTCCGTTTTTCGTTCTGAATTCGCCCGCATTCCCGATTACCCAGCCTGCCTCCTCCAAAATCTTCTTCGCTTTTTCCAAATCGTATCCCCGCTTTTCTAATTCCACGTTGGCGTAATTGACATTCGACGAGAAAAGGGTATAGGCTGCTTGTTCCGTACCTTCAAATATTTGTTTACTGATGGTCTCTCTGTCAATCGCATGCCAAAACGCTTCGCGCACAGCCTTTTCATGTACAGGGCTCTCGGATTTGCTGCTATTAGCGACAACTATGCCTGTATTCATTGGTTGACTCTGAATCATTTGGTGTTCACCTGATTCAACAAATTGATTCATGGCTTCTACATCGAGACTATTAGCGCCTCGATCATCCGTAAATACAAAGTTGACTTCTCCCTTTTGGAGTGCCAAGAAAGTAGTTTCTCCTGCGGGAAGTACTTTTGCTGTGATTTTCTTCACTTTAGGCGCGCCGCCCCAATAATTTTCATTTGCTTCAAAAACGGCATACTGATCGACTTTATGCTCAGTGAGCTTATAGGGACCAGTTCCGTTATAACCATTAACGCCATCTTTGGTTCCCCCGTTCACAAAATTTTTTGGCGAGATGAATACATAAGGTCTTGTCATCGACAATTCAACCAGCGTCGGGTAATACGGTTCGGATAAGACCAGTTCAACCGTATATTCATCGAGTACATTGCAGGCCACGATCTTTGTTGATAACTTGATCCAGGAATGCTTGCTTGCATTGCTTTGCACCGCTTCGATATTCTTTTTCACTGCTTCCGCATTGAACAGCTCTCCATCGTGGAACGTCACGTTTTTTCTCAAATGAAACGTGTACACTTTTCCGTCTTCGGAAACTTCCCAAGATTCAGCCAACGAAGGTTTGATCCCCTCTTCCGTATTTTCTACCAGCGATTCGTACACCATCCCTTGAGCTGGCATGGAGCCGGAATAAAAATGCGGGTTCATATCGTTAATATCTTTCGAAGTGGCATACACGATCTCTTTCCCTGTATCGGCTGACTTTGTTTTTTCCGTATCACCGTTACTGCAGCCCACCAACAGAACGATGGAGACCATGAAAGTCTTTAATAAAAATCCCATATTTCTTGTCATGCCATTTCCTCCAGAAAATGCGTGTTAGTATGGTTTCTTTGATCCAATACCCGTATCGATCTCACTGCATATCATCTTCAAATCTTCCGCAAAGCTTTGCACAACGAACGCATCCGATAACTGTTCGCCCTTACGTGTTCGCGCGGCCTCCAAAATTTTACTTTCGTACGTTTCAATGAATCTATCGATCGTCGGGCAGCTGATATCTATGTATCTTGCAATGCCCTGTATGATTTTTATCCGATAGTAATCTTCCTTTGGCATGCGCGGGATATCCCAATACCCTTCCCTATTGATAAACAGTTTCCGGATGGGGACAGCAGAAAAATCGAAGTATCTTCCGTCTGAATCTGGCTCTGAAAAAGGATCAATCAACAGTGAGGTATACCGAATGAACAATAAATACTCTTGATGAATCGTTTCATAATGAACGAAGTTTTCGATATCATCACGTGATAGACTTTCCAGTCTCACCGGATAGTTGTCATCCGTCATGAACTTTAGCAAATTGAGCCCTTTTATATTGAGCTTTTCCACCACTTTGGTAATCTCTTTCCATTGAGCCAGCATATCGCGTATGAGATCTTGCGTAATGGGGCCCTCTGGAAACATTTTGTATACGTACTTTTTGATTGGTTCCTCTCCAAATATCACACGAAGGGAGAAAGCATTCATAAACAGTGGCGGATGCACGTATAGTGATATGTTTCTCGTTTCCGCCTCGAGCGGAGAGTCCATGACTTCCAAATTAATACCTAATTGCTCAAATAACTCACAAAGTATTTTTACATTCGGGGAAGGAGAGCGCGTCGAGCCGATGTAAAGCTTTTTCTTAACCCCTGTCGTAATCACTCGATTTGATGGCTTATCATGGAACCAGCGTGTATCGCCAAGGTATGTAGAAAAACTGATAATCTCCGCATTCGAATGAACCTTGTTTACATAATGGCGTAGTAAACTATTGGAACCAAAGGTTGGAGAAACCAAAACGATGCACTTTATTTGTTGTAAAACCTGATCATTTATTTGTTGTAAAACCTCAGTATAAGCATCTGTTGTGACAGATAATATGAAGGTATCCCATTCCCCTGTAACGTTCCCATACCCATGGAATACATGATCAATTTGGCATTCGCCTTCCATCTTTTGATGCTTCTCATTTTGAACATCTGCGCGAATTTGCAGATTGCTTTGCTTAAGTGCAGTAAAGAATGATTTGGAACGAACAGACTCGCGCCCAACGATCCCAACACAGCAATTCCAATGTTTTTTAAGCATGACAGCCATTTGAATGGAAGCAGGACCTGTTCCCAATAGCAAGATTCGTTTCATATCACCCATAGAAACCTCCTTTTAAGATCAACATGCAGCCGATGCTTTTTTATACAACGCGATATCAAACACATGGTCGGGACGCAAGATGGTTTCAATCAGCCTCCATTTCCGCTCATCTACCTCTCTCATGGGGTAGTTAAAAAGGGATTTCATTTGATTGCCGTATCGCATCGCCACGATCACTTGGTCATTTGTTAATGGATGCAATTGTTCTAACAGGTCATACTTATTTGCAACCGTTGAACTAAAGATGATATGGGTTGCATCCTTCGTCATATCAAGTCGTTCCACAAACTCTTTCTCCAAGCGGATAGACAATCCACTTCCCAGCCTTTCTACAACACTCCGCCCTAGTTTGATGGCCTCTTCATCAATGTCGATCCCCACTACTTCCGCTCCTGTCCGCTTCGCAATCAACAATGGCGTCATGGGAAAGGAACCTGAACCTACCATCAACACCTTTGAATCAACAGTAACTTGAAAACTCCCAAATTCTTCTTCAATACAAGATTCTATGTTTTGAAAGTAGTCGGTCTTATCGGCAATCCCTTTTAGCAGCTTCAACGCACGATATTTCTCCATAATCGCAACGCAAATCGCCGACGATTTCCTTACACTCTCCACAAGCTGGTTCAATTGGTTTACGATTGGCTGTTCTAGCTGCTCCCAGACTTCTTTGTTTCTTTCGTCCGTTATGAAAGTAGAATACTCATCGATGATCCTCTCTAACTCCGAGCTGTGTTGGATGGTACCGTCATATCGATCTGCTAAATGGGTGAACCTTTCTAGAAATGCAGTCAAGTGTTGATGCAACTGTTCTGGTCTATTCATTCCGTTCTCCCCTTGCTATCTTGAATCTCGATGAATGCTTTGCCTCGTGCCACGATTCCGACTGCACCCTCAATTTTGAGACTTTTTACTTCTTCTCTTTGCCAATCCGCCGTTACATGAATCGTGCCTCCGGGTTGTCTGATGGAAGCAGCGATATCGCCTTGTTTTTTCCAAGCCAGATAGGCTCCAAGTGAAGCAGTACCTGACCCACAGCCGCTTTCCCAGATCATGCTATCTAATGACGGAACGAAGATAAGTGGAGCCAGTTCATTCGAGGCTGGCTGATACAATAGCACCCCGATTAAACTCACCCCTCCAGTTACTCCAAGCAGCTTGGCTAAAGATTGTACACGTTTTCTTACCGCCTCATTGACCCGATCTACTTCAATCACGATGTGAAAGAAATCTTCATATCTCACAATCACCATGTTTATTTCGTCGCCATCATAGTTGATTGATTGCTGCTCGATCTTTTTGGGAAGAGGCATCGAAACCTGGCAGAAATATTCATCTTTGATTCTTTTTACTTGACAAACAACGAAGTGATCTATTCCCGAAGCTTCCAAAACAATTTCGGTCAAATCATCATGCTGTAGACCATTTTCATGCGCGATAAGCGACGCTAATGCCATGCATGCATTGCCGCAAAACTCACCCCCAGCCATTTGCAGATTTGCCGCTGCTCCATTTTTATTCGGTTTTTCGATAAAACCCACTTGTTCAGCATGAACACTAGCGTAGGACATAATTTTTGACGCGATGTGCGTATACTCTTCAGCTGGATGATTGTTTTTCACAAGAATGGTCATATTTTGTGTGGGATTAAACTTTATAAAATCGATTTCCCGTTTCATCTCAACCTACCCTCTTACCAAATTTTTGATGAACAGCAAATTCCCTTGGATTAAACGTAATCATTACGATTTAAAACTTAAAAAAATAAACCGTAATGATTACGATTATTAACGAGTAAATCATAACCACAATTTGGGTGTCTGTCAACTGTACACTTGTAGTTCTTTATTCCTCTTCTCGAAGTCGCCCCCCTTCCAGGTATGTGTTCTAGTATTTTCTAGTAGGATTTTTCCCTATATACAAGAAGAATACCTTGACTTAACAAAGTGGAACAGGTAATCTTTACCCGCACCACAAACGGGATTTTATCGTACAGAAAGGTTGTATTGACTTCATGGAGTTATCTCAAACTACTACCAAGAAACAGGCCAACAAGGAAAAGTCGTCTATCTCTTTGCTCTCTCTTACCGTAGGTTCTTTTGCTATTGGGATGACGGAGTTTGTCATCATGGGGCTTTTGCCGAATGTTGCAAAGGATTTGAATGTTAGTATCTCCTCTGCGGGTCAACTCATTACCATGTATGCTCTAGGGGTAGCTGTCGGTGCACCGATACTGACAGTCCTCACTCACCGGATTCCCCAAAAGAAGCTACTCTGTCTCCTCATGATGCTATTTATTCTTGGGAACGGAATCTCTGTTTTTGCTCCCAACTACGAAATATTGATGGGAGCACGCCTGATCACCGCTTTGACGCACGGGACATTCTTTGGGGTTGGGGCTGTTGTAGCTTCCAGTCTTGTAAGTCCTGACAAACGTGCCGCAGCCGTTTCCATTATGATGGCAGGTCTGACGATTGCTAATATTATTGGAGTGCCTCTGGGGACTTTCATCGGTCAACACATGGGGTGGCGAGCCTCATTTGGCTCTATTGCGATCATGGGAATAATAGCACTGATCGGAATACTCGTTTTCGTCCCAAAAATGCGGCAAGAAAATACGGGGAGTATCACTGGGCAAATTACTGCCCTTCTCAAACCAAAGCTTCTTCTATACCTCTTGATCGGAGCGCTGGGCAATGCAGGTTTATTCACCATATTTACGTATATTACGCCACTGCTGACGCAAATTACCGGTTTTGCTGAGTATCATGTAACGTGGATTCTTGTTCTCTTCGGCTGTGGAGTGACCATCGGCAATATCGTGGGCGGAAAGCTTGCAGATTGGAAACTGATGCCTTCCATTCTCGGACTTTACTTAGCGATATGCATTATTCTGACGCTCTTTACATTTACGCTGTATAATCCTATAGCTGCCGTATTGACCATTTTTCTATGGGGCGCTGCATCTTTCGCTGTATTTCCAGGGCTGCAAGTACGTGTGATGAACCTCGCTCAGAATGCACCAGCGCTTGCTTCCACTTCCAGTCATTCTGCCGGAAATCTAGGAAATGCGACTGGCGCTTTCGTTGGCGGATGGGTTATTACACATCTTGATATTACTTCCCTCCCATGGGTCGGTGCCGTGCTCGTAGGACTGGGTCTGATTTTAGGAACCGCATCCTATCTGGCTGAACGCAAGCTGCAACAAAGTTGAAAAGGGTACTCAATTTGAGCACCCTTTTTCTTTTTACTCTGCTCTAAGCTGTTCCGTACGGTTTTGCCAACATTCGCTCCCACATCGGAATAAACTGCTTGATCAGCGGTCCTATGGCAAGGGCCGTCACAAATGTTCCCACCGAAACGGGTCCGCCAAGCAACAAGCCCAACACCATGACCGTGCACTCGATACCGATCCTGACTTTACCGATGCCCCATCCCATTCGTTCATGTAAAGCTAACATAAAACTGTCACGTGGACCAGCTCCCAAACGCGGTGAAATATACATGCCTGTACCGATCGTATAGATGAGCAGACCAACAACGAACAAAATAGCTCGTTCCACAACGGTCTCTCCTGTAGGAATCCAGTTCAGCCACATGAATAAGTCAATAAACAGCCCGAAGAAAAACATGTTTAAAAACATACCTATGTTAGGCCGGATCTTGCCAATGATGTAGGAAGCGAGGATGATCATGGCTCCCACGATTTGCGACCATATTCCGATGGTCAGCCCAAATGTCTTCTGTAATCCGATATGCAGTGTATCCCACGGTGCAACACCTAAATGAGCCTCAATCATCATGCCAATGCCAAACGCCATGACCGCCAGTCCGATCATAAACACACTGTATCGAACTGCAAGCGGATGAAACAGGAACTTCCTCCACATGATTTTCTCCCCCTCTAATCATTCTAGCTTTTACAGTACCTGTAGGTGGAGATTTGGTGAATGCTACCTTATCAAGAACGATTTGCAAATTCATAAGGATCACCTTCCTATTTCGAAATGGGAAACATGATTTCCACGATGGTACCCTTGTTGATCTCACTTGAGATGGTTATGGTTCCTTGATGATCTTTCATTATTTTATTGCTGACCAGTAAACCTAAGCCTGTTCCTTTCTCTTTCGTGGTATAAAACGGTTCGCCAAGCCTGGGCAGCAGCTCTTGGGAAATGCCACATCCATTGTCGGTAAAGCGAATCAGGACGTGGTTATTATGTAGACATGTGGTTTCTATGCTGATTATGCCATTTGCCGTGATCGCATCCAGGGAATTCTTCAATATATTGATAAAGACTTGTTTTACTTGATTTTCTTCTCCATTAATCGCTATCGGTATTTGGCTGAATATTGTGTTGATCGTCGTGTTGTTTAGATTTGCTTCTGATTCGAGAAACTTTACCACACTTTCAATAAGAGGGTGTAAAAAAATTCGCTTC
Source organism: Brevibacillus formosus (assembly GCF_003013405.1). Taxonomy (GTDB): domain Bacteria; phylum Bacillota; class Bacilli; order Brevibacillales; family Brevibacillaceae; genus Brevibacillus; species Brevibacillus formosus. The sequence continues at coordinate 48,111 of NZ_PXZL01000009.1, read as the reverse complement.
ACATTCAGCGTTTGCGGTTTGGCCAATACAAGTAGCTCACTCACGATAAAATTGATTCGATCTAGCTCGGACAACATTATGTCTGTATACGTGGTGCCGCCTGATAGTGTTGGCCGCAAATATTGGATAAAGCCTTTCAATGCCGTAAGCGGATTTCTTATTTCGTGCGCGATACTTGCAGCCAATTCACCGATTACGGACAACTTCTCTGTTCTGCGAAGAAGTTCTTCGTTCTGCTTCCTCTCCGTTATGTCACGTGTAATGTTGATGAAGTATTGATTTCCGCCATCTGAGCTAAAAAACGGCATCCCTCTTGATTCGAGGTAGATCCATTTCTCGTTTTCTAGTTTATATCGATACTCACATGAAATAGGGATATCGAACTGAGTCATAGTGGAAAATCGCTCACAGACGAGTGCTGCATCTTCAGGATGTATGTTTTCAAAAATAATTTGCCTCGTACCTAATTTCTTCACATGAGAAGGTGAACTATACGATACGTGACCGTATTTATCTATGACGGAAATGAAGTCTGCCGTGTGTTCGGCAATAAATCGATACTGTTCCTCGCTCTTGCGCAAGGCTTCTTCGGATTGTTTTCGCTCGGTGATATTGCGTGAAACGAATAAAAAGCTTTCAACCTCATTGCTCTCAGACATGATCGGAACACAACGCGACTCCCAATACACCCACGATCCATTTTTATGACGTAATCGGATCTCCATTTGAACATTTTGGGGATGCATAGAAATTAAGGAACGCAGATCTTTCACGATATGAACATCATCGGGGTGAATGTGATCAAAACTATTCGTTTCAAGGAATTCTTCCGGTGTGTATCCCAAGTGGTGCTCGATAGAAGGAGATACAAAAAGGTTATTCATATGTACATCATATTGACAAATAACATCGCTCGTATTTTCTACGAGGATGCGGTACTTTGCCTCGCTTTTCACGAGTGCTTCTTCCGCCATTTTGCGGTCCGTTATATCTCTGGCGATGACTGAAGTTCCGACGATCCTTCCTTCCGTATCTTTTAACGGAGAAGCGGTTAGACCAACCTGAACGATCTCACCATTTTTTCGTTGACGCACGGTCTCATAGCCCGTAATATTTTTTCCTTTAAATTTAATCTCGTGGAAAATTTCCTTTGTCTCTTGAATGAGATCTTCAGGTACGAGACAGTACGGGTCTTTCAGGAGGTCTTGATATGTCCAGCCGTAGATTTTTTCAAAAGCACTATTCAAAAAAAGTATATTACCCTGCATGTCCCTGATTGAAATCGCGTCCGTAGTCGTTTCAACCAATGACTGAAGCAGCTCGTTCATGTTGATCTGTTCTTGTCTAAGGTTGATTCGCTGAGCTTCTTTATCCATAGGCTTATACCTTCCTTAAACGAAGATTGTGAATAAGGTTAATATTCTATGTTTGTTGAAAATATCCTTGAGAAAATATCTATCCCACTAAAAAATACCGCCCCTTAAAGAGGAGCGGCATAGTTTGGCACCTTTTCCTATCGATTCGATTCTTATTGAGTGCTTTCCTCAGAAGCCATGGCACTGGCTTTCGTCTCATGAACGGTGCCAAATGGATGCTGAGGTGGCGCGTAGATGGAATATACTTTAAGCGGCGTATTACCCGTATTGATAAAATTGTGCCATGTGCCCGCAGGGATCATGATGGCATCGTCATCATTGACTCTTCGTTCAAAATCTAAATGATCTTTGCGATCCCCCATACGAATAAGTCCTTGACCTTCTTCCACTCGGATAAATTGATCCGTATTCGGATGATTTTCTAAACCGATGTCGTCTCCAACATTTATACTCATCAGTGTCACCTGCAAGTGCTTCCCTGTCCATAATACTGTACGGAATGTGTTGTTTTGCTTTGTGGCTTGTTCAATATTCACGACAAAAGGCTTTGGTCCATAATCTCTCAATTCGATGGTATTCTGATAACGATTCCAGTATCGATTCCCATTTGCATGGCCCCAGTTGTAATCATGAGGACTCCAACCATAGCGAAAATGGTTGTTGTTCCAGCCGGCAAGCACGGGATAATACCCTTGATAGTAATGGTAATAGTTGTTGTACATCCCTATCTCCTCTCCAGTGTAAAGGATTTACCCTTTAGGCTATGTGGCTACCTGATGACAGGTAACTATTCTGAAGAGCAATTTCAGATGGTTCTTCCCATTCAGTTGCTGTAGCTATGATTGGTTGCCAGTCATCCTTTCACGGGTATCAATTTCCACGCCGGATAATCGTTTGGTAAAGGTCGCTCGCCAATTTGTGGACAGCTCCTCTACTTCCAACAGCTTTTTCATGCCATCGATATTGTCTTTCTCTTGATGCATGATTCGGTTTGCATACGATACCGTTATTGCCTTTGGATGGCGCGAGAGCATTGTCAGAACATCTGAATGCGATACCTGCCCTTCTTTCAACACGCGAAAATAGAAGCCGGTATAGCCTGTCTCCTGTACCTTCAGCACCATTTCAGGTACACCGTATCTCACAGACAATTTGTAACAGGGCTGTCTCGGTTGACTGACTTGTACGACCGCTTCCCCTAGTTGAAAAGTATCACCGATACAAACATCCGTTTCTATTAATCCCCGAATTGTCAGATTTTCTCCGAATGCACCGATTGGAAGCTCTCTCTGTAATTCAGCCTCCCAAAATGGGTAGTGCTCATAGGGATAGACGCATACAGCCTTTTCCTTCCCTCCATGGTGGACAAGATCAGCCTGTCCATCCCCCTCCAAGTTCAAAAAGGATAAATAAAGAGCTTTTGTGGTCGGGGTTTTGTAAATGCCGGTAGAAACCTCTTTGTTTTGATACTGTACCTGTTTGGGTTTCCCTACATTTATTGAAAGGATTTCGATATTCACAAGCGATCACCTCATTCTTTTATGGAAGTGGGCATTGCACACTACATTCATATCATTTCATAATGATTTATCTTATAATAATAGGAAAAACCTATTGTTAGATCACGAATCGCTGGAGGGATGGTCGTTGGAGCTCAAGCAATTAGAGTACTTTATGGCATTGTGCCAAGAGTTGAATTTTACCCGCGCAGCCGAGAAATTGGGCATTGCGCAGCCTTCACTCAGTCAGCAAATCCGTCTGCTTGAGCATGAAATCGGCATGCCCTTGTTTGATCGCATCGGCAAAAAAACGGTTATGACAGAAGCAGGCAAAATATTGCTTCACCATAGCTATCATGTGTTTCATGAGTTGTCACAGGCACGTGCAGCGATTAGCGAACTGCAAGGCTTAAGCAGAGGCGCATTAAAGATTGGCGTACTGCTGACGGTTGTCAATTACTTGCTCCCGCCTACTGTTATCGCGTTTCACCAGCGTTATCCGAAGGTTGAATTGTCTGTTTTCGGGTTGAGAACCGGTGATATTTATGAAGGACTTTTGAGAAACGAACTCGATTTGGGGATTGTCTTTTTGCCTATGGAGCACGACGACCTGGAAACCATTCCGCTCTATACGGAAAATCTGGCATTAGGAGTGCCTGTGGATCATCAGCTCGCGAAGGAACCGTTTGTTTCCCTTGCGATTTTGAAAGAAACCCCCTCCATTTTATTGCCCAACACCTACTTTTTGCGTCAGTTGATTGATGAAAGGTGTCAGGAGCTAGGCTTCTCGCCACAGCCTGTTTTGGAAATGACCACAATGGAATCCATTACAAATATGGTCGGGCAAGGTGTCGGGGTCACGGTACTTTCGAAAGGTTACCTCGACTATCTCGATGATAAACGGATTCGCACGATACCGATCCAACAGCCCGATATCACGGCGCAAATCGGTATCGTTTACCGGAAAAACAAATATTTGTGCGCAGCAAGCCGAGTTTTTATGGAGCAATTGATTGCCTCGGTAAAGCGTGATGAAGGTCGATGATGCGGGAGTCAAGATCAGTTTATGACGAGGCGAATGATTGTTCAATAGCATCCTTTTTATCATTTCGATAGGTATTCTCTATCATTATTTAGTCATTCCCGGAGGAAATATGGTCAGGACATTCTTTTAAGGATGCTTCATGCGCAAGGTACTTTTGAATAAAACCTTTGAACGCTTCAACAAATTCTCTATACACGTCTTTTTCGAAAGTTAATGGCGGAACATGGATCGGTTTTGACATGTCCATGCCATAGCCGAACGTTTTCCAAATGATGTAATCCTTCGTCTCCTCTACATTCGCGGCGACAACTATACAAGAGAAATCCATGTCATCCGAACAAACCAAAATAGGAAGAGCTACATTTGTAAAAGAAAGCAATTCAAGGACTTTTTGCTGATCCCGATTATCAAAAAGTTCGATAGGTGGAACTAATAAATCAAAAGAACTACTCCGAGTATTTTGATTCAAATAGTCATTCAAAGTGATGTCATTGATTGTAATGACATATTGGGGATGCTGAAAACCCTTCATCTGATCTTGGCGTATTTCGATTTTGCTATGTATGTATTTATGGGCCTTACCCACTTTAAGCACCTCCGTTAAGGATGACTCTATGTATTGACTCCCTTTCATTTTACAGGTTCATAGACCAGAACACTATGAGAAACGAAGGCTCTGGAACGCTCACAGAGCCCCATCGTTCATCATTCATGTCGTCAATCCATTCCCGCTTTCTTCAACAAAACATGAACAATCAAGCCTTTTTCCGCGGAAGGAGCAATGGAGATGCTTCCCTCGTGATCTGCGACAATCGCTTGGGCGATGGCCAGACCGATCCCGCTTCCTCCCCTTTTTCGCGTACGAGATTTGTCCACACGATAAAATCGCTTAAAAAGATGGGGAATTTCCTTTGCTTGAATGCCGATCCCTGTATCCTCTACCACAATGTGCACGGCGTCTTCATCCCCATATGCCCGTACCTTCACTTGTCCTTTATCTGTGTATTTCCGTGCATTGTCCAAAAGGATGTCCAACAACTGGCGAATCCGCTCCCGATCCATGAAAAGGACAAGGGCTTCTTCCCATTCAAAAAACAGCTTAATTTGTGGAGGGAAAATGGGCTCCCACGCTTGCTTTACTTCAAGAAGCAGAGGGGTTAATGGCTGCACGACTTTCGATGAATCTAGTTGAGCGGTATGCTGCAATTTGGCTAGCGACAACAGGTCATCAATGAGTTTGAAAAGTCGCTTGCACTCCTGCTCCACAGCAGCGAGTGCTTCGTTCCTTACTTCAGGCTTGTGCTGTCCCCATCTTTGCAGAAGACTTACATACCCTTCAATAATCGAGAGCGGTGTACGCAATTCATGAGAGGCATCTGTGACGAATCGCTGCTGATAGACCATTGCTTCTTCCATACGGTCTAACAACAGATTAAAGGCATGGATCAGCTCGTAGATTTCAGTCTCTACATGATGGTGGTGAATTCGTTGGGAGAGACGTTGAGGGAAAATGGAATGGATTTGCTGGATAAGATGATCGAGAGGCTTCAGTCCCCAGTTACTCAACCAATAGCCTCCAATCGCCGAAAGTAGCAAGGTAAAAAAGGAAGAGAGAAAAAGAATCGTGAGCAAGATGGAAAAATACCATTCAAGCGCTTCTGTCGTAGTAGAAATTTGCACAAACAAAAGCTCCGATGTGAACGGCAGCTGTACAGGTTCTTTTGCGACCAAGGTCCTTTCATAATACTCTTCCGGCTCTTTTGTCCAATTGGCTCCCCTTATCGAAGCGATTTCCTTGCCGTTTTGGTCACTGATATTTATGTATTGATTGACGTCGGCGTAATTGGTTAACAAACGAGTCAAATAGGCAATCGTCAGTGATGCTTCTTCGGTGATTTCCGTTTTCAAATCGGCAGCGATAGCCGTCGCCTTCTGATTGAGTAATTTTTGCTCATGTTGATGGACGAGATTAGAGGTGCTGAAAAAAATAAAAATGGACAAAAAGAGAAGCAAGACCAACATGCCCGAGCTAAAAAACAGCGTGAGTCTCCATTTGAGTGAGTATCTGCGATGTGTAAGCACTGCGTTCTCCTTTTAATCTCGTAGTGTATATCCGATTCCTCGAACGGTATGTATCAGTTTAACGGATGGATCAGTCTCAATTTTGTTCCGCAAATACCGGATATACACATCCACGATGTTGGTATTCCCCATAAAGTCAAACCCCCAAACTGCTGTGAGAATTTGTTCTCGCGAGACCGCTTGCTCCTTGTTCTGAACTAGATAATAAAGCAAATCAAATTCGCGTGGCGTCAACATGATTTCCTCTTCATCGAGGAACACACGCCGTGCGTTGGGCTGGATACGTAAGCGACCAACCACTATTTCCTGGGTTGCTTTTGTTTCCCGCTGACGCAATAAGGCCCGAATCCGGGCAAACAACTCCTCGATGGCAAACGGCTTTGCCAGGTAGTCGTTGGCTCCACTGTCTAATCCCGTGACGATATCCGGAACCTCTCCACGAGCCGTGATCATGATAATGGGGACATCTTTGGTTTCCCGTATGCGCCGGCATAATTCTATCCCCGATAATTCGGGCAGCATGACATCCAGGAGGATGAGATCGTACTCAATCGTCAGTGCCTTTTCTAATCCGGAAAGCCCGTCGTATTCAATATCCGCCGAAAATCCTTCATTCTCCAACTCCAACTGTAAGTATCTTGCCAAGTTATGCTCATCTTCAACAAGCAGCAAATAGCCTTTTCCATCTGGCGTAGGCATGCATATCAACTCCGTTTGAATATCTTACCAACAGTTTTCTCAGGAAACTCTCATGAAATTCTACCGGGAATCTTAGTTTTGTTCTGTACGATAGTTGCGTGGATGAGAAACGCACAACAAGAGCAACTATTCATAAGGAGGAACATCATGACAAAGCGAAACTGGAAAGGCACCACTACTACGGTCGTAGCTATTCTAATGGGAACTTCTCTTCTCATGAACGGACAAGCCTACGCGGCTTCTGAGACAAGTCTCACCTCCACCACTACACATAGTCAGGATAAACAGCAGAAAAAACATAAGGATGACCTGAACCTGCAACAAAATATCGAAGAATCAGTTGCAGATCAAGGCAATGAACAGGCTGAAATTGATCAATTTGATCAAATGGTGCAAGAAGGTACGAATAACGACCTGACAGCCAATGAGGAAAGTACTACTGATAGTAATCTGAATAAACAGACTGAAGATAGTAAAGATACTACTGCTTCATTTGACCACAATACTTCGGCCTCCTCTTCGGACATTGCCGATCAGGTCATTTCAGAAGGATTGAAGTTTAAAGGCGTCCCTTATAAATTTGGTTCGAGCAAAAAAACAACGCGTACATTTGATTGCTCTTCCTTTACACAGCGAGTCTTTAAAGAGGTCGGAGTAAGGTTGCCACGAGACTCGCGTCAACAGTCCAAAGTCGGTCAAAAAGTCTCGAAGGATCAACTGCAAAAAGGAGATCTCGTGTTCTTCCGCAGCTACGGCAGCTCGTCTTCTCGCATTACCCATGTTGCCATCTACGCTGGAGACAATAAGCTACTGCATACGTACGGTAAACCGGGAGTTACGACAACCAAATTCAAAGGGACTTCCTGGGAAAAACGCTTTGAGCTAGGAAGACGCGTAATTTAATCATCCTCTCTTTGAAAGCACATACTTTGAAACGTTATCAATGGTTCCTCGTCAAATGGAGTGAAACTTCAAAAATAGACGAGGTGGCTATCATGAATGTCAGACAAAATATGATCTCTCTTTCCATCCTTGCATTGTTAACCGTGTCATTCGCCCAACCAAGCTTTGCTGCCACGACTCCTTTTACGGATCTTGCCCAATCAGGAGCGAAGGATAAGATTCTTTCCTTACAGCAACAAGGTGTGATAAAAGGGGTAGATGATAGCAAATTTGCACCTAACGAAACGATTACGGCTGCTCAAGGTATTCAACTGATTGTAAATGCCTTTGATTTGAGTTTGGCTGCGATCCGTTTTATAAAGGCTCCACAAGCCACTGACTTTTTTTCCAAAGCAGATAACAATGCTTGGTATGCAGAGAGTCTGATCATAGCGGGTGCGAATGGATTGGAATTACCAGCTGATCTCGATCCGAATGCAGATTGGACCAAAGAGCAGTTCATTCACCAGCTAATGAGAGTCATGGAGACCAAGGGGAATCTCCCTATGATCAAACTAGTACCGATGGAAATCCAAGATGATCAAGAACTCACCGTGGATTACCAAGGCTCCATTCAACGAGCTTTGGCAAGAGATGTGATCGAATTGGATAAAGAAAAAAAGCTCCATCCGCAAAAGCCAATCACGCGTGAAGAGGCAGCCGAAATGATTTATAATGCCCTTGCGTATTTAAAAAACCATAAGCCTCTGAACTAAAACAAAAAAATGCAGCGATCCTCGTGATGAGGAGCTGCATTTTTTACTTAACCAGTAATCATCTGATTCACTTGCCCAGTTATCAACAGCATCGCTTGCAAGACGGGCATCATACTAACAAGATCAGACGAATGGAAGCGCACCGTGCGTCCTTCGGTGAGTTCAATTCCTGGCATCCAGCTGACTGCTGTGGCAAATTGTGATTTCGTAAACTCGACTTCTATCGTATTCTCTACTCTTTGCGCAAGCGGTTTAACTGTACGGCGATGGAGCAATGCCTCCTTAGCTTGCTGACGGATCAGCTCTCTCGCACGAACGGGATGCATCGCTTGAGACGAGAGTCCCGTTATTCCTGTTTTCACGGCGACCGTAAAGACTCCAGGGATATCTTCTTCCACTTCTTTAGCCGTTTGAGAATCTCCGGTAACGAGTACGACAGGGACGCCAAAAGCTCCAGCGATTGCAGCATTTAAACCTGCTTCGCCCACCTCTTTGCCATTTAAGATAAGCCGATGGATAGCGAGGCCAGACAATGTATGATTGAGTACCGCATCCCCTGTTCCTGCTTTTCCATGATAACCGATGAAAAATGCGGCATCGCAGCTACTGTCGATCCCCTGCATCATACAGAGAGGCTTGAAAAAACCACGGATGACATCTGCCTGTGGATGTAATTCTTCCAGGATAATATTGTTCATCGGCCCATGAGATTCATTGACGATAATTTGGGTAGCTCCTGCTTCCAATGCCCCCTCAATCGCCGCATTAACATCTTGGGTCAGCAGTCTTCTCCCCGCTTCGTAATGTCTCCGACCGGGGATCACATCCTCCCATTCGCTTAGTCCGGAGATCCCTTCCATGTCCAACGAAATAAACACCTTCATGAGAAACTGCCTCCCTATTTTTGATTAGGCTTCTTTCGGCATTTGGCGCGATCCAAACGCCATGCGCTTGATCTCACCGTCAGGATGGCGAACAAAGCGAATGAGTGAATCGATGTTGTGGCGCTTGAACAGAAACGTATCTTCGCCAACGGAACGCAGTGGAAACACATCATTGCCTAAAACGAGTGCGAGCTGTCTTTGCGCTTCATCGAATCTGATCTCTACTACGTCTCCTTCACCAGATTTATATGTACCTGGACATTGCTGCAAGTAATCAAGCGGCACTTCCCATTCGGAAAACGTGGCGAACTGCGTCTCAAGCGGGCGACCGAACATGCTGTTCAACAGCCCTAATGTCAGATTGGTAATGGGGGCATCATCCATGTTGGTTAAAAGAATGCCAGTTACTCCCGCCTCGGGGACGATGAACATTTGCGCGGTCATCCCTTTTAAGCCGCCGGTATGGGTAAGTAACGTGTAATCTTCGGAAAATGGAAGCACGCCGAGTCCGTAACCATAGCTGCGACTCAAGTCAATACGGACATGAGGGGCAGTCATTTGTGACACGCTATCCCCCGAGATGATTCTCGCTCCATTTGAAAGCCCGCCTGTCCGATAGACATCCGCATACCGAAGCATGTCACGTGCGGACGATTTGAGGAAGCCTGCTGCACGCATGGAGGGAGCATCCCACCAACCGGGGGCACGTACTACTTCACGAACGCCATCATTCATGCGACATGTGTACAGCATGGTCGTATTGTCATCCTCGGCTAATTCCTCGACATGAAAAACCGTGCGTTCCATCCCGAGTGGCTGTAAAATATGCTCTTGCACATAGGCTTCGTATGTTTTGCCGCTGACACGCTCAACAATCGCCCCAAGCAAGCCAAAAGCTTCGTTCGAATAGCTGAATTCTGTGCCAGCAGGTCCCAACAATTCAAAGGGCAGCTTCTCTATATATGCCATGAGGTCTTCGAAGGTATCAATTGGGTGTTGACATTGCGCTTCAAAATGTTGGAGTAACTCTTGTGCTGTCGGATCGGCTTGTAAACTGGGTAGCATGGCGGGAATGAGAGATGGAAGTGGCGGAAATCCGAGGGTATGTGTCATGAAATGATGAATGGTGATGCGCTTCGTTTGGACTTCGTCCGGTGTGCGAAACTCAGGCAAATAAGTGATAACCGGATCATGCACGGAAAGCTTTCCTTCTTCCTGAAGCTGCATGATCGCCATGCAAGTAAACGACTTCGTAATCGATCCGATCCCAAATACCGTATCCAGATCAATCGGGGCTTGCTTTTCGCGATCCCGATAACCAAACGCTTTTTCATAAGTGAGCTCCCCATCTTTGGCTACTGCAATGACCGCACCGGGAACCTGAAAATCATCCATCAGTCTTTGGACGTAATCTTCAAACGATGCTTCCCACTCATTCATCTTCATGTCATGCCTCCTTAGGTTCATTACATACAAACAAGAAAGCAATTTCAGTTTTTTGATTTCGAAGTATAGACTTCAAAAAAATAGGGATATGAAGTTCATGCACTAGTAGAATTATAAGCGGCAGATGAGAAAACGACAATATATAAATTCCGAAAATAACTAATTTTCAAAACAAAACGCAATCAAATAAAAATGGCCCTTCGTCTTGTATGACTCCAGGCCATGTAATGTCGCTGGTTACATTCGATCATTCGTTGTTTTGGTAATGACTGTGGAGCCTCATGTCATTGTCTATGCTCGTCCCGTTAATCAGAAACTCCAAAATGTAAAAGAAACAATCTCTTATTAGAATAAAAAATATAATCATCCCAAATAGCTTCATACCAGAAATTAGGCTGACATTCCACTTTATATACCATTAGGTTCCCCTCAAAAAAATCTGATAATAGTGTAATAAAACCGTTTATACAATGCTTTGGGTCAAACTTTAAGGATGAATCAAATTGGTGATAAGGATACCCAATTTCAAAGAACCAATCATCACAAGTTTTCTCTAATTTTGCTTTCCAATCGTCAAGTGGTATCAATCGTACTTCACCTAAGTTTTTATCCCCCTCTAGATTAAAGCTATATGTAAAAGCAGTAAGAATATCGTCATGATACTCCAGTTCATTCCATTCAAATGTATATCCATGATTTGTATGGAGATTTAATAAGGCGAAAGCTTGCAGAAAACCATTTATTTGGGCTTGCTTGATTTTATCCATTCCATCCCCACCCCCATCAGATCGTATCCATGCACAATATATACCATAACATTCCAACATATTGAATTATCCTGCCCGTTAGTTGAGCAAAGGCTGCCGGTTTTAACTCCAGCAGCCTCTATTTGTGTTTGTTTCACTATCGAACCCATAAGGCGGAACTGGCCGAGCCGTGTGGACATATGCGGATTCCAGCTGAAGCCCTTTCAATGTGGCAAATTCAAAGAATCCATTTTGAAAAAAGATCGATCAAAATCGATTCTACCATTTTGAATACAGATGAAATATTCCCGAAAAAGTTTAATCGTTTTTGGGTAAGTTTCTTGAACATCAGCACTCGCTCGTACTATTCCGGTTAACCGGATATTTAACATGTATCAATCCTTTTCTGTTACCATCTATGAACCGGCTATTTTTTTTCCTCTTGGTTGTCTGCTGTTGGCGTCCGGTTCGACAGTGATGCCGATTTGATCAAAAGTTTGCCCTTCGGCGAGCTGGTAGGTCAGTATTCCGGATCCGTTTTCGTCCGGCTTGAATATGCCACCATTTTCCCTCTTGCTATTTTTCAACAGCCAAACCTGGTAAACCTGTGAACCTTCGACGCCAGGCAATTCGTGAACCTGCACCACCAAATTTTTCTCTGATCCCTGCTGGACAATATAGGCGATGCCGTTTGTTCGCGGGTGGCTTTGATTGGCTGCTTTTAAGGGAATCTCCGTTAAAATTTCTATCGGGATATTTTCAGGATGGCGATTTTTTTCCTGTACATTCGCCATTCCAAGGCCAATAAACGCGAGCAACAAGACGGTCACGATACTGGTTGAAACTGGAGTGAACTGGCTTTTGAACATCATGGCGAGCTTGCTCATCTTAGCCATGAATGTTTCCGTATCACTTTGCCTATTGTGCTCAAAAACAAACCCCAGCACCTCGCCTTTTAGCGATTCAGGCACCTCGGTTTCGGTATAATCGAAGGGCAAAGCATGCCAGGCCTGGGATAATTCCTGATATTCTTTCTTACACTCCGTACAATTCTTTAAATGTTCAGCAAAGGCCATGTGTTCGCTCTCCTTGAGCTCATTTGCTATATATGAAATTAATTGCTCACAGACCCTTCTCATTTTATATCCTCCAGTTCCAGATGCTTCCTCAATCCTTTAAGAGCCTGGTGAAGCCTGCTTTTAACTGTGCCGAGCGGCTCTTGTTCCAGCTTGGCGATCTCTGAAAGAGAATACCCTTTCCAATAAAGCAATTCGATTAATCTTCTTTGGGCCGTCGGCAATTTGTTTTTCGCCATCGCAATATCATTCGTATTTACTCGTTGCTCGACTGCATTTGCAGGGTCGGCGATCTCCTCATGTTCCTCTTGATGGTGTTGCGTATGCCTCTTCTCTTTGCGGAGGTAGTCAATGCATATATTGCGGGTAATCGTGAGGAGCCAGTTTACAAAGCTGCCTTGAGCAGGATCGTAATGGCTGTTTGTTGTCCATAGCCTCAAAAAGACCAGCTGAATAATCTCTTTCGTCTTATCCTCATTCCCATTGCAAAACTTCATAACGAAGCCGTAAACAAGCTTTATATATCGATCATAGAGCTCCTCTAATGCGTGACCATTTTTTTCGTTTACCAATCGCATTAATTCCGCATCGTAATTTTCTTTCATGTGGCACTCCCTGCTTTTGGATAAAAATATACTGCCATAACACGATTTTAAAAGTAAAGATGGGAACGACCGCGACTGATCGTTCCCTGGGCAGGCTTATTCAAATGCTGTTTCGCTGTTTACGACAAACCATACTTCTTTTACTCCTTGCCCGTTTACATCCCCTTCTTGCTGGTCTTTTGCAAAATAATAGAGAGGAAAGCCTTTGTACGTAACCTGCTTCTTCCCGTTGTCTTCTCTTGTAATCGTATCGAAATCCTTTTTGTCAAAACCTTCCGGGACGGCGAAATCCTCCTGGGTAAATGCCGGCCAGTTTGCCAGGCAGTCTCCGCTGCAATTGCTTTTTCCTGCTTCGTCCTTTTTAAAATAATACAGAGCCCTTCCCTGTGGGTCCGCCAGGTACTTTCCAGCTTTCTCATTATCCAAAAGCTGGAGACTTTCAGCTGGGGCTTGTTCCGATTTAGTTTGTTCCGTTTGGGCTTGATCGGGTTGAACCGTCTCTGTTTTTACCTCCGTGCTTTTTCCGCAGGCAGCCAAAGCAAAAATAATTGAAAGTATCGCAAGGGTAAAAACTGCATTTTTCATGTATGTTCCTCCCAGTTTTTTAGATGTAAGATTCGTCCTTACTTCCAGCCCCATTTTTGAAAGATTTGGTGAGATTCTTTCGTTCTTAAATAATCAATAAATTGCTGTGCCTCTTTTTTCTGATCAGTGATTTTTGTCAGGGCGATCGGCGTTCCACGATAGAGCTTTTCTTCTTCGGGCAGTTCGACCAGGTCTGTCACATCCTTGAGCCGGTAATGCCACGATTCATAGGTAATCCAAGCGTCCAGGCTGGAATTCGATTTCCATCGTTCAATGGCTTCGGCACTCGACTTTACAGAAACGTTAATATTTTGAGAAATGCCTTCGATCAGCCCTTTTCTGCCCGCCAAGTCTTCCCACAGGCCAAGCTGGCCAGCCCCATTCACATCCATTATTTTTACTCCTTTTTTCGTTAAATCCGCCAGGCTTTCAATCTTCTTAGGATTTCCTTTCCTCACCAATATTCCTGCAGCACGCGTGTAAAGCTCCGTACGTGTTTTCGTGTCGATGATTTCGGGGTATTTAAAGATAAACTCCTGCAGCATATACTCGGAGCCACCGAAAATAATATCTGCATCTTGCTTTGCTTGACCGATCCAGTTGCTCTCTGGTCCGGCTGTTACTTCCACCTTCATTCCCGTTTTAGCTGAAAAATGTTCAGCAGCTTCCTTGATCGGTCCAAGTGGTCCACCTGGTCCGTACACCCAGATGACTTGGTCACTTGTGCTGGAATTTGGTGTCGCCTGGGACGCCGGCTTACCGTCATAGGCTGACATTCCGGCAGCCGTAGTGAAAAAAAGCAGTAGAGCTACTAGGAACACGGTCTTCTTCATGATTCTTCCTCCATTTCACACATGTTTTTTAACGGTACTATCAAAGGAAACGAAAGGAGGCTGTAAACGGTTTGATTGTAATTGTGAAATAGTTAGAAAGTTTCATAAAACGATGGAAAACTAGTCTGGTGAAGAATAAATAAGGATCTCCGCACAACCTACGCCAGCCTAGCCAGGTGTATGGTGATCTTTTTCAAGTTCTGGCACGAAGCGGATTCATGGTCTCTCGCGTCTGTTTTATTTGAAATTGGCCATTTAGAATTACACATGGTTTTATAATCATGAACGGTTCCAGAAAAAACGAAACCAGTGTACCCGGTAGAATACCGAATAACACTGGCTGCTTAGGCTTTTTTAGTTCCTCTAACTGCTTGGATTGCCGGGACTTTCCCCCTGCCCGTAGGTGTTATCATATGCGAAAAGGCTAAACGATTTTAATCTCCTCTATAGCGATAACCTCCCTTGCTGCTTCTATGAAAGATAAAATGATTGGTGAAAGCCACTTGTCTTTATGCCATAACATCTGTGTATACACGTGCAAGTGCGGAATTTGCCATGGAAGAGAAACAAGGTCGCCACGTTCAACTTCCGCTTTCGTTGTCATTTCAGGAAGAAAGGCAATACCGATTCCCGTAATTGCGCATTGTTTAATGGCTTCGGCATTTTGAAACTCTAAATACGTAATACTATCAATGCCCTTTTTCTCAAATTGCCGGTCAAACATGGTTCGATAGGGACAACCCTTTTCATTCGTCAGGAACACTTGTCCGTGAAAATCTTCCAGCTGCAGTACAGTTAGTTTCGATAGTGGGTGGTCTGGAGCGGCGAAAAAGCGGAAAGTTTCTTCCACCAATGGCTCCACTGCAAGTGCGCTTGAGCGAATGGGTTCGTCCAACATAAAGACGACATCCGCGGTTCCCTCAAAAAGCGCTTGCTTGAGTTGTTGATTTGGAACGGAGCGGAAGATGAGACGAACTCCTGGATGGCGCGAACGAAATAGGTGAAAGACAACTGGAAGCCGATAGGCGCAAAGAACCTCGTTAGCACTTACTGTTAGGGTGCCGCTTACATTTTCATCATCATGAACGACGCTGCGAGCTTCGTCCAATTTGTCTAGAACGCTTTGGATATGAGTTAAAAAGCGTTTCCCCGCAGTTGTGAGCACGAGCTGCTTGCCCAAGCGATCAAAGAGACGAACACCAAGCTCATCCTCCAATGCTTTTATTTGCATCGTGACGTTGGAGGGGACGTAGTTCAACACTTCCGCAGCCCGACTGAAATTTAAAGTTGATGCAACCGTGCGGAACGTAATCAGTTGGCGCAATTCCATCATACGATCCCCCTTACCCTTCAAGATTTTTGAATATAGCTTTGAATTTCATTCACTTTTGCTGAGACTATCACAGATCTATACTTACAACAAGAAATACATTCTTCATGTATGGTTTCATTTTGAAGGGAGAGGCAATACGATGGATTATGAAATTTTTGATTTGGGTGACGTAACCTTGCAATCAGGAGTGACGTTACCGAGCGCTTTTATTGCTTATAAGACTTATGGAAGATTGAATGAAAAGAAAGATAATGTCATCGTCTATCCAACTGCTTTTGGTGACCAGCATGTGCAGAATGAATGGTTGATTGGAAACGGCATGGCACTAGATCCGCAGAAATATTTCATTATCGTACCAAATCTGCTGGGCAACGGATTATCTTCGTCTCCCAGTAACACGCCTCCCCCATTCGACCGGGCTAATTTTCCGCAGGTAACCATTTATGACAACGTTACATTACAGCATCGGCTGGTGACCGAAAAATTCGGCATTCAAAAGATCGCTCTCGTCGTAGGGTGGTCAATGGGAGGCATTCAAGCATTCCAATGGGGGGCAAGTTATCCCGACATGGTGGAACGAATTGCACCTTTCGCCGGAGTTGCAAAGACATGGCCCCAAACGTATGTAGTTCTGGACGGTTTGAAAGCTCCGCTCTTGGCTGCGACCCGCTTTGATTCAAGTAAACTAAACCAGTTGACTTCTGCGGACATGCGCGCCGTTGGCCGTGTCTATGCAGGATGGGGCGTATCGCAGGCGTTTTACAGAGAGGAACTTTATCGTGATCTGGGATTTGACTCATTGACAGATTTTGTCACTGGCGTCTGGGAAGATAGCTTTATGAAAATGGATCCGCACAATGTCCTGGCCATGCTATGGACAGGACAACATGCAGATATAAGTGCAAATCCGACCTATAACGGAGATTTCGATGAGGCGCTCACAAGCATTAAAGCGCTTGCCTGCGTCATGCCAGGGAGCACGGATCTCTTCTGCTCGGCAGACGATAACGAATACGAGGCTAAGCTAATACCTCATGCTATTTTTAACCCTATTGAATCGTTCTGGGGCCATTTTGCCGGGCGCGGAATCAACAGTGCCGATAATAAATTTATTGATGACAATCTAAAACGCTTGTTGGCGCTTAGTACAGACGGATAGATCCTATTAGCATTGGAGTGTCCTGTAAGGCATAGCAAGAACCTTGCAAAGAATAGCATTGAAGAAGGAGCAGCGGTGGGAAGTTTATCCTAAGTCTAGCCGTTAAAAAGGCCAAATTCGCAGGTTGAACGTAACGATAATAGGCTACGTTCAACCTTCAACGAAATTGGTCACTACCTAATGGTTTCGAAAGCTCTACACATTAACCCATGAACTGCCCTTCTGTAGTGGTTCGGTTAATCGTTTGGTTCTGTGAACCTCTTGATTGTATCCGTATTTGGCAAATTCGAATAACACGAGCTATCACTATTACAAGATTTTGAAAAGAAGCTATTGCCAGCCCAATAATAATACTCGGCATCATCATAAAGATACCTTCCAAACTGAGCACTCGTTCGCCACCAAAAAATGTGATCATTTTCGGAAGGAAAAGGAGCAGGAATAACGGTAACAACATTAGGATGAAGGATAAGAAGGTCAACCAACTAGGACGCTTCTTGTATTGCTCTTCCCATTTCTTTAACCGCCATAAGCGACGAATTCCCAAAAGCACCGTGATCAAGATGATGCTGCACATACCGGATTCAAGCATGGTATGAGTGAAAAGAGAATTTTCTGGCGGGGAATTAGTCAATATTCCTGACAATCCACTCACAAATGAATAATAATCGACGAAAGTATTCAAGCCACTGTTGAACAAGATGACAATGCCAAGCTTCTGATCAGGTATTACAAGCTCTTGCGCTTGATAGGTCCACAAAATTCCCCCATGCTCGATTTGTTTTTTTCCATCAGCGGTTTTAGAGATTTCCCAGCCCAGACCATATGATTCCTTAGGGCCTGTAGGTGAATGCATGGTTCTAATCCCCTCGCTACTAAGCAGCTGCACATTGTTGTATTTTCCACTATTTCCCTGTATGATCAACCATTTAGCCATATCGTTGATTGTTGAAACCATCCCTGCCGCGCCTTCAACGAACCATTCAGGTTCTTCAGTAGCTATTGGTTTTCCAAATAGGAAATAGTGTCCGCCAGAAATTGTACTGGACTTTTCAATCAATTGCTTTGTATTTGAGACATGAAAAGTACGTTTCATTTCAAGTGGAGTGAAAATATGCCGTTGCAAATAATCAGGGAACTTTTCCTTACTGACTACTTCTACCAGCCTGGCTAACAGTTGGTAATTCGTATTATTGTAATGAAATTCACTGCCGGGCTCGCTATGGAGGGTAACTTCATGCAATCGTTGCACGACTTCTTCTAACGAGTCGGGCTGAGGATGAATCGTCATATCTGGGTAAACGGTGTCGGTCAAGCCGCTTGTATGACTCAAAAGTTGACGAACTGTGATTGTCATTCCACGGGGATCATTCAGCTGAAACGAGGGAATATAGTGAGCAATCGGTTTATCTAGATCCACTCGTCCGGATTCAGCTAGCTGCATGACAGCCAATGCTGTAAATGATTTACTCAGCGAAGCAATAGCGAATGGGGTATCCCCAGATATTGGACTTTGGTCTGCTGTTTTTCCATATCCTCTTGAGAAAATGACTTTGTCATCACGGGTAATCGCTACCGCTAATCCCGGAATATGATTCTCTTCCATTTTTGATCGAATGAAATGATCAATTTGATCCTTTGGAAAGTCTGTTTGCGCATAGACACTCTCAACAGAGGTAAGAATCATAGTCAAACAAAAGATAAGAGTCAAAGTGATTTTGGCATACGCCATGTTATTCCCTTCCTTCATAAAGCTGCCATTCACATTTCATAATGAGTGATTCTCCTTGTAGCTCTGCTGTCAGCTCCCCATTCATTTTGAGCATTAGACTCTTGGCTATGGACAGACCCAGGCCTGTGCCCTTACCCGATCTCGTCGGATCAGACGTATAAAAACGATCGAAGAGCTTTGCCACATCTTGCTGATTCAAATGGCGGGCATGATTACTTACAGAAAAAACAACCTTCAATTCCTGCTTCTCAAGGCGAATCCTAACTGGGCCAACAGCGTGAGTAGCTGCATTTGCCAATAGATTTTCCACAACACGCTTGATAGCCGATTCATCTGCGTAGAGCAAGATTTTCTCATTCGGCAATTGAATCATTGGTTCCAAGCTGCTTTCGTTGAACCGATCATAAAATCCCAGTAAGACCTCCGAAATGAGCGTGTTCATATCCACCTTTTCCAGTTTCAGTTCAAAGTCAGCATGATCGATAACCGATAGATCGAAAAAGTCATGTAACAACTTTTGCAGACGCTTCGTTCGGTTCTTGGCGATAATCAAGTACTCCATCTTCTCCGCCTCGGTTACACCTTCCGACTCCATAAGCTGGATATAACCCAGAATGGATGTGAGCGGGGTGCGCAAATCATGTGAGATATTCGCAATCCCTTGCTTGAGCTCGTTTTCAGTCCTTCTACGCAATGCGTTTGCCTCCACAATAAGTGTAAGCAACTTGTTGATTTCCTCGGTCAATGTCTCTAAATCCTGATCAAACAAGGCAATATCGATCTTTTTCTCGGTTGATCCCTTCGTATATGACTCCAGCTGATGGGTTATTCGCTTTATTTCTCGTTTCAGACCATACAAGCGGATCATAGCAGCAGCTGCTATAGTACATGCTGCAAACACCACAAATAGCATCTCGATCCTTCCGCCTTCCTTCTTCCTACCTACTTAATTTCTTTTTTCCTGTAAACCCAGCAGCCGGCAAGTCCACAGCCAACAAATGTGAGGATCGGAACCACCGTCAAGCGCCATAATTCTGTGTTGCTTGGCGAAATACCCCCAATATCCTCCACCAATGAAAACACGCTATTCTCATAAACAGTTTCAAAGACAGGGATAAATTCACCTATGTTTGTAAAAATGACATCGATGGTCAAAAAGAAGATGATCGAGGCAGAAATCGTTTTACCGCTGTTCGTGAAGATAATGGCAAACAATGCAGCGACCGAGGCAAATGACGCTGAATACAGTATGGTACCTAGCATTGTTCTCAAGACTAGCAACGCTACTGCTTGGTCATCCATCGCCCCAAATCCAGACAACAAGGTGCTGATAACCATATTGAAAACAGGAAACAGTAGGGAAAGAAGGATTACACCCCAAGAGTACACAAACAGTTTTGCCGTAAAAATTTTCATTCTGCTATTCCCGCTCGTTGCCATGTTCTTCATGACCCCGGTTGAATACTCGCTAGATATAAAGAAGCCTGCCAGGATACACAAGGACACCTTGATAATGAATGTGTTGCCGGAAATAGCTCGCTGGAAGGATTCTAACCCTGTAAATAGAGGATCACCATCCAGCAGATTATCGAAATGCCAGTAAAGCGGCCAAAAGATCGATAGTGCTACTATGATCATCGCTAGTGTCCTGAAGGAACGGTCCTTCCGTAGCTTATACCATTCGGATTTGATGAGATTATACATAGCGTTCTCCTTGAATCCGGTTAGCGAAATAGCTCTCCAAATCTTCACCCATCGGCATGAACTGTTCAATTGTGAGTCCCGCTTTGAAAAGGATCGAAGAAACCATACCGGGATCATGAACGGATTGATACAGCCTGATCACACCGTCTGGCATCACTTCAAAATTGCTGGTATGCAGTTCCTGATCAATAATCGTAGCGGCCTTACTTGTATCATTTACTTTTATGTGCAAGTACTGCTTACACTTTTCATGCAGTTCATTTGCCGTCAATTGTTCCAGCAGCTTTCCCTTATGGATGATTCCATAATGAGTGGCAAGCAAATGCAACTCACTGAGGATATGCGTTGAGATCAAGATCGTCGTTTGGTTCTCCGAATGCAATCTTTTCAGGAGCTCTCTCAATTTTATGACTCCCGTCGGGTCAAGTCCTGTAGTAGGTTCATCCAAAATTAAAAATTCAGGATCGCCAAGTAAAGCGATAGCGATTCCAAGACGTTGCTTCATTCCCACGGAGAAATGCATGGATTTTTTCTTGCCAGCTTCCTGTAATCCAACTAGCTCCAGTGTATTCTCTATGCATTTGCGCCCCGGTATTCCTTTTTGTATGCGATGTACTTCGAGATTCTCCCATGCGGTCATATGAGGAAATAACGCAGGACTTTCGATTATCGAACCAATACGTTTTCTAGCAAGGACAAGCTCCCGTTCACTATTTGCTCCAAACAACTCAACGGAACCGGACGAAGGGGACACAAGCCCGTTCACAATCCGAATCAACGTAGATTTCCCTGCGCCATTTTGTCCGATAAACCCGTAGATCGATCCCCGTTTAATCGAAAGCGTTACTTTGTCAAGAGCGATGTTGCCTTTATAAGCTTTGGTTAAATCGTTTGTTCTAAGAACTAGCTCAGCCATTTGCCGAACACCTCCTCCCTTTGGCGATACCTTCATTATCAAATGCTCGCCATAAGAGATCCCAAAGAGAATCTTAAGAAAACATTAAGTTGGTTCCGTTATCGAAGTCGATAGCCCATCCCCCATAGCGTTTCTATATATTCTTGTTTGGGATTGGCTTTTGCCAGCTTGCTTCTTAAATTGCTGATATGTACACCCACTGTATTGTCATCCCCCATAAACTCCTCGTTCCAGATACTTTCAAAAACATTCGCCTTCGAAAACACTTTTTTCGGATACGACATGAACAGCTCTAAAATAGCAAATTCTCTTGCTGTCAAAGTTACTTCGGAACCGTTAATCGTCACGAATTTGGTTTCCTTATCCAGCTCCAGCTCCTTGTACGTTAATCGATTACTTGGAGTCGGATTTGAGAATCGCATGTATCTTCGCATATGGGAATCGATGCGTGCAGACACCTCCTCAATATCAAACGGCTTTGTAATAAAATCATCTGCTCCAGTACGAAGTGTTGCTATTTTCGTCTGTTGCTCATCTTTGGCTGAGATAATAATAACTGGCGTCCGAAACACCTCATTGATCTTCTCCAGTAATTGTTCACCGGTGAGTCCCGGAAGCATCAGATCAAGTAGTACGAGATCCCATTCCTGTCTGTCCAAGTAGAGATTCGCTTCTGTTCCCGAATAGGCTGCTTGGGCAATGTACCCGCTCTTCGTGACAACCGTACACAATAGTTTATTGATATCGCTGTCATCTTCCACAACTAGTACATGTATCTTTTTATCCATGGTCTCACCTTTTTTCTTTGTGAATATGGCTGAATCGTGATTTGATTTGATATGCTCCTACTGACTAGTATCTTCTCATGCTACATGAGTCTTAATCTCATAGTACCTTGAAAGCTCATTAGAATGAATACCGTGTCTATGAGATGCAGTTGTATGCAGAAAAAAACGACCCTTTTTCAGGGCCGTGAAATGGTTTGCTCTTATTTTTCTAATTCTCCATCACTATTTGTTACCGCAAAGTTGTAATTAATAGAGCGTGTAAATGGTTCGCCATTCTCATTGATGCCAGTTACGTCAAAGGAGAGATTATAAACACCTGGCTTCGTCGGCACGGTAAAATTGCCAGTTAGCTCATCTTCTTTTACGGCAAACTTCACTTCATCAAGGACGCTCGCTTTTTCGCCGTTCATTGAACGAGTCAGGTTTGCTTTTTCCAGTAACGATTGATCAATTTCGTTTTTGCCCAGGTCGACGGAAATCTTCGCTTTGTCGCCTTTCTTGAATACCTTTTTGCTCGCTTTTACTTTCGCTTCTTCTCCGCCATCCACCGAACCAACCATGAAAAAGGCGTCGTCAGAGCCCTCTACTTCAAGTGTCCATTCTCCTGCTTCAGGCTCCTCTACTTCAATGAAGTGATGAACCGCATCTTTGAATATCTCGGGTTCATCGTCTGATTCGCTTTGTTTACTAATATCCGCCTCATACTCTTTGCCGGACGGACTGATCAAGGTCACAATGGTGTCTTCTGACGAGGTCATCGTGTCAAGACTCAGTTTATCGATTCCGCTCTCCAGGAAAAATGTTTCGGAGGCGTTGTCTTCCACTTCGCCGCCTCGGAGAATGACGGAGCTCTCTTCCACAGTGGCTTCTTTTAATTTTTCTTTGCTTACTTTATTTGCACGTTCGCGAATCGAGGACTTTTGCAATTTAGGCTGGACCAGATCCCATGTTTGCGAGGCTTTCGCTATTTGACCGTGGGAAATGTCTTTTGTAAAGCTCTTGATCCCATAAGGCAAACCGAAGGCAGACTCAACGGAAACGGCTCCATCATCTTCACCAGGAAGAACCGCATGAGCAAACCAGGTAGCACTAAACCAGCCATCATCCCCTGTTCCGGCTGCCATGTATGTCTTTGTAGAACTATTTTCGCTTCGGTTGTCAGTCTGCGCGCGGAAGTTGGCCATATATGATGTTTGCAGGGAATACACGGCATCGTCTTTTTTGCCAAGAATGTCAGCGAGCCATCCCGCCCAATTGCTGTAAGCCATGTCAGCCAATTCTGAACCTTTGTTTGGTGTAGAAAGCTGGTGAACAACGTTGACATACGGATGCGCGCCATAGTGGACGAGTGCTGTCTGCGTATCGATGCCACCTTTGGAATGTGCAATAATATTGATTTTGGAAACACCATAATAATTTGCGACCTTTTTGATGACTTCGGCGAGCTTGGCTCCGTTTGTCCACATGTTGCCACCAGTGCCATCCGCGTCCTTCAACTGTACAAAGGCGGTACGATACCCGGCGTTATAGGCTGCATCATAAAATCCGTCTGTTGTATACCAGGTATTGTAGGTGGAGTGCAGACCTTGGACAAACAGGATCACGGGCTTGTCGTCGGATGCGTTGGGAGGAACTGCACCTGTGTACCAGTCACCAAAATGACCACTTGGATTGTCGTCATGCAAAACCGGAGCTGGAGCTGCGGCGCTTGCTGCTTGCGGGTAGACTAGCGCCGTTGATAATGTAACAGCCGCCAGCAAACGAGATAGTGCTTTCTGATTCATAAAAAGAACACCAACCTTCACCTTAGGATTTATTGTTGCCGTACACAATCGCTAGAATTGCGTACGGATTGCAACCGCCTGTTCTATCTTCAATGTGTCTTGAATGATCACTAGGATCGTATTCATTTGCTGATGAATAAAGAAATGCCCACCAGGCATGGGGTAAAATTTGCATTCTCGCCCGCAATAGTCTCGCCACGCCACAATATCTTGGATTTCAATAGAATCTTCTTTCCCAAACAAAACCGTCATGTTGACAGGGATTTGTTTGGGAAGCTCGTTATTCATTTCGTATGTCTGCACAGCCTGGAAATCAGCGCGAATCGTAGGCAAAAATAGCTCCAAGAGCTCGTGATTATCCAAAACTTCATTGGGAGTACCCCCAAGTGTACGTAGCGAATTGATGAACTCGTTATGCGGCAGGTTGTATGTTTTCACCATTTTGTGATAGGCATGTGGCACGCGGGATGCAGACAGGAACACGTGCTGGGGCAGTGGCTTTCCATTCTGCAACAGCTTTCGCGTCAGTTCAAACGCGATTAATCCGCCCATGCTGTGGCCAAAAAAAGCAAAAGGTTCTTCCCCCAGCTCTGGCGTGATCCGTTTGTATACATCCTCCAAGACCTCATAAAACGAAGTGGAAAGAACCATGCTATCGTTCTGTAATGAAGGCCGCACCTCGAATGGATCAATTTCCAATAACGCTGGCGACAGTACCCGCTTCCAACCGTAATAGATGCTGGGAAGCCCACCTGCGTACGGAAAGCAGAACAATTTCATCTCTTTCCCCGCCCTTTCCTCATTACGTGATTACCTCGACATCTTTCTATGAAAAATGGCCTGATGTACATCTTGTAAATCCTTCATGACTACTTGAGCAGCAAACTGATTGGTAGTCGCGCATACTGACAATTTGTAGCCTGGATCGATCTCATACTGATGAAATGACCAAGCATCGCGCGAATCATTTTGCGATATCGTAATCGATTGGTCTAGGTTTTTTCGAATGGCGAATGATTGTAACGGGATAGACAGCCCCATGCCTCTCGCTTTTATATAACTCTCCTTCAAAGTCCAAAGGTCGTAGAAATAGGAAACCTGTTCATCCGGATGTTTTGCCAAGAGATCTTCTACTTCGGCTGGTGCAAAATAATGAGTGGCAATATCCAAATCAATTGGACATATTTGCTCCACATCAATCCCCACCTGCGAATCATTCGTGGCGCAGACCACCCATTCTCCGGAATGCGAGACGTTAAAGCAGAAGTTGGGAAATGATTTCAAAAAAGGTTTTCCGTATGCATTGTAGTCATACTCGATTTCGTCATTGGAAATCTCGTAGGCTTCACAAATGAGAGAGCGTACGAGCACGTCAGCGAGCAACGCCCGATAGGAATCAGCGGGATTTCTGAAACGGTTGACCCGTTCCCGTTTTTCTTCGGGTAGTGCTTGCAAAAATTGGTTGAACAACTCTTTCTCCATGACAGCAGGACATTTCAAAGCGTAAATGGCAATCATGTAGCACTCACTCTTCTTTCTGTCAATTCAAGACTACTGACTTGTTCTGCTCGATCCTTTCGCTGCTGCACTTCATACAAGTTGGCATACGTGCCGTTGTACTGCATTAACTCGACATGGGCCCCTTGCTCGATGACCTTTCCTTGATCCATCACGTAAATCACATCGGCATCCTCCACTGTCGACAGGCGATGAGCGATAACGAGTACTGTTTTATCTTTCATGAGAGCAGCTAATGCTTGCTGCACCCAATATTCCGATTCAGCATCCAGAGCGGAGGTTGCTTCATCCAATAGAAGGATCGGTGCATTTTTCAGGATAGCTCTGGCAATGGCAATTCGCTGACGCTGTCCGCCAGATAGCTTGGCACCGCGCTCTCCTGTTTTTGTCTGGTAGCCATCTGACAGTTCCATAATAAAATCATGCGCATACGCCGCTTTGCTTGCCTTGATGACATCCTCTTCCGAAGCATCCAAGCAGCCGTAACGAATATTGTCTTCGATGGTTCCTTCGAACAAAAAGGCATCCTGAGGCACGTACGAGATCAAGCTTCTTATTTCTGCGAGAGAATAAGCTCCCATGGGCTTGCCCAGTAAATAGAGAGAGCCGCTCACAGGTGGGTAATACCCCAGCAGAAGCTTCATGACGGTGCTTTTTCCACTTCCACTCGTTCCGACTAGCCCAGCCATTTGACCTTGCTCGACTCGCAACGAAACACCATCCAGCACATTTGTAGCATCGTTGTATCCGAAAACGACCTGCTCCAGCTTCAGCATGCTTTCGCAATGCTGGTGTTTGTCGGAGCTCTTCTGATACTCTTCTGGTTCGAGAGGTTCCTTCAGAAAATCGACGACCCGAGAAGCGCCTGCAAGCGAGCTCTGCAACGCTGTGATGACTTGGCCAAGCTGGAGAAATGCCAGTGTCACAAGCATCTGTTGTTGAACGAGAGCGACCAGCACGCCCAACCCGATTATTTGTTTGGAAACCATCATGATTCCAAAAACAAGCATTCCCCCGAAGCTTACAAATTGGATGAAAAAATTGGTTCCTTCCAATAATCCTTGTTTATGCCCTTGCTTGATAGCAGACGAAGCTACTTCTTCGTTTGCTTCCGTGTAACGTGCGGTCACAACGTTATGTAAATGAAACATTTTGATGATGGGCAACCCGGACAAAAAATCGTTCAATCTTTCTGTCCCAATCCCCATCTGCTGCTGCATTCGATCTCCAATGCGCCGTACTGACTTGGCAAACAGCGTATTCACATACAGAGTCAATGCGCTTACGAGCAATAGGACAACGGCAATTTTCCAATCCATAGCAAACATACCTAAGATCGAGCCGATCAGCGACAGCAGGATAATACTCAATGTTTTCAATTGCTCTGCGTACGCGTTTTCCATGAGGACCACATCGTTGCCCAGTCTCGACATCGTATCTCCCGAATGGTGCTGCTCATAGTAATCGAAAGGCAGCTTGCTTAATCGTTGATAGACTTGAAGCCGAATGTTGACAATTAGCTCACGAACGCATCGACGATAGATGTAACTAAAAAATGGAGACAGGATACTCAGCAAGAGGAACATCACAGCCATTGTGATAATCGCTCTGGTTAATAAAGCAGGGTCTTTTGTGTTCGCAAAATCCGTCAAGTCCTTGAACACAAAAGGCAAGGATACCAATACAGCAGCTTGACCGATTCCGTCACCCACGAGCCCCAAAATATACGCTCGCTTTTTCGATTTCATAAACGACAGCAGTTGAAGTAGTTCCCGCATCAAATTCTGGATGAACATGCCTATACCCCCCCTGCTGCCAGCGAGCTATGCATCTCTGTGGCAAACTGTTTCTGATACAATCTGGTGTAAACGCCGCCTTGGGCAAGCAAATCATAGTGTGTGCCTCGTTCAACAATTTGTCCTTGCTCCAAAACAAGCACTTCATCCGCGTCTTTTATCGTAGACAGTCGATGAGCAATGACGAGAACAGTCCGATTTTTCATCACATTTTCCAGTGCTTCCTGTACCAAAGCTTCCGATTCTGTATCTAAAGCAGACGTTGGTTCATCCAGCAGCAGAATCGGGGCGTCCTTCAAAATCGCTCGGGCAATGGCGAGGCGCTGTTTCTGTCCTCCGGATAAACGAGAGCCGCGTTCCCCCACTTTTGTTTGATATCCTTGCGGCAGCTCCATGATGAAGTCATGCGCATTGGCTGCTTTTGCCGCTGCGATGATCTCGTCTTGTGTCGCATGAATGCGTCCATATGAGATATTTTCTGCAATAGACACGGGGAATAGCGTCGTTTCCTGAGAAACCATGGAAAGATAGCTCCGCATGTCCGGCATATTCCAATCCGACATGGAATGCCCGAAAACATTCAGTCTTCCGTTGCCTGGTTCCATTTGATAAAACCCGCACAGCAATTTCATGATGGTGCTCTTTCCACTTCCGCTGGCCCCTACTAACGCAACGGTCTTGTTCGGATATAGCGTAAAGCTAACATGATCAAGAATCCTTGCCTGTTCGTAGCCAAACGTAACGTTCTCAAACTGTACAGGAATCGCTTGTGGATCAACAGGAATCGCAGGCTGATCATTTTGTTCGACTGGCTGTGAAAAAATTTCTTGCAGCCGCTTTGCTGCACCAGAAATCTCTTGTACTTGGGCAAACAACACGGGGGCGAGTGAAAGTGGTTCGATAATAAAGTGAAGCAAATAGCTGAAAATGACCAAGCTGCCCAGATCCAATTCTCCCACCTGAATCAAGTACCCACCATAAGCGACAAAAAACAGGATTGGGGAAGAAAACAATAATATCCCTGGTGCTGTCATCCACGCGCGCTTCTTCTCTGCCTGGAACGCATTTTTCAAAACCTGCTTCATACCCGCATGGTATTTACGATACAGGACGCCTTCCAATTGAAAAGCTTTGACCATGTGAATCCCGGAGAGCGTATCCTGCGCGATCGCGTTCGTTTGACCCAGATGGTCCTGCATTTGCTCCGAATATTTTTGAATCGGTCTGCTCATCCATCCTGTGATTGCAATAGCAACAGGCAGGATTGCGACGCTAAAGATAATTAACTTCCAATTGATTGTCAACAATAGTCCAAGAGCTCCGACAAAAACAACTGGCAAATAAAAAAACTGGAAAAAATGCTTTTGCAAAAAACTTTGCAAGATTTGGGCATCCGTTGTTAAGCGCGAAACGAGATCGCCGGAATGATATTTATCCATAGTGGACATGGGGATTTTTTCAAGATGAGAAACCATGCTGTTTTTCAAATCTCTCATGGCACTTGAACTGAATCTAGCTGCTGAATATGTGATGAAATATTTTGAGAGAAAGCCGACAATGGTCAGACAAAAAATGATGAGGGCAATACTGACCAGCTTGTCGAAGTTGTTCGTATGTTCGACCATGGTTTTGATCAGGATTCCCATCCAAATGTCTGCCACAGCCACTAGGAGCGAGGCAATGATACAGATCAAGACCCAACCTCGATAAGGCTTTACATATGAGAGTACCCAGCCAAACACGGGCTCTTTCTTTCTGTGCTGAGCTTGCTTGGTAAAAATCATTTGCTGCTCCTCTCCAAGGATGTATTGGATGAACTCCCCTTGGAAAACGCGTTCCCAAGGGGAATCATCACAAAGCCGCGATCTTATTTCAGAATGAACAGCTCTTGCAGGATGTCTCGGAGGATAGAGGCATTCATCGACACGTAATTTCCTCCCAACATTCTGGAGTGAATTCCGTACCCTTCGTACGTCATCAGTCGTTTCGTAGCCTGTGTCCAAGCGGCTTCATTCCATTTGACTGCGACTAAATCTTCCTCGCCCGATTCCAGCTCTGATTGAATGAGATGGATCGCTGCGTTCGTTGCACCCGTATTGATCAGTTGATTGTGGTACATCACGTAGTTGACCGTTTTCCGAATGAAGCTTTGCTTGACGAATTCATTGGCAGCGTACAAATTGAAGTCTTCTTGCGTCATGTTGAACATCTCGATGTTCTCTCCGATTTCGGCAAATAACTGGGCAATGTCACTTTCCGTTTCCGCCAAAGTCCTCTCCATCACCTTGTCTTTCCAGTACGAATCGAACAAGATGAGGTCGGTCACGACATATCCTTGGTTCTCCAGTTCTTTTGCGACTTCAAAAGCCAGATTGCCTCCCGAGGAATATCCCATGAGCGTATAAGGTCCTTTTGGATCAATCGCCACGATGGCCTTGATGTACTGCTCAAGTCGATTGTCTTCTTCGATGAAATCAAAGCTATGCAGGGAGACGCCCTTGATTTCGTCAGCAAGCTTCTTGTAATAGACACTTTGGGCTCCAATCGGCGTAAAGCAGAATACCTTTCTCGCCGCCTCTTCATTTAAGAGAATGGCACCAGCGGAATTGCCTTCAAAGTTCTTGTGCGTGATGAAATCCGCTACCTTCTCAATCGTTGGATGCTGGAAGATGAGGTTCAACGGCAGTTCAATCTGCATGTACTCATACACCTTTGCAACCAACAGCGTTGCTTTCAATGAATGTCCACCCAGTTCAAAGAAATGGTCAGTGATGCCGATCGGGTCTATCCCCAAAACTTCCTGCCAGATGGCAGCCAATTGATGTTCGGTCGCAGTCCTTGGTGCCACGAACTCACGAGTGGCCGCATCCGATGGCTTTGGCTTCGGCAACGCTTTGCGATCCACTTTTCCATTGGCCGAGAGTGGAAGTTGCTCCAACTGAACGAAATAGCTTGGAACCATGTAAGCAGGCAGTTCCTTCGCCAGATGCCTTCTCAACTCGGAAACGGATATCTCTGCTGCTGGGACGAAATAAGCGCAAAGATACTGTCCGGCCGTTACGTCATCCTCTTGCACAACCACCACTGCTTGATCGATGCCATCGTAAGCGAGTATCGTGCTCTCGATTTCCCCGATCTCGATGCGGTAACCTCTCACCTTCACCTGTTCATCAGCCCGGCCGATGTAATCGATCGTGCCATCTGTCCGCCATTTCACCAAGTCACCCGTTTTATACATGAGCTCCCCTGGCACAAACGGATTCGGAACGAACTTTTCTTGTGTGAGCTCCGGTTTATTCAAATAACCTCTTGCAAGTCCAGGTCCGCCGATGCATAGCTCTCCCACTACGCCGATCGGTTGCAACTGATGTTGCGTATCTACGATATAAACCTGTACATTGGCTAGCGGTCGTCCAATCGTGATATCCTGCCCTGCTTCAATCGAACGAGAGATGGTGGTGACAACGCTGTTTTCGGTCGGACCGTATTCATTGTTGATCTCGATTGCTGGATGCTTTTCTTTCGTTTTTTGCACAAGCTGCGGAGGCAGTTTCTCGCCTCCCAATGTTACGCAACGCAGAGGAGAGAAGTCGGCAGCAGTCGAGCAATCCAGAATCGCCTGGAACAGACTCGGTACACCGTAATAATGTGTAACTCCCGCCTGGGCAATCAGCTTTTTCAGCGCTACCGGATCTTTGGCTTCTTCCTCTCTCGGCAAGACGCAAGTAGCACCTCCGAGAAGCGGAGCGAACAAGCTGGCTACAAATCCATCGAAGGCAAAAGAGAATACCTGCAACGCCTTGTCTCCCGGTCTGAATCCATACTCATCTCTTCTCCACTGCAAGCAATTAACGATTCCCTGGTGCGGAATCATGACGCCCTTCGGCTTACCGGTCGTACCCGATGTATAGATCACATAGGCGAGATCGGTCGGTTGATTGAGTGATGAGAGATTGGAGCCATCCATCTCCACATCAAGCTCTGCGTTCAGATCAAGCCAGTCAAGCCCGCTCGACACGCGAGACAATAGTTCTGACAAATGAGATTGGCAGAGAAGCAGTGCTGCGTTGCTGTCCGCAAGCAGGTACTGGATGCGTTCTTGTGGATACGCTGGGTCGATTGGTACATACGCTCCGCCTGCCTTTAAAATACCGAGGATGCCAATGATCATCTCTGGTGAACGCTCCGCCATGACTGCTACCAGACGATCAGATCCGACTCCCTTGGTGCGCAGAACTCTTGCCAGTCTGTTGGCCCGCTC
Organism: Brevibacillus formosus; assembly: GCF_003013405.1. GTDB lineage: Bacteria > Bacillota > Bacilli > Brevibacillales > Brevibacillaceae > Brevibacillus > Brevibacillus formosus. The sequence continues at coordinate 16,586 of NZ_PXZL01000009.1, read as the reverse complement.
ATTGAGCTCGCTGTAAGTCAGTGACTGACCGTTAAAGAGAATGGCTTCCTGATTTGGCGTCTTCGCGACTTGCTCTTCGAATAATTGATACAGCGTTTTGTCTTGTACATAGTCAACAGCTGTATCATTGAACTTCTCGAAAATTTGCTGCTTCTCATCCGTCGAGAGCATGTCGATTTCACTCAAGCGGATATTCGGATTTTGCACAACGATTTGGGCAATAGCCATGAAGTGGTTGCTTAATCGTTGAATTGTCTCTCTTGTAAACAAGCTTGTGCTGTACTCCACACCTATGCGAATCTCTTCACGCTCTTCTGTGGCAATCACCGTTAAATCAAATTTGGAATGGTTGCCAGCCTGATCAGTCATGAACGGAGCGAGTGTCAAGCCGCGCAATTCGATAGATTCATCCGTGGTGTTTTGCACAGTAAACATCGTGTCGAAGAGCGGATTTCTGCTTAAGTCTCGCGGAATGTCCAGTTTTTCCACCAGCTCCTCAAACGGATAATCCTGATGAGCGTAAGCATCCAATGCATTCTGCTTGACCTCCAGCAACAATTCGGAGAAGGTTTTCCCGGCATGCGGCTTGTTTCTCATCGCCAATGTGTTGACAAACATACCGACGATTGGTTCCAGATCAGCATGGGATCTGCCTGTAATCGGTGTGCCCACGATGATGTCCTCTTGCCCGGAATACTTGGAAAGCAGTACGTTGTACGTCGCGAGGAGCACCATGTACAGTGTCGTTCCCGTTTCTCGAGCCAGCTGTTTCAAGCCTTCCATGAGTTGTTTACCAGTTCCGATGGCATACTGATCCCCTGCAAAATTTTGAATGCTTGGTCGGGTGAAATCCGTTTGCAGGTTCAGCACTGGAATGTCGTCTGCAAACACTTGAGCCCAGTACTCTTCTTGCTTGTTGAAGGCATCGGATCGGAAAAGCTCCTGTTGCCATACGGAGAAGTCTTTGTACTGGATTCGCAGCTCTGGCAAAACATCCCCTTGGTACAGCTTCACCAAGTCAGACAGGAGAATGCCGGAGGATACACCGTCGGAAATGCTATGATGCATGTCGGTAAAGAGCACATGACGATCTTCTCCAATATGCAAGAGACGGACGCGAAGCAACGGCGCTACCCCCAGATCGAATGGCTGAACAAGGGATGAAAGAACCCCATGTACCTGGTCTTCTGTAATCGTTGTATACGAAAGCTCAAAAGAAACTTCCTCGTGAATCTTCTGAACAGGTTCTCCATTTACAACGGCAAAAGAGGTACGAAGACTTTCATGTCGCGCAATCAGCTGCTTGAACGCTGTCTCTAATCGTTCCGGTTCCAGCTTTCCTTCGATCAGCATAGTGGAAGGCATATTGTAGCTGATGCCGACTCCCTCGAACTGATGGAGAATATACATGCGCTTTTGAGCAGATGAAACAGGATAATACTCTTGCCCAGGTGCTGGTTGAATCGAAATGACATATCCTCTTGCTGTCTCTTCGATGTGTGCAGCCAATTGCTGAATCGTCGGTTTTTCGAACAAAGCACGAAGTGGAATATCGACTTGATATTCGTTATGCATGCTCGAAATCACACTCATCGCACGCAGGGAATGACCGCCAATTGCAAAGAAATCATCCAGAACCCCTACTTGCTCCACATTCAGCACTTGCTCCCATACGCGAGCCAATTGTGCTTCCAATTCCGTACGAGGTGCTACGTACTCCGTTGTTCTAAGCATGGATACATCTGGCGCCGGCAAGGAACGTCTGTCGATTTTCCCATTTGCGGTAAGCGGCAGCGCTTCAAGCGTTACGAAATACGATGGAATCATCGCTTGAGGCAATTCTTTCAGCAATTCCTTACGTATTTGTGCTGTGTCGATCTCATGTTCTGCGACCATGTACGCGCATAAATACTTTTCTTGTCTGTGATCCTCTCGCGCGATGACAACTGCTTCCAAGATTCCGTCCAGCTTGCGTAGCTGTGTCTCGATTTCACCCAGCTCGATACGTACACCCCTGATTTTCACTTGATGATCGTTACGACCCAGGAATTCTACATTGCCATCCGCGCGCCATTTCGCCAGATCACCCGTACGGTACAAGAGTTCACCTGGTGCGAAAGGATTCGGTACGAACTTCTCCTGCGTCAGCTCAGGTCTGTTCAAATAACCGCGAGCGACCCCTGCTCCACCGATGCACAACTCACCCACGACTCCAACAGGTTGAAGATTCAATTGTTGATCCATCACATACATCTGCATATTCGGCAGCGGTTTTCCGATCGGTACCGTTCCCGAGCGAATGGATGAGACATCTGTTTCTTCGTAATAGCTGGAATCGATGCATGCCTCTGTTACTCCATAACTGTTAACAATGCGCATCGTCTGGCTGAATCTGGCGAGCAAGGTCTTGAAGTCTTCTGCCGGACAACTGTCTGCTCCGAGAATCAGGAGCTTCATCTGACTGATGTCGAGCTTATTTTCGTAAATGTAATGCATCAACGGCATGATCAAAGCTGGCGTCGCTTCAAAAATAGTAATTTCATACCGCTTGATGATTTCGTACAAGGAAGCAGGGTCCATTTTGACCTCATTCGGGCAAATGACCAGTTGCCCTCCTGTCAGTAATGCTCTGGCAAAGTCGCCAGTCGATACGTCGAAGGCGAAGCTCGCCATTTGCAGCAAACGAACCGGGAAGGTATCCAAGTGATACTCATCCTGCCATGCAAACGCGACATTCGCATAGCTCCGGTGCTCGATCACGACCCCTTTTGGCTTGCCAGTCGTACCGGAAGTATAAATGATGTAAGCGGCATGTTCCGGCAGTGCCACAGGCTCCAGATTGCTCGCTTCTCCCTGATACAACCCCTCTTCATCCAGATAGAGAGTTTCGTACGGGAATGCAAGCTGTGTATTCATCTTTTGCAAGGTAAGGAACAGCTTCGCATCGCTATCTTCCAAAATGAATGCTTGACGCTCCAACGGATAGTCTGGATCAATCGGGACGTATGCGCCGCCGGCTTTCAAAATACCGAGCGTCCCTACCACCATGTGCAAGGAGCGGTCTACCATGATGCCGACATTGCTCTCTGGCTTGACTCCCATTTGGCGCAAAACACGTGCGAGTTGGTTCGCTTTTTCATTTAATTCCCGATACGTTAGCTGCTCATCCTCGAAGATGACAGCCACCTGGTTCGGTGTTTTTTCGACCTGCTCCTCGAATAGCTCCTGGAACGTTTTATTTGTTGGATAAGCGGCTTTTGTTGCATTGAAATCATGCAGCATTTGCTCCATCTCATCCTTTGACAAAACATTGATCTCTGCCAGCTTGCGATCTGGATTGGCAATGATCGTCTGTAGAAGATTGACGTAATGAGTTGCCATGCGGTCGATCGATTCTTTTGTAAACAACTTCGTGCAATAATTGAACTGCACGAGAAGCTCATCCTGTTGTTCCATCGCATCCAGAGCGATATCGAATTTCGCGATCTTGCCATCTACCGGATAAGCAGACATGTTGAGTCCAGCAATTTCGAATGCAGAGGAGTCCGAAAGCCCCAGACTGAACATCGTATCAAACAATGGATTTCGGCTTAAATCGCGCCGTACTTGCAACTTATCTACGAGATGTTCAAACGGATAGTCCTGATGTTCAAACGCTTGCAGCGCATTTTGTTTTACGTCACCCAAAAACTCGCGGAAGGTCAGGCTGCCTCCTGCCACATTTTTCAAGGCAAGCGTGTTGACAAACATGCCGACGATTCGTTCCACATCTGCGTGGGATCGACCTGCAATCGGTGTACCGACTACGATTTCTTCCTGTCCTGCGTATTTGGACAGCAGCACATTGTAGGCCGCTAAAAGCACCATGAACAGTGTGGAGCCCGTATTTGCAGCGAGTTGTCGTAACTCCGCAAGCAAGTGCTTTCCTGTACCGATCGCTACCGTGTCGCCTTCGAAGCTTTGAACAGTAGGTCTTGGGAAATCATTTGGCAGGTTGAGTAACGGAATCTCCCCTGCAAAGACATTCGTCCAATAATCCTCCTGTTTTTGGAAACGCTCAGACTGGGACAGCTTCGTCTGCCAAGCAGCAAAATCTTTGTACTGGATACGCATGTCAGGGAGCTGCTTTTCTTCGTACAAGCTCGCAAACTCCTTGGCGATGACTGCAAGCGATACACCATCGGAGATAATGTGGTGCATATCCATGAAGAACAAGTGTCGTTCTGCTCCCAGCTTCAACAAGTGCACCCGGAACAGCGGAGCCACCTCGAGATCAAACGGCTGAACCAACTCCTGAATGCGTTGCTCTACTTGGTCTTCTGTCGCCTCGGAAATACCGATGAGCAGCGTGACATCCTCATGGACTCGTTGCACGGGTTCCCCGTTTTTCGAATGGAAGGATGTTCGCAAGGATTCATGCCGTTTTACTAGTGTTCGGATCGCATGTTCAAATCGTTTGTAATCCAGTTGGCCATCTATGATCAACACATTTGGCACGTTGTAGCTGATCCCGCTTCCTTCAAACTCATGCAGGATGTACATTCTTTTTTGAGCGAACGAGACTGGGTAAAAGTCTGCTTGCTCTACTGGTTGGATGGTCTCGAACTGTTCAATTTCACTCGCAGTGATATAAGCAGCCAGCTCATGGATCGTAGGAGATTCAAACAGTGCTTTTAACGGAAGCTCTACCTGAAATGCTCTATGCACCTGCGTGATTACATTCATAGCCTTCAGGGAGTGACCACCCAGTTCAAAGAAGTTGTCGTGTATGCCTATCGGATGAATACCCAGAACCTCTTGCCAAATTTCAGCCAGCTTCTGCTCAGTTGCGTTTTGCGGGGCGACATATGTGGAGCTCTGTACCCGATCCCCAGATGGTTCAGGCAAAGCTCTACGATTGACCTTCCCGTTTGCCGTCAAAGGCAGTTTATCCATTTGAACATAGAAGGATGGAACCATGTAGCTAGGCAATTCTTTGGAAATAGCCTCTCTCAGCTCTGCTGCGTCGAGTTCCTCTTCTGGAACAAAATAAGCGCAGAGAGCTTTTTGGCCGTTCGTATCATCCATCACCGTAACAACAGCTTCTTTTACCTTTTCCAGATTGGTCAGAACGCTCTCGATTTCCCCAAGCTCGATCCGATATCCTCTGATCTTTACCTGTTGGTCGATACGTCCCAAATACTCAATCGTTCCATCCGCCTTCCATCTTGCCAAATCCCCTGTGCGGTACATGTTTTCACCAGAAACAAACGGATTCGGAACAAACTTCTCGGCGGTTAATTCCGGCTTGTTCAAATAACCTCTGGCTACCCCATCTCCACCTACGCACAGTTCACCTGGCACCCCGATTGGCTGCGGCTGATTGTAGCGATCCACGATATAGGCAGTGGAGTTCGTGATCGGTTTCCCAATCGGAATATTGTCTTCGAATTCCTTCTCAATCAAATAGCATGTAGAGAAAGTTGTGTTTTCTGTCGGGCCGTATCCGTTCCAAATTTCCAAAGCGGGATGGGTGCTGTTCACTTTGTTGATGTGTCTTGGCGACAGTGCTTCGCCACCGACGATTAACGCACGCAAACCTTCAAACATCGCCGGGTTGTCTTGCGAAAGCTGGTTAAACAGTGGTGAAGTTAACCACATCGTTGTAATCCGATTCTCTCGCAGGAAGCTGCCCAGCTTCTCCGCATCCAACAGAACATCCTTGCTCACGAGGAACAAGCCAGCCCCATGCAACAGAGCTCCGAAAATCTCAAACGTCATGGCGTCGAAGCCAATAGCGCCCGTTTGAATCATGCGATCTTCTTCGCGTACCTGAACGTAATTCGTATTTTTGACCAATCGGGTGACATTGCGATGCTCTACCATGACACCTTTTGGTTTTCCCGTTGAACCCGACGTGTACATCACATAGGCCAAGTCTTTGGCGTCATTGAAATTGGTCAGGTTGCTGTCATCTTCTTGCTCCAGACTCTCGTCTTCCAAAACGATTGGAATGAGACCTTCTTCGACGAGATGCAACAGATGTCTTTGAACAAGGACAACCTTCACGCCGCCATCTTCGAGCATGTAAGAAATGCGCTCACCTGGATGCTCTGGGTCAATCCCTAAGTAGGCGCCTCCTGCTTTGATGATCCCCATAATGCCTGTGATCATCTCGAGAGAACGATCTGCCAACAAACCTACAACGCTGTCTCTTCCTACTTCCAATCGGCGAAGAGCACTTGCGATCTGATTTGCTTTTTGGTTCAGCTCCCGATACGTCAGCATCTGTTCATTCATCACAACCGCAGTATGCTCGGGTGTTCTTTCTACTTGCTCCTCGAACAGCTCCTGAATCGTGCTTTCACGTGGATACGCGGCAAACGTGTTGTTGAATGCAACAGTTACAAGGTGTTTTTCTTCCTCATCGAGCAGATTGATTTCATGCAACGCCGCTGTTTGGTCCGCGATGACTCCTCGCAGCACCTGGAGGAAATGACCTGCCATTCTTTCCATCGTGTCTCTTTGGAACAATTTCGTGGAGTATACGAGCCCAAAATGAATTCCTGTCTCATCCTCATGCGCTTCCAGTGTGAGATCGAATTTGGCGTTACCTTGCTGCCCATCTCCGGAGTAGGCTTCAAATTTCAGCCCATCCAGCTCATAAGCTTTTTTGTCCAGGTTTTGCAAAATAAACATGGTGTCAAACAGTGGGTTTCTGCTAAGATCACGCTGGATTTCCAGTTTTTCGACCAACGCTTCAAACGGATAATCCTGATGGGCGTATGCTTGCAGCGTATTCTGTTTGACATCTTCCAAAAATGCCTGGAACGATTTCGTTCCTTCAGGATAGTTTCGCAAAGCTAATGTATTGACAAACATCCCCAAGACTTTTTCTACATCCGCATGCGATCTGCCGGCAATCGGCGTTCCCACTACGATGTCTTCTTGGCCGCTGTATTTGGAAAGGAGTACATTGTAAGCTGCTAACAAGACCATAAACAGCGTGGTTTGGTTCTCATGGGCGAGCTTGTATAAATCGTCCATCAGCGTTTTGTCTGTCTGGAACGTAATGCAATCTCCCTCAAAGCTTTGAACCAGCGGGCGAGAATAATCGCTGGGCAGATTCAGCACCGGAATGTCACCCGCGAAGGACTTCAACCAGTAGTTCTCGTGCTTTGTATAGATGTCTGTTTGGAATAGATCAGTCTGCCAGACAGCAAAATCTTTGTATTGAACAGTAAGCTCTGGCAAATATTCGTTTCGATACAGCTTCGAGAATTCTTCCATGATGATTCCTACAGATACCCCATCCGAAATGATGTGATGCATATCCATCAGGAAAAGATGTCGCTTCTCTCCCAATCTGAAGAGTCCGACCCTCAATAACGGAGCCTTCTCCAGATCAAATGCTTGCACAAATGATTCGATGGTTTGCTCGACCTGGTCTTCGGTCAAATCCTCATAGCTAACATCCAGTTCGACTGTCTCATGTACACGCTGAACAGGCTCGCCATTCACTGTGTGGAAGGATGTCCGAAACGATTCGTGCCGCTTGACCAGCCCTTGTATCGCGGTTTCAAAGCGTGCATGATCCAGATCGCCTTCAATAAACATCACACTTGGCATGTTATAGACTGTGCCTGTTCCTTCAAACTGGCGCAGGACAAACATCCTCTTTTGTGCAGAAGAAACGGGATAATACGCTTGCTCCGGTACAGGCTGGATCGGTATATGCGTATCTTTCCCACTTGTCTCGATATACTGTGCCAATGCCTGGATGGTAGGTGTCGCAAAGAGCACTCTGAGTGGAAGCTCGACTTGATACTCTCGATGGATCTGTGCGGCGAGCGACATGGCTTTCAAGGAATGCCCGCCTATCTGGAAGAAGTTGTCGAGGACACCGATTTCACTTAGTCCAAGCACCTGTTCCCAAATCTCCACCAGCCTGCTTTCCACTGGACTTGTTGGCGCCACATATTCTGCTCCCGTTACAGGTCTGCCTTCTGGTTTCGGCAAGGCTTTCCTGTCAATCTTTCCATTTGGAGTAAGCGGGAGATGATCGAGCTGAATCAAGTACGCAGGAATCATGTAAGACGGCAAGCTTTGTGCCAGATACGTCCACAGATTCGAGACTTCAAGCTTTTCTTCTGCCGTAAAATAAGCAGCAAGCGACGTTTGGCCCTGTTGATCTTCATGGACAATCACGACAGCCGAAGTCAGCTTTTCAAAGGAGAGCATAACCGACTCAATCTCGCCGATCTCAATCCGATATCCCCTTATTTTTACCTGTTCATCCAAGCGACCGATAAATTCAATCGTTCCGTCAGGGAGCCACTTTCCTAGATCTCCCGTCTTGTACATGCGCTCGCCTTCCAAATACGGATGAGAAACGAACTTCTCCGCTGTGAGTTCCGGCTTGTTCCAATATCCACGTGCCAAACCGTGGCCACCGATGCAAATTTCCCCGATGACGCCGATTGGCTGTAGCTGATGGAATTTGTCCACGATATAGATGCTGGTATTGGCAATGGGACGTCCGATCGTTATTGTAGAATCCAGTTGCGAAATTCGCTGCCACGTGGCGACGACACTGCTTTCTGTCGGACCGTATTCATTGGCGATGACCAGTTGCGGATTCTGCTGGTTGCTCTTCTCAACGAGCTGTGCAGATACTTTTTCGCCCCCTAGTGTGACGGTTTGCAGGGAGCTGATATCCGCAGCAGAACCGCATTCCAATATCGCTTGGAATAAACTTGGCACGCATGTCATTTGGGTGCATCTCGCAGCTGCAATGAGTTTTCTGAGAGAGACAGGGTCTTTGGCTTCTTCATCCTTCGCCAAGACGGCGGTTGAACCGGAAAGAATCGGTGTAAAGAAGGAAAGAACAAAGCCGTCAAAGGCAAAGGACAGAGGCACCAGATTTCTATCCTGGACGCTAAACTGATACTCCTCTTTTTTCCACAACACGCTGTTGACAATGCTACGATGCTCGATCATTACTCCTTTTGGCTTGCCAGTTGTCCCCGATGTATAGATGACATAAGCCAAATCGGAAGCGGATTGAATCGGCTCGAGATTCGAACGGTTGGGAGAATAGTTTTTCTCTTCCTCCAGATACAAGCATTCCACCCTCACACTAGAAGCCAGCTTAGCTCCAAGATGTTTTTGGGTAAGCACCAGACGGGCTTCGGAATCCTCCAGCATGTAGGCCACACGATCTTCTGGATATTCGGGGTCGATAGGCACATAGGCTCCACCTGCTTTCAAAATGGCCATGATTCCCACAACCATTTCTACAGAACGGTTTGCCATGATTCCTACGAATTCGTTAGCCTTTACTCCCCGTTCACGCAAGGTAACAGCAAGCTGGTTTGCTCGCTCATTCAATTCGCGATAGGACATCTGCTTATCGCCAATTTCAACCGCAGCAACCAGTGGTGTTTTGTCCACTTGCTCCTCAAACAGCTCATGTAGTGTCTTGTTCTGCGGATATTCCGTATGCGTTTGGTTGAATTCTACTAACAAGCGATGCTTTTCTTCATCAGAAAGCATCGTAATTTCGGATAAGGTAATGGTTTGTTGCTCAATAACTGCATGAAGGATTCGAATGAAATGTGCCGCTATTTTTTCAATCGTCTCTCTTGTAAATAATTTGGTGCAGTAATCAAGGCTAAAGATGATCTCCTCATCTTCTTCGTACGCCTCTAATGACAGATCAAACTTGGCCTGATTCACTTCGGCCATATAGGGTGTAAACGTCAGTTGCTCCATTTCGAAGGGCTTCTGATCCATATTTTGCAAGATAAATACGGTGTCAAATAAAGGATTGCGGCTCAGATCCCGTTGAATGTTCAGCTTATCGATCAGCTCATCCAGTGGATAATCCTGATTCTCAAAGGCTTTCAGCGTATTGTTTTTTACTTCTGCCAAAAAGCTAAGGAAGGTCTTAGCCCCCACTGGCTCGTTTCGCAATGCCAGTGTATTGACAAACATACCGATGATCGAATCCGTTTCTGCATGGGACCTCCCAGCGGTAGGCGCACCAACAATAATGTCCTCTTGTCCAGAGTATTTGGAAAGGAGTACATTGTAGGCCGCCAGCAAAACCATGTAGAGCGTAGCTCCTGTACCTTGGGCAAGTCGATTCAGTTCTTTTTTCAAAAGGGCACCGGAGCCGAAAACCAACCGCTCACCCTCGAAGCTTTTCACAGAAGGTCTCGGATAATCCGTTGCAAGATTTAATACAGGAATTTCTCCCGCAAAGGCATCGATCCAATAGGCTTCCTGAGCAGCAAACTCTTCCGTCTCGAACCATTGATTCTGCCAATGGGCATAGTCCTTGTACTGAATGTTCAGTTCTGGCAGCTCTTCCCCATGATAAAGCTGAGCAAGCTCTTGAACTAAAATGCCAATCGATACCCCATCGACGACAATATGGTGAAAATCCAGCATGAAAAGATGGCGTTCTGGAGCCAGTTTGACAAGTCCAGCGCGCATTAGTGGAGCTTTTTCCAAATCGAACGGTTGAATAAATTGCTCGACGATTTGTTTGAGCTCTCCCTCTGTTGACTCCATCAACGAGATTGCCAGCTCGACATCTTCATGTACGCGCTGAACAGTCTCTCCTTTCATGGAATGGAACGAGGTGCGCAGAGATTCATGGCGTCTCACCAAACTTTTGAGAGCTTGTTGCAAACGCTCTGTATCCAGCTTGCCATCGATGTACAAGAGGCCCGGCATGTTGTAGCTGATACCTGCACCTTCCATTTGTCGGAGAATAAACATTCTCTTTTGGGCAGAAGACAGGGAGTAATACTCCTGCTTTTGAACAGGTTCAATCGTCGTATACTTGCCTTTGCCAGCAGTAGCGATATATGCTGACAAGTCAGCAATCGTAGGCGATTCAAACAATGTTTTCAACGGCACATCTACTTGAAGGGTACGATGGATCAAAGAGATGACATTCATCGCCTTTAAGGAATGTCCGCCCAACTCGAAGAAATGATCGTGTACCCCGATTGGGTTCACGCCAAGTACACTTTGCCAAATGTCTGCGAGCGTGGCTTCCACTTCATTGCGCGGCGCTACAAACACGGCTTCAGATGAGATTGCTCCCTCAGGTTGAGGCAATGCTTTGCGATCCACTTTGCCATTTGCTGTGAGCGGCAGCTTCTCCAAATAAACAAAATAAGAAGGAACCATATAAGCTGGCAAATGGGACGCCATATAAGCTCTCAGGTCGGCTGTCTTGATTTCCCGATCGGAAACGATATAGGCGTACAGGTTGTTTTGCCCTTTTTCATCTGGACGGGCAAGGACAATAGCCGTTTTTACCCATTCATGCTGCAAAAGTCTTGCTTCGATCTCACCCAGTTCGATCCGGTGGCCTCTGATTTTGACCTGATGGTCGATGCGTCCGAGATATTCCACGTTGCCGCAGGCTAGGTACCTTACCATGTCTCCAGTGCGGTACATCCTACTCCCCGGTTCAAACGGATTGTCAATGAAGCTGGCTGCTGTCAGTTCTTCACGATTCCAGTAGCCGCGGGCCAAACCATCGCCAGCAATGCACAGTTCTCCTGGAACCCCTATAGGCTGGAGCTGGTTGCTCGCATTTACGACGTACAAACGGACGTTATCAATCGGTTTGCCAATGGGAATCACACCATACTCCGGCAAACGAGGGCAAATCCAGTATGTCGCATCAATCGTGGATTCTGTAGGACCATAGAGGTTAATCAACTGGGCCGTTTGCGTCTGGTAAAAGCGCGAAACAAGTGCAGGTGTTAGTGCTTCTCCACCGCAGAATACGCGTTGCAAGCTCGTGCAAGAGCTCCATCCCGGTTCGGTCATGATCAGGTCCAGCAAGGAAGGAACCATCTGTAAAGTTGTGATCTTCTCTTCCCTGATTATGCGAGTCATGTACTCGATGTCTCGATGTCCGTCCGGCTTTGCCAGTACCAGGCGTCCCCCCGTAATCAGCGGCAAATAAAATTCCCATACGGAAGCGTCGAAGGAAAACGGCGTTTTTTGCAGGACAGCATCTTCTGTACGCAGTGGGAAGGCATTCTTCATCCACAGCATGTGATTGCAAATCGCTTGATGCGCGATCATAACCCCTTTCGGATTTCCTGTCGATCCAGATGTATAGATGACATAGGCCAAGTCATCCCTGCCATTGACATTGTCAAGATTGGTATCGTCACCTGCATAAATCGCTTCATCGTCTACGTCGATGATTTCTCCTGCATACTCTACTGTCTCTTTCAAATGACGCTGTGTCAGTAGAATCGGAGCTTTGCTGTCGCTGAGCATGTATTGGATTCTTTCTGGCGGGTATGTAGGATCAATTGGCGTATACGCACCACCTGCTTTTAAGACAGCCAACATGCTCACGACCATCCCGATGGAACGGTCTACCATAATTCCGATCAATGTATCTGGTTGCGTTCCTTTACTCCGAAGCAAACGAGCTACTTGATTGGCCCGGGCGTTCAACTGGCGGTAGGTCAAGGTGTATCCGTTATAGGCTACAGCTATTTGATCTGGCGTAAGCACTACTTGCTCTTCAAACAATTGATGCAAAACCTGATCTGCGGAACGTTCGACAAAAGTATCGTTGACGTTCAGGATGAGAGCACGTTTTTCTGCTTCTGTCATCATGTCGATTTCTGCTAACTTGGCATTCGGCTGTGCAGGAATGGTACGCAAGATTTCCAGATAATGATGGGCCATTCTTTGGATGGTTTCTTTCTTGAACAGCTTCGTTCCAAATACGAATTGGAATTGAATGTCGGATTGCGATTCACTCGCATTCAAAGCAAGATCGAACTTTGAAATTTTGTTAAACAACTCATACGGAGCTGCTGTAAGCTGCTCGATTTGCAGTGACTGCTGATTTGCATTTTCCAAAGAAAACATGGTGTCAAACAAAGGATTTCGGCTAATGTCACGTTGAATCGCCAGCTTTTCCACCAGCTCTTCAAATGGATAATCCTGATTGTCATAGGCCGCCAGCGCATTTTGTTTCACTTCCTGCAAGAATTGCGTAAAGGTTTTGTCGCACGCAGGCTGATTTCTCATCGCCAACGTATTCACAAAGATCCCCATAATATTTTCTACGTCGGCATGGGAACGACCAGCGACAGGCGTGCCTACAATGATATCCTCTTGACCGGAATACTTGGACAGGAGCACATAATAAGCCGCGAGCAAGACCATATACAGGGTTGTTCCCGTATCTGTTGCCACCTGGCGCAAACGCTCCGTCAATTCTTTTCCTGTGTCAAAAAGCACAAGATCCCCTTCAAAGCTTTGAATGGTTGGACGCGAATAATCAGTCGGCAGATTGAGCAAAGGTATTTCATCAGCAAACGTATTCAACCAGTGGAGCTCCTGCTTCTTGTACACGTCCGTCTGGAACAGCTCATTTTGCCAGGCAGCGAAATCCTTGTATTGGAGAGGAAGAGGCTGCAAGGCTTCCCCTTGGTACGACTTGGCAAATTCACTCAGCAAAATTTGGGACGAAACACCGTCCGAGATGATATGGTGCATGTCGAGCAGGAACAAATGACGGTCTTTGCCCAACTGGACCAAGCCTGTTCGAATCAACGGAGCGATTCCGAGGTCAAAAGGACGGACGAAATCTCGCATGATCTGCTCCGCCTTGTCTTCCGTAGACTTCAGCATCAGGATTGGGATTTCTACCTCATCATGGACTTTCTGTACAGGTTCGCCATCGATACGGTGGAAGGAGGTGCGCAAGGCTTCGTGGCGCTCCGCCAGTCGTTGGACGGTGCTCGCAAAACGATCGTAATCCAGCTTTCCTTCCAGCAACATTGCACCCGAAATGTTATAGCTGATGCCACTTCCTTCAAATTGCTGAAGAATATACATTCTTTTTTGAGCAGAAGATACGGGATAAAATTCTTTGACCTCAACCGGTTGAATGGCTGTGTACTTGCTTTTCCCCGATTTCGAGATAAAGGCAGCCAGCTCGGCTACGGTCGGGTTCTCGAACAGTGCCTTTACTGGCAAATCCACTTCCAACGCTTTGGAGACTTGAAAGATGACGGTCATGGCCTTCAGTGAATGCCCGCCCAAATCAAAGAAATGATCGTGAACGCCTACTCGGCTAACCCCCAGGACCTGTTGCCAAATCTCAGCTAATTTTGTTTCCGTTTCATTCTGAGGAGCGACGTACGCTGTTCCAGTAACAACTGCACCGTCAGGCTTCGGCAATTTCTTCCGCTCTACTTTTCCATTGGCTGTCAGCGGAATTTCCTCCAGACGGACAAAGAAGGACGGGATCATGTAGGAAGGAAGCGTACTTCCCAGATACTCTCGTAGTTCAGATACGGTCAACTCCTGCTCGGAAACCATGTAGGCATAGAGCACATTTTGACCACTGTCATCCTTTTCAGCGATAACGACGGCTTCCTTGATCCATTCATGCTGCGTCAAACGCTTCTCAATTTCGCCCATCTCAATCCGATGCCCACGAATTTTGACTTGATGGTCGATTCTTCCCAAGTATTCCATATGGCCGTCGGGCAGCCATTTCGCCAGATCGCCTGTTCGATACATTTTGGTCCCCGGACGGAACGGATTATCGATGAACTTTTCCTGGGTCAGTTCTGGTCTATTGAAATATCCTTTAGCTACTCCATCTCCAGATATATACATTTCACCAATGGAGCCAACGGGTATCGGCTGCATGGAGGAATCTAGCAAATAAAGCTGGACATTGTCTGCGGGGACTCCGATTGGTACTGATTCTTGAATGGGTTTTTCTGGGTCATACAAATATATCATGCAGCCCACAACTGTTTCGGTAGGTCCATACTCATTGAAAATCTTGACATTCTGTCCAAAGTTCTCATAGATTCTCTTCGCCAATTGAGTTGGCAAGTTCTCACCACCGACAATAAACCGTCTGATGCTGCTCTTCCAGCCGTCTATTTCTTCAATCAGCTTCAGATGAGTGGGTGTCAGCTTGATGATTCCCACTTTATTGTCTTGGATGATGTCTAAAATGACCTGTACCTTGTCTGCTCCTCTGTAAACATAGATGGTGTTGCCCGAAATAAGTGGTGTGAAGATCGAGGTGACGGTCAAATCAAATGAAATGGAAGAGTAGAGCGGAAAGTCTACAGCTTCACCCTCGACATACACCTTGTTAGCCCACCAAATGTAATTGACCAGACCTTGATGGGTAATCATCGCACCTTTCGGATTCCCAGTGGAGCCAGACGTATAGATCATGTAAGCCAAATCATCAGGTGTGCACTCGGTAACAAGATTCGTGCTGTCACCTTCATACAAGGAGGGATTGTCGAGATAAAGGATATCCCCTTTAAACTCGATTTTTTCTTGAAGCTGAGACTGCGTTAAGAGAATCGTCGTTTGACTGTCTTCCAATAAATACTGAATTCTCTCTATCGGATACTCTGGATCAATCGGCAAATAGGCTCCGCCTGACTGTAAGACTCCCAAGATTGCCACAATCAACTCCAGCGAATGCTCCGCCATAATCGAGACGATGCTGCCTTGGGTAATTCCTCTCTCGCGAAGAGCTCTGGCCAACTTGTTCGAACGTTCGCAAAGCTCCTGATATGTAAGGCTTTCATCCCCGCAGACAGCCGCTATTTTATTTGGCGTTTGGCCTGCTTGCTCTGCGATGAGCTCAAAAATCATTTTGTCCCGCGGATATTCAGCTGCTGTGTCGTTATAAGCTACCAGCAATTGCTGTTTTTCCTCATCTGTGATGATCCCGATATCTTGAAGCAGCACATCAGGGTTGTGAATGACTTGGTCGATGACGGTTTTCAAATGGCCTTCCACTCTGTCTACGAATGCCTGCTCATAAACCGCTGCATTATAGCTCAACTTCACATACAATTCGTTCCAAGGTGCGATAGCTACTACTACGTTAAAATCATAGGAGGTCTGCTCTTCTCCGTTTTCAACAGTGAACTGAAAACCTAGGGAATCCTCCATGTGCTTCAAGGAATTATCCGGGTAGTTTTCAAACGTCACCAAATGATCAATCAATTCCTGCTTCAGTTGTGTTTTACTCTGAATCTCATAAAGAGGGGCAAAATCATAGGCAGCAGACGACAAGGCCTGCTTTTGAACAGTCTTAAGCAGCTCGCTGAACGATTGCTGTCCGTTCGTTTGGATTCGAGTTGGAATCGTATTAATGAACAAGCCAACCATGCTCTCAATGCCTTGGATCTGGGGAGGACGACCAGATACAACAGAACCGAATACAATATCGTCCGAATTTTTGTACTTGCTCGCCAAAATGCCCCAGAGGGATTGAACTACACTGCTCATAGTGGCCTGATTTTGATTGGCAATTTGCATCAATTGCTGCGTCTTCTCAGGAGATATGGTGAAATGAGAATCGATATGCAGATAAGCACGATCCTCCGCCACATGCTTCTTCTTGGGGAAATCAGCCTGATGGTCAAAGCCTTCGAGGTAGTTTTCCCAGTAAGTGAGCGCCTCCTCTTTGTTTTGCTTATCCAGCCATTTGATGTATTCGCTATATGGTTTGGTTGCTTCCCGTGGAATTGGCTCCCCTTTATAAAGGGCCGCGT
>NZ_PXZL01000008.1 GCF_003013405.1 Brevibacillus formosus | reverse complement strand
GTTTTCAGGGAATAAAAGAAACCTTCTTGCTGATGGTGGCAGGAAGGTTTTTTCGTGTAGATAAAGCAGTGACATGAAAGTTAATACGGATCAGAGGGAAAAGAGGGAAGGGGTATCTGGTGGTTTCGGTAAAATTGCTTTCGAATAACCGAGGGAAAGGTACCTATGTGATTATCCAAAAAATGTTCGACCAAATATCGCTCAACAAGTCCGTGAGACATCGTTAGCTCTCCCCACCACTCCGTTTCATATCGACAAAGCATGCTGAGTAAATACAGCAGCAAGTAATGGCTGGCCCATTCCGGAAGAGGTAGAGAAGAAGCAGAACCATTCCAAAAGAACAGGACGTTCTGATGCAAACGAAATAACGGGTGTTGATCCAGTTCAGACAGGGCACACTGAGGAAGGGTCAATTCCTTTATGTTTTTGTTATTTTCCCATGAGAGCTTTTCCAAGTTGCAAACAGATGGAGCCAGCCTGCGAATGTACTGGATGAAGGTTTCAGTTGAATAGGATAATGTCCCGTCCGTTTTTTCAGGAAAGGTAATGCGAACCAAATCATCCTGACTTATATGCTCAATCTTTGGCGTTAACCAGTTACGTGGTTTACCTGTAACAATTCCGTAACTATCGCTCACGCTAGGGATGGATGAAAATAAGTCATGGACTGAATAGCGGTCTTGTAACGGTGCAAGCTGGAATGCGTGAGCTAATTGCGCAAAAAACCCTTCCTTTTGTGGACGAACCTCGTCCTCCATTAACATATAGGCGTTTCGTTTAAGCTTTCGTGTCGTGACACCATGTTGCAGAACACGACTGTTTTGGGGATAATACGGATCACGAGTCAATAACATCGCCTTCAACAAGTGAGAGCAGCCATAAAACAGCAGCAATGGCTGGATCGACAATTCAACAACAGCGGAAGAGGAATAAAAATGTCTGGCTTGTCTCCAGAGATACAGGAAACGCGAGCTTTGTTGAAATGCTAGTCGCTCGGAATGCTCAATACCCATGTCATGATAGCAGGCAGCCAAATATTTACGTGCGGTTGGTTCTGTTTCAAAATAGCGTAATGTTTTCCAAGCGTTATCCATGATACCCACCTTTACCAATTTTCGTAATATGGTTAAGTTTCCCTAATTGTTTTTTGATTTATCTGTCTAATAAGTTCTATAACCGAACGATATACTCATTTCTTGACAGTAAATTAAGCCGTTTGTTAAACTGTCTTAAACTATTCGCCGAGAGGAGCTTTCAACTGTGCGGGAAGACAAATTTGTTAAAGAGGGCTTAACGTTTGACGATGTATTGCTCATTCCAGCAAAATCTGAGGTTTTGCCAAGGGATGTTGATTTGCGAGTACAATTGAGTGAGAATGTGAAGCTGAATATTCCTCTGATCAGTGCTGGGATGGACACCGTAACGGAGTCTGGACTTGCAATCGCCATGGCTCGCCAGGGTGGTATCGGGATTATCCATAAAAACATGTCCATCGAGCAACAAGCAAGCGAAGTAGACCGTGTAAAACGCTCTGAAAGTGGCGTTATTACCAATCCATTCTCTTTGACCCAAGAACATACCGTCGAAGAAGCGAATGCTCTCATGGGTAAATATCGTATCTCCGGTGTTCCGATTGTCGATGCGAATCAAAAACTGATTGGAATTCTCACCAACCGCGATCTGCGCTTTGTGCATGACTTCTCCATCAAGATCAAAGAGGTTATGACCAAGGAAAATCTGGTGACAGCTTCTGTCGGTACTACACTGCAACAGGCAGAATTGATTTTGCAGCAACATAAGATTGAAAAGCTCCCGTTGGTGGACGAGAACAACATCCTGCGTGGACTCATTACGATTAAAGATATTGAAAAAGCAATCCAATACCCAAATGCAGCAAAAGATAACCAAGGCCGCTTGCTGTGTGGTGCTGCTGTTGGGGTATCTGCAGACACGTTTGAGCGTGCAGCAGCACTTGTACAAGCTGGCGTGGACGTTCTAGTAATCGATACGGCACATGGGCATTCCAAAGGCGTAATTGAAACGGTAAAAGCAGTTCGCAAAGAATACCCAACGCTCACCATCGTCGCAGGAAACGTTGCTACTGGACAAGCTACTCGCGATCTGATCGAAGCTGGTGCATCTGTGGTGAAGGTTGGTATCGGTCCTGGTTCCATTTGTACAACTCGTGTTGTAGCAGGTATCGGGGTTCCGCAAATTACAGCGATCTACGATTGTGCACAGGTAGCGCGGGAGTACAATATTCCAATTATTGCCGACGGCGGCATTAAATACTCCGGTGATTTGCCAAAAGCAATTGGTGCAGGTGCTTCAGTGATCATGATCGGAAGTCTGTTCGCTGGTACAGAAGAAAGCCCAGGCGAATTCGAGATTTTCCAAGGTCGACGTTTCAAGGTATATCGCGGAATGGGATCGATTGGCGCGATGAAAGCCGGCAGTAAGGACCGTTACTTCCAAGAGAACGCACAAAAGCTCGTTCCGGAAGGGATCGAAGGCCGCGTTCCATACAAAGGCCCATTGGCGGATGTCACATATCAGTTGATTGGTGGACTGCGTGCAGGTATGGGATACTGCGGAGCGAAGACCATCGAAGATTTGATTCAAAACTCCCAGTTCGTTCGCATTACCGGCGCTGGCTTGCGTGAAAGCCACCCACATGATGTACAAATTACGAAAGAATCACCTAACTACTCGATTTCCTAAGCGAAAAATGATACGGAAGACCTACGTCCCCTTTCTTTTATAAAGAGAGGGGATTTTTACTAGCTACCAACATATGGAGATAGGGGGAATCTCGCTTCAAGCCACCATGCAACCTATGGTACACTTACAATTGTGTGCTTGTTTCACGAAAAAATGAAATCGACAGAAATAGGAGAGTGAGAGATTACATGAAGCGAAAGACATGGACAAAGCGATTGACGGGTCTGTTCCTTTCTGTCGCTGTTTTTGCTACAGCAATGGGAGGAATGGTTTCAAAGGTGGAAGCTGCCCCTGTAGCATCTCAAGCGAATCTACAACTGGAAGCGAAGTCTGCCATTCTTGTTGAGGCATCGACGGGAAAGGTTCTCTATAGTAAAGATCCTGACGTAGCACTTCCTCCTGCGAGTATGAGTAAAATGATGACCGAATATCTGGTTCATGATGCCATCAAGCAAAAGAAAATGAAATGGGATGATGTTGTCCCTGTAAGTGAGTATGCGTTTTATATCGCTAAAATTTCTGATTCGTCTGGTGTGTATTTGAATTTAGGCGAATCCTTTACGGTTAAACAATTGTACGAAGCGATGGCAATTGTATCGGCTAATGATGCTACTGTACTTTTGGCTGAGACGATCGCAGGCAGTGAGCCAGCCTTTGTTGAATTGATGAACAAAAAGGCAGCAGAGCTTGGTATGAAAAATACTTCGTTTGTCACTTCTACTGGTTTGCCAGCCGATGAGTTAGGTCCATACTCTGTTCAGACCGATCAAAAAGAAAACCTGATGTCTGCTCGTGATGCAGCGATCCTAGCCCGTGCGCTGATTCATGATTTCCCGGATGCGTTGGAGACCTCCAAAAAACCAATCTTCACCTTCCGTACAGGTACACCAAATGAGTGGACCAAGAAAAACTATAACTGGATGCTGCCTAGTCTGATTAGCTATTACCCAGGTGTAGACGGATTAAAAACGGGGCATACAAATGCAGCAGGTTATTGTTTTACAGGTACGGCTGTTCGCGACAACATGCGCTTGATTAGTGTCGTGATGAATGCAGGCACCGAGACAAAGCGTTTTGCTGAGACGAGAAAACTGTTTGACTACGGTTTTGGCAATTTCAAACTTACAAAACAAATGGACAAGAATGTACCAGTCAAAGGCTTTGAAACAGCTCCTGTGAAAAACGGTGTAGAGGTAACGGTACCAGTTGTTACAGGCAGCGAAGTAAATATGATCACAAAAACCGGTACGGAAGCAAAATACACGCCAACGGTTACCTTCCAGGAGCTGACCGCACCGATCCAGCAAGGACAAGTTGTCGGTAAGATCGTTTTGAAAGAAGAAGGTATGAAGGAATCGGATTTCTTGCAGCCTGAAGACGCAGCAAAAGCAGGCGTGGATATCGTAGCAGGACAGGCAGTAGAGGAAGCCAGCTGGATTCGTCTGTTCTTCCGCAGCATCATAGAGTTTTTCAGCAATTTGTTTAGCAGTGGCACAGGAAATTAAATAACTATTGTTTTCCCCTACATCTATCGTTTACAATGACGGTAACAGGAACCATAACACCGCATAACAGTTTCGGTTCTGACTCATGATGTAGGGGGTATTTGTAATGGTACAAGTAGGAACGTCCCGCGTTAAAAGAGGTATGGCTGAAATGCAAAAAGGCGGCGTCATCATGGACGTCGTGAATGCTGAACAAGCGAAAATTGCAGAAGCAGCGGGTGCTGTTGCTGTAATGGCTTTGGAGCGTGTGCCGTCTGACATTCGTGCAGCTGGTGGAGTTGCTCGTATGGCGGACCTTAGCATTGTAGAGGAAGTACTGAATGCTGTTTCCATCCCTGTTATGGCAAAAGCTCGTATCGGTCATTTTGTTGAAGCGCGTGTCCTCGAGTCTCTGGGTGTAGATTATCTCGATGAGAGTGAAGTGCTCACTCCGGCAGATGACTTGTATCATATCAATAAAAAAGAGTTCACTGTACCGTTTGTATGTGGCGCCCGTGATCTGGGTGAAGCCCTCCGCCGTATCGGGGAAGGTGCATCCATGATCCGCACAAAAGGTGAGCCAGGAACCGGAAACATCGTAGAGGCTGTTCGCCATATGCGTACAATGATGTCCCAAATTCGCAAAGTGCAAGCGATGTCCTACGATGAACTGATGGCGGAAGCCAAGAACCTGGGTGCCCCATACGAGCTGCTTGAAGAGGTACACAAAACAGGTAAGCTGCCAGTCGTAAACTTCGCAGCAGGTGGAGTAGCAACACCAGCAGATGCTGCCCTGATGATGCAACTGGGCTCCGATGGCGTGTTTGTTGGCTCTGGTATCTTTAAATCAGAGAATCCAGAGAAGTTTGCTCGAGCGATTGTGGAAGCGACCACCCACTACACGGATTACGAACTGATTGCTCGCGTATCCAAAGGCTTGGGGACGGCAATGCCAGGAATCGAAATCTCCAAAATTCGTGAAGCTGATCGCATGCAAGAGCGCGGCTGGTAAGGTGAGTAGCATGAAAATCGGCGTACTCGCTCTACAAGGAGCTGTAGCAGAACATGTGAGAATGCTAGAAGAGGTTGGTGCTACAGCTGTCCCGGTCAAAAAAGTAGAAGAACTGGATGACCTAGACGGTCTGATTATTCCCGGCGGGGAAAGCACCACGATTAGCAAGCTGATGCACAAGTACGGATTCATGGAGGCGGTTCAAGAGTTCGGCAAGGCGAACAAACCGATCTTCGGAACTTGCGCAGGAGCGATTCTTCTGGCGAAACGGATTCAAGGACAAGACGATTGCCATTTAGGCTTGATGGATATCAAAGTGGAGCGGAATGCTTTTGGTCGGCAAAAGGAGAGCTTTGAAGTCTTGATGCCTGTTGCGGGTGTGGCGGCAGATTACCCGGCAGTGTTCATCCGGGCACCGTATATTATGGAAGTGGGAGAGAACGGTCAAGTCTTGGCCAAACACGAAGACAAGATTGTTGTCGCCCGAAACGGTCACTATTTGGCAGCAGCCTTTCACCCAGAATTGACCGAAGATACAAGACTGCACAAATACTTCCTCGACATGGTCAAGGAATACAGAAGCTAGCTGTCCTACCGGAAGATCGGCCGTATAAAGGCGCCGATCTTCTTTTTTCTGTAAAGATCAAGGTGGGCTGCTCTTTACATACGTATAGAACCTGTAGTACAGTTAACAATAATAGTATTCATGAATGAGAATGCGATGATGAGAACAAGTACTTCACAAGAGCCAGGCCTAGAGAGTCGGTGGTAGGTGCAAACCGATCCGGTTATGTGAAGGAATCCATCTCGGAGTGGCAAAGGAACAGCAACTTTGCCCGGAACCGTCCCGTTATGACGGAAGAGTGGGCATATGCATAAAGAATTGCTGCATGTGTCAACGAGGGTGGCAACGCGGGTATACAACACTCGTCCCTTACCAGGGGATGGGTGTTTTTTGTTTTTTTTAATATGATTCGGAGGGATTTATACATGTTGGACGTAAAAGTACTACGCCAGGATTTAGAAGAAGTAAAACGCCGTTTGGCTCACCGCAATGAAGATATTTCTGCGTTGGATCAATTCGTAGAAGTAGATGAAAAGCGTCGCGAAGTCATTCAAGAAGCAGAAGCACTGAAAAATAAGCGTAACACGGTATCCGAGCAAGTAGCGGTTATGAAACGCAATAAGGAAAATGCAGACCATCTGATCGCTGAAATGAAAGAAGTAAACGAGCGCATCAAGGCTTTGGATGAAGAGCTGCGACAACTGGATGAGCAGCTGGAGTTCATTTTGCTGAGCCTCCCGAACCTGCCGCATGAGAGCACGCCGATCGGTACGACAGAAGACGATAACGTGATCGCTTGGACATGGGGAGAGCCACGCACATTTGACTTCGAGATTAAGCCTCACTGGGAGCTGGCTAGCCAAGCAGGCATCCTCGATTTTGAAACCGCGGCAAAAGTAACAGGAAGCCGTTTTGTTTTCTATAAAGGCTTGGGGGCACGTCTGGAGCGCGCACTGATGAACTTCATGATGGATTTGCACTCGAATGAGCATGGCTATGAAGAAGTAATTCCACCGTATATCGTCAACCGTACGAGCATGACGGGAACGGGCCAATTGCCTAAGTTCGAAGAGGATGCATTCAAAATCGAGGGACCAGATTACTTCCTGATACCAACCGCTGAAGTGCCAGTCACCAATATGCATCGTGATGAAATCATGGATGGAGCGGATCTCCCTCGCTACTACACTGCTTTCAGCGCATGTTTCCGTTCGGAAGCGGGTTCTGCCGGTCGTGATACGCGTGGGTTGATTCGTCAGCATCAATTCAACAAAGTTGAGCTGGTGAAATTCGTGAAACCAGAAGAGTCTTATGATGAACTCGACAAACTGGTGAAAAACGCTGAGAAGGTGCTTCAACTGCTTGGACTGCCATACCGTGTCCTGAGCATGTGCACAGGTGATCTAGGATTTACGGCTGCGAAGAAATTCGACCTGGAAGTTTGGATTCCAAGCGGCGGCACATACCGTGAAATCTCGTCTTGCTCGAACTTTGAAGATTTCCAAGCACGCCGTGCCAATATCCGTTTCCGTCGCGATACGAAATCGAAGCCGGAATTTGTGCATACATTGAATGGTTCTGGTTTGGCGATTGGACGTACAGTAGCAGCAATCTTGGAGAACTACCAAGAGGCAGATGGAACAATTGTAATTCCAGAAGCTCTTCGTCCGTACATGGGCGGAGTAGACAAGATCGCACCGAAGTAATAAGCGAGAGATTTTGAAAGCAGCTCTTGATCCACAACGGGTCAAGGGCTGTTTTATATTGTGTACTAATACAGATGAAATTTTAAAAAAACGTGTTGCACTGTATTAATCTCTGTTATATAATAAAAACAAATTTTAAGAATATTGTTTTAATACAGAGAGGGAGGAATGGAGAATGGACTGCTATCGGTGTGAAGGAAACGGAGAACAAAATTGCCCAAGATGTGGAGGCGTTGGTCGTGATGCCAACGGAGCGGCTTGCCACAATTGCTTGGGAGACGGGCATGTAAGCTGCAGCCATTGCAGTGGCAGCGGGTATCAGGAATAAGGACATTTTTTTTGCCACCGCTGTTATATAATAAAAAATATTTTATTAATCTGTACCATAATAACTTTAAGTTGAGGGAGGAGGAGCTGTTTTGACTACCGTACCAACGAATCCATATCCGCTGGAGGTACAGATCTCTGGTGAGATGCACCCTGGTTATCAAGATATCCTGACACCAGAAGCAATCCAATTCGTGATGAAGCTGGAGCAAAGGTTTGGCGACAGACGACAACAATTGTTGGCTAAACGCGTGGAGCGTCAATTGCAGATCGATGCAGGTCAACTGCCCGATTTTCTACAGGAAACAGCGGACATTCGTAGAGGAGATTGGACTGTTGCTCCGTTGCCCAAAGATTTGCAAGACAGACGGGTGGAGATTACGGGACCTTCGGGTGACCGGAAAATGGTCATCAATGCGCTGAACTCGGGTGCTCGGCTTTTCATGGCTGACTTTGAGGACGCGAACTCACCGACCTGGGAGAACACCATCCAAGGCCAAATCAACATGAAGGATGCGGTGCGCCGCACGATCTCTTACATCAGTCCAGAAGGCAAATCATACAGCCTCAATGAAAAGACGGCGGTTTTGATCGTGCGTCCTCGTGGCTGGCATCTTGAAGAAAAGCACATTCTCCTTGATCAAAAACCGATCTCTGGCAGCCTGCTTGACTTCGGCCTTTACTTTTACCACAACGTAGATGCTCTTATCGCGAATCAAACAGCACCGTATTTCTACTTACCGAAACTGGAGAGCCATTTGGAGGCTCGACTCTGGAACGACGTCTTCCTTTTCGCCCAGGAAGAATTAAATATTCCACGCGGCACGATTCGCGCGACCGTATTGATCGAAACGATTCTCGCAGCTTTTGAGATGGATGAGATTCTGTATGAGCTGCGCGAGCATAGTGCAGGGCTGAATTGCGGACGTTGGGATTACATTTTCAGCTATATCAAAAAACTGCGGAATCAGCCTGATGTGATTACACCGGATCGTGCGCAAGTAACCATGACAGTTCCGTTCATGAAAGCATATACCACGCTGGCCGTGAAGACTTGCCATAAACGGATGGCGCCTTGCATTGGCGGAATGGCTGCACAAATTCCGGTGAAAAATGACCCGGTACAAAATGCAGAAGCTATCGCCAAAGTGCGGGCTGACAAAGAGCGGGAAGCGTACGATGGACATGATGGGACTTGGGTTGCTCACCCAGGGCTAGTACCAGTAGCCATGGAAGTGTTCGATCGCTTGATGAGAGAGCCGAACCAAATCTGGTACAAACGTGAAGACGTAGACGTATCTGCTAAGCAACTGCTGGCAGTCCCTGAGGGCACGATTACAGAAGCGGGTGTCCGTACGAATATTAGCGTCAGCTTGCAGTACATCGAGGCTTGGTTGCGAGGCTCTGGGGCTGTGCCAATCAACAATCTGATGGAGGATGCGGCGACAGCAGAAATTTCGCGGGCACAAGTCTGGCAATGGATGCGTCACCGTCATGGAGTCTTGCAGGATGGTAGAAAGGTGACGGAAGGCTTGGTGAAGCAGTGGCTGAGTGAGGAGCTGCAAGCGATCAAGCAAGCAATCGGCCAGGAGAGGTACAACAACAGCAAGTATCCGACTGCTGGTGATCTGTTCTTGCAATTAGTAACGACAGAAGATTTTGAAGACTTCCTAACGGTACCGGGTTATCGCTATTTGTAAAAATAAAAATGAGTGGGGGAAATGAAAATGACGAAAGTAAACAAGCAAGAAGCGATTCAACAGGTGGAGCAAAGCTGGCGAGGCGAGCGTTTTCAAGGAATTACACGTCCATATACGGCAGAAGATGTCATTCGTTTGCGCGGTTCTGTACAAATCGAACATACGCTGGCTCGTCTCGGAGCAGAGCGTCTGTGGAACCTCTTGCATACCGAGCATCATATTAAAGCGTTGGGGGCTTTGACCGGGAATCAAGCGATTCAGCAGGTAAAGGCAGGATTAAAAGCGATTTATTTGAGTGGCTGGCAGGTAGCGGCCGATGCCAATCTGTCTGGTCAGATGTATCCTGATCAAAGCCTCTACCCGGCAAACAGTGTTCCACAAGTCGTAAAAAGAATAAATCAGGCATTACAACGGGCTGATCAGATCGATCAATCAGAGGGTGGTACCGATACACATTGGTTTGCTCCGATTGTAGCAGACGCAGAAGCGGGCTTTGGTGGCCCACTGAACGTCTTCGAATTGATGAAGGGTATGATTGAAGCGGGGGCAGCAGGGGTGCATTTTGAAGACCAGCTTGCTTCCGAGAAAAAATGCGGACATATGGGCGGAAAGGTACTGATTCCGACGCAAGCAGCTGTGCGTAATCTGATTTCTGCTCGATTTGCAGCAGATGTGATGGGAGTCCCGACGATTATCGTGGCGCGTACCGATGCCAATGGCGCTTTCCTGATCACCAGCGACATTGACGAGCAGGATAAACCATTCCTGACAGGTGAACGAACAGCAGAAGGATTCTTCCGTCTACGCGGCGGATTGGATGCAGCGATTGCACGTGGTTTAGCGTACGCTCCTTATGCAGATTTGATCTGGTGCGAGACTTCTGAGCCGAATCTGGAGGAAGCACGCCGTTTTGCAGAAGCGATTCATGCCAAATATCCGGGCAAGCTGTTAGCGTACAATTGCTCTCCTTCTTTCAACTGGAAAAAGAAGCTGGATGAACAGACCA
Source organism: Brevibacillus formosus (assembly GCF_003013405.1). GTDB lineage: Bacteria > Bacillota > Bacilli > Brevibacillales > Brevibacillaceae > Brevibacillus > Brevibacillus formosus. The sequence continues at coordinate 114,370 of NZ_PXZL01000008.1, read as the reverse complement.
TCGCTCGCTTCCAGGAAGAGATCGGAGAGATGGGCTACAAGTTCCAATTTGTCACGCTTGCTGGCTTCCACTCCCTGAATTACAGCATGTTTGAACTAGCGCGTGGCTATCGTGATCGCGGAATGGCTGCATACTCTGAGTTGCAGCAGGCTGAGTTTGCTAGCGAAGTACATGGCTATACAGCCACTCGTCATCAGCGTGAAGTCGGTACCGGGTACTTTGATGAGGTTGCGCAGGTTATCTCTGGCGGCAATTCTTCTACGACTGCGCTCAGCGGATCGACGGAAGAGGAGCAATTTGCTCATAATTAAACAGGAAAACGAAGGACTAGGTGGCTCTCTGGTATTCAGAGGGCCACTTTTTGCGTTCACTTCTATTTTTCATAGAGTCTTAATAGCTTTTTAACAACGCATTTATATCAGTTTCATTTTGGTTGTTTACGATTGGGTTAGAAAAAACCAAAGAATCAAACACAAATAAAAACGAAAAGGGGCCTTAAAGATGAGAGGGAACCAGTTAAGCTGGAAACGAACCGTTGTTGTCATGACTTCCGTTTTTCTGCTTGCGGGATGTGCCACCGAGACGAAATCAGGCACTTCTCTGGATACGTCGCAATTGACCCTGGATCAAATCGTGGAAAAAGCAAAGCAGGAGGGAGAAGTCAACTCCGTGGGAATGCCGGACACGTGGGCAAACTGGGGGGAGACCTGGAGCAATCTTTCAAAGGAATATGGCTTGAAGCATACGGACACCGACATGTCGAGCGCAGAAGAATTGGCTAAGTTTGAAGCAGAAAAAGAAGACGCCACAGCAGACATCGGTGACGTAGGCATCGCTTTTGGACCGTTAGCCAAGCAAAAAGGGCTGACGCTGCCTTATAAAACCTCTTACTGGAACGACATTCCCGACTGGGCAAAAGATGATGAAGGACATTGGCTGCTGGGCTATACGGGAACACTGGCTTTTATCACTGACAAGACAAAGGTGCAAAATCCTCCCAAGTCCTGGGCAGATTTGAAAAACGGAAGCTACAAGGTCGCGATTGGCGATGTCATGAAAGCGAACCAGGCGCAATTTGCCGTTCTGGCTGCCGCCTATGCAAATGGCGGAGATGAGAAAAATATTCAGCCCGGCATTGACTTTTTCGCTGAGCTGGCAAAGAACAAGCGGCTCAGTACGAGCGATCCGAGTCTTGCCAATCTAGAAAAGGGTGAGGTCGAAGTTGCTATCTTGTGGGACTTCAACGCGCTCGGGTATCGGGACAAAATCGACAAAAACCGCTTTGATGTCCTCATCCCGGAAGAAGCATCAGTCAGCAGCGGATACGCTACGGTTATCAACAAGTACGCCAAGCACCCACACGCTGCCATGCTGGCTCGTGAATACATTCTCTCCGACGCTGGACAGTCCAATTTGGCTCGCGGCTATGCACGACCGATTCGCGCTAACGCCAAGCTGGATGAATCCGCTAAAGCCATGCTGCTCCCGGATGACATGTATAAAAACGCACGTCCGGTTGGCGATTTGACTGCTTGGGAAGAGACAGCCAAAAAATTGCCGCAGTTATGGCAAGAGAAGGTGTTAATCCATGTGCGCTAGAAAGCTGGCCATGATTGTGCTCGACGGATTGAGGTTTGACACAGCCGTCACGCACATGGGGTACCTGCATCATTTGGTTGAGTACGGCATTGCGGCCCGCTTTCAGGTGCGATCGGAATTACCCAGTCTCTCTCGCCCTTTGTACGAGGTTCTTTTAACGGGAACCCCTGTGTGGAAGAACGGCATTTCCAGCAATCAGACGGTTCGGCTTTCGCACCAGGAGAGTCTCTTTCACCTGACGCAGAAAAACGGAATGTCCAACGCTGCTGCCGCTTATTGCTGGGTAAGCGAGCTTTATAACAAGGCTCCGTTCAATCCGTTTTACGACCGAATCCAATTGAACACCGACAAGCCGATACAAAACGGGATGTTCTACTGGGAAGATCACTATCCAGATACACACCTATTTGCTGACGCCAACTTTTTGTTGAATGGGTACAATCCGGATTTTCTTTACGTCCATTCCATGAATATCGATGATGACGGACATAAGCATACGGCTGATTCCGCACGATATCGAAATCGCGTTCTGGCGGCAGATTCGATACTGGCCAATGTGCTTCCTGCGTGGATCGATGCGGGTTATCAAATCATTGTAACAGCCGATCACGGGATGACAGACGATGGAAATCATGGTGGCACTTCTAGCGCTGACCGGGACGTCCCTTTGTTTGTCATCAGCGACCTGATATCTCCCGGTATTCGCGAGGAGGCAATTCCGCAATTGCAGGTGGCTCCGCTTGCCTGCCATTTGCTCGGCATTTCCCCCTCGAAAGGGATGCAGCCATTGAGCGTAGGAGGGCTGAGTAAGACGTCTCCCTAAGGGGGCGTCTTTTCCTCTAAGAAAGGAGCTTTTGCGATGAAACGATTTGTCAGTATGCTTTGGATCACGACGATTCCGTTCTTTGCAATGATCGCTCTGTTTCTCCTCGTCCCATTGCTTTCCATGATTGGAGGGAGCTTTCAGGCTGAGGGGGGCGGCGGTTTTACAATCAGTCACTATCGGGAGATTTTTTCAAATCCGTATTACTTGCAGGCTTTTGAGAACAGCGTGCTCATCTCGTTCCTATCTGCTCTCATTGGAATCGTCGTTGCTGTTTTCGCCGCCTACGCGATTACCCGTTTCCCGCAATCTCTGCAACAGCGAGTGCTTGTCATTACCAATCTAACCTCCAATTTTGCGGGAATTCCGCTCGCATTTGCCTTCATTGTCCTGTTGGGAAACAGTGGATTGTTTGTGTTGCTCGCGAAGCAACTGGGGATTGATTTTGGACAGTCATTTACTCTGTATTCATGGAGCGGCTTGACGCTTGTTTATATTTATTTTCAACTGCCGCTGGCGGTAATGCTTTTGTATCCCCTGTACAACGCTATTCAGAAGCAATGGATGGAAGCGGCCGAGCTGCTTGGGGCTAGTCCCTGGAAGTTTTGGCTGAGGATCGGTTTCCCGGTACTGCTTCCAGGCATCGTCGGCACATTCAGCATTCTGTTTGCCAATGCAATGGGTGCCTATGCTTCTGCCTACGCGCTCACCGGGAGCAACTACAATCTGGTGCCCATTCGGATTGGTGCGCTAGTATCTGGCGACATTTTTGCCAGACCCGAGCTGGGTAGCGCACTCGCAGTGCTGCTCGGCCTGACGCTTGCCGGAGCCTTACTCGTGAACGAGTGGCTGACGCGGAAGATTCGGAGGGATTTGTCTTGAAGCGGATCAGTTTGCCATCCTTGTCGTTTGCGTTGGTCATGCTGTATTTGTTTTTGCCTGTAGCGGCTACCATCCTGTACTCACTGGCAACTGAGTGGAACAGCACGATTTTGCCGGAAGGAATCACAGGAAAATGGTTTGCGGAGCTGTATGCCGATCCCCGATTCCTGCAGGCATTCGGGCGGTCTTTTCTGCTCAGCTTTCTGACGACTGTCGTTGCCGTGGTCATTATTGTTCCTGCTGTATTCTCCATAATCGTCTACGCTCCCCGGATGGAGAGGCTGGTTCAGCTTTTGGTGATGCTGACCTATGCTGTTCCGGGTGTCATTATGGCGGTCGGATTGATCCGTACTTATTCAGGAAACGGAATTCCAATGGTTATCATCACCGCAGGGGCGTATTTGGTCGGTTTGCTTCCGTATCTTTATCAGGGAACGCGCAACAGCCTGCTTGCCATGCAGGCACGTTCGTTGATGGAGGCAGCCGAGCTATTGGGTGCGAGCCACTGGCAGGCGTTCGTACGGATTATCGTTCCGAATATCATGTCTGGAATTTTCGTGTCCTCACTCTTGTCGTTCTCCATTTTATTTGGTGAATTCGTTCTGATTAACATCTTGGTGGGAGGAAGATACGAAACCCTTCAGATGTATCTGTACGCCAAGCTAGCGTCTAGTGGTCATGTCGCCAGCGCGATTACCGTCACTTATTTTGTCCTAATGGCTATCATCACTGGCCTGGTTGTAAAATTCACGCGCCGAAGCTTCGCACGCAAGGAGGTCCCCTGATGAGCTACGTCCAAATCGAACACTTGTCCAAAACCTTTCACGGTCAACACGTGTTGCAGCAACTCGATCTTGCGATTGAAAAAGGTGAGCTGGTCACTTTGCTTGGCCCTAGCGGGTGTGGCAAAAGTACGCTGTTACGCATCCTCAGTGGTTTGACGGCTCCTGATACAGGCATGATCTACATTGACGGCAAAGATGTGACGGATGTGTCGCCAAAAAATAGGCAGATCGGCATGGTGTTCCAATCGTATGCGCTCTTTCCCAATCTTACGGTCAGTCAAAACATTGCCTTTGGCCTGGAAATGAACAAAATCTCGAAAACGGAGATTCGGCTGCGTGTCCAGGAAATGATTGAGCTGGTGGGATTGGTGGGAAAAGAGCAGGCTTACCCGCGTGAATTGTCTGGCGGCCAGCAGCAGCGTGTGGCACTCGCCCGTTCTCTGGTTACCCGGCCAAAAGTGCTTCTGCTGGATGAGCCGCTTAGTGCGCTCGATGCCCAGATTCGCAAAAATTTGCAAAAGCAGCTACGCACCATCCAACGTGAGTTAAACATGACGACTGTACTGGTTACTCACGATCAGGAAGAAGCTATGGCTGTCAGTGACCGCATCTATATCATGAATGGTGGACGAATTGTTCAGCACGGCAGTCCTCAAGAGATTTACACCCAGCCTCGCTCTGAATTTGTTGCTCGCTTCATCGGCAATTACAACGTGCTGACTGCCGAGCAGCTTAACCGAATCGCGCCTAATCTGTCTCATCCGGCAGTTGAACGATTCGCAATTCGCCCTGAGACGTTTCGCGAACAGCGGTTGGCTGGGGAGGACATCTGTTTGACCGGGAATATCGCTCAGGTAACCATGCTTGGCAACATTACCCGTTACGAGCTGAACATGGGTGATGTTCCTGTACTGGTGGACACTCTTCACCTGTCCCTCGAGCAGGAGGAGATAGGCACAACAAAAACATTGTATGTAAGTCCCAAGGATGTGATTCCGCTTTATGACACTATCGCCTGAAGAACGACAGCAAGTGATTCTGGACGAATTGAACCGCCACGGAAAAATTCAGGTGATGAGTCTGGCAAAAAACCTGGCAGTAACACCGGAGACAATACGACGTGATCTGGACCATTTGGAACAGCAACGTTTGTTAAAACGAGTGTACGGAGGAGCAATCCCTTATCATTTGGCGAAACGCGAGCCGCACTTTGAAAAGAAACAGGCGATCCAACAGACGGCAAAAACGAAAATTGGGCAAATCGCGGCAGAACTTTTGTCTGACGGGGATACCATCGCGCTCGATGTCGGGACGACAACACTGGAATTGGCACGTGCTATCAAGGGCATCAACCAATTAACGATAGTCACGAATTCGCTCCCCGCCGCTTCTTTACTAAACGAGCTGTTGGAAGCCAAGCAATTCAACGGTCAGGTCATTATGCTGGGGGGGCTGACCCATCCGGCCCAACAATCGGTTGCCGGGGCGTTTACCTGCGAGCTACTCTCTCGTTTTCATTTTGATAAAGCTTTTATTTCCTGTGGAGGAATGACGGCTGATGGCTTCACCGATTATGACATGGAAGAAACGCTGTGTTCGACCATGATGGTACAGCGGTCGGAGCAAGTCTATGTATTAGGAGATACATCCAAGATCGGCCAAACGCAATTTTTCCGTATTTGCGGCTGGCAGGATGTCAGCGCGGTTGTTTGTGACCAGCCGATGCCGGATGAATGGCTTTCGTCTGGCATGCAAACTACCTGGATAAGCGAACATCCGGAAAGGAGAGACTTCACATGCTGATCGACTATCATCTTCACCTGGAAGAAGGGCCTTTTTCATTGCGTTGGCTCGACCGTACCAATTTGGCCCTCGACCACTTTTATCCGTTAACTGAACCTCGACATACCCGCGCCTGGCTGCTGGACAGTCTTGCGCGATTAAATAACCGGATGTCTCTTGGGGCATACGACCCGTCCTGGATCGATCTGTATTTGCGTGAAGCGTTAAACAAAGGCTTGAAGGAAGTGGGGATTGTCGATCATTTATACCGCTTTCGTGAAGCCCGTCCCTACTTTGAACGGTATATGGAGCTGGGTGACACCGATTTGGGTCGCTTGCAGCGAACGTGGCTTGATCAAGTATGCACCGAGAGCTTCAGCGACTTTTGTGTGGCCATTGAGGCAGCAAAGCAGCGTTGGGCGGCAAGCGGTGTGGAGTTGCGACTGGGGATCGAAGCGGATTACTTTATCGGCGGGGAAGCAGAATTGGAAAGCTTGCTGGCAGGCACTTCGTGGGATTATGTGATCGGTTCTGTTCATTTTTTACAAGGATGGGGCTTTGACAATCCCGAGACGCGCCATCTGTTTGAGCAGCATGACCTGAAACAGCTATACGCGGACTTTTTCCGCACAGTTGAGTCCATGATTAGGAGCAACTTGTTTGATTTTGTTGCTCATCTGGACAATCTGAAAGTGTTCTCCTACCGCCCAGAGGAATCGGAGCTTGTTCCCTATTACCACCAAATCGCAACTGCTTTGAAAGAAACGGATACAGCAACCGAAATCAATGCGGGCCTGTACTACCGCTATCCGGTTCAGGAAATGTGCCCCAGTCCTGCTTTCCTCGACGTTTTGGTGGCGCATGGCGTTCCACTGACACTCTCGTCCGACGCGCACTTTCCCGACGATATTGGGAGATACGTGGCGGCGAATCTGGAGATCCTCCATTCAATGGGGGTAACGGAGATTGCCACTTTTTCCGGTCGTCAGCGGATCATGAAGCCCATCTGTTATGGTTGACTGTGGAAAAGAGCATGTTTTGAGCAAATTATGATTTGAGATGCAAAAAACCTTGGAATGCCAAGGTTTTTTTGTTTTTTCTGGAAAGTGTAACCTTTTGGGTGTTTCTACGAATAAGTCAATGTACACAAAGAGCAAGCAGCATCCAAGCAACCAATACAAAGAGGAGAGTAACTTATGAAGAAAACAATTTCGCAGGCTGTATGTGTGATGGGAGCAATGTGTGTCCTGGCCTCCACACCTGTAGCTTTAGCCACCCAAGGAGAGTATCAGCGAGCAACGTTAGCAGCAGAAAATCAAGCAAGTGTAGCGGATGATGTCATGAAAACAGTAGACGAAGCACTGGTCAAAGCGCGGAAGCTATTGCCGTATCTCAAGGAGTATACGTTCAAGACGGTAACGGTTGATAAAGAGAAACCGAATACAATCTTCGTTCAGCTGAAAAAAGAAAAAGACCAAAAAGAACCGAGGGTAGACATCGAATTTGAACGGAATACTGGGAAGTTAATGAGTTTCAGGCTGGCAGCAGAAAAAACAGAAGGCGACAAGAAACCAACGTGGCAGGAGTCTAAAGAAAAGGCAACCGCTTTTCTGAAAGAGTGGTACGGTCCAAAGATGGATGGCTATCAGCTTAATCCGACCTTTACGAAAAGGGGTGTTGTTTTTTCGAAATCCGTAAACGGGTTGCTATATCCGAATTTGAGTGTAGGTATAGAGTTGAATGCCAAAGGTGAGGTTGTCTCCGGCCGCTCTGCTCACGTACCGGATTCTAGGTTTTTCTATGAAATCCCTGCATTCGAAAAGACCTCTTTCCCCGATCCAAAGGAAGCTTTGGCAAAGGAACAAATGACAAAAACAGTAGCCTCCCACATGACGTTGTCCTATTGGGCAGATGAGAAGCTGCTTACGTATGAGCCCATGTTTTCGGGGTATCTGGATGCAACGACAGGGAAGTCCTTGTACGTCCCGGAACAGCAGTACAAGCTGCCCGGAGGAATCGTGAAAGTTACGCCGAAAGCGAATAAACTGACGGCCAAAACGAATGAGGAAGTATCCGCTTATGTGAAACAGGAACATGACCTAGACATAAAGGCAGAGGAATGGAAGGAAGAGAGTTTTCCGCAAACAGGGATCAAAGTATTTACATGGAGGGAAGATTCCGACGATGAAACGGTAGTAAGTGTTGTGGAGGAAACAGGAGAGATTCTGTCCTTTTTTAAAGAAGTGACAAAAATAAAGAAAAATAGCATGACGAAGGAAGAAGCACGCGCGCGAGCTATCAAGGAAATGGAAAAATATCTCCCCATTGACGTGAAAGAAATGATGGAGATCGGTAGTACAACTCACATCAATGGCGAAGAAAATGGGAAATTCCAATTTGAGTTCGTCAAGGTGCATCAGGGGATACCTGTACGGGACAGAAGCTTCTTTGTCCACATCGTTAACGGAAAGGTCACGATAATGGACACGTCTAGCAAAGCGAAATTCACCGAGCAGTTACCTGATCTGAAGGCTGGGGTAACGGCGGAACAGGCTGCGCAGGAATTCCTTAAGCAGTTTGAACTGGAGTATTTTTATCCGGAAAATAACGGGAACAAGGCACTCCTGGTATACAAACTGGCTACGGCCTATCCATGGGTAAAGGAACGAATTGATGCGTTAACAGGAAAGCTTGTTCAGGAGGAAGAGGACCAAGAAGCCGATTGATCCTGCCCGAGGATAGAAATTACGCAAGAAAGGAGGGCGCGCATGTATGACGACCTCTATGAGAAAATGGGGAGCATCTACGAACAGCACTACATGGCTGTTTACTGCTTCTTGCTGCATTTCACGGGTAACCAGAATGAAACGGAAGATTTGACGCAAGAGGTGTTTACCCGTGTCGTGAAAGCACTGCCGACTTACGACGGACGAGTAGCAGTAAAGACTTGGCTGTTCTCTATCGCAAAGCATATTGCTATCGACCATTATCGCAAGCAGAAGCTGTATGAACTGGTTTCTGAAAACTGGCTGATGCGGTTAACAGCAAAGCAAGGGATACCAGAAGTAGAGCTGGATAACAAGGAAGAAATGCGGGAGATCAAGGATGCGTTGCAAAGACTGAAACCATCTTATCGTATGGTCGTCATCTTGCGCAGTGTGGAAGGGTACAGCATCAGGGAGACCGCGGAACTTCTGGCTATTTCGGAGGCCAAGGTCAAGGTGGTTTATCATCGGGCGCTGAAAAAGCTTCAGCATTTCCTGAAGGATTCGGTGAAAGGGGGGATTCCACATGAGCTGGCATGAAGAAGAGCTGGAAAAACGACTGAGACGGCTAAAGGAAACGGAATCGCCACCTCGCCTGGAATATGTCAGGGAGACTCAACGACGTTTACAATTACTTACAAATCAACTGAGGCGTCGTTTGTATTTTCAACGTGTGGCAAATCGGGTGGCTGGCGTTGCAGCAATTGTTTTGTTGGGAGGATGGGTGTCCACAGAGAGTGGGCAGCAGACCCTTCAAACTTTGTGGGAGCATACAATGAAGCATGAGCAACCTTCTGCAACTATTGTTTCTGTACCCACTCCCGAATCGAAACAGCCGCCGCCGTTTCCTCCCCCTTCAGCAAACACGACAAAAGAGAATAAAGTCATGAATCCTGTCGAAACGAATCGGTCAGAGACGACTACTGTACGTACAGAGCGCAAGAAACAGCCAGAAAAGGCTTTACCACCAGTAGCTACCTCCCCGATCAAGCAGACTGATGCCGTAACCGATGCACTACCAATCCCTCCCTTGGTGAAAAAAGCAGAAACATACGTGCTGGAGATGCTGGGGGAACAAGGAAAGCATTACCGATACAATCCTTCCCAGTCTGATCTAAAACGAGGAACCATTGGGTTTAGTCGGGTTGTTCATGGCATACCCTTTTATGAAGCAAGCTACACCGTTAAAATGATTGACGATCAGGTGTCCAATTTTCAAATCTTTCAGGACTCCGATCAACTTCAGTCTCTTGTGCAGATTCCCAAACCAACGGCCGTGCTATCCAAAGAAAAGGCGGAAGAAGCGCTTGCGTCGACATTGCGGTTGGTTTACCGGGAAAAGGGAGGGGAAGTAGCTTCCTTACACTACGAGTCTGACATTTCCGGGTTCATTGATGCCAATACAGGAGCTTTGGTTACTGGCAAAGGCGTTCCCATACAGAGAGATGAGGGGAAACGTATCATACCAATAGCTGCTGAGGGGAGAACGTTAAAAGCCGGTGCAAGTGAAGAGACACTTTCCTTGCTCGTAAGGGAATTCGGTTTGCCATTTGCTGTGGATAATTGGCAAGGGACGACATCTGTAGGGAGAGACGGAGTACGCGAGTATCAGTGGGAAATGAAAGAAAAAGAACTGACGGCTCGGGTACATGAAAATGGGCAATTGCTATCTTATCGGATGAATCGCAAACAGGAGGCAGGGTCCTCTTTGGGCAAAAATCAGGGACTTTCGCCGGAAGCCTTGTTGCAGCCTGCGATTGAGCATTTGCAGCGCTACTTGGACAAGACAATCAAAGAGCTGGAGCTGACAGGCACCAGCAGGGAAGCAGCCGAGGTTCGCTTTCGATTTACCAAGCTGTATCAGGGCATTCCCGTAGTGGATCACTCCTATGAAGTGATTGTGGATACGAACACAGGGGAAGTTGTCGGCATGTCAGGTGCATTTGGACAGGGGGCCACGAGCTTTCCCGATCCTGCCAAGGCAATTTCCAAGCAAGCTGCTGAGGCAACACTAAGAAGAAATCACCCTCTGGAGCTTACGTATATTTTGACGGGTAAAAAGAACACAACTGACAAGCAGGCGCTTCTTGTCTACCGTGTGTACAAGGAAAAAGGAATCGAAACATCCATTGATGCGATCACCGGAGCTGTACTGGAACGGGCACAGGAAGAACCGTGATCAAATGATAAAAAACAAAGGAGGACCGGGGCATGGTCACCCTGGTCCTCAATTGCCAAAATCGAGTGATTTCACTATAATGGAAGTGAATGTAAAATGTCCCCGTAGCTCAGCAGGATAGAGCAACGGTTTCCTAAACTGTAGGTCGGAGGTTCGAATCCTCTCGGGGACGCCATTGTAGGAAAAACCTTGATGTATCAAGGTTTTTTTATTTACCAACTCGCAAGCTCTACTGCCAACTATTTGGAAAATACTGTAACATCCAGCGAGTCCTGATCGTATAACTTGTAGCAAATAATGAACGAGATCAGGGGGAGTTTTCTTTGAAAAAAGTGGTCATAACTGTGGTCTTGGCGATTTTCTTCAGCGGTTGCAGCTCAGATGCGGTCGTACAAAATCAGACTGCCGCGCCACCTGCAAAAGAAGTAACGAATGCTGGCACAGAACAGAAACAATCGGTAGACAGCTCTTCAAGCTTTGACAAAATTGCGGGCTACTTGCAAGAAGAGAGCAAGAAAGCTTTCTCTCCCTACTACGAGCTGCTCGAGTTTACCCTGTCGGATTACGAAGAGAAAACCGTTGACGGAAAAGTAGAAGCGACATTCGGATATCAAGTGAAATACAAAAACTTCGAGAAAGACCCTGACACCGTGGACTACATCAAAGCGGCAAAAGAAAAGAACGATCCCAACTACCAACAGCTGTATGATGAATATTTGCAGCCCAAGGACATGAGCTTTCATTTAAAAGCCGTAGTTGAAGATGCGGACTCTATAACCCTTTACACCAATGTGAGTCCAAAAGGAATCCAATGGGAAAAGGCAGTCATGTCTGATTTCATCCTGAAGAAATAGGATACCGACTTAACTGTTGGCCGCGTACTCACGCGGTCTTATTCATTTTTCTCGCACCAGTACTCGTACTCATTGTCGATCCAATTTTTAATATGGTCGTAATTCTCCCAAGTATCTTCCACGTGATACACACTCGGCTCACAATCGAACGCTTCTAGATAATGATACCGATACTCCCCCGTATCGAAATCGAAGTAAAACATCGCGAACTGGTTTCCTTCTTCAGTCAGCATGTCTTTAGCAAATACTCCACCCGTCTTCTCATAGACTTCAGGACCAGTCATCTTCCTTTGTTTAAAATCAGCGATTAGTTTTTCAAAGCTCTTTTGGAAATCCTCGCTAACCATATCCTTTTCAATCAACCAGCCAATGAAAAAGCCTGTATGTACGTATGCCTGCTTTTGAGGAAGATCCTCCTCAAAGTTTTCGTAATGATATTTCGCTTTATCGTATACCGTTGTCACTAACAAAACCTCTCTTTCTATTTTCCTATTTCCCAAAAATTATACAGGATAGACTTTTCGGTAAAAAGTCATAAGAGGGTGAAGAAGGAAGGGTAGGAATTTTGTAGCATTTCCATGATCTGAGGTGGTAGTATTTAACTGTTATCTAGAGAGAACCATTGGTTGGTTCATAGAGGGGTCATATTTCATGCGGAACTTACTTGCCTATTTTCTTAGCGCTGTAATGATTAGTCTATTAATCCTTCCTGTAGAACCAGCGTCATCTAGAGGCTCAAGTTCATCTAGCTCCAGTAGTTCAGGCAGAAGCTCAGGTTCGTCTAGTACCAGCTCCTATTCGTCCGGCAAAAGTTCAGGGTCATCGAGTACCAGCTCCTATTCGTCGGGCAGAAGTTCAGGGTCATCGAGTACAGGTTCCTATTCGTCGGGCAGAAGCTCGTACTCTTCAGGAAAAAGCTCAGGCTCAACCAGCAAAAGTTCAAGCTCCACGATAAAAAGCGCAAAACCGTCAAGCGGTTTCAAATCATCCAAGCCGGTTAAAATCAAAAAGCATGACGATGACGACGATGATGATGAAAATGCGGAAGAAGAGACAAGCTCAGACGAGGAGACGAGCGAAGAAGCCGCTGCGGAAGAGGAAAGAATCAAGCGGGATGAAATCTTATTACAAATCGACAGGGGTATTGGACCATATCATTTACGATCCAATCAATTTTATCAAACGACTATATGGGGGGAATCAACTCATGATGGCTCCCTATACTTTACCGTACATAATAACGGACAGATAGAAGAGGTAGATGAGAGTGAGATTAATGGGGCAACAGTATTTAACATCCCATACAATTTCGATCCAACACCATTTGAAAAAGAGTTTTATCTACATAGCCTACCAACGGATCAAATCTATGTGACATCCTTTCAATATCAGGATATTTACTTGTTTTTACGCTCGGATGGTACCATTCAATGGCTCCCTCAATATGAAGCCTTAGAGAAAAACCTCCCTATCATAGAAGCAAAAGAGGTACTGCTGTCAGAGCAGATACTGGACATGCATAGCAACGAAATGGCCTTGCATAATTACCCGAAAAACAAAGTCTATCGGAAGAATATCAATAGGATTCCGAGGTATTTTCTGTTTAACAATGAAGAAAATATTCAGTTAGTGGGAAAAAAAGAACTTAAGAACTATGAAGTTTTGGAATATGACCAAATGATTGATCCAACTTCTCCTGATCTTCTAGGTGAGATAGAAGAAAAAATCCAAGATTCAGGGGTCCCCACAGGATACATATACCAGATGACAGTGAACAATGCCCCGCGACATTTTATCTATGATGGAAGCCGTTCCGTAGGTTTTGTAAAGAACCTGTCGTCAGTTAAAGAAAACTATATGGTTCGTGATTTCGAACAAGTTGTCCAAAAGATGCGGGAAGAAAAACAAGCGGAAGAGAAAAGGCAATCGATCTGGAAGCTGTATTTGATTACAGCGGGTATGATTATGCTCGGCATTTTTCCTTTATCTTATTGGTTTATGAATAGAAAAAGAAAGAAGAAGAAGCAACCTCCTAACAGGATCATGACGAAAAATACGAAAAGTACGAGAAAGAAAAAGAATGTAGAGCCTGTAAAGCCAGAAAGAACACCGATTCAACAGCCCCTACCCAAAAAGCAAGAAATAAGAGTAGAAGAAAAAAAGAAGTATGACGGCGGACTGTTTCAGCAATTTGAAGCCGCAAACAAAAAAGAACAGCCAAAAAGCTCTGGAAGCGGACTATTTGATCAATTTAATTCCTCCAATAGAAAACAGTAAAAAACAAAGCCCGTCCTCAGCCTAGTTGGAGACGGGTTATTCATCATGAGGCTTTCCTCTCTTTCTTTGTGAACTCGAAGAATGGTCAGAATTTTTCGGATATGATAGAATGACTTACCAACAAATGTGAATCGGAGGGAGCATGTCGAATGCAAAATGATAAGCGAATCAAATTTATTAACCCTGAAACAATGCCACCTACATTTGGCTACACCCATGCGGTAGAGGTTCGGAACGCACGGACGATTTATGTATCGGGCCAGGTGGCACTCAACAAGGAAGGCCAAGTGGTCGGAATAGGCGATTTAGCCGCACAGACAAAACAAGTTTTTGAAAATATCCAATTCGCGTTAGAAGCGGCAGGAGTCAGCTTTGGTCATGTAGTGAAATTGACTTTTTTCGTGACGGACATCTCCAAGATGCATATTGTCCGTGAGATTCGAGATCAGTACGTGAATACAGAAACCCCGCCAGCGAGCTCTGCCGTTGAAGTGAGCAAGCTCATCAGGGACGAGCTGCTGATTGAGATCGAGGCCATCGCCGTTGCAGATATATAGTTGTCCCATCTCCCTTCTGTTCGATTATTCATCGTTCAGGAGGGTTTTTTTGTGCTCTTTTGGGAAGATTATGGAGCGAGATATGCGGATCGGAGTTGGTTGCATGAATTATATCATCGCAGGAATAGGTTTGATCACGGTATTTTTGCTTGCTTGGCTGGCAAGTAGTGATAAAAAGCACATTCGGTATCGCCCTATCCTCATCATGATTCTGATTCAAATCGTGTTTGGCTTGCTGCTGTTGCGAACCAATATTGGACTCATATTCATATCAGGCATTGCCAGCAGTTTTTCCACACTTCTGAAGTACGCCTACGAGGGGATTAATTTTGTTTTCGGTGGCATTGCGAATCCTGATGCGACGCCATTTTTCTTGCAAGTTTTGCTGCCTATTGTGTTCGTATCGGCACTGATAGGCATTTTGCAGTATACGAGAATCCTCCCATTATTTATTCAGTATGTAGGACTCGTATTGAGCAAAGTGAATGGCATGGGAAAATTGGAGTCGTATAATGCGATTGCCTCGGCGATCGTTGGGCAGTCTGAAGTGTTTATTACCGTGAAAAAACAGCTTGGTGCGATTCCCGAAAACAGGTTGTACACGCTGTGCGCCTCTGCGATGTCCACCGTGTCTATGTCGATCGTGGGTTCCTTCATGACCATGCTTAAACCGGAGTATGTGGTAGCTGCATTGGTACTCAACTTATTTGGTGGTTTTATCATTGCTTCCATTATTACGCCGTATGAAGTGAAGCCGGAAGATGATTTGCTCGATCAAGAAAAAGAAGAGAGACAGGCCTTCTTTGAAATGCTCGGGGAGTATATTCTGGATGGATTTAAAGTAGCCGTGGTCGTTGCCGCGATGTTGCTCGGATTTATTGCACTCATTGCGATGGTGAACGGGTTTTTCAGTGCGGTATTCGGTATCTCGTTCCAAGCGTTGTTAGGGTATGTCTTTGCTCCGCTCGCTTTTCTTATGGGGGTTCCTTGGCATGAAGCCGTACAAGCAGGAAGTATCATGGCTACTAAAATAGTGGCGAACGAGTTTGTCGCCATCCTCGATTTTACGAAGATTCAAGGTCAGTTAAGCGAAA
Source organism: Brevibacillus formosus (assembly GCF_003013405.1). Taxonomy (GTDB): domain Bacteria; phylum Bacillota; class Bacilli; order Brevibacillales; family Brevibacillaceae; genus Brevibacillus; species Brevibacillus formosus. The sequence continues at coordinate 98,773 of NZ_PXZL01000008.1, read as the reverse complement.
GAACCGTGGCCATCGTGTCTGTGTTTTTGATCTCGTTCGCGAACTTTGGCTCTATCGGGACGATTGTTGGCGCGGTAAAAGGCTTGAATGAAAGACAAGGAAATGTCGTAGCCCGGTTTGGATTGAGGCTGTTATATGGGGCAACACTCGTCAGCATTTTGTCAGGAATTATCATCAGCATTGTGGTGTGAGGGGACCCTTTCCGGGGTCTTTTTTTGCTACGTACGGTTTCGTAACCAAATGATGGGGAGCAGCGTCTATCAATTGAGATATTCGTCTTTGTTTCTCGGATCGTATCCTTCATCAAAGGAATGGGAATCACGGTTGTTACGCTCAATGAGGATTCTCTGCTTCCGGCGCTTGGCAATCCAATCGATGATGGCTCCAATCAGCAAGAGACCTCCGAAAATAAGTACGACGAGTAACCAGAGTGGCATCATACAACACCTCACTTTTTACTAAAAGATACGTCTTACCCGTGATGAAGTTGCGATGAAACCATTCAAGAGGAAGAAAAGGAGCGAATTCGAATGAGAAAATGGGTGTGTATGACCGTAATGGCAGGCTTGATTGCAGGAGGCTGTTCACCTGACACGAACGTATCAACGGATACAACACCACAGCCTGTAACTGAGCAGAAGCAAGAGGCGGGAAATAGCGGTGGCGACCAAAAGCAAGAGAAGCAAACCGCTACCGTGCGTCAAATTAATCTAGATGAGCAATTTTTGCAGCTGCTCACCAAAAACGAAATCAGTGGCTTGGATATCCACATCGGGATGAAGCGGGATGAGGTTTCTGCGCTATACGGAAAGGTAACGAAACAGGATTATTGGGATGGCGGGCGCTATGAAGTCTTTGAGAAGCTAGAGACTGCACTCATTTATTTTGATGGGCAAGATCGCGTATATGGAATTGATTTGGCTGGTCTTCATCTCAATGAAACGAATCTGGACACGATCCGTAAAAATTTGGGGGCGCCTGTCAGTGAAGAGAAGAGCATGTCCGATCAGGATTATGTCATGTTTTTTGAAGCGGGAGATAACTCCGTATTTATTAGTGCAAAGGACGAGAAATCACCAGCTGACAAAATAAGGATCATCAATAAAAAAATGATCGAGGAATCACCGCAAAAAGAATAAAAAAGCCAAGTCGGAAGGTCACATTTGAGAGCCTTCCGACTTGGCTTTTTGTTTCACAATGGCATTACTCAACCGATCTTTTTCCAAACAGGACAGCGTCCAGCGCGAACTTGGTGCTGCCGCTAATTCCAAGAGAAACCAACATCGCAAGCAAGGCCAAATCCAATTCATAACCAGCTCCGCCTTCACCGCCAAGGAAGCCGGCAGCGAGCTTGGCCTTAAAGATCGCACCAAGCATGACAACAGACAACGCACCTGCGAACACGCGAGTACCCAGACCCAGAATCAAGGCAATACCGCCTACTACCTCCAAGAAGGTTACGAGATAAGCAATGAATGCAGGGAGTCCCATGGTCCCGAAGAAACCAGCGACATTCTCCAGCCCCATTTGGAATTTAGCCACTCCGTGAATGGCAAAAGTCAGACCAGCAATCACACGTAGAATAAGTGCGCTCCATTCAAAACGATTAGACATGTATGAATCCCTCCGAAAATTTAAATGCGTAATAAAGTTACTTTTCGTTAGTAAGTATACAATAATAAATTCCTAAGTCAAGTGATTCAATAAAATCCCAATAGTTGGCAAGTGTAATTTTCAAGGTTGATTCACATCATTGGTTTTGATGGATGGAACAAAGAGCGTTATACTGGAAGGAGAATGAGGTGATACCTATGAAACAGTCTACCCTCTGTCCAAAGTTCGAAAAAGGTATGCAGTTGTTGGGGAAGCGATGGACAGGTCTAATCCTATACCAGTTGTTGTCGGGACCACAGCGATTCTGTGCATTGGAAGGGGCCCTGCCAGTAAGCGGAAGGCTACTTTCAGAGCGTTTGAAGGATTTGGAGAAGGAAGGACTCGTGCATCGGCAGGTGTTTACTGATTCTGCTCCTGTCCGTGTAGAGTATTCCTTAACGGAGATGGGGAAAGCTCTGACTCCGGTGCTCAAAGGAATTGAGTCTTGGTCGCAGAACTGGATCGAGTTGAATGCAGACGAAATGGCTAACGACAGCGAAGAATAACACAGCTTATATAAAAAAGCATCAGGAGAGTACACCTGACGCTTGCCACTATGAAAACCTCTGGAGACAGGGGTTTTTCTGTTATTCGTTAATGAATCTTCAAGAAGGGTCTTCGCTCTTTTCCTGCAAAGCCTTCCACTTTAAAAATTCAATATGCCGCTTGACCTCAATCAGATCCTTCTCTGTCAGGCCATCGACATCCAAAAAGGTCGCCGGTGTTTCCCGGACAGAACCGCGTTGCCAAGATGGTTCCTCCGTGCGACCGTGGAGAAAATCGGTGGATACTTCAAATAAATCTGCGACTTTCGATATCAGATGAGCATCGACGCCCTTCTTGTCACCTGACTCGATCCGCGAAAGTACCGTATTATGTATGCCCAGCTTTTCAGCTAATTGAAGTTGTGACCATTGTTTTTGTTCGCGCAGCCATTTAATGCGTTGACCAACTATGGACATCATGAAACCACCTTTATCGTTTTGGCAATTACATTCTAACAATTTTCCAAAACGGAAAAAACAAGATTGCTAATATAACAAAATCTGTATTGACTTTGCTAAAATTGAAAGGATATGATGTAACTATAAATATTTGCCATTTTTGCAAATCAGGAGGGGATAACTGGTGGAACGACTCAACCTCCCGTTTATCGCGCAACGACGTAATGAGTGCAAGCTGACCTTGCAAGAAATGGCGGAAGCACTCGGGTTTCGAAATGCTTCGACATACTTGAAGTACGAGAAGGGAGAATATGACTTCAAGGCTAATCATTTGCCGGTATTGGCTAAAAAACTACGGTGCAACATGCTTGACCTTTTTATCAGGATGATTTGCTGATTTAGCAAAAGGGGTGGGGTGGCTTGAACGCTTGGGAGGCAAATAGAAGGCAGCTGGAAATATGGAGAAAGACCGTCGCTTACGAAATTGAAATGATGGCGCCACAGAGTATGCCGGCTTGCGAGGGATTTCTCGAGCGCTTGGTCATGTTTGAAAAGGAGTTGGAAAACAACGCGCGATGCCCATATAGTACGACACATGATGGGAATGATGCCGGGTCGCGTCCGTTACCCATTCAGGAAACAGAAAAAAGCCCGGTACGGACTTCACCGTGACCGGGCATTCGTTATCTTTTACAGCTTGCTGATCTCTTCTTTTAGCAGCTCGGAATGGGTTCCGAAGACGACTTGCACGCTTCCTTGACCCAGTCGCATAACACCAGCTGCACCTAGGTCTTTCAAGGCTTTGTCGTTTACTTTTTTGTCGTCTTTTAAAACCAGGCGCAAACGAGTGATGCAAGCGTCTACGCTAACGATGTTTTCTTTTCCTCCAATGTGAGTGAGCACTTGAATCGCTTTTTCCTGCATAGAATTGTTCCTTCCCGTAGTTGTAACTGCCAGATCTTCGTCATCTTCACGCCCTGGGGTCTTGAGGTTCAGCTTCACGATCATGAAACGGAATAGGGCGTAGTAGACCACGGAGAATGCCAGACCGATCGGGATGATCATCCAGGCATTTGTAGACAGATGGAAGTTGATACCGTAGTCGATCAGACCCGCTGAGAATCCAAAGCCGTGCTTGATGCCCAGAGAGGTTACGATATACCCGGACACACCCGTCAATACCGCGTGAACGAAATACAGGAGTGGAGCAGCGAACATGAAAGCAAATTCGACGACCTCGGTAATCCCGGTCAGGAACGAAGCAAGAGCTGCACCAATAAACATAGAAGCAACTACTTTGCGTTTTTCAGGACGCGCTGAGTGAATAATAGCGAAAGCCGCTCCAGGAAGTGCGAACATCATGATCGGATAGAAACCAGTCATAAACATTCCTGCTGATGGGTCTCCCGCAAAGAAACGATGCAAATCGCCGTGTACCACTTTTCCTGTCGCATCGGTAAAGTCACCGATTTGGAACCAGGCAATCGCATTGAGTACGTGGTGCAGACCAAATGGAACGAGCAATCGGTTAAAGAAACCGAACAAGAAAGAACCTGTTGCGCCGAGACCTACGATCCAAGAGCCCAATGAGTCGAGGGCAATCTGGATGGGCCCCCAAATGATCCCGAAAATCAAGCCGACGACCACCATGGAAAGGGAAGTGACGATCGGGACAAAGCGCTTTCCACCAAAGAAACCTAGCCATTCTGGCAGCTTGATCGAATGGTAGCGGTTGTAGAAAAACGCTGCAACACCACCCGCCATAATACCGCCGATAACACCCATGTTCAGTTTTATATCATCCGCGATGAAAGGCATGGCAGCAGGAACAGCTGCAAGTACTTTCGTCAATACGACGTAGGCAATGACAGCGGCCAAAGCAGCAACAGCATCTCCAGCCAAGCCAATCGCAACACCGATAGCAAAGATTAATGCCAGGTTGTCAAAAATGGCTGAACCGCCAGCAGCCAAAAGCGGAGCGATGTACGTGTCCATAAATGCTCCAAAGGCGCCGAGATTGAGGTCCTTCTCGAATTTGAGAAGACCAAAGCTTTGCAAAATCGCTGCGGCTGGCAACGTTGCGACCGGGAGCATGAGGGCTCTCCCAATCTTTTGCAGAAAAGCGAGCATAGGATAAAACCTCCTTGGAATGGGATGAATTTATCAGGGAAGCCGCTCTCCGGATGAATGGCAAAATGATGAGGGCACAAGGAATAAGCCGGAGAGAGACCATTCTGATCGAAATATTGGAAGCGCTTTCACTACTCAGGCGACAAAACCTTTTATAAGGCTTTGTCTTTGAGATATTGAACGACCTCGTCTACAGTTGATAGGGTAAGAACGTGCTCGGCCAGTTGCTTCGCTTCCTCTACGCTGATGGAGCGAATACGTTCTTTGACTTTTGGCATGACCGAAGCGGCACCGCTGAACTCATCGAGCCCCAATCCGAGCAAGAGCTTGGTTGCCAACGGATCTCCCGCCATTTCCCCACACAGCCCGGTCCAAATGCCCGCCCGATGGGAAGCTTCGATGACTTGGGAAATCAATCGTAATACGGCTGGATGGTAGTAGCTGTACAGCTCGGCGATATTGGCATTCATCCGGTCTACTGCCAGGGTATATTGGACGAGATCATTCGTGCCGATGCTGAAAAAGTCTACCTCCTTTGCAAACGCATCTGCTTGCAGGCAGGCACCCGGAATCTCCATCATCATGCCTACGGCGATTTTCTCGTCAAAATCGATCCCTTCTGCTCGCAGCTCTGCTTTTGCTTGCTCCAGCAATCGTTTGGCTTCGCGCAGCTGCTCCAAATGGGAAATCATCGGGAACATGATCAGCAGGCGACCGAATGCACTTGCACGCAAGAGAGCGCGTAATTGCACCAGGAACAATTCCGGTCTGGCTAACGAGATGCGCATGGCGCGGAAGCCAAGGAACGGGTTTTCCTCCTGTGGAAGCGCGAGTGCTGGCAAATGCTTGTCGCCGCCAACATCCAAGGTGCGAATGATGACCGGCTTGTCGCCAAAAGCAACGGCTACGTGCTTGTATGCAGCAAATTGTTCGGCCTCATCGGGAAGGGTGCTGCGATCCATGAACAAAAACTCGGAGCGGAACAACCCGATTCCTTCTACACCGGATGCGATCAATGCATCAGATTCTTCTGGCACAGCCATGTTTGCCATCAGGTGAACACGGTGGCCATCGGTTGTTTCGGCAGGCAGTTCTTTAATGGCTTCGTACAATTGGCGTTCCTTTTCTTCCTGCGCGGCTTTTTCCTGATAGGCAGCCAGTGTATCCGCATCGGGCGAAACAATTAGCTGTCCAGAGGTTCCGTCGATGATCAGCAAGCTTCCGGAGTCTACTTTTTCCATTAAGGTATCGCCTGCACCCATGACAGCGGGAATTCCGAGCGAGCGTGCCAATATGGCTGCATGAGAGGTAGCGCCGCCTTTGGCCGTGACAATTCCTCGTACATGCTGGAGTGGAAGCTGAAGCGTCTCGGATGGGGTGACGTCCCAAGCAACCAGGATAAAAGGCTCTTCCGGGTAGGAGATGACGGTGTCACTGCCCGAAATATTTCGAATCAGACAGCGGCTCACATCACGAATATCATCCGCGCGTTCCTTCATGTAGGCATCGTCCATACTCTCAAAGAGAGCAATAAACTGATCGGCTACTTGCGAGACGGCGGCAGATGCCGCTAGTTGTTGATTTTCGATGAGCGCACCCATCTCCCCGACAAATGCCGGGTCATCCAAAAAGGCAATATGAGCAGAGAGGATGGCCGCCTTTTCCGAACCTAATTGTTCCTCTGTCTGTTCCTTTAGCTTTTCCAGTTGTTCGCGTGCTTGCTCTACACTCTTGCTAAGTAGTCCTAGCTCCTGAGCTGCATCCACTGGAGTGGTGGACTCTGCCTGCGTGATGGCTGTTTCGTGTGTGAGGCGTAAAACAGGGGCAATCGAAATGCCAGCGGAAACCGGGATTCCTTTCAACATACGTCCTTCACCTTCCTGTCCGTCGTTTACACGGTATGATTTACGAGGATTGCTCCAATAGCTGCTGAATCGCAGTGGCCACGTTTTGTTCATCCGCTCCGTCGATCTGAACGGTCAGGGTGTCACCTTGGGAGACGCCCAATGTCATGATGCCAAGAATGCTTTTGCCATCTGCGTGTTTGGTCCCTTTGCTCAGCGTAATCTTTGACTGAGATTGCGACGAACAATTCACGAGTAGAGCTGCTGGCCTCGCGTGGAGCCCACCCTCTACATTGACCGTTACCTCAAATTGAACCATGTTGTACCTCCCTAACCATTCGCTTCGTTTATTTTAAGACGACAGTCATAAGTGGCTCTTGACCTGCTTGCACAGTTGCTTTTGCCACTACATTTTTTTCAGCAACCATATCACCGTTCGTAATAACAATCGGTGTTACGATCGGACATCCAGCATTCTCCAGTACACTCTTGTCGAATTGGATGAGCTTGTCGCCAGCTTTAACTTGATCACCAACGGAGACAAATGGGGTAAAGCCTTTCCCGTTTAATTTCACGGTGTCGATTCCAATATGCATCAATATCTCAAGACCACTTTCAGTCGACAGCCCGATAGCATGGTGAGTAGGGAAAAGATGCGTTACCTTTCCATCGACAGGGGAGACGAGAGTGTCTGCACTTGGCAGAATCGCTACACCATCACCAACGACTTTACCTGCGAATACAGGATCAGGTACTTCGGACAGGGGGAGTACGGTACCTGTTAATGGTGCAAGAAAGGTTACCTCTTGTTGTTGTTTTTTACGGGAAAAAAGACTGCGCAGCATAAGTATCCTCCTTTTGCGTCTGAACCAAAAAAGGCATGAGACGGTTGAATTCATACGACGACATACTTACTATGTCCGTATGATCTCACCGCTCATGCCTAGTCGAGCTAGTAACACGCAGGATTATGATTTAATTTTGTTGTAATAAGCGATAAAGGTGCAGAGCCATGTAACCAACCTCGTCTTCTGGTACAGCTATCTCAAGACGCTTGGAGATGTATTGAGCCAGCTCTGTTGCCAATTGATAGGCTTCTGGCATAGTGGTTTTGACTCGGTCCAGAAGCGGGTTCTTGATGAATTTTTGTTGACGGATGCGCTCAACGGCAAAACGCAAATGGGTAATGAGGCGTACATAATCAATGGTACTGCGTTCAATCGTAATGGCTGTTCGCTCTTCAATCAGGCTTACCAACTCCGTGATGATGTTGGTGAATTGGACAGCCTTTTTTACCGGGACGTAGCTGATCGCGGAGTGAATGTGCAAGGCCAGAAAACCGATTTCACTATCGGGAATGTCCAGGTCGAATGCGTTTTTGATCATATCCGCTGCCCGGTTCGCCAGCGCGTACTCCTTCGTGTACAGCGTCTGGATTTCGAACAAGAAAGGATTCACGATCTCCATGCCGTTATTGAGCCGATAGATGGCAAACTGGATATGGTCAGGCAAGGCAACATGGACGTGTTCGTTCAATTCTGGCGTAATCTCACTCGCAATAAGAGCGATAATTTCTTCCGCAATTCCTACGACAGCAGGATCTACTTGGCTCAAGATGTTCTGATACTGCTTCTGATGATTTTCATTTTCGAGCCTGAAGCGCTTTTCCACACGCGAGTCTTGGGCGGGGATGGTATTCCCGGTTTTTGCGCCAAATCCGATTCCTTTTCCGAACAGGACAATTTCTTGTCTCGATCCGGGTTCTTCCACGAGTACGACGTTATGGTTCAATACACGCGTAATTGCGTACGTTTTTTCCTTTTCACGGGACAATCCATTCCACCACCTTTAGATAGACAAAAACGGTCCATGACCGTATTTGCTTACCGCAAGCGGTCACATCCAATTTAATGAAAAACGCCAATGAACCATGACGTTAATCAGAAAAAAGAGCCGAAAAAACCTTTTTAACAAGAAAAAGATCTTCTCGGCTCATGCCTGCATTACCAGTAACACGCCTTGTGAAAACGCTTCAATTAAAGCATATAATAGCTCACGTCTCGTACATTGTCAATCACTCTGTTAGCGGGAAAAACACGGTTGGCAGGAGAAGCAGGAGCCTGTCCCGAATTGATTGAACCAACAGGATAAGGGCAAAACAAAGCCAAGCGGACGCCTCATTAGCAATCCGCCCGCTTTGTTACTTGGTGTACTTGTCGGCAATCGTAGATGCACAGAAGGAGTTCGGTTTGATCTCGGCACGAAAGTGATTGGTTTCTGCTAAGCTCAACAAAGACTGGATAAACTTACGGGTAGGACCATTCGTGCCGATATCAAAATGCAGGCGGATGGGAGTATCTAAGTGGCGGTCCCGCAAATATTGGCGTACTTCTGTGGCAAGTCCGACTGCGTACATCGCTTCCTGAAATATACGCTGTTGCAAGGATGAATACCGGCGTTCCTGAAATTTGTGATAAAAGAAGGTACCCCCATGGCCGGGACGGATCACTGTGATAACAAGGGCAAAAAAAGTCCCGCGGCTTTTTAATTGAGAGTCGGCCCCCACAATTATTTCAAATGGACCACCTATTGATGAGATGGTATGTTCGATGTGGGAAAACACTTCTTCTTTCGCCAGTAGACCTCTAGTCGGACTGTGAAAGCGATCAAATAACGTATTTGCAGAGGTTAAGCCCACTCACATCCCTCCAGAAAGAGGCTAACAATGATTTGCATACTTCTTCCTTACATCATTAATGTATGTAATCTCGCAGATAGTATGTGAACGGGTTAGGACAAAAACTTCTTGAATCAACTTTTTTGGGAAACATGGTCCGTTTGTTCGGGACGAAAGACTGTTTTTGAAGGAGCTTTAGGGAAACGTGATACAAGCAAATGAACATGATTATTATATGAAACAAGCCATGGAAGAGGCCCAGAAAGCCGCTGCGATTGGCGAGGTTCCGATCGGTGCGGTTATCGTGCGCGACGGGGAAATCGTAGGTCGCGGCTACAACCTGCGGGAAACACAAAAAGATCCTACCTTACACGCGGAATTGATCGCGATCCGGGAGGCAAGTGAACGCTTGGGTGGGTGGCGCTTGATCGGATGTACACTGTACGTGACGTTGGAGCCGTGTCCAATGTGTGCGGGTGCGATAGTTCAAAGCCGCATCGAACAGGTCGTGTATGGCGCTCGCGATCCGAAGGCGGGCTGTGCCGGGACATTAATGAACCTGCTTGCGGAACCGCGCTTCAATCATCAGGTACCAGTTATAGAGGGTGTTCTTGCAGAGGAATGCGGGCAGATGCTCAAGGACTTCTTTCGTGGATTGCGGAAAAAAAGACAGCCCGTACAGGAGTGACCGGGCTGTCTGGACAAACCGTCTGTATGCAGGCGGTTTTTATTTGTTTACGTTTTGCAGCATGTTCAACTCTTCTTCGGTCAGTTCGCGATACTCACCAGGGGCAAGTGACGGGTCAAGGTGAAGCGGGCCCATCCGAATCCGTTGCAGATAGGTGACATGCAGGTCGAAAGCAGCAAACATCCGCTTTACCTGATGGAACTTTCCTTCCATGATGGTGACGCGAATCTCTGATGTTTCACCTGAAGAGATAATCTCCAGCTTGGCTGGCAGTGTAGTGAAGTCCTCTAATTCCACGCCTTTGGCAAACTCCTGTACATGGTGCTCAGTGACCCGGCCATCGATGCGTGCAAAGTACTCCTTGTCCACTTTCTTTTTCGGGGACAAGAGGCTATGGGAGAGCTGACCGTCATTGGTCAAGAGCAAGAGACCCTCTGTATCAATATCCAGTCGGCCTACTGGATGCACTTTGATGGCCCACTCGTACGGGAGCAAGTCCACTACGGTTTCATGGACATTGTCCTCTGTAGCAGAAACCACCCCAGGCGGCTTGTTCAGCAAAACGTATACCCAGCGCTTAAAGTTAAGCGGTTCTCCATCCACAAGGATTTCCTGTTCCTCGGGAATAACGTGCATCCCCGGGTCTGTTGCGACAACGCCGTCTACGACGATCAGTCGCTGTTTTACTAATGCTTTCACTTCCTTGCGCGTGCCGATTGCCATATTGGCCAGCACCTTGTCCAAACGTTCACGTTTCATATATTTTCCTCACTTTTCTTCTAATCGGATACCAATCGTGTGTGCTGTTCTTAGTTTGGCCTAATGAGCCGCGCAAATCAAGGGGCATGCAGAGGAATCGGACTTGCATTTTTGACTGTATTTTGCTATAGTAGGTAATGTTTCTGATAAACCAAATATGGAGAGATACCCAAGTGGTCATAAGGGGACGCACTCGAAATGCGTTAGGCGTCGTGAGGCGTGCGTGGGTTCGAATCCCACTCTCTCCGCTTAGATTTTTCGGATCGAAGAGAATGAAGCATATTTTTGCCGATGAGGCGGAGATATGCTTCCATTTTTTTCGGCAAGAATAAACTTCAACATCAGCTCTGCCTGTATATAATGTTTCACAGAAAAAGGGGGTGTCTCTAAGTCGGAAAATCGACTTTTGAGATACCCCCTTTTTCATTCCAAAACCCTTGATCAATTCTTGAGTATACTGGTCTACATGGCCGAGCAGGAGGGTTTAACAATAATTACCCCTTACAGCCGTGTGCAAAAGCATGAAACAATTTTGAGTCGTACTTAAAGCCGTACATTTTGTTGATGTATAAGCAATAAAATTCGTTTTTCACTCTATACTTCATTGTGTTATATGACGATATATTAATTAGATATATTCATTATATATTTTATCTATTTGTAGCTGGGGGAGTGGGGATTATGAGCGGCAAGTTGGGAAATGCAACAGGAAAAACAGGGCTTACACTTCGCACCAAATTACTGGCGGGGTTTCTTACAGTTGTTGCGCTCCTAGCATTTGTGAGTACATTTGCATTAAGCCAGATCAGAGATTTGACCATGATATCCGGGGATATCGATAAGTCATGGATGCCAGCGGTTACCCTGCTTGGCACGGTGAATGGAGACATTTCCGACGTGGAGCGTCTTGCGCTCAACATTATCGTTGAACAGAACGAGGAGGAGCTCACGAAGCAGAAGGAGGCTCTGGATCAACTGCTTGCCAAGATCGAGGATGAACGGAAACAACTGAAGACGCTTGTGTATGCCAGCAATGCGGAAGGCAGTGAGATTGTCAATCTGTTTGAAGAGTTTAACACCAAATACGATGCTTATTTGGAAAAAATGCCTGCGTTCGTGAAGTTGGGCAGAGAAAACAAATATGATGAGGCAAGTAAGTTACATAGCGTGGCCTACCCTTTGTGGTACACGGCCAATGATAATATTGTCAAATTAATCGATATATACAATGAGGGGGCCGGAAAGGTTAGTCAAAGCGCTTCGGAGCTTTCCCAGCAAGCGTTTGTCATCATTCTTGTGACTACTTTCGTAGCGGCGGCCATTGCGCTGCTTATCGCCTTCTTCATGGCACATATCATCTCAAAGCCAATCCAGCAAATAAATCAGGCCGCTGTCCGGATTGCGAGTGGCGATCTAACGGGCGAGACGATTGTGCTGCGTAACAAGGACGAGCTGGGCACGTTGGCAGCATCCTTCAACACGATGACGGCGAATCTGCGCGCTATGATTGAATCAGTAGCTACGACTTCTGAGCAAGTAGCAGCTTCGTCGGAAGAACTTTTAGCCAGCGCAGAGCAAAATGCGAAGGCATCCGAGCAAATTACCCTAACAGTGGAGGAATTGGCTACGGGTACCTCCGAGCAGGTGGATATTGTCAAGCGTTCCTCTCAGGCCATGGGCGAAATGGCTTTGGGTTCAGAACAGATCGCACAGTTGGCACAGAGCGTATCGATATCGGCCGTTGACGCGGCCAACCAGTCTGCGGAAGGAAATATGATCATCAAGTCAGCGGTCGAACAGATGAATACTGTCCGTAATTCTATCACATCCCTATCGGAGCTGGTTACGGGACTGGGAGAACGTTCGGCAGAGATCGGAACGATCACCGAGGTCATTAATAATTTGGCGAGTCAGACGAACCTGCTGGCACTGAATGCGGCGATTGAGGCCGCAAGAGCGGGAGAGCATGGCCGCGGCTTCGCTGTCGTTGCCGAAGAGGTTCGGAAGCTGGCCGAGGAATCCTCATTGTCTGCGCAGCGCATTACTGACCTGGTGCAGCTGATCCAGAATGATACAAGGCAGGCGGTTGAGGCAGTCAAAATGAACAGCGACGAAACGCAAAGCGGCATGGAGATTGTCACAGCAGCTGGACAGGCATTTGAGAACATCTCGAATGCGGTCAACAAGGTCGCGGGCGAGATTCAGGAAGTATCCGCAGGCGCGGAACAGATGGCGGCAAGCACGGACGAGGTCGTCCATTACGTGGAGAAGATTTCAGCGATTGCGGAAGAAGCATCGGGCGGCGTGAATAACGTCTCTGCCGCTACGGAGCAGCAGCTGGCTTCCACGGAGGAGATCGCTTCGTCTGCGGGTTCCCTCTCCAAGATGGCTGAGGAGCTTCAGGAGCAGATTAACAAGTTCAAAGTATAGATTAAAACATTAGACTGCTTCTTCTGCTGCCCTGGGCTGCAGGAGAAGCGTTTTTTCATTAGCTTAGAACTTTTTTATAAAATTTTTCTGGTACAGATAGCCACGTCGTTCGTAGAACCTGTGAGCATGTATACGACTTGGGTGGGATAACAGCTTCATCCCGGAAAATCCATTGGTCTTTGCCCACTGTTCCAGTTGTTCAATCAATATAGTACCTACACCTTGATTTCTATCCTTTTCTTTCACAACAAATCCCAGGACGTTAACGAGAGAGTCGGAAAAAAGCAATTCATAAGGGCTGCCATGAATATATCCGATGACTTCGTTGTTTTGCTCACAAACAAAGATCATATCTTTCGTTTTCTTTGTGATGATTTCAATTTTCTCTCTTACCTGATCTTCGGTAAATGGATGCAGATTCGGGTTAAATTCTAGGTTTAACAAATAAATAGCTTGATAATCCGCGACCCTAATTTCTCTCACACGTTTTTGTCCCATATTTGAACGCCTCAATTCGTTGTATGGTGCTGTCCTCCTAGATAATAGCTTAGGATGGGACAGCATTTTCTTTTTTATATCACAAAAACTGTAAGCAAATTTTAATTTTGCGTCTAATAAGATACAAACTTCACAAAGGAGCGTACGAATGGATTCCGATGACCGAATAGAGCGATGGTTCCAGCAATACGGTAATGATGTTTACAATTACCTCGTGTATTTTTCCGGACGTAGAGATGTCGAGGATTTAGTCCAGGAAGTTTTTTCAAAAGCGCTAAAAGCCTTATCAAGCTACGAAGGAAGGGCACAGCCCAAGACATGGCTTCTGACCATTGCGCGCCATGCAGCGATTGATTATAGGCGAAAGCAAAAAATGATGGATTGGTTTCCCGAAAACGTCCTCCGACTCCTCACTTCCAAAGAACGTACACCTGAGAAGGCATTGGTGTTAAAGGAGCAATTACAAGAAGCGTATGAAGCAATGAATCACTTGAAAAGCACGTATCGAGAAGTTCTAATCCTGCGGTTGATAGAGGGAGTATCTACAGCAGAGACAGCGGAAATCTTGGGCTGGAGTGAAGCAAAAGTCAGCACGACACTCCATCGAGCTATCAAGGAATTGCAAAAACAAATGGGCAATAGCGGCAGGGAGGTCAATCTACATGACGCCATCTATTGAAGAAAAAGAGATTAGCACAGTGCTGCAATCATTTCCGTCGCTTCAGATGGACGAGGACAAACGACGTGATATCGCGAGTCATATCCGTCGAGAAAGGGAGCTGCTCATACAGATGAAACGGCGAAAAAAGTATGCCAAGGTTATTGGGGGCGTTGCTGCTTCATTTGCTTTATTGTTTCTCGCTTATCAGTGGATGCCTTCGGAGGGAACTCCTTCAGTGCCAAGCGTACAACAGATGAATGCTGCGGAGAGTAAAAAGGCACAAGCCACGGAAACGACATCCCAAGCAGATATCGTTCTGACCCTCGATTCACAAATTCAGGAGTATGTAGAAGAAGCGATACATAAGACCGGCAAAGCCTATCAGCCTGAAAATATGACGGTAATCGTTACCGATCCAAATACCGGAGAAATTCTTGGGATGGGGAATCTGAAAAGACCAACTGACAAGGTACCACACATAGTCAGGGCGATACCAGATCCTGTGGCCGCATTTCCGATCGTGACCTTGGCGGCTGCTATTGAAGAGGGGAAGTATGAGGACAACGAAATGTACGACTCTGGAACCTACGAGATTACCCCGGGCAAGTTTATAAAAGACCACAATAATGGTACAGGGTGGGGACAGATTACGTATTTAGAAGGTATCCAACGTTCTTCGAATGTCGCTTTCGCCAAGCTCAGTGAACGGATACCAGGGGACTCGTTACAGCAATATTTTGAACGGTTCGGTTTTGGAATGAAAACGGGTACCGAACAAATCAATGAACAGCCTGGAAAGATACCAAACATGGATACTCCCTATGATAAGGCAATGGCAGCTTATGGACTTGGGGGTTCTGCCTCTGCGGTTCAACAAGTGGCTGCTCTCGGAGCCATTGCCAACGGTGGTGAGTTGATGAAACCACATGTCACGAAGGAGGAAAGGAACCACGTGGACAAAGGGCGTCGAGTCATATCAGAAGAAACAGCCAAGCAGGTTCGAGAGATTTTAGAAGCTGTCGTAAACAGCCGTCCTGGCTCAGATACAGCCTTTTCCATAAAAGAACATACAGTCGCTGGGCGTACAGGAATCGTAGAGAAACGCGACCAGCAAGGAAACTTCATCGAAGGAAAATATACGTATTCGTTTATCGGATTTGCCCCAAGCGATGATCCAAAGCTATTGGTTTACATAGCTGTCGATAACCCGAATACAGACCTCTGGGTAGGATTATGGGGGAAAGAAATTGTTGCTCCCCCTTTCAAAGAGATCATGGAAAACAGCTTGCAGTATCTCCAGCACCGATAATCAACCTATCCATCAAAAAAGGAAGCATGGCGGCATACCCCTAAAGGTATCCGAATGCTTCCTCTCTTTGTTTTTCCATCCTACTTCCTATAAAAATAAGGCCCACACCACTTGGTTTCATGGGTCTTCACATACGTCCACGTAAAATCCTTATCCACGACGTACACATCGTATTCCTTTTCCAAGTCCGCGACAGAAAACTTTGCAGCATTTTCCAAGATCAGCACTTGGTTTTCAAGCTGGTAAAACACATAGTACGACTCATGGGCTACCTGCTGGAAGGCTTCATCCGCTTCCTCTCGTTCAAGACAATCCCTCAGCTTATTGCTGAATAAATACCACAGATACCCCTGGTAGCCGTCTTTATTTTTGAGAAAAATCCTCTCTTTGTCTTCTTCGGTCAGATGGCTAGCAAAATGCTTCTCCCATTCTTCCCGTAAATATGGTCCCCAAATAGACAGCTCTGTTGTCTTCGTGTTCTTTTCCTTCAGCCGGTCAGCTAGTTTCATTGGGCCCCTCCATGTCGGTACAAGATCATTTCTAAGAAAATACGTATGAAAGAGTGGGTCGGTCACGTTTCGACTATTGACAAAGAAAAATTAGGTGCATATTATAATACCCATAGGGGTATATGTATAAAGTTGATCGATCACATTTCCATTCAAAAATTTAGGAGGAAGACAACATGTCTGTACAATCGAATTTTTCTGCTGATAAAACAGTAGATTGCAAAGGCTTGGCATGTCCAATGCCTGTCGTACGCACAAAAAAAGCGATGGAAGAGATGTTACCGGGTCAAGTGATGGAGGTACAGGCGACGGATAAAGGGTCATTGGCAGACCTGAAGAGCTGGGCAAATAATACCGGGCATGAATTTTTGGGTACGGTTCAGGAGGGGGAAGTATGGAAGCATTTCCTGCGAAAAGCGAGTACCCATGAAGTGAAGGAGGAGACGAATTTCTTGGGGACTATTTCTAATGCAGAACTGCAAAAAAAGCTGGAAGCCAATGAGAAGCTGACACTCATTGATGTGCGAGAACCGGCGGAATACGCTTTTCACCGCATTCCTATAGCCATTTCGATACCCCTGGGAGTATTGGAACGGCGTTTGGATGAGCTACAGCCTGATGACGACATCTATATCATCTGCCGATCCGGCAAACGCAGCGACATGGCTTGTCAGTTGTTGGCCGAAAAAGGTTTTACCAAAATCACCAATGTAGTACCGGGTATGTCCGGCTGGAATGGCCCGGCAGAAAAACAATAAGGGGGAGAAAAAGATGATGGAACAACAAACGAGTGTGAAGACGATGACAGCACACGAGCTAACACAGCTTCTTTTTGCGCAGGAGGAATTGTTTATTCTCGACGTTCGCAATACGAGCGATTACGAGAATTGGCGAATTGAAGGGCATCGTGTAGTGAGCATGAACATCCCTTATTTTGATTTGCTGGATGGGGTGGAGGCTGTTCTTGAGAAAATCCCTGTGAAACAGAAGGTGTTAGTCGTCTGTGCAAAAGAGGGCTCGTCCATTTTTGTTGCAGAGATGCTGGCAGAAGCGGGCTTTACCGATGTTTCCTACCTGCAAGGTGGCATGAAGGTGTGGAGTGAGCATCTGGAGCCAGTGAAGGTGGGTGATCTCCGTGACGGCGGTGCGATTTATCAGTTTGTTCGCATTGGAAAAGGCTGCCTGTCATACATGATCGTATCAGGAGGGGAGGCGGCTGTCGTCGATACATTGCGGATGACGGATGTGTACGAAGCGTTTGCAGCCAAGCATCAATGGACGATCAAGCACACCATCGATACCCATCTGCATGCCGACCATATTTCCGGTGGTAAGAAGCTGGCAGATCAGCTCAATGCATCGTATTGGCTTCCAGAAAAGGATGCGGAAGAAGTTACGTATTCCTATCATAAGCTAGAGGAAGGGCAGGAGATCCAGGTGGGTGCAACCAAAATCGTGATCCTGCCGATCTATTCCCCCGGACATACCATCGGGAGTACGTCACTGATTGTCGATGATACGTACTTTCTCACGGGAGACAGTCTGTTTGTCGCTTCGATCGGACGCCCGGATTTGGCAGGGAAAGCAGAAGATTGGGTGGGAGACCTGCACAACACCTTGTATAATCGATATAAAGAGCTTCCCGAGCATTTAGTCGTGTTGCCTGCTCATTTTGGCAGCTACACGGAGATTGGTCCAATGGGGGCCGTGTCTGCCCGTTTGGGTGACTTGTATCGCAATAATCCAGGGCTAACGATTGCGGATGAAAGTGAATTCCGGTATATCGTTACGCATCATTTGCCGCCGCAGCCGAATGCGTATCAAGAGATTCGTCAAGTGAACATGGGGAAATTAAAACCGAGCGAAGAGGAACAACAAGAGATGGAAGTAGGGCCAAATCGCTGCGCCATTCACGATAAATAACGGAAAGGTAGTTCAAAAAATCGTCTTTTGATCACGAAGTAGTCCTGAAAGTTGAATCGGCATCGAAATTGGCGTTCACCTTCAAAGTCCGGTGCTCATGTAGGTCCCCTACACTCCGCTCCTCCTTTTTCAGGTTCTCGCCACTTTCTCGGTGCTGAAAAGCCGACTTTTTGAACACTCATTTATATTCATTTATATAACAGGAGGAATAAAAAATGGCGGATATTGTGATAGATACAAAAGGCCTGGCTTGCCCGATGCCAATCGTCAAAGCAAAGAAAGCAATGGACGGAATGCAATCCGGTCAAACCATGGAGGTACTCTCGACGGACAAAGGCTCTCTGAACGACTTCACCGCTTGGGTCAAGCAAACCGGGAATGAGCTGGTTTGCCATGAGGTTGAGAACGGTGTGTACAAATTTTTAGTGAAAAAGCTGTAGGGAGACAGAAGCGAGCACTTTTGGATGACGCGGCTATCGGTTCGTGCAGTGCTCGCTTACTCCTGATTTTCATAAACGATACGTACGCCAAGGTGCGTATAGATTTCTTCTTTGTAATGGCCATTTGGGCATTGCTTTTCACTGAACAAGGCATTATTGTGTGAGCGCAAAGGTTCTTGGCAGGTGGGGCACCGATGCTGAAATATGGATTTGAAAAAGGGAATCATCTAAATCACCTTATTCACAGTTATTTACTTGGAATTAATTTTACTTGATGATGGTTCATTTGAAAAGAGGGTTAAGCATTCCGATGTGTTAGGTAGGAATGCGAGGAGGATATATGGACGTTCTACTGCTTCTGCTCATGATCTCTCTCGGTTTTGTCGGGTCCTTTTTTTCCGGATTACTCGGGATTGGCGGAGCGATCATCAGCTATCCGATGCTCCTGTTTATACCGCCAGCACTAGGGGTGGCGCAGTTTTCCGCCCAGGAAGTTTCGGTGATATCGATGTTTCAAGTATTTTTCGCGTCGCTGTCTGGCGTACTGGCTTTCCGCAAAAGAAACGGGAAAAACTCGCCCCTGATTCATAAAGGACTCGTCAGAGATATGGGGGTAAGCATCTTGGCGGGTAGCCTGATTGGTGCGGCTCTCTCCCAATACTTGTCGAATGAAAGCATCAATGTCGTGTACGGGTTACTGGCGATCATCGCCGTGATTTTGATGCTCGTGAAAAATAGAGGGACAGAAGCGGCAGCAGGGGAAGTAGCGTATAACCGCTTCATTGCCGCTGGTACTGCGTTTGCTGTAGGAATCGTATCCGGGATTGTCGGTGCAGGGGGAGCGTTCATCCTCATTCCGATTATGCTGACCGTTTTGAAAATACCTACGCGGGTGACGATTGCTTCATCTTTGGCTATTGTATTCATCTCCGCAATAGGTGGTGTTATCGGGAAGCTGTCGGGTGGGCAAATTCCGCTCATGCCCGTTTTGTATACGGTCATCGGCAGTGTTATGGGGGCGCCGGTGGGCAGTATGGTCAGCGCCAAGAGCGATGTGAAATATTTGCGTTATGGCTTGATTGTGCTGATCTGTGGAACGGCTATCAAGATTTGGAGTGACATTTTATAAGGAAAGATGCTTTTCGTTGCAAAAGCTTCTTTTGCTTATTTTTATACCTATACAAGTATAAGTATTTTTAAGGAGTGTTCTTACGATGGAAAAACAAAAGGAAAAAACAACGATTGTATTGTTCAGCGGTGACTTGGATAAAGCAATTGCAGCCTTTATTATTGCGAACGGAGCTGCTGCCTATGATCATGATGTCACGATTTTCTTCACCTTCTGGGGACTGAATACCATGCGCAAGGACGAGATCGTGAAGGTAGAGAAGGGGTGGCTTGAAAAAGCGTTTGGTTGGATGATGCCAAGGGGGGCCAAGAAGCTCGGACTTTCTAAAATGAACATGATGGGCATGGGGCCAGAGATGATCAAGCATGTCATGAAAAAGCACAATGCCCTGACGCTTCCACAACTCATCGAGCTGGCACAGGAGCAGGGAGTGAAGCTGGTCGCTTGTACGATGACGATGGACTTGCTAGGTCTCAAACAGGAGGAATTGCTCGACGGAATGGAGTATGCAGGTGTAGCCGCTTATTTGGGAGATGCGACACAGGCAAAAGTAAACCTGTTTATTTAATACAGCCCGCATAGGCAACTTGCTTGACATTGCTTGGATTTCGCATAAGATACCTGTATGTAAGGTAGTTCCAAGATTGATACGTATGCCTTGTCGGGAAACAGGAGGAATTCATATGGATTACAACTACAGTGACGATATCAAAAGACGTTTAAAACGAATTGAAGGACAAGTACGCGGTGTACTGAAAATGATGGAAGAGCAGAAAAACTGCAAAGACGTAGTAGCGCAGCTCTCCGCTGTTCGTAACGCTTCAGATAAGGCGATTGCCCAGATTGTTGCTGAAAATCTGCAACGCTGTTTGTTAGAAGAGCAGGCTGTTGGAGGAGACACGAGCAAGCTGGTGAAAGAAGCCGTAGAGCTTTTGGTTAAGAGCCGTTAAACCGATTTTGGAGAGGAGCTTCCTATGAGTTTCACTACGATTCTTTTGCTGATCGCCTATGCGGTAATTATCTGGTTTGTCATCTCTCGCTTCGTTCCTGTGAAGGGATTGGAAAATCTCAAGTCAGATCAGTTCAAGGAACGGGTCAACCAAAAAAGCAGGGTGATGCTCATCGACGTACGTGAGCCGCATGAATATAAAGCCGGTCATATTCCATCAGCGGTGAACATCCCTTTGTCTCAGCTCGACCAACGTGCAAGAGAAATTTCCAGCAAAAACGATATATTGCTATACTGCCGGAGCGGGATGCGTAGCAAGCAGGCAGCAAAAATTCTAAAGAAACACGGCATTTCGCAGATGGCTCATTTGCAAGGCGGGTTCATTACCTGGAATGGTCCGAGAAAAAAGAAGTAACAGCTAGCACCTGGTGTATGTTTGAATATCCGGGTGCTTTTTTTATGCGATGAAAAAAACAGGGTTGACATTTCAAATAGTTGTAACTAAAATGATTACAACAAGGCGACGCGGTAAACGCCTATCATTTTTGGGAGGGTTGTAACTTAATCGGTTACACCTATAACATACAAAACGGAGGAATATCATCATGAAGATTGCAATTGTTGCAGCAAGCGGTAAAGCAGGTAAAGTGATTATGAAAGAGGCGTTGGATCGTGGTCATCAAGTGACAGCGATTGTGCGTGATGCATCCAAAATTGAGCAAAAGGATGTAGCTGTGATTCAGAAAGATGTGTTTGACCTGACAGCCGCAGATTTGAATGGATTTGACGTAGTCGTGAACGCTTTTGGCGCACCAGCAGGTCAAGAACATCTGCACGTAGAATCAGGGAAGGCTCTGATTGAAGCATTGAAGGGCGCTCCTTCTGCACGCTTGCTGGTTGTAGGTGGTGCAGGCAGTTTGTTTGTAGACGAAGCCAAAACACTGCGTCTCGTAGAAACTCCTGATTTCCCTAAGGCTTACTTGGCAACTGCACAAAAGCATGGAGAGTACTTGCGTGTATTGGAAGAGTCAAACGGCATTCAATGGACGTATATCAGTCCATCTGCCTTTTTTGACCCAGCAGGGGAGAGAACAGGTTCGTACCGACTCGGAAAAGACCATCTGTTGGTGAACGCTAGCGGACAGAGCTATGTGAGCTATGCTGACTACGCAGTGGCGTTGCTCGATGAAATCGAAAATCCGAAGCATCAAAATGAGCGCTTCACAGTAGGCTCCTAATCTCGATTGGAATTAGGCTCTACCTGAACAAAAAGACCAGCTTCCTACCAAAGGATAGCTGGTCTTTGTTGTGTATCGAGATTTATCTGCCAATCCCACCGACGAATGGGTAGGAAAACGGGCGTCCATTTAAGGAGTAAATGATACCTTTAATCGGGTAGTAGATCGCCATCAGTCCAAACACAATCAGGAACGGAATCCCAATCAACAAGAAGACGAAGAACCAGGAAATAGCGATGAGCACCGTCATAATGATGTGGAAGAACAAAGCTTGCAGCGCCATGCTTTTGGCGTCACGATTTTGTACGAGCAACCAGACAAGAATGGGCACAAGGATCGGTGCAAAAAATGTGCTAGCGTGCGTTATGACTTTTACACCTTTATAATCCATAAAAATAAATCCTCCTCGATTAGATGTAAAACTTGATCTACTGTCATTGTAACGTATGGAAATCACTCAAAAAACCATCATGAGTGTGATTATTTGTTCCGACTATAGACGGAGGAATTTTTGTTTCCATTCGTTTACTGTTATAGTAGTAAGAAAATCTTTCGTTTTTAGTAGATAATTCGTAATGTTTTTTGGATAAGATATATGGATAAGCAAGGACTGAGAAGGGAGCATATAGACATGATGATCGATTGTCATCATCCATCCAGCATGAAGGATCGGCTGATGTTCTTCTATAATTTTTTGCGGTCACCAGGCCAAGTAGGCAGTATTACTCCTAGCTCCCGTGCGCTTTGTAAACAAATGGTGGCGCCCATTGACTGGGAGCAAGCACATACAATTGTGGAATTAGGAGCAGGAACGGGGATTTTTACAAAGTGGATCGAGCAAAAGAAAAAAAACGAAGCCGTACTGGTATCCTTTGAAAAGGAGACCAAGATGCGCAAAAGGCTGGAACCACTATTTCCCGATGTACGATTCCATGAAGACGCGGTAGATTTGGATCGGGTTCTTACAGAAGCGGGATTGGGCAAAGCCGACTGTATTTTGTCAGGATTGCCATTTGCCAACTTCCCACAAGAGCTGCGTGATCAAATTATGGATCAGGTATATCATGCGCTAAAACCAGGCGGAGTATTTGTCGCCTTTCAATATTCGCTGCAAATGAAAAAGCAGCTTTCCTCTGTATTTGAGCAAGTATCGGTGAAAATGGTTCCATTGAATTTGCCACCTGCCTTTGTCTACATTTGCCGGAAGGATGATGGCAAGGGTGTTGGCCAGGAGGATTTCTAGATGATTGTCGATATGCTGTCCGAGTCTGTGGGTCAGTTTGGCTATTTTGCCCTTTTCTTTATGTTATGGCTAGGGATTGTTGGTATGCCGATTCCTGACGAGGTGATTGTGCTGTCTGCGGGAGTGCTGACCTCGATGGGACTTCTGCATGTTTTTCCTGCATTTATTGCGACCTATTTGGGTGTTGTATCTGGGCTGTCATTGGGATATGTGCTCGGGAGATGGCTAGGAGCACCTGCACTGAACTGGATTAGTCGCAAAAAAGGAATGAACAAGTACGTAAATCAAGCGCAGTCGCTGCTCGATCGTTACGGAAGCTACGCCCTATGTATCAGCTATTTCTTTCCTGTCGTCAGGCATGTGGTACCTTACTTGGTCGGGATCGGGAAAATGACGTTTCCACGGTACGCCCTGTTTTCGTACACAACCGGCTTTGTATGGACACTGATCTTGTTTTTGCTCGGTCATTTCATGGGAAATAAAGTGGAGATGCTTACTTCTTATGTGGCCTTGTTAAATAATCGAACCGTCATTTTCTCTGCCTTAGGCGCACTGGTTCTCATTGCTGCTGCTTATTATGGATTCACTGTTTGGAGAAAACAAAAAAGCATGGCAGCTGCGCCACAGCCGCTGATGATCGATCGTGATCAGGAGTAACCCGAATGTAATAATGACGAAGTCAACAACCCTCTGCGTGGAGCAGAGGTTTTTTGCTTTTTATCATAAAAAAACCCGTCCATATGTGCGGCAGAGGCACAGTGGATGGGCTTTGGACAACAATTATGAGGTAGCCTTGTTTCTTCGAATGTTTCGCTGGCGCAGCCATTCCGGCAAGATAATTCCGAGTAAAATGATCACGACACCGCTCACTTGGAGTATAGAGACAGATTCATTCAGAATGACATAGGAGGAGAGCACAGCCATAGGTAGCTCAGCTGCTCCTAATATAGCTCCCATCCCTGGTCCTATGTGGGGCATACCATAATTGAAAAAAACCGTCGGGATCAAAATCCCGAAGAAGGCGAGTAAAAATACGTATGGAAACAACCCGTCCAACAATGCTCCGTTGAATAGAAAAGCAGGTGGGTAAATCAGGCTGGCCAACAGAAAAGAGCCAGTCGCCATGCTGGAGCTACGAATCCACGGATTAACAGCAATGGCGGTTTTCCCACTGAACAAAATAAACAACGTAAAAGAAACGGCTGAGAGAAGACCGAATATGACACCCAGAATATGAAATTGGGCCAATCCACCGCTCTCAAAAATTCCTCCTGCAAGAAGGGTCCCTGTCAGCAGTAAGAGGAGGGAAAAAATCGTCTCCTTTCCAGGCATCTGGCGAGTCATCACGGCTTCGACCAGTACGCCCATCCACGTGAATTGAAACAAAAGGACAATGGCGATCGAGGCTGGGATATATTGCAGAGCATTGTAGTACATAATTCCCGTTGAACCGACAGTCAGACCTACGGTGGCTAATAGTAGCAACTGGCGAAGAGGAGGCTTGGTCCGCAGGAAGAAAAGAGCGGGTATCCAGGTCAGCACAAAGCCCAAAAACATTTGCCCACCAATTACTTCTGCGGGCGAATATCCTTGCTTGTAGGCAAGCTTTACGATGGTTGATAGTATGCCGTAACTACATGCTCCGAGAAAAACCAGGAGGATGTATCTCATCTGATGCATCTCCTCACATACGATAATAATTCTTAGCTAGAATATTACGACAGCGTCTGTTTGTCTATGGATGAAAAAGATCCCATTTTTGGTTCGAACGAAGGTTTACGTTTGATCCCAGCGGGAAATAGTGAAATGACACTATGTAATCGTACCCACTACAAATGGTGTAGCTATTTTGGTGAACAGCTTAGAAAAAAGGGGGAGGCTTGTGTACCTGAAGTGGAGGGATCGATTATTTTCCACATTTTTATTACTGATTCTAGGGCCTACGATTTTTATTTGCTTCCTTTTTTATGATGAAGCTGAAGAGGCAGTATTTGAACTATACGAGACGAACATGGATGTGAATATAGGGCTCGTCGATGAAAGACTTTTGTCCCTTTTTCAGTCTATCCAAAAGGATACCGATGAATTGGCGAATAGACTGTCCAGACGTATGATAGAGGAACCACTTTTTGTCAAAGTAAAAAAGAATGGCCTCAGGCACGAATGGACATCGCAGGAACAAGTCGTCCAAAATTTATTCGAGCGTTTCTCCCGCAATCATAATGTGGTAGGAAATATTGTTTTTCTCAGTGAGGATGGAAGAGTCTTCTCATTAAACGAAGATAAGAGCTGGAATGCGGATAATCAATTTCTGGAACGCGAGCAATGGGGAACCGGAGAAAACAGGGTAAATTTCCTTACCAAAAGGGAGCAAGAGGGGCGCCCAAAATCTTTTTTTCTTGAGAGGCGACTGGAGAGTTCGAATCCAAAAGCTACGGGACTTTTATTAGTGGAAATCAATCTGGATAAACTGACAGACTGGGTCCGTACCTATGTCGTGCCAAAAGAGTATGGCATGATGGTCCTTTCCCCCTCCCAAACAATTATGATACACACCGATAAAGCTATGATTGGAAATCACGTTTCCGCGCTTCCTCAATATGAAATGGTACGCAGTCAGTGGGAACAATCCAATGAAAAAGGACTTTTTTCCATGCTCATCCAAGGCAAAGACATTTACGTCTATCGCCAAGTATCTGAAAAGAGCGGGGGTGCTTTTTTTGAGTGGTTGCCGAGAGATGGGATTAATGAACGGTTACAACGATTGAACCTGATTTTTTGTTTTACCCTTTTTATCGTTGTTTTATTTGCCTGTTTTGTGGCTCATCGGTTGTCAAAATGGATTGGTGAGCCGATCTATAGCTTGGTATCCGCCACTGACTCCTTGTTAGAAGGCGATTTTTCCATACGCGTCCCGATACAGGGGATGAAAGAAATAATGCTGCTGGAGAATAAGTTCAACACCATGGCAGAACAGATGCATGCGTTAATTACCCGAGAGCGGGAGTATTCGCAACAGAGCCTGGATCAAATCGTTCGCAGCTTTTATTTAGCCGTAGAGATGAAGGACCCTTATACAGCAGGACATTCAGAACGGGTTACACACTATGCCCTTATCATTTACGATTATTTACAGCAACAGGAGCAGCTTGCAGTTTCACGAGATGATTTACGTTACGCTGGATTAATGCATGATATCGGAAAAGTAGCCATTCCTGATCACGTCCTCTTAAAAACCGGAAAGCTATCGCCTGACGAGTATGAATGCATGAAAACTCATTCCATCATCAGTGGAAAAATTGTGGAGCAAATAGAAAACCTGTCTCATATCAGTCCAGGGGTACGGCATCATCATGAGCGATGGGATGGAAAAGGTTACCCTGATCAGCTCAAAGGGGAAGAAATCCCGCTGATCGGGCGTATTCTTGCCGTTGCAGATACGTTTGATGCGATGACTTCTACACGTTCCTATCGCAAAGCCATGTCAGCAAAAGAAGCATACGAAGAAATTCTGCGATGCCAGGAAACACAGTTCGATCCCTCCGTTGTTTCGATTTTTAAGAAGGCTTTTGAGGATGGAGCTATTCAGATTACACAGTCGGCGGATTGCAAGGGAAGAGTTAGTAAGGATAGAGAGATTTCCTAGCACTGGATAGGTTTACTCCTTGCTATCGGCTACTAACTTTGGTATTCTAGTTCTACCGTGCTAGACGGGGAGGTTGCGGTGCCCTGTAACCTGCAATCCGCAATAGCAGGGTTGAATTCCTATCCTAGGTTTTCTTATGTGAGGCTGCCTTATGGCGGCGGTGTTGAGGAGCGGGTCCTGTGCAACGCGAACCCATGAACCTGGTCAGGTCCGGAAGGAAGCAGCCATAAGTGGATCATCGCGTGTGCCGCAGGGTAGCCTGCTCTGAGCTGCTACCATAAGTAACGCTTGGATAAGAATTATCGAAGATAGGTGCACGGTACTTATCACGCATGTACAGATAGCATGTTTCCGAAGGGAAGCATGCTATTTTTGTTATTTTACGATCCAATTATTTTTTGTTGGAATTTGACGATAACTAGCGAAACATTTCCATGCTTTTCAGGTAGATAGAATGAAGGTTTTAGGAGTATTTTCACGAATTTTCATAATAGGCGGAAAGGATTTCGGTTTCTTTCCTTTCAAAATACGTCATAGGCCAGGAGGGACAAGCAATGAGTGCACTTTCTTCGTTACATCTCGTTGGCTCGTCCGGTCGATTGCAGCGGTTCATGCATCAACTGCCTACTGCCGTTTTATTGGTGAATCAAGCGGGTAGTATCGTGGAGGTCAACGAACAACTGCTTCGTGTAACCGGATATTCACGCGATCAACTTGTCAATCAGCCGATCAGCTCTCTTCTTCCCCATCGAGGCTCCATAGAGCACCTGTATGAGGAATATTTGCGAAAGGAAGAAGAAGTGGGAACCAAAGGCGAGGTCGAATTGGAATGGTGTGATAAACAGGGAAGATACAGGAACACATCTGTCATGATCATGGCACAGCAAGCAGAAGAACTTCTGTACATGATTCATTTTCCCCAACTCCTAAAAGAAAGCGATCAGCTTTTGTCTCAGCGATTGCTGACCAAACTGACCTATGATACAAGCATGGGCTTGTTTATCCTCGACGAGAAATCGATCATTATCGAAGCCAGTCAGACGGCGTGCAAGCTGCTGGGTATGGAGAGACTGAACGTCATCAATAAACACGTCGATCAAGTATTCAGCGGCATCCCCGAACCGCATCGGTTCATTAAAAAAGAACTGTTGGAAGGCGTAAAGCTGCAAAATGTCGCGACTTCCTGGACGAATGACAACCAACGCTATGAGCTGATTGTCGACGCCAATACACTTCAAGACGAGTCAGGGAAAACAGTAGGGGCGTTTATTCTATTCAAAGACATAACAAACCTGCGATCCTTCGCCCAAAAGCTAGAGCGGAATGAACGCTTGGCGATGATCGGGCAAATTGCTGCTGGTACAGCGCACGAGATTCGCAATCCACTTACCTCGATCAAAGGTTTTCTGCAAATGTTCCTCAAGTTATTTGGTGACAGTGGCATGGACAGGGAGAAAACGTACACCGAAATTATGCTAACTGAAATCAATCGCATCAATTCTTTAGTCAGTGAATTCCTACTATTGAGCAAGCCGCGTAATATTCAATATTCCATGGTCGACTTAAATACCGTTTTTGATGAAATTTTGCCGATCGTCGAGTCACAGGCGATTCTGTACGGAATTGATGTCCAGTTTTCCTCTTGCGGTAAGCTTCCGATGGTCGTCGGGGATAACGAGCTTTTGAAGCAAGTGTTCATTAATATCTGCAAAAATGGAATAGAAGCAATGGGAGAGCAAGGGTCGCTTCGGATTTCCCATCATTTCGACCAGGATGGCGACAAAGTGAGTATCGATATTCACGATTCAGGTCCGGGCATCCCGCTTTACATTATTGATAAGATTTTTGATCCGTTTTTTACGACAAAAGAGGAAGGGACAGGGCTCGGATTGTCTGTCTGCCAAAAAATCATTCACGATATTGGCGGTCAAATCCGTGTCTCCTCCAAAGGGTTTGGGACGACCTTCCATATTATGCTGCCGTATTAGGAAGAATGCGCCCCGCACAATTGTGAACGGGGCGTTTTTTAAGTGAGACATGTCCGTTCACTTTGTACGAACGGTGGCAATCGTGTATACTGAATAGGATATAGAAGAGGACTGTGCAGATGGGGAGTGTCACACGAACATGGCTTATACCGCGCTATACCGCGTATACCGACCGCAGACTTTTCAAGACGTAGTCGGACAAGAGCATGTTACGACAACCTTGCGTAATGCTTTACGCGAAAATAGGCTGTCCCATGCCTATTTATTCAACGGTCCCCGAGGTACGGGAAAAACAAGTGCAGCCAAAATTATGGCGAAAGCAGTGAACTGCGAGCAGCCCATAGATGGCGAGCCATGCAATCAATGCGATACGTGTAGAGCCATCTCCAACGGTTCTGTTACGGATGTGCTGGAAATCGACGCGGCATCCAACCGTGGTGTTGAAGAGATCCGCGACATTCGCGACAAAGTGAAATTTGCCCCGAGCGACGTCAGGTATAAAGTGTACATCATCGATGAGGTGCATATGCTGACGACAGAGGCATTTAACGCTTTGTTAAAAACCCTCGAAGAGCCGCCGTCCCACGTCATTTTTATTTTGGCGACGACAGAGCCGCACAAGCTGCCAGCTACGATTATCTCTCGTTGCCAGCGTTTTGATTTTCACCGAATTCCTCTGAGAGTGATGGTCGATCTTTTACAAAGGATTTGCCAATCACAAGGGGTGCAGGTGGAGGAGCAGGCCCTGCAGCTCGTAGCGAAGATGGCTGAAGGTGGAGCCCGTGATGCTCTTAGCTTGTTGGACCAAGCGATTAGCTATAGCAAGGACGAGGTTCGTGCTAGTGATATTATGCAGATTACGGGCACAGTTGCCCAATCTTACTTTTCTGTGCTTGCGCGACATATTGCCGAAAATGATGTTGCACAGGTCATGGAGCAATTTGATAAAGTCATGGTGCAAGGGAAGGACCCGGAGCAGTTCCTGCACGATTTCCTCTACTATTACCGCGATATGCTGTTATTGAAGACAGCGCCGCAGTTGGAAGAGATTGTCGAGCGGACCATGATTGATGATCAGTTTGCAGAGGTTGCAAAGCTGTACTCGTTTCCGGTGCTTTACGCAGCGATTGAGACCTGCAATCAGGCTTTGTCGCAATTAAAATGGTCGACGTATGCAAGGGTGCTGGTTGAACTGACGCTTGTCAAAATGTGCCAGCCTAATGCGAATGCGACAGAATCTATGGGAGCCTCACCCGTTAACAGCGAAGAACTGAACGCCATGTCTACTCGCATTCGCGTTTTGGAAGAGCGTTTGGTTCAAGTGATGCAAGGTCAGGTGAGCATTCCCGGCCAGCAAAAGGCCGAAGAAACGCGCAAGAACGAGCCAAGGCGCATAGCTGCGGCTTCTGGTGGTTCGCGAACCCCGATGAATAGAGTCAGGGAAGTCGCGAAGGCCATGGATGAGAATTTGACGAGACAGGTGCGCGGGCAGTGGAGTCAAATTTTGACCGAACTGAAAAAGATTAAGATCCAGTACCAGGCTTGGCTAGTCAATGGTCAACCGGTAGCTGCCGGCAATGAAGCTGTTGTCGTAACCTTCAACAGTGCCATCCATTGTGATAAGACGATGGAGGCAGAGCTGCGCAGTGTGATCGAGCGCGTTATGTCTACGGTGCTGGGCAGGCCCTTGCAGCTCTTGTCTGTCATGGAGGAAGAGTGGCAAAGTGTAGATCAGCAGGTTGGTCAAAAAGACGCTTCTGAGGAGCCAGAAGAGGACCCGTTTTTGGCGGAAGCCATCAAGCTCGTCGGAGAAGGTCTTGTTGAAGTGAAAGACTAAATCATACACCCATAACCATTTAGGGAGGATACCTCAATGAAAAACATGCAGCAAATGCAACAAATGATGAAGCAAGTGAAAAAAATGCAGGAAGAAATGCAAAAAGCGCAAGAAGGCTTGAAAGAGAGAATCGTGGAAGGTTCTGCTGGTGGCGGCGCTATCACTGTGAAAATCGATGGACACAAGCAAATCAAAGACATCGTGATCAAGCCGGAAGTGGTAGACCCTGAAGATGTAGAAATGCTGCAAGACCTGGTGCTCACTGCTGTGAACGATGCATTGCGCAAAGCAGATGAAATGGTAGGCAAGGAAATGGGCAAGTTTACCGGAGGCATGAACATCCCAGGCCTGTTCTAAAAATTGGGCAGGAAAAGAGGAATAGGCGATGTTTTATCCAGAACCGGTCTCAAAGCTCATTGATGGTTTTATGAAATTGCCAGGCATTGGTCCAAAAACGGCTGGGCGGCTTGCCTTTTTTGTGCTCAATATGAAAGAGGACGACGTGCTTGATCTGGCAAAAGCATTGGTCAATGCCAAGCGTCAGCTTCATTACTGCTCGGTCTGCAACAATATTACCGATCTTGATCCATGTCATATTTGTCGGGACAAACGTCGTGACGGCTCAGTCATCTGTGTGGTGCAAGAGCCTCGGGACGTGGTAGCGATGGAGAAGACGAGAGAGTTTGAAGGGTATTATCACGTTTTGCACGGGGCGATTTCTCCTATGGATGGGATCGGTCCGGAGGATATTCGCATTCCTGACCTGTTGAAGCGCCTCGGTGACGAGCAGGTGAAGGAAGTCATTTTGGCGACCAATCCGAATATCGAAGGGGAAGCGACAGCGATGTACATTTCCCGGCTGATTAAACCTTTTGGCATTCGCGTGACGCGTATCGCGCACGGCTTGCCAGTCGGTGGAGATTTGGAGTACGCCGATGAAGTCACGCTGACCAAAGCATTGGAAGGCAGACGCGACCTGTAAAGGAAATTTAAAAAGTCGTCCTTTGATCACGATGTAGTTCTAGATGATCATTCGACATCGAAATTGGCGTTCACCTTCGAAGTCCGGTGCTCATGTAGGTCCCCTACACTCCGCTCCTCCTTCTTCAGGTTCTCGCCACTTTCTCGGTGCTGAAAGGACGACTTTTTAAATATCATCCTAGGAAATTCGATACGTACGATAAAGATAGAAAAGAAGACGGGGTCTGCCTGTCTTTTTTTCGTTTCGAGAGGAGGATGCAGGATGCCGGTTATTCGTATGGAGTTTTTGATAGATGCTCCGCGACAGGTCTGCTTCGATGCTGCCAGAAGCATTGATTTGCATATGGAATCCACTGCCAGCACGAAGGAGAGAGCGATTGGAGGAGTAACGAGCGGACTGATAAACCTGGGGGAAACGGTTACCTGGGAAGCCATTCACTTCGGTATCAAGCAGAATTTGACGGTGAAAATCACAGAGATGGAGGAACCGCGCTATTTCGTGGATGAGATGGTTTCTGGCGCATTCAAACGGTTTCATCACACGCATGAGTTCATTCCGATAACGGACAATCAGACGAGAATGATCGATATTTTTGACTACACATCTCCGCTGGGGGTTCTGGGAAAGCTCGCGGATTGGTTGTTCCTGGAGGCGTATATGACGCGGTTTTTGCGGACGCGTAATGAATATCTAAAGCAAGTAGCAGAAGCACAGACCAAAGCTTTGCAATCTTGATAGAAATGCCGGACTTTTTTGAATGGACGAGACATACAGTGAAATAGGAGCGTGAGGAGATGCTGACAGGACCAGGACTGTCGCTTGCGAGTGGGGTACGGCGACAAAAGTCCACTCCATGGGCGATCATGCTGTTTATTGGGTATTGGCTCATGTTTGCTGCCGAGTTATCCATGATTCGTTTTCACAAGGGGGAAGACGGAAAGTGGGTCGCTACCACCGCCGGGCAACCGGAGGTATGGCTAGGACTACTTGCATTTGCGGTGACGGTATTTAGCTTCATTGCGACCGTTGGTTTCATTGTGAGCCTGTTAAGAGAAAGACGGCAGCCGACGTCATGGCTATGGCAATATGACGAGCTTACAGGGAATGATGTGCTGCATATTGTAGCTTGGCTGCATGTGTTTCAAACGGGCGTACTGCTGTTGTATGGGTTTTTGCTGGAAGGTACCTTCTTTTCCACCGGTACGATCGGAGGGATATTGGAATCAGCTATTTTTCAATTATTCCTGTTGATTTTGATTCCGCTGTGGTTTCGTGGAAGACTGGGGGAAATCGGCGTTCGCCGACCTGTACGACTAGGACAGATGCTGCTGATGCTCGCTGCTCTGTTTCTTTTGATTGCACTGGTGCTGGATGCGGTGGTGACTAACCCGATTGCGGACTGGTTTGGACTGTCTCTGTCATCAGAGCGAGAGCAGCAGATCGAAAAAGAGATTGTGCAGGCGAAAGAAACGGATATTTTGGCGGCGCTCACCTCACTTCTGGTCATTGGCATATTGGTTCCGATTGCGGAGGAGATTTTGTTTCGCGGTGTGATTCAGACTTATCTGGTTAAGAGAATCGGGCCCGTTTTGGGTATCTTCGTGAGCAGTCTTTGGTTTGGGCTCCTGCATATGGATATTGCTCTGTTCGCTCCGCTTTTTGTCATTGGACTTTTACTCGGATTCGTTCGACATCGGTACCAATCGATTTGGGGAGCGGTTTTGTTGCATGCGTTGAACAACATGACAGGAGTACTTTACTACTTTCACTGAGGGGGAGCTTGCAGGTGAGTAGATGGAGAAAAAAAGCGCGGTTCGTGGTGGAGTGGAATGAAGCTAGCTTGGATATGGCAGTCAATCAGGCGCGAATGGATTGGCAGCATGCCCGCCATCTTGCGGAGATCAGTGAACCGGATGGCGGTTTGGATGATGTCATTTATTATTTGCATGTGACCGAAAAGCGGTATATGTATTTGCTCGCGCAAGCAAAGCGCGAGAGGAATCGCCAACAGGCATAGGAGGAAAAGCCGATGACTACAGGGTGGGTTATAGCACTGATTGTAGTTGGAATTTTGCTGGTGGTTGCCGCCAGCAAATCTGTCACGGGCCCGATCAGGTGGATTGGATTTGGGATCATGCAAGTCGTGATTGGCGCACTATTGCTGTTTTTCACCAATCTGGTTGGAGAGCTGGCTAACTTCCACATCCCGATCAACCCGGTGACGGCTCTACTCGTCGGACTTCTCCGCTTGCCTGGATTGGCGGCGTTGATTGTCATCAAGCTATGGGTTATGTAAAGGTGTATCGATTCGGTTATCCATCGGTAAGTAAAAAAGCAACGCCGCGATCCTCGTACTTCACACGGCTACGACTTGGCTGACGAAAGGAAGCAAGGAGGGCGAGGAGGCGTGGCAGTGCCACGATCAACGTTCCAGTGATCAAGGTGAGCCCGTATCCTACCGAAAGCCACACATAAGCCCCGGCTGCTATCGCTGTACTTCCCACGATTACCGTCAGCTCACTTCCCCGATAGACAGAGAGCGGGATGGGAAGTGGATAGCCAGCCCCCCACCACGGAGAGACGAGCATATCGGCAGTTGTCTTTGGCTTATGGCCGCGCAGAAGGGCATACAGTCGAAATAAGACCAAATGACAGATTGGTATCACGGGTAGAATCGCTAACGTCACAATCAGCGTATAAGCGGGGACTTGCAGCATGAATGAGTGCCAAATAAGGGACATGCCTATTAACAACAGTTGAAAAAGGTAGCCGACGAATCGCCATCGAAAACGATAGAGCAGCTTGTAGCTATAGATCGTATGGGCGGCGGTTTCCTTCATGAGAAGTCACTTCCTTTTACAGCGGTCTGGATGAATGAAAGTCTGCGTTTCCATTATCGCACAGTCGCAAATCTTGAGAAAGCTCATACAACGAATGAAACAAGCCGTTTGTCTAGCCTGATTAGACTGACGGTTTTTTGTTATGGGTAGGATAAAAGGAATTAGTTCGTGAGGAGGAGGGAAGAAAAGCGTGAAGCTATGGGTCATTTCAGAGGAGGTCGTAGCCAGATTCGGAAATGAGCTAGGAGCATGTGGAATAGAGCTGGTTGTTGGCGGCGCAGATGACATACAAGAAGGCGCCAATGGATTTCTGCTGACAAAAGAGTGTGATGGCAAGCTTTTGCAGGAACGGGTGCAACAACTGGGAACGGGGCCATGGCTCGTACTTGTCTATGGAAGCGACGTACCATACGATTGGGCGAATACTTTACATACCCAATACGAGCACACCGGGGAGCACGAGATCATACGCATGGCGTTATTTACCCACGAGCGTGCTTTGCTTGGAGGGGAACCCGATGGGAGATGGATGCGGTTCCTCTGTAAGCAGCTTGCTCGCTACTCACTGGTGACGATGGTATGCGGGATGCGCGAAGTGGATGAAGCGCTTCGGCAATTACCTCGCTATTTGGCGTGGAAGGAGCAGTTTTACATCGAACTTGGTGCCAGATGCGATGAGAAGGGAATTTCTCTGCTCCAAGTCAGTCGCGCGCTCGGTATGGACAAACGAATCGGTCACGGCTGGCTCTACCCTTCCCGCCAGGACTCTTCTCTCATCGTTCAATGGCTTGAAAAAGAATGCAGGCTCGCTCTGCAAAAAGCCGATATACAGCGGATTGTACTTTGGGGAGAGGATTCGCTATGGCAGCATATGCCTTCTGACTGGTTGGCTGAAAAAGATGTTGCGGTGTACACGGGGGAGGACAAGCCAAATCCGAACAAAAGGATGACGGGTTGGACGCTATACGATTCGTGGCAGGATGCTGTAAAGGATGCGGATTTGCTCGTGATCGGGAATGCTGCGGGAACGACCATTGCAGAGCTGGCATTATCAGCTCTGGTTAACGGAATGAGGCAGTCCTATGTCATTGATGCGGCAGCTTGCTTCCCTATGCAGGAAGCCCAGTCCTACTTCCAAGCCTACCGAGCTATCGGCGAAAACACGAACGTTTGGGAATGATGCTGATTATAATGGGGTATAATGGTTGGTATATTGAGGAAAAGGGCAGGCGTTTTCACTATGGAAAAAGTTGCTCAGCGATGTATCGTCTGTGAACAGGAGCAGAATGACGGAATCGCCATTTGTGAGCAGTTTATCTGTCAGCGGTGCGAACAGGAAATGGTCAATACCGATGTGCAGGATGAAAAGTACCCGTTTTTTATTCATCAGATGAGGCGCATTTGGTTGCGAAAAGATGCGTGAAGAAAGAAGGCATCGGTGCATTCCGGTGTCTTTTTTTTGCTGGATTCATGCGTGTCCAAATCATGCTAAAATAGGGGAATAAAAATAAAGGACGTGAGTCGTGCGTGTTGGAGAGAGATGTTGAATTTCGGGAGCGACAAAAGCGTGCGCCCCTTTATGAACAGCTTGAACGGCACGCCAAGCATCGGCCGCATCCGTTTCACGTGCCAGGACATAAAATGGGCCACAGCTTTGACAACCATGCGAAAAATCGCTTTCAAGACATCTTGGAGCTGGACGTAACGGAAATTAGCGGGACAGATGACCTGCATCAGCCACAGGGTGTCATTGCAGAAGCGCAGGATTTGGCGGCGCAAGCCTTCCATGCGGAACAGACCAAGTTTTTGATCGGAGGAAGTACAGTAGGAAATATCGCCCTCATCATGACGGTATGCAGACCGGGTGACAAGATACTCGTACAACGCAATTGCCATAAGTCTGTATTCAACGGCATTATGATGGCGAGAGCAACTCCGATTTTTTTAGTACCTGCCGTCGATCTGGCAACAGGAGTCGCTGCCGGTGTAAGGCGCGAAGATGTAGAGCGTGCGCTGCTTGCACACCCCGATGCCAAGGCAGTTTTCTTGACGAATCCTACCTACTATGGAATGGGTATCGATTTGGCGAAAATGGCGGCTACGGTCCACCGGTTTGGCGTACCGCTTTTAATAGACGAAGCTCACGGTGCTCACTACGGGTTCCATCCTGCCTTTCCTCGTTCTGCCATGCAGGAAGGTGCGGATGCTTCGGTTCAATCGACACACAAAATGGGAACGGCAATGACGATGTCCTCGATGCTGCATATTCAGGGTGAACGGATTGATCGTGAACGGTTGTTCCGCCATCTCGCCATGCTTCAGTCTTCCAGCCCGTCGTATGTGCTGATGGCTTCACTCGATTTAGCCAGACGTCATCTGGTGCTGGAGGCGACCGAGGAGTGGAACAGGTTGTTGCCGCTTTTGGACAAGCTTCGGGAGCGACTCGATCAATTGGATTGGCTGGATTGGCCGCGATTGTCCACGAACAGCGTATACGCTACGCTTGACCCGTTGAAGCTGTTTTTCCATTTGAGAACAGCCCAATTCAGTGGATTTGAGTTACAGAAATGGATGGAAAAGCACGGGATTTTCTCGGAGCTGGCGGATGACTCTCATGTACTTCTTGCAGCCTCGACAGGAACATCCTCCCGGGACCTGGATGCTTTGTGGAGATTGCTTGAATCGATGGCGCCACAAGTAGAACCGGGGGAGGAGCGCATTCTTTTGACGGGAGTCGTGTCTTCCCATTATTTGCGCGAGCAAGCATTGCCGATGCATGAAGCCGTTGATTGCCCGAGGGAGTCGATTCTGTTGGAGCAGGCTATGGGACGGATTGTGGCAGAGATGGTGATTCCATATCCGCCAGGGATTCCGGTGCTTGTGCCAGGCGAGCGGATCGACGAAGAAAGTCTGGCGATGCTAAAGGAATTGGCGAGAGGACAAACGCGATTCCATGGCGTACAGGACGACCAGCTACAAATGATACAGGTTTTACGATAATCTAAGCAACTGGCCTGCTACAACAGGGGTGGAAGGAGTATAGAAGTGGCAACAGGAAAAAAAGGCCGATTTATTACGATAGAAGGCGGAGAAGGAGCTGGGAAATCCACCGTCATCGCCAAGCTGTACGAAGAGCTGAGGGCGCGGGGAGTCGATGTGCTTTTGACCCGTGAGCCCGGTGGAATTGATATCGCCGAAAAAATTCGGGAAATTATTTTGAATCCGGCCCACACGCAGATGGATGAAAGAACAGAGGCTCTCTTGTATGCGGCAGCACGTGGTCAGCATTTGGCGGAAAAAGTGTTACCTGCTTTGGAAGAGGGCAAGCTGGTACTGTGCGACCGTTTTATCGACAGCAGCCTTGCTTATCAAGGACATGCGCGGGGATTGGGCATTGAGGCTGTCTACCAGATTAACCGATTTGCTGTCGGTGACTGCATGCCCGAATTGACCTTGTTCTTTGATGTACAGCCCGAAACAGGATTGGCGCGGATTAATGCCTCCCGTGGGCGAGAAGTAAATCGGCTCGATCTGGAAGGGATGCGTTTCCATGAACTTGTTCGGGAAGGGTATCAGCTAGTCATGGAACGCGACCCAGAGCGCTTTGTCGTCATTGATGCCGAGCAGCCGATGGAACAAGTATATCAATCTGCCCTACAGGCACTGCTAGACAGATTGTAAAGGCTGTAAGGTTCCCTGTACCGCAGGATGATGTACATGCTGTATAATATGTTTAAGCGAAATAACGTACCAAGCCTACGTGTTTTTCATACAATGAAGAAGTCAAATTGGGAATTGATCATGGGAGAAAGGGTGATAGCCGATGAAAATGGTAGTTGCGGTCGTCCAAGATAAAGATAGTGGTCGTCTGTCTCAACAACTGGTGAAAAAAGGGTTCCGTGCTACGAAGCTGGCTAGTACGGGTAGCTTTTTACGCGCCGGTAACACAACTTTTTTGATCGGTACGTCTGACGAAAGCGTGCCGGAAGTAATCGACATCATTGCACATAATTGCAAATCCCGCAAACAAATGGTCACTCCCGTCTCTCCACTCAGCAATGCTGTTGACTCGTTCATGCCATATCCGCTGGAAGTACAGGTGGGTGGTGCGGCAGTATTCGTATTGGATGTCGGAGAGTTCCACTCATTTTAACGTGGTTCCTTCTCTCTTTTTTCGCAACTTTCGTATATACTTGATCTCATGGGGACACACCCTGTATTGGATCGGGCGACGGAGGTGGCGATATGAAAATCAGTGATGGGTTACGGCCTAAACTGGACTTGATTAAAACGACGGATTCACGCAAGAATCCTCAACTGGAAAAGCTGAATTTTGGCACGATGATTCAAGGAGAAGACGAACGTATGTCTCAGGAGAAGCTTACCCGGCTGCTGACAGACATAGACAAGCAGGGACAGATTCTTGCTCGTTCCCGCGCCGTTCGTGACTTCTATGCTTATAAAAATCTCGTCAAGCAGTTCATGGAAGAGGCTGTGAAGTTCGGTATTGCCTTAGACGACAGACGAGGAATGAATCGGCGTGGCCGCAGCAGGCTGTACAAAATCGTCAAAGAGGTGGATGCAGAGCTGCTCAAACTGACAGATGAGCTCTTGAGTGAGCAGGCACCAACGATTGATTTGTTAGCCAGGATTGGCGAAATCCGCGGCATGTTGATCAATTTGTATTTTTAGTGGGTGTGAAACCATCATGACATGGACCCGTTTTTCTCAGCAGCCACGAGCACAGGAACTGCTGTATCATAGTTTGCGCAACGAACGACTGGCACACGCCTACTTGCTGGCGGGTCCTAAAGGTTCAGGTAAAAAGCAGATGGCCCTGCATCTGGCGAAGTCCCTTTTTTGTTCGGAAAGGGAGGCAGACGCCTGCGGGGCCTGTGTTACATGCAGGCGCATAGAGGGTGGCAATCACCCAGATGTGTTGTTTATTACGCCTGATGGGGCTTCGATTAAGATCGACCAGATCCGTTCGCTGCAAAAGGAAATGGCGATGCGCGCCGTCGAGTCGTCACGCAAAGTATATATCATCGAGCACGTCGATAAAATGACGACACAGGCTGCCAATAGTCTGCTCAAGTTTCTGGAGGAACCGCCGGCTGGTGTACTCGCACTGCTTTTGACAGAGCACAGCCATGCGATACTTCCTACGATTTTATCCCGCTGCCAAATCGTTCAATTTTCACCACTTTCTGCAGAATCGATTGCGGAAAAGCTGCGTGCAGAGGGCGTTTTGGCGGGAATGGCGCAGGTTGCTTCCCACATTACGACAAATGTGGAAGAAGCCATGACACTCAGCCAATCAGAATCGTTTGCACAGCTAAGAAATCTAGTGATACAATTGGTGCAGGAGTGTAAACAGCGCAATTCATCTGCACTCTTAACGATCCATGATATGTTGCAAAAGAGCGACAAAAGTAAAGAGGAACTACCCCTCTTTTTAGATTTGCTCATCCTTTGGCTGCGCGATATCCTGTATTTGCAAGTAGGCAGGCATGCCCATCTCATTAACAGCGACCAACAGGATGTGCTGCAAGGACAAGCACTGGTATGGACAAAAGCTGAGCTCTTGCGTGGGATAGATTTGGTCATGGAGACGAAAAATCGGATAGAGCGAAATGCCAACGCACAGTTGGCTCTTGAGCGGTTGGTTCTTCAATTCCAGGAGGGATAACCCTTGTACGAGGTTGTTGGGGTCCGCTTTAAGAAAGCGGGCAAAATATATTACTTCGACCCTGACCGACTGCCGATTGAGCAAGACTGCACCGTCATCGTTGAAACGGCGCGAGGGGTCGAATTTGGCAAGGTCGTCATTGGCAAAAAAGAAGTGGCTGAGTCTGATGTCGTATTGCCGCTGAAAAAGGTCATTCGGATGGCAGACGAGCGAGATGCAAAACAGGTGGATGAAAACAAGCAAGCCGCCAAGAATGCTTTTGCTGTATGTCAGACAAAGATCAAGGAGCACAAGCTCGATATGAAGCTGGTTGATGTGGAATACACGTTCGACCGCAACAAGATTATCTTTTATTTTACCGCTGACGGCAGGGTTGATTTCCGTGAGCTGGTAAAAGACCTCGCCTCCGTATTCCGTACCCGGATTGAGCTTCGCCAGATCGGTGTGCGTGACGAAGCCAAAATGCTCGGCGGGATCGGGCCTTGTGGCAGGTTGCTTTGCTGTTCGACGTTCCTCGGCGATTTCGAGCCTGTCTCGATCAAAATGGCCAAGGACCAAAATCTTTCGTTGAATCCAGCCAAAATCTCTGGTCTGTGCGGCCGGCTGATGTGCTGTTTAAAATACGAGAACGACAATTATGAAAGCTCGAAGGATGAGATGCCGGACGTCGGCAAAATGGTCACCACCCCGATGGGGAATGGACGAGTCGTTTCCGTAAACGTACTTGACCAATCTATCCAAGTAGAGCTTTCAATCGACAAACGCGTCACCGAGTTCGGATTGGATGAGATTGCGATAGGTCTCCCCACCTTTGAATAAAGTGTGGGGGTAGGGGAGAGGTGAGCTAGTGGACAAACGGGAAATCTTCGTCAAGATGGCGAGCATTGAAGAACGTATTGGCGACCTTTATAAAGAAATTGGTGAACTGAAAGACGTCATCGTTGTTTTGATGGAGGAAAACGCCCAATTACTCGTTGAAAACCAGCACCTTCGCAACCGACTAGACAGGAAAAAGACCGGCTCCCAAGCAAAACAAAAGGGAACAAGCCCTGTCGCGAAGGAAAAAGCCAAAAAGGCAGTGGTCGGAGAAGGGTATGACAACCTCGCCCGCTTGTACGCGGAAGGATTTCATATCTGCAATGTGCATTTCGGCAGCCTGCGAAAAGAAGGGGATTGCCTGTTCTGTCTCTCATTCCTGAGCGGCGGCCCTCAAAAATAAGCGGTGAGTAACCAGCACCACATGAAAAAGCGACCTGGGCCACGTGTCAGGTCGCTTTTTTCCGGATAGGAATAATAAGACAAGAACAAAAGGGAGTACGAGCCGTAGATGGAACCTGTCACCAACGTGCAGCTTTACGAAACAGAGCGCATCGATGATTTATTGACACATGAAATGAAAATAATCCAGAGCCACGAAGTGTTTTGCTTCTCGATGGACGCTGTTCTTTTGGCGCGATTCGCATCGGTGCCAAAGCGCGGAAAAGTATTGGATATGTGCACGGGCAATGGAGCAATACCGCTCATTATGACCACGCGTACGCCAGAAGCCAGTTTTGATGGAATCGAAATTCAAGAGCGCTTGTTCAGTATGGCGAGCCGCAATGTGACATTGAATGGTTTGAACGAGCGAATTACGATGCATCACGGCGATGTGAAGGATGCGGTGACGTTGTTCGGGCACGGGAAGTACGATTTGATCACATGCAATCCACCGTATATGCCTGCGACGAGCGGGGAGAAAAACATCAGCGAGCACTTTGCGATTGCCCGTCATGAGATTATGCTGTCCTTGGAGGATGTCATTCGCGTGGGAAGTCAGTTGCTAAAAACCGGCGGGAAGCTGGCGCTTGTGCATCGATCCACGCGTTTAATCGACATCATTTCGCTTATGCGCCAATACGGCATCGAGCCGAAACGGATGCGTCTGGTTTATCCGCGTAGGGAAGCAGAGCCGAATATGGTTCTGATCGAGGGAATAAGGGGTGGAAAGCCGGAGCTGAGAATTCAGCCGCCGCTGATTGTGTATGAAAATGGAGAGCAATACTGTGAAGAACTACAGGAAATCTATTATGGCAGACGAGATTCCCTCGAGTAAGAGTCATTATGTTTACATCCTCTCTTGTGCGGATGGGACACTCTACACCGGATATACGACAGAGCTGATCCGTCGCTTGGCTGCTCATAATGAAGGAAAGGGTGCCAAATATACGAGAGGCCGTGGGCCAGTGGAGCTGCTCTATTGGGAAGAAGGAGCAGACCGTTCCTGGGGTCTCAGGCGTGAAGAGAGCATCAAACGATTAACGCGCAAGAAAAAAGAAGAATTGATTGGAGGGGCCTCCGAATGAATGTGCAACGCAGTTTTGCGTCAGAAGAAGCAGGAGTCCTTTATTTGGTGGCTACACCCATCGGTAATCTCGACGATATCACGGTTCGGTGTCTAAATACGTTGCGTGAAGTCGATGTCATCGCGTGCGAAGATACGCGCCAGACGAGAAAGCTGCTGAATCATTTTCAAATCGAAAAACGGACGGTTAGCTATCACGAGCATAATAAGGAAGCAAGTGGAAATGGGTTGTTGCAGTGGCTTGCCGAGGGCAAGAAGATTGCTTTGGTAAGCGACGCTGGCTTGCCCGCTATTTCCGACCCGGGTGCGGAGCTGGTACGAGATGCGACCGCAGCTGGATTCCCTGTCATCCCCGTTCCAGGTGCCAATGCGGCGTTGACAGCTTTAATCGCATCCGGTCTTCCTACTGATCGCTTTGTATTTTGCGGATTTATAGGACGCGAAAACAAAGAAAGACGCGAAGAGCTGGAACGACTGAAGCGATATCCAGAAACGCTGATTTTTTATGAAGCTCCCCATCGGGTGGAAAAGACGCTTGCTGCCATGCAGGAAGCGTGGGGGAATCGGCGAGCTGTCCTGGCAAGAGAGCTGACAAAGCGCTACGAGGAATTCGCGCGCGGGACGTTGGACGAGCTGCTGGAATGGCTCAGAAGCGGCGAGGTGCGCGGTGAGTTTTGTGTCATTGTCGAAGGGAATACCGGTCCGCTGGAAGCGGAAGTCGATGATGCATGGTGGCAATCGCTGAGTATCGTGGAGCACGTGGATCATTACTGCGCACAAGGAATGGGGAAAAAGGAAGCCATCAAGCAAGCAGCCGATGATCGAAACGTATCCAAACGAGATGTTTACAACGAATATCATCGTGAATAGAAGGTAATGAGTGAGAGAAGCTGGCCGATACGGTCGGCTTTTTTCTTTTCGTAATCTCAACCGGGGGCGTGAATACGATGGTAAGGGGCGCTGTCGGTGTTTTCGGAAGGAATGAAAGGGGAAATCAGCAGTGAGTATTCGTGATTCTCGTTTTATTGTGAATACGGATGAAAAAGACGATCACT
The DNA here is from genome assembly GCF_003013405.1 of Brevibacillus formosus. Taxonomy (GTDB): domain Bacteria; phylum Bacillota; class Bacilli; order Brevibacillales; family Brevibacillaceae; genus Brevibacillus; species Brevibacillus formosus. The sequence goes on along the minus strand of NZ_PXZL01000008.1, from coordinate 55,368 downwards.
TCATATTTACGCTGCCGGTTACATGGAACAGTAGACCGTACGAATATGCTTGGGCCAAAAAGTTTGCCAATCCGAATGACGTTGTGCTTGATTCGGCATGCGGGATCTGCCACCCATTCAAATTTTATTTGGCTGATCATTGTCGAGAAGTACACGCTTGTGATCTCGATAATCGGATACTGTCTAAGGAAGCGATTTATCAAGATATTGTGGACGTATTTGGGGAAAGAGTAGCAGACAGCTTGCCTGCGCATTATTTTGACGGTATTCATTATTGTCGAGCCAATTTGACCTATTTGCCGTACTCGAATCAAAAGTTTGATACGATATTTTGCATCTCTGTTCTCGAGCATCTTGAAGACCCGATTATGGTGCAGTCATTCTGCGAATTTCACAGAGTGTTAAAAGACGATGGACAGCTCGTACTCACTTTTGATTACCCGCTAATCAATTTAGCGAGACTGCAACAAGCTTTGACGGAGGTTGGGTTACAGTTTTCTGGCGATGTATCCTTTGAAATGCTGGCAGATGTGGTTTATTCTGATTTGTATGGGCCTAGGCTGTTCTTCCTCCGAGCGCTGTTGAAGAAAAAATAGCAAACAAAAAGCCTTTGTAGGCTCGTCCCACAAAGGCATGTGTATGTAATCAAATGAAATTAGCGTTTAACAGGCATTTCTGTCAGGCAATCTTGGCACACAATTTTACCTTTAAAATGAGATACTTTGTCAGCGTTTCCACAGAAGATACATGCAGGCTCATACTTTTTCAGGATGATGCGCTCTCCATCAACGTAGATTTCCAAAGCATCTTTCTCAGCGATACCCAGAGTGCGGCGCAATTCGATTGGAATAACAACACGACCCAATTCATCTACTTTGCGAACGATACCGGTTGATTTCATCATAGTTAAAATCTCCTCCCAAAAGTCTGTATATGTCGATGCTATTGTTATACGCTCATCATTTATCGTCAATATTCGACATTTTCTGTTGGGATTATCATACCAGCCATTCCCAAAGGTGTCAACATGATTTTGACAATTCCTTGAAAAGAAAAATGTTTTTTCAAAACGAAAATGCTGTTAAATCGGTGTTTCTTAAAGCGTTGGAAGCGATATGGAAATTTTTATGGATAAAATTTACTGGGAGTATTGGTGTCGAATAAGTCGACGAATGTCGAATTGCAACATGGCGATTCGACAAAAACTCCAAGTTTTCCCTTTTGCGCTTGTAATTTGTAAAGTTGGCATGGAGCGAGCGATAAAATTCCTTAGGAAAATGGGCTTGCCGAGGATGTTTACAAAACAGGTTGGTCGTGTACAATAGAGGATAAATACAGCAAATGATACCAAACGACCATGATGGGAAGAGTAAGCCGATCCTCCTTATTTCAGAGAGCCGGGGTAGCTGAAAACCGGCATAAGCGAGCAAGCTGAACATGGACCCTGAGTCTTGCAGATGAACAGTGACGGCATTGGCCGTACCTAATAGTTTGTGACGTATGCCCACGTTACGGGTAGAGTCATGTTTTGACTCACCAAGTCCGTTTTCCGTGAGGGGACGGAGTATTTGGGTGGTACCGCGAGATAGAGCTCGCCCCAATTTTTTGGGGTGGGCTTTTCCTTATTTTAATAAACGTAAACAGGAGGGGAATAGTTGCAATGAAACCTACTTATTACATCACAACACCGATCTACTATCCAAGTAACAAACTCCACATCGGTAATGCCTACACCACAATCGCGTGTGATGCTATGGCTCGTTATAAGCGTTTGCGCGGCTATGATGTGTACTACCTGACAGGGACAGATGAGCATGGTCAAAAGCTCCAAGAGCGTGCAGCCGAGGATGGCAAACAACCGCTCGAGTTCATCGACCCGATTGTCGATTGGGTAAAGGATCTGTGGCAAAAGTTGGACATCTCTTATGACGATTTCATCCGTACCACAGAGCCTCGTCATAAAGAAGTCGTACAAAAAGTGTTCCAGCGCCTGCTCGACCAAGGTGATATTTATTTGGGCGAGTACGAGGGCTTCTACTGTGTACCTTGCGAGGCTTTCTGGACAGAAACCCAAGCGAAAACAGACAACGGATATGCTTGCCCAGACTGTGGTCGCGAAGTGAAAAAAGTGAAGGAAAAAAACTACTTCTTCCGCATGTCGAAGTATCAGGACAGACTGCTTGCGCACATCGAAGCACACCCTGAGTTTATTCAACCGGAGAGCCGCCGCAACGAGATGGTCAACAACTTCCTGAAGCCAGGCCTCCAAGATTTGTCCGTATCCCGCAGTACATTTGACTGGGGAATCAAGGTGCCGAGCGATCCAGAGCACGTCATTTACGTATGGATCGATGCATTGACGAACTATATTTCTGCTCTCGGCTATTTGTCCGAAGATGACAGCAAATACCGTAACTTCTGGCCAGCCAATGTTCATATGGTTGGAAAAGACATTTTGCGCTTCCATACGATCTACTGGCCAATCCTGTTGATGGCACTGGACATCCCGTTGCCAAAACAAATTTTTGGTCATGGCTGGCTTCTGATGCCGGATGGAAAAATGTCAAAATCCAAGGGCAATGTCATTGACCCGAAGGTTTTGATCGACCGTTACGGTTCTGACGGCGTTCGCTACTTCCTGCTTCGTGAAATCAACTTTGGTCAGGATGGCATCTTCACGCCAGAATCATTCGTACAGCGCCTGAACTACGACTTGGCTAATGACATCGGAAACCTGCTGAGCCGTACCGCTACGATGATTGAGAAATATTTCGATGGTATCGTTCCAGCTCCACAGGATGCAGGAGAGCCGGATGACAGCTTGATCGGCCTCGCAATGAAAACGAAGGCGCTGGTGGAAGAGCACATGGAAGAAATGCGCTTCTCTAATGCACTGGCTCACATCTGGGAACTGGTGGGACGTACAAACAAATACATCGACGAGACGATGCCTTGGAATTTGGCAAAATCCGAAGAAACAAAAGGTCGCCTGGCAACCGTTATGTACAATTTGGTGGAAAGCATCCGCATTAGCTCCGTGTTGATCCAACCGTTCATGACCAAAGCACCAGCGAAAATTTGGGACCAACTGGGTATTTTGGGCAATGAAGAAGCAACGAGCTGGGAATCTGCAAGTGTATGGGGTGGATTGCCTGCTGGAAGCACCGTTAGCCGCAAGGAGCTGCTCTTCCCTCGTCTGGATGTTCAAGCAGAACTGGCTTTCATCGACGATTCGACAGCAGAGGCACGTCGCCAAGCGGAGGAAAACAAGAAAAAGCAAGCAGCTTTGAAAGGGGAAGCACCTGTGAGTGAAACAAACACCAACCAAACAGAAGCAGCAGCTGACAAACCAGCTGATGCAAAAGAAGAAATCAGCATCGACGATTTTGGAAAAGTAGAGCTGCGCGTTGCACAGGTAGTGGAATGTGCCAAGCATCCAAATGCTGACAAATTGTTGGTTCTGCAATTGGATCTCGGCTACGAGAAGCGCCAGGTTGTTTCTGGTATCGCGAAATACTACTCTCCAGAAGATATGGTCGGCAAAAAAGTGATCCTCGTAGCGAACCTGAAGCCAGTGAAGCTCCGTGGTGAGCTGTCTCAAGGAATGATCTTGGCAGCATCGGCAGGAGATCAGTTGACACTTGCGACTGTTGACCCAAGTATGCCAAACGGAGCAATCGTGAAGTAACGAGGGCAAGGAAAGGAAGAACCCATCTTGTTATTTGAAACCCATGCTCATCTAAATGCGAAGGAATTCGATGAGGATCGTGCAGAGGTCATTGCTCGTGCGCAAGAAAATGGTGTCAGTACGATTGTGAACATCGGATTCAACGCTGAAACAATTCCAACCTGCATGGATTTGGCTCATGCGTATGACTTTATTTACGCCGTCATCGGTTGGCATCCACAAGACGCCAAGGACATGACAGACGAACATCTAGAATGGATTGAGGAACTCAGTCGTGATCCGAAAGTAGTGGGATTGGGTGAAATGGGCTTGGACTACTACTGGGATACGTCGCCACGTGATGTGCAGGCAGAGGTATTCCGCAAGCAGATTCGTCTGGCTCGCAAGCTCGACATGCCGATCATCATCCACAATCGCGATGCGCACCAAGACGTTTTGACGATCCTGAAGGAAGAGAAGGCAGCAGATGTTGGCGGCATCATGCACTGCTTCTCTGGCAGCTGGGAAACAGCGAAGCAGGCACTCGATATGAATTTTTATATTTCGTTCGGTGGTCCGCTTACGTTCAAAAATGCCAAGCAGCCAAAAGAAGTAGCAGCGAAGGTACCGCTAGACAAGCTGTTGATAGAGACGGATTGCCCGTATCTCACTCCGCATCCTTTCCGCGGAAAGCGAAATGAGAGTGGATATGTGCGTTACGTCTGTGAGGAAATGGCGAACATTCATGGTTTGTCTTATGAGGAAATGGCACAAATTACCGCAGACAACGCCAGACGTCTTTTTCGCATGAACGGTTAATAAAAAGGGGAAATCACGATTGATCACGTGATTTCCCCTTTTTTTGTGTGAGGTAACCGGGTTCTACTCCATTTTGTCGACGCATACGATGAACAATGTGTCGAACGATTATTGTCCATCCGACATGGCTTCTCGACAGGTTTCTGCTACCATTCGCCAAGCCTATTTTGCTAGTCTGATACCATTATCTCTTCAGCCAAAAGGGAGGGTAAATTTGACAAAGCCGGGAAAGTGAAATACAATCAAAGCCGACCTTGTGAAGTACCGGCCACTTCCAGAATATTAGTGCAATTACATCGACCCTTACCTGGCTAGACAAGAAGAGCCTCGTGCTTTTCTAGGAAAAGGAGTGTGGGAAATGGAGTTACGCGCGATATGGGAAAGGTATAAGAATCGTGGGCTAGTCATGTTTGGCTGCCTTGCACTTGTGCTCGTTCCCATGATTGGCTATTTCTCTGCCCAGGCTACTCAGCCAAAACAGGTCACTTTTTCGTTGGACGGAGAAAGCAAGACGGTCGCTACAAAAGCCAAGACCGTGGAGCAGTTCTTAACCGAGCGAAACATTACGGTAACGGAAAAGGATTCCCTTCAACCGACACCAGAGACGAAGCTAAAAGACGGAGCACTCATTACTTTATATACGACCTGGTCTATACCAATCCAGGTTGACGGGCAGAAAAAAACGATAGAGACACTTAGTCGTGATGTTGCTGGTGCGTTGAAGGACGGCGGCATCGTGCTAGGTGAGAAGGACCGGGTAGAACCGGCATTGACCGCTACACTTACCAAGAACTCCTCGATCAGCGTAAAGCGGGTTGTTGAGAAAATGGTAAAAGTCGATGAGCGAGTCACCTTTCAAGAAATACGCAAAAATGATCCAGCGCTGGAAAAAGGTAAGACCCGCGTATTACAAAGCGGGCAAGAAGGTAAGGCAATTGCACACTACAAGATAATCATGGAAGATGGAAAAGAAGTCTCCCGTGATTTGGTCAAAAGAGATGTACTTGTACCGAAGAAAGATAATGTTGTAGCCGTGGGTACCGCAATCCCAACGTTGCAGAAAAAGGGTCAACCAGATCGGGTCCTGGTTGCTTCTGCAGCGGGTCCGGTCTCACGTGGTGGAAAAGTGTTTAGGCCGAAAAAAGTACTGAACGGGGTTACCCTGACTGCTTATACTCCTGCGGGAGGTGGCAAACACCCAAGTTCTCCGGGATATGGACGCACATCGACAGGGGCAAAAGCCAAGGCAGGTCACACAATCGCTGTAGATCCTAAAGTCATTCCGTATGGATGGTGGGTGTACATTGAAGGTGTTGGGTATCGTCGAGCTGAAGATACGGGTGGTGCCATGAAAGGTGGCAAAATCGACGTATTCGTAAGCACGGAATCCGAGGCGAGGAAGTTCGGTCGCAAGCGCAACAAAACTGTATATATCATTGGACCACAGAAGCCTTAGGACAGGAGCGATTGCTCCTGTTCTTCTGTTTCCTCCATGGTTATTGTGATAAGCTGTTTGTTAGTTAGACGATCCTGTTTTACCAAATGTTACATGTATTTTTGGCTTTGGGTACGATTTTTTTTGGAACACTAGTATCGTACCGACTTTGCACGAAAGTGGGAGCACATGATGAAGATCAAGGAAGTCATCGTGGTGGAAGGACGAGATGATACTGCAGCAATCAAGCGTGCGGTTAACGCCGATACGATTGAGACTGGCGGTTCTGCCATTCATAAAAGAACGATTGAAAAAATCAGGCTGGCACAACAAAAACGCGGTGTTATTATTTTCACAGACCCTGATTATCAAGGGGAGCGCATCCGAAAAATTATCAGCAAGTCTGTTCCAGGCTGTAAGCACGCATTTATTACTCAGGAGGATGGGACCAAAAAGGGCGACATCGGCGTCGAGAACGCGACCCCTGACGTAATTATTCGTGCGCTCTCAGAAGTGCGTACCGAAATGGCGGAAACGGCTGGAGAGATTACCTCTGACGATTTGCTGGCAAATGGCCTGACGTCCGGAGTGGATGCCAAAGAACGCAGAATCAAGCTGGGAGAAGCATTGGGGATCGGATACGCCAACGCCAAGCAAATGCTGCAGCGGCTCAATGCCTTCCAGATCAGTCGAGCAGAATTCGAAGCGGCCATTACGGCCATCAACAAAGAGAGGGAGTAAGCCATGACCCAAATAGCGGGCAAGGATATTGCCACACCTACGCGCACAAAAGAAATATTGGAGAAGTACGGCTTTTCTTTTAAGAAGAGTCTGGGCCAGAACTTCCTGATAGACACCAATATTTTACATAACATTGTTTCAGAGGCAGACCTCACCAAGGAAAAGGGCGCGATTGAAATTGGGCCCGGTATCGGTGCGCTGACGGAGCAATTGGGACGAGCAGCAAAAAAAGTGATGGCGATCGAAATCGACCAGCGTCTTTTGCCTATTTTGCAGGACACGCTGTCACCCTATGAAAATATTGAAGTCGTTCATGGGGACGTACTGGAGCTGGATCTGAAGAAGTTAATAGAAGAAAAGATGACAGGAGTGGAAAAGCTAAGCGTAGTGGCGAATTTGCCTTACTATGTGACGACACCGATCCTGATGAAGCTGCTGGAAGAGAGATTGCCCCTCGAAAACATCGTGGTTATGATTCAAAAGGAAGTGGCAGAGAGGATTGCAGCCAAACCAGGGACGAAAGACTATGGCTCTCTGTCAGTCGCAGCTCAATTCTATGCAGATACAGAAGTAGCGATGATTGTGCCTGCTAGTGTATTTGTCCCGCGTCCGAATGTTGACTCGGCAGTAATTCGCTTAAAGGTAAGAGATCGTCCGCCAGTGGAAGTAGATGATCAGGATGTGTTTTTCCGGGTGGTACGCAGCTCGTTTGCACAGCGTCGTAAGACATTGTTGAACAACCTAATGAACGGACTGTTTCCTAAAACCCAAAAGGATGAAGTAATACAGATGCTCACTGACATCGGGATTGATCCGACCCGACGTGGTGAAACACTTAGTTTGGACGAATTTGCCCGCCTAGCGAACGAAGGTATGCGCCGTGGACTGATTACGTAAATCGTGTAGACAACCCCCTTATTTTTGGGCGTGACCCCCCGAGAATGGGGGTTTTTGCGTATTTATGCCCCTTATGCATATCATTTGACAAATATCTACGTTTTTTATGAAAAAAACCCCGTTGACAAAATATCGGCAGGGTTGCTATAATTTTTTATTTCTTTGACAAAATATAAGGGAGCTGTTATAATAGATGTAAGCGAGGTGGATGGAACAATGGCAAGAAACGCGTTACTTGACATTAAACGTAGTTTGGACGGACACATTGGTGAGCGCATCCTGCTGAAGGCTAATGGCGGTCGCCGCAAAACCGTTGAACGTAGTGGCATCCTCGAAGAAACTTACCCATCTGTGTTTGTGGTAAAGCTGGATGACGACCAACTTTTTGAGCGGGTATCTTACAGCTATGCTGACATCTTGACGGAAACAGTAGAATTGACGGTGTGCCGCGAAAACGAGCACATCCGCATCACATTTGTACAACAGTAGAGCCCTTTTGGGTTCTACTGTTTTGTTTTTTATATCGAAAAGCTCTGAACATTTGGTTGAGGCAATAAAAAGAGCGGCATGGAGCACACTAAGCCTGTCAACGAGAAGGAGGGTGCTATGGGTCGCAGACGAGGACTGATGTCAGAGCAGTTTAAAATGGAACTGGCCAAAGAGCTTGGGTTTTACGATACGGTAAAATCTGAGGGTTGGGGAGGCATCACGACACGGGACGCGGGTAACATGGTCAAGCGGGCTGTTCAGCTTGCTGAGGAAGCATTAGCCGCTAAGCGATTGTAACGTTTGGGTTTGATTGTACGGACGTTTCTCACCATATAAACTCGTTGACAAGGTCGGGGCATCCCGGCCTTTTTTTTTCGCAAAGAGAGCTGAATTTTCGAAATACCCATAATGATATTCTTTTTAATTGATCAAGTGGCATGGGAGAGTTTGCCTATGCTACAATAAGAGACTAGGAAATTTAGAAAGTAGGCAGAGGTGAATTACGTGCGTATCTCGGTCAAAGCTCCGGCCAAAATTAATTTGACTCTCGACGTGCTTGCCAAACGGCCGGACGGTTATCACGAAGTAGAAATGGTGATGACAACCGTAGACTTGGCAGATCGTGTGGACATGACTCTACGCGAAGATGGTGAGATTACGCTGGACTGTTCTGCCAGCTTCGTACCGGATGATATCCGTAACCATGCATATAAAGCGGCAACGCTCATGAAAGAAAAATTTCAGGTACGCCAGGGCGTACACTTGTATATCGACAAGCAAATACCAGTTGCAGCTGGACTGGCAGGTGGCAGCAGTGATGCAGCGGCAACACTGCGCGGCTTGAACCAATTATGGAATCTCGGGTTGACTAGGGATGAGTTGGCTAAAATCGGAGCGGAGATTGGCTCTGATGTGCCATTTTGCGTTTACGGTGGAACAGCGCTGGCGACGGGGCGGGGCGAACAGATTGCGCATCTGGGAGCGCCTGCACCGTGCTGGGTCATTCTAGCCAAGCCGCCTATCGGAGTATCTACTCCGGATGTATACGGAAACCTGCGTGTGGCCCAGATCGATAATCATCCCGATACCAAACAAATGCTGCAAGCCATTGCGACCCAAGACTTTTCACTCATGTGCCAATCTCTAGGGAATGTGTTGGAGAACGTCACGCTCTCGCTCCATCCACAAGTAAGACAGATCAAGGATCTCATGGTCGCTTCGGGGGCAGATGGTGTCCTGATGTCTGGCAGCGGCCCTACGGTGTTTGCTCTTGTGCAAAAGGAAGCGAAAGTACATCGGATCTACAACGCGTTGCGAGGTTTTGTCAAAGATGTGTTTGTTGTCCGAATGTTAGGCGCCAAAGAAGGGGAAATACTTGCATAAACACGTATGGAAATGATACATTATCAGCATAATATTCGGTTTTGGAGGAAGAGCCATGAAGAAATTGCGCAGAAGTGCACGTCTGGTTGACATGACGCAGCACTTGCTTGCCCATCCCCATACGCTGACTCCTCTCACTCTGTTCGCGGAACAATACGGCGCAGCGAAATCATCCATCAGTGAAGACTTGTCTATCATCAAAGAGGCTTTTGAAGTCCAAGGGGTAGGCTTGTTGAAAACGGTGGCGGGAGCGGCAGGCGGAGTGAAGTATATTCCACAGGTCAAAACGGAAGAGGCCCTTCACTTCATGCGCGAACTGATCGGTCAACTTGCTAATCCAGAGAGACTTTTGCCAGGTGGATACTTGTACATGTCCGACATTCTCGGAAATCCACAAACGATGGCGAAGATCGGAAAGCTCTTTGCAACCGCTTATGCAGATAAAAATGTGGATGTCGTCATGACGGTGGAAACAAAGGGGATTCCACTTGCTTATGCGACGGCTATGTTTTTGAATGTGCCCGTTGTGATTGTGCGCCGTGACAATAAGGTGACGGAAGGTTCAGTAGTGAGCATTAACTATGTATCGGGTTCCAGTAAACGAATCCAAACCATGTCACTCGCTCGCCGCGGTTTGGCTGAGCAGTCTCGTGTCCTCATTGTGGACGACTTTATGAAAGCTGGCGGGACACTGCGGGGCATGATTGATTTGTTGCAGGAATTCCGTGCAACCGTAGTGGGATGCGGCGTACTGGTTGAAACGACAGCGGATGTTTCTGAGCGTTTGGTAGATGAATACGTTTCGCTTGCAAAACTGCAGGATGTAGACTTCAAGGGCAAGCAAATTGAAATAGAGCTGGGCAGTTTTTTTGAAAATAGAGGGGAGTAGATAGGTATGGCAATCTCTTTTGTTTCAACTGACAAGGCTCCTGCCGCTATTGGTCCTTATAGCCAGGCTGCAAAGGTAGGTCCGTTTCTTTTTGCATCGGGTCAAATTCCGCTGCGCGCAGACGGCACTTTGGTAGAAGGTGACGTCGTGGAGCAAACCCACCAGGTTTTTTCCAACATTCAAGCGGTACTGGCAGAAGCCGGTGGCAATCTGACGAACGTAGTGAAGGCTACGGTATTCATCAAGGACATGAATGATTTTGGTCAACTGAACGAGGTGTACGGCCAATATTTTGGTGATCACAAGCCAGCTCGCTCCACTGTAGAAGTGGCACGACTGCCGCGTGATGTAAAAGTCGAAATCGAAATCGTAGCTTATATCGGATAGAAAAAAATGGAAGACAGCCTGATGCCACGTGCATTGGGCTGTTTTTTGTACTTGCAGAAAATGTTTCCAAAAAATGACATATAAACATATTTATATATTTTTTCAAAAATTACATAATGGTAAGCAGGAATATTTACCCAGCAGGTGGAAATAATCCTAAACGCGTTACATAGATAAAGGGAGTGAACTAGATGGAAGTAACAGACGTAAGACTTCGCCGAGTGAATACGGATGGTAGGATGAAAGCGATTGCATCCATTACAATTGACCATGAGTTTGTGGTTCATGATATCCGTGTCATTGACGGAAACAATGGTATGTTTGTAGCTATGCCGAGCAAGCGTACACCAGATGGAGAATTCCGTGATATTGCACATCCGATTTCTTCGACTACCCGTGAAAAAATCCAGGCAGCAGTACTCACAGAATACGACCGCGTAGGTCAAGAGGAAGAGAGCACTATCGAAGCTGGTGCTTAAAAAGTCCTGATTCACAAAGCACCCTGTCACTTGCGGCAGGGTGCTTCGGCGTCCGTTAACCATAACATTTTTGTAAATCGTTCAAGATTATTTCTCGGTCCATTCCTTCCCCGATGAAGACAGCTACCATTTTCGGTCCGAAATTTTCAAAAGGGAACAGGAGCACCTGATTATCGGTATGTTGAAACGAGATCAGCTCGGGCTTTCCGTGGAACTGGACGTAGCCTTTTGCCCGATAGACGTTTTTGGGGAGATCGTACAGAAAGTCCTCGAATTTTTTCGGGTCTACGGGTCCGGTGAATGCATAGGAAAACGTTTCGATACTATTGTAGAGAGTGGTTTGGCTTGTTTTCAGGCCAAGGGATTGCTTGAGCCTGTCCATCGTGGACATTCTGCCGATGCTTTTCTGTACGGCAATGGGGCGGTTTGCCTCGTTGTCGAGCGGCCGCTCATGAACGGTGCGTTTGACCGACAAAAGCCGGGAGACTTCTATTTCTGCCTGAACAGTAGCGTGTATGGGTGCAGTCGGATTGATTTCACTGAGCTTTTGACGGACCCGTTCTATGACATCAGGACTAGTCAAATCTGTTTTGTTCAAAAGAAGCAGGTCTGCGTAACGCACTTGGTTTCGAATCGTTTTGACCAGAGTGGCAGTCGAGGAGAATCGTGAGTTAAGGTCCAGAAAGCGAGAGGCGTCGACAACACTAATGGTCCCTTTTAACTCCAGTCGATCATACAGCTCTGGATGGGTAATCGTATCAATGACATCAAGTGGATCGGCTACACCAGTAGTCTCGATGAGGATTCGGTCTGGCGCAATGGCGTTCATAATATCTTTCAAGCCCTCCGTCAGTTCTCCCTTGATCGAGCAGCAAATGCAGCCATCGAGCATTTTTTTGACAGGAAAGCCGAAGCCTTGCAATTGTTCCCCGTCAATATCTTCTTCCCCCATTTCATTCATCAAGACGACTACTTTCTGGTCTGTGATGCGCAAATGAGTCAGCCACTTTTGCAAAAGGGTGGTTTTTCCGCTTCCTAAATACCCAGTCAGCAAGTATACCTCTGCGCTCATCTCATCCTACCTCCTTCAAATAACCCCTTTCGCCAAACAATATATCACATTTCTGTCAGAAAATTAAATGTTGTCTGCCATGTGTCTAACTACTGGCAATGCAAGGAATCAGTGATAATCCTGTATCGATTGTCTTGAAATTCACATATGAATTAGGATATAGTCATTGTGGAACTTCTACGATGGAGGGTTGACATGTCTAAGATCCATGCCGTGGTTCTGGCTGCTGGTCAGGGTACACGGATGAAATCGAAGCTGTACAAAGTCCTGCACCCTGTGTGCGGAAAGCCTATGGTTCAGCATGTAGTCGATACGATGGCGTCCATGCAGGTCCAGGATATCGTTGTCGTCGTAGGTCATGGTGCTGACGCTGTCCGTGCCAAGCTAGGCGAGGACGTCACTTATGCACTGCAAGAAGAACAGTTGGGAACGGCACATGCCGTTTCGCAGGCAGCGCCGTTTTTACAGGATAAAGAAGGAACTACGTTTCTTTTATATGGAGACGTTCCCCTCTTGTCAGCGACTACGTTGTCGGCCTTGCTGACCTATCACGAGGAGCAGCAAGCGGCTGCAACCGTATTAACCGCCGTGTTACCTGACGCAACAGGTTATGGGCGTATCGTGCGCAATGAGGCGGGCGAAGTATTGCGAATCGTGGAACATAAGGACGCTACGGAAGCGGAACGGGCGATCAGAGAAATTAATACGGGCATATACTGCTATGACAACCGAAAATTATGGAAAGCCTTGGCGGAAGTGAAAAATGACAACGCACAAGGCGAATACTATGTAACAGACGTTGTCGGTATTTTGCGTGAAGCAGGTGAAAAGGTAGTTGGATACGAAGCGGTTGACCCGGAGGAAACGATGGGTGTGAACGATCGTGTACAGCTATCGGAAGCAGAAGCCTACATGAAAAAACGTATTATGACTGGTCACATGCGAAATGGTGTGACAATCATCGATCCAGCTTCTACGTATATCGAAGCGGATGTGAAGATTGAGCCAGATACCGTGATTCACCCGGGTTCTTTCCTGCGTGGACAAACAACCGTTGGAGCTGATTGTGTAATCGGGCCCCAAGCGGATCTGACGAATGTAGAAGTAGCGAGTGGCGTGACCATTTCTTACTCGGTGATGGTTGATTCGAGTGTCGAAAGCAATTCATCTGTTGGGCCATTTGCTTATGTTCGACCAGGATCACAGATTGGAAGCAATGCCAAAATCGGTGATTTCGTGGAATTGAAAAATGCGAAAATTGGTGACGGTACGAAGGTTCCTCATCTCAGCTATGTAGGAGATGCGGAGATCGGAGACGGAGTCAATATTGGCTGTGGAACGATTACCGTCAACTATGATGGCGCAGTGAAGCATAAAACAACAGTAAAAGATGGAGCATTCATCGGATGCAACAGCAATCTGGTTGCGCCAGTTACAGTTGGACAAAATGCTTATGTAGCTGCAGGATCGACCATTAATCAAGATGTGCCAGATAATGCGCTTGCGATCGCACGTGAGCGTCAAGTAAATAAAATCGATTACGCGAACAAAATGCCTCGCAAGGGCAAAAAGCAATCATAACGGGAGGTTCTTGAGAAGATCATGGCTAACTACCGCGACCCAAAACTGAAGGTATTTACGTGCAACGCAAACCCGGAACTGGCAAAAGAAATCGCCGAACACATCGGCGTACCACTCGGAAACGCACAAGTAGTGCGCTTTAGTGATGGCGAATGCCAACTCAAACTCAATGAAAGCGTTCGCGGTTGTGACGTATTTGTCATTCAGCCAACGTCTGCTCCCGTTAATGAGCATTTGATGGAGCTTTTGGTCATGGTCGATGCATTGAAGCGCGCTTCGGCTAAGAGTATCAACGTGGTCATTCCTTACTACGGTTATGCTCGTCAAGATCGTAAAGCACGTGCACGCGATCCAATCACGGCTAAGCTGGTTGCGAACCTGATCGAGACAGCGGGTGCACAACGTGTGATTACGATGGATCTGCACGCAACACAAATCCAAGGCTTCTTCGATATTCCGGTAGATCATCTGCTGGGTGTGCCTATCTTGGGTAAACACTTCTCTGAAAAAGGTCTGGAAGATATCGTTGTCGTATCTCCAGACCACGGTGGAGTGACCCGTGCTCGTAAATTGGCAGAACGTCTGGAAGCGCCTATTGCCATTATTGACAAACGCCGCCCAGAACCAAACGTAGCTGAAGTAATGAACATTGTAGGTAACATCGAAGGCAAAACAGCGATCATCATCGACGATATTATCGATACTGCTGGAACGATTACACTGGCTGCTAATGCACTTGTAGAAGCAGGCGCACGTGAAGTATATGCATGCTGCACGCACCCAGTTCTGTCTGGTCCTGCTATCGAGCGTATTGCTAACTCGAAGATCAAGGAACTGATTGTGACCAACTCGATCCCGCTGACAGAAGAACAAATTATCGATAAGATTACTGTTCTTTCCGTAGCGCCAATCATTGGTGAAGCAATCATTCGTGTTCACGAAGAGCTTTCCGTAAGCAAGTTGTTCGATTAATAGACAATCCCCTGTTAGGGGATTGAACTAAACCTCCGATGGACAAGCTAGTGAGGAAACTTTTACTAGCAGTCCGAAGGAGGTTTTTTTTGTGGAACAATTACAGGCACAGTCTCGCGAAAAAAAGACAGGCAATGCTGTAAAGGTACTGCGCAATGAAGGTTGGGTTCCTGGTATTATGTACGGCAGCGATATGGGCAACAAGCCGATTCAGGTCAAAGGAAGAGATCTGGATGCTGCCCTGCGTCACCAAGCCACGAACAAGCCATTCCGGTTAAGTGTAGACGGGAACACCCACGATGTTATGGTTTATGAGCTGCAACGGGATCCTTTGCAGGGGAACATATTGCATGCAGATTTTAAGAAGATCAATATGAATGAAAAAATACACACGTCTGTCCCTGTCCTTATGACAGGAGATCCGGAATTGGGTGTGGCTACCCTTATCCGCCACAGTGTGGAAGTGACTTGCTTGCCAGGTAATATACCAGAATCGTTCCTGGTCGATGTCGATGGATTGAATATTGGGGATGTCGTGCTGGTTTCGGATCTGAATGTCCCACCTGGAATAGATTTGGGGCTCGAATCCACAGAAGTGCTGATCAGTGTACTGCCTGTGAAGGTCAAGTCCGATGAATCAATTGATGCAGAGCAAGAAGCAGAGGCAGTGGCTGAAAAAGCAGGAACAGCGAACGAATAAAATCATGGCATGAAAAAGAAGGGCGAGGTGATTTCATCTCTGCCCTTCTACTTTTGTTCACGTAACCATTCGAGTACAATGGGGAGAGAGTAGGAGGGAATAAGCGTGAAAGTCATAATCGGATTGGGTAATCCCGGCAAAAAATATGAAGACACCAGACATAATGCTGGCTTTATGGCCATAGATAAGATTAGCGACAAATGGGGAATTCCTGTTACGCAAAACAAGTTTCGTGCACTCGTGGGCGAAGGACGCATCGAAGGGGAGAAGGTACTGCTGGTGAAACCGCAGACGTACATGAATCTCTCCGGTGAATCGGTAGCGGAAGTCCTCAAGTTCTACAAGCTGATTCCGGACGATCTCGTCGTCATCTACGACGATCTTGATTTGCCGACCGGACATCTTCGTCTACGAGAAAAAGGCAGCGCTGGTGGGCACAACGGCATCAAGTCGATGATTCAGCATTTGGGCACACAGGAGTTTAAACGGATCAAAGTAGGAATCAGTCGTCCTGAACCAGGGCGGAGCGTCAGTGACTATGTTTTGAATACGTTTCCAGTGGCAGAAAGAGCCGACATTCAAGAAGCGGTGGGCTTGGCTGCTGATGCATGCGCCATGTGGACAAGAGAGTCGTTTTTAAAGGTCATGAACCATTACAACAGCTTGAAGAAGTAGTATGATTTCCCACCCAGTCGTCCATACTAATCGATAGGAACAGTATGGGGGTGGTATATGCATGAGCATACGCTATACATGTCGTTGCTGCGGCATGAAGATTGCAGAATTTGACGAATCGCAAGTAACAGAAGCGCAGCTCGGGTTTGATTCCTTGACCCCGGAGGAACGTGCTCTTATAATATCGAGAGAACAAAGTGGAGATACGGTCGTCAGCATCACGTGCGACTATTGCCGTGAAGCGCTGATTCAGCATCCAGAGCTTTCGCTAGTCGGAAACCCACTTCAATAAGTGGATACGCATTAGGAAGGCTTGCACTGACAAGGCCTTAGCTTGGGGAGCTAAGGCTTCTTTTCGCATGGCTGACCTGCGGTTGTTGTGAACGTAAGCGAAGCTCTGATTTTAGTTGACAGAAGAATTAGAGAGGGGATTAGTGAATGCAAGTCATCATTAACCCGATGAAACAGGACACGAACGTCGGGACAATCGTGGCTGGTTTGGAGAAGGGACTACATGAGCAGCTTGTCTCTGGCTTAGCTGGTTCCGCCCGGCAAGTATTGATGGCGTCATTACAACAAATGTCAGATCGTCCGGTCTGTGTTGTGACGCATAACATGTACCAAGCACAAAAAGTATACGAAGATTTGATCGAGTTGGTTCCCTCTGATCAGGTGTTGCTTTATCCCGGTAATGAGCTGATTGGCTCTGAGCTTGCCATTGCCAGCCCTGAGATGCTGGCGCAGCGAATTCATGTATTCAACCGTCTGGCCCAAGGCTTTACGGGTTTTTTGGTTGCACCTTTTGCTGGCTTGCGTCGCTTGGTCGTTCCTCCGCAAGTATGGAAGGAAGCACAGATTCAGTTGTCCGTCGGTGATGAGCTCGATATCGAGTCCTTTTTGCTCCGATGTATTGAGCTTGGCTATGAGCGAGTGGACATGGTCGAGCGCAAGGGAGAAATGAGTATTCGCGGTGGAATTATCGACTTGTATCCGATCGATTCGGAGTGGCCGGTGCGGATTGAGCTTTTTGATGTGGAGATCGATTCGATCCGTACGTTTGACATGCTCTCCCAACGGTCATTGGAATCCGTCCAAACGTATATTCTCGGTCCGGCAAAAGAAATGATCGCTTCGACTCCGTTATTGCAGGAATCGGCTGTTCGCTTAGAACAAAAGCTGGGGGAAACCATCGCCAATTTAAAGGATGGGGCTGCCAAGGAAAAAGTCATGGAGCGAATCGGCTCTGATGCAGAGAGAATGAAGCAGGGACAGCGTTTTGCACAGTTGTATTCATACATCTCTGTCATTTACCCGACTGGCGATACATTATTGTCCTATATGCCTTCCGATACCTTGCTGATCGTTGATGAGCCTTCTCGTGTGTTGGATACGGCAGCGCAATTGCAAAAAGAAGAAGGGGAATGGTTGACAGGACGCATCGTCCAGGGCGAATATATGTCCAATCTCAGCCTGTCGCGCACGTACGACGAGATCGTGGCGACGAAAAAGCGCCAGATCGTTTACCTCTCCCTATTTTTGAGACAATCACCGAAGACCCAACCGCAAAACATCGTGAATCTGACTTGTCGTACCATGCAAAACTTCCATGGCCAGATGAATGTGCTGAAAACAGAGCTGGCTCGTTGGAAGAAGTCCCAGGATCAGATCGTCTTTGTCGCAGCTGATTTGGAGCGTGCAAAGCGACTTGAGCGTGTCTTGCATGACTACGAGATGGAAGCGGATGTTTTAACAGATGCAGTCGAAACGGTGCCGCCGGGGCGTCCTACGATCATTTTAGGAAACCTCCAGACAGGCTTTGAGCTGCCGCTAAACAAGCTGGTTGTTATTACGGAAGGTGAAGTATTTACCGCAAAACAGCGCAAGGCGCGCAAAGTTCAGCAGACGATGAACAACGCGGAGCGGATCAAAAACTACCTCGAGCTCAAGCCCGGTGATTTCGTCGTGCATGTGAATCACGGGATTGGAAAATACCTTGGAATTGAAACCAAGGAAATTCTCGGAATTCATAAAGATTACCTTCATATTCAATACGCGGCAGGAGACAGTCTGTTTGTTCCGATTGATCAAATCGACCATGTGCAGAAGTACGTGGCGAGTGAAGAGGCACAGCCGAAGATTTACAGCTTGGGCGGCAGCGAGTGGAAACGCGTCAAAAACAAAGTCCAGTCGTCTGTAAAGGATATCGCCGAAGATTTGATCAAGCTGTATGCAGCCCGCGAAGCGGCTGTCGGTCATACATTCTCTCCCGACACGGCAGAGCAGCGTGAATTTGAGGCGATGTTCCCGTATCAGGAAACACAAGACCAGCTCCGCGCGATTTCGGAAGTGAAAGCGGACATGGAGCGTAAACGTCCGATGGATCGCCTTGTTTGTGGGGACGTGGGTTACGGGAAGACAGAGGTTGCGATTCGTGCTGCCTTCAAGGCTGTCATGGACGGAAAACAGGTAGCTGTCTTGGTTCCAACTACGATTCTGGCTCAGCAGCATTACGAGACGTTCCGTGAGCGTTTTGCGGAATATCCGATCCGCGTGGAGGTATTGAGTCGATTCCGTTCGCGCAAAGAGCAGAATGCCACACTAAAAGGACTGAAGGAAGGCACAGTCGATGTCGTCATCGGTACACACCGTCTGCTTTCCAAGGACCTGACATTCCGCGAGCTCGGTCTGTTAATCGTAGACGAGGAGCAGCGCTTCGGTGTGAGCCACAAGGAAAAGCTGAAGCAGATTAAAACGAATGTGGATGTCATGACTCTGACCGCTACTCCGATTCCACGTACCTTGCACATGTCGATGCTCGGTGTGCGTGATTTGTCTGTCATCGAAACGCCGCCAGAAAATCGTTTTCCTGTGCAGACGTATGTGATGGATTACAGCCCTGCTCTCGTTCGCGAAGCAATTGAGCGTGAGCTGGCTCGTGATGGGCAAGTGTTCTTCCTCTACAACCAAGTACAAGGAATCGAACAGATGGCGGAGCAGATCTCCATGCTCGTTCCTGACGCACGCATCGCTGTAGCGCATGGACAGATGAACGAAAGCGAGCTGGAAGGCGTTATTCTCGACTTTTTGGAAGGGAATTTTGACGTATTGGTCAGCACGACGATCATTGAGACCGGGGTGGACATTCCGAACGTCAATACGCTGATTATTTACAATGCAGATAAAATGGGCTTGTCTCAGCTGTATCAGCTGCGTGGACGTGTAGGTC
The DNA here is from genome assembly GCF_003013405.1 of Brevibacillus formosus. Lineage (GTDB taxonomy): Bacteria > Bacillota > Bacilli > Brevibacillales > Brevibacillaceae > Brevibacillus > Brevibacillus formosus. Next base: position 35,956 of record NZ_PXZL01000008.1, on the reverse strand, counting down.
GTTCCAATCGAATTGCGTACGCTTACTTTACGTATCAACGGGACAAGGTGCTGACAGAGGTAGCGGAAAAACGTCTGCAAGCCATCAAGGAATTTACCGAGCTCGGCTCTGGTTTCAAAATCGCGATGCGTGACTTGTCCATTCGTGGAGCGGGTAATTTGCTGGGTGCGGAGCAGCATGGTTTTATCAATACGGTCGGATTCGACTTGTACAGCCAGATGCTGAAAGAAGCCATTGATGAGCTGAAGGGCGAAGTCAAACAGGAAATTGTCACACCTGTGGAGATCAATCTGCAACTGGATGCCTATATTCCGTCGATGTACATTACGGACAGCCGACAAAAAATCGAGATGTACAAAAAGTTTGTCGCAGTGTCTACCTTGGAAGACGTCGACGATTTGGCAGAGGAGCTGCTGGACCGTTTTGGGCCAGTTCCGAAGCCGGTTGATAATCTGTTGACTATTTCCCGTTTGCGTGTGTATGCCTTGAAGCACCACATCACCGAAATTAGCCAAAAGAATCCAGACGAGATTAAATTGCTCCTGCACCCTAGTCAGAACAACAACATCGATGGTGGAGCTTTGTTTGCACTTACCAGTAACTGGAGCAAGAGGGTTGGGCTGTCGGGTGGACAACAGATCACGATTGCTGTTAAAGTAAAAGGGTTAAAGGAAGATGAGGGCGTGCAGTTGGTTGAAAAGCTGCTGCGTCAATTTCACCAGGTGCGAAGAGACACCGGTACGGAGAGCCCTGTGTCTTAACTGACAAAATGGGCTTGCCCGGGAAGGGAGAACCTTATTTATGAAACGTTCTGTAGCGATTCTATCTTCGGCTGTTCTGGTCGTGGCACTCATGGCTGGTTGCGGCGGAAAAGCAGAAGAAGCGAAACAAGAAACAAAAACTCCAGCGAATCAGACAGATGGCAGCAATCAAGCTGCTAACGATCCTTTGGTACAATTCCCTAAACTCACTCTGCCTTACGCAGCAGACCAGAAAGCGGTTGTTGTGGAGTATCAGGGAGGAACTGTAACAGGAAAAGAGTTCGAAGAGTTCCTGCGTGTCATTAACTTCATGAACCCGCAACAAGGTACTATGATTGAAATGGCTGATAGCAACGCACTGAAGGCTTTTGCTCGTGAGTACACAGCTACCAAGGTTTTGGCTAGCCGTTCCGACGAGGCCATGAAAAAAGAGTCCAAAGAACTCGCTGAGAAAACTTTCGACAAAATTAAAACACAGTACATGGGCTTTTTGGGCAAGGATGAAGCTCAGTTCACCAAGCTCATGGAAGGCCAAGGCGTAACCAAGGACATGATCATCAATCAGATGGACCTGATCAACCAGTCCATCAATGTGATGAAAAAGAATATCGGCGATGCTACGCTGAAGCAAACCTATGATCAAATGGACAAAGCTTCCCGTACTGTTGCTTCTGTTCGCCACATCCTGATCTCTACCGAAAAGCGCACACCAGAAGAGGCGTTGAAAATCTCCAACGACTTGGTAGCGCGCCTGAAAAAGGGTGAGGACTTCGCGAAGCTGGCAACAGAGTTCACAGATGACCCAGGCAGCAAGCAATCTGGCGGCTTGTACGAAAATGCGGATGTAACGCAATGGGTACAAGAATTTAAAGAAGCATCCCTGACACAAAAAGTCGGCGAAGTTGGCCCGCCAGTAAAAACTAATTTTGGTTACCATATTATTAAGGTCGAGAATCGCAAAGAAAAGACCTTTGATGAGATGAAAGAACAGCTCCGCGCGAGCTCTTTGGAGAAAGCGTACGATACTTTCACCAAGAGCGAGCTGGACAAGCTCATTACGAAATTCAACATCCCGCAGTCCAAAAATGATGCTCCGGCAAAGAAATAAGAAGTCCGAAGAAAAACAGGGAATTCGTTTCCCTGTTTTTTCGTTTTCTCGCATATTCTTCAAACGTGGGCAAATACTATTATCACTCGCTACCACCCGGGGGAGAGTAATTGAAGTAACTGGCAAAAATTGATACCATCACCCATAGTTAAAATTAGAATTTGAGGAAAAAATACAACTAACCAACCACCATCTATTCACTACCCACTTCTCAGGGAAAGCGAGGCAACAAGACATGAAAGCAACTGGTATCGTTCGTCGAATTGACGACCTCGGTCGGGTCGTGATTCCTAAGGAGATTCGTCGTACACTGCGCATTCGTGAGGGCGACCCGCTTGAGATTTTTGTGGATCGTGACGGAGAAGTCATTCTCAAAAAGTATTCACCGATTGGAGAGTTGGGTGATTTTGCAAAAGAGTACGCCGACTCTTTGTACGAAAGCATGAATCATACCGTACTGATTTCAGACAGGGATAGTGTCATTGCAGTGGCAGGTGCCTCCAAAAAGGAATACTTGGAGAAAGCGATTGGCAGTATTGTGGAGAAATGCTTAGAGGAAAGAAAAACCCGACTGGAGAAAAACACAGGCTCTTATGAAATTTGTCGTGACATGAACGAGACTTATGGTTCGTTCGTCGTTGCACCGATTGTAGCGGGAGGCGACCCAATCGGGTCCGTAATCCTCCTCAACAAAAACGAGTCAACCAAGATGAGTGATTTGGAGATCAAAATGTCGGAAACAGCGGCCGGTTTCCTGGCAAAGCAGATGGAGCAGTAAGATAGCACAAGAAAAACAGCCTCGTACCCTGGGGCTGTTTTTCTTGTGCCTATGGCCTTGTGGTATAATGAACGAAGTTTTAGGTTGGAGAGGAGAAATTTCACGCACATGGCTCAAGAAAAGGCTTCCGTTCAATTTGTGAAGGGCGCGGCGATACTTGGAATTGCCGGTCTTGTCTCCAAGCTTTTAGGCGCTGTATACCGCATCCCATACCAAAACATTGCCGGAGATATCGGCTTGTACGTATATATGCAAGTATACCCGCTGTACACTGCGTTGTTGATTCTGGCGACGGCGGGTTTCCCCATTGCCATCTCCAAGATCGTCTCAGAGCGCGTCGCTGTCGGGGATGCGATCGGGGCGCGCAGGGCCTTTCGAGTAGCCAGTATATCGCTGGTCGTTCTCGGGATCTTTTTCTTCTTGCTGTTATATGGAGGGGCACCTATGATTGCCCGTATGATGGGTGATGAGCATTTGATTACCCCACTCCGAGCGGTAGCATGGTCACTGCCGTTAGTGCCGATGGTTGCGATCTTGCGCGGTTATTTTCAGGGGCATCAAAATATGATGCCGACTGGCGTCTCTCAGGTTGCTGAGCAGTTCATTCGCGTAATTTTCATTCTGGTTGCTGCATTCTGGGCGATGAACATGTATCAAGACCCTTATTTGGCTGGTACAGGTGCCGTTTTTGCTGCTTTCCCAGGTGCAATTGCTGCCATTCTCGTCTTGCTGTGGTATTGGAGAAAAGACAAGCAGATGGGGCTACATACAATCAAACAAGTGCAGCAATCAACCGTGCATTCGTGGACCAATCGTCAAATATTACGTCATCTCTTGACCTATGCCGTTCCGATTTGTATGGGCGCGTTGGTTCTGCCACTTGTTCCGCTTGTAGACTCGATGACCGTCGTCAATATGCTGCAATGGAGCGGGACCCCGGAGGACTTGGCCAAGCTTTTGAAGGGTGCATTTGATCGTGGTCAGCCACTTATTCAGTTTGGTACGTTTTTTGCCACATCCTTGTCGCTGGCATTAGTGCCTGCGATCAGTGAAGCTGTTGCCCAGCGTCAGCATCAATTGATCTCTCATCGTTCCGAAGTCGCGATTCGACTGACCTTCCTGTTGGGATTGCCTGCTTCCTTTGGACTTGCTTTGTTGGCGGAGCCGATCAACGTTATGCTTTACGGAGATAGTAACGGTACTGAGGCCCTCGCTGTACAGTCCTTCACGATTCTTTTCGCCACGGTGAGTATTGCCAGCGCGGGAATATTGCAAGGCTTGGGACGTGTCATGCGACCTGCCCGCAACCTGTTTATTGGTGTATTGGTGAAGCTCATCCTCAATCTGGCGCTCGTCCCGTTCTGGGGTATCTCTGGTGCAGCAGTGTCCACTGTTTTAGCTTATTTAGTCGCCATGGGACTAAATGTTCTAGCGGTAATCAAATACACGGGAGCACACATTGGATTCCGCCAAACGGTGAAAAGGCCATTCGTGTCCGTCGTGATGATGTCGATTGTCGTGTTGATTATGGAGTGGCTCGCTATTACAGTGCTCGGCAGTGCCGGACTTTCAAATCGCTTGTTGTATACGCTGGTAGGCTTGATTGCTGTTGGTTCAGGAGCATTGGTCTATTTGCTGGCGCTCTTGAAAACAGGTGGACTCACGAGAAACGATATCCAATTTTTGCCAAAAGGAAAGCGAATTGCTTCGCTGTTAACGAAATACAAGCTCCTCCCAGCGGAGAAAGCGAGAATGAACGAAAAGGAGGCGTGACGAGTGGAAATGAAGAATAAGACCATTACTGTAGTCGGTCTTGGTGCCGGAGATTTGGACCAGCTCCCTTATGGCATCTATCGTACGCTCAAAGCTGCCGAACAGCTGTATTTGCGCACGAAAGAGCATCCGGTCGTAGCCGAGTTGATCGCAGAAGGCATCACGATTGAGTCCTTTGATGATGTATATGAGCAGCACGATACGTTTTCCGATGTGTACACCGATATTGTAGAACGGCTTTTTTCACGGGTAAACGAAGCAGGCAGTCTTGTCTATGCCGTTCCAGGTCATCCTTTGGTAGCGGAACGTACTGTGCAGCTATTGTTGGCAGAGGGACCAAACCGTGGCGTAGAAATCCAAATTGGCGGTGGACAGAGCTTTATTGATCCGTTGTTTGCCCGCCTACATATCGACCCGATCGAGGGATTCTCTTTGCTGGATGGGACCGCGCTCGCTGCTCATCAAGTATCACCGGGTCTGCATACGATTATCGCGCAAGTGTACGATGCGTTTGTGGCCTCTGATGTGAAGCTGACCTTGATGGAAGTGCTGCCGGACGACTACGAGGTGACGGTAGCGACAGCCGTAGGGGTAGCGGGGCAAGAAATCATTGAGACAGTGCCGTTGTATGAACTGGACAGACTCGATCATTTCGGGAATTTGTCCCTGGTGTATGTACCGCCGACGAAGGACGAGAAGGTGTCGTACCGCCAATTCTCCTACTTGAAGGAGATCGTGGCGATCCTGCGCAGTCCGGATGGATGTCCGTGGGATCGCGAGCAAACACATCAAAGCATCCGCAAAAACTTGATTGAAGAGACGTACGAGGTATTGGAGACGATCGACGACGATGATCCAGATGCGATGTGTGAGGAGCTGGGTGATTTGTTGATGCAAATCATGCTGCATTCACAGATGGCAGCCGAAGATGGATATTTTTCGGTAGATGATGTTGTCGCAACGTTGAATGAAAAGCTAGTTCGCCGCCACCCACACGTATTCGGGGAAAAGAGCGCGAATGATTCCGAGGAAGCGCTGGCGAATTGGCAGGAGATCAAAGCACAGGAAAAGGCAGCAAAAGGCATCGATGTAACGGTTCAATCACAGCTGGCGGGAATACCGCGTGACTTGCCAGCACTGATGTACGCGTACAAGCTGCAGAAAAAAGCAGCCCAAGTCGGCTTTGACTGGGACGATATTGCAGACGTGTACAAAAAGGTAGAAGAGGAGTACCGCGAGCTGCAAGAAGCATCAGAGGAAGAACGCGCTGGCGAGCTGGGAGATTTGCTATTTGCGGTAGTCAATCTGGCGCGCTTCCTCGGGCTAGATCCGGAGGAAGCCCTCGCATTGACCAACAACAAGTTCAAGAAGCGCTTTTCCTATATTGAAGGCAAGCTACAAGAGGCGGGCCGCACCTTTGAGCAGACGGACCTGCAAGAGATGGACAAATGGTGGGAGGAAGCAAAACATGAGGCTCGATAAATATTTGAAAGTGTCTCGACTGATCAAGCGACGCACACTCGCCAAAGAAGTGTGTGACAAACAGCGTGTGGAAATCAACGATCGCCCTGCAAAGGCGTCCAGTAACGTGAAAATCGGCGACAAGCTGGCGATCCGTTTCGGACAAAAAATCGTGTCGGTAAAAGTAGAGGACATCAAAGAAAACCCGCGCAAGGAAGAAGCAGCTTCGCTGTATACCGTTATTGGCGAAGTTCCCGTTCCGCGTGATGAAAAAGAAGAGGACGCGTACCTCAAAGGGTAATATGTACGCGAAAAGAGACTGCCGGGATGGCAGTCTTTTTTTAGGCTTTTTTCCAATCGGAGGATATAATGAGAGTACCTAAGGCATTTCCGAAGGGATGTGTGCTGTATGCAACAAAACGGAGTTCGAATGGGTTACTTTTTGTCCATTTCGCTTCTGTTATCATCTATCCTGTACTTTTTTGCTTCGAACTGGCCACTCATGGTCAGGGAGCAAAAGATCGGCGTCAGTGTGGCAATCCTCGTTCTTTTTTATTTATTATCCTATGGACTGCGTTTCATCAAACGACATTCGTTTTTGAGCAATTGGCTTCTGGTGGCTGGAGGCTTGGCTTTTGGTATCAGTATGGCTTTGTTGGGGCAAATATACAATTCACATGCCGATAGCTATATGCTGTTCGTCGTATGGCTCATACCGAATTTGCTGTTCGCGATTTTCACGCGCTATCAGCCATTCTATGTCATCAGCTATGTCCTTGCTCATTTGGCGATTTATTTCTTTCTCCATCCATCCGTCATTCATGTAGCGCGTGAAGACGAGTGGTGGTTCATGATGTTTTGGTTGATTACGTTGGGAAATATGGTCCTGTTCTGGTTAACCTCTACGGGGAAATTGCATTCCAAACCGATTTACTACTTATCGTTTCTGACGTTTTCCGTCAGTCTTTTCGGTTCATCCTTCACCGAAGTGTATGGTCCGCTCCCTGAGCTTTTATATGTCCTGACAGGGGGGATTCTGTTTGTTACGTTTTTAAAATGGGTGCCGAGTCGCGGGTTTCTGATTGTGACGGCCTCGTTACTCTCGCTGTTTGTGCTCGTTAATTTCATATCCTACATGGTGAAGTATTTCTCAGAAGGCTTCTTTGTTTTGATGCTGCTGCTGACGGTACTCATTGTTTGGGGAGCAGTTGCAGGGATTAATTGGCTGCGCAAGGAATCAGCGCATCAAAAAAGCAAATGGGTTGTGTTTTTTCAAGAGGCATTCACGGTTCTCGTCACCACTATCGCCGCATCCATTGGAGCCATTTCGATAGCAGGGCTGCTTTTTCTGATCATGGAAGAGGAAACGGTTATTGATTTGCTGTTTTTCCTTTCATTAATTGGCTTTATTGGCCCTGTGGTGTTTATGCGCGGGATGAATGCAACGGTACGATATACGCTGCTCACAATGGGGTATATATTGGGTGTCGGATCAGTTCTGTTTTTAGAAGGAGCTTACTGGATCATTTTCCTGTTGGTCCTGTTATACGTGTGGAAAGCTGTCTCTGCCATTCCGGCGCGGCTTTTGACACAGCTGACCTTTTTAGTCGTTCTGGCTGCGAAGTTGGATGAGTACTTGCCATCCTTTGAATATGTACTCATGATCATCTTTGCTACGCAATTGGCGCTGCATTACGTAAAGCAATTGCCAGTCATATTGCAAAACAGCTCGTTGGTGTACGCCTTACTCTCGCTTTTGCTCCTGACAGAGGAAGGCTTTCAATCGGGCTCCATGAATGTGGGCGTGAATCTGGCTTTTTTCGCAGTCAGCACGTATTTGTTGTACCGAACATTGCATCAGCAAAATAAGGCGAGGTTCGGAATCGTGCTCGGATTCTGGTTTGCCTTTCTTCTCATGAAGTACTACGACATGCTATGGAGCTTGCTGCACAAGTCATTGAGCCTTCTCCTGCTCAGCCTGGTGTTTTTCATCGTTGCCCTGTGGTGGGATCGAAGGGCGAAAATCGAGTGGCCGAAAAGCGAGCCTTCCCTTTTTATGAGAAAAGCGCTTGTGTTGCTTCCTGTCATTTTGCTGCAATTTGCTTTGAGTGGCTATCAAGTATGGAGCAGTGAGACGATCCTGGCCAACGGAAAAACGGTGAAGCTGGAGCTGGTCCCAATCGATCCGCGTTCGTTGCTGCAAGGTGATTACGTCAGACTTGGCTACACCATATCTACATTGGACCATGAACAGGTTGACTCAGGGGATAAGATTCGAGTCGTACTCCGCCAACAAGCAAATGGCTTGCACAGCTACAGTGGCTTTTATGAGCTCAATGGTCGATGGAATCGGGCATACGATCCTCAGCCATCGGATGTGATCATTAATGGAAGCACAATCGGTGGCCATCAAGTGGAATATGGCATAGAAAGCTATTTTGTCCCAGAAGGAACCGGACTTGAAGTCGAGCGGAATGCCAAATACGCTATCGTGAAAATTGGCGAGAAAGGCGATGCCATCCTGGAGAGCCTGTCGAACCAGTAGACATTTCTAAAGAAGAAGCTGCCTGTGTCATCGGGCAGCTTCTTTTGCGTGAAGAAAATCATTCGTTACCAGTCTGTAACCCTTTCCTGCCGAACATTTCCTATCATAGTAGGGAACTTTAGATAAGGAGGCGTTACCGTTGAACAAAAGCGTAAACAAAGGGATCTCAGTGCTGCTAGCGACTGCGGTACTGGCAAGTCCACTGATGCTTGAGCCAAAAGCGGCTTATGCTCTCTCTATCGAGGATGTTTCTGCAGACGATACACGTGTGGACAAGGAAACAGAATATACGATTGAGTTTGAAATCAATAAGGCCCTATCATCGGGCGACAGTATTTTCGTTAGGTTCCCATCTGAGTATTCGGTAGATAAAAAATTGAAAAAATCGGACGTCACGCTGGAAGATGACGACGATGACGAAATTTCGATCGACAGTGTACATGTAAGCAAGAATGTGGTTGAGATCGAAGTCGATGAAAAGATCCAAAAAGGCACTGTACTTACACTAACCATTGATAATATCACCAACCCGGAAGACAAGGGCAGCTACGAAATCGAAGTGAAAACAAGTGCGGAGACCAGCTACAAGGGCGAAAAGATTACAATCAGCAAATCTTCAAGCAGTAGCAGCAGCAGTAGTAGCAAGGGTGACTTCGAGGCTTCCCCTAGCAGTAAAAATGCCGAGGACGCGATTTCCCTAACGCTCGGAAAATTTAATCTCTCCTCGAAAAGCAAGCTGAAAAAGGGCAAATACATTTATGTGAATTTCCCCTCCAAGGACATGCTGCCAAAGAGCATCAGCAAATCTGATGTGAAGGTAAACGGGTACAAACCGGATTACGTCTCGATTCTCGACAGTGACTCGATTCGGATTGAGGTTCCGAGCGGTGCAGACGGAGATAGCTACATAAAGCTGGAGTTTACTTCTGCCGCGGGGATTGTAAATCCATCGAAGCCAGACAAGTACTATTCGTATGAAGTCGAATATGACAGCAAGGAATACAAGTCAAAAGATGTAGAGATTACAAACACAAGCCATACGCCTTTCAGCGTTTCTTTGTCGGACAGTTCAGCGGGAGCGCGTACGAGCTATACATTTGATGTGGATCTTTCCAACAAGCTGGGGTCGAACGCAGAAATCGAGTTCGAATTCCCAAGTGGGGTAACTGTGCCACCGGTTCTTACCAGTAACAGCGTCACCATCAATGGCGCACAAGTGACGAATGTAAGTGTGTTGGGGAATAAAGTTTATTTCCGCACGCCTTACGGATTCACCAGTACGAACCGCGCGAGCATCAAGTTTGCATTCGAAGGCTACTTGACCGCCCCGATAACTGCGGGAACCTATACCGTGACGGCCAAAATCGACAACAAGACCTATAAGTCGAAGGAATTTCAAGTTTCCGGAGTGACTCCACCAGTCGCTGTGGATAATACATTGGCAACGGTTGGGCTGACGAGAGCGACTGCCTCTACTCCTGCTGGTATTTCAATCGGCATCAAAGCCATGGGTGCTCCGATTGTTCGGAATCAGGGCTTCATTGAAGTCGTACTCCCAGTTGGCTTCCGTGTTCCAGCCTACTTGCCGGCGAATACAGTAACGGTGAACGGTGTGGCCGCTAGCTTTGTTGGTGTGCGCGGACAAAATCTGATTATTATTCCTGCCCAGGATATTCCGGCAAAAACAGCAGCTCAGGTCAACATCGCCGAGACAGCTGGCATTGTGAATCCGGCTACTCCAGGTGTATACAGTATTGGTGTCTACAACTCCGAGGAGAGAGGTCTGCTCTTCTCTCGTCCGGCGACCATCGTGGCGCTTAATGGCGTAAGCTTCAAGCAGAACGTCGCTTCCTTTACGAAGGCTGGTAAAACAACCGGACTCGCAGTGGCACCGTATACCGTAAATGGCAACACGTTGATGCCAACTACGTTTTTCCGTGATGCCCTCGGTTTTTCAATCAGCTACACGAAAACGACTGCAAAAGTCGTGAGCGGCAATACGGTCATGCAATTCAAGGTCGGTTCAAACGTAGCGACCGTCAATGGAAAAAATGTAACGCTGCCTGCAGCGGTTCAGCTGAAAAACAACGTTCCTACCCTGCCTCTGAAAACCATCACAGAGCGTACCGGTTACAAAATCATCTATGTGAACGGGAATTACACCGTTTACAAGTAAGGGCAGTCTGGCAAAAACCCCGTATGCATGCGGGGTTTTCTTTTGTGAAAAACATCTCGATGTTTTTCATTAGAGTTAATGCGACCGCTTGCGGTCAACAAAAACGGTTTTGACCGTTTTTGTTCTATTAGGACATCCCTCCCCATACGATAGTACAAGAAGGGTACGTGAGGAGGGAGTAATCATGAACGATCACACGAGACGGCCACGTCATGAAGTCGTGATGATTAATCGTCGCAGCTTAGCGATTTCGGGAGTAAAAAACGTCGAAAGCTTTGACAGCGAAGAATTCCTCTTGGAGACGGACGGCGGCTTTTTAACCATACGAGGCCAAAACCTGCATATGAAAAATCTGAGTCTGGAAACCGGAGAAGTAGCGATCGAGGGGCTCGTTCACGAGATGGCCTATCTGGAGCAAGGGCAGGCCGGCGATCGGTCGAGAGGATTCTTCGGCAAGTTATTCAAGTGAACATCGTCATCCAGTTGCAGACGGTATTGGCCATGTCGACGTGTGGTGCACTGATGGGTATGGGATTCGATACGTACCATGTATTTAAGGGCAAGGCCAGACTGCCACTCTGGTTGGTCTTTTTCTTCGACATCCTATTTTGGGTGGGCAGTATGGGCGCTGTTTTCTTGATTTTGGTGAAAGTGAACGACGGGATTATTCGGTTTCCAATATTCTTCGGAATGATATTTGGCGCGTGGCTGTATTTCTTATTAGGTAGTAAGAAGTATATCCTTTTCTTGCACCGCATGATAAAATTCTGTCAGTGGTTTTACCGTACGGTCATAAATATTTTAGACATCCTGCTTGTACGTCCTGTGCTCTTTCTTTTCCGAGTGATCATCATGGTGCTGACATTTTTGTACTCCGTGTTGCTCGCGATCCTCGGCTTTTTGTGGAAAGTGACGCGTTTTGTCACCTCCCCTTTTGCCAGATGGGGTCAACATTTGGGGAAAAAAATGTATGGAAAAACAACAGGATTTTGGACCAATTGGAAGAATTGGTTTCACTCAAAGAGAAAACGGGAGTAGATTCGAGGTGGCGTACTGATGAAGGAAACAAGAACCTCTTCCATTAACCGAAAAGGACAGAGAAGGAGGATGCGTCTCTTTTTCTTTGTGATCCTGTGCTTCTTCGTCTGGACTAGCTATACCTTGTTTTTGCAAAGTGGCGAGTTGTCCAAGAAGGAGGCAGAGCTGGAGGTCTTAAAGCAAGAATCAGTGGTCTTGCAGCAAAAGCAAGACGATCTGACCTATGAAGCAAGCCGGCTAAACGATCAGGATTATTTGGCAGAGCTGGTACGTAAGCGAATTTTGTTTACCAAGCAAGGCGAAAGCATCTATATCATTCCGGATTGAGTATACAGCTGATCTTCAACGAGAGGGAGGCATTCCGCGTCATGGAGATCGAGGTTGGGAGCATACTGGAAGGAAAAGTCACGGGTATCACCAAATTCGGAGCGTTTGTTCAGTTGCCAGACAATGTCACCGGACTGGTGCATATAAGTGAAATTGCTGACGTCTACGTCCGGGACATCCATCAATTTTTAAAAATTGGAGACACGGTAAAGGTAAAAGTCCTCAGCCTCCGCGAGGGCAAGATCGGGCTTTCTATCAAAAAAACAATGGAAAAGGAACGGCCACTCCGCTATCAGCGGGAGCGAAGGGAAGGCTTTGAAGAAAAGCTGAACCGTTTTTTGAAAGAAAGTGAAGACAGGCAGTCCTCCTTGAAGAAAAGCGTAGAGAAAAGGGGTCGCAGCCGGTCTTTTTGATTCGGAAAATTATGATTTTTCTTTCTTCGCGAAAAGCGCATTTTGACTGTAAATTTAGGAAGGTCATTTCAAAGTCTTGACGAATAAAATATCCTAAGCCCGTTTCGCAAAGCGCGAATCACCTGTCAGCCGACGTTATCCGCCATAACGTCGGTTTTTTTTGTCCATTTGCGTTACTGAATTTGTCGCACGATTCTGTGAATATTCATTGGATTTTTGACAAATTTTACAATGCCCCCTCCGTATAATGGAGAAACACATTGACCAAGAACGGGGTGGAGCGAAATGATTGCGAACAAAAACGTAACACAAGCCGGACAGGCTTGGACGCGGCAAGTGTCCGATCGAATGGGTACCACTGCCCAAACGTGGGGAGAAAAAGTAGCAGATCTCATAGAGAAGTGGAATGTTCTCCCCATCCTCATGGGCTTCTTATTAGGAAGAGCTCTCATCGTGGAAGAGCTTACTCCCTTTGCTATACCGTATTTCATTGTCATGTTTTACATTCGCCGAGATTGTTTGCTTGTCACGGGGATGGCTCTTATTATCGGTGCTTTTACCCAGTCGGTGCCTGTTGGACTGGAAACCACCTTGAGTGTGATACTTGCCTTGTTTGCCTGCAAGCTGATGAATAAAATGAGCAAGAAAGATTTTTCACGGACGCCTTTACTGGTTGTCGGGACGATTTTCATCAGTCGTCTGTTGTATGCGGTTCTAACCAATCAGGTAACGACTTACGAGCTCGTAATGGTGGCAGTAGAAGCGATTCTTGGCTTTGTACTGACGCTCATCTTCATCCAGTCCTTATCGATCATTCATTTGGCGAAGCCTTATGAGCCTCTCAAAAATGAAGAGATCGTTTCGTTAGTCATTTTACTGGCTTCCTTAATGACGGGTACTGTGGATTGGATGGTCGAAGGCATTTCGATGGAGCATGTACTTTCACGCTATTTGCTGCTCGTCTTTGCTTTTGTTGGTGGTGGCACGATCGGTGCGGCTGTTGGTGTGGTCACAGGTCTCATCCTCAGTCTGGCTAATGTGAGTGCTCTTTTACAAATCAATCTGCTCGCTTTTTCCGGTCTTCTGGCAGGCTTGCTGAAGGAAGGCGGCAAAGTGGGCGTATCCGCAGGCTTGTTGATTGGTACGGCTATTCTTGCGATTTACGGTGGAGCAGAAGAGACACTCTACTTCTCCTTGATCGAAACCTCTCTGGCGATTGTTCTCTTCGTTCTGACCCCTGCTGCTCTTTGGAAAAAGGTAGCCCGATTTATCCCCGGGACTCCCGAGAATCTACAATCTCATCAAGAATACATGCGCAGAGTCCGCGATGTGACGGCGGGCAAAATCCAGCAATTCTCCGATTTGTTTACGCAACTCTCCCATAGCTTTGCCCAGACAGCCGGTCCTGAAGAAATAGAAGAACAGGCCGATGCGTTTCTCAGCCGTGTATCTGAATTCACCTGCCAGAAATGCTGGAAAAAAGAACAATGCTGGGATAAAGATACGCAATCGACCTATGAGGGAATGCGCTTTTTAATGGAAAAAGTGTACGAGCACGGTACCTTGGCTGGTGTTACACCGCCACGTGATTGGGAGCGCAAGTGTGTCAAAACAGAAAAGGTCATGACTGTGATGGAGCAGGAATACGATCGTCAGCAATCGTTTGACCAACTGAAAAAGCAGATAAAGGAAAGCCGAATGCTCGTAGCCGACCAGCTATCTGGAGTCTCTCGGGTCATGAGTGATTTTGCCCGGGAAATACAGCGAGAGGGAATGGAGCTGAGCTTTCAGGAAAAGCAGGTCTCACAAGCATTGGAGGGCTTGGGTCTGTCAGTACGCCGCGTAGAAATACACAGCTTGGAAGAAGGCAAGGTCGATATCGAAATCAGTCAGCCGACTTGCTACGGCCGCGATGAATGCGCGAAGATCGTGGCTCCCATGCTCACGGAGATATTGGGAGAAAACATTGTGGTTCGTGAGCGGCATTGTGAAGCGCAAAAAGACGGTTCATGCACGATGTGCCTTGCTTCCGCCAAAACGTATGAGATCGATATCGGGGTCGCGGGTGCAGCCAAAGACGGCAAGCTGCTATCTGGTGACAGCTTCCGCACGATGGATTTGGGAAATGGAAAAATGGCGCTGGCGATCAGCGATGGAATGGGGAATGGCGAGCGGGCATCCATAGAGAGTCAATCCGCCCTCGATATGCTCCAGCAGCTCCTTCGTTCTGGTATGGATGAAAAAATTTCGATCAAAACCGTTAACTCCGTGCTTGCCCTGCGTTCCAAGGAGGAAATGTTCGCGACAGTGGACTTGGCTCTGATCGATTTGCAGACCGCTCATACCCGTTTTGTAAAAATCGGCTCCACTCCAAGCTTTGTCAAAAGAAATAAAGACGTCATCACGATCACCGCCAACAACCTGCCAGTAGGGATTTTGGAAGAAATCGAGGTGGATGTCGTATCTCGTATGCTCAAGCCAGGTGATTTGCTCGTCATGATGTCCGATGGCATCTATGAGGCACCACGCCATATTGAAAACAGGCAAGCGTGGATGAAGCGAATCATCAGCGAATTGGAGACAAATGATCCACAGGAGGTCGCTGATTTATTATTGGAAAAAGTCATTCGCCAGCATTCTGGACAAATTGTTGATGACATGACCGTGTTGGTGGCGCGAATTGACCGCTTTGTACCGCAGTGGGCTGCCATCGCGGTGCATGGCTTGGAGAAGCTCGAGCGTCCACGGATTGTGAGTTAGGAGTATGTTTTCTCTATTACCCGTCGATACTGTTGCTAAAAATACCCTGCGAAGTGAAGTGGATGAACGGTCGCTACACGGAGCTGGGACTGACAAAACAGATCGAATGGGGAGATTATTGTGAAAGAAGCGACACTTCGTCAAATACTGGTAGTGACAGACGGCTGCTCCAACTCGGGGATGAGTCCTGTTGCTGCGGCGGCACTGGCAAGGGAGCAAGGAATTACGGTTAATGTGATTGGCGTAATCGACAAGAGTGAGCTGGGTGAGAAAGGGGAGAAGGAAATTAGGGATATTGCGGAAGCAGGTGGTGGACTCTGCGACATCGTGTACCCCCAACAGCTTGCGCAAACGGTACAAATGCTGACGCGAAAAGCAATGACGCGCACTATTCATCAAGTGGTCAATAAAGAATTAAAAGAGATTTTGGGCGATTCCGGAATAGAGGAGCTGGCACCTGATAAAAGAGTGCAGGTTGCCGGAATGGTTGACGAGTTGGGTGAAAAAAGCAGCTTGAACGTCGTGATGCTGGTCGATACCTCAGGAAGTATGAAGCCAAAGCTGTCGGCTGTTCAGCAAGCGATACACGATTTCAGTATCAGTCTGCATTCACGGAGTGGACATAGCAGAATGGCGGTCGGTTCATTTCCGGGGAAACAAAAGCATCTCGATATCCGTATTCCGTGGACAGAAAAGGTCGAGCAGGCTCATCAAATTACGAGTGATTTGGCGATGAGCGGAATTACTCCTACAGGCCCCGCCATCGTAGAGGCAATTGCCCTGTTTGAGCAGGACAAGCTCCCACGCTCGCTGCAAGAGCGGTACATCGACCAAGAAGAAGAGGACGACTCGAACGGAATGCTGCGTGACCATGTCTTTTAAGGCAGCCACCCCCGATCTGCCCAAGCACTTTACAGGCAAATGGAACAAAAAATCGTACCACGTCTTACGGGAGTTGGGGCGTGGTGCAAATGGGACCGTGTACCTGGTATCCCAAGGTGGCGTACAGCGCGCGGTTAAGGTCGGCGTGGAAGGCATAGACATTTTAATGGAAGTGAATGTGTTGAAAAGCACACAGCAGGGGCGGGATTCCAAAGTGGGACCGCTCCTGTGCGACGTGGACGATCTCGTTGTAAATGGGAAGGCTTGTACGTTTTATGCCATGGAGTATCTTCAAGGCTTGCAATTGGATGAATATATCAAGCAAGAGGGTCCGGACTGGGTGGCGGTGATGATGGTTCAATTGCTGGCCCGACTGGATGTTTTGCACCAGCATGGCTATATTTTTGGTGATTTGAAACCGCAGAATGTGATGGTTACCCAAACGGACAAGCAGGTACGCTTGATTGATTTCGGTGGAGTGACCAAGCTGGGCAACGCTGTTCGGCAGTTTACAGAAGAGTACGATCGAGCTTTTTGGCACGCAGGTGATAGACGGGCTGAAGTAAGTTATGACCTGTTCTCGACAGCCGTGATGATGGTGCGTCTGACGGTTGGACCGGAAACGTGGAAAAACAGCCTTGGTGACCCACGTCACACGATATTACTCTGTGATATAATACGAAAAAGTGACAGCCTGTACCCTTACCGGGAGCCTTTATTGAAGGCGTTTCACGGTAAGTTTGCGACAGCAAAAGAAATGCGGGCGGAGCTGTTGGCGGTCTTGCGAGATAGCATGAGCGCCAAACCGCAAAAGCCGCAAAAGAAAACGCGGACGAAAGGGAACGCAGGGGCGGGCATTAGCGGTCTTTTTGTCGCTTCGTTACTCCTGTTGGCTGGCACTTTGTATTACGCATGGTTTATGTGAAGGATGTGACGGTTCGTGTCCTCAGATTTGGTGATGGATACTTGCTTGTTGGCAGGCTCGATTATTTTGAAAAACGGTGGAGAGACTTACCGGACGGAAGAGACAATGGCATTGATCGCGAAGGCAGCGGGGATGGATGACGTCAACAGCTCGGCTACGCCTACAAGCATCATCCTGTCCTTTCGTTGCAGTGGACTGGATCATACAAGAATGGTTCGTACCCCCAAACGTACGACCAACCTCAATAAAATTACGCTCGTGAATGATGTTTCCCGACAGTTTGTCGGTGGGAAAATTAATTTGGAGCAAGCCTATCGGACGCTGCGTGAGATCGATCAGAAAAAGCAGATCTATCCGAAATGGTTGCAGCATCTAGCAGCCGCTACGGCCAGCGGCTCCTTTGCTATGCTTGCAGGGGGAGATTGGGGCAGTCTGGTTCCTTCTGCGATGGCCGGGTTGATTGTGAACCTGAGCCAGGAATATTTAGAACAGTTTGTCCGGATGAAGTTTTTTACGGAGTTCTCTGCCGCTTTACTAGGAGGACTTTTCGCATTGTTGACCGTGACGGTCTTTCCGCAGTTGCATTTAAGCATCATTATTATTGGTGCGATGCTTCCTTTGTTTCCGGGGATCGCCATCACTAACTCGCTTCGGGATCTGATGGCTGGTGATTTGGTTGCAGGTGTTTCACGCGGAGTAGAAGCCATGCTGACAGCTGTCTCCGTAGCGGTAGCCACAGCCATTATTCTTTCGTTTACGAGGTGAGTACGATGTTGTTAAAAGGATTGGCGCTTAGCTTCGCCTCTTCAGTAGCGTGGTGTGTGCTGTTCAATGTGCCGGTTCGAACAATCGTAGCGGCTGGTTTAGCTGGAGTGGTCGGTTTTCTCGTCTACTCCATTCTTCCTATCTACGGTGCAGAGGTCTTGTTGTCGACGTTTGTTTCAGCTGCTGCTGTCTCTTTGCTCAGCCAGCTCTTATCTATTATACTGCGAGTTCCTTCTACGAATTTTAGCGTCGCGGGAATTATTCCACTGGTACCGGGATCGTTGGCTTACAAAGCCATGCTTGCTTTTGTAAACAACGATTATGTCGGAGGGATCACCCAGGCGACCAAGACATTGATGGTGGCCGGCGCGATTGCTTCTGGACTTATATTTGGAATTTCGGTTCTGACGATTTGGAAAGGAGCCCGCTATGCTGGCAAGCGTGCGCAACGAGATTGAGTCTGAGGGGCTTTTGCTTCCTGGTGAGACCGTTGTCGTCGGAATATCCGGTGGCAACGATTCTACCGCACTGTTGCATATATTGGCTTCTCTCAATAAACAATACCAGTATCATTGGAAGCTCCATGCTGTCCATCTGAACCACGGCTTTCGTGGGGAAGAAGCAAGGCAGGACGCACTCTATGCAGAAGAGCTGTGTCGTCAGCTCGGCGTAGATTTTCATCTGTTTGAATATGACGTTCCCGCTTATATGGAAAAAACGGGACTAGGCGGGCAAGAAGCAAGTCGCGACATTCGCTATCGGCTGTATCGAGAGGTAGGTCTGGCTCAGGGAGCGACCAAGCTGGCATTGGCCCATCATGCCGACGATCAGGTGGAAACGATTCTTTTTCGTTTTGTGCGAGGCAGCAGGTTGCATGGATTGACAGGGATGCCGAAGCGAAGAATGCTTGAGGATTGCCCGATTGAGCTCGTGCGTCCGCTCCTGCATAAAACCCGTCAAGAACTGGAAGGCTACTGTCGGGAACATCAACTCGTCCCCCGTGAGGATAGCAGCAACCAATCGCGCAAATATACGCGCAATCTGCTGCGTCTGGATGTCATGCCTTTATTGGAAAAAGTGAATGACAAGTATCGGGAGCATATCTTGGCTACCGCAGAGGCAATCCGTCAGGACGAAGCGCTTTTAACGAGGCTGGCGATTGAGCATTTGAAAGAGGTAACGATTGAGAAAAAACCTGAAGCATTTTTGATGGACAATGACAAGTTTCAAACTTGTGACGTTGCTTTACAAAGGAGAATGATTACTCTAATATTAAGTTATCTCTCAAAACATACCGAATGGTCTTCGCAACATGTGGAGACCGTTTTGCACATGCTAGGGGGAAGTCGCCCTTCTGCGGAATTGCATTTGCCGAATGACCTAGTAGTCGACCGGGTGTACGAGCGAATCACTTTCCGTCGTAGAAAGCGACAGGATCGCATACATACGTATAGTTACGAGCTCGCCGTTCCCGGTGTAACCTGGATCGACGAGAGCAAGGCCACGGTACATATTACTTACCTGGAAGGTCCCATGGATTGGGAGCGACTCCCGGCGAATGAAGCGGTCTTTGATGCCGATCAGTTGCCAGGATCGCTGTATTTGCGTAACCGAAAACCTGGAGACCGCATCACCCTGTTTGGCTCAGCAGATGGAAAGAAGCTAAAGGATTTATTGATTGATGCCAAATTTCCGCGAGCATGGCGTGACAAACTTCCGCTTTTGACGGCGGGCGATGAGGTGATTTTGGTACCAGGTGTGCGCCGTTCCGCCGTAGCGCCTGTCAATGGACAGACCAGGCGTTTTCTACACGTGCGGGTAGAGTTTGGAGAAGATTGGCGGGAGGTTTTTTCATGAATCAAGACATCGAGAAGATTTTGCTATCAGAAGAGGATATTGCGGGTAAAGTTCGAGAATTGGGTGAGACGCTGGCTGCAGAATACAAGGATAAAAATCCATTGGTCATCTGCGTGCTGAAAGGCGCAGTCATTTTCATGGCTGATCTGATCCGTCACATGAACATTCCGTGCGAAATGGACTTCATGGCAGTTTCCAGCTACGGAAGTGGAACAGAGTCCTCTGGCATGGTGAAAATCTTGAAGGATCTCGATACATCTGTGCAAAACAGACACGTACTGGTTGTAGAAGACATCATGGACAGTGGACTGACGCTGAGCCGCTTGGTAGAGCTGTTGCGCCATCGGGAAGCTGCTTCTGTAAAAGTGGTGACTCTCTTGAACAAACCAGAGCGTCGCAAGGTGGATATTTCACCGGATTACAAGGGTTACGATGTTCCAGACGAATTCGTTGTGGGATATGGCTTGGACTATGCCGAGCACTACCGTAATCTGCCTTATATCGGTGTATTGAAGCCTGAGGTCTACACGAAGTAGGTTTGTTGTGGAGACCGTACTTTCTATGATAAAATGTGAAAAGTGTCTGTTCGTGAGAGGAGGTAAGGAATGAATCGCTTTTTTCGTAATACCGGGTTCTACCTACTGATTTTTCTTGTCACGGTCGGGATCGTGAATTTCATCCTCTCCGGTACTGATAAGGTTGGGAAACTTACATATCAGGAATTCCGGGTACAGCTAAAAGCTGACAACGTCACTGAGTTGGCGCTTCGACCAGAGAATGGTACTTACAGGGTTGAGGGTACGTTGGCAAAAGCTATTCCGGGACAGGAAAGCAACAAATTTTTTACCAATGTTCCTTTGTATGATTCAGATGTTGTAAAGCTAGTCGAAGAGAAAATTGATGCGCAAAAGATGAAGAATGTAGCGTTCAATCCTGCGGAGGGCAACAGCATTTGGCTCACGTTCTTGACCTCAATCATTCCTTTTGTCATCATCTTCATCCTGTTTTTCTTTCTTCTGAACAATGCCCAAGGTGGCGGAAGCCGAGTAATGAACTTCGGTAAAAGCCGCGCCAAGCTTTACAACGAAGAAAAGAAACGCGTTACCTTTGACGACGTAGCAGGAGCGGACGAAGAAAAGGCTGAGCTGGAGGAAGTCGTTGATTTCCTGAAAGACAACCGTAAGTTCAATGCGGTTGGCGCTCGTATTCCAAAAGGGGTACTGCTCGTAGGTCCTCCGGGTACAGGTAAAACCTTGCTCGCTCGCGCTGTTGCAGGCGAAGCTGGTGTGCCGTTCTTCAGTATCTCCGGTTCTGACTTCGTGGAAATGTTCGTTGGGGTGGGTGCATCCCGCGTACGTGACCTGTTTGAAAATGCTAAGAAAAATGCTCCTTGCATTATCTTTATTGACGAGATTGACGCCGTGGGTCGTCAACGCGGAGCTGGACTCGGCGGCGGCCACGACGAACGCGAGCAAACTCTCAACCAGTTGCTCGTAGAGATGGACGGTTTTGGTGGAAACGAAGGGATCATCATGATCGCTGCGACCAACCGACCTGACATTCTCGACCCGGCTCTCTTGCGTCCGGGACGTTTTGACCGTCAAATTACAGTTGATCGTCCTGATATCAAAGGCCGTGAAGCGGTGCTCAAGGTTCATGCCCGCAACAAGCCGATTGGCGAAGACGTGAAGCTGGACGTGATTGCTCGTGGTACATCGGGCTTCACGGGCGCAGACTTGGAGAACTTGCTTAACGAAGCCGCTCTCTTGACTGCCCGCAGAAACAAAAAGCAAATCACCATGACAGAAGTAGATGAAGCGATTGACCGCGTGATTGCAGGTCCAGCGAAGAAGTCTCGCGTCGTGAGCGAAGACGAACGCCGTCTGGTTGCCTTCCACGAAGCTGGTCATACGATTATTGGATACCACCTGAGAAATGCAGAAATGGTACATAAGGTAACAATCATTCCGCGCGGCCAAGCTGGCGGATACACAGTGATGCTGCCGAAAGAAGACCGTTTCTTTGCTACCAAACAAGACCTGCTCGACAAAATCGTCGGTCTGTTGGGTGGACGTGTTGCGGAGGAATTGGTGCTCGGGGATATTAGTACCGGGGCGCATAATGACTTCCAGCGCGCGACTGCTATCGCTCGCAGCATGATTACCGAATACGGAATGAGCAAGCTCGGACCGATGCAGTTCGGTAAGAGTCAAGGACAGGTATTCCTGGGCCGCGACTATGGCAATGAGCGTAACTACTCCGATAAGATTGCCTACGAGATCGATCTCGAAATGCAAAATATTATCAACGAGTGCTACGCAAAGTGTACAGAATTGCTGACGAAGCACCGTGATCAGCTCGATCTGATTGCGAACACGCTGCTCCGTGTAGAGACTCTCGATGCTGAGCAGATCAAGCAATTGATCGAAACAGGTAAAATGGATAACGATCCAGATGCTAATAAAGATGTGGTCGTGAACATTCAACCGAAGCTGGAAGAAGTAGAAGTAAAAGAAGAACCAAAGCAAGAAGATACAAACGAAGAACCGAAACAATAAGGGGCGCCTCAGGTGCCCTTTTTTGCAATATCGGAAAGTGTTAGGTTAAGTTTTTTAAAAGGTAACGATGAACCAATAAAGCTAGTGAGAAGAAAAAGCACAGGGCTCGTAGACCTTGACAGGCCACCCCAGTCGGAACTTAAAAAAGGGGACCACGCTTGTCGAACACTTCTTCCTTGAGAAACTTCCGCCCGTAGGGTGGCTTTGGCTCGACGGTCCCCTTTTTTAACGTATAGGAATTTATCATATAAATTCCGGAGCGCATGAAAACTTTCCGATTAAACGCGGTCGCTCCTCCTTGAAAAGGCATCGGTAGGAGGTTTTCTTAAGTGGAGACGTCCAGTGAATCCCCCTGCTGGCGTGTCAGAGTCGAAGAGAACTGTGCTTTTTCTTCTCTTCCACTATGGTGACTCAAATCCAAAGCGAATGAGAGGGATTGGATATGTTGCTTACACCAGGCATGGCTGCATTTGACATGGATGGAACCTTACTGACTCACGATTCAAAGCTGACAGAAGGAACGAAAGAAGCACTTCGCCAATTGCAACAGCAAGGCTGCAAACTCGTTTTATCTACGGGCAGGATGTATGGCTCCGCTCAAATTCCGATTGATTCCTTTCCTTTTGACGGCTTTGTCTGTAGCAATGGCGGGGCTGTTTTCGAAGGGGATGGCACGCTGGTCCGTCGATGGCTCCTTCCTACTGAGATGGTAATCGGTGCGACTCATGCCCTGAGGCAAGAAACGATTTATTATGAGCTTCATGATACCAACAGCAATCGCTGGATGATCAAAGAAGACCGTGAACGTTTGGAAGCGACCATAAGCGAGGACGCATCAGTGGAAGGGTTCTCTATCTTGAATTTTCCTTACTACAGGCTCGCTCATGTAGTGCCATTGGCAGAGATGCTGGAAAAAGTAGAGTCCGGGGGAGTAGAGATCGTCAAGTTCTTCATCTGGCATCATGACCCGGATCGTCTGGAGTGGGTGAAAGAACAGCTGAAGCCTTGGAGCGAGCAAGTGACCATCACTTCATCTGGAAAGCAGAATGTCGAAGTAATTCCTCAAGGGGTTTCCAAATGGGAAGGGCTTCAATACTTCTGTGAGAAATGGGGAATCTCCCCGGAGAAAGTAATGGCATTTGGCGATGCAGAAAACGATCGTGAGGCGCTAACGGGCGCAGGATATTCCGTCGCGATGGAAAATGCTTCTGACGAGATCAAGCAGGTGGCCAAATATATCGCCCCGCACCACAATGAGGAAGGCGTAGCCCGCTTTATTCGGGAGCGTGTTCTCGGAGAGAAAGGCGAGTAAGAGAATAAAAAAGCAGAAGCTGCGTCTGTAACGGGCCGGTTTCTGCTTTTTTCGTTCTAAAATGTACCACGTTGACAAGGTGAGGTTATACGCTTACAATGACCGTAAATTATGACACCACCGTAGGGGGATTTTTTCCATGGACGCTTTAGCGTTAGAAAAAAAAGCCCAGCGCAACGCTGAGTTACGTGAACGACTGCTGCAGCTGAAGAAAGAGCGTAATGCCATCATTCTTGCTCACTTTTACCAACGTCCCGAGATTCAGGAGGTCGCTGACTTCATTGGCGATTCCTTTGGATTGGCGCAGAAAGCGAAAGAAACGGATGCCGATGTGATTTTGTTCTGTGGGGTTCATTTTATGGGAGAAAGTGCAAAAATTCTCAATCCCCAGAAGACCGTCATTATTCCCGATGAACGGGCTGGCTGTCCGATGGCGGACATGGTGAACGTAGACGGGCTCCGCAAACTCAAAGCACAGCATCCAAATGCAAAGGTAGTGGCTTACATCAATACTTCTGCAGATGTGAAAGCAGAAACCTACATCTGCTGTACGTCGTCCAACGCGAAGCGCGTGATCGAGTCGATTGACAGCGATGAGATCATTTGGGTGCCGGACAAAAATCTTGGACACTATGTATCCCAATTCACGGACAAGAAAATGATTATTTGGGAAGGGTACTGCAATACGCATGACCAACTGTCTGTAGAAGACATCATGACGTTGAAGCAGCAGCACCCAGAGGCTGTGGTTGTCGTTCATCCAGAGTGCCGCCCAGAAGTGGTATCACTGGCTGACTACGTTGGTTCCACGACCGGAATTTTGAAATACTGCCGTGAGTCTTCGCACAAAGAGTTTATTATCGGAACGGAAGACGGCACGCGCTACATGTTGGAAAAGGACAGTCCGGACAAAACGTTCATTTTCGCTTCCAAGTACCTCGTTTGCCCGAATATGAAGGTGAACAACCTGAAAAAGTGCGTCGAGGCGCTGGAGAATATGAAGCCGGAGATTTTTGTTCCGAAGGATGTTGCTGATGCGGCACGTGCTTCGTTGGAGCGCATGCTTGCGGTAGCGCCTGCTTAAGAGGCAGTCTGATCAAATGCAAAAAGGGAGTAGAGCGCAGGGGCTTTACTCCCTTTTTCTATTAGGAGGCTTTGGTTAAGGGCTGGATGTCTTTTCGTCGGTAAATGTTCAGGGCGAGTCCAATCAATGCCATCTGCAATACGGTATGCACGATTCCAAAGCCAACGAATGGTAGATTCACAGCGATAGGGGGAGCCAGACCGACAGTCATGAAAATACCCCAGAAAAACGGCGTGAAAAAGAGTACAATCATACCGGATAACAGCAAGGATCCGTATACATCTTTTACTCGTCTAATGGCCTGGAGCAAACGAAGCAACAGCAAGACGCCCAGGAAGAAAAAGGCTATCCCTACAATTGGTCCAAAGATATACACCATGTAGGCAAAAATATAGTCAGACTCAAGGGCAGGCAATGCATCATCTAGAGAGGCACCGAAGCCTTGTCCCCATAAGGTAGCTGACTGGATGGTTTTCAAGGATTGATTGGTGATATATCCTCTTCCATCCGGTTCGAGGTACGTATTCAGGAAGTGAAATAGACGATCTAGCTGATAAGGTTGAGCGAACAGGTAAACCATCCCTCCGACAAACGCGAAAACCATAGCGAGGTAGCTCATTATAACAAGTTTTTTAGGCACAGCGGCAATCATGAGGGCGATGTAGCCACCGACATATAAGAGAACGGCAAATTCGTATTCGCCTAACATGAGAAGTAGGCACGGGGGGAGGAAGTACGATATCAGTTTTACGATGGTGTAGCGATTGTGCTCCTTCCACTCGGTGAAAATTCCTGCGAGGGCTACGATGAACAGGAAGGGACTGATTCCAATGAAATGGAGTTGAGAATCTCCGATGTCCAAATACTGAATACCGGCTATAGGTCTCCCTGCGAGCAGTGTATATAAGAGTAAGGTCATCGTGCCGAAATACAGAATCTTACTATATCTCTTTAATTTACTGTAATCCCAAAAGAGAATCGCCACGAGGACGACTGTTCCGATTATGATTCCGACCAGTTGTCTACCGATCAAATTGCGATTATCTTCTGCAATATGAAGAGAATACAGGGTAACCAGCCCGATAGCGAGTAGGATTCCCACAATCGAAACAATTCCCCACTCCATCCGCGGCTTATGCGCTTGATGCAGATGCCGCCCGACATCAACAGGATCACCCATCTCCGCAATCGCAATCCGAGTCGCTTCTTCTTCCCCGTACCCAGCCTCACGATAGTCCTCGATCTTTTCGGCGAAATGATTCTCCAACTCTAGCGTAATCGCTGCATGAACCTCTTTGTTTTTAATCTGATCACAAACTTCTTTTATGTAATGGGCAGTTCGCTTGTTCCCGTTCATGTAGCCTGCCCTCCCAGCACGGAGTCAACAGCGGTACGAAAAGATTCCCACTCCTGTTTCTTTTCTTTCAGATGCTTCTTGCCTTCGCGGGTGATTTGATAATATTTACGTTTCCGCTCTCCTTCCCCCTCACTCCAAAACGCCTCGACCTTTCCTTCAGACTCAAGGGTATGAAGAATAGGATAGAGGGTGCCTTCCTTGAGAGACAGCACACCGTTAGAGCTAGTTTCCATCGTCTTGATCATCTCATAGCCGTACATCGCCTTTTGTTCCAGCAAGGTAAGAATGAGAATGACCGTACTGCCTTTCATCAACTCTTTGTTAACTGCCATAGCTACCTCCTTATACCTCGGATTTCGATACCTCGAATACCTATGTATTATTCTATTCCATAAAAGGGAAAAAAGAAAGACCTCCTCGTCGGGAAGTCTTGTTATCTGTGTTTAGGAAGGCATCGGGGTAGGAGTTGGTTTTCCGTAGCCTTGCCCGTAGGTTTGGTCTATATAGGTACGAATTTCTTTTGTAGATTTGCCTTCTTCTTTCAGCTTGCCGGAAATAACGGCGATTTCCATGCATACGCCGCAGCGAGTGCCGTGGTCATCCCAGACAATGGAGCCATCAGATTTTTCTTCTTTGATGAAGCAGTTGCCATTATGCCCGTGTCCAGCACTTTCACCACAACCACAATAGCAGGGAATGGATTTGAGCAACTCACGGTTTGCGGCAGCAACTTTGTAGGATTGGATAATAACAGGGTCTTGGTTGTCTAAAAATTTTGGAAGCTGATCAGCGGAAGCAGTCAATTCCTGCAAGTCTCCATTGGGGGCGTGCTGCGTGTGATCGCTATGATTCTGTTCAGCTTGATCAGTAGAGCCACAGCCAGTAAGCAGAGCTGCGGTGATAAAAGTAATGGCTAACCATGATTTACGTTTCATCTTGGACATACCTCCTGCCAGTTATTTTATCATAAGGCGATGGAGAAATTGTGAAGCTACGGGAGAAGATACACATTTATGACGATTAAATCGGAATAAATCCTATTTACTTTTTAGGCGCCTCTCCGTATAATGAAAAACGACGAGAACGTAAATCGGAATCATTTTGAATTGGGTCAGGAGGAAATATAGATGAAAAGAGCTATGTTGGCAGCCCTCAGCTTCATTACGGCAGTGGGGCTAGTGGGATGTGGAGCAGCGAATGAAACGGCTGGTACACCGCAAACTGGTGGTAACGCGTCCGGGAAGCCAAAAGTATACACGACGATTTATCCATTGGAATATGTAGCGAAGCGAATCGGCGGTGAACACGTGGAGGTAACGAATCTGGTTCCCGCTGGCGTAGAGCCTCACGACTACGAACCAACCGCAAAAGACATGGTCGCTCTCTCTGGAGCAGATATCTTTGCTTATAACGGCAGTGGTTTGGAGCTGTGGGTAGAGAAGGCTGTAACCAACCTCGACAAAAACAAAACAACGATCGTTAATGCGACGGAAGGTCTCGAGCTGATTCGTGCAGCTGAGCATGAGCATGAAGGAGAAGGACACACAGAAGAAGGTCACGCAGAAGAGGCAGGGCATGACCACGGGGATATGGACCCTCATGTATGGCTCGATCCGATGCAACTGAAGGCACAGGCAGAGAAGGTCAAAAATACGCTCGTGCAAAAGGATCAGGCGCATGCTGCTGATTATGAAAAGAACTACACACAATTAGCAACAGACCTGGAACAGCTGGATAAAGAGTTCAAAGACATGGTTACGCAAGCGCCGAAGAAAGAATTCATGGTTTCTCATAGCGCATTCAGCTATCTGGCAAAACGCTACGGGCTGGAGCAAGTAGCGATCTCAGGGGTTAATCCTTCTGATGAGCCATCTACAACAGAGTTGAAGAGCTTGGTGGAGCATGTAAAGGAACACAACATTTCTTATGTGCTGTTCGAGACGTTAGTTTCTCCGAAGGTAGCGGAAGTGATTGCGAAGGAAGCGGGCGTGAAGACAGCCACACTCAATCCGTTGGAAGGTTTGACGGAAGACGATGTGAAGGCAGGCCGTGATTACTTGTCCATTATGCGCGACAATATGAATACATTGAAGACTGCACTCCAATAAGCTTTCCCTTGAAAAGATGTCGCTGACCAGGCGGCATTTTTTCATTCATTAGTAGGATGCTTGTGGTTCGGGTAAAATCGTAGTACGATGAAGGGAAGCAAATAAGAACAAATCCGATTTAAGGGATGGATATTTCATGGAACCACATAAACAAGAGGTGCCAGTCATTAAGCTCACAGGCGTCTCCTTTCAATATGAAGACAAACAGGTTCTCGATGAGGTTGAATTCACACTGGAACGCGGAGACTTTGTTGGCATCGTCGGGCCGAATGGATCAGGAAAATCTACGCTGATGAAGCTGATTTTGGGTCTGTTGACGCCAAACAAAGGGACAGTGGAGCTCTTCGGGCAACCGCTATCCAAGTTTCGTGAATGGAACCGCATTGGATACGTGGCTCAACAGGTTGCGCATGGAGCGGGTGGATTTCCGGCGACGGTGCGAGAAGTCGTGTCATCTGGATTGGTCGGCAAAGTAGGCCTTTTTCGCAGACTGACAGGTCAGCATCATGAGAGTGTACGGGCTGCGGTAGAGCGTGTCGGCTTGCTGGAGAAGCTGGATCAACGAATCGGCAACTTGTCCGGCGGGCAATTGCAGCGCGTATTCATAGCGCGAGCTCTCGTAGCTGAACCGGAGCTGTTGATCCTCGATGAGCCTACAGTCGGTGTCGATCAGGAATCGATCGATCAATTTTACAGCTTGCTTCGTTCGCTGAAGGAAGAGAACGGATTGACGATGATGATCGTCAGCCACGATGTGGGAGTCATGTCGCAATGGGTGACCAAGGTGGCTTGTGTGCAGAAAAAAATTCACTTCCATGGAACGGCGCACGATTTTGAGCATAACCAAGAAAAAATCTTGCAAAGTATGTACGGTGATTCGGTCAGACTGCTGTCTCATCATCATTAAGCTTTGTAAATAGGTAAGAAAGAAGGAATATGCACATGCTTGCTGATTGGTGGCAGTATGACTTTTTGCGGTATACCCTGTTTTCAGGGATTTTAATTGGTCTGATCTGCCCTATTTTGGGTACGTTTCTCATTGTTCGTCGCTTGTCGATGATGGCAGATGGCTTGTCACACGTCACGCTGTCCGGTGTAGCTGCCGGGATGCTCATTTCCAAAAAGGTCGCCTTCTTCTCCGTGGTTAATCCGCTGTTTTTTGGGATGTTGTTTGCGGTGATCGGTTCGTTGTTCATCGAGCGGCTGCGTAAGGTGTACAAAGCGTATCAGGATTTGGCGATTCCGATTATTTTGTCCGCGGGACTTGGGCTATTTACGGTATTGATCAGTATCGCAGACGGTTTTAATGCAGATCTGTATTCGTACTTGTTCGGAAAAATCGTGACGGTGTCCATTGAAGATCTGTATGCGCTGATTGGTGTGGCAGTAGTCGTTTTAGGGACAGTCTTGTTGATTTACAAAGAGCTTTTTGCTGTCTCCTTTGACGAGGAATTCGCTCGCGTCTCCGGCGTGGCAAGGCGTTCGATTAATTTGTGGTTCATGGTGCTCGTCGCTCTGACGATTGCGGCTTCCATGCGTATTGTTGGTGTCCTGTTAATCTCGGCCCTGATTACGCTTCCGGTGGCGGCTAGTCTGCAAATCGCAAAAAGCTTTCGTCAAACGATTTTCTTGTCGATTTTGTTCGCGGAGTTTTCCGTGCTGAGCGGTTTGTATTTTGCCTATCTCCTTGATTGGGCATCTGGTGGTACAATTGTACTGATGGCAGTACTGGTTATGCTGGTTGTATTGGGTGTAAAAAAGCTGCGGGCCGCTTTTCGATAAGAGTTTTCCGGATATGACAAAAGGAAGGAGTGTTTGTCGATGAAAGTAGAAGAAGCGCTGCAAATATTGAAAGACCATGGTTTCAAGTATACCGGCAAGCGGGAGGAGATGATTCGAATCTGCGCGGCCGAGAAGCGATATCTGTCTGCCAAAGATATTATGGAAAGAATCAAGGAGCAGTATCCGACACTCAGCTTCGATACCGTCTATCGCAACATTTCCACTTTTGTTGAGCTGGGGATTCTGGAAGAGACGGAGCTGGATGGGGAAGGCAGATTCCGTTTGGCCTGTTCGACAGATGGACACCATCATCACCATGTGATTTGTACCGAATGTGGAAAGACTTCTTCTTTGCCAGGATGTCCGATGAATATCATTTCCGCGGTACCGGAAGAGTTTCAGGTGACGGGGCACAAGTTCGAGGTATATGGGACGTGCAAGGAATGTGTAACACATTCGAATTAATCGGATAGAGGGGAGTGCTCGCTTTTGCGGGCGCTCTTTTTTTGCATCTCCTCCAAGCGTGTATTTGCTATAATGGGTGGAAAATCATCAGTTACAAGAGAGAAGGGACACAGTCATGATTCCCCGTTACATTGTGGACTTTGATTTGCACACCTTGCCTCGGATGAGGGCAGATGTAGCTGTTATTGGAGCAGGAATTGCTGGGTTGTATACGGCGTTGCAAACGAGTGAGTATGCGGATGTGGTGTTGATCAGCAAGAAGGGACTCGATGATAGTAACACACGCTGGGCTCAGGGAGGAATCGCTGCTGTAACAGCCCAATCAGATTCTCCTGCCCTTCATCGACAGGATACGTTAATCGCTGGAGCAGGTCTTTGCTCGTATAACGCTGTGGAAGTCCTGGTGCATGAGGGCCCTGATCGCTTGCATGAACTGATTGCATATGGAACGGAATTTGACCGCGATGAACAAGGGGAGTACGAGCTGACACAGGAAGGCGCGCATAGCAAACGACGTATTTTGCATGCGAACGGAGATGCCACAGGGGCAGAGATCGTCCGCGCTTTGTCCAAGCGTGTGATAGAGCAGCCAAACATTCAGGTTTTGGAATATCATTTTGCTGTGGATGTTATCACGCAGGATGGCGAATGCGTGGGTGTCCTCGTGCGTAAGCCGGATGGCGAACTGTTTTTCCTGGAAGCAAAAGCAACGGTACTGGCTACGGGAGGTGCAGGTCAGCTTTATCGTTACACAACGAATCCGCAAATCGCTACAGCAGATGGGATCGGCATCGCGTATCGGGCTGGCGCTCGCATTAAAGATGTGGAATTTATCCAGTTTCATCCGACTGCGCTTTACTATCCGGGAGCCCCGCGCTTTTTGATTTCGGAAGCCGTTCGTGGGGAGGGTGCCATTTTGCGTAACAGCAATGGTGATCGCTTCATGGACAAGTACCATCCGCAAAAGGAGCTGGCACCGCGCGATATTGTCGCCAGGGCGATTGTCTCTGAGATGGAACAGACGAAGTCTACGTTCGTGTATCTGGACATTACCCACGAATCGGAGGACCTTATTAAGCGGCGTTTTCCGACGATTTATAATTTTTGCTTACAATATGGGCTCAATATGGTGACAGATTGGATTCCAGTAGCTCCTGCCTGCCATTATATTATGGGTGGGGTCCAGACTGATTTGAACGGGGAGACCTCGACGAAGCGGCTTTTTGCATGCGGGGAAGCTTCCTGCACAGGGGTACATGGAGCAAATCGACTGGCTAGTAACTCGTTATCAGAAGCTGTTGTATTCGGTCACCGCATAGCGGAGCGTATCAAGCAGCTGGCTGATTTGCCGAGCATTCATCCCTTCCAGGTTGGTTCTAAGCAAAAACTGCCCCAAGCGTTCAATACACGTGAACAACGATTGAAAATGCAAAAGCTCATGCTGCGGCACGTTAGTGTGAAGCGCGACGATAAAGGATTAACGAAAGCATTAGCAGAGCTTGCGCGAATGGAGCAATACTATCAGTACGAGCCTGAGAGTCTGGAAACGTTTGAATTTTTCAATCTGCTGAATGCTGCCGTCCTGACAACGCGAGCGGCACTTTTGCGGGAAGAAAGTAGAGGTGGGCATTATCGTACTGATTTTCCAAATAAAGACGACTTGGTGTGGCGCAAGCATTTGATCCAGTCTATAGAAGATGGTGTCCAAGAGGAGTGTGAGAAGCATGATGTGGAATAAACGGGAGCTTCAGCGAAAAATAGAGGAATGGCTACAGGAAGACGTGGGGTTTGGTGATGTGACGACGATGAGCACGATTCCTGAATCGGAGCAGGGTGTGGGTATTTTATATGCGAAGGAAGCGGGGATCGTGGCAGGCTTGCCGATTGCGGAGCAAGTATTTTCCACGGTTGATTCTACCCTCGTTTTTGAGGCAAAAGTAGAAGAAGGGGCACAAGTAGAGGTTGGTCAGCAGATCGCCCAAGTCAGCGGCTCGGTTCGTTCTATTTTGAGCGGAGAGCGGCTTGCCCTTAATTTAATGCAACGACTGTCTGGGATTGCCACGAAAACGAGTGAATACGCAACCGCCGTCGCAGGGACGAAGGCACGAGTTGTCGATACGAGAAAGACTACACCAGGCCTCAGGGCTTTGGAAAAGTATGCGGTTCGAGTCGGGGGAGGCTACAATCACCGTTTTGCCCTGTATGATGCCGTGATGATCAAGGACAATCATATCAAAGGAGCGGGCGGTATCGCACAGGCTGTTGCGGCGGCACGCGCGGTTATTCCTCATACGATGACAGTAGAAGTAGAGGCCGAATCGTTCGAACAGGTTCAGGAAGCATTGGCAGCAGGTGCAGATACAATCATGCTCGACAATATGTCCCTCGATCAAATGGTGGAAGCCGTGCAGTATATCAATGGGCGGGCGATTGTCGAGGCATCTGGCGGTGTGAGTCTAGAGACGATTGGTGACATTGCAAAAACAGGCGTAGATATCATTTCGGTCGGGGCGCTGACTCATTCTGTCAAAGCGTTTGATATCAGCCTCGATCTGAATACACGCAAGCGGTAAGGAGCGACCACGATGTTATTGGTGATCGATATAGGCAACTCCAATATTGTGTTGGGCTTGTATGAAGGCGACGAGCTTCAACACCATTGGAGAGTGTCCACAGACCGTAACAAAACGGAAGACGAGTACGGCATGCTCGTCAAAAGCTTGTTTGGTAGCGTAGGGCTTGGTCTTGAACAGGTAAGAGGCGTCATCATCTCGTCTGTCGTGCCGCCTTTAAACCTCACGATTGAACGCATGTGTGGGAAGTACATGCAACAAAAAGCGCTGATTATCGGACCGGGTATCAAAACAGGACTGAACATCAAGTATGAGTATCCGCGAGAGGTTGGTTCCGATCGAATCGTGAACGCTGTTGCTGCGATTCATCATTATGGTGCGCCGCTTATTGTTGTCGATTTTGGTACAGCGACGACCTTTTGCTATGTGGATGAGCGGGCGCAGTATTGGGGCGGGGCGATTGCTCCTGGTATCGGGATATCGACAGAGGCGCTCTTCACTCGTGCTGCCAAACTCCCGCGAATCGAAATTGCCAAGCCTGCAAGTGTAGTGGGGCGGAATACGATAGCGGCGATGCAATCCGGTATTTTCTATGGGTTCGTCGGTCAGGTCGAAGGCATTGTACGCAGAATCATGGATGAATACGGGACGCGACCTACCGTAGTTGCTACGGGAGGGTTGGCAGCGCTTTTTGCAAATGAGACCTCTTGTATCCATGTCGTGGATCAGAATCTTACGCTAAAAGGACTTCGTTTGATCTATGAGCGCAATCAGTCATAGTGGATGGCGAACGTATTTGCAGAAAAACATTTCAGGATCATCTGGATCTAGATGAGTCAGAGTTCCGCAGTGAACATATCCCAGCCTCAGACAGAGGCGTTGCATTCTTTCGTTGGAAAGGTTAGTAGAAGTGAACAACTTCTCCGTTGGGGAGATCGTTTCCAGATAGCGCATCATCTCCTCGCCAACCCCTCGTTTCTGATAGTGAGGGTGAACAATGAGCAGATGAATAAAGCTGTTCTTAAAAAAGGATTGATTGATGATGGCAAAACCGACGATATTCTTGTCGATTAACGCCAAGTAGCAATGCCCTTGCTCGATGGCTTCTTGAAGTTCAGATGAACGACTGGTTGAACCGAGAACCATGGCATCAATCGTACATACAGCAGGAATGTCTTGAGGAGTAGCTAGACTAATCGAGGTCATCCATTTCAAATCCTTTCTACTTGTAAATCGTTGCCAATATTGTATGGAATGGAAAAAGGGTGTTAAACTACTGGTAGAGATATGGATTATCCAACATATAAATAAAGGAGCCAATACCGTTGCAGCGGCAAGGCTCCTGAGACAAGTAGCTGTGGCACACCCACGGCGCGCATGATTACAAAAACAGCGAACCCACCGTCAGGCGGTCAACCTTAGGCGGTGGGTTTTCGCTTGTTACGCCACTTTCTTATCCATCGGTAGAGCTTCCTGCTGCTAAACCAGAGGCTTAGCATGGTTGCCAGTACTTTTAGGAAAAGGTAAAGCGTGCCGAGCGAGACCATCAGCATCACCTCCTTTACAGGAAGCTGTGCCGTGGTCTTCCACCGCCAGTCTTGTCTCGAGTTAAATTATACCATCTCGGCTTACTCTATGGTGAGTTCTGTTAGTAGTGTAGATACGAGCCGACTCGACAAAAAGAGTGGTACTCGGCGAGTAACATTGCTGGTGACAGAGAAAAAAGTTGAGATTTTCAATACTTTTCGTTGACAGCACATGATCCACACGCTACAATGGCTATTGTGCCTGACAGAAAAGTTATGTCACATTGAACTTTTTAAGTTTCTCTAAAAAAGTTCTTGCGTTTCAGATGAATGCATGCTAACATATGAATTCTGAAAGGCAAACAAGCGGATCGCTTTGATCCACTTCAAATATACGGATGGATGTCCGAGCGGCCGAAGGAGCACGATTGGAAATCGTGTAGGCGGTGTCGAACCGTCTCGTGGGTTCAAATCCCACTCCATCCGCCATCACTTTCTTAGAAATGGCCCGTTGGTGAAGCGGTTTAACACAGCAGCCTTTCACGCTGTCATTCAGGGGTTCGAATCCCCTACGGGTCACCTAGCAAAACGCCCTGCAAACGCAGGGATCCTGGAGGCTTAGCTCAGCTGGGAGAGCATCTGCCTTACAAGCAGAGGGTCGGCGGTTCGATCCCGTCAGCCTCCACCACTTAACTATCGCGGGATGGAGCAGCTCGGTAGCTCGTCGGGCTCATAACCCGAAGGTCGCAGGTTCAAATCCTGCTCCCGCAACCAAATTTTCTACATGGACTCCGTTGAGTAATCATGCGTGATCAAGTAGGATGGGAGTACCCTTTGGGTGCAACCGAATATGGAGCTGTGGTGAAGTTGGAGTTCACGCCGGTCTGTCACACCGGAGGTCGCGGGTTCGAGTCCCGTCAGCTCCGCCATTTCAACCTTGATGGTCTGAAATAGCGATAAATATAGCGAGAGCCATTAGCTCAGTTGGTAGAGCATCTGACTTTTAATCAGAGGGTCGAAGGTTCGAGTCCTTCATGGCTCACCAGTTTTTTAAAAAAGCGAGAGATTGAATTTTATATGCGGTCGTGGCGGAATTGGCAGACGCGCTAGATTCAGGTTCTAGTGGTGGCAACACCGTGGAGGTTCAAGTCCTCTCGACCGCACCAATAAACATGCGGACGTAGCTCAATTGGTAGAGCGTCGCCTTGCCAAGGCGAAGGTCGAGGGTTCGAGACCCTTCGTCCGCTCCATAACATGTGCCCTTAGCTCAGCTGGATAGAGCGTTTGACTACGAATCAAAAGGTCGGGAGTTCGAATCTCTCAGGGCACGCATCTTCATCTTAAAAAATGAAGAACTGTAATCGGGAAGTAGCTCAGCTTGGTAGAGTACTTGGCTTGGGACCAAGGGGTCGCAGGTTCGAATCCTGTCTTCCCGACCATCGATTTCTTAAAAAGATGGTTGACATGAATGTGATGCACATGATATATTGAAAATCTGCTCTTACTAAACAAATTGCAGATCGGTTGAAAAACACTTTAAAAAGCGTTTGACAACTGAGGGTCAATGTGCTACCATAGAGTTCCTGCTAGTTTAGCAGAACTAAAAATGCTCTTTGAAAACT
>NZ_PXZL01000007.1 GCF_003013405.1 Brevibacillus formosus | reverse complement strand
CCCGGATCGGTAGGAGTCTCTGTACCCGGATCGGTAGGAGTCTCTGTACCCGGATCGGTAGGAGTCCCAGTACCCGGATCAGTAGGGTTGCCTGTGCCCGGCTCCCCACTAGTCTCAACGACAACCTCACCTTGTGTTTGGGCATACGTGGTTGTCGTGAAACCGAAAAAGTTTTGGATGATGAGCAAAAGTGCCACCACAACGATCCAAGATTTCCTTTGCATATGCTCCTCCTGTACTAAATAAAAACTAGCTCATTCCGTCTTTCAGTAGGAAGTGTTAGGGCTGAGATGAAGTCGTTTGTTTCCATTCCGCTTGAACGATCAGTCTGTCCTTCGGATCTTTTGCTCCAACAGGGGTGCATGTGACTAAGGTGATCAATGGCTTCTTTTGATCCTCTAGAACTTCTACTTGTGTACGATCTACGACAAAGGCTTTCACGACAACGAATTGGTAGGTTGCCGTTTTCGTCTTGATCTCAATC
This sequence comes from Brevibacillus formosus, assembly GCF_003013405.1. GTDB lineage: Bacteria > Bacillota > Bacilli > Brevibacillales > Brevibacillaceae > Brevibacillus > Brevibacillus formosus. The sequence goes on along the minus strand of NZ_PXZL01000007.1, from coordinate 425,117 downwards.
TCATCGTTAGGTGTTAGTTCGTCCAAGCGATTGAATTGCTTGCCGTGAGTAATCCCGCGATGACCTGCCAGTCCAACATTGTTTACGCCGAATTCCTTGTCTGGCTCGATCAGGCCAACACCTTTACTCAAGGCATGCTTGTCCGCGCCTTCAAAAATCATCATTTCCAGATCAATTTTGGGAATCCGAATCACGCCTCTGGCACCTTCCAACATAGCGAGCGGCTCTTGTATCTTCGGAGCTGGTGGGTCCTCTGATGCAGCTGTTTCTATTTGCTCGCTGACGTTGCTCAGTTGTTCGAACGCTTCGATGAGCTGTTCTTGCTTTTGTGCAGATACCGCCGTTTCCCATTGAGGATAGAAAAGGAGGAATAAGCCTGCCAAAATAAACCCAGCACTTAACAGCACTCGCACATTCTTCAACTCCCTTTTTGCACCGTTAACTCAATTCATCTTTCCCCCCTTGTCCTAATTTTTAGTTATGCTAAATTTTTTCAGTAAGGGCATTCTTCGTTGTACAAATCCTGCTAGTCGAGAACAACAGATTCACCCGCTGTTCCAATTGTGAAAAAATGCCTAGAGATATCATAATCTTTCGATCTAAACAATTTCTGAACATGAAAAAAGCCAGAGGAGAAAGACTCTCCTGCCTGGCTTTTTCGGTCTTCATTCTATGGTTAATAGGCGACGCTTTTCGAAACAAATCCAACTAAAACCTTCCCATTTGCATCGATGGTGGAGCCGTAATACCAATCTCCACGTTCACCGACTATTTGAACAAGTGCATCTCTGACAGCGTAGCCTCTGCCTGGACTTTCTATAGAAGGGGTTGAGAAGAAGTAGCCTTTCTCTCCTTGAATTTTGACAGTCTTAGGAGTAATTGGTGTATAAGAGGTAACCACTGTTTTGGAAACGTAACCTTGATCCATGGAGATAAATTCCGGCTGTGTACCGGATGCTTTGATTTCAAAACCATACCATAGGGTTGCAGTAACGACTGAGTCAAGGGATGGAGCAGAATAAACGTTAGCATTGTCTACAGCTACAATTGTTTTCGATGGTAGTATTTTAGGTTGTGTATGTGGGGCCGCTGCTTTTGGCGAGGCCGGTTTTTTCACTTGGCTGTTGGAAGAACCACCGCCACCGTTGTGATAGTGATATTCTCCATATTGTAATCCCCATTTTTCGCAGTTTGTTCTACAGGTGTGTCCACCATTTGCATCTGTTCTGCCTGGATGCGCTTCAATCATTTGAATAGGTAAAAAAGCAAAGCAAAGAATGAGTGCAAGTACAGAAATAATCTTTTTCATAGACAACCTCCTATGGATTCGCTTTCGCCCTTAACAGATTCAACCCCATCCCGATAAAAACAATCCCCGTCAGCTTGTTGAGAATGACAGAGAACTTCTGATTATTGCGCAATTTTTGCGTAGCGAAGGAAGCAAACAGGGCGAGGAGGCTACACCAGATGCCACCTGTAACGGTAAAGGTAAGACCAAGAATCAGGAAAGGGAGTGGTCCGGCTTCGGTCGCGCTAACAAATTGCGGGAGGAAGGCGATGAAAAACAGGGCGACCTTTGGATTTGTGACACTTGTCAGGATCGCTTGCAGATAGACCTTTTCGCCCTTTGGCTTCTTGGAATCGGCTGCGTCAAAAGCTGGTGATTCCTTCGTCATGAGCATGCGAATGCCTAAATAAACGAGATAGGCGACCCCCAATATTTTGACGATGTTAAAAAGCACGATGGATTGAGCCAAAATGAGCGACAAGCCGAAAGCAGCCAAGAGCGTGTGAATGAGTGAGCCTGTCAAAATGCCGAGAACTGAAAGAATACCTGCCTGTTTTCCTTGCGAAATGCTGCGGGTGATGATGTACATTGTGTCTGAGCCGGGTATCAGGTTCAGCATGATCGCAGTCATCAGAAATGCTTCATAATGAACGATTCCAAACATCTCTTCTCACTCCTCATCTGTCTATAAAATAAATATAAATTATAGAATAGTCTGATACCTAGCGCAATGCGAAAAAATAAGGAAAAGCTCCTGACGCAGATCAAGGAAGGTGTACCATGATCGCGAGGGGGAGCTCCTCATTCAGCATACTGATTAAGGCGTTGATGCGGTAGCGCGTATCCAGCCTTCTTTTCCATTCGACACAATCTGGTACCAGCCATTTAGATCTGCAATGACTTGGAAGGAACCATCTGCTACCTGACCGATCTTCTCATATTCTTCACCGGGACCTGCAAAAACATCGATTTTTTGAGTGGCAGGGGGAGTTTGATCCGTCGCTTCTGTTGAGCCGTCAGCAGGGAAGGTCGCTTCTTCTGACCGAGTTCCCTCGGTCGTTTCTTCGGAGCTCTCATCCAAATCAGCCAGCTTTTCGATGTAAGCCAAGCCATTGTCCTCGAGCTTGAACAAAGCGATTTCGTTTTCCCCTTTTCCTGCCGCATTTTTCATGATCACATGCTCGGAGTCCTCTACGCTTAGTTCATCAGCCTCAACCGAAAAGCGCTTATCGAGTGACTCTTTTGTCAAATTCGGAGAGAGTGCCGTGTAGGCGTTAGCACGCTCCTTGCCGGATGCACTCACGATAATCACAGGCTTTTCTTTACTTCCGAGAGTATCGTCGATCTTAGCCTTTGCCGATTTCATGTCTACATCGAGCGACTGTTCCAAATAGAGGATCGAGTCATTTGGCATTTTCGCTGCGAAATAAAGACGTTGATCTGCCTCAGAGAGTCCAAATGCGTAAAGCTTTGCTCCCCAGCGATCTGTGCCAGAGAGCATGTCGGTGAACGTTCTGTCTGGATATCTCAATTGTAATAAGCGTGCTGGATCGTATTCCAACCAGAGCTTTTCCAGATCGGACAGGAGTTTAGCCGTATCCTGGAGCGGATTCAACTGTTCGTACAATTCACGTGCTTTGGTGAACTCGAACGATTTGATGTATTGTTCTGCCTGCTTGAGCTTACCCTCCAGATAGCGGGTGATCGAATCAAGGACAGGTGAATCACTGGACAGCACATCCTGGATTTTGCGATAGGCGGCTGCCATGTCAACGAAGGCACTCAAATCCTTCGAACGAATGACTTCCTTGATTTCAGCTAGCGCATACTTTTCCAGCTGATTCACTAACCAATCAGTTTCGATACCCAGTTTTTCGTAATGGCGTATGCTTGTAGCCGTTTTGGTGATGATGTCTTCAAAAGGAGCGGAAGCGATCAGCGCACGCAGCTTTGTCTTTTCATAGTTCTGGAACAAGGCCGAGAGCTCAGCCTGCTTCTTCTTTTTTCCACCGTAGTATTCATCTGGAATGGCAAGGAGTGTTTCAATGAAAGATTCGTCCTGATAGTTTTCCTTTTCGAGATTCGATTGTGCCTGAGCCTTGGCTGTTTGCAAGGCATTCAAGTAATAATCGGAAAAGCTCTTATCCATACCCAAGCGAGCCGACAATTGCTGGAAAAACATAGCTGGTACGTCCTTTTGATTCTGGTATTGCTGTTTGACTGCTTGGTATTGTTCATAGATTGCACCGATCTCTGCGACCTTTTTCTCCGAGATGGCCGAACGCGAGTACTGGTGAAGCCCCTCGAGCTCAGTACGGATAGCTGTCAGTTGGAGCATGGTGGAATTCCATTCGTCATCCCCGTAGGACAGGACAGCCATATCATGCGCGCGAGAAAAGGTTTCCTCGGCTTGCAGCAGGTTCTTTTGCTCATAAAACGCCTTTGCCTGTTTATACAACGTAATCTGCTTGTACCCGAATCCGAGCTTGAATAGAACAGCGATCAAGCCCAAGGCAAAGAGTCCGAGAAAAATATTACGGACCCAGAGGGACCTATGATAGGGGGAAATAGGCAGCATAAAAGGCTCCTCCTTCACAGTATGCCTTTGAAATCCGGGTCAAACGCGTAATGCGTATCCACCCTGTTTTTGGTAGAATGATATAGTTGTTCCCAACCTTCATTCTTATGGGTTTGTACCATTTTTGCCAATCGAAGAAGGCGCTCGCGAGGCAAAAAATCGATAAATTCGATAATCAGATCCTGATACTCGTCCACATAAGACTTCATGCGGAGCGCTGCACCTGCCACTTGACCGATGAGCTGATCCCCGTTTTCCAGCAACAATATTTGATTTTTATAACGTCTAACATAGGTAAGTACAGATTTTTTGACGAGCGAAGGCTGGACCTTGATGACCTCGCGCACATATTCCATGAAGTCCTTGTCGTACATAGACGGGATGAGCGTTTCGAGCTCCAGCTCCATGTCTTTGCGCAGGACGTAATGATTGAGGAACATGATCTTGCGTATCTTGATCGTATCGGAATCGATGAAATGCCCGATCTCTCTCGTTTTTTCATAAGCTTCCTTGAGATGTCCTTCTTTGACGTCGTTGCCCACTTCCTCCAAATGACGGAGTAGTGACTTCTTGAGCGTCTCCATTTCCCGCGTTAAAAAGTGTTGAAATTGTACGTCTCTTTCATAGATGCCGTATTTTTTCTGCATCACGAAAAACAGGATGAACAACACACAGCCAATACCTCCTGCGAGAGCTAATTGCAGAAGAGTCTTTGCAGAAAGGACAGCAAGACAGACGAACAAGCCCAAGAGCAAAAAGCGCGTCTGCACATTGCGGCGTGTCACCGCATGGGAAACCTGGCGGATCGGTGTGTAGGCTCTCCCGCAGGTCTCACAATGCGTCTCCCACAGGACATGGTACGTATGGCATCGTGTGCACGCTTGAATTCTTTCATACGTATGAGTGGTTTTACGGGTTTTGCGAAATTGGACGCCGATTCGCTTTCTCATGGTGAATCCCTCTTCTCATTCAGTAAGGCATGAAGATGCTGGTCGATTTCGGCGTTGGAGAGATTGCGCCGTTTCAGTCGCAGCAGCTTGAGGAATCGGACCGCTAGCAGCAAAAAAGCCGCAAACAACAGAAAGTAAGTTAACATAAAATTTCTCCTAACGAAGTTGTCGAAATCTGTAACAAAGAATCATGTCGTATCGTATTACGAGTAAGGGGCAATCATTCTAGTACTTTTTTATCATCTGTCTTCTACTTCTTGAATCTAGTGGTAATAGTGTCATAGTCTTACTTTCTTTGCAACACCTCACAAATTCTTTGTAACGAACAAGAAAAGGAGCTCTTATGCAAATAATACGATTCCGAATGTTATGTCGATACGTAGCATGTCTTGCCCTGCTCTTGGTCAGTGTCCTCTCCGTCACTCACTCAGGCTTTGCGCAAACGAGCGGAAACAATATGGACGCTGTCCTGGTCGTGGACGTAAGCAACTCCATGACCCAAAGCGATAAGAACAAAGTCAGCAACGAAGCGATGAAAATGTTCGTCGACATGACGTCGATCCAAGCGAACAAGATCGGTGTCGTCGCTTATACCGACAAGATCGAGCGAGAAAAAGCACTGCTTGAGATTAATTCCGAAGAAGACAAGAACGATGTCAAAGCCTTCATCGACAGTCTGCAAAAAGGAGCCTACACCGATATCGCTGTCGGGGTAACGGAAGCAGTAAAGATCCTTGATGCGGGACGCAATCCAAACAATGCGCCGATCATCGTGCTGCTGGCGGATGGAAACAACTATTTGAACAAAGCATCAAGCCGTACCCAAGCGCAGTCTGATCAAGAGCTGCAGCAAGCTGTGAAAGAGGCCAAAGACAAGGGCTACCCGATTTACACGATTGGTTTGAACGCAGACGGTCAGCTTAACCGCACGACACTACAGCAGCTTGCTGCGGAGACAAATGGTAAATTTTTTGAAACGAGCACAGCGGACAAGCTCCCGCAAATATTGAGCGAAATCTTTGCGAATCATCTGAAGTTGAAGGTTGTCCCGGTTAAAAGCTTCGTCGCAAACGGTCAAGCTCAAGAGATTCCGATCCCAATCCCGAATGGCAGTGTCATGGAAGCCAACATCTCGATCATGTCGCAAAAAGCAGTGGAAGTGAAGCTGTATGACCCAGCAGGCAAGGAAGTACAAATCCCTTCCAACCAGGTCAGACTGTCGAAGTCCAATGCGTACACGATGATCAAGCTGGTCAAGCCACAGCAGGGCGATTGGAAGCTACAGGTAAAAGGTGCCCCGAAGGAAAAAATCGATATTAACCTCATCTTCAACTACGATCTGCAATTGGAGATGGAGCCAGTTACAGCCAAGAGCTTCAAAGCTGGCGATGTCGTGCCGATCAAGGCTGCACTTGTTTCAAACGGACAGAAGGTAGCGAGTCCTGATCTGTACAAGCAAATGAAGGCGACGCTGATCGTCAATGACAAGACGGACAAGAAGACGAATGAGGTCGTCCTGAACAATACGGGCAACGGGTTCGAAGGCAGCTTTACAATCCCGGCTGACCATACGTATGAAATAAAAATCAAGGCAGAAGACACCAGCTTTTACCGGGAGACGAAGCCACTCCTTGTAGATGCTGCCAAAACAGCAGGTTCTGGAGCGAGCAAGCCGAGCACAACCACTGATCCTGCGGCAGAATCGAAACCATTTCCATGGCTGACCGTAGTAGGAGGTACCGTGGTTCTCATCCTGTTGATCGGTGCAGGCTTGTACGCACTGTCGATCTATCGCAAGGCGAACAAGGGCTTCGCTGGACAAATCGCCATCGAGATCGTGGATGAGGACACAGGTGAAAAGTCTAACCCGCAGTACAAGAAACTGAACGCGTTCAAAGGAAAAGTGAAGCTGCACCAGCTCTTGCAGCTCGCCCCTGAGTTTGCGGAGACAGAGAAGGTCATCTTTTTACCAGGGAAAAACGATACGCTGATCATCGAAAACCGTTCGAGCTGCCGAATCGAAAAGGCAGGACGTGTACTCGATGCAAGCAAAGGAAAAGAGCTGAAGAAAAACGATCGCATCAAGATTTCGTTAACGAACGTGAACAAGTCCTTATATGTAGATTACATCGTCTAGGAGTGAGTCGATTATGAAAGCAGTTGTGAGAGAACACATTCAACAATTGGACGTATCCCTCGGCGGAGGAATCGTCAGTGACAAGATTCGCGTAGATACAATCGATAACCCGATGCTCGTCATCGGTCTTGGCGGTACAGGGATTGATGCGCTTTTGCGCCTGAAATACCAAGTGAACAGACGCTTCAAGCTTCCGGTAGACCAGCTTTCCAAGAAGCGCAAGGAAAAGCCGGACAATATTGAGTTCATTGCGTTTGAAACGAATGAGCATGACCGCAACAAAAAGTACAAGGGCATTGGACTTGATCCAGTGACGGAGTTCGTACTCCTGTCCAACCCTGAGATCGGCGGTGTGTTGCAGAATCGCAGCATTCTGGAGCCGTACATCACCGATTGGCTCTCGCCAGAGCTGACAATTACGGACGGAATCAGCGGGGCGTCAGGTGTACGCCAGGCAGGTCGACTTCTTCTCTTTACGAAAATTACGCAAGTCGTCCAAACGATTGAGAAAAAGATCAAGATGCTGTGCGAGGGCACCAACAAAAAGCTGACTGTATTCCTCTTGAGCGGTTTGTCCGGGGGAACAGGGAGTGGTTGCTTCCTCGACATCGCCTATATCGTACGAGGCATTTTGGAGCGCGACTTCGGCAGTGCGGGGGTAGACAAGGTGAATACGCTGGGCTACCTGTTCACGCCTGACGTCAACCTGTCGAACAAGAGTCTCAGCTCGCACACACGCGACTACATCATGAAAAACGGTTATGCGGCCTTAAAAGAGCTGGACTACTGGATGAATGCGGATGAGCGCAACGAGCGTTTCCGTCAGCAATACGGCAACGTGCTCACCGTGCAATCGCCAATGCCGCCATTCAACCTGTGCCATTTGATTTCTGCGACCAATCTGGAAGGCAAAGCATTGGAAAACGCCTACGATTACTGCATGAACGTGACGGCGGAGAACATTACGAACTTCATGGCGAGCGAAGAAAAGCGCTCGGGTGAAGAGTTTGCCATCCACGACTATATCAGCAACATCCGTACGAACATCAACCAGATGCCAAAAGCGTACGCAGCCAACTACCAGTACAACGTCATCGGTGCTTCCTCTGCTGTCTTGCCGATCGAAGAAATGACAACGTACTTGGCATATCGCTTGTTTAAAAAGATGGAAAAAATGTTCACAGTAGCCCCAACGCAAGAGGATGCGGAGAAATTCGCCCGCAAGCTCGGAATCGACATCGACTCGATTTCCCGCAAGTTCGAGGAGCGCGTTCCTGAACCGTTGCCAGGCTATGAAAACAGCGAGCGTCTGAACTATAGCAACGTGATCACTCAGCAAGTCGTGAGCATCGACCACGAGCTGGAGCAAGGCTATCTCGCCAAAGCACGCGAAGCGTACATCAAGTCCAAAAAGCAGATGCCAGGCGACATGATCTCTGTTTTTGGCGAAATGATCACGCGTGTATTCCTGCACCCGCAGCAAGGACCATTCTATGCGTCCCGTCTGATTCATTCGGACAAAGGCTATTGCCTGATGAAAATGATCCTCTCCTACATAGAGAGCCTCAAGGCGAATTTGGAGAGCTACCCGCCTGAAATCGAGGGCGCTCGCGAAAACGCGAATGAAAAGCTGGGCGATGCCCGCAGTGCTTTCATCTCCAAGGAGAAGAAGAAAAACAGCTACATCGAAGCGAAGATCAACGAATACCAGCTCCTGGCTGATCAGGAAAAGCTGGAGCAAATGATCGAATTCTACGAAGAGCTGCACCGTTTGTTGAATGCAGAAAACAATCGCATTTATAACGTATTTACTGAGATTTTGAACGCACTCAACCAAATTTTCGAGCAAAACGGAGACATCCTGATCAACGGCGGCGAAGAGAGCGACCGCACTGGCAACAAGACATACTACTGGAACATCGTCAGTGTGCCGGATATCTCCAAAGTCGTCAGCAACATTCTGGACCAAAAAGATGCGGATGACCTGATCCGCGATTTCACCAGCGAGCTGCTGCGACACTCCGATCAGTGGGTCAAAGAGCAGGAGCTGGATATCGTCAGCTCAATTTCCGATTTCCTCTCGGAGAAGTTCGGTGAGGTGATCACCAAGTCGATGGAAGAATTCCTCGTGATCAAATACGGTCAGGACGAGACACTCGATCGCATCGTAGAGCGCAAGATTGCGAGCAAGCTGGATGAAGAGGCGATTCCGGTCTTCCATCTGAGCAACAATCTCGGCAATATGCACTTCCCTTCCTGGGGCTTTGTATCCGTGCCGCTGAAAGCACCATCGATCTTGAAGGGGATTAAAAACTATCAAAATACAGCGATTAGCGGATCGCGCTTTACCGTCAAAGAAAGCGAAGTCAAAAACCGCATCTTCTGGCTGAATACGAAAAACGGTGTTCCGCTGTTCGCTTACACACCGTTGAAGGTCTACGAGGAGAGCTACGAACGTACAATTCTGGACAGAGAGGGTATCGGACGCCACCTCGTTCAAACGGAAAAGAACAACTGGGCGTACCTCCCATCCCCTATTCCGGAAAAATCGTGGGGAGATACGTACCAAAACGGGCGGATCAAAGCGTACAACGCCAAAGTACGCGAACTGTTTGACCGTGCGATGCGCTACGGAGTCATCCGCGAAAAAGGCAGCGACAGCAAGACCAGCAACCGCTATGAATCCATCGTGACAAAGCCGTTCTCACTGGCTACGTTCCTTGCTAAGCACCAAGCGCAAGGAGACGCGACCAAGCTGAGCCCTGGCGAAATCAAGCGAGCATTGGTTGAGCTCAAAGGCTTCATGAAAGATGGTCTGGAGCAAGAATTTACACGTGATGTGTTCGGCAGTATCAATGAAGAGATGGCAAAAGAAAACCTGATTCGCTATCCAGAGCAGATTCGCCTGATTGAACAAGAAGTGCGCAAATACGAAGAAATCGAGGCCAAAATCCAGGAGCTGGAGCAGATCGTAGGTGCCATCAAGGACGAAGAAGAGCTGGTGACCCGATTCATCGAAGCCCTTTACACAGGAACGATTTGCAAGCGCGGTGCGCTGTACGTCTACGACAAGGATGAGGAAGAAGATGCGTGGGAGCCATTCATCAACCTGATGAAGGTCAACAAGCACGTCGAATTCGCTATCTATGAAAAATTCCGCGCATTGGATCACAAGAGCATGGCAACCATCCAGCGCAAGGCTGCAAAACGCAGTGACGCGATGACTTCAGCAGAGGATACGCAGCAGCTGCTGGCAAAACTCGATGAAATCGCAACTGCTTTCCAAGAAACGAAAAACGATCTGGAATACGACCGCGACGAATACGTGAACGGTGAAGAGCTGTTCCAGTTCTACAAAAAGGTTTGGTCAAAGGTAAACGATATGCGCAAGACGCTGCAATAAACAATCACGATCGTTTAATAACCGAGGAGGACGCATGAGGGATTTGATTGGAGAGTTCGCGACCCAATACGTTACGGAATTGGAAAGACAACTGGATAGCGGAAACGGACAGCGAAGCATTCAAAACCCCGTGCTCTTCCTTTTTCTCGGGGATAAGAGCGTAGAGGCATTGCAAGCTGTTCGTGCCCACAACGAGCGCAATTGGCAAAATAGTCACGGTGTTCTTTATGTCCATGCGTATCAGGACAAAACGTGGGAGCATCCGCAAGTAATCGGCTGCCGCTTGCCGCAGGCAGATGACGACAAGAAAAAGATGCGTACTTCAATACACGAGCGTTTTTTACTCGATGAAGCTGTCACCATGGAACTGAACAAGGTAATGAAGCTGGCAAGCGTGCGGGTAGCGGAAATGGGCAAGTTGTTCACTGCTTTTCAGCAAGTCAATATTGCCGTCGTGGCAAGGGCAGATGACCCTGCCACGATTCTTTTGCCAGAGCTGACGCTGCTACTCAAGGGCTACCTCAATGAGCTGTTTAAAAACGTATCAATCGATCTGTACGTCCTGCTCCAGGAAAAGAACAACGGGGAAGCATTCGGGTTCTCGACAGCGCTCTCGGTCAGCTTTTTGGAAGAGGTCAATCGCTATCAGCGGAGTGACTACAGCTATCGAGCGAATCTCTTGGTAACGGAGGATCTCGTGAAACTGCCTGTGGAGCATGTGAATGCACCGTTGTTTTCACTGGCGTACCTATTGAGTGACAAGACAGAGCATGGCTTGTTTATCGAAGGCGGCATGCAGGAAAATTACGAGCTGATCAGCAAGCTGGTGCTTTTGAACAACAAAAAGGTAGAGTCGGAATTCCATGAAAGCAGTGACGGCTATAACAAGCTGCAATTTATGCGCAGCATCACGGTGGATCACGGGCAGACCAAGTTTGCTTCTGCTGGTCTCTCCAAAGTGAAGCGACCGACTCATGCCATCGCGTTTACGGTGCTGTCCGCAGTATTTGACCGCTATTGGGAGCGACTCCAGGACGGCGAGGTTTTGCCGAAAACAAAAGCGAGAGAAAAGCTCGGATTGACTGCGCATGATTTGCAACGAAAATTGGCTGCCATTCTTCCGGATGATCACATCTTGGAGGAAATGAAGGGTCTCATGACCTCTGGCATCAGCTACAGCGAGCTTTGCAGTATGAATATGCGCGAAGCGGAGCTGGCTTTGTTTGACGGCAGCAGCCAAGCCTTTTTTGAGGAGAATGTCGTTTCCGGGGCGCGTAAACGTCTGGAGCACATGCTGTCTCAGGAGTCCTTGGCTGATTTGATTCAGAAAGCAGTCATCGAGGATGAAAGGCTTGGGCTGTATGCGGCTTACTATCTCACAGCCGAACACGCCAATGGAGCAAACCTGCTGGATGAGCTGCGTACAGGCATTCGCGAGACATCGCGACAGGTTGAACAGATTAAAGCCGAGCTGGTCGATCTCTACCAAGAGAGGGTGGATCGGCAGGACATTCGCGTAGGAGGTTTTTTCACGCGGGATAAGGAGCGTGTGCGGACCTTCATTCGCCATTTGCTGGACGCCGTTTATGGCAAAAAGCTGGAGCTGCTCGATTGGGAGATGATGCTCTCCATCCTTGTGAGCTATGAGAAACAGGCAGAGCAGATTCACCGGCAGTTAGGTGAGCAAGTCGAGCAGTTGGAAGCCTTGCATAAGCAACTTCGGGAAATCGCCCAGACGAGCGTTCGAGAAGCTACTGATTACTTGGGCAAAAACGTGGACGAATATTACGAATCGGTCGTCCATGAAACGATCCGGTCATTGGAAGCTTCACGCGGCAGTGATTTTTACATGGAACAACGGTATATTGGCAGCGGCGCTCTGCTCAGCGGGAATCGACTCGCCGGACTCGTGGAGAGGCTGTGTCAGTTTTGCCGGAACGAGATTCTCACCCGTGCGCCATTTGCTTTATCTTTTGAGGCGGAGTTGCTGGCGCGTGCCAACGTCGGGGCTGCTTACGATAACCGAACCGTGCTGACGAAAGAGGATTTGTTCCTCGATCTGGCATTGGTGCTGGAAGAGCGGGCAGCGGTTCACATCGAAGTGTTCCATTTCTTGCAAAAGCATCGTTATGAGGAGAAGTACTTGTTTGCCGATATTCACAACGACTTCGTCCAGTATGCGCTGCACAAGGATGAGAGCACACGAACCTACAAGCTGGGCTGCATCCACGAGGAACAAAAAAGCGGGATAGAAAAAATGAACCTGATGGGTGGATTCGGCATGGAAGAGTTGATGTTTTACCGCAATAACAAGAAATACCATGCTTCCTATGAGGACAGCGGGTTTGTCTTTCGCCGCGTGGGAGGAGATGAGTCGTCATGAGTCAGAGAAGGGTAAGCTTACTCATGCTAGTGTGTAGTCTGGTAGGTGGCGTGATCGGATTTTTGGTCGGGGAAGTCATGCTAGGCAAGCTGTCCGGAGAAATACCGCAATGGTTGTTAATGGGACTTTATTTTGGTCAATATGCTTTTTTCGTAGGATTGATGTGCCTCATTGCGGAAATGATCTCGCCACGACTGAATGGAGTTGGCTGGAAGCAGCGCTATCTGGGCTTTTCCTGGAAAATGCTTGTGCCCAGCACGTTTTTGATGGTGGGCGCAGTGGCGCTCTTGCTTCAGCTGCTGTACGGTTCATCATTTCAACAGGCCAGCGGAGCCAACAATATTATCATGGTTCTGGATACTTCAGGCAGCATGCAGTCGTCTGACCCGGATAACCAATTGTTCAAAGCAGCAGCCGACATGGTGCAGCGCATGGACAATGACATGAACATAGCAGTGGTTACGTTTCACGATCAAACGAATGTGCTGCAACCCCTCACCGAGCTGAATAGCCAGGCCGCGAAGGATGAGGTTGTGAAGAAGCTGCTCCAATATCCGCGAACGGATGGAGGCACCCGGATCGACCTGGCACTGCAAGCGGGGCTGGACCAGCTGCAAGCCAATCAAATGGCGAACAGTACGGTCGTGCTGATGTCAGACGGCTATAGTGATCTGGATGTCCCTGCCGCACTGGCGCCCTACAAGCAAAACCAAGTGATTGTCCATACGGTAGGCATGAGCCAAATCGATGCAGACGGAACGGCGCTGCTTCAAAAGATCGCTGCTGAGACTGGCGGCAGCTACTTCAATGTTGAACACGCTGATCAAATGACAGGAATCTTTGGTCAGATTTACGATATGAGCCGAACAGACCGCAATATTGTTTCCGAGCGGACAGGAGCGACAGAAGATAGCATGTTTTACGCCATTACCCGTGTGGTCAGTGTTCTGATCATTGGTGCTTTGCTCGGTTTAGCGCTGGGTCTGATTTTTGACAATCGCCATCTGGCCAAAAGCTTCACGATTGGCGGGGCGGTATCAGGACTGTTAGCTGGACTCGTTTTGGAAATGGGTCTGTCGTCGATCGACTTGCTCGATATGGTGGTACGTTTGCTGGCGTGTTCCTTGCTCGCCGTCATCCTGACATTGTTCACTCTCTTTGTGCCAGCTTCCACGAGTGGCGGAGCGTCTTTTGCAAAGCGCAGACTGAACACCAGACAAAGCCCCCGTGCTTTGGACGCCGGGAACCAGAGCAGCAAGCGGTTTGATCTGTAAAGGGAGCATGATGAATCATGATTAATCGGGAGGAAACAACAGAAACCTTCATCAAGGACGTCACCTGCCAGCATCAAGGGAGCGAATATGTGCTCAATTGGCATTGGGCGCAGGATATTCCGTGCGTGTACGTGCACAAGTCGCAATTTGGCGCCCCTTTTGACGTAAACGAGCTGGATGATCGTCAGTTCAAGCTGTATACCCGAGAGGAATACAAAGTCCACAAAGGGCTGCGGGAAAAAACAGACGGCATCGGCAGGTACACATACCGCATTTTTCCTTGCCGATTGGAAAATGGCAAGCCGATTCTGCTCATGCCAGACGGGGATGCCCATGTGATCCACGTCAGCACAGGAAAGGCCAAAATCTACTACTCGTTTAAACGGGGCGGAAGCTGGTTCAGCAAGCATCAATCGTTGCAGATTCGCATTTTTTCAGAGATTCCGATCGCGCGGGACGTACTCTGCTACGTAAAAAAAGAAGGCTCTCCTCCCGCCCACAAGGATGATGGTACCCGATACAATTTCATTCGTGATCTCGAGCCCGGTGTCAATCTGATGCCGGAGATCGAGGTCAGGAAAAAAGACGTCGTCCGCCTGTTTTTTACGGATGGGAAAAAATACGGAGAAATGTACGAACTGATTCCTGAATAGGAGGGGATGCGCCATGCTGTCGTTTTTGAAAAACATGTTTGAAAAGAAGCCGCAGGTCAAGGAACGGCTTCCTTTTTACGATATTGTCTGCCCGTACTGCTTCGCCAAATACGGACCGGACGAAGTCGTCTTTCGTGCCACGCATCATCGCCAAGACGACGAAGACTACGCGTTGCAGGAGGATGAGATTCTCAATGCGTATCGGGATAAATTCGGACTGGATGCTATCGACGAGCTAGAAGCGGTGATCGATCCAGAATCCATCCCGTCGGAAAACCATTTGTACGTCGATAACGTCCTCGCAGGTGTGACCGACCGATACGGCATGGTTTCCAAGCGCAGACTGTGCCCGAAATGCCACAACGAGCTGCCGATTACGGCGGGTAAAGCGCCGAGCAATATTATTTCGATTGTCGGGGCGTCCCAAGTCGGGAAGTCCGTTTATATGACCTCATTGATTCATACCTTGCAGAACACGACTGCGAATCACTTCAATGCAGCGTGTATGCCGCTCAATGCGCAGATTAGCCGTAAGTTCCGGGAGAACTATGAGGCACCCTTGTTTGAACGCGGACAGCTGCTTGATTCCACGCAAAAAGAAAAGCGCCAGGAGCCGTTCATCTTCCAGTTCATTTTCAAGGATAGCGACAAGGCACCGTTGATCCTGGTGTTTTTCGACGTAGCAGGCGAGGGAATGGTCGACCGCGAGTATTTGGAGCTGTATGCGGCGCATGTGAAAAACTCATCTGGCATCTTGTTCTTGGTCGATCCGCTGCAAATCAAGACGATTCGCGATCGGGTTATGCTCCAAGCAGGGGATGAGCCGGGGGAATTTACAGCAAGGTACGACGAACCGCGTGAGGTCGTCATTACGTTGTTTGAGAACTTCATCGGTTATCAGGAACAGAGCAAGACCCATATTCCGACTGCTGTCGTGTTGACGAAGAGCGACATGCTGCATCTGATCAAGGAAGACGACGGCGAATACATCAAGTCCAACAGCAATGTTTTCCGCAATTTCGTCCATGAACAGTATTTAAATACGACTGAATTCGAGAACATCGATGGAGAAATCCGCCGATTCATCGAAAAGGTGGATAGACCGTTTAAAGACGCGTTGGATGTTTACTTTACGAATACGGCCTATTTCGCTGTATCTGCGCTGGGGAGCAATCCAGTCAATCAAAGGGTGAGTGGTGTCGTGACGCCGATTCGCGTCGATGAACCGTTTATTTGGTTGATGCACCAGCTTGATTACATCGAGGGGAGGGAGCGGTAGTGAGCAACCGTCAGCCCATTTTGCAGCAGTACTACACCCGCGGGCGACAAGGGGTTTTCCGTTCGAACGAAGGATATGATACTGTCGCCAAGACGCCAGGGCTGGATAACCAATTCATCAAGAAAACGCTCCATCCGTTTTGCGTGTACGACGCGCCGCGACAGCTTCAAGAGCGGGCGGAAAGCAATCTGGCGCTCTTTCCAGAGGCGCTTGTCAGCTTCCAAGCCGAATCGGGAGAGATGGTCCTCGGTAGAAGTGTATTTGTCGGAGCGGACTTTACCGGGCAGCGCAATACGTTTTTCAGCCACAACTATGTCATTCCGGCAGATCGTCGGGACGAGTTTATCAAGAACCCGGGCAAGATCTTCGGAGTGCGCACTTTTGCAGATCGCCACGACGATGCAGCGGGCAAGGAGCTTCCTGCCGTCGATGACATTCCCTCAGAAAAAGGCTTGTCGCAAGACCGAAAGCAGCTGCTTGGACAAATGGGGGTCGATGAACGTTTATTCAAACAGCTCCTCTTTGCGATGATGTCCTCGCTCGCAGCGAAAAAGAAGGTGTTCATCAGCTTGGATGTGGATATTAGTGCCTCATCCAAGAGCGCTGTTCAATTGTTGGAGATTTTGTACAGTTGTCTGCCTTATGAGATGCGCAGACATTTTGGTTTTCTCACGTTTAGCAACGAGCCGCAGAGCAAGAAGCATATCCACGTCACGTTTGTGGAAAAAGGAAGCATTCGCCCAGGCGGGGGGCATAGCGACAAAGACTTTTTGTTCGACTTCTCCCTTGGTCGCGTTCAGAACGTCGATTTGCAGGCCGGAGGACACGAATATCTCGACTTTGCCTGGGAGTATGTGAATGAGCAACGGATTCTGGATGCGTTCCACGAATTTTGTGAGGAAGTGCTGGCTGGGGCAGACCATGCACTGGCCTTGAACATTCGCACGTACTATGAGCTGTGCGCACTGTATTTGATTGAAAAGGGACGAACGTCCGTGTATGAGAGCAAGCGGGCGGGCGTTTGGCAGGCATTGAACAGCTATTTGGGGCACGGCAGCTTGACACGCAAGAAACGGCTGATCGAGCTTCAGGAAATGCTGATGCGGATCGAAGTAGAGGCGCTTTCGTCCAAACAACTGCCTGACGGCGAGACGATCAAGCAAATGATTGAATCCTACCGTGTCACCAGGCAGGAACGCCTGCAAATGGATTTGATCCGCTTCCTCATGGACGTGTTGATGAAGGCCAAGACCGCAAGACAGAGCAGCTACGTCGCAGAGGTGTACAAGCATTTGTCCAGCAACCGCGAGCTGTTTGGCTTTATGATGCGGACGATTTTTGGCTATCCGCAGTTGGTGAAGCCGCTCTTTGAGGATTATATGACTGAGCGGGTAGCCGCCGTGACCAGCTTGGACCAGATGCTAAAGGAAATCCGGTTTTGGACGGAAACAGAACCGCAAGCTATGCGCAATGCCGTCTTTATTGCTACGACAACGGAAAAAGTTCTGCGTCTATTTGCGCGGGAACGCCAAAAGCTGGCTGCCGCGATTACCATCCACCAGTTCTTTGAAAACATCGATGGGGCACGCAGCTATGCCGATGAGCTGTTGGATGAGCTGGACAAGTCCTTGATGAAGCTCGTCGCGCTAGACACGCTATCCAAGGATGATTTCCAGGTTCTCATCGCCCTTTTGGAGGAGAAGCCACAGAGCTTTTTCGGAACGCTGGATATGGAGAGCCGCCAGAAGCAAGAAATGCTCATGAATCTGGCGAAGCTGCATGAAGAGAGAAGCACGCCACACCCGGCAGAGTTTTTCCGAAAATGGGATCGGGAAGCGATTTCCGTGCAGCAAAGAATGATCCAGAATATGTTGAGTAAACCGCTCCATGCTGACGAGTTCCCGCAGGTGCCGCTGGTCTTTTACCGGGAAGACCATTTTGGTCAGGAAGGATTCCAGTTTGCAGAATTGCTGGAGTATGTTCAGCAAAATGGTGGGGAAGCCGTTACCCTGTCCTTTATCCAATGGACGATGAGCCAGCGGATGTTTTTCGAAGGAAAGTACTTGCTTCCAGCATACAGACAAGCATTGAAGGCATTTTTCCTCGAGGAGAAAGGCAAGAGATTGCGGGATAAAGAATGGCGAAAACGGTGGTATGCGATCCGAAATGCTGATTTCCGCAAGCTTTTGGACGAGGTACGCAGCGAAACAGCCAATCCGCTCGTGAAGCTGTTTCGGCACAAAGCTACGGTGATATCCAGCGCAGTTGTCTTGCTAGGTGCCGGAGCGTGGGGAGGCTATCTGGTTTGGGGAGATACGAGTACGCACGTACAGCCTCCTGAAACACAGCCTGAACCGCCCCGTCCACCGGCTGTGTTCGTACCGGTTTATCGGTTAATGATGGACGAGCCTGACATCCAACCTGTCCGTGATGTTCTAGGGAAGCGAAGCCAAGATGCATCTACGGGTGGGCAGCCTGTTCAAACAACAACACCATAAGGTGATAATAACGCCAACGCGGTCTGCTCTAGTAGGAGCGACCGCGTAATTCGGGTGTAGTTGCTGTCATAGAGACCCTCAAAATAACCATTGACAAAATATTTTATTTGTGTTATAATAAAATATTTTGTTATTGAAAGTGCTCCTCGCTCCGTGATAAAAAGTAGTTGTGTGTTAAAAAGGTGTGAGGAGGAATAGGGTATGAAAGCTAATACAGGTATGAAAATGATTCCGTTACAAGGAGAGGCATTTGGCAAGCCAATGGTGATCAATCCCACCTTGCTTTGGGATGATGACCGAGCGGTATTAGTAGATACAGGAATGCCTGGTTCATGGGAGACCATTCGTCAGGAAATGAACCGTGCTGGCGTACCACTTGAGCGTTTACAGGCTATCATTTTGACACATCAGGACCTTGATCATATCGGAAGTCTTCCAGAAATCGTTCGTGAGCTTGGCGGGCAGGTTGAAATATACGCGCATGAGCTAGATCAGCCGTACATTGAAGGCACACGCCCTCTCCTCAAAGCAAACCCCAAAATCATGGCCCCTATACTTGCGATGTTGCCTGAAAAGGAACGCGAGCACTTGCAAAGGCTTTGCGAAAATCCGCCAAAGGCAATGGTGCACAAGACACTGGCAGACGCAGAGATTCTGCCGTATTGTGGGGGAATTCGCATTATTCATACTCCCGGACATACGCCGGGGCATATCAGCCTTTATGTAGAAGATAGCAAGACCTTGATAGCAGGCGATGCTATGGTGTACATGAACGAAGCACTACGAGGACCGATTCCGCAAAACACTCTCGATATGGAAATAGCAGTAAACTCATTAAAAAAATTCGAGAACTTGGAAATTAATAGTATCATTTGTTATCATGGAGGCATGTGCCAAAACAACGTGCAAGAGCAGCTTTATGCTCTGATACGGTGAAGTAGTCACATGATCTTGCACGTTAAAACATCGAATCCAGGTTGGAATATGTGGATATAAGAAGCGTGGAGGACACCAAGCTGGAGTAATCCCTATGGTGTCTTTCTCATTTTATCCTTGCAACGTCTTTTGGGTTGTTTGTTCGACTCCGGAATGGGAGACTGGTATAGTTGGAGAGGTTTTGTAGTATTTTTCCAGTGACTTATCTGAGCCTGTCCAACGAGCCAAGGCAGCCAACACAGCAAACATGCCTTTTTGCAGGAAGCGCGGAATGATTGGGAGGTAAAACTGCCCCATCTGAAAGATCGTTCCCAAGAGGAGAATATTCTTCGGGATATATTGCTTGATAAACGGCAAATAAAAGCTGCGCCCGTCTGTGTCGAGCCCATATCCACAGCGGACAAACGCTTCAAAAGTACCTGCCGGACGGATTTCGACATCGAAGCTGACGAATTCGTTAGAGGGGTTGTGGAACCCATGAACCTTGTCTGTTGGGATGTTTAGCTTCTCTCCCGGCTTCAGGATTACTTTTTTTCCATCAATGGTTACCTCTAAATTTCCAATTACACCTTCAAAGGTTTCGACAAGTTTTGTATGATAGTGTAGAAAAATCCCGTTATCTGGTGGAAGATCGGTACGGAATAACAAATATTCGCCATTCGTTTCTTCCGTTGTCTTTAAAAAGGTGACCACTTCATTATTGTGGGGGTTACTTACACTGCGACTTAGATTTGACAAAACTATACCTCCTTGAAAATAGTAAAAAGAGATTATATTAAGACAGAATATAGATTAAATATAGATTATTTGTTGTGGGGCAACAATTAAAAAGATAGGATGTTCTACCTAAAGATGGAGTGGATAGTATGAGCGGCATGATCGTGGTTCCAGGTTATAGGGTGGCAGAGTTTCTTTCCACTCATTCAAAATTGGGAATTTATCGGGGTTACAGAAATAATGACAATCTCCCCGTCTTATTCAAAGTACCGATGGAAGGACCTTCCCATAAAGAATCTGTGTGGAAACTGAAGCATGAATATCGCATTCTTCAATCACTGGAATCCAATGCAGTGGAAACGATCATCGAACTCGTTAATCACGGCCGTGAGACGGTAATGATTACGGAAGATTTCGGGGGAGTGCCGCTCTCCTTGCTTATGAAAATGAAAGGACTGTCGCTGAAGGAGATGCTCTTTATTGCAGTCCGCATGGCTTCCTGCTTGAAGGAAATCCATCAGCACGGAATCATTCATAAGGATGTAAATCCCGATCATTTCCTGGTTCACCCTGAAACCTATGAGGTAAAGCTGGTTAGCTTTGGGTTGGCGACGAAATGCCACCAGGAATACCAAAGTGTGATGAATCCAAAAGAATGGAAGGGGAATCTTCGCTACGTCTCGCCGGAGCAGACGGGGAGAATGAATCGCACCGTCGATTACCGCTCCGATATTTATTCTTTTGGTGTCACGCTCTACGAGTTATTGACTGGAAAGCTGCCCTTCTTAACTTCGGACATGCTTGAACTCATACATGCTCATATGGCGAGAAAGCCGCTCGCTCCCTCCAGTGTCAAACCATCCGTTCCAGAGGTTCTATCGGACATTGTAATGAAGTGTCTGTCTAAAAATACAGAGGATCGCTACTTTAGCATGTCGGGCTTACTGGCAGATATGCAGCGCTGCTATGACCAGCTTGAACAAAACGGTTTGATTACGTCTTTTTCGCTTGCTTTAGAGGACCGTGCTGATCACTTGCGGATTCCAGAGAGGCTGTATGGACGTGAGCAAGAAATCCAGATGCTTATCGATGCATTTGAGCAAGTCACGAACGGCGCTACGAGGATGGTTCTCCTCAGTGGTTCTGCAGGCGTGGGTAAGTCTGCTCTCGTGCTGGAAGCTCAAAAAGCGTTTTTGAGAGGCCGAGGACGTTTTGTTTCAGGAAAGTTCGATCAATATAATCAAGCCGTACCGTATTCGGCCATCATTCAAATCTTTCAGGATTTGATCAAGCAGTTATTGGCAGGCCACGAACGCGAGCTGCTCGCTTGGCGAGAGATGATACTCGACGCCATGCAAGGACTTGGTCAAGTGATCGTGGATGTCATTCCACAGCTTGAAACAGTGATCGGCAAACAGCCTGCCGTACCTGAGCTGCCTGCAGCAGAAGCAAAAAATCGCTTTCAATGGGTGATGCAACGCTTTATTCGAATTTGGGCGCGACCAGACCATCCACTCGTCTTGTTCCTGGATGATTTGCAGTGGGCGGATTCTTCTTCGCTTTTCCTGATCCGAGAGTTGGTTGCGGATATGCAGATCAGTCATCTTCTATTGATTTGCGCTTATCGTGAGCATGATGGCAGCATGATGAATCCGTTGATTGCCATTTTGACAGAGACAGGCATCAAGAGCCGCATTTTGCGCCAATTCACGTTATTGCCGCTTCGAGAACACGAATTCAATGCGTTAGTAGCAGATACATTGCATAGTGATCCGGACATGACGAAGCCGCTGGTTACGATTATCATGCAAAAAACAGCCGGGAATCCGTTTTATGTAAGAGAATTCATTAAAACACTATATGATCGCAATTTGCTGTGGTATGTGAGAGAAGAACGGAACTGGCAATGGGATTTGGCCGAAATTGAGAAGCTGGGTACTACGGAAAATGTGGCCGATTTTCTTGTGGAAAAAATGAGAAGATTGCCTGATTCTACTCAGCAGCAGCTCGCTTATGCTGCTTGTCTGGGCAATTCATTTTTGCTTCATTTGATAGCCAAGTCACGGAATCAAACGGAGTCAGAAGCCATTCAGCATATATGGCCTGCGATTGAGGAAGGTCTCATCTATCCGATTGAAGGAGCGGAATATCTGACATACGCTGCGCTTGTGGAAGAAGAAGTGGCGTCTCAGATGAGGATTCGTTTCCGTTTTGTGCATGATCGGATTCAACAGGCCGCCTATTCGTTGTTAGCAGAGGCAGAGCGCGGACAAATGCACGTCAAGCTGGGCAGGATGATGTGGGAAATGTCTCAAGTAAGTGAATCTGGCTTTCTGTTCGAAATTTGCGATCATATGTATCGGGGCAAAGAGATACTGGAGGATCAGGCGGAGCGCATGCATGTTGCGCACTGTCATTTGCTCGCTGGGCAAAAAGCGAAATCCTCTGCGGCATTTGAGTCCGCCTTGCAGTATTTCCAACGCGGTCTCGAGCTGGTGGGGGAAGAGGGCTGGCAGCGCGATCATGATCTGACCATGGAGCTGTGTGCGTTGTCTGCGGAGACGACGTACCTCTGTAACCAATTGGATGAGGCCAAACAATTGTTTGAACGCGGGATTCAGCATGCCAAAACAGACCGAGAACGAGTCCGCATTTTGGAAATGGAAATTCGCATGTATACGCGACTGGCTGAATTTCCGCGTGTCATGGAGATCGCAAGCGAGGCCTTGGGGTTATTGGGCGTACCGATTCCGAAAAAGCCTGGCAAGCTCGATATCATTAAGGAAATGTTTCATATCAAGCGCCTCCTCAAGGGCCGGAAAATAGATGAGCTGCTGTATTTGCCGGATGTTCCCGATGAAAATTATCAGATGGCGATGAGCATCATCAGCTACGCCGGGCCATCTGCTTACTATGTCAATCTCAATTGGTTTGCTTTAACGATATTGCGTGCCCTTCATCTGTCGCTCGTGCACGGAAACGCGGTCGCCTCCGCAAATGGTTATACCGGTTACGGGATCGTACAAGCTGCTCAATTCGGAAATTATCGGGAGGCTTACGAATTTGGGCAATTGGCTTGCCGTGTAGCAGACAGCTTCGCCGATCCGATTGCCATGACGAAGGCGTATGGCGCGTTTGCCCTACTGATCAATCACTGGTGCGAGCATGCGCGGACGAACATCCCTCTTTTGAAAAAAGCGATTCAGCTCGGCTTGGACGGCGGGGGCAACATTTATGCTGCCTACAATGCCCATGGGCTTTTGGAGGCCATGCTCTATTGCGGTGTGCCGGTGGAAGAATTGGAGCAGCAAATCGAGGAATACAGCGATATGATTCAACAAATCAAGGTCGTTGATCACGATGATCGGCTCCTGTTATTGCGCCAGGCGCTGCATGCTTTTACACGGTGGACGGACGATGAACGAACGGCGTTTTGCCATGATGGCTTTGACGAAGCTGCCTATGTAAACAACCTGCAAAAAGAAGGAAATAGCTACAAGCGGTACATGTACCACTACTATAAATCGATGGTTCATCTCATGTACGGGAACCACCTGGAGGCTGCCGAGCTGCTGGCTGAAGCGGAGCAATGGATGGATTCAGTAAGCGGACAGGTTCTTGTCAGTCAGCAAGTTTTTATGCAAACACTGGCATTGACAGGGCTCTATGAGATCGCCAGCCGACAGGAAAAATCGAAGTACGGGAAAAAAATCAAAGCAAATCTCAAAAAAATGAAGACGTGGGCAAACGAATGCCCGGAAAATTTTCAGCACAAGTGGTTGCTGATGTACGCTGAATGGCTCCGTGTCACGGAGAAAAAACAAGAAGCCGGTCCTTTTTATGAACAGGCAGTCCAACTTGCCAAAAAAGATGTTTTCTTACAAAACGAGGCAATGGCAAATGAATTGGCCGCCCAGCATTACTTGGCCCTCGGACTCGAAACGATTGCGAAGGCATATATGACGGAGGCGCACGAGGTTTACATGCTTTGGGGAGCGGTCGCCAAGGCACGGGAGATTGGGGAACGGTACCCTTATCTTTTGCAACGGGCAAGAAGCTTGGGTGCTTCTGCCGAGATTGCCACGACTGACCAGACAGCAGACCTCGTCGATTTAATGAGTGTCATCAAGGCGTCGCAAACGATTGCTAGCGAGCTCCGCTTGGAAATGCTGCTGGCGACGATGCTGCGCACGGTGATGAGCAATGCAGGTGCGGAGAAGGGAATCCTCCTGCTGAAAAAAGATGGTGACTGGCTCATTGAAGCGGCAGGCTCCGTTGATTTGGACGTGGAGATCATGCAGTCTGTCCCGTATGAGCATAGCGGGATGCTCTCTGTCGCTGTCGTGAATTACACCATTCGTACGGAAGAGATGCTAGTGCTCCACAACGCTTCAGTGGAAGGCGTTTTTTTCCGCGATACGTACATTGCGAAGCACAAGCCGAAATCGATTCTATGCTCCCCGCTATGGCAGCAAGGAAAAATGATCGGTGTCATTTATTTGGAGAACAACGAGACGACACATGTATTCAATGAAAAACGCTCAGAACCGCTCAGACTGATCTTCTCGCAAATTGCGATCTTTATTGAAAATGCGAGATTGTATCATCAATTGGAGCAATGGAATCAATCCTTGGAAAAGATCGTGACAGAGCGTACCTATGAGATTCAGGCGCTTTTGCAGGCGAATAAAAATCTGTTAAACAATGCGGGACAAGGCTTCCTTTCTTTTTCCAAAAACCTGCTGGTCCATTCCGAATACAGTCGGGAATGTCTACGGATTTTTGGCAGAGAACTGGCTGGGGTATCGGTCGCAGAGCTCCTTTACCCAGATCGCCCAGAGGACAGCAAGTTTATTGAATCTCTTTTGGAAAAGTACTTTGAAGCAAAAGACCAAGGGCAAAAAGAGCTGTATCTCAGTCTGTTTCCTACGGAAATCCAGATCAATCAAATGCCGTTGAAGCTGGCATGTAAGCCGATATATGAAGATCGGCGAGATTCGCCAGAGGGCTTGATGCTGATCCTGACTGATATGAGTGAACAGCGGGCGCTCAAATCAAAGATGGAGCGAGAATGGCAAAGGTTGAATATGGTCGTAACTGTGGCAATTAGTCTCCCGCTCTTCCAAAAGGTACTGCGAGCTTTTGACGCTTTCTTTGGGGATGGGTGGAAGCAGGTCCTGAGAGAAGAGATTGCAGAAACCGAGAAACTATTCAAATTGATCGCTCAGATTCATCAGTTTAAAGGTGACTTCAGCCAATTACATTTGATTCATACACCGCAAAAGCTACATGATTTGGAGTCGTGGTTGATTCAATGGGCAAAGTCCGAGGAACGCCTGTCCGATGAGGGGGAGCACGCTGAGCAGGCGTTCGCAGAGGTTCAAGCTGCGATGCAACAGGATTTGTCAATCATGCAGCACAAGCTCGGGATCGGGTTCCTGGATCATAACGAGCATGTATACCCCATTGCAAAAGAGCGATGGGATAGCTTCGAGCACGAGATCACCAGTCTGGTACAAGGGGAAGCTCAGCAGGAGCTACTCCATAGCATCCGCAAGCTGCGCTATCGTCCCATGAAGGACATGCTATCCCGGTATGAAGATTATGTAAGTGAGCTTGCCATCCGTCTGAATAAGACCATCGATCGGGTCGAATGGGATGCAGAAGAAGTGCTGGTCGATCCAGAGCGATTCGAGAATTTTGCGAGGAGCCTGGTTCACGTATTCAACAATGCGATCGATCATGGAATGGAAGAAGAGCAAGAACGATTGGCATGCGGAAAAGAACGCAGCGGCAAGATTCAATGCCGCATTTGGCAAGAGGATACTTCCCTGTGCGTCACGATTCGCGATGATGGGCGGGGAGGAGATTTGGAAAAGCTACAGCTGGCATTGGCGGAGCATGTCACGGTACAAGAAAATGCGAGTCTCGTATCGGGCAGAGGAATTGGCCTGTCCATTGTCAAGCAAGAGGTTGAGCAGTTGGGCGGAACCCTTCAGGTTCATACCCAAAAGGGGGAGGGTACCCTCTTTACCTTCCGAATCCCATTGGAAGACATTCGCTAGACCCATGGAAAAAAACTGAGGCGACAGTGCCTCAGTTTTTTTCATTGATCGACTAAAGAGAATTCGTAATGGCAGCCAAAAGCCGCTCTTCATCGATCGGTTTTAGAATGTAATGGCGCGCTCCAGCGTTGATTGCTTCAAAAACGAGCGGCTTTAATCCGTTGGTGCTGACCATAATGATGTTGGCGTCGGGGAAGGTGCCGATGATTTTTTTGACGGTCTCTATGCCGTTCATTCCCGGCATATTGATATCCATCGTCACCACGTCGGGGAGGTGGGCCGTATACTTTTGATAGGCGTCCAATCCATTTGTCGCTTCTGCAATGACTTGATGGCCCGCCCGTTCCAAAATGATTTTCATGTAATCTCGTACTACAAGGGAGTCGTCTGCTATCAGTATACGAGCCATAAAACCTCCTGTTTCGAAACGGTTAGTAATTATTGGTAAGTATTCATCCTGCTTTTACCATAACACTGATAGGAAAAATGTCGCAATCATTTGATCATCAAAAGTGTGCAAACATACAAAAAAACAAACGAATTCCAGCTTTTGATGAAACTGGATTCGTTTGTTTAGCTTTTCCAGATGGGTCATGTATTCGGTTAGCAAAAGCAATCTGGCTTGCCAGGAGCATCATGATAGGCGAGCAAGGCATTGACCCCATGACTTAAGATAGCACCGGAACGTGTCACTGCGGCAACGAGTAGAGCCTCCATAATTTCCTCCATGGTGCCGCCCAGTTCTTTATACTTTTTTACGTGAACATCGATGCAATAAGGGCAGCCAGTCACGTGAGCGACCACAATGGCAATCAACTCTTTCGTTTTGACCGGAAGCTGGTGGGATTGCTGGTAGATTTGCCGCTCGAAAGAAAAATAAGAAGCGGCAGCGTCAGGCGCCAATTTCATCAATTCTGGGATATGCGACAAATTTGCTGATTCATAATAAGAACGTGCTTTTGACATGAAACATCCTCTCCCTTTTCATGGGTAGTCACTACGACTTTATTGTAAAGTGAGAAAATGGTTGCTTCTGTAACTTACTCACCAATCTCACCAATCACTAGGAAAAAGTTTTTCCTGGAGGGCATCACGGCGAATAGCTGTGATTCGGCCTCGGCCTAACTGAAGCCACCCGGCTTTTTCAAACTCCTTGAGTGACCGACTGATTACCTCTCGGGCAGTTCCGAGTTCTATGGCAATCGCTTCATGGGTGATGGAAAGATGATTGTGAGAATCTGTGGTACGACGGAGCAATAATTCGGCGATGCGGGCGTTGATCGGTTTAAACGCGATATCCTCGACCAGAGATGTGACGGAGACCATTCGGTTGATCATGTTTCGGTAAATAAACTGACGCAAGTCCTTATAGTGATCCATCCAGTCTTTGAAAACATCTACAGGCAAAAGCAGCAGCTCGGTTTCCTCTTCTAGCTGTGCGGATGCTTCATAGCCCGTCTCACCTAAAATACTGGCCATCATGAGGACGCAGACTCCCCCGCGTTGTACCCGATATAACGTAACCTCACGTCCTGACTCGCTGATGATATAGATGCGGACCTTGCCCGACAATACAAAAGCGGCATGGGCAAACAGATGACCCTGCTGCATCGTAAGCTGGGTAGAAAAGCGTTCCACTGTTATGTCAGGATGGCGCCATGCGGCTTCCGGAACAAGGGAAAAGCACGGAAAAGCATCAGTCACAAGTTGGATTCGATTCAAGTCCATTGTTTTACCCTCCGCGACAACTCAATTAGAGAAATATGCTTACTTGTAGTGTAGGGAAAAGACGGGATCTCTACAATGGAATATCCGTCTGCGGACTGACGAGAGAACAACCCTGCAGCCTGATTTCTCTTCTACGCTGTTTTGCTATGATGGTATAGAACTTATCTTGTAAAAATAACCAGTATCGAGGGGAAACAGATGAAACAAATGAAGCAGTGGATAGGAGTTGGCCTGATTGCTGTGGGAATCGGCTTGGCCGGATGCACGATCAACGATAACGTGATCAAGATTGAAGAAGAAAAAAGACAGCTTGAATTGCCTGCGGAGTCCATCGAGGCGTTGAATATTGTTACGGATTCGGGCAATTTGATCGTCAAAGGTGATGAAAAAGCAACGGTGATTCATGTAGATGCTGATATTAAATCGAAAAATGTCAAACCCGAAGAAATCATCATAACACTCGAGAAGGATGGGAATACCGCAACACTACGATCCGAAATAAATACAGGTATCGGTATTAACTATGTGGATATGACACTAACCGTAACAGTTCCTGCCCAGCTGCCGATAAACCTTACCGACGGATCAGGAGATATTGACATAACGGATCTGGCAGGAAAGCTCACGATTGAGGATGGCGCCGGTGATATTCGATTGACGAATACGAGCGGAGAGGTAGAGATTCATGACCAGTCTGGTGACATCAAAATCAAGGACGCGTCAGCCCTCAAACTGATCGAAGACGATTCAGGTGATATCACCCTGGAAAATACGGGGGGAAATGTAGCCATTCGCGATCAGTCCGGTGATATGGATATCAGGAAGCATAAGGGTGACATGACGATATCGGACCAAAGCGGCGATATTGTCATTGATACCGTCGAAGGAAATGTGTTGATTGAGAATGACGGGAGCGGAGAGCGATCCGTTCAAAACATAAAAGGCTCGTACACATCCAAATAAATCAGGACCGTCAGGGTTTTCCCTGGCGGTTTTCTTGTTCTTGTCCGTATTTTGACAGGTTGAAGAAAAAATTAGCCGACTAATGAAAAAAAGCTTTCCCTTCCGATAAAGAAGTGCTAATATAACAAAGGTAGTTCTAATTGAGAATGAATCTCTTTATTAATGGACATGAGAATTATTCTCTTTCGTAAATACTCGAGTCAATACGGAACATTACTTCAGGAAAACGTAAGAAGAGTAGGGACGCGATGAAAAAGAGATATTTGGTTGTAGCACTTATTTTGCTATCGTTCGTTTCACTGTTTATTGGTGTGAAAGATATATCTCCGTGGGATCTGTTCAATCTCACAGATGACAAAGTGCAAGTGCTATGGATTAGCAGGATTCCGCGTTTGATCAGTATTATCATCGCAGGGATCAGCATGAGTATCGCTGGCTTGATCATGCAACAGCTGACCCGAAACAAGTTCGTTTCTCCGACGACAGCAGGGACAGAGGACTCCGTTCGATTCGGAATATTGGTTTCCCTCTTGGTATTCGCTGATGCGAGCTCTTGGGTGAAGCTACTCGTTGCTTTTGCATTTGCTCTCTTTGGAACCTTTGTCTTTATGAAGATTCTTGAAAGAATCAAATTTAAAGACTCCATTTTCATCCCGTTAGTGGGACTGATGTTTGGAAACATCGTCGGATCCATCACGACGTTTTTCGCTTATAAGCATGACCTGATGCAAAACATGTCTGCTTGGTTGCATGGAGATTTCTCCACCATTATGAAAGGCAGCTATGAGCTTTTGTACATAAGCATTCCGCTGGTGATTATCGCGTACTTGTTTGCGAACAAGTTTACCATTGCCGGAATGGGTGAAGAGTTCGCCATCAACCTCGGGTTGAACTACAAGCATGTCGTCAACATTGGACTGGTCATTGTCGCTTGTGTGACTTCGGTAGTTATTCTCACAGTAGGGACAATCCCGTTTTTGGGGCTGATCATTCCCAACCTGGTTACGATCTACCTGGGAGACAACCTGAAAAAAAGCTTATCTCATACCGCTTTGCTTGGCGCGGTGTTTGTACTTGCTTGTGATATTCTCGGTCGCCTCATTATTTTCCCATACGAGATTTCCATCGGCTTGATGGTTGGGGTCATAGGCAGCGGGATATTCGTGTACTTACTCATGAGAAGAAAGGCATATGAACAATGAAAGCGAAGATAGCTGCCCTGTCGATTGTGGCCATTGCTTTGATAGCCATTTTTATGATGATTGACGCCGGTGGCAACTGGGATTACGTCCTTCCTCGGCGGGCTAAGAAAATTCTTGCCATCATTTTAACCGGTTGCATCATCGCCTTCTCTACGATGATCTTCCAGACAATCACGAACAACCGAATCTTGACGCCTAGCATCATCGGCCTCGATTCGCTCTATATGTTCATCCAAACATTTGTGATCTTTGTGTTTGGCTCCACCCATTTCACCTTGATGAACAACAATGTGAACTTTCTGATCTCAACAGGTGGGATGGTGCTTTTCGCAGGCTTGCTCTACAAATTCCTGTTTAAGAGGGAAGGGCAAAACATTTACTTCCTGCTTCTTATCGGATTGATCTTGGGCACATTGTTCAGCAGTTTGTCTACGTTCATGCAAGTGTTGATTGATCCGAATGAGTTTCTGGTTGTGCAAGACCGAATGTTCGCCAGCTTCAACAATGTAAAAACAGACCTGTTGATCACGAGCTTTGTTCTGGTCATCGGAATCATGATTTACTTCTGGCGATACATCAAGTACTTGGATGTGTTAGCACTCGGCCGCGATCAGGCGATCAATTTGGGAATTCCGTACGATTTTGTGATCAAACGGTTCCTCGTCGTCATTGCCATTCTCGTATCAATCGCGACAGCGCTTGTTGGACCGATTACCTTCCTTGGACTGCTGGTAGCGAATCTAGCCCATCAGTTTATGAAAACCTATCAGCATAAATACTTGCTGGTGGGCTCGGCTTTAATCAGTGTGATTGCACTGGTTGGCGGTCTGTTGATTGTGGAGCGTGTACTTGCGTTCTCCACAACGCTCAGTGTCATTGTCAACTTTATAGGTGGGGTTTACTTCATCTATCTTCTGTTAAAGGAGAATAAAGCGTGATAGAAGTCCGGAATGTCACAAAACAGTATGGTACCAAAAATGTCGTGGAAAATGTCTCTGTGAAGATTGCCAAGGGGAAAATCACGTCCTTTATCGGACCCAATGGGGCCGGAAAGAGCACGCTGCTGTCGATGATTAGTCGCCTATTGACCAAGGATCAAGGCGAGGTTTTCATTGAGGGCAAGGAGATTGGGCAGACAAAGAGCAGTGAGCTGGCAAAGAAAATCTCGATTCTCAAGCAATCGAACCACATTACGGTGCGTTTGACGATTCGTGAGCTGGTCAGCTTTGGTCGCTTCCCATATTCACAAGGCAATTTGACAAAAGAGGATTGGAAGTATGTAGACGAAGCCATTCAATATTTGGAGCTTACGGACATTCAACACAAGTACCTCGACCAGTTGAGTGGCGGTCAGCGTCAACGCGCTTACATCGCAATGGTTGTCGCTCAAAATACGGAATACGTCCTCTTGGATGAGCCGCTGAACAATTTGGATATGAAGCATTCTGTCCAGATCATGAAAGTGCTGCGACGTCTGGTAGACGAAATGGGCAAAACGGTTGTCATTGTCATTCACGATATCAACTTTGCTTCCGTCTATTCGGATTATATCGTCGCGCTCAAGGATGGCAAGGTCGTGAAAGAGGGCACTACAGACGAGATCATCACCCAGCCTATCTTGAAAGATGTCTATGACATGGATATCCATATTGAAGACATTGAACAGAACAAAATATGCGTTTATTTCGCGTAAGCTCTATCTTCCTTTCGTTAAAATTTTGATGGCCTGCCGGGGGTTTCATCAGCAAGCTATCAATAATTTTATATACTTTTACATTCTATATAGAGGTGAGAGAAGTGAACAAAAAATTACTCATGCTGTTTATGGCAGCACTGTTGGCTGTATTCACAGCTGCATGCGGCTCCAATAACGCCGCTCCTGCAACACCTTCGGCGGACGCAACCAAAGCACCGGAAGCTGCACAAACATCCGAAGAAGTTACAATCAAGCATAAATTGGGTGAAGCAAAACTGAAAAAGAATCCAAAAACTGTTGTAGCATTTGACTTCGGTGTTCTGGATTCCTTGGATAAATTGGGTATCGAAGTAGCGGGTGTTGCACAGTCTACTAACATTCCTGCGTACCTGGAAAAGTTCAAAGATGCGAAATACACAAACGTTGGCGGTTTGAAAGAGCCAGACTTTGAAAAAATCAATGCAATGAAACCGGATGTCATCTTTATTTCCGGTCGTCAACAAGATGCTTACGAAGAATTGAACAAAATTGCTCCAACCATCTTCATGGGTGTAGACAATGCGAAGTACATGGAAACTTTCAAAGAGAATATGAAAACATTGGGTACCATCTTCGGTAAAGAAGCACAAGTAGAAGAAGAGCTGGGCAAAATCGATGCAGCTATCAAAGAATTGAATGCAAAAGCAACGGCAAGCGGCAAGACTGCTCTGATCGTAATGGTTAACGAAGGCAAGCTGAACGCTTACGGTGCTGGTTCCCGTTTTGGTATCCTGCACGGTGAATTCGGATTTACGCCTGTAGACAAAAACATTTCTGTAGAAAATCATGGTCAAAGCGTTTCCTTTGAATATATCGCAGAAAAAGATCCAGACTACCTGTTCGTAATTGATCGTGGCAACGCGATTTCCAAGAATCAAGAAGTGTCTACTTCTACACAGCAAACGGTAGAAAACGATCTGATTAAGAACACGAAAGCATTCAAAACAGGCAACATCATTTACCTGGATTCCAGCAACTGGTACTTGTCCGGTGGCGGATTGGTATCCA
Organism: Brevibacillus formosus; assembly: GCF_003013405.1. Classification (GTDB taxonomy): domain Bacteria; phylum Bacillota; class Bacilli; order Brevibacillales; family Brevibacillaceae; genus Brevibacillus; species Brevibacillus formosus. The sequence continues at coordinate 392,320 of NZ_PXZL01000007.1, read as the reverse complement.
CCGCTGGCATGGCAGAAGAAGTTCTGAAAGAAGTTAAGTGGTAAGAGGCTAGAAAAGAAAGTGGCGACAGCCCATGGGAGTAAGGCATTCCCTGGGCTGTCGCCTTTTCATTTTTTGGAAGGTGCTGATTCAGTTATACCTGGGGCTCCCGCTTGGCAAACTCTTGTAACATCCCTCTTATTTCTTCTACCAATAAAGCAGGTGCCTTCTTTGGTGAACCCGAGTCAAACGGTGGCTGGGGATCGTATTCCAAAATCAACTGAACTCCTTTGCTCATATCCTCTCCCAATTCCCATGCAACTAGTTGGAGTGCCATGTCGATACCAGAGGAAACGCCAGCTGCTGTAACGATTTTGCCCTGACGAACGACTCTCTCCTCTGTTGGAATGGTTCCAAGAGATTGGAGCAGTTCGAACGACCCCCAATGAGTGGTGGCTACGGCTCCATGTAACAAGCCTGCGGCGCTCAAGATCAGAGAGCCATTGCAAACAGACGTAGTCCACTTCGTCGTCTCATGAATGCGGCGAATCCACTGGAGGGTTTCTTCGTCATTCATAGGGGCTTTATAATTGGGCGGACTGCAACCGGGAACAACAAGAATATCAGCGGAAGTAACTTCAGAAAAACTGTAATCGGCATGTAAATAGCCCATATTGGAGTCAAGCTTGATTACCCCTTTTTTCTTAGCAACAAACTTCACTTCACATTTCAGCGTAGCGGCGAATACATCGTATGGACCAATTGCATCTAATGCGGTGATGCCGTCGAAAAGCAAGATGGCAATTTTCATGGTGATCTCTCCTTCCGAATGGAATATTTTTCTTGCAAACAAATACTATCATACATATAGGGGGTATATGTATGTCTGGATTGTGACTAACTGCAAGGTTTTCTAAGCCCTTGTAACGAGGAGAGATAAACAGTCGGCATAGCAAAAAGCCGGTTACACCGTAAAACGTGGTGAAAACCGGCTTTTTGCTGGCGGAATCTAACAGTTATCTGGCTCCAACCAGCTTGCGCTCTTCCGTGTAAACAGGTTGGGTCGTGTTTTCGTTTGGCTGCTTTTGATCCAGAGCATGAGACAGCTCATATGGGAGGCAGAGCGGTACACCCGTGCGAGGATCAGTCAGGATGTCTGCTTCGATGTTGAATACCTTACGCAGCATCTCAGGCGTCATGACCTCAGCAGGGCTGCCCTCAGCGACGACGGTACCGCGAGAGATGGCAACCATGTGCTGTGCATAACGGGTTGCGTGGTTCAAATCGTGGACGACCATGACGATCGTACGATTTTCTTCGTCATTCAGCTTTTGCAGGAGCTTGAGAACCTCCAGCTGGTGAGCCATATCCAGGAAGGTCGTAGGCTCATCCAGGAACAGGATGTCCGTTCCTTGCGCCAGAGCCATCGCAATCCAGGCGCGCTGGCGCTGACCACCGGATAGCTGGTCAACCGGACGATCATGGAAATCAGCCATGCCGGTCATGGAGATAGCCCAGTTTACGATCTCCTTGTCTTCCTTAGTCAAAGAGCCGAAGCCTTTTTGATGGGGGAAGCGGCCATAGGTAACGAGCTCAGACACGGTCAAGCCATCGGGTGCGGTTGGGTTTTGCGGCAAAATCGCGAGTTGCTTGGCGACTTCCTTGGTCGATTGCTGATGGATCGACTTTCCGTCCAAAAATACTTGTCCGCCGGTTGGTTTCATAATCCGCGCGAGAGTTTTGAGGATCGTCGATTTACCAGAACCGTTTGCACCGACCAGGGCAGTGATTTTTCCAGAAGGAATGCTGATGTTCAAGTCTTTGACAATGGAAAGCTCACCGTATCCGATGTCCAGCTTTTGCGTGTATAAGCGCTCCAAAATGGGCCAACTCCTTTTTATGAAAGTATGTACATGTATGAGTAAACATAGACAATGATAATCATTTTCACTAAAGTAAAGTATATAACGGAATGAGGTCAAATTCAATATGAAAAAGCCAACCTGCTCACATGCGTGAACAAATTGGCCTTGGGTTAACAAATGATTATCCGGTGTTAGTAGGTGATATGAGCGATGATCCCTTCTTCGTCGTCCAATACCAGCTCGATACCAGCGGAATAAGGGTTGCGCTGCATCTGGGTCTCCAGGTAGTAGCGAATCGCTTCAATCATATTAATCTCGACGAAGATTTGTTGGCGATCCATCCAGTGTATTTCAGCAGAGAAGCCATACTCCTCGTCCCACATTAGCTCGACGGAGATGTCTTGTGGCTTCAACTGCTTTTTGTAAGCTGCATGAATGCAGATTGCATTAATGATGTCTTGTTCAGAAAATGTTATCTTTTCCATGCGTTCAGTTCCTGTTCTTTCGCACGCTTGGTTTTGAAGTAGACGAACGCTTTACGGATCAGGATAATCACAGCGAGGATTGCCATCAGGTTGATCATGAAGCCAAGGATGGAACCCAGAATACCCATGTCAGCGAACAGGCTTCCAAACAACAAACCAGCCAGACCACCAATCAGGAGACCTTTCATGAATCCGCCGCTTTTGCTTGCGGTAGCAGCAGGAGTTGTTGTAGTACCTTTATTGGTTGTTGCGTTTACATTTGAATCGGCTTTGTTGGTTGTTTGTGTATTGGTAGGAGCCGTGTTAGAGTTAAAAGATTTTTTCCCGGACTTATAACCTTTCGCATCAGCATGATCAATGAATCCTCCGGCCGGAGCGAGTACGAGCATTACGGCAACCAACATCATGATGAGTTTTTTCATGTTATTTGAGTAGCCCCTCTCATTAAAATGACTTGTATATATAAGTCTACATGAATATTGAGCGAAATACCAACGAACTTTCAGTGACGATCGGTCTAAATACCTACAAAAAATCCCCTGACAAGCGATCTGGTCAGGGGTTCTTCGATTTACGCGCTCTTTTTCAGTTTTCGGGCTGCCCAGTTACCCAACGATTGAATGAGCTGGACCAAGACAACGAGGATAATGACGGTAATGATCATGACTTCGATGTCCCATTGCTGATAGCCGTAGCGCAAAGCGAGATCGCCCAGTCCACCGGCACCAACTGCTCCGGCCATAGCAGTAGCACCGATCAAACCGATGGTCGCGATCGTCAAGCAGAGGACGATGCCAGGCCGTGCTTCACGCAGCATGATGCGAAAAATAATCTGCATCCGGGATGCGCCCATCGCTTGGTACGCTTCGATCACGCCGGAATCTACGTCGTGCAGGGCCGTTTCCATCAGGCGTGAGATGTACGGCGACGTATAGACGATGAGCGGCACAATGGCTCCTTCAATCCCAATCGAAGTGCCCACGATCAACTCCGTAAAAGGAATGATTGCAACCATGAGGATAATAAAAGGTAGTGAACGCACAATGTTGATGAGTGTATTCAAGGTGTGATAGATGATCTTGTTCGGGAAAAGGTGATTCGCCTGTGTGATGACCAACAAAATCCCGAGCGGAATCCCGATCAGTGTCGCAATGAACAACGAAAACCCGACCATGATGACGGTCTCTTGCAGGGATTGCCCGAATACCGGAATCATTTCAATTAGACGCTCCATTAGCTCCGCACCTCCTCTGGTGACACAATATCTACGCGGTAAACGGATTCGCGCAAGAAGCGAATGCCATCCTGAATGGGCTGGTCTTCACCAGAAATGTGCAAAAGCAAAATGCCAAGCGCCGTTCCCTTAATGGTCGTAATCGAGCCGTACAACAGATTGGTGCTAATCGGAAAGCGTGCGGACAGGGTGCCTAGAACAGGATCGAGAGCGGCATCTCCGCGAAAGGCAACGCGAACAATTTTGGAAACAGGTCCGGTTTCTTTTATTTTGGACAAGATCTCCTGTGGTACCTGATCGTCGAAAACCGTTTTGATAAAATTACGGGTCGTTTGCTCTTGCGGATTGCTGAACACATCCAGAACGGAGCCTTGCTCGATGACAACGCCATTTTCCATGATAGCTACTTGGTCGCAGATTTTTTTGATGACCTGCATTTCATGTGTAATCAGCACGATGGTCAGGTTGAACTTTCGATTGATGTCGAGCAACAGCTCCAGGATCGATTCGGTCGTCTGCGGGTCAAGAGCGGAAGTCGCTTCGTCACAGAGCAGAATTTCCGGATCGGTCGCAAGCGCACGAGCGATGCCCACCCGTTGCTTTTGTCCACCGGATAGCTGAGAAGGATAAGCGTTTGCTTTATCAGACAAGCCAACCAAGCCGAGAAGGTCTTCTACCTTGCGCTTAACGACATCTTTGGGGACGCGATTCATCCGCAAGATTTCCGCCACATTGTCAAAGACATTATAGGAAGAGAGCAGGTTGAAGTGTTGAAAAATAATCCCGATCTTTTTGCGAGCTTGCCGCAGCTCCTTTTCCTTGAGGGTCAGCATGTTCTGGCCATTGACGATCACTGAACCGCTGGTTGGCTTCTCCAACAGGTTGATGGTACGGAGCAGGGTACTTTTCCCCGCTCCGCTAAAGCCGATCACCCCGTAGATTTGCCCTTTTTCCACCTGCAGGGATACGCCCTTCAATGCTTCTACCTGCTTGTTTCCTACTTGATACGACTTATGAATATCGGTTAGCTGTATCATAACGAGTTCTCCTTGTTGTTCTTGATGTTCCTGGCGTGGATTTTACCAGGACGGCAGTACAGCTCCTTCAAAACGTTCGTCGATGAATTTTTTCACTTCTTCGGAACGGTAGATGTCCACCAGCTTTTTGACAGCAGGGTTGTCTTTGTTGGTTTCGTTGACTGCCAAGATGTTTACGTATGGAGAGTCAGCCGTTTCAGCGAAGATCGCATCTTTTTTCGGGGAGTAGCCAGCTTCCATTGCGAAATTCGTATTAATTGAAGCAACCTCTACGTTGCTCAGTGAGCGCGCCAGGAAAGCAGCCTCCAGCTCTTTGAATTGCAAATTTTTTGGATTCTCTACGATGTCCAGTGGTGTTGCGTTGTCGCCCACGCCATCCTTGAGCTTAATTAAGCCAGCTGCCTGATAGAGCAGAAGGGCGCGTGCTCGGTTGGTCGGGTCGTTTTGGATGCCGACAACGCCGCCTGCCGGGATGTCCTCCACTTTTTTATGCTTGGTGGAGTACAGGCCCATCGGGTACGTCACGGTTTTTCCGACCTCGACGATTTTGGTTTTGTGATCTTGATTGAACTTCGCCAAGAACGGAATGGTTTGGAAGCTGTTCACATCGAGGTTTCCTTTATCGAGCGCTTGGTTCGGCTGTACGTAATCGTTGAAAACGATGACTTCGACGTCGAGCCCTTTGCCTTTGGCGACTTCTTTCACCTTGTTTAGAATCTCTTCATGCGGGCCGCCAGTGACGCCCACTTTGAGCGAGGTTTGTTCAGCAGCAGTGCCGCCATTAGCAGGAGCAGCTTCTTGTTTACCGCCGCAAGCCGTTACGAGGGATGCAGCGAGCAGTAGTGTAGTGAGCAGTAGACCAGTCTTTTTCATGAAAATAACCCCTTTTCTCTGGATGTAAGATGGAAAAGAAAAAAGCCTCTTCCGACAGAAGAGGCGAAAACTGCGAGTATGTAACCACACTGCAACAATACCTCTCTTATCTGTCGGAATAAATTCCGCTGGATTTGGCACCGTATCGTTTGCGATAGGTTGCCGAGGTGTCATAGGGCCAGTCCCTCAACCTCTCTTCATAAGAGAATGTGCTATGAAATTATCATTCCAAACATTGTTGTTAATTCTTATTTGGATAGTTGGATTATAACGACTGATTTTTCAGGTGTCAACTGTTTTTGCAAACGAATGACTTGGTGGAAAAATGTGAAATTGATCTAAATACGAATATTCTATTGAAGAATCGGAAAATCATTTGTATAATGAGAGCGAATGAACCCGATACCAGCTATCGCAGGTGATGACATGACTCTCGTGGACTCCAATGAAACCAGAAAAAAGCTGTCTGCCATCTATAATGAGATAGCAAAAGAGTTGTTCGGATTTGGAACGACTTTGCTCCGAGTCACGATTGAAAATCAGATGATTACGTTCCAAGCCAAGCATCGCCGTTCTCCGCGCTCACAAGCGTTGGAAGGAGAAGCACCGGCCCTCAAGCTCGAAGTCGATTTTCGCATGTCCCTTCTTTATAAGAAGAAACTGAGAGAACGATTGGAAGAAGAGATGGGGTTGCCGTTGGAGGCCGTGCTCCGGGACTATGATGCGCCTACGCAGTGGGCGATCACGAATGTTATTTTAGCTGAATCAGAACTGAATACCTGACGCAATCGTTCGGATTTTCTCTTTTGATCTATCTTAAGGGGAGACCGTAGACTTTGCGTAAAACGGGTGTCACTTCTCTTTGTTTACGAAGAAAAGTGCTCTTGTTTAGAATGATACGTTCTAATCAAGGGTACTTTTCTTTTTATTGTATCACCATATTTTGTCATCAAATGAACCCAACTGGAGGAGAATTACGATGAAAAAATTACTTGCTGGAATCCTGTCTTTTTCTATGATGTCATTGGCTCTCGCTGGCTGTGGCAGCAATGATCAACCACAAGCGGGAGGAGCTGGCGGCGAAGCCAAGGGCGAACCACAAAAGCTGGTCATCTCCACATGGGGCTTCTCCGAAGACTTTTTCCGCAAAGAAGTATATGAGCCGTTTGAAAAAGAACATAACGTGAAAATCGTGCTGGAAATCGGAAATAATGCAGAGCGCCTGAACAAAATTCGCCAAGGAAGCTCCGATGTAGACTTGATCTACCTCTCTGACTACTATGCACAGCAAGGGATTGAGAGTGGCGCATTTGAAAAAATCGACCGCAGCCGCATCACGAACTTGGATCAAATCTACGACATCGCCAAAGCACCACTGGGCGAGGAGTATGGTCCAGCCTATACGATTGGCCAATTCGGGATTGCCTACAATCCAAAGCTCGTGAAAACCGAGATCAAGGATTGGAAAGATCTGTGGAACCCGGAGCTGGCGGGCAAGCTGACACTGCCAAGCATTACGTCCACGACAGGCCCGATGGTTCTCGACAGTGCTTCTGCGGTTGCGGGCAGCAAGGAATTTAACGAGGATCAAGCCTTCGCGAAAATGAAAGAAGTCAACCAAAGTGTCGTGAAGTTCTACGACAAGACCTCCGAATACGTGAACATGTTTGGACAAGAAGAAATCGGCGTAGGACCGATCATGGAAATGTACTTCAAAGACATCAAAGCCGCTGTTCCAGAAGCTGTTTTCGTACAACCTGCAAGCGGCGGGTATGCGGTCATGAATACGGTTAACATCGTAAAAGGCTCGAAAAACAAAGCACTCGCAGAAGACTTCATCAACTACCAGCTGAGCAAGGAAGTTCAGGAGAAAACAGCAAAAGCAAAAATCGATTCTCCTGTAAACAAGACGGTTCAACTGACAGAAGAAGAAGCAAAAGGCGTAACGTACGGAGAAGAAACGGTAAGCAAGCTGAAAATGCTGGACATGAAATTCGTTAACGAGCACTCCAAAGCATGGATTGACCGTTGGAATCGTGAAATCACGCAATAACGAACGATAGAAAAACATGGGCGAGGGTATAGACATTTGCGGATATACCCTCTTTTCATGAGGAATGAACGTGAGGAGGACCATTCGTGCAAAAGATCATTCTTGACGTGGATACCGGCATTGATGACGCACTTGGCATTATTCTCGCTGTGAAGAGCGGGCAATTCGATCTGGTTGGCATTACTACGGTGAATGGCAACGTGTCGCTGCGAAAAGCCACAGAAAATACGTGCAAAATTCTCGATTTCTTGCAAGTCGGCGAGCAAATCCCTGTCGTCTGTGGAGCATCTGAACCGTTGCTGCGGCCGTTGTTTTTCGAGCATGCCGTACATGGTGAAGATGGTTTGGGAGGAGCCCTTGCCGGCGTTCCGATTTACAAGGAACCGACTGCTGGCTTTGCCCCTGATTTCATCGTGGAAAACGTACTCGCTCATTCTGGAGAAATTACGCTTATCATGACGGGGCCGCTGACTAATTTGGCTTTGGCGGTGAAAAAATGTCCGGAGCTTGTTCGACACGTCAAGGAAGTCATTTTCATGGGTGGAGTGGTCCGCGAGCATGGCAATGTGACGCCCGTTGCGGAGTATAACATGTACGTCGATCCAGAGGCAGCCAAGGTCGTATTTCATGCCGGATTCCCGCAATTGACGCTGGTTGGACTGGATGTGACACGAAGAGTGCTGCTGAACGAGGAGCATATTCGCGAGCTAGGAGATACCCCGATGGGCGAGTACGTCAGACAGAGTACGTCTGATTACCTTCATCGCTATTTTCAGCGAAATGGCATTTATGCGTGCGCTATGCATGATCCGTTGGCTGTCGCAGTCGCACTTGATCCGAAGCTGGTGAAGACGCAGAAGTTATATGTAGATATCGAAACGAGAAGTGAGCTGTGTGATGGGCAAACGGTTTGCGACTTTCAAAACCGCCTGAAAAAAGAACCGAACATAAACGTCTGTCTGGACGTAGATGCAGATGCGTTCTTTGCGCGTTTTCTCGGCGCATTGAAAGCCTGACGATACCGTGAACAGGAGTTAATCAGATGAGAAAAACGGGTCTTTATTTATTGCTGTTGCCGGGTGTGCTGTTTTTGACGCTGTTCATGGTCATTCCGATCGTGATGACGATTGCGTCCACCTTTTATCAAGATGGTAGCTTTACGATTCAAGGCTATCTCCAATTTCTGACCGATGCGTACTTCCTGAAAATTATGCTGACAACATTGCAGGTCAGTCTGGTCACGACGATTGCATGTATTCTGATCGGTTTTCCTGCCGCGTACTACATTTCCAAGCTCGGGCCACGCAAAAAAGGCATCCTGCTGGCATTGGCGATTTTTCCTTTGCTGACCAGCTCTGTCGTGCGGTCGTTCTCTTGGATGATTATTCTCGGAAAAAAGGGCTTATTGAACAGCTCGCTGCTTGCAATCGGGCTCATTGATAAGCCGTTGGAAATATTGTATACGCCGACTGCGATGATGATTGGTTTGATTCATCTGTTCCTGCCGCTGATCATTATTACGCTGGTAGGGGTGATGGAAAACATCGACCCAGATTTGCTGAAGGCGGCGGAAAGCTTGGGTGCTTCCAAGTTGACTGCCTTCTGGAAGGTCATTGTGCCACTTAGTGTACCGGGACTCATCATCGGTAGCATTCTCGTGTTTGTCGGAAGCTTGACCGCATACACCACGCCTGCCCTGCTAGGTGGAAAACAGCGGGTCATCTCCACGTTCCTGTATCAAAATGCGATTACGCTCAATGACTGGCATTTGGCGTCCGTCATTGCCACGATCATGATTGTCATTACATTTGTCGTCATCTATTTCATGAACAAGCTGGCGACGAAATTAAATCCGAAGGGGTAGAAGCTATGCAGGAGAAAAATCGCGGGTTGGCCCTGTTTACCTCTCTCGTTTTTCTGTTTTTGCTAGGGCCGCTCATTATCATTTCTTTTACGTCGTTTGAGCCGGGGAGCGTCTTGAAGTTTCCGCCGGAGGGCTTTTCCTGGCGGTGGTACGAAAACATTTTCGAGGTAGAGATGTTTATGACGACATTCAAGACGTCGATGTTCGTTTCTTTGCTGGGGAATCTCTTGGCGCTCTTGTTAGGGATTCCGGCTGCTTATGCGCTCAGTCGCTTTGATTTTCGCGGCAAGGGCATCTTGAATGGCATTTTCATCTCACCTGTCCTGATTCCAGGTATCGTGATGGGCTTTGCCATGCTGAAATACGTCATTGTCGTATACAATTTGCCGATCTATGCGGGACTTCTCGTTGGTCATACGGTGCTGATGCTTCCGTTTATCATTCGTGTCATCGCATCTTCCTTGTCCAACTTTGACTTCGCTATTGAAGAAGCGGCATTAAGCCTTGGGGCAGGTCGTCTCGAGACCTTTTTCAAAGTCGTCTTGCCGAATATTCGCTCCGGTATTATTGCTGCGATTCTGATCGCTTTTCTGGAGTCGTTCAACAACGTAGATATCTCTGTTTTCATGACAGGACCAGGGGTAAGCACGCTGCCGATCCAGATGCTGACGTACGTAGAAAACAACTTCGATCCCACGATCGCCGCGATTTCCGTGCTGCTCATGATTCTTACGGCTATTCTCATGTTCATCATTGAACGTCTGATGGGGCTTTCCTACTTTACAAAACGATAACGGAGGCATCAACTCATGGCATTGCTCACGCTGGAAAACGTATCGGTTGCCTATGACAATCAATATATTTTGCAAAACTTTAATCTCAATATCGAAAAGGGACAGCTCATCTCATTGCTCGGTCCGAGCGGCTGCGGAAAGACGACGACGCTGCGCCTGATTGCGGGTTTTCTGGAAGCAAAAGATGGCCGGTTTATGTTTGATGGAAAAGATTATACGCGTGTCCCGGTCAACAAACGCAACTTCGGGTTTGTGTTCCAGAGCTATGCGCTGTTTCCGCATCTTTCTGTTTTCGATAACGTGGCGTTCGGTTTGCGCCTGCGCAAGGTCAATGAAACAGAGGTAAAGACCCGGGTGCAGCAAATTCTCGAAGTCGTGAGTCTCGGCGGCTACGAAAAGCGTTTCCCGAAGGAGCTGTCCGGTGGTCAAAGACAGCGTGTGGCAATTGCGCGGGCACTGGTGATTCAGCCTGACCTGCTCTTGTTCGATGAGCCGCTCAGCAACCTCGATGCCAACCTGCGGATCAACATGCGCGTAGAAATCCGCCGCATTCAGCAGGAGCTGGGAATTACGACTGTGTACGTGTCGCATGACCAGGAGGAGTGCTTCTCCATCTCGGATCAGGTGGCAATCATGAACAAGGGTGTGATCGAGCAGCTCGACGATCCAGCCACGATTTTCAAATATCCGAAGACGGAGTTCATCGCTCGCTTTATCGGTTTTACCAACTTCATCGACTTCGCGGAGCGCACCGAACAGAACGGAGAAATTGGCTTGCGTGTCGGTGACCATCATTTTACCGCGTCCAAAAATCCGGGCACAGCGAATCCGTCCGGCAAAAAATGCGCAATGCGACCAGATGACCTTCTTGTAACGACAGAAGAGAGCACCGAGCCGGGAATGAACCGTCTGCGCGGGACAGTAAAGGTAAGCACGTTTTTGGGACGCAGCTATCAATATGTCGTGGAAACAGAGCTGGGCGACTTCACGGTCAATCAAGAGATGGAGACGCCGTACAAGACTGGCCTAAACGTCAATCTGCTGTTTCCAAAAGACAAAGTGGTACTCGTGGACTAAAGACAGGAGGTTATTTTCGTGAAGGTCGATTTGTTGATTCAAGACGTCCAAGTGTTTAACAGCTATTTTAAAAAGTTCATCAAAGGAAATGTCGCTGTTTTGGATGGACGATTCTTCTATATTGGTGAGCGGAATACGGAAACATTTGAAGCTGCCGAGATCGTGGACGGACAAGGCCGCTACATGATTCCTGGTCTGGTCGATATTCACTTGCATATTGAGAGCACGATGGTGACGCCGGAGACATTTTCCTATGGCTTGATTCAAAACGGAGTGACAACGATCGTACCGGAGCCGCATGAGATGGCCAATGTGTTCGGAATTGAAGGGATCAAAGAGATGATTCGTGCGAGCCGTGATTGTGTCGTTGATATGCTGTACGCAATCCCGAGCTCCGTACCAGCTACCTCAATGGAAACGACGGGTGGGTCTGTCGAGATTGCAGACATGGACGAGCTCTTGCGCTCCGAAGAGATCATTTGCCTCGGCGAAATCATGAACTACGTAGACATTATCAAGGACCCTGACTGCAAGACGAATCGCATCCTGGAGCATATCCGCAAGACGTATCCAAAGCTCGTCATCGAGGGGCATGTTCCGAAGTTGCTCGATCTGGATCTGCATCGTGTCATTTATGCGGGGGTGGATTCTGATCATACGCACCAGACGCGTGAGGGCATGGAAGCGAGAATTGCAGCGGGCATGTTCCTGGAGATTCAAGAAAAATCGATGACGGATGAAGTCATGGACTATTTGATCAAAGAGGATGTTTCCGAGCATTTTTGCTTTGTGACGGATGATGTGATGACAGATTCCTTGGTCAATCGCGGACATTTGAACCATATCGTGAAAAAAGCCATTCAAATGGGCATGCAGCCGGAGCGCGCGATCTACGCGAGTACATTTACCCCAGCCAGACGTATGAACATGACGGATCGAGGGGCGATTGCTCCTGGCAAAATAGCGGACTTCCTGTTGCTGTCTGATCTGCATGAACTCAAGATCGAACGCGTCTACAAAAATGGGAAGAAAGCTTACGACGCCAGGGAAGAGTACCGACAAGTAGTCAAAGAGAAGCAGTTTCCTGCGCATTTTTATGAGAGCATCAAGCTGTCGCCGCTTACAGAGCAAGACTTCCACGTCGCGGTAGATGTGCCGGACAATCGCTATCCATGTCGGGTCATGCTCGTTCAAAACGGTTCTACGTTTACAGAGGACCACCGTGGAATCGCTGAGGTGCGGGAAGGAAAACTCTTGTGGGAGGAGAGCCCATACGGCTTGATTGCCGTCTTTGAACGCTATGGCAAAAATGGCAATCGCGGTTACGGCTTGATCAGCGGCGACACGATCAAGCGAGGTGCGGTAGCCACCAGCTATTCGCATGACAACCACAATCTCTTGGTTGTCGGACACAATCCGCACGATATGATGGTCGCAGCCAATGAAGTCATCCGCAACCAGGGCGGCTTTTACGTGGTGGAGGATGGCAAGGTGATCGCGAGCCTTCATTTGCCGGTCGGAGGCATTTTGACAGAGGAACCATTGGAAAAGACTGCAAAGGAAGTTGAGCAACTTCGCCGTGCCATGGAGTCGCTCGGCTACAATCACTACAACCCGATCATGTCGATCAGCACGCATTCCTTACCGGTCAGTCCAGCCCTGAAGCTGACGGATCTGGGGTTGATCGATGTAAATGAAGGGAAAATAGTTCCGTTGCTTTTGATGTGATAAAAGTTGTCTGCTGAGAATATTATTTTCGGCAGGCAACTTTTTTTGATCAAAAAGTCCCGAAAGAAGCATATAAAATTTCATGCATAGGCATACACTCCCGATTAATCTCCTAATCACTTACTGGAATTAGGGTATTTGGCAGGTTTTGGTTTAGGTATTCGGAATCTGTAATACTGGAAAATTTTTCTGTAACATGGTATTCGATCCTAATCCAGAAAAGAGGAGATAAATAAATGGATAACGTAGGGTTGAGAAACAAACTGTTCAGTAAAGGGCTGTCGCTTTTGTTCATGCTGGCAATGATGCTGGTGGCAGGCACAGCTACTCTCGTGTTCGCTGAGAAAGCCTCGGCTCACGGGTACATCGAATCGCCAGCGAGTCGCTCTTACTTGTGTAAGACGGGGCAAAACAAAGGCTGCGGTCAAATCCAGTGGGAACCACAAAGCGTGGAGGGCATTGGCGGGTTCCCGCAGTCTGGTCCTGCCGATGGTGAATTTACTGGTGGAGGCCGCTATCCTGAGCTTTATGCACAAACAGCAGATCGCTGGACCAAGGTTACCTTGCAGGGTGGACAAAATGCGTTTACTTGGAATCTGACAGCCCCGCATAGTACAGCGGAGTGGAAATATTACATCACGAAAAAAGATTGGAATCCTAACAAGCCGCTTGCCCGAGCGGATTTGGAACTGTTCTGCTCGTTCCAGGACGGAGGGAAAAGACCGCCATTCACGGTAACGCAATCGTGTAATGTACCTACAGATCGTAGCGGTTACCACATTATTTTGGCTGTCTGGGAAATTGCTGATACGGGCATGGCTTTTTACCAGGCAATTGATGTGAATTTGATTAACACGGGAACAGGCATCATTGAAAAGCCTACCGTTCCAGGCAATGTGACTTCTGTATCGCAAACAGCTACAAGCATTGAGCTTAGCTGGACAAAATCCGTGGCATCTGAGGGAATCAAGCAATACGATGTGTATCGCGATGGCAAACTAATCGCATCTACCAAAGAAACAGCATACACGGACAAAGATTTGACGCCTGCTACGGCTTACAGCTACACCGTTGTGGCAGTCGATGGCAAAGGGAAAGAGTCTGGCGCTAGCAAAGCCCTTACCGTTCGCACAAAAGCAGAAGATATCGTGGATACAGAAGCACCGACGGCACCAGCGGGAATCATGACGCACCATCCAACAGAGACAGAAATCGACCTCATGTGGAGTCCTTCTCGAGACAATGTTGGCGTGGCGAAATACGAGGTATATCGTGATGGCTCCCACGTAGGGACAGCTGAAAAGCCTTCCTTTGTCGATAAAGGATTAACAGCAGGCACATCTTATACGTATACGATCAAGGCGGTTGATGCCGCAGGAAATATTTCCGAAGAGAGCGCGCCTTTTGCTGCAAGCACCAAGGAGAAAAAGCCTGAAGTGCCAGGTGAAATCGCTGAGTGGGATTCCTCTGCTGTGTATGTACAGGGCGACCGCGTCTTATATGATGGAATGGAATTCGTAGCAAAATGGTGGGTAACTGGTGAACAGCCAGACCGTTCTGATGCGTGGAAACTGGTAAGCGATGTCGTACTGTCATGGGATTCCAGTAAAGCGTATGATGGCGGAGCGCAAGTGAATTACGAAGACAAGGTTTATGAGGCAAAATGGTGGACCAAGGGCGAAGAGCCAGGGAAAGCCGATGTATGGAAGCTGGTTGAATAATGCAGCAAAGCCCGGGTGATCTGCCTGGGCTTTTGGTTGTGTAAGTGCAGTCACTATTTTGCCGATTTCTACTTGTTTTGCTATACTTATAATTTGAAAGATAAACAGTCTCCGGCCACATTGATGCAGGATTGTTTGCCCATCTTATAAGGTTAGAAGGAAATCAAAAATGAATGAAACCTATTCGCTAAAAGAAAAATGGCGACAGTTTTTGGCTGTTTTGCTTCCGATCTTGATCTCACAACTGGCGCTGTTTTCGATGACGTTCGCCGATACCATCATGTCTGGACATGCCAGTCCAACTGATTTGGCGGGGGTAGCGATTGGGGCTAGTCTATGGACACCTGTTCAAGCAGGCTTGACGGGGATTCTGATGGCTGTCATGCCGATGGTTGCACAGATGGTTGGGGCAGGGAAACAAGATCAGGTGTCTTACACGGTTATGCAGGCCTTGTATTTGAGTGTGGGGATTGCGGTCGGTGTCATCATCGTCGGTGGTTTGGTGCTTGATCCGATCCTGAACTGGATGCAATTGGAGCCTGAGGTGCGTACGATTGCTCGCGGCTTCCTGCATGCAATCGCTCTTGGAATTGTTCCGATGTTTCTTTATACGGTGCTTCGTTGCTTTATCGACGCATTAGGACAGACACGGGTAACGATGTTTATTACCTTGCTTTCGTTGCCGATTAATGTCTTGTTGAACTATGCTCTTATCTTTGGTAACTTTGGCTTGCCTCGACTGGGTGGAGTCGGTGCCGGACTTGCATCTGGCATCACATACTGGTGTATTTTGCTGATTACTCTGTTTGTCGTGAATCGCGTACACCCATTCGTTGCGTTCGGTTTGTTCTCCCAATTTCATCGTATCTCGATGAAAGCATGGAAAGAGCTGCTGAAGCTGGGGCTTCCTATCGGATTTTCGATCTTTTGCGAGGTTAGCATTTTTGCGGCCGTCACTTTGTTCATGAGTGAATACAGCACGATTACGATTGCTGCGCATCAGGCAGCGATGAATTTCGCATCATTCCTGTACATGGTGCCATTGAGCATATCCATGGCGTTGACGATTGTCGTCGGCTTTGAGGTGGGAGCCAAAAGGTTCCGGGACGCGAAGCAGTACAGTTATTTGGGTATAGGTATCGCGCTTGGTATTGCCCTTTTGTTCGGAATCAGTTTGCTGATGTTTAGCGAGCAGGTGGCTGGTTTTTACACGACTGACATCGAGGTGTTGGAGCTTGCTCAGCATTTCTTGATGTACTCGATCCTCTTCCTGATCTCCGATGCCATCGCAGCCCCTATTCAAGGAGTACTGCGCGGGTACAAGGATGTGACCGTTACCTTTATCGTTGCGCTGATATCTTATTGGGTGATTGGATTGCCTTTGGGATACATTCTGGCGAAATTCACTTCGCTTGCAGCATTCGGATATTGGATTGGTCTGATTACGGGATTGGCTGCTGGTGCCATCTTCCTTTTTGGACGTCTGCTGTCGTTACAGAAACGCATGATTCGCAGTCATTCATAAGGAAACAGATAAGCGGAAAATCCCTGGTGTGGGGTTTTCCGCTTTTTGCATGAAGAATGAAAGTCACGTTTACACTAGGTGAAAGACCAGATATACTTCTTATCATAGGTGATGGAAGAAAACCTGACATCAAAGCGGATGGGGGGGAGAGACTCATGTCACTCTCGGTATTCACAACGTATGATTTTTTGCTAAAACTAGGAGTTGCACTATTTCTAGGCCTGATGATTGGTATGGATCGGCAGCTCAAGCACAAGCCGCTGGGTGTAAAAACCAGCATGGTTATTTCGGTTGCGAGCTGTCTCATTACGATTGTCTCGATTGAATCTGTGCATCGGTTCTCCTTGCCCGGACACACAAATATGGATCCGCTGCGCTTGGCTGCTCAAATTGTGAGCGGTGTAGGTTTCCTTGGGGCTGGTGTTATTCTTCGCCGGAGTAATGATGTTATTTCGGGTTTGACCACCGCCTCGATGGTCTGGGCGGCTTCTGGACTTGGGATTGCAGTAGGAGCAGGATTTTATTTTGAGGCAGTCACCGCGACGATCCTCATTATTTTGGCGATTAATTTGTTCCCGATCATCCTTCGCTTGGTTGGCCCAGAATCGCTCAGACAAAGAGATTTGTCGATCAAGATTGTGGTCGAAGGCGGGGGCGAATTAGATTTGGTATTTAAGCAGATTAAGCACCTCGAACTGCAAGTGAAGCGGGTGAAGGTCAAAGACTTGGACAATAATCTGCAAAAGCTGGAAATGATGATTACAGCATCCGAAAATACGTATACGACGGATATATACAGCCTGTTGAAGGCCGTCGATCATGTCATTTCGGTAGAAGTAGAAAGCAGATAATATGGAATACTAGAAGACGGAGGCCATTAAGATTTGGCTTTCGTCTTTTTTAGTTGCTGTCGTGAGGGAAGAAGCGCATTTCCAGTCTACGCTTCGACCTCCGCCCCGCAAGGGGTGAAGACTGTCCGCTCCAGAGGCGCTTGGACTGGAAATGCGCTTCTTCTACGTAGTTTTTGTTTCCACTCTTGAGAGTGAACTCATGAAGTCTTCCTGAAATACTTACAAAACGTTGTAAAAACTCCTACTACACATAAGCTGTACGAAAGCACTGTCACATGTCTGGAAGGAGACCGCCCGAACGAAGAGAGGATACAGGCGACTGGAAGACATGTAGCAGGGCTTCCCCCGACCCCAATCGTTGGAGGACATCAATATTTTTGGTTTTTCCCGAAAAAACACTTCATCCCTTGATAACAAGAATGAAAATCATTATCATTTTAATGGAGAAGAACTGCTTTATCCTTTTTTACATAAGTAAACGCTTGATAACGAGGAGGATGCGAGATGGAATTCAGAATTGAAAAGGACACGATTGGAGAAATCAAGGTTCCGGCGGATAAGCTGTGGGGTGCGCAAACACAACGCAGCTTCCAAAACTTCGAAATCGGCGAAGAAAAAATGCCACTCCCACTGATTCGCATGTTTGCCATCCTGAAAAAAAGCGCTGCGTTGGCAAATCAAAAGCTGGGCAAGCTCGATAATGAAAAGGCAGAAGCGATTGTGGCGGCAGCAAACGAAGTGATCCAAGGAAAGTGGGATGAGCATTTCCCGCTCGTTGTCTGGCAAACTGGCAGCGGCACGCAATCTAACATGAACGTCAACGAAGTTATTGCCCATCGCGCGAACCAGTTGCTGCAAGAGAAGGGCAGCTCGGCTTGCATCCACGCCAACGATGATGTGAATAAATCGCAGAGCTCCAATGATACATTCCCGACAGCGATGCACATGGCTGGACTGGTTGCTATCGAGGAGCAAGTACTGCCTGCACTCCAGCTGTTAAAGGCAACGTTGAAAGAAAAAAGCGAAGCCTATATGGATATCATCAAAATCGGTCGCACGCATTTGCAGGACGCGACTCCGCTGACGCTGGGCCAAGAATTCAGCGGTTGGGTACGCATGCT
The DNA here is from genome assembly GCF_003013405.1 of Brevibacillus formosus. Taxonomy (GTDB): domain Bacteria; phylum Bacillota; class Bacilli; order Brevibacillales; family Brevibacillaceae; genus Brevibacillus; species Brevibacillus formosus. The sequence goes on along the minus strand of NZ_PXZL01000007.1, from coordinate 374,113 downwards.
GGAAAAATCGGAAAAGATGATCAAGGAGAGCAACGAGTACCTGCGTGAGCTGGCGATTGGAGGAACAGCGGTAGGAACAGGAATCAATGCGCATCCGCGCTTCGGTGAAATGGTCGCGGCAGAAATCAGCAAGGAAACCAACCATCAATTCGTGACGGCAGAAAACAAGTTCCACGCGCTGACCAGCCATGACGAGCTCGTTCATGTACATGGTGCCCTCAAAGCACTGGCGGCGGATCTCATGAAAATCGCCAATGACGTGAGATGGCTGGCGAGCGGCCCGCGTTGCGGAATCGGTGAACTTATCATTCCAGCGAACGAGCCAGGCAGCTCCATCATGCCAGGGAAGGTGAATCCGACCCAAAGCGAAGCGATGACGATGGTCGTATGCCAAGTGATGGGCAACGATGCTGCGATTGGCTTTGCTGCTAGCCAGGGGAACTTCGAGCTGAATGTCTTTAAACCAGTCATCATCTACAATTTCCTCCAATCCGCAAGATTGTTGGCAGACGCGATGAAGTCCTTCAACGACAATTGCGCAGTAGGTATCGAGCCTGATTTGACAGTGATCAAGGAAAACCTGAACAACTCGCTGATGCTGGTGACGGCGCTGAACCCGCATATTGGCTATGAAAATGCGGCAGCAGTTGCGAAGCTGGCTCACAAAGAAGGCATTACCCTCAAGGAAGCGGCGATCAAGAGCAATTTGCTGACCGAAGAGCAATTCGATCAAGTCGTGCGCCCTGAACAAATGATTCATCCAAAAGAATAGGATCTTCATAAACAAAACCGATGGTCCCGTATTTGTGGCCATCGGTTATTTTTTGAGGACCATTACAGATGCGAACCGCCACTTGCATCAATCAATTGACCAGTTACCCAGCGGCTGTCCGAGGAAGCGAGAAAGGAGGCAATATCCGCTACATCATCAGGTTCTCCCCATCTGTTGAAGGTGGAAAGTCCAGCGGCATACTTCTGTCCGTTCGGGTTATTTTGCAAAGTGCCAGCATTCATTTCGGTGTTAATAATGCCAGGCAGGATCGCGTTTACCGTAATATGACGACTCCCCAGTTGTTTAGCCAGAGCTAGCGTCAGTGTGTTGACAGCCCCCTTCGATATGCTGTAAGTGAACACACTTGGGGAAGCTGCACGAGTCACGAAGGATGAGAGATTGATGATACGGCCTTCCTCTCTTAAGCGTGGCAATGCTTGTTGGATCATAAAAAACGGTGCTTTGACATTGATGTTCATGACCTCGTCAAACGATTCTTCGGTTGCCTCTTCCAACGTTAAGATTTGTCCGATCCCAGCGTTATTGACGAGAATGTCAAAATGATGATCTCCTGTACGTTTCTGCAATGCTTCGTCCAATGTCGCATAGAAATCACGAATGCCGTCAAGAGTCCGCAAGTCCGTACCGATTGCGAATGCTTGGCCTCCAGCTCGTTCAATCGCACGTACGACTGCTTCCGCTTCTTCCTGTCTTCTTCCATAGTGCACAACGACCAATGCGCCATCCTGCGCCAGACGTAATGCGATGCCACGGCCAATCCCACGGCTTGCTCCGGTTACCAATGCAATTTTCCCTTTCAAATTACTCATGGTTTCATCTCCCTTGATTGAAATTCAAGTTAGTTATAACACAACGGGATGTTTGAAATATTGCTCTCTCATTTGCTCGGTTGGTCTTACTTGCTTTACCTTTTCTTTAACAATTCTTGTTATAGTGATCCTATCTATATCTACCATGCACAAGTTCGGAGGTGTTTGTCCGTGAGGATTTTGATTGTAGATGACGACAAAGAGATTGTAGAGCTGATGGCGATATATTTGAGCAACGAAGGGTATGAGATTGAAAAGGCTTTTGACGGTTTGGAAGCGATGGAGAAGCTGGAGCAGAAGTCCATCGATCTCGTCATTCTGGATGTCATGATGCCCAATCTGGATGGGCTGGAAGTAACCAAGCGAATACGAAAAAACTCGACCATTCCTATCCTGATGGCGAGTGCCAAAACGAATGATATGGACAAAATCCTGGGCTTGATGACGGGTGCAGACGATTATGTCGCGAAGCCGTTTAATCCACTGGAAGTGATTGCGCGGGTCAAGTCTCTCCTGCGACGGGCGAACTACACGCAAGCAAGCAAACAGGATCATGTGATTGAGGCGGGACCATTGATTATTGACAAGCAAAGTCACTTCGTTCAGACAAAAGAAGGCACCCCGATCAAGCTGACTGCATTGGAATTTTCCGTCCTGCATCTTCTGGCAAGTCATCCGAATCGGGTATTCAGCTCGGAGGAAATTTTTGACCGCTGCTGGAAAATGGAGAATTTCGTTTCCTACAAGACGGTAATGGTTCACATCAGCAACCTGCGGGAAAAACTGGAGAAGGCGACCAATGGCGAGAAGGTGATACAGACGGTCTGGGGGGTCGGCTATAAAATTGAAGCTTAGAGCCAAGGATTTTATCCGCATCCTTTTCGATTTGCTGCTTGGCCTTATGATCATCTACGCTGTTTTTCAAATGGCTGATTTTTTTGCCAACAACTATTTGTACACCATTCCGGAAATCAGAGAGTTCATCTGGAAGTTGCGGGTCAATTTCGATATCAACTCCTTTAAAATCCCAATTATTTTGTTGGCAACCGGCATGTTTGCGGCGTGGTCGGTCGTTCGTATCCGCAAGTACCTGGAACAAAAGCAGATGGAGCAAATCATAAACGAGCTGCATTTCATTGCAAAAGGCAACTATCATCACCAGATTTCCATTCGTCCGAACGGCAGCTTGGGCCAAGTCGTCGATAGCATCCATGCTCTGGTCAAAAGCGCCTTGGATGCGATGGAGGAGGAGCGGCGGCTGGAGCAATCGAAGGATGAGCTGATCACCAACGTTTCCCACGATCTGCGAACGCCGTTGACCTCTATCATTGGCTACCTTGGGCTGATTGAGCAGAACAAACACACCGACGAGGAGAAGTTCAAGCACTACGCCCATATCGCCTATGAGAAGGCCAAACAGATGAACGTGCTCGTCAATGATCTATTTGAGTACACGAAGGTCCGCAATCGCGGGGCGTATTTGAAGCGAACGCAGTTTGACCTGGTAGAGCTGGTTGAGCAAGTATCGGTCGGCTTTCGACTCGTGGCGAATGAGGCAGGGCTGCGTTTAACCGTAGATACGCCCGATCAAAAAATCGAAATGGCAGGAGATACTGACAAGCTCGTTCGCGTTCTGGAAAACCTTATTTCCAACGCTGTGAAATACGGACGCGATGGTACGGAAATCATCATTCGCGTCTTTTGGCAAGGAGAAGGTATCGCAATTTCCGTTGCCAATAACGGAGCGCCGATCCCGGCTGAATATGTGCCGAGCCTGTTTGAACGCTTTTTTCGGGTGGAGGGCTCACGTTCGAAGGAAACAGGAGGATCAGGTCTTGGTCTCGCTATCGCCAAAAGCATCATCGATCTACACCAAGGCAGCATTTCCGTCGAAAGCACAAACGAATGGACAACCTTTACCGTTTGGCTACCACGTACAATCTCAAGCATTTGAGAAAAGCTTTACTTTTTCTTTACCTTTCGTTTCCGTTAATTTTAATCGAAAAGTCTATCCTGACTGCATGAAGGTTATGACAAGCGGCTCATTTCCGTCGTGATGGACGCTGAAGAAGATGCCAATCGTTTTACAGAGACAAAAAACTGATGGAGAGAGGGTTTGACAATGGATAACGTGCAAAAAGTGGAGAGACCGACAGAACTGCTTATTCTTGCAGGTTATGCAGTGTTTGCCCTTTATTTGTTTCTCGTAGTGAAGGTACTGCTGCTCAAATTCGGCAGTTTGGATAGCAGCTTGCTATTGGATCAGTGTAAACTCATTTGGAGCGATCCGTCTGTAATTGTGGAGCGGTTGCGCTACCGGAGCAATTTGGTGCCCTTTCATGAAATCGAGAACTATATCAAAGCGATTCGAAATAACCAAAGCTGGCACAGTGCAGTGAACTTCGTAGGCAACGTGATCGCCTTCATGCCATTAGGCTTCCTGCTGCCGCTATTGTTCCCAAAAAAAGCCGGCTCCCTGTTCAGAGTCATCCTGCTATCCCTAATGCTAAGCCTCGGTGTGGAACTGACACAACTCGTAATGAACGTTGGAACATTCGATGTCGATGATTTGCTCCTGAATACAGCGGGCGGGATAATCGGGTATATCGTGTACTTGTTCATTTGGCTTCTACAGAAAAAACGATTCATCTATTCGGTAACTTCATAGACCACTTATTAGGCACCCACATGGTGCTTTTTATTTTTCAGTAAAAAAGGTGTCGATCAACCAACAAAGCTGGCGAGAAGAAAAAGCACAGGGCTCGCAGACCTTGACAACGCCTACCGAGTCGGAACTTCCAAAAGGGGACCACGCTTGTCGAACACTTCTTCCTTGAGAAACGTCCGCCCGTAGGGTGGCTTTGGCTCGACGGTCCCCTTTTGGAAGTGTAGACGGACAGTGAATCCCCCTTGCGGGCGTGTCAGAGTCGAAGAGAACTGTGCTTTTTCTTCCCCTCCACCATGTTGACCCAACCAAAGAAGTCCCCCTTGTTTTGTCCCAATCCCTATGTTTACACTAGTAGAAACCCATTGAAAATCCGTCGAAAGAGAAGGTGATTCTCTTTGTTAGATAAAGCGCAAGAGATTTTACGAAAGTACTTTGGCTACGAATCATTTCGAGAAGGCCAGAAGAAAATCATCACGAGCCTGTTAGCTGGACATGACACCGTAGGCATCATGCCAACCGGCGGTGGGAAATCCATCTGTTATCAAGTACCAGCGATGCTCCAGGACGGCGTAACCATCGTGATCTCTCCACTCATCTCACTGATGAAGGATCAGGTCGACGTACTGGTCAGCATGGGCATTCCCGCCACCCAAATTAACAGCTCACTGGATTATAGCGAGGTTCGCGATCGACTCCGCATGGCAGCGCGGGGAGAGTACAAGCTGCTGTATATCGCCCCAGAGCGTTTGGAATCCGAAACATTCCAAAACCTGATTCAGGATGTTCCGATCTCGTTTGTGGCAGTGGACGAAGCGCATTGCGTCTCGCAGTGGGGGCATGATTTCCGTCCGAGCTATTTGGCAATTGCCCGTTTTCTTCAATCCTTGCCACAGCGCCCGATCGTCGCTGCCTTGACTGCGACAGCGACACCGGAGGTAACCGAGGACATCAAGCGACAGCTGGAATTAAAGAACGAGCGGCTTTTTATCACAGGATTTGGCAGAGATAATCTCATCTTGTCTGTACGCAAGGGGGAGAACCGTCGGGAATTCATCCAGGCGTACTTGCGGGCGAATAAGCAACAGGCGGGTATTATTTATGCGGCAACGAGAAAAGACGTGGACGCCTTGCATGCAGATTTGGACAAGCGTGGCTTTGCTGTGACCAAATACCATGCGGGACTGACGGAAGAGGAGCGTGCGGCCAACCAGGAAGCATTCCTGTACGATGATGTCCGGACGATGATCGCGACCAACGCATTTGGCATGGGCATCGACAAGTCTAATGTGCGCTACGTCATTCATTACAACATGCCGAAAAACCTGGAGGCGTATTACCAGGAAGCAGGCCGTGCGGGACGCGATGGAGAGCCAAGTGAGTGTATTCTACTGTTTCAGCCCCAGGATATCCAGACGCAAACGTTTTTCATCGAGCAGAATCAACTGCTGGACGAGCGCAAGGAGCTGGAGTACAAAAAGCTGTACGCGATGATCGACTATTGCCGGACGCCGCGCTGCTTGCAGCAAAACATCGTGCAATACTTCGGCGAAACAGATGCTGTCGCGTGCGGACGCTGCGGGAATTGCACCGATGAAACCGAGCTGTCCGATATTACGCTCGAAGCACAGAAGATTTTCTCCTGCGTCAAACGTATGAGAGAGCGGTTTGGTGCCGCACTCGTCGCGCAGGTGCTGAAAGGCTCCAAGAATAAAAAGGTCACCCAGTTTTCCTTCGATCAGTTGCCTACGTACGGATTGATGAAGGAATACAAGGAAAAAGAGATCGCAGACCTGATCCAGCTCCTCATTGCCGAAGGGTATTTGCAAGTAACCGAGAGCCAATATCCAATCGTAAAGCTGGGAGAGCGGGCATTGCCTGTTCTGCGGGGTGAAGAGCGCGTCGTGCAAAAAATCTCGATTCGCCCTGTGCAGCTGACAGAGGATGACGAGTTGTTCGAGCACCTGCGCGCGTTGCGCAAGGAAATCTCGACGCGACAAAAAGTACCGCCGTACGTGATTTTCCCAGACAGTACCTTGAAGGAAATGAGCAGTGTTTGCCCGACTGACAAACAAGCCATGCTCAAGATCAAAGGAGTAGGCGAGGCGAAATTTGAGAAGTACGGAGAACTCTTTCTGGAGTGTTTGCAGAACTATGCAGCGATCAAGTCGTGACATGTACGTCACGGCTTTTTTTGCTATTTTTCCTTTCATATGCCTGCTATAGTTAAATAGCACCCAGAATTTTCATACAAAATAGAACAGGAGGACAATTAGAGCAAGACCATCGAGGGGCATTGACAGATTAAGAGAGACAGAGGGGAAAACATGAAAAAACTAGCGAAGGGCTTATTAAGTGTTGCACTTACATCCATGGTGCTAGGCAGTGCGATAATGGGGATCGCCGCACCAGTAAAGGCCGCAGAAACACCTACCAAGATTACGCTGCTGGGTACGTCTGACATTCACGGACGATTCATGCCGTGGGATTATGCTTTGGATGGCCCGAATCCTAATGGCAGCATGACGCAGTTGTTCACGATGATTAAAGAAATTCGCAAAGAAAATCCGAACACCGTGTTGCTGGATGCAGGCGATTCCATCCAAGACAACTCGGCAGAGCTGTTCAACGACCAACCGCAGTCTCCCGTCATGGTCGCGATGAACGAAATGAACTATGACGCATGGGCTTTTGGCAATCATGAATTTAATTTTGGACTCGATGTATTGGACAAGGTCAGCAGCCAATATAAAGGCGCTGTTCTGGCAGGGAACATTTACAAGGAAAATGGCGAGCGTTTCTTGCCTGCGTACACGATCATTGAGCGTGGCGGTGTAAAAATCGGCGTCATTGGGATGAACACACCGATGATTACCGATTTCGAAAAAGGAACCGATCATCTGGATGGACTCGTCATCAAAAATCCGGTAGAAGAAACCAAGAAAGCCGTAAAAGAGCTGGAAGGCAAAGTAGACGTCATGATCGGTCTCATGCACATGGGCATCGAGAATGAAAATGGTATTCCGGGTACGGGCGTAGCAGATATCGCGAACGCTGTTCCAGAACTGACTGCGATTTTTGCCGGGCACATGCACAAGCTTGTGAAAAAAGAAGAGATCAACGGTGTCCTGATTACAGAGCCGGACAAATACGGTACACATCTCTCTCGTATTGACCTGACTTTCGAGAAGAAAGACGGCAAGCTCGTGCTGACTGACAAGGAAGCGACTGCGGTCCCTGTAAAAGGCGCAGATGGCACACCAGCGGTATCCGATGCAGCGCTGGAGACCAAGCTCAAGCCTTTCCATGAGTTCGCGCGTGCAGATGCCAACATCGTCGTAGCAGAGCTAAAAGGCATGAACCTGGTGGCGAAAAACGAGATCGAGGGCATCCCGACGGTCCAAATTCAGGAGACGCCACTGTCTGACTTTTTCCATGAAGTGATGCTCTACTATAGCAAAGCAGACGTGGTTGCTCACCAGATCGACAACGACAAAGCCAAGCTGGATGTCGGTCCGATCAAGAAAAAGGATATCGCCTACAACTACCAATACGCGGGTGGCGAGATTACTGTATACAAAGTAACTGGAAAAGACTTGAAGGACTATATGGAATGGGCTGTGGGTTACTTCAATTCCACGCGCCCTGGTGACGTGACCGTAAGCTTTGATCCAAAACGCCGCGCTTCCAAATACAGCACCAACGATTTCTTCGGTGGCGTGAAATACGAAATCGACCTGACCAAGCCGTACGGCAGTCGCATCACGAACCTGCGCAAGCTCGATGAGACACCGATCAAGGCTGAAGATACCTTGACGCTCGGAATGAACTCATACCGGATGGAAGCTTTGCAGGCAAAAGGTGGCGCGTTGGAAGGACGCAAGTTCGAACAACTGTGGTCTTCCAAAGACAACAGTGCGTTTGGTGAAACGGGTGGAACGATCCGTAATCGTGCTATTGCATACCTGAAAGAAGTGAAAAAAGGCGTTTACGAGCCAAAGGTACAAAACAACTGGAAGATTACTGGTGTGGACACCACAGCACCTGAACGCAAGGACGTAGTAGAGCTGATCAATACAGGCATTCTGAGCGTTCCAAAAACGGCAGATGGCAAATACACCAATATCGCTTCCATCAACATCAAGGACGCGGTAACCAAAGAAGAAATCACCGAGCTGTCTGCAAAAGCAAAAATCGATGCAGCGAAGTTTTCGACCGTCAAAACCAAAGGCGAATTTTATCATCAACTGAACGAAGCGAGAAAGGCTGCGGAGAAATCGGGTACACCGACAACCAATACGCAGCAAAAGAAATAACAGAGATGAACGCAAGAAAGCCGTGACGCTAGTAGTCACGGCTTTTTCTGTGACGAAAACCTGTCAACGAACGATTCTTCTGCGATACTTCACCAAGTACAACAGGAACCCGAGCAGCAGCAGCCCTTGACCAACAATCGCACCGGAGATGGAGATGCCGATATAGGTAATCAAGTAGTAAATGCCAGAGCCTACTGCCATCAGCAGATTCTCGATGAAATTCTGAATCGCAATCGTTTTCCCGGAACCAACCATCCGCTTACCTTCGTCCTGCAAGACGGTATTCATCGGGATAATGAAAACCCCGCCCATGAATCCGACGAGAAGCAGTAAACAGATGGCAATAAAAGTGACGTTCACCCAAGGAAATAGCACGATGATAAGAAACATTCCGAATCCATATGTCAGCGATCGAGTGAAATGAGACAAGGGAATGAGCTTCGGAGCGAGAAAAGCTCCGGCAATAATTCCGATGGATGTCGTTGCGAGAATCAGCGATACAGAAAAGCTCTCCGGGTTAATCCCTAGCGCCAGGGGAATCCAGGCGAGAACGGCCACACGCAGAACAGCAGAGGACATCCAGAATGCCCCGGTTCCAATCAGGGCAAAGCTCGTTTCCGGACGATTCATCAGGTGCTGGAAGTCGATGAAAAAGCGTCGTGCTTCTGCCCCGTAGCGAATCGATGCATTTCCTCTCATGCGCGGAATGAAGAAAGTCATACCCAGCGACAGCAGATAGATCAGCAGACAAATTCCTGACGAGATAAGCGGCGCTGTCATGTTCGCGATGGCTCCACCACCACCGATTCCTGTCAGAATCGCAAAGATTGTATAGGCTTCGATGCGTGCATTCGCATGAAACAGTTCATCTTCATTTCGAGTCAGCTCCGGCAAAATTCCGTACTTGGCTGGAGAATACACGACCGCTCCGACTCCTACTGTGAAGTAACACAGCATCAGCATCATGATGCTCGACTGGTCAATGAAAAACAGTAAGACGACACCAAGCGCTTTAATCAGGTTGCCGATCACCAGTACGATTGACTTGGCGTGCTTGTCGGCAAAGGGCCCAACCAGTGGAGCGAGAAAAACATAAGGGAGAAAGAATGAAATCGATACGAGTGCGAGCATCGCGGGAGAAAAACCGTTCTCCCGCAGCAGATTCGCGATGACAAACAAAATCATGTTGTCGGCAAAGGCCGATAAAAATTGAGTGAAGTACAGGGCTTGTAGTGGTTTTAATCGTATATTCACATCATTTTCCTCCCGTCTCGGCCAGCTGTTTCAGACTGACGTAATCCGTTTTGCCGCTACCGAGAAGTGGTAGAGCCTTGATGACTTGCATCGTACCTGGGATGAGCAATGGCGAGTATTGTTTTTCCGTCAAATACGCGCGCAATTGGCTCAGTTGAACCGATTCATCTGTGGTAAATAGCAGGACACGCTCACCTTTTCGCGCATCATTCACCGTGATTGCAGCAAAACCGGAGTGTCCAAAGCATTGCATAGCCAGTTCCTCAACCAGATTGAGCGAAACCATCTCGCCGCCGATTTTGGCGAAGCGCTTCAAACGGGATTGAATGCTGAGAAAGCCGTCCTTGTCAGCCGTAACCAAATCACCTGTGTGGTACCATTCCTCAGCGGGGACAAAGCCTTTTCCGTGAATCATATAGCCCTTCATGACGTTCGGACCCTTCACCAAAAGCTCTCCGCCAGCCTCGATTCCTTCAACTGCTTCCAGCTTGGCGGACATCCCTGGCATCAAGCGCCCGACGGTTCCAGGTTTGTTAGCAAGCGGGGTGTTGAGCGACAGGATCGGAGCTGTTTCCGTTGCTCCATAGCCTTCAAAAATCCGCACACCGAACTTTTCCATCCACAGCTTGCGCACATCGTCCTTTAGCTTTTCTGCTCCAGCAAATACGTAGCGCAAGGTGTAGAAGTTGTAAGGATGGGCCATACGCCCGTAACCAGCCATAAAGGTCGAGGTTCCGAAGAGAATCGTTGCGTTTTGATCGTAGACCAATTCCGAAATGGCCTTGTAATGCAGCGGACTTGGATACAGATAAACCGGGATGCCTTTCACTACCGGCAAAAGTGTTCCCGCAGTAAGGCCGAAGCTGTGGAACATAGGCAGGGCATTGAAAAACTTGTCGCGACTCGTAATGTCAATCACACTGGTCACTTGTTGAATATTCGCGTACAGATTTGTGTGCGTCAGGATGACACCCTTTGGCTTGCTCTCACTGCCGGAGGTGAAGAGAATCAGCTCGTTGCTAGCCGCAGAAGCTTTTTTCTTCCGCAAATAAGAGAAGAGTGCGGACACTTTGTCAAAAGCAGTCGCGGATGCTTTCAAATCCTCGAGATAAATAATTTTCATGCTCGGTGAAAGACCTGCGATGATGTGCTCCAGCTTTCCTTTTTCAATGAATACACGCGATGTCAGGATCGTATCGATATGAGCAGTCTCACAGCAATCCAGCAGGGAACGAATCCCGAGTGAGAAGTTCAGGATGGCTGGAGTGGTCCCGATGCGGAACAACGATAGCAGCGTTACGAGATGACCCACTGAATTGGGAAGGAATACACCGACAACTGGTTTTCCCAAGAGCATTGGCTGCAATTTGTTACCGAGTAAGTAGCTGCCGATTAACAAGGTCTTGTAGTCGATCGATGACGTCAGGTCCTTGGCGATTTCCATTTTTGCACCATTCAGGCGAGCTGCTTCCAGAACTTCATCAAACAGATTCACGTTTTGCTTCATTCGGCTCTCGAACAAGCCTTCTTGGAGAATACGCAGGATACGATCATTGGCCGTGCTTTTTTGTTCGCGCATCGACAGGTTTTGATCGCGCTCGATGGTGAACGGAGTGCCTACTGTCATGGTCACATCTGGGAACCAGGAGAGCTTCAGCTTTCCTTTCAAATACGAGAAGATCGAGCGTTCCAGGCCATTAATAATGATTGGGTAAACCGTTACACCAGTTCGCAGCGCGAGATAGCCGACACCGCTGTAGATTTTCATGATGCCGCCCGTCGTCGTGATCCGACCCTCTGGGAAAATTACCAGTGTCTGCCCGTTGCGAAGGACGCGGAGCATGTGGCGGATGGAGTACGGGTTGAGCGGATCGATCGCGATATGCTTGCGGAAGCGGAGGAAAAACGCAAACCGCTTGGCGATCTCCGTATTGACGACAAAGGTCGCTTCTTTTGGCAAGCAAAAGGATAGGAGTACCGCATCTAGCAAGGAGACGTGATTGGGAGTGATAAGAGATGGCTTCGACAAGTCCATTTTGGAGAGTCCAAGCACACGAGGACGAAACCACAGCATCAGGATCGTTTTTAAGAAAGAATAAATAAGGGCCATGTGGACCACACCTTTACAAAGAATGATTGCGTTGTTCTATAGCTTTTATTGTAAGGAGTGGAGCATGTAAAAAAAGTACCAACATTCATTGGTACCTGGTAATAAGACCTAGAATAGCTTTTTCTGGCTGGCTTTTGCGGCCGCTTCCTTGCTTGTTTTGACGCCCATTTTTTTGAGGATTCGGTTGATGTGATTTTTGATCGTACGCTTCGTGATGTGGAGAGATTGTTCAATCTGCGTCTGCGTATGACCTTGGTGGATTAGTTGTAGGATGTCTCTTTCAGCGGGAGATAACAGCTTTTGATTTTCATCGTTTTTCAAACGCAAAAATTCGTTGCGCAGTGCCGCAGCTGCCGTAGGGTGAATGGCAGATTGGCTGTTGTGAGCAGCACGGATGGCGTCGGGAATTTCCTTGAAGCTCGATTTGCTGATGTAATTGACGGCACCCGCTGAGAAGGATTCCACGATCACTGCCTCGTCTGTCAGAGAGGTGAGCATGATGATTTTACTGTCAGCTCGGAGTGCCATGAATTCGATTGCTGTCTCGATTCCGTCCAAATTGTTCTCGGTCAAGTTAATGTCCATTAAGACGACATCCGCTTTGGCAGGCAAAAAGCGCTCGATTGCTTCTGCTTTGAACCCGGCTTCCCCTACTACAGTGAGATCCGGTTCTTTGTTCAGAAAGTCAATGAGACCTTTACGCCAGACGGGATCGTCCTCTACTAAAAATACCCTGATTGGATTCATGTGTGTTTGCGTCCTTTCGCTATTCAGAGTCGGTTGTGATGACGCGCTTTTTCGGGAAGAACAGGAAAACGGTGGTTCCTTTGCCTGGCTCACTGTAGATTTCCAGCTGGCCCTGATGCTTTTGCATGACATTGTAGCAGTAGGAGAGCCCAAGACCAAAGTTTTGTCCTGTTCTTTTTGTCGAGAAAAAAGGATCGAGTACATGAGGCAGGTTCTCTTTGGTAATGCCTGTGCCTGTGTCCGCGACAGTGATGATGAGATGCTTGTGGGACAAAAATAGCTGAAGATGGAGCTTGCCGCCCGACTTCATGGCTTCCAGCGCATTCATGCACAAGTTGGTGATGACTTCGCGCAGCTGTACGCCATCGCCATACAAGCGAAGTGTTTCATCCAATTCAGTAACGACTTCTACCTGCTGTTTCAGGATATAAGGCGTCAAATTTTGTGTGACTTGCCCGATGATTTGGCCGGGGTCACATGGTTCTTCGCGCAGCTCGACGTCGCGTAGCTGGTTTTGAATCCGATTCATCATGTCCAGCATATGCTGCGAGGATTGCATCAGGATAAGCGCGTCTTCTTTTAGCGACGGCTGGTTGGTTTCATCCGCATATGTCTCGATACGGTCGGCATACAGGGAGATTTTGCCTGCTTCATTTTTGATCGTATGGTTAATGATTTGCGCACCGGAAGTCAAGGCGCGCAAGGTACTGTCCAGACGCCTTTTTTCTACGCGGAGACGGACGCCAAGGAAGCCGTATTTCAGACTGATGGCAACGATCAGGATAAACTGGATCGTGACTACGAGCATGTTGTAGCGCCAAGCTTCGTAATCGTTCTGGATACGCATGATGTAGATGAAAATAAAGACAAAAAACAATGGAACGATGATGAGTACGTTCGTGAAAAAGCTGTTTTTTTTCACAAGTGGATCTTTTTCCCGCATGTACTGCACGACAAGCAGCGTACAGGAGAACAGAAAAAACGGAATCACCCATGCCACCATAATCCAGTAGTTAAAAAGCAACGCGGGATAAACGGGTGTAATCCAAAGCATCCCAAGCGGCATGAGAAGAGCAGCGTATTGTATCGTCAGCTTTACCCTGCGAGACAAAAATTCAGCTGAGTGTACGGCAAACATGAGAAACGTGTAGGGCAAACCCGCTTGGCAAATAAAAGAAGAGATGCGGCTTGCCAATATCAAGGTGTTCGTGGTCCCGGGCTTTGCGGCCAGGTAATCTGCAAAATGGGGCATAATCGTTTCGTCAATCACGCCTGAGATAAAGCCCCCAGCCCCAACAAAGGCTGTCGCACAAGCCCAGCGGATCGATGTTCGTTTCGGGTCTGTGAACAGTACGAACAGACCTAATGCCCATATGGTAAACAAGATGAAAACCATCATGGATTTGCTATCTCCTGTCAATCATTATTTATCTATTATATCGTACACCAGGGAAAGGAGACGGAAAAATAAATCATCGGGACAAAAACGGGGGGAGGGGGAAAAAGCAGCAAGCAGGTTTTTCCAAATACTCGTGGAATTGAAAAGGACTGGTAGTGCATTTCGTGACTTTCTATCTATTCAACGGCGGGTGATAGAGTGAAACGATTAGATTTAATATTCCAGACGTTAATAGACGCTGGTCCTGATAAAAAGGTAAGTGCTTCTGAGTTGGCTGAGCGGCTTGGCTTGAGTCGAGCGAATGTGAGCAGTGATTTGAACCGGCTGTGGAAGGAAGGCCGAGTCGAGAAGGAAGAAGGGCGTCCGACGCTGTTTTTTGCCAAGCAAGGAAACGATTCGCTCTATTTGGCGGAGACGTCGCTGGACAGACTGGCGAAAACCAACAAGAGCTTGATCACGCGTATTGAGCAGGCAAAGGCGGCCGTTTTGTATCCGCCGCGAGGGATGCATTGCTTGATTTTGGGAGAGACGGGTGTGGGAAAATCGTGGTTTGCCGGGATGATTCACGAGTTTGCCGTTGATATTGGACGCCTGGATAAGCATGCTCCTTTCGTGATTTTTAACTGTGCCGATTATGCCAACAACCCGCAGCTCTTAATCAGTCAATTGTTTGGAGTCAAAAAAGGGGCGTACACCGGAGCGGAGATGGACCGCAAAGGACTCGTGGAAAAGGCAGACGGTGGCATTCTATTTCTCGATGAAGTGCATCGGTTGCCTGCGGAAGGACAGGAAATCTTTTTTACCTTTATGGATAAGGGCATATTCCGCCGCGTAGGGGAAACAGAGATGGAGCGGACGGCTCACGTCCAGATTGTCATGGCCACGACAGAAAATCCGGAGTCGAGTCTCTTAAAAACGTTTATGAGGCGCATTCCCATGGTCATCAAGCTGCCATCTTTGGTTGAGCGTGGCTTGGAAGAGCGCTTTAGTATTACGATGGAAATTTTTCAAGAAGAGGCTTTTCGATTGGGGAGAGAGATTCAGATATCGGCCAATGCTGTGCAGGCATTCTTGTGCTATCACTGCCCGAATAACATTGGACAGTTAAAAACGGATATTCAGCTCACCTGCGCCAGCGCCTATGCCGAATTCATTTCGTTAAAAAAGAATCAGCTGCACGTGTCGGTTCAGGACCTGCCGCATCATGTCAAGCAAGGGCTGCTTTTGGTGAAGGATCACAAGCAGGAGCTAGATGAAATCATAGGGACGGAGCACAATTGCTTTGTCGTGCAGCCATCAAAAGAGGGCATCTGGATCGGGAGAGAAACAGGGGATACGACGGACAGTGTCTATGAAAAAATCGAGCAAAAAATATATGAGCTGCAAAACCTCGGGGTAAGTGAGGAAGAATTGGAGTTTGACATCGAGAATTATTTTACGACCTTTATCAAAGGTGTCCACCAACGCGTGAATAAGGGCGACATGGCCCGGATTATCGACCCGTTCATCATTCACCTCGTGGAGGAGATCGTTCGCTTCGCAGAGGCCAAGCTGGAGAAGATTTTGAGCCAAAAGGTGATCTTTGGTCTCGCGTTGCATATTCAGACGTCGAAGGAGCGCCTCGCGCAAGGCAAGCAGATCGTAAATCCGCAAATCAACCATGTGCGAATCAAATACAAGAAAGAGTTTGCTGTGGCGCTAGAGTGCGTGCGCATGATAGAAGAAGCGATACTCATGGATCTGCCGATTGGTGAGGCTGGATATTTGACCATGTTTTTCGTGCTCGACGATGTCAGCATGGAGGAAGAACGGGAAACAATCGGGGTGCTCGTTATTACGCACGGCAGCGGCGGTGCGACAGCGATGGTCGATGTGACGAACCGATTGCTGGTCACACAGTATGCGAGAGCCATTGACCTGCCGCTTGAAGAAGATTCCATGAGTGTTTTGGAAAAAGCACTGAAAGTAGCCAGAGAGATCGGGAGCAAGGCTGGATTGCTGTTGCTAGTGGATATGGGGTCGCTGCTCGGCTTTGGCGAAATTATTGAGCGGGAGATCGGCATTCCGGTCAAGGTCATTCCGATGGTCAGCACGCCGCATGTGATTGAAGCCACTCGAAAGGCCATGCTCGGTCATTCGCTGGAGGATGTTTACCGAGATGTCGTGGGCATTTCGCTCTATCAGCGGGAGGAGCAGCCGAAGGAGCAGGTGCAAAAGCATGTTCCGGCGCTGACGATCGTCGCTGCCTGCCTGTCTGGGGAAGGCAGTGCCTTGTTTTTGAAAAAGCTGCTGGAATCGAGGCTCCGATACGATGATAACCTGCTGGAATTTGTGCCGCTGCAACTGATCGATAAGGCACAGGCACGCAGTCAGCTTCGAAAAATCAAGGAGGAGAGAAAAATTCTGTTCGTGGTGAGCAATTACATTCTCGACCGAGAGCTGCGCCACCATAGCATGGACGATGTTTTGAACGGAGAGGCGATGGCTGATATCCAGCAAGTGATTGATCTGGAAGAGGCCTACCTGAAGATGCAAGAGTCGCTGGGGGAGCACCTGCAAATGGTAGAGGGGCAAGATATTCTCGCAGACGTGAGAATGTGTGTCGGCCGTATGGAAGAGCGACTGAACAATTACTTGGTTTTTGACACGCGAATTGGGGCCTACTTGCATATTTGCTGCCTGGTAGATCGTTTGAAAGCAGGAGTGCAATCCGTGGCGTATATTCAAAAAGAAAGTTTTTTGCAGGAGAATCGCAAGCTGTACAGCTTAATCCGCCATGAATTATTGCCGCTGGAAGAGAAGTATGAGGTAGCGATCAGCGAAGACGACGTTTGTTTTATCATGAATTTCTTCATACACAATAAAACACTGGCGTAACCAGTGTTTTATTTTTTTGACTTTTCCATATTCAAAATCAAACACTACAGCGCTTACATAAAAACACTAATGGGGAGGGTAGCCAATAAGGTCGCGAAATATGACTAACCATGCGGTTTTCTTGGTAAGCGCATACATTTTTTGGTGTTTTGGCACGCAACTTGCTCTTACAGTAAGGCATCACTCGTTGAGAGGAGGGGGTACAATGAATATTTTATTGTGTTGTGCAGCGGGTATGTCGACAAGCTTGCTGGTTCAAAAAATGGAGGAGGCTGCCAGAGAAAAAGGGTTGGACGCAAAAATATGGGCAGTTTCCGCAGATGAAGTCAAAAATCATATCGATCAAGCAGCAGTGCTCTTGTTGGGGCCTCAAGTTCGTTACAAGCTGACAGAGATGAAAAAAGAAGGGGCATCCAGAGGAATTCCTGTAGACGTAATCAGCACGGTCGATTACGGAACGTTGAACGGGAAAAACGTGCTTGAGTTTGCACTTCGTCTAAAACAGTAGGAGGGGGATGCGTGTGGGCGGATTTATTTCATTTATGGAAAACCGCATGATGCCGATAGCAGGAAAAATGGCGGAACAAAAGCATCTGCAGGCCATTCGTGACGGAATTATCCTTACTTTGCCTTTGTTGATCATTGGTTCACTGTTCCTCATCATTGGCTTCATACCGATACCTGGTTATGACGAATTCATGAGCGGAGTTTTCGGCGAAAAATGGCGGACGAAGCTGCTGTATCCGGTAGGCGCTACTTTTGACATCATGGGATTGATCGTCAGTTTTGGCGTCGCCTACCGACTAGCAGAAAAATACAAGGTCGACCCGCTGTCGGCTGGAGCGATTTCTGTTGCTTCCTTCTTGCTCGCTACTCCGTATAAAGTAATGTTCACCCCTGAGGGAATGAGTGCAGCTCAAGAGGTAGGCGGAGTCATTCCGGTTACGCTCATGGGTAGCCAGGGATTGTTCGTAGCCATGATATTGGCGATTTTAGGAACCGAGATTTATCGCAAAATCATCCAAATGAAAATCGTCATCTCCATGCCACCCGGAGTCCCCCCTGCTGTTTCCCGCTCTTTTGTGGCATTGATCCCTGCGGGTGCTGTGCTTATCGTTGTCTGGCTGATTCGGATTCTACTGGAAAACACCTCTTTCGAAAGTATTCATAATATTGTAAAAGATTTGCTTGTCGGACCATTGAGTGTGGTCGGCAGCAGCTTGATTGGCGCCATCATCTGCGTGTTGCTTATTCATATACTCTGGGCTGTTGGTTTGCATGGTGCGGCGATAGTCGGCGGCATTATGAGTCCCATCTGGCTGACACTGATGGACCAGAACAGAGCGGCGTTTCAGGCAAATCCGAACGGTGAATTGCCGAACGTCGTCACCACGCAATTTTTTGACATGTGGATATATGCAGGGGGATCAGGTGCCACTTTGGCTCTCGTTGTCCTGATGGTATTCATGGCACGAAGCAAACAGATGAAAAACATCGGCAGACTCTCGATCGGACCTGGTTTGTTTAACATCAATGAACCGGTCATTTTCGGAATGCCGATCGTCATGAACCCGCTCTTGATTATTCCGTTTGTGTTTACCCCTGTCATATTGGTTATTATCAGCTATTTTGCGATGTCGCTCGGATGGGTAGCAAAGCCAAGCGGAGTATCTGTTCCTTGGACGACACCATTATTTGTCAGTGGATATTTGGCTACGGGCGGAAAAGTATCGGGGATGGTTCTTCAAGCGGTGAACTTCCTCATTTCGCTCGCGATTTACTACCCGTTCTTTCGCTTGTGGGATAAACAAAAGGTAAGTGAAGAAAAGGCTGGTACTGCTTCCGATACAGCTGTGACTATGTAATCGCTAGAGGAGAGGCTATCTATGAAATTGATTGTGAATGCAGACGATTTTGGGTATTCCAAAGGCGTCAATCTGGGCATCGTCGAAGCACATCGGGAAGGAGTCGTTACTTCTGCGACCTTGATGGTCAATATGGAGGGGTTCGAGCATGCTGTAGGGCTGGCCAAAGAACATCCATCGCTCGGAGTAGGCATTCATCTGGTACTCACATGCGGAGCGCCAGTCAGTCAGGATGTACCATCGCTAACGGATGGAGAGGGGCGTTTTCGACGCGGGCAAGATCATTTGATTTCTGCTGCACCGGAGGAGATCGAGCGGGAGCTGCGGGCTCAATTGGAGAGGTTCGTGGCGTCGGGGCTCAAGCTGACGCATATCGACAGCCACCACCATGTACATGCACATCCAGCCGTTTTGCCGATTGTTCTGAAGCTGGCAGAGGAATATAGGGTGCCAGTTCGCTATCCGTGGATGTCCGGGACACAGGAGCAGCGAGACCAATCGAGTGTTTTGACGACAGAAGGCTTTTCTCATCATTTTTATGGAGACGACCTAACCGTACAATCCTTCGTCAAGATCGTAGAGGATATGGCAGATTATCCTGTAGTGGAGATTATGACGCACCCTGCTTATTTGGACGAAGCGCTACTGACAGGCAGTTCATACGCAAAGCAACGAACCACAGAATTGAAAATCTTAACAGCAGCAGAGTTAAAGCAGTACATTCGTGATCAAAAAATACAGCTCGTGACTTTTAGCGAACTTGGATAGGTGGAGATAGAATGGACCATACAGACGTTATTTTTCAACTAATCCTTCACGGAGGAAACGCGCGGAGTCTGGCAATGGAAGCGATCGCTCTGGCTAAAAATAGAGATTTGTCAGGTGCAGAGGACGCGTTGAAGCGTGCAGGAGAAGAGCTCAGTCGTGCACACCAAAATCAAACGGCACTTATCCAGAAGGAGATAGCGGGCGAAAAAACTGAGATCAGCATGCTCATGATTCACGCCCAGGATCATTTGATGAACGCGATAACAGTCAAGGATTTGGCTACGGAGTTTGTCGAGCTGTACAGCCAAATCCATGCAGGCAAGGAGGCAGGAGTATGAGCGGAATCAAAATTGTAACGATCGGTGGAGGGTCTAGCTATACACCTGAGCTGGTGGAGGGCTTCATCAAGCGCTACGATGAATTGCCCGTGCGAGAATTGTGGCTGGTTGATATTCCAGAGGGCGAGAAAAAGCTGCAAACAGTAGGTGCCCTGGCAAAAAGGATGGTAGAAAAGGCAGGGGTGCCTATCGAGATCCATTTGACGCAGGATCGGCGAAAAGCACTTGCAGGTGCAGATTTTGTTACGACACAAATGCGCGTGGGTCTGTTGGATGCGCGAATCAAGGATGAGCGGATTCCTTTGAAATACGGGGTGATCGGTCAGGAAACCAATGGTCCCGGCGGCTTGTTCAAAGGCTTGCGTACTATTCCGGTCATTATGGACATTTGTCGTGACATGGAGGAGCTATGTCCAGATGCTTGGCTGATTAACTTCACGAATCCGGCTGGTATGGTCACAGAGGCAGTGCTGCGGTATACCAATCGCAAAAAGGTCATTGGATTATGCAATGTTCCCATCGGGATGAAAATGGGTGTTGCCACTGTTTTAGGTGTCGATCAATCACGGGTTCATATTGATTTTGCTGGATTGAATCATATGATCTTCGGACTGGGTGTGTACCTGGATGGGGAAAACGTCATTTCCCAGGTAATCGACAAAATAACGGGCGACCAATCCGGCATTACGATGCAAAACATTTTGGACCTTGGCTGGGATAAAGATTTCATCAAAGCATTGGGGGTTCTCCCGTGCCCGTATCATCGTTACTACTACCAGACCCGCACGATGCTTGAGCATGAGCTGGAAGAAGCGGAGCAGAAGGGGACGCGGGCTGAGGTGGTCAAGCAGGTGGAAGCAGAGCTGTTTGCGCTCTATGAAGACCCAGACTTGGATATCAAGCCTCCGCAGTTGGAGAAACGCGGCGGGGCCTATTACAGCGAGGCTGCCTGCAATCTGATTTACTCCATTTACAACGACAAGCGCGATATCCAAACGGTAAATGTTCGCAATAATGGAGCGATTGCCAGCATTCCGGATGATTCGGCAGTCGAGGTGAACTGCGTCATTACAAGAGAAGGACCGATTCCTTTGGCTGTTGGTGACTTGCCTGTTCCGGTGCGTGGACTCGTACAGCAAATCAAATCGTTTGAGCGAGTGGCAGCTGAAGCAGCTGTAACGGGTGATTACCATAAGGCGTTATTGGCGATGAATATTAACCCGCTGGTGCCGTCTGATGTGATCGCCAAAAAAATACTCGATGAGATGCTGGAGGCGCACAAGGAGCATCTGCCCCAGTTTTTCAAGCCCGTCACATAAGGATGGGACTCGTGTGAAATACAAACTCCTCGCTTTAGATGTGGACGGAACGATTTTGATGTCGAACCATACCTTATCCAAAGTAACAGAGCGGGCCATCAGCCAGTTAGTGAAGCAAGGAGTCCACGTCACACTGGCAACCGGCAGGGCGTACCCTTCGGCCAAATCGTTGGCGCAGCAGTTCCAGATCAGCGCACCACTTGTTTCCCATGATGGCGCATACGTCGCAGATCCCAAGACGGACCAGGTGCTGTATGTTCAGCGTATTCCGCATGAGATAGCGGCGAGGATTACAGATATACTCGTATCGCATGGCTTGGATGTCATGTTGCTGCATGAGTCTTATGCTGTCACAAATCGCACGTGGAAGTGGACGGACTTTTTTCCGCTGTTAAATGCCTGGACACTGCGCCAGCTCTGGAAAAATCAATACCCGCTCAAAATCCAGGCTTCGCGGTTGATAGCCGGATACGTCCAAAAACATGAAGTGTGCGCCCCGAAAATATTCGTCACGGGCGACGAGAAGCGTCTGTTGGCAGCAAGACAAGAGCTGGAGAAAGCCGAGCTTCCGGGGATTCGCGTGACGGCATCGGGCGCGAATAATTTGGAAATATTGCCTGTGGGCATCTCCAAAGCAAGTGGTCTTGCCGTAGTGAGTGAGAGGCTTGCGATTCAGCCTGACGAAATCGTTGCTGTAGGCGACAATTACAATGATGCAGAGATGCTCCAATTCGCCGGAATGGGTGTGGCGATGGGCAATGCTCCTGATGATCTGAAACAGCTGGCTCGGCATGTCACGGAAACGAACGATCGGCATGGGGTAGCAGAAGTCATTAGGAAGTTTTTTCTGTGAGCATTCAGACAGGAAGGGAGGCGTGAAATTGATCCGAATGAATCTTGAGGTAGTCGTGAGTGGAGGTCTCCATGCTCGCCCTGCTTCTGTCTTGGTGAACCTGCTCAATCAGTATAGCTCGTCGGTCAAGATGATCTACAATGACAAGCAGGCTAATGGCAAAAGCATCCTCAGCGTAATGGCTCTGGGGGTAAAGACCGGAGATGAAATTATGTTTGAGGTGGAGGGGGCCGATGAGCAAGAAGTGGCTGCCAGTATAGAAGCCCTATTTGAAAGGAACTTTGCCATCTAATAGGGAGAACCACGTAATAAAGCCAGTGCCTGACGATCGGGCACTGGCTTTCCTATTTGATCCTTATGGGTGCTTGCTGAATACGACCATGACTTTGAAGTAATCGCCATCAATCTCGATAGACAGCCTGCCGCCTTGCAACTCTACGATGCTTTTTGCGATAGCCAAGCCGAGGCCAGAGCCTTCGGTATGACGGGATTGATCAGCGCGCTTGAACCGTTCAAACAGTTCCTGTGCGTCAAAGTCGATTTCGTAGGCGGAGACATTTTTGAACGACAGGATAACCTCGTCCTGTGTCTCTGCCAAATGGATCAGGACGCGTGTATTCGGCATGGAATACTTCAGGGCGTTGCCGATCAGATTCTCGAATACACGCCATGTTTTCTTGCCATCCAGAGGTGCGATGATCTTCGGCTGTTCCGTTGTTACACGGAAAGTGAGCGTCGATTGCTCGATTTTGTCACTGAATTCAGCGATGGATTGGTTGAGCAGGGAGGCTACATTCACTTGCTCGATATTCAGTTCCACCGCACCGCTGGACATTTTGGCTGCGTCGAACAGGTCATCGATGAGGACGCGCAGTCGATCTGCTTTGCGATCCAAGACATCGACGTAGTTCTTACGTTCCTCAGGTGTCAAATCTTCCTGCTTAAGTAAGGTAACGTAGTTGATAATCGACGTCAGCGGTGTTTTTAAATCATGAGAAACATTGGTGATCAATTCGGATTTCATGCGCTCGCTCTTCATCTGCTCCTCCATCGCGTGCTTGAGTCCCTTTGTGATGTTATTGAGAGAGTGCGCGAGATCAGATAACTTCCCTTTTTTTACCTTCTGGATCGTAGTGTTCAGATTGCCTCCAGCCATTTCGGAGGCACCTTGCATGATGCGGTTCATCAGTCCTAAGCGTCTAAGCGAGTATGGGAAAACCACGACCATGTAAAACATGCCATACAAAAAGCTGAAAAACAGTAAGCCACCAGACCTTTCGATTAGGGCGACGAATCCGAAACCGATACTCATTCCAAACATAACAGTCAGGATAAACAACGTGGATACTTTGAAGAACATGCCACGATTGGCGTAGCTTTCTTGAAGAAGGACACGTTGTCTGGCGAAGATACTCTTTTGCCACTGTTGCAAGAATCTCTCAGGTTCTTTGTACATGAGCCGCGCCTCCAGCAATTGTAAAAGCAGGTAAGCGGTGAACAAGGATACGAATGCAAGGGTAAAGATATGCTCACCTTCAATCGGCAAGAAGAAAAAGCGCAGGTTCGCCAACATAAGGAAGTACGTAATTCCAAGTACGAACAGCAGACCCATCCGAATATCCAGCGGGATAAGGCGGAACAGAGCCATGCTTTTTGTGACAATAGGCACTTCCGCCGGTTTGCCTGTTCGCAAGTATAAAAAGCTAAAAGCAATGATAAGGAGAGTAACCGTAAGCAAGACAAACTCGCCAATCAGCCGCTCCCGAATGGAATCGTAGTAAAGGGCATCTGCGTGGACCTGACTATATCCGTCTGGTTCTTTTGGGACATAAAAGATACCGCTTAGTTGATTCAGTTGATAAGTGCGATTGATGCTTTCCAAATCCCCGTTCGTATTAGGGAGGTTGATTGTATAGCGCGCATATCGGGCTAGTTCCCATTCTGTAGGTTCTTGCGCGAGATTGGTGTAAACTTTGTTGTTCTTTTTATCGGTGACGTAGTATTTGAAGGAGCCGCTTCGCAAGGTGAGGCTGTTTTTTTGTTCCTCGTACTCGGTATCTCTTTCGGCGATTCTGTTGTTCACCTGCTCCTGATAATGCGACGTTGCTTTTGCGATGTTTTCTTGCAAGCTTTGTGAATATTCTTCCGTTAATTGGGCGACTCTCTCGTTGTCACCCTCACTTTTTGCCCGTTTTATCGAATCTAAGAGCGGGTTATCTTCTTTAATCGTTCGGAGGGTTTCCTCATGCTCTTTTTTTAGTTCGTTGGCTGTCTTCTCGTCCAGCTTTCCTGGAGTGAAGTCTGCATAATCTACATGAACCTTTTTCACCAGCTCGGCAAATGTCTCTAATTCACGATTGAAGCCTGAGCTTTGAAAGTAATTATCCTCATGGAGATTCTCGCGTTTATGGTAGAGATCGGCCATCGTCAGGAGAGCGAGCGAAATACTCACGATCAGGACGATCAGCACGGGCACCGCAAAGCGCTTATTTTTCGATTTTGTATCCAATTCCCCATACCACCTTCAAGTATTTAGGTTCCTTCGGGTTGATCTCTATTTTTTCCCGAATGCGCCGCACGTGGACAGCGACCGTGTTTTCCGCGTTCATATAGGGCTCTCTCCAGACCCGTTCATAAATTTCCTCGATCGAAAACACCCGGCCTTTGTTTTCCATTAACAGCTCCAGGATTTTGTACTCAGTAGCAGTCAGCCGGACCTCGTTACCGTCAATGGCTACATTTTTTGTGCTTTTGTTCAAGGTCAAGCCGCGTACCTGAATCTCATCCTCTGTCATTTGAGCGCTTCCCAGATTGGTAAAACGTCTTAACTGAGATTTGACCCTGGCGATGAGCTCCAAGGGATTAAAAGGCTTCGTCACATAGTCATCGGCACCGATGTTGAGCCCGAGAATTTTATCGGTATCCTCTGACTTGGCAGACAGCATGATGATCGGGATGTTTTTTTTCTGGCGAATTTGAAAGGTGGCGGTCATTCCGTCCATTTTTGGCATCATGATGTCCATCAGGATGAGTTGGATCTCTTCATTCTCCAGTACTTCCAACGCTTCCAGTCCATTGCTAGCCTTGAATACGGTCATGGATTCATTTTTAAGATAGATTTCGATTGCGTCGCGGATTTCAGCCTCGTCGTCGACTACGAGGACTTGATATTTGGTCATGATTCGTCCCACCTTATGAATGCATTCATAGTACTATCTTAACGCCCAGCTCTAACAAAACAGTAATGAAATGTCTTACAAATTTCTTAATAAACTGCGTTCGGGAAATGCTAGCTGATAGGATCAAGCTGATAAATAAGGTAAGATGTGAGGAAGAATACGAGAAAATTGGTGATTGCTTTGCTGGAATGGACAGGGGAGAGAATCATCCCCAAGCTGTTAAAACCTACGAATGGCATGCTGTTGGAGCACATAGCCAGATATTATTTTGCTGCTCCTTATGTAAAAGGCAGGGTGTTGGACATTGCTTGCGGTACTGGCTACGGATGTCATATGATCGCAAAGGATCGAAAACGAGAGCTGACAGAACTGATCGGAGTCGACGACGATGAGGCGACGATATTGTATGCCAATCGGGAATACAACCATCAAAAGATTACATATCAGCAGGGTGACGCGCTTGATCCGGCGCTACCCGAGCAATTGGGGTTGTTTGATACGATTTTGAGCTTTGAGACCATTGAACATGTCGCAGACGATCTGCTGTTTATGGATAACTTGTATCGGATGCTGAAACCAGGCGGTACGCTCGTGCTGTCCAGTCCATTTGGCAGAGGGCGGGGCAAAGAGACGAGTGAGCCCTTCCATGTTCACCAGCTGACGCCGGAAGAATTCGCGGAGCTGTTTGTACGCTATTCTGACGTGGATATGTACTATCAGAGAGGCGTTACGTTTGAAAAAACACCTCGCGATGGCGTGCGATATTTTATCGGCATGGCAGTTTGTACGAAATAATTACGGGTTGATTCAAGAATGGAGATGGCGAAACTGGCTGATTTTTGGAGATTGGGAATTCGCAAGGAATTGATACACGCACTACAAGAAAACGGGATTACCGAACCGACACCGATTCAGGAGAAAGCAATTCCAGTCGTGCTCGAAGGAAAAGATGTAATCTCACAAGCACAGACGGGAACAGGTAAGACGCTTGCTTTTGTCCTGCCGATCCTGGAAAAAGCTGATCCGCAAGCTACGCATGTTCAGGCATTGATTTTGACGCCTACGCGGGAGCTAGCTCTGCAAATCACGGCAGAGGTGAAAAAGCTCGTAGCAAAGCTGGATGATATCCATGTGCTTGCTGTGTATGGTGGACAAGACGTCAATCAACAGCTGAGGAAGCTGGCAGGAAAAATACAAGTGGTCATCGCTACGCCGGGGCGTTTACTGGATCATCTGCGGAGAGGGACGATCGATTTATCACAGGTGTCGATGTTTGTCCTGGATGAGGCGGATCAAATGCTCCACATGGGTTTTTTGCCAGAGGTAGAAGATATTATGGCGAAAACTCCATTCGATAAACAGACGATGCTGTTTTCGGCCACCATGTCGGAACAGGTGCAATCACTGGCAAAGCGCTTTATGCAAAAGCCAGTAAATATCAAAGTTCAGGGCAAACGCATCACGCTAGAGGATATTCGCCAAATCGTGGTGGAGACGACAGACCGTGCAAAACAAGCTACGTTATGCAGTTTGCTTGATGAGGAACGGCCGTTTCTCGCGGTGATTTTTTGCAGGACGAAGCGCAGAGCGAGTAAGCTGAATGCTGCGCTGCAAGGTCTCGGTTATATTTCTGACGAGTTGCACGGCGATTTGTCGCAGGCGAAGCGCGAGGATGTCATGAAGCGATTCCGCGAGGCAAGAATTCAGTTTCTGGTCGCAACGGATGTGGCAGCGCGCGGGCTTGATGTGGAGGGTGTCACGCATGTGTTCAATTACGACATTCCGGAAGATGTGGACAGCTATATACATCGGATTGGTCGAACGGGGCGAGCCAAGGAAAAAGGGACCGCTTTTACCTTGGTAGCGGCGAAGGATTGGGGGCAGCTAAGAGAGATTGAAGAAGGGATCAAACTGTCTCTGGAGAGGCGTGAAATGGATCGCGGAGAGCAGGGAGATGAGAAAAAGCAAAGGCCTGAGAGGGAGCGAGCCGAGAAAGCAGAGCGGCGCGGGGACAAGCAGGGCAGAGAGGCCAGAGGGAAAGGAAAGTCCGCTGAGGGAAGACAACAAGGTTCTAGAGAGCGACGGGATGGAGATGGACGACGTCAAGCTCAAGCAAAGGGAGGCAGTTCTGAGCGTAATTCAGGGAAACGTGAACGCGTAGAAGGTCGCTATGAGAGCAACTCAAAGGGCAGAGACCGTGCAAAAGGCGGGTTCGAACGCAAGCCGAAGGACGGTAACCGAGCAACAACAGGTGGCTTTGATCGTAAACCGAAGGAAGGTAACCGAGCAACAGGTGGATTCGAACACAAGTCGAGCAATTCCAAGCGCAAGCCAGTGCCTGCACAACGCGGCTCAGCCCGTCCGAATGCAAAACAAGGCAATCGAGCAAGCACTGCTCCAGCAAAACGTACCACTCGCAAAAAATCGAGATAGCCATCCAGGCAAAAAAAGACCGTTCCAGCCAGTAAAAAGGCAGGAGCGGTCTTCTTTTTATTCCGGTTCCGTGTCCGGAAATACCCGTGAACGTGTGAGGAAGCGTACCCCCTCAGGTCCTTCCAGCGAAAACATTCCGCCCCGCCCATTTACGACGTCAATGATGAGCTGCGTATGCTTCCAATACTCATACTGCGCTTTGCCCATGTAGAACGGGCAACCACCGATCTCGCCCAGCAGAACGTCCTGCTCACCTACAAGAAATTCCCCGAGCGGGTAGCACATAGGGGAGCTGCCATCGCAGCAGCCCCCTGACTGGTGAAACATCAGGTCACCGTGTTTGGCGCGAAGCCGTTCTATTAATACCAGTGCAGCATCTGTCGCGAGCACTTTTTCTGGCTGGCTCATTGATCAAAAGAAGCCCAGAGCTTGATCGCTGTAGCTGACCAGCAGGTTTTTCGTTTGTTGGTAGTGAGACAGCATCATTTTGTGTGTCTCACGGCCGATACCGGACATTTTGTAGCCGCCAAACGCTGCGTGAGCCGGGTAAGCATGGTAGCAGTTGGTCCAGACGCGACCAGCCTGGATTTCGCGTCCCATGCGGTAGGCTGTGTTCGTATCGCGTGTCCATACACCTGCACCCAAGCCATACAACGTATCATTTGCCATGGCGAGCGCTTCTTCTGTATCCTTGAAGGTCGCTACGGAGACGACCGGACCGAAGATTTCTTCTTGGAAGATACGCATTTTGTTGTGCCCTTTAAAGACAGTTGGCTGGATGTAGTAGCCGCCCTCGAGATCACCTGCAAGCTGTGCACGAGCTCCTCCAATCAGGCATTCTGCGCCTTCTTGTTTGCCGATATCCAGGTAGGAGAGGATTTTTTCTACCTGCTCCAAGGAAGCCTGTGCGCCAATCATCGTATCCGTATCGAGCGGATTTCCTTGCTTGATATTGGCTACGCGTTGCAGGGCACGCTCCATGAATTGGTCGTAAATGCTTTCGTGAATGAGCGCACGGGATGGGCATGTGCAAACCTCGCCTTGGTTGAGCGCAAACAGTACGAATCCTTCAATGGCTTTGTTAAAGAAGGCATCGTCTTTTGCAGCCACATCCGGGAAGAAGATGTTTGGCGATTTTCCGCCCAGCTCCAGCGTCACCGGAATAATATTTTGGGAAGCGTATTGCATGATCAAGCGCCCTGTGGTCGTTTCACCCGTAAAGGCGATTTTCGCGATGCGGTTGCTTGAAGCGAGAGGTTTACCCGCTTCCAGACCGAAGCCGTTCACGACGTTGACGACGCCAGGAGGGAGCAGGTCGCCGATCAGCTCCATCAGCACCAAGATGGAAGCAGGTGTTTGCTCCGCTGGCTTGAGGACGACGCAGTTGCCCGCAGCCAAGGCTGGAGCCAGCTTCCATGTAGCCATGAGCAGTGGGAAGTTCCAAGGAATAATTTGACCAACGACACCGAGTGGCTCATGGAAATGATAAGCGACCGTATCGTTATCGATTTCAGCGAGTGTACTTTCTTGAGCGCGGATTGCTCCGGCGAAGTAACGGAAATGATCAATCGCCAGCGGGATGTCGGCCGCAAGTGTTTCACGAACGGGCTTGCCGTTTTCCCACGTCTCTGCATTTGCCAGCATCTCCAGATTTGCTTCCATCCGATCCGCGATTTTTAACAAAATATTCGCGCGCTGTGCAACAGAGGTACGACCCCACGCGTCTTTTGCCTCATGGGCAGCGTCCAGTGCCAGCTCAATATCTTCGGCTGTCGAGCGGGCTACCTCGCAAAAGACCTTGCCTGTTACAGGTGATACGTTTTCGAAATACTCACCTTTCACTGGCGGAACCCAATTACCCCCGATGTAGTTTTCATAGCGGTTTTTGAAAGTCACCTTGGAACCGGCTTGGCCGGGCTGAGCATAGATCATTGCGAGCGCCTCCTCATTTATCACATATTTCTTTACAGCCCTCTCTAAAAGCAAGTCTCGTACCAACGTGAAAAAGCTCGAAATGACAGCGTTTTCTTGAATGGATGAGGGTAGAAATTGTTCCATAATGGAGCATGTTGTGTTCCGTATTGGGACAAAAGAGTGGATATGTGTCGGAAAATGACCGATGACGGCTAGGGGTGTAAAACATGTTTGACATGTCTCGTTGTCTTGCTCTATAGTTTGGGTGTAAAAGGTTTTTTACACCCACCTGTAAATGGAAGGTGAACAACTCCATGAAAAATCGAATAAAGGAATTTCGAGAAAAAGGGAACATCTCGCAAGGCAGGTTGGCTGAGCTGTGCAAGGTTAGCAGACAGACGATCAATGCGATAGAGAACAACAAATACGACCCGAGCCTGCAATTGGCTTTTGATTTGGCGAGCAATTTAGGGGTAACGATTGACGAGCTGTTTCAACCATACAGTGAGGAGTGAGAAAACCATGAAAAAGTTCAACGTGATTGTTTCATCCATCCTATTGTTGGCGATCGCAGGGCACGGAGGCTATCGGTGGGTTCGTTATGAGATGCTGGATGCAAGCACGATCATTTTCGGTTGCATTGCACTGTCGTACTTGTTGAACTCGATCACCTGGGGAGACTACGAGGGCGGGAAATACAGTGAAAGTGACGAATTGGACAAGCATATCAAGACGCAAAGTGCGAGAATCGGATACTATGCGCTTATGGTGCTGTCTGCTGCGGTCCTGTTTCTGTCGGAAGGGGTTACTGCACTTAATGACATTCAAAATATTCCTTTAGCAGTCGTCGTCGGTTTGACGTTCATTGTGGCGCCAATTACGGAATTTTTCTATTCGCGGAAATTCAGATAAATAGCAGCCAGTCGGACAAATGTGCTCGTGGTTCGACTGGTTTTTCTATAGCAAAGACTCTCATGTTATACTGAGAGGGAATGATTTTTGGGGGAGGGAATCGTGTTGTCGACGATTGTTCAGCAATCTTGGAAGCGCTGTCAGAAATCGAACCTCAAGGCTACGGAGAAGGCCAATGATCAAATCATTTCTGCCCGACGAATCAAAGAAATCATTCAGGATAATCACCCTCTGATTCGTGAAAGTCTCCCGCTTTTTAACAAGCTTGCTCCCTTTTTGTTATCGACTGAGCACATTGCACTCTTGTCTGACCGGGAAGGAAATATTATACAAACGATCGGGGACCCGGTCTTCGCCAACCAGGCACAAAAAGTACAGCTGCAAATCGGAGCGAACTGGACAGAAGATTACAAAGGAACCAACGCGATTGGGACAGCACTGATCGCGCAACAGCCGATTCAGGTACAGGGAGAGCAACACTACTTCTTGGAAAATCGCTTTCTTGCATGCTCGGCGGCACCTATTTTTTCACCAGCGGGTGAGCTGCTGGGCATCATTGACATTAGTACGCGTAAAGAATATTCCCACCCGTTTGCCCTAACCATTGCTTGCATGATCGCAGAAGCTCTGCAAAACCGCTTTTTGTTAGCAGATGCGGAACGCGTGATTGCCTTGCCAACATCATCAAGCTCAAGAGATGGTCGAGAAAAGCTGGCACTCGTCGGCTTGGATCGGGACGAGCGTATCGTGGGCCTAAATGAAGCCGCGCAGCAGCAGCTCGGAAAGGAAGCCTTGGGGACAAGAGTAAGTGCGGAGCAAGAGCGTGCTGGCCGTCATGTGAAAGATCATCGCCCGCGTTTTTGGTCTGCGGCACCCAAAGTACAGCTGAAGCCCTTTCCGCGTCTAGCTGGTTCATGCCCGCTCTTCCTGCAGGCAAAGATGCTCGGACAAAAGGCTGCTCAGGTAGACTTTCCTGTGATTATTTTGGGGGAGAGCGGTACGGGGAAAGAGCTGTTCGCTCAGATGGTCCATGAGACAGGTCCGCGCTCGCATGAGCCGTTTATCGCAGTGAACTGCAGTTCAATTCCAGAAAATTTGATCGAGAGTGAATTGTTTGGATATGAAAGCGGATCATTCACAGGGGCGCATCGGGAAGGTAGAATCGGAAAGTTTGAAGCGGCGAAAAAGGGCACGATCTTTTTGGATGAGATCGGGGATATGTCTTTGCGTGCGCAAGCGGCACTGCTGCGCGTTTTGCAGGAAAAGGTCGTCACCCCGGTGGGGAGCAATCAATCCCGCCCGATTTATGCGCGGATCATAGCCGCTACGCATAGAAACCTGTCAGAGGAGATCAAGGCGGGACGTTTTCGGGCTGACCTGTACTACCGGCTCAAAGGGGTCACCATTCATTTGCCGTCGTTGAAAAAGCGCAGTGATATCATCCAGTTGGCGGAGCATCTATTGCAGCAGATCGACACAGAACAACCATACATACTGACCACGGAAGCAAAGGATAAGCTGTGTGCTTATTCGTGGCCGGGCAATATCCGGGAACTGCAAGGCGTGCTGATTCAAGCGGTGTTTTTGGCAGAGGGGGACACCATTGATTGCGATCACATCCAGCTCGAGGGATTGATGGAAGCCGATACGTCTGAGACTTCGGATCATGCCATACCTTCGCTGCGTGAAACAGAGAGAAAAGCGATCAAAAAGGCGCTCGAGAAAAGTGGCGGTAATGTCAGCAAAGCGGCTAAAATGCTGCAAATTGGTCGAAATACGTTGTACCGCAAAATAGAAGAATACCAGATTGGAGCACCGATTAATCAGGAAGAGCCATAATGGATGAAACGGTATGGCTTGAAGTGAATAAATGTTGCAATGTGTGTTGCAACATTTTGTTGCGTTTGTTTTGCAATGTCACCTGACAAGTGAGGCATGGAGAGAACGGATGATAGCCTTTTATCCGGTCAGGGGTATGATACGGAGCTTGGCATTAATCATGCAAGGGATAGTTTGTATAAAGTCGAAAAATTTAGATTTTTAGGAGGGAGACCGTTGCTACACTATTCCATTGCAGTAATTCCAGGAGACGGAATCGGTCCCGAGGTCATGGAAGAAGGCCTGAAGGTGTTAGGTGCCATAGAAGAGAGTCACGGCGGCATTCGGTTTGCTCGTGATGTCATGGATTGGAACTGTAGCTACTATCTCCAACACGGCAAAATGATGCCGGAGAATGGACTCGGTATTTTAAAAGACTATGATTTGATTCTGCTTGGTGCGATTGGTGCGCCCGAGGTTCCTGATCATGTCTCTGTGTGGGAGTTGATCTTGCCGATTCGCCGGGCATTCCAGCAGTATGTGAACCTTCGCCCGGTCAAGCTGCTCAAAGGTCTGGAAAGCCCTCTTCGCTATAAAGGGCATGCCGATTTCGATTTCGTCGTGGTGCGGGAGAACACAGAGGGTGAGTACTCCAATATGGGAGGGCGCATGCATCAGGGTACACCGTACGAAATGGCGGTGCAAAACAACGTGTTTACCCGGTATGGCACAGAGCGCATCCTCAAGTACGCTTACGCACTGGCGGAAAAACGTTCGAAAAAGAGTGTGACCGCGGCAACGAAATCCAACGGCATTAACCATTCCATGCCTTTCTGGGATGAGATCGTCAAGGAAGTCAGTCAGGAATACTCAGGTATTCAGACCAATTTGTATCATATCGACGCACTCGCTGCCTATTTCATCACGCGACCAGAAACGTTTGACGTCGTTGTCGCGAGCAACTTGTTTGGGGACATTTTGACCGATCTGGGGGCGGCGATCGTCGGAGGTTTGGGCTTGGCTCCTTCCGCGAACATCAATCCGGAGCGCAAGTATCCATCCATGTTTGAGCCCATTCACGGCTCTGCGCCAGATATCGCGGGCAAAGGAATCGCCAATCCGATCGCACAAGTATGGAGCCTCGCCATGATGATGGATCATCTCGATCTGCCAGAGCTCAGTACGGTCATCATGAACGCCATCGAAAACGTGTTGCAGGATGGCAAGGTGCTCACTCCTGATCTTGGGGGAACGGCGACAACGAAAGAATTGGGAGACGAAATCGTTCGCCACATCTATCAAACAACGAGATAAATATGAGGGAGGAAGAGGACATGGAAGCGAGATCGTATGATTTGTACATCGGTGGAGAATGGGTGAAAACCGAGAGCTACATTCCCGTCCTTCACAAGTACACGGGTGAGTGCATCGCGCGTATTGCCAAGGCAGAGCAGCAGCATGTAACAGAAGCGGTGGAAGCTGCGTGGGAGACGTTTAAGACAGATAAATTGACTCCTTTTCAACGATACAAAATTTTGCTGAAAGCCTCTGAGCTAATGGAGGAACGCCGGGACGAGCTGGAGCGATCCTTGATTCGTGAAGTGGGCAAAACGCGCAAGGACGCGATGAATGAGCTGGATCGGACGATCAATACACTGCGCTTGTCAGCAGAGGAAGCCAAGAAAATTCACGGGGAAATGATTCCGCTGCAAGCAACGGAAGGCTCAGAAAACCGTCTGGGCTTTACCATTCGGGTGCCAAAGGGAGTGATTGGGGCCATTACGCCGTTTAACTATCCCTTGCTGCTCAGCACGCACAAGATCGCGCCAGCGCTAGCCGCAGGAAATACGCTGGTGGTTAAGCCCGCTACAGTCACGCCTATCGCAACCTTTCTGTTAGTGGAGATTCTGGAGGAAGCAGGCCTGCCTAAAGGCTATGTAAATATCGTGACGGGGGCAGGCAGTCAGGTAGGGGAATGGCTGCTGGATGAAGAACGCATCGCCATGTACACCTTTACCGGGTCAGGAGAAGTCGGTCGCCGCATCAAGGAGCGAAGTGGCATGCGTCCCGTCGCGCTAGAGCTGGGCAACAACTCTCCCAATATCGTGCACCTCGATGCAGATTTGGAGCTGGCAGCCCGTCAAACAGCCGCCCGCAGCTTTCACAATGCTGGCCAGGCGTGCATTGCTGTCCAGCGCATTTACGTGCATGAATCGGTTATGCAGGCGTTCAGTGACTTGTATATCTCGCATGTCCAGCAGTTGAAGGTAGGGAACCCGGAAGATCCGGACACGGATGTCGGTCCGATGATCAGTGAAAAAGAGGCGAGTCGTACTGAGGAATGGGTACAGGAAGCGATTAGCCAAGGGGCCAGATCGCTCCTGCCTGTCAAACGGGAAGGGGCACTCTTCTATCCTGCTGTGTTGGTGGATACCAGGCCAGAGATGAAGGTGGTTTGCCGGGAAGTGTTCGCGCCCGTTGTTACGATCATTCCGTACAGTGACCTTGAAGATGCTTTTACACAAGCGAACGATTCGGAGTACGGCTTGCAGGCGGGGATTTTTACCCGTGATTTGAACATCGCGATGAAAGCGGCGCGTGTGCTGGAGTACGGTGGCGTGGTGATCAACGACGTATCGACCTACCGCAATGACGTCATGCCATACGGCGGAATCAAAAACAGCGGGCTGGGCAAGGAAGGTCCGCGTTACGCAGTCGAAGAGATGACCGAAGAGCGAATGGTAGTGATCAACCTATGAATGGGCAGCTTTTGCAAGGAAAAACGGCGATTGTAACAGGGGCAGCGTCAGGAATGGGCAAAGCCATTGCGATGCTTTTTGCGGCCGAGGGAGCCAACGTCATTCTGGCTGATTTGAACAAAGAAGCGGCAGTATCAGTCGCTCAAGAGCTGCCACAAGGGAAAGGTCATGCGGT
Source organism: Brevibacillus formosus (assembly GCF_003013405.1). Classification (GTDB taxonomy): domain Bacteria; phylum Bacillota; class Bacilli; order Brevibacillales; family Brevibacillaceae; genus Brevibacillus; species Brevibacillus formosus. The sequence goes on along the minus strand of NZ_PXZL01000007.1, from coordinate 338,810 downwards.
GCAAACGGATGTGGCAGACGATACGAGCGTTGCTGCACTCGTGATGGAAACGCTCGGAGCGTACGGCTCGATCGATGTTCTGGTCAACTGCGCGGGTGTTCCGCAAGCGTTTACTCCTATTGAGGAGCTGACCTTGGAGCAGTGGGATCGCATCATGTCTGTGAACACGAAGTCGGTCTTTTTGACGACAAGACATGCGGTTCCCCACATGAAAGAGAAGGGGAAAGGCAGCATCATCAACATCGCTTCGATTGCCGGGATCAGAGCCCGTCCGGGGCTGAATGCGTACTGCGCGTCCAAAGGGGCCGCTATCATGTTGAGCAAGGCACTGGCGATTGAGCTCGCTCCTTTTCAAATCCGGGTCAATGTTATCAATCCGGGGCCGGCAGAGACGCCGATGCTGGGTAAGTTTATTAATGGAGATGAAGCGCAAGTAGAGGCCGGGAAAAAAGATATTTTCATCAGCAGTGTCCCATTGGGCATGTTGATTCAGCCGGAGGATATCGCGCAGGCGGCTCTCTATTTGGCTTCAGATCTATCCAAAATTGTCACGGGCGAGGTCATGAATGTAGACGGCGGAAGAGGCATCTAAACAAAAGAATCAACAGGGGGACTATTGCATGTTTCGGAAAAAGGGGAGCTTCGTGCTAGCGAGCATCATGTCTGTGTCTTTATTTCTGGCGGCGTGCGGAGGAGGGGGCGGTCAACAGACTGCCCCGTCTGCGGGACAAGCCGGGGGAACAGAAGCGCCGAAAAGTGACGGCCAAAGCTATGTATTCAAAGCAGGGCATTCACTGACGGAGGATCATCCATATCATTTGGCACTGAAAAAAATGGCCGAGGATGTCGACAAGCGCTCGAGCGGAAAAGTGAAAATTGAGGTGTATCCGCTGAGCCAGCTGGGAGCGGAGCGTGAATTGACAGAGGCGCTGACCTTTGGAACGGCGGATATGTCGATTACCTCGACTGCGCCGGTGATGAACTTCCATCCGAAGCTTGGCGTGCTGGATCTTCCGTTCTTGTTTGAGAGCCGTGAGCAAGCGTACAAGGTACTCGACGGACAAGTCGGAAAAGACTTGCTCAAGGATTTAGAAAATGCCAATCTGGTCGGGCTGGCATGGGCTGAAAACGGCTTCCGCCATATTACAAACGGCTCGAAGGTGATCAAAAAGCCGGAGGATGTGGCAGGGTTGAAGATACGCACACAGGAAAACCCGATCCATCTGGCTGCATTCGAAGCATTGGGAGCGAAGCCGACCCCGATGGCTTGGACAGAGGCGCTGACGGCGCTGCAACAAGGAGTCGTTGATGCCCAGGAAAATCCGGCGATTGTCGCACAAACCTACAAGCTATATGAATCCAAGCAAACACAAATGGCCCTCACCGGGCATGTCTACTCAGCGGCGATGATCTTGTTCAGCAAGCCTGTATGGGATAAGCTCCCGGCAGATATCCAGCAACTTCTTGCCGAGGAAGCCAAGAAAGCAGGTCAATACGAGCGTGAGTTGATGATCAAGATGGAAGAAGAGGCTATCTCGAATATTAAGGCAAAAGGGGTAGTCATTACCGAGGACGTGGATAAGCAAGCTTTCCGCGATGCGATGAAGCCTGTCTATGACAAATTTTCCGGACAGTTTGGCAAAGAGCTGGTGGATCAAATTGTAAATATAAAATAAACGGCAGAAGGGAGAGGAGCCACTCTGGCTTTTCTCCCCTTTTTCCTGCGAAAGGAGATTGTGTGTGGGCAACCTTGTTTCCAAAATAAACAGCATCCTTCGTTTTTTCATCATTGCCCTTCTGGCTATTATGGTGATCGCTGTCTTCCTGCAGGTGCTTTTCCGTTTTTTGCTCGACCAGCCCTTGGCCTGGACGGAGGAATTGGCTCGGTATTTGCTGATCTGGATCACGTTTCTGGGATCAGCGTACGCAATGTCGATCAAAGCACATATCGGTACGGAATACATTCAAAAGTACTTGTCGCCTCGCATGAACAAGCTGGTGCTGGTTATTGCCGCTTTGTGTAGTCTGGTCTTTTTTCTCGTCATGGTTCAGCAAGGCTATTTGTTGTCTGCGAGAAGCATGACCCAAACCTCACCCACTCTGCTCGTTCCCATGGGTTATGTATACATGGTGATTCCGATCAGCGGTGCTCTGCTCATCATGAACGTGATCCATGTGACATGGAAAGACATTATCGGGAAGGAGTGACCAGATTGTGGGTACGATTCTGTTTTTAACACTGTTGGTGCTTCTGATCCTGAATGTGCCGATTGGTGTTGCACTGGGGTTATCCGTCGTTGTCGTGTTTATGCTGGAGGGCAACATCCCTCTTCTGGTTGTCATTCAAAAAATGTTCAACGGGACAGACTCCTTCCCGCTGATGGCGATCCCGTTCTTTCTCCTGGCAGGAAAGCTGATGGAAACAGGCGGAATCTCGGCTAGGCTGATCCGTTTTGCGAATACGATTGTCGGGAACCTGCCTGGAGGATTGGCAATCGTGGCGGTCATGGGTTGTACTTTTTTTGCGGCGATATCGGGTTCTTCGGCCGCGACAACGGCAGCTGTAGGGGGAATTTTGATCCCGCATATGGTCAAAAAAGGGTACAATGTTCGGTTTTCTGCTGCCTTGCATGCAACAGGCGGAACAATCGGTGTCATGATTCCTCCGAGTGTGCCGATGGTTTTGTACGGGGTAGCAGCAAGTGCCTCGATTAGCGACTTGTTTATTGCCGGGATAGGACCGGGCATTCTCGTAGCGATCTCGCTGATCCTGTACTCGTATTGGATCAGTAAGAAAAATGGCTGGGGTGGCGGTGAGAAGCATACGATCAAAGAGATATGGGAGGCGTTCAAGGACGCCATTTTGGCGATTCTCATGCCGATCATTATCCTTGGTGGTATTTACGGAGCCATCTTTACTCCGACAGAAGCAGCAGTAGTAGCCGTGATTTACGGTCTGGTTGTCGGGCTTTTTGTCTACCGGGAAATCAGGTGGAGGGACTTGGGGGAAATTTTCGCGGGCTCTGCCAGCATGACAGCGGTCATTATGCTTATTATCGCGACCGCCAATGCATTTGGCTATCTGATGACGAGGGAAAACATCCCGCAGGAAATTGCGCAATTCATGCTGGCAATTACTGACAGTACAATCATCACGTTGCTCATTATTAACATCTTGCTGCTTATTTTGGGGACGTTCATGGAAACGGCGGTTACGATCATTCTCCTGACACCGATCCTGCTGCCGATCACGAATTCTTTGGGTATTGATCCGGTGCTATTCGGGGTGATCATGGTCGTCAACTCCGCGATCGGAATGCTGACGCCGCCTGTTGGGATCAATTTGTTGGTAGCAGGAAATATTGCGAAGCTCCAGAATACGGAGATTGAGCGAGCGGTGATCCCGTTTTTGGTCATCATGATCGTCGATTTGATGCTCATCACCTACATTCCTGAAATCAGTTTATTCCTTGTCAACTTGAGCAAGTAACGGAGGGGGAACCAACGTGGATTACAAACAAGCATTAGTGGGATTGCTGGGGGAGGAACGAGTAACGACCAACCCCACTGTACTGGAGCACCACAGTCATGATGAATCGTATCATGCCCCGCATCTTCCAGATGTGGTCGTGTTTCCGAAGACGACAGAGGAAGTCAGTCAAATCATGAAGCTGGCCAACGAAAAGCGTATTGCGATAACGCCGTTTGGCATGGGGACCAGTCTGGAGGGACATGCGATTCCTTATGCGGGCGGAATTAGCATGGATTTTTCCTTAATGAACCAAGTGCTGGAGGTGCGACCGAAGGACTTTCTCGTGAGAGTCCAGCCGGGTGTGACGCGCACTCAGCTCAATAAAGAATTGAAAAAGCATGGATTGTTTTTCTCCGTCGATCCTGGCGCGGACGCGACTTTGGGTGGGATGGCTGCTACAAACGCCAGTGGAACGACTTCTGTTCGTTATGGCGTGATGCGTGATCAGGTTCGCGATCTAGAAGTGGTGACGGCGGACGGTCGTATGATACGTACAGGGAGCATGACAGCCAAATCCTCCTCAGGCTACCATCTTACTGGGCTGTTTGTTGGGTCAGAGGGAACGCTCGGTGTATTCACAGAGCTGACCTTGCGTGTTTACGGCATCCCTGAGGCGACAACAGCGGCGCGTGCCAGCTTCCCTACTGTTCAGGATGCCGTCGACACCGTCGTGGATATTCTCGGAGCGGGTATTCAAGTAGCGCGAATCGAGCTGGTTGATGAACGTTCCATCCAACAAGTGAATCTGTACAAAGAAACGAGCTACTCGGAAGCACCGACGCTGTTTATCGAGTTCCACGGCAGTGAACAAGGGCTCGCGTATGATATCGACTTCGCGCAGAACATCGCCGATGGGCATGGCTGCACGCAGTTTCTTTTTGAAACAGATTCGAAGGCCCGGACGCAGCTCTGGGACGCTCGTCATAACCTGGCGTATGCCTTCCTGCACAAATCCCCCGGGAAAAAGCTGATGGTGACAGATGTTTGCTTGCCGATTTCCGAGCTGGCAGGAGCAGTTGTGGACGCACGGCAAGCTATTGATCGCGCAGGGCTGGATGGAGCGATTGCAGGGCATGTCGGGGATGGGAACTATCACGCGATCCTGATGATCGACCTGAATGACCCCGATGAAGTGGCGCGTGCCGAGGAAGTAAATGCCCATCTGGTGGAATACGCATTGAGTCGGGGAGGAACCTGCACAGGAGAACATGGTGTGGGTGTGGGGAAAATCAAATATCAGCGCAAGGAACACGGAGAAGCACTGGACGTCATGCAAGCCATGAAGCAAGTGTTGGACCCGAACGGCATTTTGAATCCGGGAAAAATTTTCAGGAAATAACAGAGAGCCTGCATTCTGAACGTTTGTCGGAATGTGGGCTTTTTCTTTTGCGTAATGTGTCGAAGAGGAGAGGAGAAAGGATGATTATGCAGAATGTAGAAGATTGGTAACTGGTGCATTACATTCTGGTGTGGCAGGGAGGCAAATATGAAGTCTATTGTTGAAATTGCCAAGAGTGCAGGTATCGAAGAACAGCATTTGGAGCTATACGGAAAATATAAAGCCAAACTATCAGATGAACTATGGGAGCAAGTAAAGGATCGCCCTGATGGCAAACTGATTCTTGTTACAGCGATGAACCCCAATCCGGCGGGAGCAGGCAAGACGCTCACGACGATTGGTCTGTCACAAGCTTTAAATCATCTCGGGAAGAAAACAATTGCAGCGCTTCGCGAGCCGTCCTTGGGCCCTTGCATGGGGATCAAAGGAGGCGCAACCGGAAGCGGTCAGGCACAAATTCTCCCGGCTGATGAAATTAACCTGCATTTTACAGGGGATATTCATGCGATTACAGCTGCACATAACTTGTTGGCAGCGATGATCGACAATCATATTTTCCACGGCAATCCGCGTGGGCTCAATCCAAAGAAAATCGTTTGGAAACGAGCCATGGACATGAACGATCGCGCACTGCGAAACATCGTGGTTGGTCTGGGTGAAGGCAATGGGATGACGCGTGAGGATGGCTTCATGATTACGACCGCTTCGGAAATCATGGCGATCTTATGCTTGAGTGAGAATCTGGCAGACTTGCGCGAGCGGTTGAACCATATCATTATTGGCTACGATTTCAATGATCAGCCTGTACGAGCAGAAGAAATCAACGCGGTCGATGCGATGTGCGTTCTCTTGAAGGAAGCCATCAAGCCCAATCTCGTACAGACAATCGAAGGAACTCCGGTCATCATTCACGGGGGGCCTTTTGCCAATATCGCGCATGGGTGCAGCAGCGTGATCGGAACCAAGATGGCCTTGAAGCTGGCAGATTACGTCGTAACAGAGGCGGGCTTCGGTGCGGATCTGGGAGCAGAGAAGTTTTTTGACATCAAGTGCAGAAAAGCAGGTCTGACTCCATCGGCTGCTGTCGTGGTCATTACGGTTCGCTCGTTGAAATACAATGGCGGGGTAAAAGTACCTGACCTGGCAGTAGAGAACTTGTCTGCTCTGGAAAAAGGCTTCGAAAACGTCAAGCGCCATCTGGAAAACCTGCAAAAGTTCGGTGTGCCAGCGGTGGTGGCCATCAACCATTTTGCGACGGATACCCAGGCAGAGATCGATTCTGTAATAGCGTTGTGTAAAGCCGCAGGAGCAGAAGCAGCACTCTCCAAAGTATGGGCAGAAGGAGGAGCAGGCGGTGTTGAGCTGGCTGAAAAAGTGACTCGTGCAGCAGAACAGCCTTCATCCTTCCGATTCTTGTATGAGGAAGACCTCAGCATTAAAGACAAGATTGAGACAGTCGTAAAAGAAGTATACCGTGGATCGGGAGTTGTCTTTTCGCCGCTGGCATTGAAAACGATGCAAAAGGTAGAAGAAATGGGCATGTCCCATCTGCCTGTGTGCATGGCAAAAACCCCGTACTCCTTTACGGACCGCGCTGATCTGTTGGGGGCACCTGTTGACTTCACGATCCAAGTGAGTGAAGTGCGCATATCAGCAGGAGCTGGTTTTATCGTGGCACTGACCGGAAGCTTGGTTACCATGCCAGGCCTCCCGAAAAAGCCGGCTGCTGAATCATTATATGTAGACGAGGATGGACAAGTGATCGGATTAAGCTAATCAAAAAGTTTGACAAAAAGCTGACAACTGTAAAAGGTTGTCAGCTTTTTTTCGTTTTTGAGGTTTATTATCGGAAAGTTATGGGAAAAGAAAGGTGAGATTGAAAAAATGTGAACTTAATTGAAAAACAACAAGGAATGACAAAGGCAAACTTGCTGAAAGGCAGGGACGCAAAGCCACGGGTCTAAGGTCGAAAGTCAAATGACTTTCGCAGCTAGGACAGCCGGGTTGCCATACCGTAGTCATGATGGACTGTCGGTAGGCAGTCTTTTTTTTGTTGAAAAAAGAGAAGGGAGAAGGGATTCGGTATGAAAAATAGTTTGAAGAATAAGCTAATTATCGTGTTGTGCCTGCTGTTGGTTATAAGTTTGGGTACGGTTTGCGGTGCAAGCTATTGGAGTGCTTCTAATCTTTTGGCAGGCAGTCTGGACAAAGAAGCTGAGTTGTCAGCTAGCAATCTCTCAATTCGTATCGATGGTTTCTTTCAAGAAAAAATTGAGATTGTAAGGGCGCTGGGAGGGTTGATGTCGGCTGATCAAAATGTCGAGCACGACCTAAAAATCATTCAAGAAGCCCAAAAGAAAAACCCCGAGTTTGAGACGTTCTTCTTTTCGCATGATTTAAGCGGAAAGAAAGTAATCAATTTCAAGGGTGAAGTAACCGATATCTCGGATCGTCCGCATATTAAGGAAGCCAGCAAAGGGGAAGGGAAGGTTGTTGTCTCTGAGCCAGTCATTTCGAAGCGGACAGGGAATAACATCGTGACACTGGTCGTTCCATTGATGAAGGACAATCGTCAATACGGTTACATCGGTTCTACTATTCCGATCAATGAGATCCAAAAAAAGGTGTCTGAGGAGAAATTCGGACAATCAGGCTACGCTTTTTTAGTAAGCAAATCAGGAACATTTATTTATCACCCGAATAACGAGTTCATTCTGAAGGAATCGATTCTCGACATGGGTATTCTTGAACTTCAGACTGCTTTTGAAGATATCAAGCAAGGGAACCATGGAATCGCCCAATATAATTACGAGAACACAGAGCGATTTGCTTCCTATTTTCCTACCAATTTGAATTGGGGCATATACATCACTGCACCCGTAGCGGAGCTGCATGCGCCTGTCGATCAACTGTCAGCCCGATTGATGGTTATTTCCCTCATCGTATTGGCGATTGGGGTTGTCCTCGTTTATTTCTTGGCTGTACGCATGGTGAAACCAATTGAGCGTCTGAATCACGCAGTAAATGTAGTGGCGCAGGGGAACTTGAAAGAGACTGTAACGGTTGACGGAAAAGACGAGATTGCGGTTCTGTCCCGTGACTTTAACCAGACGGTGTCGCACTTGAAAAATTTGATTGAAGACGTATCTCTGTCGTCTGATCAAGTACAGCGTTTTAGTCAGGAAGTATCCGAAGGCATTAAACAAGCGACGGAAAACATCAACCAAATCGGTTTGTCTATTGCGCAGATTTCTGAGGGAGCAGAGGCGCAGGCAGCCAGCTCGCAGGAAGTCGCATTGTCGATGACTGACATGGCAGCAGGCATCGTGAAAATCGCGGAGACGTCTGCACATGTTTCAGAGGCTGCCCAGATAGCAACAGAGCAGGCTGAGCAAGGGACTGCTGTGGTAGAGCAGGCAGTTCGCCAGATGGGAAGCATTGGCGAGGGAACATCGAAGGCAACAGTAGCCATCGAGCAGCTCAATAATCGCTCCAAAGAAATCGAAGGCATTCTCGATACGATCAGTCAGTTGACCTCGCAAATCAATTTGCTTGCCTTGAACGCTTCGATTGAGGCAGCACGCGCCGGCGAGCATGGACGTGGGTTTGCTGTAGTTGCAGGTGAAGTGAAAAAACTGGCGAACCAATCCGAGGAATCCGCATCCAAAATCGCAATGCTGATCGGGGAAATCCAGCAGGATACCCATCACGCGGTAGAGGTTATGACCGAGGGCAACCAAAACGCACAGCAAGGTATTCAACTGGTCGAAGAGGTTCGAGAAATCTTCGGGCACATTTTGGAATCTTCCCGGAACGTTGCTGCACACATTTTGGAAGTATCCGCCGCATCTGAACAAATGTCAGCGGGCTCCCAACAGGTGAGTGCTTCTGTAGATGAAATGCATAACATTGCAAAACATGCTTCACTCGACGCGCAAACAGTGGCAAAGGCAACCGAAGAGCAGCTGCAAGCCATCCAGGAAATTGGCAAGTCTGTCGAGCATTTGAACGCAGTAGCAGAAGAATTACAGCATGGAATCGGCAGGTTTACTGTGTAAGAGGCAGCTCAACAGGTTGTAAGTCCTCTTCTTTGAAAGGGGGGATGCCATCAAGGGATGATGGAGTTTGTTTCTGAGCAACTAAATTCATTACCGTTTAACAGGAGGAGAACCCAGATGAAAAAAATCACAAAAACAATCTTGGCGAGCACACTCGCTGCAACTATGCTCATGACATCAGGAACAGGTGCTTTTGCTGCAACAGCGGTTAAGCCTGTCCCAACCGTAGCTGCTGAAGCTGCTAAAAAACCGCAAGCGAAGAAGTTTGAATCCCGTTTGGATGAAATCATCGCGAGAGGCTACATCCTCGTAGGTACTCCAGGGGACTACAAACCGTTTACATATCTGAATCCAAAGACGAACGAATTTGAAGGCTACGACATCGATGCGATGAAGGAATTCGCAAAAAGTCTAGGGGTTGAGGCGCGTTTTGTCCAAACCTCTTGGCCGACACTGATGGACGATCTGTTGGCAAATAAATTCGATATTGCTGTCGGAGGCGTTACGCGCAACACAGACCGCCAGAAAAAAGCACACATGAGCGATCCTTATATTATGTTCGGTAAAGCTCCGCTCATTCGTGCAGTAGACAAGGACAAGTACAAGAGTGTAGCAGATATCAACAAGCCAGAGGTTCGCATTGGTGTGAATCCAGGAGGCACCAACGAAAAATTCGTTCGTGAACACCTGACAAAAGCAACTGTGACTGTTGAACAAAACAACCTCGACATCCCTGGTCTGGTAGCAAGCGGCAAGTACGATGTGATGATCACGGATACGCTGGAAGCGCTTGTATATTCCAAAGCAGATTCCCGTCTGTATGCCGCTCTGACTGACAACCCGTTCACCAAGAGTGAAAAAGCGTACATGATTCACCGTGGAGACACAATCTTCGCTAACTACTTGGATCTTTGGATGGACGAAATGAAACTGCAAGGGAAGTTTGATGAGCTTTACAACAAATGGGTAAAATAATCCAATAACAGACAAGCAGCCTGATTCTGGGCTGCTTTGTTAATTTTTACAAGATTCATCACCAAAAAATCAAACAATTTGGGTATATAAGCTGTTTGCTTTTTCAGTCATTGCATGGTACGATTACAGCTATGTTCTTTAGGGCGCTACGTACAATCGGGATAAAAGGGCATGTTCCGGATCGTAAGGAATAGTGCCCTTTTTTTTGAGAATTTTATAGATGAAGGTATTGATAAAGGAGACTGACATTCATTGGCGACTTTTAACGATTTTGGCTTACACCACTCCATTGTTAGAGCGTTGAGCAACATGGGTTTCGAAGAAGCTACAGCAATTCAGGATCAAACGGTTCCTGTAGCACTGCAAGGTCGTGACCTGATCGGTCAAGCACAAACAGGTACAGGTAAAACGGCTGCATTTGGTATTCCGCTGATTGAACGCATGGATGAAACAAGCGGAAATATTCAAGGGGTTGTATTGACCCCAACTCGTGAGCTGGCTGTTCAGGTTGCAGAAGAGATTAATAAAATTGCCCAATTTAAAAACATCTCTGCCCTGCCAATCTACGGTGGCCAAGACATCACGCGTCAAATCAAGGCGTTGAAAAAACGCCCGCAAATCATCGTAGCAACACCTGGTCGTTTCATGGACCACATGAGAAGAAGAACGATTCGTCTGGATGCTATCGAGGTAGTCGTTTTGGACGAAGCGGATGAAATGCTGAACATGGGTTTCATCGACGACATTAAGGAAATCTTGAAAGAGGTTCCAGAAAGTCGTCAAACCCTGCTGTTCTCCGCAACGATGCCGAGAGCGATTCAGGAAATCGCCCAGCAGTTCATGAACGAGCCAACGATCATTCAGGTGAAAGCAAAAGAAGTAACCGTACCAAACATCGAGCAGCAATATATGGAAGTAGCAGAAAGACAAAAGTTTGATGTTCTGTGCCGTTTGCTGGATATTCATTCGCCTGAGCTGGCTATCGTATTCGGTAGAACCAAGCGCAGAGTGGATGAGCTGTCCGAAGCACTGACCAAGCGCGGTTATGGAGCGGAAGGCATCCACGGAGACCTGAACCAAGCAAAACGCGACAGCGTACTGCGCAAGTTCAAGGAAGGTACAATTGAGGTATTGGTGGCGACTGACGTTGCGGCCCGCGGTCTGGATATCAGCGGTGTTACGCACGTATTCAACTTTGACATTCCACAAGACTCTGAGAGCTACGTTCACCGTATCGGTAGAACGGGACGTGCTGGTAAAACGGGTCTCGCGATCACATTTGTTACTTCCCGTGAAATCGACCATCTGCGCCTGATTGAGCGTACGACCAAGCGTCGCATGGAGCGTCGTGCTGTTCCTTCGATGGCAGAAGCTCTGGAAGGTCAACAAAAAATGACAGTAGACAAAATCCTGGAAGCATCCGGCAGAGATGATCTGTCTGCTTACAAAACATTGGCAGAACAATTGCTGGAGGATGTTGATTCCGTAACGCTGGTATCCGCAGCACTCAAGCTGTTGACCAAAGAGCCGGATACGACACCTGTTCGCCTGACGGAAGAAGCTCCTCTTCGCGTTGGGAAGAAAAAGCTGCCTCCAAAAGGAAAAGGTGGCTTTGGCTCAGGTTCCGGTTTTGGCGGAAAGCGTCCATCTCGCCCACGCAATGGCGAATATCGTCCTCGCGGCGGCGAATCTCGTCCACGCAGTGGCGAATCCCGTCCACGCAGCGGTGATTCCCGTCCACGCGGTGGCGAATCCCGTCCACGTGGCGAATCTCGTACACCGCGCAGCTAAGAATCGAACGGTATCTCAAGCAAAGACTGGTGTGCACATTATGTGCGCATCGGTCTTTTTTTCGTGTTGACCTGCCTGTGAATATTTAGGGGAACCCGTGACAAACTAGGAGTGTTTTGGCTTCTGCAACTGGGTAGAGGTCTTTTTCTTATGGGCAATTAACTTTTGGCAACAACGAGTCAGACAAATTCGCGCTTTGATTTTGTTGTTAGCCCCTATGAAAACGCTTTATATTTGAGGTGTACACATTACCTTTTCAATCATGTCAACATCTCATAAATAGGGGTAAAGGAGGGTGCGGTATGGAGAGCGTGGAAACAAAAAACTCTTCGGGTGGTGGAATACGGGTCTCGGTACAAAAGTTTGGGCGATTCTTGAGTGCGATGGTCATGCCAAATATCGGTGCTTTCATCGCTTGGGGATTGATTACTGCGTTGTTTATTCCGACAGGCTGGCTGCCTAACGAGAACTTGGCCAAACTGGTCGGACCGATGATTACGTATTTACTGCCACTGCTGATCGGTTATACCGGCGGGAAAATGGTCCATGATGTTCGAGGCGGGGTCGTAGGTGCCGTCGCTACGATGGGGGTTGTCGTAGGGGCAGACATCCCGATGTTCCTGGGAGCCATGATCATGGGTCCTTTGGGCGGCTGGGTCATGAAAAAAGTGGACCAGCTGTTCGAAGGAAAAATTCGTTCCGGCTTTGAAATGCTAGTAAATAACTTTTCCGCTGGTATTGTTGGCGGGTTACTGACACTTTTGGCTTTCCAAGCAATTGGTCCTGTCGTTGTAGGCTTGAGCAAGGCGCTTGCAGCGGGTGTAGAAGTCATTGTAGGTGCAGGGTTGCTGCCGCTTGCCAGTATTTTCATCGAGCCAGCGAAGATCCTGTTCCTGAATAATGCGATTAACCACGGTATTTTGAGTCCGATCGGTCTGGATGAAGCGGCGAAGCTGGGCCAATCCGTTTTCTTCCTGCTTGAATCCAATCCGGGACCAGGTCTGGGAATTTTGTTGGCGTACTGGCTTGCTGGCAGAGGCAGTGCCAAGCAATCGGCTCCGGGTGCTGTCATCATTCACTTCTTCGGGGGTATCCACGAAATTTACTTCCCGTATGTGCTGATGAATCCGCGTTTGATTCTGGCGGCCATTGGCGGCGGGATGGCTGGTGTGTTTACCTTCACGCTGCTTGGCGCAGGATTGGTGGCGCCACCGTCTCCAGGTAGTATTTTCGCCTTGATTGCAATGGCACCGCGTGGTGGATTGCTACCGGTACTGGCTGGTGTGTTGGCAGCGACTGTCGTTTCCTTCCTGATCGCATCTGCTCTCTTGAAAATGAGCGCGAAGACAGATGAAGATGAACTGGAAAAAGCGACAGAAAAAATGCAAGAGATGAAAGGCAAAAAAACGCAGGAACAAGAAGTAGTAGAAGCTCCCGTGAAGCATGAGGTAGCTGCTGACGTGAAAAAAGTTGTCTTCTCTTGCGATGCGGGTATGGGCTCCAGTGCGATGGGCGCGGCGTCCTTGCGCAAAAAATTCAAGGATGCGGGTCTGACCGAGATTACGGTCATCAATACGGCGATCAACGATATTCCTGATGACGCTGATATTGTCATTACGCACAAGTCTTTAACAGAGAGAGCGCAGGTCAAAGCGCCTTCTGCCGAGCATATCTCCATTGAAAATTTCTTGAATAGTCCCGAGTATGACAAGTTGGTCAAACGCCTGGGGTAAAGGGAATCAACGCTAGTGAGAGCTAGCGTCTTCCCTCTTTGGCGTTAAGGAGGGAACGAAGACATGCATGTATCCTCTCGGCAGCGATCTATTATCGAGATTTTATTGAAGGAACAAAAAGGGGTTACCGTTGGTTCGATCGCCGAACAGATTGGTGTAAGCGGCCGTACCGTTCACAGGGAATTGGATGCGCTGGATTCCTTGTTTGATGAATTTGAACTGGAGTTAGTCCGAAAAACAGGATCAGGGCTTGAAGTGGTAGGGACCGACGACCAAAAGCGTGCCCTCAGAATGTCTGTCCTGCATCACATGACGAAGGAATACACCGCCCAGGAACGTAAGGCCATCATCCTGTGCGCGCTCCTGGAGGCATCGGAGCCAGTCAAGCTGATTTCGCTAGCAATCGATCTGAAAGTGACGACAGCGACCATCAGCCATGATCTGGATGATTTGGAGACTATGCTTGCTCGTTACGATCTGTCACTCTTGCGAAAAAGAGGGTACGGCGTAGAGCTGCAAGGTACTGAGTCGTCCAAGCGGCGGGCTATCAGCAGACTGATTGCCGAGCATCTGGACGATCACGAGCTGATTGGGATTATCAAAGAAAATATTCAAAACAAGGCACTACGAGACATCGACTCGATATCGGAACGGCTGCTCGGCTTGATTGACCGGGAAAAGCTGATCAAGGTCGAGAATGCATTGAGCCATCTGGATGAGGAGCTTCCCTATCCTTTGGCTGACAGCGCCTACCTCGGATTGGTCACACATTTGGCATTGGCCATGGAACGGATTGAAAAAGGGGAGGGCATTCATTTTGACGAGAACACCCTCAGTGAATTGATTGGAACACCTGAGTACGAAATAGCCAGCAACATCATGGAGAGGCTGAAGCAAATTTTCCAAATGGAAATCCCAGCGGATGAGATCGGCTATATTACGATGCATTTGCGGGGAGCCAAGCTGCGGCATTCTCCGGATGAACAGGTATGGCCGGAAAATACGGAACTCATGGTCATTACTAAACGCTTCATTCAAGCCTGCGGAGAGCGCTTGGATATTCCGCTTGGCAATGACGCCTCGCTGTTCCATGGTCTGTTGACCCATTTGGAGCCAGCGTTGTACCGATTGCAGCGAAAGATGGAGATTCGCAATCCAATTCTCGAACAGATCAAGCAAAACTATCCAGAGCTGTTTGCTGTAACAAGGGAAGCGGTCCATACGACTTTGCCAGGGCTACAGGTTCCAGATGAAGAGATCGGGTATCTGGTAATGCATCTTGGAGCGGCACTGGAGAGAACGCGCCATGAGCAGCAGTGGTACCGGGCATTGGTAGTATGCTCCAGCGGGATCGGCTCCTCCAAGATTTTGGCAACGCGCATCAAAAAAGAAATACCGGAGATTGTCAGCTTAAAAAATCTGTCCATGTTCGATTTGGAAGAGGTTCCGGCAACGGACTATGACTTAATTATTTCCACCCTTCCATTGCCGCTCGATCCAGCGGAATATGTCGTGGTCAGCCCGCTGCTTCCGCCAGATGATATCCAAAAAATTAAATATCAATTGCATACGACGAGTCAGAAGCAATTCTATCAGGAGAAAAGTCAGCTGGTTCCCGCAGGACAGCAGTCCGTCGAACAACTAAGAGCCATGCAATACTACGCTGCGTATGCCAATGAGCTTTATGATGGGCTATGGGGAATGAGATGGGATAACCGTGATCAGGATATCGCCCAGCTTTTGAGCCAAATCAGCAAGAGGCTGAAAGAACGCGGAACGATCGAGGAGGTCGAACCGGTAGTCAAGCAATTGATCGAGCGGGAAAAGTTCGGCGGTTTGGGGATTCCGGGAACATCCTTGGCCCTTTTTCACGGAAGAAATGAAGCGGTGAACAAGGCGTCTTTTACGTTTCACCAATTACAAGAGCCTGTGCTTCTTCGCTCGATGGATGAAGAAGTGATATCCATTGACATGCTTCTGCTCTTGTTAGGGCCGAAAGAAGTGCCGAAGGAAGGGCTGGAAGTACTCAGCGAGATCAGCTCCCTTTTGATTGAAGAAGAAATGCAAGCGGTTTTGAGAAAAGGAGAAACACAGCAAATTGCTGATTATATAGCGGGCAAAATGTATGCGTTTTGCCTCAAAAAGATAGGATTGGAGAGAACGAAATGAAAAACATACTGACAGTAGAAAAAATCATGTTGAATGCAAAGGTAGCCAATAAAGAAGAGGCAATCAGACTGGCAGGAGAATTGCTTGTGCGCGCAGGCCACGTAACAGAGGCGTATGTAGAGAAAATGCAAGAGCGCGAGCAGCTGGCGACCACTTACATCGGAAGCGGCGTAGCCATCCCGCATGGAACGAACGAATCCAAGGCAGAGATTCAATCCACTGGGATCTCCATCATTCAGGTTCCGGAGGGCGTAGATTTTGGAGAAGGGAATACAGCATATTTGCTGGTGGGCATTGCTGCTGTTGGAGACGAGCATTTGGAGGTGCTCTCGAACATCGCAATTCTTTGCTCCGAGGAGGAAAACGTCAAGCGGATTGTGAACGCGGCTTCGGCGGAAGAGATCATCGCGATGTTCTCCGAGGAGGTGTAACCCCCTATGCTAGCTGTACATTTTGGAGCGGGAAACATTGGGCGAGGCTTTATCGGACAACTGTTGCAAAAGGCTGGCTATGAAATTGCGTTTGTGGATGTCAATGCGGCTTTGGTCGACGAGCTGAATGAGCGAAAAAAGTATCGCGTGCAACTAGCAGAAACAGGGAAACCGGAGTCGGTCGTGGAAGGAGTTCGAGCGATAAATGGTCAGGATGTAGCGGCGGTAGCAGAAGCGATCGCCACTGCCGATTTGGTAACTACGGCAGTTGGTCCAAACATTCTTCCGCATATTGCAGGAGCCATCGCAGCCGGCATTACCCGGAGACTTTCTGTTCAGGCGAAGCCGCTCAATGTGATTGCATGCGAAAACATGATTGGCGGCAGCGAGAAGCTGAAGGAGCATGTGTATGAGCATCTGACGGAGTCGGTTAAAGCCGAGGCAGCACAATGGATCGGATTCCCCAATGCAGCGGTAGACCGGATTGTTCCTTTGCAGCAGCATGATGACAAGCTTCTGGTTATGGTCGAACCGTTTTTCGAATGGGTGGTAGATTCGTCGCAGATGGTTGGAGAAGTCCCGTTCATAGAGGGCGTTACGTATGTGGAGGATTTGGCGCCGTACATCGAAAGAAAGCTGTTTACCGTCAACACAGGTCATGCTGTCATCGCATACCTGGGGTATCAGTTGGGGATGAATACGATTGATGAAGCGATGCGAGACGACCGGATTGTTCAGGCGACACGGGGAGCTCTTCAGGAGACAGGTGCGCTGCTTGCTGCCAAGTACGGATTTGACCCGCAGGTGCATGGGCAGTATGTAGAAAAAATCCTCGGCAGATACACCAACCCGCTGCTGTCTGACGATATTGTCAGGGTGGCACGTTCGCCGATCCGCAAGCTGTCGCAGCATGATCGTTTGGTCGGCCCGGCGCTGCAATGCATGGAAAAAGGAATGAATCCAGAGTATTTGGGACTGGCGATTGCAGCGGCACTGGCATTCGACTATCCAGAGGATGCGGAGTCCGCACGGATACAAGCAAGCCTGAAAGAGTTTGGATGGGAAAATACATTACACAATTGTACCGGCATTCCGGCAGGTCATCCACTTGAGGAGATCGTGCGCGAACAGGCACGCAGATTGAAGGAATGGTCAGGTAGCCATTGAGAAAGGCTGGTGTTACGATGTCCCAAAAGATCACAGGTGTAAAAGCTTCAGCAGGTATAGCCATTGGCAAGGCGTTTTTACTGACAACGCCCGATTTACAGATCAATACCGTAGCGATTGAAGATCCGGCGAATGAAATCCAACGCTTTCAAGAGGCGTTGGCTCGAGCGAAAAATGATTTGGAGGGCATCGTTCTGCGCGTGGAGCGGGAGATGGGGACGGAGCATGCAGACATTTTCAAAGCTCACCTGCTCGTCTTGGAAGACCCGGAACTGGTCGATACCGTCAAAGATAAAATCTCAAACGAAAAGACAAACGCCGAAAGTGCCTTGAATGATGTCGCACAAGCATACATCGGACTTTTCGAGCAAATGGACAACGAATACATGCGGGAGAGAGCAGCAGATATTCGTGACGTGACCAAACGTGTACTTTCTTACTTGCTCGGGGTACCGTTTGCAGGACTCGGTGAGCTGACAGAGGAAGTGATCCTTGTAGCGGATGATTTGACGCCTTCCGATACAGCTCAATTAGACCGTCGCTATGTCAAAGGCTTCATCACGGACATTGGGGGACGAACCTCGCATTCGGCGATTATGGCGCGTTCTCTGGAGATTCCTGCTGTTGTCGGAACACAAGGGATTACTCGTGCGGTTCAGCCCTCAACGCTTATCATTCTTGACGGGCATGAAGGGATCGCGATTATTGACCCGAGTGAAGAGGAAATCGCTTTCTACAAACGCAAGCAGGCTGATTACGAAGCACAAAAAGCCGAACTGGCGAAGCTTGTGAACAATAAAACCGTTACGTTGGACAATCATCATGTCGAGCTTGCCGCCAATATCGGAAGCCCTGAAGATGTCGCTGGGGCAATCGCCAACGGAGCTGAAGGTGTCGGGCTGTTCCGCACGGAGTTTCTGTACATGGGACGCAATGATTTTCCGACGGAAGAGGAGCAATACCTCGCGTACAAGCACGTGCTGGAGCATATGGGCGACCGTCCGGTGGTTATTCGCACGTTGGACATTGGCGGGGACAAGCATCTCTCCTACCTGGCTTTGCCAGAAGAAATGAACCCGTTTCTTGGACATCGCGCCATCCGGCTGTGTCTTGACAACCAGGAACTGTTTCGTACGCAGCTGCGTGCTCTATTGCGCGCAAGTGTACACGGCAATTTGAAAATCATGTTTCCGATGATTGCGACCCTGGAGGAGTTTCGTCAGGCGAAAGCGATTTTGGAGGAAGAGAAAAAATCCTTGGTCAATCGCGGAATTGTAGTATCCGATCAGTACGAAGTGGGTATCATGATTGAGATCCCTGCTGCAGCACTGATGGCCGATCAATTTGCACGCGAGGTTGACTTTTTCAGCATTGGAACCAATGATTTAATTCAATACACAATGGCAGCCGACCGCATGAACGAGAAGGTCGCTTATCTCTACCAGCCTTATCACCCTGCCGTTTTGCGCTTGCTGTACAATGTCATTAAAGCAGGGCACGCGCAGAACAAATGGGTCGGTATGTGCGGGGAGATGGCGGGCGATCCAATCGCGATCCCGATTCTGTTGGGAATGGGTCTGGATGAATATAGTATGAGTGCAGGGAGTATTTTGCCTGCGCGCCAACAGCTGAGTCGTTTGAGTGTGGAGGACGCAGCGAAACAGATTGATACGATTTTACAGATGAGCACCTCCGCGCAAGTAGAGGCGTTCGTGAAGGAATGGCTTGAGAAAGTATAGAGAAGGAGGCAGATCAGAATGGTAGAGAAAAAAATAGTGGTTCAATTGGCGCACGGCCTGCATGCGCGTCCTGCTGCGAACTTTGTGAAGGTAGCCACGTCTTTTTCCAGCGAAATTAAAATCATCAAAAATGAGAAAAATGTAAATGGCAAGAGCATCATGGGCATTATGGCAGCAGCGATTGCAAAAGGGGAAGAAATTACCCTGATTACGGATGGTGTCGATGAACAAGAAGCGATGGCTGCATTGGAAAAAGCATTGACCGAACAGGAATAGGGGAGAGAATAGGAAAGAAGAAAAGCCCCTCGATTTTGAGGGGTTTTTTCTGTTGTTCCGGGAAAATTCACGTAGACAGTAGTTGTACGAAAGGGGGCAAAAATGGTGTCAGTCGCTTTTGGGCGCGTTGTTCTTCTAAAAGCAGCTCCATATTCAGGCGGACGCGCTCCGAGTGTGTGGTTTTGTAGAGGGGGATTACCATGTTCCGTGCTTCCAAAGGATCGGCCGTGAGATTGTACAATTCGTAATCCGTCATCGTTGGGGTGTATACATCCTCGGAAAAATAGCAGGAGTATTTCCATAAAGCGCTGTGCCCGGCAGAATTGATGTAGGCGATGACCGTTTCTATCCGATTCGGAGGAATGACAGAGTCATAGGGTTGGTGCTGCACGTTTACTTGATGCTGTCCTTTTGTCACATCGTCGTCCGTCATGAAGTAAATCGGCTCGCTGGAGATAGAGTCAGTATCGTGGGACAAGATGATGGGAGTAAGATCACGACCGACAAGAGGGCGTACCTCGCTGTGTGTATAGGTCAGCTCCTCACTAAGCCTGTCTGTGTCTGCTCCGGCCATACCGAGTAGTGTCGGAAGAATATCCACATGGCTGGTTAACAGCTCTGTGGAGGCTGCGTGTGGAAAAAGAAGCGGGTTGTGGATAATGAGGGGAACGTGTATCGCCTCTTCATAGGCACAGTACCATTTTTGATGCAGATTGCCGTGAGCACCCAACAATTCGCCGTGATCAGATGTGAACAAGACCAATGTCTCGGGATAAAAAGAACTGGCGACGAGTGCTTCAAGAACGCGCATCACTTCCCGATCGGCGTTTTTTTGGAGCTGATAGTACAGTCTTCGATAATGGGCTTGGTCCGAAATGGGCTGGAACGCTTGTGGAAATACTTCCCGATAACTCGCTTGGCAGCGCGGTTTTGTCGCAAGTGATTCGTGCTGAGTAGGGGCCGGGGCAACAGCGGGAACTGACTTATCCACATAAAAGCGAAAAAACGGCGAGGTCGCAGAGATATCCCCATAGATGGCGATATCATGTGGATTGACGAAAGACGCCACGATCAGCCAAGGATGGCAGCTTTCAACGGAGCTTTTCTCTTGGTCTAATGCATGAAGCAGCTCGATGACTCCGCTGCTGTATACCACATCACGACCATTTACTCCGATGGCTGTGGACGAACCGGAGTTATGCGGCGCTATTCCATGCGGTTCAGGGCCTATCCAACTGGAGAAGCCATAGCCGTCCAGCCGATCGGCAAGCAAGTATAAGCGTTCCTTATCTGGATCAGGAACTCCTGTTCCAGGGATATAGCTAGGGATAGGAAAATGGGTACCCGGTACCCAAATGTCGGCATCGGATATATGCCATTTGCCTTTATAGAAACAACGATAGCCCGCTTGACGAAAATAATTTCCCATCGTCGGTACAGTATTGCAATCGAGCCAGAACATGTCACTGTCGGGAGCTCGTTTAGCGGCGCCGCTGGTCTGGGTGACGCCGTGCAAAGAGGGGTACTGACCGGTGAACAAGGTGGCTCTGCTAGGGCAACAGCCTGTGGAGCCGACGTAATGACGCTTGAACTCCAACCCATGCTCTCGCAAAAAAGCATGAGCGTGGAGTGTATCCTCGCTCCATTCACGTATCGCGGGCTCTTCATAAACAGGGGGAAACCGTTCCTCATCCACAATGATGAATAAGATGTTCGGTCGTCTTCTCAACCATTTTCTCGACATATAGATCCCCCTCTGCAAAGATGTACACATCTTTATCAACATATGGGGATAATCTTTGTCCTTATCCACAAAAAAACTCGCCGATCATCAAGGAATCGGCGAGTTTGAACCCGTATCTTTGGTTATCCACAGCTTTTTATACCAATGCAAAGGAGAGAACCGATAAAAGAATCGAGGTAATGCTCATGGCAATCAGTGGGCGCGCCGCTTTTGTTCGCAGTGCACGCAGATTGACATTGAGGCCAAGCCCGACCATCGCCATGGTGAGCACGAAGGTTGTGATATTGGCGACACCGTTATGGAACGCTTCTGAGACAGGAATGGATGTGCCGAGAACGTAGCTACCAAAAACACTCATGGCGAGGAAGCCGATCAGGAACCAAGGGAATTCGATTTTGGTGCCACTTTGTAATTTCCCGGAGCGTTTCATCCAAATCATCAGGATAAAACAGAGCGGAACCAACAGAAGCACACGCCCCAATTTTGCCAGCAGTGCAATCGCTAGCCCATCTTGACCCGACGGTGCAGCAGCCAACGCGACATGCGCAATCTCGTGCAGACTGATTCCTGACCACATGCCGTATTCGACTGCGGACAGGGGAAGGAATGGACGCAGGATCGTGTAGGCAATAGCAAATAGGGTGCCGACGAGGGCAATCATTCCTACGCCAATGGCGGTATCCTCATCCTTGGCAGCAACGATAGGGGAGACGGCTGCAATCGCCGCTGCTCCACAGACGCCTGTACCGACTCCGAGCATGAGGGAGAGGGAAGAGTCTGCTTTCAGCCACTTGGCTATCAGGATCGTGACTCCAATGGCAAAAATGATGACACCAGCGTCATAGACGAGAAGCCCGAGGCCTTGATTCAAGACGACATCGATATTGAGCTTGAGCCCGTACAAAATAATAGCCAGACGCAGTAAACGTTTGGCGGAAAATTGAATCCCTGATCGCAATGCTTCCGGATATCCACGAAAATGCCGGTATGCGACCGCGATCAGGATCGAACAGGCGAGGGGGCCAACTTGTTGAAAGCCAGGTATTTTTGCTAAGCCGTAGCCTGTCAGGGCGATGAAAAAAGTAAAAGCGATTCCGGCTATCCACAGCGAGAAGGATGCAGGTTTGCTTTCGTTGTTTTTAGCGGGCTGTATGCTGGCATTGCTTTCGTTCAATGGCACGCTGCTTTTTACCTGAGTTGCCATTGTCATCACTCCTCGAAAAGTTTTACAAACTCAGCATACGGCAACTGTTATAATAAGAAAAATAAATCATTGCGATAGTCATCATAAGTGAAATGAATGGTTAGTGGTGGAAAGGAAGTGAAGGCAGTTGGATCAGCACTTGCTTGTATTCGTGACGGTTGCAGACAGACAGAACTTTTCCCGAGCTGCAGAAGAGCTCCATATGACGCAGCCTGCCGTTAGTCAGTATATTCATGCGCTGGAGCGCACGATAGGGACAAAGCTCCTGGAGCGAAGCAACAAATATGTTCGCTTGAATAAAGCGGGGGAGATTGTCTATCATCACGCTCGGGAGATCTTGGGCCTGTACACGCGGATGCAGAGTCTCGTGGATGATTTGATGAATACACCGAGCGGGCATTTGACGATTGGCGCCAGTTACACCTATGGAGAGTATGTACTGCCTCACGTCATTGCCCGTCTTCGTCAGTATTACCCAATGATTACCCCCACGATTACGATTCACAATTCCACAGTCATTGCTGAGCTGGTGGCGAAGCGACAGCTCGACGTCGGGATTGTTGAGGGGGAGTATGTGGACGAAAAAATGTGCGTGGAGCCGTTTGCTGATGATCGTATGTATTTGATTGCTTCTCCAGAGCATCGATTGGCTGGGCAGTCTGAGGTCAGCATTGACGAACTGATGAAGGAAACGTGGATTGTGCGGGAAGAAGGGTCAGGCACGAGGGAAGCGGCTGAAAAAATGTTTCGCCAGCTGCAAATCACACCTCACAAGCGAATGGAGTTCGGCAGTACACAGGTGATCAAGGAGTCAGTGGAGGCGGGCTTGGGAATCAGCCTGCTGTCTTATTGGGCCATCCGCAAAGAACGCAAGCTCGGCACGCTTTGTACATTGAAGGTGCCGGGGACGCCGGTTACCCGTGATTTTTCGCTCGTCACGAAATCTGACGAGTTTCATACCAAAGCATTGGACATCTTCATGGATCTCATCCGCACACATGTGCCAGAGGGTGCCCATACGTAAAAGAGGAAGCGGCACGATTCATCGGTGCTGCTGAAAAAGTCCGATCAATTCGCCATTTTCCCCGTGTGCTTTTGCCAATAGGCGGGAGGGCTTGTGTCCGTAATCTGACCGGAATATGGAAAAGTGACGGAATGCCGAAAACGCTTGCATTTTTCCCTGCCTTGTTCTACATTAGAGACAGGTAAAAGAGCACGTAAATCATGTGTTATCTTCTACCCACAAGTGAATAATCAAAAGGCAAAGGTGCCCTTGAACACAAAGTATGTTCTTTTGTGTTTAGGCACCTTTTTTTGCTTTTGAAAAGGGAAGTTGTCTTGAAAGGAGTGACACGCATGGAAAAACCAATTCGAGCGACGCCGCTTGCGATCCGACTGATTCCCAATGTCGATCCACAATTTGCGGAGAAGCTGAACCTGCCTTCTCATATCCGAAGTCTGGGGCTTTTGACCTCCACGATTGACGATGTGGGGTATACGGCCATTGATGAAGCGACCAAAAAGGCAGCGGTGGAAGTTGTGTATGCCAAGTCGTTTTATGCAGGCTCAGGCCATGCGTCTGGACCGTTGTCCGGCGAGTTCATCGGGATGATCGGAGGCGCGACGCCATCGGAGGTGCAGAGCGGACTGGATGCAGCCGTTGCATTTATGGAGAGCGGAGCATGCTTTTACTCTTTGAATGATGAAGGGACGCATGCGTATTACGCCCATGTTGTGTCGCGGACGGGCAGCTACTTGTCCCAACTGGCGGGAATCAGAGAAGGTGAACCGCTTGCCTATTTGATCGCACCACCGCTGGAAGCCATGTATGGTATTGATGCCGCCCTCAAGGCTGCAGATGTAGAAATGGTTCAATTTTTTGGTCCACCGACAGAAACGAACTTTGGGGGAGCACTACTCACTGGCAGCCAGTCGGCATGCACGGCAGCCGCCGATGCATTTGCTGATGCCGTAAGAAGTGTCGCCCAACAGCCTGTCAAACGATAATAGGGATTTTCCCTCTTGAAGGGGAGGTAATGTAAATGCGCGCTACGTCATATTCACTCGGCATGATCGAGACATTGGGCTTGCCAGCTCTCATCGCTGCCGCAGACGCTGCTGCCAAAGCGGCTGACGTCAAAGTTGTCTCTTATGAAGGCGCGGACGCAGGGATCGTTACCGTGTATGTAATCGGAGATGTCTCCTCCGTACAGTCAGCAGTAGATGCTGGTGCTGAAGCTGCGAGACGTGTCGGAACATTGCTGCACTCACACGTTATTCCACGTCCTGACGAAAATGTACCAAAAATGCTTAAAAACCTGCTGAAACCGGAAGCAAAAGAAGAGGCTAAGGCAGAGCCGGCCCAAGTGCCAGCGACCAAATTGCAAGATCAGTCTATCAATGATCTGCGCAAAATGGCGCGTTCGTATGCGGACTTCCCGCTGACAACGAACGAAATCAACATGGCGAAGAAAGAAGATCTCATTCGTCTGTTGGAAGAGAAACAAGGCGGAGGTGACAAAGCCTAATGACACTCGACGCTGATCTGTATTCCATACAGGAAGTGCGTACCTACCTCGCACAAGCGAAGGAAGCACAGGCCAAGTTCGCTACTTACAGCCAAGAACAAGTCGACAGAATCATCGAAGCCATGTCCAAAGCGGGCGTGGAGCATGCAGATCGACTCGCAGCTATGGCTGTAGAAGAAACAGGCTTTGGTAACATCCCGGACAAACGGATGAAAAACCTGTTTGCTGCTCAAGATGTATACGCATCTGTGAAAGATGTAAAAACGGTTGGCATCATCCGTAAGGACGAAGAGAACAAGGTATGGGAAGTGGCGCAGCCATTCGGTATCGTAGCTGGTATCGTGCCTTCCACCAATCCGACGTCCACGGTTATCTATAAATCGATGGTCTCCCTCAAGGCGAGAAATGCGATTGTCTTCAGCCCGCATCCGTCGGCAGCCAAGTGCACGCTGGAAGCAGCGCGACTGATGGCACAGGCGGCAGTAGCGGCTGGAGCACCAGAAGGCTTGATCCACTGCGTTACCAAGCCTACGCTACCAGCGACAAACGAGTTGATGAAGCACAAGCTGACCAATTTGATTCTCGCTACTGGCGGAACGCCGATGGTACGCGCGGCATACAGCTCCGGCAAGCCTGCTTACGGTGTAGGACCTGGTAACGTTCCAGTCTACATCCACCACAGTGCTGACTTTGCTGCTGCTGCCAAGCGCATTGTGCAGAGCAAGACGTTTGACTATGGTACAATCTGCGCTTCTGAGCAAGCATTGGTAGTGGAGGAATCCGCCAAGCACCGATTGATTGATGCCCTGAAGCGTGAAGGCGCCTACTTCCTGAACGAGCAAGAAAAGGAAAAGGTAGCTGCCATTGTCACGATAAACGGCTCGCTGAACGCTAAGATCGTTGGCCGCTCTCCGCATGTGATCGCTCAAATGGCAGGTATCACCATCCCTGCTGATACACGTGTCCTGATTGCGGAGGAGAACAATGTAGGCAAAGCATATCCGATGTCCGTTGAAAAACTGGCTCCGGTCCTTGCCCTCTACACTGTTCAAGGCGACAGCGAAGCGTTTGCCCGTTGCCGCGAATTGCTGGAGCATGGTGGTCTTGGTCATACAGCGGGTATTCACGCCCAGGATGACAATGTCATCGCAGCGTATGGTCAAGCAATGCCAGCATCCAGAATTCCGGTCAATACGGGTACGACCTTCGGAGGAATTGGTGCAACGACTGGCGTACAACCAGCGTTCACACTTGGATGCGGTTCTTTAGGGGGCAACATCACTTCCGATAACATCGGTGCCAAGCACATGTTCAACATCAAGCGTGTTGCATTTGGCATCAAAGAAATGCCACAATCAACGCCAGCACCACAAGCTCCTGCGACACAAGCGGAAGAAGCTGTTCTACAGGCTGTCTCTTCCATGAACGTTGGCTTGAGCCGTGATGAGATCAAGAACATCATCAAATCCGTGTTAACAGAAATGACGTCTTAATGTCGTAAAACACTAAAATCTTGGAGATATAATTAAGGAGGATACAAAAATGGCTGGAGAAATGTCCGCATTGGGAATGGTAGAAACAAAAGGTTTGATCGGAGCAGTTGAAGCTGCTGACGCAATGGTAAAAGCAGCAAACGTAAAACTGATTGGTAAAGTACACGTAGGTGGCGGTCTCGTAACTGTTATGGTACGTGGTGACGTAGGTGCAGTAAAAGCTTCCACAGACGCAGGCGCCGCTGCTGCTGAAAAAGTAGGAGAGCTCGTATCTGTACACGTAATCCCACGCCCTCATGGAGACATTGAATTGATCCTGCCTAAACTCGAAGGGTAATAAATCCCTATGGCAGTGATTACAGAAGCATCCTTGAGAGCAATGCATAAGTCAGGTATCCCAAACCCCTTTCTCGTTGAGAAAGGGGATAAAATAACACCAGCAGCGGCAGATTTCTTGAAAGGAAGAGGGATTCAAGTGAAACAAGTAGATCAGCACCAGCAGCCTTCCACCAATCAAGCTGCCGAGGCAGTGCGTGAAATTCCTTTGGGCGTATCGAATCGTCACGTTCACTTGTCGCAAGAAGATGTGGAAAAGCTTTTCGGAGCAGGCCATCAATTGACGCCAATGCGTGATTTGTCGCAGCCAGGCCAGTTTGCTTGCCAAGAAACAGTCACCATCGTAGGACCAAAAGGCAGCATTCACGGAGTTCGCATCCTGGGACCAGCTCGTGGCGCGACACAAGTGGAAATTTCCAGAACAGACGGCTTCGCAGTAGGTGTTCATGCCCCTGTGCGTATGTCTGGAGATATTGAAGGAACACCAGGAATGGTGCTTGTAACGGCAAAAGGGACTGTTGTGATGGACAAAGGCGTAATCGTAGCGAAGAGCCACGTTCATATGTCTCCAGCAGATGCCGAGCAATATCAAGTGAAGGATGGCGATACGCTAATCCTGGCGACTCAAAGCGATCGTCCTATCATCTATCCAGATGTAGTCGTTCGTGTACATCCGCAGTTTGCACTTGATTTCCACGTTGATACGGATGAAGGAAATGCCGCTAATTTGAAAACGGGCGACCGGGTAAAAGTGATCGGCAAGAACGGGCAATTTTACTCCGGCTAACGGAGGTTGAGCTTGATGGACATCAGAGAAATGGTGGCGTCGATTACAAAAGAAATTTTGCAATCGATGAATACAGAAAAGCAAAGCAGCACAGCGCCTCGTGTCCTGTACGTTTTTTGCGACAGCCAGGCTCATGAGGCGTTTCAGGATCATTTTATCCAACTGAAAAACCACGGGATCTGCCATGACATTCTCTTCCTGGACGGAGAAACCTCTTCCTGGTTGGGAATGCACAAGATCGAATGTGGGGGAGCAGGCAAAATTCTTACAGCAGATGAGTACGCTCCTGCCCCGTTGGAAGTGCCGAAAGATTATGTCGGTATCGTGATTCCAGAAATCGATTTGGATAATGCAGCGAGAATTGCTTCCGGTCTAAAAGGAACAATCAAAGCGGAAATCGTCTTTTCCGCATTGGTGACGGGCAAATTCGTCATCGCTGGTTCCGATGTGCCAGGGATCAAGCGCGCAGACCGTCGAACCCTGCAAACATTGACACTGACACCTGCTTATGAAAAGCTGTTCAACCGTCACGTTGAGAGCATGAAAGAGCTGGGTGTGGAGTTTGCGGAGCAACGCCGTCTGGCTGATCGCGTGGTTTCCAAGCTGAAGTCTCAGCTGCAAAAAGTGGAGACTACTAGCAAGACAGAACAACCGACATTGACTCCTTTGGATGAGCAAGAAGCCGTCTTTTCCGGGAAGCTGTTGACAGCGGATTGGATCAGATCTCAGCCTGAGCTTCGCGATACGACTTTGATCGTGAAAAAAGGTGCAATTGTTTCTCCGCTTGCTTATGACAGCATGAGAGAACGCGGTATTACGGTCAGCTATTTAGGAAAAGGGTGATCGCATGTTTTTGGGAAAAGTGATCGGCAGCGTCTGGGCCACGCAAAAAGAAGCAGGTATGGAAAATCTCAAGCTCATGGTGGTTCAGCCGATTGATTGGCGTGGCGAAGAAGGCGGACAAACCGTTATCGCAGCGGACAGGATCGGTGCGGGAATCGGGGAGCAGGTTATCGTCTCTCGTGGGACGCCTGCCCGAATCCTTTTCTCCGGCACCAGTGTGCCGATCGATGCGATCATCGTAGGCATCGTGGATTCGTTTGAGGTGCCGGGTGCCGCAGGAAGAGAGGAATAGGAATGGAACAGGAACGTTCACGAGTCATCCAGGAATTCGTACCAGGGAAACAGGTCACGTTGGCTCATGTAATCGCAAACCCTGACCCAATGCTCTATACCAAGCTAGGTATCAATGAGGCCGGTGCGATCGGCATTTTGACTTTGACGCCTACCGAAACAGCCATTATTGCCGCAGACATTGCGACAAAGGCTGCTGGCGTCGAGCTTGGGTTTCTCGATCGTTTTACAGGTTCACTGATTGTCGTAGGAGATGTATCCGCTGTTGAGATGGCAGTCGATGCGGTCAATCAGGTGCTGAGCGAAAAACTGCGGTTTACACCGGCGTTGGTGACGAAATCATGACCGGCCGTGTAATGATTATCGGTGCAATCGAAGCAGGAAAGTCTTCTCTGGTGCGGGCGCTGTTCAATGACGAACAGCCTGCCAGGAAGACACAAGCGCTCGAATATCGGGACTGGGCGATTGACACTCCGGGTGAGTACAGCGAAAACCCGATGTTTTACCGCACGCTTATGGCTACCTCTCTTGAGGCGAAGGTCATTGTGATGGTGCAGGATGCTACGCGGGAACGCAATTATTTTCCTCCTGGCTTTTCACAAGGGTTTCCGCAATCGTGCATCGGGGTCATTACCAAAATGGATCATCCTGATGCAAATGTAGAGAGGGCAGAACAATTCCTGCGTCAATCGCTCGACAATGCGAAAATTTTCCGGACCTCCTCGCTCACGAGTGAGGGAGTGCCAGAATTGCGAGCGTATTTGCAGGAAATTGTAAACGAGTAAGCGTGATTAACCAGTATTACACCCCTTTCCGCCGTAGCGTGTCTGTGAGAAAATGAGCTCATATCAACTCCTAGCAGGTGAAAAGAGGTTCACATGCAATCAATACGAGAAGTGTGCAAAGCGTCCACGACGTTGAGTGATGACGACATTCGGATTGTGGAGGATCTGGCTTCCAAGCTTCAGATTTTTGCTGATCTGTCTCAAGCGGACATGTTTATCGATTGTCCGACGGTAGATCGGAGCGCTGCGATGGTAGTCGCACAAGCTGCACCGAGTACGGCACGCTCTATGTACAGTGGATCGGTCGTAGGGCATTTGGCGACGGCGATTAATGAGCCGGCTGTTATGTATTGTCTGACTACAGGCAAGCCCGTCATCGGTTCACGTGGGGTTTCACAGGAGCAGGTCGTGATGAGACAAAGCGTCGTACCCATCACGAATGCGGCTGGAAAAACAATCGGGACCTTGATAACTGAACAAGATATATCCAAACAGGTAGAACAGGAAAAGAACGTCGAAATGCTCAAGGAAACAACGGAGCATTTAAGTGAGACGCTCATCCAGTTCGCTATGCATGATCTGCCCATTTCGTCACTTTTGCACGAGGGTATGATCTTGTTTGATCAGAGTGGGGTTATCACGTACGCGAATGTTCGTGCCCACAAGCTGCTCTCCTTGATTGGCTTTGAACGGCCGGAAAAGGGAGAGAGCATCGAACGTATTTTTTCCTGGAGAGTTACCCCGGAGAATTTTGTGCGCAACGGGGGTTATATTCAGGAGGAGCTGTCAAAAGGCAAACATTTTATCATGATGAAAGCGGTTTCGTCCGTCCGCAAGCAAGACATCATCGGGGGATTCATTCTCCTGCGAGACATATCGGACATTCGGGAAAAAGAAAAGCAATTAATGATCAAATCCGCGGTGATCAAAGAGATTCACCACCGGGTCAAAAACAATTTGCAAACCATCTCTAGCTTACTGCGCCTGCAAATGCGGCGTTCGCAGTCCAACGAGATTGAAAAGGTATACCGGGAAAGCATCAATCGCATCAACAGCATCGCCATTATTCACGAATACTTGGCACAGGATGGTCTGGAGCAGATTGACTTCAAAGAGATTTTAACCAAAATATCGAAAATAATCGTCTCTTCGATGAGACGTTCTGAGCAAGCTATACACGTCGTGGTGACGGGCGAATCGGTGTATCTGCCGTCCAACAAAGCAACATCGTTTGCCTTGATCGTCACCGAGCTGATTCAAAATTGCATGATTCATGGTTTTCATGAGCAGCAAGAAGGGAAAATCTCTATTGCACTCGTCGCCAAGGAAGACTTCGTGAGTCTGTCTGTGACAGATGACGGTGTAGGCATCGAGGACATGGAGCAAGTCCACAAAAAGGGCCATCTCGGCCTGAAAATTGTCGATACACTGGTCAGGGAAGACCTCGAAGGCACGATGCATTTCCGCAACACTGGGAACGGGACAGAGGTTACCATACTCTATCCGATCCAAAAGGAGGATGAAGATGACACAGCCGAAGATTATGGTAGTTGATGACGAGCCGATTATTCGCATGGATTTGCGCGAGATGCTCGAAAATGAAGGGTATTTAGTGGTTGCCGAGGCGAAAAACGGAGAAGAGGCAGTCGAACAGGCCCATCGTCACAAGCCCGATCTGATCATCATGGATGTGAAAATGCCTGTCTTGAATGGAATCAAGGCAAGCAGTATCATTCGTTCCTTTTCAGACAGTTCCATTCTTCTTTTGACGGCTTATAGCCAAAAGGAACTCGTTCAGGATGCCAGAAAAGCGGGTGTGACGGCTTACTTGGTGAAGCCGGTGTCGGAGGATGACTTGATTCCCGCAGTAGAAATCGCACTCAGTCAAAAGGAAAAAGTCGTTTCACTGAAGAAGGATATAAACGATCTGAAGCAAAAGATCGAGGATCGCAAGGCAGTGGAAAAGGCAAAAGGAAAGCTGATGAGTGCCCTATCCTTGGAAGAGGATGCGGCTTACAAATGGATGCAGCAAGTTAGCATGCAACGGCGCATGCCGCTTGTGAAGCTGGCAGAGGAAATTTTGTCAGGCGAGCAGGCCATTTTTACGCAAGGCTAGTACTGACGTTATCATAAAAAGCAGTGACAAGTAGATACGAAGAAAGCAAAGGCGCTTGAATCAGACCGGGAGCGAGGAACCGGCTGTTCAAGCGTTTTTTCGTAGGGCCCGTCTGACACGCCAATGGTTCAAGGAGGTTCATATGGACGAACAATGGATCCAAAGCGTCGGGATCGATGTGGGAACAAGCACGACCAAAATGATCGTAAGCCGATTGCGATTGGGTCGCATGTCCAGCACGTTTTCGTTGCCGCGTTATCAGATCGTGGAGCGACAATTGCTGTATGCGAGTGAAGTACATTCCACACCGCTCATCGGATTTGATGAAATCGACGCTGACGGAATCGGAGCGATTCTTGCAGCCGAGTACGACAAGGCACAAATCAGCTTGTCTCAAATCAAGTCCGGGGCGGTCATCATTACCGGAGAAACAGCCAGCAAAAAGAACGCACAGCATATCGTTCATCTGCTGGCTGAACGCTCCGGGGATTTCGTGGTAGCGACAGCAGGTGCTGACCTTGAAGGCGTACTGGCGGGCAAGGGCGCTGGCGCAGAAAAACGCTCGCAAGCCATGCAAGGTGTGATCGTCAATGTCGATATTGGCGGAGGCACAGCGAATGCAGCTTACTTCCAACGTGGCCGAGCGATTGCGACGGTTACGTTCCACGTCGGAGGAAGGCTGATCCGTCTCAGTCCACAGGGTGTTGTTCAATACGTGTCGCCGAACATTCAACAATGGCTGACGGCAAAAGGACTGCGTATTCCAGTCGGACAGGAAATCGGATTCGCGCAGCTCACAGAGGTTGCCGAACAGCTGGGACGCAGTATGCTCGATTATTTGACGGGAAAAGAGCGCCAAGTATCAGGCTTGCTCGTAGTGGGACCGCATTTGCGCGATGCCATCCCTGTTGACGAATTGACTGTCTCAGGCGGTGTAGGTCTGCTCATGAGTGGACCTCCCGTCAGAAATATAGCGGATGCGAGCCGATACGGCGATTTTGGTCCGCTGCTCGGATATGTGCTCCAGCAGGAGCGCGAAAAAGGAACGTATCCGGTACAGTGGCTAGACCCGGATCAAACGGTACGGGCAACGGTAATTGGCGCGGGAATGCAGAGCACGGAGATTAGTGGTTCAACCGTGCATATCAAGCCGGAGCTGTTGCCGATCAAAAATATTCCGATTCTCAAGCTGGAGCTTACCGAGGAACAATTGGCAGATGCCACACGACTGCGACAGGAAGTGGCTTCGATCTACCAACTGGGTGAGCGCCTGTTTGAAAAAACGACAGGGATTCCTTTCGCACTCGCGATCTCCGGCATTGGGTACTGCTCGTACGCTCTGCTACAGACGCTGTCCCAGGAGCTGTCGGAGCAATACCGGGCAACTTTCCCCGAGAGTCAAACGATGGTCGTGATCTGTGAAACAGATATGGCGAAAGCGCTCGGGCAGGCCTTGGCGCTGCGTTGCAAAGGGGCACCGGAAATCATTTGCATCGATCAGGTGCGTGTGGAATACGGCGATTACATCGATCTGGGTGAGCCGATCTCGGGAACGATCATTCCTGTCGTCGTCAAAACACTCGCGTTTGATGAAAGGCCGTAACGTAAGAAGGGGTGGACGTGATGAACACGAAAACGACTGTGCTTGGACAGACCTATCAATTTCGCGATTTGAAAGAGGTTTTCGCGAAGGCTAATGAAGATAAATCAGGCGACCAGCTGGCTGGCATCGCCGCTGCTGATTCCCGGGAACGTGTAGCTGCCAAGCAGGTTTTGGCTGATCTGACATTGGCGGATATCCGCAACAATCCGATGGTTCCGGCAGAAGAAGACGAAGTATCGCGTGTGATCGAAGAAGGCATCAACGAAAAGATTTACAACGAAATCAAGAATTGGAGTGTAGCTGAGCTGCGCGAGTACATTCTGAGCCATCAAGCAGGCGATAATGAACTCAAGCGAATCAGCCGCGGCTTGTCCAGTGAGATGATCGCAGCGACTGCCAAGCTCATGAGCAACCTGGACTTGATTACCGCTGCGTCCAAGATCAAAGTTGTGACGCATGCCAACACGGCAATCGGTCAGAGGGGCGTATTGGCTTCTCGTGTACAGCCGAACCATCCATCCGATAACGTACAAGGCATCAAAGCGTCTCTGTACGAAGGACTGAGCTACGGAATCGGCGATGCGGTTATCGGGATCAACCCGGTTATCGATACAGCGGACAGCGTCAAGGATATTTTGAACATGACCAAAGACGTGATGACCAAGTTTGATATCCCGACGCAAAACTGCGTATTGGCTCACGTATCCACGCAAATGCGTGCCATCCGTAATGGAGCCCCAGCAGACTTGATCTTCCAAAGTTTGGCGGGCAGTGAAAAAGGAAACAATGCATTTGGTATTGATGTAGCACTGCTGGATGAAGCAGATGAGCTGATGCGCAAAGAAGGCACCTCCTACGGGCCGAACTTCTGGTATTTCGAGACAGGCCAAGGCTCAGAGCTGTCTGCCGAGGCGCATCACGGCATGGACCAGGTAACAATGGAAGCGCGCTGTTACGGACTTGCTCGCAAGTACAATCCGTTTATCGTGAACACAGTAGTTGGCTTCATTGGACCTGAGTATTTGTACGACAGCCGTCAAGTTATCCGCGCGGGACTGGAAGACCATTACATGGGCAAAATGCACGGTTTGCCGATGGGCTGTGACGTATGCTACACGAACCACATGAAGGTCGATCAAAACGACATGGACAATCTCGGCATTTTGCTCTCGTCGGCAGGGGTTAACTTTGTTATCGGCGTAGCGATGGCTGACGATGTCATGCTCAACTATCAATCGACGAGCTTCCATGATATTGCGGCATTCCGTGAAGTGATGGGACTGCGACCTGCTCCTGATTTTGAAAAATGGCTGGAGAAAATGGGCATCATGGAAAACGGTAGACTGACTGCAAAAGCAGGCGATCCGACAATCTTCATGTAAGATCAGGAGGTGAAAGACGGATGGAACAACAATTAGATTTCTTGGTAGATAAAGTAGTAGCAGAGCTGCAAAAGAAGCTGGGTGAGGTTAGCGAACAAGCTCCGTCACCAAAAACAGAGACAGGCTTGATCCAACTGAGATCGGAGCCAAAGGCAGAGCCAGTAGCAAATGCGACAGCGGCACCGACACCGGCTCCTGTAGTGAATGAGCAGCCTGCTCCATCGAAAGAACCAGAGAGAACCACACATGTGCCGAATCCGAAGTACAAGGAAGGCTTGGATGAACTGCTGTCCAGCACGCCAGCGCGCATCGGGGTTTGGCGTACAGGTGTGAGACCTTTGACCAAAACTATGCTCGAATTGCGCCGTGACCATGCTGCGGCTGTGGATGCTGTATACGGTGAAGTCAGTCAAGCGGTGCTCGACCAGTTCTCTCTGTTCACAGTGGAAACACAGTATGACAACACGGAAAACTATTTGAAGCGCCCAGACATGGGACGTATCCTCACTGAGGAAGGCGTGCGCATGCTCCAAGAGCGCTGCCAAAAGAAACCGCAGGTACAAATCGTCGTTTCAGACGGCTTGAGTGCTGCTGCGGTGGATGCGAACCTGAAAGACGTGCTTCCATCCCTGATGGACTCTCTGAAAAGCTACGGACTGACCTGCGGCACCCCGTTTTTTATCAAGGGCGGACGCGTAGCCAGCATGGATCACGTCGGGGAGATTTTGGAGCCAGAAGTATTGGTGCTCTTGATCGGAGAACGTCCAGGACTGGTTACGGCGCATTCCATGAGTGCGTACATGTGCTACCGTCCACGCAAAGGTATGGTAGAATCAGAGCGTACAGTGATCTCGAATATTCATCGTCAAGGTACATCTCCGGTTGAGGCGGGGGCCCACATCGGGACAATCCTCTCCAAAATGCTGGAGCAAAAAGCAAGTGGTGTAAAACTAGTCTTGTAATAGAACCAATGACGACGAGGAGGATTCTACATGACATTCCGCAGAAAAAAAGTAGCCGTAATCGGTAGTGGCTTTACTGGAGCGACAACTGCGTTCATCATGGCGCAAAAAGAGCTGGCTGACATCGTATTGGTGGATATTCCGCAACTGGAAAACCCAACGAAGGGGAAAGCACTCGACATGATGGAGGCTTCTCCCGTTCTCGGCTTCGATGCCAGCATTACAGGTACTTCCGACTATAAAGACATCGAAGGCTCCGATATCGTAATCATCACAGCAGGTATTGCTCGCAAGCCAGGTATGTCCCGCGACGACTTGGTAGCAACGAATGCAGCCATCATGCGCTCTGTTGCCGAGCAAGTGAAAACATATGCGCCAAACTCCATCGTACTCATCCTGTCCAACCCGGTAGATGCGATGACCTATACATTCTACAAAACATCCGGCTTCCCGAAACACCGCGTTATCGGTCAATCCGGCGTCCTGGATACAGCTCGCTTCCGTACGTTCGTAGCGATGGAACTGAATGTATCTGTAAATGACGTAACAGGCTTCGTATTGGGCGGTCACGGTGACGACATGGTGCCACTCCTGCGTTACTCCTACGCTGGCGGCATCCCGCTCGAAAAATTGATCCCACAAGATCGTCTGGATGCCATCGTCGAGCGTACACGCAAAGGCGGCGGCGAAATCGTAGCTCTCTTGGGCAACGGTTCCGCTTACTATGCACCTGCGGCAGCTCTGGTAGAAATGGCAGAAGCGATCTTGAAAGACAAGAAGCGCATCCTCCCATCCATCGCTCTACTCCAAGGCGAGTATGGCTACAACGATATCTACTTGGGCGTACCAACTCTCTTGGGCGGAAACGGTATCGAGCAAGTCATCGAGCTGGATCTGACTGCTGCTGAGAAAGCAGCCTTGGATAAATCCGCAGATTCCGTTCGTGCGGTTATGAAAGTAGCTATGCAATAAGCACAGTATGAAAATGAAAGCTTCGCCAGATGTATTGGCGGAGCTTTTTTTACAATGTGGATAGAGTAGCTGTAGTGGAGGGAAGAAGCGGATTTCCAGTCTACGCTTCGGCCTGCGCCCTGCTGAGGGCGGGTACTGTTCGCTCCGAAATAAATAGCGGGAGCGCTTCAAAAGTAGAGTTCCGAGGCTGTATTCGCATGAAAGCTGATTCAAGAGGTCGTAAGCAAACATCTGTAAAATACTGGAGGAATTGTTCGGAGAGTGACGAACTAGTTTACTGAAATGTTAAGAATTGTAAAGAAAAGTCTTTCAAAAAAATATATTTTATTGTAAAATTAAGGAAAAAAGTAGGGGTTGATTCTTTATGGGGGGGCTGCAAGGGACGATGCACTGGTCGCTGCGGTCAGAGATTGAAAGACACCGTAGAGAGTGCGGCTATACCTTGAGTAAATTAGGTGAATTAACGGGCATCAACCATGGGAGTTTAAGCGAAATCTTGAACGGAAATCCACCGCGGGCTATGACCATTGGTCAATTGGATGCGCTAGCGGCGGTGTTTGGTCGCGAGCCAGGTTGGTTGTACGAATTGTATACGGAAGAATGCATAACAGAGGGGCGAATATCGCGCCCTCGGTTGATACCTTATTTAGTTCGATGCGCGGAGGTTGGGCGGAAAGATTGCATAGAAGAGGTTGTTCCTAAATTGTTGGACAACCCTAAAAATATTTCGACTCTCTTTTTAGTGGCGGAACAGCTATATGAAAGTGGGAAACAAAAAGAGTCCGTACCTTTTTATCAGGCTGTCGTTGATAGCGAGAAGGATGGACATTCTGACCAATTCGTAATGAGTCAGTATCGATTGTTTCGGGCTGCACTCGGAACCAATTCAGAAGAAAATGGGGAGGCGGTTATTCGGTTTTCCCCTTATCGGAATAGGCTTCCTGAAAACTATCAGCTGGATGCTTTATTTCAATTAGCGCGGGTTTGTTTCGCTTTGCAGAAGTGGAAGAAATCAGAGCAGTACGCTGATGAGTTGCGGTTTCTTGCAGAAACGATTTATATACATGAGTTGGATAGGTTGAAAAGAAACAAAAAGAGTGAACTGCCTGAGACAGAACGGCACTTGGTCTTTTACTATGCAATAGGACACCTATTCAAGGGTGCAGCATTGGAAATGCAAGGCCTGTATGCACAGGCAAAACCATATGTACAAGGTTACGCTGATTTAGGATGGTTTGAATTACTGGATGAAGTCGGGCACCAAGAGGTGGAAAAATTCCGTGTTTGGGCAAAGGCAAACTTATACACATTAGAGGTACTAGCTGGCAATACAAGCATCATTGAGGAGTATGCAGACTATCTTGAGAGTCTTCCTACGAATGAAATACTTGCTGGTTTAATTTCTATTATGATATCAGCTAATATGTACCAATTTTGTGTGGATGAGATATTAGAACGTTTTTCTTCGCATATTGCCAGTTTCGGTCAATTTAAAGAAGCTATTGGATTGGATAGACATCTCCAGTTTCGATATCAGACAGCCATTTATGAGTTTGATAAAGGACGGATAGAAAGAGGAATCGAAGAAACATTACGTTGCCTTTCTCTAGCAGATTTGATGAATCGCTATGACGATACTCTTAAATGTGTAGCATTATTTGAAGAATATCGGCAGTATGCATCCACAACACAAGTGGAACAGTATCGAACAATTGTAACGGGTAAAAGAGCGATCTGATTATCCAAAGTGATATAGGGGTACCTAGTATTACATTCTCAAAGATGCACTTCAACAGTTATAGTTATGTTAGAGAATGGCGCTGTTGCCTAGGACTTAGCAATACCCGGATTGTTGCATGTAAAATGTTATAAAGGAAAAAGAGGGGGATTAAAAAAGATGAAGGGATTTATTCTTGCATTTTTTATTACGTTTGGACTTCTCGCAGGTATACCAATTGATTTTGATTCAAGCCATTCCAACATTTATACAGCCAAAGCACATCAGCATGGAACTGATGCTTAGGAATTTTACTGGGAATCTGGTTGTTAAATAGAGTGTCCTCCCCCAAAAACATCCCTCCGATGGGATGTTTTTTTTCTATTCAATTTTTCTTAGTCGGTGAATTTCTGCACATCCCTGTATAGTAATTATATGTAATAAATTGTAAAAGAGAGGGGGCGTTGGATATTACTGCTATCGCGAATATTTTAGATAGGGATGTTTCTTTCCATCCTGGAAACTCCCCCAAAAAAGGCGCAGCATCAGCCCCTAAAAGTAAGTGTACGATCCGGGGCATGGTAAAGGAAATCGGTTGCCACTTAGAGTTGGATAATAGAATCGAACAGCTACGACGGGAAATGATGGAGT
The DNA here is from genome assembly GCF_003013405.1 of Brevibacillus formosus. GTDB lineage: Bacteria > Bacillota > Bacilli > Brevibacillales > Brevibacillaceae > Brevibacillus > Brevibacillus formosus. Next base: position 300,186 of record NZ_PXZL01000007.1, on the reverse strand, counting down.
TGGCGGGAAAGTACGGTCTCTCACATGATAAAGTTTTGGCTGTGAGCCAACAATTGGATAAATATATTGTCATTGCACAAAACAGATTGAAAACGGAAAAGTAAGGATCAGGTCAGTTCTTCTAACACCTCAAGGCCCCCAAAAACCCTTCCGTTACCCCACTATCTGGGTATCTGTTGACTCCTAGGTTATGAACTGGATGACGAAACTGCTAGGAAAATTAAGTAGTGTATTTCAAAAAAACAAAAATTGTAAAATAAAGTAAAAACGAAGGGATGAACCTTTATGGTAGGGCTGCAAGGGACATTGTATCAGTCACTGCGGTCAGAAATCGAACAATGTCGGAGAAAGCACGGTTATACATTAAGCAAACTGGGTGAATTAACGGGAATTAACCCCGGTAGCTTGAGTGAGATTTTAAATGGAAATCCCCCGAGGGCTATGACCATAGGGCAATTAGATGCGTTCGCCAAGGTATTTGGACGTGAGCAGGGTTGGTTATATGAATTGTATACGGAAGAATGTTTATCGGAGCAGAGAATATCGCGCCCCCGATTAATTCCTTATTTGACTCGATGCGTGGAGGTTGGGAGAAAGGATTGCATAGAGGCTGCCGTTCCCATATTGCTGGAGAATCCGAAAAATATCTCAATTCTGTTTGCAATTGCAGAACAGCTATATGAGAAAGGGCAACTGAAAGAATCGGTGTCCTTTTATGAATATGTCATTGAGAATGAGAAAGATAGCTTTTCTGACCACTTTGTGATGAGTCAGTACAGGCTTTTTCGAATAGTTGTACAAGGAACGAATTTTGAAGAAAATTTGAAAGCAGTTATTCGATTTGATCCGTATCGAAGGCGCTTACCGGAATATATCCAGTTGGATGCTCTTCTGCAATTGGCCAATGTTTGTTATACGCTACATAAGTGGAGGCAAATGGAGCATTATTCAGATGAATTAAGAGAATTGTCTACAATTGTCTATGAGGATGAGTTGCGGAGGCGAAAAAACAACATACCGAGTGAAATGTTAGCAACAGAACGTCATCTGGTTGTGTACTATGGACAATCATTTCTTATTAAAAGTATAGCATTAGAAAAACAAGAGTTGTATGTAGAAGCGAAGCGATATGTTGAAGGATATGCTGATTTAAGCTGGTTTGAACTCTTGGATGAAGTTGGACAAATCGAGGTTCAGAAATTTCGAACATGGGCAACAGCCAATTTATACACATTGAATATCCTGATGGGGGATGGTGACGTCATCCCTGAGTATATTCAATTCCTGGATGATCATCCGAAAGAAATACTTTCCGGTTTAGTAACGATTGTGAAAGCGGCCAATGAACATGGTTTTTCCGTCGACTCAATATTTGATAAGTTTGCAGAAAATATAGATAGTTTCAAGGGGCGCATAGACGCTATCGGCATGAGTGAACATATCCAGTTTCGGAATGAAATGGCGAAATACTTGCTAGAAAAAGAGAAGTATGCAGAGGGGCTTAATGAAACATTTCAGTGTCTCTCCTTATCTGATATTACTAAAGACTATAACAATTATAGCAGTTTGTTCAAATTATGGGTGTGGGTATCAAAGTCGTTAGTGGATAAGCAACAAAGTAGGCAGAGTGATATATGTTAGGCTAAAAATATCCGAATTAGAGGATATTTTTCTATTTGGATATTAGAAACTGCTAGTTCCTTTAAAATTCATAAAATAAAAAACAAGGGAATTATGCTATATGGGGGGCGCAAGGGACATTGTATCGGTCGCTGCGGTCAGAAATCGAACAAAATCGGAAAAAGCATGGCTACACATTAAGCAAGCTGGGTGAATTAACTGGCATTAACCCCGGAAGCTTGAGTGAGATTCTAAATGGAAATCCGCCGCGTGCAATCACCATTGGTCAGTTAGACACGCTAGCCAAGGTGTTTGGTCACGATCCGGGTTGGTTGTATGAATTATACCCGGAAGAATGTATATCAGAGGGGAGAATATCGCGCCCCCGATTAATACCATACTTGATTCGATGCGTGGAGGTTGGGAGAAAGGATTGCATAGAAGCTACTGTCCCCCAAATGATGGAGAATCCGAAAAACATCATGATTCTGTTTGCCCTTGCAGAACAGCTATATGAGAAAGGGCAACGGAAAGAGTCGGTGCCCTTTTATAATTATGTGATTGAGAATGAAAAAGATAGCTATTCTGACCACTTTGTTATGAGTCAGTATCGGTTATTTCGTGTTGTACTTGGGACAAATGCAGAAGAAAATTGGGAGAATGTCATTCGGTTTTCTCCTTACCGAAACCGGCTTCCTGAAAACTACCAACTCGACGCCTTATTCCAATTGGCGAAGATCTGTTTCGCTTTGCAAAAGTGGGAAAGATCAGAGCAGTACGCAGACGAATTAAGGCTGCTGGCAGACACTGTTTATAGGCATGAATTGGACAGAATGAAAAGAAAGAAAAAAGGCGAATCTCTTAAAACGGAGCGCCATCTCGTCTATTATTACGGATTGGGCCATTTATATAAGAGCGTTTCACTAGAAATGCAAGGACTGTATGAAGAGGCGAAGAAGTATGTGCAAGTTTACGCTGATTTAGGATGGTTTGAATTACTTGATGAAGACGGACGTAAAGAGGTAGAAAGATTCAAAGTATGGGCAAAAGCGAACTCCTACACATTGGAGGTGTTGTCTGGCAATACTAGCATCATTGAAGAGTATGCAGACTATCTCGATAATCTTCCCACCAATGAAGTTCTTGCTGGTTTAAATGCCATTATGAAATCCGCTAACACCTACCATTTTTGCGTGGATGAGATTTTAGAGCGTTTTGCCTCCCAAATTGCTAGTTTCGATCAATTTACAGAAGCAATTGGATTGGATCGACATCTTCGGTTTCGATATCAGATGGCTATTTATGAGTTCGGTAAGGGAAGGATGGAGAGAGGAATTGAAGAAACGATATATTGCCTTTCTCTAGCGGATTTGTTAAATCGACATGACGAGGCTCTTACATACATAACCCTGTTTGGATGGTTAGGAAATTTGAATAAGCGAATAGGGAACCAAAACGAGTTAGGTGGCTAGCATCCTGATAGATCATTGTGAATATAGCGTAGATTGATGAAACATCCTTTGTCAGGATGTTTTTTTATTCCATTTTTTGCAGTTGGTAAAAACATGCATAACAATTTATGGTTAATTATGTAATGAATCTCAAAATAAGGGGTGGTGAGGCTAATGATAATCCATGAAGCAATAGAAATCTAATAACATCTCTAAAAAGAGGAGCCACAGGTGCTACTAAAACCAAGTGTATAATCCGGTAGTAAAGGAAGTAGGGTGAGACTTATAGCAGCAATTGCATTTAAAAAGGGCGTTCCACCCCTTCGACAGGTAAAAGGAACGCCCGCAGGAGGAGCAGTTAAAGCTCCTATAGGTAAATGTATCACGCTACCTCTAGATCGAGAAGGAGTAACCTATCACGATATTGATCATTTGAAAAACATTGTGGAACAATTGCGAGAACAACTGGTGCAATTGTATTTAGAGAAGAATGATTTCTTGGATGATGAAGTCGTGGAATTAAGTCAGCAATTGGATCGGTACATTCTGGTGATTCAATCTAAATACTATTACCTTGAGTAAATTTCTGGTCGGGGGGTTGAGGTATGCGAAAAGTTATTTCAAGTATTGTATGCGTATTGACCTTAGTTGTTTCAACGTTTTCATTTGGTCACGGATATGCAGCTGAAAAGCAGGGAAAGGTGATGTATAAAACTGAAATGAAATCAGAGAAAGAACTTCGTAAAGATGCGTTGGCAGGAAAAAAAGATTATGAATTTAAGGACATTAGATTCCAGTTACATGATGAGAAAGGGAATGTAGTTAAAGACCTAACTAAATATAGTCACTATACCGTTCAAAAATTACAGGAAACACAAGTAGGTCAGCAGGTAATTAGCGATTATGTACTTTATGCAGTTTCAGATCCGTCTGATTATGACAACCGTGATCAGGACTCTAACCCAGCTCTAAACTTTCAACAAACTGTTTGGATGTGGACGAGCATCATTAAGGAAAATAATATAGATGTTTGGGGAAAAGCTACTCGTTATGAAGCAAGATGGGATCTACTAGATAGAAACGGTTTAACAATAAAATCAGGAGAATTTACAGCGAAAGCATATGGTAGAAGTAAATCTAATGGTAAAACCTTAAATTACAGTGATCCAAAAACGTACACCCCACCAGCTTGGGGGACAAATTATGTCAAGAAGCCGACATGGGATTACGTTCGGATTGACGATTCATATGGTGTTTTCGGTGCCAGATTGAAAACCTCCTACACTGCTCGTACATCCACCGGTACACTGTACAGCACTGTTATTGTTGGTAGCGGCAGCATTTCATGGTAAACACCATGAGTTAACTTTACTCATTTTCATTCAAGGAGGTTGTATAATGAAAAAGGTTATTGCAAGTATGATTTGTGCATTAGTCTTAGCTGCTTCAACACTTTCATTTGGTCATGGATATGCAGCTGAAAAGCAAGAAAAGTTGCTGTATAAAACTGAGATAAAATCAGAGAAAGAACTTCGTAAAGATGCTTTGATAGGAAAAAAAGACTATGACTTTAAAAACGTGAAATTCGAGTTAAAAGATGAGAAAGGGAATGTAGTTAAAGACCTTACTAAATATAGCCACTATACAATTCAAAAATTGAAGGAAAGACAAGTAGGTCACCAGGTAATTAGTGATTACGTACTTTATGCAGTCTCAGATCCTTCAGGATATGACAATCGGGACCAAGATTCTAACCCAGCTCTAAACTTTCAACAAACAGTTTGGATGTGGACAAGCATTATTAAGGAAAATAATATTGATGTGTGGGGTAAAGCTACACGTTATGAGGCTAGATGGGATTTACTAGACAAGAATGGTTTAACAATAAAGTCTGGAGAATTCACTGCAAAAGCTACTGGAAATAGTAAATCTACTGGAAAATACGTGAACTATAGCGATCCAAAAACGTACTTTCCTCCTTCCTGGGGCCAAAGTTATGTTAAGTCACCATCATGGGATTATGTCCGCATTGATAATCAGCTTGGAGGATTTGGAGCCCGTCTAAAAACTTCTTATACCGCACGAACGTCAACGGGTACCATCTATAGCACGGTTTCTGTAGGGAGTATAGCTTGGTAAGATTCCAACATGAAAGTGAACGGTCTTTAATAGGCCGTTCATTTGATTTCATATCTTTAAACTTGAAAACTAATAGAATGGATTACGATGAATATAATACTTGTTGTAGCATAGACTTAATCATACTTTGAGATAGGAGGTTTACCTTTGAAAAAAACGATACTAGTATTTCTTATTCTCCCACTTCTTTTGCTCGGTGCTTGTTCCGAAAAGGAATGGTCCTACAAGTACGAAGGAGCTACTGACAATTGGAATGGAGTTACTGAAATTTTTCACGATAAAGAAAATGGTGCACGCTTTGTAGGTAAAATTAAGTATTTAGGACATGGTGATGTTAAGAAGCTTAAATTTATTTCTGAATTAACCCAAACAAGTCAACAAACAGGTAGTGTTCAAACCCCCAATTTTAAAGAGGGTTATATCATCATCTTTCAAGATGTACCTAACACGGATAGCACCAAAAATGATTTTAAGAATGGAGTAACGGACGAAGAAGTCAAATCGTTTTTTGGTGACTATCCTGTTTTCAAAATTGATTGGACTGATGAGGAAGGTATAGATCACACCGAAACTATTTACCTAAAATATGTGGCTCAATAATAAAAGCAACAATGGCTAGGAACCTTTTGATAGCTTCCTAGCCATTGTTGCATAGCCGTAATTTTGAAATATCGTTGAATAAATTGTTTTCGCACCTTATTTTTAAGTGTGTTTCTGATCAAATGTGTAAAATGGGGTGATTTAGTGGTGTATAAATACTAGTTCTTTTTACGAGTATTCTTAGTTGCAGTAGTTTTAATAATGTCTATACATATGAATTTCGCCATTTTACTTGGCCTTTCTCCAGCGTTGTTTTATGGAATGAAGACGTATGAAAGTGCTAAACAGAAAAAGCCCATAAAAAATGATTTAATTTCTACGATCTTAATCTTAATAGTAGTTCCTATTGCATTTCTAATCGTAATCAATCGTTGATCCTACCACTGACAAATTTATTTAGTATGTATATTGAATTTTGCGCAAATTAAGGTAAATTAGGCTTTATGAGGAGCGTGGTTGATCTGCCTAAAATATATCGTAATGCTTTGCTCGTTGTAGTTCTTAGCACAATAACTTTATTTGGCTGCTCCAATATATCTGAAAAAACTGAAGATATTACTGTTACTTCTGCTCAATCGGACACTTTGGAGAAAGTAAAAAATGGGCAATTAGAAGGTGTCTTAACTGGCATTGGAGCAACAAAGAAAGAGGTTCTGGATAAAATCGGAAACCCTGTCAAGAGCGGATATTCTGAGTATGGATTCACAGTATATTATGAGGGTTTTGATTTACAATTCGAAGACTATGCTAATTCAATTGATGAAGTAAAGGATACGAGTAAAGTCGTCCTAATGAATGCCGAACCAAAGACTGTTGGAATAACTGGAAAACCTGAGGAAATCAAAAAAAATTAGGAGAACCCTCTAGAGAGTTTGTGGATGACTCAGGTGATCATACGTTTATATTGGAATATGAAAACAATGGAAACCTACTAAGATTTACGTTTGATTCAAAAGAAAGTCCAGTAAAGTATGTTACCCTTCGAGTCCAATAAGCCAGATTACGATAATGACCCTAATTACCGAAAATAAACGTAAAAACGGACTGTCATCTAGGTGGCAGTCCATGCTTTTATTGAAAGGGTGTGTAGACATGAGTAATTCGTTTGACGGCAGTATCCGTAAGATCCGAGGAAGTCGAACAGAGCGGGATGGGAACTTGCAAATAATAAATGAAAAACATGACTCCATTTGTGAATGCTAGTGGTAATGTTTATAACACAGGTAGAACAATTGTCCCTTCGAAAGCAATTGCCACAGCAGCTACAACCCACTTTATGAATCCAAAAGTCATCATTGCCGCCTTGCAAAAAGAGTCTAGTTTGGTTAGTGCCGCACCCGGTATCGTGAGCTACTCATCCCGTCGCTTCTATTACGCTATGGGATATGGCGCAACAGACAGTGGTGATATCAACGGCACAAGCGGCTTTGATGTTCAAATCGACAAAGGTACAAAACTGTTCAAGGACCTCTGGGCGCAAGCACCTGTTACTCAACCCGCCATGTTTAGTGGTATCAATTATAACAAAACTGTTACTTCAAACGGTGTAACCTACAAAAACTACATCTGGACAAAGAACTGGGGAACTTGGGCGTTGTACAAATATACACCTCATGCTTTGGACATTAATCTGCTCCCAACAATCGGTGGAGGTAACTATTTGTTCTATCAAATATTTAAGGGATATTGGGGAACAGATTGGACATAACAAGATTGGGAAGCAACCTTCATTAAAGAGTGAAGGTTGCTTCCGCACATAGAGGAGGGTAAGATATGATTCATGCTCGATATATAACCTTATTTTTTGGGGTGATCTCTTTTTTGGTGTTGATCATGGGGTGCTCCGAACGTACTGATGCCCCGATGAGCGAAACAAATTTGAAATCTATTTTTCCAAAAGAACAACTAAAAGAAATATGGGTACAACTCTATCGTGAAGACTCGATAAAAGCTCAACCAGAACTAATTGCTGTGTACTTCGAAGATCCGGACTTAAACAAAATCCTGAATTGGATACATGAAGGGGTAATAAGCGACTTTGAAGGAACCATTGCTTCCCTGTCTATATTGCAGTTTGAATATGGAACGAAGGAAGGTGCGGCAGAGGCCAAATATATAATGTACGCCGCAACCAAAGAGGGGGGTTACTACATCAAACCATTCAACATAACTCCTCATTTTAATTTTGATTCCTACAAACAAGAAGATGGAGACAAATTAATATCCTTATTGGGCAAAACTGAGTGGTACAAAGTTGAAAGAGCGCCCTATTGATTTATAAATCTTGAATAAAAGCATTTAAGGAAAGTGTTCATTAATTCGTATTCATGTTGGGCTATAACAAATCAGTTTATACTACCAATGTAATGGCAAAAGCAGAATAATAAGGCGATCAAGGTAATCAGACTGAAAGGTTTTTAGAATGATTTAAGAAAGAAATGTTTTTATGTTCCCCTTTTATTTTAAGCAAGAAATAGGGTGTCTTACTTGCCACTCAACGTTCTTTGGTGGAATTGTACCGTACTTCAACCATACCTTAGTCTTTAAACTCCGTTAAAATCTGAGACACGTTCATGGCATCCACCAATTTATTTCGTCGCGACGGCATCGAGCAAACAAGCTGTACATACTTTGTTTATTTTTCTCGAAATTCCTCTTGTATGGGCATGGATCTCGTCCATTGCTTCTGTGGTGAACACGGGATGCTCGCTGCCTACCACGGCAAACTGGTGCTCAATATAGTCTCTTGTTTCCTGAACTTCTAATCCACTCAAGTGAAAACGGACGTTCATCCGTTGCGTTATGGTAACGATCTGCCGGACGCTGTTTGAAACTGTTATGCACTTTTTGATGGTAAGCGACTTCCAACCATGCAGTAAAAAAACGGTTCAAATCCTACAAGGTCTGAATTTTTCCCTGTTCGATAAGGTCATAGGCTTCTGGAACAAAACTCTGGTCAACAAAACGAAAAATCTTCTCTTGCTTTCCTCGCCCTTGCGGCCGACCCGGTTTCGCATGCTTAAGTAGCATACCAAGGCGAGCACAAATGCGTGCAAAATGGATGATTGCTCCATTGTCGACATAAATCATTTGAGGATCGCTTTCTTTAAGCAGTCTTCTAATCTTGGGACACGCTCTTCAAGGTAAAACTGCCCAGGTACGATGTAGCGAGAATAGTCGTCGATGAACACGACGAGGTATGCCATCTTTTTCTTACCTGGTTTTTCGGAATTCGGCAAATAGAGCGTATGCTGGACATCGCCTTGCCAACAAGTTCCTAATAAACGCCGAACCAAAGACTGTTGGAATGACTGGAAAACCTGAGGAAATCAAAAAAAACTTAGGAGAACCCTCTAGAGAGTTTATGGATGACTCAGGTGATCATACGTTTATATTGGAATATGAAAACAATGGAAACCTACTAAGATTTACGTTTGATTCAAAAGAAAGACCAGTAAAGTATGTTACCCTTCGAGTCCAATAAGCTAGACTATCTGGCTTATTGTGGCCTGAATTCTGAAAATTAGTCCATAAAAAAAGAGACGGTTCTCCCGCCTCTTCTCTTTTACTTGTGTACCCCAGTTGACTCTGTTTTTCTACCATTCCGTTTCCGTTTTGTGTTCAATTATGTGTACGACTTTTGGTTCAACTGCTTTCATCATTTCTTTCAATGATTGCTCGGTGATCGGTACTCCATCACTTTGAAGTTGTCCTCTAGCCTGTGTTTCTGCAATCACATCAATCACTTGTTGTTTCGTGACATTTTTAGATGCTGCAATCTCCACAACAGTTTTACCTTTTGCTAATTCTTGTTTTAATTCTGTCGGGCTGATTTTTAGTAAAGCAAACAGTTTTTCATCGTTTAAAAAGTTGTCAGCACTATAATCAGGCTTACCATTTCTAGAGAATAGGCCTTCTACTTTAATGTTTGAAGGTGTATCAGAAGGTGTATCAGCTGTAGGAATACCTACGATCTTAGTAAGGCTAATAGTATTGTCCTGAACAAAAACCTGGAAGACCGGTTTATCGAACATCTCATTGGTGTAATTCAACATCCATGTTTTTTGATTTGGATTCTCCATTTGCTCGATAGCAACCTGGTACGTTTCGACGTTGCCATACATTTTATCAATAAGATCATTTACCTTCGCCTTGATTTCCTGATCGGTTAAAGTAATGAGTGACTTCTCCTTAGGCTCCCAATTCTCTTGAATCACGTGTTCAATCTCATCCGTACTACCGTTTGTATGGAGGGTAATCTTTTTGCCGGTTCCTCCTTTTTCCTGTAGTACGATACTTGTTTGCTTCACGTTGATTACATTGTTCCCTTTGGATACATCACCTTGAACGTTGCTTGCATCGATAATCTCAAACGATTTTGTTTCAGGATATGCGAGATACAGCTTCTCAAGCGTTGATTTGCCAACCTCATCCACCTTGACTTGTTCAGAAGTCATCGGTGTTCTTGTAGGCATGTCAATCACGCCAGAAGCCGCAAATGCTGCAACTGGAATCAAAATCGCAGTAGCAACAATTCCACCAATTAATCGTTTTTTCATAATTACTTCGCTCCTTTTTTGTTGTAAATAATGTGAATCGGATTGTTCTATTTGTTCTTTGAATAAGCAGCTTACACACTATATTGCCTCTTTAGCGGAAAAAGGTTCGGTTCATATTTTATTTTTTTGCATCGTGAGCAGACCCCATGCCCATCAAGCGAAGGAATTTGCTACCTCCTCAAAAGGAAATACGCTATTCTTTCGGTAGACTGACTAACGAACCTCTACTACTGATCAATCGCTTTAGTAACTTAGATGGGTTCAAACTATTCTATCTATCATTTTGTAGAAAGGAGAATGCTAATGATTAGCATTAATAATTTTAAATCTACGAAAAAAATAGCACTGGCTACTATTGGTTTTATAACAATTGCAGGACTTGCTGTTTACTATATAGGTGACTTGAAAAAACAGAGTTTTCTTTATTCCAGTGATACAGATTATAAAATTGTTTCGGGTGAAGTATGGTTTAGGGAGACCTTTAATAGCGTGAAGGGTCTCGCTGAAAATGCAGATATCATTGCCGAAGCTGAAGTTATTTCTAAAAAAAATAACCCTAATTATGAAAGACTAGATGTATATACAGTCTCTGAATTAAGATTAACGAAAGTCTATAAAGGTGATGTAGAGATAGATGAGACAGTATCTGTACTGGAAACTGGAGGGGAATTCGATGAAAGAGAGGTGGCCAAATATTTCTCAGGAAAGCCAGGATCTGAATTGAATGATGATCTTGGTGATCCTGGAATAATAATGATAGGGCTTGAAGGAAGTATTCCTATGAAAGAAGGAAATAAATATTTTGTTTTCTTAACAGAAGATGATGATGACGTCTATAACATAGTAGGGTCCGTTCAAGGAAAGATAAAAATCAATAGCGAGAACACTCTGGTTTCACAAGTTTCTCCAGAGACAATAGATCAGCATGGTGATCTTTATTTCCTTCAGGAAAGTTATTCAGGGCAGGATATTTCTGAACTTAGAAACGAAGTTGAACAACTCATTGCATCCTCTCCCAATTAGCCCCCCAAAGGTTCTCTCAACCGCAAGATCATTACGAAGTAGATAGAAAAAGAAGATAACGGATAATTACAAAGGAAGCCGGGAGCCAAGGTGCTCCCTATTTTCGTTGTAATGGCATAGCGGAGCATACTTTTTGTTAAGGGGACGGGTTTTTCCATGTTTCATATTTTTCTCCTAAGTAACGTGAACCAAACTCCGCGTTCTCGTGAATATACAGTAGAGAAAACGAAGGGAGGGAACGCTGTGGATGAGTGGGAGTTGATTGCCAAATGCCAAGAGAACGAGCCTGAAGCTTTCGAACAATTGGTCAAGCCCTATCTGGCGATGGCATACCGGACAGCGTATCTGATTATTCATGATAAGCATCTGGCGCAGGACGCCGTTCAGGAAGGGCTCATCGAAGCGTATCAGCACATAGACCGACTCGATAAAAAACGGGGAGTGGCGTTTCGCAATTGGCTATACCGGATCATTACGTTTCGGGCTCTGAATCTGGTACGCAAGCAGAAGCCTGTGGTGGAGTATGAGGAGATGATTCCGGAAGAAGCGCTGACGCCGTTGGACAACGTGATCCAGCGAGAGGAGCAGCGGCAAATATGGCAGGCGATTCGCAGCATGAAGGCGGAGCATCGCGCGGTCATTATTCTTTACTATTACGAGGGCTTCAGCGTGTCGGAGATCGCCAAAATTACGGGCTCCTTTGAGGGGACGGTCAAATCGCGCATGCATAAGGCGAGGAAGCTAATTGCACAACAATTGGACAAGGGTTGCATTTCATCTGATTTTTTGCGGGAAGGGGCAATGACGCATGACTAACGAGGAGAGGCAAATCCAAGAGACGCTTAGGAAAGTAGCGGGAGCTGTCGAGATACCGAGTTTTCAAATGCCATGCCAGAATAACGCGTTGCAGGTGAGAAGGCGTCCATTTTACCGTAACAAAAAATGGGCTTCCATCGGCATCGTTTCCGCTGTCGTACTCGGGCTGCTCGGAAGCATACAAGTGTCCCCAACGTTTGCGGCCTATGTCAAATCGATCTTTGCACAAGGTGTGTTCAATGACGAAGGACTGCAACAGGCGGCGAGACAAGGCTTCTCCGAAACATCGAATCTTTCTGTTACCGATCAGGGGATTACCTTGGAGGTGAAGGAAATCATTGCTGATCCGGTGCAGGTAATGGTTGCTTTAATGATAAAACAGTCGGATGGCCAGCAGCTCGATCCTGAATGGAAGACAGCAAGTAACTCTCAATTTAATGCCGTTGAATTGCTGGATGCCAAAGGGAATGTCATGTCTGACGAGTGGGGAACAGCCTTTGAAGATAATGTCGGATTCGTCCGGTTTATCCTCGGGAAAAAAGGACAGGAGCCCCTTCCGAAAACATTGTCGATACATTTTGATGAAATCGGTGATAGAAAAGGAAACTGGAAGCTGCAAGTTCCGATCACGATGGCAAAAACAACAGCCGCAACCACTGTGTTGCCTGTCAATCAAACGCAAGTGACGAAGCATGGATTGAAGATGACCCTGCACCAGATCGTCAACACGCCAACGGCCACCCGAATTGAGCTGGAAACACAATGGACAGAGGCGGCCAAAAAACAACTGGAACAAGAAGCAAAAAAGCTAACCGGAAAGACGACGAACCCGGATTACGCTCCATTTCTTCCGTATCAGCAATATAGGCTGGGATATTACTACGAGGGAGCAGATGGCAGCAAGGGGAAGGAAAGAATCATATATAATTCTTATTCCATTGATCGCTATGGGCATTTCCGTTGGATCAATGACGACGATCCGTTGCAAAAAGGCAAAGCAGCGACACTGGTCATAAATAGCCTCCATAAAGCGATCCCGTACGATATGAGTGTCACCTTCCATCCGGATGAATTGAACAAGAAGCCAGTGATCAAACAAGTAGGAGAAGATATCTTTACGTTGAAAAGCATTAAGCTGGCAAAAGATGATGATTCGGAAAAACAGCAAATGGAAATGGAAATCGAAGTACAATCCAAAGATATTACGAGGATTTATTTGCCTTGGTGGGTACTTCAAGATGAGCAGGGGACAACCTACCGGGCTAAAATGGGTCATCAATCCAAGGGACCCGTTGATCAGTCAGGACGCGAGCGAGCAACGTACAAAATTCGGCTGGAGGACAGCAGACATTGGGAAGGAGGAGAAATAACCAAGCTCCCGGAGAGGCTCACCCTACGACTAGATGCTGTTCAGAAAAAATATCCGCTAGAGTGGAGAATTCCAGTTACCAATCAATAAAGAAGAAAACCGCCCCGGTACAAGGGCGGTTTTTTCTACGTTATTTCGCGACCAACTGCGGCTCTTTCTGCCCAAGTCGGATTGTCGCTTCGCTCGGAATCCACATACCTGTGTTCTCGTCACGTCCTTGCAGGACTACCGTCGGGTTTGCTTTGCCCATCTGCTCAGCACCTTTGGTAATTTGCTGCCCAATTTTGCCGCCCTTGACGCGGTTCACGACGAGCACGAGCTGTACGCTGTCGAGTTCAGTCATCATCTCGAAATCACCGTTGCTATCGCCCGCGATGAAGATAGGACCATGACCATACTTTTTTACCAATACATCCTGGATCACTTCCGTCTTGCCGTGGGCTACTGTGATTGGGTAGTCAGGCTGGTACACATTCGTGATCCGTCCGTCTTCTGTTTTCAGACGCATACCGATGATGTTCTCCGAAGGGAGATTGTAGCCATATTTCGGGAGTGTAGCGAAAACACGAACAACATCCTCCAAGGAAGCACTCACGACATACACGTCGATGCCATTAGCACGCAGCGTGTTCATCAGGTTTGCGACTTCGGAAGTGAGGCGCAGGCCTGTTGTATGGGAGGCTTTCACCACGCCCGCTTTGCCTGCCAACGATTTCGGGCTCGTCCAGGTTACTTTTTCAATCGCCATGCCCAGGCCCAGATCATTGGATGCTTCTGCCAACTGTTGCACTTCTTTCACTGTCATGTTCGTGAAGAGGTAGAGGACCCATGGATAGCCAATCGTGTTGCTGTGCGTATCGTTGATCGCTTCATACAAGAAAAACAGTTTGGCTTTGAAATCTGCGAATTGCTCTGTTGCTGTTACTTCCTCCAGCGACTTCGTTCCTTTAAGACCTTGATAATTTTGATATAAGTACGTGTAGTCGGCTACGAGATCAGTCGCGATGGCATCGAGTGTGACAGGCTTGCCGTCGACATTTTTATACGAATCGGAAAACGGTCCCTCTGGTACATTCGTGCGAATGACCTTCCCGAATTCTTCTGGTGTGAGCTTGTAAGCCAAATGGTTGATCTGATAGACAAACAGCGCTTCCTCTGTGTCATGCATGATGCTCGTATTGTCCCAGTCAAAAACGGCATACGGCTTCTTTTTGGCGTTGTAGGAGGCACTCTTGATGCCGTTTTTCTCAATCAATTCGTGGACGGCTTGATAAGTCGCAGGTGCCCATTTCCCTTTGTCGAGCATCTGCACGTTGGTGTCCTTGGCCAAAGCTGGCATCTGCATCGCGAGCAGAGCGACGATCATCAGCATGGTCAGCCACCACGTTTTGGGTTGTGCTTTTCTGTGTGACATGGTTGTCATCCCCTTCTTTTTTCTCGATCCCCCAAATGAAAACGCTATCATTTTTTCAAAAGAAAAAGGCCTTCCCCACGCCTATTGATAAAGCGCGGGTAGAAGACCTCATTGTCTTAAGCGTTTTCATTTGTATTCTAATCATACTAAATTTAACAGTAAAAGCAAGAAGATTCCGATAAACAGGATAAGGGCAGGACTAACGATTCGATCTAGCGAAGACAGAAGAGTTTGCAAGAAAAAAGTGGATATAATCTAAGCATAAATAGATGAGAAGGATGATGCGGCATGACATTGATAGAATCCAGCAAAGCCATTTTGATGAATTGCTTGGCATTGCAAGCGAATGAGACATTTTTGGTGGTGGCCGACGAACGGAAGCGGGACATCGGGGAGGCACTCTGGGAAGCAGGAAAACAGCTCGGGGCAGAAGCAATGCTGATGGTCATGCAGGAGCGGGAAAAGTCTGGTCAAGAGCCTCCCGCAGCTGTTGCAGCGGCGATGAAGAGCGCAGATGTGGTGGTATGTGTGACCCAGCACTCCTTGACGCATACAAAAGCACGCAAAGAAGCAGCAGCAAATGGGACGAGACTGGCTACCATGCCAGCTATTACGGAAGACATGTTCCTTGCAGGAGCGATTTCCGCTGACTATACACAAGTAAAGGCACTCACCGAGCGCGTGACCGAGATGCTGACCCGAGCAAGTACCGTGCGAATCGAAAAAGCGGGCAAGTCACTGACGTTTTCCATCGCAGATCGCAATGGGGTGCCGAGTACTGGCATGTACGTCAATCCTGGAGAATCGGGCAACTTGCCTTCCGGGGAAGCGTATATCGCTCCACTGGAAGGGACAGCAGAAGGACAAATCCTGGTCGATGGTTCTATCGCTGGTATTGGAAAAATTGATTCGCCCTTGCTGCTGACGGTCCAAAATGGTCGGATCACAGAAGCAGAAGGAACATCGGCTGAACGCCTCCTGCAAATGCTTGGGGACCAAGACGGGCGGATGCTGGGTGAATTCGGAATCGGAACGAATGACAAGGCGCGTATTACGGGAGTTGTGCTGGAGGACGAGAAGGTGTACGGAACGATTCACGTAGCCTTTGGCAGCAACAACACGTTTGGCGGGACGATTGTCGCGGGGGTACATATCGATCTGGTTGTCAAAGAGCCGGATGTATATTTGGACGACAAATGTATCATGAAGAACGGAAAACTATTGGCAACATAGGATAAACTAGATGGATAGGAAGGATGAATCCCAGTTGAAAATGTTGCAATAGGGGAGGCATCCTAGAGGTGGATGTGGTGTAATGGCATTGTCTGAAAAGGTATTTGCGATAGTAACAATAGGTAACCTGATTTTGGCTGCCGTTCTTATTTTCATGGAGAGGCGAAACATTGCGGCAACCTGGGCCTGGTTGATGGTTTTGCTGTTTTTGCCGGGCATCGGGTTTATTATTTACCTGATTTTTGGACATAAGCTCAGCAAGAAAAAGCTGTATCGGCTCAAGGAAGGGGAGTTTTCCCATTTTCGAGCTGCGGTTGATAGACAAAAGCAGCTGCTTGCCCATGGTGAACTACAAGTGAACGACCCTGAGATGGAGAGACACCGCGACATGATTTTCATGAACGTGGTAAGTGATGGAGCGTATTATACGCAGGATAATACCATTCAGGTTTTTAAGGAAGGCCATAGTCTGTTCAAGCTCATGTTCAAACAGATGGAGGAAGCACGCGAGCATATACATTTGCTCTACTATATTTTGAATGACGATGATTTAGGGAAACAGCTCATTAAACTGTTGACGAAGAAGGCACAGGAGGGCGTCGAGGTTCGATTGCTTTATGATGCGGTAGGTTCCTCTGGTGTCTCATCCAGCTTTCTGCGTCCACTGGTAGATGCAGGGGGAGAAGTCGCCTCCTTTTTCCCGGCGAAGATTCCATTCCTGAATTTTCGGGTCAACTTCAGGAATCATCGCAAGCTGACGATTATTGATGGCAAGATTGGCTATATCGGAGGCTTCAACATCGGGGATGAATACTTGGGTAAGGATAAGAAGCTGGGGTATTGGCGTGACACCCATTTGCTGATAGAGGGAAGAGCGGTGTACATGCTGCAAGCACGCTTTTTCCTGGACTGGAATTTGTCCGCACCGAAAAGAATGCATGAGTCACTCGCCTATTTTCCGGAGCTTCATGAAGCTGAAGGAACGATCGGGGTTCAAATCGTATCGAGCGGGCCAAACTCGGAAAAAGAGCAAATCAAGCATGCCTTTTTAAAGATGATTTACAAGGCACGGAAGAAGATTTACTTGCAGACGCCTTATTTCGTTCCGGATGAAAGTATGCTGACCGCACTAAAAATGGCAGCAATGTCCGGGGTAGATGTGCGGGTGATGGTTCCGGGAAGGCCAGATCATTTGTTGGTATTCTGGGCGACTCACTCTTATCTCGGCGATTTGTTAAAGAGCGGTGTGCGCTGCTTCCTCTACGAAAAAGGCTTCATGCACGCCAAAGCCATTGTGGTGGATACCCAGTTGTCGTCTGTGGGAACGGCCAATGTCGATATTCGCAGCTTCAAGCTGAATTTCGAGACGAATGCGTTTCTGTACGATTCGCAGATGGCAAAGGAGCTGGAGGAACTGTTTGTCTCCGATCTGGCTGACTGCCGGGAAATGACATTGGGAGAGTACGTGAACCGACCACTGCGTTTGCGCTTGTTGGAATCGTTGGCGCGCCTATTGTCTCCGCTTTTATAAAAGCTGGACTGGAAAGCAAAAGAGGACCTGTTAGCCTATGTAAACAAGTACGGGCTGGCAGGTCCTTTCCTATTCACTTTTTATGCGGTTCCGAACGTAACAACCATCTCCGTCAAGTATTGACGGTAAGCGCTGCTCCCGGTCACTTGTTAGATACCAATTCGAAGGACTCGGTTACGACGATGCTTCCCTTGACAGATTGGACCATCGGGCAGTTTTTGCTCGCGGCTTCAATGGCTTTTTGCACTTTTTCTTCTTTCATATTTTCTCCCGTAATGATGAAGTGGAGGTGAATTTTTTCAACCCGATTTGCCTCTGCCTCATTCCGCTGAACATCTGCTGTTACTTTCATATCCGTGCACGGCATTCTCATCTTGTCCAATACTTTTCGCAGAACACCGCCACTGCAAACAGCGATGGAAGAGACCAAGAGCTGGTAGGGGCGAAAGCCATACTGTTCATCACCCGATACGTGCAGCTCACCGTAGGACAGTTGAGTGACAAAGCCATTTTCTTTCGCTTGAAATTCCATGCGTAACCCTCCCTTGAAATAGTTTTTCTTCATTATAAGGAAAAAGGCTCCCGCGCGACAGTAATCTATCGGTACAGGAACCTTTTCTCTTTGCTATTCCTTCAATGCTTTCCCATTTTGCAAGAGAGACTGGATGCAACGAGGCAGCATGTCTTTTAATGTATCGAAAGCATAGTCGACGTCCAGACGCTCTGTCCATTGATGGGCGTCACGTCCGACTGGACCGAGGTTCATGACAGGTACATCAAAAGCCTCGAGCTCCTGAAGCGGAATGGAGTAGCCGTTGTCCCACAAAGGCATGTTCGCAACCAATGGCTTCATGGATGCCGCAGGATATTGGAGTCCGACGTAGCTTAAGTCAGAGATACCGCCAAAGTAGTTTTGTTTGACCAAATTGACCTGGTGCTGATCTCTCGCGTATGCTTTCATCTCTTCCATCGTTTGTTGGATCAGAGGATGATTGCGCGAGCTGACTGCCGGGTAAAACGGTGGTGCGAAGAACAAGATCATCATCGGGGACAGTTCTTTGCACAGAATCGCTAATTGATCCACCAGCTCAATCGTGGTGTCGCGGTCGTCCTTGTCGCCGCGGTTGGCGATCACATCTGCTTCCAGCTGGCGCAGTTTGTCTTCCCCGTACGTTTTCTTCGCATAGGCATACAGTTCTTCGTAGGTCATGACGGAAATGGACAGATCACGCGGGCTAAAAGGCGCGAAGTTGGCAAACTGGCTCGCGTGCTTGAGGTAATTTTGCTTCATGCGCTCTGCGACATTTCTTGCCGATTCCAACAGGGGTTCTACGACATCCTCCATTTGTTTTTCCAGCAGGAACAGGTTGAACAGCGTCACGGCACGGTGCGGAATTTGCACAGAGTACTCTTTTTTCAGATCCTTTTGAATCAGGTTCGTCGGTGGAGGAGATGCTTCCCCCTCAACGACCTCGCAAAAGGATGTGTTCAGCTCGAGCTCACATGTTATTTGCGAGGCCATGTAATTGCCGTTTAACCCAGCAAAAGGCTCGCCGACATGTGTTTCTTTGCCGTAGCAGAGGAAGCCTGGCAGCACTTTTCCGATAGAGCCTGTGTACAAGTACGTATTCGTATCCCCTGGGTAGCGGGTAAACATCGGCTCGGAGTTGAGTACGGTGGTGTAGCTCAGGTCGAACTCTTCGGCGATTTTCAACAGCGCTGGGACTGCTGCACGCATCCCGACAGAATTCACCTCTTCGTCAGGGACTGTCAGAAGCAAAATGTTGCCGTCGAACTCTCCAGCAATCGCTTGCTCAATCATCGACATGTGCAGTGTCAGTCCGCATTTCATATCCATGGTGCCACGGCCAAACAGCCAGTTGCCTGTGCGGATATCCTGTTGAACGTCTGCTGGCATATCTGCTTGATTTTGCTGGAAGAGAGGAGTGAGGGTCTTCGGATCAAAAGCATGCTTCATCCAAGCCCCGTAATCCTCGACGTCGACCACATCAAAATGGCTGACGAGAATGACGGTGTCCCGCACCCCTGCTTTTTTAACCAGAGCAGTGACAAAATGACGCCCGTCTCCGGTCGGATTCGCACGCACATGATCGGGATTGGCTTGATAATAAGGCAGGGTGCGCAGCTGATCAACGACGTAGCCAGGCAAGTCCTTCTCGGCAGCTGATCCTGTAATGCTTGGGATGCTTACCAAATTGCACAAGAGATCAACGAGCTGCTCTTTTGTTTGCCATTTTTGCATAAAAAACGCCTCCGTTTTCCGTATAGTGAAAACCGTTTCCGATTAGTGGGCAAAAAAATTAAGACAAGGCACCGATTTTGTGGGAAATTTCTTTGGCACTTTGTTGGGCTTGTTCAATGAGTGAGGACAAGAGCTGCTCGTTGATCCGATAGCTCGGCACGCCGATACTCAAAGCGCCTACGACCTTTTGATTAACACCGAAGATAGGAGCGGCAATGGATGCGGTGCCCTCGGTTTTCTCACCGTAGCTGACTGCGTAGCCGTTTTGTCTGATTTCTGGCAGTCGTTCTAACAGCTCGCGGCGTTTTTCTGCGTCCGGGATTAAATCGGTCACGATTTGCTCTGCTTCGGTCGGATTCATGCTGGCGAGAATCGTTTTGTTTGCCGCACCGATATGCAGTGGAATACGCTCGCCCAGATTATCCATGCTTCTGACAGACATGGGACCTTCCACTCTTTCGAGTACGGTGGCATGAGAGCCCTGTGGAATGTTCAGATAGACTGTTTCTCGTACATCTGCTGCCAATCTCTCCATAACAGTTCGGGCGACAGCGCGCATATCCATCTTGTCCAGGATGCGCAGTCCGATTTCCATCCACGTATAGCCGACCTTGTACTGCTTGCTCTCAGGAACCTGTAGGATGAGTCCATGCTTGATGAGACTGCTGATTAAACGGTGTACCGTACTCAGCGGCAGGTCCGTTTGTTCAGCAATTTCCGAGATGGACCAATGCTGCTTGTTTGGATCTGATACCAGGACGGAGATGATGCTCATCGCCCGGTCAATCGATTGTACCAACGTGGGTTACCTCCTGGCTTTGTTGCATAGTGACCCCTCGTTGAAAGTCACGCCAGCTTAATATGACCTCAATCTATCAGAATTTTTCAGCGGAATCAATATAATTTAGACTAGATAAAATTCCATTGACAAAAAATTTGAAACTATTTTACATTAAGAGTGTAATTTTGTATTGCAGAAGTGATTCCACAATGCGGAATATTTCTGAGTTCGTGCTCAGAGGAGAATGAATGCAACGTGGTGGCGAGAACAAGCAAAAGCAACCGATGAGGAAGCGTTTACATGCTCGTTTCTCCGTCGCCCACTGTTAGACAAAGGCAAGATTCGAAAACAGAAGGGAGATCTATCATCATGAAATTTTCACGTGCGATTGTAAGAAAACCGGGAAAGAGTTATGTAAATGGTTTGACGACTTCTGATTTGGGTACACCTGATTTTGAACTTGCTCTTAAACAGCATGCCGCTTATGTAGAAGCGCTAAAACAGACAGGTCTGGATGTAACCGTTCTGGAAGCGGACGAGCGTTACCCGGATTCTACGTTTGTGGAAGATACAGCTGTCCTCACGGAAAAGTGCGCCGTCATTACCAATCCCGGTGCAGAAAGCCGCAATGGTGAAATTGAGGATATGAAATTGGTGCTTCCTCGTTTTTATGACACGATTGAGTATATTCAAGCCCCTGGCTTCCTCGATGGTGGAGACGTCATGCAGGTAGAAAACCATTTCTATGTCGGTCTGTCGACACGCACCAATGAAGAAGGAGCCATCCAGTTCCGCGAGATTCTCTCGAAATACGGATATGAAGTCACCATTGTACCGTTGAAAGAATTTTTCCACCTGAAAACAGGAATCGCCTACCTTGGCAATGACTTGCTGGTTCTGGCTGGGGAGTTCATTGATTCTGAAGTATTTAGCCAATACAAGCATCTGGTTGTGGAAAAAGAAGTCGAGTACTCTGCGAACTGCATCCATATCAACGACTACGTGATTATTCCAAAAGGCTTTGAGAGCACGAAAAAGCAAATCACTGACGCTGGCTACAACGTGATTGAGCTGGAAATGTCTGAATTCCAGAAACAAGACGGAGGATTGAGCTGCCTGTCCCTGCGTTTCTAGCGCAGGCAGTTCTCTCTTGGTTTATAGACTCCTGATAGACCTCTTAAAAAGCAGGTGAAAGAGAGGAATCATATGAACACTGGGAATGAAAGAGACACACAGCTACAACGTTCGATGAAAAGTCGCCACTTATTTATGCTGTCGTTAGGCGGTGTCATCGGGACAGGGCTTTTCCTCAACGCTGGCTTCACGATCAATCAGGCTGGGCCTGGCGGAGCACTTGTCGCCTATATCGTCGGCGGGATTTTGCTGTACCTGGTCATGACGTGTCTGGGAGAGCTTTCTGTAAAAATGCCAGTAACAGGCTCTTTTCAAGCCTACGCCAGCCAGTATATTGGTCCGGCGAGCGGGTTTACACTGGGATGGATGTATTGGCTAGGGTCAGCTACAACGGCCGGGGTAGAGTTTACTGCTGCGGGCATGGTCATGCAACGGTGGTTCCCGGATACACCGATCTGGATTTGGTGCGCGCTCTTTATCGTTTTGCTCTTTACCTTCAATGCGCTGACGACAAAAGGGTTTGCCGAAACGGAGTACTGGTTTGCCGGAATTAAAGTATTGGCTGTACTTATGTTTATTATTGTCGGACTAGGTGCTATATTCGGTATTGTCAGTATGGAAGGAAGAGCGGCTCCTTTTCTCTCCAACTTTTCAGCAGATGGGGGACTATTCCCGTTTGGCATTGCGATCGTCTTTGTGACGATGATGAACGTTGTATTCTCTTATCAAGGTTCTGAACTGATTGGAATCGCAGCCGGTGAAGCAGAAAACCCGCAAAAGACCATTCCGCGGGCGATTCGCAACGTTGTGTTTCGTATTCTCGTGTTCTATGTGGCGTCAGTCACGATCTTGTCCGCCCTCTTTCCCTCAAGCGAGCTGGGACTCTTGGAAAGTCCGTTTGTGACGGTATTTGATGCAGTGGGGATTCCTTTTGCAGCGGATATCATGAACTTCGTCATCTTGACGGCTCTGTTGTCTGTCGGCAACTCATGCTTGTACGCGGCCACTCGCTTGTTGTGGTCCCTTTCCCATAGCAATATGGCACATCCTGTTTTTGGAAAATTGACCAAGCGTAAAGTACCTTTGAACGCACTCTTGGCGACGCTGGCGTTCTCGCTTCTGTCCCTGTTAACCAGCGTGGTTGCAGCGGATACGGTATACGTGCTGCTCATGTCTGTATCTGGTATTGCGGTCACCTTCACGTGGATGGGGATTGCTCTCTCTCAATTCAATTTCCGTCGTCAATACTTGCGTGAGGGTGGAAAAATAGAAGATTTACAGTTCGTGGCACCGTTTTACCCGGTGATGCCGCTCCTGTGTCTGGCTCTTTGCACGTTCATTCTTATCTTCCCGGCGTTTGACCCGACACAGCGAATTGGACTCTTCTACGGAATTGGTGCACTCGTACTGTTCTATACCTTCTATTATGTGCGCTATGGACGCAAAAAGGCGCATAAACCGAATCTCCCAACGCAAGGCTAAGCCTTCCTGCTCCATAGAAAAATACCCCTGCCATGAGTGATGTGGTCGGGGCATTTTTGTGGCGGAAGAATGGTCTTCAGGATATTCCGAACAGCTCGGCTAAATACGTATTTACGAACAAGCCGTCAGGGTCGAGCTCAGAGCGAATGGCGAGGAAATCGGGCAAGCGCGGATAGACCTGATAGAGCTGCTCGGCGGTCATGGTGTGCATTTTCCCCCAGTGTGGACGTCCTCCATATCGGGCGAAAATCTCCTCCATCCGGGCAAAGTAATCTTCGTAGGGCATGCCCTTGTACATGTGGACGGCAATGAAGGCACTATCACGCTCATAGGCGGGACTGAGCCAGATGTCGTCCTTTTTGACATACCGGCATTCCAGCGGAAAATGAACGGCAAAGCGTTCCTGCTCAATCGCCTGACGCAACTCCCGTATGGCATCACCCATATGCTCAGCGGGTAAGCAGTATTCCATTTCATAAAAACGAACAAGGCGAGGGGTGGCGAAAAGCTGATGGCTGTAGCCGCTCTCATGGACAGAGGGAACGCTTTGGGCGGACAGCCTGCTGACGCTTTTGGTGAGAGAAGGGCGCAATCGGCAGCTCTCCGACAAGAGCCAAAACAGCCCATTTTCCACCACCATTTTTTTCAAATAGCTCCATCGTTGATTGCCGCTGGGGGGATCGCTGGTCTCGTTCATGAATTTCACCTGAACGGTGTCTGAATACGGGAAGATAAAAAATTCGAAATGCCGATGCTCGGTTTTAAACGTTTCCAGAGAGGACAGGCACTCCTCCACCTGCATGCGACGGCTTTGGTAGCGCAGGCGGTAGGCTGGGAGGACACGCAGCTTGACGCGTACGATGATGCCCAAGAGACCAAGAGAAACTTGCATGGCTTTGAACAGCTCCGGCCGGGCCTGCTCGGATACTTCCAAAACCTCCCCGGCTGCGGTGACGACTGTCAGCCCGACGACTTGTGTGGAGATGCTGCCAAAATGAATGCCTGTGCCATGTGTCCCGGTGCTGACGGCCCCTGCAATGGACTGGGCGTTAATATCTCCGAGGTTTTCTTGAGAGTAGCCCGCTTGATGCAGGAGGTGACCGAGTGTCTTGAGCTTGGTGCCTGCCCAGACTTCAACGGTATCATCGGCAGGGTTTACACTGACGATTCCTTGGAGATGATCCAGGGATAGCAAGCAGTCTTCTGTCTGGACCAGCCGCGTGAAGGAATGACCGGAGCCGACGACTCGAATCCGTGTACCTGCCTTCTTGCAAGCAAGGACAAGCTGCACGACCTCATCCACGGACTCTGGCATCGCGACTTGCTTCGGCTGGCTTTGTACATTTCCTGTCCAATTGGTCCAGTGATTCGCGTGCTTCTTTACAGTGAGCATAATCCATCCCCCCGATAGGTGGTCACTTCCTCAATGATTTTCCCGCCAGAGATGCAATACAGCCGGGTAAAACGCTCGCAGAGCTCTCCTGCTTTGGCGTGGCGAAAAAAGATCGGGTCTCCCAGTTCCAGCGTTTCCAAGCCTTGATAGTGGATCGGTGTCTGTACTTCACCTGCTCCTTCGTTGGGGAACAGCTTTGCTCCCGCTGGCAAGTAGGGCTTGGGTAGTCTGTCACGCCCAGCAGAACCAGAGGCGATGTAGCCCCCGCCGGCACATGTGTAGATACGCTCTGTGGGCTTGCGGATAATCTCCAGGGCAAATCCGGCAGCAGGATGAAACCGAAAATCTTGAAAGTAGTCAAAGAGCCCAGGCGAAAAAAAACCGGAGCCTGCTGTAACCTCTGTGACGGCGTCTTCTTTCCCGGTCAAGTGCAAGCTGCCCGTTCCTCCACCGTTTACGAAGCGGAGGGAAATGCCCAGCTCGCGAATGGCGTGCACCAGTGTGGCGCGTCGAGCAGCCACTTCTTTCACGGAATATTGCTTGAGGAGACGAATGATGCTGTTTTTCAGGAATTGACGAGGGTATCGATCACCAACGCCAGCAATTTGAGCTTCATACCCCATGACACCATCTAGGTAGAGATGATCGGAGGAAGCAACGCGCTTGGCAAGGGAGAGGGACGCTTCGAGAGAGCGGAGTGGCGAGCGCCAGACGCCGAAATGCAGCCCCAACACATCAGACGACATGTCGATATCGAGACAGACCGGCAGTCTGGTTCCTGTTTCCCGGGCGATTTGTTCGAGCTGTTCGACATGAGGGAGAGAGTCGATCATTAAAGTAATGGAGCGTCCGTTCTTAATCTCAGCGGCGATTGACAAAAGCCAGCTTTTTTCCCAGAGCGGATAGCCAAGCAGCAGGTCATCGAAGCCTGCCTCGCACAGGTGAAGCACCTCAGGAGCGGAATAGCACATGAGACCACGAAAGCAATCGTCCAACTGCAATATATGTTTGAGAATGGCAACGCTTCGGATCGACTTGCTCGCGATTCGAACGGGTTTTCCATTGCTTTGCAAACTGATTTGCTCCGCATTTTCCTCCAGCAGATCCAGATCGACGAAAGCAAACGGCTTGGGAACACCGGCAAAGGCAGACTGATAATAGCGATAATCCCGCATGTACAGGCCTCATCCTTTTTTAAGAGAAATAAAGATCATGTGAAATATTTCTTAAAATTCTCTCTATTCTACCCATTTGTAATCGATTCCTTCCTGAGCAGATGAGCGTCATGTACAGAAAACGCGAATGTTCGTTTTTGAATGTTCGTGTTTTGTGGTAATTATTGATTGTAAAGGTATGTTAACAATAAAATTAACTTTAAAAGGCGAATAAATGGACTGTTTTCGGTTGACTTGATTCAGCTTATAAGCTACTATACATATTGTTGTGAAGAACAACACAGGCTTGACGAATGAAATAGTAATTTGTATTCGTATATCCTCAGAAATATGGTTTGAGGGTCTCTACAGGGAACCGTAAATTCCCGGCTACGAATAGGGCAGTTTTGGTATACCCTATTCGTCGGCCGGGAATTTTTTTCATTTTTTCGGGGAGGGAACGACATGAATAAGTATGATGTGATCGTTGTAGGAGCAGGACCAGCAGGGATTTTTACATGCTACGAGATAATGCGAAAAGCACCGAATGCCAAGGTGCTGTTGATTGATAAAGGGCATGACATCTATAGCAGACGCTGTCCGATCTTGGAGGAAAAGATCAAGCTCTGCCCGCCGCCAGCAGGAAAAAAAGAATTCGCAGGCTGTTTGCCGGCCTGTTCGATTACCAGTGGTTTTGGTGGAGCAGGCGCCTATAGCGATGGCAAATTTAACATCACCACCGAATTTGGCGGTTGGATGACAGACTATCTCAGCCCTTCGACTGTACTTGGGCTGATCAAATACGTAGATGAAATCAATTTGGAGCATGGGGCTACTCAATCGATTACGGACCCGACCACAGAGACGATCAAGAGCATCGAGCAGCGCGGCTATGCAGCTGGACTCAAGCTGTTGCGGGCGCAGGTGCGTCACTTGGGAACGGAGCAAAACCTGGAGATTCTCCAGTCGATCTTCGAGCATTTGAAGAAGCATATCGACATGATGTTCAAGACAGAGGTTGAGGACATCGTTACGGTGAAAGAAGCAGACGGACATCAGGTAAAAGGTGTGATCTTGAAAAACGGACAAGAGTATGAAGCTGATTACGTGGTAATCGGACCAGGACGCGATGGCTCCGCATGGTTGACGGATATCCTGAAAAAGCGCCGCCTGAAAATGTACAACAATCAAGTCGACGTAGGCGTGCGTGTGGAAACGTCCGATGTCGTCATGCGCGAAATCAATGAGCACCTGTACGAGGGAAAATTCATTTTCAATACATCTGTCGGAACGCGTGTACGGACGTTTTGCAGCAATCCATCCGGTCACGTAGTCGTGGAAAACCACAGTGGAGTGATGGCGGCAAACGGGCACTCTTACAAAGACCCAGCGCTGGGCTCGATGAATACGAACTTTGCGCTCCTGGTATCTCATACGTTTACAGAGCCGTTTGACAAGCCGAATGAGTACGCGAGAGAAATTTGCAAGCGGGCAAATGATCTGTCTAACGGTGGGGTCATCGTGCAAAAGTACGGCGATATCTTGCGCGGTCGCCGTTCTACAGAGTCGCGTATTAAGGAAGGCTTCCTGGAGCCTACTCTGAAGGAAGCGGTACCGGGTGATTTGGGACTCGTGTTGCCTTACAATACGATGAAAAGTTTGATCGAGATGGTGGAAGCACTGGACAAGGTAACGCCGGGAATTGCTTCCGAGCATACCTTATTCTACGGAGTGGAAGCGAAATTCTACTCGGCTCGTCCAAAACTGACTGAGGAATTCGAAACAGAAATCAAGGGATTGTTCTGTGGCGGGGATGGTGCCGGAATTACACGTGGTCTGGCTCAGGCTGGAGCTGCTGGGGTCTGGATGGCTCGCAATATCGCGAAACGCATGCAATAAGGAATACGTTCATAACCAATAGGCTTCTTGCTGGGCACGCTTGTGCTTGGCGGGGAGCCTTTTTTCATGACAAAACAACATCAGGAAAGTGATGGTCCCGATGTCACGAGGAATTAGGCAGAAGCGTATTGTATAGAAGGGCCAATAATCAAACCATGACTTTTTATTGGCATGGAGGTATCTATGTTTTTTTGTGATGATGACGATACCGCTGTAATTGCACTTTGGATTATTTCCATTGGTTTTGTCATACTCGCCATTGATAAAACAACCAGATTAAGTCAAAAGCCTGCCTGCGACAATGAAAAGTTGATACAGCCCCTCATTCAATTAAACAAGCAAGTCAATGGGAAGAACAAGAATGGCAATGACGACGATGAAGATAAGCAATTCAAACGAATTGAAGAGCAAATTGCCCAACTACGCGACAGTGTTCAAGATATAAAGAAAAACTTGCAGGAGAAGCCATCCAAAAACGGAGGGAAGAAGGATGATCGACAAAAATCTGGCGAATGAGCTGGTAGCAGTAGGCGGGTGGATCGCAGTTCTAGGTGCCTTCCTTGCTGCCATTGGCTCGACTGGTCAGGTGGAACCGGACCCGGATACTTCTACATCGAACGAAGCAAATGACAAAGAATCAAATGATTTGAAAAAACAGGTGGTGCAACAGAAAAAACAATTGCAAAAGCAACAGATACAGCTTGAACTGATTCAATTGGAACAAGAGCTCAACACCATCATCCATAGCACAAGAAAGAATGGCTAACAAAAAATGACTTCACCAAACTGCTTTTGGGCGAAGTCATTTTTTACTTGTTACGAAGGCTGTAAATTATCGTTCATTTTCTTCAATACGCGGTTAAAGATAGCGAGTTCTGCTTCGTCAAGGCCGCGGAGTGCCAGCTCTTCTTGCTCTTTGGCAGCCTCCAGCCATTCCGGGAACCGTTCGATTGCTTGCGGAGACAAGGACACATAGCGCTCACGCTTGTCATCACCCTCTGAGCGAATAATCCAGCCCATCTCTTCCAAACGGGTGAGTGTCCGGGTAATCGTCGGCGCTTCAACATTCAGGTAGTTACTCAATTGAACCTGGGTGAGCGATTCACGATAATGCAAGCAAAGGATAATACCCCATTGCGAGCTGTATAATCCCATGGGAGCCATAGTCACATTCAATGTTTTACTGAATATTCTTGCGGTTTGGCTAATTCGATGTCCATAATATTGCATGAGTATATACCTCCAGGAAAGCTGGTCCGATATATCGTACACTTTATTGCTTAAGTAAATATGTACACTAACATACTAGCAGTTTCGGACATATAAGTAAACGTTTATTCGATGGCGAAATAATGGATTTTCTGACACAAATAGAATCAGGCGAGTGTCATGGAAGAAGACACTCACCTGGCTGAAAAATATGGCGATACAGTGCATTAATCTGCGGACAAGATGCTCAGTGGTCCTTTTTCATTGATAAGCGGCTCCAGTTCATAGACCGAAATGGGGAACATGGGGAAACCGACGTAGTAAGGCGTAATTTCGTACAACTGGAAGTAGATGACCAGTGCTTTGTCGGCGAGGTAATAATCTTGATCGGGCTTAATCGAAGTAAAGCCATTGAGTGTGGGGATGCTTCTTTCTTTGATTTGACGCTTGATGTTTTCGGAAATCACCCTGACGTAATCGCTTCCTGGCTTGAATAATTCACGCAGCGTATACAGCTTGCCTGTTTGGATATCAGCGGTGATCGACCCGAGAAAGGTCATGCCGTGAGCCATTTGCGGTGTGTAGGCGTAGTTGCTCAACACGACGCTGAAAATACCGCGTTCGTTTGTCTTGATCTCGTAGCTTCCTTGCATTTCTGTATTTCCCGGTACCTGGACCCGTTGTTGCTCGTGAATCAAGCCTTGAACCGTTTGATAAATCGCCCGGTTGATATCTTTTTCCGCTTGCTGGTTGGCTAATCCCGCCAATTGCGGATAGTAAATCGTGGTGTTCGGACGGCTAATCGTCCGTGTCAGCACGGTAGCTGGCAATTGATTAAGTTCCACTTTTCTCCGTTTACCTCCTGTACGTGTGGGTTGTGTAATAGCCTATTCGAAATTGTTTTTGGCTGTTCTCACTTTTTTCACAAATTTGGCAAAGGTTTGGCTATATAATGGGGAAAGAATCCGATACATAAGTAAAAGGAAAAGGGGGGCAATTATGATTCAATTGATTCGCAATACCTTGACTGACAAAGAAGGCTTTATGATTTTTATCCTATGGAATCATTTGTGGATGGCGGGACTCATTGCCTACCAAGTGGATGTGAATTTCTGGAAAGTGACGTCCTTGGGATTGCTGGTCACTTTAATTGTTTCGCCGTATTATTTCATTCGCAAAGATAGTCTTGTGATTCGTTATCTGGTAGCAATCGGACTCATGTTTTATGCGATTTCATTCGATCACTTTACCACTTATCAAGAGGTTTCGTTTCTCGCCTTCATCGTCATGGGCTTTTTGGCAGCCTATTTGGACTGGAAGCTGGTCGTAACAGCGGGAATTGCCCAAATCATCGTCACCGTTGTCGGGTTTTATACGGGAACCTATGAGATTTTCAATGGTGATTTTTCGGAGCTCAATCTGGGTGTCCGTATCGTAGCGATTCTCATGATGATGGGAGCCGTAACGTATCTGTGTCTCGCCGGACAAGCCTCCCTGCAAAAAGCGCACGACGCAAGGCAGGAAGCAGAAGAGAAGGAGCGCCGTCTGGGAGAAATGCTTTTGAACATCCAGGAAATGACGGAGCAATTGGATCGTACAAGCGATCATGTACATGAGCATGCGGAAGGTACGAAGCGCAATACAGATGAAATGATGGTAGCCTTCAAGGAAGTCGCCGTCGGTATGGAATCGCAGGCGAATTCTACGGTAAAGATCGAAGAAGAGGTTCAATCCATCGATCAGGAAATCGAGGCAGTCACTACACAGACCAATGCAATGAAAACAGAATCGCAACAAAACAACCGTCGTCTGACAGAGAGCGTTCAGATGATGAACGAGCTGTCCTCGCAGATGGAGCAAATTGTGCAGGCAGTCAATGTAGCAGCCTCTACGATTCACCAGCTTAATCGGCAGGCCAATCGTGTAGAGGAAATTGTCGGCGCAATTAATCAGATCGCGACACAAACAAATCTCTTGGCACTGAATGCAGCGATTGAATCGGCTCGTGCAGGCGAGCATGGACGGGGATTTGCTGTTGTAGCGGATGAGGTACGCAAGCTGGCAGAACAAAGCGCGACAGCTACGCAGGAAATTACCGACATTCTCAAGTCACTCCACCAGGAAAGTGAGAATGCGGTGCAGCATATGAGCAATGGGGAAGTGTCTGTTGCAAAAGGCCAAGAGCTGGCAGTAAAAACAGTGGCCTCCATTGAAGCCGTGCGTGCCGGGATGATGGCCTTCCTGGAAGCAGCTGATCAAGTAAGCTCCAGCATGGACCGGGTAAAAGTGCGTTCCGGCGAAGTTGCCATTGAGATGTCGACGATTACAGCGGTAACCGAGGAATCGGTAGCCAACCTAGAAGAGCTCTTTGCGACAGCAGAAAACCAGCATCAAAAAGTGCGTGAGATTACGGAAGAGCTGGGCGAGCTGAATACGTTGTCGCATCGCCTCCAGCAAACCTTTCACGTAAATTAGAGGTTGTTTAAAAAGTCGTCTTTTGATCACGAAGTAGTTCTGAAAGCTGATTCGGCATCGAAATTGACGTTCACCTTCGAAGTCCGGTGCCCATGTAGGTCCCCTACATTCCGCACCTCCTTCTTCAGGTTCTCGCCAATTTCACGGTGCTGAAAAGACGACTTTTTAAACTTTTATTCACTTTTAGAAGTGTTTGGAATTGAGAAAAAAGAATTGCATTTTTGAACCGTTCTGCTAGAATGAATTCCATTGTAACTAAATATATTCACCTACCTTATCAAGAGCGGCGGAGGGACTGGCCCGATGATGCCCGGCAACCACTGATCATGTCTATGCATGAACAGAAAGGTGCCAATTCCTGCAAAACCTGTACCATGGTTTTGACAGATGAGGAAGAGAACGGCTTCGTACGCAAACTCTTCCTCCGGGGAGAGTTTTTTTGTTGTATTTGTAAAAGGGAGGAGGTAATAGACGAACGATAAAATAATTTTATAAGAGAATATTCGTAAATAGTATTGAAAATATAGGTAAAAAGCCGTACATTACCTAATAGGATAAAGAAAAAGTTCGGATAGGGAGAGATACATCATGAAGAAGTTATTGCTGGCATTAACGACATTCGCAGTATTGGCAACAGGGTGTTCGACTGGCACAAGCACACCTGCAGATCAGCCAGGAGGACAAGCAGCAGGACAAGAGGGCGCGGCAAAAAAACGAATTGCCTTGATTTTGCCTGAGAAAATCGGTGTGAATCCGTTCTTCCAACAAATGGATGAGGGTGCGAAGAAAGCTGCACAAGAGCTGGGCGCAGACGTGAAAACGATCGAATCTACCGATCATGGAGCGATTGAGGAAAATCTGCGTGTGGCTGTTGCAGAAAATTATGATTTGATCATCACTTCTTCCTTTACTTCAGAGGATGCATTGAAAAAAGTAGCTACCGAAAATCCTGACCGTAATTTTGCGATTATTGATACCGTAGTGGATTTGCCAAACGTACGCAGTGTTACCTTCCGCGAGCAGGAAGCGGCTTACCTAGTGGGAGCTGCAGCAGGTTTGGCAACGAAAACGAACAAAGTAGGTATGGTTGTCGCTCTTGATATTCCGCAGTTGAAAAAATGGACAGTTGGCTTCGAAGAGGGCTTGAAAGCGACAAATCCAAAAGCAGAACTGATGGTCAACTATGTGGGAAGCTTCACTGACCCGGCAAAAGCGAAGGAGTTGGCTTTGCTCCAAGCTTCCAAAGGCGCTGACTTCATTAACGGTGCAGCAGCAGTAGGCGACCTCGGCGTTTTCGAAGCGGCGAAGGAAAAAGGCTTCTTCACAGCAGGTCAGGATGTTGACCGTACGACGATTGATCCAGAGCATATTGTTTTGTCCCAATTGAAAGGAACTGATGCGGCAGCTTATGAAACCGTGAAGACCTTTGTAGAAGGAACGTTCAAACCAGGTGTTGTGGCGTACGGCTTGAAGGAAAAAGGTGTTGGCGTAACTTATGTCACGCACGAAAGCAAAACGCCACTGAACGCCTTTATTGGACAAGAGGTTGTCGATAAAGTGAAAGCGATCAGCGATGAGATTGTAGCGGGAACTCGCCAAGTACCAGATAAATTCTAAACACGCACGTCAAAAAGCTTGTGCACAGTGATGGATGTGACCGACTACGGCTGTGTAGTCGGTCTTCCATTTTCATAAAAGGACGTACAGAAATGAGGGAGTGGGAATGACCGATCGCTTGGAAATGAGGGGCATGACCAAGAAGTACGGAGATTTTACCGCCAACG
Organism: Brevibacillus formosus; assembly: GCF_003013405.1. Classification (GTDB taxonomy): domain Bacteria; phylum Bacillota; class Bacilli; order Brevibacillales; family Brevibacillaceae; genus Brevibacillus; species Brevibacillus formosus. The sequence continues at coordinate 266,857 of NZ_PXZL01000007.1, read as the reverse complement.
ACAAGGTGTCGTTCTCACTGGCAGCAGGAGAAGTCCATGCGATTGTCGGGGAAAATGGAGCGGGCAAAACGACACTGATGCGGATGCTGTACGGGATGGAGCAGCCGACGTCGGGAGAGATCGTGTTAAATGGCAAGCCAGTTGTTTTTCGGGGACCAGAGGATGCGATTCGAAATGGAATCGGGATGGTTCACCAGCATTTTATGCTCTTCGGTGAATTCAGTGTGACTGAAAATATAGTGATCGGATACGAGCCGAAGCAAGCGGGTTTTTTCAAAAGAAAGGACGCGGAGGACAAGGTGAGGGCGCTAAGTGAGCAGTATCGCATTCCGATTCATCCGCAGGCCAAGGTAGCGAATTGCTCGATTGGGGAACAGCAACGGGTCGAAATTCTGAAGGTCCTTTACCAGGGAGCGGATATTATCGTGTTGGACGAGCCGACCGCTGTCCTTACCCCGCTGGAGGTACGCGACCTGCTGCAAACGATTCGAAACCTGGCAGAGAGTGGCAAGAGCGTCATTCTGATTACACATAAGTTGCAGGAAGTCATGGAGGTAGCTGATCGTATTACGGTACTGCGCGGAGGCAAAGTGACGGGAACGGTTTCCCGTACAGAAACCAATACGGACGATTTAGCCAGACTGATGGTTGGACGTGAATTGCAGGAGCTAGCTGAGCGAGTTCCTCTGGATAAAGGCCCCTTGTTGCAGGTGGAGAATCTCACGGTTCGAGAAAAGCAGACACTGCTCGATCAAGTCAGCTTTACAGTGCACCACGGGGAAATCGTAGGAATCGCAGGTGTGTCCGGGAATGGACAATCTGAGCTGCTGCAAGCCATCAGCGGTTTGCGAACGGCACAGGAGGGTACGGTGCGTTTGGGCGGGAATGACGTGACGAACAAATCAGTAGCCACCATTCGGGATGCCGGCTTGGCGCATATTCCGGAGGATCGCTACCTGTGGGGAGCGGCCAAACTCTCAAGCGTCGAGGAAAATGCGTTGATGGGCTATCAGCGAAAGCCTGCTTACAACCGCCGCGGCGTCGTTTTACGGGAGAAATTCCGCCAAGTCGTAAAAGGCTGGGTGGAGCAGTTTGCCATCAAGACAGGCTCCCGACAATTGCAGGAGCTGGCAGGGAATCTGTCAGGTGGAAATTTGCAAAAGCTGATCGTAGCAAGGGAGCTGGGACAGGAAACCCCGTTTTTGATTGCGGCTGAGCCTACGCGAGGGGTGGATATCGGTGCCATGGAGTACATCCATCAGGCGCTGATCGAAAAGCGCAATCAGGGAGACGGGATCTTGCTTGTCTCGTCCGAGTTGTCCGAAATTCTCGCCTTGTCTGACAGGATTTTGGTCATGTATAAAGGGCGAATCGCTGGAGAGCTTTCACGCCTGGAGGCAACCGAAGAAAAAATCAGCGTGATCATGGCGGGAGGAAGCATTCATGGCAGCAATCAAAGAGCTATCTAAGTCATTGGTTCAGCCGTTCTTGGCTGTCGTCATCGGTTTGTTGACCGGGGCGCTGGTCATTGCTGCAGTTGGCGAATCGATTTTGGGCACCTATCAGGAAATGTGGAAAGGGGCCTTTGGCAGTTTTTATTTCTTTACATCTACATTAGCGAGAGCCACACCTATCATGCTGATTGCCTTGGGGCTTTCCCTCGCATTTCGGGCAGGGGTATTCAACCTGGGGGCGGAAGGGCAAATGGTGCTGGGTGCCGTCAGTGCTGCGTTAGTCGCGATCTATTTGCCAGCACCGGGAATGATCAAAATTGTGGCGGGTATTTTCGCAGGAATGGCGGTTGGCGGGTTCTGGGCGTTGTTGCCAGGCTTTATGGAAGCACGCTTTCGTATTCCGTTGCTCATCTCTACGCTGCTCTTCAACTACATCGCGGTATTGTTTGCGAGCTATCTCGTGACAGAGCCATTCCGGGATCGCTCGGGTTCTGCGGCACTGGCACAGACTGTCATGCTGGAGAAAAGTGCGTGGCTTCCGAAGCTGTTTGCCGGGATGAGTGTGCATGCAGGGTTTTTGTTTGCGATCGTTGCAGCGCTGCTGTTGTTCTGGGTACTTCGTTTTACGCCTTTTGGCTATGAAGTGAAGATGCTGGGCCAAAACTCGCTGTTTGCTCAATACGGAGGAATTAATCGGATTCGGGTGATGCTGACCGGGATGTTTGCCAGTGGTGGACTGGCTGGCTTGGCGGGAACCGTCGAGGTAATGGGGGCGCACTATCGTTTTGTGGACGGGGCGCTGACTGTACCGGGCTTCGCCTGGACGGGCCTGATGGCAGCTCTGCTTGCGAACTCGCACCCACTTGGCATCATTGTGACTTCGATCCTGCTTGCTGCTTTTCAGACAGGTGCCATGGGTGTAGAGCGCAATACGGATGTGCCGCTGGAGCTAGCAAGTGTTATACAAGCCGTATTGATATTGTTCATCTCCGCCAAGTTCAGCTACGACTGGTGGAAAAAGCGGAAGGCAAAAGGAGGGGAATCGCATGGAGCTCTTTGATTGGTCCCTTCTCAGTTCTACCATTCGGATGGTCACGCCGATCTTGCTGGCAGCTTTGGGTGGAGCGCTCTGCGCACGTGTCGGAATTTTTAATGTTGGCTTGGAGGGATTGGTGCTGGTCGGTGCCTTTTCCGCGATTGTCGGCAATCATTTTACCGGGAATCTCTTTCTGGCCGTTTTGATTGCGGCGCTGGTCAGCATTGTCTTTTCACTGTTATTCGCGTACATGACGATCAGGCTTAGGGCGAATGAAATCGTCATAGGTGTGGCGATTAACTTTCTCGCGCTGGGGTTGACGACATTTGCACTGCGTGCGATCTTCGGTGTCAAAGGGGCGTTTTACGATAAGGATATGGCTGGCTTGCCCACCGTCGAGATTCCTTTCATTCACGATATTCCGGTCATCGGAGGCATTATCTCTGGTCATTCACCGCTCGTGTACTTTGCGTTTTTGGTTGCGATTTTGTTGTATGTGTTCTTTTATCGGACGGTTACGGGCTTCCGCGTCCTCGCAGTTGGTCTGAATCCCGTTGCGGCGCGCAGTCTCGGTCTGAAGGTGACCGGGCTTCAGGTACTGGCGATTGTGATGAGTGGTGCATTGTGCGGGATTGCAGGGGCACAGCTTTCCCTGGGGCAAGTCACGATGTTTACAGAAGGCATGACGGCTGGTCGAGGCTTTATCGCATTGGTAGCGATGATGATGGGGCAGTCGCATCCACTCGGTATTTTGGCTTCGAGCCTTTTGTTCGGGTTGATGGATGCGCTTAGCATTCGTTTGCAGGGCTTTTCGCTTCCGACTCAATTTACGGCCATGCTGCCATACGTGCTGACGATTGCGGCGATGTTCTTCTTGAAGAATAAGAGTCAGATCGGCAGCGACAATCAGCAAAGCACCCGTTAAACACAGGCCATACAGCGTAGACAGGGGGAAATGCGATATGAACAAGGCAGATCGGATCAAAAGAATGAAAGTTCCCGCCCCAGTGGGACCGGGACTCGCCAAACGACTTCCGCCAGGACAAATCCTGACAGAGCGTTTTCCCATTTTGCATGAGGGAGACGTGCCAGTGTATGACATGAACGAATGGACACTGCGCGTTTTCGGTGAGGTAGACCAGGAAGTGACGCTCTCCTACGAAGAGATCATGGCGATGCCGCAGGTGACAGTGACGAGCGACATTCACTGCGTGACGCGCTGGTCCCGTTTTGACAATGCGTTTACGGGCGTGCGTTTTCGTGATTTTCTACAGGCGATTGGCGTGACTCCGCGGGCGAACTTCGTCATGCTGCACGGTGATCATGACTATACCGCCAATGTGCCGCTCGCTGATCTGGAGCGTGATGATGTGCTGCTGGCTCACTCCTTTGATGGAGAGCGACTGACGGACAAGCACGGCTGGCCGCTTCGCCTGGTTGTTCCTCATCTGTATTTCTGGAAAAGCGTGAAGTGGATCAGAGGAATTGAATTTATGACGGAAAACAAGCCCGGCTTCTGGGAGCAAAATGGTTTTCACTTGATCGCAGACCCGTTCCGCGAAGAGCGGTTCTCCGGTGAAGCGTTGCCGATCCCAGAGGATGAATGGGAGAAAAAGGAGTTCGATTGTGATGTTGACAAATCTAAAGATAGATCCAGAACAACTCCCAAAGCGCGTCATCGTGTGCGGTGATCCAAAACGCGCCGCCTTGATTGCATCGAAACTCGACGATCAGCGTCAAATCGGGGAAAACCGCGAGTATCACAGCTATGCGGGTACGTGGAAAGGCGTAGAGGTAGCGATAGTGAGCCATGGGGTAGGCGCACCGGGAGCAGCTGTATGCTTCGAGGAGCTGGCGAAGGGCGGCGTTCAGGTCATCATTCGTGTAGGAACTGCCGGATCATATCAAAAGGAAATAGAAACAGGCAGCCTCGTTATCAGCTCCGCAGCGGTTCGCCAAGACGGCTTGACCAGTCAGTTGGTTCCAGCGGGCTTCCCGGCTGTTGCCAATCGCCATGTCGTGGACGCGCTCGTACAAGCAGCGGGAGAAAACGCATCAGACTTGAAGGTATTCGAAGGAATCACGCTGACACTCGATGTCTTTTACAGTGGGGTGTTGGAGTTCCCGCATAAGCTGTACCAAAAAGCAGGCGTTTTGGCAGTCGAAATGGAAAACACCGCCCTCTTCGTGATTGCGGCTCTCCGCGGTATGAAGGCAGGCTCTATTTTAGCAATCGACGGATATGCAGATGCAGACCTGCTCGAATCGTATAACCCGCACACCGATGTGATGGCAAAAGCTATTGAAGTGGAAGCGTTGATCGCATTGGATGCGGTTATTGCGGTTTCGTAAACATCATCATGGCATACACTCAGGACTGAATGGTTCTGGGTGTTTTTATTTTTATAAGCTTGATAAAGAACCAGTAGCTGTAGAGAGGAAAAAGGAGAAACCGACGAAGGGTCTTTGGAACCAGGCCAGTCAAACCCCCAGCAGGTGTGACAAGAAGCCTGAGTGGTTTCTCCTTTTTCCTCTCCTCCACTAAAGTCCGATCAAATTGTAAACCACATCTTTTCCGATAATTAACATTTCCTTTAAGCTTCCTTAACGCTCGTACAGTACCATTCAAAGTGACAAGTGAACACATCCCTTCGGTTGGAGCCATGGAGAAACCCCCGACAGCCTTTCCAAGCACTTTCATAGAGAGTTCTTTGGCATTGTCATGTCGCAGGGTTTTTTGTCTTGGGCATAAGGAGGCGTAAGCGATGAACCGGGAACAGTTTCGTGCAAGACTGGCACAGTACAAGCTAATCGCTTCCGTAAAAGAAGCGAAGCACCTGGAAAAAGCGGCAGAGGCAAATTTGAGTGCTGCGGTACTCTCGATTGGCAACATTGGTGTAATTAAAGGCTACGTGGATTATTTTAAGTCGAAAAATATCCCTGTTTTTCTTCATTTGGAGCGGATTGGCGGAATCAGTCATGACCGGGAAGGCATTGCATTTTTGGGACACTACGTCAAGCCAGACGGGATCGTCACTACGCGCAACACACTGGTCAAGCTGGCGAAAAAGCAAGGCCTGCTGACGATTCAGCGTTTGTTTTTGGTAGATAGCGACTCGATTAAATCAGGCTTAACTTCCCTGCAAGATACACAGCCTGACGCTGTTGAGCTGATGCCTGGCTTGCTGCCGGAGTTTATCGAAGAATTTCGTAATGTGATCGATACCCCGATCATTTCTGGTGGTCTGATTCGCAAGCAAGAACAGATGGAGGAAGTATTAAAGCATGGAGCGACAGCTGTTTCAGTCGGAAGTCCCCTGCTGTGGAAGGAGTGTAAGAACCTTGATTCAAGCGTTGTTATTTGATTTGGACGGAACCTTGCTGGACAGTCGGGATGCGGTCGTGGATGCCGTTGCTTTTACGGCTGAGCAGTACGCACCGGGACACTTTAGCAGGGAAGAGCTTCTTGCGCGTTTTGGAGAATCGTTTGATGACTTTTTAGCGGCAGTTGCTACAGCAGCAGGTGTCCCTGACAAAAAGGAAGTGCTGACGAGATACTTCGCGTATGTACGGGAGCATCATGAAGAACACGTCAAGCTGTTTCCGTTTGTTCGCGAAGGGTTGGAAAAGCTGAAGGCGGCGGGCTTTACGATGGCGATTGTCACGAACAAGCAACGGGAGTTTACATTGGCTGGTCTGGAGATGGCGGGGATTGAGCATCTGTTTGAGGCAATCGTCACGGTCGATGATGTATCACGGGGCAAGCCGTCGGCTGAGCCTGTACAAAAAGCGCTGGGAGCGCTAGGCAAAACTCCCGAGCAAGCCATGATGATCGGCGACAGTCGCTATGATGTACTGGCTGCGGTAGGAGCGGGTGTGCAATCTGTCGTGCTGGAGTGGTACGGACAAGAGAAATGGCCCTACGCTTCTCCGGATTACCGCTACGCCGATTTCGAAGCATTTGTTACGGAGATGCTGGCCGCAAAGGCACAAGGAGGGAAATAAAAACAGATGGCACGTGTGGTATTGGAGCAGGTAACGAAAGCCTTTCAGAATCAAAGCGTGGTCAAAGGATTGGATTTGGTCATTCCAGACGGCTCCTTTACGGTTCTGGTAGGTCCGTCCGGCTGTGGGAAATCAACCACACTCAGGATGATCGCTGGCTTGGAAACAGTGACGGACGGCAAAATCATAATCGGTGATCAAACGGTGAACCAATTGCCACCTGGCAAGCGTGATATTGCGATGGTTTTTCAAAATTACGCCCTCTACCCAACAATGAACGTGTACGACAATATCGCCTATGGCTTGAGAAACCGCGGAACGTCGAAAAAGGAATGTCAGGTGCTGGTAGAGGAGATCGCGGAAATCGTCGGGCTATCCGATTACCTCAAGCGCAAGCCTTCTCAGCTCTCCGGTGGTCAAAGGCAACGTGTTGCACTCGCGCGGGCCATGGTGAAAAAGCCAAAGGTCTTCCTGATGGACGAACCGCTCTCCAATCTCGATGCGAAGCTGCGAAATCAGATGCGTGTGGAATTGACGAGCCTGCATAAACAGCTCGGCAGCACCTTCATCTACGTGACACATGATCAGGTCGAGGCAATGACCATGGGCGATCAGATCGTCGTCATGAATGACGGACACATTATGCAAGTAGCGACCCCGATGGATTTGTATCAGGAGCCGGAAAATCTGTTTGTTGCCCAATTTATCGGTTCCCCGCCGATGAACATTGTTGCTGCGGAGGGCAAAAGTGAGCACGTATGGGGATTCCGCCCGGAAAAAGCAGTGTTGTTGCCTGCTGCGGTCTCTGCCATCGCGAGCGAAGAGATGTGGAGCGCACGAGGTCAGGTCGTATCCAGGGAAATTCTCGGGTCAGACACGCTCCTTCATGTGGAGACGGAAAAAGGCAGGGTCATCGTCAAAGCGGACTCGGAGGCAGCGATGCAGGTCGGCTCCTCGGTCACGGTCACTGTACCGTGGGAGTACATGTATGTGTTCGAAAAAGGGAGCGGGAAACGAGTGGGTCGCATGAGTGGACGAGTGCCTGTATCGACACGCGCAGGAGGGGATAGCTGATGCGAAAAGCGGCAACTGTACAGGAGTTGCCGGGTGTAAGCCAGTCGAAAACAGAAGTGCGTTCACAGGCATTTGCATGGTCTGACCTCGCATCCCGGCTGCGTCCGTACTTGTATCTGGCACCCGCATTGATTTGCTTCGTCCTGTTCTTCTTTTACCCGATTGGCTCGATCATTTATTTGAGCTTTCAGGACTGGTCATTGATCAATTTGGAGCAAATGGAATGGGTAGGCTTGCAAAACTATCAGGACTTGATGAAGGACGGAGATTTTCATCAAGTATTGGGAAATACCGCGGTCTTTACCATTGCGACAGTGGGGATCGGATTGACGCTATCTTTCCTGCTCGCCCTATGGCTGAACAAAAAGGCAAAGGTGTACGGCATTATTCAGGCGACTGTTTTCAGTCCTCACATCATTTCGCTGGTATCTGTCTCGATGCTGTGGATGTGGCTGATGGACCCGCAGTTTGGCCTGTTGAACGCAGGACTGGAAGCGGTCGGACTGCCTGCGTATACGTGGCTGACTGACCCGAAAAGCTCCTTGCTGTCACTGATTATCGTCAGCATTTGGAAAGGTGTCGGCTATAACACGCTCATTTTCATCGCAGGATTGCAAAGTATTCCGGGCGATATATACGAGGCAGCAGCGCTCGATCAATCGCCGTGGTGGCGGACTCTGAGACGGATTACGATACCGATGCTGTCGCCGACGATTTTCTTTTTGCTGATTATCAATACGATCTCATCCTTTCAAGCGTTCGACACGATTGCCATTATGACGCAGGGTGGTCCAATCAATAGTACGAACATGCTTGTCTACTACATTTACGAGCAGGGCATGGACTTCTACAATGGCGGGATTGCTTCGGCTGCCTCTGTCATTTTGCTGATACTGGTAGGGATTTTAACAGCTGTACATTTCCTGGTGATGTCCAAGCGCGTGCATTATCGTTGATGAACTCGTCGTGAAAGGAGGAGCAGCATGTATCGAGTGGTTTTGGCTTCACGCAAGACCGTGGAATGGATTGGACTTTTGATCGTGGCTTTCCTGTTTGTGTTCCCGTTTCTGTGGATGGCATCGACGGCTTTCAAAACGATGCCAGAGGTCCGGCAATTTCCCCCGACGCTTTTGCCTGAGACGTGGGAGTGGAGCAACTTTGCCCAAGCCTGGGAATCAGGTCCGTTCCTGATGTATACGTGGAACAGCATTCTGGTTGCGGTAGGGATTTTGATCCTGCAATTTTTGACGGCGGTGCCTGCGGCTTACGCTTTTGCGCGCTACAAGTTTCCCGGTCGCAATCTGTTGTTTGGTCTTGTCTTGATTGTCTTGATGATTCCTGGACAAGTCATCTTTTTGCCGATCTACGTGCAATTGAGCGGTTGGGGACTCGTCAACACACTGTGGTCGCTCATCCTGCCGTACGCAGCCAGTGCTTTCGGAATCTTCCTGCTCAGACAAGCATTCATGCAGGTGCCTGATGAAGTGATCGAGGCAGCACGTCTGGATAACGCGTCCGAATGGAAGATCATGTGGACGATCATGGTGCCGATGGCAAAGCCAGTGCTAGTCACTTTTGGCCTGTTTAGCTTTATTTACCACTGGAACGACTATTTCTGGCCGCTGATTATGACCAACAGCGACGAGGTTCGTACCTTGCCAATCGGAATATCCAGCTTGCACATGTCCGACGGCGGAACCTTGTGGAACGTCATGATGGCGGGCAACATGATTCTCATTCTACCGATTCTCGTGATTTTCTTCGTGGCACAACGGCATATTATCAAAGCGTTCATCTATCAATCCAAATAATAAAAGATAGCTCTTAGGGAGGAAATCAAACCATGTTTTCCATGAAAAAGACTGGAACGATTCTATGTGCATTGACTATCGGTTTGTCAGGAGTTTTGGCTGGATGCGGATCATCCGGTAAAGAACAGTCTGCAAGTACAGGCAGTACTTCTCAGCCAGCAGCGTCAACAGCATCCAGCGGCCCTGTCGAAATTGATTTCTGGTATGCGTTGGGTGGCGTTCGTGGGAAAACAATTGAGGATATGGTCAAAAAATTCAACGAAACACATAAAGATATTATCGTCAAACCAGCCTACCAAGGTGCGTATCAAGAGAACCACTCCAAAGTACTGGCATCTGTAGCAGCGGGCAACAATCCAGATGTCACGATGGTCGAGATCGCTTCAATCGCAGCATTTGCGGATGCAAAAGTTTTGGAAGATTTGACTCCCTACTCGCAGGGGGATGAAAAGAAGTACATTCCAGGTCTCATGAAAAATTCCTATTGGAATGACAAACTGTACGCCGTGCCATTTAACCGTTCCACTCCACTCTTGTACATCAACCGCGATATGTTAAAAGAAGCAGGACTTGATCCAAACGGTCCGAAAACATGGGATGAGCTCGTCAGCTTCTCGCAAAAGCTGAGCAAAAAAGAAGGAGACAAAATTACCCGGTACGGCTTCTCGACGCCTGTTGATATTTGGTTCTACGAAGCGCTCGTTTTCCAAGGCGGGGGCAACATCCTGAGCGAGGACGGCAAGGAGCTGACGATCAACAACGAAGCGGGAAAAGCACCGCTTGAGCTCTGGTCCAAAATGGTGAAGGAAGGCATCATGAAAAACCCTCCAGGAGAGAACTACAATGCGTGGGATGTAGCGGAGCAAGACTTCCTGAATCAAAAAGTGGGCATGATTTTCACCTCGACAGGCTCCTTGACGGAATTGAAGAAAAATGCCAAATTTGACATGGGTGCTGCCTTCCTGCCAGCCAATAAAACGTTTGGTACGCCAACGGGCGGTGCGAATCTCGTGATGCTGGCGAAGTCGACCGATGCAGAGAAAAAAGCGGCGTGGGAATTCATGAAGTGGATGACCGATACCGAGCAAACGGTTCCGTGGTCCATCGCTTCCGGTTATATGCCTGTCACGACAGAAGCTATCGATTCTGCTGAAATGAAGGCATTCTATGAAAAAGAACCAAACTTCAAGGTTGCGGTAGATCAGCTGCAATACGGCTATCCTCGTCCAATGGCTCCAGGCTACAAGGAATTGCAGGATGTGATTCAAAAAGAACTGCAGCGTGCGATGCTTGGCCAAGCGACAGTAGATGAAGCGATGCAGGCGGCAACGGAAAAAGGCAGCAAGCTTTTGAAAAAATAATAGAAACGAAATGATAGAGGAGCTGGCGAAATGAACATTTGTATGGCACATCGCGGGTGGTCAGGCAAAGCCCCGGAGAATACAATGACAGCGATTCGACTGGCTTTGGCAGAGCCAGCTATCAAAGCAATGGAAATTGATGTTCAACTGACCCGTGACGGTGTTCCGGTGCTGATTCATGACTTTACGCTGGAACGCACGACCAATGGCCGCGGTCTGGTCATGGACCATACTTTGGCAGAGCTGCGTGAGCTGGATGCAGGGAGCTGGTTTGACGACAAGTTTGCGGGCGAGCGCATCCCTACACTGGAGGAAGTGTTGATCGCAGTAAAAGGTCGCTGCACGCTAAATATTGAACTGAAAGCAACAAGTGACATGTATCCTGGTATCGCAGAAAAGGTGCTCGCGCTTGTAGAAAAGCATGGAATGAAGCAAGAGGTGTACCTGACTTCATTTGACCATGATTTGATCCGTCACGTTCGCACGCTCGATCAAGAAGTGCAGACAGGCCTGATTGTATATGGTCGCCCTGTACTCATGCTGGAACAGATGGAGGCAGCGGGTGCTACGATCCTCTCCATGGGATATCCGTTTCTGAATCGTGAGCTAACAGTAGCCGCGATTGAAAAAGGCTTCAAAGTCATTGCATGGACGCTGGATGATCCGAAGCATATCCGCGAAGTCATTTCGTGGCATCCTCAGGTTCAAATTTGCACCAACCATCCTGACCGGATGTGGGAGTTTGTATAAGCGCAAACAGGAAAGAGCCGCCGGGCAACATGCAAGGCGGCTTTCCTTTTTTGCTGTTTGGACTATATCTTGAATTTGCTTACATGAGATTGCAGTTCTTCGGCTATTCTTGCCAAAGAAGTAGCTGATGAACTGACCTCTTCCATAGCTGCCAGCTGTTCTTCTGTGGCGGCCGACACGCTTTGTGTTCCGTCAGCAGAATTCTCCGCTACTTCTTCAATGACACTGACCAATTCTACTACCTGTTTGGTGCCGAAAGACATTTGCTCAGAATAAGCCTTTACTTCTTGAATTTGGCTTGCTACTTGCGTGACAGCATCTTGGATCTGTTCGAAGGACTTGCCTGCATTGTTAACGACAGTAAGTCCAGTGGCGACCTCTTTGGTGCCCTGTTCCATCGAAAGGACAGCCTGGTTTGATTCGAGCTGAATCGTCGTAATCAACAGTTTGATCTGTTGCGCGGATTGCGCGGACTGCTCAGCCAATTTGCGCACTTCGTCTGCTACAACGGCGAATCCGCGCCCCTGTTCACCAGCTCTCGCCGCTTCAATCGCTGCGTTAAGCGCTAACAGATTTGTTTGTTCAGCAATGGCGGTGATGACTTGTACGATTTGTCCGATTTCCTGCGAGCTGTTTCCTAATCGTTTGACGATATCGGCAATGTTGCCGACAGTGTTCTCGATCGATTGCATCTGGCTGATAACGACCTGAAGGGCTTGATTGCCTTCCACTGCAATTTGGGAAGCGCCCAAAGCTGATTCGGCAGCTTGCTGTGCATTCGTGGCAACCTGTTGAGCTCCTGTCGATACACCTTGAATTGCGGTGACACTTTCCTCTACACTCTTCACTTGCTTTTCCGCACCGTAAGCTACTTCCTGAATCGTTATGGCGATTTGCTCGGTAGCCTTGCTCGTATGGTCGGCGTTGACTGACAATTCCTCTGCTGAAGAAGCGAGGTCTGAAGCTGTATCATTAACTTGTTGAATAATCGTTCGCAGGTTGAGCACCATTGTGTTTACTGATTGGGATAGCTGTCCAACCTCATCCTTGGTTCGAATTTGCAAGGGTTGTACAGTCAGTTCACCCTCGGAAATGCGGTTAGCCACTGAGGCAACTGCCGCAATAGGGCGTGAGATTTGTCGGGAAACAGCGTATGCGATTGCCGTCACGACAGCAACAACAACGATGACAATGATCCTAACCATGGTGGTAACGGATGAAACCGCAGACGTTATGGATTCGACAGGGATATGCAGATACAAACCAAAGTTGGTCTTGGGAATGGGGGAATAGGTGACAACGTATTCCTTGCCATTGTCCGAGTAGCTGTATGAGCCCTTTTCCGTTTTTCCTGATTTCAGGATTTCCATCAATGGTTGCGGCAGAGCGGATTCCTCAAGCGGTTTTCCGATCAGATCCTGGGTAGGATGGTACTGAATTTGATCCTTGTTATCAACGAGAATCGGATAACCATCGTTGCCTACTTTCAAATCCTTGAGAAATGTTGCTGTGAAGTCATCTACATTGACGAGCCCGGTCAAGACACCGAGCTTCTCATTGTTTTTCGTTTTTACAGGGGAAGCGACGATGATAGAGCGATTGCCGGTTGTCTTCGCAACAAGAACATCGGAGAAGCTGGGCTTGTCCTGCATACCGTCTTTGAAGAATTGGCGCTCGCCAAGATTGATTCCAACGCTTTTGGGGAACGTATCAGCCGTTACTTTTCCATCGCTTGCGATAAACGTATTTCCGTCATACAGTTTCATTTCCTCGGTAAACTTGCGGATGAATTCGTTTTTTGCTGCTGCATCATCGGATTGAATATCCGAGGTGCGGGCTAAAATCTGAATTTCTGTCATTCGCCGGTCCAGATATTGATCCATAGCTATGGCTGTACTGGAAGTAAGGTCAACATAGGATGATTTTTGTTTATCAATCAGAATGGATGAAAAGCTGTTCGTGATAAACAAAGAAACGGCAGTAAGTGGAATGACAGCCACGACGAGAAACCAAAGGATCATTTTGTTCCTGAGCTTGTTGAACAAAAACATAGGTTTTTCCACTCCTAATCCGTGATTGCAAAATAGAAACAGGTAGACTGCTGAGATTTACTCAGCAGTCTGACAAAATATTAGTATCCCATTGCTGCGCCTTCACCGCGAGGGTCAGCGCCGCCAAATTTTACATTGGTTTGCGGGTCAATCAGGATTGCGCCGGACTGTCCCATCGCGTCGGTATAGGCTGCTTCCAGCTTTTCGACCGGATGCCCACGTTTTATCAACTCATCCAGGACTTCTTGAGGGATGCGGCTTTCCACCTTGAGATTGTTGGAAGCAGATCCCCAGTTGCGTCCATGCAGCCATCTTGGCGCTTCGATTGCGTCTTGCACGCTGAAACCAAAGTCGACGATACGCGTGACGAGAGCGGCTTGCGTTTGCGGCTGTCCTTCTCCCCCTTGTGTTCCGTAGAGAAGATAAGGCTTGTCCCCTTTAAAGAGCATAGCCGGGTTAATTGTGTGGAAGGTGCGTTTTCCTGGTTCCAAATGATTGATGTGTTTGGGATCCAAAGAGAAATAGCTTCCGCGGTTTTGCAAAAGGACGCCCGTATCTTTCGCTACGATGCCGGAACCCCAGTCAAAATAGTGACTCTGAATGATGGACACGGCATTTCCATCTTTGTCGACGATCCCGAACCAGGTTGTATCGCCTTTTGGATCAAGTGGTTCTACAGATTTGGCGGCTTGCTTCATATCAATGCGCGCAGCTAAATCTTTCCCGTGCTGCTTGGACAACAGCTCATCCACAGGGATATCCACAAAGGCAGGGTCAGTTAGCCATTTGTCGCGGTCAGCAAAAGCTTGTTTGGTTGCTTCTACAATCGTGTGATAGTAATCGGGTGTTCCTTCACCCATGCTCTTGAGGTCAAAGTTATTCAAAACATTAAGAATAGAGAGTGATGCCATGCCTTGAGAGTTCGGTGGAACGTTATACGCTTTGTATCCTCGGTAGTCTACCGTAATTGGATCTGCCCAAGTGGAGGTGTGCTTCTCAAAATCTTTCAACGTGAGCAATCCGCCGTTGGCTTGCATGTCTGCTACGATTTTTTTAGCAACTTCTCCTTTATAAAAACCGTCAGCGCCTTTTTTTGCAATGATTCGCAAAGTATTGGCAAGGTCCTTTTGTTTGAGAATTTCCCCTGCTGCATAAGGATCGCCGTTGGGCTTCAGGAATGTTTTACGGAATCCATCAAAACGTTGAAGATTCTTCAAGTCATTGTCAGTTGGATCTGTCGCGTATTTCGTCCAATATACTTGGTTGGGAGAGACTGGATATCCGTTCTCGGCGTATCCAATGGCAGGCTCCAGCAGTCTGCTCCATTGAAGCTTGCTGTTGCCCATTTTTTTGTGTGCGTAGTTGTACGCCTCCCACCAGCCGGAGACCACACCAGGGACAGTGTTTGCTGATTCATAACCGCGGGACGGGATTTTTTCGTAGCCCTTGCCTTTGTAATAGTCGATGGTTGCCTTTTCGCCTGCGCGACCACTGCCGTTCAGTGCTTTCAGCTCTTTTGTTTTGGCATTGTAGATGAGCCAGAAGTTATCTCCGCCAATGGTTGTGTAATGGGGATAGACAACAGCTAAGGTGGAAGCGGCTGTAATAGCAGCATCTACTGCACTTCCACCGTCTTCCAAAGTCTTCAGGGCCGCAGCCGTAGCCAGATAGTGAGGAGTCGTCACCATTGCGTTCGGTGACATCGATGTTGGACGGTTAGCAGCTTGTGCTCCAGAGAATGTTGATACCCCGATGACAGCAGTCAGCGCGACGGTCGAGAGTTTCTTCCAGAATGACATTCCTATGAAACCTCCTTCATGATGAATAATATAATGATTCATTAAACCGGCTATCCGCTGTTGCCTCACCTCCTTTAAAAGTTAAAAATACACAAACATACAAAAGTAGACAAAAATAGACATTGTGAGCGCAAAAAAAGACCAATGATATAGGATCATTGGTCTCGTCCTACATCAATACTTCGGTAGCTGGCAAGCGTGTCCGCTGTTGCGGAGGTAGCCCCTGTAGCTTTGCGTCGCCGGATTTCCCCGGGTATGCCGTTTCGATATCAATGGGTGAAGCATAAAATGACACAATACTGATTCTATCGTTGTGGGAAAATGTTCCTAAAAGTCCGTTTGCCAATAATATAGACTATTTACCATTTGTGGTAAATAAGAAAAAATTTTTAATCCGGAAAAATAGTCAGGAATAGCATGGGGAAGGTTGTTTTTCGCAGACATTCACACACCTCCTGGGGCAAAACTGCTTATGATGATAAAAAGGCACATTCGCCAAGGAGTGAAACAAAGACCATGATGCATCCCGATACAGAATTGCGCTATATCAACGATGAGATCGGGTACGGTGTGTTTGCGACAAGGTTTATCCCAAAAGGAACGATTGTATGGGCACAGGATGATTTGGACCAGGTATTGGACCCTGCGTTTGTGGAAAGACTTGACTCATTACGAAAACAGGACGTACAAAAATATTCGTTTAAGAACCAGTTCGGAAAGTACATTCTTTGTTGGGATAAGGCAAGGTACGTGAACCACAGCTTTCATGCGAATTGTGTGCCGACCATGTATGATATGGAATTGGCTGCACGGGATATTTTTCCGGAAGAAGAGCTGACAGATGATTATGGAACGTTAAATTTGGATGAACCTTTCGATTGTTTGCCCGAGTCCGACACGGACCGATCCCGCGTAATGCCCGATGACTTGCTTCGGTATTACCCGCGGTGGGATCGGATTGCAGCGGAAGCATTCCAACGTTTCAATCATGTTGAACAGCCTTTGCTGCATCTGATTTCCCCGAAGCATCTCGAAACGATTCGTGGGATCACGGAGCAGCGGTTAGCCATTGATTCTGTCATTCACCTGTATTGCAGGTCACAATGGCAAACGAGGCAGCAATGGGAGACGTGAGCGGGTCGGTCAACGACCCGATTTTGTTGAACTCTGGGTAGAGAATCAGTATTATGGAATGTAAAGGTGAAGTGAAAGGTTGATTTCATTGGAAAACAAGGTAGCGGCATCCAATTTTATCCGCAATATCATGATTGATGACTTGCAAGAGGGCAAAGTAAAGGAAATCATTACCCGCTTTCCCCCAGAACCGAACGGGTATCTTCATATTGGACATGCAAAAGCGATCTGCCTCAACTTTGAGTTGGCTCGAGAATTCTCCGGCAAGGCCAACCTGCGTTTTGACGATACCAACCCGGTGAAGGAAGACATCGAATACGTAGAGGCCATCAAAAGGGACGTTCAATGGCTTGGCTTCGAATGGGACGGGTTGTTTTTTGCATCTGATTACTTTGAAGAGATGTACAACCGTGCGGTGCTGTTGATTAAAAAAGGTCTGGCTTACGTAGACGATCTGTCTCCAGAAGAAATGCGTAAAATGCGTGGAACGTGGACAGAGCCAGGCACAGATAGTCCGTTCCGCAATCGGTCTGTGGAGGAAAACCTGGACCTGTTTGCACGTATGCGCCAAGGTGAATTCAAGGACGGGGAAAAGGTGCTGCGTGCGAAAATCGACATGGCTTCTCAGAACTTCAACATGCGTGATCCGGTTCTCTATCGGATCTCCCATGCAACGCATCACAACACGGGCGACAAATGGTGTATTTATCCGATGTACGACTTCGCTCATCCGTTGGAGGATGCTATTGAGGGCGTGACACACTCCTTGTGCTCACTGGAATTCGAAGATCATCGCCCGTTGTACGACTGGGTAGTACGCGAGTGCGAAATGGAGAAGGTACCGCACCAGTACGAATTTGCTCGCTTGAACCTGACAAACACCGTTATGAGTAAACGCAAGCTGAAACAGCTTGTCGATGAGAATGTAGTAGACGGCTGGGATGACCCGCGCATGCCAACCATCGCAGGCTTCCGTCGTCGCGGCTATACACCGGAAGCGATTCGTACATTCGCTCGTGAAGTAGGGGTAGCGCGCGCGAACAGCACCGTTGACGAGAAAATGCTGGAGTATTTCATCCGTGAAGACCTGAAGCTAAAGGCACCACGTACGATGGCTGTTTTGAATCCGTTGAAGGTCGTCATCACGAACTATCCGGAAGGACAAGTCGAGATGCTCGAAGCGGAGATCAATCCAGAGAACCCAGAGATGGGCAATCGTCAAATTCCGTTCTCCCGCGAAATCTACATTGAGCAGGACGACTTCATGGAAAACCCGCCGAGCAAGTACTTCCGCCTGTTCCCGGGAAATGAAGTGCGTCTGAAGCACGCGTACTTCATTAAATGCAATGACGTCGTGAAGGATGCAGACGGCAACGTGATCGAGATCCATTGCACGTATGACCCTGAGACGAAGAGCGGCAGCGGTTTTACAGGTCGTAAGGTAAAAGGTACAATTCACTGGGTGGATGCGACCAATGCCGTTCCTGCTGAATTCCGTTTGTATGAGCCATTGATTATGGATGATGAAGACGCAGAGGGCACATTCCTCGACAACGTTAACCCGAATTCGTTGGAAGTGCTGCAAGGCTATGTGGAACCAAATATGAAAGAAACCAAGCCACAAGACAAGTATCAATTTTTCCGTCATGGCTATTTCAATGTCGATCCGAAGCATACGACAGAGGATAAGCTCGTATTCAACCGGATTGTATCGTTGAAGAGTTCCTTTGAACTGCCAAAAGCATAAGAAATACCATATAAATCAAGCGCTGCTGTACATGGTGAACCCGTGTGCAGCGGCGCTTTTTTCTTTCGTCATTATAAATCAGCGTGTATAATTATTCTGTTACATAAAGGGGGACAGGCAGTGAACGGGAGAGCAGAACTAACACGTAGTTTGAAGTTGCGGCATATTGTCGTAATTGGACTGGGCTACATGGCCCCGATGGCCGTTTTTGACACCTTTGGCATTGTTTCTGGAGAAACGGGGGGGCACGTTCCTGCTGCTTATGCAGTCACACTTCTTGCGATCCTGTTTACGGCGGCAAGCTACGGAAAGATGGTACGGCTATTCCCTTCAGCAGGGACCGCGTATACGTATACACAGCAAACGATCCATCCCTATGCAGGATTTTTGGTAGGCTGGGCGTCCTTGCTGGATTATTTGTTTTTACCGATGATTAACGCTTTGTTGACTGGGGTTTACCTTTCCTCCGTTTTTCCCGAGGTATCGACTGCATGGTGGATTATAGGATTCATCGTACTAGTGACGGGGTTAAACGTATTTCGGGTGACGGTGACTGCATCCGTCAACTCGATTTTGGTGCTGTTTCAAGTCGTGGTCGTCTTGTTGTTTGCGGGATTGGCAATCCGTGGTCTTATACAAGGTGACGGGCTTGGGCAAGTATTCAACCTGCGGCCATTTGTGTCACCGGATATGTCTGTCATTGCACTGCTTTCCGGTGCATCGATTCTTTGCTTTTCCTTCCTTGGCTTTGATGCAGTAACCACGCTAACGGAGGAAACCGTCGATGCGAAAAAGACCATTCCTCGCGGGATTATGCTCGTAGCACTCGCAGGAGGAGCGTTGTTTATTACAGCATCTTATTTCATGCAATCATTATTTCCGGATGTTTCGGTATTGTCTGATCCAGAAGCAGCCTCTGCGGAGATTGCTTTGTTTATCGGTGGGACGATCTTTCAATTGGTGTTTTTGGCGGCAGCGTTGTCTTCGACTCTGGCATCCGGGCTCGTATCTGTCACGAGCGTAACGCGCTTATTGTACGCAATGGGACGAGATGGATTTTTGCCGCGAAGCTGGTTCGGTTATGTACATCCAAAGCTGAGAACGCCTTTATTTAACGTCTTACTGGTCGGAGCGTTGATGCTGTTCGCTTTGTATTTGGATTTATTAACGGCAACTTCCTTTATTAACTTCGGTGCACTGATCGCTTTTAGCTTTGTAAACATCAGCGTAATGGCGTATTATTTCCGCAAACAAAAGAACAAGCATATCAAGGATTGGTGGGGCTTCGTGTTGTCTCCACTCATCGGGACAACGTTCATCGCCTTTTTGTGGGTCAACCTGGAAGAAACGTCCATGATGCTCGGCTTGCTCTGGACCTTTGTTGGATTGATCTATTTGTTGTACTTGGTGAAGGTCAAGAAAACCAATTTAGAAATGGTGAAGTTTGAGGAGCAGTAGCTGTAGTGGGGAAGAAGTGCATTTCCAGTCTGCGCTTCGGCCTACGCCCCGCAAGGGGGATTGACTGTCCGCTCCGGAATAAATGGCGGGAGCGCTTCAAACGTAGAAGTTTCGAGGAAGTTATTCATAAGTGAAGCTTAAATTCCCCGCCATTTATTCCGAAGCTAGGCTGGGCTCCAGAGGCGCTTGGACTGGAAATGCACTTCTTCTAACGTGGGATTTAAATAATATTTGAAAGTGGATTCAGGAGGGAGAGAACAATGATTCTCTCCCTTTTTTGTCTTTATCCTCCAGATTCACCCCAATTAAAGCAGGGGGAAAACAAGCAGCTCGCAGAGGAAACAGGAGAAATAAGCGAAGATCTTAGGGACACCGACCGAGACGGAATGCAAAAAGCGAAACACGCCCTTAAGCGTCCACCTCTGAAACACATCCTGAACCGACCACTTTGGACGCGGTTTCGCTTTTTGCATGGAGTCGGGCAGTCAATCCCCCAGGGGGTGGCCCTAGAAGCTGAGCGTTTTCTCCTGTTTCCTCCCCACCACTACAGCCAGAACCAATGGTTTTACCCACCCTCTTCTAGACGATCCAGAAAAGAGGGAGTAAACTGGCTAGAGGAATATTCCAAACATTAACGCTTGACACGAGGAGGGTTTATTCTGATGCTTTCGACTCTGTTCCGGCGGAAATGGACGACAGTAGATTACGTCCTGATTGTCGTCACTGCCGCGCTCTATGCTGTTGCCATTATTATGCTTGCCAATATCAAGCTCATTCCTTCCGTACCGATCCGTCCAGCCAATGCCCTTCAGCCCGTATTTGGCATGTTATTCGGCTTGCCGGGATGCATAGGCCTTGCCTTTGGAAATATGGTCAGTGATTTATTAACCGGAAGCGCCCCGCCTCATGCGATCGCGGTCGGTTTCTTTTCTAATTTTATGGGGGGCTTTATCGGGTTGCTTGCTGTGAGTCACCCTGCACTCAAAACAAAGCGGAGCGTCCTTCAATATATCGTGTTTGTTGTCATAATCAGCTCGATTGTGGTAGCCTGCGGGATTTTGATTAACGTGGCGCTGGGCCTGACCCCAAAAGAAGTGGCGGTCTGGTACATCCCAACCGTGTTCTTGAACCAAGCCATTTCAACGGCGATTCTGGGGCCAATCCTCTTAAAGCTGTTGTACCCATTCGTAAAGCGTTCTGGACTATACCGGGGTCGCCCCTTGCAGGAATTCAACTATCTCGGAAATGAAAGCAGGATCGCAAGGTGAAAACAGAACCATTGCTGCGAGTAAACGGAGTCTATTGGCACTATGAAGAGGGAGCAATGCCTGCGCTAGTGGACATTCATCTGGCGCTCTATCCAGGGGAAGTGGTCGGTGTTGTCGGGCCTGCTGCCGCAGGGAAAACGACGCTGCTATTGACGATGTCAGGTCTGATTCCGTCTAACTACGGTGGACAGTTCGTGGGGAGTGTCGAGTCCAAAAGTGAGCAAGGCATCGTCTTTCAGGACCCAGAAACCCAGTTCATCGGGCTGACCGTCGAAGAGGAGCTTGCCTTCTCGCTTGAGAATACCGGGTGGCCGGACGAGCGAATAGAGCGGCGAATGGCAGAGGTACTCGATCTGATCGGCTTGAACGGCTTTGCTAATCGTTCGCCTCTTGAGTTGTCGGGAGGAGAAAAGCAGCGGGTGGCGATAGCATCCGCTCTCTCCCACAATCCGCAGGTGCTCATTTTGGATGAGCCTACTTCCGAGCTGGACCCGGTGGGAGCGAGGGAGGTTTTCTCGCTTCTTTCACGGCTGAAGCAGGAAAAAGAAATGACGATTGTGGTATCGTCCCATGCGACGGAAGAGCTCGCGGCTTTTTGCGACCGAATGATTCTGATTGTTGAGGGGAAAATCGTATTGGACCAGCCGACTCGCGAATTTTTTGCCCAAGTGGACGTGTTGGACGAGCATGGCATATTGGTCCCGGATGTCATCCGACTCTATCACATGCTATGCCAGGAAGGCGTCATGCCGGCATCCTCTACTGGTGTGCCTTTGACTGTTGAGGAGCTGGCACTCCACTACAAGGAAGGACAGCTCGTTCGGGAGGGAAGCCTGTGAGTGTCGTTATTGAATTCGATGAGGTCTGGTATGGCTATGAAAAGGAAAAGCCGGTGCTGAACGGCGTTTCGCTCCAACTAAAACAGGGAGAATTCGTCGCCATCATTGGGGGAAATGGTTCCGGTAAAACGACGTTGGCCAAGCATTGTAACGGTCTGTACAAGCCGACGCAGGGTGCCGTCAAAGTGAATGGTCTCGATACCAAGACGATGAATGTTGCCCAACTATCGAGAATCGTGGCGTATTGCTATCAAAATCCTGATCATCAAATCTTTCATTCGACCATAAAGGCGGAGGTAGCATTCGGGCCCAAAAACATGGGCTGGCCGCCTGAAAAAATAGAGCAAGCTGTTGCGGAGGCGTTGGCAGCAGTGGGGTTATCCGACAAAGGCGAAGAAGAGCCCCATTTTTCGAGCAAAGGCACGCGGCAAAAAATCGCGGTGGCTTCGATTTTGGCGATGAAGCCGCAAGTGATCGTGCTGGACGAACCTACGACGGGTCTCGATTATCGTGCCATGCAAGAAATGATGGAGCTTGTGCGGCAGTTGCACGCGGAAGGCCATACAATTATCGTCATCACGCATGATATGCGTCTGGTGGCGGAGTACGCCCAGCGAGTGATCGTTATGCATAAAGGAAAGCTGCTATGTGACGGGGACCCACAGCACGTATTTTCACAGCCGCAAGTATTAGCTGCTGCCCAAGTAGAAGCGCCTGCCATGTATCGTTTCGGGAAAGCAGTGGATGTCCATAATCCGATTCCACTCACGCTGACAGCGATGAGAAAACAGCTGCTGGGGGAGGGGAAGTAAGATGAGGAATGCCCATCCGAGCTACACGCTGCTTGTATTCGTGTTGCTGGGCCTGCTCCCTTTTTTATTCCAGGACCCGCGCGCGCTTATCATTCTGTTGGCGATAAACATCGCGCTGATTGCCAAGCTGGGCTGGGAGCGCTCCATGATGAAGGCGTATGTATTGGTTGGTGGAATCGGTTCGTGCTTTGCTGTGATTACATGGCTGCCGTTTACCAATGTAGGCACTCCGTACTGGAGCAGCACGATTCCGGTGATCGACTATCCCGTGCAAATTACGGATGTCGGTGTCTTATGGGCATTGGGAATGGGACTACGACTGGCGAATGTCGCGTTACTGTCGATGTACTATGTGTTTACAACTTCCCCCAGAGAAATAGCGATGGGACTTCGCGGGATTGGCGTTCCATTTTCGGTCAGCTATTTGCTCTCACTTATTTTTCGTTTTATCCCCCTCGTCAAAAATGATTTGGCGATCATTCGGGAAGCGCAGATGGTACGAGGGATGTCGACGAGCGAAGGGAATGTTCCGGAACGCATCAGGAAGTACAGCTATTTGCTCGTACCGCTCATCTTCAACTCACTCAAGCGTGTGCAACTGATCGCGAATGCATTGGATGCCAAAGGCTTTCGCATCCGTAACAGTCAGCATCGGTTTTACCGCAGCAAACGGTGGGAAAAAACAGAAATAATCACACTAGTGGCTGGTGTATGTATCGTCGCCGCACTATTTTACATCGCCAGGTTACATCCCGATCATACTGGCGTGCTGATTCCGGGGCGTATTTAGTAAGGAGGCAAGCAAAATGAACGAAGCATTGTTCTCGCATGTCAATCGCTTGCAGGTAGAAGGGGGCACGCTGGAGTACGGCGTCACAGGAAAGCCAGATGCACCTGCCCTGCTGCTTTTGCATGGCATTCGCAACACCAAGCTGCTGTTTGCGCCCATCTTGCCAGCATTGGCAGAGGAATATCGGGTGATTGCGGTAGATATCCGTGGTCACGGGAATTCTGTGAGCCAGGGTCCCTTTTCGTTTGAGGGGATCGTAACAGATTTGATTCAACTCATGGAGAAAGAACAGCTCGAACAAGTAACGATTGTCGCAGCGTCCTTTTCTGCTGTGCCTTCCCAGATGCTAGCGATTCGCGAGCCCAAGCGCGTAGCTTCGCTCGTATTGCTGGATGGAGGCTACTATTCCTTGGGAGAAGTGCCCGGGTTCAATAGGGAGAAGGTTGTCGAGAGGCTGGCTACCACGCGGTTTTTCTCCGTAGAGGAAGCAGAAAGGCAATTCGCAGAGCGGTATGGTACGAGAGTGATGCCTGAGGGCTGGATGCGAGAGGAGCTTGTGAAAAAGGAAGACGGAAGCTACGGTTACCGTTTGCCGAGGGAGGCATTCTCGGCCTATTTCCAAGAGTACAGCGTTCATTGCCAACCAGAATTGTTCCAACAGCTGACATGCCCCGTGCTTTTACTACTGGCTGATGACAGCTTGTTGTCAAAAGAAGAGCAGCAGTTTCATCGTCAGGCAGTTGCTACCTACCAGGAAATGGTGAAGCAGGCCAAGGTGAAAATGATACTGAAAGCACAACATTTGCTGATGGTGACGCATCCGCAAGAGACCGTGAACGAAATCCATGTTTTTTTATCGAAATAAGGGAAGGGACAAGCGAGTTGGCTTGTCCCTTTTACTTTGTTTACCGCTTCGCTTCACGAATGAGCACGTTCAACTGTTCTGCCATGGCTTGCTGATTCTTTTGCTCCCTCATGTGCTTTTTCACCGTTTCTAGCGCTTTGATGCCTTTTTTCGAGGTCACGACCTTCACAGGTGCATCCGTTCCGTAGATACGCTCGATTTGGGTACGAGCTTGTGCGAACGTGTGCTGGTGATCGCTCGTACCCAATGTCCCTGCCGTTCCGCTCCCTGATTTTGTATGGGCAGCATCATGCCCGCGACTGGAGCTACCGGAGTAATTGCTGATGAGATGAGACTGCATCGGGTCCATTTGATTGATCGATTGTGCATTGGCAGTAGAAGGGGCCAAGTAGATGGCATCGTTAACGATCAACGCCTGGACACCGTGAACGCCCGCTGCCTTCAGTTGGGCTTCTAGCTTCGTGGAAGGACCGCCCGTGTGCAGGTGTGAGCTGCCCATAGAGCTGTATAGAGCATTGCCCATCCCGCTATACGTATGGCCTTGCGAATTTGTCGTGAATTTTTTGTCGCGGTCCACGCTGGGAATAACGGTTGCGTCATTTGGATTTTGTGCCAATGACTGAGTACGTGCTGGTGGTTGTGGTATCGGAGCCGGAGCCGCTTGATTCACACAGGCTGTCAAAAGAAGGACAGCTCCTAATCCTGCGGTTCCTACCCATGTATGGAAGTGCTTCATCACGATCCCTCCAAGTCTTCCTGCCTAGATAAGATTATCCTTTGTTCGCTGCATGAAGTTATGAGTGGAGCATGTTGGAAAAATTTTTGTTAACCACGATTATCTTTTGGAAAAAATGCACAAAACAAAGGGAGGAAATAACTGGAGGTGGTCATTTTGGCAGAAGCAAACAACACGAATGAACGGCCAGTATCCCGAAGGAACTTTTTGAAAAACTCCGGGCTGGTGCTCGGCGGTTTGGTCGTAGGAGGAGTGGCAGGGAGCTTGCTCCGCAGACCGGAAACTCCGGCCCAGCCAGCAGCACCGCCCCCTGCGACCGATTACAATCAGGCGCTCATGTTTTTTACTCCTGAGCAATTCAAGGTGGTGGATGCCGCCTGTGAGCGCATTTTTCCTGAGGATGAGCTGGGTCCGGGCGCGAAGGCACTCGGTGCAGCTTATTTCATTGACCACCAGCTAGCGGGTGATTGGGGCTTTAATGCTCGAGAATACATGCAAGCACCCTTTTATCCAGGTGAGATTACACAGGGCTATCAAGGCAGGTTAAAACGAAGGGAAATATTCGATATCGGCATTCAAGAAATGAACAACTACAGTAACAGCACCCACGGAAAACGGTTTTATGAACTCCCGCCGGAACAGCAGGACGCTGTTTTGAAGGCTTTTGAAACCGATGAAGTAAAATTGACGACCATTTCGGCGAGCACTTTTTTCAATTTGCTGCGGGCCAGTACGATCGAAGGCGTTTATGCAGACCCTCTGTACGGAGGAAATAAAAATATGGATGGCTGGAAAATGAAGAATTTCCCAGGCAATCAGATGACGTATACACAGCTGATCGATAAGCCTGAGTTTGTGAAGATGGCTCCCTTAAGCTTGCGGGATCATCAACATTGAGGGAGGACGGTACATATGGCCAAAAAATTGCCAAAGGTTGACGTCGTGATCGTGGGGGTGGGCTGGGGTGGAGGCATTATTGCTTCTGAGCTAACCAAGCAAGGTCTGACGGTGGTGGGGCTAGAGAGAGGCAAGGAGCGCAAAACCGAAGACTACTTCATGGTACACGACGAATTGCGTTACGCTCTTCGTTACGAGCTTATGCAAGATTTGTCCAAGGAAACGATCACGTTCCGCAGTAAAATGAACGTTCGCGCGCTTCCCATGCGGTCATACGGTTCCTTTTTGCTCGGGACAGGACTCGGGGGTGCTGGTGTCCACTGGAACGGACAGACCTTCCGCTTCCTGCCGTATGATTTCGAGATCCGCAGCAAGACGATTGAAAGGTATGGCGCAAAGAAAATTCCAGAGGGGATGACGATCCAGGATTGGGGCATTACCTACGATCAACTGGAGCCGTACTTCGATAAGTTTGAAAAGATGGCGGGAATCGCAGGCGAGGAGAATCCGTTGGGGGGAAAACGCTCGAGTCCGTATCCGATACCTCCGATGCGTACTACACCAAGCATGCAATTATTTGCGGATGCGGCGAAAAAGAAAAACCTGCATCCATACATCCTTCCCTCAGCAAATCTCTCGCAAGCGTATACCAATCCAGACGGGGTGGCACGGGCAGCTTGTCAATATTGCGGCTTCTGTGAAAGGTTTGGCTGTGAGTACGGAGCAAAAGCCGATCCAGTGGTGACGGTGATTCCGGTAGCCAAGAAGACAGGGAAGTTTGAAATTCGCACGCATTCCCATGTCCGCAGAATATTACATACAGGGAACAAGGCGACTGGCGTCTTGTATACGGATGTCACGACAGGGGAGGAATTCGAACAGCCCGCTGATATTGTGGTAATGACCAGCTATGTATTCAACAACACGCGCATCTTGCTCATGTCCAAGCTGGGTAAACCGTATGATCCAGCAACGGGAAAAGGCGTGATCGGTAAAAACTACGCCTACCAGGTCATGAGAGGAGGCGCAGTCGGCTTCTTCGACGACAGGGAGTTTAATAATTATGCTGGCGCAGGATCGTTGGGAATGTGTTTGGATGACTACAACGGTGATAACTTCGATCACTCCGATCTGAAATTTATCCATGGGGCGAATATCTCTGTCACACAAACCGGCTACCGACCAATCGGCACGAACAAGGTACCGCCGGGGACGCCTAGCTGGGGCAAGGAGTTCAAGGCGGCATCAATCAAATACACGAATCGCTTCATATCGGTAGGCGCCCAAGGGGCTTCGATGCCATTTCGACAGCACTTCCTTGATCTGGACCCTACGTACAAGGATGCGTTTGGCGATCCGTTGATTCGCATTACATATGATTTCGTCGACCAGGACAGAGAGCTGGCGGCTTTTTGTGCAGATAAGTGCGCGGAAATTGTAAAAGAAATGGGAGCGAACGAGAAGCTCGAAATCAACCGCAAGCTCGGACCCTACGATATCACACCATACCAATCGACGCATAATACAGGCGGTGTCATCATGGGTGCTTCACCTGACACTTCGGCAGTCAACAACTATTTGCAGATGTGGGATGCGGAAAACGTATTTGTCGTCGGGGCTTCCTCGTTTGCTCATAATAGCGGCTACAATCCGACAGGAACGATGGGTGCTCTCTCCTATCGAGCAGCAGAGGGCATTTTGAAGTACAGGAAAAGCGGGGGCGGCATGCTCGTATAAGCTGCTTTTCTAATCATGCAAAACGCAATTGCAACTATGCGAAAAGTCGTTGGGGCAACTAACGGCTTTTTTGCGTGCATCTGAAAAAGTTGATTTTCATATTTGCGAATGTCTATGAGCGCAAAAAGCGCAAAGCCCTGAAATGATGCGGTTTCTAACCTTGGCATGCTCCTTGCTATAGCATTTGGTAACAGCACAAACCAAAGGGAGAGACAGTAAATGACGACAAACAAGTGGAAGATGGACACCTCCATTATTCATACCGCACAAACGCCTTGCCAAAAAACAGGAGCAGTCGTATCCGCAGTGGTGCCTGCCGTGGCCTACGCCTTTCCAGATGCAGACTCCGCAGCGGCGTGCGTGGCGGGCGAGCGGGAAGGAACGTACTACGGAAGATATGGCAACCCTACCATCACCACTTTAGAGCAAAAAATCGCCGCATTGGAAAATGGAGAAGCTGCCTTGGGCGTAAGCAGTGGGATGGCTGCCATTTCGGGGGCTTTGCTCGCCTTTTTGAAGCAGGGGGATCATGTGGTGTGTACGCGGGATGTGTACGGTGGGAGCTACAAGTTTCTTACGACCATGGCCCCGCGTTATGGCATTGCGACGGACTTTGTCGATTGCACCGATTTGCAGGCAGTCGAGAGAGCATTTTTGCCAAACACAAAAGTCCTGTACATCGAAACACCCTCGAACCCGTGCCTGACTGTTTTAGATATCTCGGCGTTGTCACGTTTGGCGCACGCACATGGCATTGTGGTCATCGTCGACAACACCTTCTTAACGCCGTATTTGCAGCGACCGCTTGAGCTAGGGGCGGATGTCGTCGTGCATAGCGCCACCAAATATTTGAACGGACATGGCGATGTCATCGCGGGCTTCATCGTCGGGAAGCAGGAGCATATCCAATTCATGCGCAAAAACGTCATGGGAGACTTGGGACAAAATTTGAATGCTTGGGATGCGTTCTTAATCCTGCGTGGGCTGAAGACACTCGGCTTGCGCGTCAGACAGCATGGGCAAAACGCACAGGCAGTGGCGGAGTTTTTGGCGCAGCACCCGGCAATCTCGCATGTCTACTACCCTGGTCTGCCTTCGCATCCACAGCATGAGCTGGCCAAACGGCAAATGGCCGGAATGGGCGGAATCGTTTCCTTCGAAGTAAAAGGCGGCTACGAGGCAGCCAAATCTTTCATTAACGCTCTGCACTTGGCTATGATATCGTTTAGTTTAGGAGATCCCGAGACACTGGTACAGCATCCTGCCTCGATGACGCATTCCTCGATTCCTGCCTCTGAGCGGATCAAGTTCAACATTACGGACGGTCTGATTCGCTTATCGACTGGCTTGGAGGATGTGGAGGATATCATCGCAGATTTGGAGCAGGCGCTGGCTAGTCTGCCAATGGCGGCGAGCAGGGGATAAAGGAACGTGAAATTGGAGGATTGGGCATGACAGAGTTTTCCCGGATCGAGGAATTCATTCAATCGTACGCCGACAATATTTCCAAAGTACTGGGACTCGATGTCACTATCCTGGATGAACAAGGGATACGTGTGAGCGGAACCGGCTACTATCAGGATCTGATTGGATTGCCTGCGCCGGAGGGATCGTTTTTCCGCATGATCCTGCAAACCGGACAGCCGGGAATGATTTTTGACATGAAAAAGAACGAGTCGGAGTGTGGCAATTGCAAGTTTTTGCAGCAATGCCGG
Organism: Brevibacillus formosus; assembly: GCF_003013405.1. GTDB lineage: Bacteria > Bacillota > Bacilli > Brevibacillales > Brevibacillaceae > Brevibacillus > Brevibacillus formosus. The sequence continues at coordinate 237,518 of NZ_PXZL01000007.1, read as the reverse complement.
GAGCTGGCGACGATTGGATTTCCGGTGCACAAGCGGGAGAAGACGGTAGGAGTCATCGGAATTATCGGCTTTTCCCCCGAGCAAAAAGAAAAAATGCTGCACCATTCGGAAAAATGGATGCCGTTTTTACAGCATACGAGTTCCTTGATAGAGCACAAGCTGCTAGAGCTGGATGCGGAACGGGAGAAGAGCTGCAACATTCAAGAGGAAATGCCGCAGGCTTCTGTTCATCCGGTGTATTTTGCCCAACTGATCGGTGCAGAAACAGGCTTGCGTGATGTGATTGCCAAAGCGAAAAAAGTGACGAACAGCATTTCCACTGTTTTGATCCGGGGAGAGAGCGGAACGGGCAAGGAGCTGTTGGCCAAAGCCATTCACTGCGAGAGTGCGCGCAGCAGACAGCCGTTTGTGGCAGTCAATTGCGCGGCGATTCCCGAGACCTTGCTAGAAAGCGAATTGTTCGGGTACGAAGGCGGCGCATTCACAGGCTCCAGACGCGAAGGGAAGCCGGGGAAATTTGAATTGGCCCACAAGGGAACGATTTTTCTGGATGAAGTAGGCGATATTCCGTTGTCCCTCCAGCCCAAGCTGCTGCGTGTCCTTCAGGAAAAAACGGTAGATCGGGTAGGCGGCGTGAAGACGCTAGGTGTCGATGTGCGTGTCATTGCGGCCACACACAGAGATTTGGAGAGCATGGTCAGGGAAGGGACGTTTCGCGAGGACTTGTATTATCGTCTCAACGTCATCCCCCTGCGGTTAAAGCCGTTGCGTGAACGTACGGAGGATATCGCGCTTTACTTGCAGCACTTCCTGTATCGGTACGGGACGTTGCTGCAAAAAGGCAAACTGGAGCTCGAAGCCCAACTCGTCCAGCGACTACGAGCATACGAATGGCCGGGGAATATTCGTCAGCTCGAAAATGCCGTCGAGTATATGGTCAACATGGCGGAGGGGCAGGTCATCGGCAATGAGGAGCTTCCAGAGTATTTGCTGTTCGAGGATGAGTCGTCGACAGCAGGAAGCGATTTGGGACTGGAAAAGCTGGTGGCAGAATACGAACGCTCCATTCTCCAGCGCTATTTGAACGCAGGCAATTATGGACAGGACAAAGCCGCGATTGCCAATGAGCTGCGAATCAGCTTGTCGACCTTGTACCGGAAGATGGAGAAGTACGGATTGGAAAAAGGATAGAGGAAAAATAAAAAACCAGCCTGGATTGATCGGAGTTTTTCCGACGTACGGGCTGGTTTGTTTGTATTTACGAAGGGTTTGGTTCTTTTTTCGCTTTGAGCTCGTAATGGCCGGTTTTGCCGCTAATGTACCACTCAGGGGTTTCTTCCTCACGTGCTTGGCGGTGACCTGCCAGATGAACATCACTCAGCTCCCACTGCTTCCACGCCTCTTTTGATTCCCAACGGATCATGACGACCACTTCTTCTTCACCTTTGCGTGGCTTCTGTACCAGCACGCTTAAATCTACAAAGCCAGGAGCCTTCTCAACAGCACCAGGCTCGCTAAAGCCTTGTACAATTTTGTCAGAATGACCTTCCTGGACGACGTATGTTTTTATCTCCATCATCATGAAGCGCGACACTCCTTATATACCATTTCCCTACTTTCTCATATTATTGAGAAATATTATCATTGTCAACCAGATATTAGGAAATAGCGGGACGATCGAGATGTAGACCGAAAAATGTATTTTGACCTCATTATTTATTAGGGTGTAGTAACATAAAGTAATAAAATTGTAGGGGGGCTTTAAATGCCTGATCTCTTGCTTGTGATATTTTTGATAAACTTATCTTTATTTCTTTTGCACGAAATGGATGCGATTAGACGTTCTGAGTGGAGATTGTTTATCGTGCTTAAGGATATGGAGGATTCTAAAGCTTATAAAGTATTCACATTTATTCACCTTCCACTTTACACAATAATACTCTATTTACTTTTTAGTAAATATCAGACAGTTACTTTTTGGGTCCTAGATTTATTTTTTATCATACATGCAATCCTGCACCTATTTTTTGAAAAGCACCCCCGTAATGGATTTAAAAATACATTTTCCAGAACAATTATTTATCCAATGGGAATCCTAGCGGCTATTCATTTAGTATTACTATTTAATAACTGAGTACCAATAATATCAAAGACAAAGATGTTTGATTCGATAGCAATATTAAAACTCATGTGATAAAGAACTGAGGCAGTCTAGGACTTTATTTTCTCGTCCAAGGCTGCCGATTGTATTTTAAACAAGTAAGTCTAATGCTGAATTTTCTTTGAGCACGAGAGCTTCGTTTTCAAGTGGAACTTCTTCTTTCTTGGGGGCAGCGAAAATATCAATACCGCGTTCGAGCAGGATTTCTACCGCTTCGCGAACAGGGAGAAGTGGCAGTTGCATTTCATCGGCTACGGCAGCTTCTATATCAGAGACAGTGTGGAGGGTTGTTATCTGGTTTGTGCCATCCGAATAGCCGAGCTGGAGGGTATTGTTTTTGAGTACCACGAAGCGATCTTGCTCCAGCTGAAAACGATGAATGTGAAGTCGATTCAAAAAGAAGGCGTCTGGTAAAAACGAGGAGCGGATGACTTCCGTCAAGTCGGACAGTTCTTTTCGTTCATTCGGATGAAAATCCCACGGAGGAATTGCCACTTTTCCGTTTTCATACCGCGTAAAGCGATAGTGTTCAGGATGATCGGGACTTTTGGTTAAATCCATCGAAACAGTGCCAAAAGATCTGGCATGGTTCCCCTCTTCCAGAAAATGAATCGGCTCAAAGATAGGAGCAGTAGCGCCTGTATCTACATAGACAGGTGTTTCTCCAGTATCGGGACCATCGATCAGGATGGCAGCATGCCCTCCCCCTGGCAAGACCAGATTACCGGAAAATCCAAGTGCACGAAGCAGTGCGAGAAAGCTGTGATTATTTGTCATGCATGTGCCGCCGAAGTGATGACTGATTGCGTTTTGTACATATTCTTCCGGGGAAGGTATAGCATGTTTTCCAGCACGGAAGAAAAGCAGCTTGCTTACATTTTCATAAGGGAAAGTCTGCAGATGCGCACGGCAGAGCTCACTGAGATAAGAGAGGCTAGGGGACTTGCGATCTAGCTGTAGACGTTGAAGGTATAAACTCGCCCAGTTTGGTAAGATAGACATAAACAAGTTCACTCCTTATATAAAATAAATAGTAAATAAAAATGTTTATTAAATAGCTGTAGGGAGATCGTATCACATAGGACAAGTGGTAATCAATCTAAATTTTTCCATGAAGACAAAAAGGCACCGGAAGGATATCCTCCGGTGCTAGCGGGTCCCTAGTCCGCTGTCTTTTTCGTACGAATAAATAAGTGCAGAAGAAATTATAACAACGACTTAATTTCCCCGGTGTTCGGGTTCACTACGAACCAGCCATACGTACTGGTGTAGCTGTCGCCAGATTGGAAGTTGTTCACGACCGTTTGGTACACATGAATGACATAGTGACCTTTTTCGTCGTCATGAGCGTACTCAACTACATGTGTCGGCGAGAGTTTGCCAGCGAATTTCTTTTTCACCAGCTCGATCGCTTCCATTTTGGAGTACATTTTTGCTGATGGGATTTTACCGATGAAAATCGATTTGGTTCTCGCGTCGTAAATGACAGGTTTGTTCAGGTTCTCTGCTACGAAGCGGATTGGCACATAGACAGAGTTTTTGTACATGATGCCTTGTACGTCACTGTTTGGTGATTTCGGCAAGCCGTCAAAGTAGTAGGTGAACGGTGTTTTCATTCCTTCTTCCGTGTCTGGAAAAGCAGGTGCTGCGATGGCAATTCCGGAAAAGAGCACCGAACCTACAACAATGCCCCCCAAAAATGACTTGATGTCCCATTTCATGATGTGAAACCCTCTCCCTTTCTCTTTTCTCTAAATCTTCCCAGCCATCATTATGTCAAAGATCATAGGAGAAAAGCTATCAAACGAGGGTACTAGGAAACAAAGACTAGGAATCATGAGAAAGATAGGACTAAATCAGAATAGTCCTAGTTCTCGAATCAGTGGTTCAGTGATTGGAAGGTTTGTGGTAAGGTAGAAAAAAACAGCGGACAAGGTGAGGAACATGGCTACCATATTGCAAAATGACTGGGCCCCCGTATTGGCCGATGAATTTGAGAAGCCCTATTATGTAAAGCTTCGTCAAACGTTGAAGGAAGAGTATCAGACGCAGACAATCTACCCAGATATGTATCATATATTCACAGCATTGCACCTGACTGAATATCAGAATGCAAAGGTTGTGATTCTGGGGCAGGACCCGTATCACGGACCGGGACAAGCACATGGATTGAGCTTTTCGGTCAGGCCGGGAATCAAGCCGCCGCCGTCACTGGTCAACATTTACAAAGAGCTGAAAAGCGATGTCGGCTTTGAAATTCCCCAGCATGGTTACCTGAACCATTGGGCGAAGCAAGGCGTCATGATGCTGAACACTGTTCTGACGGTTCGTCGGGGCACTCCGAATTCGCATAAGGACATTGGGTGGGAGACGTTTACGGATCGCATTATTCATTTGTTGAATGAACGGGAGACTCCACTCGTTTTCATCCTGTGGGGTAAGCATGCGCAGGAGAAGGCGGCATTCATTGATCGAAACAAGCATTTCGTCATCGCCTCCCCGCATCCGAGCCCATTTTCGGCGAATCGCGGCTTTTTTGGCAGCCGTCCTTTTTCGCGGACCAATGAGTTTTTGCGTTCGCACGGGCTTCAAGAGATTGATTGGCAGTTGCCGATGCATGTAGAAGAAGAGTAGTCTGTATTTGTGCAGGTAAAAGGAAAAGGATCTCCATTGTTTTGCATCATGCAAGGGAGATCCTTCTTTTTCTAATGATTAGTCTTTGCTTTTGACGACGAGCAGCTTGCCTGTTTGAATCGTGATTGTTCCAGTCTGTTCCGTTAGCAGATTGCTGATGCCAAGCGTGTCACCAATTCGCAGGGTTGCGTCCTGCAACGGATAGAGGAATCCGGTTAAGGTAATCCCTGTGACTTCCGGTGTAAAGGGCAGCAGGGAGATATGATCAAAATGATCCTGCTCTATCGTACTCTGGCGGTCAATCAGACGGATTTCATTGGTCTCATCGAGGATGCGGCAGTTGGTGCCCGTCTGCAACGCTTTGTTCAGCAATTGTACGTTTGCCAGCATATGGTCAAAACGAGAGCCAAGCACACCGAGCAGTACAATTTCCTCGGGCTGTTGCTCGATTGCCCAAGTAAGGGCCATCTCTGTATCAGTCAAATCCTTCATGACGGGATCGCAGGAGGAGACGTGCATACTGTGGTGTTCAATTTCTGCCATTTCCTCGGAGCTGACTGAATCAAAGTCACCGATCGACAATTTTGGCTCAAGACCGTTGCGAACGAGGAACAAGGCACCTCTGTCAACACCGACGAGCCAATCATTTTCGCGTATCTCTTGGATCGCCCAGTTGCCCAGATTGCCTCCAGCGAATAGTAGGATGCGTGTAGGATTCATGCTACGGCCACCTTTTTTCTATTAAAAATATCCTCTATGTAGAAATCGAAGAGCGAAATGTGCTTTGACAAGCGAGGCGATAGCCTGTAGCGAGTTTTTCTCCCAGCTTTGCTTTTTCCTGTCCGCTTGGGGTGTCGAGTAATGATGCACCAGCTACGATCTGTACACTGCACTTGCCGCAATGCCCTTGTTGGCATTTGTAAGCGATAGGTTGATCTTGCGTGAGCGCAGCTTGCAATAGTGTCTCGGAGGGAGTATACCGGACTGGCATCGTTTGTGAGCGTTGTTTCACCTGTACGAGCTTCTGCTCTGATTGGGGGCGAGCCGGGCTCCTATCTGTTTTTTTCAACGACGTATGCGTATGCACGGGAACGGGAGCTGGAGTCGACATCTGTACGTCAGATCGTCCCGGAATGAGCGAGCCGACCGTAAGCTGTTTGCGCATAGGAACCTCCCGAGAAAGTGATTTTTTAATTTTACCATGTCAGGCGGGTGGGTGACAAAGCTGGAGAAAGGTGTGTAGATGATTGAATTTTTAGATTTTATCGATTAAAATAATTCTATTAAATACCAGGAAGGTGATACCATGATTACCATCAAACGGATGAGCGACTGTACCTTTGCAGAAGTGACCAAAGCGTGGAACCGAGGCTTTGAAGGCTATTTTATAGAGTTTACGATGACAGAAGAAATGCTTGTCCAGCGACTGGGGGGCGAGGGATACGTACTGTCCCTGTCTGTGGTTGCTTTTGATGGCACAGAGCCGATTGGCTTAGTGGCCAGCGGGATGAGGACCGTTGCAGGGAAAAAAGTCGCGTGGAATGGTGGAACGGGTGTCGCCACAAAATATCGTCGCCAAGGAGTAGGGAAGCAACTGATTGAGGCGACATTGGATCTGTACAGAGAAGCTGGGGTGGAAGTAGCTACCTTGGAGGCATTGAGCCAAAATACCAAAGCGATTGCCTTGTATGAGCAAAAAGGCTATGACGTTGTAGATCGTCTGTTGTTTTTACAGCAGAGTGGACCACTGGAGGAGAATGCCTTTCAGACAAATGTACAGGCTGATTATCGGGTTCGGCGGATTTTGGCCCAGGAAGCCGCCATGCTGCCGTTTTACGTGACCGATGTCCCTTGGCAAAATTACTGGCTGAACTTGCGAGATGCGCAGGCTGTGCTCGTAGAAGACAGAGAGGGTCAGGCGGTCGGCTATGCGATGTACAAGTGTGCGGTAAACGAAGAAGGCAAAGTAAGTGGGATCGTACTGCGTCAATGTGTAGCGCAGCCAGAGCATCCTAATGCACCAGACATTTTGAAAACCGCACTCGCGCATGTGTATGGGCCGCTTGGACACGATTGCCGCCGGTCTACGTTTAATATGCGTGCGGCTGATACCTTGCTTGTTGATATACTGCAAGCGGCAGGATTCAGTGCTTCCGAGACAGAGCAGGTGTTTATGATCAAGCAGATGGAAGCTGCACAGACCCCTGTCGTTTAGGGAGTAAAGGCGTCTGTCAATGCTGGCAGTTCGTGCAGGCGAATACTTTGCGGGAGGAGAGCTCGCTCTTTTCGATAGGCTGTCCACAGCGCGGGCAAGGCTCTCCGCCGCGATCGTACACCTGGCAGCGCTCATCGAAGCCGCCTGTCAGGGAATCGCCTTGAAAAAGCGGCTGCATGTAACCGCCGAATCGAATTGCTTCTTTGAGCACGGTTTGCATGGAATGATACAGTCGTTTTTGTTCCTCGAGAGAAAGTGTCGGGATCGTTCGGGTAGGCAGGATGGCGGCATGAAAGCAGATTTCGTCCGCATAGCAGTTGCCGATGCCCGCCAGCCAATGCTGATTGACTAGTGCTGTTTTGAGAACACCTCGTTTTTCATCAAGCAGCTCCGTAAATCGGGTAAAGGTAAACGACGAGTCCAATGGCTCGGGCCCAAGCGGAGCCAGCCTTTCGTCGATCTGAACGTTCGTGAGTAAATGCAGGTAGCCCAAACGGAGGCCGTGAAAATATAAAATGCGTTCTCCGAAGGCAAGAGTCACTTGGGCGGTTCTCTTCAGCTTGTCTTCGGCAGAGCCCAGGTATAGAAAACCACCGAGCATCAGATGAAGCAGCAGGACATGTCCACTTTCCAGATGGAAGAGAAGATGCTTGCCGCGTCGGTCGACTAGTGTCAGGCGATTATTTTGCAAAAGACGAGCAAATTCCGCAGGCGGCAGATTAATCGTTTTTTCCCGCTGAACGTGTGTGGCTGTAATCGTTTCGCCTTCGATTTTCTCCTGCAACAGTCGGCGATAGGTCTCCATCTCAGGTAATTCTGGCACGCTGACTCCCTCCCGTACGTAAAGTTTTTCGTAGGATTTCCCATATGGATGATTCGCATGCCGCACCTGTCACTGTTTTTCGGTGATGGGTCTTTTGAATTTAGACAAGATTACCAACGCTATTAGGAAATGGGGTAATATAATATGTAAGGTAGTAGGATGAGGGCATGACCCGAAGGATTATTGGACGGACAGGAGATTACATATGCAAAAAGTAGAATTAATCGCTACGGCGACTTTTGGTTTGGAATCAGTAGTAGCAGAAGAGGTAAAGGCGCTCGGATACGGTTCGGTACAGGTGGAAAACGGCAAGGTAACGTTCACCGCGGATATTTCTGCGATTCCCCGCACAAATTTGTGGTTACGAACTGCCGACCGCGTGCGTCTAAAGATAGGGGAGTTCAAAGCGACTACGTTTGACGAGCTGTTTGAAAAGACGAAGGCACTGCCGTGGGCCGATTGGATCACAGAGGATGGGACGTTTCCTGTGGAAGGAAAATCGGTCAAATCTACCTTGTTCAGTGTGCCGGATTGCCAAGCGATCGTGAAAAAAGCAGTGGTAGAAAGTCTGAAAAAGACCTACAAGCGCGAGTGGTTCGATGAGCAAGGGCCGCTGTACAAGATCGAAGTGGCACTTCTCAAAGATGTGGCGACGCTGACGATTGATACGTCAGGACCGGGCCTGCACAAGCGCGGCTACCGGGAATTGATCGGACAAGCGCCACTGAAGGAAACCATGGCTGCGGCGATGATTATGCTGTCTCGCTGGAAGCCTGATCGGGTATTCATGGACCCATTCTGTGGATCGGGTACACTTCCGATTGAGGCGGCGTTGATCGGACAAAACATCGCTCCGGGGATGAACCGGGAATTCGTTTCTGAGACGTGGCCTGTCATTCCGAAAACAGCTTGGCGTGAAGCTCGCGCAGAAACCCATGATTTGGCGCGCTATGATCAAAAGCTGGAGATTATCGGGACAGATATAGATGACGAGATCCTGAAGATTGCCCGCCGGAACGCGACGGAGGCTGGTGTAGATGACCTGATTCATTTTCAGCGCATGGATGTGCGGGATGTGCGAACCAAGCGCAAGTACGGCTACTTGATTTGCAACCCACCTTATGGGGAGCGCTTGGGAGAATGGAAGCAGGTTGCCAAGATGTATGGCGAAATGGGGAAAACCTTTGCTGCCATGGATACGTGGTCTTTCTACATTATTACGTCCGACGAACAGTTTGAGGAGCACTTTGGTCGTACAGCAAGCAAAAAGCGCAAGCTCTACAACGGAAATATCAAAGTAGATTACTACCAGTTTTTCGGACCTAGACCGCCGCGCGGACCAATGGTTACCCCGACCGAATAAACATAAAGAAGGGGCATGGGCATAATTGGAGGAGAAAATGCAATGAGCAAGAAACGATTCGGGAGCAGAATGCTGGCTGCGCTATTGGCAGCGACTACATTACTGGTCCAAAGCACACCGCTGACTCATGCTGCAACAGAGCCAGAGAAACCGGCGGTGGAGAGTGGGAAACCAGCAGAAGAGACTAAGAAACTGGAAGATCAGTTCAAAAAACAAGAAGAAGCGCACACGGAGTTTACGGATTTGGGCAACAGCTACGCTAGTAAAGCCGTAAACAGACTCGCAGCTCTCCATATGATCAGTGGTCAGGGAGAAAACCGCTTCAACCCACAAAACACGATTTCTCGACAGGATATTGCGGTGCTTTTAACAAAAGTAATCGGTCTTCAACCAACAGAAATCGAGGATGCCGCTTTTGAGGATGTACCATTGGAAAGTCCTTATGCACCGTACGTTTATGGGCTCACTGAGGTGGGTGTGATGAACGGCAGAAGTGAGCACAGCATGGGTGCTCTAGACCCGCTTACACGACAAGAGCTAGCTGTCATGCTGTCTCGCTTGATGAAAGAGGGATCTGTGACCAAAGTGGCAGGTCAGACTCCTGTTACTTACAGCGATGAAGAAGAAATCGCAGACTACGCCAAAACGGCAGTGGAAGAAGTGACGAATCAGCGTTGGATGCAAGGTGCAGGCGGCAAGTTTAATCCGACAGGAACCGTCACGCGTGCGGAGGCAGCTGTGATCGCTGAGCGCGTCTTGGATGCACGCTACCAGCAAGCAGAGCAGGTGAAATACAAGGTAGATGTAGAGCGGCTTAGTTTGGCTGCTGGCACGAGCCAACGCTTGAAGGTAAGCAGTATCAGCGGAGATGAGTTGCCATTTACACCTATTTTCGCTTTTGATCGTCCTGAGCTGGGAACCATTTTGGCTGACGGAACCTTTGTTGCTGGTTCTACAGCAGGAAAAGGAAATCTCACGGTGACAGTCGGCTACCAAACGACGACAATTCCGGTTGAGATCAAGGATGCTGGTAAGCCAGCTGGCGAAAAGGCAGAGGACACATCAAAGACTGCAACGGTGACTTCCTCTACTGACTCGGCAACGAAAGTCGATGAAAGCAAGGCGGCCGTAGAGGGAGAAAAGCCAGACGCAGACAAAGGAACAACAGAAACGGATACAACGAAGCCTGCTGATCCAAAGGAAGAAGCGAAGGAGCCAGCAAAGAAGGAAGAACTGGTCAATATCGCGCCCGGCAGTTATACATCGGTGACTACTTTTGGAGCGCCAGACTCGTATTTCCAAGAGCTGGAGAAGCAGTATCCGGGTCCTGTAGGTGGACTTGTTACGCCAACAGAAGACTGGACGGGATACCACCGTCAGTTTGGGCGCAAGGTGACCGTTGAGCTCGACGAGGCGAAACCATTGGAGAGAGTTGCGCTGACGTTTAAGCAGCAGAAGACCTCGGGAATCACGATGCCAGAATACATGGAAGTCGAGGTATCTCGCGACGGAAAAGTGTGGTCGTATGCGGGAAGAGCCGTTCACGATGTTTCCGCCAAAGAGGACAAGCTCGTAACACGCACATTGAGCGTGACCTTGCCTGACGTCAACACCCGCTATGTCCGGGTATCCTTCCCGGTGAAAGTATTTACGTTCGCTCGTCAGCTGGAGGTATGGGCAAAATCCGATAGCGAGTGGAACAATGGCGCTGTCTTGCTGCCGCCACCAAACCCGGCGAAGCTGGAAGAAGCCAAACAAGTAGGGCGTCGTGTGGAAAATATGCTGCTCGCATATACTGGAGAGCATGGTGAACTCGGGACATGGACCAAAGAGGATTTCCTCCCGATGGTTGGCTACCGCACTGTAGATGGTTATATGCGTGACCAGATGTTTGACACGATTCTGTTCCTGCCGTATCAGACCATTCCTGCTACGAAGGAAAGCTGGACAAAGTACATGAATGATTTGTTCGGCTCAAATAAGCAGCTCGACGCTCTCAACCAGGCAATGCGGGAGTACAACCGCCTGCGCGGAACGTTGTATTCAACACCGGCGCAGGAAAATGTCGTGTTGGCTCTGCCATATCCGAATGCCAGTCAGACCAATTTTGGTCAACTGGATGAAAAGAAACCATCCCTCTCCTTCAACCCTGCGGGAATCGGGGAAGAGCAAGCGTATCAGAACCGCAAAGCTGCGTTGGAATGGTACTTCCAGGAGCTCATGAAGCGCTGGAACAAGGAAGGGTACGCCTATCTGAAGCTGGAAGGAATCTATTGGTTCCATGAGCTGGTGGAGGATAGCGCGCCGAAAGAGCGTCAATTGATTCGCGACATGGGAAGCATGGTGCATGACGAGGCGTTGCGCTACTATTGGATTCCGTATTTCGGTTCACCGGGAGTGTCTGAGTGGAAATCTCTTTATTTCGATAAGGCTTTCCTGCAGCCGAGCTATTACAGCGACAAGCCGGTGGGAATTGACCGTATTCAAGGGGTGCTGGAGGTCGTCAACAAGTACAACATGGACATCGAGATCGAAGGCGACTGGAAGATGTACAACGATCCGAAGTTCTATCAGACCTACTATAATCAGCTAGTTGCCACCCACAAGCTGGGGATGGATAAAAACAACGTACACGCTTACTACTTCGGCTCCAAGACATTGCTAGAGTCTGTCAAGAGCACGGACCCTGTCAAACGCGCCATCTATGATGATACGTACAAATGGATGCGCGGTCGTTTTGACAGAACAGAATTTTTCGAGGGCAGTGAGATGCCGTAGTGAATGGAAAAGAGTCTGTTTCCCGCTTTGAGGGGAGACAGACTTTTTTAATGCGGATGGGCAGACTCTCGCCCAATCGTTTTCCTATAGATCTCCACCAGTTCCTCCGCGATCATTTCTTTCGCCGCATGTAGAGGGGGACTTGGGTGGTAGTAATCGATTCCTTTGGGGCAGGGCTTGCCAAAAGTCGGTATTCCTGCTGCTGCGATCCGTTGTTTCCACAGTTTCTTGAGCGAAGAAAAATGCTGCCACGAATGGTGGTGGGAAAGCCCCCAACCGAGCAGGATCCACGGATGCTTTTGCAGTTCCTGCGTAGATACGAGTTGAGCCTCGAGCGTCGTCTCTTTTTCTTTAATCAATTGCTCAAAATGAGAGATGGCACTTACGGCAGCGGTGTTTTGTACGGAAAAAAGGTTGTAAATATGAAATCTCCCTGCCAATGGCCGCTTTCCATGAATCTTCTCTACTAGCCGGATCAATTGCCGCATCGTGGGATCGATCGTGGTTTGACCCATAATACTGTGGTGGGATGCAGGTCTTTCACGAAAGAGCTTTGCGCTGCCAGGATTCAGTAAAAGACAGCTCCCTAGAGAATGATGGCCCTCTGAATCAGGTCCCCATTGAAGGTAGGTGGAAGTACGGTAGACGACTCCATTTTTTTCTCTGAATGTAGCAAAGGCAATTGGCTGATCCATGTCAATCCCTCCTGGCCAAGCTTTTCTATGACCCATTTATATGTAAGGAGGGGAGTTGGCAGAACGTGATAACTCAGAGATAATCGTGGCCCTGATTCTTTTCGTCAGTTCAGATTCCCTAGCGTTTAACACCTCGTCCGCAGAAAGGAAATTGAAGAAACTTTTAGCCCCTGTCACGAAATGGGTCTCTTTATTCGTTTTACTTATGTACCCGGCAAAAAGGAGGGAAATCTTTGAAACAGCCAAACTACGGAAAAATAGGCGTAAACAAAGGACAACAAGGGATCGAGTCAATTATAGATCAGGTAAAATCCGGACATATTCAAAAATATAGTGTTGTTATTCAAAAATTCGAGAAGAAGATCTATACCTACTGTTACTGCATCCTAAAAAATCGTGAAGAAGCAAAGGACGCGGTTCAGGAGATATTCATCAAAGCTTATCAAGACATAGAACGTTATGAGAATCGATTGTCCTTCTCGGCGTGGCTTTATAAAATTGCGTACCACCACTGCTTGGATCAGATCAGAAAGCAAAGCCGCTGGCAAAAAGTCGTATCTCTTTACATGGAGCTGCAGACTCGCTCTCATTTCAGGCTCAATCAATATACGCTTGTTGATGAGCTTCTTTCATCCTTGAATCGGGAAGAAAGAAATATCCTGCTACTAAAAGTGGTCGAACAATATACGTTCGAAGAAATGGCTGAAATTATGAGTTGCAATTCTACAACGCTGCGCAAGAAGTTTGAACGGCTTCGAAAGAAACTACTTCACCAAAAAAATCAAGAAAGGGGTATTGGGCATGAAGAAATTGCTAGTTCGAACTGAAACACCAGAATTAGAGAACATTCGGGATATCATTCAAACAATCGAGATGCCAGTGAATAGTTTTAGCAACGAAATTATCGGACGTTTGGAAGCCGGAGCCATAAAGAAAAACAAAAGTCCTTTTATGAAAAAAGCAGCGATTGCTACTTTTTCAGCAGCAACTGTAGGAGTCTTCGTCATTGGTAGCAGTTTCTTTTCTCCTGTCATGGCTGAATCGTTGAAAAAGATAGGAGTAGTAAACAGTATTTTCAAATTGGCTGGCGATATGGGACTGCGGACCGCAGATGAGAAAGGATTGGCAACGAAAGTGAATCAAAGCGATACACACGATGGTATTACTTTAAGCATACCAGAGGTGATCAATGACGGGACACGCTTCGCTATGGCAGTCTACCGCGACGCACCGAACATGACAAGCTATCTGAACGGCATGAAAGTGAACGAAGATGGCACAGCGACATCCGAATCTGAAAGCGCGAAAGGAACCATACAGCAGGTCGAGCTGTTATTCAATGGAAAGCCTCTGCATGCAACAAACGACACTTTAGCTCGTCGGATAAAGCCTGTGATTGCTCCTGGTGCTGACAAGAATTCGGCCATTCTTATGTTTTCTGATCTATCTAACAACGGGTTAGGAGATTCAGCCCTTCCCAATGATTTTGACATAACAATCAGACTGACACTTAGTAAGGTAAAAGAACCATTTAACATAAAGATTCCCGTTAAGAAAAACACAAAGGACAATATCGTTCTGTCAACAGCTATGACCAAAGAGTTTGAACATTTACGCATCACGTTGGAAAAAGCTGAACTTACTCCCATAACAACACGATTGGCGATTGCAGTAGATGGAACTTCCGAGGACATTCCGAAGAAATACAGAGCGGATAAGGGACTTGTGAATAAAACCAATTTGCAGTCAAAATTCCCAGGATTAGATTATGATCTAATTGATGATCAAGGAAACCCTGTGGGAAAAGTGAGTGGTTTTGGTCATGATGAAATACGTGAAGGTTATGCCTACTACGATTTGACGTATGAGCCATTTAAAGAGATTCCAAAATCTATCACATTGAAACCGTATATCTATGTTTTAAAAGATAAAAGCAAATCGAGTGGTGAGTTTTTGTATGACAATAATGGACAACCTGTCAAAGCCTATATTAAAGAGTTGGAAATGACGATACCTATTCTCAAATAAAAATTTCCAGGTCTCTTCGAAGAAATCAATCCAATGGTTGAAAGATGTTAACGAGTTAAGTCTCAAAGGGAACTAGCTTTGTTTTACACGAGTGAGCGTAAGCAAAGTATGTTTTAAAACTACGCTTGCTCATGTAAAACGTAGTGCCTCAATTAGACAATCAACTTGTAATGCTATCAAATTATGAGGTGTGAAATGAAGTGCAATACATGGATAATAAAACGTTTCATCATGGCTATGATGACTCTTTCTTCGTTTTTGTTTCTCTTTAACTATGTTGTTGATCCATTTGGTGTCTTTGGGGATACGTTTTTGAGAATGTATCCGCATAACAAAGAAAATAATCCGAATATTTATAATATTCAATATCTAGATCAAAACCACGATAAATACAATTCTTATATCATAGGTGGTTCTCAATCCAGTTCATTATCGCCTGAAATGTTAAATCATTTTTATGAAGGTGCAAAATTTTACGGAATCCCGATAAGTTCAAATAATATTCGCGACTACGAAAAAACATTCTTTTATCTTGTTAGGAACTATCATGTAGAAAATGTGATTCTGCATATTGGTCTGTCAGAATTAGTCCAACATCAGGATCATTCTTCTAACGTGAAAGAGAGACTCCATCCCAAAGTTTCAGGTGATTCTCTTGGGTTGTTTTATTTGGAGTTTCTCATGTTGAATCCAAAATGGGGACTTCAGAAACTGGAAGAATGGTATAAAAAGAATACACGTACTGTTGAGGATGAAAGCACACTAAGGTCTTTTCTCGTACATAGTTCTACGAATACGGATGACCTAGAGAATTATTTGGTTCAGAATCCCCAATTTATAAAGCCTTTGACTAACCTGTCAACCGCAAACATAGATCAAATCGTTGCCTCACTTAAACGAATCAAGGAGCAGTGCGAGGCAAGGGGGATTCATTTGGAGGTTGTTACCGCACCCACTTATTATAGAGAAGTCGATCAATTTGGATTGGAAAGTTTACAAAATTATTGGAGGAGGATTGCTCAGATAACTGACTTTTGGGATTTCTCTGGATACACTTGCGTAAGTCTGGATCCACGCTATTTTTACAACCCTACGAATTACAGAAAAAGCGTTGGTCAAATGATGGTGGGATACATGTTCGGTGACAAGGATGTGTTCATACCGAAAAATTTTGGACATTATACGACCGCTCAGAATGTCGAGGAGCATAGTAAGAAGGTATTTACGAAACCGTCTCATTTGGCGACTTCAGTTATTGAGGAGAAAAAAATACCTATTATTACATATCATCATATTGTGACGGATAGTAAACTGGAGAATGCCTCTACCATCACGTTGGTCAAATTTAGAAATGATATGCTTGAATTAAAGCGTAATGGCTATCAAACGATATTTATTAAAGATATGGTTGATTATGTCGAAAGCAGAAATGAACTGCCGGAGAAGCCAGTCGCTGTCACTTTTGATGATGGGTATCTAAGCAATTATCAATATGCTTATCCCATCTTAAAAGAGCTCGGAATGAAAGCAACGGTTTCCATCATTGGTTGGTCTGTTGGGAAAAACAAATATAAAAACACAGAAAAAAGTATTATTCCTCACTTTTCCTGGGAACAGGCAAGGGAAATGTACCAGTCTGGCGTTTTTGATATTCAGAATCACACCTATGATTTGCATAATACGAATGAAAAGGAGTATCCATATAGACGAGGGGTTTTACAGAAAACAGACGAAAGGAGCGGAACTTATTACAGAGAGTTCGTCGAGGATATTCGTAAGAATCAATACTTAATTGAAAATAATGTAGGCAATAAAGTGGTCTGCTTTACATATCCAATGGGTGAATACAGCTTTCTTTCCGAACAATTTTTGGCGGAATTAGGCTACAAAGTAACTTTATCTACGAAAAAGGGAGTCAATACGATAAAAAAAGGGCAACCACAAACTCTATATGCGATGAAGCGAATCAATGCTGGCCCGGATTTAACCAGCAAAGACTTGGTTCGTTTACTTGAAGGTTAGATGGACTCCGCCTTCATTTCTCTGGCGTTTTATTGACTATGAAAGAGAAAAAATAGTTCTCAAAAACCCCCTCAATTTTAAGTTGAAGGGGTTTTTTTCATATAAACAAAGTCTTGGGGAGTAGCCCTTATGTGGCCGGAACCTTAGCTACCTTCGCTAGCACCAATCATCCGGAACAAAATGATATACAAATAAGCACTGACGAGCGTTAAGCCCAGGATGACACCGAATACGCCAACAGGAGCGAGCCATTGGGATAGACCGATCGTCAGGGGAGCGATGAAGCGACCAATCGAGAACTGGAGTGAAGAAGCTCCCATGTACTGACCGCGTGCGTCCTCCGGCGAGTATTTACTGATGAAGCTCTGGGCCACTGGTGTGCGCATCAGCTCGCCGAATGTCAAAATCGCCATACAGCCGAACAGGAGCCAAATATTCGTCGTAAAGGCCATCAAGAACAGACCGACACCGAATAGGATGGAGGAGATGACGAGGCTGTTGCGATCACTCCAGTTTTCGAACCAGCGTGTGACTGGCAGTGTAAACAGAACCACCAAAAAACCATTTAAGGCCATGAGCCAGCCAAATGCGCTGGTTCCCCCAATAGAATAAGTCCAATTGCCCCACGAGAATAATGGTTGCTGCATAACATGCTCTTTGACATACAACGCCATGTAAATATCCAACTGCATGAACCCAATGGCGATCAAAATCCCTGCCCCAATGTACAGGGCAAATGCTTTGTCTCGGAAAATAATGGCGTAACTCTTGAATTGCTGAATCAGGGAAAAACGCTCCTTTGCCTTCTCCTGACGAACGTGTTCAGGCAGCGTTTCTTTGATCAGAAAAAAGACGGTAATCGCAAAAAGCAACTCAACGATGGTACAGAACATCAACAGCTGCGGGCGATAATGAACAAAAAAGACAGAACCCAATACGGGACCCGCGACCACCCCGATGTTCATCGCTGTGTAAAAGGTGGCAAAAACAATTCTGCGATCTTCTTCTGTGGTCAAATCAGCCACCATGGCGGAGCTGGCAGGCCAGTAGAGAGCCCCAGCGATTCCGATCCCGATGAAGGCAATATAGTCGATCCAAGGAGACGGAGAGAACGCAAACAGCGCGAACATCACCGTCGATGTACAGAGCGAGAGCAGCATGGTGAATCTGCGCCCTACCCGGTCAGCCAGATATCCGCCAAACAGATTGGACAGCATCCCGAGCAGCGGCGGCACCATCAACAGAAGACCCGCTACATCCTTCCCGAACGTATCGCTAAAGTAAATCGCCATAAACGGAAAGTACATCCAAAAGAAGGTGTGAGTAATCAATTCACCAAAGAGACGTACCTTCAAATTAAGATCCCACGAACGCCAAATCATGACACGAATTCCTCCATTCATTTCGGCAGGTGCCTGACCTCGATTCTCTTCTTGGAAAAATTCCACGTAAAAAAGCACAAACGGGGTAGAGACACTGCTCTTCCGCTTGCGCTTTATCAAACGATACAAGGGTGGCGGGAAATAACCGGTTCAACGGAGTACAAAAGAGAGACGGTTACCTACCTATGGTTTTAGGTACAGTAAACCGACTGTTCACCCGAGAACATGGCCCGCAATTCATATCGGGAAAAAGACGGAAGCGGTTCAGGCATCCTGCAGCTTCTAGCTTTTGATAGGGTTGTAAGAGGCAGTGCCCCTTAAGAGAGGCCCCACCTAAGCGAAGATAACTACAGAAAACACCATGAACTCAGCACTCCCGTCTTTCAAATTTTTTACATAGGTAAACTCTTGTTGATTAGAATACTCGAAAGAGTCGAATTTATGCAAGATAATTTTTTGGTTTTTTTTGAATAGTACCAAGAACATCGATAATTGAAAAAGGGTCTTTCATTCGGTAAAATATTTTTTACAACACTAAATCATGCTAGGAATGTGGGGGATATCGCATGCGGGATGTACGCATCGTCAAGCTGGCTACAAATTTGCTGAGCCATTCTGTACGCCTGAAGGAAAAAGAAAGCTTGCTGATTGAAGTTCGTGGCGAGGGTCACGATTTGGCGAAGGAATTGGTTAGGCAGGCGTACGACTTGGGAGCTTATCCGTTCGTACGGATTATTGACCCGTCTATCCAACGTGAGCTGATGCTCGGTGCAAGTGCAGAGCGTGCGACTCATTTGGCGAAATGGGAAGAGCCAATGTACAAAGATTTGGATACATATATCGTCATCAATGGTCCATCCAACGACAGTGAGATGGCCGATGTTCCGGTAGAGCGTCGTCGTGCGCATCAAAGTGCGATGCAAGAATTGCATGATTACCTGACCAACAATGTACGCTGGACACTGCTCAACTACCCGACCACGGCTTTGGCGCAAAATGCCAACATGTCTACCGTCGCTTTTGAAGATTTTTATTTTGACGTATGTTCCGTTGACTATAAAAAGATGCACGAAGCCTTTTTGCCTTTGCAGCAATTGATGGATCGCACGGACAAGGTGCGTCTGGTTGGACCGGGAACGGATCTTCAATTCTCGATCAAAGGCATTCCGAGTGTCATCTGCTCCGGGCTGCGCAATATTCCAGACGGTGAGATTTTTACAGCACCTGTACGCGACTCCGTGAATGGAACCATTACGTACAACACCGCAACAAGCTACATGGGCACGAAATTCGAAAATGTATGTCTGAAGTTTGTAGACGGAAAAATCGTCGAGGCGACTTCTAACAACACCGAAAGACTCAACCAAATTTTCGATACGGACGAAGGTGCGCGCTACATTGGGGAATTCGCGATTGGCGTACATCCGTACATCCTGCATCCAATGAATGATATCTTGTTCGATGAGAAAATTGCCGGCAGCTTCCACTTCACACCGGGCCGTGCATACGACACCGCAGATAACGGCAACCGCAGCCAAATTCACTGGGATATGGTAAACATCCAGCGTCCCGAGTACGGCGGCGGCGAAATCTGGTTTGATGATGTGCTGATTCGCAAAGACGGTTTGTTCGTTTTGCCAGAGCTGCAAGGACTCAATCCGGAAAATTTAAAAGGGTAAGTCGGTACAACAGGGTCATCATGCTTAGCATGGTGGCTTTTTTTACGTAGCTATTGGTGAGGGAAGAAGCACATTTCCAGTCTACGCTTCGGCCTACGCCCTGCAAGGGGGATTGACTGTTCGCTCCGGAATAAATAGCGGGAGCGCTTCAAACGTAGACTTTTCGAGGAGGGTTTTCATAAATGAAGCTGAAATTCCCCGCCATTTATTCCTACGCTAAGATGGGCTCCAGAGGCGCTTGGACTGGAAATGCACTTCTTCCTACGGAGCTGATGTTTAACTTCTTGAGAGGTGATTCATTCTGATGAAAGTTCTAAAACTCCCTTGTTATAACAACCGAAACGCTCTAAAAACATGAAGTAAACACAAGCTGTACGCAAGCACTGTCAAATGTCTGGAAGGAGACCGCCCGAGCGAAGAGAGGATACAGGCGACTGGAAGACATGTGGCAGGGCTTCCCCCGACCACAACAGTTGGAGGATAACCGTCTTTGAGCAGTACAGACGAGCATCTCAAGCATCCTTTTGCTACAATAAGAAAAAAGCATGGAACAGAGGGATTAGACGTGAGCCGCAAAGATTGGATCGAATACATCGTCAGTGAACAAGACACGGGAATGAACGTGGAACAAATCGTCCGGCAAAAGCTTAACGTGTCGGGTCGTATGATGCAGCGGCTGACGAGAAGTAAAGGGATTTTGCTCAATCGCAAGCAGCCCTTCCTGCAAAGACAAGTAAAGGCAGGGGATACAATCGCTGTTCGTGTCATCGAGAGACAAGAGCAAGCGCCTAGGCAGCCCCAGCACGCTACGAAGCCTGAGGGACCGATCACACCTATGCCCTCTATCGAAATTTTGTACGAAGACGATCATCTTTTGATAGCAAACAAACCGGCAGGCATGATGGTGCACCCGATTAAACAGGAGACCGACACATTGGTACATGCACTCGCTGCCGTACTGGCGGCACGTGGTGAGCAGACGAGCGTACATCCTGTGCATCGGCTGGATAAAGATACATCAGGAGCTATTCTCGTAGCCAAGAGCAGCTATGGTCATCAATTGGCTGACAGGCTGCTGCGCGAAGGGGGCATTCACCGCGAGTATCTTGCGGTTGCCAGTGGGGTGCTGTCAGAGGGAGCTAGAACAATTGATGCGCCAATCGGCCGAGATGCGCGTCATCCTACGAAGCGCCGTGTCGTGGAGAGTGGCGATCCTGCCATCACGCATTACGAGGTAGAACAGACTTCTGAGGGAATGACGCTTGCTCGCGTCTGGCTGGAAACGGGTCGTACCCATCAAATTCGCGTTCACTTTGCCCACCTTGGACACCCGCTTGCTGGCGATACGATGTACGGGGGAGTGAGAGGTTTGTTACGCCGACAGGCTCTGCATGCTTCGAAATTATCCTTTTTACATCCGCTTCTCGAAAAAGAGATTGTGGTCGAGGCACCGATACCATCAGATATGAAACGCTTGATGCAAGCAGAGTTTTCATAAGAACGGACAGAAGGACTTCTATGGCAGAAGTCCTTTTTTATGTGCAAAAGTCCTCAGAGTCAAACAATCTGTAGTTGAATAACGTAACAGTGTTATGTTACATTGTTTTTGGAGGTGCTTCAATTGGAAACAAATGTAATCTCGAAGAAGGACCTGCTGGAGCTTACTGGCATTTCGTACGGACAATTGTACCGATGGAAACGAAAGAACCTGATTCCGGAGGAGTGGTTCATTCGCCGAGCAACTTTTACAGGGCAAGAAACCTTTTTCCCGAGGGAACAGATTTTGGCTCGTATCGACAAGATCCTGAACATGAAAGACGACTTATCGCTGGATGAACTGGCGGACATGTTTTCACCAAGTATGAGTGGAATTTCGTTGACCGCAGATGAATTATTGGCACGAAACATTGTTTCATCCACTTCTTTAGAAGTGTTTAACGTTTTTCTCGGGAGCTTACGGACCTTTACCTTCCAGCAGGCATTATACGCCTATGTGTTAGAAAAGCTTTTGGCCGCCGGAGACTTAAGTGTAGATGAAGGCGGCGGATTGCTGCAGGTACTGGCTAGCCACTATCCCAAATTCGAAGGGAAGCCTTGTGAGCTGAT
The DNA here is from genome assembly GCF_003013405.1 of Brevibacillus formosus. Lineage (GTDB taxonomy): Bacteria > Bacillota > Bacilli > Brevibacillales > Brevibacillaceae > Brevibacillus > Brevibacillus formosus. The sequence continues at coordinate 215,632 of NZ_PXZL01000007.1, read as the reverse complement.
CTTTATGCGCAAGATGGGGATTTCCACGTTCGTGTTGGTGTCTGGCTCTACTGAAATGTATTTTGATAGCGGTGTAAAGGTAGTGAAGCGGCTCGATCTAGCCAATTGTATCGAGGAATTAAAAGGAAAATATTTGTAGGGGGAGACCATACCATGCAGAACGAGAATAAGAACAAGCTAGATTTGATCTTTCATGGGGCAGTGAATGCTACGGGTGGCGTGTACAACAAAGTAGATGTCCAAGGTTACGGCAAGATTAATGGCGATGTAGAGTGCGAGTCGCTTCATTGTGCGGGACATGTCAGTATCACGGGAGATCTCATTGGTTCTTCGGCAAGAGTAGAAGGCAACGCGTCAATTAGAGGCAAAGTGAAAATGGATAAGTTATCTGTATACGGTCAGCTTGATGTTGCGGATGATTTGAATTTTACAAGTCTAAAAGTCGGTGGCAATGTCAAAGTACAGGGCAATATGGCAGGAGAGGATGTAAAGATTCACGGATCATTGAAAGCAGCAGGGGATTGTGAAGCCGAAGTGTTCCGGGCAAACGGTGCGTTTAGTATCGGGGGGCTTCTGAATGCAGGGCGAATCGAGGTAATTCTGCATGGTAGCTGCGAGGCAAAAGAAATGGGCGGAGAACATATCGAGGTGCGCCGAACCGGGTATAGCACTTTGGGCAAGTTGTTGAAGCATTTTCTCAACAATACCTTGTCCGTAGAGACGATTGAAGGTGACGAGATCTATCTGGAAAACACAAAGGCCAAGGTCGTTCGCGGCAACAAGATCGAGATTGGGCCAGACTGCGAAATTGACCTGGTCGAATACAGCACAGAATGCAAGCAGGACCCGAGCTCACAGATTAAGACGCTGACACAACGATAAGGCTGACAAGGAAAAATAAACATTCCAAACTGCATGCAAGTATTTACATGCATGCAGTCCCTTTATATAATGAGTTTGGAAAAAAATGAGATGCAAGTAATTACTTGCTTGGTACGGAGGTGCGTTATGGATCACCCAGATATAGAACAGAAGCTGGGGGGGAGAGGCGAAGAGGAACAGGAAACCCGTGAGCGAATTTTATTGGCCGCACGTCAGCTAATGGCACAAAAGGGATACAAGGGAGCGACTACACGCAAGATTTCTGAGCTTGCAGGGGTTAATGAGGTGACGGTATTTCGTCACTTCAAGAACAAGGTAGGCATCTTGACAGAGCTCCTGAAAGAAATCATGGATGTCCGGGAGCAGCTGGAGCAAGGGTTGCAAGGCGAGTTTGCTGACCTCAAGGAAATGCTGGTCAGCTACGCACGTACGTATTACGGCTTATTGGTCGAGCGCAAAGAAATTTTCATGATCTGCATGATTGAAGCGGATAACCACCCGGAAGTCGTGCAGATGTTCAGCAGCCTGCCGATGACCGCAGTCCAGGTATTGTCCAATAAGCTCCTAGCGTTTCAGGAACAAGGGCATTTGCCAAAGGCGGACCCGTTCACGGCAGCTCTTATGTTCGTCTCCACTTTTTTCTACGCCTTTATGGCGAAGTATCGGGTCAATCTCGATCTCGAAATGGTAGAAGAAGAGCTTTTTGAAAATGCTTCTGAAATTTTGCTACAAGGCATCAGCGGACTCAAATAAACAGCATAGCTACATAGGGGCGGAGGAAGTCATGAAGAGAAGATGGCTTGTATCTGTAATGATGATCGGACTATTGGCAACAACGGCTTGCAGCGAACAACAGCCTGCTTCGGCACCCCAGAAGGAAGTGAAGCATGTCGTCGTTGCACCAGTGAAGAAGGAGCAGGCTGTTACCGTTACGGAGTTGTCTGGTACGCTGGCTCCTTTGGAGGAAGCACTCATCTCTTTTGAAGTAGGCGGTCGTATTGTGGAGATGAACCGAAAAGAAGGAGACATGGTCAAAGCGGGAGATGTGCTTGCCCGTGTGAACGCCACAGATTACTCGCTGCAGGTTGCTTCTTCCAGCGCTGCCGTGCAGCAGAGTGCGGCAAATCTTAGCAAGGTAAACAATGGCGCGAGAGAGCAAGAAGTGACGCAGGCGCGTTTGCTTGTGGAGAAGGCAACAGTAGGACTACAAAAGATGCAGGATGATTTCAATCGGATTGAAAAGCTCTACCAGCAAAACGCCATTTCCAAAAGCGAGTATGAAAGTGCACAAAATGGACTGACGATTGCGCAAAAGGATTTGCAAAATGCACAGCAGTCTTATTCACTGGTTACTCAAGGGGCTCGTGCGGAAGACAAACAGTTAACGCAGGCTGTATACAATCAGACGGTTATCGCCAAAGAAGTGGCAGCCAATACACTTGCCAAAACGCAGCTTCGTTCGCCGATTAACGGGACGATCATCGCCAAGCTCTCGTCTGCGGGCAATTTGGTCGGTTCAGGTACCCCTGTCTATCAAGTCGGCAACATCGACACATTAAAAGTCGTATTGCCCGTTCCTGACCGTGAGATTTCTGCATGGAAAGTTGGCGAGACGATCTCCTTAGACCTGTATGGACAAAAACGGGATGGCAAAGTGGCAAAAATATTTCCTGCCACGAACCAAAATACCGGAACGATTGGCGTAGAGGTCCAAGTCGCCAACCAAGCTCGTGACTGGTTTGCTGGTCAGGTGGTGAAAGCGACCAAAACGGTAACGGGGCAGGAAGGGGTCTACGTACCAGTAGAAGCCGTCATCAGCAGAGGAAAAGATGACGCGCATGTCTTCGTCAATGCAGGCGGTAAGGCTGTCAAAACAAGCGTAGCCATCGGGCAGATTGTAAGTGACAAGCTCGAGATCAAGAGCGGACTAAAGGAAGGAGACCAACTGATCGTCAAAGGGGTGGACCGTTTGTTTGACGGTGACCCAATCGAGGCGGCAGGAGGTACACAACCGTGATCAAGTACATCGTACAAAAGCGCAAAATTACGCTCCTTTTTTTCAGCATGATTGTACTTGTAGGCTCCCTCAGCTTTTTTCAGCTGCCCAAGCAAGAGATGCCGGATATTATCGTGAACATGGCGACGATCACGACGGTTTATCCAGGAGCTTCGCCGGAAAAGGTCGAGCAGGCTGTTACGAAAAAGCTGGAAGAAAAAATCAATGAATTGCAGGGACTTAACTATATATCATCCTCATCTTCCCTCGGAGTCTCTTTTATCATGGTGGAAGCAAAGAGTGACGTAGACCCGAAGCAAAAATGGGATGAATTGCGGAAGAAGGTAAAGGACGCAGAGGCTGATCTGCCAGCCGATGCGAAACAACCGATCATCAATGATGATTTGAACCGTACGTTTGTCCAATCGTTTGCGGTCACCGTTGACACGCGTGAGGAATTGTACAGCATGCGCACCATGCTGAAATCGTGGAAGGAACAGCTGCGCACCATTCCAAATGTAGCGGATGTACTGGTGGAAGGTCTACCGGAGCAGGAAGTCCACATCGAGGTTGATACGCAAAAGCTGAGCCAGTACGGGATCACGTGGAGTCAGGTGATGATGGCTGTCAAAAAGGAAAATGAAAAAATCCCGCTTGGCGACCTGACCACAGAAAAACGGACCTACCAGCTCAAGCTGCCGGAAAATACAGATGTCGAAGAACTGAACAAGGTCATTATCTCCCGTTCAAAAGAGGGCTTCCCGATCTATCTGAAGGACATCGGATCGGTCAAAATGACGACGGAGACAGTGAAAACAACCTCGTATTTCAATGGAAAGCCTTCGATCACGATCAGCGTCAATGCAGAGACGGGAAGTGATGTGCCGTCCTTGCAGAAGCGCGTTGACGAGATGATGGTGACTCTGGATAAAACACTTCCGGCAGGGGCCGAGAGACACTCGATCTACAGTCAAAATGAACGCGTGGATGAGCTTTTTAGCGACCTGACCCGGGAAATGATGATTGCCATCGTCGCAGTTTTGGTGGTGTGTGCGCTCGGATTGAACCTGATCACATCGTTGGTAGTAGCGATGGCGATTCCGATTTCCTTGGCTGTGGGGCTTATGTTCCTGCCATCTCTGGGTATTTCACTCAACATGATCTCGATCGTGTCCTTGATCATTGTGCTCGGGATCTTGGTCGATGACGCCGTGGTGGTCAATGACAATATCGAGCGGCGACTGTCTGTCCTGGGGGAAAAACCGATTACTGCGGCGGTTAATGGCGCCAAGGAAGTATCGATATCGATCACGACCGCTACGCTGGCTACGATTGCGTCGTTTGCTCCGTTGATGTTTCTTAGTGGAAACGTCGGACAGTTCATTCGTCCGGTTCCTGTCATTATTTCGATGACGATGCTGGCGTCGATGGTCATGTCGCTCACGATCATCCCGATCTTTCGCCAATGGTATGAGCAACGTAGAAAGGCTGGTGTAGAAGGGTATCGCAAGCCCGCTGGACTGTTGGGGAAACAATTGTTGCAGCTGACCAAGTGGTATGCGAGCAAGTTCATGCCGAAAATTTTGAAGCGACCGCTTTTGGCAGGAATGATTGGCGTATTGATTGGAACGGCAGCATATGGATTGATACCGCTCACTCCGGTGGAATTGTTTCCGAACGATGATCGCCCGCAGTTTCTCATCGATATCCGTCTCCCTGTGGGCAACAGTCTGGAAGAAACAGACCGAGTGGTGCGTGGGACGGCAGACTGGGTGTTGAAGCAGCCTGGCATCGAGTCAGTATCTGCATACGCGGGAGGCAGTGCACCGAAAATGTTCGGTGGAGATACAGCTGCCGGAAGCGGCATTACCGTCGGACAGCTAGTGGTTCGTTATAATGAAAAAGAGACCCATCTCGAGAACCTGCTGGAGCCATGGGCGGAGGAATTCAAAAAGCTGTATCCGGAAGCGAGTATCCTTCTGAAACAGCTGGAGGCAGGTCCCCCGGTCGGAAAACCAGTTGTGATTCGTTTGTATGGAGAGGATATTGAGACGCTGCGCTCTCTTTCTGCACAAGCAAAAGAAAAGGTTGCCGGATTAGAGGGAACGTACAATGTCCAAGACGATTTCGGGGTAGAACGCTACACCTTGGAATTTGTCGTCAATAAAGAGCTGATGGAGCAAAAGCTCGTCAACTACACCGACTTGTCCACGACATTGCGTCTGGTGAGCGAAGGCATTACCGTCAGTGAGTTTGATACGGGCTCAGACCTGATAGATATGAAGCTGTTCTTGCAAAAAGGCGGGGAAGACCCTGCATTGCTGTTCCAACGACTCAGTATCGCCAATGCCCGTGGAGAGCTGATTCCGTTGTCACAGCTCGCGGAAGTAAAACCGACTTTCAGTACTCAGACGATCCCGCATCGCGATTTGTCGCGGAGCGTGACAGTTACCAGTGATCTGAAAGGGAGAACGGCTACAGAAGTAATGGCAGAGATCAAGCCAATGCTCGATAGCATGTCCTTGCCTGAAGGATACCGCTATGAGATTGGCGGCGAGACTTCCGAGCAGACCGATATTTTTATCGACATGGGCAAACTCTCGATTCTTGTCGTTTTCCTGATCCTGATTTTGATCGCGATGCAATTCTATTCCTTGACGATCCCTGTACTGGTTACCAGTACGATTTACCTCGCTGTATCGGGGAGCTTGATCGGATTGTTCGTGACCCAGACACCACTTGGCTTTATGACAATGATGGGGATTATTGCGTTGGCGGGCATCGTGGTGCGTAACGGGATCGTTTTGATCGAGTTCATCGAGGAGGCACGTCATACAGGCATGGAGCTGAAGCAGGCGGTTATTTCTGCGTGTGAGGCACGGCTGCGGCCAATTCTTTTGACCTCGCTTACAGCGATTGCAGGAATGATGCCGCTAGCTATTTCGGGTGACGTTTTGTTCAAACCGCTTGCGGTCACCATTATTTCCGGCTTGGCGTTCTCGACGCTTTTGACCTTGATCGTCGTACCGTCCTTTTATACGGTTCTGACGCAACACAAGACCAAAAAGCTGGCGAAAAAAGCCGCGAAGCGCCCGGATTTGTATGGGCCTGAGGCAGAGACATTATAAGGCATGCAACAGCGGCAAACTCTCCGATTCATTTCTTTCGGGAGTTTGTCGCTGTTTTTTAGTAAGCGGTTCTTGCTTTTCGCCAGCCGATAATCAAAAGAGCAAGGACCAGTATGAGAAAAACGAGTACACATAAAGCCCAAATCGACTGTAACAGCATGCTTTGGTTGACCAGCCAGGGAATCTCCTCCAGAGGCATGTTTTTCATTTTGGGGAGAGAGGGGATGATCATCGCGTCTGCATAAATGTGCAGGACGATCGGAGCTAACAATCCCCAGCGAAGTGCTGCCCATGCCCACAAAACACCAATGAGAAACGATTCAAAAAAAGCTCCTAGACCATGCCCAGGTACGTGATAGTAGGCGAAAATCATCGAAGGAATGAGTAGATATATCCATCGCGCACCAGTGGGCAGGTCTGTGTTTCTTCGATAGATGAGTGTTAGCAAGAGAAACGGGATGCCGCGAAAGACGAGCTCCTCCCACAAAGGATTATGCCAGGTGGCAAACACAAGCAGATTCGCTTTGCCAGAGAGTGACTGTGCACCGATTGGCTGTGTGCTATACCATCCGCTAATCGTCTGAAAGGCGGCTCCGGCCGCTTTTGCCAATAAGAGACCGACAAGGATGAACAGAAATGCTTGTCCCAATTTTTTCTTTCGTACAAGCCATAAGATACCGCAAGCGTAAATCAGCGAGATAACACCAAAAATGAGCCAGCCAGGAAGCGGGACTGCTACCTTCCAATCGGTTTTCGGCCAGAATAGCAGAGATACGGAAACAGTTTGTCCTAAAAAACCTGAGGAGAGAAACTGTCCCCAGGAGGCGAACAAGGGCAGAAAGAGCATAATCATCAATAAAAGGAGTAAAAGCGGGTTTTTGGTCATGTAACGAAATGTATTTGTCCACACTTGCGAAAACCTCTCAATCCAACCATTTTTTTCTATATAATCCTACATGCCTTTTACTCGGTCTAGATGGAAATGGCATTCTTCAGATTTTTGTAAGAGTTTGATTAAGCAAGAAATGGTATCGGACGTATGATATGATAGAATCAAAATTCACTGTCAGTAATAGATAGAAAGCAGTACAGGAAGGGAGTGTCCAGGATGCAACAGCCCCAGCTTCTTCATGAAGAAAAGGTATTCAAAGACCCTGTTCACCGCTACGTCCACGTGCGGGACAAATTCATTTGGGATTTGATCAACTCGGCAGAATTCCAACGTTTGCGCAGAGTCAAGCAACTGGGCACCAGCTTTTTTACGTTTCACGGTGGAGAGCATAGCCGCTTTAACCACTCGCTTGGCGTGTATGAACTGATGCGCAGAATTTTGGAGACGTTCGAAGGCCGTATTCAATTGACGTACGAGGAAAAGCTGCTGTGTCTATGTGCGGCTTTGCTCCATGATGTGGGCCACGGTCCGTTTTCCCATTCGTTTGAAAAGGTGTTCAAGTACCACCACGAGGATTGGACGCGCGCCATTTTGCTTGGAGATACGCAAATAAACCGCATACTTCGTCGGTTTGATGATAGCTTCCCGAAAAAATTGGCAGAAGTGATTAATAAGACATATGACAATAAACTGATCGTAAGCCTCATCTCCAGCCAGCTCGATGCCGATCGGATGGATTACCTGCTGCGTGATGCCTACTATACGGGCGTCAATTACGGCAATTTCGAGATTGAGCGTATCTTGCGTGTCATGCGGCCGCAGGAGGATGGCATTGTCTTTAAATTCAGCGGGATGCATGCTGTCGAAGACTACATCATGTCTCGCTATCAAATGTACTGGCAGGTCTATTTCCATCCCGTGACACGAAGTGCGGAAGTAATCTTGTGCAAAATTTTTCAACGGGCGAAGCTCTTGTTCTCCCAAGGCTATCCGTTCATGCAGGAGCCTGTTATGCTCTTGCCTTTCTTGCAGGAAAAGGTAGAGCTCGCTGACTATTTGGCGCTTGATGAGTCCATTATTCTTTTCTATATGCAGCTCTGGCGCAGAGAGCAAGACCCTGTCTTGAAAGATTTGTGCGCCCGTTTTTTGGACAGGAATCTCTTTAAATACGTCGAATATAATCCGAGGGATTTCCGCTTGCTGTCTGAACTAAAAGAACTATTTCAATCTGCCGGAATTGATCCGATGTATTATTTGGAGGTAGACACAACCTCCGATCTTCCGTATGATTTTTACCGTGCCGGAGAAGAAGAGGAGCGCATTCCGATTATGCTCCAAATGCCTTCAGGAGAACTTGTCGAGCTGTCACAGAAGTCAGAAATTGTACAGGCCATTAGCGGAAAGCGGCGCTTTGATTACAAGCTGTACTTTCCATTGGATAAAGTCATGGACTTGCCGGGGGATCTCTCCCGTAAGATTCGAGAACGTCTGGGAGTGATGGAGGATGCTTAATCGTCACGCCAAGATCATACGCCTGATTGAGATAGTCGGCGAAGTGAGCGGGCGAAAAAAATTACAAAAGATGGTGTACATAGGAAAACATCTGGAGATGGATTTCGATGAGCGCTACGAGTTTCACATGTACGGTCCATATTCGGAAGAACTGACGCTCAGAGTAGATGAGCTGTGCAACATGGGACTTCTGGATGAGCAAATGGAGAGTAAAGGTGCTATTCATATGTATCGTTACTCTTTGAACGAAACCGGTCATGATTTTCTCAAGTTTCATGAGGTTGACTTCGGGAGTGGAGAACGCGCAATTTTGCGAATGAACGAGGAGAATTCCCGTTTTCTCGAGCTGGTTTCTACGATTCTGTATTTCAGCCACCTGCCTTATGAGGAAATGAAGGGCAAAATCTTTACGTTTAAGAGCAAGCAGCGCTACACTGAGGAAGAGATTCAAAAAGGACAGGCGTTTATTGAAGAGCTGCGTGCGCTGATGAAGGAAGACGGCGGCAATTCACTTATGCAATAAGGAACAACATACAAGGACAAGCACGGCGTACGAACTTGCAAGAGTTGTGGTACGTCTTTTTTTTATGCATGTCAGCCAGTCCAATGGGGCTGGCTTTTTTTTGTCTCAGCCCTGGGCTGCAAAATAGAGGCATCGTTCTTTGACAAGTGCATAAGTATGAAACATTTTGCTTAGCGAAAGGGAGATGGACGTGAGTAGAAGCAAGCAATGGTGGCTGTGGATCGCGCTCGGTGTTGTTATGCTTGCCGTTGGTATAAGTGCGTGGGGTACAGCCCGTGCACATGAAGTAAGAGTGGTGTACGTCTATAGTGATAGCTGCGTGTATTGTACGGAGTTTGGCCCGATATTTGAGAGAGTCGTGAAGGAGTATCCACCGGAAATGATCCAACGACTGGATATCCATGAGCAGAAAGAGCTGGAAGAAGCGTCGCGCCTCGGGGCAGAGGCAACCCCCACTGTTTTTGTCGTCGAACAAGGTAAGGTGGTCGACAAGCTGGAAGGGTCGGTACCTGAGAATACGTTGCGAAGCTTTTTGCAAAGGAACCTAAATCAGACTCTTTCTAAAAATGGATAATATAGGTAAAATATCCGGTAAAGAGGGGGTCATTCCATGAACAAACGTGCAATGATGTCATACCTACTAGCAACTGTCCTTGCAATGGCAGGGTTTACTGGAGTAGCGGACAGTCCTACCGTACAAGCTGCTTCGCCAGAGAAGGATTACGCTTCCCATACAGCAAAGGCAGCCATTGATTTCGGTGTACAGAAGAAATACTTATGGCTGGATAGCAAGGGGAACTTTTATCCGAATAGTCAAATCACGCAAGGGCAGTTCATCGCGAGTTTAGTAGCCATTCGTGGATTGAAGGAGGTAGCACCCGTAACACAGCTCCCAGCAGGGCACTGGGCGAAGATGAGCTATGAGAAGGCGCAGAAGGCGGGGATTTTGGAAAATGTGAAGATTGATCCGAACCGTTTACTGACAAAAGAAGAAACAGCATTACTTGTTTTTAATACGTGGAAGCCATATCGAGGTGAAAAAAGCCCGAATCTAACTAATACCGGTGCGTTGGTTACCTGGGGATGGATGAAGCCAGGACCAAGTGGACAGCCAAAGTTCCGCGAGGATTTGCCAGTGCTTCGAAGTGATGCTGCCGAAATTTTACAATTTATGTGGCAGGATAAATGGCAGATCGAGCAAGGGAGAAAATATGCAGATGAATTTCATAAAAGCTTGAAAGTGGCAAATGGAAAGATTACAGGAAAAGTCCCTAAAGGGGACGGTAACTTTTTGATTAGAGCAATGTTTATCACTATTGGTGATGGAAGAAATGGATTTTTAAATAATGAGTCGTTCTCAGTTTCTGTCAATACTGTGAAATCTCTTTCCTTCCAAGTGACTAACTCGAAAGACTCTGGAATAGCGGGGGGGTATTGGTATCCCAAACTCCCTAAGCTTGGCCGTGAAAATCGAACACAAAAATTCTATCACTAGTTGAGGGTACTAATATGAATAATAAAATGTACAAGCACAGAAAAGTTCTTTTTTCTGTGCTCTCTTTCTGCCTTTTGATAGGATTGATCGGTATGCATCCATCGACTACTGAAGCTGCACTCAATTTACATGGAATCAAAATCGCGAGTATTGATTCCTACAAGCGTCTTGCGCCCATAAACGGCTTCGACACAGTTTATATCCAAACGATACCTGGGAGGCTAGGGGCGTCAATAGCCCAAATAGAGGTTGATCGAAGTATTGATGGACAGCAAGTATTGTTATTTTCTGATGTAGATGAAAATGCAGATAAAGGGTGGTACTTCGTAGATGAGTCCGAGGCTTCTTATTGGATCAAACAATTTGGTGGAAATCCCAACTTTATTCTCGGTGGGTCTGCTAATGTGTACAGTAAAAAAGTAACTAATGAAACTAATTATGAAAGCGAACCATACCAAGCTTACAATCTTGCAGAATTAGCTACCGCATCAGGTGGTGCAGGTTATACCATAGGAGACAACCTTGTCCCGAATAGCAATGGTGGATATATATCTATAGGACATGTTCGAACCACCCCACAACCCAGCGGCAGCATAACCACCAACAAAACCAAATACAACCTCAACGAAACAGTTGAGATCCATGCAAATGCCACGGACTTTTCTTACTATGACCGCGGCATTTTTGTATGGTCTTTAAGCGTGATCAACAAGACAACAGGGCGTGGATACAAAAGCCTCCTGTCTAATCGACCATTCAACGATCCCAGTACAGCCGTTCCCACGGTAAACGAGACAAGCAGTCCCCCAGGCTACAAGTGGAGCTATAAAAATACCGAATATAAGCCTACCGAGCCAGGCTTGTATGAAGTATCGCTAACAATCACTGACCTGCATAAAAGAAGCCGCCAAGGATCGAGCAGCATAAGCGTTTCGACACCTTACACGGCACACTTCACAGTGGGTGATGTAACCCCACCGGAAAAACCTGATCCCGAAAAGCCTGACCCAGGTCCAGCCTGTTCAATCGGATCAACAAAAACCAAACTGAACATTCAAGTCGTTGGCGACAAGGATATTAAAGACCACCATGCTGTTGCAAGCGGTGGTTCTGATTTCGCTGTCGAAAAAAATGCCGATATCACCCTCTATGCCAATAAGCCAGGTAAATTCACGATGAATGATTATGACATGAAGCCTGGAGCGAATGGCAACAGGAAAGTCGGGACAGGAAGCATCGGTAGCTCTGGACGGGTAAAGGTCGTCTACATCAGTGATGATGGAACAGAGTGCTGGGAGAAATATTTTAGGGTGGAGTCGCCAGCTGGTGAAGACTCATGCCCCATCGTTACGCTGGCGGCGTCTTCAGTCAGAAACGGTCAAACCATTGAGATTATGCCGTTCGATACGCTTACGTTCCGAGCCAAATACACAACCAAATACGGAGATAGCTCGGAGGCATCGCTTAAGTGGGATGTATCCCTTCCCAACGGAAAAATCTATACCTTGCCAGTCAAGGAAAATGACAATGGCAGATGGGGACCCTATGATTCCTCCAGTTTAAAGCTTCCGTACGAAAATGTTCATAACCCGTACTATTTTCCATTCGAGCGAGGAAAAACGTACAAACTGAAGCTAAACTTTGATGGGACAAAGTGGAGAGAACGACCTGAATGCAATTGGGAAATAACGATCGTCGTAAAAGATGCTTTCTGCTCCATCGCAGATCAAAAAAAGGTTTCATTTTTGGTACATAGCAAACCACCTCTGCCATTTTCTCCTGAAGGGGAAAGCATGAATGGATCAGTCAGCTCAGGATTTACATTGAAAGACCCTGTATACATCAAGTACTTTACGGAGGCTGGAGATCAATACGACACCAATCTATCGTTTTCCTCAAAGGTATCTGGTACTTGGTATTGGAATAGTCCCGAAGGAAAAACAGCGTTAACCGACAAGCTTGCGGCGAACGAGTCATTCAGGCTCATGTTGCCGGCAAGCGTAGATGTTGGCGATGAAATCGTGCTGCTGTTCGAGTCCGAGACGGGCTGCACTGGTGAAGTGCGATTCACCATTGAATCTGACCAAAAATGCTGGGATATTCTAGCTTCAGTAGAAATCGATCGAAACAACCAAAAGTGGAGCAAGGATATTCAACGTGGTGAAACCATTGAAATAGCAGCAGATGAGATTCCAGACAAGCATCGGTTTCGGATGTTTTTGTCGGATGATAGTCACTTTTCGATGAGATGGTTTGATCCCGCGTCTGGCTCCTGGGAAAGAAAGCGAAACGGAAAGGCACTCGATAGTTCAAACACCTCCACAAATAGCCACTGGGTGTATTTCCCGAAGGACGAAAATGGGCTTCTTTTAGAAGGGCTGTACAAGGTGCAATTTTACTCAACCCAGAGTGACGGCTGCGACGGTCATTTTTTTGTGCAAATCGGCAAAGGCGCTCCAAAACCGGAAGGAGAGAATTTGCTTATTGTGAAATCGAGCTTTCAAATTGATCCGAAGAGCCCTCAAGCCGCTGGAACCGACGCGACGATTACATTCAGCGTAAAGAATGCCGGGAAATTAACGCATGATACGAAATTGGCTGTTCGCTGGGCGAGCTCAGATAAGGAAACTCGCTTGGACGTGAATGAATTCAAGCCGGGTGAGGTGCGTAAGATTACGGTTCCGACGAAGTATCCGCAAAAATCCGAGGATTTTATTGCCCATATCAACCCTGCGAAATCCATGCCGGAAAACGAGACGATCTGGACGGACAATCGTGCGGTCTGGCCAGTGAAAATTGTCGGTGGAGAAGTTCCTGAGCCGCCTGGTGGTGGAGGCGATTTTGATGGCGGTGAAATTGGTTTAGAGATTTATGACAGTGATGGTCGACAGCTACAAAAACTGCCGCTACATGCAGATGGCGTGTGGGAACGTGAGCCTGCTACGATTCGCGTGATCATTGATCAGTCGAAAATAAACGAAGGCTTCCAAAAAACAGAACAGGAGATCAATCAGAAAATCAAGAAATTTAAAGCGCAATTGGAGAGTTCAGTTAGCGGGGACACTATCAAAAACGTAACTGTAACTGCGAATCCAGGGTGGATTTCAGATGCCAAGAGCATGGCGGTTTATACACCACCACAGCTTGATCTGAAGCTGAAAGGCCCCGGAGCGCCGATGCAATGGCAGGTAAGCAGTGCGTCTACAGGCACAGAGGTCGTATACACAGGAACCACTGTCCCCACGCAGACGACTTGGCGCCAAGTGCTCCAATCGCAAAAGTATAAAGCAGAAATCAACGGCTTTGTCATCGTGATGGATTATCAGGTCGATTTTGAACTGTCCTACGAGAGCTGTGCTGTGAACGACGAAGATGAAGAGGAGTGTGAACCACAGAATATATCCAAAACGATGAAAGGACGCTATACCATTACGGTAAAAGGGGGAGAGCGCTCCTTTGAAGTATTTGAGCCTAATGCAACAGGCTCTATTCGCCATACAGCCGAATGGACAGCGTATCATGCCAGGGATCGGTATCCAAACAGCCAGCCAAATGATTACTACGCGGGAGAGCGCATCTTGACACAAGTGGAGTTGCAGGATCGACACCGTCATCCTGTAAGCAACCAGTTTCCTGTCGTGACATCTGCCCGGGCTTGGATTTCAGAAGCTGGCTTGCGCCAAACGCCGTTACAGTCGTTGTTAGCCTTGCAACAAGCGACTCCGCAGCTCTGGAGAGGCCCCTCCTATTCCGCTTCCAAGCTAGGAGCTCGTGAAGTAGGAGTAGATACGCCTTTGATGGGGAATAAACAGCATGGTTTTCAAAAGGATGCGAGCTACGCAGTCTATTACTCCGTTTCCTTTCGTTTTGACGTGAACAAGGGCTTTCCCTATCAAAATAAAGCTTTAGGGCAAGGGCACGAACTTAAAGATTATCAGCTACCCTTCCGTATCATTGCAAATGCATGGGAACGACAAGGAATCCGCAACCATACGACTCAGTAAAAATATTTGCACCCCCTCTCTTTCTTTTTCTACAGTAAAGCTAGAAAAAGGATGAGGGGGATGTTTGTGGGAATAATCACGCGGCGCTTGCTATGTGTACTTCTCCTATTCGCTTTATGCTTGGGAAATACAGTGGAACAGGGCTCAGCAAAAGAACGGGAGATATTCGTAGAGGAGGCGTGGGCATGGATCGACGAGGGAGATGTGCGTTTTCAGGCACAATTATCAGGTGCTCCGGATAAAGTAGAGCTGTCTGTTAATCAGGATAGCGACAGCAAAACTCGTTATTTTCACGAGGAGTCTCAGATTTCCCTCGCTGTAATGCCTATGGATGATAGCCCTATCCAGATCACGATGTTCATAGATGATTCAGATGAGGCATTACGTAGCTGGGAGCTATCGTTGCCTGAACACATAGAGCCGACCGTAGAAAAAATAAAAATGAAAAAGGCGCCTTGGGATGAAATGGCTGCCGATCAGAAAGAGCCGTTAGAGTTGGTCGAGCGAGAGATCGAAGACCCAAACGAAGCCCCGCCAGAAGAGGCAGAACAAAAACAGGAGCAGGATGCCACCGATGAAGAGCTTTCGCGGCTGGCAGAGGAATTTTATGCGCATTTTTCAGGCGAGAATAAGCCAGGAGAAGCGGAACTGCGCAATAGAGAAGCTCGCTTTGAGGTAGAACCGAATGATACCTTGGGCAGCAAATCGGACTGGCTATTTGATGGAAAGGACAGCCATGGAAAGATTAGCAGCAAAGATGATGTTGATTTTTGGAAAATCAGAGGAACAACAAATGGGCAGATGAGTATATCCCTCACAGATATTCCGGCAAACAAAGATTACGATTTCTATGTGTATGATGAGGAGGAACGGGAGCTTGCCCGTTCAGAGCAGCATGGAAATGAGCCTGAATTAATCGAGGGACTGGCACTGGAAAAAGACAAATGGTACTACATCAAGGTCGTTGGAAAGCAGGGCTCGTTTTCGAAAGATTACTACTACCGCTTGCGAGCTGATTTCTCCGCGGATCAAGGAGGGGGCAAGGCAGATGAATACGAGCCGAACGACACAATGGAAGAGGCCTACGAGCTGGATGCATATAAACGAAATATCGTAGGAAATCTTCATTCAAAGACGGATGTGGATTTTTACAGCTTATCCTTTACGCTCTCCTCTACTGTGGAGGTCTCTCTCAAGGATATCCCTGCTGGAATGGATATGGACGTATTTCTGCTCGACGAGGCTGGAAAGGTAGTTGCCAGATCCGAGAAAGCGAAGAACTCGGATGAACATATTACCTTCAATGCCTATCCTGGAACCTACAAAGTCAAGGTCATGGCCAGCAAACGCTCGGGATTTACCGCTAACTCGTACAGTCTGTATATAGGAGACAGAACGATTCCGGTTATCTTAATCCCGGGAGTAGGTGGATCGCGCCTGGAAGTGGAGCAGAATGGAAAGAGGTCGGAAATATGGTTGGGACTTGGCGATAGTCTCATTGGTATTAATGATCCCAAACACCGCCGGCTACTCTCTTTGGAGCCGATCAAGCCAAATAGTGTAGATGTACAGCAAGTCGTCCGTGATGCGACGATCCATCCGGAAAAAGATGATTTTTACGCCATCGAGTATCTTTCCTATGCACCGTTTTTAAAAGAACTTACCGAACAGTATTACAGCATGGTGAAGGAACTGGAGAAGGCGGGATATAAAAAACACCGTACCTTATTTGCACTGCCGTACGATTGGCGGTACAGCAGCACCAAAAATGCCAAACTTCTAAAAGAGAAAATCGACGCTGCACTGAAGGCAAGTGGGGCAAATCAGGTGCATTTGGTGGCACATAGCATGGGTGGGCTCTTGGTAAAAGAAACACTTCTATCCAATGTGTCTTACCAGCGCAAAGTGAATCGTGTCGTGTATATGGGCACGCCATTCCTTGGCTCTCCACGGGCATATCAGGCTCTTAAGCACGGATACAATTTTTCCATCCCTTGGCTGGATGAGGAAACAGGGAAAGTGATTTCCTCTTATGCACCTGCCGTTTACGAACTGCTACCCTCTAAAAAATATTTTGAAACGGTGGGCTTTCTGAAAAGGAGTAACATTCAGTACTACACCTATGATGAATTTTTAAAGGACAAAAATATTCGCCTCGACTATGCGCCGCTCGTCAAACATGGCGGCACGTTGCATGAAAAGTGGGATAACAAAACGATCAATGTTCCACAGTATTCCATCGTGGGCACAGGCCAAGTAACACTGCTCGGTTACTTTTATGATTCTTTTTATAATGAATGGTCTCCGATTCTCGATCCTGGCGTTGGGGACGGTACCGTTCCGTATATGAGTGCCAATTACGCCCAGAAGGATATGAAAAAACGATACTACGTAAAAGGCGAACACGCCAAACTGCCGACCATACCAGAAGTCATCGACCAAGTAACGAGATTGCTACAGGGAGATGAGGAATTACAACCAGGGTTGCGCAATGCTCCGGCTCAAAATTCGGACTACCTGTATTACATCATTGCACAAGATGACAAGAGCTTTCCTGAAGTGACGATACACAAATCCGGCCAGACCTTCACACTCGACGCCAATAAAAAAGAAGTACGGGAAGACCTGTCTATTGAATATCACGATCGCATCGTTGTCATCCATGTTCGAGATGGTGAAGACTTGGAATTCCAGCCGCCAGTAGCTGTAGAGGGAGAGGAACCGGCGCGCTTTCTGATTAAACGCTTCTCTTCAGATGATTCGGAGCGTTACAAAGAAACAGGCAGACGTTACGTGCTTGATGAGCGTGGACTGGCTGAGGTAGAAGAATCTACGGATTCCATGACGTGTAGTCATCAAAAGCAAAGGGTGTAAGACAATGGATGATAATTGGATTGTCTGGTTCATACTCGGTCCTTTCGTATTCTCATTGATGTTTGCGGGGCCTTTGATCGGTTTGCTCATCGCTGCCTTCATTCGCTTCACGCTAGGCTTTCGAGGCTGGTTGATCTTTCTAAGTGTTCTTTTTATCAGCTTTGTGTACTACCTGTTTATTGTTCCCTCTGACACGATGTTAGGCGAACTGTTAGTCATGAAGGTTGCCATGGCGGTGCATACAGCCGTCGTAACGATCCTGATTATGTGGGGCATCGAAAAAATCATCCAGCTCGTAAACAAAAAACGAAACACCCAAAAACCTATGGATAAATAACTGGGCACATAGGCAAATTGCGTCATCGCACGTTTTTCGAGTAGAATAACAGGAAGGAGAATGATTGTCTGGAGGTTATTTAAATGGATATTTTTGATAATAAAAAAGGCGGCTTTACCATCATGAGTGGAAAAACCGATGTACACGGAGGTTTTGGTCAAGGTGTACTCGACTTGAATGCTGTGTCTTCTGTCATTATCGATGGGGACGAAGCGTACATTGACATGGGTGCCTTGCATGCCAAAAGTTCTGTAGAAAAGGGCATCAAATGGACGACAAATAAAGAAGAAGTACCAAATGGAAAGCCATATTGGCTCGTTTGGGTAACAGTCGATCGCAATGAAGCTGGTCCTTACTATGCAGGGGCAACTGCGTGCTACATGGAAATCGATCGGGAAGCGCGTCGGGGCTACAAAATTTTGGCAGATCACGTGAATCGCATGGATTATTCTATGAAGAGACGTATTATGCTGTCCGATCTATCCGAGAAAGAAAAAGCCGCTCTGAAAAAGCTTTTGGTTGAAAATAACGCGGCTATGTATGAGAATTCCACCGAGGAATTAAAGCAAAGCTTGTCCTAAAGTTGGAAAATCGTGAACGGTCTGTGAACAAATCGTGAAATCAATTGTTCAGACAATTGAAGTCAGGTAAACTTATTTCCATATTGTGTACATGTACACTTGGTCAACAAACAGGGAGAGAGCCGTCACTCTTTCCCTGTTTGTCTTATATAATTGTCATCGTTCATCATAGTTTTTGGGAAATCGCGGAACACTAATGGGGATTGAACCAAACTGTTTGACGGAAGGGGCGGTACCCATTGGAAGAAGATCTCCGTGGTAATGAACAATCGCATGATCATTTTGTGAGGCACGGTGGCGTCCATTTCCGTACACACGTGACTCCGACCGAGATAAACAACTTTGTGCGCAAGCTCCCTGCCGGAAAAAGGGACAGCTTGTTTGAAGTATTGGAACAGCTTGATCATGCTGGTCTGATTACGATCGTCAACGACCATGTTTTTGCCGATGGAGATGGAGTCGTAGGCGGTGGGGACAATCAGAGCACGTTAGGTTAATAGGCACAAACAAAAAGGACGTACTCGATAAGAGAAACGTCCTTTTTTCTTTATTGATTCGGTTTCCACCAACTGCCCATGCGCTGCCAAAAGGTCGAAGAATCTGGCGGCTTTAAAGGTGTCGGTGTCTCATTTGTCGGGATGTGATCCGTGCAGTAATCTTGGGGCTCTGTTCCGCTTGCGAAATAAAAGAGCTGTGGATTCGGACAATGCTCGGTCGCCAGTTTTCCAGAAGCGGGATCGATATAGACAGAAACAACACCAGCTGGCATGTCAAAGAGTGCAGGGGGCTGACCTTTGAGCGCACTTTCCATGAACTGAGCCCAGATTTTTTTGGACAGATAGCCTTCCTTTACATCATCGACCTTTTGATTTTTGTCGTAACCTACCCATACGGTCGAAACCAGCTGCGGAGTGAATCCGCTCAGCCAGGCGTCATAATCCGTTGATCCTGTTTTTCCTGCTACCGGTCGGTTCATTTCGCCAGCTACGCGATATCCTGTACCGCCTTGTTCGAATACGCTTTGCATCATATTCACTAAGAGAGCAGACGCGACAGGATCAGCTACCTGTGTTTTCTCTGGTTTTTCTTCGACCAAAACGTTGCCCTCGCTGTCCTCGATGGAGGTAATCGCAATCGGCTTCACTGCTTGTCCCTTGTTGACAATTGCTGCATAAGCTGCGTTTAACTCCAAGGGAGAGACAGGTGAAGTTCCTAGTGCCAGAGAGGGAACGGCTTGCATCGAGCTGGTGATACCTAATTGCTTTGCCTGATCGACCACTTTTTGCGGCCCGAGAAAATCAATGGTCTTGACGGCGTAAATGTTGTCGGAGGTTTTGATTGCTTCACGCATATTGATCAGTGCGTTTGCATATTTTCCGCCAAAATTGCCGGGAATGTACTGCTTATTGTTATCGTAGGTAAAAACGGTCGGTTCGCTTTTCATCAACGTGAGCGGTGTATAGCCGTTTTGCAAGGCTGACAAATACATGATCGGCTTGAAGGAGGAACCGGGCTGCCGCTTGCCAAGCACGCGATTGTACTGGCTCACCTTATAGTCACGTCCACCTACCATTGCTTTGATATAGCCAGTAGCAGGGTCCATGGCGACGAGGGCTACCTGCAAATTCGGATTATTTTTCGGTAAGACGGAGGCGACTATATCCTCGGCCTTTTTTTGTACGACTGGATCAAGGGTTGTATGGATTTTCAGACCGCCATGAATAAATTTTTCTTCGTCAATGCCATATTTGTTTTTTACCAAAGTAGCGATGTAATCGCGGAAATAAGGAGCTGGCTCGGTTACATTCTCGTTTGCTCGCTGTTTCAGCTTGATTGGTTCCGCGTATGCTTGCTCTACTTCCTTCGATGTCAGCAGATTGTCGCGCTCCATCGCATTCAAAATGAGCTTTTGTCTGGCTTTGGCGCGTTCTAAATCGACAAATGGCGAATAATAAGTAGGACCCTTGGGAATGCCAGCCAGCATGGCGCTCTCTGCAACCGTCAAATCTTTGGCGTCCTTGCCGAAATAGGTTTGGGCAGCGGCTTGTACACCATAGGCTGAATGACCGTAATAAATCTGATTCACGTACATTTCTAATATTTCATCCTTGCTGTAATTCAGTTCAAGCTGAATCGCAAGCAGGGCTTCTTTGATTTTTCGCTCCCATGTCTTGTCCAAGCTGAGATACAAATTTCTCGCCAATTGTTGGGTGATCGTGCTGGCACCCTGACGCATGTCCATGTTAATGACATCGACATAAGCAGCCATGGCCAATCGTTTCCAATCAAAGCCAAAATGCTCGCGGAACGAACGGTCCTCGATCGCGATGGTAGCATCAAGCAATGCGGGTGAAATCTCTGCAAGTGGCACAGAAATCCGGTTCTCGCCACGGTGCATCGTATCCAAAATCTCGCCATTGGAAGCGTAAATCGTCGTGGTTTGCTTCACAAACGTTTCTGGGAGTGGTTGTGAGCGTAAGTACAAAATGAGCAGCAAGATGGCAAAAGAGAAACATAATAGGCTGAGAATGGTAAATTTTACAAATTTCTTAGCCCAACGCAAATAGCGCAGCAATGGGGCTTCGCGAATGACTTCCATGTGTGCCTCTCCTCCTTTCTGCGGTTGAATCAATAAAATAGGACATACTACGTTACTAGTAGTATGTGTCGCTTGCAAGCTGGTTAAACTTTCCTTGCTAGAAAAATATCTTGCAATTTGGAAGACAGCTACTATAATTTTCTTGTTATATTGTATTTTCATGCGGTTAATTGAAGGAGGTTACATAGCCATGAACATGGAATTGTGGTACACCGAAAAACAGACGGAAAATCACGGGATAACAACGAAAATTACAGAAACCCTATACAGTGAGAAATCCGAGTTTCAACAAATCGACGTAATTAATACGAAGCAGTTTGGTCGCATGTTAGTGCTCGACGGCATGGTTATGACTACCGATGTCGATGAGTTTGTCTACCATGAAATGATTTCTCATATCGCGCTGAATACGCATCCAAACCCGAAAAAGGTTCTGGTTGTAGGCGGCGGCGATGGCGGTGCTATTCGTGAAATCGTAAAGCACGCGTCTGTAGAAAAAGCAGTTCTGGCTGAAATCGACGGTGGCGTCATTGAGTCTTGCAAAAAATATTTCCCTGAGATTGCGAGTGCATTGACAGGTAATCCGCGTGTAGATGTACAAGTCATCGATGGTATTAAACATATCCATGACCACAAAGGTGAGTACGATGTGATCATGGTCGACTCTACAGAGCCAGTTGGTCCTGCTGTAGGTCTGTTCGAAAAAGGTTTCTATCAAGGCATTCACGATGCATTGAAACCAGACGGTATCATGGTTGCTCAAACGGAATCTCCTTGGTTCAACCGTGATCTGATCAAACGCGTATTCAAAGACCTGAAATCGATCTTCCCGGTTACTCGTCTCTACACTTGCAGCATCCCTACTTATCCATCCGGACTGTGGAGCTTCACCATCGCTTCCAAGCAACACGATCCGTTGGAAGTAGATCCAGCGAAAATCAAAGATCTGGGCACCAAATACTACAATGCGGAAGTTCACCACGCTGCTTTCAAACTGCCTAACTTTGTGGCTGAGCTGACCCGCGAATAATCGGGGGAGAACTACACCTATGCGTTTTGACGAAGCATACTCTGGAAATGTCTTTATCCGTAGTCACGGGAATTACGAAGAAAGCCAAGCGGTTATTTACGGTATGCCGATGGACTGGACAGTGAGCTTCCGTCCGGGATCTCGTTTTGGCCCTGCCCGTATTCGTGAGGTTTCTATCGGACTGGAAGAGTACAGCCCGTACTTGGACAGGCTCTTGGAAGACATCAAATACTTTGATGCCGGCGATATTCCTCTTCCTTTTGGAAACGTGGAAGGTAGCCTGGATGCGATCCGTACATTCGTGGCAAAAGTGTTGGCAGATGGCAAATTCCCATTGGGTCTGGGCGGAGAGCACTTAGTTTCCTGGCCAGTATTCCAAGCGGTTTATGAAAAGTACAAGGACATGGTTGTATTCCACTTTGACGCGCATACAGACCTGCGCGACAACTACGAGGGATACGAATACTCCCACTCCACCCCGATCAAAAAGGTATGCAACCTGATCGGCGGTAAAAATGTATACTCTTTCGGAATCCGCAGCGGGATGAAGGACGAGTTTGAGTGGGCAAAAGAAAACATGCACCTGTACAAATACGATGTACTGGAGCCAGTGAAGCAAGTGCTGCCTACCATCGGCAACCGTCCGATCTACCTGTCGATTGACATCGATGTATTGGACCCTGCGCACGCTCCAGGAACAGGTACAACAGAAGCAGGCGGCATCACGTCTCGTGAGCTGCTCGATACCATTCACTTCATGGCAAACAACGGTGCGAATGTCATCGGTTGTGACCTGGTGGAGGTTGCTCCTGTATATGACCATAGCGAAATGACGCAAATCGCGGCATCCAAAATCGTTCGTGAGCTGCTCTTGAGCTTTGTAAAATAAGATATCTGCGTAAAAAGCCTCCGGTTTTGAAAAAGAACCGGAGGCTTTTCCTATTGGTGGTGATAGAGATTGAACTAATTTAATAAACATTTTAGTTTACAAAGTATAAAATAGTCAGTACAATCATAATAGTGAAATGATTGATTATTTGACGGAGGTTTCCTACAAAGGAGTTGTCTGCATGAGAGAGGTATTTGCCTACGCACCATTTCGAAAACTGTTCTTTTCTAATCTGTTCTCCGGCTTTGGGCAAGGCATGACGATGATTGGGATTGCTTGGTTCCTCGTGGAAACGACAGGCTCTGCTCAGCTTTTGGGCTCCACCATGTTCACTTCTGCGGTACTGATGTTTTTCATTGGGCCGTATATCGGGACACTCATCGATCGTTACTCCCGCAAGAAAATGCTGCTGGTAGAAAACTTGATCGGATTTGGCGTGCTTGGCATGCTCGCGATCTGGGGCTTTTTCGGAGAGTACACCGAGTGGATGCTGATTGTTATCTATTTGACAACGACTTTTATGTACCAAATTCATTACCCGACGCAGTCCGCGCTGGTTCAGGAGACGTTTGAGCCCAAGCATTACAACAGCATCAACAGTCTGCTCGAGATCGAAGGACAGACGGCATCCGTTCTTGCCGGCGCGTTTGCGGGGATTTTGCTTAGCTCCTATGGGCTGCATGTTGTGATTATTTTCAATGCGATTACGTACTTGTTCGCCTTTACCCTGCTGTCTACCATGACGTATACCTTCACGCTGGAAAAAGAAGCGAAGCAAAGCCAGGGTGTCGCATGGACGAGGCAGCTGATGGAAAGCTGGCGGTACATTCAGCAAAAGAAAGGATTCCTTCTGTTTGGGGTATCCGCACTCATGCCCTTCATTGCTGTGATGGCTACGAACTTATTGAAGCCTGTTTACATAAGCCAAACGCTGCAGGAGGGTGTCTCGGTTTATTCGCTAGGAGAGGTCACGTATGCACTGGGTGCCGTGGCAGCAGGTTTACTCGTTGCGATCGTGGTTCGCAAGATGGGGCAGCTGGCAGCCATGATCGGCAATACGTTGCTGTTCGCGATAGCCATTGTCGTCATGATTGCTTTGCCGTATGGCTGGGCGCTGATTGCGGCGTACACGTTTTACGGGTGGAGTAACGCTTCTGTGCGCTTGATTCGGCAATCGCTCTATATGACAGTTGTGCCGAAGCATCAGATGGGGCGGGTGATGAGCTTTTTCAACTCAATCGGCATGATGATGCGTTTGGTCCTGATCGGATTGTTTACGACTATGATCGATTACACAGGGGCAGGAGTCGGGTACTTGGTGCTGGCGGGTCTGCTGTTGCTTGCGGCGGTCGGGATTGCTGCTACCATGAGATACCTGCTGGCGGATGCCAAAGCGGAGGCGGCGGTTGCCACACAAGAGCGATGAAGGGTAGAATGTAGGGATAAATGGGAAGCGAAAGAAAGTGGAGTGTAAAAGCATGCAAGACATACAAGTGAAATTGACGGCACGGCATCATGTAGAAGGCAACTGGGAAGAAACGACTCACAGCTATGAAGGCAAGCGCGTACAAAAAGCATCCGCATGGTACTTGACCTACAAAGAGCAGATGGAGGGCGTAGGCGAAGTAAGCACGACACTGAAGCTGACAGATACGTCCATTACGCTGGTTCGTCAGGGCGGAGTTTCAACCAGGCAGCAATTCGAAAAAGGCGCCAGCACCCATTCTACCTATCAAAGTCCCTATGGTCCGTTTGCAATGGAGACCCATACGAACAAGCTGCGAATTCGCTACGAAGCAGAGGTTCCTGTACAGGTAGAAATCGCGTACCAGCTATGGATGAATGAGCAGTACGCTGGTGAGCATGAGCTGAAAATAGAGCTAGGAAAATAAGCCGCCCTTTGCAAGGGCGGTTTTTTGCACGTACAATAGGAGTACTTGCGGCTGAAGTGAGAGGGGGATACAGCATGTTTGTACTCGCAAATGGACTAATAGCCGGTCTGGGTCTTGCTGCTTTTTTGGCGCTTGGAGATGGTTTGTTTGATACCAATACCTTTCCTGTTTTAATTGATGTCAGCTATGTACCGGGTATGGAAAATCTGCCCTCTATTGTAGAACTGTTGATTCATCTGCTGATTAGTGTGATCGTCGCCTTTTTTCTCATGCACTTTTACCCGCGGGAACGAAAAGCCCGATCGGTACGATACTTGCTGTACTGGATGCTTGGTTTTTCTATTGCGTTTTTCCCATTTAGTGTGTTGAGTCAATCCCCGATGAGTATGACAGCGTTCCTCATCTGGATATTGGGACATTTACTGTATACCGCAATGCTTGCCATTCAGGTAGGGCGTAACCGATAAATTCCTAAAAGTGCCGAATATTCGGCGAAGTGATGATTTTTTGGCAGCATGGATGGAAGGAAGGAGTGAAAGCCAGGATGCCGTTGTCAGATACGGTAGAAATGTTGCAGGCGATCTTGGGTGCTATCGATGAAGGAATTCACGTTGTGGACGCAAATGGCATTACGATTTTCTACAATCACGTCGCAGCCAAGCTCGATGGGCTGACCTCAGAAGAGGTGTTGGGGAAGCCATTGTTGGAGGTTTTTCCTTCGCTTGATCGACAGTCGAGTACCCTGCTTCGTGTCATCGATAGTGGCGAATCAATTTACAACCAGACACAGACATATAAGAACTGGAAGGGAATGCGTGTGGAGACAATCAACACGACACTTCCAGTGAGAGTAGGCACACGATTAGTCGGGGCAGTCGAGGTGGCGAAGGATATCGGCAAGCTAAAAGAACTATCGGAGCGCTTAGTCGATCTTCAGGCCAAGATTAGCAAGCCGAAACGGACAAAACGCTCGGTAGATGAAACGACTTTCCATTTCGAAGACATTTTGACGATGAGTGAAAAAATGAAACGCCTCAAAGAACGCGCTCGAAAAGCTGCCCGGACAACTTCTCCCGTGTTGATATACGGCGAAACTGGGACGGGAAAAGAACTGTTTGTCCAATCTATTCATCACGCGTCTGTCCGCAGCAGTAAGCCATTCATCGCGCAAAACTGTGCAGCACTGCCGGCCGCGCTGCTCGAAAGCTTGCTGTTTGGCACAACAAAAGGCAGCTTCACGGGAGCCGATGATCGGCCAGGGTTATTCGAGCTGGCGGACGGTGGTACGTTATTTCTGGATGAACTGAACAGCATGCCACTCGATTTGCAAGCAAAGCTGCTGCGAGTCCTCCAGGACGGGCAGATCAGACGGATCGGCGGGAGCCAATCGACCAAAGTGGACGTACGGGTAATCGCCGCAGTCAACGAAGCACCGCAGTCACTCGTGGAGCGAGGAGTCATGCGAGCTGACCTGTACTACCGGATCAACGTCGTCTCTTTTGAACTGCCGCCATTGCGCGAGCGCAGAGAAGATGTGGATATGCTGATCGACCATTTCTTACAAAAGTTCAATCGGATCTTCGGTATGAATGTGCGTGGAATCAGCAGTGAAGTGGCTAATTTGTTTGCTGCGTATGATTGGCCGGGGAATGTCCGTGAACTGGAACATGTCATAGAAGCAGCTATGAATATGGTGGAGTCGGACATCATTTTGTTGGATCATCTCCCTGCTCATATGCTGGAACGCTCGCAGTCTGAGAAAAAAGAAGCGCCAATATCGGCTCAACTCCTATCAAAGGAAGGTTGTACGCTGCCCGAAATTTTGCGTGAGGTAGAGGAAAAGGTGATTAAAGATGCGATGCAGCAAACGGACGGCAATGTACTTCGTGCCGCCAAGCTCTTGGGCATCCCAAGACAGACGCTGCAATACAAGCTCGCGCAGCGGATGATCCCTCCCTGTTGAGTGCCGAGAATTCGGCAGACTCAAGAAAGATCAAACGGACGAGAAACGCTTACAAAACGCTCTATTCCTTATTTTCTAAATCTTTTGATTTGTTGGCATGGCACTTGCATCTCTTGTTGGTTGAGTGAAACGAAGAGGTTCACCATAAGACGAGAGGAGACGGGATGCACATGACAGTAGCGACAAAACGCGATTGGCGTTCGATAGAACTTTGGAAGGATGTCACGGACGAGCAATGGAATGACTGGATGTGGCAGCTTACGCATACCATCAAGACGGTCGATGATTTGAAGCAGGTAATCAACCTGACACCGGAAGAGGAAGAGGGCGTACGTATTTCTACGCAAACCATTCCGCTCAACATCACACCGTACTATGCTCATCTGATGGATCCAGACGATCCAAGCGATCCGGTTCGCATGCAGTCTGTACCTTTGTCCTCTGAGATGGTTCGTACCAAATACGACATGGAAGACCCACTCCACGAGGATACCGATTCTCCTGTACCTGGTCTGACGCATCGTTATCCAGATCGCGTGCTTTTCCTGGTGACGAACCAATGCTCCATGTATTGCCGTTACTGTACGCGCCGTCGCTTTTCCGGCCAGATCGGCATGGGCGTGCCAAAGAAACAGCTGGATGCCTGTATCGATTACATCCGCTCAAGACCAGAAGTCCGCGATGTACTGCTCTCCGGTGGAGACGGTCTGTTGATCAATGACCGCGTATTGGAATACATCATCAGCAGCCTGCGCGATATCCCGCATGTTGAAATTATTCGGATCGGTACGCGTGCACCCGTTGTATTCCCGCAGCGCATTACCGAAAACCTGTGCAACATCTTGAAAAAATACCATCCGGTTTGGCTCAATACACACTTTAACCATCCAAAAGAAATTACACCGGAAGCAAAGCAGGCTTGCGAAATGCTTGCCAATGCTGGTGTTCCGCTCGGTAACCAGGCAGTTATTTTGGCCGGTATCAACGATTGTGCGAATACGATGAAAAAGCTGGTGCAGGACCTGGTGAAAATCCGCGTTCGCCCGTATTACATCTATCAATGCGACCTGTCAGAGGGAATTGGACACTTCCGTGCGCCTGTCAGCAAAGGGATCGAAATCATTGAGCACCTGCGCGGCCATACTTCCGGCTATGCAGTTCCGACCTTTGTAGTAGACGCTCCACACGGCGGCGGTAAAATTCCCGTCAGCCCGAACTACATTATCTCGCAAGCGTCCGATAAAGTCGTCCTGCGCAACTTTGAAGGCGTTATCACGTCCTATCCAGAGCCGAAGCAATACCACGAGCATGATGAAGAAAACTGCGAATACTGCGTGGCTGCAAAAGGCAAAGCAGTTGGTATCGCAGCACTCATGCAAGACGAGGTGGACAATCTGGAGCCGACTGATCTGCCGCGCAACAAGCGAATCAAAGCAACCAAGGTCAAGTCACTCGCAGATGTACGTTCGGAGCAAAAGGCCAAGAAAGAGCAGACCACTGCCGAGACGAAGGAAGCTTCAGGAAAATAAGCAGGATCAACAGCTACCCGTATGAAGGTAGCTGTTTCTTTTTTTTCGTAAGAATATTTCCAACTCTTCGAAGAGGATGGATGATTCGCAACTTGTGTGTTAAGATCGAGTTGTACCCATTATGAGCGGTCGCTCAGTATCGTTTCATTTTTCGAAAAAAATAAACAGACTGACTGAATACTCATTCATTTATTCCCATGATTCTGATAAGATAGAAAAAACGATTTCCACGTCTAAAGAAAAACTCACAATAGAGGGGAGTAGAAAACATGCTGGCACTCATTAATTTGATCGCCTTTTTCCTGGTTCTTGCTTACGGGCTGTATTTAGCTGGGCATGTCGTGTACAGCAGATACCTGTTTATCAAGCTGGGGAAAAAGCCGGATGTGAAAAATGACTTTGGGGCACGCATCAATCTGATGCTCGACAACGTCATTTTCCACAAGAAGCTGCTGAAGGACAAAAAGAGCGGCGTGATGCACGTTGTGATGTTTTACGGTTTTATCACCCTGCAATTCGGGGCCATCGAGCTGATTATCAAAGGGCTTTCGAAAGGCTACGAGCTTCCTTTTGGCAGCGCTCACAAATATTTCTCTGTCATGCAGGAGATCACCACGTTTCTCATTTTGGCTGCAGTCGGCTACGCTTTTTACCGCCGCTATATCGAAAAGCTCAAGCGTCTGAAGCGCGGCTTCAAGTCAGGGATTGTTCTCTTGCTGATTTCCTCCCTGATGGCGACTGTATTGCTCTCGCTTGCTTTTGAACAAATTTGGCTCGGACATGAGCCATCGGCGTTCGCTCCGATCTCTTCTGTTTTCGCGATCGTATTCTCTGCGATTGGGGTAGGGACAACGGGTGCAGCAGTAGGCTTTTACGTTTTCTGGTGGCTGCATCTGATCATCTTGCTTGGCTTCGCGGTGTATGTGCCGCAGTCCAAGCACGCGCATCTGCTGTTTGCGCCAGTCAACGTGTGGTTCAAGAAGCTGGACCCGCCAGGCAAGCTGACGAGCATTAATTTCGAGGACGAGACGCAGGAAGAATTCGGTGTCGGCAAAATCGAGGATTTTACACAAACGCAGCTCATCGACCTGTACGCTTGTGTGGAGTGCGGTCGCTGCACGAATATGTGCCCGGCCTCTGGAACGGGAAAAATGCTCTCCCCGATGGATCTGATTACGAAAATGCGCGACCATTTGACGGAAAAAGGTGCGTCGGTGACGTCGCGTACACCATGGATGCCGAGCTTCGCTTTTTCGCAGACGACTGCCAATCAGATTGCGTTCCAAGCATCTGAAGTAGCGGCGACAGCGGAAGGAGCAACCGCGGTCTATGAGAAAAGCTTGATCGGCGATGTCATTACCGAGCAGGAGCTGTGGGCTTGTACGACCTGTCGCAACTGTGAAGACCAATGCCCGGTAATGAACGAGCACGTCGATAAAATCATCGATATGCGCCGCTATTTGGTTATGACAGAAGGAAGCATGCCAGCAGAAGCGCAGCGCGCCTTGAACAATATCGAGCGTCAGGGCAACCCGTGGGGAATCAACCGCAAAGACCGGACGAAATGGATTGAAGGTCTGAATGGTGAGTACGAGGTGCCAACTGTGAAGCAGGTCGAGGAATTCGAGTACTTGTTCTGGGTAGGCTCGATGGGATCGTTTGACTTGCGCAGCCAAAAAATTTCGCAGGCATTTGTGAAGCTCATGCACGAAGCTGGCGTGAAGTTCGCCATTCTGGGCAATGAGGAAAAGAACTCTGGGGATACGGCTCGCCGCATTGGTAACGAATTCTTGTTCCAGCAGCTCGCCCAAGAAAATATCGCCTTGTTTGAAGCGTATGAAGTCAAAAAAATCGTCACCTGCGACCCGCATGCGTTCAATACGTTTAAGAATGAATATCCGGAGTTTGGGTTGAATGCAGAGGTGTACCACCACTCTGAGCTGTTGGCGGAGTGGGTGAAGGAAGGCAGATTGAAGCCAACGAAGGAAGTCAAAGAGCGCATCACTTACCACGATTCCTGCTACTTAGGCCGCTACAACGAAATTTACGACAAGCCACGCGTGATTCTCGAAGCTATTCCTGGCGTAGAGGTAGTCGAAATGAAGCGCAGCGGCTGCGACAGTATGTGCTGTGGAGCGGGAGGCGGCTTGATGTGGATGGAGGAACATGAGGGCTCTCGTGTCAACGTCACACGTACGGAGCAAGCTCTGGAGGTCAACCCGACGGAAATCGCGAGTGCATGCCCATACTGCTTGACGATGATGAACGACGGAATCAAGACCAAAGAGCAGGAAGATCACGTTAAAACACGCGACGTCGCGGAAATTCTCGCAGACGCCATCTAGGTTCATACCATGCGCAAGTCTCGGTGCTGATCAAGCGACGAGGCTTGCGCATTATTTTTTTTGCAAAAAACTGTAAGATAAAAGAGCCAGCTGAATCTAAAGGAGTGGGAAAGGAGTGAGGAAGCTGGAGCTTGCAGACAAAAGTTTAATCAAAACAAAAGAAGCATTATTTGATGAGTTAATCCGGCACTATTTGAAAAAGGTGTTGCGACTCGTCTATTTGATGGTCAAGGACCGCAGTCTTGCTGAGGATATTACGCAGGAAGTGTTCCTGTCGGCTTACAAAAACTTGGGGAAATTCCGCCAAGAGAGCTCGATGCAAACATGGGTGTACCGAATCGCCGTCAACGAAGCGAAAAAACACCTGCGCTCGTGGTCGTTTCGTCACCTGTTTTTCAAATCGGAAGTGGATATAGAGGTAGTTGAGGGAGCAGAGTCGGCCGTTTTGCAAAATGACCTTCGCGCCCGTTTTGCACATCTCGTCATGAAGCTGCCGCATAGCTATCGTCAATTGATTGTCCTTCACTACTACGAGGAGTTGTCCGTAGAGGAGATCGCAGTCATTTTGGACACGTCCGCAGGAGCGATTTATACGAAAATGCACCGCGCACGCCAGAAGCTCAAAGCGCTCCTGGAAAAGGAGGGGATCGAATGAACCTGGATAAATTGCTGGCGGAGTTCAAGGAAACGGCCGACCGGACACTGTTGCGCGGAATGGAAGATACGACTGGCTTGGAGGAGCGGATTCGCATGAATATGGAGAAGAAAGGCAAGAAAAGGTTTCGTTTCATCTACCCTGTAAGCGCAGCACTTGTTGCGATCGCGCTTGCCATCGGGTTTGCCCCTTATTTATTGCAAAAGGAAAGCACGACGAGCACACATACGCCGCCGAAGGGAACGACTGCCGAACCAGGGACCCATCAAAAGCCCGATCCAAAGGCTCACCCTGCTTCTGATGATCAGGTGATTATGGAAACGGTAGATGGGATCGTCGATGTCTTGCGCGTTGGGATGACACAAGACCAAATGAAAGAAAAGATTTCGGTCCCTTACACAGTTGTAGATGATTATGGCGGAAGCGGGGACGATGGCACAGAAGAGTACTGGGGCTATTCGATTCTCGCAAAAGAAGGATATAAGCGAAAAGACTGGACATTGATTGAGACGGAGGCCCTGCTAAAAAGAGACGTGGGCTTGGAGATGTTAGTTGGATGGAAGGATAAAAAACTTCATTGGTACTCCGTGAGCTATGTCCAAGGCAAAGAAGTCCATTTTCTCAAGCTGAACAGCAACGGAACTGTCCAAGAAGAAATCATTCAAGATGGTGCCGAGACACCTGTTCCTCCGTCCAAATTCGACTTAAAGCCAGGGGAAGAGGATCGTTATTACAATTACATGTATGAGAAAAAAGATGAGCTTTTGCGTGGATTATCTCCAATCGATGTATGGAAGCTGTATATGAAAGCACAGCAAGAGAGTCAGCTCGAAATGCAGTACGCTTTGCATATCGAGGACGATGGATTCGAGAAGCCGACACTGGAGCAATACTTGGAAGATATGAAGAAAGATCCAGTTGGAGCACGAAATAGCTGGAGGCAGTTGAAAACGATGCGAGAATTGGCAAGTGACATCACGCTTGAGCAAACGTCTGACAAGGAAGCGGTTATATGGGTGACCTTCAAGGACAACAGGGATAAGGTTGGATATAAAATGCAGAAAAACAAACAAGGCATCTGGAAACTAAGCTGGATGGCACGACAATAGCGGCAACAGCCTGACTCTTCCAAAAGTCAGGCTGTTCTTTTTTTCATTATTGATTGACTATTCGTACGGAAGACGGCAAAATAAAAGTATGCAAAGTGAACGAACGCTCGATCAATTTAGTTTTTATTGATGTGAAACATCATCCGAATGGAGGGCATTCGATGAAAACGGTCATTGTAGGGGCAGCGCGTACCCCGTTTGGTAAGCTTGGCGGAGCTCTGAAAGCGCTATCGGCAGTAGAGCTTGGTTCCATCGCAATCAAGGAAGCCGTAGAACGCGCTGGCATTTCCGGCGATCAGGTAGACGAAGTGATCATGGGTATGGTCTTGCAGGCAGGTGCGGGTCAGGTACCTTCACGCCAGGCGGCTCGCAAGGCTGGTTTGCCGTGGAATGTAGCGAGTGAGACGATCAACAAAGTATGTGCGTCCGGGATGCGTGCAGTGACGATGGGGGACCAGATCATTCGCGCAGGGGACGGAGAAATCATCGTTGCGGGCGGCATGGAGAGCATGAGCAACGCACCGTATGCATTGCCAGATGCACGCTACGGAATGCGGATGGGAGATGCGACTGTTCGCGATCTCATGATGTACGACGGCCTCACTTGCCCGTTTCATCAAGTGGCGATGGCTGTTCACGGCAACAATGTGGCGGAAGAGAACGGGATTACGCGAGAAGAGCAAGATGCGTGGGCACTGCGCAGCCAGCAGCGAGCCGCACAAGCGATGGAAAAAGGACTTTTTGCCGACGAGCTTGTCTCGGTTTCCATTCCGCAAAGAAAAGGGGAGCCGCTGCAAGTAACCGTCGATGAAGGACCACGTCCAGATACCACCGAGGAAGGATTGGCGAAGCTGCCACCCGTGTACAAAAAGGACGGAACAATCACGGCAGGCAATGCACCGGGAATCAACGACGGAGCGGCAGCAATGGTGCTGATGTCAGACGCGAAAGCACAACAGCTGGGCATCAAGCCGCTTGCGACGATACTGGGACACGCCGCGGTCGGCGCAGAGGCTCCTTATATCGCGACAACTCCGGGGCTTGCGATCAATAAGCTCCTGGAAAAGACAGGTGTCTCGCTTTCGGAGATCGATCTATTTGAGGTAAACGAAGCATTTGCCGCGGTGATTTTGACCAGTGGCAAAATCGTTGGTTGGGACGCAGAGAAAGTGAATGTAAACGGGGGAGCGATTGCGTTCGGACACCCGATTGGCGCGAGTGGTGCTCGGATTATTATGCACCTCGCCTATGAATTAAAAAGACGAGGCGGCGGCTTAGGGATCGCGGCAATTTGCAGTGGTGCCGCACAGGGTGACGCCATCTTGATTAAAGTAGAGTAAGGGAGGCCTTTTTACATGAACGTACAAACGATTATGGTCATCGGGGCAGGACAGATGGGCAGCGGGATTGCCCAAGTAGCGGCGCAGGCTGGCTTTCGCGTTTTTCTGAACGACGTCCAGCAAGCATTTGTGGAGCGCGGTCTGGCCACGATTACGAAAAACTTGTCGCGCAACGTGGAAAAAGGCAAGCTCAGCGAAGCGGATAAGGAAGCGATTCTCGGGCGCTTGACACTGTCTACTGATCTGGCAGATGCGTCTGAAGCAGATTTTGTGGTAGAAGCGGTGACAGAAAACATGGCGGTCAAAACGCAAATCTTTTCCAAGCTGGACGAGGTATGTCCGCCGCATACGGTGCTCGCGAGCAATACATCCTCCCTGCCAATTACAGAGATCGCAGCAGTTACGAAGCGGCCGGAAAAAGTAATCGGGATGCATTTCATGAACCCCGTTCCGGTGATGAAGCTGGTTGAGATCATCCGCGGGCTGCAAACATCCGACGAGGTCTATCAGCTGACAGAAGATTTGTCGAAGCAAATGAGCAAGGTGCCCGTGAGCGTCAACGACTTCCCTGGGTTTGTGTCCAATCGGGTACTGATGCCAATGTTGAATGAAGCGATTTATTGTGTATACGAAGGAGTTGCAACACCGGAAGCGATCGATGAAGTTATGAAGCTGGGCATGAACCATCCGATGGGGCCGCTTCAGCTGGCTGATTTCATCGGACTGGACACTTGCCTCTACATTATGGAGGTACTGCACGAAGGGTTCGGTGATTCGAAATACCGCCCATGCCCATTGCTGCGCAAGTACGTCAAAGCAGGATGGTTAGGCAAAAAATCCGGTCGTGGTTTCTACGTGTATAGCTAACCGAAGATTTTCGCAGAAAGGTAGGACGGACATGGATTTCCGATTGAACGAAGAGCAAGAGATGATGCGCCGGATGGTGCGAGACTTTGCCCAGAAAGAGATAGCACCTTTCGTCCCGGTGATGGAAGAGACGGACCAGTTCCCGCGTCAGATTCTCAAAAAGATGGGCGAAATGGGGCTCATGGGCATTCCGATCGCCGAAGAGTGGGGAGGAGCAGGAGCGGACTTTATTTCCTACATTTTGGCCATTCACGAGATTTCCAAGGTGAGTGCGACTGTAGGCGTCATTTTGTCCGTGCATACCTCCGTCGGGACAAACCCGATTCTCTACTTTGGTACCGAGGAGCAAAAACGCAAATACGTGACCAAGCTTGCGAGTGGCGAATACCTCGGGGCTTTTGCCTTGACCGAGCCGCATGCAGGTTCTGATGCGAGCAGTATCCGTACCACAGCCGTGAAAAAAGGCGATGAGTACATCCTGAACGGAAACAAGGTGTTCATTACGAATGGCGGGGAGGCAGATACGTATATCGCGTTTGCCGTTACCGACTCTACGAAAGGAACCAAGGGAATATCGGCCTTTATCGTAGAAAAGGATACACCGGGCTTCACGGTTGGGAAAAAAGAAAAGAAAATGGGACTTCACGGTTCCTATACGACAGAGCTCGTATTCGACAATGCGCGTGTACCGGCTGCCAACCTGCTGGGGCAGGAAGGGGAAGGCTTCTGTATTGCGATGGCGAATCTGGATTCCGGTCGTATCGGGATTGCTGCACAAGCCCTTGGTATTTGTGAGGCCGCAGTCCAGTACGCGACAGAGTACGCGCGGGAACGCAAGCAGTTTGGACAACCGATTGCCAAGCAGCAAGCCATCGCTTTCAAGCTGGCTGACATGGCGACAAAAGCAGAAGTAGCCCGATTGCTGGTATACCGAGCGGCGTGGCTGCGCAGTCAAGGAATTGCATGTGGAATGGAAGCCTCGATGGCAAAGCGCTTTGCCACAGACTCTGCGATGGAGCTCGCCACAGAAGCCGTACAAATCTTTGGCGGCTATGGCTACACCAGAGAATATCCGGTTGAGCGACTATTCCGGGATGCGAAAGTAACGCAAATCTATGAGGGCACCAACGAAATTCAGCAAATCGTGATCGCCAAGCATTTGCTTGCTGATTGATAGAAAAATGAACAGCACATGGGGGAGTGAGCCATATGAATTTCCAACTGACGGAAGAACATGACATGATGCGCAAAATGATTCGGGACTTTGCAGAGAATCAAGTAGCTCCGACAGCAGCCGAGCGCGATGAAGAAGAGTGCTTTGATCGTTCCATTTTTGAGCAAATGGCTGAGCTTGGACTGACAGGCATTCCTTGGCCAGAACAATACGGCGGAGCAGGTGCAGACTACCTGAGCTACGTCATTGCAGTGGAAGAACTCTCCCGTGTCGATGCCTCCATCGGTGTAACACTATCCGCTCATGTTTCCTTGGCGAGCTGGCCGATTTATAAATTTGGGACAGAGGAGCAAAAGCAAAAGTTTTTGCGTCCATTAGCAGAAGGCAAGAAGATGGGAGCGTACTGTTTGACCGAGGCGGGATCTGGCTCTGATTCTGCTGGAATGCGCACGACAGCCGTACGCGATGGCGATCACTACATTTTAAATGGCACCAAAATTTTCATTACCAATGCAGGCGAGGCTGAAATCTACATCGTATTTGCGGTCACTCAACCAGAGCTGAAGCACAAAGGCATCACGGCTTTTATCGTTGAAAAAGGCATGGATGGCTTCACGATGGGGAAAAAGGAGAAAAAGCTGGGTATCCGTTCCTCGCCAACACTTGCGGTCAATTTTGAAGATGTGCGCGTGCCGGTAGAAAATAGACTGGGCGAAGAAGGCCAAGGCTTCAAGATCGCAATGATGACATTGGACGGTGGAAGAAACGGTATCGCTGCTCAAGCATTGGGAATTGCACAAGGTGCGTACGAGCATGCACGGAATTATGCCAAAGAACGCAATCAGTTCGGCAAACCAATCGCTTCCTTGCAGGCAATCCAGTTCAAGCTGGCAGACATGGCAACCAAGATCGAGGCATCCCGTTTGCTCACTTACCAAGCAGCATGGCTGGAGGATCAAGGTCTACCATATGGCAAAGCATCTGCGATGTCCAAAGTATTTGCAGGAGATACCGCAATGGAAGTGACAACCGAGGCTGTTCAAGTTTTCGGGGGTTACGGCTACACGCGGGAGTATCCTGTGGAGCGCTTCATGCGCGATGCCAAAATTACACAAATCTATGAAGGCACAAATGAAATCCAACGTGTCGTGATCAGTAATTTCCTGCTAAAAGAGTAGGAAGCTGTCTCGTCTTCCAACACGATTACACACATAGAAAAGAAAAGTTTGGCTTTGAGCTCTTACTCGCGTATAATGATCTGCGATGATACAAAAGTAGAGTGTTTGCGCCTTCTTTTCTATGAGGCGTCTGACCAAACGCTCAGTCGGTTGGAAAGGTGGATTTGGAGTGTCTGACAAGAGAAAAACGATACCGTCCCTGGTAAAGGACCCAAAACTGATCGAGAGAAGACGAGAGCAGATTATTGAGGCTGCCGTTCATCTCTTTATTAATAAAGGATTTCATAAAACGACGACAAGGGAGATTGCCCGGGCGTCTGGATTTAGTATTGGTACGTTGTACGAGTATATCGAGTCAAAAGAAGATGTGCTCTATCTTGTTTGTGATGCCATTCATGCGGAGATGGAGACGCGCTTGCGTGAAGCGATCAACTTCAACGGAACTGGCTTGAAAACATTAAAGATAGCACTAAAAAGCCTGATCCGCGTGATGGATCAGATGAGCGACCGCGTTTTGCTTATTTATCAGGAAGCCAAATCATTGCCAAAAGAAACACTGCGCTACGTATTGGGGCGTGAAGAAGCCATTTCGCATATTTTCGTCGAAATCCTGGAAAAAGGGATTGCCGATGGTTCGCTGCGCATTGACGAAAAGAACGTCAAGCTGATGGCGGACAATATCATGGTTCTGGGCGAAATGTGGGTCTTCCGTCGCTGGGCATTGAAAAAGCACTATACCATTGAGGAGTACACAGAGAAGCAAATTGCCCTGTTGCTTCGCGAAATCAGTGTCTCCGATTAAGAAGAGAGTTTAAAAAGTCTGGGAAACATAGGGTGCCAAGCATACTTCGCGTCTACCGCGCCTTGATCTGCTTGGCCCTGTTTTTCCTCCTTTTTAAACCTATAAAAAGGAGAGTGGAACGATGGAAACGGAAGTGTATCGCCCGCAAAACAAGGTTCGCTTTGTGACCGCAGCCAGTCTGTATGATGGTCACGACGCCTCGATTAATATCATGCGCCGTATTTTACAATCGTCGGGAGTAGAGGTTATCCATCTCGGACATAACCGCTCTGTTGACGATATTGTAACAGCCGCTGTCCAGGAGGATGTGCAAGGGATTGCCATCAGTTCGTACCAAGGCGGTCATGTGGAGTATTTCAAATACGTAATTGATCTATTACGCGAGCGGGGAGCAGAGCATATCCGTGTTTTTGGTGGCGGTGGCGGTGTTATCGTTCCACGCGAGATTCGGGAATTGGAAGAGTACGGAGTCTGTAAGATTTACTCGCCAGATGACGGCAGACGATTGGGCTTGCAGGGCATGATCAACGACATGATCAGACGTAGCGACTTCCCAACCGTCAAGCAGCTGGAGGAAGAAGTAGCAGGCTTGCGCGAGCAAAACCATCAGGCGATTGCCCGGCTTATTTCTGTTGCAGAGTATGCAGTGGACCAGCCCGAATGGACAGAACCTCTCCGTGAAAGTTTAGTGGAGGCCGATTCAACCATACCGGTATTAGGGATTACTGGTACGGGTGGAGCAGGAAAAAGCTCATTAACCGATGAGCTTGTTCGTCGATTTATTCGCGTTTATCCCGAGAAGACGGTTGCGATCTTGTCTGTCGATCCATCCAAGCAAAAATCAGGTGGAGCGTTACTTGGTGACCGTATCCGCATGAATGCCAATTCGACACCGCGCGTTTACATGCGCAGTCTCGCCACTCGCAAATCAGGCATGGAGCTGTCTGCCGCATTAAAAGACGCAATTCAAGTAACGCGTTCTGCCCATTTTGATCTGATTATTGTGGAAACGAGCGGAATTGGTCAGGGGGATGCGCAGGTCACAGAAGTGTGTGACGTCTCCATGTACGTTATGACCAGTGAATTCGGGGCGCCATCTCAGCTGGAAAAGATTGATATGCTCGACTTCGCTGATGTGATCGCGATCAACAAATTTGAGCGCAAAGGCTCAGAGGACGCTCTTCGCGAGGTTCGCAAGCAATATCGACGCAATCATCAGCTTTTTGAGCTGCCGGATGAGAAGGTTCCTGTGTATGGTACGATTGCGAGTCAATTTAACGATCCGGGAACGAACGTGTTGTTTGCTGCCTTGATGCATCGAATTGTAGAAAAGACTGGCGTTGACTGGTCTGTGGAGCATTTGGATACGACCCCTGTGAAAATTCATAAAACTTCGTTGATTCCGACAGAGAGAATCAATTATTTGCAGGAAATTGCGAACACCGTTCGTCAATATCGTGTCTATACAGAAGAACAGTCAGCGATTGCACGCAAGCTGTATCAGTTGCAGGGCGCGAAGGAAACAGTTCTGGCCTCGGGAGATTCTGCGGCTGCCGAGCTGGCAGCGGTGCTCGATAAACAAATCGTTCTCTTTGAAGAAAAGCTGCATCCGGAGTGCAGACGTATCCTCGAAAATTGGCCCAAGCTCAAGGAAGCTTATCGAAAGGATCAATTCGTCACGAAAATTCGCGACAAGGAATTGGTTACCCAGCTTTTCAGCGTATCGTTGTCGGGTACACGCATTTCAAAAGTAGCCGTCCCTGATTACGAAGATTGGGGCGAAATTTTAAAGTGGTCGTTAAAAGAAAATGTCCCAGGGGAATTCCCGTATACTGCAGGAGTATTTCCGTTTAAACGGGAGGGAGAAGATCCCAAGCGACAATTTGCAGGCGAAGGTACTCCAGAGCGGACGAACAGACGCTTTCACTTCCTGTCTCAAAATGATGAAGCGAAGCGACTCAGTACCGCTTTTGATTCGGTTACGCTGTATGGTGAGGACCCAGACTACCGCCCGGATATTTACGGAAAAATCGGTACGAGTGGGGTTAGCATATGCACCCTGGATGACATGAAAAAGCTGTACGCCGGCTTTGACCTTTGTGCACCGAGCACCTCTGTGTCCATGACAATCAACGGTCCTGCGCCTATGATTTTGGCCATGTTCATGAATACGGCGATTGAGCAGCAGCTGGATGCTTTTGTCCAAAAAGAAGGGCGCCAGCCTACCGAAGACGAGGCGAAGCAAATCAGAGCGTACACGCTGTCGACTGTTCGCGGAACCGTTCAGGCAGATATTTTGAAAGAGGATCAGGGGCAAAACACGTGTATCTTCTCGACAGAATTTGCCTTGCGGATGATGGGGGATATCCAGCAGTATTTTATCGACCATAAAGTGCGGAACTACTACTCTGTGTCCATTTCCGGCTATCATATTGCAGAGGCAGGGGCGAATCCGATTACGCAGCTTGCGTTTACACTGTCTAACGGATTTACCTATGTTGAGTACTATTTGAGCCGCGGGATGAACATCGATGACTTTGCGCCGAACCTGTCCTTCTTCTTCTCCAATGGTCTTGATCCGGAATACACCGTGATTGGACGTGTGGCTCGCCGGATTTGGGCAACCGTGATGAAAAATCGTTATGGTGCCAATGAACGCAGTCAAAAGCTGAAGTACCACATCCAGACATCTGGCCGTTCCTTGCATGCGCAGGAGATGGATTTCAACGACATCAGAACGACCTTGCAGGCCTTGATTGCCATTTACGACAACTGTAATTCACTCCATACGAATGCATATGACGAAGCGATTACAACACCGACAGAGAACTCTGTGCGACGGGCGATGGCGATTCAGATGATCATCAACAAGGAAATGGGACTCGCGAAAAATGAGAACCCGCTTCAAGGGGCATTCATCATCGATGAGCTGACAGACTTGGTAGAAGAGGCAGTCATGCAAGAGTTCGAGCGGATCAGTTCTCGCGGAGGCGTGCTTGGGGCGATGGAGACTCAATACCAGCGCGGCAAAATTCAAGACGAGTCCATGTATTACGAAATGAAAAAGCATACGGGCGAGCTGCCAATTATTGGGGTAAACACGTTTATCAATCCGAATGCGTCTGAGGACGATTACGAAATTGAATTGGCTCGCGCGACCGAAGAGGAAAAAGAACAGCAAATCATAAATCTCCGTGCATTCCAGGAGCGCCACAAGGATGTGTCTGCGGCTGCACTGCGGCGCCTGCAGGAAGTGGCTATGGCGGGAGAGAACATCTTTGCCGAGCTGATGGAGACGGTAAAGGTAGCATCGCTTGGACAAATCAGTGCTGCCCTGTATGAAGTGGGCGGTCAATACCGCAGAAATATGTAAAACAAATCCCTCGGTAGCGATTGCCGAGGGATGTCTTTGGTTTGGTGTCGACAAGAATTAATCAGCCCCTGTTTGAAAGCCTTGCATTTTCGTCTAAAATAAGGAATACTGTATGATAGCCTTCTTATGTTGTACGATGTACAATCGAAGAAATCGATATCATTTATGAATGACTTATACAAGCCTGCGTCCCCCGAACAGGGCACCGGGTCAGTATTCAAATCAATCGTTTTCATATGGAAAGGACGTGCCCTGAGTGAGTCAATTGTTTGCTCATATTGATTCCGAGAAACTGAGTGAGATGGCGTTAGTTGACATTGCGTATGAAATTTTGCGTGAAACTAACCGCACTTACAACTTCCGCGAGCTGATGAATGAACTGGTTGCAGTGCGCAAGCTGACTGATGAACAACTCATGGCAATCATCGCGCAAGTATACACAGAAATTAACATTGATGGCCGTTTCGTGTGCCTCGGTGACAATGTATGGGGATTGAAGCGCTGGTACCCAACCGACACCGTGGAGGAAACCCAAGAGGGTGGCGGAACGAAGAAGAAGAAAATCGTTTTGGACGACGACTTCGACGATTACGATACCGAAGACGAGGGTGTCGAAGAATACGAGGACGACGATGTTGTCATCTTTGAGGACGAAGAGGAATTCGTCGACGAGGATTCTGAAATCGATGAAGAAGAAATCGATGGAGAGATCGACGAGGAAGAACTTGAAGAAGAAGATGATGATATGTTCGAAGAGGACGAAGAGCTGGAGGAAGAGGAAGCTGACGAAGAGCTCGACGACGAAGACGAGAAATAGGTCCTTGACTTCCGCCTAAGGGACAGATAAAATACTCCTTGGGCTTCACATGAAGAAGGATCAAATATGGGAAACTATAAAACAAAAGTGCCCCTACCCCATTTCTTTACGGGATAGGACTCGCTTTTGTTTTTCTTTTTTTTTGGAGCCGTCTTCATACGTTTTTTATGACAACATAAGGGTGAGGGAAAGAGGGGACGTTAACGATGACGAAGTATATTTTTGTGACAGGCGGGGTTGTATCCTCGTTGGGAAAAGGTATTACAGCGGCTTCTCTGGGCCGACTCTTGAAAAATAGGGGTCTTAAGGTAACCATCCAGAAGTGTGACCCATACATCAACGTTGACCCGGGAACGATGAGTCCGTATCAACACGGGGAAGTTTTCGTAACGGACGATGGTGCGGAAACAGACCTGGACTTGGGCCACTATGAGCGCTTTATCGATATCAACCTGAGCGCTAACTCCAATATGACGACTGGTAGAATTTACTCGACTGTCATCGCCAAAGAACGCCGTGGCGACTATTTGGGAGGAACCGTTCAAGTTATTCCACACATCACGAACGAAATCAAAGATCGCATTTTCCGTGCAGGTCGCGAAACCGGGGCAGATGTAGTGATTACCGAGATCGGTGGAACAGTTGGAGATATCGAGAGCTTGCCATTCCTTGAATCCATCCGCCAGATCAAAAGTGACATCGGTCGTGAAAACGTCATGTACATTCACGTAACCCTGGTACCATACATCAAGGCAGCAGGTGAAATGAAAACCAAGCCTACGCAACACAGCGTGAAAGAACTGCGCAGCTTGGGTATTCAACCAAATGTGATCGTGACACGTACCGAGCAACCGATGACGCAAGAAATGAAAGACAAGTTGGCTCTGTTCTGTGATATCGATAAAAACGCGGTAGTGGAATGTGTAGACGCTGATAGCCTTTACGATGTACCACTGCAATTGCAAGCACAAGGATTGGACGATTACGTATGCCGCCACTTGGGTCTGACTTGCCAGGATGCGGATATGACAGAGTGGAAATCGCTCGTATCGAAAATCAAAAACCTGTCGAAAACGACTACCATTGCAATTGTTGGTAAATATGTAGAATTGCACGATGCTTACTTGTCTGTAGCAGAAGCGCTGTATCATGGTGGCTATGCGAACGACTCCAAAGTAGAAATCAAATGGGTGCACGCGGAAGAAGTTACGCCGGAGAATGTTGGCGAACTGCTCGGTGATGTAAATGGTATCCTCGTACCAGGCGGCTTTGGTGATCGTGGTATCGAAGGTAAAATCATCGCTACGCGCTATGCTCGTGAAAATAAAGTGCCATTCCTCGGAATTTGCCTGGGTATGCAAATCGCTGTGATCGAATTCGCTCGCCACGTAGCGGGTATGGACGGTGCAAACAGCTCCGAGATCAACCCGAATACAGCGTATCCGGTTATTGACCTCTTGCCAGAGCAAAAAGATATCGAGGACAAGGGCGGTACCATGCGTCTGGGTCTCGGTCCAACCAAAGTGGAAGAAGGCACGCTGACTGAGGCTGCTTACGGAAGCACCCTGGTTTATGAACGTCATCGTCATCGCTATGAAGTGAACAACGAATATCGTGATCAATTGGCTCAAATGGGCTTGCGTTTTGCGGGTACAACTCCAGATGGTCGTCTGGTTGAAATCGTGGAAGTTCCAGAACATCCATGGTATGTAGCGACACAGTTCCATCCAGAGTTCACATCTCGTCCGAACCGTCCACAGCCACTGTTCCGTGATTTCGTGAAGGCTTCCTTGAACCTGAACAAATAACATAGGTCGATAAATAGAAAGACGCACCCGCGATGTATGGTCGCAGGTGCGT
This sequence comes from Brevibacillus formosus, assembly GCF_003013405.1. Taxonomy (GTDB): domain Bacteria; phylum Bacillota; class Bacilli; order Brevibacillales; family Brevibacillaceae; genus Brevibacillus; species Brevibacillus formosus. Next base: position 171,986 of record NZ_PXZL01000007.1, on the reverse strand, counting down.
CTTGTGCTTTTATAAGCAGATTAATGAAACAAGGGCGATAGCCAGGCTACCCAGTAGGCGGCTGGAATGAGCAGGAATTGGGCCAAAATCGTTCCGATGAAACGTGAGATCATCAGCCACAGGTACATGTCACGAATTGATTGCTGCGTGGTTTTCCCTTGCATTGCTTTTTCAGTCAAAAGGGCAATTTGCGGGTCTACCAAAATCGTCATGAAAATCGTGGCAAAACCGTTGATTAATCCAGAAGACATCAAAACGGTTGCTTTGTAATCCGGGGCTAGCAATGTCGCGTACAACACGGACAGTACGCTGCTTGTGTAGATCGCTGTCCCCAATGCATTTAATAACAGTAATCGTTTGGGAACGCCTTTGATTCGAAACCGGGAAATGGCTTGCCAGCTAGGTATGCGGACGTGATGGTGGACACGTCGGATGGTTTCGACAGTAACTGCCGTACGAATCATTTGCGGAATCGAGCCCGCTATCTCCAAGTGCGAGATCATTCGTTTTGATATTTGAACAAAAGTGGGAAACAGTACAATAGCTGCCAAGGTTCCCAGCGAGGATGATGCAATAATCACGTGCAATTGTGTGCTAGGATCAAAGTGCTCGATTGCAGCTTGATCCATCAATCCCCCAGTGAAGGGTCCTTGAATCAGGTTGGAAGTACGGGAGAGGAGCAATACGATCCCGACCAAAGACATCGCTACAGCGATCCTGCCCGTTTGTACCCCTGCAAAACGGATTCCGTAGGTAAGTGTCTCTGTCGTATGGATAATAAATGTTAACAAGCAAATCAGCCACAGAGCATCCATAGTGAGTATCTGGCTCCTTGTGTGTAGGGGAAATAGTTTTTCCCATTATACTCGAAATGAAGCCTATGGGAAATTTTAAGTTGACGTTCAGCAAAAAACGTGAAGGAGTTTCCTGTTTTTAGGCGAACCCATAATAATTAAGAAAACGCATTCGTCAGGGGGGAATCAGAATGTTCGACAAACAAGATAAAAAGGTACTGGTTGTGGATGACCAGTATGGGATTCGCATTTTACTGTATGAGGTGCTGGGAAAAGAAGGGTACAAGACCTTTCAGGCAGCAAACGGGAAAATGGCATTGGAAATCGTGGAAAAAGAATCACCAGATTTGGTTATCCTCGACATGAAGATCCCTGGGATGGATGGTATTGAGATCTTGAAACACATCAAGAAGATCAATCAGGAAATCAAAGTCATCATGATGACAGCTTACGGAGAGCTGGACATGATCAAAGAAGCAACACAACTGGGAGCATTGACTCATTTTACAAAGCCGTTTGATATCGATGAACTACGAATGGCAGTACATCAGCAGTTAGCTTGTTAGGAACAGACTGCAAAGGTCAGGGTACAAGCGTCCCTGTTAACAAATGCTTGTCTGTGGTATAATAAGCCACATGACTGAAGTCTGCTAGAGGAGGATTTACAAAATGCCACTGGTACCTATGACCGCTTTTACCGAAGACGTCAAAAAGCATAAATACGCCGTCGGACAATTTAACCTGAACAATCTGGAGTTTACTCAAGCGATTACAGAAGCTGCGATGGAAGAAAAATCGCCTGTGATCTTTGGTGTTTCTGAGGGTGCACTGAAATATATGGGGATCGATTATACAGTAGCGATTGCAAAAGTTGCTGCTGAGCGCGCAGGAGTTCCTGTTGCTTTGCATCTTGACCATGGTAGCAATTTCGACATGGTAATGAAGTGCATTCGTGCTGGGTTCTCTTCTGTTATGTTCGATGGTTCCCATCATTCGTTTGAAGATAACCTTCGCCTGACCAAACAGGTTGTAGAGGCTGCTCACGCTGTTGGCGTATCGGTAGAAGGTGAACTCGGTACCATCGGCGGGGTGGAGGACGACTTGTCTGTTGACGAGGAAGATGCCACTCTTGCAAATCCTGAGGAAGCAATCCGCTTCTGGGAAGAAACAAAAGTAGACTACGTAGCGATTGCTGTAGGTACAGCACACGGTATGTACAAAGGAGTTCCAAAAATTCGCTACGACATTATTGAAAAAGTAGCGAGCAACATTGGAGCGCCGATCGTTCTTCACGGTGGTTCCGGCGTACCAGACGAAGCGATTATCGAATCCATCCGTTTGGGCGTAGGAAAAATCAATGTAAATACAGAAAGCCAAGTCGCATGCACGGAAACAGTTCGCAAAGTGCTGGCTGCCAAGCCGAATGAGATCGACCCACGCAAATACCTGGGCCCTGCTCGCGATGCGATCAAGGAAGTAGTCAAAGGAAAAATGCGCTTGTTCGGAAGCAGCAACCGCGCGTAACTGGGAGGATAACCATGCGTTTTTTGATTGATACAGCAAACGTTGAAGAAATCCGCGAAATTCACGAATGGGGAGTTCTGGCGGGCGTAACGACAAATCCGTCTCTGGTTGCCAAAGAAGGACGCGATTTTGTAGAGACCCTGAAAGAAATTCTCGATATTGTTGATGGTCCGATCAGTGCCGAGGTCATCAGTACAGATGCAAAAGGCATGATCGAAGAGGGAGAGAAGCTCGCTGCTCTCTCGAAAAACATCGTCATCAAGCTGCCAATGACCGCAGAAGGTTTGAAGGCAACCAAGTATTTTGCCAAACGCAAAATCAGAACAAACGTAACACTGGTGTTCTCCGCGAACCAGGCACTTTTGGCTGCGCGCGCAGGTGCGAGCTTCGTGTCTCCGTTCTTGGGACGCTTGGATGATATTGGTCAAGATGGCATGCAATTGATCGAAGATATTGCAGAAATCTTTTCAGTTCACGGTATCGACACCGAAATCATTGCGGCATCTGTGCGCCACCCTGTTCACGTAACGGAGGCAGCCCGCCGTGGTTCTCATTTCGCTACCATTCCAGCGAAAGTCTTTAAACAACTCATTGCCCATCCACTGACAGACAGTGGCTTGGAGAAATTCCTCGCTGACTGGGCAAGCATGCAAAAATAAGGACACGTGTTGAAAGTCCAAGCACCTTTTCCATTGGGGAAGGTGCTTCTTTCCCGATTACGCCTGAGGAGAGCAAAGCATGGATAAGCTGATCATCAACGGTGGAAAACCGCTCGCGGGGACGGTGACCATCAGCGGAGCAAAAAACAGCGCAGTCGCACTCATACCAGCAGCGTTGCTGGCAGATGGACCCGTTGTTATTGAGAATCTCCCCCGTATTCAGGATGTAGGTATTTATCACGAGCTCTTGCAGGAAATGGGAGCTGACGTGCTGTTCGAAGAAGATTGGATGGAAATAGACGGACGCAGTATGAGGCTGATGCTCATGCCAAATGGTCGCATCAAAAAGCTTCGTGCTTCGTACTATTTGTGGGGAGCCTTGCTCGCCAAGTTCGGTGAAGCGCAGGTTGGATTGCCAGGTGGCTGTGATTTGGGCCCGCGTCCAGTAGATTTGCATATCAAAGGTTTTGAAGCGATGGGCGCCGAAGTGGAGAACAAAAATGGCGTCATGACTATCCGTGCCCAAAATGGACGTTTGCAGGGTGCGCGAATTTATCTCGATCTGGTCAGTGTTGGTGCGACCATTAACATCATGCTGGCTGCTGCCAAAGCAGACGGTGTGACCATTATTGAAAACGCTGCCCGTGAGCCTGAAATTGTCGATGTAGCAACCTTGCTCAACAATATGGGAGCAAACATCAAAGGTGCCGGAACGGACATGATTCGCATTCAAGGCGTAGAACGATTGCGCGGATGCCGTCATACGATTATTCCCGATCGGATCGAAGCGGGGACGTACATGATTGCGGCAGCGGCTACGAACGGCAATGTGATGGTAGAGAATGTTATTCCGAAGCATTTGGAGTCTGTAACGGCCAAGCTGCGCGAAATCGGTGCGCAAGTGGTAGAGCAGGATGACAGTATTCAAGTCATCGGACATGATTCTTATCGATCAATCGATGTGAAAACGAGTCCGTATCCGGGTTTTCCAACGGATCTCCAGCAGCCGATCACGACCTTGCTGACTCTTGCCAAAGGCTCAAGCATCGTGACGGACAATATTTACAGCTCGCGTTTTCGACATGTAGATGAACTGCGCCGTATGGGAGCTTCCTTGAAGATTGAAGGAAGATCCGCTGTCATCGAAGGCGGAAGCAAACTGAATGGTGCCAAGGTGGTAGCTTCAGATTTGCGTGCGGGAGCAGCTTTGTTCATTGCCGGGTTGGCAACGAACGGCACGACAGAATTAGAAGGACTCGAACATATAGATCGTGGCTACGAAAACTTGGTGGGCAAGTTGCAAGCCTTGGGGGCCGATATTACTCGGATAGGCCTGCAGAGCATGGAAAACCACCAGCGTTAACCAATCACCAGGAGAGGAGTCTTCCAGAATGGAACGCAGTTTAACACTTGAACTGGTACGTGTGACTGAAGCCGCTGCTTTAGCTTCTGCCAGTTGGATGGGTCTCGGAAAAAAAGATGAGGCTGACGATGCGGCAACGACCGCAATGCGCAATGAATTTATGAAAGTGCCGATGGATGGCGTCGTAGTAATTGGCGAGGGCGAAATGGACGAGGCGCCAATGCTGTACATCGGTGAGCGTCTGGGCCAGGGAGTGGCTCCGGCAGTCGATGTGGCTGTAGACCCTTTAGAGGGAACAAATATCCTCGCAAAAGGCACGTGGGGAGCGATTTCGGTCATTGCTATTGCAGACCGGGGAAATTTGTTGCATGCTCCTGACATGTATATGGAGAAAATGGCAGTAGGGCCTAAAGCAGTCGGCAAGGTCGATATCAACGCACCGGTTCGCGATAACCTGAAGGCGGTAGCGCAGGCACAAGGGAAAGATATCAGCGATTTGGTCGCTATTGTACTTGACCGTGATCGTCACTCTAAGGTGATCCACGAAATTCGTGAGGCAGGCGCGCGTATTCGCCTCATCTCTGACGGAGACGTAGCCGCTGCGATTAATACCGCTTTCCCGGATACAGGTGTAGACATTTTGTTCGGTTCTGGAGGAGCGCCTGAAGGTGTTCTGGCAGCGGTTGCCTTGAAATGCCTCGGGGGAGAAATTCAGGGCAAGCTCTTGCCACAAAATGAAGACGAGATTAAACGCTGTGTCAAAATGGGATTGACGAATCCTCATCAAGTACTGTTCATGGATGATTTGGTAAAAGGTGATGACGCCATTTTTGCAGCGACAGGTGTAACGGATGGCGAGTTGCTCAAAGGGGTTCGCTTCCAGGGAACTCGTGCGACGACCAATTCCGTTGTTATGCGTGCAAAAACCGGAACGGTACGTTTCATTGAAGGGAACCACCGCTTAGAACGCAAGCCGCTGAACGGTTTGTAAGAAATAATTTTCGCATGTATTTGTTGAGCTAGGCTTTTTCAAGAGTAAATAAAGAGTGGTGGATGTATGTTACTTTCTGAACTAGAAGAAAAGAAGCTGACCGACCTCTATAAGTTGGCCAAGGAATACCATATTCCGTACTACTCCCAGCTGAAGAAGAAGGAATTGATTTTCGCGATTCTTCGGGCGCGAGCGGAGCGGGATGGTCTCATGTTTATGGAGGGGGTTCTCGAAATATTGCCGGAGGGATATGGCTTCCTCCGCCCCATTAACTATCTCCCCAGCTCAGAAGATATCTACATCTCCCAGTCGCAGATTCGCCGTTTTGATCTGCGGATGGGGGATGTGGTATCAGGAAAAGCAAGACCACCGAAGGAGAATGAACGTTATTTTGGACTCCTTCAAGTAGAGGCTGTGAACGGAGAAGACCCTGAGACAGCCGCTGAGCGTCTTCATTTCCCCGCATTGACACCGCTGTATCCTCAAACCAAGCTCGTACTGGAGACAGCCCCTGCACGTGTTTCCACTCGCCTGATGGATCTTCTCTCTCCTGTTGGACTGGGTCAGCGTGGATTGATTGTGGCTCCGCCAAAAGCGGGGAAAACCATGCTGATCAAAGAAATTGCCAACAGCATTACCGAAAGCCGCCCGGATATCCACTTGTTTGTCTTGCTCATTGATGAGCGTCCGGAAGAGGTGACGGATATGCAGCGATCTGTCAAAGGAGAGGTAGTTGCCTCGACTTTTGACGAGTTGCCTGAGAATCACATCAAAGTTGCTGAGCTTGTCTTGGAGCGTGCAAAGCGACTGGTTGAGCACAAAAAAGACGTGGTGATCCTGCTGGATTCCATTACGCGTCTCGCTCGTGCTTACAACTTGGTTATTCCTCCAAGTGGTCGAACGTTGTCCGGTGGTATTGATCCGGCAGCCTTCCATCGTCCGAAGCGCTTTTTTGGTTCAGCGCGGAATATTGAAGAGGGCGGCAGCTTGACCATTTTGGCAACTGCTTTGGTTGAGACCGGCTCTCGTATGGACGATGTGATCTACGAGGAGTTCAAAGGGACCGGAAATATGGAGCTTCACTTGGATCGCAAGCTGGCGGAGCGCAGAATTTTTCCGGCGATCGATATCCGCCGTTCGGGTACGCGCCGCGAAGAGCTTCTGCTCACCAAAGAAGAGCTGGATAAACTGTGGATGATCCGGAAGAACATGAATGAAACAAATGAGTTTGTAGACTCCTTTATTAAAAAGTTGGCAGATACAAAAACAAACGAAGAATTTTTGCAAACCCTTGAGTCTAAGCAACAGGGCAGAGGGAAGGCAGCTAGCACGACGGTGAGTTCATGATGACTCACCGTCATTTTTTTTGTGGCGTTGGCATACCGTTAGGAAGGGAGCTGGAAAAGAAGGAGGAGATGCTTCGTGGAGTACGTGCAAGTTAGCGCTCCGGTGGAGTCACAGATGGAAGCGAAAAAAGCAGTCGTGGAGCAAGCACTATTTCAAGCGTTTAATCCCTATGCCAGTCTGACTTCACCTGCACCAGCAACGAAAGGAAATTCAGTGGTGTACGCTGTTCGGCAAGGAGATACGCTATCTGGTATTGCCCAGCGCTATGGTCTTTCTTTAAAAAATTTGGTAGAGGCTAATAGCATTACGAATCCCCATCTGGTAAGTGTGGGCATGAAGCTAATCATCAAGCGTGATGAAGTCGGACATATGGTGAAACGGGGAGAAACACTCGATTACATAGCAAGGCGGTACGGTGTGAGTCGGGAATCGTTAATCGAACGAAACCCGCTGCTAAAATGGCTGTCGGACAACCTGTATGTAGGACAGGTCGTGTATGTCCCTATCTCTAAAGGCAATCCGATGTTGGGCAATGATCCGGAGCAGAAGCGAAGTGCCGTTCAAGCAGCAAGTCGGCAAGTCATCACGAGGATTCGCGGCGGTCTAAATTGGCCTGTTAGAGAAGCTACGATTACAAGCGGATTTGGAGCCCGTTGGGGAAAGACACACAAGGGTGTGGATTTGTGGAATGAACAGGAATCAAAGACCCCGATTTTGGCAGCAAGGGCAGGAGTGGTTGTGGAGGCTGGCGCCAATCGGTCAGGGTACGGGCGGATGGTCGTAATTGATCATGGAGATGGCTTGCAAACCTTTTATGCCCATATGCGTCTATTGCTGGTGTCACCAGGTCAAACCGTAGAAGCGGGTGAGATATTGGGATACATGGGGCAGACGGGTAACTCTACGGGCTATCATTTGCACTTTGAAGTGCGACAGGATGATGTGCCGATCAATCCACTTCCCTATCTTGGCAGGTAACCCTATACAATTTACATTGCTTTTTTAATGCGATACAATGGGCAAAGCAAAGAAGCGAGGCGATTTTCCCATGTATTTAGTTTACGCAGATGAAAAAGGCAATGTATACGACCACCCAGGTCTTTTTGCAGTGGCTCGTAACGGAGATATATTGACAGAAATTCTGGAAGAAGAACTGATCCCGCTCCCGGAAGGATCGACGCTGGTCAGTTTGCCGGACACCGAGCCGATCGGAATGGACCCTGACACAGGTGAAATGGTCAAGTTGGATGGCTGTACAGCAGTAGGTGCACTTGTGCCGCAAGGAATTACGAGGCTCTTGCTGCCAGGCTACGTGAAAACGAACAAGGAAAGCAAGCTGCCTTTGTTTGGCTACTCCGCAGTCGTTTGGAAGGATAACCGTTTCTGGGTAACGGGACGGGAGAGTGACGATATTTACAAATGGGACCCGTTGAACTTCCCGATGGATGAACTGCGGCAGCGAGTGGCAAAGACGTTGGAGACGTTTCCGCAAAACCGCATTTTGAACCACTTGTCCCACTGTGCGTTGGAGTACGAATGCTTGACGGCCTCCAATAACTTTTTCAACCGCTGGGAAGGCAGCTTGCCTGTTTCCTATACCTGTAATGCCGGTTGCTACGGCTGTATTTCCGAGCAACCAGATGACAGTGGATTCCCTTCTCCACAGACGCGGATGAACTTCAAGCCGACAGAGGACGAGCTGGTGGAAGTGATGCTGCACCACTTGAAGACACCGGAGAGCATCATCAGCTTCGGACAGGGTTGTGAGGGTGAGCCTTCTACGATGGCTTCCATCATTGTTCCTGCTATGCGTCGTGTACGGGAAACGACAGATATGGGCTTTATCAACATCAATACGAATGCGGGCTTGACGGATCATATCAAAGGCATTGTCGATGCAGGGCTTGATCTGATGCGCGTGAGTATTATCAGTGCGATTGACGAACACTATCATGCATACTACCGCCCGCGCAACTACACGTTGGAAAATGTAGCGCGTTCTGCTGAGTACGCCGCATCCAAGGGTGTGTATACGTCCATTAACTATTTGTGCTTCCCTGGTGTGTTTGACCGCGAAGAGGAAATGGAAGCGATGATCGAGTTCATCCGCAGAACAGGCATTAAACTGATTCAGTTGCGGAATCTGAATATCGATCCAGAGAGCTACTTGGCGATGATTCCAAAAGCGCAGGGCGAAGTATTCGGCATGAAGCAAGCCATCGAGATTTATCAGCAGGAGCTGCCAGATGTCGTAATCGGTTCGTTTACACATATTCCTCCAGATCAACTCCAGCGCAGGAAAAACATGGCGTAATCGGCCAACCAGTTGCATTTCGGCAGTGTTTCATGCTACTATCTGTTATGTGTTTATATAACTCTGTTTCGGCAAACGATTCAGGGCGGAAAGAGGTGTAGATAAGATGAAACAAGACATTCATCCTAAGTACAACGTAGTAACAGTTAGCTGCGCATGCGGTAACGAATTTGAATCCGGTTCCGTGAAACAAGCGTTGAAAGTGGAGATCTGCTCCAACTGCCATCCTTTCTTCACAGGAAAACAAAAATTCGTTGATGCAGGCGGCCGTGTAGACCGTTTCAAACGCAAATACAATCTGTCCTAATCAGAATGTATGGGAACAACCAGGTAGAGCAATCTGCCTGGTTTTGTCTTTTTCTGGAACTGATTTTTTCGGGAGGACAAACGATGACTGCCATAGTCTGGTTCCGTCGGGATCTGCGCTTGCACGACCATGCTGCTTTGCACGCAGCTACGTTTACAGGTGATCCGATTATTCCTGTTTATATAGTGGAGGATTCGCTTTGTCGTTCTGCGGCTGTAGGGGATAAGCGACTGCATGCACATTTTTCTGCGATAGCTGCACTCGACGAAGCTTTGGCTCAACTGGGAGGGTGCCTCTTGATTCGCCACGGCAACCCACATCAAGTGCTCTGCCAATTAGTGGAAGATACGGGTGCAAATAAGCTGTTTTTCAATCGGGATTATACGCCAGAGGCTCGCAAGCGAGACGAGCTCGTGTCAGAAGTGTTGAGCAGTCAAGGCGTATTTGTACATACATGCAAGGATTTGGTATTGCATGAGCCCGGGGAAATTATGACGAAGCAGCGGACACCGTATGCGGTTTTTACACCTTATCGCCGCGTTTGGCAGACGCTCCCCAAAGACCGGCCACTCCTTCAGCCGACAAATTGGAATCTATTTGATCGGTTGAAGGAGTTGGAGAGTGAGCCAGTCCCTACTGTGGAAGTGTTTGGACGAAAACGACCGAACGGCTCTGAGTGGGAAATGGAGCAGTTCGGGGAGCGAACGGCACGCAAACGATTGCAGCAATTTTTAGATGGTGACATTTATACGTATAAAGAACAACGCGACATGCCAGGAGTGAATGCGACCTCCCGGCTGTCTTTTGCCCTAAACGCAGGTGCTCTGTCTATACGAACGGTGTATCATAGCGTACAGGAAGTGCTTGCTGATGCGCGGGGTGAGCAGGTTACCTCGATCGAAGCTTTTCTTACGGAACTCATTTGGAGAGAATTTTATCAGCAGGTGCTTTATTTCCATCCACACACGACTAACCATGCCTACCTGCCACAATTTGAAGAGGTCGCTTGGGAGAACAGGAAGGACCTGTTTGCTCGCTGGTGCCATGGGGAGACGGGCTACCCGATTGTGGACGCTGCTATGAAGCAGTTGAATGAGACGGGATGGATGCACAATCGGCTGAGGATGATTACTGCTTCCTTTTTGACAAAGGATTTACTTGTGGATTGGCGTTGGGGAATGGCCTATTTCGCACAGCACTTGATCGATTTCGATGAAGCGGCAAACATCGGGGGATGGCAGTGGAGTGCTTCGACTGGTACCGATGCGCAACCTTATTTTCGGATTTTTAATCCTGTCACACAAGGGGAAAAGTTTGATCCGGACGGCGTTTTCGTCAAAAAATATCTTCCCGTACTGCGTGAAGTACCTCTACAATATATTCATAAACCGTGGGACATGCCGGAGCATATCCAAGAGCAAGCAGAGTGCAGGATTGGCTTCGACTACCCGCTTCCTTGTGTGGACCATGCACAAAGAAGAAAGCTGGCCATGGCCTTGTTTCAGGAGGCAAAAGAACGCCATGCAAAGACTGAGTAACAACTTTTAGGCAAAGGGAGACAGAGACGTGGCACAACTATATTTTCGGTATGGAGCAATGAATGCTTCCAAATCCATTCAATTATTGACCGTTGCCCACAACTACGAGCAATCGGGGAAAAAAGTAGTAGTGTTTACTCCAGCAGTTGATGATCGCTATGGCGTGGGAAAAGTGGCTTCGCGTGTTGGGATTAGCCGAGAAGCGATTCCGATTAGCGAAGAGACGGACCTGTATCAAATCGTAGAGGCAGAGTCAGTCAAGCCGCATTGCGTGTTGGTTGACGAGGCTCAGTTCATCAGTCGCCACCATGTGGATCAGCTCGTCAGGATCGTAGACAAGCTGGGAATCCCCGTAATCGTCTATGGCTTGTTGAAAAACTTCAAGAATGAGCTCTTCCCTGGCAGCGCCGCCCTTCTATGCGAGGCTGATAAAGTAGAAGAAATTAAAACGGTTTGTGTATATTGCAATAAAAAGGCAACGCATATTCTCAAGTTCAAAAATGGACAACCCGTCTACTCCGGGGAGACGATTGAGATTGCTGGGAATGATACATACAGCAGCGTCTGTCGCAAGCATTACTATACCCCTCCAGTTGCCGAATAACGAAAGCATAGCCACCCCCTGTTTGTCCCGTGCATGAGCCCAAGAGGCGATGCGCAGACTAAGCAAAACAGGAGGTGGCTTTTTCATGCGGACACAGCCTAATTGGCTTTTGCGCAGCTCGCGTGTTGTTCTGGGCTTGGTTGTACTTACGACTGTCCTCACTGTGGGATGCGGGGGAAATACGGCTAGGCAACAGGGCTATAGTACGGATGTGAGAAATACACAGCACAATATGAAGATCAGAGGGGATCAAAGCGGCAATACACTTCAAGGCCGTGCGCCTGTTGCTGCGGATCGTGACCCGTTAATGGGACGCAATCAAAATCCGAATATGGTGATCGGCCACTGGAACTCACGTAATACCCAAGTCGACGTGACCAATATGGAAAGGATGGCCATGTCGGTAAAAGGTGTGGAAAACGCTCGCATCACACTCAGCGATGCCAATGCATATGTTACTCTTGACCTTGTGCATAACATCACTGCGAATCAAGCGCGAACCATCGAGCAGCAGGTGATTTCGCTTCTTCAGGAAAGAATCCCGCGTTACGATTTTCACTTAACCTCGCATGACGGTTACCATCGCTGACAGGTGAGCAGGACGTATGTAGCAAGGCTCGGCATAGCCGGGCCTGTTTGGCATCGGTAAAACATTTCCAGTTATAATGCACTTTGACTTCTCGCGCCATTCCTCCTATAATTTATCTGTTATAACCGTTTTTATGGTAGATAGCATTTTATCGCAATTCATATCTAACATACATGCTACCAAGGCTTCGCCTGCGCCAAAAGGCTATTATTCTTTGCGATGGGGTGAAATAAAAATGTTTACACGCTTATCTGCAGTCGAAGAGCGTTTTGAAGAAGTAACCAATCTCCTATGTGACCCCGACGTCATTAGTGATACAAAACGCTTGCGTGAACTGTCCAAGGAACAATCTTCGTTGGAAGAGACGGTAACAACATACCGTGAATATAAATCAGTGGTGAGTCAAATTGATGACGCCAAAGCGATGCTGGAAGAGAAGCTGGATGACGAGATGCGTGAAATGGTCAAGCTCGAACTCAACGAATTGTCAGCACGCAAGGAACAACTGGAAGATCGCTTGAAGATCCTGTTGCTTCCAAAAGACCCGAACGATGAGAAAAACGTGATTGTGGAAATCCGCGGTGCCGCGGGTGGCGATGAAGCTGCACTGTTTGCGGCGGTGCTGTTCCGTATGTACACGCGTTTTGCGGAGCGCAACGCTTTTAAAATTGAAGTGCTGGAGGCAAGCCCAACCGATATTGGCGGATACAAGGAAATTGTCTTCTCGCTTTCTGGCCGCGGTGCCTACAGCAAAATGAAGTTCGAAAGCGGCGCGCATCGTGTGCAACGCATCCCGGCTACTGAGTCCGGTGGGCGCATCCATACTTCTACTGCAACTGTTCTGGTTCTGCCAGAAGCAGAAGACGTGGAAGTGGAAGTACACGAAAAAGATATCCGCATCGATACGTTCTGCTCCAGTGGTGCAGGCGGTCAGAGCGTTAACACGACCAAGTCTGCGGTTCGCGTAACGCATATTCCTACAGGGATCATGGTTTCTTGTCAGGACGAGAAATCCCAGCATTCCAACAAAGACAAAGCGCTGCGTGTATTGCGTGCTCGTCTGTATGATTTCTACATGCAACAACAAAATGCGGAAGCAGATGCAACGCGCAAAAGCTTGGTGGGTACTGGTGACCGAAGCGAGCGCATCCGCACGTACAACTATCCACAAAGCCGCGTGACCGACCACCGCATCGGTCTGACCCTGCACCGACTGGAATCGGTATTGGAAGGCGAATTGGATGAAGTGATCGACAACCTGATCCTGCATGAACAAACGGAGCTTTTGAAAAGCCATGCACACTCAGCTTGATTGGTCTGATGTCACGACGATTCGAGAAGCCCTATTACGGGCTTCTTCCTTTTTGCGGGAAAAAGGGACGAAGGATCCTTTGTTCGAAGCGGAGCTAATGATTCGTCATTGTCTCAACTGGGATCGGACACGCTTTTTAATGGCGATGACGGATTCAATCGATGCAGAAACATTGGTGAAGCTGGACGGACTGTGCATGCGCAGGGCGAATAACGAGCCATTGCAATACATGTTTGGCGAACAGGAGTTTTACGGACGTCCTTTTACGGTGCGACCAGGGGTGCTGATCCCAAGACCGGAAACGGAGATACTGGTGGAGCAAGTGCTGGCTGCCGCTGCAAAGCTCTGGCCTGAGAGCGAAGAGCTAGCGGTGGTGGATATCGGCACAGGGAGCGGAGCCATCTGCATTACACTCGCGCTAGAAAAACCGCAATGGCGTGTGACTACGGTGGACCTGTCTCCTGAGGCAACGGCAATTGCTCGGGAAAATGCAGGTCGTCTTGGGGCAGATGTCCGCTTTCTACAAGGGGATTTGGTGCAGCCGCTTTTGGAAGCAGGCGAAAAGGTAGACATCCTCGTGTCCAATCCACCTTATATCCCGAGCCGCGATGTCGAGGAGCTGGACGATGAAGTGCGCGTACATGAACCGCGCTTGGCTTTGGATGGCGGTGAAGATGGTCTGGATTGCTATCGTCGCCTGTGTGAGGCGCTGCCGAGTCTATTAAAAGATAGAGCGGTCGTAGCGTTTGAGGTAGGCATTTATCAGGCTGGGGATGTAGCGGCATTGATGAGGGCATCCGGTGTCATGGATGAGGTAGAGATTGTTCCAGACTTGGCGGGGATTGAGCGGGTTGTTGTCGGAGTGAGACGATAGCACTGACTCGTCTCGCCTTTTTTACATAGGGAATGAATGTTTGAAATCGTGTGAATCCGTCCATACTGATTGCTAAAGAGAGAAGATCAGTATAGAGGGAGACGGATAACGATGAAACGGATGTTGTTGATGGCGTTTAGCCTGTTTATGCTTATGATGAGCTGGGAGGGGCAGCTTACTTCGGCCAATGTGTTGGATAATGGGCCGATCCCTCAGGAATCCGTTCGCTTGCGCATTATTGCGAACAGCGATTCTGTCCAAGATCAATGGTTAAAGCGCGAAGTCAGAGATGCGATTATCGCTCAAATGAATACGTGGGCGGACGATATCGAGACGTTGGAGGAAGCAGAGCAAGTGATTCAATCACAATTGCCTGTCCTTCAACAAGTGGTAGACAAGACGATCAAGAAACGCGGTTTTTCTTACAAAGCTGTAGTCGATTTCGGCGAAGTCCCTTTTCCGACGAAGCTGTACGGCTCCTATGTGTACCCTGCGGGTAATTACCGAGCAGTCCGTGTACAAATCGGGGAGGCAAAAGGTCAAAACTGGTGGTGTGTCCTGTTCCCGCCGCTCTGCTTTATTGACATGTCAAATGGCGACGCTGTAAAGGCAGAGCCAACTCCAGAACCTGAAGAAACTGAGCAAACGACCGCAGCTGTATCCGAGGAAGTAGCGGTCTTACCCCTAGAAGAAAACGAAGTAGAGCTACATTCCGAAACGAATAAAGTGGACGCTGAGCAAACAAAAGTAGAAGTGGAAGAGTCCGAAGAGGTAGAAAAAGCAGAAGAAGTAACGGCCTCTGCTCCTGAAGTAGAAGTGAGATTTTACTTATGGGAAAAAATCGAGGGCTGGCTCTCCTAAGCTGGACATAAAAAAACGACACCCGCCGCTCGTGCAGGTGTCGTTTTGAATTGCTGCGATTACTTTTTGAATAAAGCCTCACGAATCTCAGACTTCAACAAATCTTGGTAACGCTGAGCAGGGATCGCGAACTCTGGCATTCCCGCTGCATAGGCGGCAATTTCGTATTGACCAAAATGGATCATCAGGTTGCCATCTTTAAAAGAGAAGCCTTGATCCTCTCTGATGCTTTCGAATCCATCGTAAGGATTAAAGCCATCCGCCTCGGTTTTTTCTTTTATTTGTTGCAAAATGATTTGATTGAAAATGGTACGGTAGTCATGGCCGGACTGGAACAGATCAGCCAGCTTCAATTGTTTTGATTTGGTTTGATTATCGATGTTGTAATACGTAACATCCGTCATGCCATGTGCTCCGCCTGTATATATGTACGTCTGTACGGAGAAAGAAACGAGATTGCCAGCATTGTATACCTCATAAGAGATGTCGAGCGCATGAGGGCGTGGCTCCCATCCGTGCTTTTTCGCTTCTGCCGCATCTGCTTTGCCGGCTTTTTGTCCTTCCGCCAAGCCTGTTTGCGCTTCTTTCAGCAGAGCAGCGTTCAGTTTTGCTTCAAAAGCTTTATCCTTCATCCCGCTAATCACTGGGATGGATACTTTACCTTGAAATTCTTTCGTATCGACCGTAATGGTTTTTGGTGTGAATACGACACCGTTTGCTTGTGGCTTTGGCGCTTGCACAGCTGGTTTTGCGGAGGCTGCAGGTAAAGCAGGTGCTGCAAATACTGGGGCAGCGACGGCTGTTAACAATACAGCTGTGCCAAGCAGGCTGGAAGCTAAGGATTTAAAAGATGACATTTCATTCACGGTCCTTTCGATAAAGGGAAAGTTATTGTTTTGTTTTCGTGTTCATTCTACTACAAGGCTAAGACGGAGGAAGTTAAAAAAAGGTAACAAGGCTCCCTTTTCCACGCTGTTCAGAAAAGTTATTCACAAGTTACCCACAGCCTGTTGAAAACTTTTTTGTGCACATCTATACTTAAGGCACTCCTTACAAAGAAACGAGCTAGAGAAAGGATTTTTTAACGATGGAAATGAATTTTGTGACAAAAGTCTGGTCTGTGGATAACGATGTGGAAAATCAGCATAGTTGTGCACAGATTGTGGATGCAGCCCGTTTTCTTCGAGAAGGGGCGGTTGTCGCGTTTCCCACAGAGACGGTTTATGGCTTGGGAGCGAATGCATTATCAAATGAAGCAGTGGAAAAAATATTTACAGCAAAAGGCAGACCCAGCGATAATCCGCTGATTGTACATATTGGAGCCTGGGACCAGTTGTCCACAGTAGCAAGTGAGGTTCCGGAGAAAGGGAAAAAGCTGATGGAGGCGTTTTGGCCTGGACCCTTGACAGTGATTTTGCCAAAAACCGATCAGGTAGCTTCGCTGGTAACGGCAGGACTGGATTCAGTCGGGGTTCGCATGCCTGATCATCCGATTGCCTTGGCTTTGATCAAGGAAGCGGGAGTACCGATTGCAGCTCCGAGCGCCAATCGCTCTGGACGTCCGAGTCCTACGACTGCGGCGCATGTATTGGCTGACTTGGATGGACGCGTAGCAGGAGTGGTCGATGGTGGGGCAACAGGTGTTGGGGTAGAGTCTACTGTGATTGATGTGACACAGGACCCGCCCATGATTCTACGCCCAGGCGGCATTACACGGGAGCAAATGGAACCAGTAATTGGCTATGTGGAGCTCGATCCTTCTTTTCGAGTGGGAGCAGCCGAGGCACCGCGCTCTCCAGGGATGAAATATACGCATTACGCTCCGGAAGGCGAAATGTGGCTAGTATCTGGAGAGAGTGAAAAAGTTCGGGCAAAAATGGAAGACATGCTGCAACAGGCGAAGCAACACGGTCAAAAAACGGGTGTGCTGGCAACGGAAGAAACAGCTCCCTTTTGGCAAAGCCACGTGTCGGCAGATGTCGTTCTTGTGGTCGGATCACAAGCGGATCTGGAGGCGGTTGCCCAACAGCTGTACGCAGTGCTGCGAGAATTCGACGATCGAGAAGTGCAGTATATTGTTGGGGAGACTTTCCCGCGAAACGGGTTAGGTATGGCCGTGATGAATCGCTTGGAAAAGGCTGCTGGAGGCCGTGTCTTGTCCGTGTAAACCTGTCCTAAACTCCCCCTTGTCCGCATAAGGTGAAGAGACGGGAGGGGAGCTGCTTGGACCAGGTGTTATTCCAATGGGGGCAATTTTTGACGTTGCTCATTATTGCTTTCGCCTTAAGTATGGATGCCTTTTCGTTAGGAATTGGCGTAGGAATGGTTGGCATTCGGTTACGAGAGATTATCAAAGTAAGTATCACCATCGGACTGTTTCACATTATGATGCCGATCATCGGGATTGTCGTTGGAGCGTACTTGTCCGATTTGATTGGAGATATAGCCGTGTTTATTGGCGGTGGGGTCCTGATGATCATCGGCTTGCATATGCTATGGAATGGCTTTGTTCAAGGGGATCAAAAAAGTGTGTTGAAGACAAAAGGGTTCGGACTTATGCTCTTCGCATTTAGTGTCAGCCTGGATGCTTTCACCGTCGGTTTCTCGTTCGGCTTGATCGAGGTCAATAGAATTTTGGCCATCTCCCTGTTTGGAGTAATGGGTGCCACGATGTCTTACTTCGGCTTATTGTTAGGCAGGAGTGTGGGAGGGTGGCTTGGCGAATACAGTGAATTAATAGGTGGACTTATTTTGTTTGGTTTTGGGTTAAAATTTATGATATAACCGGACTAATTATCAGGAGAGGAGGAACCATACGTGAAACGGATACTTTTCGTCTGTACGGGAAATACGTGCCGAAGCCCAATGGCAGAAGCGATGTTCCGTGCGAAGACAGACGGACAGGGGCTTGAAATACGCTCAGCTGGCGTGGCGGCATTTGCCGGTCAGGATGCCTCCTTGCACGCCAAACAAGTATTAGAAGAGCGAGGAATTGCCCACGATCACAAGGCCAGCAAGGTAGACGATGGGTTGATTGAATGGTCTGATGTCATTTTGACGATGACGCACGGTCACAAGCGCGCGATCTTGACGTATTTCCCCTCAGCCGCTGAAAAGGTGCATACCCTACAAGAGTTCGTGGGGATAGAAGGCTTTAGTGATATTGCTGACCCATATGGGGGATCACTGATGGATTATCGCAGGTGTGCCGAAGAAATCGAAGAGTCACTGGAAAGGCTCTCATTGATGCTCAAGGACCCAGCTCTTCGTAAATCAGTGGATGAATAGGGTGCTGGTGTATAGCCAGGGCCTTGTTTTTTGTGAGAGTACGAACGATTTTTTAGTGACTTGATAAAAATGTTCACTTTTTACTTATGGCTTTTTGATGTATACTAGACGAAGATTATGAGACAAGCGAGGGATGACAGATGAAAGTAGCACTTGCTGCTGATCACGGTGGATACAAGCTAAAAGAGGAGATCAAGACTCTGCTGGCCTCCATGAACATCCAAACGGAAGACTTCGGCTGCACCTGCGAGGAATCGGTTGATTATCCCGATTATGCTTTGCCAGTAGCGGAAAAGGTGGCAGCGGGGGAGTTTGATCGAGGCATTCTCGTTTGCGGAACAGGTATCGGCATGTCGATCGCAGCCAACAAGGTTCCAGGCATCCGTTGTGCACTTGTGCATGATACGTTTTCTGCACGCGCAACCCGTGAGCATAACAACACCAATGTGTTGGCGATGGGTGAGCGGGTCATTGGACCGGGTCTTGCGCTTGATATCGTGAAAATTTGGTTGGAAACAGAGTTTCAAGGTGGTCGCCACGAGCGCCGTGTGGAAAAGATTTCCCAAATTGAAGCGAAGCATGCGGGAGTGAAGTAAGTGGATTTATCCGCTATCGAAAAACAAATCAGTGAAATTGTCGAAGAAGTAGCCGATTTGGCGGAGCTGAAAGCTGGACAGCTTATGGTGATTGGGTGCAGTACCAGCGAGGTGCTCGGGGAGCATATTGGAAAAGCTGGCAGCCAAGATGTAGCGAAAGCTTTGTATCGCGGGATCCAATCTGTTGTAGAGAAACGCGGCTTTGCTGTTGCCTTTCAATGTTGTGAACATTTGAACAGGGCTCTGGTCGTCGAGCGCGATGTTGCGTTGCGATACGGACTGGAAGAGGTCTCGGTTGTTCCCGTTCCGACTGCTGGAGGCTCTATGGCTGCGCATGCATTTACACAGTTCACGGATGCAGCCGTTGTAGAGCACATTCGCGCGCATGCAGGCATAGATATCGGCCATACGCTTATCGGCATGCATCTGAAGCATGTGGCAGTACCGGTTCGTCCGACATTGCGTCTCGTTGGACAAGCACATGTTACGGCAGCCCGCACACGTCCCAAGCTGATTGGCGGACCGCGCGCCGTGTATGAGAAAACACCACCAAATGAAAGCTGCACGTAAAAGAGGAGGAGAAACTACTATGCTAGATTTTTTACGTAAACAAGACCCACAAGTAATGGAAGCCATTCAATTGGAGCTCGGAAGACAACGCGACAAGATTGAGCTGATTGCTTCTGAAAACTTCGTAAGCCGCGCAGTTATGGAAGCAATGGGAACCGTTTTGACGAACAAATACGCAGAAGGTTACCCAGGCCGCCGCTATTACGGTGGTTGCGAGTATGTGGATATCGTGGAAAACATCGCGCGCGACCGCGTAAAAGAAATTTTCGGCGCTGAGCATGCAAACGTACAACCACACTCCGGTGCTCAGGCGAACATGGCAGTATACTTCACGATTCTTCAGCCAGGCGACACCGTATTGGGAATGAACCTGTCCCACGGTGGTCACTTGACGCATGGTAGTGCAGTAAACTTCTCCGGTACTCTGTACAATTTCGTTGACTACGGTGTAGATGAAGATACTCACCTGATCAACTATGAAGTTGTTCGTGCAAAAGCATTGGAGCACAAGCCAAAACTGATCGTTTGTGGGGCGAGTGCCTATCCACGTACGATTGATTTTGCTAAATTCCGTGAGATCGCGGATGAAGTGGGCGCGTACTTCATGGTCGACATGGCGCACATCGCTGGTCTGGTTGCGGCAGGTCTGCATCCAAATCCAGTGCCGCATGCACATTTTGTTACTTCTACGACGCACAAGACTCTGCGTGGACCGCGCGGCGGTTTGATTTTGTGCAAGGAAGAATTCGCGAAGGGCATCGACAAATCCGTATTCCCAGGCGTTCAAGGTGGTCCGTTGATGCATGTGATCGCAGCAAAAGCGGTTGCCTTCGGCGAAAACCTGCAACCAGAATTCAAGGATTACGCAAATCGCATCATCAAGAATGCTCGTGCGTTTGCTGAGGCACTGACTGCTGAAGGTCTGACGCTTGTTTCCGGCGGAACGGATAACCACCTCGTATTGGTTGATGTAAGCAAAATCGGCCTAACTGGTAAAGTAGCTGAGCATCTGCTGGACGAAGTAAGCATTACAACGAACAAAAATACGATTCCTTACGATACACAAAGCCCGTTTGTTACAAGCGGTGTGCGCATGGGTACGCCAGCAGTTACAAGCCGCGGTTTTGATGAGGAAGCAATGAAAGAAGTAGCAGCGATTATCGCTCTGACATTGAAAAATCCAGAGGATGCTGCGAAGCACGAGGAAGCACGCCAACGTGTGGCAGCTTTGTGCCAACGCTTCCCGATGTATGAAGGCTTGAATATCTAAGCAAGGCAACGAGAAGCAGACCCAGTGGAAATTTTCCCATAGGGGTCTGCTTTTCTTTACTTCCCGGCTGTTGCCAGGGGTCAAGGAAGGCAAAAAGTACGAAGATTAGGCAAATTGACGGCTCAACTCTCACCAGCTATTATAGAAAGGATGTATTGATAGGGAAACGGAGGAAATGACATGAGCCGTGTATATGTGTTTGACCATCCGCTGATTCAGCATAAAGTTACGTATATTCGTGACAAGAATACAGGGACCAAGGAATTTCGCGAACTGGTAGATGAAGTGACTACTCTGATGGGCTATGAAATTACCCGTGATATGCCGTTGGAGGAAACTACGATCGAAACGCCAGTGGCTACCTGTCAGTCGAATGTAATTGCTGGTAAAAAAGTAGGGTTGGTACCGATTCTTCGTGCTGGTCTTGGTATGGTGGATGGCCTGATGAGGTTGATCCCTGCTGCCAAAGTAGGACACGTGGGTCTTTACCGCGATCCGGAAACCCTGCAGCCTGTTGAGTATTATGTGAAGCTGCCATCCGATGTTGCTGAGCGTGAGTTGATTGTAACTGACCCGATGCTGGCGACTGGTGGTTCCGCTGTTGCCGCTCTTACTGCTTTGAAAAAACGTGGAGCGAAAAACTTGAAACTGATGTGCCTCATCGCTGCTCCAGAAGGCATCAAGCTAGTTCAGGACGAACATCCTGATGTAGATATTTACGTAGCGGCTGTTGACGAATATTTAAACGACCATGGATACATCGTGCCAGGCTTGGGCGATGCGGGTGACCGCTTGTACGGCACGAAGTAGTCGGAGAGGGAAAAACGGATGAAAACTGTAAAAGTAATGACGGTATTCGGCACACGTCCGGAAGCGATTAAAATGGCGCCACTTGTCCATGAATTGAACAAGTACAGCGAACAGATTGAATCGGTCGTTTGCGTGACGGCTCAGCATCGTCAAATGCTCGATCAGGTTTTGGACATTTTTGATATTCAACCAGACATTGATTTGAACATCATGAAGGATCGCCAAACGCTGGTGGGTGTGACCACTCGCGCATTGGAGAGCCTGGATGAAACGATGAAGGAAGTAAAACCGGACATTGTCCTCGTACACGGGGATACGACAACCACTTTTGTGGCGAGTCTGGCTGCTTTTTATAATCAAGTCGCGATTGGCCACGTGGAAGCGGGCTTGCGCACATGGGACAAGTACTCGCCGTTCCCGGAAGAGATGAACCGTCAGTTGACAGGTGTAATGGCTGACCTTCACTTCTCTCCGACCAATGGATCGGCTGACAATCTTCGTCGCGAAGCAAAGCCGGAAAAGAGCATCTACGTGACAGGAAACACAGCGATTGACGCGTTGAAAACAACGGTTCGCGAGGATTACACGCATCCGGTGCTTGATCGCGTAGCTGGTCAGAAGCTGGTACTGATGACGGCGCATCGCCGCGAAAATTTGGGCGAGCCAATGCGCCGTATTTTCCGTGCAGTTCGAAGACTGGTGGACGAGCATCCTGAGATTGCTGTTGTGTATCCGGTTCACTTGAATCCTGCTGTACAAGAAGTGGCGCAGGAGATTCTCGGAAACCACGATCGCATTTCGTTGATCGAACCATTGGATGCCCTTGATTTCCACAACTTTGCTCGTCGTGCTCATCTCATCCTGACCGATTCCGGCGGGGTACAAGAGGAAGCGCCGTCTCTTGGCGTACCAGTCCTGGTTCTGCGCGATACGACAGAACGCCCTGAGGGGATTGAAGCAGGCACGTTGAAGCTCGTGGGTACCGACGAAGAGCAAGTGTATGCAATGGCAAAAGAATTGCTGACCAACCAATCGGCTTACGATGCAATGGCGCATGCTGTCAACCCGTACGGGGATGGCGAGGCTTCCCGTCGTATCGTAGAAGCAATCCTCTATCATTTTGGTTTGCGAGCTGAACAACCAGAGCCTTTCCAACCAGGTCAGTAACATACAGCTAGGAAAACCCGCCAGGTATCGTTCGTCAAAACCGGGCGGGTTTCTTGTTGTAGAGGGATTTTCTGGTTTTGGTGACTGACGATTTGGTATGTTTTTCTAATAGGGAATCGAGAAAATTGGCGAAACTATCCATGACCTTTTGCGTCTAATATTTAGTTGCTTGGCTTAGATGGTAGAAAGACAGAGTTTGGAATACGGAGAGGAGTTACCAACATGAGAGCGCAAAGGATAGTAACGCTGCTCACGGCCACGACCATGGCCTGGGGAGCTTTTGTTCCGTTTGTGCCGTTTGCGACCAATGTCGCACACGCCAGAGCGGAAACCAGTGCATTGAATATGATGTGGCAAACCCCAATTGGTGAGGGGACCACTTTGCAGAAATATACGAAATCATTTGCCAATCAAGTAGTCACGATCATGGTAACCAAGGTTGATCTGAATAATCCTTACGTTGAGGTCAAACCGGTATACGGAACGAAAGGCAAGCTGACAGACAGGCAGACGGTTACACAAATGGCGCGTGAAACCGGAGCTGTAGCAGCGATCAATGCCGATTTTTTTAACATGTCCAAGCGGGGAGCGCCGTTTGGTATTGTCATGAAAGACGATGAACTCATATCTTCCATGGGCTTGGTCTCCTACTGGTACGCGCTGGGCTTGACTGGAGACAAGATGGCCATCGTCGACAAGTTTGGCTTTGGCGGCAAGGTTACTGCTCCTAATGGCGCTACCTATTCGATTCAGGGTGTCAACAAGGAAGAGTACAACCCGAGTGATTCACGAAAAAGTCACCAGAACCAATTGAACGTCTATACCCCTTCCTTTGGCAAAACCAGCTTGGGGACGATACCGGGCTACAAAGATGTCGTCGAGATTCTGTTTGTAGACAACGTAGCCAAAGAAGTTCGTGTGAATCAACCTGGCGTATACATACCTTACAACGGCTATGTCCTTTGGGGACATGGAGCAGCAGGAGCATTCCTCAAACAAAACTTCCCAGTAGGCGCTACTGCAGCGGTTGAGTACCAAACGACACCACAGACACTCAACCTAAAGCAAGCGGTAGGCGGCAATGTGATTTTGGTTGATCAAGGGAAAGCGCTCACTTCCTTTCAAGCGGACAAGTCCATCATCAACAAGACGGCACGCACATCGGTCGGAGTTTCCCAGGACGGGAAGACCTTGTACATGGTCACGATCGATGCGAGCCAAGGCGTTTATTTGGACGAGCTGGCAAAAATCATGGCGGAGCTCGGCTCTTATCGGGCTGTAAACTTTGACGGTGGCGGCTCTACGACCATGGCAGCTCGCATGCTGGGTGAGACACACGCCAATCTGGCGAATAAGCCGAGCGGCGGTGCTGAGCGTCGCGTACCTACTGGACTGGCCGTATACAACACGGCACCTGCTGGAGAGTTGAAAGGCTTCCAAATCGATGTACCGGCAGATGTGCTTATCGGACAATCTATCCCGCTCAGCGCATCCAAAGGTTATGACGTTCATTACCAGCCGTATGCAATCAATGCAGGCGATGTAAGCTGGGATGCTAGTCAGTCCGAGGCGGGCTCCGTAAATGGCAAGCACTTCACACCAGCTCGCTCCGGCAAGATCACATTGACTGCGCGATTGGGCAATGTGACGCAAAATAAAGACATTCAAGTCATTTCCGGAAACGATGTTCAGCAAATCATCGTTTCCCCGAATCCGATCACGATTGCACCGGGACAATCCCTTCATCTCGATGTCAAAATCAAAACGAAAAAGGGCTCAACCGTACAAGCGACGCCACTTAGCGTAAAAGCGAGTGTCGATTCTTCCGTAGCGACGATTAACGACAATCTGCAACTGGTAGCAGGCAATGAGCCAGGTAACGGAAACCTGACGATTACGTATGATGGCGTGGCGACAACCGTACCATTTGCCGTTGGACAATTTGAGCAGCCATGGCTCACGTTCGATAATCAGGCTGGCATGTACCATGCGGCAAATCCATCCAGCATCAGTTCGGCTGGTTCGTTCGCGCTCGTCTCCGATCAGACATTCCGCACGAAAAAGGCAGCGAAGCTGGTGTACAACTTCTCTGGAGCACCAGCGAATAACATGCGGATTTCGTACGGCGTTCTGGGAGCGAAACCTGTGACCATCCCTGGCAAGCCGCTCGGATTGGGCTTGTGGGTCAATGGTGATAACAGCGGACATTGGCTCCGTGCAGAAGCAGTCGATGCAAATGGCAAGCCGGTCTACGTCGATCTGGCAAAAGAGATCAATTGGACAGGCTGGAAGCAAGTGAAAGGCTACTTCCCGAGCAATGTTGCCTATCCATTGCAGCTGAAGAGTGTGTATGTCGTTGACCAAGCCAATGATGGCATTACACACGACAAAGGAACACTGTACATGGATGAATTCTCGCTACTCTTGGGCAACCAGTCAGGTCAGCCAAGCGATGTAGCCGTTGTCCCTGAACTGCCAGGCAGTATGTCCCTCGGGGCGGAGCTCGATCTCCATTATTCGTTTGCAAATACTGCATCTTACCTGGATAGTGCGCTGATTGATGTGGAGTCGATCGTGACCCAGCCGATGCCAGGATATGTGCCTGCTGATTATTCGTTTACGATTAAACCGGGCGAACTAAAAGCAGGACAAGAGGACGCAATTTCCACTTCGTCGATTCAGTTGACCTTGGCACCGAAGCAATGGCTCGCTGGAAAAGGCGTTGGACTCTTGTACGTAAACCAAGTGAACAATACTTTGGATCCGCTTCTGGGAACCATGAATGCTCAAGGTCAGTGGGTATATGAAGTCAATAGCTACGGCAAGTACATTCCGTACTACCTGGACAATGCAGGCACGAGCAGCGCTGGATTCACAGATATCGCGAAGCATCCCGCCAAGGCAGAAATCACCTACATGGCGGAAAAGGGCTACGTGAAGGGTTTGACGGAGACGACGTTCGGCCCAGAGGCTTCTTTGACAAGAGCACAGTTCGTTACCCTGCTCGCGCGCACTTTTGAATGGGAGCTGCCTTCCTCACCAAAGCTGAAATTTAAGGATAAGGTGCCTTCCTATGCGCAAGGTGCCGTACAGGTTGCTGTTTCCAAAGGCCTCGTGAAGGGGTATAACGATAACACCTTCCGTCCGGATCAGCCGGTGACTCGCGCAGAGGCTGCAGTCATTCTCAATCGTCTCGTGAATAAAAAGGGAGCGACGAAAAAGGTATCCGATAAAGGGACCTGGCCATCCTGGGCAACTACATCCATCAACAACATGGTCGGACTCGGTTTGATTGATCCAGTCGGAGGAAATTATCAGCCGAATAAACCGACGACGAGAGCAGTGTGTGTCGTAGCGCTTTATCGGATCCTACATCAAGTTAAATAGAATCGGAATAAAAAAGGTCAAGCTCCTCTAACGAAGAGGAGCTTGACCTTTTTGAGTTTTAGAAGATATCGATGAGCTGACAAAGCTGGTGAGAAGAAAAAGCGCAGAGCTCGTAGACCTTGACAACGCCTACCTAGTCGGAACTTCCAAAAGGGGACCACGCTTGTCGAACACTTCTTCCTTGAGAACCTTCCGCCCGTAGGGTGGCTTTGGCTCGACGGTCCCCTTTTGGAAGTGGAGACGGACAGTGAATCCCCATTGCGGGCGTGTCAGAGTCGAAGAGAACCGCGCTTTTTCTTCTCCTCCACTATGTTGACTCAAACCAGAAGAGCCTTCTTCGATCTTGCTAATTTTTCAAAGTCGAGAAAAAAGCTTTGCCAAAATAGGTTAACCATTTTAAAATAACGGTTAACAAATATATGTTAACCGAGGTTGTGATTTGGTTGTTAAATAATTATGCAGAGCTCTCTGCCAAAAACAAGCAATACGTTTGGCATCCCTTCACCCAAATGAAAGACTACGTCGCACAGGAGCCACTGATTATTGAGAGAGGAGAAGGGATCAAGCTGTTCGATGTGAACGGCAAGGCTTATTACGACGGCTTTTCCTCCGTGTGGTTGAACGTCCATGGCCACAATGTTCCCGAGCTGAATCAGGCGATCACGGAGCAGCTCGACCAGATTGCCCACTCTACCTTGCTCGGCATGGCAAACGTCCCATCCATTTTATTAGCGGAAAAGCTGATCCACCTCGCTCCAAAAGGATTGGGCAAGGTCTTTTACTCTGACAACGGGGCAACGGCAGTCGAAATCTCACTGAAAATGGCGTTCCAATACTGGCAAAATCGCGGGCAGACCAGTAAGCATTCGTTTATCACGATGAACAATGCCTATCACGGGGATACGATTGGAGCTACCAGCGTGGGAGCCATTCCTCTCTACCATCAGGTCTACAAGCCACTGCTCTTTTCTCCACATGTCATTCCATATCCTTATCCATACCGGCAAGGCGGCGAAGAAGCAGCCGTTCAGGCCACATTGAGCAGTCTGGAAAGCTTGCTTCGGGAAAGAGCTCATGAGATTGCGGCGATGATCGTAGAGCCTGTCGTGCAGGGAGCAAGCGGCATGATTATCATGCCAGACGGTTGCTTGAAAAAAATCGCGGAGCTGTTGCGTGCCTATGATGTATTGCTGATCGCAGACGAAGTAGCGACAGGATTTGGACGCACTGGCAAAATGTTCGCTTGTGAGCATGATGGGGTCGTGCCAGACATCATGGCGGTTGCAAAAGGGCTCACGGGAGGGTATTTGCCAGTAGCGGCTACCTTAGTAACCGAGCAGATTTATGATGCTTTTTTCGCCGACTATGAGGAACAGAAAACCTTCTTTCACGGACATTCGTTCACAGGAAATCCACTCGGCTGTGCAGTTGCTCTCGCCAACCTGCGGCTGATGGAGGAGCGCGGAGTCGTTCAACAAGTAGCAAAAAAAGCAATCGATCTGGATCAATTGCTAAAGCCACTTCGCGACCTGCCTCATGTAGGAGATATCCGGCAAAAAGGCTTGATGGCGGGAATCGAGCTGGTTCGAGATAAAGAGACCAAGGAGCCTTATCACTGGAATGAGCGGATCGGTGTACGTGTCTGTCAGGTAGCGAGAGAAAAAGGGCTTTTGACACGCCCGTTGGGCAACGTCATCGTTTTTATCCCTCCGCTTGTATCTACAACTGAAGAATTGGCTGACATGATTCGGATTTTGGCGGAATCGATTCAAGACGTAACGACAGGTGATACGAGGAGTGATTGATATGGCTGATCGCCCCTTTTCCGGATTGTTCATCACAGGAACAGATACAGGCGTAGGCAAAACGGTTGTGACTGCCGGAATCGCATCCGTGTTGCGTGAGACAGGAGTGGACATAGGGGTTTGGAAGCCAGTCCAGTCAGGAGCACGAGCACATGATGAGGGTAGTGACGCTATGTGCTTGAGAGCGTGGAGCGGAGTGACTGACGCGTGTGAGGAGATAGCCCCGCTCTGTTTTGAGGCACCGCTTACCCCTTTTCTGGCTGCGGAAGCAGAGGGGAAAAGCTTGACTATGGAGGAAGTAATCGCTTGCGGGCGCCCTCTGATGGAACGTTATCCGGCACTCCTCGTCGAAGGAGCCGGTGGTTTGCTTGTTCCATTGACTCCAACAGAAACGATGGCGGATCTTGCTGCTCGACTGAACCTGCCAATGCTCATCGTGGCTCGGGCTGGGCTCGGTACAATTAACCATACGCTCTTGACCGTCTGGTATGCACGGGAACTCGGGATCGAGGTTGCAGGTGTCATCCTGAATCAAAACAACTCAGCGGGTGTTATCGATGAGAGTGTCAAAACAAACGCGAGCATGATTGAGAGCTATGGGGGAGTTCCCGTGTGGGGTGTACTTCCATGGATAGACCAACCGTTAGAGCGCCAGCAGTTGACACAGCTAATCCACGAATGTGTGGACATCGGACAGTTGTGTCAGTGGAGCCATAAATAAAAAGAAGGGGAGACGAGAAAATGAAGCAAAGCACCTGTCTGGATTGGAAGGAATACGCTCATAAAGCGATCGCCAAAGAAGAGTTTACGCAGGAAGAGGCTATGAAGGTGTTGCAAGCGCCGGATGATGAGCTGCTGCTGGTCATGAACGAAGCTTTTCGCGTCCGAAAGCACTTTTTCGGGAAAAAGGTCAAACTGAATATGATCATCAATGCCAAGAGCGGCCTATGCCCAGAGGATTGCGGTTACTGCTCGCAGTCGATTGTTTCGAATGCTCCTGTATCCAAGTACACGATGCTGGACAAGGAGACATTGCTCGCAGGTGCGCGAGAAGCCATGAATCGAAAAGCAGGTACATACTGTATTGTCGCTTCAGGACGTGGTCCCACGGAAAAAGAGCTGGGCCAAGTTATCGAAGCAGTCAAAGAAATCCGCGAGACGATGCCACTGAAAATTTGCGCGTGTTTAGGGATTTTAAGCGATGAACAAGCAACGCGCCTAAAAGATTCAGGTGTTCACCGCTACAATCATAATCTCAACACGAGTCGCAACCATTACGAAGCGATTACGACAACGCACACATACGATCAGCGTGTACAGACAGTCGATACCGTGAAAAGAGCAGGAATGTCGCCATGCGCAGGCGTGATCATCGGCATGGGGGAGAGCGATGAGGAGATCGTCGAAATGGCATTTGCTCTGCGCAATCTCGACGCAGATTCCATTCCGATCAATTTTTTAAATGCGATTCCAGGAACCCCGTTGGAGGATAAAGGACGCACCCCGGCAATGAAAGCTCTTCGTGTTCTCGCCTTGTTCCGATTTATTTGCCCGGATAAAGAAATTCGTGTTGCGGGTGGTCGAGAAGTGAATTTGCGCACCTTGCAGCCGCTCTCCTTGTATGCAGCCAACTCGTTGTTCGTGGGCGACTATTTGACGACGCCCGGGCAAGAAATCACGACAGACCATCAGATGATTGAAGACCTCGGCTTTGAAATCGAGCTGTGTGCGCTATAGGACAGTATCAGTTATGAAGAAGCGCTACACATGGCTGGAAGAAGAATACGATTCATTGCGCAAACAATCGTTGGCAAGAGAATGGAACACCGTAGAGTCAGCTAGTGATCGCGCAGGCACGTGGATTCAAGTCGAAGGGAAACCATTATTAAACCTTTCATCGAACAACTATTTGGGCTTGGCCCATGATCGACGAATCGTGGAAGCTGGCAAGATGGCGGCAGAGGAGTGGGGGGCAGGAGGAACTGCCTCTCGCCTCGTCCATGGCAACTACGCGTTGTACGACGAGCTGGAACAACAATTGGCGGCGTGGAAAGAGAGAGAAGGGGCGCTTGTTTTTGCAAACGGCTATCAGGCAAATACAGGGGTACTTGCAGCGCTTGCTGGAAGAGGCGACGCTGTTTTTAGTGATCGGTTGAATCACGCCAGCATTGTAGATGGGATCGTGCTCAGTCGGGCGGAGCATTTTCGGTACAGACATAACGACATGGAACATCTGGAATTTTTGCTGAAAAAGCACCAGGATACAAGACGGAAGTGGATCGTCACGGACAGCATATTCTCCATGGACGGTGATAAAGCCCCTCTTCTTGAATTGGTACAACTGCGAGATCGTTACGATGCCATGCTGATGGTTGATGAAGCCCATGCAGGGGGAGTACGTGGTGAAGAAGGGCAGGGCTTGTGCCACGAGCTGGGCATCGCCGGACAAGTCGATGTTTTGATGGGGACCTTCAGCAAGGCATTTGGTGTTTATGGGGCATACGTATGCGCAGATGAGATCATCATTCGCTATTTGATGACAAAAGCGCGCTCACTGGTCTATTCCACAGCTCTGCCCCCTGCTGTGATTGGCTCGAATCTGGCGGCGTTGTCTCTAGTGCAAACAGACTCTTGGCGAAGAAAAGCAGTGAGGCAGAATGCGCTCATGTTTCGCCAGTTGCTTCGCTCACGCGGGTTTACCGTAGACGAAGAAGATACGCCAATCATCCCGCTCACGTTAGGGGAGAATGAATGGACCCTCCAATTTAGCAAAAGGCTTCGGCAGCGAGGGATTGCAGCAGTAGCGATTCGACCTCCTACTGTGCCAGCAGGAACTGCGCGTATCCGTTTTACGGTGATGGCTGCCCATACGCGCGAAGAGCTGGAGTGGGCTTGCGAGCAAGTGAGCGAAATCAGAGACGAGCTTCACAAAGGAGGGACGATATCGTGAGAAAAGTGATGCTGTGGCTAACCGGGTGGGGAATGCCAGATTGCAGCTGGGATGCAGTTCGCTCACAGTTTCCTTCCTATCAGCACATCAGTCCTACTTATTCGGACGTCACGGATTCCTCGCAATTCTTCGAGAGAGTAGAAGAGAAAGTCCGCTCACTAGCGGTGCAGGAGCTGATTGTAGTGGGGTGGTCTATGGGAGGGATGCTCGGGCTACGCCTCGCTGCCCAATACCCGGTCTCAGGACTTGTTTTGATCGGCACCACAGCCCGCTTTACGTCCGAACAGCATGACCTTCGCAGAGGGTGGCATCCTGTTGTTTTGCAAAGGATGAAAAGGCAGCTTTCAGTAGCACGCGAGCGGGTAATGGACGGATTTGTCGAACAGATGCTAACACCAGGAGAGCGTAAACAAACAGGTTTGCACGAGAGACTGAATAGCCAGAAGTGGAGTACGGAGGCGTTGATTGCGGGCTTGACCTATTTAGAAGAAGAGGATTGCCGACCGTTCCTGTCTTCGCTGACTACTCCCACTCTCGTCATTCATGGAACAGAGGATGCTATTTGTTCGTTCGCAGCCGGAGAAGAACTGGCGAGTAGCCTTGCAGGTGCCCATTTCGTGCAAATTCCTGACTGTGGTCATGCTCCGCATGTATTTGTTCCGGAGGTTGTAGGAGAATCGCTAAAGAGGATGGTGGAGCAGCTTGCAAAAGAGGGCAATCAGCAGCCGATTTAGTGAGAAGGCTGGCTCTTACGAAAAATACGCACTCGTGCAAAAGAAGATGGCCGATCATTTGAGCCAAATGGTTACAGAGATAATGAACGAGAACGAGGTGCGAAGCATTGTAGAGATTGGCTGTGGGACAGGGAGGTTAACCCGCGTCATTCGCAGCCATTTTTCTGCTGCCCATTACGAAGCAATAGAGATTGCATCAGGCATGTTGGAGCAGGCGAAGAACAATCTGGAGCAGCACGGCCTGATTTGTTCGTTTTCTCAAGCCGATGCCGAAGAATGGGTTTGGGAACAACAGGCGAAGTCAAAGGATTTGATCGTTTCAGGCGCGTGTTTTCAGTGGTTTGCCAAGCCAGCGCATACGCTAAAAGGATTGGGAAGAATCCTGAAGTCTGGAGCACCTTTGGTTTTTTCAACATTTGGACCCGATACTTTTTGGGAGCTGCATGATTCGTTTGCTCATGCTCATGTGATTTTGGGGGAAAAGGGAGTACGTCATGGCTTGGAGTTTCTCTCAGCACGTGATTGGCGAGAGCTATTGGAGCAAGCAGGGTTTACGGATATAGAGATCATTAGGAAATATGAACGGCTAACTTACCCGGGAGTACGGGATTTCTTGCATGCCGTGAAAGCCGTGGGCGCTAGTGCAAGTATGGAGCAAGGGAGCGGTATTGGGCGCAGAAGACTCCTTGCAGAAATGATTCGTTACTATGAGCAGACGTACAAAAGAGAAACGGGCATCCCTGTCACCTACGAAGTTATTTACGTTCGTGCAGTTTCATCTATGTAGTGTGTTTTCAATGATTTTTGTTATAGAAATGAGAATGGTTATCAAATAGAATGGATAGAAGAACGATGGGAGGGCTATCAAGGAGTTGACTGTGGGACAATGAACGTAGATGATCATATTTTTCTATGGAACCAGGCAAGTGTCCGATTACATGATGTACGCCATATCGTCATGCGAGCCGGGGAGCAGCTGCGATCCTACCAATTGCCGGCCAGTGCCTTTCTATTTTCGGTGAGAGGCAGTGGTCTGATTCGGCTTGACGGGAATGTGCATGCTATCAAGAATTGCTATATTACCCATGCTGGCAAAGGTACTTACGTGGATATCGAGGAAATAAAGGATGAGCTGGAATACTATCTGATTTTATACAAAGCTCATTTGTCGTTGCCTTGTCGGCAGGAGCTGCTACGTTTACTGGAGAAAACACAACCTTTTCACATCCAATACGGCTTTACTCCCATGCATCAGGCAAATGTATTTGTCGCAATATCACGTATGCAGCAAGCGTGGAATCAGAACGGCAACCTGGACAAGCTGCGAGCCAAGGCTCTGCTCTATCAACTCGTATGTGAGCTAATGGCACAGATGCAGTCGCAAGGAATCGGGGTAACGGTACCGAATTTGGTCGTTCAGGCCGTCAGGTATATCGAGGAGCATTATGCAGAGACTTTCACGCTCGAGGATCTTTCCACGCTCTTAAACTGCAGCCCCCGATCCCTTCAACGCACCTTTAAAGCCCAACTAGAGGTCGGCCCTATCGACTATTTGATCCAAGTGCGCATTCAAAAAGCGCAGGAACTGCTGCGTCAAACGAATTTGGGACTAAAAGAGGTAGCGGAATCAGTAGGTTATGCAGACAGCTATTATTTCAGTCGGATTTTTAAGAAATATACAGGCTTCTCCCCTTCTATGTATAAGGAAAATCCGCTGACATCGGAAATTCGTCGCCAAAGTCCATCACTCTTGTCGCGATATTCCATTGCTGGTCAAAAGCTGTGGAAATATAATGATCACATTGAAAATGAAAATCAAAATCATCCGCATTCAAGAGATGGAGGAGCCGTACCGATGTATAAGAGTACAAAAGCGATGCTGGCGCTGAACCTAATGCTGAGCCTTACTTTGCTGCTGGGAGCCTGCTCAGGCGGCGGTACGAATACTAGTAATTCTGGAAGTACAGCAACAGGCGCCTCGAAACAGGTAGCGACACAGTCGAATACCACGCAACCTAGCGCGAATCAAGAAGTGAAGAAAAGCGAGACGCGTACTATCAAGCACATGAAAGGCGAGCTGACGCTTGATTTTAAACCAGTCAGAATCGCTGTGCTGGATACGCAATACGCAGATCAAATGCTGGCCTTGGGCGAGCTGCCTGCGGGCAGTGTGATTACAACGGGGGATGGTACAAAGTTTCCCGAGTATCTCATGGACAAGCTAAAAGATGTACATGTACTTGGGACAAAGGACGAGCCCAATTCGGAAGCGGTCGTGGCTATGGAGCCTGACTTGATTATTTGCACGGAGTTCCAGGATAAAATCTATGATAACCTGTCCAAAATCGCTCCAACCATCATGTTTGGTCGAAACGAAGACTGGCGGGATACATTGCTTACATTCGGGAAAATTCTCGAAAAAGAACAAGAGGCTGAGAAAATCGTAAAAGACTATCAAGAAAAAACGAACAAACTGAAAACAGAGCTCGCAGCCAAGCTCAAGGGTGAGTCCGTCGCACTGATTCGTCCGCGTGATAATGCCATTCGACTGCACACAATTGAACACCGTACAGCTGCTATCTTGTATTCCGATTTGGGACTGACTCCTCCCAAGCCAGCGATGGATAAATCAGATACAGCTACGATGATTTCTCTGGAAGTGCTGCCAGAGGTAAATGCCGATCACTTATTTGTCGTAACGGACAAAGCTAATCAAGCATTAACGGACGAATTCAAAAACAGCTCCATTTGGAAAGGGCTAAAAGCAGCTAAGGAAAATAAGGTGTACGAGGTAAACACAACCGTGTGGATTGCCTATTACGGCCCGATTGCCATCAACAATATCGTCGATGAAATTGCAGAGGCGCTTCTATAAATCATACAGACCGTCACTCGCTCTCCTAAGAGCTGTGACGTTTTTTTATAAATTGGAAAAGAAAGCGATTTCTTGGCAGGAATTATCACAAAAAGATGGAATCTTAAGAAGGTTGCCTATCCTGTGTATTCGAGGGGTGTGTGGAAGATGAGTCAAAGAGAAATCGTCATTGCGAGTGCTGTGCGCACTGCTATAGGTAGCTTTCAAGGAACGCTTGCAGGTGTCAGCGCGACAAAGCTGGGCGGGATTGTACTGGAAGCAGCGCTGGAGCGTGCTGGTGTTTCCAAGGATGCGGTCGATGAAGTGATTATGGGGAACGTACTGTCAGCAGGCTTGGGTCAAAATCCGGCGCGCCAGGCTTCTATTCACGCGGGCCTTGCTCATGAAGTTCCCTCCCTGACAATCAACAAGGTTTGTGGTTCAGGTCTAAAAGCCGTTCATCTGGCTGTGCAGTCAATCCTTGCAGGTGAGGCAGAAGTTGTCTTGGCTGGTGGGATGGAGAATATGAGCCAGGCACCATATTTAATGGAAGGTGCGCGCTCAGGCTACCGCATGGGAGACCAGAAAGTAGTAGACTCCATGATTCGCGACGGACTGTGGTGTGCTTTCAACGACTACCACATGGGCATTACAGCGGAGAACCTTTGCACCAAATACGAAATTGGACGCGAAGAGCAGGATGAATTTTCAGCGTGGAGCCAGGAAAAGGCTCAGCAAGCGCTCGCTAGTGGTCGTTTTCAGGAAGAAATCGTGCCGGTTCCGATCCCGCAACGCAAGGGTGATCCGGTGCTGTTTGCCGTAGACGAATTCCCGCGTGCTGGCGTGACAGCCGAAGCACTAGGCAAACTAAAGCCTGCATTTAAAAAGGATGGAACCGTGACAGCTGGGAATGCATCTGGCATCAATGATGGAGCAGCGGCTCTATTGATTATGACACGCGAGAAGGCAGAAGAGCTGGGTGTGAAGCCTCTCGCCCGTATCGTAGCCAATGCGAGTGCAGGTGTTGATCCGAGCATCATGGGGTACGGTCCAGTTCCTGCGACCAAACGCGTACTGGAAAAAGCGGGTCTGTCGATTGCTGATATAGACTTGATCGAAGCAAATGAAGCTTTTGCCGTCCAATCGCTGTCTGTTGGCAAAGCACTAGGCTTTGATCGCGAGAAGCTGAATGTCAATGGCGGAGCCATTGCTTTGGGACATCCAATTGGTGCGAGTGGCGCGAGAATCTTGGTCACGCTCGTGCATGAATTGCAAAAACGCGAAGGGGTAAAATATGGGTTAGCAACCCTTTGCATCGGTGGTGGACAAGGGGTCTCTACAATTGTCGAGAAAATTTAAATTTTAAATTGTGAACGCTTTGTGTACAGACTGAGCCGAACGTTGACAAAGGGAATAATTCTTCGTTAATATGAATGAGGGCAAAGGGGCACTTGACACCAGCCCTCTCCTTATGTATGAAAGGAGAATGTTACTCTGTGTCGAAATTGGATAATCCGTGGCGAGCGATCACGTTGGTCACCCTGATCGGTGTCGATATGGCCGTTTGCGTGATTTCGGGAGTCCTTCTGGGAAAATACCTGGATGGCTTTTTCTCAACCAATCCGCTTTTTTTGATGGTTGGACTGCTCGCGGGATTAGGAATAGGCGTGTACAGCGTCTACCGCATCGTTCGCGGTTACCTCTAGGGAGATGGAACATGCAAACGTTTTCTTCGGCAATGCGATCCACGTTTCGCTATGCCTTTTTCTGTATGGCAACGGCCTCGATACTCTGGGCGGTGTTGCCATCGTATCGTTTCTTTTTACAAAGCCTCCTGCTTGGGATGGTTTGCAGTTTGGTAAATGGCACGGTCCTATTCAGCAAAACCTGGCGCATTGGTCAGATGGCTGTTGATCCAAATGTCCGGCCAAAAGGGACTGGAATGTTGCAGCGACTGGCTGTGGCAGGCTTTGCAGTTTTTTTGACAATGCGGTTTCCTCATTTGTTTGGAATCGGTGGCGTGTTGATAGGTTTATTCCTCTTTCAGATTCTCAGTTTCCTATTTGTGTATCGCTCCTTTAAATAGATAGTAGATATTTTTTCTTTAGACGTACGTAAGCAATAGACTCGCGCGGAAGAAAGGGGTGAAATACATGCATTATTCTCTGCGGTTTGAATGGTTGGGCATGGTATTTGACATCTCCACTATTCTCATGATTTTGGTTACCTCTCTGGTGGTGCTTTTGCTGTGTATCGGGATGACCCGCAACCTGACCTCCGCAACTCCAAGCGGCGCGCAAAACGTGATGGAATGGATTGTGGACTTCGTTACCGGCATTACAAAAAGCTACATCACACCGAAGAAGGCTGCGGGCTTTGTCTCGCTGGCACTCACTTTGTTCCTTTACATTTTCCTTGGAAACCAACTGGGTCTCGTATTTAACGTAAACACGGCTCACCACAACGGTCCTGACCATCAAGTAAGTGAAAAGGTTAAAGACATGTTGACGGCTTCCACGAATGAACAAATGAAGCAACAAAAGATGGCCAAGCTTGAAGAAGAGCTGAACTCTACCGATCCATCCTCGCATGGCGTTGTCATTGGCTGGTGGAAATCGCCAACAGCGACTCCTAGCGTAACTTTCGCTCTGGCGTTCATCGTTCTTCTCTACGCTCACTATCTGGGCATCAAGAAGAGCTTCGGCGGATGGTTGAAACATACGTTCCTGAACCCGATTCACATTCTGGAGGAGTTCATCATCAAGCCGTTGACGCTGCCTTTGCGTCTATTCGGTAACATCTTTGCGGGTGAGGTTTTGATTGCCTTCCTGCTTGGTGTAGGGATCTTCGGAAGCATTCCGCTGTTCCTGTGGCTGGGCTACTCAGTGTTCGTCGGTTCCGTACAGGCATTCATTTTCACAACGCTGGCGATGGTTTACCTGTCACAGCAGGTGAATGAAGATCACTAATTTTGTGCTTACCCGATTTTATCTTCGCTTTTAAACACTAAGGAGGTTTTTAAACAATGGAAGGTTTGGCTCTTGCAATTGGTATCGTATTTGGTCTGGCTGCTCTTGGCGCAGCGATTGGTAACTCTTTGGTAATCTCTCGTACAATTGAAGGCGTAGCTCGTCAACCAGAAGCACGTGGTAGCTTGATGGGTCTCATGTTCCTGGGTCTTGGTCTGGTAGAGGCAGTTCCGATCATCGCTGTAGCGATCGGTTTCATTCTCTTCGGTCGCCTGTAATCAGCGAGCATTTAGTAACAATAGGCGGGCACTTGATACCCGCCTATATTTTTGACAAAGACAATTAATAACCTTGATGATACATCTTTCTTTTCGCAGGAAGGAGTGAAACGAATGCTCGACTTTGGAGCGGTATCCCTGGAATGGGGAACGCTGTTAACCCAGGCAATTGTGTTCTTGTTGTTGTTGCTGCTTGTTCGTAAATTGGCTATGGGCCCGATCGTAGGGATCATGGAAAAACGTCGTCAGCATATCGAAAGTCAAATCTCCTCGGCTGAGAAGAACCGCACTGAAGCGGAAGCTCTTCTGGCTGAGCAACGTCGCGTGCTGGATGAAGCGCGTGCAGAATCGAAAGCAATCATTGACCGCGCTACAAAGCAAGCGTCTGATGAAGCAACCAAAATCGTGACAGAAGCACAAGCTGCATCCGAGCGTATGAAAGCGGAAGCAAGCGCTGAACTGGCACGTGAAGTGGAAAAAGCAAAACTCGAACTGCGTGAGCAAATGACCAGCCTGTCCGTGCTCTTGGCTTCCAAGATCATCGAGAAAGAACTGGACGAAGCAGCTCAAAAATCTACTGTTGACAAATTTCTCGCACAAGTGGGAGATCGCCTATGAGTAGCGCAGTAGGTAAACGTTATGCTCGTGCCCTCTTTGAAGTAGCGAGTGAACGTAGCAAGATTGATCAGGTAGAAGCTGACCTGGGTGCGATCGTGGAAGCGGTTGAAGGCAATGAAGATCTGAAAAAGATCATGCTGCACCCGCACATCGCAGCAGATGCGAAAGCTAAGCTCGCTGACGAATTGTTCAAAAGCCATGTAGGGGAAGAAACCTTTAATTTTCTGAACGTCCTGATTGAGAACGGACGCGAAGTTGATCTGGTTGATATCTACCGTTCTTTTGTACAATTGGCGAACGAAGCTCGTGGATTTGCAGATGCGATTGTGACAAGTGCAAAGCCGCTTTCTACTGAAGAGCAAAATGAGCTGGCTGAGAAGTTCGGTCAAACGCTGAATAAAAAGCTGCGTATGACAGCAGTCGTAGATCCAGCGATTCTCGGCGGCGTTATTATCAAAATTGGCGACCGTCTGTACGATGGCAGCCTGAAAACGAAGTTGGAAACCTTTGCGCAAAAAGCGTAAAGTTCGATGGCTTTTAAGAAGTTGGATGAATGGGGTGAATTAAGTGAGTGCAATCAGACCAGAAGAGATTAGCTCCCTCATTAAAGAGCGGATCGCTAACTTTAAATCTGAAATCGAAGTTGTGGATGTAGGCACAGTCATCCAAGTAGGTGACGGTATTGCTCGTGTTCACGGTTTGGAAAAGGCCATGCAAGGGGAGCTTCTCGAGTTCCAAAATGGCGTAATGGGTATGGTACTCAACTTGGAAGAAGATAACGTGGGTGTCGTTATTATGGGACCTTTCCGCGACATTAAGGAAGGCGATACTGTAAAACGTACCGGCCGCGTTATGGAAGTTCCAGTAGGGGAAGCGCTGCTCGGCCGCGTTGTTAACCCACTGGGTCAACCAATCGATGGTCAAGGCCCTATCGCAAATGACGGTTTCCGTCCAATCGAGAGCCCAGCTCCTGGCGTTATGGCACGTAAATCCGTACACGAGCCACTCCAAACAGGTATCAAAGCGATTGACGCGATGATCCCAGTTGGTCGTGGACAGCGTGAGTTGATCATTGGTGACCGCCAAACTGGTAAAACAGCAGTGGCGCTCGACACGATCATCAACCAAAAAGGTAAAGACATGATTTGTATCTACGTTGCAATCGGTCAAAAGCAATCCACCGTTGCAAACATCGTAGAAACTCTGCGTAAAGCAGGGGCTCTGGATTACACAATCATCGTTTCTGCTACTGCGTCTGACCCAGCTCCTATGTTGTACCTGGCTCCATATACAGGTGTAACAATGGGTGAGTACTTCATGTACAAAGGCGGACACGTTCTGTGCGTATACGATGACCTGTCCAAACAGGCTGCTGCATACCGCGAAATGTCCCTCTTGCTCCGTCGTCCTCCAGGTCGCGAAGCATATCCTGGTGACGTATTCTACTTGCACTCCCGCTTGCTGGAGCGCGCTGCGAAACTGTCTGATGATCTGGGCGCTGGTTCTATTACGGCTCTGCCATTCATCGAAACCCAAGCGGGTGACATTTCCGCATACATTCCAACCAACGTGATCTCCATC
The DNA here is from genome assembly GCF_003013405.1 of Brevibacillus formosus. GTDB lineage: Bacteria > Bacillota > Bacilli > Brevibacillales > Brevibacillaceae > Brevibacillus > Brevibacillus formosus. Next base: position 132,032 of record NZ_PXZL01000007.1, on the reverse strand, counting down.
ACGGACGGTCAGATCTTCTTGGAGACAGACTTGTTCAACGCAGGTCAACGTCCAGCGGTTAACACCGGTCTTTCCGTATCCCGTGTAGGTGGTTCCGCGCAAATCAAGGCGATGAAAAAGGTAGCAGGTCCACTCAAGCTCGAGTTGGCTCAATACCGTGAGTTGGCTGCGTTTGCTCAGTTCGGTTCTGATCTGGACAAAGCGACCCAAGCTCGTCTGACTCGTGGTGAGCGCTTGATGGAAATCATGAAACAAGGTCAGTTCGATCCAATGCCTGTTGAGAAGCAAGTTGCTTCTATTTATAGCGCTACAAGAGGTTACCTGGATGACATTCCAGTAGCAGAAGTGCGCCGCTTTGAGAAAGAGCTGTTGTCTTTCTTGGATTCCAACAAACCGCAACTGTTGGAGCACATCCGCACAACGAAAGACCTTCCAGATGAAAAAGAATTCAACGCAGCGATCGAAGAGTTCAAAAAAGGCTTTTCGGTAACTCGCTAATCGTTAACCTGATAGACATCAGATGCATGCCGGGCGATTTGCCCGTGCATGCGTCCTCAAGGTGGTGAAAACGAGTGGCTAAAGGAATACGTGAGATTCGACGCAGTATCAAAAGTAAAAAAGATATGCGCCAAATCACGAAAGCGATGAAAATGGTGGCAGCTGCAAAGCTTCGCCGTAACCAGGATAAAGCTGAGGCGGCACGCCCGTATGCTGACAAGATCCAAGAAGTGATCGCAAGCATCGCGAGTGGGACCTCTGGTTCCAAACATCCAATGTTGCAAAATCGTCCGGTGAAAAAGACTGGTTATATTGTCATCACTTCCGACCGTGGACTTGCTGGGGGTTACAATGCCAACATTCTCCGTAAAGTGGTAAATACCATCAACGAGAAGCACAAGTCCAAGGATGAATACGGTATTTTTGTGATTGGCCGCAAAGGTCGTGACTTCTTCAGCAAACGGAACTACCCGCTTTTGGAGGAAGTAACAGGTCTGCCAGTCAGCCCAGCCTTTGCTGATATCAAGAAAATTGCCGGTGCAGCAGTCCAAATGTTCGAGAATGAGCAGATTGACGAACTGTACCTGTGCTACAACAAGTTCCAAAGTGCAATTTCGCAAATACCTACCGTAAAACAATTGCTGCCATTGGAAGCTCCCGAGAGCAACAATGCACGCACAATGAATTACGAGTATGAGCCGTCCTCGGAAGAAGTATTGGCGGACCTGTTGCCGAAATATGCGGAAACACTGGTTTACAGTGCACTTCTCGAAGCAAAAGCTTCCGAAGAAGGTTCCCGTATGACTGCAATGGGCAACGCGACAGACAATGCTACGGATATGATCAACCGTTTAACGTTGAGCTACAACCGTGCTCGTCAGGCTGCCATTACACAAGAGATTTCCGAGATCGTTGCAGGTGCAAACGCACAGGCTTAGTGGCAGCGAATAGCTCCCAATTTAGCTTTACAGGAGGGAAGAAGTAAGATGGCGAATGGACGCGTGGTTCAGGTAATGGGTCCGGTTGTTGACGTCGAGTTCGACCGCGGACACCTGCCTGCCATTTACAATGCGATCAAGATTCAACATAAAGCACAAAGCGCTGGTGAGCGTGACATCGACTTGACTGTTGAGGTTGCTACTCATTTGGGCGATAACTTGGTTCGTACCGTTGCAATGTCTTCCACTGACGGTTTGGTTCGTGGTATGGAAGCAGTTGATACCGGTGCAGCTATCTCCGTTCCAGTGGGTGCAGTAACCCTCGGACGCGTATTCAACGTATTGGGTGAGCCGATCGACCTGCAAGAACTCGGTCAAGTAGATCGTCGTGACCCAATTCACCGTAAAGCTCCTGAGTTCGTAGACCAAGCAACAACTGTTGAGATCCTGGAAACAGGTATCAAAGTTATTGACCTCTTGGCTCCGTACATCAAGGGTGGTAAGATCGGTCTGTTTGGTGGTGCGGGTGTAGGTAAAACCGTTACTATTCAAGAGCTGATCAACAACATCGCGCAAGAGCACGGTGGTATTTCCGTATTCGCAGGTGTAGGTGAGCGTACCCGTGAAGGTAACGACCTGTACCACGAGATGAAAGACGCAGGCGTTCTGCCGAAAACCGCGATGGTATTCGGTCAGATGAACGAACCGCCTGGTGCACGTCTTCGTGTAGCTTTGACTGGTCTGACTATGGCGGAATACTTCCGTGATGAAGAAGGCCGCGACGTTCTTCTCTTTGTTGATAACATCTTCCGCTTTACTCAAGCGGGTTCGGAAGTTTCTGCTCTCTTGGGCCGTATGCCATCTGCGGTAGGTTACCAGCCAACACTGGCTACCGAAATGGGTCAGCTGCAAGAGCGTATTACCTCCACGAAAAAAGGTTCCGTAACGTCTATTCAAGCGATCTACGTACCAGCGGATGACTACACTGACCCGGCTCCTGCTACTACGTTTGCTCACTTGGACGCTACAACGAACCTGGAGCGTTCCATCGCTGAGTTGGGTATCTTCCCTGCGGTAGACCCACTCGCATCCACTTCCCGTGCTCTGGCTCCTGATGTAGTTGGTCAAGAACACTATGACGTGGCTCGTGGCGTTCAAAAAATCCTGCAACGTTACAAAGAACTGCAAGATATCATCGCGATTCTCGGTATGGACGAGCTGAGCGACGACGACAAGCAAGTAGTTGGACGCGCACGCCGCATTCAACGTTTCTTGTCTCAGTCCTTCCACGTTGCCGAGCAGTTCACTGGTAACCCAGGCCAATACGTGCCATTGAAAGAAACCGTTCGCAGCTTCAAGGAAATCCTCGAAGGTAAGCATGACCACCTGCCAGAGGGCGCGTTCCTGTACGTAGGTACAATTGAAGAAGCGGTAGAAAAAGCGAAGAAAATGGCGTAAGACACCCTGGAAAGGGGAGACGAGTAAGTGAGTAAGATGACAGTTGAAGTCGTAACTCCTGAACGGGTTGTCTACAGCGGTCAGGCTGAAATGGTGATTGCTCGCGGCTTGCAAGGGGAAATCGGTATTATGCCGAACCACATGCCGTTGGTAACCCCGCTGAAAACAGCGCCAGTTCGGATTAAGACAGAAGGCGATAAAGAAGTAAAGATGGCTGTAAGCGGCGGCTTCATGGAAGTGCGCGGCGATAAAGTGACCATCCTTGCTGAAACGGCTGAATTGCCGGGAGACATCGATGTTGAACGCGCGAAGGCAGCGAAAGAGCGTGCTGAAAAGCGTTTGGCTGAGAAATATGCCGAGCTCGACGTCAAGCGTGCAGAACGCGCGCTGCAACGTGCAATGGCACGTATCGACGTAGCGAAGTAAAGCGTAAGCTTGCTATCCCCGCGCCCATGTGGCTGCGGGGATTTTTCGGTTATAGGGGAATGAATGATAAGTCATGGAATTCGGGTATGATATTTCCAGTTGGTAATTGCCTAATGTTTCTGTGTATAATAGACCTAATGCCCTGCCGACGAGCTACGTTAGCATGAAAAATAGCGGGAAAAAGCGGCATTGGCTATTGGGATTAAAGGAGAGTGTAATTGATGCAAACCATTCGCGATATCCGCCACAATCAAGATGGCGTAGTGATTCCTAGCAGCTATGCGGCTAATGGCTGGACAAGCGTGCTATCTCATGAAATGAATGTTCTTTTCCAAGCAATGTGCTATGTAGTAACGAAGCATGAGTCCAAAGAAGAGATGAGAAAAGCTCTGGACGAGTTCGATGCATTGAAAGACACATTCACCGAGCCTGTTCAAGAAAGGTTTAAGTCTGAAGAGGATTTTAAAGGCTATGTAAACCTTTTGAACAGATTCAAAGCGTTTATGGGCCGTTCCGATTATGCGTATCCGACATCTCTTGACGAAGCGATTGAGCTTTTCGTGAAGTGGGGTCTGGTAATCGATAATGGAGATGCTTGGGATGTACCGGTATATCCATTCCCAGATGCATCTGAGTTGTTCAAGCTGAGAGAAGAAGAAGCTCTTGCGTTGGCTCATATTAAACTGGAAGCATTGGTTCATCCGATGTTTAGCCGCCTCGTAATGAAGCTGCACGAGCATGAAGAAAATACGTTTAGCATGTCCAAAGCAGAAATGAAGCAATTGCTGAACACCAATGACCAGATGCTGGCAGAGGTTCTGATCAAGCTGACTCCATATATGGAAGATGCGATTGAAAATATGCTGGAAATCCCAGAAGACGAGAAGATGAACTTCACGATTGTATGGGAGCGTATTTACGAGGACTTCCTCGGACAGCAATTTTCAAACAACGTTCAATAATTAAGAGAATAAGGGAGCCAGACGGGCATATTCGTTTGGTTATCATACTATGCTGGAAAAACTCAGGGAGAAATCTCTGAGTTTTTTCCCTTTATATGGGATAAAAGGGAGGCTTTCGTTAGACACCCTATTGGCAATTTGCTATAATGATAAAGGTATTTTTTTCTAGCAGCACTGGTTCAAAAGACGACTTTTGAACAACCCCTAGCAGTATCGATAAGCGACAGCGTTCATACCTACACCTTTGATGCTGCGAGCAGTACCCTTTTGAGGGAGTCTCGACTTCTTCTGGAGGACAGCGCAAGACGATTCATACCTTTCTCAAGAGCGGAGGGAACGTGGGTGAGTGACATCTATACCAACAATTATGTGATTGTCGCGATCTTTTTGATTCTTGGTGTGCTGTTGCCCGTAGCTACAGTCAGTTTTGTTGGTCCATTACTTCGTCCAAAGAAACCGACACGGGAGAAGCAAACTACTTATGAAAGCGGTAACATCCCTGTTGGTGACAGTTGGGTGCGTTTCAACGTGAAGTATTACATCTTTGCTCTCATGTTTGTCATCTTTGATGTAGAAACACTCTTTCTGTATCCGTGGGCCGTCGCTTACAAAGAACTAGGGCTCTTTGCTTTAGTCGAGATGGTCATCTTTATATCCTTGCTCATCATAGGATTGATTTACGCGTGGAGAAAGAAGGTGCTGGAATGGAACTAGACCTGACAAGCATTGCGCCTGAATTGCAAGAGGAATTGAATCGCAACGTCATGTTCACGACATTGGAAACAGTGAAGGGATGGGTTCGTAGCAACTCGTTATGGCCATTAACCTTTGGCTTGGCCTGTTGCGCAATCGAGATGATGGGAACGGGTGGGGCGCGTTATGACCTCGACCGGTTTGGCGTTATTTTTCGAGCATCCCCGAGACAATCTGATGTCATGATCGTAGCCGGAACCGTCACGAAAAAGATGGCACCACTGCTGCGCAGGCTGTATGATCAAATGCCTGAACCAAAGTGGGTGATTGCCATGGGCTCCTGTGCGACAGCGGGAGGTCCGTACGTGCGCTCATACAGCGTGGTAAAAGGTGTAGACCAGATTGTGCCTGTCGACGTATATATTCCGGGTTGTCCGCCTAACCCTGCCGCTTTGATCTACGGAATCAATAAGCTTCAAGAAAAAATCCGTTACGAAGCGAAGACTGGGAAGCAGGTGACCAATCTATGAGCGACGAGAAACGCAAACCGACGCCGGAGGAAAAGGCAGCGGCAGCGGCTGAAGCCCGTGCCAAGGCAGAAGCTTTGCGAAAATTAAGAGAACAGGAAGCGCAGGTTTCCCAAGAGGCGAGTCCCGTGGAGGCATCTCAAGAGCCACAAGAGAAAGCCTCTGCTCCGGAGGCAAAGCCTGTGTCGGAAATGACACCTGAGGAAAAAGCCGCAGCCAAGAAAGCAGCAGCGGCCGAAGCGATTGCCAAGGCAAAAGCAGCGAAGGAAGCAAAAGAAGCTGCGGAAGCGGAAGCCCCAGTTGCCGAACAACAATCAGAAGCAGTTGCTACATCAGCAAAGCCTGTGTCGGAAATGACACCTGAGGAAAAAGCCGCAGCCAAGAAAGCAGCTGCCGCAGAAGCACTAGCCAAGGCAAAAGCAGCGAAGGAAGCAAAAGAAGCCGCAGAAAATGGAGCCAATTCAGCTTCAGATGCGGATGCCAAGGCAAAGGCCGCTGCCGCCGCAAAAGCCAAGGCTGCCGCCGCAGCCGCTGCAAAGGCAAAAGCTGCACGTGAAGCAGGCGGCGATGAATCCGGTGATGACGACGCCAAGGCAAAGGCAGCAGCTGCCGCAAAAGCCAAAGCAGCCGCCGCAGCAGCAGCGAAGGCAAAAGCAGCGCAAGCGACTGGGGATGAGACCCCGGCAGAGGAAGCGCCAAAAGCACCTTCCAAAAACCAGCCCTATCTTGATAAATACGTGTCACGAATTTCCGAAGCATTTGGACAGGAGGTCATCGAGGCCTCTTATATTAACGAGCTTTCAAAGGAAGTTCCGACCCTCACCATTCAAAACGAACGTTGGCATCAAGTTGCCCAATTTTTAAGAGATGACGAGCAATTGAGTTTTGAGTACCTGTCTGATCTTCACGGTGTCGATTATGAGGATCGCCTGGAGGTATACTACCACTTTTATTCCTACAAAAATCGCCAAAGCTTGGCAGTAAAGGTCAAAACGAGCAGAGAAGAGTCAAAGGTTGCTTCTGTAATGGACCTCTGGCATGGCGCAAATTGGAATGAAAGAGAGACTTTTGACCTTTTGGGTATTCATTTCCCGGGACATAAGGATTTACGTCGAATCCTGTTGCCGGATGATTGGGTAGGGTATCCGCTGCGCAAAGATTATGTGCAATACGACGAGGAGGTTTAGCAGATGAACCATAACATCCTCACGACTCATGTTGATACCTCTTCTGAAACAGGACTTCGTACGGAAGAGATGTTATTAAACGTAGGTCCACAGCATCCAAGTACACACGGGGTATTTCGCTTGGTAGTTAAAATCGATGGAGAAACCATTAAAGAAGCGATTCCGGTGATGGGCTACCTGCATCGAGGTACGGAGAAGCTGGCAGAAAACTTGACCTATACGCAAATTATTCCCTATACAGACCGTATGGACTACGTGTCCGCCATGACCAACAACTACGTTCTCTGTCACGCAGTAGAGACGATGATGGGGTTGGAGATTCCAGAGCGTGCTCAGTTTCTGCGATTGATCGCGATGGAACTGAACCGGGTGGCGAGCCATTTGGTTTGGTGGGGAACGTATCTCTTGGACATTGGTGCGATGGGACCCTTCCTGTATGCATTCCGTGATCGGGAGACGATCCTGGATTTGTTTAATGAGCTATGTGGGGCGCGGATGACCTTTAACTACATGCGCGTAGGCGGAGTGAAATGGGATGCACCTCCAGGCTGGATTGACAAAGCCAAAGAATTTGTCCAGTACATGAAGAAAGAATTGAATAACTACCACCAGCTGGTGACAGGGAATGAGATTTTCATCAACCGTCTCAGAGGGATTGGCAAGTTCGATACAAAAACGGCATTAGATTACTCGCTATCAGGCGTCATGCTCCGCTCGACAGGTGTCAAGTGGGACCTGCGCAAGGACGAACCGTATTGCATATACGATCGTTTTGAATTTGATGTGCCGACAGCAACAGAGGGAGATTGCATGGCGCGCTATCATCTGCGCATGGCTGAAATTGAACAGTCTCTGCGAATTCTAGAGCAGGCATTGGAGCAATTTCCGAGTGAAGGCGAAGTCATGGGAAAAGTACCACGTGTGATTCGCCCACCTGCTGGGGAGGCATATGTGCGCATCGAGTCACCGCGGGGGGAAATTGGCTGTTACATAGCCAGTCAAGGCAAGGATAAACCGTGGAGATTGAAGTTCAGACGGCCTTCGTTTACCAATCTGCAAATTCTGCCTAAGCTGTTGCAGGGGGAAAACCTCGCGAACATGGTTGCCATCCTGGGCAGTATCGACATCGTGCTCGGGGAGGTTGACTGTTGATGAATACTCTCTTGCAGCAAGCCCCCTCATGGGGGACCACGCTTTGGTTTATCATAGCGGCAGTTTTACTGCTTGCAGTCGTGTTGGGATTCGTTACGTATGCCATTTACTTTGAGCGTAAAGTGATTGGGTGGATGCAGCTGCGTATCGGACCGAATCGAGTAGGTCCATTGGGACTTCTCCAGACGGTTGCGGATGTTGCCAAGCTGTTATTGAAGGAAGATGTTCGTCCACAACATGCTGACAAAGCGTTGTTCACCCTAGCACCAATTTTGGCCTATGCCCCTGCTTTTGCCGTATTGGCGGTCATGCCTTTTTCGGAGAGCATTCAGTTCGCTGATCTGGGAATAGGGCTGTTGTACTATATCGCCTTGTCTGGGATCACCGTATTAGGCGTGATCACGGCTGGCTGGGCGTCGAATAACAAGTACTCGCTGATCGGGGGTCTCCGCTCCGCTGCGCAGATGATCAGCTATGAAGTGCCGCTGGTCATGTCCGTGGTGGGGATCGTTCTATTGACTGGAAGCATGAATCTCGAGGATATTGTCAAGGCGCAGCAGGATGTCTGGAATATTGTTCCGCAGTTTATCGGATTTGCTGTATTTATCATTGCTGCCCAGGCCGAGCTGAATCGTACACCGTTTGACTTGCCAGAAGCAGAGTCGGAGCTCGTTGGCGGTTACCACGTCGAGTACTCCGGTTTCCGTTTTGCGATGTTCATGCTGGCGGAGTATGTGTACATGTTCGGGATGGGTGCCTTGATCACGATTCTCTTTTTGGGTGGATGGTTGCCGATTCATCCATCGCTGGACTTCATTCCGGGAATCGTTTGGTTTATCCTTAAATTTTCACTTTACGTCTTCCTCCAGTTTTGGATTCGCGCCACGATGCCGCGCTTACGTGTCGATCAACTGATGTCGTTTGCTTGGAAAGTGCTGTTGCCCGTGGCATTGTTCAACATCCTGCTCACAGCCGTAGTGGTTTCTTACCAAAATGGCATGTTCTAGTAGCGACTTGATCGAAAACGACTACGTCCCACTGTTTTCATAGCGCAGGCTTCGCCATAGGCTTGCTTCGTCAAAAGCTTGCTTTCGTCAAAAACGTGGTGCAGCCAAGTTCTCAAATTCTGAGGGGTGACACACATGCTAGGACTGGCCAAAGGCCTGGGGTATACATTTAAAAAGCTCACGGAGAAAAAAGTAACCCACTTCTATCCGGATGTGCCCTTTCCAATGCCGCCTCGCTTTCGCGGTATTCAGCACTTTTCTCCTGAAAAATGCATCGTCTGCAACCAATGCGCACGCATTTGTCCGACGGAGTGTATTCAACTGACAGGGAAGCCCCATCCTGATCCGGAGAAAAAGGGAAAGATTATCGATACGTACGATATCAATTTTGAGTTGTGCATTTTATGCGATCTGTGTACAGAGGTTTGTCCTACTGAAGCAATTGTGATGACAAACAACTTCGAACTGGCTGCCTATAGCCGGGACGAATTGTATAAAAACTTGAAATGGCTCGACGACAACAATACGAACGTCAGGGAGGAGAATTAGTATGACAGGCGAATTCGTTGCCTTTTTTATCCTGTCCCTTCTGACGATCGGTGGCGCGGTGTTTATGATCAGCTTTACGCGCGTCGTTCACATGGTCATCTCATTGGGCGTTACGTTTATCAGCATTGCAGGTCTGTTTGTTTTGCTGGGAGCAGAGTTCGTCGGGGTCGCACAAATTTTGGTTTATTCAGGAGCTATCTCCATTCTGATGCTCTTCGGAATCATGCTGACCAAGCACGATGCGAACGATGAGGGAACGGGTCGGACATGGAAAAACCGTTTTATCCTGCTCTTCGTAATCGTTCTGTTCGGATTATTGTTCTGGGGTGTGCAAAATACACCATGGCCTGCGCCACCGCCACCTGCAGATGCTCCTGTAGACAATGCAAAAGAAATCGGTATCGAAGTATTCACCAAATTCGTCATACCATTTGAGCTATTGTCTGTTCTATTGTTGGTCGCATTGGTCGGTGCGATCATCATGGCGAAAAAGGAGGGGGATAACGAATGACAGTAAGCATTTCCTCCTACTTAATGGTCGCTCTGATTCTCTTTTGTGTAGGCCTGTACGGTGCATTGACGAAACGAAATGCAGTCGTCGTCTTGTTATCAATCGAGCTGATGCTGAATGCTGTAAATATTAACCTGGTCGCCTTTTCCAAATTCGGACTGTATCCATCTGTGACGGGACAAATCTTTACCTTGTTCACGATGACGGTTGCAGCTGCCGAGGTTGCCGTAGGGTTAGCGATTCTGATTGCGCTGTACCGCAACAAGGAGACCGTGAATGTAGATGAAATGGACCAAATGAAACGATAAGAGGGAAACCTGAAAAGGAGGACAAAGATGGATACTCTAATGCACTATGCCTGGCTGATCCCTCTGTTTCCGCTTCTTGCTTTCATCGTGATCGTCTCATTTGGTCGCCAATTGAAAGAAGGAGCGGCCATAGTGGGCATTACCCTGACGGCTGTTTCTTTTGGAATCGCAGTGCTCATCTTCTGGGAGAGATTCCAGGGTGGGGGAACCGATTACAATTTTGTGATAGATTGGCTGCATATTGGCGATATCGTGATCAACATGGGATTCGAAGTGAATCCGCTGAATGCCATGATGCTCGTCATTGTGACATTGGTCAGTTTGTTGGTCCAAATCTATTCCAAAGGATACATGCATGGGGATGAACGCTTTCCAGTGTTCTATCAATACCTGGCGCTGTTCACGTTCTCCATGCTGGGATTAGTCATCTCGCCAAATTTGTTGCAAGTATATATTTTCTGGGAGCTGGTCGGGGTATGCTCTTTCCTGCTCGTTGGCTACTACTACTTTAAGAAAGAGGCAAAAGCAGCCGCCAAAAAGGCTTTTATCGTTACACGCATCGGGGACCTTGGTCTGTTCATCGGGATATGTCTGTTGTTCTGGTGGACCGGAAGCTTTGAGTACGGAGCGATTTTTGAGAGTATCGCGCTCGGACGACTGGAACCATGGATGATTACGCTCGCGGCGATCCTCATTTTCGTTGGGGCCATGGGAAAATCAGGTCAATTTCCGCTTCATACGTGGTTGCCTGATGCCATGGAAGGTCCAACGCCTGTGTCTGCATTAATTCACGCGGCAACGATGGTCGCGGCTGGTGTTTATCTGGTCGCTGCTACCTATCCGCTGTTTATCGCATCTGATACGGCTTTGACAGTTGTGGCGTATGTAGGAGGATTCACCGCCATATTTGCAGCTTCGATCGGCCTGACCCAACGGGATATCAAGCGTGTCTTGGCTTATTCCACAGTCAGTCAGCTCGGGTACATGATGCTGGCATTGGGTGTAGCTGGTGCAGCTGGTTATGTAGCAGGCTCCTTCCATTTGATGACGCACGCCTTCTTCAAAGCACTGCTCTTCCTTGGAGCAGGTAGTGTCATCCATGCCGTACATACACAGAATGTATTCGAAATGGGTGGCTTGTGGAAAAAGATGCCGATCACCGCTTTGACTTTCTTGATTGGTTGCTTGGCGATTGCGGGGATCTTTCCGTTCGCTGGTTTCTGGTCGAAAGAAGCGATTCTGGGGGCTGTTTACGGAGCGCATCGCTACGATTTGCTGTTCATCGCCCTCTTGGCAGCATTCTTTACTGCATTCTATATGTTCCGTCTGTTCTTCCTGACATTCGCAGGGAAGGCACGTGGCAAGCACGAAGCGCACGAATCTCCAAGAGTCATGACAGGTCCTCTCTTGGTCTTGGCATTGCTTGCGGTTGTCGCGGGCTTTGTGAATACGCCGTACGCGCCATTACTCTCTGATTGGTTATTGTCAACGAACACAGGGACGGCAATCACGAGCTTGTTTGGGGAAGGCAGTGAGCACGCGGCAGCTTGGTTGCAGATTGTGGCACTGTTGATCTCCATTCTTGGAGTCGTGCTGGCTTACCTGATGTACGGCAAGAAATCAATCTCCTCGGACACGATTCCAGAGACAATGCCGTGGCTCTATCAGCTCTCATACAAGAAGTACTACATCGATGAGCTTTATCACAACGTTATTGTTCGTCCATTAGGCTGGCTTGGATTTGTCCTGGATGTATTTGATAAGTATATTGTGGATGGTTTGGTTGGATTGACAGCAAAAATCACCCAAGGAATCGGATCATTGCACGCAAGAGTACAAAGCGGGCAGATTCAGTCCTATGGGGCAATGGTCATATTTGGTCTGTTACTATTGATCATCGCCATCAGTTTGACGGCTAAGGGAGGTGGACTCTTTGGGTAATATCCTTTTGTCATCACTGGTGTTCTCTCCGCTGTTGGCGATTCTCGTCATGTCTTTTATCCCTGGTCGACATGCAGGTGTGATCAAGCAAGTCGGGATTTTTGGAACGTTGCCGGCACTTATCTTGGCAGGCTGGATGTTCGGCATGTTTGATTACGAGACAGCCAATCTGCAGTTCGTAGAAAAACACAATTGGATTTCGATTCCGATTGGAATGGCCCAGGCAGGCACTGTTTTTGCTTTTGAGATCAACTACGAACTCGGTGTAGATGGTATTTCGATGCCATTGATTTTGCTGACGGCGATTATTGGTACCCTCGCAGCAATTGCTTCGTGGCAGATCAAGAAGAGGCAGAAGGAGTATTTTATCCTGTTTCACCTGCTGTTGATCGGCATGTTGGGAGTCTTTGCCGCAGACAATCTGTTTCTGTTCTTCATTTTCTTTGAGCTGACACTCGTACCGATGTACTTCCTCATCGGAATTTGGGGATATGGAGAGCGCGAACAAGCAGCGAACAAATTCCTTTTGTATAACGGAATCGGTTCAGGGATCATGCTGCTGGCTTTTATCGTGATCTTTGTCATCATGCGGACGCTCAATATGGATGAAATCACGGCGATCCTGACGACACCAGGGCATCCGATAACCGAAATCCTTACGCCCGAAATGCGTTTTGGCATCTTCCTAGCGCTGTTTATCGCTTTTGCGATCAAACTGCCAGTATTTCCGTTCCACACGTGGATGCTGCGCGTTCACGTACAGGCTCCACCTTCTATCGTCATGATTCACTCCGGTATTTTGCTGAAGATGGGGGCATACGGTCTTTTGCGGATGGGAATCGGCTTCTTCCCAGAGCAGGCCTATGATTTCTCTACGTGGATGGCAGTTTTGGGGATCATCAACATTTTGTATGGAGCTGTACTGGCCTTCGTACAAAAGGATTTAAAAATGGTGCTGGCTTACTCCAGTATCAGCCATATGGGTATCGTCTTGCTCGGCTTCGCTTCGATGAACACGATCGGGTTTCAGGGAGCGATGTTCCAAGTGGTATCACACGGCTTTATCTCAGCACTGCTCTTCTTCTTGATAGGTGTCATTTGGGATCGGACACAGACATCGCTGCTCGACGATTTGGGCGGTTTAGCCAAATCCATGCCGTTTGTCAGCGGCGTGTTGTTGGCAGGCGGGATGGCTTCACTCGGACTTCCGGGCATGTCCGGATTCATTAGTGAGTTCTTCGCCTTCCTCGGTCTGTTTGGTCGTTTGCCAGTCATGGCAGCAGTGGGAGCGATCGGGATTGTCCTCACGGCGGTTTATTTACTCAGAGCAATCTTGAAAACGACTTTTGGCCCTACTCCAGGAAGATGTACAGGACTTGCTGATGCACAGCCGATGGAAGTCATTCCGATGGTAGTCTTATTGGGATGCATTATTCTCATTGGGGTTTATCCGGCAGTTCTGGGGAATCCGATGCAGCAGGCGCTGAAGACGATCGTACCTATCGTAACGGGAATAGGAGGGTAATCCATGGAGGTTAAAGATATTTTCTCATATGACTGGAGCTACCTTCTGCCCGAGTTTATCATTCTTGGCTTTGCTACCTTTTTATCACTGCTGGATCTTTTTGCAGGCAAGCGCCTCGGCAAGCAGGTCATCGGTTGGCTAGCCTTCCTGGGAACGGTCATAGCGGCGATCTTTGTGATCATCAATATGAATGCTCTCGATAAGCCATACAGCTACATGATCGACATGATCCGGATCGATGATTACGGCAATGCGTTCAAGCTGATTTTCCTGGCAGGGACTGCTTTTGCCATTCTCATCTCGCTGTCCTATCTGAAATCAGGGGAAATCCAGCACAGAGGCGAGTATTATTACTTGTTGCTGACCGGATTGCTCGGGGCTATGGTAATGGCTTCGTCGGCTGACTTGATTACCTTGTTTGTGGGACTGGAGCTATTATCTCTCTCGTCCTATGTACTGGTCGGATTGCGAAAAAAATCGCAGCTTTCCAACGAGTCGGCGTTCAAGTACGTCGTTTCGGGCAGTATTGCCACGGCTGTGCTCCTGTTTGGGATGTCGTACGTGTACGGACTTACGGGAACTACACATATATATGAAATCTCGTTCCGATTGGCAGAAGCGGGAATGGCGGGCTATCAGTTCCTCGTCTATACGGCGTTTGCGTTTCTTGCAGTAGGTCTTGCCTTTAAAATATCGGCAGCGCCTAACCACATGTGGGCGCCAGATGTCTATCAGGGTGCTCCTACCCCGGTCACTGCTTTCCTGGCAGTTGTGTCAAAAGCAGCAGGGTTCGCGCTGATCTTTCGAGTAATGATGATCTCGTTTTTCAACGTTTCCGATGGAACGGGATCAGGACGATTCTTTTTCGAAGAGGGAAGCCTCTATCTGGGGCTGATGGCAGCCGCCTCGATGATTATTGGGAACACGATGGCTCTCAGGCAGACAAACGTCAAGCGTATGATGGCTTACTCAGGTATTGCGCAAGCGGGCTATTTGCTCGTGCCGTTTGTACCGCCGACCTCTCTCTTTTTCGGCGAAGTGATTTTCTATCTGTTCGGTTACTTGCTGGTCAGCTTTGGTGCTTTCGCTGTGATTATGGTTGTATCTCGTGAGCAAGAGACAGAGGATTTGAAAGGATTCGCCGGATTGTATCATCGCTCACCAGTGATGGCCATTGCGATGAGCATCTTCCTCTTGTCCTTGGCAGGTATCCCGATTACGGTTGGCTTCTTCGGGAAGTTCTATCTGTTCATGGGTACATTAGTGGTAGAAAACTACTGGCTGGCGGCAATTATGATCATCACCAGCGTCATTTCCTACTACTACTACTTCGGGATTATTCGTCAGATGTACATGCGTCCTGGGACAACCGAAGCACCTATGGTTGTGCCAAAAGGCATTTGGACGTTTATTCTCATCATGGCAATCGCTACCGTACTCTTCGGTGCTTTCCCGGGGCTGGTCACCGACTATATCCAGATTCATTTCAATCCGTCCTTTGATTTTGGGAACATGCTCTCTCCCAGCTCTCAGTGATACTCGTAACTGAATAGCACTTCAGGTACAATAGAAGGGATGGCTCGTGATCGGGCCGTCCCTTTTTCTATGATTCTCGAAAGGGCAATGAGGAGGTAACTAGCATGTCGCAAGAAGTATACGGCTTGTTGAGCATCATTTTATCGATTGCGTTTATTGGGCTCGCTTGGTGGGCGTTGCAATCCTTTCGCTTTGATAAGATTTTGAAAAAACCAAATGGTGCTCAGGCGAAGCTGTTGCAAATTTTTCTTTCCATTGTGATTGGATATGAACTGTCCCGCTTTTTCCTTGATTATTTGGGCTGGTCCCTGACATTCGGGAATTTGTTCAACTAAATACCCAAAGACGACGATTGGCTGGTATATCCACCCAGTTACATGTACAAAATGAGAAGTACAAAGAGATACATGTAAGCATAGGGAGAGGATATCAATGGGGAAATGGTCTGGTTGGTGTGTGCTGGCTCTATTGCTCGTGATGGGGGCCGTGTATTGGATGCCTGCACAAGCAAAGGAAGAAAAGCCGGTTGTGACAGAAATGATGAAAGTACTAGAAAAAACGGGCGCAACGGGTGTATCCGTTCAGGTACGTATGCGTACGGCGATGGGAGAAGGCCTGCGTTCCGAACAAGTAAAAGAGTTGGCGACGAAATGGGCACAACAACTTGAGATTCCGTTTTCCCCAAGCGAACAATCGCGTAAACACAACATACTCGCATATAGGACTACATACACACAAAACGGCGTGGATCTGAGCTACGAGGTGACAGGAGTGCCTAAAAATGGAGCATTTTCTGTATATCTAGTACTTCAGTTATCTGGAAACCGTGATTCGCTACTATATATTGGACAAGTACAGGAAACCTTCACGAATGCCCTGCAAAGCGCCGACTTTATTCCGCAAATTAGCACTTGTATTCGCGGATTGTACAATGTTAAGATGGGTGTTGACCAACAGGAGGGTAAAATATTGTCGATTTTTGGTACTCTCCAGGCAACAGAATTAGAACGTTTGCAAGATGAGACGGTTGTCAGCATTTCAGGGTATACCCCTATGTGGGAATCATTCATCGCGTTAAACGGTCAAAAGATGAATCTACAGGTGGCTACACATCGTGACAGCCATTCTGGAACATGGATTACGGTAGGTACACCAATCATCACTGTGGAATATTAGCACGCGGAGGGGTACACATTGGATAAAATTATTGTCCGTGGTGGTAAGGCATTGGCTGGAAATGTAAAAGTATCTGGCGCCAAAAATGCCGTACTCCCTATTATTGCAGCATCTATCTTGGCAGAAGAAGGGACTTGCGTCATCTCAGACGTACCAGGCCTCGACGATGTCCGGACGATATGCGACCTTTTGAAATCGATGGGAATCTCCCTTACATATGATCATGAAGTGCTGACGATCGATGCTTCCAAGCTTACGAGTGTAGAAGCGTCCTATGAACTGGTCCGCAAAATGCGCGCATCTTTCCTCGTGATGGGGCCGCTTTTAGCCAGAAAAGGACAAGCTCGTGTCGCTCTTCCGGGTGGATGTGCCATTGGTACACGCCCGATTGACCAGCACCTAAAAGGGTTTGAGGCTATGGGAGCCAAAATCGAAATCGGACAAGGGTTTATTGAAGCGACGGTAGAAGGACGATTGAAGGGTGCGAAAATCTACCTGGATATTGCTAGCGTCGGTGCAACAGAAAATATTATGATGGCCGCTGCTTTGGCAGAGGGAACCACATTGATCGAAAATGCGGCAGAAGAGCCGGAGATCGTTGATTTGGCGAACTTCCTGAACAGAATGGGAGCAAAAATCCGCGGAGCGGGTACAGGTTCGATCCGTATCGAAGGCGTGGAAAAGATGAAGGGCTGCACACATTGTGTCATTCCTGACCGCATTGAAGCAGGAACTTTCATGGTGGCTGCAGCGATTACTGGCGGAGATGTCTTTGTGGAAGGTGCGATTTGCGATCATCTCAAATCCGTGACCGCCAAGCTTCGTGAAATGGGTGTGGACATTGAGGAGCAAGAAAACGGCATTCGTGTACGCCGCACAGGCCCACTGAAAGCAGTTGACCTCAAAACGCTGCCATACCCTGGCTTCCCGACAGATATGCAGTCGCAAATGATGGCGCTTTTGCTTGTTTCAGAAGGAACGAGCATAGTGACCGAAACGGTATTTGAGAACCGCTTTATGCACGTGGAAGAGTTCCGCCGCATGAATGCGAACATCAAGATCGAAGGCCGCAGTGCCATCGTCGAAGGCGGTTCCAAGCTGACAGGCAGCAAGGTAGCAGCAACTGACTTGCGTGCGGGTGCAGCACTTGTACTGGCTGGGCTCGTATCGGAGGGAGAGACTGAGGTTTCTGCCCTGCACCATATTGACCGTGGCTACGTGAACTTTACGGAAAAGCTGCTGGCTTTGGGAGCAGATGTAGAACGCGTGGTTCCAGAAGAAAAGGCTCGTGAAAAAGCAGTTTCCGAAACCATCAAAGTAAGCTTCTCTCCTAATTTTGCTTGATAAATGCGTCAACCATATGGCAAAACGAAAGATTCTCTGCTTATGCAGGGGGTCTTTTTTTCGTTCTCTCGACTCTCTCATTCTCTCGTTCTACCGCTCTGTTGCAGAACATAGACTTTAGTAGGTTATTTTAAGACTTTTCGTGTCTAGTACGTAACGGGGAGGATCTCTTGCATGAAACGCTATCTACTCATGTGGTTTATCGCTTTGCCGATCTTGCTCGTCCTGATGCCTGCTGCTCTGGTATTTTGGTTTTCACCCGCAATAGGCCCTGTCAGTCAGCCTACTGTGGCCGTCTCGGAGCCTGCCATACCGGCGATGAAGGAATCCGCTTCCTCTCTGCCGGTAAAGGTATACCGAACAGAAAAAAAGGCCGTGGAAACATTGCCGTTAGAAACGTATATTACCGGAGTCGTAGCGGCGGAAATGCCAGCCGAGTTCGAGCTGGAGGCTTTAAAAGCACAGGCGTTGGCGGCCAGGACCTATATTGTGCGCCGATTAAAAGAGGGCAAGTTTGATGATGTGCCATCAGGCGGTCAGGTCTTGGATACGGTGCAGCATCAAGTGTATATGGATGAAAAGCAACGGCGTGAGCGTTGGGGAGACCAGTACGAATGGAAAAATAAACGCATCCAGCAAGCAGTTATGGCGACGGCGGGAATTATCCTGACCTACCAGAACGAGCCCATTGACGCGACGTTTTTTTCCACCAGTAATGGTTTTACAGAAAACTCGGATGAATATTGGGAAAAGCCCATTCCTTATTTGAAGAGTGTTGCGAGTCCTTGGGATATTCAATCTCCCCGCTATGAGGAAACGGTCGTCATGTCTACGGTGGAGCTAGAAAAGAATTTGGGCGTCAAGCTCACGCAGGAGGCTTCTACCAATGGTTCCTGGTATCGGATCGAATCGCGTACAACCGGAAATCGCGTAGGGACCATCAGCATTGGCGGCAAGGAGTTTACAGGAAGAGAGTTTCGTGAAAAGCTCAATTTGAATTCTTCTTCCTTTACGTTGGATTTGCGTGGCAATCAGGTTTTCATTACGACCAAAGGGTACGGTCATGGTGTCGGGATGAGCCAGTGGGGAGCGAATGGAATGGCCAAAAGCGGCAAAAGTGCGGAGCAAATCGTCAAGCACTTCTATCAAGGAATTAGTCTGCAAGAGTATAAAAGAGTGATCCCAGCTTAAAAGCAGAGCAAATTTTTACTTTTCCCTACTCTCTCAGGTTTATACGCCAAAATTCTGGCGATACTGAGGGATGAGGTGATGAATAAAATGGAAGATCAAAAAAATCAAAATCAACCGATTCCATTCAAGAAGGCAAGTTCTTGGAAAAAAGTTTTGGGCAAGAAATGGGCGTTTCCTGCAATCTACATCGGCACCGCAGCAATCATTCTCGCTTTTGTGATGTGGTATCAGGGCAATGTCATGGACACGGTATCCAAAATGACGAATGGCACAGATGGCGTGGCAGTGACAACTCCTACAGCACCTGAGACGACTACACCGCAAAACGAAGAAGCGGTACCTGCTACAAGTGGCGTACAACCACTGGCTTGGCCAGTAGGAAAAGGCGTACAGTACAATGTGGGCATGAATTACTACGATGAGAAAGCCTCCAAGGAAAATCAGCAAAAAGCGTTGGTGAGCTTCGACAACTCCTTCTACCCGCACACAGGTATTGACCTCGTATCCACGGATGGCAAGGGCTTTGATGTCATCGCAGCTCTTGCTGGAAAAGTAGTAAAAGTGGTGAACGATCCACTTGTCGGCAACGAGATTGAGATTGAGCACGCAGACAAAATGATTACGGTATATCAAAGTCTGGAAAGCGTAACAGTCAAACCAGGCGATGAAGTGACACAAGGTCAAGTAATCGGATCTGCTGGACGCAACACCTTTGAAAAAGACGCTGGCGCACATCTTCACTTTGAAGTTCGCATCGATAACAAGCCTGTCAATCCAGAGCAATACTTGATTCAGGCTGATACAGAAGTAAAAAATCAATAACCAATGAATTTTGAAAAACACCTGCAAAATACAACAATTGCGGGTGTTTTTTTGCGTGTAGTACAAACTGTTGAAAAAAGATGCGGCCGTGCTGGCTTGTCAGGCTTGGAAACGTAGAATATGTGTCCCTACGCACCCATATATTGTATCAGACAATGTAGATACAAGGAGGCGAGTAATGTGCACGACTACATCAAAGAGCGGACCATCAAAATCGGCCGATATATTGTAGAGACAAGAAATACGGTTCGGATGATCGCCAAAGAGTTCGGTGTTTCGAAAAGTACTGTGCACAAGGACTTGACTGAGCGGCTGCCTGAGATAAATCCAGAGTTGGCGAACCAGGTTAAGGAAATTTTGGAATATCACAAAGCCATCAGACATCTTCGGGGAGGCGAAGCGACTAAAATCAAGTACAAACGACGTAGTAAAAAAGTACGAGTAGAACAGGAGGAGAGTGTGTAAGAAAGAATTTCCTTGTCCTCTCACGTAGAAGAGCCTATGATATTAGGTAGAAATGTAACTGGTAATCAGGGAGGACCTTTCATGTTTGGCAAAGATATCGGAATCGACTTGGGCACGGCCAATGTCTTGGTTTTTGTAAAAGGCAAGGGAATTGTCCTAGACGAACCATCTGTCGTGGCAATAGATAGTAAAACCAGAAAAGTTTTGGCCGTAGGAAATGAAGCCTATCGCATGGTAGGCCGCACCCCGGGAAATATCGTAGCGATCCGACCTTTGCGAGAAGGGGTTATCGCGGATTTTGAAATCACAGAGGCCATGCTGAAGCACTTCTTAAACAAAATTGGTGGGAAGAGCATGTTTGCCCGTCCGCGAATTTTGATTTGCTGCCCGACCAACATTACCTCTGTTGAGCAAAAGGCCATTCGCGAAGCAGCTGAGCGGAGCGGTGGGGCAAGAGAAGTATTTATCGAAGAAGAACCGAAAGTTGCCGCAGTTGGGGCAGGTATGGACATTTTTCAGCCGTCCGGTAATATGGTAGTGGATATCGGTGGGGGAACGACCGATGTAGCGGTATTGTCGATGGGCGATATTGTCACGTCTTCCTCCATTAAAGTAGCAGGCGATACATTCGATGTGGCTATTATGCGTTACATAAAAAATAAATACAAATTGCTGATTGGAGAGCGTACGGCTGAAGATATCAAGGTTCAGATTGGAACCGTATCCGGCGGACGCCAGGACGAAATGGACATTCGTGGTCGAGACATGGTAAGCGGCTTGCCGCAAACGATTACCATTCGCTCCAATGAAGTCCAAGAAGCCCTGGCTGAGTCGGTGAGTGCGATTGTACAAGCCTCAAAATCTGTTTTAGAACGAACACCTCCGGAGCTTTCTGCCGATATAATTGATAAGGGTGTTTTCCTGACCGGTGGCGGCGCATTATTGCACGGTATTGACGAGATTCTGGCAGAGGAGCTGAAGGTTCCTGTGCTGGTTGCGGACGAGCCAATGATGTGTGTTGCAAAAGGAACAGGAATGATGCTGGACTATTTGGACAAGATGCCGGCTCACTCGAATAAGCGATTATTCAGGGGGTAAGATTTAAGTGATCAGAGGCTTGTATACGTCTGCATCTGGCATGCTGGCTTTGCAGAACAGGCAAGAATCGCTGGCGAACAATTTAGCAAATATCAATACACCCGGGTTCAAACAGGACGTGGGTGTCATGCGTGCGTTTCCGGAGCAATTGCTCTCCCGCATGAATGATCAGGAAGGACTGGATGTTCCGGGCGTCCCTACTATGCCTGGACAGCCTGCCATTATCGGGCGTTTGCACACAGGGGTTTACATGTCAGAGGCGCTACCGAATTTTGCGCAGGGGGATATTGAAGAGACACGCAATCCGTATGATCTTGCGTTGATGGACAATATTCAACCAGATCAGGATGGCAATGAGCGGCGGTTGTTTTACAGTGTGGCACGGATTGAACAAGCAAATTTGGCACAGCCAGTACAGCAAGAGGATATCCGCTATACGAGAAATGGGAACTGGAGCGTGAATTCGGACGGGTACCTGGTGACAGCGGAAGGATATTATGTGCTGGATAGCTCTAATCAGGCGATTCGAATCAACCATGATCCCGCACTCGGTACCAATGTCGGTCAAAACCTGAAAATTTCCGAGCGTGGCGAATTGATGCAAGTTACCATTGATCCAACCACAAATACAGAACAGTATACGGCGCTTCCTACGCATGCTCGATTGGGACTTGCAGTGGTAACCGATCCGCTAAAGCTTGTACGTGAAGGAACGAATGTTTTCCGATTTGAAGGCGACATAGCGGTAGAAGGGATTGATTTGGCGGAAGCCAACGATCAGGCTGCTATAGCAGCTGGTACGTACAACACCCCTATGGTCGTAGGACGTTTCGGTACACAACAGGGCTGGCGTGAACGATCAAATGTAGACCCAGCTCAAACCATGACGAGTATGATGAGTGTTCTTCGCGCCTATGAAGCGAACCAACGGGTGATCACCACGATTGACGGTACGCTGGACAAGGCCGCTAATGAAATTGGTCGGGTTAATGGATAATAGGAGGTAGGAAGGATGCAGTCGCTTAATATTTCCACATCAGCTATGCGCGGTATTCAGCAAGCGTTGGACAATACAGCCAACAACCTGTCGAACATTGATACGATTGGGTACAAGCGCAGGGTCGCATCGTTTTCCGAGCTTCTCACAGACTCAATGAATGAGCAGCCGGCAGCGGACAACCAAAATCGTAATACACCAGTGGGGATAAGAATCGGTAGTGGAGCGCATCTTGGCATGACCAAGCTGGATCTCGGTCAAGGCAGTCTCAAGCAGACAGATGTGCCGACAGATGTTTTGATTGAAGGAGATGGCTATTTTTTGGTCACTCGTAAAATCAAAGATGCGAATAACATCACCGTGGATGAAGAAAGTCGCTTTACGCGTAATGGTTCTTTTAAGCTCAGTTTTGATGCTGATGATAATGGATACGTATTGCACACCGCTTCTGGTCATATTTTGACAGACGAAGATGGTACGAATATCGTATTCCCGGAGCCAGTAAAAAACATCTCGATTTCTCCTGATGGTACTTTCAGTGCGGATGGAATGCCGGCACCTGTAAAAATTGGTGTATGGAATGTAGAGAACCCTGATCAGCTAAAGGAAGTCGGTGAGAATCTGTTTGATGCCGAATTGGCTTTCCGGGCAGGACCGCAAAGTAAATATACCAGTGCCTATGATAATGGTGTAACATTGCGCCAAGGTGCTCTCGAATCATCCAACGTCAGCATGACAGAGGAAATGTCCCAACTGGTGAACATTCAGCGTGCGTATCAATTGAACTCACGTGCAATCGGCATCAGTGATCAAATGATGGGCATTGCGAACCAACTGAGAAGCAGATAAACCCATATCATTTCAACATGACGGAGGAGAGGAGCATGGAACAAGGGAAGGGCAAACGTTTCCCGCGTCAGACCGAAGAGGTTAAGTCAAAAGCAAGAGAGCGGGAACGGAGCGGCAAAAATTGGCGGCTGAGAGTTGCCAAGATGGTGCTGGTCCCACTCCTGCTGTTTTTCTCACTGGTCATTGGTCTGATGATTGGATACGGTGGGGTTGGCAAGAAGCCAATGTCTGATGTATTCGATCCGGGAACCTACAAACATATGTGGGATTTAATGTTTGAAGATACGTAAAAACCAAGCTGGACAAGCCCGAACCTATGGTTGGGGCTCCTATTTTTTCGAGGACTTGTTGTGGTGTTTGTCCACAGAGTATAATAGGTCGAGTGGTTGAAAAAGGAAGTGACGATTTGAATACGGAGGGATGTCCGTGAATCTTCCTAATTTGCTTACGATCTTTCGCATCGTGCTCATCCCTTTGTACCTGTATGTCTTTTTTTCGGAGTTTCCGTATCATGTTGAAATCGCTTTAGGCATTTTGATTTTGGCGGGAGTGACCGATATTGCGGACGGGTACATCGCGCGGAAGCATAAGCTTGTGACCACCATCGGAATGATGTTAGATCCTCTGGCAGATAAATTAATGATGCTGGCGGTCATCGCCTCATTATTTTTGACGGATCGAATCAGTGTATGGGCCGCCTTGTTTTTCTTTGTGCGCGATCTGGCAATGATAGTAACAGGAGCTATTTATCATTTCCGTGGCAAAAAAACGGTCCCGGCAAATGCCTATGGCAAGCTGACAACTGTTCTTTTGTATCTGGTCATTCCGCTCGTTATGTACCGTTATGAGTACAGTGAAGCGATACTTTGGTCGGTTATAGCGTTCTCATTTATTGCGAGTGCGATTTATCTGGCAAAGGCTCGACTATTGAACCGCGTGTAAGGGTTCCTGCACGTTGAAAAAGAGCACTTCCCGCTTTTATGGGAGGAAGTGCCCCTTTTATCTTAACCCCGCTTGTCCGTTTTACTGGGGCGGGAGTTATGTATATTGTTTCGTCAGTTAAAGGGTATTCATGCATAGACAAGTCTAGTTAAGTATGGAAATGGAGCGATACATAATGGAAATCAAAGCGCCTTTGGATATTATGCAAATTCAGGAAATCATCCCACACCGTTACCCGTTTTTGCTGGTAGACAAAATTGAAGAGCTGGAGCTAGGAAAAAGAGCGGTTGGAATTAAAAATGTCACGATAAACGAACCGTTTTTCCAAGGCCATTTTCCTGGTTATCCAGTCATGCCTGGCGTCCTTATTGTGGAAGCATTGGCACAGGTTGGTGCAGTAGCGATGCTCAGCATGGAGGAACATCAAGGAAAAATCGGACTGTTTGCAGGCATTGATGAATTCCGTTTCAAAGATCAGGTGAAGCCGGGAGACACGCTGGTGCTAGAGGTTGAGCTTACTCGTGTACGTGGAACCGTCGGCAAAGGGCATGGCAGAGCACTGGTAAATGGGAAAGTAGTAGCAGAGGGCGGATTGATGTTTGCCCTGACGGCAGGAAATAAGGCACATTCATGATCATCTTGAATGTGCCTTTCTTTTCGGGTAGAATGGCTAATGGGCAGCTCCATGCATGAAAAGGTAGTTTAAAAGTCGTCTTTTGATCACGAAGTAAGTTATGAAAGCTCATTCGACATCGAAACTGACGTTCACCATCGAAGTCCGGTGCTCATGTAGGTTCCCTACACTCCGCTCCTCCTTCTTCAGGTTCTCGCCATTTTCTCGGTGCTGAAAAGACGACTTTTTAATACATTCATTTACTAAGAAGCACTTGAAGGTGAAGAAATGACCAAACAGGTCGCAACCATATTAGATGTGCCATTTACGACTCGCGGTTTTCGTGAGACTGTCGATCATATAACAGAGCGCATACAAAGCGGTCAAAAGACCCACGTGGTGACTGCCAATCCGGAAATCGTCATGGTAGCGAGAGAGAATCGCGCTTTCCGTTCTATTGTAGAACAAGCCTATGTCGTTCCAGATGGAATTGGAATCGTGTACGCTGCTAAATGGACGAATCAGCCGATTTATGAGCGCGTTACCGGTGTGGAGCTTCTGGAAGCGCTCATGGCGAAAGCCGATCAACATCAGTGGGGCGTGTATTTACTCGGCGCCAAGCCAGATGTCATTCATTTGGCAAAAGACAAACTGAGTGCTCGTTACCCGAACGCCCGAATCGTCGGATGCCGGGATGGCTATTTTTGCCCAGAGGAAGAAACTCAAATTGTACAAGAAATTGCCGAAGCGAAACCGCAGCTCCTGTTCGTCGCGCTGGGTGCGCCCAGACAAGATGAATGGATGGCGAAGTATCGCGATCAGTTAAATGCCTCCCTGATGATGGGGGTAGGCGGTAGCTTTGACGTCATTTCCGGGAAAGTAAAGCGCGCTCCCGAGATTTGGCAAAAACTGCATTTGGAATGGTTTTATCGACTTGCTTCTGAGCCTTCCCGCTGGAAGCGTCAACTGGCTATTCCTCGGTTTGTTCTAACCGTACTGAAAGAAAAATGGAGTAGCCGTTCCTAGATGCATCCGTAGAGAGGAGAACAGTCGATGTCTACACTAATCCTCGGATTTCTGACTTCGCTGATCATATCGTTTATTGCAACACCGTATGTAAAAAACCTGGCTGTAAAAGTAGGAGCAGTGGATGCCCCGAACCAGCGCAAGGTACACACGCGAATCATGCCACGTATGGGTGGCTTGGCTATTTATATCGGTTATTTGGTTGCGTTCTTTCTATTTGTCCCGTATACAAGCATATCGGAAATGCTGGGAATTTTCATCGGAAGCACGATCGTTATGGTTGTCGGCATGCTCGATGACAAATACCAGCTCTCGCCAAAATGGAAGCTGCTCGGGCAGCTAGTCGCAACAGCGATTGTCGTCATTCCTTTTGGCTTGCAGATCGGCGTCGTGAATCTGCCGTATAGCGGAAGCATTGATTTCAGCAGTGGCTGGCTCTTCTGGCTGGCGATTCCGATCACGATGTTTTGGATTGTCGGGGTAACCAATGCGGTGAACCTGATTGACGGTCTCGACGGCCTGTCGGCAGGTGTGTCTGCGATTGCTGCAGGGACAATGGGCGTCATGGCCTTGTTGATGGATGATTACAAGGTAGCGACCTACTGTTTCGTGCTCCTCGGAGCGATTTTGGGCTTTCTCTACTTTAACTTCCATCCGGCTCGTCTGTTCATGGGCGACACCGGTTCGCTTTTCTTGGGCTTCAACCTGGCTGCCTTGTCGATCATGGGCTTTAAAGAAGCGTTGTTCGTTTCCTTTATCATTCCAATCGTCGTGCTGGGTGTACCGCTCTGGGATACGTTCTTCGCCATCGTACGCAGGATCGTGAACAAAAAGCCGATCTCGAGCCCAGACAAAGGGCATTTGCATCACTGCTTGCTAAACATGGGTCTGTCGCACCGCTCGACTGTACTCACGATTTACTCGATCAGCATTTTCTTCGGGACGATGGCGATCCTGCTGACGAAAACGACGAAGTGGACTACGATTATCGTCATGGTCGCGCTGCTGATTGCCATTCATCTCGGAACGGAGATCGTTGGACTCGTAAGCCGCCGTCACCGCCCACTGATTAATGCTTACAGACGCATCAAAATTAAACAGACCGAGCAACAACGGCGGACGAATTAGAAATACAAAGAACCCTAGCATCCTTTTGGTGCTAGGGCTTTTTTTCGCCAAAATTTAGGGGGAAACACTTAAGTATAAAAGGGAATTGTCCGATAAATAAAGGGAGAAGGATTATGCCCGATCATTCCTATTGCGGGACAAAAAGCGATTCATAATAACACAGAGAGGTGAAAAAATGAATAAGTCCTATCA
The DNA here is from genome assembly GCF_003013405.1 of Brevibacillus formosus. Classification (GTDB taxonomy): domain Bacteria; phylum Bacillota; class Bacilli; order Brevibacillales; family Brevibacillaceae; genus Brevibacillus; species Brevibacillus formosus. The sequence continues at coordinate 104,971 of NZ_PXZL01000007.1, read as the reverse complement.
ACAATTCCGTCGTTGGCTGGCAATGTGCCTGACGATGATGCTGATTGTTACAGGTGTATTGCCTGCCGTTCCTGCTTTTGCGGCATTTGGTTCCAACTGGAATACTGGAGCAGGTATCCAGACACCAGCTGACTATGTTGTGGCACCTAAAGGCGATGGTACAACTTATGGCACGCCGATCAAGACCATAACCAAACTGGTACATGGAGTCGAACTTACTTACAAGGATAGCTCTAAAAATGGTCAAGGCGTGGACGTACTGATTGATAATGTCGCGCTTCCGAACAATCAACTATTCGTAAACGACAAAATTAAACTACCAGATTTTCAATTGAACAGCAGTGGAGCAGTGACAAAAGTAACGGTGAGGCCAAAAGTAACGGTTGAACCAACAAATGATACAGCAGAGATTTTCTTTCAGTATACGCCAAACCCTGCTGCTCCTGGGTTAGGAAAGCTAACATTTAATAACACCGGACAAGGTGAGCATCAAAGTGACCCAAAAAAGGTAACCAACAGAACAGTTTCTAATCTGGGGTACACTTATAGTGTCACAACGGCAGTAGATAAAACACAAGCTGTTGAAGTCCAAGTAAATGGTGTGACTGTTCGTACTGTAACGGGTCCTGGAGGTACCCTGCCAGATATTGATTTGTCTCCTGGTCTAAATGCAGTTCAAATATTTGCGCCAAATACAGGAGAACGTGACATTATCTATTACGAGTACAACTCGCAGAACAGCCCAATCTCCATTACCAACTTCTCTGGAGGAACGACAGCTTATACTCCAGTAGTTTATGGAGACTCTACGATAACCTTAGTTGGTACGTATGGCAGTGGAGTAACAGGAAGTAGCTTGCGACTGAAGCTGATCACGAACAACGGCACTTCCGTTCAAGACTTGGCCAATACTGCGCCAGCGATTAATGGTAGCACCTTTACATTTAGCAATATTGGTTTGAAGCCAGGTCTGAACCAGATCGCTTTCTACGAAAAAGTGGGGAATGTAACCAAAGAGCACTACCAGTTCTATGTTCAATACAACAACACACCACTTGTCAGTGACTTGAAAGTAAATGATACACCACTGAACGATCCGAATGTCAATACGAGTCCGACCTATATCACGGTTCCTTCGATCAATCGTCTGAATTTGAATATGGATGGAAAAGCGCTCAATGCGGATACCGTTGAAGTGAAAAACCTGCGCACAGGTGATGTGGTCAAAACGCAAGTGAACCGCACTGGATCTTTTGGGTTGAGTGTACCTTCGCAGCTTGGTGAAAATACCCTGGAAATCAGAGTGTTTAACCAAAATAAAGAAGTGGGGACATTTGTCCGCAAGCTGTTGGTCACCACTACATCATCGGGAAGCTCTGATCAGTATTACAAAGTAACATTGGGTGGAGTAGCGCTGCAGCCTAACCAGCTATCTACGGTAACTGGTTCAACGTATTCTCCTGCGATGACTTTGAATGGTGCGGCACTTTTGAAATTTGTAGATATTGCTGGTACTCAACAGTTCCAGGAATTCAAGGTCACGATTTCAGAAGGTGGAAGTAAGACTGAATACAAGAGTGGAAATGGAGTAACCTTTACGCCGATCGGTAATCCGCAAAGTGGTTTTACCGAATATGCGGTTTCTCTGGCGGTACCTGCTGGAGTCTTCCAAGATGGAAAAACGTACAAAGTATCTTTGAGCTATCAATATCTGACAAAGGCATCGGATAATACAGTAACTTCTCCATCAGGCTTTATTAACGTCGCGAACTACGAATACGAATTCAAATACTTGGATAGCTCTAAGCCGAGCATTTCACAAGTGATTAATTTGGCAAATGCACAAGTATTGTCTCCAACGGCTTCGAATATCATTGTTACTTCACCGTTGGAATTGAAAGCAGTTACGAAAAATATACCAAATCCAACTACTGCAACGATTGCTTATAACGGGCAAGTATTAACTTCAGGAACAGACTATGTAATTACGGCTGGGACAGATGATTTTACGCTTACTCTGAAAAAGCTGCCTCAAGGTCAAGGAAAATTGGTGATTGGATATACTAGTGCAGCGGGCTCATTATCTGCTACTTACACTCTGGATATTCGCATTACCCCATTTGCCCAAGTCACCTATGTAGATGCTACCGGACAGGTGCGCAGCTTTGAAGATGGGTATCAAGTAAAGAGTGAGAATGACATCCGCAATCTCGACGGGAAAGTGTACAACTATGTTTTGAAGTCAAATAACATTGAGGCAACGTTGAACGGCGCGGCCATCACAATATCTGATATTAACACAGACAAGGGTACGTTCCTTATTGCGAAGGATGTGCTGAAATACAAAAAAGGCAGCAACGTCCTGAAAATTACCTTGAAAGACGATCCAAAAACAGTATTCACCTATAACGTTTCCTACAACTCATCCAAGACGCCATCTGTCGAGGATGTGAAGCTGGAGATCATCTCCAATGGTGAAAATGAGGAACTGACCAAGAAAGCTGGAGATGCATCTTATAAGACAGGTGCCAACTTCCTGACCAACTTGAGCTTTACAGTAAATGATGCAACACATGTCTACATTGAAAAGAACGGGAAGCGTATCAATGATTTCCGCTACAAGAGTGGAGATTGGGAACAAGATACGACAAACCAGGAATACGTAAAAGCACGCCTGGAAGCATCGTTGAATAATGATTTGGAAGACTTGTTCGATGAGCACAACATTGATTCACAATCTCGTTCCCGATTTGAAGGAAAGATGACCACAAAGAAATACGGAGATCTTGTTGAAGAAGTGCAAGATGCTGTGACTGATGCTAAAGAACAGGAGCAGAAACTGGCGCTCTTCCCACTGACGCTGAAGAAAGGTGGCACAACGGTCTACACCATCGTAGCCGAAGATGACAATGGTACTGTCATTCGCTATGACATCAACATCGATCAGAAGTATTCCAGCTGGGAAGTTTTGGCCCCAGTGAAAGCAAAAGAAACTGACCCATACATCATCGTAAATAGCAACAGTGCGGTTGTGAAAGTGTTTGCGGAAAATGCAGACAAAGTATTGTTCGGCAAAACGGAGGCAAAAGTAACCAATACAAGCAACCCTGACTTCTATTACGATGACGATCAAGGGAAAACAATCCCTGAGACTTACTATGTCTTTACATCTACAGTTGCACTTAAAAAAGGTCTAAACACAATTAAATTCTCTGTTGTGGTAGGCGATAGCACCTATAAAGACGAAATCAAGATTTACAATGCAAGTTCGACTGTAAATGGTGCAGAATATCGTGATGTATTAGGGAAGAAAACTACTTTCAGCGTATTTGATAAGCAGTTTGAGTTGAAGTTCCCGAAAGGTACCGTATTGCTGTCACCAGATGACAGCCGTGCTGGTCAAGAAGTGAAGAATCCTAACGGTGATATTTTTGTCGATGTACCTCTATACTTCGGTATGGCAGACCGGACAACAGGACAAATAAACATCGACGAGGATAATCTGGAAGAACGACTGGTTCTGGAAGCGAACTTTAACTATGCAAGTCCTCTGTACTATGTAGATGCAGGTGATACAGAAGCTCCGGGTGGTCGTGATCCATACTTCGATGAAGGCGATGCAGAAGACTTCAAGAGCCGTTGGCAAGACAATCTAGTTCCTAGCCTTCGTGGTACACTTACCATCAAATACGATCCATCCATTGTAAACGCAGCGAATAACATCCTGACCGTTTACTATCACAATGGGGATGAATGGAAAAACATTGGTGGCGTAGTGAGTACAAGCAAAAAGACTATTACGGTGCCGTTTGCTGGTTTTGGTTATTACATGGTCATGAAAACGAGAGAAACATACGATGATGTCATCGGACATGATTTCGCTCGTGATGCAATTGAGACGCTGTACGCCAAAGGAATCATGCCAGCATACAGTGGAAGCAGCTTTGGTGCTAACCGTGACATGACTCGCGGCGAATTTGCAACGATGCTGGTCAAAGCGATGGATCTGCCAATTAACGCTGGGCCATATCGGGATAGCAACGAGCGTGATCCGTTAGAACCGACCTTTACCGATGTTCGTCCGAATCGCGATTCGTGGGATTATCAGTACAAATACATTGAGACGGCTGCTCGCGCTGGGATTATTCGTGGAAAACAACCAGGGTATTTCCGTCCAGATGAAAATCTTACTCGCGAAGAAGCTTCAATTATGATCGCCCGTGCGCTTAATCTCAAATTGGGCACACTCGATGCTTCCAAGCTGGCTTTGAACAAAATGTTCTCAGATGCCAAAGACGTTAGCTACTATGCAGCTCCATCCGTACTTGCTGTCAGCAAGGCGAAGCTGATGAACGGCGAAATAAATAATCCAGGTGAGAAAAAGTCAACCTACAGCTTCAAACCAACAAACAACCTGACTCGTGCTGAGATGGCTGTCATCACTATCCGTGTCATGGTCCAACTCAAAAAACTGCCTAAGCAGTAAGCCGAGATATTTCGCTATATATAATAGAAGAAAAGCTGAAGAGGTCATCGCCTCTTCAGCTTTTTTCATTGAGAAATTACTCTTCTTCCACATCGCCAACCGCGTCTACAGGAACCTCCACATATTCCTTTTCCCCGAGCACGATCTGAGCTTGTCCATTCGTCAAATCAACCATCCGTGCAACAAACTCATCCTGTTCCCCCTCAGGGATCAGCACATGAGCGGTAACCTTGTCTGTAAAATCCGTACCACTCACGCGATGTTCGCCTAGACGCAGCTCGTTCTCCACCTTGCCCCACCACGTATAGTCCACGCTGACAGAGATCGTCTGATGCAGCGTGTGCACCACGATCTTTGCAGCCTTCAATGCAGTGACGGTTCCAGCTGTATAAGCCCGAACGAGTCCACCAGCCCCAAGCTTGATTCCGCCGAAATACCGAGTGACCACCACGACCGTATCCTTCACGCCATTTTTCTTGATGCATTCCAGGATCGGCTTGCCTGCCGTACCGCTAGGCTCCCCATCATCACTCGAACGTTGAATCTGGTCGTTTTCGCCGATGACAAAAGCAGAACAATTATGGGTAGCGTCCCAGTGCTTCTTTTTAATCATCGCGATAAATGCTGTCGCTTCTTCCTCAGTGGTTACCCGCTGGGCATATCCGATAAAACGGGAGCGCTCAATGACGATAGAATCCTCACCGTAGCCAGCAATGGTTTTGTATTGGGTAAGCATCGTACAATCACCTCAAGAAAAGGATAGCATGCCAAAGAAATGTTGGCGAACATTGAAATGTTTTTGACACATAATCGTAGTACTCTATGTGGTGCTTGTGGAATAAAAGAGGAAAGGGAGGAGTTACTTATGATTCCCTTATGAAAATGCTGGTATGGCATAATTTTGCGTGTGAGAAGTATAACTCTGTGATATAGTGATCTTGGGACAAACCACATATTTAATGTGGTTAATAATTTTATGCTCAATATAAAATAAAGGAGTGGAATTCAGTGAATTTTCCATATTCGAAAAAGAAATGGATGTCTATCAGTTTGGCGGCGTTATTAACAACAGCACTTGGCGCAGGAACCTTGACAGCATCTGCGAATACAGGCTCCGATCAAGCAAAGGCACCTACGACTGTACAAGCATCTACCGATAAAGTAGCAGCTGAGGCAGGCAAAGATAATACGACAACACCTGATACTGCCGCAACAGAAGAGTTGACGCTGGATAAAGCGATTGAACAAGCTTTGAAAACCAACGTTACATTGCAAAATGCTATTCTGGATGCGAAAAATGCGGATATTAACAACTCAATTACTTACAGAAGCACGGCACAAATGACAGCAGACATGCTGGAATCCTTGGACGCAGCGCAAGCAAAGTATGTAAGAAGCGCCCAAAGTGAAATGACCAAGAAGCTGAATGCTCTCGCTGTTAAGTCTACAGAAGGAAAAATCAAGTTAGGCGCACAAGATGCCTATTACAAACTGATTTTTGCTCAAGATGACGTGAACCTGAAAAAACAAAGCTTGGCTCGTGCAGAAGCACAACTGAAAGTAGCCAAGGCTGCATTTGATGTGGGAACGAACGCGAAGACTGACGTCCTCGAAGCAGAAATGGGCGTAGCTGGTGCAAAAGCTCAGTTGACGACTGCGGAAAACAACTTGGAAATTGCCATGATGAATTTGAACGATTTCCTTGGCGTTGATCTGCAAAAAGAATGGAAAATTGTCTCTGCCAATAAGAAAATGGCTCCAATCTCGATCACCATGGAAGATGCCGAGAAGCAGGCCCTCTCTAAACGTTTGGAAATTACCAAAGCAGAAGAAGAGCTCAAGCTGGCAGAATTGAATGTAAAGCTGATCGCTGAGTATACAGCGGCGTCAACTCTTTCTGGTCAACAAGCTCGCAACAACGTCGAGAAATCGAAGCTTGCCATTGATGAGGCAAAACGTACCGTTTCAAAAGATGTTGCTCAGGCATACCTCAACCTAAACGCAGCTCGCGAGGCGATTGACTTCCAAAAAGCAGCAAAAGATTCCGCAGCTGAGAGCTATCGCTTGAAAAATTTGCGTTTTGAAAATGGACTCGCGACGACTTTGGAAGTTATCCAATCGGAAGAAGCACTGTCTACTCGTGAGAACGAATACCAAAAAGCTGTTCTGTCTTACAACCTGGCTGTCGTAAACTTTGAAAATGCGTTAGGAAATTAACCTAATTCAAGCAAGATTTATGAGGTTTTGAACCAAATTGGAAAAAGGTTCAGTCGTGACAGCCCGCCATATGTCCTCTATAATACGGATTGTGGCGGATGTCACTTCGTACATAATAGACAGGTGAATAACGAACCACGAAAAAAACTTTAAATTTTTTTCGAAGGCGCCGCAACTTTTGATTCGCTCAGGCGTTTAATAGGATGTCACACGAAAAACGGGGAATTGTGTAAAAAAGATTCACGAATTCTAGCAGTTGTGTTACACTAGTGATTGTTGCATTTTACACAATACTGAATATACTAGAGATTTTTAACACAAAAAGCGAGGCTTTCCTGCGAAAGGAGGTGACACGCGCTTGCAGGATTCGGGCTTTAAAAAGAAAGATAGATTAACAACAAATATTCCCCAAGAACAATTTGTTTATACTAGAGGAGGAGAACACAAGGTTATGAAAAAGGTCGTTAACAGTGTATTGGCTAGTGCACTCGCACTTACTGTTGCTCCAATGGCTTTCGCAGCAGAAGAAGCAGCAACTACAGCTCCTAAAATGGACGCTGATATGGAAAAAACCGTAAAACGTCTGGAAGCTCTTGGCCTGGTAACAGGTTATGGCAACGGCGATTACGGTGTAGAAAGAACTATCACTCGTGCAGAGTTCGCTACTCTGGTCGTTCGCGCTCGCGGACTCGAGCAAGGTGCGAAATTGGCACAATTTAGCAATACTTACACAGATGTAAGATCTACTGATTGGTTTGCTGGTTTCGTAAACGTAGCTTCCGGCGAAGAAATCGTAAAAGGTTTCCCGGACAAATCTTTCAAACCACAAAACCAAGTTACTTATGCTGAAGCAGTAACTATGATCGTTCGTGCACTGGGCTATGAGCCAGCTGTTAAAGGTGTATGGCCAAACAGCATGATCTCCAAAGCTTCCGAGCTGAACATTGCTAGAAGCATCACTACTCCTAACAATGCAGCAACTCGTGGCGATATCTTCAAAATGCTCGACAACTCTCTTCGTGTAGACTTGATGGAGCGCAAAGGATACGGTACTGAAGCTACTTATGAGATCACAAAGGAAACTCTCCTGACTAAATACCTGAAAGTTACTGTTCGTGACATGGAATGGGCTCAAGAAGCTGGCAACGACAGCGATGACCTGCCATTGGTAACTAACGTACCAGCTATCGGTCTGGGCAAAATCAAAGCTAACGAAGTTACTTTGAACGGTAAAGACGCTGGTATCGGCAACACTACTTACAAAGTAGCTGACGGTATCAACGCTAACGATTTCGCTGGTCAACACGTACAAGTGTGGATCAAAGACGACCGTGAAGACGTAATCGTTTGGATGGAAGGTTCCACAGACGAAGAAGTTATCATGGACCGCCTGGGCGAGTTCACTCTGAAAGGCAAACTGTTGGAAGATCCAAAAGATCTGAGCAACTCTGATCTGGCTGATCTGAAACTGGAGTTGGACGCTAGCGAAAAAAGCTACCGCTTCAACAAAAATACCCAAGTAACTTACAACTTCACTCGCTTCAACGATGCAGTTGATGGTTTGAAAGAAATCATCAAAGACAACGCTGATGGCGGATTCACTTTCGGTGCAAAAGTTGTTCTGGACAACAATAACGAGATTGCTTACATCCACGTTATTGACGACCAATCCATGAACAAAGAAGAAGAAGGCGTTAAATACGGTTCCGAAGTTATCTCCAAAATCGATGCTGATAAGAAGAAAATCACGAACCGTGATAACGACAAGTTCAACGAACTGGAAGACAAAGAAGAAGGTAAAGACTTCTTGGTATTCCTCAACGGTAAACCATCTAAATTCAGCGAACTGAAAGAAGGCATGGTTTACAGCGTATACTACGCTGATGGCGACGAAGACAAACTGCTGGTATTCGCTACTGACACAGTAGTAGAAGGTAAAGTAGACAAAGTTGTTAGCCGTAACAACAACGACTACCGCCTGACTATCGGCGACAAAACATACCGCGTTTACGAAGGTGCTACTTTCTCCGATGACGGTAACAAAGATGTTCAAGACATCGACAAAGACCACTGGGATCTGGTTGACAGCTTGGACGACGAAACAGTAAAACTGTACCTGGATGCTTCTGGTCGTGTTCGTCACATCGAAACTAAGGATGCTATCGACGATCGCAAACAAAAAGCAATCATCACTCGTGCAGCTACTTTCAACACAAGCAAAGACACTTGGGATTTCACTGTGTTGACTCAAAAAGGTAAAAAAGTAACTGTTTCCCTCGAAGCTAAAAACATCTATGACTTCGATGGCAAAAACTACGCTAGAGATGGCAAGTCCGAGTGGGATCTGGAAAACATCCTGGTACCAAGCAAAGACAAAGACACTCTGCTCGTAGAAGTAACTCTTGATGCAGATGGCAAACCATCCAAAGTTGAATTCCTGAAACCTGTAAAAGTTGAACAGGAATCTGGCAAAGCTTGGGATGACCTCGCGGATGAAGACGACGATATGGTTGGCGACTACGAAGTTACTGACAAAACAGCTGTCTTCAACATGACTGGTGAGTTGGAAACAAACGGCAAACGTGCAGAACTGAAAAACGCTAAAACTGCGAAGTTCAAAGACGTTGCTGACGAAAACGACCTGTCCGTAATCTACACTGTAAACGATAAAGACGAAGTAGAAGCAATCTTCGTTGTTGAAGGTGACGGTTTGTCTGGTGACGCTATCTACGGTCAAGTGATCGACTTCGGTCGCGCTGGCGGTAAAGACACCATCAAAGTATGGGTTAAAGAGAAAGACAGCAACAAAATTGTTGAGAAAGAATACAAACTGGATGGCGATCAAGACGATCTGAAAGATGACGACATTCGTCGTAACGACTTCATCGCATTCACAGTTGATTCCAACGACGAAGTTATCGTTGACGATGTAGTTGAAGTAGTTAACAAAAACGCTAAAGGCATGCTCGCAGAAGTAACTGACGAAAAAGGCCTGAGCGATGCAAACATCGACAAATTGACTGTTGGTTTGGTTGATGATGTAAGCAAAGACACCATCACTTACAAAGATGCTGACGGCAACAAGAAGAAAGCTAGCATCAAATCTGCTACAGTTTACTTCGATCTGTTCGATGACCTCGGTGAAGCAGATGGCGTTAACGAAGGCGATTACGTTGTAATGATCGACAGCGGTGACATCTCCGGTACTAAATACGACTTCGTACTGATCGTTTCCGACGAGAAGACAGTTCGTAAAGAAGACCTGGAAGATGAAGCAGAAGCATTCTTGAAACAAGAGCCAACTAAGCCAGATCCAGGTGAAGATAAATGGGATGCAATTCCTTCCAGCTTCACTGGTAAAGCAGTAAGCAGCGCTGGTCTGTATCAAGTAGTTGTTGAACTGAACAAAGGCGTTTCTCGTTCCGATGTTAAAGACTTCGCTCTCTACATCGAAGGCAAAAAAGTAGACAAATCTACTTACGACATGATCGAAGACGGTAACGGTTGGAAAGTTCAATACTACGTTCAAGACGATTCTAAAGTAACTAAAGGCGAAGTCAAAGTTACTAACGACAAAGGTGAAACCGATACAGCTTCTGTTAAATTCGAAGAAGCTTAAGAGTAACACTTTTATCAAAGCAATATAGTAAATGGGAGCATAGAGGGGGATATCCCCTCTATGTTCTAAATGCCCTATAAAAATAGAACTTCCTATCAAACTTACGGAGGGGTAGTACGTGAATAAAAAAGTAGTCCTTTCAGTTCTCTCGACTGCAGTAGTAGCTAGCATGGCGACTTCCGCTTTTGCAGCACCTAAAGCGGGTATTTACATGGGCGGCAACGTCAAAAAATACTATTCTACTGATGTAGTATTGAACATGACCAAAGAAGCAAGAAAATCTTACTTGGAAAATGTTCGCCTTGCTGGTCCTAACGCGGTTGTACAAGTTGACAACCAAGGCCGCGGTGCTTTCCTTCAAGAGATTCTTGATGAAGGTCGCGCAAAAGCTTATGAAGAAAAACTGGTAAAAGAAGATTTCATTGACCTGTACGATGTAGTAACTCTCGATGGTACTATTAAGGGTACAGAAGATGCAAAATCTAAAGTTGACCCAGCTCCTACAGGCGACCTGAAAGTTGATTCTGTAAGTGCAGTTGACGCTCTTACATTGCAAGTTAAGTTTAACAAAGAAGTTCGCCTTGATTCTGCACAAGATCCAGCTAACTACAAGCTGAATGGCGCAGCTATTCCAGGTGGAACTGCTACCAAATATGAGCTGCAAGCTGACAAGAAAACAGTATTGATCACTTTGCCGTTTGCTAACAAGCTTGCTAATAACAGTACTTATCTGATGTCTGTATCTGGCGTGATTGGTGTAGACCAAAAACCATTGGCAGCTGCATTTAACCAAGCAATTTCTTTCAATGATACTACTGCACCTACACTTGGCGCTGTAACTTATGAAGATATCAACACTGCAAAAGTAAGCTTCTCTGAGCCAATGATTCAACTGGCTGGTGCTTCTATTCGCATCTACGATGAAACTGGTGCAGATGTAACAGCTACTGGTCTCGAACCTGTAGTAGATGCTAGTGGATTTGCTATTGCAAATGGTGGCAAAACTATCACTCTCGACCTGACTAATGCTGTTGCTAACAAAGCATACACTGTTAAAGTTTACGGTGCAGTTGATGCTTCCGGTATCGGTGCTGGTACGAAGACCTTTACTGTAACGAAAACTTCCAGCGACATCACTAAGCCTCTTGCAACTACAATCGCTGCAACTGGTTTGGATACCTTCAAAATTACTTTCAATGAGAAAGTAGTAAAAGACGCTGCGAATGGCGGTCGTTATGGTACAGTATCCATCGACAATCAAACAGCTTTCGATCTGGTTCAAGGCGGATCTGTAGCTGCTCTTACTTTGAATGAAACTGGTACTGAACTGACAGTTAAACTGTCTGCTCCGTTGACAGGTGGTCTGCACACTGTAGCAGTAAACAATTTCGTTGATGCTTCTTTGAACAAGCAAACAACTGCTTTCAGCAAACTGGTTAACTTCGCTGCAGACGTTACTGCTCCGAAAGTAACTGGCACTACTGTACAAACAGTGGGTGGAGCTGACAGCATCATCGTTTCCTTCGATGAAGAAATCAAGAAAGCTTCTCCAGTTCCAGCTAACGCTATCACTGGTGGTAAAGTTGTCTCTGAGAACGTAGAGTATGCTGTTCCTGCATTTGGTGCTTCTACTAACCTTTACGATCCAGATGGCGATGGCAAGTCCAACATGCTGAGCATTGCTCTTCCAGCAGGTTCTAAGTCCGGTGCTTACACTGTTACTCTTGCAGCTGGTGTAGTTGAAGATCTGGCAGGTGTGGATAACGCGTCTGGTTCCCTGACCTTCACTTACAACCCTACTACTAGCTCCAGCAAGCCAAAAGTTGTAGATACTGACGACAACCCGAACAACGGTGCTAGCGGAGTGACTGCTCAAGCTGTTGGTGCTCCAAACGAAATCACAGTTGCTTTCAGCAAGGAAGTAACTGATGCAACTGCTTTGAATGTTGCTAACTACACTGTTGATGGCGAGCAAGTATTTGAGAAGGCAGTATTCGTTGGCGACAAGAAAACTGTGAAATTGACTCTGAAACCAGAGGCAATTAAAGCTACTGCAAGCTACTCCTTCCAAGTGAAGAACGTAGCAGATGCAGCAGGAAACGTAATGGATACTGTAACATTCATCCAACCGTTCACTGAAACTGTAACACCTACAATCAAGTCTGCAGCTGTTGCTGGTGTAGATAGTCTCTCCATCACTTTCAGCGAAAGCATGGATGCTGCGTCCCTGACAGACAACAATGATTTCGAACTGTTGATTGGTGGCGTGAAAGCTGCTGGAACTCTGTCCGTAACTGGTTCCGGTACAACTTACACTGTAACTCGTGATACTTACTTCACACCGGATGACTTGAACAAAGACATCCAAATCAAAGTTCTTCCTACTACTAACGCAACAGATGCTTCTGCAATCAAGAACGCTCTGAAAGGCGATGTAGTAGTTCCTGTAAGCAAGTAATAACAGGAAGTAAAAGGCCCGATTACTCGGGCCTTTTTTCTTTGTCATGAAAGCACTCTGTATATTAATTATAGTTACATTGTATTTACATATTATTTAGGTGAGAATTATGATAGAATGAATAAGTCTGTTACAATTTATACATAGTTTTGTAAGTGGAGGAAAAGTACATGCATATAAAAAGAACGATATACTCTTTATTGCTGGTTACTTCAATGATAATTAGTTCTGCATGTAGTGATAATGACAAAGTTGCTCCAGATGAAGGAGCATCTAATACCGCGCCATCGTCTCAAAGTGGACAAAAGGGAACAGTGTCGAACGAAGTTGCCAAAAAGTTTGAGCAGGGAGTAAGTTTGTATAACCAAGAGAAACTGGATGAGGCATTAAATGTATTCCAAGAATGCATTGCTGAAGATCCAGCGAGTGGACAATATGAGTATTATATTGGTAACATCATGCGTAAAAAGAAGGACCTTCAAAATGCTCTAATTAACTATCAAAACGCGATTAAAAAGTCACCTGACTTGATCGAGGCGTATAATAATAGTGCAGCTATTCAAATGGCCACTCAAAATTTTGACCAGGCCCTGCAAACTGTGAATGACGGGTTGAGTAAACAACCAGATTTCAAGGATTTACAATTTAAAAAAGCACAGCTTCTCTATGTTCAACAGCAATTTAAAGATTCCATAGCACTATTAACCCCATTAGCACAAGATCCAGCATATTTTGAAGCCAATCGTTTTTTGGGATTAAGCTATAATAACCTAGGGGATAAGGCGAAAGCTTTAGAACATTTTAACACTTATTTAAAACAAGCTCCTGAGGGAGTTCCTTTTAAAGAGACTGTTAAACAAATGGTTGCTGAATTGGAAAAAAACAAGTAGTTTGATGACTTCATCAGTCCGGAGGTTACAATGGGACGAGTAATAAACCTAATTAGCCTAATCGTTATTTCTTTACTTTTTATCTACACTCCGTACCTACGGGGTTTATTTTTTGATAATGATATGTATTTGGTTCAATTCATCGTATGTACATTATTCATGATGAATATGGCTGTAGTATTGAAACAGCCAAAAAACCAATTGTTACCTTATTTGCTTGTGTTTATAATCCCGCTTTCTCAAACTTTTTCCGTTTTTGGTTCTGAAACGTTATCAGGTTCTTTCGATAATATGATCAAGTGGTTTACTTATGCTGCTTTTTTTATTCTATTAGTTTACATTAAGCAATCTGATAAATCCCGAAAATTGGAGAGAATGTTATTAGTTGTTTTTCAAATAACAGGGATATGGATTGCCTTTTTTGCTATCTTTGGTTTAGGTGGTTGGGTGGAGTACCAGGACATATTCTTAGGGAACAGGTTGTCTGGGACATTTCAGTACCCAAATACGTTTGCTGCCGTTATCTCAGTTTTCTGGCTATTCTCCATGATTATGCTTTCCAAAAAGAATAGCTCTTACCTATACTCTATTTTTTATGGATTACCCTTGCTTGCTTTTGGTGTTTCCTTTTTTTTCGCGGATTCTCGAGGAGCTATGCTTTTCTTCCCAGTAGCATGGCTACTAGGGGTGTGCTTATTAAGGGGTAAAAATCAAATCAATTATTTCGTTTATTCTATCATGTCTATAGTTGCTTCCTTGCTCGTATTTAACCAAATGAAAAACCTGTTAAGTTCTGGGGCAGGCTCTTCAGCAATGAATGTTTTCATAATAGCAACTGTTCTGTCGGTGGGTATACTACTAATTTCTCGCATGATTCTACTGGCTATTTTTAAGAGTACAAAAGCGAAGAGCCTCTATCGGCAGTGGGTATTGCCAGCTATTCTAATAGCCCTTGGAATTGCTGGCGGCTTGGACTTGCAAAACAAAGGCTTGTTGTATCAAAACCTGCCAGATAGTATTCAAGTTACGATTTCCGATATTAACCTGGAAACAAGTAGTGTATTAGGAAGAACAAGTTTCTATGAGGATGCATTGCGTATAAGTAAGGAGTCTCCTTTATTCGGTTTTGGAGGCGATTCGTGGAAGATACTTTATCCCAAGTATCAAACGGTTCCATACATTAGTAATGAGGTGCATAGTGGCTACTTAGAAGTTGTCATTAGTCATGGATGGGTAGGTTTACTGATTTTTGTGGGCTTCTTTGCAATGTTATTTTTCTTGGCATTTCGAAGCAGACAATCTGCTCAGGATAATGATAAATTTGTACTCGTTACAGCTTCCCTAACATCATTGTCAATCCTGTTTATGCATGCATTCATTGACTTTGATTTTTCATTCGGTTCAGTCTGGTTTATTATATTCTGGCTTTTTACCATGGCAATCCCAGAGAATACTTTTAAAAGTTTAGAAGCGAAGTTGTCCGCAGGTAGTAAAAAGATACATATTGTGAGACTTGCTCATATTTGTTGTATCTTGTTAGTGGCAGGAAGTGCATTCTTTTCTATTCGGTTCTATTATGCAGACCAACAAGTAAGTTCATTATTACAAAATACATCTCTTGCAGAAGCAAAACAAACGTATGAAAGTGCTATAAGTGCTAACCCATATAAAAGCGATTATCACATCAAATTGGCTGAAGTATATGCAAGTGAAACGAATCTGCAAAATCGAGAAAATAATGCGATACAAGTAGAGAGTCATCTGCAAGCAGCAGAAGAGCTTGAGCCAAATAACTCAAATAACTACTTAATGGCAGGTAAAGTGTATGCTCTATTAGGTGAAATAGACAAGGCCAATGAGAGTTTACGAAAATCGTTACTGATAGACAGCTTCAATATTAATGCGTATGATAGTGTCATCCAACTGGAAGCACAAATGGCGATTTACTTAAAACAAAACCAAAAGAATGAGGATGCTCAACGCTGGGCAATAAAAGCACTTGAAGACTACAAGCAGTATCGTAAGACAGTTGACCCGTTTATTGACCAAAGTATTCCTGATAAACGGCCACTTGAATTACAGAAATCAACACAACTCTTAATAAGCCAATGCTACTTAATAGTAGGGGAGTATAAAAAAGCAATTGAGCATTTGAGTATGATTACGGATGAGAATCCATACGATATTCTCGAGATAGCTTATGCAGTACGAGTGGTGGCAAATGAAGCGTTAGGCCAATACCCTGAGGCAGGGCGACTTACAAAAATCATGCTGGAGAAATCAAATGAGTTTCCAAAAAGTGTAATTTCACTAAGGCCACTGGTTAGTAAATAAGTAGTGAGTCATGGATAAGCAGAGAAGAAAAGGTCTCTGGTCGATTTATATCGACCGAGACCCCTTTTTTAAAAACGAGTTTTATGCGAAAGACAAAACCGAACCAATGAGGTTGTCATGAAATTTTTAAAAAACTTAGCTTCTGTCTATGTAGTCAATATTATTAATGGCATATTAGGAATTATCTTTATTCCTGTGTTTATAAATAACATGGGACTTACTGCATACGGATTATATTCAATTTATGTGACGGTTGTTTCTTATATGAGTTTAGCAGAATTGGGAATATCTAAGAACTTAACTCGACTATTGGCATCGGAGAAAGATGAGACGAAAAGAAGAGAGCATTTTCAGATCGTAGCGGGGTTGTATACGATTGTTATTTTACTTCTTCTCTTACTTCTTCCTGGGCTTAGTCAATTATTGACGAAGTGGTTTTCATATGGGGGAGAGCTACAATCTGTCATTGCATGGATTGCTGTTCTTTCGGTACTAGAATATATTTTAGGGATCCCTACATCAATGCTACAAGCAAATTGCATTTCGAATGAAAAGTTTAATCATTACTCAAAGTTTACTTTTTTATCGGGTTTATATAGATATGCATTAATGTTCGTAGGGATCCTATTATTTGAAAATCCCGTATATGTTATTGGTCTTTTAGTGTCAAGAAAAGCAATTGATTTTGTTGTCGCTTATAAAGTTATGGGTGGGTTACCAAAAAGTTATTGGAAACCGGTTTTCCAGCCGTCAAAATTTAAAAGTTTGGTATCTGAGTCGGCGGTGCTTTCAGGGTCTCAGGCGTTACAGATTACGATCATATCAATTGGATCAATCTTAGTAGGGAAGAATTTTGGTGTGGAAAAACTAGGATTGTACAGGTCGATTTTTGATTTGGTAAGTAAAGTTTGGTTAGTTTCCAATGTGTTGGGATTAGTTGCTTTTCCTATGTTCGCTAAAATACTACATAAACCTACAGAGAATCTGAGGACGATAAACCAGATTCCTCAATATTTGAATTTAAGTTGGTCTTTCTACTGTTTGGTAGGTTTTTTCGGGACTATGCTTGCTCCTTATATACTTGGGATATTTGATTTTCCTGAAACAGATGTGAACGAATTGTTCGCGTTATTGTTAATCGGTGTAATACTGAACGCTCATGCCAATCTCAGCTACGAATATCTGCAGGCAGGCGGAAACTATTTGAAAACACTTATATTATCGTTACTTGCTCTTGGGATTCTTTTTATAAGTTACTTTTTTATACTCCATCATGCCGGTTTTAACTCAATTGGGTGGGCGTGGATGGTTAGTATGTTGATCTATGCATTAGTTGCCGATTACATTATTATGATGGAAATAAAAAGGTATATAATAAAACGAGTACTTCCTGATTTTGTTTTCAAGCTACTGACAATTTTACTCTGTGTCTTCTACTCCTTGAACAAGGATAGCCTATCAGGGGTAATGATTTGTCTTATTTTGTTGCCAAACCTAGTATGGTTTTTTTACCTTTTTCTTAAATCATATTACTACATAAAAACAGGAGATAGGACATGAAAACGCAACTGAATTACATTCGTGACAATGGCATCGTAACAAAGGTTTTCCTATTGATATGGGTTGTTTTAATAATGTCAGCTGATCTAAAAATTACACTGTTTAGTAAGGTGCATTGGGTTGTTTCTTTATTGTTTCTTCTCCCCATTTTTTTGTTGAATGATAAAAAAATGGGTAACAACAAATTTGTTGTGTATTTACTTATTCCTTCAATTCTTTTGATTAGTTCAATCCTCATCAGTAGCTTTTTTAGTCAAAACTACTTGTATGATTTCTTTCAAGCTGGGAAAGTTGCCATGATTTTGATAGTTTGTTATCTCTTTTTTTTAGTGAGATCTGAACTAGCACAGCTTGCTTTTAAAGGATTTATCATTTCAGCATATATTAATTTTATTCTATTAGTATTGGGTGTTTTGTCCTTTACTCAACTGGCTTCTATTATGACGTTAGATGGAAGATGGGGAACTTTTTTAAATTATCCTGGTTCTCTAAGTAAGGTCGGTGTAGTTGTTTACGTTTATGCTGCTTTTCAGTTATTTAACAGGACTGCTCTTTCTATCAGCAATATCATGCTTTTAATTGCCTCTGTATTCATTGTTTACTTTGATGGGTCTCGTACCTCGGAAATTTCCCTGATACTTGGGACGATTTTTTTGTTCATTATATGGCTCATTGAGTATGTTAAAAACATCTCTAGACCTAAGTTTTCCAGCATGGTCGTATCAATCCTAGTGCTTGCACTCGTATTAAGCGTAGCCAAGGTATCCGTTGACCAAATCACCTTATCTATTGAAACCAAGCGCGCTATAGAGCTAGCCAAAATCGAGGCTGCAAAAGAAGCAGAAAAAGCTAAACAAAAACCTGTTCAACCAACTGACTCAAATGCTGTAAAGCAAGAAGAAGTCAGCACTCCTCCAGTTGAAGTCCCCACTTCTGATGAGCTTAAACAGAGCAACGACCGAACTGGCTCTGTTTTCGCTAGCATGAGTACGAACGGAATCTTAGCGGGAATCGCTTCAAGTGATCCGATTCGTTTTCAAATGATCATTACAGCGCTAGATGAAATTGTAAGCCATCCGTGGGTTGGACAAGGTATTGGAACCACAAAATATCAAACAGAATCAGGCCCTATTGTCGTTCACAATGCCTATCTGCAAACTTGGGCTGACCTTGGTATTTTAGGGTTACTTGCTCTTCTTGGGTTATATTTTGGCTGGATTATAAAATTACCTACTGTGATGCGACATATTCAAGGTTCAAAAAGCGTGAGAGAGCGCTCTTTATATTACAATTCCATTTTTATCCTTCTCTATATGTCATTTAGTGCGCTATTCCATCCGTTAAGCACAGAATGGTCAGAATGGATTTTGTTCATTATAGCTTCTGCTATATACTGGGGATGTACCAAAAGAAAAGAGGTCCCTGTTCATGGATAAGCCTAGCTTCTCTATCATCATTACAACTTATAATAGAGCTCATTTAATAGGAAGAGCCATCGATTCAGTTCTTCAACAACAGAATGATGCAGAGCTCGAAATTATTGTAGTTGACGATAATTCATCAGATAACACACAACAAGTTGTAAATGAGTTGTATCCAATGGTTACGTATATGAAACAAGAGGAAAATCTGGGACCTGGCCCGGCAAGAAACAGAGGATTGAAGAAAGCGACAAAAAGTTGGGCAATTCTATTTGATGACGATGATACACTATTGCCAGGCAGTCTATCACTAATTTGGGATGCGATGAAGAATTTTGAGTCCCTGGAAGAATATCCTGTACTTAATTTTGCCCATTCAAATGGAACGATTCAAAGTGATTTTCATTGTTTTTCCATACAAGACTATTTAGGTGATAAGATTCAAGGGGATTTTGTACCTGTCATTCAAGTGAAAAAGTTTCTGGAGTTAGACTATGCATATCCTCATACAAAAATAGGAGGCGAGCATCTTCTCTGGTGGCAAATTGCAAAGGATAGCGGTATCCCTACTTGGGCCAAATGTGTAGCAAAGGTCCATTCCGACGCCCCTATAAGATTAACATCGTTTGAGGCACAGGCAAGTAGGGCTTTGGAATACGCTCAATTACAGGACAAAACAATTGAGTTATTCGAAAAAGAGTTATTACTTTTTTCTCGTTCTAAACTTAGAGACAAATGGCTTGGATCGATCGTTTACTGGAAATTAGCTGGTTCTAAACAAAACGCTGTTGAAAGGTTAAGAGCAGCCCGAGAAAAAGGGGTGGTTTCTACCTCTGTTTTGTATTGGTTGCTTTTATTCTTTTCCTATATGCCAAGTGCTTTATGCAAAAAAATGTTTGTCTTTGCTAAGAAAGTGAGGGCAAAGTGAAAATACTTCAATTAATAAATAGTTTAGATTACGGTGGGGCAGAAGTCCTTTTAAAAGATTTGATCATCCAGTTTCGAAAACTTGGAGTAATAGTAGATGTTGCTGTACTAAAAAAGCTGGATTCAAAAATTGAAGAAGAGTTGTTGCACGACGGAATCAAGATTCTTTACTTGGATCAAAAAAGTATATACAACCCTATGCATGTAGCGTCACTAAACAAGCTTATTAAGGATTACGATATCATCCATGTGCACTTGTTCCCTTCACAATTATGGATGGCTGTTTCCATGATGATCTCCAATTGTAAGCGACCTATCATTACCACTGAACATAGTACCCATAACCGTAGAAGAGTTTCTTGGTTCCGCCCAATTGATAGATGGATGTATAACAGAATGGATTCTATCGTGTGTATTAGTGATGGAACTAAGCATAGTTTAGTGGATTGGCTTCCCAATCTATCCGATAAAGTAGTTGTAATCAATAACGGAATCCATGTAACTAGGTTCTCAAGTGCCAAACCAAAACAAAGCAAGATTGATATCATTGGAGTTGACGCTCCACTTATCCTAAGTATTGGTCGATTTCAGCCTGAAAAGGATCATCGAACTTTGCTCAAGGCAGTCGCTTTAGTTGAGGAGGCCCATTTACTATTAGTTGGTGACGGAGTATTACTGGGGGAAATGAAACAACTTGCTGACGATCTCCATATAAAACATAGAGTACACTTTTTGGGAAGAAGAAATAATGTTCCAGAGTTAATAAAGTTGGCAGATGTTTATGTGCAACCGTCTATTTGGGAGGGTTTTGGTATTGCGGCACTTGAAGCAATGGCGGGGGGAACTCCTGTCATTGCTAGTAAGGTTTCTGGACTTCAGGAACTTGTTGGGGACGCTGGGATATTGTTTGAACCAGGAGATTATGATGAGCTAGCAAATAAGCTGAAAATTATTCTGAATGATGAGGACTACCGCCAACAATTATCAAATAAGGGAGCTGCTCGATCATTGCAGTTCGATATTAAAAGTAGTGCTTTAGAGTATGTTAATCTCTATAATCAAAAATTAAAATCAAATAGTTCGAGTATGGACTAAGGGCATAAGACGAGTTATGGATTTTCTCAAAACATGCCGGTATGAGGAGGATCAAGGTTGAAGATAGCGCAGCTAATAACTCGAGCCGATTCAATTGGTGGCGCACAAATCCATGTGCTGGATCAATCGAAATCTCTACTTGAGATAGGACATGATGTAACAGTATTAGTCGGCGGAGATGGACCGTTTATTGACCTTCTCAGCAAGAATCAAATAAGATTTCAAATACTTCCTAATTTGAAACGCTCTATACATCCGTATTATGATGGAATTGCTCTTATGGAAATCGTTAGAGCACTAAAAGCAATACAGCCTGATCTACTTGCTACTCATTCATCTAAAGCGGGATTATTGGGTCGTTTGGCTGGTAAAATTATGTCCATACCAACTGTATTTACTGCACATGGGTGGGCTTTTACTGATGGTGTACCGCCTCTACAGCGTCGGATATACACTCTCGTCGAAAGATTAACTACGCCATTAACCCAAAAAATAATTACGGTGTCAGAATACGATAAAAATATTGCCTTAAAAAACAAAGTTGCTTCTACCGATAAACTTGTCACTATTTATAATGGAGTTCCTGATCTTGATGTAACTTTGATGGCAAACCAGAAAACAGACTGTCCCAAAATTATTATGGTTGCTAGGTTTGAATCCCCAAAGGATCAAATTACTCTTCTCGAGAATCTTGCAGTTCTTCGTCACTTGAATTGGACCGTTGATTTAATAGGCGACGGACCTTTGAAGCCAAAAGCTGAGGAAGTAGTTCAAAATCTGAATCTCTCTGATCGAGTACGATTTTGGGGAGCCCGACAAGATGTTGCTACAATATTGGCCCAGGCACAGATATTTGTTCTGATTTCAAATTATGAAGGATTTCCCCTAAGTATTTTGGAGGCTATGAGAGCAGGATTGCCTGTTATTGCATCAGATGTCGGAGGTGTAAGTGAGTCTGTGATTGAAGGAGTCACAGGGTACTTAATACCTAGAGGCGATTCGGTTAAACTGCAACAAAAATTACATAAACTGATTGATTCGTTTGAATTACGAAAAGACTTGGGTAATAACGGAAGAGAAAGATATGAAAAGTATTTTACTGTCCCTCAAATGGTAGATAAAACGGTGCAAGTATATAAAACTGCTATATCAGAGAAATGATTATGTGAAGGAGAGTAGAGACGATGAGAGTCCTAATAACAGGTGGTGCAGGATTTATAGGTTCTCATATTGTGGATAGATTGGTAGGAAATGGTCACGAGGTTATTGTACTCGATAACTTGGTTTCAGGGAAGTTATCTCATGTTCCTTCAAATGTAAAAGTGTACGAGGTTGATATTATCTCTGAAGAAATCAATTCTATTTTTGCAACCTATAAGCCTGAAGTTGTGATACATCACGCTGCCCAAATTGATGTCCAGCTATCTTTGAAAGACCCTATGTTTGATGCGGATGTGAATATAAAAGGTACAATCAATCTACTTCAGGCCTGTGCAAAGTATCACGTGAGGAAAATTGTTTACGCATCTTCAGCAGCTGTATATGGAACTCCTTTAGCACTTCCAATAAGTGAAAGTCATCCCACAGCTCCCATTTCGTTTTACGGCATTTCTAAACTAGTTCCGGAATCTTATATCAGGGTGTATTCTGCACTATACGGGCTGGAATATACTATTTTGCGTTATTCAAATGTTTATGGAGAGCGGCAAGACCCCAAAGGAGAGGGTGGGGTAATTTCTATTTTTGCAGATAAAATTATTTCAAATCAAACACCAACTATTTTTGGAGACGGTAAACATACACGTGATTTCATTTATGTTGGGGATGTAGCTGATGCAAATCTGGCCGCATTAAGTTTAGGAAGCCAACAAACATTTAATATTAGTACAAATACAAGTACAACCCTCCTTGAACTGTATGACACCATGAGAAAAGTTGCTGGAAGCGACATTATTCCTGCACATATGAGTGAACGTGATGGAGATATCAAGCATAGTAGATTAGATAATGGTTCTGCTCTAAATGAACTAGAGTGGACTCCTAGAGTCACATTAGCGGAAGGGTTGGAAAGAACCATCCACTATTATCAAGACTTCATCGAAACCGAGAAGAGGGAAATATATGTATAACAAAAAAACCTATCTCGCATTAATAATATTATTGGACACTCTTGCTATACATGCAGGTTTTATCATGGCTTTCTTCATACGGTTTCAAAACAATTTACCTGAAGAAAACTTGGTAGCATATCAGCAAACAGCACTTTGGCTCTCTATTGTTTCAATTATTCTTTTCTACTTTTTTGAGTTGTATTCTAATTGGGCAAGGAAGAGTTACCACCAACTCATATACTCAGTAACTATTTCTGTCGGGTTAATGATGGTTTTTACGATGGCTGTCTCTTTTTGGTATCGTGAGTTTGCGTTTCCACGGAGTGTCATTCTATTGTCAGGAGTTCTTAATCTTGTATTGATTGGAATCATACATACAGCGGTCTGGTACACTCAACGCTTAACATTTGGGAAGAAAAAAGTGCTCATTGTAGGTCAAGATGTAAACGATGGCCTATTAATCGCAAACAAGGTACTCGATCACAATAAGGGATGGTTTACTGTAAAAGAGTTTGTCCCCTACTATGATCAACCAAAATTCTTACTTTCACTTACACAGGCAGAGGTAGTAATTCTTAGTCCTAATATACCTAAAGATGAAAAAGTTAACATTATTCATCATACAATACAACAAAATAAAGAAATTCTTTTGGTTCCTGAAACATATGAATTATTTATGCTTAGTGCTGAAGCGCAACAAATTGATGACATGCCGGTCCTATCGATTAAGCCTTCAAAGCTCTCCACCATGCAAAGAACAACAAAACGGATGATGGATCTGTGTTTATCAATCATGATGCTTGTATTAGCAAGCCCGGTAATGATTGCTTTATATGTGATTATCCCGTTAACTTCACCAGGTTCAGCGATTTTTAAACAAGAGAGAATTGGGCTTGGTGGGAGACGTTATCAAGTTTTGAAATTTCGAAGTATGGTTAATAATGCTGAGGCGTATACGGGCCCGGTTCTTGCAACACAAGGAGATTCAAGGATTACTAAAATTGGACACTTTATTAGGACAACTCGCCTCGATGAGTTACCTCAATTGTTCAATGTCATAAAGGGAGATATGAGTCTTGTAGGACCTCGTCCTGAGCGAGAGCATTTTATAGATCAATTTAAAAAGGCGATTCCAGAGTATGGGTATCGTTTAGCAGTAAAACCTGGTATCACAGGTTTGGCACAGGTGATGGGGAAATATAGTACAACTGTCGAAGATAAGCTTCGCTATGACTTAATGTATATTCACAACTATTCCTTCGTTTTTGACTTGAAGATTCTGTTTCAAACTCTCTTGGTAGTTGTACAAAAACAAAAATCGGCAGGTGTTCAAAACGCAGGATCCGAAAAGGAACAAGTATTGCTAGGGTTGTTAAATATCAGTGAACAAGAAGTAGCTGCTGGAAAAGAATATTGATTTGGTAGCTGTTTATAGATTCTAGATATGAAATGAGAAGCTTATTTGCATTTGCTAGCTTATATAATTGATAATCTAGGCTTGAAGAAAAAGCGCAACTTAACGGAAAAAGGTCGTTAAGTCTGTGCTTTTTATCACGAGTGATTTGCTTTATTAGAATTCCTCAAAATGTTTAAAACCATTGTTGCATGGAGGAAAAAATGAATAATCGATATGTAGAGCTAGATCGTTAAGGGGATTAGCTGCTATTTCAGTTTTTTTAAGTCATATGTACCTTATCTTCCAAGAAACTCTAGTCAAAAAATATATAGAGAGGAGTTAATTAACAGATCATGTTTGCGCTTTTACCTAATCGTTTTTCCAACTTATTGGGAAAGAAGTTTTTTGGGGCTTTTGGGGAAAATATACTATAGCCTGTAATAATACATCTGCCTGTACTGATGACAATGGCTCATTTACTACAAGGAATAATTCCTATTTAGCTTATTTGTCTTTTGACTATAGCGGTAACAATATTAGTATCGTGTTTAATGTATTATTTCGTAGAAAGACCGGCTATAAATTTGAGTAACTCGTTAAAAAAATCAAATATGAAAAAAGACGTGATTCAATCAAAAGTTTGACCATCATTGCAAAAAATTATCCAACATGGTATGGGTCAGAATAATATCAGGCTCATGCCTTTTCAATTTGTCCTGATCTATTTGCGGATATTAGAGTCGGAATCACTTTCCGCAAATAAAAAAAAGAGCCAACTGACCTTGTCAATTGGCATATGAATGCTTCCCCAAGTTATTTGTTTAGACTCTTACATTTTATCAATAATAAACAAGGTTGTAAACTTTAACTCATTATGGAAATGTCATACAGAATTCCTATCGACGTCTATCCTTCCATTCCTTGACATTCCCTGCTGCGTACGGGTATCCTAACATAACTAACAGTACGAATGGGGCAATAAAAAGGTTGCAAAAGCTGTTTGTTTTCTGCTTGGAATGCCAAGTTTTCTATGTTGCAAAAGGATGTCACTATGCTATAGTGGATGACGAATGTTACTATATATAGATGTAGAGAAAAGTTGGGAGCGACGATATGTTATCCTTCTTGAAGAACTTAATGGGGAATAAACCGACAACGAATGAGGTGCGAGAGCAGGTTCAGGAAGAATCGATCCTTTCCGCTGCTGATACCGAACAGTCACATCAGGAAGAACAACAGGTACAGGTTGAATCAACTGGCGTCACAACAACACTCTCTCTGCATGAATCTTGGGAGAGCCAGCTTAGTGAGCAAGAAAAATATTCGCTCTCTTTCATGGCTCTGGAGCTGGAACCGTTACAGCCGGGGAATATTTCTTTGGCCGGAACTGCGCTTGTTCCACATGATGACGGGATTGAAGTGACGGCATTTGTCCGGAACAGTACGGACAGACCGATTCGCCTAAATGAAATGACACTGGTGGTACTGTTTGGTGATCAGGAGCTGTTTACACGCCAATCCTTTGATTTGAGCGCGCTTGGCGAAATTCCGCCGCGCTCTGCAAGGCCATGGGCGTTTGTATTTGCTAGAGAACACTTTTTACAGTTAGATGTTCTCTTGATGAATTGGAAGATCGCTTTTGAGATGGCGCAGAAGAAGATGGTCCTTCCACAGCAGTTGGAGCTGGAGGAATCTTGGATTAAGGCGATGACTGATGAGCAAAAAACGTTCTTAATTGAATTAGCGAAGAAGCTCCCTGCTCTAAACGAGGGAGAAGTAAATATACAGAGCGTGCAGATTCGTCAATCGGAAAATGGTGCTCTGAATGCGATGCTTTTGATTCGCAATGGCTCTACACAGTCGCTGTCCTTCGAAACGTTGCCGCTGGCGCTCTATGATGCGAGCGGGGATAAGGTGGCAGAAGGCCTGTTTGAACTAGGAAGCCTGACTGTAAATGCCAATACAAGCAAGCCGTGGCTGTTTATTTTCCCGCCAGAGAGCATTCAAAAGGAAGAGCTTGACTTGTCTCGTTGGAAAGTGAGCGTTCCCCAAGGAGCCTAATGCAAGAGAGCGGAATTTGCATGGGCTAGTCAAAAAAGTTTATCATGATAAGAGAGCTTCGTTCGTGTCCGGACGTGTGAGGAGGTAGCCTATGTTTTCCTTTATGAAGAATTTACTGGGTAAGGATCAACAGGATCTGAAAAAAGACATTCAAGAAGAGTCTGCTATCGATGTCGCTGAGTTGAAAAACACCGAGGTCGAAGTGGAAAGCAATGAGCAACAGGAAGAGTCTGTAGGTGGAGTTGAAAAAATTCGTACGGAATTGTCTCTAAGCCCGATTTGGGAGGCCGAGCTGGATTCCGAGAAAAAGTATACGCTTCGCTTTTTGCAAGAAGAATTGCCAGAAATGCGTAAAGGCATGATCAGCGTAACGGGATTCAGTATGATTCCCCAGCCAAACGGGATGACGGTAGCGATGTTCTTCCGTAACTCCACAAATAAGCCAGTGCGGATTAAAAACGTTGGGTTAGCGATTTATCTTGATGATAACGCGTTTGCACGGATCAGGGTGGATTTGTCAGATATGGGGGCAATTCCTCCGCATACCAGCCGTCCATGGGAGGTATTGTTCCCGGAAGAGAGCTATCTGCATGATAATTTCACCTTTAACCGCTGGAAAGTGGTAATGAAGGCTGGTAGAAATTCGCATGTATGGCCTCGTAATCTGGAGATCGATCCTGAAATGGAAAAGCGCATGACTGATCGCCAAAAAGATCGTCTGGAAGCGTTGACGCAGTCTTTGCCAGTGATTCCGATTAATACGGTACAGGTTACTGGTTTTGACATCGGAATGACAAAGGAAGGACACCTGGTAGCAGCGATGCTCTTCCGCAATGGGATGGCCCATGATTATCGTCCAGATGAAATCAAGCTGACGATTGCTGATGCAAATGGTGATCTGGTAGCATCAGGTGTACTGGACGCAAGCAGCATTAATGTGAAGCCGGGTTACAGCCGTCCGTGGATGATTGTATTCCCGCCAAATTTAGTGAAAAAGCCTGATGCCGACCTGAAAAGATGGACACTTGACGTAGAATAGAGCGCAATGCTTTTGAGGTGTGGGAAAGAGGAGGTTGACTTATGAGTTGGTTATTGGAAAATTGGTTTGGTTCCAAGGAGAGCTTGGAGCAAGTACGCGAAGATATTCATGAGAATCTTCATAGAGAGTTTTATTTGGGTGTATCCGGATTAGAGAATCCACAACAATCTGCGAACCGTGTGGAATCCAAGGAATTGTTTTTGGTGTTGAACGGTCCGTGGGATGATCAATTGGACGAAGCGGAGCATGAGCTCTTGCAATACGCACATGATGAAATGCCTCCGGTTGTTCGCAATGAAGTAGGTATCATTCCTTTCTTCACACAGGTTACCAATGATGGATACTTGGTTCTTACCTACGTTCGCAATGCGACTGACCGCAGCATTTTGCTGCAAAAGCTTCCGTTGTCTTTGGTGACGGAGGATGGAGAGGAAGTCGCGAGAAAGACTTTTGATCTGATCACATCTGGTCCAGTGATGGAAATGTCCAGCCGTCCGATGGAATTCATGTTCCGCTGGGATGAGTTCGACCGTATTCCTGAAAAAGAGGTTCCTCTGAAGCTGGCCTATATCAAACCGAAAAAGCACGAAGTAGAAGAGAATCAAAACTTTAATTTGGGTCTGAGTGCAGATGAGTCCAAGCAATACATGCAGCAGGCAGCAGAGAAGGCTCCGATTGTAGAGGGCGAAGTAGATTTGCAAGTCCTCGACATCAAGCCAGGTGAAGATAACGGGCTGAAAGTCATCGTAGCTTTCCGTAACGGTCTGGCAAAACGTCTGGAGTTTACTGAAGTGCCGATTATCGTTCATGATAAGGATGGCGATACCGTAGCACGTGTACACTTTACCCTGGAAAACATGAAGGTAGAAGCAAATAGCCATCGTATATGGGCATTTGATATTCCGTTCTCTTCCATCAAAAAGGAAGAGGTAAATCTGGCGGAACTGACTGCTTTTATTCCGAAAGCTCAGCAAAGAAAAAAAGAAAAAGCTCAGGTAGCACCTGAAGTGGAAGACAATAAAGGTTTGTTACAGTAAGGAGAAAACCCTTTTTGCCCATGGTGAAAAGGGTTTTGTACTGTTATAACGTTCCAAATATTGGCTAATCAGGGTTGCATGTCTCCCTTTTCATCCGCTATGCTAGGACGAGAAGATAAATACCTGAATTCCTTTTAGACTGCTCATTTTGCAGGGGAGAGAAGGAAGGACTGTTTTACATGAAAAAATCAGTGAACATGTCAGTAGCGACTGTGATAAGTGTCGCGCTATTAATGGCAAACAACCAAACAATCTATGCTGCAGCACCACCAGCATCGAATGACTACTATTTAAGTAACCAGCTTCATTTAAGTCAGATTAGAGCTCATCAAGCTTGGTCAGTCGTAAATAGTAATGAGCAGATTATCATCGCGGTGCTGGACTCCGGTGCGGACTATAAGCATCCTGATTTGAAGGACAATCTTCTGCCGGGTGTGAATTTGGTCAATCCCGGAAGATCTGCCCAGGATGATAATGGACATGGAACAGAAGTAACGGGTGTACTGGCTGCTAGCGGGAATAATAGCATTGGTGTATCCGGTGTTTTGTGGAATGCCAAGATATTGCCGATTAAAGTTTTGGCTAAAAATGGAGATACTACGGTGCAGACTCTTGCGAAGGGTATCAATACTGCCTTGGATCGTGGTGCCAAAGTCATTGTGATGTCTCTCAGCAGTATGTCCTACTCCAAGGAACTGGCGAATGCTGTGCAACGAGCTGAAAGAAGCGGAGCTGTTCTGATTGCAGCAAGTGGCAATGAGAGTAGCCGTGTGGCTTATCCGGCAGCTTATCCCACGGTAGTAGCGGTAGGAGCTGTAAGGAGTAACAATGAAGTGCTGTATCAAAGCAATACGGGACCCGAGCTTAACCTGGTAGCGCCCGGTTTCAATGTTTATACGACTAAGCTTGGTGGGAAATACGGTTCTTTTAGTGGTACTTCAGCTGCGGCACCACAAGTAGCGGGTGCAGCGGCGCTCATACTAGCTCGTCACCCAAAACTAAGTCCATTTGATGTAAGACAATTGCTTTATCAGACGGCTACAGACTTAGGGGAAAAGGGATGGGACCGGAAAACGGGCTACGGGTTGTTAAATGTCGACAAGGCAGTTCGAACGGCCTTATCCTATGACTTTTTAGAGCCGAATAATCAGACGTATTCAGCCAAAGCGTTCCCGATCGAGTCACAGATACGTGGAAATTTGGGGCCGAAAGACACGATAGACTGGCTGAAGATGGACATCCCTTACGATGGTAAGGTTAGCTTCACAGCGACAGTGACTTCCGGTATTTCTTCAGCGATGGCTGCTACCTTTTACCCAGAGAATCGTCCGCCGATTGTGCAGTACTTCGGGAATGGGGATACGATAACTGTTCCGGTCAAGGCGGGAAAAATGAATATCCGGTTAATGCGTAACGGAGGGGTCAACAACTCTTTTACCTATGTGCTCACGAGTAAGTTTACCATCAATCCAGACCGTAACGAACCAAACGATACACAAGAAACCGCAAGGCCGCTCGTAGGTAACCAAATCAGTGTAACAGGCAATTTTCACGATGAAGGGGATCAGGATTGGTTCTCCTACTATGTTCGTGAATACGGGCATTTGGATGTCTCCGTTAGTCCTGATAACAAGCGTGTCGATCTAATGCTGAGTATCGGTAAACAAGAGCTCGGCAAAAAGATGGTTGTCTGG
Organism: Brevibacillus formosus; assembly: GCF_003013405.1. GTDB lineage: Bacteria > Bacillota > Bacilli > Brevibacillales > Brevibacillaceae > Brevibacillus > Brevibacillus formosus. Next base: position 74,626 of record NZ_PXZL01000007.1, on the reverse strand, counting down.
GACCCTACCTACGATAATGGAACGAAAGACAATCCGACAGAACGCGTCCAAAAAGAAGTGTCACCAGGCAAATATTACATCCGTGTGAGTGAGTACAATCGCAATGCGGTGAATGGCGAATATCAGCTGGATCTTGGATACACGCCGGTAAAAAAAGATTTTAATGAGCCGAATGACACCTATCAAAAAGCGTCTCCGTTAAGCGGTGGGACAGTGATGTCAGGCACGATACCGACAGCTTCTGATTCCGACTGGTTCCAATTTACTGTGAATAGTGAATCGTATGTGACGTTCCGAGCGCCGTACATTCCTGTCGATAGCGGCTTTCGTTTCGCGCTCTACAGCGATCGAAACATGAACTATGCGATTGCTTCGACGAATGAGGTAGCGGAGCTGTCTAATCGAGGAAGCGATATTTTCGGTTTGCGTTTGCAGCCAGGAAAATATTATGTTCGCCTTAATAGTGGTACTTCTTTCAAATATGAATCGTACCGGCTCACGGTGACGCAGCAGAAATTGATAGCGGGCTATCGCGATATTTCGGACCACTGGGCGCGCTCAGAGATCGTCAGACTTAGCGCTCGCGATATTGTAAATGGATTTAATGATGCGTCGTTCAAGCCGAATCAGGCAGTAACCCGTGCGGAGTTTGCGACGATGCTGCTTAAATCGATGCGTGCGACCGGTTCTAAGGTAGCGACTACCTACACAGGAAAAACGACCTTCCGGGATATGCCGAAGCGGCACTGGGCGTATCACAACCTAGGTGTAGCTTATCAATTGGGAATATTGAAAGGGTACCCGAAGAATGAAATGAAGCCAGATCAGCCGATATCGCGTGCGGAGATGGCGGTAATGATCGCGCGTGCACGTGATGTATTGATGTATAACCGTGGTACCTCGAATTATCAGGATGTGCCAACGAGTCATTGGGCTTCTCCTGCCATTGAGGCTTTGACATCTAGAAAATGGCTTAGTGGATACGGTTCCTCCTTTAAACCGAATGGAAGGGCAACTCGCGCCGAGGTAGTGGTGGTACTTTCCAAAGCCTATCAATTATAAGTAAAATTTTTCCTATTGACATCTCTGAAAAAAACAATTATTCTATTATCCGTAATGGATACTCTTATCCAGAGCAGGCGGAGGGACTGGCCCTATGAAGCCCGGCAACCGATCTTGAGCGGTGCTAACCAGCAGAACGGACATCTGTTCTGGCCGATAAGAGGATGAAGGAAGCAAAAAACGCTCAAACCTTTTCCTCCTAAAAATGGAAAAGGTTTTTTATTTGCGTTTACGTAGATAAAATCCTAACTCGGCTACCACACTATTTGTATGAGGTCAAAGGAGGTATTTTCTCATGGCTTTGCAAAAAGGTCGTCGTCTGTTTACATCCGAATCTGTAACTGAAGGACATCCGGATAAAATTTGTGACCAAATTTCCGACTCCATCTTGGATGCGATCCTGTCCAAAGATCCAAACGCTCGCGTAGCTTGCGAAACTTCCGTAACTACTGGTTTGGTTCTCGTAGCAGGTGAAATCACTACGAACACTTATGTGGATATCCAAAAGCTCGTTCGTGAAACCATTCGTGAAATCGGTTATGACCGTGCGAAATTTGGTTTTGACGCTGACACTTGCGGTGTTATTACTGCAATTGGCGAGCAGTCCGCTGACATTGCACTTGGTGTAGACCAAGCATTGGAAGCGCGCGAAGGCAAAATGACTGACGCGGAGATCGAAGCGATTGGTGCTGGTGACCAAGGTTTGATGTTTGGTTTTGCTTGCAATGAAACACCTGAGCTGATGCCACTTCCGATCAGCATGTCCCACCAATTGGCTCGTCGTCTGACTGAAGTACGTAAAAACGGAACACTTGCTTACCTCCGTCCTGACGGAAAAACACAAGTAACTGTTGAGTACGATGGCGACAAACCAGTTCGTATCGATACAATCGTTATTTCCACTCAACATGCTCCTGAAACAACTTTGGAGCAAATCAAGCAAGATCTGGTTGAACACGTAATCAAACCAGTTGTTCCAGCTGAACTGTTGGACGCTGAAACCAAATACTTCATCAACCCAACTGGCCGTTTCGTAATTGGCGGACCACAAGGGGATGCTGGCTTGACTGGCCGCAAAATCATCGTAGATACTTACGGCGGTTATGCTCGTCATGGCGGCGGTGCGTTCTCCGGTAAAGATCCAACAAAAGTGGACCGTTCCGGAGCTTACGCAGCTCGTTATGTAGCGAAAAACATCGTGGCTGCTGGCCTCGCAGACAAATGCGAAGTACAAGTTGCTTACGCAATTGGTGTAGCACAACCAGTTTCCATCGCAGTAGATACATTCGGTACAGGTACTATTTCCGAAGAAGATCTGGTGAAATTGGTTCGCAAGCACTTCGATCTGCGTCCTGCTGGTATCATCAAGCAGCTCGACCTGCGTCGTCCTATCTACAAACAAACAGCTGCATATGGCCACTTCGGACGCAATGACCTGAATGTTCCTTGGGAGCAAACAGACAAAGCAGAAGTTCTGAAGCAAGAGGCTGCTCAACTGTAAATTACTGAATGACATAAAAAGAGCCTGGTATTGCTACTGGGCTCTTTTTTATGTCAAGAGCAAAGTCATCCAATTATTGGGTCAATTGTTGCACAGGAATTTGTATGACTGTGTCGAATCTCCTAGTGAGGAGTAGAGGAGGGGTTTTTTTGCCGAACAGAAGGCTCTTCCTGATCGTGTTTCTTACTTTTTTGTTTTTTGCAGTGGCTATTGGGTTGTTAGGCGAATCTTTTCTGGAAAAAAAGAATAAACAAGAAGTGCAACCTTTTCCCCAAGTGGATACGTCTATAAGCATAAGTGAGACAAAAAATGCTGAGCCAAACGTCACACCAATTGAAGAAGCAGTGGTTCAAACGAAAAAGTGGTATAACAATCAGGTTGTGGTTTTGACGTACCATCATGTTACGGATCAATCGAATCAGCGGTATGTCATAGCTCCTGATCAATTTGCCCGACACATGAAATTTTTGCATGATAACGACCTGAATCCGATTTCGTTGGAGGAGTTCCTGCGATTTATGGAGACGGGTACCTTGCCGACTGAGAATGCTGTATTGATTACGTTTGACGATGGGTATGAGAGTTACTACAAAGAAGCATTTCCGATCTTACGTACATACGGCTACCCTTCAGTGAACTTCGCGATTGCGGGGCGCTTAAGAGATGTAGCTGACCGAAAACGGGAGAATATGACGCCACCACTTACGCGTCAACAAGTTAACGAAATGATTTATTCGGGACTGGTTACAATCGGTTCCCACACGTACAGTCTGCATGAAGAGGAAGAACGAAATGAATGGGGCGATTTAGGCCCAGAAACAGCTCCGGTCTATCTCAAAGACTTGCATCGTTTAGAGGACGAGAAAGAGTACAGGGACCGCCTCTATGTGGATTTCAGTATATCTCGCGTCAGCTTAAGCGAATGGATGAACAAAGAGATCGAAGTCATCTCGTTGCCGTTTGGCTTCACAAGTCCAATCGTACTGGAGACAGCTCGTCAAGCTGGCTACCGCTATGTATTTACATCCAATCGTGGATTCGTCAAACAAGGAACAGATCCGTTTGCCATTCCGCGCAATGACATGGGACTGCGAGATGTAGAAGAAGAGCACCTCCAACAGTTGTTCACGAAGGCTAAAAATGAGTTTGAAGGAGAGCAATCATGAACAAAGCGATAGACATCAGCGTGCTGGACGGGGTGATCAAGAGAACGATTGAAACCGTAGAAACGAGTAAAACCCAAATATTTGATATAGCTGAAAACGCCAGACAGCATGGCAATTCATTGAAGTTTGATTTACATGAACTTCGACAAGAGATTTCCAAAGTGATTCAAAAAGTCGATGCGCTTGAACTTGCGTATCGCAAATCGCGCAACAAGCTCGTCTTGGTCAGTCGTAATTTTCATATGTACACGGAGGAAGACATTCGGGTTGCGTATGAAGAGGCCAGCCGTATTCAGGTAGAACTGTCCATTTACCGCGAGCGGGAAAACAACTTGAAGCGCAGAAGAAATGATTTGGAGCGCCAACTGCGTACCTTGGAAGAAACTATCGTCCGTGCAGAAAAGCTGGTTTCTCAAATGGGTGTCGTGCTTGGTTACTTGACGGGTGACTTAAGCAAGATAGGCGAGGCGCTGGAATCGGCTAAGCAGCATCAGCTGATGGGCCTAAAGGTAATCCAGGCTCAGGAAGAAGAGCGCAAGCGTGTCGCGCGCGAGATTCACGACGGCCCAGCTCAATCGATGGCGAATGTCGTGCTGCGTTCGGAAATTGTAGAACGCATGTTGAAGAACGAGCGCATTTTGGAAGCGCAAATGGAACTGCACGAGCTGAAAGAAATGGTACGCTTGAGCTTGGCGGATGTTCGACGTATTATTTTTGATTTGCGTCCAATGGCATTAGATGACTTAGGGCTAGTACCTACCTTGCAAAAATATATTCAAACGTGCGAAGAGCGTATTCAGTCTTCCATTGATCTGGTAGTATTTGGTGTGGAGCCTCCTTTGCGCAGTTCAGTAAAGGCTGCGATCTTCCGTTTGGTTCAGGAATGTCTGAACAATGTGGAGAAGCATGCAGGCGCTACGACCGTACAGGTGAAGCTGGAATTTGTACAAGATTCGTTAAGTCTTGTTGTCAAAGACGATGGGGTCGGATTCGATCTGGAAAAACGCATGGCGAATGGCAACTCTTTTGGACTCTTGGGAATGCGTGAGCGTGTACAGCTCTTAGAAGGCAGTGTCGAGCTGCAATCCGCTCCGGGAGAGGGAACCAAGGTTATATTCCAAATACCGATAAAATTGTGACGTGATACGTAAATAAGTACTGGGGGATGAACCATGGATAAGAGACAGCAAGAACTCCGCATCGTAATTGTGGATGACCATCAATTATTCCGCGAGGGCGTAAAGCGAATATTGGAAATGGAAGAAGATTTCAAGGTCGTCGGGGAAGGTGCGGACGGAGGAGAAGCCACAGTATTGGCGGAAGAGCACAAGCCGGATGTCTTGTTGATGGATATTAACATGCCGAACATAAATGGCGTTTCTGCTGCAGAAAATGTGATTTCAGTAAGCCCTTCTACTCGTGTGATTATGCTCTCGATTCATGATGATGAGGGATATGTGTATCGTACACTCCGCTCTGGAGCGTCTGGATACTTGCTGAAGGAAATGGGAACGTCAGACCTCGTTGACGCTGTGCGTGTAGTGGCGAGTGGTGGTGCATACATACATCCGAAGGTGACGGGCAAGCTGATTGAAGAATTCCGACGTCTGAGCGAGCAGGAAGGGACGGCAGAGCGTAGCTTCTCCGTAGATGAATCGCAAGCCATCGATCCAAAAGTGATCGAATCACTTACCCGTCGCGAGCGGGAAGTATTGCAGCTGATGGCAGAAGGGAAAAGCAATCGTGCCATTGGGGAATTCTTGTTTATTAGTGAAAAGACGGTTAAAAATCACGTTAGCAGCATTTTGCAAAAGCTTAATGTTCAAGACCGGACACAAGCTGTTGTCATCTCCATTAAAAACGGCTGGGTGAAATTGTAGGAAGCGCTTCCTATTTGCACTCTGTTCAAGCCATGCGGCATACCTTGATATAGGAGGAGGTATGACCGTGATGGAAGAGCTGATTGTATGGCTTTTGGCAGCATTTGGCTGCTCCTCTTTGTTGGTAATGATCGCGGAGCGCTGGACCAATCGGACAGATAGCGCGAGCGAGCTCCCGCATGAGCATTATCGGTTGCTGGTGCGCAATTCGGAACAGGTGCTGGAACGTGTAGTGCGGAGTCTGCTGTTTCGCTCGTATTGGAGTGGCAGACCGATCCGAATTACCTTGATAGATGATGGATCTGACGATGATACGAAACAGATGACAGCCGTCTTGAATCGTTATCCGTACGGTTATTGCTTGGGAGACGTACAGGAGGAGATTGCGGCTGGAACCATCGTCATTGATCTGCGGGAGAATAAAGAGGGAGCATAAAAGGTTACTGAGCGTAAATATTACGAGCTGTCGACAATAGATCGGCAGCTTTTTTATTTTTCTACGACCTGATTTTGGTTGTGAAATTTATTTGCTGGACCAGTCTGTCTTTTTGCACACTAAGAGCAAGGGCGGAGGAGTGAGCGTATGCGTGAGTATTTGCTGTATATCAAAGCTTGCGGCGGATCAATACCACAGGTGCAGACTTATATTACGCCGAGCTTTTCTGTAGATCGTTCTTTTTGGCAGGAGAGAGAAGGCTGTGTCCTGCATGTCATCGGGAAGACGTCATCGCTTGCCCTGGCTTTTTCCTTGCGTGCAAAGGTGAACGGGTATGTGATGGATCAAGTCGGTAAAGGGCGGGCGCTGACGGATGGATATGTAAAAGAGTTGAGAGCGCTGGCGGTAAGTAGCGTGTGCGAAGCGAGCAGCTTATATGGACGGGAAGTAATGAGTGTACAGGACCGCCGAAAGCATGGGTGGTTTTCTTGGGAACCGGTTGAGGAGAGTGTGGAAGTTCCGTATCAAGGTGGCAAAGAATCGGAGAAATTGCCGGGTACTCGGGTGGGCTATTCAGGTGGTCGCGAACTTCTTGGAAGGAGCTCATCGCACGAGAATTCACAAGAAGCTGTTTTGTGCGAGATTTTGGACGGGCGTGCGCTCCTTTGGGAGGAAGTGGAGGCCTTGCTGAATAAGCGAGGGGTGGACGTGCATGATTTGTCAGCCATTTTGCATTCATTCGTGCTTGCAAACAAAGCGGAGTGGCGACCTGGCATTCGTTTTTCGGTCACAAAAGGATGGTGGCGCAATAGGCTGGAGTTGGTCTGTGAACGCTGTGGAAGTGCAGGAGCGAAGGTGGAGCTTACGTATTGTCATACGTGTGAGCAAGGCTGCGCTTATTGCACAGCTTGTTTAGGGATGGGCAGGAGTAAGTGTTGCACGCCGTATTTTTTAATGGATGTAGGGGCATCCCTTATCCGTAGCGCAGAACACTTGGAAAACGTGGCGAGATTGGAGTGGGCGGGAAAGTATTCGGCAGATCAATCGCGGGCAGCTGAGCGAGCGCGTTGCTTTGTAGCCAATCCGAGACCAGGGCTATCGGAGTATTTGATTTGGGCAGTTTGTGGAGCGGGCAAAACAGAATTGTTATTCCCGTCTGTTACAGAGGCACTTGCTGCTGGCGGTCGCGTTCTGATTGCGACACCTCGAAAAGACGTCGTGTTGGAGCTGGCTCCGCGTATTAAGCGAGTCTTTCCAGGGGCTAAAGTGATTGCCGTCCACGGTTCGAGCTCGGAAAAGTGGGAGGAGAGTGACATCACGATTGCGACTACGCATCAAGTTATGCGCTACCATCGGCGTTTTTTGCTGGTGGTTCTCGACGAGGCCGACGCGTTCCCTTATCATAATGATCCTATTTTGTATCGCGCTCTATCCAGAGCAGTGAAAAAGAATGGGAAGCTCCTCTATTTAAGCGCGACTCCTCCGGGATATTTACAAAAGCGGCTCGTTAGAAAAGGGCGCTCAAACTTAGGCTCGTCTGGCGCGATTCCGCTATTCTCTGATACGCATGTTCTGTTGCCTGGGCGCTATCATGGAGCTGCGCTTCCTGTGCCCAAGATTCTCACGGTACAAGGCTTACATAAGCGCGTTCAGACGAATCGAATCGTGGCGCCACTAATAGACACGGTGAACAATTCCTTGAATGAAGAACGGCAAGTATTTGTTTTTGTCCCTCGCGTCGATGAAATTGACAGGGTGCTATCATACCTTCAAAAGTGGCTTCCTGCTCACGCAGGGGAGATGGCAGGAGTCCACGCGGCAGACCCTATGCGGGAGGAGAAAGTACTCGCATTTCGAGAAAAACGGTATACCGTCATGGTGACGACAACGATTCTGGAGCGGGGCGTGACCATACCGAAAAGTGACGTAGTAGTGGTAGGTGCGGAGGCACCCGTTTTTGACGAGGCGTCATTGGTTCAGATAGCAGGGCGAGTAGGACGATCCGTTGATGATACGTCGGGTAGCGTTCTATTTTTGCAAGCAGAACGATCTACTTCTCCAAAGCGGGCTGTCAGACAGATTTCGCAGATGAACTGCTTGGCTCAAAAGCTCACAGAACAAAGAGGTCTTTCATGACCAGTGGGATGTGTGTCCGTTGTGGTGGGCTTATCGTAGCATTCCAAAAGGAGTCGGTCGCTCGAGAAAAAGCGCGACAGCTATCGGATCAGGCGGGCTATCCGGTCATCTATCGCATGGTAAAAGGGATTGTGTTGTGTGGAGTTTGCCTTGATGCTTTGCCATTGATTGGGCATGATATATGCCAACGGTGCGGGCGAGATAGGGAGCTGCAGGCTGGCATCAATAACGTAGGGTTATGCAGGGATTGTGTTCATGGAAAAGATAGTGAGAATTTGGTGGCAAATCGGAGTTTGCTTCGCTATGAAAAGGGAGAGAGGGATTTGCTCGGATTGTTTAAATATCGCGGTGACGAACGGCTGGCTTCATACTACGGTACGCTTCTCGCCATTACCGTTCAGCGTTATTACAGGTGTATGGGGTTTACCTGTATTACCACGGTTCCCCTACATCCGCAACGATTGTGGGAACGCGGATTCAATCAAGTTGACTTGCTGGCTCGCCATTTAGGAGCAGCAATCAAAATTCCTGTCAAACCGTTGCTTCTCCGAACGAAGGACACCCCGAAGCTGAGCAAGCAAAAAGGGCGTGCAGCACGTCACGAAAACATGCGTGAAGCTTTTGTGTGGGATGGCCAAGATATGCCCTCTGCTTCTAAAATCCTGCTCCTTGACGATATTTATACGACTGGTTCGACGCTTCGTTCGTGCGCGCGGACAATCAGAGAACATTTGGGGTCAAGCTGTGAAATATATTCCTTGACAATATACCGATAGCCAGTTTTGAAAAATTAAGCTATGATGTAGGCATACAACGGATGTGGAACCGTATGAACTTTCTGAACGGAAAAGGGGTTGTCCGATATGTCTATGGGCAAGTTGGCAAACTGCTCGCGGTGTGATGCTGTATTTGTACAAGCAGTCCGTGACATTTGCCCCAAATGCTATAAAGAAGTTGAACAAGAATATGAGGCATGCGCCCAGTTTTTGCGCAAGCGCGAAAATCGCGGATCGAATATTCACCAGGTAAGCGAAGCCACTGGCGTGAGCGTGAAGCAAATCACGAAGTTTATCAAAGAAGGGCGCATTTCGGTTGCTGGAAGTCCCAACCTTGGCTATCCATGTGAGCGCTGCGGTTTTTTGATTCGAGCGGGCAACATTTGCGAATCTTGTCTAAAAGGCTTGAAGCATGAAATCACGCAACAAATCGAGGTAGAGCAACGATTGGAGGAATTCCAACGCGCCGATCTGGCTCAGGCAGCTTATCGAAGAAAGCAGAATAGTGACGAATAGTTTTGTTCAAAAAAACTAATCGTACATGATGAATTTGCCGATGATACTACTAAGAGGTGTCATCGGTTTTTTCTATGAAAAGACCGTTGGTATGAGAGGATGGTAATCAGATGCGGATTAATGAACCTAACCGTGTCGGGATGATCAATGCTTACAACAAAACAGGCAACAACCAGGTAGGCAAAAGCGGCAAAATCCCGATGGGCAAGGATGAAGTAAACATTTCCACTGAAGCGCTGGAAATGCAAAAGCAAGTAGAAGATGTCAACTCTCCGCAACGTCGGGAAAAAGTGGAGCAGTTGAAGAAGCAAGTGGAGGAAGGAAAATATCACGTCTCAAGTGAGCGGATCGCTGATAAGCTCCTGTCCTTTTGGAAAAAGCTGTAACACAGATCTGAAGAGGGCTTTTTGAACGGCCTCTTTGAATAGTTTTCGATGGAAGATGAGGAGAAGCAAGGAATGAATAGACTCTACGATCTGCTCGACAACTTGATCCAGTTGCACAAAGCCTTGTACACCTTAGCTACGCACAAGAAAGAAGTGCTGGTAAAAGGGAATGTGGATGAACTGGTAGCCATAACACGCCAGGAGCAAAAACTGATCAAGGGTGTCACAGAAGCTGAAGCAGCCCGCCAGCAAGTCGTAAAAGAACTGACAGCACAGAAGGGCTTTGCGCTGCAAGAAGGCACACTGGCTGAATTGATCAAGTTGACGACCAGTGCGGAAGAGAAGATGCGACTCACCTCCTGTCGTAATGAGCTAAGCCGGATTGTGACTGAACTGCGCGATGCTAACGACTTGAATCAGCAGTTACTGGAGCAATCCCTTTCTTTTGTCAACATGACGCTCGACCTGATCACGGATACGCCCGAGGACGACTACATCTACGGAAGGCCGACCTCGGATACGTATCGTCAGGCTAATCGAACTTTTTTCAACAAAAAAGCGTAAAGAGGTGTCGAAATGCGCTCTACTTTTCATGGAATTGAAGTCAGCAAACGCGGCTTGTTCGCTCAACAATCCGCGCTAAATACAACGGGACATAATATCTCCAATGCGAATACGGAAGGTTACAGCCGCCAGCGTGTGAATATGCAGGCTACGACGGGCTTGCCTTATGTAGGGATGCAAGCGAGTATCGAGCCAGGATTGCTCGGGACAGGGGTTCAAGCTACTAGCATTCAGCGTCTGCGGGAAGAGTTTTTGGATATTCAGTACCGGAATGAGCATAAGCGTCAAGGGTATTGGGATGGTCGTTTGGAAACGTTGGAGAAATTGGAAGGCATCATGAACGAGCCGTCTGACACTGGTTTGCAAAAGGTTATGGACCAAATGTGGCAAGCATGGCAGGACTTGGCCAAGGACCCTACTGATACATCAGCTCGTGCGGTTGTTCGGGAACGAAGCAAGGCAGTAGCGGATACGTTTAATACGCTGACCAATCATATTAAGGAAGTACAAACTGATCTCAATAACGTGGTCAATGTAAAGGCGATGGAGATCAATTCCTTGGGCCAACAGATTGCTAACTTGAACAATCAGATTGCAAACGTTGTACCGCATGGCTATCAGCCAAACGATCTCTATGACCAACGTGACGTGCTTTTGGACAAGCTCTCCAAGCTGGTGGAGGTCCGTACAACTCAATCAACGGCTGGTATGGTTAACGTGACCATTGAAGGTCGTGAGTTTGTTACTGGAATTACATCGCAGCCGGTAGCTACTGTACAGAATCCAGCTACGGGCCTGAGTGACATGACGTTGGGCGGAGCGGCGTTTGTGCCGACAACCGGCTATATGGCAGGAACGTTCCAATCTCGTGACCAGATCGTTCCGAATATGCTGAAACGCTTGGATGTTTTGGCGGTGAATCTGACGAAGGAAATCAACGATCTGCATCGGGCAGGACGAAGCTTGAGTGATATTAACAATGGCACTGTACAGGATCTTCCGTTCTTTGTGGATGCGAATTCACTGGCTGCTAATCCAGCTACAAAAGATTATCCGAAAGGTGCATCCAGCCTCGCTATTAACCCAGAGATCATGAAGAGCTTAGATGCGATCGCGGCGGCACAAGAAGAAGCAGGTAGCACTCCTGTAGGGAATAACAAGAGCGCTCTCGCCATTGCTTCGATTAAGTTCAAGGTATTGACTGCGGGTACGGGTCCGAATGACTTGGCAGAAAGCTCAACGTTGGATAACTACTACCGTTATACGATCAGTCAATTGGGTGTCGATGCCCAGGAAGCAAAGCGTAATCAATTGAACTCCGAAATGCTCGTTGGCACTGTTGACAACCAGCGACAATCTGTATCAGGTGTTTCTATCGATGATGAGATGGCAGAAATGGTGAAGTATCAACATGCATACAGCGCATCTGCACGTGTCATGACAAGCATGGACGAAGTTTTGGATAAAGTCATCAATGGCATGGGCCGGGTTGGTCTCTAATTAGGAGGGTATAGATTATGGCGGTACGCGTAACGCAGAACATGCTGAATAGTAATATGCTACGGAATTTGCACAATTCCATGCGTAACATGGATAAGCTGCAGGATCAATTAGCATCTGGCCAGAAGATTGCAAAACCTTCTGATGATCCTGTTGTAGCAGCACGTGGTATGTTTTATCGGTCATCGCTGATGGAGAATGAACAATATACACGTAATGTGGATGAGGCAAAATCTTGGTTAGATATGACCGATAGTACGATGGACGAAGTTGGGAACGTTATGAAGCGGATCAAAGAGCTTTTAATCTATTCTGGCGATGGAGCTATATCGCCAGAGGATTTAAAAACAATGGCTTCAGAGGTTCAGGAATTGAAGAACCACTTGGGAACACTTGCTAACCAACAAATAAATGGAAAGTATATTTTTGCAGGTACTGATACAAACAAAGCTCCGTATGATGCAGCAGCAAATGGTGGGAAAGGAGATTTTGTTAATACCAACAGTTCGCTGATAAATCTAGAGGTAAGTCAAAATGTCTTTGTGACCTCAAACGTAAACGCGCAGAACATATTTAATTTTCCTGATAACGCAAACAATATGTTTAAGTTGTTGGATAACATCATTACTGAACTTAGTAATGGAAGAAGCGCCGCACAATTTCAGCAAAAAGCAGACCAACAATTTGATAAACTTCTTGCGGAACGCGCATCGCTTGGTGCAAATGTAAATCGGGTTGAATTAATTGCCGAAAGATTGAAGACGCAAGAAGTAAGTATTTCTGATTTAATGTCAAGAAATGAAGATGCCAACATGGCAGAAGTAATGACGGATTTAAAAACGCAAGAAAGTGTTCATTCAGCGGCGCTAGGATCGGGAGCACGCATTATTCAGCCAACATTGCTAGACTTCCTTCGCTAGGAATTGTAAAGGGGGAAGCTAAATGCAGATTCAGCAAATTCGGATGGAGAGTACCTTTGCCCGGATAGGTCTAGATATCAAGAAACCTATTCAGGAAATAAAGCAGCCAAAGGCAGAGATGAACCTACGTCAAGAAGCGGCTAGTATCTCGATTGAGCAGGGAAGAACGGAGTTACAAATTGATTCTAGTCAGGCTAGAGCCAACATTGGGATCATGACGCCCATGCAGTTTAGTGATAGTAATGCATCTTACGGGCGACAAGAGTGGTTACAGGCGATTGCGGAGAAGAGTCAAGAGGGCGACCGTTTAATGAAGATTCACACGAGAGAAAATGCCATCGCTAACATTGGAAGAGAGAAAGGGCTGCGTGCTTTGGAGGGTGGGTATACCCCTCCAGCGGCATCTTTAGATGAGGGAGTCGACGTAAGCATCCAGGCAAAACCTGCAGTTATTAACGTAAAGCGTAACGGCATGAGTATGCATCCAGTGTTGAGTCCTCCAGAGCTTTCCTATACACCAGGTAAAGTGGAACCGTATATGATACAATATAATAGTCTCAAAATAGATGTGGTGGGTAGTCAACTGGATAGAACAATGTAAGTGAGGGGGAGAATATGAACACGAGTCAAAAAGTGGAATTGGGCAAGTTGTTTTTTGAAGATGGGATCCCTGGATTTTCTCATTTGCAGTTTTTCCAGTTGATGCAGGAAGAGGAGAGCCCGTTCTTTTTAATTCAGTCTACAGAAGAAAAGGATGTTGGGTTTTGGGTAGTAGATCCATTTGTGTTCTTTCCTTCCTATGAATTTTCGCTATCATCTGTAACAAAAGAAGCTTTAAGAATAAATGAAGCGTCTCCGGTGGCTGTTTTCTCAATCGTAACGATACGAGAAAATAACCAGACGACGGTAAATTTAAAAGCTCCAATTGTAGTCAATCTATCGAATCGGATGGGTAGGCAGGTTATTTTACAGGAAGATTCATATTCTATCCGTCAGCAGTTGATCGAGCAACCAGCTACGGAAAACAAGTAGGTGGTGTTTACATGTTGGTCCTTTCTCGAAAGAAAAATGAATCAATCATGATCGGTGACACCATCGAAATTAAAATTATTTCTGTGGATGGCGATCAGGTACGTATTGGGATAGAAGCGCCTCGAAATTTGGACGTCTATCGCAAAGAAATATTTGATGCTATTCAGGAAGAAAATCGTCTTGCTACCAAGAGTCAAAATGATTGGTCTGCCCTAAAACAACTACTCCAAACTAAGTTAGAATTAAAAGATGGTCAATAGATCCATCTTTTTTATTTTTTGTAGAAAAAAATAAAATAAGTACTAAAAACCTGAAAGTTATAATCCGATAATAGAATTGTAGGGACAAAGTCGCAAATCGCGCGATTGTGACGCGTCTCAAATTTATGGAACAGCTACAGGGACGTGGCTGTCAACAACTCAAGGAGGAAAAACCATGATTATCAATCACAATATTTCCGCAATGAATACACACCGTCAATTGGGTGTAAACACTGGCAGCTTGGCGAAAAACGTTGAGAAACTGTCTTCCGGCTACCGCATCAACCGTGCAGCTGACGATGCAGCAGGTCTCTCCATCTCCGAGCGTATGCGTGCACAAATCCGTGGTATGGAGCAAGCTTCCCGCAACTCCCAAGACGGTATCTCCTTGATTCAAGTAGCGGAGGGTGCTCTGCAAACAGTAAATAACATGCTTGTTCGTATAAAAGAACTGGCTACTCAATCTGCGAACGGTACTTATGACAGCACTAACGACCGTGCGCGTATGCAAGAAGAATTGGATGAACTGGCAAATGAAGTATCAAACATTAAAGACAATACAAAATTCAACGGTATTGATTTGCTTAAAGGCGGTACAGACATCGACTTGCAGATCGGTCAAGAAAGCACTCAAAAGCTGACTTTGAAAGTGGATAGCTTCAAGTTGACTGATGTAGACACTGCAGTTAATGCCTATAAAGTTGATACCCAAGCAAACGCATTGACTACATTGGGTGATGTAGAAGCTCAAATTAATAAAGTCAGTGCAGCGCGCTCTTATCTCGGTGCAAACCAAAACCGTTTGGAAAACACCATTAACAACCTGAACATCACTTCTGAAAACCTGACAGCTGCTGAATCCCGTATCCGTGACGTAGATATGGCGAAAGAGCAAATGGCTTTCACAAAGAACAACATCTTGACTCAAGCTTCTCAAGCAATGCTTGCTCAAGCGAACCAACTGCCACAAGGCGTTCTGCAATTGCTTCGCTAAGTAGCTAACATATTGTCATAATTCCTGATCAGCTACAGGGACGTGGCTGTAAACAACTCAAGGAGGAAAAAACATGATTATCAACCACAATATTTCCGCAATGAATACACATCGCCAATTGGGTGTAAACACAGGCAGCCTGGCGAAAAACGTAGAGAAACTGTCTTCCGGCTACCGTATCAACCGTGCAGCTGACGATGCAGCAGGTCTCTCTATCTCCGAGCGTATGCGTGCACAAATCCGTGGTATGGAGCAAGCTTCCCGCAACTCCCAAGACGGTATCTCCTTGATTCAAGTAGCGGAGGGTGCTCTGCAAACAGTAAATAACATGCTTGTTCGTGTAAAAGAACTGGCTACTCAATCTGCGAACGGTACTTATGACAGCACTAACGACCGTGCGCGTATGCAAGAAGAATTGGATGAACTGGCAAATGAAGTATCAAATATTAAAGACAATACAAAATTCAACGGTATTGATTTGCTTAAAGGCGGTACAGACATCGACTTGCAGATCGGTCAAGAAAGCACTCAAAAGCTGACTTTGAAAGTGGATAGCTTCAAGTTGACTGATGTAGACACTGCAGTTAATGCCTATAAAGTTGATACCCAAGCAAACGCATTGACTACATTGGCTGATGTAGAAGCTCAAATTAATAAAGTGAGTGCAGCGCGCTCTTATCTCGGTGCAAACCAAAACCGTTTGGAAAACACCATTAACAACCTGAACATCACTTCTGAAAACCTGACAGCTGCTGAATCCCGTATCCGTGACGTAGATATGGCGAAAGAGCAAATGGCTTTCACAAAGAACAACATCTTGACTCAAGCTTCCCAAGCAATGCTTGCTCAAGCGAACCAACTGCCACAAGGAGTTCTGCAATTGCTCCGTTAATAACTTCAAAGTACTTTCCATTACAAAGCTGTCGAATTCATTCGACAGCTTTCTTTGTATGTTAGAGAAAACCAAATAAGAATAAAAAAAGTCTCATCACATAGTACAGTCAGTGAGAGACTTAATGGTTGCTATTATTAATTGGAAGTAAGGGCTAATTTTTTATTAGAATGGCCAAGTGTGCAAGAGAACCTAGTTCTTTCTCGCGCAAATTTTTAGATATTTTATATAGGTAGATAGGAGTGTGTTCAATTGCTCTGGCAAAAGAATAGATTAGTTTAACGACATGATCTACAGTGAAGTTTTCTTTGTAATGGCTTGTCATACCGATTAGATGAAGCTTGATCATTGAAAAATGTAGCACGAGCCGAGAGAACTCATCAAATAAATTTTGGCCAGTAGTTTGGAACGGAAAAAGATTTTTGTACACATAGTTTACAAGATAATGTTCCAGTAAATACTCATGCTTCGTAATGAATGGCAGGTAGTATGATTCAGAAGCATGCTTATATTTTTGAATGAGTTCTTCATTATTAGAATCTTCCTCAGTAAACGAAAGGCCATCTAAAGTATCTTGAACACACTCAAGATAAGATTGGCTATTAACTCCTAATAGCACACGCATGTCCATCATATATTTAACGAGTTTAAATTGTATCTCATAAGAGGTTGGTATGGCTTGTATTGTTTCTTTTAAAGTTTCATTTTTTACAATAGTCTTATATGATTCAATGAATTGAGGAAGTTGTACAAGCTCATTCTGATCAATTAAGGTTTGAACCTTTTCATAGAATGTTCCTAGAAGTAATAAGCGCTCAGGGATAGAGTAATCTCTATTTTGTAGTATCTCTATGCTAAAAATACGTAAATTCCAAAAGTAATATTGTGGTAGATTAGCATTTTCTATTTCTAGCGTTTTTCCTACAATGGTCTTAGAATCTAGTTCAAGTTCTATTTCGTCAAATTGCATAACCTCTGGATTCAGCAAAGCATGCCTCGCTGCTTCTGGGCACGAAAGTGTAGCAGATTGTTCTAAAGATCCGTTAATCATATTAAGAGTCCGAGGATAGGTTGAGCAAACACTAGATAAATAGTTTTCCCCTAAATTCAATTGAAAAGAACATAATTTTTCAGTATTTAAAAAAGGGCATGCGTTTTTATTATCCATTTTAATTTTAGCATAGTTAAGATCACTTGACTCATTTCGTAAGCGCGTTATGTGATCGTTAATGATCGGGACGAATTCTTTGTCCCGTATATTCTTATAACGTTTATAAGTTTTTTTATCAATAACAACTGTCCAGCCTTGACAGCATGTGTCTTCACAGAACGAACCAATACACTGAAAGTTTTTCATATATTGGGGTACAAGGGCTTGGTGCATTTTCTTGCTCATGTTATCTCTCCTCGCCTAAAAAAGGATATATAGTTTTATCGGCTAAAGCGGACAAAAAAGTAAGTTTAATAACAATAATCCAAAGAAAAAATAAAACTCAATCGTATTCTTACCGATATATAGAATAAGATCGCTATTGAGGAGTGAATAAAATGGAGATATCCTCTGTTCATTCATTACCAGGACAGAAGAATAACATGAGACAGGGACCGGGAACAAGTGCTACAAGCGAGCAGAACAACACGAACAATCAAGCGGAACTGAATCTACAAACAAAGCCTGATTTACAGAATGAGATTGCCGGCCTAAACAAATGGCTACAATCTACGAATACCCATGTTAAATTCACCTTACATGAAGATCTAAATGAGTACTATGTACAGGTTATTAACGATCAAACGAATGAGGTTATCCGCGAAATACCATCAAAGAAAATGATGGATATGGTTGCAAAAATGCATGAAATGATCGGTCTGCTCGTGGACGAAAAAAGATAGGAGGTAGAAATAAATGGGAATACGGATTAGTGGTATGGCTTCTGGAATGGATACAGAGAAGATGATTAAAGATTTGATGAAAGCTCAACGTGAGCCAGTTAATCGTTTACAACGAAATAAATATTCAACAGAGTGGAAACGAGATGCTTATCGTGATATGAATACTCTTTTTGCAGACATGCAGAATTCACTGAAGAATCTCCGAATGACCAGTAGCTTCAACAAAAAAGTTGCGGCCTCAGAAAATGATAGTGTTGCCACTGCCAAGGTAGTAGGTAAACCAACACTCTCATCCTATACAATAGAGGTTCAGGACTTAGCAAAAGCGGGAACTCCTTCAAGGACGGAATTTAGCACAGGAGTAACAGATCCTAAAAGTCCTATTGGCGGTACAGATTTTACAATCACTGTTGGTAAAGATACGAATGGTGATGGTACGGTAGATACAAATGATGCTGCTGGTATACCAATATCAGTATCTGCGACAGACACCTTAGAGAATGTCATAGCTAAAATTAACAATACGAATACAGGTGTGAAAGCCAGTTTCTTTAACAATAAACTGGTTCTTACTTCAGAAGATGGCAAACAGTTTAAAGTTGAAGCATCTACTGTGAACAATTTGAACATCGGAAGTTCTACAACATCTACTCCAGGGACGGCAGGGACTCCGGCAAAATTTAAAATTAATGGTGTAGAGTACACCTCTCCTACAAATTCGTTAACTTTTGATGGCATGGAAATTAATTTAAAGCAGGTTAACGTTGGTGCCCCGGTAGTTATTAATACAAAAACTGACGAAGATGCTGTATACACCATGATTAAAGATTTTGTAGACAAGTACAATGCCATCATTGAAACTATTAACAAAAAGATTTCTGAACCAAAATATAAAGGCTACCAACCGCTTTTGGATGAAGAAAAAGAAGCTTTACCTGAAAAGACAGTCGAAAAGATGGAAAATATGGCTCGTAGTGGTATTTTACTGCGTGACCCAATTTTGACCAGCGGATTACATGAGCTAAGAAGAGCAATTAGTACACCATTACAGGTTGCTAGTGTTAATAAATCAATGGATACTTTGTCAGAAATAGGTATCGGTGGACCTCCAAATGGTAAGTATGCATATCAAGAAAATGGAAAACTTTATATTAACGAAACAAAGCTGCGGGAATCTATTCGTAATAACGGGGAAGATGTCCTCAAGCTATTTACAAATTACAGTGATAATAGTAACGCTGCTACGAAGTATAATGAAAGTGGCATTGCCGAGCGTCTGTATGGGCAAGTGAAACAAGTAATCGATAAAATTACCGAGCAAGCTGGTTCCTCAGGAAGTGTATTTGACGACAGTAATTTGAGTAAGAAATTAAAGCAAACAGATGATGAAATCAATCGCTGGGAAGATCGTTTAAAATTAATCGAAGATCGTTACTGGAAACAATTCTCCGCCATGGAAAAAGCAATGTCAAAATCTCAATCTCAGGGATCTTGGTTTGCACAAATGTTAGGGCAACGATAATAGGGAGTGATGCAGATGTTACAAAATGCTGCTCAAACGTACCAATCGAATCAAGTAACAACGGCTACTCCTGCTGATTTAACACTGATGTTATATAATGGGGCACTCAAATTCATTAAACAGGCAAAGCTAGCTCTTGAGGACAAAGATGTAACAAAAGCTCATGAAGCCTCGATCAAAGTACAGAACATCCTTTACGAGTTAATGTCTACTTTAAATAGTGACTATGATATTTCAAAAGAATTCTCCAGACTCTACGAATATATGCTTCAACGGACAATAGAAGCAAACATGCGTAAGGATGTGGATATTCTGTTAGAAGTAGAAGACCTGTTCATTCAATTCCGAGACACTTGGAAAGAAGCCATGCTTTTGGCGAAGAAACAAGGGTAAGGTATCTAATATGGAAATGACAGTCGATGCTCTTCTAAATAGTCTGCTAGAATCAACAGTGCGTTTAGAGAAAGTAGTAAGTGTAAAGGATTCTGAACCGGATACATGGTTGTCGTTATTGGATGAACGAGAAGAAGTGATTTCTAAAATTCAGCAGATGGGTATAGAGAATGAATCTCTATCTGCAATGCAAAAGCAGCAGCTGGAGCAAATGTACGAGATTAACCAACGCCTCATTCCCCTTATCGATGGAAGAATGCAAGGCGTCCAGCAACAACTAAACAACCTCCAACGCAGCAAGCTCGCAATGAATACGTACAACGAAATGGGTCCAAACGGCTACGGAGCCTTTATCGACCGCAAAAAGTAAAAAAACGGCCGGGGAACCGGCCGTTTTCTTTTCACCACTTATGCACGAATATCAATTGTTTTTCCAAGAGATGGATGACTTGCCTGAGCCGCTTGAACATTTTGCTGCGTCTTAGCAAAACCCTCCAACATGATGGAAGCTTGCGCTTGCGCAGTCTCCTGCACTTGCTTCGTCAAACTAATAGTAACAGCTTGTTTTAATTGTACGGCATTCACAGATGATCACCTCTTTGCCAGAATTACTTTCTTTATCATTATCGACATTTTCTATACCAAGCTTCACTATAACCATGACTCTATTCTCTCATCTTTTTTCCACCATCTGCTATACTTTAAGAACAACTTGCTGAAAAACTAGGAAGGTGAATCACTTTTGTCCACAAAACGCCGCTCACTCGTCTTAATCGGAGCTGTCCTCCTCATCTTCATACACGCGGTCTACCTAAACGGAACCTTATCGGACCTCCTCAACGTAACCGCCATCGAGCTAGTCGCGCTCTCCGTAGTCATGTCCTACGCAGTTAAACGCAAGCATCTTGACTTGAAAAAAATCTGGCGCCTGCTCATCCACGGCCGGCAAAGCAACGTCGAAGAAACGATCAAGCGCTTCTACTACTACGCGCTCGTCCAGAAGGAACAGGGCTATATCGCGCTCGAAAAGGAGCTGCAACAAGAACCTGATTCATTTGTCCAACGAGGATGCTTTCTGGCGATCGAGGGTGTTCCGGAAGAAGAGCTGCGCCTGATCCTGGAGAACGAGCTCAAGGGAGAGCAGTACCGCTACCAACAATCAGCAGGGTTCTTCCGCCTCATTAGCTTGTTGGCGCCGGGGATGGGACTGGTCGGTACGCTCTTGGGGATGACGGGCGTACTGAAGTCACTCGAAGACATGGCCTTGACCGGACACAGCCTGAGCGCAGCGGTCGTAGCGACGTTGTATGGCGCGCTCTTGGCGAACTTGTTCGCTCTGCCATGCTACTACCGCCTGATGGATCTGTACGACCGGGAAATGTTTGAAAAGCGTCTTTTCATCGAAGGTTGTGTTGGTCTCCAGCGCATGGAGACACCACGCTTGCTGTTTGAAAAGCTGAACTCATTCTTGCCAGGTGACCAAAAGCTGGTGCTGATTAAAGAAGCAGGCAGCATGAAGGGCACGATCGAAAGGCAGGACCGCTATGCATGACGAACGCTTATACGACGAAAAAGAGCTAGAAAAAAGCTGGCTGCTTAGCTACAGTGACCTGATTACGCTGTTGTTCGTGATCGTGATTATTATCGCAGCGATGCAGACAAAGAGCATTCAGTCACAAAAGGAAGATGTCCAAAAGGAAAAAGCGAGCTTAGAGAAGGTGCATGAGAGTCTCGACCTGCTCAATCTGCAAAAGCTGGAGCTGCAACGCGAGGTCTACCAATTGGAGGCTCGCCAGAAGGAGCTCAAGGGCGAAACAGAAAAAGAAGGCTCCCAAGACACAGTGAGCGTGCCGAAGCGGCCAATGGGCATGTCTGACTCGAGTGAGCGCGATATGGAGACGGTACGCAACCAGCTATCCTCCGCTTTGGCTGAGCTGAATCTCGACTACGAGGAGACCGAAGAAGGCCTGCGTATCCGTTTGCCGGAAACGATTTTGTTTACGAGTGGTTCGGCAGACCTACAGGCGCAAGGGAAGCAAGTTGTCGGGACGGTAGCGGGGGTTTTGAAGCGCTTTGAACACAAGGTGAGAATCGAAGGCTATACAGATGATGTGCCGATAACTCGCAGTTCCTACCAATCCAACTGGGAGCTATCCTCGGCGCGCGCGATCTCTGTCATGCGTGAAATGGTCAATGCTCACTCCTTGCCAGCGTCTCGCTTTACCGTGGCTGGCTTGGGCGAATACAAACCGCTTGTGGACAACTCCAACGCGGAGAACCGTGCGAAGAATCGCCGGGTAGAGATCGTGATTTTGGGGGAAAAAGAATAATTCATTATTTTCAGATAAAAGCAGGATTTTTATATGCAGGATAGAACTATATCCCGTATATATGAATCCTGTTTTTTTGCTGCTAGTTCCACTTATTCTCCCATTTCGTTCCCCTTACTTTCGCACTAAAGTGGCAGAATATACAGGAAAATAGTTATACCCAGCTTGTGCACAATGGTATGTGGATAATGTGGATAACTCTGTGGAGAACGCAAAAAATCCGTAATTTCCATGTGGACATTGCTGGGGACAAAATGGGCAGATAGAGAGTCACAAGGGGGATTTCGAAATGCGTATCGGGACAAATTGGTTCAAATCGCTCGCGTTGGTCGTCGGTGTGGGGGTACTCCTCGCAGGCTGTGGATCGGGTGGTCAGCAAACGTCTGGCAATGGCGGAGCGAGTGGTGGTTCAGGTGACAAAGTGTACGTAGTCGGTACAGATGCGGCATATCCACCGTTCCAAATGCTTGAGGCTGACAAGATTAGTGGCCACGACATCGATGTGATGAACGCGATCGCGGAAGCTGGCGGATTCAAGATTGAGTGGAAAAACACAGGATGGGACCCGCTTTTTGATGGACTGGACAAAGGGACGGTTGATATTGGAATCTCGTCCATCACGATCACGGAGAAGCGCAAGGAGAAATACGATTTTTCGGACTCATACTTTGAAGCGAATCAACTCATTCTGGTAGCGGAAGATTCTCCAGTGACGAAGCTGGCAGATTTGAAAGGCAAGAAGATCGGGGTTCAAGCTGCGACCACGGGTGAAGAAGTGGTCAAAAAAGCGTTTGGAGATACGTACGAAGGCTTGAAAGGCTATGACGACATGCCATCCTCTGTCGATGACTTCTTTAATGGTCGAGTAGAAGCTGTGGTTGGCGACAATGGCGTTTTGTCATACTACGTGAATAAAGTAAAAGATAAGAAATTTAAGCTGATAAAAGATGATTCCTTTGAAAAGGAATTTTACGGAATTATCGTGAAAAAGGGCAATACTGATGCCATGAACAAAATCAACGACGGATTAAAAAAGATAAAAGAAAATGGAAAGCTGCAGGAAATTTACACCCAGTACTTTGGCAATAAGTAGGCAGCAAAATGGCCGGGTGCGTCCTTCGACGTAGCCGGCGTTTGTTCGCAACTTGGCTTGCTGACATGAAGAAGGGAGGATTAGCCATTGGACTGGAGTGTCATCTACGACTACCGTGAATTGTTTATTCGAGGCATTATTAATACGATTTTACTAACAGCTGTGGCTACGGTTTGCGGAACATTTTTAGGGTTGTTCATCAGCTTGGGCAAAATGTCCTCCAAGCGAATCTTGCGTTGGACCTGTTCGATTTACGTAGAGCTGTTTCGGGGAACTCCGATGCTGGTCCAAATTTTGCTGATTCATTTTGCGGTGATTCCGTCGATTTGGGGTATTCTGTATCCGGGAGCGAGCAGCCCGGAAGCGATTTATTCAGGCTTCGTCGCGCTTTCGCTCAATGCGGCTGCCTATATGGCGGAAATCTTTCGGGCTGGCATCCAATCAATTGATCCGGGGCAAATGGAAGCGGCACGATCACTTGGCATGAATAAGGGACTTGCCATGCGCCAAATTATTCTTCCACAAGCGTTTACACGTATGCTACCTGCAATCGGAAATGAGTTTATTGCTCTTTTGAAAGATTCGTCTCTTCTGGCAGTAATCGCGACACCGGAATTAAATTATGCGGCCATGAACGTGGCGAAAAGCACCTTTGAGCGGTACCCCCCGTATTTAACGGAGGCGGCGGTTTATTTGGTACTTACTTTGTTCTTGTCCCGTGTAGTCGTGAGAGGACTTGAGAAAAAATATTCCACACGGTAAAGGGTGAGCGTGTGGAATCAATCGCCTGAATTGGGGAAAGCTAGACTTGATTTCATTTTCACAAAAGAAAGGGTTGTGCTGTTTCATGCAAGGCAAAGTAAAATGGTTTAATGCAGAAAAAGGATTTGGATTTATTGAACGAGAAGACGGTGATGACGTATTCGTCCATTTTTCGGCGATTCAGTCGGACGGGTTTCGTTCGTTAGATGAGGGACAGGCTGTAGAATTCGACATTGTGGAAGGGGACCGCGGTCCACAAGCGGCGAACGTCGTAAAGTTATAAACGAAACAATAGCAAAATCCCCCTGGTTCCTTGATAGGACAGGGGGATTCGTTTTTTCTACGTGTTTAACTGATCATTCTTTGAATGCGTAGGGAGCGCTGGAGTCTCAGGTCTATAAAATCATTACCTCTACGAACGAGAGGGCGCATAGGCTCATCAGTATGAATCATAATGATTTCGACGTGGTCGCCATTGTTCAAAAGCGCATGGGAGCCGACGTAAAGTAAGATAATGTGATGGATAAAACGAGATACAATCATCGGATTTAATTGGCCTGAACAAGCTAACTCCCACAGAACATTCGCGGCTTCAAAGGGAGAGGTTCCCTTCCGATACACGCGATCTGTGCATATCGCATCAAATACGTCTGCGACACTGATGATTTGGCATTCAAAAGGGATGCCATCTTTTTTTCGTCCGAGGGGGTATCCACTTCCATCCCAACGTTCGTGGTGCATCAGAGCGCATTGTGCCAGCAAGTTGTCGGCATCGTCCATGGTGCGCAGGAGCTCGTAGCCGTATACGGTATGCTTTTTCATAATCGTATACTCTTCGTCTGTCAAACGCTCTGGCTTGGACAGCAGCTCATCGGGAATTTTCATTTTGCCGATGTCATGGAGAAGACCTGCAAGGCCCAAAAAATGAACATCGTGTTGCGGCAATCCTATGATTTTTCCGATTAAGGCTGCCACAATACCTACGTGCAGGGAGTGGCGATACGTGTAACTTTCCGTTCCTTCATTCAAATAAATGAAGCGCAGAAACCTCATGTGATGAAGAACCTGATCGAGCATCGGATGAACAGCGTCGCTAAATTGTTGCAGTCGAGGAGTATCCCCATTTGCGAGCTGGTTAAATAAATACTCGGTTTTTTGTACGGCTACCATATAGGCCTTTGCAGCCTCTGCCTCACTCCAATGGAGGAGAGGAAAAGGCATTTCGGGTGCTTCCGAGTCAGTAGTAACGTGTACGGCTTCCACTTGATGAGCCTCTAGCAGTCGTATATCACTAAGATGAAGGTTTGCACCAGCGGGTAATAAAAGCAGGCCGTACTCATTGTAGACGTCTTGAGCGAGCGTTGTTCCGATAAGTGAATGGGAAGGTTTTACCTCGGCCATGAGGATTCCTCCAGTGCGATGTACGACCGCGATATAAGATAGGATGACTACCTCTCTTATTATAGCATAGGGAATCTAGTAAGTATTGGTAAAATAATGTCGGATATTGATGGTTTGTAAAAGATTTGCAAAGATTTTTTTAAGCTGAGTGGAAGGATTATTTACAGAACTGGCGAATACCTATGTATAGACGGAAGGAGGTTGGAACCATGAAATTTAACATTCGTGGAGAAAACATTCAAGTCACCGCTGCGCTTAGAGAATATGTCGAAAAGAAAGTCGGCCGTCTGGAAAAGTATTTTGAAACTCCACAGCCTACAGAAGTACAAGTCACCATGCATGTACATCGCGGAGAAGGCACGATCGAGGTAACTATCCCACTGAGTGGGGTCATTATCCGAGCGGAGGAAACGCACGAAGATATGTATGCTGCTATCGATCTGGTAGTAGAAAAGCTGGAACGTCAGATTCGTAAACACAAAACGAAGCTGATGAGGAAGCTTCGAGTGGATTCGACAGGAAGAATCGCACAACGTGAGAGTCAGCCAGTAGCAGTCATGATCCCGGAAGTGGATGAGGATGATATCGACATAGACATCGACATCGTTCGAACCAAACGCTTCGATTTGAAGCCGATGGATGCACAGGAAGCGGTCATGCAGATGGATATGCTGGGACACAGCTTCTTCGTTTTCCAAAACAGTGACACTAATGATGTCAGTGTGGTGTATCGCCGCAATGATGGGCGTTACGGATTGATTGAACCAAAATAACGAAACTTTACACATTCTCATTCGTATAAGACTAGGGAGTTGCTATTGGCAACTCCCTTTACTTGTGTAGAGGATGCTCTATTTGATAAAATATCTTTTTAGAAAGTATTATTTTCGTAGAATCGGTATCCTTTTTTATTATTGGACTCATGCCGGCTTTGCATTTTGTTTGGCAGTATATGGAAGGGGTGTCCTCATGTTAGGACTCGTTAAAAAGATATTTGGCGATAGCAATGAACGTGAAGTAAAGAAAATGTTTAAGCGTGTAGAAAGTATCAACGCGCTGGAACCAACGATTAAGGCACTCTCGGATGACCAATTGCGGGAGAAGACAGCTGAGTTTAAGGCGCGCTTGGCAAATGGAGAAGAACTGG
Organism: Brevibacillus formosus; assembly: GCF_003013405.1. Lineage (GTDB taxonomy): Bacteria > Bacillota > Bacilli > Brevibacillales > Brevibacillaceae > Brevibacillus > Brevibacillus formosus. The sequence continues at coordinate 48,064 of NZ_PXZL01000007.1, read as the reverse complement.
ACAAAATTTTGAACGAAGCGTTTGCCGTTGTGCGTGAAGCATCGATCCGTGTACTGGGCATGCGTCACTTCGACGTCCAAATGATTGGTGGTATGGTGCTTCAGGAAGGCCGTATCTCCGAGATGAAGACGGGTGAAGGTAAAACGCTGGTTGCGACACTGGCTACATACCTGAATGCCCTGATGGGAAAAGGCGTCCACGTCGTTACCGTGAACGAATACTTGGCTGAGCGTGACTCGACTATCATGGGTAAGCTGTATAACTTCCTCGGACTGACAGTCGGTTTGAACAAGAACGGACTGAGCCCTGAAGAAAAACGCGAAGCATACGCGTGTGATATTACGTATGGTACGAACAATGAATTTGGCTTCGATTACTTGCGTGACAATATGGTTCTGTACAAGGAACAAATGGTGCAACGTCCACTCTTCTTCGCTATCATCGACGAGGTGGACAGCATTTTGATTGACGAAGCACGTACGCCGTTGATCATCTCCGGTTCTGCTAACAAATCGACAGAGCTGTATTATATCTGCTCGCATTTTGTGAAGCGTCTGGAAGAAGAAAAAGATTTCACCATCGACGAGAAGCTGAAAATCGTCAGCCTCACAGATGATGGTGTGAGCAAGGTCGAACAGGCATTCAACATCGACAACCTGTACGATACGGCACATACCACGTTGAACCACCACATTACGGCGGCTTTGAAGGCTCAAGTTTTGTTCAAGCGCGATGTTGACTATGTGGTGCAGGAAGGCGAAGTTGTGATCGTCGACGAGTTCACCGGCCGTCTGATGGTTGGACGTCGTTACAGCGATGGCTTGCATCAAGCGATTGAAGCCAAAGAAGGTCTGCGTGTCCAAAGCGAGAGCATGACACTGGCGACTATTACTTTGCAAAACTACTTCCGTATGTACGAGAAGCTGGCGGGTATGACAGGTACAGCAAAGACGGAAGAAGAAGAATTCAAAAAGATTTACGGTCTCGATGTTGTGGTTATTCCAACGAACAAGCCAGTACAGCGTATCGATTCACCTGACCTTGTTTTCAAAACAGAGGCAGCTAAATATCGTGCGGTTGTAAACGACATTGTCGAGCGTCATAAAAAGGGTCAACCGATTCTGGTAGGTACCATCTCCATCGAAAACTCGGAGCGCTTGTCCCAAATGCTGAAGCAAAAAGGCGTACCGCATAACGTATTGAACGCGAAGCAGCATGAACGCGAGGCGGAAATCGTTGCACGTGCAGGTGTGTACGGAGCGGTTACCATTGCGACAAACATGGCGGGTCGCGGTACGGACATTCAGCTTGGCGAAGGTGTTGCGGAGCTGGGTGGTCTTCATATTATCGGTACAGAACGTCACGAGAGCCGTCGGATTGACAATCAGCTGCGCGGTCGTGCTGGTCGTCAGGGGGACCCGGGTTCATCCCAGTTCTTCCTCTCGATGCAAGATGAGCTCATGCGTCGTTTCGGTGCGGACAATATCATGAATATGATGGATCGCTTGGGGATGGAAGAGGATATGCCGATCGAGAGCCGTCTGGTTACTCGTGCGGTAGAATCCGCGCAGAAGCGTGTAGAGGGATCGAACTTCGATGCGCGTAAAGGCGTTCTCCAGTACGATGACGTCATGAATCAGCAGCGTCTGGTTGTCTACAAACAGCGTAAAGACATCCTGGAACAGGAAAACCTCAGCGATGTTGCTTTGAATATGATCTACGCAGTGATGGAGCGTGCAGTGGCTCTGCATTGTCCAAAAGAAGAGGTACCAGAGGATTGGGATCTGCAAGCTTTGGCCGATGCAGCCAATAATGGATTCCTCCATGAAGAAACGATTACGGCTAAAATGCTGAAAGGCATGGAAGCAGAAGAAATTCTCGAGCTGTTAAAAGCAGAAGTCGATAAGCAGTACAAACAGCGTGAAGAAGAAATCGGCGAATCGATTCGCGAGTTTGAAAAAGTCGTCATTCTGCGTGCTGTCGACAGCAAGTGGATGGATCACATCGATGCGATGGATCAGCTGCGTCAAGGTATTCACCTGCGCGCCTACGCACAAAACGACCCACTTCGTGAGTACCAGTTCGAAGGATACGAAATGTATCAAGGTATGCTGGCTGCTGTTCAGGAAGAAGTCGCTATGTATATCATGAAGGCCGAAGTCAGCCAAAACCTTGAGCGTCAAGATGTCATTCGTGGTCAAGGAATCGATCCGAGTAGCTTGCAAACCTCCGGACCATCTGATCGTCCAGATCCGGAGACCTCCGGTGATGCTGATCCGAAAAACCGCGCACAGCGTCGCGCTCAGGAGCAAGAACGCAAACGCCAAAATAAGAAACACTAAGCAATAACAGAACATTCTCCTCGTATCGGCAAATTCGGTACGAGGGGAATGTTTTTTTCTTGCCCATTCCTAATGCCTTGACAGTATTCGTCCCCATCTATTCTTCCTCGTCTGATATTAACGATCTATTTGTCTAACACTGGTAAATGTGATCGAACGATTCAAGTGGTAATTATCTGAAAAATAAATAGAATCATAAGTACAACACTTTTACCAAAAATTCACGAAGACGGGGGAATGAACAAATGAGAACGTCAGTGAACGTGATGGGGATACAAACAAAAAATATTATGGAGCGCATTTCCGTTACTTTAAAAGCAGTCCTACAGACAGGAAAAGAAAATAAAAAAGTACAGCTCATTGAAAAGGAGGAGGGGATCGAATTACCGAGAGTCATCTCAGCACAAGACCCGGTCTTTGAGGACAAGAGACTGATGGAGGAAATTCCGGAGCCGAATTGGAAGGAGGCCTTGATCGCACCTCCGAATGGAATGGTGGATCGAACGCGTGAAAGTCCATTAGCCAAAAAATATCGAAAAACACACAGTGGAAAGCGACAAGCTATCATCAAGCAAGCATACCAGTTGAAAGCAAGCGAAGCTCGGCGTACCCATCTCTTTCTGGTTGCTGCATCGCAGACGGAAAATAAACAACCGCATGAAATACGAGACCTGAGATCCTCGCCATCACCACCGGTGGCAACGTGACAAAGAGTAGCGGCGAAGTCCCTTTTCTAAACGTGACAAGCTGCCGTATTTGCGCATCGGGCAAATTACGTTACAATAAAACATAGCTTACGTAAAGAGAAGGTGATTCGCAACATGGCATTAATCGATATTGCGGACATCAAACAAGAGATGTCTAGCATGGCTAAGCGTTTAGCGGATATCAGGGGGTCTCTTTGACCTCCCAGTAAAACAGGAACGAATCGGTGAACTGGAAGAGCGCATGCTGGCACCCGATTTTTGGGATGACAATGATGCAGCGCAGAAGACAATCAGTGAACTGAATGCAATCAAAAGCCTCGTAGAGACGATGGCCAAGCTGGATTCTCAGTACGAGGATCTCCAGGTAATGCTGGAGCTCGTCATCGAAGAAGGAGATGCGTCGCTCATTCAAGATCTGTATGACAGTACGCAGGAGCTGCGGAAGTCATTTGAGAGCTTTGAGCTGGAATTGCTTTTGAGCGATGAATACGACAAAAACAACGCCATTCTGGAGCTGCATCCGGGAGCGGGTGGTACGGAGTCCCAGGATTGGGCGTCCATGCTTCTGCGTATGTATACACGTTGGGGGGATGCCAAGGGCTTCAAGGTCGAAACATTGGACTATTTGCCTGGCGATGAAGCCGGTGTAAAAAGTGTTACTCTCCTCATTAAGGGCTACAATGCGTATGGCTACCTCAAATCAGAAAAAGGGGTTCATCGTCTTGTGCGGATATCTCCGTTTGATGCCTCTGGACGCCGACACACATCGTTTGTGTCTTGCAACGTCCTGCCGGAGATCGAAGACGATAATGCGGTAGACATACGTACTGAAGACCTGAAAATCGATACGTATCGGTCCAGTGGGGCGGGTGGTCAGCATATCAACACGACTGACTCCGCTGTACGGATTACTCACTTGCCTTCTGGAATTGTGGTGACGTGTCAAACAGAACGCTCCCAGATTAAAAACCGGGAGCGTGCGATGAAGATGCTGACGGCACGACTGTTTGAGAAAAAACGGGAAGAACAAGAGAAAACGTTGGCCGCTATTCAAGGTGAACAAAAAGATATTGCGTGGGGCAGCCAAATTCGTTCCTATGTCTTCCATCCATACAGTCTGGTAAAAGACCACCGGACGAATATGGAGGTAGGAAACGTTCAAGCCGTCATGGATGGTGATATTGATTCGTTTATCGATGCCTATTTGCGCGCGCAGATTAATCGTTAAACGAAACAGTAGGCTTCAAGGCTTTTGGTATGGATATCGATACGGTGGTTCCTTTGCCGACATCGCTGGCGATGTTGATTGTACCGCCGTGATCGCGAATAATTTTTGAGCTTACCATTAACCCCAGGCCAGTTCCTGTTTCTTTTGTACTATAAAAAAGCTCTCCTAATCGGGGAAGTAGCTCGGCAGGGATACCTTGTCCTTGATCGCTGATTCGGATGATAACATCGGAAGTGCGCTCTACAACCTTGATTGTGAGATTTCCACCTAACGGCATGGCTTCCATGCCGTTTTTTATGATGTTTATGAAGACTTGCTTGATTTGATATTCCTCACACAATATGAGGGACGTGACTTGCGGAAAATCAGTAAGAATGGATACATTTTTAAGAAGTGCCTGCGGTTCCAAAAGCTTAATGACAGACGAAAGCAATGGCAAAAGGCCGTTGGGAGCAAATCGCAACGCTTGCGGCTTCGCCATTATTAAAAGCTCACTGGTAATCGAGGTGATCCGGTCAATTTCAGATCGCATAATTTGCAAGTATTGCTGATTGGCGAGCTTGTCCCCTTCCATGAGTTGAATAAACCCTTTTAGGGCCGTAAGCGGATTGCGAATTTCATGGGCGATACCCGCGGCAAGCTCTCCTAGAACGGACAGCTTGTCAGAGTAACGAAGCAATTCCTCTGATTGCCGACGTTCTGTAATATCACGTGCTACAAAAACCGTGCTGAGAATATGACCGTTTGAACAAACGTCAGGTGTCCCTTTCACATCGAACAGCAACATTCTACCGTCTGGGTGCAGGTAATGGTACTCGGCGTCGAGCGTGATCTTCTGCTTCAACATTTGAGCAAAATCGCTCTTGGCGCTAGATACTTGCTCAGGATGAATCAAGATCGAAAAATGCTGGTTGATCACTTGATCAATCGTGAGACCAGTTACCGCCTGAACAGAAGGAGAAGCGTAGGTAATCATTCCATCTACGTTTACAATAAAAATCAAATCCATAATGTTCTCGGATATTAACCGAAAGTTCTCTTGTATTTGGTGAAGAGCCTCTTCCATTTTCTTTTGCTGCGTGATGTTTTTGGCAATCGTATAGCGACTGATGATTTCGCCGTTTTGAAAAATGGGAAAACTGGAAGCGATAATATCCACAACCTGCCCGTTTTTATGGAGCAACTGATAATGCTTATTTTTTCTGATTCCTGCAGAGAGGATTTGTTGTTGTTTCTTACTGTCGAGACCCTCAGTAGAAGCGAGAACTTCCCAAATTTGCATGCGCAGCAATTCTTGAGAGGTGAATCCTATCAATGCTTCACCAGCAGCGTTTACGCCTGTGAATCTGCCCTGCATATCGAACATGAAAACAGCGTCAGGATTGTTGTGGAAGAGAGATGTATATAACTGTATCTGCGTGTCCATACCTATCCGCCTCTCTGTTGCTACTTGCTACCTTTGAATCGTTCGCTGTTGAAAGGAAAAATCCTACCAGACCAAAGTCCGTATTCATAATTATGTTATACTTCATGAAAGAACAAGGTCATGAAAAAGGAGAGAAACCGTCCATGTTATATGCCGCATTTTTGCCAATCGTGAATCAAGAGCTGAATGCTCAAGTAAGACCTGCGCATCTTACGTATATCAATGATTTGTACAAGCAGGGAAAAGTGTTTATGGCAGGACCTTTCACAGACAAGCTCGGGGGATTGGTTATTTACAAAGCAGATTCTCTGGAAGAAGCTCGTAAATTGGCGGAGGCTGACCCAGTTGTCGTGGAAGGCGCACGGACGTTAGAGTTGCGTGAATGGAGTCCGTTGGAATTTCCTTTGTCCTAAATGGCTGTCGTAAGAATGAGAAGTGGAAGTCGGAGGCATACTTAGCGAAGAAATCCGAATAAAGGAGGGAACAGCCTTGAAACGTATTCCACTCGTTTTGACAGCGGCTGTACTCGCATTCTCGCTAAGTGCCTGTGGCGGAAATCAGCAAACACAGCCGCCAGCCAATCAACCAGCAACAGAGGCTCCGGCTACAGAAACTCCGCCAACCACGGCACCATCCGGCAGCTATGATGCAGCAACTGCAGAAACCATGTACAAAAATACCTGTTCAGGCTGCCACGGACAGACATTGGAAGGGGCAGTTGGACCGAACTTGCAAAAGATCGGCAGCCAGTTGAACAAGGACGAGATCATGGGCATTTTGGAAAAAGGAAAGGGATCAATGCCTCCGGGTCTCGTCACCGGAAAAGATGCAGAAAACATTGCTGCATGGTTAGCGGATAAAAAGTAAACAGGGCAACAAACCAGCGCTTGAGCAATCGGGCGCTTTTTTCTTTGGCCGCAAAAAAGTTTTTCTGTTGTATTCTGAATGGATTTTTATTATTATTCATGTATAAAAATACAGGATAGAATAAAGGGGAGAGAGCATGGTTCGGGTCGGGATTGTTGGAGCAACGGGTTATGGTGGCGCGGAGTTGATCCGTCTTTTGGCTGGGCATCCGCATGTTGAGATTGCCAATTTATATTCAAGTTCATCAGAAGGGGAGAGCTTGGAGAAATCGTTTCCACATGCAGCTGGACTCGGGTTGCCCACATTGTCACCAATTGATGCAGACAGCATGAGCGGTGTGAACGATTTGATCTTCCTTGCTACACCTGCGGGAGTAAGTAGCACGCTGTCTCCGCAGCTGGTCGAAAAAGGCGTGAAGGTCATTGATTTATCTGGGGATTTTCGTCTAGAAAACGGTGCGGTCTACAAAACGTGGTACAAACATGAGCCGGCCCCGTCCCAATGGGTAGAAGCGGCTGTTTACGGTTTAACCGAGTGGAATCAAGAGCAAGTAGCGGGTGCCAGTCTTATAGCGAATCCAGGGTGTTATCCCACTGCTACACTCCTCGCCTTGCTCCCGCTGGTAAAGACAGGCTGGGTACAGCCTAACAGTTGGATCGTCGATGCCAAATCAGGTGTGTCCGGCGCTGGACGTGGAGTATCGCTGGGAGTTCATTACAGCGAGATTAATGAAAGCATCCATGCTTATAAAGTTGCGAGTCATCAGCATACACCAGAGATTGAACAAGAGCTGCAAAAACAGAGCGGGGAAGAGACGCTTGTTCAATTTACGCCGCATTTGGTGCCGATGACCCGAGGGATTTTAGTCACGGCCTACGGACAACTAACAACTGACGTCACACAATCACAAATCCAGGAGCTATATGAAGCTGCTTATGCGGATAAGCCTTTTGTGCGTGTACGTCCTGCAGGCAGTCATCCACGTACCAAAGAAGTTTACGGCTCCAATTACTGCGATATCGCCATCCATGTTGATCAGCGCACGAAGCGTGTCATCTTGCTGTCGGTAATCGATAACATGATGAAAGGCGCCGCCGGTCAAGCTGTACAAAACATGAATGTCATGTTTGATTTGCCTGAGAAAACGGGCTTGCCGCTCGTACCTGTATACCCGTAGAGGAGGAAAGCAGATGCAAGGAATTGTTGTGATCAAATGTGGCGGAAGCACCATGGATCAGCTGCCTGACTCTTTCTTTCAGGCAATTGCCGGACTGCAGGCGCAAGGACAAGAGATCGTCATCGTCCATGGGGGCGGACCTGCCATTAACAGTATGCTCGATCGAGTTCAGATCACTCCGCAATTTGTCGATGGGCTTCGTGTTACCTGCGAGGACACGCTGCGCATTGTAGAGATGGTCTTATGCGGCAGTATCAACAAGACGCTGGTAAAAAGGCTGATACAGGCAGGAGCCAAGGCTTGGGGAGTAAGTGGAATCGATGGTCAGACCTTTTTGGCAACAAAAACGATGAAGCCACTCGGGTGGGTAGGAGAAATAAAGAAGGCTGATACGACCATTCCGAAAGCGATTCTTGAGCAGGGATACGCCCCGGTGATTGCTCCTCTTTCCGTTAATGAAGATGGCACAGAGACATATAACGTCAATGCGGATGTAGCCGCAGGAGCGATTGCAGCAGCACTTAGCGCCGAAAAACTGATCATGGTGACAGATGTTCCGGGCATCATGCAGCCACAGACAGACGGCACCAAGGCAGTAGTGCCAGCAACAAGTGCAGAAGAGATACAGGAAATGATTCGGGCAGGGATTATTACTGGCGGAATGATTCCGAAGGTTCAGGCAGCTATCGATGCTCTCGGACAGGGTGTGGAGCAGGTTGTCATCTGTCAGGGAACCGCTGAAGATCTGCTCGGTGTTTGTGCGGGGCAGGCAGTTGGGACAACAGTCCGTATGAATATACTCAATGAGGAGGGAAATGAATATGCATACAACAACAGCGCCTGTGCATCTCATGAATAACTATGCGAGATGGCCAATCAGTTTGGTAAAAGGACAAGGAAATCAGGTGTGGGATGATCAAGGCAAGCAATATCTCGATTTTACCTCAGGAATTGCCGTGACCTCGTTAGGGCATGTCCCGCCAAAATTAACGGCAAAGCTGCACGAACAGCTCGATACGTTGTGGCATTGCTCGAATCTGGTGCATGTGCCTCAGCAAGAGATTTTGGCGGAAAAGCTGAGCCGTTTGTCTGGACTGGATCAGGCTTTTTTCTGCAACAGTGGGGCAGAGGCGAATGAAGGCTTGATCAAGCTCGCCCGCCGCTATGCACAAAAAATAAAAGGGACCGACCGTTACGAAATCATCAGCTTTGAACAGTCTTTTCATGGACGGACATTGGCTACCCTGACGGCTACTGGACAGGAAAAGGTGAAGGACGGCTTCGCACCATTGCCGCAGGGATTTGTCACCGTTCCTTACAACGACCTTGATGCGGTCAAGTCAGCCATTACAGACAAGACGTGCGCGATCATGCTGGAGCTGGTTCAGGGAGAAGGCGGCGTACATCCGGCAGAAGAGGCGTGGGTGAAGGCGCTGCGTGAATTGTGCGATGCGCACGGATTGCTCCTGTTGATTGATGAGATACAGACCGGGATTGGCCGCACGGGTACATGGTTTGCCTTCCAGCACTATGACGTGAAGCCAGATGCGATTTCATTGGCAAAAGGCTTAGGAAGTGGTTTCCCGATCGGAGCGGTAGTTGCGACCAAAGAAGTAGCAGCAGCGTTTGCTCCAGGTACGCATGGTACTACTTTTGGCGGGAATCCATTGGCAGCAACTGCTGGAATCGCGACTCTTGCGACGATGGAAGAGGAGCAGATTTTGGAGCGGGTAGCCCATATCCATGACGTATTGATCAAAGAGCTGGAGAAGCTCAAGGCAGAGCATCCAGACAAAGTGGTTACGGTTCGGGGAAAAGGACTGCTTCTCGGTGTAGAACTTACGATTCCTGCAGGTGAGCCGGTCGCGTATGCACGGGAAAAAGGAGTCATTATGCTGATGGCTGGCCCGCAAGTAGTGAGACTCTTGCCTTCTTTTGTGACGACCGACGATGAAGTAAAGCAAGCCATTACCGTATTAAGCGAGGCGCTGTCGCAGGTTTAGATAAAAAAAGCAAAGAATGCAACGGGTGGAAGTGATCAAAAAACTCGTTGCATTTTTATAATTCCGAATGTATATTAATACAAAAGGTTGCATAAATTTTCGGTAAGAGCGATCAGTCCGGTGCCTATTGGAGAGGAGTTGCTTTATAGATGGATAGAGAGAATCAATCGTTAGGAACAGGATATTTAACGCTGGAGAGCGGCGAGGTTTTTACAGGGAAGCTGTATGGCGCCCCCATTAACGGATTCGGAGAAGTGGTTTTTCATACAGGAATGACGGGATACCAAGAGGTGATGACAGACCCTTCTTTTGCAGGGCAAATCGTTACCTTCACATATCCCTTGATCGGAAACTACGGGATCAACGAAAAGGATTATGAGGCAGCCAAGCCAGCGTTGACAGGGATGATTGTCAGCGAGCTATGCATGGAGCCAAGCCATTACGAATCAAACATGACTTTGGCTCAAGCGGCAGAAGCATTTGGATTCCCGATTCTTGCGGGGATCGATACGCGAACGATTACCAAGCGCGTCCGTCAAGACGGTACCGTATTCGGTGTCATTTCCGATCAGCCTATGCAGGTAGAGGAAGTGGTGTCCCTGCGCTACAAGCACGCCAAGAAATCATTAGTTGCCAACGTATCCAGACAACAAGTGGAGCGTTATCCGGGAACAGGCGAACATGTCGTCTTGATTGACCTCGGCATGAAGCAATCGATTTTGGATGCACTTCTCCAGCAGGGCTGCCGTGTTACGGTCGTTCCTTTTGATACGAGTTTTGCCCAAATCAATGCTCTCGCACCAGACGGCTTGTTATTTTCCAATGGGCCTGGCGATCCAGAGCACTTGCTTGCGTATTGCAGCGAATGGCGCAAAGCCGTGGAGCAGTACCCGACATTGGGCATTTGTTTAGGACATCAAGTATTGGCGCTAATGTACGGCGGCAAGACAGAGAAGCTTGCATACGGTCACCGCGGCAGCAATCATCCGGTCAAGGATATGATGACTGGCAAAGTATATATGAGCTCACAAAATCATGGGTACGTGGTCAAGGAAGAGTCTCTGGATAAACGCCAGTTAACGGTTTCCTATCGCAATGTCAATGACGGTTCAGTCGAAGGATTACGCCATGTCAGTCTGCCTGTTTTTAGTGTGCAGTTCCATCCGGAAGCACATCCAGGCCCAAGTGATACATCCCACATTTTCCACCAATTCTTGCAGTCGATGCGCGTAGTAGGAGCGAAGAGATATGCCTAAATTGCCACACATTCATAAAGTATTGGTCATCGGTTCTGGTCCGATCGTCATCGGGCAGGCAGCGGAATTTGATTATGCAGGTGCACAGGCTTGCCTTTCCCTGAAAGAAGCGGGCGTGCAGGTCGTGCTGGTGAATAACAATCCGGCTACGATCATGACAGATGAACAAGTAGCGGACAAAGTGTATTTGGAGCCGCTCACGGTGGAATCCGTGACAGCTATTATCGCAAAAGAGCGTCCCGATGGCCTCTTGCCTACGTTAGGCGGCCAAACGGGACTTAATCTTGCTGTTTCTCTAGCAGAAGCGGGCGTGTTGGAAAAGTACAGTGTGCAGTTGTTGGGTACGCCGCTGGCTGCCATTCAAAACGGGGAAGACCGTGAGCTGTTCAAGCAATTGATGCAGCAAATCGGAGAGCCTGTTCCAGAGAGCGATACAGTCGAATCTGTAGAATCAGCCATCGAGTTTGCGAACGCTATCGGCTATCCAGTGATTGTCCGTCCTGCTTATACACTCGGAGGAGCAGGTGGCGGGATCGCAGCGGATGAAGCGTCATTGCGAAAGGTTGCAGCAGGTGGCATTGCAGCTAGTCCAATCGGTCAGGTGCTGATTGAGCGGAGTGTAAAAGGCTGGAAAGAGATCGAGTACGAGGTTATGCGTGATGCTAATGATACCTGCATCATCGTGTGCAATATGGAAAATTTGGACCCGGTAGGGATTCATACGGGAGACAGCATTGTCGTCGCGCCATCTCAGACACTGACAGATCGTCAGTACCAAATGCTGCGCAGCGTATCTACGAAAGTGATTCGTTCGCTTGGGGTAGTAGGTGGTTGCAATATTCAATTTGCGCTTGATCCGAATTCCGATCGGTATGTGCTGATCGAGGTAAATCCTCGTGTCAGCCGTTCCAGTGCGTTGGCTTCCAAAGCAACAGGCTATCCAATCGCGCGGATCGCCGCCAAGCTCGCACTAGGCTACGGATTGGATGAGGTACTCAATCCAATCACGGGCTATACGTACGCTAGCTTTGAACCAGCGTTAGACTACATCGTTGTCAAAATCCCGCGCTTCCCGTTTGACAAATTCCCGCTGGCAGACCGCAAGCTGGGGACGCAAATGAAAGCGACTGGCGAGGTCATGTCGATCGCCCGCAATCTGGAAGCAGGACTATTGAAGGCAGTTCGTTCTCTGGAACAGGGATGCACACATTTGACTCGACCAGAGCTGGCATCCTGGACGCGTGAGGAGCTTGCACATTCCCTACAGGAAGCGACTGATATCAGACTGTTCGTTTTTGCTGAGGCGATCCGCAAAGGCTTTACAGAAAGTGAGCTGCACAATCTGACTGGTGTCGATCCGTTTTTCTTGCGGAGCTTGCGTAAAATCGTGGACTTGGAAGTAGAGCTGTCTTGCCACGATAGCAAAACACTGACCTCAGAGCTGTTGTTGGAAGCAAAGCGTCGCGGGTTTGCCGATGAAACGATCGCTTCACTGGTTGGTGCTACACCTGCTGAAATCAAATCACTTCGCCAAGAATCGGGCATTACGCCTTCTTATAAAATTGTGGATACTTGTGCGGCAGAATTTGATGCCCAAACTCCTTACTACTATTCGGATTGGCAAGGAGTAGATGAGGTAGAGTCACTGGCTGGCCGCAAAGTACTGGTACTTGGCTCAGGTCCCATTCGCATTGGGCAGGGAATCGAGTTTGACTACTGCTCCGTGCATGCAGCCAAAGCGCTTCAGGCAAGCGGTATTGCCGCTGTCGTTGTGAACAACAACCCAGAGACGGTCAGCACTGATTATGAAACAGCCGACCATCTTTATTTTGAACCGCTTCACGTAGAAGATGTCCTGCATATCGCAGAACGCGAACAGGTAGAGGGCGTCATGGTTCAATTCGGCGGTCAAACCGCGATCAATTTGGCAGCCAAGCTGGAGCAGGCGGGTCTGAAAGTAATGGGTACGTCGCTTGCAGCCATCGAACGCGCGGAGGACCGCGAGCTGTTCTACACCATGCTGCGAAAGCTGGACATTCCGCATATCCCCGGTAAAGGAGTATCGTCTTTGGAGGATGCGACCGCGATAGCGGAGGAAATCGGCTTCCCTGTTTTGATGCGACCTTCGTACGTCATCGGAGGGCAAGGTATGGTAGTAGTCCACAATATCGACGAGCTGCAGGCTACCATTCAAGACTGGTTGAACCATCCGAACATGAGCATGTTCTTTCCGCTCCTCGTGGATAAATACGTTCCAGGTAAGGAAGCAGAAGTAGATGCGGTATGTGACGGACAATCTGTCATCATCCCTGGAATTTTCCAGCATGTGGAGAGAGCGGGCATCCACTCAGGCGACAGTGTAGCCTTGTTCCCGGCTCCACATCTGACGGATGACATCAAGCATAAAATCGCGAGCTATACAGAAGCAATCGCGGGAGAAATGGAAGCCGTCGGGTTAATCAATATTCAGTTTGTCATTGATGGCGAAACGGTTTATGTACTGGAGGTAAATCCTCGTGCTTCACGGACCGTACCGATTACGAGCAAGGTGACTGGCATCCCGATGGTTCAATTGGCGGTCCGCGCACAATTGGGTGAAAAGCTGTCGGAGATGGGCTATGGTACAGGGCTTTTGCCAGAGATTCCGTTTGCAGTCGTCAAGGCACCGGTTTTCTCCACGATCAAGCTGAATGGCGTAGATCCGGTACTAGGTCCAGAAATGAAATCGACGGGCGAAGTTCTCGGCTTGGGGCATTCTTTCGAAGAGGCAGCAGGCAAGGCCTTTGCTTTCAAGGATAATTTGTACGGCGACTGGCAAAAAGGACAGTTGGTCATGATTTCTTTGGCAGATGGAGATAAGCAGGACGGCGTAAGAGAATCAATCGGACAAATGCAAGCAGACGGTGCCAATCTGGCGGCGACTCCGGGAACGGCCGAATGGCTGAAAAACGAAGGAATTGTCGTGAAGCATATCGTGGCAGATGAAGCGGCGTGGATCGACCTGTTGCAAGAGGAAGAAGCGGCCTTCGCACTTGTTACTGCAACGAAAGGAAATCGTCACGGCCGGACGGGATTTGCCCTGCGAAGCCGGATGGTACAACAAGGTGTGCCATTGTTCTCCGCTGTCGATACGTTCGAGTTATACGTGAAGTCTATTATGAAGAAAAGAGGTGGCTCGCATGCAGCCAGTGAAGATATTGGAACACTTTCAAAACTTGCCGTTACAAAAGCATAAAGGAAAAGATTTCTTGCGCGTCGATGAATTCAACGGGGAGGAATTAATGGAGCTGCTCCATCTGTCTGCTCACGTCAAGCAATTGCAAAAGCTGGGACAGCCATTCCAGCCTTTGCAAGGCAAGACGTTGGGGATGATCTTTGACAAGGCTTCTACCCGCACGCGCGTCTCCTTTGAAGTAGGGATGCATCAGTTGGGTGGCCTGGGGATGTTCATGAGCGGAAAAGAGCTGCAGCTCGGACGCGGGGAGCCGATCAGCGACACAGCGAAAGTTCTCTCGCGGTACGTAGATGCGATCATGATTCGGACCTTTTCCCACTCTTATGTAGAAGAGCTTGCTCTGCACGCGTCGATCCCCATTATCAATGGCTTGACCGATCTGTACCACCCTTGTCAGGCTTTGGCTGATCTGCTGACGATCTGGGAGCATAAAGGCAAGTTGAAAGGAGTCAAGCTCGCCTATGTAGGAGACGGCAACAACGTGGCGAACTCACTGGTGCTGGGCGCAGCTCTGCTAGGCCTGGATGTGCGGGTGGCGACTCCGGTAGGCTACGAAATGGATGCAGCGATTGTCGCAAAAGCTACAGGGTACGCAAAACAAAGCGGTGGAAAAATGATGGTGACCACTGACCCGATAGAGGCTGTCATGGGGGCAGATGCTGTATACACGGACGTTTGGACTAGTATGGGTTTTGAAGAAGAAAATGAGGTGAGATTGAAAGCATTTGCCGACTATCAAGTGAACGAAAAATTGGTAGCAGCGGCAGCTCGTGATTATCTCTTCTTGCACTGCTTGCCAGCACATCGTGGTGAAGAAGTGACAACTGGGGTTATCGACGGATCGCGCTCTGTCATTTTTGATCAGGCTGAAAATAGATTGCACGCGCAAAAAGCGATTTTGGCGGCGCTGGTGTGAACATAGTTCTAGTTAAATAGAACTAGTTGTAATTAAATCGAATAGACTATGAATCTATGATTGCCGAATTTTGTCACTTATGTGTAAAATAAAGGTAGGAAAGAAGCGAAGAAGTACGGACTGTATCTGGTCGCTTGGTCCGTATGGAGCCAGTAGCGAATCCGCCCTTTTCCGAAATGGAAAAGGAAAGGGGAGCAGGGGCTGTACTTGGTCGCTTGGCCTCTGCATCACGGACAGTAGCGAAGCCAGCTTTCTCCACTATGCCTAAAGGGGGGAAAAGAAAATGAAAAAATGGTTCGCGGCAATTATGATGGTGGTAGCAATCGTAGCAGCTACTTCTGCAAACTACAACATTGGGTAATATGGGATGCAAATAAAACACCGCTTGTAACAAGAGTGGTGTTTTTCTCTAATATTTCGGAGGAATACCTTTATGCTACTTGATGTGATTGGTTTATCGTTTGTAGTTGCTCTATTAAGAGGTGGAAGGATTAAAGAGTTTCCGAAATTTCATAAACTCTCTCTTCTCTTTATTAGCATAGCCCTACAAGCTTTTTCGGCGCTCTATCCTCCGGCAGGGGGGATATTCGTATCGATCTCCTATGCATTCATTCTAGCCTTTCTCATGTTTAATCGCCAATTTGAGGACATGCGTATCTTCATGATGGGCTGGTTTTTAAATGCGTTGGCTATTTGGACAAACAATGGAAGAATGCCGATTGATTTGGAACAGGCGAAAAAATTGCCTTACGATCTTACTCCGGTTATCAATGGGACGAATTTTAAGCATAGCGTTTTGACTGAGAGTACAAATTTGCCGTTTTTAACAGATGTCATCTACATGCCTTCGATTATTCCAAGGGTAATCAGCATAGGCGATATTTTTATTATGCTGGGTGCATTTTTATTAGTACAACGCTTAATGAATAAGCCAATCTCACTATTACAACTCCGAGAAGGAAAAAACTATGCAACGAAAAGTTGAGTTTGGATCAACAATGAAAAAAATAGTGGTGACTTGGATTTTTCCACTAGCGGCGTTAGTGATTTTTTATGATTCGTTGTCTGACTGGGAGCCAAGAGAGCATTGGGGAGTTTTGTTTGCGTATACATTACTCACCATCTTTTCTACGTTCGCTCCCATACGGACGTTGAACACCATATTGACACTAAACAATGCAGTTATTTTTTCCGGTATTCTCCTCTTTGGAGCTTGGGTAGGTGTTTGGTCGGCCGTTGTTGAAACGTTGATACTGGCGTTTCTAATCAGGTCCAACCCGGTAAAAGCTATGGCGAATATTGGCCAGCTGGTGTTAACTATTTGGTTTGTCGGTCTCTTCAAAAACTCTATAGATCATGTACCAGCTTCCACGATGTTAATGGATTTACTCTTAGCTGTATCGTACTGGTTTATCAATATAGTCCTATGTGGGTTAGGGATTTCTTACTTTTTTAAGACGAATTGTTTTACAACGGTTCAGAAAATGGCAAAAGGAACAACGCTCACATACCTTTTGCTAATGGTAATGGCGGGAATCGGATCTCGACTGTTTGAGACTTATGGACTATACACATTAGTTCCCATGATGGCTGCTTTTATCACGATGAGTTTTGTGTTCCATCAATATTACGACAGTATGAATAAACTCCAACAAAAAGTAGAAGAAGTCAAAACATTCAACCATAAGTTTTTGACTGCCATGGCAGCTTCTATTGATGCGCGAGATCGTTACACGAGTGGCCATTCCCAGCGAGTGGCACACTGGGGAAGAGAAATTGCCAAGGATATTGGTCTGTCTGCTACAAAAGTAGAAGAAATTTATGTTGGCGGTCTTTTGCACGACATTGGAAAAATCGGAATCGAAGACGAAATTCTCAATAAAAAAGGAAAGCTCACTCCAGAAGAGTATGACAAGATCAAGCAGCATACCGTCATTGGCTACGAAATCATTTTGCAAGCAGGGATGTTCAATGAATTGCTTCCTGCGATCCGCTCCCATCATGAGCGTATAGATGGAAGGGGATATCCGGATGGTTTAGCTGGGGATGAGATTCCGCTGATGGCGAGAATTTTAGCCATTTCAGACGCTTTTGATGCGATGGTTGCGGACAGGCCCTATCGAAAAGGTTTGCCTGTGGAGGAAGCGCTTCAAGAAATCAAGCGGGGCTCCGGTACCCAATTTGATCCGATATTGGCGGAGCATTTTATCAGAATCGTTCACCGACTGCCGTGCGAAGAGTTGCAGAGCATTATTGGAATAGAGTCCATCCCACAAAAACAGTTACAGGAGGCAATCAGATGAGCTGCCCCTTGTAACTGTTTTTATTCGTTTACGACCATATGCGGACGATCTCTCTGGTTTCTAAATGACAGGTAAGCTTGAATACATCTGGATTGCTTAATTTCTCCCAATCGTGAAAGCCAAAGCGATCATCAATTGATTTCATGAGCAAGGCCAGCAGGCATCCGTGGCTGACAAGCACAATATTGTTATGCTCGTCTGCTAAAATCTCAGTAAGCAACGAATTTGCCCGGTTGATAGCAGTAAGACTGGATTCGCCTCCTTCGAATTCAAGAGCCAGGTCATCGAACGTATCGCGCAGCCGCTCGAACCAATCCCCACGCGGTACTCCGCTAAGGACGCGCTCGACCAAACGCGTGTCTTCTTCAACCACGATTCCGCGTTCTTGTGCAAATGGCCGGATGGTGGCAATCGCCCGATGATACGGACTCGAAATGATTCGATCAATGGGGAAACCTGCGAAGAAAGTGGCGAGCTCCTGAGCTTGTACTTCTCCCTTTTCCGTGAGCAGGGCTTCGGGTTCTTGGCCAGCAGCCTGACAATGACGTACCAAATAAATTGTTTTCATAATCCCTCCAACAGACTTCTCCTATGGAAATCCTCCCTTCACTCATTCGCTGCCTTGGATAAGTTTCCCTTTTGCTGACGCAAACGTTTATGCATAAACAGATGATGAGTATGCATAAAAACAAGATACTTTTTATGCGAGAATTGTATATTTTCATTGTATCTCCGTTTTAGACTGCGAATTAACAAGAAATTCACAAGAAAAATAGTTGTATTTTTATTAGTTCATTTGTATAATTACTCGCATAAGAGAAACTTCGAAACGGGGAGAGAGAATGATGGCAAAAGAAAAAATTGTGTTGGCCTATTCAGGCGGTTTAGATACATCGGTAGCAATTAAATGGCTGCAAGATACGTATAACTACGATGTCATTGCAGTTGCATTGGATGTAGGGGAAGGGAAAGACCTCGATTTCGTACAGAAAAAAGCATTGCAGGTAGGGGCATTGAAATCAATCGTAGTGGATGCAAAAGATGCATTCGCAGAGGAATTCGTATTGCCAGCCCTGAAGGCAAACGCGATGTACGAAGGCAAGTATCCATTGGTGTCTGCACTGTCGCGTTACTTGATTTCGCGCGTGCTGGTTGAAATCGCAGAAAAAGAAGGCGCGGTAGCTGTCGCACACGGTTGCACAGGAAAAGGAAACGATCAGGTGCGCTTCGATGTTTCCTTCACAGCGCTGAACCCGGATATCAAAATTGTGGCGCCGGTTCGTGAATGGGGCTGGACGCGTGACGAAGAGATTGAATATGCGAAAAAGAACAATATCCCGATCCCAATCGATTTGGACAATCCATACAGCATTGACCAAAACCTGTGGGGCAGAAGCTGCGAGTGCGGTGTTCTGGAAGATCCATGGGCCGCTCCTCCAGAAGGTGCATACGATCTGACGAAGTCGATCATGGATGCTCCAGACGAGGCAGAAGAAATCGAAATTACTTTCGTGCAAGGGAAGCCAACTGCATTGAACGGCGAAGAGCTCCCACTGGCTGAGCTGATCCTCAAGCTGAACAAAATCGCTGGAAACCATGGAGTAGGTCGTATCGACCATGTGGAAAACCGTTTGGTGGGCATCAAATCTCGCGAAGTTTACGAGACACCGGCTGCGACTACTTTGATTTTGGCGCACCGTGAGCTGGAGTTCCTGACGCAACCTCGTGAGGTCGCTCAGTTCAAACCGATTGTCGAGCAAAAACTGGCGCAAGTGATTTACGAGGGTCTCTGGTATTCGCCAATTCGCAATGCTGTCCAGGCATTCATTGAAGAAACGCAAAAGCACGTAACGGGTGTCGTACGCGTAAAGCTGCACAAAGGACATGCGATCGTTGTAGGCCGCACCTCTGCATCGTCTCTCTACAGCCATGAGTTGGCGACTTACAATGCGGGTGACCAATTCGACCACAAAGCAGCACTCGGTTTCATCAAACTGTGGGGTCTGCCTACAAAGGTATACGCACAGGTAAACGAGGGTGTACTGCACGAGAATAAAAATACTGCCATTAAGATTTTGGATGAAAAGGATGCGATCAAGCAATGAAACTCTGGGGAGGACGCTTCACGAAGCCGACGAATCAACTCGTAGAAGAGTATACTGCTTCTATTTCTTTCGACCAGAAAATGTGGCGACAGGACATCGTCGGAAGCCTGGCTCATGTTGCCATGTTGGGCAAGTGTGGCATCCTGCCGATGGAGGAAGTAAGACAGATCATCGCTGGCTTGAAAAAAGTAAAAGAGAAAATTGAGCGCGGGCAAGCTGAGTTTCTCGTTGCGCACGAAGATGTGCATATGAATATTGAAAAGATGCTGATTGAAGAGATCGGTCCGGTGGGAGGCAAACTCCACACCGGACGCAGCCGCAATGATCAGGTTGCGTTGGATATGCACCTGTACCTCAGAGAAAAGCTGATGGAGATTATCCAATTGGCAATGTATTTGCAAGAGGCATTGCTTGAGCAAGCCAGCCAGCATCTTGACACCGTCATGCCAGGCTATACACATTTGCAGCGCGCGCAGCCAGTATTGTTCGGCTATCACCTGATGGCGTATGTGTCCATGCTGCAACGTGATATCGAACGGATGACGGAGACGTGGAAGCGTGTGAATGTGCTGCCGCTTGGAGCAGGTGCCCTCGCAGGTACGACATTCCCGATCGACCGTACGTTTGTAGCGGAATTGCTGCAATTTGACGGCATCTATCAAAACAGCATGGATGCAGTGAGTGATCGTGATTTCATTGTCGAATTTTTGGCAGACGCTTCTTTAGTCATGACCCATCTTTCCCGTCTGTGCGAAGAGCTCGTCATCTGGAGCAGTCAGGAATTCTCCTTTGTGGAGCTAGACGATGCATTTTGCACGGGGTCCAGTATCATGCCGCAAAAGAAAAATCCTGATGTAGCAGAGCTGGTTCGCGGAAAAACTGGGCGTGTTTACGGCAATTTGTTTGGATTGTTGACCGTATTGAAAGGTTTGCCGCTGGCGTACAACAAGGACATGCAAGAAGATAAAGAAGGCATGTTCGATACGGTAGCAACCATTCATGGTGCGCTAGCGTTGCTCACGCCGATGATTAAGACGATGCAAGTCAAAGCAGATCGCATGCGTCAAGCAGTTACCAACGATTTTTCCAATGCGACAGACCTGGCAGATTACTTGGTTCGCAAAGACATGCCATTCCGTCAGGCGCATGAAGTTGTAGGAAGAACCGTCTTGTACTGCATCGAGCAGCAAAAATATCTTCTCGATTTGACCTTGGAAGAATTCCAGAACTTCTCAGAGGCTATTGGGGCAGATGTGTATGACGCTCTAGCTGTTGAGACAGTTGTCAATGCACGCAACGTGTTGGGCGGAACTGCCCGTAATCAGGTGGAAGTCCAAATTGATTGGTACCGCAAGCAACTGGTAGAAACACATGCGTGGGTGGACAAAAACAGTCAAAAGGTCATGATTGAATCCTTGATCGATGTCGGTTCGCCTGCATAAAAACGTACTTGTAGGTAAAACAAAAAACCCCAAGCTTTGGGGTTTTTTTGCGCTCTATCCTTATCTACCGACTATTTTCGAATCAAAGCCTAATGCGGTTGCGTACGCAAGAGGCAACTCCATGCGGGCTGTCTTTAAAGGATCGACGACCTGACAGATACGCAAATCTCCCGCAGCGGAGAGCAGGAAGGTGGCTTCGGCCTTTTCCACGCCCAGCTCTTCGTGTAGAAATTGCACCATGTTGATTACCGCTCGATCCGCAGCCTTGTCCAGCTCCTTTTCCGACGCAATCGTGATCAGGTGCTCTTGGTTGACTGCCATCGGTAACGGCCACTGCTTTCCTTTTATCACATCGAGCTTTACGGTTACTTCCCCTGCGATTTCTACACCACATACAGCTACTTCACCGTCAGCCATTGCAGCATGGAGGTCACCAAGGGCAAATAATGCGCCCGGAACATTTACGGGTAAAAGCAATGTAGTACCTTCACGGATTTGCTTGCAGTCCATGTTGCCGCCGTGATCGCCCGGCGTACCGCATGAAATGGCTTCTTTGGCAGGAGCTGTTCCAATTACGCCAATCATGGGGTTGATCGGAACCTGAAGCTTGTCTGACAATACAGCTTTTCCATCTTGTATCGGAATCATTTTAATCACATTTTCTTGCAGGTCGAATCCCATTACACCCAGTTCTGGTCCAGTAACCATTACGCCTTGGTTTTTAATCTCAATTTTCTGAATATGAACAACCAAAATATCGCCTGGTTCTGTTTCTTCTATATAAATAGGGCCGGAAGCAGGGTTGATCCGATTCCAATCAAGCTCTTGAAACACGGTGTCAGCCGATTGGATTTGGTCCTCGAAGCAATCGCAGGTTTCAAACGTTACGATGCTGCCTGCTTCCACCTTCAAGACCGGCCGATTCTCAGGAGACATGGCATAAATCACGTCCTGCTTTTTTACTCTGTACATGGTTGCAGTCCTCCACTCCATTTCGGAATTTACATATATTTCTTTATCATAGCATGAAATGCCTGTGTGTTTAGCGTCAAATCATGGAGGAAATAATTGTACAAAGGGATCGAAGGCCTAAAGAGAGCAGGGAACAATCATGCAAGAGAGCTACAAGATCAGTCCCCGTCAACTATTGATGCTCGTCACCCTTGTTACCATTGGGGACTCTGTTCTCGTCCTGCCTGGCATGACGGCTGCACTCGCTAAACAGGATGCGTGGATATCCGTCCTGATCGGGCTTGTGGTGGGACTGCTCAATATTATGTTACTCATAGCTGTGGGAAAGCTTTATCGGAATCAAAGCTTTTTCACCTTCGTTGATCAAACCGTTGGGAGAGTGTTGGGAACCATCATTACACTCTCGTTTATTTGCTATACTCTGTTTTCAGCAGGGGCGCATGTGATGGAAATTGGCGACTTTGTTGGCACGCATTTATTAGTCTCGACACCAAGATTCGCGATACAGCTATTGTTTGTCATTGTGATTATGTTTGGTGTGAGTTTAGGACTGCAAACAGTCGCAGAATCGGCAGAAATCTATTTTGTCTGGTTCTTTTTCTTTTTTGGTTTACTCATGATTACTCTTCTGCCACAGGTGGAAATGTCGAGAATTCAACCTGTTTTTGAAAATGGGTGGATGCCTATTTTGCAGGGATCTACAGCGGCATTTGCCTTTCCTTTTTCAGAGCTGGTCATTTTTATGGCGGTTCTTCCGTTTGTCTCGCCCATCCAAAAACGAATGAGATCTTTTTTTCTGGGGACGTTGCTTGGGGGAATTGTGCTGTTCATCATCATGGTGATGTGCATCCTTGTTTTGGGGGCAGAACAGACTTCGCGACATTTTTATCCGACCTATGTTCTCATCAAACAGCTAAAGCTCGGGGATTTCATTCAACGGCTAGAGGCGATTATCGCAGTGATCTGGTTTATCGCTGTTAGTGTCAAAATTACGCTGTACTGCTTGTTTTTCCATTTAGGAATCCGTCACGTCTTTCGAATCGACAACTTCAAGGTTCTAATCTTTCCGTACATTGTTTTGCTCATGGTGATGTCTACGATTTTCTCGCCCAATATGATCGTCTATGGCGACATCATTGCGAAGTACTGGCCATTCTATGATTTTACCTATAGCATCGGTGTACCGTTGGTGCTGTTATGTGGAAATCTTATTCGGAAAAAATGGCTGAATCAAAACTGACGATCAAATTAATAAACGCCGTACTCCCATTTCTGGAAGGCGGCGTTTGCTTGTGTTTACAAAGACATGCGAAGAATCTGTGCCACATCATCGCTCGTCAACGTTTTGAATTGGCCGATCGGTCCAAACGGAGTAGCTTTTTCGGCCATGAGCTGCAAATGCTCGTCGGTGATACCGTAATCAGCCAAGCGAGTAGGGGCACCGATGCGCTCAAAGAAAGCTTCCGTAGCGGCGATCCCTTCCAATGCCACCTCATCATCTGTTTTGCCGGCAGGATCGACATTCCACACTTCTGTCGCGAACCGCACAAAGCGAGCGACGTTTTCACGGTACACATAGCGCATCCATTTCGGGAAGATGATCGCCAGACCGCCACCGTGCGGGATGTCGTAAACAGCACTCACAGCATGCTCAATGGAGTGGGTTGCCCAGTCTGTTGTGACACCAACCGGGAGAGTGCCGTTCAATGCCATTGTTCCGCAGTACATAATGTTGGCCCGCGCATCGTAGTCTTCCGGATTGGCGAGGGCGCGTTCTGCATTTTCGATGACGGTCTTCATGATCGACTCAGCAAAACGTGTTTGCAATGGAATTTCGGTTGTATGCGTGAAATACTGCTCGAATACATGGGACAAAATGTCGCTGATTCCGTAGATCGTTTGGTCCCGTGGCACGCTAAACGTATGCTCTGGGTCCAGAATCGAAAATGCCGGAAATGTCGTGCTAGCTCCATGCTTTTCTTGTGTCTCCCAGTTAGTGACGACACTTCCCCGGTTCATTTCAGAACCAGTAGCAGCAAGTGTCAGTACGGTACCGAGGGGCAAAGCCTCTTGTGCGGCCGCTTTGCGCGTATAAAAATCCCATACATCTCCTTCGTAAGGAACACCGATCGCGACTGCTTTGGCCGCGTCGATTACACTGCCACCACCTACAGCGAGTATCCAATTGACGCCCTCTCGGCGGCATAACTCAATTCCTTTGTTCACGGTGCCCAGACGTGGATTTGGCTCCACTCCTGGCAACTCATGCACGCGGCAGCCCGCGGACTGCAGGAGAGAAATCACTTTGTCGTAGAGACCGGTTCGCTTTATACTGCCACCACCATATACCAAAAGGACAGTGGGACCTAGCTGTCTTGCTTTTTCCTCGAGCTGGGCCAATTGACCCCGTCCAAAAATTAGCTGTGTCGGGTTATGGTAAACAAAATTTTCCACGTTATAAACAGCTCCTTTTTTATGATGCCCTCTTGTCACACTCATTGTAGCCAACTGTTTTCCATGATGCTAGTTGGTAATGTGCAATCTTATTTTCTCCCTAATTCGTGGCAGTTGTTAACAATCGAAGCTGTTTCGACAAGAAATGAGAGATTTAGTGGATACCATCCGTGAATCGTGGTGGTATAATGGATAGGATGGGAATTCCCGCTGTTTTTCAACAAGGTATGGCAGCGGTTGCTAGTGGGTAGAGGGGTTTTGTCGATTTTTACTTTAAAATTCAGGATCAAGATACATAGACAAGGATCTGACGAAGTAGGATGTGATTGGCTTGATCGAAATGTTTGATGTGTGGAAAACATACCCGAATGGAACGAATGCTTTGAAAGGTATCAACATTCGGATTGAGAAAGGTGAATTTGTGTACGTAGTAGGCCCCAGTGGTGCGGGTAAATCTACGTTTATCAAATTGATGTACCGTGAAGAGAAGCCGACGAAAGGACAAATCTTTTTGGGTGGCTTCAATGTCAGCAGAATCAAAGAGCGCCAAATTCCATTAGTCCGCCGCAGTATCGGTGTCGTGTTCCAAGACTTCAAGCTGCTGCCGACGTTAACCGTTTTCGAAAACGTTGCATTTGCGATGGAAGTAATCGAGAGCAATCCGAAACAAATTAAGCCGCGCGTGATGGATGTTTTGGGACTGGTAAAGCTCAAGCATAAAGCAAAAATGCTTCCGAGCGAGCTGTCCGGTGGTGAGCAGCAACGTGTTGCCTTAGCGCGTGCACTGGTGAATAGCCCGGGAATCATTATCGCGGACGAGCCGACGGGGAACCTGGACCCAGAGACCTCATGGGAAATCATGAAGCTGTTTGAAGAAATCAATCAGCGTGGCACGACAGTCGTTATGGCTACCCACAATAGGGAAATTGTAAACACCATGAGAAAACGGGTGGTTGCGATCGAAGCAGGCCAAATTGCCCGTGATGAGCAGAGAGGGGAATATGGTTATGAAGATTAGGACGCTGGGGCGCCATGTCCGTGAAGGGGTCAAAAACCTCGGGCGGAACGGCTGGATGTCGTTCGCTTCAATTAGTGCCGTGACCATTACCCTCTTTATCTTGGGCGTTTTCCTCATTCTGGCGATGAACGTCAATTACTTTGCGCAGTCCGTGGAAAAACAAGTAGAAATTCGGGTCTTCATGGACTTGCTGGCGACAAAAGAGAACATCACACAGGTTGAGAACAACATCAAGAAACTTCCGCAAGTAGAGTCTGTTTCATTTGTTCCGAAAGACGAAGGGCTGAAGCAATTTAAAGAGAGCCTTGGTGAAAAAGCGTATTTGTTCGAAGGATTGGAGGAAAGCAACCCTCTGCCGGATGCGTTTACCGTAAAAACGAAGCAACCGCAAGACACTGCTGCTGTTGCCGCTCAAATTAAAAATATCCAGTATGTCAAAAGCCTAACCTATGGGGAAGGCACTGTGGAAAAGCTGTTTTCCTTGACAGGAGCAGTCCGTAATGTCGGGATTGCCTTTATTATTGGACTTGGTTTTACAGCGATGTTCTTGATTGCCAACACGATTAAGCTGACAATTGTGGCACGTCGCAGAGAGATTGAAATCATGAAGCTGGTTGGTGCCACGAACTGGTTTATCCGTTGGCCATTCTTTGTGGAGGGACTCATGATGGGGGTGGCAGGGGCTTTGATTCCGACCATTATGTTAATGGTTGGCTATTACTACCTCCTGGATGCCATTCACTCCAGTTTTGAAGCTTCCCAACTGTTTAAACTGTTGCCGCTATTCCCGCTCGTGTATCAAGTGGCGTTGGCTTTGCTGGCGATTGGTGCATTCATCGGGATTTGGGGAAGCTTGGTGTCCGTACGTCGCTTCTTGCGAGTTTAATAATTTGAAGAGCGTGGGAGGAGTATCATGAGAAAGAGAATCCTGCTAGCACTCGTAATCACTGGGCTTGTAGTCGGTACTGTGCTCCCGACAAATGTGAGCTTGGCAGCGCCTAGTAAGGCCTCTTTGGACAAGATTAATCGAGAGCTAAAAGAAATCCAAAAGAAGAAGAAAAGCCAGCAGCAGCAATTGAAGAAGACCGAAGAACAGATCAATGTCGTACAAAAAGAGAAAAAGGGCTTGGAAACGCAATTGATGCAAATCGATTTGCGTCGCAACGATACACAGAAAAAGCTGGACAAGCTTGAGAAGCAAATGGATGATACCAAGGAAAAAGCAGCAAACGCGCAGGATCAGCTGGATGAGGCAAAAGATCGCGTAGCGAAAAGGGATGCCTTGCTCAGAACACGTGTGACTTCCATGTATGAACGCGGTACGGTCTCCTATTTGGATGTCCTTCTCGGTTCCTCTGACTTTGGGGACTTTTTGACGCGTATGCAGGCCTTGCAGCTTATTTTGGAGCAGGACACGCGTATTTTAGAGGATAACATTCGCGATAAGGAAACCATCGAGACCAAAAAGAAAGAAATTGATCATCAATTGACTGTGTACGCCGGGATGTTCGATGAGGCTGAGGAGCTCAAAGCCGAATTGGACAAGCAGTACAAGCAAAGTATGGTGGTCAAGGCTGAATTAGAAAAGAAAGAATCAGCTCTTGAAGTGGATTTGGAGCAGTATGGGCAGGAGCTTTTGGCTATCACCAAACAAGAATCAGCCAAATACGCGGAGCGAGTACGTGCAATGAGCGCATCCAGTACAGGCTACAAGGGTGGGAAGTTTGCTTTGCCTATTGCAAGTGGACAATTTCGCTTCACTTCTGGGTTCGGAATGCGGTCAGACCCGTTTACAGGCCGCTCGGCTGGGCATAATGGTGTAGATATGGCAGCACCGAAGGGAACGCCAATTTTGGCTGCGGCTGATGGAATCGTTCTCTTTGCAGGATATAACGGCGGCTTCGGGAATACAGTAATGATCAAGCATAACGCAGAATATACCACTCTGTACGGTCATATTCGCGAGGGAGGTATTAAGGTTTCTGTTGGGCAATCCGTATCGAGAGGCCAAAAGATCGCAGAGGTAGGATCAACAGGTCGTTCAACCGGAAATCACGTACACTTTACCGTCTATAAAAACGACGTAGCAGTTAACCCAATGCCGTATTTGAAGTAGACCCTCGTGCGACCAGACAAATATTGTTAACGGAACATGCATACACTAGCAGCATATCTTTTTCCGGTAGCACAAAGGATGGTGACGTAACAGTGAGATGGAAAGGACGTACCGTAATCGCGCTTGTACTCATCTCCATGGTAGCCAGTAGTTTTATTACGATGGCGATCATGAAGACATCGGCTAGCGCCAGTTCAAGTCAAGGTGGGGCTTTAACAGCATCCAGCATGGCGCTATTTTCTGGGAGCGGAGATTATCCGAAAGAGTTCCAGAAGCTGTACGAGGCGTTTTCAGCAATCAAGAAAGATTACATCCAAAATGTCACCAATGAGCAGTTAGTAGAGGGTGCAATTGGCGGAATGGTCGGGTCGCTCGAAGATCCGTACAGTGATTACATGGACCCTCGTTCTGCTGAGGAGTTCACATCTACCCTACACTCGACTTTCCAAGGGATCGGGACAGAGGTAACGATGCAAAATGGTCGGGTAACGGTTGTTTCGCCATTCAAAAACTCTCCAGCAGAGCGTGCAGGGCTGCGGCCAAACGACCAAATTTTGAGTGTAAACGATGAATCCCTTGAAGGATTGGACCTGCA
The DNA here is from genome assembly GCF_003013405.1 of Brevibacillus formosus. GTDB lineage: Bacteria > Bacillota > Bacilli > Brevibacillales > Brevibacillaceae > Brevibacillus > Brevibacillus formosus. The sequence goes on along the minus strand of NZ_PXZL01000007.1, from coordinate 19,902 downwards.
TCAGGCAGTGACGAAGATTCGTGGTCCAAAAGGAACGAAGGCGGTTCTCAAAGTAGTGAGGGCCGGAGTGCCAGAGCCTCTTACCATCGTGTGTGTGCGTGATGATATTCCGATTGAGACAGTAAACAGTCAGATCATCGAGAAGAACGGTGTTAAAGTAGGTGTGATCAGCCTTACCCAATTCTCGACAGACACAGCTAAGCACTTCAAAGAACAGCTGGCTGCTCTTGAGCAGAAGGGGATTGGCGGTCTGGTAATTGACGTTCGAGGAAATCCGGGCGGGTATTTGCTAGCTGTGAAAGAAATCGGAGAAATCCTCGTACCGAAAAAAGGCAAGATCGTGCAAATCGAGTATGGAAATGGCGGACAGCAAAAAGAAGAGTATTTCTCGACTACAGAAGCTGCCAAGCCTTACCCAATTTCGGTACTGATTAATGGCGGAAGCGCCAGTGCATCGGAGATTCTCGCGGGTGCTATGCGGGATAGCGGCAGCTACAAGCTGGTCGGTGAGAAGACCTTTGGCAAGGGAACCGTTCAGAGTACAATGGAAATGAACGACAAGAGCCAATTGAAGCTGACGATTGCCAAGTGGGTCACACCGAGTGGTGAATGGGTCCATAAAAAAGGCATTACGCCAGACTTTGCAGTCAAGCAACCAGACTATTTCAACGCAACTCTGTTGCCGGCAGATAAAGTATTGCAACGCGACATGGCTGGCACTGACGTGAAAAACCTGCAGCTCATCCTGAAGGGCTTGAATCTGTCCCCAGGACGCGAAGATGGCTACTTTGATGTAAAAACAGAGGAAGCAATCAAGCAGTTCCAAACCTCTAACAAACTTGAGGTAACTGGCAAAGTAGACGCGAAGACACGCTCTTCGCTGGAAGAAAGTCTCCGTAAAACGATGACGAAGCCAGAGAATGACCTGCAATTGCAAAAAGCTCTGGATGTAGTCACGGGCAAGTAATGAATAATCAAGAAAATGGAAGCAGGTAATTCCCTGCTTTCCGTAGAAATGATAACCACGGCAAATCAAATGCCGTGGTTTTTCTTTCTTTCAGTTGAGGTGAGGCAATTGGCGATACAGGCAGATATGCTTACCATTGCATATGGCTTTGCCGCATTTTTTATTAATCCTGTCTTCTATCTCTTTCTGGTGTTTATTTATTTGCATTATCGCAGACAGATGAACCTGGAAAGACAGCTTTTCTCTGCACGCATTCAGTCCCCTCTGCTCTCGACGATACGGGCTGTAGGGATGGGCTTGGTAGGAGGCTTGCTGATTTCTCTTCTAAGTGCAGGACTCGGCGTGGTTGTGCAAGCACAGGATTTGTGGATACTATGGGGATTGGCGCTCATCTTGGCGCTGATTCGTTTACGGTTTCTCTGTTTCGCATACGCTGCAGGGATTTTGGCGATTTTACACGCGATCACACAGGTCATTCCACCGGTTACGGATGTTCCTGGATTGAGCTTTGTCTGGGAAATGATTCGTCAGGCGAAACCATTGCCGTTGCTTGCGTTAGTTGCGGTTATGCACCTGATTGAAGCGATGCTTGTACGCTGGAATGGCGGACGGGACGCTTCTCCGCTGTTCGTGGAAGGGCAGCGTGGACGGATTGTCGGTGCCTATTTGCTTCATTCTTTTTGGCTGACGCCAGTCGTGCTGTTCGTACAGATGGAGCCAGGTGCTATTAGTGGTGCGTTGTATCCAGGGTGGCCGTTCTTTTCGCCGGAAGCCGCTTCATTCGGACTGATGCTTCTGCCGACAGTGACCGGATTCTCCGATATGACGCAAACGATGACACCTTATAGAAAAGCAACGCAGGTTGCGAAAAATTTGACGCTGTATGCGATCATTTTGCTGGGCTTATGCGCTCTCGCTGTATGGTTTTATCCATTGATCTTGCTGGCTGCGATCTTTGCACTATTCGGTCATGAGGCGCTGTTTTTCTGGAGTCAGTATCAAGAAAGAAAACGTTCGCCTTATTTCATCCAGTCTTCGCGTGGCGTAAAAGTAATGGGTGTCATTCCGGGTACAAGAGCAGAGGAGATCGGCATCACACCCGGTGAGATTATCGTGAAAGTAAATGGCATTTCGGTGCGGGAAAAAGAAGATTTATATCCAGCACTACAAGCCAATCCTGCCTTTTGCAAAATGGAAGTACTTACGCGTGAAGGCGAGCTGAAGTTCGTACAGTGTGCGGTCTATGCGGGCAATCATCACCAACTGGGGATCATTGTGGTTCCGGATGCAAATACCCGTGCATTTGTTGATTTGAAACGCGCCAGTGTAGTCGAGCTGATCAAGCAAAAGCTGGAGAAGCTGAATGTAGGAGCATAAGGATAGTTGGGGAGAAGGTATGCAGGCAAAAGTGCATACCTTCTTTTTTTCGAGAAAAGCTCGTCTACTCGGTAACTTACTGGTGGCTGTTGCGTCTCAATGGAGGAGGAAATAAGGGGGAGTTGGTTCGGTGTTCAAAGTAAAAAGAACAGTCTCATGGTTTTTGTCGGGTACATTAGCTGCTGCCACGGTTTTTGCTGCACCATTATCAGGAGCAGGCGCAATGAGTCCTGTGACCGTAGCGCAGGCTCAATCGGTTGTAGCTGTGCCGATGCATGTGACGAAAGGTGTCCAAAAGCTAGTCAAGCTTGTACCGGAATTGTCTTCGCGCTATGTCGTTTACGGTGGAGATGTGGATGGACCTGGTGTTAGCGGGGTGGCGGTCACTTTTGCGCAGTCTGCTGCTGAGGCTGAGTCGTCCATGGATGATGCGATTTTTGACGGACAGACAGGGGAGCTTCTCAGACTGAATCTTACCCCGAAAGCAGCAACAAAGCCTGCGTACCCGAATGAGCAGCAAGCCAAAGCACGTGCGTTGGCTTTTGTCGCTGGTTTGCAGGGAACTGGTACAGGTAACACCTATCAGGCGAGAGAGGTTTATAAAAATAAGGACCTATTGACGGTTCGACTGGTGCGAGTCCTAAATAATGTAGTGCTTGATGACGATTATGACTGTCTCGTCAGTTTTGATACATCAGGAAGAATCGTTTGGTTTTCCACGTTTGATGGCAGGTTATACGAAAAAGTAAGTCCTTCTTCACTCCCATCTACGCAGCGCGTCATCTCCGCGGAACAAGCTGTACGAAAGTGGCAAGAAAGCCGTCCATTGGAGCTTGTTTATTTATTGCCTATTCATAATCATAGCGATCAGGTGGAAGCAAAGCTTGCCTATGTCCTGAAAAATGGAATCATAACCCAACAATATACAGGTAGTGCATTGGATGCCTTCAGTGGCAACCGATTGGTAACAACGAATTCAAGAGCGACAACGAGCCCGTCTCAGACCATCAATGTGAATGGAACAGGTGAGAAGTGGGTTGCGCAAACAGAAACGCAAGCGCGTGATTTGTTACGCATGTTGTTTAAACTCGAAACAGAAAAGCTGCCGCTGTCCATCTACGAGGCGAGTTACGATGATGGTCCAGCCCTTCGTTATTTCATATGGGGAAATTTTGGTGAGGGGGTTCCCGATGCTGACAAAATATCTCGAATGGCTACCTTTCCTGAGGGAAGCAGTAACGGCGAGCAGCATCATCTCCTCGTGACAGATGCGAGGACTGGTGAATTTCTTGAATTTTCCACGAAGGTAAACAATCCGCAATGGTCTAATGTGAAAACGGATAAGAAGCGGGATCGAGTGAAAGCGGATAAGCTTTTGAACAGATTGACTCCGTCTGGAAGCAATCAGTTCCAAATAACGGAGGATGGAGATGAAAGGTACACCTCGATCATAGCTGATCCCATTGTGAACGGGATTCCGGTTTATGGGATCAATCAAAGTGCGGAGGACGGGATGTATACGATTCGGATCGATTCATGGACGGGGACATGGGAGCAGGTGAGAATAAACAAACCGGTCAGTGTCAAATACCCGGCCGGTTCCCAAGCCCTTAAAGAACAAGTGGCCATGACCCGATTACTGCAAACCTATCCACTTGAGTTGACCTACATTCACCAGACAGATCATAAGAAAAACACGATTACGTGGAAGCTTGGCTATGACCTTTCGTTTCGCCAAACTCGCCCGCATTGCTTCTGCGGGGGAGAATTTAAAGTAGATGATACGTTTTATGTGGATGCGATAACCGGAAAAGTGATCGTAAACGAATAGGACCCTGCAAAAGAAAAGCCGCCTTCTTCGATTCGAAGATGTGCGGCTTTTTGTATAGGATTCTAGGCAGTTGCTTCGAATCCTGTGATTTGATTGAGAGCGACTTTCTTATCATCCTGAAGGACGAATTCGACTACTCCGTTTTTCATGCTGACAGCTTTGACCACTCCGGTAAGAGGAGTATTGGTAGTGGTGCCGTCCGGATTCGTTGAAGACTGGTTGTACGTGATGTTGTAGCCGATCATTTGCGCGTAGGCAAGCGAGTTGCCCATTGTTCTGTTTTCAGGTTTCACTGTCATGCCTACGATTTCTTCGGCTTTTACAGTTGATCCATTATCCAGTTGGAATTGTGCGGTACCGTTTTTGGTGGTAAAGCCAGTGATGACGCCATTCAAGATTTCATCAACCTTGGAAACGTCGTGAGTGGTATCTGGATTGCCATCCCGGTCGACTTCCTTGGTTACTTTATAGGAAATCTCTCGACCGATCATTTCCATGTACTTCACGCTGTTATCGAGCGTATTGCCAGCCAGACCTTGCGATTCCAGTCCGGAGACGTCTGCCAGTGGAATCGGTGTCGATTCGCCTGCGATACGGAAGTAGATTTTGCCTTGATCCATGTAGACGGCATCAAGTACGCCTTCTTTCTTCTCCGTCTTGGTTTCTCCCGTCATCTCGTCCTTGGTAGTAAGGGAATAAGAGGCAGTGCGACCTACCAGCTTTTCATACTTTTCCAAAGTGACCATGCTGTTGTTCGATTGCTCCATCAGCGTGGTCATTTTTGTGATTTTTTCTACCATAGTCAGCATACTTGTCTGCTGGATGAACTGAGAGTTGTCCATGGGGGACATAGGGTCTTGATGCTTTAGCTGCTCCAGCATGAGCTTCATAAAGGCATTTTGGTCGAGCTCCGTGGTGAACTCCTTTTTGCCTTTATAGCTCATATGCGGTTGTATATAAGGGTTATTTTTGACGGTTGTTCCGGTATCTGACATGTCAATCCTCCCTGAAGGTGGCGAGTCTATCTGCGTTATGTTTGTACTTTCTTCATCTTATATCGGTAAAATCGGCGGAAAGATGAAGACAAACATTTGTTCGAATTTTGGGCTTAAACTAGCCGGAATTGTGTTATAATGGAAGTAGAAACAGTCATGCTATGAGGAGATGAACGAGGGAATGGAGCGTTTTGAATTGGTATCGGAGTTTCAACCGTCCGGTGACCAGCCGACCGCCATTGCCGAGCTGGTGGCAGGGTTAAAGGCTGGCAAGCGACACCAGACATTGCTTGGTGCGACGGGAACGGGAAAGACTTATACGGCTGCCCAAGTAATTGCTCAGGTGAACAGGCCAACACTCGTGATGGCACATAACAAAACTCTGGCAGCTCAGCTTTGTGCAGAGTTTAAGGAGTTTTTCCCGAACAATGCGGTGGAATACTTCGTCAGTTACTACGATTACTATCAACCCGAGGCATACATTCCCCAATCGGATACGTTTATTGAAAAAGACTCGAGCATCAACGACGAGATCGACAAGCTCCGTCACTCGGCTACCAGTGCGCTGTTTGAACGCCGAGATGTGATCATCGTTGCCTCCGTCTCCTGCATTTACGGATTGGGTTCGCCGGAAGAGTACCGTGAACTGCTCTTGTCTTTGCGCGTTGGCATGGAAAAAGGACGAGACGAGATTTTGCATCGTCTGGTCGATATCCAATACACACGCAACGATATCAACTTTACACGTGGTACGTTCCGCGTGCGGGGTGACGTGGTGGAGATTTTTCCTGCCTCACAGAGTGAGCAGGCGATTCGCGTAGAGTTTTTCGGAGATGAAATTGAACGGATTACTTCGATTGACGTACTGACCGGAGAGATTTTGGGACAGCGTGATCACATTGCCATTTTCCCTGCCTCCCACTACGTTACGCGCGAGGAGAAAATGAAGCTGGCTGTCCAAAGCATCGAGGCCGAGCTGGAAGAAAGACTGAAAGAATTCCGTGATGCGGGCAAGCTCTTGGAGGCACAGCGACTGGAGCAACGCACACGGTACGATATTGAGATGATGCTGGAGATGGGCTTCTGCTCCGGGATCGAAAACTACTCGCGCCATCTGACAGGACTTCCTGCGGGGCACGCTCCGTATACCTTGCTGGATTACTTCCCAGATGATTTTATCGTCATGATGGATGAGTCGCATATGACCTTGCCGCAGGTTCGGGGGATGTATAACGGTGACCGCGCGCGGAAGGATGTACTGGTCGATCACGGATTCCGTCTGCCTTCTGCACGCGATAACCGTCCACTCAAGTTCGAGGAGTTTGAAGGAAAGCTGAAACAAGCGATCTACATTTCAGCTACGCCTGGTCCATATGAGCTGGAGCACAGCCCAGAAATGGTGCAACAGGTGATTCGTCCGACAGGCTTGATTGATCCGACGGTAACGGTACGTCCGATCAAAGGACAGATTGACGATCTGATTGGCGAAATTCAAGCCACGATTGCGAAAAATGAGCGTGTTCTGGTCACGACTCTGACGAAGAAAATGTCTGAGGATTTGACGGACTATCTGAAAGAAATCGGAATCAAGGTCCGCTATCTTCACTCGGATATTAAAACGATTGAGCGGATGCAGATTTTACGTTCGTTGCGTTTGGGTGAGTTTGACGTGCTGGTCGGGATCAACCTCTTGCGGGAAGGTCTAGACTTGCCGGAGGTATCGCTCGTGGCGATTTTGGATGCAGACAAGGAAGGCTTCCTGCGCAATGAGCGCTCGCTGATTCAGACGATCGGTCGGGCTGCGCGGAACGCTGAGGGACGCGTTATTATGTACGCGGACAAAATGACAGATTCGATGGCATCTGCGATTCGAGAGACAGAGCGTCGTCGTTCCATTCAGATGGCTTACAATGAAAAGCACGGCATCACGCCGCAAACCGTGAAAAAGTCCGTCCGCGAAGTGATCGAGGCGACCAAGGTAGCGGAGGAAAAAGCAGATTACTTGCCACATGCAGACTTCAAAAAAATGTCGAAGAAGGATCGCGTGGCTGTCATAGAACGTATGGAAGAAGAAATGAAGGAAGCGGCACGCAACCTCATGTTCGAGCGTGCGGCCGAATTGCGTGATTTGATTCTTGAGCTGAAGGCGGAACTCTAAGGAGAGGTTTTTTTCATGCCATTAGAACATATTGTCGTAAAGGGTGCACGTGCCCACAATTTAAAAAATGTTGATGTAGTCATTCCGAGGGACAAATTCGTCGTTCTGACGGGTTTGTCTGGCTCGGGTAAGTCCTCGCTCGCTTTTGATACGATTTACGCAGAGGGACAACGACGCTATGTCGAGTCTTTGTCCGCATACGCCCGTCAATTTCTTGGGCAAATGGACAAGCCGGACGTGGATTCGATTGAGGGACTTTCCCCTGCGATCTCGATTGACCAGAAAACGACGAGCCGCAATCCGCGTTCCACGGTAGGTACGGTTACGGAAATCTACGACTATCTGCGCCTTTTGTATGCGCGTGTAGGTAGAGCGGTTTGCCCGGAGCATGGTATCGAGATTCAATCCCAGACCATTGAACAAATGGTCGATCGCCTGATGGAGTATCCTGAGCGCACGAAAATGCAGATTCTCGCGCCTATGGTGCAAGGTCGCAAGGGAGAGCATGTCAAGCTGCTCGAGGACATCCGCAAGCAAGGCTTCGTTCGCGTGCGGGTCAACGGTGAAATTACCGATCTGTCCGAGGACATCAAGCTGGAAAAGAACAAGAAACATAACATTGAGGTTGTCGTTGACCGGATCGTCGTGAAGCCGGATGTACAGGCGCGTCTCGCAGACTCCTTGGAAACGGCACTTCGTTTAGCAGATGGCAAGGTCATCGTCGATGTGATGGAGCAAGAAGAGCTGCTGTTCAGTGAAAAGCACGCTTGCCCGGTATGCGGCTTCTCCATTGGAGAGCTGGAGCCGCGGATTTTCTCCTTTAACAGCCCATTTGGTGCTTGCTCGGAGTGTGATGGACTGGGTGTTAAGCTAGAGGTAGACCCGGATATGGTCGTTCCTGATGCGACGAAGACGCTCAATGACGGGGCGATTGGTGCATGGGAGCCGAAGACTTCGACTTACTATCAACAATTATTGGAATCAGCTTGCCGCCACTTTAACATTCGGATGGATGTGCCATATGAGGAGCTTACGGCAGAGCACCGACAAATCTTGATGTACGGCAGTGAGGGCGAAAAAATTCACTTCCGCTATGAGAATGAGTTTGGGCAAGTGCGCGAGGCGGTCGTACCGTTCGAGGGTGTCGTCATCAACCTGCAACGACGTCATCTGGAGACGAGCTCGGATTACATCCGCGAGCAAATCGAAGGATTTATGAGCCAAAAGGCGTGTCCTGTCTGCAAAGGTCAACGTTTGCGTCAGGAGAGCTTGGCGGTAAAGGTCGGGGAGCGCAGCATTTCTGAGCTGACTACACTGTCGATTCTCGATGCGCATCAGTTTGTCGAGGGACTGGAACTGACAGAGCGGGAAACGAAGATCGCGAACCTGATCGTAAAAGAAATCAAGGCGCGATTGAACTTCTTGATTGATGTCGGACTGGATTACTTGACACTGAGCCGTGCGGCAGGAACACTGTCTGGGGGAGAAGCACAGCGGATTCGACTGGCTACGCAAATCGGTTCTAGTCTGATGGGTGTTCTCTACATTTTGGATGAGCCGAGTATCGGACTGCATCAGCGGGATAATGCGCGTCTGATCAAGACGTTGGAGCATATGACCAAGCTGGGGAATACATTGATCGTCGTCGAGCATGACGAAGATACGATGATGGCCTGCGATTATATTATTGATATTGGACCGGGAGCCGGCATACATGGCGGTCAAATTGTAGCGGCAGGAACTCCGGAAGAAGTCATGAAGGACCCTAACTCCTTGACCGGGGCCTATTTGAGCGGGCGCAAATTCATTCCTGTTCCGATGGAGCGTCGCAAGCCTTCGGACAAATGGATCAAGATTGAGGGCGCAAAGGAAAACAACCTGAAAAACGTCACTGCGAAGCTTCCTTTAGGTGTTTTCGTTGCCGTAACAGGTGTGTCTGGCTCAGGAAAAAGTACACTGATCAATGAAATTTTGCAAAAGACACTGGCTCGCGATTTGAATAAGGCAAAGGTGAAGCCAGGGGAGCATCGCCGCATCTTGGGACTGGAGCATTTGGATAAGGTGATCGACATCGACCAATCTCCAATTGGACGTACACCACGTTCCAATCCGGCAACATATACAGGTGTCTTTGACGATATTCGCGACCTGTTTGCTTCCACCAACGAAGCCAAAGTGCGCGGCTATAAAAAAGGTCGCTTCAGCTTTAACGTAAAGGGCGGCCGTTGTGAAGCGTGCAGCGGTGACGGGATTATTAAAATCGAGATGCACTTCTTGCCGGATGTGTATGTGCCTTGCGAAGTTTGCCACGGCAAGCGCTATAACCGCGAGACGCTCGATGTGAAGTACAAAGGCAAGAGCATTGCTGATGTCTTGGAAATGACGATCGAGGATGGGGTAGAGTTTTTCCGCAATTTGCCGAAGATTGAGCGCAAGCTGCAGACCATCGTAGACGTAGGGCTGGGATATATGAAGCTTGGGCAGCCTGCTACCACGCTCTCTGGCGGGGAAGCACAGCGCGTCAAGCTGGCCTCCGAACTGTATCGACGCAGCACAGGACGTACCTTGTACATTTTGGATGAGCCGACAACCGGTCTGCATACAGATGATATCGATCGTTTGCTGAAGGTGCTGCAACGATTGGTGGAAAACGGAGATACGGTGTTGGTCATCGAGCACAATCTGGATGTCATCAAAACGGTGGATTACATCGTGGATTTGGGACCAGAGGGTGGTACCCGTGGCGGAGAAATTGTCGGAACAGGTACACCAGAGGAAGTGGCAAAAATGGAAGGCTCCTATACAGGTATCTATTTGAAGCCGATTTTGGAACGCGATAGAGAACGGACGAATGCCAAGCTAGAGCAATTCGTTTCGAAGTAATCGAGAGACTGCCTCCCTGATTCAGGGGGGCATCTTTGCTAAGTGAACGCAAAGGGGGAGGAAAAGATGGATTACGTGAAAGATTCTCTTGCCGCACTACCTGCCGAGCTAGTGGTGGAAGCACAGAAGCGTTTTGATGGACAAGATCCTGCACACGATTGGCAGCATAACTTGCGTGTGATGGCGATGTGTGAGCGGATTGGTCGCGAGGAAGGGGCAGATATGGAAGTGCTGCGCCTCGCTGCTTTGCTGCATGACATTGGGAGAGCAGAAGAAAGGCAAACAGGAGAGTGCCATGCCGAGATCAGCGCAAGACTGGCAGGGGAATGGCTCGCTGAACGCAGTATGACGGAAGCATTCATCTTGCGTGTGCAGTCTGCGATTCTCGCCCATCGTTTTCGCAAAGAACGACCTCCACATACCTTGGAAGAAAAAATCTTGTTTGATGCCGACAAGCTGGATTCGATTGGAGCTATTGGAGTGGCTCGGGTTTTTGCTTATACTGGGGTTATTGGGCAACCCATACAATCGGATAACCCCAATCAGCATACACCTTATAAGGAATACACGTGGAAGCTGCAACGCATCAAAGACAAGCTTTTCACCAAGACTGCCCAGCAAATCGCCGAAGACAGGCATCGATTCATGACAATGTTTTTTGAGCAATGGGAATGGGAAGTAACGGGGATTCGATAATCGTTGCGTGAAGGCAAGACTGTATAGGGGGAATGCACCATGAGCCGCTGGATAATCAAAATGCTTTTAAATGGGGCTGCGCTGCTTTTGATCAGCAATTGGTTCCATTCCATTTATGTCGCGAATTTCACAGTAGCACTTTGGGCTACGTTGATCTTGGGGATGGTGAACACAGTGATTCGGCCGATTCTGCTGTTTTTTACCTTTCCCTTGCAAGTATTGACAATCGGTTTGTTCTGGTTTGTCATTAATGCCGTGACGTTTGCGTTAACTGCCTACTTTATTGATGGATTTGAAGTGGGGCCATGGCCTGACAACATTGGAACTGTCATCGTGGCAGCAGCACTGATGAGTATTTTTGGCTACCTCATTGAAGTTGTGGTAGGGATGAAGAAAGAAAAGAGATAGTATGTTCGAAAAAGCCCCGTATTCTCTAAAACGAGTCGCGGGGTTTTTGCCTAATCAGGATGGTCGGTCTTATTAGGTTGTCGTAGGTACAAAGGTTTCGATACAATAGAGACACAACCATAGGGACGGAAAATCCCATTGTGAGGGGGAAGCTTCATGCGTAAAACGAATGTGAGCCATTTAGTGGACCATTTCAATATGACGATCTTGAGCGGGGAAGAGGGCTTGGGGCGTGAGATTACCGTAACGGATTTGAGTCGTCCCGGCCTGCAGTTAGCCGGTTACTATTCGTATTATGCGGAAGAGCGGATTCAATTGTTCGGCTTGACGGAGATCAACTTTTTTCAAACGCTGACTCCAGAGGAACGGCTGGAACGGATGAATTTTCTCATGCAAAGTCAGGTTCCTTGCTTCTGTGTGACCCGTAATCAGATGGTGCCTGAAGAGATGATTGACGTTTCTAATCGGTTGGGGGTACCTGTACTTCAGTCCCCGCTGGCAACGACTACGCTAGTCGGGAAAGTGACCAACTTCCTGGAGAATCGTCTTGCACCAACGACGACGATACATGGGGTACTCACAGACATTTACGGTGTCGGCGTTTTGATTATGGGATCGAGCGGGATCGGGAAGAGTGAGGCTGCACTTGAGCTTGTAAAGCGCGGACACCGACTCGTAGCAGATGACGCAGTGGAGATTAAGCAGACACAGGGCGGGCAGCTAAGCGGTAGCGCTCCTGAGCTGATTCAACATCTCTTGGAAATCCGCGGCGTGGGGATTATCAACATTATGACGATGTTTGGTGCAGGTGCGGTTCGCAATGTAAAGAACATCGAGATGGTTGTTCAGCTAGAGCTGTGGGAGCCTCATAAAATGTACGAGCGGTTGGGACTCGATGAGGAAACATTGAAGATCATGGATACGGAAATTCCGATTATTACCGTTCCTGTTCGACCAGGACGAAATTTGGCAGTCATCATTGAGGTTGCAGCGATGAATTTCCGTTTGAAACGGATGGGTTACAACGCAGCGATGCACTTCACACGGAAACAGTCGAATGCCATTCTAGAAGATGCCGATTCTGACTTGTAGGAGAAAGAGGCGCATATGAGGAAGACAACACGTTATCCCGTAAATGGGGTAAACCCGCTTTGGCACATGTATCGAACGGTAAGCTTCTGGAAAGTCATGAAAAATTTTATCGTCATCCAACTCTCCAGATATACGCCGATCGTTTCGTGGAAGAACTGGATGTACCGCACATTTTTGCGTATGGAAGTAGGACAGCATAGTGCGGTTGCGTTGATGGTGATGATGGATATCATGTTTCCCGAGAAAATCAAGATCGGTCGCAATTGCGTGATCGGGTACAATACGACGATACTCGCCCATGAATATTTGATAGATGAATATCGTTTGGGAGAAGTGATTATTGAGGATGCTGTCCTGGTGGGGGCCAACACTACCATTTTGCCTGGAGTAACGATTGGCAAAGGGGCCATTGTCGCAGCGGGAACGGTTGTTCATAAAGATGTCCCACCTGGTGCCTTTGTAGGTGGGAACCCCATGCAGCTCATTCGAACGAAAGCTTCAGAGGAAGAAGGCATGTAGCGTCTCTTCCCCTTTGATCAGCCGTCAGGTGTTTACCCTGGCGTTTTTTTGTTTTGGGTGAAATTTTCCGACTATTCTTATCTTAGTTGACCTAAGATTCTCGACGTGGTAATCTTCTTCATAACACTTTAGTTTATTACCATATTAGCAGAGTAAAGCAAATGCAATGGAGGGAACAAAGATGGCAAAGCCGTTGGGATTCGAAAAGCCGCTCGGGATGCGGGACATACTGCCGGAATCACTGGCGAAACAACGGCATTTGGAGCGGGAGCTGCGGCAGTGTATCGAGAGATGGGGCTATGACGAAATATCCACACCCTCTCTGGAATACTTCGATACGGTAGGAGCAGCAAGTGCGACGCTGACAGACCGGATGTTTCGCCTCCTGGATAAACAAGGCCACACTGTAGTCTTGCGTCCGGATATGACGACGCCAATTGCGAGGGTTGTTTCCTCCCTTTATAAAGATGTTCCATATCCGATTCGGTTGTATTACCAGGCAAATGTGTTTCGGGCACAAGAAAAGGAAGCGGGACGGAATGCGGAGTTTTCTCAAACTGGGATCGAGCTGATCGGGGATGCGTCTGTCGATGCGGATGCGGAAGCCATTGCGCTTGCTGTGTTTTGCTTGCGGGCAGCTGGTGTGGAGACGTTTCGCATTGCCGTTGGGCATGTCGATTTCGTAGACGGTCTTTTGGAGGAAGAGATTGGAGATGAGCCTATTCGCAATCAATTCCGCCAGTTTTTGTACGAGCGGGACTTCGTTGGCTTCCGGCAGTTACTTGCGACAGTAGACATTCCGTCAGAGGCGAAAAGTCGATTGGAAGCCTTGCTACGGCTGCAAGGGGGAAAAGGAAAAATCGAGGTAGCCCGTGAATTGGCAGGCAACGGAAAGGCAATGAGGGCAGTCGAGACGATTGCATCCTTGTGGGAGTCGTTAGAAGCCTACGGGGTGACAGAAGATTTGTTGATCGATTTCAATCTGATCATCAATTTGAACTACTACACAGGCGTCGTTTTCGAAGGGTACGCGGCAGACTTGGGCTCCCCGCTTTTGGGCGGAGGACGCTACGATCAGTTGCTCTCCCAATTTGGGCGGGCTGCATCCGCCACAGGCTTTGCGATCAAGATGGATCGGCTGCTTCAGGTCACTCCTTTCGTAAAAGGGCAAGCACCTGCGCGAGTTTTGCTTGTTTACACGGAGGATTGCCGCGGCGCCGCTTTGGCAGAAGCACAGCAATTGCGTGAGGACGGGCTCGTAGTAGTGACACGTCTCGTCTCCAAAATAGATGAGAAACAGGTTGGACAAGAAGCGGGATATACCAAGGTCATTTGCATGACACAACAGGAGGAGTAGGAGATGGCACTCACGAAAAACGACCAAAAGCTGACGATCGCCATGCCAAAAGGACGGATTTTTGAAGAGGCCGTCCATTTCCTCCAGCAGGCTGGCCTGCAGGTTACTGCGGATCTACAAGATTCGCGCAGACTGATCATCCCTGTGGAAAACGCCAAGCTGGAATTTATTATGGCGAAGCCTACTGATGTCCCTACTTATGTCGAGTATGGGGTGGCTGACGTTGGCGTAGTCGGCAAGGATGTTTTATTGGAGGAAGAGCGAGATGTTTACGAGCTGTTAGATTTGCATATCGGCTATTGTCGCATGATGGTAGCGGGTCTACCAGACTGGAAACCGACGGAAGCACTGCGTGTTGCGACGAAATATCCGAAGATTGCGTCACGGTATTTTCGTGAGCAGGGACAGCAGGTTGAGGTAATCAAGCTAAATGGTTCAGTAGAGCTTGCACCGATGATTGGGCTGGCTGATCGTATTGTGGATATTGTTTCGACAGGTAGGACATTGCGGGAAAATGGCTTGGTCGAACTGGAGAACATCTGTGAAATTACGACGAGGCTGATTGCCAATCGAGCCAGCTATCGGATGAAAAGTGAAGCGGTGGATGAGATCGCCGGAAAATTTTTAGAGGTCATTCCTTGCGGGAACTAGAGAAAAAGGGGAGACAGCTATGCGTATCATGTCAGCCAGCCAGTATGACGGGAAACGATCGGTAGACGCAGGCACGAGAGAACAGCAAGAAGCGGTGAAGGCGATCCTCACTTCGGTTCGCCAGCAAGGGGACGAAGCGCTGCGCTATTACACGGAACGATTTGATCGTGTGCTTCTTCAAAACTTCCGTGTGAGCGAAGGTGAGTTTGCAGAAGCAAGTGAGCTCGTTTCTCCACAAGTCAAAGCGGCATTGGAAGAAGCAGCCGAAAATATTCGGGCGTTTCATGAGCGGCAAGTGCGTCAGTCCTGGTTTACCACCAAAGAGAGTGGCACATTGCTTGGCCAACTGATACGTCCGTTGAAGCGCGCAGGTTTGTATGTACCAGGCGGAACGGCAGCTTATCCTTCCAGCGTATTGATGAATGCCATTCCTGCCAATATTGCAGGTGTTCCTGAAGTAGTCATTACAACACCTCCAGGAGAGGATGGGAAAATCAATCCGGCGATACTCGTTGCAGCTCAAATCGCAGGAGTAAGTGAGATATACAAGGTAGGCGGAGCGCAAGCGATTGCGGCATTGACCTACGGGACGGAGCAAATCAAAGCAGTCGATAAAATTGTTGGCCCCGGTAATATTTTCGTGGCGCTAGCGAAGCGAGAAGTATTCGGATTGGTCAGTATCGACATGGTGGCAGGGCCTAGTGAAATTGCGGTGATCGCAGATGAAACGGCCAACCCGCGTTACGTCGCGGCAGACCTGCTGTCTCAAGCCGAGCATGATCCGATGTCAGCCGCTATATTGGTTACGACATCGCATGCGCTGGCGGAGCAGGTGTCACAGGAAGTCGAGCGACAGCTTGCCGATCTTCCACGCAAATCGATTGCAGAAGCGGCGATACGCGACTACGGCGCTATTTTACTCGTCGACGATTTGGAAGAAGGGTTTGCCGTTATCAACCGTATCGCACCCGAGCATTTGGAAATCATGACGGCAGAGCCATTTGAGCACCTCGGAAAAGTGGAAAATGCAGGAGCAATTTTCCTCGGCCCATACAGCTCAGAGCCAGTCGGGGATTATTTTGCCGGTACCAATCACGTGATTCCTACGAATGGAACAGCTCGTTTTTCTTCGCCATTATCCGTCGATGATTTTATCAAGAAGTCGAGTGTTGTTTCCTATAGCAAGCGAGATTTGCGGGAAAATGGACATAAAATTGTGGCACTGGCAGAACAGGAAGGATTGTCTGGGCACGGTCGAGCGATCCTTGCGCGATTGCTAGATTTTGAGACCGAAGAGCAGGAGAGTGAAAAGAGATGAGTGAAGGGAAACAACGTGCAGCACAGATCGAACGCAATACGAATGAGACGCAGATCGCGCTTTCCTTTGGTGTAGACGGCGCGGGTGAGAGCAAGCAAAATTCGGGTGTTCCATTTCTGGATCATATGCTAGACCTGTTTACCCGACACGGACATTTTGACCTGACTGTCAAGGCAAAGGGAGATATCGAAATCGACTATCACCACACGGTGGAGGATATCGGGATTTGTCTTGGGCATGCTCTGCGGGAAGCGTTGGGAGACAAGAAAGGCATCAAGCGTTATGGAAATGCGTTTGTCCCGATGGATGATGCGCTTGCGCAGGTTGTCATTGATATCAGCAACCGCCCTCATCTGGAATATCGCGCTACGTACCCTACAAATATGGTTGGTCAGTTTCCGACGGAGCTGGTACACGAGTTTTTATGGAAGCTCGCACTGGAGGCGCGGATCAATCTGCACGTGATTCTGCACTACGGTCACAATACGCACCACATGATTGAGGCGATTTTCAAAGCGCTGGGCCGTGCACTGGATGAAGCGACGACGATCGATCCGCGTGTAAAAGGGGTCCCGTCAACAAAAGGGGTTTTGTAACATGATCGGCATCATCGATTACGGCATGGGGAATTTGTACAGCTTGAGCAAGGCGTTGGAAAGGCTGGGCTATTCGTACGAGTTCGCTTCTCAAGCAGAGCGCCTGCCAGAATATAGTGGGTTGATTTTGCCGGGAGTCGGGGCGTTTGGGGATGCGATTGCCAACATACGTGAGCTCGGATTAGAGCAAGCGATCAAGGGATATGCAACAACAGGTCGTCCGATCTTGGGTATTTGTCTCGGAATGCAGCTTTTATTTGAGAAAAGTGCGGAGCATGGAGAGAATGCGGGCTTGGGGCTGCTCGGTGGTGAGGTTGTTCGTTTTCGAGGGGATTACAAGGTACCGCACATGGGCTGGAATCAACTGATAATAAAGCAAAAGCAACCGTTACTAAACGGTGTGCAGGAAGGCGATTACGTCTATTTTGTCCATTCGTATCACGTCTTGTGCCAGTCTGATGTCTTGCTTGCGACGAGTGACTATCATCAGGAGGTCACAGCCATTGTGAATCGTGACAACGTATACGGCATGCAGTTTCACCCGGAAAAGAGCGGAGAGACAGGAATGCTGCTGCTGCGCAACTTTGCCGTTCAATGCGAGGGGGTTTTGACATGAGCTTTATCGTTTATCCGGCGATCGATATTCGCGGGGGCAAGTGTGTTCGGCTTTTTCAAGGAGATTACGGGCAAGAGACAGTGTACGCTGATTCACCGCTCGCGATGGCGAAGCGCTGGGTAGAGCAAGGGGCGTCCTGGGTTCATCTCGTAGATTTGGACGGGGCAAAGGAAGGCAAGCCTGCAAATGCAGCGCTCATCAAGGAGATAGCGCGCTCGATCCCTGTACCCGTGCAGGTTGGAGGCGGCATTCGAACAGAAGAACAGATCGCGGACTATTTGGAAGCGGGTGTCGCGCGAGTGATCGTCGGGACTGCCGCTATCGAAGACGAGCCTTTTACGAAGCGAATTCTTCAAAACTATGGGGACAAAATCGCGATTGGTCTGGACTGCCGGAATGGGCTGGTGGCTACCAGGGGGTGGTTGACCACGACAGATGTCCAAGCGACAGAGCTTGCCAAGCGGTTGGTTACGTATGGTGCCGAGACGTTTATTTACACCGATATCGCCCGTGATGGCACGATGACAGGGCCTAATGTTGAAGAAATTGCAGCGTTGGCGATGGCTACAGGAAAATCAGTGATAGCCTCGGGAGGTGTCAGCCAACTGGACGACTTGTTGACGCTCGCTGCCCATGCTTCGGACGGAGTTTCTGGCGCCATTGTTGGTAAAGCACTTTACACGGACGCTTTTACATTGGAAGAAGCGCTCCAGCGTATGGAGGAGCGTGAAGCGAATGCTGGCTAAACGAATCATCCCGTGTCTCGATGTAAAAGACGGACGGGTGGTAAAAGGCGTGCAGTTCGTCGGACTTCGCGATGCAGGAGACCCGGTTGAACTGGCAAAAAAATATAGCGACGAGAGAGCAGACGAGCTGATCTTTCTCGATATTTCCGCGTCCCACGAAGGGCGCAAGACGATGGTGGATGTCATCGAAAAAACAGCCGCAAACATTACGATTCCTTTCACGGTTGGCGGCGGCATTAACAGCGTTGACGATATGAAAAGGATTTTGCGTGCGGGTGCGGACAAAATTTCGTTGAATACAGCGGCTGTTTTGCGTCCGGAATTGATCCGCGAGGGAGCGACGATCTTTGGCTCACAATGTATAGTCGTGGCGATCGACGCGAGAAGTGTCGGGGAAAATCGCTGGGAAGTGTATACCCACGGCGGACGGAATGCGACGGGGAGGGACGTTATCCACTGGGCGCAGGAAGCAGAAGCGCTGGGAGCGGGAGAAATCCTTTTGACCAGCATGGACGACGATGGAGAAAAGAAAGGCTTTGGCCTTGAATTGACCAAGAGGGTATCAGAAGCGGTCGGAATCCCGGTCATTGCTTCTGGTGGAGCGGGCTCGAGGGAGCATTTTTACGATGTCCTGACGCAAGGAAAGGCAGACGCTGCGCTGGCGGCTTCCATTTTTCACTATGACGAGACGTCGATTCACTCGGTGAAAGAGTATTTGCAAACCAAAGGAGTTGTCGTACGACCATGACAGGAGCAGAAGAGTTTGCAGTGGAAAAATTGCGTTTTGACGACAAAGGGTTGATCCCTGTCATCGTGCAGGATGCCGGAAGCAAGACAGTCTTGACGCTTGCTTATATGAATGAAGAATCGCTACAAAAGTCATTGGCCACCAAAGAAACATGGTTTTGGAGCCGTTCCCGACAACAATTGTGGCACAAGGGTGAGACCTCGGGTCATACACAGCGGATTGTCTCTATGCGGTATGATTGCGACGGAGATGCACTGGTTGTGATGGTCGAACCGAATGGGCCTGCTTGTCATACGGGGGCGTACAGCTGTTTCTCACAGGAAGTTCTCACCGATACAGATGAAGAACCAGTACAAGCAGATCGGTTTGCGATCTTAAGTGAGCTGGAGGAACTGATTGCTGCGCGGGAGGCAGAGCGCCCGGAAGGCTCCTACACCACCTACTTGTTCGAAAAAGGCGTAGACAAAATACTGAAAAAGGTCGGCGAAGAGGCGGCCGAGGTCATTATTGCAGCGAAAAATCGAAGTCGTGAGGAGCTGCGGTACGAGGCATCTGATCTGATCTTTCACTTGATGGTTCTGTTACGGGAGCAAAAGCTGCCGCTGGCTGAAGTGTTGATGGAGCTTCAGAGGCGCCGTTAAAAGAAACGGGTATGTAGTTCAAGGCTGAATGTAGTAGAGATATTTGATAGAAAGAGCGGGATGTTTTTCTCGCTCTTTTTCCTTTCGTAACGCGATATTTTAGCTGTTTCTCGTTTTTTTGATTAAAAACTTTTAAAATTACTCTTGATTTAGATTTTTATATGTGATAGATTATTCCTTGTCGCCAAGAACGACGACAAAATACGAGAAAAGAAAACGAGATTCGATAAAAAACTTCTTGACTCGTAAACAACGAACGTGATAAGATGTAAAACGTTCGACAAAAAATGCTCTTTGAAAACT
>NZ_PXZL01000006.1 GCF_003013405.1 Brevibacillus formosus | reverse complement strand
GTTTTCAGGGAATAAAAGAAGCCATCCAGCTCGGATGGTTTTTTTGTACTATCTAAAAACTGAAATTTCTGACGTATATCATTTTGAAAAAGGAGTCATGTCATTATGGAACAAGCTTCTTCGAGTCGGCTCCACTATGCCTGGATCATTGCGGGTGTCACCTTTTTTATCCTCTTAGTTGGTGCTGGAATTCGCTCAGCTCCTGGTGTTTTTATGGTTCCTGTTGAACAAGAATTTGGTTGGAGTCGCTCTTCTATCTCCATAGCGTTGTCGATTAACCTATTGCTATACGGATTGGTGGGGCCATTTGCAGCAGCAGTCATGGATCGATTTGGAATAAGGCGTATCACGATCATTGCTCTTATCCTGTTAGCATTGGGCTCCTCCCTTACGACTTGGATGCATGCCTCATGGCAACTGACTGTACTTTGGGGAGTCGTTGTTGGACTGGGTTCAGGATGCACGGCTTCCGTATTGGGAGCGATGATCGCAAATCGCTGGTTTGTGAAGCAACGAGGATTGGTTATGGGGATATTAACGGCGAGTGGTGCAACAGGACAGCTGGTATTTCTCCCTCTTCTTGCAAGCTTGGCTGAATCAGATGGCTGGCGTACGGCATCGTGGGTGATTGCAATAGCAGCTCTGATTTTGGTTCCGATTGTGGCTATCTTAATGCGTGATCGACCAAGTGATAAAGGGCTTCAGGCGTTTGGTGCGACAGAAGTTGATCAAGAAATAGAAGACAGAAAGCAAAACCCTTTTCGTGCAGCTGTTGATGGTTTAGTAAAAGGATCTCGGTCCTTTGATTTCTGGTTGTTGGCTGGCAGCTTTTTTATTTGCGGTCTCTCTACAAATGGTTTAATTGGTACTCATTTTATAGCTGCTTGTATGGAGTACGGCATTCCTGCAGTAACGGCTGCAAGTTTACTCGCTCTCATAGGTATCTTTGACATTATTGGAACAACATTATCGGGTTGGCTATCGGATCGTTTTAACAATCGTTGGCTCTTGTTTTGGTATTACGGTTTACGGGGATTTTCATTAATGCTGCTTCCTGCAGCGCTATCCTCATCTACGTTTACTCTGGGCTTATTCATTGTCTTCTATGGCTTAGATTGGGTAGCCACAGTTCCTCCAACACTTAAGTTGACAACTGATATTTTTGGAAAACAGCAATCAGGAATTTTGTTTGGGTGGATATTGGCTGCACATCAATTAGGTGCTGCTGTGGCCGCTTACGGTGGAGGAGTCATTTATACCATGTTGAATAGTTACTTCATCATGTTTATCATTGCGGGAATATTTTGCTTAATTGCTTCTGTCATGGTTATGCGGATTGGAAGGAACGCGCTCGCGGCGAAAATTTCCGGGAACATGTAGCGGTAAATATATGATGGAAAGAAAACACCCGAGTAGACACTAGATCACTCGGGTGTTAATTAGTTTTCAGGCTGCGGGTACAAGGGGAGGATGATCCGGAAAACAGCGCCGTGAAGTGGACCATTTTCTGCTTGGAGACGGCCAAGCGAACGTTCGATAATTGCTCGAGAAATAGCTAGCCCCAGTCCAACATCACCATTTTTTCCTTTCACAAAACGATGAAATAAATGGGGGAGAAGTTCTTTCGGGATGCCCTCCCCATCATCTTGTACTTCTATTTGGAGTTGACGTTTGCCTGATTTGATTTCTATTGTGATCTGATCCTTGGCATGGCGCAAAGCATTTCCAATGATATTCAACAAGGCTTGAAGAAACTTTCCTTCGTCTACGTACACTACGTCATTGGCTTTAGTCGGACGTACTGAAATCGTTACATTGTGTTGGAGCTGCAAAGGGTGTAAACGCTCAATGGCCAGAGTCACCAATTCGGTAGCGGAATGCCACGAGGGATCAAACAAATTCTCTTCCCCTTCAAGCTTGGCCAACAGTATAATTTCAGTCACAATATGCTTCAATCGATTGGTTTCCTCTACGATGACATCAAAACCTTTTTCAGCAGCAGCATCAACAAAAACGCCATCGCGAATTCCCTCGGCATATCCTTGAATGGACATGAGAGGGGTTTTTAGTTCGTGGGAAGCATTCTGTAAAAATTGCCGCTGGATTTCATGAAAACGATCCAGCTCTTGTGCCATAGAGTAAACACTATTCGAGACTTCAGCAATTTCTCCGCGAGCAGGAATGAGTTGGACTTCGGAAAAACGCCGTGCTTGAACCTTTTTTATTTCTCTCGTCAATTTATGGAGTGGCTTCACCATACTACGTGTAATAAAAAAGCTGAGCAAAATGGTAGATACAGCTCCAATCAAGACGATGAGCAATATACTATTCGTCATCTCCATACGAATGTCTTTTAGTCCGCGTACAGGAGAGGCCAGAATCAGTCGTTGCTTTTCGTCGTTTTTAAAAGGCAAGTTAACGACCACGTAATCATCGCTTCCGACCATCCATATGTTTCGATTTTGCCTTTTCTCCGCTTTACGCTCAAGGGCATCCATCCACTCATTCAAATTGGAAGAAGGCAGGGACGTGTAGAGTACTTTTTTCTTTTTGCCTAAGAGCAGAACTTCTATCTTGCGATTGGAGACGAGAAGCTTTTCGAGTTCTGCGACTCCCTCTGTTTCAATCTTTACATTCGATTCGTTCATTTTTTCAATCCAGAATCGACCTTTAAGGTTTAATTCATTTTTTTGCTGCTCAATTAAATTATCTAGCAAAAACGAATTGATCAGGACAGCTGATACCCCCATGACAAGGCAGAGAAGAAGGGCGAACATCAACGTGATGCGAAATTGGATACTCATTCATCCTTCGTTCCTTCCAGAGTTCGCAGGCGATACCCAAAGCCCCAAACGGTTTCGAGAGGGATCTTGTCCAGCTTTTTCCGGATACGACGAATGAGATCATCAACTACTCGATCACTTCCAAAGTAATCATATCCCCATACAAGGGAGAGCAGCTCATCACGGGAAAAAGCCCGATTCGGATGTTCAGATAAAAGACTGAGTACCTGAAATTCTTTCGAGGTCACCTCTACTTCCTCCCCAAAAGAATAGACGAGACGTTTTTCCTTATCTAATACAAGAGCGTTGTTAGCAGTTTCTTCCGGGTTACTGTCTTTCGCAATGAATGGGGATTCTTCCGCATGGGATTTCATTTGTTTCCAACGTTGGAGTGCCCGATTCACGCGTGCTACTAATTCACGAGGGCTAAAAGGTTTGGTGAGATAGTCGTCGCTTCCTAGCTCTAGTCCAAGAATCTTGTCTACTTCTTCGTCGCGTGCAGAAACCATGATGATAGGTGTTTCTGAGCCGGCACGAATACGTCGGCAAAACTCATAGCCATTCATGCCTGGCAACATGATGTCCAATACCCATAGATCGGGGGGATTCTCTTGCTCTAATGTAATAGCCTCTTCGGCTGATTCAACGGCAGTTGTAACATAGCCTTCCTTTTGCAGATAGGCTTCGACGATCTGACGAATATTGATGTCATCGTCTACGATAGCAATGTGAAAGGTCTTCATAGGATTCCTCCGCCAACCTTAAGATTCTCACTTTATTGTACATCTTCAAACAGACTTAATCAGTTGTTGTAGGCATTTCCCACACTTTTCCCATACTTACTTTCCTACGTTTCTTACAATAGTGTAAGGAAGTTGAAACCCAAATCGATAGGACATTGTGTTTATTCCATGTAAAATCAAAGTACATTCAATAAACGGAGGGATACACCATGAGAAAACTACTACAGATGATCGCGATTACGTTCGGATTGTTAATCGATACAAAGACAATGATTCGCTTCACTGAATTAGAAATGGTCGTAAAGCTGTAAAGATGATGATAAATACAAGTAAAAAAACATGAACTTTTAGGCGCCAGAATGTAGGGGCCTTTTTGTTTTGTGTGATGCCCAGCGTGAAACAAAGCTGGGATATTTAGGGATAATGCGAAAATCGTGAGTGTACGATCAAAATCGGTGGTAAATCTTGAGGAAATGAATTGATTCAACTGGATTTTTTGGACGTGTCCTCTCTCTATATGGTATAATGAAGTATTGTGATAACCAGTTGGAGGTTTACCCTTTATGGCAGAAGAAACTGCTCGGTTTCCAAAAGTCGATATTAGCCACGAAATGAGAGAATCGTTCATTAGCTATGCGATGAGCGTTATCGTCAGTCGGGCTTTGCCTGACGTTCGCGATGGTTTGAAGCCTGTACACAGGCGTATTTTGTATGCCATGCACGATATGGGCCTTACTCCTGACAAGCCGTTCCGTAAATCGGCAAACGTTGTCGGGGAAGTAATGGCGAACTACCATCCGCATGGTGACTCTTCCATCTATGAAGCGATGGTACGTATGGCCCAAGATTTTAACATGCGCTACATGCTGGTTGAAGGGCAAGGGAACTTCGGTTCTGTAGACGGCGACCCGGCAGCGGCGATGCGTTATACGGAGTCGCGTTTTTCCAAGCTCGCGCTGGAGCTTTTGCGCGATATTGATAAAGAAACGGTCGATTTCACTCCTAACTACGACGGACGCAAAGAAGAGCCGGTTGTATTGCCTTCTCGTTTCCCGAACTTGCTTTTGAACGGGGCATCAGGGATTGCTGTAGGTATGGCTACCAATATTCCGCCGCATAACTTGACGGAAGTTATTGATGGTGTCATTGCCATGATCGACAATCCTGATATTACGGTTCAAGATTTGATGAAAATCATCAAGGGCCCTGACTTCCCTACAGCGGGGGAGATTCTTGGTTACAGTGGTATTCGCCGTGCCTATGAAACAGGCCGTGGTTCCATTATTATGCGCGCCAAAACCCAGATTGAAGAGGATGGGAAAGGCAAACCGCGCATCATCGTAACAGAGATCCCTTATCAGGTGAATAAGGCTAGACTCGTGGAAAAAATCGCGGAGCTAGTGCGTGAGAAGAAAATCGAAGGCATTACCGACCTTCGTGATGAGTCTGACCGCAAAGGAATGCGTATCGTCATGGAATTGCGCCGTGACGTCATTCCAAAGGTTGTATTGAACAATCTGTTTAAGCATACCCAAATGCAGTCTACATTTGGTGTGAATATGCTGGCACTCGTTGACAGTCGTCCGCGTGTATTGAATCTGCGTGACATGCTCTATTACTATTTGGAGCACCAGCGTGTCATTATCCGCAGAAGGACCGAATACGATCTCAAGCAAGCAGAAGCCCGTGCGCATATCTTGGAAGGCTTGCGCATTGCATTGGATCATATTGACGAGATTATCAGTTTGATTCGCTCCTCCCAAACCACGGAAGAAGCTCGCACAGGACTCATGGAGAATTATTCGTTGTCCTACGAGCAGGCACAGGCGATTCTCGATATGCGTTTGCAACGCCTGACTGGTTTGGAACGAGAAAAAATCGAGAACGAATACCAAGAGCTCATGGTAAAAATCGCAGAACTGCGTGCTATTCTTGCAGACGAAGCCAAAATCTACGCGATCATCCGCGATGAGCTGGGTGAGATCAAAGAGAAGTTTGGCGATGCAAGACGTACGGAAATTACTTTCGATGAGAATCATATCGAAGATGCAGATTTGATCCCAGAGGAAGATGTGGTCATCACCCTGACGCATGACGGTTATATCAAGCGTCTGCCTGTTTCCACCTACCGTTCGCAAAAACGTGGTGGACGTGGCGTGCAGGGGTTGGGAACCAAGGATGACGATTTTGTCGAGCATCTGTACATTACCAACTCGCATGATTACATCATGTTCTTCACGAGCAAAGGGAAGGTTTATCGCCTAAAAGGATTCGAGATTCCTGATCTGAGCCGGACAGCGAAAGGTACCCCAATCATCAATCTCATTCAGATTGAAAAAGGGGAGCGGGTTAGTGCGGTAATTCCTGTGAAGGAGTTTGATCAAGAACACTACCTGTTCTTTGCGACCAAGAAGGGGATTATTAAGAAAACCACGCTGGAGTCCTATGAAAATATTCGCAAAGGCGGACTGATTGCGGTTAACCTGCGCGAAGATGATGAGTTGATTGGTGTTCGTCTGACGGATGGCCAACAAGAAATCATCATGGGTACTCACAAAGGCATGTCCGTCCGTTTCAATGAGGGAGACGTACGCACGATGGGACGTAACGCCACCGGTGTGAAGGGGATTACCCTTGACGACGATGATGATGTCATCGATATGGACGTTATCAAACCGAATGCAGAAGTGCTCATTGTAACGGCGAATGGTTACGGAAAACGGACACCTGTCGATGAATACCGCATTCAATCTCGTGGCGGTAAAGGAATTAAGACACACAATGTAACGGATCGAAGCGGTCCGGTTGTTGGTCTGAAAGTTGTTGAGCCTGAAGAAGATCTGATGATTATTACCACTTCCGGTATCATCATTCGTACAGAAATGAAAGGTATTTCTGTGATGGGGCGTTACACGCAAGGTGTGAAACTGATCCGTCTTTCTGAAAATGAGCAAGTGGGATCAGTCGCCAAGTGTCCTCCAACTGAGGAAGAGGACCTGTCAGATGAAGATGCGGAAGAGAGAATCGAAGATCTGCAAGATGGAGAGACTGTCGAAGTTGAAGCAACCGAGCCTACTGAACCGACAGAGGAATAAAGAAAATCACGACAAAAGCGTCCCGCATAATGTGGGGCGTTTTTTCGTGTAGGTGCAGAAAGTTTGCCCAACCCATTGCTTTTTTCCTGCAAATGGTTTGGGTTTGAAGTAAAATTGGGAAATGGATACTATATCATTAACAAGTTGGATCGGGTGGTGAGCAGGTTGCCCAATGTGGAAGTGAAACAACTGACTCTTGGAGCGAAATTGGCTGAAGACGTATTTACAGCATTGGGAGGCATTCTTTTTGCAAAAGGAACCCCTCTCTATGAACGAGAAGTACAATTCTTAGAAGCGTTCATGATCAAGCAGGTACAAGTAGAGGATTCAGGAGGGGCTTGGCCTGACCAAGGTGAACCAACCATAACTAAGGTAGATGCGCCAGAAGCTTCTGATAAGTTTACCCAAGCTAAACCTGTGTTTCAGGAGTCATTTGATAAAGCAGTGTCTACACTGAAAAATTTGATGACCCGCGTACAAGGCGGCAATAACATACCAGTTATGGAAGTCAGAGAAGTTGTAACGCCGATTATTACGGAGTTTCAGCAGCAACCACAAGTTCTTCTCTCCCTTCGGCGCTTTGCAAAGATGGATAGCTATGCCTACGAGCATGCCGTAGCGGTTGGGATTATTTCTTATATGATTGCAAAATGGGTCAAGGTACCTGAAAAGGAATGGATGCAGGTAGCATTGGCCGGTACATTGCTCGATATAGGAAAAACGAAAATTGATCGACGGATTTTGCAAAAACCAGGGAAGCTTACACCAGACGAATTCGAAGAGATGAAGAAGCATACCGTTTACGGATACCAAATTATTAAGTCATCCCACGGTTTAAGTGAAGGTGTAGCATTAGCGGCTTTGCAACATCATGAGCGAGAAGATGGTTCAGGCTATCCATTAGGTTTGCCTGGATCTAAACTGCATTTATACAGTAAAATTGTCGCTGTGGCCGATGTGTATCATGCAATGAGCTCGGATCGTGTCCACCAAAAGGCGTTGTCTCCCTATCAAGTCGTAGAGCAATTAGTGCAGGATAGCTTTGGGAAACTTGATCCTACCATTGTTCGTACATTTGTGGAGGGGATCACTCAATTCGCTGTAGGAACGCTCGTTGAATTAAGTGATGGAACGATTGGGAAGATCGTATTTACAGATCGTAATCACCCAACGAGACCAATGGTTGAAACAGGTGGAAAAATCGTAAACTTAGTCGAAGCGCGACATTTATCTATTGTGAGAGTAATGGAACAGTAAAGAAGAGAGGCGAGTGATTCGCCTCTCTTTTAATATAGTTTAAAAGAAATTCAATTTTATTATAAAAACCTCTTGTGCTGTTTAAGAATACGTGATAAGATACTTCTTGTCGCTTCGATTGAAGCAACACTTCAAGAAGACGCCGCTAAGCGGAACAAGATTTTTTTAAAAAACATCTTGCAAAACCCTAGACGGTATGATAAGATAGAAAAGTCGCCTCGAGAGAGACGAACAAAATGCTCTTTGAAAACTGAACAGCGAAAGCGTTAATGAGTCTATCATTAAATGATTTGCCAGCTTTGAACCAGTAACAAACTTTATTGGAGAGTTTGATCCTGGCTCAGGACGAACGCTGGCGGCGTGCCTAATACATGCAAGTCGAGCGAGGGTCTTCGGACCCTAGCGGCGGAC
>NZ_PXZL01000057.1 GCF_003013405.1 Brevibacillus formosus | reverse complement strand
CTCCGCGTACGTCAGTCTCTTTTCTCCGACAATTAGAGCCTCTGCATCCGGTGTTGCGTCTACTTGTGCTTCAAACAGTTGGTGCATTACCGCGTCACGAGCATATTCCGTTTCCGTTGCGTTCCATTCCACTAACAGCTTGTGGCGTTCCTCGTCTGTGATGAATGAAATGGCAGAGAGATGGTCCGTAGGCTGAGCCATCATTGATTCTAATACTTTGATCAATTGAGCCAATACCTTATCCATGGTGGTACGCTCGAATCGATTTGTTTCATAAATCAGCTTGAGCAATAGCTCTTCGCCAGGCGCCGCGACCAATGTCAATGGATAGTTCGTCTGCTCAACTGCTTTGATTGCGTTTAGCGACATGTCTGTATTAGTCTGTGTTTTCGTACCAGACATGTAGTTCTCGAAAACGAGTATGCTGTCAAACAACGCCTGTCCGAGCGGCACTTCGCTCCAGCTTTGAATGTCAACAAGCGGTGTAAACTCGTACTGACGAATCTCACTCTGTTCCTGTTGGATGTTCTGTAGCCAGTCGATCACCGTCAATTGTTCCGAGAAAAGCACGCGAACAGGTAGCGTGTTGATAAACAGCCCCACCATAGAGTCCACTCCACGCAAATCTGTTGGACGTCCCAGGTTGGTTGTCCCAAATACCACTTCCGACTCACCTGCGTAACGGCTTAAAATCAACGCCCACGCACCTTGGACTAGCGTATTCATCGTTAGTTGATGCTTACGGGCAAAAGCTTGCAGACTCGCAGTTGTTTCTTTAGACAAAAGAATCATTTGATCAGCGTATTCTTTTTGTTGAACAACCGTTCCACCCGGTTTCCCCATGCTAAGAGGAGTTGGTATGCGGAAGCCCCGCAGATGATTTCGCCAATACTGCTCTGATGCCTCAAGACTCTGCTGCTTTAACCAGGCAATATAAGAGGAAAACGGAGGGACGACTGGCAGTTTTGCTTCCATACCATCAACGGATGCCCGATAGAATGTCAGCCAATCATTTAACACGATCGGTGTACTCCAACCATCCAACAACATATGGTGAAAGCTCCAAACGAGCTGACTGGTTTTCGAATCTAGTCGAATCAACGACCAACGCATCAGTGGCGGTTGAGCGAGATCAAAGCCTAGCTTGCGATCTTGTTCGAGATAGGTTTGTAAGTGAGCTTCTTGCTTTTCTTTCGGTAAGTGACTCCAGTCCAGTTGTTCGATATGTGCTTTTACTTTTGTATGAACAACCTGATGAGGTTTCTCTAATCCGCTCCATAAGAAGGAGGTTCGGAGGATTGCATGTCGCTCGACAACTTTTTGCCATGCTTCTGAAAACAGCGACACATTCAAATGATCCAAATTCACAACCAGTTGAACGACGTAATCCCCGCCTGCTTGCTCATAAAGAGAGTGGAACAGCATCCCCTCTTGTAACGGTGTGAGCGTGTAAATGTTCTCGATCAGACGATTGTTCCCAATGAACTTGTCGAGGCTTTTTTGATCCAACTCCGACAACGGGAAATCGGAAGGTGTGTAGCCACCTGCCTCTTCAGAGCGACAATGGGCAATGATCGCTTGCAATGATTGCACATAGTCACGAGCAAGCTCTTCAATCGTTCGTTGTTCGTACATATCACCGCTGTACGTCCAGGTCATTTCTAACTGATCTCCCGCCACCATGCTCTGGAAATCAAGTTTATGGAGTCGGGCTTCATCCTTGCTGAGATTGGATGCTGACCAGTTCGGAATGATTTGGAACAAGGAAGCATCAGCCGTTTGATCCTGATCGAATTGTCCCAAATAATTGAAGCTAATCTCAGGTCGCGGATAAGCTTTCAGAGTATTTATCGTTTGTTCATCTTTGCTTAAATAACGATGAATGCCGTAGCCAATCCCTTTGTCAGGAATCGAGCGCAATTGTTCTTTGACTGATTTTATCAGGAAACCCCAAGGCGTCTTTGGCTCCATTTCCAGCAAGACCGGGTACATGCTTGTGAACCAGCCTACTGTACGAGAAATGTCCACGCCATCGATGATCTCTTCACGCCCGTGTCCCTCAACTGATACATAGAGTGTCTTTTGCCCCGTCCAGTTGTTATAGGCTCGGATCAAAGCACCGAGTAACACATCGTTAATTTGAGTGCGGTAAGCGGCTGGCACCTCCTGCAACAAGGCACGAGTCTCGCCCACGCCCAGCTTTACCTTTAGTTGTACGGCCAGACTTTCTGTGTTCTTTCCATCCGGATGATCAACAGGCACTTTGAGTACACGACTTGTATCCAGATTTGTCCAGTATTCGTCGACTCCGCTTTGCTGAGCGTACTGTGTCAACTGTTCCGACCATCGCTTGAAAGAAGTTGTCTTCTGAGGCAAATGCAGCTGTTGCAACCCAGTCAATTGTTGATAGGCCGTTTGCAAGTCTTCCAGAATAATTCGCCAAGAGACACCATCGACAGCCAGATGATGAATCGCAATGAACAGACGCTGTTTGTCCCCGCATTGGAAGTATGCAGCACGAAGCAATGGTCCTTTTTCGATATCCAGACTTTCCTGTAGCTCGTCCGCAATGGCTTGCATTTGCTCCTCTATGTCCGCTTCAAGTACAGCTGTCGTCAAATCGACTACCTGAAATACGTCCTCATCCGAAACGACATCATGATATTGCTCCCATATTCCGTTGACGTTCCGAAAACGCAGGCGCAAGGCATCATGATGAGCAAGAATCGTCGCAAAAGCTTTTGCCAACAGACTAGCATCCATTTCTTCGCGCACAGCAAGCATGACAGATTGATTCCAGTAGTTGACATGGCAAATGTCCTGCTCAAAGAACCACGTCTGAATGGGTGTCAGAGGCAATTCGCCTGTCACAATCCCCTGCTCCATATGCACTTGTGGTGCATCCTCAAGAACAACGACACTTGCGGCCAATTCTGCCAATGTTTGAGAGTCAAACAAGTGCTTTGGTGTAAATCGGATACCCGCCTGATTGGCACGCGCCACGATCTGAATGGTTAGAATCGAGTCGCCGCCCAGTTCGAAAAAGTTATCGTGTATCCCGATTGACTCTACACCCAGAACTCCTTGCCAGATTTCGGCCAGCTTATGTTCTATTTCCGTTTGTGGGGCAACAAATGAATCTTCCCATTGAGCTCGCAGGGCATCGGGTACCGGTAAAGCACGTCGATCTACTTTTCCATTTGGAGTGAGAGGCAGGGCATCCATCAGGATGATGGCAGATGGCACCATGTAGTCTGGAAGTCTATCTTTCAAAGACTGACGCAATTCATTCGTCTGTACCCCTTCTCCCTCATGAAGCACGGCATAAGCCACCAGTCGTTTCACTCCAGGCGTCAGATCTTCCCTGACGATCACCACTGCTTCCGAGACAGCCGCATGCGCATACAAAGCCGACTCTATTTCGCCCAGCTCAACCCTGAATCCGCGAATGCTCACTTGATCATCGGCTCGTCCAATAAATTCCAAATTTCCATCTGCCAAATATCGAACCAGGTCGCCAGTGCGATACATCCTTGCCCCTTCATTTGTAGAGAACGGATTAGGTACAAAGCTGGCTTCCGTCAGGTCAGGACGGTTCAGATAGCCGCGCGCCAAGCTTTTTCCCGAGATGTAAAGCTCCCCAACAACTCCTACAGGCACAGGCTTTCTGCTTGCGTCGAGTACATAGACAGATACGTTGTCGATGGGACGTCCAATGGAAGGAGCCGCTTCTCGTTCTCCCTGCACGGGTACGATGCCTGCGGTAGCAACGACGGTATTTTCTGTTGGACCATACTGGTTTACCAGCGTAAACGGCACATTCGCAGACGGGTACTGGTGCAAAGTATCACCACCCGTCAACATGTAGCGCAATGCTGATTCGGCTGGCCAATTCAACGTAAGCAGACTCTCTGCCAAAGGTGTTGGTAAAAAGCTTACTGTGATGCCTGATTCGACTATCCAATCACGCAGTTTTTCCGGTACGAGACGGATCTCTTCCTGTGGCAGGCAAATCGTAGCACCCGCCGTCAAATACGGCCAAATCTCCCACACCGAAGCATCAAAAGCTGTACCTGCTATTTGCGATGCACGATCCCCAGCGATTACGTTATACGCTCGTTGATGCCAGTTGACTAGATTCAAGAGTGATCCGTGCTCAATCTCCACTCCCTTTGGCGTTCCTGTAGAACCTGATGTATAGATGACATAGGC
>NZ_PXZL01000056.1 GCF_003013405.1 Brevibacillus formosus | reverse complement strand
GTATACAAGGCGTTGCGTACTTTCTTTGGAAAGAAGGAAGCTGTGAAGTAATCGGTAGAAGCAACCGGGCGAGAAAGCGTCCGGTTGACTTCTATTTGTTTGCATGAGCCACATGAACAAAATGTGAGGGGGGTTATAAATGTATCCACAAAAGCATCGGATGCGCAACACGGGAGCCTTCACTCCATGAAGCAGGTGCTTGGTCACGAGGAGTACCCCGGCTACGCGTGGAAAAACTGTCCTGCATTCCCGATGGGCAAGTTTCGGTCGGATTATTCACAGTATTTACAGAAGCCTGTGGACAAAGCGGACAAGCCACAGCAAGTGCCGGTTGCTATCTGCCTAAAAGGTTCTTTGGTGCAGGTGACGGGATTCTTACAGGACGGCGTATCTATGCTACCAGTCCGAGCGGTAGCCAATGCTCCTGGTGGCAAAGTGGAGTGGATCGAGGCTACCCAAGATGTGCGTGTAAACGGCAATGACCTAAATGAAAAGCTCATATCGGGTTCGGCTTATGCCTCCTGCTCGTGAGTTGGCTGCCGTGTTTTGTCTACAGGTTGAGTGGGATGGAAGTACAAATACAGTAATATTGAGAGGATGAGTGCTTTGGATAAGGCAAACAAAAAGAAACAGGAGTTTTGATGATTGTTGGTGGTGTTCTTGCAATTGCAGGAGCAGGTTATGGGCTACTGTCGGATGAACAAGTCCAGGCTCTCCAACAGGCTTTTGAATTAATCATAGGTGCATTCTAAAAGTGATAGCTCTCCTACCGGATAAACGGGGGAGGGATTTTTATATTCTATTCTTTATAAATAAAAAAAGTAAATACTTTACAATTTTGGGATAAAATGGTAACATAAACTTGTAATCTAGAAAATAATGGGAGGGAAACTTATGAAAAGGTTCAAACCTATGTTAGTAGCTTTGGGTTTATTTACTGCAATTTCGTCTGTAACGGCAGGTGGTGCATTGGCAAATGAGAATTGGATTGTAAACTCTAAATCTTCTATACAATCTGTAAAAACTTCCTTCAGATTTGATATTAACAGTCATCTTGAATCTGATCAGTTTGATGTAGCTGAGGGTGAAACTATTAAAGTTACAGTTGTACAATGGTTTTCGGATAGTAAAGCAACAGGAAAGCCAAAGGTTTCGTATAAACTGTATGAAATAAATAGTACTGAAGCAAAAGGTTCAAAGTTAATTGAAGGTAGGTATACAAATACAAACACATCGTTTGAATTTCCAAATCTAAAAAAAGGAAAGTATTATATTAAAATCATAAATGAATCAAACTTTGCGGTAGCTGGAAACGGGTATGTCGAGTAATAGATGCTAAACCGCTGTATAGGGGCTGTCTCAAAAGTCGATTTTCCGACGTAGAGACGCCTCTTTTTTTGCTTGCATGTTCGTATTGTGTTCGCATATAATACAAACAAACGTTCTTATTCGGAGGCGAACAACTTGATTAAGGACTGCAAAGAGCAATAAACCAGCAACTGCACATTCAGATTATTTACCTCGGAAACAACAAGAAGTCGTCGCAGCGTACCTTACGACCACTGGCGATTGTTGGCGACAGAATGAAAGCTTATTGCCTTACACGAAAGGCGCCGAGGTTTTTTGTCATCGATAACATTCTTGCTGTTGAACCGGTGGTGAGCAGCCGTGCTATCTGATATCGAGCGGAAAGTCTTGCGAGTGATCGGCAACTATTCGGCAGGGCGGCGCAGGACTCCAACAGTAGACGAACTATGTATCAAGACTGGAGACGGAGCAAGGGTAGGTTTAGTGTCGTTTTAGAGGCGATCTACAGTCTTGCAGCCAAGGGTTTACTGAATGATCCAGAAGATTGGAAAAAGCGATTGACTGATGATCCAGCAGGTGTACTGAATGAATTGCCTTGGCTCATGTTTACGATGCTGAATCGGGTGACGGTTATCAACTATCCGAAAAACAGGTAATTGTTCTTGGGTACCAAAGGAAGATGATGCTTTAACTATTGAAAAAAGAAAAAGGTACTGATGGAACTGACATTCCCTTCTTGTGTAGTGATTTGCAAGAGGGGTATATCAGTTAGGAATAGTAGTTTTGTACCATAAATAGTAAAATGTAAAAAAAAGACATGAAGGTCGCCCCTCCATGTCTCATTTATTTGGTTAGTTAAAGTATACAGAAAAGAAAGGGCAGCATATGTCCATTTTCTTACTTTAAAAAGATGTTTGAGTCGAGAGAGGGGCCTTCGATCAGGAGGACATTAGATGAGCACCAAGTTTGTAAAAATCTATGGATTCGAGATCATAACACCAAAGTTCTTTGGTAACGGCTATGATATGGAAAGGTACGATCATGACCAGATGGAATACTTCTTTAGTGAAATCATGAATCTAAAAGAAAGAAAACGGGTTTTCCATTACAAAGGAAAAATGATTAACTTGGTTTCGTGCAAACAAAGTAGTGATGCTGATTTTATGGAAGGAGTATTTACTTCTGCAAAATTCGGACAAGAACAAGATATCATCAATGTTTATGATCAGACTACAACTGGACAAAAAGGAAAGAACGAGGGAGTTAAGAATGAAGTTCACTTCGTTCTCCAAAAGAAAACCGGACTGCTCTTGGTGCAATATGATGACCAACGTGTAGTTTCGAGAGATTTGATTAAGCGATTCTTTGATAACCATCTACCTTTAATGGACAGGTATAAAAGCGAGTTTAAAAAGGTAAATAAGCCGTATGAGATTCCTAAGTCATTCCTTCAGATAAAGACGCTACCATCTAAACAGTTTTTTGATGAATTAAGACAAATGGCCACAATTAAGGAGGCATATGTATTAGCAGATCTTTCGAAAGGAACTAATAATCAAGCTGTAGAATTTCTCCGAAATGAGGCGCAAGAGAACGAAGTAGATGGGTTCCAACAAATTAAAATATCCCTGCTAAATAAAGTAAAGAGAACTGGAATACGCCATATTGAGGACTATTTCAAAAAGATGTTAGAGTTGGAAGCATATGATGGGTATGGAGTATCAGGTATAGCCCATTCAGGTAAAACAAAAAATCTAACAATGGCAAGAGTTCCGCATAACTACGATATTAACGTTTCTGTTAACACAGTAGGCTTAATTAGTGTTAGCGAACTAATATCCCAAATGGTGTACATTGCAAAATACGACAATCCATTGGCAGGAAAGAATGATGGAGTTAAGCCGTTAAATAAAGTTAATGTAGGTGAAGAAATTGATGAAGAGACGGAAGGTAGTTCCAATCAAAAGAATGAGAGAATCAGTTAATAAGGATACGCAAGATATATTGTTTAGTTATTACGGCTACTCCAGTCCTCAAGAGCTTAGATTTGATTGGGGGTTACCTTTATTAATAGCTGTCATATCATTCCTTCTATTGGGATTGGTATCTAAAAATACAGTCATTATGAATACTTTAGTCGATATAAATTCGGCTTCTTTAAATGTAATGGCTATACTAGCTGGATTTAACACTGCAAGTTTGGCTGTAATAGCTTCGACGAATCAAGAGACATTAAGAAAATTATTTTCAGTAGGTGGAAATGCAACCACTGTTAAGAAGGAAGAGGTTGAACAAAATAGACTGAGGAAAATTTTAGGTAAAATTATTTTTGGTAAAGAGATCCTTGACTTTGAAAATTCAAGTGAGGGAAACAACCACAATATACTGAAGCAAGTTCTTACGTTCTTTAGTTACGCTATCGTTATACAACTAATAATTCTAGTATTAGGTTCGATATTTGTTGTTTTAAACAAAAACTCCCAACAGATTTATACGGTCATAGGATTTATAAATACTACATGGGCAAAAGTAATTATTTCATGTCTTGGAGCTATATGGTTTACGATTATTCTGCATAGTCTGCTTGTTTCAATTCGGAATGTGTCACTGCTATACAGGTATATCCTCTATCTTGCCAAACAAAGTAAACAAGAGTCATAAAAAGTCTATGTTTGACTCTTATTCAACTATATAAAATTATTTGCCTCCAATTAATGGAGGCATTTTTCATTTCATTTGCATGTTCGCTTTCTGTTCGCATATAACGCAAACGAACGTTCCTGTTTGGGGTGGTTGTGCAATGGAAAGAATAAACACTGTTATTGATGGCCAACTTCAATCTGTTCCCGTTGTAATCAACAGTCATCCCGTCACAAGAGCAAGATTCGAACAGGAGCAAGTCCTGGATACGCCCCTGACATACTTCGGGACTTGATCAAGGCAAGATTGGTGGAGGAGACTGCAATTGAGTTTGTTGTATGAGAATCACTATGAGCAACTAGTAAATCCACTACCTTCGATCGATCCTGATTCACTGGCAGAAATGAACGTCATCATTTATGATTCTGTGCGAAAAGACTATGCGATCAATGTTAGTTGGCACGAGGACTGTATCCGCCGAGAATGGGGCGTGGTCAAAGACATCGATCGAATTGAGAACAAGATCGAGCTTGTTCGGGTTCATGGTGTGTGGTGGGTGCCCATTGAAAAAATGTTGCAGGTTGAGCAGGTGTAGTGGACAATGATTCAAACTGACCAATGGCGTGAAATCCTGCATGAAACGATCCTGTACGGTTTGCTGTTTAAAGCACTAGCTCTGGATGCAAAAAGGTTAAATCAACATCAGCTCAAAATGTCATACCGTCCGGTGTTGGATACCATTTCAATGTGGGCGGAGCGGAAACATCATGGATATCGTAACATGGATATCGTAACATGGATATCGTAGCCAATTTGGTCGGCTAGGTGGAAAAATTCATGTACAGAAGACAACTGATGGCTTTCTATACTCTGTAGTTGTGACTGTCCGTGGCCGACAAGAAGAATGCATCTACAACGTGTCGCACCTAAAAGCTGAATGTCAGGTTCGGCTTAACAATTATCTGTACAACGCCAAGCAGCAAGCGCAAGGGCATGCATAGACTGAACAGAGAGATTATAGCAGCAAACAACTCGCCAGGCTTAATGCATAGGCGGGTTGTTTGCTACACTGATCGATGAAGATAGTTAGCGGACATCGAAGTTCAAGACATTTGTATCCGGGGAGGGAATTTTTGTTTGTAGCACTTCTGATATCAAAATGATACGAGAAAGGGACGGTAAATCCCAAGCGCTTGGAGATGTTGTGTTTCGTGGAAAATGTAATCATTTTGTGAAACACTGTACAAGCTATTTCCGTCAATTATAAGAGGAGGTGTAATTTGGATAACATAACTAAATTAGAACTTTATATGAACAACACAATTCGACAGCATTCCCTACAATAACTGTGTTAATCTACCAAAGTAAGTTATATTCTGTTAATAAAACCAAATTATGGTTTATTATTAACTATGAGACATTGAACTTTCTTGTGCTGATAGCAGAGACAGATTTTTTGAACAAATCCTTAGCACCTGCCGGTCATCCGTTGTATTAATTTAGAAAGCATCAAAGAAAGGGAGTGTGTTGATTATGAAGAAGAAAAACATCATAGTTATTGGCGCAATATTGGCGCTAACTACAGTTGCTACACCTACTGTATTTACTATAAATCATGCAGCAAACACAGATTCACCTCCTAATTATCCGGTCAACGAACAAGGACAAACTTTTGGAAGCGGGCCTTTCCCTGAAGGACCTTCACAAGAACCAGACTTGATTGAGGCGAAGGGAGAAAATGGGGTTGAAGGATATGTAAAATCTTCCGATTTGAGTCCAACGGTTTCTTCGCCAGAAGAGGCTATTGCTTTTCAAAAATCCAAGGAGGCTACCGGTTACAGATCGATCCCTCTGTATGAATTAGATGGAAAAACTGTAATCGGCGAGTTTAGATTGTATTCTTCAAATGGGATTAATGAAATTAAACATAATCCAAAATTCAATTATGATTGAGGAGGAACGCGCATTGAAAACAACGAAACAGGTAACCAAACAAATTAGTAAAATTTTAAAGGTATGCACTTTGTCAGTGACTTTGATGTCAACGATTTTAATGTCAACATCAGCATCTGCTGAAGGCTCATATGTTGAGTCTGAGCCTTATAATACATCAAAAATCAATGGTTATTCGTATTCTTTTACTTCTGGGATAGTTAGAAATGATATTAATCGCCCAGCAATTAAAGCATTCGCCTATGTTCATAATAAAGCTTCAGGTTCAGGTAATGTTCCAATAGGATATATGGGCGGACAAGCAGTTCTATATACTTCTGGTGGACAATTACATGGCGCGAGTGATATGAAATATAACGATGAAGAGGTTTGGGGTTTTCATGTGTATTCTCCTGTGTCAGAATCGACAGGAAAGTATTATTCTCAAAGTAGAGCAGAATTCTATAATGGAGATGATTACGATTACTTTACGGGAAAGAAATCTCCCATTATGACAATAAACTTGAATAAAGGAGTTTTGGTGGATGTAGAGGAGGCGGATTTACAGGAATTGATGCTGGAGGAGGAATACGATGTAAACAGTAAGGGAGAAACTTATGGTTCATTATTATTAGAAAACATAATAGGTGAAGAACCGGATTTAATTTCTGCAGTTGGAACTGATGGAGTTGAAGGATATGTTAGAGCGGATGATCTAACACCGGTTACCTCAATTAAAGAGGCACTTGAGCAAACAATCGAAAATGGTGAAGTTCGCACTATTCCCCTCTATGACGTA
Source organism: Brevibacillus formosus (assembly GCF_003013405.1). Lineage (GTDB taxonomy): Bacteria > Bacillota > Bacilli > Brevibacillales > Brevibacillaceae > Brevibacillus > Brevibacillus formosus. Next base: position 426 of record NZ_PXZL01000056.1, on the reverse strand, counting down.
GATGGCGAGACTGTAATTGGTGAATTTAAGTTGGAAACAAAATTTGAATATATCACTGATACTGAATAGTAGATATGCGCTCCATTGTCTGGAGGGCATTCTGATTGTTCAATTATCAAGTATCATAAAGTAAGATAAGAATGACCCGTTCCTGCTTTAAGGAGACGGGTTTACTTATGATTTAGGAAAAAGCCCTCTCCAAACTATGGTCAAGACCCCATTTCGTAGACGTTTAGAAAGACCCCGGCCGTCAGGCCGCAAACTGACGCCTAAATTCACTAGGCGTCAGTTTTTTTAGCTTCAGTTGAAGACGCTGCTCATTGTAAAAATGTATATAATCCTCAATTCTTCTTTGAGCATCTTGAATATCTCGTATATCATAAGGAAATAGAGCTTCGGTTTTCAAATGAGAAAAGAAGCTCTCCA
>NZ_PXZL01000055.1 GCF_003013405.1 Brevibacillus formosus | reverse complement strand
TGGTCAAGACCCCATTTCGTAGACATTTAGAAAGACCCCGGCCGTCAGGCCGCAAACTGACGCCTAAATTCACTAGGCGTCAGTTTTTTTAGCTTCAGTTGAAGACGCTGCTCATTGTAAAAATGTATATAATCCTCAATTCTTCTTTGAGCATCTTGAATATCTCGTATATCATAAGGAAATAGAGCTTCGGTTTTCAAATGAGAAAAGAAGCTCTCCATCGAGGCATTGTCTAAACAATTGCCCCGGCGTGACATGCTGATTTTGGCGCCAACCGTAGGAAGCATGTCGTGGTAAGCATGGGACGTGTACTGGAATCCCTGATCACTGTGAACGATCAGTCCAGTCACGTCTTTTTGTGTCTCAAATGCTTTCTTAAAAGTCTCAAGAACAAGCGCATTGTCATTACGCGAACTCATATGGTAAGCAACAATTTCGAGTGTACACAGATCCTTGATTGCTGAGAGATAGATGCGTTCATCCCCAATTCGGTATTGGGTAACGTCAGTTACCCATTTTTGGTTTGGCTTCTGTGCGAAAAAGTCTCGATTAAGTAAATTTTCAGCTACACGTCCATCGGAAACGATAGATTGAAAGGTAGAGATATAGGTACGCTTACGACGGATGATTGCTTTAATCCCTAAGTTTTGCATCAACCGCAATACCTTTTTGTGGTTTACGTTATAACCATACTGGCGCATGAGTTCTGCTTGAATTCTGCGATAGCCGTAGATACCTTTCCTTTGTCTAAAGATCGATTCAATTAATTCCTTTAAAGCTTTATCTTTGTTCTGTTTTCTAGTGGCGAGGTACTTATAATATCCACTTCTCGAGACACCTAACGTGTTACAAATCTCAGTTACCGTAAAGGTTGAAGACAATCTTTCCACAATGCGGTATTTTTTTCTTACACCTCCTGCATCCAAATTTCCAAACACTTTTTTAGAATTTCATTCTCACGTTTTAATTTTTGAACATGTCTCTCTTGGTCAATATACGTCTCACGACGTCCGCGTCGATCCAGTAGTCCGAACTCCCCAAGCCGTCTATATTTTCTCATCCACTTCTTCACTCGATCTCTATCCTGAATCCCCAGATGTTCTGTAATTCTTTTGTATGTCCATTTTTCCTCAAGGTGTAAACGGATGGCTTCCCGTTTGAGTGTTTCAGGATAATTCATATACTTTTTCCTTTTATCTTCCATGAAAAATGCACCCCCTAAAGTTAATCGGTAAAACCACGGGGGTTTTTCCAATGTCTACTTTAAGGGGTGCATTTCA
>NZ_PXZL01000054.1 GCF_003013405.1 Brevibacillus formosus | reverse complement strand
GAAATGGGGTCTTGACCATTAGGCGAGCAGGGGCTTTTTCTTTTTCAAGGCGTATACTCGGTAATGGAAAATCGAACACTATCAAGTGCGACTATGATTATTACGACGAGAAGGGTGGCAGCCGAATGAAAAAGGTCATACTTTTCCTGATCGACTCCATGATGCCTGATGTTTTGGAGCGATGCATTGCTGCCAATAAAGCACCGGCGCTTCGGTTTTTCATGGAGCATAGCCAGTACATACCAGATTGTGTGACCGTTTTCCCTACGATGACGGCTTCGATAGATTGCTCCCTCATTACAGGAGTTTACCCCGATCAGCACAAAGTACCGGGGTTAGTTTGGTATGATGCTGAGCAGAAAAAGATGGTGAACTATATTAATGGGGTCGCTTCTATTCGAAAAATAGGGATTTCGAGCTGTGGCGGAAATGTCCTTTTTGATTTGAATGAACGTCATCTGAGCAAGGATGTCAAAACCATTCATGAGGTACTGGAAGAAAACAATCTCGTATCCGGTTCCATCAATGTTATCGCCCATCGCGGACATAAGCAGCATAAGGTGAAAATGCCACGTTTGCTTGATGTAATCACATCTTTTTCCCTGCGAGAGCATGTGAGTGGTCCAACGATCATGAGTATGGGGACGCTGGTGAGCCCGGCATTATTTCGTACCGTCCCATGGAATTTCTCCCAATCCGGTTTGGAAGGCTACGGAATTAATGATACATATGCAATCGATGTTATGATTGAGGTGATACGCAGCGGCAAGCAGCCACATTTTACGCTGGTCTATCTGCCAGAGAATGATCATAAACTCCACAATTCCCCGGAGGATGCCGTACAGCACTTGGCAGATGTGGACAAGCAATTGGCTCGTTTGCTGGATAGCTTCTCATCATGGGAGCAAATGCTGGAGAGAAACGTATGCATTTTGATCAGTGATCATGGACAAACCGTCATTGGAGAAAGTGAAGACCACAATATTTCGCTGGATCATCTCCTTGCGAATTTTTCGATCCATGCGCTTGGTACCGATGTAACACCAGAAGTGGAAGTGGTCATTTGCAATAATGAGCGTATGACCTTTCTGTATCCAGTGAATGGAACGGATCAACTTTCTATTGTAGAAGCGGTTAGTGTGGAAGAAAGAATTGATTTGATTGCTTGGAAAGAGGGCGAGAAGGTAAAGGTGCGTCGGGGCGGAACACAACAGGAAATGTGTTTTTGGCGAAACGGGGAGTATCAAGATGCGTACGGTTCTTCATGGTCCGTTGAAGGAGACGTTTCTGTGCTGGATGTGCAATATGATGGAGAGTGTCTTTCTTTTGATACATACCCGGATGCGTTTTCTCGACTATATGGGGCGTTGTTCTCGCAAACAGCTGAGGTGGTTGTGGTTACAGCTGCCAAGAGCTATGAATTTTTATCGGAATGTGCTCCCACGCATTTAGGTGGAGGAAGTCACGGATCATTGCATAAGCAAGATTCGCTGATTCCGTTAGTGATTGCGGGTGCTTCGGAGATGTTTCCGCTCCCGGCAAGACTGGTAGATGTCAAAGACTTTATTCTCCGTGAGCTGGGGATTCCGTCAGCCTCAAATCCGCAATGACCGGGACGTGATCGGACCAATTGACAGGTAGCAGCTCGTAGTGCTCAATATTCCAGTGATGCGAAGCAAAAATATAGTCCAGACGTCGGCGGAAGGCAGGAAGCGTTGGTTTTTTTTCCTGACCTGAGACAAGAGCACAGTCCATCAGGTGTGGAGTAAAGGACACATTACTCGCGTTGAAATCCCCCATTAGGAGTAATGGGGTTTTTACGTGTTGTTGTATCAATGTCGACATGAGCTGTAGCTGTGCCAGTCTGCTTACTTGATTTAAGCTGCAGTGTGTAACGCAAAGCGTAATCGTACTGCCGAATCCTTGGAAGGTTGCATACAGGAGGGTTCGTTGTTCTTTTCTGGCTGGTAAAACGATAGCATCGACATTTTCAAGCGGGTACTTTGATAGCAGTGCATTACCGTAATACCCATCTCCTATCGAGATCGAAGGGGAAAAGGCCAGGTGATATTGTAATTGATCAGCGATGTAGCTCGCTTGATACCCATACTTCCCGTTTTGATGGACTTCCTGAAGACCGATGATGTCTGGTTGCAAGCTCTTAAAAGTCAGAGTCATTTCGTTCAGACGTTTTCGCCACCAGAGGTCACGGCCGCTATGAATGTTGTAGCTGACTACACGCATTCTCGTTCACTTCCTTTGTTTTGACGTCATTTTTTAAACTTATTTAGTTTTCCCTATTGCATTAGGTTTTAGTCTATGCTATATTAAAAAGCGTCGCCTCTGCTTGAGGCGCAGATTGAATGAAATGCTCCTTGAAAACCGGAATAGAATTAATCTGTGAAAATAAGCTTGTGTTTTACTTGAAGTCAGATTCATCTTCAAACTTTATTGGAGAGTTT
>NZ_PXZL01000053.1 GCF_003013405.1 Brevibacillus formosus | reverse complement strand
GTACTGAGCAGCCCATTGGGGCCTAACGATTGATAGGTTTGAAGCCATTGTTTCATGGAGGAAAAGGAAACATCTAGCGTTCTTGCTAGATGTTTCAGAGAATCTTCTCCGCGAAGATATTTTTCGATAGCGGTAACCTTATCTGCTCCAGCTATTTTTGCTTTATGGGACATAAAAAAATGCTCCTCCTTACAGGTAGACAGTTTTATTATTTCAACTGTCTACCTGAAGGGGAGCATATCATGATTTGCTTGGGAGGGCTTCTTGTTTCTTATCCAAAACGTCCGCTAATATACGCTTCCGTTTTTTCGTTTTCCGGTGATGTGAAGATTTTACCTGTCTCATCCATCTCGATTAGCTCACCCATCAGGAAAAAGGCGGTTTTCTCAGAAATTCGCGCTGCCTGATGGAGGTTATGGGTAACGATCACGATCGTATACTCATCCTTTAGCTGCATGACCAGCTCTTCGATTTTCATGGTAGAGATCGGATCGAGAGCGGAAGCCGGTTCGTCCAATAGCAAAATGGTTGGCTGCATCGCAATTGCACGCGCGATACACAGCCTTTGCTGCTGTCCGCCAGAAAGGGAGAGCGCTGAGTCGCGAAGCCGATCCTTTACCTCATCCCAAAGCGCTGCTTTTCGCAGGCTCGACTCAACCAATTCGTCCAAATCACGTTTATTGGTCATCCCGTGGAAACGTGGTGCAAATGCGATGTTTTCATAGATTGATTTAAAAAATGGATTCGCTCGTTGGAACACCATTCCTACCACTTGGCGCAGGCTCTCGATGTTTACTTGCGAGCTGTTAATGTCGATACCATCAACAATAATGGAGCCCTCTACACGGCAAGAAGGAACCAGATCATTCATCCGGTTCAAGCTCCGTAGAAGCGTCGATTTCCCGCATCCGGACGGGCCGATAAAGGCCGTCACGGAGTTTTTTTCAATATCCATCGATATATTTTTTACGGCGTGCTTCTCTCCGTAGTATACATTCACGTTATTCGTCTGAATGATCGTTTCTTGCATGGTCAGTACGGACATGGCTGCCACCTACCTCTTCTTAGTTTGATCCTGACGTCATCTTTTTGTAAACCCAATTCCCGAACCAACGAGCGGAAAGGTTAAAGAGCAAGACGGCAATAATCAGAACAGCAGCCGCGCCATCTGCGACATCACGTGCATCCGGTGTCAGCCCCTCGCTGTTTACCTTCCAAATATGCACGGCCAAGGTCTCGGCAGGACGGAACGGATTCAGAGGTGACGTTGTACTGTTCATCGAGAAGTCGGTGAAATCCAGATTCGGTGAAGACATCCCTGCAGTGAACAGCAAGGCAGCCGCTTCCCCAAATACACGGCCAGAAGCCAGAATGGCCCCCGTAATGATACCTGGGAGTGCTGCTGGAAGGATGACAGACACGATGGTACGCCATTTGGTAATACCAAGCGCGAGACTCGCTTCCTTTTGACTGCGTGGTACGTTGCGCAGTGCATCCTCTGTTACACGAACCAAGAGCGGCAGGTTAAATACCGTCAGCGCAAGTGCTCCGCCAAACAGGGTATAGCCCCAGCCAGTCATATTTACGAACACGAGCAATCCAAACAAACCAACTACGATAGACGGAAGGGAAGACAATACTTCTATACTCATGCGGATAAACTGTGTAATCTTGTTATCCGGCGCATATTCAGCCATATAAATGCCTGCTCCGATCCCGAGCGGCAACGCGATCAGCATGGTTAGGACCAGCAAGTACAACGAGTTGAAAAGCTGTGGTCCAATCCCGCCACCCGCATTGACAATATCCGGCGGAGAGGTCAAAAAGTCGAGATTCAGCTTATGCCAGCCTTGTGAGAGAATGAAGCCCAATAGTCCCACCAAGGTACCGATAATCAGTACGGCAATCAGTGTCAAAACAACAGTAGCAGCGCGGTCCATCAGTCTCGCTTTCATCTATTTTGCCAACCTCTTTCTGCCCAACAGGCGCAAAATCACGATAAAGATGAAAGACATCGCCAAGAGCAGCAAAGCCATTGACCAGAGAGCATTGTTATACGGAGTTCCTTGAATCGTATTCCCCATGTTCAATGTAATACCGCTAGTGAGCGTACTGATCGGTTCGAGCAAACCGCCTGGCAGCTTCGTTGTGTTACCGATAACCATTTGCACAGCCAAAGCTTCTCCAAAAGCGCGAGACATTCCCAAAACAATGGCCGTCAAACAGCCAGGGAGCGCGGAATGCAACACGACATTCCAAATGGTTTGCCAGCGAGTAGCACCCAGTGCGAGCGAAGCGTTGCGCAAATCTTGCGGAACAGCCTCAATAGCATCTGCTGCCACACTCGTAATAGTAGGTAAAATCATCAGGGCAAGAACAAGTCCCCCTGCCAATAAACTGAAGCCTAGAACATCGAATTGTTCGCGAATAAATGGAACAAGCAAAGTTAGTCCAACATAACCGTAAACAACGGATGGAATACCAACCAACAGCTCAATAACCGGCTTCAATACTTTTTTTCCAAAGCCAGGAAAGATTTCTGTCATAAAAATAGCAGCGCCGATTCCCAGTGGCGCGGCAATTAAAGCAGCCAGTGCCGTTACGAAAAACGAACCGAGGATAAAGGGCAACACACCATACGCGGAGGGTTCACCTTCTGGGTCCCATTTGTCATGGGTTAAAAATTCTTTAAAGCTTACTCCATCGACAAAGAACGTCGACAACCCTTTTGAAGCAATAAAATAGGTGATCGATAAAACTACAATAACGAGCAAACCCGCACAAATCATCGCGATGGTTTTGCCGCTAATATTCTCTGTTTTTTGACGCTTGTTCGTTGTCAGCATTTTTTGCGCAATCATCGATTGACGCTCTGTATTTACCCCTTCAGTACGATGGCTCATGTTCTCCCTCCTGGAAAGAAAACGACTGTACGCAAGCAAAATGAGGGGAAGGCCCCCCTACCCCTCTATTTTGCTGTTGACGATAACGCTTATTTTTGTGTTACTTTGCCTTCTGCATCACGTTCCACTTTCATGTCTGTGATTGGCAGGAAGCCCAATTCTGTAACGGTTTTCTTTTGTACTTCGTCAGTCAGGATGAAGTCGAGGAATGCTTTTGCATCGCCAGTTGCTTCACCTTTCGTGTACATATGCTCGTACGCCCATACTGGATATTTGTTCGTTGCAATGTTTTCAGCGTTTGCTTCCACGCCATCCAATTTCAGAGCTTTTACAGAGTCATTGAAGTAGGACAGTGCCAAGTAACCAATTGCACCTGGTGTTTCTGCAATGATTTTGCGAACAGTACCGGAGGAATCCTCTGTGATACCTTCTGCTTCTTCTTTGCCATCCAACGCGAATTTGCTGAATGTCGCGCGAGTTCCGGAAGATTTCGGACGGTTAACCAGCGTGATCTTCATATCATCGCCGCCAACTTCTTTCCAGTTGGTGATTTTTCCAGTGAAGATGTCGATCAATTGTTGCTTGGACAAGTTGTCCACTTTTACTTGTGGGCTTACCGCTGCTGCCATACCGACAACCGCTACTTTATGGTCTACCAGTTCGTTTGCTGGAATGCCTTTTTTCTCTTCTGCAAAAATATCGGAGTTACCAATCGTTGCTGCACCACTTGCTACTTGGCTCAAGCCCGTGCCGCTTCCTCCGCCTTGTACTTGGATTTGTGCGCCTGCATTTTTTGCCATAAAGTCTTTGGCCGCTTGCTCGACCAGAGGTTGTAAAGCGGTAGAACCCACTGCTGTTACAGGTTCACCGGAAGTTTTTGTTGTCGAACCAGAGTTGCTTTGCTCCTGGGCTGGTTGTTGCGCTGGTGCTGGTGTTTGCGTTTGTGTCTGCGCAGTGTTGCCGCTTCCGCACCCCGCGAGTAATGCCCCTACACATGTCAGCGCAATAAACATTTTGCTGAGTTTTTTCATTGGATGAAAATCCTCCTTAAAAGGTTCGGTTTGTTTTTTTCTCTCTTACAAGTACAAACTATACAGCGGGAATGTTGTCGTATTATGTTGTGAATGTAAAGCTTTCTTAAAGATGGAGAAATTCCTGTTGTAAAACCGCAAACATGGGAATAATGTCCCTATTCTTTTCTGGGGGTGTCTATGTGGAAAGGCTGGCCTTGCTTTTTGTGATTATAGGTGCCCTGAACTGGGGATTAATCGGGTTATTTCAATTTGATTTAGTCGCAAGCTTGTTTGGCGGAGCGGAGTCGATCGTAAGTCGAATCGTGTATACGTTGGTAGGCTTGTTTGGGGTATATGCCATCAAATTTCTATTCACTGATCGGGAGGAAACACCAACATAAAAAACCTTTCTCCGGCTGTAAGGGTGGGGAGGAAACAGGAGAAAACGCTCAGCTTCTTGTCCCACCCGCTGTGGGATTCACTGCCCGTCTCCATGAAAAAAAGCGAAACCCGCGTCCAAAGCGGTCCATTCAAGAGGTGTCTCAGAGGTGGACGCTAAAAGCTTGTTTCGCTTTTTTTCATTACGCCTCGGTCGGTGTACCAAAGATCTTCGCTTATTTCTCCTGTTTCCTCT
>NZ_PXZL01000052.1 GCF_003013405.1 Brevibacillus formosus | reverse complement strand
CTGAAGAAATGAGTGGGGTGCTCGCCTCCACTTCTATCTGCTTCGATCTGTCTGTCTATGAAATATTCGTGACCGTAAGCTACGGCGGGAAGGTTATCCTGGCTGACAACGCCTTGCATTTGCCGAGCCTGCCAGCAGTCAACGAAGTGACATTGATTAATACCGTTCCATCTGCGGCCAAAGAACTGGTGCGGATGAACGCGATCCCGTCGACGGTACGAGTGGTCAACCTGGCTGGAGAGCCACTGCCAAACACCTTGGCACAAAGTCTATACGCATTGGAGCATGTGGAAAAAGTCTTCAATCTCTATGGTCCGTCTGAAGATACGACGTACTCCACGTATGTACAGGTCACCAAAGGCGCCACGTCAGAACCGACGATTGGCCGTCCTTTGTCCAACACACAAGCGTATATCCTCGATGCCAACCTGCAGCCTGTGCCGTTGGGCTTACCTGGAGAACTGTATCTTGGCGGGGAAGGATTGGCGCGTGGGTACCTAAATCGCCCAGAACTGACAGCAGAACGGTTCTTGTCCAATCCATTCCACGCTGACCCGCATGCACGGATGTACAGCACCGGCGACTTGGTCCGTTATCTCCCGGATGGACAAATCGAGTATTTGGGACGGATTGACCATCAGGTGAAGATTCGCGGCTACCGGATCGAGTTGGGAGAGTTAGAGGCTGTCCTTCGCACCCATCCGACTGTGAAGGAAGCCGTGGTGATGGCAAGAGAAGACAAGCTGGGTGATAAACGTCTGGCGGCGTATGTGACGACAAAAGAGGTAAGTAGGGGAGAGGGCACTGACATAGCGGTCTGGGCAAAAGCAAAACTGCCGGAGTTCATGGTTCCATCTGTCTTTGTCTGGCTGGACGCTATGCCGCTCACACCGAATGGCAAGATCGACCGGAAGCAGCTGCCAGAGCCCGAGTGGGGGCAGATGGCTTCTACCCAAGAGTATGTAGCGCCACGCAACCAAACGGAGGAGCTGGTCGCCACAATCTGGTCGCAAGTGCTCGGTATCGAAAAGGTCGGGATTCATGACAACTTCTTCGAGCTTGGCGGACATTCTCTCTTAGCGACACGGGTCATTTCCCGTCTTCGTGACACGTTTGCAGGAGAAGTACCGATCCGGACTCTTTTCGAAAACCCAACCATTGCAGAGCTGTCCGAAGCACTCGGAAGCTTTTGGCAAGACACATCAGGGACTTCGATCCTACCTGTTTCGCGGGAAGGTCATCTGCCTTTGTCCTTTGCGCAGCAGCGCCTGTGGTTCCTGGATCGTTTGATGCCAGAAAGCGCCTTGTACAACATCCCGTCCGCGATGCGATTGCATGGGGATCTCGATATCGAGGCGTGGAACAAGAGCTTGCAGGTCCTGATCCAGCGCCACGAAAGCTTGCGGACAACCTTTGACCACGTGGATGGGCAAGCCGTGCAAATCATTCACCCTTACCAAGAGCAGTCGATCCGTGTAGTCGACTTGCGGGAGCTACCAGCGGACGAGAGCGAAGCAGAAACACAGCGTCTGGCAGGAATCGAGGCAGCTACGCCATTCAACCTGAGCGAAGGTCCGCTGTTCCGTACCACCTTGATTCGCATAAGCGAACAAGAGGCCGTCTTCTTATTTAACATGCACCATATTATTTTTGATGGCTGGTCTATTGGTATTTTCATCAAAGAAATGAGAGCACTGTACGAAGCATTTGTTCACGGCAAAGAACCTGTATTGGCCGATTTGACATTACAGTACGCCGATTACGCTGTATGGCAACGGAAGTGGATGGAAGAAGATGTGCTTACGCAACAGCTAGCGTACTGGAAAGAAAAGCTAGTCGATGCGGAACCACTATTGGCTTTGCCGACAGATCGTCCGCGTCCATCCGTTCAAAGCCATGCTGGCGCGATGTATACCTTTACGCTTCCAGCTGAACTGTTAGCAAAATTGAGTAAGCTCAGCCGTGAAGAAGGATCGACGCTGTTCATGACCTTGCTGGCTGGCTTCCAAACTTTGCTCTACCGCTACAGTGGACAGGAAGACATCCTCGTCGGAAGCCCGGTTGCAGGACGAAATCGGGAGGAGACCGAGTCGCTCATCGGTTTCTTCATTAATACATTGGTGCTCCGTACGGACATGTCGGGGGAACCGACATTCCGCGACTTGCTGGCAAGAGTGAAGGAGACGGCGCTGGAAGCCTATGCCCATCAGGACCTTCCGTTTGAAAAATTGGTCGATGAACTGGCGCTAGAGCGTAGTCTCAGCTACTCACCGCTGTTCCAAGTGATGTTTGTCCTCCAAAACTTCCAGCTAGATTTAGACGAACAGGCTGGTATTCGCGTATCGGAATTCGACATGGACAAACACCTCGTCACGGCCAAGTTCGACCTGACGTTGACCATGGCAGAAAGACAAAACGGATTAATCGCAACGTTTGAGTACAACACAGCGCTGTTTGATGAAACGACAATTGTGAGAATGTCACAGCACTTCCATCACTTACTCGAAGCCATCGCTCAAATGCCGGAGCAGACCATTAGCCAATTGCCGTTTTTGCCTCAGGCAGAACGCGAGCAGCTGCTGGTGGAATGGAACGACACCACGACGGCTTACCCACGGGATCAACGCGTGGATCAATTGTTCCAGCAGACCGCGATGCTTTATCCGAATCGCATTGCAGTCGTATCGGGAGATCAGACACTTACCTACTCCCAGTTAGAGACACGAGCCAACCAAGTAGCCAACTACCTGCAAAAGCAAGGCGTTCGCTCGGGTTCACTCGTCGGTATCTGCGTAAAGCGTTCTCTCGAAATGCTGATCGGGGTGCTCGGGATTCTCAAAGCTGGTGGGGCTTATGTACCGCTCGATTCGGACTACCCGAAAGAACGTCTGGCATACATGATGGATGACGCTCACGTCACTGTTTTGCTTACGCAGGAGCAGCTTTTACC
>NZ_PXZL01000051.1 GCF_003013405.1 Brevibacillus formosus | reverse complement strand
AATTTTACGGCATTTCGCAAAAAATTATCGTTTAGTGCAGTTTGTGCGCGTTCATTTAAAGTTGCGGTTGAGGATGTTTTTGCGTTCATACCCTCTCTTTCACCCCTTCATACAATAGCTCTGCCAGATGCATTACGCGAATCGGATGTCCAGCATGGTGTAAACGCCCGGAGATATTTGTTAGACAGCCCATATCAAGGCCCACCAGAACTTCTGCTTTGGTTTCCAGCACATGTTCTGCTTTTTCCGTAACCATCGCACCGGAGATGTCGGAGACCTTTATGGCAAAAGTTCCTCCGAATCCGCAGCAATCTTCCGCGAAAGGAAGGGGCACGAACTCCAAACCTTTTACCTGGGAGAGCAGAATGTGAGGCTCGTCTTTTACGCCAAGTAAACGGCTACCGTGGCAGGAGGGATGATAGGTAACGCGGTGGGGGAAGAGGGCACCGATATCCGTCACCCCGAGCACATGAACGAGAAACTGAGAGAACTCATAGCTTTTACCAATGAGTTCATGGGCCATTGCCAGATATTTCGGATCTTCTTTAAATAGAGTAGGGTAGTGGTGATGAATCATCCCGATACACGAACCGGATGGAGCAACCACAAAATCGCTGTCTGCGAATGCATGAATAATTGTTTTTGCACCTTCTCTAGCGGTATCCCAAAACCCGCTGTTAAAAGCTGGTTGGCCGCAACACACTTGCAGTTCGGGAAAATCCAGCTTGATGCCATATCTGGCGAGAAGTCGTGCCATTGCTTCGCCCACTTTAGGGTAAAAAGCATCCGATAGACAAGTAATAAACATTGATACTTTCATTCATCCAACTCCCTTTCGAACGTGTTAGCCATAATAATTTATGTGGTCATGATGTCATCTGATGACTTGATTAAAAAAGAAAATGTTTGATCTTAGTCAAACATCTCTTTTTCTACGCCAAGCAGGTGGTAGAGCATGGATTCTTCGGCTCTTTTTGAATTTTTGTTGGCGATCGCCTTGAAAATTTCCTTGTGTTCAGCCAGGAGCCGTTCCGGATTTCCTTTCGTTTGAAACATTTTTTCGCGGCTTGCCTTTAATGCCTTGCTCATGGTCTCAGATATGGATTGCATGATCGATTCCAGAACCGAGTTATGACAGGCTTTGGCGATTTCGTAATGAAATTTCCAGTCGGCCTTTTCTCCTAAATCTCCGTTTGAAACTGCGGCTTCCATTTCTTTCAATGCATCCTCGATGCGTTGCAAATCTTCATCAGAACGTCTCTTCGGCGGCTAGTTGAACGATTCCCGTCTCAATGATCTTCCGAACCTCCAAGAGTGAGATGATGTCTTGTTCCGTGACAGGTTGAATCGGTTCAAATCCTGACAATACCTCATCTGGATTTAAGCGGGTGACAAAAGTACCTTCCCCCTGACGAATAGTCACAAGACCCATCGTTTTGAGTGCACTGATTGCCTCACGCATGGTTGACTGACCGACTCCGAAAAGCTCGCTGAATTCGCGAAGAGAAGGCAGTCGATCTCCAGGTTTGTAAACTCCATTCATAATTTGATCTTTGATATAGTCAGATACTTCTTCGTACGTTTTACGTACTTTGAATTGTGGTATCGCTTTCATTTTGCATTCACCCGTTACTTTCTTAGGGTCATCTGATGAGTTCATACTAGCTGAATTGTCAGTTAGTTGTCAAGGCTGCTTTCTTTCTAGGATAGGTTGCGAGCGGAAAAGGCACATTGTTCAACTTTTAAACCGCCCGTTTCGAATATTCGAAAAATACTTGTCAAAAAAAACAGGGGTACATATAATGAGAACTGTCGAACAGAAGACATCAGATGACCATATCAGATGGTGACAGTTTGACTGTCGGGTAAATATATGTTCATAAGGGGGATATCAAGCCATTTTAAAATTTCATTTCCGAAACCGCTTTCAAATGAAAAGAATAAAAAAGAGGTGGAAACCATGACATGGACGCAAGTTTTTACTCCGGTTGGGGGGAGTCTCGGAATTTCTGCGCTCGTTGCGCTTATTCCCATTCTTTATTTTTTCTGGGCGCTTGCGATCAAACGTATGAAAGGCTATATGGCAGGGCTGACCACTTTACTGATGGTGATCCTAGTTGCCGTATTGGTGTATCGCATGCCTGCGGAAATAGCAATAATGTCTTCGGTGCAAGGAGCCGTTTATGGTATTCTGCCTATCGGATGGATCATTATTTCCTCAGTATTTTTGTACAAGCTCACGGTGAAAACAGGGCAATTTGATATTATCCGCAGCTCTGTCTTATCAATCACGGAAGACCGCCGTCTGCAGGCGCTTCTTGTCGCCTTTTCTTTTGGAGCCTTTCTTGAAGGGGCTGCCGGTTTTGGCGCTCCTGTAGCGATTTCTGCTGCGCTTCTTGTGGGCTTGGGTTTTCATCCTTTGTATGCCGCGGGTCTTTGCCTAATTGCCAATACGGCGCCCGTTGCTTTTGGTGCGATTGGAATTCCGATTATCGCCATGGAAGGTCCCACTGGCGTTCCAGCCATGGAAATATCCAAAATGGTCGGCCGCCAGCTGCCTATCCTATCTGTCTTTGTTCCCTTCTATCTGATTGTGATCATGTCTGGATTTAAAAAGGCTGTTGAAGTGCTTCCAGCGATCCTAGTTTCCGGTATTTCTTTCTCCTTGACACAATACTTCACATCCAATTTTATGGGGCCGGAGCTTCCTGACATTTTATCTGCACTGGTTTCTTTGGTTGCGTTAACCTTGTTCTTAAAAGTTTGGAAACCGAAAACGATTTTCCGTTTTGCCTCGGAACAAGCAGCTACCGCAGAAGTAGCTGCCGCTTCACAAGCGATCAAGAACAGCAAAGCTCCCTTTACAACCGGACAAATATTCAAGGCATGGTCTCCCTTCCTGGTATTGACCGCCTTTATCTCTATCTGGGGGATTCCGACTGTGAAAAAAGCGCTGGTCGGCAAATATGAAGGGGCTAATCTTTTATTTAACTGCCTCAATCCCATTGGCAAAGCATTAAGCTTCACGCCTGAGGTCCCTGGTCTGCATAATCTGATTATCGATGTGAATGGAAAACCGATTGCTGCTCTCTTCAAATTGGAAGTATTGGCAGCAGCCGGAACAGCGATATTGCTTGCTGCCATCGTTACCAAATTTATCGTCAGCATCTCTTGGAGAGATTGGCTTGCCACTTTTGGAGAGACATTGAACGAGCTGAAATTTCCGCTGCTCACGATTGCGTCTGTTGTCGGTTTTGCCTATGTTGCAAACGCTTCCGGAATGAGTACCACACTGGGGATGGCGTTGGCAGGCACGGGGATGTTATTTCCGTTCTTCTCTCCGTTCCTTGGCTGGTTAGGGGTGTTTATTACTGGCTCAGATACTTCTTCCAACCTGCTGTTTGGAAATCTGCAAAAAGTCACAGCAACATCAGTGGGAATGGAACCTGTTTTGGCCCTTGCAGCCAATACGAGCGGTGGTGTAGCGGGTAAAATGATTTCGCCGCAGTCAATTGCCGTTGCCTGTGCTGCGGTAGGACTCGCCGGAAAAGAATCTGATTTATTCCGTTTTACGGTGAAACACAGTTTACTCTTGGTTGTAATAATCGGTATCATCACGTATTTGCAGTCCAATTTACTGTCATGGATGGTTCCATAAAAAACAGCGGGTGCTGAAATAGCACTCGCTGTCTCTTTATCCGTTCCAAACCATTTATGACCCATCAAATTAATCGCATCTTATTTTCGTCACTCTACACACGAATGCATTCTATACCCAATTATACGCTCATCTTGTGTCGCGATTGATACGAGATGTCCTCGGTGGATGGCGTCTTGCACCAGCGTCAGATATATCGCTGGGGGGTAACACCGACAATCCTGGCGAAGGCCCTTGAAAAATTGGCTCTGGTCGTAGAAACCCGTTTCCACGGCAATATTTGCAATCGGCCGCTTTTTAGCAAGCTCGACCTTGGTATGATTGATCCCTAGCAGGTTCTGGTAAGCATGAGGAGGCATATGTGTTCTCCTTTATTACAGGCACCAGTTTGATGGTAGATGGGGGATACACTGCCGTTTAAAAAATACTGAAACGTGACTGTTCACTTGTCCCGCTATGTTCCATCATATAGCAAGAACGAAACCGGCATAGACGCCGTTTTTTTACTTTGAATAAAACTTACTGGCCCATCAACCGGGAATCCTTTGGCAAGAGTAACGCGAGTATGCCAAGCAACGGCAAGTACGCGCATAGTTGGATGACGAAGGCCCCCCCGGTCTGGTCAATCAACCAGCCTAGCACAACCGAACCAAGTCCGGCCATGCCGAACGAAAGACCGAAAAACAAACCTGCGATCGTCCCCACCTTGCCTGGAAGCATTTCCTGGGCATATACGATGATGACGGAAAAACCCGACATCAGAATGGCTCCAATCGCCAGGCACAGAAAAACAGAAGCGACCGGACCGGCGTAAGGCAGCCACAAAGAAAACGGTGCCGATCCGAGAATCGAAAACCAGATGATCTTTTTTCGACCGAAACGATCTGCGAGTGGGCCTCCGAGCAAAGTACCCAACATTCCTGAAAATTGCAGGGCGAACAAGCACATCTGGGCGCTTTCCATCGGCAGCTGATAACGTTCCATGTAATAAAACGAATAGAACCCTGTCATGCCCGCCAGATAAACGAACTTGGAAAACAGCAACATGATCAACGTACCCAGAACGAAAAATACGAAAACCTTGGGTCTCGCAACATCACTTTCCCCAGAGGAGCGCCTCTCCGGCCTGTTCTGTAAATGGATTTGGCCGGCGTACCATCTGCTTACATACCGCTGAACCACGATGCCAATGAGGGCCAGCAACGTAAACCACAGAAACCCCAGCTGTCCCTGCGGCGAAATGATATATGCCGCCATTAGCGGGGCAAGAGCCTGTCCGGTGTTACCGCCAACCTGAAAGATCGATTGCGCGAGTCCTTTGCTGTTGCCTGCGGCAAGGTGTGCCACGCGGGAGGATTCCGGATGAAGCACAGAAGAGCCGACGCCTATGAATGCAGCGGAAACAATCAGCATCCATAAACCAGACGAGAAAGCAAGACCAATCATGCCAAGCAACGTGAATACCATGCCCAAGGGCAGCAAAGTCGGCATGGGTTTGCGGTCTGTATAAGAGCCGATCAGTGGCTGAAGGATCGAGGCCGTCAAGTTAAGCGTAAACGCGACCCACCCAATTTGGGTATAGCTGAGCTGCATCGATTTTTGAAAAATAGGAAATGCGGCAGGCACAATATTCTGCATTGCGTCATTAAGCAAATGTGCCATGCTGACTCCCAGTAGCATGAAGTTGGCGGTTTGTCTGGCCGTTTCAACTGTCGCAGGTTGAGACATTCATTTCACCTCTTTCTTTTTTCCTATCTTAGCGATGGGATAAAGAACTTGGCGCCGTGATTATTGCTTTGAAATTGTGCAATAATTGCTATAATGAAAATAGGTGAGAATTATATGATTATTAAAGTCTCAACGCCGCATCTGGAACTATGGCAGATCGAAGGCGAATTCTCCAATCATCCGCATATTCACGAGAACGAGCTCCAAATTACCATTCCGATATTTGGTCATTGCCAGTTCACGCTAGTAAATCGCCATTACAGGCTAGTGGGCGGTGGCGGACTAGTGCAGCATCCAAAGGAGCAGCATTTTTTCGAGATCGGGTCGCAGTCGGGCGTACTCATTTTTAAAGTCAGCCAAAACAGCTTGAAGGAGCTAACCGGACAAGAAAAATTTGAATTTGCGGTGCTGCAGAAATTCGACCCCAAATTTATGCGAGAGAAGTTCCGCAATTGGACGAACGCGCTTCTCACTTGCGACACAGCGGATCGGCTTGCACAAGAAGAGTTGGAGTCGCAGGTGCTTTTGTACTTACTAGGCGCTTTAGCTGGCAACCACAAAAACGATCCCAATCCCACCGTGAGGATACCCACACACTATTCCGATCCGCAAATGGGAAAGGTTCTGGAATATATTCATGAGAACTATCGGAATGATATCCGGGTTGATACGCTTGCTTTCATGGCCCTGCAAAGCCGATATCATTTTATAAGGTCCTTTAAAGCGATGATGGGTGTCACACCATATCAGTACGTACTCCTGCTGCGAATGGAGGAGGCTAAAAGGCTTCTGAAAAGATCGATCCATTCGGTGACGGAGATTAGCTTCAGCCTCGGTTTTTCAAGCGTCAGCCAATTTCAAAGGACGTTTGTCAAAACGGTAGGCATGACACCTACGCAATTCCGGAACTCCAGCAATTGAAGAAGGAAACAGTGAGCTTTTGTGGCATCTCACTGGTTGAAAACTGGACCATTCGCTCCGTAGGCTCCTGACTTTCAATTTGAACATGACAGAAAGAAAGAAGAAGACGTATGACGCTGCCAGAACTAAGGAAATGATCCTTAACGACGCGGAAGAATTGTTTGCTGAGCATGGGCTTTCTGCGACCCGAATTGATACGATTGCAAGTGTAGCTGGATATAACAAAAGTCTCATTTATCAATATTACCAGGATAAATTGGGCCTCTATACAGCGGTAATCAAACGTGCTGATCTAGCGGGAAATAACATGTTTGAAAGGTTGGCTGGTGATTTGCTATCGGATGAGGGCATTGCTTCCGATCCGGCTAAATTTCGCCGGCTGCTTGAAGAATCAATTCGCATCTCTTACGATTTTTTATCAGATAATCCCCGTTACGTTAAAATCTTTTCATGGGAAGCGGCGGAAGAATGGAGAACATGGAAGAAAATATCATATGCTCCAGACGATATTCTCCAGTTATATGAGATTGCAAAAAAGGCTAAAGCAAACTGTTTTGGAAAAATGTAAAAACGTTACTGACATACTGTTGTCAGTAACGTTTTTATATAGTTACGTTAGATGATTATGAAGGGAATAATATACCTCATCCGCGATTCGGTGTACTACATGCAAAAGAATAGGTTTGTTATTTAAATACATAATCGTCTTCTGAAGACGAACCGTTTTAAGTAACAAGTAACGCATAAATTTTAAAGAAGGAAGGGATAAGATCGATGTCGATCAATGTAACGATCCAGAAAAGTCGCTACTGGATTGGAGTTGTATCTGCTTCACATGTGAAACGGGGGGTGCTGGGTGGATTCGCCCAGCTCTGTCATGGCAAGTCGGCTCCATTACGTCGGATGTCTCCCGGTGATTGGTTGATATACTACTCTCCACGAACAGACTTGTCTAAGGGGGAAGTGCTTCAAGCATTTACCGCCATTGGACAAGTTGCAGATGACAA
Source organism: Brevibacillus formosus (assembly GCF_003013405.1). Taxonomy (GTDB): domain Bacteria; phylum Bacillota; class Bacilli; order Brevibacillales; family Brevibacillaceae; genus Brevibacillus; species Brevibacillus formosus. The sequence continues at coordinate 3,842 of NZ_PXZL01000051.1, read as the reverse complement.
AATCTACGAATATCCGATGTCCGAATCCTTTGTGCCATATCGTCGGAATATCCGCTATATTCCGTGTCGCGAAGTGAAGATTGCCGCTCTATTGGATCAGCTTACCTTCACGCGCGGCAATCGAAATTGGGGATATCACTTCCGCTATGGACACTTTGAAGTCGGGTTCGAAGATTTTCTGACGATTGCTGGCGCAATGCTTGGCGATGTGGAAGGTATCCAGCACGACGTCGACAACTCCGTATAAGCGGAAGGATTTTAAACCTACTAGACAAAATAGAGGTGAAGTAAATGACTGATCCGCCTATAAAAAAAGTCGGACATGGTTTATAACGGTTGCAATATGCATGGTTATCCCATTACGGAAAAAGGAGAGACATTGAAACTATCGAGGCCGCTACAAAAAAACAAGGAAAACCGGAGAACAAAATCGTTTTTTCCAGCACAACTAAAAAAGTCCCCTTCAGGGAAAAAGGCAGATGGTCACTTTGCCTTTTATCCTGAAGGGGATTCCTTTTGTATTGAATTATTTGAGATATCAGTTTAATGATAGTAAAAATGCGAAATTTGTCGAGAAATTGTATAGATTGATATGATAAAATACGGAAACGAATATGAGGGTTTTATTACTGACAAATAGGCTGAGGTTTTAACGGTCCAAGTCAGATGCTACAGGAACAGGCATTCTAATATTATTGAAGCACAGTGCACAATTAACTGGACGCATGCACAGAAGAAATTGCTACAAAAGTCCGGACGACATTCTGGAAGTGGGACGGCGCGTCATGTCATTGTGAGATGATCCCAAAACGTGCGGGCCAACTTGACTTAATCGTCCCTATGCTCAGAAAAGAAATAGTGTTAGGAATTTAAACGTGGACTTTCAAAGTAACCCACATCAAACAGATATGGGGGTGAGATAAAGTGAGTTTAGAAGGATACTACAACTATTATATAGTTGCACTCTCAGTAGTAATCGCAATATTAGCATCATATTCCGCTTTAAGCATTACGGCAAAGATTTCGCATTCAAAGGGCAGAACCAGATTTTTTTGGCTGTTGGCCGGGGCATTTGTCATGGGCAGTGGCGTATGGTCCATGCATTTTGTCGGAATGCTTGCGTTTCACCTCCACGCTTCAGTGAAGTATGATATCTGGCTTACCTTGTTCTCCATGGTAGCTAGTGTCATATCTTCCTTTATCGCTTTCTATATCACGATGCCGAGAAACATTAACTGGTATAAAATCGCTTTTGGTGGCTTTATTATGGGAAGCGGAATCGTTACGATGCATTATATGGGTATGGCTGCGATGATTATGCCCGTAGAGGTATCCTACGATAAAGAGCTTTGGGCTTTATCGGTACTAATCGCCCTAATCGCCTCCTATGCTGCGTTACTATTGTTTTTGCGATTCCGAAATCAATCGTCTTCCAGTTGGTTGAAGTGGTTATCGGCTGTCATCATGGGATTTGCCATTTGCGGTATGCATTATACAGGCATGAAAGCAGCAAATTTCCACGCACAGCACGGCATAATGGGCGGAGAGGTGTCGATTGATTTCTTTCTCCTTTACGGTGTGACGGTTACGATTTTTTTCATACTAATGGTCTCATGGGGAGCTATGTTCCTTGACCGCCACGTTCTGGAAAGGTTGGCTTATCATGATACAATCACAGGCTTGCCTAACCGAAATGAAATGAATCGTTTCTTTGAAACACATATTGGCAACGAAAGTATAGGCGTATTATTTCTGGACTTGGATCAATTTAAAGCTATCAATGACACCTTGGGACATAATATCGGTGACCTGCTCATAAAAGAAGTGAGTATACGGCTTCGGGAATTTATCCGGGTTGACCAACAGGCTTTTCGCATAGGCGGAGACGAATTTTTGTTTATCATAAAGAATTGTAGCCTGGAACGGGCCGAACAATTGGCCAATCAAATCCTGCAGAGAATAAAGAACGTATACAGAATTGAAGGAAACGAATTATATATTACGGGAAGTATCGGGATCAGTATTGGTTCCATACAGGAATCAGATCGCTCAGTTATGCTTAAAACTGCTGACACTGCTATGTATAGGGCGAAAGGAATGGGGAAAAACCAATTCTGCGTGTATACAGAAGATATGGGTGTACAGGAGGTCCGTAAAATGGAATTAGAGAAGGATCTTCAGAGGGCGCTTGAGCAGAAACAATTTATCGTCGTATATCAACCAAAATGGAATGTAAAAACAAACCGATTATATGGGTTTGAGGCTTTAATCCGCTGGCAGCATCCACGGTTGGGATTGGTTTCTCCAGGGGAATTTATCCCCATTGCCGAAGAAACAGGAATTATCGTGCCAATTACGCGATGGGTACTGGAGGAAGCGTGCCGTCAATGTAAAGCTTGGAAGGATCAAGGAATCAACCAACCTGTTTCGGTTAACCTTTCTGTACGTATGTTTCAAACGAGCAGTTTGGTTGAATGGGTGCAGGATATATTGAATATTGTTGAGCTGGCCCCTCACTTTCTTGAGCTTGAGATCACGGAATCCATGGTATTCTATGACATCAACGATATTATTAGACAACTCGAGAGCATTCGAAAATTGGGCGTTCGGGTCTCCATGGATGACTTTGGTACGGGTTACTCTTCGATTGGTCTACTCGACCGTATTCCAATAGACGCATTGAAATTGGACAGACTGTTCACAAATGATTTGGATACACCCGGAAAACGGGCCATTCTCCATGCGATTATTTTAATGGCGGAAAATCTGAATTTGGATGTAATTGCAGAAGGTGTAGAAAATGAGGAACACATTGAATTTTTGACGGAGTTAGGCTGTTATGTAATGCAAGGCTACTTTTATGGAAAGCCCATGAATGATGAAGAAATTTTTCAATGGTTACAAGATCGAGATCGTACAAGGGAGAGCGGGTAAAAACATGCAAACCATGACAGATCAAAAGTTAGCTGTTTTATCATCGATTCAAAGCCATTTAGCCATGATAATGTTTGATACGCATGGAAAGGTTATTTGGGCGAATCAACTTTTTGGTTCTGCAATGGGGTATGCGGTTGATGAAATGGTCGGTCTCCATCATAGCAAGTTTTGCTTACCCGAATATGCATCGAGTAAAGCATATGTGAATTTGTGGGATGGTTTACGTCAGGGAAGAGCCTTTCAAGAAAAGATCGTACGCGTTTCAAAGGATGGACGAAAATTAACCCTTGAAGCAACTTATATACCTGTTATTGAGAATGGTCGCGTGGAAGCGGTCGTCAAGGTAGCTACTGATATCACGAAACGCGAAACTGTTCTTCAGCAAAGTACTGCAGATTTGATGGCAATGGTTGAGGAGATGACTGCAAATACGGATCAAGTATTGGAAGCTTCAAAACAGATTTCAAACCATATGACCAAGATAAATATTGAATTTGAAACAGTAACGGATCAGGTAAAAAGTATTCAATCGGTTACTACCATTGTTAAAGAAATTGCATCTCGATCCCATATGCTGGGTCTGAATGCTGCTATAGAAGCTGCCCGAGCCGGTGAACACGGGCGCGGCTTTGAGGTAGTTGCGAATGAAGTTAGGAAGATGGCTAGTTCCAGCAAAGAATCTGCGGAAAATATCTCCAGTCAGTTAACGGATATTGCAAAATCTGTATCTTTCATGATGCAGCGTATTGAAGAAATCACCGATCAGATTTCCAACAATTCGAGTGCGATTGAAGAATTGAAAACAGCTTATAATCAGGTTGCTACGACCACCAAAAGATTAGCATCTTCGATTTAAACTATTAAAATTATGAATCTAAGAGTAGATATTTCGCGTTTTCCAACTG
>NZ_PXZL01000050.1 GCF_003013405.1 Brevibacillus formosus | reverse complement strand
AACATTCCCCAGAATGATTCCATTGGACCATTGTCGATACACCTAGCTACCCTCGACATGCTCTGAGTCATTCCTGTATCATCTAGTTTCTTCTTGAACATTTTGTTCGTGTATTGAAACCCTCGATCACTATGAAAGATGGGTTTCGCATTAGGATATGCCCGATGGGCAATATCAAACGTTCTAAATACAAGCTCATTGTTGTTGGAGTGCCCGATCACAAAGGAAACAATACTTTTATCCGACAAGTCCAGAATCGCGCTCAAATAAGCCTTGCTTTGAAGGCCGTACTTCATTTCCGTTACGTCTGTGAGCCACTTTGTACCGAATGCAAGGGATTTGAAATCCCTGTTCAAGACATTTTCTGCCGTGATTTCAGGCGTTGTCGGAACGTAATTCTCTTTCTTTTTGCGGCATACGGATTTCAATTCTAAAATACCCATGAGTCTGTATACACGTTTATGGTTGATAGAAAGATGGAACTGTCGATTCAGTTTCATGGTCATCTGGCGATAACCAAGAATACCGTTTTTTTCTTCGTAGGCACACTTAATCATAGGTAGCAACACTTTGTTGAATTTCTCATTTTCACTTTCTTTTCTATTTCGCCACTTATAATACGAGGAACGCGGAATTCCTACGATTTCACAAAGCTGGCTGATGGAATATGAATTACTGTCGTACAGCTCACGAATGGCAAGATAAATAGGTTCATTGCGGACTTGGTTTATTGTCGCCCCCTTTGAATTTCGTCTAGCTTTTTTAGAAAATCTATCTCCATTTGCTTTCTTTTATTCTCAGCTTGAAGCAGTGCATTTTGTGCTTGTAGCTTCTCCACCTCAGACATCTCGTTTTCAGATTTTCGTTTCCCACGTTTGTCCTGAAGCGCATCTACGCCAAATTTGATGTATTTGTTTGTCCATGAGTAAACCTGCTGATAGGACACCTGAAATTCCTTGGCTGTATGGACATAATTATGCTGATGTTCTAAGCAGAATTTCACAATTTCGATTCTTTCTTCGAAAGTAGTCGCTCGTCCTTTTGTCATGATTGGTGTTCCTCCTGTTCCGGAAGATTTCAACTTTTCATGACCATTATACTTTAGAATCCAGTTACGCAGTTGGCGGGTTGATTTAATACCATACCTCTTACATATCTCCATATGAGAAGCAACGCCAGCTAGGTAATCCTCGACAGCAGACTTCTTCAGTTCAGCGGAATAGGGTATGTTCTTAGATGTACTGAGCAGCCCATTGGG
>NZ_PXZL01000005.1 GCF_003013405.1 Brevibacillus formosus | reverse complement strand
TCATGCGTATTCAGTTTTCAGGGAATGAAACCAACCTCTTTACCCCAGAATGGGTAAGGAGGTTTTTTGCTTTTAACGTATAGCAATTTTTTTATAAATTCCGGAGCGCATGAAAACTTTCCGCTAAAACGCGGTCGCTCCTCGTTGAACAGGCCTCGATAGAGGTTTTCTTATAGGAAAAGTCAAACTCGCGATTATTTTGTCGATAAGTTAGGCCGAATGACCGACAAGTTCCCTCTTGCAGACGGGTCTTGGGGTAGACTAACATGAGAAGGTACCTGATCCAGGCGTTGGAGTAGGCGAGGTTATGAAGGAGAATCGTTCATGAAAAAAATTCTAATCTTTTCCGCTTCCATCGGTAACGGACACAACCAGGCAGCGCGGGCCATGCAAGAAAGCCTGGCTGAGAGTGGTTGCACATCAATGATCATCGATACGTTGGAATATATTAGCCCCACCTTTCACAAGATTTTGCTGGAAAGCTATATGAATCTGCTAAGGCTGTCACCTAAGATGTGGGGAAGAATTTACCATAATACAGAAAGAACCCGTTTCTTCGATATGAATGTGCTGATGAATAAGTTATTGGCAAACAAACTAAAGAAGCTGATCAACAGTGTACAGCCTGATGCCTTTATTGCTACGCATCCATTTGCAAGCTGTATGCTCTCCGTACTAAAAGGGAGAAATGATTGGAAGGAACCAATCTATACAATCATTACCGACTATACCATCCATCCATCATGGATTAATCACCATATCAATTATTACTTCATCGGTCATGAACAACTGTATTACCTGTTAGACGTTTATCGACAGGACCATCAAAAATTCATTCCGATGGGTATTCCCATCATGAAAAAATTCAGCTTGCCATTGGACGCCGATTTAATTCGGCAAAAGCTGGGCCTCGCACCTGAACAAAAGAGTATTATTCTTTCAGGGGGCGGATTGGGTCTCGGCTCGATGGAAAAGGTATTAGATGGGTTAGAAGAGATTAACATTCCTCTGAAAACCTTTGTGTTAACAGGGACAAACGACAAGCTGTACAATAAAGTGATAAATCGTACGTATCGGCATGAAGTCGTTCCGCTAAAATTCATCAATAACTTCCACGAATACTTGGAAACGGCTGATTTAATTGTCACCAAATCAGGCGGACTTACATCAGCTGAAGTAATGAGTAAACGGGTACCCATGATTATTTACAACCCTCTGCCTGGACAGGAAGAGCGGAACAGCCACTTTTTGCTCAACAACGGATGTGCGGTACACGCAAATCTATCCGAGCAGTTGATTTACTTTATCGATGAACTATTGCATAGCCCGTCCAAGGTGGAATACATGCGTAGAATGGGACAGAAAATCTCGAAGCCAGATGCTGCACAACGAATTACCGAGTTTATCATGGATGATATGAAATTATATCCAAGGGAAGTAGAATAGCTGCCTAGCCAGACAAAATGGAGGAACCCATGACTGTACCATTCGCGATATTATTTGATATGGATGGCACGTTACTTCAAACAGAAAAGCTGTCGACCCCCGCATTTATTCGAACGTTTGACCAGCTTCGTCAAAAAGGACTATGGCATGGGGAAACCCCCGACGAACGTGAGTTGATCAATGTGCTGGGAATGACAATTGAGCAGATCTGGGACAAATTGTTGCCAGACGCGAGTGAGGAAGCCATTCGCTCAGCAGACGCGTTCTTGCTAGATAATGAAATCGAGTTACTTAAAGAAAAAGTGACCGACCTCTATCCAGATGTAAAATCAACACTGGAAAAGCTGCGTGAAAAAGGATTTGCTTTGTTTATAGCAAGCAATGGGCAGGAAGAGTACATCGATGCCATTTGTCAGGAATACGAGTTAAAGCCGCTGATGACCGATCTGTACTCGGCTGGCCGTTTCCGTACGCATTCCAAGAATGACCTAGTTGCAAAATTGTTGTCTGATTACAAAATCGGGCAAGCCATCATGGTAGGAGATCGTCACTCCGATGTGGAAGCAGGCAAGACAAACGGTTTATTTACCATTGGATGCGACTTTGGTTTTGCCAAACCAGGCGAGCTTGATGGGGCAGATGTCATCATCACCAGCTTCTCTCAGCTACTGAATCATTTGCCAGCAATCGACACCAATACGCAAAAACAAGCATAAACCATTCCTCAGGGAGTGGTTTTTTTGTTGATCATGTCCAAGTTTCAAGCGACCCTCTTTTGCCCACACTAGAATGTGTAAGGGACACTTGCGGGCACGCACTAAACCCATTATAATTAAAGTCAAAGATAGTCAAAGTCAATAGGTTACCTCATAAGAAACATACACAGAGGAATAGGAGGCGATGACTTGCGTAATATCTCGGACATCATTGAACATCACTTGAAAAGCATCATTACAAACAGTCCCAATGGATCGATCGAGATTCAGCGTAGTGAGCTTGCCGACCATTTTCAATGTGTGCCGTCTCAGATTAATTACGTCATTAATACGCGCTTTACTGTTCAAAAAGGCTACATCGTAGAAAGTAAGCGCGGGGGCGGCGGGTATATTCGAATACGTAAGGTGCAGATTGTCAGCAAAGCACGCTTGCAGGAATTGCTAACAGAAGAACTGATTGGTGAGAGCATCAGTCAGAGCGTGGGAAATGCGATCGTAGAAAGACTATTGGAGGAAGGATTAGTCAACATCAGAGAAGCCACCTTGATGAAAATCGCTACCTCGCGAAACGTATTGACCCTAGAAGCTGAATTGCGGGATCGTTTGCGGGCAAATATTTTAAAGCAGATGATCGCAGCAATCTTGTTGAAGTAAAAGGAGGTAGGATGTTATGAACTGTGAGGAATGCGGAAAACGACCGGCGACACTTCATTTGACGAAAATCGTCAATGGCGAAAAAACCGAATACCATATTTGCGAGCAGTGCGCTCATGAAAAAGGGGACGTCTTTACCGGCTTTCACAACTTCAGCATCAACAATCTCCTGTCAGGACTTTTAAAATTTGATCCCATGCAAAAGAATGGACGCGAAACGGCAACGAATAAGCCGCTTCAATGCGAAACATGTGGACTCACATATGCTCAATTCAGTAAAAGCGGCCGATTTGGCTGTAGTGATTGCTACACCTTTTTGGGGGATCGACTGGACCCACTTTTCCGCCGGATTCATGGAAACACACAGCATAGTGGTAAAGTACCAGAGCGTACCGGTAGCAAACTAAAGATTCGTAAAGAGCTGGAGCAACTAAAGCAAGCGCTGCAAAGTCATGTCGCCAGTGAAGAGTTCGAGAAGGCAGCAGAAATGCGTGATCGAATTCGAGCATTGGAACAAAAAATGGCCCAATCGTAGCAAGGGAGGTTAGCTGGTTATGTCCCAAAAGCAGTTTATGCAAAACCCGTGGAGCAATTGGATGAAAGGAGAAGGTCCCGATTCCGACATTGTCATCAGTACACGGCTGCGTATCGCCCGTAACCTGCGCCAGCACCCCTTTCCGTTATTGGCAACGGACTCGCAGGGCGAGGAAGTCGTCAGAAAGGTAACGGAAGTAAGCGATTCGGAGGCAATGCGCAAACGTCATCAGCTTCAGGTCATCCATATGGATCAAATTAACCCGTTAGAAAAACGCGTGCTCGTAGAAAAGCATCTGATTAGCCCTCACCTGGCAGAGGAATCTCGCAAAGGTGCTGTATTGCTTCGGGAAGATGAGTCTGTCAGCATTATGGTTAATGAAGAAGACCACATTCGAATACAGGTACTATTACCCGGGTTTCGTTTGAACGAGGCATGGGAAATAGGTACGAAGATAGACGACATTTTTGAGAAAAGCTTGAACTACGCGTTCGACGAAACACGAGGATATCTTACAAGCTGTCCAACTAATGTGGGTACGGGAATTCGTGCATCTGTGATGCTGCACTTGCCAGCTCTGGTGATGACGCAGCAGATCAGCAGAATTTTACAGGCAATTAATCAAGTTGGTCTGGTCGTTAGAGGAATTTACGGAGAGGGCAGCGAAGCTCTAGGGAATCTTTTTCAGTTATCCAATCAGGTCACACTGGGGATGTCTGAGTCGGATATCCTTTCCAATCTCTACGGTGTAGCCAGACAGATCATTGAGCAAGAGCGTGTGGCACGTACGTATTTGCTGGAGCATACACGTGTTTCTTTGGAGGATCGGATTTTTCGGTCGTATGGTATCTTGATGTATGCTCGCACGGTAGAGTCCAAGGAAGCGGCTCAACGTCTGTCCGATGTACGTTTGGGGATTGATTTAGGCATCATACCTAATGTATCTCCGCTCGTTCTAAACGAACTGTTGGTCACGACACAGCCTGGGTTTTTACAACACCACGCTGGTCAAAAGCTCACTCCGGACCAACGCGACGAAAGAAGGGCTAGGCTGATCCGAGAGCGTCTGCGCGTAGTAGAATCACAAGGGTAATGGTATCACGCAATTGTTAACCATATAGAGAAAAAACACGGTTATACGGAGGTGTACGATATGATGTTTGGACGTTTTACAGAACGAGCACAAAAAGTACTGGCGCTTGCCCTAGAAGAGGCGGTTCGTCTCGGGCACAAAGATATTGGGACAGAGCATGTGCTACTGGGACTCATTCGAGAAGGCGAAGGGATTGCTGCAAAGGCACTGCAATCACTTGGGCTTGGCCTCGATAAAATCCAGAGTGAAGTGGAGTCGTTAATCGGGCGAGGAACGGAGCAGTCCGGTAGCAATTACACACCAAACTATACACCTCGCGCCAAAAAGGTTATTGAACTGTCGATGGACGAAGCCCGCAAATTGGGTCATACCTATGTGGGGACTGAACATATTCTGCTTGGCTTGATTCGCGAAGGAGAAGGCATTGCTGCGAGAATCATGAACAATCTGGGCGTTAGCCTGAACAAGGCACGCCAACAGGTGCTCCAGCTGCTTGGCAGCTCGGAAATGATGGCATCTCATCAACCGTCTGGAGGGAACCCAGCGGCGAATACGCCGACACTGGACGGCTTGGCAAGGGATCTGACTGCAATCGCTCGTGATGGCGGGCTGGACCCGGTCATCGGTCGCCAAAAAGAAATCGAGCGTGTGATCCAAGTACTTAGCAGACGTACCAAGAACAACCCTGTTTTGATTGGGGAGCCTGGTGTAGGGAAAACAGCTATCGCAGAAGGTCTTGCCCAAAAAATCGTGAACAACGAAATTCCGGAAACCCTTCGTGATAAACGCGTCATGACACTGGATATGGGAACCGTTGTTGCGGGAACCAAATATCGCGGTGAGTTCGAAGATCGTCTGAAAAAAATCATGGACGAAATTCGCCAAGCAGGAAACATCATCCTGTTTATTGATGAGCTGCATACCTTGATTGGTGCAGGTGGAGCAGAAGGCGCAATCGATGCCTCCAACATTTTGAAGCCTGCCCTGGCACGTGGCGAGTTACAGTGCGTAGGTGCTACTACGCTGGATGAATATCGCAAGTACATCGAAAAAGACGCGGCATTGGAGCGTCGTTTCCAACCGATTCAGGTTGATGAACCGACAGCGGAGGATGCTATTCGTATCCTGCATGGCCTTCGTGATCGTTACGAAGCCCACCATCGTGTCAAAATTACCGATGAAGCAATCGAGCAGGCAGTAAAATTGTCTGACCGCTATATTACGGAACGCTTCCTGCCTGACAAGGCTATCGACTTGGTCGACGAGGCGGCATCCAAGGTCCGCTTGCAATCCTTTACGGTTCCGCCAAACCTCAAAGAGCTGGAGGGACGTCTGGAGGAGGTGCGCAAGGAAAAAGACGCTGCAGTCCAATCACAAGAGTTCGAGGAAGCAGCAGCACTTCGCGATCAGGAGCAAAAACTGCGTGAAGAACTGGATAAAACGAAAAAAGACTGGAAAGAGCGTCAAGGCCAGCTGAACATGGAGGTTACGCCAGAAGACATCGCGCAAGTAGTAGCGAGCTGGACGGGTATTCCTGTGTTGAAGCTGAAGGAAGAAGAAACAGAGCGCTTGCTGAAGATGGAAGAGATTTTGCACGATCGCGTCATTGGTCAAGATGAGGCAGTCAAATCCATTTCGCGTGCGATCCGCCGTGCCCGTGCTGGTTTGAAAGATCCAAAGCGCCCAATCGGTTCGTTTATCTTCCTGGGACCTACCGGTGTGGGTAAAACCGAATTGGCTCGTGCCGTGGCAGAGACGCTTTTCGGTGACGAGGATGCCATGATTCGTGTAGATATGTCCGAGTACATGGAGAAGCACTCCACCGCACGTCTGGTAGGTGCCCCTCCTGGCTACGTAGGCTTTGACGAAGGCGGTCAGCTGACTGAAAAAGTGCGTCGCAAGCCTTACTCCGTCATTTTGCTGGACGAAATCGAGAAAGCCCACCCAGACGTATTCAACATCCTCTTGCAAGTATTGGATGATGGTCGTCTGACAGATTCCAAGGGACGAACGGTTGATTTCCGCAATACGGTTGTCATCATGACTTCCAACGTTGGAGCCAGCATGATCAAGAAAAATACGACGCTCGGCTTCACGACCAACGATTCGGAAAGAAAGTATCAGGATATGAAGGACAAAGTCATGGATGAGCTGAAGAAGAGCTTCCGTCCTGAGTTCTTGAACCGTATCGATGAAGTCATCGTGTTCCACTCTCTGGAGCAAGAGCACATCGAGCAAATCGTATCGCTCATGACAGAAGAGCTGCGTAAACGTTTGAAAGAACAGGACATTGATTTCCAATTGACCGAAGAAGCCAAGAAAGTATTGGCAAAAGAGGGCTTTGATCCGGCCTATGGTGCGCGTCCTCTGCGTCGAGCTATCCAGCGTCACATCGAGGATAATTTGTCCGAGGAATTGCTCAAGGGTACGATCAGTAAAGGCGATACCGTCAATATCGAAGCCGAAGAAGGCAAGCTGGTAGTCAAGCGACTTGAAAAAACGAAATCGTAAGCTGGGTTGAAACGTAATAGAATGCCTCCTGATTCGGGAGGTATTCTTTTTTTGGGTGCGTAATTATGATAAAAGTAGAGAAAGAAATCCAAGTGAGGGTGCGATTATGTCAAAGTATAAAACGAAATACGCGTGTCAAGAATGTGGCTATGAATCGCCAAAATGGATGGGGAAATGTCCGGGTTGCGGCAGCTGGAACACTCTAGTAGAGGAAGTGACGGTAAAAAATGCACATCGTCACGAAGGACTGAGCGGCGGTCAGCGCCAATCTGCGATTCCATTGACCCAGGTAGCCAGTGAAGAAGAGCCACGCATGGATACGACGATCGGAGAATTAAATCGTGTTCTTGGTGGTGGACTTGTGCCGGGTTCACTCATTTTGGTTGGGGGAGACCCCGGAATCGGGAAATCGACATTGCTCTTGCAGACATCTTTTGCCTTGGCTCATCAAGGGGCGAAGGTTCTTTATGTATCTGGAGAGGAGTCGGCAAAGCAAATTAAAATTCGCGCGGATCGACTCCATTTGCAAACACCGCCGATGTTTGTATTGGCAGAAAATGATTTGGATTTGATCGAACAGCATATTAATCAAGTAGACCCGGATGTGCTGATTATTGACTCGATCCAGACTGTGTTTCACCCGACGATTCAATCGGCTGCGGGGAGCGTCGCTCAAGTGCGGGAGGCTACTGCCCAATTAATGCGGATTGCAAAAGGGAAAGGGATTGGTACCTTCATCGTCGGTCACGTAACCAAGGAAGGCTCCATCGCTGGTCCGCGTATGCTTGAGCACATGGTGGATGCTGTTCTCTATTTTGAAGGGGAGCGTCACAATACGTTTCGAATTTTGCGCGCCGTCAAAAACCGTTTTGGTTCGACAAACGAAATCGGTATTTTCGAGATGAAGGATCGCGGTTTGGAGGAAGTGGCGAATCCATCTGAAATATTTTTGGCAGAGCGTCCATTTGGTGTTGCGGGTTCCACAGTCGTAGCCAGTATGGAGGGTACACGTCCCGTTTTGGTTGAGCTGCAAGCTCTCGTTGCCCCGACCAGCTTTGTGACCCCGCGGAGAACGGCAACAGGTGTCGATCATCAGCGTGTAGCGATGATTATGGCAGTGTTGGAAAAGCGGATGGGCATGATGCTGCAAAATCAGGACGCCTATGTAAACGTAGCAGGTGGGGTCAGATTGGATGAGCCAGCAGTTGATTTAGCGATAGCCGTAAGCATTGCAAGCAGTTTCCGTGATCACGCCACCAATCCGCATGATGTCGTTATCGGAGAAATTGGCTTGACTGGTGAGGTGCGCGGTGTATCTCGTATTGAGCAACGAGTGCGAGAAGCACATAAATTAGGGTTTAAACGTGTTATCATCCCGGAGAAAAACATCCGCGGTCTGGATGCGCCAGCAGATATTCAAGTAATTGGTGTGAGCAATATTGCCGATGCGTTGAATGAGGTGATAAGGAGGTAGGAGTGGGCATGCAGGGGAACATCAAAAGAACTCCGCAATTCGGTGATGTGCTTCGTCTCGTGGCACCCGGCACACAGCTTCGTGAAGGGTTGGAAAATGTTTTACGGGCAAAAACCGGGGGCTTGATTGTTATTGGATGCGGTCCAGAGATGAAGTCGATTGTCGATGGCGGTTTTTCCATCAATTGTGATTTTTCTCCTGCCCATTTGTATGAATTAGCGAAGATGGATGGGGCGATCATAGTAAGTGAAGACGCAAGACGCATCCTGTACGCGAATACGCAAATCTTCCCACCCTCCTCAATCCCCACGAGCGAGACGGGGACACGGCATCGTACAGCACAACGCACGGCCATTCAAACGAATCATCTGGTCATCGCTATCTCTCAACGTCGGAATGTGATCACGCTCTACCAGGGGAATTTCCGGTATGTCCTAAGCGAAATCAGCGTCATTTTGGCCAAGGCGAATCAGGCTGTATCTACCCTTGAGAAATACAAGGCCGTGTTGGATCAAGCTTTGACGAATCTCGGTGCGTTAGAATTCGAGGAGCTCGTTACTTTACACGAAGTTGCCTCGGTTTTGCAACGAATTGAGATGGTGTTACGTATTAAGACAGAGGTCTCCAAGTACATATGTGAGCTAGGAGTCGAAGGAAGGCTCGTCAGTATGCAGTTGGAGGAACTGGTTTCAAACATTGAGGAAGAGGCCCATATGCTTATTCGGGATTATTCCCGAGATCCATCCTATTCACCTGATCTTGTGCTGCGGGACATGAAAAAATTGAACTCGGAGGAAATGCTGGAGCTCACTTCTTTTTTGCGTACGCTGGGGTATTCCGCCAATGCCAGTATGCTGGATGAATCCGTTTTCCCTAGAGGTTATCGGATCCTGTACAAGATCAGACGTTTGCCCGTTACAATCATCTCGAATCTGGTTGGGCATTTCCATCATCTGCCGCGAATCATGATGGCAACGATTCAGGAATTAGACGAAGTGGAAGGTATTGGCGAGGTCCGAGCGAGAGCGATTAAAGAGGGACTGAAACGGATTCAAGAACAAGTGTTCATTGACAGACACATTTAAAGTAGAATAGGATAAAGGCATTATTTGTATTCAGCATTTGCCTAAGGGACTTGGATAAAACAAGGTCAACAGGATAACCTGCTCCTTACGCAAAAGAAATCAGGAGGTAGTCTATGTTCGTGAAATCGTTACCGAACATACTAACCGTAAGCAACTTGTTTCTGGGAGTTTTAGCAATTATTCTTGCGTTTCGAGGCGATCAATACGTCGAATATGCAGCGATCACAGTGATCATTGGTATGCTGGCAGACGGGCTGGACGGACGTGTAGCTCGTATGTTGAATGCCCAAAGTGAGTTCGGGAAGGAATTGGATTCCCTTTCTGACGTTATTACATTTGGGATTGCGCCAGCGTTCATCATGTATGTTGTCGTCTTGCAACACTTTGATTTGCTTGGGATTCTCATTACAGCCATTTTTCCGATCTGTGGTGCGCTGCGTTTGGCGCGTTTTAACGTACAGGCCGGGGTTCCGGGGTATTTCATCGGTTTGCCGATTACGGCAGCGGGAGGCGTACTGGCTACGCTCGCACTCTATCACCAAGTGTTCACTCCGGTATTGCTTGCCGTAAGTATGTTGCTGCTTGCCTTTTTGATGGTATCAAAGGTCAAGTATCCTAACTTTAAAAAAGTGGGGATTCCAAAGTCTGCTTACTGGATCACACCCATTATCATCGCGATTGTGGTTATTGTAGCGATTAAGTATCCGCAGCAATTTCCAAAAATTGTCTTTCTACCACTCGCTTTTTATGCATTGTACGGAATAAAAAAAAACGTTGACTTTCTTGTCAAAAAATTACGCAAGCGTAAAAACAAAGAGGAAGAAACCGTTCCGTTTGAATAGTTTCGGTATAAAAAAACCCACACTTCCATGTGCGGGTTTTTCTTTTTTGTATGCAACTTTTTTTAGGGTTCATTCGTAATACGAGTAGCGGACTTTTAAGACAGATTGAAGACACCCAAAGTATTCAGTCGGTTGGATTCTTTCTGAAGTACATCTTCTAGCTTGATGTCAGTAATATTGCACAAGGCAGTGAGGTAAAAGAGGTTTTTGCCAAGTTCAGCAGTAACTACATCGCGACAATGCTCGCACAGCGGTCCGTTAAAGTGGGTGTCCAATTGGGACTTGTTGTCCTCGAGATTCTTGTTCGAATCGTACGTCTGTTTTTTGGCAACCACTTCGACACAGCCGCATTCGGTGATGGCTTTTGTCAGTGAACGGTTAATGCGGGATGCCGTTTCCTGAACTTTGGACATGACGTCCAGTACGCTACGATGTCTGATCAAAAGCTCGGATACTTGCGTTTGAAAGTCGTCTATGTTTCGATTGTCCATCTGGTTCACCTCTGCTTTAGGCTGTTGGTATCGTCATAATTTTCTCTCATTACGATACTGACATTATAAGAAGGGAGCCATCTCTCTGTCAATTTATCATCAAAGGAAACGAGTGTTCCCGGGTTGACGAGAAAATGACAACTATGTTAAAATTTTTGGCTATTTGACATGGCAAAATCTTTTTTGCTATAGTGAGGGAAAGTAAAATGAAGCATTATAATGATTTGGAAAAAAATAGGGTTTTACTCTTAGGCTTCTGTCTATATTAGTAAAAGGAGGTGAAGGCATGTTACGCCGAGTAGGAAAATTCATTTTTGTTTTGATTGGTGGCGGATTGGGTTATCGATTTGGTGACGAATTGTTTTCGTTGCTTGATCCACTGTTAAACTTTGGTGTAGTAGCCGGATCGCAATATATTGGAGCTGTACTAGGTGCCATCTTGTTTTTCTTTTTAGCGAATTGGGTTGTGGATTATGTTCTGCGCATCGTTCGATGGGGTGAAGAGACACTCGTCAAAATGCCGGTTGTCGATGTGATGTTCGGAGCGATGGGGTTGATTAGTGGTCTTATTGTTGCATTCTTATTATTCCTGCCCATCAGTAAAATTCCGATTCCGTTTGTAGGAGATCTTTTGCCGTTAATTGTTTCCGGGTTGCTCGGTTATTTGGGCTTCCAGGTAGGATTTCGCAAGCGGGACGAAATTATGTCGGTATTTTCGATTGGACGTAAGGATAGGAAAAAGGAAAGTGCGACAACTTCCGTTAATTTGGAAAATAAAATTCTCGATACCAGTGTCATCATTGACGGACGCATCGCAGATATTTGCCGTACTGGCTTTCTGGAAGGGGTACTGGTCATTCCGGGATTTGTGTTAGAGGAGTTGCAGCATATCGCCGATTCCTCCGATGTACTGAAGAGAAACCGCGGTCGTCGGGGTCTGGATATCTTGAACAAGATTCAAAAGGAAATGAAGGTAAAGGTTCAGATTTGGGAAGGCGATTTTGAAGAAGTATCCGAGGTGGACAGCAAGCTGATCAAGCTCGCAAAGCTTATTAACGGAAAGGTCGTAACAAACGACTTTAACCTGAACAAGGTATGTGAGCTGCAAGGTGTTGCGGTATTGAACATCAATGATTTGGCGAATGCAGTCAAGCCTGTAGTTTTACCTGGAGAAGAGATGAACGTTCAAGTCATCAAGGATGGGAAAGAGCACGGTCAGGGTGTCGCTTATCTGGATGATGGCACGATGATTGTTGTAGAGGGCGGACGAGAATACATCGGAAACGACGTCGACGTTCTCGTAACGAGTGTGCTGCAAACTTCAGCGGGGCGTATGATCTTTGCCAAGCCAAAGTTGCTGGAACGAGCGTTATAGAAAAGACAACAGGAGAGGGATGAATCAGTGAGTACGGGTGTCGTGATCGTTGCAGCCGGTTCGGGTAAACGAATGGGTGGACAACGAAACAAGTTGTGGTTACCGCTTGCGGGCGAGCCGATCTTGGCTCATACGGTACGTCTTTTTGCTACTCATCCCGACATTGACGAAGTCGTGCTGGTGGTGAGTGAAGCAGACCACGCAGAAGTAATGGCCTTACTCTCGGCTGAAAAGCTGACGGTTGTGGTTACTCTGGGCGGAGCAGAGCGACAAGACAGTGTGAGAAATGGCTTGGCTTCACTATCCGCAAATTGCGATTACGTACTGGTTCACGATGCTGCCCGTCCTTTTGTCACTCGCAAACAGATCAGTGACATGATCAATCAGGTACAACAAGATCAGGCAACGATCATGGCGGTACCTGTCAAAGATACGATTAAAGTGGTGGGGGTTACAGGACTTGTAGAGTCAACCCCGGCACGGGAAAGCTTGTGGGCGGTTCAAACCCCACAAGCTTTTCGTATGTCTTTATTGCGAGAGGCGCATCAGGCAGCAGAGGCAGCGGGGAAGCTGGGTACGGATGATGCGATGCTGGTTGAGTGGATGGGTCATCCGGTATCGATTATGCAGGGAAGCTATGAGAACATTAAGATTACGACGCCAGATGATCTGTGGTTTGGTGAAGAGATATTGCGGAAACGAAAGGGAGAGTAGCTCATGCGTATTGGACAAGGTTTTGACGTGCATCAATTAGTAGAGGGGCGTCCATGCATTATCGGAGGCATCACCATCCCGTATGAAAAAGGTTTGCTAGGGCATTCTGACGCGGATGTCCTCCTCCATGCGATTAGTGACGCGATTCTAGGAGCGATTGGTGAGGGGGATATTGGCCGTCATTTCCCAGATACAGATCCGGCTTTTAAGGATGCAGATAGCGTAAAGCTGCTGGAGCATGTATGGAAGTTGGTTCGGGAGCGCGGCTACCGTTTAGGTAACGTGGATGCAACGATCATTGCCCAAGCGCCGAAGATGGCGCCGTACATACCGCAAATGTGTGCAGTCATTGCACGCGTGCTGGAGGCAGACGATCTCTCGCATGTGAATGTGAAGGCGACGACATCCGAGAAACTTGGTTTTACAGGCAGAGGAGAAGGAATCGCTGCACAGGCGGTATGCTTGCTTGTCAAGTAGAGGGGCAAGGTGTAACATAAAGCCTTAGATACGTTTTTACTTAGGTCAAGGTTATAGCCTTTTACATTCATAAGGATGGTGCTACCAATGGCGAAAGAAATTCGCACTCGTTATGCGCCGAGTCCTACGGGGCATTTACACATCGGCGGTGCGCGAACAGCGCTCTTCAATTACCTTTTTGCGAAACATCACGGTGGTTCGTTCATCGTTCGGATTGAAGATACGGACCAAACGCGCAATAAGGAAAATGCGGACGAAGAACAAATGAAAAACCTGAAATGGCTTGGCGTAACATGGGAAGAAGGTACAGACGTTGGTGGACCATATGGACCGTACCGTCAAACAGAGCGCCTGGACATTTATCGAAAATATATCGATCAACTGCTGGCAGAAGGCAAAGCGTACTACTGCTACGCGACAAAAGAAGAACTGGATGCAGAGCGTGAAGAACAGCTCGCGCGTGGAGAAACACCACGCATTTTGGAAAAGCACCGCCATGTAACAGACGAGCAGCGTGCTCAGTACGAAGCAGAAGGACGAGTGCCATCCATTCACTTCCTCGTTCAGGAAGACCGCGAGTATGTCGTGAACGACCTGATTCGTGGACAGGTAACATTCAACTCCAACGAGATGGGCGATTTCGTTATTTGCCGTCCGGATGGGATTCCTACATACAACTTCGCCGTTGTAGTGGACGACTATTTGATGAAAATTAGCCACGTCATTCGTGGAGAAGAGCATCTGTCCAACACGCCCCGTCAATTGATGATTTATGAAGCGTTTGGGTGGGAAGCGCCTGACTTTGCTCACTTGGCACTGATCCTCAACCAAGATGGCAAAAAGATGTCCAAGCGCGACGAGAGCATTCTTCAGTTCATTGAACAGTACCGCGACCTCGGCTTCTTGCCGGAAGCAATCGTGAACTTCCTTGTTCTATTGGGATGGTCTCCAGGTGGCGAAGAAGAGATTTTCTTAATGGAAGATCTGATCAAGCTGTTCTCAATGGATCGCGTGAACAAGTCACCAGCTGTGTTTGATGCAACGAAGATGAACTGGATGAACAACTTCTATTTGAAACGCCAACCGCTCGATATGATTACAGACATGTGTATCCCGCATCTGCAAAAAGCTGGCTTCATCGAAGAGAATTTGTCTGCTGAGAAGCGCGAATGGGTTCGCAGTATCGTAGGTCTGTACCAAGAGCAAATGTCCTACTGTGCGCAAATCGTTCCGTTGGCAGCTCTTTTCTTCCTCGACGAAGTGGTGTACGATGAAGAAGCAACGCTGGTTCTGAAAGAACCGCAATTGCCGGAAGTGCTCGCTTCCTTTGTGAAACACCTTTCTGCCCAGGATGCATATAATGTGGATGTTATTAAAGCGGTACTCAAAGACGTGCAAAAGGAAACGGGTCACAAAGGCAAGGCGTTGTTTATGCCGGTTCGCGTAGGAGCAACTGGCCAGGCGCATGGTCGTGATTTGGCAGAGACGTTGTACCTGCTCGGACGCGACAAGGTGATTGCACGTGCACAGCAAGTAATTGCAAACGGTCAGTAAGTATTGGCTGGTTTTCTTTTATAAATAAGGAATGCAACGATCAGGAGAAGTACAACAGTCTGCACATCTACAGAGAGGATGGATAGGTGAGAGCCATCTGATGTGCCCTGTATGGAAATGCCCCTGTGAGCAATGAGCTGAACCTATCTTTTTGAAAAGATATCAGTAAGCGCCATCGGCTTCCCGCCGTTATCGGGATATGAGCGAGATCGTTCAAGGTTGTTTGTTAAGTCTTTGCAGCCAAGACGATCTAAGCAGAGTGGAACCACGGTAAACCCGTCTCTGTCCCTTCGTAATGGAGGGGATAGGGACGTTTTTTATTTTTAAGGAAGTTGAAAACTCGGCAGGTAAATCAGGCAGGAGGTGCCACCCAAAAATGTTAGCACAGATGAGAGATGACATTCATGCTGTTTTTGAACGAGACCCGGCTGCGCGCAGTACGCTGGAAGTCGTCATGACCTATTCCGGTTTGCACGCGATATGGGGGCACCGGATTGCCCACAGGCTCTGGAAGGCTGAGCTGTGTACACTCGCCCGAATTGTCTCTCAGCTATCCCGTTTTTTCACGGGAATTGAGATTCACCCGGGCGCAACCATTGGACGTGGCCTGTTCATTGACCATGGCATGGGTGTTGTGATCGGAGAGACGTGCGAAATCGGAGACAATGTAACGATTTATCAAGGAGTTACACTCGGGGGAACAGGTAAGGAAAAAGGAAAGCGTCACCCAACGATCGGCAATGATGTCATTATTGCTACGGGAGCAAAGGTGTTGGGCTCCTTTAAAATTGGCGATAATTCAAAGATAGGGGCTGGTGCCGTTGTCTTGCAGGAGGTACCGCCTAACTCGACCGTAGTAGGAATCAAGGGACGCATCGTCATCCAGGATGGCAAGCGGGTCAAAAACGATCTGGACCATGTAAACATGCCAGACCCGGTAGCGGATACGATTCGTATGATGCAAAAGGAAATTGATCAATTACGCAAAGAATTGGAGCTTTTGAGGGAGGATAAAAAGAACGATGGGCATTCAGTTAACTAACACGATGACGCGGCGAAAGGAACCGTTTCACACATTGGAGCCAGGAAAGGTAAAAATGTACGTGTGCGGCCCGACCGTGTACAACTACATCCACATTGGAAATGCACGCCCTGCCATTGTATTTGATACACTTCGCCGCTACTTGAAATACCGTGGCTACGAAGTGACATTCGTGCAAAATATTACGGACGTAGATGACAAACTGATTCGTGTGGCGAATCAGGAAGGTGTCACTGTCAAAGAAGTGGCGGATCGATACACGGATGCGTACAATGCTGATCTGAAATCACTGAACGTATCGCCACCGGATATTCAACCGCGAGTGATGCAGACCATTCCGGAGATCATTGAATTCGTGCAAGGGCTGATTGAAAAGGGCTTTGCCTATGAGAGTGAAGGTGACGTGTATTTCCGCACGGGACGTTTTCAGGAGTACGGAAAGCTTTCGCATCAGCCGCTGGATGATTTGCAGGCAGGTGCTCGTGTAGAAATTAACGAGAAAAAGGAACACCCTCTGGACTTTGTACTTTGGAAAGCGGCCAAGACTGGAGAAGTTACCTGGGATAGTCCGTGGGGCGAAGGAAGACCGGGATGGCATATTGAGTGCTCGGCAATGGCCCTGAAGTTTTTGGGTGAGGAAATCGATATCCATGCGGGCGGAACAGACCTTGTGTTCCCGCACCACGAGAACGAAATTGCCCAGTCGGAGTGCTTTACGGGTAAAGTCTTTGCGCGCTACTGGCTGCACAACGGCATGCTCAATATCGACAACGAAAAAATGTCTAAATCCCTCGGGAATTTCTTGCTTGCACGCGACCTTTCGGAGAAATTCGGCGGTCAATTAATTCGCTTCTTTATGCTTCAGGGGCACTATCGCAACCCGATCAATTTTAGCGAAGAGTTGATCGAACAAGCGGCCAATGGTTTGGATAGAATCAAGACGGCGTATACGAATCTTTCCCATCGTCTGGATACCGTGCGTGCAGAAGAGCCGAATGATCAGGCGCAGGAGCAGGCACGAATCATTGGAGAGCTTCGCGAGCGCTTCATTGCTGAGATGGATGATGATATCAATACAGCGAATGCGATTACCGTTATTTTTGACGTCGTGAAGGAAGCGAACCTGTATCTGCGTCATCAAAATGTAGGCGAAACCGAAGTTCGTGCGTACATGGATTTGTTGGTAGAGTTGACGGAGGTTCTTGGTCTTGAAATTGCAGAGGAGCAGGAGCTGTTGGATAGTGAGATTGATGCGCTGATCGAAGAGCGCACAGAAGCCCGCAAAGCAAGAAACTTTGCGCGTTCTGACGAAATCCGCGATCTGCTCGCAGCAAAAGGAATCGTGCTGGAGGACACGCCACAAGGTGTTCGCTGGCGTCGAAAATAAGGGGCCGAAGAAAATAGATGCAAAAAGAAGAACTGACCCGAGATCCTAATCTGACAAATCCACTCGTGCTTGCCTTCCTCGGGGATGCTACCTATTCGCATTGTGTTAGGTATCATTTGATCGCCAAGGGGCTGGTTAAACCAAACCAGCTCCACAAGGCGGCCAACCGCTATGTTTCAGCGAAAGCACAGGCCAATGTGTTGTTGACGTTAATGCCCACATTGCCGGAGGAAGAATTGAATGTAGTGAAGCGGGGGCGGAATGCCAAATCCGGCTCCAGTGCCAAAAACGCCGATATTATCGACTACCGTCATGCAACGGCTTTTGAAGCATTGATCGGGTATCTGTACTTGAGTGGAAAAGAAGAGCGGATCGCTGAAATTGTGCAACAAGCGTTTGCCATAGTGGAAGGAGAATCATGAAATGAGTGAAGAGTGGATTCTGGGGAAAAACCCCGTTATCGAAGCTTTGCGATCAGGCCGTACGATCAATAAGATTTGGGTTGCAGAGGGGACGAATAAAAATCTGATGGGACCTGTCTTTGCCTTGGCGAAAGAACAGGGTGTCATTGTGACGACAGCGAACCGCAAAAAGCTGGATCAGCTCGTGTCAACGGACAACCATCAGGGTGTAGTGGCTTCAGTTGCTGCTTACGATTACGTAGAAGTAGACGATATTTTGAAGCGGGCAGAGGAAAAAAACGAGGCGCCGTTCATTTTGCTGTTGGACGAGCTGGAAGATCCGCATAACCTCGGTTCTATCATGCGGACAGCTGATGCAGTCGGGGCTCATGGTGTCATCATTCCAAAACGACGCTCTGTCAGTCTTACAGCAACAGTGGCAAAAGCTTCGGCAGGGGCGATCAACTACGTGCCGGTAGCGCGAGTAACGAACTTGGTTCGTACCATGGAAGAGCTCAAAGAACGCGGTGTTTGGATCGCAGGAACAGATGCGAGTGCCAAGCAAGATTTCCGCCAGGGTGATTATACGATGCCGCTTGCAATTGTCATTGGCAGCGAAGGAAAAGGCATGAGTCGTCTCGTCCGAGAAAACTGTGATTTTCTGTACAGCCTTCCGATGGCGGGAAATGTTACCTCACTCAATGCTTCTGTAGCAGCTGCCTTGTTGATGTATGAAGTCTATCGCTCCAGGAGTCCAATTCCGACGCGGGTGAAATGACATGGCGAAACGAAAAGCCAAGCAGCTGTTGATCGTAGATGGATACAATATCATCGGCGCCTGGCCCGATCTGCGCCTGCTGAAGGATCAAGAGCGGATGGACGAGGCGCGTGATCAATTAATCGCAAAAATGGCTGAGTACCAGAGCTACACTGGTGTGAAGGTCATCATTGTCTTCGATGCGTACAACGTTCCTGGCATTGGCCGTCAAATGGAAGACTTCCAGGTCGAGGTTTATTTCACGAAGAAAAAGGAGACAGCAGACGAGAAAATTGAGCAGCTAGTCTCCCAATTTCACAATAAAAATCGACAAATTTATGTAGCAACTTCTGATTATACCTCTCAACGTGTCATATTTGGGCAGGGGGCTTTGCGCAAATCAGCGCGGGAGTTGTTGCTCGATATGGAAAATGCGGGCAAGGAAATCAAGAAACAAGTCGAAAAAACGCAAGAAGAGCGCTTCTCCACGCGGATTACGCTGAATGATGAAATAGCGAAAATATTCGAAAAATGGAGAAGGGAATAACTTGGATTCGGTTGACGCTTTTTTACGGCATCATGTATAATAGCGCTATCTATTGGAGAAACCGGTTGGCGGAGGGATCATTTGTGAGTGTTGACCTCAAGGAGTTAAAACATGCCCAATATGAACTAATGACCGACGAAGAAGTAGTCGACCTGGTTCGCGATAATGACGCCGAAGCTTTGGAGTATTTGATCAACAAATACAAGAACTTCGTTCGTGCCAAAGCGAGATCCTATTTTCTTATTGGGGCTGACCGCGAAGACATCGTGCAGGAAGGGATGATCGGACTGTACAAGTCTATTCGCGACTTCCGAGGAGACAAGCTCACGTCGTTCAAGGCATTTGCCGAGCTGTGTATTACCCGTCAGATCATTACCGCGATCAAGACAGCGACACGCCAAAAGCACATCCCGCTCAATTCTTACGTCTCACTGGACAAGCCTATCTATGATGAGGATTCTGACCGCACGTTACTCGATGTGATCTCGGGAACAAAAGTGACCGATCCAGAGGAATTGTTTATTAATCGGGAAGAGTTCGATGATATCGAGGGCAAAATGAGTGAAATATTGAGCGACTTGGAGCGCCAAGTTCTCATGCTCTATTTGGATGGGCGATCCTATCAGCAGATTGCCGTCGAGCTGAAGCGTCATGTCAAATCTATTGATAATGCATTGCAGCGAGTAAAGCGCAAGCTAGAGCGCTATTTGGAAGGAAGAGAGATTCATTTGTAGAGAATCTCTCTTTTTATTTTGGAAGCAAAAGGACTACCTCTTGTCAAGTCATTTTGTTTGACATGGGTATTTCGGTGTGATAAATTTATTTAGGTAGCCATAGACTCTTATCTCTCTGTTCTATGGTTACTTAGGTGAATGAAATGGTCAGGAAAAAGTAGCGGTTTTCCCGTACTATTTATCATCGGGGTACTTTTAACTAATAGCAGGTTTGAAATGAGATGGAGGTGGCAATAAATGCGAGTAAACATCACGTTGGCGTGCACCGAGTGTGGCGAGCGTAACTATATCTCCACAAAGAACAAGCGCACCACTACTGAACGTGTTGAACTGAAAAAGTATTGCTCCCGTGACAAGAAGCAAACCCTTCATCGCGAGACGAAGTAATGGTTGATGCGACGAAGTCAGGGGGTGGCAAAGTGGGTTTTTTATCACGAATCGGAGCCAGTTTTCGCCGTACCGGTGGTTTTTTTAGTGACGTAATGTCCGAGCTAAAGAAAGTCCGTTGGCCCAACCGTAAAGAGTTGACAACCTATACGCTTGTTGTACTCGTTACGGTCGTGCTCCTTGCAATATTCTTCTTCGTCGTTGATTTGGGTATCTCGCGCTTGATCGATTTGATTCTAGGAACGTAATTATGCAAGTCTTAGGAGGGACGGACGGTTAACGTCCTGTTGGATATGGAAAAAGCATGGTATGTACTTCATACGTACTCAGGTTACGAAAACAAGGTGAAAACCAATCTGGAGAAGCGACTCGAGTCGATGGGCATGGAAGACAAGATCTTTCGCGTTCTTGTTCCCACTGAAGAAGAGGTGGAAACCAAGGATGGTAAGAAGCGCACCGTCACGAAAAAAGTGTTTCCTGGATACGTCCTTGTTGAAATGGTGATGACGGACGACTCTTGGTATGTCGTGCGCAACACCCCTGGGGTTACCGGCTTTGTCGGATCCACGGGTGCTGGCTCTAAACCGACAGCGCTGCGTCCTGAAGAGGCCGATACGATTCTCAAGCAAATGGGAATCGAAATTCCCAAGATCAGAGTCGATTATGCTCTCCGCGATATGGTGCGCGTCATAGATGGTCCATTTTCCAATCGCACCGGGGAGATTATCGAGATTCACCCGGACAGGCAGAAGGTTCGCGTATTGGTGGACATCTTCGGTCGCGAAACACCGGTAGAGCTAGACTTTACACAAGTTCAAAAATTGGATTAGGATTCAACTTGAAAAGTATCGCGCTATGTGGTACATTTCATTTTGTTTTAACAATCCCACAACACTAATTGGGGTTTCTTGCACTCTCACTATAGATCGAAAGTCTTTTACATAGAGACTTTCAAAAAACGGTGGGAGGGGGCATTCCCCCGTAATAACCACATGTGAAGTAAGGAGGTGTGTTACGTGGCTAAGAAGGTTATCCGCGTAATTAAATTACAAATCCCAGCAGGTAAAGCGAATCCTGCACCTCCAGTAGGTCCGGCTCTCGGTCAAGCTGGTGTAAACATCATGGGATTCTGTAAAGAATTCAATGCTCGCACTGAAAGCGAAGTAGGTATGATCATTCCGGTGGAAATCACCGTGTTTGAAGACCGTTCTTTCACTTTTATCACAAAAACTCCTCCAGCTGCAGTTCTTTTGAAGAAAGCTGCTGGTATCGAGTCCGGTTCTGGCGTACCAAACAAAACAAAGGTTGCTACGCTGAAGCGTGATAAAGTTCGTGAAATCGCAGAACTGAAGCGTCCTGACCTGAATGCTGCATCCGTAGAAGCGGCTATGCGCATGGTAGAAGGTACAGCTCGTTCTATGGGTATCGTAATCGAAGACTAATTGTCTTGAGTGCAAGGGGGCACAGACGTTGTGCCCCCCTGTCTGTGGGAGGATCAACCGCTACGACCACATTGAAGGGAGATTTAATCATGGCGAAAAAAGGTAAGAAATATCAAGAGGCTGTAAAGCTCGTTGATAAAAACAAAGTATACGAAGTAGTTGAAGGCGTTGAGCTGGTTAAAAAAGCAGCTACAGCTAAATTCGATGAAACTGTTGAAGCAGCTTTCCGTTTGGGCGTAGATCCTAAGCGCGCTGACCAACAAATTCGTGGCGCAGTTGTATTGCCACATGGTACTGGTAAAGTACAACGTGTTCTCGTATTCGCAAAAGGCGAAAAAGCGAAAGATGCAGAAGCAGCTGGTGCAGACTTCGTAGGCGATGCAGACATGATCGCAAAAATCCAAGGTGGCTGGTTCGACTTTGACGTTGTAGTAGCTACTCCTGATATGATGGGTGAAGTAGGTAAATTGGGTCGTGTACTCGGTCCAAAAGGCCTGATGCCAAACCCTAAGACCGGTACAGTTACTTTCGATGTAACTAAAGCGGTTAACGAAATCAAAGCAGGTAAAATTGAGTATCGTGTAGACAAAGCGGGTAACATTCACGCTCCTATCGGTAAAGCATCCTTCGATGCTGACAAGCTGGTAGAAAACCTGGCTGCTCTGACTGAAGCACTGAACCGTGCGAAACCAGCTGCTGCAAAAGGTGTTTACATGAAAAACGTAACCCTGAGCTCCACTATGGGCCCTGGTGTACGCGTAGCTGTAAAATAATGACACTTGACTTCCTTTGTGGGAGTTGTTAAGATAGTCCCTGTTGATGAAAAGAATATGCCGTAGACAGAAGGTGCGGTGCTTGTGAGAGTAACGCTTAATATCCCTCCGAGGCGTGTAATGTACGAATGAGGAAACGCTGTTTTCCTTTGACGATATAGCATTATGCCCTCGTGAGTCTGCGAGGGCATTCTTCATTTTCTAGGATTAGAGCACGGGAGGTGTAAACAATGGCAGAAATTCGTCCAACCGTTATTCGTGAAGAAAAGGTACAAGCGATCAACGAAATCGCAACTAAGCTTCGCGAAAGCCAAACTACAGTGGTAGCTGACTACCGCGGTCTGACAGTAGCACAAGTAACTGAGCTTCGTAAGCAATTGCGTGAAGCTGGTGTTGAGTTCCAGGTGTTGAAAAACTCCCTGACTCGTCTGGCTACTGAGAAGGAAAGCCTGACTGAACTGGATCAATATCTGACTGGACCAAACGCTCTGGCGTTCTCCAAAGACGATATCATCGCTCCAGCGAAAGTTATCGCTGAATTCGCTAAGAAAAACGACAAGCTGGAAATCAAGGGTGGCGTTATCGAGGGTAAAGTAGTTGATGCTGAGCAAATTAAAGCTCTGGCTTCCCTGCCAAACCGCGAAGGTCTCTTGTCCATGCTTCTCTCCGTCCTGCAAGCTCCAATGCGCAACGTTGCACTGGCAGTCAAAGCAGTGGCAGAACAAAAAGAAGGTCAAGGCGCTTAATCGTCTGATCGGCTAATGCTTCACAAATAATATTCCTTGAATGGAGGATTTACAAATGTCTAAAGAGCAAATCTTGGAAGCCATTAAAGGCATGTCCGTTCTCGAACTGAACGATCTGGTAAAAGCAATCGAAGAAGAATTCGGCGTAACTGCTGCTGCTCCTGTAGCTGTAGTTGCTGGTGGCGGAGCAGAAGCTGCTGCTGAGCAAACTGAATTCACTGTAAACCTGGTAAGCGGCGGCGCTTCCAAAATCAACGTAATCAAAGTTGTTCGCGAGCTGACTGGCTTGGGTCTGAAAGAAGCAAAAGACCTGGTAGACAACGCTCCAAAAACACTCAAAGAGGGCGTTTCCAAAGACGAAGCAGAATCCCTCAAAGCAAAACTCGAAGAAGCTGGCGCTCAAGTAGAAGTAAAGTAAGTTAGCTTCCTTTAGGATATCCCCTTGCCTGCGGCAGGGGGATTTTCTATAAACTTTTGGTGATAAAGGTTTATTTAAACGATGAGGAAGGGTGAATCACACGTGGCAGACCATTACTATACCAATCAACCGGGCGCTGCACATGATGAACAGCAATTTACGTTCAAACTCCGTGGTAATGAATTTCGTTTCATAACGGATGCTGGCGTTTTTTCCCGAGACCGGATTGACTTTGGAAGTGTATTGCTCATCGAGAACATGGAAATCGACAATCATGCGCGTGTGCTCGATGTGGGATGTGGGTATGGTCCGATGGGATTGACGGCTGCCAAGCTTGCTGATCATGGTCGGGTGACGATGATCGACGTGAACGAGCGTGCGGTTAACCTGGCTCGTCGTAATGCAGAAGCAAATGGAATAAAAAATGTTGAGGTTCGAGTGAGTGATGTTTACAGCGGCGTGCAAGGCGAGCAGTTTGATGTCATTCTGACCAATCCGCCGATTCGTGCGGGTAAGGAAATCGTTCATCGCATTTTTGTAGAGGGTTACGACCTTTTAGTAGAAGGCGGAGAAATGTGGGTTGTCATTCAGAAGAAGCAAGGCGCCCCATCCGCATTAAAGAAGCTGCAGGAAACGTACCGTGAAGTAATAGAGGTAGATCGGGAAAAAGGCTATCACATATTCAGGGCAATCAAATAATAAGCAAGAAGAAATCATTAGAAAAGTTTTCTTGACGTGAATAATTGAATGTGGTAGCATTATAAAATGTCAATATGGGATAAATGTCTATTTTTCAGCAATTCCCTGTCCGTCAAGCGTTTCTACTTTTTTCCTGAGATAGGAATGTTTGCGTGAAAACATGGGAATTCTTTTAAAATAGAGTTTCTCTGGGTTAAAAATGGTTGAAGCTGCTTTAACCCATTTTTATTTTTAGGCATTCGAATGCGACTGAAAGAAGTTGCCGAATGCCGAGTTTCTATGTGTGAAAACACAACCTGAGGGGTGAATAAGTTGGCAGGTAAAGTGATTCAAAGTGGCCGACACCGCCAGCGTCGTACGTATTCACGTATTAACGAAGTGCTGGGCCTTCCAAATCTCATCGAGATTCAACAAAAGTCCTACCAATGGTTCCTTGATGAGGGGCTCCGTGAGATGTTCCAAGACATTTCGCCAATCCAGGACTTCACAGGTAATCTCGTGCTGGAGTTTATCGACTACAGCTTGGGAGAGCCGAAGTACGATGTTGACGAGTCGAAAGAACGTGACGTCACCTATGCGGCGCCTCTGCGTGTGAAGGTACGTTTGTTGAACAAAGAGACGGGAGAAGTGAAGGAACAAGAAGTATTCATGGGGGACTTCCCGCTCATGACCGAAACGGGAACCTTCATTATTAATGGTGCTGAGCGCGTTATTGTCAGCCAGCTTGTTCGTTCCCCCAGTGTATATTACAACACCAAAGTGGACAAAAACGGCAAGCAGACGTTTACAGCTACAGTAATCCCGAACCGGGGTGCTTGGCTGGAGCTGGAGACCGATGCGAAGGACGTTATTTATGTCCGCATCGACCGTACGCGAAAAATCCCGGTAACGGTTCTTTTGCGTGCGTTGGGCTTTGGTTCCGACATCGAGATTCTCAACTTGCTGGGTGAAGATGAATACATCAAGAACACGCTGGAAAAAGACAATACCGATTCTACGGAAAAAGCGCTCATTGAAATCTACGAGCGTCTTCGTCCGGGTGAGCCACCAACAGTCGAAAATGCGAAGAGCCTCTTGATCTCTCGTTTCTTCGACCCTAAGCGCTATGATTTGGCTTCTGTTGGTCGTTACAAAATGAACAAAAAGCTTCATTTGAAAAACCGTCTGTACAACCAACGTTTGGCTGAGACGCTAATCGATACGACAACGGGTGAAATTTTTGCCGAAGCAGGTCAAATGATTGACCGTCGTGTCCTGGATCGCATCTTGCCAGCGCTGGAAGGCAATGTCGGCTTTATCGATGTTCGCACGCATGGCGGTGTGTTGGAAGATGAAGCGATTCATTTGCAATCTATCAATATTTTCTCTCCGATTGAGGATGGCAAGATCATCAAAGTAATCGGAAACGGAAATGTAGATAAGTCCTTCAAACATATTACGCCGTCGGATATCGTATCGGCGATCAACTATTTCATGAACCTCTTGCACGGTGTAGGTTCCACAGATGATATCGACCACTTGGGTAACCGTCGTCTGCGTTCCGTGGGTGAGCTTCTGCAGAACCAGTTCCGTATCGGTTTGTCCCGTATGGAGCGTGTGGTTCGTGAGCGCATGTCCATCCAGGATCAAAACCAAATCACACCGCAAGCTCTCATTAACATCCGTCCAGTGATTGCATCACTGAAGGAGTTCTTTGGTAGCTCGCAGCTGTCCCAGTTCATGGATCAAACAAACCCATTGGCTGAGCTGACGCACAAACGCCGTCTGTCCGCACTCGGACCTGGTGGTTTGACGCGTGAGCGCGCGGGCTTCGAAGTGCGCGACGTTCACCATTCTCACTACGGTCGTATGTGTCCAATTGAGACGCCAGAGGGACCAAACATTGGTTTGATCAACTCCCTGTCGTCCTTTGCACGCATTAACGATTACGGATTTATTGAAACGCCTCGTCGTAAAGTAGATCCGGAAACAGGTTTCGTGTTGACTGATATCAGCTATTTGACTGCTGATGAGGAAGACGTGTTCAACGTGGCACAGGCGAATCAGCCACTTGATGAAGATGGCCGTTTCGTAAACGACATGGTAATCTGCCGTCGTAAAGGTGAGATCTTGAGCGTACCTCGCGACAAGGTAGACTTCATGGACGTGTCGCCGAAGCAGGTTGTATCCGTAGCGACAGCGCTGATTCCGTTCCTCGAGAACGATGACGCCAACCGCGCACTGATGGGTTCAAACATGCAGCGGCAGGCCGTTCCGCTTTTGATTCCACAAGCACCGTTTGTCGGTACAGGTATGGAGCATAAAGCAGCGCAAGACTCCGGCGTGGCGATCGTTGCCAAGCATCCGGGTCAAGTAGAGCGCGTAACGGCTCGCGAAATCTGGATTCGTCGTTACCAAGAAATCGACGGCAGAAAAGTTGCCGGCGATCTCGATAAATACAAAATGCACAAGTTTATTCGTTCCAACCAAGGTACCTGCATCAACCAGCGTCCAATCGTTAGCACTGGAGACTGGATTGAAAAAGGCGATATCATTGGGGACGGCCCATCCACTGAAAAAGGTGAATTGGCTCTCGGTCGTAACGTAATCGTTGCGTTTATGACGTGGGAAGGATACAACTACGAAGACGCGATTCTTCTGAGTGAAAAACTTGTAAAAGATGACGTGTATACGTCTATCCATATTGAAGAATACGAGTCCGAAGCTCGCGACACCAAGCTGGGTCCAGAGGAAATCACTCGCGATATTCCAAACGTTGGGGAAGATGCTCTGAAAAACCTGGACGAACGCGGTATTATCCGTGTTGGTGCGGAGATTCAGGACGGCGACATTCTCGTAGGTAAGGTTACACCTAAAGGGGTTACTGAGCTGACAGCAGAAGAACGCCTCCTGCATGCTATCTTCGGTGAAAAAGCTCGAGAAGTTCGTGATACTTCCCTGCGCGTACCGCATGGTGGTTCCGGTATCATCGTAGACGTAAAAGTATTTACGCGCGAGAATGGCGACGAATTGCCACCAGGCGTAAACCAACTCGTTCGCGTTTACATCGCCCAAAAACGGAAAATCTCCGTGGGTGACAAAATGGCCGGCCGACATGGTAACAAAGGGGTTATCGCCCGCATCATGGCGGAAGAAGATATGCCGTTCCTGCCAGATGGCTCTCCAGTAGAGATCGTACTCAACCCGTTGGGCGTACCTTCGCGTATGAACATCGGTCAGGTATTGGAGACTCACTTGGGTATGGCAGCGAAGCTTCTGGGTATCCACGTAGCAACGCCGGTATTCGACGGTGCACGTCAGGCAGAAGTATTCGAAACGTTGGAAGAAGCAGGTCTGGATCGTGACGGAAAAACGATCTTGTTTGATGGTCGTACAGGTGAACCGTTTGACCGCCGTGTAACGGTAGGTTGCGTATACATGCTGAAACTGGCTCACTTGGTTGACGACAAAATCCATGCTCGTTCTACTGGTCCTTACTCTCTTGTTACGCAGCAGCCATTGGGTGGTAAAGCTCAATTCGGTGGACAGCGTTTCGGGGAGATGGAGGTTTGGGCATTGGAGGCATATGGTGCTGCCTACACCTTGCAAGAAATTCTCACTGTCAAGTCCGATGACGTCGTGGGCCGCGTGAAAACGTACGAAGCGATCGTTAAGGGCGAAAACGTTCCAGAACCAGGTGTTCCAGAGTCCTTCAAGGTATTGATCAAGGAACTCCAGAGCTTGGGTATGGACGTGAAGATTCTGTCCGGAGACGAGCAGGAGATTGAAATGCGTGAAATGGAAGACGAGGATGAAGGCAACGGTGAAAAACTGAACCTCGTTCTCGAAGGCGGAAGCTTGAACGACGAGTAAGATTCCGGTACCAAGGGAGGTAACGCCCTGTGATTGACGTGAACAACTTCGAATATATGAAGATCGGCTTGGCTTCCCCCGATAAGATCCGTTCGTGGTCTTTCGGGGAAGTGAAGAAGCCAGAGACGATCAACTACCGCACACTGAAACCGGAAAAAGACGGCTTGTTCTGTGAACGCATCTTTGGACCGACCAAGGACTGGGAATGCCATTGCGGTAAATACAAGCGTGTTCGTTATAAAGGTGTAGTGTGCGACCGTTGTGGCGTGGAAGTGACCCGCGCCAAAGTACGGCGTGAGCGCATGGGGCACATTGAACTGGCTGCCCCAGTTTCTCACATCTGGTACTTCAAAGGGATTCCAAGCCGTATGGGCTTGGTGCTTGACATGTCCCCTCGTTCCCTGGAGGAAGTAATCTACTTTGCTTCTTACGTAGTAACCGATCCAGGTGACACTCCTCTCGATAAAAAGCAATTGCTCTCCGAAAAAGAGTACCGCAACTATCGTGAGAAATACGGCCACTCCTTCCAAGCGATGATGGGAGCAGAAGCGATCAAACGCCTGCTTGCAGAAATCGATCTGGATAAAGACGTGGAAACGTTAAAAGAAGATTTGAAAACGGCACAAGGCCAGCGTCGCAACCGTGCGATCAAGCGTCTGGAAGTGCTCGAGGCATTCCGTAACTCCGGTAACCACCCGGATTGGATGGTTCTCGACGTACTGCCGGTTATCCCGCCAGAGCTTCGTCCAATGGTTCAGTTGGATGGTGGACGTTTTGCCACTTCCGACCTGAATGACCTGTACCGCCGTGTAATCAACCGTAATAACCGTCTGAAGCGCCTGCTCGAACTGGGTGCTCCTGACATTATCGTACAAAACGAGAAACGCATGCTGCAGGAAGCAGTAGACGCGCTCATCGACAACGGTCGTCGTGGACGTCCGGTAACAGGACCAGGTAACCGTCCTTTGAAATCTCTCAGCCACATGCTGAAAGGTAAACAAGGTCGTTTCCGTCAAAACCTGCTCGGTAAGCGTGTTGACTACTCCGGTCGTTCCGTTATCGTTGTAGGACCTAACCTGAAGATGTATCAGTGCGGTTTGCCTAAAGAAATGGCACTGGAGCTCTTCAAGCCGTTCGTGATGAAAGAGCTGGTTTCCAAAGGACTCGCTCACAACATCAAGAGCGCAAAGCGCAAGGTTGAGCGCGTTCAGCCAGAGGTATGGGACGTTCTCGAGGACGTTATTCGCGAGCATCCGGTACTGTTGAACCGTGCCCCCACCTTGCACCGTCTGGGTATCCAGGCATTCGAACCGGTTCTGGTTGAAGGCCGTGCGATCCGTTTGCATCCGCTCGTTTGTACAGCGTACAACGCGGACTTCGACGGTGACCAAATGGCGGTTCACGTTCCGTTGTCTGCTGAGGCACAGGCAGAAGCCCGTATCCTCATGCTGGCAGCGCAGAACATCTTGAACCCGAAAGACGGTAAACCAGTAGTAACACCTTCCCAGGACATGGTGCTTGGTTCTTACTACCTGACACTGGAACGCGAAGGCGACAAAGGCGAGGGTACGATTTATCGCGATCCTCACGATGCGATTGCCGCTTATCAGCAAGGCTTTATCAGCCTGCATACGCGCATCGCTCTGCCAGCAAAACGCCTGAATAAAACCAGCTTTACTGAGCGTCAAGAGAACGCGCTTCTCGTAACGACAGTAGGTAAAGTAATCTTCAACGAAATTTTCCCTGCAGACCTGCCGTTCATCAACGTACCAACGAAAGGCAACCTGCAAAACATGGTTCCTGACGAATACTTTATTTTCGATAAAGGTACCAACGTTACAAAGTTCATCAAGAACCTGCCTGATCCGGGTGCGGTGAAGAAAGGCTTCTTGGGAACGATCATTTCCGAGTGCTTCCGTCGTTTCGGTACGATGAAAACGTCCATGATCCTCGACAAGATCAAGGAACTGGGCTTCACGTACTCCACGAAAGCAGGTATCACAATTGCCGTAGCGGACATTGCGGTACCAGGAAAGAAAAAAGACATCCTCGACGCAGCGGATGAAAAGGTTGCAACTGTTATGACGCAGTTCCGTCGCGGTTTGATCACCGAAGACGAGCGCTATGACCGCGTAATCTCCATCTGGTCCAAAGCGAAGGATGAAGTAACAGACGTTCTGATGAAGTCCATGGATAAGTTCAATGCGATCTTCATGATGGCGAACTCTGGTGCCCGTGGTAACGTATCCCAGATCACTCAGCTGGCTGGTATGCGCGGTCTGATGGCAAACCCATCCGGTCGAATCATCGAGTTGCCGATTAAATCCAACTTCCGTGAAGGTCTGACGGTATTGGAGTACTTTATCTCCACGCACGGTGCGCGTAAAGGTCTCGCCGATACAGCCTTGCGTACAGCGGACTCGGGTTACCTGACTCGTCGTCTGGTAGACGTTGCCCAAGACGTGATTGTACGCGAAACCGATTGCGGAACAGATAAAGGTATCCGTGTAACAGCGATCAAGGATGGTAAAGAAGAAATCGAGAAGCTGTCTGACCGTCTGGTAGGACGTACTTGCTTCGAGACTTTGCGCCACCCTGAGACAAAAGAAATTATCGTGCACCGCAATGAGGAGATCTCTGAAGAGGTTGCCGAGTATATCGAAAAAGTCGGAATCACTGACGTTTACATCCGTAACGTACTTGCTTGCCGCACCAGCCATGGTGTCTGCAAACTGTGCTACGGACGCAACCTGGCTACAGGAGCCGAGGTGGAAGTGGGCGAAGCAGTCGGAATTATCGCTGCTCAGTCCATTGGTGAGCCGGGGACCCAGCTGACCATGCGTACCTTCCATACCGGTGGGGTTGCGGGAGACGATATTACCCAAGGTTTGCCGCGTATTCAAGAGTTGTTTGAGGCGCGCAATCCGAAAGGGCAAGCAGTTATCTCCGAAATCGATGGTGAAGTTGTTGATATTCGCGAAGGGAAAGATCGTCGCGAGATCGAAGTACGTGGAGAAGCGGAGAACAAAGTGTATGCAGCACCGTATGGCTCGCGCATCAAGGTTTCTGTTGGTGTCAAGCTGAATGCCGGTGACGAGCTCACGGAAGGTTCCGTAGACCCGAAAGAAATGCTCAAAGTTCGCGGTATGCGCGGCGTTTCCAACTACATCTTGCAAGAGGTACAAAAAGTTTACCGTATGCAAGGGGTAGAAATTAACGACAAGCACGTAGAGGTTATGATTCGTCAGATGCTGCGCAAACTGCGCGTTATCGACAGCGGAGATACAGACCTCTTGCCAGGTTCCTATGTTGAGGTTCCTGAATTTGAGCAAGCGAACGCAAAAGTTCTCATGGAAGGCAGAAATCCAGCAGTGGGCCGTCCGGTTCTTCTGGGGATCACCAAAGCATCCCTCGAAACCGACTCCTTCCTGTCGGCAGCATCCTTCCAGGAAACGACTCGCGTTCTTACCGATGCAGCGATCAAAGGAAAAGTGGACCGCTTGCTAGGTTTGAAAGAGAACGTTATTATCGGAAAGCTGGTTCCAGCAGGTACCGGTATGTCACGTTACCGCAATGTAAAAGTTGCTAGTCAAGTAGATTACGAAGCAGAGCTGGAAGCAGCGAAAGCTGAGCAAGAAGCAGTTTCTGTAGAGTAATGGCGGGAAAAGCGCCCATCACCGATCGGTGGGCGCTTTTCTAAAATAAAAAATATCAAAAGGGCGTTGACAACAACTAGCCCACCTGATATTATATTCAAGTGTGCCTGACATCTGTACTTTGGAGGATATGAGAATCATGTCTTATGAAAAAGTAGAGCGGGCCAAGGACTTGACGATCGGTATCAAACAGACGATCAAAGCTGTGGAAAACCAACAGGTAGAAGCAGTGTATATCGCTCTTGATGCGGATAAACGTTTGACCCAAAAAGTCGAGCTCCTTTGCAAAGAGAAGGGTGTTCCAGTCATCCATGTAGATTCCATGCGCCGTCTAGGCAAAGCGTGCGGAATTGAAGTGGGAGCAGCTACTGCTGCGATTAAAAAGAGTGGTTAACGATGTTTTTGTCTGTAGTTACACGTTGCGTAATACTGGACAAGGACTTTCTATTTGACCTAAAAATGACTCACCTGGATCTGTGGTCTTGAAGATTGGGTATTAAGAAGGGAGGTAACATCATGCCTACAATTAACCAATTGGTGCGTAAAGGTCGCGAGGATAAGGTTGTGAAGTCTAAGTCCCCAGCTCTTCAAAAGGGGTACAACAGCTTCAAGAAAAGCCAAACCAACCAAAGCTCTCCTCAAAAACGTGGTGTTTGCACTCGTGTAGGTACCATGACTCCGAAAAAACCGAACTCCGCGTTGCGTAAATACGCTCGTGTGCGTTTGACAAACGGAATCGAGGTAACAGCTTACATCGGTGGTATTGGCCACAACCTGCAAGAGCATAGCGTCGTGCTGGTGCGCGGCGGTCGTGTAAAAGACTTGCCAGGGGTACGCTACCATATCGTTCGTGGTGCTCTTGACACTGCTGGTGTGAACAACCGTAAACAAGGTCGTTCCAAGTACGGTACTAAGCGTCCGAAGCCAGGTCAAGCAGCAGCGAAGAAGTAATAAAAAAGCGCCTGTGAAGTGGCGTGAATTTATAACGAAAAGAAGGAGGGAATACGATGCCTCGTAAAGGTCCTGTAACCCGTCGTGACGTGTTGCCTGATCCAATTTACAACAGCAAGCTGGTTACTCGTTTGATTAACCGCCTGATGTTGGATGGTAAACGCGGTGTAGCGCAAAATATTCTCTACAACGCATTTAACATCATTCAGGAGCGCACTGGTCGCAACCCGATGGAAGTGTTTGAAGAAGCACTGAAAAACGTAATGCCAGTACTGGAAGTTAAAGCTCGCCGTGTAGGTGGTGCTAACTACCAAGTACCAATCGAAGTAAAACCGGAGCGCCGTACCACTCTTGGACTGCGTTGGATGGTTAACTACTCCCGTAACCGTGGAGAGAAAACCATGGAACAACGTTTGGCTAACGAGATCATGGACGCTGCTAACAACACCGGTGCAGCAGTTAAAAAGCGTGAAGACACGCACAAGATGGCTGAAGCGAACAAAGCGTTTGCTCACTATCGCTGGTAGGAATTGAATCGGGTGTCCGTATTGGATACCCGTTTATTCTCAAACTCGAGTATGGAAGGAGCATACCTAATGGCTCGCGAGTTCTCTTTGCCGAATACGCGTAATATCGGTATCATGGCTCACATCGATGCTGGTAAGACGACGACTACTGAGCGTATTCTGTTCTACACTGGTCGTGTTCACAAAATTGGTGAGGTGCACGAAGGTGCAGCTACCATGGACTGGATGGAACAAGAGCAAGAGCGCGGTATTACCATTACTTCGGCTGCTACTACTGCTCAATGGGCTGGACATCGTATCAACATCATTGATACACCAGGCCACGTAGACTTCACTGTAGAAGTTGAGCGCTCCCTGCGCGTTCTTGACGGTGCTGTAACCGTTTTTGACGCAAAAGGTGGCGTTGAGCCGCAAACCGAAACAGTATGGCGCCAAGCTGACCGCTATGGCGTACCGCGCATGTGCTACATTAACAAAATGGATATCTTGGGTGCTAACTTCGATATGTGCTTGGGCCAGATCAAATCTCGCCTGGGTGCAAATCCAGTAGCGATCCAATATCCAATCGGTGCAGAAGATCAATTCAAAGGTATGGTTGACCTGATTGAAATGAAGGCAATCGTATATACTGATGACTTGGGTAAAACTTCTGACTCCGCTGAAATTCCTGCTGACATTTTGGCACGTTGCGAAGAACTTCGCATGGCTATGGTTGAAGCAGCTGCAGAACAAGACGAAGAGCTCATGATGAAGTACTTGGAAGGCGAAGAGCTGACCAACGAAGAAATCCGTGCAGCTCTGCGTAAGGGTACTATCGAGTGCAAACTGACGCCGGTAATGTGCGGTTCTTCTTACCGTAACAAAGGTGTTCAGCCTATGCTGGACAACGTTGTAGCTTACCTGCCGTCTCCGGTAGATATCCCTGCAATCAAAGGTACACTGCCAGATACTGATGAAGAAGTAGATCGTCCAGCTGACGATAACGGTCCGTTCTCTGCTCTTGCGTTCAAGATCATGACTGACCCTTATGTAGGCCGTCTGACATTCTTCCGTGTATACTCCGGTGTACTGAACTCCGGTTCTTACGTACTCAACTCTACTAAAGGTAAGCGCGAGCGCGTAGGCCGTATCCTGCAAATGCACGCAAACCACCGTGAAGAGATCCAAACGGTTTACTCCGGTGACATTGCTGCTGCTGTAGGTTTGAAAGATACAACAACTGGTGATACTCTGTGTGATGAAAAGGCTCCTGTAATCCTCGAGTCTATGGAATTCCCAGAGCCAGTTATCTCTGTTGCGATCGAACCAAAATCCAAAGCAGACCAAGATAAGATGGGTATCGGCCTGTCCAAGCTGGCTGAAGAGGATCCAACGTTCAGAACTCGCACAGATGAAGAAACAGGTCAAACTATCATCTCCGGTATGGGTGAGCTTCACCTGGAGATCATCGTTGACCGTCTGAAACGCGAATTTAAAGTTGAGTCGAACGTAGGTGCTCCACAGGTTGCTTACCGTGAAACATTCCGTAACGCAGCTAAAGTGGAAGGTAAATTCGTTCGTCAGTCCGGTGGTCGTGGTCAATACGGTCACGTTTGGGTGGAGTTTGCTCCTCTCGAGCCGGGTCAAGGCTTCCAATTCGAAAACAAAATCGTTGGTGGTGTAGTACCACGCGAATACATCCCTGCTGTTCAAGCGGGTATCGAAGAATCGATGAAAAATGGTGTTATCGCCGGCTTCCCGCTGGTTGATATCAAAGCTACTATCGTAGACGGTAGCTACCATGATGTCGACTCCTCCGAGATGGCATTTAAAGTAGCAGGTTCCCTCGCATTGAAGGAAGCTGCGAAAAAATGTGGCGCTGTACTGCTCGAGCCAATCATGAAAGTAGAAGTTACAATGCCTGAAGAGTACATGGGCGACGTAATGGGTGACCTGAACTCCCGCCGCGGTCGTATCGAAGGTATGGAAGCTCGTGCAAATGCACAAGTAATCCGTGCAATGGTACCACTGTCCGAGATGTTCGGATACTCCACAGTTCTGCGTTCCCGTACTCAAGGCCGTGGCGTTTACTCCATGGTGATCGACCACTACGAAGAAGTACCTAAATTTATCGCTGAAGAGATCATCAAGAAATCTAAAGGCGAATAATTACAGGTTACAGCTTTATCTTGCAACCAGAAAGGTTTACAATATGGAAGGGACAACCATTCGTAAGGTAAACCTTTCTTCAAACCATAAAACCCTTATATATAAGGAGGCTTTACTCTCATGGCAAAAGAAAAATTTGAGCGTAATAAACCACACGTTAACATCGGTACTATCGGTCACGTTGACCATGGTAAAACTACCCTGACTGCTGCTATTACAACTGTATTGGCACAACAAGGTAAAGCAAAAGCTATGAACTACGCTTCTATTGACGCTGCTCCAGAAGAAAAAGAGCGCGGTATCACAATCAACACTGCTCACGTTGAGTACGAAACAGAAAACCGTCACTATGCTCACGTTGACTGCCCTGGTCACGCTGACTACGTGAAAAACATGATTACCGGTGCTGCTCAAATGGACGGCGCTATCCTGGTTGTATCCGCAGCTGATGGTCCAATGCCACAAACTCGCGAGCACATCCTGCTCTCCAAGCAAGTAGGCGTACCTTACATCGTAGTATTCATGAACAAATGCGACATGGTAGACGATGAAGAGTTGTTGGAACTGGTTGAAATGGAAATCCGTGACCTGTTGTCTCAATATGAGTTCCCAGGTGACGACACTCCAGTAATCAAAGGTTCTGCTAAAGAAGCTTTGGACAACCCAACTGGTGAGTGGGCTAAGAAAATTGGCGAACTGATGGACGCTGTTGACAGCTACATCCCAACTCCTGAGCGTGCAACTGACAAGCCGTTCCTGATGCCTGTAGAGGACGTGTTCACGATCACTGGTCGTGGTACTGTTGCTACTGGTCGTGTAGAGCGCGGTATCGTTAAAGTTGGTGACCAAGTAGAAATCATTGGTCTGGCTGAAGAAACTAAAAACACAACTGTAACTGGTGTTGAGATGTTCCGCAAATTGCTGGATCAAGCTCAAGCTGGTGACAACATCGGTGCTCTGCTGCGCGGTGTAGACCGTAACGACATCGAGCGTGGACAATGCTTGGCGAAACCAGGTTCCGTTAAGCCTTACACTAAGTTCAAAGCAGAAGTTTACGTTCTGTCCAAAGAAGAAGGCGGACGTCACACTCCTTTCTTTGCTAACTACCGTCCACAATTCTACTTCCGTACAACTGACGTAACAGGTATCATCCAACTGCCAGAAGGCGTTGAAATGATCATGCCTGGCGACAACACTGAGTTCACTGTAGAACTGATCGCTCCAGTAGCGATGGAACAAGGTACTCGCTTCGCGATCCGCGAAGGTGGCCGTACAGTAGGCGCTGGCGTTGTAGCTTCTATCGACGCGTAAGATATACGGATACACAAAACCCGACAACTTTGGTTGTCGGGTTTTTTTATGTGCATTTATCGAACTTTTAAATAACTCCCATCAAAATCATTCAATTTGCCTCTCGTGGCAATATGCTACAATACCATCAGGATTGGATGGGGGATATTAGAGATGAAAAATAATGAGCGATTACTGTTTCTTATGCTTGCAGGTGTTGTCACGCTGTGGGGCTTGAATGTCGTCATGGTCAAGTATTTAACAACGTTTCCTCCATTATATGTCGCGGCTATACGCATGACTGTCGGTGGAATCTGTTTATCGCCACTCATCTTCTTATACCGAAAGAGTTTGCGTTTTAGCAAAACAGATTGGTTCTTGTTGGCCGGAGTCGGTGCTAGTTCTATCGCTCTCCATCAAATAACGCTGGCCGCTGGTGTTCAATACACGACAGCGGGAAATGCGTCGCTTATTCTTGGATTAAATCCGTTGGCAACAGCACTCTTGGCGATGCTTTTCTTAGGGGAAGGCATGTCGTTGAAAAAAGGGCTTGGCATTGGAATGGGTTTTGCAGGAGTGTTGATTGTCGTTATCTCTCAGCACGGCGGTCTTCATATGAATGGCTGGGGAGATGCCATTATGTTTTTCTCCATGCTCATGTATGTAACGGGTGGTTTACTTATACGGAAATTGGTCGTAAGAGGTGTACCGGTACTCTTAATTACGGCTTTATCGCAAATGTTTGGAGTCATCTTCTTGTGGGGAGTCGCATTGACTGTTCAGCCAGCTTCCTATTATCTTTCTTTGGACGTTTCATCCTTCCAGTGGCTTGTGATTTTTGCTTCAGGTGCGCTATCAACTGCGCTCGGCTCGATCGGCTGGAATTATGGCATACGTCAGCTGGGAGCGAGTCGAACAGCTGTTTTCTTAAATGGAATGCCGATGGCCAGTTTGGTATTTGCGGCGATATTCCTGGGAGAAAGCCTCCAACTCGTACACTTACTAGCACTTTGTATGATCGTAGGCGGTGTATATTTGGGGTCGCGTAGCTTGGTGAGACCGAAAGCTGCACATGCGGCAGCAACCTCTGATATTACAACAAAAGCGTAGGACAGTAATTGTCCTACGCTTTTTCTTATTGATCCCACTTATTGACCATATGGTGAGCAGTTAAACGCAAGCGATCAAAGATGTGCTTCCGAATTTCGCCTTCCAGTCCTGTCAGGTCCATGGCTTTATCCATACAAGAGAGCCAAGCCTCTGCCTGTACAGGTCCAATAGGAAACGGCATGTGTCGTGCTCGCAGCATCGGATGACCGTGGGCGTCCGAATACAGGCTTGGACCACCGAGAAACTGTGTCAAAAACTGATATTGACGCTCCTTCACGTGGGTTAAATCTTCAGGGAAGAGCTCGTTAATGTCGGGATGCTGCTTTACCAGATCATAAAAGGTATCGACAAGACGGGCCAAGGTATCTGCACCGCCAATGATTTCATAAGGGGTTTGATTCACATCAGACATTGAGGAAAACCTCCATTTCATAACGATTACAACCATAAGTATAACGTCTTCCTTCTATTATAGATAGATGATCAGCGAGTTGGCAGGTAATCCCGCTTGCCTTATTTCACGGAAGTATGTAATATGGTCAAAGTGAGCCATTCAGTAGGCGCACCATGTACAAAAAAAATATGCGGAAACCCAAGAAAAAACTTGCGTTGCCCAAATCTTTTTAGTACAATATTGAATGTTGGTCATGGACTTGCGATGATGTGGGAGGTTGCTGACACACCCGGCCCCTTTGCCATGACCGGGGTGCAGGATATTTCCACGGAGAAATGTCTGTTTAAAAAATGGGCGAAAAAGGAGGGACTTCAATGGCAAAGCAAAAGATTCGTATTCGTTTGAAAGCGTATGATCACAAAATCCTGGATCAGTCCGCAGAAAAAATTGTGGACACTGCGAAGCGTTCCGGTGCTAACGTATCCGGTCCGATTCCACTCCCTACGGAGAAAGCAGTTTACACGATCCTGCGTGCGGTTCATAAGTACAAAGATTCTCGCGAGCAATTCGAGATGCGTACACACAAACGTCTGATCGATATCTTGAACCCAACACCACAAACAGTAGATGCTTTGATGCGTCTGGATCTGCCATCTGGTGTGGACATCGAGATTAAACTGTAGGTCCCAAAAAGCGATACACGCGCAGACGTTGTCTTGATAAGCGTGTTATACCAAGCAACAAACCCTTAAAATGGCACCCCTGCGCATCGATGGGGACTTGATACAACATAAAAACGTTTTACTGAAATAAGCACAGGAGGTGGCACAAATGACCAAAGGAATCTTAGGGAAAAAACTTGGCATGACTCAAGTTTTTGGTCCAAACGGAACAGCGACTGCTGTAACGGTTATCGAAGTAGGTTCCAACGTAGTTCTCCAGAAGAAAGACGTTGAGACTGACGGTTATGAAGCGATTCAAATCGGTTTCGAAGACAAAAAAGAACAGCGCGCTAACAAGCCGGAAAAAGGACATGCAGCGAAAGCTAATACTGCTCCTAAGCGCTTCATTCGCGAAATTCGCGGAGTTAACCTCGCTGATTACGAGGTTGGTCAAGAGTTGAAAGCTGACATTTTTGCCGAGGGAG
Organism: Brevibacillus formosus; assembly: GCF_003013405.1. Classification (GTDB taxonomy): domain Bacteria; phylum Bacillota; class Bacilli; order Brevibacillales; family Brevibacillaceae; genus Brevibacillus; species Brevibacillus formosus. Next base: position 24,402 of record NZ_PXZL01000005.1, on the reverse strand, counting down.
AAATGGTAGACGTAGCTGGCGTATCCAAGGGTAAAGGTTTCCAAGGTGCGATCAAACGTCACAATCAATCCCGCGGTCCTATGGCTCACGGTTCGCGTTACCACCGCGGTCCAGGTTCCATGGGTGCTGTAGCTCCAAACCGCGTATTTAAAGGTCAAACCCTGCCAGGTCAAATGGGTGGCGACAACGTTACCATTCAAAACCTGGAAGTAATTAAAGTAGATACAGAACGTAACCTGGTTCTCGTAAAAGGCTCCGTGCCTGGTCCGAAAAACAGCTGCGTACTGGTATCCACGGCAGTCAAGAAGAACTAGTAAGGAAAGGAGGAACTGACATGCCGAAAGTAGCTCTTTATAACCAAACCGGTTCTCAAGTTGGCGAAATCGATCTGGCAGACAGCGTTTTTGGGATTGAGCCTAACAGCGCAGTTCTGTACGATGCGATCGTGATGCAACAAGCATCCCAACGCCAAGGTACACATGATGTAAAGAACCGTTCTGAAGTACGTGGTGGTGGCCGCAAGCCATGGCGCCAAAAAGGTACAGGTCGTGCACGCCAAGGTTCCATTCGCTCTCCGCAATGGAAAGGTGGCGGTGTTGTATTCGGTCCAACTCCGCGCAAATACGGTTACAAACTGAACCGTAAAGTTCGTCGTTTGGCTCTGAAATCTGCACTTTCCACGAAAGTACAAAACAACGAACTCCTGGTATTGGAAGCTTTGAACTTCGCAGCTCCTAAAACTAAGGAAATGACGGCTGTTTTGAGCAGCTTGAAAGTAGATCGCAAAGTTCTGATCGTTACTTCCGAGTACGACCAAAACGTAGCGCTCGCTTCCCGTAATATCCCAGGTGCAAAAATCGTAGATGCTGCAGGCATTAACGTTCTTGATCTGGTAGCGCATGACAAAGTAATCGTGACGAAAGAAGCGGTTGCGAAAGTAGAGGAGGTGCTCGCATAATGAAGAGCCTTCATGATGTCCTTAAACGCCCTGTCATTACCGAGCGCACCACTGATATGATGGCTGAGAAGAAGTACGTTTTCGAAGTACCTCTCAAAGCCAACAAAACAGAAATCAAGCAAGCTGTTGAAAAAGTATTTGGCGTAAAAGTAGAAGCAGTTAACACAGTTCGTGTACCTGCGAAACCAAAACGCTACGGAAAATACTCCGGTTACACGTCCGAGTGGAAGAAAGCAATCGTTAAGCTGACTGATGACAGCAAAGAATTGGCCTTCTACGAGGGAGTATAACCTCGACGACTACCGAAAAGGAGGGTATTAACATGGGTATCAAGAAGTTTAAACCGACTTCTCCTGGTCGTCGCCAAATGACGGTTTCTACTTTCGAGGAGATCACCACGTCGACTCCCGAAAAATCCTTGTTGGCGCCTCTCAGCAAAAAAGCTGGTCGCAACAACCAAGGTAGAATTACCGTTCGTCATCAAGGTGGCGGTCATAAACGTAAATACCGTATTATCGACTTCAAACGTAACAAAGATGGTATCATTGGTCGCGTAGCAACCATTGAATACGATCCAAACCGTTCCGCTAACATCGCTCTGATCAACTATGCAGACGGTGAAAAGCGTTACATTATCGCTCCACACAACCTGAAAGTGGGCGACCAGATCGTATCCGGAGCAGATGCCGACATCAAAATCGGTAACGCACTGCCAATGGAGAAAATCCCGGTAGGTACAACCATCCACAACATCGAGCTGAAACCTGGTAAAGGCGGCCAATTGGTGCGCGCTGCTGGTACATCTGCTCAATTGCTTGGTCGTGATGGTGAGTTCGTAATCGTTCGCCTGTCTTCCGGTGAAACACGCCGCATCCACAACGTATGCCGCGCTACTATCGGTCAAGTAGGTAACCTGGATCACGAACTGCTGAACATCGGTAAAGCAGGACGTTCCCGCTGGTTGGGTATCCGTCCAACTGTTCGCGGTAGCGTTATGAACCCGAACGATCACCCACACGGTGGTGGTGAAGGTCGCGCTCCAATCGGTCGTAAGGCACCTGTTACTCCTTGGGGTAAACCAACCCTGGGTCTCAAGACTCGTAAGAAGAAGAACAAGTCCGACCAATACATCATCCGCCGCCGCAAGAAATAAGGTAGGCTGATACAATAACCGAACGCCTTTGGCGAAGGGAGGTTCACTAATGGGACGTAGCTTAAAAAAGGGTCCTTTCGTGGATGACCACTTGATGAAAAAAGTTGACGAGCAAAATGAAAAGAACGAGAAACGCGTGATCAAAACATGGTCTCGCCGTTCCACCATCTTCCCTGAGTTCGTAGGACACACGTTTGCAGTTTACGATGGCCGCAAACATGTACCAGTATACGTATCGGAAGACATGGTTGGTCATAAATTGGGTGAATTCGCACCAACTCGTACCTTCAAGGGTCACGTCGACAACGACAAGAAGTCCAAGAAGCGCTAATTTTCTCTTGACAGAGAGGAGGTACAAAGATGGAAGCAAAAGCAGTTGCACGCAATATTCGCATCGCGTCTCGTAAAGTCCGCCTGGTGGTAGACTTGATCAGAGGCAAGCAAGTAGGTGAAGCTTTGGCGATCTTGAAACACACGCCAAAGGCAGCTTCTCCAGTTGTTGAAAAACTCCTGAAGTCGGCTATTGCAAACGCTGAGCACAACTATGAGATGGATCCGAACAGCCTCGTAGTGGGCAAAATCTTCGTAGACCAAGGTCCTACGTTGAAGCGTTTCCGTCCGCGCGCTATGGGTCGCGCTAGCCGCATCCATAAACGCACGAGCCACATCACAGTGGTACTAAACGAGAAATAAGGAGGGATTACGTGTGGGTCAAAAGGTAAGCCCGGTAGGTCTTCGGATCGGTGTCATTCGTGACTGGGAGTCCAAATGGTACGCTGATAAGGACTTCGCAACTCTGTTGCACGAAGACTTGAAAATCCGCAAGTATGTAAAAGGGCGTCTGAAAGATGCTGCTGTATCCACGATCGAAATCGAACGCGCAGCTAATCGCGTGAACGTTACGATTCACACCGCTAAGCCTGGTATGGTAATTGGTAAAGGTGGAGCTGAGGTTGAGACTCTGCGCAAATCTTTGACTGAGCTGACTGGCAAACGCGTTCATATCAATATCAACGAAATCAAACGTCCGGATCTGGATGCTACTCTGGTAGCTGAAAATATTGCACGCCAATTGGAAAACCGCATTTCTTTCCGCCGTGCGCAAAAGCAATCGATCACTCGTACGCTGCGCGCTGGTGCTAAAGGTATCAAAACCTTGGTAAGCGGTCGTCTTGGCGGCGCGGACATCGCACGTTCTGAAGGTTACAGCGAAGGTACTGTTCCACTTCACACATTGCGCGCTGACATCGACTACGGTACTGCTGAAGCACATACCACTTATGGTCGCATCGGTGTTAAAGTGTGGATCTATCGTGGAGAAGTCCTTCCAGCGAGAAAGAACGTCGCTACTGAGGAAGGAGGCAAGTAATCATGTTGACGCCAAAACGCGTGAAACACCGTAAACAACACCGCGGGAAAATGGCTGGTAACGCAAAAGGCGGTACTACTGTTGCGTTCGGTGAATACGGATTGCAAGCAATGGAGCCATCTTGGGTAACTAACCGTCAGATCGAGGCAGCTCGTATCGCGATGACTCGTTACATCAAACGTGGTGGTAAAGTATGGATTAAAATCTTCCCTGATAAACCAGTAACACAAAAACCGCTCGAAGTCCGCATGGGTTCCGGTAAAGGTTCTCCTGAGAAATGGGTAGCGGTAGTGAAACCAGGCAAGATCATGTTCGAACTTGCTGGTGTTCCTGAAGAAGTCGCTCGCGAAGCTATGCGTCTGGCTATGCACAAACTGCCAATCAAGTGCAAGTTCGTGAAGCGTGAAGAAGTGGGTGGTGACGCACATGAAGGCTAATGAGTACCGTAATTTGACCACTGCCGAGATCGAACAAAACGTTACTTCTTTGAAAGAAGAGTTGTTCAACCTTCGTTTCCAGCTGGCTACGGGTCAACTCGAAACCACATCTCGTATCAAACAAGTGCGTAAGGATATTGCTCGTGCGAAAACCGTCCTGCGCCAGAGAGAATTGGGAATCGGCTAATTATAGGAAGGAGGTTTGAACGATGACCGCAGATCGCAATATGCGTCGAACAGTTGTAGGTCGCGTTGTTTCCGACAAGATGGATAAAACCATTGTTGTTCTTGTTGAAACTTACAAGACACATCCTTTGTACGGCAAACGCATGAAATTCTCGAAAAAGTTCAAGGCTCACGACGAGAACAACACGGCAAAAGTGGGCGACATCGTAGAAATCATGGAAACTCGTCCATTGTCCAAAGACAAACGTTTCCGTTTGGTACGTATCGTCGAAGAGGCAGTAATCGTATAAGTCAGATTTTCGGATATTAAGTCCGAAAGGAGGAACAGTAAATGATCCAAACTCAGACGAGATTGGCTGTTGCTGACAACTCCGGTGCAAAGGAACTCATGTGCATCAAGGTTCTGGGTGGTTCCGGTCGTAAAACGGCGAACATCGGTGATGTTATCGTGTGCTCCGTAAAATCCGCTACACCCGGCGGCGTTGTCAAGAAAGGTCAAGTAGTTAAAGCGGTAGTAGTACGCACAGTAAGTGGCGTTCGTCGTAATGATGGTTCTTACATCCGTTTCGATGAGAACGCAGCTGTAGTCATCAAAGACGATCAATCCCCTCGTGGTACTCGTATCTTTGGACCTGTGGCTCGTGAGCTCCGTGACAAGGATTTCATGAAGATCATCTCTCTGGCTCCAGAGGTTATCTAATTGAACGGCAAAACTCAGGCAGTTTGTTCGATAGGAGGTGCACCAAGCGATGCACGTTAAAAAAGGCGACACTGTTATCGTAAATGCGGGCAAAGATAAAGGCAAAAAAGGTCGCGTTCTCGCTGCTTATCCAAAGAAAGAACGCGTTCTGGTTGAAGGTATCAACCTCGTGAAGAAACACAGCCGTCCGTCCCAAGCTAACCCGCAAGGTGGCATTGTGACTCAAGAAGCAGCTATTCACGTATCCAACGTATCTTTGATCGATCCGAAGTCCGGAAAAGCTACTCGCATCGGTTACAAAGTTTTGGATAACGGCAAGAAAGTTCGGTACGCGAAAAAGTCTGGCGAAGTACTCGATAAGTAGTCAGGTTGGAAAGGAGGATATCCTAGATGGCAACAAGATTGAAAGAAAAGTATACGAGCGAAATCGTGCCTAGCTTGATGAGCAAGTTTAACTACACTTCCATCATGCAAGTGCCGAAAGTAGAAAAGATCATCATCAATATGGGTGTTGGCGAAGCGGTAGCAAACGCTAAGTCCTTGGATACTGCAATTGAAGACCTGCAAATCATCGCTGGTCAAAAGCCTGTAGTAACAAAGGCTAAGAAATCCATCGCGGGTTTCAAATTGCGTGAAGGTATGCCGATCGGTGCGAAGGTTACTCTGCGCGGCGAGCGTATGTACCACTTCCTCGACAAATTGATGAACGTATCTCTCCCGCGTGTTCGTGACTTCCGTGGAATTTCTTCCAAGGCTTTTGACGGTCGCGGTAACTACACACTTGGTCTGAAGGAACAACTGATCTTCCCTGAGATCGAGTACGATAAAATTGATAAAGTTCGCGGTATGGACATCGTAATTGTTACTTCCGCGAAAACGGATGAGGAAGCTCGTGAGTTGCTGACTCAAATGGGTATGCCATTCCGTAAATAAACCCACTCGTAAGGAGGGAAGAATGTGGCAAAGAAATCTATGATCATCAAGCAACAGCGGCAGCCGAAGTTTGCAGTACGCGCGTACACTCGTTGCGAGCGTTGCGGACGTCCTCACTCCGTATTGCGCAAATTCAAACTCTGCCGTATTTGCTTCCGTGAACTTGCTTATAAAGGTCAAATTCCAGGCGTGAAAAAAGCAAGCTGGTAATTTGAAACGGGAAGGAGGTTTTCTCTCATGGTTATGACTGATCCAATCGCAGATATGTTGACACGCATCCGTAACGCCAACATGGTTCGCCACGAGAAAGTGGAAATCCCGGCGTCCACCATCAAGAAGGAAATCGCGCGCATTCTTAAAGAAGAAGGCTTCATCCGCGATGCGGAGTTTGTTGAAGACAACAAACAAGGTATCATCCGCGTATTCCTGAAATACGGTGCTAACAACGAGCGCGTCATCACAGGTCTGAAACGTATCTCTAAGCCAGGTCTTCGTGTATATGCAAAAAACAATGAAGTACCTAAGGTTTTGGGTGGCCTCGGTTGCGCGATCATCTCTACATCCACTGGTGTTATGACTGACAAACAAGCTCGTCAAGCACACGTTGGTGGAGAAGTTCTTGCATACGTTTGGTAATTAACAGATTGTAAATAGCACAGGAGGTGCACCACATGTCTCGTGTCGGTAGAAAACCGATCGTGGTCCCTGCAGGCGTTACCCTCACTCTGAACGGTACTGAGCTGACGGTAAAGGGCCCTAAGGGTCAACTCGTTCGTAACTTCCATGAAGATATCAAAATCAACATCGCTGAAAACGAAGTAATCGTTGAGCGTCCAAGCGACAACAAACTTCACCGTTCCCTGCATGGTACAACTCGTGCGCTGGTATCCAACATGGTAACTGGCGTATCCGAAGGCTTCACTCGTACCCTGGAATTGGTCGGTGTAGGTTACCGTGCTGCTAAGTCCGGCAACGGTGTTACTCTCTCTCTTGGTTTCTCCCACCCAGTGGAAGTTACTCCAGAAGAGGGTATCGAAATCGATGTACCAAACCAAACCACTTTGGTGGTAAAAGGTATCAACAAAGAGCGCGTAGGCCAAGTTGCTGCTGAAATCCGTTCTCTGCGTAAACCTGAGCCATACAAAGGTAAAGGTATCAAGTACAGCGATGAAGTGGTTCGTCGTAAAGAAGGTAAAAAAGGTAAATAAGCTTCTAGCTTCATGAGAAAGGAGGCCGCTTAATGTTTACGAAAGCTGATAAAAACAAAGCTCGGAAAAAACGCCACCTGCGAATCCGCAAACGCGTGATTGGTTCTACCATTCGCCCGCGTCTGAACGTTTTCCGTTCTTCTAAGCATATCTACGCTCAATTGATCGATGATGCAACTGGCGTAACACTGGTATCTGCATCTTCTTTGGATAAAGAGCTGGGCCTGAAAAATGGCGCTAACGTGGAAGCTGCTACAGCTGTTGGCACACTGATCGCTAAGCGTGCACAAGAAAAAGGTGCGACAGAAGTGATTTTTGACCGCGGTGGTTACATTTATCATGGACGTATTAAAGCACTGGCAGAAGCAGCTCGTGAAGCTGGTCTGCAATTCTAACAACAAGGAGGGTAAGGAATGCGTATCGACCCTAGCAAATTAGAGCTCGAAGAAAAAGTAGTCGCAGTTAACCGTGTAGCAAAAACGGTTAAAGGTGGACGTCGTATGAGCTTCAGCGCCTTGGTTGTTGTGGGAGACCGTAACGGCCACGTAGGTGCTGGTATGGGTAAAGCTCAAGAAGTTCCAGACGCCATTCGCAAAGCGATTGACGACGCTAAGAAAAAATTGATCCGTGTACCGATGAGAGGAACAACAGTTCCGCACGAAGTAATGTGCCAATTCGGTGCTGGTAAAGTTCTGATCAAACCTGCTGCTCCAGGTACTGGAGTTATCGCTGGTGGACCTGTTCGTGCCGTTCTCGAACTGGCAGGTGTAGGTGACATTTTGAGTAAGTCTCTTGGTTCCAACAATCCTATCAACATGGTCAACGCTACGCTGGAAGGTCTCGGCCGTCTTAAAACAGCGGAAGATGTCGCGAAATTGCGCGGTAAGACTGTTGACGAGTTGTTGGGTTAATAAGGAGGGAATGAACATGGCAAAATTGCAAATCACCCTCAAACGCAGCCTGATCGGTCGTACAGTAGATCAGCAAGACACTGTTAAAGCTCTGGGTCTTCGCAAAATCAACTCCACTGTAGTGAAGGAAGATAATCCTGCAATTCGTGGAATGGTTTTCAAAGTGAAGCACTTGGTAGAAGTGAAAGAAGTAGAAGCTTAATTGAACATCTCAATTAGTTAGGAGGTGCAACGTATGAAATTGCATGAACTGCAACCTGCAGAAGGATCCCGTCACACTCGTAAGCGCATCGGTCGCGGTATCGGTAGCGGTACTGGCAAAACTGCTGGTAAAGGTCACAAAGGTCAAAACGCTCGTTCCGGCGGAGGTGTTCGCCCAGGATTCGAGGGTGGTCAAAACCCATTGTACCGTCGTCTGCCTAAGCGTGGTTTCACTAACATCAGCCGCAAAGAATTTGCGATTGTTAGCTTGGACGCGCTGAACCGTTTTGAAGAGGGCACTGTAGTAACACCTGAGCTGTTGAAAGAAACTGGTGTTATCAGCGCGCTGCGCGACGGTGTTAAGGTTCTTGCTAACGGTGAACTGACTGTGAAGCTGACTGTTAAAGCTCACAAGTTCTCCGGAGCTGCTGCTGAGAAGATCGCACAAGTCGGTGGAACAACCGAGGTGATCTAATGTTAGCGTCCTTAACTAACATTTTTAAAATTAGCGACCTTCGTCGCAAGATCCTTTTTACGCTCATGATGCTGGTCGTTTTCCGGATCGGAAGCTTTGTGCCAGTTCCTAACGTAAATGTCGAGTTGTTTCAGCAGAATACAAACCAACTACTGGGCTTGTTGAACACCTTCTCGGGTGGAGCACTGCAAAACTTCTCGATTTTTGCCATGGGTATCATGCCGTACATTACGGCATCGATTATCATGCAGCTGATGTCCATGGATGTTGTGCCTAAGCTAACGCAATGGGCTCGTGAAGGGGAAGTTGGCCGTCGCAAGATTGCCACTGTTACCCGTTACGCTACAATTATCCTTGGTTTGATTCAGTCTGTAGGGATGACGATTGGATTCAACAATATGGCGCCTGGTTTGCTAAACGACACTTCGGTTGGCAGCTATGCACTCATTGCGTTGACATTGACAGCTGGGACCGCATTCATGATGTGGATGGGGGAACAGATTACGGAGAAGGGTATCGGTAACGGGATTTCGATTCTGATTGTTGCCGGGATCGTTGCTGGACTGCCTAATGCAGCTACGACGATCTACACCACAATGTTTGGTGATCCATCTGTAAACATCTTTTTCAGCATCGTCAAAGTTCTGCTTATCCTATTGGTGGTCCTCGCCATTATTGTCGGGGTTATCTTTATGCAGCAAGGTCTTCGTAAGATTCCAGTGCAATATGCGAAGCGAGTGGTTGGACGCAAAATGTACGGTGGTCAATCTACCCACATTCCGCTGAAAATCAACTCTGCTGGTGTTATTCCTGTTATCTTTGCGGTATCGCTGGTAATGTTCCCGTCAACGATTGCTCAGTTCTGGGTGGATGCATCCGGACAAGGATTTGCTAACTGGATTTATGAGAACTTCCAAGTCAACAAACCATTAGGAATGACGCTTTACGCTATCTTGATTCTCGGATTCACCTACTTCTACACATTCGTACAGATCAACCCTGTACAAATGGCAGAAAACATGAGAAAAAATGGCGGTTACATTCCTGGTATCCGACCTGGTAAAAACACTGAGGTATTCATTACTCGTACATTAAACCGGTTAACATTGGCGGGCGCTTTGTTCTTGATGCTAATTGCGATTTTGCCATTCTTCTTCGGTAGTATTGCAAACTTGCCGCAATCCATTTACATCGGTGGTACATCGCTGTTGATCGTGGTTGGGGTATGCTTGGATACAATGAAGCAGATTGAAAGTCAGATGATCAAACGCCACTACCAAGGGTTTATCAAGTAATGACTTAGATGTTTACAGAAAAGCTTCTCTAGCTTTTTTGATGGGACGGAGGGAATGGACGTGAATATAATTCTGATGGGACTGCCTGGAGCCGGTAAAGGGACACAGGCAGAACGTATCGTAAAAGAGTTTGACATCCCGCACATTTCGACTGGCGACATGTTCCGAGCTGCGGTCAAAAACGAAACGCCGCTCGGGCTAGAGGCTAAATCCTACATGGATAAAGGTCATCTCGTCCCAGACGAGGTCGTCATTGGTATTGTGCGGGAGCGCCTTTCGATGGATGACTGCGCAAAGGGATTCCTCTTAGATGGTTTTCCGCGCACAGTACCTCAGGCGGAAGCGTTGACAGCTACAGTAAAAGAGCTGGGACGCGAAATTGACCATGTAATAAACATCAACGTTCAACGCGAGCAATTGATTGAACGTCTGACCGGTCGCTGGATCTGCCCTGTTTGTGGTGCTAGCTATCACACGATGTTCAATCCTCCAAAAGAGGCTGGCGTATGTGATAAAGATGGTGGTAAGCTGTATCAGCGTGAAGACGACAAGATCGAAGTGGTAACACAACGCCTTGACGTGAATATCGCTCAAACACAGCCACTTATCGACTACTACTCCGCACAGGAACTTCTGCGAGATATCGATGGAGAACAAGATATCCAGGTAGTGTTTGCGGAAATTAAATCTTTGTTGCGAGGGTAATTGCGAATGATTATCCTAAAGTCGAAAGCAGAACTTGAGGTTATGCGCGAAGCTGGTCGTATCGTCGCACTCACCCATCAAGAACTGGCCAAGGCGATCAAGCCTGGTGTCACGACGAAGCAGCTAGACGAAATTGCCGAGACCTTTATTCGAAGCATGGGAGCAATTCCATCGTTTAAAGGCTATGGTGGCTTTCCAGGAAGTATCTGTGCTTCAGTCAATGAAGAACTCGTACACGGGATCCCAGGTAAACGGGCGTTACAAGAAGGAGACATTATTAGTATCGACATTGGTGCCCAGTTTCAGGGTTACCATGGCGACTCTGCTTGGACGTATCCGGTCGGTAAGATTTCAACAGAAAACCAGAAGCTGCTCAGAGTAACGGAAGAGTCGTTGTACAAGGGGCTTGAAAAAGCTGTTCCGGGTGGACGCTTATCCGACATCTCTCATGCGATTCAGGTTCATGCAGAAGCTGCCGGCTTCACACTCGTTCGCGAGTATGTGGGGCATGGGATCGGGCAAAACTTGCACGAAGATCCGCAGGTTCCTAACTACGGCCCTCCTGATCGAGGACCGCGGTTAAAACCAGGCATGGTGTTGGCAATAGAGCCAATGGTAAATGCCGGCGAACGTTATGTCCGCACATTGGAGGACAATTGGACGGTAGTAACAGTGGATCGGAAAACTTGTGCTCATTTTGAACACACCATCGCGATTACGGAAGATGGCTATGAGATTTTTACACGGACATAAAAACGGTAGTTCCGAACGGTTCGGGATTGTCGTCCAACGTGTCGACGATAAGTTCGTTGTGTGATCATTTCGCAAAACTCATGGTCCGACTGAAGAGCAGAAGAAAGGAGAGTTTACCATGGCAAAAGATGATGTAATTGAGGTGGAAGGTACGGTAATCGAACCTTTGCCAAATGCTATGTTTCGAGTAGAATTAGAGAATGGACATAAAGTCCTCGCTCACGTCTCTGGAAAAATCCGCATGCACTTTATCCGTATCCTGCCGGGGGATAAAGTAACTGTTGAACTGTCGCCGTACGACTTAACCCGCGGACGTATTACGTACCGCTATAAATAGTAAGCAAAACCCCTAGAAAAGGGAGGCAAGAACCATGAAAGTGAGACCTTCGGTTAAACCGATCTGCGAGAAATGCAAGGTTATCCGTCGCAAAGGTAACGTAATGGTTATTTGTGAAAATCCGAAGCATAAGCAAAAACAAGGGTAAACAAGGAGGTGCTTTTGACACATGGCACGTATTGCAGGCGTAGACTTGCCGCGCGAAAAACGCGTTGAAGTTGCTCTTACCTACATTTTTGGTATTGGCCGCCCCACGTCTCAAAAAATTCTGTCCGCTACTGGCGTAGACATGAACACTCGTGTTCGCGATCTGACAGAAGATGAAGTGAACAAACTTCGTGAGTACATCGACAAAACTGTGAAGGTGGAAGGTGACCTCCGTCGTGAGATCTCCCTCAACATCAAGCGTCTGATGGAAATCGGTTGCTTCCGTGGCATCCGTCATCGTCGTGGACTTCCAGTTCGCGGTCAACGTTCTAAAACAAATGCTCGTACGCGTAAAGGTCCACGCCGTACAGTAGCAAACAAGAAGAAGTAAAGGAGGGTAATCTGACATGGCGAAAAGAAAACAAGCTACAGCAACTCGTACCCGTCGTCGTGACCGTAAGAATGTTGAAGTCGGCGTAGCACACATCCGTTCTACTTTCAACAACACGATCGTCACAATCACGGATCCACACGGTAACGCGATCTCTTGGTCCAGTGCTGGTTCCCTCGGCTTCAAAGGCTCCCGTAAAAGCACTCCATTTGCTGCGCAAATGGCTGCTGAAGCGGCTGCACGCGTTGCAATGGAACACGGCATGCGTTCCCTTGAAGTATCGGTAAAAGGCCCAGGTGCAGGTCGTGAAGCTGCGATCCGTTCCCTGCAAGCAACTGGTCTTGAAGTGAACATGATTAAAGACGTGACGCCAATTCCGCACAACGGTTGCCGTCCACCAAAACGTCGCCGCGTGTAACTGGTTTATATCGTTCAGAACATGTCCATACTAGAATGGTAAATTCTGATTTATAGCTTGTCATGCACGCAAACGGTAAACCGCCGGGGAAATTCCTGAGTGGGCACGTATGCGGCCCACCCAAGGATTTCGACGTTTTGAAGGAGGGTTTGTTTAATGATAGAAATAGAAAAACCAAAAATCGAGGTTGTGGAAGTTAGCGACGACAACTCGTATGGAAAGTTTGTTGTAGAACCTCTAGAGCGCGGATACGGAACTACCCTTGGCAACTCGCTGAGACGAATTCTTCTTTCGTCCTTGCCAGGCGCGGCAGTTCGTACTGTTCAAATCGATGGGGTTCTTCACGAATTCTCTACGGTTGAAGGCGTCGTTGAAGATGTAACCGAGATCATCCTGAACATCAAAGGCTTGGCGCTGAAGATCCATTCCGATGAAGAAAAAGTAATCGAGATCGATGCAGAAGGCGAAGGCGTTGTCAAAGCGGGAGATATCCGTGCTGACAGTGATGTGGAGGTCTTAAACCCTGATCTTCATATTGCAACGTTGGCCAATGGCGGTCGTCTGCATATCCGCATGACAGCTGGACGTGGTCGTGGTTATGTTCAATCTGACGGAAACAAATCTGAGGATCTGCCTATTGGTGTGATTCCGATTGATTCGATCTACACGCCGATCAAGCGCGTTAACTATCAAGTGGAAAATACCCGTGTAGGGCAAATGACCAACTATGACAAGTTAACACTTGAGGTTTGGACTAACGGTAGCATCAGTCCGGAAGAAGCCGTGAGTCTCGGCGCAAAAATCATGACAGAGCACCTGAACCTGTTCGTCGGTCTGACTGACGAGGCGAAGGATGCAGAAATCATGGTAGAGAAGGAAGAGGACAAGAAAGAGAAAGTCTTGGAGATGACTATCGAAGAGCTCGATCTTTCCGTTCGTTCCTACAACTGCTTGAAGCGTGCCGGTATTAATACCGTGCAAGAGCTGACGCAGAAGACCGAAGAGGACATGATGAAAGTACGCAATCTGGGGCGCAAATCTCTTGAAGAAGTTCAAGAAAAGTTAGCTGAACTGGGCCTGTCCCTGCGCAGCGACGACTAGAGTAGCAACCCAAGAGGCAAACTTTTGTTCTCTCGATTAAGAGGGAGGTAAACCACATGGCACAACGTAAATTGGGTCGTCGTAGCTCAGCTCGTAAAGCGCTGTTCCGCGACTTGGTAACAGACCTGATCATCAACGAGCGCATCGAAACTACAGAGATGAAGGCGAAAGAACTGCGCCCAATCGCTGAAAAAATGATTACGCTCGCGAAACGTGGCGATCTGCATGCTCGCCGTCAAGTTGCTGCTTTCGTTCGCAAAGAAGTTGCGAATGCTGAAGGCCGCGATGCTGTTCAAAAACTGTTCGATGAAATCGCTCCTCGCTTCAAAGAGCGCAACGGTGGATACACTCGTATCCTGAAAGCCGGCCCTCGCCGTGGCGACGCTGCTCCAATGGCGTACATCGAATTCGTTTAATACATGTAAACTGGTCATTTACTCAGGTTTTAAGCCTGGTAGATTACCGCGAAAAGGGTGGGGGCAGATCTGGTCATAGGCTGGACTCTGATTCAACCCTTTTTTCCTTTCTCATCGAAATCCTGCTAGTCAGTTCCCTGTGAAGGCTGGGGAGGTTGTGAATGCCTCATGAATGAAGATAACCTGCTGGCATTGCGAGATGTTTCTTATACCTACGAGGGTGAGGATGGCCAACGGGTTCCGGTGTTACAAGGTGTTGACCTTACCATCCAAAAAGGTTCCTTTGTATCCGTACTGGGTCACAACGGTTCCGGAAAATCAACGATGGCAAAGCTGATGAATGCTCTGTTGCTTCCAGAAGGCGGCACAGTGCTTATCAGTGGAATGGATACGAAAGATGGGGAGATGCTCTGGGAAATCCGACGACATGTTGGCATGGTCTTTCAGAACCCGGACAATCAGATTGTTGGGGCAACTGTGGAAGATGATGTCGCCTTTGGCCTAGAAAACATGGGTGTGGACCCCAAAGAGATGCGAGATCGTATTGATGGGGCGCTCGTTTCTGTAGGGATGGAGTCTTATTTACAGGCACAACCACATCGTCTGTCTGGTGGTCAAAAGCAACGCGTGGCGATCGCTGGGATTATGGCGATGCGTCCTTCTGTCATCATCTTGGATGAAGCGACAGCGATGCTTGATCCACAAGGCAGAATGGAAGTGCTGAATCTGGCTCGTCAACTGAACCGTGACGAGGGACTCACGATCATTAACATTACCCATTTTCCGGAAGAAGCCATCTATTCGGATAAGGTCATCGTCATGAATGCGGGTGAAGTCCTGATGGAAGGTAAGCCAAGTGAAGTGTTTAATGAAGTGGATCGTTTGAAACAGGTGGAACTGGATGTGCCATTTGCCGTTCGACTGCGTCACGCACTTCATTCCAAAGGGATTGATTTACCGTTTGTCCTGCATCAAGAGGAGCTGGTGGAGCACGTATGCAAATTACTTTTGACCAAGTAAGCCATATCTACGCAAAAGGAACACCGTTCGAACGAGTTGCCTTACACAATATTTCACTGACGATTCCATCTGGTTCGTTTGTCGGAATTATTGGCCACACGGGCTCAGGTAAGTCAACGCTGATTCAGCACTTGAACGGGTTGCTGATGCCTAGTTCAGGGCAGATTACCCTGGGTGATGCGGTCATTACTCCAAAGCGACGATTACCCCATGCTCAGAGGCGCGATATTGGGCTTGTCTTTCAGTATCCTGAACATCAGTTGTTTGAAGAAACGGTTGCGAAGGATGTTGCTTTTGGACCGCTCAATTTTGACTTGCCAACGGAAATGGTGGAAGCCCGCGTTAAGGAGTCCCTTGAAATTGTCGGCCTGGATTATGCCACGATCAAGGATCGTTCGCCGTTTCATTTGAGTGGCGGGCAAATGCGACGTGTTGCTTTGGCTGGTGTTCTTGCCATGCAGCCGAAGGTTCTGGTATTGGATGAACCAACTGCGGGTCTTGATCCTGCGGGACGAGTCACGATTCTGGAAGGGATCTACCGGATTCATCGGGAACAAAACCTTACGACACTATTGGTCACGCACAGCATGGAAGAGGCAGCCCGCTATGCAGACTATTTGCTTGTGATGGCACAAGGTCAAGTAGCTATGCAGGGGAAGCCGGAGGAAGTATTCATGCAAGTGGATCGTCTCCGAGAGCTGTCTTTGGATGTACCGGAAACGGTGGCTCTCGTATCGCAAATGAATCACCTGCTGCCGGACAAGGCTAGTCTGCCGAGCTCCCTTTATCGGGAGGAAGAGCTGATTGCCCATCTGCTGGAACGACTGTCCGTACCAAAGGAGGGCTAGGCATGCTGCAGAATATCGCAATTGGTCAATACGTACCAGGGCAATCTTTTTTACATCGTGCAGATCCGCGAAGCAAGCTTCTCTTCATCATCCTTTTTGCTACCTTGATTTTTCTGGCTAACAATACGGTTACGTACGCCATACTCATTGGTTTTACCTTGTATGCTGCACTTCTTTCTAGGCTTTCATTGTCCTATATATTAAAAAGCTTAAAGCCTGTCTGGATCCTGATTTTGTTTACCGTCGTCTTGCATATTTTTATCACAAAAGGCGGAACGGTCTACTTTCAGTGGGGATGGTTTACAGTAGAAGAACAGGGAGTTCGCCAGGCGATCTTCATTTCTTTGCGATTGGGACTTTTGATTCTCATTAGCTCCTTGCTAACACTGACCACCTCTCCTATCGATTTGACGGAGGGTTTGGAGCGTTTACTAGGACCACTAGGGAAGATCGGCATACCGGTTCATGATATAGCCCTGATGATGTCAATTGCACTCCGGTTCATTCCGACCCTGATGGAAGAAACGGATAAAATCATCAAGGCGCAGACCGCCAGAGGAGCCAATTTCACCAGTGGAAGTCTCGTACGCAGAGCCAAGAACCTGATTCCGATTGCTATCCCGTTGTTCGTTAGTGCGTTTCGACGTGCTGAAGAGCTGGCTTTGGCAATGGAAGCACGTGGCTATCGCGGGGGAGTGGGGAGAACGCGGCTGAATAAGCTGACGTTCACTTGGCGTGATGGAATCGTAGCTGTTGTGAGTGTGATCTTGGTAATCGTGATTGGATGGTGGCGTACGTGAAGCGACTGCGATGTGTATTGGCATATGACGGAACTGACTTCAGCGGTTTTCAGGTACAGCCAGATCAAGTAACGATCCAGGGTGAAATTGAAGCTGCATTGAATCGGGTTACCGGAGAAGATATCCAAGTCTTCGGATCAGGCCGGACAGACGCGGGTGTTCATGCGCGCGGTCAAGTGATTCACTTTGACACGTCGAGCAACATTCCGATGGATAAATGGCGGTTTGTGTTGAACAATCAGTTGCCTGATTCTATTGTCATTCGGACAGTCGAAGAGGTCGATGCCTCTTTTCATGCGCGTTTTGACGTGCAAGTAAAAGAATATCGATATTGTATCGACAACAATCCAGTGGCAGATGTATTTCGGCATCGCTACGCCGACCATGTCCGGTTTCCGTTAGATGTGGACGCAATGCAGCAGGCTGCTCATTATTTGGTGGGTGAACATGATTTTACTTCCTTTTGCTCGGCAAAAACATTCGTTGAGGACAAGGTTCGGACTGTGTATGGGCTCACCGTGGAAAAAATCGGAGACGAGGTATGGGTGACATGCCGAGGCAACGGTTTTTTGTACAACATGGTTCGAATTATTGTGGGGACTTTAGTTGAAGTAGGGCAAGGAAAAAGAAACCCTGCTGAACTGAAGGAAATCCTCGCCGCGTGTGATCGGGAAAAGGCAGGTAAGACAGCACCAGCCAAGGGTCTGACCATGTGGGAAGTTGTCTACTAGTTCTCTGATTTCCAACTATTAGACGAACGAGCAGCACTTGACTATGGGGCGTCTATGTAGTACGATATTCCTTGGTATTTTAACCCCGCCTAGCCCCACTCTAGCCCCGGGATTGAAAGACAAGATCGTGATTACATGGAACACCTGGAAGAGTTGCTCACCCGTAACAGCAATTATCTTCCATTGCAAGTTTCGGTTGTTTTGGTTATAAGTAGATGGATATGTGTTAGGTAAGATATTTAGGAGGGACAAAAATGCGTACCACATATATGGCGAAACCGCTCGAAGTTGAGCGCAAATGGTACATCGTTGACGCTGAAGGCCAAACGCTGGGTCGTCTGGCGAGCGAAGTAGCTTCTATCCTGCGCGGAAAATTGAAACCAGAATTCACTCCTCACGTTGACGCTGGCGATTTCGTAATCGTAATCAACGCTGACAAAGTGAAATTGACTGGTAACAAACTGAACGACAAAATTTACTACACTCACTCCCTGTATCCAGGTGGTTTGAAAAAGACCACTGCTGGCGCAATGCTGAACAAGCGCCCAGATCGTATGTTCGAACTGGCGGTAAAAGGCATGCTGCCTAAAAACAGCCTGGGACGTCAAATGTTCACCAAGCTGAAAGTATACGCTGGAACTGAGCATCCGCACGCAGCACAAAAACCAGAAGTTTGGCAAATTCGCGGTTAAGGTAAAGGGAGGAAATATACGTGGCACAAGTACAATACTACGGTACAGGTCGTCGTAAGCACTCCGTAGCACGCGTTCGCCTGGTTCCAGGTGAAGGTCGCATCGTGATCAACAAGCGTGAAATGGATACTTACTTTGGTTTGGAAACACTGAAATTGATCGTAAAACAACCACTCGTTCTGACTGAGACTCTTGGTCGTTACGATGTATTGGTTAACGTAAACGGCGGCGGAACCACTGGTCAAGCTGGTGCAATCCGTCACGGCGTTGCTCGCGCTCTGCTGAAAGCAGATCCGGAACTGCGCGGCGCTCTGAAACGCGCTGGCTTCCTGACTCGCGATCCTCGTATGAAAGAGCGTAAGAAATACGGCTTGAAAGCAGCTCGTCGCGCACCTCAATTCTCCAAGCGCTAATTGCTGTTCGATACAAACCCCTTGTCTGTTCGCAGGCAGGGGGTTTTTCCTTTTCACAAACGGGTATATTTGTCCATGTTTGTCCATAAGATGGAACGAGAATGGGACAAAGGGGACGATACACTGTGACACGAAAAGGAGTAGGCTGGATATTGGCTTTTGCAGTACTCATGCTGTTGTTCACCTACGAATCACCGGATCGCTCTTCCTGGCAGGCATGGTCGCTGCCGCTGACAGGAACGGTAATAGCAATTGACCCAGGGCATGGGGGGAAGGACGGCGGTGCAGTTTCCAAAGCTGGGGATGTGGTTGAAAAGGAAGTAACGTTGGCCATCAGCATGTATTTGCGGGATTTTCTTCAGCAGTCAGGAGCGTTTGTGGTCATGACGAGGGAAGAGGACAAGGATTTGGCGAGTCCGGATGCTGACCAGCTACGAAAACGAAAAGCAGAGGACATTCGAAACCGGGTGAAGCTGGTCAATGACAGTTCACCGGATTTCTTGGTCAGCATCCATGTCAATTCTATTCCTTCTCCGAAATGGTCAGGAGCACAGACATTTTACTCCCCCACCTTCAAAAAGAGTGAAGAAGTTTCTTTTCTGATACAAGATGAAATCAAACGGGTGATCGGTCATACAGATCGGGTTCCGAGTAAGACGAACAATGTGTTCTTGATTCGGGAGGTTAACTGCCCGGCCGTTTTGGTAGAAGTAGGATTTGTCAGCAATACGGAGGAGGCAAAGCGACTTCAGAGCGTTGAATACCAAAAGGCTATGGCAAATGCCATTTATCAAGGGATACTGCGTCAGTACTCGGGAGAAAAAGCGCCAATTACACCTTGAGAGGGCGGTGGTCGTGTTCCGACCGCCCGAATATGCTATAATGAACGCGCATACGCTGTAGTTATACCAGCATGAAAATGTTTGAAAAGATTATAGATGAGGTGAACCAGAATGTTGACCAAAGAACAGGTTCTCGAAGCACTACGCGATGTAAAAGACCCTGAAATTAATCGTAGCTTGGTCGAGCTCAACATGATTCGGGATATCCATATTGAAGACAAGACAGTAAGCCTTACGGTCGTTCTGACGATTTCGGGCTGTCCGCTCAAAGCCAAGATCGAGGACGATGTCATTGCAGCTGTGAAAGCGCTAGGAGCCGAAGAAGTACGCCTGCAATTCGGTTCGATGACAGACGAGGAACGTGCGGCTCTGTCTGCTCAGCTTCGCAAGAACCAAGGTGGGCAAACACATAACATGACACCGGGACAAGCTCCCCTTTTGAACCCGATCTTGGCAAAAGATTCGAATACGACCTTTATCGCGGTCACTTCCGGAAAAGGTGGCGTCGGAAAATCGACGGTGACAGTGAATCTGGCTGTTGCGCTCGGGCGTTTAGGAAAAAAAGTGGGCATTATCGATGCAGACATTTACGGATTTAGTGTGCCCGATATGATGAATATTGAGCAACGTCCAACCGTGATTGGCGAAACCATTCTGCCTGTTGAAAAGCAAAACGTAAAGGTTATGTCTATGGGCTTTTTTGTGGAGGACAACTCTCCGATCATTTGGCGTGGCCCTATGTTGGGGAAAATGCTGCGTAACTTTTTCACAGAAGTGCACTGGGGCGAAGAATTGGACTACCTTTTGTTGGACTTGCCTCCAGGAACGGGAGATATGGCCCTCGACGTGCACACCATGATCCCACAAAGCATGGAGATTGTGGTAACGACTCCTCATGCTACTGCAGCGTTTGTAGCAGCTCGCGCTGGCGCTATGGCAAAGCGGACTGGTCATGAAATCCTCGGTATTGTGGAAAATATGGCATGGTACGAAGCAAAGGATGGTTCGAAAGAATACGTATTCGGACGTGGTGGAGGAGCTAAGCTTGCCGAGACATTGGCATGTGAGCTGCTCGCTCAAATTCCGCTGGGACAACCGGATAATCATCCATCTGAACCTGATTATTCCCCATCCATCTATGGAGAAAAGACGGAAATTGGTCAGCTTTACATCGATATGGCCAAACGTGTTGTAGAAAAATGCGGAGAAGCTGTGAAACGATAAAAATGTACGTAAAAAAGGTGGGCTCTATAAAAGAGCTCACCTTTACGTTTAGGAAGAACTGCCGCCGCCGCCTCCTCCGCCGGAATCGCCGCCGCCACCACCATCGCCACCTTCTTTTCCTTTCCCTTTTTTCTTTGGCTTGAGCTCCTTTGGTTTTGTCATGTCCTCAGATACTTTGGTCATGATCTTCATGAGTTCAGCTTGGAACAAAGGGCTTTGCAAGGAATCCTTCATCACCTGCATAGTTTGTTGACGATAGGCTGAGCTTTTCATGAGGTCCATCAAATTTTTCTCAAACTCAGGGTCTTTCATTACACTAATAAGCTCTTTTTGGTATTCAGGGTCCTTCATCAGGTCCTTCATAAGCGTTTTTTGCTCGTTTTTCATGGATTTCGCCATGGCGCTAGCGAACTTGGGATCTTTAAACGCCTCTTTAATGTGCGTACTATTTGGATTGGTCATGCTTTGAATCAAGGTGGTTCGCACAGTGGACTCGTCCAACATCAGGCTCTGCTTGAACTTTTCATCCTTCATCATTTTACTTACAGATTGCTTCGCTTCGTCCGTCTGCAATATGTCCAGCACCATGTCTTTGACGCTTTTATAATCAGGCTGAGACGAACCTTGCGCTTGTCCGCCACCCCCGCAACTGGTGAGCACAAGACAGACAAGAGCGGTTAACCAAAAAGACAACGTCTTTTTTCTCATGGGGTGGACACCTCCTTCTTTACTCTGCCTACAAGTAACGTGTGCATTTTGTTTTGTTCTTACGCTAGTATTTTCTTGTATCCATTGGTACAATCATATTCGATGGATGGGAGGGAATACTTGGTGAGTTTGCGTAAGTATGGCTGGCTTTTTATTACCACACTCTTGCTTGGGGGATTAGGTGGGATCCTGGTTGCCCTTATTTTTGATTTGGACAAGCTGCTCGGGGGAAGCACCGGTAACTTTTTTGTTGGCTTGTTCATGTATCTACTGTATGGAATGACCATTAGCATTGTGGCTCAGATGGGTTTTTTTGCGTATATGACGATTAATTATTTCGCCAAAACAATATTTAAAACAGCTTCACTGTGGAAAAGCGTCCAAGTATTTCTTATTTTGTTTGTTTTTTTCGACATGATTTATCTTCGATATACATCCTTCGGTGAAGGAAAAGGATTTGGCCCGTACTTTATTGAGCCAACGCTATTATTAATTGTTGCTATTGTTACCGCATATGGAAAAGCAAGTCTGACCAATAAATCTGCATGGATACCGACGACCTTCTTTATGTTTGTCGTTACGGCATTGGAATGGATTCCGGCATTGAAAGAAGATAATGTTCGTACAACGTTGTCCATGCTCGTCCCACTACTGTTTTGTAACGTCTGGCAAGTCATGCAATTACACCGACTGGTAAAAAGAGAAAGCTGACCCGATGAAGGTCAGCTTTTTTGTTTTAGTGAATTTCTTTGCTGTCTACACTTGTACCCGAAATGAGCTCAGATACTGTAACGAATTCATACCCATCCTTGCGAAGTCGATCAATGATCACGGGGAGGGCCAGATGTGTATCTTTCGCAGAATCGCTTGCATGCATCAGGATGATGTCTCCTGGATGAGCTTTTGATAATACATTATTGATAATCACATCTGTTCCCGGATTGGTCCAATCCTTTGAGTCTGTATCCCATTGAATGACGGAATAACCCATGCGATTCGCGATTTCTAGCACTCGTTTGTCAAAATCACCATTTGGCATCCGAATGAGCGTTGGTTTTTTTCCAGTCATTTCGGTTAAAATGGAGTCCGCTTTAGCCATTTGGGAGCGAATTTCTTCATCGGAGTATTTGGTGTAGTTATCATGCTTGTGACCGTGCGAACCAATTTCTAAGCCATCCTCTTTGATTCGTTTCAAGATGTCCGGATGCCGTTGACTCCATGGGGAGGAGAGAAAAAAGGTCGCTTTGTTTACCTTTTTTTCTTTCAACACATCCAGTATAGGTAATGCTCGTGTCTCTCCCCAGCTGATGTCAAAGGTAAGGGCGATTTTCTTTTCTTTGGTGTCGACCTTATAAATAGCTTGGGGGGCTTGCGTGCTGGCACCTTCAGCAAATGCAGCAATGGAATCGCGTTCCGCATAACCAATTCCAGCGGTGAGTACGATGGCCGCGAAGATAATTAAGATTTGCTTTAATCGTTTCGCGCTGATCACGTAAATAATTTTCATGGATAAGCACCTCCTTTGTCCGATAACAGTTTATGCAGGGAAGACAAGGATATTCTTTGGCCTGTTGGCTATTGTTGAGGTACAATGCATATAGTGAATTATGAGGCAGTAAAAGGGGTGTGGTGCATGGGCAATCGATTGCGGCATTTATGGCTTGATAACCGAAAATATTTCTTCGCCGCATGCTTACTATTTTTTGGTGGTGCTTTGATTGGTTATTTTCAAGCACCGCTTGTTGAAGAGATGGTCGGTAAAATGATGGGCCAATTAAAGGAAATTGCTGAACGGATAAAAGATAACGGCGGCGGACCTTTAGCGGTGTTCTGGATGATTTTTTCCAATAATGTTTTCAGTGCATTAATGATGATGGCGCTGGGAATATTGTTTGCATTCTTTCCCATAATTGGAATGCTCACAAATGGAGTGCTGCTTGGATTTATCCTTTTCAAATACAGCGGGATTGGAGTAAGTCCATGGCTTATTTTTAGTGCAGGGATTTTACCTCATGGAATTTTTGAGCTCCCAGCTATCCTGTTTGCAGCGGGAGTTGGTATTCGTTTAGGGGTGCTGAGTTTACGCTCAGTGGGAGTTCTAATCCAACCGCAAAAGCTGGCACGGTTGAAAAATGACTGGTACGATACACTCAAGCAATTTCCAATAGCGGTTCTTACTGTGGTCGTTCTGTTATTTGTCGCTGCCATTGTGGAGAGTACGATTACTCCAACCATTCTTAAGGAAGCAGTGGGCCAACAACTGCAGCAATTGAACTTACTGAAATAATTCAGATTTGCGAACAAATTGAAGCCTTCCTAAACGGAGGGCTTTTTATTTTGAATAGGGCTGAATTTTGATGGAAAGGATAGAGGAGAGACTCGTAAGGCGGAGGGCGATATCGTTGCTAGGGTTTTTATTTAATACGAAAGAAGTACAGGAACTAGAATACTTGTTAAAACGTGAGCTGGAAGAGATGCTCCTTGATTTTAGCGATAAACGAATTGATCATCTAGTGAAGCGAGCCATGGAGGAGAGGTACTCCATCATGTTTCGCATGTACGCAAGAATCGCCTCTCCCAATGAGTTATCCAAGTATGTCAGACGCAGAAAACTCGGGGAAGAGCATTATACTTAAAAACTTTTTTAAAAAACATATTGACTCAAAGATAGGTAACGTGATAGATTAGTTCTTGTCCTTAAGACGCCATCACAAATAACGATGAACATTGAGGACAGGAAATTGCTCTTTGAAAACTGAACAGCGAAAGCGTTAATGAGTCTATCATTAAATGATTTGCCAGCTTTGAACCAGTAACAAACTTTATTGGAGAGTTTGATCCTGGCTCAGGACGAACGCTGGCGGCGTGCCTAATACATGCAAGTCGAGCGAGTCTCTTCGGAGGCTAGCGGCGGACGGGTGAGTAACACGTAGGCAACCTGCCTCTCAGACTGGGATAACATAGGGAAACTTATGCTAATACCGGATAGGTTTTTGGATCGCATGATCCGAAAAGAAAAGGCGGCTTCGG
>NZ_PXZL01000049.1 GCF_003013405.1 Brevibacillus formosus | reverse complement strand
GTGGTTAAGTTACTAAGGGCACACGGTGGATGCCTTGGCGCTAGGAGCCGAAGAAGGACGCAGCGAACTGCGATAAGCCTCGGGGAGCGGTAAGCACGCTTTGATCCGGGGATCTCCGAATGGGGGAACCCACCATCTGTAATGGGATGGTATCCGTATCTGAATACATAGGGTACGAGAAGGCAGACCCGGTGAACTGAAACATCTAAGTAGCCGGAGGAAGAGAAAACAATAGTGATTCCGTCAGTAGTGGCGAGCGAACGCGGAAGAGCCTAAACCGTCGGGTTTACCCGGCGGGGTTGTGGGGCGTCTCACATGGAGTTACAAAAGACGCGCGTAGGTGAACAGCTTGGGAAAGCTGACCATAGAGCGTGATAGTCGCGTAACCTAAACGCGCGTCTCTCCGAGACCAACCCCGAGTAGCGCGGGACACGTGAAATCCCGTGTGAATCTGGCAGGACCATCTGCTAAGGCTAAATACTACCTAGCGACCGATAGTGAACCAGTACCGTGAGGGAAAGGTGAAAAGCACCCCGGGAGGGGAGTGAAATAGTACCTGAAACCGTGTGCTTACAAATAGTCGGAGCCCGTTAAAAGGGTGACGGCGTGCCTTTTGTAGAATGAACCGGCGAGTTACGGTAGCGTGCGAGGTTAAGTTGAAGAGACGGAGCCGCAGCGAAAGCGAGTCTGAATAGGGCGATAGTACGCTGCCGTAGACCCGAAACCGTGTGATCTAGCCATGTCCAGGGTGAAGGTAGGGTAACACCTACTGGAGGCCCGAACCCACGCACGTTGAAAAGTGCGGGGATGAGGTGTGGCTAGCGGTGAAATTCCAATCGAACTCGGAGATAGCTGGTTCTCCCCGAAATAGCTTTAGGGCTAGCCTCGGAATTTAGAGTCTTGGAGGTAGAGCACTGATTGGGCTAGGGGCCCTCATCGGGTTACCGAACTCAGTCAAACTCCGAATGCCAATGACTTATGTCCGGGAGTCAGACGGTGAGTGCTAAGATCCATCGTCAAAAGGGAAACAGCCCAGACCATCAGCTAAGGTCCCCAAGTATACGTTAAGTGGGAAACGATGTGGAGTTGCCCAGACAACCAGGATGTTGGCTTAGAAGCAGCCACCATTTAAAGAGTGCGTAATAGCTCACTGGTCGAGTGACTCTGCGCGGAAAATGTAACGGGGCTAAACGTATCACCGAAGCTATGGCAGTCCTTACGGACTGGGTAGGGGAGCGTTCCAAGCAGCAGTGAAGCCGTACTGGAAAGAGCGGTGGAGCGCTTGGAAGTGAGAATGCCGGTGTAAGTAGCGAAAAGACAAGTGAGAATCTTGTCCACCGAAAGCCTAAGGTTTCCTGGGGAAGGCTCGTCCTCCCAGGGTTAGTCGGGACCTAAGCTGAGGCCGAAAGGCGTAGGCGATGGACAACAGGTTGATATTCCTGTACCACCTCTGTTCCGCTTGAGCAATGGCGTGACGCAGGAGGATAGGGTGAGCGGCCTACTGGATGGCCGTCCAAGCAGTGAGTGTGGTGTGTAGGCAAATCCGCACACCGTCAAGCATGAGCTGTGATGGCGAGGGAAATTTAAGTACCGAAGTCCCTGATTTCACACTGCCAAGAAAAGCGTCTAGCGAGGAACAAGGTGCCCGTACCGCAAACCGACACAGGTAGGCGAGGAGAGAATCCTAAGGTGCGCGGGATAACTCTTGCTAAGGAACTCGGCAAAATGGCCCCGTAACTTCGGGAGAAGGGGCGCCTCGGTAGGGTTAATAGCCCGAGGGGGCCGCAGTGAAAAGGCCCAAGCGACTGTTTAGCAAAAACACAGGTCTCTGCGAAGCCGCAAGGCGAAGTATAGGGGCTGACGCCTGCCCGGTGCTGGAAGGTTAAGGGGATGAGTTAGCGCAAGCGAAGCTTTGAACCGAAGCCCCAGTAAACGGCGGCCGTAACTATAACGGTCCTAAGGTAGCGAAATTCCTTGTCGGGTAAGTTCCGACCCGCACGAAAGGCGTAACGACTTGGGCGCTGTCTCGGCAAGAGACCCGGTGAAATCATAATACCTGTGAAGATGCAGGTTACCCGCGACAAGACGGAAAGACCCCATGGAGCTTTACTGTAGCCTGGTATTGGAACTTTGTGCATCATGTACAGGATAGGTGGGAAGCTGAGAAGCAGGGGCGCCAGCCTCTGTGGAGCTGTCGGTGGGATACCACCCTTGATGTACGGAGTTTCTAACTCGTCGCCCTTATCGGGCGAGAGGACCATGCCAGGTGGGCAGTTTGACTGGGGCGGTCGCCTCCTAAAAGGTAACGGAGGCGCCCAAAGGTTCCCTCAGAATGGTCGGAAATCATTCGTAGAGTGTAAAGGCAGAAGGGAGCTTGACTGCGAGACCTACAAGTCGAGCAGGGACGAAAGTCGGGCTTAGTGATCCGGTGGTTCCGCATGGAAGGGCCATCGCTCAACGGATAAAAGCTACCCTGGGGATAACAGGCTTATCTCCCCCAAGAGTCCACATCGACGGGGAGGTTTGGCACCTCGATGTCGGCTCATCGCATCCTGGGGCTGAAGTAGGTCCCAAGGGTTGGGCTGTTCGCCCATTAAAGCGGTACGCGAGCTGGGTTCAGAACGTCGTGAGACAGTTCGGTCCCTATCTGTCGCGGGCGTAGGAAGTTTGAGGAGAGCTGTCCTTAGTACGAGAGGACCGGGATGGACGCACCGCTGGTGCACCAGTTGTCACGCCAGTGGCACAGCTGGGTAGCTATGTGCGGACGGGATAAGCGCTGAAAGCATCTAAGCGTGAAGCCCCCTCCAAGATGAGACTTCCCACAGCGCAAGCTGGTAAGACCCCTCATAGACGATGAGGTTGATAGGTTCGGTGTGGAAGCGCGGTAACGCGTGGAGCTGACGAATACTAATCGGTCGAGGACTTATCCACACACTCTTAGCAATCATGCGTATTCAGTTTTGAAGGAATGAGGCGAAAAGCTGTATTCCCGATTACTTGT
>NZ_PXZL01000048.1 GCF_003013405.1 Brevibacillus formosus | reverse complement strand
CGTATTCAGTTTTGAAGGAACAAACCTTCAACGTTCCTCGGTAGCTCAGTTGGTAGAGCAATCGGCTGTTAACCGATCGGTCGGCGGTTCGAGTCCGTCCCGAGGAGCCATATGGATGGATGTCCGAGCGGCCGAAGGAGCACGATTGGAAATCGTGTAGGCGGTGTCGAACCGTCTCGTGGGTTCAAATCCCACTCCATCCGCCATCTTGGCCCGTTGGTGAAGCGGTTTAACACAGCAGCCTTTCACGCTGTCATACAGGGGTTCGAATCCCCTACGGGTCACCTAGCAAACCGCCCTGCAAACGCAGGGGTTCTGGAGGCTTAGCTCAGCTGGGAGAGCATCTGCCTTACAAGCAGAGGGTCGGCGGTTCGATCCCGTCAGCCTCCACCACTCATATCAAAGGGCAAGGAAGGTCAGCTAACACTGACACTCAGTCGTCCTAACTATCGCGGGATGGAGCAGCTCGGTAGCTCGTCGGGCTCATAACCCGAAGGTCGCAGGTTCAAATCCTGCTCCCGCAACCAAATTTTCTACTTGCTCTACGTCGAGTAATCTTCTTGATCAAGTGGGATCGGAGTACCCAGTGGGTGCAACCAAATATGGAGCTGTGGTGAAGTTGGAGTTCACGCCGGTCTGTCACACCGGAGGTCGCGGGTTCGAGTCCCGTCAGCTCCGCCATTTCTAATCAAATGAAATTGGCGCGCAAAGCATGGATATAAGGCTCGGTAGCTCAGTCGGTAGAGCAGAGGACTGAAAATCCTCGTGTCGGCGGTTCGATTCCGTCCCGAGCCACCTTTATAGGGGCATAGTTTAACGGTAGAACGAAGGTCTCCAAAACCTTTGGTGTGGGTTCGATTCCTACTGCCCCTGCCATTTTTCAACACAATAGTAGTAATCATGGCGGTCGTGGCGAAGGGGTTAACGCACCGGATTGTGGCTCCGGCACTCGTGGGTTCAAGTCCCATCGATCGCCCCATAAATTCATAGTTGGGGATTACTTATTGGGGTATAGCCAAGCGGTAAGGCAACGGACTTTGACTCCGTCATTCCTAGGTTCAAATCCTAGTACCCCAGCCATTAAAATGCGGACGTAGCTCAATTGGTAGAGCGTCGCCTTGCCAAGGCGAAGGTCGAGGGTTCGAGACCCTTCGTCCGCTCCATTTCTCAAATTGTTTTACCTTATATCATGGAGGCATAGCCAAGTGGTAAGGCACGGGTCTGCAAAACCCTCACCCCCGGTTCAAATCCGGGTGCCTCCTCCAAAATAATTGCCGGTGTGGCGGAATGGCAGACGCGCGCGACTCAAAATCGTGAGGGAAACCGTGGGGGTTCAAGTCCCTTCACCGGCACCATACTTTTACAAGCTAACCCTGAATGTCAAGATATCTTGATGATTGGGGTTTTTTTCTGCTTTAATATGCACATAGTGTAGACAGGGAAATAGACGACTTGTGTACGCAAAAGAACGAGGTGGTTGAGGTGTTTTACAAACTACAAGACAAGCCGCCAATGGGGATTACGACGTTGTCTGTATTGCAATGGATGATTGTAACTGTTTCCAGCAGTGTGGCGGTACCACTAATGATTGGAGATA
This sequence comes from Brevibacillus formosus, assembly GCF_003013405.1. Taxonomy (GTDB): domain Bacteria; phylum Bacillota; class Bacilli; order Brevibacillales; family Brevibacillaceae; genus Brevibacillus; species Brevibacillus formosus. Next base: position 11,289 of record NZ_PXZL01000048.1, on the reverse strand, counting down.
TGTACGGCTTGCAGGCTGATGAAATTGGAAAGCTGATGCAGCAGACCATGTTTTACATTGGACTCGCGTCACTACTGCAAGTATGGATTGGACACCGCTATCCGATGATAGAAGGTCCGGCTGGACTATGGTGGGGGATCTTTATCATTTTGGCTCAACTCGGAACGAGCATGGGTCTCCATCCACAAGAAATCGGTCAATCCTTTCAAGTGGGTATGATATTAGCAGGTCTACTCTTTTTCATTTTTGGCTTATTAGGCTGGATTGGCAAATTACAGAAGTGGTTTACGCCGCTGGTTTCAGGTACGTATATGATTTTGCTTGCTGTTTCTTTGTGTAGCAACATTCTTACGGGCATGCTCGGTATTGGTTTTCAGCATTCTAAAGAGGTACAACCGGGTGTAGCACTTGTGTCCATAGGGATCGTAGCCCTTGTTGTGTTTATTATGCGGACGAAGCGATTCTCCAGTTTTGCCGTTTTGTTTGGCATGGTTGGGGGCTGGATCGTGTACGCGCTTCTTGGATGGACGGAACCAGTTCGGTCTACTGAGCAATTATTTTCATGGCCTTCTATTTTCTTTTGGGGACCTCCACGCTGGGATTGGGGCGTTGTATTAACGAGTATGCTTACAGGCTTCGTTCTGTTGACAAACCTCATGACGAGTTTGTCGGTTATGGGCAAAGCGACAGACACCGTGCCTACTGAAAAGCAGTACAATCGCGGAGGTATTTTTACAGGGGTATCCCATTTCCTATCTGGCTTGAGCGGTGTGGTAGGCATGATTCCACTTTCCTTGGCAGCAGCGGTTATTCAAACGACGAAAATGGCTTCGCGCTTGCCATTTGTGATAGCGATGCTGGGGATGATGCTGATTGGGCTAATTCCCACTGTTGCCCATTTTTTGGCGGCTCTGCCGACTCCAGTGGCATATGCGGCGATGTTCATTTCCTATACGCAACTGCTTGGCTTCGGGTTGAAGGATTACGTGAATGTGAAAATGGACGAACGTACGATTATTGTTGGGGGGAGCTCGCTGCTGGTAGGGATCGGAGTTATGTTCGTACCTGCTGCAGCTTGGCAGCAACTTCCAGCATTAGCCAGCTTCTTGTTCGGCAATGGCTTACTGCTTGGAGTTATTGTGTGCTTAGTCCTAGAACATATTGTTTTTAGAAAAAAGGAAGAAGATAGCGTAAAAAAAGACGGCCAGGCTGCATGACGGGCCGTCTTTTTCTTAGGCAGTAACAATCGAGGAGTGAGTCAGTTCGCCACCATTAATTTCTGTAAACATGCGACCAACTGAACCTACAATTTCTTCTTTTTTGGATTGTTCCATTTTTTCATGGAAAAAGATGACTTGGAGGAGCGTGCTGCTTTGTTCCGTCACGCATGAACGCTTGGAATCGACAATGGGACTCCCAAATGCGCCGTTACCATCAGCGAGCAGCAATTTTCCTTCCATGTTGACTTCGCGTCCATTTAATCCTTCATAGGCATCAGCCGGGTGTCCAAGACGACAAGTGATATCACCGGTTAAGTGATTGACGTCATAAATCCCAAAAGGGAGCGCGTGCAAAACGGAGAAAAAATTATTAACATCAACAGCGCTATTTATCCAGAAAAAGGGATTTCCCTGTAGCAGTCGGCGCAGTAAGGCTTCGGAGGAAGGGCGGTATCTGGACGGGTCAATGCCAACTTGCTTAAAGCAGGCTCTCCACTCGCGGATGCCTTCAATTTCTGTCAGGTTTGCAGTGTCGTGATCCAGCCGCAAGCTCTCCACATAATAATTAATGCGTCCCTGCAGCATTTTGGGGGAGTCACTAACGGAAGCATTGCTGTATTGTAAAATGCCGAGAGAAAATTGCGGTAGGCGCTCGGACACGGAAGAATCTAGCTGAACTTTCATCAATAGCCACTCCTTACTAATCCTATTTTGGGTAGTATAACAAAAAATTTTTGTGGAAGCGACTAAGCTTCGATACAATAGAAGAGAACAGAGGAGGGAACCCCTGACGATGACAATGCGTGAGGTTGATATTTATACAGACGGAGCTTGTTCCGGCAATCCAGGACCAGGTGGTTGGGGAGCTGTACTGATGTACGGCCAACACATCAAGGAAATGTCCGGTGCGGAACCGCATACAACGAATAACAGAATGGAGCTGTTGGCGGCCATCAAGGCGCTTTCTACATTGAAGGAGCCGTGTAAGGTGACGCTATACAGTGATAGTGCATACTTGGTCAACTGTTTCAAGCAGGGCTGGTATAAAGGCTGGCTGAAAAACGGCTGGAAAAACAGCAAAGGCCAGCAGGTGGAAAATCAGGACCTATGGAAAGAACTGCTGCAATTGATGGACACTCACAAGGTAGAGTACGTAAAAGTCAAAGGACACGCCGACAACAAATGGAACAACCGCTGCGACGAATTGGCGACAGGAGCGATTAAACAACTGTGAACGACTTGCTGTACTGGGAGCAGACAAAGCAGTCCATCATTGACTATGCCAAGGAAATCGGAATCGATAAGATCGGGTTTGCCAGTGCCGATCCATTCACGACCTTAAAAGAGCGGCTTATTGTACATCGGGAAAAGGGTTATGAATCTGGATTTGAAGAGCCTGATTTAGAAAAGAGGACGAACCCGGAACTGTTGTTGGGCGGGGCGCGTTCGCTGATTTCTATAGCACTGGCCTATCCATCCAAGCTCAAAAATCCACCAAAGTCAGAGCCTGGTGCGTATCGGGGAATCTTATGCCGTGCAGCATGGGGAACCGATTACCATCACGTTCTGCGCGATAAGCTGGACAAGCTGACGCGATTCATTATGGAGCTTGAGCCAGGGGCTCGGATCGAATCCATGGTAGACACGGGAGCATTGTCTGATCGTGCGGTTGCCGAGCGGGCTGGTATTGGGTTTGTAGGAAAAAACTGCGCCATCATAACGCCAGAGTTCGGATCATGGGTGTACTTGGGGGAGCTTGTAACGAATCTTCCATTGCCAAGCGATCAACCAATCGAAGAAGGCTGCGGCGACTGCAATATATGTGTAGACGCTTGTCCGACCGGAGCCTTGATTCAGGGCGGGCAGCTTGATGCACAGCGATGTGTTGCTTATTTGACTCAGGTGAAAGACTTCATTCCAGATGAATTCCGCGGAAAAATCGGGAATCGGCTGTATGGTTGCGACACTTGTCAGACGGTATGTCCTAAGAATCGTCGCATCGACAACGCCCATCATGCTGAATTTCAGCCTGACCCGGAAATTGCCAAGCCTTTGTTGATTCCTCTGCTTCAGATGAGCAATAAGGAATTCAAGGAGAAGTTCGGCCAATCCTCTTCCTCTTGGCGGGGCAAAAAGCCCATTCAGCGCAATGCAATACTAGCGCTTGCACATTTCAAGGATCGGACGGCTGTTCCTCATTTGGAGCGTCTTTTGTTCGAAGACCCTCGTCCAGTCATCCGCGGAACTGCTGCATGGGCGCTTGGAAAAATCGGGGGAGAGCAGGCACAAGGGGCGCTCATTACCGCGAAAGCAAAAGAGACGTCACCAGAAGTGGTGGAAGAGATAGAAAAAGGCATGAGCATGATTCGTGCACAGGCTTAGTCTGAACAAGACAGGGAGGACGTAAAATGGCAAAGGAATTAGGCTATACCATGATGGATTCACCGATTGGACCATTGCTCTTGGCTTCTACAGAAGAAGGGCTGTGCTACATTCAGTTTGCCAATGAACAAGATGGATTGGCGCCGCTTGTGCGCTGGTGCAAAAAAACGTTCTTAGGGATTACCCCAACGCGTAACGATGCGATTAATGAGCCTGCAAAAATACAGCTAGAAGAGTATTTTGCAGGCAAGCGCAAGTCGTTTGATGTTCCAACCGTATTGTACGGTACTCCCTTTCAAAAGGCTGTATGGAATGAGCTATCGAACATTCCCTATGGTGAAACTCGTTCTTACAAAGATATTGCCTTGGCGATTGGAGCGGCGAAAGCTGTTCGGGCTATTGGCGGTGCGAACAATCGGAATCCGATTCCTGTTATTATACCGTGCCATCGTGTCATTGGCTCGAATGGTGCCTTGGTCGGATACGGCGGTGGCTTATCCATTAAAGAATATTTGTTGTCCTTAGAAGAAGGTCCACTATTTGCTCACGCTTCTTCCTAATAGCTGTCTGCTTGCTCGGGCAGCTTTTCTTTTTCTTCTGAATGCTCCACGAGCGACATATTCTTCATTGAGATGAACGGTTTATGAGTCTATGTCGCTGTTTGGGAGGCGGAAAGGAGGAGGGGAAAGTGGAATGGCGTGAATTTGTTCAGCAATACTTTCAAGCAGTTCACCAGTCATCTATGGACGGAAGGTATGAGCGACTGTTGCCTTTTTATTGCGCAAAAGAGTCTGGTGTGCAGGAAGAATGGGATCGACTGAATCGGGAGAAGCGGAGAGCCGAGGAGCGGGGAGTCAAATTATTGGCTGTCCAGGGACAAGTAACGCCCTTGTGCTGGATAGATACCGATGCCACCATGGAAATAACGGTTCAATGGCAAGAAAATAAAACGCTGGGGATCAAGCATACCCAGTATAAAGAGGCAAACAAAAGACTGTTCCAGCTCCAGTTGCTCAAGAGGAATGAAAAGTGGTCGATCGTCGGGGCAAGGGAGTCGAACGGTGATCAAAAATTGGTGGTCGAGGAAGAGGAGGAGCCTGTCATCGTTGTGTCAGGCGTCGAGGATGCCAATGATCAGCCTATGCTGGTTGTGCATGGAGCGGGAGGCTACAATCCTGCAAATGCAGTCGCGTATGCGGAACGCTACTGGAATACGACGAATCCGATATATCCTCGTTTTACGGATGACTGCACGAATTTTATTTCGCAATGTTTACACGCTGGCGGAATCCCGATGCTGATGTCGAAAGAGATGGGCAAGGGCTGGTGGATACGCACGGGAAAAAGCGCCTCATGGAGCTATAGCTGGACGGTAGCGCATAGCTTGTATTTGCTTTTGAAATCGGGTGGACCACCTATGCGGGCAGTTACGAAAAGCTCTGCGGCCGAATTGGTCCCAGGTGATATCATTTGTTATGATTTTGACGGGGATGGGCGTTTTCAGCACAATACGATCGTGGTTGCAAAAGACGCGAATCAGATGCCGTTAGTGAATGCCCATACGACAGATAGCAGCATGCGTTATTGGGCATATGAGGATTCCACAGCCTATACACCCAAAATGCGCTATGCCTTCTTTCATATAAGAGGGGTGTAATTATCGCTTGCGAAAAAAAGCTCTTCGTATAAAAGCGATGCTGCGAATCATCCAAATCATTGCTGCGAAAACGAGAATGTCTGAAAAGGTATGCGGCTCTCCTTTAATGGATTGGATGTAAATCAAGCCATGGAACAAGACGATGACAAAAAGCCATGGATTGGCGAGATGAAGCCTTTTCCAACTGGAGCCACTCAGCCATTTTTCTGCGCGTGCAGAAGATGTCAGCCACAGAGCTAATAGAATGAAAAAGGCAAACAGCCCAAGATAGTTCGCAACGCCTGTGAGGGTCCAGTTGGGAGAGGGCCACATGGTCGGATCAGAGGAAGCGACAAAGAACAGACCCAGCCATCCATCCGCCTTTTCAGAACGGTTTTCATGTATGATCATCAGGCGAGGCTCATTTTCAAAAATCACGAACACTAGAATGACATGCAGCAGTCCAGTTAGCCCAGCCCATATGCCGATAGCTCGACGAATGGACAAGCTGACAATCATCCAGCTAGCTGGGAACAAGGACTGGAGTGGACCAATCAATAAGGTGAAGCCAATCAAAATAAATGAGAGATAGCCGAGAATCATGCTCCATGCTTCCAGGGCAGGGAACGAAGAAAAATCAGCCCACATCCAACTGGTACCTAACAGGATCAAACTCAGGATGCTCACATGTACGACAAGGCGTCGCCCAAATGAAATGGGTGTCCCCATCTAATCATCACTCCTTCGATAGCCAAAGTTTTCTGATTAGATGCAGCAGGCACTCCATTTGTTACAGAAGCTGGGCGCGGTGGTATAATAGGACGTGTACAGGTAACAAGTTCGCAATTTACAAGGAGATTTTCAGATATGCCGTTACATATTGTTTTGCATGAGCCGCTCATCCCTGCCAATACGGGAAATATCGCCCGTTCATGTGCAGCGACAGGAGCGCATCTGCATTTGATTCATCCGCTCGGATTTTCAACGGAAGATCGTTACCTGAAGCGAGCTGGTCTCGATTATTGGCATGCGGTTAACGTTCACCATCATGAGAGCTTCGAGCAGTTTGCTGCGGCACAAGGAGAAGGTGCGGGCACTTTTTACTTTGTGGAGACCTGGGGGGAAAAGTTGTATACGGATGTTTCTTTTCAGGATGGCGACTACATTATTTTGGGCAAGGAGACGACGGGCTTGCCGGAAGAGCTGACTGAAAAATATCGGGAGCAGACTATTCGAATCCCGATGAGCGGTGCGACCCGTTCTGTGAATCTGTCCAATTGTGCAGCGATTGTCTTGTTTGAGGGACTTCGCCAATTAGGTTTTCCATCACTATCGTAAGGCATTTGAGAGGGAGAGATCCATTATGACTGTGAACACCATCCTGTTTGATTTGGACGGTACGCTATTAGAGATGCAGACAGACCCCTTTGTTAAAAGTTATTTGGTTGAAGTAGGTCGCCATGTCGGAGATAAGTACGATACTGAAAAGCTGTTGGCGCTCATTTGGGATGCGACCAAGGCGATGATCATGAACCAAGAGCCTGACAAGACGAACGAGCAAGTTTTTATCGAACATTTTACGGAACACAGTGAGTGGGATCGGGAGGAAATATGGCCTCTGTTTGATTCGTTTTATCGCGATGTGTTTCCTACACTTTCTCACCTGACATATCCTTCGCCATGGGCAAAGCAGATTATTGCTGCCGCCAAAGAGCAAGGATTTCGGGTTGCAGTAGCGACGAATCCCGTTTTCCCGCGTGATGCGATTCATCATCGCCTCGCTTGGATCGGGATGTCCCCGGATGATTTCGAACTGGTCACCGTGTATGAGGAATCGCATTTCACGAAGCCGAATCCTGGTTATTATAAAGAGATTTGCCAAAAGCTTGGGGTTGAGCCGACAGACTGTGTCATGGTCGGGAATCACATGCAGGAGGATATGGTCGCATCCAAGTTGGGAATGAAAACGTTTCTGGTAACCAATTGGATGGAAGACCGTGGTGAGCCTCAGTATCCGGTAGATCAGCGGGGATCATTAGAAGAGCTGTTTACGGCGATTTCTGAAAAAAGCGGTGTGTTTGCAGGCTAAGAAAAGACCATGAAAGAATAGGCGAGAAGCAGGCTGTCCGTTTGAAAAAATGGTCAAGCCTGCTTTTTCACATACTTTTCCCAAAATCATGAGGTAGGCTAGGAGTGTACAACCGCGTTACATAATAAAGGAGGAAATCTCATGAAAAAACTTGTTTCGTCTCTGGTAATGGCTACCCTACTGTTTAGTGGTATCTCTGTAGTGGCTGCGGCCGATACAGCAGCGGATTCTACAGTTGCGCACTCGAAAGCGGAGAAAAAGGAAGAAAACAGAGCAAAACTGAACGCGAAGGCTGCCAAGTGGGGCGTCGAAACCACAGATCAAACAAATAAGGAAGTAAAAGCAGCGATTCAAGAAGCAAAAGCAGCAAAGAAAGCAGAAGACGCTGCGAAAAAAGCGGCAAAAGCAGCAAAGAAAGCAGAAGACGCTGCGAAAAAAGCGGCAAAAGAAGCGAAGAAGCAAGAACAACTCGCCAAGCTAAACGAGAAAGCTGTAAAGCTGGGCGTTGACACGGCAGGTAAAACAGCGAAGGAAGTAAAAGCGGCTATTAAAGAAGCAAAAAAAGCAGAAAGCGCTGAGAAAAAGGCAGCAAAAGAAGCGAAGAAGCAAGAACAGCTCGAGAACCTGAAAGAAAAGGCGGCCAAATGGGGCGTTGACACAGCAGGCAAGAGCGCAAAAGAAATCAAGGTAGAAATCGAGACGAAAAAAGCAGAAAAGAAAGAGAATAAGAAATAACAAGAAAACAAAAAAAGCAGGTTGCCGCAGTAGGCAGCCTGCTTTTTTCCCCTGGATGCTTCTTACATGTTCCAGGTTTTGTCCTCGTTGTAGCCAGCTGTCAGAATGAAAAACAGAAAAGCTCCGAAGACCAGTGCTACGATAAATGTACCCATATTGACAGCTCCTTTCGTAAACAAACTACTCCCATTATAGCGTAGCCTGCCCACTTTGCAAACGGATTAAAGCTGTTGGGCCCTTACGTAAGTGACAATTTTCGATGGTCATTCATGAGTTTCAAAAAGGCACTAAGCGCAATGGGCACACTCAGTATTTCTCCTGTATCGAGTTCCATTCCTGTCACAGCTTGGTAAATAAATACCGAAAGAATCACCATGGTTGCGATGCCGGTCAAATAAAGTCCTTTTTTCACTTGAATACGTTCTGTTTGGATGTCCATGTTCGTTCCTCCCGTTATTGTAGCCAATCCATATTGGCTTTCCGTGTATGTTGCTTATGATTGTATTTTACAGGGGGGCAGGGATTACAAACCATCGAATCAGCTTACAGCTGCGCTCGTTAAACCTTACAATTCCGTAATCTTCCAAGCTGCAAAAAAGTAATGTGCCTTATTTTTATGGGAAGATTGCTGAAACTTGTGTTGATGTCGCGCATACACATATGTAAAGGCTGTAAGAGCCTGTTGGCAACCGGAGAAAACGGCTTGCACGTGAATGCGTGACCGCAGGCGGACATATACATGAGAGTACATTGCCGTTGGGAAGAGAGAGGGGCTTAAGAGGGAGGAGTGTCGAACATGGACATTTTAAAACGGATCGCTGAGCACCGGGCCCGCGAAGAAAACCTGATGTGGAGAGGAACATTCGGCGAATATTTGCAATTGGTACGTAAAAATCCGCAAATTACCCAGACGGCGCATTCACGCGTCTACAACATGATTAAAAGCGCGGGGGTTGAAGAGAACGAGGACGGATCACGTTCGTATCAATTTTTTAGTCGTGAAATCTTCGGATTGGATCGTTCAGTTGAGCGCCTAGTGGAGGAATATTTCCACTCGGCTGCACGTCGTCTGGATGTCCGCAAACGCATCTTGCTCTTGATGGGACCTGTCAGTGGCGGTAAGTCTACGCTCGTGACGATGCTCAAGCGAGGACTGGAAGAGTATTCGCGGACCGAAGCTGGAGCGATCTATGCGCTTGATGGCTGCCCTATGCACGAAGAACCACTTCATCTCATACCGCACGAGCTGCGTCCAGAGGTGGAAGAAGAGCTGGGAATCAAGATTGAAGGAGAATTGACACCCTATAATCGGATGAGGTTGGAGACCGAATTCGGAGGGTGCATCGAGGATTTCCCTGTTCGTCGGATTTTGTTTTCCGAAGCGAATCGGGTCGGGATCGGTACATTTAGCCCTTCGGATCCAAAGTCACAGGATATTGCCGATTTGACGGGGAGCATCGACTTCTCGACGATTACGAAGTACGGCTCTGAGTCCGACCCTCGTGCGTATCGCTTTGATGGTGAGCTGAACAAAGCCAATCGTGGATTGATGGAGTTTCAGGAAATGTTGAAATGCGACGAGAAATTTTTGTGGCATCTCTTGTCGCTGACACAGGAAGGAAACTTTAAGGCAGGTCGTTTTGCCCTCATTTCTGCAGATGAGCTGATTGTTGCGCATACGAACGAATCAGAGTACAAGGCTTTTATTGCGAATAAGAAAAATGAGGCACTGCAATCTCGGATTATCGTCATGCCGATGCCGTATAATCTGCGTGTCAGTGATGAAGAAAAAATATATGCGAAATTAATCAAGCAATCCGACTTGGGGCATGTGCATATTGCGCCGCATGCGCTCCGGTCAGCAGCAGTCTTTTCCATTATGACCCGCCTGAAAGAATCGAAAAAACAAGGGGCTGACCTGCTGAAAAAGATGCGGCTGTATGACGGTGAATCGGTGGAAGGCTTTAAGGGAGCCGATCTGGAGGAGCTGCGAAACGAGCATGCCGATGAAGGAATGTCCGGTATTGATCCGCGTTATGTCATCAACCGTATCTCCAGCGCACTGATCCGCCGCGACACGGAGTGCATCAATGCGCTTGATATTCTACGGGCGCTAAAAGAAGGCTTTGACCAGCATCCATCCATCACAAAGGAGCAGCGGGAGAGGTATATGAATTTCATCTCTATCGCGCGCAAGGAATACGACGAGCTGGCGAAAAAAGAAGTACAGAAGGCGTTTGTCTACAGCTACGAAGAGTCGGCAAAAACGCTCATGGATAACTATTTGGACAATGTGGAAGCTTATTGCAACATGAATAAAATCCGTGACCCCGTTACAGGTGAGGAGATGGATCCAGATGAGCGCCTGATGCGTTCCATTGAGGAGCAAATCGGAATTTCGAAAAATGCCAAGCGGGCCTTCCGTGAAGAAATTCTCATCCGTATCTCGGCCTATGCGCGTAAAGGGAAGCGCTTTGACTACAGCACGCATGATCGTCTGCGGGAAGCTATCGAGAAGAAGCTGTTTGCCGATCTGAAGGATGTCGTCAAGATTACGACCTCGAATAAAACACCGGATGAGCATCAGCTCAAGAAAATTAATGAGGTTACCAAGCGTCTTATCGAAGAGCATCAATATTGCCCGGTTTGCGCAAATGAGCTGCTGCGCTATGTGGGAAGCCTGTTGAACAGATGACAGAACGTTGGCGACATGAGGGGCACGTCATAATCATATTCGGCGCAGATTGCGCCAGTTGCTAGGAGGAGACGGCATGAAAGATGAATCATCGTTCATTGTCTCCCGGGAAGACTGGTCGCTGCACCGCAAAGGGTACCAGGACCAAAATCGACACCAGGAAAAAGTGAAAGAAGCGATCAAAAAAAATCTGCCCGATCTCGTCAGCGAAGAAAACATCATCATGTCGAATGGTCGGGAAGTCATTAAGATCCCTATTCGCTCCCTGGATGAATACCGATTGCGTTTTAACTTCCAAAAGGGAAAACATGGCGGTCAAGGTAAAGGAAACAGTAAAGTTGGCGATGTCATAGCCCGTGACGGCGACCCGGCGCAAGGGCCAGGAAAAGGTCAGGGAGCGGGTGATCAGCCAGGTGTAGACTACTACGAGGCTGAAATCAGCGTAGAAGAATTGCAGGAGATGCTTTTCGCCGAGCTGGAGCTGCCGAACCTTCAACAAAAAGACGAGGAACAAATCGTCGTAGAAGAGACT
>NZ_PXZL01000047.1 GCF_003013405.1 Brevibacillus formosus | reverse complement strand
TGGTCAAGGCCCCGTTTAGTGGACAGTAAGAAAAACCCGGGCCGTTAGGCCACTAGCTGGCGTCTGAATTCAACAGGCGTCAGCTTTTTTAATTTTCTCTGCGGGCGATTTTCGTTGTAGAAGTCAATGTACTCCTCAATTCGCCTTTGTGCCTCATCGATACTTCGGATATCATAAGGATAGAGCCCTTCCGTTTTAAGATGCGAGAAGAAGCTCTCCATCGAGGCATTGTCATAACAGTTGCCTCTTCTAGACATGCTGATTTGGGCGCCAACCTTTGGCAGCATGTCGTGGTAAGCGTAGGACGTGTATTGGAATCCTTGATCGCTGTGAACGATCAGTCCAGTCACGTCTTTCGTCTTTTCAAAAGCTTTCTCAAAGGTCCGTAGGACCAATTGATTGTCGTTGCGAACATCCATGTGATAGGCCACGATTTCGTTATTAAACAAATCTTTAATAGCAGACAGGTAGAGCCAAGTATCCGCAACACGATACTGTGTGACGTCCGTTACCCACTTTTGATTGGGCACATCTGCTTTGAAATTACGCTGTAGAATATTTTGGGCAACTCGCCCCCCAACCGATGAAGCAAGGTGATAACGATACTTGCGACGTATTCGAGAACGGAGCCCCATTTCTTGCATGAGACGTAGTACCTTCTTATGATTGACCCACACCCCATAATCTTGCAGGAGAAATAGTTGGATTTGTCTATACCCATATTTACAGTGGTACTTCTTATACACAGCCTGGACTAAATCTTTCATAGACTGGTCCCGATCTATTCCTTGGCGTTTTAAGTATGCGTAGTATCCACTTCTTGAGACGCCAAACAGCTTACAGAGCTCACTGATGGTGTATTCTCCTGCTGCTTTCTTGATTGCGGCATACTTATGGACTGCACCTCCCGCATCCAGATTTCCAAGCACTTTTTTAGCATCTTATTCTCCCGCTTTAACTTTTCGATATATCTGTTTGTATCTATGTATTCTTCGCGACGGCCACGTTGATCTAGAAGACCAAACTCTCCGAGTTTCCTATACTTCCGCATCCAGACCTTTAGTCGGTCCTCATCATGAATTTTCAATTCTTCCATGATCACCCGTTTGGAAACACCCTTTAATCTCATCTGAATTGCTTGCAACTTAAGTTCTTCACTATAATGCTTAAACTTCTGCCCTTTCTTTGCTGGCATAAAAATACACCCCCTAAAGTTTTCATCGGTAAACCGTAGGGTTTTTTCCAATGTCTACTTTAAGGGGTGCACTTCAAACTTATATGATTGGGCGAGGTGGTTTTTTATGTCTACTTTAGTTTTTCAAGGGAAGGGTTACGCTCCAGTCGACATCTTTGTTTTCTTTCAATTGCTCTTTAATGGAAATCGTCAGTTCTTTCGGGATAGCTTTCAGATCTTTCACCAAATTGAGTGGACCGCTCAAGACAATATTGCCTTTTGCATCTCTTGTTAGTGAGCCTTTGAAATAGCCGGTGTATTTATTGCCATTTTCATCAACTGCTGCAAATTTATCTACGTCCGCAACACCTGGTGCCAAGGTTGCATCCAGTTGCATCGTTGCACTCATTCTCTTCTCGTTCCGAATCGTTTCTTCTTTTACAGTAAAATTCGAGAAGGTAAACACGTTTCCATCATGCTCTGTTGTGACAGGCTTGTTTTTCATCGCATCAATGGACAGCTTTTGCTCAAAGTCTGCGGAAGTGGTTTGATAGGTCGCTGCGACTCTAAAGGTCAGGTCTTTATCCGTTGGCAAGGAGTGAAATGTGAGAAAGTTAACCTTTTTGCCTGTTGGTGTGTCATCGACAACACGGACAAAGTAGTTTCTGGCTACATTTTTGTAATATGGCTGTGGATATCTCTCCTTGTTCCCTCTATTCATTTCGCTCCATTTGGCAAGCACCGCTCCTGTATCATCCACAATTTCATAGGTAAGACCCTGAGAGGTATACTCTGCCAAGGTGTTCTCGATGACGAATTCAATCTGGCCTGGTGTCACCATGACTTGCTTTAGATCAATCAATTCGCCATTTGGAGCAGTGTATTGTTTATGGATGGGAACAATTTTTGTGTCTTTTTTCGCTTTGGAAATGTCAATTGGAAAGGTAACATTCCATTTTCCGTCAATGCCTTCGACGTCCTTGATCACAAGATCGATGTACAATTCATCTGGAATCTCGCTCGTATCACTAAAAAAGGTTTGGATGGGGCGACTGAGCATAATGAGCTCACTCTGTCCTTTTACTTGCGTCAAATCATTATGCCCGATTTGAAATTCCTCATCGTAGTTTGTATACGTTTTGCCATCCTTATCTGTTATTTTCAATTCATAGGATGTACCTTCGTCCTGCAAAACACGAGAGAACAGATCCTCAATTGGTTTTCCATTCTGATCCTTGATGGTAAAAAGAATTCGGACATCCCTTGAGTCCGCCATGACTTCTTTTACTTCAAGGGTCATTCCATTATCGACAGCTTTCAGATCAACTTTTTTGTTATAGCCTTCTTGAAGTCCACGTTGGATGAGGAGGTTTGTGGAGGCTAGTGTATCAAAAAGGCTGCTCTCTTGCGTCTGCTTCAGCTGAGGTTTGATGGTTGATGCATACAAGCCATGTACATACGTTGCAAAAGAAGGGGAGGTGAGTGTTCCGAAATAGACAACTGCTGCTATTCCTGCTACAGCGATCGTTGCTTTTTTCACGATATCCAGACTCCTTTTTTTCCAATTGGTTTTTCTTTGCAATTTTTGTCTCTCTGATCGTTTCAGAATGTGTATAGGGTAAGGGGGAAGGTTCGCCATGATGTCATGAATGACTGCTTCGGACGGTTCGTCTGTCGCCAGTGATTCTTCTGGATCTTCCAGCGCATCCAGCTCCTGCTTCAACCTACGTTGGCAATGACGGCAATCTTCCAAATGGGCTGCTATGACCTCGGCTTCCTCTGGTTCAAGAAGATCGTATAGATACAAAGCAATTTGTCCTTTATCTAAGCATTTCATAGATGAAAGTCCCCCCCTTGCCCTGCATGCCCGATTGCTTCCCTGAGCTTGTCTTTTCCCCGAGCCAGGCGCGTCCGCACAGTACTCGAAGGAATCGACAGTCGATGACTGATTTCCTCACAACTCAATGATTCGAAGTAGCGCATTTCGAGGACGATCCGATACTTTTCTTCGACGGACATCATCCTTTGACGCAACAAGCGCTGCCCCTCTTTATTCAGAAAGGCAACCTCCGGCGTGTGGCTATCCACTGGCTCTATCTCTTCGCTCGAGCTGAGAGCAAGCTTGCGTTTACGTTTACGCAGCTCGTCCAGACAGTGGTTGGCCGCTATCCGGTACAACCATGCAGAAAAATCGTAGTTTGTCTTATATTCTGGTAAATGGTAATACGTCTTGATGAAAATTTCCTGCACGATATCTTGTGCATCCGGTGTATGTCCCAGCATCTTGCGAAGAATGGAACTTACTTTTCCGTGGTATCTGGCAATGATCTCGGAGTAGGAGTCTTTGTTTCCTTGCAAGACCCGCCCGATGATCACTCGATCTTCCTCCATTTGTGCTCCCCCTAGGCAAAAAAGGCTCGCTGCGCAGCTTTTCCTTTTTTGATCAAACAAAAGTAATCTTGGTGAAATTTCCCATTACATTTAGTACTACGAATCCCAAAAGAAAAGCGTCCCAAAATCAGGGGAATTTTCCAAAAAGGCTATTAAATATTTCCGGCAAAGAAGGATTTGTAATATTTTGGGTAGAAAATGGAAGGAAAATCCTATTGCATACGAAATAAATAGTCGAATATTACCAAAATATATAAATTTTTGCTGATATTTGTAGATTTCTGTAAATTCATGAAATATAATGAACTTGTCTTAATTTTCAATCATAGAGAGGAGGAACTATCCATGAAAATCCAAGCGAAAAAAGTTGAAAGCGTTCGCACTACTGCAGTAGCAGCTTAATTCTCTTAAGAAGAGGGGGAATAGCACACGAGCTATTCCCTTTTTTCATCTAAAATGAGCCGGGTTAGCGAACCTACTATTGGGAGGTGTTTTGTATGGAACGTCGTCCTTTATTTAAACCAGTGCATCCCGTTTATGAAGTGACAGAGCAGATGATCCGCTTGGGAGAGGCTCCTGGCTATACCTTCGAATTGGAAGACGAGAATGGGTCCATCCGCAAGATGATCAAACTGATGGATGGCACTCGTACTGTCGGTGAAATACATACATTATTGGCTGTGGAATACCCTGAAATTACGTATGAAGAAATAGTGGAAGCAGTGGAATCACTGAGTGGATTGGGCTTCCTGATGGATCAGGCAAAAGAAGAGGCTTCCGTTCTGACTTCGGAACAAAAGGAAAGATATAAAGCAAATATCCGCTACTTCTCCTTGTTTACCGATCTCAATCAAAGTCCAAGTGAGCTACAGGAACTGCTAAGCAGAAAAAAAGTGACGATCCTGGGAATGGGTGCCTTTGGCTCTACGCTACTGGTCAATCTGGTAGGAGCGGGAATCCAGCATATCAAGCTCGTGGATTTTGATAGAGTAGAGCTCAGCAATTTGAACAGGCAAATGGTCTTTAACGAAAGGGATATTGGTCGCTTGAAGGTAGAAGCGGCACGTGATTTCATCGGAAGGCTTCATTCTGAGGTATTGATTGAAACGGAGACGATGCAAATCACGTCCAGCGAAGACGTGGAGCGGGTTATTGCCGGAAGTGACCTCGTGATGCTCGCAGCCGATCAGCCCTTTTTCTTTTTGCAGAGATGGGTAAATCATGCCTGCACCAAGCTGCAAATCCCGTTTATTGCTGGGGGATTCAACCTCATCGAAGGACAATTCTTCATGGTAGAGCCGGGCAAGACAGGCTGTATCGACTGCATGCATTTGCATCGTTCTACACAGATCGAGGACTATCCGCAGTTGATTCAAAGGCTGCTCGATACCAACTTTATTTTGCCTACCGCCACCATTGCACCCAACACCATGATGATTACGGGAATGATGGCTTCCGATGCAATCAGGTATTTGACAGGAATTGCTCCGGTACAATCAGCGGGCAAATTTATCATTTTCGATTTCAACACCTTGGAAAAGAGCGTGTTTTTTGAGTGGGAGCGAAAGGAAGCCGAATGCCCGACTTGTGGAAAAGGCAGCGGAACGGAGCCGATTTTTCATATCAAGAGAAATGAAGTGCTCGCAAAGTAAGGAATCGTTCCTGTAAGAGAGGAAGGTGTCTGTCAATTGAATATCTCGGGAGATAGCATTTTCAAGATGCATCCGCTTGCGCGTCGGGCGGAAAACGAGGAAGAGATCCTCATTGGACGAACGGATATCAGCAATTTCATTGTGCTTCCGGCCATTGGTGTCGAGATCATCGATATGCTGGATGAAGGAAAGAGCATCAATGAAGTCGCGACGATCATGGAAGAGCGGTTGGGCGAACCGGTAGATGTGCTTGACTTTGCGCAAGATCTTATTGCTTCCTATCAATTTGTGTACATGGTGGATGGGGAAGTTGTCAACGAGCCAGTACCGGTAGTAGATCATTTCTCTTGGATCAAGCAGGGGACGGGGCAGTTCTTCTTTAACCGTGTTGCCTTTGGATTATACGGTATCTTATTTTTTACGGGTCTTTTCATTTGTTTGTTTACGGGCAAGTATATCCCGGTCTATTCCGATATTTTTGTTTCTTCTTCCGTGACGGTTTCGGTTGTGGTTTCTTTCGTGGCCACTTGGGTTTTTCTGTTTTTCCATGAGATGGCCCACTTAATGGCGGCCAGATCATTGGGAATCGGCAGTCGTATCGGTCTGGGGCATCGACTTGTTTTTGCCGTAGCAGAGACGAATATGTCCAATATTGTTCTCGTTGAGCCACAGCGCAGATACAGGGCGTTTTTGGCGGGAATGGCCTGGGATGCGATGTTTATGGGAATCGGTGTGATTTTGTTGTTTGCCAATGATCAAGGCTGGCTGACGCTTGTGCCCTTCATGGAAGCATTCATTCGTATGCTGAATGTAATTCTGCTCATGGCTTTAGCCTTTCAGTTCATGGTTTTCATGCAGACCGACTTGTATTACGTGTTGGCAACCAAGTTCCAATGCTCCAATTTGATGGTAAATACACGCCTGTTTTTGAAAGCGAAATTCCGTTCCTTGACGCAGGAAGAGCAGGAGGAATGGGAGTACGTAGCCGACCATGAGAAAAGGGTCATCCGCTGGTATAGCTGGGTTTACTTGATTGGATCGGTGTGGGGCATCTGGTTCTTTGTCCAGTATCAGCTGCGCATGGCGGTTGATTTCATTTGGATCATCGCCGACGACATGAAAAACGCTTCGCTTCACTCGTGGGAGTTTTGGGACGGCATCCTGTTAATTCTGTTGGTTCTGGTTCCGTTTCTCATTTTGGGCTGGTCGTGGATGAGAGCCTATCGACAACGGAGAAGCGAAAGAGAGCGGACAAAATCCTTGCAGGGCACATAACGAATTTGTGTCTTCACCTTGCCAAGCTGCCCTGTTACGCTAGGGGGAAGAGAGATACCCAGGCAAAGGAAGTGCTCACATGAACCCGATGATCCAAACTATCATGCATCTGCGAAAAGAAGGGCATCTGGACGAAGCGATCCAGCTTGCCCTTCAGCTCGTCAGCCAATCTCCGACTGATCCTGTCGCCCATTACCAATGTGCTTGGTGCCACGACGCAGCAGGGTTGGAGAAGGAAGCCGTTCCCTTTTACGAAAAAGCGATTGAGCTCGGACTGTCTGTCGAAGACGACCTGCAAGGGGCATTACTCGGTCTGGGTAGTACGTATCGCACGCTGGGACAATACGAGCAGGCAGCAGCTACGCTCGAAAAGGGGATGCAGCAGTTCCCCTGTGACCGTTCCTTTCCGATTTTTCTTTCCATGGCGTATTACAATCTCGGGAAGCATCACGAAGCCATGAATCTCCTCCTGAAAAACCTCGCAGAAACCTCAAGCGATCCTACGATTTTGGCCTATAAAAAAGCCATTCTGTTCTACGCAGAAGATCTGAATAAGACATGGTAGCGCCATACCATTCTATTTGCAGGAAAATAATCGCCTCCCGTTGTACAAGTACAACAGCGGGAGGTGTCTATGTATAAGCTAATATTGGTAGATGACGAAGAAGATGTAAGAGAAGGGGTTAGCCAAGAAATTGACTGGCATAGCCGCGGATACGAGGTGGTTGCCAAAGCAGAAAACGGCAGGGAGGCATTGGAGCTGGTAGAGAGACTGCGACCGGACGTTGTCGTAACCGACATCAAGATGCCCTTTATGAACGGACTTCAGCTGGCGGAGTCTATCGGGCGTGATTACCCTGCCATTCGCATCATTATCTTGACTGGGTTTGATGAGTTCGAATACGCGCAAAAGGCGGTGAAGCTGCAAATTGACGAATATGTGCTCAAGCCGTTTTCTGCGATTGAGCTGATGGAAGCGCTGGACAAGGTCAAGCGACGGATGGACGAAGAGGCTGCCCATCGGGAAAACGTTCAGCTGCTGCGCGATAGCTATCGAAAAAGCTTGCCGGTTTTACGGGAGGTTTTTTTATCATCTTTGCTGAGTCGTCAACTCGTACAGCACGATGTTTTTGCAAAAGCCTGGGAATACGGGATAGAGCTCAGGAGTCCCGAATACCTCGTGGCTGTTATCTGTATAGACCAGCCCAAACAGGAGGAGCAGCAGTTGTTTCTTTTCGCTGTGAAAAATATCGCAGAAGAGCAGCTGAACGCAGGCAAACAGGCGGGTATTGTTTTTCTCCATGAAGATCAGGTCGTGCTGCTCATGCAAACAAAAGCAGACGACACGCAGAGAATCGACGTGCGAACACAAAATATTGCAGAAGAAATTAGGCGAACGATTGAAAAATATATGAGCATCACGGTAACAATCGGAATCGGCAACGTCGTGACAGATATTGCAGCACTCCCTTATTCGTATGAGGACGCTATGCAGGCACTCGATTACAAAAGCATCCTCGGCTGCAACAGGATGATTGTGATCAATGACGTGGAAAAGCAAACGAGTGAGCAGATACGCCTCGATGAGAGAAGGGAGCATGAATTGGTTCGGTGCATCAAAATAGGGACGAGTGCGGAGCTTCGGAACGTGATTGATGAATTGTTTGATCAGGTGGCGGGTGTGCCCGTATCCATTGAGGATTACCGAATGTATTTGTTGGAGATTATGACGACCATTTTGAAGACTGCCCATCGTGCCGAAGTTGACATGGATCGACTGTTTGGCGGGCAACGTTATCTGTTGCAGGTCATGACGACTTTTACCGGTATGGAGGATGCCCGAGAACAGATCACAGATATTTGTGAGCGCCTCATGGCGAGTATCGCAAGCGGACGGCAAACAACGTACAGGCGCTTGATCACACAGGCATTGGACTACACCCACGCGCATTATCATTCTCCCGACATATCCATCCACAAGGTGTGCGAGCATCTGCACATCAGCCTCGGTTATTTTAGCGGTATTTTCAAGAAAGAGACGAAAACCACCTTTGTGTCCTATCTCCTGTCATTGCGCATGGAAAAGGCCAAGGAGCTTTTGCGGACGACCGATTTGAAGTCCTTTGAAATCGCGGAGAAAGTAGGATATACCGATCCTAATTACTTTAGCTTCAGCTTTCGCAAGTATACAGGGATGTCCCCTAAAGAGTACAGAAGTCAGAGCGAGCAGGAAGGTTAATCCATGAAAAGATTGCTCGCGGTGATCAAGGTAAAAGGCATTCAATTTATCATTACCACTTCCTTTACACTCGTGACGGTACTCGTCATGCTGTTTGTCGGGGTGATGCTGTACGGAAAATTTGCGCAGACGGCAGAACAAAACGCCTATCTGCACACGCAGCAAATTCTGGAGCAGGTGAAATACAATCTGGACAGCTATTTGAACGGGATGACGCAAATTTTTGAACTCGTCGATGACAAGATCAGAAGAAGCAAGGGACTCACGTCAGACAAGCTGAGCGAACAGCTTGAGACAATCTTAGAAACGAGAAAGGACATCGTCTCCATCGCGGTTTTTACACGAGACGGAACTCTATTGGCCACAACTCCTTCCAAAGTGCTGAGGAACAACACTCGTTTGACCGAACAGAGCTGGTTCCAAAAGGCGATCGAGGACCCGACGAACCTGTCCTTTTCGCTCCCGCATATCCAGAACTTGTTTAAAGGGGAGTACACCTGGGTCGTTTCGATGAGTCGAGAAATTCTTCTCCACGGACCTGACGAAGAAATTCCGGCTGTACTTTTAGTCGATGTGAATTTCAAGGAGATCGATGAGTTGTGCCAAAGAGTGGGCTTGGGAAAAAAGGGGTACGTCTACATCATCGATTTGGTTGGAAACATCGTCTACCATCCGCAGCAGCAGTTGATTTACGCCGGATTGAAAAATGAAAACCGTTCCTTGCCGCTGAAGCATTCTTACGGCAGCTATGTAGAAGAGACACAGGACGAAGCGCGTTTGATCACCATCAAGACGATCGACCAGCTAGGCTGGAAAATCATTGGGGTTTCCTACATGGACGAGATCGTGACGACCAAAAAAGAAATCAGCCGCTTCATTTTTTGGCTGCTCATCTTTGTGATTGTTATCGTGTTGTTCGTGCTGCACTATCTCTCTGCAAAAATATCACGACCGATCAAGCTGCTGGAGCGATCCATGGAAAAGGTGGAGCAGGGAGACTTTTCAGAGAGTGAACCGATCCGGGGAAGCCATGAGGTCGAACAGCTCTCCTTGCGTTTTCATCTGATGGTCGCGAAGGTCAGGGAATTGATGCACCAAATCATTCGTGAGCAGGAAGCCAAACGAAAAAGCGAGCTGGAGGTGCTGCAGGCACAGATCAATCCGCATTTTCTGTACAACACGCTTAACTCTGTGGTCAGAATGGTCGGCAACGGAAAAAACGAGGATGTCATCACCACGATCACTTCGTTGTCAAAGCTGTTTCGAATTAGCCTAAGCAGAGGCAAGAACATTATCACGGTGCGCGAAGAGCTGGAGCATGTGCGGCATTATCTCATTATTCAAAAAATGAGGTACAAGCAAAAGTTTGAATACGAGATCGTGGTCGAAAATGAGGATGAGGTGCTCAACTGTCTGACGCTGAAGTTACTGCTCCAGCCGATTGTGGAAAACGCTATCTATCACGGGATTGAGCATTTGGCTGATCCGGGATGGATTCGTATATTTGCTGCACTCATCGACGGTAAGGTGTTACTTCAGGTAAGCGACAATGGCTTGGGCATGTCCCCAGATGTTCTTGCACAAGTAAAGGCTGGCTTTTACAAAAGCGAAGAAGGTTCGGGCGTTGGAATTCAAAACGTGCAAGAGCGGATCCGCTTGACCTTCGGCGAACAGTACGGCTTGGAAATCGCGAGCGAACAGGAAGAGGGCACCATTGTGCGTGTATGGATTCCGCGGCAGGTTGCAGAGGAGCGAGATCGTTTATGACAGCAGCGGGGAAACGTTTTAGCGTATATGGACTGGTCGCTTTGGTAGCGGTGACGCTTTTTTACTCGTGTAGTGCTTCACTAACGAATGTGGAAGTAGACAAGAAAAAGACAGTGGCGCTGATCGTTCGTATGAAGCACGGTGATTATTGGCGAACGGTCAAGCTCGGGGCGGAGATGGCTGCCAAGGAATATGAGCGAAACCTGAATTTTTACGCGCCGGACTATGAGGAAGATGCCCAAAGGCAAATGGAGCTGGTTCATCAGGCTATCGCAGATGGCTCCGAGACAATCGTGGTGGCACCTAGTGACGAGCAAGTTTTGCGTGAAGCCATCAAGCTGACAAGGGAGCGGGCTATCCCGATCCTTGTGCTCGACACCGACGGAAAAGATTCAGCCGTCAAAAGCTATATTGGGACGGATAACTACGATATGGGCAAGAAGGCATTCGAAAAAATGGTGTACCTGATCGGAAAAAAGGGACAAATCGCATTACTCGGCACAAATCGGGTAAAGGAAAATGCCAAACGAAGAGAACAGGGCGTCCTCGATTTGCTCCCACGGGAAATGCAGGTTGAACTGGTTGCCAACGAAAATGTTCCCTCAGATAAAAAGCAGATCGGTGAGTGGACGCGCGAACTGATCCGCAAGCATCCGCAGTTGAAAGGAGTGATTGCACTCGATGCCACTACAGCGATTGGTGTGGCCGAGGAAATGGAAAACAGTGGACTGCGGGACAACGTCAAAATCGTCGCAATCGACAGTCCGCTGGAAGTGCTGGAGTATTTGCAGGAAGGAATCATTTCCGCTACGATCATCCAAAAGCCGCTATCGATGGGATATCTCGGCGTCAAGTACGCAGTCGAAGCGAGCGATGGCGAAGCAGTACCCAGTCTGGTCGACACCGGAACAAAAGTAATCGATCGGGAGAATATGTTCTGGTCGGAGAATCAAAAGCTCCTCTTCCCCTTCGTTAAATAGGCCAACGAAAAATATATGAGAATTTTGATAGAAATGCGCAGGATTTTCGATGGAACACATTCGAGAAAACGCTTACATTTTGTATATATCAGATGTAAACATAGGGGGATAAAGGGGGATTATCGAATGAGAAAGCTGATTGCCACTACACTGGTGGCCGCTGTTACGCTCTCGGTGGTTGGATGCTCACAATCAGGCGGTTCGCAGCCGGCAGCGTCGGGGGGAGGATCGGCTCCTGCGGGGAATCCCAAAATCGGAGTCGCCATCTACAAGTTCGATGATACGTTCATGACAGGAGTGCGCAATGCGATTTCAAAAGCAGCGGAGGGCAAGGCGGAAGTGGACATTGTAGACAGCCAAAATGCCCAGCCTACGCAAAATGACAAAGTAGATTTGTTCATTAACAAAAAGGTAAATGCCCTCGCCATCAATCCGGTGGATCGCACAGCTGCTGGTGTCCTTATCGACAAGGCGAAGCAGGCCAATATCCCTGTCGTCTTCTTTAACCGTGAGCCGATGCCAGAGGATATGCAGAAGTGGGATAAGGTCTACTACGTAGGAGCAAAAGCGGAGGAATCCGGCACGATCTCTGGGGAACTGATCGTCGATTACTGGAAGGCAAATCCGGAAGCAGATAAAAACAAGGATGGTGTTCTCCAATACGTCATGTTAAAAGGGGAGCCAGGGCATCAGGATGCGGAGCTGCGAACGAAGTTTTCGGTAAAGGCGATTGAAGATGCAGGGATTAAAGTAGAGAAGGTCGCGGAAGATACGGCCATGTGGGATCGCGTAAAAGGACAGGAAAAGATGGCAGCCTTCCTCGCAGCTTCCGGTGACAAGATCGAAGCCGTTCTTGCCAACAACGACGATATGGCTCTGGGGGCAATCGAAGCGCTGAAGGCATCTGGCTATTTTGCAAACGGCAAGTACATGCCCGTTGTTGGCGTGGATGCCACAGCGCCTGCGCTAAAGGAGCTGGAGGCGGGAACCTTGCTCGGAACGGTCCTCAACGATGCGAATAACCAAGGAAAAGCGACTCTTAGCATCGCGGCGTCTTTGGCGAAAGGTGAAACGCCAACAAAAGATTCTACAGGCTTTGACATTACAGACGGCAAGTACGTGTGGGTGCCCTACAAAAAAATCACCAAGGAGAACATGAACGAGGCGAAATAAAAAGCAGGAGAGTCGGTGAAGAGACGAATCCGACTCTCCTGTTTCAGCGATGGGGATGATTTTGAAAAGAGGAGGGCATTCCATGGCCCAGCAGGGGTTTTTGTTGGAAATGAATCACATTCATAAAGAATTTCCAGGGGTCAAGGCACTCGATGATGTCACGTTAAAAGTCCGTCCGGGAACAGTCCATGCACTGATGGGAGAGAATGGAGCGGGTAAATCGACCCTGATGAAGTGTCTCTTCGGAATTTATCGGCCAGATGCGGGAGAAATCATCTTAAACAATAAGCAGGTGACAATGAGCAGCTCAAAGGACGCGTTGGCACATGGCATCTCTATGATTCATCAAGAGCTGCATCCGGTGCCCTTTCGCAATGTCATGGAAAACATATGGCTAGGACGTTTTCCGGTCAAAAGAATCGGTCCTTTTCCGTTTGTGGATGAGAAGAAGATGCTTTCGGATACGGTGAAGCTGTTTAGTGATCTGGGAATGGACCTGAATCCGCACGCTGTTGTCCGTGATTTGTCTGTATCTAAGGTACAGTCGCTTGAGATTGCCAAAGCTGTCTCCTACCAATCCAAGGTGATCATTATGGACGAACCGACGTCCTCACTGACGGGAAACGAGGTGGAGCAGCTATTTGCGATCATCCGCGAACTAAAGAGCAGAGGTGTCGCCATCATCTATATTTCACACAAGATGGAAGAAATTTTGCGGATTGCGGATGACGTGACGATCATGCGCGATGGCAAGCTCATCGGAACATGGCGGGCAGCTGAGCTGACGACAGACCTGATCATCTCCAAAATGGTCGGACGGGACCTGACGCAGCGTTTCCCAAGTCGATCCAACACACCAGGCGAACCAATTTTGAAGGTAGAGGGACTGACCTCCCCATTTTCTCAGTCATTTCAGCATGTGTCGTTTGAATTGCGCAAAGGTGAAATCTTAGGCGTAGGCGGCCTCGTGGGCGCACAACGAACAGAGCTGATCGAGGCATTGTTTGGACTGCGCGCAGTGTCAGCGGGAAAAGTGTCGATCAACGGTCGGGAGGTACGGATCAAATCACCGAAGGATGCGAAGAAATACAAAATGGCGCTCTTGACGGAGGAGCGGCGAGTAACCGGCATCATTCCTGTCTTATCGATTCTGGAAAATACGGTCATTGCGAATTTGGCGAGTTATCAAACGCCTTTTCTGCTTCTCAATGAGCGCAAGCGAAGAGCCGATGTCAGCCGCAGCATCGAGATGCTCCGCGTTAAGACCCCCTCTATGAAAGCACTGATCAAAAACTTGTCAGGGGGCAATCAGCAAAAGGTTCTGCTGGCGCGGTGGCTTTTGACTGATCCGGATATTTTATTGCTGGACGAACCTACGCGTGGAGTTGATGTCGGGGCTAAATACGAAATTTACACCATCATCGCGGAGTTGGCGAGCCAAGGAAAAGGCATCATCATGATTTCTTCGGAAATGCCGGAGTTGCTTGGCATGTCAGATCGAATCATGGTCATGTGTGAGGGGAAGCTCTCTGGTTTTTTGTCAGGTACAGCCGCGACCGAAGAAGAGATCATGCGGCTTGCTACCAAGCATCTTGCATGAGAAAGGAGGGGAACTAGTATGTCACAGTTGTCTGCGAAACAGGTGCACGGCTTTGTTACGCAAAATGCCATCTATATCGTTCTGGTTTTGTTGATAGCGGGAATTGCGATTTATGATCCCAATTTTCTTTCCATTACAACGCTTCGGGATATTTTGATGCAATCCTCTACTCGCGCCATTATTGCCTTGGGCGCTGCCTTTGTTCTTATTACAGGCGGAACGGATCTTTCCGCGGGGCGAGTGGTCGGATTGACAGCTGTCATCTCCGCCTCGATGCTGCAAACTCAAGACTATCCGCGGAGATTTTTCCCGGACTTGCCTGATTTGCCGTTGCTTATCCCCATTCTCATCGCAATTGGTGCGGGCTTGCTGGTTGGCTTGATCAACGGCATTATTGTGGCTCGTTTTAGTGTGCCCCCTTTTATCGCCACGTTGGGCATGATGGTCATTGTATACGGGTTCAACTCCATCTATTTTGATCTGGAGCCCAATCAATCGCAGCCAATAGCTGGATTGCGGAGTGACTTCAATCAGCTTGGGACAGGGTACATCGGCCCGAGTGGCCCGTATTCAATCCCGTATATCGTCATCATTGCGATCATGGTTGCGTTTATCGTCTGGGTGATTTTCAACAAAACACGGCTTGGTAAAAACATGTACGCCATCGGAGGCAACATGCAGGCCGCCACTGTTTCCGGGATCAACGTCGCTTTCAACCTCATGATTATCTATGCCATTGCTGGTGCCCTGTATGGACTCGGTGGTGTTCTAGAGGCAGCCCGGACAGGTGGCGCGACGAACAACTACGGCAATATGTACGAGCTGGACGCCATTGCAGCCTGTGTGGTAGGTGGAGTCTCGACGTCCGGCGGAATTGGCACCGTTCCAGGTGTGCTTGCGGGTGTCCTTATTTTTGGCGTCATCAACTACGGTCTTACGTTTATCGGAGTCAGCCCGTATTGGCAGCTCATCATCAAAGGACTCATCATTGTGGCAGCCGTTGCTTTTGACATTCGTAAATACTTGGCGAAAAAATAATATAGAGACCCCAGCAGTTGTCAACCAAGGCAGCTTTTCTGGGGTCTTTGATTGTTTATTTTCGCAACGGTGTGATTTTCATATACGTACATAATCGCCATACCCACTCAAGTGGCCCCATGCGGAAGACAGACAGCCAGAGTACGCTTAATACCATTTGCACCACGTAGATACCGAGGCAGATCAGTGTCGTTTGCAGGTAGCCGAGATTGCCAAACCAATCGAACACATAGCCTCCCACAAGGATCAATACAGTTTGTCCGACGTAGTTTGTCAATGCCATGCGCCCATAGCTGGTCAGTGGAGAGAGGATGGTCTGGACGGTTTTATTTTGCAGCAGTCGAATTAAGGTCGTCGTGTAAAAGGCAGCCATGACAAGACCTGTGGAGGTCAAGGCAATTGTGTAATTCATCAACTGCTGAAGGGCTTCTTCTGATATGGTATCGTCTACAACCAGATTCGCTCCACCCATTGCTGGATCAGCTGGAGTCAGACGGTATTGGATAAACAAGCCGATTAACGAAAGGGCGAAGGTCACGCCCTGCACTTTTTTAATCACAGGCAAAAATCTCGGAATGTCTTGAAAGACCCCGTACTGCCCGACAGCGAGTCCCAAAATAAACAAGGGAAGCACCAAAAGCGCTTTGAAGCCAATAGCACAGACAGCGATAGACAAAATAAGGCCGATGATCAGATTGGTTCGCGCCTTCAAACGATAAAAGGGCAGTAAGATGAAGCCGAAGATGGCGTAGATGAAAAGTGCTTCACCAGGGTGAAACATTTTATGCACAAAGCCAAGAGCGAGTAGCGCAATCAGACGCCGAATGAATAAAACGGTGCTGTTGGCCCCTTTTTCTTTTGCCCGACTGATGAAAATATAGAAGCCTACGCCAAACAAGAAGGAAAAGATCACGAAGAAGCGAGATTCCACAAAGAAATTGAAAAACTGGAACAGCCAGTGGTCCACACTTCGTATTTCAGGTGTTTGCGCATACAGCAATGCCACAATGTTGACGAGGAGAATGCCCATTAAGGCGAAGCCCCGTACGGTATCTAATGTATCAATTCGCTGGTTCATGGTAGGTGCGTTTTCTTTCAATCCCATCACTTCCTTGTCTCGTTGTTCGTCGTCCGATCGCGCACTTTTCCTATCCTAGCTCATCCCGGGATGGAGGAGAAATGGCATTTGCTTACGTCTCGCTTACAAAAGTGTAAGAAGTGAGGGGATCTCCGGGATTTGACCGCAACTTCATCACGAATTCCTGCGTCTATTGTAATAATCAGGAAGTCGGGGTGCACAATGAAACCGATCGCACGGGGAAAGTGGCGTCTGGCAGCAGGCATGGCCTATTTTCGTTGGAAAAGGTATGTACAATGGACATTTAGTCGAACGAGGTTCGCTCATGAGAAAAGAAGCGAATGGTTGCGTTATGTCCATTATTCTCATCAAACGATTTTGTTACGCCCATTGCAGAACGTGGAGATGTGGATGCAGCACAACAAAGTGATCAATTTGCGGCTGGCAATTGAACGGCTGAACGGATTGATCATCCATCCCGGGGAAACCTTTTCATACTGGAAGCAGATTGGCAAGCCGACCCGCAGCAAAGGCTATGTAGAGGGGATGCTGCTTTCGCAGGGACGAGTCACGGCCGGAGTTGGCGGAGGTCTTTGTCAGCTCTCGAATCTGCTGTACTGGATGACCCTGCATACGCCCTTGACAGTCACGGAACGGCATCGTCATAGCTACGATGTTTTTCCCGATTCGAATCGGACACAGCCTTTTGGAAGTGGAGCGACTTGCTTCTATAACTATCTGGATTTGCAAATCGCCAACCGGACGCAACAGCCCTTTCAACTGCATGTCTACCTGACCGATACACATTTGGCAGGGGAATGGCGTTCAGACATGCCACCGACACGGACGTATGTCATTATCGAGAAAGAACACGAGATCCTTCCTTCGATTTGGGGAGGGTATGAACGGAAAAATGAATTGTATCGGGATGTTTACACGCTGGAAGGAGAATGGGTGGAGCAAGAATGGCTGACGCAGAATCGGGCTTATTTGATGTACGAGCCATTGCTGCCGAAAGGATGATGTTTCCTGTTCGGGATACGAACTGGAACTCCATTGCGATCTGTGCGAAAATAGGAACATATGCTTTCGTCTAGGGAACGTGGAAAGGTGGATTTATACATATGTCTTTTGCAGATCGTATCACAGCAGGCCTGAACCCTGAGCAGCGGGAAGCAGTCCTTACAACAGAAGGCCCCGTCTTGATTTTGGCCGGTGCGGGTAGCGGCAAGACCAAGGTGCTGACACAGCGCATCGCATATCTGATCAGTGCTAAACAGGTAGCGCCTTGGAGCATTTTGGCGATCACCTTCACTAACAAAGCAGCGCGGGAGATGCAAAACCGTGTGGCTGCCATTATTGGCGGAGCGGCAGCGCAGGATGCATGGCTGTCGACATTTCACTCCTTGTGTGTGCGGATTTTGCGCAGGGATATCGACCGACTCGGCATCAATCGCAGCTTTTCCATTTTGGATGCTGGCGACCAGCTGTCTGTCGTCAAGCAATGTTTAAAAGAATTGAACATCGATCCGAAGCAGTATGAGCCGCGTTCGATTTTGGCTGCGATCAGCGGAGCGAAAAACGAGCTGACCGATCCAGAAACCTATACGCGTCTTGCGGGCGATCCATTTGCACAAGTAGCAGCAAAGGTTTACACGGCTTATCAGAAAAAGCTGAGAAACAACCAGTCGCTGGACTTCGACGATCTGATCATGACGACAGTTCGTCTGTTTAAAGAAGTGCCGGAAGTATTGGAGTTTTATCAAAAGAAATTCCGTTACATACACGTTGACGAGTATCAGGATACAAACCGCGCGCAATATCTTTTGATTTCCATGCTGGCAGACAAGTATCGAAATGTATGCTGTGTGGGGGATGCTGACCAAAGTATTTATAAATGGCGCGGTGCAGATATCTCGATCATTTTAAACTTTGAAAAAGACTATCCAGAAGCCAAGCTCATCAAGCTCGAGCAAAACTATCGCTCCACCAAAACGATTTTGCAGGCGGCGAACCAAGTCATTGCCAATAACAAGCTGCGCAAGGAAAAGAAGCTCTGGACAGAGAATCCGGGCGGCGACAAGATCATGTGCTACCAGGGTGAGTCCGAGCACGACGAGGCGTATTTTATCGTCGATACGATTCGCAAGCAGATGGCACAGTACAAGCGCTACGACAAGTTCGCGATCTTGTATCGGACGAATGCACAGTCTCGTGTGGTCGAGGAAGTTTTCATCAAGTCGAACATGCCGTACACCATCGTCGGCGGAACCAAGTTCTACGATCGCAAAGAGATCAAGGACATCTTGGCTTATTTGCGTCTCATCTCCAATCCGGATGACGATATCAGCTTGCAGCGCATTATCAACGTACCGAAGCGTAATATCGGGGATACGACGGTAGACAAGCTACAAGCGTATGCGAACGCAAATGGTCAGTCCCTTTTCCAAGCGATTCAGGAGACGGCTTACATGGGGCTGCCTTCACGCACCACGAATGCGATCCTGTCCTTTAATGATCTCATCTCGAATTTGATGCAAATGACCGATTACTTGAGTGTGACTGAGCTGGTGGAAGAAGTGCTGAAGCGCTCTGGATACCGCGATTCTTTAAAAGAAGAAAAGACGCTGGAAGCACAGGCTCGTCTGGAGAATATCGAGGAGTTCCTGTCTGTAACCCAGGAGTTCGAACGCAAAAATGAAGACAAGAGCTTGCTAGCGTTCCTGACTGACCTCGCGCTGGTGGCAGACATCGATTCCTTGGGAGATGACGGTGCCCAGGAGGAAGTATCGGCAGAGGGACAGGTTGTATTAATGACCTTGCACAGCGCCAAAGGGCTGGAGTTCCCTGTGGTGTTCCTGGTAGGTTGCGAGGAAGGCGTCTTCCCGCATAGCCGCTCTTTGTTTGACGATGCTGAGATGGAGGAAGAGCGCCGTCTGGCTTACGTGGGAATTACACGGGCGGAGGAACGTTTGTACATGACATGTGCCCGTATGCGGACGTTGTTTGGACGGACGAACGTGAATGCGCCGTCTCGTTTCCTGCAAGAAATTCCGGCTGAGCTGTTGGAAGGAAATCCAGCGACAGCGGACCGAAGCTTCGGCGGTGGGCGCAGCAGTGCATTTGGACAGCGTGATGGCAGTGCATTTGGACGTGACACGGGAGCGAAACCGTTTGGAGCGTCCTCCTCTCAAGCAGGCTCTGCTCCGAAATTTGGCATGGGTCAGCGAACCTCAAGCAGCACACCTGCTACATTTACTCGTCCGGCGGGTGAAAAACTGCCTGGACACGGTCAAGGAGCAGGCGTTGATTGGAAGGTTGGCGACAGAGTGGCACATGGCAAATGGGGCAACGGTACGGTCGTCAAAGTAAAAGGAACGGGCGACGACATGGAGCTCGACATTGCTTTCCCAAGCCCGACTGGCATTAAAAAGCTATTAGCGAAGTTCGCTCCTATTCAAAAAGGATAATGTGCAATACAGCCAATCGCAAAAAGGTGGTTCAAAAAGTCGTCTTTTGATCACGAAGCAGTCCGGGAAGCTTATTCGCATCGATAATGGCGTTCACCTTCGAAGTCCGGTGCTCATGTAGGTACCTACACTCCGCTCCTCCTTCGTGCGGTTCTCGCCATTATCTCGGTGCTGAAAAGCCAACTTTTTGAACAGGTATGAGTAAGAAAGGATGAACGAGATGGATCGATTGACGGCGGAAACAAAAATTAAAGAATTAGCGAAACGAATTGAGCGGCATAATCGTCTTTACCATGAAGAGGATCGACCTGAGATTTCTGACCAGGAATACGATCAATTGATGCGGGAGCTAAAGGAGCTTGAAACCAGCTTCCCTGATTTGCAGTCACCTGATTCTCCTTCCTTGCGTGTAGGGGGAGAACCGCTGCCCTTCTTTGAAAAGGTCGTTCATAAGACACCGATGCTCAGTCTCGGCAACGCCTTTAATGAGGAGGACATTAGGGATTTTGACCGACGGGTTCGTCAGGCTGTTGGCAGTCAGGCTGTCCGATATGTAGCTGAACTGAAAATTGATGGTCTGGCCGTGTCGCTTCATTATGAAAATGGGCTGTTCGTCCGCGGGGCTACACGTGGAGACGGAACAACAGGTGAAGACATCACACAAAACCTGAAAACGATTCGTTCCATACCTTTGCGGCTGACGAAGCCGTTAACCCTTGAGGTTCGCGGTGAGGCTTACATGTCCAAGGGAGCATTTGAAAAGCTGAATAAAGAGCGCGAGGAGCGCGGAGAAGCGTTATTTGCCAACCCGCGCAATTCCGCAGCAGGCTCACTCAGACAGCTCGATCCGAAAATTGCCGCATCCCGTCAACTGGATACGTTTATTTACGGCATTGGCGATTTGCAAGGGGAGACAGTGGAGTCGCACAGTGAAGGACTTGATTTGCTGGAGAAGCTCGGCTTCATGGTGAATCAGGAGCGGCGTGTATTTGACGACGTCGATGAACTGCTCGCTTTTATTGCGGGCTGGACAGAGAAGCGTCCTCATTTACCTTATGAAATCGACGGCATGGTGATCAAGGTCGACAGCTACGCTCAACAGGAGGAGCTTGGTTTTACTGCGAAAAGTCCGCGTTGGGCCATCGCGTACAAGTTCCCTGCCGAAGAAGCGGTTACGATTCTCGAAGGTATTGAAGTATCTGTGGGGCGTACAGGCAATGTCACCCCGACAGCTTTATTGAAGCCAGTCAGTTTGGCAGGGACGACCGTGAAGCGTGCTTCCTTGCACAACGAAGACATCATTCGGGAAAAAGGCCTCCTTATCGGCGATCATGTTGTCGTCAAAAAAGCGGGGGACATTATCCCGGAGATTATTGCAGTCTTGCCAGAGCGTCGTACTGGAAATGAAGTGCCGTTTGCCATGCCAACGCATTGCCCTGAATGTGGGAGTGAGCTGGTACGCTTGGAGGAAGAAGTGGCTCTGCGCTGCATCAATCCAATGTGTCCGGCCCTAATCCGTGAAGGCATGATTCATTTCGTGTCCCGTACGGCTATGAACATTGACGGCTTGGGAGAAAAGGTAGTGGCCCAGCTGTATCGCGACGGTATCATCCACAGTGTCGCTGACCTGTATTATTTGCACCAGCAGCGCGATGTTCTACTGGGCATGGAGCGCATGGGTGAAAAGTCCGTAGATAATTTGCTTGCGGCTATTGAAGCGAGCAAGGAGAACTCGCTGGAGCGCGTATTGTTCGGTCTTGGCATTCGTCTGGTCGGAGCCAAGGCGGCACGTGTTCTCGCGGAGCATTTTGGCAATATCGATGCCATTATGCAGGCATCCGAAGAAGAGATTACGCAAATCGATGAGATCGGGCCGAAAATGGCTGCGAGTCTCGTGAACTACTTCGCACAGCCGCAGGCTCAGGCAGTTATTGAGAGACTGCGAGCGGCCGGAGTAAACATGGAGTACAAAGGAGTCCGCGTTGAGAGTGGCGCAGACCTCCCATTCTCAGGCAAAACAATCGTTTTGACCGGCACCTTGACGCAAATGTCGCGGCAGGAGGCAGAGGAAGCGATTGCGCGCTTGGGTGGCAAGGTAACAGGCAGCGTCAGCAAAAAGACAGACCTGGTGATTGCAGGCGAAAAAGCCGGCTCCAAGCTGGAGAAGGCAGAAAAACTAGGCGTGGCTGTTATGGACGAAGCAGGCTTCCTGCAAGTATTGGAGAGCAACGCCTAAGAAAACGGTGGCGACAACGGATGAGCAAGGGAAGGGACGTGAAGAGCATGAATAGCTTCCTGAAATGGGGAATCGGTGTAATAGCCATGCTGCAATTGGTTGGCTGTGGAAGCAACAGCAGTACTGGCAGTAAACAAGTCAATGCGAATCCTCCATCAGTCACAGCTGCTGCTCTACAAGGGAACTTGACCTATCAGGACGTATTGGAACTGGGAGCAACCATTCACAATCTGATGATGACCGATGATGCTCGTCAAATATGGGTTGGTACGAATGCAGGATTGTATAGCTCGGCTGGCGGTGGAATGTGGGGATCTCTCTCGACAGATTTAGAGCAGTATGCGATTGAAGGTTGGTTTGTGGACCCGGATGATCCGAAGCAAATATTTGTCGGCGGGATTGATGGGGTTCTTCATTCAGCAGATGGCGGTAAAAAGTGGACTTCTGTCAACAAGGGGTTGCCAGAGCCAGCGAATATCAGCAGCTTTGTGGGGAATCGCCAAGGAGACAAAGTACGTCTGTTTGCCTTTGTCTCGGGTGAAGGCATTTATCAATCGACGGACGGGGCCCAATCTTGGAGTCTGTGGCAGCCGATGGATCAGGAAGTATTTGCTATGGACTTTGATCCCGAACAAGACCGTCTCTATGTAGCGGCCCAATTCAGCTTGCTCTATAATGAAGAGGGGCAGTGGAAGACAGAGGAGATTCCCGGAGCTCAGCAGATCTATTCGCTCTCCATTAACAGACGAACTGGAACTCTCGCTGTCGCAACCGAAAAAGGTATCTATGAGAAAATCAAGGGCGAATGGCGTTTGCTTGATGCTCGCTCACCAGAAAAGCTGATTGTCATTGCTTCTGGTGGCGAGGATACAAAATGGGTGGGAATTGGCGAATCGGCATTGATCTACAAGCTCGAAGACAATCAATGGATCAAGTGGAACGAATGATTTGTACACCGCCCACCTTTGGATACGAAAAGGAGTAATCTATGAAAGTGAAGTTTTTGACAGGATGCAGGTTCTTGACAGCTGTACTTCTTGTGATAGCATTGACTGGCTGCTCGTTGATACCTGGGGGTAAGGACAAAGCTCCTGAGCCTACTACACCGTCCTTGTCGGAGGTAGTGGAAGTATCCGAGGATTACTATGGAAGCATTACCCCGTACCAGCCAAACCAAACTCGAGGAATGCTTGCTGATACGAAATATCGCATCGATTTCAGTCACCTTGAATTAGGCCTGATGGAGTTTGCTCGGGAGACATACCCGACGTCCGATTATTATTTCCAAGAAGGTCAAGTGGTTAAAAAAGAGCAAGTTACCCAGTGGATCGCCCAGGAAAAGACGGCTGGGCCAAACGGGAAAAAGAAAAACGGAATTCTCGTGCACGTATTGGAACACGATTACCTGAACAAGAAGGATAAGAGCCTGGCTGGCATGGTGTTGGGCTTGTCTCTTTCGCCGAACTATCAGGATGCAACCGGTCAGGACAAGGTGTATACGACACAAGAACTGCAAGCGAAAGGTCAGCAGGTTGCAGCTCGTATCGTGCAGTCTGTACGTGCAAGCAGTCCGGAAGTTCCGATCCTGGTTTTGATGTATCAGGTACCGGAGGCGAATTCTACTCTGGTGCCGGGGCACTTCATCATGTCAGGTACAGTAGGGGCGAATGAAGCAACGATATCGAAGTGGCTGCCGATCGAAGAGGAATATTTCCTGTTCCCAAGTCCAGAGGTTGAGCAGAAATACCCAGAGCAGTCGTTGCAGTACGACAAGCTGATGCGCCAATCCAAGGGCTATTTCCCTGAATATATCGGGATGACTGGTCTGGGACGTTTCATGGACGGCAAGCTCACGGAAATTACGATTACCGTCACGGCAGAGTATGACTCCAGGACAGAGGCTTTGCAATTTACGCAATTTGCAGCAGGAAGCATTAATCAGCTCTTTGACAAAAGCGTTCACGTGAACCTGTATGTACAATCGATGAACAAACCATTGTCGCTCTACATTCGACCGACAAGTGGAGAGCCGTATATGCATATTTACAGACAATAAGCAAAAGCATAAAACACCCGAATGATCGCCTGAGAAGGTGAGAAGGTCGGGTGTTTTTTTGTACACAAAAGACAGTTGATTGAACAAATGTGTGAAAGGTTGAACGATGTATGTACAAAAGTGTTCGGAATACTTCTTAAATCTTATCGGTGATTTTTCGGCAAAAATGCAAACACTAATAGAGTCGAGCCTTTAATTGTTTTGTTGGTATGATCCTTGCATATGTTTTATGAGTGATCCGAACATGGAAGATATCGATAAGGAGGCGTCACAGATGCAAGTGGAATTCAAAAACGAGGCGTTTACCAATTTTAGTCTGCCAGAAAATAAAAAGGCATTTGAAGAAGCGCTCGCTAAGGTAGAAAGTGAGCTTGGCCGTGAGTATCCGCTTATCATCGGCGGAGAACGCATCACAACTGAGAAGAAATCCAACTCCTTCAACCCTTCTAATAAAGAACAAGTAGTGGGCGTTGTTTCCCAGGCTGACCAAGCGCTGGCTGAAAAAGCGATCCAAACAGCTGCTAGCACTTTCGAGACATGGAAAAAGGTGCCTGCGCAAGCACGTTCCCGCTATCTGTATAAAGCAGCTGCAATCCTGCGTCGCCGTAAGCATGAGTTCTCTGCTTGGCTCGTAAAAGAAGCAGGAAAAAGCTGGGCAGAGGCTGACGCCGACACAGCCGAAGCAATCGACTTCATGGAATACTATGGCCGTCAAATGGATAAGCTGTCCCAACGCCATGATCTGCCTCGTATCCCTGATGAGGACAACGAATTGTACTACGTTCCGCTCGGTGTAGGTATCGTTATCCCGCCTTGGAACTTCCCTCTTGCGATCATGGTTGGTATGACGACAGCAGCTCTCGTAGCGGGTAACAC
Organism: Brevibacillus formosus; assembly: GCF_003013405.1. Lineage (GTDB taxonomy): Bacteria > Bacillota > Bacilli > Brevibacillales > Brevibacillaceae > Brevibacillus > Brevibacillus formosus. The sequence continues at coordinate 4,179 of NZ_PXZL01000047.1, read as the reverse complement.
TGTTGTGTTGAAGCCTGCTTCTACTACTCCAGTAATCGCTGCGAAATTCATGGAGATTCTCGAAGACGCTGGCGTACCAGCTGGTGTTGTAAACTTCGTACCAGGCTCCGGTAGCCAAATCGGGGATTACCTCGTAGAGCACAACCTGACTCGTTTCATCAGCTTCACAGGTTCCCGTGACGTAGGTCTGCGTATCAACGAACTGGCTGCGAAACATCGTCCAGGTCAAAAATGGATGAAGCGTCTGGTTGCCGAAATGGGCGGTAAAGACTCCATCGTGGTTGACAACGACTGCGATATCGAGTTGGCTGCACAGTCCATCGTGGCTTCTGCATTCGGTTTCTCTGGTCAAAAATGTTCCGCTTGCTCCCGTGCTATCGTACACCAAGACGTGTACGACCAAGTACTGGGCCGCGTAGTAGAGCTGACCAAACAACTGACTGTGGGCGACATCAGAACCAACGATTTCTACACAGGTCCTGTGGTTGACGAGAAAGCATACAACAAAATCCTCGAGTACATCGAGATTGGTAAAACAGAAGGCAAACTGGTTGCAGGTGGCGAAAAAGGTCCAGAATCCGGCTACTTCATCATGCCAACTGTATTTGCAGATGTAGACCCACAAGCTCGCATCATGCAAGAAGAGATCTTTGGCCCAGTGGTAGCGTTCTGCAAAGCCAACGATTTCGATCATGCAATGGAGATCGCAAACAACACCGAGTACGGCTTGACTGGCGCTGTCATCAGCCGCAACCGTGAGAACCTGGAGCGCGCTCGCGAAGAGTTCCACGTAGGTAACCTGTACTTCAACCGCAAGTGCACAGGCGCTTTGGTGGGCGTACATCCATTCGGAGGCTTCAACATGTCCGGTACAGACTCCAAAGCGGGTGGACCAGATTACCTCCTGCTCTTCACACAAGCAAAAATGGTTTCCGAAAAACTGTAAGCCACGCAATAAAAAAGGCTGCCTCTTTTACAGGGGCGGCTTTTTTGTTCCCATTTTGTCCACACTAAGGACAAAATGAAGGGCAAAGCAGGTGAGGGTAGCTGTTTACTTATATCGTGTCAGGACTCTCCTCATTTTTTGTTGTGTATTTGTTGATGCCAGTAGCAAATTGGCTGGCTTGGAAAACAAAGCTGCTGGATATGCCAAAGGGGAGAAAGGGACATAGCAGGCCGATCCCATTATCTGGTGGGTTAGCGATGTTCGTCGGTCTTTTGTTGGTGTCAACTTTTTTTGCAGGGGCGCAAAAAACTGTTGCAGTTTTGGCAGTTGGAGGGGCCATGCTGGTGGCCATTGGATGGGTAGACGATACGTACAAGTCGCGGAAAAAAGAATTTCCGGCATTGCCGAAGCTGATGGTGCAATTACTGGTTTCGACGCTGACATTTCTCATGGATATTCGCTTTCGGGGAATCAATTTGATGTGGCTGGGGGCAGAGGAAGGGACGTATATCTCCTTTCCAATCCTTGTTTCCCTGCTGATGACCGTGCTGTGGATCGTGGGCTTGATCAATATGGTGAATTTTTTGGATGGAGTCGACGGGCTCGCTGCCGGTGCTACAGTGATCTCAGCGGTGACCTTGTTCTTTTTGTCGATGCTCAAAGGTCAAGAATTAACGGCATTATTGGCAGTTGCACTGGCTGGTGCTGCACTCGCTTTTCTACGCTTTAATTTCTATCCGGCGAAAATTTTTATGGGTGATGCGGGTTCGATGTTTTTGGGATTCGCTCTCGGCGTGATCTCGTTGGAAGGAACGATGAAAGGGGCTACAATCATTTCACTAGTCGTGACTGTACTGGCAGTAGGCTTGCCCGTCATAGACACTGTACAGGTCATTATCAGTCGGCTTTTGGCAGGCTCCCCCATGTACCAAGCGGATCGACGACATGTTCATCATCGGCTGATGTCCCGGGGGTTGTCTACGAAGCAGACGGTCATCATTCTGTATGTGGTGAGCTTGCTGTTCTCCGTATTGGCTGTGTTTTTGTTTTATAGTCAATAATCACTGGGGTCAAAGAAAAAGAAACGATTGCGTCCTGTCTTTTTGGCCCGATAAAGTGCTTTGTCTGCATTGCTCAACAGTTGTTCGGCTTCGCTTGCAGATGCTGGATAGAGGGCAATGCCTATGCTTGTCGAAAACGGTATGATCCGGTTCTCAATCATCCATGGCTCTTGCGTTGCAAGCAGGATGCGGTTCGCAATTTTTTCAACCTGTCGTTCGGAGTGAATGCCGGTCAGGACGATGACAAACTCGTCGCCACCCAGACGTGCCACGATATCTCCATCTCGAACGGATGACTTGAGACGTGTAGCCAGCATTTGCAAAAACAGATCTCCTGTGTCGTGCCCCCATGTATCGTTGATTTCTTTAAAGCGGTCACAGTCCAAATAGAGGGCAGCGACCATTTCCTCTTTTGATTGGGCAGTACGTAGAGCTTGCTGGAGCTTTTCGGAGAGAAGGCGCCTGTTCGGCAATCCCGTGAGCACATCATGATACGCCATATAGGCTAATTGTGACTCCAGATTTGTGCGCTCGGTAACATCGCGGGTAATGGAAAAGACATGCGTACATACGCCATTACTATCGTAGACAGGAGAAAGAATGGATTCGCCAATAACGTTACCATTCGCAGTAAAATGGATCGGACTCCCGCTTTTTACTGCTTGTGTGTACATGTGCTGCAATAAGCTGGCTTTTTCATGAGGATACACGTCCTCAAACGTTTTTCCGTATGCTTCCTCGCTCAATTGGGCGACGTGCATAGCGGATGGATTCATCAGGACATAGCGAAACTGATACTCCCCGTCCGCATCTTGTTCGACAGCCATGAGAAAGAACATGTCCGACATATGATCGAATAGACTGGTTAGGATATCACCATGCTGACTGATAAGTGTAGTAATATCGAATTTCTTCACCATAACCGATATCTCCTGATAAGTGGCTTCTTAGCAATGATTATAGTATAGCAAGACTGTTGAAGAAAATGATGAACCTCTGGTAATAGTGCGGGGTTTACTGGCTGTTAGCAGAAGTGGTAAAGTAAGGGTATTGTTGTTTTACGAAGGAGCATTTCTTATGGGCAAAAAGCTGCTCCCAGGTCTCATTCATCGCTTGCCCCAAAACGCGATGTCACGGACTATGGGCAAAATTACGGCTACTCCCTTTAGTCGATTAGCCATTCAACGATACATCAAACACTATCAAATTGATACGTCGATCATAGAAAAACCGGCGTCAGAATACCGCACGCTGAAGGAGTTCTTTTCCCGACGCCTGAAGCCAGCAGCGAGACCGATTGCACCTGGCCCAGATACCATCGTCAGCCCGGTAGATGGAACTGTTTCGCAGTTGGGTGATATTTGCGAAGGGACCTTGATTCAAGCAAAGGGAAAAGATTTCAGTGTAAGTGAGCTGTTGGGCGGTTCGGAGGAAGAGGCCAAGCGTTACTACGGTGGTAAATTTATCACCATTTATTTGAGTCCAAGGGACTACCACCGGATTCACATGCCAGTAACGGGCGATTTGAGCAGTTACTGCTATTTGCCTGGCAGACTCTACCCGGTCAACCAGCTCGGGATTGAAAACGTAGACCGATTGTTTGCTCGGAATGAACGCTTGGTTACTCACATTAAAACAGATAACCTGGGCGAAATGGCTTTGGTTAAAGTCGGAGCCTTGTTTGTAGGCAGCGTGAAGGTCTGCTACAACACAGCTACGACGAACATCAAGCACGGTCGCCAAACCCACGAGAAGATTGCTGGAACACCTCGTTATGAAAAAGGGTCGGAGCTGGGCTGGTTCGAATTTGGTTCGACCGTTATCTTGCTCTTGGAATCCAATCAGCTCGAATGGGCAGCGGGTGTTGAAAAAGGGAAGTCTCTCTTGATGGGGCAGGCGCTCGCGACAAAGAAGGCGGAATAGCAAGAGATAGAAGACGCACAGTCCAGGGCAAATGCCTTGGGCTTGTTTTTCTTAGTAGTTAATGTGGCTGTAGTGGGGAGAAGAATATTTCCAGTCAAGGCTCCAGGCTCCGTCCTGCTGGGGGATGAGACTGCCCGCTCCGAAGGGACTTCCGGGGAAACCCAAAAGTGGTAGCCGCTTCGTCGCTAGGGCACGTTAAGTTTCTTTTACCCGCAAATCCCTTCTCCGTTCGGTAGGACTCCACAAGTC
>NZ_PXZL01000046.1 GCF_003013405.1 Brevibacillus formosus | reverse complement strand
CTTTAAGGGGTGCATTTCATAAAGCGACAGGGACCATTCTCACGAAGTAAATGTGAGGACGTTGACACCATTTTTTGTTTGCAGTTTCAGTGCAGGATACTTCTTCAAATACGGAGCAAGTGCCACATAATCTTTTTCGCCAACGGACGGATCACCCACCAAATGCGAAAGTACAGCAGCTCGGATTTGCAGCCCTTGAGCCGTTTGTTTAAAGAGAGGATCCACTGTAGGGAATGGGATTCCATTGATGACCGTGTCGCCTTCTGCGTCACTCAGTTCCCACGTATTGACGTTTAATGAATGGAGTGCTTCTACTACTTGTGCTCCATAATCCTCTACAACCATATCCGGCTGAAGCCCTACGTGATTCACCACGGTATGCTTAGGCGTAAAATATTCATTCAGTGTAAGCTTGAGTGCGTCACCGTCCGACAACGGAATAACCTGTTGGGCACTCCCTTTTCCAAATGTCTTGGTACCCACAAGTTTGGCGATACCATGATCACGCAGCGCACCTGACAACAGCTCAGATGCCGAAGCTGTCCCGCCGTTTACCAAAATTCGCACTGGAATGCCGATATCCTGCCCATTTCGTACCCACGTCTCTACCTCTACCCCATTGCGATTCGTGGTATACATGAGCAAGCCTTCTTCCATAAAGAGGCTCGCGATATCCCGCGCTGTGGACAAGTATCCCCCGCCATTATCCCGCAGATCTAACACCAATCCAGACAACGGTTTTTGCACACGGGAAAGTTCGGCTAGCTTATCCCTTACCTGGATGGCTCCTTCTGATCCGAAAGTTTCAAGACTGATATAGCCAACCGCGCCTTTTGTAAACATCTGTCCTTCCGCTTCCGGCAAGGTCATGGAGGCACGCTTCAGCTTTACCTGGTGCTCCCGTTTGTCAGATGGACGATACACAGTAAGAACGGCTTCAGTGCCTTCGTTGCCCCTCAAATAAGCGTACGCTTCCTCAAAAGTCTTTCCGGCCAGCGAGGTCTCATTGACTTTGATCAATTGATCGCCTCGTTGCAAAGCAGATGCTGCTGCTGGAGAATTCGGAACGATTTCACGGATGATAATATGATCATTTTGTCGCCGCAGACGAAAGCCAAATCCAACAAATTGATTCTCAACGTCAGATTGGAACAGACGCAATTCATCTTGGGTAAAAAATACACTGTGCGGGTCATTGAGCGTGGAGAGCATTCCATCAATCGCCCAGGTGTTCATCGTTGGCGCATCAAACCCGCCTTTCTTTTGCCATTCTGCAAGCCTCAATTCCAACTCGTCCCAGGTGTCATCTTCTTCTAAAACTTCGAACTGAAGCTGTTTTTTCTGTTTGGCCTGCTCACTGACCACCTCTAGAGCCCCTTTTACCAATTGCTTGGCTGCTGGTTTGCTCAAGTGGCTCTCCATGACGTGCTGGAACACTTCTTCTGTTTCTTCGTAAGGAAACTCTGCAGCTTGTATAGGAAGAACAGTTGTGAGTAGCAGGACAGTTGCTACTGCCCATTGACTTATTCGCTTCATGGCGCCACCTCTTTTCGAACATCATCAGGTATCGAGAATGCAGCATTGCTTGTAAAGTCGTAATGGTCGGTACCCGAATAGGCTACGTATTCGTCATTCTCATAAATTTCTTCGTAACGCCACGTATGCTTGACAATTTGGTCACTAACTCGATCAATATAATACTTGTTCATGAACAGGGGAACGTCTTTCACTTTTCCTTGTCCGAGCGAAGCCCCCTTGGATTTCTCTACCAGCATGGAGCCAGGAATCCACTCCGTAATGACATCGTACTTCCCGTACGATTGCTTGTAGTAGCGAGCATGGAGCTCCTTGGCACGATCGGCTACCTTGACAGCACCAATCCACTCGTGCAAAAAGTCAACTTTGTCCGTTCTACTCTTGCCCCATGTCTGCCGGTCCGTATCGTACGAGTATTGCGTGTTTATTTTCCCATCTGTATAGGCGAGCAGCTTGTCTGATATTAGTTTTTGCGGAGATTGATAAAAGCCGGTTATTCTGCTTATTTGTTTTTCCTTGTTAACATCCTGCGTGTATGAGAATGTCAATCCACTCAACACCGCTTCCCCCTTTATTTGGTAGGTGTCGGCATTGTCCAGCTGGCGTAAAGAGTATCCCAAATCAGAAATAATAGCTGGCTGATCTTTTAAAGATTCAAACTCTTGACGCAACATTTTGTGCAGCTGATTCATTCTGCTGTCTGACGCTTTCGGCTTCATCGTAGCGAGAATTTCTTCTGCTTCCTGCATGCGTCCTTCCTGCAAATAGTAATAGGAAGTATTCAACAAGGCCTCTGGGCTCCTGTCGGCAAATTGCTGGTAACGTGCCAACGCCAGGTCTACCTGACCACTCCTAATTTCCAGTGCCCCCATATAGATGGCGAGCGATTCCCACTCTTTGGAATTCCGCTTCACTTTTTGATCATAAGCACTCAGTCGGTCGAGCACTTTTTTGTATTGACTTTGATCCTTGCTACCAAGCTGCAGGGCAATATCATATACATTGGCACTCAATACCCGGAGTGTGTCCGGAAGAATGATTCTGTCTTCTAAATAAGCGTCGATAGCAAGAAAAGCTTCATCCAAATTGGTTTCAATCGGTGTTTCAGGATTCCAGCTCAATAAATAGTGAACACCGACTTGATTCGGGAAAGAGGAATCCGCCAGCTTGCGTAACTGTTCAAATGTCTCGTCACTATCATTTCTACTGCGAATAGCGGCAGCCGCATCTACATAAATCTGTTCTTCTGTTGTTTTAGGATCTACATAGGTTGCGAATAACGGCAATACCTCATCGATATCCGGGACCATCGGGAACTTTTTCCCGTCGTAATCCAACAGAGGCATGATTCCATCCTGAAGGAAATAATTCACCATGCGATTAGCTGCGACTGCAGCATCTCCCCTCTTCACCCGATCCGTTTTTTCTCCATCTAGCCATCCCCAGGAATGCACTTCTTCCCAAGCATTTTTACTATCTGGGGACATGGTGAACATTTGCAATATCTTGGCAGCTTCTTCGTTGGTGATCGGCTGATTCGGCTTCATCATCTCACCAGGAAAAATATATTGAATCGCATTTGGGCCGTACAATCTATCCAAGATCGTGGAAATGCGAAGCGTTGGTTTGTACATCCACGTCAAACGATCAACATCTTTATACGGCAGATACGGTTCCTGAAAACCTTCTGCCCGTGCCCACTCCGAATGCTCGGATAAGAAAGTAAGCGGATAGATCTGATACTGCCCACCGTAATAAAGACGATCAACCATGACAAGAAATTCCGCACGCGTCATGTCACGATTTGGGTAAAACTTCGGAACATTGGGACCAGCCTCAAACAAACCGAGCTGCACACCTTGAATGATTGCTTTTCTCGCCCAGTGCTTGCTGATGTCATTGTATGGCAATAAGCCCCCAGCCGCTGATGCGACGCCGGGGGTGAGTAAGCTTAATGTCAGTAATCCACAAGAAATCGTCCGGATTAGTTTTTGCACATAAAATCCTCCTACACTTCATCTGGCAGGAAACAAAAGGTTAGTCCTGCTACGTCTTAAACAAACTGGAACGGATCTGTGTGCACGCGCGAAGGAATAACCTCTGTTTCGTAACCATTTGTCTTCAATTGTTCGAGCAAAAAGGTTGCCAGCTTTTCCTTCATGATTTTTTCGATATTGTGACCAGCATCTACGATCGACAAGCCTTCTGCTTGCGCATCGTGTGCGGTGTGATACCCAATGTCTCCTGTTAAATAAACATCCGCGCCTTTAAAAATGGCTTTGGAAACAAAGGAGCTACCGTCACCACCTACTACCGCTACTTTTTTCACTGTCGCATCCAAGTCACCAACTACGCGTAGACCATGGAGGGAAAAACGTTCCTTGACGAGCAAAGCAAACTCACGGAGCGTCAGTGGTGCAGGCAGATTACCAATACGCCCAATTCCGTATACCGTTCCAGACTGCTCTAAAGGAATGATGTCATAGGCGACTTCTTCGTAGGGATGGGCAGCAAGCATTGCTTTGACCGCAGCCGATTGCTTGGACGCAGGAACAATCATTTCGATGCGAACTTCCTCTGCTTTTTCCAGTTGTCCTGTCGAACCGATATAGGGATTCGTTCCTACCCCTGGTAAAAAGGTTCCAGTGCCTTCTGTCTGAAAAGAACAGTGGCTATAGTTACCTACATGCCCTGCACCGGCTTCAGCAAGTGCGGAAAACACTGCTTCCCTATGGGTAGCAGGTACGAATACGACGAGCTTCTTCCAAGCCTCACGTGAAAGAACATCCAACACATCTACATCAGTGAGTCCAACCGCTTCTGCGAGCCAATCGTTCATTCCCCCATACGCAACATCCAAATTGGTATGGGCTGTGTATACCGCAATGTCGTGCTTGATCAGCTTTTCAAACACACGTCCTGCGGCGAGATCCGTCCGGAGGTGTTTAAGTGGTCGATAAATGACGGCATGGTGAGCCACAATCAGGTCTACACCCTCTGCAATTGCTTCATCCACAACAGATTCCAGCACGTCTAGTGCGACCATTACTTTTTTCACCTTTTTTTGCAAGGTGCCTACATGAAGGCCAATCTTGTCGCCTTCCATCGCCAATGATTTTGGCGCCAGACGTTCTACATATTGGATTACTGTTTGTCCGTGCGCAAGCATGCGATCACCTCATCGATCCATTTTACTTCTGCTTCGATTTCTTTAATTCGTTCTGCTGCTTCCGGCTTGTCCGAACGCTTTAACTGAACGATGACCTTTTGCCATTTTTCTTGCTCATGCAGCCACTTCTCTTGTAAAACCTCTGATTTTTCCTCCCAAAGAAATGGACCAATGCGAAGGAGCTCTTGCTGTGTACGGTCTTTGCCCTCATAAGGCAAGGTAGGATTGCCTCGTTCTGCGACGAGAATCTCATAAATTACGCCGTCTTCCTGCAAAATGGACTCCGCAATTAACTGCCAACCATTCTCTATCATCCACAGGCGAACCGCTTCTTCCCCTACGTTTGGTTGCAGAATCAGGCGTTGCACGCCCTCCAGTTTGTCTTTTCCTGCTTCCAAAATGGAAACGATCAGCTGTCCGCCCATCCCAGCAATGCAAATCACATCTGCTTCGCCAAGCTGTACTACCGCGAGCCCGTTTCCTTTACGCACCGAAGCGCGGTCTTTTACCTGCAAAGTATGTATTTGTTTTTGTGCCGCTTGAAAAGGCCCTTCATTCAATTCGCCTGCGATCACGAAAGAAGCAATTCCTTTTACAAGCAAATAAGAAGCCAACAACGCATGATCCGACCCGATGTCGGCGACGCGGGCTCCTTCTGGACAATAGCGGGCAATCGTTTGTAGCCGCTTGGATATTGATACTGATGTCATCTGTATACTCACCTTCCGTTGCCTCTATTCTACCCTATTTGGCAGCAATTGCGAAATGCTAAATCCCTAACAGATGCTCAGCAAAGAACGACAAAATCCTCGCTGTTGCATTCAGCAGAGATATGGCAAGTAAGAGGGACCTTGTGTGGTAGTCAGGAAGCTTCAGGTGGTCGTACGCTGGATGTAATGTTCGGAATAACAAGCAATTTTTTTAAGTATGACGTTGTTTTTTTGTATTTTATGTAATTTAACTTAATTTTTATTAAATTGTGAACTTTATTTTAATAAATAAATATTTACAAATTTTTTACATATATGTATATTAACGCCATGAACATCACGAACTACATAAACTAAATATCTTTCAAGGAGGAGAACAGTATGAAAAAAAGAACCGGCAAGTGGTGGGGAATGGGATTACTCTCATCGGCACTAGTGATGAGTGTCTTCACAGGTGTGGGGGCAGCAAGTAACGATTCATTCAATGAATTTGAAACTGAACGGGTATTAATTCAGTCAGATTCAGATGTGAGAACCGGTTATTTTGCTGGACCTTTGGAAGTACGCCATGATTTTGGTGAAGATGGTTTTACCCTCGATGTAAATAGTGATCAACTTGACCAACTGAAAAGCGATCCCAATGTAAAAGTTACAGTATTGCAAAAATTAAAGATCGCTGAGTATATAGAAGAAGATCAGGCAAGCGAGCCAGAGTTCTCTCCTGCGGCAGTCGTTCCGTGGGGAATTAAAGCAATCTATAAGAACCAATCCCTCTCCTCTACGACTGGCGGTGCAGATGTTCGTGTTGCAGTCCTGGATACTGGCGTGTATACGCAGCACCCGGACCTAACCGCTAACGCAGAGCAGTGCAACGATTTCACGCAAGCTTCTTCTCCTGTTGTTACCGGTGCTTGCAATGATGCGCACGGTCATGGAACACACGTCGCCGGAACTGTTCTCGCTAACGGCGGCGGTGGTGCAGGTATTTATGGTGTAGCACCGGATGCAAAGCTATGGGCATATAAAGTATTGGATGACTCAGGCTCCGGCTATGAGGATGATATTGCCTACGCCATTCGTTACGCTGCTGACCAGTCCGCTCAATTAGGCGTAAAAACGATCGTCTCTATGTCCCTTGGCTCTAGCGGTAAGAGCACCCTTATGGAAAGTGCCATCACTTATGCAAACCAAAAAGGTGTATTAGTCGTCGCTGCGGCTGGTAACTCTGGACCGACAGTGAATAGCATTGGCTACCCTGGAGCATTAGTGAATACAGTCGCCGTAGCAGCGTTAGAGAATGTTCAACAAAACGGAACCTACCGTGTGGCTGACTTCTCTTCTCGTGGCAAGAGCGGGCAAGCGGGAGACTACATGATTCAAGAGCGCGATGTGGAAGTATCAGCACCAGGACGCGCTATTCAGTCTACATGGAATAACGGAGGCTATAACTCCATCAGCGGAACCTCCATGGCAACTCCACATATTTCAGGTTTGGCTGCAAAAATCTGGGCTTCCAATCCATCTTGGAGCTACCAAAATGTTCGCGTAGAATTGCAAAAACGCGCGAAAGGTAATGACATCAAAGGTGGCTCAAACGCTGCTTTAGGAGATGATATTGCTAGTGGATTTGGATTCCCAACTGTACAACCTGGCGATCAATAAAAAGTAAAAAACAAAAAAGAGCGATGGCTGTCAGTTTATGCTGGCAGTCATGCTCTTTCATTTTCAAACACGGAAAGGCTAGCAACCGATTTCTCTTGCGATGACATTACGCAAAATCTCTGATGTACCTTCGCCGATCTCTAACAGCCGGGCATCGCGGAAAAATCGTTCTACCTGATACTCCCGCATATAACCATAGCCACCGTGAATCTGAATAGCCTGATGAGTAGCAGACATGGCAATCTCCGAAGCATACAATTTTGCCATTGCCGCTTCTTTCGTAAATTTGCGACCATGATCCTTCAGCCACGCTGCTTTATACACCATCGTTCTTGCCAGCTCTATTTGCATTGCCATATCCGCCAGCTTGTGCTGGATCGCTTGAAAATGACTCAAGGAATTACCAAAAGCCGTACGCTGCTTGGAGTATTGCAGCGCCTTGTCATAGGCAGCCTGTGCAATCCCTACAGCCATCGCTCCGATCCCAATTCGCCCACCATCAAGTGTAATAAGGAACTGCTTGAAGCCTTCGCCCCGCTTTCCAAGGACGTTTCCCTCTGGCACCCGAACATTTTCAAGAACGAGCTCAGTCGTATTAGAGCTGTGCAAGCCGAGCTTTTCATAGTTCGCCAGCACCTGAAAACCCGGGGCATCTGTCGGAACGATAAAAGCAGTAATACCACGTGAGCCCTGATCTTTGTCAGTCACAGCTGTCAAGGCGAGAAACGAAGCATAGGAGGCATTGGTAATGAAGCATTTAGAGCCGTTAATCGTCCACTCCCCGTCAGCCAAGACCGCATTCGTCCTCGTTCCACCTGCGTCAGACCCTGCATTCGGTTCCGTCAAGCCAAACGCGCCAAGGCTTTCGCCGGAACAGATTTTGCTTAAATAGTTCAGCTTTTGCTCTTCCGTCCCAAACAAAGCCAGTGGAGCGCCACCTAACGAGATATGCGCCGAATACGTGATTCCTGTAGAGCCGCATGCACGACTAAGCTCTTCTACAACGATCGCAAAACTCGTGGAATCAGCTCCGGCACCCCCGTATTTCTCAGAGAATGGAAGACCCATCAAGTTCAGTTCGCTCATCTGCTTGAATATTTCGACAGGGAATTGTTTAGTTTGATCGCGCTCATCTGCTCCTGGTGCCACTACCTCATCAGCAAATTCGCGTATCATTTTTTTCAACATTTGTTGTTCTGAAGTCAAATCGAAGTTCATAATCGCTGCCCCCTTGAAAACGCTTTAGTAAAGAACTAGCAAGAAACACACAATTTTGACTGAGCGTTTGTTCAGAATACTCTTACCATTATACACCACGATTTTGGATTCATGTGGTAATTTTTCAAAAAAAAAACACACGCCTATGATCGGCGTGCTCCTAATAAAATCGCTCCCAAAAAAGATACAGATGCTGCTATGAAACCGATGCTGTATGTATGTACACCCATAAATTTAGCTACTGTTTCTCCACTCAGAAAAAAAGCCGCCAGCAAAATACCGATTAATACTTTCCACTTGTTGTTCATCTATTCACCCCGTTTGCGCTCTTCTGAAATTGTAGCAGATAAGCAGCGAGAGGAAAACGAGTCTTACAGCCGCAACCACGCATACCAATATCCACGTGTGAAGAAGAACAAAGTTGACGCGATGAATACCTTAATGAACAGCAGCAATTGAATCATATCCCGCTTCGCTGCTGGAATATACAGAGCCTGTATCTCTGCACCAAAGAAAAAGGCAAGTCCACATACAGCAAATACCCCGGCCCATTTCACATTGGCCTTATTCATCAAGAAGCCCATACCTGTGAGCAAGCACGCAAGCGGTACCCAGTACAACTCCGATTTCCACCATGTATAGTCCATCTCTACCCGATGAACGGTTGTAATTCCGTACAAGATGGCCAAACCCAGTAACCCTGCATAGAGCAAATAAGCATAGCCGAAAACAATTGCGCTGATGCACAGTAACATGCAAACGAAGCCTAAATAGAACAGGATAAACGGCATGCTTCCATCCAATTTTTGGATACAATAGACGCCCCCCGCGATCAAGATCACGAAAGACAAAGCCAGGAATAAATGCGTCAATGGCGGGGCCGATCTTCGATAAATAAGTCCCAGAATATAGAAAACAAGAGCGAAACAGGCAAAGATGGTAATTTGCATTGGGGTTTGAAAACGGTTAAAATGAAAAGCAAGTAAGATCAAACCAGCAATGACAAAGGCACCGAGGAGCCATGCCATTACCATTTTCCCCGTCACTGGAGAGACAGTTCTAGGTGCATATGAATTTGTGACAGATGATGTTGAATTGACTTTTCCTGACAGCATACCCGGTGCCGTTCCCATTCGCTCATTCCCGCCCACGGACGCCGGTGTATTTGGCCGATCCCCTTCTGTATACAGATTTAACAAGAAGATGCAGTAATGTTCAGGCAGTAAATGGTTGCGCCGCCAGTTTTCAATTTCGGCGATGATCGTGCGCTTGCGCTGGTCGTCCAACGCGGCCCCTCCTAACTACGACAAAAAGTGTTTACCTTCACGAATAAGAAAAGCCTACGTCGGCTAACGTAGGCCACATACTACTTATATCGGTTATTCCAGGAAATCTTTTAAGCGTTTACTTCTACTCGGATGACGTAATTTGCGAAGCGCTTTTGCTTCGATCTGACGAATCCGTTCACGGGTTACGCCAAACACTTTCCCTACTTCTTCTAACGTCCGTGTACGGCCGTCATCTAATCCAAAACGCAGACGCAGTACATTTTCTTCACGGTCTGTCAATGTATCCAAAACGTCTTCCAACTGTTCTTTCAAAAGTTCATAGGCAGCTGCATCAGATGGCTCCAATGCATCCTGATCCTCAATGAAATCACCTAAGTGGGAGTCGTCTTCTTCCCCAATTGGAGTCTCCAGGGATACTGGTTCTTGAGCAATCTTCATGATTTCCCGAACTTTTTCCGGAGTGAGATCCATTTTTTCAGCGATTTCTTCTGGCATAGGTTCACGACCTAGCTCTTGCAGAAGCTGACGGGAAACGCGGATTAATTTATTGATCGTTTCCACCATATGAACCGGAATTCGGATCGTTCTAGCCTGGTCTGCAATGGCACGGGTAATTGCTTGGCGAATCCACCAGGTCGCATACGTACTGAACTTGTAGCCTTTGCGATAGTCAAACTTTTCCACCGCTTTAATCAGACCCATGTTCCCTTCTTGAATCAAGTCGAGGAATAGCATGCCACGACCTACATAGCGCTTCGCAATCGATACAACCAATCGCAAGTTCGCCTCAGCCAGACGTCTTTTGGCTTCCTCATCACCTTGTTCAATTCTCTGTGCCAGTTTAATCTCCTCTTCTGCGGAGAGCAGAGGAACTCGACCAATTTCCTTCAGATACATTCGTACAGGGTCATTGATCTTAATTCCAGGCGGAACGGAGAGATCGTCGAAATCAAATTCTTCGTTGTCCTCGTCCTTGATGATCATTTGATCGACTTCATCGTCGTCATCTTCATTCTCATTGTTGTTAATCTCAATGCCTTGATCACCAAGATATTCAAAAAACTCATCCATTTGATCAGAATCCTGCTCAAAACCTGCCAGGCGATCCGTAATTTCTTTATACGACAAAACGCCGCGTTTCTTGCCTAATTCGACCAACTGTTCCTTCACTTGTTCGATGGACATTGCTTCCATGTCGGAAGTGATATTTTGCTTGTTCATCTACTTTCCCTCCTTCCCCGGGAATGATCTGAAGCTACCCTTCTTTTAAAGCATTTTCCAATTCAAGAATCTTCATCCCTGTAACGGCTGCTTGAAGTTCAAGTTGTTTGCGCGCATCCTCGCTGTCCGCTGCGGCCGCTTGGAGGTGTAAGCTCCGCTGCTCATCGCGCAATCGTTCCAACTCGGCACGCTTCGGGTAGTTATTCACTTGTTTGATGTAGTCACCGATCTCTAACTCAGATACGTCGTTGTTGCACTCCATCATGGCCAATCCCGAGGCTAATTGCTTTAACAAATCGTCTTGCACATAATGTATAAACTTTCCAGGGTCTTCCGGGTTTCCCTCTGCATAGTAGGCGTACAGGTAGGCAGCCAGCGCATCGTGTTCATCCACCTGAAAGTGGGCGCTGCATTCCTGTTGGACGCGGGCGGCTATTTCTTCGTTCCGCATCATGTAGTAAAGCAGCATGCGCTCAGCCGTGTGATAAGCGGGTGGCAATGTTTTCGCGAGCGTAACTTTGCCATTATTTATACTATTATTCCATGCTGGCGTCACTTTATCCCTTTGGCGCTCACTTTTTTGCTGATTGTAGGCGCGTTTGGACTCCCATTTGAGATCACCGAGAGTAAGGGAGTATTCTTCAGCCAATTGCCGTTGGTACATGTCCCGTTCCACCGGGCTGCTGAGCTCGTTGATGATCTCGACCGCCTTCGCGATGAAGCGAGCTTTGTCCGTCTCATCTTTTATTACGAACTGACTGCGCAAATGTTTCAGACGGAAAGCCGTAATTGGCATCGCCTGTAACAATACCTGCTGGGAAAATGCTTCAGCCCCATGCTGGCGGATGTAATCATCCGGGTCCACTCCTTGAGGAAGTGGAGCAACTCGAACGATCAAACCGGCTTGCTGCAAAACGTGAATCGCTTTGCTCGTTGCTTCTTGTCCTGCAGCATCTCCGTCATAACAGAGTACGACTGACTCCGTATTGCGACGAAGAATTCTGGCCTGCTGCTCCGTCAAGGCTGTTCCCAAAGTGGCAATACCTTGCATAAAACCCGCCTGCCATGCCGATATGACATCGACATATCCTTCAAACAGCAGCGCCTCTTTTCTCTTTCTAATAATGGGGCGCGCACGATGAAGATTAAACAGCGTAGCGCTTTTGTTGAACAAAAGGCTTTCCGGGCTATTCAGATACTTGGGTTGAGACTTTTGGTTGGAATTGGGCTTCGATCCCTGCAGTAAGCGCCCGCCAAATCCGATGACGTTACCTTGGGAATCTTGGATCGGAAACATGATACGACCTCGAAAGCGATCAAAGATTTTTCCTGCATCGCTCCTGGCCAAAAGCCCTGCTTCCACCATCAATTCCTGTGAAAATCCCCGCTTTGTCAACTGCTGCGTCACGAAATCCCAGGAATCCGGGGCGAATCCGATTTGGTATTCGGCTATTGTCGCCTCAGACATTCCACGCTTTGCGAGATACTTCATCGCTTCTTGGCCATAAGGGGTTTTCGTAAGCACGTAGTGGTAGAGGCGTGAAACGAACGTATGCGCTTCCTGCATCGCATGCTTCATTCGTTTTTCAGGTGAATCCTCTACTTGCTGCGGCTGGGGCACAGCTATCCCGGCACGCTCCGCCAATTTGTGCAGTGCCTCTGGAAAAGTCAATTGCTCCAGTTTCATTAAAAAGGAAAAGATATCCCCACCCGCTCCACAGCCAAAGCAATGAAAAAACTGTCGCTCTGCATTTACGTTGAAGGAAGGGCTCTTTTCAGAGTGAAACGGACATAGACCGAGAAAGGCACGACCGCTTTTTCTCAGTTGAACGTACTCTCCTACAACGTCTACGATGTCGACAGCGGCACGCACTTGATTTACAAATTCATCTGAAGTGGGACCAGTCATGTCTTTCCACCTTTATAAGGAGAATCGCACGTGAGAATATTTAGTTCGTCAAAATTCGTCAATTTCCTTCTTTACATCAAACTTCTTTTCTTCTTTTCTACTTTTCCACATTTCTAAGGGCAATAAACGCTGAGAAACTCACGGATGATAAGTACCTCGGCTAATTGATTTTCTACAAAAAACGTCAAAATCCTTCTTTGGGCCTATTTCCTTTCATTGCGGAGATTGTTTTTTCGAATCATCTCCAAAATGATGTTTGCCGTTTCTTCCACTGCCTTGTTGGATACATCGATAACGGTACATCCGAGGCGCTCAATAATGCGCTTGGAATAGGCCAATTCTTCGGCAATCCGTTCGAGATTGGCGTAATTTGCTTGTGCAGTCAATCCCAGTGCCTTCAAACGCTCTGTCCGAATGCCGTTCAGTTGCTCCGGATTGATAGTAAGGCCGATACACCGCTCTACTGGCAGTTGGAACAATTCTTCCGGTGGCTCTACCTCCGGGACAAGCGGAACATTGGCAACCTTAAGTCGTTTATTAGCCAAATACATGGAAAGAGGCGTTTTGGAAGTACGCGAAACGCCAATCAAAACCACATCTGCTCGCAACAGGCCGCGCGGGTCCCGTCCATCGTCGTATTTGACGGCAAACTCGATGGCGTCTACTTTGCGGAAATACTCTTCATCCAGTCGGCGTACCAAGCCCGGTTTTCCTGTTGGCGGCTCTTTCAACATGCCCTGCAATGTATTCATTAAAGGCCCCATAACATCAAGAGCCGGAATTCCGTGAAGAGCAGCTTGTTTTGTAATATACGCATTCAGCTCCGGAATGACCAGAGTGAATACGATCATTGCCCGCGATTCTTTTGCCGAAGCAATGATTTCGTCAATCGATTCCTTGTCTTCAATATACGGATACTTTTGTACATCAAACAAAAATCGATCAAACTGACTAGCTCCTGCGCGAACGACAAGTTCGGCCGTTTCGCCGATGGAGTCTGAGACTACATAGATGAGCTGTCCTCGCTGATTACCTTGCATCGCTTCTCCTCCTACACTTTCGGTTCGCTACCCAATTCTACAAATGCTTTCGCGATCGTCGTCTTGGTGACGCGCCCCAACAGCTCCATTTGCTTCGGATCTTCTTCGCCAGGCCTTACGACAGGCAGAGAGTCAATCTGAAAATCAATCAGCTTTTTGGCGGCTGCGTACAAGGTCTCATCAGGTGCACATGTAATGATATTCGGCATCCTAGACATGATAATGCTGACCGGCACATCCTCCAGCGTCTTGTTCCCTAAAGAAGCCCGCAGGAGGTCTTTTCGTGAGATCACGCCAGCCAAGTATCCTTTTTGATTGACGACGAATAACGTACCAACATCCTCCAAAAAGAGAGTAACGATGGCGTCGTAAGCCGAGGCGGATTCGGAAACTACGATCGGTACAGCCTTGTAGTCATTGACGAGAAGCTTGTGAAGCCGTTCACTTATGACTGAGCTTGCGGGTCTGCCGGCATAAAAATACCCGACCCGAGGTCTGGCTTCTAGATATCCTGACATTGTGAGGATGGATAAATCAGGGCGCAGCGTCGCGCGTGTCAAATTCAGTCGCTCCGCAATATGCTCTCCTGTTATTGGACCGTCATCCTTCACTATCTGTAAGATGTGCTCTTGTCGTTTGGTAAGCTCGATGACCAATCACCCCGGTTCTGTCTTTACCTCTTCCTAGTATTACTCTATTCGACGGGATATTCCTTCTTTCACGCGGAAAAAAGGTGCCCCCGCCTGATTTTCAGACGAAGGCACCGGTTTTATTTTGTTTACGCAAATACCACTTTGGAAAAATCTGCGTAGCGATAAAGCAAACGAGAAAGCTGCAAGAGAAGTCCCAGACGATTCGCACGAACAGCCTGATCTTCGGCCATTACCATTACATTATCAAAGAATGCGTTGATCGGCTGGCGCAAGGTTGACAAGGTTGCGAGCACCTTCTCTTGATCCTTCAGACCCTCTACATCCTTCTGAACAGCCTGGAATGCCTGATACAAGGCACGCTCCACATCTTCTGCGAACAAAGCTTCGCTGACTTGGTCTGCTTCCGCTTTTTGTGCCAGATTGTTCACCCGGTTAAACTGCTCTACAATCAGCTTGAATTCTTCCGTTTGTACCGCTCCCATCAATGCTTTTGCTTTTGCAAGCACCTCTGGAACCAGTGTCAGGTCGGCAGCAAGAACGGCGTCGATGACATCGTAGCGAACACCATGATCCTGCAAGACATTTTTCAGACGGAGTGCGAAGAAATCTACGAGGTCTTTTTTCACGTCTTCTGCCGCTCTCTTGTTTACGCCTTGCGCTACATAGCCTTCCATTGCGGCATTCCACAGATCGGACAGAGAAATTTGCCAGTCGCGCTCCACCAAAATCGAAACGATCCCCGCCGCCATACGGCGCAGACCATACGGGTCCTGTGAGCCAGTAGGCACAATCCCGATCGAGAAGCAGCCTACGATTGTGTCCATCTTGTCAGCCAGACTGACGATAGCGCCTTGGGCGGAGGTAGGCATTTTGTCCCCTGCAAAACGCGGGAGGTAATGCTCGAATACGCCACTTGCGACGAGGTCGGACTCACCCGCTTTGCGCGCGTAATCTTCTCCCATAATCCCTTGCAGTTCAGGGAATTCACCCACCATGTTGGTAACAAGGTCAAATTTTGCGATTTCAGCAATGCGGTCTACTTGTTTCGTCTCTTCAGCGCTCACACCCAGCTTGCTTGCAATTTGCGCAGCTGTTTTGCGTACGCGGCGAACTTTATCACCGATTGTTCCCAGCTCTTCATGGTAAACGATTGTCTCCAAACGTCTCAGGCAGCTCTCAATGGACAGCTTTTGGTCCTCCACGTAGAAGAAACGAGCATCAGACAGACGTGCGCGAAGAACTTTTTCATTCCCTTTCGCTACGTTTTCCAGAGCGCGGCTGTCTCCATTACGCACTGTCACAAAATGATTCAGCAATTGACCCTGTGCGTTTTCAACAGGGAAATAACGCTGGTGCTCACGCATGGAGGTAACCAAAACCTCACGTGGAATGGACAGGAATTCTTGCTCAAACGTACCGTAAAGAGCGGTAGGATATTCCACAAGATGGACTACCTCATCCAGAAGCCCTTCGTCCATTGGAATTGTCCAGCCATTTTCCTTCTCCAAGCGATGAATTTGTTCCACAATTGCTGCTCTGCGCTCGTCGGCATTCACCATGACATACTGCTCAGCCAGCTTGCTCACGTATTCGCTTGGGTGATTCAACGTAACCTCCGTTCCCAAGAAGCGGTGTCCACGAGAAACGCGTCCGCTTTTTACGCCTGCAATCTCCAGATCGATCAATTCATCGCCGAACAAAGCAACCAGCCAACGAATCGGACGAACGTATTTCAAATCGCGTGCGCCCCAGCGCATGTTTTTCGGGAAGCTCATACCAGTGATCACTTCAGCCAGTTGCGGCAAAAGCTCGGTAGTTGGTTTTCCCGCTTCAGATTTGCGAGCATGAACATACTCGATACCGTTTACTTCTTTATAATACAATTGGTCAGGCTCAACATTGTTGCTTCGTGCAAACCCGAGTGCTGCCTTGGACCAGTTCCCCGCTTCATCTTGTGCGATTTTGCGTGCTGGACCTTTCGCTTCATCATTGCGGTCAGGCTGCTTTTCAGCAAGTCCATTGATCAACAGGGCAAAGCGACGAGGTGTCTCCAATGCCGTAATTTGATCAAACGGCACGCGTTCAGCAGTCAGCCACTTTTCTACTTTTTCCTTGAATTGTGCCGCTGCCTGTGCGACAAAACGAGCAGGCATTTCTTCTAAACCAACCTCTACGAGTAGATCGCGCTTACTCATTTGTATCCTCTCCCTTCACCTGATTCACTTGATCCGCAGCGTCTGCATTGCCTTTTTGCAAAAGCGGGAAACCGAGGCGCTCACGCTCTTTATAGTAGGTTTGTGCTACTTCACGAGACAGATTGCGTACACGAGCGATGTAGCCTGTGCGCTCCGTCACACTGATGGCTCCACGAGCATCCAGCAAGTTAAAGGTGTGGGAGCATTTCAGCACGTAGTCATAAGCTGGGTAAACCAGTCGCTCCGCCATCAGTCTCTTTGCCTCCGCCTCATACGTATTGTAGAGAGAGAACAGCATATCCACATCAGACAGCTCGAATGTGTATTTGGAATGCTCGTATTCTGGTTGCAGGAACACATCTCCGTACGTATACCCGTTGCACCATTCCAGATCGAACACATTTTCTTTTTCTTGAATATAGGAAGCCAAACGCTCCAGTCCGTAAGTCAGCTCGACTGCCACTGGTTTACATTCCAGACCGCCCACTTGCTGGAAGTACGTGAACTGTGTGATCTCCATACCGTCCAACCAAACTTCCCAGCCTAAACCCCATGCGCCGAGACCAGGGTGCTCCCAGTTGTCCTCTACAAATCGGATATCATGCTCCAGTGGCTCGATTCCGAGTTCGCGCAAGCTCTCCAGGTACAGCTCCTGAATGTTGTCCGGAGATGGCTTCATGATTACTTGGAACTGATGATGTTGATACAGACGGTTCGGGTTTTCCCCATAACGTCCGTCTGCCGGGCGACGGGAAGGCTCCACATATGCCACATTCCAAGGCTCAGGTCCAATGGAACGAAGGAAGGTCATTGGGTTTAGTGTACCTGCCCCTTTTTCAACGTCATACGGCTGGACAATGAGACAGTTTTGCTTTGCCCAAAAGTTTTGCAGCGTCAAAATGATGTCTTGAAATGTCATTTTCATGCTTTTTCCTCCTCTAAACTTAGTAGAACTTGGCTTTAAGTCGAAACTAAAAAAAACCTCCCGCCTCTACACTGCCTGATGCGACAGTGTAGGGACGAGAGGATTCTCGCGGTTCCACCCTACTTGGCGAATGACTTCTTCGCCCACCTTACAATTAAATTGCTCCAGAACGCCCTTCATCAGCTTGGTGACCGGGCTCCCACTATCCCCGATTCGCTATTCACAGCCAGTGGCCGACTACTCTTTTCCTTCATGGCAACATTCAGTATACAAGTTTGGTTCTTATCATAACGAAAACAAATTCGTATGTCAATTAGTCCTGATCTGATTGCGTCATTCTTTCCATACGCTCCAATTGTTCCAGAAATGCTCGACTTTTCAGCCTGAGATCCAGATACTCGTCCATGAAGCTTCGCAGAACATGCTTGAGCTGATTGCGTGTAGCCGGTTTTACTTCAATGTCACCGAGCCGCTCCAAATCAAATACCTGGAACAGCCGTAACAGCTTCCAGGTCGAGGGGGTAACTGCCATAGCATACGGATCGGAAGGCAGGCAAACTGGGCACAACAGGCCGCCCTGTCCCACACTGATCGCATAGGGCTCGCGCTGTTCGCCACAGTTTACACACGCCGTGAGCTGCGGGGAAATCCCCGCTACAATTAACATCTTGGTCTCAAAAATCCGACACAGGATCTCAGCATCTCGTCCTTCATCCAAATAGCGGAAAGTATGAAGGAGTAGCTGAAACAAGTAGGGATTCGGCTCCCTTTCCTGTGTCAGTCGATCCAAAAGTTCTGATATGTATGCGGCATAAGCCGTAGCAGTCAGGCTTTGCCGCATATCCCGGAACGAGTCCAACATGTCTCCCTGAGAGAGATCAGGCATCCCCGTACCGGGTCCTGCCTTGCATAGATAATAACTATGCGAAAACAACTGGGAGACGGCGGCAAGACGGCTCTTGGTCTTCTTGGCACCACGGGCCATCACGCCTAATTTGCCGTTCTCCCGGGTAAACAATGTCATCACTTTACTGGACTCACCATAGTCCACGCTGCGAATGACAATCCCTTCCCACTTTACAAGCATGCCTGCGTGTCACCCAATTCTTCCTGGGCGAGATCAAACGAGGTTTCCTCGCTGGAAACATCCGTTTGATGGTGATCACGGTAGAGAAGGTAAGCATGGATGTCACCGGTTGAAGCGAAAACTCTCCAAGAAAAGTCACGAAGCATGGAGCATCATCCTTTCCTATATCGGGTCTATCCACTTCCTTCTTAGAATCACCTTTGCCCGTTATTCTATGCCTTGGAAAAATTAACACATCGCGTTGGGAATATTATTGCTCGTCATAGAAACCGAAGTTACGCAGCATCCGCTCTTGGTTGCGCCAATCCTTTTTCACTTTGATCCAGAGCTCCAAAAATACTTGGTCCCCCATCAAACGCTCGATATCCTTGCGCGCGCGTTGACCAATTTCTTTGAGCATCTGACCTTTTTGCCCGATCAAAATACCGCGCTGGGAATCCCGCTCTACGTAAATGGCAGCGTAAATGTAAAGTGTCTTGCCATTTTCTCCTCGCTTCATTTCTTCAATAACGACAGCAATGGAGTGAGGTACTTCTTCCCTTGTCAAATGCAGAACTTTTTCCCGAATCAACTCGGCTGCTACAAAGCGCTCCGGATGGTCTGTCACCTGGTCGGCAGGGTAATACATCGGGCCTTCTTCCATTTCACCCAAAATAGCCTGCTGCAATGATCCTGTATTGTTACCTTCCAGTGCAGAGATTGGAACAATTTGCTTGAAATCATACAATTTGCGGTAATCGTCAATAATAGGCAGCAGCGCTTCCGGATGCACCTTGTCAATTTTGTTGATGACCAAAAATACTGGCGTTTTGACCTGCTTCAACCGCTCGATGATGTAGTCGTCCCCGGCTCCGCGTTTTTCTGTTGCATCGACAACAAACAAAACGAGGTCTACTTCGTTCAACGTATTTTCGGCAACCGAAACCATGTAGTTTCCGAGTTTGGATTGAGGCTTGTGAATCCCCGGCGTATCCAAGAAAATAATTTGTCCCTCTTCTGTCGTATGCACAGCCGTAATTTTGTTACGTGTGGTCTGCGGCTTATTGGACATGATGGCGATTTTATGTCCCACAATATGATTCAACAGAGTTGATTTTCCAACATTTGGGCGTCCCACAATGGAGACAAAGCCCGATTTAAACGATTGCTTGGTCTTGCGATTATCCACGTAAATCCTCCTTGGTGAATGCGCCTGGAAGCAGGGCAGATACTGTCGTTTCCCAAATGTCGCCTTTGAGATTCGTCAAAAATACAGGCATGTCCGGCGGGCACAGCTCCGCGATGACTTGTCGGCAAGCCCCGCACGGTGATACAGCTTGCGGTGTATCGGCAGCGACAGCTAATGCCTTATAAGTCCGATCACCTTCCGAATACGCTTTAAAAAGAGCCGTACGCTCTGCGCAGTTGCACAGGGAGTATGCTGCATTTTCAATATTGCCTCCCAGATAAACCTTGCCACTCTCAGCTAAAAGAGCTGCTCCTACCTGAAACTTGGAGTACGGTACATAAGCGAGCTTTCTGGCTTCGATTGCTTGTGCTAATAATGCTTGTTTATCCATTCTCATCATTCCTCATATGATTGTTCTTTAACATCATTTCTCAACAGAATGTGTCCAAAGAGACACGAAGAAACCAGACTGAAAGGTCAACTGGAATGACCCGTCCGGTACCACTAGTAAAAACTATCCCCATACTTTTTGCAACAGTGGCTGTCCAAATACGAGGACTCCGATGATAAAAGACAAGATCGCCGCCACAAGCACAGCTCCTGCTCCCACATCTTTGGCAATCTTCGCCTTGGCGTGCCATTCCGGGGAAGCTAAATCAACGACTGCTTCGATTGAAGTATTTACCAGCTCCAGAGAAAAGACCAGACCGATAGAAAAAAGGACCAGCAAAACATCGCTGCGGGGTATCTGCAGCCACCACGCTGCAGCCAGAACCAAAATGGCTGCGGCTACGTGGATTTGCATGTTTCGCTGTGTCCGTACAGTATAGGAAATTCCTTGCAGAGCGTAGGCGAAGCTGCGAGTCAATCGTCGCCATTCCTTCAACGTAATCTCCTACCTCGTCAAGCCGATTTGTTCCAGCACCTTTTCTTGACGTGAAAACATTTCCTTCTCTTCTTCTGGCGTCCCATGATCATAACCCAGAAGGTGAAGAAAACCATGAACGGTGAGAAATCCGAGTTCGCGTTCGAATGAATGGCCATAGTCTTCGGCCTGCTCATGTGCTTTTGGCACCGAGATAATGATATCTCCAAGCATATTCGGAAACTCGCCGGCCTCATCCTCATCAATGAAGATTTCCATTTCTCCTTCACCCGGTTCGTTCATCGCAAAGGATAGAACATCCGTAGGCCGATCAACGCCACGATAATCGCGATTCAGCTCGTGGATACGCTCGTTGTTCACCAGCGTGACAACTACTTCTCCTTGTACGTCTTCCAGCTTTGCCGCTGCTTCCAGACAACGGACGAGCAGGTTTTGCAAATTCTCATCGATCGGTTCGATTTCTTCATGAAGGATTTCTACAGATAACACAGGTAAACGATCTCCTTTTTGTGACGCCATTTATTAATAGCCGTGTTCTACTTCTTCCTTGGCATAAGCAGCGATGATTTTTTGTACCAGACTGTGACGAACGACGTCTCCCTCTTGGAAATGAATAAAGGCTACATCTGAAATGGGACTTAAGATGCGCTGTGCTTCGCGCAATCCCGATTTCTTGCCTTTTGGCAAATCCACCTGGGTCACATCACCCGTAATGACCATTTTGGAACCAAAGCCAAGCCTGGTCAAAAACATTTTCATTTGCTCGGGAGTCGTGTTCTGGGCTTCATCCAAAATGACGAAGGAATCTTCGAGCGTACGACCACGCATGTACGCCAAAGGTGCAACCTCGATGAGTCCGCGTTCCATCATTTTGGCGACTTGTTCATTGCCCAGCATGTCGTACAAGGCATCATAGAGCGGACGCAGGTAAGGGTCTACTTTTTCCTGCAAATCTCCAGGCAAAAATCCTAGGCTCTCCCCCGCTTCTACGGCCGGTCTGGTAAGAACGATCCGTTTGACACGCCCATTTTTCAACGCAGTTACTGCTGTGACAACAGCCAAATACGTTTTTCCGGTACCAGCTGGTCCAATTCCAAACACAATGTCATGCTTCTTGATCGCAGACAAGTAGTGACGCTGCCCCAAAGTCTTTGCCCTGATTACTTTGCCACGTTGGGTACGAGCGACTTCTTCATCATACACATCGAGCAGTTGGGCACCTTCTCCCCGTTCAATCAACGACATCGCATAAGAGATGTCTCGTTCGGACAGGGCAATCCCTCTGCGAATCAACTGTAGCAGAGTTTCAATCAGCTCTGTCAGTTTGTCCACTTCCGGCTTATCCCCGCTAATAACCAGTTCGCCTTCTCGGGTCATGATTTTGGCGGAACTTCTTTGCTCGATCAGTGTTAGGTACGCGTCATGTGGTCCGAACAACAGCAAGGCCTCAGATGCGTCTGAAAACGGGATTCTTACCTCATCTTGTACGTGCAACAGGCTTCCATCTCCTTGCAACGGTAATCAGCAATGCGTCATTTGCTTGCCACCCCTCACTGCCCAACGAGAGGCTGTTCAATGGCAATATCTTCAATGACGGAAAAATGAATGCTTACGTAAACTTTACCATTCTCTGTTGTGACGTGCAAAACTTTTTCGTCCTGAATGAACGCATCTTTTCCAGCTTTTTTCAAGATATCCTCCCTGGCGAATTTTTTAGCCAGCTCCGTTGCTTCCTCCACGCTCATTTCTGTTTGAACGGGTTCTGTTTGCGCATACGTTACTGTCTTCCAGCCAAGTGGTGAGGTATATCCCCCATACGAGGGTAAAAACCGTTGTTCTGCCATTTCGGCTTGTGCAAAGGACTGTTTTTCAAATGGCCACACGTATACCGCATAGGGGCCTACGAGCAGGTATTGATGCTGCAGCTTTTCTCCCGTCAGTCGGTGCATCGTTTGTTTTAGCGGGACAGATGCGTTGCTTATATACCACACTTCCCCTTGCACCTTGCCTCGCGCTGATACGGCTTGTTGGCGAGCGTCATTCCCGATGATCCCGGAAATAAGCACTTGGCCCTTTTCTACCAATTGATTGCTCACAACCTGACTGCGACCAACTTCTGGGAGAATTTTATGGACGACAGCCCTCTTTTTCGCTACAAGATGACGGGGACCTGTTGCAAGCGGCTTTACGGGAGCCTCTTTTTCAACCACTTGAAGCATGACCTTGGTTCCTTGTATCTCAATTCCAACCCAGGACGCTTCCGGCAGCAGACTCAACAACTCTTTTTGCAAAACCAACGGTTCTTTTAGTTTGACCTTCCATGCCCCTTCTTTAATCCCCACTTGTTCGGCAGCTTGAATCACTCGTCGCGGATCAACCATTTTCGTCCCACTCACTTCAACACTCCAAACAAAAGAGGAGAGCATGTACAATCCGATGAAAAAAAGAACAGCCCCAATTGCCAATCCAGATCGTCTGCGTATACGCAGCAGCCAGAAAGGCAGCCCGTCTCTTGCCTCGACGTGACTACGACAGCCTGTCTCTTTTAAAAGCGGCCGCAAACGAAAATAATCTCGAATCAAAATATCGCAGCGAGTCACCTCTTCTCCTACCCTGCGAATATTCCAGATTCGAATTCCATCCCGTACGGCCATATTCAACATCCGCTCAAACCGTTTTCCCCGAACGGTAATGGTTACATGTCCATCCACCCACTCCTTGATTCCATACCGCATACGTGCCGCCCTCCCTCTAACAAAGATTACGAGCTCTGTGGTCCCGTCTCCAAAAATTTCACGCCACCGATTCTGCCTTCTAACAGAACTTCCTCAGGCAAAATCGCGCGGATGACAAGCTGTTCACCTGAAACAATCATTTGACCGTTAGTCAACAGCAGGCGAAGCTCTTTTTCGCTGAAATGCAAGACTCCTCGATGATTCTCTATATACATTTGCAAATGACCGATCATCGTAATGCGCGGGACTTCCAGGACTACATCTTGCGGCAGATCCAACACCCCTCCGGCCAGCTGGCGCAGACGGCGGCTCCAACGCTTCATGGATTAGCCCCCCTTCTCGTTCTATATATTGGCGAATATGACGATCTCATCTGTTTACAGGTGCAAAACCATTCTTATCTATGCGTATGCGCGAGCATAAAGTGGCATTCATCAAAAACAGTCACAAAAAAAGAGCCCTCGTCGCTCGCAATTTTGCAAGCAGTTGAGAACTCATTCTTTGAGATACAATCCACAACACCCATTGATTATTCGCTTTCTTTTGCAGCAGAAACCAGTTCATTTTCTTTTGTAAGCGCCTTCCATTTTTTCATGACTCGTTTTACTTTCTCAGCTGAACAACCGCATGCGATCGCTGTTTCATATACTGATTTGTTTTCGAAGATGGCAAGCCGAATCACTTTTTGACGAAACCGCCCCATTTGTTCAAAAATTTGTTGATTCATCGCTTGACCTCTATCCCTTCTTCTATTTGGAGGAATTTTCTTTACATTCAGGATAGTCAACAAGGATATGAGAAACAAGACAAGTTATTCGAGATATTTCGACATGAAAACATTGTGTATCAAGAAAAAACAGGCGAACCAAGGTTCACCTGTGTGACTAGCTGCTATTAGAAAATCTTTCTTTGCCGAACCTGCTTAGCGTACGGAGCTTTTGAGCGCGGCTCTCCAAAAATAAGCGCCCATTTCATGCCATCACGGGGATTGCCGTGTTTCGATGTGAGTGTTTTCTCTCGGTCTGAATTAGCGACCTTCATCGATTCCGATTGCTTCACTGTGATGGTTGGGCCCGTTGAAGCACGAGCTGGACTGGAGAATGCCCATTCCTGCTCGACTCCAACCCCTTCCATCGACTCTTGCTGAAGCGGCTCGTATTTGGAGGTTGCCCGCACCGTCTCTTTGCCGTACTCCGCCGTTTCCATAGGGATATCCGACGTTGTGGCCGGGGTAAGCGGAGGCATTTTCTTGCCTTGAGACATCTTTTTCTTTCCGGTTTTGCCAAGAACTTTATATCCTAAGTAACCAAGGATGACAAACCAGAACTTGCCAATGAGCGGGATGATCCACTCGACTAAATCCAGTAAATCTACGACGAGATCCATAAGATCTTCCATGGCAATCGCCCTTATTCTTTCTCGTCTGGCGTAGCAGGATCTTGTTTGTCACCTGCATGCCCGAAAGATTGACGCATTTGTGTATCAGCAGCAATGTTTTGCATGTTGTAATAATCCATTACGCCCATTTTGCCGCTTTTCAATGCTTCGGACAAAGCGAGTGGTACTTGCGCTTCGGCTTCTACTACTTTTGCCTTCATTTCTTGTACGCGCGCGATCATTTCCTGCTCTTGGGCTACCGCCATGGCACGACGCTCTTCCGCTTTTGCTTGGGCAATACGTTTATCTGCTTCTGCTTGGTCGGTTTGCAATTGTGCCCCGATGTTCTTCCCTACATCCACGTCTGCAATATCAATCGAGAGAATTTCAAAGGCGGTTCCGGCATCCAGGCCTTTGTTCAATACCGTTTTGGAGATCAGATCCGGATTTTCCAATACGTCCTTATGTCCTTTTGACGAACCAATTGTCGAAACGATCCCCTCACCTACGCGGGCGATAATTGTTTCTTCACCAGCACCACCGACCAACCGATCGATGTTGGCACGAACCGTTACTTTTGCACGAGTGCGCAGCTCGATACCGTCCTTTGCCATTGCTGCTACCACTGGTGTTTCAATCACTTTCGGGTTAACGCTCATTTGTACCGCTTCCAATACATCACGACCCGCCAGATCAATTGCTGCTGCTCTTTCGAAGCCGAGTGGAATATCTGCACGTTGCGCTGCTACGAGCGCATCTACAACACGGTCTACGTTACCGCCTGCGAGATAATGACTCTCCAATTGGTTGGTATCCAGCTGCAAGCCCGCTTTACGCGCTTTAATCAACGGATTCACGATACGAGATGGTACGACGCGACGCAAACGCATAGCGACGAGGGTAATAATCCCGATATTCACACCGGAAGCCAGTGCAGAAATCCAGAGCATGACTGGTACGAACGAGAAGAAAACTGAAAGGACAACGATGGCTACTGCCACCATAAAAATAAGGGGAATCAAACCGCCTTCAAACATGAAGAGCTCACTCCTTTAGTTCTAGTTCGGCAACGACGATACGCGTGCCTTCTACTTGCACAACGGTGATGGCGGTACCTGCTTCAATGTAACCACCAACCGATACGGCATCCACACGTTTTCCTTCCACCTTGACGACCCCTGCCGGGCGCAATGGTGTTAGGGTGATGCCTGATTTTCCTTCCAGCTCACGCTGATCGCGTGGAGCTATGTAACCTTCTTCATTGCTTTGCGTATCACCCAAGACAAACTTGTTAAATAGACCTTTGACCCCGTATTTCTTCACTAACAGGAACGTTACAATTGCCGTGATCAAAGCGGCCACACCCAGGGACGCGAGCCCTTGCTGCGTGTCATAGGCTGCCATTACAAGACCTGTCACAATGCTAATGAATCCAATCGCACCGACAATGCCGCCCGGAAGAAAAATCTCCAGAAGCATCAGCAAGATTCCAATGACAAACAGTCCAATGTGCAACCAGTTGGCAAATCCCGCTACATAATGCCCGAAGAAATACAGACTGAACGCGAAGAGCGAAATCGTCCCTGCAACACCAAAGCCAGGGGCAAACAGCTCTACTACAATTCCTCCCAATCCAATGATGAGCAAAAGACTCATCACAATAGGACTAGTCACCCATCTAGCTACCAGTTCTCCACCGGTTGGCTCAATCGCCTGAAGGGAATCTGGCTGAATGCCGAGCTTTTTGAGCAGTTCTTCCTTATTGGACACCACATCATCCGCATATCCCAACTGCTTCGCTTGTTGGGCATCGAGAGAAAGCACCGTTCCTTTTGGCTTTAATCCCGGGAATTCCGTATCGATTTCCACCATCGCGCGAGCAACGTCAGGATTGCGATTGTTCAGCTCGGCTGCCGCCTTCATTTTATTGCTCCAACCGGAAATGAACTTAATGTCTGCCGCATTCCCCGCCAAGTCAATCGGTGCGGCTGCCCCCATGCTACTTCCTGGAGTCATAATAATTTCATTTGCATTCAGGGCGATGTAAGTTCCCGCTGAAAAAGCCTGATTATCAATGTAGGCTATCACATGCATGGGAGCCTGACGGATCAACTGCCCAATCTGGTCGGCAGCGTTTACTTCTCCACCTGGCGTATTGATATGC
>NZ_PXZL01000045.1 GCF_003013405.1 Brevibacillus formosus | reverse complement strand
GGGTGGCCCTAGAATCTGAGCGTTTTCTCCTGTTTCCTCCCCACCACAACAGCAACGTACAAGAAGTTTATTCAATTCGCCTCGATGACCGCCGCCACCGCCAGCTTTTCAAAGATGCTGACGAACTGCTGGAGTTCATCCTCGCTGAGGTGAGAAAACATTTTATTTAGTTGTTCTCTCCGATTCTGCTTGGCTACTTGCAGAATTTTTTTGCCGGAATCACGCAAGCTGATGTAAACCACTCGGCGATCTTCCTCATCACGATCACGGGCGACGAAGCCGTGTTTATCCAAACGGTCGACCATTGCTGTGATTGCGCTTGGTTTGACCCCCATTGATTCAGCCAATTCTCCAACAGTGCATTTTTCCTTCAGTTCCAACTGATGAAGAATGTAGAATTGCGGTCCAGTTAAGCCAGAGACAGGTTCGGCTAATTGCGTTCCCATCGTGCGCATAATGGTACGAAACGCCTCCTGCAAGCGTTCAAGTGTATCTGTAGAGGGGGAGGGCATGCTCGTATCATCTCCTTATTTGATCTATTTCTTCGTGAGCGAGAATATTTGATATGTAATATTTAATGCACTTAAATATAGGCAGAAAATGCTTCGTTTGTCAACCTTCGCGAAAAGAAGGGAATACCCGAGCGATTCCTAGTGAAAACTGAAAACATAATGGAATGACTTCCAGCAAGGGGGCAAACGATGAAGAAAAAGGTATGCAGCATTGGATTGATATTGGCTTTGCTTCCCGCAACGACTGTAAGCACAACAGCGTTTGAAGGAACGGCGACCATTCGTACGCAGATTTTGCAGGATCTCGCGGAAATGCACCAGCCATTACATACAGGCAAGGCGGACAAGGAGTATAAAACGAAGGCAGATGAATGGCATAAACAAGAACTGCTACTGCGAGGTGAGCAATTAAAATCCGCGCCTGTCGATTCGCTGGAAATGATTGAGGCGACTAAGGCTTGGGAGGATGCGGGGGTAAAAGGGGAAGGGATGCTTGTTTCCGTGGTCGATACGGGAGTCAATCCGCGCCACCCCGATTTGCCTACCCCGCATGATAAGCGGTCAGCCATGCAAAAGTCAGGCTCTTCCCAGAAGGTGATCCCTGGTTTTAACTGGGCTGACCGTACGCAAACAACGGAAGACGTATCCGAATCTCAGCATGGTATCCATGTGGCGGGAATTATTGCTGCGAACGGAAAAGTAAAAGGGGTGGCACCTGAAGCACAGCTCATCAGCCAAAAAGTATTTTCCAATTATCAAAGCGAGGTTCCAGGGCTAGGTGAATCGATCCTATTTGCGATCAATGATTCTATTACGAAAAAAGCAGATGTCATCAACTTGAGTCTCGGTTCCTCAGCGGGTTATGTGGATGAAACAAATGTGGAGCAAATGGCTGTGAAGCGAGCGGTCGATAATGGAATCATAGTAGTGGCAGCTGCCGGCAATGATGCGTATTTCGGCAGTGATAAGGTACGTGCACAGAATCCGGATATCGCCATGATCGGTTCTCCAGGCTTGAGTCCTGATGCATTTTCAGTTGCTTCTGTCAACGCTACAGCACTGGCCGGCTATAGCTTCACGGTGCAAGGGGTACCCGGTATGGAGAAAGTCGTGTATTTATCGGGCTATGTGGAAGGCGGGGGTGCCATAAACCCCGTCATGACACTGATGAAGCCGTATCCGCTCGTCTATATGGGGAAAGGGAAGAAGGAAGACTACAATGTTTCCGTAAAAGATAAAGTGGTATTGCTCGAGCGAGGCGACATTTCATTCGACGAAAAGCTGCGTCTCGCGAAAGAAGCAGGAGCAGTTGGTGCCGTCATCTACAACAATGAAATGGGACCACTGATTATCAGTGCGGAGCATGCCAAACAAATCCCGGCTGTTTCTATATTGAAGCACATGGGCGAGCAAATGGCACAAGCGATTAAAAAAGGCAAGAAAGTAACAGTCTCCTTTAACGGTGATTATGGACAAAATCCGATGCCTTATCCAGACGGAGGAACGATCTCGGCTTTTTCATCATGGGGACCAACGCCCGATTTGCAGTTCAAGCCGGAGATTGCCGCTCCAGGTGGGGGCATCTTGTCACTCACGCGAGAGTCTGAATATGCCGTGAAAAGTGGTACGTCAATGGCAACGCCACATGTGGCAGGCGGGATGGCTTTGCTGAAGCAAGGCTATCTCAAGCAAGGGCGGAACCTGCAAGGCAGATCGCTTGTCGATACGTTAAAGGCTGCGGCAATGAACACAGCAGAACCGATTATCGATCCGCAAATCAGCATACCAGCAGCGGATAAAGAGAAAATAAAAAAAGTGCCTTACAGCCCACGGGTCCAAGGGGCAGGATTGATGCAAATCGCAAAAGCGATCAAGACCCCAGCCATCGTTGTGACTGCAAAAGGAAAAGCAGGCGTCTCGTTGGGAGAGATCGGGAATTCAACGACCTTTTCTCTGTTTATTAATAACAAGTTTGGCAAAAAGCCCATTACGTATCAGTTGCAGAATGAGTTTGGCGTCTTGACTGACTTGCGCAAGGATGGGCTCAACATGCTGACCGATACCCTTTTCGAGGGGGCAGAACTGCAATTTTCCGCCCCTAAAATTACCGTTGCGCCAGGGAAGTTAGAGGAAGTGAAGGTAACGCTCACAATTCCAGCAGGCTCTCCACGCAATCAATTTGCAGAAGGATTTATTTCCTTTCAACCAGATGATAAAGAGCTGCCTACGTTGCGCACGCCGTTTTATGGCTTCTACGGCGATTGGGATGAACCAAGGATCATGGATCAACCTGTATGGGAGGCAGAAAGTCAGGAAAAACGAACAGGTGTCAAGACGACCTGGTATCATGATAAACGCAATGACAAATGGCGCTATCGGGATTATCTAGGCGTTACAGGTGTCAAAGCCGATGGCGGTGCGAAAATCGAGCCGAATCATATTGCCTTTTCGCCAAACGGGGATGGGCATTACGATGTCGCTGCGCCTTCGATTACATTTTTGCGCAATGCCCGTTATATTATCGTCGAAGTAACAGACCAGTCAGGCAAGCCGATTCGCACTCTTGTGCGTGATGAAAAGGTAAGCAAGTACGATCAATCCAAGCTGGGGACGCCATACTATTATACGGAAAAGGAAGCGTGGAGCTGGGACGGAAAGATCTTTTCACCGCAAAAAGGCGCCTATATACAGGCACCTGATGGGCAATATCAATTCTCCATTAAGGCCAAAATAGACGATCGCAATGCAAATTGGCAATCGATGACACTTCCCATCCGCGTGGATACAAAAGCTCCTGTGATTACAGCTTCTGTGTCAGGAAACCGGGTTCAGTGGAGTAGCCGTGATAAAGATATCCAGGCCTATTTCCTTTATGTAAACGGCAAAAGAGTTGGAGGCCCCTATTCTCCAAAAGTGTCTAGCACACTCATTAATCAGCCGGATAAAAAAATGAGTGTGGTAGCGTATGATTACGCGGGGAATATCAGTGTGGCGCATATTAACGGGAAAAGCGACAGCACTCCGCCATTTGTGGAGTTCCCGGATGATTTGTTTCCTTATTTGAAAATATCCAAGCAGCCCGATGTAGCCTTCAGGGGGAAAGTAACGGGCGAGGATATGATGGACAGAGTACGCTTGGCGATTAACAAAACGCCTGTAAAGCTGGCGGCGGATGGATCATTTGAAACCATCCTGCGATTAACGGAGGGTCTCAACTATGTGATGTACAGTGCAATGGATATGTATGGAAACAAGCGCCAATTCACGCAGCGTGTCATCGTCGATACGAGCCCTCCGATACTGCAATTGCTAAACGATGGCAGCGAAGACGTACAGTTCGATCCAGCAACCAAGAACATGCTGGTTCCGGTCCGCTTCATGTACAGAGATCAAACATACAAAGGTCAGGTAAGTGTCAATGGGCAAATCGTGTCCTATTTTGAAGAAGAGCAATTGGAAATCCCTGCGCAAAAATACGTAACGCAAATGTTGAGTATGAAGCAGGGAGAAAATCGCATTTTGCTCGAAGGGAAAGACGGTGCAGGCAATGAAAGCATGCTGCTGGTGTATGCGTATGTGGACGCTAATGCAGGGGCGGTCGTCATAAGCAATGGGGAGCAGCGTATCTCCTACAAGGCGCGAACAGTGCCAGCTCCGACGATTCAGCTACCGAACAAACAGCTAGAAGGGCAGGAAGGTGAAGCGCTGCCCATCGAAGGGAAGGTGACAGGTGCTGGTGCTGTTAACCTCCAAATCAACTACGGATCAAAGAGCTTTCAGACCAACGCGAACGATCATGGGCTATTTCGCTTGGTGCTTCATGAGATAGAGGAAGGCAAGCAAAAACTGACGGTTGTTGCCACCGATGCACTGGGGAGGGAAGCCCGAGCGGAGATGAGCGTCGTCGGAAAGAAAAAATAGGATAGCGGGCCCGTCAGTAGCAGATAAACGGCTATTGCCGGGCCAAATTTTTGTAGGAGGAGTCTATTCGATGTTTTACCACGGGATCATGTGGGAATATGTTATGAGAGAGTACCCTGTGCTATCCCCGAGAAGGACAGCCAGAAGGAAGCGTGGGGCAGAGCAATTGCGGGATCGCCTTCATCTGATCGAGCAATTCGGTTTGGAGCCCGTTCATTTGCTTGAGGCCGATGAACATTACGATGCTGTCCGTTGTATACAGGAATGCTTGGGATTTGGAGATACGGTTTTTGCCTTTGATCGAGTGCACCTTCCGATGTGGCAATTGAGTAAGCATGAGATTGGTGTAGAAATATTAGACTTGCGAACGTGCACGGCTATCTATACCATTCGTCATGAGACAAAAGTAGAGGAATACTTCCCCGCTATACCTTGTTTTCGTGACCTTATGCCTATGAAGTTTTCGTAATCCTATTGCATCTGCCAAAAATCGACATTATGATAGTCCTATATGAGTGCGTGTTCAAAAAGTCGTCTTTTCAGCACCTCTTTCGATGTCGAATAGGCTTCCAGTATTACTATGTGATCAAAAGACGACTTTTTGAACAACCTCTAAGAGAATTGCCCGGGAAAGGAAGAGAATGCAGATGATAGTCCAGTACCTTGATCCATTTCTTGAATCAGCTTCGTCCGTGATTCAACAAGTATGCAATGTCGACATTTCGCGTGGAGAGTTAGCTGAAAGAGAATGGAGCCATGTAGAAGGCCATACATGGATTCGAATCGGAATGACAGGTCAATTACAAGGTGAGGTCTTTTTTGGTCTGCAAGAGGAATTGGCTTTGCGCATTGTCTCGGCTATGATGGGCGGCTATCCCGTGCAAGAGATGGATGAGCTCGGAAAAAGTGCCATTTCCGAGTTGGGGAACATGATTTCTGGGAATGCGAGTACGCTTTTGTCCAATCAAGGAGTTATTGTAGACATAACCCCGCCCTTATTTTTACATCAGCATGACTTGAAAGACATGGCAGGGACAGCATTGACTGCACCGCTCGATCTTCATGACATGGGCAGACTGGATATTCAAATAATTGTGATAAGATAGAGGCGGCTAATGGCCGTCTTTTTTGTGAAGGATACGTACCGACGCTTTATCATTCAAAGGAGGGATGGAAAGAGATGGATCATTACTTCTCGATCTGCTCAGCTGAGATGTATTATGAGAAATACATGGCCTTTTTATTGGAAAATTACGACCAGCTTCGCATGCCATATTCCTTTACTGTGGCGCTTAGTTTTCTGGCGAGTCCCGTTTTAATGGAGGGGAAAGCATTTCTTTGCTTCAACGATGACGATGAAGTGATCGGTGCTTTTTCATACATTTACGGGACAGGTGAAAATCAGTACGAAGACAAGCATATCGTTCAAATTCAGGTAGTCTATTTTTTAGAACAGTATCGCAGCAGTCGCCTTTTTTTGCATGCCCTTCAGTATGTAACCGAGTATATTGCCTATATGGAGGAGGACGTGAAGGAGTTTCGATTCTGGACTTCCTCGGACGACTCTTTACGCAAATTATTTACCAAGATTGCAGAACGAGTAGCTTCTGTGGAAACGGCAAACGGTCCATTGGATGAATACCGCGCATCATTTTTGGCTTGGCAATCCTATGCAGCCAGGTTTCAACATGAACCATTTTTCTAATCCAAGAAGGAGACGTCACGATGCTGTTCGTCATCAAAAGCCTGTTTGGCTACATACGCCCCTATAAGCTCCTGAGTTTTCTTTTTTTCCTCACACTTGCACTCGATCTGCTTTTTTTATCCTTGGCACCTCTCAGTTTCCAGATGATCATTGACAAAGCGATTGTTCCCAAAGATATGCACGTTTTCACGGTTATTATGATGGTATTGACGATTAGCGGGATTATCTGTGTCAGTGCTGGAATGATCAGTGATTATGTGCTGGCAAAACTAAGCGCACGTGTGCAAAATGATTTACGGCAAAAACTGTTTGCGCATATGCAGCATTTGCCGGTCAGCTATTTCCACAAAACGCGTTCGGGCGAACTGGTTTCTCACTTTTCGGTGGATTTGCCTGTCATTGACAGATCGTTAGCGATTCTCTTCACGACGGGTATTCAGTCATTGGCGGTCGTGACGATTACTACGATGGTGTTGTTTTACTTGGAATGGGGGATGGCGCTGTGTATTTTGGCGGGAGCAATCTTGATCTTCTCAGGCCCTTATTTGCTTGGCCGACGTGCCTACGCAGTCAATGCCGCATACAAAGAACAGCTCGCAGCTATGATGAATGATGTCCAGGAAAATGCGAAAGCGCAAATGGTTATCAAGGGCTTCAATCTGCAAGCTGTCATGATCGATAAATTCAATGAAAGACTCAAATTGCTGCTGGTCAGTAACTATCGAAAAAATTTGATGGCAGCGAATCTGGAACGAATTCCTGCGCTGTGCTTACTACTCATCAACTTTACGATCATTGGCTTCGGTTCCTATCTGGCACTCACCGGGCGAATCTCTGTCGGTTCGCTTGTTGCTTTTTTCACCATGTATACGTCGATGGGGAATGCAGTATTTAATCTGACCTTTACTCTCCCGCTTATTACAGATACACAAGTCAGTATGGAGCGAATCCAAAAGGTGCTGAATGAACCCAGTGATAAAGTCGACCATTTTGGAGCGGAACAGTTCGATTTGCGTACGACCGAAGTGTCCGTAAAAAATGTTACGTTTGGCTATCAAAAAAATCAGTTATCCATCAAGCAGGTTAACATGCAGATTCCGGCTCGGACGAAAGTTGCGATTGTTGGCTCCAGCGGGTCTGGAAAAAGCACCATCGTTCAGCTGTTATTAGGCTTATATGAACCTAGTTCTGGTCAAATCGAGATAAATGGAACAAAACTCGATGAATGTAATCGAGGAGCCTTTCGCAACCATGTAGGGGTCGTCTTTCAGGATAACTTTCTTTTTCACGGAACAATAGCGGATAACATCCGGCTAGGAAAACTCGATGCAACCAAGGAGGAGCTGAGGATGGCTGCCCAGCAAGCGGAGATCCATGACTTTATCATGAGTCTGCCAGACGAGTACGAAACACTTGTTTTGGATGGGGGCAGCAACCTCTCTGGGGGGCAAAGGCAGCGACTTGCCATTGCTCGTGCGATTCTGCGCAATCCTTCTCTACTCATTCTGGATGAAGCCACTTCTGCGCTCGATCCCATTTCAGAGGCTTCTATTAACAGGACTTTTGCGAAGCTTTCCAGCGATCGGACTGTCATTACGGTCACACATCGTTTGGCGACGATAACGGATATGGATCAAATATTTGTGTTGGAGCAGGGGGAACTAGTCGAGCAAGGGACCCATGTTCAACTGTTGCAAAAGCGGGGTTATTACAGAAGGCTATGGGACAAGCAAAGTGTTTTGACTGCGACAGAAGGGGTTACGGATGTTTTGGGTGTCAGTATGCCTGATATTTTGCATCTCTTCCATACCGAGACATTTACGGCTGGGCAGACGATCATTCGGGAAGGAGAAGCAGCAGAGAAGGTTCACTTCCTCGCACGCGGAAAGGTAGAAGTATCCCAAAAATCTGCTGAATCTGAGGAGCAGATTCGACTTGCGATCTTGGAGGACGGCGATCACTTTGGAGAAACAGTCTTGGCGGGTGCTTTACAGACAACAACCGTGACGGCTCTCACCTCTTGTGTTGTTTTGACCTTACCGTTGAAGGTATACCAGTACATCACGTCCCAACATTCGACGATTGGCAAGAACGTCCAACAGCCGATACGTTAACCAATAGAAAAAGAGAGAGGCAGTGTGCAAAGGATGCATGTCCAATTTAGAAAATGTACCAGTGACAATGATTTTGCCCAATTCACGCTATTCTTTATGCGCAATCGATTGGAATTTAGTCGTATGTTTTCCCTTAGTGACACGCTTGCTCATATTTTGACGTTTCTCCCGGATTCTCATTTGATCCTGATAGAAGACGAGCGAGGTAAATTGGTCGGATGGGGGCATTATCAATATTTGACGGCAGAAAGGCAACCAGACCCAGAAGGCGAAATTTGCTATATTCATTCTGTTATCGTCGAAGAAAAATATCGAAGGAGCAGGGTATTTTTGAAAGGCTTTCGCCATTTAATCAGACAGGTTCAAGCAGAAAACGCACAAGTGAAACAGGTGACCTTTTGCGCTGATGCTGACCAAGCCTATTTAAACCGGCTCTATTCGAAATTTGCCCAGGTTGCAGGGGAGCAGGAGGGCTATTACGGACAAGAAAACATCTACATGGCCGAAATCAATCAGCTCGCTTCCTATCTGGGAATAGCCATAATTGACGTTAAATAATGAAAAATGCTATTCTTAAGAAGATATTGCCAGAAAGGAGGTCTATCAGATGATTCCAATGGTACCACGTTTGAAAGATGGAGTAAGAAAACCTTTTACTGCTTCGATTCAAAATCTTCTCATGAAAAATGAGCAGCTGCGTGTAGCTACTTCTTCCACGAAGTAATCGATCAGCAATCATCTTTTTCGAATCAACTGTTCCCATGAATAGAGAAGTGGTTGACAGGCTATCCTGCTCAGCCACTTTTTATTTCTGTTTGAATAGAATAAAAAAATAAAATATTTTCTATTGTCTAGATGATTTTTAATAGATAGTGTATTGTTGGAAATAGTAAGGGGGTATGAGACCTTGACCTATGTAAAACAATTAATTGGGATGTTTTTCCTAGTGATCGTCGTTTGCGGTGGGCCGTTCATGCTATATACGCAAAAGGAAGAAATCGTGTTCGAACCGGGAAATATCGTAGTCCATACGGTATATCTGATTCAACAGATTGCAGAAGGCTCCCTCGGAACCTATTATTCGGGGCAAACGGAAAGGAGTATCGCTGAGGATATCCTTCCGTTTGCAATTAGCTCTTTTGAACTGCTGTTCGCAAGTGTTAGTGTGGCAGTCCTAGCTAGTATTATTTTTGGATTGCTATTGCAGCGCTTTCGGATTGTACGTCAATTTCAAAAGGTTTTGAATCTGCTTGCAACGATTCCTGATTTTATCCTAATTGTTGTTTCGATTGTGGGTGCGGTCGGATTTTACAAGATGACGAACATTCGTATTATCACCCTGTCACCCGTAAGTGACTCTGAGAGTACCTGGTTTCCAATCACACTGCTGTCAATTGGACCAACGATTTTCCTCATGAAGGTAGTTAGTTTGAAGTATGCACAAATCGGTGGCGAAGACTACATTAAAACCGCACTTGCCAAGGGGATGGGGATTTGGCATGTTCTCATCCACCACGTCTATAAAAATATCAAGCCGTTTCTCATTGCTGATTTGAAGAAGACAATAGCGATTTCGGTAGCCAACTTGTTTATTGTTGAGTACTTATTAAACGTTGTAGGCTTGACCCGGTTTATTTTTAGCAAAGATGGCGGATACGAATTCAATGCTGCTGTCATGGGACTGTTAGGTATTATTTTGCTATCCATTTTGGTCTATTTACTGATTCGTCTCATTCTGTATGTGATTGAACGCGCGGTTGTGTATAAATAACCCAGACTTTTTTTGGAATGAGTGAGGGTATGGTATGAGGAAACGGTTCAATTGGGCCTTATGGCTAGGCTGTATCTTGGTAGTATTTCTAGTGATTATCGGTGTAGCCGGGCCCTATTTAGCACCCTATGACGTCGATTACCAGGTGAAAGTGCGCAGTGAGATGGTAAACGGGAAGCAAGTGATCATTTCGCCTCCTTTGGCACCGTCAAGCGAGCATCTGTTGGGGACGGATAAATGGGGCTATGATTTACTAACAAAACTGCTCCATGGGGCACCGTACACTATTTTTATTACGCTCATGATTGCGCTATTGCGATTATTGATGGGAGCATGGATCGGACTGTATATTGGAATATTGGACAAGCAGCAGCGTTGGTGGATTGCGATTGAGAACGCCTGGGGATATATGCCCATATTTATTCCTGTCTACTTTTTATTGAAAGGAATCAATATTAATCCCGAATTGCCAACGTTTACGCTCGTATTGTTTTTCATAGTGGTTGTGGCAGTGCTAGGGACGCCTTCGGTAGCTGCGTCCATCCGTCAAAAAACGGAGCAAATCAAGGAATCCCAGTACGTTTTAGCTGCGACTTCGCTGGGGGCCGGCCGGGATCAGATCATCTTTCGCCACATCCTGCCGCATTTGAAGGAGCATCTGGTCATTGTTCTGGTGACAGAGATGATCGCCACCATGACGTTGATGGGGCTTCTTGGGATATTTGGTCTTTTTGTAGGCGGCACGACTATGTACTATGACCCTGTTGAGTATCACTCGACCACACATGAATGGGCAGGACTGCTCGGGACTTACAGAAGCTTTGTCTACACGAATTACACGTGGATTTTCCTGATCCCACTTGCTGCTTATATGCTTGCAATCGGTTCCTTTAGTCTGCTGGCCAAAGGATTGCGTGATAAATTCGAACAGACATATAGTCGTACCCCATTTATTTGAGCAGCTGGACACTTTTCAGCATGAGGGATAAGTGAGGTTTTTAGATGAAAAGACGATTCCATTTCTCTTTATGGCTAGGCAGTATCTTCGTGTTCGCTCTGATGGCGATTGCTGTGGTGGGGCCTTACTTGGCTCCCTATGATCTGGAATATCAAGCGAAGATACGTCAGGAGGTAGTGAACGGTAAACAAGTCATGGTCTCTCCACCCCTACCGCCGTCAAAGGAACATTTTCTCGGCACGGACAAATGGGGGTATGATTTACTGACCCTCTTGCTCCATGGAGCGCCATACACTGTTTTTATTACTCTTTCGATCGCATTCATTCGCGTGTTACTTGGGACATGGATTGGACTCTATATCGGTATTCAAGATAAAGAGCAACGTTGGTGGATGGCGATTGAAAATGCATGGAGCTATATGCCTGTATTTATCCCCGTGTATTTTCTTTTGCGAGGAATCAATGTGAATTCCGAGCTGCCAACGTTCACGCTCGTTCTGCTTTTTATTGGGCTTGTCTCTGTCCTTGGAACACCTTCTGTAGCCTCTTCTGTGCGTCAAAAGGCCGAACAAATTAAAGAATCCCAATACGTCTTGGCTGCCATTTCACTGGGAGCTGGCCGGAATCAAATCGTCTTTCGCCACATCTTGCCCCATTTGAAGGAACAGCTCATTATTATCTTGGTGACAGAAATGATCGCTGTC
Organism: Brevibacillus formosus; assembly: GCF_003013405.1. Lineage (GTDB taxonomy): Bacteria > Bacillota > Bacilli > Brevibacillales > Brevibacillaceae > Brevibacillus > Brevibacillus formosus. The sequence goes on along the minus strand of NZ_PXZL01000045.1, from coordinate 37,725 downwards.
ATGACGTTGATGGGGCTTCTCGGCATATTTGACATGTTTGTAGGTGGTACGAAAATGACCTTTGATCCCGTTCTGTATCATTCCATTACACATGAATGGGCAGGGCTGCTCGGGTCTTATCGAGGCTTTATTTACAGTAACTATACGTGGATTTTTCTCGTACCACTGGGAGCATTCATGATCGCCATTGGATCGTTTAGCTTGTTGGCAAAAGGATTGCGTGATAAGTTCGAACAAACGTATAAACGTACGCCTTTTATTTAAGTTGTGGTGCCCTTGATTTTTACGAATCAAGGGCACTTTTGGTTGATCCGGTTAAAAATAGTGGTATGGAAGTCGAATTGGAGGGAGCAGTATATGTGTTGGGTGAATAGACTGGAGTGTCGGGGGCGGTGTTGGCCTTGGGTTCCGATGGCAATCTCATCAGGCGAGGCGAACTCGTCGCGATCTGAACGGGGGACAACTGGCGGCCATCGTCGTCTCGAACGGAAAAATTCACGGCGGATGTCGAAGAGGTTTCTCAGCGGTGTTCGGAACCCATTGCCCATTTTCTGAATAGGATGTAAGGCAAAAGCCTAAAATCCTTGAAATTCCGGCACCATCACCCACCCCCCATCATAGGATAAGGTGACTCTGTAATCCCTCAACCTTGTTCCTGTAGAGCCCACAAGGAGGGGTGGCACGATTGAAGGGTAGCGACCAAACCAAGCCGTTGTTAACGAATCGCGAAAGAGAAGTGTTTGAACTCTTGGTCCAAGATAAGACAACCAAAGAGATTGCCGGACAACTCTTCATCAGCGAAAAGACTGTGCGCAATCACATTAGCAATGTCATGCAAAAATTAGGTGTCAAAGGTCGATCTCAGGCAGTAGTCGAACTCGTTCGACTTGGTGAACTAGAGATTTGAACCCAGTCCACCCAGCCTCCCTTTTCTTCCCTTGGTCGGAAGGGAGGGTTTTTTTATGTCATTTGCGTCTTTGCACTAAGACAAAACGGAACCTGGGCGGGCAAACGATCGAACAATTCCTTGAAAAAACAAGATAGGCAAGTCGATATTGGGTTGCTACCTATTTTGCGGTAATGACTGGCATGAGACCGTGCGGCGTGGTGTGTTAGAAAGATGAAACCCTCTACCGGCATTTGATCCGAAAGAGGGCAGCATCAGTGTCCTTGTAGAAGGTTCTCTTGTTAACAATTTCTCGGTTACATTTCTTCCTGTTTGACAAATTGATTCCCGGAAATTTGGTAAAACTTCACCCCAACAAGTTTTTGATTCGTGTAAATCTTTTCAGTCAAGCTCTTTTCGGCCTCGTTGTAGGAGAAGCGGTAGGTGGTACCTTTAGCCCCTTCGTCCAGTTGTTGGGAGAAGATCATTTTCACTGTGTTTTTCCCTTTGTCTAGCTGGTACAGGTTAACATAAACCTGAGTTTTGCCTTCTTTTTCTCCATACTCGACTGCGAGGAACTGATTGGTATGAACCATTCTTGTCACTGGATATGGAGTACCTCCTACACTTTGAGGAAGCGGGATTTCTTTTTTGTTGACTGAATTGACGACCTTATTGGAACCGACCACGGCATAGTACACATAGTCCAGCGCGTAGTTGGCGTGACCCGCCATTCCCTCAAACTGAACATTTTGTTCAACTCTGTCCAAACTTTCAAATCGAACAGCTGGGGTTTTTGTAAGGGGATCGCTGTTCATCCAGGATTGACCGACGCCAAGCATATTCGCGATTGTGGCGACCGGGGCATACACGTTCCCTTTATAAACGAAAGGCTCCGCCTTGGTATCGATGGGACTGCCATTTACGATCAGTTTGATATTAGAAAAGTTCACGGTGATCGCTTCAGTTGCTTTTTTAGCGAAAGCGGAGCCGCTTGACATCATTCCCGCAGTGAACAGGAGTACCCCTGATACCACTCCGATAAACAGTTTCTGTGGTTTGTTCATGTTGATTGTCTCCTTATGAAAATAGACTTTTGATTGCACATTTATTTAACGCAAGGAGGATTGGAAAAGTTTCACTTCAGATCGTATGCTTGCCCTTCTTTTTCGGGCACGAAGACCACCAAACTAATCAAAATAGAAGGGAGATTTCCTAATCAAACAGAAAAAAATCGCCTGTGATGGCGATTTTCTCTAACTGCTTGTTTACAATCGTTTGATTAGGTAGTAATTGCCCGAAGTATCGTAATTATCGTAGGAGTCTACATGAAAATAATAAGTTGTCCCAGCCTCAGCAATAAAAGTAACAGTTCTACTTGCGCCAGTGGTTGATGAGATATCTAAAAAGCCACTACGACTCGGATCCTTAGTCACAGCAACTCTATAGGGGATACTATTTGGAACGCCAGATAATTCGACAGTTACCGATCCTGATGAGTTTGGTGTGAACTTATACCAATCGACTACATCACTAGTAGATAATTTACCTAATCTACCACTATTTAATTCGTCCGCCGAGGAGCTCTTATTGTTTGACTCAACTTCCAGTTGATACCCATTGATCGTAATAGATTGACCAATTTCTTTTTTAGGCGTGGCTTCTTGAGCGAAACTAGCAGTTGGAATACCCGCAAGGAGAGGAAGAGAGAGTGCAGCGGCTAAAAGAAAATTACGTTTGCTCATACGAAGAGTTGATGATGGGTTTTTTGTAAACATTTTAAACCTCCTATTATTTTGAAATATTGGTTGTTTCGACCTTATTTTACTGAATTGAAAATCTGTTTACTATACCAAAATAACTATGATTACCATTGTAAAAACCTATCAATTGCGAAAAGGAGCAACGCGCGTTATGAATGAGATAGGGAAAAAGACTGTGCGTAATCATATTAGCAATGTCATTCAAAAATTAGGTGTCAAAGGTCGATCTCAGGCAGTGGTCGAACTCGTTCGAATTGGTGAACTAGAGATTTGAACCCAGTCCACCCAGCCTCCCTTTTCTGCCCTTGGTCGGAAGGGAGGGTTTTTTATGTTCATTTTCGTCCGAATACTCGATGTAAATATCAAACAATATGGGATTTCGGGCAAAGACAGAAGCAGAGAAGGGGATGGTAGAAGGTTATAGGATCGAACGAAGCGTTAGCTGTTGAGTGTATTTGGTAATGAGGGCTGGCGGTTACGGCTACCACATTACTTGAACCGTTAGATTGATGGGAACACAGGCTCAATTGTGTTCAACTCTTAGTTTTTAGTCCTAACTTGTTTTGAACAAGAAAGGGGTACAAAACAATCGATGTGATAAGTGCCATAGATTGTTGTTCGCGAAAGGAAAAAGATGAGATTGGTTTACTTGATATTATTCGGCATTAATCGTAGATCTAATTTCATCTGCTAGAGCTAACAATGTAGTCCATCTTGTAGAGGTTCTTAAAGCCTTTAAACTCCATTCATCTTCTTTCTGTAATTCCAAAGCCAACCGTCGTAATTCAGAACTTCTTTGCATCGTTTCAGTATTGATTAACCCAGCATTCAATAGTCGTAGTAGGCTGCTTTCATGGAAAAAAGAAACTACACCAATGTCGAACTGCTCAAAAACCTCATACCCAACAACATCATCAGATGCATTGCGTAAATAGGAACCACAACTGTTAAGGGTATCAAGATAGAGATGAAAAAGTGCTTCAGTAGTTATTTCTCTCATCGTAATGTTACCTCCAAGATCTCTAACAGATAGTTTAGGTTTCTGTAAAAAATAGAGGATACCTCTGTTAAACGATCATGATTCTTTTGAAAGAAAAATGCACAAAAGGATGATTAAACAAAACATTACTTGTGAGAGGGGGAGGATGGAATGCAGCCTACATAATTTTATTAGAGAAAAGATTTAACTCCTGCGAGGAGGCAGGAGTCGAGAATGTTTTCTCGCTATATCGAGACTTCTGACGAAACCGAAGCAATTGAACATCTGCGTGTCCATCAAATTTCCTTTTAAGGCGATTTAGTTATTACCCAAGTTAATACTCTTCTAAAAGCGCCAGTGGGGTTATAGATCTGCATAAACCATCTATCTAGTCCAAGTGGGTAATTTTGAAGCACATATACAGGTTCAAGTTGTTCAATGATCCATCCAGCGCTGATAACCCTCCTAGTACCTTCTGGTGCTGGTATCAAGTTAATATATTCATATGAATATGGTCTAATTTCGATGGGCTGAAACCTGTGGCGCCAAAAGCCATTTCCGAGACTCTCTGTTATACGTACATTTTTCCGACTTAGGGTGATGATTTTTGTCCGTTTTACAACTCTTTTTTTCACAATCTTGGATGATGATCTTTTTTTCTTTTTCATGTTTTCACCTTCTACACTTATTTAAGTTTCGTAGGATCAACATATGAAGGAAAAGAAATAATGCTTGGACTAATTTACATGAGTTGAAAAAATGGGGGATTTCAGTAATTAGAGCTCAGACTGAACAATTAGAACCCAGAGTTAATGCAGGCTATTTAACACAAGAGAAATTCTATTAATTAGGAGTGGATTTTGATGAAATGGAAAAATGTAAGTGATTCGAGAGTAACTCAGATATATCAGGTAGTTGGAGAGTATAACGTTTTGGCACATGTGTTCCTTCCGCTTACCAGGTTTAGAAAGAGAAGTGTTTAAACTCTTGGTCCAAGATAAGACAACCAAAGAGATTGCCGGACAACTCTTCATCAGCGAAAAGACTGTGCGTAATCACATAGGATCAAACGAAGCGTGCATCTCTTTGGCTGTTGAGAGTATTTGGTAATGAGGACTGGCGGTTACGGCCACCACATTACTTGAACCGTTAAATCGATGGGAACACAAGCTCATTATGATAAATCGGGATCATTCTTTTCCAATACCCCTTTGGTTATCAAAAGAACGAAGTATATGTATGTTAAGATGGCGGGGATCAAATAGGACAAAAAGATTGCCAAAATAATAGGCGATGGATTCCAAAATAGTTTGGGCAACAGAAAAAATAAAATCCAGATAACGATGTACGACAGGACCGATGCAAATGAACCAATCGTAAGAACAATTTTAGGTCAATGTAAATACAACCAAATTTGACACAACGGTAATTGAATAAAGCCCCCAATTGGAGGCTTACCTAAATTATCTGGGTTCACATTGATGAAGGGGTTTTTTGACACCACCACCCCATCCGCCGCCACTGCTACTGCAATTGGGTTCACTGTATGCAAAAGCAGCCGTAGAGACTGATATTACCATAGCGATTGCTAGGGCAAAAGGAAAAAGCTTTTTCATAAGTACCACCTCCTTTCCGGAAAGTTCTGATAATAGCGTAACTCAGTTTCAAATTTTTGTAAAATATTGATCTATCAACCATTAGAATTCTTGCCTATGAGAACTTTGCACACGTTTTGTTAAAAGGGAGGGGACTACCTCAATGATGTAATAACCAATACCCTATCCAGTAAATTGCTCCGCTGATTACGACGAATGCGATGAAAAACAATATTCTTGCTCTAACCTTTTTAGGACTTGGAGAAAAGACAAATTCCGCACCGACCCACAAGAAAAGGAGCAACGCTAAGAAAACTTTAAATATTAGCAATAATGTAAAATACCTCCTATATATGGATAATTATACTGGATATTCAGCTTGGAGGAATGCTGGTCACAACCAATTTGAAAAAGCCACCAACCCTTGCGGTAGGTGGCTTAAATCATTATCGGGTACTTTGTGGTAAATAATCGGTAGGATCTACTAGAGTTCCTTGTTTGATAACAGAAAAATGCAACATATCTCCTGTTTCAGACGAGCCTACTTCTGCTATTTTTTGACCTTTCTTTACGGTATCTCCGGGCTTCACAAGAAATGAACCAGGGAGAATGTGACCATAGAGAGTACTGAATTCGGAATTGTGCTTGATTATTATCGTTTCTCCATAGCCTTGATTGCTATCAGCGAAAAGAACGATACCATCACTTGCTGCAAAGATAGCTGTACCTTTAGCGGTTGCATAGTCCAATCCGTTATGGCCTTTTGATTCCTTGGTTTCGGGATTAATTTGCAAGCCGAAATCAGAAGAAATGACATAGGTATCATGAATCGGGGCTTCTAACGAAAAGCGTGTTTCGATCATGTTACTAGGCTGACTCGAATTACTTGCCTCCGCCGCGAAAGCTGTTGGTGTTAAAGTAACTGCTAAAGTTAATAGACTCAAAATAGCAATAGTTTTGATTTTCATATTTCCTCCTACTTCATAAAATTGGTTTCATTATGAAATACGAGGATTCATGGGAAAATGTAACTGTTAAAGGGACTTTTTACTAAAATAGCAGATTGATACATCTAAATCACGGGAGCGATTTATTATTTTCTCAATTCGTTCAACAATCGCATTGCCTTTTAGAATATCATCTTTTCAACGCTAAAATGATCTTTCAAGCAAAATATTTCAGGAGTACAGAAAAGCAATGAAAGGGAACATAATCTCTCGTTCGACTTGCTGAACGAGAGATTTGAACCCAGTCGACTCAGCCTCCCTTTTCTCCCTTGGTCGGAAGAAAGGGTTTTTATATGTTCATTTGCACCGAATTACCCTTTTATTACCATTTATGTAAGCGCATTAGCATATTGTGATTTAAGTCGCAATAAGATGGATTTGTAACAAAATCCATGAAGATCGAGAGGGATACTATGAAATTCAAGAAATGTGTTAGGAATGTGCTAATGGTAGGGGCCCTGCTTGTCACCTCCGTATTGCCTATGGCAGCACAGGCGGCGCAAGCAGAGGAAAATCAAGCGGAGGCGACAGCGGTATCCAATTACAAAATTATTGGCTACTATCCCTCGTGGGGAGCTTATGGACGAAACTACAATGTAACGGATATCGATCCCAATAAAGTAACGCATATTAACTACGCATTTGCGGATATTTGCTGGAATGGCAGACACGGCAACCCAGATCCAACGGGGCCCAATCCACAGACTTGGGCTTGCCAGGATGAAGTAGGCAATATTAATGCTCCGAATGGTACGGTTGTCCTCGGAGATCCATGGATTGATGCGCAAAAATCCTTTCCGGGAGATACGTGGGATCAGCCGATTCGTGGAAATCTGAATCAATTGGCAAAATTAAAGCAAAAAAACCCTCAATTAAAGACATTAATTTCGATCGGGGGCTGGACGTGGTCCAATCGCTTCTCTGATGTAGCGGCAGATCCGGCTGCACGGGAAGTATTTGCACAGTCCTCGGTAGATTTTATCCGGAAATATCAGATGGATGGGGTCGATCTCGATTGGGAGTACCCAGTTGAAGGAGGCTTGTCTGGAAACAGCAAACGTCCAGAAGATAAGCAAAATTATACGTTGTTGCTACAGGCTGTCAGAGATAAGCTCGATGCAGCTGAGGTAACGGATGGCAAACAGTACTATTTGACGATTGCTTCTGGTGCCAGCCCAACCTATGCTGCAAATACAGAGCTTGGAAATATTGCCCGGGTTGTGGATTGGATCAATATTATGACCTACGACTTCTATGGAGCCTTCCAAAAGCAGACTGGACATAACGCGCCGTTGGCCTATGATCCGGCAGCAGGAGCAGCAGGTTTGCCTAATGCTCAAACCTTTAATGTCCAAACAGCTGTAGAGGGCCATCTTCGTGACGGTGTACCTGCCAGCAAGCTCGTTCTCGGACTTCCGTTTTACGGAAGGGGCTGGTCGGGTTGCGGAACGGCTAACAATGGGGAATATCAAAATTGCACAGGGCCTTCAACAGGAACGTGGGAAGCTGGTATGCTTGACTTCACGGATATCCAAAATAATTATGTGAACAAAAATGGCTTCACACGCCACTGGAATGACGCGGTAAAAGTGCCTTACCTATTCAACCCGGCTTCGAAAACATATATTAGCTATGACGACGTAACTTCAATCGGGCACAAAACTTCTTATATTACATCCAAAGGATTGGCAGGCGCAATGTTCTGGGAATTTAGCGGAGACCGTAACAAGGTTCTGCTAGACAAAGTGAATGGCGATCTTCTGGGCGGGACAGCTCCAGTCGACAACGTACCGCCGACAGCACCAGCTAATCTCCAATCGACTGCAAAAACAGCGACAAGTGTTAGCCTGAGTTGGGGAGCTGCTACCGACAATGTAGGGGTCACTGGCTATGAGGTATACAATGGTACTCAGCTTGCGAAAACGGTAACTGGTACAAATACGACAATTAGCGGGCTTACAGCTGGCACTACGTACCAATTCACTGTGAAGGCGAAAGATGCAGCAGGTAATTCCTCAGCAGCAAGCAATGAGGTAACGGTTACAACGGATAACATTCAGCCAGACAATCAACCTCCAAGCACACCCACCGATCTAGTCATAACAGGGAAAACAAGCACGAGTATCAGTCTGAGCTGGGCTGCTTCTACAGACAATATCGCGGTAACGAATTATGAGGTTTACAACGGGACCGCATTAGCTATGGATGTAACGACTACGACTGCAACTGTCACAGGACTCACGCCTAACACATCATATACCTTCTCTGTGGTAGCGAAGGATGCAGCTGGAAATTCCTCGCAGAAGAGCATCGAGGTCGTAGGCGTAACAGATGCTGCAAATCCGGGAAAGCCTGCATGGGCGCCAAATGTAAACTACGCAGCTGGTGATTTGGTCAGCTATCAAGGCAAGGTATACAAATGTCTGCAACCACACACTTCTCTCGTAGGGTGGGAGCCGGCAAATGTAGCAGCTCTCTGGCAAGTTCAACAGCAAGCGGCAGGAGAAGCAGTCGATGGTTATGTAGGTGAGGAGATTTTAGAGGAAACAGAAGGAAATGCAGATACCCAAGATACCCAATAAATAGAGAAGGGGCTGTCTCTCCAGACATGAAAATGACGGAGGAACAGCCCCTATTTGTTCATTTGGAAATTAAGCAAAGGCTTTTAACAGTTGGACGATTAACGGAATGAGATCTCCAATAAAAGTAAGGATCGCAATTGCAGTATTCATAGAAGCCCCTCCTTAAAATTCCAAATTCACTATTATTATATTAATGTTCATTATAGCAATCAAGAAATATTTTCCACTTATGTCGAATTGATAAAGTGGCTTATGTGAAAAACAGATTGAGTTTCGAATCATGAATGCGAGAAAATACATCTACTCGTGAATAACTACATGATTATAGCGTATTGGCAATCTCCACCAGCTTGGCTTCCACATCTTCCTCATAATAAAAATGGTACGTTAGTTCATAGCAGGTAGAGCCATTTTTCCAGATGAGAGTGGCTAATGGGCCGTTGTAACCGAACTTGGCTGTGCCATTCTTTAGCGGAGTGGTTTTGGTTTCATCGTAGCCTCCTATAAAGTCTCCAGAACTATTGGAGTCCAAGGTGAGGTAGGCGCCTAAAGCGATATGCTCTTCTGGAACATAGATTAGCGTCAATACCTCGTCCTGTCGCGTCAATCCTAAATTTTCGAAGCGAGGCAACGTTTTTTGCAAAAAGGAATAGGTATGAACCGGTGAAGCGGATATTACTGGAGTAGCCGAAGCTTCAGAAGAGTCGTAGCTATTGGAGAACAGCAAGTACAGGGAGAAAAAGCTGATCAGGGATATCATACGGTCACCTCATACAAGTTTTGACAAATGAAGTATATCAGTTTGGCGGAGGTATATGAAATATTCAATCAGAAAAAAATGATCGAAATCTAAGAAAAAACGAAATTGACACAAAATACAAATTTCAGTATGATCACTTTATAAAGTCATTGGAAAAATAAAGGATGAACGAATACGATGCGCAGAACTGGAGATCTGAAACTAATCCAAGAGCTCAATCGCTTTATTATACTCGATACCATTCGCCAGTTTGGGCCCATCTCGCGAAGTGATATCGCCAAAAAGCAGGGCATCAGTCCAACTACAGTCACCTCGGCAGTCAATGAGCTGATCCGTGACGGCATGGTTGCAGAAGACGGAACAGGTGAGTCAAAGGGTGGACGTAAGCCGATTATGGTTCGCTTCTGTCCAGACGGGAAGTTTTTGATTGGCGTCTCTATTACGAATACTGCGATTACAATTGCCGAAATGAATTTGGAAGCGGCTACAAAGCAAAAGAAAATCTATCCGGTAAAAGCTGGGCTAGTGAGTGATCTGATCATCCAGTATGTACTGGATTCGATCGAGGACTTTCTCCAGTCGGTGGATGATGTCAGCCGTTGTCTGGGCATTTCCATCATCGCCCCAGGGATTGTTGATGCAGCGAGTGGGGTTATCCGCTTCAATTCCAAGCTGCGTTTGCATGATGTTCCATTAAAGGACATGGCAGAAGAGCGTTTTGGACTAAAAACATGGCTCGACAACGATGCCAATGCAATCGCCCTGGCAGAAAAAAACTTCGGTGGTGGACTGAATGCTGACAATCTCCTGTTTGTCACCGTAGGAGAAGGGGTTGGTTCAGGGCTTGTTGTAAACGGTTCCATCTTCCGCGGAAGCCGTGGTGGAGCAGGCGAATTCGGGCATACGACAGTCGATCGAAGTGGGATGCGCTGTGACTGCGGCAACGTCGGCTGTTTGGAGAACTACGTGGCGTGGCCGGCCATTTACTCAGGCTTGCTGTCCGCCGTTACACGGGGAAAAGAAACGCTCGTCATGGATTTGGCTGACGGAGATATGACAAGAATCACATTCGATGTCTTTCGCCAAGCACTGCATCAAGGGGATCAAGTATGCCAAGACATTGTTGACGAAATCGCTTCGTACTTGTCGATCGGCATTGTGAACCTGGTGAATTTGTTCAACCCGAGCCTAATCATTCTGGGTGGAGAAATGATCCGGGACAACCAGGTGTTGTTTGAGCGCATTCAAAAACAAGTGATGGCTCAAGCGATGGGGACGATGGTCGAAGGACTGGAATTCCGCCCAACTGTATTGGGGGCTGATTTCGAGGTCAAGGCTGCTGCTGCTGTTTTGTTACAAGATGTTTTTCACTTCAGCTTGTAACATCTTTTTATATACTTTATTTGGTCATTGGAAAAAGAAAGTTTCACCATCAAAAATCGTTGAAAGGGGGCGAGTCGAAAAGGGAAGCGAGTCGTGCTTGGCGATATTTTGGGGGTAAAAGAGGAGAACGTAAATCGAGGAGGGATTTCTGATGAAGAAGTTAGTTTCGATTGCAATGGCTGCTCTCTTGGTAGCAGTGGCAGGATGTTCGGGCGGCGGGCAGAGCTCTGCACCAGCTGGAACGACTGGCAGTGCTGCTTCAGGCGAAAAGGTAACGCTCACATATGCACTGTGGGACAAAAACCAGATGCCTGCGATGGAGGAAATGGCGAAAAAGTTTAACGAAAAGAATCCGAACGTGGACATCAAGATCGAGCTAACGCCTAACAAGCAATACTGGACAAAGATGGAGGCAGCCGCAACGGGTGGCACCTTGCCGGACATTTTTTGGATTAATGGTCCACGCATCATTAAATACGCAGATAATGACATGCTCTTGCCGATTACAGATCAAATCAAGGCAGATGGCATCGATCTGAACAATTATCCGAAAGCTCTCGTTGATCTCTACACCTACGATGGACAAAACTACGCGCTACCGAAAGATTTCGACACCATTGGCCTTTGGTACAACAAGAAGCTGTTTGACGATGCAAAAGTGCCTTATCCAGACGAAACCTGGGATTGGAACAAGCTAAAGGAAGTAGCAAAGCAACTGACGGATGAGAAAAAAGGCGTTTGGGGAATTGCAGCACCTCCTTATGGACAGGACGGCTTCTATAATACGATCTTTCAAAACGGTGGCTATATCATTTCGGAAGACAAGAAAACGTCCGGCTATGACAAACCGGAAACGATCGAAGGCCTCAAGTTTTGGACAGACCTGATCAACGAAAAAGCATCACCAACAGCAGCGCAATTGTCCGAAACAGAGGCAACACAGCTGTTTGAATCAGGCAAGATCGCGATGATGTACAACGGTTCATGGATGGCATCCGCTTTTCATAAGAATGAGTATACAAAGGACAAAGTGGACGTGACGTATCTTCCAAAAGGAAAAGAGAACACAAGCGTCATCCACGGCCTGGGCAACGTGATTTCGGCTAATACCAAACATCCAAAGGAAGCATGGGAATTCGTAAAATTCTTGGGCTCGAAAGAAGGGGCAGAAATCCTGGCAAAATCGGGTGCTGCGATTCCGGCATTTAATGGAACACAGGATACATGGGTACAATCCATGCCGAACTTTAATCTGAAAATTTTTATTGATCAGGCAGCTGTAGCGAAACCATATCCGATCTCGAAGGACACGGCAAAATGGGCCAAGCTGGAAACAGAGCTTATGACCAAGGCATGGGCTGGACAAATGAGCGTAGAGGATGCTTCTAAAGAGCTCGCGCAAAAAATGAACGAAATGCTTAGCCAAGAATAAAGGTCCATGATGGATGGCTTCGCATCATGGACGAGGCCATCCTTTTTTGAAAAAGCTGATGTAAGGAGGGAATGAATGCGATGAGCAGCCAGTTGCAGCCTGAAATGCACGCCGCCGTCCAGCCAAAAACGAAAAAATCGTTGAATCGCATGAAGAGAAGTGATTGGTTCTGGGCGTATCTCATGATTGCTCCCACACTTATCGGGTTGGGTGTCTTCTACTTATGGCCGATTGTGCAAACCATTTATTTAAGCTTTACCAAATGGGGAGGATTCGGCAAGTACAAGTGGGCTGGCCTACATAATTACGAGTTGTTGTTCAAGGACCCTTACTTGTGGATCGCGCTGAAAAACACGCTGATTTATACAGTAATCGCAGTTCCAGTAGGTATCGCTATCTCCATTTTTATCGCTGTGCTGCTTAATCAGAAAATTAAGGGGATTACGATTTATCGCACCCTGTATTTCCTGCCCGTTGTGACGATGGCAGCAGCGGTGGCGATGGTGTGGAGATGGTTGTACAACGCTGATTACGGTCTGATCAATTATTTGCTGGGCTTGATAGGCATTGAGGGTCCGCGTTGGATTTCTGATCCCGCTATTGCTTTGTATGCGGTGATTATCGTTGCCGTTTGGAGCTCAATCGGATATAACATGGTGATTTTTCTGGCCGGACTGCAAGGCATCCCGAGAAGCTATTACGAAGCAGCAGAAATTGACGGCGCGGGACCAGTTCGCATGTTTTTCAAGATTACGTTGCCACTGTTGACTCCTTCGATCTTTTTCGTCAGTATCACTTCCTTGATTGGGGCTTTTCAAGTATTTGACCTGATTTATCTGATGCTCGGAAGCAAAATGGGCAATCCGGCGACTGAGCAAACGCAGACGATGGCGTACTTGTTCTTTACCAATGGGTTTGAATCAGGGAATGGTGGCTATGCGGCCGCAGTTGCCGTCGTGCTTCTGGTGATGATCCTGATCGTCACTGCTATTCAAATGAAATTGCAGAAAAAATGGGTTCACTATGATTAAGAAAAGCTGAACAGACGGGAGGGATATGGAATGAGTGTTTATACGAGTCGGAACAAAATAGGCAAGAAGTTATTGATTCATCTGCTGTTGATTGCAGGCGCTCTCGTGATGATTGCGCCATTCGTCTGGATGGTTGTCACTTCGCTCAAGTCACTAGGCGAATCGACACAGGTGCCACCGGTCATTTTGCCGACCAAGTATCAATGGGAGAATTACACCCATATTTTTGAGATGCTGCCGTTCTTGGACTTTTATTGGAATACCGTGATCACAACCGTGGCGAAGGTAGTCGGACAAGTGTTCCTTTGCTCGCTTGCGGCGTACGCATTCGCACGAATTGAATTTCCAGGACGAAACGCTTTGTTCATCCTGTTTTTGACCGTTTTGATGGTTCCAGGTCAGGTTTTTCTGCTCCCGCAATTTATGATCATGAAAGAGCTTGGCTGGCTGAATACGCTGACAGCATTGATTGTGCCGGGCTTGTTCAGTGCATTCGGTACGTTTCTTCTGCGCCAGTTTTTCATGTCGCTGCCAAAAGAACTGGAAGAAGCAGCGAAGCTCGATGGCTGCAACCATTTTCAAATTTATTGGAGAATTATGTTGCCGCTGGCGAAGCCCGGCTTGATCGCACTCGCCATTTTCGTAGCGTTGTGGTCTTGGAATGACCTGATGTGGCCGCTGATCGTTAACAGCACGCCTGATAAAATGCCGCTCTCCGCTGGCTTGGCGTACTTGACGGGCGAGCACACCAATTTGACGAACTACCCGATTTTGATGGCGGGCTCCGTTCTTGCCATTTGGCCGATGATCATCGTCTTTATTTTCTTGCAGAAGCATTTTGTCGAGGGAATTACCCTAACTGGGTCCAAATAGTCATTTTCGAAAAAAGGAGTGAAACCATTATGCATCATGTTCTGGTAATCGGAGCAGGAACCATGGGGACTGTTCACGCGAAATCGTATGCTGCCATGGAAGGTGTCAAACTGGTTGGGATCGTCGATATCCGCAGCGAGAGAGGAAAAGAGCTGGCAGCCGAGACAAAAACGGAATGGTTTGAGAGCTATGAAGAGGCACTAGAAAAACTGGCGCAGGTTGACATCGTAGACGTGTGTTTGCCTACGTATCTTCATAAAACCTATGTGAAAAAGGCTGCGGATGCAGGCAAGCATGTCATTTGCGAAAAGCCGTTGGCTCGTGATAAGGAAGAAGCTCGTTTTATCGTTGATTATTGCCGGGAGAAAAACGTCAAGCTGTTCGTCGGTCACGTCCTGCGCTTTTTCCCAGAGTACGAAAAGTCCCGTCAGCTAGTTAATGACGGCGCGATTGGCAACGTTGGTGTGGCACGTACATTCCGTGGCGGTATCTTCCCGACAGCGTGGAACGACTGGTACGCCGACTACAAGAACAGTGGCAGCCTTGTTTTAGATATGATCATTCACGATTTTGACTTTTTGCGTTGGTGCTTCGGCGATGTGGAGCGTGTGTACGCAAAAGGCTTGCTTGGTCGAGGTTTTGCCCGGATGGATTACGCACTGGTCACGCTTCGCTTCAAGAACGGAATGATTGCACATGTGGAAGGCTCGTGGGCACATGAAGGCTTCGCGATGAAAATGGAGCTGGCAGGCAAGGAAGGTATCATCTCCTACGACAGCTCAAAAGAAAAACCGCTTGTGGCAGTTAATCGCTCGAAGCAAGCAGGCATAAGCGGAGTCGCAGTTCCGGAGAGTCCGTTGCGTGAAAACCCGTATTTCAGAGAACTGAAGCATTTCATCGAGTGCATCGACCGTGATCTGGAGCCACTCGTGACGGCAGAAGATGCCGTGAAAGCGGTAGAAATCGCTCGTGCTGCGCTTGTGTCAATCGAAACGGGCAAACCCGTAACTTTGGTGTAGGAGGGGACTGGACATGAAACTCGGAATCATCAGTGTTGCGCATATGCATGCATACAGCTACGCAAATGCGGTTGCGAAATTAGATGGGGTTCAATTGGTCGGGGTAGCAGATGAGGATGAAGTGCGCGGAAAGGCGGCGGCTGAAAAGTTTGGCGTTCCGTTCTTCGCCGATTATCATGAGCTGCTCGCAACGGATATCGATGCGGTCATCGTCACCTCGGAAAACGCCAAGCACCAAGAGCATACGTTAGCGGCAGCGAAGGCTGGCAAGCACATCTTGTGCGAAAAACCGCTGGCGACAACAGCCGAGGCAGCTCAAGAGATGATCGACTTTTGCCGCGAACAGGGCGTCATTTTGCAGACGGCATTTCCAGTGCGATTCCATCCGGCTGTCGTTCGAGCGAAGCAATTGGTGGAGCAAGGCAAGGTCGGACGTATCATGGCAATCCGGGGTACGAACCGCGGACAAAATCCGGGTGGTTGGTTCGTCGATCCGGAAAAATCCGGCGGTGGTGCAGTGATCGATCATACGGTTCACGTTGTTGATTTGATGCGCTGGTTCATGGACTCTGAAGTGCGTGAGGTTTACGCGGAGATAGACAGCAAGTTTTCCGATACGCCGATTGATGATTGCGGAATTTTGACGATGGAATTTGAAAATGGGGTATTTGCTACACTCGATTGCAGCTGGTCTCGCAACAAGGCCTTCCCAACTTGGGGAGACGTGACGATGGAAATTATCGGGACAGAAGGAACGATCTCGCTCGACGCTTTTTCTCAAAAGCTGGATGTGTATTCCAATGAAAAAGGCTTGAAGTGGGTCAACTGGGGCGATGACATGGACAGTCAATTGGTCAAAGATTTCGTCACCAGCGTGCGTGAAAAGAAAGCACCGTCGATTACGGGTGAAGACGGCTTGCGAGCTGTGGAAGTAGCACTCGCCGCTTATCAATCCGCTGAACAGAAGCAACCAGTCGTATTACGCTAGGACGGTGAAGGACGCATGAGTGTACATGTAGGCATGATCGGCGTAGGTGGAATCGGGCAGCATCATCTAAAAGGCTTGTTGGCGGACGAAAGGGTAAAGGTCGTTGCAGTGTGCGACGTGAACCAAGAGGCGGCTGCAGAGACTGCTGAGCGCATTGGTGCGCATGGCTACACCTCTTGGCGTGAGCTAGTAGAGTCAGAAAAGCTGGATGCTCTGTTTGTGTGCGTCCCACCTTTTGCGCATGAAGAGATTGAGGAAACGGCGGCGGCGAAAGGGATTCATCTGTTTGTGGAAAAGCCAATTGGGCTGGACATACAGAAAGTGAGCGAAAAGCAAGCAGCGATTGAAAAAGCAGGGATTATCACCGCGACTGGCTATTGCCTGCGCTATCTCGATATCGTGCAGGAAGCGAAAGCGTACTTGGAGGGCAAGTCGATTGCACTCGTCCGCGGTCATTATTTGACCAAGTTCGTTACGACACCTTGGTGGAGGGAAATGGGCAAGTCAGGTGGACAGCTTGTCGAGCAGGCGACACATACGCTCGACATGATGCGGTATTTGGCCGGAGATATCGAGAAGGTATATGCGCAGATGGCCTTGCTCGTCTCGCGTGACATTCCAAACATCGATATTCCAGACGTGACTTCCATCAGTATGGTGTTTCAGTCAGGGGCACTAGGACATCTGGATACGTGCTTCATCCAGCCGGATCACCGTACGAATGTAGAAATCTTGGGAAAAGATTTCCGCGTCATGATAGACGGAAAGCAATTAGCGATCATGGATGAGCAGGGAACACGTACGAAAGTGAGCACGGTGGATATGTACGTGGAGCAAGATCGGGCGTTTATCACAGCGATTGTGACAGGGGATCGCAGCTTGATTCTGTCGCCGTATGAATCAGCGAGAAAGACGCTAGAAGTAACGTTGGCAGCGAATCAATCGGCACAAGAAGGAAAGCCGGTTAGAATTTCGGGAAAAGGGGAGTGAGGCGCATGGCTTTTCAAAAGGGAATCAATGCTTGGTGCTTCCCAAAGGAAACGAGCGTGCAAGAAATGTTTCGCCAGGCGAGTGCACATGGTTATCAAGGGGTAGAACTGAATTTGGACGAGGGAGATGCTCCCTTTCATCTAGAGATGACAGAGCAGGAATTAAAAGGGCTGGCAGACGAGGCTCGCGAGGTCGGTTTGGAGCTGCCAAGCGTCTCTACTGCCCTTTTATGGAAATATCCGTTGACGCACAATGAGGAAGCAATCCGCGAGCAAGGCATCCGTGTCGTCGAGAAAATGATAGAGGCGGCGAGCATTTTTGGTTCACGGACTGTCCTCGTCGTTCCGGGACTCGTGACGGCTGAGGTGTCGTATGATACGGCCTACGAGCGGGCCCGTGAAGCATTGCAGCGCTTGGCGAAAAAGGCAGAGCAGCATCAGGTATACATCGGGGTAGAAAACGTATGGAACAAATTTTTGCTCAGTCCGCTGGAGATGGCCCGCTTGATCGATGAAGTAGACAGTCCTTGGGTAGGCGCTTATTTTGATGTAGGCAACGTGTTGCAATTCGGTTTTCCTGAGCAATGGATTCGCATTTTGGGCAAGAGAATTCAAGCCATTCACGTCAAAGATTTCAAGACGACAACAGGTAACATCACGGGTTTCGTGCCGCTTCTCGCTGGCGATATTCCATGGAACCGTGTGGTGGAAGCATTGCGTGAGATCGGGTACGACGGCTACATCATTCCAGAAATCTCGCCTTACAGCCAATTGCCAGAGCAATTGATCGCTCATTCGTCCCAAGCGTTGGACGCCATTTTTCAAACGTGAATGGACAACAAGGATGTGACGGAAGATGAATCAAGACAAACCATATGCCATCGGGATTGATCTGGGTGGCACGAAGATCATAGCCGCGATCGTCGACCAGTATGGCAACATCCTCAGTCAGGCGAACGCAGCGACCCAAACAGAAGAGGCAGCTCAGGCAGTCATCTGCCGTATCGGTGATTTGGTGCAGACTGTCCTAGACGAGAGCGGCATCAATCTCTCACGTATTCGCGGGATTGGGATTGCAACTGCGGGAATCATTGATACGCAGCGCCAAATGGTCATTTTTGCGAGTAATCTAAACTGGAGCGATGTCCCGATCGGCGCGATGCTTCAGGAGCGGTTTGGTGTAGCCGTGCAATTGATCAATGATGCCAATGCAGCAGCAGTAGCAGAATGGGCGTTTGGAAGTGCGCGAGGCACGAAAGACTTGATCTATGTAACGGTCAGTACGGGAGTTGGTGCTGGCATTATTAGTGGAGGACGGCTGATTACAGGTGTTGGCGATAGTGCTGGTGAGTTCGGGCACATTTCACTTGATCCCGAAGGACCGCTGTGCGCGTGCGGGAATAGAGGCTGCCTGGAAAATTACTCGTCTGGGCTGGCTTTGGCAAGCAGGGCAAGGGAGCAGCTTCTACAGGGTGTTACAAGCTCGCTGCTTATTGAAAATGGGAATGACCTGAGCAGGATAACGGCTAGAGAGGTCGGAGAGGCAGCGGTACTAGGAGACTTGCTCAGCATGACCTTGATGAAGGAAGCTGGTTATTATCTCGGGGTCGGACTGACCAACCTGATCCATCTGTTCAATCCGCAGGTGATCGTCATTGGTGGCGGTGTGATGAAGAACGGACAGCTGCTGCTTGCGGAAGCGAAGAACGTCATTCGCGAGCGCTCTATCTCTCGGATGGCAAACCAAGCGAGCATCCAGCTGACGACAATTGGAGCCGAAGCAGGTGTGCTTGGTGCAGCAGGCATGTATTATCCGTCCGAGCGTGAAATGGTTGAAGTATAACGGAATGATAGTACGAGAAGCCGATGTTTGGTAGACATCGGCTTTTTTCTGTTCCCTGTGCAGTACGAGTCATAGGAGCCTAGACCTAGATTCTATCTATTGGTAAAATATTGATGGAAAAATTTTCACATAGAGAGACTAACGGAGGGGTACCATGGCAGATGCCAAAACAGCAAAAGCAGCGAAGAAGCCCGGATTTTTCAAAGAACTCCTTACTTTTTTATTGGTAATTGCCATCATCCTCGGAATTGCTAGCGGTGCTATTTTCTATTTATCTGGGAAAAACCTTGATGATCTGCTAGGATCGAGACCCGTAGCGAAAAAGGAAACGAATCAGCCTGCACTCGTAAATCCGGTGTCTACAGGTCAGGAAGCGGGCGCAAATCAGCAGTCAAATGCTGTACCTGTTTCCTCTGAGGGAAATGGTGCAACAGACGCGGCGATGCCAGCGGCTTATCCTGTAGGAACGGCGGGTCAACAAAGCAATGGCGAACCAGCACTTCCTATCCAAAAGGGATCGCTAAAAGGTACGATTACGTGGCAGTATAACGATTTTGTTGGGACAAAGCCAGACGTGAATGCGAAGATTTTTTTAATAAGGAAGGATTTTGATATAAATACAATTACCGAGATGGAAGAGAAATTGTTCATTTCGATTGAAGCTGCTCCTAAAGGGTCGGGATTGTATACTGCAAAAGCAAATGGATATGGGAATTACGAGATTGGGAATGTACCTGTTGGAGAATATTACATCATCGTTGTCTCGGGAAAAACTCACCGTGACATTCGCCAGCCAGTAGATGAATATTTTACAAGTATCTTCACGCCTTACGTGAGGAATTGGGAGGACTTTACACTGTTAACTCTGGGAACGAATAAATATGAGTTCTCACTCATTACAATCGAAGAAAATCAAACACTCGATTTCAGTCATGATTTTGGTTATACGTTCTATTAATCTTCTTTTGGCCTTTAGACTCATAGGGTTTTCCACCGCGATTCATGTATCATTAAAACTATGGCACGTTTTGGCAGGAAAAACAGGTCAAACGTAATAGAATTTGTGGGTAAAGGGGTCGCAGCATGAAGGGAAAAAACAAAAGCATCATGATCGTCATGGCTCTGGTCATCGTCGCATTGCTGGGTTACGCAGGCTATCGTTTCTTTGGTCCTGTGACACTGGCGGAAGGATATTTGTACGAAGACGATACACGTATGCTATACACGAGTATCACGGTAAATAACGAGAAAGTAAATGTAGAAATAACAGATTCCATTGTTGAAACGGAAGACAGCATCCCTTTTTTAAAAACCGAGTCGATCTTGCTAGAGGGAACACTGGATGGGAGGCAGCTGACTCTCAAAAATCCGGCAACTGGTCAGGATATCATCGGTACAATAAAGGGTGACGAGCTCCAATTTGACGGGCTGCTTATGGAGGAAAATAAAGGACAGACGAGTCTTGTTGCCACAAATAAAAGCACGTACGAAAGCAAATTGGCCATTCTAACCAAGCGCATCAACGAGGAAGCAGAAGTAAAAAAGAAAGCAGCAGCAGAACAGCAAGCCAAAGAAAAAGCACGTGTCGATTTCGCGAATAAAGTAAAACAGACAGGAAAGCTGGAGGCTGATTTGATTGAAACGGCAAAGTATTTGGACGAGCTGCAATTTACGGATGAAGCGCAGTTTTCAAACGATCAAATAGCGGAGCTGCAAAGACTGTTGGAAGAGATTCGCACCTATTCGACGCAGCCAGGCTTGAGCAAGATGGAATTCGAGGTTATGCAAGGAACGCTGGGCAGTATGAAGGTGTTGGTCGATGGGATGAACACCATGGATGGCTCGATCCAGGATAAAAACAAAAACATGCAGGAAATGATCGCCATCATGGAGACCGACATGAAGGATATCCAAACGATTTGGGCGGAAATCAAAGCGAGCGTGCCGGATGCCGAGAAACGGGAAAAAGCAATCAATGCGGCCATCAAGACGGCGACTGATTCCATCGCGCAGGCGAAGCAGCGCCAAGGCTCGGTAGACAAAAGCGGACAAGCAAAAGTGAAAGAAACCGCGAACGGCCTGTATCAACAAGCGGTAAATGTACTGAATCAGACAAAAGCAAAGTATGGTTTTTAGACAGGAATAGGGCTCTCATTCGAGAGCTTTTTTCCATTGGAGCACCCTTATCGTTTTCAGGTCGGAAAAATTGTATTATTCTTATAGTATTACTGAGGGATAACTTTATTAAGGCATATTTTCCAGGAGGAGTACGATGAGCGTCTACCAGAACATTACCGAATTGATTGGAAATACGCCGATTGTTCGATTGAGGCGCATGGTTCCTGAAGGAGCAGCAGAAGTTTTTGTGAAGCTGGAGAAATTCAATCCGTCCGGGAGTGTGAAGGACCGCGCTGCCTACAATCTGATTTTGACGGCTGAGCAAGCGGGACTGATTCAACCGGGGGATACGATCATAGAGCCGACGAGCGGCAATACCGGAATCGGCTTGGCGATGAATGCCGCCGCAAAAGGCTACCGCGCGATTTTGGTCATGCCTGACAATATGTCGAAGGAACGAATCAATATATTGAAAGCGTATGGGGCAGAGGTTGTCTTGACACCGAGTGAGCTGAGGATGCCGGGGGCGATTGCCAAAGCGCAGGAACTGCAAAAAGAGATTCCGCGCAGCTTTATTCCTCAGCAATTCGAGAATCAGGCGAACCCGGACATCCATCGAACGACGACAGCTGAGGAAATTTTTGCGCAAACGAATGGTCGACTGGATGCATTTGTTGCCACAGCTGGGACGGGCGGAACGATTACCGGTACAGGTGAAGCCTTGCGGGAAAAGCTCCCGGAGCTGTATATTGCTGTCGTCGAACCAAAAGGCTCCCCGGTTCTGTCTGGAGGAAAGCCTGGTCCACATAAACTGGTCGGCACGAGCCCTGGTTTTGTTCCACAAATCCTCAACACAAGCATTTATAATGAAATCATACAAATCGCAGACGAAGACGCCCTGCAAAGCATGCGGCAGCTTGCGGCGTTGGAAGGGATTCTCGTCGGCCCTTCATCGGGTGCCTCGGTCTTTGCTGCCATCATGATTGCCAAAAGGCTGGGAGTGGGGAAGCGGGTCGTTTGCATTGCACCTGACACCGGGGAGCGGTATTTGAGTATGAATCTTTTCTAATTAGGAGAAAAGGCGATGAGCAACGAAAAACACGCGCTGATCATCGGCGCAGGCTTGAGCGGGCTCGCATCAGCGCTTGCCTTGATGCAAAAGGGCTGGCAAGTAACGCTTTATGAGCAGGCACAGGAGCATAAAGGCATCGGTGCTGGAATCGTGTTGGCTGCCAATGCCATGAAGGCATTGGATAAGTTGGGAGTTGGACAGGAAGTACGCGAGCTGGGAGCAGCTGTCCGCTCAGCACGGATTCGCGACTGGAAGGGAAATTTGTTGGTTGAGCTGCCTGTCGCGGAACAAGCAGAACGGTACGGGGCTGACAGCTACTTGATTCATCGGGCTGATCTACAGCAGGCACTTTTGGCAAAAATCTCGACGCATGAATTGGTTTTAGGCAAGCAGCTCGTCTCTTTTTCTCAAGAAAAGGAAAGGGTTCATGCCGCTTTTGCAGATGGGTCAAGTGCACATGGGACGATTCTGCTCGGAGCGGACGGGATTCACTCCCGTGTACGAAAGAGCTTGTTCGGTGAAGATTCGATGAGATACTCCGGGTATACGGCGATTCGCGGAATTGCTACTTACCAAGACCCTCGTTATCCACTGGAATCAGGGGGAGGCTTTGAAGCATGGGGTAAGGGAATTCGTTTCGGGTTTTCCCATATCGGCAACAATCGAATACATTGGTTTGCCGCTATCAATGCACCTGAGGGAGAAAACGATGGGCCGATGGGGCGGAAGCGAGAGACGTTGCGCCGACTGGACGGCTGGTATGAACCAGTACGTGCAGTGATTGAGGCGACAGAGGATGCAGCCATCTTGCGGCATGATATTTACGACCGTGCACCACTCAGGAAATGGAGCGAGGGCCGGGTTACCTTAGTAGGCGATGCGGCACATCCGATGCTGCCGAATCTGGGGCAAGGGGCGGGTCAGGGAATGGAAGACGCACTCGTGCTGGCCAGATGCTTGGCAGATAACGGCACGGACTCGGCTCACGCTCTGCGCATGTATGAAGAGAAAAGGAAGAAGCGGGCGAATGCGATTGTGAAAGGCTCCCGCTTGATGGGGGCAGTCACCCAATGGGAAAATCCGCTCGCCATCGCGGCTCGTCATTTCCTGCTAAAAACGATCCCTGCCCGTATCCAGAGCAGAAGACTGGACTGGATTGTCGGACACGAGGTGTGAATACGGCGGCAGAAAAAGTCGAAAGGCANNTGCCTTTCGACTTTTTCTGCTTATTGATGACGTGCCTGATAGGCAAGCAACGCTGCAATGAATAACTGACCGGTTTGAATCATGGAGCGCTCATCGACATCGAATTTGGGATGATGATGCGGATACGTCGCCTGAATCTCCGGGTTGCGACCACCGACCATGAAGAAGGTAGCGGGGCGCTCTTGGGCAAAGTAAGCAAAATCCTCTCCGCCCATGCCAGGTGGGATGTTCAATACGCGCTCCTCACCAAAAATACGTTTGGCTTCCGCTACAAATAGCGGAGTTTCTGTCTCATCGTTCCAAGTAGCTGGGTAGCCGCGTTGGTACATGATTTCGCAAGTAGCGCCGACTGCCTGGCAGCTGGCTTCCACGATACGTTTCAGAGATTGCTCGACAGCCACCCTCACTTCCTCGTCATACGTGCGGACGGTTCCCTTGAGCCTCACTTGATCAGGAATGACGTTGAACGCTTCGCCCCCGCCAACGAAGGAGCAAACAGACAGAACGACTTGTTTCAGCGGATCTACCTGGCGGCTGGCAATCTGCTGCAAATTCATGACAACCTGACTGCCCAATACGATTGGATCAACGGAGGTATGCGGATAAGCACCGTGTCCGCCTTTTCCGTACAAGACGATCTCAAAGCTGTCTGCTGCTGCCGTAACGTAGCCATGACCGATCCCGACAGTGCCTACGGGAAGCTCGGAGGCAACATGCGCGCCATATACGACATCTACCCCTTCGAGACACCCCGCCTCCACCATGGATTTGGCGCCACCAGGTGGCAGTTCTTCTGCGAACTGATGAAGGAATACCACATTTCCTGGGAGCTCATCGCGGAATTCGCTCAACACTTGTGCGACTCCCAAAAGTCCGGAGGTATGTATATCGTGACCGCACGCGTGCATGACGCCTGGAATACGAGACTTATACGGTACTTCTTTTTCATCTTGAATGGGCAAGGCATCGAAGTCAGCGCGCAACGCAACTGTTTTTCCAGGCTTTCCACCCCTCAAGAGACCGACAACACCCATGCCGCCGACACCGGTTTTTACTTCTATGCCAAAAGAAGCCAGCTTGTCTGCTACTTTCTTCGCTGTGTTTTCCTCCTGAAAGGAAAGCTCGGGATACATATGCAAATCACGTCTGAATGTAACAAGCTCTGGATAAATCTCCTGTAGCCGGGCAAACAGTTTTTCTTCCATCGAACCCACTCCTTTTTCCTAGGGAAAGAGATTGGTATTTCGTATTCGCTTTATTATAAAAATATTCGGAATCATAATTCAATGTATGATTTCCAGAAGTATAATGAAGCTGAATTCATATTATGTAGACATTTCCAGTAGAAATCTCTAGAATATTAGAGAGACATGTTCAAAAAGTCGTGTTTTTAGTACAACTGCGTAATCAAAAGACGACTTTTTGAACAGATGGATTGAGGAGATTATGACGAGTCCACACCCAAAAAATCCCAGAGTTCTAATCATTATGCTCGTTTCTAGCATCCTTGTTTTGATCTTGACTTGTGTGAGCATCGCGATTTCCTATTTCAATACGATTCAATCCGTCCGACTCTCCATTGCGAATCAAAGCATGAAAGCTGCTTCTGTAGTAGCAGACAGTCTGGATGTTGACGCGTATCAGGAGTTTTTACGAAATCCGGTAAAAGAGACCGCCGCCTATAAACGAATCGAACAGCAATTGAATCAAGCGCGTGAGCAGTTCGGTTTGCTGTATTTATACACGATTCAAGTCAGTGAAGACAGGCAAAGTGGTCGCACGATGATCGTCGCAAGGCCTCCAAATGCGAAGCAAAATTTTGATATCGGTAATCCTATTGTTCTATCTCCTGAGCACATTGAAATGATTTACAAAGGATCATCAGCGTACTACTCAGATATTATCAGAGATCCAGATTACGGGGTCTACATGTCTGCGGGCGCGCCGCTTAGAGATAGAGAAGGAAAAATCATCGGAATCATCGGAGTAGATACGGATTTAGCCATCATCGAGGACATTGGAAATGATGTCGTTCGTAGCAGCGTTCCTGTTTTTGCGATTCAAGGTTTGTTTGTCGTTGTACTGATCTTTCTGGTTCTTTGCATGGAACGCTGGTACCAACGCGCCATAAAGGCAGCAGTTGGCGAGACGGAAGAAACCTATCAGGATGAATTGCGCTCAGTCATTTGCTCGATGCGCTCCATACGCCATGATTTCGTCAATCACATGCAAGTGCTCTACGGTTTGATCGAATGCGGATATTATCCAAAAGCACGAGATTACGTGCAGTCGTTGCTGAAAGAAACCAAGCTGTTGGACCTCACCGTGAGGTTTGCGAATCCTGCCTTAATGGTATTGCTTCACACCAAATGGGAGCAGGCTAAATCCAAACAAATCGTGATGCAGTTTGAAGAATGCTCTGATCCAATCGATAGCATTCCTTCCATTGATCTGATCAAAATTTTATCGAATCTTATTGATAATGCGATTGAAGCGGCTGAGTTAGCGGATGGGGAAAAGCGAGTCAGCATTTATTTTTGCTGTGATGAAGAGCACGTTATTTTCCGAGTGGAAAATACAGGACCCGAAATAACGCCAGAACAACGTGCACGTATTTTCGAGAATGGCTATACAACGAAAACAGAGAGAAAATGTGGTGGGCGCGGAACGGGTCTGACGATCGTAGATTCAGTTGTTCACAAGTACAAGGGGAAAATTGAGGTTTGGTCCGAGCGGGGAATCACGAGGTTTACCGTCCGGTTGCCAGTGAAGTAGGCTCGTAACGAAAACGATTCTAGGATGATAAGAAAAAGCCGTCAGATAGTTGACGGCTTTTTGCTTTTGCGAGTCGCTATGCATGGTGTCCTGGCGCAGGCTGCGCTACTTGGCTTTCCTGTGCTTGAAATGGACGTGAAATCGAGTAAAAGGCAAATCCGAATGAAATCAGGACAAACACGGCTCCAATCCACGGCGTGTAGATGACGGATGATCGCTCGACGACGAGACCGCCAGCCAGAGAGCCAAGGGCGATACCTAAATGCTGGGCAGAGGTATTCAAGCTTAATTGAATGTCTGCGGTAGCAGGTGAGCAGGAGATCAAATAGTTTTGTTGTGCTGGCGAGATGGCCCAGCTAAGCGCACTCCAGATGACCATGATCGGCAAGAACAAATAAAGCGAGCCTGTAAAAAACGGCAAGACACACATGATCAAGCCGAACACTGGAATGATGAAAAGAATGCTCTTGGTTGCTCCCCACTTGTCAGCAATCCAACCGCCAATACCACCGCCTGCAACGGCAGCAATTCCGAACAAGAGATAAATCCAGCTAAGTGCCGTTCCGTCTACATTCATCGTCGTTTGCAAATAAGGGGTAAAGTATGCATACAGCGTCAAGTGACCTGTCAGCATTAACAAAACGATAAACAAGGCGCTGAATAGCTTGCCGCTGCGGAGGGTAGTTATTTGATCACGCAGCGGAATCGGCGGTGGAGTTTGAACTTTTGGCAAAAACATAAGGATAAAAATCATCGCAACGATACTCAGAGCCGCAATCAGCCAAAACGGGGCACGCCATCCGAAGGCATTCCCCAGAGCCAGTCCAACAGGGACGCCGAGTACGAGCGAACCGCTAATCCCCATGAAAATAATGCCAATGGAGCGGCCACGGTAAGCAGGTTCCACAAGACTCGTTGCAATGGTAATGGACAGCACAATCAGGACGGAACTGCTTGCTGCGCTCAAGATGCGCGCCATCATTAATACAGCGTAGCTCGGACTAAGTGCCGCGAGCACATTACTCAGGAAAAAGGCTGCTAATGCATACAAGTATAGCTTTTTGCGCTCGACACGCCTCGTAACATGCAGGAGCAGAGGAGCGGCAACAGCAAAGGCAAGCGAGAAAATGGTGATTAATTGTCCGGCGGCGCTAATTGATACCTGAAGATCACGAGCAATCAGATCGAGCGTACCACCGATAATCAATTCCACCGTACCTACAACAAAGGTAGCAATCGCTAAGATGAAGACACGTGGATTCAAAACAATAACTCCTCTCAAGTAAAAAAGGTTACTACCATAATAGTAACCTTTTTGGTCTTGTGCAACTAGAAATTTCTCCATACAAATAGAAAAGACTCTGGCAAAAGCCAAAGTCTCAGGGATTCTCAGTATCGGAGGCGGATGATCATTTTGCGGATTTCTTCATCGTCAAACAGTTGATCCACATATTTTTGGGTGATTTTTGTCAGTGCGACATCATGGTAAAAAGAATCGGCAAAAAATTTGACGAACGGTTGACCGCGTGTCTTGATCGCATGCCAGCCTGTGTCCTCCTCGCCAGCAAAAATCATTTCATCTTGGTCCGCTACGATTAACTGATAGCGCTCCAAGCCTTGATGCTCTTGCACAGGGATAAAGGAATGAACACAGGAAAGCTTGGTGTTAATCTGCCCGATCACCAATGCTTCGATCTCTACGCCTTCCTTTTCTTTCGTCTCCAGTAGGGGTACGTATTCTAAAAAATCATCGGACCAGGCGGAGATACGAATAGACCGAGTCGCTCGTTGGATCAATTGTTTGCATTCCGCGCGGATCGATTCGTCAACCTTCAGGCTCCAGACTCGGTCATCGCGCACGGTTTTATGAGAAAGGGAGCTGGTCAATTTTTTGACGTCCGTTTGAAATTGGCGGGTCAGCTTTTCGACCAGGCTGTCCAGGGGAAGGGCTGTGTACCGCTTTTTCTTTTCCGATATGGTGTCAAGGACCATCCCCTTTTCTACCAGACGATTCAACACCTCATAAATTTTGGCTTTTGGCACCCCCGAATGCTTCACGACCATTGCCGCATCGAGAGGCTCGCCGCTAGACGCCAACGCTTCATAAACTTTACTCTCATACAGAGAAAAACCAAATGTTTGCAGCATCAAAATCCTCCATGGAAAACACGAGCATTTTTATTCGATCGTACCGATAATCGAGTTGGTTTGCAAGAAAGAGGAGGGGAGAAAGGAATATTTTATCGAAATGTATCGAGTTTTTTCGACAAAATTCGCTAATCTTTCTGTAGGTCTTTAGGCAGTAGACACACCAAGCATATATCAAATCGAGACCCTTTGTATAAATGATTAGCCGAAAATTCGGCACTTGTTCCAAGTAGGTCGATAGCCTTATTGAGCAATTTCTTTTGAACGTGAAGGTTTTTTTGTCGAAGGAAAAAATTTGGCAAAGATTACGTATCACGTAATAATTAAGAATAGTCGGAATTGGGGGTTTAATTTTTCCGATGCATCACAAATAGATAGAAAAAGAGGGTGAACCGCAGTGAAGAAAAGCAAAAAGCTCTTATCCGTTTTATTTTCCTCCTCACTCGTGCTCAGTACTTTCGTGGCTGCACCTGCAACGGGTTTGGCCAAACCAAAAGAGGACAAGCATGATCTGCATGTAGATTTGTCCACTGTTAACCTGGAGCGACTGATTAAAGGGTTAATGGAGCAAGGAATCATTGATGAAGACGCCGATCAGGAAGAGATTGACGAGGCGTTGCTCGAGTATTTGGAAGACAAAAAAGTCCCGCACGGCATTGATGAATCGTCTTCTTACGGTAAGGAAGCGAGCAGAGGACAGCAGGCAGTATTGGCTGAGGCTGTGCAGAAAGTAGCTGAGATGGAGGACGGCGATGAATTGCGCTCTTCCAAACGACTACATACGGATAACATCGTTGTTGCTCTTGTCGAGTTCCCCGACAGGGAGCATAACCAGCTACCAAAAGTGAATGACTCGCTTTGGACGGAAGACTTCAACGAGAAGCATTACAAAGAAATGCTGTTTGATCAGAAGGGGTACGAAACTCCTGAAGGAATCGGCATGACAACGATGGCGAAATACTTCTATCTGCAATCGGGAAGAACGTGGACCGTTGATGGTGTGGTAACACCATGGCAAATGGCAGAGAATGGCTACAAGTATTATGGAGAAAACTCTAAAACTGGTGATGATTCCAATCCGCGCGATCTGGTAATCGAGACCTTGGCGGCGGTTGGGGAATCTATTGCTGGGAAAGAGGAATTGTACGATCAGCGCGATCCGTATGATATCGATGGTGATGGAGACCTGATGGAGCCGGATGGCAATCTGGACAACCTCATGCTCGTTCATGCAGGGATCGGAGAAGAGACAGGGGAAGATCCAGATGCGATCTGGTCTCACCGTTGGACCTTGAAAAAACCAGTGGATATTCCAGGCACAAGCCTCAAAGCGTTTGATTACATGATCCAGCCTGAAGATGGCGCACCAGGCGTATTCACTCACGAATACGGACACAATCTCGGTTTGCCAGACTTGTATGACACGACAAGAGCCGGAAAAGATTCGCCAGTAGGCGCTTGGTCCCTCATGTCGTCCGGCAGTCATACAGGTAAAGTATTCCAAACCGAACCTACAGGCCTTGATCCTTGGTCCAAAATGGTTCTGCAACAAATGTTTGGCGGCAACTGGATTTCTCCGACTGTTCTGGACTACAAAGATTTAGAAAAACGCAAGAAAACGGTTCCGCTCATTGATGCGAGCAGCACCGAGAAAAACGGAAAAGTCATCAAGCTGAATATGCCGAAAGTTGAAAAGAAACCGCCGGTTGAGCCAAAAGATGGTGGTTACGCATACTTCTCGGATGAAGGCAACAAACTTAACACCAAAATGACTTCCGATGTGATCGATTTGACAGGGGTCAGCTCCGCAACGATGAGATTCGATTCGTGGAGAAGCATTGAGGAAGGCTATGACTACCTGTACGTTAATGTGATCGATGCAGATACAGGTGAGAAAAAAGAAGTACAAAAATTCGATGATGTAACAAATGGCTGGGACAAAGAAGAAATCAGCCTGAATGAGTTTGTTGGCAAAAAAGTGCAAGTTGAGTTTAACTATGTGACGGACGTCGCTTACGTATTGGACGGCTTCTATCTTGATAACTTTGAAGTAGAGGCAGATGGACAAGTCATCTTCGCGGATGATGCAGAGGGTGAGAAGAAGTTCAAATTGGATGGCTTCATCCACTTCGATGGAAAAGGCAAATTGTACGATGCGTACTACTTGGTTGAGCTGCGCTCTCATGAAGGAATTGACGCTGGACTGAAGTACTTCCGCCGCAATGACTCCTTCTTCACGTATGATCCAGGTATGGTGATCTGGTACTTCGATGGTCGCTTTGAAAGAACACGTGACAACAATACGAGTCAGCATCCAGGCTACGGCTTGCTAGGTGTAGTAGATGCCCATCAAGAGGTGCGTTACTGGAACAATGATGAGGGTAACAAAAGCGCAATCGCAGACTCTCGCTATCAGGTGAACGATGCTGCGTTTAGCCCGAACCAAACATCCGGTATGGATCTGGATTACATCTATGGAACGATGCAATACGATCCGTTGAAAGGCGTTAAGGAGTTTGACGACAGTGATGATTACTCGATGCCGGAAGTACCGGAAGTCGGAAAAATTCTGCCGCAAATCGGTTTGCAAATCAAGCTGAAAAAGGTAGACAAAAAGTTCACGGATGCCTCGGTTGAGTTCTCCATTGACAAACATTAATGAATAAGCCAAAAGACGCCACACAGCGCCAAGCTGATGTTTGGCGTCTTTTGCGTTTCTATGATTACTGGTCTAAGCTCGACTGCATCGAAATAGGCTATAACAATGAACGACAAGCTGCCTGATCTGATTGCGCGTAAGAAAGGCAACCTTTTGTACAGGCATAGGAATCGCGCCCGGCAGCAAGGGGGGATCAATCATGCTGCATATTGTCGCTTGCATTAAGCAGGTGCCGGACACCAAAATCATCAAGATGAATCCGAAGACGAATACCATGGATCGCGCCAGTGCGCCAGCCATTCTCAACCCGTATGATGCACATGCGGTGGAGGAAGCCGTTCGTTTGAAAAATCGATATGGGGGTGTGGTCTCCGTCGTCACAATGGGACCGCCGCCAGCGGTGAAGGCCATTCGGAAGTGCATCGAGATCGGAGCCGACGCAGGCTATCTGGTAACGGATCGTGCATTTGCCGGAGCAGACACATTGGCGACCAGCTATGCAATTACCAAAGCCATTGAGAAGATTGCAGAAAGCCAGCCAGTCGACCTCGTCATTTGCGGGAAGATGACCATCGACGGTGATACGGGACAAGTCGGACCGGGAGTGGCCAGACGGTTGGATATTCCGCCGCTTACATGTGTGAAAAAAGTAGTGGAGATAAACAAAGAACAAGGTTACGCCATCGTGCATCGAAAGCTGGAGGATGGTTATGAAGTCATTCAGTCGACCTTGCCTTGTTTGTTTTCCGTGGAGAAGGAGATTAACGAGGTCCCTTATTCTCCGTTGCCCAACATGCTTCGAGCTGCTCGATATAATCCTGTTGTCTGGTCCGTCGATGACTTGGGGGATATCGATCGGACACAGTTAGGTCTGAAGGGCTCTCCTACCATCGTTGCAAAAGTTTGGCCCCCAGAGAAACCAAAGGGTGGCGAAATGCTCGAAGGAAGCGCCAGCGAGCAAATCGCACGCTTGATGGAAATATTGCACGATAAACAGCGACTGTTTCGGGTGAAGGAGGAGCAGATATGAGTCTGGATGATTTTCGTGGCATCTGGGTGTTTTTAGAGGTGAGTGAAGGTCGTATCGCCCCTGTATCACTCGAGCTGCTGGGGGCGGGGAGACAAATGGCTGACAAGCGAGACGTGCCGCTTGCTGGCTTGTTAATCGGAGATGGAGTCAAGGACTTGGCCCGTACGGCGTTTCCATACGGTGCGGACCAAGTGTATGTATACGATCACAAGATTTTTCATGATTACCGAACCGAGTCCTACATGCGAGCTGTCATCGAATGTGTCCAAAAGCACAAGCCGGAAATTATCTTGTACGGGGCGACTTCAACGGGAAAAGATTTGGCTAGCGCTGTTGCAACGGACTTGGAGACAGGGCTGACCGCCGATACGACCATGCTCGATGTGAACGCGGAGACAGGGTTGTTGGAGGCGAGCCGTCCAGCGTTTGGTGGTAACATCATGGCGACGATTTTGTGCAAAAAACATCGACCGCAAATGGCGACCGTTCGGCCAAAAGTCATGAAAGCACTTGAGCCAGACGAGTCACGAACAGGAGAGATCATAGAAGAAAGCATGGAGCTGCGTGAAGAAGACATTCGCACAAAAGTACTGAAAATCGTCCGGGAGACGAAGGAAAAGGTGCGGCTGGATGAGGCGGATGTGATCGTCGCTGGCGGCAAGGGACTCGGAAGCAAGGAAGGCTTTGCGCTTATTCATCGCTTCGCAGAACGGATCGGGGCAACCGTCGGGGCCAGCAGAGATGCGGTGGAAGCAGGCTGGATCGGTCATGAACATCAGGTCGGACAGACGGGAGTGACGGTCACGCCCAAAATTTACTTTGCCATCGGCATATCGGGAGCTATCCAGCATTTGGTCGGCATGCGCAACTCAGGATTGATCATTGCCATCAATAAAGATCCGAATGCACTCATCTTCCAGTCTTGTCACTACGGTATTGTCGGTGATGCCTTTGAAATTGTGCCATTGCTCATTGAAGCATTCCAAAAGGAGCCGGACAAGGAGGTAACGTATGGCTGAGAAATTTGATGTAATCATTGTCGGAGCAGGTCCGGCTGGAACAGCTTGTGCTTATACGCTTGCCAAAGCGGGTGTAAATGTTCTGTTGATGGAACGCGGGGAATATCCGGGTTCCAAAAACGTTATGGGAGGTGTTTTGTATCGCAAAACGATGGAAGACATCATACCAGAATTTTACAAGGAAGCGCCTGTTGAACGGCCGATCGTCGAGCAGCGGTTCATGATGCTTGATAAGGAATCAGCCATTAATTTCAGCTATAAGGGAATGGAGTGGGCCCAGGAACCCTATAACAATTTCACGGTGCTGCGGGCGAAATTTGACCAATGGTTTGCAGATAAAGCCGTACAGCAGGGAGCACTTTTACTCAATGAAACCGTCGCTTTGGAGTGCATTGTTGAAAATGGCAAGGTAGTCGGCGTGAAAACAGATCGACCGGATGGAGATCTATATGCCGATGTTGTCGTTCTGGCAGACGGCGTCAACTCCTTGCTGGCCAAATCGTTAGGTTTCCACAAAGAGTTTCGCCCAGATGAAGTAGCGCTCGCTGTCATGGAAGTACTGAAGCTGGATCGCAAAATAATCGAGGATCGCTTTAACCTAGAGGGCGATCACGGTTGTACGATTGAAATTTTCGGGGATTCGACCAAAGGGATTTTAGGGACCGCGTGGTTGTATACGAATAAGGACAGCTTGAACATTGGGGTAGGGACGATGCTCTCGGGTCTGATCAAAAATAAGATCAAGCCGTATGAGTTGTTGGACTATGTCAAGAATCACCCGATGATTCGACCTTATATCCAAGGGTGTGAACAGCAGGAGTACTTGGCGCACCTGATTCCCGAGGGGGGATATCGTTCCATTCCCAAAATTGTCGGCAATGGTGTACTTGTCGTAGGAGATGCTGCTCAGCTCGTCAATGCGATTCATCGAGAGGGATCGAATATGGCAATGGCATCTGGTGTCATGGCGGCGGAAACGATCTTGGCTGCAAAAGAAGCAGGGGACTATTCCGAAAAAATGCTCGACGGATACCGAATCAATCTGTTGAACAGCTTTGTCGGTCAAGATTTGAAAAAGTACAAGGACGCCACGCATCACTTTGAAAAATTCCCGCAGTATTTCGAAAAGTATATTCCGATGATGAATAAAGCGGCGAGTCAGATGTTCACGGTTGATGGAAGCTCGAAATGGAGCAAGCAAAAGAAAATATGGAGCGATCTCGGCTCTGCGAAGGACAAATGGAAAATGGCGCGTGATTTGATGAATGCGTGGAGGGTGATGAAGTGATGCAGGATCTACCGAAGGGCCAGTCAATCGAGGAGAAACAGTATCTCGTGCGCTTCAAAGCGGATACGGAGTCACATCTGCATGTGCTCTCCGCAGATGTTTGTGCGACGCAATGCCCTGATAAGCTCTGTACAATCTTTTGTCCTGCGGAAGTATACAAATGGGAAGAAGTGCGGATGCATGTCGGTTACGAAGGGTGTCACGAGTGTGGGAGCTGCCGCATTGGTTGCCCGTATGAAAATATCAAATGGGTGTATCCGAAGGGTGGACACGGAATCATCTTCAGACTCGGGTAATGGGCGGCGATGAGCGGTGATACAAGTAGGCGATCTGGTCGTATACGTAAAGGATGGCGCAAAGGGAGTGGTCATTCATATTGAGGAGGACCGTTTCCAGATAAAGTGGGAAGATGATTTTGTCAGCTGGGAGAAAAGGGAATGGCTACTAACTAGTCAATTGGAACATGGCGATCTTCCAAAACAGAAAGAACAGCGGGAGTAAATTCCCACTGTTCTTTTGTTTTGAGTGAATTTGACAATTAGTTATGGACGGTATAAGGATAGACTCGAGCAAAAGACCCCTCGATTCGAAAACAGCCGAGAACTGGTTGGGGAGAAGCGAGTGAAACGATGAGATACGCGGCCTCCGGGTAATGACAGAAAGCAATATCTTCAGGTGACGGAATGGGAGGGGCTGTAGGGTGGGAGTGATAGATCCCGACCAAATGCTCCCCGCGCAACGCCATTTTGTGGAAAACGTGTTGAATTTGCTTGGGGTCCATAGCGAAAGCCACCGGGCTTTTCAATATATTTTCCATTCGCCAAACCGTTTGTGCACTCCCATTTCTACCGGAAAGCAATCCACACGTTTCATTTGGCTTCTTCTCAAGGGAATCTCGGATGATCTCATCCCAGACTGCACGGGTCATGGAAAAGGGGGTCTCTAAAAGATTAGCCCTGCCAACGCCTGCCGCAGCATCCTCCACTCGTTTTAGTCTGGACGGACGGTTGAACTCTGTGAACCGGACCGGATTTTGGCAAAGGTGATGGCGGCATTCGACGCTGGGCAGGTTGGACGGGGCGTTGTTGACGCTGTTGGTACAGTGCACGCATTTGTTCAGGTGTCATGGTTTTTTCCTCCCTTTCTGGACTGTACTATGTTGTATTCAGTATGGATGCACATGGTAACGGCTCTCGCACATTTTACTTTTTCAGCGAAATGGGTTGAAGGCGTTGGCATTTGGGGGATACATCGGCATTTTTACCGGTGTGGGAGTTACTTGTTGTGTGCTGGAATCGGAGCTTGGCATAAATTGGGTGCTTGCTTGGAATGGAGTGTTTTGTTGGAATGGAGTGCTTTGTTGGAATGGAGTGCTTTGCTGGAAATGGCTGAAGGCTTTATTGGATCGAGTTTCTTTTTGCGTGAATTCTTTGATGATTTGTTTGTATTTTTCTTCGTTGTTCTGGAACTCTTTCACCATGTTTTTGAGTCCGGCTATCGTCTTCTTCATTAATTGCTCCTGGGATGTAAACTCTTCAATGACTTTTTCTTTTTCCGTTAAAAGAGTGTCATATTTTTGAGTTGTTTTCTCCAGCACTTCGTTCCATTTATTTTTTTGAACAGAGGCGTTCGCGAGCTTTTCGTCGGCTTCCTTGGCTTGTTGTTGAAAAGCTTTGATCAGATCCTGTGCCTCCGCTAATTGCTGTTGTGTTTCTTTTAATTCCGACTGGAGACTCTTAACGATGTTTTGTGTTTGTTGTATTTCTTCGTCGCGTTTTTGGATGCTTTGCTGTAATTCTTGCTCATGCAGGGAATGTGATTCGGCCAGCTTTTTATAATCAGCGACGAGCTGATTGTTCGTTAACCGTGCCGCTTCCATCTCAAGCAGAGCTTCCGTTAATTGTTGAGAAGTCTCTTCGTGCTTTGCTGTCCAACTTTGTTCGAGATCTATTGCTTTTTGCAACATCTCTTGGCGGGTGGCTTCTAGCTCTTGTTCTTTCATGTGCAAATCTTGTTTTTGGGCTTCGAGTTCTTTCTCCTGAGAGAGTAGTGCCTGCTCCAGTGTGTTAAGTTCTTGCTCCCGAGTAAGCAACTCCTGTTCACGAGTGTGTAGGGTATGCGCTTGAGCGTGAAGCTCCTGCTCTTGGTTGTGTAGCTCTTGATCTCGCGTGTTCAGCTCTTGTTTCATCGTGAGTAACTCTTGCTCGTGGGAATGGATTTCCTGCTCTTGAGAGAGAAGCTCCTGCCCGCGAAGCTGCAACGCTTGCTCTCGGGACTGAAGTCCTTGTTCTTGAGCCTGTAGCTCTTGGCTCTGAGTCAAAAGCGCTTGCTCCCGGGAGAGGTTGGCTTGTTCCCAATCCCGAAGCCCCTGTTCATGGGTCTTGAGCTCTTGTTCTTGAACCTGCAACGCATGTAAATGAGCTTGTAGTTCTTTTTCTTGGGCATGTAGCTCTTGTTTAAAATTGTTTAGTTCTTCTCCCCGTGCTTGAAGGTCTCGCGTCTGCTCGAGAAGTTCTTGCTCTTGCGTCTGAAACCCTTGCTCGAAAGCGAGCAGCTCTTGTTCTTTTGTCTGGAGGTTATGATGCTGAGAGTGAATTTCTTGCCCGCGCGTTTGCAGCTCTTGCTCGAGAATGTAAAGGTCTTGCTCTCGAGCTTGAAGGTATTGCGCCTGGGTGAGAAGGTCTTGCTCTTTCGTCTGCAGGTTATGAGTTAGAGATTGTAGGTCTTGGCTTTGCGTCTGAAGCTCATGTTCGAGACCGAGAAGCTCTTGTTCCCGTGAGTTGAGGTCTTGCGTCAGGGAATGTAGCTCTAGCTCTTTGGAGGTGAGCTGTTGTTCTTTCGTCTCGAGGTTATGCGCTAGAGAGTGAAGTTCGTGCCCTTGTGTCTGAATTTCTTGGTCGAGGACGCGAAGGTCCTGTTCCCGTGAATTGAGGTCTTGCGTCAGAGAATGCAGTTCTAACTCTTTGGAGGTGAGCTGTTGTTCTTTGGTCTCGAGGCTATGCTTTAGGGATTGAAGTTCTTGGCTTTGCGTCTGAAGCTCTTGTTCGAGAACGTGAAGGTCCTGTTCTCGTGAGTTGAGGTCTTGCGTCAGGGAGTGCAGCTCTAGCTCTTTGGAGGTGAGCTGTTGTTCTTTGGTCTCGAGGTTATGCGCAAGGGATTGAAGTTCTTGGCTTTGCGTCTGAAGCTCTTGTTCGAGACCGAGAAGTTCTTGTTCACGCGAATTGAGGCCTTGCGTCAGGGAGTGCAGCTCTAGCTCTTTGGAGGTGAGCTGTTGTTCTTT
>NZ_PXZL01000044.1 GCF_003013405.1 Brevibacillus formosus | reverse complement strand
TGGTCAAGACCCCATTTTGTAGACAGTTAGAAAAACCCGGGCCGTTAGGCCGAAAGCTGATGCCTGAATTGTTCGGGTGTCAGCTTATTTAATTTTCTTTGTGGGCGACTTTGGTTGTAAAACTGAATATACTCATCAATTCGCCTTTGTGCCTCATCCATACTTCGGATATCATATGGGTAGAGCCCTTCCGTTTTGAGATGGGAGAAGAAGCTCTCCATTGAGGCGTTATCATAACAATTGCCTCTCCGAGACATGCTGATTTGGGCGCCAACCTTCGGCAGCATGTCGTGGTAAGCGTGAGACGTGTATTGGAAACCCTGATCGCTGTGAACGATTAGTCCAGTCACGTCTTTCGTCTTTTCTAAAGCTTTCTGGAAGGTCCGTAGGACCAACTGATTATCATTGCGAACTCCCATGTGGTAAGCCACAATTTCATTATTAAACAAATCCTTGATAGCAGACAGATAGAGCCAAGTATCCGCAACACGATACTGCGTAACATCCGTTACCCATTTTTTATTAGGTGCATCTGCTTTGAATTCACGCTGAAGGACATTTTCAGCAATTCTTCTTCCTGCGGATAAAACGTTATGACTTCGATACTTACGGCGTATTCGGGAACGAAGTCTCATTTCTTGCATTAAACGTAGTACTTTCTTATGGTTGACCCACACTCCGTGATCTTGTAGGAGAAACAGTTGAGTTTGTCGATATCCATATTTACCATCGTATTTCTTGTATACTGCCTGGATTAGTTCTTTCACGGGTTTGTCCCGATCTGTTTGTTGTCGTTTCAAGTATGCATAGTATCCACTTCTTGAAACTCGGAATAGCTTACAAAGCTCGCTGATGGTATACTCACCAGCTACTTTCTTGATTGCCTTATACTTATGGGTTGCACCTCCTGCATCCAGATTTTCAAACACTTTTTTAGCATCGAGTTCTCTCTCTTTAGTTTTTGAACATACCGAGCTTGGTCAATATATTCTTCACGTCTACCTCGTTGATCCATCAGTCCAAACTCGCCTAGTTGTTTGTATTTTTTCATCCATACTTTAAGCCGATGTCGATCTGGAATTCCCATATGCTCCATGATTCGACGGTACGTCCATCCCTCCTCAATATGCAATCGTATGGCTTCCATTTTAAATTCGTGAGAATAACTTCTAAGCTTTTGTCCCTTTTTCACCATAAAAAATACACCCCTTAGCATTCATCGGATAAACAAGGGGTTTAATCCAATGTCTACTTTAAGGGGTGCACTTCA
>NZ_PXZL01000043.1 GCF_003013405.1 Brevibacillus formosus | reverse complement strand
GTTTTCAAAGAGCATTTCGCACTGTAATCAGTGCAGATCTTTAATCTATCACATCTAACTTTCAAAGTCAACAACTTTTTTGAGTTTTATGTGATTTGTTCTACTCTATTAAACTTATGTGTTTCGTGAGTAGATTCATAATATAACACATTACTTTTCATTATTCAAGAGTTTTTTAAATCTCATTGAAATAATGGTGCGGTCGGCGAGACTCGAACTCGCACGGGTCGCCCCGCCACCCCCTCAAGATGGTGTGTCTGCCAATTCCACCACGACCGCATGTAAAACGTCTCAGGAGAGGTTCGAACTCCCGACCGTCCGCTTAGAAGGCGGATGCTCTATCCAGCTGAGCTACTGAGACATATTGTAGTTATAAAAAAATGGGGCGATCGATGGGACTTGAACCCACGAGTGCCGGAGCCACAATCCGGTGCGTTAACCCCTTCGCCACGACCGCCATAATGTATGCGTTTTTAAAAATGTTCCTTGGCAGGGGCAGTAGGAATCGAACCCACACCAAAGGTTTTGGAGACCTTCGTTCTACCGTTAAACTATGCCCCTATGGTAGCGGTGGAGGGGATCGAACCCCCGACCTTTCGGGTATGAACCGAACGCTCTAGCCATCTGAGCTACGCCGCCATAATTATACGCAATAAAAAGAAGTGGCGGAGGGAGAGGGATTCGAACCCCCGTGAGCTTGCACTCTAACGGTTTTCAAGACCGCCCCGTTATGACCACTTCGGTATCCCTCCGCAAAAATATGGAGCGGGTGATGGGAATCGAACCCACGCGACCAGCTTGGAAGGCTGGAGTTCTACCATTGAACTACACCCGCTTGAATATGGTGCCGGTGAAGGGACTTGAACCCCCACGGTTTCCCTCACGATTTTGAGTCGCGCGCGTCTGCCATTCCGCCACACCGGCATATTCATTTTGAAACATGGTCGGGAAGACAGGATTCGAACCTGCGACCCCTTGGTCCCAAGCCAAGTACTCTACCAAGCTGAGCTACTTCCCGATTATAGTTCTTCATTTTTTTAGATGAAGATGCGTGCCCTGAGAGATTCGAACTCCCGACCTTTTGATTCGTAGTCAAACGCTCTATCCAGCTGAGCTAAGGGCACATGTTATGGAGCGGACGAAGGGTCTCGAACCCTCGACCTTCGCCTTGGCAAGGCGACGCTCTACCAATTGAGCTACGTCCGCATGCTACTTTGCTGTTAATGGTGCGGTCGAGAGGACTTGAACCTCCACGGTGTTGCCACCACTAGAACCTGAATCTAGCGCGTCTGCCAATTCCGCCACGACCGCATATAAAATTCAATCTCTCGCTTTTAAAAAACTGGTGAGCCATGAAGGACTCGAACCTTCGACCCTCTGATTAAAAGTCAGATGCTCTACCAACTGAGCTAATGGCTCTCGAAAAATGGCTGGGGTACTAGGATTTGAACCTAGGAATGACGGAGTCAAAGTCCGTTGCCTTACCGCTTGGCTATACCCCAATAGCCATGAAGTAAAGATGGTGGGGAGAGACGGATTCGAACCGCCGAACCCGGAGGGAGCAGATTTACAGTCTGCCGTGTTTAGCCACTTCACTATCTCCCCAAGCTTGTCCTTCAAAAGCAAACCTTATTCAACTTTTAAAGAAAAAGTGGTGCCGGCAATAGGA
Organism: Brevibacillus formosus; assembly: GCF_003013405.1. Taxonomy (GTDB): domain Bacteria; phylum Bacillota; class Bacilli; order Brevibacillales; family Brevibacillaceae; genus Brevibacillus; species Brevibacillus formosus. Next base: position 15,634 of record NZ_PXZL01000043.1, on the reverse strand, counting down.
CTTGAACCCACAACCCCCTGATTACAAGTCAGGTGCTCTACCAATTGAGCTATACCGGCGTGTTTTGTATAAATGGTGGCTCGGGACGGAATCGAACCGCCGACACGAGGATTTTCAGTCCTCTGCTCTACCGACTGAGCTACCGAGCCTCAAGCGTAATTATTTCGCCATCGCTTGAGAAAAATGGCGGAGCTGACGGGACTCGAACCCGCGACCTCCGGTGTGACAGACCGGCGTGAACTCCAACTTCACCACAGCTCCATGTAAAACATTCAGTTGTTAAAAGTGGTGGAGGCTGACGGGATCGAACCGCCGACCCTCTGCTTGTAAGGCAGATGCTCTCCCAGCTGAGCTAAGCCTCCACATTCCCCCGCTATTTCATTAGCGGAGCGTTTTGCTAGGTGACCCGTAGGGGATTCGAACCCCTGAATGACAGCGTGAAAGGCTGCTGTGTTAAACCGCTTCACCAACGGGCCATTTGAATGGCTCCTCGGGACGGACTCGAACCGCCGACCGATCGGTTAACAGCCGATTGCTCTACCAACTGAGCTACCGAGGAATAATGATGTTTTAGAATGGTGGAGCTGAACGGGATCGAACCGATGACCTCCTGCTTGCAAGGCAGGCGCTCTCCCAACTGAGCTACAGCCCCATTCTAACGCTTCCGTGACAAAGTCGTCATGTCAGCTATGTAAGTGGTGGGCCTAGGCTGACTCGAACAGCCGACCTCACGCTTATCAGGCGTGCGCTCTAACCAACTGAGCTATAGGCCCGTGATTACTTCCGGAACTTTAATCTATCACACTTTTAAATTCATTGCAATAGAAAATTTGATTTTTTTTATTGCGTGGGTGAACTTTTTTGTGAAAGACGCTTTTAACAAAAGCAAAATCTATTATAAGTCATGTTCACTGTATATTTCAAATGTGTTTTTAAATTTTCATTAAGAAAAAGCTTGCCCGGTAAAGGACAAGCTTTTCTTCGTTCCCATTAAATATCAAGATCGCGTACATTTGCTGCGTATTGCTCAATAAACTCCCTGCGAGGCTCTACTTCGTCACCCATCAGTGTCTCAAACACCATATCGGCATCCATAGCATCCTCGAGATCTACCTGAAGCAACGTACGGACTTCTGGGTCCATTGTAGTCTCCCACAATTGATCCGCGTTCATCTCGCCAAGTCCTTTATAGCGTTGGACGTTTGGCTTTGGTTGAGCCTTCAAGGTAGCGAGAACCTCATCACGCTGCTTGTCGGTATAAGCATAATGCAGCGTCTTCCCTTGCTTAATGCTGTAGAGAGGCGGCTGCGCAATATAAATATACCCCGCTTCAATCAACTGTTTCATGTAACGGAAGAAGAACGTCAGCAGAAGCGTACGAATATGCGATCCGTCAACGTCGGCGTCCGTCATAATGACAACTTTGTGGTAACGTGCCTTTGAAATATCAAAGTCTTCTCCAACACCCGTTCCCAAAGCCGTAATAATGGCACGGATCTCGTTGTTGCCGAGAATTTTGTCCAGACGTGCTTTTTCTACGTTCAATACCTTCCCGCGAAGAGGAAGAATAGCTTGGAAATGACGATCGCGTCCCATCTTCGCAGAACCGCCCGCAGAGTCACCCTCTACAATGAACAATTCAGATTCGGATGCATCCTTGGAAGAGCAGTCCGCCAATTTACCCGGCAAAGCACTTACTTCCAGCGCACTCTTGCGACGGGTCATTTCACGTGCTTTACGAGCTGCCTCACGGGCACGAGATGCCATGAGCGCTTTTTCCACAACTTTTTTGGCTACGCCCGGGTTTTCTTCCATAAAGGTGTTGAAACGGTCACCGAAGACAGACTCAGTAATGCTACGCGCTTCCGAGTTGCCCAGCTTCGTTTTTGTTTGTCCTTCAAATTGAGGCTCTTGAATTTTTACGGAGATAATCGCGGTAATGCCTTCACGCACATCGTCCCCGGAAAGATTCGGATCCTTTTCCTTCAGGAAGTTAAACTTGCGGCTGTAGTCGTTGATAACACGAGTAAGAGCCGTTTTAAATCCGGTCTCGTGAGTACCACCCTCATGTGTGTTGATGTTATTGGCAAAAGAGTAGATGTTGCTCACATAGCTGTCGTTGTACTGAAGGGCAACCTCCACGACAAGACCTTCTTTTTCTCCTTCGCAATAAATCACATCATCATGCAGGGCTTCCCGGTTTTTATTCAAGTACTCTACGAACTGGATGATACCACCCTCGTAGTGGAAGGATTCTTCCTTCTGCTGATCTGGACGTGTATCCTTCAGCGTGATGCGCAATCCTTTGTTTAGGAACGCCAGCTCGCGAATACGTTTTTGCAAAATATCGTACTCAAATACAGTTGTTTCGGTAAAAATAGTCGGGTCGGGCTTGAAGGTTACTTTTGTTCCCGTTTCATCGGTCTCGCCTACGACAGCAAGATCGGCATCCGGTGCGCCTACCGTGAAGCGCATGTAGTATATCTGGTTATTTTGTTTAACCTCGACTTCCATCCATTCGGATAGCGCGTTCACTACTGAGCTACCTACCCCGTGAAGACCGCCGGACACTTTGTATCCGCCACCGCCGAATTTACCACCGGCGTGCAATACAGTCAAAACGGTTTCAACAGTAGACTTCCCGGTCTTTTCATGAATGCCAGTCGGGATTCCTCGACCATTATCGGTTACAGATACGGAGTTGTCTGGATGAATGACCACCAAGATCTCGTCGCAATAACCGGCCAGTGCCTCGTCAATGGCATTGTCGACAATCTCCCATACCAGGTGATGCAAACCTCGGCTGCTGGTCGACCCGATGTACATGCCGGGACGTTTCCGAACTGCCTCTAACCCTTCCAGTACCTGAATCTGACTCGCATCGTAGTTTGTATCTTTCGTCGTCACTTGATCCACTACTCTGTCAACTCCTCCACTTCAGCTTGTACAAAGGGAAACTGATCCAAGCTGTCCACGAACTGAGCGCGTCGCTTCAGCGTCAGAGAAGAAATAGGTGAACAGTAAATGGCGTTCTGGGTGATTACATAAGACTTCGTTTCTTCCTCGCTATGGTCAACAACTGTCTTACTTTTTTCGAGCAAGAACGCTTTATTGATTTTTGAGGATTTCACAGTCTGATGATCAAGAATGGAAATAACTTCCTTCGTGCTCACCACAGTATCTCCACCAATGTGAATAAACATCCCTGTACCCCCTACCTTTCTCCGGAGATTTTCCCTTCCCTCACGTAAAAACGAGAGGCTTGCTGGAGAACCTGATGCTTTAAGCCTTCCACACCTGTGGTACTTACAAACGTCTGTACTCGATCCTGAATGGTTTCGAGCAGCAATGTTTGCCGATGTTCATCCAACTCTGACAAGACATCATCCAACAACAGAACGGGGTATTCTCCCACTTCTTCTTTAATCAGCTCAATTTCGGCTAATTTAATGGACAGCGCACTGGTGCGTTGCTGTCCCTGGGAACCATACGTTTGCACATCCATGTTGTTCACTTTAAGTGAAAAATCATCACGGTGTGGACCAATCAGGGTGCTCCCCCGCATGATTTCCCGGTCGCGAACCTCTTCGTAGGCAGCAAGCATTTTATCTACAGCCTGATCTATCGTCATCTCTTCTGAAACGGGCGATGAGTTAACGTAATGCAAAGAAAGTCTTTCCCTGCCATCGGTAATGCCGGTGTGGATTTCCTGTGCCCACGTCTCCAGCTTCCGAATGAACTCAAAACGCTTCCGTAACAATTTTACCGCTAAATCGGCTAATTGGGTATTCCAAATTGCCAGCATTTCCAGCGAGTTACTTTTTTTCATGGCCAAATCCTTTAAAAGCTGATTTCGCTGGGCCAGCACTTTGTTGTAATTGCTCAAATAATAAAGATACGTAGGTGAAACCTGACCGATTTCCATATCGATGAAGCGTCTGCGCTGGGCAGGTGCGCCTTTGACAATAGAAAGGTCCTCGGGTGCAAACATGACGACATTCAATGCCCCCACATAGGCACTCAGCTTCTGCTGTTCCATTCCGTTGATTTTGGCCCGCTTTCCCTTGGTTGTCAACTGCAGCTCTAAACGAACAGAACCGTAGCGACGAAGAACATCGCTACGGATCGTGGCATAATCGGCATCCCAAGAAATTAGCTCCTTGTCACGGGGCGTTCGGTGGGATTTGGCGAGTGCCAAAACATAGATCGATTCAAGAGCATTCGTTTTCCCTTGAGCGTTGTTGCCAATAAACAACTGAATGGGACCGTCAAACGACAGGGACATCGTTTCGTAGTTGCGATAATTGGTTAGCGACAGGTTCTTGAGAAACAAGAATCACGCTCTCCTCTCAGGGGCGTACCACTTGATAGCGACCATAGCCTTCAATCGCCACTTCATCGCCAGGATATAGCTTGCGTCCACGTCTGTTGTCCAGTTCTCCATTGATCTGGATCGGAACCTCAGCCAAAAAAGCTTTGGCCATTCCCCCCGTGTCAATGATTTCAGCCAGCTTCAAAAATTGACCGAGAGCAATATAGTCTGTGCTAATGGAAACCTCACGCATGGCTTGGCTCCTTTCTTTTACGTAAAAACTTTTTAGTACGTACGAACTGGCAAAATCAGATGGAGCATCCAGTCATGATCGGTCGGACGAATCACAAATGGACTCATCGGGCCGCTAAAGCTCGCTTTGATTTCCGCGCTATCGATTGCACGCAGCGCATCGATCATGTATTTGGCGTTGAAGGAGATTTTCAATTCTTCGCCATTCATTGCTTTTGGCATCAAAATGTCCGTTACTTTCCCGATCTCCGGTGCATTGGACGTAATTTCGACGGTTCCATCAGGCATCGTAACGAGCTTGACTACGTTCGATTTGCCTTCGCGGCTCAACAAGGAAGCGCGCTCGATGGATTGCAAAAACTCCTTGGTGCTGACGGTGATCTCCGTTTTGCTTCCTTGTGGAATAATTCTGGTCGTGTCCGGATAGGTTCCTTCCAAGAGACGGGAATAGAACAGGATATGCTTGGACTTCACCAGGATTTGATTGTCAGCAACAACGATATCCGCGAGATTTTGGTCGTCATCTAATATCTTTACCAATTCATTGCAGCTTTTACCCGGAACAACCACGTTGTGGAAAGAAAGATCCTCTGGGCATTCGACCATTGCGGTACGACTAGCCAAGCGATGGCTGTCGGTTGCCACAAAACGCAATTTGCCTTGATCCAGCGACCACATTAAACCGGTCAAGATCGGACGCATTTCGGAAGTGGAAACACCAAAAACAGTCTGGCGAATCATTGCTTTCAGTAAATCACAGGGAACACTGAAGACTTTATCTTCTTCCAGATGCGGCAGCTGTGGATATTCGCTGGCATCCATTCCGTTAATGGTGAACTCAGCTTGTCCGGAACGAATTTTGGTTACGAGACGATCATCCACTTGAATATCGATTTCATTGCTTGGCAGCTTGCGGACGATTTCGCTGAAAATACGTGCAGTCAACACAATGCTACCAGGTTGATGAACGGTTACTCCCCATTCTCCGGCTTCCTCCAGCGGGATCTGAACTTCAATAGACACATCAGAATCGCTTGCTGTCAGTGTCAGACCTTCATCATCCGTTTTGATTTTAATCCCGGTCAAAATTGGAATCGTAGTTCTGCTAGAAACTGCTTTGCTAACATGCGATACGGCGTTCGACAGTTTTTCACGCTGAACGGTAATATGCATCGACGTGAGCCTCCCTCTCCGGCGCCATTATTTTTGGTTGGAATCTGCATAATGGCTGCGCCTTTATCATAACTTATTAGGATAAATCTTTTTAACAGAAGTAGTAATAGGGCCTGTGGATTTGTGGATATGTGGGTCCATTACGTAAAAGAGAGCCTATACACATGTGGGTAAGTTGTGTATAGGCTTTTTGCGTTATGCACAGGTTTAATGGTTTGCTTTTAACTTTTCAATGAGCGACTGAATAGTTGTCTGCATATGAGGGTCATTTGCCAGCGCACGAGAGATTTTCTCATGGGCATGGATGACTGTCGTATGGTCACGGCCGCCAAATTCATCACCGATTTTCGGCAAGGAGGCATCCGTCAGCTCTCTGGAGAGATACATCGCAATCTGACGGGGGAAAGCGACGGTTTTTGTCCGTTTTTTCGCCTTGAAATCTTCTAGTTTCAGGCTGAACGCTTCTCCAACCGTTCGTTGGATGTCCATAATGGTAATCACGCGTGGGCGGGAGGAAGGAATAATGTCTTTCAGTGCTTCCGCTGCCAGCTGCGTGTCGATATCGCGATTTATCAAGGAGGAGTAAGCAACGACACGAATCAGTGCGCCTTCCAGCTCGCGGATGTTGCTGTCGATCTGGTTGGCAATGTACGCCATTACCTCATTAGGGATATCGAGATTTTCTGCTTTCGCCTTTTTGCGCAAAATCGCAATCCGCGTTTCGAGGTCTGGCGGCTGAATATCAGTAATCAGTCCCCATTCGAAGCGTGAGCGGAGGCGATCCTCCAGAGTCGGGATCTCCTTAGGAGGTCGATCGGAGGAGATAATGATTTGTTTGCTTTCTTCATGCAAGGCATTGAATGTATGAAAAAACTCTTCTTGTGTCGATTCTTTGCCTGCCAAAAACTGAATGTCATCAATTAAAAGAACGTCAACACTCCGGTATTTATTGCGGAATTCGACGGCTTTGTTGTCACGAATAGAGTTGATGAATTCATTGGTAAATTTCTCAGACGACAAATAGACCACTTTCGCCGATGGATTGTGCTGAATGACATAATGGCCAATTGCATGCATTAAGTGGGTTTTGCCAAGTCCGACTCCTCCGTAAATGAAGAGGGGATTGTAAGCTTTTGCAGGAGCTTCAGCAACCGCAAGCGATGCGGCGTGAGCGAATCGATTCCCTGAGCCGATGACAAACGTGTCAAAGGTGTATTTGGGATTTAAGATACTGGGTGGCTGGTCATCCGCGACTGTTGGCGGTTCGCTCATTTTCACCCGTGGGGCAGGTTGTTCGTCGGCAAAAGCCGCATCAGGATTTTGCATCGCGACGAACTTTACTTTCATATTGATACCCGTCACTTCATATAGTGTATCGGTAATCAGTTGTGCGTACCTGGTTTCTAGCCAATCACGAGCAAAGTCGTTTGGTGCGACGACGATCAGTGCATCCTCTTCTAAGGTAGTTGCCTTTGTCGCCTTCAGCCAGGTATCAAAACTGGGTTTGCTTAGCGATTTTTCTATCTTGGCGAGTACTTTGCGCCATAGTTCGCTAATCGCTGCATCCAACCAGAATCCCTCCCTCTGGGCCATCCGAAAAATTGATGAAGCACCGATCCATTATGATCGAGAAAAAGTGCAAAAACCTACTATGTTGTGACCTAATTGTCAACACAGCCGCTTAGCGCGACTGTGGATAAAAAAAGTCGAAATATAGGGATTCCGCTCATAGAAGTGAAAAAAAGCAGACGGTTATCCTCAATCCTGTGAGTAACGACATACACATAGGAAAGAATCTGTCCACAAACTTATCCACACCCTGTGGAAAAACCGATTCACGTATCGGAGTTATTCACGCTTCAAAACAAAAACATAATAACAGATATAAAGCGTGGTATCAATGGTTTTTTCATACTTATCCACAAACACAACTTCTGGTACCGGCCACATATTCACATCCCTATATTTTGTGTACAAGCTGTAGATAAACTTGTCGAAATCTGTTTTTGTGGATAAAATGATATCCACAGACCCGGGAAATAGTTTTATGGGGATATTTGCCTTGGTAATGAAATTCCACTGTTGCTTGACTTTTTAGGCATATGTTCTTATAATGCAAAAGAATGTCTTTGCAAGACGGAGGTGTATACGTAATGAAACCATCTTTCAATCCTAACAACCGCAAGCGCAAAAAGGATCATGGATTCCGTAAGCGCATGAGCACAAAAAATGGCCGTAAAATTTTGGCTGCTCGTCGTCAAAGAGGTAGAAAAGTTCTTTCCGCTTAGGCCACACTTTCAGTGGCCTTTTTGTTTGCCTACATATGTCTGAAAATTCTTTGTTCTCATAAAAAGAGGAAGGCTTTCTCCGATGTGGAAACCTTTTGAGGGATAATCGTTACCTAGCTACCGAAAATGTTACTATTTATAGATGAGACAGGAGGAGGCGGGATGGATCAAAGCAAGGATGTAACCAACTTTTTTGTATCGTTGGCTCGCGAGTTTCTTGATGAATGTCCTATAGCCAACTTGGTATGTGCCTATGCTGGTGGATCTGTCGGGAGGGGAGAAGCTGACGCTTACAGCGACCTCGATTTACACATCTTTGTGGAGGGAGAAGTTGATCCTTCCTGTGAAAATCGTCTGTTCAGAGGGCATGTGATCCAGCTGCAGGTTCAATCTGCTCCTACGGATGAAGAAGTATACGAGAATCCGTGGGCATGGCGTTACTTAAAGGAAGCGAAGATTATTCTAGACCCAGAGGATCGGTTCACTTCCTGGATGAACGACATGCGTGCCTATATGGATTCTCCGGCTGGAAAAGCGAAAATGTTCGCAAAGGCAAAAGCAGAGGTAGATTCGTTCCACGAAGGGGCGCAGGCTGCCTTAATGGAAGGCTTTCCTTACTCTGCTTATTTGGCTGCATGGGCCGGATGGATCGGGGCGCTACAAATGAGTGCCGTCTTCCAGGGACATTCATTGAGTGATGCACAGTTGTATCAGCTGGTACAGAAAGCAGGGCGTTCAGAAGGTACGGATAGCTTTTTTCAGGAGACATACCGGAGTAATCAGGATGTACAGGATGCACTTATGCTATTGGCGGACTATCGGGCTCATCTACGGTTAATAAATGAGGGGATCGAGTTTTCGCTGGGGGCTGAAAATGATTGGTTAGTAAAGAGGAAGGTTCAGAGATTGCAGGAGAGAAATCAGCTAGATATGGCCGGGTTTTTATTATTTTCAGAGACGATCTGGTTATATCATAGTGTAGGTTCTGATGAATGGCTGGAGGATCATTGGGCGGATCTGCCTGCCGAGCTTTCCTTGTCCCTTCAAAAACTGGGCTTTTTCCAAGCGGATGGGCAATTGCTCGCTCATTTGCGTCATGCCAGTGCAGAAATCATCGCGGAAATTGGCTGTTAGGGGAAAAAAGTGGACGAAACAAGGATATACTGGTAGATGCTGTTTACGTTTTCTACTATAATTGTGATGTTAGGGGTTGTTTACCTTGCATCGTTCACACCGGCTCAAAAAAAATGAGCAATTCCAAGCTGTGTTTCAACGAGGAAGTTCTGCTGCTAATAAGCAGTTTGTCTTGTATTCAGCAAAGCAAGAGGGACAAGCGGCTTTTCGTGCTGGAATTTCCGTCAGTAAAAAAATTGGCAATGCTGTTGTCCGCAATAGAGTCAAGCGGCTTATACGCGAAGCAGTAGCTCGAATGGAGTCTGATATTCCAGTCGGTCTCGATCTCGTCATCATCGCCCGTCCGGGTGTGGAAGCGATGACGCTTGAAGCCATTGAGCAATCTCTGTTACATGTGATGAAGCGAGCCAAAGTGATCAAACAGGCACCCGTACATAATGGAAAAAGAGATGGAAAAAGAGGGTGAAACAATGATGGTGAAGATCATGGTTGGGTTGATTCGGGGATACCAACTGATGATTTCTCCGTATAAACCACCTTCATGCAGATTCGCGCCCACCTGCTCCCATTACGCCATTGAGTCGATTCGCCGATTTGGAGCGTGGAGGGGAGGCTGGTTGGCCCTTCGTCGCATCTTGAAATGCCATCCGTTCCACCCGGGCGGGTATGATCCAGTCCCGGATCAGCACAAATAAGATTACCTCATATTGAAGCGGGGAAAAGGAGGATCACCCTTGAGTAGACGTACACTCAGCATTCTTATGCTGACTATGCTGGTTCTAGTTTTGTCGGGCTGTAACCCCCAAGCTGCAGCACCAATTGGCCCTGACGCAACCGGCATTTGGGACAAGTATTTTGTCTATCCACTGTCCTGGCTAATTAAAGAGAGCGCATTGATACTCGGAAACAACTACGGTCTGGGTATCCTGGTTGCAACGATCATCATTCGAATCATTGTGCTTCCACTGATGGTCAAGCAAATCAAGAGCTCCAAGAAAATGCAAGAGATTCAACCGGAGATGCAAAAAATCCGTGACAAACACAAAAATGATCCACAAAAAGCGCAAATGGAAACAATGGCTTTGTTCCAGAAGAGCGGTGTCAATCCGTTGGCTGGATGCTTGCCAATGTTGGTGCAAATGCCGATTTTGATCGCGTTCTATCATGCGATTATCCGTACGACCGAGATTAACTCGCAAACGTTCTTGTGGTTGACGTTGGGAGAAAAAGACCCGTACTACATTTTGCCGATTGTTGCGGCGATTACGACGTACCTGCAGTCCAAGATGATGGGTCAGGCAACTCAAGGCAATCCACAAATGCAAATGATGATCATCATGATGCCGCTGATGATTTTGGCGATTGCCGTCACATTGCCATCAGCGCTGTCTCTGTACTGGGTATACGGTAACCTGTTTACCATTGTACAAACTTACTTCCTGTATCGTGATAAAGGAAATATGCCTACTCCTAAGGGGGGAGCCTCCAAGTGAAAAAGGTGGTAGCTACGGCAAAAACGATCGACGATGCTGTGCAAAAAGCTTTGCTGGAATTGGGAGTGCCGCGTGAGCGGGCAACGATCCAAGTTCTAGAGGAACCAAGCAGAGGATTGTTTGGACTGATTGGGGCAAAGGACGCTAAAGTGCAAGTAGAATTTCACTTTGATCCGGTTGCACAGGGACGTGACTTTCTTCAAGACGTTTTGTCGAACATGAAGGTGAATGCCAAAGTGGAGACGCGTACAAATGAAGAGGGCATGCTGTTTGACATTCAGGGAACCAATCTGGGAATCATTATTGGCCGCAGGGGACAAACTCTTGATTCATTACAGTATCTCGTAAACGTCGTAGCGAACCGTCATGCGGACAAACATATACGTATCACTCTGGATGCCGAAAATTACAGGCTGCGTCGCAAGGAAACATTGGAGCAGCTCGCAGATCGTGTGGCGAAAAAAGCGTTATCGACCAAACGGGATGTACGTCTGGAACCAATGTCTGCTGCTGAACGGAAAGTAATCCACGCCTTCTTGCAAAAGAGAGCGGATGTGGTTACCTTCAGTGAAGGAGACGAGCCAAATCGTTATATCGTGATTGCACCGAAAGAAGCCTAGCGAGAGGCTTCTTTTTTTTGACTGAATGTAAATGAGCAAGCGACAATATTTTTAATAATCTCTTCAAAAAGTTGTCCACTGTGGATAATTGACCAAAAGGTTGAGGATTTGCGAAAATGATTATACTGTGGATAACCAAAATAGAGAGCAACCTTGGAGGATAGGGTTGCTTTTTCCTATTGGGTGTTAAGCTATATGGATGGCTGCACTTTCTTTTGGAATTTTTCTAGACGATCTGTTATGCTAGTAAGTTAGTGGCTGACTTGTAAGAGTGGAAAGCTTGAGGTGAACAGCATGAAATTCGATACAATAGCGGCGGTCGCAACACCAATGGGTGAAGGCGGTATTGCCGTGATCCGGGTAAGCGGTACGGAAGCGATCGAAGTTGTGGATAAGATATATAAAGGAAAGCAGCGGTTGTCCACTGTGGACAGCCATACGATCCATTATGGGCACTTGTATGAGCCAAACACAGGTGAACGAGTGGAAGAGGTGCTGGTTTCTGTAATGAAGGCTCCCCGTACATTTACGAGGGAGGATGTAGTGGAGGTTAACTGTCACGGAGGAATTGTTTCCGTTGAAAAGGTTCTGGAGTTAATCTTGGATAATGGAGCGAGATTGGCTGAGCCGGGTGAGTTCACGAAGCGTGCGTTCTTAAATGGACGTGTTGATTTGTCTCAGGCTGAGGCCGTCATTGATTTGATTCGGGCGAAGACAGACAGAGCGATGAAGGTCGCATTGAATCAAGTCGAAGGGAAGCTGTCTAGGCTCATTCGACAGCTGCGCCAAAACTTGATTGAAGCGATGGCCCATATAGAAGTGACACTGGATTATCCAGAGCATGACGTTGAGGAGTTTACACAAAATTTCTTGCGAGGAAAGTGCCTGGAGGTTAAAGGTGAGATCCAACGACTGTTGCAGACCGCACAGCAAGGAAAAATTTTGCGTGAAGGCTTGTCGACCGCGATTATTGGACGTCCGAATGTAGGGAAATCCTCTCTATTAAATAGTCTCGTCCAAGAGGAAAAGGCGATTGTGACTGACGTTGCGGGAACGACACGCGATGTCATCGAAGAGTATGTCAATGTGCGCGGGGTTCCTTTGCGACTCATCGATACCGCAGGAATTCGCGATACAGAGGACATCGTGGAGAAAATCGGGGTAGAGAAGTCCAGACAGCTGCTGCAAAAGGCTGACCTCGTGTTGCTCGTGATTAACTACAACGAGCCTCTCTCCGCTGATGACTACGCGATTTTTGAAGCGGCAAAAGGGTTCCATGTGATTGTGATTGTCAATAAATTCGACCTGCCGCAAAAAGTGGATTTGGAAGAGATCAAGCGTCATTTCCCTCAGCAGCCGTTGATTATGACGTCTGCGCGTGAGGAGACGGGGATCGATCTTTTGGAGCAGGCTATTGGGGAGATTTTCTTCAGTGGCCGCGTACAGCAGGATGACTTGACCTACGTAAGTAACGCTAGACATATTCAACTGCTTCGTCAGGCTGAACGAGCCATAGATGAAGCCCTGGGTGGAATCGATGATTTGATGCCAGTAGACATGATTCAGATCGACATTAAAAAGTCATGGGAGCTGCTTGGGGAAGTCATCGGAGAAAGCGTCGGCGAAGATTTGATTGACCAGATTTTCTCCCAGTTCTGTCTGGGTAAGTGATTAGGAGGGCAAAAAAATGAACGTTGTACCTGCATATGAAGCGGGCTCGTTTGACGTCATTGTCATTGGAGCGGGTCATGCCGGTGCGGAAGCGGCATTGGCGGCTGCACGTATGGGCTGTAGTACATTGCTGTTGACGATCAACCTGGATGCTGTGGCGTATATGCCATGTAATCCTTCCGTAGGTGGTCCGGCAAAAGGACACGTCGTACGCGAATTGGACGCGCTTGGTGGAGAGATGGGACGCAATACTGACAAAACCCATATCCAAATGCGTATGCTGAATACAGGGAAAGGACCGGCTGTGCATGCCTTGCGCGCACAGGCAGATAAATTTGCGTATCAGCATGAAATGAAGAAAACGATTGAAAATACTCCGAATCTGATCCTGCGTCAAGCGATGGTGGAAGAGCTGATCGTGAACGATGGAGTTTGTGAAGGGGTTATTACGCAAACAGGGGCGCGATACATGGCCAAATCCGTTGTATTGACGACCGGAACCTATTTGCGCGGAAAGATCATCCTCGGAGATCTCCAATATGAAAGTGGACCGAACAACATGCGTCCGTCCATTCGTCTGGCACATCATTTGAAGGAACTCGGTTTTGAAATGATACGTTTCAAGACGGGGACGCCACCACGTGTTCATAGCAGCAGTGTGGACTTCTCCAAAATGGAGATTCAGCCTGGTGATCCGGTACCGCGTGCCTTTTCTTATGAAACAACGGAATTTATTATGGACCAGCTTCCTTGCTGGCTGACATATACAAATGAAGAAACGCATGGACTCATCAATAGCAATCTGCATCGTGCCCCTATGTATTCGGGAATGATTGAAGGAACGGGCCCGCGTTATTGCCCTTCGATTGAGGATAAGGTAGTTCGTTTTAACGATAAGCCGCGTCATCAAATTTTCTTGGAGCCAGAAGGACGCAATACCGAAGAAATGTATGTACAAGGCTTGTCGACCAGCTTGCCAGAGGATGTTCAGCTTTCCATGCTGCGCTCTATGGCTGGAATGGAAGAAGTCAAAATGATGCGTCCTGGCTATGCCATTGAGTATGATTCGATCGTGCCGACGCAGCTCTGGCCTTCTTTGGAGACTAAAATCTTGCCTGGCTTGTTTACAGCAGGACAAATCAATGGTACCTCTGGCTATGAAGAAGCAGCAGGTCAAGGTCTCATGGCAGGGATTAACGCAGCACGCCGCGTGCAAGGGAAACCACCCGTTATTTTGGGACGAGAAGAGGCGTACATCGGTGTCTTGATTGACGACCTTGTTACGAAAGGAACGCATGAGCCTTATCGTTTGCTTACTTCTCGTGCAGAATATCGCTTGCTGCTGCGTCATGACAATGCGGACTTGCGCCTGACGGATATCGGTCATGAAATTGGTCTGATTAGCGAGGAGCGCTACCATCGATTTAACCAAAAACGCGCGCTGATTGAGCAAGAAAAAGAACGTGTGGCAAATACCCGCGTACGTCCTGAAATGGAACATGTCCAAGAGGTATTGCGCAACGCAGGCTCTCCTGAACTGACAGATGTCATCGAGCTGGCTCAATTGCTGCGTCGTCCGGAAATCAACTACAGCCATATTGCTCAAATGGTCCCTGCACCGGAAGCACTGCCAGAGGATGTGACTGAACAGGTTGAAATCCAGATAAAATACGATGGCTACATCAAAAAGTCTTTGCAACAAGTTGAGCGGATGAAAAAAATGGAGGAGCGCCGCATCCCAACGGATATTGATTACCACCAAATCTCCGGTTTGTCCAAGGAATCCCGCGACAATATGACCAAAATTCGTCCGTTGAACATCGGGCAGGCGGCTCGTATCGCAGGGGTTACTCCAGCAGACATTTCCGTGTTGATGGTATATTTGGAGTACAAACGCGTGGGAGTAGCCGAGTAAGGAGAAAAGCTATGACGAAAGAACAGTTTGCCGAGGTACTTGCAGCCCAGGGGATTTCTTTGACGGATCGTCAAAAGGAGCAATTTGATCATTTTTTCTGCCTGCTGGTGGAATGGAATGAGAAAATGAACCTGACCGGGATTACCGAAGAGGGGCAAGTGTACAACAAGCATTTTTATGATTCGATTACGCCGGCATTTTACTTCCCATTTGATCAGGTGCAATCAGTTGTGGATATCGGTGGGGGCGCAGGCTTTCCGAGTATTCCTTTAAAAATTTGCTTCCCACACCTGAAAATGACCATCATTGATTCCTTGAACAAGCGCATGAGCTTCTTGCAGCATGTAGCACAGGAACTTGGCCTGGAGAACGTGAATCCTGTACACGGGCGTGCTGAGGATCGTGGGCAAGAAGCGATTTATCGGGAGAAGTTTGACCTCGTAGTGGCACGGGCTGTTGCGAGACTCAATCTGTTGTCGGAGTTCTGCCTTCCCTTTGCCAAAGTCGGGGGACACTTCGTCGCTCTCAAGGGAGCGGAGATTACTCCGGAGCTTGCTGAAGCGAAAAAGGCAATCAAGACGCTCGGTGGAAAGACGAGAAAGGTCGAGACATTCCAGCTTCTAGAGGAAGCGGGAGAACGCAACATCGTCATCATGGAAAAAATAGAAGCGACGCCGAAAAGCTATCCGCGCAAGGCAGGAGTTCCTGCGAAAAAGCCGTTAGTGTAGGAGTCAGTTATAAGAGAGGGTCGTAGCCATGAAATGCACCCCTTAAAG
>NZ_PXZL01000042.1 GCF_003013405.1 Brevibacillus formosus | reverse complement strand
AAATATTCTTATCTGTCGTAACTGATGATATTTCTTCATTCTTTTAAATCTCTAAAAGCCTGTTTAAACAGGGAAAGCTCGTAGAGGAAACAGGAGAAATAAGCGAAGATCTTAGGGACACTGACCGAGGCGCAATGCAAAAAGCGAAACACGCTCTTAAGCGTCCACCTCTGAAACACATCGTGAATGGACTACTTTGGACGCGGTTTCGCTTTTTGCATGGAGTCGTGCAGTCAATCCCGCAGGGGGTGGCCCTAGAATCTGAGCGTTTTCTCCTGTTTCCTCCCACCACTACAGCTGGACAATATGTACCTCTGTGAGACAGTTTGGAATAATACAAAAACAATTCATACTTGACCAGTAGGGATTGTTGGTAATATAACTATATCTATACCGAATACAATAATGAGAGGTACATAAAACGAAAGGGAGGGGAATATATGTCGACGTTATTGATCATCGTAAACATTGTTTTGTTGCTCTTATTCATTGCTGGTTTGTATGCCATGCAAAAGAAGCATATTTCTTTTTCCAAGCGAGTATTTGTTGGTCTCGGACTCGGGATTTTATTTGGACTCATTTTGCAATACGTATACGGAGCCAAATCGGATGTACTCAAATCCACCATCGAATGGTACAACATTGTAGGTAAAGGCTATGTGAAGCTGCTTCAAATGATCGTAATGCCACTGGTATTCATCTCTATTTTATCGGCTTTCACTAAAATGAAACTAACTAATAACATAGGGAAAATTAGTACGCTGATTATCGGACTTTTGGTAGGGACGACTGCTGTCGCGGCAGCAATCGGGATTTCGACTACCTTTGCATTTAATCTCGACGGGGCACAATTCCAGCAAGGGGATGCGGAATCCGCTCGGATCGAACAGGTGGAGCAGCGCTTGGGTGACATCGAGAACTTGAGCATGCCAGCCAAAATCCTGGAACTTCTTCCTGCGAATCCATTCCTCGATCTGACTGGAGATCGGGCGACTTCTACGATTGCCGTTGTCATTTTCTCTGCGATTATCGGTGTTGCGTATTTAGGGATAAAACGCAAAAATCCGGAGCAAGCTGAATTGTTTGCGAAAATTGTGGACGCATTCCATACGATCACTATGCGTGTCGTGACATTGATCTTGCGCCTGACGCCATATGGTGTACTGGCGATCATGGTCAGAGTGGCAGCTACTAGTGATTACAATGCCATCTGGCAGCTGGGCAAGTTCGTTGTCGCTTCGTATGTGGCAATGATCATCATGTTTATCATTCATCTGTTGCTGTTGACGTTTGCAGGATTGAATCCAATCACCTATGTGAAAAAAGCATTCCCTGTCCTGACGTTCGCCTTCACTTCGCGTACGAGCGCGGGTGCATTGCCGCTGAATGTAAAAACACAACAAAGCATGGGTGTTCCTGAGGGAATTGCCAACTTCGCAGGCTCCTTTGGACTCTCCATCGGACAAAACGGCTGCGCAGGGACGTACCCAGCCATGCTGGCTATCATGGTAGCGCCTGTCGCAGGAATTGATCCGCTGACACCATCGTTCATCCTGACACTGATCGCAGTTGTGGCACTCAGCTCCTTCGGGGTTGCAGGCGTAGGGGGCGGGGCGACCTTTGCAGCACTGCTCGTCTTGTCCACGATGAACTTGCCAATTGCAATTGTCGGTCTGCTCATCTCCGTTGAGCCGTTGATTGACATGGGACGCACAGCGCTAAACGTAAGCGGCAGCATGACGTCCGGTCTCTTGACAAGCAGAGTGACAAAAGAGCTGGATACCAATGCTTTCAACGGTAACGACCAAAAAACGCTGACTGTGTAAATGTAATAAAACAGGCTGTACCGTCTATTCAGACAGGTACAGCCTGTTTTTGTATTTAATATGTCTTTTATGAAGGTCATCGTAAATCCAACAAGCTACGCAGAGGAAGAGAAAAACGGAGCGACCGGAGGCCTTGGCGCGCCTACCCAGTCGGAACGGAAAAAAGCGGTACACGCTTGTCGACCAACCTCTTCGTTGAGAAGCTTCCGCCCATCGGGTGGCTTTTGGTCGACGTACCGCTTTTTGGAGTGGAGACGGACTTCCCTGCTTCCCCGTTGGCGTGCCACCAACGGAGGGAGCCCGTTTTTCTCTTCCCCACCACTATGTTCGCACAAACCAATCTTATTCTTTACGGATTAACCGAGGTGTACTTAAAGTAAGCGCCGCCAAGCGGGAAGATGATGAAATCCTTCACCTTGTCGTTTTTCACATAAGGGCTTCCACGGAAGTTGATCGGAGCCAGCGGCATTTCCTCCATAAGAATCGTTTCTGCCTCTAAGAGGATTTTTTTGCGCGCGTCCAGATTAGGCTCATTGTAGCTCTTGTCGATCAGCTCTTTGAACTTGGCATTTTCCCAATCCGGGTGGTTGTTTCCACCCGTTTTATCACGGAACATCTCCAGGAAATTGATCGGGTCGTTGAAGTCTGCGCCCCATTGGAAGCGGATCATGTCAAAGTTCGCTTGCGATCTCATGTCGCGGTACACCTTCAGCTCTGCCGTGTAAAGCTTCACGTCGACGCCGAGTGCTTTTTTCCACTGATCTTGCAGGGCTTCTGCCAGTTTTTTGTTGGTATTATTCGAGTCAAAGGTGTAGGTAACGCTCGGGAAGGTCGAGAGTCCGAGCTCCTTCATACCTTCTTCTAGTAATGCTTTTGCTTTTGCCGGGTCTTCTTTAAAGTAGCCGTCTGGTTTTAATCCCATGGAAGTCGGAACCCAACCATAGGCGGCTGGAACACCCGTCTGCAAAATATTGTCGATGATTTCCTGACGGTTGATGGCATATGCGAAGGCTTGACGAATTTTTTTGTTGTTGAACGGTGGTTTGGTTGTATTAAAAACAACGGATTGTGTGCCCGGATTATCCGCGACCATCAGCTTGCCTTCATCTTTGAGTGTAGGGATTGCGTCGGTCGGAAGTGTTGAGGCAGGATAGCCGCCCCAGTCGATGTCGCCATTTTCGAACATCGAGAACGCTGTATTGTTGTCCTCGATCATAGCAATTTCGATTCGATCGAGCTTGACGTTGTCGCGATCCCAGTAGTTCGGGTTTTTCGTAAAGACGATTCTGCTTTTGTGCTCCCACGTGTCCATGATGAATGGACCATTTCCCACGATGGTTTTCGCTTCATTCGCCCATTTCGAGTTTCCTTCCAGCGTTTTTTGATGCAACGGGAAGAGGGTCGGGAAAAAGGTTAGCTCACGGAAAAACGGAGTTGGAGACTTCAGGTTGAATTCCACGGTGTAGTCATCTACAGCCTTGACGCCTACATCCTCTGCTTTGCCTTTCCCCGTATTGTACTCCTCTCCTCCTTTAATGTAGTAAAGCTGATAGGCGTACTCGGACGCTGTTTTCGGATCGAGGTTGCGTTTGATCGCATAGACGAAGTCATGGGCTGTGACGGGGTCTCCGTTGCTCCATTTGGCGTCCTTGCGAATTTTGAAGGTGTAGTTCATGTAATCCGGTGAGTTGGTGAAGCTCTCAGCCGTTGCATTGACGAGTTGTCCATTCAGGTCATAGCTGGTCAAACCCTCAAAGGCGGCGTAAATCATGTCAAACGAATCCGCGTCGACGGCGATCCCAGGGTCCATCGAAGGCGGCTCGTTGTTAATGCTCCATTTTAAGACCATCGGCTCTGTTTTTGTCGCTTCTGCAGGTGTAGTGGAGCCAGTGGGTTCAGCAGGCGCGGAAGAGTTCGAGCACCCCGCTAGTACCCCGAATAGCAAGGTAAGACAGGTTGCAATTGCCAGTCCCTTTTTCATAAATACCCCCCTAAAAATGATAGAAAACGTATATTCAGAATATTTGCTAGTGTTTTCGATAGCAAAGGAATTTTTTTAGTTTCTCGATAAAAAATATTTACTTATCTCATTGATAGATAGGAATAGTGGTATGGAATTAATTGATTTTTCTTAAAAATTTACTCGTTTTTAAAGATATGGTATATTCTGGTAGATATTAATGATAGGAGAGGTGGGAATCACTATGTTTAAGAAAATGGTTTTCTCAGCATTAAGTGTAGCCGTATTTTCTGCAGTGCTAACGTCTCCGATTCAAGCCGCAAACACACCATCTAGTGTTGGCGGGCAGAAAGAACATTCATTAGTTTCTGCCAGATGGAGTTCAGATGAAGAATGGATTCGAAAATCTGCTGCTGTCCCACCAGGGTGGGTCGTCATTCGTGAAGATCTGGGTTCCAAGCTTATAAAAAATACAGCAGGTGCTCCCTATGGTACGGAATTACGAGTAAGCAAATATTCTCCCGTTCCAGCGGGATGGGTAGTTTTAAGAGATGAAGTAGCTGGTCGGGTGATCAAATATGTAATAGGAGCAACTTATCGTACGGAGTTCAATGTGACTAAGTTCTCCCCGATTCCAACTGGATGGGTAGTATCGCGAGAAAACTATGATAGCAAAACGATCATGAATGTCGTTGGAGCTCCTTATGGTACCGTATTATTAGTAAGCAAATACTCACCTGTTCCTCCAGGATGGGTTTACGAGGGACAAACGGCTGCTGGTATGTACATTAAAAACTTGAATCGCTATTAATCGTATTCATTTAAAGTTCGAACTGATGGTTAAGGTGTATATAGCCATCAGTTCTTTTTTATTCATTCTTTTTCGTTCAATAACACACATTTGGCATTCGATGGACAAAGAGAAGCGTACATGATATGAATGAGGAAAAGGTGTCTATCATGACCAGGTAGGAGAAAACGCCCTTATGTATAGAATCGGTGTTGTAGGACCGCTTCCTTCGGTGGAACGGATACTGGCGGTCGCGAATGAGTTTGAGCATGAAATCGAATTTGTTCCGTTTCGTTATGAAGACGTGCGTGAAGTAAGCAAGATCGTTCTGGAGCATCATGTGGATTTAAATGGATGGTTTTTCTCTGGCCCGGTTCCATTTACGATCGCGAAAAACGTACTCAGCCCGGATGCCAATATCGTGTATTGCCCACCGAACGGTTCGAATCTGTACCGCTGCTTCATTCAGATGTCGATTGATCAAAAGACAGCCGTGAACCGTGTATCCATTGATATGATTGATTCGGAAGGAACGCATTTGCGCGAGTCGATGTCGGAGCTGGACATACCGGAAGAGGGGATTTACGTCAGTACGTACGACGAGAATTTTGACCTCGATGCGATCACGCAGTTTCATGTATCGCTCTGGCGTGAAGGCAAGACACAAGGAGCGTTCACCACGTTTTCTGTGGTTGAACATGCGCTGCGCGAAGAAGGCATTCCTGTCTATCGTGTCCTGATGACGAAAATGGAGATTCGTCAGGCGATGAAAATTGTCATCGAAAAGGTGAAAAGCTCCTATTTCAAGGACACACAAATCGGAGTAGAGATCATTGAGCTCGAACAGTTTGACAAGATTCCCGAGCGGGCCAGCACGCGCTTTTACTTGCAGCATCTGGAGCTGAAGATCAGACAAATTCTGCTTGCGCTCTGCGATAGGCTGGACGGCTCTCTGCTGGCAAATGGCAACGGACGCTACCAGATTTTTAGCTCGCGTGGTGCGATACAACGAGAAATTGAAATGCTGCGACATACGGTGGAACAGCTCTCTTTGGAGGCAGAGGTTCCGGTTGCAGTAGGTGTAGGCTTTGGGGATACAGCTTTTTCTGCGGAAAACAATGCGCGAAAAGCAATCCAGCACGCAAAAGAACGACCGGGGGCGGGCATTGTCGTCGTACAGGATAATGGCGTCATGATGGAATCGGTGGGAGAAACAGAGGAGCTCGCCTATTCGTTCCGCTCCAGTGATCGCGAGCTGTTGGAAAAGCTGAATCGGGCCAATGTAAGTGTCAAATCGTATCACAAGCTGCGTGCGCTAGTTCAGCGTATGGGCTGGAAGTCGTTTTCGACGTCGGATATCGCTTCGCACTTGTCGATGACGGTACGGAATGCACAGCGCATCATGGGCAGCTTGTGCGAAGTGGATTTGGCCGAGTTCAGCGGGGAAGAACAGCAGGCTGTGCGTGGACGACCGAAGAAGCTATATCAATTAAAGAAATGAGGGCACCCGACGAGAGGCTTCGGGTGTTTTTTCATATTATGTGGCTGCGGTGGGGAGAAGAATATTTCCAGACTAGGCTCCAGGCTTCGTCCTGCTGGGGGTTAAGACTGCCCGCTCCGAAGGGATTCGCGGGGAAACGCAAAAGTGGTAGCCGCTACGTCGTATGGGCACGGTTGCGTTTCTTTTGCCCGCGAATCCCTTCTCCGCTCGGTAGGACTCCACAAGTCGCTACGTCTGGAAATATTCTTCTCTGTCGTAACTGATGATATTTCTTCATTCTTTTAAATCTCTAAAAGCCTGTTTAAATAGGGAAAGCTCGTAGAGGAAACAGGAGAAATAAGCGAAGATCTTAGGGACACCGACCGAGACGGAATGCCAAAAGCGAAACACGCTCTTAAGCGTCCACCTCTGAGACACATCCTGAATGGACTACTTTGGACGCGGTTTCGCTTTTTGCATGGAGTCGGGCAGTCAATCCCCCAGCGAGTGGCCCTAGAATCTGAGCGTTTTCTCCTGTTTCCTCCCCACCACAACAGCGAGACGAAATTTTTCTATTTTTCAATAAGTCTAACAACTTCTATTGAAAAAACGGAGAGGTAACTATATAATTCAATTAAACGAAAATGTCTTTTAATATTCGTATATGTTTGTAAGGGTTTACATTTACCAGTCTTCTCATATTTCTAGAGCTTGCCTATCGGACCTGGGCATGGAAAAACACATGCTCCAGAGTTAACAGGAGGAATTGAACGATGTTGGATCTGGTTTCGTTGCGAAGAGATTTTCATAGACATCCAGAGGTGGGTTTTACGGAGTTCCGTACCGCTTCCAAGGTAGTAGAGATTTTGACGTCCCTCGGCTATGAGGTCATATACGGACAAGAAGCAATCGATGGAGATTCCCGCCGGGGCTTACCTTCCGAGGCGGTTCTCGAGGCAGCGTATGAAAGAGCTTTGCGTGACGGTGCAAACCCGGCAATCGTGGAAAAAATGCGCGGTGGCTATACAGCAGTGATCGGTGTGAAGAAAGGAAAGGCACCTGGACCAACGGTTGCTTTCCGTTTTGATATGGACGCACTGCCTGTATTGGAAAGTACGGAGCAAGACCATTTTCCACAAGCGAATGGCTTCCGCTCCCACTATGAAGGCAACATGCATGCATGCGCTCACGACGGTCATACCACGATCGGCTTGGGATTGGCAGAAGCGCTTTCAGCAGGAGATTTTTCCGGTACGCTCAAACTGATCTTCCAACCAGCCGAAGAAGGTGTTCGCGGCGCATACGCGATCGTGGAAAAAGGTCATTTGGACGATGTTGACTATATTTTCTGCAACCATTTGGGGGTCAATGTGCCGCTAGGTGAGGTACATGGCGGTTCCTACGGATTTTTGGCTACCACAAAAATGATGGCGCATTTCTACGGTGTTTCTTCACATGCTGGTGCATCGCCAGAGCAAGGGAAAAATGCATTGCTCGGAGCGGCTACCGCCCTGTTGAACATTCATGCGATTCCGCGTTTCAGCACTGGCGATACGAGAATCAATGTGGGTGTGCTAGAAGGCGGAACAGCAGCGAACATCATTCCGGCCTATGCCAAGATGGTTGTGGAGACTCGCTCCATTACTGAAGAAGTAAATGCAGAAGTAGAAAACCGCGTACGCAACATCATCGCGCACAGTGCCGCTATGCATGAGCTCGATTACAAGATCGAAGTCGTCGGGGGAGCAATCCCGATCAACTACGATGTGGAGATGGCAGAGCTGGCCCTGGAAGAAGCCAAGCAAGTAGAAGGCTTCCATTCCTTTAAGCACGGCGAGTACAACTCGATGGGCAGTGAAGATGCCAGTTTTATGATTAAACGCGTTCAGGATCGTGGCGGAAAAGGAACGTACATGGCAATCGGCACGGATATCCCGGCGCCTCACCACCATCCGAAGTTCGATATACAAGAAGAGATTTTGCCACGCAGCGTAGCGCTTTTGAACCGAATTGCAAGACGTTTGCTGACGTAAAAACGTTCCTAGCTGGGTGGAAAAGCACGTGGACAACGAGGGCAGAGAGGATGTTTGCGAATGCATACCAAGCGAATTGCAGAAATGATTGAGAAAAAACGAGATGCCTTCATTAAAGTGAGCGACCAGATTTGGGACTTTGCGGAGACGCGTTTTGAAGAGTACCAATCGGCTGAACTGCTGGCTCAAACACTCGAAGGAGAGGGCTTTCAGGTAGAGCGCGGTGTAGGCGGAATCAAAACGGCCTTTATTGGAAGCTTTGGCAGCGGCAATCCTGTCGTGGCGATTCTGGGAGAGTTCGATGCTCTGTCGGGCATGAGCCAGAAAAAAGGCCAAACCACAGAAGAGCCTCTCGTAGCAGGCGCAAACGGACATGGCTGCGGACACAACTTGCTCGGTACCGCTTCTCTTGCGGCAGCCGTTGCAGTGAAAGAGTACATGGAAGAGAACAACATGACAGGGACTGTTCGTTACTACGGCTGCCCAGGGGAAGAAGGCGGCTCCGGGAAAGCGTTCATGGCGCGAGCAGGATTGTTTGATGACGTGGACTTCGCACTTTGCTGGCACCCAATGGGCTACAACAGCATCATGTCCATCGATTCACTCGCGAACTATCAAATTTACTTCAAGTTTAAAGGAAAGAGCGCCCATGCGGCAGCAAGTCCACATCTCGGTCGGAGCGCACTGGATGCGGTGGAATTGATGAACGTCGGCGTGAACTACTTGCGTGAACACATTATCCCGGAAGCACGTGTGCACTATGCCATCACGAACGCCGGCGGCTTGTCGCCAAATGTGGTTCAAGCAAAAGCAGAGGTACTGTACCTCATACGTGCGCCAAAGGTTGATCAAGTACAAGAGATTTACGAGCGCGTATGCAAAATTGCCCAAGGCGCTGCACTCATGACGGAAACAGAGGTAGAGATCGTATTCGACAAAGCGTGCTCGAACCTCGTGCAAAACAAGCTGCTCGAAGAGGTCATGTACAAAAACTTCCAAGAGTTGGGCGTCCCTGTGCATGATGAGGCGGAACTGCAATTGGCAAAAGAAATGCGTGCGACGTTGTCCAAGCAGGAACTCGCTACTTCGGAAAAACAGTCACCGGACATGCCTGCCCCAGACATGGTGACATGGCTCAATCCATACGACGGATCAAAAATCCCGCTGAACGGCTCCACAGATGTAGGGGATGTGAGCTGGATTACGCCAACTGCACAATGCACAACTGCGTGCTATATGAACGGCTCCACGCTGCACTCCTGGCAATGGGTATCCCTTGGGGCTACATCCATGGCACATAAAGGGATGCTTCATGCAGGGAAAGTCATGGCTTCTACAGCTATTGACATGCTGAAAAAACCAGAGCTGATCGAACAGGCAAAAGCCGAGCTGAAACAGCGTCTCGGCGGTCAAACGTATGTATGTCCGATTCCAGAGGGCGTCATGCCTTCTGTAAAAAAATAAGAGACACACGGAAATAACACGCGGACGACTTCTGAATGCTCAGGGTCGTCTTTTTTGTTCAAGAGCAGATGAAAGCTCTGCTCATGTTGCCATAAAGCCTCACTGCAATCAATCGAGTCAGGCGGCAAGGCAGTCGTTGTCTGTGACTTTTTGTCTTTGACGGAAAATGTGTAGGCGATTTTCGATTGCAGAATCCATTGTCGGATGAAAGCAGAGGCTTGCAGGCTGGAGTTTGTCTCCACTGAATTTCTGAATGATTCGGCTTACTATATGGAAGCTCTTGTGGAGTTGATTCGTGAGAGTTTGTTGTAACGTGAAAATGTAGCCTTTAACGATGTTCTTTTATAACTAATTACCAAATATTGCATTTGATTAAGCGAATGGCTCATGTTATATTAAAAATCCGCCTTACAAAAACGGGCGGAATGAAAGAAACAAAACGAAAGACTCAAAATATTACCAGTTGACTCGAAGTGATCATACGTGGTATATTATGAGTCCGGCACTTTTGAAGTGCTAGTGAAAATGCTCTTTGAAAACTGAACAGCGAAAGCGTTAATGAGTCTATCATTAAATGATTTGCCAGCTTTGAACCAGTAACAAACTTTATTGGAGAGTTTGATCCTGGCTCAGGACGAACGCTGGCGGCGTGCCTAATACATGCAAGTCGAGCGAGGGTTTTCGGACTCTAGCGGCGGACGGGTGAGT
>NZ_PXZL01000041.1 GCF_003013405.1 Brevibacillus formosus | reverse complement strand
GTATTCAGTTTTGAAGGAATGAGGCGAAAAGCTGTATTCCCGATTACTTGTAAAAGTAATGGAGAATGCAGCTTTTTTTGTTATGTAATAGGTTAACCGTGCATTCGATCTGCACGGTTTTTTCGTTTTCTTTTTTTGTCCCTCTATTCTCCCCTACGCTAGAAACAATGGAAGGAGGGGGAGAATGTCCATACATCCGTTACGACTTTTGGCTATATTGCTTCTCGCTACAAGTATTGGTGTAGCGACCTACAGCATTTTGAAGCCGCATCAAGTGACCTATATTCAATTGCGATCAACAGTAGAAAAAGAAAGTGGTCAATTACTTGAAGCAAGGGATATGGAGCCATTAACACTGAGACTGGGAGGGATCTTTCAACAACCCATTGCCCCAATTCCAGGCTTGATTCCATGGGAAGAAGGACAGAGTCTTGTCGGTTTAGCATTCACCCGTCAAGTGAAGGGAGGCCGACCGTTATTGCAAAGTGATTTGGAACAAACCAGTAATGCGCAAGGCAGCGGAGTGATCACAGAAAAAATGACAGGTATGAGCATCCCCGTAGACAATGTAGCAGGAGTTTCACCGCATGTATCAAGCGGAGAAAGGGTGCACGTCTATGCTTCCTTTGAAGATGAGACAGGAGCACATTCTGGACTCCTATTGCAAAACATGCCAATCATTGGCATCCAACGCGAAATGGAAGGCGATCATCCCAATCTGGTAGCTGTGACTCTCTCCCTGACACGAGATGAGGCTGTTCTGCTAACACACGCACTTCATTATGGAAAAATCAGATTGGGCTTAGCTGCAGTGAAGGATGAGGGAAATCCGGGAATAGGAGACGTAAAATTCGCTTCAGATTTAATGAAGACGAAAACACGCTGGGGTATTAAAAAGGAGGAGCATGAGTGAAAAGACGTTTGCTCATAGTAGATGACGATCGAGATTCAGTTCGTTTGTTAACGGCGCAACTTATAAACAGCAGATGGATCGAAGTGTGCGGGGAAGCACTCGGAGTGGAAGAGGCATGGGCAAAATTACAGGAAAACCAACCCCATTTGGTGTTGCTGGGTGGTATAAAGGGAACGGAAAGAGGTGTGTTGTGTCAGCAATTTCGGCTAGCCTTTCCTCATCTTTCATTTATTGCTGCTTGCTCAAGCAATGAATTAATGTGGGAGCCTTTTTTCCGGAACTTAGGCTTATGGGTTATTGCCAAGCCCATTGAACCAGGGCAAATCGAAGCGTTAGCCATGATGATACAACCTCCAGGCATGGTAGCAGAAGCTGCTCCACAACAACACCAGTATGTAATCCAGGAACAGACCAAGAGCTATCCGAGCCAGCCGCCTTCATTCTCCGAGCCGATCACAGGTAGTCTGGTTCCTGAAATGACTCGCTCCAAACAACTTATTACTGTTTACGGCCCCAAAGGCGGTGTAGGAAAAACATTTATTTCCCGTGAGCTAGCGATTTTCTTTTCCATGCAAAAAAACGAGGGTGTCTCATTGCGGGTAATCGCTGTTGACTTCAATCTTGATCTCGGTACATTTGCGACTACTTTGAATCTCCCCCGTACTCCGAATCTTTTTACGTGGGTAAAAGATCTTGATACTCAGTTGCATTCGTATATTCAGGGTCAAGGAAAAGACCCGTATTCCATTAGCAGTGAGGAATGGCAGGAATACGCACAAGCCTTGCCGTTATCTCCTCAACAAATCGAGAAATATGTGGTTGCTCATCCTGATACGGGATTGCATGTACTTACGTCCCCCCGTGATATTCGGCAAAGCTTTGAAATCCGTGACTATCATTTATATCTGATTCTCGAAACGTTAAAACAAAGCAACTACGACGTCATTCTTATCGATACGGCCCCGGATACAACAGATGCAACGATTCAAGCTCTATTTTTTGCAGAACATGTCGTGATGGTGGGAAATCCGGTGGTAGACTCCATTGAAAATATTCAACGATTGCTGAAACTGTTGAGGGAAGCAGAGTATCCTGAAGAACGCATTCAAATTTGCATGAATCGTTTGCAGCGGAAAGAAATGTTTAGCTTAGATGAAATTCGGGCCTACTTCCAACTTCACCCTAGCAAAAAAATCTTCTCCATACCTGACGATGTGGAAGTAAAAAAATCGATTAACACCGGAACGCCGGTCATGCTCCAGTCAGGGAGAATTCCGGCCAAGGAAGCCATTGAGACACTAGGAAAAGCACTGTTCCCCGTAGATGAGGAGCAAGTGAAGGCGGATGGAAGAGAGAAACCAAAAGAGAAAACATCTCTCTTCAAGTGGTTATGGGGATGAGGGAGGGTGTCATGTTCGATAAAAAACAGTTACTAGGCATTTCTAATCAAGTCCGCCCTACGCAAGAAATACGATCAGCGGGGAGGGGAATGGCGGGAGTTCCTACGACGCTTCACGAAAAAATGCAAGCCCCGGATCACGAGCGGACGAATGAAAAATGGGTTGGGACAGATAGAGAAACGTCGATTCGCACCCAGATTGTCGAGAAATACGGAAAGCGATTATGGGAGGAAAAGCATTCCCCACTTTTTTTAGATGAGCTGACGGCAGATATTCGAATACTGCTGGAGTCGCAAACCACCCTGACATCCATACAAATGGAAACAGAAGTAAAACGACTGCTGCATTCCTTGACGGGTTGGGGCCCATTAGACGCTTTATTAGAGGATAACGACATCACGGAGATTCTTTTTCATCGATATAACTATCTCGTCATTGAAAGAAAAAGTACTGGTCGTCTTGAATCTCCGGACATTGCTGTTTTTCGCGATGAGGAAGAGCTGCTGCGCTTATTGGAACAGATTGCAGCGACAATGGGACGTGAGTTTAATGAAACAAAAGCAGAGTTGCATACACAGCTTCCGGACGGTTCCCGGGTTGCTGCTACGCATCGCTCTATTTCTCCCGATGGTCATATGCTCACGATCAGAAAACACCGTGAGCTACTCAGTGAATCCGATTATTTGCGGTACGGTTCCATTTGTGAGCCCATGCTTCTCTTTTTAAACAGAGCCGTACGTTTATCTCGTGCATCTGGCATTGTCAGTGGAGGAACAGGCTCAGGCAAGACACACATGCTCAATCTTATCTCCCAATACGTCCCTGATCATTTAAGTATTATTACGATCGAGGACGTTTTAGAGATGAAGCTTCAGCATCCTTTTGTACGCAGATTTTTAGCGAAACCTGCAAATTACGAGGGGAAGGGTGGGTTTTCGATCAAGGATTGTGTTCGCTTGTCCTTGCGAAAAAGGCCGGATGTCATTATGGTCGGTGAGACACGAGGTGGGGAAATCGTAGATATGCTTTGGGCGATGAATACGGACCACCCTGGTAGCTGGAGCACAGCGCATGCAAACTCACCGCGTGCTTTGGTTGATTCAACATTGCCCATTTTATTTGGAAAAGCAGATGAAGGGTATAGTTCCGAAGAGCGCAATTTAATGATCGGTTCAGCACTGGATCTGATTGTTCAAGTAAAACGTTTTGAAGAAGATGGCAGTCGCAAGGTGGTAGCGATAACGGAGGTAGTTGGGACGGGGCAATCGCATGAAGAATGGATAAAGCGAGCCTGCAATATTAAACAGGTTCTCCCTGATCGGGTGTATTTGCAGGATATATACGTGTACGAAGCAACAGGGGTGGAGAATGGGAGAGTAAAGGGTCACTTCAAATGGACAGGCTATCGCCCAGAGCGGCTGATTAAGCGATGGCTAGAGAAAGGGCTGTCGCGAGAGGAGATTGAGCAAGTCTTTTTCACCACACCAATACCGCTATAGGAGGGGAAAGCATGGACGTTAGCTTACCTGTTGCACTCGGGATGGGGATGGCCATCCTGTTATTGATCTTGCCCAACAAATTGTATATGCGAGAACCAATGGGGAAGCACGAAATCGTAGAAGTGCTGCAACAGGACAGAAAAACTATTTGGAAGCAGTTTGAGGAGAGGCTGGTCAAATCGCGCTCAGGGTGGGGGGTAAACCAGTATGTGACCCTCTCTTTTTTATTGGGGATCGCGTCCTTTGGTGTAAGTAGTCAGATCTTGCAGTCTTGGTGGATGGCACTGCCTGCTTTGCTGGCGGGGATTATGTTCACTGAACGATTAGTGAGTGTATGGGGAGCTCGTCGAAAGGACGAGTTCGAAGCAGGCAATGTAAAAGCAATTCGCCTCATGGCCAGTTCTTTACGTACTTCTCCATCGTATTTGCATGCGTTTGAACAGGTAGCAGCTAGTCCGTTTTTATCAGAAATCGTTTTAGAGGAATACAGGCGTATTGTAGAGCTATTGCGGGCACAAGTCCCGTTGGAGCACGTAATGAATCGATTCTTTGAACGCACAGGATCAGCAGATGTCAAATATTTAGCAACTATCGTCCACATTCAACGTGAGATGGGGGGAGATATGGCCAAAACGCTCGATTTGGCTGCCTCTTCGATATTGCGGCGCAGACAGTCGCTCCGTAGACAAAAAGCAGCTATGGCTCAGATCGTTGCACAAGTGAATTTACTAAGTGTCATGCCGTTTGTTTTTGTCATTGCGTTGTATGTGAATAATCCGAATCATTTCGACCCACTAACGGCCACAATGGGGGGACGGTTTCTTATTTTGGCAAGCTTGGCTTCTATTTTGATTGGGGGAGAAGCGATTCGTTATGTTGCGCATAAAAGCATAAGCAGGGGAGCATAGGAGAGGATGCAATGTTCGTTCTCGTTCTTAGTACACTGGTGAGTGTTGCTATATTTCTGTACGGCTTGCCGTATTGTGTGAGTAAAGGGGAACCAGTCTCCGCCACTCTATCCGGCAGGATTGACTCCGAGAAACAAGCCAAGCTTGAGCAATCGTTTCAACAAGGAAGAAAAAGGTGGACACTGATTCAAAGCTTGGAGAAAAACCAAGTACTGCTACAGCATTTCTACAAATGGACGGGTATTGATAAGAAAAAAATAGAGGAAACATTGGCTCGTCTGGGGATCGATATAAGCCTGACAGAGATTGTTTTGTTCCGGCTCATCAGTATGTGTTTCATTGTTTCATCACTATCTTCATTGTCAATGAGCATGGTGAACGGTGAAAAAGTTGGTACGGTGGATGGGCTTCCCTTAATGTTTAGCTTATTTTTGTACTTGTTGCCGAACATGCTGCTAGATCGGGCGGACAAGCGAGCAAAAGCTGAAATTCGAGAGCAGGTCCCTATCTTTTTCAGCATTGTGCAATCACTGGTGGAAGCAGGCACGCCATTGCAGCAAGCTGTTAAGCAGACAGCGAGGCGTTTTGATGCAAGACTCGGCAGAGAGCTCGCGAGCCTAGAAATGGGTGAAAAAAAGCATGGGAACTGGAGAAAGGCGCTTGAAGAGTTGGCCTTTCGGTGGGAGGTAGATTCGTTGACTACCATCGCGCTGGAGATGAACGAGGCGATGAAAAAAGGGGTAAGCATATCACAAATGTTGTCTGCCCAAGTAGAGGAGCAAGTGAGACAACAAGAAGATGAAGCTGCTACCCATATGAATCGGTTGAATATCAGGTTATTGCCTTTTGTCATTTTGTTAATGGGTCTGCCGCTGTTGTTCTTGGTGATGGGTCCTGCATTCATTGGCATCGGGGAAAGCTTGTAGAAAAAGAAGCATGTGTAAATATTTTTGCGAGAGGCACTGTCTTTTGGCAGAGTGATAATAGAACCAAAATCTCAATGAGGAGTGAATGGAATGGGAACCATCGCAGATTACGTCAAGCGTTTTTGGTATGAGGAGGACGGTGTTACGATCGTGGAAATGGTCATTATCATTGCTGTCATCTTGATTGTGCTTATTCCGACACTGACACAATTAGGCACTGCCGAAGACGAGAAGCTGAAGGAACTGCAAGAAAAGATAAGCAAATGACAAACGTAGTCTTGCTAGGCGTATTAGGGGCGGCAGCATGGATGGATTGGAGACAAAGAAAAATACCGAATACTCTTGTTTTTCCAGTGATTGCTGTGGGTTTATGGTATCAGTGGGAAGGTGAATTATTAGCCGGAGCATTGTTAGGTGTGGCAGGAGCCTTTTTGTTGACAGTTGGCCCCGTATTCTTAAAAGGGATGGGGATGGGTGATCAAAAGCTACTAATGGCGGTTGGGGCTTGGACGAGCTGGAGCGTTGTGTATTCTTTGTTTTTGCATTCTATCATTTTGTGCCTGATTGTTATGGTGTTCTATCCGCAAAATTGGGCTCGCCTTCACAACAATCTTCAAATTATAGCAGCCGGATGGACAGCTCATCGACAAGTTTGGCTTCCAGGCAGGGAAAAAACAGCCTTTTCATTCCCCTACGCCGTATATTTGCTGGGTGCTTTTGTGTTCCATTTCGTATGTGATGTCATCGGAGCAAGCAGATGATCATACGCATGGGACGAGTGATACGTGCGAGGGTGAAAGATGAGCGAGGCAGCCAAATGATCGAGTTTATTTTAGTGTTTCCTTTAGTTTGGATCTTGATCGTATTCTCCTTTGACCAATTCAGCATGATGTACAACAAGCAAAAGGCATTGGCGGCTGCGTATGAGGCGGGGAGAATTGCTGCAGTGCAGCCTAATTTCGGTTTGGCCAAATTCCATGCGAAACAGCGAGGTACATCCGAATTAGCACAAGGTATTGGAGTCATTCACAAAGATGTGCAGCTGGAGCTTGATGGGAACGGCTGGAGAAAAGGCAGTCATGTAAAAGCTGAAGCAACAGTTTCATTTCGGCTTCTCGCCACGGGAGAATTATTCGAGATAACGGAAAGCTATCACATGATGGTTGAAAATGCGGAGGAGAAGCAATGAATGATTCGTTGCATCATTTTTTGATTCGAGTGAAGGAAGAGCGCGGGGCAACAATGATTACTGTGCTCTTCTTTCTCTTCTGCTTGGGCAGTCTGCTCTCTATCTTGTTATTTTTGGAGCAAACAGATTATCTAAAAATGAAGATGCAACATACGGCAGATCTGATTACCAAAGGAGCACGTACGGCTGGAAAATGGGAGTACGTGGATACAAACGGAGATAAGCAAACCAGATTGTTTGCGACAACAGAAGAAGCTGAAGAGCGTGATGCGGATATCATTCGCGGGGCACGTGAAGAAGCGGGGGTTCTTTGGAGGTTAAACAGGCCGAATCTAGAGGGGACAAGTGATGAGGTCTCTGTCATTCACCAAAAAGGTGAACGGCCTTATTTGTACTTGCAAGGAATCTACCATTTAGAAGTAAAGGTTGAAAAAAATATACCTGTATTTTGGGATGAGCTTTTTGTAAAAATGAACAGAGTCTCCCAGTCTGGGCTCTATGAATAAAGTCACAATTTTGAACGAAGATACTGTTATTTTTGTCCTAATCCCGCATGGTAATTTAGTAGCATATTCCAGAAATGGGGATGGGAGTGAGATGACAGTGCCCTCAAAAATAGTTGATCGGTACAAACGAATTCTTAATGGAGAGCAAAAGCGTTTTTCCCCGTATGAGTTCGAAGATGTGATGTACCGAAAGCAAAAAGTCCAATTAGTTGTTAGATATGCGATTGAAAATGTAAAAAGATGGACTCCTGAGCAGGCGAGACGTGAATTGAGCTTGCAGGATGTCAAAGAACTAAAGCTGCATTTGGTGAGAGAATTTATTGAGCCGCCTATCGAGGCAAAGGCGGAGGATGTGTATTACTTCGTCGAATTCGCTTATCCGTATTTACCTCGGCTTTCAGAAGAACAACGAGTGTTGTGGGTTTACCAAGAAGTTCTTTCAGGCATAAGACGTCATTTTCCCCCAGCTTATTTTCAGAGCATAAAGGGTGAGGAACGGGCAAAAATATGCGTCGACTACATGTGCAAGCATCTGCTAAAGCTGGCAGATTTGCGTCAACTACCAAGTATCTTCAGCAAAACAGAGAGAGCCTATACGCTCCTGAAAACATATAAACTCAAGATTCTCGTCGATACACTCTACTTTTCACCGTTTGATATGGTCACTGAAATGTATCCCGAACTGAGTGATCCCTCTTATTGGGAAGAGTTATAAAAATATTTGCACAACCCTGCTGTCTTTTTTTACGGTAGAGATAGTTTCATAGGCTTATAAGCAGATGAAACGGCCGTACTCTACAGGTGAGAGAAGGAGGCGTTGCGTATGGCAACAGTAGAGGCTCACCAGAAATGCTCTGCATCCGTGGAGCAGCTTCTAGGGCGACAAGTACGCTACCAGAAGCACAAACCCGGCAGACATCTTTCAGTGGAAAGAGTTCCGCAGGGAGCGTTCCAGATCGAATCCGTACATCGATTTGGAGACAGAGTAGTACTCAATGACGGGCTAATAGTAATGGAGAATGCTCCAACCGTCATGGAGCGCGGGGGAAGGATCGCTCTTCTTTTCGCGACCGGAGAAGAACTTTACTTTGTAACTGAGTAGGTTCTCTTAATCGCCTTGCACGGGTGCGTGTGAGGCGACCCATAAAGCGAAATGCCTGGTTTATCAGGCTAAATACGATTCATCGACGAGTTGAGAACGCTGTTGGAGAATATCTATCGTTCTATAAAAAGGAAAATGGGGGTATCTTGACGTGTTGGCAAAGAGTGCAATCGAATTAGTCAACCGCTGCTATGAGGAGACAAACAAGCTGACATTGTTGTCATTGGAAGAGTTTAAGGAATCCTTTATTGCTTTTGTTTTTGGAGATTACCAGGAAGAGTTTATGGTTCAGTATGATCTGGAAGAGTTTTATGAGCATCTGAATCAGCTTCAGTTATCGAATTGCCGGAGAGATTTTGATCGTGCAGTTGAGGAATGGTACATCACAGAGTATGGAAGCGGGTATAAAGGCGTCAATTATCATGACATTTTGTTTACGCTGGTAAAGGAAGCAGTCGTTCAATACCAATCGCCAAATCGGATAGCACTCATCCGAGACGTAACCAAGCTCCTAACTATGCCAAATGGGTTCCTCGCCCGATGGCAAAATGGCCAGATACGTGAACGTCCCATCCCTACATATTTTAAATACTTGATGAAGCTCGGAGTACGTACACATGAAGATATTGAAACGTTGGTAGACATGTGGCTGGTAGAGTACCCAAACGCATTTAATAAGAAGCAGCAGGAGCTATTTGCCAATCCACCAAGAAGGGGAAGACCTAACAACGTCGAGCTCGCTCTGTTAATCGAGCTAGCCATGAAAGTGAGACCAGAAATGACAGCTCAGGAACGGGAGCGGCTTCGCAAAATATACTATTATCATCGCAAGTCCCTCACTGTTCGAGAGATGGTTGAGAAATTTGAGAAATACATCGCCAGTAAAAATAAATCAAATGATTCCCAGGTGGGATAATCATGTTTCACCAAATGAGCCGCTTTGTCTCCAGGTTCCGTGATTTGGAGCAGCAGGAGTTTTCACAGTCTATTGAGGAAGAGCGGCAATGGAGAGTACTTAAAGAAAAGCTTGCTTCTCCACAAATAGTTGATCAACAGGAGTCGTATCAGCGTAAATGTATTGCCGTTATGAGTTTGTATGCACAGGCTGGAGCTAGTTTTCTTGCGAGTAACCTAGCGTATTCATGGTCCGGAAAAGGTATTCCTGTTACCCTTTGCGAGTTGCCAAAAGTGACATCCTATTATTATTTTGCTCTAGATTTTGAACGTAGAGCTCAACAAAGAGTAAGAGACTCTCCTACATCATTGCTCCTCATGCAGAATAACCATCTTCGCATCCAGATAGAACCCCCAGCACAACTTCAGCACGAATCTTCTCAAGCAGATACAGCCAACTGGTTACTACGAGTTTGTAAGGATAGTCCCATTGTTGTCATTGATGTTTCTTCCTACTGGAATGATATCCACTCCAAACAAATTTTTGAGCATGCCGACGAAATATGGGTAGTTTTTGATGCCGATTTGGCTAGGCTTACCCGTTTATTCCTGGTAGAGCCTATCCCTGCTTGGTGGAAGACAGAAAGAAGAAAAATAAAAATGATAGCAAACAAGTGGAATAGCCGGTTGTCTCGGACAAGCATCATGAAAAAAGTAGAAGGAACGCTCTCCCTATGGGATCAGCAGCCTGGAGGCATACAGGTAACTGACATGATTCCGTTGATGGATGGAGAGAAAACAGCAATGGCAAGCGCCAAAGCCAATCTACTTTTGGAGCTTTTCCCCGAGGAAGAGATTGAGTTTCAGTCATTGATTCATGCTTATAAAGGAAGGATGTTATGAAGAAGCAAACATTGCTTGTCATTTGCTTAATTTCGTTTTTGCTAGCAGGGTCGTCCTTTTATGCAGCGACTCAATATATTGACGCGATGGCTGCGGAAAAGCTGTTTGCCCCAGTCGTAAAGGTAGCCGCAGGGAAAGAAATATCAGCCTTTGAGCCAATTACACAAGATGACGTGATACTTGTACAGGAAGAGGTGGATGAAATTCTTCCAGGTTCAGCGCGTGATTTGGATACCGTTCTGGGGAAAAGGAGCACGCAGACTATATACGAAGGCGAGCAATTATTAGTGGAGAAGCTGACAGATTCGCAGCTTTTACCGGAAAAAGGGGAGGCGCGTTACGAGTTCCCCCTACTATCCATTCATCCTTTAACGGAATTACGTAAGGGCGATCATGTGAAAATTTGGGTCAAATACAAGAGTCCTTCGGAACTGCAAGGCTATCCTGCACCAATACATTTTCAAAAAACTAATGATACGGCAGATCTGTTATTTGAAAGTCAGCTTGCAAGCGTGAGGGACAGTAATGGTATTGAGATCTATACATTAAAGCCGAGCTTGTTGCCATCGCCTGATCAGATGGATTCCATCTTTCATGGATCACGAGAAAAACCGTTGCAGAATGGCGAAAAACGATATCGTGACTACAGAGTTCAGCCAACAGCACTACCTGCTTTTATCGGCTTTAATTTGACAGACGAGGAGTATGTGATAGTAAGCGAGGCAATGTCATATGGGATGCTTCAGGTAGGTCATATCATGGGTTCGAAGGAGCAAGCGTCATGAAAATTTTAGTTTGTTATCCGATGAAGTCACTCGCCAAGACGTATATGCCTGTGTACAGTGATGTGCTGGTAGCTGAGTCGGCGGCGGAGTTTTCAAGGCTTGTGCAGCTTTATATGCCAGAAGCTTCCGTGATCTTTTCCGAAATGTTCAACTCTCCCGTTTGGGAATGGCTTCCGGCACTGAAAGCACAGCTCCCGCCTAACTCACCGTTAATTATTGTTCCTCTCTATCGGGATGAGAAGATGATTGAGAAGGTAGCTGAGGAGTCCGGGCTAGAGCATGTATACCTGTTATCAGCCCATTTATCCCAAGAAGAAATACGCCACCAAATCAGTCTGATTCTAGGCTTCGTCAAAGAGTGTGTAGATATCCGATCATCAAAAGAAAAGGGGCTCGTTTACGCTTTATTGAGCTACGGTGCTTCTGGCATTACTACTTTTTGTATTAATTATCCAGTCATACTAGCGAGGCAGCATCCTGAAAAGCGAATTGTCGTACTTGATATGAATGACGCTAAGCCGGATTTATCACGATTCTTCAAACTCCAACAACATCAATTATCTTTATTTCGTCCTGACTTTATCGATATACAAACAACTGCCAAGCGTAACTGGAGCAATGTCTGCAAACAGAGCGCTCACTTACCTAATTTGTATTACGCTCATGCTGCTAGCAAATGGAAAAGCTCAGAATTAAGCAATCTAATTAATGTGTTTCGCATGCAGTTTGACTATGTATACGTCGATTGGGGTTACTGCTTTCCTGAGTCTGAGACTCTACAGAGGTTGCTTCATACTGTTGACCGCAATCTTTTATTCGTGAGAGCTGATCCCTTTAGTATCGATAGTGCTAGAGAGTGGCTTTATAAATGGAGAGAAAGAGGAGTAAAATGCGAGGTTCTGCTCAGTCATTTAGATCCTGGGCAACCTTTTCGAATCGGGGAGGATGTTTCAGTCTACGGTGTAGTACCACGCATTTCGGAGAGCAGGCTCATGCAATCTCATCAGAGCTGCAGTGTATTAATAGAAGAGTTTTTCGCGCCCAAATCGTACATCAGCAGTTTGAAGGAAATTGCTAAGGCACAATATATGGAGAGAAGTGCGGTGTTTTGCTGATGAGAGGGATAGATAGAGAACAACCAGTTAAATCGGACATCCAAACCATCGAGGACATTAAACAAGTAGCAAGAGATTATTTAAATCATTTTGGCAAAACTCGAGAAGAGAAGCTAGAGATGCAACGAATTCTCGCTCTGGCAGAACAGGGAGACCGTGATAGTCACAATCATATTATTCTTCGTTTACAGCATTATTTTGAGGAA
Source organism: Brevibacillus formosus (assembly GCF_003013405.1). GTDB lineage: Bacteria > Bacillota > Bacilli > Brevibacillales > Brevibacillaceae > Brevibacillus > Brevibacillus formosus. Next base: position 29,533 of record NZ_PXZL01000041.1, on the reverse strand, counting down.
GTTCTCCAACGACCCGTAACCGAACAAATTTTGCCGCATGTTAATGGTTACGAAGGTCTCACCTTTTCTACTTACGGTTGGGGCATACTCGATGCTGTCCTCCATTTGTCTCCGTGGGTAGAGGAAGTGCGAATTTCTGCAAACCGCAACATTGCGTACTTGGAGCAAGGGGTCAAAAAATTTCTCTCTTACACACCAAGCTGGAAAGAGGTTGAAACCCTACAACAAAAATTGACCAATACAGCGGGCCTATCATTTAACGAAAAAAAACCAAGATTGAGCGGATACTTACATTCACTAAAAGCGAGATTGACCATGTTCACTTTCCCTTATTCCAGAGTACCAACCATTCTGGTTCGAAGATTTACAACACCTGCGTTTTCGCTCGACCAACTCCGTACACAGCAACAGCCAGCCTTCGACGAAAGAATTCAATGGCTTATCGAACAGCAAGTGTACGGACGCAGCAATGTGCTGGTTATTGGACCGATGGCTGCAGGGAAAACAACGTTGATGATGTGCATGTTGAAGCTGAAGGACCCTCGGACAGAATATATCACGATCTTTGAAAGCGAACACGAGATGCGATTTGGTGATATTTGGCCAGGGGAAGTGATTGAACTCCAAAACGTGGAGGAAATCGGCATTGAATTAGGGCACTGCTTCAAAGACATGTATCGATCAACAGCAAATACGATTTTGATTGGCGAAATTCGTGAGCCTATAGAAGCGTACCATTTTATAAATGCCGGAATCAGAGGGACAGACGCTACAATCGGAGCGATGCACGAACGATTTGCTCATAGAGCTTTACATGATTTGACCGATCTTGTTTATCAATACGGAGGGCGAAGTGTCGAGCTGACCCAGGAGCGAATTAGCAGGGCAGTTAATTTTGTCAATTCGCTTACATACCGCAACAGTGGTCACCGTTTTATTGATGCCATTCACACGACGGAGTGGAATTCAGCTTTTAACCGAGTCGAATCTATTCCCCTTGTAAGTCGCAACATGCAGACGGGAGCTTATGAATGGACGGGGAATCAACTGAGCCCACATTTAGTTGAATACATGTGTTACGTCGGCAAAGCCGACATGGAAGTGTTGAAAGAGCTACGTCTCACCGATATAAGCAGGCAACTATGATTTACACGTTTCTTTTCCCAGTGTTTCTATGTCTCTTCTCTGGCTTTTTGTTTCTCGGCTTACACTTTTATAAGGGATGGAGAAGTCCGCGCGTATTCTTCCCGCGTACAGTTGAGGTATGGAGAGAGAAATTCTTAAGGCATTCCACCCGGCGCATGATGTATGAATGCTTCGAGCGTTGGTGTCAAATCGTGGAAGGTAAACCAGAAGGGTATTTATTACTATCCATGATTGGCGGGATAGCGGGATTCATCTCGGGTATTTTGCTAGGGAATATGATTGTATCCTTATCGCTTTTTCTCTTATTCCTCTTGCTGCCAACACTGATCCTATACGCGCGCTATACCGTACAAATGAATAAAAAAATCAGCTCATTCTGTCGTTTCGTAGAATTGTTTTCCCGTTATTATAACAGTCGAAAAAACATTGTCCTTACTTTTCGCGAAATGATAGAGGAATGCCCCAAAGAGTTATTACCTGACCTCCTTCTGCTAAACAATAGCCTTTCGGATGGGGGAAACTCGGTTGCGGCAGTGGAACAGTTTGCGCAGAGACTGGACCATCCATGGGCTTTTGACTTTGCAACGTATATTTCCAGCGGTTTGGAAGGGGAAACAGAAGATATTCAAGCACCACTAAATCGGTTAACGAATGAGATGTTTGTACAACAAGATGAAAAGCATGAGCGTGATAGTGAAATATACTCCATTTGGATCAGCCTGTTAATCGTCATAGCGATTTGCATTTGCTTGATCCCCTACAATCAAGGGTTGCTTCAGGATTCCTATCGTCTCTATTTCTACACGCCAGATGGACAAGCCATATTATCGATTGCGGTGACTGTGTGGATTTTTTCGATCCTATTGGCTTTTATTTGGGGAAGGAGATATCGCTAATGCCAAAGCTAATCATGTATACCTACCTTGGATTAGGCGCTCTATTTGTTTTTAGTGCAGCGTTTATGATCGGGAAGTATTTGTTTCACAAGCAAAAGCCGAAGCTGTTTGTTTCTGGGGTGTGGTGGGAAAAGTGGGAGCAGGCACTCAAGCCTGACGAAGACGACAAATGGGAGCAGTTACTATCACGAGCAGGAAGGCCTTTTGGATGGGGGAAACCGGAGTGGGTGTTTCTTCAAATGTTGACTGGAAGTACCGTTTGCATCCTGATTCTTATGTGGGTCGTCGTGAGTCGAATGGAATCATTCCCAGTTCTGTCGATGTGTCTGGCAACTGCAGGCAGTTACATGCTTCCTTACATGGGCTTGAAGATGTGGGCAAATCACAGAGAGGACATGCTGAGCACAGATATCGCCAGATTTATCAATCGATATGTGACCCTTCTGGAAAATCAGGTGCCCATTTACAATGCCATGGTCAAGGCAGCAAGACCGACTAGAAAGCTAAAGGAATATATCCCTACTTTATCTGAGTGGAACAGAGACCCTAATGATGCTCTTGAGAGCTTTAAACGTAAAATTGGCGTCGATGACGGAATTATCCTCGTATCAAGTATGCGTACAATTGAGACGCTGAGCGAAGGACAAGTAAGTGCAACTATGCAACGAATGGAGTGGGCTGTCGATCATCGAAGAATGTTTCGTCATCGAAAAAAGATAAAGTCTTTAGGGATTGGCTACACGGTCATTGTCTACCCGGCATTTTACATGGGTTTATTGGTAGCCATGTTTCCTTGGTATAAGCTGCTGACAGAAATATTGGATAAATATTTGACCTGAGGAGGAGCAACTTATGACGAAGCTATTATCTATCATCATGTGCATCGTTTTCTCTTTAGGAATAATTGTTTCTAGCCTGTCTGAAATAAACACATCGGTAGTGAGAGAAGACGGGCTGAGAGATCGAGCAGTTGGGTGGATCGACAAAGCTATACCTTAAATCACGTATGAGAAAAGGGGAAAATTGAAATGTCGAAAATGTTTTTTATATTTTTAGCGTGCGTCATGGTGTTAGGGATCGGTGTCAGCAGTTATGGCAATGAGTTAAGCCCTGCGGCAAACGATTCTGCCGAGAGCATTAACCAATCCATCACATCGTTGAACTACGATACCCGAAATGAAAACATCAACTTTAGAATGCAAAACGGCACATCCTATACGTCGTCAAACTGATGTTGCACATCCACGTACTTCTCATCATTTCGATTATGGTAGGGAGCTTGTGCGCGGTGCTTTGGAATCTCCAACCGGAGGAGCAGCTTAAACAGACACAACAAGAAAGGGTGTATAGAGCAGCGACGGTCATCTTCCATTAAAGAAGAGCTGGCGTTTCTAAAAAATGGTGAAAGCAAAAGTCTTTCTTATTTGTCTACTGGTCCTTCTATTGATCACTTCCGCACTGGGAGCTTACCACTTGTACGCAATGGAAAGGGCGATTGCCCGTGGAATCTATGCTGACTTACTGGATGATATGCAGGACATCGGGTATTTGGAGCCGATGTTAGCAGATTACTATCTTCTGAAAATGAAAGAACTGGGTTGGGAAGTGACGGGGGATGCGTTTGCTGGGAGTTGGCCTCGAACCGAGAGCGAGCGGGCTCGCAAAGAGCGGCAGGAGACGATTACCCTGTCGGTTACCATCCAGCCTTCAAAAGTGACCCAATGGCTGCACAAATTTGTGGAGGGGGATACATCCTTTTCCTTTACGGGAAGCCGTCCGTCCGAATACTTTGATCCAGGGTGGTAGTGCATGAATAAAATGATTAGCATTTTGGCTGTAATGGCGATTGTTTTGCCTTTGACGGTAGGTCTGCTTCTCAACGGTCCGCAAAATCTCTTTTCGGCATGTACGCAGTTTTTCGGTGATTTGCTCGCTGAAGTAACGCGTTTTGGTACAGGCTAATGGGTCAATTAATCGCTGTGTTACTGAACATTATGGTTATGCTACTCGTTCCATTAGGGCTTTTACAGGTACATACGGTTGTTCAGGCCAGGAACGAATTATTGGAAGTGAGCGCGGCCGCTACAAAATACGTTAGCAACCACGGGGGGACGAGTGCAGCCAACCTGCAACAAGAGGTTCGGGCATTGATCGCTCGGGAGCTGAGAGAGAAAAAGTTCTCCATTCCAGATAAGGAGCTGTCTGTCAGTGTCACTCGGACTCGTTCACTTGATCCCGTTCTGTGGAGCCACGAAGATGAGTTTGTCGTGGAGCTGGCAATTCCATACCCCGGCTTTACCTCGTGGATTCCAATGCCGGCTAATTCCTTGCAAGTCCAAAGAATAGGTACAGTTAACATCATGGACTACGATCTGTAAAAGCTCCCGTTAGGAGGCTATTGTTACGGGTATAAATATCTTATCCATTTCTACGATGTTGTTCTTTTTGCTGGTAGGTATGTTTATTGTAGATGCAGACATCGCCATGCAGAAAAAAACAGAACTGAAGATACTCCTGGAGTTGTCTAATCATCACGCCACCTTTGCTGTTGATCCTGTATTGAAAACAGAGGGTGTGATTGATTTGCTCGAAAATGAGGCTCTTGAACGTTTTGATGACAGAATGTATGAGAATGGTGGTTACCGTCGTGAGCAAGCCATGTTCGTCCCTCAAGCAGACAGTGTGACCACTGATCCCATTCCTTTCTCCCGCTATTATGTGGATTTCCGTTCGTGGCGCAATGACCTTCAATTACGCCTGCAGTACAATGGGACAACTCTCGTGACAGAGCGAGCAACGAAAGGACCAGCTCGTCCGGGAGGTGGAATGCTGCAAATTACCGTCGTAACTGAGCGTGGGGAGGAACTGCAGCTAGCACCGAAAACGATGGTCGGTCCATCCCATGTCGTAGTTGCCTACATCGACGAGCGACCGTTTCTGCCGATACTGCCGTCACACTCGTTTCCGGTCGTATCTGTAGAAGAACTGAAAGATTAGTCAGACTTATTTGCAAATTGCAAATTCTTCTGGTACTATGTAGGAAAGTGCTTACCCAGCTTGCGATTGTGAGGAAGTCGCTCTCCGAACATCCCGTTTGCCGGTCCGTTAAGCATAGTAAAAGTGGGGTTATTGATTTGTTTGATAAAGATACCATTTATATCGTAGGCGATGCACAGTCCTCTTCGAACAATCCTATTACACAGCAATTCAGCGCTTTTTTTATTGGATTGGTTGTCGATACTTCCAACGACAAGATCGTAGATGCGGCCTGTTCCTCCACGGTCCAACTGACGTCTGATTTTGCTCGGTCGATCTTTGTCGGTCATTCGATTATGGCGTCGGAGGAAATTGGCGAAGAGATTCGCTTTCGGTATTTTGGATCTTCCCAAAAAACATTGATCGCAGCGTTTAAGGACGCCCAAAAGAAGTACAAACAAGCAGTTTCCACGAGAAATAAAGCCACAGTCACCAAATGAATACACCCGCTGCTTTATTTATTCGTATGCACGGCATACACGTAAGTAAAACCCAGCAAATGCCATGATCGCGTGCATTTGCTGGGTTTTTTGCTTATTACGAGAGGTCAGTTTTTGATGAAAAGGAGGAGAGTCCTTGCTATCTTTTGTCTTCCGCAGATTTATCTCCATGATCGTGACGTTATGGCTCATCATTACCCTCACCTTTTTCCTGATGCATGCCGTTCCAGGATCTCCTTTTGAAAAAGAAGGAAAGGCATTAAACGAAGCAGTTGCTGCGAACCTCAATGCCTACTACAACCTGGATAAGCCACTACTCGTCCAATACGGGCTGTACTTGCAAAAGCTGGTGCAGTTTGACCTTGGACCATCGATTGCCAACAGCTCGGATACGGTCAACAAAATGATCGCCCGTGGATTCCCCGTCTCTTTTCAACTCGGACTGATTTCTGTCGTCTTTGCGATTGTCACGGGTATCGCACTCGGTGTGATCGCCGCACTACGACATAACCGTCTCATTGATTACCTTGCCATGATTATTGCAGTTATTGGGATATCTGTTCCCAGCTTTGTTGTCGCTTCTTTATTAATCAAATATTTGGCGGTCGAATGGAAGCTGTTGCCCACCGCAACGTGGGGTACTTGGCAGCATGTAATTATGCCAGCGCTTGCATTGGCGTTTGGTCCGATTGCGATTATCGCTCGTTTGACTCGAACCAACATGCTGGAAGTGTTGACTCAGGAATACATTGAAACCGCTCGTGCAAAAGGGCTGTCTCCAGCGACGATCGTGTTGAAGCACGCACTTCGTAACGCGATTTTGCCTGTCGTTACGCTACTAGGCGCATTGATTGCCAACGTTTTAACGGGAAGCTTTGTGATCGAAAAAATATTTGCGATTCCTGGGATGGGGAAATATTTCGTCGCAGGCATTAATAACCGCGACTATTCTGTCATTATGGGCACGACTGTCTTCTATAGCGCACTTTTGATTTTCCTGATGTTTGTCGTCGATGTACTGTATGGCATCATTGATCCACGAATTAAGCTGCATCGAAAGGAGAGCGAAGGATGATCGTTTCTGATGATTTATTTGTCCCCATGCGAAAAGATAACCTCAATGCGGAAGCGATTGTGCGACCTCAACTGACGTTTTGGCAAGAAGCTTGGCTTCGCCTGAGAGGAAACAAGCTGGCTCTGATGGGGTTGGTGGTTATTGTCTTGCTTGGGGTTATGGCTACGATTGGACCGCTAATCTCTGGTCATGAATACGCGAAACAGTCGATTATTATGAAAAACAAACCGCCATCGGAAGCGAACTGGTTTGGTACTGATGATTTTGGCCGTGATGTGTTCACCCGCGTTTGGTATGGTGCGCGCATTTCCCTGTTTGTCGGTTTGACAGCAGCCCTTATCGATTTTTTCATTGGTGTCTTGTATGGAGGAATTGCCGGATATTTGGGCGGGCGAATCGATAACATCATGATGCGCTTCGTCGACATTTTGTACGGACTTCCTTATTTGTTGGTTGTGATTTTGCTGATGGTCGTTATGGGGCCAGGACTTTTAACCATTATTATCGCGTTGAGTGCGACAGGCTGGATTGGGATGGCCCGGACTGTGCGCGGACAGGTTCTGCAAATGAAAAACTCCGAGTACGTACTGGCGGCAAAAACAATGGGGGCAAAGCCTTTCTACATCATTCGCAAGCACCTGCTGCCCAACACAATTGGCATCATCATTGTATATGTCACGTTATCTGTTCCATCTGCGATTTTTGCAGAGGCGTTCCTGAGCTTCCTCGGTCTCGGCATCCAAGCACCGATGGCTAGCTGGGGGGTAATGGCGAATGATGGACTCCCAACCATTTTGTCCGGTCATTGGTGGCGACTCTTTTTCCCTGCTTTCCTAATCTCGCTGACGATGCTCGCGTTCAACGTGCTCGGTGATGGCTTGCGCGATGCATTCGATCCGAAGTCAAGGAGGTAGGCAACATGGATAAAACGGAAAAGCTGCTGGAAGTCAGTGGGCTTCGGGTCACATTCAAGACGCATGGCGGTGAAGTGAACGCCGTTCGGGACGTGAACTTTACCTTGAACAAAGGGGAGACACTGGCCATTGTTGGTGAATCCGGATGTGGGAAAAGCGTGACTGCAAGGAGCATTATGCGTCTGATCCCGGAGCATATCGGAAAAATCGCGGGTGGAAGCATTCATTTTAAAGGGCAGGACCTGGCAAAGCTACCGGAAAAGCAGATGCGCGAGCTGCGTGGAAAAGAAATTTCCATGATCTTTCAAGATGCGATGACGTCGCTCAACCCGACCATCACCATTGGTGAGCAGATTATGGAAGGAATCATTCGCCATCAAAAGGTCACCAGAAGCGAAGCCAAGCGGCAAGCAATTGAAATTCTCACCTTGGTCGGAATCGCCAATCCAGAAAGTCGTCTCAAGCAGTACTTACACCAGTTCAGTGGCGGGATGCGCCAACGAATCATGATTGCGATTGCGCTTGTCTGTAAGCCGTCTATTCTGATTGCGGATGAGCCTACGACAGCGTTGGATGTAACGATTCAGGCGCAAATCATCGAGCTATTCAAAAGCATTCAGCAAAAGACGGGAGTCTCGATCATTATTATCACGCATGACTTGGGAGTCGTCGCCAAGATTGCGGATCGGGTCAACGTCATGTATGCCGGAAAAGTGGTAGAGACCGGACCTGTTCGCGACATTTTTTACAATCCGCAGCATCCGTACACCAAAGGCTTGCTGGCGTCGATGCCTCGTTTGGATTCGGATCGCTCCATTCCGCTCAGCCCAATACCTGGAACACCCCCGGATTTGTTCAGCCCGCCAATTGGCTGTGCATTCGCTGCGCGCTGTGACTACGCGTTGGAAGTATGTCGGAATTACCAGCCTGCGGAGACCCATGTCCACAGCAAACACGCGGTTTCCTGCTGGTTGCAGGACCCACGGGCGAAGAAGTTGCTGGCGTCGATGCAACCGCCAACGGGGACTTGATTCATAGCTTTGGAGGGCAGTGCATTCGTGTAAAAGAGGGTGTCGTTGACGGCGCTATCCTTTTACGACATACAAAAACAAAAAATAAGGGGGAAGAAACAGTGAAAAAACTATCAACATTGTTGCTGACGGCTACGTTGGGTGTGTCTATGCTCATGGCTGGATGTACATCGGGTCAACCAGCTGCACCGAGTGAGCCTGCACCAGGCAACACGGCTCAGCCAAACGCTCCCACGCCGGGCGATCAAGCGGCAAAGCTCCTGTTGTTGAATAATATCAAGGAACCGACATCATTGGACCCGCCGATTGGCTTCGATGAGCCGTCCTATAACATTTTGAACAACTTGATGGAGGGCTTGACTCGCCTGGATGAAAATCAAAAGCCTCAACCAGCTGCCGCTTCCGAATGGACAATCTCCGAGGATGGAAAAACCTACACCTTTACCCTGCGTGAAAATAAATGGTCCAATGGTGAACCGGTAAAGGCTCAGGACTTCGAATTCGCGTGGAAACGTATGCTTGATCCTGCACTGGCATCTCCGGCAGCATCCCTCGCGTACATTATTGAGGGAGCGGAGGCATATAACAGCGGTAAAGGACCGGCGGATGGCGTAAAAGTAAAAGCGGTGGACGACAAAACACTAGAGGTCGTGCTCGCTCAACCAGCTTCCTGGACGCTCCTGTTGGCATCCAACCCAGCTTTCTTCCCTGTACACAAAGCAACTGTAGAAAAAGACCCGAAATGGGCAGCAGAAGCAGCAAGTTTTGTTGGAAACGGACCTTTCAAGCTGACAGAGTGGGCGCATGACAGTGAACTGAAAATGATGAAGAACGATACGTACTGGGATGCAGCTAATGTAACCCTGCCTGGCGCTGTTTGGAAAATGATTGATGACGAGAATACCGAGTATCAAATGTTTACGAACGAGGAGCTGCACAGAACGACAACCGTTCCGGCAGACATGGCAGACCAATTGTTCAAAGAAGGCAAAGTATTCGTGCGTGATGGAGCAGGTACAGAGTTCTATCGTTTCAACGTAACGAAGGAGCCATTTGATAACGCCAATATTCGTAAAGCCTTTAGCTTGGCGATTGACCGTAAGACACTGGTCGATCTGGTGCTGATGCGTCAACAAAAGCCGGGAACAGGCTTCGTATCTTATGGTTTGCCTGATGCCAACGGTGAAGGACAATTCCGTGAAGTAGGCGGAGAATTGGTGAACTTCAACCCAGATGAAGCGAAGAAGCTCCTGGAACAAGGAATGAAAGAAAAAGGCTATACAAAACTGCCAGAGGTTACACTCACCTACCGCAGTGGAACGGCTAACGAAAAAACGGCACAAGCCGCGCAAGAAATGTGGAAGCAGACGCTGGGCGTAGATGTGAAGCTGCAAAAGGTGGAAGGAAAAGTTTTGACGGATATGCAAAAACAATTGCAGTATCAAATTGCCCGTTCTTCCTGGTTGCCTGACTTCGGTGATGCGATCAACTTCCTCGATATTTTCCAATCGAAGGCAGCAAGCAATCGTACGGGCTGGAGCAATGCGCAATTCGACAAGCTGATCCAAGACGCATACAAGGAGCCAGACGATGTAAAACGTCTGAAGCTGCTGCATGATGCAGAAAAAATCTTGTTGGATGAAGCGCCAATCGCACCGCTTTATTTCTATAACACTTCCTTGCTCTCAAGCGACAAGGTGAGTGGTGTACAAAGCTCCTCACTGAGCTACACAGACCTGAGAAAAGCTGTCGTGAAGTAAGAAGGAGTAAGTTGGGAGAAGTCATTTCAGGCGGGTGGAATGACTCTCCCCCTTTTTTGCTAGAATTTTTAATAGTGCTATAATTTAGTATGTCTATTAGAAAAAACACAACGAAAGAAAGCACGAGTGCTGGAGAAGATGGAGGAAAACATGATTATTCAAGCCATCGAAGTAAAACGAATATCTGTTCCATTGAAAAAGCCTTTTAAAACGGCTTTGCGAACGGTGCATAGTCTGGAATCGATTCTGGTGAAAATCACCTGCGACAATGGTATGGTCGGGTGGGGCGAAGCTTCGGCTACGGTCGTCATTACCGGAGACAGCATCGAAAGCATCGAGTCGGCGATTATGAATACGATGAGACCTCAGCTCATCGGCTTGAATTTGCTTGCCTATGAACGGGTTTTCCAAACCTTGCACCAATCCATGGTAGGAAATACGAGTGCGAAGGCAGCGGTAGACATTGCGTTGTACGACATCATTTCTCAGCGCGCAGGAATGCCGTTGTATCAATTCCTCGGTGGCTACCGTGACCAATTGGAGACGGATTATACCGTCAGCGTGAACTCCCCCAAGGAAATGGGCGAGGATGCGGCCGCCTATCTCAAGCAAGGCTTTCATGTACTGAAAATCAAGGTCGGTAAGGACAATATCGAGGATGACATTTTGCGCATCCAGGAAATTCGCAAATCCGTGGGCAATCAGGTGAAGATTCGTCTTGATGCCAACCAGGGATGGAATGTAAAAGAAGCGATCCTATCCATTCGCAAAATGGAGGACATGGGTCTTGGCATCGAACTCATTGAGCAGCCTGTAAAAGCCCATGATTTAGAAGGTTTGAAGCGGGTAACAGATTCAGTCGATACGCCAATCATGGCTGACGAGAGTGTGTTTTCACCAGCGCAGGCCCTGCAGGTTTTGCAAAACCGTGCGGCTGACATGATTAATATCAAGCTGATGAAGGCTGGCGGCATTTACAAAGCACAATTAATCAACCAATTGGCTGAAGAGCACGGTATTCCATGCATGGTTGGCAGCATGATCGAATCGCGTCTGGCTGTATCAGCAGCAGCACATTTTGCAGCCAGCAAGAAAAACATCACACGCTTTGATTTTGATGCCCCGTTGATGCTTTTGCACGATGGTATAGAAGGTGGCGTAACGTACGAAGGCCGCTTGATGCGCATGCCAGAAGAGTCTGGGCTCGGTATTCGTTCCGTCAGCCTGTGGGAAGGGGAGAACTAAGATGAAATCTGCCATTGTTTCTGTCTCTGTCGCCACTGTGTGGACCAAGCCGGAGTCGCCGCGTGATATTGACCAAGTAGCGCTTCAATCCCCGGTAGATGCACGAAGCTGGCTCGCTTCCCTTACTGTTGAGGAGAAGCTCGGTTTTTACGACAATAACGCGATTCAAACCCAAGCGTTGTACGGTACACGCGTAGAGGTAGTGGAGGAGCAAGGGGAATGGTCACATATTCTGATTCCTGATCAGACTACGAACAAAAGCGCAACAGGCTATCCCGGCTGGGTTCCGTCTCGTCAGCTAGCACCGTGTTCAGATGCCTTTGAGGTACAGCAAGGCCAAAAGCTGGCGATGGTCACGGCGGCGTTTACCCATCTACACACAGCCGACAAGAAGCCAGACATGGAGCTTGCCTTTTTGACCAAACTGCCGCTGATCGAGGAAGCCACAGACTGGGTAACGGTAGCGACACCGAGCGGCACAGGACTTTTGCCAAAAGCAGACGTCCAAATCGTCAAGGCAAACGAGCCCATCGAGCTTTCCGGAAATCGTGGAGAGGCAATCGTAGAAGCGGGCAAGCGATTCCTCAACCTGCATTATTTATGGGGCGGTATGTCCTCTTACGGGTATGACTGCTCAGGATTTGCGTACAACATGCACCGATCTGTCGGTCTCCAGATTCCGCGTGATGCATCTGATCAGGCAAAAGCTGGACAGCTCGTGGAAAAAGAAGCTTTGCTTCCGGGCGATCTGCTGTTTTTTGCCCATGAAGAGGGGAAAGGCAGAGTCCATCACGTGGGTATTTACATGGGGAATGGCGAAATGATTCATTCTCCGGATTCGCGAAGTGCCATCGAGATCGTCAAGATGGATGGCTACAAGCTCGAAAAGGAACATTGCGTCTCCAGACGATACTGGTAAACGGATAACGGGGAGGAGTGGCCAGATGCAACGAAAGAAGCTGGTCCAAGTAAAGAACCTGACAAAAACCTTTACGTTGGGTAAAGGGCTCTCACTTACGGCAGCGGACAATGTCTCCTTCGATATATATGAGGGGGAAACGTTTGGACTGGTAGGGGAATCTGGCTGCGGCAAATCGACCACAGGCCGTACAATCATCGGATTGTATCAACCGACGACAGGGGAGGTCATTTTTGATGGGCAAAACGTCCATCAGGCATCATCTGCTGAGCGGAGCAAGCTGACACGCCATATGCAAATGATTTTTCAGGACCCGTATGCTTCTCTGAACCCCCGAATGAACATTGCGGAAATCATTTCAGAGGGCCTGTATCTTAATGGGCTATATAAAGGGAAGGAACGAATGAAACGTGTGATCGAGCTGTTGGAGATGGTTGGTTTGCAAAAAGAGCATGCCAACCGTTTCCCGCACGAGTTCAGTGGTGGTCAGCGACAGCGGATAGGGATTGCGCGGGCGCTTGCCGTCAATCCTACCTTCATCATTGCCGATGAGCCGATTTCGGCACTCGATGTTTCGGTTCAGGCACAGGTCGTTAATTTAATGAAGAAATTGCAGCAGGAACAAAAGCTGACGTATTTGTTTATCGCGCATGATTTGGCGATGGTTAAGCACATCAGTGACCGTATTGGCGTCATGTACCTGGGCAATATGGTCGAGATGACTGCCAGTGAAATCCTTTACGAATCACCGAAGCATCCTTACACGCAGGCGTTGTTGTCGGCCATTCCTGTCCCCGATCCCGATTTGGAGAAAAGCCGTGAGCGCACTATTATCGAAGGTGACGTTCCGAGCCCGATCAATCCACCTAGCGGCTGTGTGTTCCGTACGCGCTGTCCGGTAGCCAAAGCAGTATGCGCCGAAAAGAAGCCTATCTGGCAGGAAGTAGACACCAACCACTTCGTCTCCTGTCACTTGTATCAGTAGTCTTCGATTTTATCAGAAGATTCGACACTGTCTTTTTGCCATCCCTGATTAACGGGGATGGCTTTTTCTTCATAAACTTTTAATTCTATCGCATGAAAGGGCTTTCATCAACTATTTGCAGATGAGAACTGTTAATATTCTGTAAACTGGCAGGAATCGAACGGGTTTTGTCGAAATACGGATACAGTAAAACATTCCGTGACTCACCTACTTCATCGTGATCTTCCATTCCAGAGAAGTGAGGGTTGCATATGACTCTGAGTACCTCCTCGTTCCATTCAACTCCCCGTCGTTGGCGGGAAGTGGAGACACAGTTGGGAATTGTTGTCCCTCGATCGCTTCGATCGGACACTTCGGCTCTACTGTTTTTGGAAAGCGTCGCTGCAACACCCATGTTGGACAAAGAAGAAGAGCTTGCTTGCCTGATTCGCTATCAAAGGGATGGCGATCTTGAAGCACGTGAAACGATTGTGCGCGCCTATTTACGATACGTAGTTAGTACTGCTTTGCGCCATTTGAAAAGAGGGATGCCGTTCCTGGATTTGATTCAGGAGGGCACGATAGGTTTGTTTACCGCGATTGAAAAATTTGATGTGGGACGAGGCGTGCGTCTCTATCATTACTCGCACTGGTGGATCTCTCAAGCGATCACCCGTGCCATCAACGACAAAGCAACTTTGATTCGCATTCCTGTCCACATGCATGAGCAGATTCGTCAGTATCAGAAGCAAGTACTACATCTCGTCCATGCTTTGAACCGGACGCCAGATCGGCAGGAGATTGCCGTACTCTTGGATATTCCATTAGAAAAGGTGGAGGCCATCGAGCTGGCTCTCATGATGAAGATGGAATCCATCGACGCTGAGCTGGATAGTGAGAAATGGCAAGCTTGGCATGAAGACGAGAGCTTGAGCTACGCAGAAATCATGGATGATGGGTTGTCCTCGCTGGATGACTGGATTGAAAAGGTAGACCTTCGCTCGCAAATGCGCGCAGCGTTGGAGCGACTTAGTCCCCGCGCCCAAGAAATTATCTCCATGCGGTATGGTCTCTATGATGATCAAGTGTATACGCTGGAGGAAGTGGGGAAAATGTTTGGTCTTACCCGCGAGCGTATTCGCCAAATTGAAGCGACGACGATTGACCGATTGCGAACGCAAAAAGCTTCACACGTATTAAAAGATTATTTAACCTAACATAGGATTTGGATATTTCGGCCCCTCTTCGTACAGAGGGGTTTTTTCTGTCAGAAATGGTCGAATTCTCAAAGTGTCAGACTCACAGCGGGAGAAGCGTAGTCTTTTTCTCCTTGTGGTAAACTGGTAAGATAGCTTCATGATTTTTTCGCTATTTTAAAGAAGGAGTTCAAAAAGGAGGATCGCTACATGGGCGATTATATGATAAGAGCAACGGGTTTTAATGGGCATGTTCGCGCATTTGCCGCACGCACGACAGAATCTGTCGAAGATATGCGTCGTCGTCACGACATGTGGAATACAGCGACAGCTGCAGCGGGACGTACGCTGACTATTACCTTGATGATGGGGGCTATGTTAAAAGGAAACGAGAGCCTCCATGTCAAAGTAAAAGGAGGCGGACCAATCGGGCAGATCATGGCGGAAGCAAACGCACATGGTGAAGGAATCGCGTATGTATCCAACCCGCACGTCCACTTTGAGCTAAACGATAAAGGCAAGCTCGATGTAGCGCGTGCAGTGGGAACAGACGGGTTTGTGTACGTAACGAAAGATCTCGGTCTCAAGGAGCCGTATCAAGGCAGTGCGCCGATCGTCTCTGGTGAGATTGGGGAAGACTTCACTTATTATTTTGTGATGTCCGAGCAAACGCCTTCAGCAGTAGGTGTGGGTGTACTGGTGAATCCTGAAGACCGTTCTGTTTTGGCTGCGGGTGGATTTATTCTTCAGCTGTTGCCGAATACGCCTGAAGAGGTTGTGGCAGCAATTGAAGAGCGCTTGGGACAGCTTCCACAGGTTTCTCGCATGATTGGCGAAGGTTTGACTCCTGAAGAGATTTTGGCCCGCGTATTGGATGATCCCAAAATCCTGAGCCGCACGGAGATTCAATTTAGCTGCAAATGTACAGCGAATAAGGTAGTTCAGGCACTGATCAGCATGGGACGCGAAGAAATGGAAGGTCTGATTGAGGAACAGGGCGAAGCAGAAGTACACTGTCATTTCTGTAATGAACGTTACCATTATGACAGATCCGCGTTGGAAGACATCCTGAAAGACATGTAAGCGCGGCGTCAAGTAGGGGAGTGTTGGCATGACCAACGTAAAAGGGTTGTGGGCATTCATTGGGGCGCTTGTATTGTTGCTGCTTGCCGTTACCTGGGCATGGTACCAGGCATCAGGCAAGCTGCAGCCTGCCGCCATCGTAGGGGATAAGACGATTAGCAACGACGAGTATGTAACGGCGCTGAAACAAAAGTTCGGTAAGCAAGTGCTAAACGACATGATTAACCGGGAAGTCGTTTTTCAAGAGGCGAAGCGATCCGGCATCACGGTTGATCCGAAGCAGCTGGAGCAAGAGCTTTCCCAGATTCGCGACAGTTACGGCAGTCGGACAGACAGTGAGTTTGAGGCTGCGCTGTTAAAACAAGCGGGGACGACCGTGGAAGCTCTGAAGCAGGAGATTTCTTACCAAATCCTGTTGCAAACTCTGGCAACGAAGGACATGACCATCAAGGATGAAGAGATATTAAAGGTCTATAATAGCCGATCTGACCGTTATACCCGACCGATGCAGATGCGTTTAGGGCAAATCGTCGTGGCTTCACAAAAAGAAGCGGAACAAGTTTTGGCTGATTTAAAAAACGGGGCCGACTTTCAGACGATTGCCAAAGAGCGTTCGATTGATGCGGATACAGCGGTGAATGGCGGCGATGTAGGCTGGGTTTCCATCAAGGATAATCGATTGCCTGACGAGGCGAAGCCCATTGTAGAAAAGCTGGAGAAAGACAAATATAGCGAAGCGATCAAAATAGAAGATCAATACGTCATTTACCAACTGATAGAGCGCAGGGAAGCCAGTCAACGGACGTTTGAAGAGGTAAAAGATGAGCTGCGCCGAGAAATTGCATTTGCCCAGGTTGAGTCGCTGGATGTCGTGCTGGAGCGATTGCGAAAATCGGTAGGGGTCCAGATTTCTGGGCAAATGCCTCATTGACCAAATAGGCTACCGTTGATATAATTATGTCAATAAATCCTAGCGTTTTACTCGGTTATGAAAAATAGGAGGGGCAGAACATATGCGCGTGGCTAATTCCATTACCGATTTGATTGGATTTACTCCGCTTGTAAAGCTGAATCGTGTTGTCACCGAAGATATTGCGGACATTTACTTGAAGCTGGAGTTCTTCAACCCGGGAAGCAGTGTAAAAGACCGAATTGCGTTGTCGATGATTGAGGCAGCAGAGGCAGATGGAAGTCTGAAACCGGGTGATACCATCATTGAACCTACGAGCGGAAATACCGGTATTGGACTCGCGATGGTTGCTGCTGCAAAAGGATATCGTGCTATTCTGGTCATGCCAGAGACGATGAGTATGGAACGCCGCAATCTGTTGCGTGCATATGGTGCGGAGCTGGTTCTCACACCAGGCAGCGAAGGGATGGGCGGAGCGATTCGCAAAGCGGAAGAGCTGGCGAAAGAAGATAGCTCGTATTTCATTCCGCAGCAATTTAAAAACCTGGCA
Organism: Brevibacillus formosus; assembly: GCF_003013405.1. Classification (GTDB taxonomy): domain Bacteria; phylum Bacillota; class Bacilli; order Brevibacillales; family Brevibacillaceae; genus Brevibacillus; species Brevibacillus formosus. The sequence continues at coordinate 12,368 of NZ_PXZL01000041.1, read as the reverse complement.
AACCCGGCCATTCACCGTGAGACGACTGCCCGTGAGCTGTTAGATCAAGCGAAGGAAATCGGCGGTGTAGATGCGTTTATTTCCGGTATCGGTACAGGCGGAACGATTACGGGTGTAGGGCAAGTTCTTCGTGAACACTATCCAAATGTGCAAATCGTGGCTGTTGAGCCTGCGGCTTCGCCAGTTTTGTCTGGCGGCAAACCAGGTCCACATAAGATCCAAGGGATCGGGGCTGGCTTTGTCCCAGAAATTCTCGATACCCAAATCTACGACGAGATCATTAAGGTAGAAAACGAGGACGCTTTTGAAACCGCGCGTCGTGTTGCTCGTCAGGAAGGTATTCTCGGCGGGATTTCTTCTGGAGCAGCGATCCATGCGGCTCTGCAAGTAGCAGCCAAGCTCGGCAAAGGCAAAAAAGTGATCGCTATCATTCCTTCGAATGGGGAGCGTTATTTGTCCACGCCTCTTTATCAGTTCGAAGATTAATTGTAAAAAGATACCGCAAGACCACGGAGCGCCATGTTGGCTACGTGGTCTTTTCTTTTTGTATCAGGCAACTATATAATGAACGGATAAATAGTGAAAACCGGAGCGTGAAGAGGAAGAATGTTCCCTACCTTTGCTGATTGCCAGACATATGCCTTATCTTATTCGTTGGTTCCCCTAGCCCTGCGTAGACCGTGGTCTTCGACGTTTGATCCGTGGCAGGTGCTCACAAAACTACAGCCTTCTCTGCAAAATGCTGTCCTGTTGGAAAGTGGACGAGCTGGGCGGTATACCTTTTTGGCATATGAGCCTATCGCTACGCTGCGCAGTCAGCGAGGAGAAACCATCGTTTCGTACCCAGAAGGAAAAATTGAAAGCATAGATGCTAACAACCCATTGAATGCTTTACGAGAGCTGCTATCTCGTTACCGTACGCCTGCGATTCCAAGTATGCCGGATTTTTCCGGAGGGGCTGTAGGCTATATCAGCTATGAGATGAACCGCTTTTTTGAGCCCCGCTTGCCACAGATAGCGACTGACGACTTACAGTTGCCAGACCTGTATGTTATGATAATGCAAGACCTTCTTGTCTTTGATCATGAGACCCGAGAGATCATTTGCCTGACGCATTTGAACGCGGACAATTTGACCGAAGAGAGCTATCGACAAGCAGGACTCCAGCTGGAAAAACGTATGGACTCGATTGCTTCATTGGCAATGGATCACGATGAGACAGATTGGGAAGCTTTGCGCAAAAGACCGCTTGCCAAGCTGGTGCCAGCGTCAGTATCCTTTGCCAAAGACCAATTCGAGAATGCTGTTCGTCGTGTGCAGGAGTACATCGCCCAAGGGGATGTTTTTCAGGTCAATCTGTCGGTGCGGCAAAGCAAGCCGGTGCAGGTGACAGCCCCAGAAGTGTACGATGTGCTTCGCAAGCTGAATCCATCTCCTTATATGGGCTATCTGAGCTTCCCTGAATTTCAATTGGTTAGTGCCTCGCCAGAGCTACTTGTAAAGGTAAAAGGCAAGGAAGTGCATACGCGTCCGATCGCCGGTACACGTCCGCGCGGATTAACGGACGAGCAAGACGATGCGTTGGCACGTGAGCTGATTGATAATGAAAAGGAACGCGCAGAGCATGTCATGCTGGTTGATCTGGAACGCAATGACATGGGCCGCGTCTGTCGCTTTGGCAGTGTGGAGGTCAGCGAATTCATGGTCGTGGAGAAATATTCCCACGTCATGCATATCGTCTCCCACGTCAAAGGAGAGCTGGCAGCAGGCAAGGATGCGCTTGATGCGATCGAGGCGACTTTTCCGGGAGGGACGATCACCGGAGCGCCCAAGGTTCGCACGATGGAAATCATCGAAGAGCTGGAGCCAGTCAAGCGAGGCGTCTATACGGGGTCAATCGGCTGGTTTGGCTTCAATGGCGATATCGAGGTCAACATTGCCATCCGCACTATGGTGATCAAGGATGGCGTAGCTCATGTGCAGGCGGGAGCGGGTATTGTGATTGACTCGGTTCCAGAGGCTGAGTATGCCGAGTCATTGAAAAAGGCAGAAGCGTTGTGGAAAGCGCTTGAGTTGAGCGAGCAGAGAACGATGAGTTGAGAGGAGATGAGTGTACGATGATTTTGATGATTGATAACTACGATTCCTTTACCTACAATTTGGTGCAGTATGTGGGAGAGCTTGGGGAAGAACTGCAAGTGTATCGCAATGACAAAATTACACTGGAAGAAATCGAACGATTGGCACCTGATTATTTGATGGTGTCTCCAGGGCCGTGCACACCAAATGAAGCGGGGATCAGCATGGATGTGATCCGCCATTTTGCCGGAAAAATTCCGATTTTGGGTGTTTGTCTGGGCCATCAGTCCATTGGGCAAGTGTTTGGCGGAAAAGTCATTCGGGCGGAGCGCTTGATGCACGGAAAAACGTCGGAAGTTTTCCATGACGGCAAAACCATCTTTCAGGACATCCCTTCCCCTTTTACAGCGGCACGCTATCATTCCTTGATTATTGAGGAAGCGTCCATTCCGAGTGAGCTGGAAGTAACCGCCCGGACAGCGGAAGGAGAAATCATGGCTGTGCGCCATCGGGAGTACCCAATCGAAGGCGTCCAGTTCCACCCTGAATCGATTATTACCGAGCACGGCAAGCAATTGCTGAAGAACTTCCTTACTGCATACGCGCGCCATACGACAGGTTAACACATAGAGACGACAGGAAAACCGCCTTTTTTCGAAGGCGGTTTTTTATTTACATACTCTTTATACAACATTCATGGTTCCTCGATATACGGCTTGTACAATGAAACAGAAGAAGGCAAAAAAGGAGAGATAGTAAATGGATGTAAATCGTCGACAGTTTTTGACTTATCTCGGTGTAGGGACAGCGGCGTTGGCTTCGGTAGCAACAGGAATTCCTGCTCTGGCAGCTGGTAATACCCTATCAGGAAAAACAGCCGACCATCTGTTTGGTCTCGATACAAAAAAACATAACTTCAATCCGAAATTCAAAGAAATTCATCCGACTACGAAAGACGATGTTGTGCTGCCGGACGGCTTCAAATACGATGTAGTGGCTTCCTATGGCGATAAAATCAATGCAGCAGGAGATACCTTCGGATTCAACAATGACTTCACCTGTTTCCTGCCAATCGAAGGCAAATCCGATCATGGCCTGCTTTGGGTGAATCACGAATATTTAGGTGAGTTGGAATATTACGTGAATGGCTATGACTATCTGAATGCAGATGAAGATGACAACAAACGTACCCCTGAGCAAATCAAGAAGTACTTGTATGCACTGGGCGGTTCCGTTATTGAAATCAAAAAAGAAAATGGCAGCTGGAAGCTTGTTTCCGATTCCGAATATGGCCGTCGGGTAAGCGGACTGACCAAGCATGTGTTGACTGGCCCAGCAGCTTCTATTGCTAAAGAAGTAACCGGAACATTTGCAAACTGCTCTGGCGGCGTGACGATGTGGAATACAATTCTTTCCTGCGAGGAAAACTACATGGACGTCGTCGGTGATTGCAAGCTGCCTGAAGCCGAGCATTATGGCTGGGTTGTTGAGGTTGATCCATTTGATCCGAAATCGACTCCGAAAAAGCATACGGCACTGGGCAGATTCTCCCACGAAAACACGGCGATGGTTCTGGCTCCATCTGGACAATTGGTCGTTTACATGGGGGATGATGCGAAGGACCAATACGTGTACAAGTATGTATCTAAAGGCAAGTACGATCCGAAGGCAGGGAAAAACAATTCCAAACTGCTGGAAGAGGGTACACTGTACGTTGCCAACTTCGGTAAGGGCAAGTGGATTGCGTTGGATTTCGCAACAAACGAAGCACTGAAAAAGGCAGTCAATGCAGATGGCAAACCAATGTTTGCTTCTCAGGCTGACGTGCTTCTCAACTGCCGAGATGCATCCAAAGCAGTAGGGGCTACCCCGATGGATCGCCCAGAAGACCTGGAAGTGCATCCGATTGATGGTTCCGTCTTCATTGCCTTGACCAACAACGACAAGCATGGAAACTTCTACGGACAAATCGTTCGCCTGTTCGAGAATGACAACAACCATGCAGGCTTGGAGTTTACGTTTGAGATTTTTGCAGCAGGTGGACCACAAAGCGGTTTTGCGGCGCCAGACAACATGGCTTTCGACAGCGCGGGTAACCTGTGGGTCGTGACAGATATCTCGTCCTCGTCGATGAACAGCGGTATTTATAAATCCTTTGGAAACAATGGTGTGTTTTTCATTCCAACAACGGGTAACAGCAAGGGAGAAGCCGCACAATTCGCGTCTGCACCAGTAGGCGCTGAAATGACAGGCCCTTGGTTCACCCCTGATGAAAAAACACTGTTCCTGGCGGTGCAGCATCCAGGTGAAAACCTGAAGTCGTATGACAAGCCGACCAGCCACTGGCCTAAAGGCGGAAATGCAGTAGCCATGCCGAGCGTGATTGCTATTACAGGTTTCTAGGACAAGGAGTGTAACAGATTATGCTGTCGAGCATCGGTATTCCTGGATTAATTCTGATCCTGATCATTGCTTTGGTGATTTTCGGGCCGAGTAAACTGCCAGAGATCGGTCGTGCTTTTGGACGAACCTTGACCGAATTTAAAACCGCAGCAAAAGATTTGACCAAAGACGATGATGAAAAAGAGAAGGCTCCAGAAGAAGCGTTGAAACGAATCAACTAATCCAGCCTGAGAGGAGGCGGTGCGTACACGAGACGCACTGCCTTTTTTCCGCGCATGAGGAGGAGTTAGAGTGAGCAAAGAGATGCCTATACTTGAGCATGTTACAGACATGCGCCGCAGAATTTTGCTTGTGCTGTCTGTTCTGGTTGTCAGTATGGTTATCTGCTTTTTGTTTGTGGACCATATTTATTTGGCGTTAGCGAATCATTCAGGGGAAAAGCTGGCGATTCTTGGGCCGGGAGATATCCTGTCGATCTATGTGAAGTTGTCCGCAGTCGGTGCGCTTGCGATAACAATCCCGGTTGCCGCGTATCAAGTTTGGCGCTTCGTGGTGCCCGCATTGGAAGAAAGAGAGCGAAAAGTGGCGCTTATGTATATCCCGGCTCTATTCCTGTTGTTTATTTTCGGGCTTTCCTTCGCCTACTTTGTGCTCTTTCCTATGATGTACAAATTTGTACTGGGGCTATCCAACGGGAATTTTGAACTGGTCATTACAGCGAACGATTATTTCACCTTTATGCTCAATCTGTGTCTGCCGTTTGGGTTGCTTTTTGAACTGCCAGTTATCGTTTTATTTTTGAGCCATTTGGGGATTCTCAACCCGCATCGCTTGGCTAAAATGCGCAAACCCGCCTATTTGGTGCTCGCGATTATCTCGATTACCATTACGCCGCCTGATTTTCTTTCCGATATTATGGTAATTGTGCCACTCATCGTTTTATATGAAATCTCCATTACTATCTCGCGTTTCGTACATGGCAAACGTGTGCAGGAGACAGCGGTTTCCTCGGAAAATATGATATGATGCTCTCGACTATATAATCGGGAGAGAGCGAAGATGCACGTTTATGTTAACGGGACGATATGTCCAGCTCACGAGGCTACAGTATCAGTATTGGACCACGGTTTTTTATACGGCATTGGTCTGTTTGAAACGTTACGTGTATATGACCGCAAGCTATTTTTATGGAATGCCCATTACGCCCGGCTCTGTTCCGGGCTTTTGGCGTTGCAGATTCACCCTGCCTGGACCAAGGGAGAATTGGCTGAAGCTATTATGCAGACAATTGATGCCAATGATTTGCGTGATGCTTACGTCCGCTTGAGTATTACGGCTGGCGCAGAAGGAGTAGGCTTGGTAGCAGGGGGGTACGAGCGTCCGTCCTTATTTGTATTTGCCAAACCCGTAGCTCCTTTAGCAGTACCTCCTTCGCCAAAACGGTTGCAGACATTGGCGTTGGCAAGACAGACAGCAGAAGGCCAGCAGCGCTTTAAATCGCACAATTACTTAAACAATGCCCTTGCTCGACAAGAACTCGGCGCACGTCCCGATGTGGAAGGTCTGTTTTTGACGCATGATGGCTTCGTGGCAGAAGGAATTGTGAGCAATGTGTTCTGGGTCAAGAACGGCAAGTTGTTTACCCCTTCTATTGATACGGGCATTCTTGATGGTGTGACGAGGCGACATGTTTTGACTTTGGCACAGCAATTATCGATGCCTGTCGAAGAAGGTCGGTATCACTTGGAAGATCTGCTCAACGCCGATGAAGTCTTTACGACAAATTCCGTGCAAGAGATCGTTCCGGTTACCGAAATTGACGGGCAATCCGTTCCTTCGACATATGGTACATATTCGTACGAACTGCACCGCGCCTACCGTCAGTCTGTAGCGGCTAGCGAGTAAATTATGGTATGCTACTATTCAATGTGCGAAGACGGAAAAAGGGAGTTTGGTCATGAAATACAATTCATTTCGAATCCATGCTGCGACCTTCGCTGAGATGGTATCGGAGCTTGTCAAAAGGGGAGTACCTGTTCCTGAAGCCGAACGCATGACGGAAGCGGGGACGATCCTGAAGATTCACACGGAAAACATGAGTGTGGCAACAGCACAGAGTGTGAGAGAGATTATGCACTCTTTTGATGCGGAAGCCGTTATCTCAGACCAACCAGGTACTGCCGACAAAAAATACGTGCTGCTGTTGGCTTCACACAAGAAGATGGATTTGGCGTTGGATTATATGAAAACCCAAACGGAAGAACTGCGAGCGTTGGCGGCAGAGGTACGGGAAGTTTTAGCTATGCCTGCCAAGCTTCGTGCGCGCCGCGAACTGAACTGTGGCCAGTATGTCCTGCCATTGGGAGAGCGTACGCTAGTCATGGGTATTTTGAATGTGACACCTGATTCGTTTTCGGATGGCGGTCGCTATGTCGATGTGGAGGCAGCACTGGTACAAGCGCGTGCAATGGTTGAGGCTGGAGCTGACCTGATTGATATCGGGGGAGAATCGACACGTCCGGGGTCGGAAGCAGTCGATGAGGCGACGGAGCTGGACAGAGTGCTGCCAGTCATTCGGATACTTTCGCAGGAATTGTCTGTTCCGCTGTCCATTGACACGTACAAAGCGGCAGTTGCGGAACAGGCCATTTTAGAAGGGGCACATATCATCAATGATGTATGGAGAGCGAAGCGTGATCCGCGGATGGCAGAGGTAGCTGCTCGTCTCGATGTGCCCATTATCCTGATGCACAATCGTGAAGACACGGACTATCACGACTTTTTCCCAAACTATATCAAAGACCTGCGTGAGTCAGTACAGATCGCCTTGCAGGCGGGGGTAAAACAGGAGCGAATCATTCTTGATCCGGGGATCGGGTTTGTAAAGACTGTCGAGCAAAATCTCGAAACGATGCGCAGGCTGGATGATCTGGTAGGGTTGGGCTACCCCGTTCTGCTCGCTACTTCACGCAAGCGGATGATCGGCCATGTTCTCGACTTGCCTGTAGATGAACGTGTCGAAGGTACGGCAGCGACAGTTGCTCTCGGGGCGGCAAAAGGCTGTCATATGGTACGGGTGCATGACGTCAAAGAAATGAAGCGCGTGACGAAGATGATGGATGCGATGCTAAAAGGGGGCATTTAACCTTGGATAAAATCTACTTCAATGGCATGTCTTTTTACGGATATCATGGTGTGTTTGGAGCAGAGGCTGAACTGGGCCAACGGTTTTATGTCGATTTGGAGCTATCGCTCGATTTATCCAAAGCCGGAGAAAGTGACGATCTTCATGATACAGTCAATTACGCCGATATCTTTACTTGTGTGCAAAAAATTGTCGAGGGTGAACGATTTCATCTGGTCGAAAAACTGACTGCCGTGATAGCAGAACGTCTATTGGAGCAATTCCCTTTGCATGAAGTCAAAGCAAAAGTAACCAAGCCGAATCCGCCGATCAATGGGCATTACGAGTCGGTTGCGATTGAGATGATCCGTAGAAGAGAGGATTTTGCTTCATGACAGTTTGTGCGTATTTAGCGTTAGGCTCCAATCTCGGGGATCGGGCACAGAACTTGCGCCGGGCGATACAGAGACTGAATGAGCAACCTGGAATTCGCGTCCTTCGTACCTCCTCTGTTTATGAGACGGATCCATTTGGTTATGTTGAACAAGACGCATTTCTGAATATGGCGATCGCTGTGGAAACAGAACAGACCCCAGATCAGCTGCTAGAGACGGCGTTGTCAGTAGAGCGAGAGCTGGGACGTGTACGAACAGTTCGATGGGGACCGCGCACGATTGATATTGACTTACTGTTGTACGGGACATCTCGTGTTTCGCAAGACAATCTCATGATTCCTCATCCCGGGCTGAGCGAGCGTGCTTTTGTACTCGTGCCGCTTCGAGACGTTTGGGAAGGCGGCGTTTTACCTGAGCATAACCAGACCATTGATCATTATCTTTCCTTATTGGTAGAAGATCACAAGGGGGTACGTGAGTGGGGAGCAATCAACTGGGAAATCGAATCCGGTCCTTCCGAAAGCTAAAAGGGTATACGCAACAGTCCCTTTCGGAAAAGATGGGAGTGTCACTGTCGTTTGTTGGATCGCTAGAGAGAGGAACTCGTACGCCAACAGAGCCTGTATTACGTAAGATCGCCAGCACTTTACAGGTAGACTACGATGAATTATGTGCTATAAATAAGTGATGTAATGAAGTTTGGATAGGATTGTCCTCTCCAAGACCCCGACTAATCGGGAATAAGGAGGCGAAAATAGATGAAAATCGGCAATATCGAATTAAAAAACAACGTAGTTCTCGCTCCAATGGCAGGTGTTTGTAATCCTGCTTTTCGTCTGATTGCCAAGGAGTTCGGTACTGGATTGGTTTGCGCCGAGATGGTAAGCGACAAGGGCATTGTGCACGGAAATAAAAAAACGATGGATATGCTGTTTGTCGACGAACGCGAAAAACCACTAAGCTTGCAGATTTTTGGCGGAGACAAGGAAACCTTGGTGAGTGCGGCGAAATATGTAGACCAGCATACGAACGCGGATATCATTGATATCAACATGGGCTGTCCTGTGCCGAAAATTACGAGCTGTGATGCAGGTGCGCGTCTGTTGCTCGATCCAGATAAAATCTACGAAGTCGTATCTGCTGTAGTCGATGCGGTCGACAAGCCGGTTACCGTGAAGATGAGATTGGGCTGGGACGAAGATCATCTGTACGTACTGGATAACGCCAAGGCGGTAGAACGTGCAGGTGGCAAAGCGATTGCCGTTCATGGACGCACCCGCGTACAAATGTACAAAGGGAAAGCGGACTGGGACTGGATCCGTCGGGTGAAGGAAACCGTTTCGATCCCGGTGATTGGAAACGGGGATGTGGCTACTCCTGAGGATGCGAGACGCATGCTGGATACAACGGGTTGCGATGGCGTTATGATTGGACGTGCTGCTCTCGGAAATCCGTGGATGCTGTATCGCACCATTCAATACCTGACGACGGGCGAGCTTGGTCCAGAGCCAACCGCACGTGAAAAGATGAATATTTGTTTATTGCATGCAGAGCGTTTAATCGCGCTGAAGGGTCCGAGAGTGGGAGTCCTTGAGATGCGCAAGCACGCGGCGTATTACTTGAAAGGCTTGAAGGGCTCGACGCACACGAAAAATCTCGTGAATGCAGTTGAGACAGAAGAGGAGCTTCGCAGCGTCCTCATGAACTATGTCGACTGGATTGAAAACTACGCAGATGACAGCGAAGAACCGCTGGAAACAGAACGTGACGAGGCTGTCAGCTACTAAAATTGGTGGTTCATTCCAGACATTGACAAGGGTTCCTTCATATCCTATAATACTCCGTAATATTGGGAGCCGAGCTGCCAGTCCACACTGGCAGCTTTACCTTTGAACCTCACAGACGATTGCATTCTGCTGTATATTGTATAGAACATCTACATATAATCCTTTGTACTTTACCCAGTATAAATGGAATCATTTTTTAAAACGGGGGAATTGAACCATGTCTGAAAAAGAAGTCATCCTTACACCAGAAGGTTTAACGAAGCTGGAACAAGAGCTTGAAGATTTGAAAACGGTTAAACGCAAGGAAGTAGCTGCTCGTATTAAAGAAGCGATTAGCTTTGGAGATATCAGTGAGAACTCTGAATACGAAGAGGCAAAGAATGAGCAAGCGTTCATTGAAGGCCGCATTCTGACGCTGGAAAAAATGCTGCGCAATGCCCGCATCATCACAAATGAAGATGTAGATACAGGTGTTGTAAGCGTTGGTTCCCGTGTGAAGCTGAAAGACCTCGAGTTCGGTGATGTTGTAGATTACACGATTGTAGGTTCTGCTGAATCCGATCCGATGAACAACAAGATTTCCAACGAGTCCCCGGTAGGTCAAGCGCTCCTCGGCAAAGCAAAAGGCGCGATTGTTGACGTTAACGTACCGGCGGGAGTCATTCAGTACGAGATTCTTGATATTAACCTGTAAGCAGTCGATCTATGGCGTACCTTTTGCGAGGTACGCCGTATCGCTATTATAAAAGTCTGTACAAAATTGTTAATGCAGGCATTTTCTAGAGGAGTGAGTAAAATGGCAAACGAGCAAGACCTACAGCAAGAAGAACAGCAACAGGAAGGGCTCCACGAGCTTCTTCAAGTGCGTCACGACAAAATGAATCAATTGCGTGAGTGGGGCTTTGATCCGTTCGGTAAAAAATTCGAGCAAACGCATCACGCTGCAGATATAACGAAAGCTTTTAGCGAAAAGAGCAAGGAAGAGCTGGAAGCGGAAGAGAACGTCGTTACGATTGCAGGCCGCTTGATGGCGAAACGTGGAATGGGTAAGGCGAGCTTTGCTCAACTGCTGGATCGTTCCGGACAAATTCAAATCTACGTCCGTCAGGATACCGTTGGCGAAGAGCTGAGCAAAGTATTTGATTTGGCTGATATCGGTGACATGATCGGTGTAACTGGTGTTGTTTTCAAAACAAAAACCGGCGAGCTTAGTGTAAAAGCAAAGGAACTTTCCTACCTGACCAAATCACTGCGTCCACTGCCTGAGAAATACCATGGTCTTAAAGATATCGAGACTCGCTACCGCAAGCGTTACGTGGATTTGATTGTGAATCCAGAAGTTCGCGACACGTTCATTACGCGTAGCCGCATTCTGACTTCGATGCGTCGTTATTTGGACAACCTGGGCTATCTGGAAGTAGAAACACCTACACTCCATGCGATTGCCGGTGGTGCATCTGCTCGTCCATTTATCACGCATCACAATGCATTGGATATGCAGCTTTATATGCGTATTGCAATTGAGCTGCACTTGAAACGTCTGATTGTCGGTGGCCTGGAAAAGGTGTATGAGATCGGTCGCGTATACCGCAATGAAGGTATCTCTACTCGTCACAACCCTGAGTTCACGATGATTGAGCTGTACGAAGCTTATGCCGACTACCAGGATATCATGAACCTGACTGAAGAAATGGTTGCTCATATCGCACAGGAAGTATTGGGCACTATGAAAATTCAATATCAAGGCAATGAGATTGACCTGACACCAAAATGGCGCCGTGTACACATGGTAGATTTGATTAAGGAAAATCTCGGTGTCGATTTCTGGAAGGAAATGAGTGACGATGAAGCGCGTGCTTTGGCAAAAGAGCATGGCGTATCCGTTGAGCCTCACCATACGTTCGGACATGTAGTGAATGAATTCTTTGAGCAAAAGCTGGAGCATACGCTGATTCAGCCTACCTTTGTTTACGGTCATCCTGTGGCGATTTCGCCATTGGCGAAGAAAAATGACCAGGATCCGCGATTCACGGATCGTTTTGAGTTGTTTATCGTAGCTCGTGAGCATGCTAATGCATTTACAGAGCTCAATGATCCAATTGACCAGCGCGAACGTTTTGAAGCACAGCTCTTGGAAAAAGAAGCTGGTAACGACGAAGCGCATGATATGGACGACGATTTCATTGAAGCGCTGGAGTACGGCATGCCGCCAACTGGAGGATTAGGAATCGGAATCGACCGTCTGGTAATGCTGTTGACCAACTCTCCTTCTATTCGCGACGTACTGCTGTTCCCTCATATGCGTAACCGCGACTAGTCTAGCAGAATAAAACCATCTGAGAAAAACTCAGGTGGTTTTATTTTTTTACTTGCACTTAAAAAGGTTAAGTGTTATATTAATACCTGTTCTTCTTTTTTACTTAATCGATCACAAAAATGATGTGAAAATAGTTCTTGCTTTTCCTTCAAGAAATGTGATAGATTAATGAGGTCGCTGAAAAACACGTTAAAAAAACTTGTTGACACGACTTGGACAACCTGATAAGATAAAGAGGTTGTTGTGAAAATGCTCTTTGAAAA
>NZ_PXZL01000040.1 GCF_003013405.1 Brevibacillus formosus | reverse complement strand
ATTTCCAGTCTACGCTTCGGCCTCCGCCCCGCTTTGAGTGAAGACTGTCCGCTTCGGAAGAAATAGCGGGAGCGCTTCAAACGCAGAAGGTTCAGGAAGTAAAAAGAAAAAGGGGGAACATCTCAATGAAAAAGAAACTCGGTCTGATCACATCACTTGTTTTGGCAGCATCTGTTCTTGTGACGGCATGCGGCAGCGGGGCAACAACCGGAACCGGCAGCACAAACGGCGGTGCTTCGGGAGAGAAGGCGAAGAGAATCGCACTGATCATGCGCCAAAACGTAGGGACGTTCTCCGCCCAATATATCAATGGCGTGAAGACAGAGGTAGAGAAAAACGGCGGCGAGTTGACGGTATTCAACGCAGATACCGATCTGTCAAAAATGGCGTCCAACCTCGATGCGGCTGTCAACCAAAAGTTTGATGGCATTCTAATCGACCATGGTACAGCAGAAGCGTTGCAGCAGGGCACGCAAAAGGCCGTGGATAAAAAAATCCCGGTTGTCTTGTTTGATACAGACATCAACATTCCGGGTGTGCCAGTTGTGGCGCAGGATGACAACAAGTTGGCAGAGCTGAGCCTGGAGAAGCTGGCGGCAGATACAAATGGCAAAGGCAATATTGTGAAAATTTGGGTAGCCGGCTTTGCGCCTATGGAAAAACGTCAAGTGACGTATGAAGCTTTCCAGAAGAAATACCCGGACTTGAAAGAGATTGCGGCATTCGGTTCTGCTACCAACAATACGGCACTCGATACACAGACGCAGATGGAAGCGATCTTGAAAAAGTATCCGAACAAAGGTGACATTACAGCGGTATGGGCGGCTTGGGATGAATTTGCCAAAGGGGCGACACGTGCCATCCAGCAAGCAGGACGTACGGAAATCAAAGTATACTCCATCGATTTGAGTGATGAGGATCTGCAAATGATCCAGGCGGAAAACTCTCCATGGGCAGCGACGGCAGCGGTAGACCCATCCAATATCGGACGAATCCATGCCCAAACCGTGTTCCAAAAAATCAAAGGCGAGCAAGTGCCAGACAACGTGAAGCTGAACCCAGTGCTGGTGAAACAGGAAGACCTGCCGAAGGATAAAAAAGTAACGATGAGCGACCTGTCCCAATACGTACAAGAGTGGGGCAAGTAAGAACCAAATTGGCTTTTCCCGTTGATCTGTATCCATCAACGGGATTTTTCCTTATAGAGGCTGGAACACGCAGGTAAACAGGAGGTGTGAAACATGTCCACATTGCAGATGAAAGGGATGGCGAAGCAGTTTTCTGGGGTTCCTGCCCTGCGATCCGTCGATTTTGAGGTGCGCGCAGGAGAGGTTCACGCACTGCTCGGAGCCAATGGCGCGGGAAAGAGTACCCTGATGAAAATCCTCACGGGAGCGTATCAGGCAGATGGCGGTACGATCACCATCGATGGACAGGCCGTGTCGATTCAATCTCCGCAGGATGCCAAAGCACAGGGCATTCAATGTGTATATCAGGAAGTGGACACCGCCTTGATCCCGTATTTGAGCGTCGCCGAAAACATTTTGGCGGACCAGCTCGTCCAGGCGAAAACAAAGGGACTGATCAACTGGCAGAGCTTGTACAGCGAAACGGAGCAGATTTTAAAAAACTTCGGCTTTTCCATTCCAGTGCGGATGCTCGTCGAAGAATGTACGCTGTCGGAAAAGCAATTGATTTTGATTGCACGGGCTACCGTTCAAAAGGCGAAATACGTCATTTTCGACGAACCGACAGCGCCGTTGAGCACGAAGGAGAGCGAGCGGCTGTTTCAAATTATTGCGCAGTTGAAAAAAGCTGGGGTCGGGATCATTTATATCTCCCACCGCCTGCCGGAAATCTTTGAAATCTGTGATCGGATCACCATCATGCGCGATGGACAGCATGTTGTGACCACAGAGACGGCGAAGACCAATATGGACGAAGTGATCGCGAACATGCTAGGCAAAAGCTTTGACGAGGAGTTCCCAAAGCTGGAAGTGCCGATTGGCGAAACGATTTTTGAGGCGTCAGGTGTGGCTGGCGGCAAAGTAACGGGAGTCGACTTGCAGGTTCGCGAGGGAGAAATCGTGGGTGTCGTCGGTCTAGTCGGGGCAGGCAAGACTGAACTCGCCCGATTGCTCTTCGGTGCGGATGAGGCAAAGGCTGGAGCCGTTCGATTGCATGGAACACATGTCCAACTGCGGTCTCCAAAGGACGCCGTCGATGCAGGAATCGTGCTCGTCCCGGAGGAAAGGCGCAAGGAAGGCATTTTCGTAGAGGAATCCGTCCAGAACAATCTGTCAGTCGCCTCGTTGAAAAAGAAATCCTGGCTCGGTTTTATCAAAAGAGGGGCGGAAGCGGCTAACGCAAGAGAGCTGGTGCAGCGCCTTGGTGTAAAAACAGCCGATATCAAGCAGCTGGTCGGTTTCCTCAGCGGCGGAAACCAGCAAAAAGTCGCGATCGGCAAATGGCTGGATACGAACGCTCACCTCTTTATGTTTGACGAGCCAACAAAAGGGGTGGATATCGGCGCGAAAAGCGATATTTACCGCCTGATCGGAAATCTTGCCGAGCAGAAAAAGGGCGTCCTGTATTTTTCCTGTGAGTTTCAGGAAGTCATCGGAATCGCAGACCGGATTCTCGTTATGTTCGAGGGCAAGATTGTGAAGGAATTGAGTCGCGAGGAAGCAACACAAGAGCTCATTATGTACTACGCAAGCGGAGGTGAGTAACGTGGCAGATAAAAAGTTTAGCTTATTTGATTTTGTTTACAAATACGGAACGGTTGCAGTTATCGTTATTGTCATGTTGTTATTCAGTTTGACCAACCCGTATTTCTTCACGTACGACAACTTGACGGACATTCTTCGCTCCATCTCGATTGTGACATTTGTCGCGATTGGCGTTACGTTCTCGCTGATTGTCGGAGGCTTTGACCTGTCTGTAGGATCGACGGTTTCATTAACCACGGTCGTTTCTGCTTCGATGATGGTTTGGTACGAACAAGGAGTCTTCACGACACTGGTTGTTCCGATTGTACTCAGCTTGCTTGTTGGGTTGGTCAACGCCTTCTTGGTCGTGAAAATCCGCATTCCTGATTTGCTGGCTACTTTGGCGATGCTCTACATCGTAAACGGCATTCATATGACGTATTCCCAAGGCTACTCGATCTACGCAAACATGCCGATGCAGGACGGCTCGCAGGCTCCGGGAAAATTCCAGGAATGGTTCCTGTGGCTGGGCCAAGGAGAAATTCTTTCCGTACCAGTTCCCGTTATTCTGACCTTTTTACTTGTCGCGATCACGCATGTGTACTTGACCTATACGAGACAGGGGCGGATGCTGTACATGACAGGCGGCAACTTGGAAGCAGCCCGTCTGTCGGGGATTCCTGTGAATCGCTATCGTACCCTGGCTTATGTGCTTTCTGCTCTTTTTGCAGGCTTGGGCGGTATGCTTTTGGCAGCACGAATCGGTACCGGGCAGGTGAGCAGTGGCGGCTCCATGCTGATGGATGCAGTAGCGGCTGCTTTCGTAGGCTTCTCCGTTTTCGGTGCAGGAAAGCCAAACGTATTCGGTACATTTGTGGGAGCTATTCTGATCGGGGTGCTGCTAAATGGCATGACGATGCTCAATCTGCCGTATTACGCTTACGATATTATTAAGGGAACGGTTTTGGCGCTTGCCCTGGCTGTGACCTATTATCAACTGCGCAGAAAACGAAACGCTTAGAATCGTAACGTTCTTCTTGCTTTTCTCTCATCAACTTCTCATCTTCCTATTATTCCCTTCTCTTTTTTGAAGCTTAGTATTGGTCTTACTCAAGTGAGACAAATGCGAAAGCAACTTCAAATAAAGAGAAGGGATGTTGTTTTTATGCGTATACTCGTTGTGCCTTCGGGCTTTAAGGAAAGCCTAGATGCCGAGCAAGCAGCTGAATGCATGAAAGAAGGAATTCTGCGCGTACTCCCGCTCTCCCAAGTACAGACACTGCCGATGGTAGACGGAGGAGAAGGCTTTACAAAAGCGATTGTGAAAATTTCGAATGGCTCGATTATCGATAAGGAAGTAACAGGCCCCGTAGGAGAAAAGGTTCCTTCTCATTTCGGGATGTTCGGATCAGAGATGACAGGTCAAACGGCTGTGATTGAGATGGCGGCAGCGGCGGGACTGCGACTGGTTCCAAGAAGCTTGCGTGACCCGCGCAAAACGACGACACATGGCGTCGGTGAATTGATCAAAGCAGCGCTGGACATGGGGGCAGATCGTATTTTGCTAGGCTGCGGCGATTCCGGTACTTCCGATGGCGGGGCAGGCATGGCACAAGCGCTTGGCGCGAAATTTTTGGATGCAAGCGGTCAAGAAATCCGTATTGAAGGCGGAATCTCGCTGGCAAAAGTAACGAATATCGACGTTTCCGGCATGGACAAAAGACTCAAGCAGGTGCAAATCGATGTGGCTTGCAACTGGTTTAACAAGCTGTGTGGGGAAAACGGAGTCGCTCGCGTGTTTGGCCCGCAAAAGGGTGCGACGCCCGAGCAGGTCGTTGAGTTGGAAAAAGCACTCGAACAATTCGCGTCTATCATCGAGCGGGATTTCGGTATCGACGTCAGAGACATGCCGGGCAGTGGTGCTTCGGGTGGCTTGGGTGCCGGGCTGCATGCGCTGACGGGTGCGAATCTGTATCCGCGCTACGACATTATCATGAAGTACATTGATTTGGATCGGATGCTTCAAGAGACAGACCTTGTGTTTACGGCGGAAGGAAGCATTGATTTTCAAACACCGCGTGGAAAAATTCCAGTAGAAGTGGCGAAACGAGCGAAGAAGCATGCCCTGCCGGTAGTGGCTTTGGTTGGAACCGTTGGCAAAGGTGCCCGACTCAATTATGAGCACGGAATTGATGCGTACACGAGTATTTTGCCAATGCCGTCTACGTTGGAGGAAGCGTTCATGCATGCGCAGAAGTGGCTGACCGATTGCTCGGAAAGCTCGATGAGAACCATCATGGTGGGCTTGCAGCTCGCAAATCGTTTAATGGCAAAGGAGCAAGTATCGTGATTGCACAGATTATCGCAAAGGAAAGACCTGTCTGGGTCCTTCCGATCGTCCTGATTATGTTCGTTGAATTACTGCTCATGCTGCCGTCTTCCCTGACATTGGAAGCCAAATGGAGCTTGTTCTGCTTCTGTGTCGCTGTGATCCTGTGGACGACCACCTCGCTGAACTCCGCCTATGTAGCCGTTGGTTCCGTATTGCTCCTCGTCGTGACAGGAACGGCTGACCAGGAAATTTTGTTCGACTCGCTCGCCTCCGATGTCATTTGGTTAATGATAGGCTCTTTCATTCTGGGTGGTGCTCTTCAAGTGACCGGCTTGGCAGGCAAACTCACAGATCTGATTGTGAGCCGCGCAAAGAATGTCAAAAGCTTGTTTTGGCTCTTGACGGTCGTCGTTCAATTTCTCGCATTCTTTATCCCGTCTACTTCTGGACGCGCAGCGGTGCTGCTGCCTGTTTTTCACTCGCTGACCTCCGAAATCGGGAACAAGCAAATCACGAAAGCCATGGCGATCCTGATTCCGACGATTATTTTAGTATCGACGAGCTCCACCATGATCGGAGCGGGCTCCCATTTTATCGCACTCGATATGCTGAAGGAGTTCAATGGGGAAGGGATTAGCTTCGCGGAGTGGCTGTTGTGGGGACTGCCGTTTGGGATAGTGGCCAGCATCGTGACTTGCCGGATTGTTCTGGAGCTATTTCTCACCAAAGAAGAGATGCAACGCCCGCTCGCGAGTAAAAAGCTCTCCCTCACCTTGTCCCGCAATGAAAAATATACGGTTGCTGTGATCGGGGCGATGGTCATTTTCTGGCTGACAGAGCGTTTTCACGGAATCGAGATTGCTACTACGACAGTTGTCGGCGCCTTTCTTTTGACACTTCCCAATGTGGGCGTCATGAAATGGAAGGATGGCGTTCAGTCTGTCTCGTGGAACCTGATTCTGTTTGTAGGAGCAGCCATTGCAATCGGAAAGTCGTTGTTGGAGAGCGGCGCGGCAGAGTGGATCATTGAGAAGCTGTTCACGATCACCGAGCAGCTGGAAGGGGAATCATCCCTTCTGATCATTGTGGTTATTACTTTGCTGACGCTGACCTCCCATCTGTACATTACATCGCATACAACGAGAGCTGTCATTCTTGTTCCGCCGCTTCTCTACTTTGCGAGCAGCCTTGACTTAAATGAAGTGACCGTGCTGTTCTTAGGGATGGTTGGCATGAACTACTGCCTGACCTTCCCTGTCAGCTCCAAAGCATTGCTCATGTTCCAGGAGAGCGGCAAAGAGACCTTTTTGCCCAAGGATTTGCTGCGGTTGAGCTTGTATGCAGGGGCAGCCCACGCGATCCTGATGATCGTCTTTTATTACGCGTATTGGCAGTGGGTAGGGTTATCGATATAAGTAAAAAATGATATCTTTCGTACGGATTACTCTTTGAACCACAGCCAATATTTGCTAAACTCTTCTGGATAATGGAGCAAGGCTTAGGAGGATTACATGTCGGAGCGAATATTAATTGTGGAAGATGAAGAGAAAATTGCTCGTGTGATTCAATTAGAGCTGGAATACGAAGGGTACGAAAGCGAGATTGCCAAAACAGGGCTCGAGGCGCTGGAACAATACAATCAAAGCGGATGGGACTTGATTTTGCTCGATGTACTGCTGCCAGGCTTGTCAGGCATAGAAGTGCTTCGTCGGATTCGGGTAAAGGACTCCGCGACACCAGTCATTTTGTTGACGGCGAGGAATGCTGTCGTGGACAAAGTAAATGGACTCGATCAAGGCGCGAACGACTACATCACGAAACCTTTTGAAATCGAAGAGCTGCTGGCGCGCATCCGTTCCTGCCTCCGCTTGTCCCAAATGACGAGGCAAGTGGAAGCCAGCTCCAAAGTAGAAGTAGCAGATTTAAGTCTGAATGAAAAATCGCGGGAAGTGACGAGAGGTTCCAGTCAGATCGAGCTGACGCCGCGTGAATTCGATTTGTTGCTTTATCTGATGCAGAATAAAAACCAAGTTCTGAATCGTGAACAGATTCTTACACACGTATGGGGATTTGATTATTTCGGAGACACAAATGTCGTTGACGTGTATATCCGTTACTTGCGTAAAAAGGTGGACCAAGGGTATGAAACCCCGCTATTGCATACAGTACGAGGCGTTGGTTATATGCTGAAGGGGTAGATTATGAAAATCAAAAATAAAATTCATTTGTTCTCTACGGTCGCACTCTTGCTTCTGTTGCTCATGGTCAACAGCTTCATTTACTTCATGTTCTACAAAGTGACAACAGACGGAGAGCTGGATCGTCTGCAACAAGAAGTTCTGCACATTCAGAGTGGACTCAATCAGATCGGTGTGGAAAATTTTGACCCTGCTACGCTCTTGCAGCCGTATTTGCCGGCGAACGGGATGATCCGGATTATCGATCAGCAATCACGGGCCATCGTCACGCAGGAAGTAGACAGTACGCAGCCAATCCCGGCACCGAAGCCGATCTTTGAAAGAAAAGCGAGTGACGGTGTCTTCGATGTCAGCGGAGCGAAATACGCGTACGTCAAGGTCCCGATCATTTGGACGAATGGAAAAATTGTCACACTAGAAGTTATTGAAAGGATTGCGGGTTTGCAAAAAAATTTGAGCCTGCTGCAAAACGTGCTGTTATTTGCTTCGCTGTTCGTGCTGATTCCTGCTTTTTTTGCAGGACGCATGTTGAGCAATCTGATTTTGCGACCAGTAAACTCGATGATACAAACGATGGAAGACATTCAAGCGCGCAGTATTTTTAAGAAAATACCGCTTGAGCACACATCCAAGGATGAATTGCACGCATTAGCAACTACCTTTAACAAGATGATGGATTTATTACAGCAAAACTTCGAGAAGCAGCAGCAGTTCGTCTCAGATGCTTCCCATGAATTGAAAACGCCGCTGACCGTAGTAGAAAGCTATGCGAAGCTATTGAAGCGTTGGGGGACGAAAAAGCCGGAGGTTCTGGCAGAGTCGGTGGAGGCGATCTATTCGGAAGCCGTGCGGATGAAGGATATGACCAATCAAATGCTCCTTCTGGCAAACAATAGCGCCGATTGGAATCTGGATGTTAAAGAAATCGATTTGATCTCGATGTGCCAAACGACCGTTGCGCAATTGACCAATGCGTATGGCAGATCCTTTCAACTGGGTGCAAACCACGAATCGGTTCCTGTGATGGCCGATGAACAAAAACTAAAACAAGTGCTCGTCGTTTTACTCGACAATGCGATGAAATACAGCTCCAATGAAATTGAGGTTGAGGTGGGGATTCAAAGGGACCGTCCATTTTTCTCAGTGAAGGACTATGGAATGGGGATTCCCAAGGAAGATTTGCAGCATGTTTTTGATCGTTTCTTCCGTGTAGACAAAGCCCGCAGCCGCGAAACAGGGGGAGTAGGACTCGGTCTTTCCATTGCCAAACAGATCGTCGATGCCCATCAAGGCGATATTGCACTGGATAGCGAGGAAGGGAAATGGACGCTCGTGACCGTTTTTTTGCCAGGGCAGGCTAAGAAATAGCAGGAGGTACGTATGAATAAAAAATGGAAAGTAGGGGTACTGGCGAGCTTTCTGTTGGTCACGACGGCATTTGGCATGCAGCGGATCTTCGCGAGCATGAATTTGCAGTCATTATCAGCGGAGGAAGTCAAACAGATCGTGGCGGCCCGCTACCCGGGGAAGATTGAATCAATTTCCATGACAGATGTAGGAGAAAACAGCATTTACAATCTCCAACTCCTCAATGAACGCGGAACGTATAGTGTGACGGTGAATGCAAATACGGGGGAAATTGTTGAATTGAAGGAGCTCTCCTTGGTCGCAGCCACTGCGCAGCCGAAGGCAAATGAAGCGGCAACGAATCCAACGCAGCCGGGTTCAAATCCGACAACCAGCACAGCGCCGAAACCGAATAACGGCGGGAAGGATGCTTCAGGCAACGCGACTAACCCAGCCGCAAAACAACCCCAAACACAGCAGCAGCCGAAATCGAATCAAAGCTCGAATCCACCAGCGCAGCCACAAACTAAAATTACCGAACAGCAAGCGAAACAAATTGCGAAAGAAAGAACAAGTGGCGGCAAGATCGATGATGTTGATTTAATCGAGACAAAGAGCGGAGCAGTCTATCGGGTGATCACGGAAAAAGACTCCCAAACGGTAGACGTGCGCATTCATGCTATTACCGGAAAAGTGCTGTCGACGACCACGATCGACAATAGCTCTACCGATGATGATGACGATGACGAGGATGACCTTGATGATGGTGATGATGATTAGGATTTCGCATGCAAATAGAGAAGCCGTCAGTGTCTGCATTGACGGTTTTTTCGTTCGGGAGGAAAAGCGATGAATATATATCCGACAGAACCAGTTCGGGAGACGATGGAGAGATGGTTTGGTTTGTTTCTAGAGTTGAGTGAAATGTATCATCTGCAAATCGAAACGTACGATAAGTGGAGAACTTGTGAGATAAAAGTAGGTCATGATGATACAGAACTGGAAATAGACAAAGAAACGGGATATGTGATGGAGTTCGACTTAGATAGAACATACCAAGAGTCGATTGCTTTTGGTGAGAGGGTCGATGCCGAGTCAGCAACAAAGCGAGCGAAAGAAGTGGCGGAAAAATTATACGGGGATCATTTGAAAGAGATGGTGAGCGATCATACAGCGAATCTGAGAGAGTATCGTGGGAAAAAACAATGGGAGCTGTACTATCGTTATTTTTTTCATGGGATTCCGCTATCAGGAGTACATTTGCGGATAGCTTTAGACGAGTTCGGAAATTTAGTAGGCATCGATTACCGCGGCTTTCATGATTTTGATCGAAAAAATAAACCGACTAAGCCGCAAATCATAACAAAGGATGAGGCGAAACAAGCATACCTGGCTTTATTTCAGAACAACATGATGCTCATATACGATGAACAGGAGGAAGGGCAGCTCAAGTACATTCCTGATGGGGTACCGCTAGACTATGCAGTCATTCATGCGGAGACAGGACAACCAGCAAAGACAGTCATAGGGGGCAGACGACTTGTAGAAAAACACTCCGAGGTTATTCCCGTAGTTCCTCGGGGGGAATCTATTTTTTTCACAGATATTCAGGAGATCGAGCTGTGGCTGAAGGAACATTTTCAAATAGATGTAACTCACTCCGAGATTAAAAGAGCGACAGTCGTGACTCCGAATGAGGGTGGATTAACTTACTATCCAAGGAGTGGATCTTTCAAATTCGTTGACGCTGCGTCAGACCCTGCGTGGCCTCCTACTATTCATTATTACTGGCCTTTACCGGAAGATGAGGACGCTGAAACCATTTACGATCCAGATTTTGTATGCGTTACACTCAATCAAACGATCAACGAGTTACTTGCCTTTACGGTTAATCAAAAAATGGAATATGAAACGCCACGGCTTTCGGAGTACGATGCTTTGCAAATCGCAATGCGCTTTTTGGAGAAATACATGGAGCGAGGAATTGCTGAGCTTCACTATTACGAGCTTTGTTATTTGCGCGGTACCGGAAATACCTATTACTTCTATGAGCGAAGACAAGGGATTGTTCTCACCAATCGAGTCTACAACGTAAAAGTGAATCCTTGGACAGGCCAGGTAACGGGTTTTTACAAGCACGATGTACGCAAAAACAAGGAGCTTCCCGATCCAATCTCTTGTGTGTCTGCTCGGGAAGCCGCGGAGAGTTTCTTAGGCTTATTTGATGCGGAACTGGAATATGTGCAAGTTGAGGACAGAGATACAAATAGGAGGGAAAAAGCTCCTGTTCCGATCCCCGTTTATCGGCTTACATACGCACGTGCAGAGCGGTATAAATATGTGGACGCCATAACAAATCAGCCGGGTCGATGACTTCACTCCCGATCGAACGCACGGTGAAACTGCAGATACTCTTTCGCGTAGAAAGAAAAGAAGGGAGAGGGTGTATCTGTTTTTTGTTGGATTAACGCTTTGCATGATCGCATGGATAGCGGGAGGCGTATTTCTGTATCAAGGGGATTATGTTACAGGAGGAGTCTTGCTCATACTTGGTCTTCTTGTTTTGATTAGCATGATCCTCTATTATTCGACAAACAGGAAAAAGCGTAACAATTGTTCGCCAGATTGCAGCCATCTTCCCGTTGATTGTCCGGATTGTGATACACCAGATTGCGATTGCAAGCCAGATTGCTCACATTGAGGGAGTGGATGAAGATCATTACGCAGTGGATTCCCTGTCATAGACGAGCAGATCGTTCCTTTTCTATCGGTGGTAAGAAAATGCCGCTATGTGCGAGATGTTTTGCGATCCTAGCTGGATACCTGCTGGCGCCTGTTTTAGCAGGGATGCATATCGTGACCCCTTACTATTTAATTGGACTGCTTTTATTGCCCATGCTCATTGATGGCTTTACCCAACAATGGAAGTGGCGAACAAGCAATAACAAGCTGCGATTTTTCACAGGGTTTAGTTTTGGAATCGGACAGTCTTTACTCATTTCCAATGTCGTTTGGTTTTTGGTAGAGAGGCTGGGGTAAAGCGACGGGTGACGAAGACCATAAGCGCCTGGCTTCGTAAGATAAGAGCCGCAGAGGGTGCTTCTGGGGTTCTTTGTGTTTTTCTGCGGGTTGCGATTGGCGATGAAAAATGTTCCAATGTAGGGATAGGAGAGGTGAATAATTACATTCGTAGATAGGAGGGAAACATATGTCGATTCAAAATGAACATGATTTGATTTGTTTGAAGCGGATCGGTAGCATTGTGGCAGAAGCAAGAGAAGCGATGATAAAAGCAGTGCGGGCAGGCGTGACAACAAAAGAACTCGACCGGATTGGCGGAGAGATCTTGGCAAAGTACGGAGCGCGTTCTGCACCGAATATCACGTATGATTTTCCAGGGCATACGTGCATCAGTGTCAATCACATTGTTGCGCACGGCATCCCTGATGATACAGTTCTGCAAAATGGCGATATCATCAATATTGATGTCTCGGCGGAGCTGGATGGATATTTTGCCGATACAGGTGCTTCAATCGTGGTAGGGGAAGGCGAGCCTGTGAAGCAATCCTTATGCGAATGCGCAGAGGAGTCGCTGTACAAGGCATTGGATGCGGCAAAGGCGGGATCGAAGCTAAGTCAGATTGGTCGCATTGTTCACCAGGAGGCTAGGAAAAAGGGCTTTACAGTGGTCAAAAACCTTACGGGCCATGGCATCGGCAAAAGCTTGCATGAAGAGCCTGCTTACATTTTGAATTACTATGACAAAAAGGATAGACGCTTGCTCACAGAAGGTCTCGTGTTGGCAGTTGAAACATTCATTTCAACGGGAACGGAATATGTGGATGATGGCAGGGATGGTTGGGCGCTCATTACGCCTGATAAGAGTTACGTAGCTCAATACGAGCACACCATCGTAGTAACGAAGGGGAAGCCAATTATTTTAACAGCTTGATTGCAAGGAGACCTCAGATGGATGAGGTCTTTTTTTGTGAAGAAAAACTTGCAGAATACCCAATGATTGTATATTCTTTATATAAGAATATATGTTCGTATTTCGTAGAGGAGGTTTCTTTTTCATGAATCGGTGCGGCTGGGTGAATCAGGACCCTATTTATATGGATTATCACGATCACGAGTGGGGAGTTCCTGTCTATGAAGATCGGTTGCTCTTTGAATATTTGAATTTGGAAGGGGCACAGGCTGGGCTGAGCTGGTACACGATCCTGAAGAAGCGGGAAAATTATCGAAGAGCGTTTGATAACTTTGAAGCGGAGAAAATCGTTCAATACGATGAAGCCAAAATCGAGCAATTGCTGACAGACGAAGGCATCGTTCGAAACAGGCTGAAGATTCGCGGCGTCGTGAAGAACGCCCACGCGTATTTGCGGGTTGTGGAGGAGTTTGGGTCCTTTAGCAGCTATCTTTGGTCGTTTGTAGGCGGGAAGCCGATCCATAATCATTTTCAGGAAATGAAGGATGTGCCTGCTTCTACCGAAATCAGCGACAAAATGAGCAAGGACCTGAAAAAGCGCGGTTTTACGTTTGTCGGTTCAACAATTTGCTACGCCTTTATGCAAGCAGTCGGCATGGTCAATGATCACGTAGCGACATGTGATCTCTATCAAAAAAACTAGGACGAGCTTACCGGGAGGGGAAAATGCCATGAACGAAAATGATCTCTTAATCTTAAACTTTGAGGAAGTAAGACGTAGAAGCATCAAGGTGTGGAAGGCAATCCCTACAGAAATGCTAAACTGGAAGCCTGACGATAGAGCGTTCACGTGCGGAGAAATGATTCGCCATGTCATTGAGGGTGAGTTTTTGTATCACCAGATTTTGATCCAGCGGGGAAGCGCTGCCTTGTCTGACATCCCCAATCCGTATGAAACCAAAGAGTTTTCGAGCGTAGAAGAAGATTTGGCCTTTGCGAAGCCGTATCGAGAAGAGTTTCTCCGCTTCGTCAGAGGGCTGTCCAAGAGCGATTTGGAGAGTGTCCGCATCGATCGATCCGATGTAGGATATGTCCGTACTCTTGGAGACATGCTGCTGCGAATCGCCTATCATGAGTCGGTACATACCGGCCAGCTGCTGGATTATATGAGAACGATGGGTGTTGAACGTCCGAATATTTGGGATTAAAAGAGTGCGAAGGATAGAAAAGCAAGCTAGCTCTTCTGCTGGGAATGCGAGAGGGGGCTTGCTTTTTTTATAGGTTTTTCTTCATGTAAGGTATTTCTTGCGTGATGGACAGATAAAACTTAAAAAAGTATGAGAATTATGTACTTTTGTAGAGTAGGGACAGCAGTTATGAAAGGATGATTCAGTACTTCTATAGAGGCACGATTTCCATTTGGGATCGTGCTTTTTTGATGTCTTTTTGTAGTTTGTGTAGAGGTTCAATCGGTAAAAATCATCTCCAAAAATCTGGTAGAAAGAGCTTGAACTTATCAGTGTAGTATGAGATACTTGTACCACAAAGAGAACGAGTGTTCCTATTCCGGATGAAAAAGACAGAAGGTGAAGCAAGTGAAAGATGAGCAGTTGAAAGAGCATTGCAGAAAAGTGCTCAAGAGGATTGCTTGGCGATTGCAGTACGCCGCCAAGAAGCGTTTGTACAGGGAGACGGTGATCAAAGAGGGGATGCGGGGAATGGAAGCGATCGAGGACAATCTGTCGGACCTGTATGTTCAGGAGGTGTTAATGCAACTCCCAGAAAAAGCTCGGATCATTATCAAGCATGTCGTTATTCAAGGAATGACAGAAGAACAGGTAGCCCAAAAACTGAATATGACCAGACAAGGAGTGAGTAAATGCAAAAACAAATATTTGCGCCAGTTAGCCGAGAAGCTGACTCGTTCAGCCTGACCCTCGAAAAAGCACAGTCAGGGGATAATCGGGCCGTACTGACGATCCTCGACTTTCTGCTTCCTGACATGGAGTACCTTGCTTCCTTTATCAAACTACCTCGCGAAGAGAGCATGCAAGAAATGAAAACCGCGATGCTCGAAGCCATCCGCAGTGGAGAAGTGATGCTATGATGACGATTGATTACGTTCAGGTTCTTGCGGTTGTCGTGTGCTTCCTTGCTTTAATCGTCACGTTTAAGCAGGTAGATTTGCAGATTCGGATTAATAATCTGTTCAACCTGCAATTAAAAGCAAACAAAGAGAAAAAGAAAGAGCAGCTGGAACAAAAAAAGGAGACTCCGACTGACGATCGGAATCCCCATTGAATGCTTGGGGCAAAGAATACAACTGGTGAGTATCCTCTTTGCCCCCTTTCATTATACAAGAAAATGATGATGCAAAGGAGATACGTACGAAATGATAGAAGCAGCATTAATCGGAGCAGCTGTTTTATTGGTCGGAGTCATTATCGGACAGATTGGTTTGTCTCAAAGATTAAGAAAAGACGCAAGAGTCAACGAAAACCGATAAGCAATCATACGGACTTCATATATATGACCGAGGGGGAATAGTGCCTTGATCAGCAAAGATGTTTTCATGGAAGCAGTATGCGAGGTGTGTCCGGCAACGTGCTGGGGAAAGAAATCACATTGCCAGGTTCATGATAAGCACGTGGGAAAAATCGATTCTTGCCCGGAGTGGGACAAGTACATGGGGGATCAAAAGGCAAAGGGGCAGCAAAAGACAGTATCCGCTAGAAAAGAAGGCTTTGCCCGGCCCAGTGAACAAGCACCAAGCGTAGATTTTCTACAAAAGGCCGAGGAAGAAATCCGCGACTACAATTACATGCAGATCGAAATTGTGCGCATCCAGCGTTTTTTGCGTGAGGCGGGGGAAGGAATGGTCGCACAGTACGGATTGGATTCGGGTATGCCAAAAGGAAAGGGAACCACGGGTGATCGGACGCATGCGGAGGTTGCACGCCGGGAGCGAAAATGGAAGAGACTGCAAAATTTGCAAGATAAAATCGAGCGGATCAATAAAGCGGTTGAGACGATTCCGGGTGAGCAGGAACGCTTGGTGGTCGAAGCTTTGCTTGATGGCGACAAGAACAATCTGATTGCCAAAGAAATCGGTGTGTCCAGACAGCGGTATTATGAAATCAAGCGCAGCGCCGTGATGAAGATGGCATGGGCGATGTATGGCGATCAGGCTCAGCAGACTGGATGATGAAAAACAGAACCCGGCTTACTAGATGAGAAGCTGTCTGATGATGACAGCTTCTTTTCATTTTCACAAGCATGCTTGAGGTTGACAAAGGTTGACACTTCCTGACACATCGGGTCATTTTCCCGGTTTTTCCTCCGAATCGGTTATACTTGAGTCAAGCGAAACAAGTAAGAGAGATACGAGCCATCCGATGAAGCTGTCGGGTGGCTTTTTATGTACGCCGAAGACTCAAATGTCCGGCGAGCGGGGAAAACGGCGATTGGCGCCACACGATGTTGCGAGTTCAAAGCCAAAGGCTACTCGCTCTCTGCTCGGCGGGTATTTGCCGTGGATACCTTGCCAAATGAAGTGAAATAGCGGGGGGAAGAGACATGTGACGAAGACAGAAGAGAATACCGCAAGTATGGGAGGTGGAAGCTGGATGGATCGTGAGCTAGCTGTTCTCAGTGAACTGGTGAAGGAAGCGTATCCAGAGCTATCTACTGTTGTGAACGTGGACGACTGGATGGCGCAGCGATTCCAGCCGCCTATCGCGTTTCTTTTGACGCAAGGGGTTCGTGAAGAAGGAAGAAGCCTCACTTCCTATCAGGTGGTCTCAGAAGCAGCCATCGTCCTCCACTATCCAAAGGTAGCAGGTGTCTATCAGCCACTTTCAGCAGAGCCGCTGCGTGAGCTTCTTCGCCAAAGGCAGTTCAGCTATCAAGGCGAGACGTCTGGATTGTTTATCGAGATCGACAGCTCCACCTTGCGTATTTGGCGGGATAAAAAGGACCGGACGGAAATCGCGTTCCAGTTCACCTACAACGTGGCGGTGCAGAGAGCAGTCACAGAAAAAATCAACGAATTTGATGTAGAGGGGGACTGATCATAGTGGCACGAAAAGAACAACAAGCACAGGCCCCAGAGCTTGTGCAAACCAAACAAGAGTGGATCAAGAGCACCGCTTACCTTGGAGCCGAAGGGTTCGAGGTAGCAGGTGCTCTTTTTTCTGAAGCAGATGATCAACAACTGGCAGAAGGACAAGTGAAGAGCCGACTGACCAAATACAAAGGCGGGGTGTAAGCATGACCATTCAACGTGAACGTCCGGGTGTAACGGTCGAACTGATCGCAAAAGCAAAAGAACGTGTAGTGCCGAAAAACGGTGTCGTACTGGTGCCGTATCAAGCAGAGTGGGGCGCGCCAGATGAGCTCGTCAAGCTGGGGAGCTTTGAGGAGCGAATGGCCCACACGTTTGGCAAGGTAGATACCGTGGAGCTGGCATCAGAAGGCGGCGCGACGATTCTCGCGTATCGCATGACGAATGGCACAGCGACAAAAGCTGCGTACGAGCAAGCCGATGCAATCAGAGTCGAGGCTCTGTATCCAGGTTTGGTAGGTAACGAGCTGAAGGTTGCGATCACAGCCTCGACGTCCGAGCCAGGCAAGAAGGAACTCCAGGTAACAGGCCCGCTGCAAATCGAGAAGTTTTCGTTTGCGGATGCGAATGAGCTGACAGCGAAAACGAGCCAATCCAGCTATGTGCGTGTGAAAAAGCTGGGTGAGACTGCCGTTACAATCGTGCCAGAAACAGCGCTGACAGGAGCAAAAAGTGGCACAGTAGCGCTTACCCCAGCTGACTCGACTAAGCTGTTCATGGCTGTGTCCGGTGCTGATTTTGACACGATGTATCTGCCTTTTGACGATGCGGCTGTACAAGCGGCAGCGAAGCAATTCATGAGCGATCGTCGCACACAAAACAAGAAGCTTAGCACGCTGGTAATCGGCGGCAAAGCGGCGGACGACGAGAACATGGCGAAGCACATCGAGCGCTCAGTGGCGCAAAATGCCCGTTTTGTCGTGAACAGTGCTATCGCTGGTCAGCACAACAACGGAAAAGTTTACGGCAGCCTGGAGTGGGCCGCTTGGGTAGCGGGTATGATTGCCGCGACACCTGCGCATGAATCGCTGACGGCCGTCGTCGTTCCATTGAAAAAAGCCCTCAAGGATTGGGGCCACACTGATATTTTGAGTGCGCTCGGCTCCGGTACGCTGATCGCAACCCGCGACGGAGATGTGTACATCATCGAGAGCGCCGTCAATACGCTGGCTGTTCTGGGTACGCATGAGCGCGAGGACTACGGAAAAATCCGTGTGAGCATGACGCTGGACCAGATCGTCAACGACATCAGCCAAGTCGGCAAGAAATACAAAGGCAAGCTCGGCAACAACGATTTGGGCGGCGCGGTGTTTGTCTCTGCCGTCAACGCGTATATGACCGTTCGCGAGCAGCAGGGCGCGATTGATACGGGCTGGACATTTACGGATAAAAAGGACGGCATCGGGGATCGCCGTGGCTTCCTCTTGTCTGCGAAGCCGCTTGATGCCATCGAATACTTTGACATTGACTGGGAGGTGCTGTAATTGGCTATTGCACGCGATATTAAACTGAAAAACTGCCAAATTTACGATGAAAACGGAGACCCGATCTTCGGTACCTTGGAAGGCAAAATGGTGCTCAAGGTAGAGTACGGCGACACGAATCGCCTGCAAAAAGGAAAAATCCAAACAGTCAATGACTGGCATGTAGAAGTGACATTGAAAATTACCGCAACCAACGCTGCGCTGAAATACTACTGCGTCGATCAATTGACGCAAGGCAAGACCCCAGTCCTTCCATTCCTGATCGGCGAGACGCTGGACAAGGAAGCGGGCAACTCCGAACGCGTCCGCATTTCCAATATCGTGCTGAACCCAGACGAAATTACGCTGTGGGAAGCCAAAGCAGACGGCAACGACCACGCGACATATGACCTGAAAGGGATGTCCATCGAAAAGCCGGATTACCTCGATGAATTGCCAACCTACACGGAATAGGAGAGTGCTTGAAAATGAACAAAAACAAACTCGAGAAATTTTTGGCCAAAGCCAATGAACAAGCTCCGCGAAAAGAAATCACCGTAACCATCGACGGTGACGAGTGGAAGGTTCGCCAACTGAATTTGTCCGAGCTGCGCGATTGCGAACGCATGGCTGACAAAGGCGAGAAAACCGACTGGTTCCTGTACAACGATGCGCGATTGGTGAAAGCCACCGAGCACGATTTCCCTTGGAATCAGGAAGAGCTGAAGAAAGCGTACAAGGTAGGCACCAAGTACGAGCTCGTCGAGAAAATTTTCCGCGACAATCCAGAAGGCTACACCAAGCTGCTCAATGCGGTCCGTGAAGTGAATGCAACCCAGACGGAAGAAGAAGCCATTGAAGAAGCAAAAAACTAATCCGATCTGACGGCGAGGCCTGGCATCTTTGCCGTGCTTTTCTAAAAGGCAGAGGCCGCCCGTCGGATCTACTCGAGTACGAAGTCGATTTGTACAAGCAGAAGCTGTTTATTTTTGCTTGTCAGATGATTGAAGCAGAGGACGAGGAAAGGGCTGGGGGGTAGGTCTCCCGGCTTTTTCTCGGTTCTGCTGGGGGTAGACATCTGGGAGGACAAGGAGGTGAAAGAATGGCAGGAACAATGATGGAAACGTTTGATTTAGTAGGTAAATATGACGGTTTCGCAAAAGGACTTCTGGGCTCACTAACTCCCATGATCGAAAAGGCTCTTGGAACAACACTGAGTTCGGTTGCCCAAGAAGCTCAGGCGACAGAAAGAGAAAAGACGCTTTTTGAAATTGGTGGCAAAAGTAATGAGCAACTCCTGAAGGTAGAAGAGACTTCCATAATCATACGTGAGCTCAACCCTGATATAAAGAAAGATCAAGCATACAGCCTCATCGCCAAAGCCGAACTTGTGCATGCATCTAATGGTTTAAAGTACGCAGAAAAAGCAGGCATGCTGAAAAATACGACGAGGTTTACGGAAGATGAAATCATGAAAATGATGAGCTCCATTGAGATTTCTACTGGTGATGAAAGTACCGTTAGGCAGTCAAATGCCGTTCAGTATTTAAGTAACAAGGGAGGGGGAGCCGCGACTGGAAAATTTGTGGAGTCTATGGCTCATTTCAACCTTCAGAATGGCAATTTGCTGAATACGCCTGAAAAAATGTCCGCTACCTTTGTCTCAATAGGGAACCTTTTGAATGATTTTAAAACGTATGGAGCGCTGTATGAGAATGCAATGAAGATGTCGGATAATGGTGATCTCGCCGCAATTCTTGAGAAGCATTACAAGGCTCAAAATAAGAAGGATGCAAAGGCCAAGGCCGCCCAAGATATAGCAACGCTGAATCGAAGTCTTGCAACGGGGGAGAAAGAAACAATAAATATCGCCCTCGGAAAACTCCTGATGACTTTTTCTAGCATCCAGGATAAAACGTTACAACAACGTGCATTCGATACTTTGAAAGGCGATGCCGGAGTTGACGTGGCGAAGGGTCTGCGAGAAGTAAAAGATACGGCTACAGGGGCTTTTGTGCCGGAAATGGGGAAAGAGAGCGCATATAAAGTCGGGAATGAAGCGGTGAATGCGCATCAACTGTCCGCACAGAATGATGTTTATTTTAAACTTGGGCAGGCACAAGCGATGGCGAGAAACGAGGCCATCGAGATCGCGACTCAGTACGCAGAACAAATGTCTGGGATAAATACAGGGATTTCGAAAGCAGCTGAAGGAGTAATGGGCTCGTTTAACTCTTTGGACGAGTCGATAAAAAGTACTGCGATTTTTACCGGAGGATTACTAATCCTTGGCAGTGCTCTGTACCATAAAATATCTCAACTGAGAAAAATCAAAGATCTTCGGACATCCAAAGAAAAGTTTCCTCAAGAAGGGACTGGCGGAAAAGACTGCTGCTGTTGCTGCGATGGCACACAAAGACCTTCTTCTAAAAAGGAATCAAAGAAAAAAAGTTCTCGGGATCGCCCTCCAACAGGAGAAAAATCTGCTTCGAATAGTGGTGTTCCTCAAGGACAAGCGGGGAAAACAACGAGCAGAGGTCAAAACAATGCCCCAACAACTTCTCCGGCAGGAAAAAAACAACCGGACGCTGGTGGCGGTAATCCGCAAAAAGAAGCAGAGAAAACTGACGGCAAAAACAAAAATCAAAACAGTGCGCCAACTCCCTCTTCTGCAGGAAATCAACCCGGACCAGATAGTGGCGGCAATCATGGTGAGACTGGTAAAGCTGCCAGCAAAGGTGGCTGGAAACAATTGCTGAAAGGAGGACTTAGAAGGGTTCCTCTTCTTGGAACTTTACTAGGCGTCACAGCTATTGCAGGCTCAGCGAACAAGCTGGATACTGCAGCACAAGTGGGGGCAGAAGCACTTGGTGGCTGGGGAGGAGCAGCAGCGGGAGCGGCTACTGGAGCAGCTATTGGTTCGGTGTTACCTGGGATTGGTACAGCAATCGGGGGGATAGTTGGTGGGCTTATTGGTGGCATGGGTGGATCAACGGCGGGTGGTGCCCTATACGATAGGGTCAGGTCGTGGTGGCAGGACAAGACTCCTGCGGCATCTGCAGCTATGAAACCAGCAATTCAAGCAAGTCCTGCTGCTCCGAATCACTCGCCTGTTGGCAACTCAACTGGGAATCCGCAGCCTGTCTCCATTTCTATTCCGCAAGTTTCGATTCCACTGCACGTACAAGGCGTACTACAAGATATCCCGACCATGTTAAAAATGCTCAGCGATCCATCTGTCGCGCAGAGAATCAAGGCCATCATCGAACGTTCTCTACTGGATGCACTAGAGACGAGGGGAGGAGTAACCACATGATCCGCCTCCAAGGCAAATACAGGCTGACATTTCCGGTTACACCTGCGGAAATCCAGTTTCGCGGCTATGGCAACGACATCGAAAGCACGACATCGATTACATTATTGTCCGGCAACCGCATCTCTTCCAGACGCCCAAAGTCTATCTCCTTTGACTTTATCTTACCCGGTGACAGTACGGCTCCCTATGTCGAGGTACAGGGCTATCAAGGGCCCAGACAGTGGCTTGCTGGATTGGATCGCTTAACGGGCTCTGAAGCGCTTTTGACTATAGACGAGCTTGATTTGGCGTGGAATGTGCTCATCGGGCCATGTGACGGAAAATTCCAAGGAAAAAACGTCGATTTTCACGGCTCGATTGAGCTGCCGCTGTTTGTCAAAGACGAATTCATTACGTGGAGCAATCAGACACAGCTTCTATCCCCGGGGGCGGTCATTACGAAACAGCAGCCAGCTCGCCCGAACACGAGCGGGAAGGTAGCCAAGAAGACGAAGAAGCAGCAAGCGGCTCCACGGATAGACAGCAAAAAATTGGAAGATAGGAAAAGAGAGATTCACGAAAAGCTAGAAAGAGAAAACAGAATGTAACGGAGGGCAGACGAAATGAAAGTCATTTACGGAAAAGAACAGACCCGCTATGACCTGACCCCAGCCGTTACCGAGCTTTCCTGGTCCTCGGCCAGGGGACAAATTGCTCAAAATTGTGATGTGAGAATCAAGGAAGGCCCGCCGCTGCAATCGGCGGGTTTTTTGATGCTCTTTGCAGGTGCAGAGTTAAAAGAATCCCAGCAGCTTTTCCATGGCCCACTCGTTCGTTTTGACCGGGATGATCGGACAGGCGATCTATCCGCAACAGCATACGAGTTGGGCTGGTATATGCAAAAAAATGAAATCTCTAGACTCAAGCTGGACGGGGATGCAGGGACGGAGCTTGCGCGAATTATCAAGTCGGCAGGTATCAACTTTAGCTGCCCGGCGTTCGGCTTTACGGTCAAAGAGAGAATCTCGTCCCAATCATACACGTCTCTCTTTACTTCGCTGACAGAGCAAGCTTACGAAAAGACAGGCATCCGCTATTTCGTGCAGTATCAGCGCGATAAGCTGACGGTACTGCCCGAGGGGAAAAACAGTATTATCCCGATGTTCAAGGCTAGTTTACTCGCAAGCAGTTC
Organism: Brevibacillus formosus; assembly: GCF_003013405.1. Lineage (GTDB taxonomy): Bacteria > Bacillota > Bacilli > Brevibacillales > Brevibacillaceae > Brevibacillus > Brevibacillus formosus. The sequence goes on along the minus strand of NZ_PXZL01000040.1, from coordinate 12,568 downwards.
GACGGGAGAAAGTATCGAGGATGTTTACACCGTTGTGACAGTAGAGCGCTACCGAGATGATCGGGTCGTGAGCAGTGCAACGAAATCAAATGATAGCCTGGTCAAACAAATCGGACGTATGCAAAAAGTCATCGATGCAGGCGAGGACAAAAATGTAGCAGGAATGGCAGCAAAGCAGCTTGCGGAGTTGTCCAAAATTCCTAAGACACGCTCCATTTCGGTCAGGCACGAGGATGAAAATGCAGCTAGGCTGCGTGCGGGCTGGCTCATCAAGATCATGGAAAAAGACAATAAAACCATCACAGATTGGCTCGTCACCAACTGCCAGGCACGCTGGCAGGGCGGACAATACACAATGGATCTTCAATTGGAAAGGAGGACGTAAGGGATGCATTCCGTTATTGCAAAACTGAGAGGGCATGCGCAGGATGGCATCGAGAATACGCAAGGGGAGTTCGGCAAGCTTTTGTCGCTGTCGCCCTTGTCTGTAAAGCTGGACGAGGACCCGACACCCTTGGAGCCGTATGAGCTGTCGGCATTGCGTTCTGCCCAATTTAAGCCAGAAGATGTGGGCAAAAAAGTAGCCCTGTTGCGATGCAACAACGAGCAATACCTCCTGCTTGGGGTGGTGGAGTAATGTTTCCAGAGCTGAACGGAGACGAAACACAACTGGTTCAATCTCCAGATAACCCGATTCCATGGACATATAAATTCGACTGGACCACTAAACAATTGATGCAGGGGCTAGATGGTCGTTATTTGAGGACGACTACCTATGCGGAGTATTTGGAAGAGACAGCAAAGAAAATCCTGAATACGCGTCGTTTCCGGTATGAGATTTACTCGGAACGATACGGTGTAGACTTTCTATACGAGACTGGAAGGATGCGCTCGGGCATTTCATTGCCAGCGATTAAGACGCAAGCACAAGAGGCGCTAGAGGCCCATAGTGAGATAGAGCGTGCGGAAGTGGTAGACATTCGGTTTGAGAACAATGGGGTCATTTTTTCGCTCGAAATTGAGGGCATGAGAGGGACAACTAGGACGGAGGTGAATACATGGCAACGTTAGACAAACCAGAAATGCCGATTCTCAGGGAAACCCCGGATCAGATTTATCAGCGGATGGCAAATCGGATGGCCCTGATAGCGCAAAAGCGTGGAGAGACGCCACCAGCGACGGAAGAGGGAGAAATCTTTTATGACCTCGGTTATCCGATCGCAGAGGAGATCAGCGATCAGCAGCAGTTATTTGAGTACGGTTTTCTCCAGCGGTTTCTACCCTGGGCAGACGGGGAATTTCTGGATGCTACGGGCGTATTCTTCGGCTTATCTCGCAATGAGGGAGAGACAGACGATGCTTACCGACAACGCCTCATTGATCGAGCCCGCACAGAAGAAGGAGACGGCAGACGCCAAGATTACGAGCGGTGGGCGCGAAATGTAGATGGGGTAGGAGGAGCAGTTGCTATTGAGAAGGCGCGGCATGACCTATCTATCGACGTGTATATCACAGACCTGACAGGCAACCCTGCGGGGCAGGAACTGGCTAACAGTGTACGGACGAAACTGGAAGACAAACGCAGGGCCTTGCACGACTTGCAGGTGTTACCCGCGAAAGTGTATCCGGTGACTATCGCTGTAAAACTTGCTTTGCGACCAGATGCGGAAATCGAGAAGGTCAAAGACCAAATTACTAAGCAAATCAAAACCTACCTAAAAGGGCGTTCTCAGATCTTGTACCAGCAGATCGGAGCGCTCTTTTTCGTGGATGGGGTAATAGATTTCACAGGCTACACCTTAAACGGCGCGGAATTGAATGTGACTGTGCCTGCTGACTCTGTATCGACACTGACCATGGCGGTGACAGCATGATTCCAGAACGCTATCGGCGGATGCTGCCGCCGCAATGGTACGAGAATGAAGTGGCGGAATATAACTTTGAAGGTGCAGAGACAGTTGTAGATGCTTTCGATTTGCAGCGTGAGGACATCCTACAGCAGTTTAGCCCATGGTCAGCTACCTGGGGGCTGGATGTCTGGGATTGGATCTACTTTGGCAGTAAGCAATTGCAGTCCATTGAAGAGCGACGTAAAAACATCCAAAGAAAGCATTGGGCTAGGTCGCCATTTACTTTACCTGTACTAGAAGCAATGGGGCAAGCTGCTGGAGAGCTAGAGAAAGTAACAGAGGATTTCCCGAATAAGGAGATTGTTTTTGAATTCTCAGCAGAACAACCAGTTAATGCTGTGAGGTTGTCCAAGGATTTTGAGTGGATACGGCCTTTGCATGTCAATAGTAGCAGGGTGGCAGTTATCAGCAGAGGTGAGGATATCCTTATTTCAGCTCCAACTCGGTTTATTGAGGTTGAATATCCAATCTGTGGAATGTTCTATCCTGAAGACGATATGGAAGGACGCATTTTCCGAGAAACGGTGCAGGTTGCTGAGGCTACTCGCTTTCATGCGGTGAACTTTCCACTAACAAACATGATGTATCCAGAAGGGGAGGTGTAAGGCTTGGCTATCATCCAAAATCGGTTACTAGAATTGTTACGAGATGATTTAAGTAATCAGATTAAAGGGGCATTGATTAACGTAGACGGTACGCTACGATCCTATCCGATCTACAAAACAATTAAAAATGGCTTCAAAGTAACCAAATATATCTACTTAGACGATGTACAGGCACAAGGGCGTATTCAGTCGGCGGTATTAGTGGACAGTGAGGGTAACGCTCTAGCAATTAAAAACATGCAGGTGGTAAAGGGTGACAGCGGGCTATTGGTTGCTTTTGAATTTTCTCTGGAAGTGAAGGTGGTATAGGTGGCTTATCAAAAGACGACCTGGGTTGACCATATTGTTGACCCCGTAACAGGGGATGTTGTACAGCAGGGAACAAAGGTAACGGCAACACGGTTGAATAAAATGGAGCAAGGGATTGCTGAAGCGCAGGTGCTTACTGAGGCCTTGGCGCAGACAGTGATTGGTAGTCCGGTGGTTTCTGGGTTGGAATTTTCAGCAAGTGGATTAACAGCTCAATGGACAGCTGGTGTGGCCTATGCAAATGGAGTGCGATTTGAAGTAAATGCAGGGAGTATTAAGTTAAGCGCCACGCAAGGTCAGTATATTTTCTTGGATTCTGATGGAGTGGTGAAAAACACAACTTCTCAGGAAGCTGCTGATGCTAAATGCAACCTGTGGTACTTTGCTACGGATGCTAGTTCTATCATTACTTCGGTTGATAACAGAAACATTGTATCGAAGGATATGTTTGTCAAAGAATCGGAGGTGGCCGCAAGTGGGGCGAATAAGATTGCCCGTCTTGATGGAGCTGGAAAAGGAGCCTTTAGTATCACGGGTGATGCTGCCAGTGTCGGAGGTAAGACCATAGGGCAAGGGGCTAATCAAATCCCTACACGGGACGCCAGCAGCCGTTTGGTTGCAGATCAACTGGCGAATTTCAAGAAAAATAAAAGTAGCAAAGATGCAAACGGAATATTCAAGATTGTTGAGTACCGAAGAGTAGCGGATAACACTTTGTACATGAAATCTACACTTTCAAATCCTGATGCGAAAGGGAATTATCAGACTGATACGCGAGTTTACTACAAAACGGACGGCGCGACGGTTGATAGTACAGTGACAGTAACCATTTCTTACGATGCTGATGGTGATGTGGTAAGTGAGGTGCCAAGTGCATGATAAGTGATATTCTTCGGGATCACGGTATGGGGAAAGGGATTAATGGGGCAGATAAAAAAGCGCTGATAGATATAGTCAATGCGGCTGACACTAACCAAAGCACCGTAAAGACGAATATCGTGAACGCCTTGAATGCCGTAAGCACTGAGAAATCTCTCGGTCTCACAGCCGCCTCAACATGGGTAGCGATTCAACAAGCTATTCCACAAGTTAAGACGGGGAAAAAAATAGCGACCGGGACAATTTCCTCATTATCTGCTCAAGCTACCACATCAGTCCCGTTAGACTTCGTTCCAGCAATCGTAATGGTTGAGTTTTTGGGTCAGCTCAGCAACGGAGTTGACGTAAATTACCACAGCATTAACTTTCTCAGAACCATGATTGATGGATCGCTACAATGGGTTTCTGATCGTACTGATGGAGTCTATGTAAAAGATCGTCCCGTTTCTAATGGATTCGTATTAACAAATGGCAGTTATTCCGGCTACACATATAAAAATATCATTTGGAAAGCTTACGAATGAGGAGGGTTATCTTGGCACAATTACCAAGTACTGCGTCAATCAAGGACATCATAACTTCTCTACAAACGATGGAATGCATCAATCAAAAAGCTGATCTTGCATCAGTTGTTGGTAGTCCTGCGGCAAGTACAGATGATGTTGCGACTATTATCACTAAAATTCAAAATGCAAAAAATACATTGGCAGCCAATATTACTGCGAAAGGTACGGTTGCTAGTGGTTCGGAGAGTGTCCAGACATTAGTTAATAAAGTCGGCTTGCTATCAGGTGTAAAGAAATGGGCAAGTGGAACGATATCCACCGATGCAAACGGAAATCTCACAGTAACGGGATTGGGTTTTATGCCTTCGGTGATCGTCTTGCACGCAAGAGAAAGCACCTCTAGGGGCTACGCATACTACCGCAAAATTCACCTACCAATTGATGGGGATGTCACGATCTATAATGTCGATGGTAGTGGTGGATACAAACCATACTCCCTCAACAGAGTAGACTGGACGGGACAGTATCTTTCGGATTTCGGTGGTGGAGGTGTAGGTGGATCCGCCCACGTCGATTTGAAATGGTCAATCACGACTAGCGGATTTAGCACGAAATTCCTGGTAACTAGTTCTATACCTGTTACCTATTATGCTTTTGAATAAGAAAGGAGAGTAATTTATGAAACAAATTGGTAGAAAAATATATTATGAAATGGCAACGGGAAATGTTTTGGTAGACACAGGAGAAAGAGTGGGTTCAGTTGTTGAAACCACGTTGGAACAGGACTTCGAAGCGTACCGAGCTTTAAAGGATCGAGTGCCAGAAACGGTTGGCTGCCTTCAACTTGATTTTGGTCAAGATGCGGACAAGTTTTCGCAGTATCTATATCGTATTGATCCGAAAACGAAAGCAATCCTTTGGGATCTGACACCGCCAGCAGCACCACTAGAACAGGTGAAAAAAGCAAAGATCGACTTCCTGAACACCGAATGCTTCAAAGCGATTCATGCTGGCTTCTTATCTACCTCAACCAGCCACACCTTCCGTTTTAATGAAGAGGATCAGGCTAACTTCAACCAGCAAAGTACTTTGTTTTTGCTCAAGCCTGAGTTGACAGATACTCAGTGGAAGACGGAGGACGCTGGTATCGTTACCTTGACCAAAGCTCAGTTTATCGATGTGGTTTTTGAGGCGGGCCAGTATAAGCAACAACATATCGAGAAGTATTGGACACTAAAAGGAAAAGTCGAAGCTGCAACCACAAAAGAAGAAGTTGACCAGATCAACTGGTAGGAGGTCGAGGGTATGAACTTGAAGCCCTTTGACCTTCTTTTTGTTCGTGGCAGTTTCCCCCCTGCTCGGGACAGTGGAAATTAAGTTTCCTACCGCAGGTGTAATTTGATGTCCGATTAGTGGGAAGAGTATCACTCGGTAAACGTGGATAAAATTCAGTCTACTACAAAGAATAGCATGGCATTTTTAGGGAGCTACAAATGGGGCTCCCTTAAGTTTTTCCCAAAAAGAGGCGAGGAGGTACGAAACTATGAAATCCCTACACAGCCTAGAAAGCATCGCAACCCCAGCAAACGCCTGGGCGACAACAGCAGGTGCAATCGTGTCGCCCGCCTTTCTCTATCTATACGGCACCAACCGCCAAGACATCCTCATCGTCCTCTTCTTCATGATCGTCCTCGACTGGATCACAGGCATCTCCGCCGCCAAAAAGGACCAGTCCTACTCCTCCGACTACGGCCTGTCCCGAATCCCGCGCACCTTATTCCTCATGGCCCTACCAGCCGTAGCCAATCTCCTGGACCGCGTCATGGGCACCCCGGGCTTCTTATTCTACGGCGTCACTTTCGGCCTCATCTACCACACGTGGACAAGCCTGACCGCCAATGCCCACCGCGCAGGCTGGCCGATGCCCAAATCCATTGAGAGATTAGTCAGCGCCGAAATCAAGGCAAAGGCTGAACGAGCCAAACGAAAGGAGTCCTAGTAAACAATGAATATCACCGAGATGCTTCTGACCAACGTAAATTCCCGTCCGAAAAAAAAGATCGTCCCAAAAGGAGTCGTCATCCACTGGACGGCCAACGAACGCAGCGGGGCCAATGCCGCCGCAAACCGAAACTACTTCAACAGACCAACGACAGTCGCGAGCGCTCACTACATCGTGGACGACAAGCAAATCATTCGCTGCCTGCCCGAGGACGAGATGGGCTACCATGTCGGGGCGAAAACTTATTCACAGGCCGCATTGACCAAATTGAGCAGCTACCCGAACAACTGCACGATTGGGATTGAAATGTGCGTCAATGCAGATGGAAGCTTTGCGAAAATGTACGAGCAAACAGTGGCATTGACCGCGGATATCTTGAAACGACATGGCTGGGGAGTCGAGCACCTGTGGCGTCATTACGACATTACGGGGAAAAACTGCCCAGCCTTTTTTGTTGTCAATACGACGGCCCAAACCTATACGGGAATGCCAGCGAAGGACGCATGGGCAAAGTTTCAACAGGATGTCCACAGGTTTCTCACAGTTTATCCACAAAAACCACAGGTTGATGTGGATAAGTGCGCAGTTGAACTGACACTTACTTCCACAGGAAAACTAATCGATGATGTTTCCTATGTACCCATCCGGATAATTGCGGAGGCAGTGGGCGGAGCAGTGGAATGGGAGCCTTCCACGCAAAAAGTGACCGTAAACGGACAGGAAGTCTCCTATGTAAACGACAAGGGAACTGCTTATGCGAAAACAAGAGAGCTGGCTGATTTACTTGGCTTGCAAGTGGAGTGGGACGAGCCGAGAAAAGCGGTCGTATTGAAGAAATAAAAGAAAAGCCGCAGATTCCGTCTGCGACTTTTCCCATACATACTTTTACCCAATCAAAATCTGAATGATATCCGCTGCACTCAAGACAGCGCTTGGCTTCGTCTCCTGCTTATTAAGTCGAATATGCCCGTCCTTGATCTTGCGGACAATTTGGCTGCGACTCCAGCCTTCTATCTGTTCAGACAGCAGCTTGTCGAGGCGGAAGCGTGCCTCTGCACTCTCTATACGAATCGTCACTTCCTGAACGCCCTTTTCCTGGTATTCATGCAAGGGGAGAATAGGGAGCGGCGCAATTTCTTCACTGAACTCCGTGTCTGGCACCTCCCGATGATCTGTAAAGGCTTTATAGATGGCCAGCTTTTCGTTCCACGTATGATTTTTTTCGCATTTATAGATAGCGAAGCGATAGATGTTTTTGCCGTTAGCGTTGTGGCGGCGGACGTTTGTATCGATAAAGAGAACGGTTCGCCCGCAATTGCTGCAATATCGCCGTACTGGCTGATTCTCATGATTTTCACGTAAAACCCACGTATGCTCGATGGTATGCATGGTCCTTCACCTCGTATAAAAAGTGAAAGGAACGCACCTGCTATTTGGATGTCCTGTAGGGCAGGCCTGTTTTTGGACACAAAAAAACGGAGATTCCCATAGCGAACCTCCGTTAGGATATACACCTACAGATTTCGTTACGTTCCTTTGTAATGGGAAAAAAGGGCAGACTGCACCTGTGCGAAAAACCGTTTGTTTTCCGAAGGGCAAGCTATCCAGTTTTTTAGGCCATTACAAAGTAGTTGTTGGCATACGTAGTTACCGTACCTTTCCATCCAAATAGACGTGGTACCAGTGTACCATATAATGGGTTAGTTTCCAAGAGTAATCGTATTGACAGGAGGACGAGTGGTTTTGACGCGTAAAGGAGCGGAGCCGTAGATTTGCTTCATCCAGATTCGCGCTTCCGCAAAGTCACTCTCCCGATAGAGATGAAAAGCGGGATGGTGTGTATCCACAAAAAGGGACAAACCCAGAGCCTGCGCCCGGATGCAGAAATGGCGGTCCTCTCCCCAGAAGCTCAGATTTGAAATTTGCTTAAAGCTCACGCCAGCTTGCAAAGCTTTTCTGCGGATGAGGGTGCAAGCCCCTAAACCACCTACCTCATATACGCCGGGCACACGAAGTTGCCCGTAGAAAGCGTATTTCCGCAGGTATTGTTCTTCCAAGGAAATTTGTTCATGGCGTGCGCATTCGAATTGGGTGTATTCGTCTTTGAGCCACACCTGAGGGGCCGGGACGGTATCTGGTGTCCAGCTCGTCCAGAAGATTTCAGATATGATCTCTTTTTCAGAAGCGAGCAAAACTTCCAAAGTAGCTGGCTGGAGAAGCAAATCCGAATCGATGAGGAAGAGGGCATCATAATCGTGGTGTTTGGCGCGGGCGATCATTTCGTCTTTGAATCCAGCGACCTTCCAAACGAGTGCTTCGCTCCAGTCATGGGTCCTCTCATCGCATGTGTAAGGATGGAGGCTGCCAGTAGCGGGGATAATGTCAACCTGTCCCGTTTGTTTGTCTGCAAAGTTTTGAAGGATATTGCTCGAAAGCGGATCGGTGTTGTCATCAACGAACAAATAGTGCAACGTCAAATTTGAGCTCGACAGCCTCTCTAACGAAAACAAAAACATCCGGAGAACATCTGGTTCCTGACAAACTGGACTTCCGATTAGCACCCTTGTTTTCACGCTCATAGCACCACCTCTCGCTTTTGTTCGAAGTAGGAAGCATGTATGGAGCTGGCTGTGTAATCGTAGACAAGGGATTCATGTGTCTTGCCCATGCGCTCCATGCATCGTCCCAAAAAGTGAAAAGCGTAAAAGCTCCCCATTCCTTGCTCACTAAAATGCTCCCACTGATTGTCCCCGATTTCCAAGCAATACTCGAAAGCTTTTATCGCCTCGGCATACAGACCATGCTCCATCAGGAAAACGCCTTTGTAAAAATGAAGGTCTACATAATTGGGGTAGATTTGAATAGCCCGTGCAATCCCCGGCCATGCTCCGCGCATACTGCCATGCTGGAAAAGAATATCGAATTTCAGCTTGTAGCAAATAGACGGGGGAGGTTGTTTGGTGGTCAAAAAGCCTTTCATTGCTTGATTCACCAGTGTAAATGCATGCTCTAATTGTTTGGCGCGAAAAAATTCGTTTGCGAGATGGTAATCGCACCACGGGTCTTGTTTGGATTGCTTTCTTTCGTGACGTAATAATCTCAAGTTGCGCAAAGCTTTTTGCTTTCGTTGAACGGCATCGTCCATATATCCGAGATGGTGGATATGTACAGGGAGCAAAGGAACCGCGATATCCCTGGAAACGGTGGTCGGCCATTGAAGCACTTCGTGTATGTCTCTCACAAATCGGAACCCTTTTTTGTTGCGAAATAAGCGGATTTGCCCGGATCGGTAGGCGCAGTGGCGCGAAGCTTGCTCCTTTTGCAAACCAGTGTAATGAATCATTTTCATAAAAAAGGCGTCGCCTTTACTGGCACTTACAGCCTGACGAAGCACTCCCGGTTTTTCTTCCTGTACAATTTCATCCGCATCCAGCCATAAAATCCACTCGCCCTTGGCAACCTGCAATCCGGCGTTTCTCGCTTTCGCAAAGCTGTTTTCCCAAGGAATCTCCAGAACTTTCGCTCCGTATTTCCGACAAATATCCTGTGTACCATCGGTTGATCCTGTATCGACAACAATGATCTCGTCTACCACCATATGCACGCTGGACAGACATGCTTCTATCTGGTCTGCTTCGTCTTTGACGATCATGCATAGTGAAAGGAGAGGGGGGCTCATTCGATGATCACCTTCTTTTCGGTGTTGTCAGAACATATTGTTACACCATATTCGTGCGAGCAGATGGTTATGAAAGTACGGATACATAAAGGGGGATGGAAGGAAATAGGATGTTGAGAAAATGATTTTCTAGGGAGGGGGCGATCTGCATGTTCACGGTTAGCTTGTGCATGATCGTTCGGGATGAGGAAGAATCACTCGGTCGATGCTTGTCGACGGTCTGCGATTTGGTGGATGAAATCATCATTGTCGATACAGGGTCGACTGATCGGACTAAAGAAATTGCATTGACCTATGGTGCTCGGTTATTTGATTTTACCTGGGTGGACGATTTCTCAGCAGCTCGTAACTTTGCTTTTGCGCAAGCCAAGATGACGTACATTTTTTGGCTGGATGCGGACGATGCGCTTTTGGAGGTAGATCGAGAACGATTTGCTGCACTAAAGGCCTTGGACAATTTTGATTACGACAGTGTCTCGATGCCCTACCACTTAACGGTAGATGAGCGAGGGAAGCCCGTTCACTATTTACGGAGAAATCGCCTCGTCAAAAGGAAGTGTAACTTTGTTTGGCATGGGGCAGTCCACGAGTATTTGGCTGTTGCGGGGGAAATTTTGCATAGTGAAATCGCCATTACTCATCAAAAAAATAAGCCGTATACAGACCGAAATTTGCAAATTTATGTAAAGCGCAAGGAAAAAGGCGAGGTTTTTGAACCGCGTGACCAATTTTATTTTGCAAATGAATTGTTCGATCATGCGAGGTACGAAGAGGCGGCTGAGCAGTATCAGCTGTTTTTGGACGGAGGTTTGGGCTGGATCGAGGATCAAATTTGGGCGTGTCAGAAGCAGTCAGAGTGTTACGCTCACTTGAAGCAGCCTGAAAAACAGATTCAATCTTTGACCAGGACACTCGCGATCGACCTTCCGCGTGCGGAGATTTGCTGCAGGATGGGGGCTTTTTTTGTGGAGAAGCAGGATTTCCCGAAGGCCATTTACTGGTACCGGCAAGCGACATTATTGGAGCGGCCGCAAGATTCCATGGGGAAGGTAGATGAATCGGCATGGACGTGGCTCCCTCATATACAGCTGTGCTACTGCTACGATCGGATCGGGGATCAACGAAAGGCGAAAATTCATCACGACATGGCAAAGCTGTTTTACCCGACACATCCAAGTGTAGCGTACAACGAAGCTTATTTTGCAGGACTGGAGCAATTGGATTCGGTAGAACACTAGATGGCTATACTCCTTCTTGGTTGTCCGTATTGTATGGGGGTAGTTGTTATTTTCGCATGGGTCTTCTCTACAAAAATAGAATCGATCCTCGTTGATTAAAGAAGGAGATTTTCCATCCGTTACTGGTGAGAACTGCACGACAGTTTGTTGGAATCCCTTTTTAAATTAAGGGGGATGGCTTCTTTTTTGGAGGAAGAGGATGGATGAAAACTAAGACCCGTTTACGGTTTGGTAATGCACTTCGATAACTTGTGTAACAACTCATGAGGGAGGGGAAACATCCTTTTCAAAGAGGAGGGGAATCATGTCATTTCCAAATATACCGAATATCACCCCGACCATTCATATAGGGCGTGATGAAGCGCTCAATTTAATGCTGTCTTCTTTAGCAATGGAAGAGTTGGGGCTTAGCCATATTTTAAATGCGGAAGCTGAAAAAATTCAGTATGCACTCGGGACAATTCCTGGGCTATCTGGACCAGGAGCCACCATTGCGGATTTGCTTGAGTTAAACAAGAGTGTGCGGGACATGCTCGAAGCAACGACAAAGCAAGACATGCTTTTGCAAAAGAAATTGGAGGCTGTGCTGGATGCTTCTAAACATCCGGTAAGGAGGATTACAGGGCCGACTGGACCTACGGGATCAACTGGATCAACTGGATCGACAGGAGCAACTGGAGTAACTGGACCGAGGGGACCACGCGGAGCGACTGGGGCGACTGGGGCGAGAGGAGCAACGGGAGCGACTGGAGAGGCTGGAGCAACAGGAACGACAGGGCAGACCGGAACAACTGGAGCCACTGGAATAACTGGAGCAACCGGAGCAACAGGAGAGACCGGGGCAACTGGAGCGACTGGAGCAACAGGAACCACCGGAGCAGCGGGAGATACCGGAACTACTGGATCAACAGGAGAGACCGGAGCAACTGGAGGCACGGGAGAGACTGGGGCAACAGGTGAGACCGGAGTCACTGGAATAGCGGGATCAACTGGAACCACTGGAACAACGGGAACCGCCGGAGCAACAGGAGTAACGGGAGAGACCGGAGTAATAGGAACCACCGGAGCGACTGGGGCAACCGGAGAAACTGGAACAACAGGAGCAACCGGAGTAACAGGAACAACCGGAGCGACTGGGGCAGCCGGAGAAACTGGAACAACAGGAGCAACAGGAGTAACGGGAACGACCGGAGTAACAGGAACAGCCGGAGAGACTGGAACAACCGGAGTGACTGGGGCAACCGGAGAAACTGGAACAACAGGAGAGACCGGAGCAACTGGAGCAACTGGAGCCACTGGAGCAACCGGAGTAACGGGAGCGACTGGGGCAACCGGAGTAACGGGAGAGACCGGAGCAACTGGAGCAATCGGAACAACAGGAGAGACCGGAGCAACTGGAGCCACCGGAACGACTGGAACGACTGGAACGACTGGAACAAC
>NZ_PXZL01000004.1 GCF_003013405.1 Brevibacillus formosus | reverse complement strand
ATTCAGTTTTGAAGGAATAACGAAGAGAGGAGTCAATCCACTGGATTGGCTCTTTTTCCTATAAGAGAAGGGGAGCACATGGAACCGAAAGCAGAGAAAAAATATGAAGCTGACATGTACGAACCGATTCGGAATTATTTTGTCGCACAAGGATATGAAGTTTTTGGCGAGGTCAAGCATTGCGATTTAACGGCCATCAAAGGTGAGGAACTGATCATCGTTGAGTTTAAGCGCAACCTAAGTGTGGAATTGCTCATACAGGCAACAAAGCGCCAACGCTATACCGATTTTGTTTATATGGCGATCCCGAAGCCCAAATACAAATTGTTTTCGAAAAAGTGGCAAGATATATGCTACTTGGTTAGACGTCTAGAGCTCGGTCTCATTCTCGTGTCCTTTCCAAAAAGAGGGCCCGCAGTCATGGAAGTGAATATTTCACCGGGACCGTTTGATCGGGTAAAAAGCAAGCAATTCAATCAAAAAAAGCGAAACCGCATCATTGAAGAGATGCGGGGAAGATACGGCGATTACAATGTTGGCGGCAGCTATCAAACCAAGCTCATGACGGCCTACAAGCAGAGCTGCATTCAAATCGCGACGTTGCTTCAGCAGTATGGGCCGTTATCGCCTAAATTACTCAAGAGGAAAGGGGCGGGGGAGAAAACCTCGTCGATTCTTATCCAAAATCATTATGGGTGGTTTACCCGTGTGCAACGCGGCCTGTATGCGATCACTCCGACAGGAGAGAGAGAAATCGCGGAGTACCCTGAGCTCATTGCTTATTATCGAGAACAGGCAGAGGAAATTCACAGTACGCTTACTCTAGACGCAGAAAAACAAAGGCAGCCTGCCGTGAAGGAATAACAGGCTGCCTTTTCCTAGTGAAGGAATGAATTAGTGTGCGATCCATTCTGCAGTCATTTTCCCCACCAGTGCACGCCCAGCCACAATGTCTGGATGGAACTGGATCGTTGCGTTTTGGCGGACGATTTTCACCTGCTGAATGGCATCCGATAACCGCTGTTCATTCGTTAGCTTTCCCCGAGCTTTGGCGATAGAAAGTCCAGCGACCGTGCCTTGAGCCATTGCCACTTTGGCGCTTTCAATTCCCGTGATATTGCCTGCAACATAGAGTCCGGGGACTGGTGTTCGCATGCTTTCATTGTGTAAGGGGACATGCCCACCCAAGGAGGGAACATAGGCAAAAGGACACCCGGCAATCGCTGCCAATTCAGCGAGTGGGCTTAATCCGCCAGCGATACAGACGAAATCAGCCGGAATGACTTGTTCGGTTCCAGCTATGGTTGAACCATCGGCAGCTACTCGGGCGATACGAACACCCTCGACTTGAAAGGTTCCGATGATTTCCAATGCTGCTGTTCGAAGTTGAATCGGGATATCCCACATAGAAAACCCGTTTGAGGGGTAGAGGGCCATTGACAGCTTTTGCATCCATGAATTTCTCATCAGTTTGCTTCCCCATCGAATCATCAGAGAAGGGGCAAGATGGGCGACACGCAATAAAGATTGCAGCACTGCTTGTGGTTGCCCCGCAGTGTCACTGACAGTCGTACTAGGTGGGAGAATCATTCGATCCACCGTAATTCCAGCCAACTGCAATTCCCTGGATATCGCTACCGATAAGATATTGATTCCAATGACGACTCCGCGCTGTCCTACTCGCACGCGCTGCACGTTCGTCATGACTTGAGCAGCTCCGATGGACATCACGCCAGGTAACGTCCACCCTGGCACAGGCACGGCTGCTTCAGAAGCCCCCGTAGCAATCAGGAGCAACGGGGCTATCATTTCCCCCACTGTGGTAGAAACAATCCAGAAATTTTGAGATGGGGTCAAATGGAAGACGGAAACGCCGCAACGGATCTCTACGCCAAGCCCAATCGCTTCTTGCGTGAGACGAGCAGCCTCATCCAGTCCATTCCACCACACACCGTCCGGTTCTTCGTGAAGCTGTCCAAGCAAGCGGCCCCCAGGGCGATAGAACTCATCGATTACACGAACAGCCAATCCCTGCCTTGCACTTGCAATTGCTGCGGATAAGCCCGCGGGTCCAGCCCCGATGATGAGAAGGTCGATCATGCACCATGCCCTCCTTTTTTCAAGGGAGTAGGAAGGACAGAACCAGCATTCACTTGCATGCCTTCCTGCACAAGCGTCATACAAGCACGCACAGTCGGGACACCGTCTACATGCACGCGACATTCATAGCAGTGACCGATATTGCAGTAAATTCCTCGCGGTGTTCCTTTTTCCTCATGCACCCGAAGTGTACGGACTCCTGCGGCTAAAAGAGCTCCCGCAATCGTCTCGCCTTCGTAAGCCGTATAAACAGAGCCGTTATAATAAAAAGGAAGCTGCTTTCTGTCACCGATTGAACCGAGGACCGGATGGCGATCAATTCGTTGTCTCATGCCCGTTGCCCCCCAAGCGTTTGAAATGAGACGGGACGGATAGGCGGTTGGTATCCAAGAGGTACAGTATGAGAAGGCGCTTGGCCAGTTACTTGCTGAATGACCTGATCGATCAATGTACGGCAGGTTCTCCCACCGCAGCAGCCCATGCCGGCTCTGGTCCGTAGCTTGAGCTCGCGTGCGGTACATTGGTAGGTTTGGGCGGTCTCTACCAATTCAGCGAGAGTTACTTCTTCACAACGGCAGATAATCAATGGATGCGATTCCATGATGAAGCCTCCTTTCATTCTTACTTGATGAAAAATGCAAGTGTCGTGCCATGGGAAAGCGAGTGAGAACGTCCTAGCTGGCACAATACTTGCTGAATATTCTCAAAGAAACAGCCCAATCTCAACAAACAAAAGAGGGATGACAGAGATGGAAAAGGTAACAAGACTGCGTGAGAAATTCGATTCGCTTGGGATTGACGGGATGTTGATCACCAATGGACAAAACCGCCGATACCTCACAAACTTTACAGGTACATACGGGGTTGTCCTCATTTCAAGGGACCAGGCCAAGCTTTTTACAGATTTCCGTTACACATCTCAAGCGCAAGCACAAGCAACAGGCTTTGAGATCGTTTATTTGCCGACAAAAGAATCCGTTTACAGCGAAGTAGCGCGCCAGGCGGAAGCGATGGGGATCAACCATCTCGGCTTTGAGGAGGAGAATGTCTCATTTGCTTTGCATCGCAAATACAGTGAGGTCGTCCAAACAGCATTCATTCCGACGTCAGGTGTCATTGAGGGATTGCGGATGATGAAGACAAAGGAAGAACTGGCGATCATCCGAACGGCTGCGCAAATCGCCGATGCGGCATTTTCCCATATTACATCCTTCCTGCGTCCTGGTATCACAGAGCTCGCAGTGTCTAACGAATTGGAAATGTTCATGCGAAAGGAAGGGGCGTCGGGCTCTGCTTTTGACATCATTATTGCTTCTGGCTATCGTTCCGCACTTCCTCATGGCGTAGCGAGTGAAAAAACGATTGACGCGGGCGATATGGTCACGATGGACTTTGGTGCTTTGTACCAAGGATATCGTTCAGATATTACCCGTACGGTTGCTGTCGGCACACCTGATGAACGGCTCAAAGCCATCTACGAGATCGTTTTGGAAGCACGCAATCGGGCTGTTGCAGGCATTCGTCCCGGCATTACCGGGAAAGAGGCAGACGCCTTCGCACGGGACTACATCACGGAGCACGGCTATGGCGAGCGATTTGGACATGGGATGGGGCATGGAGTGGGCCTCGATATTCATGAAGAGCCATTTATGTCCACACGCTGCACCGCTGTTCTCCAAGAAGGCATGATTTTGACCGTGGAGCCGGGGATTTATATCCCAGAGCTTGGTGGGGTCCGTATCGAAGACGATTTGGTTGTCACAGAGAGTGGCAATGAGGTGCTGACACATTCATCGCGCGAATTGATCATTTTGTAAATCGAGAGTCAAAAGCCTTGGCCGAGTAAGTGGGCTGAGGTTTTTTTGTCTAACAGCGGTGTCTAAGATTTGAAACACGACAAGGTATACAGTGTACAAAAAAGTTTACAACAACCAACCTAAGAGCGAAGCCACCGTCGTTTTCATTTTTGGCACATCTTTTGCATTCTGATAATTCTGAAAAAATATATGACGACTGAATAATGGGGGTTGAGCCAATGAAAAAGAGTATGTTTGCAGTAATGAGTAGCGTAGCAGTCGTGGGATTAGCGTTGGCAGGATGTGGAGGAGGACAGCAAGCAGCACAGAGTGGTCAGTCGAGCACACAGCAAGCACCTGACACCACGGTTAAAGAACCAGCAAAAACACAAGTCCTTCGCTGGAATCTTCACTCCGAACCACCTACAGGTGATCCTGGACTTGCGGAAGACACGACTTCTGCTGCCATCGTGAAAGCAGTTTTTGATGGGCTGACACGCATCGGGTCTTCGGGCAAGCCAGAGGAAGCAGTAGCCGAGAAGATTGAAGTATCGAGTGATATGAAAATATATACCTTCAAGCTGAGAGACTCCAAATGGAGCAACGGAGAATCGGTAACTGCCCACGATTTCGAATACGCGTGGAAGCGTGCTCTCGATCCGAAGACAGCGTCCAATTACGCCTACCAGCTCTATTACATCAAGAATGCGGAGAAGGCCAACAAAGGAAATGGAAGCTTGGATGATGTCGGCGTAAAAGCATTGGACGACAAGACTCTGCAAGTAGAGTTGACGAATCCAACCCCGTTTTTTCTGGAGCTAACCGCCTTCCAAACTTATTTCCCGGTAAATAAAAAAGTAGTCGAGGCCGATGAAAAATGGGCTGGAGAGGCTAAAACACACGTAGGAAATGGTCCTTTCAAAATGGAGTCTTGGGAACACAAAAGCAAAATGGTACTCGTGAAAAACGACAACTATTGGGACAAAGATAGTGTCAAGCTGGACAAGATTGAGTTCTCGATGGTGGAGGATGAAAACACAGAGCTGTCCATGTTCGAAAACGGCGAGATTGACTGGGCAGGCAGTCCGTTAAGCTCGCTGCCAACAGATGCGATGCCAGCTCTTAAAGACAGCGGAAAGCTGCAAGTGAAGCCTGTCGGTGCTACCTACTGGTATAAGTTCAATACAGAGAAACCTCCGTTCAATAACGTGAAGATTCGTAAAGCTTTTGCCTACGCCATTAACCGTCAAATCTTAATCGACAACGTACTCCAAGCGAATCAGCAGCCAGCGATGGCAGCAGTTCCTCCGACAATGGGACTCAATACGGGCGGTTATTTCAAAGACAATGATCAAGAAACGGCCAAAAAGCTGTTAGAAGAAGGAATGAAAGAGCTGGGCATCTCTAAACTGCCGCCGATTAAGCTCAGCTACAACACGTCGGAAGGGCATAAAAAGATCGCAGAAGCGATTCAGGACCAATGGCGCCAAAACCTTGGAGCAGATGTGAAGCTGGAAAATCAGGAATGGAAGGTGTACCTCGAGACCATGCACGAGGGCAACTACCAGGTCGGGCGTCTCGGCTGGTCGGGTGACTTCAACGATCCGATCAACTTCCTGGAGCTGTTCAAGGAAAAGGACGGAGGAAACAATGATACGCGCTGGGAGAATCCGAGATTCAAAGAGCTGCTGAATCAGTCCGCCACCGAGAGTGATCCGGAAAAGCGCAAGTCGATTTTGCGTGAAGCCGAGCAAATCATGATGGACGAAATGCCGATTATGCCGATCTACTTCTATACGCATACATGGGTGAAGAATGACAAGGTAAAAGGAGTTTTCCAGGATGGTCTAGGCGCAATCGACTGGAAATGGGCATCAATCGAATGATATTTGAATGGGGATGGGCTATGAAAAAATGGGGAAGCGTGATAGTCGCGGCGATGTGCCAATCAAGGAGCTTCTACTGGAGGTGCAGACGTTGGCGAGATACTCGTCGGTGTGATTTTACCAGTAACTAGTAACTGTGCAGCGGATGGAAAAGACATGCGAAACGCAATCGAAATGGCTGATGATGTCTGTGATCCACAAATGGCGACGCAGGGAGGAATCAACCATGGAATTGATCCGTATTTTGTCTGAGGTGTTGCCGCCCAAAGAGGGGCGAAGGTTTCCTGATTTTTGTTTGCGTTGGCGTGCGTTTTTGGTGTGTAAGAAGCGGCTGTAGTGGAGGGAAGAAGCGAATTTCCAGTCTACGCTTCGGCCTACGCCCCGCAAAGGGGATTGACTGTCCGCTTCGGAAAAAATGGCGGGAGCGCTTCAAACGTAGAAGTTTCAATGAAGGATTTCATGAGTGAAGCTGAAATTCCCCGCCATTTTTTCCTACGCTGAGGTGGGCTCCAGAGGCGCTTGGACTGGAAATTCGCTTCTTCCTACGGGGCTTTGCTGAAAAATGATTGCAAGTCGATCCAAGAAGGAAGATGAACAACTCGAGATCATTGAATCTTCAAAACGAACCCAAAATGCTTCACGATCAAGATTGATCACTCAAGAAGATCAGCTAGTACAAGAAAACTACCATGACCAACCAAAATAGGTTTGAAAAGCCGGAAGAACATCTAACAGCTCGAAAGCCCTGTCACATGTTTGGAAGGAGACCGCCCGAACGAAGAGAGGATACAGGCGACTGGAAAACATGTGGCAGGGCTTCTCCATGAACAACCGTTGAAGGACAACGTTTTTTCTTTTTTACTTACCCAATTTGTTATAGAGCGTGGCCCGCGATATACCAAGTCTTTTCGCAGCCGCTTGCTTGTTGCCGTTTTCCAGCTCGATGGCTCGCAAAATGACACGGCGCTCATGCGCTTCGATTTCTTCTTGCAGCGAAAAAAGATCGGGAGGGAGCTCAATCGGGACCTGTTTCGTCTGAGCTTGCAAGGAATACGGCAAATCCTCTTCCTTGATAATACCGTCTGTCGCAAATACCACCAATCGTTCAATGGCATTTCGCAGCTCGCGAATGTTGCCTGGCCAGTCGTGTTGAAGCAGGTTTTGCATCACATTTTGCGAGATGGCATGGATGGGACGGTTGTAACGCAAAGAGAATTCATAGAGAAAAAAGTGGGCGAGTTCAATTGTATCTTCAATGCGTTCTCGAAGCGGAGGAATTTTCAAGGTCACGACATTGAGCCGATAGAATAGGTCTTGGCGAAACTTCCCTTCCTTCACTAACTCCTCCAAATTTTTATTCGTGGCGGCAACCACGCGGAAGTCCGCCTCAATCTGCTTGGTCCCTCCGACCGAATAATACTTTTTCTCTTGAAGCACGCGAAGCAGCTTCACTTGCATATCGAGCGGCATTTCTCCGACCTCGTCGAGAAACAGCGTTCCTCCACGTGCCAGCTCAATCATTCCTTTTTTCCCTTTTTGATCCGCACCAGAAAAGGCACCTTTTTCGTACCCGAAAAGCTCGCTTTCAAACAAAGTAGGTGAAATCGCACCGCAGTTGATGGCGATAAAGGGCGCATTGGAGCCTTCCCGCACATCATGCACGGCTTTGGCGAAAAGCTCCTTGCCGACGCCGCTTTCCCCTGTAATCAAGACGGTTGCTTGTGTAGCGCTGAGCTTTTGGATCATGGACTGGATATGGCGAATGGGGAGACTCGTTCCCTTGATCTGTGCAAATGGATCGGGTGTTGGACTGAGCTTCGCCATTTCCTGCTGCAAGTGATTCACTTTTTTATTGGCGTTCAACAGCTCCTGGTTCAGTCGGACTTGGCTCGTGATATCCGTTTCCGCCGCGACAGCACCGATGATTTTGTCATGCAAATAGATCGGATTGGTATTGATGAGCACGACGAGATCCTCTCGTGGCTGATGCTGATGACGGTAGAGAGACTGTCCGCTTTGGAGTGATTTGAGTGTTTCAAGCATTTCGAGCGGGAAAAATTCGGTGATCGGGCGACCAATCGTTTCTTTTGCTTTCAGGGAAAAGATTCGTTCAGCCCCTTCTGTCCAAACCATCACACGCGCTTTTTCATCGATAACGGATATGGATGCATCCATGGTCTTAATCATCGTCTCGAAATACGCTTCCAAGATCTCATACGAGGAAAAAATGGCTTGTATGACTGCACCTCGATGAAGGTAGCCGACAGGGACTCCAGGCAGTTTTTCGATCAGGAGATAGTTGTGAGTAGCTAGCAGGTGGATGGCGTCGGCCAATGTTGAATCAAGTGTCGTCACAGCAGCTGGTTCCCAAGGGGCTTTTGTGCAATCAATCGTCAAATTGGCGGTTAAATGGGAGGAATCGGCGACATGCCAGCTGGTTTGACGCAGGGCAAATACAGGAACGGTTTCGTCCAAATAAGGAGGGAGAAGCTCTTGATCGTTGAAAATACGTATGTTTGTCTGTAGCAACTCGGTTAAGGCAGGAAGTTTGTGATTCAACCCGATCATCCCTTTTTAAAAGAGGTTGTTCAAGTGTATAAAATTTCGAACATTTTCTCATTTATTATACATTCGCTCTTTGAGTTGTCAAAGAATTTAGACGAAATGTTTTGGGGATCTCGCTTGGAACGATTGGCATGGCTATTGCAAAAACAAAAGAAGGAAGAGAGTAGCAGAATACGCATTTGAGGAGAATCAGCATGACAGTACAAACCCATGCGCAGATTGCGGTAATCGGCGGTGGCATCATCGGCGCGGCGATTGCGTATTACGCTGCGAAGGCTGGATTGGATGTCGTTGTCCTGGAAAAAGGCGAGCTGGCATCAGGGACGTCCTCGCGCTGTGACGGGAATATTTTGGCGATCGACAAGGACCCCGGCTTTGACAGCCAGATGTCCCTGAAAAGCCAGATGCTCGTTGATCAGCTTAGCCGGGAGCTGGACCATACGTTTGAATATCGGGCACCGGGGAGCATTCTCGTCTGCGAATCAGAGGCTGAGATGGAAGCCGCTCATGAATGGGTGCGACGGCAAAAAGAAGCAGGACTGCCGTTTCGGATGCTGGACCGGGCGGATATTCGGCAGGAGTCGCCCTACTTTGCCCACGATTTGCTGGGAGGCTTGGAGTGCGCCACCGATTCTACCGTCAATCCGTACATGCTGACCTTTGCCCTGTTTGAAGGCGCGAAAAAGCATGGAGCGAGGATCATGCGCCGTACAGAGGTCAAGTCGCTCAGACGTGATCAGGCGACGGGAACGTTTCACATCGGGCTTGGTACAGGCAGCATGACGGCCAAGCAGGTCGTCAACGCTGCGGGGGTGTGGGCGCCGGTCATTGGCAAAATGGTCGGGGTGGATATTCCGATCGTTCCGCGCAAAGGGCATTTGATCGTCGCCTCGAGACAGATGCCTGTCGGAGGACGAAAGGTGATGGAATTCGGCTATCTCATCTCGAAGTTTGGCGGAGTGCGGCAAGTAGACGAGGAGACAGAGAAGTACGGAGTCGCGCTCGTATTTGAACCGACAGAAAGCCAGAACTTCTTGATTGGCTCCAGTCGTCAGTTTGTCGGCTTCGATACGCAGATTGATCTGAATGTCGTCAGGTGCATGGCGAGAAGAGCACTGCGCTTTTATCCGAAGATCGCCGACTTCGCCATCATCCGCACCTATTGCGGTTTGCGCCCGTGGACAGAGGATCACTTGCCGATTATTTCTCGCGTAGAGGAAGTTCCCGGTTATTTTATCGCGGCTGGTCATGAAGGAGATGGAATCAGTCTGGCTGCCGTCACAGGCAAGCTGGTGTCCGAGATGCTAGTCGATCAGACAGACACCATCATTCCGACAGAGCCGCTGCGTTTGGACCGGTTTACGAAAAAAGGAGTGTTGCATCTATGAAAGCAAGGAGGGTGTTTACCACTATTGACACGCATACCGGGGGAAATCCTACCCGCACGGTAATCAGTGGTCTGCCAAAGCTTACCGGAGCCACGATGGGAGAAAAAATGCTCCTGATGAAGGCCGAGTACGACTGGATTCGCACGCTTTTGATGTATGAGCCGCGCGGGCATGATGTGATGTCCGGGGCCTTGATCGTCGATCCATGCCATCCGGATGCGGATGTAGGAGTGATCTATATCGAGACAGGCGGATACTTGCCGATGTGCGGCCACGATACGATCGGTCTATGTACCGTACTGGTGGAGACAGGTATGATCCCCGTTACTGAGCCGGTGACAAAACTAACGCTCGATACGCCAGCAGGATTGGTCGAGGTAGACATACAGGTAGAGGGAGGGAAAGCCAAGGAAGTATCGTTTGTGAACATTCCAGCCTTCCTCTACCAGCAAGATGTGACTGTAGAAGTAGAAGGGATTGGAGCGGTGACCTGCGACATTGCGTACGGAGGAAACTTTTATGCCATCACGGATGCACGCAAGCTCCATCTCGAACTGATACCAGCGAATGCATCCACCATTGTCGATACGGCCGTCACGATTCGAAAAGCGATTAATCAGGCCATGGAGATCGTTCATCCAGAGAAGCCGTTTATTCGCGGGCTGACCCATGTGGAGTTCTATACGGCCCCTGACAATCCGGGAGCGGATGTGAAAAATACCGTCGTCGTGCCACCGGGTGGAATAGACCGATCGCCTTGTGGAACGGGCACTTCCGCCAAGCTGGTGACCATGTTTGCCAAAGGGGAGATTGGGATAGACGAACCGTTTGTGCATGAGAGCATCGTCGGTTCTCTGTTTACAGGAAGAGTGCTGCAGGTGACGGAGGAGGGGGGGCTGCCTGCTGTCATTACCCGAATTGCAGGCTCGGCCTGGCTGATGGGCAAGCATACGATTTTTTACAATCCGGAAGACGAACTGGGGAATGGCTTTTTGCTCATCCCAGCCGCAACTGATCATTAAAACAAAACCCAAATGGGAGAGGAGAATGAAAAATGGCAAGATTTGAAGGAGTGTACGTGGCGATTGTCACGCCGTTTACAAACGATTATGAGGTGGATTACAAACGTTTGGCAGAATTGTGTGACTGGTTGATTCAGGAGGGCGTAGACGGACTGGTTCCATCCGGTTCGCTGGGAGAATACGCGACAATGACAGGAGAAGAGCGGGCAAAAGTCATTCATACCGTGATCGCTGCCACAAAAGGTCGAGTCCCGGTGGTCGTAGGCTCTGCTGCTCCGTCTACCCGTCAAGCAGTGGAATGGGTGCAATTTTCCAAGGATGCGGGAGCAGCAGGCGTGATGGCCTTGCCCCCGATCAACTACAAGCCATTGGAAAATGAAGTGTTTGCCCACTACGAGGCACTGAACACTGTCGGGCTGCCGATTATTGCCTATAACAATCCGCACGACTACAAAATCGATCTGACTCCGGACATTTTGGCAAGACTGGCGAAGTTCGGAAATATCGTCGCTGTGAAAGAGTTCTCCGGTGACGTGCGCCGCATGCAGGACATTCTCGCCCAGACGGACTTGGAAGTCATGGTCGGTGTAGACGATCTCGTCATGGAGGGCGGCTTGATCGGGGCGACAGGTTGGATTTCGGGTGTGCCGAATGCGCTGCCAAAAGAAGGAGTAGAGCTGTTCCGACTGGCACGGGCAGGCAAACTCGCCGAAGCACAAGCTCTTTATCGTCGTTTGTTGCCACTGTTCCACTATGATGCGAGTCCACAGCTGGTACAGTCGATCAAATACATGATGGAGCTGGCGAATTTCCCAGTAGGACCGACTCGTCCGCCGCGTCTGCCGCTGACTGAAGAATACTACGCAGGCATTAAAAAGGCGTTTGACTACGCTGTCGGCGCTGCAAGTGGACGATAAGGGGGACGGGCAGGATGCACAGCAAAAACTGGATTGGCGGCGAATGGATGACGCCGTCAGGGAAGGAACTAACGGTCAAAAACCCGTCGCGTATCACGGAAGAAGTCGGTGTTCTACATCTGTCTGATCGATCACATGTTTTTGCCGCTGAACAGGCAGCGCGTGCGGCACAGATCGGTTGGGCAAAACAAACGGGTGCGGCTCGTGGCGAAATCCTGTTTCAAATGGCTGCCGCCTTAGAGGCAAATGCAGACAGCTTGGCACAGCTGGCAAGCCGGGAAATGGGCAAGCAGCTTGGCGAGATGCGCGGTGAAGTGGCGCGTGGGGTCAGTCTGTTGCGCTATTATGCTGGAGAAGGGATGCGTTCCAACGGCAACCTGATTCCTTCTTCAGATACAAACGTTCTGCAATACAGCCGTCGTGTCCCGCTCGGAGTCGTGGCGGTCATCACACCATGGAACTTCCCCGTTGCGATCCCCATCTGGAAGATCGCCCCTGCACTTATTTGCGGGAACACGGTCATCTGGAAACCAGCAGAAAATGGTTCACTCGCGGCGACACGACTAGCTGAAATATTTGCGGAAACAAAGCTGCCTGCGGGTGTGCTGAATCTGGTGATTGGCAAGGGCCGGGAGATCGGCCATACACTCACGAATGAAGCCGAAGTCGATGCAGTCAGCTTCACTGGCTCATCGGAAACAGGCAGACAGATTGCTATCGCGTGCGCGGGTCGCAATATGAAATATCAAACAGAAATGGGCGGAAAGAATGCAGCAGTCGTTTTGGCTGATGCTGATCTGGACAAAACGGTTCCGATTTTGCTCAGCGGCGCGTTTCGATCGGCTGGTCAAAAATGTACAGCTACCAGCAGGATCATTGTAGAAAAAGCGATCTACCAGCCACTGGTCGAGCGACTGCAATCGGCTATGGAGAAGTGCCGGGTAGGAGATGCCAGCGATCTGGAAGCGTATTTGGGGCCAGTTGCCTCGGCTGCACAGTATGAGACGGTCGGGAAGTTCATCGCATTGGCTAACGATGAAGCGACAGTCATTGCCCAAAGCCCATCATATGAAAAAGAAGAGCAAGGCTATTACATCCGTCCCCAAATTGTCGAGGGTGTCGCTGCCAATCATCGCCTCGTTCAGGAGGAGGTGTTCGGACCATTGGCTGTACTTATGACAGCAGACGGTTTTGACGAGGCGGTGGAGCTGTGCAACCAGTCTGTTTACGGACTGAGCGCTTCGCTGTTTACCCGAGATTTGGCGAGTGCCCATCGCTTTTTGGATATGGCGCAGGCGGGGATGGTTCGGGTCAATCAGGAGACGGCAGGTGTGGAATACCAGGCTCCATTTGGCGGCATGAAGCTGTCCAGCTCACATACACGGGAGCAGGGGCAGGCAGCGCTTGATTTTTACAGTACGACGAAAACATGCGCGATCAAATACGCGTGGTGATCCATCAAGCTTTTCGCCACTCGGATAAAAAGGTGAGGATGTCATGCACATCAATCAGTTGTTTACGACGATCGAGGCCCATACCGGAGGGGAGCCGCTGCGCATCATAACAGGCGGCATCCCACCGCTCGCGGGTGAGACGATTCTGGAGAAGCGACGTTACTTTCGGGAGGAGCTGGACCATATCCGGCGTGTACTCATGTATGAGCCGCGCGGGCATCATGGTATGTACGGCTGTGTCATGACAGAGCCCGTCAGCCCAGATGCGGCATTTGGAGTGCTGTTCATGCATAACGAGGGCTACAGTACAATGTGCGGGCATGGAATCATTGCGGTTGTGACGGCTGCCATTGAGACTGGAATACTTCGGCTGAAAGATCCAACAGGGCGTATTGTGATTGACAGTCCGGCAGGAAGAATCATTGCACACGCCAATGTAGAAGAATCGCTGGTCCATTCCGTCTCGTTTGAAAATGTCCCCTCCTTTGTTTTGGCACAAGACGTTTCTATTGAGTGGGGAGGACGTACTTTTTCGGTGGACATTTCTTTTGGCGGAGCATTCTATGCAGTCGTACAGGCGCAAGATATCGGGGTTCAGGTAGAAATGGAGCAATTGGCCGAGCTGCAAGAGTGGGGCAAGCTAATCAAAGAACAACTCGAGGCGAAGATAGAGGTCGTTCATCCGTTGGAGCCTGAGCTTAAAGGAATTTACGGGGTGATTATCTCGGATAAGCCGAGAGGGGAAGGATCAGACCTGCGCAACGTAACGATTTTCGCTGATAAGCAAATCGATCGCTCACCATGCGGTACAGGTACTGCGGTTCGCGTAGCCACCTTGCATGCGCGAGGCAAGCTGGCTCTTGGAGAATCGTTTGTTCATGAAGGAATTGTCGGGAGCCAGTTTATCGGCAAGGTAGTAGCAACCACGCAGGTAGGGAGTTATCCGGCTGTCATTCCGAGCATAGAAGGCAAGGCGTTCATTACAGGTCTGCATCAATTTGTCGTAGACCCTTCGGACCCGCTGAAAGACGGATTTTTACTGCGATAGGATCGTTTGCTAGAAAAAGAGGTTGCCGATCAGAGGCAGCCTTTTTCTCATCCTCGAAAAAGCCTGGTCACAATACTGCCACGCATTGGGACATCAGCATTTTTTCCCTGCTTCTGGTATAATGGACAAGATTGAATTTAGGAGTAAAGGGGTTGAATTTTTTGCCGTACAAAGCGTTAATTGAAGCGCATGTGGGTAGCTGGGAAGTCGCATTCGTGCTCTTGATCGTTGCCTACATCCTGTATCGCGTGGGCAAAGCAAAAGCAGGCAAGATCGTACATATGCTGCTCAGACTCATGATGGTCATCATTCTTGTATCGGGAGCTTGGATGCTTTTCGTGGGTCACGCAACAGATTTCTATTACTACGTGAAGGGCATCATCGCGGTTATCGCCTTTGGCTTGATGGAAATGTCCCTGGGCAAAGCAAAGCGACAAGAAGGCAGCATCGGCTTCTTCATCGGCTGTATTGTCGTATTAGTGCTGGTTATTCTGCTTGGCTATCGCGTATTTATGTAAGATAGGCAATATAGGAAAGAAAAGGGTTTCCTCGCAAGAAATATTTGCGGGCGAAAGCCCTTTTTTGTAGGGACGGGCACGGATAAGCCAATTAGCAAAGGGAGGGCGGGGGCCATATCACTCTATGTACATAAGTTAGAGGGAAGAGGTGAGGAACAAAAATGGCCTATCCTTCTGACAGTCAATTTATCCCGTTTATGCTCGGGGGAAGTCCATTCGGAGACGTCCCAAACGATGAAAGTCCCGGCTCTGTCGACTTGGTAGGAAACTCTACGTTTCCCGTTGCCTTTTCAGCGTACGATGGAACGTATCTCTACTTTCGGATGAGAGTCAATGAAGATCCAAGAAATTCGCAAAAAACGGGTTTTCAAAATTTTTCTTGGGGTTATTTAATCAATACAACTGGAGTGGCTGGCACCTATCAATGGATGCTAAGTGTGCAAGGCTTGCGCAATCGTATTGCCTTGATCCAAAACACGGTCGTAGAATTCAACTCTTGGAATGATCCGGCAGAGGGCACAAACGGCAGTGGAGCGCCAAACTGGCAAGCGCCGATTATCAATTTTGACACGGCTCGTGTGCGGCTGACGAATGACGGCTCTAATTTTAGCGGCAATCCTGATTACTTCATTGATCTCGTCATACCGGCTGCTACTTTTTTTTCAACGATCGGTGTTACCTCTCTTACTTCCCTTCGTTTCCTGCCGTTTACTTCCGCGAATGAAAATAACTACAACAAGGACTCTCTTCGAATCAGTGAGGGCTATACCTTTGAAAACTCCCAGAGTAATAACACTACGATATCTGCGGGAGATGTACGGGCGAAACTCGCGATCGCCAAGCAGGTAACAGCAGGACCAGCCTTGGTTACCACAGGACAACTATCGCAATGGACAGGTTCGATCACTGTGACTAATACCGGGAAGAGCCAGGCAACAACAGTCATTGTCAACGATTTGATCGAACTGGATCAGGTAACAGCTTTTACGGTAAATGCAACAAGCACTGGCTCTGTCAATTACAATCCGCTCACCAAGGTGCTCAGCTGGACGATCGGCAATTTGGCCGCTGGTTCTACTGCCAGCTTGACATTTACGGTCAGTGGGGTTTTCGCTGTCTCTCCAGGCGGAACGCGGCGGTTAAACAGAGCGACAGTCACTGGTGTAGACAGTTTTTCTGGCGGGACGCTTTCTCCTGTTCAGGATAATATTGTCATCACGGTTAACTTGGCTGGAAGTGTTGCTGGCGTGGTGCTTGACCAGTCCACGAACTTGCCTGTAGCAGGTGTGCAGGTTCAGCTCTATGATTCGATTCCCGTACTAATCGGAACGACGACAACAGACACAGATGGTGCCTATTCGTTTACTGGATTGGCTCCTGGTCTGTATTCTGTGTCGGTGACCGCGCCGACTTATGACCCCAAAATTCAATTCGTGAGCGTTTTGGCAGGGCAGACCACAAGATCAGATATTTTGCTTCCTCCGAGTCCAGGTCAGGTGAATGGGACGATAACAGATACCGGACTGTCACCCATCTCAGGTGCAGTGGTCAAGCTCATTAATACGACAGGCGTGACCGTAAACCAGGCAGTGAGTGGGGGAGGGGGGAGCTATCAGTTTACCAATGTCGTGCCGGGTGCCTATACCCTTGCAGTCAGTGCGGATACATTCCAGCCAGCAACAGTCGCAATCAACGTCATTCGTGCCCAGTCTACTACACAAAATGTAGTGCTCCAGACGTCAGTTGCGCAGCTCTCCGGTTTGGTGACAGGTTCGGGTAGCATAACGATTTCCGGGGCATTGGTGGAAGTGCTGAACCAGGCAGGTATTACGCTGACGGAAACGACAACAGATGGAGCTGGCACGTATCTGCTAACCAAGCTCGGAGAAGGTGTTTATCAAATCCGTGTCAGTGCCGCGGGCTTTTCCACACAATTAGCTGGAATCAGTCTGCAAGCGGGGGATACCAAGGTACTTCATTTTGAATTGACTACAGCATTTGGAACAGTAAGTGGAACCATTTCTGATGCGCAAACGGGTGAGGGAATCCCAAATGCGAGCATCAAGGTTGTCACTCGTTCGGGAATTGCTGTAGGAGAGACGCTATCCGATGCGAATGGAGACTACTCCTTGTCTTTGCTTGGCCCAGAAACTTATGTCCTGACGGTTACAGCACAAGGGTATGCGGGCCAAACCGTAGGCGTCGAAATCAATGTGGGAGCTACTACAACGGTTGACCTCCAGTTGGAAAAACAGGCAGGGGTATTAAATGGAACTGTCACGGACACAGGCATGAATCCACTAGCTGACGCCATCGTTGTCGTTTTGAAGGGAAATGTTTCTGTGGCGCAGACCATTACCGACAGCGCTGGCACTTTTTCCTTCCCGCACTTGGCACCGGACACGTATACCGTAACAGCTACAGCTTCTGGTTATTCCACCGTTGTGTTGGGGGCAACAGTGCTGCCTCAGGAAATATCGTCCCTTGCTTTTGTCCTGCAAACTTCTCCGGGATCAATCGCAGGACAGGTGGTAGACAGCGGCAATCAGCCGATTCAGGGTGCCACTGTCATCATTAGGGAAAATACGGCAGCAGGTGCTGTAATTGCTACTGTATTGACTGATGGGAACGGACAGTATGTGATACCTGATCTGCTGCCGCAGGCGTACGTCGTCATCGTGTCTGCTCCGGACAAAACGACTGTGATCACAGGGGCAAGCGTCGCTTCCCTGACGACAACAACTGTGAATCTACAGCTTGCAGATTTGCCGGGGAGCATTTCGGGTTCGATCCTCGATGCTACGTCCGGTCTACCGATATCAGGTGCTACGGTAGAGGTTAGCGTGTTGAACCAAGCGGGGGCAATCGTCGCCCATGCCGATAGCGATCTGTCTGGTAACTACGAGATCACAGGACTTGCACCCGGCGTTTACACCATTACTGCCCGTGCAACCAATTATGAAACGAACAGTGCTTCCGCCACTGTACTTGCGAATACGAATACACCTGTCAGTTTATCGTTGTTTGCGAGCCCAGGTGAGATCCAAGGGCAGGTACTCGCTGCAGGGACGTTACAGCCGATTGCAGGCGCACAAGTAAATGCACTCGATTCCAATGGCTCTGTCGTGCATTCGGTATACAGTGATAGTCAAGGAAGCTTTGTCATCACGGGCTTGGCTGCGGGACAATACGTCATCGCTGCCTCAGTAAGTGGCTTTCAGTCCAATCATGTCGGGGCCTTTGTGCTCGCGAATACAACTACTCCTGTCCAGCTTCAGCTCAATCAAGATTTCGGTTTTATTAGCGGTATAGTAGCACCTGTCGTAGCGGGAACCACCATTCAATTGTTTGATATCAATAACCTGTTGATCGGTACTGTCGTCGCAGATGGGAATGGGGCGTTTTCATTTTCAGGGGTCGCACCAGGCTCTTATGTCCTTACAGCTACGGCTTCTGGCTACGCTGTTCAATCTGTTGGGGCGATCGTACAGCCTGGGCAGACGGCAAACGTTTCCTTTACGTTTATCCCGAATCCAGCCAGTATTTCTGGAACCGTGCTAGACACGGGGATGCAGCCGATTGTCAATGCCGTTGTCCGTATTCTGGATTTGAATGAGACGACAATAGGCTTTGGTTATTCGGATTCAAACGGGACCTATATAATTGGCAACCTGCCTGCCGGATCATTTGTCGTGGTGGCAAGTGCCCCTGAATATGTTACAGGCTCGGTTGGTGTTACACTTGGACCCGGTGAAAATAAAACCGGTGTAGACTATACTCTTGGGGCGAATGCAGGCGGGATTAGTGGACAGGTGACGGACGCGACGAATCCGGCGATATTCATTGCAGGCGCAGTTGTTCTGATTCGTTCCATAAGTGACGGAAATGTAGTGGCTACAGCAAGTACCGACCAGACGGGCAGCTATTTGATTGAACATCTGTTGCCGGGTGCTTATACCGTCACGGTAAGCGCACCTAGCTATGCTGATCAATCAGTAGGGGCCAATGTAGTCAGTGGAGAGACGACAGGGGCTAGTGTGGCGCTTTTGCCCATGTCTGGGTCCATCGTGGGAAGTGTCATAAACAGCTTGGGCGTACCTGTTACGGGAAGCGAAATCAACGTCAAGCTGATGGATAGCAATCAAGCCGTCATACAGAGCTTGCTGGCGAATGAATCGGGCGTGTTTTTCTTTGCGAGTGTCGCTCCAGGCGTTTACACCGTCATCGCTTCAGCGCCCGGCTATGCCGTAGGAAGTATCGGCGTAATCGTGACTGCCAATACGGCAACTTCAACGACCGTCTCGTTACCTGACTTGCTGGCGGCTATTTCGGGTGTGGTTACCAATCAAATGACGGGATTCGGGATTCCGGGAACCACCGTGCTCATTACGGATGACCATGGTGTTGTGCTTGTTCAATTATTGACAGATGATCAAGGGAATTTTTTGGCAGAGAAGCTTCCACCGGGTGTCGTGAATGTAACTGTTTTTGCGTCGAATTTTGTATCCGTCTCGCAGGCGGTTATTTTGCAAGGGGGCATTACCACCAACTTTCAGCAGGCATTAGTTCCTAATCCCGGCAGTTTATCCGGCGTTGTGACTGATCTGGAGACGGGCTTGCCGATCATTGGCGCAACGGTAATCGTCTTCGACAGCACTCGTGCCGCTGTGGGCTCCGTACTGACAGATGCAACTGGAAACTTTTCGCTTGATAGACTGGCTCCGGGAGGGTACACCGTCAATGTCAATGCAACTGGATATGCAAGCGATGTAGCTGGCGCACAGATACAAGCAGGTGCGGCGTCCGTATTAAGCTTTGCGTTAAACCAGTTGCCCGGTGGGATTGCTGGTACAGTTCGAGAGGTAGGTACGGCCTCGCCGATTGCCGGCGCGGTCATTACTATTCGACAAGGAAGTCCGTCTGGAACGATACTGGCTATTGTCCTGACGAATGAGCAGGGGCAGTATATGGTGAGTGGACTTTCCCCGGGGAGCTATACACTGATTGCGAGTGCTACGGGATTTGCTGCTGAGGCTTCGACAGCTATGGTCGGATTGGGAGCGACTACTGGTTTTGATTTTTCTTTGCAGAGTCTGCCTGCAAGTGTCACAGGAGAAATTAGTGACGCCCTTCTCGCGACTCCATTGCCGAATACGCTCGTCCGCTTGCTGGGCAACAATAATACGATTCTCTTTTCTACCCAGACAGACGCTCAGGGGATATACTTCATCGATGGATTTGTAGCTGGAAATTACACCATTTTGGCAAGGAACGATAACTATCAGAGAGAAAACGTATCCTTTGATGTAGCGCCAGGGGGAACGGCTACTGTCAATATTCCGCTGAATCCAAACCCAGGCATTTTGCAGGGGACCGTCAGAGATGAGTTTGATGGGACACCACTGGTAGGAGCAGAGGTTCTAATCTTTTTCCCGGGAACAAACAACCTGTTGTCTCGGGCGATTACAGACGGTCTCGGTCAGTTTACAATCGACGGCTTGGCACCTTTAACCTATACGCTGGCGATCAGTGCTCTCAACTATGCTACCCAACCAGTTGGCGCGACGATTTTTTCTGGTCAGACGACGGTCATCGATGTGGGGCTTCCCTCGTTTCCAGCTACGGTCACAGGTCAGGTTCAGTCTGAGGGTGGCGGTTTTGTTTCCAACGCTTTGATACAGGTGAAGGATTCACACGGAACATTGTTCGGTAGTGCGATCACGGATGACCTCGGCAATTTCTCTGTCGGTAATCTGCCGCCTGGAACGTATGTGATAAGTGCAAGTGAAGACAGCTATGCAGCGGCAACCAGTAACATAACCGTGACTGCTGGACAGACACTTAACGGAGTCATTCTGACGATGTCTCCTCTTCCAGGCAACATCTTCGGACAGGTGACCAATCAGTTGACAGGACTCCCAATCACAGGAGCGGCCGTTGCGATTCAGCAGTTTGCCAATGGCTTGTTTGTTGCCAACGTCGTAACGAATCAGAGCGGGCAATTCCAGGTGAATAGCTTGACGGCCGGAGAGTACAATGTCATTGCAAGCGCAGAGGGGTTCGGTACGCATTACATTACCGTTTCCGTCGCAAGCGGGCAGACGACCGTAACGACAGTCGAGCTATTGCCATTCGTCGGGACGATATCCGGCATTGTCCTCTTGCCAGACGGAAGTCAAGCCAGTGGTAACAATATTCAATTGTCGCTATTCCTTTCAAACAAGATTCGCCTGCAAAATATCCTGGCTGAGCCGGATGGAACATTCCATTTTGTCAATGTGGCTCCGGGGACGTATACCGTTATCGGGACCATTCCGGGCATTGGTACCGGTCAGGCAGAAGCAGTCGTTTTGCCGAACCAAACAACCTTTATCATCATCCGCCTTTCTCAAACGGGTACGATACAAGGAACAGTTCGAGCCGGTTTGACAGGCTTGCCAGTTGCTGGGGCGTCCGTGTATGTGCAAACGGTGAATCAACCAATCATAACGACTGTAGTCGTCCAAACAGACAGCTTTGGCAGGTACAAGGTGACTGGTCTTGCTCCTGGCACCTACTTGGTTGTAGCCAATGCAATGGGGAGTGGAGAAGCGAGAGGGACAGTAACGATAGGTGCAGGAGAAATCGTGACGCTCGATCTGGTTCTGGTTCCAGCAGCCATGAGCGGATCTTTTCGAGTCGCAACATGTCCGACTATTTTGTTTACCCCATTTTGACGGTTTGGAGAATTGCTCCACTTAAAAATATAAAGATGGCGGATAACTCCTTTTTTGATATAATAGCTGTAGAAATACAGCTATTTTGTTTTGGGTAAAAACAGCTGTGAAAATCCTGACTTTTATTCAAGGGGGAGCGAGCCATATGGTGAAACAGCAGGAGGAGCTGTCCCATCCATTGACAGCTGCCATCACGAAGACAAATACGCTTTTGCATATTCAGAGTCTCCTTCCCTCCTTTACGAAATCGGAGCAAAAGGTTGCCCATATCGTCTTGCAGCAGACAGACAGCGTGATTTATTCATCGGTGATTGACCTTGCCGAAAAGGCCGGAGTGGGTGAGACGACCGTTTTACGATTTTGCAGGAAAATAGGCTTCCATGGCTATCAGGAGTTCAAGCTGGCGTTGGCGCAGGAATTGGTCAATCCAGTCAAAAACTTACATGGCGAAGTAGGAGAAGACGATTCGCTGGACATCATTACGCACAAAGTAACCGCAGCCAATCAACAGGCGATTGGGGATACTTCGGCCCTGTTTCAAATCGAACAGCTAGAGCGCTGTGTAGATCTTTTGCAAAAAGCAAACACAATCCATTTTTACGGGGTAGGTACGTCAGCGGTAACAGCCCAGGATGCCAAGTACACGTTCTTGCGGATCGGGCTTCGCGTGGACGCTTTTAATGAATCGCATCTGCAAGCGATGGCTGCGGCCACTCTGGGACCGGGGGATGTCGCGATAGGTTTGTCTGTATCAGGCAGTACGAAAGACACGATCGATTCATTGAAAGTCGCCAAACAGGCAGGCGCAACTTGCATTTGCCTGACGCACTATCGACGCTCACCGATTACGAATGTAGCGGACATTACGCTATTGACCGCAGCGCAAGAAGGTCCGTTGCAGGGAGGCTCTCTCGCAGCCAAAATTGCACAGCTGCATGTACTGGATGTCATCAGTACGACAATCACGATGCGCAACAAGGAAAAGGCCCTTTTATATAAAGAAAGAACAGCGAAGGCTGTCCTAGAGAGAAAATATTAAGTGGTTTATCTTATATGGAATAGGAGTGGTTGGAAATGAAGCTCGTGATCGTGAAAGATTACGCGGAGCTTAGCAGAAAAGCTGCTGAAATGCTCGTGAGCGAAGTAAAAGCAAATCCGAAGACCGTCCTTGGCCTTGCAACCGGAGGCACACCAGTAGGGATGTACCGTGAGCTCATCAAGCTGTCGCAAGCGGAGAGCATCGATTTTTCGCAAGCGAGCAGCTTTAATCTGGATGAATACGTCGGGCTTTCCTCGACTCATCCGCAAAGCTATCGCTCGTATATGGAAGAAAACTTGTTCAATCACATCAACATTCCTGCGGAGAAAACACATGTGCCAGTTGGGAATACGACAGACCCTTTGGCAGAGTGTGCACGCTATGAGGAAGCGATCCGATTGGCAGGCGGGATCGACATCCAGGTGCTGGGGATCGGCAATAACGGCCATATTGGCTTCAACGAGCCTGGCTCTCCTACCGACTCGGTGACGCGCGTGGTCCAGCTCACTGACAGTACGATTGAAGCAAATGCCCGCTATTTTGATAGTGTGGATCAGGTGCCGACTCAGGCCGTTTCCATGGGGATCAAGACGATTCTTGGCGCTAAAAAAGTCGTGCTTCTCGCAAGTGGAGAGGCAAAGGCAGAGGCAGTGCGATTGATGCTAGAAGAAGAGCCTACGGCAGATGTACCAGCTTCCTTATTGCAATTGCATCCGGATGTAACCGTTATTGTAGATCAGGAAGCAGCGAGCAAGCTGACAACTTCCGTACTGGCAGGAACGAAACCAAGCGGCAGCTAATGAACCGCTTGGTTTTCATTTTGCTTGTTCACCAATCTGTTCGGAATACGGACTTGTTCCTTATGCTATACTGGGAATGTTGCAAGAAGGTCACCAGATTTTTCAAAGGAGCTGATTTTAGAATGAGCGCAAACGAAGCGTTGCTTACATTAGAAGGTTGGTATACGTATCATAATTTCCGAACCATCAATTGGGAAAAGTGGAAAGCAGCGTCCGCAGCAGAACGCCAAGAAGCGTTGGACGAGCTGAATGCATTGATCCGCACATGGGAAGCGAATGAGGGAGAGAACCAAGGAAGCACGGCTGTGTATTCCATCCTGGGACACAAAGCAGACCTCGTGTTCATGTTCCTGCGTCCAACTATGCAGGAACTCGATGAGATTAAAACAGCGTTCAATAAAACCCGCTTTGCTGCTTATACAGAAGCTCCTTATTCGTATGTATCCGTAGTAGAGCTGAGCAACTATGTACATAACCCAGGCGAAGATCCAAAAGCGAATCCGCACGTGCGCGACCGCCTCTATCCGATCCTGCCAAAATGGGAGCACATTTGCTTCTATCCAATGAACAAAAAGCGTGATCTGCAAGACAACTGGTACATGCTCTCCATGCAGGAGCGCCAAGAAATGATGCGCTCCCACGGCTTGATTGGTCGCTCCTACGCTGGCCGCGTGAAACAAATCATCGGTGGCTCTGTTGGTTTCGACGATTGGGAGTGGGGCGTTACCCTCTTTGCCAACGATCCGCTGGAATTCAAGCATATCGTATACGAAATGCGCTTTGACGAAGTGAGTGCGCGCTTCGGTGAATTCGGCAACTTCCTTGTAGGAAACGTATTGAACGTAGAAACACTGGCGAAAAAGCTGGAAGTATAATCAATATCCCCAAAAATCCGCTGTGCGCGATCGTCGCATTGGCGGATTTTTTTAATTGGGCCTATTGTTGATCGTAATAAACGGAGTACCGGCAGGCGATAATGGACTTATGAAAATGCTTGAACAGCTACTTCTCACCGCATGAGTACCCGCATCGACATTCCTGCGAAAATTTATGAAACCTTGTCTTTGGTTCCCGGACACTTTTTGTTAAAGTAAACAGGAAAGCATTTTTGACAGCGGAGGGGAACAAGACTGGGCTTTCTCAAGTTTAAAATTGGTTATCGTACGTTAAAAACAGCCATTGGAACGGCTATTTCGATTCTGATCGCCCAGCAGCTAGGCTTGATGTTTGCTTCTTCAGCGGGGATCATTACGATCTTGTGTATTCAGGTAACAGTCAAGCAATCGTTTCAGACAGCGTGGAATCGGATTCTGGCCAGTTTATTGGGTCTGGGAATCGGTGTTTGCCTGTTCTCCCTTATGGGCTATACGCCGATTGCCATTCTCCTTTTCATTTTGCTTTTCTTGCCTCTCGCGGTGCGTTTTGGCATTCAGGAAGGCTTTGTCAACAGCATGGTTGTGCTCATGCATTTGTATTCGTCAAAGAGAATCGACGGGATGCTATTGCTGAATGAGGTCGCTCTGCTCGTCATCGGTGTGGGCGTAGCACTACTGGTCAATCTATACATGCCGAGTCTCGATAAAGAGCTAAAAGGGATGCAAGCAAAGGTGGAGAAGCTGTTCAGCAAGATTTTGCGGGAGTTCTGTTACTACTTGCGTCACGGAGAAAGTGATTGGGACGGGAAAGAATTGATCGAAACAACTGGTGTATTGGAAACGGCGATTCGGTTGGCTTCACGAGATGTTGGCAATCGTTTGGGACGTCGCAACGATTCGTACTACGAGTATTTTGTGATGCGGCAAAAGCAGTTTGAGCTATTGGAACGCATGATGCCGATCGTCTCTTCTTTGGACAATCAGGTGGCAGAGAGCCATCGGATCGCAGATTTTCTTGAGCGTATCAGCCACTCGGTACATCCGGGCAATACCGCCTACCGCTTCATCGACCAACTGCGCGTGATGCAAGAGGAGATCAAGGAAGCAGATTTGCCGCGAACGCGGGAGGAATTTGAGACGCGTGCCTCGCTGTTCTACCTCCTTCGGGAAATTGAGAGCTATC
This sequence comes from Brevibacillus formosus, assembly GCF_003013405.1. Taxonomy (GTDB): domain Bacteria; phylum Bacillota; class Bacilli; order Brevibacillales; family Brevibacillaceae; genus Brevibacillus; species Brevibacillus formosus. The sequence continues at coordinate 363,951 of NZ_PXZL01000004.1, read as the reverse complement.
TGTTCATCAAGCATGAGCTAGGCAAGAACAGGGACGAAAAGGCACAGGTGGCAAAGAGTTAGACAAAACAGTACGTAACAATGAAAGAGTTGTAGAATACGAAGGAAGGCTGCGAATACTTTTCGCAGTCTTTTTTTGTTGTTCGGTAAAAACTCTGTGAACTTTTCATTAAAACCAAAAAATTACACAGTTGTCCTAGTACGTTTTTTAGCTTACTTGTATACCGTGTACAAGCGGCGAAAAAATCAAAAGAGTAGGATCAAGGAGATGAGAGTGACCAGATGAAAATAATTGTGAATGAAAAAGAGTTGAAAGAGTATTTTCAAGGGCTACGACGTCTCGTCTGGGGTAAAGACGAAAGAGACGAGGAAGTCGAAAATGACAAGGAAGAAGCTGTTCGTTGTTCGCTTCGCAAAGAACTGTACGCAGAAGAATTCGCCGCATTTCTGCAAGAAAACCACAGTGATTTGCTGCGACAAGATTCCTTTCGCAAAGTACTTCTGCGCTATTTGAATGAAACCGTAGAGCTGGGAACAGATGCAGGAAGTGTCACAGGGGTCCTGAATGAGGTTGGTCGGGACTATGCTGAAATCATAGAGCCAAGCGGTTCACGTGTGGAGATTCGTTTCACGCAAATTAATTATGTTCATGAGGTGTAAGGAGGAGAAGATAAATGAACTATGTACAGAAATTGAGAACGTTTATAGGCGATAGTGTACAAGTCGTAACTGGATTCGACGTGACTACCGGTGAGTTGCTCGGTGTGACCAATTCGACATTAACCTTGCTTGCAGCAAGTGAGCCAGGCTATGGCGGTGGCCAAACAGTGATCTTTCAACTCGATCGCATCACGTATGTGCGCGTTCTCTAATGGCAGAGCGGCAAGGGAGAAGGGGCCACGTGCCCCTATCCATTTTAATTCCCGCCATGCTTGGGACAGCTCATCTGCCAAAGCTGATCGCCGCTTGTAAACAGCTTGCACCTCTGGAGATCATCGTGATTTCGACAAGGGCCCTGGAGCTTGGCTCTGGTGTTCGTGTCGTACTTGCAGAGGCTGTTGAGAATCTTTTCTCATGGCGGAGAGAGGCTGCCAAGCATGCAAGAGGGAGTGTCCTGCTTTTTCTCGGCGAAGAACAAATTGATTCGCTGTCTGGATTGCAGCGCTTCTTGTTCCCAATTTTATATGGAAATGCACAGGTCGTTTTGCCCCAGCAGGATATGCGACACAGGAGGAAGACAAAACCAAGACCTATCCACAGTTTTTCCCTGCTGGTAAATAACCTCTTCGGTCGCTCAGACCTGCGTGAAGCTTCTTTGCTGGACACACCTCACGCGATGACCAGAGAGGCACTTTCCAAAATCGGAGTGGAACAGTTGGGACATCCTGCCCAAGCGCACAAGCGGGCAGTTGTGAGCGGACTGTCCATTACGACACAAGCTATTGGAACGGGAACGGAAGAACGGATGTTTTTGCCACAGCTTCACGGTTCGTTGCTCAAAGAGCTCTCTTTGTATGAAAAGCTGGTGATTGCCGAACAGCTTGATCTCGTCTCGCGTCTTCCCTTTCGCGGCGGACTGTCCGATGGGGGCAGGCGAAGAGATATAGCAGAGAATGTACACGGTAAAAACAGTAGTATGCCTGTTACGCAGGTCGGGAAATGGCCCCTGCGACGAACAACTCTTTACGGTGGGAAAACGGTATCTGTGATCATTCCAGCCCTTAACGAGGCAGCGACGATCCAGCAAGTGATCCGTGAAGTTCTTCGGCTGGAGCCAGTCGAAATTATCGTGGTCGTCAATGGCTCGGTTGATCAAACAGCACAGCTTGCCCGTGAATGCGGCGTGACGACCGTAGAGTTCCCATATGCATTGGGCGTAGACACTGGACGGGCAATTGGAGCCAGTCTGTCGAAAGGCGACATCCTGTTGTTTGTCGATGCGGATACGATTATGACCGCTCATGATCTGTATCCTTTTGTTCTCGCTTGCGAGTGCGGCGTGGATGTGGCCCTGAATGATGTTTCTGTATTTTTGAATCAACCTTGCGCAGACAATGTCTTTGTGGCTTGTCGCCAAGCTCTCAACTTGGCTTTGAATCGTAAGGATTTGGGGATCGGGTCTATGGTGACCGTCCCCTTTGCCTTACGCAGGGAAGCGGTTGCTTCGCTCGGGTGGCACATACTGCTTTGCCCGCCAAAAGCACAAGCAGCATACGCACAGGCAGGTGTAAAGATGGAATTGGTTCATCAGGTGAACAGTTTCACCTCCAACCGACTCCGGCCAGAAAAACACTTCGCCAGCTCCGGAATGCCCCCTGCCGTCGAACAGATTGCGGGTGACCACGTGGAAGCCTTGCAGTTTCTGGCGAAAGGACGGTAGCGAGGATGCGATGTGAAAACAAGAACACTGGAAGGAGGAAATGAAATTGGCAAGAGAGCGAGTAGAAGGTCTGGTAAGTGTCGTCATTACCAATTTCAACAGGGCGGCTTATATACGTGAATGCTTGGACAGCATTCTCCAGCAAACCTATGAGAATTGGGAGATTGTCTTGATCGATGATGCATCGACAGATCATTCCGTAGAAGTGGCCAGAGAATGGCTGGAAGAGAATAAAAGGTTTTTTCCAAGAGAGAATCAGGTGCTGATTCATGAGCTCCCTCGCAATATTGGCTTTTCGGGTGCCATCAACGTCGGGCATTACCTGAGCAGAGGCGAGTTCATCGCGATTCAGGACTCGGATGATTTCTCCCATATCCTGCGTCTTTCACGGCAGGTTGAATACTTGAAAAATAATCCCCAGATCGATTTGGTCGGTACGAATTACTATGCGTTTTCGACCGATAATCCGGAAAAAAAGCAGCTCGCTGGATGGATCAAGTACGACGATGACATTCGCAAGGTATACGGAAACGGCGGACACTGCGTCTGTCACGGAACCTGCATGTTTCGAGGACGGCTGTTTGACCAGATTGGTGGCCCGACACGCCGGATTGAGGGTGCAGAAGACTACGAATTTATCGCCAAAGCTTTGAATGCGAGAGCAGGCGTGAACAATATAGCAGAAGCATTGTATTATTACCGCACCCACGCTGAGCAGCGTTCGGCCCACTATTATCGGAAGAAGGGAGGGTAAAAAGTTGACTAGCAGTAATGATCGGATATTGATGGTGCTGGACAGTTTGAGGACAGGCGGAACGGAGACACATGTTCTTAGCATGGGTAAAGCATTGAGGAAAAAAGGCGTCCAACTGTTTTATGCAGGTGGCAATGGCCCCCTCTACCACGAATTTGTTGATGCAGGCTTTTTGGTTGAACCGATAGAATCCGCACGTGAGCCGCTCCAGGCACGCAGACAGCATCTGATCGAGTGTTACCGTGCATGTATGAAGAAGCATAGTATTACCATCGTCCATGTGCATCAGACGCCATCAGGCTTTCTTGCCGCTACGGCAGCCAATGAGCTCGGCATTCCTGTCGTGTTCACCTTGCATGGAACGTACTACCCAAAGGATGAAGCGATAAAAGTAGCTCAGCTCTGCTCTGCCGTTATCAGTGTGAGTAAACCTGTCCAACTATTCTGGCAAAGGCGAGGGGTAAAAACCACCCTCATTTCCAATGGGGTTGATATGGAAGAGTTTCAGTCTGGCTTCGCAAGTAGGGCTGATATGCCGTCATTGCCGCCCGATGCCACAGTGGTTACTTATGTCAGCAGGCTGGCTTGGCAAAAAGCGACGGTGTGCAACATGGTATTGCGGGCAACCAAAACGTTGCGCAGTGAAATCCCCAATCTGCATATCGTGGTGGTGGGTTCGGGTGCCCAGGAGATTCATGTTCATGAGCTGGCAAAAGCGCTGAATAAAGCCGCAGGGCAGCCCTATATTCACATTGTGGGGGAGCAAACCGACGTCCGGCCGTATTACGCAATCAGTGATTTGGTGATTGGAACAGGGAGGGTCGCACTCGAAGCGATGGCGTGCGGAAAGCCCGTGCTTGCGATCGGAAATCATGGCTACGTTGGTTTGGTCGAACCTTCGTCCTACGATTTGGCTTGGGATTGTTACTTCGGTGACCACTCCTCCGTGCAGAAGCCGTCTCCTTCGTTGATCGATAGTGCTTTGCGTCAAGCATGTAGCGACCGTAGTCAATTGAAGGAAATAGGAGGTCAAGGAAGAGCGTGGGTCCAAAACCATTTTCATATCACGCAAAAATGTGCCTCCTTGCTTGCCATTTATGCGCAAATAAAGAATGGAGGGGGGGCGGCAAGCATGAAAAAAATTTTGTACGTTGGCTGGTTAGGGTTCAACAATTTGGGCGATGAGCTGATGTGGCATGCCTTTTACGATTTGTCATGCAAATACCTCGACCCTACGCAATACAAGGTAATACCTTCCCTGCCCGGGGTTGATCTGAAGGATTTAAGCCCGTATGACACCGTCGTTTTAGGTGGAGGATCGCTTCTCATCCCGGGGTATGTGGATGTAGCTTATCGTGCGGTTGAACAGAAAAAAAATCTATGGGTCTGGGGAAGCGGATTTGACTCGCAGGATCAAGTCGAGCTGGATTCTTCAGGCAGATTGATGAACAAGCTGATAACTGGCCAAGATAAAATGAGCCACATGCTGCAAAAAATCGCCGAGCATGCCACGTTTTTTGGTGTACGCGGACCACTTACACTCCAATACCTCCAGCAAGCGGGAGTGGGAGAAAGGGCAGCGATTAGCGGAGACCCAGGGATGCTGCTTATTCCCGCATCATTGCCAACAGTGGCAGATAAAAGCAAGCGATCCACGATTGGTATCAACTGGGGTACGTCTTATAACCGGATTTATGGGAAAAACGAGACCGCAGTTGAGGATGGGCTTGTATATGCAGCCAAGAAGCTGATCAAGGCAGGCTACGACATCCACTTGCTCACCATGTGGGGACCGGATCGGGAAGCCATAAAAAGACTGTACAAAAAAATCGACGATCCAGCTCATACAATCCTCGACCTGGAGCTGCACGATCATAAGCGAATGCTGCAACTGATGAAAGGCTTTCAAGCGACGATCAACTTTAAATTGCATGCGAATGTGCTGAGTGCTGCTGCGGGTGTTCCGTTCGTTTGTTTGGCGTATCGCATCAAGGGCATTGACTTCGCTTATTCACTGGATCTCCCGGAGCTTATCGTGTCAACAGGCGAGCCGCAATTAGGTGAAAGAATTCTTACCTGCACCTGGGAGGCCATCGCACGCAAGGAGCAGATCGCAGCGAAATTGGCGGCGAGTCAGAAAAAAATAATCGAGAATTTGGAGCTGCCGTTCATCCAAGGCTTGCTGTAATCCATTTGTACAATGACAAAGAAGACGACGAGGGGACCTGCGGATTCGCTACAGGTCCCCTCAATCGTTTTTGTGACGAAAATCAGTACTCACCGTGCTCCCGCAAGCTGGCTACAGGAACACTCATCTCCTGATCTGGCTGGTCGAGCGGGTAAATCCTCGCCATGTCGTTGTCGTCATCGATGTGCTGGATGTATACGGGTATTCCATCGCAGGTCACATTCGCCATAACGGGTGAAGCGGCGATTTCTTTCGCGCGCTGTTTATTCATTTTGATTCCCCCTGTCAGTTGTAACAGCTTTAATATGTACGTCAGCCCAGCAGGGTATACTTTTTAAGCCTGTTGACATTCCCTAAAATATGTAATAAATTGAAGAGGAAATTACTACGAAATCGTACTAAAAGGAGTCACCGGTATGCAGCAACTATATGACCTCTTTCTGAAAACCGGTTTGCGTCCGTTCGCCTTTATGTCCGATACGATGCAGCTTGAAGAAAAACTGACTCGCTCTGATTTGTCGACCCTCCTCATATTGCTGTTTCGCGGAGATTTGACCATGTCAGAGCTGGCGCAAGAGATGGGGGCGCCACTTAGTTCGATGACCAGCATCGCGAAACGGCTTGAACGCAAAGGCTACATCGCGAGGGCTACCTCTGTAGAGGATCAACGGGTGAAGCTCGTCACATTGACACAACCAGGCAAACAGCTTGCAAAAGAATCAGAGCAAGTGATGCTGACGATGCTGGGCAGGCTTCAGGAGGCATTTACGCCGGAAGAAATGGAGCAATTCACTACCCTTTTACTCAAAGCCGCCAAGGTATTTCAGGACGGAGGACCTGTCAAGCCTCGTGAAACAAAGGTTCGTTCCATCAAGATCAACATTGAGGAATAGTCTGATCGAGCCTGCTTCTTTTTTTGTCTAATTACTACGAAATCGTATTAAATGGATCGTGAAGGAGAGAGTCGAGATGAGAATCGTTATTTACACCGGCAAAGGTGGGGTTGGGAAGACGAGTGTTGCAGCAGCAACGGCTGTTAAGCTGGCAAAGCAGGGAAAGAGAACGCTCGTACTCAGTACGGATGCTGCACACAGTTTGGCAGATTCATTGGGGACTGTGATCGGACCAGATCCCGTACCAATCAGCGAAAATTTATGGGGACAGGAAGTAAACAGCTTGCGGGAAACCGAGCGCAACTGGGGAGCAGTTCAGGGATGGCTGACAACACTGCTCGACAAAGCACAGCTGACTGATATTACAACGGAGGAGATGCTTGTTTTTCCTGGCATGGAGGAAATGTTCAGTTTGCTACAGATCAAGGAACACGCCCTGAGCGGGCAGTTCGACGTCTTGGTAGTCGATTGTGCTCCAACCGGAGAAACACTGCGTCTGCTTAGTTATCCCAACGTATTGAATTGGTGGTTGGAGAAAATTTTTCCGACCGAGCGCAAGCTGATCAAACTCGTTCGCCCAGTGGCCAAGATCGTGAACAAAGTAGAGCTTCCTTCTGATGATGTGCTAGACAGCGTCGAGCAGCTCGCACGAGGGTTGGAGGAAATGCAACGCATTGTTTTGGACCCGGAGATCACATCAGTGAGGATCGTAGTAAACCCGGAAAAAATGGTGCTTGCGGAAGCAAAGCGCTCGTTTACGTACTTGAATCTGTTCGGGTTCAATACGGATGCCATCATCGTGAATCGGGTGCTTCCGGATGAAGCGGGAGAAGGATTTTTTGCCCACTGGCGAGAGCTGCAACGGAAGTATGAGAACGAAATCGTGGAAAACTTTCAGCCGCTGCCGATTTTGAAAGCACCGATGATGCCAAAAGAAGTGATTGGGCTTCCTGTTCTAGAAGAATTGGCTGATATCGTTTTTGGAACAGAAGACCCATCCGCCAAGCTTTATCAAGGCAGGACGGAACTGATTCGAGAAGTGGACGGCGAGCTGCATTTGGAGCTGATGATTCCTTTTGTGGATAAAGCAGCCCTGGATTTAACGCAAACAGGGGATGAATTGACCGTAAATGCGGGTGCCTACAAGCGAAAAGTTATCTTGCCACGCGTATTAATGGGACGACAAGTTACAGGAGCGAAATATGCGGAGGATCGGCTGATCATTCGTTTTAGCGCAAGGGAAGGGGCTGCTCAGCATTGAGAGGTACTGGATTGAATCGGGTGCTGACGATTCTTACGAACATGGAACAGAACGGAACCGAGCGCCATGTGAAAAATGCCTGCAAAGAATGGCTACTCGCATCGCGGTCAGTGATCGACAGCATGATTGATGTGTTACAGGATGAACAAGACCGTCCGAGAGCTCAAAAAATCAACATTTCTAAGGAATAGGCCAACCTGAGAGGAGAGAATTAACATGGTAAGTGGGATCAAGCGCCAAATGGGTTTCACTCTCATCATTACAGGACTGCTGCATACGATTGTCGGTCTGTTTTTATACGCTGAGCCGCTTCAGCAGATCGTCGCAAACGGTTTATGGAATGGTGTAGGGCGAGAGGAAGTTGCGGCTTTCTGGTTTATGATGTTTGGCTTTTTGTTGATGTTGCTCGGATATATGGCGGATTGGCTGATGAAAAAGAAGGGAATGGAGACGCCAGCTGCCTTTGGGTGGACGATAATCGGGATATGCGTGGTCGGGGCGATTGCCATGCCTGCGTCGGGCTTCTGGCTCGGCATACCACAGGCTGCCATCCTGCTGCGCAAGTGATGTAAGAAATTTGCGGATTGGTAGATGGTTCAGATAAAATGAATCTAACCGTTTTCCATATGTTTCAATTCCGAGGTGATCTTCCCTGAACTTCTTAGATGCAAATAACCAATGGACCCCAGAATTTTTGGAACACATCCAAAAATCCGCAAAGTCATCCATCAAGCTCACCCTGACGAAGGAAGCGGCTACCTTAACGGATAGCAAGGTTGGCGGAAAGCCTTGGCTACCGCCAGAAATGCCATACCCACAGGATGAAGACGGAAACAACTACTTGTTTCTCGCACAAATCAACTGGGCGCAAATGCCGCGACTCGATGGCTACCCCGCTAGTGGATTGACCAGTTTTTTTGTCAAGGAGGATGATACCTTCGGACTGATGGATCAATCCTTTCAAGTGCTTCATTTTGAGGAGTTCATCGATACACAGGAATTGGACCCCTTTCAACCAGAGGACCTTGACGTGTACAGTCCGGTACTGGGTGGGCCATACAAGCTGACAGGAAAACGAGAGTCGCAGTACGTCCCTCATTGAGATCCACAGGCGGTGAATTTTCAGCTACCTACCGACGAGGACGAAGTGGCCTACTCAAAATATTGGGACCTCGCCGATGCAAGCGGGTCACGGATTGGAGGATATCCCTACTTTACCCAGGAGTATGTGAATCAGGATGGGTGGGAGCTGCTCCTCCAACTGGATATGGAGGGCGACAACTACGATTATTATGTCTCGTGGGGAGATAGCGGAGTGGGCAACTTCTTCGTTCGCAGGGAGGATTTGCTTCGTCTGGATTTTTCAAGGGTTTGGTATACATGGGATTGTTTATAAAAGAAAGATGGGGATAACACGATGGCGCACATACATGACGTCCAAACCTTAATCAAAGAATCGCAAAAGACCAGAGTGAAATACTTGTTCTTTTGGGGACATACACAGAAGGAGTCAGGCACGATCGATAAGTCTTGCTTCAGCCAATGGTATCCGGCCGCTTTTGTAGAGGACGGTATCACATACTTGACCGCTGAGCATTACATGATGGCGAAAAAGGCTGAGCTGTTCGGCGATGTTGCCATCCGTGATGAGATACTCAAGAAAAGCCATCCAAAACAAGCGAAGGAATTGGGACGAAAGGTTCATTCCTTTGACGAGGCTGTGTGGAATGCGAACAAGACGGCGATCGTTCGCCAGGCAAACCTGTTAAAATTCAGCCAGCATGCCGATTTGAAAGCATACCTCTTGGACACAGGTGACCGCATTATTGTCGAAGCGAGTCCTTATGATCGGATTTGGGGGATTGGCATGGCCCAAGATCATCCGCATGCGGAACAGCCCGAAAAGTGGCGGGGAGAAAATTTGCTCGGTTTTGCATTGATGGCAGTCAGGGAGCAGCTTCGTTCGTGATCCAGATTACCAAAATCGAAGAAGAGCCCGTCGAGCAGGTTCCCTATCTAGCAGCAGGAGCGAATGGCAAAGGTGTTGTTCCGAGCAGGTTGCCCATCTTTTTTGGGGAAATGGCGAATATTCCTGATGCTTATGATGTGATCATCATTACTTCCGATCTGCAAGGGGTGATAGAGTCTCGGCACGAGCAGCAGGTACTGCTTGGCGAAGCGTTGCCAGAGATGGTTTCACTGTTACTCCAAATCAAAAGGCCATCCATTTCAAGAGAACGTGTTCTGGTCTTGCTATGCGGAGACTTGTATGCCGATCCATGGAAACGGGGAAGTAGCGGCGATCCCTCCTCCGTATGGCATGCTTTTCAACGCGAGTTTGGAGAGGTGGTCGGGGTTGTTGGCAATCACGATTTGTTTGACTCGGGTTCATTCGCACAGCTTCAAGGCATGGCAGACATCACCGTAATCAATGATCCTGAAATGGTGCAAGTCAGCCAGCTCCGTATTGCGGGTCTGGGCGGAATCGTAGGTCGTGCGGATAAACCGAATCGGAGGGAAAGGAAGGAGTTCCTGAAAGGAATGCGGGAGCTGCTTCGGAAGCAGCCTGACATTTTGTTGCTTCATCAAGGGCCGGATGAGCCTTCATTCGATCTGCAGGGCTTGCCTGAAATTCGTGAGTGCTTGCAGCAGCACCCTCCAGTACTCGTCTGCTGTGGGCATGTACACTGGGCGCGATCTTGGATCGAGCTTGCCCAAGGGACACAAGTGTTGAACGCGGATGGGAAACTATTTGTCTTTACACGAAAAAGTGGTTGAGCAGACGTTTCGCTGCTAACCACTTTTTTTATCTACTGAATGGAAAAATCATTATTTACCTGGTCAAGAGACATGTCCATTTGCCTATACAGCTTGCCCTCCAGCGGCTGTCGGCGGGGAGGAAAACTATTCCATATTCCTATCATGAATATTTATTCAATAAAACATATTTTTCTTGAATATCAGAAAATATATAATTATAATTTAAATCAGAAATCATTTCCGATATTCGGAAAAACTGATACGCAATTCATCCGGGAGATAAATGGGGGATAGCAGGATGATTGAGGTTAAGCAGCTTGTCAAATCTTTTGGCCCGTTAACCGTGTTGAAGGGCGTTACGCTCACGGTGGAAGAAAAAGAAGTTGTCGTCTTGCTTGGAGCCAGTGGTTCAGGCAAAAGTACTTTACTTCGATGTTTGAATTTTCTGGAATTTTATGACAGCGGAGAGATTCGAATCGGTGGTCAGCAGATTGATCCACACAAGACGAATCTGAATCAATTCCGCGCCGAGGTTGGCATGGTTTTTCAGCACTTTAATCTGTTTCCGCACAAGACTGTTTTGGAAAACGTGATCGAGGCACCTGTTCACGTCAAAGGCACGAATGCAGCAGAAGCCAAGCAATTAGCGTACGAGCTCCTGAAAAAAGTGAATATGCAGGATAAAGCCGACGTCTACCCAGACATGCTCTCGGGTGGACAGAAGCAGCGGGTTGCCATCGCCCGGGCGCTTGCGATGAAACCGAAGATCATGCTCTTTGATGAGCCTACCTCTGCACTTGATCCCGAGCTCGTCGGTGAAGTGCTACAGGTCATGAAGCAGCTCGCCAAAGAAGGAATGACAATGATCGTCGTGACGCATGAAATGGGGTTCGCTCGTGAAGTAGCAGACCGGGCGGTGTTCATGCACGATGGGCAAATTTTGGAGCAAGGACCGCCGAGAGAATTCTTTGAAAACCCGCAGCATGATCGTACCAAGCAGTTTTTAGGCAGCATCCGCTAAACCATTCACTATATAAAGAGAATAAAACAGGGGGAATCACCAATGAAAAAACGTGCAAAATGGTCCGGAATTTTGTTGTCCACTGTTCTAGTAGGCTCGTTGTTGCTCTCTGCTTGTGGATCACAGGAAAGTGCACCGGCAGCAGGCGGACAAGCTTCTGGAGAAGGTGGAAAGAAAGATTTTACGTACGCCATGAGTGGCGTGTACAAGCCGTTTAGCTTCAAGGAAAACGGGCAACTGACTGGCTTTGACGTAGAGATCGGACAAGCGCTGGCAGAAAAAATGGGCATGAACGCAGTGCCGATCACCAATCCATTCGAAACGATCATCCCCGGTCTGGACGCGAAAAAATATGACGCTGTCATTGGGAGCTTGACTGTCACACCTGAACGTCAAAAAGCTGTTTTGTTTACCAATCCATACTACCGTTCCGGTTCGCAAATTTTCGTGCAAGAGGGCAATACCTCCATCAAGAGCAAAGAGGATTTGAAGGGCAAAAAGATCGGCGTCGTAAAAGCATCGAACTACTTGGATTGGGCGAAAAAGCTGACTGATGAAGACAAAATCACTCAGTATGATAGCGATATTACCGCTTTGCTGGACTTGCCGACAGGGCGTCTCGATGCAGTGATTACCGACCAGGTAGTAGGCTTGCGTTTCATTAAAGAAGGCGGCGGAAAAGTGATAGATGTAGGCGAGCCGCTCAGCTTTGACGAGCAAGCAATCGCTGTGCGCTTGGGTGACCAGGAGGCAGTGGAGCGGATCAACAAGGCGTTGGACGAGATCGTCAAAGACGGCACCTATGAAAAGATCAGCCAAAAATGGTTTGGCCGCAATATCCTGCAAAAACAGTAAGTGGGCAACGGGGTGTCCGTGATGGACGCCCCCCTTTTTAACGCTTCATGTGAGGAGGAGTGAACGTGATTATTGATATTTTTCTATCCAGTTATCCCCTTTTTCTAAAAGCGACATGGCTCACGGTACAGTTGACGGCAGTTGCGCTGATGCTCGGTTGTGTGGTAGGTCTTGTCATTGCCTTCTTCCGAATATCCGATTCCAAAGTATTGAACTACATCGCACATGTGTACATTACCGTCATTCGCGGAACGCCATTGATCGTACAAATTTGTATTCTGTACTTCGGCTTGGCGAATATGGTGACGCTGTCGCAGTTTTGGGCAGGGGCCATCGCGTTGGCCGTTCATAATGGCGCGTATATTGCAGAAATCTTCCGAGGCGCCATTCAGTCAATCGATCGCGGGCAGATGGAGGCTTCCCGATCACTCGGAATGTCGTACCCGCTGGCGATGCGTAGAATCATTTTGCCGCAGGCGTTCCGTCGGGCGATCCCATCGCTTGGCAATCAGTTTATTATCGGGTTGAAGGATTCGTCGTTGGTCGCATACGTAGGAATGCAGGATTTATGGGGAACGGGTCTCGGTGAAGCAGCTTCCAACTACAAGCAGCTAGAAACGTATATGGTCGTCGGGTTGTACTATCTCGTACTGATCATGATCTTCTCGTATTTCGTCAACAAGCTGGAAGCAAGGCTCGCCAAAGGTAAAGCTCCCACTAAACCAGCGAAAGATAACACGAGTGTTGCAGCGTAACTTTTTGTCATGGAGGACGAAAGAAGGATGGTTCAATCAGTCGAACGGGCGATGAAAATTATTCGGGTACTGATTTCAGACGAAAAACATGCTTGGCCGATTTCGGAGCTGGCGAGCGCAACGGGTCTACCAATCAGTACGCTCCACCGTTTTCTCGAATCCATGATCCAGTTCGGATTGGTTGAGCAGGATCCAGTCACCAAGCATTACAAGCCGGGATATACGTGGATGGAAATCGGTTTTATCCTGCATGAAAAGCTGAACCTGCGGGCTGTGGCGAGACCTTTCATGGAGGAGCTGGCAAATGAAGTCGAGGAGAGTATCTTCCTCAACGTATTGGCGGGGACGGATTCGATGCCGATCGAAAAAGTAGAAAGTCCACTGAAAATACGCATAGACGAGAACCTGGGGGAGCGGATACCTCTCACAATCGGCGCCCCTAGCAAAATCATTCTCGCGTATTTGAAGCAGGATGCGATTACGAAAGTCGTTTCCGCCCAGCTTGCCCGAGACAAGCAGCCGTCATTTTTGGAACAGCTGAGTCAAGCCAAGAAAAGTGGCTATGCCATCAGCTACGAGGAGAAGACGGAAGGCACCATGGCAGTCGCCGCACCGATCGTCGGCTACGGAAATCAACTCGTGGGAGCACTCTCGATCAACGCCCCGTGCTTTCGGGTGACAGAAGATCGATTGCCCCTGCTCATCGAAAAAGTAAAACGCCAGGCTGCGACGATTTCGGCAAGAATCGGCGGAGCATAAGCAAACCCTCCATTCCAGCATCTGTTGGTGGAGGGTTTGCTTTTTTTAATAGGAACCATTGGATCTTTCAATTTTTTCGCCCTGAAAAACTGTGTTAGTGTGAAAGAAACAGTGGGGAGGGAAGATAGACATGTTTCCATTTCGCGTCATTAATCAGGAAACCACGGAAGATGTGCTGGATATGGCAAGCGTGATTGAAGTGGTCGAGCAAGCCTATCAAATGAAATCGAGTCAGCAGGCGACGTTGTTTCCGCTCATTTTTCATGAGTTCGTAGAGGGGAGAGCGGACATGGATATCAAATCGGGTCATATGCCGCAAGCTGATATATTTGGACTCAAGCTCGTCTCGTGGTTCGGTGACAATGACAAGAAAGGTCTGCCACAATTAGTGGGTACGGTGATGGTGTTGGACAGCCAAACTGGCGTACCGCAGGGGATTTTGAGTGGGGAGCACATTACTTGCATGCGTACGGGAGCTGCCGGTGGAATCGGTGCAAAGTATTTGGCACGTCAAGAATCGGAGAACCTGCTAGTTGTCGGGACGGGACACCAAGCTCCATTTCAAATCATGGCGACATTGATGACGATGACAGAGATCAAGCGGGTGTTCATCTGCAATCCGCGATCACCAGAAAAGGCGCAAAGCTTTGCCGCCAAAATCAAAGAAAACCTCTTGGCCAGATTCGTCTCCAAATATGCAGGAGAAGAGTACGAGTGTTATGCCAGCCGTTGTGACGTGCAGTTTATTGCAGTGGACAACCTCGAAGAAGCGACTAGAAATGCAGATATTATCATCACCGCAACCCCTTCACGCGAACCGATGATCCAAGCGGAGTGGGTAAAGCCAGGGACTCATATTACCTGCATAGGGGCAGACATGGAAGGAAAACAGGAAATCGATGAACAGCTTTTTGCAAAAGCGCGCGTCTTCGTTGATGATGTAGGACAGGCTGTATGCGTGGGAGAGACAAAAGTAGCTGTAAAAAAGGGCTTGATAACAGAAAACGATATCGCAGCAGAGATCGGCAATGTCATCTCCGATCATGCCCAAGGACGAAAACATGCAGAAGAAATCACGATTTTTGACAGTACCGGAATCGCGTTCCAAGATTTGCTGACAGCTGCACACATTTTGAAAGTGGCGGATAAACGCGGTGTAGGTACGATAGTTGATCTGTAAAAGTGAAAGGACAGTAAAAGGAGAGGAACGACGATGAGAATTGCACCTTTTAAAGTGGAAGAATGGATGAACGCCTACGAGATGGAGGCTGTTTACAATATTGCCGAAACATGCGTCGATTCGCTGACGGTAGAAGAGTTGATCCGCCTTTCCGATGAGCCGGAAGATTTTTTCCGCGAGATGGCCCAGAAGAAGCTGACGTACGGTCATATCGAGGGTTCGCCGGAATTCCGCAGCCTCGTCGCGAGTATGTATCAAACGATGAAGCCGGAGAACATTTTGGCGATGAACGGGGCGATTGGAGCGAATTTTCTCGCCTTGTTCTCGCTCGTTGCGCCTGGTGACGAAGTAATTACCGTTCATCCGACCTACCAGCAAATTTATTCGGTACCGGAGTCGTTCGGAGCACAAGTCAAGCTGCTCAGACTTTTACCGGAAAATGATTTTCTTCCTGATTTGGATGAGTTGCGCTCGCTCGTTACAGACAAGACCAAACTGATCTGTATCAACAATCCGAACAATCCATCCGGAGCTTTGATGGGTGAAGGGTTGCTGCGAGAAATCGTCGAGATTGCCCGCTCCGTTGATGCCTACCTGCTGTGTGACGAGGTGTATCGAAATTTGCACCAAGACCCGGAGGTTGTGGTGCCATCTATCGTCGACTTGTACGAAAAAGGGATTGCGACAAGCAGCATGTCCAAAGTGTTTTCATTGGCGGGCTTGCGTCTGGGATGGATTGCAGCACCTCAGGATGTGATCAAAAGCTGCTTTACGCACCGCGATTACACGACCATCAGCTGCGGAATGCTGGATGACATGCTGGCTGTCCATGCACTGAAAAACCGCGATAAGATTATGGAGCGCAGCCTGAAGATCGTGCGCGACAACCTGCAGATTCTCGATGAGTGGGTAGCGAAGGAGCCTTTGATCTCTTACGTCAAGCCGCAGGCAGGAACAACCGCAATGCTCAAGTACGAGCTGGATATCCCTTCGGACACGTTTTGCATTGACCTGTTTAAAACGACAGGGGCGTTTTTGACGCCAGGCAGTTGCTTCGACATGGAAGGGTGGGTACGAATCGGGTACGCCTGCTCGACGGAAGTGCTTCAAACGGGTCTGGCAAAAGTATCGGAGTTTTTGGAGTCATACAAATAACGGATAAAACGGGAGGAGGAGTGTCCCTTCGGCGAGAGCAAAGGGACACTCCTATCCCAAATTCTACCGTTCTGGCATTTCTGATCACGATACCTAACTGGGGGGATATCATGAGTCAGCTTAATGTAAATTTGCAGCCGAAAAAGCAGAAGAAGCTGTGGGAAGTCAATGTGTTCGCGTTACTTTTTGCCGTGATTGCGATTGCGGTCATCTTGACGTATATTTTGCCTGCCGGAGAATACGGACGAGTCGAGGTAAACGGCAGGAGTGTCATTGATCCACAGTCGTTTCAGTGGATTGAATCATCTCCGGTGAAGCCGCTCGGGCTGGTAAACAGCGTGCATACCGGTTTGGTGGAGGCCTCAGGCATTATCTTTTTTGTATTGATAATTGGCGGAACATTCGGTATTTTGACAGCCACTGGCGCGATTGAAGCTCTCATCGTCACGCTATCGCGTCTACTTAGGAATCAAGAGAAGTGGCTGATTCCCATCATGATGCTGTTTTTTGCGGCAGGCGGCTCGCTCATGGGAATGGCTGAAGAAACATTGCCCTACATCGCGATCATGATTCCGCTGGCGATTGCTCTTGGTTTTGATGCAATGACTGGTGCTGCCATTGTGCTGGTAGGAGCGTCGGTCGGGTTTACATCTGCACTAATGAATCCGTTTACGGTGGGAGTTGCCCAAGGCATCGCTGAGCTGCCCACTTTTTCGGGAATGGGTTATCGAATGGCTGTTTTTGTCGTGATGTACTTCGTATCGACTGCATTCGTCCTTCGGTATGCGTCGAAAGTCAAAAAAGACCGTTCGCAGGGCTTCTTCGGATTGTTTGAAGGGAGGAACACGGCTGAGCTTTTGCGTGAAGATTTGAAGCTGACGGCCAGACATAAAGGAATATTGACTTGCTTTGTTCTCAATTTTGTCGTGTTGGTCTTTGGTGTCATTCAATATGGCTGGTATCTCACTGAGCTATCCGGAATCTTTCTGTTGCTGGCCATAATCATCGGAATCGTGGGAAGACTCGGCATCAATGAAATGGTAGACAACTTCATGAAAGGTGCTGCTGGCCTGATAGCCGGGGCCTTGGTCATTGGAGTTGCACGGGCAGTTGTTGTGGTGCTTAACGACGGTCACATACTTGATACGATTCTTTACTATTCTGCTGGTGTCTTGAATCAGTTGCCTAGTGCACTTACAGCGTTTGGCATGCTCGTCCTCCAAACTGTGATCAGCTTTATTGTTCCGTCCGGCAGCGGAATGGCTGCTTTGACCATGCCGATCATGGCGCCTTTGGCAGAATTAGTTGGCGTTACGCGTCAAACCGCAGTTCTTGCCTATCAGTTCGGGGATGGAATATCCAATATCTTTATTCCGACATCAGGCTATTTCATGGCTGGTTTGGCTTTGGCTGGCATCCCGTGGTTACGCTGGATGAAATGGATTATGCCGCTGATCCTGATGCAGTACGGGATTGCGACAGTAGCAGTCGTCGTCGCGCATCTGATTGGTTATGGACCATATTGACGGGGGGAGATCATGAATGGCACTCTGCACACCAATTCTTGCACAATGGGCCATCAGTGAACGGCGATACTTGCATCAATATCCAGAGCTGTCTGGTCAGGAGTATCAGACAGCGGCCTATGTTCGGAAGTATTTACAGGAATGGAAAATTGAACTGATTCCATGTGAGCCGCCGAATGTGGTCGGCATGTTGCGGGGGACGGATGGCAAGAAAACCATTGCGTTACGGGCGGATATGGATGCACTACCGGTCGTTGAAGAGGGAGAGAAGCCGTATCTCTCGAAAAATGAAGGTGTCGCTCATGTATGCGGTCACGATGGACATACGGCCATTTTGCTAGCGGCAGCCAAATGGCTCTCGGAAAACCGCGCAGACGTAGCACCAAATGTGCTTTTTCTATTTCAATCCTCAGAAGAAATGCTCCCAAGTGGAGCACAAGCTATCGTCCGTCAGGGTGCGATTGATGATGTGGACGCTGTCTTTGGGCTGCATCTCTGGCAGCCTCTTGAGAGAGGAAAGATCGGAATCAGTATGGGCGCGATGATGGCGTCTGCTGATGATCTGCGCATCGTCATTACCGGACGTGGAGGACACGGCTCGATGCCACACGAAACCGTTGATCCGATCTATGTGGCAAGTCAGGTGATTAACGCGATTCAAGGAATCGTGGCGCGCTGCGTCAACCCAATCGAACCTGCGGTCATTTCCATCTGTCGGATGGAAGCTGGCTCGACCTATAACATCATCCCGAATCAGGCCGTTTTATATGGAACATTGCGGGCGCAGTCAGAAAAGACGAGGCAACTCTTGGCTCGCGAGCTGAAGCAGACGATTGAGACATTGTGTTCGGCATGGGGCGCAGATGCCGAAGTCATGGTAGATTGGGGGACCCCGCCTGTTGTCAACGATGAGCGAATGAGTCGATTCGTTGCTGATGTCGTAACCGATCAATTTGGCGAGAGCTGTCTTGCTATTGTGGAGCCGGTTATGGGTGGCGAGGACTTTTCTTACTATTTGGAGCGCAAGCCTGGCAGTTTTATTTTTATAGGAATGCGTGGAGAAAAGAGCTGCTACCCCCACCATCATCCGCGTTTTGACATTGATGAGGATGTCATTCCGACCGCTGTTGAACTATTGATTCAATTAGTGAAAAGATTTTAATAAGGAGGAGTAGTTCATGTCGTTGACGGTATCCTTTCTCGATATTGTAAAGGCTCACAAGAATCTAAAGGGGCAGGTTGTCCATACCCCGTTAATTTCATCACCCGCGTTGTCTGCCATCGCAGCTGCCGATGTCTGGCTGAAGCTGGAATGCCAGCAGAAAACAGGCTCATTCAAGGCGCGCGGTGCGCTAAACAAAATCGCATCCTTGACGGAAGAGGAGCTAGCTCGGGGCGTAATTACCGCTTCAGCAGGCAACCATGCGCAAGGGGTGGCGTATGCGGCTTCGCTTCGAGGGGTGTCGGCCTTGATCGTCGTGCCAAAAACCGCACCAGAGACCAAAAAAGCGGGGATCAAGCGCTACGGTGCGGAGTTGGTCGTGTATGGAGACAGCTATGATGACGCAGAAAGATATGCCTATGAACTGGCGAAAGAAACTGGGCGAATGTTCGTCCACGCCTTTGAAGACAACGAAATCATAGCAGGACAGGGAACGGCAGCCCTAGAAGCTCTTTTGGAAGAGCCGGATTTTGACGTCATTCTCGTACCTGCTGGCGGCGGAGGGTTAATTTGCGGAGTAGCGCTCGCAGCAAAGGCAATCAATCCGGATGTGCAGGTGATTGGGATTCAGACACATGCGTCTCCGCCCTGGTACTATTCGTTCCGAGAAAAACGGTTGGCTGATGTGGTATACAGCGATTCGCTCGCAGATGGTCTTCACGGGGGAATTACCCAAGGCAATCTGGAATTGGCCCTTCAGATCGTCGATGACTTCCTGCTCGTAGAGGAAGAACATGTTGCCCAAGCCATGAGTTGGCTGGCAAAGGAGCATCATCTGATGGTGGAAGGCTCTGGGGCGGTAGGTATCGCTGCACTCATGCAGGGAACGGTACCCGATCTTGAAGGGAAAAAGGTACTGACGATCGTGAGCGGCAGTAACGTAGATGCTCGCAAGCTGGCAGAGATTATAAAGAAGCACGCATAGGGTATCGGTTGAACATAGAGCCACTCTCGGCTACACTTTTTCTAACAGAGTTTGTTCAAAAAGCTGACTTTTTGAACACGCACGTACACGAAGAATGGGTGTCGTTCGGTGAGGGAGTGGATAATCAATCATGGAGTTACGCAATCTGAAGACATTTCAGGTCGTTGCCGAGCATTTGAACTTGACGAAGGCTGCAGAGCAGCTCGGATACAGCCAGCCTACGATTACACTCCAGATTCAAGCATTGGAGCGGGAGTTGGGACATCCTCTGCTCAATCGGGTAGGCAAGCGCACGTTTTTGACACCGGCCGGAAAAATAGTGAAACAGCATACGGATCAGCTTTTCTACGTTCTTCAGCACATGGCGGAGGGACTTAATCACTTAGACATGCCTGTAGGACCGCTGGTCGTGGCGGCCCCGGAGTTTTATTGCATCCAATACATGCCCCAAATTCTGAAAGCTTATGTGGAGACACATCCACAGGTCAATCTGCAGGTGATTTCATGCACCAGCCAGGAGACTTTGAAAAAAATCCAAGCCCACGAGGCGGATATTGGGATCATTGCGGGCACCACCTCGCAACCAGGTATTCATTCCAGCGTCGTGGACTTAGAACAATTTACCTTGATTGCCTCTCCTGATTTGATGAAGGACAAAACACTGGCAGACGCACTCGTGACCTTTCCTTTTTTGTCCTATCAGGAGGGGTGCAATCTCGATGAATTTATTACCCAGTGCCTGATGGAGTTAAACTACATCCCACCCTCTGTCATTAAATGTAGCAGCGAAGAAACGATCAAACGGTCAGTCCTGAATCAAACTGGCATAGCCCTGCTCAGTAAGGTTCTAGTGGAAAAAGAGCTTCGAACAGGAGAGCTAATCGAGCTGTACCGCTTTTCCAAGAAAGCAGAAACATCGCTGGTCTGTCTGGGGCGCCGAAGAGAAGAACCCGCAATCCAGACCTTCATGGAGCTCGTCAAAGACATCTGGTTATCCGTAAGAGAAGAGTAGTCATGAGAAGGGTCTGTCCGCTACTTTCAACAAGTTATGTGCGATTTCCCGAATTCCTAACTCGACATAAGGGCAAATTATCTCTTGGAAACAATGCTTGCACCTTCTAGAGCGAGGGTTGTTTGCGTGATATAATTTTGATTTCTTTCATTTGGAACGGCAATGATAGTGTAAAATGACAGAAGGTAAGAGAAATAGGAGATGACAACAAATGAGTAAGCAAGTAAACGAAGCCGAACTCGTTTCGCATGTAGCTACAAAAACAAAAGTAGACCCGGAAAAAATCAGGATCGTACTCAAGCATGAGCAAGCGTACATGAACAGTGCGAAGGCAGATGCAAAAGGTGATGTCGACGTTGATTTTGATGATCTCGTAGATTACGTCATGGGTAAGGCAGATGTGAAGCTGGATGAGATCACCGTCGAGAAGATCCTGGATGTAGAGATGGAATACTTGATTAAAAAAGGAGTCGCTGGATACATAGACTAATAGAGGACGTTCCAAGCACATTCCCCTGTAGAGGGTGATGTGCTTTTTTTATATCTGAAAGACAGTGGCTGCGGTGGGGAGAAGAATATTTCCAGACTAGGCTCAGTGCTCCGTCCCGCTGAGGGTTGAGACTGTCCGCTCCGAAGGGATTCGCGGGGAAACGCAAAAGTGGTAGCCGCTTCGTCGTATGGGCACGGTTGCGTTTCTTTTGCCCGCAAATCCCTTCTCCGCTCGGTAGGACTCCACAAGTCGCTACGTCTGGAAATATTCTTCTCTGTCGTGACTGAGTACATTCTTCCATCTTTTAAGGCTTTTAAAACTCGTTTAACACTGGAAGCTCGTAGAGGAAACAGGAGAACTAAGCGAAGATCTTTGGTACACCGACCGAGACTCCATACAAAAAGCGAAACACGATCTTAAGCGTCCACCTCTGAAACACATCCTGAATGGACCACTTTGGACGCGGTTTCGCTTTTTGCATGGGGTCGGGCAGTGAATCCCTCAGCGGGTGGGACAAGAATCTGAGCGTTTTCTCCTGTTTCCTCCCCACCACAACAGCGTAGCGACTGGATTTTTAGTATTTTTTAACAAGGGATATATACATTAAAAAAACCAAAAAATATCTGAAAGACAAATGTAAATTGTTTGACTATTGGGTGCAGCCGTGTCTATAATTTGGTTATCTTTGTTAGTAATGTTAACTAACTGTGTGGCGGTGATCGATGAAGCGTGCAAGCTCCCAAAAAAACAGGTAACAGCAAACTCGTGAAAAAACTGAATAAAGAAGAAGTATTGCAACAGGTTGTCCAGCACGGGCAGATTTCTCGCGCTGATATCTCCAAACAGACACAGCTCAGCCGTCCGTGTGTTTCCGCCCTCGTGGATGAAATGATCCAGGAAGGACTCCTGCAAGAAGTAGGAATGGGCGATTCAAAAGGCGGCCGCAAGCCGATTTTGTTGGAGTACAACTATCAGGCCTACGCCATTGCCGGCGCGATTTTTGAAGGCTCTACCCTGAACATGGCCATCGCAGATATGAAAGGCGAGTTCTTGGCTCGCTATCGCAAACGGCTGGCGCAACCAGCGAATGGCGAAACGGTCATCGAAGATTTGGCTGCCGGACTGGATCGCTTGTTGTGTGAAAGCGGAATCCCGCGAGAGCGCCTGCTCGGAATGGGCGTCGGTTTGCAAGGGGTCACACAGCGTGGCAGTGGAACCGTCAGCTTTTCACCCAGCACAGGCTGGATGGGTTCACCTATTCAACAGACCATCGAAGCGCGACTCGGACTGCCCGTCATTATCGACAATGACGTGAATATGATGACACTGGGCGAGTACGTTCGTGGAGCAGGGGTCGGCCATACCAACGTCGTCTACATGTACGTAGGAACGGGGATTGGGGCCGGGATCATTTTGGATGGACAGTTTTATCGGGGGAGTCGTGAGGCAGCAGGAGAAATCGGCTTCATGATGATCGGCCCGGTACATAATCGCCCGAATGGCGCGTCAGGCGTGTTTGAGACGCATTATTCGATTCCGGGCATCCAAGAACAGGCTAAGGGATTTCTCTCTGACCTTCAGGAAGGGTCGAGTGTCATAGAAGAGCTGATCCGGCACGCCAAACAAAATGCACAAGCAAAGGAGCTTCTTGCGGATGTGTATCGACATTGGGCGTACGGAATGGCGAACATCATCAGTATTTTGAACCCGGAAATATTGATCCTGAGCGGGGAGATGGTCCATGTCGATGGTGAAGGGGTGAAGCAAATTCACGAATGGCTGAGAGAATGGGTGCCCGAGGTGCCTAATCTTGAAAAAGCAAGTCTGGGGGAGCGAGCTGGTTTAATTGGTGCTGTCCACAGTGTTTTGGAAGCGTTTCCTTTCACACGACTGCTTGACAAAGAGTGAGAAGAACAAGAGGGGGAGTTCGTTTTGAAGAAGACAACTAGCAAGCTGAAAACATGGATGAAAGGCGTATTTGTCAGCTCCTTGGCTCTGACTGTAGCTGCCTGCGGCAGTGGAGGACAGGAAGCAAAGCCTGCCGACAACAGCGCAGGCGGCCAATCGGGCACGGCTGCTCAACCTGCTGATTCATCGGGTGACCCACAAAGACTGGTGATTTACACCGGACGGGACAAAAACATTTTTGAAATCGTGTTGCCAAAATTCAAAGAAAAGTACCCGAACATTGAAGTGGAAACACTCGAGATGGGTGCCCAACAAATTTTGGAGCGCGTTCGTGCAGAGAAGGCGAACCCACAGGCTGACTTCTGGTGGGGTGGTACACAATCTGCTCTAGCGACAGCAGCCAATGAAGATCTGCTGGAGCCTTACAAGCCGACTTTTGCAGACAAGGTTCCAGACCTGTACAAAGATCCGCAAGATCGCTGGTACGGCGAAATGCTTTTGCCAGAGGTCATCATGTACAACTCGCAGGTGCTGAAGCCAGAAGAAGCGCCGCAAGATTGGGACGAATTGATCGATCCGAAATTCAAAGACAAGATCGTGATCCGAAACGTACTGCCGTCCGGCACCATGCGTACCATTTATTCCGCAATGATCTTCCGTCAAGGGGCGGATACTCCTGAAAAAGGTTTTGAATGGCTGACCAAGCTCGATGCCAATACAAAAGAGTACACACAAGACCCGACAAACCTGTATCTGAAGCTGGATCGTCAAGAGGGCGTCATCTCCTTGTGGAACCTCCAAGACGTTCTGATCCAAAGCAAAAAGAACAACCATCCGTATGACTTCATTTATCCGAAGAGCGGAGCACCGATTCTTGTTGACGGCGTGGCTCTGGTAAAAGGCGCGAAAAACCTGGATGCAGCGAAAAAGTTCATGGAATTCTTGATGAGTCCTGAAATGGCTGCCCAATTGGCGAAGGAGCGCTTCCAATTCCCATCTCGTACAGACATCAGCAAGGACGAACTGCCAGACTTCATGAAAAATCTCGAGCTGAAGCCAATGGAACTCGATTGGGCTGTCATGGCTGAAAAAGAAAAAGAGTGGATGCAGCATTGGGATGAAAACATCAAGGGGAAAGGCAAGAAGTAAGGAAGGGTTTTTCGAAGCAGCTAGGCGGGAAGGAGTTGTCCTTTCCGTCTAGTCACTTATAGAAGTTGTTTTTATACGGACGCAGCTTGAAATGACTTGCGATGAAGGAGGAAACACAACCCGATGAGCAGCGTAACACTTGATCACGTTCACAAAAGGTTTGGCCAAGCAAAAGGGGTCGAAGATGTGCACATTCATATCGAATCAGGAGAGTTTTTTACTTTTCTCGGTCCGAGTGGCTGCGGCAAAACGACTACCCTGCGCATGATTGCCGGCTTTTATTATCCAACGGAAGGCCATATCCGCTTTGGATCACAGGAGGTTACATCTCTTCCTCCCCACAAGCGCAATACCGGGATGGTATTCCAAAACTACGCGTTGTTCCCGCACATGACTGTTTTTGAAAATATCGCGTTTGGCTTGCAGGTTCGGAAGGTGAACAAAACAGATGCAAAAGAGCGCGTAGAACGGATCATGAAGCTGGTCCGTCTGGAAGGCTATGGCGAACGCCGCATTGATCAGCTTTCCGGGGGACAACAGCAACGGGTAGCACTGGCACGGGCGCTGGTCATCGAGCCGCAGATTCTGCTGTTGGATGAGCCGCTGTCCAATCTGGATGCGAAGCTTCGTGAAGAGACGCGCTTCGAGATCAAGAGACTCCAGCTGGAGCTGGGGATTACGACGATTTACGTTACACACGATCAGGCGGAAGCCATGTCCATGTCAGATCGGATTATGGTCATGCAAGGCGGAGAAGTGCAGCAGATCGGGACACCGCATGAGATTTACCATCGTCCTGTAAACCGTTTTGTCGCTTCTTTTATTGGCGAGACGAATCTGTGGGAAGGTACAGTTACAGGGTTTGACGGCGATGAAGTGCTGGTTCGCACAGCTTCTGGACAAATGCTCAGCGGATTTAAGAAAAATGCCTCGCCACGTGCACAGCTGTCAGTTGGGGAGAAAGTAACGATGTCCATTCGTCCTGAATCCGTTCTGGAGAGTACAGGCAACGAGGGACAAAATGTAGTGACAGGCTCTGTTGTCATGTCTGAATTTACAGGGGCGTGTGTCAATTACGTCACGGAAGTAGGAACGGAGAGCCTGCGCAGCATGTCCATCAACCTGGGACGACCAATTAAACAGCGCGGCGATGCCATCGGCCTACATATACCGAAAGAGAGCATTTATTTTGCCGGATAAGGGGGAAGAAGCTTTTGAGAGCAGAGTTGCAGCAAGCGCCGACAGCAGCCAGACGAAAGTCCATCACCGCTTCACCCGCCTTCGTCTACGTGCTGGTATCGCCACTCTTTTTAATATTGTTGGCTTATGTCGTTTATCCATTGTTCGAAACGTTCGTTGCGAGTATCAAAATCGATGAGGAAATTACGTGGAAAAACTACATTCGCTTCTTCAGTCTGGAGCATACCGCTAACCTGGAAGCGTTGTGGAACAGTATCTACATATCGGTTCTGAGTGTCATTACGTGCGGAATTGTCGGGGTTGCGATGGCGTTTTTATTGGAGCGTTATGAGTTTCCTGGACGAAAAATTCTTTCTGTGCTGGCTTTGGTTCCGATGGCGTTGCCTCCGCTCATTGGCGTTCTCTCGTTTACCTTTTTGTACGGAGAGAGCGGAATTATCCCACGGGCGATCAAAGAGCTGTTCGGGCTTGCCCAGGTTCCTTTCTCGTTAAAAGGAATTTGGGGTGTGGTCGTCGTTCATACGTTTACGATGTACACCTATTTCTTCATGACAGCAACAGCAGCAATCAAGGGACTCGACCCGTCCTTGGAAGAGGCGGCTGCCAGTCTTGGAGCGAATCGCTTTACCGTTTGGCGGCGCATTATTTTGCCGATGCTCACGCCAGCCATGGTCGCGTCTTCTCTGTTGGTTTTCATGATTTCGATGGCTTCTTATACGGCGCCACTCATTTTCGGCATTGACCGGACGATGACGATGCAAATCTATCTGTCTCGCACCAATGGAGATTTGGACATGGCTGCGACACAGTCTACGATTCTTTCGATTGTTTCTGTTGCTTTTCTTTTGATCATGCGTTGGTACCAAGGCGCGCGCAACTACCAGAACCTGAGCAAAGGGGTCAGCGTGCATCGTACCGAGATCAAGAGCAAAGCGGGACGCTACACCACGATTGTGCTGTCATTTATCGGTACAATCATTCTGATGCTGCCAATTCTCGTATTGGTACTCATCTCCTTCTCAGTGGATGGTACCTGGACGGTGCAAATATTACCACCTGAGTATACCTTGTCGCATTACATGGATTTGTTCACGGATAGCAAGACATGGCGTCCGATTCTGAACAGCTTGCAGTTGTCTGCGATCGCGGTAATCGGGATCGTCATTTTCGGTGTAGCTGCGGCTTATGCCATGGTTCGCCTCAAGTTTCGCGGGAAAACGCTTCTTGATGTGTTGATCATGCTGCCATGGGCATTGCCAGGGACAGTCGTGGCGATCAACCTGATTGCAGCGTTCAGTGAGCCGAATGCATTCAGCTTTGGACAGGTTTTGATCGGAACATTCTGGATTATCCCGTTGGCTTATTTTGTCCGACATCTGCCACTTGTGTTTCGCTCTACCAATGCGACTTTGATGCAGATGGACCCATCTGTCGAGGAGGCAGCGCGGAATCTGGGTGCTTCCTGGTGGTACAGCTTCAGGCGTGTCGTGTTCCCGATGGCGTGGGGTGGAATTCTTGCAGGTACGCTTTTGGCATTTGTTCAGTGTATCGGGGAGTTCGTGGCTTCGATTCTGATTTTCACACCGAAGACAACGCCATTGTCTGTCGCGGTATTCCAACGCATGTACAGTAATGAATTCGGCACCGCTTGCGCTTATGGTGTCTTGCAAATCGTGGTCATCATCATCGTGTTGTTCATCTCCAGAAAACTGACCGGAGATAAAGCGGGAACTGCCGTGTAAAGCTGGATGCCTTCGTGAAAAAGGAGGGGCTTCACGTGGATGTCAGTGAATCGATGGACAAGAAATCACCGATGGTACAGCCGACCAAACTGCCCTGCCCGCCAATTCCCGCATCTGTTCGCACCATGCAGGGGGAACACGGATTGCTCGATCTGTGGAAAGCAATCAAGCCGCTCGCTACCATTGCCAGTGCCATGAACACAGGTGCCCATCCAGACGATGAGCACAGTGCCATGCTCGCTTACTTGGCGCTGGGGAGAGGCGTGTATACCACGAGTGTGATCGCGACGAGAGGCGAAGGCGGCCAAAACGAAATCGGCTGCGAGCAAGGAACCGCGCTGGGGATTATCCGCACGCGTGAGCTGGAAGAAGCCTCATCTCTTAGCAATGTGACGCTTGGCATCTTAAGCGAAGAGCTGGATGATCCCATCCATGATTTCGGGTTCTCCAAATGCGCCGAAGAAACCTTCCGCAAATGGGGCGAAGAAGTCGTGTACGAGCGATTGATTCGAAAAATCAGGGAGCTGCGCCCCGATGTGGTCATCGCATGCTTTGAAAATGAACCGACGACACACGGACATCACCGGGCGATTACGTTACTGACACAGCGAGCTTTCCACGAAGCAGCAGATCCACAGATATTTCCGGAGCACAGACAGACTGGACTATTGCCGTGGCAAATGAAAAAGCTGTATCTGCCTATCATGGACAACGATGATTATCACGTCGCTGTACCCGTGGGGGAATACGACCAAATCTACGGCTCATCCTATGTACAGCTTGGTGAGCGATCGAGGTTTATGCATAAGACACAGGGCATGGGTGTTCATTACGATGAAGGTCCGACCTACAATTACTATCGCCTGGATGCCTCTGTTTTTCCGGCACCGGAAAAAGAGCGCGACTTTTTTTCTGGACTGCCCGTCAGTTTTGCTGATTTGGCTCAGAGCATCGCTGCAAAAGGCGGGCAAGAACTCGCGGAAGTGCTTCACCATATGCACGATGCGGCTACAGATGTACTGAATGCCTACCCGCGTTTTGCTGAGGTAGCCCAAAGGGTTCACCGCATGAAGGCTTTGCTTGCGACTGCACAACAAGAAGTACGCAAGGCTCCACTCGATGAAGAAACAAAGATTGATTTGATGTATCGGCTAGGACTCAAGGAAGCGCAGCTCAACCGTGCCAGTGCGGAGGCTCTGTCTTTGGTCGTGAAAATCAAGCCCGAGACGGGCGAGTGGGTGGCAGGCCAGACGACAACGGTTACCGTAACGGCTTACAACGGCGGCTCCCTTGAGGTTGAGCATGTGCAGCTGCGTATGCGTGTCCCCGCTGGATGGACGGCGAAACCGCTTACGCCAACTGCGTTTCCGCGACTTGCTTACAATCAGACGGTGTGTACCGTATTTGAGGTATCGATTCCTGCACAGACGGAGCTGTTCCATCCTTACAAGCCGCCCGTGCTCGATGTCGAGGTACTCTATTTCGCCTTCGAGACAGCCAGTACGATTCGTGTAGAGCCGGAAAGCCGTGTAGCTGTGCTTCCGCCGTATGCCGTGACGCTGACTCCGTCCGATGTGGTGCGAAACACGCTGCATACGGATGAGACGATCCCGGTTAAGGTAACACTGAAACAGTACCGGCCGGGAAGCTCTACAGCCAAAGTCGCTCTCGTTGTCCCGGCAGGCTGGACAGCGGAGCCAGCCTTTGTCGATGTTCCGTTTTCTTTCCGCAGCGAGACGAAAACGATCGCTTTTACTGTTCATACCACACCGCAGGTGACGAATGGCAAATATCAGATCAGCGCTACGGTCACGGGAACAGACGGTGTGACAGAGATTGCGCAAGATGTGCAGGTCATTGAATACCCGCATGTCGGCCGCACGTATTTCATTCGGCCCGCTACGCTGACTGTTCAAGCCTTTGACCTGGCCATCCCGAAAAACCAACGGATCGGCTACGTATCCAGCGGCTTTGACAATATGGATAAATACTTGCGCGCGGTTGGGGTGAATTGCCTCAATCTCGACGCAAACGAAATACAATCGGGCGATTTGTCCCGCTACGACACGATTGTTCTCGGCATTCGGGCATACGGATTCCGCCGCGAATTAATCGAGAGCAACCAACGTCTATTGCACTATGTAGAAAACGGCGGAAATCTCGTCGTTCAATATCATAAGCCGGAGGACAAATGGAAGCCGCACTTGGCGCCATACCCCATTTTTATCGGCGAATCGCTGATCGATTGGCGGGTGACCAATGAGCAATCAGACGTCCGTATGCTGGCCCCTGACCATCCGATGTTCCAAGAGCCAAACGTGATTACCCAAGCAGACTGGGATGGATGGGTGCAGGAGCGCTCCATCTACAATCCTTCTCGCTGGAGTAGCGAGTATACCGAGCTGATTGCGACAAGTGATCCGGGAGAACCGGAGTTCCGCGGCATTTTCCTCACGGCGCACTATGGAAAAGGGACGTACACCTACAGCTCGCTTGCCTGGTTCCGCGAGATTCCACAGCTAGTCCCTGGCGCTTTTCGCTTGTTCGTCAACATGATCAGTCAGAAGCAGTAATGCCCCATCCACTCCGGGCCAACCGTGGGTCGATCCATGGCTACATCAATGAAATGCAAACGTACAGACCGCCATGATTGATATAGACATCAATCTGAATGGAATGGAGGAGTTGTTCATTGAGTAAGGGGAAACTTGCCAAGCTGTACACGATTACGACTGCAGCGGTGCTGGCCACGAGTCTGATTATGCCGGTAGCACCCGAGACCGCCCATGCAGACCGCGGGGTTGTCGACCTGTGGAAAGCCATCAAGCCGCTCACCACGATTGCCAGTGCGATGAACACCGGAGCACATCCGGACGATGAGCACAGTTCAATGCTTGCGTATTTGTCGCTTGGCAAAGGGGTGGACACATCCAGTGTCATTGCGAACCGAGGCGAGGGAGGACAGAACGAGATAGGCAGCGAGCTGGGCAATGCGCTGGGGATCATTCGTACCCGCGAATTGCAGGAAGCTTCCAAAATCACGAACATCCATCTGGAGAACCTCAGTGAAAAAATCGATGACCCTATTTTTGACTTCGGCTTTTCCAAAAGCCCGGATGAAACCTTACAAAAATGGGGCGAGGATGTCGCGTACGAAAAGCTCATTCGCCGTATCCGGACACTGAGACCCGATGTCGTGATTCCCGCATTTTTGAACGAACCTTCGACTCACGGTCATCATCGCGCGATTAATGTCATTACGGTACGGGCATTCAAGGATGCCGCAGATCCAAACGTTTTTCCACAGCATGCAAAGGAAGGCTTGGCTCCGTGGCAGGTGAAGAAGCTGTATCTGCCTGCAAAGGAAAAGGATTACACAGTAAAGGTGCCTGTTGGCGACTATGACGAAATTTATGGCGCCTCTTACGTCCAACTCGGCGAAGAATCCCGTTTCATGCACAAGAGCCAGGGCATGGGACGTCACTATGACGAGGGGCCAAGCTTCAATTATTACAAGCTCGATCAATCCATCGTAGAGACAAAAGACAAGGAAGCAGACTTTTTTGAGGGAATTGCCTATTCGTTTGACGATTTAGCGAAGGAAGTTGCCAGCCAGTCTGGCGGGGAAAAAGTCGCAGGCGAACTGAAAAAGCTGGAAAAGGATGCCGCAGAGGTCATTGCTGCGTACCCAAGCTTTGCCTCCGTAGCCAAGGAAGCGCATGAGATGCTGGCGGATGTGGAAAAAGCGACGGCAGCAGTCGAAGCGTCCTCCTTGCCAACTGACACGAAAACAGACTTGCGCCATCGTTTGGGAGTGAAAAAATCCCAGTTGAACAAAGCCAGTGCCGAAGCGCTCTCGCTCGTAACCAAAGTAAAGCCTGAGACAACCGAACTGGTAGCAGGCCAAACGACAAAAGTTACGGTCACGGCATACAACGGCGGCCAAGCAAAAGTCGGGAAGATCCATCTCGCGCTGAATGTACCAAAAGGCTGGCAAGCCAAGCCGCAATCGACAACGAGCTTCTCATCGCTCGGCTACAATCAGACGGTGAAAACGACCTTTGATGTTACAGTTCCTTCTGATGCTGCTCTGTTCCAACCGTATGCCGCTCCTGCCATTACAGCTGACGTCAGCTACAGCTTTGCAGGCTCGACGGCGAATAGCCATGTGACACCAGCAGATGCCATTGCAGTTCTTCCATCTTTTTCTATGGTGCTGAGTCCAAATGCGACGGTTTTGAATACGCAGAAGCCAGAGGAGCCAATCCCGGTCAAGGTTACGGTGAAAAACTACAATCCAGGTGCAGCGAAAACAACCATCTCTCTCGATGTGCCAAAAGGCTGGAGCGTGGAGCCACAAGCAGCACCGCTCGCCTTTGAAGCCAAGGGAGAAACGAAGTCGGTTGCCTTTACGGTCAAGGCAGATGCTTCGGTCCAACCGGATAAGTATACGGTGACTGCAGTAGCGTCTGGCAGTGGTAAAGAGAGCCGACACGGAGCCCAAGTCATCCGTTACCCGCATATCGGCACGACTTACTTTGTTCAACCAGCGACTCTTGCCATCCAGGCATTTGACCTGAAGGTGCCGGAAGGTTTGAAGGTCGGTTACGTATCCAGTGGCTTTGACAATATCGATCAGTATTTATCCCAATTGGGAGTCGATGTGACGAATCTGTCGGCAAAAGACATCGAGTCTGGCGATCTGGATCAATACGATACGATCGTGCTGGGTATTCGCGCTTATGGTTTCCGGCCAGAGCTGATACCTTCGAATGCCCGCTTGCTGAAATACGTGGAAAACGGTGGAAATCTGGTCGTACAATACCACAAGCCAGAGGATAAATGGAAGCCGGAGCTGGCTCCTTATCCGATCAAAATCGGTGCTCCGCTGATTCAATGGCGTGTCACAGACGAAACCTCCAAAGTGACAGTATTGGCGCCTGATCATGCTTTGTTCCATTCGCCAAACAAAATCACGGAGAAAGATTGGGACAACTGGATTCAGGATCGTTCCGCTTACAACCCATCCGAGTGGGGCAAGGAATACACAGAGCTAATCTCCAATGGAGATGAAGGCGAGAAGGAATTTACGGGTACGTACCTCACTGCCAAGTATGGAAAAGGAACGTATACCTACAGCTCACTTGTGTGGTATCGCGAAATTCCGTCACTCGTACCGGGTGCGATCCGCTTGTTTGTCAACATGATCAGCCCACAGCAGTAATCATAGTAGAAGGGAAGGCGATCGTTCGGCGGTCGCCTCCTCCTAAAAGAAGATCAGACGCAAAAATAGAAGCAGCTTACGAATGGATAGGGAAGGAGATGCAAGAAAAATGAATTACAGAGAGCGAATTTTTCAACAGGAGGGAGCCAGCTTCCCTGGCAAGACATACGTGGAGGCGGTTTTGGAGCCTGCATTCAATGAAGCGAAGCATCATCTGCTGCATCCGATGATGGCGATTAACAAGGCACATTTGATCATGCTTCGTGAACAAGAATTGCTCACAGACGATGAGGCCAAAAGAATTGCTGGTGCACTGTGTGGGATCGAAATGGAAGAGCTGCGCCAATCGCATTACACCGGACAGTTTGAAGATTTGTTCTTTCAGGTAGAGAGCCGTTTGCTTGAACTGGCTCCTGATGTGGCAGGAAATCTGCATCTGGCTCGCAGCCGCAACGACATGGGGATTACCATTTACCGCATGGTGCTGCGTGAAAAATTGTTGGTGACCTTGGCTTCTGCCCTCTATCTGAAAGAGCATTTGCTCCTCTTTGCAAATGAGCATGCGGATACGATTATGATTGGCTACACACACACGCAGCAGGCGCAGCCGACGACAATGGCGCATTATATCATGGCGGCTACTGACATGCTCAGCCGTGATATCAAGCGACTGATCCAAGCCTATCACACAGTCAATCGCTCACCGATGGGGGCCGCGGCCTTGACGACTTCTGGCTTTGCGATCAGCCGGGAGAGGATGCGCGAATTGCTCGGATTTGATGAGCTGGTGGAAAATTCCTATGATGCAGTCTGCGGCGCGGATTATTTGGGGGAAGTAGCGACAGCCGTACAACTGGCAGCGATCAATTTGGGGCGTACGGTTCAAGATATGCTGCTGTGGTGCACACAAGAATTCGCGGGGTTAAAAGTCGCGAGTCCATACGTGCAGATCAGCTCCATCATGCCGCAAAAGCGAAATCCGGTTTCCTTTGAGCATATGCGCTCTCTGTTGTCCAGTGCAGCAGGAAATGCGACGACAGTGCTCACGATGATGCACAATACGCCTTTTGGCGATATCGTGGATACCGAGGATGACATGCAGCCATACGCGTGGCGGAGCATGGGAGTGCTCGAGCAGATGTATCGCTTGATGGCGAGCGTTGTAGGTACAATGGAAGTGAACAAGGACGTCCTCCTGGAGCGGGCAAAGGGCAGCTTTGCGACCGTCACTGAGCTGGCAGATACATTGGTGCGCACGGATCAGCTTTCGTTCCGCAAATCGCATCATATTGTGAGTCGTGTGGTAAAAGAAGCGATGAGCGAGCAACTCGCTGCGAACCAAATCAGCTTGGAGCTGGTAAACCGTGCAGCCGTGGAAGTAATTGGGCGGGAGCTGTCGCTCACAGCAGAAGAGCTCAGTCTGGCGCTTGATCCGGTTCATTTCGTAATGATCCGCAAGCTTCCTGGTGGACCCAATCCAGAGGAAATGAAGCGCATGATCGCCGCTCGCCAAGCTGTTCTCCAGCAGGAAACAGAATGGCTGGCACAGAAAAAACAGGCGATTGCGAATGTGATGAAAGGGTTAGATCAGATGACAGCTGAATGGAGTGTGGGGTAATGGCAATGGTGCGAATACCTCTTCTGGCAGTGGACGGAGGGGGCACCAAGTGTCTGGCGGTACTTGTGGACCGCTCCAGAAATGAAATCGGTGCAGGACGCTCCGGTTCATGCAATTATCAAGGGATCGGGGAGGAAGCGGCAGCTCGTGAGTTGGTTGCAGCGATCAGTCAAGCTCTGGACGATGCGATCGCTCGTCAAACAGTTGCCCCCTTTATGAGCGGGACTCCGACACTGGATGGACCAATCGAATGGGAAATCGAGTGCGCGGTGTTCGGGATCGCTGGCCTGGACACGGAGTATGATCGACAGGTGATCTCGCGGATGGTGAGCAAGGTGCTGCACCAGCTCGGTATTCGCGTCCAGCAGCTGATTGTGGAAAACGACGGGTTTGCGGCATTGCTCGGTGCCACCGGAGGCAAACCCGGCATTCTGGTCATCGCAGGCACAGGCTCGATTGCCTTTGGTGTAAATGATGAACAGGAAACAGCGCGAGCAGGAGGCTGGGGGCATCGAGTTGGTGACGAGGGCAGCGGCTACTGGATCGGAAAGCAAGCGATTATGGCGGTATTAAAAGCAGCGGATGGCCGCGGCGAGCCGACTGTATTGAAGAAGCTGCTCCTCCCGCACGTTGGACTGGGACGCGTAGAAGAATTGTTTAACTGGACGTACAGTGAGCATTATTCCGTCGAGAAGGTAGGAGAGCTGTCGCCGTTGGTCAGTCAAGCGGCACTTGCTGGCGATAAGGTGGCAGCGGCTATCTTGCAGGTCGCAGGCGAAGAGCTTTTCGATGCTGCTCGGGCGGTCATTGATACATTGCAAATGAAAGCCAAGCCGTTTCAGATGATCATGCAGGGAGGCGTTTTGCAAAACGATGATCGCGTGCGAGAGATCGTCGTAGAGCGCGTCCGAGAGTACGCTTCGCAGGTCGTCATCGAAAATGCGCAAAACGATCCGATTTACGGTGTCATAGCAAAAGGATTGGCTTATTTAGAACGCCAATCGGGAGGCAAGTGAGGTGCCAGAAATGAAAAAAGTAATGGTCGTTTTTCCCCATCCGGACGATGAGTCTTTTGCCTGCGGGGGAACGTTGGCAAAGTGCAAGGACGCCGGACATGAGACATGTTATTTGTGCATTACCTCCGGCTGCAAAGGACGCAGCGGTCCATTCGATATCGATTGCAGAGAAAAGCTGGCAAAACATCGAGAGCTAGAGCTGAAAACAGCGGCGGAAGTGCTCGGAATCAGTCGTCTCGAATTGTTCCGGTACCCGGATGGTTCCCTGCAAAATGCCGATCTGGATGAGCTGGTGGGTAAGATTCGGGAAGCGATAGAGGAATGGAAGCCCAATGTCGTCGTTACGTTTCCGCCGGACGGGGTAACGGGTCATCCCGATCATATCGTCACGTGCGAGGCGACGACGCGAGCGGTCGAACAAGCCGAAGCGAGCTTAACTCCGGCAGAATATCCTGATCTGTACTATGTTTCGATCCCGCACTACTACGATCATTGCCCGGATCATGGTCCAAAGCCAGCGGTTCCGATTA
This sequence comes from Brevibacillus formosus, assembly GCF_003013405.1. Lineage (GTDB taxonomy): Bacteria > Bacillota > Bacilli > Brevibacillales > Brevibacillaceae > Brevibacillus > Brevibacillus formosus. The sequence continues at coordinate 328,429 of NZ_PXZL01000004.1, read as the reverse complement.
CAGGCAAGGTCGATATTTCGGGCTATCGGACACAAAAAGGAGAGGCGCTGAAGGCTCACCTCAGTCAGGAGTACTCCGTGAATCGCGCTTATCCAGGTGTGATCGATGGGGACTTTGGCGTCATTGGCTGCTATGAGTACTTTACTTTGGTGCGGTCAGCGGGCAAGGCGATTGAGCCAGTTAGTGTGGGCGGCAGTATTCCTGTCATTGAGCTATAGTCTAAAAAGTAGAAAGGGCTGACCAGCATGATTTTTGCTGGTCAGCCTCAGACTGTCGAAAAAGTCGGAAGTCTTTTTAATTTATCATAATTACACACGACACCGCGTTAATTTACTGTAAATATGAATGGTAGGTTTTCTACAATCATGAATATGGTTGAGGGGCAATTTTATTTGCTTTATTTTCTCCTGGATTTGTTGAGAGCGACGCAGGAATGAACTCCGAGGTGTCCGCTTCGATATGCATATGTTTTTCAAGCAATGCCAGTAGATAATGAAAGGTAGGAACCGATTCTTTCGCAAGGATAATTCCTTTTTTGTCGATCAGGACAGCAGATGGGATGGCATCGATTTGGTATATTGAAAACGAAATGGCAGAGTCGATATACTGAATATCGTCCTGGTTTTGGGTCTCGTGAATGAGCTTTCCTGAATAAACAACTAGTAATTTAAGCTGAGGAAATCGTAGTTTTACCTTCTCTAAATGCGGAATGATTTGCTGGCATATGGGACAACCTTCTGCCGTGAAAAGTGCAAGTGTAGAGTGGCTTTTCATCTCTGTAAAATCAATGCTTGTTCCAGATGGACTGTTATCGATCAGAACCGGGGCTCTGGAGCCTATCCAGTTGTCTACACTCGGTTTTTTTTCTTTTGCTTGTAATTTATTGATAAAATCTGCTACTAGTTTTGTTAGCAGGTAGATAACGACGAATTGCACAATGACAAATACCCATAACGCAATCACAGACCATTGTATAAACGTTTCCACAGAGGATCTCTCCTTTTTCGTGAGGGAATAATATTTATTTTTGTGCGACTAGCTCCTGTACTTTCTTCCGAATGCTTCCTAGATGTTGACCAATCAGAATCACAAGTGTGGACAACAATGCGATGATCATTAACGTCCAGTACTCTTCCCCATATACGGTCCTGAAATTTCCTGTTTCTAATGCCCATGAGAGATTCCCATAGGTGGTCTGTAGTTGATAGACCCAGAGACACATCGCAATGAGCAAAACGTTTCGGCTGACCAGAACCCATGATAGATTGTGATTGCCGACGATGCCACCACAACCACATGATATTTCTCGTCTTCCGCGCAATAAATTGACCACAATAGCCACGCTATACAGGAGTAGTAAACCACTACCAGCCAGAGCTGCCCAGGAATAGTACAGCCCGAAAATGAGTAGCAATCCAATCAACAATTCAGAATAAGTGTCGAGGGCGGCAAAAAATCTAATAGATCGTTCAGGTAGTATTTTGTAGTCTTTTACCATTGAAGCATGAGTCGTGCTGTTTTTGATTTTTGATACAGACGAGCTTATAAACAACAGTGCTAGAATCATGCGAAAGATAAAGGATGCGATTTCCAATTTTTCACCTACTTTCCACTGGTGTTGCATACCATTGTGCTTGAGCATGATACATCTGAGCATATTCTTTATTACGTGCAATCAGTTCATCATGCGTTCCAGACTCGACTAACTGACCATCCTTCATCACGATAATCCGGTCTGCCATTTTAGCGGCAGCCATACGGTGTGAGACAAATAGGGTTGTTTTATTTTCGGTCAGTTTTCGTACGAGTTGGTATACAGAAAGCTCAGTCATGGGATCAAGCGCTGCTGTTGGCTCATCTAAAATCACAATATCACTATTTCGAAACAGAGCACGAGCCAAGGCAATTTTTTGCCATTGTCCTCCAGAAAGATCGGTTCCCTCTTGCAAATAGCGACTTAAATAGGTTTGGTAGCCATCTGGAAGTTTGGAAACGATTTGATCCACGCCAGCTGTAGCGGCAATTTCTTGCATCCATTTTAGATCGTTTATTCGTTCGGTATCACCAAAACCAATATTATCTTGTAACGTATAGGCATATTTGATGAAATCCTGGAAGATCACCGTCATATTTTTGCGTAAATCATCAGGTTTGATCTGGCTAATACTGAGGCCATCGAAGGAAATGTCACCCTGTGATATGGGATACAACCCCATCACACATTTGACTAAGGTTGATTTACCCGAGCCATTTTCACCGACGATTGCGATTTTTTCACCAGGCCGTATGTGCAAGTCAATATCCCTTAGAACAGGATTTGTCGTATTCACGTAGGTAAATGACAATCCTTTTATAAAAATGCCCCGTTGTAGCGGTGCAGGAAAGAGAGCCGAGCCTTGGTCGCTTGCATCCTTTTCAGGGTGTTCATATTCGATGAAATGAAAAAAATCGTTTATATAGAGAATCTCTCCAAATATTTTGGCTAACTGGTTAGATAGCTGGTTGGTCAATCCTTGTGTTCCCTGCACAGCTTGTCCGATTGCTACAAACTCGCCGATTTGCATAGAGGTGGTACGGATTAACCAGATGATAATTCCAGCTGTCCCAAAGTACAAAAGTGCGGTAAACCCATCTAGGCCGACCTCAGTTGCTTGTTGCTTTCGCAGCACCTTTAATGTTTCAGTGAACTGGTGGGTAATGGAGGTTGACCATCTTTTCAGTAGCATTTGACCTAAGCCAAATACTCGAATTTCCTTGGCTGACTGCCGATCTTTCAATAAAAAACTGGTATATTGTATGTCGCGAATTAAGGGGGTTAAGCCGTATCTGAGCCAATAATTGATACTGCCAAACCGAATTTGAACAAAGAAGACGGGAATTGCCGCGATCAGACTTAAAATGACGAGGCTCCAGTGAACGGTAAGCAAAAAGAGCAAGAAACTGAAAATAGTAATACTGGCTCTAACGATCTCTAGTAGGATCGTGAGTGGTGATAAAAAGCGTGTGCCCACATTCAAGTGAACTCTCTCTAAATGATTGTAAAAATCGGGAATATCAAAATAGAAAAGCGGTACCGCTTCTACCTTTTGAAGTACAAGTGATTGCGCCGCGATTTCCAAAACATTTTCAAGCTTTCCATTCAGGTATTGTTGGATATTGAGAAGCACAGATGTAGCTATCGCTATTAAAAATTGAAGTGAGAGTAAGAAAAAAGCATAACGATAATCACCCACTTGGAGTTGAATGATTTTCGAGACCTCATTGATCATTTCTTTGGATAGCCATAGGGTGGCTACTGGTAGTAAACCAATCATGATAGTTAAGCAAACTAAAAGCGTGAGAAGTAGCCGGGCATTTGCCCATAAGAAAGCGAACAGCTTGATAAATGATTGAACAATCATGAGGAACACCTTTTCTAGTTTTATTGGATGTTGTGAAGCTTTTGTTTCTCCTTGTGCCTCAAGATGTCTACTAGCTCACCAACTGAGCGTCCTACGTATCGAATGATCCCCTGTGAGTCAACAATAAACAGGCTTGGGAAGTTGATGATTTGTAATTCGCTCATGGTTTTTTTGTCGACGGGAACCATAGTAATTTTTCCGCTAAATGTGTCAATAAAGTGCTGATAGTCAGAATCATCCTGCTTAACCGCACATAAGAAAGGAAGGTTAGTTGTTTTTTTCTTGATATGGGTTAAGTATTTTTCTACTTCGTGATGGCATGTATCACATGAGGGGGCAGCGAACATGACAATGGTTGGTGTTTGTGAAAAATGCGTGGGGAATATAAGTGACTCTTTGAGATTTACACCGATAAAATACTGGTTTAGAAGTGAAAATAAAGAATCTTCTACAGAAAAGAGAGTAATGATATTCCTGAACTTTCGGTATGAATAGAGTTGCATGCCGAATAAAGCAACTGCTACCGTTAGTGGAATGAGAACGTACACAGAAACCCTCCCTCAAACTCTAATTTGGTAAATATTTGTAAATAATATATCATTTGACAGTAAGTGTTGCAATTATTATAATTGAATTGAAAGTAAAAAATGTAAAAAAGTGGAGGTAATGACTATGTTAGATCAATTTTCAAAGTTAATTGGCGTCAAGAAAGATTCAACAATCGGTTTCGATCCTCCCTGCACCGTTAATGTGTTTTGTATTTTAGAAAAGGGGACAGCAAAACATAACTTGCAGAACCCTCTCAAATTTACTTGCTGCTAGGAAAAAGAATAATTTAGGGGATGAGGGTACCAGCATTAAACGAAAAATTTGCTAGGATACTAAATCATCCTCTACAAACAAACCTTCAAAACCACGAGAAATGTGGAGCTGGAGGTTTGTTTTGCATTCACAAATATTAATCCTATCCGTACTCCTGATAACGCCGTCGCCATTTCACTATGGATGTTTTGTCAACTCTTTTCGTTACTCGTTAAAACGGAGTTTCTCTACAGTCTTGGGCTGACCAGCATGATTTTTGCTTGTCAGCCTTTTTCATTGGATAGACCATCAGTCGGATTGTTTTACCTTGCTAGATTTGCTTACAATGTGGTCAGAAGCAATTGGAAATCAAAGGGAGAGAAGAAATGTCACACAGAGTCTATGTATATAACGTCAGTGAACCTTCTCAAGCGCAAGGCAACGACACGATGATGGTGGAATGGGGCTATGAGGTCCCATTACTCTTGCAGCCGCTTTTCATAGAAGGTGGTTTGATCGCTGGAAACAATTACAACAACCATACCGAGCCGGACAATTCCGGACTCTTTTACGACGCGCAGACAGGCATCGAAAATGTGAAGCGATTCTACGATTTCCTGGAGAGACAGGAAGGGCTAATCCGTAACAAAGAAGCATTTTTGGAAGCGAGAAACCAGCTTTTTAGCTATCTGGAAAAACGAAGGCTTCCGTATTTTCACATCGACGCCTGGGACGTATTCAATATGGATGACATCCCTCATGACGAGCAGGCGGAAAGTTTGCGCGCCATTATTGCCCATAACAACGAGATCATGACAAAGGCAATGGACAACGATGACATCTCGCTATTGAACTACTCCGAATTGATGGATGTGAACCCGGGCTTTCGTTCTTTTGCCGAGCTGCTCAATTATGAGGACTACCAATACGGCTGGGGACACATCTGGCAGCCTTATGAAGAACATCCTGATGTAGAGATTTTTGAGGAAGCTGGCTTGCTTGGTCTCAAAGACGCAGAGGGAAACGTATTGCTTGCTCCTCAGTTCGATGCCTTTTACGATTTCGCTTCCGAAGATCTCGCCGTAGTCGCTAGAGATGGCAAATATGGCTATGTACATAAATCCGGGAGAATCGTCATTCCGTTGGAGTGGGAGGATGCCTACGATTTTGAATATGGCTCTGCTTGTGCCATTGTCAAACGAAACGGTCGATATGGTCTGATCAATCTGGAAGGCCAAACGATTGTCCCTACCCACTATGAAGAGTTAGAACTGCTTGATTACCAAGGATTTTATACGGCAAAGAAAGACGGAAAGTGGGGCGTGCTAGACGAAGCTGGTTCTGTAACGATAGATTTTGAGCATGAAGAAGCTTTCAAGTGTGGGGACGGCTTTTACCATACAGCGGTCAAAGGCAGGAAAAATCGGAAAATCTTTAATGAATATTGGAAATGCATAGGGGAATTCCCTCTGGCGGCGGTCGAACATATCGGCGAAGGGCTTACCCTCGTCAAACCACACAAGGATGCCAGCCACAGCACCTTGTACAAAAAAGACGGCACTGTCGGCGCATCCGGCTTCGATAAACTGAATCGGCAAACCTATTTTCCGAATCTGCTCGTCCTGCGCAAGGGAAAGAAGTACGCCGCTTACGGCAAGCAGCAGGAGAGCCTTCTGTTGCCGTATGAATACGATGGACTGATTGATTTGCAGGTTTATACGGAGGCAGGGCAGGGCAATCAGGTGCTGGCGAAAAAAGATGGAAAGCTAGGCGTTTTTCATGGAGATGCCGATCGGCCAGCGTGGTTATTCCCCTTAGACGATTATGAGGACATTTTTTGGCTGCATGAGGATGCGTATGCTTTGAAGAGAAATGGATTATGGAGCATTGCCTTATCGCCGGAAAAGCGATGGAGTGATTTCGAATTCGATCTGGTGGTGAAAAAGGATCTGGTCGAGGGTTTTGCTTATGCCTTCAAGGGCAACGACGTTTATTTAGTAAGCGAGTACGGACTGTCGAGGGCAAATAAAACACTCGTGCTGGAGGATGTCGAAGATCGTTATTACAGCAATTGTTTTGATTCCGAGGTTCGGAAGCGACTGTTGGCCTATGCCAAAGGGGAGCAATCCGATGGTGAAAGCATAGATCAGTACACCCCGGTAGAAACATTGTACAACCTGGGCATGGAAGCGTATGAAGCAGGCGATTATGAGAAAGCCATTCTATACGATACGCTTGCTGCCGAAAAGGGCTATGCCCCATCCATGAACAACCTTGCGCATACGTATTACAATCTAGAAGGCTTCGTCGATGCTGATAAAGCTTTTTACTGGTATGAATTAGGGGCTGCGGCAGGCAACCACCATGCTATGAATGGATTAGGCTGCTGCTATCGACACGGGATAGGCACGGAGCCTGATGCCGATCAGGCAATATACTGGATGGGCAAGGCGGCAGAACACGGTCATGCGCTGGCTCACAACAATCTTGGCGCCACCTATTATGACGGGGAGCTGGTGCCGCAAGATTTGGACAAGGCTCTCTGGCATTATGAACAGGGGGAGTTATTGGGCTCGCCGGCTTTTGAGTGGCTTGGCTATCTGTACGATTCAAAAGGAGACTTCGAAAAGGCGCTGCATTATTATCACCAAGATTACGAAGCAGGCGGCGATTTCAGTGCCCATAATTTGGGAATCTTCTACTATAATGGCTACGGTACAGCCAAAAATATCGACGCCGCCATCACTTATTTTCATGCTGCTTTGGAAAGAGATTACCCGCATGCACATATCGAACTGGCAAGGATTTACCGGAATGAAGCGCAATATGTGGACGAGCTTCTGGCGAAACATCACCTCGAAGAAGCAGAGAAGGCGGGTCTTGATATCCCTGAGGAGCTCACACAATCGTAGAAAAAGCAAAAAGCGGATCGACAGAAAAAGTCGTCGGTCCGCTTCCTACTAACCGGCATGTTAAACAATGGCTTCCACTTCAATCTCAACGAGCAGACGCGGGTCAATCAATGCCTTGACCTCAACCATTGTAGCGACAGGCTGAATCTCGCGGAAAAACTCCCCGTGTGCTTTTCCGATCTCCTCCCACTTGCTGATATCCGTTACAAACATCCGCGTTCTGACCACATGAGACAAATCAGCATCTAATTCTCGCAATGCTTTTTCAATCGTTTCCAGGATGAACCGCGTTTGTTCATAGGCATCGCCCACACCAACGACTTCTCCGTCCTTCATGGCGGTGGTACCAGCTACTTCAATGCGGTCTCCTACTCGGATTGCGCGGCAATATCCCACGACAGGCTCCCAAGGTGAACCCGTGAATATTTTCTTCCGATTCATAGTAGAATGTCCCCTCTCATTTCCGCAATACTTGGAATATACTACAAAAGGAAAGGGAGTGGAGTGGTTTATGGACTTTTTTCTCACCCTTTTTTCCAAGTGCAAGTGCTTGATCCACACTGCGTTTGGTCATGAAGAATACATTCGTGTGGCAAATAAGCTAAGCTCTCATGGCATTCGTTTTCGGACACGCATTCACTCTCATAAGCTTCGTCATTTAGGGGGAGACATGGAGATGCTGCCCCAAGAAGATCATAAGCAATATGATATCTATGTTGCGAGAAAAGACGAACACCAAGCACATTCGGCGATACATGCTCGCTGATAGATACCTGTACGAACCCGAATAACCTTCGATATAATGGTTGGGATTCGTATGAAAATGGTAAACCGAGGAGGAACCAGTATGTCCGTACTAGAGGCACTCAAAAGCAGAAGAGCCGTACGTAACTATATTCTAAAAGAAGTAGAAACAGAAAAAATCCAAGCGTTGCTAGATTGCGCTGTGTTGGCCCCGAACGACCGCTTGCGTCAGCCGTGGCATTTTTACGTGATCAGAGGAGAAGCGAAGCTGCGGTTCGAGGCAATCGCGAAGGAATTTTTGCTGGAGCGTTTTCCGACCAAGCCGAATCTCGTGCAGGATTCCTTAACCGTCCTGGAAAAAACACCGCTCGTCATTGTCGCGACTGCTGATGTGATCCCAGGGGATGAAGCATCCTCAGAGGATAACGAATACGCGGTTTGCTGCGCGATTCACTCCATGTGGCTGGCAGCGAAGGAATTGGGGCTTGGCATGGTATGGCGCACGAGAGGAATCGGCTTGGTTCGCGACGAGCGCTTGCTGGAATTCCTCGGATCGCCTGAAAATAAAAAGGTCGTGGGTACACTGTTCATTGGCTATCCCGAGGCAGATGCTCCTGAGACCAGTCGGGTAGCAGCGGAAGAAAAGACGACCTGGCTGTAATGCTCCAGCTGGCTTCTTTGAAAAACACGGAACGGAAAAGAAAAACTGGGTGAAGCACTGTAGTTGTTTGCAACTAAGTCCCCCCACGCACGTATAAATGGTAAAGGTTACACCGTACATAACGAGGGGAGCTGTTAGATCATGTTTGGAAAGCTTGCCGCAGACGCGCTCGGCTTGAGCAATGTAGGAATCGTGGTAAAACCAGCAGATTACGACAAGGTGGACGCTGATGATTACATCATGCACGAGGACAATGAGAAAATCTATTTTTTGATCAAATCAAAGTCCGACGAGTATTGCTTCACCAATCTGGGGCTGGTTCATCTGGATGGAACGAGTGCCACCAGCAAAAAACGCATGCTGCGCCGCTATTCCTACCATACACACCCAATCTCTAACGTGTATTTGGAAACAGCCGGAACCGTCGATTTGGATGTAGAAATCAAGTTCACGATGGGCAATGAGCACTACTCAATCGATGTCAACAAAAAGCATTTGGAGGAGCTAAAAGACCTCTACAAAGCCCTTGTGAAGATCGCCTCGATTATGCACGATAACGAACTTGCGCTCCAGCATGCAAAAGAAAGCCTCCACGTCGCCCAAAGCACACTGGGCCGCGTAACTGGCCAGCAAGCAGACGTAGCTTCACAATTCAAGTCTATCAACCAATACACCTTCGATTGGCTGGAGGACATCCGATACAAGTATGTCGTTAAAGACTTTGGGAAAGTCTTTGAAAAATATATTCATAACTAAAATGGAAGAGCCTCTTTCAAAGAGGCTCTTTTATATTCAAGCGAAATCTTCGTCAAGCTCCTACTCTTACAAGTAGTTCAAAACGAGCAACCCAAACAGCTGTACGGGAAGGAGTGGCACATGTTTGGAAGGAGACCGCCCGAACAAAGTGAGGAAAAAGGCGACTGGAAAACATGTGCCACTCCTTCCTCCCGACCACTACAGCCTGATGACCAAGTTCTTTCGAGCTTTACTCCTTGTGCAAAAGCTTGCCGATCTTGAGCGCCAGCTGGATTTGGAGCAACTCCTCCGAGTTTTTCAAATCCATGTTCAAAATCTCTTTGATCTTCTCGATCCGGTAAATAAACGTATTGCGGTGAATGAACATCGCTTTCGCCGCTTCACTGACGTTTTGATTGTATAGAAAGTAATTGTCCAAGGTCACCATAAGGCTCGTGCCTAACTCTTGATCATGCTCGTACAGTTTCCCCAGACGCTTCAAAAAGAAGTCTTCCAGTTCAATGTCCTTAATGTTGGAACCAAGGAAATGATAGACGGAGTAATCATCGAAATGGGAGACATCGCCTTTGCTGTTGAACTTCTGCATCAGGCGGATCGCTTCGTGTGCTTCGGAAAAGCTTTTATGCAGCGAAGCGATGTTTTTATACTGACGTCCAACTCCAATAAAGAACAAGGTTTTCTTGATTTTATCCACGAGAGCGCTGTACAGCTCATTGGCGAATTGCTTGGCTTCACTTGCAGACACCACAGGACGATGTTCATTTTGTCCGATGAGAATGATGATCCGATTGTTCCGATAAAAGCAGGTGATTTCTCCGGGAGCTTTGTTTGAATAGTCATACACGAGATCCACGCATTTTTTGGCGATCCGATCCAGCTCGTACTTGCGATCGATTATATCCTCCAAATTTTCCAACTCAACAGGCTCGATATTAATAATCATACAAAAATACATGTAGCTCGATTGCAGTCCGTGCAAATCACATAAGGTTTGCAGCGAGTCAGCCGAAGTAATTTTACCTGTGAGCAAGTCATCGAAAAAGTCTTGTCTGATCTTCAGCTTCACTTCCTCGATTTCCCTCGCCTTGATCCGCTCCAGCGCCACGATGGTGGACGCCTGCTCCAGTACGATGTAGTCAAATTCAGTCAGTTCCCACACGGTTTGCCAGACGACGATGTATCCGTAGATGTGGTTGGCAACAGCAACAGGTAAAATCCTGCATTTAACCTCGTAATCTTTCGCATGGTAGATACGCTTGATTGACTTTTTGATCTGGCTAATATTTTTCGGGACGGAATCGGTAAAGTCACGGGTAAAAACAGGTCTGTTTTTGATCAAGGTCAGGCAGGAGTCAAGCGGAATCGGATTATGCCAGATTTCCGTGTAATGAAGCAGATGCCAGTCCTGATCCAGTATAAGGATCGGGTTGTTGATCGTCTCGGACAGCTCGGAAGCGATCCGATCCAGTCCGCCTCCTTCCAGCGCAATGCGAAACAGGGCGTTATGCATGTCCAATGTTTTGCGGTTCAACAAATCGTAGCGCCCGGAGGCTTTCTCGTTAATAATGGCAATCACTTTAGAAAGCGTGTATTCAAAAGGCAGGGCCAAGAGCGGCAGTCCATACTTGTTGGCATGATCAATCATGTTTTGCGGGATTTGATCGAAATAGCGATGCATCTTGATGCAGAGCCCAGAGCAGTTGATTTCCGCCAGTTCCTTGATGATTTTATTTTGCAGCTCGGGATTGTCCTTGAAAATATATCCGGTGGAGAGCAGTAATTCATTGGAAGACAGCCAGTCAAAAGCATCCGGGTTCTCCATGATGTTGACGATGGAGATGACGTTATTGATGCCTTGCTCTCCAGCGATGATTTTGATGCCGTCTATGGATTGAATGGTTAGCAAATCTTTGATGGTCAGCACCCTGTTCACTCCTTTGCCACAAAGGGACTCCTGTAATTGTGCAATGTGCACAAGTGAACCTCAATTTTTTTAGTTTCCATACACAATGACGATTCCATTCACCCTGTCTAAAATAATGATGTAAGTACGGGGGCTTGTCTAATTATTTTTTAAAAAGCAAGCACTCAGCCAATCTTGGCAGGTTGTTCAATCACGAGATCATGGAGGGCTTACTATGACAGACAAAAGCGTAGTACAAGCATTTCTCGAGGCAGCGGCTGAGGGGAATATCGAAGCACTGAAAAAGCATCTGGAGCAGGGCGTAGATATTAACGCAAGAAACAGACAAAAGCGTACAGCGATTCTGACTGCTGCCATGAACGACAAATTGGAAGCGGTATCGTTTTTGGTAGAAGCGGGTGCAGATGTAGATTTGCAGGATGAGACATGCTTCAACCCGTTCTTGTTCGGTTGCATCAACGGCAAGCTGGAGCTTGTCAAAATGATGATCAAGGCAGGAACAAACCTGGAGCTGTTGACTCGTTTTGGTGGCGTAGGGATTACCCCAGCGTGCGAAAAAGGTCACGTGGACATCGTGCGTGAGCTCGTAACGACGACTGACATCAATGTAAACCATACCAACTTTGTAGGGTGGACACCACTCATCGAAGCGATCATCTTAGGTGATGGCGGCGAGAAGCAACAAACGATCATCAAACTGTTGATTGAGCATGGCTGCAATGTGCACATGGTAGATAAATACGGCGTAACACCGCTTGAGCTTGCGAGAAGAAAAGGCTACACCGAGATCGAAAAAATCTTGCTGGAAGCAGGAGCGAAGTAAAGCGTCCCATGTACATCCAGGCGTTGTCTGGTGATGCTGGTTTCCTTGAGCGTTTGGCACGAGCAAACTTTAGCGGGAGCGTACACAGTATTTTTGAGCGCACGATCAATCTGATATGCAGCGAAAACGGGGAATTGTACACCATTGGCAACCATCAGCTAGACAATGCACCGAACACGCTCATCATTGATGTAAAGGGCTTTTCAGAGCTGGGGCTGTCCGTTAACGCTCCGGTCATGACGGAAGATAGCACACTCGTTATCGGAGCGGATTTGCGAATATGGATTCAGCAAGCAACAAAGTGGGAAGGTGAACTCCCTTCCTATCCTTGTGACATAGAAGGCGTAGATGTATTGCGCAGAAATGTGGCGTTCACGAAGAACTACGTGGACGTATACGGCAAGACGGGGGGCATGAAGATGTCCTCCCAACCTGCCAGTCCGTTTGAGAAAGAGATGTCCCGTATGCTGATTCAGCGTGCAGGCATGCTTTCCGACGATCTGGCGAACAAACGCATAGAGTCAGCTACTCAGCATGCGATAAGTCTTATCGGACTGGGGCCGGGGCTAACGCCATCGGGTGACGATTTTTTAGTGGGATTGTGCAGTGTATACAAAATGCAAAACATTCCCTCTTGTTTGTCATGCCCATTTTTCGATGAAATCGTCCGTTCGTCCCAAGCATTAACGAACGAAATCAGTGCGATCACGCTGAAAAAAGCAGCCCATGGACAAGTAAGAGAGTCACTAATTGACTTACTTTCATGCATGGTGTCCGGCTCTACGGAAGAGCTTGTCCCTGCTTTAGACAAAATCATCGGGATCGGCTCGTCGTCGGGGACGGATATCCTGCTTGGCATCCTATGTGGTTTGGAACGAAATCTAGAAGCTGGAGGTAATGTATGTCTACCAAAGTCGTAATCAAGCAAAGCACGTATTTTGACTCGGTATCCCTGATGTCTCTATCTACAAAAGCGAATCAAATTGAAGGTGTCGAGCAAGCGGTTATTGCGATGGGCACCGACATGAACAAAGAAGTATTGAAAAACGTTGGTTTGCTCACACCTGAGCTGGAAGCGGCGAAAACGAGCGACTTGATGATCGTGGTGAAGGCAGCGACAGACGAGCTGTGTGAGAGTGCTCTCATCGCCATCGAAGAGCTGTTCAAGAAAAAAGGCGGCAGCAAATCCGCAACAGAGATCAAATACTCCACGATTGATTCTGCGGCAGCCAGCATTCCAGAGGCGAATCTTGCTGTCATCTCGGTAAACGGTGCATTCGCAGCGAGAGAAGCGAGAAAAGCATTGGAAAACGATCTGCACGTCATGCTGTTCAGCGACAACGTGAGCATCGAGGAGGAGATCGCTCTCAAGCAATTTGCGCATGAAAAAGGCCTCTTGATGATGGGACCTGACTGCGGTACTGCGATTATCGGCAATGTGGCACTGTGCTTCGGAAACGCTGTGAGAAAAGGCAACATCGGGATCGTAGGTGCATCTGGTACAGGAAGCCAAGAGGTGAGCGTGCGTATTCACGACTTCGGCGGCGGTATCACGCAGCTGATCGGTACAGGCGGTCGCGACCTCTCCGAGCAAGTCGGCGGCATCATGATGCTCGATGGAATCAAAGCACTGGAAGAGGATGAGGCGACAAAGGTCATCGTGCTCATTTCCAAGCCACCGGCACCAAGTGTTCAGGAAAAAGTGCTGGCACAGGTGAAAAGCTGCAAGAAACCTGTGGTTGTGTACTTCATTGGTGGAGAAGAAACAGCAGTTCTGGAAGCAGGCGGACATTTTGCCAAGACGAGCAAGGAAGCAGCCATCAAAGCAGTTGTGCTGGCTGGTGCCAACGAAGACGAGCTTAACAAGCGCGCACTCAACTGGCCGCTGATTGAAGAAGTCCGGGCAAAGCTGACACCTGAACAAAAATACATTCGCGGGCTGTTCTGCGGCGGTACGCTGTGCGACGAAGCTATGTACCTCTCGATGGACAAGTATGAAGACGTATACAGCAACATCCAAAAGAAAGCGGACTACAAGCTGAAAAACATCCATGAGAGCAAGGCTCACACTTTCCTTGACATGGGCGATGACGACTTTACAAATGGCAAGCCGCACCCGATGATCGATCCTTCCACGCGCATCGCGAGATTTTTGGAAGAAGCAAAAGATCCTTCCGTCGGCGTCATTTTGATGGACTTCATCTTGGGCTTCGGTTCCCACGAAGATCCTGTCGGCGTGATGCTGCCAGCGATCATCGAAGCAAAAGCGCAGGCTACCAAAGAAGGCAGACACCTGGAAATTCTGGGCTATGTGTTGGGTACTGACCTCGATACACCGAACTTCGATGAGCAAGTGAAGAAGCTGATGGATGCGGGTGTAACGATTGCGAGCAGCAGCACGAACGCAGGTCTTCTGGCTAGAGAATTTGTTGCGAAAGGGGAATAATCATGAGCAAAATCAACGAGCTGTTTAACGGGAAAATTCATGCGATCAACGTAGGGATCGAGTTTTTCAAAGACGATATCATCAAGCAAAATGCGAATGCGTCTCATCTAGATTGGAAGCCACCAGGCGGCGGAAAGCCTGAGCTGATCAACGCTCTCGACAAACTGGAAAATGCAGCTGTCGCTGATAAAATCGCTGCGGCAAACAAGCTGGCGGTAGAGCGTATCATCAACTCCCAGCCGATGCTCGTTGGCTTCGACCAAGCGATCAATGTGGTGCCAGGCATGACTAAAACCACGATTCTGCACGCAGGTCCGCCTATTACTTGGGACAAAATGTGCGGAGCAATGAAAGGTGCAGTAACCGGAGCAATTGTATTCGAAGGCTTGGCAAAAGACATCGAGGAAGCTGAACAGGTAGCTGCTTCCGGCGAAATCACGTTCTCGCCATGCCACGAACACAACTGCGTAGGCTCCATGGCAGGTGTGACATCCGCTTCGATGTTCATGCATGTGGTGAAAAACAAGACGTATGGCAACGTCGCTTACACCAACCTCAGTGAGCAAATGGCTAAAATTTTGCGCATGGGTGCCAACGATGAAACTGTCATCGCTCGTCTGAACTGGATGCGGGATGTTTTGGGGCCAATGCTGCGTAATGCAATGAAGATTGCAGGTGAAATAGATCTGCGTCTCATGCTGGCGCAAGCACTGCACATGGGTGACGAATGCCACAACCGCAACAACGCAGGTACGAGCTTGTTGATTCAAGCGCTGACTCCGTACATTTTGGAGACAGATTTCACAAAAGAGCAAAAGCGCGAAGTATTCGAATTCGTAGCGAGCAGCGATTACTTCTCTGGCCCAACATGGATGGCGATGTGCAAATGCGCGCTGGATGCAGCACATGGAATCGAGAACAGCACGATTGTTACCACAATGGCCCGCAATGGGGTAGAGTTCGGTATCCGTGTAAGCGGCATGGCTGGAAACACCTGGTTTACCGGACCAGCACAAAAGGTAATTGGTCCGATGTTTGCAGGCTACAAGCCAGAGGATTCCGGCTTGGATATCGGGGACAGTGCGATCACCGAAACATACGGGATCGGCGGCTTCGCGATGGCAGCAGCTCCAGCGATTGTTGCGCTCGTAGGCGGAACGGTTGAAGAAGCGATCGGCTTCTCCACCACGATGAAGGAAATTACGACAGCAGAAAATCCAAACGTCACGATTCCACTCCTCGACTTTAGCGGAGTACCGACAGGAATCGATATTCGACAGGTGATCCAAACAGGCATTCTGCCGATTATCAACACCGCCATTGCGCATAAAGACGCAGGTATCGGCATGATCGGTGCGGGTATAACATATCCGCCAATGGAAGCTTTCGAAAAGGCATTGCTCGCAGTAACGGAAACGATTAGCGAATAGCTTTTCATCCTAGGTGACTCAGCTTTCGTAGCAAAAGAAGGTTGCGAAAGCTGGGTTGAAAGAGGAAGGTGAATGAACATGGGACAAGCAAACGTAAAGGAATCATATGAAGAATTCAAGTCCTATGGATACGCGGACGATATTTTGCCAAAGACTTCCGAAAATCGAGATTGGGGCACCTTTAACTACGTGACCGTATGGATGGGCGCTGTGCATAATCTCATGTCGTACATGACGGTAGCCGGATTCTTTGTCCTCGGATTATCTGTTCCGCAAGTCTTGTGGGCAGTCATGCTTGCTGCCTTGATTGTTTCGGCTGGCTATGGGTTGAATGGCTATGCGGGAACGAAGTACGGGATTGGCTATTCGATGCTGTTGCGCAGCTCCTTTGGTGTAAAAGGCTCGATCATTCCTGCTATATGTCGCGGGCTTATCGCTGGTGTTGTGTTTTTTGGGACAAAAACAATTATTGGCGCACAATCCTTTAATGTGATTTTTGAGAAAATATTCCCTGGCTATATAAGGATGGTTCCGGGCTTTGATTTTCTCGGATTAGATTTCCCGACCATGCTTTCTTATGTGATCCTCTGGGTCATTACAGTTGGATTGTTTTTAGGTGGAATGAAAATTCTCAGTCTGTTTAGTAAATGGTCTTCACCGATCATCTATATTTTCATCGTAGGTGCAGCGATTTGGGCGATCAGCGTTGCTGGCGGATTTGGTCCGATCTTTGCTTATGCTCCTGCCAAACCGATGGAGAATTGGCTTGTATTTATCGCATGTGTAAGTGCATTGGTATCGAACTGGGGTGGCCCGATTGTCAATATCGCAGACCTTACGCAAAGGGCAAAACACCCGAAAGCTCCAATGATTGGTCTGCCGCTTGGAATGATTGCATCCTACATCCTGTTTGGTATTACGTGTGTAGGATTGTTGGTTGGAACGCAGATCGCGTTTGGCATCAAAGACTTTAATGTCGTCGCTGCCATTGATCAAATTGGGAATCCTGTTGCCGTCATTATTTTGTTGCTGGCACTGAATATAGGTTCGACGAGCTATGTTGTGTTTGGGAATTTGCTTCCATCTGGACTGCAAATGACAGCGCTTCTTCCGAAAATGTTTACAGTGAAATCAGCGGCTATCTTGACAGCTGTATTGGGGACTGTCATTTTACCTTGGAAGCTGGTGGACGGCACGGCTGCGCTGTATATGTTCTATAGCTTTATCGGTTCCATGTACGGTCCTATTACGGGGATCATGCTGGTTAGTTTCTTTATTGAAAGAAAAAGAAAGCTAGATTTATCTGCTATCTACGTAAAACCAGGTGAACACGGTGAATACAAAAACGGATTAAATATGGTGGCATGCGGCGTACTGATCGTCAGCTTCTTGATTACGCTATCCGGCTCTTTCTTGCCAAATGTGCCACTGTTGACAAACATCAGCAAGTCAGCATTCCTTAGCGGGTCGATCATATCCGGCGTTTTATATGCGCTGTGCTATAAATGGAACAAACCAATCACGATCACGCAGAGTGAAACAACTGCAAAAGTATCTTAACAAAGGGAGAAGTGCCCAGTGGAAAAACTCGTAATTGTTGCAATCGGCGGCAACTCATTGGTTAAGGATAATGGTCGCAACACAATTCAAGACCAATATGAAGCCGTATGTGAAACCGCAGCAAATATAGCAGACATGGTGCAAGAAGGTTACAACGTTGTTGTTACTCATGGCAACGGACCCCAGGTTGGATTTGCTTTGCAACGATGCGAAATCGCCAATGAAGTGTCCGGAATGCCTACAATCCCGCTGGTCAATTGCGTGGCGGATACGCAGGGGGGAATCGGCTACCAAATCCAGCAGGCACTCACCAACGAATTTGCCAAAAGAGGAATCAACAAAAGAGTGGCGAGCGTCATCACACAGGTGGAAGTCAGCAAGGATGATCCGAACTTCCAGAATCCAACGAAGCCAGTCGGCTCCTTCTTCACGCTTGAGCAAGCGGAAGAGATGCGCAAAGAGCATCCGGACTGGGTATTTATCGAGGATTCCGGTCGCGGCTACAGAAGAGTGGTTCCTTCTCCAAAGCCAATCGACATCGTGGAAAAAGACGCAATTAAATCGTTGATCGAAACGGGATATGTGGTAGTCGCTGTTGGCGGCGGTGGTATTCCGGTTGTGAAAACGGACGAAAATACGTACGATGGGATTGATGCTGTCATCGACAAGGATTTTGCCACCAGCTTGCTGGCAGAGCAAATCGATGCACAGACATTGATCATTACGACAGGTGTTCCGCAGGTGTGCATTAACTTCGGCAAGCCGAATCAAAAGGCGCTGGAGCGCATCACGGTAGAGGAAACGAAGCAATACGTTCGTGAGGAGCACTTCGCAAAAGGCAGCATGCTGCCAAAAATCGAGGCAAGCCTGAGCTTTTTGGAGAAAAACGGGTCAAGTGTGATCATTACGAACCCAGAGAGCTTAAAGGACGCGATTACGAACAAAGCAGGGACACACATCGTAAAATAAAAGCCTCTTGAGGGAGGATGCAAGTCTATGGATTACATGAAGCTGGCAGTGGAAAAAACGATGGAAGGCATGAACAACAAGCTCGGCGGGCCTTTTGGAGCGGCTGTCGTGAAAGGGGACGAAATCATCGCCGTATGCAGCAATCGCATGATAGCAGATATGGACCCGTCCCAGCACGCAGAGATGGTAGCCATTCGCGAAGCGTGCAAGACGCTGGGCACGATGAATCTGACAGGCTGCGAAATTTACGCGACATGCGAGCCTTGCCCGATGTGCGTGGGCGCTATCATTTGGTCTGGCATCAAGGTTGTTCATTACTGCTCAACTGCGGAGGATGCGCATGAGAACGGTTTTTCGGATAAGCATCTTCGCGACTATTTTTCCGGTAAGGATCAGAGCGTTTTGAACATGATCAAGGTCGAGAAGCGTGAGGACTGCGATCAGTTGTTTACCCACTTTCATCAACTGAACAGAGAGTAGTGGGTAACTGAATAGCAGAATAGAAACACGGATGTAAGGGCCTTATAAGGGCCCTTTTTCTCTTTGTTATACTTTCCGCATATGGTAAGGTGACTATTTTTTCCAAACACCGTCTTATTGTGTGAGCTTCAACGTCAAGAAAAGATGGGGGATACACGTATGACCTCGACCTCTCAAAGGCGTTATCCTGTACTGGCAAGTAGCGCACTCCTAATAGCCACACTGCTCCTGTCACCAGCCTCGGGCACAGTCATGGCAAATCAGACAGGGAACCAACAAGCAGCAGCTCGCCTTCCGGAAAATCAGTTAAGCGAAAAGGCAAAACGAACGGAGCAAAAGCTGCAAATGCTCTTCCCAGCGCTCGATGACACATCAAGATATGTTACCTTAGTCACGAAAGACCAGCCTGTGTACGAGATCCTTTATGAAAAAAATAATGAATTTTTTGCCATAGCCAATATCCATGCAGAAACAGGGAAACTGCTTACGTATCATTGGGATGACAAGGATCTTGAAAATCCTGATGACAAGCTGGCCTATAATAGCGCCGATACCTTCATGGAGGGGTGGATCGGTGAAATGCGTAGCCTGTACAAGGTAACGCGGGTTCCTGCAGGGGATGTCATCTATAGCCGCTATGTAAATGGCATCGAGGTAGTTGGCGATGAGTTTCGGTTGTCAGTAAACAGTGCGGGACAGGTAACTTACGTTTCGGCAGGAGAAAACACGCTGACAAACATTAATCCAGCTGATTTCCTCCCCCCAGCCCAAGCGATGAAGAAAGATCAGCTCAGTCGCTTTATCCCACCTCAACTGCAACTCATGTACATCCTTGATGAAAATAAAACCGATCTCGTCTACAACACTGTAGGCTCCCATTATTTGGACGCAGTAACAGGAGCTGAGTTGATCCCTAATCGGCAATACATAACCTGGAGGTGGAAACCAATCTCCCTCACACCTGGTGGAAAGGTAGTAAAGGTGAAGAATGAGCAGGAGGCAACCCGGATTTATGAAAGCGAGTTTGGTATCAGCTTGAAGGGAAGTACCTTCAACGGCGTCAGAGACGAGAAGGAAAGAGTCTATGTTTCCCCTGATGAAAATGAGGTTTTGTTTACGAAGGATGGCGTTGTGATCGGTTTTATAAGCAATTCGAACGCCGAACCCCAAAAAGGGAAGCCAACATTGTCGGAAAAGCAGGCTCTTGAGAAAGCTGTTCAGTTCCTGCAACCATATCTCAAACAAGAAGAAAAGGAGTTCTACTACATGGTGAATCCTGATACACAGAATCCACATGAGTATGTAGTAGAGTTTGTGCCATCTGTTGAGGGACTTCCGCTGATATACGGCCGAAGCATTGATATTGGTGTGAATGGAGTCACGGGGAAAATCACCGACTACTATCAAAAGCTCCACCAAAATCCCGCCAAGCTCCCGGATAAGAGGAAGGCTGTCTCCATAGATGCAGCAGCCAAGGCCTTGTCAGAGAAACCCACTGAACTGCTATACATCTACCCATTTATTAATGGAAAGAGATTGGCCAAACCGGTTCTTGCCTATTGCATAGATGGTAACAATATCAATGCCCTGACAGGTAAGGTCGAAGAGTAGGACTCAAGGATGTTGTCATGCAGAAACTGGTATGTTAAAATCGTGCTGACAATTAACGATAGGAGATGAAGAGGATAATGTAATCATTCTTGCCACTTTTTTAAAGAATAAAGCAGAATTTGTCTTATTCTTTATTGGCAAGATCGTTACCTTATTCTTTTCACTCAGAAAATATATCCTTTTTATACCCTGCAATGGGTTGGATGTGTCGTATTTTTTGAGCTACAGGAAAGGTAACTTTCTTGTAGCTCTTTTTTTATTCTGACAAGAGATAAGCCTAAACCATTTCTAGGAGGATGAAAGCGATGGAGATTGAGGTTGTAGATGATTATGTGAACCGGTTCCAATTGTGTGAAGCGGTTCACAAACAAATAAATCGGTTGCCGGAGATTTACCTATTTATCGACAGATGCACGTAGTAATCTGTCTGCAAACGTATGCGCTTTTTCTATATAGATGAATAACGTGTCATAGCGCCCATTGACGGTTGCTTTATATGGTTTCTCCGGCAGTAAGGAGAAGACATGAAACTAACCTCGAAATATGAAACGATTCGGCGAATATTGTCCGAATGCAAGCAGCCCGAGTATCGGTATGCCCAGATTATGGACGCCATTTTCAAGCAAAACATCGGCGAATACGAACGGATGACCATACTACCCAAATTTTTGCGCGACGAGTTGAACCGGATACTTGGTCCGAACGTTTGCAGTATCGCTCCGGTAAAGGAACTCACGTCGAAACAGGTTAGCAAGGTGCTGTTTGCGATTCCGGGCGACGAACAGGTGGAGGCTGTACGACTTACTTATGAGCGGGGGTGGAAATCGTATTGTATTTCCACACAGTGCGGCTGCGGATTCGGGTGCAAGTTTTGTGCTACCGGAACGATTGGTTTGAAACGAAATCTGACCGCCGACGAAATTACCGACCAATTGCTGTACTTTCGCTTGAACGGCCACTCTTTGGACAGCATCTCATTCATGGGCATGGGGGAGGCGCTCGCCAATCCGCATATTTTTGATGCCATGACGATATTGACCGACCCTTCTCTCTTTGCTTTAGGACATCGACGAATTACGATTTCCACGATCGGCCTGTTGCCGGGGATCGAAAAGCTGACGCAGGAGTTTCCCCAGGTCAATCTAACCTTCTCGTTGCATTCGCCTTTCGACGATCAGCGAAGCGAGCTGATGCCGATCAACGACCGATTCCCAGTCCGCGACGTACTGATGGCATTGGATCGTCACATCCGGGAAACAGGGAGAAAGGTGTATATTGCTTATATTCTTCTTCGTGGAGTAAACGACTCGACAGCGCATGCGGAAGCAGTTGCCGAGTTGCTAAGGGGAAGGGGATCTTGGGAACATCTCTACCACGTTAACCTGATTCCCTTCAATTCGACCGAAGTTACGCCGGACAGCTATCGGCAATCAGATCATTCTCGGATTAAAGCGTTTGTTCGGATCTTAAAGTCAAAGGGGATAAGCGTCACGGTCCGAACTCAATTCGGATCAGACATAAACGCGGCATGCGGGCAGTTATACCGTTCTGAATAATCGATGTCGTAAATTAAAATTTATTACGCCGGGCGCAAGCAGGTTTGCAACAGACCTCGATATACCCATTTCGTCAACAAACACTTTAGAATCTAAGTACAAAAGCGCCTCCATCCAGAAAGCCTTGGGGTTTACCTATGAAAAAGATCTATGAAAACACCTCTTTTTCATGAGGTGATTGGGCTATTTATGTGTCGATCTAGATGGAGGATAGTGGTATATTGGATCATAATGGAAGTGGTAAGTGATGGAGGGGGACATACCATGGAGAAACGCCGCGTATTGTTGCTCGGGGCTAGCGGCTACTTGGGAAGTCAAATCTATCAGGAGCTTTTGCGGGATAATGCCATTGATCTGATGGGTACATGCTTTTCTGCACAAGCTGTCCATCAATTGCTTCGGGTCGATGTGACTGACACCCCTTCTTTTTTAGCCATACTGCAAGAGTTTTCACCGAATGTTGTCATTTGGGCGTTGATGAGTGCAACAGATGAACGAGAGCTAATAGAAAAAGGCTTGGATGCTCTGCTTTCTCATTTGCCGGAAAAGAGCAAATTCATCTTCATCTCCACAGACGGTATTTTCGGAAGAGGAACGGGCTCTTATCGGGAACAAGATTATCCCGAGCCATTAGATGAGAGAAATCAGTTAGCTGCTTATTCGAATGCCAAAATACGAGGGGAAGCACGCATTCGTGAGCGGCATCCCAATCATGTTATCGTGCGAGTGGGCCCGATCTATGGTCGAAATGCGGTTGGGCAATGGGATAAACGCGTCGCTTCGATGTGTGCAGAGCTGGAAGCTGGCAGAGAAGTAAGCCGGTCAGGTAATTTGCACAAGACGTTTGTCCATGTGGAAGATGTGGGAAAGGCCATCCACGAATTGCTGCACGGCTCTTACCTTGGAACCCTTCATCTCGGTCCAGCAAAGAAAGAGAGTTATTATTCTTTTTACAAAGCGATGGCTCTGGCATTAGGGCTGAATGCTGATGGTGTAAAAGAAACCTTGTTAACAGAAGTGGAGGCACTGGAACGAGGGATTCCGTTGGATACTTCGTTGTGTACGAAAAAGGCGCATGAACTGCTACAGACCCGTTTTCGTCAGGCGGGATGGGAAAACGCAAATGAAAACGATAACGACAAAGGAGAGTAGAGAACAATGAAAACAATCGGATTAATTGGCGGCATGAGCTGGGAGTCCTCCTTGGTCTACTACCGTTTGATCAATGAAACCGTCAAGGAGCAGCTGGGCGGCTTGCATTCGGCAAAAAGTATCCTGTATTCTGTAGATTTTGCCGAGATCGAAGAAATGCAACGAGAAGGACGATGGGAAGAAGCCGGCGAGCGGATGGCGCTTGCGGCAAAAAGTCTGGAAGCGGCAGGAGCCGACCTGATCGTTCTTTGTACGAATACGATGCACAAGCTGGCCTATGCCATCGAGGAAGCGACCAGCCTGCCATTTCTGCATATCGCCGATGCGACAGCGCAAGCGATCGCGAACCATGGGCATAAACGAGTGGCACTGCTTGCGACGCGCTTTACGATGGAACAGGATTTCTATACAGGGCGTCTGCGTGATGTTCATGGATTAGAGGTACTGTTGCCGGATGAACAAGAGCGAACACTCGTCCATGACATCATTTACCACGAGCTGTGCGTCGGGATCATTCGCGAAGAATCCAAACGTACTTACCAGGCGATTATTGAGCGACTGGTCAAGGAAGGCGCTGAGGCAGTCATCCTCGGTTGCACGGAAATCGGTCTATTGATCACAGCCCAAGATTGCACGGTCCCGGTATTTGATACGACTGCGATTCATGCAAAAGCGGCTGTGGAGGCTGCTTTGCGGTAGATCAAAGCCCAAAAAATAAAAGACTGAGTTCATCTCATTTGCTACTAGAATGGATGACTCAGTCTATTTTTGTTTATGAAGCCAACAAATCACAACTAAAAACACATAAAAACAATCAATTTACGTTGCGTTCATATCGGCTTAATATTTTCCCAGTAAGATTGGTGTCGTAGGAACCAAGAAATGAACATTCCGCAAAGAGGAGAGGTTCTCATGAAGAAATGGCATTATCCTTTACTTGCTTCCGTTCTATCAATCGCGTTTTTAGCAGGATGTGGACAAGCACCAGGGTCACAACCAAACACACAAACTTCCACAAAGGAAAGTACAAACGCCTCCGGAGAGATTACAGTTTATACAGCGCTGGAGGATGACCAGATCAAAACGTATTTGGAATCCTTCAAAGCGAAATATCCAGATGTAAAGGTCAATATCGTCCGCGATTCTACAGGGATCATCACAGCAAAGCTGCTGGCGGAAAAAGACAATCCACAAGCAGACGTCGTATGGGGAACGGCAGCGACAAGCCTGCTTGTACTCGAACAGCAAGGCATGCTCGAAGGCTATTCGCCCAAAGGCATCGAGAAGGTATCCCCGGAGTTTAAGGATTCCAAGGAACCTGCAAGCTGGGTAGGAATCGATGCATGGGAGACTGCAATCGCGGTCAATACCAAGGAGCTGAAAAAACGCAATTTGCCCATCCCGCGCTCTTATGAAGATCTGATCAAGCCGGAGTACAAAGGGCTGATCGTGATGCCAAATCCGGCGTCGTCAGGAACTGGGCTTCTCACCATCAACGGAATCATGCAACTGAAAGGGGAGAAAGAAGGCTGGGCGTACCTCGACAAGCTGCATGAAAATATGGCGATCTACACGCATTCCGGCTCGAAGCCAGCGAAAATGGCCGCATCGGGCGAATATCCAATCGGCATTTCCTTTGGCTACCGTTCGATTACCGAGAAGAAAAAAGGCGCACCCGTTGAAGTCGTCTTCCCAACAGAAGGCTCGGGTTGGGATGTAGAGGCGAATGCTTTGATCAAAAAGAGCGAGATCAAGCCAGAATCCAAGCTGTTCTTGGACTGGGCCATCTCGGATGAGGTCATGAAAGCCTATAACCAGAACTTCGCCATCGTCAGTGTGAAGCAAGAAGGCGCGACACTCCCGGAAGGCTACGCAGTAGATCCGATCAAGCAATTGATCAAGCTCGACCTGAATCAAGCCGCACAAAATCGTGACAACGTCTTGGCAGAGTGGGAAAAACGATACGCGACCAAGAGTGAACCCAAGTAAGCAGCGAGGAGAACAGCATGACACAATCCTATCTATCCATTCAAGGGGTCAGTAAACGCTTTGGTTTGTTTGCCGCATTGGAGCACATTTCCATCGAAATTGACAAGAATGAATTTGTTTGTCTGCTCGGTCCCAGTGGCTGCGGTAAAACGACATTACTGAGAATGCTGGCTGGATTGGAACAGCCGACGACAGGCAAAATGATCCTGGGAGACAGGGAGATTACTTCTCTGCCTCCCGCTAAACGAAACATTGCGATGATGTTCCAGTCATACGCATTGTTCCCTAATTTGACGGCTGCCGAAAACATTGCCTTTGGCCTGCAAGAAAAGAAGCTGGGGAAAAAAGAGATCGCAGCCAAAGTAGAAGAGGCGCTAGACATGGTTGATTTGTCTCATGCCGCCGCCAAATATCCTAGCCAGCTCTCAGGCGGTCAACAGCAGCGAATTGCCTTGGCGCGAGCGATTGCACTATCGCCGGATGTCTTGCTTTTAGATGAACCATTATCCGCATTGGATGCAAAGGTAAGACAAAAGCTGCGCCGGGAGATTCGGCGTTTGCATGAGCAGTATGGCATGACTACAGTGATGGTCACCCATGACCAGGATGAGGCATTGACCATGGCAGACAAGATCGTTGTAATGGATCACGGCGAGGTCGTTCAGGTAGGAACACCCGAGGAGATCTATAACAAACCAGCTAATCCGTTTGTTGCTGACTTTATCGGAGCGATCAACTTTTTTGAGTACAGTCGCTTCGAGAATGCCCAATCTGATCCGAATCGCTTACTTGCGATCAGACCGGAGCATGTGCGGCTTTTGCAGCAAGAATCCGAATGCGCGATACCTGCGACTATTTCCGAAATCGAATTTCGCGGTGCTTTTTACCGAATCTTTCTGGAGTGGCAAGAGGAAGGTCAGATAAAAAATGAGCTTCTGACAATCGATTTGATAGCGGCCGAGGCACAAAGGCTTGGAATTGCCCGAGGAAAAAAGGTGTGGCTGGAGTTTCCGCTGGAGAACTTGCTGACATTTGAGCATGCGCCAACCATAGAGGAACAGGAGTGAGCAGCATGAAGGAAATGACATCGATCTTCGATGGAAAAGCCATACAAAAGTGGCTCATCGGCCTTGTCGTTCTTGGATTGTCAGCGAGTGTTCTGTTGCCGCTTGGCCAGCTGTTTTCCAAAGCATTCTATAACAAGAACGGTCAGTTCATCGGCCTGGACAATTTCGTTACGTATTTTTCCACCCCAGCACTGGCAGGGTCGCTGAATAACACCTTGTATATTTCCGCGATGACGACGCTGATTGCAGTCACGCTCGCTTTTCTGTTCGCGTATGCCTTGACGCGCAGCGGGATTCGCGGAAAACGAGTCTTTCGGGCGATCGCGCTGCTGCCGCTGTTTGCGCCCACGATGATGCACGGAATCGCCCTGACCTACCTTTTTGGGAATCAAGGGCTGGTGACGACAGGGATCTTCGGGTTGCTTCCGTTTCAATGGGACATCGATCTGTACGGCCCAGTGGGGATTATTTTGGCGGAGATCGTCTATGTTTTCCCGCAAGCGTATTTGATTCTCGCTGTTTCCCTTGCGTTTGCCGACTATCAATTGTACGAAGCGGCGGATACGCTCGGGGCGAATCATTGGCGCAAGTTTTTTGTAGTGACGATTCCCAGTGTGAAATACGGTATCGTCAGCGCCTGCTTTGTCTGTTTTACTCTCTCGTTTACTGACTTCGGAGCACCAAAGGTTGTCGGCGGACAGTTTTCCGTACTGGCGACAGACGTCTACAAGCAAGTCATCGGTCAGCAAAATATGACGATGGGAGCAACGGTTGGGCTGCTGTTGATCATTCCCGCTCTGGTGGCGTTTGTCGTGGACCGGATTGTTGAGCGAAAGCAGCACGCGGCTGTAACAGCGAAGTCCAAACCGTATCGAATCAAGGAAAATCGTTTGCGCGACTTGTTTTACTACATTCTTTGTGTGAGCGTCAGTGGATTTTTGCTGCTCCTCATGGCTGCGGTGGTACTGGCTTCTTTCATCAAAGTATGGCCGTACAATCTGACTCTCGGCTTGGATCATTACGACTTTTCCAACGTAGCCGGTGAAGGGATCGAGCCACTGTGGAACAGTATTCTCGTTGCCTTGCTGACGGCAGTGATCGGGACGGCTGTCACATTTATTACGGCCTACACCATTGAAAAGTCCCAAGTGTGGAAGGGGCTTCGCCAAGCGGGATACTTCCTGTCGATTCTACCGCTGGCATTGCCGGGGATGGTCATTGGACTAGCCTACATTTTCTTCTTCAATAATCCGTCGAATCCATTTCACGGCATGTACGGAACGATCTGGATTTTGATTTTGGCGAACGTCATTCATTTTTTCGCAGTCGGCTTTATTACAGCAACGAGTGCGCTGAAAAAGCTCGATCCCGAGTTCGAGCAAGCGGCAGAGTCCATGGGGGTCTCGCAGACAAAGCTATTGTGGCGCGTCACGATTCCCGTCTGTATGCCGGCGATTGTCGAGATGGCGGTGTACTTTTTCATCAACTCGATGGTGACGATCTCGGCGGTTGTTTTTCTGTACGCAGCGGATTTCAAGTTGGCATCTGTCTCTATCGTCAACATGGATGACGCAGGGGATGTGGCTCCGGCAGCAGCGATGTCGGTATTGATCGTCTTCCTCAACATCATCGCACGTGCTGGCGCAGAATGGATCGCATCCAAACTTCGCAAGCGGACAACAGGGTCCTACCAAGAGAAAGGTCAGGTGGCATAAAGCATGAAAGCAGTAGTATTTGATTGGGCAGGAACGATGGTAGATTACGGATGTTTCGCTCCTTTAGCTGTCTTTTTACAGGTGTTCAAAAAACGGGGGATCGAGCTGACAGCAGCAGAAGCTCGTGAACCGATGGGAATGCTTAAGCGCGATCATATCCAGGCCCTTTGCAAAATGGAGCGGGTAGCAGCGCTATGGCAAGAGCGTTACGGTCGACTTCCGAACGAAGCGGATGTGGACGAATTGTACGCCGACTTCGAACCAATGCTGATGGCGACGCTGCACGAGTACGCCACTCCTGTTCCAGGAGCAATTGAATTGGTAGGACGACTGCGTGAGCAAGGAATCAAAATCGGCTCGACCACAGGCTACACAAGGGAAATGATGAATGTTGTAGCAGCATCGGCTAAACAACAGGGCTACGAGCCGGACGCACTGGTCACCCCGAGTGAAGTGCCTGCTGGACGCCCATATCCATGGATGTGCTATCAAAATGCGATCCTGCTGGACGTATATCCAATGAACGAGATGGTCAAGGTCGGTGATACGACGAGCGATATGAGAGAAGGCAGAAACGCCGGGATGTGGACGGTTGGTGTTCTGAAGGGTGGAAGCGAGCTCGGTCTGTCCTTGGAGGAAGTGACGAGCATGTCACAGGAAGAGCTGGATAAAAGGCTGGCTATCGCAACGGAGCGACTGATGGCGGCGGGTGCGCACTACGTGATCGAGGAGATCGGATGCTTGGATGAGGTGCTGAAAAAGATCGAGATGCGTCATGCAGAAGGAGAGAGACCATGAATCAGACAAGACCAACCGATAATCCGTACTTGTTGCTCACACCCGGACCATTGACCACTTCCTCAACCGTCCGCGAGGCAATGCTGCGGGACTGGTGCACGTGGGATCGTGATTACAATGAACTGGTACAGGCAATCCGCCAAAAGCTCGTCCGATTGGCAACATCGCAGGTAGAGGATTATACGAGCGTTTTGATACAAGGCAGCGGGACCTTTTGTGTGGAAGCGGTGGTGAGCAGTGCGATTCCCGCAGACGGCAAGCTGCTCATCCTGACGAATGGCGCATACGGGGATCGGATCGTGGAAATGGCACAAGTTTATGGAATTGCAACGGAGGTCATTGATTTTGGCGAAGTGACAAAAGCCAATGCAGAGGTATTGGAGCAGAGACTAGCGGCGGATGCAACCATTACGCATGTGGCTGTTGTGCATTCAGAAACGACTACGGGCATGCTCAATCCCATCAAAGAAATCGGAGAAGTCGCCAAGAAATACGGAAAAGTCTATATCGTAGATGCAATGAGCAGCTTCGGTGGCATTCCAATGGATGCAGCAGAGCTCTCGATCGACTTCCTAATCTCCAGTGCGAACAAATGCATCCAAGGAGTGCCTGGCTTCGGCTTTGTCATCGCCAAAACGTCTGCGCTCATCAAATGCAAAGGGCTTGCCCGTACGTTGTCCCTCGATTTATACAGCCAGTGGAAGACGATGGAGGAGCAAAATGGAAAGTGGCGCTATACTTCTCCGACTCATGTCGTGCGAGCCTTTTATCAAGCACTGATAGAGCTTGAGGCAGAGGGCGGAGTGGAAAAACGTTACGAGCGTTACCAGCGCAATCAGCAGCTACTCGCTGAAGGCATGGAGCGTATCGGTTTTCGTATCCTGTTGCCAAAAGAATCGCAATCGCCCTTCATCACCTCCTTTTACTATCCCGAAAGCGAGGCATTCACCTTCGCACAGCTGTATGAGCGGCTAAAGCAAGCAGGCTTCGTCATCTATCCGGGCAAAATCTCGCAAGCGGACACATTCCGAATTGGCAATATCGGAGAGGTTTACCCAGAGGATATCGAGAGATTAATCGCTGCAATAGAAAACAATCGTTTCTGGCTGGAGTAAATAACAGGAGGCTATCGTGATGAAAGTGTTTTGCTTGGGTGGAGCGGGAAATATTTGTCGGGAAGCTGTGCTTGATCTCGTGATGCATTCGGATTTTGAGCAGATCACGATCGGTGATTTTAATGAAGAAGAAGGTCGCAAGGTAGTCGAGTGGCTGAACGATCCACGCGTAGATTTTATTCCGGTAAATGTACGCGATCATGCGGATACGGTCCAAAAAATGCGCGGTTATGACATCGTTATGGACGGAACCACGATCACACTGAACGGCCTGTCTACTGCTGCGATTGCGGAGGCTGGCTGCCATGGCATCAATTTGAACGGTTTTGGAGAAGAAAATGCATCAGATGCGATCTTCCGCGACCATGGGAAGACCTGTCTGCCAGGCTTTGGCATGACGCCTGGATTGACCCAAATGATGGCGATGCATGCAGCGAACCAGCTCGATGAAGTCGACGAAGTCCGCGTCAGCCACGGCTCCTTTCGCCCGATTGCCTTTTCCAAATCGATCACAGAGACGACGACCTATGAGTATGATCCAGACTTGCCAGGGCGTGTCGTCTATGAAAATGGCTCGTTCATTCAAGTTCCGCCATTTGCTCGCCCACGCGAAATAAAGCTTCCCGAGCCGTACGGAAAAACAATTCAGTACATCATTCCTCATGCAGAAACGAAGACGCTGGCACAGGCTTTGTCTCCAAAAGGGGTAAAGCTGATCGAGGTGCGGGGAACATGGCCGAAGCAAAACATGGAGCTGGTCAAAGCCCTCTATGATTATGGCTTTTTGCGGAACGATCCGATCACGGTAGGGGAAACAAAGGTGGGAATCCTTGATTGTATCTCCCAATACCTCTACAATTCTAGGGAGGGAAAAGAGACGGATTTATACGGGTATTCGCTTCATGTCGAGGTAACAGGTACCAAGGACGGCCGCAAAGTAGGACACATCCTGTACCATACACATCCGGCATCTGACGGCTCTGTTGCTGACTGGGCCGGGCTGCGCGCCTATACCCGCAACGTAGGAATCCCGCTGGCGATTGCGACTGAGCAGATCGCAAAAGGAAACGTAAAAGCTATTGGCGTCATAACACCAGAAGAGGCATTTGATCCGGCCGTGATTTTTCACGAGCTGGCAAAACGTCAGATTTACATCCATGGAGAGAAGATCGAATTGACGTAAAGTACGATATAGGGGGACATTCGGCGTGTCTTTGTTCGGGGAAGAGCGTAAGCAAATCATTTTGCAGTTGATCAATTCCAATGGCAAGGTGCGGACCAATGAGCTGGTCGAAAAGCTGCAAGTCTCGTCTGAGTCGATCCGCAGGTACTTGGAGGAGCTGGAAGCGGAGAAAAAGCTGAAGCGCGTTTATGGCGGCGCAGTAAAGCTGACAGTGGAGCGCTCCGAGCCCTCTCATATTACCCGTGAAGTCTTGCGAGCGGAAGAAAAGAAACGGATTGGACGGTTGGCAGCAGACTTGGTGCAAGACAGCGATACCATTGTCATCGATGAAGGGACAACGCCTTTGAAAATGATCAGCTTTCTCGTGACGAAAAAAGATTTGACGATCCTCACTAGCTCGATCACGGCGCTGAATCGATTAATCGAGTACCAAAACAATGGAATGCTTGCGGCAGACATCTACTTCCTAGGTGGAAAGGTGAGCGCCAAGCATCATCGGGTAAGCGGGACCTATGCAGAGAAAATGATGAAACAATTTTATGTGGACAAGGCGTTTATCGCGGCTGACGGCATCTTGCTCCATAAAGGCTTGACTTGCTATGAGCCGGATCGAACGGAACTCGCCCGTTGTTTTATCGAAAATGCCAATGAAAGCATTGTGCTAGCGGACCACTCCAAGATCGGGGTCAGCACATTGTGCAAGATAACAGACTTGGGAGAGGTCGATATCATCATAAGCGATACGCCAGCACCAGCAGAATGGAATAAAGGACTCCAAGCAAAAAATGTAGCATGGATGGTAGCAGAGGAGTAGGAGTAAGAGTAAGCAGGCCAGCGATTCCCCACGACAGGGAAGCTGGCCTGTTTGCTTCAGGAAGAATGGCTCAGCAATAGTGGCAGCATATGCAGCAATCTTTCTCTGGTAAGGGCAGCGCCGCAATTCCATTTTTGCGCTTCTACAAAATAGACATAGCCGTTTTGAACGGCAGGCAGACTGTGCCACCTCTCACTTTGCAGTAGTGCGGCAGTAGCTTGACGCGATTCGGGGTCTTCAGACAGCAGCATAAAGATCCGATCACCTGCGTACAGGTGGATGTCCTCCTCTTGAATTTCGATAAAACCGTAGCCTGCTTGCAGTACTTCTTGCATTTTATCCACAGGAGAAAAACCATTTGGATGGTAGAGGGCAGATGAAAGTCCTGAAGTGCCCATTACGAACAGACGACCTCCATGCTCATGGATAAAGACGGAGGCAGTCTCACCCGGCACAAGCTCGGAGCGGAGCTGATTCCACATAGTCGTAGCATTCGTGTTGTATTTCCTGAGCCATTCCCGCGCCTCGTTCTTTTTCCCCAGCCAATCTCCGAGTGTATGCAATCGTTCCTCCAGCGAAGCAAATGAATTAAATGTGAGCGTTGGGGCAATCCGGCTCATCTGCTTGTAATTATCTTCTTCTGCGTTCGCGAA
Source organism: Brevibacillus formosus (assembly GCF_003013405.1). Classification (GTDB taxonomy): domain Bacteria; phylum Bacillota; class Bacilli; order Brevibacillales; family Brevibacillaceae; genus Brevibacillus; species Brevibacillus formosus. The sequence goes on along the minus strand of NZ_PXZL01000004.1, from coordinate 295,869 downwards.
AATGATCAGATCTGGCTTCATTGTCGTCAAATGATCATAGTCAACGGGAAAGGCGATATCCTGCACGTGTCTTACTCTGTCTCGATAGATTGTTCGTTCCATCCAGGTAAAATTTCCGCCGATGATATTTTCCACATGGAGCGCGAGCAAATCATTAAACGTCTCGCCAATATAAATAATGCGTTGTGGCTGAAGGGGGATCTCTACCTCATGCCCTGTCCAGTCCTGCACGAGCTCCATGCGTTGAGTCAGCCTGGAATATTCCCTCGGCGTGTAACCGGTCGTCTTTCGAAAGCGACGGTTGAAATAATACTCGTCTGAGAAGCCGACCTGCGAGGCGATGTCCCGCAATGAATCGTTCGAGCTTTTCAGGAGCTTTTTCGCATGATGAATACGCAGCGCTGTCAAATACTCCAAAGGCTTTTTACCCGTCAGCTGGCGAAAGAGCAGTGTGTACTGCCACGCGGGCACATTGGCCAGTTGTGCCAACTGCTTGACCGTCATGTTCTCTTGATAATTTTGCTGGATATAACGAATGCTGTTCTCGACCTCTTTGCTATTGCTAGGGATAAGGTCAGGAGATAAATTTTGCTCCAGCAAAAATCCGAGCAACTGCTGGAACCGCAATTGCTGCCAAAAGCTGTGCATTTCGGAGGAAGGGGAACTGCCCAAGAGCACCGCGTCACATAAGCGAAAGAGCTGGGCAGGGGGGTGAGCGGACAGCTCGATACGGCCATCAAGCAGTGCATATGGGTACGGGGAGGGCTTATTATCTGTATCGAACTGGATGACGGTAAACGAGATTTGGAAGCAATCAATCGCGCTGTCGTACAGGGATTCGATAGTAAAAGGAGTAGACGGTGAAAGCAAAAAACACTTTCCTGCCAAAAGTGAAATCTTTTGATTGTGAACATGGAGGCTGCCATAACCTTTTGTGAAGAAGAGCAGGGTATGGAAGGGAGTGGCTGAAGGACTAGCCGTCCGCTCTGCCTTACACAACTGAAAATGAAGGGAACCGAGCGGGGGATGAGGTGGTATAAAGTAAAGCATCGGTTTTGCCCTCCTTTTTGTGAGAATAATTATCAATTATTCTATCATTCGAATACAAAAGAAAGAAGCTTTTCAATCATTGTTGAAAAGCTTCTCGTGTTCGATTCAGACGGAGATGATAGATTATTTGGCTAGCATTTCAGGAATCTTTTGCAGGAGCCACTCTCTTGTTGTCGCATCACTGCTAGATTTTTCGATGTCGATAAAGTAGACATATCCATTTTTCACAGCAGGAAGGTCTTTCCAGACGCGTGATTTTAGCAGCTCCTGCGTTGATTTCTCGGCTTCCTCGCTCGCTGTATTCAAAATAAAGATACGATCTCCCGCTATTTCGGGCAAACGTTCCACGGAGATGAGCTCAAATCCTTTTTGTGCATCGAGTATTTCCTGAATGGGCGCAGTGGGATTGAATCCGTTTGTATCATAGAGGACTTGGGAAAGCCCTGTTCTTGCCATGACAAACAGCCGATCACCCGGATAATAGGTAAAGACAGAGGCGGTTTCTCCTTCTTTCATGATGCCAGACTCCTTCAGCTTCTTCCACATCTCCTCCGATTTGCGTTTGTAATCGGCAAGCCATTTCGTAGCTGTCTCTTGTTTCCCAAGAATATCACCGAGCTGGGTCATTCGCTCTTCCAACGGCGCGAATGTATCAAAAATAACGGTAGGGGCGATTTTGGCTAGCTGTTCATATTCTTTTTCTTCCGTATTTGCATGGATAATCAGGTCAGGCTGTAATTCCAGGACCTTTTCGAGATTAACGGGAAAACCGACATTTTCGACATCGTGCAGTTGGTCTTCAAAGATTTGGTTGGTGTAGCCGAAGCCCCCAATCGGTTTTACGCCCAATGCGAGCATATCGCCAAATGTCTCACCGGAATAGATGATTCGTGAAGGGGAGACCGGGATGTTGCCTGCATGTCCGAGATAATCCGTATAGGGACGCGTCTGGCTTTTCTGACTTGCCTCACTGCTCGTTGCGGTCGTTGCTTGCGAAGCAGATGAACTGCATCCGATGAGCAAGCTGCCAGCCAGTACGAAGATCCCTAGCGTTCCGCTAATGTTGCGCATGTGTTTCATTTTCACTTTCCTCCAGTTAGTCGTTCGAATCTGCTTGCTGTCAATGATAATCATTATCATATGTAGCTTGTCAGCACAATGGACAAACGTCAGATACCCACCATTGATTTTGTACAAAGGGAAGGATTTCACACGGACAGTTGTGGAGTTTAGACAAAAAATAATAGAGAAAATGCATTGCCAAAATAGAGAGGAAACTAATATGATCAGGATGCAAAAAGTGAGAATGAGAATCAATTGGGTAATCATCAACAGATGCGAGAGAGGGTAGAAAGATGGTCAGAACGGTTCGGGATGCAGGATTGGCATGGATGGCATTATTATTGATCATGATGCTCGTGTTAACTGCGTGTGCAGAAAAAGCAGCGGAGCCAACATCCACTGAGCAGAAAGCATCGACAGAGAACACCGCTGCGAAAACCAAAGTGGTGAAAGACGCCTATGGGGATGTAGAGATTCCGGTAAAGCCAGAGCGAGTAGCGGCGATTTATCAGGAGGACTTTTTGACAGCACTGGGTGTGACCCCGGTTGTCCAGTGGTATCACCCGGCCTGGGGCAAACAGGATTACCTCGGGCTGGACGTGCCGCTTTTTGATATTACAGGAAGTATTGAAGCGTTACTTGCAGCCAATCCGGATATCATCATTGTGGATGGCTACGCAGATCCGAAGAAATACGAGGAATTCAGCAAGGTAGCCCCTACGTACAAGCTGCCCGATGAACTCCGTAACGACACGATTGGAAGACTCAAGAAAATCGCCGAGGTGTTAGGCGTTCCAGAAAAAGCAGACGAAGCGATCCAAAAGTACAATGAGAAAATTGCGGATACCAAGGCAAAGCTGGAAAAGGCGATTGGCAATGAAACAGTGGCTGTCATTCGTTTGAACGTGGGAAATAAGCCGAATTTGGCCCTCTTCGGAGATGGCAATGTTTACACTGGCATGCTGTATAAGGAGCTGGGCCTTACACCGTATTCTGCTGCCAAAAATCAGGAAACCCACGTGGTATTATCAGAAGAAGCCATCCCGGCTATCGATGCAGACCATATCATTGTGTTCCAGTCAAATGGCACGTGGACCTCCGAAGAAAACAAGGATGCACTAAAGATTTTGGAGAGCCCCATCTGGAAATCCGTTCCTGCGGTAAAAAAAGGTCATGTCTACCCAATGGAGCGAACGCATTGGCAATCTGGTGCCATTCTGGCCAATATGAAGAAGGCAGACGATTTGGTCAAAGCGATTGTAAAGTAAATCGAGTTTAGTAGAGAAAGCGCGTCATATCGGTTGATGCGCTTTCTTTTTTTATTTGTGGAGCTTGTCGTCGAGATGTTAACTCATTATAATAGAAATGATAATCATTCTCACGATAAGGGTGAGGGAGATGAATAACGAAGCATCCGGGGCCAAGCTATCTCCACCATCATTCTTTGCCATGACGGCCATCCAAAAAGTCAATGTGGAAAGCTGGCAGGACTATCAGGAGCCGGAAGACTACACGATGATTGTAGCAACAGATGGAGAAGGGCTCATAGAAATCGAATCATGCACATATCGGTTTACTCGGGAGCGGTGCTGGATTGCAGCACCGCGTCAGAACGTTCGGATCAGCTGCACGAGTCACGTTCTCGACTACTATTCTCTGACATTTCGTGTCGTCCACACGGGAGCTCCGATGGAGGAACAAGCTTCCGTGGATTTTTTCTGTATCGGGGAGTTGACCTGCACGCCTTTTTCACGTGTCGTTGAATTGATTACGGAGATTTACAAGCATCGCGATGCCACGGAGGCGCTGCAACTATTTTTTAATCACGTGCGGTTTGAGGAATTGCTATGCGTTTTGGCCCTGCAAAATGTACCAGGCAAAACAAGTTTGGACCCGAGGCGGGCTGTTGAACGTTCGATTACGTATGTAGAGGAACACTATCAAGAGCCGCTGACTGTAGATCAGCTAGCACAGGAAGCGAATGTTCCGCGTTGGCGATATACGCAGCTCTTCAAGGAAAGGACGGGAGAAATACTGCTCGATTACATAAATCAACTGCGGATCAATCGGGCGAAGCAACTCCTGCTTATGACAGGGGATCGGATCAAAGAGATTGCCCAAAACGTCGGATTCAACAGCGAGTATTATTGCAATCGTCGTCTTAAGCAGGCAGAAGGTAGCCTTCTTGCGCATCTCGGCTGATCAAATCCTCGTGGAAAAAAACTACACATCGCAGGTGCTGTTTCAAGATTTGGAAATAGAGCCGGCCCTGCTGGTAAAAAAAATTTGCCAAGCAAGTGAGAGAAGGGGTGTCGTGGGAAGAGCTGTCTACACTGGATGCCGATCATATCTTTTTTCGCCTTTGACAAATGGCATGGGGGAAAACCAGGTGCCGAACAGCTACAGCTCGACCATCCCGTGTGGCAAGCGCTTCCTGCTGTCCAGAGCAATCGGGCTTACCAGGTGGATTTCATGACCTGGATGAATCACGGTGTGATCGCCAACGGGAAAAAGGTCGACGATGTCCTACAAGTATTAGCGTAAATGTGCAAAGACAACTTCGCGATTGTCCATTGACACTGTTTTCATCCATCGCCTAAAATCCTTATATGATAATAAGAATCACTATCACTAACAACTCAGCTCCAAACTAACGAAAAAAGGTGGCACGTATGAGTCAACACGCACATTCCCTGAAAGAGGGGAATAACGGAAAGCCGGTTGCGTTTCGCTCTCGCCCTTGGGCAGCGACACTCATTTTGACCGGTGGAGTTTTCGCATTAATACTAGGAATGTTTTTGTCTGTGTCATTTGGAGCAGCCGACATCCACTTCGCAGTCGTATGGGAAGCTATTTTTCAATTTAATCCAGATATTACCCAACATCAAATTATTCAGGAGATTCGTTTGCCGCGTCTACTCGGCGGTGCAATGGTCGGGGCCAGCCTCGCTGTTGCAGGTGCCATTATGCAAGGGATGACACGCAATCCGTTGGCAGATTCTGGACTGCTTGGTTTGAATGCAGGTGCCGGATTTGTTTTGGCTCTTTGCTTCGCTTTTTTCCCGGGTCTGCCGTTCATGTACCTGATTCTCTACAGCTTTTTGGGTGCTGGAGTTGGGGCAGGTATGGTCTACGGGATTGGTTCCTTGGCAAAAGGCGGCTTGACTCCGGTGCGCCTCGTTTTGGCGGGTGCCGCATTGACCGCACTATTGTCTGCGTTAAGCGAAGGGATTGCGCTTTACTTTAAAATTGGACAAGATTTGGCCTTCTGGTATGCAGGCGGTGTGGCCGGAACCAAATGGTTTCAGCTCGAAGTCATGTTTCCGTGGATTGTCGCAGCTCTTATTGGGGCGATGATGCTGTCGCGCTCCATCACGATGCTCAGTCTTGGAGAAGATGTTGCAAAAGGATTGGGGCAGCGCACGGCGTTAGTTAAACTGGCAGGGATGATCATCGTCCTGATTTTGGCTGGATCAGCAGTCGCGGTTGTTGGGGCTGTAGGCTTTGTTGGATTGATCGTTCCGCATTTGACCCGCTTTTTGGTTGGAGTCGATTACCGATGGATCATTCCTTGCTCAGCCATTTTGGGCAGCTTGCTCGTCGTTTTCGCCGATTTGGCCGCAAGAATGGTAAATCCGCCGTATGAGACGCCGTTAGGGGCACTTATTGCGCTAATTGGTGTACCGTTCTTCCTTTACCTGGCGCGTAAAGAAAGAAGGGAGATGTAATGATGCAGCAAATGCTTTCCCATTACCAAACCCGCAAAAGAAATAGAGCCTTTGCGGTTATGACGATACTCGCTATCCTCATTTTCGTGGCGTTTATCATCAGCATGAACACAGGCTACATACGGTTGTCACCAAGCGATCTGCTGATGACGCTAATCGGTTCTGGAACAGACAAGCAAAGCCTGATCTTGTTTGAATTCCGCTTGCCGCGGATTGTGATTTCCCTCCTGATTGGGGCAGGACTTGCCGTATCCGGGTGTATTATTCAAGGAATTTCCCGCAATGCGTTGGCTGAACCTGGTATTTTAGGGATCAACGCTGGTGCTGGCTTGATGGTGATGCTGTTCATTTCGTTTTATCCATCAACGTCTGCGGCACCTGTTTTTTTGCTGCCAGTGTTGGCGTTGCTTGGAGCCAGTGTGACAGCAGCGCTGATCTTCGCATTGTCTTATAAAAGGCACAAGGGATTGTCTCCGACCCGTATCGTATTGACGGGGATTGCTGTGGCGGCTGGGATGAGTGCTGCGATGATTGTCTTGACGCTGAAGCTGAGCCCGGACAAGTACCAGTTTGTGGCGACTTGGCTCGCCGGTAGTATTTGGGGGACCAACTGGAAGTTCGTTCTTTCACTCTTGCCTTGGATCGCCATTTTAATCCCTTATGTTTTTTACAAAGCACGTGTTATGAATGTGCTCAATTTGGGGGAAGAATTGGCGAAAGGCTTGGGTGCACCCGTTGCCAAAGAGCAATTGAAGCTGCTGGCTGCCGCTGTCGGGCTTGCCGCTTCCTGCGTGGCAGTGAGTGGAGGCATCGGTTTTGTCGGGTTGATCGGTCCGCATTTGGCCCGCAGATTAGTAGGGCCAAAGCATGAGATGCTTTTGCCTACATCAGCGCTGACTGGCGCGCTATTGGTCATCGTGGCTGATACCATCGGTCGCTGGATCATGCAGCCGTCAGAGATTCCGACTGGTATCGTTGTAGCCGTAATCGGTGCTCCGTATTTCTTGTACTTGCTGGCACGTTCAAAAGCATAGCTTCGCAAATGGTGGATATGGCGAGCGTTTTCCCGTCTAGGTACGAGGGAGACGCTCGTTTTTTTATAGGGCGAAGTGGGGATCAGGCAATTTGGGAATTGAAAAGAGGGAAATGTTGGAGGACAATGGGGAGAAGAAGCAACCGCCTTGTGTTTGCTATAATAACAGCATGAGCATGTATCGGGACGAGAAGGAGTAAAGGCATATGATCGATCGATTAGACCACCTGGTTTTGACGGTAAAAGACATCGAGGCAACCTGTCACTTTTACGAAAAAGTCCTGGGTATGAAGGTTGTTACCTTTGGCGACGGCAGGAGGGCCCTGCACTTCGGCCAGCAAAAAATCAATTTGCATCAAATCGGACAAGAATGGGAGCCAAAAGCGATGCATCCAGTCGCAGGCTCCGCTGATCTGTGTCTTATCACATTGCTTCCACTGGAGCAAGTCATCAAGCATATTCATGCATGCGGCGTCCATTTGGTGGAAGGACCTGTTCAAAAAACAGGGGCCATCGGGCCAATTCGTTCGGTATATTTTCGTGATCCGGATCAAAATTTAATCGAGGTCTCTCAGTACTTGCCACAGGAAACAGGGGAGGATTCCCTTGCTCCTGCCATCAGGGAGATTTCCAAGAGACTCCAAGAACATGAACGAGGGACGAGCGGCACATACAGTGTCTTGCTACCACTTGTCAAAATGGCTGACAATCAGCTAGGCATTTTATTTGAAAAAAGAGCCAGTACGATGAGGCGACAGGCTAATGAGGTATGTTTTCCGGGAGGGCGAGCTGAGAAGAGCGACGAATCCCGTTGGGCGACGGCTGCTCGGGAAACAAGTGAGGAGCTGGGGATTCCACTTGACCGCATTCATTATGTAGGCGAGCTCGATCAGGTGATTGGGCCTGGCTCCTCTATCATTTCGCCTTTTATTGGATACGTGGAAGGAATTCCAGATATGAAGCCGAATCCAGACGAGGTTGGTGAGGTCTTTATCCTTCCACTCGATCGTCTGTTGGCAACACAGCCAGCGAAGTATCTTTCCACTGTCATGACCGAGCCCGAAGAGGATTTTCCTTATCATCTGATCCCAGGTGGCAAGCGATATCCGTGGCGAACAGGGACAGTGGAGCATTTGTTTTACGAGGTGGATGGACGTGTCATCTGGGGGTTAACTGCCCGTGTGTTGGCTCAGTTTCTTGAATGGATTCACAGCGACGACTAATTAACGAGTAAACAATAAAAGCGGTTGTTCAAAAAGTTGAGGAGTGGAAAACCATGTGGATAAACAATCCGATCACTTCGCGTTTACATTTGAAATGGCCGATTATTCAGGCGCCAATGGCAGGGGGAGCGACCACACCTGCTCTGGTAGCCGCTGTCTCAGAAGCAGGGGGACTCGGAACTCTTGGTGCCGCATATATGTCTCCTGAGCAGATTCGTGAGGCGATCAAGTCCATTCGGGCGTTAACGGACAAACCGTTTGGCGTGAATCTGTTTATTCCCGAAGATTTCGATGCCGACCAGCCGATCGCAGAAGGTGTTGCCCGGGCAATGAATGATGTGCGAGATCAATTGGGCATCCCGCACAATCCGCAGGTGACGCAATTTACAGAGCCGTTTGCTGAGCAGATGGCTGTCGTTTTGGAGGAACAGCCCGCTGTTTTCAGCTTTACCTTTGGTGTTCTGGATCATCGCTTGATGGCAGAGCTGAAGCAGCGAGGAATCACTGTCATCGGAACGGCGACAACCGTTCGCGAAGCGATTGCATTGGAAGCGAGCGGAGTCGATATGATTTCCGCCCAAGGCAGCGAAGCAGGCGGGCACCGCGGTTCCTTTTTACCGGACTCACCAAGCAATATGATTGGAACGATGGCGCTCGTCCCGCAAATCGTGGATCGGGTCAAGATTCCCGTAATCGCGGCTGGAGGGATCATGGATGGGCGGGGGATCGCAGCAGCACTCGCGCTCGGGGCACACGCGGCACAGCTCGGAACGGCCTTTCTGACATGCAAGGAGAGCGGAGCACATGCCCTGCACAAGAAAGCTATTCTGGAGACGAGCGAAGAGTCCATCGTGATGACACGTGCGTTCTCTGGAAAATGGGCAAGGGGCATTCAAAATGAGTTTATGATCACACTCGCCCCACTTGATCACGAGCTCCCGACCTATCCGGTGCAAAATGCCCTGACCAAAGACATTCGAGCCGCAGCGGGCAAGCAGCAGCAAATTGCGTACATGTCGATGTGGGCGGGGCAGGCAGCTCCACTCAGCCAAGAAATCAGCGCGAGTGAGCTCGTTGAAAAGCTGGCAGCGGAGACGACGAGAATTTGCAGCAGTCTCGGGTATCCCCAGTAGAATAAGCGCGCAACGAAGCCACGCTACAAACGGAGGAAATCAAATTGAACCAGGAATATGCTCTCAAGGGGAACCTTGTCGCAGATGGACAGGAATTGCATAATGGTCTCGTAGTCGTGGGAAATGGAACGATCACCTATGCTGGCAAGGCTGATGAGTATGGAAAAGCTTTGCCAGATCATGTAGTGACAGTAGAGGATGGCTGGATATGCCCTGGATTCGTCGATATGCACATGCATGGGATTGACGGATACGACACGATGGACGGGACGCCGGAATCAATTCAGGCCATCTCGACTGCACTTGCGCGGCATGGGGTGACATCTTTTTTGGCGACGACGATGACGGCTCCTTATGCTCAATTGGAGCAGGTGCTGGTAAACATCGCGCAGTACAGCAGGGAGGGGCTTCCGGGGGCACAAGCGATCGGCATCCATCTGGAAGGACCGTGGATCAATCCTCGTTATAAGGGAGCGCAAAAAGAAGAAAACATCGCGATACCCAAGCTCGATGCAGTGCAAAAGCTATACGGACTGTCAGAAGGGCTGATCAAGGTCGTGACGATCGCCCCAGAACAACCGGAAGCACTTGAAGCGATTGCATGGTTAAAAGAACGCGATGTTATCGTGTCTGCTGGACATACAGGAGCTACGTTCGCCCAAGCGACGGAAGCGGTAGATGCGGGCGTACGCCATTTTACACATTGTTTCAATGCTATGACAGGGCTACATCATCGGGAGCCGGGCGTAGTGGGCGCCGCGATGTATCACGAGCAGTTGAGCACAGAGCTGATCGCAGATGGCATCCATGTGCATCCAGCAGTCATGAAGATTTTGTATCGGGTCAAAACGGCAGAACGACTGGCGCTCGTCAGCGATTCCATGCGGGCAGCCGCGATGGGCGAAGGGACATACGACCTTGGGGGTCAAGAGGTTCACGTCCACGACAATCAGGCAAAGCTCGCAGATGGAACCCTTGCCGGAAGCATCCTGACGCTGAATCGGGCAGTCGGCAATATGGTAACGCTGAGCGGTGTCTCTTTGTCAGATGCAGTAGAAATGGCTTCCCTGACACCAGCTAGCATCCTTGGCTTTGGCGAGCGAAAAGGACGTCTGGCACCAGGGTATGATGCAGATATTACGGTATTAAATACACAATTTGACGTGACGATGACTTTTGTAGCAGGTAAAGAAGTTTATCACCAGTCAAAATAGTTTCTTAATAGAAAAAAGCAGTCCAAGGTCGCTCTTGGATTGCTTTTTTTCGCATGAAAAAATAAAGATGTACTCTAGGAGTGTGGTCGGGGAGAAGCCCTGCCACATGTTTTCCATTCGCCTGTATCCTCACTTCGTTCGGGCGGTCTCCTTCCAAACATGTGACAGGACTTTCGTACAGCTTTTATCTTTTTATTGGTTTACACCGTTTTCGAAGGCCTTCTCAGGGAGAGCTTTCATAACGCCTTCCTTCTAGAGTGAATTTTCAAAATGTAGGGAATGGAAGCTACGTAGGAAGAAGTGCATTTCCAGTCCAAGCGCCTCTGGAGCCCGCCCCGAAGCGGACTGTGATACCCCTTGTAGGGCGGAGGCCGAAGCGTAGACTGGAAATGCACTTCTTCCCCCACCCAACCCCCTTTTCACAACTGCTGCTGCAACGCATCCGGTTGAAACCATATTTTATGAAAGTCCAACCACCCCGACGAATTGATCGACACGCCTCGTAGAGACTTGTGGAACGACGTAAGAGTCTTTTTCTGAACCAGATACAAGACAGCATAGTTTTCCTTGATCATGGCTTCGATCCTGGCGAGATGGCGTTCCCGAGCGAGCCGGTCTGGCTCCTGAAACGTCAAGCGAATCTCCTTGTTGATGGCCAAAGCCAATGATTCATCAAATGCGGGGAGAAAGTAATTTCTTTGCAAGTACATCTCCAGCTCGCTAATTTGATCGCTGCTAAACACATTGCCGTACAGCTGGCAATCATGTTCGGGCAAACAATCGGGATTCGAAAATTCCCATGGTTCTCTCACATCGACTTCCAGATTAATGCCATAATCGCCGCATCGTTGTTGAATCCATAGCGCATCTTCTTCATGGTAGGCTGTGGTGACGAGACGCAATGTTTCTCCCTGATAGTTGCTTTCCTGTAGCAGGGACATAATTTCAGCAAGGCAGGGCTGCTCGTTCTCTCTCGCTCTTACCTCCCTTAAAACAGGGTGATACGTGCGGAAGCCTTTTGCCGGGTAGATGCGATCACCGCCCAAATCGGCAATCATTTGATCCCGATCAATCAGCTGATCAAGCGCCTGACGAAACTTGAAATGATTATGCGGACCGCTCTTCCACTGGTTAAAAACAAGCAAATTACAGCAGGAAAAAAAAGCCTCCGTATCGCACCAGTCCTGGCCATCCTGAATGACTGCTTCCTTCAATGCTAGTGCTTTCGACTGGACACCGTGCGACACCATTACAGACGCCCAATTTGGTTCTTTTAGGCGACCCATGTCCAACTCAGGGAAAATCAAAATTTCCACACGATCCAACTGCGGTCTCCCCAGAAAATGAGCAGGAAATGCCTCCAGAATACAGATCCCCTCGTTAAGGCGCACCAGTTGAAAGGGTCCTGTTCCGATTGGCTTTTCTCCAAAGCCTTTTTCATCCTGTCGAACAATTTCTTCTGGAACAATGCTTGCAGGTATCGTCGCCAACAACCTCAGAAGCAAGTAATTCGGCTCTTTTAGCAGGATGCGCACGGTTCTGTCATCAATGGCGATGAGTTGATCTATGTCACGACACATCCAGCTTGCTTCATACGTGTCTGGATGCAAGCGAAGCCGGTTCAGGGAAAAAACGACGTCATGAGCAGTCAGCTCCCGTCCATGATGGAACAGCACGTTCTTTTTCAAATAAAATGTCCACGCTGTAGCATCTGGACTGCTTTCCCATGAGTGGGCGATGGAAGGTAAAATGGAACGACTATTCAGATCATAATGGACGAGTGTATTGAAAATTTGTCCCGCGAGATGTGCATCGAAGTGGTAGTAAACCAGACCAGGGTCCAGCGTCACAATCCTGCGGTACACGGGAAAGCGCAGGACATCTTGCGAACGGTTCGATACCGAGTGGCGCAAGAAGCCCATTCCCTCGGAGAGCCAATCCATGATCTGGTCTTTGACGGCTGTTTTGCCGTAGCGATTCATGAGCTCCATTGCTTCTTTGACGTCGCCCTTGTCTATTTGCAGCTTGACCTCGGCAAGAAGGATCTCATCGGAATCAGCATGAAGCGTCATGACCGAGACATTCCCTCGCCCGCGTCCCGCCTTCCATTCGACCCAACTCAGCTCGACTAGCTTACGGACAATCAACTTGGCATAGCGAGGCGTACAATGCCAAATCCCGGCCAGCTTTTCGATGGTAACAGGGAACGGTTGCCCGATTTCTTCTTGATGAAAAAACGAACGAAGCTCTAAAAAATGCAGAACGGTAACCATGCTGGCCCCCATTTCTCAATTAAAATGCATGCTCAAAAAGGTGATCGGATTCACTCAAACCGAACCCTTTTTCCCCTTTTTCTAGTTCCATATACTGAAGATAACACGAGAGATAACAAACGGGAATGGGAAAGAGAGATGGGGAGAATGAGATTTCATCCAGTGGCATGGGGTGTCATTATCGGAACATTTTTGTCACGCACAGGCTTTTTTATGACGCTTCCGTTTTTGGGCATTTACTTAGGAAAGGTAAAAGGAATTGATCCGGCGATCGTCGGTTCGATCCTCGCACTAAGCTTGCTGGTTGGAACGATTAGCAGCTTTGCTGGGGGAGCCCTGTCAGATCGATTGGGCAGATATCCAGTGATGATCACTGCGATGGGTGCTTGGAGCATCGTCTTGATCGGATACGTTTTTGCGACGGAGACGTGGATGTTCTTTGTTTTAAGTGCTTGCAACGGTCTTTTTCGAAACGTATTTGAGCCGACAGCCCGGGCCCTGCTGGCGGATGTCACGACAGATGATCAGCGGGCAGCTGTTTTCAACGCTAGGTATTTCGCGATTAACCTGGGTGGAGCAATCGGTCCGTTAATCGGCTTGCAATTGGGAGCAGGAAGCACATCCTTGTTGCCGTTCATTGTCACAGCTATCATTTTTGCCGTGTACGCAGCTGTGCTGGTGGTATTTATGGTCATGTTCAAGGAACAGTGGAAGAAGGACGTGGCTGCTGATCCGGTCACCATGAATCAGATGGCACGCATTGTTTTTACAGACAAAGTATTTCTTTACTTGTTGCTCGGGAATTTATTCGTTGCTGGTGCCTACTCGCATTTGGACACCACACTTTCCCAGTACATTGGGCATGATCGAATCGAGGCGTATTCCTTTTTATTTGTTGTGAATACCATCTCGGTTTTAGCACTTCAATATCCACTCGCCAAGTTTATGAAGCGGTACTCATCGATGACTGCATTGAAGCTGGGCTGTCTATTGTTTGGACTGGGGCTGTTCGGTTTCGGGCTATTCACGAATTTGTTTTGGCTCTCCGTGTCGATGGTGGTGTTTACGATTGGCGAAATCTTATGCTTTGTCGTTGGAGATATCCTCATCGGGGAGATCGCTCCCCAGCATTTACGTGGAGCATATTACGGCGCCAGCGGCTTTGCCTTCCTTGGACAGAGTGTTTGTGCGTGGATCGGCGGGGTGTTGCTCCAGGTACTCGGCTTTGGACAAGGGCCGCTCATTTTCGCGATCCTCATGCTGTTGACCTTTATCGCGCTTCCGTTCTATCAACGCGGCCAGCACTTATGGGAGCAGCGGCAACATCAAAAGAAAAGCTGTGAAAAATCCTCACAAGTTATGATTTGAATAGGGTGCGATCTCTTGTTTTTTAGGAAAAGGAAGAACGAAAAGAAGCACGCTGTTGACGCATGCTTCTTTTTATTTTTGCCATATCCAACTGACTAGTTGTTCTTCTGAATAACTCCCCACATGTTTCCGCTCGGGTCAAAAAACTTGAGCACCCATCCGAAGCCATCATTTTGGTAGTGGGTAATCGAGACTTCATGGGCCTGCAAATAATCATGGAGTGAATGCACATCGGAAGTGGTGTACAAAAAGACAGGCATGGGTTGATGATCAACGGTAAAGGTTGTGGACGTCTGCTCATCCGTTTCCCATATCATCAAGGTGGGTCCCGCAGACAGGGCAAGAAAAGCGGAAGTACGATACCGCGCCTGTAAGGAAAAGCCAAGGTGATTGCAGTACCAGACAATGGCCTCTTCCAAATTTTTCACGGGAACTTGTACGTGAAGCAACGATTCCAAATGTGCCATGATCAATCATTCCCCTCTCCATACTTTTTCTTTATATTGCCAGAATCCCCCATCTTTCGTTATCATTTTTTGAGAGGAAAGATAGGGGAGGCCATGACATGGGGCAGGTAGAACGGGAAAGAGGTCTGAAAAAAGGCACGATCCTGCAAAAAGCTTATCGGATCAAAAAGATCATTTCCACAAGTGGGCTGTCGAATGTGTATGTGGTCTACCATATGAAAAGCAAGCGGACGCTCATTCTCAAAGAGTTTTTCCCTCAAGCATTGGCTATGCGAGATTTGGATCACGTGAAGGTCATTTGTCGCAAACCAACGTTAAAAAGCAAATTCGATAGGCTGCTAGACAGCTTTTGGCAAGAGGCATCCCTACACAAAGAACTAAATCATGCAAATATCATCGGATACATCGACCATTTTGCCGAAAATGGCACAGGTTATCTCGTCGTGGACTATTGCAAAGGAAAGACGCTGGATGAGTATGTATTGGCCCAAACCGAGCTTGATCTGGGAGTATTTTTGCATCAGACGGTACTTCCGATATTTGACGGATTAGACTATTTGCACAAAAAAGGTATCATACATCGCGATATCAAGCCCAAGAACATCTTGGTCACTGAAGCTGGCCAGCCTGTGCTGATCGATTTTGGCTCCGCGATCTACTTCGTGAGTGATGAACCCAAGCCGATTGTGACGACAGAGGGATATTCACCGCTTGAGTTTTACTCGGGTCAATCCAAGCAAGGAGTAGTCTCGGATATTTACAGCCTGGCTGCCACACTGTATTACTGTCTGACCAAAGAGCGTCCCGTTGATGTGGCGGCAAGAGTCATTGAGGATACCTTGCCATCGATTCGAACACGGAACCCTGATGTTCCGCTGCTGCTGGCGAATGTCATTATGTGGGGATTGGCCGTCGACTCGAAAAAAAGATGCCCCACACTCAAGCTGTTTGCGACAGCGATTCGTGCAGAGCATCTGATTTGGAAGGGAAAGGCGCGCTTTTCTCTTAAGAAGCTTCCTCATTAGACGATTTTTTAAAGCGAATTTCGATCTCTGTCATCCGATCCTCGAAGGTCACATACACCTTGTCGTTGTATTGGAGGACGAGCTTTTTATGTCGGGGCATGGTTTCCTTGCCCCGCTCAACTGTGCAGTGACTATGATTGACCAAGAGCAGCGTCTGATTTTTTCCCGGCTGGAAGTAAATCTTCTGCGCTTCGGGCAAATGCTCATTCACATCCAAACTGGTGAATAGCTCCTGCAACGTGATCCGCTGCTTCTTGCCAAAGGAGGCGAGAGGCCAAAACTTGACGGGGATGTCGTTGCCGCTAGCCGTGTGCAGGAAATAACCCTCCAGACGACCTACAAACGCAGGCTTAGGACGTGTAAGCAGGTAAACACCGTAGCCGATTGCGGCTACGAGCAACACAATCATGCTGATGCTGATGTAGCGATCCCATACCGAGTGCACGGTAATGACGAGCGGGCCTGTGACGCTTGCTCCTTCTGCATCCGTGGCGGTAATGGTGATTTCTGATGTACCGCTTTTCTCTGGTGACAGCTTCAGAGCCGCGTCTTGAATCGTAGCGACAAATCGTTCTTCCGGATCAGCGGTGACGATGGTATAGGTCAGCTTGTCGTTATTGGCGTCCGTGAAGAATGAACCCAAATCGATAGCCTGCTCGCCGTTTTCCTTCTCGATCGTCAAGGTATTGACCGAGGCAGCAACTGGCGCGATATTCGTAATGTCATAAACGCTTGTAGCCGTCTCGCGATAAAAGTCCGGGCCGCTCATAAAGATTTTCCACTGGTACTTGCCCGTGTGAGGGAAGACGTAGTCGACTGTAAAGCTATCGCCAAGATTCTTCATCGGGACCTTCTCTTCTTTTTTCCCCGCGAGATCGTTTACGATCAGTTCTGCTTGCATGGATGCGTACACATCCTTGTCATCCAGACGTCCTTCCAGATGGTGGAGATAGGTAGTAAACGTGATAGGATTCCCCTTGATAACAGGTTCAGGCTTGACCTCTACACCAGCCATCAAGCTGTAATTCCCCAATAAATTGATCTTCACCAAATCCCCGGGTTTGCCCCTAAATTTAACGAGATAGTTCCCCTTCTTCGGCTTTTCTATTTTCATCAGTGAGTATTTTTTCGATTTCATAAAATGAACATTTTGCGATTGATAGTACACTTGCGATTCCAGCAGCGGATTGTTGGACAACAGGATGATGTTCGCTTCCTGCATGCTGGAGTTAGGAATAGTCACGGTCACTTCCTGCAAGCCCCCGGTAGCTGTCATAGCCGCTACTGATACGAGCTGCGATTGAATATGCTTGGCAAAAATCTGATTGAAGATTTCGGGCAGATCATCCGTGCTTTGTGTGACAAAGGAAGTTCCGCCTGTTGCCTCTGCGATTTTTTTCAATTGATCTTTTTGGACGGAGCCATCGCTATTGAGGCCAATCGTATAGATCGGATAGCCTTGCACTTTTGCTTTCGAGATAGCTGTCTCCACGTCCTTGTTGGATCCTGCCACACTCCTGCCATTCGCGTTTTGCCGCAAATCTGTTCCCCCGTCTGACAGAAGGATCAAAAATGGCTTGCGAGCCGAGTCCTTTGCTTTTTCAATCATCTCTGCCCCTCTGCGCAAGCCGAGTCCCAAATCCGAATACCCAGAGTAACGCAACCCTTGAATGGTTCGCTTGAGCTGTTCCCGATTCCTTGCTTCGGCCATGCTCGCTGGAGACTGAGCTTGTACAATTCGATCATTATAGGCGACAAAGCCAATGCGGGTACGCGTGGCTTCGCTCATATCAATGAACATACTCATGACCTCTGCGGCTGTTTTGCCAGGGTCTGTTTTGTTCATGGAATTACTCGTATCAACGACAAAGACCGCGTCTACTCCCGCATCTGCTGATCCATTTGCCCCAGCAGTAAGAGGGGCCGACAAAAAGAGCATGGGGAGGAGCAGTCCAATGACTACCATTCGAAAAAGTGGCGGCATAGAGACGGTTGACTGACGATTTTTGTGCATACATTCACCTTTTTTCTGAAAAAAATTTAAAAAAGTTCATGACTTACTAAAATGGGACGATTTACCTATAAATGGGTGTTCGTATAAAAGATTGGTTTCATATTGCCGATGTATATAAAAGTTAATCCCAACCATTTTTGTAAATATTAGGTGAATGCATGATGCTCCCCAGCGGCAACTAGGGAGAATTATCTATCAGTCCTTGTGCTTCTTTCCTAGTAAGAGAGTGGACGAGGCGAGGCTTATCCCTATTTTTTCGAAGACCTAGGAAAGGAGACTCTGTGTCTTCAGCATAAAACGGGAATCCAAGAAAAGGAAGATTTGTGGAATAAAATGGGTCTAAATACTGGGAATGGTCGCATAAGGATAGGAAATTTGTCACAATCAGCAGAATGTTGACAAATAATGCGGGCAAAGTTTAATTTAGAGGCAAGATTTTTTGTTTGTTTTTGGTATAAATGTCACGATTTGTATCTTTATTCGTGAAGTAGGACTCATCATTTATCAAGTAGGACTAAGTGGTTATGCAGACAACAGAAAGGGGCCATTTATGGACATTATTAACCAGACCAACCGAACCATGCTGTTCGAAGAGATCAACCCGGAAAAATTGGACCTGATCACCATTGTTGGAGATGTAAAAGGCATCGACAGTCTCAGCGACGACAAGATCAAGGAGATCAACGAGCATCTTCTCGTGCGCAGCTTCGATGAGTTTTTGGACAAGTTCTCCCCGAGTGTATATTCGTTCTACAATGCAGCGAACCAAAAAGTGATGTACACCTTGAAAAAGCCTGACGGAATTGCAGAGGATGCGATTTCCGAGATCAAAATCGATCAGAGCAACGACTTCTTGAAAATGCTGTTTACCCTGATTGATACGAAGCGCAGCCAAGGGATCACCAATGTGGATTTCAAATTCGAGAATTTGCTCGATATGATTTCCCCGAAAAAAGTGATGGATGATATCCGTCAGGTCCGCAAAGAGATTCACTACTTGTACGGCCATTACGAAAAGCTCGATGATGGCGATCCAAAGAAGCTCGATCTAGGTGACAAGCTGAACACGATGTTCGAGGATGCCAGCAAAAACTACAACAACGTCATGGCGATGCTGCCGCTGGCGATTGAAGATATCAAAACTCGACTGCTCTTGGGCGGCGCACAAGAGGAGAACCAATCCGAAGCGATTCAGATCGGGATGCTGACGATTGGGGAAGACGGCGAACTGAAGATCATCGAGGCACCGAAGAGTGACAGCCGCGAGCTGATGGTTCTCGATGAAAACAGCGGAAACGGACTGATGAGCGTTTTCGAAGAGGATTACGAGTCGATCACAGAGACGCCATCCTCCTATGTAAAAGACCTCGTGGTACGCACCTTCTGCCCGCTGCCGACGGTACATACCGAAGTCAACATTGAGACAGAAGTACAGAACTACAATACGTATCTGGAATTCTACAAAAACGCCAAGGACGACTTCGTTAAAACAGTGAAGCCTTTGGTTGAGAAAATTTTGGGCGTGAAGATGTTCTTCGATCAGTACGTGACCAAGAACAAAGGCATGCAGCCAGCTATGCTGATCACGAATACCAAACTCGACATGCTCGTGAAAAGCAGCAACATTCCACGTCTGGAGACTTACCTGAACACGGTCAACGCGAAAAACGACTTCACGGATACGATCTGGTTTGGAATCGTTCCATCTGTTGATATGGATTCCGCCGGAAAAGCAAAAGTGACTCGCGAGCGTTTCCGTGGGAACGAAAAAGTCGTCAAGCAGGACGGCAATACGATGGAATCGCTCACTATGCTGCTCCAGGTCGTCAAGGACTTCAAGGTGCAAGTGTTCTTCAGCTTTAGTACGGGTGAAGAAACAACCTTCAACAGCATGGCGACTGCGGGCATTGATAAATACATCGACAAGTGCGGAATCCTGGTGCGCAAAGAATTCAGTGAATTCGCGATCCCGTGCATTCCGAACTTCACGATTATTCCAAAAGACAAATCAGGAGTTGTCATCGACAGCAGAATGCTGCAAACCGAAGACGGCGTGAAGCTGTCCCAGGAAAAAGAAGACATCCTGAAGCTGTGGATCGAGGGTGTTTACGTCGGTGCGAGCTATGTAGCAGCAGGCATTGTAGCAGCGTACCAGTGTCCAGAATACTTGCGCGAAACATTCAAAGTGGTTAGCCGCGAATATCCGGGTGTGCGCTTTGACATCGAAGCAGGTGAAAACGGACTGCGTGCTGTTACCACCATGGCTAAAGAAATCTCCGGCTTCACCAACAACATCAAAGATTCCATCAACCGCAAAAACTTTGGATTCGTCTTCTCTTCGGAAAATGCACAAATCCAAGGCAAAGATATCAAGCGCATTACGGTGTACAAGGCACGCAGCCTCGCCATGTCAGAGGACGGCTTTGATTCCATCTATAAAACACTGGTCAGCACCTATATCGAGCGGATTCTCCGCTTCCAGACGGGTGATTTCAAACACGACAACATCGTGAAGTTCTTCAGTAACAATCCGAGCAGCCAAAAAAGCAAATGGCTGGGCACACGCGGCTTCGTGAACTCCATCATTCACGATGGCGATGACATGAGCTACGTCATCGATGACAAGAGCAATCTGTGCCATATCGATCTGGTGTTCAACGGCAATGTGAAAAACCTGGAGGTCACTATCACCAAAGGTACAACTCCGGTCAAAGCATAGCATTTGATCCCCTGGAGAGCTGTTTATGAAACTTTTTGACACATTACGCAGGTGGTTAGAGGTGTGTTTCCCAAAACGCACCCTTACACATAAGCCTCGAAGCCAATCAGGTACTTCGAGAGCAAGATTTCATTTCAAGGAGGTTTTATTCATGGGTTTTCGACTCAAAGTAGAAGGTTCTGAAACAATTGAGCTGGGCATGGACAACATCCAAACAGTGAAGTATGACACTGACACGCCAGACGATTCCAACGCGCGCTCTACAGATGTAGGTGCAACGCTGAGAATTACTGGCAAAATCATCACCGCAACAGACGGCGACAGCGCAGATGACACCATGAAGCTGGCTCTCTGGTCCTTGGTACCAGCAGAAAAAGCGGATTGCTACCGCAAAGTGACTCTGGAAGTAATCGCTGCTGATCAAGTGATCCGCAAAATCTACTTCCCGAACGCATTCGTAGTAGATTACACCGAGAGCTTCGGTGATACCGAGGGTGTAGGAACATTCAGCCTCTTCATCAAGCAAAAGAAAGACAAAACCGAGTTCACCAAAATCGAAGGCGGCTACGCTGTTTAGGTTTTGAGAGAAGTAAGGTAGGAAGAGCCGTACCTCGAAAGCCGTGTTCGAGGTACGGCTCTACAAAATAACCAAAATCATTGCCAGACAGAGGGTGCGCGAATGAAAAATTATTACGAGATTCTGGGGCTAACCAAACAAGCTTCCACGAATGACATCAAAAAAGCATACCGTCAACTGGCAAAGCAGCATCATCCGGATGTCAATGCCGGGAGCAGTGAGTCAGAGCGAATTTTTAAAGAAATTACCGAGGCCTATCAGACATTGCAGGATCCGGCCTTGCGCGAGGCGTACGACGCACGCTACGAGGCTTTTCAGCAAAAGAAACAACAACAGACCAGTCATACAAGCAGTACAAAACAAGGACAAAGCAAACAGCAAGCGCAGTCTGCGCCCGGAGTGAACTTCGAAGATTTGGGAAGCACCTTTGAACGATTTTTTGGTTTTCATCCGAAGACTGGCGAGATTAATCCAAACACCATGAAATCCGAAAAGAAAAATCCACTGGATACGACGGATATGTTTGAACAGTTTTTCCGCATGAAGAAAAAATAAGAGGGAAAAATCGGGCTTGGATGACAGCTCTTTCATGACATAGAGGTAGTAGCAACCTGCTCCTGTCTTTGGATGGATGTCCAAACATACACCATTCGCCCAAAGCTTGGAGCATTTTTCATACGAGGAAGTTCAAAAATTCGTCTTTTGATCACGATTTAAATGCAAGAGGTAGTTGATTGGGGGTAAAGACGTGGCGAAGAAAAAAGGGTACCAAAAGTCCATCAGAGTGAAGCTCATAGAACTGCTGATTTCCATTCTTGTGATTAGTGCACTTATTTATGTATTTGGTTATACGGACGGCAACGCTCTGAAAATCTTTACAGGAATTGCCTTCGGACTCTTTTTGTTCGGGGTCATTATCGTCAGATTCGGAAGCCCCGACGAACCGGCGCCCAAAAAAGAGGATGGCGTCACCAAGCTGGTTCTGTTAGATGAAGAGGGAGAGAGCGTGAAGGAGTGGTTCATCCAAGGGGAGACATCCCTTTTGATCGGTAAAAGCTCCGCGCAAAACGAGGTCGACATCGACTTGGGAGACGCAGAATACGCAGCCTTGATCAGCAAGCAGCATGCGGTTCTGAATCAAGCGTCCGGGGACTGGTTCATCGAGGATATTCATTCCAAAAACGGCACAGGCATCAAGCAGCCGAACAAACGCGACAAGAGCAAGCTGGAAATCGAACAGCCGCATAAAGTGAAGGCTGGCGACATCATTTACATAGCCAATACCCGCTTGTTGCTGAAATAACAACGGGGGAAACATCGCTTTTACACATACATATCGTCCTTGCACGGAACGAAACGGGGGAGCAGAACAATGAGTTTGACAAGATGCGCGAATGGTCACATGTTTAGCACCAGAAAACACGGAAGCACCTGCCCTTATTGCAGTATGGTCGTTGAGCCTGGGGCGAAACCGGACAACAAAGCACCAGCGAGAGTGGCAGACGATGATAAGACGATGCCGTACCTGGGAGAAACAGAAGGGATCGAACCTGTTACCGGATGGCTGGTATGTATTGAGGGACCGCAACAAGGTCAAGATTACCGCATTATGGCGGAGAAGAACTTCATCGGTCGCGCAGAGGATATGCATATTCGAATCGTCGGAGACAACACGATCTCTCGCCGTAATCATGCAGTGATTGTCTACGATCCGAAAAAACGCAACTTTTACTTGCTCCCGGGCGATGCTTCGGGACTTGCCTATCATAACAATGAAGCGGTGTACACACCAGTCGAGCTCACTGCGTACGATGTGCTCCAGCTCGGAAAGAGTACCTTTATTTTCATCCCGCTGTGCGGTGTTCACTTCGAGTGGGACAACTCCAACAAAGGCAAGGAATGATGAGCATGTTTCAACAGGGCGCAATCCCGTATCTTATCGTCCTTGGCGTGATCATTGCCATTACTCTTTTGTTTCGTCTGCGTGCAGCTTTGATCCGGCAAGAAATGAATCCCGTCATCCAGATCGGAAATGGACAGACGATCGGCAGACGAGAAGAACAGGATGATTACTTTTCGACAGCAACATCGTCTCATGGGACGATTGCGGTCTTGGCTGATGGAATCAGTGGACTGGCTAACGGCAGACTTGCTTCAACGCTTGCCGTGACTACATTTATCCGCGAGTTTACAAAGCTGGACAACCCGAAGCATATGTCCCTCTTCTTTTCCCGGGCTGCTTCTCTTGCGAATTCGGAGATTTTGCAGGCGTTGAGAGGAAGTAGGGGTGGGACAACACTGGTCGCTGGCGTAATCGTAGAGGACAAGCTGTATTGGGGAGCAGTTGGAGACAGTATCATTACCGTTTTCCGGAATGGAGAATTCATCCCGATCAATCAAAAAGACATTTATGAGTCGGTGCTGGAGGCTCGTTTTCTGTCCGGCGAGATTACAAAGGACGAGGCGTTGGAGCATCCGCAGAAAAAACAGCTGATCAACTACTTGGGCTACGAGAATTTTCAAAATATCGAAATTGGCCGTGAGCCGTTTCCTCTTGAGAAGGGAGACAAGGTCATTCTGTGCAGTGACGGCGTCTACGATACGTTAACCGAGATGGAGCTGGAGCAGATTTTATTCCAAAATATCGCTGCCCATGACGCGGCTGACCAAATCATTGAAGCGGTGGAAAGCAAGCAAAAAGCCAATCAGGACAATGCAACCATTCTCATCCTGGAAAAAGGCTGGTAACGGGGGAGCGGGTAGTACGAATGAGAAAGGACAACAGTGAATTCATTACCGGGTTTCTATCCGAATCAGGCAGCTTCGTTCGTAACAAGGATTACTTTGCCTACGCCGAGCTGGATGATATCGCGTGCTGGGTAATCGCCCGCGGATTGGACAATGATCAGGAAGTAGAAAGTGCAGAGTTAGCGGCCAAAAGTGTTCTGGGCTACTTTTTGCAGAAGCCGTCCATTTCGCGGTATCGCATTCGCCGCTATTTGCAGGAGGCTCATCGTGTCCTGCAAGCCGAGAGCCATCGCGTCAGGCTAAAAGCGAGCTTGACCGTAATCGTAACGGACTATGCCAGAGTGAGGTACGGGATTGCTGGTAACACCCGACTGTATCAGTTTCGCAATGGCAGATTGCAATGGCAGAGCAAGGATCAGAGTCTTGCCCAACAGATGGTGGATGGGGAGGAAATCGCAGAGGACGCGCTTGATCAGCACGAAGAGCGGCATAATCTCTTGAGCTATTTGGGGACACCCAATGAATTTCGTCCGTTTGTCTCCAAGAAGCTCCCGCTCTATGACGGTGATGTTTTTCTGCTTGCCACCCCTGGTCTGTGGGAGAAAGTGAATCCGGCTGAAATGCAGGATGGGCTTCAAGAGGCGAAAGATCCTGAAGCTTGGATCGATACGCTGGAGGACGTGCTTTTGAGCAAGCAAGAGCATGTCGTTCAAAACTACACGGCAGCCGCTATTTTTGCGAACAAAATTTTTAAGACAGACCCGCAAAAAAAATGGCGGATTATCAAACGGGTGGCCCTCATCCTTCTCGTGCTTGCCTTGGCTGGAGGCGGAGCTCTGCTGTACAAGATGAAGGAAGCGGAGCGCATCGCGGATGCTGCGACAGGGATGTTTGAGCATGAAACTGCCGGAGACGCTTTCATTGCGGAGGGAGATTATCCGAAGGCACTCAAGGCGTACAGCGATGCACGAAATGCCGCAAATATTGTGAAAAACAAAGTTCAGGCTGCCCTCTTGGCCAAAAAGATCCGCATTACACAGTTGATCGTGGATGGAGATACGGCTGTAAAGGATGAGCAGTACGCCAAAGCATTGGATAAGTACGACAAGGCGCTCAAGGAAATGAAAGGGCGCGATGATTTTAACGAACCGGAGATTTTGGAGAAAAAAGAAAAGACGCAATCGTATGTGCTCGTCATGCAGTGGAAAAAGGAAGGCGATCTCTTGTTTGAGGCGCAGGATTACGCTGGTGCGGAGGCCTATTACCAAAAGGCGCGCAAGCTGGCGTTGGAAACGTCTTTTGTAACAGGAGAAAAGGAGCTTCGCACCAAGCTGGACGAGGTAGCTTCCAAAAAGACCGGCATCGATAAGGAAAAGAAGACGCTCGACGGCGACAAGCTGGAAAAGCAAGGTGACGAGAGCTATGCGGCGCAAGACTTCGAGGGAGCGATCCAGTCGTATACGATGGCGCAGGAAATTTATCAGGAGATTGGTGTGCTGGAGAAAGTTTTGGCGATGGAACGCAAGGTGACAAAGGCAGAGGAAAAGCTGAATCCTCCTGCTGCTCCACCTTCGGCAGGTGCGCCAGCAGGACAGCCACCTGTGCAAGGGACGAGCGCTGCGAGTCAACCACCGGCAGTTCAGGTGAATCAAACGGCCCCGGTTAACCAGACCGCACCAGTTAACCAGACGGCTCCTGTAAATCAGACGGCACCGGTAAATCAAACGGCTCCGGTGAACCAGTCGGCGCCGAATAACCAAACGGCCCCGGTTAACCAGACAGTCCCAGTCAATCCGGTGCCTCCAGTCGTGCCGACCACTCAAGCAATTCCGCCAGCCGCGACAGCTCCGGCGACTCAGCCAGTTCAGCCACCGCAAGCTAATCCACCAGCTACAGCCAATCCGACACAGGAGGAGGCAGCGAAAACGCCATGAAAGAGATCGTACTGGATCGTTTGAACAAAATGGAGGAGCTGGAGCAGCGCAGGTTGCTCAAGCAGATCATGAACGGTGTCTTCCTCAACCTGGTCGAGTATCAGGAGGAGATGCAGAAGAAGCTGGAGGAGCGTGTTTTTACCGAGATCGAGGACAAGGAAGATAAGCATGACATCTACGTGACCCTCTGTCATCGTGATGACTTTGACCCGATCCACGAGTATTTGTACCCGATGATCCCTGGCGATGAGGAAAAGAAGATATGCGATCGCAAAGAGTTGGCGGTCAGGCTCAGCAATCGGGAAGAAGCGGTCATGATGACGATCTTTTTAGAATGTGAATACGACAAGATTCAGGCGCTGATGATGAGCAAGCGAACCTTCAAGGGGCGTCTGAACACGGCAGGCAATCACTATCCAATCGAAGTGCGCCTGCAACAAAGTCGTGTGTATATGGATGAGCTGGAAAAGCTGTACAACATGTTTCAAAAGAACGGAATGCCGTGGAAAACGGTGAATCACCC
The DNA here is from genome assembly GCF_003013405.1 of Brevibacillus formosus. Lineage (GTDB taxonomy): Bacteria > Bacillota > Bacilli > Brevibacillales > Brevibacillaceae > Brevibacillus > Brevibacillus formosus. The sequence goes on along the minus strand of NZ_PXZL01000004.1, from coordinate 269,778 downwards.
TTACGCCAGCAAGTTTTTCGATGTCATTTTGGTTGCCTGTGAGGGTACGTTTACAGAAGACGAAGAGATACTGGAAATGTCGATTACCCTCGATGAGTGGGAGCCTTACAAAAAGCTGGATGTGATCCCGTTGTGGAACATCGAACGTTTGGCTTTAAAAAACATCGGCTTTCCCGTACCTGCTATAGACCGGGTGAACTTCGAGCATGTCCTGTCGTTACGCAAGACAGGCAGTGATCACGGGTATTTGGTGGATGGAGATGAAGAGCTGATTCGCTACATCAAGCGGTCACCGGAAGAGCTGACGATCGTCTCCCCTCAGGAGAAGTCGGGAGTTTGGAACGTATGCAAAATTACGCAGCCAGTTACGACCCGCATCGGAAGACTCGATTACGAATTGGTGTCCAATCGTCGCAAAAACAGCTTTATTGGGAGCTATGCGCGGAAGCAGGCGATGACCGTACGAGCCAAAGGAGAGATTATCCGAATTGTCCATTCCTTTGAGGCGGCTGATCAGCTGGAGCTAGTGAATGTAGAGATCCGGGATAAAAACAATCGGCCTGCCGCCACATACGGTTTGAATCCGTTTATTAGCGATAACGTCCGTGTAGAAAACGACAAGAAGATCATGGCTCTCGGCTTTCGGAGACGCGGGGCGAACAGCTTTATTCTCCAAGACATGATGAGCTTTCTCGTCTCCGAGGTTCAGATGTATTTTCCGGAATACAAGTGTGAAGGAGAATGGGCTTGAATTACATCTGGGATTTGGTTATTCGTGCAAAACGCGCCGGGATCGCCAAAAAAGACATCCAGTTCAAAGCGGCCAAAGTGTATTCGCCCTACATGGAGCTGAGTCATGAGGCCATCAACGCCAAAACGGTGGAAAAGACAGTAGAGGTGAATCCGTACTACCGCTTCGACGATATTTTCCGTGACCTTTTTGATGCCAATTACTCGGACGATGCAGAGCTTCGGCATACCTTGTTTGATATCATCGTCCACTTGCTGGCCGAGATCGATCTGTCGCAAGGGATGAACAAGCGTGAATACCACATCCGCTTTGTGTTGCGCGACTTGGAAGCGGGGCTGTTCGGCAGTCGGGTACAGGAAAATATCCGACTTTTTACCAAAGAGGAGCGAGAGATTATCGCAGGCAATATTTTGCGCTTGTATGAGACCGGTGAAGCGGTGTACCTGCTCAAGGATACGATGCGAAAAATATTCTCTCACTCTACCATTTACGCCAATTGCGAAGAAAAAGATGAGCTGCTGATTTACGTCGGGCAGTCGGAAAGTGAAACCGCACACGCAAAGCTCACATTAATCAAGGATATTTTTCTACCGGTTCGGTTCCATACAGAGATTTATTGGCGAAACCATTTCGGCATTTTGGATGTCGAGGAAACGATGCAAATCGACAGTGTTGCACTGTATTAGGCGGCAATCACTCCCGAAGTGCGTAACGTTTTCACTATGGGAGAGAGGAGAGTTTGAATGTCTACCTATTCATATAAGCTTCATCTCCAAAAGGGCAGCGGGGATGGCAAAAATCAAGGCGGAGTAACATACACGCGGGATGAACTGATGGAGATGACTACTTTTCAGCTGCGAAATATTTGTTACAAAGAAAAGCTGGTCACTTCACTGGTGAACAACCTAGACAGGGAAGGCTTAATCCGAACAGTTCTACGTTTTCTTGGCGCAGAGGAGAAACTCTTGATTGAGCGGGTTGTTCCAGGAGGTTTCGAACGGCTCGAAGCGGCTTTACATAAATATTTGAAAACTCCGTTGCCAGGTGTAGATGCGATCAAAATTCCGGCGAAGATGTGCTTGTACATGGGTCTTGCCATTGACAGGCTGGACAATTATCGCGTCGAATCCTCCCAAGGCTTGTCCGAATCCAATGTGCTTTTGGTGAATGACCATATGGAGCTATGCGGCATTCTGCATCTGCGCAAAGACAAAGACGATAGGAGAGCCGGGCATTTTACGCTGCACGCTTGCCAAGATGCTCAACTGAGAAAAACGGTCAATCAAAACTACAGCCTGCTCTTTTTCCGCAAGCAGGATTCGGAGTATTTGTACAAGGCGTATCATCAGGACCATCCGTTGCCGCCTGTTAATCTCCACTACTACAAAGTACCGGTGACAGACCTCGAGATCAGGGAATTGGAAGAAACAGATGCCGTTCTCGCGATTGATTTTGGTACCTCCTCGACGACAGCGGGTGCTTTTCTCGACCATCAGTATGTCAGCTCCCCTTCCAGCAACGACTTGTTGAATGGACGTATACGCTTGAATGCGATCAATTACGTCTCTTTCCCCGACACGACGCAAAAAAACGAGGAATGGATCGAGGTGTTGCCGACGGCTGTCAGCGTGGCGGATTGCTCCAACCCGCATGACGTTCGCTTTCACATCGGTTATGAAGCACTTCGGCACATGAAAAAGAATGGATACAGTACGAACGCGACCGTATTTCAAGGCATCAAACGCTGGGTGAACAGCTATCACAAGATCGAAGAGGTCATGGACAGCCAAGGAAATACCGCGACTGTGAAACGAAGCGACATCCTGCGCCAGTACCTTCTTCACGTCATTCAAATGGCCGAGCATCAATTCAAATGTCGCTTTCGTCATTTGCATATCACAAGTCCGGTCAAGCTGAAAACGCAGTTTCTTGAGATGTTCACCGAGATTTTGCCGGAGTATCGCATCGAAGCAGAGCACGCTCTCGATGAAGGAATGGCTGTCCTGTTTAACACGATTGCGGATCAAATTGACAAAAACAGCTTTCTGGACGGGGAGACCTATCAAGCGCTCGTCATCGATTGCGGCGGAGGCACGACGGATCTGTCATCCTGCCATTTCCGGATCGAGGACGGACATATCTCCTATCGCATCGATATCGATACGACCTATGAAAACGGCGACACCAATTTTGGCGGCAACAACATTACGTACCGCATCATGCAATTTATGAAAATCGTCTTCGCGGACTATTACGGAAAAGGGCGGCAAGTGACCGACATCGACCAGATTATCGACATCCCTGGATCGGAAATATTCCGGTACGTGGATGAATACGGCGTCGACTCCATCTATGAACGCTTCGAGGCGAGATATCGGGAAGCTGAGGCAATTTTGCCGACTCGCTACAAGGAGTACGAGAACAAGAGCCGGGACGAGTATCAGCGTGTCCGCAACAATTTTCACTTTTTGTGGGACCTCGCTGACCATATGAAAAAAGAGTTTTTCCGTCAGACCGGCATTCTGCGCAATCGCTTCACATCCGATACAGAAAATCGTCAAGAGCCTGATCTAAAGCTGACGGCAGTCGAGCGATGGGTGTTGTCGATACGGGAGGATGGTCGCTTCCGGGATGTGTTTGATTTTCCAGATGTCGTTTTCAACGCCAAAGAGATCAATCACCTGATCAAGGCTGATATTTACGAGATTTTGCGCGTCTTCTTGGACGATTTTTACCAACAGGGAAGGCTGGCTGACTTCTCGATCATCAAGCTGACTGGGCAGTCGTGCCGGATTGATGTTTTCCGTGAAGCGCTCAAAGAGTTTGTCCCTGGACGCAGCATCGAGTTCCGGCAAAAGTCGGAGGATGCGGGCAAGGTGCCAGACCTGAAGCTGTCTTGCCTGCGTGGAGCACTGCGCTATCAAAGTGCCAAAAAGGCGGGTTTCATCGAAGCCAACATTACGAATCATGCGCCGATCGTCCCGTATTCCGTGACTGCCTTCACGCATAACAAGCAAGAGAGAGTGCTTATTCACAGTCAGGAAAAGCTGAGTCTCGTGCATGGCTCCATCTCGCGTCCCTACGGTGTGAGCGAGGTTGAATTTTATCTCAAGGAAAGCGACGGTCAGCTGCGCCAGCGGTACTTGTACATGGATGATCCTGCTCAATACAAAACGGTTTTGTATGAGGACATTGCGAGCAAGTACGGTACGCATATCCCGCAGGATGAGACTGACTCCATTCAAAATGGCGAGTCGAAATACTTCGTTTTTGCGAGCGGAAGCGAGTGGGGATTCCATGTCGTGCCAGTAGCTCGTCTGAATGAACAGCTTGCTTTGGGGAAAAAGGTTTTCTTTGCTTTCGAGAGTGACTTGTCCGAGCTGGATTTCTTTGACGGGATGAAATGATCAAAATAACCAGGCAGCTTAAATGAACAGGAAGGGGGAACAGCGGTGTTTTCCCATCTCTATCCCAATTTTCATAAAGGGCGAATTCTCAAGCGAGAGATGCTTGAAAATCTGCGTGATTACCCGCGGCATTTTGTAGATTTATACTTTCAGGATTATACAGATGGCATTATTTCCGGGATGGATGTAACGATAGGCGAGGGGCACCTCACTGTCGGCAGAGGGATCGTCAAGCATCAAGGACGGATTTACTTGTTCGACCGCGAAGAGAGTGTCCCTTATGAGGCCACAGGCATGGAGACGGTGCTCAAGATTCGTTTTCACGAGGAGACTTCGCTGACCGACTATTACGTTTACGAGACGTCGTATGTTCTCGATCAGGAGATAGAGTCAAACCAGGATGAAAGGGAGTTGGGGCGCTTCAAGCTCAAGCAAGGGGCAAGGCTTCGCGGGGATTATCAGGACTTAGCCGATATGGCGACCGAATTCAATACGTGGAATATCGTGCATGTCGAACATGCCGGGAGAAACGAGCCAACACTTGCTCCTTACATCCTGTGGTATTTTGCGAATGAAATGCTGAAAACGGTCACCAATCACCCGTATGATCTCGCCTTTGCCATGCAGTGCTTGAATGCGGACAGAGTAGAGCGGGGGCTCATTCTTCATTATATAGGGAACAGACTGGGGACTGGTTACCGCGAGTACACGAACCTGCAGATTCTCAAATACCTCGCACGTATCTTGGACGACGCCAAGAGCGGCGGAAGGTCCTCAAAAACGGAGTGGAAAACAGGCGGGCGTCAGCGGGTTATTGTTGATTAACGAGAGGATGGGGAATGGAAATGGCGCGCATGGATGAAAGTATTATCGGCATGTTGAATGAGCTTTCCGGTGAGGATGCACAGCCAGCAGCAATACGTTTTGGTCCCAAGGGCAAAAATCGACTGGATGTGGTGAACAAATCATTTATTACAGTCGGTGAAGAGAGAATTCCCATGGAGGACAAGCGCGTCCTCGACGATCTCGTACAGATTCGGCTCCCGAAGACATTTTCCATCATGAGTCCAGAAGTAGCAGCTCTGAAGTATCCATCGGAACGTAGGCCTTCCCTGATTTTTACGAACGAAACAGCGTCCATTAACCTGGCTTTTACCTATACCGAGAGCAAGCTGACGGATTCTCCTGCGCAGTTGAAAGGCTTCATGGAGGTCATGAAGCAGGTTTTGCGGAGAACACAGCCGCTTGCTCGTTGGCAGGAGGAAGGAATACGTGAGATTGCCGGGACCAGCGTCGGATTTTTCGAGTTTGTTGCACCAGCATTGGATACAGACATTTACAACCTGATCAGCTTTGTCTCCCTAGAGGGACGCGCTCTTCTCTGCACGTTCAATTGCACGGAGCAGGAGCTGTCAGATTGGAAGCCAATAGGCTGGGGAATCATGGATTCCTTGTCGCTCGTATCCTCCAATTCAGATGAAAATGGGAAGGGAGAAGGGAAAATATGAGTCTTCCTGTCATTGCCTACAACAATTTGCAAATCTCTCCTTATCAATTGACGCATCTGGTAGAACTGACGATTACGAAAAAGATCAATGAGCATGCCCGCCTGACATTTACGGGGATTGTACCAGAAGAATTGAAGGACAGCTATGTAGAAATGACAGAGGCCCAAACCCCGATCGAGATCAGTCAGGTGGATAACGACGGCAACGCTACGCCGCTTTTTGCGGGGATCGTTCTGGAGATAGGCATCAAAGCCGTACGAGACGTCTATTATTTGTACGTAGAAGCTGTCTCACCTACGTACAATCTCGACGTGAAGCGCAAGAGCCGTTCGTTTCAAAACAAAGCGATGACCTACGGTGCCCTTTTGAAAACAATCGCAGGAGAATACCCAGGCATGGACATTATGGACATGGCCTCCAATGGCGGGAAGCTGGGCTCCTTTACTATGCAGTATCAGGAGACGGATTGGCAATTTCTCAAGCGGCTTGCTTCGCGTTTTCAGACTGGACTGATGCCAGCATCCGTTTTTGAAAAGCCGAAGTTCAGTTTCGGTGTGCCAGAGGGTGCTTCAAAGGGCAAGCTGGACGATTTTCACTACCGGGTGCGCAAAAATTTGAATGAATACCGCCATTCCTCGGAAAACGGGGTCAAGGGCGTGGATGAAAATGACTACATCTTTTACGAGGTAGAGACGGATCGCGTGCTCGATTTGGGCAACGGTGTGGATTTCAAAGGGAAGAGCCTGTATGTGTATGAAGCCCATACCGAGATGAAGAAAGGCTTGCTCAAGCACAAGTATTTGCTCGCGTCCAAAAAAGGAATGAGCCAAAAGCCGCTCCACAATGCGCTCATCGTAGGGGCATCGGTGCAGGGGAAAGTCATTGAGGTCGCAAAAGACAACGTCAAAATCCACCTCGATATCGATGAGAGCCAGAGCAAGAGCGAAGCGCACTGGTTCCCGTACTCTTCGGTTTATACGGCCGAAGGAAACAGCGGTTGGTATTGCATGCCGGAGCTCGATGACTACGTACGCGTCTATTTTCCGAGCAACAAGGAAAGTGACGGGATTGCGATTAGCTCTGTCCGGAAAAATTCAGACGAGGGCGAAACGAACAAGCTCGGGAATCCCGATATCAAATACTTCCGCACAGCCAACGGAAAAGAACTGATGTTCAGCCCGTCGGAGGTATTGCTTAGCGCAAAGGACGGGGAAATCCTCATTCGCATGACCGACGCGGACGGCATCCAGATTTTCAGTAAGAAAAATATTAAGGTTGTCTCCGAAAAGGACATTTTGATGGACTCTGCTACGAAGGTGATTATCTCGGCGAAAGAGGAGATCAGTCTCACCTGCAAAGAGAGCAACATCAAGATGGACGGAAATACAAGCATCGTCGGGCAGGAGCTCAAAACCAATTGACACACATGGTTGCCACGCGGGTAACCGTGTGTTTGGTGTATGCAAAAACGGTGAGAAGAAGGGGGGATTGGCATGGAGAGAGAGGAAGCCTTGCAGCATTTCAAGGAGCATGAGGTGCCGAAGAGAACCATTGCCAGCCTGCATGCCTTGGATGCTTACTATCAGGCCAATAAAGAGAGGCTCGCAAAAGAATTTCTCCGTTCATTTGAAGAGATTTGCCGACGAGTCGTTGACATGCAGGAGCGAGGGGAAAAAGGCAAGCTGGCGCACTTGACATATTCCATGTTGCGAACGGAGCTTCTTCTTGGAAGCAGTCAGTATTTGCTGGAAGCTACGGACAGCAGTTGGTTTTTCGATCCGGTGGAGTGTCAAGCCAGCTATGATGCGAGCTGGGCATTCCGCTTTTTGGATCGGCTCGCAGATGAATGGAACGAGGCTGCCAGAGCGTATGCCGGACACGTAAGACTTCCCGATATCGAACGGATCAAGCTCGTGGAGGCAGAGAAGTTTCATCAATATGTTGTTCACCTGATCCGTTATGCCATGGTGCAGGCTGTTCAGCTGGAGGTTTTTCAACAGGTGGACAAGGAGCCGGAGCTGGAGGTGCGTGTCGGAGAATACCTGGATCAAAGCGAGATCGTGTACTGTCTGGACACTCGCCACAAAGATTCCGAGGTGATCCGTGCTTGGCTGGAGGAGAAGCAAGAGCTGGAATACGGCTACAAGGTTTTGGCTGGCCTCGATCTGGGGCAAGGGCAATTCGATGGTCTTGATCTTCGTTATTCGGACCTCTCTGACAGTCAGTTAACGAAAGCAAACCTTCGCGAAAGTGTTTTAGTCGGAACGAGATGGCATCGTGCCCAGCTAAAAGCGGTTGATTTCGGAGACAGTCTCATTCATGGAGCGGATTTTACCGGAGCGAATCTGCTAGGCGCGAGTTTTCGTGAAGCGTCCGGGCCAAGGGGTCTTTTGGAACCAGATGCGTGGGAGATGCCCGGTTTTGATGGCGTCTTGTTCGTCGGGGCGGACTTGACCGGAACTGATTTTACTGGAGCCGATCTGCGCGGCGCAGACTTTACAGATGCGATTTTGACCGGAGCGAATTTTAGCGGCGCGCTTCTGGAGAGAGCCGTATTCTCGGAGGAGTCCAGAGAGTCCATTCTGTTGGATGAGCTTCAGGAGCGGCATGTCGTTTGGCGAGAGGGGAGTCAGGCATGAATTATTTCATCTTGTCACAGGACGAGCGAATCGTGAGTCCGGTAGAGCCAACAGGCGTTTTTGACGTCATCCGGCAGGAGTGGCTCACCCCGGATTATCAGGAAGAGCTGGACGAAGCAATCATTCAATTCGACATCAAGAAAAAGAAAGAAAACGACTACCTGGATTTTCTCGACAGACCGATCCCGCTCTATTCCAACCGCTTAAAGACAATTATCCACAAGTTCGCACCGAAGCTGTTTGTCAAATCCGTCGTGTTGGTGGACATGGAGCGGGTCAAGCAGGATTTGTACTGGCTGATGATCCTGCCGCGCGTGAACTGTTTGTCAGAGCAAAGCGAGTTTCACCGGGACGGCTCACTCAAAAGGCTGGTTCTCGATCCCGAAAAGATTGGGCGCCATACAATTTTTCAAATCGAAGGCATTCGTGAACCGTATATCATCATTGATTTGCGGCTGGCAGAGGCTTTGCTGCGCCGGGACTTTTTCGGTATCCGCTTGAAAAAAGTAGAGCAAGCAGGGAGGAGAATGAGTCATGCCCATGATTGAAGATGTCAATGTAGTGCCTTCGTCCGCTCCGAAGAAAAGCTACGTCGTGGCAGGTGCGATTCTCTCGTGCGACTACGGGAGCCAGAAGAACAAGCTGAAAACGCCGTTTAGTCATGGCGTGTACATTCGCAACCAGGCACAAATGAACGTGAATGACTATATGCCGCAAGTGAACATTATGCCGTTTGGCAAATGCAAATGCGAGAAAAATCCAACCGTCGCAGCTGCTACTGCTGCCAACAACGGCGTGCTCAAGCCGATGCCATGCGTTCCTGTGGTCACCATGCCCTGGATCGATGGCAAGGCAGATGTACTCGTGGAAAACCATCCCGCCCTGTTAAACACCAGCACAAACATGTGCATATATGGAGGCTGCATACGCATCGAAGACGACGGACAGGAGCAATAGTGAGGGGGATTGTATGGATACGACAGAGAAGCTGGCTGGATACGAGAACATCCAGTTGGTCTCGCCCTTTGAAATCCAAAGCCTGCAAGATGTCAGAATCGTGAAGAAAGTTAATGAGCACGCCAGATTGTTCGTCACCGCAATCATCCCGGAGGAAAAAAGCGACCGTTGCATTGAGATGGCGACGAGTGAGGATACAGTCGCGCTGAATTTGGTGGAAAACGGTTCGCTTACAAAGACACTGTTCAAAGGACTCGTGGATTCCGTCAGTGTGAACTTCGTTCGAGGTGTGTACCATTTGGAGCTGGAAGCGGTCTCGCACACACAGCGCATGGACGGACAGCGCAAAATGCGTTCTTTTCAGCATAAACAAATGACGTATGCCAGTCTGCTGGATGAAATCACAAAGGACTATCCCGGCTCGGATTATTTGGACCATGCTTCGAACGGAGCGCCGCTTGGGACCATTGCCATCCAGTATCAGGAAACAGATTGGCAGTTTTTAAAGCGGCTGGCCTCCCGCTTCGGCTCCATTCTCGTTGCTGAGGCTGTCGCGGATACGCCCAAGTTCTGGTTCGGCTTGCCAGAGGGACGTACTGCTCAACTGACAGACGCCAGCTACACCATCAGCAAAAGGCTATCTCCCTATATGGAAACGACAGAAAACGGCTATGCGTCAGGTATGTCGGAAAACGATTTTCTCACCTATGAAGTAGAAAGCGGGCAGGTCCTCCAGCTCGGAGACCGCGTGAACTACCAGGGCAAAGAGCTGGTCGTCGCCGGGTCTACCACGAGAATCGAGCATGCCCTTCTGATTCACACCTATCAGCTCATGCCCGAAGCAGGCATCCGTCAAAACCCTATTCGCAACGACGACATCTGCGGTGCTGCCCTGGAAGGCAAGATCATCGACATCCAGAAGGATACCGTCAAAATTCACCTCGACATCGATCCGAAGCAGCCTAAGGCAGAGGCGAGCTGGTTTCCGTATTCCACGGTCTACTCCGCAGAAGGCAACAGCGGCTTTCACTGCATGCCGCAAATGGGCGACTCCGTCAAGCTGTACTTCTCCACGCCAGACGAAGAAGGCGCCATGGCGGTCAGCTCCGTGCGCAAAGGAGGAGGCAGCACCCCGAAGACAGGCAATCCCGGCATCAAGTACTGGGGAACCAACTTTGGCAAAGAGCTGATGATGGGCGGCAAGGAGCTCGTTCTTACTGCCAAGGAGAGCAAGGAAGGCAACATTTTTATCAAGCTTCATGAAGAGGACGGCATCGAGATTCACAGCATGCATCCCATCGTTTTTTCTTCGGAAAAGGATATGGAGATTACGTCAGATACCAAGGTTGAGATCAAGGCCAAGGAAGCGATCTACCTCATGTGCAGCACCAGCAGCATGATTTTGGACGGGGAAGTGGATCTCCAAGCGCCGAAGATTGAGATGGTCGGGCTGACGAAGGCGCCTGTGGTTGTGGAGGATTTGCCGCAGGAGGAGGAAGAAGAGGAAGAGGAGCAGCAGGAAGAGGAAGAGTCTGGCTGGGGTGGATTTCTGGATGGTGTACAGTTAGCACTGGATGTTGTGGGGCTCATTCCAGGTCTGGGAGAAATAGCGGACTTAGCGAATGCGGGAATCTCGCTCGCACGAGGAGACTATGCAGGAGCAGCGCTATCTCTGGCAGCGTGTATCCCTTTTGCAGGCTGGGCGGCAACCGGAGCTAAGCTGGGAGCAAAGGCGCATAAAGCACTAAAAGGAACGAAAGCGGGACAGAAAGTGCTCGAGGTAGCAGACTCAGCGGCGGATGTAGTGAAGACGGTAGCAAATACCGTCGAAAGCACCGTCGGGAAGGTCTGGACGGCAGCCCGCAAAACACTAGACGAGATAGATGTGGTGCAAGCCGTCCAGCGAATCAAGGAGCAGTTGTACGCTAGCGTCATGGCCGCAAAAGATGCTGTCATCAACAAGGCAACACAGATGAAAGAACAGCTCAAGCAAAAGGCTAGGAAGCTGCGCGATGATATGCAAGAAGGATTGCAGAATTTAGCGGATAGTTTAGGGCCTCAGTTACAATTGGCGGAAGGGTTTCCAACAAAATTCTCGAATAGAAAGGATGTAGTAGAGCTTGCCCCTACGGAGTACCAACTGAAGTGGCGCGAAACATATGGGGGACCGAATGGCCAGAAGCCGAATCAGAAGCCGCCTGAGGGTGAGAAACCACCGAAGACTGAGGAGACGGGTGAAGGTGGTAATCAACCAAAAGGTAAAGAAATTTTTGGTCCCCATTATGATGAAGGTAAACGATTGTATGAGGAAGACCCAGAGTTTTACTGTGATCCAGATATATGTACTATTGTGCAGGGGAAAGAACTCAAAAAAGCCAGGGCAGAGTATAATAAACTTAGTAATAGAAAGAAGTTGAAGAAGGGGCATCATGTTCAGGGATTGGCTTTTGGAGGGAAAAATGTTGATAGTAACATTGTGCATACAGGTGAATCTACTATTAGCAGAACAAAATTAACTAAAGAACAAATAGAGGAATATGCCAACCCTGAGAATGGTTACACTAAGAATAAAGATTTTAAATTTGCGAAGATAACTGAGGATCCAGAAGGCAAAATTGTTAGAGATGGAGTGAATTATAGATTTGGATTAAACGAAAGGCATACACGGGCTACGACTTATCAGAATAAGGTTTTGGAATATCAGAGAAGTGTTGGACTAAGAACAGAATGAATGAGGAGGGGCGACTTTGGAGATCTTGGATAAATTAGTTAGTGATATTTGGTATAGAGATAAAAATGATGGGATGGAAAATGAAATAAAGGAGTGTATAGGTTTAGGTGATGCAGAATCGGTAGTATTACTTGAACTTATTAATGCCTTTAAACGGGGTGATTTTTCGCAAAAAACTCAACTACTTGATTTGATACATACAAGTGAAAACAGGGATCTGTTAAATGTAGCAATCAGACTATTCTTTTCGGTAGCTACGCCAGATGATTTTGAAAAAATTAACAATTTCTTGATTGATGCAGAACAAGAAATAGTATCTGTATTCGTTTCTTTTGCAGAAGAATCATTATCATATCAAATTATTCCATACCTATTAGGGCTGTTATCTATATGGGAAGATACTGAAATAGGTGAAGATATTTCTTTTAAAATCGGCAGTATGATAGGCTATGATAAAGCTACCTATGAAATATGTTCAGCGGATGAGTTAGGAAATGAATTTATTACTTTTTGCAAAGATAAAAATCTGGAAAAATATTACTATAATGGTGAGTTAGCTTTTCCCGGCCACTTGACGAAAGTACTTATTGAAGAAACCATGATTGCAAGGTCCAATAATAGTGAATTGAAAGATGATACTATCCCATCCTTGTTATCTATTTGGAGCGGAATTAAATGTCCTGCAGATTACTATACTAAAGTAGATGATGAGATAGCTGGTCAGATCATTGAATATGTAAAACAAATAGCGTCAATGAAATGGGAAAAAGGAAGTAAATATTTTTACGGGCATAAGATACAATAGACAAAATAAAAATATTAATCAGCCACACCCTGGAATGAAAACAAGGGTGTGCTTTTTTCTATGTAATTAACAAAAATTGGGCGATGAAAAATGTGAAAAGTATAATTGATAGTGGCGATTCGAAGTATACAGATTTTTCGTGGAATTTTTAAAAAAGAGGATCCCGGACTTCAAATTGATTTTATTAGAGTAGAAACAGATATTAAGATAACCAAAACTGGATTCGGAGTAGATGAATTAAAAGTAAAAGATTGGAGTAAAGAAATCGAGTAACCATAAGGAGAATTAAAATGCTCAACCCAAAAAAATTAGAAATGGCGTATAAAAGATACTAGGAAAATTTTACAGATGGTATCCGATATGAAGATATAAAAGAGGAATATGATGATAGCAAGAGAGAAATCACTGATATAGTGGAATACAATACCGTAGAAAAGGATCATATTTTACTAATAAATTTAGCCTCAATTTATTCATATCACTTGTCAAAATGGAAAAACGATGTGCTGGCTAATGGCGGAAGTCAAGCGGAAGGATTAAAAAACATGCAAATGGTAGTATTTTATCAGTGCATGGGGCAAGATCTTTATAAAATCCGGTATCCTCAAATGATAGTAGAATACTCTTTTAAGGGAGTTTTAGCATCTTTAATTCATTTCACGATGTTTGGGTGGGAGAAAGAAGAAAATATATTATTTGATTTTATTGTTGATCATTTCGGTGGGCCTTTAATGGAGGTAAGTGATGACAACAAGCATACTTGGTTTTTACCTGAGTTATACTTGAAATATAGAAATAAAACAATTATGGGGACAAATCAAAAATTACATTTAACTGTTAAAGAAAAGTTTAAGAAAGCTGGGCTACAATGCGGTTTAATACCTGAAGATCTAGATGTTTATAGTGAAGTGTTGGAAAGATGGTCAACACCTAGTTCGGAAGAAATCGAAAATTTGGTCGGGAAAATGGTGTTGTATCATTCACAATTAGCCTCAGAAATAGGACAACTAGGTGAATTTGGTGACTTCAGATATGGATTCTATCCTTTTGAAATTTTGTTCTTGCTTTATGTGAGGAAACAAATGGATTTGTATGTCCCGAAACAATTTGAAGATCTATTGCTGAATACCCCAGAAGCGAAGATGGTGTTTGGAGACCCTGAACCATACCCTGAATGGGACCCTTTGTTGCTCCAGATAGATAATTTTTATCGTAAGAATTACCCAGAATATATCCCGAACAAACATGGTGTATTGTTTCGATAAATAATATACGGGGGAAGTCAATATGTATGGTCAAGGTATAGCACAGCTGATATTCCCAGATAGCAAAGATTTAGAAGAATTTATTAGTGATCATGAAGAGCTGGACTTACACGAAAGCTTATTAAAATATGGACTGTCCACAAAGAAATTTTTGTTTCTTGATTATAAAGGTGAGCAGTATGGAGATCGTCAACTATATTCTGGATTATGAATTCAATCTTCAAAATGAATTAGCTTCACAAGAAGAACTTGAAGAGCTCGGAAATTTTGAGTATGAATATGTACCTGAAAAGATAAGGGAAGCAAACAGGATACTATCACAAAGGGGATTTGGATTATTTACTTATCCGACCTCTGGTGACTTTTATGCATTATTCATCGCCCGGCTGGAGAATAAAACAAGATTACTGGAAGTAGAGCTACTTGCTGACGAAAGAATTCCTTTAAAAGAAAGATATATAAAGTATTATTCCTAAGATAAGGAAACTGCTGATCCATGATTCAAAAGAGGCAGTGACTACGTGAAGACGAGGATTTTAATACAAAAGAATACTATTCTAGTATTGGTAGATAGGTCAATCATGTGCATTACTAACATGATTGACCTGTTTTATTGTAACTTTTCTTTCCAGCCCAACTGATAGACGCTAGTTACACCATCAGCAAAACTTCCGTGTTGGCTTCGACCCTACAGGCAGGATGACAACCTTTACAGATGCTTTTGGGGGTTCGCTGCGTCAGGTATTCGATGCCAACGATAATCTTGTAGGTATCATAGATCCTCTCGGAAGGATGCATTCCTTCACCTACGATACACAGGATTGTCGAGTAGAGGAGACTACGGCTAGCGGAGCATCGACGAAGATCGGGTACACGATTACAGAAAAAGTAGAATCCATAACGAATGCATATGGTGAAACCACTCGTTATGAGTATGACAAGGAATGGCAGATCGTTGGTGTCGTAGACCCAACCGGGGCGAAAACCAGCCTCGAACGCGATGCCATGGGCAGAGTGACGTCTGTCACCGATCCTTTGGGGAACACCCAGCGCTATGAATACGATGCTGCCGGGCGCTTAATGGCTGTCTATGATGCAACCGGACAGAAGGTGAGCGGGCTCACCTATGATGGCGCAGGAAACATTCTTGCTCATATAGACGGACTCGGACGATCAACCCAATACCAATTTAACAAGCTCCATCAAGTTATTGCCACAACGAATGCGGCTGGACAGAAAACCAAGTTCTCCTATGATGCAGCCGCACGTCTGACAGAGGTATTGGAAAATGAAGCAGCCGTTTACAAGCAGCAATACGACGGAGAAGGCCGCCTAACGAGCTATACGGATGCCAATGGCAATGCCACCACCCTCTCCTACGATGCCAGTGGTTTGCTTTTAGCTGAACGCAATGCTACCGGAGAAGGAACGACCTACCGCTATGACAAGCGCGGATGGCTGACCGACAAGACAAATGCACGCGGTCAGGAAACGCACTACCGCTACGATGCAGCCGGACAGCTCATTGAGCAGCAAGACGAAGCGGGTACTGTTCGCAGGACTTTCGACGCCGAGGGTCGCGTGGTAAGTGTCACGGAGGACGGAAAAGATACCAAGCGCCGCAACTACGATCTTTTGGGTCGAATCGTCTCCAGTACAGATCAGTATGGGAATACGCTCCAGTACACCTACGATGCGGGAGGCAGACTGGCAACGCTCGTCTATCCAGACGGCAAGTCGGTTCGCTATACCTACGATCTCGCAGGTCAATTGACCACGGTCACAGACTGGGCAGGTCGTGTCACAAGGTACACGTACGATGAAAATTACCGCCTCATCCGTACAGAGCGACCGAACGGTACGGTAGAGCAACGTCACTATGACACAGCCGGACAGCTTTTGCGTCTTTGGGATCAAAATGCGCAAGGCGTCATGCTCCAGCAATATCGGTTTGTGTACAACGAGCTCGGGCAGATCATCCAAGAGGAAGAAAAGCAGTACACCTATGATGCCCTGCGGCGCCTGACGAGCGGAGCTATGGCTGGAC
This sequence comes from Brevibacillus formosus, assembly GCF_003013405.1. Classification (GTDB taxonomy): domain Bacteria; phylum Bacillota; class Bacilli; order Brevibacillales; family Brevibacillaceae; genus Brevibacillus; species Brevibacillus formosus. The sequence goes on along the minus strand of NZ_PXZL01000004.1, from coordinate 253,668 downwards.
GCAAGATTCTCTATACCTATGACCAGGGCGGGAATATTACCGCAATTGGGGATTCAGGTTCGAGTCTTGCTACGACGATGACGTACGCCAAGGACAACCGACTGGACACCGTAGATGGTCAACCCGTTCAGTATGATGAGGACGGTAACCTTCTGCTGCTCCCGGGCAAGCAACAGTCAGAAACGTATGCATACGATGCCCGCAATCGTCTCGTCCGTGCCGGACAAGCTCGCTACACCTATGATGCCGAATACGTCCGTACCTCCATGACTTGGAATGGAAAGACGACACGGTATGTGGTCGACCAAAACGCTGACCTGACTCAGGTTCTTATGGAACTGGAGGAAAATGGAGCAGCCAAAGCGTATTATGTATATGGACTGGGGCTTATTGGTCGTGAGGATGCCCAAGGCGATTATTTGTCCTATCACGCGGATACGCGAGGCAGCACGACCCTGATGACCGACGAGCATGGTCGAGTCACTGACCGTTATACCTACGGATTGTATGGGGAACTGGAAGTACACGAGGGCAGGACGAAACAGCCGTTTTGCTATAACGGCCGAGATGGAGTCATGACCGATCCGAATGGCTTGTACTACATGCGGGCGCGGTATTACCATCCGGGATTGAAGCGGTTCCTGAACCGAGATGTGCTCCAAGGGGATATGACGGACGGGCAGACGTTTAACCGTTTTGCTTATGTCAATGGGGATCCGATTGGGTTCATTGATCCGTTGGGGTTGATGAAATGTCCTGACGAGAAAAATAATAATGGGCGGAGAGAATTAACAACAAATGGTGTTGATGAACAACTCGATTGGCTTGAAAATAACATTCCTGGTTTTCATCGTGGACAAGGGCAAATCCTTTTAGAGGGAGCTTATTCACGTGATTCATCAGTTGTTTTCGGTGGCAGCAGAATAAGAGGAAACTATTCAGAAACTAGTGATCTCGATGTGGGCTTTGACAATCTAACACCTAGCCAGGCGAGTAAGTTACTCAAAAAGGCGGATAAGGTGGAAGGTGGACTTCCAATAGAGAAAACTATAATTGTCCCCGGTAATTCTACGCCTAATATACCTAAGATTGAAAGTCCAGAAGAGTTTTTTCAAAGAACCGGCCAACGTCTCTTTCCAGATTCAAGAGGAGATATGTCTATAAAACCGTCGGGTTCTATTACAGTAAAATCAGATGGGAAAATAATAATTATTCCTCCAGGAGGTTTAATTTAAATGGAGTGTAGGTTAGGAAATTCTATTGTTTCAAAGGATTTAATTACTTTTCGTGATATGGGATATGGACAAAAGTTGATGGATAGGGAAGCTATTCATTATGATCTATTTTTATCGCACGACGAATTTAAGGGGGCGGTCGAAGATTCTTATAATAAATTTGTTGATGAAACAAAAGAAGATGATAAACTAACGAATTATTTAGATTCGATAGGACTGTATGAGATCGGGTATCCTGATTTTAACAACATATTTAAAGACCATAAGGAATTACTCGGAGAAATAATAAAAGACTATTTATATCAACAGTTACTAGAAAAGTGCACTAGCCAATCAAGCAGTGTTAATTGGCAATTTGCAATTAATACAATTGATCAGATAATTATTTATTCAGATCACGTTAGAATTTCTGGTGAAGCATATGAAATATTAAAAAGCCTTAGCTGAGGTTATTTCTTTTGTAACTGGGAAAGTAGTTGTAATCTCCTTTTATGATATTCACAAATCAGTATCAACAATGTAACTTAGTGAGCAAGAATTAAACATGGTAAGAGAAAAACTGTTGGCTTACGGATTTGAAAAATGGATAGATGAGTAATGTCTTACAACCTTGACTGGCTCCACGCCTTTCAAGGTTTTTTTCATATGGTTTTCTCCGTAAAGGACCTAAAAGAATACAGTTAGATATGGTCTAGAACTTTTCGCGGTATTATCCGTGGTTGAAGCGGTTCCTGAACGGAGACGTGCTCCAAGGGGACATGACGGACGGACAGACGTTTAACCGGTTTGCTTATGTGAATGGGGATCCGATTGGGTTTATTGATCCGTTGGGGTTGATGAAGTGTTCGAAACTCCCGAATATTTCACAAAGGCATGACGAAATTGCGCATGGCGGATACTACGGAAGAAAGCAACAAAGAATCAATGATTATAAGAATAAGACTGGAAAATGGGCACCTCGTAAATCTGATGATGATGTAATTGAGGTTAACCCTAAAGATGTAAATTTTGCACAAATTTCAATAAACAGATCTTTTGATACTCCGAATGGTAAGATTCCAATTAAGAAAGCTATACAGCAAGGACCAGAACAGGTGAAGAATTTCCCACCAATCAGTGTAGTAAATGTAAAAGGTCAACTTGTAGCTAGAGATGGGAATAGCCGTTTGTATGTTGCGTTAGAAACTAAAGCGGAAAAGATTAAGGTGAGAATTGAAAAAGATATTGATAGTTTTAGAGACCTTACAAAAAGACTAAGAAATAACGGGCTTCCTAATGAAGGAACTATGAAACCACCAACACCAAGGTAGGTGAATATAATGTTCAATATTAATATTGATACAAACAAATTAAATAGTGATTTAGAAAAAATATCAAGTTGGGAAGATTGGTACAAAATTGAGAAAGATATTTTTCATACTGATGAATGGCCTAGAACATCCTTTGATAGATTAGAAGAAGATTTGGATAGACCAGTACAAATAATAGAGGGGTGTGAATGGGAACCAACAACTGATTCGTATGATATTTCTCCTGAAGTTAGTCATTTATATGAAAAAACCAGACAAAAAGTATTTGCTATACTGGAACCAGAAGCGGATGAGGACAATAAACAACACCCGGAATTATACGGCAAAAGGTGTATTTATTGTAGGATTTGGACAAGGGATTTTTCGAAACAAGAATGCCCAAAATGCAGTAATGAGTTACTAAAATTTCCACTTAATGAATGGGATTAGGATTAGATATTCTTGTCCAAAATGAAATGGTAATCTATAGTTTTGAGTGGAAATATCCAGAACCTTGATTGGCTGCTTGCCTTTCAAGGTTTCATTTTTTGAACGGCTGTTGACGAAAGAATTAACCACATCTAACCAATAAAAAATTATTTGTCCTATCATGCGGATACGCGCGGTAGTACGACCTTGTTGGCCGATGAGCATGGTCGAGTCACCGACCTTTATACCTAAGGATTGTACGGGGAACTGGAAGCGCGCGAAGGCAGGATGAAACATATAACGCCCGCGATGGAGTCAAGACCGATCCGATTGGGTTCATTGATCCGTTGGGGTTGATGAAGTGTAAAGAAGAGACGGGTATTGATGCTTATGGTGGATATTATAAACGTAAGCAACAAAGAACCTATGATTACAATAATAAAACAGGGAAATGGGCACCTGCGAAAAAGGGGACAGGTGATACTCAGGAAATACTCTTCGGACAAAGGCGTATATCCGATACATTTAGAATTAACAGTGGTGCACCAGATTATATTGAGGGACGGAAATTGGCAGATGTAGCGGCAGATTTGGAGTCTGGTAAATTACATCCTGATCAATTTGAAGTTAAATATTTCATTGACCCTAACAGTGGAAAAAAAGTAGCTGAATGTAATAGAACTCTTGCAGTATTAAGTATGGCAGGATTAAAACCAACTAAAACAAAAGAAATAATACCTAGCCAAGAGGTTTTAAATCGATTGGATCCAAGCTTGTTGGAAAATAAACCAATAAAGTATCGTGGTGAGACATTTAATATGCCTGGGAGAGCAATTCCAGTAACTGTTGGACCGAACAATTTGGAAATACTAGATATTGTAAGACTTCCATAGAGATGCGGAGGTAAATATATGATCAAAATGAAAGTTGTACCTGTTAAGGTGCCATGGATGATAAGTCCATCTCATGATTTTGCTAGTTTTATTGGTCATGAAAATCGCGAAGTAAGTGTACAAGTTATGTGCGGATATAATACTAAACACTATGATAAGGTTATTGCTAACCTAGAGTTGAAATACGGAGGTGACATACCAGACGAAGAATATAATAAAGCTGGAAGTGTAATCATCGAAATTAAATTTACTCCAATATGTCTTTTTAATATATATGGAAAAATGGATGGTTATGAGAGATATGATTTCAGCATATTTGACCCTTACTATTATGGAGGTTTGTCTATAGGTGATGAGTGGAACAAAACCGATATTTGCCCAAATCCAGGATTTTATGAAGTTGTTGAATCGAACCTAAAAGAAACTTTTGGTTTCATATCCCCTAGAGTAAAGCATTGGGTATTGCGTGGACATGATTCTTGCATTGATGTGTTAGCATATTCTTTTGAATGGAAGGAGGTAGAATGGTAAAATTTATTGATCTCGGATAATAGTTTTTAGGCACATGGATTTATTCTAAATCTCTATTAAATAACAACAAAGGCAGTACAATAAAGTCCTCAAACCATACACTAAACTTAATAAACTTAGAAAGCTTATTCCAACTTGAACATTTAGAAGGAATGAGCTTTTTTCATATCCAAGATGAAAGAAGAAAAGCATATGGCTAAAACAAGTGCAGAATAAAGTAGGTTTAATTACTCAGGCATGAGCACAGTGTTATCGGTTACGAGGATGTCATTGACTATTGCTAGGAGTACGAGAGTTACGGTAACAGGCGGCAGAGTTGAGATGCTCTTATAGGTAGCAACAGATATCGGGATGTTACTCGAGAGGGCTAAGAGCTTTGACCAGTTAGTTGACCATAAGGACGGACATTATCCGAGGATATTAAGCGGAAAAGAACGAGAGATGGCACAAGTAGCCGTTTAGTTATAATCGTCTCGATGGAGTAATAGCCGACCCGAATGGTTTGTATTACATGCGGGTACCGTATTACACTCCCGGGCTAAAGCATTTACTCGACCGGGACGTTATCTGTGGGGATACATAATTGAGGTTAACCCTAAAATGGTAAATTCTGCATAATAATCAATAAACAAGTCATTTGACACCCCGAACGGTAAGGTCCCAATTACCAAAGTTGTAAAACAAGGGCCAGATCAGGTGATAAATCTCCAAAAGTTAACGATTACAAGAGAAACAAGAACAATTAAAAATACTACACATAGTAAAGATGATTAGCTTACAAAGAAGAGTAATTCATATCATGAAAAGAAAAAATTGGATCAGGGGGAATAGCCTGATGGAAAAAATAATAGAATTTCTCACTTGGGCTGAAGAAAAAGGATGGGAAGTTAAAAAACGGATCGATCGTGAACTAACATTGACGAATGAAATCGCTAATCGATATCCAGTAATACCAGAACAATTTGATCAATTTCTTAAACGGGTAGATACTTGTGTAGCAGCAGACGAAAAATCTTGGTTTCTATGTGTAAACGATTATAACCGAGAAGTAGAACTAGCGTTTAGTTGGGATGAGTTTAAGAAAATAAGTTTAGAATCGGCGTGCGACGATGACTCGTGGAAGCAAGAGATTACAAAATTTTGGGACAGGTATTTGCCCATAGCTTTATCTGTAAGAAATGGTTATGCCTATTATGCAATAGATCTCGGGAGTGAATTTGGTTCAATCGTATGCGGCTATGAACCTGAATTTGAAGAAGCTGAACAAATTGCATCTTCGTTTGATCAGTTTTTAGATAAAATCATGAAGAATAGCGTAAACTTTTCATCATTTTAAACGAGCAGTATGAGGTGAGGCTATGTCATATGTAAGCTTTGATTGTACACAGTTCATTTCATTTGATTCCGATAATGAAGCTGATGTTGCTGCATCTTTGAAAGAATTTGAAGTTACCAATCATTTCAAAGTGTTACCGAAAGATAAAATTTTACCCAAGAAGATAGCGCATCTGAGACATTTTCTTCATTCAAGCGTTTTTGAAATGGTGAATCAAGAATTCATTGGAGAGTTTGACGAGTGGTTGGTAAGAGAGAAAGTTCCAGTTGAGATTTTAAGTTTCAGCCGGAATATTCAATTGTTCATGCAAAACAAGCATGTGCAGAATGCCACAGTAATCCTTGTTCGATACGCTCATGATGAAAAGAATGAAGATCGCATATTTGTTGGGGAATTTCATAAAGAGCATATTTTGGAAGGATTGTACCATGCTTCTTGTTTTGAAAACGCAGGAAATATTGTTGTTTTGAAAATGAAATCGAATGATGAGAGCTAAAACATGTATAATCTGCTCATCATAAAAGAAAAATGTCCCAGATGTGGCGTAATCGAGCGTACAGAAGCAGAATTTAAAATGGGCTATATGAATCTAGATTCCTACAACCTTGGTGATGAAATCAGATGAGCATCTGGGCAGTGTAAGCCCCCTCACCAAAAAAGACCATCGGGAGGAAACGCAACAGGGGAAGGATATGTGTGCTGTCCCTGTTGTGGAAAAGACTTTTGGGTCATCATAAAAGTAGAACATGATGTCATTCTGCAAGTGGAAGTAGATTACACCAAGAACGGTTATATCAAATAGTTTTCAACGAGTGGCAATCAGATAGACCCAGGCCATTCCTGGGCTTTTTGCGTTTTCCCAAATCCCACACTTTCCCCTTACTTTTCACGAGGTTATCCCGAACATTCCTGACGCTCGTACGGTACGATTTATTTGCAAGAAACAATAGGAGACAGGGAGTGTTCACACATGAAAAAAATGCTTTCCGTATCTGTAATCGCAGCAAGCTTGTTGGCAACGAGTGCGGTAGGAGCTTTTGCGGCGGAGAAAGAAGGAAAAGGAGCAGGGTGGAGCAGCCTGCCTGAAGTTCAATCACTAAAAGCATTGCAAGTAGAACAAAAAGCTCTGCAAGATAAACTGAAAGCACAATCGCACATCAACCAACAGGCATGGGATGTTCTTTGGGGCGATGTGACGAAAGAAGTACGTGAAAAGGTAAAAAGTGCTCTGGAAGAAACGAAGCCACTGCGCGAAGCAAACAAATCGCTGTCTGCTGAACTGAAAGAAGCGAAGAAAGCAAAGAATAAAGAAAAGGTAGCGAGCATCAAGGCAGAAATCGCCGCAAACCACATCGCCATCGAAGAAAAACTGGCGCATATCCAAACAGAATTGACCCAAGTCAAAGAGAAAAAAGCGTCCTTCAAAGAGATGAACCAACATTTGAAACCAATCCGCACGGAAAAGAAAGAGAACAAAGAGCAAGCAAAAGAACTGAAAGCAAATGAGAAGAACACAGTGAAAGAAGCAAAAGAAGCATTCCAGGCCGGAGACAAGGAGCAAGCAGCTGCATCCTTGCAAGAGGCTGCTGATCAGTTGAAAGAATTGATCGAGGTACAAAGCGAGATTTTGGAGCAAAAGCAAGCGATTTCCGAGATTATTCAATAAGGAACGTCTACGAGAATAGCCCGAATCCTGTTATTGACTAGACAGATGTTCCCCCTCACATAAGAGACAGAAAGCCCGTTGCACGCCAGCGGGCTTTTTTCATTCCCCAATTCGTCAAATTCCTTTAAAACATCTATACTAAAATGGAAGATAAATACATAGGGGCAGGAGGAGTTTCGCATGGATATTCTAGAGAGAGCGGGTACGGTTGAGAGTAGAGAGGATATGGTTCAATTCATTTCTCATTTGATTAAGGATTATCAGCAAAATAAAAAAGAGTGGGCGAATATATCACTTGAAGAGTTCCTAAGTGGGATGGAGTCATGGATTGAGGATTGTGATAATATGTTAGCTGATCTTGAAGGTGTAGACTGGAATTTGTTTGCTACCATTTTAATTGCAGGAAGCCGTTATGAGTAAATAGGAAAAGCTCTTGAACCAAATTCAAGGGCTTTTGACGATATAAGGGTTATCATAGGTGCGAAGCCCCTCTCCATGCCTCAAAATCATATCATTCAGGACTAATGACCCATTCATAAAATACCAAAAAATACCGATTGTAAGATTGTGTGTAAAATAATGGTCTTATTTGGAAGGGTGAATCCATTTCCCTAGGAGCATGGGAGGATGGGGGTTCATCTGGCAGGGAGGGGATACCATGAGCAATCGAACACTCACTTATGGAGATATACAAGTTTCGCCCTATGAGTTTACGCATTTGCAAACGATCAAAGTCGTGAAAAAGATGAACGAGCATGCACGCCTAACGCTCACGGGGATCATTTCTGAAGAGCGAAAAGATAGCTACGTGAACCAGACAAATGCCCAAACACTGATCAGCGTGGCACTGGCGGATGAATCGGGCAAGCCGAAAACATGGTTCCAGGGTATCGTCTTGCGCGTCCATGTCAAAGCGGTTCGCGGTATTTATTACTTGTCGCTTGAGGCTGTTTCTCATACGTATTTGTTGGATGTCAAAACGAGAAAGCGTTCGTTTCAAAACCCGGCGATGACCTATGCGGGGCTCGTGAAAACGGTGCTGTCCGGGTACGGAAAAGCTGACTTTATTGACTCTGTTACGAATGGCAAAGCGTTGAATACTTTTGTGATGCAGTATGAGGAAACCGATTGGCAGTTTCTGAAGAGGATGGCATCGCGTTTTTATACAGGCTTGATCCCGACAACGGCTTTTGACATTCCCAAGTTTTATTTCGGTTTGCCAAAAGGTCAAGATAAAGGAAAGCTTGCCGTTAGTCATTATACGGTGCATAAGCGTGTCGGGGATTACCAGAGTGATGCGGAGAACAAGGTTCCGGGAATCGATGACCAGGACTATACCGTTTATGAAGTACAGAGCGAACGAGTGCTGGAGGTCGGCAATGAGGTGAACTTCAAGTCCAGACCGCTTGTCGTTGGAGAAGCGGTCACGGAGATGAAGGAAGGCATTGTCACGCACACATACAAGCTTTATCCACGCCTAGGTCTGGCGCGTAAAAAGCAGTATAACCATGCCATCATCGGGGCATCCATTCAGGGACGGGTGCTGCAAGTCCAGAAGGACAATGTGCGGGCCAAGCTGGACATGGATGATCAGCAGGATCAGAGCACGGCATATTGGTTCCCTTACTCCACCATTTATGCCTCCGAGGATCAAACCGGATGGTATGTCATGCCAGAGCTGAACGACCAGATTCGGATTTATTTCCCGAGCAAAAAAGAAGAGGACGGTATTGCGATCAGCTCAGTTCTCAAGGAAATCCCAGACGACGACAAGCCAGCTCCCAAAAAGAAAGCCGCACCGAAAAGCAATGCAGGTGGGGGTGGAGGTGGCGGGGGAGACCGGATGAAGGACCCTGCTGTAAAGACGTTTCGTACCAAATATGGCAAGGAAATCGTGCTGGCTCCTGACAAAATTGTGATCACGACAGGAGATATGTCGATCACGATCAGTGATACGAGTGGAATCGATATCAAGAGTAGCCAGAACGTGAATATAACGGCGGATAAGGACATGAAGCTATCAGCTGCTTCTCTTCATATTAGTGCGGATAAAATAGAGCTGAGTGGAAAAGGAAATACGATCAAACTGGAAGACAAGATCGAGCTGAAAGGTTCGGAAATCAAGATGAACTAGAGGGGGGCATTTGCATCCATGAAGAAAGAGGAAGCGCTCCAGCATCTGCACGATGACACCTTCCGGCCAGCATTGGCTGAAACCGTAGCGGCACTCGAGCGTTATTTCCAGCAAAACAAGGATCAGCTCGTCCGGGAGTTCGTGGAGTCTTTTCGGCAAATGCTTCTGCATATTGAGTTCATGCAGAACAACAAGGAGCTTCCCCCTGTCGGTTTTATTCACTATTCATTGCTTCGGACAACCGTATTGGATGGCACACACACATTTTTGATGGAGGCTTATACGGAGCAATGGTACTGGGAGCCAGTGGAATGCTATGCACGGTACGATGCAGCATGGGCATTGCGAGAGGCTTCCAAGCTCATTTCGCTACTGGACGAACGCCGAAAAATGTACATGGGGACCATACACGCTGCTGATGTCGAGTTTATGGTGCTAAAGGAAATGGAGCTTTTCTGTCAGTTTGTCACAGCGCTTGCCCGAGTGGCGATTCCGGAGGTCATTAAGCTGCCCGAGTACCAACAGATCAGGAAAGCGGATCGTCTGCACATACGAGTGGGCGAATTCAAAGACATCAGTGAAGTGGTGTACGTAGAAGAGCGAATCAAGCGGGATGAGAAGGAGAGCAGAAGCCTGCTTGGGCAACCAAAAGGAACATTTTGCACCCATGAAACGTTCGCCCACATGGATTTGCCGCGAAGCAATGTAGATGCACTGGATTTGCGCTATTGTGATTTTAGTGGCAGTAATTTTACAGACAGTCAGTTCCGTGAGTGTGTCCTATTCGGAACACGGTGGGTAAAAAGCAAGCTTCAACGCACCGATTTCAGCCATTCGCTTCTTTGTGATGCCGATTTTCGTCATGCTGACTTGAGCGGAGCCATCTTCTCTTATGTCGAGGGCCAGGGAGTCAGTGCGGACGAGCTGCATCGTGTACCGGGCTTACTCGGCGTCCAATTTGCATATGCTGATTTGGAAGGAGCGGATTTTCGCCATTCTCGTCTGTATCATGCGAATTTTCATGGAGCAAATATGCGGAATGCCGTTTTTTTCGAGAAGGATCGTGAGCGCTTTGCATTGAGTGAAACACAGATGCAGCAGATTGAGTGGAAAACGGAATAAAGGAGGCGGGATGACATGCGCGATTATTATTTGCTAGCAGATGACGGTCGAATGGCTCAAAAGGTCGTACCATCGGGTCTGGGGCTGCAAAAGGAAAACACCTTCGAGCAACTCCCGCCGATATCCGTTCTTGAGGTCAACACGGATGGAGCTCATGCCTACATAGATTGGTTGGAAAAGCCACTGCCGATGATTTCGGAGCGGATGAAAACTATTACTGCCAAATACAATCCGAGCATACAATGGAAGCGCGTCGATTTGATCGACAGCGAAACCAATCTGCGAAATGTCTACTGGGCCATGCAAGTACCTGTTGTAGATTGCCTTTCCATGGAGACTGCGTTTCATTTGAATGGAACGGTAAAGAGGCTTGTATTAGATACCGATAAGATAAAGGTACATCATTTCTTCAAGGTTCAAGGGATTTTGGAGCCGTATATCGTGGTGAGTCTGGATGCTGCGGAAAGCTTCCTACGCAGAGGCTTGAACGGATTTGTTTTGCAAAAAGTAGAGCAGGCACTGCGGAGGGAGCTATGACGATCTACTGGGATGAAAAGATTTTGGATGTATGGAACAGCATCCAGACACGGCGTCAACTCGCTGAAATGGAAGAACAGCAGGTGCAATTGACGCTTGCGGAGTGTTTGGATGGCGTGCGAAAAGGCTACTTGGAGTACGAAGGACGCAGATTCGAATTCGCGGAGAATGTACTCTTTGACGGGCAGCTGGGAATTCAGCTGCCCCGTTCGATGCAGCTCATGCCGAGGGGACGTGGGTCAAATAGCCCAGGGAATCATCAGCACGAGCAAATCTCCTTTAAAGAAGAAGAGAGTGCAGTCATGCTCGGCATGAATCATATGGCACATCAGTTGCCGATGAGCGGCGTGGAACCGTTTGTGCAGGCGATGACAGCACAAGTCAAAAAGGCGCAGGCAGGCTTGCAGGTCGTACATCATGAGCTTATCGAGCTGAATGGATACCGAGTTGCCTGCAGCGAATTCATCATTCCGGTCGAGGACAAAACCTACTATCAAATTTTGTTCGCGACATCAGTAAACGGGCGGGCATTACTCGGGAGCTTTCATTTTGAGTCTGAGGAAGTGCTCGTGTGGCAGCCTTTGGCCCATGCGTTGATTCGCACGCTGCGGGTAGAGAACATTTGATCAAGACAGAACAGGGAGGTTTCCAATTGGAACAGCAGCAACATCAACAGCAATGGCAAGTGAGCGTGCCAGAAAATGAGCGGGTCATGTCGGTCAAGGAATGGCTGATTACTTTTTTAATTATGATGGTGCCCGTGGTCAATCTCGTGATGTATTTTGTTTGGGCATTTGGCAGTGAAGGCAATCTAAACAGGAAGAACTGGGCAAAAGCGAACTTGCTGATTATGGGCGTTTGCATCGGATTGTACTTATGCGTATTCTTTTTTATTTTGATCTTGGCATTCATTGGAGCATCGGTTGAACAATAGTGAGAACGGTGGATTGGCAAAAAATGTGGAGGGTATAGAATGGATCACCAAACGTATGTGGAAGGAAGCGTAGCGGAAAACGAAAAGGTCATGACGATGAAAGATTGGATAATCGTCTCGTTGTTCATGATGATTCCGATCGCGAATATTGTTTTGTTATTTGTCTGGGCTTTTGGTTCAGATGGGAATCTGAATCGTAAAAACTGGGCAAAAGCTGGCTTGTTGTTAATGGCCATTCTTTTTGGTTTATATTTCGTCTTTGGTACGATAGCCGCAATTATCACGTTTATTTTAATCGGCATGGAAGGGCAATAAGGGACGATACTAAGACGTCAATCAGGCATATTCCAACTCGAATCACCGAGGAGGAATATGCCTTGTTTTTTTACGCAGAGCATTACACCAGCTTTGCTTTTTTGACGTGCTTTTTCATCAACAGATTGCCGAAATAGCAGCCGAGCAATCCACCGACAAACGAAATTGAGCACATGATGAGAATCATGCTGGGGGTTTCAAAGTAATAGAGCATCGCAGAAAGCTGCTCGGGTGTATAGCTTTTTTCCAAGGTCGCGAGATACGATTCGCGGAAGAAAATAAGCGGGACAACCCCGCAAAGCGAATAGCCGACATAAAAAACAGAGTAGCTGATCGCATTGCGTACAGGATTCAGATAAGAGCCTTTTCCCCATAGGATCAATTCGCAGATGAGTCCGATAACAGCTAAGGTAAGTAAGTAATTCGCGTAGCCAAAACCGACAAAATACAATCCGGTCAAGACGGCTGTAAAAAATAGAGTTCCGGGCTTGGCGATTTTATTGGACATGACCATATAAATCGGACCGTTGAGTAGCGCAGTAAAGCCGCCAACCAGTAAGTGAGAAACAACGGTAATAATCGGGGCAATCGTCATCAGTATCAGCATGACGACGTTAAAGATCGCGAGCGTAATAATATCCCGCATAGTCCATCTGCCGCTTTGGGCAGCTAATGATGTTTGGGCTTGCATGTAACATCCTCCCTCAGACATAAGTAGCTGATCTGCTTGAATAACTCTCTCTACTTGCGATCCCCCTTTTGCAGGAATGCTGGAAAACAGTTTCCCTAGTAGTACGCACGGTTGTCAGTATAAGAACACAATATTGATAATGAGAATCGTTGTCAAAATAAAAAAAGCCCGAATTTCAATATTTTGGGATATTTTTCGAGCCTTTTCGCCTGTTATCTCCGTATTTTTCCGTTTTTCTTGAGCAATCGCCAAAATATTACAGGTTGGAGGATCTGCGAAATAATCAATCTGGTGAACGTAGGAGGAGATAATCAGGGATAATCGCGGATATATACCAGAAAACGGAAAAGGAGGGGGTTGTATGTATTTGGCAACGGCGCATGAGAATCATTATCATGTACGTTGTATCAAAGCGCCTAAGTAAGACGAAAGGGAGGAGTACATATGAGCATGGATACGATAGCGAAATCATGGCTGCTTGCTCAGCCGCAAGCAAAAGACAGCGTTCGCCTGTTTTGTTTTCCTTACGCAGGGGGAGGGGCCTCGATTTACAGGGGATGGGCACAGGCTTTTCCCAGTGATGTCGGTGTTTACCCGGTTCAGCTGCCAGGGAGGGAAAACAGAATTGCCGAGCGAGCGTACTCAGATATGGGAGCGCTGGTGGAAGAGCTGGCCCAAGTGATTCATCCGTATTTGGATCGCCCGTTTCTATTTTTCGGTCACAGTATGGGGACTCGAATTGCCTTTGAGCTGGCACGTACCGTACGGAGCAAATGGGGGCGTCTTCCGCTTGGCCTCATCGTTTCAGGAGGACGAGCTCCACACTTCCCGGAGCCGAAGCCTATTTACCATTTGCCTGAAGATGAATTTGTCGCAGCGCTGCGACGCTTTTCCGGGACACCAGAGGCAATCCTGCAAAGCAAGGAGCTCATGCAGTTGTTCATGCCGTTGTTGCGTGCGGATTTTACCCTCGACGAAACCTATGTGTTTGCCGAGGAGCCTCGGCTTGATTGCCCGATTGCTGCGTATTGCGGGACAGAGGATCAGGAAGCCACGCAGGAAGAAATGGAGGCTTGGGCTAGCCATACAAGTGCCGGATTTACGTTGGAAATGATAGACGGCGGACATTTTTTCCTGACGACAAACAAAGACGTGCTCCTGCAATCTGTAACCAAAATGATCGGACATTACCGGAGTACAATAGCAGGAAAAGGGGAGCGCTAAAGGGATGCAGCAGGTGCGAATAACCCACTTGTCTGAGGGGACAAAATCAGCTCTGGAGGAATCGTCTTCGTTGAAACTGGCAAAAGGGGTAGTACATATTTGGCTGACGTCTGTGCAAGCATGGGAACACAGGATGCAGGAGCTGGAAGGTGATCTGTCTGCCGAAGAACTCGATAAACGGGCGCGATTTCATTTCCACGCAGATAGGAAGCGCTATGTTGTCGCACATGGACTGCTGAGAAGGATGACTGGGCGGTACCAAGGGATTTCTCCTCGCGCGGTTCAATGGGAGTGCAATTCGAACGGGAAACCGTTTTTATGTGGACCGAGCAGTGATTCCGAAGCACTTTTTTTCAATCTGTCGCATTCGCATGAGCTTGTGGCGGTCGCTTTTTCACGCGTTCGCCTTCTCGGCGTTGACGTGGAGCATTTGCGACACATCCCGGAAATGGAACAGCTCATGAGCTACTTTCATCCTGTGGAGCGAGAGCAAATCTTGCGTTTATCTTCTAATGAGCGGCAACAGGCCTTTTTTGATTGCTGGACACGCAAGGAGGCTTTTGTCAAAGCGACTGGGGAGGGCCTGAGCCGTCCTCTCGATTCTTTTTTCATGGAAAAACAAGATGGCAGCTTCACGGTAAACGTAGATGGAGTCAGGAGCGGGGAGTGGAAAGTTTACGGGTTTACGCCTGTCAGAGGCTACGCGGGAGCAGTTGCAATCGGGACTGGAAGACCGTAAACCGGAGTGTTGAAACGAGAATCTTCTATTATACTGATAAACTTTATCGGGTTTAATGGAGTTATATAAGTGTGTAAGAATATGGAAATCTTACCGTGAGAAACGAAGAAATCGTGAGAAAACGGAAGAAAATCTACCCTATTTTTCCCAAATGTAGAAAAAACAGCTCACACATAAAATTGACAATGAGAATCACTATCAATATCTTGTTGTTAGACAAACAACATGATGCATACACCGACAAGGCAGTCTCTGCATGATCCGGCTTCGGGCGCCAAGAGTGACCCGAGTTACACAGGAGGAGGACGGAATGAAAGTAAGTACGGAGTGGTATGAGCAAGCTGCAATAGCTTATGAACAGCGTGGTTTTTGGGAGCCGCTGACAATTGGGCAGCAATTGCGCAAATGGGCGGAGCAGTACCAGAACAAAGAAGCGCTCGTGGAGGACGAGGAGAGACTCACTTATCGCGAGCTCGACAGCAAGGTGGATGCGCTTGCTTCCGGTTTTTATCACATGGGTATTCAAAAAGGCGACAATGTAGCCGTCCAGCTTCCCAATCGAATTTCTTTCATACTGACTTGCTTTGCCCTGTTTCGCATCGGCGCTGTGCCTATTCTCGTATTGCCTGCCCACAGAGAGGCTGAATTGGACGGGATTTTTGCACTCGCGAGGCCAGTTGCCTACATCATTCCAACAACGTTTCTCGGTTTTGATTACACAAAGATGGCAGAAGATTTAGTCAAAAGACATGCGTCGGTCAAATTCGTCATGACGGATGGGGATAGTCCGATCGGGAGGAGCTTGGCAGAGATAAGCGGACCGCCAATCGAGCTGGAAGCCCCTTCGTACAAAGACACTGCGTTATTGCTGTTGTCTGGCGGTACGACAGGGATACCCAAGCTGATTCCTAGAACCCACGCAGATTACGTCTACAATGCAAAAGCAACCGCAGCTCGTTGCCAACTGACAGAGCGAAGCGTCTATCTCGCAGTTCTGCCTATTGCCCATAATTTTCCTCTGTGCTGCCCAGGCATCTTAGGCACACTGTCCGTTGGCGGCAAGATCGTGCTATGTAAAACTACCAGCTGCGACGAAGCTTTTCCGCTGATTGAGAAAGAGCGTGTGACCATTACCGGTCTCGTGCCTTCGATCGTGCAAGTATGGCAGGAAGTGCTGGAATGGGATACAGAAAGCGACCTGTCGAGTCTGGAGGTTCTTCAGGTGGGAGGCTCCATGCTGGACGATAACCTCGCCAGCCGTATCACGCGAGAATGGAAATGCAAGCTCCAGCAAGTATTTGGAATGGCCGAGGGGCTCATCTGCTGCACATCACTGGATGATCCAGATTCGATCATTACCAGCTGCCAGGGCCGTCCGATTTCCGAAGGCGATGAAGTGCGAATCGTGGATGAGCATGGAAACGATGTCGCGCCAGGTGAATACGGAGAGCTGATTGTACGGGGACCGTATACGATTCGCGGCTACTACAGAGCGGAGGAACAAAACCGCGAGAGCTTTACACCCGATGGATTCTATCGCTCTGGGGACAAGGCAAGGATCACGCCAGAAGGAAATATTCAAATCGGTGGACGGATCAAAGAGCAAATCAACCGAGCGGGCGAAAAAATCATGCCGGCTGAAGTAGAGACGTACCTCCGCATGCACCCAGCAATTAAAGACGCGGCGCTGATCACACTTCCTGATCCTGTGTTGGGCGAGAAAAGCTGCGCATTTTTGATCACCGACGACGAAACGATCAGCTTGGCGGACGTCCATGCCTTCTTCCAAGAAAAAGGAGTGGCACGCTACAAAATGCCAGACCAAATCGAACGCATCGATTACTGGCCGCTGACCAGCGTCGGAAAAGTCAATAAAGCCAAGCTAAAAGAACTGGCGTTAGCGCCAAAGTCAGAGACGAAGCCAGCGCAAATCGCTTATCTGGAAGAGACGTTCGCTTTTGCGGGTGATGCGCATATGGCAGCGGCGCTGATTGCAGAGCGCAGCGGGTATGAAAACTACCTGCTCTATGAAAACGGAGATGAGCTGTCGCTAGGAATGGGGATTCATGCGCTTCTCTACGTGGATGGGGAGCAGACGACATTGACTTATCGCAACGAGACTCTTCGTTTCGACAACAACGAGCTCAGTGAGACGCTCGAAAAAGCAATGGCACAGGTACCGATTCAAAACTGGCGCGCTTATGGAACCGTCAACTTTGGCATGGCGCGTTATTATCAAGGCTTGCCGCTCATGCCTGAAGAGGATTGCCTGCTCAAGCTGTTTATTCCTGAGGTCGAGCTGCGCTTCAACAAAGGCGCGGTCCTATTGAGAGCCTTGCGTGAAGAGAAGCGGAGCGAATTCAGCCAATTGCTGCGCGAGCTTTCGATGAACACGCAACCCGAGCAACAGCTGACCCAAAGAGTGGACAAGCCAAAGCTGTCCGTCCCGCAAGCCGATACATACGACGCCGAAGCCTATATGCAAAACGTGGCCGAAGCTGTACGCGAGATTCAGGAATGCCAATACCACAAGGTCATCTTGTCACGAAAAATTCCGCTTGATCATGAGCTTGATTTGGTTGCGAGCTATATTGCTGGCAGACGAGTGAATACGCCGGCACGCTCTTTCCTCGTTAGCTTGGATGGTCTCGGTGCGGCTGGTTTTAGCCCGGAGACAGTAGTAGAAGTCGATAGCGACGGATGGGTAAGTACCTTCCCACTCGCAGGAACACGGGCAAAAGGCAGAAGTGAGGACGAGGCGAACAGGCTCAAAGAAGAGCTGCTGAATGACCCGAAGGAAATTGCCGAGCACGCTGTTTCTGTCAAGCTGGCATTCGAAGAGCTGAAAATCGTTTGCGACTCAACAAGTATCGTCTTGAACGATTTTATGTCAGTAGCTAGCCGAGGAACGGTTCAGCATATCGCTTCTCGCTTGAAAGGGAAACTGAAACAAGAATGCAATTCATGGGATGCCTTCCGCGCGTTGTTCCCAGCTGTTACCGCTTCGGGAATCCCGAAAAGAGAATCGATTGAAGCGATTGGCAGATTAGAGACTGTGCCACGAGGTCTGTACAGCGGGTGCGTCATGACTTTTGACAGTGACGGTGCCATGGATGCGGCGCTTGTGCTGCGAACGATTTACCAAAAGGAGAACCAAGCTTGGCTGCATGCCGGAGCTGGTGTCGTAGAAATGTCTTTGCCGTCCAGAGAACTGGAAGAAACGCGTGAAAAGCTGAGCAGCTTCTCCAGGCAGCTGATTGGAAAAGAATAGGGAGTTGCACGAGAGAGGAGGGAACGAGGATGTCCAAAATGCTCAATGACAGTCAGACCGCAAGTTCCACCGCTTCCTTGAGCTATGAGGAGATGAAGAGGCAAATACAGGCGTTGCTGCCCGCGCCTGTCGCGTTCTCCGATGATCAGAACCTGATCGAGCTGGGGCTGGATTCCTTGCAAATGATGAGGGTGGTCAACAAATGGCGCAAGGAAGGCGCAAAGGTTACTTTTGCCGAGCTGATCAGTGCTCCTACCTTGCGTGATTGGCAGGCGTTGATACAAAAAAGCAGCCCGTCTCTTCCAAGTGTGGACGAAAGGAAAGCAGATGTGGAAGTAGAGGTGAATGTGCCTTTTCCGCTCACGGATGTGCAATACGCTTACTGGATTGGGCGCCAGGATGATCAACCTCTCGGGGGAGTCGGGTGCCATGCGTACCTGGAAATCGATGGTGCGGGAGTGGAGCCGGAGCGATTGAAAACAGCGTGGGACAAGCTGCTGATGCACCATCCGATGCTTCGGGCCAGATTTTTGGAGGATGGACAGCAAGAGGTGATGAGTGCCCCGACGGCCACTGGAGTAGTGGTACATGATCTGCGGTCTTTTTCTGAGGACGAATTGGCACGGGATCTAGACCGTATACGGGATCGGCTGTCTCATCGGCGTCTGGCGGTGGAAGCGGGAGAAGTAGCCGGTTTGGAGTTGAGCTTGTTGCCAGAAGGCCGCACCCGCATCCATTTTGATCTGGATTTGCTGGTCGCTGACGTACAGAGTCTGCACATCGTATTGCGTGATTTGGCGGCAGCTTATGCACGAGGCAGTAAGCCTCTCGCCCCGACCAACTGGAGCTTTGCCCATTATCTCGGGCAAGAGGCACAACGTCGGGCACAGGACAGACAGGAAGCAGCCCGGTATTGGCAGGAGCGCCTTTCCACATTGCCGGGAGCGCCAGGGTTGCCACTGAAGGAAAAGCCGGAAATGATCAAGTCGCCTGTTTTTACGCGACGAACGCATTTCATGAAGCCAGCCGATTGGGCCCTTTTGCAAAAACGATCCGCAGCTCAGCAGGTCACACCAGCGATGGTGCTGTTAACGGCTTATGCAGAAGTACTGGACCGTTGGAGTACCCATTCGCAGTTTCTCATCAACATTCCACTGTTCGATCGCCAAACCGGAGAAGCTGGCATCGAAGACGTCGTTGCCGATTTTACCAATCTGCTACTGCTCGCAGTTGACATGCGTGAGCCATCCTCTTTCCTGGCGCGGGTGCGAGCAGTCCAATCACAGTTTCATCAGGATGTAGCACATGCGGCTTATTCCGGGGTTCAGCTGCAGCGCGATCTGGCTCGTGTCCGTCAGGGAGAGCGGGATTTTGCCCCTGTGGTGTTCGCGTGCAATTTGGGTACGCCGCTGATTAATGACGAGTGCCGCGACACATTGGGCAAGCTCTCTTACATGATTTCGCAAACGCCGCAAGTATGGCTCGATTTCCAGTCGTATGAAATGGACGGCGGGCTCCTGCTGGCGTGGGATGCAGTTGATCAGCTGTTTCCTGACGGGATGCTTGACCAAATGTTCGGCGCTTTTTGCCAGCTGATGGACTCCTTGGTGACCAAGGACAATGACTGGCAAGCCACATCTATGCTGCTTCCCGATTTGGAGCAGAAGAGGAACGATGAGGCTGTAGACGATTTACAATCGCAATCGAGTCAATGCTTGCACAGTGCCTTTTTTGCCTATGCAAGAAAGAATCCGCAGGAGCTGGCATTAATCGATAGTCATGCTTCCGCTACTTTTTCGTATGGCGAGTTAGCGACGTACGCGTTGCAGATTGCAGCGTATCTCCAAAAGCAAGGCGTTGAAGCAGGAGACCCAGTGGCAGTCAGCCTGCCGCGCGGAATCGATCAAGTCGCTGCGGTGCTTGGCATCGTGGCACGAGGAGCTTGCTACGTCCCTATTGGAATCGGGCAGCCATCTACAAGGCGTGAGCGCATTCATCAAAAAGCGGGAATTCGCTATGTGCTTACGAATACGGAGCAGGCACAGACGCTGGAGTGGCCAAAAGATGCTGTTGTTCTGTCGGTTACAGATGCGTTGAATGTCTCACCGCTGACTGAACCCGTGCCGATTTCTTTTGACAGTCTTGCCTACATCATCTTTACTTCTGGCTCCACGGGTGAACCAAAAGGGGTAGAAATCAACCATTCCGGAGCGTGGAACACCATTGCAGAAATAAACAGGCGCTACGGAATTGGGAAAACTGATCGGATTTTGGCAGTTTCCTCGCTTGATTTTGACCTGTCTGTCTATGACCTGTTCGGATTGCTCAGTGTAGGCGGCTCGATTGTACTGATAGGCGAAGACATGCGACGGGATGCGGCTTATTGGGCGAAACTGGTGGATCAGCATCAGGTGACGCTGTGGAACTCTGTGCCTGTGCTGCTCGATATGCTCTTAATTGCAACGGAGAGCGGACCGTACGAGAGCTTGCCGCTTCGCCTGACCATGCTTTCCGGGGACTGGATCGGCCTTGATTTACCGCAACGACTAAACCAGCTCGCACCGAACAGCCAGCTTGTGGCGATGGGGGGAGCGACAGAAGCGTCGATCTGGTCCAACTTTTTTGATGTGACGCTGCCCTTACCCGCTCATTGGACATCGATTCCGTACGGTCGACCGCTCCCGAATCAGGCTTATCGGGTTGTCGATGCGCATGGGCGTGATTGCCCTGACTGGGTAGAGGGAGAATTGTGGATCGGCGGAGCAGGTGTGGCAGTAGGCTATCGTGGTGATCCTGCACTAACCGCAGAGCGCTTTGTCAACTGGAACGGTTCGCGCTGGTATCGGACTGGTGATCTCGGGCGTTATTGGCCGGATGGAACCATTGAATTTCTCGGGCGCAAGGACTTCCAGGTGAAAATCAGGGGGCATCGCATCGAGCTGGGTGAAATCGAATCGGCCATGAAGCAGCATCCGGGGATTCGTGATGCGGTAGTGACAGCAGTAGGTGATCCGCGCGAGAACAGGCAGCTGGTTGGGTATGTGGTACCAGAACGAGAAAGCGAATCAGCGCTGTTTGATCTTATAGAGGCAGATCCGAAAAAGAGCGAAGAGCTGTGGGCAGATGTCATGGATACGAATCATGTGGAGACCTTGTCGGAGCATTTTGCAAGCATCGGACCAGAAGATTTCACCTCGTTTTGGGCGTACATGGAGCAACTTGCCGTTGGATTCATTTACCGCGCATTGGAGATGGCGGGAGTGAAATTTGAGCAACACGCCAACTTCTCCCTCGATGATTTGATGCAGAGCTGCGGAATTCAAGAGCGTTTTCGCGGGCTGGTCAGACAGTGGCTTCAAACATTGGAGGACGAAGGTTTTGTCCGTAAAGACAAATCAGATGTCTACAGCATCACGCAGGCAAGCCTGACTGAATGGCTGGAAAAGCGGGAGGTCCCGCAGGTATCACCCGCATGGGAATCGCATGCACAAGCCCTTTTGCGTTACTTGGAAAAAGTCAATGACGAGAGTGTTGCGCTTTTGCGTGGCGAGCTTGACCCGTTGGCCCATTTCTTCTCGGAGGAATTACGTCTGACCCCGAATGATTTAATGCAGACGCTCCCCGGCGCAAAGCATCGCGACAGCGCAGCGCTGGCGTTGGTCGAAAGACTGGTCCATCGTCTTGGCGAAAGGTCTGAATCACAACCGATACGTGTGCTGGAAATCGGGGCGAGGAGTCTAGCACTGACGGAATCATTGCTGGCTGTGCTCCCGGCAGATGCGACACATTTTACATGCACAGACACCTCGACTTTCTTTACGAATGCAGCAAAAGCGAGGTTCCGGGAGTACCCGTTTGTGCACTATCAGCTGCTGGATATTAATCAAAGTCCACTATCTCAAGGCTTTGAAGCACATCAGTTCGACGTTGTTATTGCCACTGATTCCCTGCATCGTGCGAAAAACATCGGGATGGCCCTTTCGCATGTACAAAGCCTTTTGGCTCCGGGAGGCATGCTGATTTTACTGGAGATGACCCGCAACAGCCGATTGCAGCAAATCAGCACAGCATATCTCGAAGATGGCTTTACCCATTTCGAAGATGAGCGGCGAAATGAACAGCTCCCCTTGCTATCGGTGGAAGCATGGCAGCGGGCCTTGCAGCAGCACGCCTTCGCACAAGTGGCAGCTTTCCCGGAACAAAACGATTTTGGTCAGCATGTACTGGTTGCGCAGGCGCCACTTCAAGCCAAGCGCTTCAACGCTGCACAACTATCTGGCTTCCTGAGTCAAAAGCTGCCTGATTACATGGTTCCGACTGCTTTTCTTTTGTTGAACGAACTGCCGCTTTCTGCAAACGGCAAGGTAGATCGACAAGCCCTGCCAACTCCTGACAGCCTGATGAAGGGCAAAGCAGAAAAAGCGTATACAGCTCCAACGACACCAATCGAAACAGCACTGGCGGCTATTTGGTGCCAGCTATTTGAAGTGGAAAGAGTAGGCGTCACAGACAACTACTTCGAGCTCGGCGGGGATTCGCTATTGGCGACGAGACTCAGTGCGATGGTTCGCAGCAAGCTGGAAGTAGAGCTGTCGTTAGGGCGTATTTTTGAAAAGCCGACGATTGCCGGACTTGCCCAGCATGTGCAGATGCTTCTGGAACAAAAAGGAACAACGTCAGACTTGCCAGCAATTGTACCAGCTCCACAAGACAGGCATCAGCCTTTCCCGCTAACGGATATCCAGCAAGCCTACTGGGTCGGGCGCAGTGGTGTTTACGCCTTGGGTCATGTCTCCACGCATTGCTATTTCGAAATCGAAGGGCAGCACTTGGACTTGGAGCGGATCAATCGAGCTTGGCAACGATTAATTGACCACCATGAAATGATGCGGGCCGTGATTTTGCCGGATGGCTGGCGTCAGCAGATTTTGGAGCAGGTTCCTGCTTACCGGATCGAGGTCGCTGATTTGCGGAACCAATCGGCTGAAAAAGCTGAGTCCGAGCTGCAAGCGATTCGGGAAGAAATGTCCCATCAGGTATTGTCTACGGATGTGTGGCCGTTGTTTGAGGTGCGCGCTTCTCGCTTTGGAGAGGATCGGGTACGCCTGCATATCAGCTTTGACAACCTGATTTTTGACGGATGGAGCATGTTTCACCTCTTGAGCGAGTGGACGAGGCTGTATCATGAGCCGGATGCGCCTTTGCCGCCACTGGAACTAAGCTTCCGCGATTATGTACTGGCGCAAGAAGCGCTCAAATCTACAGAGCTGTATCAACGCGATCTGGACTATTGGATGGCTCGACTGCCGGAGTTGCCGCCAGCACCACAGCTGCCTTTGGCGAAAAATCCTGACACGATTACCGAGCAGCGCTTCCATCGTTTGGAAGCCAGAATCAATCGCCAAGCGTGGCAGCGGCTGAAAAAGCGGACAGCAGAGGTCGGTTTGACGCCTTCCGGGATACTGCTGACCGCGTATGCGGAAACCCTCGGTGCATGGAGCAAGAGTTCGCGTTTTACGATCAACCTGACGCAATTTAATCGACTGCCTCTGCACGCGCAGGTAGGCGAAATCGTGGGGGACTTCACTACGCTGACCTTGCTGGCAGTCGAGTTGTCCGCTGGAGAGACAATTTTGGAACGAGGCAGGAATTTGCAGCAGCAGCTATGGCGTGATTTGGACCATCCTTATGTGGGCGGGGTTCAGGTCCAGCGGGAATTGGCGAAGCAAACAGGGGAGCACAACGGTGTGGCCATGCCGATTGTCTTTACGAGCGCATTGGGTGTGGAGCAGTGGAGTGGGTCTGACTCCGATGGAAAATGGCTGGGCAAGCTTGTTTACAACATTACGCAGACGCCGCAGGTATGGCTGGACCATCAAGTGGTTGAGCAAGACGGGGAACTGCTGTTGATCTGGGATGCCGTAGAGGGACTGTTTCCAGAAGGGCTCCTTGACGACATGTTTACGGCCTATTGCGAGCTGCTGCATCGACTGACAGAAGAGGATGCGGTATGGCAAGAGTTAGCACCGAGCCTAATTGCTGTCCCTCGACTGGAAGAAAGAATTGCCGCAAACGATACGGCTGCCCCTGTATCCACAGAAACACTCGTCGGACTATTTGACAAACAAGCTGCATGCCAAACGGATCGCCCTGCCGTGATCTCCACCCAGCGGACGTTGACCTATGGGGAGCTTGCCAATGCTGCTGACCAAATTGCAAAGTGGCTGCGTTCACAAGGAGTCCAGCCGAATACGTTGGTTGCTGTCGTGATGGAAAAAGGCTGGGAGCAGGTCGCAGCCACACTCGGGATTATGAAATCCGGGGCCGCTTATTTGCCGATCGATCCGCTGCACCCAGAGGAACGACGCTCTCAGCTTTTGCATGATGGACAAGTACAGTTCGTGCTGACGCAGTCTTGGCTCGATGAGCGATTGGGCTGGCCAGCGGATGTGGAGCGGCTGATCGTGGACCAGATGACGGCAAGGGATGAGGCAAGCATGGTGAACAGAGTGACACCAATTGCCGGGCAGCCGGAGGATTTGGCCTATGTCATCTATACATCCGGGTCAACGGGCCTGCCAAAAGGAGTCATGATCGACCATCGAGGCGCGGTCAACACGATTGAAGATATCAATCAACGATTTGCAGTGGGGGCGCAAGATCGGGTACTCGCTTTGTCCCATCTGAATTTCGATTTGTCGGTCTATGATATTTTCGGCATGCTTGCAGCGGGGGGAACGATCGTCATGCCGGATGCTGATAAAGCCAAAGACCCTGCACACTGGCTGGAGTGGCTGGAAGCTGAGCAGGTGACGGTGTGGAACACCGTTCCGGCGCTGATGCAGATGCTGATCGAATACGCCGTGGGGAGAAATCTTCACTTGCCACAGTCGCTGCGTCTCGTCTTGTTGAGCGGTGATTGGATTCCACTGGATTTGCCAGACAAGATCAAGTCGTTTTTCCCTCACGTTCAGGTGATCGGTTTGGGCGGCGCGACAGAGGCCTCAATCTGGTCAAACCTTTTCGCAATCGAAGAGATCGACCCTAGCTGGAAAAGCATTCCGTACGGCCGTCCAATGGTCAATCAGCGCTACCATGTGCTGAACGAATCGATGGGGGATTGCCCCGTTTGGGTGCCGGGACAGCTGTATATCAGTGGCATTGGGCTTGCCAAAGGCTACTGGAGAGATAAAAACAAGACGAATGAAAAATTCATCACGCATCCGCGGACAGGAGAGCGACTGTACCGCACAGGGGATTTGGGCCGTTACTTGCCAGATGGCACGCTGGAGTTCCTCGGTCGGGAAGATTTCCAGGTGAAAATCAGAGGGCATCGGATTGAGCTGGGCGAGATCGAGACGGCATTGAAGCGCCATGACGGACTCAAAGACGTTGTCGTGGCCGTGCCAGATGACGGTGCGGATGAAAAGCGCTTGGTCGGATATGTGGTGCTGGATCACGAAAAGGATTCCGCGTTATTCGAAACAGAGCAGGCCGCCCCCGCTGCAAGTGCTGCTCGTTGGCAGGCGATTAACAGCATGGGTTACGCGCAGGCCGATACCATTCCGGCGAGTGTCGATGTGGAAGCCGTCACGCAATTCCTGATGGAGGCTGATCGTGTAAGCACCGCCTACATGTGCCGCACGCTGGAGCATATGGGAATGTTCTCGCAAGTAGGAGAAAGCACTTCAATTGCGGAGCTCATGTATCGTTTTCAGATTCATCCCCGTTATCAGACCTTGCTTGCGCATTGGCTGGAAGTGCTGGCAGAAGAGGGCTTGCTGGAAAAACGCGCTGCGGATACGTACGTGAGTTTGCGTTCCTTGCGGGAAGGGGTGCCTGATGTTGCTCTGTCAGCTTCCTCGCTTCGTACGGAAGCAGCACGAGAGCTCGAAGCCGTTTTCCGCCGCGACTATCCGTTGTTTATTGGTCTGTTAACGGGTGAGCTCGATCCGTTGGAGCTCTTTTTAGCAGACGATGCCTTCTTAACACCTGCTGGCTTGAGCCGCTTTGATCTGACGCGGGAGTTTTACAGCAGTCTTGCCGGGGCGGTGTTCGGCAGTATCGTAAGCCACCATCCTTCTGACAAGACCCTGCGGGTGCTAGAGCTGGGCACGAGAGCAGGAAGCTTGACGCAAACGCTGGTGTCCACCTTGCCTGTAGAACGCAGTCGTTATGTATACGTCGACGAATCCTCCTTTTTTACCGACAGGGCAAAGAAGGAGTGGGGAGAGCAGGCTCCGATGGAGTACGGTCAGCTTGACATGAACATTGCTCCGCTTGCGCAAGGCTATGAACCGCATTCTTTTGACGTCATTGTTGCCGACAATACGCTGCATCGCTCTCGTGATATAGGGAAAACGCTGGCGTACTTGAAAGGGCTGCTCGCACCTGGAGGGCTTCTGTTCCTGGTCGAGTCCACTCGCAACAGCCGTCTGCTGCTGACCACTGTCGGCTTCTTCGAGGATGGGTTTAGCCATCTGGAGGATGAGCGCAAAGCCAATCATCTTCCTCTTCTTACGGTAGAGCAATGGCGAGCGGGCTTGGAAAAACAAGGCTTCACCAACGTCCTTGCCATTCCGGATAAAGCTCAGGTCGCAGAGGCGTTCGAGCGCCATCTGATTGTGGCCCAAGCACCGGAGACGGTTCGTTTGTTCCAGCCGGAAAAATTGTCCGAAGCCTTGCGAAACAGCTTGCCTGACTACATGGTGCCAAGCGAATATGTGCTGCTGGATGAACTGCCGCTATCCGCCAATGGAAAAGTAGATCGGAGGGCAATCACAAAGCTTGGCAAAAGAAAGGCAAGCATGCCGAAAAAGACGCATGTCGCGCCTTCAAACGAGCTCGAGGTCAAGCTAGCCAAGGTCTGGGAAGAGGTGCTTGGTGTAGCGGAAATCGGCATCCACGACAGCTTTTTTGCCCGGGGTGGAGACTCATTGCGCGCGATCCAATGCCTCAATCTTTTAAGTGAGAGATACCAGATTGATTTGTCTCTGCAAAGCTTGTTTGAAGCTTCTACGATCTGCACCCTTGCCGAGCTGATCACGACGAACTCACAGGCAACGGAAGATCCAGCGGATTTTGACGAGGGGACCATTTAAAAAAGAAAAACCGCAGATGAGTAGGTGGGCTGCGACTCAGTGGCAGGCGCAGCCCCGCCTTTTCTTGGAAGAAGAATGCGGGAGCAGGCCAGGAGGGAGAGAACATTGGGTATCAAAAAGATTGGCATTTTGGGAGCGACTGGCGTTGTAGGCCATGCAGCCTTTCAAACGATTTTGTCTAGGACGAACTATCCGATTTTGCTTGGCGGCAGAAATCCCGAGAAGCTACGTGAGCTTTTAACTGGGACGGACGGCAGGCTGGAATGCCAGCAGGTGGATGTATGCAACGAGGAGGAGTTGCATGACTTTTGCGGCCGAGTCGATCTCGTCATCAATTGTGCAGGGCCATCCAAGCAAATCGTTGATAAAGTTGCTGTCGCATGCCTCAAACATGAGGTTCATTACGTAGATGTATCCGGAGATGAGCATCTGTATCGACAATTGCTCACGCGAAAGCAGGAAATCGAGGAAAAGGGACTGCTGTTTATCATCTCTGCTGGCGTTTACCCTGGGCTGTCGGAAGTCTTCCCCGCTTACGTCGCTGAAAATGATTTGGACGAAATCGATTTGCTCGAAGTGTTTTTTGCAGGACAGGGCGGGTTTTCACTCAATGCGGCCTATGACATCGTCTGCAGCATTGAAGAAGATACCGGATGGGGTATGTCTTACTTCAAGCAAGGCGAGGTCAAAAAAATAGACGGACCGTTCCATCGCAACTACACGCTGCCGCATCCCGCTGGCAAACGCGACACGTATCCGGTAGTGACCAAGGAATTCGGCCTCATGTCCAAGCAGCATAAAATCGAATCCGCCTATTTTTACAACAGCTATCAAAGCAATGCCATCCTGAATCAATTTGTGATGATCAAGGCTTTGCAGCAATACAAGACCGAGGAACAAAAAAGGGTGTCAGCCAAGCTGCTGCTGGAACAGTTTGAGGAGAAGAAGCCGGGTGTGAAAGATTTTACGATGTTCCACCTGCATGCGACCGGAGGCCGTGACGGCAAAAAAGTGCGCGTTCTCTCCACTCTTCTGTACCCGGGCGACTGGAATCGGATATCTGGCATCATCGCGGCCACGGTGGCCCACTTGATCGCGGACGATCAGAACAGCAAAACAGGCTGCTTTTTCGTGGCGGAGGGCGTATCGGTGACAGGCTTGATTGATGCGCTTCGCGAGCAGCAGGTCGAACTCATGCATTCCATCATGGAAATGAAGGAGGGGTGACGTATGAACAAGAACCGTAAGTTGCGTACCGTGGTATGCGGTTCCCGCTTTGGACAGTTCTATTTGGAAGCGGTAAAGGCATTACCTGAGCAGTTTGAATTGGTAGGGCTCTTGGCAAAAGGAAGTGAACGCTCGCGTCAATGCGCCGAGCGAAATGGCATCCCGCTGTACACCGATGTCAATCAATTACCGGCTGACATTGATCTGGCTTGCGTTGTATTGCGTTCCACCGTGATGGGCGGCAATGGAACAGAGCTGTCGATCCAATTGCTTGCCAAGGGCATTCACGTCATTTCGGAAGAGCCGATCCACCATAAAGATTTGGCCTTGTGCCTTAAGCATGCCAAGCAGAACGGTGTTCATTTTATGACGGGCGATCTCTACGTACATTTGCCTGCTGTCCGCCGCTTTATTGCTTGCGCTCGTACGATGCTGGCTGTGCAGCCTGCCCTGTACATCGAGGCTGCTTGCGCTACACAGGTGTCCTTCCCGCTCATGCACATTTTGCAGGAAGCTCTCCCTTCTATTCGTCCGTGGAAAATCAGTCATGTCATCAAGGATGAGGGGCCGTTTCAAGTGTTGATCGGGCAGCTGGGCAAAATTCCGATTACGCTGCGAGCCCACAATGAAGTCGATCCGGATGATCCAGACAACCATCTGCACTTGCTGCATCGCGTGACGATTGGTGTAGCTGGCGGGAGCTTGTCGCTTACAGACACGCATGGTCCCGTCGTGTGGCAGCCGCGTCTGCACGTACCGGATCTTCCCGACATTCACGGGGAGCTGACAGTGTCTCCACCCGCACACATGCTGGAAAACAGCACACACATACTGGGACCGCAGGAGACGCCGACCTATCGGGATATTCTTACGAAGCAGTGGCCGCAAGCCATCGGACGCGATTTACTCATCATGCGAGATAGGATCATGGGGCAGGTTGACAAAGCTGCGATAGAAACACGCGCGCAGCAGGAGCTATTGTGCTCACGACAGTGGCAAGAATGGACGCAGGCATTGGGATATCCCGTGCTGCGCTCGCATGGCAGCCATGAGCCGTTGTCGTTGGCGTCTCTCGAACAAGCAGCCTGGAGCATTCCGGATGACGAATTCCACAACACTGCATTACCCAATGATCCGACTTTGGCGGAAAACAACGATGTCTTTGCATGCACGGCGTCAGCCGAGAGCGAGTTAAAAGGGATCGATGCCGTGCAGGTAAATACGTGCATTGAGCGTCTGGATGCAGCAGCGGTGGCCTCCATGCTGCTGGCATTGCAATCTCAAGGAGGCCTGACAGCGGGACAACATTCCTATACGGTGTCAGACATTTTCACTGCTGCAAACGTAGCAGAACGACATCAGCCAGTCATCAAGCGCTGGCTGCACATCTTAACGGATCGTGGCTACCTGAACGTTGTTGCTGGCGAGTATCAATGCGGCATTCAGATGACGCGAGAGGAAGTAGAGCGACGGTGGGATTTAGCCAAAAACGCTTGGAATGGCAAACTGGGCTCACCACTCGTCATGGACTATCTCAAGGACAATGCGGATCGGCTGCCACAGCTGATGGATGATACCCAGCAAGCTGCTTTGCTGCTATTTCCTGAGGGGCGCATGCACGTTGCCAATGCGCTTTATCGGGACACCCTTGTGGCGCGGTATTTGAACAAGTCGGTCGCAGAAGCAGTAGCGCGGATCGCGTCTACGACCAACTCGCTTCGTATCCTGGAGGTAGGCGCCGGGACGGGAGCGACTAGTGATGTGGTCGTGGACCGCCTGAAGGCGGCTGTTTCCAAAGGATTGCATGTGGAGTATGTGTACACGGATGTGTCCCACTTTTTCTTATCCTCTGCGCGTGAACGATACGAAGCTTGCCCATGGATGAAATATCAGGTGGTTGATATCGACAAAGACTTGTTTGCCCAAGGCCTCACAGAAGGCAGCTTCGATATCGTGATTGCCGCAGGGATGTTGAACAACGCGCGGGACACGGATGAAGTCATCCAAAGGCTGTTGAAGACCCTTGCTCCAGGAGGCTGGATGATTATTACCGAGCCGACTCGAGAATTCGTAGAAATGCTCATCTCCCAAGCTTTCATGATGACTCCCCCCGTAGATGACAGGAAAAATACGCAATCGACCTTCATGACTGTCCAGCAGTGGCTCGATGTGTTTCAGCGGGCAGGCGTCAAGGAGCTTGCGGTCTTGCCTGAGGAGTCTCACCCATTGGCACCACTTGGACAAAAGCTGTTCCTCATCAAGAACAACATCGATGCTGGCGTACGTCAGCAGCTTTCCCCAAACGAAAACGAAATGGCCAAGCTCATTTAAATAGGAGAGTGTGCATATGCCCCAAAACCTCAAGACGAATAGCGTCGAGCTCGTGATGCGCCTACGCAGAGATGGAATCTTTCTATGGGAGGAAAATGGGAGCCTGCGTTACAGAGCCCCAAGAGGAACACTTGCAGCCGATGATTTACAGGCGTTAAAAGAACAGAAAGCAGACATTCTCGCTCTTTTGCGAGCCGAATCCCAACCGGTGACGGTGGTACCCGATCCAGCAGCGCGATTTGAGCCTTTTCCCCTGACAGATGTGCAGTCTGCCTATTTGCTTGGACGGTATGAGCTGTTTGGCTATGGTGGCGTGGCGTGCCATATCTACATGGAGCTGGACTATCCCGAGCTTGATCCGAAGCGGGCGGAGGATGCGTGGAACCTACTCATTGCAAGACATGACATGCTGCGCGCAACCATTGATCAGAACGGTCAGCAGCGCATTCTGGAGAAGGTTCCGCATTTGACGATTACCTATACGGATACGAGTCAAATGGATGAGCAAGAGGCAGGTAAAAGGCTCGAAGACATACGCGAAACGATGGGACATCGTGTGTATGATACAGCCAAATGGCCGCTGTTTGATATCGGTTTGACGAAAACGAGCGACAGGGCCGTGCTCCATGTATCGATGGAATTTCTCATCGCGGATTGGGCGAGTATTTGGCTCTTGCTGGGTGAGTTTGAGGCCCTCTACAAAGAACCCGGAAAAACATTGCCTGAATTGCCGATTACGTTTCGTGATTACGTCTTCGCCGAACGCAGCCTAAGAGAGACTACGGCTTATGGCAGAGACAAAGCGTACTGGCAGCAACGGATCGATGCACTGCCACCGGCTCCGGATTTGCCACTGGCGAGACAGCAGACCCAAAATGGAGACGCACGCTTTCGCCGTCGCTTCATTCGCTTACATAACACTTCTTGGGAGGCCTTCAAAAAGCGTGCCCAGCAGCGAGGGTTAACGCCAACCTCCGCCGTGATGACTGCCTTTGCGGCTGTGATTGAGCGTTGGAGTCGAAATCATGCGTTTTGCCTGAATTTGACGTTATTGAACAGACAGCCGCTGCATGAGCGAGTCCATGAGATTGTAGGGGATTTCACATCCGTCAATTTGCTTGCGGTTGATTGGGGATTGGAGCGTTCTTTTCAGGGGCGGGCGAAAACCATTCAAAAGCAGTTGTTTGAAGATTTGGATCATCGTTTATTTTCCGGCGTGGAGGTCATGCGCGAGCTAGCGCGCAGGCGCGGGCGTGAAGCCGCTCTGATGCCAATCGTATTTACGAGCGCGATTGGGTTAGTGGAGCCAGCGGAGGGCGGTCAGCTACAGGGCAAAATTGCTGGGCATGGAATCAGTCAAACGCCGCAGGTTTTCATCGATTGCCAAGCCATGGACAGCTCGGCAGGCTTACAGGTGAACTGGGATGTGCGGGAGGGCGTATTCCCAGAGCATGTCGTTGACGACATGTTTGATACTTTTGCAAAATTACTGCAATCTTTGGCGGACAGCGAGCAAGTGTGGGAGGGAGCTGACGAAATTGCGTTGCCAGACTGGCAGTGGGAAGAGCGTCAGCAGGTGAATGCAACCACCGCAGCTTTACCAGAATACGCCTTGTATCAGCCAATCGTAACGCAAGCAATGACGACGCCAGATCGTCCGGCTGTAATTGACAGGGAAGGACAGCTTTCTTATGCAGAACTGGTGAAACGAGCTGCCGCAGTAGCAGGGAAGCTGAAAGACCTGGGCTGCCGCGAGCAAGATCGTGTTGCTATCGTGATGGAAAAAGGCGCGCATCAAGTCACAGCCGTACTCGGTGCATTGTTTGCTGGGGCCGTCTATGTGCCCATTGATCCAAAGCAACCCGAGATGCGCCGACAGGCCATGATGGAACAGGCGGACATCCGATATGCTTTGACGGTATCTGACAACCTGCTGCAATGGTTTGACTCCATTCAAACCATTGCAGTGGATCAAGTAACCCCGCAGCATGAACCATTGATACTGCCTGACCTAAACCCGGATTTGCCTGCGTACATCATCTATACGTCTGGCTCCACGGGACAGCCCAAAGGGGTCGTCATCAGCCACCGTGCAGCAGCAAATACGATCGAGGACATGCTTCGTCGTTTTGCGATCACGGAAAATGACCGTGTACTTGGCCTTGCCCAGCTGAGCTTTGATTTATCTGTCTACGATATTTTTGCCACGCTCTCTGTTGGTGGTGCGGTCGTGTATCCTTATCCGGACCGTCAAACGGACCCTTCCCATTGGAGTGAGCTGATAGCAGAGCATCAAATCACCGTGTGGAATTCCGTGCCGGCCCTGATGCAGATGCTGGTCACGTATTTGGATTCCACGCCAACGGTGAAGGTAGACAGCCTGCGACTGACCTTGCTTTCCGGTGACTGGATTCCGTTGACGCTGCCTGATCGGATGCAAAAGCATATGCCTTCTGCACAGATCGTCAGTCTCGGCGGCGCCACGGAAGCATCGATCTGGTCGAACTACCATCTGTACAAAGGACTGGAAGCAGACTGGAACAGTATTCCGTATGGCCGCCCCCTCGCCAATCAAGGCTTCCGCGTCCTCGATTCCCAGATGCGCGATTGCCCGGTGTGGGTGATCGGGGATCTGTATATAACCGGAGCTGGCTTGGCGGAGGGCTATGTGGGAGATCAACGGCTCACGGAGGAAAGGTTCTTCTCTCACCCTGTCGATGGAGAGAGACTGTACCGAACCGGTGATTTGGGCCGCTACACACCGGGGGGAGAAATCGAGTTTATCGGTCGCGAAGACAATCAGGTCAAAATCAGAGGGCATCGGATTGAGCTCGGTGAAATTGAATCGGCCCTGCTCAAACACCCTGCTGTCGCCGCAGCTGGTGTCGTGCTGGATGGAGCGAGTGACGAGCCTGTTTTGCTAGGGATTGTGGAAAGCGCCCGCAAGATGGATCGGGACCTTGAAGCAGAAAGAGCAGAATTCGCGAGGCTCGTAAAAGGGATCTCTGAAGAAACGGGCATCGAGGTCAATCAGCGCATCGTCATGCTTTTGCAACAGATTGCCCGACACCATACGAGCAAGCCTCTACGGGTATTGCAAGTAGGCGCAGGGAACGGTGTGCTGACAGAGCATGTCTCGCAAGCATTGGAAGGCTATGATGCAGAGTATGTGAGCATAGAAACAGTAGAAGAAGAGTATCGGGCGCAAGGACTGGCACCGAACTCGTTCGACGTGGTGTTCGCTGCGGGAGCGACAGATAGCGCCGACATGAACAAGCTGAAAGAACTGACTTGCCCAGGCGGGTGGCTTATTCTTGCCAAGTGGACAGAGGCGTCATGGATAAGTGAGTGGCAGAAGGAAGAAGACGGTCTTGTGTTTGTGCTGCAAGAGGAGGGAGAGAATCAACTGCTCGCTCATCGAGTGAAGCTGGACAGGGTGAAGGTCAGTGCCGCAGAGCTGGAAAAATTCCTTTCCTTACACCTGCCTGCCTATATGCTGCCTGCCCACCTGCAAGTCGTAGATGCGCTGCCGCTAACCGGAAATGGAAAAATAGATCGCCGCGAGCTGGCAAAATGGGGCCCTGCATCGTCATTCGGACAAAGTGCTGCTATAGACGCTACAGATGGGGCTGAATTTGACCCGTTGGAAGCGCAGCTTGCGCACGTCTGGGCAGAAGCATTGGGGGTATCGAGAATCGGCCGAACACAAAGCTTCTATGAGTACGGAGCAGATTCTCTCATCATGGCACAGGTAGCCGGAAAGCTGCGCGACAAGCTGGCAGAGGACCCGACGCACGCTGCCATCCCGTTTGATGTCTTGCTCCGACAAATGCTCAACTTCCCGACCGTGGAAGCACTGGCTGGCTTCATACATTTGCGCAATCAGGAGATGCAGCACAGTGAGGAAACCGCGTTGCCGAAAAAACGCAACAAGTCGAGCAATGCCGTGCTGATTCCATATGGCGGTGATGAATCTGGGCCCCTGCGGGTTGTGTTCCATGCCGTTTTGGGGACGATGGACAGTTTTCGTCCATTGATTGAACAGCTCAAAGCCCAGCAGACAGGAAGCATCGTCGGGATCGCCATTGACGATAGCGAGCGTTATTGCGCACTAGAACCGTCTGAGCTGATAGAAACCGTGGCTGATGATTATACCGAATGCTTGATCGACATCTTGCGTGAAGGTGAGCAAAGACCTGTACAGCTCATCGGCTATTCCTTGGGCGGATTGATTGCCATTGAAGTGGCGAGAAGACTCGGGGAGCAGGGCGTCCCTATTCTGGACCTGGTCTTAATCGACATTCCTCCGATTCTGACAGAAGTGAATGACGATCTCTTGATTGAGGCACTTTTCGTTCCGAACCTAAACATCACGCTGGAACAGGCTGATTTTGGAAAAGTGGATGAGCACGATTTCGCACGGGCGATTTTGCAGCTTGTAGAAAAATACGGAGATTGCATCCCGCAAGGCTCAGCGTGCACCATCGGCGGAGACGCCGGGCTAGACCAGGTAGGAGAGATGTTCCGCAAATTATCCGCGTTTGACAGAAGAGAACGCTTTACTGCTTATGTCCATGCGCTGGGCAAAACCTCAGGGGAACAGATGCCAGTGGAAATGGCAGAGGGCTTGTGCAAAGTGTTTGGGCAGAGCTTTAAAGCAGCTCGCTATACTCCTTTGCCATATATGGGAGACATTCGCTTCCTGCTGGCTCGCGAGCCGTTTCAATTTTTGCCAAGCACGAGTGAAGAGACCATCGCTTTTTGGCAAGATATATGCATTGGAGAACTGGAAGTGACGGAAATCGCTGGAAACCATTACAGCTGCATGGTAGGAGAGAATGCAGTCAAGCTGGCGGAGCTGTTGGCAGTACCACTCGGCACCAAATAACCAAATAACTTCTTGGTTAATAAGTAAGACAGCGGCAAGACAAGGACGACAAAATAACGTCCTTTCTGCCGCTGTTCTTTTTCCTTACCGCAAGAATCACTCCTGCAAAATAGAAACCGTCGTTTGTTCAGCACGTATTACTACAGGGAAGTCCAGCCCTAACAGAGCGAGGTGTCGTACATTGGCAATAGAGATATCGACAGTAAGTACTTCAAAAGGGAAAATCCAATATCATTGGAGCGGAAACGGCAAACCCAATATCGTCCTCATTAACGGTGGTTCAGGACCCATAGAAGGCTGGATGAAAATACTACCGGATCTTTCAGAGACGTCATCTGTATTTTCCTATAATCGTCTTGGTGTTTCGGGTAGTGATAAGCCTCAAGAACCCCAAGATGGATGCACGATTGTAGAAACGTTGCGGGAGGCATTAAAGACAGTAGGCTTTGAACCCCCATTTTTGCTAGTCGGACATTCATTAGGGGGATTATATGCAAATTTATATGCCCGGGTTTACCCCAACGAAGTAGCTGGCGTCGTCTTTTTAGAATCGAGCCATCCGAAAGATATCGATCTTGAAAAATATCAAGGTAAGGTTGTCAAAGCCATCAACAAAATGCTCTCCATGTTTGATTCGTTGTCTCCCCATAAACAATTCAATGAAGTTCATTTTGTCAAAAAAACAGTGGAACAAATCCATGCAATCGATTCTTTTCCCGACATCCCTGTTTATGTGATTACAGGTGGAAAAGAAAATCGCATGATGCCAGAAGAAGTACGCAAAAAACGAATCGAGCATCAATTGGAACTGCTTTCATTGTCAGGCAACAGCAAACATATCCTCGCTGAAAAAAGTGGACATTTTCCCCAATTTACCGAGCCCGAAGTCGTCTTTGATACGATCAAAGACTGTGTCGAACAAATACAACAGAAAACGTTGTAGCCCGCCTGCCAAGCCGTACTCTGCTGCTAAAGCTACGCCTGGCAATTTTAAAAGTTATGGCCAACACTCCATTAGCGGCTGCTATTTAACTCCGCCGATACTTTATTCACCAGCTGATCCGCTTGGCGCGTCGTTTCAGGCAAACGATATTTGGGAGAGAGCTTGGTGATCCATGCGCATGCAGTCGGCAAAGAAATTCCATGCCCAATCGAGACGAATATCGGCTTGATATTCGGGTGTGTCCGCAAGACTCCACCGATGATTTCCCCTTGATCGATCAAAGGGGAATACGCACCTCTTTCCTGTTCGGGTTCTTCGTAATCACCTAGCAGTCTCGTTTTTCCACAGCCAATGGTAGGAATGTCAAACAAGATGCCCAAATGACTGGCTAGTCCGAATCTTCGCGGATGGGCGATTCCTTGCCCGTCGCAGACGACGAGCTGCGGTGTTGTTTTGAGCTCCTTGAATGCACGTACCAGTGGAGGCAGCTCTCGAAAAGAGAACAAGCCGGGAATATACGGAAATTCGACGGTGTCTTGAATGACGACAGACTCGACGACTTGCAGGGAAGTGGCGTCGAGGATCACGACACCAGCGACTAACAAATCAGACTCGGCATGATAGGCGACATCTACACCGGCGACGAAGCTTACGTCCGTTAGTTGATCTACTTTTTTCACTTGCTGGGCTAGTTGTCGCTGCAGGTTGATGGCCTCTTGCTCATCAATGTTCCAAGGATGTTGGATAATCGGCTCCATCTGCTTACCTCCGGATGATAGAAGATTTGTTCATTATATCCAATGGATGTGCTATGCTCCAAGTCATAGGAACAATCCTAAAGAAAATACGTTGACTTCTCGGATGAAAAGCACTATTTTGTAACCGACCGAATCATCATGTTCGAGATTAGCTAGGAGGGCTCGTCGTGAAAATCGCAGTAGTAGGAAGCATCAATATGGATCTCGTAACCCATGTACATCATTTGCCCAAAGCAGGAGAAACGATTACAAGCCATCACTTCGAGCTGATTCCGGGTGGAAAGGGAGCGAATCAGGCAGTAGCGGCTTCTCGCCTGGGTGCGCATGTCTCCATGATCGGAATGGTAGGAGAAGATGAGAACGGCCGGGTTATGCTCAAGGGGCTAACGGATGCGCACGTTCACATAGAGGGGATCAAATGCTCGGGTACGACAGGCATGGCTTTTATCAATGTAAGTGATGATGGGGAAAATAACATCGTGCTCGTTCCAGGTGCGAATGCGCTCGTTAGCTCCGAGCACATTGCAGACCATCTGGCTATTTTAAAGGACAGCGACGTCGTATTGCTCCAACTGGAAATCCCGATGCCTGTCGTGGAATATACAGTCAAAGAGGCGGCTCGACTCGGCAAGCTGGTCATTTTAAATCCGGCACCTGCACGCGAGCTATCCAGTGAGCTATTAACCCATGTACATACCTTAACCCCAAATGAAACAGAGCTTTCTATTCTCACAGGAATGCCTGTATCCACGATAGACGAAGTGCATGCCGCAGCCAAAAAGCTTTTGTCTAGTGGACCAAAACGCGTCATCGTGACGTTGGGAGAAAAGGGCGCTCTCTTAGTAACCGCTGATGAAGCGACCCATATCCCGGCTTTCCGCGTAGAGCCGGTGGATACAACTGCGGCAGGCGATTCCTTTACAGCTGCTTTTGCGGTTGGGATTACACAAGGAATGACAGAAACGGAAGCGGCCACTTTCGCAAGCAAAGTAGCAGCGATTGTCGTTACTAGGAACGGAGCTCAACCATCCCTGCCTACTTTCGATGAAGTGCAAGCATACTCTTTTTAATGGGGGAGAATAATGGAAAAGGTCAATATAGCTGAAAAGTTTTCGTTATTCCATGAGTATTGGAGTCCCAAAATTGCAGGCGAAATCAATGACTCCTATGTAAAGCTGGCGAAATTTAAAGGTGAGTTTGTCTGGCATCAGCATGAAA
Organism: Brevibacillus formosus; assembly: GCF_003013405.1. GTDB lineage: Bacteria > Bacillota > Bacilli > Brevibacillales > Brevibacillaceae > Brevibacillus > Brevibacillus formosus. Next base: position 214,856 of record NZ_PXZL01000004.1, on the reverse strand, counting down.
ATGAGGATGAGATGTTTTTGGTAGTGAAAGGGAAACTGCTTATTAAGTTTCGCGATAAAGATGTTTGGTTAAACGAAGGGGAATTTCTCATTGTTCCAAAAGGTGTTGAGCATATGCCAGTTGCAGAAGAAGAGGTTCATGTATTATTGCTAGAGCCAAAGACGACGCTGAATACTGGAGATCAAGTAAACGAAAAAACAGTAACAGATTTAGAGACGATATAATCAATGATCAAGCCTATTTTGAGAGATGAGTTCCAAAATGGGCTTTTTCTATTTAATTTGTTGACCGATCGGTACATAATGTGTAAAATTTCCATAACAGTTGGAAACGAAAGGAGGATTCCGGTGAGCAAACGCGGCAGACCTCGTGATTTTGATTACACGTCCATCGTAGATGTGGCCATGAAAACATTTTGGTCAAAAGGCTACAATGGTTGTTCTACACATGATTTATGCAGTGATACTGGACTAGGAAAAGGGAGCTTGTACAATACGTTTGGCAGCAAACAGGACCTTTATCTGGCGGTGGTGGAACACTATCACGATACCGGGATTCGTGAACAGCGGGCATTATTGGAGTGTCCGGGTTCCGTGAAAGAACGGCTGCAAAATTTTTTAGCTTGGGCATTGGTGGAAGACTTTGAATCAATGAATCCAAAGGGATGTTTGCTGATCAATGCGGGATTGGAACGGGCAAAAGACGATCCCAAGATTGAAGAAATCGTCTCCAGACATGTTGAATTTCTCAAGCAAACTATGGAAAAAGTGATGGAGGAAGGCTTGCGAACGGGTGAAATCTCCAAAAAAAGATCCGCGGTGGATTTGGCAAGCTTATTTTTAAGCAGCTACTACGGCTTTCGTGTATTGAATGCTTCCACTCAAAATCGGGCATTGGCTGAACAAATCATGAATGGCACTATAGAATCTATCTTCGGCGCGTAATGCGCTCTTTTTTTGAGTGATTTTTGTACTGATTGTTACAATAATTAGATAAGGAGTGTTCCTTTATGCCGTCGATGATTTATTTGTTAGCGGTAGCGATTTTTGCGATGACGACTTCTGAATTTATGGTGGCTGGGATGATGAATGAGCTTGCTGATGATTTCGGCGTGTCGATCCCATCCATCGGATATTTTATTACGGCGTATGCGGGGGCAATGGTGATAGGAGGTCCCGTCCTGACAGCAACTCTCTTGCATATTCGCCGAAAACAAGCGCTGCTTTCTTTGGTTGCCGTCTTCTTTATTGGTCAAGCGTTAGGGGCAATAGCTTGGAATTACGAGTCGATGATGCTTGCTCGTATCCTAACGGGTATCGCTTCATCCGCAGCGTTTGGCATCTCCGTCAGTATTTCAGCCAGCTTGGTTCCCCCTCAGTCACGGGGAAAGGCCGCTTCGATTGTTTTGGCAGGCTTAATGATTGCTACTGTCATCGGGCTCCCTCTGACAACCGTGATTGCACAATATTTCGGTTGGAGAATGAGCTTTTGGGCTGTTGCGGTAGTCGTATTATTATCAGGGGTCTTGATTCAATGGTTGCTCCCTTCCTCCGCACAAAAAGACCAGATGAATGGAAAGGATGAGCTTGCCAGTTTTCAAAATCCGCACCTTTGGGCTGCGTATGCAACGAGTATGCTAATCATTGGCGGTACGTTCGCAGCGTTTAGTTATTTTACTCCGATTCTTACCGGTGTAACGGCATTTCCGGATGCGAGTATCCCGTATTTGCTTGCCCTTTACGGCATCGCGACCGTGATCGGAAATGTCATAATTGGCAGACTTGCTGACCGTTTTCCCATGCGAATCCTTGTAGCGGGATTAAGCATACTTTTAGCGGCATTAGTTCTGTTTGCCGTAGGTGCCGAAAATAAATGGATCGCTGTGCTGTCCATTGTTCTGATTGGGTTGACGGGTGTTGCGATGAATCCGGCCATGATCGCACGCGTCATGAATACAGCAGGCAGTGGAACGATGGTAAACACGGTGCATACTTCCTTTATTACAATGGGTGTTGCCATTGGTTCTTCCCTAGGCGGGATCGGGATCAGCAGTGGCTATGGACTTGTCTCACCATTGTGGGTAGGTGCTTGTTTAGCTGTTATCGGGTTACTTTCAATCGTTCCCTACCTGCAAAGAAGCAAAGTGTAAAAAACCATACAATCCCTCTTGAAAGTCAAAGAAGGTCAAACTATAATAAAGTCATCGAAGGTCAGGAAAGGTCAAAGATCTTCTGAATTCCAAAACAACGCTTTTGGGGGGATTGAATATGCATTGTGAAATTTGCAAACAACGTGAAGCAACTGTGACTGTTCATATACGTGTACAAAATCAGCAACAAAAGTACGATTTGTGCCAGGATTGCAAAACAAAGCTGACTAACAAAATGGGAGTGGGCATGGGCTTTAGTCCTTTCTCCTCCTTCTCTGGACTGGATGAGTTCCTGCAAGGCTTTGCCCAAGGCTCTATGAATCCGGGCAAATCTTCCGGTCAACCGCGACCACAAGCACCAGAGCGTGGCGGAGGCATCCTCGATGACCTGGGGCGTAATCTCAACGATTCGGCACGTGCCGGACTGATTGATCCTGTGATTGGACGCGAACAAGAAATTGAGCGTGTCATTGAGATTTTGAACCGACGCAACAAGAACAACCCGGTTCTGATCGGGGAGCCAGGGGTCGGGAAGACGGCGATTGCGGAAGGCCTCGCCCTGCGTATTACGGAAGGGCAAGTACCGACCAAGCTGAAAAACAAGCAGGTGTACATTTTAGATGTCGCCTCTCTGGTTGCAGGGACGGGAATTCGCGGACAGTTCGAGGAAAAAATGAAGCAAGTGATTGCCGAGCTCCAAAAACGCAAGAACGTCATCCTGTTTGTGGATGAGATTCATCTCTTGGTGGGAGCAGGCTCTGCGGAAGGTTCCATGGATGCAGGGAACATCCTGAAGCCTGCACTGGCTCGCGGTGAGTTGCAGCTGATTGGGGCAACCACGTTAAAAGAGTATCGCGTGATTGAAAAAGACGCTGCTCTGGAGCGTCGCCTGCAGCCAGTCATGGTCAAGGAACCAACTGTAGAACAAGCCATCGAGATTTTAAAAGGATTGCGTCCGAAATACGAAGCATTCCACCAAGTCGCATACTCGGATGATGTCATCCGTGCCTCCGTAGAATACTCCCATCGTTACATCCAGGATCGATTCTTGCCTGACAAGGCGATTGATCTCATGGATGAAGTGGGCTCGCGCTTGAACCTGAGATCCTCCGCGGTTGATACGACAGAGCTGCATGAACGGCTGGCGCAAATCAATCAGGAGAAAAAGGAAGCGACGGAGCAAGAGGCATACGAACGAGCTGCCCGTCTGAGAGACGAGGAAGCGGCTATTTTAGAGAAGCTGGATCAGATGGAGGGCAAGGAGCAACGCGTCCAGGTTGACGTCACGGATATCCAAGCCTTGATCGAGCAAAAGACTGGGATTCCTGTTACGAAGCTGCAAAGTGATGAGCAGATGAAAATGAAGAACCTGGCAGCTCATTTGGAAGCAAAAGTCATTGGCCAGTCTGAGGCGGTCACACAAGTAGCGAAGGCGATTCGACGCAGTCGTGCAGGTCTGAAACCGAAAAACAGACCGATCGCATCCTTCCTGTTCGTCGGTCCGACTGGCGTAGGGAAGACAGAGCTGTCCAAAGCGCTGGCAGAGGAGCTGTTTGGCACCCGTGATTCCATGATCCGCCTCGATATGAGCGAGTACATGGAGAAGCACTCCGTATCCAAATTGATCGGTTCTCCTCCAGGCTACGTCGGACATGAAGAAGCAGGCCAGTTGACAGAGCGTGTACGCCGCAATCCGTACAGCATTATCCTGCTGGATGAGATCGAAAAAGCACATCCGGACGTGATGCACATGTTCCTGCAAATTCTGGAGGATGGCCGTTTGACAGACAGCCAGGGCCGTACGGTGAATTTTAAGGAGACGGTCATCATTGCGACGAGCAATGCCGGTGTGAGTGAGCGTAAAATCTCCGTTGGCTTTGGAGCTCAAGCACCCGAGCCTGCCACCGTGCTGGATTCTCTGGGAGCGTACTTCAAGCCGGAGTTCCTGAACCGCTTCGACTCGATCATTTCCTTTGCTCATCTGGAAAAACAGGATTTGGTCAAAATCGTCGATCTGCTGTTGCGAGATGTCATGGGCAATCTGTCTGAGCAAGGAATGGAGATCAGCGTGTCAGATGCTGCAAAAGAAAAGCTGGCTGAGCTGGGCTACAACCCTTCCTTCGGGGCGCGTCCATTGCGCCGCGTGATTCAGCAATACGTCGAGGATGGCATTGCGGATCTGGTGATGGAAGAAGACAATGTGACAGCTATGGTCATTGATGTCGAGAATGATGTAATTCGTGTGAAAAAAGGATAACAGTCGTAAAAAAAGAAACCCCGATCGGGGTTTCTTTGCATTTAGTTTCCTCTTTATTTATTCATGGCTTTCTCATTGATGCCGTTGCTGACGCCAGCACTTTCCATTTTCAGCTGGCGGCGCTTGGTGACGATTTTCTTCACCCATAATCCGATCAAGATGAGCGGCACCACGGTGAGAAAGATATAGAGAGAAACGTTATGGACCATATTTTCCGCCATTTTACCGTAAAAATAAAACAAGAATCCGACTGCGTAAAATTTGACTGCCCGTCCAATTGCGGCATACCCGATCAATTTCCACAAAGGGAATTTCAAGCAACCCGACATAATTGTAAATACTTTAAACGGAATCGGTGTAAACGAACCGATGAAGATCGCGACTTCGCCCTTCTTTTGAAACATCTCAGTTGCAGAGTCAATCCATTCCTTCTTGAGGATTTTGTACAGAACGGATTTGCCTAGTACTTTACCGATAAAATAACCGACGGGAGTCCCTATGAGACAAGCGATGTAGCCTACTGTAGCAATCCACAATGCCTGCGAAGGATCAACGAGGCTGAGTGGCACTTGAAGAAAGAAGGCAGGAACGGGAAAGATGACTGCGTCTGCAAAAGAATGGATGAACATTCCCAAATAGCCGTATTCCATTAAGAAATCTAAAATGTTCTGAAACATCTATTTCTCCTTTGTCATTCTATCGTTAACTGCCAGTCATCAACTCAAACGAATCGGATCGTACCAGGTAAATTATATGTGTCTAGATGCGATTCTACTTCAAACTGGCCGACTATGGAACGAATTTTTTTGAATTGGGATTCACTTACTATACAACGATATACCACAATTCTTGCATTTTGAAACAATTTATACCAGAGAATCATCCGGATGAACCATGTTCTTTGTATTTGATAATACGATGTAGAGCGTTTTCTGGTTACTCAATAGTTCCATTATCGAGATTTCGTTGTAGTCCAAAAACGCACCCTTGCCGGATTTTATCTACGACTTAAGGCGGATAGGTTAACGGTGCATGCGGCGTAACACATCCATCAACACGTCAATCCCTTGCTCAATCACTGCTTCCTTGGCATAGGATACATTCAGCTTCAAAATATTTTCTTGCGGAAAGCCCACCAAGTAATTTTTATCAATAGAATCCACGAGGATCGAGCGTTTTTTTAGCTGGGTGATAACGGCAGGAACTGGGGTGGAATCGTTCAAAACAATGTGCGTATGAATCCCCGGATACGCAAGGGGCACAAAGGTGAACAGATGCTCTTCGTTCGCCGCGAAATGGTTCAAGGACGCCATCAGCAGGTTGGATCGCCGATGATAGGAACTGCGTATTTTTTGCTTGTGACGCTCGAACATTCCGCTTTTTAGGTAAATTTCCAACGCAGCTTGAGAAAGCATGGAGCTGTCGATATCCATGAGTCGCTTGTGCTGGTTGAAGGCATCCTTTAGCGCGTCAGGTATAACGGCTACACCCAAACGCAGCCCGGGAAATATAATTTTAGAATAGCTTTTTACATAAATAATGCGAGAAAAGCGGTCATAGGCAAAGAGAGGATCGGCTTTGCTGTCATGCTCAAGATCTGCCATGTAATCGTCTTCCACGATATAGACATCGTACTGTTGGGCAAGCTCCACAATGCGCTGTTTGTCCTTTCGGCTGTACGATGTACCAAGCGGGCTATGATAGCGAGGCATCGTATAGAAAAACTTGATTTCTCCCGTTCGGAAAATAGACTCCAGCTCTTCTAAATCGATTCCTTTGGCGGTGCGCTTGATTCCGACGACAGGATGCTTCCGTACTTGCAAGCTCTCAATGAAAAGGTGGTAGCTCGGCTGCTCAATCAGAATCGTTTCTTTGCCATTTGGAAAAGGAAGACTGCACAGCAAGGATAGAGCTTGTTGGACACCGGAGGTAATGAATATATTGCCAGGGTCCGTAAAAACCTGATGGTTCCCAAGCAGCTTGGCAACGACGGAAATGAGCGATGGCAAGCCTTGTGTCGTTCCGTATATGAAAAGATCGTTTTTATAGGTTTCAATCGCTTTATTGATGCAGTGTTGAAAGTCGATATAAGGAAAGAGGTCAGGATCGGGAGCAGAGGTCGCAAAATCGATCATCGACGTATCTGCGGGTTGTATTTTCCTTTGCTTTTTCACGACGTAGTAGCCGCTTCGATCGACCGAGTAGATGAGATGACGCTTTTCGAGCTCATCCAAGGTGCGGATCACGGTACTCTTGCTGCATTGGTAGCGAGAGGCGAGCTCCCGAATGGAGGGAAGCCGGTCTCCGTCTCGATAAGAGAGGCTTTCAATCAACGTTTCGAGTTCGTTTTGAAGCTGCAAATATTTGTGCATCAAAAAAACCCTTCCCTTACCGCCGAATTTGTATCGGTACAGTTACTCCTTTTTTGCATTGTAGCACGATTGATCCCCCATTACTATTAACCTAAGACGGCCGTCTGTAAAAAGTACCCAGTAGGAGAGATACATACGATGAAAGACCAACAAAAAGCGATTCTTGCGGCATTACTTAATGCAGGGATTACCGGCTTGTCGTTTTTGTTTCTGAAAATGGCACTCGCTGTAACCAACCCGGTTGATACTTTGGCACACCGCTTTACCGTGGCCTTTATCGCTGCATCCATCCCGATCGTGTTTGGGTGGATCAAACTGTCCATCAAGCCAAAAGACATGCTCACGATTATACCGCTCGCCATGCTGTACCCCATTCTGTTCTTTACCCTACAGGCGTTTGGACTGGTGTATACCACTTCTTCGGAAGCGGGGATTATTCAAGCAACCGTTCCGATTTTTACCATGATCATGGCGGCATTCTTTTTGGGCGAGTCTTCTACGTGGCTACAAAAGCTGTCCACGCTTTTATCCGTCGGAGGAGTCGTGTACATTTTTGCAATGAAGGGGCTGGGTGTAAGCGCAGTCTCAGGGAGCAGTATCGGTACCGTTCTCATCCTGTTATCCGCTTTTTCTTTGGCGGGGTACAGTGTTCTGGCGAGGAAAATGACAAAGTCCTTTCATTATATAGACATGACGTATATGGTGGCGTTACTCGGATTTTTGTTTTTTAACGGCTGGTCAGTCATTCGCCATAGTGCAGAGGGGACCTTATCGACGTATTTTGCCCCTTTCGCCAGCTCGGCCTTTATCATCTCGATTGTATTTTTAGGGATACTGTCCTCGCTCATGACGTCTTTTATGACCAACTTTGCTTTGTCCAAGATGGAGGCATCCAAACTCAGCGTGTTTAACAATTTGTCTACGTTGGTTACCATCGTGGCAGGCGTTATCTTTTTGCAGGAACAACTGGCATACTACCATCTTATTGGCGCAGTAATGATTATTATCGGGGTGATTGGGACGAATTTCCTAGGGGCAAAAATAAAAAAACAGAATCACACGCCTCAACCGAAATCCACGTCTGTGTAGAAAATAAATAAGGACACACAACAGAGCGAATGTTTATTCATTGGCTCTGTTTGTTTTTGTGGGGGGAATCGTTCCTGAAACTGTTTACAAATCGTATCATACACGATATAGTTACCTAGATTGTGAGTATAATGACATATGGTGAGATGACGGAATGAAAAAAATTATACATCTGGATTCGATTGAAAAGAGATTTGCAGATACTGTCGTCGTCCCCTCTTTTTCTCTCTCCATTGAAGAAGGGGAGTTTTTGACGTTACTCGGACCCAGTGGCTGTGGGAAAACGACATTGCTGCGAATGATTGCTGGCTTTGAGCAGCCAACGACCGGGGAAATTTTCCTAGACGAAAAGCCACTTAAGGCTGTGCCACCGTATCAGCGTGATATGAACATGGTGTTCCAGCAATATGCTTTGTTTCCACACATGACCGTGGAGCAAAACATCCTGTTTGGTTTGAAAATGAAAAAAGTGAACGCAGCTGAACAACAAAAGCGTTTGGAGGAAGTACTTCAGTACGTCCAACTGACAGAATTGCGGAAGCGCATGCCAAAGCAGCTGTCTGGCGGACAACAGCAACGCGTAGCAATCGCACGGGCGATTATTAACAACCCACGAGTTCTGCTTCTGGACGAGCCTCTAGGTGCTTTGGACTACCAATTGCGAAAAAGCTTGCAACTCGAATTGAAAAACTTGCAGAAAAACTTAGGCATCACGTTCATTTACGTCACACATGACCAAGAAGAAGCGATGGCGATGTCCGATCGAATCGCGGTCATGAACAAGGGACGAATTGAACAGATTGCTTCTCCAGCAGAGATTTACAACTCCCCGCAAACCTTGTTTGTGGCTACCTTTATTGGGGAAAACAACATTTTCCGAGAAAACGGAACGAATGCAGCAGTACGTCCGGAAAAGATCAAGTTGTACCCGGTTGACTCCGACAAGGACAAGCACAAGAAGCTGGGCACCATTGCTGACGCGGTGTTCCTCGGCAATTTGCGCAAGGTATTTATTCGCCTCGAGGGGCAGGATATGACCGTAATGGCACATCAGTACGCAGGTGACGGTCTGGACTGGCAGGTGGGAGATCAAGTGGCCATTGGCTGGGCACAGACGGACGAGGTGATTCTTCCTTGTTAAACAAGAAGCCGGTAAAACTGCTCGCGCTTCCCGCCCTTTTGTGGATGGGTGCGCTTTTCGTCCTGCCTATGCTTATGATCGCCATACTGTCTTTCCTCAAAAGAGGCACGTACGGGCAAGTTGTCTATGAGTTTACGCTGAACAATTACATCCGTATTTTCGATCCGCTGTATGGCCAAATTTTTGGAGATACGCTGGTCGTAGCGGTTTTAACAACGGTATTTTCGATCTTGTGCGGCTATCCGTTAGCGTATTACATTTCACGGCTGGAAAAATCGACTCAGCAAATATGGCTTTTGCTCGTGATGATTCCGTTTTGGATCAACTTCTTGGTCCGTTCCTATGCGTGGGTAATCATCTTGCGTTCGCAAGGCGTGATCAATACGTTCCTGCAATCGCTGGGCATTATTTCGGAGCCGCTGCCGCTTTTGTACAATTCGGGTTCTGTTCTGCTCGGGATGGTGTACACACTCATGCCGTTCATGGTACTGCCGATTTATGTGTCGCTGGAGCAGATGGATCGCCGCAAGCTGGAAGCAGCGTATGATCTGGGTGCAACGCCTTGGAAGGCTTTTTGGCACGTAACTCTGCCGATGACCAAGACAGGTGTCGTCACTGGATCGATCCTCGTATTTGTTTCCTCCATCGGGATGTTCGTCGTTCCGGATGTCATGGGAGGAGCGAAATCGGCTCTGATCGGAAACGTCATTCAAAATCAATTTTTGTCCGCGCGTGACTGGCCGTTCGGTTCTGCCTTGTCCATCGTGCTGATGCTATTGTCCATGCTGTTGATTCTTCTTTATTTCCGCGCTACCAAAGCGAGCGAGACAAAGGAGGGATCAGCATGAAAACATTACGTCGAAACGCACTATCTGGATACTCGTGGCTGATGCTGGTCTTTTTGTATCTGCCAATCTTGATCCTTGTCCTTTATTCGTTCAATGATTCACGGATCAACGCTACGTGGACGGGCTTTACGTGGAAGTGGTACGTTTCTTTGTTTGAAAACAGGCAGGTCATGCAAGCGTTGATGAACAGTTTGACGATTGGGGTTATCAGCAGCGTCATTGCAACCGTATTGGGTACGGCTGCCGCTCTGGCGGTCAAGCACTATTCCCTGCGTTGGAGCAATATCTTCAACGGGCTGATGTACTTGCCGATCGTCATCCCGGAGATCATGATGGGGTTGGCCATGCTCGTGCTGTTTAGCCAGGTACAGATGGAGCTGGGGAAAGTGACCCTGATTCTGGCGCATGTCACGTTTAGCATGCCGTATGTGATGGTCATTATCTCTGGACGTTTGGCTGATATGGGCAAAGAACTGGAAGAAGCGTCTCAAGATTTGGGAGCAACTCCATGGGAGACATTGCGCTATGTGACGCTGCCTCTGATCATGCCGGGGATTATCGCAGGCTTCCTGATGGCGTTTACCCTGTCGCTGGACGATTTCATTATTTCGTTCTTCGTGGCTGGTCCGAATTCGACCACATTGCCACTCTACATTTACGGGTTGGTAAAACGAGGCGTTTCGCCAGAGGTGAATGCACTCTCGACACTTTTGATCGTGAGCACCGTGCTGTTGGTTGTGGTGGCAGAGATTTACCGCCGCAAAGATTCGAAAAATAATCAATCCATCTTTTAGATACATCATGGAGTTTTCATAAAGGCAATCCCATAACTGATTTGGAGGTTGAGAAGAAAAAATGAAACGTTTCAAGTCCTTGATGATCGGCGCTTTGACCGCCGTACTTGCGGTGACTGCTGTAGGCTGCTCATCGTCATCTGAGCAAGAGCAACAAGTATTGAATATTTATAGCTGGGCAGACAACTTCGACCCAAACGTCATCAAAGATTTTGAGCAAAAATTCAACGTTAAGGTCAACTATGATGTGTACGGCAGCAATGAAGAAATGCTGGCAAAAATTCAAGCGGGTGCATCCGGCTACGACCTGATTCAACCTTCCGATTACATGGTAGGCACCATGATTCAGCTGGGTCTCCTGGAAGAGCTGAACAAAGCGAACATTCCGAACATGGGTAATATCGTGTCTACGTTCAAGACACCTCCTTTTGACAAAGAAAACAAGTATTCACTCGTATATACATGGGGAATTACCGGGATCGCTTACAACAAGAAATATGTAAAAGAAACCCCGACAAGCTGGAATGATCTGTGGAATGAAGCTTACAAGGGCCGTGTGATCATGCTGAACGACCCGCGTGAGGTTATGGGAATGGCACTGATCAAGAACGGCTTCTCCAATAGCACGACGAACACAGAGGAGCTGGAAAAGTCCTTTGCTGATTTGAAAAAGGTAGTGCCGAATGTTGTTGCTTTTGATACAGATAACATCAAGCAAAAGATGATTGCTGAAGAAGCATGGATCGGAACGGTTTGGTCCGGAGACGCCGCTTTCATTCACGCACAAAATCCAGATGTGGAGTACGTCATTCCGAAAGAGGGCGCAACGATCTGGGCAGACACGCTGGCAATTCCAAAAGGCGCTAAGAACAAGGAAATGGCTGAGAAGTTCATCAACTACTTGATGGACCCAGAGGTCAGTGTGAAAAACTACGAGTCTATTGGCTACAGCAACCCGAACGAAAAAGCATACCCACTGCACAGTGAAGAATATCGTTCCAACAAGATGGTCTTCCTGGATACAGCAGACATTGCCCGTGCGGAGTGGCTGGTCGACGTAGGAGAAACCTTGCAGCAATACGACCGCTACTGGACTGAGATGAAGAGCGGCAGATAAATAGTGGTGAACGAACCGAGATGGAGTATTTCCGTCTCGTTTTTTTTGTTTCTCCATATGGATAGAAACCTACTCTTCGGCTGGAAAGGGGAATAGAGCTAGAGATTTGGAAAATAATAAAGGTACACCATTTATTGGGGTAATAGAAAATGACAACCAACTTGATTCCTGATTCCATTAAAGAGACGCAAGAAACATTATGGCAACAACTGCGAAATCCGCGATTGTCGTTTCGCAGTTTATCCTGTGGAAACAATAGCTTGTTGTTAGCATACCTCCCGTATCTCATTGATATGGTTACTCTCCAGCAAGTTTTGCTTCCCTTTTTAGAAAGGTTGCCCGACGAAAAGATAACTCCTGATGCTCTTGTGGGGAGCCTCCCTGTTGCTCGCGTCCGCAAGACGACTGATTACAGACAAGTCACCGATTATCTCGTGAGGGGATGGATTTACCTTCAAATAGAAGGAGTGGACAGCGGGCTTCTTCTTTTCGTGGCAAATATACCGAGTCGTTCTTTGGGAGAGGCTCAAGTCGAAGTACAAATATTCGGTCCGCAGGTTTCTTTTACCGAAGCACTTGAAACCAACTTAGGAATCCTTCAAAGCTATCTACCGACGGATATGCTCTCTAACGTCTCTATTACGATAGGGAGACGCAGCAGGACGAATGTGGAAGTATGTTACATGGAAGAGCTGGCTGATCCTGAAAATGTTCAAACCGTGGTTCAGCGTGTGAGAGAACTCGATGTAGATGGATTGATTGACAGTGGAAAACTGGTTCAACTCATTGATGATAATACCTTTTCTATTTTTCCGCAGTTGATCATGACAGAACGTCCTGATTATGTAAGTGAAGCTCTGTTGGAAGGAAAGGTTATCGTGTTTGTGGAAGGCAGCCCTTTTGCAATCATGGGTCCCAGTACCTTCGTTGACTTTTTCAAGTCTAATGAAGATCTCTATATTCGCTGGCAAATGGCTTCCTTTATTCGATTGTTGCGGTTCCTTGCTCTTTTTGTCTCCTTGTTTTTTACGGCTATCTATGTGGCTGCACTGACGTTCCACTATGAAATGATTCCCTCTGCTTTGCTCGTATCGTTGGTAAAGTCTCGTTCCAAGGTGCCATTTCCGCCATTGTTTGAAGCTTTGCTGCTGGAGATGATCATTGAATTCTTGCGGGAGGCTGGGGCAAGACTTCCTTTCAAAGTCGGGCAAACGATGGGGATCGTGGGTGGTATCGTTATTGGACAGGCCGCGGTAGCAGCGGGCTTTACCAGTAACATTCTGATCATGATTGTGGCACTAAGTGCATTAGCGTCGTTTACCTTTCCTTCCTACATGATGAGTACCGCAGTACGCATCCTCCGTTTTCCAATCATCTTGCTGGCTGGAATTTGGGGAGGCTTCGGTATTATGCTTGGCGCATCTTTTCTATTGATTCACATCCTACGCCAGTCCAGTTTAGGACGTCCGTTTTTTCTCCCCTTTTTTCCATTTCGCTTACGGGATTTTAAAAACAGTCTAATCCGGGTTCCTTTTTATAATCTCGGCAAGCGTCCTGCTTTGACGCGTTCTCCTGACAACGCCCGTTTGCCTGATGAAGCCGGGAAGAAAAGACCAATTCAGTAGTTAGGTGTTGAATGGGAATGTCAACGATTAGTCGTCATAGCCATATGTTTATCAGCGTCTCCCTTGCCATGTTTATTGTGCATGGCAACCAGGTTGGAATTGGTATAGCGGGCGTACAGCGCTTTATTTATGATCGAGTGCAGCAAGACGCTTGGATTGCGGTCATAATAGCAGGTTTGATGACGCATGTGGCAGCGTGGGTCATGCTAAAAATCTTGAGGAAATATAAAAACTTGGATTTGTATGACATCCACCAAATGGTGTTTGGAAAATGGCCAGCCAAAGTGCTTAATTTGATATTTATCATCTATATCATGGGTTCTGCATTAACGATCCTGCGGGGATATATCGAGATCATTCAGTCATGGATGTTTCCAGAGGTGCCATCCTGGTTATTGAATGCTTCCTTGCTTTGTCTGGCCATTTATGGAGTGACAGGTGGAATTCGAGTGTTGGCTGGGATTAGTTTTTTTTCGGTTGGACTGACAATTTGTCAGCTCTTGTTGATGATTTATCCCGCGCAATACGCCGATTTTAATTTACTCCAGCCTGTCTTTCATCACGACCTTGTAGAGCTGTTGGACGGTGCCAGGAAGATGTCTTTTAGCATTATTGGATTCGAGATTATTTTGTTCATTTACCCTTTTGTAAAGGAAAAGCAATTACTCTCTCGCTATGTACATGGTGGACTGCTGATGACCACTCTTTTGTATGTTGTCGTCATGCTGGTTACACTCCTGTATTTTCAAGGGGAACAGCTTAAGCATTTGATCTGGGCAACTCTGATGATGATGAAAATAGTAGAGTTTCCGTTTTTGGAGCGGTTTGAGTTTGTTTCCATCTCATTATGGATGCTGATCATGCTGGATAATTTGCTTTTGAACTTGTGGGTAGCCATGCGGGGGGTACACCATATTGGTGGATTTAAGGAAAGAAAAGCACTTATCGGGATTGTCATTGTCATGTTTTTCGCCAGCAACTTTTTGGAGACGCGCCAATCGATTAATTGGATCACGGATGTTTTCGGAGCGGTAGGCTTCTATATCATATTTGTTTATCCGTTGGTACTTTATATCGTTATTCTGCTGTTTCGGAAAGGAACGGTCCAGACATGAAAAGGACACGTCTGCTTGCTTATTATTTGCTAGTGGCTGCTTTGCTGCATGGCTGTGGGGAGGAACAGGTACTAGAAAAATTGGGACTAGCGGTTGCCGTGGGTTACGATCAAATCGGAGACGGAAGGTTGTTGGGTACTACGGTGTTTTATCAAATTGATCCGGAGGCGCGTCAACTCGTCACTGTGATTGCGGGAACAGCCAATACAAGCAAAGGACTCAAAATTACTCATAACAGGGAGTCTTCCAAAAAAATAGTTGGGGGGCAAATTCGTGTCGCTGTCTATCAGGATGAGCTGGCACGCAAAGGAATATTGCCGCTTGTGGAAAACTTGAGCCGAGATGCTTCCATTGGCAGTAATGTCTATTTGACCGTGGCGAAAGGAAGGGCATCTGACATCTTGACACATCGCTACCCCGAAACGAGCAACATCGGAATTTACCTCTATCAAGCCATACGGCAGAACGTCAATGGTGAGAACATGATTTCCTCTAAACTCCATGAGTTTATGAAGGATTATTATGCGGTCGGGAAAGATCCTGTGATGCCTTATATCGAAAGAGTAAAAAACGAACTGCATATTGACAAAATTGCTCTGTTTCGAGATGAACGATTGGCGGGAGAGATTTCCACAAGGGAGGGGTTTTTCCTTAAGATATTACGTGAGCGTTACAATAAGGGAGAATTGGAAATAAACTTGACTGTTGATAATCAGCGTTTTTTTACTGTAATTGAACATATCTCAAGCAAAAAGCAAATCAAACTGCTGGATTTGGATAAACCAAGGTTTTCGGTGAAGGTCAAAATGACAGCACAGATTCAGGAAATGGCTGAACAAATAGATTTATCAAAGCCGGAGGAGTTGCATAAGGTACAAAAAGCAATCCAGCTGGCAGTTAAAAAAGAGACGGAAGGTTTACTGGAAAAGTTAAGAAAACACCAGGTAGATCCTGTAGGATTCGGGGAAATCTACAACATAGCCCGTCAAAAGAGCGGAAAAAAGAAATTGAATAGAGACGAATGCCGTGAAGCCATAAAAAGGACGCAATTTGATGTTGATGTCCAGGTCAAGATTTTACGGACAGGCGTCATTGGGTAAATGGACCATGAACGTGAATAAATATCTGGACAAGCAACAAACGGGGGTGAGATAGTGAGGTGTGAGGTGAGAAAAAATGGAAAACAGGCAGGCTGTACAAGCAGGCTTTCTCGAAGCAAATGGCGCACGCATTTACTATGAAGTAGCAGGGGAAGGCGAACCGCTCTTATTGATCCACGGCTTCAATCTGGATACAAGGCTATGGGATGCCCCGCTGCAAGCATTTGCACAGACGTATAAGGTCGTTCGCTTTGATATCCGCGGGTTCGGCAAAACACGGGCGACTGATGTTCCTTTTACCTTGTACGATGACGTGAAAGCAGTACTGCTAGGGCTTGGTATTGAAAAAGCGCATGTGGCTGGGCTTTCGTTTGGGGGAATGGTTGCGCAGGAGTTCGCCCTTGCTTATCCGCAGATGGTGAGCAGCTTGATTCTGGTCGCATCCGGCTTGTTTGGTCACCCAAGAAGTGAACAAAGACTGCAGGATGTGGAACGATTCAATCAAGTATGCCAGCGTGGCACGACAGAGGAAGCGTTGGAAATGACGACACAAATGTGGTTTGACGGTCCTGGTCAGCCGGTAAATGAGCAAGCTCGCGAAGCACGAAGCCGCTTTAAAGAAATCAACAGACACGCCTTTTCGCTGCCGGAGTTTGGAGTCGGATTGGAAGCTTTATCCCCATCACCAATCGAGCGTTTGGAAGAAATCAAAGCCCCGACACTCGTCATTGCAGGAGCGCGGGATTATCCTGATTTTCTACAGATCGCCGATGTGTTGACTGAGCGGATACCAGGCGCACAAAAAGTCATCTTGCCTGACTCAGCTCATATCCCACCAATGGATCAACCAGAGGTGTTCAACAAAATCGTGTTGGAATTTCTCGCACAAAGCACTGTAAAATCATCCTAATACAGTTTGAAAAGGCATGGAACGGAGAGAATTACCGATCGTGCCTTTTTTTGTTTTCAACACTTTGCCACATCAGATAGCCCGATGGAGCCATATAGATTCTCGTACTATTTTGATAGGATTAAGGTCGAAATAAGGAAGCAGGTGATAGGGTGACATACAACATCAGACATTATGCGGTTATGTTTTTGCTCGCCTTCTTACTTGTACTGACAACGGGTATGACAACTGCTTACGCCCATGCTGGCTTGATGAGCAGCTCACCGCAAGATGGTGAGGTACTGAAGGAGAATCCAGGACAAATATCTGCGCGGTTTACCGAAACATTGGAGCCGGATCTTGTTAACGTGCGGTTATTTGACTGGAATGGCAAGGAAATAAAAATGGAGCGGCCGACATTGCAACCGGGTGATGCCTCGCAGTTGAATGCGAAACTGCCGGGCGATTTGGCTGAGGGGACGTATTCGGTTATCGTATCTGTCGTTTCCGAGGACGGACATCCGATCGCAGAGAAGCTCACGTTTTCCATCGGACAAAAAAGTGCGGTCGTGGTTCCGCCAAATGAGCAAAAAGCCGATTCAAGCTACTTGATCATGTACCGTTATTTGGCGCAAGGAATTATTCTCGTCGGTGGAGGTTTGTATCTGGTAGCGTGGGGAGCACAGCGTCATGGCTTGCCTTCGCTTGCCCAGCTCATCGGGATTGGCAGACAAATCGGATGGAGTTTGGCGATCATCGGACTAATATTTTTGTGGTTCTTGTATGACGAATCGTTAACCGCGGTATCCCTTACGCAAGCACTGTGGCAGATGGACGGGAATTTGCTTAGTCAGTCTCCGTTTGCAATCATGCTGCTGGTGTCCTTTGTACTACTGTTATTGATCGCGATTCCCAATATGGTGTCCGGCTGGTATGTGGGAATCTGGGTTCTCGTGATCAGCGCGCAAGCTTTTGGTGGTCATGCATGGGGCATTGCTCCTGTCTGGCTGTCCATTTTGCTGAGACTGTTGCATGTTTTGACGGTCGCCGTGTGGATGGGGGCACTTGTCTACTTGCTGCTTACAGTCAAAGCGGCTGAACGAGGACAGGAGTCGTTCAAGAGGTTCTTCTTGCAGACAGTTGCTGTGGCGGCAGTGCTTGCCGTCGTGACGGGTGTTGTCATGCTCATCGTGCAGACGGATATCATGAATATTATCCAGAGTTCAACGTCATGGAGCTATCTGTTATATGGAAAAATAGCAAGTGTCTGCCTTATGCTTCTTCTAGCCTTTAGGCAAACCAGACGTTGGCGGACGAAAAATTCCTTGCAGCCCGCTTACTTGCGTTGGGAGATTGTATTCGGGATTATCGCTATTCTGGCTGGACTTTGGATGAGCCAGACCAACTACCCGACTGCTGAGACAAATAATCAAGCCGTGATTCAAACAGATCCAAACTAGGGAGGATTTTATAGGATGAAAATGAAAAAATGGATGAGCAGTGTACTGGTAGCAGGTGCAGTTTTGACGTTGGCGACAGCAGCACAAGCACATGTGAACGTATATCCGAAAGAGGCTACTACAGGCTCCTATGAAAAATACACCGTGCGTGTCCCGGTAGAAAAAGACGTCAACACGACAAAAGTGAAGCTGGAATTCCCGGCAGGCGTGAAGGTAAATTCCGTTCAACCGATTCCGGGCTGGACCTACGAGTTCGAAAAAGATAAAGACGGTGTGAACACAGCCCTTGTGTGGACAGCAACAGAAGGGGGAATTAAGGCGCATGAGTTCCAAGAGTTCACGTTTGTCGGGGCAAACCCGAAAGAAGAGGGCCAAGTGGCTTGGAAGGCTTATCAGACCTACGCAAATGGCGAGGTTGTGGAATGGACAGGGGACAAGGATTCCAAAACACCAGCGTCTGTCACTACTATTAAGGCTGGTGTAGGCGAAGCAGGACATGAGCATGGACAAGAACAAAAGCCGGCAACCGCTCCTGCCGGGGAAGCGGCGAGTGCAGGCAGCAACAATACCTTGCCATTGGTACTTTCTGGTTTGGCGTTGCTGATCTCCATCGTTGGCCTGTTTAGAAAAAAAGCATAAGTTGCTTTATAAGCAAGCCGTGCAGTGGTCCAATCATGCTGCACGGCTTTTCCATTGTGTGGCAATTAAAATCATTCTATAATAGCTGTAATTACTTTCGGAGGTGTATATCACATGTTAAAAACACTATTCAGAGCAAGCAAGTACACAGGAAAGAAAAATAGGAACGGCAGCATGACGCGTACGCATTTTGCACAGTAGAGGATTGTAGAGTAACGATCAGTATGTGAAAACGGGACGCGTCATCTGCCTAAAAAAGGTGGATACTGCTTCCATGTTCATGAATGCGACAAAAGTATATACAATCAAAAGTTTTTTGACTTCCCTCGCCAATACGACCATGTTCACGACCTATGCACTTTACTATATTGTGACACTGGGTTTTAACCCGTTTGAATTGCTACTGATCGGGACGGTATTGGAGTTATCCGTGTTGGTGTTTGAAGGGATAACAGGAGTAGTTGCGGATACGTACAGTCGCCGTCGCTCCGTCATTATCGGGATGTTTTTGCTGGGAATCGGATTTGCGATGCAAGGGGTCGTTCCCGCGCTTGATGCTTGGGTACCGTTGATTTCTGTCTTCGGTTTGGTGCTGTTTTCGCAAGTCATCAGTGGCCTCGGGTATACGTTTATCAGTGGAGCGGATACTGCATGGATTGTGGATGAGGTTGGAGAAGAGAAGATCGGTACGATTTTCATGAAGGCCAAGCGCTATTCCTTGTTTGGGAATCTGCTCGGGATTGCACTTAGTGTGGCATTGGCAACACTCGCTCCCTATTTGCCTTTCCTCATAGGTGGCCTCATGTATCTGGGGCTTGGAGTCTTTCTGATTCTGTTCATGAAGGAGACCGGTTTTGTTCCTCGTGAGCGTGAGCAAGGTGCTTCCCACGTGAAGGAAATGATTCAGACGTGGACTTCGGGTGCCAAAGTGATTCGCAGTCAGCCGATACTCATGCTGATCTTGTTCGTGACGCTATTTACGGGTGCAGCTTCTGAAGGGTATGACCGTTTATGGGAAGCGCATTTGATCGCAGAAATTGGCTTTCCAGAGCTCACTGCTATTTCAATGCCAATGTGGTTCGGGATCATTGCAGCACTCGCAAGCATACTTGGCCTCATCGTCGTAGGCGTTGTGGAAAAAAGGCTGGATGTGAACAATGAGCGGGTTGTCCTTGTGGGCATGTTCACATTGACGGGACTCAAAATTGCAGCGATGATTGCTTTCGCCTTTTCTCCGAGCTTTAGCTGGGCATTAGTTGCATTGCTGTTAATCGGTGTGATTCAGTCATTAAGCAGTCCGCTGTATGATACGTGGCTGAATCTGAACATTGAGAGCAGTGTGCGAGCGACGGTTTTGTCGATGATGGGCCAGTCCAATGCCTTGGGACAAACGGCAGGTGGTCCGGCTGTCGGATGGATTGGGACTCGTTTTTCGATTCGCGCTTCGCTGGTTGCGGCCGCCATCTTGTTGGCACCGATTCTGATTGTGTTTGGACGTGCGCTTAGAAGGCGCTGAGTTGTAACAAGCATAAGGCATGTGTCCATTTTTGGGGCGCATGCCTTTTTTGACGGATGGGTAACTCGTTCATTACATGTCAAACAAACAAAGAAAGAGATAGGTTTGGAGAATCGTATGGAAGATAAATTAACATTGATTAAGGTTTTTGCTGGCACAAGCTCACAAGGGACAGTTTTAGAAGAGCTTCCTGCAGAGTGCCTAAGCGATCAAATATTCAAACTATGTGCATCTCCAGAGCTAGCTCTAGGTATTGCGAACGTGCGTTCTCTTTTGGTATGATGATCTCAACAGCAAGAAGACACATTTTGTGGTGGTGACAGCTTGATGATTCAGGAGTTGAGAAGGTACACAGTGCGGCAGCAAGCAGTGGAGATCATCTATTTGAAGAAGGATGGAGAGGCTAGCAGGCGTACGATCCGTGTGGTACATATTGATGTAAACAAAGGGAGCTTGAAAGCATACTGTTATATGAGGAAGGCGTATCGAGTATTTGTGTTGGATAACATTTTGGCGATCGCACCTGTGTCAGGGCATTTTGCCGGATAAAAGGCATCATCCTCGACGCCCCCAGCCTATTCCAGCTATACTATGTTATACTAAATAGGTAAACAACCTTCAAAAAAGAGGAAGGGCGGGGACAAACAATGGAGTTCTTCATTGTCATCGTCATCATGTTTTTGATCGTAGTATTTGTCTTGGCGTCCAAAGCTGCAAAAGGTGGAAGTGGGCGCTCTCATTCCTCTTCAGACAGCGGGGGCGGAGCCTTCTATGTAGACAGCTCTCACAATCATCATCATCGAAATCACGACTCAAACGATCGTTGGGATAGCTATGACAGCGGCTACGATAGTGGAAGTGGTGGTGGCGGAGATAGCGGAGGCGGCGGCGGGGGAGATTGACGCTGTTGCATTTTGTTTCATTATGGTACAATAACTGGGAAATATGATTCCAAACCTGAATGGTAGGTTTGCTAAAGGAGAGATGTTTTATGGTAGCCATCAAATTTGTTCAGAGTGTCGTAGTCGGGGTCACAGGAATCCTCCTTTCAAGCGAACAGTAATACCGTTCACCAGATGAGGATTCGACTGTGACTGGTTCTGGCTGATAGCCATATATTTAACCAATTGCAGGGGGAATCCGCAGTGAATCAACTAACCAATCAACAAGTATTGCAATCTATGGGCTGGAATGAGTATTTTGCTAATCATTTTGCCCCTTATGCCGAGCAAGGCTACAGTGTGGGACGTATCACACTCGAACATAAACGTATTTATCGTCTGTGGAGTGAGCATGGCGAACTCTTGGGCGAAGTAACGGGTAAGCTTCGTTATGAAGCCATCGGACGAGAAGATTTTCCAGCTGTCGGGGACTGGGTAGTGATCAGTGCCCGCCCAGAGGAAAAGAAAGCCTCGATTCACGGACTTCTTCCACGAAAGAGCAAGTTCTCCCGCAAAGTAGCTGGGGATACAGTGGAAGAGCAGATTGTGGCTGCGAACGTCGATACGGTTTTCCTCGTGAATTCCTTAAATAATGATTTAAATCTTCGCAGGATGGAACGTTATCTTATTCTTGCGTGGGAAAGTGGAGCCAATCCGGTGATTGTGCTTTCCAAAGCAGATTTGTGTGACGATCTGGATGCATGCATGGCAGAGGTAGAATCAGTTGCGATCGGAGTACCTGTTCACGTAGTCAGTGCCGAGCAGGGAGAAGGACTGGATCAGCTCGCACCGTACCTGGGCGAGGGCCAGACGATTGCCTTGATGGGTTCCTCTGGTGTTGGCAAATCCACTTTGATCAATAAATTGAGCGGAGCGGAGATGCAAAAAGTCAGTGGCGTGCGTGAAGGTGATGACCGTGGCCGCCATACGACGACACATCGTGAATTGTTCCGATTGCCGAGTGGTGCTCTGATGATCGATACGCCAGGCATGAGGGAACTCCAGCTCTGGGAGGCAGATGAGGGCTTCCGCGGTGCCTTTGACGATATTGAGTCCATTGCGGAAACATGCCGCTTCAATGATTGTAAGCATATGCGCGAGCCTGGCTGTGCTGTTCAAGCTGCCATCCTAGCTGGATCATTGGAAAAGGCACGCTTTGACAGTTACCTGAAGCTCCAACGCGAATTGGCACATCTGGCACGCAAAGAAGACGCAAGGCTTGCTGCTGCTGAAAGGGATAAATGGAAGAAGATCAACGTTCAAATGCGGCAGAAAAAACCGAAGAGATAAGTACGAGAGCCCTTGAGAAATCAGGGCTCTTTCTTTTATTAGGACAAGTAAGCGCTTCCTTTTGTTTTCAAAAATTAACGCTTGCTCACAACGCGGGACTTATGATAGATTTGGTCAATACTCGTTATTACACTTCGAAATAAATAAATAGATAGGTAGCTCGTATAATTTTGGGAATAAGGCCCAACCGTTTCTACCAGGTGACCGTAAATCACCTGACTACGAGTGAAAGTGCGTCTAGGGTTCCGTCTCTTTCTTTCCTATTCCAATCATAGGGTTGAAAGAAAGCTGGTCCGAGCGACGCAGGCACGAATGAATGTGTCACACCTAAGGGAAAAAAGCCCAGAGGGACAGTTTCACTTGGCGTTGGTCTGTTACGTAGCCCGCTTGTGACACTGTCCGCTCTGGGCTTTTTATATTTCAGCAGGCCGCAAGCAAAAGTGGCCGGAACCATATCCGAGGAGGAAGAATTGATGAAAGAATTACAAGAGCGCATCGTACAGGACGGCAAGGTACTGTCGGCATCCGTTTTGAAGGTGGATGCGTTTTTGAACCACCAGGTAGATCCACAACTGACAATGAAGATCGGACAGCGCTTTGCCGAGCTGTTCGCTGGTGAAAACATTACAAAAGTCGTGACGATTGAGGCAAGTGGAATTCATTTTGCTATGGCGACTTCCTTTGCTTTAGGTGTTCCCTTTATCTATGCGAAAAAGAAAAAAGCTGTCACGTTGACAGAGGAAGTATACTCTGCTCCTGTTCATTCCTTTACCCGTCAGGAAACGTATCAAATCAGTGTTTCCCGTCAGTATTTGTCCAAAGAAGACCGCGTATTGATTGTCGATGACTTCTTGGCTACGGGAGCTGCTCTGGTGGGTCTTACGAATATTGTCAAAGATGCCGGTGCTCATCTCGTAGGGGTTGGCGCTGTTATTGAAAAAAGCTTCCAGGAAGGCCGAGGTCTCTTGGAGCAAGCTGGCGTACGAATCGAATCATTGGCACGTATTGAATCGATGTCACCAGAAGGCATTCACTTTATTGAAGAAGAGCCCGCACGCGTATAATCAAAAAAATAATAGGAGGTAAGGGTTCACACATGCTAGCCAAACATAAGATTGTTACTTTGGGCTTACAGCACATTCTTGCCATGTATGCAGGAGCCGTCGTCGTACCGTTGATTATCGGTGGTGCTTTGAATCTGACTCCTACGCAAATCGCTTATTTGATTGCTGCCGACCTTTTCACTTGCGGAATCGCTACGCTCTTGCAGGTCCTTGGCACGCGTTATACAGGGATTCGCCTTCCCGTTGTGCTTGGCTGTACGTTTACAGCAGTAGGACCGATTATCGCCATTGCTTCTACGAGTAACCTAGCGACCGCTTACGGTGCCATCATCATATCGGGTATATTTGTTGTCTTGGCCGCTCCACTGTTTGGCAAGCTGCTGCGCTTTTTCCCAACCGTGGTACAAGGTTCGGTCGTTACGATCATTGGACTGTCGCTCATTCCCGTTGCAATGAACAACGCGGCTGGCGGACAAGGCATGCCGGACTTTGGACAACCGCACAATTTGCTTTTGGCTTTAGGAACGTTGGTTATCATTTTGCTTATTAATCGTTTCTTTACCGGATTTATTCGTGCGATTTCTGTATTGCTCGGATTGATTGTCGGTACGGCTGTCGCTTACATGATGGGGATGGTCAGCTTCGCAAGTGTTGCGGAAGCCTCTTGGTTTAGCGTGGTTGAACCGTTTTACTTCGGTACACCACAGTTCAGTATTGTGGCTATTGTTACCATGATTCTCGTCAACATCATCAGCATGGCTGAGTCCACAGGTGTTTACTTTGCACTCGGTAAAGTGACTGATACAAAAGTAACGGATCAAGATGTAGTCAAAGGATTGCGCGGGGAAGGGGTCGCAATTGTACTGGGTGGCATTTTCAACGCATTCCCTTACACGGCTTTTTCGCAAAACGTCGGCCTGGTTTCCTTGACTGGCATTAAATCGCGTGACGTAATGATTGGTGCAGGTGGAATTCTGGTCGTTCTCGGATTACTGCCAAAGCTGGCTGCGCTGACAACGGTTATTCCTAATGCAGTATTGGGTGGAGCAATGATCGCCATGTTCGGGATGGTTGTTGCATCTGGTATCAATATTCTCTCGCAGGTTGACCTGAACAAAAACGAAAATCTGCTGATCGCTGCATGCAGTATCGCTGTAGGACTTGGCTCTGCTGCGGTTCCTGCGATGTTTGATCAACTGCCTACGTTGGCAAAAATGATGCTGCAAAATGGTATCGTGACAGGTTCTTTGACGGCAGTCATCTTGAATATCGTGCTTGTTCACACGAATAAAAAAGCATCTCAGACTGCTCCGGCAAATGTAACTGTTTCGGAAGCGTCTTAACATCATTAGATAATGAACCAACCACTATTTCCTGGTTTGATAGGGAGTGGTGGTTTTTTTATTATGTGGCTGTGTTGGGGAGAAGAATATTTCCAGTCTAGGCTCCAGGCTCCGTCCCGCTGGGAGGGAGACTGCCCGCTCCGAAGGNNTCTCTGTCGTAACTGATTACATTCTTCATTCTTTTTAAAACCCGTTTAACACGGAAAACTCGTAGAGGAAACAGGAGAAAAAAGCGAAGATCTTTGGGACACCGACCGAGGCGCAATGAAAAAAAGAGAAACAAGCTCTTAGCGCCCACCTCTGAGAAACTTCCTGAATAGACCACTTTGGGCGCGGGTTTCACTTTTTTTCATGGAGCCGGGCAGTCAATCCCACAGCGGGTGGCCCTAGAATCTGAGCGTTTTCTCCTGTTTCCACCCACCACTACAGCCCGACCCCGACCGAGAGGTTTTTAAAAAAGGCTTCCCCGCAATGACAAGTGTCCAACAGTGCTGGCCAAGTTTTACATACGATGACCATGTAAAACAAACTACCTCCAGAAAGGAAGGGGTACTATGGCAACCTTTCAGGAAGCGCTCCTGGCCAAGAAGCATTTGGTCAAAAGGTGGAAGCGAATGCCGGGCGTAATTGGCATCGGGATTGGCTACGCAAACGGAAAAAACAAAAAAGGCGGCGCCTGCATTGTGATGTATACCGTCAATGCAAGTGCCGCCGTGAAGAAGACATGCCCGAGCTGCGTCCTTGTCAAAAGACAGGAGGCGACAGCCCATGTGTCCGTTCCTGTTCGAACCGTCACCTCTGGACGGTGCCATTGTCATCCTGCTGTACGACCCTCTGCAACGAATTATCGCAGCAGAATCCGACCTGTGATCGCTGGATATAGCATCGGCTACCCAGGGGCCTCCGGAACGGCTGGTTTAATCGTTGCGCGAGGAGGACAACGGTTTGTGTTGAGCAACAATCACGTCCTGAATCGTAACAATACGAGCGGCTATACCGAAACCATCCAGCCGGGCGGAGCAGACGGCGGCCGTTCAGGAAGGGATCGAATCGGACGCTTGTACCGGTATGTTCGACTTCGGAAAAACACAGGTAATCGAATGGATGCAGCGATTAGTATCCCTACTTCGAATCGACTCCTTTCCCCGCGTTACGCAACAGTGGGCAGAGTTCCAGGTGTGATTCGCTCGTATGGCATCGGACGCAGATTGAAAAAAGTAGGCCGTTCATCAGGGCTGGCATGGGGAACGGTCGAATCGATCCACACCGATATTGATGTCAGTTACGGGAACTACGGAGGACTGGGAACCATCCGTTTTCAGAATCAGACGGTCATCAGGAGTACGGTTCCCATCTCCTTGCCTGGAGATTCCGGCTCTGTTTGGCTGACTGCGGGCAACTACGCTGCGGCTGTGAATTTTGCTGGTTCAGCCAATGGAAGGCTCTCGATTTCGTATCCGGTTGTCTGGGCATTGCAAGCGTTTGGCGTCGGGATACCAAGAGCAGCTGGAAGAGTCGGCAGGTCAGTTGCCAAAGCCAAAAGAGTCAGGCGAACCAGCGCTCGTACTAGACCGCTATCTCCTGCGGAGTTAAACCGTGTCCAAACAAAAAAAGCTGCCTCCAAAAGGCAGCCGGGAAAGAAAAAGACGAAATAGATAATATCATTAGGAAACTTCTGTGGCTAGCTGATCCAGTACACTGAGAATGCGTTGTGATATCTCTTCAAGAGTATCGAACGTAGCTTCTGCTTCCTCAAGTTTTCCTTGTTTGACGAATTGGTAAATCCGCCGAACAGTTTCGTGGAACTGTCGATGAGGTGCTTCTAATTGCTTGAAAGAGGGCAAGGTGCTCACGGATGGATTGTTCAGGGCCTCGTCATACCAAATCCCCAAGCGGCATTGATGATGGTCGACGAGTTCTTTTTCATCAATGTGGTGATACCCAAGCATGAAGTTGTACAGCCACCATCTCCATAAGAGATGATCAGTTTTGACGATTCGCAAGTAATGCTTGGTCTTTATGTGGCTCGTTTGTGTGATGCTCAGCTTGTGCAGGCTGTTAATGCCAGCGCCAACATTATAGACGTTTTTACCTACATTTGAGACGTGCGAAGAGACCTGCTCCATATTCGTCAGGACTTGCGATATGCGCATCGAAATATCATCTGTGGCAGCAGACTGCTCTTGTGCCAATGCTGCGATATGTCCGGTGGAATGTCCGACAGCCTCAATATTTTGCACAATATCTCCTAATATCCCAATCGCATCGCGTGTTTGCATCACTTTATCGTTAAAATGGTCACTCATGAGAGTGGCCGTTTCTTTTACCTGGACAGCTTCATTCTGGACATTGTTGATTGTGGCTGTAATGCTTTGAACCGATTGCTTGGTCTGTTCGGCGAGCTTTCGTACTTCATCTGCCACGATAGCAAAGCCTCGGCCGTGTTCGTTGGCACGCGCTGCCTCAATTGACGCATTCAATGCAAGAAGATTGGTTTGATCGGCAATATTGCGGATGACTTGGACGACCTGAGAAACTTCTGCAATGGATGTCATTAATTGCGAAGTTTTTGTTTGCATCTCTTGTAATTCATCTGCCATGGAAAGAAAGCTGGTTAATGAATCTTGGATAATATCCTTGCCCATCGTCGCTTGCTCGATTGTAGTGGAAGCACTCTCTGCGACAGAGACGGCTGATTGAGCCACTTTTTGCACAGATTCGCTTAGTTGCTCAGCAGCAGATCCTACATTGCCAGCTTCCTCAGTCGTATCCTCAAGCGTGTCCAGCACATGCTTGAATTTATCGATCTGAATCACCAACTCCAGAACTTCGCCCAGACGATCAATGACTTTGTAATCATTGTCCTCCTGATACGATTGGAGGACGATTTGCGAATCAAGCGTGATGATCTTCATGAGTGCCAACAGAACAGAAGATAATTCCTGGGGACGTTTCGAATAGGTGTTGACGATTGCGGGAATCAAATATTCATAGACCCGCAAGTAAGAGCCTGTATACCATTCTGGCGCAAGTCCAATTTTGCTGTGGACCTCTCCGATTTTCCTGCGCCCGGCTACATAGGCATCGTCTAGCTTGGCGTGTGGAAGCGATTGCAAATAGTGACGAAAGGAAACGGCCAATCGGTCAACCGTCGTATGCGTTTCGATAGTCTGCATAAGATGGGAATATTGACGAAGCATGTGGTAATGACGCTCTGTAATGGACTCTAGGTGTTCTGCTAGGAGTGGTTCAATTTGTTTCAACCGATCAAGGTCTGTCTGATTCATTTGCAAAAAATGAACCTTCCCCGTTAGCTGATCGGACATTTGGACATCGCTTTTTTGAATTGAGGCTGTAACGGTTTGGGCGCCACGCTTACCAAACATAAAATCCCTCCATATGTTTACGAAAAACGGGCCTATTCATAAGGGGAATAGGCCATAAGTGCTTTATAGATTATAGCATTCGCGTACGGAGTTGAAACTTTGGAACTATTGTGATTTTGTGAAAAGTATATTAAGAAATGGCAACATCATCGATTATTCAAAAAAGGTCATGTGATGCTTTTCGTCCCGGTAGTAAGCGAGACGGTCCTGAAGAGTGCCTGTATGTAATTCAAACTTATGTCCATCAGGGTCGGTAAAATAAATGGAACGCTTATCCCGCTCCGCACGATCCCGTCCATGCAAAATGGTAACGTCATGCTTTTCCAAATGAGCGTACCACTCATCAAATGACTCTTCTGTGATAGTGAAGGCCATGTGTGTATAGGAGTGAGCAATTTCATTGCGTGGGATGTCCGGTTCTTCATTCAGGGCCAACCAGTAGCCATTTAAGTCAAAGTAAGCCAGCTTGCGACCACGTACTAATGGTTTGGCATGCAGGACATCCCGATAAAAACAAAAAGATTTCTCGAGATCTGAGACAGAGAAAAGCAAATGATTCAATCCTTGAAGTTGCGGCAATATGTCCCCCACCTTTTTAGCAATAATTCTTGCAACTATTGCTATTGTATGGGGAAAACAGGCAAACCACCAGTCTATTCCGGGTCTGCCTGCATTTGTTTAGGATTGGCTTTGTTGAGCTTTCGCTTGGGTTTGCAGCGTGGATTGGACTTGGGACACCATCGTTTGCGCTTGGGCAATTTCCTGAGACGCTTGTTTCAAGGCTTCTTCAGCGAGCTGCGGATTGGCTGCAGATTGCTCAATCGCTTGCGTAATCATATTTTTTGCCAGCGTGGTGGCTACCTCTGCTTTTTTAAGCGAGTCCGTGTTAATTTGGCTAGGCATTGCTATACCTCCTGCGGGTTTTCATGATGGGAATACCATATTAATTTGCCCTGCACGCAACGGTTTATGTATATAGATACGCGTCCAACCGTTTTCCTCACACGATGCATAGTCTGACAGGGGGAGGGACGCCAGATGAAGAAGCAATGGGTGCAGGTCATTCGATTGGCAGAGCAAGCTTTCTTTACGATTATCTTTTCAGCGCATAAGCGGGTGAGGGATCGCGGAATCATTTTGCCAAAGCGGTTCAATTCCAAATGGAAAATTCGCCGTTTCCTGCAAAAATTCATGACGCCTTGTCTGGCAAATCGAGTGATCGGCAATCTTGATTTGCGGCGAATAAACGGACGACTCGCGATCCCGGTAGGTGATACGATAGGGGCGCCACCGATTGTAAAATCACAGGTCCTGTCTTCGGGCAGCAGGTGTGCGACGATTGTGGTATGGTTTGCCTTCGATTCCAGTGATCGATTTTTCCGTGTGTATCAGTTGAAAAAGCTTTCGAATGGGCGCTGGATCGTTGTAGGGCGTCATCCGCTGGACTATCCGTTTAATCTTCCGCAGGATTTCTTGAAACGACAAATACCATGTGGGAAAATCTGTACACCATGGAGAGTGAAGTTAAATACTAGGAAAAAATAACTATATTCCAAAAAAATCCGGTATTGATATTGGTTCAATTTGCCTGTATAGTATGTAAGTGTTGCGATACTTATCGGAAATTGTCGAATGAGAGAAGGTCCGATATGGTTGGCAATCGGGAAGTAGCTCAGCTTGGTAGAGTACTTGGCTTGGGACCAAGGGGTCGCAGGTTCGAATCCTGTCTTCCCGACCATGTTTTCATTTGAATAGGCCGGTATGGCGGAATTGGCAGACGCGCGCGACTCAAAATCGTGAGGGAAACCGTGGGGGTTCAAGTCCCTCTACCGGCACCAGCAATCTATACATATGGTTTTCGTTATAAGGTGGGGAACAGTGAGTAGGCCTGTTTCTCACTTTTTTTCTTACAATCATCTTCCATGATACGAGTCCTACATACACCTATGAAATCAACTTATACTGTCTTTCATTTATCTAAAAAACTCAATACACGTCCATTAACGTATTCTGGCTGTTCCATCGACAAAACGTGGCCAGCATTTTTTACGATTTCCGCTTCAATACCGGGAACAAAAGTCGAAGCACGATGTAAGGCAGATTGCGGGTCATAAATGACTTCGTGCTCGCTAAGTAATAAGAGAGTCGGAACTTTTACTGATTTTAATTCGTCGTCAGTGAAAACATACGGGAATCCATCAGCTTTAGGTTTTTGATTTCTTAATTCATCCTGCCACATAACTCCTGCATGAAACTGTTTTGCAAAATTTGGATGTAACACGTAACGATCTCCCATCATCCACTTTAAAAAATTCTCAACTCCGTTAGGCACAAAAAGGCCAAGTGCGTATTTGTAGAAATTTGGATGAAAGGACACGAAAGTTTCCGCAGGACTAAGTAATACTGCCTTTTCTACTCTCTCGGCCGCACGCAAAACAAAATTCATAACATGAAGCCCACCAAGCGAAAGTCCAACCAAATACGCCTTTTTGATACCCAGATTATCAAACACTTCAAGAAGCCAATCAGCGTAACCCGTTCTCGTACCGTTTAAATCTACAGGGATACTTTTGTTCTTATCACCTATGATATCAATTGCATATGTTCGGTATTTGCTGCTCCATTCGGCAATATTTGGATACCACATGGTGGAACTAAACAATACTCCGTGCAGCAATAAGAGTGGTGGTGCATTCTTTGGTCCACTTGCAATGATATGCGTTTGACCAAAACGGGTAGGTACATAAAATGTTTCGTGATGAACTGGCCAAAGAGCGAGGCTTTCTTCATAGGTTTGATAATAGTGAATGCCGCTATCACTTAGTGATGGAATGATCGGTGCATGGTTAGACATACAAA
This sequence comes from Brevibacillus formosus, assembly GCF_003013405.1. Taxonomy (GTDB): domain Bacteria; phylum Bacillota; class Bacilli; order Brevibacillales; family Brevibacillaceae; genus Brevibacillus; species Brevibacillus formosus. The sequence continues at coordinate 183,862 of NZ_PXZL01000004.1, read as the reverse complement.
TCTTCCTTCCAATCCAGTTTAAATTGATGGGTAAATACGTGAGGGAAATCTGAGTTTCATCTGAAACAGCTTTCAATAAAAATATAATACAGCATTTTTTCATCGTCAATCGTTCTATACAGAACAATGGAATAAATCGATTGTAACAGGATTTTAAAAATAGTATAACAGTGTGTTCTCTTTGCTTTGCTTCATTCCTTTAGCTTGATAAAACACGTTTTTACATCCATAGGGGAGCAAGCGTCTCGCTTGTTTGCCGATCTTTGCCCTGATGCTGCCACCTTTGAAATGGGAAAAGGGACCAAAGTTGTCATGTACATACCTACTCCCGAGGGGATGCATGCTTGATCCATGTACCTGCTGTCTTTTCCTTTTGTACCTGCTACAATAACGTAGTATAGAAGGAAAAGGAGGCGAGAACGTTGAGACTTGCAGGAAAACAAGTGGTTTGCTTCGTCGAAAGTGAATTTGAGGATCTCGAGCTCTGGTATCCGGTGATGAGACTGCGAGAGGAAGGCGCTACCGTCCATTTCGTCGGCCCGAAGGCGAACCACGTCTACATAGGGAAGTACGGTGTACCGTGTGAGACTGACAAAGCGATGGCTGATGTCAATCCTGCCGACTATGCAGGCGTACTCGTTCCAGGAGGGTGGGCACCTGACAAACTGCGCCGCTATCCGGAGGTGCTGTCGTTTGTGGTTGCGATGCACGAGGCGAAAAAACCGATTGGACATATTTGTCATGCCGGTTGGGTGCTGGCTTCCGCAAAAATTTTGCGCGGGGTAACTACAACATCGACACCGGGCATTAAAGATGATATGGAGAATGCAGGCGCGATTTGGGTAGATGAAGAGGTTGTGGTAGACGGTCACATCGTGGGTTCCCGTAGACCGCCTGATCTGCCTGCGTATGCCAAAGCGTTTGCTGATTTGCTCGCACAACAATAGGAAAAAGGAAGAAAGGGCTTGCTCGCATAGACGGGTACGCTCTTTTTCTTATTGATTCATTTTTTCTGTCTGCCTTGTTACAATATAAGGAAGAATCTTCATTCTATTAGGGGATGATAAGGTGTTCAAAAATCGGGATCATGTCCCATTAGTAAATGACATGGCTAGCAACGCACGTCTACCAGAAAATACGCTTCTCCCACCAAATTCCCACCGAAATACGCCACCCGTTTTACAACTCGCCAAAAAAATAGGAAACAAGGCAATGACGAAGCTGCTGCAAAATCAAAAGGAATCTTCAATACCTGTCATCCAAAGGAAACTCAATCAAGACAATCTTAATAAAATGAAAGCGGACAAGCCAGATACATACGAAAAAGATGATTTCGAAAATGCCGTCGGAGATGACGGGAAATTTACGGATGTGAAAGCGGATAAAGGACTTCCAACCTTTTGGGGGCTATTAAGGGAGGTATACGGGGAAGGAAATTTGAATCAATCGTTTTTCCATTTTACAAAAGAATTAGGCGATACATGCGACCGGCCACATTCCGTTACCGCTGAGATCACTAAAAACGGGTGGAATTCTGACCGTGATGCGTCAGCACTTGTGACGGCTATCGGCAATCTTGGTTATGAAGAATCGCTCATACGTGATGGGAATGATAAGCACCGAGTAGCCAGTTATAATGGGGGTCATTTGGTTGGCTATCAGATTCTACGGGGAGAAAAAGCAGATCAGCAATGGAATGTTGCTCCACAAGATAAGAAAAATAATCAACAATCGTATAATAATACAATCGAGGCAATGCTGCGAGGGGCAGACGTCGGAACCAAGTATGAGTACACCGTTGAATTGCAATACGATCAATATAACTTTTCCGTGGATCAGGATCAATTGAAGAAACGGAGTATATTGAAAGAAATAGACTCGGATAAACCTTGGGAAATTCAGCTTCCGGTAAGAATTCCGTTTAAATGGGATGCCACTGCGCTAATGATCAATGATGGGCAATTTGGTCCTCCGACAGACGGCTCATCTTCTTATGATCAGTATTCGCAAACCATGGACGAAGCGAATTTGGATTATACAAAAGAAGACACCGCTGCCAGATACAATCTATGGTTAGCAGACGATTCAGGCGATAAAAAACTTTTTGATAAAAATTCCGAAGACTTCGATGATATCGAATGGGTGAAAAATATTCACTTTTCCATGCATCAAGCACTACCGACTGATCGAAAGAAAAATAAGAATCCGATCAATTGGAAGGGAGAGGAAGGAAAGAAAGTAGCCTACTTTGGTGATGTTCAAAAAGGAAGGGCCGCAAAGTCCGCCAACGGTTTAGGAAAGGCAGAAAAAATTCTGGAGCAAAACAAACAGCTTATCCATGAGATTGAAGCCATTGAAGACGTAAAAAAGCCAGCAAAATTTGAGCTTCTTCCCAAAAAAGAAATCAATAAAAACATTCATGGTCAAATAAAAGGCTTCTTTATCACGCGGTTAAATGAATGTCAGATCAAAAGCGATTATCAAAAGCTACGTAGTGCGAATGAAGATTGGCTAGATTTGTTTTCCGTTCGACAGGAAGAATTGGAAATCTTACAGTTGGGAAAGGAAACATGGAACGAACTAGCCACGAAAATAAATGAACAAGCAAGTTCGGTACAGATCGAAGAACATATAAAATCGCTTACGGAACTGAAGCGGACCTTATTAAAAATAAAAGATCACCGAGAAAGTCGTTGGTTATATAAGGGAGTAGTAGATGCAACCTATCCTGAATATGCAAGGAAACTAGCGGAGTGCATAGCAAATTCAAAACAAGATTATTTGCGTTTGATCAATCTAAAAAGGATAGTTGGGGAGCTTAGAGAGGAAGAGGAGGAATTGGATGAACAAATAGAAAGCTCCAAAAAGAAAGTGAAAAGAGAGGAGATCACATCGAGGATGCAAGCAAAAGAACGCATGCAAGTACTCTTGCAACAAATCTATGAACTCGAAAATGAAATCCAAGGTCTCGAAAGTCGGCAAAATAATTATAATCGTGTAACGTATGAAGAATTTTTAAATAGCAAGTGAACAAAGAAAGTAAGCAAGGGCTTGCACAAGATGATGAGTAAGCCCTTGTTTTGATGTGATAGAGGTTTTGTTACGAATTGGAGTTATTCCGTTTCTTCCAGGGCGGATCGCCCAGCTCATGAATTTTATTGTTGATTTTGTAAAAAAGATAGGGAATCAAAAAAGCTAAGACCGTCCCTGCGAAGGTCAAATATGGAGGGACGACGCCTAAAAATTTGAACATGGGATCACCTGTTGTTTTGGCGTTCGGTACGGTTTATCGCACCGATATTGCGTAGATAGACCTTTGCTTGAACGATTATCTCACTTTTTTCATACAGATGCTGTCCTGTTTCCCAATCCTGCCGAATCTTTTTCCATAGCGAAAAATGATGCTGCTTGAGATAGCTGCCAAGCTTGATGACATCCACTTTCATTTGATTATGGACTTTCCTGATGGTGTCATAGCTCATGCGCTCGATTTCTTCGGCAAACACTTGTTCAAGCTTCTCCATCGCCATGTGATTCAAGTAATCCATTGTGGCATAAGACTCGGCCAATGTGCCTTCACATTCGATTTCTATCGTGAATTTCATGTGCTGCCGATCTCGTAAATCTGCCTTAATGCCATGTTTGATCCCTTGGATGTTCATCGAGACGAGATTGTTTTTAAACTTGCCTTTTAGCATACCTCCGTTAATATTTCCCGTAAGAAAATTCAGTCCCTCCGTCTCTTCTTCCCCTAGAAAACCCATCAACTGATTGTCATGAGCAAAAACGGCAGCACCTGCTAATTTTACCTCCTGCTCTTCGGGTCTGATTCGCGGAACCACAAAGCTGTAAGGGCTGAGAAGCTCCTCGTGGACATCGCCCAATCGGACTGCTGGAAGCATCCGAGCATTTTTAATATTATTCTCCGCGACAGAGTTGACGTAAATAGCCGGCAGCTTTTCTGTTTTAGGTTTGACTTCCAGTACCTCCTTGGCAAGACCTTTTGAGATAAAGACCTTGCTGCTTCGCCTGGAGTCTGGATCACGCAGATAGAAATCGAGTGCTCTGGCAAAACCATCTTTGGTTCGGGCCACTTCCTCAGAGACGATCAGGATCTTCATATGCTGATAAAACGGGGCTCGGCTGGTTCGGGAAGCCAATTCGCGAGAAATCTCAAAGAGGGAATCCCCTTCGGATACGAGATTGTGAAAAGCCTCATTGGCTGTGTTTTGGCCGCCTCCGCTTCCTTGACCGCCTGAGACCAACCCACCGGGCACGACGAATTGATGTGTGACGAGAAAGCGTTCTTTTACGGGAGGTTTGTCGGGAGCCTCTTGCTTGGCTTGCTGCTCGGTTTTTTTCGTACGAGGTATATCAATCCCTACGCCTACGACAAATCCTCGTTCCTCAATTTGAACCTGATCCCAGCAGCCAGCCAGCAACGTCGAGAGTAGCAGGTATATACAAAAGGTAGTGAGCTTGCTATTCATGACCCTTTACACCTCGTATGACAGCGATGAGGAGCAGCAAAATCGGACATAAATAGACGACGATCATTCCGAAATAGGTGATGCTGTCAGCAAACGTGAAGAAATCAACCAGGTTTTGCGGGAGCATCGCTACAAAATAAATAATGGGAGAAAGAATGAGCACCCAAACCGTTTTGCGCACCTTGTGGAACATGGACTGCAAGTTGAGCACCGTAATATCGAGCCACATCGCACAGGTGTTGAAGATTGTCATGATCCAGATGGTAAAGAAGATGGATTCCACCCGTTCAAAGAAGCCGCCAGGGATTTCTACCTCTTTTGCCAGCTCGATGGTTGGATAGGTCAAGTTCGTTGCAACATCAGCAGAGAAGACCCCGATGACAAACATGTAGATGGTCAAGTAGAGCAGAATGGGAATCGAGAGACCTAGTGTTACGGCTTTTGCCCCTTCCTTAGGGTTCTTCATTAGCATGGTGTAAAACAGGATAATCTCGAAGCCTGAATAAGACAGTCCGACCGCTCTTGTTCCTTCCATGAGTGCGGGCCAGTCTGAAGAAAAGAAGGGCCGGATATTTTCTACCTCGAACAGCTGGGTCGTAAAGAGCAAGACGATGAGCATGACGACGAGAACGACAGGGAGAAAGAGCAAGTTGAGCCGTAGCATGGAAACGCGCGCTCCGACTACGGCGTATTGAACGATTAACAGAAAGGAGAGTGTGATCATCTCAACCGGTGTATTGTAAAACAGGTATTGCTTGGCAATATTTCCGATCGCCCGGATTTCAAACGAGACGAAAAGCATGGTGTAAATACAGACGACCAAGGTCAGGATGTAGGCGATCGGTTTGGTCGCGATAATCGAGGTGAATTCAAAGAAGCTTTGTCTGGGAAAGCGAGCCGCCAGCTTGGCAAGCAGCCAGCCAATCACACACGCGCAGAATCCGCTCAAAACAACCGAAATCCATCCGTCGAAAGCTCCTGTTGCCTTGGCTAGGGAGCGGGGAAAGGTCAGAATGCCGACGCCGATTGTGACAGAGGCGATGCTGATCCCCATATGATTTTTGCTGATCATTTTCTCCGCCAAGGTTTGTGAGCTCACTTACGACCCTCCTGTGTTCATACGATTTTCGTCTTTCGGGTGAAGAGCATCTGGTCGGTTCTTTAAGAAGGTCACAGGTGCCCGCAAAATTAAATCCTTCCAGTCCCTCGGCATTTGAGGAGCAAGAGGCGCCAAATAAGGGTATCCGATGCTGGTCAGATTGGATAAATGAATCATGATGACAATCAAGCTTAGCACCACGCCATAAATCCCAAAGATCGCCGCCATAAACATGGCGAAAAAACGAATCATCCGAAAAGCGATGGCGAGGTGATAAGCAGGGATGGCAAACGAAGCGATAGCAGTAAGAGCGACGACGATGACCATGACCGGACTGACGATGCCCGCAGATACCGCAGCGTCACCGATGACGAGACCGCCGACGATCCCGACTGTCTGGCCGATCGGCTTCGGCAAGCGCAATCCGGCTTCCTGTAACAGCTCCATCGTCGTTACCATCATGATCGCTTCTACGAATGCCGGAAAAGGAACTCCATCACGCGTGGCTGCAATCGAGAAAGCGAGATCAGACGGGATCAAGCCGGGATGAAAGGTGACGAGAGCAATATAAAAAGCGGGTGAATAGACAGCCAGAAAAGCTGCCAAATACCGCAAAAGCCTTGCTAAAGTGCCTACAATCCAACGCTCGTAGTAATCCTCTGGTGAATGCAGGAGCAAGCCAATCGTCACAGGCAAAATGAGCACCATCGGAGTCCCGTCCACCAATATCGCAATGCGGCCTTGAAACAATGCCCCACTCACTTTATCGGGACGCTCCGTGTTATGAACCTGAGGAAAAGGAGACAGAAAATCATCTTCAATCCATTGCTCGATAAAACCGGACTCTTCTACCTCATCGATATCAATTGTGGAGATTCGCCGCCTCACTTCATTCAGCAGTTCTGGATCAACGATGTTTTCAATGTAGGCGATGATCAGATCTGTCCTGCTTCGTTTCCCTACGATGGACCCTTCAAAGCGCAAGCTCGGGTCTTTGACACGTCTGCGTATATGAACGGTGTTGTCCCGGATACTCTCTGAAAAGCCATCCCTGGGACCTCGAACCAGCCCTTCGGAGACTGGCTCCTCGACAGAACGGGTTTTCCATCCCTTGCTGTCGATAATGATGACTTCGGCGGATCCATCTATGAAAAGGGCTGTATCCCCAGAAAGAATGCTTTCGAGTGTTTTTGTAAAATCCGTTGCTTTCGATATTTCGACGACAGAAAGGACTTCCTCATAGAGCATCCGGACAATCTCATCTGGTTCAGTGGGCACCATTTTGGAAGCAGTCGAGATCATCAACTGGATTTGTCCAAGTACTTGCGTGTCCAGCATATCGCAGTTCGCCAACCCATCAATCGCAATAACACCACAGGAATGATTAGTGTTGCCGATAAAAAAGGAACGAGTTAATAAATCATGTGGGCTGCCCAGCACAGTCTTAAACGTCTCCATGTTTTGCTGCAAACTGGTCGATAGTGCAAGTGTAGGATCATTTCGCTGCTGCAAACGCTGTGCGATAAGAGAGGGAGTTTTCTTTTGGCGACGCTGGGACAAAAATCTGCGCATCATTTGAAGTTCCTCCCGTTCAGATTGCGAATATCATGTTAGTGCGATTTTTTCCAGATAAGAGGAAAATTATGCGGAGGAATAGGCGAATGCTAAATCTTTCATAGTTTTGAATTGAACTCATTTGTGACCTATGGTACATTCGGCATGGTAGAATAGAGTGTAGTAACAGGGAAGTTCAAAAAATCGTCTTTTGATTATGAAGTAGTCATGAAAGCTTATTCGACATCGAAAATGGCGTTCACCATCGAAGTCCGGTGCTCATGTAGGTCCCCTACACTCCGCTCCTCCTTCTTCAGGTTCTCGCCATTTTCTCGATGCTGAAAAGACGACTTTTTGAACAGGCACAAGTAGAGAGAGTAGGAACGATGGAGAAGGGTGGAATAGAAGTGCTTGACAGTCAAGTATTGATCCGGGAAACGGACTTTTCCCGACTGGCACATACATGGGAAGAACTTGCAGAAGTAATGAAATCGCAGGGAGACGAAACCACGGCTCACAAGCTCATTCAACTGGCCGCAAAAACAAAGTGCGCTGAACTGAATATTGCGTTTTGCGGACATTTTTCCGCTGGAAAATCAACGATGATTAACACGCTTCTGGGTGTCAACTTGCTGCCGTCCAATCCGATTCCGACAAGTGCGAATGTCGTGAAGATTCGTGGCGGAGAAAAAGCGGCTCGCGTCTTCACCATGAACAGCGGAGTCCTTACATTTGATCCAGATACGGAGATGGAGAAGCTCAAACAGTTTGCTGTTGACGGAGATACGGTTGAATCCGTAGAGGTCTCTTATCCGGGAACATTCCTTGACGAATACGCCAGCTTGCTCGATACACCGGGCATTGACTCAACAGATGCCGCACACAAAATCGCTACGGAATCTGCCCTGCATTTGGCTGACGTCGTCATTTACATGATGGATTATAACCATGTTCAAGCCGAAGAGAACTTCAACTTTACGAAGACGTTGAAGGACCGTGGCAAGCCAGTATATCTGGTTGTGAACATGATCGATAAACATATTGATTTCGAATTGGATTTCGATAGCTATAAGGAAAGTGTCGAGGAAGCATTCGCGACCTGGAACATTCATCCGGATGGTATTTTTTACACGTCGCTTGCGGAGCCGGATCATCTTGAGAACATGTATGCGGAATTTAAGGGCATGCTCTCGCAGTTGATTGCTGATCGTGAAAAGCTGGTTGGCACGAGCGTTCGCAGTGCTGCCGAGCATTTGATCGACGAACACATCCAAGTAGTAAGAACAAGCCAGGCAGATCAACGCCAGCAGTGGGAAGCCCAGCTGGATGGTCTGGAAGTAGAAGGCGTCGACAGTCGTAATAGAGCGGCTGTGCAGAAAGCGCTTGAGCAGGAAGAAGCGACAGCAGCGGCTCTAGAGCAGCGTGCTGAGAATGCCCGATTGCAGATGGAAAAAGAGCTGAGTGTACTTTTGGATAATGCTCGTTTGACTTATTTCAGCACGAACGAAGCTGCACGAAGCTACTTGGAGAGCCGCAAGCCGGGCTTCAAGGTGGGATTGTTGTTTGCAGGCAAGAAGACGGAGGAAGAGCGCGCACGTCGTGAAGAAGCGCTTCTCGTCGAGTTCCGCGAAAAAGTGGCGGGAAATCTCGACTTCCATTTCAAAGAATGGCTCGGCAAGCAGCCGCAAGTGTTTGATTTGCGGAGCGAAGAATATCACGCCAGTGTGCACGCGACCAAGATCGAGATTACCGGCGAGTTCCTGAGCAAGCACATCAAAGAGGGGGCTGCTTCGAGTGAGTACGTCCTGAACTACTGTGCGGATATTTCCAGCGGGATGAAGCTGGAGTACAGACGAGTGGGTCTCTCCTTCATTGCACAAGTGGTTGAGATGATAAAGGAGAAAGTGCGTGTAGAAAGTGCAGCTCAAGGCGAGCGTCTTGGCGTATTGCGTGAATTGGCAGCACTGCATCAAAAGCTGGCTGGACTGGCAGCGAGAGAAGAAGAAACCAAGGATCGTCTGTTGGCGATTATGCGTGGAGGAGAACAAGTAGCATGAATCAACTACGAGACAAACTAATTGCGGCAGCAGAGCGTCTGCGACGCGCAAGTGAAGAAGTCGTTTCTGTACCAGGGATGCAAGCACAGGCACAGGCGATGCTGGATCGCGCAGATCGCCTGACTGCCAATCGTTTTACTGTTGCATTGTTCGGTGCTTTTAGTGCAGGAAAATCCTCGTTTGCCAACGCCTTGATGGGCGATCTTGTGCTGCCTGTATCACCGAATCCGACGACAGCCGCGATCAACAAAATTATGCCGCCTACAGATGATCGTCCACATGGAACTGTGCGTGTCGTCTTGAAGGAGCGCGAAGCAATTGAGCAGGATGTTATCCGTTCTTTGGCTGTGTTTGGACTGGTTGCGTCTGATCTGGATGGGGCATTGGCTGAGCTCGGCAAGATCGACGTCGCCCAAATCCCGCCTACGGCAAAACCACACTACACCTTTTTGAAGGCTGTTACAAAAGGTTTGCCAGAAATGGCTGCTCATCTTGGTGGAGAACTGCTGGTGGATATGCAGGCATTCAAAGGCTTTGTAGCCAAGGAAGAAAAAGCTTGTTTTGCGGAATACATCGAGCTGTTCTATTCCTGCCCGCTGACTGACCAGGGCATCGTTCTAGTTGATACGCCTGGTGCGGATTCCATCAATGCGCGTCACACAGGTGTGGCGTTTGAATACATGAAAAACGCGGATGCCGTGCTGTTTGTGACCTATTACAACCACGCCTTTTCACAGGCAGACCGCGAGTTTTTGCTGCAAATGGGACGGGTCAAGGATACGTTTGAAATGGACAAAATGTTCTTTATCGTCAATGCTTGTGACCTCGCAGCAAACGATGAGGAATTGCAGGGTGTGATTACCCACGTAGAGAAAAACCTCCTCTCGTGTGGAATTCGCCTCCCGCGTATTTATCCGGTGTCAAGCCAGACTGCTCTGTTGGCACGGATGCACGAAAAAGGCAAGCTGGCAGCTTCTGCGGAGAAAGTATACCGCCAGCGCACGAATACGGCTGAAGGCGAACCGCTGATGCCAGCAGATGAAGCATTCAAGTTCTCGGGAATGGCTTCGTTTGAAGCAGAGTTCCTCCGCTTTACGATTGAAGAGCTGACGCAAATTGCTGTGAATTCAGCGATTGGTGAAATCCGCCGCGCTCATGATACCTTGACAGAATTCATGCGTATGGCACAGTCCGGAGAAGACGAGCGTCTGTTGCGCAAAGAAGCAGCAAGCAACGCCAAGACACAGGCTCTGTCAGCTGTTGAAGCACTGTCTACCGCTTCGTTCGAACGCGACTTGGCAAAAGAGCGCGAGGAGCTGCTCTACTATGTACGCCAGCGCTTGTTCTTCCGTTTCAATGAACTGTTCAATCTCGCTTTTAACCCGGCTGTCATCAAGGATGATGGACGCAACATTAAGCAAGCACTGCAAGGCTGCTTGACTGATCTGCTCCGTTCGATCAGCTACGACTTGGCGCAGGAGCTGCGTGCCACTACCCTTCGCTTGGAGAAATTCACGAACAAGCAGGGGAGAACGCTTGTTGCGGCGTGGCAAAAGGATGTACAAGGCTACGCAGCAGGGTTGACCTTGGCACCTTATCAGCAGAGACAGGTGGAAACACTGTCCTTTGCTAACGAGCTGCCAGTAGCTGAATCTGCATTTGCATCAGCGATTTCCTTGTTCAAAAACACGAAAGACTTTTTCGAGCAGGATGGCAAAGCGAAAATGCGTGAAGAACTGGAAAAGCGCATGCAAGAACCAGTGAGCGGGTATGTAGAAATCGGAAACAAGCAGTTGGATGAGCAGTTTTCTACGCTGTTCCAAGAGCTGGTGGCAAGTGAGCGCAATCGCGTCATCGACCAGATCAACGAGTACTTCACAGGTCTGTTTGCGGCTCTTGAGATGAACGTCGATCTCGATGAGTTGGCGGCGAAAGTAAGTCGTGTGGCGGCTGAGTTGGAATAGAGAGGTTTGAGGGTAACAAATGAAAAGGGCAGTTCCCGGATCTTGTAAAGACCAGGGGATTGCCTTTTTCATTTGTTAGATAGAGCATGTCACACTTGCCGTTCCATTAAAAAATGCCCCAAAGAACTTTCAGCTCTTTGGGACATTTGATTAATGACAATTATTCAATTCTCCTTACTGGTCACCTTATCGAATCTGCCGCATGCTAAAGACTGCTTCGAGGGAGAATAGGATGCGCCCTGCTCAGAACAGTGAATTGACTTGTAAGCGCCATTTTGCAAAAGGGGCTGTAGGGGTGGAACAGGAAGTTGTTCTGGTGCAATGACCAGGAAGCTCATTTTTCCCCTCATAGCTGATCGTCTAAATGAATGACGGTTGATTTTGTGCGAATATCCACGTGTCTGGTGAAAAAACCTATGAGCCAAACTGCGATCCAAACGAGTATCGTACCGGCCACGGTGATTATAAAATGACCACCTGTATGAATGAACAAAACGACAAGACCAATAAAGCTTAGGGACGAATGTATTTTTCTCATGATCTGCGTGCGAACACGTCGGATAAGCCAACCATAGACAGCCAATACAAGTAAAATAAGGAAATAGGCAATTCCATTCAACATTCCTTTATGTGTGAGTTGTTCCGTTAACAGATAATAACTGCCATGTAATATACCAAATACTAATGCTGTCCATCCTGTAAATAGATGAAGATGGTAGATTGCTTTTGACATATGTTTGACGAGCGGGGATGGAGAAGAAAGAAACTTTTTAAAGCGAATCCAGGAAAAACTGATCACACCGGCAATATACGAGAAAGTTCCAAGTAAATGAAAGATTTCTCGATAACCATCGCTCGCCATATTCGGATGACCACCACCAGCAGCAGGAACTTGGTGCATTTTTTGTGGTGTGGTATAGAGTGAATAAAGAATAAGCATTGCAATAACCATTAGGAAAAGGATCGCGGGTAGCCAAGGTTTTAATTTTTTCACAAAAGTCACCTCTGTATTTAAGTTAGATAAATAGTAGCGAAGAAAACTTAACAAATCCTTAAGTTACGAGGATGTGAATTTTAAGGAAGAGTTAAGGGTTGTAAGACATAATTGAAGCAGTATGAAAACAGATGTATAGATGTGGGGTGAAGCGGATGTTGCGGTTGTTAGTTGTAGAAGATAATCTCCCGTTGAAAGAATCGATTATTCAAATATTAGTGGATGAGTTTAAAGTAGATGGAGTATCTGAAGGGGAGGAAGCACTCTTTCTAGCAATGCAAAATATTTATGATGCTATTGTGCTAGATGTGATGATACCAGGAATGGATGGCTTTCAAATTATAGAAAGCATGCGCATGGAGGGAATTAAAACGCCAGTATTATTCTTAACAGCGAGGGATTCATTGGAGGATAGAGTGCAAGGTCTGGAGTTGGGAGGAGATGATTACCTGACCAAGCCTTTTCAAATGGCTGAATTAAAAGCACGCATTCGAGCGCTGTTAAGAAGGAGCGGCAGTTTGACGACTGATCATACCTTAAAGTACCGGGGCATCGAGTTAGTTGGTAAAGAACAGGAAATCCTGGTAGATCAGGCGCCTGTAAAATTGACAATAAAACAATACGAATTATTGGAATACCTCGTACAAAACAAGGGCACCATTCTGACAAAAGAGCAGATTTACGATCGCATATGGGGATTCGAGTCAGATACAACAATATTAGTTGTTGAGGTTTTTGTGCATCATCTTCGAAAAAAGCTGGAGCCCTTCGGATACCATAAAGATATTCAAACCATTAGAGGCGTTGGGTATATGTTAAAAGAACAGTAAGGGGAAGAATATGTTCAGACGAACGCATATGCGGCTTACCATTATGAATTCAGTTGTTTTCATAATGCTTATCGGTTTGCTAGCTACTGTGATCTATTTTTTCACCTATGTACAATTGTATAAGGATGTTGATCGATCCTTGCTAAAAACAGCTGAGAAGTTAAACCCGCAGCTTAGGCCTGGAAGAAGCGATGAGCCTAGGAGTAAGCCCGAGGGTGGGCCTGGAGCTGGCGCAAAGAAAGGACCTGAAAAAGGACCCGCTCTCGAGGAATTCTTGTTTGAAAATGATCCGCGTGTCATTACGCTTGTCTGGAATGATAAAAATGAACTGATTAATACGGGCCCAGGAGTAGATTTCTTTCAAAAAGCGAATTTCGTCAAGAAGCCAAGGCATTTTGATGGTGGAGAGATTCAGGAAATTCATGTTGATCGCTTTGCTTTTCACGTGAAAACCATGAAAGTTCATTCCTCGAGTGGGGTAATAACGGTACAGTATCTCCGCAATGTAAATTCAGAGAAGGAGCTTCTGGACAGATTGCTCGTCATTATTATCATCGGAAGCTGTATCGGGGTCATATCGGCTGTGATTGCCGGTTATTTTCTTGCAGGTCGAGCATTGGTCCCAATACAAAATTCCTGGACAAAACAACAACAGTTTGTTTCAGATGCTTCTCATGAATTAAGAACACCACTTGCTGTCATACAAGCAAAAACAGATTTATTATTTCGCTCACCTGCTGCAACGATTCAAGAAAAAAGTATTGATATTTCCATGATTTCAAATGAGTCTAGAAGATTATCCAAACTGGTCACCAATTTACTTACCTTAGCGAGATCTGATTCCAATCAGATGGAAATGAAGAAACAGCCCTTTTTGCTTGATGAAGTTCTGCGAGATATTGTAGCTAACTATGAAGAAATTGCTATATATCAAGAGAAAGCGATCACTCTTCATACGCCAGTAAATATCAGTTTCACAGGAGATAAAGAAAGGGTCCATCAGTTGATTCTTATTTTCTTGGACAATGCGATGAAATATACAGAAGCAGGAGGCGAAATCTCACTTATATGTGAACAAACTGCCTCCACAATTAAACTGAAGGTGAAAGATAACGGGATTGGAATGGACGAGAAAGAAATTCCAAACATTTTTGAGCGGTTTTACCAAAGCGACAAAGCACGGACGATGGCAGAAGGTTATGGTTTGGGGCTTTCTATTGCCAAGTGGATTATTGACAAGCATCATGGAAAAATTACGGTCAGCAGCAAAGCAGGGGAAGGAACCTGCTTTGAAATTACGTTCCCTAAGAATCAAAAATAACAAAGCATTGGGTACCGATTCCATTGGTACTCTTTTTTCTTTTTTCCGGCTCTTGTTGTTCTTAAGGAAAAGTTAAGACTGGAGGTCCATAATCGTACCTGTAAACAAAACATCTCATCATCGAAAAAGGAGGAGAATGGATGGAAGAAAAAAAAAAGAAGCGGAAAATCTGGAGGTGGCTGATCGTTGCTACCGTTTCCGCTGTCATTCTTGCTGTTGGATTCCGGGCTTTACATGCAACAGGCTGGATGAATAAGGAGATGCTCGCTTTTCCACATGTTCATCAAATCTTTGTAAGCATGCAAGACAGAGGCGAGAAGGAATTGGTAGGACAAAGAGAACATTCGGAGCGATTTCAACCCAAATCTGAAGGAAGGCGATTCCACAAAGAGGATATCAAACGAGAACACGGTGAGCGAAGACATCAAGCAGATGGTTGGATATTCTTCCTGATTGCAGCAGGTCTTGTCATCAGTGGTTGGTTTGTTCGCAAACATGCAAATGAGAGTATCTGGAGAAAATGGACAGGCTGGCTTCTGATCTTTGTTGGGGTTCTTCCCATCCTGCCATTACTTGTCATCGGATTCGTCATTTACTGGTTATGTATACGAATCAGAACGCGTAAAGGGAATATCGTTTTTGTTGAAGTACCACTTCACTCCCCATATGCAGGAGAGAATAGGAATTCAGCCATTTTAGATAACTGGGAAAAACAGATGTCAAAGGAGGAAAAGTAAGATGGGTATTTTTAAACGGGTAAGAGATATTGTTGTGGCAGATGTGCATGAGGTATTAAATAAAGTAGAGAATCCAATCACTTTGTTAGATCAATATATAAGAGACATGGACAATCAAATCGAAAAAGCCAACCAGGCACTTTCCTATCAACTCTTTCTTGAGAAAAGGTATGATCTTCTCATCGCAGAAGAAGAAGCAAACATAGAAAAGCGCGCGAAACAAGCCAGCCTTGCTGTTGATTGTAATGAAGATAACATGGCAAAGCTCGCTCTACAGGAAAAAGTAATTCATGAAAATAAGCGCAATCTGTACCAGGATCAATATGACGCGACAAAAAAACAGACTGCGATCCTGTATGAACAAATAGATAAACTTAAAAACACCTATCAAGAGTTCCAATTCAAAAAGCTGGTGTTAACATCCAGAGCCCACGCTGCAAAATCTATCAAGCAAGGACAGGAAATGTTGTCAGGGTTTCATAGCGACTATGCAATGAAAGGATTTGCGAGGGTAGAAGAGTTTGTCCAGAAGCTGGAAGCTGAAGTAGCTGCGAGTTCATACGTTTACGGTACGAAAGCTGTCGACAGGAAGCCATATATTGATCATCTTCTGGCAGAAACAGTGGAGGCGCAATTAGCAGAGCTGAAAAAAACGAAAGAAGTGAAATAAGAGGATGTGAAACGCAGACAAACTCCCTTTTTTGTTCAGATAGAAGGGAGTTTGTTTTTTGCGGTACCCGACAACCGACTGAACAGACTTCCGCTGCTGCATGATAAATGGCACCAACAAACACATAGCTCTTTCGTTCTGCATTCGACTTTTGGACGGTGATATCTTCCATATTGGGCATACAGTTTCCTCGTATAGGGAGTTCCCTATACAGATGGAAGATGCTCATGTTAAAAACAACCGTTATTCAAAAGTCTTATTTCCGATCTCCCATTCCTCCCGCAATATCCCCATCTTAATCGCATCGTAATATTCACCGCGAACAATCCTTGCTTTGCGTACCCGCGCTTCTTCCACCATTCCCATGTGAGCAGCCAGCTTGATCATCCGTTCGTTGCCGGACCACGTACCAATCCCTAAACGTACCGTATCCATGTGGGTAAACAAGTAGTCGATCCACATCCGAAACGCTTCTCGGCCATAGCCATTTTGCCAATAGCGGGAGTCGTAAATCACGATTCCGATTTCGCACCAGTTCGTCTCTTCGGATACCCAATAGCGACCGACACTGCCTTTTAGCTCCCCGTCAATCTCAATCATCAGCTCGGTTCTTGGTGCATTTGTCCCGACGAGAGCGAGAGACTCCTGATGGCGCGGGAGGGCACGATACTCTTCTCTTGTGTAAGGATCAAGCGGTTTGTAGGGGCCATTCCAATTGAGATGTTCACGATCTTCTGCTTCGTATTTCCAATAGTAGATGGTATCTATATCTTCTGCTCGAATATCACGTAGAATGACCTTTTCTCCTTGCAAATGAATACGCATGATTGGTTCTCCTTTCGTGTGGGTAAATCTGGTACAATCATTGTAAAAGAGAACTGCTCCTGTACATAGTGACAGTTTGGTAGAATTGGATGGGTACAGAATGGGGGCCGCTGATGGAGTACATGCCGATCGTGGATGCACAGAGCAAAGAACCTTTATATCAGCAGCTATACAAGCAATTGAGCAAATGGATTGCATCAGGAGAGATACCGTCTGGAACGAAGCTGCCGTCGATCCGTCAGTTGATGAAAGCAAGCGGCGTCGGAAAAAATACGATTGAGGCAGCCTATCAGCAACTGCTCGCAGAAGGCTACATCGTGAGCCGGGAGCGAAGCGGATTTTTTGCTGCCGAGATCGAGAGATGGTCAGAGCCAGTAGATCAGGATGAGGAGATTGCCCTGTACTCGTCCATCTTGAAAAAGAAAAAAGGAGAGCACCTCTCTTGTCGATACAATTTCCACGGTTCTGTCATTGATACGGAGCACTTTCCTTACGCTGCATGGCGCTCGTGCATGTTGGAGGCGCTGGATGTCTATCCCGAGGATTTTGCCTTTTACGGGGATGATCAAGGCGAATGGGAGCTGAGAGAAGAGCTTAGCGGATATTTACGCAGAGCCCGTACGCTCATTTGTCGGCCTGAGCAAATCATTATTGGGACCGGATTACAGCAGGCTCTCAGCTTTCTATGTCTGCTCTTGGCGGATCGGCATCATGTGGTTGCGATTGAGGAACCTGGGTATGCAGATGCTCGAATCGTTTTTTCGCATCACGGGTACGAGGTCGTGTCGATACCGTTGGAAGAAGAGGGGCTGTCCATTGAAGCCTTGGAGAAAAGCAACGCAACTGTCGTATACACAACTCCGGCCCATCAATATCCGTATGGGATGGTCATGCCAGTCGGTCAGCGCCAACAATTGCTGCAATGGGCAAAGAGAAAGAACGCAATCATCATCGAAAATGATTACGATGGCGAATTCCGCTACGATGTACACCCTACGCCATCTCTGCAAGGAATGGATCGGGATGGATGTGTTGTTTATATCGGCAATTTTTCCAAAGCATTTTCTCCAGCACTTCGCTTGGATTATACGGTACTTCCGAGGCAATTGCTCGGGCGATATTTGGAAGCATTTCAGGCGTATCCTTCTCCGGTTTCCCGCCATTTGCAGCGGAGCATGCAGTTGTTCATGCAAAAGGGCTACTGGGAAAAGCATGTCCGAAAAATGCGTACCGTCTATCACCGCAAGCACGATGCTCTGCTTCGTGCGATACAGACGTACATGCCACGGGAAGTACGAGTATTGGGGCAGTCAGCAGGGCTGCATATTTTGCTGGAGGTGGATACTTCCCGAATGGAGAAGGAGCTGATCGAGCTGGCGCGTGGGGTCGATGTCTGCGTTTATCCGAGCGGCCATAACTGGGCCAATGATCCAACGAATGCACGGCCGCGAATCATTGTTGGATTTGGTGGAGTGGAGGAACAAGACATTGCGGTAGGAATCAGGCGTTTGGCAGAAGCTTGGTTTTCGTTATGATCTGCGCTTTTGCCGAATCTTCTCGTTCTTATCCTTGTCGTCACCTTCCTCTTCCTTCGATTCTTTTTTCTCGATCTTTTGCTCATGGAATTCGACTGGTGTTTGCCCGAGCACGCGATCTAGCGGGGTGTAGTAGTGCTCGACCGGTTTCTTTTGGATAAAAAAGCGGTAGCAAGCCATCCCGAGCATGCCAAAAATCAAAAGGGATACGCCAATAATCAAGCCAGACATCATCATCATCTATTTTTTGTCCCTCCTTTTTATGAGGTTATGGATGATTTACGATGAGGGTTCCAAATAGTTTCAACAGAAAAAAGCAGCCTATGGCGTGGGACAGGGCAGTTGTCCAGCGCATAGGCTGCTTGGCTTTTTCAGCAAGGATTATTTCATGCTTTTTTGGTACTCATCAAACTGAGCGGTTACCTCATTCGAAGGCTTGCTGGTCAAATGGCTGACAACCACGATGGCGAGCAGGCTAATGGCAAAGCCGGGAACCATCTCGTAGAGGAAGTCCTTCAGCACATCAAAACGAGTCCAGATGATAACGGTAAGTGCGCCAGCGACCATACCCGCGAGAG
Organism: Brevibacillus formosus; assembly: GCF_003013405.1. Classification (GTDB taxonomy): domain Bacteria; phylum Bacillota; class Bacilli; order Brevibacillales; family Brevibacillaceae; genus Brevibacillus; species Brevibacillus formosus. Next base: position 165,208 of record NZ_PXZL01000004.1, on the reverse strand, counting down.
CGCCCCATTTGTTCATACGCTTCCAATAGAGGGAGAGCAGGATGACAGGCCCAAACGAAGCACCAAATCCGGCCCACGCATATCCAACGAGATCGAGGATCGTGTCATTTTTATTCAAGGCGAGCAAAAAGGCAACGACAGATACAAGCAATACGGACAAGCGGCCAAAGGTGACCAGCTCTTTGTCGGTTGCAGAACGCTTGAAAAAGGTTTTGTAAATATCTTCGGTCAAGGAGCTGGAGGTGACGAGCAGCTGAGAGGAAATCGTACTCATGATCGCTGCCAAAATCGCCGCAAGCAAAAAGCCGGTAATGATCGGATGGAACAGAATCGTTCCCAGCTGGATGAAGATCGTCTCAGGATCGCTCAACGTCCATCCTTGCTTGGAGAACAGGGCGATACCGACCAGACCTGTCAGCATGGCGCCAGCGACGGAGAAAATCATCCAGCCCATACCGATGCTGCGTGCTTTTTTGATCTCACTCGTGGACGTAATCGCCATAAAGCGAACGATAATGTGCGGTTGTCCGAAATAGCCGAGTCCCCATGCAAACAAGGAAATGATGCCGAGCAGGCTCGTCCCTTTAAAAATATCGAGCAAAGAGGGATCAACAGCGTGAATCTCGGTAAATGTTTCTCCCAATCCTCCTGCTGTAAGAACGGTCACGAGCGGGACGAGAATGAGCGCAATAACCATGATGAGTCCTTGCACAGCATCCGTCCAGCTTACAGCGAGGAAGCCGCCAAACAATGTGTAGGCAATGGTGACCAATCCGACAATCCATAGTCCCGTTTGATAGCTCAAGTGGAAGGTGTTTTCAAACAGCACGCCTCCAGAGACGAGACCGGATGAGACGTAAAAGGTAAAAAAGATCATAATAACAAGGGCCGAGACAAGACGAAGCATCCGAGATCCATCCCCGAAACGATTTTCCAAAAAAGCAGGAATCGTAATCGAGTTGTTGGCAACCTCTGTATACGAACGAAGGCGGGGAGCGACATACAGCCAGTTGGCATAAGCCCCGAGAGTCAGACCGATGGCAATCCAGGATGCGCTAAGACCTTGGGCAAACATGGCGCCAGGCAGGCCCATCATCAGCCAGCCACTCATGTCGGATGCACCCGCGCTGAGAGCGGTTACAGTTGGACCCAGCGATCGACCACCAAGCATATAGTCGGTCAGACTGGAGGTACGCTTGTAGGCGTAATATCCGATTAAAAGCATACCTGCCATGTACACAATAATAGACGCGAGCAGCATATTCATTATTGGCAGCACCTCTTGTTATGTTTAGTATTTATGAACTTTATATGAACACTTTACACATTATCATGCCCATATATAAAAATCTATAAGTAAAAACAGAAAATTTTGTAGAGACTCAATAAAAAGTTTTTTATAACGCGAAAAAGCCCGCGAGGATTGATCGCAGGCTTTTCCTGAAATGTTTTCCAAATTACTGAACTTGAACCTGACCGTTTCCGTCGAGTGTTACTTTGAATTCCTTTACAACAGTAGGCTCCGCACCTTGGTTGTTCAAATCGTGCTTAAGCACTTTGAAAGTACCATCGGCAGAGAGCGTGCCTGTATATTCAACACCGAACATGTCAGATTTGTAAAAGCTGAAGTTCGCGAGCTCGGTTTTTTGCAATTCTTCTGCGAGCAGCTGACCATCTCCACTGAACATGGCATTACGCAATGCCTCAGAGGATTCGTATTTTTGCTGGAGATATGTTTGCAGCTGTTTGGCGACCTCAGACTCAGCCAGTTGCTTGCCGGCTTCCAGAACTTGTTGGCCAGCTTCGACAGCCTGTTTGCCTGTCTCAATCGCTTGCTGTCCTGTTTCTACTGCTTGCTGGGCGGTTTGGACTCCTTCGGATATATCGGAGCAGGCAGTGAGCAGCAGCGCGCACGCAACCATCCATACTTTTTTCATGTAGTTCACTCCTTTCTGGCGTGACGATTCTTACTTTATTTATTTTACCGTATATCCACTGACTTCGCATCCGCATATGATGGGGTAAGCGTAAGAGCTGCACTGATTACAGGGAGGAAACACAATGATTCAAGGGAAAGTAAAATGGTTCAGCAAAGAAAAGGGCTATGGGTTTATTGAGCGCGATGGCGGACCTGATGTATTCGTACACTATTCTGCGATCACGGGGTCAGGTTACCGGAACTTGGAGGAAGGCGAGCAGGTGGTTTTTGAGATCGTGAATGGACAGCGTGGGCTGCAAGCCGCCAATGTGGCGAGGCAAAGCGTGTAAAGCTGGTAACATCCCCTAAAAACACATGACGAAGGACTTCCTTCGATTCAAAAACGCCGTCATACCTGTAAAAGGCAGACGGCGTCTTATTTATGTCACGTAGCGCTCGGGATGGATTAAAGGTTGTTGTAGAGGAAGACTGACAATGCAATGACCAGGGCGATCGTAATGATGCCGTAAATGATCAACAGATTTCGGGAGCGTTGTTTAAAGTCCCGAACTTTGGATTCGGATGGGTTTATTCCGATTTTTATGGTAACGACGAGACCTATAAGAACAAGTACAATAATAGCAATAATGAAAGGCAAAATACTCATAACAGCCAGTCCTTTCTGTATGGCCCAGTCATCCTGCTGGATATACACGAGGATGCATACGGTAGCTTACTTCGATCATATACCGACCACACAAAAATGTTGCCATCCACTTTGGGATTATTTTGCCCATCCACTTGCTATGAACGCATCCGCTAAGCGCGAGACTGCCTCGGGGATCTGATCCAGAGTAGCTCTGCCAAAGGTGAAGCGGACATATCCTTGCTCTGCACCGAAAAGATGTCCCGGAACGAAGACAACTCCCCGTTTGACTGATTCTGTGAGAAGTCGCTCGCCGCTCCATTCCCCATTAAATTTACACCACAGGTGAATGCCTCCCTCTGAACCGATTATTTCTACTTGATCACCGAATTTGTCTTGGAGCGAGGAGACAAGCTGATCATGCCGTAAGGACAGCTCTGTTCGTAAAAGATCGATATGACTCGCGAACTGCGGCGATCCGAGAAAGCGATTCGCCAGCCATTGCGGAAAAATGCTGTGTCCAAAATCAAACTGCTGTTTCGCATCTGCCAGTCTTTCCATGACAGTAGCGGGTCCTACGATCCAGCCGATTCGCAGACCTGAGGCTACGATTTTGGTCAAAGAGCTGATGTAGAGTACTGTTCCATGTTGATCCAGCGATTTTAAGGTTGGGACGTGCTCTCTTGAAAAACTGGTCAAGCTGTATGGATCATCCTCGATGATTGGAATCCCGTTTTCATAGGAGAATGCGAGCAGTTCCTGGCGCCGCTCCAATGAAAGCAGTGTCCCGGTCGGGTTTTGATAATTCGGATTGAGAAAAACCATTTTGATGCGGTGCTGGCGGTGGAGCTGGGCCAAGTGCTTGGGGTAGATTCCGTCCCGGTCGACCGGCAGAGAGAACGTACGCAAGCCAGCAGAATGAAAAAGCGGCAGGGAATAACAATAAGACGGCTTCTCAATGGCAACCGCATCTCCTGGCTTTAACAAGCATTGAACGACGAGATGAAGAGCTTGCTGCGCGCCTGACGTAATCATGATCGAGGTAGCGGGTGCTTCGATGCTTCGCCATGTTTTCATATGGAGACTCAATGTCTCTCGCAAAGCCCAATTGCCCTGCGGGTGTTCATAGCCGAGATGAGCCGGGAAGTCATCGAGGGTCATGAGCTGCTTAAGTGCTTGATTAGGAACGAGATCGGTCGAGAGCTCGCCACTCGCCAAATCGATCAAGTCATTTTCCTGTGTTTCACGACGGATTTTCCGGATCAACGGTAAATTCGGGCGAAACGAACCTGATTCCGTCAAATGACGCCAGTTCGGAACGCGGGTCCGTGCCAGTCCCCAAATATCTTGGCTGACGATGGTGCCACTTCCTTGTATGCGTTCGATTATACCCGCTGCTTGCAGCTCATCGTACGCAGCGACGACGGTCGATCGGTTGACGCTCAGTTCTTTGGCCAGCGTGCGCTCCGAGGGCAAATAGCTGCCAGGACCGAATTCACCACTGCTGATTCTTTGCTCGATTTGTTCTGCTATTTGTTTATATAAGGGCTTTGTAGCTCCAGAAGATTTGCCATCCATCAGGAATCCCGCTTTCTACATTTATCCATTTATTATATCATGACATTCCGATCTTTCCTTTTCGTCTGGGTCAGGTAAAATAGATGAGATGGAAGGAGAGATGGACGATGAAACAATACCTGGATTTGTGCCAGCGCATTTTGAATGAGGGTGTCACAAAAGAGGATCGGACAGGCACCGGAACGACCAGTGTTTTTGGGCATCAGATGCGTTTTGACTTGAGTGAAGGCTTTCCTATGGTCACGACGAAAAAGCTGCATATGAAATCGATCATCCACGAATTGCTCTGGTTTTTATCAGGCGATACCAATGTCCGCTACTTGCAGGAAAACGGCGTGCGGATCTGGAACGAATGGGCCGATGAAAATGGAGATTTGGGACCGGTATACGGAAGCCAATGGCGTTCCTTTACTGGACGCGACGGCAAAACAGTGGACCAGATTCAATGGGTCATTGATGAGATCAAACGCAATCCGGACTCTCGCCGCTTGATCGTTAGCGCATGGAACCCGGCTGAATTGGACAAGATGGCATTGCCGCCTTGTCACCTGCTGTTCCAGTTTTACGTAGCGAATGGCAAGTTGTCCTGCCAATTGTATCAGCGCAGTGGCGACACATTTTTGGGTGTGCCGTTTAATATCGCTTCCTACGCGTTGCTGACCCATATGGTGGCGCATGTCACCGGGCTTGAAGTAGGCGATTTTGTTCATACGATTGGAGATGCACATCTGTATCTCAACCATATTGAGCAGGTCAAGCTGCAGCTCACTCGCGAGCCGAAGCCACTGCCAAAGCTCGTGCTCAATCCAGAAGTGACTTCGATTTTTGACTTCAAATACGAAGATATTGAAATCGTCGGCTACGAATCTCACCCGCATATCAAAGGCGAGGTGGCCGTATGATTAGCCTGATTGTTGCCTATGCCCGCAACCAAGTCATCGGAAAAGATGGCGACATGCCGTGGCACCTTCCTGCCGACTTGAAAAATGTGAAGGAATTAACGACAGGCAAAACGATTGTAATGGGACGCAAAACGTTCGAATCGATCGGCAAGCCGCTGCCTAACCGAAAGAATGTCGTCCTGACACGCAGCCAGGACTTTCACCCTGAAGGCGTAGATGTCGTCCATACGAAGGAAGAAGTGCTCGCCATGGGTGATGTCATCATCTTTGGCGGCTCGGAAATTTATCGCCAGTTTCTCGATGTCGTTGATCGTCTGTACATTACGGAGATCGATTTGGAAACAGAGGGCGATACGTTTTTCCCAGCATGGGATCGCGATGCTTACACCTTGGTGGACAAGCGTGAGGGTATCGTGGATGAGAAGAACGTTCATCCGCATGCGTTTTATGTGTATGAGCGAAAAAATAGCTGATAAGCAAAAATGCCTCGTTGCTGAGGCATTTTTTTTGTTCTTTTTTTCCCCCCTTTTGCTAGGTCGTTCGTCATGTGAATACTCGACATATGTATGGAACCAAACGCATATATAACGATAGAAAATAGCAGGGACGAACCCAAGGAGGTGATCGGGTGAAGGTAGATTTTCACGTCCATCTGGAGGAAGGGCCGTATTCGCTGGACTGGTTGCTCAAGCAAGCGGAATCATTGCGCCCCCTCGTGGAGCATGCCGAAGTGAAGGGGAGCCGAAAATGGGCAAGTATGCTGACCAATGGGTTGGCAGAGCGCCTACAACAAGGCCCGTATTCACGGGATTGGCTTGAATTGTATCGATTGCGTGCCAAGCAGGCTGGGATTCAGCAAGTTTGCGTGGTCGAGCACTTATACCGTTTTCTTGAGTATCGGTCGTACTACGAACAGCATGTGCACATCGGCTCTGATCGTTTGGGGACCGCGCAGCGAAAGTGGCTGAGTCAGGTCGCAAACGATTCACTGGACAGCTTTGTTGTTTTCCTGCAAAAAGAGCGGCTTCGTTGGGCGGAGGATGGAATTGAGCTTCGTGTCGGGATTGAACTGGATTATTTTTCAGGTGGAGAAGAAACACTCCGGCATGTCATCAATCAATATCCTTGGGATGTGTGCATAGGAGCCGTGCATTTTCTGGAAGGCTGGGGCTATCCGATCCAGGATGCACGAGAACGCTTTGGAAGGCAGGAGCTAATCGGATTGTACAGCCTTTATTTTGATAAGCTGGAGCAGGCGATCGAATCGCAATTATTCGATGTCATCGCCCATATCGATGGCATCAAAGCGTTTGGTGTACGACCGGATGAAACTGCACTATTGCCGTATTATCAGCGTGTGGCCCGGGCGCTTGGGCGCATGGGGATTGCGACGGAAATCAATACAGGCTACGGTCTGGCGAGTCAACTCCGTGAATTTTCGCCCAGCTATCGTTTTCTGGAGATTTTGTTCCAGAATGAAGTGCCCATCACCTTGGCATCTAGCGCTACTGCGCCTGATCAAGTCGGTCAGCAGCTGGACGAGGCTCGAGCCCAGTTGAAACGGGTAGGCTATACGAGCTTTGCGGTTTATGAAAAGCGAAAACGGAGCATGCTCGCTCTGGATTAATCAAGCTCCCCATTTGACCCATGATTCTGCTATGATGGGACAAGAATGGTGAATCAAGGGGGAGGAGTAAGAACAATGGGCTTGCAGGAACAATTAAAAGAGCTGCTCAAAGAGATGGAGCCGCAAATGATTAGCTGGAGGCGTCATCTGCACCAGCATCCCGAGCTTTCTTTTCAAGAGGAGAAGACCCCAGCTCTTATTGCCGAAATATTGAGAGGACTTCGCTTCGATGAGGTTCGTACAGGAGTTGGCGGTAGGGGAGTCATCGGCGTTTTGCGCGGAGGGCGCCCGGGTAAGGTCGTCGCGTTGCGGGCGGATTTTGACGCGCTGCCGATTCAAGATCAAAAAGAAGTGCCGTATAAATCCACTGTACCTGGCGTCATGCATGCTTGTGGACATGATGCGCACACTTCCCAGCTATTAGGACTTGCCTCTGTTTTGGCAGCACATCGCGAGCAGTTTGCCGGGGAAATTCGCTTTATCTTTCAGCATGCGGAAGAGGAAAATCCGGGCGGAGCTACCCAAATGGTTCAGGATGGTGCTGTAGATGGCGTCGATGCGATCTTTGGCGTTCATCTCTGGTCGATGTTCCCTGTGGGGAAGGTGTACATTAGCGCAGGTCCGCTGATGGCGAATACGGACGACTTTTCCATCGAGATCAAAGGAAGAGGGGGACACGGTGCTGTTCCAGAAGAAACCGTCGACTCCATTGTGATCGGTTCCCAAATTGTCGGGCATCTGCAAACGATTGCCAGCCGCAACGTCAGCCCGTTGGAGAGTGTAGTCGTGACCGTGGGGACGTTCCACGGCGGAGACAGTACGAATATCATCGCAGATAGCTGTCGGTTGACAGGGACTGTCCGCACCTTTTTGCCAGACGTCCGCGATCGTGCGGAGCAGCGCCTGACAGAAATTGCGGAGGGGACAGCTGCCATGATGGGAGGCAGCGCTACGGTTGTCTACGATCGAGGGTATCCAGCCGTCATTAACCATGAAAAAGAAACAATGATCGCACAGGAAGCAGCCATTGCCGCATTTGGAGCTGGTCGTGTGGAATCGATGAAGCCGTTGATGGGTGGCGAGGACTTTTCGTACTACTTGGAAAAAGTGCCGGGTGCTTATTTGTTTGTAGGGGCAGGCAATCCAGAAAAACTGGCGACATATCCTCACCATCATCCCCGCTTTGATATCGACGAGGATGCCATGCTGATCGCAGGCGAGCTCTTGGGACGAACAGCACTGCACTATTTGGAAACACATCAACGATAAGAAAACCCATGAAAGATGCGCTTTTGCCTACATAGGACAAAGGCGCTTTTTTTGCTTTCAACCATAAGCTATACGAGGCTAGCTAGAAAATCGAACAAGGGAGGGAGTGGCCTTTCGGTGAGAAAACGGATAGGCGTACTGACCTACCGAGGAGAATCAGGCTTTGTCGAGCCGGGCTATTTGCGAAGGCTGGTTAAGGAAGGAAGAGAAATGGGGGCAGAGGTTTTTTTATTTAGCCCACAAGATGTCCGTTTTGCAGAAAAGCGGATCAACGGTTATGTACCAGATGGCACGAAGTGGAGACGAGAGCGTTTTGCCTGGCCCGATATCGTCATCGATCGTTATCGCTATTATCCATTGCCCAAGCACCGTGCCTATTTGCCATTTCGTAAGCAAAACTGGTTTCGTTATGCGAATAACCGTTTCTCGAACAAATATGTCGTACACCAGATTTTGATACAAGATCCAGAGCTACAGCGCTGGCTTCCCGAAACACTCCCCTACGACAGAAAAACGCTTGCTGCGATGCTTGCCGATCATCGTCTGGTTTATCTCAAGCCGACAAACGGCACAGGTGGCAGAAGCATACTGCGTGTGGAGAAACGAGCAGGTCGCTACCTTTTGCATGGCAGGACCAAGCAGCAAGCCAAAAGCTGCGAAAAACTGGCGACGCTCACAGAGGTGTGCGAGCGGCTGGAGCATTGGATGAAGAATGAGAAGAGCGGAAACGAGCAGTTTTTTCTTCAGCAGGGGCTACGGTTGTCACTGGTTCCCAAGCGAACAGTAGATGCTCGCATGCTTGTGCAAAAGAACGGGAAGGGTCAGTGGTGTTTGACCGGGATGGGTATTCGCGTTGGGCCGATACAATCTTCCACCTCGAATTTGCATGGAGGGGGAACCGCTTTGCCTGCTGTTTCCTTTTTGGTCAAACGATTTGGTCAAGAAATGGCAGAGCGGATTGTGCTGGAATGCAAGGAGCTCGCGATCAAGACTGTCACACGCATTGAAGAACATTTCGGTCTGATGATGGAGTTTGGCTTTGACCTGGGAATTGATGTTAACGGGAAGGTTTGGATTATCGAAATCAATCCGAAGCCAGGCAGAGAAATTTTCAAGCAGATGCGTCAGTACGAGCGATATGCGATGGCGGTTCGTCGGCCGTTGGAGTATGCGTTGTATCTTGTTAATAAGAGCAATCTGACCGACTAAGGGGTCTTCCGTTGAGGAAGGCTCTTTTTTGAGGTTATTCATTTCAATTCAATCTGCTGTCACTTTCCTAGTTTGACTCTTTTACATTGCTAGTTGATAATGTAGAAAAATAGGGAAAATAAGGGAAAAGTGCGGTTGTTACTGGTATAGCATATTTCATGGTTTTAAAGGAGCGATTTTAGTGAAATTCTACGCTCACTCTAGAGATGATCAACAATTTCAATTGTTGAAGGTCCATCTTGAAGGTGTTGCTGAGAAAAGTATGCATGCAGCCGAAGTTTTTGGTGCAGGGTATTTGGGCTATCTAGTCGGAATATTGCATGACATTGGTAAATACTCATCTGAGTTTCAAAAACGTATTCGTGGTGCCAATATTCGGGTCGATCATTCAACAGCAGGAGCGAAATGGATTGTACAGAGTGGAGTGATACGCAGTTATTTGGGGGAGACCAAATTTGATCATTGGATGGCTAGGTTACTCGCACATATTATTGCTGGACATCATGGTGGATTACAAAACTATGGGACAATGGATGAAGCAGGAACCTTAAAGTACCGTTTGGGAATAGAGACGATTCCGGACTGGTCTTGCTCATGGAGGGAAATAAAAATTAATGCGCGGGATTGGTCTAATGAAAAAGTTAATCTTGTTTCCGGGTGGAGTAAAGAGGATTTGGCATGGAATTACAGTTTTTTAGGAAGAATGCTTTATTCTTGTTTAGTTGACGCCGATTCGATTGACACCAGAGACTACTGTAATCCGGAAGACCGTGAATTGCTTAGTATGAGAAAAGCAATTTCTATGACCGAGATGAACGGAAGATTTGAAAAATATATGTCCGAAAAACTTCAAAATATCCAGAATACAAGAATCAACCAAATGAGACAGCGAATATTAGCTACATGTACGCGTCAGGCAGAAACTGTCCCAAAATTATTTTCACTAACGGTCCCCACAGGAGGCGGTAAAACGCTATCATCACTTGCCTTCGCTCTGCGGCATGCGGTTACATACGACAAGCGTAGAATCATATACGTTATCCCCTTTACAAGTATCATTGAACAAAACGCAGAGCAATTTCGAACAGTTCTTGGCAAGGATTCTGTGTTGGAGCATCATAGCAACTTTAACCAAGAAGAATATGAGGAAAACTATGGAAGAGATGAAGCACAGAGATTGAAAATTAGTTCGGAAAATTGGGATGCACCTGTCGTTGTAACCACTTCTGTACAATTTTTTGAATCACTGTTTTCCAATAAACGCAGTAAGTTGCGAAAACTTCACAATATCGCGGACTCTGTAATTATCATTGATGAAGCTCAGAGTCTCCCACGGGGTTACATGAGGCCTTGCATGAAGGCTTTACAAGAATTGATAGCGGTGTATGGTTGTTCTGTAGTTCTCTGTACAGCCACTCAGCCTTCTTGGTCTGGGTTAGGAATACAAGCAACAGAAATAATGGATACGCCAACACCTGCTGAGTTAGTGGAAGTATTTAAACGCGTTGAGGTTGAAGTAAGCGGTAGCGATAATCAGGTGACTTCTGATGGCAAAATTGTAGAGTGGATGTTAGAAGCAGAGCAAGCACTTTGTATAGTGAATACGCGCAAACATGCCAAGGTATTGTTTGAACAACTATCGGAACGCAATGTAGAAGGACTCTATCATTTGAGCGGGAGACTTTGTGCAAGACATCGTTCCGCACTCATTGCAGAAGTCTCTGAACGCTTGAAAAATCAGGAGCCTTGTCGATTAGTATCCACACAGTTGATAGAGGCGGGAGTCGATCTTGATTTTCCTAAAGTACTACGTGCCTATGCTGGATTGGATTCCATTGCGCAGGCGGCTGGTCGCTGTAATCGAGAAGGTCGTCGTGAGTCTGGAAGAGTAATCGTATTTTATCCTGAAAAACACGGCATGCCGTCAAGAGGATGGCTGAAAGAAACGGTAACAGAAGCACAGAATACGATCAAATTCCATAAGGGATCACCACTGTCTTTATCCAGTATCCGGAATTATTTTGAACGAATTCACGGAATATGTGATGGTAGAGTGGAGCAGGTAACGGATTCGAAACACATTATACAGTTGCTGAGAAGTAAAAATACCAATTTGGAAATTCCATTCGAGAACATTGCAGAAGATTTTACGTTCATTGACGGACAAATGAAAGCAATAGTCGTTCCTTATGATTCCCATGCTCTGCAATTGATTGAGCAGTTAAGGACTAGTCCCTATCCGTTGCAGGTGATGCGTCAATTACAGTCTTATACGGTTCAAATTTATCAACATGAATACAGAGAGTTCCTAAACAAACAATTGCTTATGAACGTGGAAGGTGTTTTGGTTCTGTTAGAAAATGGGTATTACCATCCCCAGACGGGACTGCTGGCAGCCACTGATGAACCAGAAATGGACGTCTTGCTATTTTAGTTAGGAGTGGATTCAATGGGCTATGGCATAAGATTACGGGTTTGGGGAGAGTACGCATGCTTTACGCGTCCGGAGATGAAGGTGGAGCGTGTAAGTTATGACGTGATAACGCCCTCTGCTGCTCGTGGAATTTTGGAAGCGATTCACTGGAAGCCGGCGATTCGTTGGGTAATTGATCGCATTCATGTGGTTAATCCAATCTGTTTTGAAAATATTCGCAGGAATGAAGTTGAGTCGAAAGCTTCTGTAAAAAAAGCGTCCATCTATGTAACAGAAGAGCGTCAACAGCGTGCTTCCATGGTATTGAAGAATGTGGAGTACATTATCGAAGCTCACTTTGAAATGACGGAGCAAAGAGGTGCAGAAGATACACCAGAAAAACATTATAACGTTTTCTTGCGAAGGGCGAGACAAGGACAATGTTTCCACCGTCCCTATTTAGGATGCAGGGAATTTCAGGCACATTTTGAATTGTTGGAAGGCGGTCTGGTTTCATACGAAAATGTGCATCCAGGTGTGAAAGACTTGGGATATATGTTGCTCGACCAAGTCTTTCACGTTGATACAAAAGGAGTGACAAAAGAAGTAGTTCCGCATTTCTTCCGTGCACGTATGGTAGACAGTGTCATTGAAGTACCGAAATTGGAAGAGAGGTGATTCGATGATCTTACAGGCGTTGCATCGATATTATCAATTGCTGCTGGAAAGAGAAGGAGACAGTATGCCGCAAGATGAGTATACGTCTGCGGCTGTATCATTCGAGATTCAGTTGGACGAGCGGGGGCATTTTGTTTCGATCATTCCATATGTAAATGAAAAAGGGAAGCTAGACAAACAGATATACAACGTACCAAAACAGGATAAAAGGTCTGGCTCTGGAGTAAATCCCTACTTTTTGTGTGAGAAGGCTGAGTATTTGTTTGGCTCTGCTATATCTTTACGGGAAGTGTGTCGGGATGGCCTGAGGCAATTATGGAGTGAAGTATTGGTGAATGCTGGGACACAATCAGATGAGGTTCTAGCATTGCATGCTTTTTTGGAACTATCTACCGAACAACTAGTGGAGCAACTTCAGCTAATATCTGACCTGGAATTACAAGATTCTTTGAAGACTGGCGGCTTGTGTGTGTTGAAGTTTGCTCCAACGGGGAAATTCTTTCACGATGATCCAGTGATTCAACAGGCGTGGGAAAACTATTACAAACGGTTGCGCGCAAATGACGATAGTGCAAGAATTCAGATGTGTTTACTGACTGGAGAACAAATTTCTACAGACCAAATTGCTCGCCTTCACCCAAGCATAAAAAACGTTACAGGTGCTCAATCGTCTGGTGCAGCCATTGTTTCATTCAATATTCCGTCATTTTGCTCCTTTGGACGAGAACAATCATATAACGCCCCTACCTCTCAAAAGGCAGCAGACGCATACGGATATGTGCTCAATCGATTTTTGGCAGACCCAAACCATAAAGTCCGGATCAATGATACGACAGTTGTCTTTTGGACGGAATCAGCAAAAATGAATGAGCAGGATTTGCTATCCAGTTTATTTCAGGAATTCAAAGAGAAAGCAGACCATTCACAAACAGATGAAGAAAGTATCAGGGAAAGGGTAAAAAGCGCAGTTGTTCGAATACGACAAGGTCAACAATTTCGAGATACATTTCATGATCTAGATGTAAACACGACTTTTTATGTGTTAGGACTTTCTCCAAATGCGGCCAGATTATCGGTTCGTTTTTGGTACACAGGATCTCTTGGGGAAATTGGTGAAAGAATGTGGCGGCATTATCATGATTTGTCCATTGATGGATTAGATCGTAGTCCAACTATTAAAGAACTTCTAAGAGAAATTGCTGTCGGTCACGAGTGGGGTAATATTCCTCCAAACATGGAAGGCCAAATGTTTCGAGCGATTATCCTTGGTCAACCTTATTCACGATCAATATTTGCTCAATTAATGAATCGTATTCGTTCCGAATCCGATGATCCCAAAAAAGGATTATACAAAATTGGTACTGTTCGCGCAGCCATGATCAAGGCGTACTTAATTCGCTATTATCGCGCTCGTAAAATTAATTGGGAAGGGGAACTGACAATGACTCTGAATCCACAATCAACGAGTGTCCCATATCATTTGGGCAGGTTATTCGCATGTCTGGAGAAAACACAGGTGAGTGCTTTGGGGCAGGGGATCAATGCTACCATTCGTGACCGATATTGGGGAGCAGCAACAGCTACCCCGGCAAACGTTTTTCCGCGATTACTTAAATTGTCTCAGCACCATATAACCAAAGACGAAAAATGGGGGAGAAATAATGACCAGCGCATTGCAGAAGTAATGAACGCATTACCTGAACAATTTCCGAAGCGATTGACACTCGAGGAACAAGGAATGTTTGCGCTTGGTTATTATCATCAACGACAAGAAATGTACACCGCAAAAGCAGATCAATAATCCTAAATATAAGGAAAGTAGGACGATAAAATGACTGAAAAAAAAGCACTGACAAAACGCTATGAATTTGTATTGCTGTTTGATGTTGAGAATGGGAATCCAAATGGTGATCCAGATGCTGGGAATATGCCGCGGTTGGATGCTGAAACGGGTTGCGGTCTGGTCACGGATGTGTGTTTGAAAAGAAAAGTCAGAAATTATATAGAGTTAGCCAAAGGTGGAGAACCGTCATTTGAAATTTATGTAAAGGAATCAGCCGTATTAAACAATTTAAATAAAGAAGCATTTTTAAACAATCCGGATATCGAGTTGAAAGAAAATAAACAAGATAAAATGGAAGCGAAGAAAAAGAGTGACCAGCTTACACTTACACGTTGGATGTGCGACAAATATTATGATATCCGAACGTTTGGAGCCGTTATGACTACAGGAGTGAACTGCGGCCAAGTACGTGGACCTGTCCAGTTTAGTTTTTCGAAAAGCATCGATCCAATTTCTCCGCAAGAAGTAACAATTACCCGGATGGCTGTCACAAACGAAAAAGATGCGGATAAAGAGCGCACGATGGGAAGGAAGAGCATCGTTCCCTATGGGCTTTATCGTATGGAAGGGTATGTATCTGCGCCATTGGCAAATCAGACCAATTTTACCGAGGAAGATTTAAATGAACTGTGGATCGCGCTTGTGAATATGTTTGATCATGATCGATCTGCCTCCAGGGGCAAAATGGCAGCGCAAAAGCTGATTGTCTTTGAACATGCGACTGCTTTAGGAAATGCTCCGGCACACAAACTGTTTCAATTGGTGAAGGTTTCTCGCAAACCTGGCGTTGATCTTGCCCGTTCTTTTGACGATTATGAGGTTGTAATCGGACAAGCTCCTTCTGGAGTAACGATTGACGAAAAGCTGTAGATTGCTGGGGTAAGGTAAATGTGGAAGGCTGAAGACGATTTCTTAATGATTTCCGGTATACAACATTTTGCTTTTTGTCAGCGGCAATGGGCATTGATTCACATTGAACAGCAATGGCAGGAAAATGTATTGACTACACAAGGACAACATGTACATCGACGCGTCGATGAGGATGGCTTTGACGAAACGAGAGGGAACTTACGGATTGTCCGTTCTATGCCAGTCCTGTCGGAGCAATTGAAAATCCGAGGCATCGCGGATATGGTAGAGTTCAGGCGTGTCAATGAGGAATCAGAAGAGACTGTTGTATTAGACGGACGAGAAGGATATTGGAAAGTTGTTCCCATTGAATATAAAAGAGGTAAGCCCAAGTCTGAGGATTGGGATATTGTCCAATTATGTGCGCAAGCGATCTGTTTGGAAGAAATGCTTCATGTAAAGATTCCAGTTGGAAATATTTATTACGCGGAGAAACGAAGAAGAGAGAGTATCGAGCTAACTAACCAGCATCGTCAACGTGTAGAGGAGCTCGTTACGGAAATGCGCCATTATTTCGATAAAACGATTACGCCTCGCGCTGTGTACAAGAAACACTGCCAACAGTGCTCGCTTTTAACCATTTGTCAACCAAAGTTAAGTACTTCTGGGGCAAAATCAGCCGCTGCCTATATCAGCCAGCACATTGGAGGGGATGAAAAATAAGACGTCTATTAAACACATTATACGTGACTTTGCAGGATGCGAGTATCGGCGCAAAAGGTGAAACACTGGTTGTACGGGCAAATGGTGTGAAAGAGCTACAAGTGCCGATTTTAAATCTGGAATCTGTTATCGTATTCGGATACAAGGGGTTAGTCCAGATGCGATGCAACTTTGCATGGATAACAATGTCTCTCTTGTATTTTTGACACCTTATGGTCAGTTTAAAGCTCGTGTGACAGGAGAAACAAAAGGTAATGTACACTTGCGACGTACACAGTATCGATGGAGTGATCAGGATGACAAAACGTTATTGCTGGCCCAACGTTTCTTGTACGCGAAAATAGCAAATGCAAAAACATCTATTCAGAGGACGTTACGAGATTACCCGGATCGTATAGACAAGGAAAAATGTACAGCGGTAATCGGTAGCCTTGAACGACAAATGAAAGAGGTCAGGAAAAGTAAAACGCTTGATCAATTACGTGGAGCTGAGGGGCTTGCGGCTCGAGATTATTTCTCAATCATTTCAGAACAGGTTCTGGTAAATAAAGAGTTCTTCCCGTTTCCGGGCCGAGTAAAGAGACCGCCAACTGATCGGATGAATGCGTTACTTTCATTCTTGTACACGTTACTTGCCAATGATGTAACACATGCTATTGAATCAGTAGGGTTAGACCCCCAAGTTGGTTTTTTACATCGAGATCGCTCAGGAAGAAATAGTTTAGCCTTAGACCTTATGGAGGAATTTCGGGTATATTTGGCTGATCGAATAGCCTTAACGCTAATTAATCGGCAGCAATTGTCACCTGACAGCTTCATTGAAAAGGAATCAGGAGCTATTCTTTTAACCGATGATGCGCGAAAAACCGTCCTGACTGAATGGCAACAGCGTAAAAGAGATGAGATACGTCATCCTTTTTTTGAAGAGAGGATTCCGATAGGACTATTGCCGTATTCTCAAGCAATGTTATTAGCCAGATATTTACGAGGTGATTTGGATGATTATCCTCCGTTTTTTTGGAAGTAGTAGGTGATGATTCATGATGGTCCTAATAACCTATGATGTGAGTACAAAGACAGCATCGGGTCAGAAAAGGCTACGCCAAGTTGCTCGTTTGTGCGAAAATTATGGACAACGGGTACAAAATTCTGTCTTTGAATGTCTGATCGATCCTCAACAATTCACAGAATTACAATTTGAATTGCAAAGAACTATTGATCCTGCAACAGATAGTTTGCGATTTTATCATTTGGGAGCAAAATGGAAAGGCAAAGTAGAGCATATTGGTGCAAATCAAAATTACGATCCAGAGGGCTTTATTATGATTTAAGGACTGCGAACCCCAAGTGAACATTTGATCCCAGTGTGGTTCGCAAACGTGATCCCACCAGTTTTACGATAGGATGAGCTTGAAAATTTGAAGATATGTAAGCGCATATTTATTAGGTTCGCGGATTCAATAGAAAAAACACAAGTGTGGTAAGCATTTATTGGTTGTGCAGTCACTCGCTACGCGCGAGTGTGGATTGAAACGTATTTTGCGAAAGACTCCAGGAGGCGAAAGAACGGTCACTCGCTACGCGCGAGTGTGGATTGAAACATTAACGTAGGTTCTCCGTCAATGTGGTTGTTTGCGTCACTCGCTACGCGCGAGTGTGGATTGAAACTCGACCTGTTGCAAGAGGAAGAAGCGGCCTTCGCACGTCACTCGCTACGCGCGAGTGTGGATTGAAACATTCATTTCACGCGACAACTCTTTCAAACGGAGTTGTCACTCGCTACGCGCGAGTGTGGATTGAAACTCGCTCGGGTCCGTAAAGAACTTGGCGACGCAGGTCACTCGCTACGCGCGAGTGTGGATTGAAACTCTTGATAATCTCAGCAGCTACTTGCTTCCCGCGTCACTCGCTACGCGCGAGTGTGGATTGAAACTAGCGTTGGTGCGTACGTCATTCATCGTCCTCCCAGTCACTCGCTACGCGCGAGTGTGGATTGAAACGATGATATCGCGCTCTTGTTGTTCGGAGAGCCCGGTCACTCGCTACGCGCGAGTGTGGATTGAAACGAATCGTGAACGACCTTGGCGTGGCGCTTGCACAGTCACTCGCTACGCGCGAGTGTGGATTGAAACGATAACCTAATCGCGGACAGACAAGCGAGAATTGGTCACTCGCTACGCGCGAGTGTGGATTGAAACCTTTTTGGCGGTCTTTTTCTTCGTGAGGAGCGCGTCACTCGCTACGCGCGAGTGTGGATTGAAACTCAAAGGCAAAGACGAAATGTTAGTAGCACCAAGTCACTCGCTACGCGCGAGTGTGGATTGAAACATATAACAATTTGAATGTGAGGTCATGATATGAGTCACTCGCTACGCGCGAGTGTGGATTGAAACACACGTTAGCGTATGAAATTATTAGTCCTTGTCCGTCACTCGCTACGCGCGAGTGTGGATTGAAACTTCAAGATGCTTCCACTCCTGATCCAGATTGCTCGTCACTCGCTACGCGCGAGTGTGGATTGAAACCCGAAAAACAAGATCGCGTTGTTCGATCGCAGCGTCGTCACTCGCTACGCGCGAGTGTGGATTGAAACTGTCGGGTATGCCTGTAATTGATTATGCGCAAAAGGTCACTCGCTACGCGCGAGTGTGGATTGAAACACAACAGACCTAAACATATGAAACACCCCTTAGGTCACTCGCTACGCGCGAGTGTGGATTGAAACAAAAATGAGATTCAACATTTCTCGCGACGGTTTGTCACTCGCTACGCGCGAGTGTGGATTGAAACTCATCATATCGCACTAGGGAGGGAATCGCATGAAGTCACTCGCTACGCGCGAGTGTGGATTGAAACAAGGTAGGGGAGGAGGCAGATTCGATGCGTAAAAGTCACTCGCTACGCGCGAGTGTGGATTGAAACTCTAATCCAACAATAACGCTAAACAGAATCATGTCCGTCACTCGCTACGCGCGAGTGTGGATTGAAACCCTCAAAGGAGCGACTCAGCTTAATAGCTCATTGTCACTCGCTACGCGCGAGTGTGGATTGAAACTTTTTCCGAAACACTTGCCGCTCAGAAACAAGACCGTCACTCGCTACGCGCGAGTGTGGATTGAAACAAAAGAGAACGTACTTTCTTATCAAGGTGTTAATGTCACTCGCTACGCGCGAGTGTGGATTGAAACCCGTTGTCGGTAGGCATGGAGTAAATCTCCGATTGTCACTCGCTACGCGCGAGTGTGGATTGAAACAGTGAAAGGATTTCATATGGCACTTTTTTGACATTGTCACTCGCTATGCGCGAGTGTGGATTGAAACGACAAATGGTCATTTCGCGGTGTCCAGCATGTCGGGCACTCGCTACACGCGAGTGTGGGTTGAAACACCTATGAGGCAAATATCGAATTTTATGATGGTGTCACTCGCTACGTACGAGTGTGGATTGAAACGACGGAAAGTAAGCGGAAATCCTCGAACGCGCGGTCACTCGCTACGCCCGAGTACGAATTGAAACTACGATTACAAAACAAGCCAAACAACACTCAGGGAATCACTCGTAACATGCGAATGTTTTTAGACTTAGGCTAATGAATGGAAAAGACACGGCATAATAATAAAAAAATGCACAAGAGGTGAAACGCACATGCAAAAGCAATCATTTTCCATCGCACTCGATGAGGAGTTAACGCTGCGGGGCGACATTCATACGGAGGAATCGGCAGGCTCAGCACAGCCACTGCTGCTGTTTTGCCACGGCTTTAAAGGCTTCAAGGATTGGGGAAGTTTTCCCTACGTAGCCGATGAACTGGCCAAGCAAGGCATTACCACGATTCGCTTTAATTTTAGCTGCAATGGCGTAGGGGAGAGCTTGACGGAGTTCGACGAGCTGGAGAAATTCGGACGCAATACGTATGCGCGTGAACTGGCTGATTTGCAAGCGTTGACGGAACACATTTTGTCAGGCGAGCTACCGTTACCCGATTATGTGGACAAAACGAAGTTGTACGTACTCGGACACAGCAAGGGCGGCGGTGACGCGATTCTATTTGGAGCAAACAACCCGCATGTGGCAGGGATTGTGACCTGGAACGGAATCGCTCATGTCGATTTGTTCGACGAGAAGCTGCGCCGACAAATAGAAGAGACAGGCGTCGGATACATAGCAAATGCCCGGACTGGTCAAGACATGCCAATCACGAGAGTCGTGATCGAGGACGTGGACAACAATCGCCAGCAATACGATATTTTGGAACTTGTTTCTACGATGGAGCAACCATTGTGCATCATCACAGGAGAAAAAGATTATGTCCGTCTGGTAGAGGGTGCAAAAAGAATTCATCAGGCCGCTAAAAACAGCGAGCTGCACTGGATAGAAGGCGGAGATCATACATTTAACACGCGTCATCCGTTTGCGGGTACATCGGCTCCGCTGGAAGCTGCGATCAAGCAAACCGTCGCATTTGTCCGCACCCCACGGACATAGAAAAAACCTCTATTTTCCCGCGTTTTCTTTCCATTTGGGCTGTGGTATACTGGGAATCGTCTAACGATTTGAATGATGTGATTATTCAGAAAAATAACAGAACAGGTGGAGAAGAAACATGAATAGCAAGGTGTATCTGTATGATACGACCCTGCGAGATGGAACGCAGGGAGAGGGGATCAGCCTGTCGGTAGAAGACAAGATAAAGATCGCACTGCGGCTGGATCAGTTTGGTATCGATTTTATTGAAGGCGGTTGGCCGGGCAGCAATCCAAAGGACATGGCTTTTTTTGAGCGTATCCGGGAGATTTCGCTGCAACACGCTAAGGTAACGGCTTTTGGCAGTACCTGTAGACCGAATGTAGCAGCGGCGGATGATGACAATCTGCAAGCGTTGATCTTAAGTGGAGCCTCGGCAGCCGCGATCTTCGGGAAATCATGGGACTTGCACGTGACGGATGCTCTGAAGACAACATTGGAAGAAAACGTGCGGATGGTCGCTGACTCGGTCGCATTTTTAAAAGAAAACGGACTGACGACTCTCTTTTTGGCAGAGCATTTCTTCGATGGGTACAAGGCGAATCCGCGCTACGCATTGCGGGTGTTGGAAGCAGCAGAAGAGGCTGGGGCTGACTGGATTGTTCTCTGTGATACAAATGGCGGGACACTGCCGCATGAAGTTTATGATATTGTCAAAACGACTGTGGTCCATCTGCGGACGCCTGTAGGCATTCATCCGCATAATGACAGCGGAGTGGCGGTTGCCAATGCACTAGCTGCGATTCAGGCTGGTGCACAGCAAGTCCAAGGAACGATTAACGGCATCGGTGAGCGCTGCGGGAACGTCAACCTGATCTCAGTGGTTCCGAATTTGCAGCTCAAGCTGGGCTATCAATGTGTGAGCAGCGATCAATTGCAGGAGCTGACACAGCTGTCTCGCTATGTAGCGGAAATTGCCAACATGACGATGCCGAACAACCAGCCGTTTGTCGGGTACAGTGCTTTTGCTCACAAGGGCGGTATTCACGTAAGCGCCGTTATGCGCGATCCGAAAACGTACGAGCACATCGAGCCGGAAAACATCGGCAACAAACGTCGCGTACTCGTCTCAGAGCTTGCAGGACAAAGCAATTTGCTCGCCAAAATGGAAGAGCTCGAGATCGACCTCTCGCTGGACCGGGAAAAGGCGCGAGAAATCATTACACACATCAAAGAGCGCGAATTCCAAGGCTATCAATACGAAGGAGCAGAGGCTTCGCTAACGCTGATGCTGCTGGAAGCCTCCGGCAAGCTGAAAAACCTGTTCAAGCTGGACTCCTTCAAGATCATGCTGGAAAAGGCAGCCGTCCAATCGATCACGTCGGAGGCGACTGTAAAGCTTCGTGTGAATGGGGAGTCTGTCCATACGGCCGCAGACGGTAATGGTCCAGTTAATGCGCTGGACAATGCGATGCGAAAAGCATTGGAAGGCTACTATCCATGCATTGCAAAAATGCAGCTGGAAGATTACAAGGTGCGCGTCCTGGACGAAAACGGCGCGACTGCCGCAAAAGTACGTGTCCTGATCGAATCCTCGAGCAACGGCGAAAAGTGGAGCACAGTCGGCGTCTCCACCAACGTCATCGAGGCGAGCTGGGAAGCGCTGGCAGACAGTATCCGTTACTTGCTGTGGAAAGAAGGCTGCGAGGAAGTCGGAAGCCTTGCTTCCTCTGGGACGCGCGTAGGAATTGTGAATCATTAGCAAAGTGACCAGCCCTGGCAGATGCCGTCGGGCTGGTTTTCCTATTTCTCACGGAGTATTTATGAAATGAAATTTTTAAAAGGTACCGATCAACGTACAAGGCTAGTGAGAAGAAAAAGCACAGAGCTCGTAGACCTTGACAACGCCTACCCAGTCGGAACTTCCAAAAGGGGACCACGTTTGTCGAACACTTCTTCCTTGAGAAACATCCGCCCGTAGGGTGGATTTGGCTCGACGGTCCCCTTTTTGAAATGGAGACGGACAGTCAATCCCCCATGCTGGCGTGTCAGAGTCGAAGAGAACTGTGCTTTTTCTTCTCCTCCACCATGTTGACTCAAACCACATAGAACTTCGGTCAAGGTTTGCCAGAAGTAACAGGCCGATCAATCAGCTGCCGCAGCTTTGTCTCCGTGGCAGAATTCGGGTCAGGCGTGTAAATGCTGCATCGCAAATCCGCGCTCCCGGAAACTTGTAGCGAAGTCAGATGAAAGAGCATTTTCCCTGCCTTCGCATGACGGAATTCCAGTAAAACCTCCGGGGCTGAGCTGACGCGGCTCTGCTCCCACAGGTCGTGAAAGTCGGGATGAACCTGCCGCATTTCGCTTAAAAACTGCTCGTACCATTCGTCCTCTACATACTGACCGTAGTTGGCGCGAAAAATCGCGAGAAAGCCGCTGACGAAATGCTCCCAGTTGACGGCCAGCCGCCGTAATTCCTTTCGTGTAAACACCAAGCGGATCAAATTGCGCTCTTCATAAGGGATTTGTTCAAAATCGAGAAAGACATGTGCGGCTGCCTCGTTCCAGCCGACAATATGACTGCGTCGATCTGTAATGATGGCGGGACACGAGCGCAATTCTTTCAAGATTCGTTTCAGGGCAGGATTGATCTGCGGCGGTTCATCTTTTTGCACACCTTGCCCGACTCCCGTTCCTGTCTCTAGTGCCAGCGCATACAAATATTTGCGCTCATCGACGGTAAGCTGCAAGGCTCTTGCTACCGCATCCAGAACAGAAGGCGAGACCTTGATATCGCGGCCTTGTTCCAGCCATGTATACCAGGTGGAGCTAACCCCCGCGAGCTGAGCAACTTCTTCTCTTCGAAGCCCAGGCGTTCTTCTGCGCGTCCCAGGAGCCAGCCCGATCGATTGTGGCAAGATTTTGGCGCGCTGTGCCTTCAAAAAAGTAGACAGTGCCTGCAAACGCGTTTGCTGATTCATGGTACACTCTCCATTTCTCGATTTCCTCAACTGGTTAAGTTTGTTAGACTAGTACTCATTATACTAGGATAAACAACAACTTGTAATAGGATAACTCGTGTGACAAGATGATTTCCATAAGGCACTCGAATAGGAGGCTAATCATGGAAAAAGTCGTTGTCACAGGTATGGGAGTAATCTCCCCGATAGGGAATACAGTGAATCAGTTTTGGAACAGTCTCGTGCAAGGGAAGTCTGGTATCTCGCCTATTGATACTTTTGATACAGCACGCAATAAAACGAAAATCGCAGGTTTGGTGCGAGATTTTGATCCGGCAGAGCGTTTTGGGCGCAAAGAAGCGCGGCGAATGGATCGCTTTTGCCAGTTTGCCCTTGCTGCTGTAGAAGAAGCGCTAGAGGATGCAGAACTTCGGCTGGACGAGTTGGACCGCGAGCGAATCGGGGTATATGTAGGCTCTGGCATCGGTGGAGTAGGGACGCTCCTTGAGCAGCATAACGTTCTTCGTGAACGAGGTCCTGAGCGGGTCAGTCCGACGCTTGTTCCCATGCTCATCTCCAACATGGCAGCAGCGATGATCAGCATCAAGTACGGTCTGTACGGGCCGACGATGTCACCTGTTACTGCTTGCTCGATTGGGAATACGTCCATCGGTGAGGCTTTCCGGCTCATTCGGTCGGGCGGGGCGGATGTCGTCATCGCAGGTGGGTCTGAGGCCGCAGTGACGGACATATCTCTCGCCAGCTTTAGCAATGCGACGGCATTATCAACGAGAAATGATGATCCAGCAGGAGCGAGTCGGCCATTTGATTCCCGGCGGGATGGGTTTGTCATGGCAGAGGGTGCCGGGATTGTGATTTTGGAATCAGAATCTCACGCCAAGAAAAGAAACGCCCGCATGTATGCCGAGGTGATCGGCTACGGGGCAAGCTCTGATGCCTATCATATGGTGGCGACACATCCAGAAGGAATCGGTCCCTACCGTGCGATGAAATGGGCCCTCCAGGAAGCAGGGGTGCAAACGACAGACGTGGATGTCATCAGTGCGCACGCAACCAGCACAGAAATCGGAGACCGTTCCGAGACATTGGCGATCAAAAAGCTGTTTGAGGAGCATGCGTACCGTGTGCCGATCACCGCCAACAAATCGATGACGGGTCATATGTTTGGTGCAGCAGGAGGGGCGGAGGCGATCGCTCTGATTAAGAGCTTGCAGGAAGGGATTATTCCTCCGACGATTAATCAGGAGGAGCGTGACCCTGAATGCGATCTGGACTATGTGCCAAATACAGCACGCAGAGCCACGCTCGACATCGGCATGTCCAATTCCTTTGGCTTTGGCGGTCATAACGCAGTCATTGTGCTGAAAAAAATGTAGCGGATAGAGCCTGTTCTCGTAGTCTCAGGTAGACTGTGAGAGCAGGCTTTTTTTATTTCGATAGAAAAAAATGAAACGTTTTGTCGCCCTGATTTCTCTAACAGGGGAGAAAAGGAGGGGGGAACTGATTGAATAAAAATCTTGGTCTCGTTGCTCGTGCCAAGGCTGGTGATGCTGACGCGTTCCAAATGCTCATTCATCAGGAAAAAGCCAATCTGTACAAGATGGCTTTCGTGTATACGCGCAACGAAGAGGATGCGCTTGAGGTTTTTCAGGAAACGGTCTATAAGGCGTTGCTCTCCATTTCAACCTTAAAGGAAGAGCAGTATTTTACCACATGGTTGACACGCATTTTGATCAACTCCGCGCTTGCCTATTTGGCGAAGAAACGCAAGGTAATCTCGCTTAGCAAAGACATGATTGAAAATGTGCGGGATACAGGAAACGTAAGGCTTGAGGAACGGATCGATCTGCTGGAGGCAATGGAAGAGCTGGAAGAAAAGTATGTAACGGTGCTGATGTTAAGGTTTTACAAGGACTACTCCGTCAAGCAAATCGCGGAAACGCTGGATTGTCCAGAAGGCACTGTGAAAACGAATATTCACAGAGGGTTGACTCTATTAAAGAAGAAGTTGAAAGGGGAGTACTTCGATGAGAGAAAAAATTCATGCCTATAAAGAGCAAGTAGATCGCATTCCGGTCCCGACAGAGAAGCTGGACGCCATTATCGCCCAAACGGTTCAGCAGGCTACACCGAAAAGAAAACGCCTGAGCAAACGAAAGCTGGTGTACAGTACAGGGGCAGCGGTCGTAGCTTTAGGGGTCTTGTTTAGCTCAGCAGCAGTTTCCCCGGCAATGGCAAACCTAGTGTCCAAGGTGCCTTTGATTGGATCGATTTTCGCGGCATACGGAGACAATGGATTGAAGCAAGTGAGTGAAAAAGGCTTAACAACTGTCATTGGCGAGTCGCAGGACGTGGGTGG
Source organism: Brevibacillus formosus (assembly GCF_003013405.1). GTDB lineage: Bacteria > Bacillota > Bacilli > Brevibacillales > Brevibacillaceae > Brevibacillus > Brevibacillus formosus. Next base: position 139,748 of record NZ_PXZL01000004.1, on the reverse strand, counting down.
CCATGCGATTACTGTCAATGAAGTGTACTATGACGGCACGCGATTCACGATTGGTTACACATTGGAAACGAAGCAGGCAGTTGGAGAGCATTATTTAGGCTCCTCGCCAGAGCTGACGGTAAATGAGAAAGCATTTGGATACACAGGAAGCAGCAAGCATACACAAATCACGCCAACGCTTGCGACCGGGATTGTTGATATTGACGCGGTCAATGGCTTGCCTGAGGAGTTCAAGCTCGGATTGAGCTTCCATGGGGAGGACGGCAAGCAGTGGAACTTCTCCTTGCCAATCAGTTCCCGCACAGATACGAAACGCATTGCGATCAATCACCAGCAAAAAGCTGGAGGCATTGACCTAACTGTTTCGGATATAACAATGGCTCCAGCAGGACTGTTTGTCAGTTTTCAGGCGGTAACGGAGGAAATCGGCTATTTATCGAGCTATTTGGAATTCAAGGTCGTTGATGATAAAGGAAATGAGCTAGGAGCCTACTCAGGCGGTAGCCAAGGTAAAAAATTAGACGGTAAAGAATACCTTGCAGGTACTCGCCGTTTTGACCCGGTGACAGCAGATGTAAAAGAAATAAGGATCACTCCGTATCTGTCATTGCCATCTCAAAGCGGTGGTGTCAAGATAGATGAAAACGGAAAAGAAACGGTCATCCAAAGCGAAATCGAAACGATAAATAAACACGGGAAAGACATCGAGTTCAAAACATTTACCGTTACGTTGAAAAAATAAAGTCCACGCAAAAAAGCGTCACTCCATGTGCAGGAGCGACGCTTTTTTCTGTGTTGGGGCAAAAACTAGGATTGTTTTCTCATCGCACCCAGCTCTTCAACGATGGCGGTCATTTCATTGATGCCAAACGCGGCTTTTTTCTGCACCATGTTGTACAGGTACAGCAAATCCTCGTAATGAACCAGATCAAAATCCTCCGGGCGCATCACCGCTGTATTCGCCATGTTCAGCTTTGCTTTGATGCCTTCAATGATAATAGCGAGGTTTTCAACAGAAGGTTGATTCAGGTCAGCCATACTTTCTCGCTCCTCTCTGCAAATATGGTAGTTATTTCGTCAGTTGCCCACGTGTGACGCCCAACTGGTTGGTTGCCTTCAGGGTACGCCATACGTGTGTACCGCTAACTTCTCCACGCAATGCCTTGCGATACAGACTGATTACCTCTTTCACGCGCTCTGGCTCTTCTTCCAAAAACTCGATGCGATAGCTGCCGACATTCAGGGAGCGGAACTCGCTCAAGTACTCAGCACCGGACTGGTCAATCGCATTATAAACGGTATTGCGGCAACCGGTATCCACACGTACAGGGTGAGAGAAACCGACGCGGTCTTTCAAAGAAATGCGGGAGGTCTCACATGGAGTTCCGCAGTTTGTATGGTCAGTACCTTCACTCATGAATGTGCAATATACGCAATGCTCCGTGTGGAACATCGGCATATGCTGGTGGATGACCAGCTCCATGTTCGCAGCGTTCGAGCGGCTGAGCAGATCGACCATCTGCTGGATGTTCAGATCGTACGATGGCGTGACGCGCTCAAGACCTGTTGCGAGGAACAGCTCAACTGCCTTGTGGTTCGCGACATTCAAGGAGAAATCGCCAATCAGCGGAATGTCGATTTCATCACGACGGGACAAGTAGTAATAGAGTGCTCCCGTATTGCGCACCAAAATAGCGTCTGGCTTGCTTTTCGCGATCAGGGCAAGCACACCGTTTTCATCCGGCATATGAATGCGCATCGTAGCAATCCCGATCTTTTTCCCGTACTTATGAGCCAGCTTGACACCCTCTGGATACTGCTTGACGAATTCAAAGTCAGCGTAGAGGAAGTCCACATCTGTTTGCGCAGCTGCTTCCAATTGCTCAAGGGAGCGGCACAGCGCTGTCAGGAGCGGCTTTTCCACTGGCTGGCTCTTCGGAACATCCGCATATACGTTGATATCGTGATGGTGGTAAATCGGCGGCTTGGAGCGCAGGAACACGAGCTGTTCGACCGCGTCACGGCGCATCCGGTTCAACGCACTGACAGGAACGATAAGATCCCCTTCGAGATCGACAGTCAGATCGTGAGCTTCCAGGTGGAAAATGGTTCCGCCCAGACGGCTGAGTTGATCGTGCAGCAACTCTTTCGTCAGCGGACGCTTCAAAGCAGTTTCAAGCAGTACCTCGGAAGGAACACTGACAGCGTGATTCGCCTGTTTATCCACCCAAGTGACGCTGAGCTTTTCACCCAGCTTTCCGCTCACGTGAACAGACAGTGGGAAGGTGCGATAAGGCTTTTCGGTCTCGAACGTTTTGCGCAGGCGACGATCCAGCTCAGGATCGCTCGTCTTCCATACGCGGTCACCGACGTGAAGACGCTTCAGATTCACGTCATTGCGTCCCATGACGATTTCGTACAAGCCTTTGGAAACTTCGCCTTCTACCTTTTTGCTGCGGCTCAAAATATCGTAGATGCGACCGCCTTCTTCTTTTTGCGTAGGGTCCCCCGCGTCGAACACGATTCCGTCTCCGCGTTTGACAGGAGCAGTGATCTCCACCAAAACGCCTGTAGGAAGCAGTTTTTTCACGGTTCCCAAAAACACACCGCGGCTTTTCGGGAACGAACCATCTACGAGCTGCTTGTTGTTTGTCCCGGTCAAAAATCCGTGTGTAAACCCGCGGGAGAAGCTTTGTTGCAGCTCGCGTACTTCTACCTCGGTTGGTCCCGTATCTTGTCCCGCAAAATAGCGCTCGATGGCGGCATTGTATTTGCTCACGACGTTTGCCACGTATTCAGGTGTTTTCAGACGGCCTTCAATTTTAAAGGAAGTCACGCCAGCCTCGATCAGCTCAGGAACCAAATCGATGGCAGCCAAGTCCTTCGGGGACAGCACGTAAGCGATGTTCCCCATGTCCTTTTGCACACCGTCTACCATCAGGTCATACGGCAAGCGACAGGCTTGGGCACACTCCCCGCGGTTTGCCGAGCGTCCACCCCACATTTCTGAGGTCAGACATTGTCCCGAATAAGAAACGCACAAGGCGCCGTGGACGAATACTTCCATCGGCAGCTTTGCTTTTTCTCCGATTTTTTTGATCTCTTTTAATGAATTTTCACGACCGAGGACGACGCGTTCCATATCAAACGGCTTTGTGAACTCCACCGCTTCCGGCGAAGTGATCGTCATCTGTGTAGAGCCGTGAATCGGGAAGTCTGGAGAAATCTCGCGGATCATCTTTACAAGACCGAGGTCTTGCACGATCACAGCGTCTACTCCAGCGTGAATACAGGCGTCAATCAGCTCGCGTGCATCCTCTAGTTCATTTTCAAATACGAGAATATTAAAGGTAAGGAAGCCCTTTACCCCGTACATGTGCAAATAAGCCATAATCTCAGGCAGTTCCGCCATTTGGAAGTTCTCAGCACGAGCACGCGCGTTGAACTTTTCTACCCCAAAAAAGATGGCATTGGCTCCGTTGGCCACGGCTGCCTTCAAACAGTCCCAGTTACCAGCAGGTGCCAACAGCTCGATATCTTCACGCTTTATACCATTTCGCATGTGTATGTCTTACCTCCAAGGTCTTCAAACAAGCTCTTCTTCATCATAGGGAAATGTGCTGGTCACCGCAACAAAAACATCCTATCTGCCAGATGTTGAAAATGTGCCTTCCAGAAAGACACCTAGTGATGGTATTCTGTAAGAAAAATCGAAATATTCTACGAACCAGGGGAACCGATATATGTTAATCATCAAAGACATTTTGCTGCAGTTGCTGTTCGTTATCGTCCCTGTTTTGCTGTATAGGAACGTTTGGCTGGGGCGATCAACCTCGAACAAGATGAGCGTCAAGTCATCCATGGTTATCGTTTGTAGCTCAATCAGTGTCATTCTTTCTATGAGCTTTCCAGTACAACTCAGTAATGGTATGGAGTACGATTTACACTCGATACCGATCATTATTACCATTTTATACGCTGGGTATATCCCGGGCATTTTGACGATTTTGGTGATGCTTGTCGTACGGATCGTTCTGGGTGGCGATGGCGTCCAGATGACCATACTCGAAACGATGGTTTATGTGATCATCCCGTTTTTGTTAGTCAATCGATGGTATGGCTACTCTTTACGAAAAAAACTAGCGGTCGTTCTCTTGATCGGATGCTTGAAGCAGCTATCCATCATCGGTGGAGGGATGGTTGTTTTGATCTGGAGAGGGTTTCCGCTGTCCATCATTAACAATTATCTGGAGCCGCTGGTGGAAATCGGCTACCTCGCCTTGATCGTACAAGGTGGAGCCGTTTATTTCATCGAGTTTATTCGTGAATCTCATATTATCCGCAAGCAGGTCGAACGCTCGGAAAAGCTGAACCTGATCAGCGAGCTGGCAGCCAGCGTTGCCCATGAAGTGCGCAATCCACTCACGGTGGTACGAGGCTTTGTCCAGTTGTTGCGCGAGGAGTCGAATCCGAAAAACGTTGAATACATCCGATTGGTCTTGAATGAACTCGATCGGGCTGAATTTATTATTTCCGACTATTTAAATCTGGCCAAGCCTCATTCTGAGACACTCGAGCGACTGGAGATTGCGCATACCGTGAAAGAAATAACCGCCATTATGTCCTCTTACAGCGTCATGAACCGAGTGGAAATCTCCTGTGAGACCGAGCCGGGCCTATTCATTGAGAGCAACGCCGTTAAGCTCAAGCAAGCATTGATGAATCTGATGAAAAACGGTATCGAATCGATGGGACAAGGTGGCATACTGCATGTCACCGTACGAGCAGCCGGGAACTATCATGTGATTTCCATCAAGGATGAGGGAGAGGGGATGACGCCGGAGCAGATTGAACAGATTGGGCTGCCTTTTTATTCTACAAAGGAAAAAGGGACAGGTCTCGGCTTGATGGTAACCTGCCGGATCATCGAGGCGATGCAAGGGACGATCCACTTTCAGAGTGAACGAGGGCACGGAACGCAGGTGACGATTCAACTGCCTGCTGTGTATACGTCCGAGAAAGGAGGCGAACATGGACAAAGATCAAGAGGTGTGGGAGCGACTCTTTCATGAGTTGGCTGTCATCAGAAGTGAATTAAAAGCGTTCAAGCTCGAAACACGTGCAGAGCTCTATCAAATCAAAAGCGAGCTAAAAGAATGGCAACAGCATGAAGAACAGCGAAGGCTCTCAAACGAAGGGGAATAGACCATGAGAAGTTCCGCAAACCGATGGTGGCAAAAAACAGGAAAAGCTGTTTTCGCAGCAGGCTTGGCTTTATCGCTTGCTGCATGCGGACAACCACAGGAAGCAGCAAAGCCTGCCACACAACCAACGACAGAGGCTACACCAGCTAATGCATCCGCGCAACCCGAACAAGTACTCAGACTGAATAACTTTACAGAACCGCTTTCTCTTCATCCCGGACTCATTTCGGATGTTTGGTCATCCAATGTCATTTTTCAGACGTTTGAGGGGCTGACTCGCATTGACGACAAGGGCGTTCCACAGCCCGCGATGGCCGAGGAAATCAAGGCATCAGATGATTTGTTGACGTACACCTTCACGATGCGTGACAATGCGAAGTGGTCGAACGGCGATCCCGTAACCGCACACGATTTTGAAAACGCCTGGAAATGGGCACTCGATTCCAAAAACGGTTCCCAGTATGCCTACCAGCTGTTTTATATAAAAAATGCAGAGGCAGCCTTTGCTGGCAAAGTGAAGCCCGAAGAGATCGGGGTTAAGGCAACAGATGACAAGACACTGGTCGTCCAATTAGAAAACCCGACTCCGTTTTTTCTGGAGCTGACGGCTTTTTACAGCTACTTTCCGCTAAATACCAAAGTGGTGAAAGACAATCCGGACTGGGCGAAGGAAGCAGGACCAGCCTACACCTCGAATGGACCGTTCAAACTCGCTGCGTGGGAGCATAAAAACAAGCTGACGCTCACGAAAAACGAGCATTATTGGGACGCAGACGCTGTCAAGCTGACCAAAATCGAAATGAACATGATCAATGACGCGAATACAGAGCTGTCGATGCTGGAGGGTGGCGATCTCGATTGGGCAGGTGCCCCGACTGGCAATCTTCCGCTCGACGCGATGCCGACCTTGAAGGAAAAAGGCTTGCTGGTGATCACGCCAAAAGCCGGGACGTATTGGTATGAATTCAACACAGAGCAAAAGCCTTTCCACAACAAAAAAATTCGCCAAGCCTTTTCCTACGCGATCAACCGGAAAGACATTGTGGAGAACATCACCCAGGGAGGGGAATTGGTTGCGACAGCTGTAGTGCCGCCTACGATGTTTGCTGAGAACGAGCAAGGCTTGTTTACAGACAACGACATGGAAAAAGCCAAGCAGCTGTTGGCGGAAGGCATGAAGGAAGAAGGGTACGCCAACGTCGATCAGCTCCCGCCGATTACGCTGTCCTATAATACAGAAGAAGCACAGACGAAAATCGCCCAAGCCGTACAGGACATGTGGCAAAAAAACTTGGGTGTGCACGTCAAGCTGGAGAATCAGGAATGGAATGTCTACTATGAAAACGTGAAAAACGGGAAGTTTCAAGTAGCGCGGATGGGGTGGACGGGGGATTTCAACGATCCGATCAATTTCCTGGAGATATTCCGAACGAAGGAAGGCAACAACCATACTCGTTGGGAGAATCGTCAATATGCCGATCTATTGGCGGCTTCTGCCAAGGAGAAGGATGCTGCCAAGCGAAAAGCGATCTTGCAAGAGGCTGAGAAAATCTTGGTGGACGAAATGCCAGTCATTCCGTTTTACTTTAAGTCTACAGTGTATGCGCAAAACCCCAAGTTGAAGGGCGTAGTCATTTCAGGTCTGGGAAACGCGCAGTACAAATGGGCCTATTTCGAATAAATCATAAGTAGTCACATTCGAAGGGCTGGTCAGTCGGATTATTCCACGACCAGCCCTTCGAATACGATAGAGACCTTCTCTTCCATGATTTCTTCGAGTGCCCAAGCGCCCTCGCTGCGTACCCAATCATAAAGAGCATTATAGTAAATGTTTTCTAACATATTCGCAGCGACAAGAGGGTTGAATTTGCTTTTCAGTTGATTCTTTTCTTGCGCTTCTTCAATCAGGTCAGCGAACAGTTGGCGCAATTCAAAGTACATGTTCTTTTCGTTCTCAAGCACTTTCCGATGTTTCATCGAGGATTCTACGACGACTTTGATGAAATCGAAATTGGTGATGGTGACTTCATTCATGATCTTGTAGATTCGCAGCACCTTCGACTTGCAGTCGTTACCGTAATCCCACTCTTCCCGGCGCTCCTCGATTTCATGCAGACGCTCATAACCCCAGTTGGCGAGAATGGCTTCCTTTGAAGTGAAATGCAAAAAGATCGTACCGCGTGCAACATCCGCTTCTTCGGAAATCATGTCGATTGTGGTTGCTTCAAAGCCGTGCGTTTTGAAAAGCTTGATGGCAGCATTGAAGATTTTTTCGCGTGTTTCGCGCTTTTTCCGTTCCCGTCTCGTCGTCAAGTATGTAGCACCTCCTTATGAACTCGTACGCTTGATTATAACACAACCGTTACCTAACAAAAGAATAGTTCATACAATTACGCATAAATTAGGTGAAAAAAGGATAGACTTCTGCACAATACGAATGTATATTTATATACTATAATGAATAAATATTAAATCATACCAGGCTCGTTATGCATGGAGTGGAGGAGAGTAAAATGGGTGTTGCAAAGGCTTTGGCAGTACGTCAGGCTACGATGAAAGACGTGGATGCCATGTTGGAAATTGTTAATGAATATGCACAACAAGGCTTGATGCTGCCACGTACGAAGCTGTCTTTCCTGGAAAACTTGCAATCCTTTATTGTCGCTCATGATGGGGATTCGGTCGTAGGTGTAGCAGGCCTGCATATTTTGTGGGAGGACCTGGCGGAGATCCGCTCCTTGGCTATCTCGGAAAAAGCAAAGGGGATGGGCGTTGGGAAACATCTGGTTCTTCATTTGGTTGAGCAATGCCGCCTTTTGGGAATTAAGCGTGTACTCGCGCTGACCTATCAACAGGTGTTTTTTGAAAAGTGCGGATTTTGGGTCGTTGCCAAGGAAACACTGCCGCAAAAAGCTTGGAAGGATTGCATTAACTGCTCCAAGCTGCCGATGTGCGACGAAATAGCTATGATTTTTGAGACGGCCTGATACATTTGGTCTAGCCTTCCTTTTTCCTTTTCTGGTACTATATTCATATAAATAGTAGAAATATAAACAATATTCTATTAGTATAACAGAAAAAGGTATTGGAAAAAATAGGGGGCTTTTCCATGAAACTAGGCGCTCGTATATTGCTCGTACTACTACTGGCAGGAAGTGTACCGCTGACGGCAGCGGGATTGTTTGCGTATCAGGAATCCAAGCAGGAATTGTTGAAAGGCAGTGCCGCTACACTGGAAGCGTTGCGTCAAAGCAACAAGGAACAGGTGGAAAATTACTTTCGCGAGCGAGCCAGGAACGTGGATACGTTGGCTGCATCGGGAACAGTAATGTCTGCCCTTTCTTCGTTTGAGGGCGTGTGGCGGCAAGGCCTGGAATCGTCTGCTTATGAAGAAGTGCAAGCGCGATATACGAACGAATTGAAGATGGAGGTCGCTCGCTACGGCTTCGTAAATGCCTTTTTGTTAAATGCACAAGGGGACATCGTGTACGAGACAAAGCCTCAGGCCGATTTTGGTACCAATCTCATGACTGGCCCACACGCTGACTCTGTACTTGGCCAGACTGTGCAGCAAGTCCAGAAAACCCAAAGCGCAGAAATGTCAGATCTAGGCATTTACGAACCATCTGGAGGGGCGCCAGGGGTATACATTGCAGCGCCGATCTACGAACGAGGCTACATCATCGGGCAAATAGCAGTCGAAGTATCTATGGATTATATTTCAAGAATATTCAACCAACGGGAAGGGCTGGGGGAAACCGGGAAGATTTACCTGGTAGGTAGTCCGGACAAGCTCATGCGCTCGCAACTGGGTAGTGGACCAAATACGTTGTTACAGCAAAAAGTAGATACGCCCATCGTCGACCAAGTCTTGCTCACCCAACAATCCGAAGGAACGGTCGAAAGCATGGATTACTTGGGACAGCAAGTGCTCGTGTCCTACGATCAGGTCAAAGTGGGGAAGAAGACGTGGGCGATTTTGGCAGAGATGAATATGACCGAAATACTGGAGGGCCCAAACCGCATTCGGGATGCCATGATTGCTTTTAATGGTGCCGTCCTCTTGCTTATCGTCATCATCTCGTTATTTACAGCGAACTGGCTTCGTCGATCGTTTCACGGCATGCTTGCTGTCGCTGAGCGAATCGGGCACGGTGATTTCTCGCGTGAGATTCCTGACAAGCTATTAAAAAGAAAAGATGAACTAGGAGAGCTGGCAGGGTCTCTCGTTACCATGCAGAAGCAGTTGCGCAAAATCTTGTTTCAGATTCAGCAGGCAGCTGCTTCCGTTTCCGGTGCGGTGCGAAATATTCAGGGAAACACCAGTGAGATTGCTGCTTCCAGCCAACAAATTGTCCTCGTCGTCGACCAAGTGGCCGCTTCTGCTGACAGCCAGGTGGAAAAAATGGGACAAACCTTGAATCTGGCTGTTGATTTGACGAGGGATGTGGCGGTGGTAACGGAAAATGTAGAGCGAGTGACCGTATCTGCGGAGGAAATGAAGCAGCATGCACACGCAGGCAGACGCGCGATCGCAGATGTGATGGACAGCATGGACGAAATCAATCGTTCAGTAGAAGCTGCGACGGACGTCATTCATGTATTGGAGGGGCGCTCGAAGGACATTTCGAGAATTATCTCGGTCATTACAGAAATAGCCCGCCAGACCAATCTGCTAGCCTTGAATGCTGCGATTGAAGCGGCCAGAGCAGGAGAGCATGGGAAGGGATTTGCCGTCGTCGCAGGGGAAGTGCGCAAGCTGGCGGAGGATACCAATAATGCTGCCCAGCAGATCGTAGGCATGATTGGAGACGTACAAAAGGATACAAAGGAAGCAGTATCCAGAATGGTCGAGGGTGCCCAAACGACCGCCCGTGGCATGAAGACAGCACACCAATCCCAAGAGATGTTCCGGCACATCGAGGAAAACATCCTCGGGGTGTCGCAAGAAATTAACGGTGTCAGTGAAGCCTTCAAGCGTATGGCCCCAGATGCCCAACAGGTAGCTGTAGTTGCTGGAGAAGTATCGTCTGCATCGATGCAAGCGGCTGCTGGTGTCCAAAGCATCTCGGCTGCGGTAGAGGAGCAGAGTGCAGCGATGGAGCTCATCGCAGATGCTGCGAATCAGTTGGCTATTCTGGCAGAAGAGCTGAGAAGCTCCCTTGCAACCTTTGTTTCGCGCGAAAATTAAGAAAAAAGGGACGGAGCAAAAGCCGGTGACAACTGCCTTTTCTCCCGTCTCTTTTTGTATTTTGGAAGGATATCTCACACAAAATGTTGAATGATAAGGACGATGGAGAGTTTCAGGCCGGAGGGACGTAAGCGTGCACAAACTAGATTGGGAACTATATCTGCTACCGTTCGAGCAAGCTGTAGAAGAAATCAAAGTCAAAATTAAAAATATCCGTAACGAGCTGCGCAAACGCAAGGAGCATTCACCGATTGAGTTTGCGGTGGGCAGGGTCAAATCGATCCCGAGTATTTACAACAAGGCAAACCGCTTGCAGTTTCCGATTGATGAGAATATCTGCTGGGAAATTCGCGATATCGCGGGCATCCGCGTCATTTGCCAGTTTATTGATGATATACCGGCAGTCGTAGAGATGATCCGCAACCGCGGAGATATGCGTGTGTATTTGGAAAAGGATTATGTCTCTACCCCAAAAGAAAGCGGATATCGCGGCTATCACCTTGCTGTGGAGTATCCGATCATGATGGCGGGTGGGCAAGTGACCATTCCGGTAGAAATTCAGATTCGCACATTGGGAATGAATTTTTGGGCGACGATTGAGCACTCGCTGAATTATAAATACGAGGGAATTATCCCATCTGATATACGGCAAAGATTGTTCGAGGCAGCCAAGGCGTCCTACAAGCTGGATAGCGAAATGAACAATATCCGGGACGAAATTAAAGACGCCCAAGCAGAGTTTACGAAAAAAGAAGTTCCGATGGAGTCATTATTATCGCTGGTTGAGCTGGATCTCGATGTCGATGTCGATGCGGCAATGGACGAAGGAATTATGAATGAGGGGACTGGGGAAGAGGATGACAAGCGTTAATTGGCTGGAGGAAACAAATAAGCGCAAGGAAGAACTGATTGCGACGACGCAACAATTTTTGCAAATTAAAAGCGTATTGGACCCCGAGTCCGCGCGGGAAGGGGCCCCTTTTGGAGAAGGGATTCGGCAAGCGCTTGACTTTGCATTAGGCGTGTGTGAAAAAGCAGGTATGACAACCAAAGACGTCCGCGGATATGCAGGGCATGCTGAATTCGGGCAGGGCGAGGAATTGATCGGCATTCTGAGCCATGTTGATGTCGTACCGGAAGGCGATGGCTGGAGTACGCCACCGTATGCAGCCGAGATCGTGGATGGACGCATCGTGGCTCGTGGAGCGATTGATGACAAGGGACCGACGATGGCTGCCATTTTCGCCGCAAAGATCGTGATGGAGCTGGGGTTGCCGCTCTCGAAGCGCGTGCGCTTTATTTTCGGAACGGATGAAGAATCGAGCTGGCAGTGTGTGAACACGTATTTTGAAACGGAAGAAATGCCGACGATGGGCTTTACACCAGATGCAGACTTCCCGCTGATCTATGCGGAAAAAGGCTTGACTGATCTGTCATTGCGCCAGACGCTAGAATCCTTCCAAAGCCTCGGAATGCCTGCTGCGGAAAACGTGGAGGCAAAGCTCGTTTCCTTACAGGCTGGCTTGCGGATGAACATGGTTCCAGACAAGGCTGTAGCAACGCTTGCGCCAATTGGCTTGAATAGTGAGGCGATTGCACAAAGTTATCGTCAGCACTTGGACGCGACTGGCTTGAAAGGCAAGACGGAGGAGCAGGATGGTCTCGTAGTGCTGCACATGGAGGGCGTCTCGGTTCACGGAATGGACCCGAGCAAAGGTGTCAACGCGGGTACCGAGCTCATTCACTTTTTGCGCACCTTGTCCTTGGATGAACGCGGAGCTGTATTTGTAAGCTTGACTGATCGTTATTTGCACAAGCAGCACTACGGGGAAGCGCTTGGCATCGCGCATGATGATGAAGAAATGGGGGCACTCACACTGAACACAGGTGTGATCGAGTATGACGAAAAGCAGGATGCGCTTTTCCGACTGAATATCCGTTACCCACATTCTGTTGCCTTCGAAAAATGGTCGGCCGTTCTTGCTGAACGCTTCAGCGAAGGGGCATTTTCACTCGAAGTGGCAGAGCATCTGACACCGCACCGCGTTGATCCGAATCATCCTTTGGTGACGACACTGCAACGAGTGTATACGGAGCAAACAGGGGAGGAAGCTGGCATCATCGCAATTGGCGGAGCTACCTACGGCCGTTCGTTGGATGTAGGGGTAGCATTTGGACCGCTTTTCCCAGGGCGTCCTGACAGTGCCCACCAGCGAGATGAATATATTTTTGTGGATGATCTAATTAAAGCGACAGCGATTTACGCGCAAGCGATCTATGAATTAGCGAAGTAGAAATAGCAAACGGCTGGGCACAAGCTCCAGCCGTTTTTATTTTTACTGAATCAGACGAGACAAAATTCTTTGCAAATGCTGGAAGTCAGTACTATAATGCATGTAACGATTGATCGATTAATCATTCATTGGCAAGGAGCCTGTAAAGCATGCCACTTTCAGAAGAACAAGTGCTAAAAATGAAGCAAAAGCGGGAAACGATTCTCCAGCAGGCAGTTCTCTTGTTTGCTGAGCGCGGCTATGATGATACCACCATTGCAAAAGTCGCGAAGGCATCGGGAGTGAGCTTTGGCAGTGTTTTCACGTACTTTGAAAACAAGGATCAGCTCTTTCATGCAGCTGTCACGGAGCCATTGCAAGAGCATTCCGTCAAACTGCTGGACTTTGATCCCCAAGCATCTGAGCCATTACTGGAATTAGAGAGAATGGTGACCAATCACATTAAGATGTTCGCAGCGTTCGATTCGTACTTGCGTCTGGTCGTACAAGTAGTCGGCTACTATAATCGTTTTGCCCATTCTTTTGCCGAGCTAGATGCGTTTCACAACAGCTTTCGTACGAAAATTGCGGAGCTCTTGATCAATGGGCAAGAGAAAGGACTCTTGCATGTCCAAGACCCCAAATACGTGGCGACAGCCTACATGAGCCTGCTAATTGGTCTGCGTGTGAATTTGACTGATGAGCCACAAAGCAACATGTGGGAAAAATTCGTCCCGTTTGCCATGCAGCTTTTTGGACCGAAGAATCGCTAGCATTCTCCATCGGTCTATTTTTTTGGATTATAAATGATTGATTAATCAATCGTTCTAAAAAGAGGAGTGGTCACAATGCGTTTTTGGAAGTTCGACAGCAACATCCAGATCAGACTGATGTTACAATTTTTGACGACGATGGCGACCATGACTGTGACCCCGTACTTGATTGTTTTTTTCTCGAAGCAATTGGGGACGGTTGTAACGGGTTTTATGTTTTTAGGCGTGATGGCAGCGAGTGTGGCAGGTTCTTTTGCAGGGGGATATGTGGCAGACAGGATCGGGCGAAAAAAAGTCATCGTTGTGTGTGAGGCCGTCATCTTCCTCAGTTTTCTTGGTGTGGCCTTCGTTAACTCACCATGGATTCAGCTGCCCTATGTGACATTTATTTTGTTTCTGTTCAATAACATTTGTTTGGGGGCGTCGGGTCCTGCATACCAAGCACTCATCATTGATGTGAGTCAGTCCGAGAACAGGCGAGAGATTTTTACTGCTTCCTATTGGTTGAATAATCTGGCGGTAGCGATAGGAGGATTGGTGGGGGCTTTTTTGTTCGACAAGCATTACTTTGCTCTATTTCTCGGTGTGGCTGTAAGCATTGCGATTTCGCTCGCCATTACAATCCTGTTTATCAAGGAAACGTATGTGCCAGAAAAACGTGCACGCTCGGCGACTTGCAAACAAAGACAAAAAGATTCGAGTTTTATGGCAGATGTCATGGGAGCTTATAAAGAAGTGCTCAAGCATCGGATTTTTCTGCTGTTTACCATAGCGAATTTGCTCATTATAGCTGTGGAGGAACAATTGACCAATGTCATAGGCCTTCGTTTAGTGAAAGAAATCCCAGAGCCTGAGCAGTTATTTTCGTTTCTTGGCATTCAGGTGGACGGGATGAACTTGTTAGGTCTATTAAAAACAGAAAATACGTTGCTCGTTGTTTGCTTGACTGTTGTTGTTTCCTACGTGATGAAGAGCATGAGAGATAGGGCTGTGCTCCTATTAGGCTTGGTTCTGTACTTTTGCGGGTATGCATGGATTAGCTTCAGCAACTCTCCCGCAGTCTTGCTCATTGCCATGTTCTTCGCGACGTTGGGTGAAGTGATGCACATTCCGGTAAAGCAAGCGTTACTCGCCAATATGGTGCCGGATCATGCGCGGAGCACGTATATGGCTGTCCATTCTTTGTTTAGTATCGTAGGGATCAGCAGTGCAGGTGTGTTTATTCTTGTCAGTGCGTGGGTTCCCAACGTTGCGATCACCGGAATTTTTGTAGGGATGGGACTGATTTGTCTCGTGCTATTTCATCGGATTACGAAAAAGATTGAGCAAGAACAAGAAACCACTACGAAGGCCACCCAATCAAATGCGACAGCATGAAGAAGTAATCTAGCGCATTCGGGACATTTGTTAGGGAAACAATAACAAATAGAATGTAGGCAATTTGGAAATGAAAGGATTATGTAAACGATTTCTCGAAATCATAATGGAATATGTCAGTATCGAAAAGGAGATAAATGATGGACGATCTTACGAAATTGATCAAGGATTTGACGGAAGCGGACGGAGTACCAGGGCACGAGCGCGAAGTCAGGGTGAAGATGGAGGAGTACTTGCAGCCTCTCAGCGACGAACTGGTAAAGGATCGGCTGGGTGGAGTACTCGGTAAGAAAACGGGTGCAGAAAACGGTCCGAAAATTTTGCTCGCGGGACATTTGGATGAAGTAGGGTTCATGGTGACGCATATCACGCCAAAAGGGTACTTGCGTTTCATCCAGCTTGGCGGATGGTGGACGCACAATATCCTCTCACAGCGCGTGAAGGTCAAGACACGCAAAGGTGAGTATTTGGGGCTCATTGGTTCGAAGGCGCCACACGCGCTGGAAAAAGAAGAGCGGGAAAAAGTCATGAAGCTCAAGGATTTGTACATTGACATCGGGGCGAAAGATGAAGCAGATGCGAAGGAAATGGGGGTTCGCCCTGGTGATTGGATTGTCCCTGACAGTGATTTTACGACGATGCGAGGCGGAGAGCTGTGGGTAGCAAAGGCCCTCGATAATCGAGCGGGGTGTGCACTGGCTATCGAGGTACTGAGACGATTGCAGAAGGAAGAGCATCCGAATGTGGTATACGCGGGTGCAACCGTGCAGGAAGAAGTTGGGACTCGCGGTGCTGGCACAGTAGCGAATCTGGTTGAACCGGATATTGCTTTTGCTGTTGATGTTGGACTCGCATATGACACGCCTGGTAATGAATCGTATCCAATGACCTGCAATGTGGGGGACGGTCCGCTCGTCATGTTATTTGATGCCACGATGATTCCGCATACCGGATTGCGCGATCTCGTATTCGACACAGCAGAGGAGCTCGACATCAATATCCAGGTGGATGCTCTCGCAGGAGGCGGAACAGACGCAGCCAAATTCCATACAAGCGGCATTGGCTGCCCGTCGATTGTCGTCGGTTTTGCGACACGGTATATTCACAGCCATAATGCGATTATGTCCAAAAGTGATTTCGAGCAGGCTGCTCAGCTGCTGACAGCTGTTATCAAGAAGCTCGATAAACAAACGGTTCAACAACTGATCGACAGATAAGGTAAGGAAAGGAAATCAAAGCAATACCCTCCCCATGCAAGATGGAATGCATTGGGGAGGGTTTTCGTTTTGTTACTTGTTCTGCTCGGGGAGGTCTACCTTTATTTCCAGCCCCTTAATAAACTGATCGTCTGCGACAGTTTCAGCGGAATTATCTTTTACGACAAAAGGCTTGATTATGAAATACTTCGGCTTTCCTTGTGCAGAAGCATAGCGGGCGTCAAATGTGAGAGTGTTATCCTTACGTTCTCCTTCTCCGTGGAGGGACGTCAGTTGACGACCTTTGTCGTCAAACAGGGCAGCTCTGATGAACTGATCTGATGTTTTGCCATCCAGTTTGACCGAATACAACAAGCGCGTCGTCACTGGCGTCACATTGACCTCGGATACTTCGAAAGAAATCCCATCGGTTGATTGAACAGCATTCGGTTTAAGCTGGATGGTGTCGTTCGTCGCTTTTTGGAACGGAATGTCCAGCTTGAAGGCTTGATCAATTCCAGCAAGCTTAACAACCACTTTCGCATGGAAAGAATCTGGAATCTTGCTCGTTGAATTGTGGTCAGGTGTCTTCAAAATTTCTTCGAAGACAAGCAAGTTTGGGTGCGATTCGCCAGCCGAGGAGAAAAAACCACCGCTTGTTACCAAACTACTTGGGTCATCTTGACCTTTTCCATCGATGCTAAAAGTGACATTTTCGATAGCGTCACTGAGTTTGACAACCTCTTTTCCCGTATCAAACATGCCGTCCTTCAGGTTTGGAGCCGTTACACTGAGTAGGTAGACAGCGCGTGTTCCGTCGAAGACCGTCTCCGTTACCTCGAGCTTCATGTCCTGATGAGAAATACTCTTGTTCACCTTGGAAGAAAGACCTTGTTCGCCTGCAGCTCGCAAGCCGAGGTCCGCCTCGATTAAGCTAAAGAGACTCCCCACCACTGGGATCTGTTTAATCGATTGCGCCATGACCGGCGAGATAAATCCGGAGGTGAAAACAGTTGCACCTAGAATAACTGCGGCGGCCGCAACATAGGGTGCTTTACGAAATCGTCGAACTTTTTGTTCACGAGACCTTTCTGGGAGAGCGGCGTATGTTTCATCCAGTCGAGCGCGTACCAATGGTGACATCGTCGTTTCTTTTGTACGTTTGTACTCTTTTAGTTCTACATCCAATTTAGATTGATCCATAATGTATCTTCCCTTCCCGAAATGTGTTTAATTTTTCCATCAAGTTGTTCCGTGCCCGACTGAGTCGCATTTTCGCGGCACTCTCTGAAATTCCCAGTATCTCTGCAACTTGTTTTAAAGGCATGTCTTCAAAATAGTGAAGCACAATAACAAGGCGCTGCTGCTCATCCAATCTCTCAACGGCGTCCCGCAGGTCAAGATGTTCGTCACTATGGGAGAGTGAGAATTGGATAGGGAATTCATCCATTAGAACGTTACGGGAGCGATTTGCAACTATCTTATTGCATTCATTGATCAAAATTCGGAACATCCATGTCTTGAAAAATTGGGGCTCACGAAGTGAATGCAGCGATTTATAAGCTTTCAAAATGGTTTCCTGGAGAGCGTCCGCAATATCTTCCTCTTTTTTCAGAATGGCTTTAGCCGTATGGTACAAGGAGCTCTCGACTTGTTTGACAACAGCGATAAAAGCTTCGCGATCACCTTGCTTTGCCAGAAGAACCTGTTCTCTTAGATTCACCTTTATCACTCCTTTCTGTGTTGGTTTTTCACATTGACAGTAATTAGATCAGCGAAATCGATACATGGTCACATCATGTAGGCAAAAATTTTATCTAGGCTTGCTTCGTGTCACGAGTCTCGAAGAAAAATGAAGGGGAGTTGAACGGTTTAGTTGTTTTTTCGAGAGTACTCCTTTAGTATAGGTAGGATAGGATTTCGCAAGGGCAACAACCTGCCTAGGATGAATTTTGATTGATGAGAGCCGGTTTTATCGCATCCACTGTCCATGCAGTCATGGTGTGGCGAATCGGATCGCTTGTGAAAGGAAGTGGAAGTTATGGCAAAATCGTTTGCGTCTTTTGGTTTTCGTCCGGAGCTGATGCAAGGGATTCAAGACCTGTATTATAAAGAACCAACACAAATTCAAGAGGAAGCCATTCCTCTCATTATGGAAGGCAAAGATCTGATCGGACAAGCTCAGACAGGTACGGGAAAAACAGCGGCATTCATGCTGCCGATCCTCAACGCATTGGAAGAGGGAAAACGCGACATTCAAGCGCTCATTCTCACCCCGACACGTGAGCTTTCCATTCAGATTGCAAAAGAAGTAGAAAAGCTGGGTAAGCACCTGAATGTAAACGTGCTGTCTCTGCACGGTGGAACGGATATCGACAAGCAACTGAGCAAACTGAAGGAAACTGTTCATGTTGTAGTCGGAACACCGGGGCGCGTGCTGGATCATATGAAGCGCGGATCGCTCCATTTCGGACGCATCTCCACATTGGTGCTGGATGAAGCGGATAAAATGATGGAAATGGGCTTCCTGGAAGATGTGGAGCAAGTGATCGTCCACACGCCTTCTCAGCGTCAGGTGCTGTTGTTCTCTGCTACGATGCCTGATTTGGTAAAAAGACTGGCGCACCGCTTCATGAAGCAGCCACCGCATATCAAAATCGAGGGCAAGCAGAAGACTGTGGAGCGCATTGAACAATTTTACTTTGTAGTGAACCAAAGCGATAAGACGGACGCTCTCGTCGATGTGCTGGAGCAAGAGCAGCCGTTCTTGACCATCGTTTTTGCCAATACACAAGTTCGTGTACAGCAGCTTACAGCTCGATTGCAGGAAAATGGCCTGGCTGCGAAAGCGCTGTACGGTGATTTGTCCCAAAACAAGCGGGAACAACTAATGAAGCAATTCCGTGAGATTCGTTTCCAATACTTGATCGCGACAGATATCGCGGCTCGTGGACTTGATGTTGAAGGCGTAACACATGTCATCAACTACGATTTGCCGAATGACGTGGACAGTTACATTCACCGCGTTGGACGTACGGGTCGTGCGGGACAAAAAGGAAAAGCCATCTCCCTCATTTCTCCTCGTCAGAAGAATTTGATGGGGCGTTTTGCCAAAGCCACGAAGGCATCGATCGAGGAGAGAATTTTGCAGGTAGGTCGCCATCTGGATGCGGGTCGCCGTCAGCGCGCAGAAGAACGGGAAGCTCATTTCATTGAGCTGCGGGCGCAACAGGCGAAAGAGCAACAGAGGGAAAAAGACAAAGAGTTCTCTCCAGTACGTGAAGCCTTGAAGAAAAAGACGAAGGTAAAACCGGGCTACAAAAAGAAAATGGCGCGTGAACTGGGTGAATTGCAGACGCAGTACGAGAAAAATCGCAAGAAGGCAGAAGCGATTGCAGCGCGTAAAGCGGGTAAATCAGTGAAGCCTGCCGATGCCAAAAAAGCAGGAAAAGGTGGAGCTGCTCGCTCTGCCAAGGGTGGAAAACCGTTTGGTCAATCTGCCGGGAAATCAAGAGGAAGATAAGAAATGAAGAAGCTGCCCAGATTCGAAAAGGATCTGGGCGGTTTTTTTGTAGAAACGCTTTGGTGTATGAAAGGAAGTTCTTGACTTTATACTCGACTAGAAGGTTTATACTCGGATCGAAGTAATGGGAGAGAAGGTGTGGAATTGTTCAAAATCAGCGAGTTTTCCCGACTGAGTCGAATTCCGTTGCAAACGTTGCGCTACTATGATCAGATTGGGATTCTAAAACCAGCAAAAATCGATGATACGACCGGGTACCGATATTACTGTGCCGAACAACTTCTGCAAATCAATCGAATTGTCATCTTCAAAGAATTGGGGTTCTCATTGCAGCAGATTGCGCAATTGCTTCACGAGAATATACCAGCCGAACAAATTCGGGGGATGTTAAGGCTCAAAGAAAATGAAATCCAATCCCTACTGGAGATGGAAATGTCAAAGCTTGCCCGTATTAAAGAACGGGTGCAGCTCGTTGAACGGGAGGGAAGGATCGAGAAGGAGCAAGAGGTGGTTTTGAAGCAGGTAGATGGTATGCACTTGATTTCCTATTCAGCACGGGGTGTTGCTGAAGATATTCCTTGGCTGTTTCAAGTATTCGACAGCTTGCTTGATGCCAGCCTGAAATCATCCTTGACTGGTCCCAAAACAGTGCTATGGAAGGAAAGCGGAACGAAGGATCAGCTTTTCGAATTTGGGGTGGGCTACGCCAGTAAAACAGAATCTGTCAAACTTTCTGAGCAAATGGAACGAAGCTTCTTGCCTGCCGAGACAATGGCTACGCTACTATTCCGTTCGGATTCGACTTTTAAAGAATCAGCTTGCCTGGATCTGGCTACGTGGATTGAACAGCATGGTTATTGTATTCGAAGCGAGCAGCCCGGCAGAGAAATCTATGTTCCCTTATCAGAAGAACCTGGAGTTGAGCTCATAGAAATCCAGATTCCAATTGAAGCAAGGGGGCAAAAATGAGCATGGACAATAAATGGGTTGTCTATATTCTCGCTTTCGCCGTTTTCTTGATTGGGACAGTGGAGTATCTAGTAAGCGGCATCATTCAAACGGTGGCAGCTGATCTGGCTGTCACGACATCGTCTTCCGGATTGTTTGTCACTGCATTTGCCCTTTCTGCGGCAGTAGGGGCTCCCATAGTCATCGCTGCTACGATCCATCTTGACCGAAAAAAATTATTACTCATGATGCTTGGCATTTTTATGCTGAGCAACTGGCTGGTCTATGTGAGTCCTTCCTTTGAGATGATGCTGGTTACACGCATGATCCAAGGACTCAGTGGAGGAGTTGCTACTGTTGTTGCGATGGCGGTATCTACACGGCTAGTTGAAGAGGGCAATCGTGGGCGAGCAATCGGCATTATTTTGATGGGATTGAGCAGCTCGCTCGTACTTGGCCTCCCAGTTGGCACTTTTTTAAGTGAAGGGATTGGCTGGAGACAGCTGTTTATTTTAATTGGACTGCTGGGCTTGATTCCGCTGCTTGTCATTTATAAAAAAGTCCCGCCTATAAAAGCACAGGAGGCTGTAACACCGCGGGCACAGCTGGCTGTTATAAAAAATAAAAAGATTCTGGCCGCGGTTGTTATCACGCTGTTGTACATCGGCGCTTATTCAACATTGTTTACCTATATTGCGCCTTTCCTGCGAACCCGGGCAGAGCTTTCGGCATCCGAGATTTCCGGGATTCTGTTTCTAGCAGGCATTTGCAGTTTTATGGGATCAAAAATTGGGGGGGTTATCGCAGATCGCAAGGGGCCGAAATTTACGATTTATTTTGGACTCTCCCTTCAGGCAAGTATGCTGCTTTTGCTTTCGGTCATGGATGGAGTGATTACTGCCCATATCGTGATCATCATGCTGTGGATGCTCGCCACTTGGGCAACGTCTCCAGCCCAACAGCTATATCTGGTTACCCAGGTGCCCCATTCGCCCGACATTGCGCTTAGCATCAATACATCCTTTATTCAATTTGGCTTCGCTTTGGGATCATGGATTGGGGGACTGGTGATCAGCAACTCCTCTGTGGAGCATCTAGGCTGGTCCGGATTTGTTATTGCGTCGCTGTCACTGTTGCTCGCGATCCGCTTGTTTTCATTAAAAAAAGAGCAGCTGTCATCGTAGGAAGATGGCGGTATGATGCCTTTTCGTCTCTCTCGGCAGCATTATTTTAGGAAAACGCCCCAAGATAATTCGCGTGGCAGAAAAAACGAAGGTTAAATCCTGTTGTTTCTTTAAAAAATACGGTAATAGTGTCGAACTCCTTTTTATTCTGAATAAATTGGTATAATCATGATAAAAAGGAGGGGCACCACTATGGACCGGATTGATGAACAAATCCTCCGCTTATTGCGGGAAAATGCCCGAATCACCAGCTCAGATATCAGCAAGCAGGTTCATTTGTCCGTGCCTGCGGTCTCCGAGCGAATACGAAAGCTGGAGGATACAGGACTCATCAAGCAATTCACGGTGAAGCTGGATCGGGAGCAGCTAGGGCTTCACCTGATTGCGTTTGTGATGGTGCAAATCGAGAAAACGGAGCATATCGCTGGCTTCCGTGAAACGGTATTGCAGGCAGACTGTGTGCTGGAATGCCATCATATCGCGGGAGCTTACGATTATGTATTGAAGGTTGCCGTAAAAGGGACCGCTGATCTGGAACGATTCATCTCTGAAACATTGAAGCAAGTAGAAGGTGTAAGCAAGACGAATACGATGATTGTCCTGTCGTCCATGAAAGAGGAGATGTGAACCTGATGGCAATCTGGAACGGCTTGTTATTCGGGATGATGCTCCAACTATCGGTTGGTCCGGTTTGTCTGGCGGTGCTGCATCGATCGATGACCGGGCGATTGCGGGATGCGCTTCTCATGGTTCTGGGAGTTGCTTTGGTAGATGCAGCATACATGGCGGGGGCGATGGGAGGATTGTCGCTGTTATTGCAGAGCTATTGGGTCAAACGAATGCTCTTGGTTGCAGGAGCAGTCATTTTGACTTGGTTTGGAATTCAAGCCTTGTATGCGGCAAAAGGAGGGGATGAAGGCGAGCAAGCTCCTGTCAAGCAAGCTCCAACTGGTCGAAACAGCTTTTGGCAAGGGGTGCTTCTGACACTCGCCAATCCTCTTACCATTCTGTTTTGGGCCGGCGTGTTTGGCTCGCTTTTGGCATCTGGCAGTCTTCATCCTTCAATGGAGCTGCTTATGTTTGCCGCAGGCTGTCTGTTATCGACCTTGCTGTTCCTGGGGCTTGTAGCTTTATTGGCCGCGCATTTGTCACGATTTTTTCACCCGCGATGGGTTAAGGCTTTACATGGGTTAAGCGGTGTTTTCCTGATTGGGTTCGGGCTTCTTCTTTTCCAAAAAGGTTGGTCGGTATGAAGGAAGCTTAGTTGCGCTGTCACAAGATGGTGGGTAGCAGGATCAAATATAGCAGAAACGAAAACCTGACCATTTTGTACGGAGTGATCATCATGAAAGCAAGGCTTTTTCAAATGCTATTCCTGTTTACCGGTGTTATTTTGTTGTGGTCGTTCCTCTGGCCAACCGTTGAATATGCAAAAGAAGCACCTCCAACCAAAGCAAAAGGACATGCTCCGGCTGTGCTGACCTATCATCATATCGATGAATCAGATCAGTCATCTGCTACGATTACCCCTGAGCTTCTCAGAAGCCATCTGGTGATGCTGAAAGAGAATGGTTACAATGTCATCGGTATGGAAGCTTTACTGGAAGCACACAAGCAAAATAAGTCACTGCCGTCCAAATCGGTAGTACTTACCTTTGATGACGGATATGAAAGCTTTTATACGCATGCTGCTCCCTTGCTAAAAGAGTTCGGGATGACAGCGACAAACTTTGTGGTCGTGGAATCCACCGACCAGAAGAATCCAAACGAGCTCCCGCATTTAAGCTGGGATCAGATGCGGGAATTGGAGCAGCAGGGAATGACCTTTTATTCGCATACATACGATTCTCATCAGAAGATACCGACGGATACGAACAATCGTAGCGGACCTGCGTTGACGAGTCGTAAGTACTTGAAGGAAGAGGGACGGCTGGAAACGTATAAAGAGTATCACCAACGGATAAAAGCGGATATCTCCCTGGCAAATCAGCGGCTTGTAGAAGAGCTCGGCGAACAGCCTGCTCTGTTGGCATTCCCGTACGGTGCCTATGACGAAACGGTGCTGGACATAAGCAGGAGTCTCGATATTGAGCTGATGTTTGCCGCCAATGAAGGAGAGTACATTCCCGGGAGCAAGCTGCTGTATCGGATGAATGCAGGGACTCCTTCCATGTCAGCAGAGGACTTGGCGATAAAATTGAAAAATCATTTCCGGTAATGTTGGGTATTTTGCCGTATCGCTATAAAAATAGTGTTTTCCTCTAGTGTGATTTGGGTAATAGAATAGGAAGATAGAACCCTTTTTGTGAAAGTACCTTAGTGCAGGGTGTGAGGAGAACCAGTGATGACGACGGATACGTGCTTGAAATGCGGCAGTCCGATGGGCCGGGGAGAGTACAGTTGCCGGGTTTGCGGAGAAAACGAAATACAAGACTACCAGATGATTCGCAATTACGTGAGAGCTTATCCGAATTCGAATGCGATGCAAATTGCCAACGCAACAGGGATATCTGTTTCAAAAATATTGCGCTATATTAGAAATGGCTCTTTGTCCGTAGTAGACAATCCGCCCCGCAGAGGGCGATCATGAGAAAAAGAGAAAAGCCCACAGGCAGTCACGAATGCATTTCGTGTAGCTTTGTGGGCTTTTTTTATTTTTGGTGAAATCTACAACCAACGTAGACCCTTTGGATAATGATTTTTGAGTTGCCCCTCTGATTGCTTGCCCCAACCGATGGAGAATCCCTCTACAGTAACCAGCGTCCAGCCGCTGTCACCATCACGCGTGAGCGCTTCTCCTTTTAAGTACCGCAACAGTTCAGGATCGTCCGCGCCATACGAAGCGACACGGGCTGCCTCCGCAGGGGAGAGAGCGAGCGCCAAGGCGTGTGCAGGTTCAAATCTGTTCTTCTTTACGGTTCCCAGGTGCAGACCGACGCGCGCGACCTTGAGCTTGTCCCAATCAAGCTCGGAAGCAGGGGAGTAGTAGAGCTGCTCGCCAAATAAAAGAAAAGCAGATTCATCTTCGAATGGTTTGGAGAGCGCCGGGAGCGCTTCGGCTGCGAACGTACGCCAGGCTGCCAGGGCTTCTTTTCGACCTGCCGGAGCCGATTTTGCAGCACGCTTTTCTTTACGCTTCCCGGAAGGTTCGTGAACATCAGCGGTCTCACTCTTTTGCAGCTTGGCGAGGTAATGACCTTCTCCCTGTAGACGATGCGGCCATAATCTGGCTGTCAGGGTGAGCTGCTCGTTTTGCGGCGACGCCCACTCGGGTTGACCAGCAGAAAAGCAATCCGCATGTGGCAGCGAGACGATCTCAAATTCTGGGTGACGGCCCAGGAAGTTAACCAGGGATTGCTCATTTTCCAACGGAGCAAATGTGCAGGTGGAGTAGACCAACGTCCCGCCTGGCTTCAGCATAGCAGCGGCCGCTTCGAGAATATCACCTTGCATGACATGGCACTCCGTTACTTTTGCAGGGCTCCAGTCTTCGATTGCTTCGGGTAGCTTGCGGAACATTCCTTCGCCAGAGCATGGAGCATCTACTAAAATTCGGTCAAAAAATTGAGGGAATCGCTCTTGTAAGCGTTCAGGCGTTTCGTTGGTCACGACGGCATTGGTCACGCCGCAGCGCTCCAGATTTTCTGACAAGGCTTTTGCCCGAACAGGATGGATTTCGTTTGCCACAAGCATTCCTTGTCCACGCAAAAACGCTGCAAGCTGTGTCGATTTCCCCCCTGGCGCTGCACACAGGTCGAGGATTCGCTCGCCAGGCTGTGCACCGAGTGCTTCGGCAGCGGACATCGCGCTTGGCTCCTGCAAATAGTACAAGCCGGCGGAGTGAAAAGGATGCTTGCCAGGACGAGCTGGCTCTTTGTAGCGAAAACCGTTTTCACACCAAGGGACTGCTTCAAGAGCAAACGGTGAGATTTTTAAAAAATCGTCACGTCCCACCTTTAACGGATTGACCCGCAAGCCGTGTGTCACAGGCTGATCGTACGAGGAAACGAATGCCTCATAATCGTGTCCGAGCAAGGTTTGCATGCGCTCGGTAAAAGATGTTGGTAAATTTTTTGTCATAACAGCCTCCGATGTCAGATTTTGGCCCCATGTGAAAGGAAAAGATAGAATCATGGCGAATCATAGAGAATGAGGTGAGAGCATTATGGAAGGATCCCGTGCAAAACGCTACCGCTCCCGGCGGAGGAATGACTCTGAAGTAAGCCGGTTTTGGATCATGGGGTTGCTGTTCTCACTGCTGGTGCTCGCTTTTGAATTCTTTATCGAAATACCCGCCGATGCAGATTGGCTGATTGATATGGAGATGGCTTTGTTTTCTGCCAGCTTTACATTGCTTGCTTTTTATCTGCTCGGACTCACCTTTGCCTTTTCGCGCCACCAAAAGGCAGGGAAGATCAATCACCAAATCATCATCTATGTATGGTTGGGTGCGATCTTGTTTCACTTGTTCCTGCTCATCAGCAATTTGTCCAATCAGCATGTGTACAAGGCAGGGATCATTCTGTTTTTAGGACCATTGTTTTTAACTGTCTACCATTTTATCACGTACTTGGCAGCTTTGCGCGAGGAGCGTGAGGAGCAGGAGGCAGCTACGACAGCTACGCTCGAGCGTACGGCCTACCAGATGATTCTGGAGGGTGGGCGTGTATACAGCGAGCTTAGTCGCCTGAAAACAGAATATCCAGAAGTGGAGCAAATGCTTCGTGCCAACGATTTTCACGATAAACTGGAGCGCTATGCTTTGGAAATGCAGCAGTATTTGCAGGTGAAGCATTTTGAGCGTAAAGACGTGGAGCTCTTGGAGGGTCACTATTATTTCTTGGAAAACTTGCTGAGCTTGGCGAAACAACATCCGGGAATAATCGAGTCCCGCGTATATAGCCGCCGAGGTGACAATTGATGGGTACAAAGGAGCGGGAAGCGGATGTTTTGGAAAAAAGACAAAGGCCCAGCAGAAAAAGAGACAGCAGCGACGACAGTAGCAACTCCCACTAGCACGCTGGCAGGACAGCAAGACGCTTGGAAACATGAGCTTCGCGGTCTTTACGAACAGATGGGTGCGATCCTCGCTTCGAACCAAGTGATGAACGCCGAATCCGATCAAATGGTGCGATTGGTGACGAGGATGAAGCGTGTCGTAGAGAATATCCAGGCCATTAACGAGCGGGATGATGAATCTGCGAGCCAGTTGTCGGTTCGAGGAGAGCGCCTGACAGACATCTGTAAACAATCGGTAGCGCGTGCAGATGAAGGCAAGAAGGCTATGACGGACGTTGTGGAAGTCATGAGCCTGCTCGACAAGGAATCGGTCCATACGTCTAAGTCCATGAGCCGCTTGGAAGAGCGTTCTTCGGAAATTACGAGTATCGTCAAGGTGATCAGCGACATTACGAATCAGACCAATCTTCTCGCTCTGAATGCAGCGATAGAAGCGGCGCGTGCAGGTGAACAAGGCCGGGGCTTTGCTGTCGTAGCGGATGAAGTACGGAAGCTGGCAGAGATGACAGCGAACTCGACCAAGACGATTGCTGAATTGATTGGTAAGATTCAGGAAGAAATAAAAGAAGCATTGTCCAACAGTGAAAAAAGCAGCAGTGCGATCAAAAATGGACTTTCCATCAGCAAGGATGCCGCACAGAAGACGGATCAGATCGTGAACGCTTTCCAGGTACTGAACGTCGAAGTGGCAGGTGTGTTGGAAATCATCGCGCATCAAAAGCGATTTGCTGACGATGTGTCCCAGCAGGTAAGTGATGCAAAGGGCTTGCTGGACGAGCTGAATGAAGGCATGACCAAGCACGTGAGAGACGCCAACGCGATCGAGCAAATGCTCGCGACCAGCGTAAAGGATGTCAAAAAGTTATTATGATCATGAGGAAGAATCAGGAGTCCGTATCCAAGCGATGCGGACTTTTTGATATTTATTCACTTCCTTTCACGAAATATTTACATGTTTTGGTTTGACTATTCGAAATGGAGTACTATAATCAAAGTAGGTTTCTCCATATCTTTCCTTTTTTCGACAAAATCTTATCAGCATTCGCTATGAATGGGCAAACCCATTGAAAAATGGGGACGCAAAGCCACGGGCCTAATGTACACGTTACGATGGCAGCCGGGTTGCCAACGAGCAGTGTATGTTGCTGTTTTAGTTTTACGGCTCCTTTCATACGAAAGGAGCCTATTTACTTAACAAAAGGGAGAGGTTGTAGCATGTCAATCCTGCAAACACTGGACAAGCAGTACATCAATGGGGAGTGGCGCGACGGACTTGGCGCGAAGACATTGCAAGATATCAATCCTTACAACGGGGAAGTCATCGCAGAATTCAAAATAGCAAATCTGGAGGATATCGACGCAGCTTACAAGGCGGCAGCCAACGCGAAAAAAGAGTGGGATGAAGTCAATGCGTATACCAAATCCCGAATGTTGGAGCGTGCTGTTCACTATATCGAAGAGCATGAAGAAGAAATCATTCAAATCATCATTCGTGAACTAGGTGGAACCAGACTGAAGGCGTTTTTTGAGATCGGGCTTGTGAAGGATATTATTCGCGAGGCAGCTACATTCCCAGTACGCATGGAAGGAAAAATCATTCCTTCTCCCGTAGACGGAAAGGAAAATCGCTTGTATCGGATTCCGGCAGGAGTTGTCGGCGTCATCAGTCCGTTCAACTTCCCGTTCTATCTGTCGATGAAGTCAGTAGCTCCAGCTCTTGGCGCGGGCAACGGTGTCGTCCTCAAACCGCATGAGCACACGCCAATCACAGGTGGGACTCTCATCGCGAAAATTTTTGAAGAAGTAGGTCTGCCAAAAGGCTTGATCAACGTCGTTGTGACGGATATTGCTGAAATTGGCGATGGCTTTGTCTCCCACCCGATCCCGCGTATCCTTTCGTTTACAGGCTCTAGCCAAGTAGGAAGCCATATCGCGCAAGTGGCAGCGAAGCATTTCAAAAAGGCGATTTTGGAGCTCGGCGGCAATAGTGCCCTGATCGTTTTGGAGGATGCGGATCTCCAGTATGCCGTCAATGCTGCGGTATTCAGCCGCTTTACCCACCAAGGTCAGATTTGCATGTCGGCTAACCGGGTTCTGGTTCACCAGGGTGTATACGATAAATTCCTCGAGCTGTATGTGGAAAAAGTATCTGGACTCAAGGTAGGCGACCCGAATGATCCTGACACGGTAATCGGTCCACTCATCAACCAACGACAAGTCGCCAACCTGATGGCAACAATCGATGAGGCGATACGCGAAGGAGCCGTTCCTGCACTGAAAGGGGAAGTAAAAGGAAATGTGGTCGAGCCGATCGTTTTGACAGGCGTGACCACAGACATGTCGATCGCATCTAAAGAGCTGTTTGGGCCGGCTGTTTGCATCATGTCGTTTGCTTCTGAGGAAGAAGCGATTCGCATGGCGAACGAGACCCCTTTTGGATTGTCCGGGGCGATTCATACACGCGATCTGGAGAGAGGTGCCCAGATGGCCAAACGCATTGAGACTGGCATGATTCACATCAACGATGGAACAATTAATGACGAGCCAATTGTGGCTTTTGGCGGTGAAAAGCATTCCGGGTTGGGACGTTTGAATGGTCAATGGAGCTTAGAGGAATTTACCACGCTGAAATGGATTTCGGTTCAACATAAAAAGCGCCAATTTCCGTACTAATGCCAGCAAATTATTGAGGTGAAGAAGTTATGAACGGATATGAAGAATGGAACGAAACAGAAGCTTCTGAAAAGGGGAAAAACCCAGAACTGCTCGAGGCTTTCATGAAGGTTGCACCATACTTGAATGATTTGCTCACCGATGACATTACCATTGGAGTCTACGACACGGAAAAGCTATTGCGCAATGTGCCTGCCAAAACATTTGCCCTGCAAGTCAAGCCTGGTGATCCACTCCAGGAAGGAGATGTGATCACCAACGCGATTCGAAAAAACACCAAGCAGGCGATGATGGTTCCTAAGGAATTATTCGGTTTTCCCCTCGTCGCACGTGCGATTCCCCTGCATGATCACACGGGAAAAGTCATTGGCGGTGTCGGCATTGGTTCGAGTATGGAGCGAGCCAATGAGCTGTATGAAATTGCGGCAAATCTCTCGAGTGTCGTCGAGCAGGTCAGTGCCACCACACAAGAGATGGCCATGCAGATCGGGAATTTGAACGAGCAAATGAAGGCGATCTCTGAGCAAGCCAATGATGTGAGCCAAAGTACGACTGAGATTGAGCAAATTACGCTCGCCGTGAAAAAAATCGCGGATCAAAGCAATATTTTGGGACTGAATGCGAGCATTGAAGCGGCGCGAGTAGGAGATGCAGGGCGTGGGTTCGCTGTCGTTGCGAATGAGGTTCGCAATATGGCGACAGATTCACGGGCGAATGCGGACAAAATCAAGCAAACCACGGATTCCATCCGGGATTTGATCACCCTGCTCCAAAATTCGATTGAATTAATCAATCAAACCATGGAGAGTCAGGCAGCCGCTACGGAGGAAATTTCTGCGACGATGGTCGAGGTGAGCGGCAATACGCAAAAGCTGGCAGGGCTTGCCCAAGAAGTGTTTGAAATAAAGTAAGTCCATACATGTAACGAAAATCCCCTCTCAGGAGTCTAACTTTAGAGAGGGGATTTTTTCCTTTAGTTCTATTGTGTGGTGGGTAGCGGTTGCTCCAGCATATAGCGATACACCGGGACTTCATCGCCCTTTTCAACGGGCAAGAAGTTAAACGTGACGTAGCTGTCCACTGATTCCGGTTCCAGAGCCAATGCAATGAAGTTCGCGTTTGGCTGGGCCATGCTGAACACGTAACTACCCGCAGGAAAGGTTTTCGTTGTTTCTGTTACATTTGCAGTCACTTGATTGGTGAAATGCCCATTCTCGTAAATCGTATTCACGTTGTTTTCCAAAATGGTGTAGCTCTCTACCGCTATCGTTGTTTCTTTGGATAGCTTGCTTACCGAAACACCGAGCAATTCCAGCTTGGCCGCAACGTCATGGTAGCCTGGAGGCATGAGGTAGGCAGTAGGGCGCTCGCGTTCGAGTATGGGATAGGCATCCGTGGAGCTTACCCAGTCAATGGGGGTAGACACTTTTTTTGCTGTGGCTAGATCGACCACCTCGAGAGACTGACCCGATACTCGCTTGTTCTCACTCAGGATGACGAGTTTGTCGTTGTCGTTTGCTTTTTTGCCTTTTTCCGTGATTTCTGAGCGTGCCTGGGTCACGGCGGACTTGATGGCTTTGGCGTTGGCCGCTGTTGATTGAATGACAGCAGCGTGAGTCATGGCCTGACTGTATACACGGCGCTCAAAATCGGCGCGTCCAATGCCGATGCCGCGTGTTTCCACCAAAAACGTCAACGTGTTTTTCAATCCTAAGGCATTGCGTCCGATTCTTGTCTCTGTGCTGCCTTCTGTTGCGGTCACCTTTCCGTCCTTGCCTTTTGCCAGCGTATAGTAAGCGTGATGAGAAAGCTGCTCCTTGTCGAGTGCTTTTTGAACGTCAGGCAAAAGCAGGTTGTCTGACATTTTGCGCAGGCCGGCGGGGATATTCAAGTTTTTCGCAGAGGAGATCAGAACATCGTAGGAAGAGATCGCGCCTTTTTCGCCAACATCGCGAAGCTGGCTGGAAGAGACGCCGTATTCGTGGGCGTCAAGCACCACATCAGGTTGATAGGCATTGATGGCTTGGTGAACCGCTTGCACCTCTGGATATTCTACCTTCATGTAATCGCGGTTGGCATCCAGCTCTGTCGCGATGTAGCGTTTGAACTGGTAGGAGCCATCCGGGTTGATGCGAGGAACAATCGCAACGTTTACTTTATCCAGGAGGTCGGCCCCAAGCTTTCCTTCTGCCAGCCATTTGGCGATCACAAGAGCAGATTCACCAGAGGCAGGTTCATTTCCGTGGATTTGTGCCTGTAGCCAGATGAGTGGCTTCTCTTTGTTTTGTTTGAGCTTGCCGTGGTCTTTGCTGAATAGCAGCAGGGGGATGTCCCGACCTTCCAATGACGTACCGATGGATAGCAGCTGGACGTCATTGTTGCCTACAACCAATTTGCTTATGTAAGCCATCATTTCTTCCTGGGACGTAAAAGCCTCTTTTCCTTCTTGGAAGCCGGGTGTCCCAAACTGGATAGTTGGCTTGGGAAACAAGCTCTCAATCTGTGCAGGCTGTACATAGGTTGGCCCTATTCCGTAATAAGGAATGTGGGTCTGTGGTTCAGCTTGGCTGGCATGGATGATTGAGGGGCTGGTGAACAGAGATATTACGAGTGCTGTAGAAACAACGTAGCGTACTTTCTTGTCCATAAATTCCCTCCTGCGAAATAGAAGTAGACACCTATGGTTAATTTATCAGACTATTGTAAAAATAATAATCACTACGAAATGTTCATTTTAAAGTAGGACTTTCGGTTCTCCTTTAATAGAATTGGGGGATGACATGGTCAGAAAAATCAGCAGAATGCTCCTTTTGATGACGGCCATCGCCGTATGTAGCTTCTTTCCGAGCGATATTTCTGCAAATGTATGGAAAAAACCGACAGAAACAGAGAATGTTGAGCAACTGAATGGCGCGATTCATCAAAAACAAGAATTTCGATTCCCAGATGGTGCCACGTATTGGGCCCATAAAATGACAGGTCAGCGCAATATGATGCCCTACATTTTCACCATTCCCATTCAGGGTAACAGTCAGAACATGATGTTCCGCTACCGAGCCTATGATGAGTCGAAGAAACCGTATTGGAAGGTTGTCACGCTTGATCAAGTCCAGACCCTTCCGCTTGCCTCTGGTTTTTTAGAGACGGAGGGCAGGTATATTTGGTTAGGCAAGCCCATTACCTACGTGGATAAAGGCAGAGCCACGATTGAAGAAAAGCCGGCATTGGCGTTGCCAGTCGAAGTAAAACAGACGCCTTCTGGTGTCGAACTCGTGATCAAGTTGCCGATGAAAGCAGGCTTTATCAGCGAAATGTGGGCGCTCGATTCGAGAGATCCGCTCGTTCCTTGGGGAGAAAAAATGTTTGACAGCATCTGGCTTAACTTGGACGTTACGGAAAAGGCAAAATGGCTGTACGATGGGTATTACTATCAAAGTCCTTCTACGTACGAGCCGACTTCGGAGTCCTCCTTTTGGCGGATTCCCGAGAATTATGTCCTTCGCTCTTTTTTATATACAGGTGGAAGCAAAGCTGCACGGGATATGGGCTATGTGATGCTGAAAGCGAGCTTGAAGCAGCAGGAGCCTGAGGGGTACTGGAAGACGCAGCCGCGCTCCTTGTGGCTAAGTGGCGATTACGGGATACCAGAGGGCTTTTACGATACGAGATTCAACACAGGAGCGGCTGATCTGATGCTGCGGGGCTGTGATCAGTATCAAGAAAAGGACTTTTGCCAATCAGCGAAAAAATATGCTTCTTACTTTCACAATCACGCAGCCAAGAACCGTTTTGTCATCAATGGTGTACAACAAGGATGGCTGGTTTCTGACTACGCGACAGCATCGAATCCGATGATTCAGACACATGTTTCTTTGAATCATCAGTTGGCGGAGATCAATTTTCTCTACAAAAGCTACATGCAATTTGGCGATCGGACTGACAAAGATTTAGCGGATACGATGCTCTACGGTGTCGTAAACCTCGGATCGCAGTGGATACTCGGAAATGGCGATTTGCATTACGCTTATTTTCCGGACGGGACATTCGGCAGGAAGGATTATCCGTTCTTGACCTACAATGACTTGGTCGAAACACAGCGTTTGTACCGTCAACTGCACGGGATGGATGAGATGACGCTTGCGATGTTGATTGACAGTAAATGGATGTGGATGCAGTTGAATAATGTTCAGTATCGGTAAGTAAAAGAGCTAAATGATAATGAATGTGACCCTCACTAAGATCAAGTTAAAGTGATTTTATTGAGGGTTTTTTGTTTTTGTATACTTTTTGCATTTTGTTGACAACAAAATCCCAAAAATGTGTAATGATGGTGGAGGTGTACGCAGCATGGCATATTCAATATTAATCGCTGAAGATGATCCATCCATATCCGAACTAATCAAAATGACATTAGGCGCCTCGGGCTATGTCTGTAAAGTTTCATCCGACGGTAACACGGCGTTGAACGATCTCGAAGAAAAGGAGTATCACTTGGCACTCCTTGACATCATGCTGCCTGGAGTTGACGGGTTCACACTGTTGGAATCCTTTAAGAAAAAGAATATCCCGGTCATTTTTGTAACAGCCAAGACAAGTGTTATGGACAAAGTACAAGGTTTGCGTCTTGGTGCTGAGGATTATATTACAAAACCTTTTGATTTGCTGGAGTTGTTGGCACGCGTGGAGGTCGCTCTGAGAAGAAGTCATCAGATTGTATTGGAAACATTGACCGTAGGCGATGTGACAGTGGATTACCATAGCCGCAAAGTGTACAAAAATAAGCAGCTCGTCACGTTAACCCCGAAGGAATATGAGCTGCTTGAATTTTTGTTGCATAATCCGAATATTGCTTTTTCTCGTGAAAGTTTGCTGAATCAGGTCTGGGGTTATGACTTTTATGGCAGCACCCGAACAATTGATACACACATCTTGAATCTGCGCACAAAATTAGGTTTGTCCGATCATATTCATACGGTGCACAAAATTGGTTATCGAATGGAGCTGTAAGATGCGTGAGAGGATGAAGAAAACTCCTCTGTGGATGCGAATCTATCTCATGGTGTTCGGATTGGTGACAGTGGTCATCGTCTTTGTTTCCTACCGGATCATCGAGGTTTCCATTGAGTACAATCTTCAAAGGGAAATCAGCAGTTCTCTTGAGAACCATAGCATGATCGGGAACTCACTGAAGATGTATGAAAGTACGATTGATGATTACTATCCGACGTTGCTGAAAGACATTTTGGCGAAATCTTTTCAAAATTATGGGCAGTATTTTACTGATAAGAGAAGCCATCTTGCCATAACGGGGGAATCTGGCGAGAAGCATTATAGCAGTATATCGAATGAAGAAGAGAAGGCAATGAGTCTTGTCCCACCCAAAGATGGCAGAAGAAGCTATGTGATTCGAAACATAGATGCGCGCACCGTGCTGTTTGTTTCGAGCTGGATGAAAATGGATGACCAACTGCTTCGATTGGATTACGCCCATGACATAACGAGTCTGATCGATGACCAGAAGTCACTCTCCTTACAGATCTCTTCTTGGGTATTGGGTGGGTTGACGGTCTTTGCGGTTGGCTTGTTTGTCCTGATCAGACAAGCCTTGCGTCCACTCGGCCTGTTAAGCAAACAGGCTCAAGGGATTGCAAAAGGAAGCTATCAGCATCGCATAACGGTTCAGCATGCCGATGAGATTGGCCAGCTCGCGGTTGACTTCAATTATATGGCGGAGGCGATCCAATCCAACATGGAGCTTCTGCAGAGGGGCGTAACGGAAAGAGAGGCGTTTATCGCAAGTCTCGCCCATGAATTCAAAACACCGCTTACATCCATCATGGGCTATGCCAGTTTGCTTCAGAATTATCACCTGGAAGAAAAAGACGTCGAGCAGGCCCTGCGTTTCATTCACTCGGAGAGCAAGCGGCTTGACGGTATGTCCAAAAAGCTGTTGGAGCTTTTCCGCCTTGGAAATGGGGAGCCACCGAACAAGCAGCAAGTCGATGTTTCTTCCCTCATGCAGCAGTTGAAAATCATTTCCCAGTTTACGTTAGACAGAAGGGGGCAAACGTTGGAAATAGCGTATTCTGTCTCTACCGTTACTGTCGATCCGGAGCTTTTTTTGGTGTTGTTAAGCAATTTGGTGGAAAATGCCTCCAAAGCGTCTGAAAACGATACAGTCATACGACTTGCTGTTTATGCAGAAGACTCTTTTGTTGTTTTTTGCGTGGAGGACCATGGCTATGGGGTGCCGGAAGAGCATTTGGCGAATGTGTTTCAACCATTTTTTATGCTGGATAGCTCGAGGGATCGAAAAAAGAACGGACACGGTTTAGGGCTGTCTCTGTGCAAAGCGATTGCCACGGCACACCATGGAAGTATTTATATGAAAAGCCGATTAAACGGGGGAACATCGGTTTATACAAAGGTTCCAGTACAAACTTCGACGTAACGGTGGAGGCATCTATTGCGAAATTTCAAGAAAATAAAGATAAAGTCCCATGGCTTCATGCTTAGTCTTGTTGTTATCGGCATACTAGGTGCGGCTGCCTTCTTTTCTCCGGCTGCTTTCGGCCCGGCTGTTCTGGATAGCAAAAAGGATGTCATCATGACGGAAGCTTCTCCACCAGCAAACGTGGAAAACGAAGAAACCACTCTGAAGCAAAATGATGAGAAGAATAAAAACTTCTATGATCCGTTGACAAAGGAACAGGCGGCTCCCTTTATTCGGATAGCAAGAGAAGCGTTCGTAGCGCAAGGCATGGCCCCCCCTGAAACTGGTTATTGGATCAGCAGCACTGTGACGAAAGGTAGAAATCATGTTGAAATATCCTGGTATCCCAATGGCGTTGTTTTTGGCCAAGAGACTAAGATCAAGGAAAAGGTTTACTACGCACTGTTTTACAACGCTGATGTGGACAAAGGCGTAGGGAAAATGGTTGAACTTGGGGTAGTTTGGAATTACGGTGAATCTCATTGGTATGGCGAAAACGTAGAATAAGAAGCAGAGAGTGTAAGGAGATAGAATTGTGGAAAAACTGACACAAACAAAAATAAAGATGGGATTATGGCTAAGTATTGGAGTGTTGGGCGTGTTAGCCCTCGCTTTGAGCTACTCCCCGACGACATTTGGCTTGGCTGAAATCAATAAAAACAAGGATGTTATCCAAACGGAAACAACAGCGTCAAGCGCTTTACAACCGAAAGAGGATGAAGAGCAGCAGGAAAAGAAGAAAAACGATAATCCGAGACCCACCAAAGAAAGTTCAGTGAGTTTAAGTCTTAATGACTTTAGTAAAGAACAGCGAGAGCCCTTCGTCAAGTTGGCAACTGATGCATTTATCGCCAATCATATCGACCTTCCTGATAGTAATTACGAGCTTGATATTTTCGGTGACATAAGCGAGGAAACAACGACCGCTGAGATATGGTGGCATCCAAAAGTAAAGGCAGGAGCCGAACGACCTTTCAAAGGACTTCAGGAAAGCTATTTTGTCAATTTGACCGATGTGGATTTTGAAAAAGGGACAGGCACAATTAAAAAGATCGAGATTTGTATACGCAGGGACATCGCATCGTTCAAACCAAATACGATGTTCGC
The DNA here is from genome assembly GCF_003013405.1 of Brevibacillus formosus. Taxonomy (GTDB): domain Bacteria; phylum Bacillota; class Bacilli; order Brevibacillales; family Brevibacillaceae; genus Brevibacillus; species Brevibacillus formosus. The sequence continues at coordinate 102,787 of NZ_PXZL01000004.1, read as the reverse complement.
CCCATATATTGACCAAGCAAAAAAAGTTTGGAAAGACAAGAATATCAAAATTCCGCAAAGTGGCTACGATCTGGCAGGATGCTTGCTCATAAAGCCCATTACGGAGAAAGAGACGATAGCGCTTGTCGATCTTTACTGGTACCCAATATATACGAGAAGCAATAATGTTTATCAAGCTGTTCATGACAAGCTTTATTACGTGCAATTTTCAGATGTTGATTTAAAAAAAGGAACAGGTACAGTTGAGAACGTAGAAACAGACGAAGAAGAAACGAGAATCGTGCAAGAAAAAGCACCAGAGCCGATTATCAGGCGTGTAAAACTGACACCATCACAGGTAGCCCCTTATATCCAGATGGCAAAAGACGCTTTTCAAGCGAAGCAGGTAAAACTTCCTGAAAGTGGCTATTGGATTAGCAGCACGATTTCGTACTACGATGATCAACCGAAACGACCACCAGAGGTGGATATACGCTGGTATCCCGACGGCGTTGCTGAAGGGACTGATCATGCTTATATAAAGGAAAGGGTTTATATTGCTTCGTTTGATGACGTTGATTTGGACAAAGGAATAGGTGAATTAATGTACCTTGAAGTTAGGAGAAAAGATCCTTCGTAACAAGCTCCTCATAGCATGTGGACGAAGAACATGGAGAGTCGCGTATAGCGGCTCTTTTGTTTTGACAAAACCTTGACAACCTCCCGATTAAACCATGACAATCAGCAGCTATTCTATGGATGACGAGTAGAAACACTCGATCCAACGCAAAAACCTTGGAGGTAGTACGATGAAAAAGTCCAAAACGAAAAAAACGGCTGCATGGTTAAATCTCTCTGTTATGAGCGTATTGACAATGACAGCCATGTTCTCCCCTGTAGCTGCCAGCGCCGCACCCAACGATACGAAGAATAACGTTGCAGCCGAGGCAACAGAGGAGGAATTTGATCTCTTGAAATTGACAGATCAACAGGCGGCTCCGTTTCTTGCAAAAGCAAAAGAAGCATTTCAAGCGAAAAACGTTTCTCTCCCAGAAAGTGGTTACAAGGCTCGGAATTATGGTAGCAAAAAAGACAATACCTTGACCGTCGTATGGCGATCTGAAACCAACATGAAGGACAAGGCGTATGTCGCCGAATTTGAGGACATTGATGCAGTGAAAGGAACAGGGACTCTCAAAACGGTAAAGGTTATTAATCGTCCTGGTTCCTTCGAAGAGGAGCTGACAGAAAAACATGCTGCTCCGTTTATTGAACAAGCAAAAGAGGCTTTGAAAGCAAAAAATATAACTCTGCCAGCGAGCGGGTACAAGATGTTAAGCAGCAGCCGTACTTATGACGATGTGCTGGAAAGCGTTCAAATTACCTGGCGTCCTGATGCGGGGCAAAAGGAAGGAAAATATTACTCTGTGCAATTTGCAGATGTCGATCTGGAGAAAGGAACGGGGATTATCGATGATGTCTATGTAGAAAATTATGATGAGCTCATTGCTTTGGAAGAGGAGGATGAAAAGGATAAACAGGAGGACAGAGAACAAGAGAAGGACCTCTTGAAATTGACAGATCAACAGGCAGCTCCGTTTCTTGCCAAAGCAAAAGAGGCTTTGCAAGCAGAGAAGATTGAACTTCCGAAAAATGGATATAAGGTGACGCATTTCGGGAGCAAGAAAGACAAGACCTTACAGGTTCTATGGAGTGCGGAAGAACAATCGAAAGGGTATGTTGTCCATTTTGTTGATGTCGATGTCGAGAAAGGCACAGCGACAGTAAAAAATGCAAAAGTGATCAATGAGCTTGGCGTCGTTATGGGAGATCTTCCACAAGAACAAGCTGCCCCTTTTATTGAAAAAGCAAAAGAGGCTATGAAAGCGAAAAATTTCACCCCATCTGAAAGTGCATACGAAATTTCCGCTACGGGTGTGACAGTTGACGATGTTTTGCAATATATTGACGTTTACTGGTATCCAAATGGAAATCCGTCGGCGAAATATAAGGTGCACTTTACCGGCGTCAATTTGGAGAAAGGAACAGGCACAGTGGAAGATGTTGTTGAATATAAGCGCTAATTGAAGAACCCAGCCGTTTCCCTGTAAGCTTCAGGGAAGCGGCTTCTTAATCAGGTTGCGCTTTTCAAAGGAGAGCAGTCTTCTCGTTTTTTTCAAATGCGTCGATGCTCCCAATACAACGTCCCATTCTTTCGTACCACAGGCAGTGCATCGATACCGTTGACGCTTTACCGGTATCTCAATGACTTCATTATTGATGAGATCTTTGTATATTTGGTGTTTATTATCAGATTTGTGAAAGTTCCCATTCCCACAATGAAAGCAAATGATAGGGGCAACAATTGTAAAATTGCATTCGTTGATAATGATTTCTCACCTTCCGAGATGTGTCGCACAAAGTTGTAGTAGAGGTAATAAAAAAGAATAAAAATAAATAAATTTTGTTAGCACGACCATTTTAACAACGAAATATTGGTTAGTAAACTGCCCAGTTATGGAATAGCAATGTCTAGACTAGCGGGACACTGTTCGATGTGATTGAGCATAAAAAATTGCCGATTTTCCCTTTCATAAGGTGTGACCGGCATACTTATCTAAAATTGAGAGCATTCTGATCTATTTCCGCAAAGCAAATAAGGTCAAAAAGCTGACAGCCTCCTGCAGCTCTACGCTTAAGCGGCCCGCGATATCTGGCGTAATTCCCTCTTTGTATACCGGCTCTTCGCCCAGCAGTGTGAAGCCATTTTCGCTCGCCAACTGCTTGGCTTCCCAGGGCATCATCGTATTCTGGATCGTCGTCTCTTCATATAGTCTGCGATAGCTATGTGCGCGTGGGCCAGCTGTAGGACCGAGGATACCCAAGACGAGAATTCCTCCGGGTGCGAGCACGCGGTGAAGCTCCAAGAGTGCCTTGAGCGGAGATGGTGTGAATTCCACTACGTTAATCGAGAGCACACCGGAGAAAGAATCATTGGCAAAAGGAAGATTGCTGATGTCTCCTGTCTGAAAATGAACAGAGCCTGGGAAGGAAATGGCCCGGTCATGAGCAAGACGAATCATTTCCCCGGCAATGTCGATGCCCTCCACTTGATAGCCGTGCTCTGCAAGCTTGCAGCTGGCATAGCCGTCCCCACAGCCTGCATCGAGAACTGGGCCAGAGCCGACAGGTACATGCTTCATAAAATAGGGGAGGATGGTGCTTCGGCTCCCTTTTTCCCACATGTGCTCACTTCTTTTTCGCCAGTCTTCTGCAAATTGATCCCATTGCTTGGCTGCTTGTTCCGTCCATTGGCTCATCATTGTTCACGCCTTTCTCTTCGATTGAACGATACCGTTATGAAGAAAAACTCCGGTCGAGGCGGCCGGAGCTTTTCGTGGAAGTTGTTTTACGTCAAAGGATCATGGTTTAGGGATATGCGGGACCAAATCAGCAATTTTTTTATTCTTTAGCGTATGCATCATTTGCTGCTCGGCGTCAGCCACAACCTGTTGAATCAGACAGGCACTATCATGATGGAAGCTGCATTCAAACAAGGAGGTTGTCCCTTCAATGGCTTGGATAACATCTAGAAACGATATATCATCCTGATTGCGTTTGAGCTTGTATCCGCCATTTGCTCCAGAGACCGAGTGGATCAACCCAGCTTTGACCAGTTTGGTCAGCATTTTGGATAGGTACGTTTGTGAAACGCCCAGCTTTTCTGCCAAAAGCTGAACACTAACGGGTTTATCAGGGGCTTCTGCTACCAGATAGAGCATCGCATGGAGGGCATAGTCTGTTGCCTGTGAATACTTCATAAGACACCTCAATCATGGACTTAATACATCCATCATAAAGTGAATGGGGAGCATGAGCAAGGGGAAGAGTGATTCGCGCTGTCATCCTGCACTTTCGATGCCCATTTTTGGATGGTGCAACTTGACACAAAAATTCTTTAAGGGATATTATAGATACGATAAGTCTACGAATGAGTTATTTGAAATGATCAAAGTACAGGGAGTTATTTTTTGTCTCTATTAAGGATATTAGAGGTCTCTAATAGTCATTTCGATTAACTGTTCAACATAAAAAGGGAGGAAAGTACAAATGAGCATTTGCCACACGACAGATACTACGTTTCAACATGATGTAAAAAGCGAGGGCTATACTCTCGTCAATTTTTGGGCACCTTGGTGCGGGCCATGCCGCTTTTTTGGGCCGATACTCGAATCGTTTGACGGGGAGCATAGCAGCGAAGTGCGAGTCCTAAAGGTCAATGTCGATGAACAAACCGAGATTGCTAATCAATATGGCATTATGAGTTTGCCAACGACCATTTTGCTCAAAAACGGGGAATTGATCGACAAAGTCGTAGGAGCTGCTCCTCTAGCGGAACTGAAGCAATTTGTTTTCAAAAATAGGTAGTGGGAAAATGCTGGTAAGCCATCGGTCAACTTGATCGGTGGCTTTTTGGTATCCAGTGGTTACTCGTATGCGTACTTTAATAAATGAAAGCGTTTGAGCGTTTTCGCGTTGTTCCGTGTTCTTGCAAGGGGAAGCGCTTCCAATGTACTCTCAAGATAACGACAAAATAATCCCAATTCACAAAATAATGTCAATAATTGAACAAGAAAGCGGAGGGGTAGTTAATGAGCAATACCGATTTTTTCCCGATTCAGGACTGGGACTACCTGGAGTTTTATACAGGGAACGCCAAGCAAGCCATGCATTATTTCACAAAAGCGTTTGGATTTGAAGCAGTAGCCTATGCGGGCTTGGAGACAGGCTCTCGGGAAAAGGTTTCCTACGTTTTGAAGCAGAAGCATATGACGTTCGTGATCAGCGGGGCGCTTACGCCTGACAGCCCGATCGCGGATTTTGTGAAAAAGCATGGGGACGGCGTCAAAGACGTTGCCCTGCGCGTAGAGGATTGTGAACAGGCTTACCGGGAGGCCGTTTCTCGCGGAGCCATTCCGATCATGGAACCAACTGAGTATACCGATGAATTCGGGACGGTCAAAAAAGCGATTATCGGTACGTACGGCGAAAACATTCATTCCTTTATCGAACGAAAAAATTACAACGGACCATTCTTCCCGGGCTATAAAGCTTATCAATCTCCAGTCAAGGGAGAGAGTACGGGTATCATCGGCATCGACCACATCGTCGGTAACGTCGAGGTCATGGATGAGTGGGTAGAATATTACCAAAAGGTCATGGGCTTTACAGCTGTACAAAATTTCAGTGAGGACGACATCTCGACGGAGTATTCTGCGCTCATGTCCAAAGTGATGCAAAGTGGAACCGGACGCATCAAGTTCCCGATTAATGAGCCGGCAGAAGGACGCCGCAAGTCGCAGATTCAGGAGTTTTTGGAGTTCTACAAAGGGCCAGGCGTACAGCATATTGCCATCCTGACCAACGATATCATCGACACTGTATCGAAGCTGCGTAATAACGGTGTAGATTTCCTCATGGTGCCAGATGCGTACTACGAAGATTTGAAAGAGCGTGTAGGGGAAATTGATGAAGACATTGAGGCGCTGAGAAAGCTGGGGGTCTTGGTCGACAGAGACGACGAAGGCTATCTCTTGCAGTTGTTCAGCAAGCCGATTGTGGACCGTCCGACGCTGTTCATCGAGATTATCCAGCGCAAAGGAGCGCGTGGCTTCGGGAATGGCAACTTCAAGGCACTGTTCGAAGCGCTGGAGCGCGAGCAGGAGCGCAGAGGTAACCTGTAATTCATTGAGGGAACGAGTATGACAAGACCATCTCAGGCTGAAAACGCTGAAGGGATGGTCTTTTTTTGTTCGCGAAGCAGAAAAAATAAAATCTCATGAACTATTTCACCGCCTCTATCATCTATACTAATAGGAACCAAATATTGGAGATAAAAGGAGGCTTATACAATGTGAGCATCAAGAGGGAAGTTCAGCAAGACATTCAGCTAGCCCAGGACGGCAGTGCAGAAGCTTTTGCCAGAGTCATTCAATTGTACGAGCGTACCTTGTATGGCTTGGCACGAACCTATGTCGGGCGGGACGAGGATTGTGCCGATGTGGTGCAGGATACGGTAATGAAAGCATTCAGAGCCATTCGAACGCTGCGAGAGCCTGCTTATTTCAAAACATGGATGATCCAAATTCTCATAAACGAATGCAGACAGTGGCAGCGAAAAAAGAAACGAAGTCCAACCGTAGAGCTGTCTCCGCTACAAATAGAGGAGAAAGCGGTACAGGCTCCCTACGAAGCCATTGAACTAGCAGAAGCAGTATGGAAGCTGGAGCATGAGCTGCGCATCGTCGTTTGGCTTCACTATTACGAGGATTTGCCGATCAAAGAGGTCGCCTTGCGGGCAGGTGTCCCGGAAGGCACAGTGAAATCCCGGCTGCACCGGGCTCGCGTGCTGCTTGCAGAAGAGCTGGAATCCTCCCAGGAAAGGAATGTGGACGATGACCCGACTTTCATGCGGAAGCTGAGTCTGGATGACTTGGTTCCGCTATCAGCCGCATAAGTACACAGATGTCCAAAAGAGAGAGAAAGGGCCGAAATTGCGATGATTCATCGATTGGAACCAAAAGATTATGCAAAAATCAGGACGTTGCTGTCACCTGATAACGTGAACAATTTGACCATCCATGCGATTATCAATGGAACAAATCGAGGAGCGATTTACGTAGATGATGTGGAGCAGCCCCGGACAGCATTGGTCGATCAAACCGGCGTGATCAGTATTTTCGTAGGGGATGCTGCCAATGAAGCGTTTACAGCGGATCTGGGTGCCTTTATCGAGGGGGAATTGCGCTCATATACGACCGAATCATGCGGGGGCACTCATTTTCTGGCAGTTGTGCCAGATGAAGCGTGGGAAGAGGTAGTGACCAAAGCTATTTCGCATCGAGAGATCGAAACGGATTGGGAGCATTACTACCAGTTCAATCCCGAGCAATTCCACGCGCGAAAGATCAGCTATCGCCCTCTGCCTGAAGGATACACGTTGAAAAGAATCGATGCAGGTGTCATCGAGAACGATCCTGACAACATCTTGATCGAGGTTGTGGAGGAATTCTATCATTCGGTGGATGATTTTTTGCAGTGGGGCGTAGGTTTTTGCGTATGTAAAGGAAATGCGGTTGTGAGTGCTTGCCTGTCATGCTGTGTCCATGAACGTGACCATGAAATTAGCGTGGAAACATATGAGGAAGCCGACATGAACAAAGGCTTTGCTACACATGCTTGCGCAGCGTACCTGGAGCATTGCATGGAACATGGACTGACACCCCATTGGACCACGCTGGAAACGAATGACGAGTCAGTACGTCTGGGGACAAAGCTAGGATTTGAGCCGAAGAAAAAATGTAAAATAATAGAATTTGAATATTAAAACGATACGGGTATCCATGGGTTGTCGAAATCACTTCGGCAACCTTTTTTACTGCGAAAGGAAGAAAAGCAAAAGGGAAATACGGTATGAAGAGTGAATATTTTGATTAGTTATAGAAGCGAGATTGAACCATCGGGCAGCGATTGAGAGGGATAAAACAATGAATTTGGCATTAATGGTTCCGTTGACGGAGCGGACAGCTGTTTTGATTGTGGCGGCCTTGTTGTTTACGCGTGTACGTGCATTCCGCAGCATATTGAACCAGCAAGCAACGTGGCGGGAAAAAGCACTGATGGTCGTCATTTTTTCTGCTATTTCCATACTGGGTACATACAATGGCATCTGGTATCAGGATGCGATTGCGAATTCACGCGTGATCGGGACTGTCGTGGCAGGCTTGCTTGCTGGTCCATGGGTAGGCTTGATGACAGGACTGATTGCGGGAATCCATCGCTATTCTTTGGGGGGCTTTACAGACTTGGCATGTGCCATCTCGACCATAAGCGAGGGCTTGTTTGCGGGATTAATCTATCAGTTCCTCCGTAACCGCAGCAAAAAAATCGGGTGGACGACAGCACTCTTCGTTGGTTTCTTGGCGGAGTGGCTGCAAATGGGAATTGTTCTGCTCATCGCACGTCCTTACGCTGACGCTTTGGCATTGGTTCAGGCCATTAGTGTACCGATGTCAGTCGTCAACTCGGTTGGAATTGCTATTTTAATCATTATTATTGATTTAGCCAAAAAGGAAGAGGATCGGATTGGGGCGCTCCAAGCCCAGCGAACGCTGCAAGTAGCGGACAAAACACTATCTTACTTGCGTCAAGGGCTGACCTATGATTCTGCCCAAAAGGTAGCGGAGGAAATATTGCGGACGACGCGTGTAGCAGCGGTAGCGATTACCGATACGCGCTCTGTACTTGCGCATGTTGGCGCAGGCTCGTCCCATCATGTAGTAGGAGAAGGCATAACGACCAAGGCGACCCGTGAAGTTTTATCGACCAAAGAAGTAAAGATTGCCCAGACCAAGGAAGAGATTGGATGCAGGGAGACGAATTGTTCCTTGCGCTATGCGATCCTTGTCCCCCTGATGCGAAGACGTGAAGTGGCGGGCGTGCTCAAGCTGTATCAGGATCGCTCTCGCAAACTGTCGGCTGTGGACCTGGAACTCGTACGCGGATTGGGGAACCTGATATCGAGTCAGCTCGAACTGGCTGAGCTCGAGAAGCAGTCCCGTCTGTTGGCAGATGCAGAAATCAAAGCCTTGCATGCCCAGATCAACCCGCATTTCTTGTTTAATGCGCTCAATACGATCGTTTCGTTTATTCGCTTCCGTCCCGAACAGGCCCGTGAGCTGCTGATTCATTTGGGGGAGTACTTCCGTCGTAATTTGCATGACTCTGGCGGATATGTCAGTCTGGCGCGTGAGCTGGAGCATATCGAAGCGTATTTGGCCATCGAACGTGCGAGGTTCGGTGACAAGCTCCATGTAGAGTACGACATCGAGGATGGTGTAGAGCGGTTTACCGTACCAGGTCTGATTTTGCAGCCGCTGGTAGAGAATGCGGTCAAGCACGGGCTGCTGCCCAAGCGCGAAGGGGGAACCGTAGTGATTCGTGCGCGCCGCAAAGAAAAGCAAATCGTCGAATTGACAGTGGCAGATAATGGAGTCGGAATGAATGTGGACCCATTCGAGCCAGCCCTAGATGAGAAGAGTGCAGGGCGGCAATTATCTGGAATCGGTCTTGCCAATGTAAAAAGCCGTCTCCAGTCGATCTACGGAGAACCGTATGGAATCGTGATCGAAAGCAAAAGCGGGAGCGGGACAACATGCACCATACAATTACCGATAGGGGTGAACGTCAGTGCTCAAAGTGTTCATCGTCGATGATGAGACGCCTGCCAGAGAAGAACTGCGGTACTTGCTGGAGCAGTTTTCGGAAGTGTCCGTAGTCGGAGAGGCAGGCAGTGGGGAAGAGGCGTTGGAAGCGGTGCTTCAGACAGAGCCGGATGCGGTCTTTTTGGACATCCATTTGCAGGACAGGGATGGCGTAGACGTGGGGCAGGAGCTTCTGGAATCCATGGTCAATCCACCTGTCATCATCTTTGCAAGTGCGTATGAATTTCATGCGGTTCGAGCATTTGAGGCCGAAGCCGTTGATTATATCGTCAAGCCGTTCAGCGAAGTGCGTCTGGAAAAGACGATGAACCGGGTACGAAAGATGAGGCGGAAAAGTGAGCCTGCATTGGAAGCGTCACCGCTACTGGAGGAAAGGCTACAATCCCTTCTGCAAAATGTGCTGGTCGATACTCAGCCGCGTCGTGTCCCGGTAGAAAAAAACGGCAAGATCATGCTGATTGATCCAAACGAAATCGTCTATGCCACCTTGGAAGGAAGGTATGCGAGCATCTACACAGCCGGTGAGCAATATGCGACCACGTTTACGTTGCAGGAGCTGGAGAGCAGGCTGTCACGCCAGCAGTTCTTTCGGACGCATCGCGCTTTTATCGTCAATTTATCTAAAACGGCTGAGCTCGTCCCTTGGTTCAAAGGCTCAATTCATCTAGTCATGCAAGATCACCGCAAAACAGAAGTGCCTGTTAGCCGCAATGTCGTGAAGGAATTGAAGAAACGATTGGGGTTTTAAAGCAAACAGACCAATCCTGTGCCCCGTTTGGGGGGAGGATTGGTCTGTTTTTTTCCGACAGCTTACATGGGATATTCATCGTTTTTCTTACGTGTCACCATGATCCCGCCCAATACGATCAGGATCAAGCCGAGGATGCCGCCTACTTGGGTAGAAGCTAGATTAGCGATCAAAAATACGATAGCAAGAACGGTGAGGATGCCAATGGGGATCAAGAGAGCGGGTTTGCGATTGCCGAATATGTACAGCTCGGTAAGCCCCACGGCAGGACCGATCAGGAAGAAGGGCCACGTCGTGCTCATATCCCCCTGAAAAAATAGCTGGCTGAAAAAGAAGAGTGGGGCATAAACGAGCAAGATCCCGCCTGGTACGAGCAATCCAGCGCGATTCGGCTTTGGGTTCATAAAAAAGAAAATATGAAACCCGATTCCTGGGATGAGAAGGAAGACTGGCCATAGCAAGTCCATTGCGAGCGGTACGTTCAGGTAGGTAGCCAGAACAAAAATCGCTCCGATTCCGATAATGATGTAACCCGCGATACTTCGCATGTGCGTATTCTCCTTTTTGATTTCCATACCAATTTATGTATAACTTTAACATATTGTGGCGGAGATTGGATCAGACTCGGGGCGGAGACTTCCTACGTCCCAAAATTGAACGCGCTTACACTCAAACGAGGATGGTGCAGCTTGTGCATGTTTTTGTACGGTTCAACCATTTTTTATGTTGGCAAGTTGTCCGATATGATACGTTTTTCTAAGGTTCATTGCCTGAATATTTGATAAATAGAAGGAGGCGACTCGGATGAAGAAATGGTTTCTGTCCCTCTTGATTTGGGGCGGGATAGCCGCATTGGGTACTGTCGGATTCGGGATGATAGCGCTCTGGCAAGGGGAATCAGTCAACTCGTTCTGGCTACTGACAGCCGCATTTTGCACTTATGCTGTAGCTTATCGTTTTTACAGCAAATTCATAGCCAAAAAACTAATGGCGCTGGATGACAATCGCGCTACTCCGGCAGAAGTGAACAACGACGGCAAAGACTTCGTGCCAACGAACAAATGGGTGTTGTTTGGGCACCATTTCGCTGCGATTGCAGGAGCAGGCCCGCTCGTAGGTCCTACGCTGGCTGCGCAAATGGGATATTTGCCGGGAACGATCTGGATTATCGTCGGGGTCGTGATCGGTGGGGCGGTACAGGACTTTATCATTCTGTTCGGATCGATGCGTCGCAATGGAAAGTCTCTCGGTCAGATTGCCAAGGAAGAGATCGGACCTGTTGGCGGAGCACTCGCTTTGATTGGGATTATTGCCATTATGATTATCCTGATTGCTGTTTTGGCCATGGTTGTAGTTAACGCTCTTGCTGAATCACCGTGGGCTACCTTCACGATATTCATGACGCTGCCTATCGCGATATTGATGGGATTGTATATGCGGTATATACGACCCGGGCAGGTATTGGAAGGCTCGATTATCGGGCTTGCTCTTCTGTTCTTCTCCCTCTGGCTCGGTCAAATCGTTGCTGCATCGCCAATATGGGGACCAGCCTTTACGTTCTCCAAGGTACAGCTTGCTTGGATGATTATTGTGTACGGCTTTATTGCCTCGGTTTTGCCTGTGTGGCTGCTATTGGCACCGCGTGATTACCTCAGCTCGTTTTTGAAAGTAGGGACGATTGCGGTATTGGCGGTGGGAATCGTGCTGACACTGCCGCCGCTGCAAATGCCAGCACTAACCAAGTTTATTGATGGAACTGGCCCTGTTTTTGCAGGAAATCTGTTCCCCTTCTTGTTTATTACCATCGCATGCGGAGCTGTATCGGGGTTCCATTCTCTCGTATCATCCGGAACGACGCCGAAGATGATCGCGAAGGAATCGCATGCGCCATTGATCGGTTATGGCGGGATGCTGATGGAGTCTGGCGTTGCGGTTATGGCCATGATTGCAGCATGCGTGTTGACTCCCGGAGTCTATTTTGCGATCAACTCACCTGCCGCAGCAATTGGCGTGGATGTAGTCCAGGTTGCGACGACGATAACGGGCTGGGGCTATACCGTAACCCCTGACCACTTAACAACGCTCGCCAACGACATTCAAGAAAAGACGATCCTTTCCCGAACGGGCGGAGCGCCGTCACTTGCAATCGGGATGGCGACAATTTTCTCCGGTGTATTGGGTGGCAAGGCATTAATGGCATTCTGGTATCACTTTGCGATCTTGTTTGAGGCCGTCTTTATTTTGACGACGATCGATGCGGGAACGCGTGTCGGACGATTTATGGTACAAGACATGCTCGGCAACGTCATTCCGAAAATGAAGGAAGTCAACTGGCTGCCAGGTAATCTGATTGGTTCTGGGATCATTACCATCGGATGGGGATACTTCCTGCTCCAAGGTGTCATGGACCCGTTAGGAGGCATTTACACACTGTGGCCGCTCTTCGGTATCGCCAACCAGATGCTCGCCGCGATTGCGTTTACGGTGGGAACGACGATTATTTTCAAAATGGGCAAAGCGGCCTACTCATGGATCACGCTTGTACCAATGGCTTGGCTGACAACAGCTACGCTGACAGCGGGGTGGCAAAAGCTGTTCCATCCTGATCCCAAAATCGGGTTCCTCTCGCATGCAGAAGCATTCCAAAAGGCACTGGATGCCGGTACGCTGCCAAACGGAGTAAAAACAGTGGAAGCTGCACAAAAAATGATCTTCAACGACCAGATCGATGCTGTGGTATGTGCAATCTTCATGGTCATTACGATTGGGATCATTCTCGACGGTGCGCGGGTATGGATCAATATTCTCCGCGGCAAGCACTATCCGTTGCAGGAGTCGCCGTACATCAAGTCTAAAGGAAATGTATTTGACGGGAAAGGACATCACGTAGCATGAGGCGCAAGCTAAGAACCATGCGAAAGGCAATGCGCAAAGTGAGCTCCGCTATTAAAACGATTTTCGGAATGCCCGACTATGATCGCTATCTCGCCCATTGGTACGAGACGCATGGGGCACCGGGTATCTTTCCGATGACAGAGCGTGAGTACTACATGTACGCATTGACCGAACGATTTGAAAAAGGCGGCGTAACGCGCTGCTGCTAAAGTGGTCATGTATAAAAGGGTGTCTCCCGGTCAGAAAATGACGAGGGAGACACCCTTTTTCGAGCTGGGTACAGCAACGACATTTCAGGCACACTCCCCATGGCTAACGTGTGGTGTAACAGCAGGTAAAGTATGGTACACTAAATCATATAGCATGGCCGTTTTTTAACACGAGCTGTCTCATCATAGTCAAATAAAGCGTCGAAGCCTCTCTTTCTAGAAGAAAAGGGCTGCTTTGCGAAAAAATAAGTCAAGTTTTAGGTGGCGATACGTGTGCAAGCATCAACACTGGCGGCTCTCAAGGAGCTCGCTTTGCAATGCGCCCGTTCAGCGGGTGAGCTGAGTCTGAAGCGAATGAAGGAGCCTTTTACCGTCGAGTATAAAACATCAGCCTCCGATCTTGTTACAGCCGTAGATAAAGAAGTGGAGAATCACGTCATTCAGATGATTCTTGCACGCTTCCCTGATCACGGCATTCTTGGAGAAGAGAGTGCACATGCGGAGGATTACAAGCAGTATGACACGCTTTGGGTCATCGACCCGATTGATGGCACGACCAATTTTGTTCATCAGCAAATCAATTTTTCCGTTTCCATTGCCGTCTACCATAAGGGAGAGGGAATGGTCGGAGCGGTTTACGATCCTTCCAGAGACGAGTTGTTTTATGCGGTAAAAGGGGAAGGGGCTTTTCTCAATGATCGTCCCTTGCAGGTGAATCGAGCAGTGAGCCTGGAACAGGCTTTGTTATGCACGAGTGTATTTTGGAACAAGCGTGCTGAGCAGATCGGCGTCGACTTGATCGTGAAAAAGCTTGCCGGGAAGGTTCGCGGAATGCGTCTCTTAGGAAGCGCCGCTTTGGAGATGGCGTATGTGGCTGCTGGAAGACTGGATGGCTACGTCAGTATGCAGCTCAATGCGTGGGATTTCGGGGCAGCTCGCATTATTGTAGAAGAAGCGGGCGGCCGGGTGACAACCATGATGGGGACACCGCTACCATACGACCAAAAAAGCAGCGTAATGGCTTGCAACCCGACATTTTATGAGGAGCTTCAGCATTACCTGAAATCCGAACAGACCGATACCGATGTACCTTCACAAAATTAAGTGTCACCAGAACCCGCTGGACGTGCGCATCCAGTGGGTTTTCTTTTGCTGTGCAGATTGGGTTTTCGTTTGGACGTCGGTTGCATATGCTATAAAAGCATAGCCGGAAGACGAGCAGCGACTGTATTTGTTGCGAAGTCGGCTTGTCCGAATAAGGGGGGATAACCATGACCCTGATTGAGGAAAGTGTAAAGTTGATCCTACAACATCAAGCGAGTACCGGGGCGTATCTCGCTTCACCGGCATTTGTCCACTATCAGTATGCGTGGCTCCGCGATGGCACATTTACGGCCTACGCGATGAACCGTACCGGCAACCATGAGAGCGCCCGCAAGTTTTACCAATGGTGCGATGATGTGATCCGAAAGCATGAGGCAAAGGCTAGAGCAGCCATTACGGCAGTAAAAACAGGATTAGACAACGATAAGGCGGGAAACGACCGCTTTTTGCATACGCGCTATACAGCGGACGGAGAAGAAGTGGCAGGCGAATGGGGCAGCTTTCAACTCGATGGCTACGGGACATGGCTGTGGGGACTGGCTGAGCATGTGCGGATGAGTGGGGAGTATGACTTGATTCATGAGCTGAAGCCATCTATTGAACTGACGATTGACTATGTAGTGGCGTGCTGGCAGCTCCCTAACTTTGATTGCTGGGAAGAGGGAGGAGACCGAATCCACCCGGTGACGCTAGGGGCCATTTATGCCGGGATTAAGGCGATGGAGCCTTATTTGCCCGACCGAGCTTTCGAACTCGCTCAAGAAGGAGAGGCCATTCGCCAATTCATACGGGAGCATGGCACAGCCAACGGACGATTGATAAAATCCGTGGGGGATCATTCTGTAGATGCAAGTCTGCTCTGGCTGGCACTCCCGTATGGGGTCGTCGACGTGGATGATCCGCTTATGATCCGAACCGTGCAGGCCATAGGAGAGGAGCTGCTAGCAGGATACGGCGTGCATCGCTACCCGGCCGATACGTATTACGGCGGGGGACAGTGGCTGCTGTTATCCGCGTGGTTGGGCTGGTATTACGTGAAAACGGGCAGGCGTGAGGAAGCCGAAAAGATAGCAGCGTGGATTGTTTCCCAGCGGCAAGCGAGCGGATTGCCTGAACAAGTACAAGAGCATTTGCTTTCTTTCGCTCATTATGAGAGGTGGGTGGAGAGGGCAGGCTATCCAGCTGTACCGCTCCTTTGGTCGCATGCGATGTTTCTCGTGTTGGCGGCAGAGCTCGGTATGCAGTACTAGCCAGGAAGAGGGTCTTCCTGGCTTTTCTTATTGCTGACATCAATTGACACCATTTGATGCTATGCTCATCTCAGGACCGAACAGAGTGGCGTTCAACCGGGATAAAAATGACACAGAGCATGAAGCTCTTTACGCAGCCAGTCGATTAGTTCAGCAGGCTCCTCTACTGTCGCTTCTCTTCCCAGACCAAGTACAAACCGGGCTACCCAGTTTATTTCGGAGAGAGCGACGGTGTCGGTAATGAAACCGGAGCCATCTGCCAGAAGCGTAATCTGATTGCCGAATTGATGGTGGCTTTCGGCTAGTTTGCAGCCTTTTCTCGTCAAACGAATTCGCAGGGGAAGCTGCTCTGGTTCTTCATACTGCGAGACATGCGGATTAGGGACGACAGAAGGGGCATCGACAATCATCATGGCTTGGATGCGGTCAACACGCAGCTTGACTGTGCATCGCCTGAGAAAGCAGAAGCATTTGCAGTACCAGTAGCCATCGAAGGCATACAAATAATCGGGCTGAATGATTCTGGTGCTTTGTCGGTTGAGAGAGTCGTACGCAATTTCCACAGCTTGTTGTGACAAAGCAGCATCCAAGAGCGGTCGCAAAAAGGGAGCTTCCACACTTCTGCTCGGGTTCGTCACCCGCAGTTTTTTGCGAAGCTGCTCTACTCTAGTCAAAGCGTCTGTTGGAAGACTCGCAAGCAGCTTGGCGATCACAGACAGGGTTTCTTTTGCAAATGGCTTGTCCGTGTAGGAGAGAAGAGCTTCATACGACAAAATCAGAGCAACGGCTTCCTCTGTCGTGAGGGCAAGGGGCGCCAGTTGATGAGATCGAATCAGTCTGTATCCACCGCCAGGACCGGGGGAAGCTTGCAAGGGCGCACCTGCCTCGCTGAGCAAGTGCAAGTCACGCAGCATGGTTCGTTTGGACACGGACAACGTATCGGCCAAGTCACCCACGGTAAAGGTTTTTCCTGTGTGGAAAAGCGCAAGCAGTTCAAGTAAACGACCTGTTCGGTTCATACGTATTCCTCGCTTTAGCTAAAACGAATGAAAGGATGAGTCAAAGTGAAGTCACTGACAGTTTATCAGCAGGGGACAAGGTTGCATGTGTTGGAAGGTGCGCGAAATGGTGAAACGATTTTGTTCTTGCACCCCCAAGGTGGGACCTCGTCCATCTGGAACGACATGTTACCTTATTTTTCAGAGGATTTCCACATCATTTGTATGGATCTGCGTGGGCATGGCCAATCTGAGCATGCGGCTACTGGCTACGATATCGGTACGCAATGTGAGGATATACGGGCAGTTCTCGATCTTACAGGAGTAGAAAGAGCGCATCTGATTGGCAATTCTCTCGGTGGAGATTTCGCCACCTTTTTTGCAGCGACGTACCCTGACCGCGTGCGATCACTGATCAATCTGGATTCAGGCATGATTGATTTTGTGGGCCCAAATGGCGAGCGTGAAGGATCAAAAGCTGATATTTTGGAGCAGTATCGCAAGCGTCCAGTGCCTGCGTTCCAGCATCGAGAGGAGTTTGCTCCGTACGCGAGGCAGCATTGGTATCCGTGGGACCCGTATTACGAAAAATGGTTTCATCATGTGACGATCTACCCTCTGTCTGATGGGCTGATCACGTATCAGATACCCACTGCGATTAACCTTCAAATCATGGAAACAGTCTGTGATTTGCACTATGAAGATGCCTACGCACAAATGAGATGCCCGGTTCTGTTTCTCCCGGCGGAGACAGAGCCAAAGCTCGATGTGAAGCTCTCTCTCATCCAAAAGGTTACGAGGCATCCGCAAAGCAAAACGGTAGTTATTCCAAATTCCAAGCACTTGATGCCAATCGATACGCCGCTAGCGACAAGCATGGAAATATTGGCGTTTCTAAAAGGCTTGGTGCTTGACAGTCCTTCTGGATAACCGAGGCTTCATCGTGGAGAGCAGGACACCGATAAGCGTCACAACGCCACCAGCCATCGTCACAAGCGTAGGACCTTCACCCAGCCACACCCAAGCAATCAGAAAAGCGAGCACTGGCGTCATGTAAAGGGAGGTAGTAGCCTCCGATGTACCAACGACAGAAGTCACATAGGCGAGGGACAAATAAGCAACAACACTAGGGAAAATGCCCAAATACACAATACTGAGTGTCACATCCCAAGGAGCTTGGGCTATCGCTGTGCCAAGCCCGGGCAGAAAGAAGAGCATACATAAGGTACCTGCCCATAAGGTGTAGGCGGTAAACGCGAAAACGCCGTATTTTTCTACGAATGGCTTCTGAAACGCAAAGTAAATGCTTTCGCTAATGGCTGCCAATAAAATCAAGAATATTCCGTCTGTTAATAGAAGAGTCTCCCCTGTGCCAATCGAGCAGATGGCGACTCCGAGAAAACTGATCAGTGCACCTACCCAGCCTCTCACTCCGAAATGCTCCCGGAAAAATAGGAGAGCGAGGAGAGCCGAAAAGATCGGCGTCGTCGTGACCAAAAGGCTGGCTACACCTGCACTTACAGTCATCTCCCCGTAGTTGAGCGCTGTATGGTAAACGGCGAAACCCAAGCCCCCAAGCATAAGGATAGCTGGGACATCCTTTAACTCCGGCAGACGGATACGGAAAAAGAGTGCGAGTATCCCAAGAAAAAGAGAGCCGATAAGAAAGCGAAGCAGCGAGAGATGCTCCGGCGAGTAGGCTTGCAGCCCAACGCGAATACCGGCAAAGGCCGAGGCCCATAACAAGATGCTGATGGCATGTGCAGCGAAAATACGACTTCTGACATGATGAAACAAGATAACTTCCCTCCTTTGTATGAAAAACCAACCAGCTATTCACTGCTTCTTCTTTCTTTTTCATGGTAATCAAGAAGTGGTAAAATATCTGCAACCACTTGGCTATCAAAAAAACCAACCACTTTTACCTATAAAGATGAGGAAGACGAAGGGGATCGATCAGGTTGCACAGAGAGAAGCGGTTGCCGAAATATCGGAAAATTATTGATTTTATCAAAGGAAAAATTTCGACAGGAGAATGGCCGATTGGCAGCAAAATCCCCAGCCAACGCGACTTGGCACAATCGTTCGAAGTCAATCGGAGCACGGTCATTGCGGCATTGGAGGAGTTGACCGCAGACGGGTTGATCGAGGGAAAGCTGGGGATGGGCACTGTCGTCGTCAATAACACCTGGACGCTGTTGGCTACGACACCACCTCCGGATTGGAGTGAGTATGTCCGATCTGGATTGCACAAGCCAAGCATGACGGCGGTTCAAGAAATCAATAAGCGTGAATTCCAGGCAGACCTGATTCAGCTGAGCAAAGGAGAGCTCTCCCCAGACATGTTTCCAGTCGATGCGATGAAGCAAGTCATGGAGCAGGTAACGAGGAACCTTAGCGGATTTGGATATGAAGAGCCGAGAGGGTACCTTCCCCTGCGCCAAGCGGTCAGTGATTATGTCGGACGACAAGGAATTACAGCTTCGCCGTCTTCTGTCTTAATCGTGTCTGGTGCCTTGCAGGCGCTCCAGCTCATTTCGGTCGGGTTATTGCATCGAGGTTCAACTGTGTTTTTGGAACAGCCTTCGTATCTCAATTCCTTGCATGTGTTCCAGTCGGCGGGGATGGAGCTTGCGGGATTGCCGATGGATCGTCAGGGGATGATTGCACAGGCGATCTATGCGAGGCGAAAACAGGAGCATGGTGCGATTCTATACACCAATCCTTGCTTCCATAATCCAACAGGCATCCTGATGACAGAAAAACGCCGGCTGGAGCTGCTGCGGGTATGTGAAGAAGAGCGTCTGCCGATTATCGAGGATGACATTTACCGTGAGCTGTGGACGAAAGAGCCTCCGCCGCTGCCGCTCAAAGCAAGAGATAAACACGGACATGTCCTGTACATCGGGAGCCTGTCCAAGACACTGACCCCCGGCTTGCGGATTGGATGGGTAGTGGGGCCTGAGCCAGTTATCGAACGCCTGGCCGATATCAAGATGCAGACGGACTACGGTGTCAGCTCTCTATCGCAACGTGTGGCGGAGGAGTGGCTGGCGAGTGGCTTGTATGAGGAGCATATGCACAAGGTCAGAGAGCAGCTAGTAACGAGACGAGCGTCTGCCATCCGGGCACTGACGAAGCACATGAGTGAGCTCGCGACGTGGGAAGTGCCTGCCGGAGGATTTTTCATCTGGCTGAAAATGAACGGAAAGCTCTCGATGATGGAGCTCTTTACAGCAGCCAAACGCCAGGGCATTCTGCTGAATCCGGGCAATATTTACGGGGAGACGCAAGAAGGGTATGTGCGGCTGTCGTATGGGTACTCGTCGATCGCCGATTTGGAATCCGGCATCGAAAGACTGGGTCAAATCGTCCGCGATTTGAGATAAAAGCAGAGGAAAGGTGGAGGCGGTACAAAATGGGGTATATAGAAATCACGAAAAAGAATATAGAAACGGAGCACATATGCTGTGCATTAGGTGCAATACAATACGAGAATGCAGTAGCCGAGAAGAAGAAGTGGCTGACAGAGCGCATGGATGAAGGATTGGTTTTTTATCGCTTAAATGAGCGGGCAAAAGTGTTTATTGAATACTTGCCTGCGGAAATGGCATGGGTGCCTATTGAAGCACCCAATTATATGTATATCAACTGCTTGTGGGTGTCTGGTAGATATAAAGAGAACGGGCATGCGAAACAATTGTTGCATTATTGCAAGGAAGATGCCGTCAAACGTGGCATGGACGGAATCGTTCATATCGTAGGGAAGAACAAGTACCCATATTTGAGTGAGAGACGCTTTTTTGAACATATGGGATTTGAGTTGGCAGACCAAGCAGAACCGTATTTTCAATTAGTGGCATGGAAATGGAATGAACAAGCTGCTACGCCGTCCTTTAAGAAAACAGAAACGACTTCTTCAAAGGAGAAGGGCGTCACCATTTATTACACCGCGCAGTGTCCATTTGCTGTTGGTATTTTGGAAGAGTTGAGAAAAGTAGCGGAAGCGAAAGGTGTCCCCTTTCATGCGTACAGGCTGACAACGAGGGAAGAGGCACAGAACGCGCCTGTCATATGGACGACCTTTGGCTTGTTTTATCATGGTGAATTTATTACCCATGAAATCATGAGCGCCAACAAATTTGAAAAATGGCTAACAGAGCTGCTCGCACGCCAAAAGCCCCGCCAATCCCAATAGGCGAGGGCTTTGTTTATATGGCTACTTGCTCGTGGGCGTGAAATCTATGCCTTTTACATATTGCTGGCTGTGAACGGCGAACTCTGCCGTGAGTGGGGAGATCGACTGCCAGTTGCGCACTGCGAGCACCACTTCCCTTGTAATCGGGGGAGACAGAGGGATCGCTACGACTTTGGGGATGACAGGTGGCATGTACAGCTCAGGCATGATGGTGACGCCGATATACTCCTGCACCATGGTCAAAATCGTATACACCTCACGCACTTCAAACGTAACCGTTGGGTTGATGTGATTCTCTTGCAGCATTTTTCGGATGCAGCCATCCTTTGGCATGATAAAACAGCGCTCTGCGATTTCGGAAAAACGAAGGGTCTGACTGTCCTTCAACGGATGGGTATCTGGCAAAATGACCATCATTTCGTCTTGCAAGAGCGGCAACGTTTGCATTTCCTTATCAGGCATAACGGTAAAAGCAATGTCGACAACCGAGCTGTGCAGCCAGTTGCTAATCTCATCACTATCGCCTTCCAAAAGCAGGATGTCCACGGCCGGAAACCGCTTGCGAAAGCTGCCCAAAAGTCCAGGCAAGAAGCGTGAAGCAACGCTGGGAATCGAGGCAATACGCAGGGTGCCGGACGTAATCCCGCGGGCCACGTTTGCTTCCTCCGTCATGCAGGATGTGATGTTCAATATGTCGCGAGCGTGCGCAAGCATTCGTTCTCCGATGCTCGTCGGAGTGATCCCGCTCCGACTTCGCTGAAAAAGGCTGACGCCTAGCTCTTTTTCCAGGGACTGAATCATCTGCGAGACGGCGGATTGCGTAAAGCCGATTTCTTCTGCTGCCCGGGTGAAGCTTCCAGCTTTTGCTGCGGCGACAAACACTTGCAGTTGGGTAAGCGTCATGTCTCCTCGTTCCTTTCATTAGCTTTATCTAATGAAAAATATTATAAATCATTGTTTTACTAATGGAAAAGAGCTTCGTATAGTAAAAGACATCACCACTAAGCACATACGAGGAGGAACATAGATGCATCCCGAATGGCAGCGAATTGCAAATGAATTTATCGAGGCGACCTCTTACCGGGTGGGCGAGCTGGAAAAAGGCTGGGCCTCTCGCTACGATTTTTCCAAAAGACCGGCGACGTATTTACAGTATGAAGAGGTGTTTGCCCGCATTGAATTGGGCAAGCCGCAGTTTCCAGCGTCCGTCGATTTGTGGGAGGTCCTCGCCAATCGAAGATCCAAGCGTAATTTCTTGAAGCAGCCCATGACGCTTAACGAATTGAATCTCTTGCTGTGGGGTACACAGGGTATCACAGATGATATGGGAGACTATCAGTTACGCACGACGCCGTCTGCCGGAGCCCTGTATCCGATTGAGACGTACCTGATGATCAACAACGTGGAGGGACTCGAGAAGGGCCTGTATCACCTGGATGTACAGAATTGGTGCTTGGAGGGATTGAAAAGAGAAGACACGTCTGAGATCGCCTATATGCTCACAGAAGAACAAGAGGTGACGAGACGGGCTGCTGTCAATTTCGTTTGGACAGCGATGGTGGATCGCACGAAAGACAAATACAAAGAACGTGCGTACCGCTATATATGGTGGGATTCCGGGCACGTGGCGCAGAACCTGCACTTGGTAGCAAACGGACTCGGGCTTGGGGTAACGACGATTGGTCACTGGATGGATCATGACATGAACGAATATTTAGGCATCGATGGCACGTCCCATTTGTCTGTCTTGATGGCATCAGTGGGCAAAATCGCAGGCGGACATTGGCTGACGGACCGTCGACCTGAATAAGCACGTAAAAAGGATGGGCATAAGTAGCCGCATCCTTTTTTTCATTTATGATGATGTGCCAAGTGAGATGTCATGTGCAGAAAGTGTATCGCGCAGAACGGTTGCCATGAGTTGGTAGCCGAGGACATGCGGATGAAGTCCGTCGTCAGCCAATTCCTTGCGCAGTGTGATGCCATCTGCGTCCGTCATGCGGGAGTGATAATCGACATAGAGACAGTTTGTTTGTTCAGCAATAGCTTGAAAACGTTTATTGATAATAATGACGAGCTCGTTTCGCTCACAGTTGCGTGCGTATCGGTCCATACATGTAGGCAAGAGGGAACAAAGAATGGGCTGAATGCCTTGCTCGAGAGCTGCTTGCACCATTACTTCTACATCGCTGGTCACCTGCTGGCATATCTCTTGGGGTGTCAGTCGGTCGGAAGGCAAGAATGTATCCAACGCCCATGTATTGTTAATCCCGATCATCATTACTACGTAACGTGGCTTCAATTGAAGGACATCCGCGGCAAAACGTCTGCGGGCCTGCTCGGTTGTGTCACCGCCGATTCCACGATTCACGATCGTCTGACCCGACCGGCCAAAAAAGGTAGCGAGATCCCACCAATGCGTGATGGAATCGCCGAAAAAAACAAAATCGACTGGCTGCTGGTGGAAAAGCAGCGCTTCATTATGAAAGTCAAACTCGTTGCGTCGCCTGTCTGCTGGCGCATCGATACTGAAAAATCCAGGCTTTATGAGAGCCGGGCGCTGTCCGTCCAAGCTACATTCCTCCTCGTCCAAAAGTTTACCATATCCCTGTAAGTGTGGTGTGCAGTTTCGTTTACTTCTTACTTGATTTTGCCGAGTGTACACGATAACATATGTTCTGAATAAGACTGATAACCATTATCAAGGTGTGGAAGTCTAAGAGAAGAGGGTGACCGTTGTGTCCATTGCCAAAATTATTCGAGAGCGCCGCTCTATTAAAAAAGACTATAAACCAGATGCTGTGTCCGAAGAACTTGTTCTGGAGCTGTTGAATGACGCAGTGTACGCGCCGAACCATGGGATTCGTGAGCCATGGAGATTTATGTTTGTACCTTCAGAGAAAAAAGAAGCGTTTGTAGAGAAGCTGATCACCTGCTATCCTCCTGAAGCCCATCAGGCGCGCAGAGACATGTACAACCAGCCAGCAGCCTATTTGGTCGTCATCATGAAGGAAGATCCGCGCCAAAAACAATGGGAAGAAGATTTCAGTGCGACGGCTGCTCTCATTCAAAACTTCCAGCTGCTCGCATGGGAGCGTGGTCTAGGCGTCGTCTGGAAAACAAACGCGCACAACTGGGACCCGAAGGCACACGCCATCCTGGGTGTTGCGCCAGGAGAGAAAATCGTCGGTTTCCTGCACCTCGGTTTTTTCGATCAGGAAAATGTCCCAGCAGCACGCACACGCACACCTGCCGAAGAAAAGTTCACTCGGTTCGAATAAACGAAAAAAACGAGACCATTCGAAGGTCTCGTTTTTTTTGCAATTACTTTGCGGCTGCTTCCTGGACTACGACTTTTACCATGCTCGAAATGATCCCCAGATGGATGGACTCGTGCATGACGGCAAAGTTAAAGACTTCTCCAACCGTCGTAAACTGGAAGGGACCCATTGTAATGGGGGCAGGCAAAGCTGCCTCTAACTCGTCAGGGGTGACGGAGGACAACAGTTCTAGCTGTACAGACAAATAGTGAATCAGCTCATCTTTCGAGGGAGGTGCGGTCGTCCAGTCAGAAGGCTTCGTTCCCGTCTGAAAAAGCGTAGCGTAAGAAGCGGGCAGGTCAGATTGGAAAGGCAAGCCGATGGACAGGAAATGCTGAAAACAAAAGACGATATGCCCGATATTCCAGCGAAGTGTATTTGAAAAAGCGGGGGATTGAACATCCAATAGCTCCTCAGGAATCAATGGAATCTGCTGCAGGCCAATTTGACGAACGGATGTGGCAGTAGTGATCATGCTTTGAGACATGAGACAAACCTCCCTATCATTTTCCTATGATTGACAGCGCTCTTACCGTCAACTAAAGTGTACGTCGTAGGGGAAAACGCAACAATCATGCTTTTCCGATTAGAATGATTAGTAAAAATGATAATGGGTGTATGGGGTGAAGCAATGGAGCTCAGGCAATTGGAGTATTTTATGGCAATATGTGAAGAAATGCATTTTTCCCGGGCCTCAGAAAAGCTGTGTACCTCGCAGTCCAATCTCAGCCAGCAAATCAAGTTTTTAGAGAGTGAGCTGGGTGTCCCGCTGTTTGATCGCTTGGGCAAGAGAATCACGCTGACAGAAGCAGGAAAGGTATTGCTGGAACAGAGTCGGCATGTTTTTTCCCATATCGACTACGCACGAGAAGCGATTGCAGCCATGAAAAACAACGAAGGAGGCACGCTCACAATCGGTGTCCTGCCCGGCGATGCCGATTTGTTGTTTAATGCTCTTCTTGTAGAATTCCATCGCTTGTATCCGAAAACATCCTTATCCGTCATTGAGTCTACAAGAATCGTGGAGCAAATCACATCCGGCGAGATTGATTTGGGCGTGACTGTGTTACCTGAACCGGATGAGAGAATCACTGTCATCCCGCTTTTTCACGAAGAGTTCGCGCTTGCGGTTCATAGCGCACATCCACTTGCCAAGGAAAAGGCAATCAAGTTTGGGCAGCTTCAAGATGTAAAAATGGTGATGTTTCCACCGGATCATCAAGCGAGACAGCTCATCAATCGCTATTGCATACAGGAAGGCTTTCGTTTGCAGCCTCATATCGAAACGACGACACTCCAGTCTCTCTTGACTCTTGTAAAAAAGGGGATCGGGGGGTGTATCCTGCCTAGCTTGTTGCTGCAAAACGTAAACGACGACGAGATTGCGATCATCACCCTCTTGCATCCGACACCAAGCCAAGATATCTGTCTGGTTTATCGCAGAGACAAATATATGGGGTTCGCCGCTCGTACCTTCATCGATACGCTACAAGCGTATATTCAATCGGCCATCGACAACGCCCAAGCCTTCGCTACGAACCAAAATCGCTCGTAGGATTTTCCTTTCTCTGGTAAAATGCATATCATGACGAACTTTATGATCTGGCCGATGGGAGGAAGTTCACATGCATCCAAAAAAAGTCCCCCGTTAATCCCGAGGTCCTCCATTCATGTATTTGTGTCAGCTCACCTCACAATATTTCAAGGGAGATGTACGTAAATGAACATGAATGGACCTGTAAAAATTTCTCGAAGTGAACGATTTCAAACCTGCCAAGAAATTGCTGCGAGATTGCACGAAGTGTACAAAGAAAAGGTTCTCGCCATTGGGGTGTATGGTTCCATTTCTCGCGGGACAGACGGCCCATATTCGGATATTGAGATGTTTTGTGTACTGGAAGAATCAGGGGAAGAAATAGAATTTAGCTACGAATGGTCGGCTGGACCTTGGAAGGCTGAAGTGAATGTGTGCAGTGCAGATGTTTTACTGAACACCGCCGCTACTGTCGAGGATGATTGGCCACTGACACATGGCCCATTCTTTTCTCCGCTGAGTCTATATGATCCGAAGGGCTTTTTTGAAAGGCTCAAAAAAGCAGCCGAATCACCATCGCAGGAAGATTTCACAGAGGGTATCAACGGTATTCTCGTAGGGGAAATGTACGAGTTTATTGGCAAATTGCGAAACGTAAATCTAAACGGCCCACATACCTATCTGCCCTACTTGGCCATGCAGTTTGCCCAATACGGTGCAATGTTGATCGGGCTGCATAACCGAAAGCTTTACTCGACAGGGGCCAAGGTTTTGCCAGAAGCGCTGGAATTGCCGCATCGTCCGGCAGGATTCGATCAGGTAGCCAGATTGGTAATGGCCGGGGATTTGACTGATCCGGCAAAAATCGTTACCGCTTGCGAAGCATTCTGGGATGGTCTCCAGGAGTGGGCTGCACAGCATCAGTATGTGATTCATTCAGAGCGAATCCCTTTTTAGTGGATAAAAAAACAAATGAGACCCCTTGCACGTAGGGGTCTCAAGTTACCAAGAAAGCCTTGCTTCCTAGCGAGGCTTTCATTTTTGGGCTTACTCAACTTTGCCGCTCAAATGCTCATGAATGAGCTTCCATTCATTTGTCTCTGTTTTCGTAAAAATATTCGTGGCTCTGCCACTTCCCGTGACGAATTCCCCGTTGTAATAGCCTTGATATTGATACGTATATACACAGCTAGCAGAATTTTGATCGACAGCAATCCACTGGACATTCGTAGCCGCGTAGACTTCATCCTTGATCAGATGCCATGCATTTTCAAAGTAGGCGCGGATCTCACTCATGGATGTACAA
Source organism: Brevibacillus formosus (assembly GCF_003013405.1). GTDB lineage: Bacteria > Bacillota > Bacilli > Brevibacillales > Brevibacillaceae > Brevibacillus > Brevibacillus formosus. The sequence goes on along the minus strand of NZ_PXZL01000004.1, from coordinate 75,962 downwards.
GTCTTGTCGGAAAACCAGTAAATGGCATTCTGATGAAGCACTTTTTCAACATTGGCAAAGTCATGTGTATTGGTAGCGTCAATATATTGCGCTAACGCCTGTTTATACCCTTCCACGAATATCCCTCTCTCCACTAAAATGGTCTATTTATCCATATTTTATAGGTTTGCGGCAAAGAAAAAAAGCCCGCCCGATGTAGAAGGGGGCTATTCGGGCGGAAATGGAGGACGTAATGTCCATCGTAGGGTCTGACACATTCATGATAGTTGTCTGATGTTAAGGAAGAGTAGAGAGAACATGAAACATTTGTTAATTTTAGGTTTTGTATAGAGGCGGAGGGCAAGCACCCGTTTTTTTCTTTTTAAACGTTGGGATAGACAGGCATCCATACAGGAGAGATGCGGCTGTCATAAGCTGAATGGAGTACCGATCCTTGCCAGCAGATCGGTGCTTCCATCTGATCCCAATGAGAGGAGAGGAAGATTATGGGTTGCAATCGCGGTGGCTTTTTTGGGGGCGGTTTCCTTTGGATTCTCATCATTATTTTTCTCGTAATTGCCTTCCTTGATGATTAAGGCTTCATAGTAGAGAAAAGACTCTGTGCTCTTATACAAGAGACAGAGTCTTTTTTCTGGTCACTACTTCAAATGCTGCAAAAACTGACGTGTGCGTTCCTCGCGCGGCTTTGCGAATAAATGGGAAGGTGTATCTCGTTCCACGATGACGCCTTGGTCCATGAAAATAACCTCGTCGGCAACTTCACGGGCGAACCCCATCTCGTGCGTGACCACGATCATCGTCATTCCTTCCTGCGCAAGCTCCTTCATCACCTTCAACACTTCGCCAACGAGCTCCGGGTCGAGAGCGGAGGTAGGCTCGTCAAATAGCATGACTTGCGGGTCCATCGCCAGTGCCCGAGCAATCCCTACACGCTGCTGCTGTCCGCCAGACAACTGTGCAGGGTAATGGTCCAGCTTGTCACCGAGCCCTACTTTTGTCAGGAGAGCAGCGGCTTTCGCACGTGCTTTTTCTTTGTCTTCTTTTTTGACAGTGACAGGCCCCTCCATCACATTTTCAACGGCTGTCATGTGCGGGAACAGATTGTAGTTTTGGAACACCATCCCGGTTTGCTTTCGCAGCTTCGGAATACTCGTTCTCTCTACCTTTTTGGAAAAATCCAGCTTGACGTCACCGATCTGGACGCTGCCGCTGGTCGGAACCTCAAGTGCATTCAGGCAGCGAAGCAAGGTTGTTTTCCCGGAGCCAGAAGGACCGATGATAACGACTACCTTTCCTTTTTCCACCGAGAGGGAAATGCCTTTGAGCACATGTAAGGAGTTAAATTGTTTATGCACATCCGTGATCGTAATCATACGTTTTCACCTGCTTTTTAGACATAACGGTCCAGCTTGTTTTCGATGCGATCCTGGATAATGGAGAGTACGAAGCAAATCACCCAGTAAATAAGGGCTGCTTCCACGTAAACGAGCAGCGGCTCATATGTCGCAGCGACGACTTCTTGGGCTTTGCGAAACATTTCCGGTACCAGGACGACCGAAGCCAGCGAAGTATCCTTGACCAAACTAATAAACGAGTTGGACAAAGGAGGAATGGAGACGCGAGCTGCCTGAGGGAGCACGACTCTGCGCAGTGCTTGCCAATAGGTCATCCCCAGAGAGTAGGCTGCTTCCCATTGCCCTTTGTGAATGGACAAGATTGCGGCACGTACGACCTCGGAGGAGTAGGCACCGACGCTGAGAGAAAAGCCGATGATTGCTGACGGTATCGGATCGATCATCAAGCCGATGCTCGGCAAGCCATAAAAAATGATGAACAATTGGACCAATAACGGAGTACCGCGAATGATCGATACATAAAAGCGGGCGATGGCAATCAGCGGCTTTATGCCGGATAGACGTGCCAGCGCAGTGAGAACCGAAATGATCAGACCAATGAAAAAGGCAGCGATGGCGATTGTTAAAGAATAGAGCAAGGCTCCTTTCAACAGAGGAAGAAAGGAGCTTTGCGCGATATCGATCCATCGGTTCAGGCGTTCTGGGTTTTCAAAGAAGCTATTTAGAGACATCTGCACCAAACCATTTCTCTGATATTTTTGCGAGGGTGCCATCTTTCGCCATGTCATCCAGTGCTTTGTTGAATGCATCAACCAGCTCTGTGCTGCCCTTGCGGAAGAGGAAGCCGTTTTTCGCTACGTTCGGATCTTTTGCGATGATTTTGATAGGAACATCAGGCTTTTGCTTCATGAAGTCCAACAGGGAAATCCCATCGTTGATCGTTATGTCTACACGCTTGGAAACAAGCAGGTCAATCGCTTGGTTAAAGCCTTCCACACCGACGATTTCCGCTCCGTTTTTCTTCGCGATATCGGTGAGGTTACTCGTCAATGTTTGCGCTGCTTTCAGTCCTTTAATATCCTCGAAGCCTTTTACGGTCGTGTTGTCTTTATGGGTGACAAGGACCGCTGTGGATACAGTATATGGATTGGAGAAATCGTATTTTTCCTGACGATCAGGGCGAATGCCGACCTGATTCGCTACGACATCAAAGCGCTTGGAGTCAAGTCCAGCGAACATCGCATCCCATTGTGTTTCTTGAAACACAGGCTCTACACCGATGCGCTTCGCTACCTCTGTCACGACCTCCACATCATAGCCCGTCAGCTTGCCAGACTGATCATGGAACGTAAACGGCGCGTATGTGCCCTCGGTTCCGATCAGAATTTTACCGTCAGCTTTTACTTTTTCCAACAAGTTTTGTTCTGTTTTCTCTTCTGTTGGGGCAGGAGCGGCATTATTTTGCGGCGGCTGTCCCGTTGAAGACGACCCGCAACCTGCCAATGCGACTAACAGAGTGGAAGCGAGAAGGGAAAATAATAGTTTTTTCATAAATTAACCCCCACTAAACCGATGTGAATTTGAATAGGAACATACTAAAAGGGACAGACAATTTTGTCAACGAGTTTTCCTCGATAAAGGTTTTCTTCATGAGTAAGTATTACTTCGTGATATCCTCGCCGAACCATTTGACGGAAATTTTGGAAAGGGTGCCGTCCTGCTGCATCTCATCGAGCACCTTGTTAATCGCGTCAGTCAATTCTGTGCTTCCTTTACGGAACATGAAAGCGGTTGGTTGACCCTCAGTATTTTTAGCCACGACTTTGATTGGCGTATCCGGCTTTTGCTTCAGGAAATCAAGCACCGACAAATTATCATTAATCACGACGTCCACGCGTTTTTGCGCGATCAGGTCAATCGCTTGATTGAAGTTGTCTACACCGACAATTTCTGCTTCATGGGAGCGTGCGAGATCAGCGTAGTTGCTGGTCATGGATTGTCCGGCTTTCAAGCCTTTAATATCCTTGAAATCTTTGACAGTTTCGTTGTCCTTGTGCGTGACCAAAACCGCGCGAGAAATCGTATATGGCTTGGAGAAATCGTACTTTTCCTGACGATCAGGACGGATTCCTACCTGATTGGCAATGACGTCAAAGCGCTTGGAGTCGAGTCCCGCAAACATGGCATCCCACTGGGTTTCTTGGAACACAGGCTCTACACCGAGTCGCTTGGCAACTTCCGTGACAACCTCCACATCATAGCCGGTCAATTTGCCCGACTGATCATGGTACGTAAACGGAGAGTATGTACCTTCCGTACCAACGACGAGTTTCTTCTCGGCTTTTACTTTTTCCAGCAAATTTTGCGAAGCTGCTTGATCAGCAGGCGGAGTCGTATTATTTGGCTGAGAAGGAGAACCGGAAGTGCTGCAGCCAACCATTCCCAGTAGCAGACAAGATAGTAAGGTAGACAGAATGACTTTTTTCATGTTGTAATCCCCTTTATGTTAATCGGATTTCATGGATTCATAGTAGTGGTCGTTCATGGCTTTGTCAATGTTTAAATTGTTAAATCCTATTTGATTACTTTGAATTGAGGTCTGTGCAGCTGCGGGGAAGAGAAGAATATTTCCAGTCTAGGCTCCAGGCTCCGTCCTGCTGAGGGGTGAGACTGTCCGCTCCGAAGNNCTGGAAATATTCTTCTCTGGCGTAACTGATCAGGTTCTTTAAATCTTTTAAGGCATTTAAGAACCGGTTAACACGGAAAGCTCGTAGAGGAAACAGGAGAAAACAGCGAAGATCTTTGGTACACCGACCGAGCCGGAATGCAAAAAGCGAAACACGCCTTTAAGCGTCCACCTCTGAAACACATCCTGATAGGACCACTTTGGACGCGGTTTCGCTTTTTGCATGGAGGCGGGCAGAGGGTCCCACACCGGGTGGGACAAGAAGCTGAGCGTTTTCTCCTGTTTCCTCCCCACCACTACAGTAACGTTTACACTTGTTATCTCTTTTAAGGATTCTCTATTCATCCGGTAGCTATGTGCATGAGACGAAAACTTGGCGCATAAGTAGTGGTTGAGGTTCCTCGTCAAGAAGCGTACAATTAGTACGAATTGAAAGGCCTACAAGCAATGACGTGCTTGTTCTTCATAGGAGAGCGCACCGACAAAAGGAGTCAATCAACATGTTAAACGACTGGCGTATGTATACAGATGGAAGTGGCATGGAACAAAAGCATGTAGCTTGGCATGAAGTGCTGAAGGAAATCGCTCAATTGGATGGGGTAACGCGGACGTTGGTTCACGCAGCGTATGGAGACCATGTCGATTTGGTCGTAGCAGGCGGGAACAACGGCAAAGTATTGGTGCAATGGAAAGAACACGAGCCGGCGGAGCAGCACTTTGTACTTGCGGCAGACAAGCAATCGGCGGTGATGTCCACGCTCGTCATCGAGGGTAGTGAGGTTGCCTTTCCCCTTTCCTGGTGTGTTCCCCTTGAGCAGGTTGTTCCTTTGTGCGGAGATTTGCTACGAACATGTGAAAAAGGGGAGCCGAGCGAACTCGAATGGCTTCCGGTAGAAATGTAGGCAGGAGGGCAGCATGGAACTACAAACGTTGCAGCAGTCCATCCTCATCATGGCCGTCATCATTGGGATCGGTAGCTTAATCGGCTACCGGCAACCCTTGACTGCGGACTCTCGCCAACTCGTCATCACGATTATTGTAAACGTTGCCATGCCGTGCATTATTTTAGACGGGATCTTTCAGACAACCATTGATCAACAAATTTTATACCAAATTTTTGCAATATTCTTCATTTCGATCATCCTAAACTGCCTGGGCATTTTCATCGGCTGGTTAGGTGCGCGCGCACTACCGCTTCCTGTGAAAAAACGTCGGGAAATTGCACTCCTGTCTGGCTTGGGGAATACAGGCTTCATCGGTTTGCCGCTTTGTGCGGCATTGTTTGGGCCAAAAGGGGCGCTCTTGGCGGCTATTTTCGACGCAGGTGTGGATGTTGTGCTATGGACAGTGGGCGTGATGATGCTCCAGGAAAAAGGAAGCTTCTCCTTGAAAGGACTCAAAACACTCATCAACATTCCGATGATTGCGATCGTATTTGGACTCGGTTCTGCTATCATCGGGTTTGTGCCGCCTGAGCCTGTGAAGCAGCTGTTTGGAACGCTGTCCAAGCTCGCCTCTCCATTAGCCATGATGTACATTGGTATGCTCTTGCCTATGTTTTTGCGCAACAAACCGCAAGTATCCTTGAAGCTTTTGAGTATGCCACTCGCGTTTAAATTAGTTGTTTTTCCGCTGATGACGGCGTTTCTTTTGTCCGTTTTTTCAATCGACAGCGATATCGTCAGCGTTTCCCTTGTGCAAGTAGCAATGCCCACCCTGACATTAGCCTCGATCCTGTTCGGGCGCTATGCGGCGGATGAGGAGATGGGTGCCATGACGACGGTTTGTTCCACCTTGCTGGCGCTCTTGTCCATCCCGGTTGTTCTGGTCATGGGAAATTGGCTTTTGCACTAATCTCTCGCCAATCTCAGTCATAGTGAAACGAATCAGAGGAAACCTATGTCTAACAAGTAATGAATGACGAAAATGATGATCAGGGATGGAGGAACAACAATGAAAGGCAAATCGATTCTGGCTGTTGCACTGACACTCCAAATGGTGGCGGCTTACCCAGTGCAGGCAGGGGCTAGCACAGCACAAACAGCGACAACTGCGATACTGGTAAACGGAGAACAATCTTCCTTGGCAAAAGCACCACTTCTCGTCCAACAGCGCACTTATGTATCTGCCGAGGATGCGAGCCGGATTTTAGAAGGCACTTGGAAACAAGATGCAACGAATGGAGAAATGAAGCTGGCAAAAGGGACGCTGAAGTTTGAACTCGCTACAGGAAAAGTAGCGTTGAATGGCAAGTGGCTGCAAGATGGGCAGGGCGCAATCGTGCGTGACAAGCAAGTGTATGTGCCGTTGAGATGGATGGCGGAGCAGGCCGGACATCAAATCACGTGGAATGCCGAGAAAAAGGCGGTGGAAATTGTGATGGCTGGGGAAGAGAGTGCTTTTACGCTAGTCGATGCCGATAAGCTGACAGAACAGGAACGTGCGTTTATTGACTCGGTAAAAGAGCAGCAAGGCATTCACAAGCAGGGGGATCTTTACGTCATCGCACGTGGGCCCTCACCGAATCCTGGCTACGGACTGCAAGTAACCAAAGTCGAGCAGAGCTTGGAGCAACTTTTTGTATATGTCAAACAAACACTGCCTGATCCAGGTAAAATGTACCCGCAAGTGATTTCCTATCCGTATTTGGCGGCAAAAGTAAAGCTGCCACCTTACACGACGATTTCCTTTCTGGATGCAGAGACGAAGAAGCCGCTGTTTGAAACAGAGGGCAACGGAAGTCGATAAGAAAATCGGGTAAACGACGTAGAGGGCCTGCTAGTGGGAGCATGTAGCAGGTCCTCTTGTTTTTGTGTGATTCCTGATGTAAGATATGGTTGTGATTTCCTATCCCTTGAGAAATGGAGGTGTGTGTACGTGTTCGGAACTCTGCAAGCATGGTTTGTGGTAGAAACTTCCAGTATGACGCATGGTTTTGCATTCAACGGGACCAGTCTGTCCTTTTTTGCGCATACAACTGAACGGAGTTTCCATAGGCGTACCATGCATCGATCAGGGGCGGTTTGTTCTTGTCTATAATGGGTAACTGACGTAAGGTCGGTCCCTTTCACGATGCCGCAGGTAATGGCCTGCGGCTTTTTTGCGTCCACTCGCACGTGCGGTGTGGTCTCAAAATTGTGCCGGGGCCACCAGGAAATCCATTATTTTGAACCGTTACCAACATTTCAAGGAGGAAACAATCATGATTATTGTCTCGACACAGCAATTGCAGAAATCGTACGGAGCAGATCCGGTATTACAAGATATCACATTGGAAATCAAGGCAGGAGAACGTGTCGGGATTGTCGGACCGAATGGAGCAGGCAAAACCACGTTGTTCAAGCTGCTGGCAGGTATCGAAAGCCCCGATTCTGGAGAGCTTTTTCGGGCAAAAGGAACGATATGGGCGTACCTGCCGCAAACGCCGCAGTATCCGGCTGAGTGGACGGGGGCGGATGTTGTAGCCAGTGCTTTTGCAGACGTTATCAAGATGCAGGAGCAGATGCGCGAGCTCGAGCAGCAGATGGGATTGCTTTACGAAAATGAACAAGAGTTAAACCGTCTCATGCTGCGCTATCAAAAGCTGCAGGATGAATTTGAACAACTGGATGGCTATCAGTGGGAGACGAAAATGACTCAGGTGACACAGGGCTTGGGAGTTAGTTCAGAGCTGTTAGCAACACCTTTTGCCCAGCTCAGTGGTGGGGAAAAGACGAAGGCTGGACTTGCAAAGCTACTCTGCCAACAAAGCGATGTTCTGCTTCTGGATGAGCCGACCAATCATTTGGATGTGGAGTCGATGGAGTGGCTAGAGGAGTTTTTGAAAAATTATCAGGGCACGATTCTGATCATCTCCCATGACCGTTATTTTTTGGATGCGGTCGTCACGTCTGTCTATCATGTGGACGGAGGAGAAGCCGAATTTTATATTGGCAATTACAGTGCGTTCGCTACGGAGCGTGAAGAGCGTTTGCTGCGCCAGTTTGCCGCTTATCAGGAACAGCAGAAGCAAATCAAGAAAATGAAAGAGACGATCAAACGGCTCAAGGAGTGGGGCAATCGCTCCAATCCGCCGAACGAGGCTTTTCACCGAAGGGCAAAAAGCATGGAAAAAGCGCTGGCGCGGATTGAGCGTATCGAGCGACCGAAAATGGAAGCGGATCGCATGGGCTTGCAGTTTATGAAAACCGACCGAAGCGGGCAAGATGTGCTGAAAGCGACGGGGGTACAGAAAACATTTGGCGGAAAACAGTTGTTTGCGGACGCCAGCTTTTTATTGCGCTACGGGGAGCGAAAAGCGCTGCTTGGACCAAATGGCTGCGGTAAATCTACGCTAATTCGCATGCTGCTGGGAGAGGTTGAACCAGATGCAGGTACTCTCAAAATTGGCAGCAGCGTAAAGGTAGGCTACTTGTCTCAGCAAGCTTTGGAAGGGGACCAAAACCAGCGGCTGATTGACGTTTTTCGTGAAGTAGCCAGAGTGACGGAGCCGGAAGCACGGCATTTGCTGGCTCGGTTTATGTTTTACGGCGAACAAGTTTTCAAGCGCATCGGGCAGTTGAGCGGCGGAGAGCGGATGCGACTGCGTTTGGCCCAAATGATGCATCAGGAAATCAACCTGCTCATTCTGGACGAACCGACCAACCATCTGGATATTGAAGCGCGAGAAACATTGGAGGAAGCATTGGCAGATTTTTACGGGTCGTTGTTCATCATCTCGCATGATCGCTATTTCCTGCAAAAGATGGTGGATGGTGTATTTTGGGTAGAAAATAAGCGGCTGGTTCACGATGTAGGTTCCTATGAGGAAGCAAGGGAAAAGCAAAAACAGCGGATCGCTGCTCGTGCCAGTAAGCCGGAGGAAATAAAGCAAAAGCAGCCAACAGTCAAGCAAGTACAAGAGACGGCCGCGACAAATGCGACAGCCAAACGTCCGAACCCTTACAAGCTGGCAGAGCTTGAACAAAAAATAGCATCATTGGAAGGGAAAAAAGGTGAACTGACGGCCTTGCTCCAAAGTGAAGGGTCCGATTACGAGCAGTTAGTAGCTTGGCAACAAGCGATCGATCAGGTGCAGCAGGAGATAGAGGTAACCTTTTCGGCTTGGATGGAGCTACAGGAACAGTAGGTTGCCATAAAAAGAGCACCGTCAGCAAAGTGTTGATGCTGGCGGTGCTTCCTTTTTATATGGCTTACGATTGCGCTTGTGTGCTTGGTTCTGGCAGACGGCGATAGCTGCTGACGAACCAGAGGAGGAGCAATACCATCAAGACTCCTCCAAGGAAGAACGGACCGCTGTGGGAGACTTGGTAAACCGCTCCACCAGCTAATGGACCCAAGATGCGTCCAAGGCTGTCCATCGAGCTGATTGCTCCACTCGTCACGCCTTGGCCTTGTGTTGTCCGTTGAGTGATCATTGCTGTGGCTGTCGCTCTGATCATTCCTTGTCCTGCTCCGAATAATGAAAGGATCAGCGCCAGCACCCAAAAGCTACCCGACAGCGGAATGGCGAAAAATCCAATGCCGTAAAGAATCATCCCAATAACGAGGACACTTGCTTCCCCTAGCTGCTTGACCATTCTTCCGATCAGCCCGCCTTGTACAGCGGCAGCGATCAAGCCCATGACGAGAAACATATAGCCGAGGTCTTTGGAGGTAAAACCGTACAAATCACTTATGTACAGGGCAAAGGTCGTTTCCAGTCCGGAAAAAGCAAAGGAGACGGTGAACAAAATACCGTACAGCAAGGACATGGAACCGAACAAAGAGACAAGCGGATTTTGTCGCTTTTCTTTTTGCAGATTCGCCCGTTTTTCTTTCGGCAAGCTCTCTGGCAAGGCAAACAGGATCAGGAAAAACGTAAGCAACGCCACGATACCCGAAGCGTAGAAGGGAACGGCAAAGCCGAATTCACTGAGCAGTCCACCAATTACCGGACCGAAGACAAAGCTAAGTCCAATCCCGGCGCCAATGACCCCCATCCCTTTTGCCCGTTCTTCTGAAGGGAAGAGATCCGCTACCATAGCCGTTACAGTTGGCAATGCGGCAGCCGAGACGATTCCACCCAAAATGCGATACAGGAGCATTTCTGTATAACTTTCGGCGAGTCCAAACAGGATAAAGGTGATGGAAAAGCCGAACAGCCCGAATGAGATGAGTGGCTTTCGCCCGATTCTGTCTGAAAGTGTTCCCCAAATCGGTGCAAACACCAGCTGCATAATATTGTAGCTGGCAAAAAGCATGCCGATTTGAAACGAAGTCGCACCCAATTTCTCCGCGAAAAAGGGAAGAATGGGGATGATGATGCCAAAACCGAGCATGATGAAAAAAGCAATAAAGAACAAGAGGGCAAGGTGCTTCTTATTCACTACAAGTCTACCTCTTTTCGCACAAAAATCTGTTCAAGCGAATTGTTTGCTTTTTCCACCTTACGTGAAGGAAAAGGCGAAGTCAAGCCAGCAACGTGGGCAGTTATAGCGAGACGTGCTATAATAGAAAAGAAATAAGAATGGCTACTTATATTGTCAAGTATATATCCATGAGGTGTTTGTTACATGTCTACTGCGATGCTTTACTACCTGGCCTGGCATGAAGATGATTGGCTGGATGAAGTGCTCGATCGTTTTCCTGAGATTAATGCTATTGTGCCTTCAGTCAAAACGTTTGAGCTACTGGCTAAACAAAGAGAGTCCGGAGAAGTTGAGCGAGCTGTCCTCGTTCTGAACGCGGCTGTCGAACAAGAGAGATGCAAGGAGTTTTTACGCCTGTGTCAAGAACATCCGCAGCTGTCCGCGGACCCTTTGTATATCGTCGGATTGAAACCGGAAGAGGAGGAGGCGTGGCAAGAAGCGTATCCACACGCGAAGATCATCGTCATTACCGGCTTTGCTGTCGAGTTTGATTACGATGCCGTCCTCGCAAGGATGGAAATCGATCTGGAGGGAGCTCATTGAAAATAAACCCGAATGAATTCGATTTGAAGGCGTTTCTGCACCGTTTCGGATTGGTTATTTATACAGGTGATCCTGAAGGGGATTTGCTGTTGATAGAAGATGAAATTCGGGAGCTATATGAGCTGAATGTCATTGACAAGGAAGAGTTCATTGAAGCCATGTCAGCGCTGCGCAGCAAGCGTAAGGCTGAGGGAAGAGAATAGAGAGAACGTGTTTGCCAAGCCGTGTGTATGCGGTTGTTGGTGAGCACGTTTTTTTGTTTTGGAATCTCGAATTCTATTTTGTAAGAAATTCTTCAGAAATACTTATCCTTTTCTTAAGGATTTCTGTCTTCTTTTGAAAGGTTTACCCGTTAGGATAGAGTACAGAGAGAAAGGAGGCGGCACAGGTGGAGTTTACAGGGTATTACGAGCTATTCTGGGAGATGGTTACAGGCATGCTGGGAAAATTCATTCCAGATGAGATTACAGTCATGACCATGGGGGCGCAGATTGCCAATACAGGAGCGGATTTTTTTACAGCATTTACTGTCATATACCCCGTTTTTTTTACCGTTTCTTGCGCGGGGTACTTGCTGGGCGCGAAGGCATTTGGCTCGATGACCCGGAAGTCGGGCTTGGGTGACTTGCTGTCGGCATTGCGCGGGCCAATGGGCTGGCTGCTTGCTTTTGGTATCTTTCTTCCGATTATTCGTCATATCGTGCCAATCCTCGCTGGTGCGAGCCGAATGCCGTTTCGGCAGTTCCTTCTATACTTTTTACCGAGCAGTATTGTTTGGACCTTGCACTACTTTGTGGCAGGCTATTGGTTCTCTGATCAACTGGAAATATTGGTTGCGGGCGTTTATCAATATAGCAAAATTACGTTGATGATTGTTTGTTTCGCAGTGTGTTCGTTCCTCTTGATTCGCCAGTTGCAGCGTTTTGGTGGAATGAAAGAACCTCGAACGAATAAGCAACCACCTGTTTCGTAATCGATATGAATGCCTGGACTTCGGCGTCTACTATCCGCGAGCTTTTCGGATGGCAGAGGCCCTTTTTGTTATGTTTGGATATTTTTAAAAGTTTGCAAAGGAGAAGTTTACATATGGTAATGATGGGGTAAATCACCAAATGCAGCGATGGGCATTGCATTTCTGTTTGGGGAAGAGTGCGGCTGGTGGTCGGCGAAAGACTTGGAAGCACGAACGAAGGTAGGGCGTCGCTTTGAACCGACACTTGATGAAGCGGTGAGGAAAAGACTGCGTGCTCGTTGGAACAAGGCAGTTCACCTTTTTGTTACAGCTAAGCGAAGGGGAATGTAAAAAAGCAACCAACTGCCAAAGCGAGCACAAGGCGTTTGGCGGATTGGTTGCTTTTATGATTTCTTCCACTCGAATGCAGGCTCCCAGCCAAAGCTGTCAAACCATTGCTTTCGTCTAAAGTTCGAGAGAGCTTGTCTCACATAAGGAATGACGTTCGGGGGTAATTTATCCATGTCCACCCATACGAGCTCATCGCATTTATTCGGCTCGGCATTGATAATTTCTCCGCGCCATTTTGTAGCAGCGACAAAAAAATCGATGCGCTCATCATTGGAGCGACGATGCATGACGCCTACCATCTCCAAGCTCGCTGGATCGATGTCAATTCCGCATTCTTCTTTGGCCTCGCGGATCGCAGCTGTCTTTACTTCTTCATTCCCATCCAGATGTCCAGCGGGAACACTGTAATTGCCGTCTTCGTATCCGGTATTGTAGCGGCGTAATAACAAGACTTGCTCACCCTTTACCAGAAAAAGGTGAACGGCTACCTGCATTGCGAAGCGCTCTTTCTGCATGCGAATTCTCCTCTATTTAATGATATTCTTCCGGGCGATGATTCTCGGCAGCCTGTCTCCGGCGTTCCAGTCTGTTCTTTTTCAAAATAGGCGAACTTGTCATGGCAAAGAGCAGCATGCCAATCCCAGCAACACCTAAAACGATCCCGATAGTAAGATACAGCCAATTCATTGAAAAAGACCTCCTTAATTCATGCAAAGCGAACATGATTATGAATGGGAACTATGCTATAATGGCACAGTGTGTTTTTACCTGATTCTCGGTAGTAATTTCTAGAAAACGCAGGGAGGATTTTGCGAGATGACTCAGCATACGTCTGTTGATCAGCTATCCATTAATACCATCCGCACGCTGGCGATTGATGCCATCGAGAAGGCGAATTCCGGTCACCCGGGAATGCCGATGGGTGCAGCTCCTATGGCACATGTACTGTGGAGCCGCTTTATGAAAGTAAATCCGAGCAATCCAAAATGGATTGACCGTGACCGTTTTGTCCTCTCAGCAGGACATGGCTCTATGCTATTATACTCGATGTTGCATCTGATGAAATACGATGTTTCACTGGAAGACCTACATAACTTCCGTCAATGGGGCAGCAAAACTCCTGGTCACCCTGAGTTTGGGCACACGGCGGGTGTTGACGCGACAACAGGTCCACTGGGACAAGGGATCGCGATGGCTGTCGGTATGGCAATGGCTGAAAAGCACATGGCAGCTGTTTACAACCGTGACAATTTTGACATCGTTGACCATTACACATACGTAATCTGCGGCGACGGTGACCTGATGGAGGGTGTATCCAGCGAGGCTTCTTCCCTGGCTGCTCACCTGAAACTGGGCAAAATGATCGTGCTCTACGATTCGAACGATATCTCTCTGGATGGCGAGCTTTCCCGTTCCTTCTCTGAAAACGTAGCGGGTCGCTACCAAGCGTATGGTTGGCAATACATTCGCGTAGAAGACGGCAATGATCTGGCTGCTATTGACGCGGCTATCGCAGAAGCGAAAAAAGACTTGGATCGTCCTACCTTGATCGAAGTAAAAACCGTCATTGGATACGGAAGCCCGAACAAAGGCGGCTCCAGCTCTTCTCACGGCGCTCCGCTTGGAAAAGACGAAGTGAAGCTGACAAAAGCAAACTACGAGTGGCACCATGAAAGCGAGTTCCACGTACCACAGGAAGTGACGGATTTCTATGCAGGCTTGGCTGATGCCGGTGAAAAAGCAGAAGCTGCTTGGCGCGATCTGTTTGCTGCTTACGCAAAAGCGTATCCGGAACTGGCGCTGCAATTTACGACTGCACAGGAAGGTCATCTTCCTACTGGTTGGGACAACCATATGCCGACGTATGAAGCTGGCGCAAAGCTAGCGACGCGCGTTGCTTCCGGTAATGCGATCAATGCATTGGCAAACAGCGTTCCATTCTTCCTGGGTGGCTCTGCTGACTTGGCACATTCCAACAACACGGTGATTAAAGAAGCGGGCAACTTCCTGCCAGGTTCTTACGATGGCCGCAACATTTGGTTTGGTGTTCGCGAATTCGCCATGGGTGCAGCCCTCAACGGTATGGCTCTCCACGGTGGCGTAAAAGTATACGGCGGTACGTTCTTCGTGTTCTCCGACTACTTGCGTCCGGCAATTCGCCTCTCTGCACTGATGAAGCAGCCAGTTGTCTATGTATTTACACATGACTCGATCGCAGTTGGTGAAGACGGACCGACGCATGAGCCGATTGAGCAGCTCGCTTCCTTGCGTGCGATGCCTGGCTTGACCATTCTTCGTCCGTCTGATGCAGTGGAGACGAACGAGGCTTGGAAATATGCTGTATCCCGTACAGATGAGCCAGTTGTACTGGTACTGACTCGTCAAAACCTGCCAGTCCTGCCAGAGACTATCGAGAAAGCGGCAGAAGGCGTGAGCAAAGGTGCGTATGTTCTCGCGGACGCGCCAAGCGGCAACCCGCAGCTCATCCTGCTCGCAACTGGATCTGAAGTATCCCTCGTGATGCAGGCGCGTGAGCAACTCCTCGCGAAAGGTATTGAAACACGCGTTGTTTCCATGCCGAGCTGGAACCTGTTCGAGCGTCAACCGAAAGAGTATCGCGACGCTGTGATTCCGCCGTCTGTAAAAGCACGTGTGGCGGTAGAAATGGGCTCTCCAATGGGCTGGGAGCGTTACGCTGGCGATAACGGTACGGTCATCGCAATCGATCAGTTTGGCGCATCTGCACCAGGTGAGCGAATCATGAAGGAATACGGATTCACGGTAGAAAATGTCGTGGCTGAAGCAGAAAAATTGCTGAAATAAAATCGTAAACCTTTAGGAAAAGCCTATCTTCTGTTTCAGGAGATAGGCTTTTCCAGTGACAAACGAGCTTCAATATGGAATGATAGACTACAATCCAAAACAGAAACTTTTTTGAAATCGTGCCGTCTATATAAGATGTGGGGGAGAGAGAAAACCAGGAGGTAAATAATGGCAGCAAAGGCCAAGAAGAAAGTCAAGAAGAAAAAGAACAACTTGCTGATGATTGCCGTATCGTTTGCAATTTTCCTTTTCCTTAGTGTGATTGGGGGCTACTTCGCCCTGTTGTATGCGGGAGACCGGATGATTGAGGAAAACGTACAGAAATTACAGGACTTGAAAGCAGAACCAACGGTCATATACGACAAAAACGGAGTAGAGATGACGAGCTTGATTCGTCAAAAGAACCGTGAATACAAGCCGATCAATGAAATGCCAAAAGTTTTGATTAATGCTTTCCTCGCGGTTGAGGATAAGCGTTTTTACGAACACAAGGGCGTCGATATGGTTCGGATCGGTGGCGCCATAGTCAATGACATCAAAAAAGGATCGCTGGCTGAAGGGGGAAGTACGATTACCCAACAGCTGGCAAGAAACGTCTTTCTCACCCTAGATCAAACATTCTGGCGCAAAACAAAAGAAATGAGTATTGCGATTGGCTTGGAGCGCAAGTATTCCAAGGATCAAATTTTGGAGATGTACTTGAATCGCGTGTATTTGGGCGAAGGGGAATTCGGGGTTGAGGATGCGTCCCAATTTTACTTCGGTAAGTCGGCGAGCGATGTTACCGTTGCGGAAGCAGCGATGCTGGCGGCGATTCCAAAAGCACCGAGCACCTATTCACCATTTAACAATCCGGAAAAAGCCAAGCTGCGTCGAGACACTGTTATACGTCTTATGTATGAGCAAGGCATTATTACCAATGAACAAAAGGAGGCAGCTCAAGCGGAGGCGCTGCCTACGAAAGCGCATGAAGTGGCTGGTGCGAGCTTGAAAAAAGGCTATCGCGCGTTTTTTGACAATATGTTGAGAGAGTCCGAAGCCAAGTTCGGCGTGACAGAAGAAGAACTGTACCGCGGAGGCTGGAACATTTACACGACCTTCGATCCGAAAGTACAGGATGCCATGGTAGAGGAATATGCCAATGCCAAAAACTTCCCGAAAGACGGCGCCAAGCGCGGTGTAGAATCATCGATGATTGTCATCGACGCGAAAACGGGCGGAATTGCCGGGATGATGGGCGGACGCAACTATGCGCCAAAAGGCTTTAACTATGCGACAGACATGAAGCGTCAGCCGGGCTCCAGCTTTAAGCCGATTGCCGTGTTCGCTCCAGCAATCAATAAAGATATCAACAAATGGAACTCGAATTCGCAGCTGAGCAACAAAAGGCAAAGCTTCAACGGCTATGAGCCGCGCAACTACAATAACCGCTACACTGAAACAGTAAGTATGGGCAGGGCGATGATCGACTCTGCAAACATCCCGCCTGTATGGCTGTTAAATGAAATTGGTGTATCAGAAAGCTTGGCATACCTGAAGAAAGTCGGCATTGAGCTGACTCCGAAGGACCGAAACCTGGCCATTGCCCTTGGGGGATTGGATGTAGGTATTTCTCCGATGGAAATGGCTCAGGCGTATACTCCATTTGTAAATGGAGGGGTAGTGTCCGAGGCGCACTCGATTACTAAGGTCGAGAACAAGGCAGAGGGTGTTGTACGCGAATATAAGGCGCAACAAACAGAGGCATTGAAGCCGGAAGCAGCTTGGGAAGTTCATACAATGCTGGAGAGAGCGGTTCAGGAAGGTACAGGGAAGGCGGCACGGATCTCTGGCCGTCACGTTGCTGGTAAAACAGGAACGACGCAATCGATTGCAGGAGATAGCAAAGCAAACAAGGATGCTTGGTTTGTAGGCTATACACCGGAATACGTCGGTGCAGTCTGGATGGGCTTCGATCCAGAGGATAAACAGCATTTGATGCACCAAGGAAGTAGCATGACGGCGCAAATGTTCTCCAAAGTGTTGGCAACAGCCTTAAAAGGAGTGCCGTCATCGGATTTCGTACGACCAGAAGGCGTCGTACAACATAAACAAGAGGAAGTTGAACCGGAAATCCAATTGGCTGCAGACATGACATTGGATACCAGTACCAATAAATTGATGGTCGTTCTTAGCTGGATCGGTGGAGCTGATGGCAATACGTACGATTTGTACCGCATTAGCGAAAACGGCGAGAGAAAACTCATCTCTGCGGGTATGAAGGAAACCTCTTATGTAGATGTGCTGGATAGTCCGAAACAGTATCAGTATCAAGTCGTTCCACGAAATGCACAAGGCGAGGAAGGCACACCTTCAAAAATAGTCCCAATCGATTCCAAGAAGCTGGAGAATCTGATTAATCAAGATCCAGGTCATAACGAGGAAGGCAACAATCAGGGACAAAATCCAAATGGTACTGAGAATGGCAATGGTGAAATTCCACCTGACCAAGGTACAGAAGGAACTGGTGAGCATACAAATAATGGAGATGGCGGTCAATCGCCAAATCCGGGAACAGGTGAGGTTCCACCGGACATCGGGAATCAAGTACCTGGTCAGACAAATGGTTCCTCCAATGAAATTCAATTACCGCCACCTCCACAAGAAGAGGGGCAGAACCAGTTCCCAGATGCTTCAAACGGCTAAAGATTAGCCCAGCAAGAACGATTCAAAACCGATTCGACTATTTGCACAACTTCTTTCACGTGGTACAATACCATTAAATCGGGAGACAGGGGGGACAGTCCATGTCTAGCTACGCACAAAGGGATCTACCCACATTTTTCAAAGAACAGTTACGCCAAACCAAGGTGAATTTTGAGCGAGCACTTGACTGTAAACACACCGATTTCGATGATCTTTACCCATACATGAACGAGCAGCCACAGTTCTTCTGGTACAAACGCTACGTGGCTTGGTCAGAACTGTTGACTATCGTACGTCTAGCTGAACAATTGGGTATTGAGTGGACAGAGGATTTCAGTGAGCAGCAGGTAGAATTCATTCAAGGCAAGGTTCTCCAAGGAAAAGTGCTCGATTATTGGAACTCAGAAGAAGAACAAGAAGAATCGATGAGGGAATTGGAAGAAGAAAAATAAATGTGATTGTAAAAACATGGCGCGTTCCCATTGGGGGACGCGCTTTTTTGCGTGCGTTAAGCAAGACTCATTTACGAAAGTAACCGTGTCTAATGTTTCATACATGTTTATGTATTAATGTAAATAAATGTATACATTTTTGGTCTTCTCTTTTGTTATATGTATTGGCACCATACTTGCATTTCTAATAGTGTGTACTTTATTTCATTCCAAATGGAGAGAAGGTGAAGCTGCACAAAACGAGATACGGCATCCTCGCAACAAACGAAAATACGGTTACCATTCAAAGGAGGTTTGCTCATTCATGAAGAAAAAGAGTCGCACGGTACACACAGGCCGCATGGTGGCTGGTGTCCTTCTCTCGACATCATTTCTATTGGGGACGGTTGGTAGTCCTGCCCAAGCCTTGGCAGCCAAGGATTATTCGAGTGCGTTCGGTAGGGATGGGAGTCAAAACGTTCCGCCTTCTGGAAAATATGTGGAGAGTAAGCTGGACCCAGTCACCTCGTTTCAGCATCAATCCATTGACGAAGCAGGAGAATATCCGCATCCGGTGGAGCCGACCTGGAGTGTAGAGGAGCAAGAGTCTTCTAACGAACAGCAGCGGAGCATGAAGGCAAATGCCGAAAAGTACACGATGTCCGATTTGAACAAGCTCAGCTACGACGAATTAGTCAATGTGTTGGTGACGGTCAACTGGGAGCAGATTCCTGAACTATTTGATTTTACCCCCGATTCTTATGCCTTTTACAACGATCGCCAGCGCGTTCAGGCCATCATTGAC
Organism: Brevibacillus formosus; assembly: GCF_003013405.1. Lineage (GTDB taxonomy): Bacteria > Bacillota > Bacilli > Brevibacillales > Brevibacillaceae > Brevibacillus > Brevibacillus formosus. Next base: position 56,921 of record NZ_PXZL01000004.1, on the reverse strand, counting down.
GCATTGCAGGTCAGAGGCACACAATACTCCAGCAGCGATTCTAAAGGAATTGACACCTTGGTTGAGGTTCTTCGCTCTGGATATTACCTCGGCTACTACCATCAGGAATTATCCTATCTCAATCAGAGAAGCGAGCATCAAAAAGTGTTCCCTGCTCTGCATGCCATTGCAGACAATCCGAATTTCAAATTAGGGACAGATGCTCAAAATGAGGTGGTAGGTGCATTTGGCGGACTTATCGGAAACACTTTTGTAAGCGCTTCCCTCGTGGAGAAAGCTGCCCCGATCATCCGTCAATACGAAGAACAAATGGATACTTTCATTACGCAGCGGAGTGCGGGAGATGCTGTTTTTCGTATCATGAGCCAGATTAGCTATATTCTGATGTGGAGAGTAGATGAACCAACCAAGCAACAGGAGTTTTACGGCAAAATCGATACGTATCTGAACGAGCTGGGAAATCTCGCCTTGCATGGCGATACGGATGAAGCGAAAGAATGGGTCCTCGACAATGGGTTTTATCACAGTGCGTATTTGGGAGAATACCATTCCAATCCGAATAAGGGCAACGAGGTCCTCACAGAAGCGTTGGAGCTTTATCCGTATGTGGGACTTCAGTATATGCAGGCAGCGAAGCTGATCCAGACGGTCTATGGCGGAAAAGATGCGCAGGGAAGAGACATCCAGTTCAACATGATTCGTGAGGATGCCATGAAAAAATATCTGCCCAAAGAATATACGTTTGATGACGGAAGCATTGTCATGAAAACAGGCGGAGATGTCACAGAAGAAAAAGTGAAACGGTTATATTGGGCGGCAAAAGAGGTAAAAGCTCAGTTTCATCGGATGGCAGGACGAGATGAACCGATGGAAGAAGGGAACCCCGACGATATTTTGACCATTGTCCTTTACAATAGTCCTTCAGAGTACAAGATGAATAATCCCCTGTACGGCTATGAAACGGACAACGGGGGCATGTATATCGAGGGGAAGGGAACTTTCTTCACCTACGAGCGAACACCGCAGCAGAGCACGTACACACTGGAAGAGCTGTTCCGCCATGAATTCACGCACTATTTGCAAGGGCGCTACGCTATACCTGGCTTGTGGAATGAAGGACCGATTTACAGAGACGAGAGACTATCGTGGTTTGAAGAAGGAGGAGCAGAACTCTTTGCAGGCTCCACGCGAACAACAGGTGTTCTGCCACGAAAATCCATGGTCGGCAATCTCATTCGTTTTGGACAGGACAATTGGTATACGGCGTCTCAAACTTTGCACGCACGCTACGGCACATGGGACTTTTATACGTATTCATACGCCTTGCAGTATCACATGATGAAAGAGGACTGGAACAAGCTGGACGATATCATGGATTACATAGAGGCCAATAACGTGGATGGTTATGACCAGTTAATCCGTACGCTCAGTAATGATTCCGAGCTAAATCGGGATTACCGCCGTACAATGGAATCGCTGGTAGACAGCTATCCGGATCTGACCGTGCCGCTGGTGTCGGATGATTATCTGGTCAAGCCAGACCCCAAAGCAAGTACAGAAATTTTCCGGGAAATTGAAGAGGTTACTGGATTGCAAAATGTGTCTACAAACAAGCACGATTCAGAGTTATTCCAAACCTTTACGTTAACAGGGACGTACACGGGTACGCAGGCACAAGGGGAGAAGCAAGATTGGGGAACGATGAGTCGCATGACAGACGAGTTTCTAACTACACTTTCTTCCCGCCCATGGAACGGCTACAAAACCGTAACCGCCTACTTCACCAACTACAGAGTTAATGCGTCCAATCAGTTTGAATATGATGTCACGTTCCATGGGGTTCTTCCAGAACAGGGAGATGGTGAGAACCAGCCGCCTGTTATTGTCATGAACGGACCGTCAAAAGCGGCTGTAAACGAGGAGGTTGCATTCAGCAGTAACGGAAGCTCCGATCCGGATGGCAGCATCGCATCCTATCTGTGGGAATTTGGAGATGGCACAAGCAGCAGCGATGCCAATCCTGCGCATGTCTACGAAAATCAGGGAGAATATACCGTGAAGCTGCGAGTAACGGATGACAAAGGAGCGGTTGCTGCGAAATCGATGACGATCACGATCGAGGAGCAGGGTGGAGAAATCGGGGAAAAGGAACAGGAGCCAAACAACAGCTTTTCAGAGGCTAATCCATTGAAAAGCAATGTGGTGTTGAATGGTCAAACAAGCAAACAAGACGACAAGGACATTTTTGCCTTGAACGTATTGGGGAAAGGAACAGTGAAAATCAACGTAACAAGTGAGCATGATACTGGTTTGAACTGGGTCGTCCACCACGAGGATGATCTGAATAATTATCTCGCTTACCCCAAAACCTCAGGAAAAACGCTTTCCGGTGAGTTTGAAGCAACTCCGGGCACCTATTATTTGTCCGTGTACAACTTTAACGGTGAAACCATTCCATACAAAGTAACCGCGGAATTGCCAGAAGAAGATACAGAAGCAACCGAAACGGAGCCGAACAATTCATTCGATGACGCTAATGCGCTACAGTTTGGCGAAGAGCTAAGTGGTCAAACCGATCGTACAGATGTCAAGGACACGTACATCATTCAGGTTGAAGAGGAAGGGATCGTTCAAGTTACGGTAAGTAGCGAGAAGGACGAAGGCTTAAACTGGGTGGTGTTTCATGAAGATGATCTCGAAACGTATTTCGCCTATCCCGAAAACGCAGGTAAGAAACTGACGGGAGAATTTGAGGCAAAACCAGGGAAATATTACTTGCTAGTCTACAATACTAACAACACAAAGATTCCGTACAAAGTTATCGTGAACGCAGAGTAATCCCCCATTCATAGGAAGAAAAGCCCTTTCTATCCCTTGTTTTTTTAGGGATAGAAGGGCTTTTTTTCGTTTGATAAGCGTCTGGTAAAAATCAGCACGTAACGGGATGGCGTTCCGCACGTCTTTTCTTTACGGAGCCTAAAAAATCAATGGAGCCAATTGTAAATGACTTTTGGCGTCTCTTCCTCAGGACCAGCCGGGAGAACGAATGGAGCTGGGTTGCTCCAAGGCTGGGCAGAGGACGGGGCATTCGAGATAATGAATTCTGTCCCCAATGAAACAAAGGTGTACAGTTCTTCTACAGCGGCATTGTACAAGCGAACACATCCGAGCGAAACAGATGAGCCGATGCTCTCTGGATGGTTTGTCCCGTGGAGGGCGTACCCGTTCTCCTGAAAGACCATGCCCCTCGTTCCATAAATATTGTCATGTCCACGGGGCTGATTGATTTTTTTCTGAATGGTATAGTAGCCTTCGGGTGTAGAACCGTTTTTACCTATGGCGACGGGATAGCTGCGTACCAGATGGGACCCGCTGATGAGCTTCATCGTATGTGTCGAGGTAGTCAAGTGAAGCTGTAACGGTTCGAAAGGCGCCACGGGCTCCGGATAGCCGGGAAGCGGCAGCACATTGCGCAAGCTGTCCCATGCGGACCCTGCCAAGAAGGCTTTGGGATGATACGGATAGCTTTTTAACAAAAGTCTCTTTGGCGGTACTGGAATTTGCGGCAAATAATTGCCTGGATAAGCGCCAGCCAGATCAGACAGCTGGGCAGGCAACGTACCCGTTTGCTGATAATAGCGATACAAGGCGTTTCGCAAGATCAGTACATGCTGGAGGGTTAGCTGCTCATCCGTGAGTTCTCCCTTACTTGTTGCAAGTGCCGGTTCTCGTTCGAATTGCACAGGTTTATCCCACCATTTTTCACTGAGAACAGTCCGACTTGTCGGATTGTAACGCACGATGCCTCGGACTTCACGCGGCTGATAAAACAGCAAAGGACGGAACAACGGCGAACCAGGTACTTCTGGGACAACCATCACCGTAAAAGGCTGCGTCAGAGCAGGACGCCGGGACTCTACATAGCGCCGGACCTGTTCAGATAGCTCACGCGCACTAAGTGTAGGAGGAACTGCAATGACCTCTACATGTGGCTGTGCTTGACCAGGTGTCGGTACGGGCTGTTTGGCAGCCTGCGGCATTGTCTTGGAGGACGCATCCCTCAACGGTCCGGGAGAAAAAGCGAATTGAAAATAGAGAAACAAAAGTGAAGCCAAGAGTAAACGCGTTCGATTGCCCAAGGAATTGCGTTGTCGCTCCCGCAGCAGTCGTTGATAAGCGTCACGCGTCTCGTTGTAATACGAGCCTTGCTTGGATACAAGGCCACGCCTGTACGCTTCGAGAGCCTGTTCCCGGTTTCCTTGTGCTTCTCGTTCTTGGCCAAGGTGAAACCAGCCGATGGCTTCGTTTGGATACTGCGTCGTATACCACCGGTAAAAGGCGAGGTCGCTCTGATCCGGATATTTCATATGAAATGTACTTTTTTCCTGAAGAAAGGAAACCTTGTCCACGGATACTTCTCCCCCAAATAAATGAGCGTTCAAAAAGGCGCCCTTATAAGGATGTATCGGCGGGAGTCGGGAAAATAATGAGAGTGGAGGTCAAAAATGGTTTATTTGCGAACGATCAAGCTGCTGAGAGAGGATTTTCCGAACACGAAAGAATATCCGTTTCACCTGCCCTCCTTGCGTAAGCTGGAAGCGATCGAGCTTGCGAGCAGCGTCACATTTTTTGTAGGAGAGAATGGCTCAGGTAAATCGACGTTGCTTGAGGCTGTTGCCTATCAATGTGGTTTCCATACGGCTGGCGGATCGCGGAATAATTTTTATGAAGTGCATCGCTCGGAGGCGAGTCTGGGTGACTACATACGTCTTTCCTGGCTGCCCAAAATAACGAATGGCTTTTTTTTGCGGGCTGAGAGCTTCTATCAGTTTGCCAGCCATATCGATCAGATGGGCTCTGAAAGCTATAAAAACTACGGCGGTCGCTCGCTGCATGAGCAGTCGCACGGAGAATCATTTTTCGCGCTGTTTGCCAATCGCTTCAACGGCAGGGGAATCTATCTGCTGGATGAGCCCGAGGCTGCTCTTTCACCGAAGCGTCAAATCGCTTTTTTGTACGTGATGCGCGATTTGGTAGAAGAAGGAGCACAATTTATCATTGCGACGCACTCGCCGATTCTATTGGGCTATCCCGGGGCGACTATCCTCAATTTTGATGAATCGCCGGTACAAGAGGTGAATTATCGAGATACGGAGCACTATCAATTGACGCGCCGTTTCCTGGAGAAGCCCGATCTATTTTTAGATGAAAAATAATTTTCATTCTTCCTGTCACAAAAATCGCCTTGGCGGTTTCTATTAGATGAACGAAGCAGTAGAGGCATTTGTCAATGGCGCACGCAGGAAGGAGGAATTCCAGTGGAGGTGCAAGCAAACCTGGTGATGAACCATGCTCGAGTAGAGGATCATACAGATTCCTTTCAACAATTGTTTACGACCTATTATCCGTTTGTGGTCCGACAGATCATGCGAATTGTGAAAGATCAACAAACGGCAGAAGATATTGCCCAGGATGTATTTCTCTCCTTTTACCATACGGATCGCTCGGTGATCGAACATATCCCGGCATGGCTGTCCAAGTCCGCACTCTACGCAGCGTACAATTATCTTCGTTCAGAAAAACGCCGGTACGCAAGACAAGAGCGAAGTGCATCCGAGCAAGAACACGTCAGTCCTTCTACAGAAGAGATGTGGCTTGCAAAAGAGTCCCAGAGTATCGTCCGCGATGTGCTAGAGGAGCTAGACGAGCGGGAACGGACCTTGCTGGTCATGAAATATTCCGGATTTCCTTATGCGGAGTTGGCGAAAGCGACTGGTACGCAGATTAGCTCGGTGGGAACACTCCTTGCGAGAGCGAAAAGTAAATTTCGTACCATCTATGGCCGGATGAGGGGGGAAGAAGAATGAAATGTGCCGATACAGGCTTTGTCCAGGCGTTCTTGGACGGTGAGTGCAGTTCAAAAGAAAGTAAGCAATTCCTGCTTCATCTGGAGTACTGTGAAACCTGCCGTACACAGCTGGATGAACTATCCGCGCTGGATAGCTGGACACGTGAGAAGATGGAGCATGCTTTTTCCGAGACACACGATGTGAGGGTCAATACGGAAGCAGCGTGGCAGCGATTTTCGCAATCCATCGAGAAAACGACTGACACATATGCACAAGAAAGACAAACGATAACAAAACGAGCAACAATCAGAAGGAGCTGGAATCAGATGAACAAGCAAACAAAAAGATGGGTGACAGGTGCTTCGGCAGCAGCAGTATTGGCTGTGTCCCTGTCTTTCCCCCAAGTACAAGCAGCAGCGAACGATTTTCTGTCCATTTTCCGCATGGATAAAGTTGAATTCGTCAAAGTGACGCAAGAAGATATGCAAGAGCTGGAGCAATGGATCGCAAACGGCAATTGGGGCGAGACGGAACTGCCTGGTATCGGAAAAATCTGGATGGATAAAAACGATAAAGAGAAACTTGAGCAAAGAAGCTACTATTACAACAACAAGGAATCCGCTGAAAAGGCTGGCGTGAAGCTGCCACAGCTGCCGCAGGACGTCACGGTGGATAGTGTAGACATCCAATCTCCTTTTACCATGCACATGGAGATCGATGCCGATCGTGCAAACAAGCTACTGGCGCAATTGCAAGTAGAGGCGCGCTTTGATGAAAAACTGAGTGGCAAACGCTTCTCCTTGAAGATTCCACAGATGCAGCAGGTCAGGATGCTTGTCGGAAAAGATAATATTAGCTACTTTGTCGTAGGCGCTCCTGAGCTAAGCGCACCAGAGGGAGTCGATCTGGCACAGCTTCGTGAGACACTCTTGGCCCTGCCGTTCATTCCGGATCAAGTGAAAAAGCAGATGATTAGCATCGAAGACTGGCAGCATACACTCCCGGTACCATACATGGCAGACGGCGAGAGCAAGATGAAGGAAGTAAAAGTGAATGGTCAAAACGGAATGCTGATCACAGGTAAATACAATGCGCATCTGATGTGGCAGCAGGATGGACAGATTCACATGCTGGAAGGCAGTGAAAAGAGCGCAGATGGGCTGTTGGATTTTGCAAATCGGCTGAAATAAGTAAACAAATAATGGGGTATTCGCAGAGTTTTCCTGAAGAAGGAGGGCTCTGCTTTGTCCCGTTTTGCAATGGGGAAAGTGAGGTAAGCGATGTCAGACTATGTGATAGAGACCTGGGAGTTGACTAAGCAATATAACGGTCAAGCCGGCTGCAAAAATATTACGCTACAAGTACCGCGCGGCTCCGTATTTGGTTTCCTCGGTCAAAATGGAGCGGGTAAAAGTACCTTTGTCAGGACGATGCTCGGGTTATTGCACCCAACGAATGGCAAAGCGGTCATGCTTGGGCAGCCGATTGGCAGTGTAGAATCGCGAAAAAAGGTAGGGTACTTGCCAGAGCTGTTCCGCTATCCGGATTGGTTGACGGGTCAGCAGCTCTTGGAGCATCATGCCGAGGTGTGTGGATTAACACATCGCGAGAGCAAATCCGTGATAAAAAATGTCGTTGAGCTGGTCGGAATGGCTGGACGCGAGCGTGAACGCATCCGGGGCTTTTCCAAAGGCATGCAGCAGCGTATCGGGATTGCCTGCGCCCTCTTAGCCGATCCAGAGCTGATCTTTCTCGATGAGCCGACCTCCGCACTGGACCCAATCGGGCGAAAAGAAGTGCGTGAGCTAATCGCGCGGCTGCGTGACCAAGGAAAGACGGTTTTTCTCAACAGTCATCTACTGAGTGAAATGGAGAGCGTGTGCAACTACGTCGGGATCATTCACCGCAGTGAGCTGGTCGTACAAGGCGACTGGCGCAAGCTGAGCACCGTCCAACCACAAATTGAATTGACAGTGGACAAGGATAGCGCAGGCTTTTCTAACGAGCTTCCTTCCTTCGTCACAGAGAGTCGTCTTGTCAGACAAGGGGAAAACCGTGATACTTGGTTAATGACGCTGGATCAGGACAATCGGGTACCGGCTCTGTTGCAACAGTTGATTGCTTCAGGGGCTGGAGTACATGAAGTCGTCCGCAAGCAGCACTCACTGGAAGAGGTATTCCTCTACTGGGTGCAGAAAAAGGAGGGGGAACGACATGTGGCCGATCATCAAAATCACGTATAGAGAAATGATCTCCAAGCGTATTTTCACGATTACGCTGATCATGTCGCTGGCCTTCCTGCTGCTATTTGGACTGGCAACAGGCTATGCGATTAAGGAAATGAAGGAATCGTCGTTCGGAAACGCAGGTCCAGATGCATTGCTGCAAAAAAACTTCTTTTCCACGCAGCTCTTGGGGATGGGCTTGTACTTTGGCTCCGTCATTACGGCACTCTTGGCGATTTTGAGCAGTGTTGGGAGCATCGCATCTGAAATCGAGAGCCACCAAATCGACACGTGGCTGGCCCGCGCACTGCCTCGATACAAATATGTATTGGGGAAATTTTTCGGGTTGGCAAGTATGTTGGGGCTGTACGGACTCCTGATGTTCTTCGGACTTTTGGCGATTAACCAATGGGTGGGCGGAGGTGCGCTGGCTGTTCAGGTAGGAGGAGACCAAATCCTGAAAGCAGCCGCTTTCTTCGTAGGTATGCCGATCATTCTTGTCTGTGTAGCCATGCTCTTGAGCAGTATGACTACAACAGTAACGGGCGGGATTATCCTGATCATTCTGTACGGGATCAGCTTCATTGGTGGCTTTATCGAGCAGCTTGGTGTTGCCTTTAGCAACAGCTCACTCACGAACATCGGGATTATTTCCAGTCTGGTATTTCCAACCGATTCGCTATTTAGGCAAATGACGATCTCGCTATTTGATACAGCTGACGATCCGCTGTCCTTTGCTTCGCAAGGAATTTTCGGTACGACTTCTCCTCCGAGCACTACCATGCTCATCTACTCCATTCTCTATGGTCTCGTGGCGTTGGGGCTGTCCATTCGGGTGTTTCAAAAGAGAGATGTATAAGAAAAACAAGAGAACGGCTGATTCGTGCCGTTCTTTTTCTTTTCTCCCTTGATTTTTATGATGTTAATAGAAGAAATGCGGTTAAAACAGTTTATGCGCATATTCTATTCGGATTTTTACGAACATTGTTATAATGGCAACACATTATGAAAGCGCATTCTTGCAAGGGGGAACTAGCGTATGCTGGCATTACTGGGATTTCTCATGGTAGCCGTTTTCATGTACTTGATTATGTCGAGACGGCTTTCAGCATTGGTTGCTTTGATTGTTGTTCCTGTTGTTTTTGCGTTGATTAGCGGATTTGGTTCAGAAATTGGCGATATGATGCTTGCAGGCATCAAGAAAATTGCACCTACGGGCATTATGCTGTTGTTCGCCATTCTGTACTTTGGAGTTATGATGGATGCAGGTCTGTTTGATCCATTAATTAAAAGAATCGTGAAAATGGTGAAGGGTGACCCACTAAAGGTGATTGTAGGTACAGCGATTCTCGCTACCTTGGTCGCACTGGATGGAGATGGAACAACGACTTATATGATTACCGTTACCGCGATGCTGCCTTTGTATCGCAAGCTGGGAATCAAACCGATGATTTTGGCAGTCATGCCGATGCTCGCACTCGGTGTCATGAACATGACGCCTTGGGGTGGACCGACAGCACGGGTCATGAGTGTACTCCATATGGATGTTTCCGAGATTTTTGTCCCTGTTATTCCTGCGATGATTGGCGGAATTGCTTGGGTGATGATCGTAGCCTGTATTTTGGGCAAACAAGAGCGTAAGCGTCTGGGGATTATTGAGATACCAGATCAAGATTTGAAATCGCTTGCAGGACAAGAAGTAGCGGCGACAGATGAGGCTGCTACGCTGAAACGTCCGCGCTTGATCTGGTTCAATCTGTTGTTGACCGCAGCCCTGATGGTAGGTCTGATTACGAGCTTTTTGCCGCTGCCGACGATGTTCATGCTCGCTTTTGCCATTGCCCTGTTTATGAACTACCCGAAAATGCAAGATCAGAAAGAACGGATTGCAGCCCACGCAGCTAACGCACTAGCTACCGTGTCCATGGTTTTCGCTGCGGGAATCTTTACAGGCATCCTGACTGAAACGAAAATGATCGATGCGATGGCGAGCACACTCGTTTCTTGGATTCCGGATTCACTTGGTTCCCATATGCCTCTACTCGTAGCGCTGACAAGCATGCCATTCACGTATTTCATGTCGAACGATGCGTATTACTTCGGGATCGTTCCAATCTTGGCGAATGCAGCAGCCGCTTACGGAATCGATCCGGCGGAAATTGGTCGCGCTTCCATCCTGGGTCAACCGCTGCACGTACTCAGCCCGTTGTTTGCAGCACAGTACCTGTTGATCGGAATGGTTGGGGTCGATTACGCGGAAACCCAAAAATTCGTCCTGAAATGGGCGTTTGGAACATCGATCGTAATGATTGCGCTTGCTCTTCTTACCGGAGTCATCTCATTCTAGTCAAACTATAAGAAGGAAGAAATTAAAAAAGAGGCCTGCGCATGGCCTCTTTTTCGTCATCGCGCGAAATGAGATACAATGAGAAGAAGAGGAGGGAACGATGTGCGTTTTCACAGCAAGCTGATGTTGATTATTTGCTCGCTCCTTTTTGGTGTGATTGTCATACTCGGTACGATGTTTGAACAGATGCTGGCGGGCGTTTTGGAGCATGAGATTGGGACGCGTGCACTGCATACTGCCAAGACCGTTGCGCAGATGTCTGAGATCAAACAGGCGTTTGACGCAGAAGATCCTGCCAAGATTATCAATCCAATCGTGGAAAAAATACGCTTGGACACGAATGCGGCTTTTATAACCGTAGGAAATTTGCAAAGCATCCGCTATTCCCATCCTGATCCAGAGCAGATTGGCAAAAAGATGGTGGGAGGCGACAATGAGGCAGTATTTGAGGGGCAATCCATCATCTCTGAGACAGTCGGTTCGCTTGGCCCCGGACTTAGAGGAAAAACACCGATCTATGATGAGGAAGGAAAGGTGATGGGGGTCGTTTCTGTCGGCTTTTTATTTGAGGATATTAATGAAACGATCGAATCGTATCGCAATCGAATCTTCGTTATCGGCATCGTCACCTTGCTTTTGGGTGTGGTGGCTACGCTCATTCTTTCACAGAATGTAAAGAAAGCCATATTTGGTTTGGAGCCTGAACAAATTGGGCGATTGTATCAGGAAAATCAAGCCGTGCTGGAATCGATTCGCGAAGGCATTGTGGCCGTCAATAAGGAAGGAGCGATCACGCTCGCGAATCAGACTGCTCTCCAGATGCTAGGGCAAGCGAAGGATAAAGACAGGATCATGGACAAACAGGACGAGCTGGTTCGTTCACTAGGCCTTCATGAGGTGATTGAGACTGGGAAAGCCGAATTTGACCGCGAAACGAATGTGGACGAGCATGTATTAGTCGTGAACCGGGTCCCGATTATGGATAAGGAGCGTCATGTTATGGGCGCGGTAGCGAGCTTTCGCAATCGGTCCGAGCTGTTCGAGGTCACACAGGAGCTGTCACGTGTGAAGGAGTATGCGGAAGTTCTTCGTTCTCAGACGCATGAGTATTCCAACAAACTGCATCTCATATCGGGACTCATCCAGCTTGAATCGTATCAGGAAGCTATTGAAACGATTTCTTCTGAGCTGAATGTGCATGTCCACAATACGACGTTTATTATGCAAGAAGTCCCCGACCCACTGATAGGTGGCTTGTTGCTCGGGAAGCTGAATCAAGCCAACGAACGCAAGGTGGAATTGAAAATAGATCCGGAAAGCAACTTCCGTGACATTCCTGCCTCGATTGATCGCTCACAGCTAATTGTCATTCTCGGCAATTTGATAGATAATGCGATGGACGCTGTAAAAGCTCCAGGTGCAATTGCACCAGAAATCACGATCTTTTTGCTCAATATGGAAGAGGTCTTACTCATAGAAGTGGAGGACCTGGGGCCAGGCATCTCCGAAGAAAATGCTGAACGCATCTTTGAGCTGGGCTTCTCTACCAAACAACAGCCGAATCATGGCTACGGTCTGCACTTAGTCAAGCAAGCTGTTTTACATGTACACGGCAATATTACGCATACGGGGAATCCGGTAGGCGGAACGATTTTTACTGTGACGATCCCAAAGGATGCACGCACGGCAGAACGGAAGGAGGCCGTACTAGATGATACGGGTACTCATTATTGAAGACGACCTGAGAATCGCAGAGGTAAACCGACGCTTCGTGGAAAAAGTAGAGGGATACGAGGTGATTGGCATTGCCACGAATGGGCAAGAGGCCAAGGACCAAATGGAAGTTTTGCAACCTGATCTCGTGTTGCTCGACATTTATTTTCCGGATATGGACGGCCTCGATTTTTTGTCGATCATAAAGGAGCAGTTCCCTACAACGGATGTCATCATGCTGACAGCGGCCAAAGAAGTAGATGCGGTTGTAGAGGCGATCCGCTATGGCGTATTCGATTTTATTACCAAGCCGCTTATCTTTGCACGCCTGCAACAAACGTTACGGAATTATCAGGAGTTCAGGCAAAAGGTGAGTGATTGGAAAAAAGACACTGATCAGATCAGCCAAGCCCAAATCGATGAGCTTATTTCCCGGACTGGCCAAAAAAAGACAACCGAGACAAGGGCAGTCAAAGGAATTGATCAAATCACGCTGGACAAAATTTCTGGCTTTCTCATGCAGACCCAGGAGGCTACGACGGATTTGGTCAGCAAAGAAACAGGCATTAGCCGTTCAACAGCAAGGCGATACCTCGAATATTTGGTAGCCAAAGGAGACGCCATCGCAGACCTTTCGTACGGTGTCGTCGGCCGTCCAGAACGCGTATACAAGAGCGTCGGGCGGCAAAAAGAATAAAAAACCTCCGCGTTCGCAAGTAAGGTACAGGCCTACTTGAGAGCGTGGAGGTTTTTTTGTACTTATGATTTGATAAGTATTTAGAAGGTTTCGATGAACCACTGAAAGCTGGTGAGAAGAAAAAGCGCAGGGCTCGCAGACCTTGACAACCCCCACCCAGTCGGAACTTCAAAAAGGGGACCACGCTTGTCGAACACTTCTTCCTTGAGAAACTTCCGCCCGTAGGGTGGCTTTGGCTCGACGGTCCCCTTTTTGAAATGGAGACGGACAGTGAATCCCCATTGCGGGGGTGTCAGAGTCGAAGAGAACTGTGCTTTTTCTTCTCCTCCCCTATGTTGACTCAAACCAAAAGGATTTTAAGCCTACTTAATCACACAGCTCGCTTCCACCCGATAAATGCGCTGCCCACGAGAAGAAAAGCGCTCCTCGTACTCCGTCATTACATTATCTGCCGCCAGCTTGGACTGGTGCAGGTCAAAGGTGATATTGCGCATCTGGAAGCGCTCCGCAGCGAATTGGTTGAGTGAAAACTCAAAAAGGTTTTCGTTGTCTGTCTTCATATGGATCTCACCGTCTGCCACAAGCACCTGGCGATAGGTGTTCAAGAAGCTTTTGTAAGTCAGACGACGTTTCGCATGACGGGTTTTTGGCCACGGATCACTAAAGTTCAGATAGATGCGAGAAATTTCGTGATCGGCAAACAAGTCGGTCAACTTGGAAGCATCGTACTGGACAAAAGCCAGATTCGGAACAGCTTTGTACTCCGTACGCTGAACAGCGCGCAGAACGACCTCCGCCTTCAGTTCAACCGCAATGAAATTGATGTCAGGATGACGCTCGGCCAATGTATTAATGAAACGTCCTTTTCCACAGCCGATCTCCACATGAATCGGATTGTTATTCCCGAAGCGTTCCTTCCAATTTCCTTTATAGGAAAGGGGATTGTCTACGAACGTCGGATATTCTCTCAGGGCCGCTTCGGCACCTGGAATGTTACGCAGTCGCATATGTGCCTCCTTCAAAACGAACTCCTATCTACTTTACGATGACTCCCTGCTAGTTGCAAGTAGAGAGAGAAGAAAGAGAAGCGAGATTCCAGCGGTAGAATACGTGAAAAAGGAGAGAAAAGGGGTTTTTTGTAAATGGGAGTAGGACGAAAGTCGCATGGGGCGAGGGTTTGAACGAATGGGGGCTGGTAAAAATTTGCCAATTTTGGAGGGACATTCTGGTAAGAAAATAGACTGAAAATTTGAGGAATGCCTGTTAAATCAAGCGCGAAGGCGTCAAGCGGTAATCGTATCCAGTGAAAAAATTAGTTTTTGGTAAGTTTTTGGTAATTTCACAGAGGGCGAGCTTTGGTAAAGTAGAGAACAAGTGAGAGGTCAGCCAAACTTTGCATAAAATGGTCCCTTGTTGAGGAGGGATCTTTTTTCAAAGAAAAGGGAGGATGAACAGCATGAAATTACATAAAACCCTCATCGGAATCGTAATGGGAGTAGCATTGGGAGTCACATCAATTGTCGCTCCATTGCCAGGGGAGCAAAATGTAGCTGAGGCTGCATGGACGCAATCCAAGGCAGACAAGGTCATTGCCACGGGAAGAAAATATATGGGTACTCCTTATAAATTCGGTGCGAGCAGTAATACCACAGCCGTATTTGATTGCTCTTCCTTTACACAGCGGGTATTTAAAGTCGCAGTCGGCAAGAGCTTGCCACGCTCTTCTCGCGATCAAGCCAAGAAAGGAACGAGTGTGTCCAAGGCCAACCTGAAAAAGGGAGACTTGGTGTTCTTCAAGGCGAGTACGACGACGACGTCCAAACGGATTACACACGTGGCGATTTATGCAGGCAACAATAAACTCTTACATACATATGGAAAACCAGGAGTGACGTATTCGACCTTTAAAGGCACGTCCTGGGAGAAGCGCTTCGTTTCGGCACGGCGAGTCTTGTAATCTACTCGTCTGGCTCTCTACTTACTAATACGTTTCGTAACGCAATTTGTTGCGAGAATCGAGGAATGCAAATCTTGTAAAAAAAAAGCGAAAGCCCTTGCCTTGTGGAGTCTCCCACAAAGACAAGGGCTTTGATCTGTTTGCTAGCAGCGTGCTAGATTTTCAAAATACCACCCATGCTCGCATTCGTTACCAGCTTGGAGTAACGAGCCAGATAGCCTGTTTTTACTTTCGGCTCGAATTCTTTCCAGCCTTCTTTGCGGCGAGCCAGCTCGGCTTCATCCACGTGCAGCTGGATCGTCCGCTCCTCGAGGTCAATCGAGATGATATCTCCGTCCTGTACGAAGGCAATTGGACCGCCTTCTGCGGCTTCAGGAGACACGTGACCGATACTGATCCCGCGAGAAGCACCGGAGAAGCGTCCGTCTGTAACGAGAGCGACTTCTTTACCGAGGCCCATACCCACGATTTGCGAGGTTGGAGCCAGCATTTCTGGCATGCCTGGGCCGCCCTTAGGACCTTCATAGCGGATAACTACAACATGACCAGATTTGATTTTACCAGCAGCGATTCCTGCCAGAGCCTCCTCTTGGGAGTCGAAGCAGATGGCTGGACCTTCGTGCTTTTTAATAGAAGGATCGACACCGCCTGTTTTGATGATCGAGCCTTGCTCTGCCAGGTTGCCGAACAGAACAGCGAGACCGCCGGAAGCGCTGTACGGGTTGTCCAGGCGACGAATGACTTGATCGTTTTTGATTTCAGCATCAGCGATGTTTTCGCCAAGGGTTTTGCCCGTGACAGTGATACGGTCTGGATGGATCGCGCCTGCTTTTTTCGCGATTTCTTTCAGAACAGCTGATACGCCGCCTGCCTCGTGGCAATCCTCGATATGATAGTCAGAGGACGGAGCCAGCTTGCAAATATGCGGAATGCGCTTCGCTACTACGTTGATGCGCTCAATCGGGTATTCGATGCCTGCTTCTTGTGCGATAGCCAGTGTATGGAGAACGGTATTGGTTGACCCACCCATCGCCATGTCGAGTGCGAATGCATCGTCGATAGCCTCAAGTGTCACGATATCGCGTGGCTTAATGTCGCGTTCAATCAGATTTTTCAGTTTTTCAGCAGAGGATTGTACCAGCTCGCGACGCTCAGGAGAGACAGCGAGTACGGTACCGTTGCCAGGCAGAGCCAAACCGATGGCTTCGAGCAGACAGTTCATCGAGTTCGCTGTAAACATACCGGAACAGGAACCGCAAGTCGGGCATCCATATTGCTCCAGCTCTTCGAGTTGCTCGTCGTTGATCAAGCCTGCTTGGTGAGCACCTACACCCTCGAATACGGAGGAAAGCGAGATGGAGCGGCCATCACTCGTTTTTCCGGCTTTCATAGGACCACCGGTTACAAATACGGTTGGAATGTTGACGCGAAGTGCACCCATGATCATCCCAGGCGTGATCTTGTCACAATTTGGAATACAGATCATGCCGTCAAACCAGTGAGCAGCGACAACGGTTTCCAAGCTGTCTGCGATGATCTCACGGCTCGGGAGGGAGTAGCGCATCCCGATATGTCCCATAGCAATTCCGTCGTCAACGCCAATGGTATTGAATTCAAATGGAACCATGCCAGCAGCACGAACGGCTTCTTTGACCAGTTTTCCAAATTCCTGCAAGTGTACATGACCCGGAATAATGTCGATGTACGAGTTGCAAATGGCGATAAACGGTTTATCGAAATCCTCATCCTTTACACCTGCTGCACGAAGCAAGCTGCGGTGTGGTGCGCGGTCGAATCCTTTTTTGATCATATCACTTCGTTGTCTGGCCAATTTGAAAAACTCCCTTCCAATACGGATCATGCCTGTCTTATGTTTTGAACTATCTTATCAATTTTTAATTACAGAAACAACCGCAAAAGTCTGAACATTCGCTCGGTCTCCAATGGTTCGAACAGCTGCTCTCGATTGGCATAGGCTTAGGAATCATAGCGAAATCAGCTTGTTTGGGATAAAATAGAAGAATCGAATCTATTTCGGTTGGAGTGAACAAAATGTTAAACGAGTTAAAAAACATCTGGTCGGACGGGAATGAAGAGGAGCGCCGCATTCTCGAGCTGGCTGTTGCTGCCATTCATCAAAAGCGGGAACGGAATAGCGCGTTTATCTCTGGTTTTCTTGGACTAAAGGGAGAGTTCATAGACGAAGAAAAACAGTCGTACCGCTTCGAATTACCTCTGACCCCTTTTATGCACAATTCAGGGGGAGTTGTTCATGGAGGAATTCTTGCGACCTTGATCGATTCAGCGATGGGCTCCTTGATCAATCGGTCCTTGCCCCCCAATCAGTATGCAGTGACGACAGAGCTGAAGCTCAATTATTTGCTTCCGGGAATAGGGGAGCGGTTGCGAGCAGAAGCGAGCTTTTTGCATCGCGGACACACATTGGTCGTCATGGAAGGCAGTGTTTACGATGATCGGGATAGGCGGATCGCCCACGGTACAGGATCGTTCATTGTGCTCTCGAGAAATGGTCGGAAATAAAAAAACCTCGCTCCACACCAAAAAGGTGAGAGCGAGAGGTGACGGTGTTATTTGATGACAACGAGACCGCTGTATTCCGAAATGTAAGTGAGCATTTTAGTGGAAAGCGGTACGATAAACTCCATGTCTTCTTTCTCGACGATACCGGATCGCGAAACAATCCGCGCCCACTTGGCGGTCAGCTTGTAGTAATCGGAACCAAATGAGGCATGAACCGTCTCACTCTGATGCCGAAACGTGACAGGGCTTGTGCCCAGCTTCACCGGGACCATGCTGATGATATCCTGCAAAAACAAATGGTAGGTCATATGTGGCTTGAAAAAAATAAGCTCCTTTGTGGTGACAGAGAAGCCGTAGCTATTGTTCATTTGGGTGAATTTGAGTTCACCTTCCATATTTTTCAGCCGAATGAAGTCGGTATTCATGTTTATCCCCCTCCTTCGGGTATCTCTCTATGATAGTAATCTTTCCTATGCAAGTGCAAGTGGAAGGTTGTTCAAAAAAGTTGTTCCAATCGTAATAAAGGAGCGAAATGTCATGATCGAAATTGCAAAAGAAGCAGCAAGCGTCGCGGGTGCGTTTTTGAAGGAGCGTTTTCTTGAACAGCTCGTGCCCGATGAGGAATTGCATAACGACGTGAAGCTGCCAGAGGATAAAGGCAGTGAACAGCGCATCATAGAGGTCCTGCATCGCCACTTCCCGACGCATACCATTTTTTCGGAAGAGGTCGGAATGGTTTCCCGCGAGGAAGAGTATTTGTGGATTATTGATCCTTTGGATGGAACGAATAACTATTTTATCGGCTATCCGTATTTCTCGATCTCGATTGCATTGCAGCACAAGGGCGAGCTGGTGCTGGGCGTCGTCTACAATCCGGTAGCGGGTCAAATGTTTTGGGCGGAAAAAGGAAAAGGAGCCTATTTGAACGGAAAACGATTGAACGTCAATAACCGTCAAGACCTTACACGTGCAGTCGGTACTTACATCCGAGGACGAGACACGGTAACGAAGGTAGAAGAGATGGCTTTTACAGAACCGTTTGTATTCCAGACCAAGCGTCTCATGCGAAATATTGCGCCCGCACTGGACTGGTGCTTGCTGGCAAACGGATGGCTCGATTATATCGTGATGCAACGATCCAATATTATGGATGTGGCTGCCGGAATTGTTATCGCCCAGGAGGCGGGTGCAACGATTACAGACTGGTTTGGAAAGCCGTACCAGCATGAACCATTCCAACAAGATCACACGCCTTCATTAGTGGCGAGCAACGGACATTTGCATGACACGATCCGCGGTATGATTCGACAGTAACGGGTACAAAAGAAGCGGGACTTATGTAGCGGTTTATGGCTCAGCTGGATTTCTTTTCATTTATTGGCAACCAAATGTTTCGGCGCACGTATAAAATTGTTGCGAATGATTTGCTATTCTGTAATAGGTAAAAGAGGTGAGAAAAATGGCACGAATGGAATATCGGCTGCTGGATGAGGCGAGGGGATACCCTGTTCAGTTTTACTACGACAATGTAAACAAAGATGAGGTCTCCTTGCGTTTCGCTTGCGATTATTTGGTGAAGGGGCATGTCGTTTATGAAAAGACGTCCTGTGCAATCGAAAACGGCACGTATGTCATTTACGTCAAGCGCTCAACAGAAGAGCAAGCTGTCGATTACGCGGAGGCTGTGTCTGCACGCTGGGGCAGCATCCAGATCGAAATGCGTGAATATCAAGAAAATGCAAGCGTTTATCCGCTTGTACACACGTTTTATTTCAAGGACGATGACGATGCTCTCTTGCATCTGCAAAGCGACTATTTGTACGTGAATGGACGCGAATGGGAGAAGACATCGGCCGAGGTGGATGAAGATCGGCAGGTTTATGTTTACTACGCGAAGCCAGTGTAGGAGGAAGAAAAATGGCACAAACGAAGTCGAAGAAAGTAGTCGGTCTGTTCGTCGCAGCTGCACTTGCGATCAGCGGTTGTTCTTCCGGGGACGACTATGATGATGATTGCTACGATAATGACAATGACGGCTATTGTGACGATAGCAGCAGCAGTGGGGGTTCGAGCTCTACCTACAGGTCTTACAAGAGCAAATCCGGAGTATCGAGTGGGATAAGCACGAGCAGCTCCAAGGGCGGTATCGGCAGCTCGGGCTATTCCAGCTCCGGGTGAGGTGATGGAAGTGGAAGACCATAACCGACGAGAACGAGAGGCGCTGTACGGCCCGATGCGGGAAGAGGGCGTATTTACCTGGGATTGGATGTATGGCGAGGAGTATGCGCTATATGATATCCACCTGATCCCTCGCTCCTTTCGAGAGGAAATCGCGATGGCAACCGAGCGGCTTGGGCAAATTTTTACCAAGGTCGTTCCGGTATTGCAGCGTGCAGAGGACTCCCTGTTGTTGGAACTAGGAGTGCCAAAGCAGGCATTGCAGGCAGTCAGGATTGTTGTTTCCCAAATGGTGCCGACTGTCATTGGACGCTTTGATTTTGCCCAGACGACAGAAGGATTGAAGATGCTCGAGTGCAACAGCGATACCCCTACAGGAATCGTCGAGGCTTTTTATGTGAACGGTCGTGCTTGTCGCCATTTCTTGCGCGAGGACCCGAATGAAGGGATGGAGCGGCAGTTGCGTTCGGCATTCAGCAAGGTGGTCGACGCGTATCGGGCGAAAGGCTATGATACGGATTCTATCTGGTTTAGCTCGCTCGACTGGCATGAGGAAGACAAGGGAACGACAATGTATTTATTGAACCAATCGGGTCTGTCTGCCCGGTTTGCCGCTTTGGAACATTTGCGTGTTTGGCAAGATCGGCTCTATGTAAAGGAGAACGAGGAGCTATTGCCAGTCGATGTGCTGTACCGCCTGCATGCTTTGGAAAAGCTGGCGGAAGAACAGGATGAAGATGGCTACCCGACTGGTGAGCATGTGCTATCGTTGATTGCCCGCAAAAAGCTGGCCATTATTAATCCTCCTTCTGCGTTTCTCATTCAGACGAAGGCTTTGCAGGCGCTCATCTGGAACTTGCATGAGGCAAATGAGTTTTTCACTGAAGAGGAGCACGCGATCATCGAAGCTTACATGCTGCCGACTTATTTTGAAAATCGGTTTGCAGGCAGGGAGGACTACGTCACGAAGCCGATTTTTGGGCGGGAAGGTGGCGGTGTCATGCTGTTTGCGTCAGATGGTACGCTGCAAGAAAAGGATCAGGAAGAGTTTTACTGGGAGCAGCCGATGATTTATCAGAAACGGGTGGAGCTTCCAGAAATAACGGTTCAGACGATGAAGGGAGCGTATGCTGGACGGCTGCTCTGGGGGTCCTTTTGGATCGGCACAGAGGCATCGGCAATTGTAGCCCGTGTCGGGGGACCGATTACAAACAACCTATCATATTATTTGCCGGTCGGCATAGACAAGTAGCGAAAGGAGAGGACAACTTACATGTTGGGACAATTGGATTACGTATTAAACTTTTTAGTGTATTTGGCAGTGACTATTCCGATATTGGCTGTGGGGATTTTTGTGTTTACGATTACGACTCCTTACAAGGAGTTTGATCTGATCAAGCAAGGAGCACAGACTGACGATCCGAAGAAAATGGCAGCGGCAAAAGCAGCCGCGCACGATTTGGGAGGCAAGATTATCGGTTTGGCAATCGTTCTTGCTTCGGCTGTATACCACTCTGTTAACTTGTGGGATTTGGTCATCTGGGGTATTGTAGGAATGGTATTTCAAGTCATCATTTTTTATTTGTTCGAATGGGTCACACCATTTAAAGTCGTGTCTGAAATTCCGAACGGAAACGTATCTGTCGGTATTTTCGCTTCGCGGTTGAGTATTGCAGCGGGCTTGTTGATGGCTGCGCTGATCAGCTACTAAGCATGGAAAGAGGCGTTCACCTTCGAAGTCTGGTGCTCGTGTAGGTTCTCTACATTTAGCTCCTCCCGCTTCAGGTTCCCGCCTCTTTTTCGATGCGGAACCGATCATATTTTGAACAGGCACTTATGGGCACAGGGAGGAGTTTTTTTGTTCTGGCGCGTCATGTATGAGATTTTTATCATTATGCTAGTGATTACGTATGCAATCCTGTTGTTCGCAGACTTCTCTAATCATCCTCTGTTGACTGATGAACTGATGAACAAGGTAGACAATGGGCTGATCATTTTGCTGATTGCCGAGTATTTGATCCGGCTATGGAGGGCGAAAGACAAACGAAAATTCGTTTTCGCCAACTGGTTCGATCTGATCGCAATGATTCCATTGGACTCTTATTTGTATTTGGCCAGAATCATGCGCGTGCTTCGGCTGGTGCGCATCGTGCGTGCTTCGCCGTTTTTATTGGGAATCATTCGTTCAGGTCCGATGCGTCAAGTATTTGGGGTCGTCACGATTATCATGCTGTGGAGCTCGACTGCTATTTATTTGCTCGAGTACGGTGTGAACGAAAACATCAAAAGCTTCCCGGATGCGTTGTGGTGGTCGATTGTGACAACTACGACAGTCGGCTACGGTGATATCTCGCCTGTGACGTCAGGTGGGAGGATCATGGCGGCGATCTTGATGGTAACGGGGATCGGAATGCTTGGAGCCTTGACGGCGAATTTTGCTACCCATTGGACAGAGACACATGAAAGCAAAAGCCGGGATGAGAAAGATCGCTTGACAGAAGAGATCAAAAAGCAGGCGATCACAAATATCCAACACATCGAAAACTTGACCGAGCGCGAGTATGAGACGCTCAAAGAAAGTATGGACTTGCTGTACCGTCGAACGAGGAAAAAGAGTGAGGAATAAGCGGAGAGCTGTCAGGTATTAGGCCTGGCAGTTTTTTTCTTTCCCATTTTGAATCACTTTCAAAATGTTTAAAAAGCTGCGTAGGAAGAAGTTCATTTCCAGTCCAAGTGCCTCTGGAGCCCGACTAAGCTTTGAAATGAATGGCGGGGAATTTCAGCTTCACCTATGGAATCCTTCTTCGAAAGGTCTACGTTTGAAGCGCTCCCGCCATTCATTTCAAAGTGGACAGTCAATCCCCCTAGCGGGGCGTAGGCCGAAGCGTAGACTGGAAATGAACTTCTTCCCCCACAACAGCCACGACAAAACCACTATGTTCAAGTGAAATACGATTTTGTTATTGACGACGCAATCCATCCCAATTATAATTCCGAGTAAACATATATGAATTACAAAATAAGTTTGGTTAAGGGGGTTATCCGATGGCGAAAACAGCGGCTTTGGTAATTGCTCACGGTTCACCCGATCCTGACTGGTTGGCGTTGGTGGAATCAGCCGTTTGGCAATGCCGCACTGATTTGCCTATTCGGGTAGCTTACTTGGGAGGAGTGGAAGGACGAAGCATCAGCGATGAAGTGAAACGTCTGGAAGCATCAGGAGCGACAACGATTGTCGTCGTTCCACTATTCGCCACGGCAGGAAGCAATCATGTTGGGGAAATCCGCGCGATGCTTGGACTAGACCCATGGCCGACAGGAGAGACAGGCCTGATTCGTGTTCCCGTTCAGGCAAGAATTCTCTGGTGTCCGCCATTGGAGGATCACCCAAACGTCGAGCAGATCGTGGCAGAGCGAATCGCAAATCTATCACGCTTGCCGAATCAGGAGGCGTTGTTGCTCGTCGGGCACGGCAGTGACTTGCCTGGATGTCATGAGCGCTGGGAAAAGCTGCTTTTGCGTCTGACATTCCGCTTGCAAAACCGCTACCAATTTGCCGCTGCCGGATATGCGACATTGAGGCCCGATACACTGTACGATCAAGCCTGTTTACTGGCAAAAATAGGAGATGTCCTCGTGCTTCCTCTGTTCGTCAGCCAAGGTTACTTTACGCGACAAGCAATCCCGAAACGGCTTGCAGGCTTGGCTTATCGCTATGAGGGCAGTGCGTACTTGCCCCATCCACTGATTGCGGACTGGATGAGTCAATCGATTCGAATGGCATTGGTAACTGACATCTTTACACAAAGGAGCATGTACGAGCATGGCAGAGAGAAAGCAGTGGAAGTGGGCTGCTGATCCATCCCTCAACAAAATGGAGTTTACGAAGCTGGAAAAAGACGGACTGGACGTCATCGAGACGATCGTAAACACCTATTCCAAAGAAGGATTTGCATCGATTGAATCTTCTGACATGGATCGATTTAAATGGGCAGGCGTCTATCAGCAGCGGCCAAAAGATGGACATTTCATGATGCGTGTGCGCATACCTGGAGGCATTTTGAGCAGTGAACAAGCTCGGGTGCTCGCCAACATCGCGAAAGATTATGGACGTAATCTGGTGGATGTGACCACGCGTCAGGCTGTGCAATTTCATTGGCTCACGGTTGAATCGCTCGCTGACATTTTTGATCGGCTCGCATCAGTCGGGCTTTCTTCTTTTGAAGCATGTGGAGACTGCCCACGGCAAATCATGGGGAACCCACTGGCAGGAATTGATCCACATGAAGTGCTGGATACGCGCCCCATCGTAGCGGAGTTAGAAAAATTCTTCTTGCTCAATCGCGACTTCTCTAATCTGCCACGCAAGTACAAAATATCGATTTCTGCCAATATTCATAACGCCGCGCATGCGCAAATCAACGACCTAGCTTTCACTCCGGCCCAAAAAGTCATAGCCGGCGAGGAAGTAATCGGCTTTCATGTGTGGGTAGGAGGCGGCTTGTCAGCGAAGCCATATTTGGCAAAGCGACTGGATGTGTTCGTGCGACCAGAGGATGTCGTCAAAGTAGCGGCGGGAGTTACGACTCTGTTCCGCGATTTCGGCTACCGTCAAAAACGTACGCATGCACGTCTTAAGTTCTTGGTCGCTGATTGGGGACCGGAAAAGTTCAAGGAGCAATTACTGGAGCTGGTTGGTGAGCTTGAGCCGGGTGGTATCGATTTAACCTCGGGCTGGAATGGCGGATATTTTTACGGTATTAATGAGCAGCGCCAAGCAGGATTGTACTACGCAGGTTTATCTGTTCCCGTTGGGCGGATGAGTGCAGCAGAACTAAATGAGCTTGCCCGTCTGGCGGACGAATATGGCGATGGGACGATTGGCACCTGTAACACGCAAAATGTCCTGATTCGCAACATTCCCGAAGCAAAGGTCGCAGCTTTCCGCAATGAGCCGCTTATTGTGAACCGTTTCAAATTGCGGCCCAATACGTTTGTCGGGTATGCCGTATCGTGCACGGGTACAGAATATTGCAATTTGGCGATCGTGGAGACCAAGGAGCGGATGCGTTCGCTGGCTCAATATTTGGATGATACAGTTGTGCTCGATACGCCACTGCGTATTCATATGATTGGTTGTCCGAATTCTTGCGGTCAGCGGCAAATTGCGGATATCGGCCTGCAAGGCGCATTGGTCAAGACATCAAACGGGATGGTAGAGGCGTTTGACATCTACGTAGGCGGGACACTGGAGGAGCCGCAATTCAACCGCAAGCTCAACGCGCGGATTACGGTGGATAGACTCGGGCCGTTCCTTGCCCAATTGATCACGCTGTACAAGGCGGATCGTCAGGAAGGCGAACCATACTGGCGCTACGTGGAGCGGGTAGGACTTTCCCATATCCAAGCGCAGGTTGACTCCATTCTGCAACCAGCGTAATGCCTGTGTGGTAAATAGCCAGGTTAGGAGGGGACATGTCATGAGAGAGGAACAAACAGAGAGCTATCTTTACAAGCTGGAAGCCGTGCTGGAGGAAGGGCGGTTACTGACGGTTGTGGTTATTGCGAAAACGGATGAGAGAGCCTTTTCTTCAGCCGAGAACAATCTCTTGCGACATACGATAGCCCCACCTCGTATCAAAGAGCTGAGCCTGGTGGAAAAGAAGCCGCTCGGACGCCAAGGAGTCGGGTACGTAGTGGAAACCTCTACGTTTGCTTCATACAACTAGGACTCTACCTGTGAAGGAACAGAGCAGCAAGGAGGACGGATTCGCAATGAACACAGGCAGAGTCGTTTTTGTCGGGGCAGGGCCTGGTGACCCCAAGCTGCTGACGATTCGCGGCATGGAGTCGCTTCGTCTCGCGGATGTGATTGTGTACGATCGTCTGGCAAGCCCACAGCTTCTCTCATACGCAAAAAAGGGCGCCAGCCTTATCTATTGCGGGAAAGAGGCTGATCATCATACATTGCCGCAAGAAGAGATCAACTTCCTGCTCATTCGGGAAGCCCGAAAAGGGAAGTATGTCGTTCGACTGAAAGGCGGGGACCCGAGCATGTTCGGGCGGGTAGGAGAGGAAGCGCAGATGTGCCGTGACCATTCTATTCCGTTTGAGATCGTCCCAGGGATTACGTCCGGGATGGCTGCCCCCCTCTATGCGGGTATTCCGCTGACGCATCGTGACTACAACTCTTCCGTCGCATTTGTCACCGGTCACTTGTGTGAAAAAAATGCCGGAAAGGAGCCGGACTGGGCTGCTCTCGCCTCGATGGAAACGTTGGTCATCTACATGGGTGTGAAAAATCTGCCTCGTATCAGGGAGCGCCTTCTTGCGCATGGAAAAGACGCCCATACGCCGGTAGCTCTCGTGCGCTGGGGGACGGTGCGCGAGCAGAAGACGGTGATCGGCAAGCTCGGGACGATAGATAAGGAAGTCGAGCAGGCTCGTTTTGCCGCACCTGCTATCATTATCGTGGGGGAGGTCGTCCGTCTGCGGGAATCGCTGAACTGGTACGAATCACGCCCTTTGTTCGGGCAACGGGTAGCCGTTGCAAAAAGAGCAAGCGATGAAGGAAATAGCGAGCTCGTAATTGCCTTGGAACAGTTGGGCGCCGAAGTCATGCCGATTTCTTTGATCGAACGCTGCACGCTTGATACACCACTGACAGCGCTTGCGACTTATCGTTGGCTCGTGTTCGCGAATGCGCAGCAAGTATCCTTTTTTACTTCTGCCCTGCGACAACAACGCTACGATGTGCGGCGCTTGACGAGCAAGCTGGCTGTTTGTGGACAACGGGCTTTTGAGGCTTTCGAGAAACAGGGGATATTTCCGGACTTGGTGCTGGATGAAAACACATCTCTGCTGGCATTCCCCGACCTGCTTGCCTTGGAAAAAGAAGAGCAGGTGCTTTACGCAGGGGAAGGGAAGCCACAAAAAATCACGCTGGACCACGGCAAGGTGATTCAAGTGATCCAAGCGGGGACGCTTGAATGGGATGGGAAGAACCCCAGTACAAAAAAGGCAGGCTGCTCATTTGACTGGCTAGCCACGGATGATGTCCATACGCTGTCAGCGCTGGCGCAATTTGCTGGCGATGCCTGGTCAAAGACACCGATCGTATGTGTCGGAAAGGAAACAGCAGATGCAGCGAGAGAAATGGGCTGGAAATTCGTGAGCAGCCATGCAGATAACGCAATCAATATAAACGATCTGAAGGAGTCGTACGCTAAATGATCAAGGAGGGGGCACATGAGCCAGCTGAATTATGCGTCAGCGACAGTGGAACAACTCGTTTCCATCAATAATAGTCTCGCAAAGGGCGACACCATAGACGTAATCAAATGGGCATACAAGACGTTTTCGGATGATTTGATTTATTCGTGTAGCTTTGGGGCCGAGGCCATGGTGCTGCTCGATATGATCAGCGATGTGAAAAAGGATGCCAAGGTTACATTTTTGGATACCAATCTCCACTTTTCCGAGACGTACAGCTTGATTGAGCAGGTGAGAGCGAGGTATCCTGCGCTGCGGCTAACGGTCAAGCAGCCGGATATCACGCTGGCACAGCAGGCAGACCTCCATGGCGATGAATTGTGGAGCAGGCAGCCGGATATGTGCTGCCATATCCGCAAGGTACAGCCGATGGAAAGTGTGCTGACCGGAGCGGTTGCCTGGATGTCAGGACTACGCAGAGAGCAGTCAGCCACGAGAGCGAATGTCGAGTTTATCAATCGCGATGAAAAATTCCAGTCACTAAAAATTTGTCCGCTCATCCATTGGAAGGCGGAAGAAGTGTGGCAGTACATCCGAGCATTTGAATTGCCGTACAATCCCCTTCACGATCAGAGCTATCCAAGCATCGGCTGCGCTCCTTGTACACGTCCTGTAAAAGAGGGCGAGGATTCGAGGGCAGGGCGCTGGGCGCAAGCAGGGAAAACGGAATGTGGTCTGCATCTCGCAAGGTAACGAGAAAGAGAACAAACCAAGGATAGGAGGGCTTTTGTATGAGTGGGAAACCTCACGGGGGAGAGTTGGTGAACCGTTTTGATCCACAGGCAGACCTGTCGGTGACTGCGCATGAAGTGGAGATAGATGCATTTGCACTCGCAGATCTGGAGTTAATCGGGATTGGAGGCTACAGCCCGCTTGAAGGGTTCTTGAATCGGGCGGATTATATTTCTGTCGTTGAGCAGATGCGGCTGGCAGATGGTACCGTTTGGAGCATCCCGATTACGCTTCCGGTCTCGACCACTGTCGCAGGAGCCTTGCAGATCGGAGACAAGGTGCGGTTGAGCCATCAGGGTACGATCTATGGCATTCTTGCAATCACCGATATATATTCACCTGACAAGGAGCGAGAAGCCCGGCTCGTCTATGGCACCGACGATACGAATCATCCCGGAGTGAAAAAGCTGCTGGAGCGTCCCGCCGTTTATTTGGCTGGCCCGATTACATTGGTAAAGCGCACTGAAAAAGGGCGTTTTGCCAGCTATCACTTCGATCCGGCACAAACGAGAGAAAGATTTGCCGAGAAGGGCTGGAAAACGATTGTCGGCTTTCAGACACGCAACCCAGTCCACCGCGCGCATGAATACATCCAGAAGTCAGCTCTCGAAATCGTCGATGGTCTCTTTTTGAACCCTCTCGTGGGCGAAACGAAGGCAGATGACATCCCTGCTGATGTGCGGATGAACAGCTATCAGGTATTGCTGGAAAAATACTATCCGGCTACCCGGGTAGAGTTGGCCGTGTTCCCGGCTGCCATGCGTTATGCAGGACCGCGGGAAGCGATTTTTCATGCATTGGTGAGGAAGAATTACGGCTGCACTCATTTTATTGTAGGCCGGGACCACGCTGGTGTTGGCAATTATTACGGGACTTACGATGCCCAGCATATTTTCCGCCAGTTCCAGCCAGAGGAGCTAGGGATTACGCCATTATTTTTCGAGAACAGCTTTTATTGCAAGACCTGCGGAAACATGGCCTCTGCCAAAACGTGCCCACATGATAGCGAGCATCATGTCGCGCTGTCCGGGATGAAGGTGAGGGAAATGCTGTCGCGCGGCGAGGCTCCGCCACCCGAATTTAGCCGTCCTGAAGTCGCGCGGGTATTGATCGAAGGGCTGCGACCGGTGTCCGTCTAATCCGCTGAAAAAATCGGTTGTAAGAGAGGGGAGAGACGATGAGTAGAGAGGGTACCGCGAATATCGTATGGCATCCGACGACAGTAACCAAGCAAGACCGTCAGAAGCGTGCGGGACACAAAAGCTGTGTCTTATGGTTTACAGGGCTGTCTGGTGCCGGCAAATCAACGTTGGCGAACGCAGTCGAACATGAGCTTCATCAAAGAGGGCTAGCCAGCTACGTACTGGATGGTGACAATATACGTCACGGCTTAAACCGGGGATTGGGGTTTGGGACAGAGGACAGACGGGAAAATATTCGCCGAATTGGCGAGGTCGCGAAGCTGTTCGTAGATGCAGGCTTGATTACCTTGACCGCGTTTATCTCTCCGTATCGGGAAGACCGGGAGCTTGCGCGCAATTTGGTAGAGGCAGGAGAATTCATCGAGGTATACGTAAAATGTTCATTGGAAGAGTGCGAACGCCGGGATGTGAAGGGACTATACGAAAAAGCAAGAAGTGGGGAGATTGGTCAGTTTACGGGGATATCAGCACCGTATGAAGAGCCTGTTCAAGCGGAGTTGGTCATTGAGAGCGACAAGCAGACGATTGAAGAAGCTGTCCAGACTGTCCTTACATACCTGGAAAAGCACAAGATTCTTTAGAGTTATGGATAGGGAAAAAAGCACGACGCGAGAGGCGCCGTGCTTTTTTCGTGAGGAAAAATATTACTTCGTAGTGGTCGCTGCTTCTTCAGCTTCCATATCCTCAGCCAATTCTTCCATCCATTTTTGTTCATCAACCATGCTTTGAGCGATTGGACGAACAAAGCCTTTGTCGCTAAAGCTGTTGATTGCTTTTTCATCTTTTACCAGCTGTTCTACAGTCAGACCAGCATCTTTTGCTGGCGCGCTGAACTTGGTTGCTTTTCCGAAGTTGTATGCATATTGATCAGCAGCCAGACCAATTGTTACAGCTTGCTTCATTTCAGGAGCTTGGAAAGTTACGCTCAGATCGCTTGTTTGTTTCACAGGCATTTTGTTGCTGTCGATGTAGAAGTCGAGATTCCAAGCGAGCTTGTGGAAGCCTTCTTTTTTCATTTCTTCTACGATTTTTTCAGGTGTGTATTCTTTACCTGTTTCATCCAACCATTTTTTCGCTTCAGCCATGCCTTCGTTTACCATTGCTTCCGCATTTGCGCGCTTCTCAGCTTCTGTGGTTTTCTTGCCCAGTTCCGGATACAGATCTTCTGTCATGGAAGTGGTCAGTACCATCATATCGATCGCGAAATCTTTTACTTCTTTGCTAGCTACTGCATCGTTAGCTGTGAAGAAGAACATTTTTACCAATTCTTTTGCGTCGATTTTTACAGTTACATGAGTTGCTTCTACTTTTTCACCGTTCGGCAATGTAACGGATTGTTTGCCATGGTTTTTCGCGTCTGCCAATGTATAGCCATATTTACTTACATACTTTTTCACAAAGTTAAAAGTAAGGTCGTTCATTTTGTCTTGGTATTCTTTCAGCTTCGCAGCGTTAGCAGCATCGGAGCCGCCAAACTCAGCCATGAAAGGATTGGATGCGTTCGAATCGATTACCAAGTATTTGCTGTCCAGCGGAGACTTCACGTATACTTTATCCTCGTCAATGATCGTTTCAACGGATGCTTTTTTGTCACCTGTCCAGAGCTTGTTGTCGCGCAGGAGCTTGTCGTCTTTTACTTCCACTTCAAACTTCATAGTGTCCAGATCCAGCTGGGAGCCTTTTACTGTTACACCTGCTTTCAAAGCAGACAACAACGCCTGGCCTTCTTTGTCAGTAGGTTCTCCGAATGCTTCAGGCAATTTCTCAACGTCGCCTGTCAGCTTCAAGGTGCCTTCAAAATCGTAGTTTGGCTTGTCAATTGTCGCTACGATAGAATCACGCACCAGGGATGCCTCGCCTGCACAACCGGTCAGCAGTACCGTACCTGCTACCAGAAGAGCGCTACCTTTTTTCCACATGATGTGTTCCTCCCCTATGTATATTATTTTTTTATTCCCCCTTTCTTCTACGCACAAGTAGAGAAAAGGTTTCGCAAAAACGGAAAAAAATCACAATCCAGCTAATTCTGCCTCATTTTCGTGGTAAAATGAAGGGGAGAAGATGGTTAGTGAAGAAAGGGCGTTGCAACATGTGGTCGTGGCTTCAAAAGCTGATGAACTTTTTTCAGGGAGAAAGAGAAGAAGAAATAGAGGAAGAAGGCCGTCCGGCAGGTACCGGTAACCCAGCAGGTAATCCCGCTCCCCGTCAGCCTCAGGCGAGAACAAAAAGCATATACCCAAAAGAACGGGTAGACAATCGAGATATAGAAGACAATGTGCGTCAAAGAAGAGAGCGTCAATTTCGTTTTCCAGTTGTCCCGGATGACTATTTGGAGAAGAAGCGCAATCGTAGCGAGAATCCTGCCGAATCGAATGAACGCAGTCGCCAGCAGGCACCTCGTGAGCGATTCGAGCCCAAACGTGAAACGATGCGGCCACCAAATGATCGCGTGTTGGAAACAAAGACAGAGCCCGTTTTCGAGAAAAAGAAGCCTGAGCTTGTCAAAAACAACATCGAGATACCGCAGCGTCCAATCCGTACGCCGCAAAAAGAAGCGGAAAAAGTAACGAGACCCGTTTTTTCTACGGAAGAAAAGCGTGCCTACCAGCCGTCTGAAATTGTCTCTCCTGTTTATGGGAAAATTACTCCGGCGACGCGCGAGGCAGAGCATCGGATCCATACAACTGCGGGAATCATTTACCCGCGTTTGGAGCAAGAAGAGCATTTGCAGCAGATGAAGCAGTGGGAACAAGAGATAAGCGAGCGGTATTTTCCAGAGGAGCAAGAGTCTGCTTCTTTTGAGCAAAATGAACCGAAGCATGCTTTTGTTGCGAATGATTCTGTACATAACGAAGAAGAAAATGCTTCTGCAAAGACGGCTGTGACCGAAGTGCTTGATTCAGAACGTGAGGTTGCTGTTTCCGTACAATTGGAGGAGAAGGTAGCAGAAGCAGAAGCAGAAGAAATGCTGCTGGATGCGGAGTTTCAAGCTACAGATAAGCAAGATTCTGATCCTGATGCATTCGAGCCAAAAGTCGAAGAGACTGTAGCTGAAGTGCATGAGGAAGAAGAGGCACAAATAGAAGTGAGCGAACTCGCAGAATCAATGGCGACTGTAAATCCCGAAGAGAAGGAAGCTGCGTTTATTGGGCAACCAGAACCTACAGTCTACTCTCAAACGATGGAAGAGCGCCAAGCACTTGAAGAAGCCGAGCATAGACTGATTACTACACGTAGTGCGGTAGTGCAGGTGGAGAATGAGAATGAAGGCGTCGAGGAGCCTGCCTATGCAGCTGCAATTAGCCGTTTGCTAGAGAGAGCAGAAGTAGATTCACCACAGGAGCTAAGCTCAGCAGGAGTGAGTTCGGGTTTCGAAGATACGCCAGAGCAAACCGAGCAAACCGAGCAAACAGAACCAACTGAGCCTGAATCCATTGCTCAACCAATCGTGGAATCAGTTGTGGAACCAATTGTAGAACCAGTTGAAGAAGCGGTTGCAGAAACCTTACCAGAAACCGTACCGATCCCTGCTTCATCCGCTGCACAGCCCGTGAACATCCCTCAGGCATCCATGGCGATGCAGCCTGCGTCAGCTCCGGTAAAAGACCCGTCCAATGAAGCGGACCAAGGAGCAGAGTCTGCACAGCCGCCATACGCCTTGCCGGATTTGGGACTGCTGAATCCGAGCCCGCCGGTCAGCGATGACGACGATGAGCATACCCAAATTCAAAAGCTGTTATTGGAGGAGACGCTCGCGAATTTCAATGTCAGCGCTCAGGTCGTAGGAATTGTCAAAGGCCCATCCGTGACACGCTTTGAGCTGCAACCGGCTCCCGGCGTAAAAGTGAACAAGATTACGGGGTTGATCGACGATATCAAGCTGAATTTGGCTGCCAAAGATATTCGCATCGAGGCGCCGATTCCAGGACGCAATGCCATCGGAATCGAAGTCCCGAATATGTCCAGCCAGCCTGTATTAATCGAGAAGATCATCAGCTCAGACAAGTTTCAGGAGCATTCATCTCCGCTGGCGGTCGCACTCGGTATGGACATCGGTGGAGAGCCGATTATTGCGGATATTAAAAAGATGCCGCACGGGTTGATTGCCGGCTCGACAGGCTCGGGTAAAAGCGTCTGCATCAACTCGATCATCGTCAGTCTGCTGTACAAGGCGACTCCTGAGCAGGTGCGATTGCTTTTGATCGACCCGAAAATGGTGGAGCTCGCGCCATACAATCATTTGCCGCATCTGATTACACCTGTCGTGACCGAGGCCAAGCAGGCAACAGCTTCTCTCAAGTGGGCCGTGGAAGAAATGGAGAAGCGCTATGCGCTGTTCGTAGATGCGGGTGTTCGCGATATTGACCGCTACAATCAGACGACAGATGATCAACTGCCTTATATCGTGATCGTCATTGATGAGTTGGCAGACCTGATGATGGTCTCGCCGCAGGATGTCGAGGATTGCATTATCCGAATCGCTCAGAAGGCACGTGCTTGCGGTATTCATTTGCTTCTGGCGACACAGCGCCCATCCGTAGATGTCATTACCGGAAACATCAAGGCAAACGTACCGACTCGTCTTGCTTTTGCCGTGTTCTCCCAAGTTGACTCGCGTACGATTCTCGATCAATCTGGGGCAGAACGACTGTTGGGTAGAGGGGACATGCTATTCCTTGAGAGCGGCACGACTCCCGTTCGTCTGCAAGGGAACTTCGTCTCGGATGACGAGATCGAGCGAATCACGCACATGATCAAAAAGCAAAGAAAGCCTGCGTACATTTTCAGCAAAGAAGATTTGGAGCAGCAGGTTGCATCGTTTGACAGCGGAGATGATCCGTTGTATCTGGAAGCACTCGTGTTCGTGGCTGAGCAGGGTCAAGCATCTGCATCTGGATTGCAACGCCGTTTCCGCGTCGGATATAACCGTGCTGCCCGTCTCATCGAAATGATGGAGGCAGATGGGTACGTCGGAGGCCAAAGCGGCGGTAAGGCTCGCGCTGTCCTTATTTCCAAGGAGGACGCACAAGCCGTAGTGGAGGGATCGTCACTCCTGTAAAAAACGAGGGTCTTGCAAGGAGCAAGGCCCTTTCTAAACGGACGAGTTGCCTAAATATTCAGTAAGGTAGTATGCTATAGGATAGATGTGAGATGGAAAGGATCGATGACGATGAATCCGCTGGCGAAAAAGTATCAGGAAATTGACGACAAAATTGTCTTGTTCAATGAAGAGTATTATTTGAGCGTGGAAAAAATCGACATTGCCGCAATGACGCTGGAAAAAAGGGAGTCGCTCTTTAACCAGCTGTACGATTTCGACAGTTCGGACATGGAACTGGAAATCGATGTATCCGAGGAAGAAAAGGGCGTTTGGTACCTGCAATTGCTCGTACCGCATGTATTGACACTGCCTGAGGCTGCCAAAAGACGCATCGAAAATGGTGTCAATCAACTCACCCAGCATTTGAGTGAGCGGGCAAATGAGCTAGTGAGAACGCAATTGCTTGGGGAAGAAATTTATACCTATTTGAAACGGTACAATCCCGATTTGGAGCGTATTGCCTAATAACAAACATCCATCTATCCCACAACGAGGGGCCAGATGGATGTTTTTCATTCCCCTTAGCTTTTGGCCGTTTTGGTCACTAGCCAGGTGCAGGCTGTTTTATTTGTCGTAGTGGCAATCCATTCACATGGTTGATTGTTTACAGGAGTGATCAAGCGCAGTGTATCGCCTTTGATACCGCCGTATTTGACGGAGGCGCTGGGGGCTGTTGCGACATACACAACACGTTCGTTGATGGAAACAGTTGGGATAAAGGAAGAGTTTTCGGATTTGTAGCCGCTAGTGAGGGAAACAGGAACAGGGAGGTTTTTCATGGAGAGGGTTATTTTATCCGAAGTCTTGTGATAAAACATTTTTCCGGTAACCTGAGTGAAGTCGCCACCATCCACGGTGACTACCAATGGGTACGTTCCGGTGCCGTAGAGCATGATCGCGTGGTCAGAGCCGGAATAACGGTTGTTGATGAGAGAGACGTTTCCGCAGCGGTTCAACGAAATGTTTTGGGTCAGCCGAGGGTCAAATGAACAGTTTCTCACGGTAACTTGTCTCTCGGCGAGCACATCCCATGGCTCCAAGCTCAATGCGTAGCCGCCAATGGAAGTCGCTGTATCATTGGCTTCGAAGCTACAGCCATCAAATACAAGTCCTACATCCGAATAATCCACGGTCAGACCTGTACCTACTGTCTTCGTGCTTCCTTGTGCAGTTGTATGCAATACCCAGCGACAATTGCTGAACGTCATGTTTTTCATAAAGTTCACCCGATTTTTCTCATTGGGTGCGGTATAAAAAACGGATGAGCTGATACAGCCTGTCATGCCAGTGAGACTGAAGCTGGCGAGGGAAACAAGCTGACTACCTTGAACGACCATCGGGGAGGACAGATCTCCCTCCAAGTCGAGCTGTTGACGGCAAGTGATATTACTCAGGTTTACGAACATGGGTGTGGCTCCGTCGTACCCTTGATTGAGCTCGACCTCAAAACGATCGCACGCTACATTCGTTGCATTCAGACGTTCTAGGCCACCCGTCACCGTAATGTCTGAGCGAGTACGCTTGCGGTTGTCGCTGTAAAAATCGGTAATTTGCACAGAGCGGACATAGCAGTTCGTTTCCCCGGCAAAGTAAAAATGGTCGGCAACTCCATCTGTACACCATACATGTTGTAGCGCTACGTAATTAATATAGCTGCTAGGACCCCCACCACGAATGTAAAAATCAGCGCTATGCTCGTAATCGTAAGGATCAGGTGGCAGCGGATTTGCTCTTGCATTGGAATCAATCTTCAGATTGGAGACCACAAAAGAATCAGCATCACCACCCGAGGACGTAATCGAGAACAGCCAGCGCCAATCTGCGGCAGATGAATTGGCTTTCCTTTTTAAGACGGAAAAAGGACCGATTCCCTGCATCACTAGGCTTTTTCCTGCTCCTAGGATGACCTCCAGTCTATTGGGTTCAATGATATAGGTACCAGCAGGGAAAAATAATGGAATTTGCAGGCTCAGCGCAGCAGTCAAGGCAGCCTGGATTGCTTGGGTATCGTCGGTCACTCCATCCCCCTTTGCTCCGTGCGTTTTTACATCAATCCACATAAAAGCATTCTCCTCCATAAAATTGGTAGACAAGATTGTCTTCTTTTCATTTCATTCAACCATTTCTCAAATGTTGACAACCATTTAGTAAAAAGGGCATGGAGTACATAAAAATGTGTTCCATAAACTTTGGGCAACCACTGGCATATTTGTCCTAGAACCTCCGTATGAATAAGCAAAGAGGTGGATAGTATGTCGATTTTGGTGACAGGTGCAGCTGGATTTATCGGTTTTCATGTAGCACGACAGCTTTTGGAACAAGGACAGATGGTGTGGGGGGTAGATAATTGCAATGAGTATTACGACCCGGTCTTAAAGAGCAAACGACTGGAAATCCTCCAAGCGTACCCATCTTTTCGTTTTATCAAAGCGGATATTGCGGATCAGAGTAAAATGGACGAGTTGTTCCGAAAAATGAAGCCGGAGCTTGTCATTCACTTGGCCGCTCAAGCGGGCGTCAGGTACAGTCTGGAAAACCCCCATGCCTATACGACTTCCAATATCACCGGGTTTCTGCACATTTTGGAAGGCTGCCGGCGGTCGAGAGTCAAGCATTTGCTCTACGCATCCTCAAGCTCCGTCTACGGAGGGAATACAAAGCTGCCATTTGCGGAGTACGATCCCGTAGATGAGCCGGTCAGCTTGTACGCAGCAACGAAAAAAGCCAATGAGCTGATGGCCTATACCTACAGTCATCTATACGGCTTGCCTGCGACGGGACTTCGCTTCTTTACGGTATATGGGCCGTGGGGTCGACCCGATATGGCGCTCTATACGTTTACCAAGGCGATTTTGTCGGGAGAGCCTGTCCGAATTTTCAACTACGGCAACATGACGAGGGACTTCACGTATGTGGACGATATCGTCGAAGGGATGCTGCGACTGATGAATCGAATTCCCCAAAGGGAAGGGGGGAAAGCGCCGCATGCGGTCTTTAACATTGGGAATCACCAGCC
This sequence comes from Brevibacillus formosus, assembly GCF_003013405.1. Classification (GTDB taxonomy): domain Bacteria; phylum Bacillota; class Bacilli; order Brevibacillales; family Brevibacillaceae; genus Brevibacillus; species Brevibacillus formosus. The sequence continues at coordinate 20,091 of NZ_PXZL01000004.1, read as the reverse complement.
GATCGATTTACTTACGTTTCTCTCGATTCTGGAAGAGAAGCTGGGGAAAAAGGCTGTTCGCGACTATTTGCCCATCCAGCCGGGGGATGTTCCTGCTACCTATGCGTCAGTTGAAGCTTTATATGAAGCGACAGGCTTTCGCCCAAAAACACCAGTCGATGTGGGGATATCTCGCTTTGTAGACTGGTACGTCAGCTATTATGGTGTCGCTCATGCGTAAAAAAGTGGGAGTAGTAGGTCTTGGATATGTAGGACTGCCTGTCGCGATTGCTTTTGGCCAAGTGCTTCCAGCGGTTGGTTTTGACATAGACAAAAGACGCATACGCAGTCTGGAGAGCGGAATAGACGAAACCGGAGAGATGTCGACAGAAGAGCTGAAGCGAGCCAACATCACATACACAGATGACCCCGCAAGTCTAGCGGCGTGTGATTTTATTATCATAACGGTACCCACTCCTGTCGATTCTGCGAAACGGCCCGATATGCGGGCACTCATTCTCGCGTCTGAGAGCGTTGGGCAACATCTGACTACAGGGACCATCGTCGTCTATGAATCGACAGTTTATCCAGGAGCAACAGAAGAGATTTGTATTCCTGTACTGGAACAAGCTTCTGGAAAGCTGGCGGGGATTGATTTTTATGTCGGCTACTCACCTGAACGGATTAATCCGGGGGATCGAGAACGGAGATTGTCCCAGATCGTCAAGGTCGTTTCAGGGCAGGATCGCCAGACGTGTGAAACGATTGCCGAGATGTATGGGCTGATTGTAGAGGCAGGTATTCACAAAGCGCCCTCGATTCAGGTGGCTGAGGCAGCCAAGGTGATTGAGAATACGCAACGCGACATCAACATCGCCTTAATCAATGAGCTCTCGATTATTTTTGATCGTTTGGGCATTTCTACGGCAGATGTGCTCCAAGCCGCTCGGACCAAGTGGAATTTCCTTCCGTTTTCTCCAGGACTCGTCGGTGGTCATTGTATTGGCGTCGATCCGTACTATTTGACATACAAGGCGGAGAGTGTTGGTTATCATCCGCAGGTCATACTGGCTGGACGACGCATCAATGACGGAATGGGCAAGTTCGTCGCGACCTCGCTCGTGAAACAAATGATCTGGCAAAATATTGCGATTCAAGGCTCGCGGATCACGATTATGGGCATTACCTTTAAAGAAAACGTGTCGGACATTCGCAATAGTCGGGTCATCGACATTGTCCAGGAACTGAAGGAGTTCGGAGTAGAGGTCCAAGTGACAGATGAATTGGCTTGTCCAGAGCGGACGAGAGAGGAATACGGCATTCAATTGCGAGAGTGGGAAGATCTGCAGCCTGCCCACGGTATCGTATTGGCCGTACCTCATGAGCGATATCTGCACCTGGGATGGGAGGAGCTTGCCGGGCTCTTGTATCAGGGGCAAGGTGTCATCGCGGACGTGAAAAGCGTGTTAAATCGTGAAACATGCCCGGCAGAAATTAGCCTGTGGCGTTTATGATGACCATTCTTTGAATAACGATCACCTGGAGCGGATGAATATGAGCTACCGGAAGAGAAGGTTCTGGTTAAGCTTATCGGACGCAGGAATTATCAGCTTGGCTGTCTGGTTGGCCTGCCTGGTTCGATTTGATTTTTCTTTCACAGAAATAAGCGAATATCAACCTATGTATTTGATGATGGGCCACGTACTGTTCGTCGTGACAGGCATGCACTTTGCTCAACTCTATCGACCTGTTTTTCGCTATGTCAGTGTTCGCGAACTGGTCTCGATCATTTTTGCCACGAGCTTTTCCGTTTTCGCGCTCTATCTGGTACTAAAAATAACGTATCTGCTTGGTTGGTCCATCCGATTTCCCACCTCACTTTTTCTGATGACGTTAGCCTTTGTGTTGCTCGGCATCACAGGCTCCCGGTTCGTATGGAAGTGGTGGAATGAAGAGAGGGAGAAAAGAACGCAGGAGCGCAGGCGCACATTAATTATCGGGGCAGGCAACGCAGGTGTGCTCGTAGCCAGAGAGATGAAAACCTCGCCTTTGTCGGAGCTTCGTCCAGTGGCCTTTATCGATGATGAGCCCAGCAAACAAAATCTGCGCGTGTACGGCTTGCCGGTCGTAGGGAATCGGGCTGATATCGCCCGTGTCGTGCAACGACTTTCCATATCAGACATTGTGATTGCGATGCCATCCGCTTCCCGGCAGACGATTAAGGAGATTTTCGACATTTGCAAAACGACGAGAGCGAGTGTCAAAATTTTGCCGCACGTAGCAGACATCATCAGTGGAAAAATAACGATGAACATGATTCGGGATGTAGCGTTGGAGGATTTATTGGGAAGAGAGCCTGTTCAAGTCAATCTGGAAGAGATTACGGGGTACTTGCGACAGCAAGTCGTACTCGTGACAGGAGCGGGCGGCTCGATTGGGTCCGAGCTTTGCAGACAAATAGCTAGATTTGGCCCAAGGAAACTTCTTCTCTTGGGGAATGAAGAGAACGGGATTTTTGAAATGAGCCTGGAGCTCTCGCGTTTGTTTCCTGAGCAGGAGACCGTCAGCTTGATTGCGGATATTCGTGACAGACAAAGAATTGCTTCGATTATGCATGAATATCGTCCCGCCGTTGTTTTTCATGCGGCAGCCCACAAGCATGTGCCATTAATGGAGAACAACCCGTGCGAGGCATTAAAAAATAACATTCTGGGTACGAAAAACGTGGCGGAATGCGCGCTGGAAACCAGTGTTTCTCATTTCATCCTGATCTCGACGGACAAGGCAGTGAATCCAACCAGTGTGATGGGTGCCACGAAAAGGATCGCTGAGCTTCTGATCCAGGGTTATAACCATTTCGGACTTACCCGGTTTGCGGCTGTTCGTTTTGGAAATGTCCTGGGGAGCAGGGGGAGTGTCGTTCCTGTTTTTCTCAATCAAATCCGGGCAGGTGGACCGATTACTATTACACATCCCGATATGGAGAGATTTTTCATGACCATTCCTGAGGCTGCCCAGCTCGTCATCCAGGCGGGAGCACTCGCTCAGGGAGGGGAAATATTCATTCTCGATATGGGAAAACCGGTCAAAATTGTCGATATGGCTCTCGATCTGATTCGCTTGGCAGGCTTGGAGCCCGGGAAGGATATTCCGATCGTATTCACGGGAATTCGTTCGGGTGAGAAGCTGTACGAAGAAATTTTGACGGCGGAAGAAGGCCTGTCATCTACTTGCCATAATCGCATCTTCATTGGGAAGCCGCTCGATTTTTCATGGAATGAGCTCTTGGCAGGGATCGCCCGGTTGGAGCAAATTGCAGACAAGGGATCGACGATGGAGGACAAACAATCCATTATCGAGATTTTGCAAGGGATCGTTCCAGGCTATCAATCCGCTTCTTACGTGAAGGAAGAGTCTACGCCAGTCCCTTATCCAGTGGCGATCGGATGAGCGTCAGCAAATGGAAGGAAAAGATCGCCACGATCAAGTGGAAGCGGCTGCTCGTGTGGGGAGGATTGCTTTGTCTCATCAGCTTGAGTGGTTATAGTGTGTACGTCTATCTGTCGTTAAAAGAAACGGCCAGCAAAATGTACCTCCCTATCCGCACGCAGAAATCTGTCGAGATGCCTGTAGCGACTGAACCAGCATCTGTGAGACAAACACCGATCATGAATTCCCAAGAAGCAACGACACCGCCTGCGGTTGAAGTGGAGAACCCCGCTATCTTGCCCAAAGAACCGATCACCCTACTGCTTCTTGGCGTTGATGAACGAGAGAATGACAAGGGGCGCTCTGATGTCATCCTCGTGCTATCCGTCAACCCGAAAACGAAATCTGCGTTGCTCATCAGCATACCGCGTGATACGCGAACCGTTATCGCTCACAAACGTACCCAGGATAAGATCAATCACGCCTATGCATTCGGCGGAGTGCAGCAGGCAGTAGACACCGTCGAGCAGTTTCTCCAATTTCCCATTGATTACGTGGTGACCGCGAATATGGAAGGATTCGCAGGTGTGATCGATGCGCTGGGTGGAGTGGAGGTCAACAACAAGCTTGCCTTTACTTATGCCGATTACACCTTTCCGGTCGGTCCCATCCAGTTAGACGGGAAGCAAGCCTTGGTCTACGCTCGCATGCGCTACGAGGATCCGAGAGGCGACCTCGGGCGCAACGAAAGACAGCAGGAAATCATCAAGGCATTGCTGGACAAAGGGGTAACTCTTGCAGCGCCTACCCGATTGAATGATGTCCTTGCGACGATGGAGAAATACGTGAAAACGAACATGACTTTTGATGTGATGAAACAGCTTGCCTTAAGCTACAGCACGGCAGTTACCTCCGTCGAGACGATTCGTTTGGAAGGAAAGGGTCAAGTGATCAATGGAATCTACTACTATATCGTCAGCCCGCAAGAGCGCAAGAGGTTGACTGAGAGTCTTTCAACTTTTCAAAAACAAATCGAACCTCCCGTACAACTGCCGAAAGAAGGAAATGACAGCATGGCGGGGCAAAGGGGGAAGCAGGATGAATGAGGAGCTTAATCTTCGTGAAATACTCCTGATGCTGTTGAAGCGCTGGAAGCTGATCCTTTTGATTACCTCTTTATGTACTATCGGAACAGCGCTCGTGAGCTTCTATTTACTGACACCGATTTATCAGGCTAAGACGGAAATATTAGTGAATCGCTCGCTGGATTCAACCGTAGAGAGCGTGCTATCCGTCGCGGAAATTGATTCCAATCTGAAATTGATTGAGACCTATCGCGTGATTATTGAAAGTCCGCGTGTAATGGAACGCGTGCTCGAAGTGATCGGGGCAGGCGCTACGATGGAGGATCTGCTGCTGCATACGAAGGTAGAGCCAGTCAAGGACTCGCAGGTCATTTCCATTACGGTAGAGGACCCGGATCAGGGCAGAGCTGTGCTCATCGCCAATACAATCGCAAAGACCTTTCAGGAAGAAGTCGTCAAAATGCTCAGCATGAATAACGTGCATATTTTGGCGGAAGCCCGAAACAATCCGGCGGCCATTCCCGTGAGCCCAAAACCGATCCTCAATTCAGTGATCGCCTTTGTCCTCGGGTTGGCAACATCTATCGTCGTCGTCTTCTTGCTTGTGCAGATGGACACCCGCCTTCAATCGGAAAAAGAAGTGGAGGAGTATTTAGGCTTACCTGTACTGGCAACCATTGCGGTGATCGACAAAAAAACACGGAAGGCATTTCGCCAGCCCAAGGTGGAGGAAGTGAGGAATGAGTATGAGAAGGCAGAAGCCTGATGATCGTTACCAAAAGCTGATCGCCCATTGGGAGCCGCTGTCACCGCTGGTAGAGGGCTACCGTACTCTTCGCTTAAACATTCAGTTTTCCATGGGCGACAAGCTGATGCAAACGATTTTAGTCACCAGTCCAGGGGCTTCTGAGGGGAAAACGATCACCGCTGCCAACCTGTCCTTGATGATGGCAAAGGATCACAAGAAAACGGTGCTGCTTGATTTTGACTTGCGCAATCCGCGCGTACATTTCACCTTTGACATGCCCAATCTGTACGGGATCAGCTCTTATTTTTCGGATATGTGCGAGATAGCCGATATTATTCAACCATCTGGTGTGTCAGAGCTGTCAATCATTACGGCAGGGCCGATCCCGCATAATCCGGCGGAAATGCTCGGGACGCCACGGCTCCTGGAATTGATGGCATATCTGCGTCACAACTTTGATTTTGTGATTGTCGACAGTCCGCCTTTGATCGTAAGTGACGCAATGGTGCTGGCGAGAGAAATGGACGGCTGTGTCATGGTGGTGGATGCAAGCAAGACGAAGCGGGATTCTGCTGTCAAGGCGGTAGAGCAGTTAAAAGCGGCAGGAGCCAATCTGCTCGGTGTTGTCCTCAACAACAAAAAGGTAGGGAAGAGAGAAGGCTACTACGGATATGGGTACAACGCATAGCAGAAAGTGGGGCGTTTGTAGGCATGCATGCCCTCAAATTAGCTTGGCAACGACAATGGAGCCGTCTCAATAAAGATCGCGATGTTCACGAAGTGATTCGCGGCTCGGCCTTTACGTTTTTGTTTCGGCTCCTCGGCTTCGTACTGCTCTATCTCTTGCAGTTCTACATTGCCAGAGAGTATGGAGCCGAGAGTCTGGGCATCTATTCGCTGACGATCACCCTGATGAACATCGGAATGGTGCTGGCCGTTTTGGGGACGGATACAGCCATAATCCGCTTTCTCTCGGAATTTCGTGCGAAAGGCTCACTTTATCAGATTTCCGAAGTATTCAACAAGGTAGTACTGTGGGCGACGCTGATTTCGATTGTGCTTGGGGCACTTTTGCATGTGTTCTCAGAGCAGGTGTCCGACTGCGTATTTGCAGGGGAGCTGCCAGCAGAGGCACTGCGAGTCGTCGCGTGGATGCTTCCATTTGTGTCGCTCGCAAGGCTGTATGCATCTGCGTTTCGGGCACTGCATCGGGTTGTCATCTCGATCACTGTCGATATCGTCGGTATGCGTTTTCTGCACTTGGCGTTTCTCTTCATCGCCATACCTATTTTCGAACCCAGTACGATGCTCTTGATTCAACTGCTCGCAGCTGCTGTTATCTTGAATGCTGTCTATGGGATGGGGCAGTGGTATGCGACGAGCCGAGGTTTCTGTAACGGTGCACAGCCGACTGCGGGAGAGCCTGGTGTTGGGTTGAGGGAAATTATGGCAGTCGCACTCCCGATGTATCTCAGTGCGTCAATGGAATTGATTATGACGTGGACAGATATGATTATGCTGGGCATTTTTACGGATGCAAAAACTGTCGGAGTATACAGTGTGGTCATTCGTCTGGCAATGGTGACGGGCTTTGCGCTGATTTCCATCAATACGATCCTCTCTCCCAAGTTCTCTGAGCTGTACGCACGTAATGATATGGACGGCTTGAAAAAGATGATTGCGTTTGCCAATCGGCTCATTTTCTTCACCTCTGCTCCTCTCAATCTGCTGGTGGCGATATTCGCTGTTCCGTTGCTCACTTTTTTTGGCGAAGAGTTTGCGAAGGAGAGCCTCGTCCTTGTGATTTTGTGCATGGGGCAGTTTGTCAATTTTTGCACAGGCAGTGTCATCCCCTTATTGACGATGACCGGGCATCAAAACACGGCCCGCAATATTCTTGTCTGTTCAGCTGCACTAAACATAATCGGAAACGCTTGTCTCATTCCGCTGTATGGAATTATCGGGGCAGCCATTGCTACTTCAATCAGCCTGATCTGCCGAGATCTTTGTGCTTCGTATTGGGCATCTAAATATTTTGGCTTTCGTACGTGGTACATCCCGTTTTTGTCCGAAAAATATTCCGTCTCACTATCGGAGACGAGGTCATGAAGAAGGTGGCTTACCGTGAAGGATGAGCTGTATCCGTCTATGTTTTGGGATAGTGAAGAGACGCGCCATTGCCGTGTGCAGGTGCAGAAGCCGTGGAGCAGGGAGGAATTTTGGTCGTATTACTTCACCCGTCGTATCTCTATCTACGTGAGCTTATTGCTGGCCCGAAAAACACAAATATCCCCCAACGCAATTACAATGGGGGGAATTGTCGCCGGACTTGTTAGCGCTGCAGCATTTATGTACGGAACGGCGGCATCCTTTCTGCTCGGCTGCTTCTTCTGTCAGGTGTGCTACTTGGCGGATTGCGTCGACGGGGAAGTGGCCCGCATGCGCAACCAGAAGAGCAAGGGCGGAGAATGGCTGGACATCGGGCTCAACTATGCACTCTACCTGGTGTCATTCGGTGTGATATACGGGATTATCAATCATCACGCGTTGTTGGGGCCGTGGCTGCTCTATTTGATTCTGCTCACGATTTTTGCAGAGATCTTGGCGACCAATGGCTCTGATCTCGTCTTTAGTCAAGGGAAGATCTCTCACGAAACGGTCTCCATGAGAAAGCGCAGCAAATGGCTCGATGCTTTTGTCTTCCTTTTTCTTACCCAAACGGGCTATCAGTTGGGCGTGCTCGTTACCGCGTTTCTGTGGGCAATCAGCGGTCAGAAGCTATTTTTGCTCCTATGGACCTTCTACCACCTGTTCGTCGGACTGGCCAGATCGGTGTACAAGCTGAAGCTGAACATCAAATACGTCATGCCATCTCTGAAAGAAGGAGGGGAGTCGGATGAAGGCACTGCTCATGGCAGCAGGTCTCGGGTCACGAATCAACGAGCAAATTGACGGTATTCCCAAGTGTACAGTGGATATCGGGAACCAAGCGCTCATTGAAAATACGATAGCGGAGCTAAGGCGCCACAGAATTGAAGAGATCGCAATGGTGGTGGGCTATCAAGCCAACGTGATTACCAAGCTGCTCAGAGATGAATCGATTCGTTTCTATCACAATCCTTTTTATGATCGGACGAATAGTATGGTGTCTCTCTGGTTCGCCCGCGAGTTTTTGCAAGGGGATGACTGCTTGCTGCTGAACGCCGACGTTTACTTTGAATCAAGGGTGCTGGAAGTCGTGCTGCAAGAGACCGCATGTCCTGTCATGTATGCTGATCCAGTCCGTCGCTATGAGGGAGATTATAAATTTGGCTATGAAAACGGACTGTTGCTCCGCCATGGAAAGGAGCTCTCGCTGGAAGAGACAACTGGCGAATACGTTGGAATTGCCAAGGTTCAAGAGAGCTTTCTGCCAATATTTTTGCGGCGATTACAAAGGTTGATTCAGGAGAAGCAGTATGATTTGTGGTGGGAAAATGTCCTGTATTCTTTTTTGGGCGAAAGGAATGTGTATGTCACACAAATACCACCGGGATTGTTTTGGGCAGAGGTTGATACGTGGGAGGATTATCGGCGAATCCTGCAATTCACCAACCATCTGGCGCACAGGTAAATGATGATCAAGGAAAAGCTCTCAGCGGATAAGGTTCTTCTTTTGCTATACGTGGTGCTAAAGCCCTTCTACTTCTTCCCCAGTGGCAATCCGCAAATCGCCGATTTTATTATGCTGGTCTTGATCACCTACAGCTTCTTGTTTCGCCTGGGGCGGATCAACCGCAGACTCGGATTTTTTCTCTTCCTTACCCTTCTATTTTTGTACGACATTATGATGGTGAATGGTATATGGGCGATTGCACTCGGCGGGGAAATGGATGTATTCAGCTCGACCAAGTGGTATTTGTACAACGGAGCCGTGATGCTTGCCCTGGTTATTTTGTTCAGGCGCAACCCTCAAGAGTACGTCAAATGGGTCTTCCTGGCTACGGCCACTTCCTTGCTCGTTCAGGCATTCATTCTCGTGTCAGGACTGTCACCGGATAGTGACGAGTTCAGGCAATCCTTGTTCTTTAACAATCCGAACCAGCTCGGCTATTTTGGGCTTTTGTGCATGGGGATATGCCTGCTGTGTGCTCGCTTCGTATCCGTGAAGACCATTCCTCTCTTTATTGCGATCGGTACGGCGTTTAGCATCATTGCAGCGTCCCTGTCGAAAGCAGCGATCATTAGTGCCGTAGGGATGTACCTCGTTTTTTTGCTCCTCTCCATCAAAGAGAGAACGGGCCTGTTTTGGATGAATCTGCTTTGCGTGCTCGTCTCGTCCTTCACTGTTTTCTTCATCTATTTGTACACCAACGAAAACGTGCTGAGCGACGCATCTATTTACACACAAATTGAAGAACGGATGGTATCGCTCGGGGAAGATTCGGATGACAATTTGGCAGCGCGGGGCTATGACCGGATTGCCAACCATCCGGAGTACATTTTGTTCGGAGCAGGGGAAGGGATGTACGAGCGATTTAACAGCAGCATTTCATTGGAGCTCCATTCTACCTTAGCCAATCTGTTCTTCTCCTACGGCGTAATGGGCACGGTGTTGTTCATTCTTGTGATGTATGGAGCGGTCCGTGGGCATCGATTGGTTGCGTGGTATCCGCTCGCATTCCAAATTTTGTATGGACTTACACATAATGGAATTCGCGAAACGTTTTTCTGGATCATGCTCGCGCTGTATTTCGTGACAGCCGAAATCAATACGCGTCAGATCAAAAATGGCGGTGATCTGCTTGAAAAAAATCTTACAAATATGCGCAATTGACCGCTCTGTAGAAAGCTTGCTGTTTCCCTTGATTGAAAAGCTGATGGATGAAGGCTACGAGGTGCATACTGCGTGTTCGGATACAGGGCGATTTGATGTGCTAACAGCGAAGGGATTGACGCTCAGAAGTATCCCCATTAAGCGAAAGATCGACCCGATTTCCAATTTGGTGACCATTGGGGCCTTGTATCGGCTGATGAAAAGGGAGAAGTATGATGTCGTGCATGTTCATACGCCGATTGCGGCTGTTCTCGGACGCGTGGCAGCAAGGCTGGCAGGAGTGCCACATGTCATTTACACAGCGCATGGCTACTTTTTTCATGAGGGCATGAGCAAAAGCACGTATCAGATGTACTACACACTGGAAAAGTGGTTTGCCCGGCATATGACTGACTATCTTTTGCTTCAAAGTCGAGAGGATTACGAATTGAGCGTGCAGGATGGCTTCTCCTCTCTGGCGGAGCGAATTCTGCATATTGGCAACGGCGTTGATCTCACAGAACGCTTTCACCCCCGACACGTTACGAGAGAAAAGGTCCAGTCTATCAAGTCCTCACTGGGGCTGCGGGATGATCATTTGGTGATCACCTATGTAGGACGCATGGTGTCGGAGAAAGGGATTTTTGAGCTGTTGGAGGCCTTTCGCAAGCTGGCGGGCGAATTTCCGCGTCTGCGCCTCTTATTGGTGGGGGACGTGTCTTCCAGTGAACGCGATCAGCGGGGTCAAAACTTCGTGGAGCTTTGCCGACAGCATCCGCAAATCATTTTAGCTGGATTCCGCACAGACATCCCGGAGTTGATGGCCACAAGCGATATTTTTGTTCTTCCCTCTCATCGCGAAGGACTGCCTCGATCCATCATTGAGGCGATGGCGATGGCAAAACCGATCGTCGCCACGAATATCCGTGGATGTCGGGAAGAAGTCAGGGACGGGGTCAACGGATTTTTAGTAGAACCAAAACAAGTATGTCCCTTGTATGCAGCCTTAAAAAAGCTCGTAGTGGATTCAAGACTCAGAGAAGCATTTGGGCAGAACAGCCGCAGCATCGCGCTTGAGCACTTCGATGAGCGTACGGTCCTTGCGAAGCAGGCGGCGTTATTTGCCCGGCTGACTGGTCAGCTGCGAGAAGAAAGAGAGCAGGAGAAAGGAGGCAGCGGAGAAGATTGGACAAGACGGGAGCATTCGTCATTTCCCTAGACTTTGAACTTTACTGGGGCGTCCGAGACAAGAGAACCATTCAGTCCTATGAGCAAAATTTGTTAGGCGTTCGTCAAGTGATCCCCGCGATTTTGGAGCTGTTTGCCAAATATGAAATGCACGTCACCTGGGCTACTGTCGGTTTTTTGTTTTGCGAGTCTCGCAAGGAGCTGGCAAGTGTCGTCCCACGGCATCTCCCGGCGTATTCCGATGAAAAGCTGTCACCTTATCCCTATATGGACACAGATGCGATTGGAGAGCATGAGCAGGTCGATCCGTACCATTTTGCTCCTTCCTTAATCAAGCTGATATCCTCTTACCCGCATCAATTCATCGGAAGCCACACCCTTTCCCACTATTATTGTCAAGAGCCGGGACAGACTCCCGAAGCTTTTGCTGCTGACCTTGCTTCTTTTCATAGATTAACTCGCAAAAAAGGATATTCCCCTTCCAGCATCGTTTTTCCGCGAAATCAGGTGCAGCCTGCTTATTTATCTTTGTGCAAGAAAAAGGGGTTTCGTTCCTATCGCGGCAACGAGAAGTCATGGATGTACCACACAAGAGGGGCTGCCGAGGAGACATTGTTCAAACGAGCGATGCGACTGATGGATGCGTATGTGAATCTCTCCGGTCATAACAACTATGTTTCATTACAGCGGAGTCCAGAGGGAATGGTCGATGTACCATCCAGCCGTTTTTTGCGTCCTTATTCTCCACGACTGCAGAGGTTGGAGAAATGGCGCATGAAAAGAATCAAATGCGACCTGACTCATACGGCAGAGCACAAGCGTTTGTACCATCTATGGTGGCATCCGGAAAACTTTGGGAACCACATCAAAGAGAATCTGTCCTTTTTAGAGGAAATACTCCAGCATTACTCCATGTTACGCGAGAAGTACGGCATGCAGAGCCTCAGTATGGAGGAAGCGGCAGCGAAGTGGAATCAACAGGAGGTGCGGCATGAAGTCTTTGTTTGATCGTTGCGTATCCTTCCTGATGCTCGTCATGCTGTCCCCATTGATTTTGCTAGTGAGTCTGCTCATCCGCTGGAAGCTGGGGTCTCCGGTTTTGTTTGTACAGGAGCGACCAGGTTTGCATGGAAAACCTTTTTTCATCTACAAATTTCGCACAATGACCAATGAGTGCGATGAGAGTGGAGTGCTTCTTTCTGATGAGCAGCGACTGGGATCATTCGGAGCGCTTTTGCGCAAGTATAGCTTGGATGAACTGCCGCAATTATGGAATGTGCTTCGTGGTGAAATGAGCATCGTAGGGCCGAGACCGCTGCTGATGGAGTACCTGCCTCTGTACACGCCGCGGCAATTAAAGCGACACGATGTAAAGCCAGGGATTACAGGCTGGGCGCAGGTCAATGGGAGAAATGCGATTAACTGGGAGCAAAAGTTCGAGCTGGACGTCTGGTATGTAGAAAATGGCAGCTTTTTTCTGGATATGCGGATTATCGGTCTGACGATCAAGCGTGTTTTTCAATCGACAGGCATAAATCAGCAGGGCAGCGTCACGGTAGAAGACTTCAGAGGGAGTGATAACACAGAGCACGCTGGGAGGGAAGCATGTGAGCCTGATCGTACTGTCGGAGCAGGATGATTGGACCGAATATTTGCGACGTTTTTTACATTTGGACGTGTCCTACACGAAAGAATTTGTGCAGCTATACGCCAAAATGGAGCAGGGTACGCCAGAAGCTGTTTTTTTCAAGAGTGGGGAGAACGAGGTTTTCTATCCGTATTTGGTCAGACGTCTGGATGGGTGGATTTCCGGCTATGCCGATTTGGTTTCGATTGGATACGGAGGGCCATTTGTCGTGGGAGGGCAGACGGCTGCCCGATTGTTCCAGGAGCAATTCCACGTCTACTGTCGGTACAAAAACTATCTGACAGAAACGGTTCGCTTTCATCCGTTGCTGGGGAATGCGGAGCTGTTCGCGGGTCAAATGCGGCTGGATCTGGTGAGGATGGTAACAGCGGTCGATTTGCGCCCCACACTTGCCTACATTCGTGCCCACTATACGCAAAACGTCGGACGAAATATGAGGAAGGCTACGGCAAACGACGTCCGGGTTACATTGGGTGGGACCGATCGGCTGCATTCTTTTATCCAGATGCATCGGGAGACGATGGACCGCAATCGAGCCGCGGCGCACTACTACTATGCTCCGGAATTTTTTGCGGGGCTCATGAAAAAAACAGCATTGTGCAAGCCCCGCCTTCTGCTTGCTATACATGAGGATCGGCCGGTGGCGGGAGTGCTTTTGCTCAGTGGAAATCAATTCGCCCACTATCAGCTAGGGGCATCCCATACGGAGGACATGGCACTTGGCGTCAACCACCTCCTCTTCGACGCCATGATCCAGCAGGCAAAGCAGGATGGAGCACAGCTCCTTCTCCTTGGAGGCGGAAATCTGGATGGAGATGGCTTGTTCCGTTTCAAGTCCTCGTTTGCAAACGGCAATCATTTTCCTTACTGGATGGGCAAGAAAGTTCACGATGAGGAAGTGTATCTGGCTTTGTGTCAAAAACTACAGGTCGATCAGGCTGGCGAGCAAGATTTTTTTCCTGCCTATCGCAATGGGGGGACGTCAAAATGAGTGCGCAGCAGCGGATCTTTTTATCACCGCCACATATGGGGGCGGATGAGCGGGACTTGGTGGCAGACGCCTTTGCCTCCAATTGGATCGCACCGTTGGGGGAACACGTGGATGCTTTTGAACGAGAGATTGCCCAGTATGTGGGCGTAAAAGCTGCACTGGCTGTGTCCTCTGGTACGGCTGCTATCCATCTCGGGCTAAGGCTAGCGGGCGTCGCTCCGGGTGATACGGTGTTTTGCTCCAGTCTCACCTTCGTCGCCAGTGCCAATCCGATTCTGTACCAGGGAGCGACTCCTGTATTCATTGATTCCGAGGAAGGGTCTTGGAATATGTCTCCGCAGGCATTAGAGCGAGCCTTGAGGGAAGCGGCAGCAGCGGACAGGTTGCCCAAGGCGGTCGTCATCGTCAATTTATATGGGCAGAGCGCAGATATGGGGCCGTTGATTGGGCTTTGTGAGCAGTATGGGGTGTGCGTGGTGGAGGATGCAGCAGAATCGTTAGGGGCTGTATACAAAGGGAGAATGAGCGGTGCCTTTGGTCATGTTGGGACCTTTTCATTTAATGGCAATAAAATCATGACGACTTCAGGGGGTGGAATGCTCGTCTCCGATGACGTTGAGGCGATCGAAAAGGCGCGCTTCTGGTCGACGCAGGCGAAGGAGCCAGCCAGGCATTACCAGCATGAAGAGATGGGCTACAACTATCGGTTGAGCAACGTACTGGCGGCGATTGGCCGGGGGCAGCTGCGCGTATTGGAGGAGCGCATCGAGGCAAGGCGAGGGATTTACAAGCGTTATGAACAAGCCCTCGGACAATTGCCTGGTATTTCGTTCATGCCCGAGCCGGCGACAGGGCGATCCACACGATGGCTGACCGTGATGACACTGAATCCAGCGGACACAACCCTCTCTGCTGCACAACTGATCGATGCACTGGGCAAAGAAAATATCGAAGCGCGTCCCGTGTGGAAGCCAATGCATCTTCAACCGTTGTTCGAACAGTGCCAATACTATCCACACCAACCTGATGAGAGTGTATCAGATCGCTTATTTGCCCAAGGGGTTTGCCTGCCGTCCGGTTCCAGTTTGACCGCTGAACAGCAAGAGCGAGTCGTCGATGTGATCACGAACTGCCTCCTGAACCAGGAACAGGGGGTGCGCCATGTATAGTTATGAGCAGGTAGAAAAATGGCGCAGTCTCTGCTCGTCTTCTTTTTACGTGCTGGATACAGTGAAGCTTTCCGAGAACTATCGCCGTTTCCAACGGGCTTTTACTCGACGCTATGAGCATGTAGTCGTCGCGTATTCCTATAAGACCAATTATTTGCCGTTTTTATGCCAAAAGCTGCATCAGTTAGGGGCGCATGCAGAAGTTGTCTCTCGACTGGAATACGAATTGGCACTAAAACTCGGCGTCGATCCTGCCTCCATTATTTTTAACGGCCCGCTCAAAACGGAAGAGGACATTCACCTTGCCTTAGAGCAGGGGAGCCTGATCAATCTGGATTCCTTTTCGGAAATACCGTGGGTGGTGGCCTATGCCAAGCAGTACCCCGAGCAGACGATTCGGATCGGGCTGCGGATTAATGTGGATTTGGCCAGGGGTGGAGTGAGCCCTCTGCAAAATGGGTACGAGGTCAGCCGATTTGGTTTTTGCGTCGAAAACGGTAATTTGGAAAAAGCCCTGAGCCAATTGACTGTCGCCCCGAATGTGCATGTAGTCGGGTTGCATGGACACTTTTCCACGAATCGCAGTGTGGGTGTATATCGTCAAATAACGCGTCATCTATGCCGTTTGGGGAAACAGCATTTGGGAGAGCGGCTTGCTTTTATCGATATTGGAGGCGGATTCTATGGCGAGCTCCCGGCCTCGTTCGGGATGACAGCTGCACCAACCTTTGAGGAGTACGCCGAAGCGATTACATCTGTCGTGAGGGAGGAGCTGGCGGAGCTGGATCATGCGCCGTTGCTGATTCTGGAGCCGGGTATTTCACTTGTGGCAGATACCGTTGATTTCGTTTGCCAAGTCATCGATGTAAAGGAAAACAGAGGAGAGCGGTTTGTTCTCGTGGATGGCAGCATTCACAATGTCAAGCCGACGATGCACGCGCACCTCTTGCCTGCCCGACATGTATGCAACCGTAAGTCAGTTCCCGAAGCGAGCTATCATGTTGTCGGGTATACGTGTATGGAAAAAGATTATTTGCTTCAAGATTACACGGGGCCTTTGCCTGATAGCGGGGATTATTTTGTCTTCGGTCACGTGGGAGCTTATACGCTCGTCTTTAATCCGCCATTTATTCGGGAGAGGCCGCCGGTTCTCGCCATCGACGGAAATGAAGCGATCATTGTCAGGGGAAAAGAGACTCTCCAACAATTCATTCCCGAATCGGTTTATCGTTTTCACGTTGACAAGCAGGAGGTCGTGAACTGAATGAACGTACTTGTGACCAGTGTAGGCAGACGAGTCAAGCTGCTCCACTATTTTGTACGGGAATGGGGTGACACTGGCAAAATCATAGCAGTCGACTGCGATCCGACGGCCCCGGCCCTGTACGCTGCCCATCATCACGAGCAGGTGCCGCGCATCGACGATCCTGGTTATCTAGATGCCCTGCTGCAAATTTGCCAACGGTACGAGATCAAGGCAATCCTCTCTTTAATAGACCCTGAGCTGACACTGTTGGCTGCGCATGCAGATCATTTCTACATGCAGGGCATCGAGGTGATCGTGTCCAATCGGGATGTCATCCAGATGTGCTTGGATAAGATGGCAACGTATGACTTTTTGTCCGCACACGAGATTCCTGTCATTCCCACCTTTACAAAAATGGACGAGGTACAAGCAGCGCTTTTTTCAGGGCAGATTACGTATCCATTGATCGTTAAGCCGCGGTATGGGAGTGCCAGTTTGGGCATCACACGTGTAGAGAATGATCAAGAATGGTCCGTGCTCATGGAAAAAACGGAGGATGTCGTCATTCAACCGTTCTTGCAGGCGGAGGAGTATGGAATGGATGGCTATGTGGATCTGATCTCGGGGGAGCTGGTGACACTTTTCGCCCGCAAAAAGCTGCGGATGCGAGCAGGGGAGACGGATCGCTCCCTGGCGGTAAAAGATCCGCGGCTGCTTTCACTAGCGAAGGAACTCATTCGTGTCCTAGAGTTGCGTGGGCCCATTGACATCGATTGTTTCTTGGTGGGAGATCAGTACGTTGTGTCGGAGATCAATCCCCGTTTTGGCGGGGGGTATCCGCATGCTCACGAAAGCGGAGTGAACAGCGTCCGTGCGCTTCTCCAAAACATAAAGGGGCTGGTGAATGTGTCAAAAGTGGGGGAGTACAAGGAAGGAAGCATCATGATCAAATATGATGAGGTCATGCTTCTGGAGTGAAGGCAACCACCATCTTTCATGAGCCGGCATGGGCAGGAAGCAAAACGGAGCTCCTGCCCTCTCAGCATTCCGGTACCCCAATTTTCATCGTACTGGTATATCTCTGTACTGTGCTATAATCATAGTTGGGCGTCCATTATAATCGCTCGCTTGATTGAAGGTTAGGAGTGTTACTCGTCTTGGTTATGATCCAGTTCGTTCGTTATCGGTAATGTGAGGTACAGATCAACGTAATCCCGCATTTTTTTGAAAATGCTTGGGGTTTATTTGACTGTGCCTTTTTTCATTCACCGAAATACGAATGAATGGGGTGCTTTTTTTGATTTCTACAGCTATCTCCCAACATGTGGAGATTTTTCGTTGTCCAATTTGCATGGCGGCTATGCGCAACGTACCTGCAACCAGCTTGATATGCAGCAATCATCATTGCTTTGATTTATCCAAGCACGGCTATGTTCACTTGGCTTCGCGAACCTACAAAACAAAGTATGACAAGCAAATGTTTGCAGCGAGAAGGGCGATAATGGAACAGGGCTTTTTTCATCCATTGTATGACGTCTTGAGTGAAGTCATCCTGCAAACGAAAGAACCTGAGGAAAGCCAGATGTACGTGCTCGATGCAGGATGCGGCGAAGGCTATCATCTGACGCAGGTTCGGCAGAGAGTAATGCAAACAAGCGAAGTCCCCTTTATCGGAGTGGGTGTCGATCTCGCCAAAGAGGGAGTTATGCTCGCTGCGAAGAGCGATCCAGAAGTAGTTTGGTGCGTCGGCGATTTGACGAAGGCGCCGTTTGCGGACAAACAGTTTCCGTACATTTTCAATCTGTTATCTCCATCCAATACGGATGAGTTTCATAGACTCCTGGCTGATGAAGGAAGGATAATCAAAGTCATTCCAGAGGCCAACTATTTGCGAGAGCTACGAGAAGTCTTGTATCAAGACACACCCAAAACAAAATATGCGAATCATCGTACGATCGAGCACTTCAAAGCCAGCTTCCAGCTAATCGGCAAGGAACGGGTTCAGTATCAGTTCCGATTGGATGAAGGGAGTCTTTCTTCTCTGCTCCAAATGACTCCGTTGGCATGGGGGACGACACCTGAGCAGTTGGACCGGGTGTCTGACTTGGCAGGAGTGGACATGACGATAGACTTGGTTGTGCTGATTGGCAGGAAATAAAGCAGCGACTGTCTGGAGCGGGAAAATCCGTTCCGGACGGTCGCTTTCCTATTTTTACATGGGTCTTTGTTGACAGCGTTCTTTATTTTTCTGAAAATGAGTATGAATAGTCGGAAAGTTTCGGAGGGATCGTATGGAGGCTGATCAGGATAAGGCTTCCTTTTTGCGCGTAAAACCTTTTCTTGCAGATATTCAAAAGCATTGCTTGTCCCTCACGAAAAACGAGTGGGATGCGCAGGATCTCCTGCAAGAAACATTGACGAAGGTGTATCGTTCCTTGCAGAAGGCTCCAGAGAGAGAACTAACCAAGGCATTTTTGAGGCAAATTGCCACGAATGCTTGGATCGATCTTTGCCGGAAAGAAAAGGCGAATGAGCATCCCGCCCTGTTTGATGAAGCGATCTATCTGCACCAGTCGAGTGTATCCGATGCGTTTGTGCAGAGAGAGGTGTTCGAGCAACTGGCGGATCGTCTAAATGCCAGACAGATGGTGCTGATTCTCATGATGGACATTTTTTCGTTTACGGCACAGGAAACAGCCGCATTGCTGCATACGACCGTAGGGGCAGTGAAGGAAGGGGTGAAGAGGGCACGCCAGCGCTTGTTCGTGTTGGCTGAGCAATCCCGACAGGATGAAAGTTCGCCCACCAAAAAGAATATCGACAAAGCTGGACGTCGTGATTCGTCCGGTTTTGTATCAAAAGAAGGATTCGAGCAATTTTTGGCTGCCTTTCGTGCGGGGGATGCCTATGCGATTTGTCAAACGTACCTGTGCCTCGCTGAACAGGGCGTGAGCGTGGAAAAGGTTTCAGTAGCAGGTGATCGCCTTTTCTTTGCTGTTCGTGACCCGGATGGACATTTGCTGCATTTTTTTCAGAAATGGTAGAAGTGCCCGTTTCTTTTTCTTCTGTTCTTTCGTTTATGAGGATGAAAGTACATATTTAAAAAAAGGAGCGAACACAATTGAGCATTCATGTGCGTAATTTTGCGGTTGTACAGCTGCCAGTCAAAAACTTGGAGGTATCCATAAAATGGTACCGCGATGTCCTCGGCATTCCATTCACGTTTGAATATACACCTGGAGACAATGAGGCGTGGTTGAACGTAGGCGGAGTAGGTCTCGGACTGATTCGTTGCCCAGAAGTTCCGCGTTTGGACTTTACCGATATGGCCGGACAAGCCCAGCCGATCATCTCCTTGCAGGTAGACCAAATTCATGAGGTTTATGAGGAGTTGAAAAGCAAAGGAATCGAAGTTAGTGAAATGACGTATAAGCGGGGCGGAGGCTACAGCTTTAGTTTTCGTGATCCGGATGGGCATTTGAACCACCTATGGGGTGGCTGGCCTTCTGCTGAGGATGAAGAGAGAAACGCATAGAGTTTACTTCTAGCGCCAAAGATGCCACCTGTGAGAGTTATGCAGGTGGTTATTCTTCTTATCAACGGGGCCGCAGTGGAGAGAAGAATATTTCCAGTCTACGCTCCGGGCTACGTCCTGCTAGGAAGTGGGGACTGTCCGCTTCGCAGCGATTTGCGGGGAAACGCAAAAGTGGTGGCCGCTTCGTAGCGTGGGCACGTTGCATTTCTTTTGCCCGCAAATCACTGCGAAGCTAGGCTGGACTTCGAAAGTCGCTAGGACTGGAAATATTCTTCTCT
>NZ_PXZL01000039.1 GCF_003013405.1 Brevibacillus formosus | reverse complement strand
GGAGCGGACAGTCTCAACCCTCAGCAGGACGGAGCCTGGAGCCTAGACTGGAAATATTCTTCTCTCCACCGTAGCCACATAAAAAAAGACCTCTGTCCTAAAACAAAGGTCTTCCCCATCGAAAACATTATTCACCTAAATCAACGTTATGGTACACCTGCTGCACATCGTCCAAGTCTTCCAAAGCATCGATCAGCTTTTCGAATTGAGCTTGTACATCTTCTGTCAGCGTTACTTCGTTTTGCGGCAGCATGGTCAGTTCAGCTACGGTAAACTCTGTGACGCCGCCGTTTTTGAGTGCTTCTTGTACAGCGTGGAATTGTTCGGCATCTGCGTAAACAATGACAGCACCGTCTTCTTCCAAAATGTCACGCACGTCTACGTCCGCTTCCATCAAGATTTCCAGCACTTCATCAGAGGATTTGCCTTCCAAGCCAAATACCGCTGTTGGGTCAAACATATAAGCAACAGAACCGGATACGCCCATGTTACCGCCGTTTTTGTTGAAAGCGGCACGAACCTCAGGAGCTGTGCGGTTTACGTTGTTGGTCAGTGCATCCACGATGATCATGGAACCGTTTGGCCCAAAGCCTTCATAGCGCAGCTCGCTAAAGGTTTCATCAGAGCCGCCTTTTGCTTTATCAATCGCGCGGTCGATAATCGCTTTCGGTACGCTGTACGTTTTGGCACGCTCCAGGACGACCTTCAGAGCACGGTTGGACTCTGGGTCCGGCTCGCCTTGCTTTGCCGCTACGTAAATTTCCTTCCCGAACTTCGCGTAAATACGACTGGTGCTCGCGTCTTTAGAAGCTTTCTTCTCTTTAATATTGTTCCACTTACGACCCATAATCCCACTCTCTTTCAATATGACAGATTAAATATGAATACTCCGGATTCCTTTTACACACTAGCCTATTATACCTCAATCATATGAAATATGTTAAGCAGTGGAAGAATTTAAAAGCACAGCCCCTGATTAGGAGAGCTGTGCTTTGCTTTTACGAAGCTTATTTCTTGGTCAATCCTTCGTAAATCGTCTTGATATTCCACTCCATCATTTTGATGTACGTATCACCATCTTCCCCCGGCTTTCCGAGAGAGTCCGTAAATACTTTACCGACAATCGGTACACCCGTTTCATTCGATACCATCTCCATGCTGCGTGGATCGATGCTCGTTTCTACAAACAGAGCCGGGATTTTTTTCGCGCGGATCGTATCCACTACCTGCGTGACCTGCTCTGGTGTTCCTTGGTTCTCCGAGTTGATTTCCCAAATGTATGCCGCTTCAAAATCGTACGCTTCGCTGAAATATTTGAACGCGCCCTCGCTCGTCACAAGCAAACGCTGTTCTTTCGGAATCTGGTTGTATTGCTTCACCGCTTCCTCGTGCAGAGCAGTCAGCTGTTCGATGTACTTCTTGGCGTTTTGCTCATACGTTTCCTTGTGCGCTGGGTCCACCTTGATCAAGGCATTTTTTGCATTCTCCGCATACTTGATGCCATTGCGTACATCCAGCCAAGCGTGGGGGTCTTCTTCGCTCTCTTTGCCTTTGGTCGTCAAGTGCTTGGCTGCTACGCCCTCACTGAGTCGGAAAACAGGTGCGTCTGGACCTGTTTTGCCTGCTGTGGTCATCAGTTTATCGAACCAGGAGTTACCTGCTTCCAAATTCAGTCCGTTGTAGAAAACCGCGTCTGCATCCGTCGTTTTTTGCACATCAGCAGGCAATGGATCATATTCATGCGGATTGGAGCCAATTGGAGCGAGACTATGGATCTCTACCCGATCTCCCCCAACGTTTTTCACGATGTCATACAGGATGGAATACGTAGTTACTACCTGGAGCTTGTCACTATCTGACTTCGTGGGCTCGTTCGCAACTTGCGGAGCACCACACGCTGCCATCAACACAGTTGATATAAGAAAAACGAAAAACAGATTCCACTTTTTCATGACGATAATTCTCCTTTACTTTAAGAGCTCGACTCGTTTTTGCCGGGCTCGGATTGATTTCCATACTACCCCGTGTTTTCGGGAGAAGAGAAAGGCCAAGAAGAATAACACAGTTGCAACGACGACAATCGTGGCACCAGAGGCCAAATTATAAGTAAAGCTAAAATAAAGGCCGATAACCGAAGACAGCATCCCAAAACCGCCAGCCAAGAAGATCATGATCGACAAACGGTCTGTCAAAAGATAGGCAGTAGCAGCCGGTGTAATCAGCATGGCGACGACGAGCACGATTCCTACGGTTTGCAAGGAAGCGACAGTTACCATCGTCAACAAGGTCATCAGCAAGTAATGAATGAGGTTGTTACGCAAGCCGTAGGCAGCCGCAATGGTCGGATCGAACGAAGTCAGTAACAGTTCTTTGAAGAAAGCGTAGACTGTCACGATGACGATGACCCCGATGCCAACTGTCACCCACATGTCTGACGAACGCACAGCCAATACATTCCCGAACAAAATGTGATAAAGATCCGTACTGCTTTTCAGCATCGTAACCATGATGATTCCGATTGCAAAGGCGGACGTGAACAAAATTCCAATCGCCGTGTCGTTCTTGATGCGGCTATTTTGGCTCACGAAGCCAATTCCAACAGCGGTGAGCACGCCTGTTAAAACAGCACCCACGAAGAAATTGATTCCAAAAGCATAGGAGAGGGCCACCCCGGGTAAAACAGCGTGTGAGATGGCATCCCCCATCAAGGACATTCCACGCAAGATGATAAAGCTACCGATGACTCCGCAAATTAACCCAACCACTACAGATGTAAACAATGCTTTTTGCAAAAACTCATACTGTCCAATTGCCATCAAGAAATCCATTATGCAAGCACCTCGGTCTTTTCGAGAAATGGTAGTTGATAGGAATATGCTCTCGACATGACTTCTCGATTCAGCACTTCATCGACCGTACCGAACTTGATCAATTCTTTGTTCATTAAAAGGAGCTGATCAAAATACGCATATGCTTTGGACAAGTCATGATGGACGACCACAATGGTTTTATCCTGAAATTGCAGCTCTTTCAAAATACGAATGATGGTGTCCTCGCTCGCCACATCAATCCCTACAAACGGCTCGTCCAGAAGCAGCAGCTCCGGTTTTTGCGCAAGTGCCCTTGCCAGGAAGACACGCTGTTGCTGCCCGCCGGAGAGCTCCCCAATCTGCCTGTCGCGGAAATCCTCCAGCCCTACCTTTCTCAGGCATTCTAACGCCCATGCTTTTTCCTTTTTCTTCGGAAATTTAAACAGCCCAACACTTGGATATGTCCCGATCAGTACGGTGTCCATAACGGTGATCGGAAACGTCCAATCAATCATGCTCCGCTGTGGTACATAGGCGATTTTTTTCCGGAATTCATTTGTCTCTTTGCCAAAAATCCGCACATTCCCCTTATCTCTCGGAATGAGATCCAAGAGCGCTTTGATCAGGGTTGACTTCCCTGCCCCGTTAGGACCGATGATTCCAACCATGCTCCCTAACTCAACATCAAACGAGACATCCCGAACAACTTCGTTCCCAAAATAAGAGACATGCAGGTCCCTTACTGCAATAGCAGAATCCATGATTTTTCCCTCCAAATAATAGCCCGTTATATAATCCCGCCCAAAAACCAATGGTGAAACGGGTAATTCCTACACGCACTTATGCCTGCACACAACAATGTAGTCTTGTACCAATAATATTCACCGAATCAAACTAATATGCTCGTGTATAAAAAAGTTGCCCTAATGCAAAATTAAATGATTTCCATTCTCATGTCAATATCTTCTTTTTTCTGAAATACAAAAAAAGTGCAGCCTTTTGTTTAAAAGAGCCAGCACTTCCAAGATGTTCCTATTCCGTTCATATGTAAATGCTTTTTTTCTATAAAAATAAATAAACATATGTGAAACAACAATAGTTATGTTAATATGAACATTATCTGCTTATTAAAAATCTAAAAATTGAAAACTAACTAAAAATATAGAGAGGTGGATCGTATGCAGGATCAAAAATTGGAGAGAGGTCTAAAAAACAGACACGTACAGCTCATCGCAATCGGCGGAGCAATCGGAACAGGATTATTTTTGGGCGCAGGAAAATCGATTCATTTGGCCGGCCCATCCATCCTATTTGCTTACTTGATTACGGGCATTATCTGCTTTTTAATCATGCGCTCACTCGGAGAGCTCCTCTTGAGCAATTTGAACTACCATTCTTTCGTGGACTTCGTCAAAGACTATTTGGGGAATATGGCCGCATTTGTCACGGGCTGGACTTACTGGTTTTGCTGGATTTCCATCGCCATGGCCGACCTGACAGCTGTTGGTCTGTATACGCAATACTGGTTTCCGGAAATACCGCAGTGGATGCCAGGATTAATCGCCCTCGTGATTTTGTTAATCATGAACCTGGCGACAGTGAAGCTTTTTGGAGAAATGGAATTTTGGTTCGCGCTCGTTAAGGTCATCGCGATTCTCGCCCTGATTTTTGTCGGCATTTTCATGATCATCAAGGGCTTTTCTACGAATGCAGGTGCGTCCAGCTTCACGAATCTCTGGAGTCATGGCGGCATGTTCCCGAACGGCTTCAATGGGTTCCTTCTCTCCTTCCAGATGGTCGTGTTCGCATTTGTTGGGATCGAGCTCGTCGGTCTGACAGCCGGTGAGACAGAAGACCCAAAAAGAGTCATTCCAAAAGCGATTAACCAAATCCCGATTCGGATTTTGATTTTCTACGTTGGCGCACTCATCGTCATCATGAGCATTTATCCTTGGAACGCGATCAACCCGTTGGAGAGTCCATTCGTGCAGGTCTTCGCAGCGATTGGCATTGCAGCCGCTGCCGGAATCGTCAACTTCGTCGTACTGACATCCGCCGCTTCCGCATGTAACAGCGCCATTTTTAGTACAAGCCGGATGGTTTACTCCCTTGCCAAAGAAAAGAATGCACCTGTGCCCCTTACCAAACTGACTGCCAACAAGGTCCCGGCAAATGCACTATTCTTTTCGACAGTTGTTATCCTTATCGCCGTTGTATTGAATTACGTCATGCCAGAGGGCGTGTTTACACTGATCACAAGTGTTTCGACCGTCTGTTTTATCTTTATTTGGGGAATCACCGTCATCTGTCATTTGAAATATCGCAAAACGAGACCAGATTTAGCAAAAGCGAATTCATTTAAAATGCCGCTCTATCCTTTTGCCAATTATCTGATCCTGGCATTCCTTGCCTTCATCCTGGTCGTGCTGGCACTTGCGGATGATACACGCGTCGCCTTGTTCATCACACCTGTGTGGTTTATTTTACTCGTTGCGATTTACAAACTGCGGAAAACCAAGACAAATGAAATAGAGGTAGCAGAACACTAGGCAGCGCCTCCTGTTTTCACTTTCAACAACGGTGAAAATGGGAGGTGCTTTATTTTGGAATGTCCTCGCGATGCTCCCCTTCAAATACCCCTTCGATCACAAGACCCTTCTTGTACTTGAGATAGTACATAAACGGAAAATAGGAGACAAAACCAAACAGTAATGCACCCAAGCCATACAGCAGCGGTACGGAAAGCACGTGCAATATTCCCGCTGTCCATCCCTTCACCTGCAAACTGAAAATCAAAGCTTCCGAAGCACTAAACTGTCCCATTACGAGCAATAATAGAAAACGGATGACCCCATCCAAACCCCCGATCGAAACCCCAGCTCCCACGCAAAGCTTCAGATAGGACGATATTTTTATGTATTTGACTTTTACTCTCGTCATACACTGCACCCTCTCCATCAAAATTTTTTCTAAAAGAAAACTAGCTTCCTTCTCCTTCGATGTGTACGATATGTAAAAAACCAAATCCAGCATGAGGTGATAGTAAACATGACACAGCAGCATTCGTCCTTTGCAAGACCTCCACTCGCAGATTGCATTCCTGATCTCGTTGCCTTTTCCAGAGGGGAGAAAAAAGCGACCCTCTTCATCCATAACGGCACTCTCGTCAATGTTCTCTCCGGTGAAATCTTGCCGAATATGTCTATCGCTGTCGTTGGCACCCGTATTGCCTATGTCGGTCCTTTTGTAGAAGGGATGACGGGTGAATCCACCAAGATCATAGATGCAAAAGGAAAGTATATGGCACCGGGACTGTTGGACGGGCACTGTCATATCGAAAGCAGCATGCTGTCCGTGACGCAGTTCGCCAATGCGGTGCTGCCGCTCGGAACGACAGGCGGTTTTTTCGATGCGCATGAGATCTCGAATGTTCTTGGTCTTCCTGGTTTGCGGATCATGCTGGATGAGGCGAGACAAACACCAATGGCTGCTTACATGCAGGTCGCTTCCTGCGTCCCTTCAACGGATGCTTCTTTTGAAACGGCCGGGGCAGAATTCGGACCAGCGGAGGTCGCGGAAGCATTGAGCTGGGGACCAGATATGATCGCGCTCGGAGAAGTCATGAATTTCCCTGGTGTCGTGTACGGAGACCCGAAAATGATTGGAGAGATTCAAGCGACGCTGCGGGCAGGAAAAGTAGTGGACGGTCACTATACATGGCCGTCAAGTGATCCGCGTCTGGCTGCTTATGCAGCTGCGGGTGTAACCGGCGACCATGAGTGTGTGACCAGCGAAGATGTCGCACAGCGCGTACGCCTCGGCATGTATGCCAAAATGCGCCGCGGCTCAGCCTGGCACGATGTTGCAGCAACGATCAAAGCACACACCGAACAGGGCATTGACTCCCGCCGGATGATGCTCGTGTCCGATGACCGCATCTGTGACTCGTTGAAAGAAGAAGGTCATATGAACTTCATCGTCAGACATGCGATCTCGCAAGGGGTGAGGCCCGTTACTGCCTTCCAAATGGCGACCATCAATACAGCAGAGCGATTCGGTGTCGCAAGGGATGTAGGCTCGATCGCACCGGGTATCATCGCCGATATCATTTTGCTCGACGGAAATCTGGCTGATGTAAATGTCGTGATGACGATCGCACGCGGTGAAGTAGTGGCGGAAAACGGTGAAATGACGCTCGAACTCCCTCCGTTCCCTTACCCTGAGTTTGCCGTCAACTCGGTGAAAATCAAGGCTGAGCTCACACCATCTGACTTCATCATCAAGACCCCTGTTCCGTCCGGGACGATCCAGACGCGCGTGGCAGTTGTCCGCGAAAATCACGTAGAGACGGACGAAGTGTTTGTCGATGTAGCTGTCGCAAATGGTGAGCTACAGATTACGCCCGAGAGCTCGTTGTGCAAAATGGCTGTTTTCGAACGCCATGGGAAAACAGGCGGCTCTGGCATCGGGATTGTCGGCAATGTCGGATTTAACCAGCCAGCAGCAATTGCCATGACTGTCGCCCACGACTGCCATAACGTGCTTGTCATTGGAAACGATGATGAGCGGATGGCACAAGCAGCCAATGCTGTGATCCGCATGCAAGGCGGTATCGCTGTCGTGACAGGAGACGGCGAAATTGTGGAGCTTCCGTTGCGTTTAGCTGGACTGATGTCGACCGAGCCTTATGAAACAGTTGTGCAGCAATCCATGGAGATTAGCCAAGCATTGGTGAAGGCTGGCTGCACGATGAACTACGCCTTTATGACATTGTCTTTGCTTGCTCTGGTCGTCATACCGACATTGCATATATCGGATACGGGCTTGATTCGCATTTCAGATGCAGGATTTGAGCGAGTATCACTCTTTGTTGAATAACGATGACATCCCCTCTTTTGCGAATGAGCAGAAGAGGGTTTTCTCTTTTCGCTACCCTATTCTTCAACTAACTGAACCACTTTGCATAATTGATAGAAATAGAAAACCCCACGCATTTGTACGAGATTCATCTGATCCAGATAGCGCAGCGTTTCCAAAGCAATATTTCGCGCCTCTTTTACATCCTCTTCATTCATGTTCGCGATGGCTTCCTTTAGCTCCACAACCGATAAAGAATAGACAGCAGGTCGCAGCGTACGAAGCAGCATGATTTTGCGGATTTGCGAGCGATTGAAGAGACGGTAGCCATTTTTCTCATCGCGGGAAGTCGTAATGAGTCCAACCTTTTCCCAGTGACGGATGGTTGAGCTGGGCAGTGAAGTCATGGCTGCTACCTCCCCAATCGTCATCCATTCGTTGTTTTCTGCTTCCTCACCCTTTCCTGCAGGGCCGTCTTCAAGCATCGCCACGTTTCGCTCGGCTAACTGCTTGTCCCGCTGCAAATTAGCCTGTACCTCATTCACAAGCCACAGAGCAGCCTGCAACTGTCTATCCTGGATCAGCCGCATCACCTGCGCGGTCACATCCATCCCAAAACCAGGAGACATGGCTTGAATACAGGTAAAATAAGCGACGTGTTCCTCCGTATACTTCCGGTAGCCGCTCGCTGACCGCTCTACAGGCGGAACCAACCCATGCGCTTCATAATTGCGCAATGCGCTCGTGCTCAGCTTCAGCTTGCGTGCAATATCAATAGGGCGTATGGCAGACAGCCTCCTAACCGATTTTCTTCCACAAAGATTAAAGTTCAGTTGTAAGGTTATTTCAATTTCAATGTACTTTATTCCTTTTATTTTGGAGAAACCTTAGAATTCGCACCAATGTTGTAAGATGAATGTGACAAGTGGAAGGAGGCGCATGAACCCATGCACAAAGCTGAATTCGAAAGGCAACTGACAACACTCATTCAAAAGGGCTATCCTGAAATGGCGGGCATGACAGCAGATGAGTTTAGGGAAAATCTGGCCCCGCTGCAACCACTGGCAGAAGCTCTACCCATTCAAGAAGACGACCAGCAAGAGGGCCTCGTCCCCTTTGTTCTCGTGGTGAAAGGTGATTGGTTCGACGGAGAAAAAGCGATGCAAGCCATCGAGCGGCAAAAGAAAGCTGGCTTCAGTGTCATGGATGCAGAAGAAATCCGGCGGTTTACACCTATCGAGGGCATTGAGATTCCTACAGGAATGGCTTACCTGATGACCGGAATTGATACGGGAAAAGAGACGCTGAACGTCACTCCGAATGACGCGATGCCTATCCTCATGGAGCAACAGCGTTCTCCACTCACGCTGGAGGAAGGAATTGCCCTCATCACTCACTTCCCGGATCGGGTAAAGAAAAACAATGGCTTTTCTCTGCTCGGCTCTCGTTGTGGCGACCGACGTGTAACGGCCATGTGGATCAGCGAAAATAAACCGAAGCTAGGCTGGTGCTGGGCTGGCAATCCACATACGTGGCTCGGGTCGGCTTCCTGCCAAGCTCGTTTGGACGAAAAAAAACCTTGATTTCACATTCAATATACATAAGCAGGATTAGACAATAAAATTAAAAGCCTGTATCTACGTTTACCAATTAATTGTAGATACAGGCTCTTTTCTAGGCATTTATCACGTGAGAAGTGATTTAAGGGATTCAAATTTGCATTTCATCCAAAAGCTATCTATATAAAGTCTATAGGTTGTATCATGTTTATGATAGAACTTTAAAATAAAGGTAATGGAACGAGGGTACATCATTTATGTACAGAGTGGCTATTTGCGATGATGAGGAGAAACATAGAGAGTTTGTTAAAAGCATTCTAATTACATTGTCGATAAAGACAAATATTGAATTTGTAATTGAATCATTCGACTCGGGAGAGCAGTTGGTATCCTATTATGAGCGCCATGAAATTCCATTTCATATTTTAATTTTGGACATTGAAATGGGTGGAATGAACGGAATTCAAACAGCCCGAACAATAAGAGGGTTAAATAACCTGGATGAACAAATTATTTTTCTGACAAGTTACCCCCAATATATGGTGGAAAGCTTTGACGTCATGACATTCCAGTACTTGATAAAACCTATTGCACCTTCGATCTTGGAGGAGAAAATCATCAAGCTACACCAATACTTTCAAGCACTTGATAAAAAGTATATGGTCATCAAGTCAGGCTATGAAGAAGTCGTATTAAAATATGATGAACTTATTAGTATTGAAGCTGCCAAAAGCTTAACCATAAAAAGCAAGCTTCATTTTACGACCACGAATCAAACCTATGAAAGCAAAGGCATCATTTCTGATTATGCTCTGGCCTTAAAGGATTGTAACTTCATACAAATCCATCGTTCTATTATTATTAATCTGCTACATGTGAAGAAATTTGCTAGCGGAGTGGTTCTCATGTCCAATGGGAAGGAATTGCCTATAGGCCGTTCTAAAATGAAAGAGGTAAAAGATACTTACACCAAATTTATGATTATGAAGGTCGATTGATATGATTCAAAATAATTTTCCGATTGTCTTTTGCATTATACTTCTGATGGGTTTGCAAGTTAATTTTTTCTTCAATTCGGTTTTTGACAAATCAGCTAAAAAACAAAACCGATTCATTTACTTCATTATCTTTGGGTTGCTCGATTACCTATATTTGGTTATACCAGCCTCTCTTATTTTATCTTCGATTCTTTCTTTTCTTGTGATATTTAGTTTTGCGCAATCTTATACAGTAGAATTTAAAACGAAGTTTACTTTTTCTATGCTTTACTGTGTTTTAGTATCTCTCTCTTATTTTATATCGCTCTATTTATTTTATTCCCTAGATTCAGTTGACTTTAGCTTTAACCCTATAAATGAACAAGATCAAATAGCTAATACGAAAGCTATTTTACTCGGTTCCATGATCATGTTTGCGATCATTCAGATCATACGACTACTTGCAAAACGTAGAAGCTTCTCTTTGGATAATCGTTACTACGTATTATTCTTGGTTATTCCTGTCGTAAGTATATACCAGCTGAGTATTCTAACTTATAAGGACGTTTATTCTTTCATTTCCGTCATTGGATTTCTTCTCTTAAATATTATCATTTTCTATATTTTTGATAATATCGTTGATAAATTTCAATTTATGCATGAGAATTCGCAATTGCAACATCAAATGGACTATCAAGATGCGAATTACGAAAAAACAGTTCACAGCTTCAAATCGATTAAACGAATCATTCATGATACGAACCAACAGCTTTTGTATATCGAAGAATGTATTAAGCGAAATGAGTTAGAAGCGGCAATGGAACATATCAAGACTACTTTAAATAAAGTCGAAGGAGCCTATCATCGTGTTAATACGGGGAATCTGGCTATAGATGCCCTTGTCACAAATACACTTAATATCGGACAAGCCAATGGTATAAGAATAGATACGAAGATTAACCTATATTCACAGGAAGTAAATATTGACCGTTATGACTTATGTGTAGCCCTAGGAAATATGCTAGATAACGCAATTGAAGCATCTAAACGAGTAAAAATTGCAGAAGATAGGTACATTCTAATCAAAATATATTCTACCGAGTCTACCCTTCTCATTCACATCTTGAATCATATGGAGAATGAAGTTGCCTATTTGCACAGCCAAAAATCAAACGCGGAATTTCATGGTATTGGATTAACAAACATAGCTAGAATCTGTGACAAGTATGGTGGTCATATGACCATAGAAACGAAACATAAAGAATTTAACAATATGGTCCTGCTTCCATATTAAAGCAACAATCCTTAGACAACATGTTGTTTAGGGATTGTTTTTTTCGTTTCAGGGTCATTTTTATTCTAGCAGACCTTTTCCTCGTATGATCATTTCAGCAAGTACAATACAGCAAGAATTACGAGGAGGAATGAATAATGAAGAAGGTGGTTTCTGTATTCATGAGCGCTATTCTTATGGCAATACCGGTCACCCCTGCTTTTGCTCTAACGAATCCTGATACTGTAGAAGAAAAGGCACAGGAGCAGGCTTCAAAGATCGTATCCGAATATGGTGCAAGTGGATTGCAATATGCAATTAGGGATCATGGATCCATTGTCTTATCAGGCAGTGCTGGTGTATACGATAAAGCGACCAAAAGTCCGATCACCGAAGACACGATGTTTGGAATCGGCTCGGTAAGTAAAATGTACGTGACTGCTGCAACGATGGTGCTGGCTGATTCTAAAAAAATTGATATTGATAAGCCGCTAACCACGTATATCAAGGACTTTAAAATGGCAGATAAACGATATAAACAGATTACGCCACGTATGTTGATGAATCATTCTTCAGGAATTTACGGTAGTCAATATGGGAATAGTTTTTTATTTGATGATAATGATACGAAAAATCATGATGAATTATTGGTAAGATTACAATCCGAAAGCTTAAAGTCAACCCCCGGCGAGTTTTCGGTATATTGCAACGATGGTTTTCAGCTGCTTGAAATATTGGTTGAACGAGTGAGCGGTTTAAGTTATAGCGAATTTCTTGAAACCTATATTTCTGATCCTCTTCAATTGACCTCTACCAAAACACCACTTGATTCTTTTGATAGAGACAGGCTCATAAAAACTTATTTTCCTGGGTTGGATCAAGCTTTACCCGTTGAGAATATCAATATCATAGGGACAGGTGGTCTTTACTCCACGGCTGAAGAAGTAACTGAATTCGGTGAAGTATTAATCGGGAATCGAACGGATATTTTATCTGAGAAGTCTGCAAAGGCTATGCAAAGTCATGAGTATAGAAAAGGTGTGTGGGTTCCTGAAGAGACGAACTCGATTAACTATGGTCTTGGCTGGGATGCTGTCCGTTTAGCACCGTTTAGTGATTACGGAATAACAGCATTATTTAAAGGTGGAGATACGATTATGTATCACGCTGCTTTGGTTACCTTACCCGAACATGATATTACGATTGCTGTGCTTTCATCGGGAGGCAGTGGTACCTATAATAGTTCATTTGCATCGAATATTTTATTGGAATATCTAAGAGCCAAAGGCATCATTAAAGAAATTCTACCTGAAAAAACATTTGAACCTCCAGTGAAAGTGGACATGCCATCCGATATGCTTGCATACTCTGGGTTATACGGTAGTGTAGGTAAAACGGTAAAACTGGAGATAAAGAACGGAGAGATTCATTTACCTGATCTAGCATTTGGAGGGGTCCCGCCGCAAAAATATGTATATACCGGCAATGGACAGTTCAAAAACAACGATGGGAATGCAACGATAAGCTTTGACCGAGCGAAGAATGGAAAAACCTATTTAAAACTTAACGCATATATAAATACTCCAGGATTAGGTCAATCGTTTTCGGTAACCTATGAATTTCAAAAGTTAGCTTCCAATCCACTAAAAAAGTCAATGAAAACGGTATGGGAACATAGAAATGGAAAAAAATACTACGCTTTAGATGAAAAGATCACTTCAGTGTTGTATCTAAACAATGCGCTTGTGACCAAAGATATATCAGTTGATATCAGCCATGGATACGCCTCAGGCACTAAAATTGTTGACAAGAATAAAGCAGTAAATGTAATTCAAATCCCTGTTGCAAACGGAAGAGACGCTTTTGATTTGAATTTCTATCACGAGAACCAAAAAGAGTATGTAAAGATCAATGGATTATCCTATATTAGTGAAGATGCTATTCCAACCTTTAATGACGGGAAAGATTCTTTATGCGTCATACCATCGGATGGTAAGGCTAGATGGTATAAAATCGATGCAAAATCAGCCAACCGAGTTATGAATGTTGAGACTCCGGTAAGAGGCGGGTTCGCCGTTTATGACAAGAATGGAATGACTGTGAACTTTTCAAAGGCAAGTAACAATCATTCGGTAGTACTGCCTGAAAGTGGGATGATCGTTTTTGGTGGGAATGCGGGTGATATATTTAAAATTAAATTTGATTAATAGATAGATGTAAGCATAAAAGTCCGCATTACCAGCGAGCTTTTTGATTTTGTCCAATGTTCGATTCCCTAGATAAAAAAAGATAGTAGGGATATTCAATCCTTACTATCTTTTTTATGAGTTGTAAAGCTCATTCAAGGTTTTTTCTTTCTTATTCTTTTTCATTCCACGTAACGCCATTTATTTTCAAATGGGCGCGAAACATTTCCAGCATTGAAGGCATTGCCTCTTTTTCCGGCCATGAATCCGTCTTCCACAAGCCTGCCTGTTTAAATGCGCGCGGGCAATGGAGGAAGCACTCCTCTACTTTTACGATCACGCCCATGCCGCTTGTTTTGCCCTTCCATTCTTGCGCGGCGAGCAGCTCTGCATCTTTCGTAATGCGGGCTGATCCGTTAATTCGCAACACTTCTTCCAGACCAGGAATCAGGAAAATCATACCCACCTGCGGATTGGCGATGATATTCAGCAAAGAGTCGACCCGTCTGTTCCCCATTCGCTCCGGAAAAATAATATGGTGATCATCCAGCACTTTGACGAAGCCTGGCTCGTCGCCCCGCGGGGAAACGTCACATCTGCCTGAAGCATCTGCTGTAGACAAGAAAAACAACGGCGACAAGGATACGTAATGAATCACATGTGACTCAACCTGCGCGATGCTTTTTTTCACAACCGCCTCATGCGGTTCTCCTACCAGGCTTTTTAGTTCTTCTGCACTGGTGATGAGATTTTTTACTTCCAACGGATTCCACATAGGTTCTACTCTCCTCTCTCTATGTATATCCTTGCCTTACATCATAAGTCCCTTGTAACGGGAAAATCAATACGAGAAAAAGAGGATGCTGGAATCGCATCCCCTTGTTTTGCCTTACACCATCACTTTGCAAATGTCGTTCGTAAACTCTACCGGGTCTTGAATCGGCAAGCCTTCGATCAAGAGAGCCTGATTGTACAGGAGGGCCGTATACAAATTGACCTTTTCCTTGTCTGTGTCAAATGCACCCTTCAACGACTGGAACACCGCATGGTTCACATTGATCTCCAGCACCTTGTCTGCCTTCACATTCGGATTGTTCGGCATCGCATTCAGGATTTTTTCCATTTCAATCGTAACTTCACCCTCTGTCGACAAGCAGACAGGGTGTGACTTCAAGCGCTTGGAGGCTTTGACAGCTTTGACTTTTCCTTCGAGCAGCGATGCCATATAGTCGAACAGCTCTTTATTGTTCTCATTTTCGGCTTCGGCAGCTTTTTCTTCTTCGCCCGGTTCGATTCCCAAATCCCCGCTCGATACGGATTTGAATTCCTTTTCCTTGTAGTTCATCATCATTTTGATCGCGAACTCATCGACGTCATCTGTGAAGTAGAGGATTTCGTAGCCTTTCTCGGATACGAGCTCTGTTTGCGGCAGCTTCTCGATTCGCTCGATCGACTCGCCAGATGCGTAGTAGATGTACTTTTGATCTTCTGGCATTCTCTCTACGTACTCTTCTAGCGTCACCAGCTTTTTCTCTTTGGAAGAGTAGAACATCAACAGGTCTTGCAGGGTTTCTTTATGCCTTCCGTAGTCGCTGTACATGCCGTATTTCAGCTGTCTGCCAAATGACTTGTAGAACAGCTCGTATTTCTCCCGCTCTGTTTTCAGCATGCTTTGCAGCTGGCTTTTGATTTTGCTCGTGATGTTTTTCGCAATCAGCTTCAATTGACGGTCATGCTGGAGCATCTCACGGGAAATGTTGAGAGACAGGCTCTCGGAGTCAACCATCCCTTTGACAAAGCTGAAGTAGTCTGGAAGCAGGTCCGCGCATTTGTTCATGATTAGAACACCGTTCGCATACAGCTCCAGACCTTTTTCGTATTCCTTCGAGTAGTAATCAAACGGAATGCTCTCCGGGATATACAAAATCGCCTGATAAACAACGGCTCCATCAGCATTGATATGGATGTGCGCCAGCGGCTTGTCGAAGCCGTAATGCTTGCTCGCATAAAACTGCTCGTAATCCTCAGTTGTCAGCTCGCTTTTATTTTTACGCCAAATCGGAACCATGCTGTTCACGATTTGTTCTTCTGTCACTTGTTCGTACTCGTTTTCGCTGCCCTCTTTTGGCTTATGCTGCGTAACGTCCATTTTGATCGGGTAACGAATGAAGTCCGAGTACTTTTTGATAATCGCTTTTAAACGGTACTCTTCCAAAAACTCGTCGTAATTCTCTTCTTCTGTATTCTCCTTGATTTCGAGAATGATTTCGGTCCCGACGGAATCTTTGTGATAAGGCTCGATCGTGTAGCCATCTGCACCACTGGACTCCCATTTGTATCCAGTCTCGCTGCCCAGTGCTTTACTGATGACCGTAACCTTGTCGGCAACCATAAAAGCCGAGTAGAAACCTACGCCGAATTGACCGATGATATTATAGCCATCCTTCGCGTCGTTTTCTTTTTTGAACGCCAAAGAGCCGCTCTTCGCAATGACACCCAGATTATTTTCCAGCTCCTCCTGCGTCATGCCGATCCCGGTATCTGTCAGCGTCAGAGTTCTTGTGTCTTTGTTAACCGCTACTTTGATGTAATAGTTCTCTTTATCGAACACCAATTGATCATCGACGAGCGACTTGTAGTAAATTTTGTCAATCGCGTCACTCGAATTGGAGATCAACTCTCGCAAAAAGATTTCCTTTTGTGTGTAAATAGAATGGATCATCATTTCCAACAGACGTGTAGATTCTGCTTGAAACTGCTTCTTTTCCATGAAATACCCACCTTTCCGGACTTCTTATGTTTCCTTTTTCGATGTTAGCACTCTCACCTCGTGAGTGCTATTCACTATTTTTATAACAGTCTTAGATTTTTCTGTCAATATGATCCATCCGAGGGAATGCTGCTCCCTCTTACCGTTACGAACCACAAGAGCGAAGAAGAGACCCTTGGGTCAAATTGGTCAAGACCCCATTTTGT
>NZ_PXZL01000038.1 GCF_003013405.1 Brevibacillus formosus | reverse complement strand
ACTAAACGGGGCCTTGACCATATTGGCTCCGGGGTTTTGCTGTCTTATTCTTTACCAGTTCATCCATCAATTGCGCCAGTTGCTTCGCCTGTTCACGGCGTTCGTACGGTTTCACACGCTCTGCAAAATCCGCTCCGCGTTCCTCGCTACCCGTTTGTCCTTGCGCTTTCCACTCCTGATACAGCCTCAGGTATGCTTGCTTGATTTCGTCTTTTTTCTCTGGATCGGCAACTTGTCCGAGACGGAAATCTTCAATGATCTCTGTCGCTTCGCCTCTTTTGTTCAGAGCAAGAATCGGGTTGCCAATTCCCATGTATTCGTAGAGCTTGCCCGGAATATATGCTCCGGCGTCAGCGGACACATCCCCGATCAGCAAGAGGGCATTCGCGCCTTTCATCAGTCCGAGCGCTTCTTTATGCGGCAGGTTCCCCAATACTCTAACGATGTCACCCAGCCCCAATGCTTCCACACAGTCGCGATTTTCGGAATAACCCGGATAATCGAACACCCCGGCAAAGCTGAGCAAAAGATCATTTCGGTCTACGGCTTTTTCATCGATGAGTTCCCGGATGGCTTGCAGGAGTAGTCGTGGGTTGCGCTTTTGATACAAAATACCTGCGTACACCGCATGAAACTTGTCCGGAACAGCATGGCTGGGCGCCAATCCTTGAAAATCAGCCTGATCAAACCCATTGTAGATTAGCTCCATCCGCTTGATGCGGTCCTGGTGCTTCTCGCGAAAATTATAGGCGAAGGTCGCAGTAACGGTCGTGATCGCATCCGCTTGGGACATCACCGCCTCCTCCATTCGCTCTTCCATGCGCTCTCGCCATTCGATGCCAGAGGTATGCATATTTTGCGTCCACGGGTCACGGAAATCCGCTACCCATTTGCAGCCAAACTCACGGGAAAGCTTTTTCGCAATTAAATGATTCGTTACTGGTCCCGATGTGGAAAAAATCACGTCGATCTTTTCACGGCGCATTATTTCTCGCCCCAGCTTGAGCGCATTTGGCATCCACAGGATTTGGTCGTCTGGAATCAACAAGTATGGCTTAACTTTTTTCAGCACATTGACGACTTGTTTTTTTACCTTCGCCTTGATCGAAGGCTGTGATGGTGCGGACGTCGTATTGGTACTTGCTGAAGCGGCTTGTCCCCCTCGATTCGGCAGCAGCTGCCACTCCTTCGCACGGTGAATAGTGACATCACTCGGAAGCTGTGCCAAAAGGGATGGATCGAGCGTCGCGTGATAGGCAGGATCTACCGTCAGCACATGGACATTCCAGCCAAACTCCCCCAAATATTTGGCCATTTTCAACGGTCTTGGCACGCCGCCTCCCCCAATAGGAGGAAATATGTAGCATATGATCAACACGTTGTGCGTATTCATTTACGTAACCGTCCTTCTCCATTTCAATTTTCCATCATCAACGATACCATAAGTGCTGTCTTATTGCGAATCTAGCAGGCATCTGCTATAGTGAAAATGGCTTTGTTTATAAGTGATCGTTCATTTTTCGGCACAACCCCTATTCGGTCGTGCCTCCATGTACATACCTCGGTAGAGGTTGTTTTTTAATTACGATTCGGGTGAATTCAGATGAGCAAATTACGAGTCCTCCACGTGATTGGCGGGGGGGAATTTGGCGGTGCTGAACAACATATTCTCAATTTGGTCACTACTTTTCCAGTCGACGAAGTAGAAATCGCAGTCGTATGCTTCTATGATTCTCTCTTCGCGCGTAAATTGCGGGAATCAGGCATCCAAGTCATTACACTGAATCAGTTCGGACGTTTTGACTTACGATTGCTACAGGCTCTGCGGAATGCCTTTTCCAGATTCCAGCCAGCG
Source organism: Brevibacillus formosus (assembly GCF_003013405.1). Classification (GTDB taxonomy): domain Bacteria; phylum Bacillota; class Bacilli; order Brevibacillales; family Brevibacillaceae; genus Brevibacillus; species Brevibacillus formosus. Next base: position 180,481 of record NZ_PXZL01000038.1, on the reverse strand, counting down.
ATCATTCATACGCATGGGATTAAAGCCAATTTCTTTTCCCGACTGGCAGCTCGCGGTATGAAGTTGCCTTTGCTGACCACCGTTCACAGCTCACTCCGTTATGATTATACAAGCTCCTTGGCCTATGCCATCGTCAGCATAATGGAAATGAGCACGAGACATTGGAACCGTCATTATATCGCGATCAGTGGTGCCATTGCCGATATTTTGCGGGGGCAGGGTGTTCGCTCGTCCGACATTAGCGTGATTTATAACGGAATGGACATGAAGCCTTATCGGCAAAACCATTTACGGGAGAATGACCGCAATCGACTGCGTGCGGAATGGAATATACCAGAGGACGCCTTTTTGTTCGGGACAGCAGCTCGCTTTGTTCCCGTTAAAGGTCTACCCATTCTACTCGATGCTTTTCATGCGCTTGTGGCGGACAAGAAAGAGGCCCCTTATCTCGTGTTGATCGGAGACGGCTCTGAACGTGCTGCGCTCGAAGCCAAGGTAAAAGAATTGGGGCTGGAATCGCTTGTTCGCTTTGCTGGATTTCGGCAAGATATTCCTGCGTGCTTGCATGCCTTAGATGGCTTTGTCCACTCTTCCTTGTACGAAGGGCTTGGCTATACGATTATCGAGGCAATGGCTTCGGAGGTTCCAGTCGTAGCAAGCAATGTCGGCGGTGTGAAAGAGTTTGTTTTCGATGGCGAGACGGGACTGATCGTTGAACCGGGAAATCCAGCTTTGTTGGCGCAAGCAATGGAACAGCTTCGGACTTCACCACAGTTGCGTGAGACCATGGTGAAAAACGCGCTGAACAAAGTAGAGTCCACTTTTACCATTCAAACCATGACCGAACAAATTGTTGCTCTTTATCGTACGTTACTGAAATGACGAAAAGCACGGTGAAACGCGAACAGCGGGCATCGTGCTTTTTTCATATGATTTGTTTGAAGAATCTGTTTTTATGGTTGCCTACTCATGATCAATCTGGTTACATATGTATTGGAACTATTTTGTATAGCAAGCTGCACCAGACAGAAAGGGTGAAATGAGATGAAACTATTTCTTTCGGTTGACATGGAAGGCATTTCAGGTATTGTGGATACGAGCTATATTAACCCGGCTTCGGGGGTTAACTATCAGCGCGGCCGCCAGTTTATGACGGATGATGCCAATGCGGTTATTGAAGCTGCACTTGAGTCTGGCGTAACGGAAATTGTGGTAGCAGACAGCCACAACACGATGAACAACATTCTCTGGGAAAAGCTCCATCCGAAAGCGAGACTGTTGGCAGGTTCTCCACGCGATTCATCCATGATGCAGGGAATCGATGAAAGCTTTGATGCAGCGATGTTTATCGGCTATCATACCCGCCAAGGGATTCCAGGCGTGCTTAGTCATACGATGTCCGGTGTGGTTCACAATATGTATATCAACGGACAAGTCGTGGGTGAGTTTGGCTTTAACGCCGCGATTGCGGGCATGCACAACGTTCCTGTTGTCATGGTGTCTGGTGATAATCTCATCGCCATCGAAGCACAGGAACTGATTCCAGGCATTCAAACAGCGATCGTGAAGGAAGCGGTATCCCGCACTGCTGCTATCTGTCTCTCGCGTGAAGAAGCGACCGCTGAACTGAAGCGCAAGACGGCCAATGCCTTGCGCAATCGGAACAACATCCAGCCATTCCGTACAGCTGTACCTGTAGAGCTGGCGATGGAATTCTCCCATGCAGGACAAGCCGAGATGGCCGCAATTGTCCCGGGAACGCGCTATGAAACAGCAACAAACACGGTTTACTACAATGCAGCCAATCCGCAAGATATGTACAAAACGATGCGCGCCATGCTGAATCTGGCGTCGGGTGCTGAGTTTTTTTAAAAAGGTAAGGGAGGAACGGAAGGGCTGAAATCAGTTCTTCCGTTCTTCTGTTATCTATTTCTGTTTGTTCGTATCTTTTTTTCATTTTTTATTTGTTTTCAGAAAATCAAAGCCACTGAGAAAGAAGTGAATTTCCAGTCCTAGCGCCTCTGGAGCCCAACTTAGCGTAGGAATGAATGGCGGGGGTTTTCAGCTTCAACCTCTGCAAATACCTCTTCGAGCCTTCTACTTTTGAAGCGCTCCCGCCATTCATTTCGGAGCGGACAGTCCCCCCCTCAGCAGGGCGTAGGCCGAAGCGTAGACTGGAAATTCACTTCTTTCCCCCACTGTAGCTACTCCTTAACAATAAAAAAAGCAGACCCATCACCTGAGTCTGCTTGTCGTTTCAGCTTTTATAATTTCCGAACGTTCGTCGCTTGAGGACCGCGTTGACCGTTTTCTACGTCAAACTCAACCTCTTGCCCTTCGTCCAAGGATTTGTACCCTTCGCCCTGAATAGCGGAGAAGTGAACGAATACGTCATCTCCACCATCACGCTCGATAAAACCGAAACCTTTTTCACTGTTGAACCACTTTACTCTTCCACGTTCCATTTTTGCCTCCTAGCATGTAACCCTTACATGACATTTGAAATATTGTCTTACCTCGGTTACTATTGCCATTTACGAGGCTTATTATACGTGACAGAACTTTTTTCTCCTACTTCGCAGCCTCTGTTGCTTCTTTGGCTTTGCTCTGGTCCACGATAAATTGTCCCTTCCAGTTGCCCTTTGTTTTGCCGATCCGGTTCACATCGATATTTAAGGTGAGTGGCTGTGGCAGCTTGAATCCATGCGTGGCGAAGGCAAGAACGCCCTCTGGCTTGTCATGATCGGCTATTCCAACCTCTACTTCCTTACCGGACTCGTCTGTTAAGTAGAAAGGCAAATAATCCTCTTTGCTGGTCCCGATAAAGTTGAGGACACTTGTTGTACCTTCCGAGCCTTTATCCTGGTACACAGGATTGCCATTTGCTTCGCCTACCACATCTAATCCTGTCGTATCGAATTCGAAAGGCACCAGTTCTCCATTTTGTTGTTCAATGCGATAGTGCAGCAGAACTTTGCTATCTTCCGCATATACTTCCGTAAAATGAATCGTAATCCCCTGATCGGTAATTTTTTGATCGATCGGAATGGACAACCCTTCTGCCGCTGCTCGCTTAACCTCTTCACCTACCAAACGGTTCAAGTCTTTTGGATTGTCTGCAAAATAAGAGGTTCCATTTAAAGCCGCATATACTCCAGTCGGCAGTATAATAGCAGCAACTAATCCCATCATAACTAATTTTTTCTTCATCGTTACAGGCTCCTTTTTTTCGTGATAGCGATGAAAGGACTGCCTGACACGCTGGTCGAGTTCATCAGGGATCGTGGTTTCGTCAATTTGCTTGGTGAGTGACTGTTTTATGATTTTTTCGATAGACATGTTTGGAGTTCCTCCTCATTCCATTCGACGTCAATCCACTCGCGGATTCGCTTTAATGCCAAATGATTTCTCGATTTTGCCGTCCCCACAGGTATTTGCAGCAGTTCGGCAATCTGATCGTACGTATAATCATAGTAATACCGATAAATCACGACGATCCGCAGCTTGAACGGCAGCTTTTGGATCGCTTGCTGCATTTCTGTGGCAGACTCCATCGCAAGCATTGGCTCATCCGGCGTTTCGACATGTTGCTCTTCTTCCAAGCTCTGTTTTCGTTCTAACAGACGGAATCTTCTCCAAATCTGTCTACGCCAGTTTTTCACCTGTCTAATGACAATCCCATTCACCCAGAAAAGAAACGGACGCTTGCGATCATAGGCAGGCAGTGATCTCCATAGCTGATAGTAAATTTCGCTTACAATATCATGAACATCTTCTTTATTCGTGACCATGGCTGCTACGGTACCATAAATTTTTGTCCGCGTCATGCTGTAGATCACCTCAAAAGCTTCTTGATCTCCATTAAGCAAACGGTCCAGCCACAGTTCTAACATTTGATCATTCATCGGAGGGCCCCCTGAAATTGTATACACCTTGTATTGGCTCTCTCGTTTTATATGGTTCACTACTTTATGAAAAAAACCTCTCCAAACGCTTTTACGTGCGTTTAGAGAGGTTTTGGCATTCAAATCAGTGGAACTTGTTTAAGAATTAAATGCGAATCACAGTCGCCTTGCTGACAAGGTCACGCGGGATGCGGTTCTTCGTATCGAAGAGGATCGGCGCATCAGCCATCGTTTCAGCAACATTCGCCCAATCTGCCTCTGCAAATTCCTTTTGCACAGCAGTCAGGAACAACGCATCTGCTCCATTCACTGCTTTGTCCAGACTGTCAACCTTGTGATCATACACAGTCGGAACAGCCGGATCGTAGGAACGAACGTCTACACCTTTTGCCATGAGCAGCTTGATCAGGTCGTGGACAGGGCTTACGCGGTCGTCATTGGAAAAGTCTTTCATCGCCATCCCCAATACAGCTACGCGGCTTCCTGCCAATGTCTTGCCATTTTTCTTCAAGGCTTCCTCGAGCATGCCAATCAACACCTCAGGGACTGCATCATTCGTGTTGCGAGCCAGTTGCAGAATCGGCAGGTTTACTTCCAATTCACGTGCCTTAGGCTGCAAGTAGTACAATGCATTCGGCAAGCAGAAGCCGCCTACACCCGGTCCTGGCGATAACAGGTTTACACGCGTGTGCGTATTGGCAACCTTGATCAGCTCGAACGTATCAATGCCAAATGCCTCGGAGAAACGAGCAAATTCCTGTACCATCGCAATGTTCACATCACGCTGGATGTTCTCGATGACTTTTGCTGTCTCGACTACACGGATATCTGTAATCGTGATGTCCGTCTCGCTGATGAAGGACAACAGCTCTTTTCCTTTTTCAGCGCTTTGTTCATTGATGCCACCCAGAACGAGCGGCATATGGATGAACTCTTCAAAAGCACGCCCTTCTGCAATTCGCTCCGAGCAATATGTCAGGTAGAAATCGACACCAGCAACAAGACCGCTTGTTTCCTCCAAAATCGGCAGAATCACGTCTTCTGTCGTTCCTGGTACGACGGTACTGCGGATCATGATGGTATCGCCTTTTTTCAGTACGCGACCGAGCGATTGCGCACAGCTTTTCAGCGGTCCGAGATCAGGATCGCCATTATGAACAGGCAATCCGACTGTTACAATATAGTTATGGACTTCCGCGGCAGCTTCCTCGTAGGAGGACGTTGCACGGAAACGTTTTGCTTCAATCTGCTCTTTGAGGATCTCTGGCAACGTTTTCCCCTGATAGGACTCCAGGTGATGGGAATGTGCCGCATTGATCTCATCGACGACATGCGGTAAGACGTCAATACCGATGACGTTTGCTCCTTTCATGGCATAGGTAAGCGCCAACGGCAAGCCTACAAACCCCAATCCCACAACAGCTACGCGTACAGGTTGAGTCATTGCGTATCTCCTCTTTCACATTCTCCAAGTAAGGTCCGAATGACTGTAGAAGTCACGCGGCCAACTTGCGTATATTTTTAGGACAGGTAGTAAACACCTGCAGCGATAAAAAGCACACACAATCCGATGAGGACCTTGTACAACGTTTCCAAGGCTGTTCCTCCCCCATACAATCTTGGCTTGTCCTCTTTTTCGTAAAAAGGACGTTGATTGGGCAGAATAGTTTGGTACTCTTTCGCCAAATCAAATTATACTCTCGTTTGAAATATCGTTCAACCCGTCTAACGAGGCAAGGATGCCCCTATGATATACGAAAAACCGATGGACAGGACCATCGCGATAAAACCAATGGCCCTGTTATCTTTTGCAATTTCCTGATCGACATTAAATGTAGGGGTCATGAATTCAAAAATGAAATAAGCAGATAACAACAGGAAAAATCCGAATGTCGCCCAAATCAACGCTTCGCCCAAAGACAAATGCGCCTGAATGGAATAACGGAAAATGTTCGCGATCCCAAAAATTTTCCCACCTGTTGCCATTGCTACTGCCATGTTCCCACGCTTCAATTCTTCCCATACACGATAACGCGTCACCAGTTCAAAAATGGCTAAGAATAAAACCATCGCCAGTCCAGACACAGTAAAATAAGCTGCAGTTGCAAAATATGGATTGTGCAGAAGGCTTTCCATATGTCCCTCCCGACCTCTTATTTCAATTCGGCAATGGTAGCCCCTACGCCGCCTTCTCCTTGACCACCTAAGCGGAAGGATTTTACATTACGATGATTTCTCAAATACTCGTGCACGCCTTTGCGCAGTACCCCTGTCCCGTGTCCGTGAATAATGGAGACCGAGTGCAAGCCTGCCAGCAGCGCATCATCTAAAAACTGATCGATTTCCCGAATGCTGTCCTCGACATTGTAGCCGCGCAAGTCGAGATCCATCTTGATATTGTCACTACGACGCTTCACAGAGGTGTACGGAGCTGCTTGCGGTTTTTGCTGGATGGAGTTTTGTACATGCATATCATCGCGCTTCACTTTCATTTTCATGATCCCGATCTGCACGAGGAATTCTTCATTGTTTACCTTTTCCAGCACGGTTCCTTTTTGTCCGAAGCTCGTCACCATTACCTCGTCGCCCACCTTGATCTGTGTGGCGCGAACTGCTTTTGCCGGCTTCTTCACCTTTTCCTTCTCCAGCTCAAGAACGGCATTGCCCAAGCGCTTCTTCGCATCGATGAGACGATGCTCCTTGATTTCCACGCCTTCTGCCATCATCTCGCGCAGCTCGCGAATGATCGTTTCGGCTTCTTCTTTTGCGAGTTGGACGGCAATTCGCGCTTCGTCTTCTGCTCGCTCCATTCGTTTGTTTTTCTCTTCTGCAAACTGCGCGCGCTCTTCTTCCAGCTGTCTACGCAGCACTTCCGCTTCCTCGCGTGCCGCTTTTGCCGCCAACCTGTCTGCTTCCGCCGACTTGCGATTGCGCTCCAGCGAAGCGATCATGCTCTCGACCTGATTGTCTTCCTCACTGATCGAGCCGCGCGCTACATCAATGATGTGCTCCGGCAATCCCAAGCGTCTTGCGATGGCAAAAGCGTTGGATCTGCCCGGCACCCCGATGAGCAAGCGATAAGTAGGACGGAGCGTCTGTACGTCAAATTCTACGCTGGCATTGATGACCTCGGGTCTATCGTAGGCGTACGCCTTCAATTCACTGTAGTGAGTCGTTGCAACCAATCTCGCACCGGAATCAATCACATGGTCGATGATGGACATGGCCAGAGCAGCACCCTCTGTCGGGTCTGTTCCTGCGCCTAGCTCGTCAAACAGAACCAAGCTCTTGTCGTCCATTTTCGCCAAGATTTGGATAATATTGGTCATATGGCTCGAGAATGTAGACAAACTCTGCTCGATGGATTGCTCATCTCCGATATCGGCAAAAACGGAGGAGAATACCGTCATCTCGCTCTCTTCCTCTGCCGGAATATGCAAGCCTGCCATCGTCATCAAGGACAGCAGTCCGATTGTTTTGAGGGAAACGGTTTTCCCCCCTGTATTCGGACCTGTCACAACAATCGCCTGATACTCTCCACCCAGCTCCACATCTACGGGAACGACGACTTCTCGTGGAATGAGGGGATGACGCGCTTTTCGCATGTTTACGTATCCGCGATCATTGATGCGTGGACAAATCGCCTTCATGCTCCAGGCAAGCTGAGCTTTGGCAAACATAAAATCGAGCTCTGTCAGTGCTTCTGTATTCTCGACCAAAGCCTCTACCGCAAAGGATACTTGCTCCGTCAACACATACAGAATGCGCTCCACTTCACGTTCCTCACGCAGGCGAAGCTCGCGAAGTTTGTTGTTCATCTCGACGATTACTTCCGGCTCGATAAAGAGCGTCGCCCCAGATGCCGACTGATCGTGAACAATTCCACCAAAAACAGAACGATACTCTTGCTTTACCGGAATGACGAAACGATCCCCACGAATCGTAACGATGTTTTCCATCAGCATTTTTTGGTAAGTAGACGAGCGTGTCATTTGATCGAGCTTTTCGCGAATGCGCGACTCGAGTTGTCTAATCTCCTGACGTACCTGACGCAGTTCAAGACTCGCGCTGTCCAGAATATCGCCGTTTTCATCAATACAGCGGCGAATTTCGGTTTCCAACTCGCGCAGGCCTTCGATACGCTCTGCCTGCTGTTGCAATAATGGCAGCTCGTGATCTTCACACATGTCGAGCAAAAACGTTTTGAGCCTGCGTCCGGCCATTACGGTGCTTGCGATATCCAGCAATTCCATAGGGGCGAGCATGGCGTTCAATCTGGCGCGTTGTACGGGCCCGCGGATATCGCGAATGCCTCCGAGAGGCACGCTGCCTTTTAGGCGTAACACGGTTGCTGCTTGTTCTGTCCCTTGCTGAGCGGTTATCACTTCATCCAAGCGTAAATAAGGAACAAGCTCTGCCGCTTTTTCTTTTCCATATGTGCAAGATGCCTTGTCAATCAACAGGGCGACTATTTTATCGTATTCTAACGTCTTTAAAACCCGTTGTTCCACTGTGCTCCTCCTTCTTTATCCAGCGGCGACCGTTGTACCGTGCGGGCGGGAGCGACGGTCTATACCGGCAATCATTACGATCTCCCCATTATAGCATGGCAGCGGAGCTTAGAAAACTTGGGCACCAGATAGCACCGGACAGGCACCACCGGCGAAGGATAATTTTACACGTTTTCGTTTGGCATAGTCCGACTCTTAGCGTGAGAGAATGAAAGGTGAAACAACCCTAAAGGAGGAGTACACTTGACGATCATGCGCCATATCGTTCGCTTTATCGTCGCTGCCGTAGTCCTGATGTTTGTCGGCTTTCTGGTCCCCGGCTTTTCGGTTAGCAGTTTTTGGACTGCACTGCTCGCGGCCGTTGTCATCGCACTAATTGGCTGGGCCGTAGAAGCCATTTTCGGTGATCGAATTTCGCCGTACAATCGTGGTATTATCGGCTTCTTGGTCAGTGCCGTCGTGATTTATCTCACTCAGTTCATCGTCTCCGGCTTCCGCGTAACGATTCTTGGAGCGCTTCTGGCTTCCTTGGTGATCGGGATCATCGACTTGTTTATCCCGATCAAAACCCATATGGATTTGCGCAATGGAGATGCCAGGAACAAGCAGGAGACATAGGCTGAATACGCCAAAGAGCCATCCCATTAAAAACGGGGTGGCTCTTCTCATTTTACCCACAACGTGAAAAGAGAGGCATTTAAGCCCCTCTTTTCCTTAATCTATCGGTTTAGCCTTTGCCTCTTCCTGAATGATTTTCAGCAGTTCTTCGTACTCCTGACGCAAGCGGAAGTATTCATCCGCGATATTGACTGCAGAAAGCACGGCAATTTTGGCAGTATCCAGTCGATGGTTGCCGTTTGCGATTTCGTTCATCTTGTCATCAACGAAACCGGCCACCATGCGTATGTGATTGACACTTGCCTTGCCACTGAGCCGGTATTGTTGGCCAAAGATGTCCACCGTCAAACGATTTTTCCCATCACCTTGCACGAGAGGTACCTCCCTACTGCGACCTTTGCTCTACATTATCCTTTTTTAGGTTACTGAAAATGTCAGATTTCGTCAAGCTGTGTTACATGCGCAGTTCAGCACCTGTGTTGTTTTTCAGAGCTTCGATGACAGCAGTAGTCACTTGTTGAATCTCTTCGTCCTGCAAGGTACGCTCTGCGTGACGGAATACCAGGGCAAATGCCATGCTCTTCTTATCTTGGGCAATACGCTCACCCATGTATACATCGAACAAGGTTACGGACTCAAGCAGCTCGCCTGCCGCTTCACGAATCGTTGCTTCCAATGCACCAGCAGCTACACTGCGATCGACAACGAGAGCCAGGTCACGCGTTACCGCCGGGGACTTCGGCAACTGATTGTAATGGCCTACCTCGGCAGCGACATCAATCAAAGCAGCTACATCAAACTGGAATACGTACGTTTCGGACAGATCATACGCTTTTTCTGTACCCGGATGAACTTGCCCCAGATAGCCCAGACGTCTTTCTCCTACCCATACTTCTGCGGTACGACCCGGGTGCATACCTGCGATGTCCTGTACAGCTTTGTACTCGGTAGCTTGGATACCCAAACGAACGAGGAGTGATTCCACAATCCCTTTGGTTTGGAAGAAATCAACAGGCTGCTTAGCGCCCATCCAGTTTTGTGTGAGCAATTGTCCTGTCAATGCACCCGCTACATACAGACGCTCTTCCGGGAGCTGCGTGAGTGTTTCTTCCTGCGTCAAGAACACACGACCCAATTCGAAAATCGCGACATCGTGGTTTTGACGGTTTTTATTATATGCGACTGTTTCCAACAGGCTTGGAATCAAGCTTGTGCGCAGAACGCTATGGTCTTCACTCATTGGCATCATGAGCGCAACAGGGTTTACTTTTTCCTGATGTAGACCCGCTACTGCCTCGACACGATCTGGATGAACCAGCGCATAGGAAATCGCTTCATTCATACCAGTACCAATCAAATGATGACGGATGGTACGGCGCAATTGCTGTTCTTTTGTCAACTGTCCTTGTGTGGTCGAACCAGAAGGCAAGCTGGTCGGAATATTGTCGTAGCCATACAGACGTGCAACCTCTTCCACCAAATCCTCTGGCAGCGTAATATCGCCCCGTCTTGTTGGTACGGTTACTGTCCATTTGTCGCCCGCTACTTCATAAGGGAATTGCAGACGCTCAAAAATCGGCGATACATCAGAAGCCGACATGTCGGTTCCGAGATGCTGATTGATTTTTGCAAGCGTAACAGAAACAACAGCAGGCGCAGCTTCGCTTACAACAGCAGAGCTGATTCCTTTGGATACCGTTGCCCCAGACAATTGCTGAATCAGCGAAGCGGCGCGCTCTCCCGCTTCCTGTACACGCGCTTGGTCAACGCCTTTTTCCCAACGTACGCAGCCTTCTGTACGCATGCCGAGCATACGAGCTGTGCGGCGTACGGTTTTTGGCGTGAACCAAGCTGCTTCGAGAATGATTTCACTCGTCTCACCAGTGATTTCGGAGTTTGCTCCTCCCATTACACCGGCGATCGCCAAGCCTTTGGTCTGGTCGGCAATCAGCAAGGTTTGCTCATCCAGCGTGCGCTCTTGATCGTCCAATGTCACGAGCTTTTCGCCCTCATTTGCCAATCGAACGACAATAGAGCGATCAGCTACCTGCGTCGCATCGAAAGCATGCAGCGGCTGACCGTACTCGAGCAGGACGTAGTTTGTTACGTCTACCACGTTATTGATCGGACGAATTCCCGCTGCCATCAGGCGATTTTTCATCCATTGCGGCGATGTCCCGATTTTGGCGTTGGTGAAGTGACGACCGTGGTATTGATAGCTTTCATTCGTCGCTTCGATCTTGACTTGGATCGGGTTGTCGCCGCCGTTTTCGGTCAGCTCGATTTGTGGAAATACCACTTCTTTGCCCAAGATAGCGGCTACCTCGTAAGCAACCCCCAGCATGCTCAAGCAATCCGAACGATTCGGCGTCAATCCCAACTCCAGCACATAGTCATCCAAGCCGAGGTACGAAACGGCATCCATTCCGATTTCCGCATCCGCTGGCAGAACCATAATGCCCTCTTGCTGATCCTTTGCCAGAAGCTTGTCGTTTAAGCCCAATTCTTTTGCAGAGCAGATCATCCCTTGGGATTCTACACCGCGCAGCTTGGAACGCTTGATGTTCAGACCACCTGGGAGCTTTGCACCGATCAGGGCAACAAGAACTTTTTGTCCCTTGTCTACGTTTGCTGCTCCACAAACGATTTGCAGATCTTCTCCTTGTCCTGCATCAACGACGCATACGTTGAGACGGTCTGCATCTGGGTGTTTGCTGCGTTCTTTTACATAACCGATCACAACACCGGATACACCTGCGTTGCGCGATTCAACTGCGTCTACTTCAATCCCACTGCGAGTCAGCTTTTCAGCCAGCTCCTGGGGCGTCGTTCCACTCAGATCGACGTATTCAGATAACCATTGGTACGATACCTTCATCTTTGCCTCTCCTCTCTAGCCTCGATTGAACTGACGCAGGAAACGAACGTCGTTGGTATAAAAATGGCGGATGTCCTCTACCGCGTATTTGAGCATCGCAATTCGTTCTACACCCATACCGAATGCAAAGCCGCTGACTTCCTCAGGGTTGTAGCCGGCCATTTCCAGTACGCGCGGGTGTACCATACCAGCACCCAAAATCTCGATCCAGCCTGTTTGCTTACATACACGGCAACCTTGACCGCCGCAGTTGAAGCATTGCAGGTCTACTTCAACGGAAGGCTCCGTGAACGGGAAGAAGCTTGGGCGAAGACGAATTTGCTGGTTTTCCCCGAACATTTGACGGGCAAACGTCAAGAGGGTACCTTTCAAGTCACTCATCCCGATTTTTTTATCAATCACAAGACCCTCGATCTGCGTGAATTGGTGGGAATGTGTCGCATCGTCATCATCGCGGCGGTACACTTTACCCGGACAAATCATTTTGAGTGGGGTCTTGCCTTCTTTTTTCAACATCGTACGTGCTTGCACAGGAGATGTCTGCGTACGGAGCAGTAGTTCTTCTGTGACGTAAAACGTATCTTGCATATCGCGTGCCGGATGATCCTTCGGCAGGTTCAGCATCTCGAAGTTGAAGTGGTCCATTTCAACTTCAGGACCTTCTGCCACTTCAAAGCCCAGGCCGATGAAGATGTCTTCGATCTCTTCAATGATCCGAGAAAGCGGGTGCATGGTGCCTGCTGGTACTGGACGTCCTGGCAGTGTCACATCGATCGTTTGAGAAGAAAGCTTTGCATTCAGAGCCGCCTCTTCAAAAGCTTTTTGTTTGCCGGAGAACGCTGCTTCCAACGCTTCCCTTACTTCATTCACCAGTTGACCGACAACTGGACGCTCTTCTGGGGACAGGCTGCCCATGCCGCGCAGAAGTTCTGTCAACTCGCCCTTTTTCCCCAGGTATTTGACGCGCAAATCCTGAAGTTGTGCGGCTTCTGTCACTTGGCTGATTTGGCCCAGTGCGGACTCTTTCATTTCTTGCAACCGAGTTTGCACTTCGAATCGCTCCTTTATTTCTGTTTTGGAAAAAGAAAAACCCGCCCCTCAAAAAGGGACGAGTTACTTTTTTCTCGCGGTACCACCCTTGTTAGACAATTCACTCCCAGCCTGTGACAAATCCATGACAATATCACTAGTGGAAAGAGACATTTGTCTCACTTCAGATCATTGGTAACGGGTATGACCCGGCTGCTCCTACTGCGCGAAAAGCGGTTCAGAGTGCGGCTTTGGAGTGAATTCGGCAGCTATCATGTTAAAGATGCTCGCAGTCTGTGACATCTTCTCCCTGAAAAACAGATAGGTCCTGCGTACTAGTCTCCGTCATCGCTTTGCGTTATAATTGTGACGTAAGGAAAATTATAGCGCAACAGAAGAGAACTTTCAATTCTACAAATGTTACATATCAAGAGAGTGTTTTCATGTGTATGTTACCCATTCGAAAGGGGATTTTGACATGATTGATAATGTTTCCGCCCTTTACGATAAGACAAGCAGCTGCCGTCATTGCCAAGCGACCTTTTCGACCAAAAGAATCAGAAGCGGCACGTTGACGATGGTCCATCGCGACAGCGATTTTTATACCACTTTTAAAGAGCAATCTTTAAATCCCATTTTATATACCGTCAATGTCTGCCCTGAATGCGGCTTTGCTTTTACGGATCAATTCCGGGACAAGCTCGCCCCCTGGCAAAAACAAATTGTGGATGAACAAATCTCCTCGAAATGGAAGCCAAAAGATTTTGGCAAGGTTCGACATGTACCAGAAGCCATCGTCAGCTACAAGCTCGCCATTTACGCAGCTGAAATAACGGATCAGCCCCATTCCGTAAAAGCAGGTCTGTATTTGCGCCTTGCATGGCTTTATCGACTCGAGAAAAATGTCGCGGAAGAAATGCGCTTTATCGATATGGCCGTGGAAGAATATGAACAATCGTATATTCATTCTGACTATACACGCGGTGACAAGGAAATGACCGAAGTCCGCTTGCTGTACTTGATTGGTGAGCTCTATCGCAGACTCGAAAAGTTTGACTTAGCCATCAAGTATTTCGGCAAGGCACTCGCCTTTCGCAACCACACCATTGAGAGCGGCATTATCCGGATGGCGCAAGATCAATGGCAACTCGCGCGTGAAGAGTATAAAGAGAAAAAGAACGAGCAAAAGATCGGCTAGACATGCCGATCTTTTTTCTATGCGATAATTGCAAAAATATGGTAAAAATAGTATATTTTATCTATCTAATACAAGGGAGTGATTCTTGTGAAGAAATGGAATCTTATCGCTTCAAGTCTGCTGGCCATTCCGTTGCTTTTGGCAGGACAAGCTGGTGCCAGTGCTGCCGAAGTTTCGAACAAGCCATCGCAGGCAGTGGTTGCCATGTCAAGTGTTACAGAAGTCAACATTAACCTGGACATTTACCAAAATCCTATTTATGACAGACTCCCAGGCGGCAACCATACGAATCTCATCTCATACGAGTCGACACCGGGTGGGATCAGCATCGATTCCCGAGGCCGAGTAATTGCATCGTCTCCAGGCTACTATAGAGTTGATGTCTATTCCGGTGGCATTCAAGTGTATATATTCCATTTTAATGTAGGCCCTATGTAATCATTTCCGTGGGTCACACAAACAAAGCCGATCATCCTTATTCTCAAGGATGTCGGCTTTACCTATTATCTTCTTTTGCGCTGTGCCTCATAGACGAAAATTCCTGCCGCGACTGCCGCATTCAGTGACTCCGCACCGCCGTAGAGGGGAATGTGGACGAATTGATCGGCTTTGGCAAACATCTCTTTGGAAACGCCTCTACCTTCATTGCCGATGACCAATGCCGTCAGGCCAGCATAGTCAGCCTCGTCATAGGAAACACTGTTTTGCTCCAAAGAAGAGATCAGAACTCGCCCTCCCTTTGCCTTCCATTCATCTGCCGTCTCGACTAACGATTGCGTAAAGACCGGGATGCGGAACAGTGCCCCCATTGTGGCCCGTACTACTTTTCCATTGTAAATATCGACACTGCCACTCCCAAGTACGACACCATCGACTGCTGCCGCTTCTGCTGTGCGCAAAATCGTACCGAGATTGCCGGGGTCTTGTATTTCATCCAAAAAGAGGAGCAGCAAGCTTCCTTGTTCCTCTCTCTTCTTATCTACCCATTTCGCCCAATCTGCTGCTGTTTTTTTCACTTCGGCCACAATTCCTTGCGGTGACTTCGTTTCGGACAGCTTCGCCAGCACTGCCTCTGATGCAGCAATGACCTGAACAGCTTCCGGATGATTAGCCAGAGCACGTTGGCAGGCTGGGTCCATGTCACGCTGCTGATCGTAAATAACCGTGACGACCTCCGCCCCGCTTTTTAACGCCTCCTCTACCAGATGCGCCCCTTCCACGAGAAAACGCTGCTGCTCTTCCCGTCCTTTCCGGGACAGCAACTGGTGCAATCGCTTTACCAGAGGGTTTTGTACCGAAGAAATGATTTCATTTGTCATAAACCTATGCCCGCTCCTCAAATTCGCGTAAGTCTTTGTTGTTCCCGATCACCACAAGCACGTCGCCGTATTGGATGACTTCATCCGGGCTAGGAGCGATATTGAATTTATCTCCGCTTTTGATGGCAATAACGTTGACCTCGTATTTTTTCCGAATATCCAGTTGTCGCAGATTTTGACCGACCAGCTTGGACGACACTACTACCTCCGCCACACTGTAATCCTCTGCCAGCTCTATAAAGTCAAGTACGTTCGAAGAGATCAGATTGTGGGCGACCCGAACTCCCATGTCACGCTCAGGGAATACGACACGGTCAGCTCCCACCTTGTACAATACTTGTCCATGGCGCTCATTCTGTGCTTTTGCCACGATCTTTTTGACACCCAAGTCTTTCAGCGTCAATACCGTCAGGATGCTCGCCTGAATATCGACCCCAATGGCCACGACGACTACGTCAAAATTACGGATGCCGATTTCCTTCAAGGCACGTTCATCCGTAGAATCAGCTGCTACCGCGTGCGTTACATACTGAATATTTTCGTTAATACGCTCCTCGTTCTCATCTATTCCCATCACTTCATAATCCATCTCGTACAGCGTTCTCGCCACGCTAGAACCAAAACGTCCCATCCCGATAATGGCAAATTGCTTGGACATGTTAATCTTCTCCTTTACGGAACTTACCAATAACAAGCATTATAGCACAACCAAAACATCCCCCACAAAACGGTCATAAACGTTTTGTACGAAAAGCATGGTATGCACAAATCCACGTTTACAAATACTATCTCTTGAATTCATTCTCACAAGAGAGGTGCAAGCACGGTCATGAACATTGCCTCACTCAATTTACGTCAAGCGATCATGTACAAAATGCAAGGATCAGATCCAAACGCAGTGGAAGAGACCATCAGTGATGCCATCGCAAGCGGTCAGGAGAAGACTCTCCCGGGATTAGGCGTTTTGTTTGAAGTTCTGTGGCAAAACAGCGATGCTTCCTCACGCCAATCCATGATTACGACTATCGCGGAACACTTGCCTGAGCAAGCTGAAAAACCGATCTAACCACATCTTCTTCAAAAAAAGCAAGCTACAAAGGGAGGGACTCGTTACTTATGTCCCTCCCTTTTCATTGTTTACTTCTCGAACATTGTTGAACTGATTGCGTATGAATTGGGTAATTGCTAGCAAGATGGGAATGAAAATGGTTATCAAAAGCCCCACGGTAGTAAATTGCTGTGTAAAAGAAAACAACTCCACTATATTTTTCGGCACTAATGTTAGGAAAAATAGTGGCACCATGGTCACAATCGCGGTGATTTGCTGAAAACGAAGACCTTTGCGAAACAAACGTCGCAATGAAAAAATCGTCGCGTAAAGCATATTCCCGATCGTTGTAAATACGGAAGCAACCCAAATCGCAAGAAAAGCGGACTCAAAGCGCTCTAAAAACCAGCCGGTTTTCTGCGTTACCTTGATCAATTCAAGCGTAGGCCACACCAGCCTCTGCAATTCTTCATAGCCAAATACAGCAATGCCTGCAACAACTGTAATCACATAAACGATAAGGGCAAAGCTCATCCCTGTCATGCTAGCCACCCCTAACCTTGCCCCAGGAATAGCGAAAGCAAAGTAAACCATTAACAACTCATACCCGGTGTAGAGCGTATACGTATTTAGCCCCGTTTTCATAACGTTTGTCCATGACTCTATTTGGAATGGCAATAAATTGTACCAATCTGCGTTCATTAAAGAGACCAGCGGAATCAAGAGAGACGGCAACAGGAGGAAAGGAATCAATAGCTCATTTACTCTTGCCACAACTTCAATCTCATGACAACAAAGAAATACAACCAGCAATAGCAGCGTGATGATAACGGCCTCTAACGGGGTATTTGGCAATACAGAGGTCACGACAACTTCCCCGAACAATCTGGCTGTTATTCCCGCATTGAAAAACTGATAGAGTATGAATAAAAACACACAGATGGCACCTAAAACAGTACCAAATATCCGTGGCATAAATTCCACAAAGGTAGTACCTGGAAACTGCTTGCCTAAATACACAATAGCCGCCACTGCCAAGGATGCTAGCAAACAGCCTAAAATAGGACTGATCCACCCCATTTGATGGAGAAGAACAGTAGACGTTCTCGGGATAGTGAGTATGCTCACCCCAATCATCGAACTGATCATAATGCTCGTAAGTTGCCAGGTACCAAAATTTCGTTGCTGATTCTCCATAATGATCGCTCTCCTATTGCATTTCCATACCAAGGCGCCGCAGCTTAATTGTGTATTTAACGCGAACCGGAAAATCCCTGAAATCTTCCTTCCAGTTATGCTTCTTCCAGTATTCATGGTAATGCTTTGCACGAAGGGTGAGACCCAGCTTCAAAATGTCGCTATTGTACTGCTTTTGCAATTGGAGCAAGAGCTTTTTTGCGCGTTCTTCCATTTCTTTTTTGATAAGCGCCTGCATTTGGACAATGAATTGCTCTGGCGGGATTTTCAGGTCTTCTGTTAATTCGACGATATCCCCTTGAAGCTCGCAATGGTAGGTAGCTGAAAAGGACTCCGATCCCTTTGATTTCGTATCCCCCTGCTCTTGAATCATCAGCTTTTTTTTCACAAAGTGCGGACGGAAGCTCACATAACCCTTTTTGGTATTCGGTAACGGAATGACAATGTCTCCACCTGGTTTTTCATTGCGCAGTTGGATCAATGCCCATGACTGTACGCGATTCAGTATCCCCACCATCTTGTTTCCGCGAAACACTGCAACCCCCTTCCAGCTCACCTCTTTTTTGGTGGCCTCTACATAATTAAGAAACGGCTCCATGGTTACATTGGAGGTCTGATTGAAATAGTCACCCAACGTTTGGTCGGGGATTCTCCCTAATTTCATTCCATTCTCGATCAACCCCATCAAGAAGACGACCGGAATTTGCTCCAGCCCCGGCTTAATTTCCAGCAGAGTAGAGGCCTTGCCTTTTACGACGATCGGCCACAAGAGACGCCGTATTTGCGGTTCGCGGCGAAAACTGTCCATAATATCGTGAATCCCCTCCTTGGCGATCTCCTCACTCAAGGCGAGAACTCGCGTATGTCCAAGAAACAATCGTTGGTTCAATCGCATTTGCAGGTTGTTGGTAGCATCTGTTACCGTTCGTCCCGTGGCGCTCATGATTTTGACTGCATCCGCATTGCTTCCTCCCCCCTGCCCGCTGCTACCCGCGATTTTGATCGGAATTGGAATTTGGACGGTCATTTTAAACAAATTTTCATCCTCTTCTGCCTGATCGATCGCAATCGCCAATACTGATGCCCGCTCTTCCAATTCACGCCTGTCCCAACACCCGGTCAATAGGCACATACAGATGAAAAACAGAGTAAAGCACCTCAGATACTTACCCATCGACATCCTTCTCCTCCCGTTTGGACATCATGTCACGGATGAGTATGACTACCCAGTAAACGACAGGGATGAGCAAATTGATGAACAAGCTAGACAACCCCAACAACGAAGCTACTTGAAATACCTCTGGGATGTTTTGCGGTATAAGGGAAAAGTAGAACAAAGGGACGAGCAGGACAGCAGCCATGATTCTTTGAAACCAAATTCCTTTCCGAAACAACTGTCTCAGTGAGTAAACGACGACGTAAAACGCATTTGCTACCGTAGTGAAAACAGCCGAAACCCACACCGCCAAAAAGGCCGACTCCAGCCGTTCTAAAATAAATCCAGGTACCTGCGTCGTTTTGACCAATTCTAGCGTCGGCCACGTCACCCTTTGTAGTTCTTCGTATCCGAATACCGAGATACCAGCGACAACAATTAACATGTAGAGCAGTGCGGCAATTAAAAGACTGTAAAATCCAGCCAATTCCTTGTTCGTGTTTTTCTGTGCATAGGCGAAAAAAACGAACATAATTTCAAAACCGGAATAGGAATAGATCCCTTCGTATACCCCCTCCGCCATCGAACGAATCGACACATGATTGATTGGCAGGAGATTCCCAAATTCCGCTTTTTGGAACGACGCAAGCGCGATGAATAGCAGTGGCAAGATAATAAAGGGAAACAATAGCTCGTTTACGCGGGCGACCACTTCCACCTCATGCATGCACAAAAAGAAAATTAGCAAAAACATTGTCAAGAGCATGGCTTCCAACGGAGTCTGCCAAAGAACGGATGTCACAACCACTTCACCAAAAACCCGAGAAACGATTGCCGTGGAGAAGTACAGGTATACCAGATAGATACTAATCCAAGGAAGGCTGAATACTTTGCCCACCCAAGGCCGACTGGCGGAACCCCATACCTTGTGACTATATTCAATGAATGTTTCCCCCGGGTATCGCTTGCTCAATTTGACAATTAACCATAAGGAAACAAACGCACCTGCTGAGCCAATCAGAGGTGCTATCCAGCCTGCCTCGAATAATTTGGAGCTGGTGGTACGAGGAAGGGTCAAAACGCCGACACCGATCAAGGTACTTGTCATGAGACAAATTTGCTGCCACATCGATAGATTTTGGTGCCAGCTGTGCCCCTCGTTCCGGCTCATTTTCGGTTATCCTCCTCTCTCATTCGCGTTTTATCTTGAACATGAAACATCATCGGTCTTGTTTTCAAAAGATGATGAGGAGCCCTTATGAACATGTCCTTCATTCCCGTCAGGTTGAGCGGACTAAGTGGGGACATATAGGGTACTCCAAACGATTTCAGTGAAGACAAGTGAATGAGGATTACGATCAAAAACAGCATAATACCGTAAAGACCAAACATCCCCGCCAAGAACATAACCGGAAAGCGGAGCATGCGAATGGCGATTGCTGCACTGTAGCTAGGTGAAGCGAACGAACCTATAGTTGTTACAGCCACGATGATCACCATAACAGGACTGACAAGCCCAGCTGTTACCGCTGCTTCCCCTACGACGAGCGCCCCAACAATCCCGATCGTAGGACCTATTGGCCCCGGCAGCCTGACGCTTGCTTCCCGCAAAATCTCGATGGCTAACTCCATAAACAAGGCTTCGATTAAAGAAGGGAAGGGAACAGTGGATCGTCCTGCCGCCATCGCAATGACCAGCCGAGAAGGGATCATCTCCGGATGGAATGAACTAAAGGCGATATAGAGAGACGGGAGCAGCAAGGCGATGCTGATACTGATAATCCGAATCAAACGGATCAAGGTGGCAATGTAAAATCGCTCGTAATAATCCTCTGGACTCTGATAAAACTGTGAAAATACAGCCGGAGCAATCAATACGAACGGAGTCCCATCTACCAGAATGCCTACCTTCCCTTCCAAAAGATTAGCCACTACTTTGTCAGGGCGCTCCGTATTTTGAATCTGCGGGAATGGGGACCATCTCCGATCCTGGATCATTTGTTCGATATAGCCGCTTTCCAGTACAGAATCCACATGAACACTCTCTATTCGTGCAATCACTTCCTCCACCATCGGAGGATACGCAATGCCGTCGACGTACATAACGTAAATGTCAGTCTGTGTTCGTTCCCCAACAACCATATGACGCACTCTGAGATTGGGGTCCTTCAAGCGGAAGCGGATCAGCGCTGCATTCACGCACAGCGTCTCACAAAAACCATCGCGTGGCCCTCGAACGACTGATTCCGTCTGAGGCTCTTCCACTGAACGCCTGTCCCAGCCTCTCGTGTTATTCAAGTAAGCGTTTTGACATCCATCGATGATCAGTACCGCACATCCAGACAAAATATTTCGGACGATCTGCCTCAGTTTGTCTGTCAAATCCAGCTCATTTGTCGCCGGATCATGATAGGTGATATCGGGAGTCGTCATATAGCGAATAATAAAATCACTGATGACATTGCGATCCACCATGCCATCTATAAAAACGATAGCGGCTTGAGCCTTCGACTTTGTTTGAAAACGACGAACGACGAGATCGTCACACTTTCCGAACTGCGCTTCAATCAATTGAATGTTTTCTTCCACATTGGTCGTGAGCGTGACATCCGAGACGCTTTCCATGCTCTTGTTGGTATATTGCTCCAACGCTTTTGACTGAAGGGCTTCTTTTCTTTTTTGCCATGCTTGAAAAAACTGGCTCATCCTGCTCACCCTTCCATGGAATGTAGCCTGCCTACAGGTACGGATAGTGTGCCCAATAATGGAAAGGAAATCCCGTTAAAGAGCGTGTTCAAAAAGAAAAACAGGTCCAACCTAAGTCGGACCTGTTACGCAACTACCTCGCGCTTGTTTTCAAATTTCTCGTAGCTCTTCTCTAGCATGATCGTCTTTAAGATCTGGACACTTTCCCAAACCTCTGTGTAGGTCGTATAGAAAGCAACGGGGGCTAACCGGATGATGTTTGGCGCACGGAAGTCAGGAATAATGCCCGCTTCCTTCAAAGCCTTGCATATACGTATGGCCTCGTCGTGCTCAAGGCTGACATGCCCGCCTCGGCGTTCATCCTGCTGTGGGTTTGCAATCGTAAAGCCCATGTCTGCCAGCTCCACGTCGATCAAATCCATCATGAACCGCGTTAAGCCGAGCGACTTGGTACGAAGCTTTTCCACGGACACCTCCTGGAACATTTCCAAAGAACCAAGCAGAGGGGCGAGACTCAGCATATGTGGGGTACCAATCTGGTAAGCGCCCGCACTTTCACACGCATCAAGCGTATGGTCCATGTCAAATTGCTTATCCTTTTTCGAGCTGAACCATCCCGCCAATCCAGGTGTCCTGCCAAAATGCTTGCGGTTGACATATAGACTGCCCACACTTCCAGGCCCTGCATTTACGTATTTGTAGTTACACCAGTACGCAAAATCCACTCCCCATTTGCTGAAGGAATGTGGGATCGCTCCTACAGAATGACATCCGTCAAAACCAATTAAAATGCCTCGCTCATGTGCGGCTGCTGTCAACCGTTCGATATCGAGCAGCTGGCCGCTGCGATACAGGACGGTCGGGAGGACAAGCAGTGCTACTTCATCTGTCATTGCATCGATAATATCCTCTTCTTCGATCAAGCGACCATCTCTTGACGCTACCCGAACCAAATGCTCTTCCGGGTCCAGCCCATGGAGCTTCATTTGACTCTGGAGTGCGTATATATCGGTAGGGAAATCCAGTTCGGTAGCAACAACCTTCGTCCTCTTCCCAACCGGATGATAGAAGGTAGCTGCCAGCTGATGCAGGTTGATCGTCGTAGATCCCGTGACGATCACTTCCTCGGCGCTTGCCCCTACAAGTGCTGCGCTCATCTCTCCCAATTTCTCCGAAAAGAAAAACCACGGATGATTACCCGTTGTCCAGCCTTCCACACCCAGCTCCTTCCAAGCCTGCATCATATCCATGACGCTCTTTTCCGCTCTTTTTGACATGAGCCCAAGCGAGTTTCCATCCAAATACAGGCTCGAAAGCAGATAAAACTCTTCGCGATAGCTCGCGAGTTCGTCCTGTGCATCCAATTGCTGTGCGTACGTTTTCGTTAAGGGGCTTGATTGAGACATAGCTACCTCCTTAGCTCGTTCTATCGTTACCCCTATTATAGGCTGAATTTTCAAACAAGAGAATCACTTTCGCAAAAAGAAAATCCCGTGCCACCTACGACACGAGATTCTTATCCAAATATAGTTGTATTACCCAAATGACTAGGAAGATTTGCGCGATGCAAAAGAGTGGGAGCAGGATGCGAAAAGAGGTATGCTTGGTCTTATGCCGTTGAATGAGCATACCCTCAAGCGCACCAATCCCTCCTCCTAAAAATGCGACCAACAGAAGGCTCAGTTCCGGAACCCGAAAACCTTTTTCTTTAGCCAGACGCTTGTCTGCTTGCATCAGGTAATAAGCATAGCCATTCAGCAGTAAAGCTCCTGCCCCCAGCACCCAGACATTCGAATTGAAGTATCCTGCCAAGAGTAGGACCCAACTAATAACGAGGACCAACACGAAATTGCGGCGGTGGGCAGCTAATTGTTGATGGTACATTTCTTATTCTCCTTTTGCCCGATATGCCCGATTTCCCATAAACTGCTTGCGTACGAAGAATACCACAGCCAATACAACCACGATCACCAGCAAAGCGTAGAAACCGTATTTACGGATGACTTCGATAATGGCTTCCACATTATTACCGAATACATAGCCGAGAAAGTAAAAGGCGATGGTCCAAACCAACCCGATCGGATATGACAGCATCGCATAACGACGGAACGTCATACCGCCCAGCCCGACCAAATAAGGGACGACATGACGGACTACCGGAAATAAGTAGCTGATGCAAAGAGCAGTAGTTCCATACTTCTCCAGCAAGCCCGTTGATCGATTCACGGCGTTTCTCATTTTCTCGGTTTTGCACAGCCATTGCAATATCGGTTTCCCAAAGTACTTTCCAAGTAAAAAGCCAATCGTCAATCCGGAGGCAACCCCTAAATATCCGGCTAAAAAAGAATACCAAGGGTTTAACACGCCAATGGAGGCAAGAAATCCTCCTGTAGCGACAACCAGCTCATCGGGAATCGGCAAACCTACAATCCCCAGCCAAAGCATGAAAAAAATCGCTACGTAGCCGTATTGCTCTATGATGGACATTAGCAGGTCGACTTCCATGAGGCAAAATCCCCTATCCTTGCCACAGTGCGGTCATTTCTTGACATACTAGCAGCTATGGCATCGCACGATATCTGACTCTATGTATTACGTTATGAACCTCAAAAAAGGTACTTGTTTATTTTGCAATAGATTTACGTATTTTATCAAGTACAGATACTCTTTCATCCAAGGAAAAGGGGGGGAGACCAGCCACAATCGAATCACCATGTGCACGCAATCGTTCCTCGACAGCTTCCGTATACCCGCTTGCGTTCATCTGCGTCTCCTCCCCCCAACTCATTTGATCATCCGGTGGTTTAGCCTGCTGCTTGGACGTCCTGCTTGACGACAGCAAAAGCATTTTCCTCTTCATCTTTGTACGGATAATACACGACGAGTGTAAAATCTCCCTCGACAAGCTCACCGGTCTCCATCCATTTTTCAATGTCAAAGGTCACTTTGGCAGTCAGCGTGTGCTTGAAATAATCCTTTTCCAATGCAGCATGTGCCGCAAAATCATCGCGGAGTCGCTCACGCTGCTCGGTTAGGACAGCAAACGTCTGCTGCATCTCTTCCTTGTCCATGACATCCTCCCACCACAGCTTGCGCGGGCGATGCTTCTGGTTGCGCAGGAAATCGAATTTCATCATGCTGAGCACATGACCCATACCCTCCACTTGCTGGAATTGCAAAAACTTCTGCAAGCGCACGAACAAATCCTCTAATTGATGACCGATACGGCTCCAGCCTTGATTTTCCCAATAGTCGCCAAATGCCTGGAAGAAGTCAAAAGCCGTTTCGAACTGATTTGCCAACAGCCATTCCACTGTATAGTCCATTCGGTGCGCATTCCAGTACTTTTCCAAAATGTCTTCTACACGCTTGATTTTTTGCATGTCATCAAAGGAAAGGACGTTATTCCCCAAAATTTCGTAAGGAGCCTCATCCATAAAAACATAGCCGTGATTAGCCGCACGCGCACGAACACCTGTCCCACGCAGCATTTTCAAAAAACCGAGCTGAAGCTCTTCCGGGCGCAGACTAAACACGTCGTTGAAGGTTTTGCGGAAGGACGCGTAATCTTCCTCAGGCAAGCCAGCGATCAAGTCCAAATGCTGATCGATTTTTTTCGACTCCTTGATCTGTGTCACTGTACGCGCAAGGCGATCGAAGCGCTGAATCCGTTGAACAAGGCGGTTGGTCTCATCATTCGTGGACTGAACCCCAATCTCGAAGCGGAAAATGCCTGGAGGTGCGTTCTCGGTCAAGAAGTCGAGTACGTCCGCGCGCAAAATGTCTGCCGTGATCTCGAATTGAAAGATCGTGCCATTGTGGTTGTCGATCAAAAACTGAAAGATTTCCAACGCATATTTTTTATTGATGTTAAACGTGCGATCCACGAACTTGATCGTTTTGACGCCGTGATTGATCAAACGCATGAGATCTTCTTTCACTCGTTCCAGACTGAAATAGCGTACGCCGTCTTCAATCGAAGACAGACAGTATTGGCATTTGAACGGACAGCCACGAGATGCCTCAAAATAGACTACGCGGTTGTTCAGCTCGTCAAGATGATCCGCGTATGGGGAAGGAATGCTGTCCATCTCTTCAACCTGAGCACGCGGCATAGAAAAGCGCACGTACTCCTCTTCGCGATAAGCGATTCCGGCTACATCACGCAGGCGTGGAGGCTGCTTGGTTTGCAACGCTTCCTGATACACCTGCAAAAGCTCCAAGAAGGTCTGCTCCCCTTCACCAATGCAGATGACATCGATTTCAGGATGCTTCTTCATCCATTCATCCGCATCATAGGTCACTTCTGGTCCCCCGAGGATAATCGGAACATCCGGGCAAATCTTTTTCAGCGTGCGCATGACACTAAGGGTCTCGCGAATGTTCCAGATATAACAGGAAAATGCAACGACATCCGGCTTGCGCTTGTGTATATCTGCTACTATATTTAACGTCACATCGTTGATGGTATACTCCACCAGCTCAATCGAAGGAAATGCTTCCTGAGCATAGCTTCGCAAATAACGCAAAGCGAGTGAGGAGTGAATAAACTTGGCGTTTAAAGTCGATAGTAAAATCTTCATGGATGGGTCTACTCTCCTTGCAAAATTCGGCACCAAAAAACCATCTGCAATCGATGGTTCAGGTCTGACCGATCTTTTTCCTTTCGTAACAGTACCATACGAGGCTAGTAACGGCAAATCGTTAACGGTTTAATTCACGCACCACATGCCCCAGCTCCGGCACGATCAACCGATTCATCGCCAGTCGCACCGCACCTGTCGAGCCTGGCGTGGAAAAAATCATTTTCCCTTTCCGCGTCCCTGCAACCGCACGACTGAGCATCGCTGCCGAACCGATGTCTTCTGTAAAGCTCAACATCCGAAACAGCTCGCCAAATCCTGGCATTTCCTTATCGAGTAAGCCAGAAACAGCCTCAAAGGTATTGTCTCGGGGCGAAATGCCAGTACCGCCATTGAGAAGAATGACTTGAACGTCTTCATGTGCGATTCCCGCTTCGATCGCCGCAATGACCTGTACAGGCTCGTCCTTTACTATTTGATAAAGCGCAACGCTGTGTCCGGCTTCAATCAGTAGCTGCTTCATTAATTGTCCGCTTTTATCTGTATCCTCAGTCCGGGTATCGGAAACGGTAATGACCATGCATGTGACTTGCTTGGGCGATAGCGCCTTGTGTTCCTGCGTACTCATCCGTAACTTCCTCATTTCTTCTATTATATCTCTTCTTCTCATGATACCATGTTCGGGTTTCCAATACCTTCGTCGTTCCGGCAACAATTTCTTCACTACCTATACCCGAGATGCTTCGCTTTCCTATATAATGCTGATGACTGCTATTTTTTCGACAAACAAGGAGGCGTGCGGGAATGCCAGAGCGACCTTATTTTTCTTTTCATTTCCACAAACAATCGCACACACCGATCTATGTACAACTCGCTGAACAATTGAAAACAGCGATTCTGCGCGGTGCCTTTCTTGTAGATGGACAACAATTGATATCACTGCGAGATATGAAAACAATTAGCGGCTGTTCGTTGGAAACAGTCAAAAAAGCATACGATCATCTTGCGTTGGAAGGCTGGCTGGAAGCTGTACACGGCAAAGGCTATTACTTGACCCAGCTGGCCAAAGAAGCTCGTTTGGAAAATCGTCTCCCGCTCACAGATATTCCGATCGCTTCCCTAGCTGATTCCTCCCCTCGTCCAAGCGAAGAGCTGGTAAAGCGATTGCGTGGTGCTTTTTACGAGAGCCTGACTGTATTGGATGAACCATCAGCCAAAAAGAAAATTATGCGAACGCAGGCTGCCAAGGTTTTCGCTGATCACCTCAGCCGAAGGGGACTGCCTCACTCTCCAGAGCGCCTTCTGCTTTTTAACAGAAGCACGAGCGGCTTCGCCTTTCTAGCACAGCGCGTCATGAATGCGCGTGATGTCGTCTACGTGGAGGAGTATAGCTATCCCGTGTTCCTGCGCCTACTGAGCCAGTGCGGCATTACGGTTCGCCCGATTCGCATGGATGAGGAAGGCGTTTGTATTCAAGCCCTCAATGAAGAGCAGGAGCATTATCCTGCCAATTGGCTGTTGATTAATCCGCATTATCAATTCCCTACAGGCATCAGCTATTCGTTGAAACGAAAGGAAGAGCTGCTCGAATGGGCACAGAATCATAATGTGCGTCTTATTGAAAACGATCATTATGGCGACCTCTGGTTTGAAGAGCCGAGCGTTCCGCTGTACCAGATGGCTGCGCAGGCAAAAAGCACAATCGAGGTCTACTATTTGCATTCTTTGTCCAAAACACTGGCTCGTGATCTGCAATTGGGCGTGTTGATGCTCCCTTCTGGTTTATCGAATGATGAATTAGAGCGCTACAGCCAGCTTGTTTCCATGACCGGAGCGGAACCTTCCCTGCTCGTCGTAGAGGCAGCCGTTCAACTCCTTGATGATCCATGGTTTTACGAAGAGTTTTTGGCTGATCGTCGCGCCCTGTTCCAGACCCGCTTCCTGCGACTGTGGCAGGAAAAACGTCAGGCACTCCCTGATCATGCACGCATGTACCCCATTTCAGGGGGCTTAAATACGTGGATCAAATGGGGCACGCCAACCGCAAGAGCAACTGAACAAGAAGAGAGAGTCGTCGCTATTCTGCGTGAGGAAGGTCTCGAGCTGACAGGCGGTCATGCTTTTCGCGTAGCGGATGAGCCAGCCGATACTCTGCGCTGCCCGGCTGTCCGTTTCCCACTCGCTCCACTGGAGGAACGAGAGTTGAAACATTGGCTTCACCGATTGGGTGCTGCTCTTCTTCGGTAAGATTTCTAAGGGAAATGCCATACTAAGAGATGGATTTCCCTCCTTCCCATACACAAGACTCGAAAAAAGCCGAGGTATAACCTGCTATGATTAAAAAAATCGTAGAAAAGCTTCACCTTGACCCACCAAAAACGCTTGTTCTTGGGTTTGCCTTGATTATCTTCTTGGGAGCGCTGCTTTTGACACTCCCAGTCGCTACAGTTGATGGACTTGGTCTGCATTGGCTTGACGCACTGTTTACAGCCACCTCTGCTACGTGTGTAACAGGCTTGGTTGTCGTTGATACTGGAACGACTTTCACTACCTTTGGTCAACTCGTCATTTTGTCTCTCATCCAAATTGGCGGTCTCGGATTTATGACGTTCGCTACCTTTTTCGCACTGATTATGCGTAAAAAAATTTCATTGCGCGAACGGCTCATCCTTCAAGAATCGCTGAATCAGATGTCGATAGAAGGTGTCGTACGATTAGCCAAAATGATTCTGGTTTTTACTGCGATTACTGAGTTAATAGGTGGAGTGCTTCTCTCTATTCGTTTTGCCTTTGACTTTCCTCTGCAAAAAGCGATCTACTTCGGCTTTTTCCATGCGATTTCCAACTTTAACAACGCTGGTTTTGACCTGATGGGTGAATTCGCCAGCTTGACAGCCTATGTGGATGACCCAGTCGTCACACTTGTTGTCTGTCTGTTGATCATCCTTGGCGGAATCGGATTCATGGTTGTGAGTGAGCTGTACGATTACCGTCAACCGCGCCGCCTTTCTCTACATACGAAGGTCGTTTTGTCCACTACCGGGATATTAATTGTGGCAGGAACTGCTCTGATCTTTATTTTGGAGTACACGAATCCGAAGACCTTGCAGCCTTTGTCTATGATGGGCAAAGTGCTTGGCTCGCTTTATCAGTCAATCACAGCACGTACGGCAGGTTCGAACACCTTAAGTATCGGGGATATGTATCAGTCGTCGCTTTTCCTCATTATTATCCTGATGTTCATCGGTGCTTCTCCAGGATCGACGGGTGGCGGTATCAAGACGACGACATTCGCCACACTGATTGGTGCTGTTGTCGCCCAAATGAAAGGAAAAGAAGACGTGATCTTCTTCCGGCAACGCATCCTGCCTCACATGGTCTACAAATCGCTGACATTGACGATGATCTCCTTGTTCATTGTCCTTGTCATCACGATGGTGCTTTCTATTACAGAAACAAGTGCCCGATTCGAGATGATCCTGTTCGAGGTCACTTCCGCGTTTGCTACGACTGGACTATCCATGGGGCTGACCCCTCATCTGACTCCGATCGGGAAAACTCTGATCATATTGACGATGTTTGCCGGTCGTTTGGGACCTCTCACGATTGCCTTTGCCCTCGCACAGCGCAAACAGAAGGAGTACTTCCGCTATCCAAAAGGGAGGATCACCATCGGATAAACCGTATAAAAATGGAGAAAACCCTGCCAAAGCACCCGAAGGACTTTGGCAGGGTTTTGTTTTGTGCTTACGTTATTGTTTTTTCCACTGTTTGGACAGCTCGTCGCGAACCAGTTGGCCCATCTCGATTGTACCAATCGCTTTGCTTCTGTCTGCCGCGATATCGCCAGTGCGATGTCCTGCTTCCAGTACGGACCATACTGCGTTTTCCACTGCTGCTGCCGCTTCATCCATACCGAGCGAGAGACGAAGCATCATCGCTACAGACAAAATGGTTGCCAGCGGATTGGCAATGCCTTTTCCAGCAATGTCAGGGGCAGAGCCATGAACCGGTTCATACAAGCCAAAGCTGCCTGCTGCCAGACTCGCCGAGGACAGCATCCCAATCGAACCAGTCAGCATCGCTGCCTGATCACTCAGGATGTCGCCAAACATGTTTTCCGTCACGATGACGTCAAACTGTTTTGGTTCACGTACGAGCTGCATCGCGCAGGAGTCTACCAACTGGTGGGACAGCTCTACATCTGGATAGTCAGCCGCTACTCGCTCAGCTACCTTGCGCCAGAGGCGGGAGCTTTCGAGGACGTTTGCCTTATCTACAGATACGAGACGCTTTTGGCGTTTGCGTGCAATGTCGAAGCCTACTCGAATGATTCGCTCGACTTCCGCTTCATGATAGATGCACTGATCTTCTGCGACTTCACCGTTTGGACCGTCATAACGTTTTTTCTCACCGAAATAAATCCCCCCGGTCAATTCACGTACAACGATCAGGTCAACGCCAGAAACGACTTCTGGCTTGAGGGTGGACGCATCCACCAGTGAGCTGTGCATAGTAGCTGGGCGAATGTTCGCAAACAAACCGAGTGCTTTGCGAATGCCGAGCAGCCCTGTTTCCGGGCGAAGATGCCCAGGATTCTGATCCCACTTCGGTCCGCCAACGGCTCCCAAGAGCACAGCATCCGCTTGCTTTGCCAGCGTTACCGTTTCTTCTGGCAACGGTGTTCCATCCGTATCGATTGCGATACCACCGATCCGGCCTTCTTCACATGTAAAAGTAACACCTTCAAGTTCCCCTACGAGTGTAAGGACTTTGACCGCTTCCTGCATGATTTCTGGTCCAATACCGTCTCCAGGAAGAACGGCGATGCGATAGTTTTTCTTCATCGTTTATCCCGCTTTTCTATACGTAATGGTTTCCGAACGCTGCTGGTTCCTATGATCCTATCCACTTTTGATCCTATCTTTATATTGTTACACTGACAGGCGTAGGCTCGCCTCGCCGCTCCATGATCTTGTTGACTGCCCGTACATAGGCAATGGCGCTTGCTTCCAGCACATCCGTACTCACACCGCGTCCTGTTACGATCAGATCGCCCTGTTGAAGGCGTACGAACACTTCACCCAATGCATCTTGCCCATGGGTAACAGAAAGGATTTTGTAATCGACGAGGGAGACTTCTTCTCCGGTAGCGCGGTCAATCGCTTTGTAGATAGAATCAACCGATCCATTTCCACATGCGGCTTCTTCGCATACCGATCCGTCGGCACGAACCAGTCGCACACTCGCTGTCGGAACGGAAATGTTGCCGTAAGCGAGCTGCACGGATTCCAGCTGGAACGCTTCAGGTCCGCGAACCATCTTGGAGTCGACCAATGCGAGGATGTCGTCATCCGTGATTTCTTTCTTCTTGTCGCACAATACTTTGAATGCTGCAAACGCTGCGTTTACCTCTTCTTGCTCCAAGTGATAGCCCAGATCAACCAGCTTTTCCTTGAAGGCATGGCGGCCAGAATGCTTGCCGAGAACCAGTTTGTTTGACTTGAAGCCGACCGATTCCGGACGGATAATTTCGTACGTAGTGACCTCTTTTAACACACCATCCTGGTGAATACCGGATTCGTGCGCAAAAGCATTTGCACCCACGACTGCTTTATTTCCTGGCACGATCATCCCTGTCAAACGGCTCACCAGCTGGCTGGTCCGTGCGATTTCTTTCAAGTTCAGCTTGGTCGTCGCCTGGTAGTAATCCTTGCGCGTCTCCAACGCAAGCGCCACTTCTTCCAGAGCAGCATTTCCAGCGCGCTCTCCGATTCCATTGATGGTGCCCTCCACTTGTGTAGCTCCACCCTCGACAGCAGCGAGACTGTTGGCGACTGCCATCCCGAGGTCATCGTGGCAATGGCAGCTCAAGCGAATCAGATCAGTAGAAGGCACGCGTTTTTTCAGCTCGCGGAAAATGTTTCCGTATTGATACGGCGTCATGTAGCCAACCGTATCTGGAATATTTACCGTGGTAGCCCCTGCCTTAATAACTGCCTCTACAACCTCTGCCAAAAAGTCGATCTCGGTACGCGCCGCATCCTCTGCGGAAAACTGAACTTCCGTAAAGTACTTTTTCGCATAGGTGACCGCTTCCACCGCCCGAGCA
The DNA here is from genome assembly GCF_003013405.1 of Brevibacillus formosus. Lineage (GTDB taxonomy): Bacteria > Bacillota > Bacilli > Brevibacillales > Brevibacillaceae > Brevibacillus > Brevibacillus formosus. The sequence goes on along the minus strand of NZ_PXZL01000038.1, from coordinate 148,221 downwards.
AGGACTTCTTCCTTGCTCATGTTCAGCTTGAACTGACGGTGAATCGGAGATGTTGCGAGAAAGACGTGGAGGGAAGCGTTTTGTGCGTTGCGAAGCGCTTCGTATGCCTTATCCATGTCGTCTTTTACGGCACGAGCCAGACTGACGACGGTTGCATTCTTCACCCGTTTTGCAACTTCGGCCACAGACTTTTGGTCACCAGGGGAGGCAGCAGCGAAGCCCGCCTCAATTTTGTTTACGCCCAGCTTCTCGAGTTGAAGGGCGATCTCCACCTTTTCGTTCGTGCTAATATTGACGCCCGGAGACTGCTCCCCATCGCGCAGTGTCGTATCAAAAATCTCAATGGTCCGCATGAACTTTTCACCTCCACATTTTTCCCTACATTATATATGCGTTTTTTGCACACCTATTTATTGACCGATTTTTACTTCTTCTTTTTTCGCATCTTTGTTGATCCAAGACATCATGCTGCGCAGCTGCTCCCCTACTACCTCGATGCCATGCTCGGATTCCAGACGGCGGCGGGAAGTGAAGCCAGGACGGTTTGCTTGGTTTTCCAAGATCCAATTGCGAGCGAATGTACCGTCTTGGATTTCCGCCAGTACTTTTTTCATTTCTTTGCGAGTTTCGTCTGTGATGATGCGACGACCTGTGCTGTAGTCACCGTACTCAGCAGTGTCACTGATGGAGTAGCGCATACGAGCCAAGCCACCTTCGTACATCAGGTCAACGATCAGCTTCAGCTCATGCAAGCACTCGAAGTAGGCGATCTCAGGAGCATAACCAGCTTCCACCAATGTATCGAAGCCTGCTTTTACCAGCTCGCTTGCGCCACCGCACAATACTGCTTGCTCACCGAACAAGTCTGTTTCTGTCTCTTCACGGAAAGAGGTTTCGATTACGCCTGCTTTTGTGCAGCCAATACCGCTGGAGTAGGCGAGTGCGAGATCTTTCGCGTTGCCAGTTGCATCTTGATACACGGCGATCAAGCCAGGCACGCCGAAGCCTTCTTGGTATACGCGGCGAACCAGGTGGCCCGGGCTTTTTGGAGCTGCCATGATTACGTCTACATCAGCTGGCGGCACGATTTGCGCGTAGTGGATGTTGAAGCCGTGAGAGAAGCACAGTGCAGCGCCGGATTTCAGGTTTGGAGCAATCTCGTCGCGGTATACTTGTGCTTGACGCTCATCTGGCATCAAGATTTGAACCACGTCAGCGCGTTTGGTTGCTTCTGCTACAGTCAAAACTTCAAAACCGTCTTTTGCTGCGACATCCCAAGATTTTCCTGGACGCAGACCGACAACTACTTTATAACCGCTGTCTCGCAGGTTTTGTGCTTGTGCATGACCTTGGCTACCATAACCGATGATTGCGATTGTTTTCCCACGCAGTACCTCTTGTTTTACGTCTGCTTCATAATACATTTTTACCATTTGTATAGCCTCCTTAAAAATGTTTAGTTTGAATTTTTATTCTGAAATTTGGCAATTTAAACCGTTGCTGCGGCTGTTGCTGGAACAATACTGCGGGCCATCGCTACGGAACCTGTTCTTGTCAGTTCAATAACGCCGTAGCTTTGTAATAGTACGAGCAGCGCATCAATCTTTTCGGTGTCACCCGTTACTTGCACGATCAGTGAGCTAGGACCCACATCGACGATCGCGGCTCGGAACGGCTCGACAATTCCGTTTAACTCTGCCAGCTGGCTGGGCGATGCCGTCACTTTAATCAGCGCCAGTTCCCTTGATACAAAAGGGTTCTCGCTGAGATTCGTGACCGAGATGACATCGATCAGCTTGTGCAATTGCTTCATGAGCTGATTGATTTGGCGATCATCTCCCCCGGTTGTAATGATCATCCGGGACAACCCCTGTTCTTCCGTCCCCCCCACCGTAATACTGTCGATGTTGAAGCCGCGTTGGCCGAACAGTGTCGCCACTCTGGTCAAAACGCCTGGTTGGTCGTTGACGAGTACGGAAATGGTATGTTGCTGCATCCTAATCGTCCCCCAATTCCATCTGATCTAATGTGTCGCCTGATGCAACCATCGGATATACGTTTTCTCCCTGTGCTACTCGGAAGTCCACCACGACTGGTCCATCATGCGCAAGTGCCTCTGCCCAGACTGCTTCGGCTTCCTCCGGCGTCCTTGCTCGCAAGCCTTTTACGCCATATGCTTCCGCCAGCTTGACAAAATCCGGACTGCAGGTCAGATCGATTTGGCTGTAGCGATTATCGTAGAAGAGCTCCTGCCATTGACGAACCATTCCCAAGCACTGATTGTTCACAATCGCTACTTTAACCGGAATGTTGTATTGGGAGACGATTGCCAGCTCCTGGTTTGTCATCTGGAATCCACCATCCCCAACGACGGAGATTACCGTGCGATCCGGGTGAGCGATCTGTGCGCCAATTGCTGCCGGGAAGCCGAAGCCCATCGTGCCGAGACCACCGGAAGAGATAAAGGAGCGCGGGTGCTTGAACTTGTAGTATTGAGCTGTCCACATCTGGTGTTGTCCAACGTCTGTTGTGACGATCGCTTCCCCATCTGTGGAGTTGTACAAGAGTTCAATGACGGCTTGTGGCTTCAATACGTCGCCATCTTTTTTGTACTTGTACGGATATTGCTTTTGCCACTCTTTCAACTGGCTGATCCACGCTTCCGAATCACAGGTTTTTGCGAGCGGAATTGCTTTTGCCAGCGTGCTCTTCACGTCGCCCGCTACTGTGACGGCTGTGTCTACGTTTTTCCCCAGCTCTGCTGGATCGATGTCGACGTGTACGATGCGGGCTTTTGGTGCGAACTCTTTCGTGCGTCCCATCGTGATCCGGTCATCAAAGCGTGCTCCCAGACCAATTACACAATCCGCATTCAAGAGTGCTTGGTTCGCTGTGTAATTTCCGTGCATCCCTGGCATTGCCAGTGACAACTCGTGTGTTCCAGGGAAACCGCCCAATCCCATGAAGGTGTTGATCACCGGGATGCGTGTTTTTTCAGCAAAGTCGCGCAATTCTTTCTCTGCTTGAGCTGCAATGATTCCCCCGCCCGCCAAAATGACTGGGCGCTTCGCTTCGCCAACGGCTTTTACAAACTCTTGTACTTCTTCGTCGCTTGGTACGAGTGAAGCGCGGTAGCCGCGAATCTCCACTTGATCCGGGTAGGTAAATGGTGCCTTCGCATTGGCGACGTCTTTCGGAATATCGATCAATACTGGGCCCGGACGACCGGTCGTCGCGATGTGGAAAGCTTCCTTTACAATCCGCGGAAGATCGCGAATGTCGCGGACAAAGTAGCTGTGCTTCGTAATCGGGATGGTAATGCCCGTAATGTTCGCCTCTTGGAATGCGTCGGTACCAATCAGGGACTGTGCCACGTTACCCGTGATGCAGACCAGCGGAACCGAGTCCATCTGAGCGGTTGCAATCCCCGTTACGAGGTTTGTTGCTCCCGGACCAGAAGTGGCGATACATACACCCGGTTTGCCTGTCGCTCGGGCATATCCGTCAGCAGCGTGGATAGCGCCTTGCTCGTGGCGAGTCAAAATGTGCTTGAAGTAGCTCCCGTACAGGGAGTCATAAATAGGGAGAACCGCCCCGCCTGGATAGCCGAAAATGTATTCAACTTCCTCCAGGATCAAACAGCGCAGCAAAGTTTCTGCTCCTGTCACTTCTTCCCCGAACTGAATCGGTGGAATGCCGTTCTTTTTCTGCAATTCGGCCATTTCAACACTCATTGATCTCTCCTCCTCCCAATTCCAACAGGTATTGAAAATAACTATAGACACATAGAAAAACCCTTTCGCCCCGACACGGTTTTATTTCCATGTCTTTTGGGGCGAAAGGGTTCGCGGTACCACCCAACTTTATCGGAGCCTCACGGTCAGCCGATCTCAGCCAGTCACAGCAAATGTGGACTGTAACACGTTAACGGGTGTTAAGCGGTTCGACCTACTACCTGCAAAGCAAGTTTCAGCTAAACGGCTCGGAGGTGAGCAATGCGACGTACCCTATACCCATTTCTCAGCATCAGGGCTCTCTGTAAAAGGGGAAACGTGCACCATCCTCGTCATAGCCTGCTATTTAAACAATATTTTAAATATTGTTGTTGTCAGAATAAAGTGTTACGTCTGATTATAGCTAGGCACCTAGGGGGTGTCAACGAAAACAAAAAGATTTTACTGGACTTTCGTCCGAACGAATGCTCAGTTGGAAATGGCTATATAGCGCGGTTTTTGCGTGAAAGCGGATACAACAAAACGGCCAAAACCGTTTTGTTGACCGCAAGCGGTCGCGTATACTTTTATGAAAAACGTCGAGACGTTTTTCACCAAAAACAAAACTTGTCCAGTTTTTTGCAATGGAAAAAGAACGGCTTTGCCGTCCCTCTCCTGCTTTTCGGTTTTCGTTTTATTGCGGGGCTTTCAATCCCTCTATCAAAATCGTCGCGACTTCCGGACGTGTAAATTCCGGAGGTGGCGTGATCCCGTTTCTCAACATTTCCCTCACTTTTGTTCCCGATAAGGTCATATGAGAGTCTTTGTCATGCGGACACGTCTTGGTCGTTGCCATCCCTTGGCATACCTTGCAGTAAAAGCTGTGTTCAAAAAAGAGCAACTGGATACCGAGCTCGCCTGGCGCAAACTCGGAAAAGATGTGCTGCGCATCATACGTGCCGTAGTAATCGCCTACCCCTGCGTGATCGCGGCCGACGATAAAATGAGTGCAACCGTAATTTTTTCTTACCAATGCGTGGAAGACCGCCTCACGCGGACCCGCATATCGCATGGCAGCCGGAAAAGCTCCGAGCAGTACACGGTTGTGCGGATAGTAATTTTCCAGAAGGGCGAGATAGCTTTTCATACGCACTTGTGCAGGAACATCGTCAGACTTCGTTTCCCCCATCAGTGGGTTGAGAAAAAGGCCATCGACAATCTCCAATGCCGTCTTTTGAATATACTCATGTGCCCGGTGAACGGGATTGCGGGTTTGGAAACCAACCACCGTTTTCCAGCCTTTTTCCCGAAATATTTTTCTGGTTTCTGCTGGCGTCAAATAAAAATCAGAAAAGCGCTCAGGCTGTGGCTTTTGCAGGATTTCTACAGGCCCACCCACGTAAAGGTTTGGCTTTTCAAACAGCTTTTTCACACCGGGGTGAGCGAGATCGACCGTACGAAAAACGCGCTCTGCCTCCCGCATTTTATCCGGCACAAAGCAGCTTTTCACCTGTAAAATCGCATAATCCACTCCATCTTCCCCACGTAACAGAATCCTGTCGTCAGGCACAAGATCGTCGTGCTCATCTGCATCGACAGCCAATGTCACCGGCAACGGCCATACCGTTCCATTGGCTAGACGCATCGCTTCCACGACAGTGTGATAATCCGCCTCTTCCATGAATCCAGTCAACGGCGAAAATGCTCCGATGGCAAGACATTCGATGTCCGACAAGGTCCATTTGTCCACGATAATGGCTTTTTTGATCCCATGCGGAATGATCGTTTGCTTCACATCTTTCCCTCCTGCGCTGTTCATTTGTGCAGACCGCATTCGGTCTTTTCGAAGCCAGCCCACCGTCCCGACCGAGGATCTTGGCCAGGCAGGACAGCGCGCGTGCATACTCGGCAGCCAATGCTCGGATAATTCCGGTCGTGCAATGGATTGTAAGGGACATCATGTGCATGGATATATTCCCACACCTGGGCCTCCGTCCAATCTGCTAGCGGATTGAATTTAACCAGGTTGAATTTTTCGTCCCACTCCACTTTTTTGGTATTCGCCCGGGTAGGTGATTGCTCGCGGCGAATGCCTGTAATCCACGCCTGATAGTTGGACAGGACGCGCTTTAACGGCTCTACCTTCCGAATCTCGCAGCAAAGATTCGGTTCTCGCTCCCACAGTTTTTCTCCGTGTTTTTCTGCCTGCTCGGCTAACGACAACTGTGGCTGTACTTGAATAAATGTTGTGCCGTATCTGACTTGCAGCTTGTCACGCGTATCATACGTTTCAGCAAAATGAATGTTGGTATCGAGGTAAAAAACAGGAATCGTGGGAGCCAATTTGTGCAGCATGTCGATTAAAACGACATCTTCAGCGCCAAAGCTGGCAGCTAGGATCAGACTCGCTGCATAGTTTTCTACGGCGTTCACAAGCACGTCCTGGGGCGCTTGAGCTTCCAGTCGTCTTGCCCATTCCTGTAATTCCTCATCCGCCATTTTCTGGCGATTGCTCATCAGCGAAACTCCTCTCTTGCTAGGATTCACCCACCATCATATGCCTAGTGACTGGAAGTGGCGCATCGTCCACCTATATCCACCTCGCCCAAACCAAACATTCATAACCGTTTGGCTGAGGTGCTTTTTACAGGAAAAAAGCTGCCAGACAGGGTCTGACAGCTTTTGGCTGCTTTATTTTTCCTCTTTTTCGTTTACTGTGGGGGCGAAAATAAAAGAGGCACCGATTTGTTGCGTGTTTTTGGCCTCGGTTTTTTGAACCGTTGGTACGGCGTATGAACCAGGGGTTATCAAGGAAGGTGTCACGGTGTAAGAATCATCCTTGTCTTTTGCAAACGCTCCTGGCACGAGCAATGCTGAACAGACAACTGCTGTTACACCCATCATCATCCATTTTTGTTTTCTCATCTATGTCTCTCTCCCTATCCAATGTTTTCCTGTAACGCTTTTTATTGTATGGCAGTAGGGAGTCTGCTCGACACAGACGAAAGATTGTTTTTTTCTCAGACCTGAGACGGAATCGTTTTTTACAAAAGAAAAAGCATCCTGTACGGATGCTTGGACGGGACTGACCCCATTAGTTTTCTTCTTTTTCGTTTACATTTGGAGCGAAAATAAATGCACTTCCTGCTGTTTTCGTGTCTGTCACGGCATCTGTTTTTTGGGCTGCTGGAGCCGCCGTGTACGGACCAGGGGCGAAGAAAGCATTCGTCACGGAATGTGCGTCATCTTTCTCTTTGGCAAACGCCCCTGGCACGACCATCGCTGAACAAACAACTGCTGTAATACCCATCATCATCCACTTTTGTTTTTTCATTTTGATCTCTCTCCCTATCCAATGTTTTCCTCTTATGGCTTTATTGTAAGGGATCAGCCAAGCTGTCTAACACGGACGGGAGGTTGTTTTTTACTCAGACCTTGGGCGGATTCCGCTTTAGGACTATAGCCTAGTTCTGTAAGCAACGACTCGAATGTGTTCGATCGTTTTTTCTTACACATCGATTGTGGTTCTTGTATGCTTATACAGCTCTTCAATCGTCTGCCCTTTTGCTCGGGCGAGTACCTCCATACGCACACTCAGTTGCTTTTTCGCAAACTGCTGCAAATCAGCGACCTTCACCCCGAATGCACTCACCCCTTGTGGGTCATCCATCCAGTCATACAGATGACTTGCCATTGGAGCCAGCTCCTCCATCTTTTTGGCAATGACATCGTAAATATGGGGATGCTCACAGATCAATCGCTGCAACAAGAATGTTCCGTAGCTAATGTGCCGCGATTCGTCTGTCTTCAAATACCCAATTCCTTGCATTAAACCAGGCATCAGCCCCGTTTTGCTGAGTGCTTCGTAAAACGCATAGTAGCCTGTCTCTGCGAGCACGCCTTCCACAAACATGTTGTAAACAGTAGATGCTTCTGCGATGGCTTCGGGGGATTTATCCGTCAGCAAACGATTGAGTGCATTCGGCAAGATCTCATGGAAAATTCGCTTGTACACATCATCGTGAAAATGATGCAAGTCTCCTGACTCGCCGATGTTGTCGAGAACCAACCGGAAAAACTCCGTATGCTTGGCCTCTTCAAACAGGAAGGTCGTCAAATACATTTCTTCCTCCAATCGCCCTTCCTCTGCAATAACCATGATCAAAGGCAAAAGATCGAGGGTGACTGCTTCTTCCCCACCAAGAAAACCAGCAATCCTTCCCAAAGTTTCTTCCTTCTGCTCCGGATTCATCTTCGCGTAATCTTCGCGGTCTTGCGTAAAATCAATGTCCTGCGGGTTCCAAATGCCGTATCTCTTCGCTTTTTGATACAATTGGTACGGCAGAAGCTCCTGATCCAATCCTTTTTGGCTGGTCGAAACAAAACCATTCCTCATCCCCATCCAACCTTTCTTTTTTCTCATACGCCTTCTATTTCGAACGAATGAAAAAAGTCACGAAATTGTTAATTTATACCATTCCCATTCTTTACGCTCCGATCAGCGGTTTGATAAAATGAAGGCGCTGTAGGTTGATTATAGGTCAGGCTGAACGGTCGTTCATATCCCCAAAAATCAGGGGGTGTTCATCACTTAAATGGAGGTGGCAATCACTCCATGGTCAGTCCAGAGCTGAACATGTACATCGATCGAATCAAAGAAACGGCATATTACGAGGAGAAACTGGTGCTTGCTGTACGAGGCTTCGTGGATCTCTTTCCTTTCATGGGAGCCATTCTGTGCAATTACTCCACGCTCAGTCAAATGGGCGAGGGACTTTGGTCGATCCTTGACCAAGAGTTATGCTCCATCCGCGATATACGGGTGGACATGCGCAATATGCCCCTTATCCAGCAAGCGATCCGTGAACAGAGAGCCGTACTACTAGATTCTGAGGCGATTCGTCAGTTCCCGCCCCATTTAGTGTACGGCGCCCCTTATGCTCTCATTCTCCCTATCAGCTATGGGCCTAACGTACTCGGCTACGCCGGTATTTCCTGGCATCAGGATGGCTGTTCTGGCATCAACCATCAATTGGTACAATCTCTGAGCGCATACTGTTCGATGCTGGGCAAAGTATTGGCAACCGACTCCCTTCGCCCTAACACCGTCAAGCTCTCACGCCGGGAAGTCGAAGTCATGCAGCGGATGTCATGGGGTGAAAGCGTAAAGGAGATGGCGAACTGGATGGGAATCAGTGAGTTTACCGTGCAGGATTACATCAAGTCCGCCTTAAAAAAGCTCGGTGTTCAAAATCGCGCACAAGGTGTGGCGGACGCCATTCGACAGCGAATTATTTGTTGAATAGACAAGGAGATTAATAGCCTGTGGACCACAACAAAAAAGCCGACCTTGCCCTTAATCGGGAAGATCGGCTCTTCTTTGCAAAAATTAAGCGTTCAGTTTGCCTTTTGCAACTGTTGCCAGTTCGTTGAACGCAGCTTTGTCGTTAACAGCCAAGTCAGCCAGCATTTTGCGGTTAACTTCGATGCCAGCAACTTTCAGGCCGTGCATCAAACGGCTGTAGGACAGACCGTTCATGCGAGCTTGCGCGTTGATACGAGTGATCCACAGTTTGCGGAAATCACGTTTCTTTTGACGACGGTCACGGTATGCATACAACAGGGATTTCATTACCTGCGCATTAGCGGATTTAAACAGGCGATGTTTGGAACCGAAGTATCCTTTCGCCAGCTTCAGGATTTTCTTATGACGACGGCGTGTAACAATGCCACCTTTTACTCTTGGCATACTAAACTCCTCCTGGTCTTTCCAGCATGGCGGCCTACTGCTAGGCGCTTAGGGAGCTCATGCTGCGTAATGGTGTGTAATAAAGAAAAACTTACAGGTAAGTGAGCATTTGCTCCATACGTTTTTGATCGCCTTTGGAAACGAGTGCAGCTTTGCGCAGGTGGCGCTTTTGCTTAGTCGATTTGTTAGCGAACAAGTGGCTACCAAATGCGCGGTCGCGCTTCAATTGGCCGCTTCCAGTCTTTTTGAAACGTTTCGCAGCAGCCTTGTTGGTTTTCATTTTAGGCATCTGAAAAATCCTCCTGTCTAAACTACTATCTTACTTTTCCGCTTTCGGAGCCAGAATCATGATCATGCTGCGGCCCTCGATCTTCGGCTTGCGCTCAGGCGTAGCGAGATCTTCACACTGGGCAGCTACACGTTCCATAACGCCTAGTCCAATTTCGGAGTGGGTGATTTCACGTCCACGGAAACGGATCGTACACTTCACCTTGTGTTGATCCTCCAAGAACTTGCGGACGTTGCGAAGCTTTGTTTGAAAATCGTGTTCCTCGATGTTAGAAGAAAAACGCACTTCTTTCAGCTCGATGATCTTCTGGTTTTTACGTGCTTCTTTTTCCTTTTTCGCCTGCTCGTATTTGAACTTTCCATAGTCCATGATACGGCATACAGGCGGCTTGGCTGTAGGAGCAACGTTTACCAGATCCAATTCAGCTTCCTGGGCAATGCGCAATGCTTCCCTAAAAGGTACGACTCCCAATTGGCTCCCGTCAGCACCGATTAAACGGACTTCACGGGCACGGATCGCTTCGTTAATTAACATTTGATCCTTGCTAATACTTGCCACCCCCGTCAATTTCGAGAAGGAACAAAAATGTGCGAACGCAATCTGCGCCCGCACATATCTCACCTAAGCAATTTCATCAGATCCGAGGATCTTTGCGTAAGAGTTACCTGTCAACAGTCGTATACGACGTCGACCCAGGTGAGAAGCTGGGCGCCTCTGCTTGTTCTCGAAGTATGAAGTGTTTATACACGCAATTTATATTACTAGGAAGCTTGGTTTTTGTCAAGGCTAATACCTAATTATCCCCCGATATGGGACATTTCGACCTTTTCACGCTTGGCGAGACCAGGTGTTTCACTTAGTCGTTCCTCCGAGTAGCGCACGTCACGCCGCTCCCAGATCGCACGTATCAACTCGCGAATTTCCTCATCCGTACGTCCATCACGGACTGGTTCGCGCAAATCATCTCCGGATGAAGCGAAGAGACAATTGTACAATTTCCCTTCTGCCGACAGTCGAGCCCGCGTACAAGTGGAGCAAAAAGCTTGGGTCACCGATGAGATCAACCCGATCTCCTGGTCCGATCCCTCATAACGATAGCGGGAAGCCACCTCTCCATAATAGTTCGCTTCGGTCGCTACCAACGGCATCTCTTCATGGATCATGCGCACAATTTCACGGGAAGGTACGACTTGATCCAGCCGCCAGCCGTTACTGTTTCCCACATCCATGAATTCAATAAATCGAAGGGTGTGCCCTTGCTCACGGAAGTACCGTGCCATCGGCAAAATATCTTGATCATTGACTCCGCGCTGTACCACCATGTTGATCTTGATCGAAAGCCCGGCATCTGCTGCAACACGAATCCCATCCAGTACGGCATCGACCTGATAACCTCTTCCATTCAACATCCCAAAGCGCTCATTATCCAAGCTGTCCAAGCTGACCGTGACCCGATCCAGACCTGCTTCTTTCAGTGCTTGCCCATGGCGGGACAAGAGAGAACCGTTGGTCGTCATCGCAATATCCTGGACGCCTTCTACTTCCCGTATCATTCGAATCAATTCAGGCAAATTTCTGCGCATTAATGGCTCTCCGCCGGTAATGCGGATTTTCCCCACTCCAAGCGAAGTAAAGATCCGGGTCAAACGGGTAATCTCCTCAAAGGTCAGCAACTTGCTTTGCGGCAAAAACTCAAAATCTGGCCCAAAAATTTCGGAAGGCATACAATAACGGCAACGAAAATTACATTTATCGGTGACAGATATTCGTAAATCTCGGAGAGGACGGTTCCGTAAATCAAGCACTTTATCTGGCATAGATGTTCACTCTCCTTTTATCTATAGGACGACTTGTTCCCTTATCTTCATCATACCGTATTTCGACTTCGTATCAGTCTATTATCTTAAATCGAAATCGCCAAATTTTCAAACGCAAACAGCACATTGTGTCATAAATGGGACCGCTTTGCAAAAAAAAGAGTACGAATTCCTCCTGACATTCGTACTCTTCCCGCTATGCATTCTTATATCTTAAACTTGCTAATCATTCTTTCCAGTTCGCGAGCCATCTGATTCAAGGATTCAAATGAAACGGCAAACTCTTCCATAGTGGCCAATTGACCTTTGGAGGAAGCAGCCAGATTTTCAGCATTGTGCGCTGAAACCCTTGCAATTTGGGCAGTTTCGTCCACAGATGCTGCTACTTGTTCCGATCCGGCGGACATCTGTTCAGAGACAGCAGATACCTCCTGAATTTGATCGGTTATCTGTTGAATTTCTTGTAAGATGCGTTGGAAAGCTTCTCCTGACTCCAGTACAGTAGACAATCCAACCTGAACATCTTGATTGACTGAATCCATCGAGTTGACCGCCTTGTTCGTATCTGTTTGGATCTCCTGAATGAGGTTGGCGATTTGACGAGCAGATTCATCGGATTGTTCAGCGAGTTTTCTCACTTCATCTGCTACGACAGCAAAACCTCGTCCATGCTCTCCCGCACGAGCAGCTTCGATAGCTGCGTTGAGAGCAAGCAGATTTGTTTGGGAAGCAATTCCCGTAATCACGTCAATGATTTGTACAATTTCTTTGGAACGTTCACCCAATTGCTTGACGACGGTTACAGAATGTTCCACAGAGCCACGGATGGAGTCCATTTGCTGGATAGCCTTTTGGATGGACTGGTTTCCTAGCTGCGCTTCATCCGCTGTACTTGTAGATGATTCCGAGATGATAGAGGTTGTTTCAGCCACGCGTTGGATGCCGATCGACATTTCTTCCATCGCTCTTGCGGATTCTTCCGTACCTCTGAGCTGATTTTGCGCCCCACTCGCTACTTCCTGTATCGTAGTAGAAATCTTGTTCGTGGTATCTACATTGTCCGCCAAGCGCACCGATATGTTGTCTGACGAAGTAGAGAGGGTGTTAACCGCTTTTTGAACTTCCCGAATGAGTCCTTGGATGGATACCTGCATCACCTGAATGCTCTGACCAAGCATGCCGATTTCGTCTTTTCTTTCCAAAAGGTTTTTGGGCAATTCTCCGGTAAAGTCACCACGACCAATCTGCGCAATCTGGTCAACGATGGCAAGCAATGGCTTGGTGAATTTGTGCGAGAAAAGAACAGAAGCGACAACCGCTAGTACGGCAAACAAAATGCTCAATGCGCCGATGATGAAACCGATTTGATTGGCTTCAGCCGAGAGTTCAGCTTTTTCAATAAACGAAATATATTTCCAGCCAGTTTTTTCTGAAGTAAAGACGTTCGCCAAATACTCAGTATCGTTCATCGTGACTGCAAAGCTGCTGGAGGTATTCTCAGTGATAGCAGCCAATTCAGGAATTTGCGTATCTTTCAGGTTTTTCGAATTGAGTTCGGGGTTCTTGGGATTAGCCAAAATCGTTCCGTCTTTGCCAACCAGCATGAGATAACCCGTTTTCCCAATCTTAATTTCTTTCAAAATGTCGGTTAACCCTTTTAAACTCACATCCAGTCCAACAACGCCCAGTGGTTCACCCTTGTTATCCTTTAGCATCGTTACGTTACTGATTACGATACTGTTGTCGCCCAAATAGAGATAAGGATCTGTCGTAATCACTTTTCCGGGATTCCCCATTGGGTTTTTGTACCAATCTCTTGTACGCGGATCGTAATTCGCAATGACATCATCTGTCGGCCACTGTATGTATCCTCCGTATTTGGTCGCTAAATAAATAAATGCAGTATTCGGATGAGAATCGACAAATCGCAGGAAATCTTGAAAAATAGCAGCCTCTACCCCGCCATTTTGCAGTGGGGTATGCTTGGTTTTGGTTGGTTTGTCCATGTACGTCGTGATGGTGTTATCTGCACTCTTCAGTAAGGGACTGCTTGCTATCAGGTTGACGTTTTCACGAATCGAGTCGAAATACAAGTTAATCGCGTTGTCTACCTGAGCCACTTCTTTTGTCGAGGATTCAATAAAATAAGTCTGGATTCGCTCCTCCATACTGACATATACAAATGAGCTGATCACCCCAATCGGGATTAAAATAATGGCAAGAAATGCTGCTATCAGTCTTTGCTTAATGCTTACCCGCATGCGAATCCCCCGCTGTTCTTCTTGATGTCGATAAGTATACTTACTCTACATCCTTTTCCCGTTCTTTTTTCCAAGTAAACGTATCAAGTAAGCATATATTAAAAAAAGCCGCCCGAAACTTCAGGACGGCTCTACTTCTATGCGCTATTACTTCATTTCATTGATTTCAGCGCGGATTTTTTCTACAAACGCATCCACTGTCATCGCGCCTTCATCGCCCACTCCGCGTTTGCGGACGGACAGTGTACCGTCAGCCACCTCTTTTTCACCGATGACCAGCATGTACGGGATTTTTTCAACTTGTGCTTCACGGATTTTGTAGCCGATTTTCTCATTGCGGCCATCCAGCTCTACACGAATGCCAGCTTGTTGCAGTTTTTCTCTTACTTGTTCTGCATATGGCATGTGCACTTCGCTGATGTTCATGATGCGTGCTTGGATTGGTGTCAGCCAAATCGGGAATGCACCTGCGTAGTGCTCGATCAGGATACCAATAAAGCGCTCCATGGAGCCGTACATCGCACGGTGCAAAACAACTGGACGATGCTTCTCGTTGTCTTGACCAACATAAGTCAGGTCAAATTTCTCTGGCATTTGGAAGTCCAGCTGGATCGTTCCACATTGGTGACGGCGTTTCAGCGCGTCGGTAATTTGGAAGTCGATCTTCGGTCCGTAGAACGCACCGTCTCCATCTTTGATTTCATATGCCATGCCGAGCTCTTCCAACACTGTTTTCAGAGAGCTTTCTGCTGCTTCCCACAGCTCATCAGAGCCCATGGAATCTTCTGGACGAGTGGACAGAGCCACACTGTATTCGAAACCAAATACTTTGTAGATGCTGTCAATCAAAGTGATCATGCCTTTGATTTCGCTCGCGATCTGATCAGGACGGACAAATACGTGAGCGTCATCCTGACAGAAGGTGCGCACCCGCAGCATTCCATTCAATGCCCCGGAGTACTCATGGCGGTGAACTTGCCCGAACTCGGAGTAACGAATCGGCAGGTCGCGGTAAGAATGCATCTCGTTTTTATAGATCAGCATGTGACCTGGGCAGTTCATTGGCTTCAAGGCGTAAGTCGCATTGTCAACTTCAGAGAAGTACATGTTCTCTTTGTAGTGATCCCAGTGACCGGATTCTTTCCAAAGACGCTCGTTCATGAGGAACGGAGAGCGCACTTCAGTGTATTGTGCCAATTGCTGCAGACGGCGGGAGAATTGCTCCAGCTCGTTGCGAACAGTGAAGCCTTTTGGCAGATAGAACGGCATACCTGGTGCTTCCTCGGAGAACATGAACAGGCCCAGCTCTTTACCCAATTTGCGGTGATCGCGCTTTTTCGCTTCTTCGATGAAGTGCAGATATTCATCCATGTCTGCTTTTTTCGGCCAAGCTGTACCGTATACGCGTTGCAGAACTTGGTTTTCTGCTTTTCCGCGCCAGTATGCACCTGCCACGCTCATCAGCTTGAATGCTTTGATGTAGCCAGTAGACGGCAAGTGCGGTCCGCGACAGAGGTCGAAAAATTCGCCTTGCTCATACAGTGTGATAGTCGCATCCTCTGGCAGGTCGCGAATCAGCTCCAGCTTCAGGTGATCGTTCAGTTCTTGGAAAATCGCAGTTGCTTCTTCGCGGCTTACGACTTTGCGACGAATTGGCAGGTCTTCCTTCACGATTTTTTCCATTTCTGCTTCGATTTTGCCCAAATCCTCTGGGGAAAGGGAAACCGGAATATCCATGTCGTAGTAGAAGCCATCTTCGATCACAGGACCGATTCCGAACTTCACTTCAGCGCCGTAAATGCGTTTTACCGCTTGAGCGAGCAAGTGAGCTGTACTGTGGCGGTATACTTCCAACCCATCGGCAGAATCGAGCGTAACGATTTCAATCGCTGCGTCATCTGTGAGTTCTGTGTACAGATCGACAACCTTGCCATCTTTTTTACCAGCTACTGCCTTTTTCTTCAGGCTAGAGCTAATGGAGCCTGCGATGTCTTCAATAGTAATCCCAGCGTCGTATTGACGAACGGCTCCATCTGGGAAAGTAACATGAATTTGTGCCACTGCGGATTCTTCCTTCCTGTATCTTGTTTGGTTGAGAAAATAAAAAAACACTCATCCCCAAAAAGGGACGAGTGTGTTCTCGCGGTACCACCCTACTTCAAGTCTGTTCACAAAAACAGACTCCTTCATTCCATGTAACGGTATTTAACCGGCATACCGATAGTAAAAGCCTACGCTTCGTTCCCGGCAGCTACTCGAAGGTGGTAGATCAATAACAGTTCGCAGCGAGCTTCCAGCCTGTGGCCCGCCTCTCTATAGCGCCCTTACTATTGTCCGTGTCCTTCTCATCGTATTTATAAGCGATGTAAAGTTGTTGTTGCTATTATAGTTTAGAGGGATTATTCCCGTCAAGTACACGTCGCTCGGATAGGCAAAGCGAGCAAGAGTGGCAAGTAATGAGCCGACCGTCAAAAATACTGCGGATCGTCTGTACAAGCCCAGGCTTTTCCGAAGCCATATGGAGCACGATACTCTCAGGAGCCAGTGTAACCAAAGCACTGACCAAATAATCCTCGTCCCTGCATTTTTGTTCGTCCATGCTTAGAACGGTATCTAACTGTTCAAGCCAAAGACGATCCCCTTTTTTATCATAAAGATGGAAAGGTTTGTCCACACTAGGAACGACATGAACGATTTCCTGCTTGGTTTCCTGTACAGCAATGAAATAGCGCAACAGCTCGACAAACTCTTGGTATTGCTTGTCTTCCAGATATTCATCAATACCAGTTTCCACGAGTTCGAACAGCTCGTTCCAATGCTCCTGCAATCGAAACCGGACGAAGCCCAAGACGTTGATCGTTCGCTCCGATTCCAGATAGGTGAAAACTTTGCGATATACGTTTGCCTTGCGTGTTGTAGCCGTTAACAGTTCCCTGCCATCTAGCTCGACTTCTTGACACATGCGTTGAATATAAGGAAATATCTCCGCCCACTCGGTTTCCATCTGTTCGGCAGCGAGTAAGTCAGCGGCCATTTCTTCCATAATTCTCGGTTCCCTCACCTGAATGACCCATTCGGCTAATGTAAGAGCAACGAAGGCTCTCGCCCACTCGATGGTCTGCGCGTCATACTCACTCTCACACCAACTTTGAAAGTAGAACAAGAGGTATCCATTCTCTTCTTGCTCCCTGTATGTAATGCGCACCGGTGCAGTGTTGACCCGCTCCGTCATCTCATTTACGATAGCCCGATACGTGTCACAATGCTCAGGGACATTCTCCAGCAATACGCGAAACGTCTGCATAACCATCCCCCCAACCGCCATTGTAGTTACAGTATATGTCCCGTCAGGAGCGATATACTTTTAAACGGTTGGAAACTCAGGGAAGGTTGCAGGTAAAAAGTTCCTGATTAAAAAACCAAAAAACGCTTCCCTGCCGATTTCCCTTTGTTAGGAGGGGCAGAGAAGCGTTAAGAGTTTTTTTAGTTTTGCATGACAAAATCACGTTCTGCCATCTCGCCGTCTTTGAAAACGCGCAGAATGTCATACTGTGTGTTGCGCTGTGCAGGAATTTTACCTGCGCCGCGAATGAGCTCCAAAATTTGGTTCGTGTTGACCTTGTACGTACATGCCGCTGCGGAAACAACGTTTTCTTCCATCATCGTTTGGCCGAAATCGTTCGCTCCGTAAGAGAGAGAAAGCTGACCATAATGCGGGCCCATCGTCACCCAGGAAGATTGGAAGTTTTCGATATTATCCAGCATCAGGCGACTAATTGCCAGTGTTTTCAAGTATTCCTCTGGCGTGTTGTTGACAGCCTTCATATTGGTGTTGTCCGGTTGGAATGTCCAGACGATGAACGCTTTGAATCCGCCTGTCTCATCTTGTGCATCGCGAATGCGCAACAGAGAAAGTACGCGCTCCTCCATCTCTTCCCCAAAACCAATGACCATCGTAGCTGTACCAGGCAAGCCTGCACGGTGTGCGGCTTTTTGGGTATCAATCCAGTCAGTCCAAGAGCCCTTCAATCGGGAAATCTTCCGGCGTGTGCGATCATCGAGGATTTCGCCACCCGCTCCCGGCAAGGAATCCAGACCCGCTGCCTTCAGTTCTTTCAGCACTTCCTCGACAGACATGTTGGAAACTTCCGCAATTTTCATCACTTCCGCTACAGACAGAGAGTGCATCGTAATCTGCGGGAAGCGTTCTTTGATCGCGCGCAAGAGGTCGGTGTAATAATCCAGCTTCAGATCTGGATTGGTACCGCCTTGCATCAAGATTTCCGTACCGCCAACGTCCACAGTCTCCTGAATTTTTTGGAAAATAGTCTCTCTGGGAAGAACGTATCCTTCAGAAGAGCCTGGGCGGCGATAAAAGGCACAAAAACGGCAATACGTGTCACATACGTTCGTGTAATTGACGTTGCGACTGATGACAAAGGTCGCAATCGGTTCTGGATGATGCTTCTGCATGACCAGATTGGCGTAATGTCCGATCTTTTCGATTTCATTGCTCGCAAACAAAGCCAGACCGTCTTCGAGACCCAGTCGTTCACCTGCGAGAGCACGTTCCAATATAGAATCGATCATAAGGATCACTCCTTGTACCATACGTAAAT
Organism: Brevibacillus formosus; assembly: GCF_003013405.1. Taxonomy (GTDB): domain Bacteria; phylum Bacillota; class Bacilli; order Brevibacillales; family Brevibacillaceae; genus Brevibacillus; species Brevibacillus formosus. The sequence goes on along the minus strand of NZ_PXZL01000038.1, from coordinate 129,773 downwards.
TCCATCCCACATCATAACACAATACCGGGACATCGGCTATAGCTCGAGGTGCTGACAGATACGCTGCCATACGCGAAAAAACCCTGCAAGAGACAGGGTTTGGAATCGCAATAATTCTTATTGTTCTTCATATCCGATCTGTTCGTACACTTCTGGCTCCCAGTAAATCACGGTTTGTGCGAGTGGCAAATTCGTTTCGCGCGCTCCGTTTGGCTGGCCATTAAAATAGATGATTTCTGTTATGGATACCCGATCACCACGTACGTCAATTTCCCCTGATAATTGCAAGCTAGTCCCGTTTGGTGCATAGAAAACGACTTTTCCCGAACCCAATGTTTTCATTGGTTCCTCCCATGATGTTTGTCCTGTTTCCCTACATTTTAGTGGATAATCTTTCCTAGCGTCAATGAAAAACAAGGACTTCATTACCAATATTCGACCTAGGATAAGCTCATTGGAACACTCATTTTTTATTTTGAAACCGTCTGCGTAACTTCATGATGCTCCCGATTAAAATATATCTTCGATTGTTTGTTGTGGGTCACCACCAAAAGAAGGGTTACATACACGATGGCGATCAAGAAAGTTCCATTGCTTATATCCAGTAAAATCGCCAAACTTATGCAGACAATCGACGATTTTAGTAACCTCATCTGTATGAAGATGAACAATGAAGTGGTGATGATCAGTGGAAACATTAATCTTCCTTGCATTCTTCCTAACACGTAGCTTTGATCCAACATATCTTCTGGCATCGTCACCACGTTGAAAACCATTTTACTGGCCCAGTGGCTCAAGTTCATCGGATCTGCCTGTGAAACCACAAAATAGAGGCCTCCCAATACGATGACTTGTAACAGCATAAACCCTTGAATGACTTTGATAGATAATGGCATTTTCATTTAACAAATATCCCTTTCGTCATGACATTCCACACCCACTTATGATCGGGATATTTTGGAAACTACTTAATGAGTCAATCGTCCTATTTCCTCATTTTTCCTTCCGGCATCTTACTTCCGTTGTGGTCTTTCTTTGGACAAACTGGCATAAGATGGCTACAATAGAAAAAACCTCGTAAGGAGATGCTCATGCTCGAACATATCACACAGCTATTTATGCAATATGGGATGTGGGGACTCGCAGCCATGGCATTTTTGGACTCATTTATTAGTCCGATTCCTCCGTTTTTTATGCAAATTGGGATGAGTCTGCTCGATCCGGACTCAGCGATTCAGTTTGCAACAGTAGCTTTTACTGCTTCCGTCCTCGGCGCCCCCATCGGATTTTTGTTGGGGAAATGGCTGGGAAAACCACTTTTGCACAAGATTCTCCCTGAAAAATGGGTTATCGTAGCGACGGAAAAATTCGCAAAAAACGGGGATGCTGCCGTATTGATTGGAGCTTTTACCCCCATTCCTTTCAAGGTTTTCACTGTGCTCTCTGGCGTATTCAATTACTCGCTGACCAAGCTCATGTTTTATGCGATCATTGGGCGCGGATTGAAGTTTTATCTGATTGGCACCTTGTTTTATTTATACGGAAAACACGCAAAAGTTCTGATCGACGAATACTTTGAGATCACGCTGCTGGCGGTCGCAAGCGTAGTTGCTGCGATCTGGTTTATTTGGAGCATTCGCCGCAAACGGTATGCGTAAAAATCAAAAGCGCCTTAGCCACCCAATAAGTGGTCTAACGGCGCTTTTTGATTATCGGGTCGGAACAATACCGGACTGTTGGGCCCACTCTTCTACGCTGACAGACTGATACTCCACCAGTTGGGTGAAGAATTGTACATCCAGCAAAGAATCAGCTTGAATCCCCCGCTTTTCCTGTGAATGGAAATGCTTTTTTGCATACAGCTTTGCCAAAATGTATTTTCGGGCATTTCCCTCACGTGTCACCTGTTCCTCTGCTTCACTGACGATGCATGATAAGGTGTACAAATCTACCATATGATCCGCGAGCGTTTTTAATTTGTACGTTACATAATCATGGGTCTGTTGCATGAGATAGGCGATATTTTCCTCCAGGATAGCCAGTTGCGTCCGAATCAACTCGGCGTACGGCTGTGAAAAGGCATGCTTCCAGCCAGCTATGCGCTCCCGAAGCAATCGGCTAAACACTTCGTGGCTGTTTTCTTTTTGCATCACACGCAAAATATCGAGTGCGAGTATATTCGAGGTGCCTTCCCATACGGTCAAAACTTGCGCATCACGCAACAGACGCGGCGTCACGTATTCCTCGATATAGCCGTTACCGCCATGAATTTCAATCGCGGTATGGGTCGATTCGACAGCCTCTTCCCCTGTACGGTATTTCAGCAAAGGAATCAGCAGGCGGGCAAGCGCGTTATCCTCTTTGCTCGCAGAATGAGACTGCAAGCGATCATAGACAGCAATCATATCAAACACCGCACCCGTGCTGACCTCCGTATCCAATAAGAGGCTCACCAGCATTTCTTTTACCATCGGGTACTGATCGATTGGCTTCCCGAATGCACGACGTTGCTCAGCATAATACCTCGCCTCGTAAAAAGCTCGACGCATGATCCCAATCGAAGCAATCGCGTTGCAAATCCGCGAGAGATTCAGGGCTTCTGCCATGTACTTGAAGCCGTTCTGTGGCTCCCCAATTAAATAACCCTCTGCCCCGTTCAACAGTATCTCCGCAGATGGTACGGCGTTGACTCCCAGCTTATCTTTCAAACGGCGTACCTGGATATGGTTGCGTTCGTTGTCAGGCTTTATCCAAGGCACCAAAAACAGTCCGAGTCCTTTTGTCCCCGGTTTCTCCTCATCGATTCTCGCCAAAACAGTGGCAACAAATGCTCCAGCATTGCTCGCAAAAAACTTTTCTCCTGTCAGTCGATACACACCCGGCCGACCTGCTACTGGCTCTGCTACAGTCAAATTCGCACCCACATCAGAACCGCCCTGTCTCTCCGTCAGCCAAGTAGCTCCTTCATACAAGCGAGTGCGATCGCGAGAGATCAATCCTGACAGGTACTGCTCCTTTTGTTCTTCGCTGCCATAACGATCAATTAAATAAGCGGCTGACATTGACAAAGTCACAGGGCAATAGAAGCCCGGCTCAGACTGGCTCACGAGATAGCCCATGAAAAAGGAATAGCTGTACGGCGCTTTTCTCCCCAACTCAGGAATGTCTTGATACAAATAGCTGACGATGCCTGCTCCGTAAACCTCTGCTACTGTTTCCTTGTAGCCTTCATTGGTAATAATCTCGGAAATATCCTCGCCCAGCCGATTGTACTTTCTCAATCTTGGCTTGCCTTCTCTGTCTGTATAGGCGGCACGCTCATCGATGGGTCCTGCCACTTGGGCGCCTAGCCAGCTCAACTGCTGTCTGGCCCATTCTTGCATGGAGGCAGGGAGATAACGTTCCAGCAAGTAATCGAGGTTGGGATCTGCTTTGAAAAAGTTTTGTTCCTGTGGCGTACGCGGGTGCGGGATGTTGTCGCTGTAAGTTCGCTGATCAATGCTCGTTTGCAAATCACTCATCGCAGCTCCACTTCCTTTTGGTAGCTGACATCACGCAATACATGCTTCAGGACTTTGCCGCTCGTGTTCCGAGGCAAAGCAGGAACGATATTCACCTGTCGGGGGAGCTTGTAATCGGCGAGTTGACCACGCAAAAAGCCCTGGATTTCCTCTAGCCAATCTCGGTTGGTATCGAGTCCTGATTTCAGCACCACATACGCCGTAACCGTCTCGCCCCACTCAGGATGCGGCAAACCAACAACAGCTACCTCGCCAATCGACGGATGACGCTCTAACAACTGCTCGATTTCCTTAGGGTAGACGTTTACCCCACCCGTGATCATCACATCTTTTTTGCGATCAATCATCCACAGAAATCCATCCTCATCCACTCGTACAATATCGCCAGTGTACACCCAACCATCGCGTATGGTTTCAGCTGTAGCCTCCGGATTGTTGTAGTATCCTTTCATTGTTCCTTCCCCGCGCAAGCGAATTTCGCCCACTTCGCCACTGGCGCATCGCTCTCCTTGCTCGTCTACGACCTCCATTTCAACGAACAATACACCACGATTGCCTATACTGCCGATTTTGTCCGGATACTCTCGGTGCAAGAGACACATTCCGGTCGGCCCTGCCTCTGTCAAGCCGTAGACGCACGCCAGTTTATCGCGTCCATAAGCTTCTTCCATGAGCGAAGCCATCTCTTTGGACAGCGGAGCCCCGCCATACATCCAATATTCAATGGAAGACAAATCGTACGACGCAAACTCGGGATGCTTCATCGTCAGCAAATACGCCACTGGCGCTCCGAAGAAATGCGTAATCCGATGCTGCTGCACCAACTCCAAAAGAAGCTGCGGGGAGAAGGCCAGGGCCATTACCTGGGTGGCGCCAAGCATGAGCCCTGCAATGAAAAAGAGGTGGAGGGGAGCCGAATGACTCAGTGGCATCAAATGCAAAATGCGAGAACGATGTGTCATCGTCAATTCAATCGACATCATTTTCGCGACAGTCAATAAGCATCTATGTGTATAAAGCACCCCTTTTGGGCGTCCAGTCGTGCCAGATGTATAGAGGATGCTGACCTCGCTGTCTTCGTTCATGTTCACCAAATACGGCTGAGATGAAAGCGCATTCACACTATCGAAAGACATGTCATTGGCATCCCAGTCAGCAATGCCATGCCAATTCCCTTGACTCGTTCCTGTTTTGATTGCTACAAGCTGCGGCGTTTGGAAGACCCACTCATTCACGATAGGCACGAGGGCATCATGAACAAGAAGTGCCTTTGCTCCGGCATGTTCACATATATGTCGTACTTCTTCTTGGGTTGAGCGTGCATTGACCGGCACGACGAGGGCACCACTGCGAATGACGGCAACGTAAAAAATGGCAAACTCCGGACAATTGGGCATTAGCATGACGACCCGATCCCCTTGCTCGATGCCAAGCTCTCGCAAATAGCAAGCCCACTGCGTAGAGCGTGTATCCCACTGGGAATAGCTGACCTCTACATCTCCTGCAACCAGAGCGGGCTTGTCAGGGTATTTCCTTCCGTTTGCTGCGAGCAGAGCTGATACGTTCATCGTTTCTCCTCCTCATTTTCTTCAAGCAATTTTTGTTCAAAGTTTTGCTTGTAGACGAGAATGTCTTCTCTCAGTTGTCGGAGTTCCATGATTTTCTCGTCGATCTCAGCCAGCTTTTGGTTGCCGTACTCAATCGTTCGCAAAAGCTGCGCCCGACCTGTACGGTCCTCGTCGAACAGCTCAATCATCTCGCGAATCTGATCCAACGAAAATCCGAAGCGCTTCCCTCGCAGAATGAGTCGCAGCCTGGCACGATCCTTGCGCTTATAGTGCCTGCTTCCCTTCTCTGTCCGACTGGGAAAAATCAAGCCGAGCTCTTCGTAATATCGAATCGTTCTGGTGCTGACATCTAATTGTTGAGCAAGATCAGAGATGGTCCACGATTCTTCCTCCTGTATTCCTTCTCTGCTCATGTCCAGCGCCCCTTACTTACATTTATAAAATTCAAAATTTACCGAATAGAATGATTGTAACTGCCGTTTACGTAAACGTCAACTTGATGAAAAATTTATCGGGCCAATCACCAATCTATTATTCGCCCATATATTGTTATTGTGATTTTTGGGGAAGGAGGTGAAGCAATGGCCGTCATCAAAGCGAACTCCAGAGATGTCGATATGCTTGCCAGACTGATTCGAGCTGAGGCTGAGGGTGAAGGTGAGTTGGGCATGCTGATGGTTGGCAACGTTGGGGTAAATCGGATTTTAGGTAACTGCCTTGACTTCAAAAACATTCGCAGCATGCGTGACATGGTCTATCAATCACCGGGAGGATTCGAAGCGGTCCAGAAGCCGTATTTCTATCAACGCACCAGGGAAAAAGAAAGACGATTGGCACAGCGCGCAGTCAATGGCGAAAAGACCCGTCCGGCTAGCAACGCATTATGGTTCTACCGGCCTGCCGGAAACTGTCCGGCTACCTGGTGGGATCAACAAAACTCCGGTCGCTATAAGGCACACTGCTTCTTCGTTCCAACACCAGCAGATTGTCCACGCGTCTATTAAAAGAATGAGATAGATAAAGGAGCGAGTTCATCATGAGTCAACAAATGCCTTACACTGGTTACCCTCAACAACAATACGGCTACGACATGTACCCATCCGCACAGTACCCATACGGCATACCTCAGCAACAGCAGCAGATGATTCAGCAGCAGCAACCTCAACTGGTTCCGATGCAACCAAGCGGATCCTTGATTCCTGGAATGCCCATTACTCCTGGGCAAGTAATGGAAGAATCGTACATCGAAAACATCCTTCGCCTGAATCGAGGCAAAGTCATTACAGTGTACCAAACATTTGAAAACAACAGCCAATGGAACGCTAAAATTTTCCGTGGCGTCCTCGAAACAGCTGGCCGCGACCACATCATTATCAGCGATCCGCAAACCGGCAAACGCTATTTGCTCCTCATGGTCAACACCGATTACATCACCGCGGACGAAGAGTTGAATTACGTTCCGCCTCAGCTTCCAACAGGAGTTCGGTAAGTAACCAAGCACAAAAAGACAGTTTCCTTCGGCTATCCCGAAGGAGACCTGTCTTTTTGACGTTTATACCATTCCATGCTATTAATGAATGAGAAACACGACCGCTTTGAAAAGGATGAGGAAGAGTGGCATTCGGGATTACACGAGACGAACTGAACCGTTGGAAGCAAGCCGTTAGTCGAGGCGAATTGGCATTTCTCACGCATTATTGGCTGGACCCACGTTTTCCTGGAATCAAAACCGTTACAAAAGTAGGCTGTGCCAATTATTCGTTACTGACAGACTGGTGCCTTGCCAACGGACTCGATCCTGTCTACATTCATAACCGGGCACCCTTCCCGCATTTTGATTTGCTTGGCGAAAAACAAATCCAGATCTTGCAAAAGGAAGGCCTGTGGGATCACTTGGAGCGCTTCCGCATGCTGGATGATAGACGAGACTAGGACGGATCTTTTTGCATGTGATAGCCCCGATCACCATATGGGGCCAGCTTTTTCATCCATTTATCTTCGAGCTTTTCCAAGGCATCCTTCAGATCAAAATACGGATGGTCTTTCTTCTCAACCTTCTCTAGCACTTCGATTTCGAAAGCGTCCGGACCGTATTTATCCCAGTCTTTTTGCAGCTCACGATTAGGATGCGAGCCATGCTGAAGCATGAACTTTCTACCGTTGATCGTTTTTAGGTTATTCGTGCTGGCGATGAATACTTTGTCATTTTGCTTGTTCTTAATTTGATAAACGCCTGCATCGGTTTGAACTTCCTTATACATCTGCTTGAGCTCTTGCTTGCGATTCATCTGCTGCGCCCCTCGTTCCTCTCCTTCATTTTCCACAGCGATCCGCCAATATTGACTGCCGTCCGCCTGTCTATCCATCAAACCCACATCCACTAAATATCTCCGCAGGGTCACATAATCGTCGTAGAGACCTTCCAAAATCTCATTCACTTCCCGCTCGGTGTAGAAACGGTCGATCTCAAATTTTTTAGAAATCTCTTCGAGTAGGATGAGTTTATGCTTTTGCTTGCGCGGGAAGCGGTCCAATCGACCTGATAGTCCATTCGGCAAGAATTTCTTTACGATCGCGTCATACTCAGCGGCATCGTCATCTTTCGAGGTATTCTTTTGCTTGCTTGATTTGGCATCGTTGGACGATTGATTTTTATCCGCTTCGTGCAATAACTCCATCATGACCAGAAACACCTTGGCCTGACGTTCTTTTTCCTTGAGTGCAAAGCGGTGATTACGGATCGTCGATGCACTGCCAATTCCCATTTCATTTTGAACCTCGGCGTCTGTCTTGCCCTGGTAAAAGAGGCGAAGCAAATTAACCTGATGATCGGACAAGCCCGTCAATCGTTTATCCAACTGGCTCAAGTGGGTAAAGACAGAACCGTGCGCAGCCTCGATGTGATGGCGCATAAAGCGGGAAGCTTCGTACAGGACACCCTCCACTGGATAAATAATTCCTTTTTCCACCTGTTCCCCACAGAGCAGACACATAAAATGTTCGTCTTGTTCGATGTAACCTTGCTTCCATTCTTGAAGAGAAGCGCTCCAAAATGCTTCATGAAGACTCATATATAAACACAACCTTTATTCGTTTGATTTATTATAGATAACTTATCATCGCGTTTATTTTATGTCAAACAAAAAAGCTCTCCGTTGTGTATTCGCACAACAGAAAGCCTTTTTGTCTATGCTTCACTGGCTCGCATCGCAAGACTAGCTTGAGCCAACTCTTTTAAAAATGCCAGGCGATCACCTTTAAAGAAACGTCCCTCTGTTGCTGTCCGTTTCTGCCGATAGCGGATCGCCAGCCGGTTTACCAAGCGATTAATCTCCAGATGTTGTTCCTCTTCCATAGTAAACCGTACAGCGTATTCGTAATAGTCCGTTTCCCACGGAATCGTGCGGACCACATGGCCGTACATTTTCAGAGCCTGTCCACACAATTCCGTCGCAAACTGCAGAACGAGCTGGTCATTTGCCGGCATTTTGAGATGAGAGAGAAAACGAAGTCCACCTGCCCCGATATCCTCGATCAAAACCTGCGTGCTCCCAATCTCCATGGTTTTCCCTTTGACCAGCACAATGGTCATGTCTGCACAGAGGGCGTATTCTAGGCGTAAGCGAAAAAATTCACGTTGATGCCCCTCTGATCTACCTGGCATTATTTTCTCCTTCTTTCTCTTCTCATAGTGGGTAACGCGCAAAAGAAAGAGCGCCTGTCACCTTGGCGCCTTTCTTTTTATTTTTTGGGCTTTCGGTATCTGATCTCCTGCTCTTTCACCTGAAAGCGATTCCATAATTCTCTCTCATCATGTTTGATGGAATCATGCTTTTCCAGCCGGAAGAGGAGTCTAACGACCGCCCAAACAATCAAAAGAAACGCAAAAAAGATAACCAGTGTTAGAAAGATCATAAAACCTGCCTCCTCCCATTTACTAACAACATATGGGAGGAAGCAAAATAAGATAACCAAATGTGTCAAAAACGTGACAAACCTTTTTTTCTAAAAGGTCGTCACACTTCTTGGCTTTTCGGAAACAGCAAACAGTCTATCTAAAATGGGAAGCTTTTCTGGTGCATCCAGCTCCAACTGGCCGTATTGATACAGCTTGCGGGCAGTTACTACCCCCATCACGAGTGAGGAAAAATCCGAAATATCAAGCTGCACCGAAACGTCAGACTCCGCTGCCTCTCCTACTTCCGGACGTCCATCGACAAACTTGATGAGCCATGTTCCTTCATTCTCAGGCAGGAACGAATCGCGAATCGTCAGCTTTACATTCACCGTTTCTGAACCAAAACGGTGGTGGGATAGCTGACGGAAAAATCCCGGCACATCAATGATCCGATACATCAGACCGATTCCAGATACATGGCTCTCATGATAAATGCTCCACAGCAACGAATCCGTTCCATTGCCCGGATCAGATAGCAGCAAGTGAAAATCTTCATCCGGCGTCGTAAACTCGATCCGTTGAATCTGATCGGCCTGACTCCGCAGGAAAGAAAGTAGTTGTGCAAGTGCTTCGCGGCTCTCATACTGAAGCTCTCTCACTTCTATGTTGTTGACAAGTTTGTTTTTTTCATGAGCGCTCTGGAACTGGAAAGCAAGGTAGCCTCCTATTCTCCCTTCCTTTTTGTAGCCGACGGTAATCATTTCAGGACTATCGAGGAGTCTGTCCCACTCTCGGTCTGTTCGCTTGATCATGCCATGGGTGTGACGGGCGATTCGATGATAGCAAGCAGACAGTTCTTCTTTGTCCTCTTTCCCTATATAGACAATTTTGTCCTTGCCTACAAACGGCAGGCTGGACGGCTTGAACTTGTATTGGTGAACCTTGGTCCCTATTCCAAAACCCATTTGCTTGTAAAAATCTACACGAAACGGATAGAGAGAGACCAGCGAGATTCCCCGCTCCCGATAGCTGGAAAGAAAACCTTGAAGCATCGACATGGCCACTTTTTCCTTTTTATGCAAAAGGTCTACGGCGACTAACCCAATCCCGCCAGTCAAAAGCGGTGTACCGTGAACATTCATAGGAAAATCATACCACTTCATTATACCCACTAGTTGTCCATCCCGATAGCAGCCGTGATAGCTGACGTGTGGGTCGTTTTCGATCGTCTCCCTTACACGTTCCGCAAATCGCTGTCTGCTCTCTGTACCCAGAAGATTGCTTCCAGGGTAGCTCATCGCTGCAATCCTAACGACCTCATCGATATCGTCAATAGAAACCGGGCGAATCTCCTCCATCGTCTCATGCACTCCTGTCTGCAAGAAATTGGGCATCTAGGAAAATAGTATCGGATGAATGTAACCGCTGGCAATATGAAGTTTGTATTTTTTGGAAAACTGTAACCAAATATTGAAAAACGCCCGCACTCGGCGGACGTCTTCGAATTAGTGTGTCTGCTTGACTCGGTTTCCTTTTGCGATCAAAAGTGTCAGAACAAAGCTGCCTATCGCAAGCACTAAGGTGCCTGTGAAGACCACATGAACTCCGCTAGCCAATAAGTCTCGGATCTGTGCCAACTGTGCCACAGGGATCGATCCGTGTTCAAACGAGGCCCCTAAATTCGTATGACCACTTGCTACAGTCACCATGTTGAACAACATTCCGAATACGGCTGCCCCGAAGGTTTGGCTAAATGTACCCGTGAATGTATTGAGGGCAATGGCAGTCCCCCTCTTGTCGACTGCAACAGACGATTGAATTTTTACCATAACGATCGGGGAAATGAGTCCCATGCCCAAACCAATTGAGCCCACAGCCACATAAATGAGGTATCCAGCTGAGTCAGCGGACAGGAAGCTCAACAATGTTGTCGCTACTGTCAGAACGGCTGTCCCTGCGATAAACAATTGTTCCGCTCGCAGCCTGCCTAACAAGTTCCCGGCAAGGATAGAGCCGATCGTCCAGCAGACCGGCATCGGTGTCAGGACAAAGCCAGCCATCGTCGCACTTTCTCCCAAAACTCCCTGGCTCCAGATCGGCAAGTAAACCACCATGCTAATGACAATTCCATTGGTCAAGAGCGTCAGCAGATTGATCATGGTTACATTTCGATTGGTAAAAAGCGAAAGCGGAATCAGCGGCTCAGGAGATTTCTTCTCCACCGATACAAACACCAGATAGGTCACCAAAGCAAATACGATCAAGGAAATCGTCACTGGACTTGTCCAGGATTGATTCTGGCTACCTGTTAACAAGGCATACAACAAGGCGATGGTACCGACCGAAAAAATAAGCGCACCCGGATAATCGATATGGCGCTTTTCTTTGACGGCAAGCTTCTCCTTGTACAAAAAGATGAGCATGAAAAACGATACAAGTCCAAAAGGCAAGTTAAGAAAAAAGATATAACGCCACGTCAGTGTATCGACCAAAAATCCTCCGACCAACGGACCCACCACACCGGAAAGTCCCCATACAGCGCTAATCCAGCCCTGCGCTTTTGCTCTGGCAGTCTGCTCCGTGTACAAATCACCGATGATGGTCATCGTAATCGGCATGACTGAACCTGCACCCAAGCCTTGAATGGCACGGAAAACAATGAGCTGCCACATCGACGTCGCCACTCCACAGAGCGTTGAACCTAACAAAAAGATGCCGATACCGACTAACAAGACGTTTTTTCGGCCAAATAAATCAGCCAGCTTGCCGTAAATAGGGGCAGATACGGCAGTGGCAAGCATGTAGATGGCGTATACCCAGCTAACCTGTTCAAAGCCTGCCAAATCACTCGTAATGCGTGGTACGGCTGTACTCACAATCGTTCCTTCCATCGCAGCAAGGAATGTCGAGAGCATTAGGGCAATCATAATCTGAAGTCTCATCTCGATCTCCTCTCTCTATCTACGCATGATCGCGAGCAGTGAAAAAGCATTGTCTAGTATATCACATTAGAGAACGTGTCTTCGCACTCTTTCTCGACCAACGAAAAACCTCGTCTTGTCGATGACAAAGCGAGGCCTAGTTTTTCCGATCAGGGCTTTCGATTGGCTGCCCGTAGTTTCACTGCTGCAAACACCTGCTGGTAATAATGCACCTCATGTGGAACAAAGTCAGCTTTGGCCGCGATCATCGTTGTATCCTTCTGCTCTCCATTTTCCGTTAGCAAAAATCCATTCACCTTCATCTGCCCGATCACACCAGCAAACAACCGCTCTAGCTCATGCAGACTGACCCAAAACAGCCCCGTGACTTCTTCTTCCTGTACACGGTACTCGCGTAGGGGTTGATCGCATTCATACAAGAATGTATGGCACATTTCCTTATCAATGATGGAGGGGGCAACCATTACATCACGAATAACGCCTAGCTCGTCCAATTCCTCAAAGCGCACGGACAAGCCCAGCTCCTCCTCCAATTCCCGCACGCCGTCACATGGCTGTTCCGAAGCAAGAAGATGACCGGCAGCGGTAATGTCGAGCAAGTTCGGACAAGTATCCTTTTGTGGATGTCTTTTTTGGAATAGCAATTCGATTTGGTTATCTGCTACGCGATAAATCCAGCAGTGAAAGGTTTGGTGCCACAGCCCCAAGCGGTGTACTTCGCTACGCGCTTCTACCCCGATGTGCTGTCCTGTTTCGTCAAATATATCTAGCTGCTCTTCCTGCATAATTTCCACCCCATGACTTGTCTCTTGAGCATTTCTCTTCCCCAAGTTACATTCCCGGTCCAGAGCGTGAATTCCTCTCTATGGACGAAAGAAGGGACAGCGACAAACGCCATCCCTTCTATCACCGTTAGTTGATCGATACTTCATCCAGCATCAAGTAGCCAACAGGACTCAGCCAGAAGCCATTTACATTCTTGGATGTAACCGCCACATGGTTAATCGTGCGGATTGGAAGGATCGGTACTTCCTTCAGCTCGATTTCTTGCAGCTTGGCGTAAATTTCATTGCGTTTTTGCGCATCTTTTTCGCGACGTCCTTCTTCAATCAGCTTGTCTACCTCTGGGTTATTGTAGAACGCCATGTTACCTGCGCTGCCTTTCGAAGTGCTGTGGAAGACGTTGTACTGGTTGTAGTCGCCATCCCCTGTTGCATTGCCCCAGCCCCCGATGAACATCGCATGTTCACCATTGTCAGTGTGCTCCAGATACGCACCGTATTCCATTACTTTGATCTCCAAATCAATACCGATACCTTTCAGCTGTGACTGGATGACTTCTGCTACGTTCATGCGCTCTTTACGGTCGTCTGTCACGATGGACGTCTTGAAGCCGTTCGGGTAACCTGCTTCTGCGAGCAATGCTTTTGCCGCATTGACGTCATACGCGTAATCCTGAAGATTCGGATTGTAGCCGATGACTTTTGGCGACATCGAGGAAACAGCTTGTGTTCCTACATTGTTGTATACCCCTTGTACAATGGCTTGCTTTTCGATAGCATGCGCGACAGCTTGGCGTACGCGTACATCATCAAATGGTTTCTTCTGCACATTAAAGCCAATGTAATCCACACCCAAGCCTTCTGCACGAACCATGTTCATGCCAGGAGATGCCTGTGCACGCTCTACTTCCGTTACCGGAAGCTGGTCGCCGATGTGCGCTTCTCCTGCTTCGATCATCGCTACACGGGTCGTATCTTCTGGAACAACCTTATACAACACTTCATCTACCTTTGGCTTTTCACCCCAGTAGGTATCACTTTTCGTAAGCTTCATATCTTGACCCGGTGCCCACGATGTAAATTTGAAAGGTCCGGTTCCCACAGGTTGCTTCGCCAATGTATCGGAATGCTCAGCAATTGCTTTCGGGCTAATAATGCTTCCTTCTGAGCTAGCCAAGATGGAGAGCAGCGGTGCAAAAGGATATTCCAGCACGAAATGTACAGTCTTGTCATCTACGATCTTGATTTCTTTGATCATGGAGAAGCTGGAGGCACGCGGAGATGCAACCTTTGGATCGAGTACACGTTCGAACGTCTTTTTTACAGCGTCTGCTGTAAAGGGTGTACCATCATGGAACGTAACGCCCTCACGGAGCTTAAACTCCCATGTCAAGTCGTCGAGCTGTTTCCATTCAGTAGCTAGTGTAGGCTTGTACTCGCCGTTTTTATCGCGAGACACCAAGCTCTCATACACTTTTCCATACACATAGTTTGCCGAAGGAATATTGGAGATGAAGTGCGGGTCCAAATTGTTGGCGTCTGCCTTACGAGCGACAATCAGGGTTCCGCCTTCTTTCGGAGCTTCAGCAGCAGTTGTATTCGTCGAACCGGATTGCTCCGAGCTCGCACCACCACATCCAGTCAGCGCAACACTAACCGTCAATGTCAGAGCCAACAAGGAACCGACCATGCGCGTTTTCTTCATTTGTGTCTACCCCCTGTAGAATACTGTCGAAAATTCTGAATCTATTTCTTATTTGCATTATACGTTAGATTTTCAATCGAGCCTTTCAGCATCTTTACATCAATTTATAATATTTTTACTTTTATTTAATTTTGTACAGATCAATAAGTGTGAAAATACACTTGATACCGTAGCCGCGGTGGAGAAGCGTGTTTCCAGTCTTCGCTTCGGCCTACGCCCCGCAAAGGGGTGAAGACTTGAATGACGGGAGCCGCTTCAAAAGTGGTAGTCTCGAAGATGTATTCGCACGTTGAAGCTAAAAACGCTCCCGTCATTCATCCCTCCGCTCGGTCGGGCTCCAGAGGCGCTATGACTGGAATCACGCTTCTTGGATGTAGTTTTTGCTGATTTTCCGATCTGTATATGAGCGGCAAGAAGAAAATGATTGAAGGTTCTTGATGATTGTCCTTCTATAGCATTCTGATGAATGGATCTGATATGAAAATCTTTTATGGTTAGTTAAGTAATTTTCATCATCTTGTATTGCCTTTCAAGATGTTACTAAAGCTACGCCGGAAGAAGTGCATTTCCAGTCCAAGCGCCTCTGGAGCCCAACTCAGCGTAGGAATAAATGGGGGGAATTTCAGCTTTTATTACATACAAAAACGCATTCGCGTTTTCTGGTTTGAAGCGCTCCCGCCATTTATTCCGAAGCGGACAGTCAATCCCCCTTGCTGGGCGGAGGCCGAAGCGTAGACTGGAAATGCACTTCTTCCTTCACTACGGCTACTTTTATTAACAAATGAAAAACCGACCTCCCAAGAAGCCTTGAAAGATCGGATCACTCTTACTATCTTTATGATTGTTTCTGCCAAACCATCTTGCCCGTGAAAACCACCGCTTCCTTCGGAGATTGTCTAGCCACAGCCTCGGCGGAGCATTTGGCACGGACGAAAACCGCATTTGCCTCATCTCCGACTTTCGGCCAAACCTGATTCCCGGCTTGGTCCAATGGAGTCACGCCACCTGTAACGAATCCCAGTGCACGCGATAGAGATCGCTCATCGATCCACCGGAACCTTTCAGCCAGACGGTTTGCTTTTTGCAGCATATCTCCGGTTCCAAATGGGTCCCAGTGATCGGTGATGTTGTCATTGCCCAAACCAACATGGACGCCTTTGGCATGAAGCAAAGGAATCGGGATGGTCGGCATATCAATAGGGACTGCTGACATGACAGAGATTTGCTGTTCGGCAAAAAGCTCCGCGACCTCTTCTGCCACAGCAGTCGGAACCTCTCCTAGCCCGTAAGCATGGCTGACAGTGACTCGACCTTGCCACCCCGCATCCTTCGTCATCGCAGCCAGTTTCTTCATAATATAAACACCCAGATGTCCGGGCTCGTGCAAATGAATGTCCACATCCGCATTCGCATCCACCGCTATGTCCATCATCGTATCTAGAGATTTCTCAATATTATCGTCAAACGTGGCAGGATCGACACCACCGACGAGGCCGGCTCCATGCTTCATTGCCTCGCGAACGAGGGAAACAGAATCACTGCGCAGCAAGCCATGTTGGGGAAACGCGACAATTTCCCAGGAAAGTTTTTCACGGTAAGTTGTCAATGCCTCCAATGTGGCTTCCAGGTTTTTCAGCCCAATGACCGGGTCAATGTTGCAATGCGTCCGAACGTGAGTAGCTCCGTGTGATTGCACTAACTCCAGCAGCTTTTCTGCACGCTCACGGGCGACGGGAAGCTGGCGGGGAAGCAGTTCCTGCTCTTGCTCGATTCGAAAAAAACGATTGGGAGCAGGAAGAACAGCTTGCCACGGACCGCCATAAAATGTTTTGTCCAAATGAATGTGCATTTCCCGGAAAGAAGGAAGCATCAGCAGGCCTTGTGCATCCCACACAAATACCCCATCTGGTATACCTAGCGAAGCAGGTACGATCTTCTCAATGCGACCGTCTGTGAGCAAGACGTCAAAACGCTCCGTCTTTGTTCCCGTCACGATGCCATTCTCCTCTGTATAACCACATTCCAGACTCGCATTTTTGATCCACAAGCTTTCTTTCATGCTCTGTCTCCCATCCTTTTCTCTCTAAATGTTTGCGTTATTCGATCGTAATGCCGTTGATCATCATATACCCAGAAGGGCTTATCCAGAAGCCTTTGATGTTTTTGCCGACTGCTGCGATATGCTCAAGATTGCGGATCGGGACGATTGGTGCTTCTTGCTTTTCAATCTCCAACACCTTCGCATAGATTTGCTTGCGTTTTTCCGTATCCTGCTCACGGCGCCCCTCTTCGATCAGCTTGTCCACTTCTTTATTCACGTAGAACGTTGTGTTTCCGCCTTTGCCCAAAGAGCTGGAGTGGAACAAATTGTACTGGTTGTAGTCAGCGTCTCCAGTGGCATTGCCCCAGCCGCTGATGAACAGCTCTGTTTCACCGTTGTCTTCTGCATCCAAATAGGCTCCATACTCAAGCACTTTTACCTCTACTTCAATGCCGATCCCCTTTAACTGGGACTGGATTACTTCCGCAGCATTAATCCGTTCCTTGCGATCTCCTGTCCACAAGGTTGTCTTGAATCCGTTCGGGTAGCCTGCTTCTTTTAACAGGGCCTTCGCCTTGTTCGGATCGAACTCGTATCCTTTTAAGGCCCCATCGTATCCAAGAACCTTCGGACTTATTGCGGAATTCGCTTTCGTTCCGACATCGTTGTACACACCTTTGATGATCGCATCGGTCTCAATCGCATAGTTGATTGCCTGGCGAACACGGGCGTCGTCAAACGGTTTTTTCTTGGTGTTGAACCCAATGAAATCTGTCCCCAAACCTTCTGTCCGGTACAAGCTCATATGAGGGGAATTACTGACGCGGTCAATTTCTGTCACCGGCAATGGTTCAGCGATGTGCGCCTCTCCCGTCTCCACCATAGCTACGCGGGTCGTGTCCTCTGGTACGACTTTGAAGACGGCCTTCTTGAATTTTACCTTTTCGCCCCAGTAGTTGTCATTTTTCACGAGTACGATCTCTTGGCCTGGTGTCCACGATTCGAATACAAACGGTCCTGTACCGACGGGATGTTTGTTCAGATCCTTGCCGTATTGCTCAATCGCTTTTGGGCTAATGATGCTGCCTTCGTGGTTGGCAAGGATCGACAGCAATGGGGAATACGGGTAGACTAGCTTGAAATGCACAGTGTAATCATCCACTACTTTTATTTCCGAAAGCATCTTAAACTGAGACGCGCGTGGAGAGGCGACCTTTTCATCGAGAACGCGTGCGAATGTTGCTTTCACCGCTTCGGCGTTAAACGGCGTACCATCGTGGAAATTGACTCCCTGACGCAGCTTGAACTCCCAGGTGACATCGTTCAACTGCTTCCATTCCGTGGCTAGCATCGGTTTGAACGCCATGTTATCATCCCGCTGTACAAGACCTTCATATACTTTGTGATGGACCACACTCGCTGCATTGATCGCTGAAATAAAGTGCGGATCAAGATTGTTTGCGTCAGACTGCCGTGCAATCACCAGCGTCTGATCTGTTGCCGGAGCTTCCTTCGCAGTCGGAGCCCCTGCCGCACCTTGCTCAGTACCCGATGAACAGCCTGTAAGCACGAGGCCAACGCTCAAGATACCTGTCAGCATTGAACCTAGCATCTTCTGTTTTTTCACTAGACTCGCCCCCATTTTTATTCTTTCTTTATATAATCAATCAGCATAGCTCATTCCCAATGGACGAAGCTATGCTGATCATGAAGCACTTTTTTTGCTGAAAATTATGGCAATGTTACATCGTCGATCTCAATGTGTCCTGCTGGGCTGATCCAAACTCCTTCTACACCTTTTTGAACCGCTGCGAGGTTTTCTGAGAAGCGGTACGGTACCATTGCCGCTTCGTCCATTTCGATTTGCTGTGCTTTTTCGTAGATTTGCTTTCGTTTTTCTTCGTCTTTCTCTTTGCGGCCCTCATCGATCAGCTTGTCCACTTCCGGATTGCTGTAGAAAGCATGGTTGCCGGCTGCCCCTTGCGACTTCGTGTGGAACAGATTGTATTGGTTGTAGTCTGCATCGCCTGTGGCATTTCCCCAACCGCTGAGGAACAATTCTGTTTCGCCTTTGTTTGCTGCTTCAATATAAGCACCGAACTCCAGCACTTTCACTTCCAAATCGATATTGATTTGTTTCAGCTGTTGCTGTAGCACCTCTGCCAAGCTAACTCGTGCCTTGTTATCATTTAAGTAAATAGTTGCTTTGAAGCCGTTCGCGTATCCAGCTTCCGCCAACAGCTTTTTCGATTTTTCCAGATCGTAAGGCAAGTCTTTTACATTCGGGCTGTAACCAACCATGGACGGGGTAATGGAGGAATGAGCAACCGTCCCCACATCGTTGTAGACCCCTTGAAGGATGGTTTTCTTATCGATCGCATGTGCAATCGCTTGACGAACGCGCACATCATCGAACGGCTTCTTCGAGTTGTTAATCCCGATATGATCGCTAGCGAAAGCAGGGTAACGGCCAAGTGTCATACTCGAAGATTTTTTCACCCGATCGACTTCTGTCACTGGCAATTGCTCAGCTATATGCGCTTCTCCTGTCTCGACCATCGCGAGTCTGGTCGTATCCTCTGGAACGGTCTTGAAGACGACTTTGTCCAGCTTCGGTTTGTCGCCCCAATAGCTATCGTTTTTCACCAGGACGACTCTTGACCTGGTGTCCATGATTCGAATTTGTAAGGACCTGTTCCGGTTGGATGCTTGGTCAAATCTTTCCCATACTGTTCAATCGCTTTTGGTGACAAAATTCCCCCCTCTGCACTGGCTAGCACGGACAAGAGCGGTGCGTATGGATAGTGAAGGATGAATTGAACCGTTGTATCATCCACGACCTTTACTTCTTTGATTGCCTCAAACAAATTGGCGCGGTTAGAGCCTACTGCCGGGTCTTGGACACGAGCAATCGTCATTTTCACAGCTTCCGCATTGAATGGCGTGCCATCGTGGAACGTCACTCCGGAACGAAGCTTGAACTCCCATGTCACATCATCGAGCTGCTTCCATTCAGAAGCGAGTGAACCTACATATTTGCTTTCTTTGTCCATCCGAATAAGACCCTCGTATACCTTGTGATGAATGATAGCAGCGGAATTGATTTGCGTTAGAAAATGTGGATCAAGGTTGTTCGCATCAGACAAACGGGCGATGACAAGTGTCCCGCCTTCTTTGCCAGCTGGTGATGAAGCATTGGTTTGCCCTGAAGAATTTGCCTCAGGTGCTTGTGAGCAGCCTGCCAACGCTGTAGAAACCGCAACGGTCATGGCAAGCAGCGTCTGGAAAAAGCGCGTCTTTTTCATGTAGTGATCCCCCTGTTTTGTGAGAAACGTCTCAACGTTTTTCATCAATGTTGATGTGACCGCTTGCGGTCAAAAAAACGGTCGTGACCGCTTGCGGTCAAAAAAACGGTCGTGACCGTTTTTTGCGCCAGATGCACTTGAATATTTTGACCATTCGCGCATATTTCATTTTACCCACTATTCTGGCATTGCATTTTCACTCTCTTTACTTGTATTTTCACTTTCTTTACTCTTTTTTTCACTTTTTCTACTTTCATGCGAATTATGCAATAAAAATAGAGTTGGAGTATATGTTGCTGTAGTGGTGTGGAGGAAACAGGAGAAAACGCTCAGCTTCTAGGGCCCCCCCCCGCGGGATTGACTGCCCGGCTCCATGAAAAAAAGCGAAACCCGCGTCCAAAGTCGTCCATTCAGGAAGTATCTCAGAGGTGGACGCTAAAAGCTTGTTTCTCTTTTTTCCATTGCGCCTTGGTCGGTGTCCCTAAGATCTTCGCTTATTTCTCCTGTTTCCTCTACGAGCTTTCCGTGTGATCCGATTTTTTAATACCTGAAAAGCTTGAAGAACCTCATGAGTTACGACAGAGAAGAATATTTCCAGACGTAGCGACTTGTGGAGTCCTACACAGCGAAGAAGGGGTTCGCGGGCAAAAGAAACGCAACGTGCGCGCGCTACGAAGCGGCTACCACTTTTGCGTTTCCCCGCGAATCCCTTCGGAGCGGACAGTCTCAGCCCTCAGCAGGACGGAGCCTGGAGCCTAGACTGGAAATATTCTTCTCCCCACCGCAGCCACAATACTGGCTTCGCCAAGATTTTTGGTGAAGCCTTCCTACCCACTTATCTACTAAAAAAGACCCTCTCCATTTGGTGGAGAAGGTCTCTAGCTCCTGCTATTGAATCGTGACTTGGCTCACATCAATGTACCCGGATGGACTGATGTATACACCCTGTACATTTTTGGCAATGGCTGCGAGGTTTTCACTGCTGCGGAATGGCAGCAACGGCACCTCCTCCATCTCGATTTGCTGCGCCTCTGCGTAGATTTCCTTGCGCTTCTCTGGATCTTTCTCCTTACGACCCGCTTCAATCAGCGCATCGACTTTCGGATTATTATAGAAGGAATGGTTGCCCGGCACACCTGCTGATGTACTGTGGAAAAGGTTGTACTGGTTGTAATCTGCATCCCCGGTCGCATTGCCCCAGCCACTAATGAACATTTGCGCTTCCCCTTTTGCCGCCAATTCCAGATACGCGCCGAACTCCATCACTTGAATCTGCAAGTCGATGCCGATTCCCTTCAGCTGGGATTGCAGCACTTCTGCCACATTGATCCGTGCTTTGTTGTCATTGAGATAGATGGTTGCCTTGAATCCATTGGCGTAGCCTGCTTCAGTGAGCAATTGCTTCGCTTTGTTCAAATCGTATTCCGGCGTTTTAATATTCGGGCTGTAGCCGATGACTTTTGGACCTAATGACGAGATGGCTACTTTTCCGACATTGTTATAAACCCCTTTAATAATCGCTTCCTTATCGATTGCATGGGCGATGGCCTGACGGACGCGAACATCATCAAAAGGCTTTTGCTTGACGTTCATCCCGATATGGTCAACTGCGAATGATTCGAACCGTCCCAAAGACATGCTCTGCGAGTTCTGTACCCTTTCCAGTTCTGTGACCGGAAGCTGCTCTGCGACATGAGCTTCACCTGTCTCTACCATGGCTACGCGTGTCGCATCCTCAGGAATAGTTTTGAAAACGACTTTTTCCAGCTTCGGTTGGTTGCCCCAATACTTCTCGTTTCTCACCATGACGATTTCTTGTCCAGGTGTCCATGATTCAAAGATGAAAGGCCCCGTCCCTACTGGTTTCTTGGACAACTCTTTGCCAAATTCCTTCATCGCCTTTGGACTAATGATGCCACCCTCGGCACTCGCCAGTACGGACAGGAGCCCTGCGAACGGATAATGTAAAATAATTTCTACCTTCGATGGATCGATGATCTTCACTTCTTTAATCATGCCAAACATGTTTGCTTTCGGAGTCGGATTGTCTTTATCCAAGATACGATCGATCGTCTTCTTCACGGCCTCAGCATTGAAGGGCTCCCCGTCATGGAAGGTAACACCGTCACGCAGTTTGAACTCCCATGTGACGTCGTCTTTTTGCTTCCATTCCTTTGCCAAAAGAGGTTTGTACTCGCTATTCCGATCCATCATGACCAGACCTTCATAGAGCTTGTGCTGCGTCACTGCCATGGAATTAATCTGGGTACTGAAATGCGGGTCCAAATTATTCGCATCGGACAAGCGCGCAATAATCAGGGTACCGCCTCCACCCGCTGCGGCAGATGAAGACGCGGGGCTAGTCGAAGCTTGATTGGAGTTGGACGCGGAGTTCGTCCCATTGGATGTCTGACTGCCACCACAGCCTGCCAAGACTGTGGAAATCAAGACAGACAGGGCGAGAATGGAGCCGAGCATGTGCTTCTTCTTCACTGTGAATGCCCCCTTGTTCTGGATGATAGAATGAAAAGAATATGACATGACTAAATATTACTAATTTTCTCACTATTAATCTTTTCAATATCTTTACCTTTCTTTTCACTTTCTTTACTATGTCGTTTTTGAATGTTAAAAATAACTCTATTGAAGGTGCCTACATAGTGGAGAAGAAGAAAAAGCACAGGTCTCTTCGACTCTGACACGCCCGCAAGGGGGATTGACTGTCCGTCTCCACTTAAAAAAGGGGACCGTCGAGCCAAAGCCACCCTACGGGCGGAAGTTTCTCAAAGGAGAAGTGTTCGACAAGCGTGGTCCCCTTTTTTAAGTTCCGACTGGGTAGGCGTTGTCAAGGTCTGCGAGCCCTGTGCTTTTTCTTCTCACCAGCTTTGACGTTTATCGATAGCTTTTAGATCTTAGGAAGAAAAAAAACACCCCTCAAAAAAGGGATGGCCATGCAAAAGATTTCAAAATATGCCATTTACAGTTCAACATCTTTGTCCCACCGTCTTTCCAGATCCCTCACGGTTGAACTTTTCGCGACATCCTGTTCATTCTTGTAAGTTCCCAGCATGACGTCAAAAACAGGGCTGGTAACACCGTACCAATAATGTTCATTTTTGAAGTGATGCCAGAGATGGAGCTTTTTCATCCAGCGCCCCCATGGAGATATGGGCTGAACCGGACGATGGGCGATATAATGCGTCCATTCATAAAATAGCAGAAATCCTATCACACCTGTAACAAAGGCATTGGTCACAATCACGTCGGAAGTTAGTAGATAACAAATGGCTCCGGTTCCTGCAATGAGCGGCAAGCTGTACCACACGGGCAAGAACAACAGATGCAAGTTGTTGGGATCGGCGTGATGATCGTAATGTAAGCGCTTTAACACGTGGAGAAAAAATGGGTTTCGCGGCGGTTTAAGGTGAAAGATAAATCGATGAATCAAGTATTCGCTTGCCGCATATCCAATCATCCCCGCAACGAGTGCCGCCCATGTTTCCAATACGTACCATTCGGAAAGAGTGAAAGACAAGCTAATCAGGAATAGAATGCTCATGATGAGGATATCCGGAAACGTAAAGAATTCCTTCAGAAACTTTGGCTTCAACAGAACGCCCTCCTCTTGTGTTCCTTCACTTGTCTTGTTCCAACACGGTTCGGTTTCTCCACAGCTCCAAACTTTTTTCCATTGCCTTTCTGGCTACACACTCTGCTTCGATGACATCTCCCTGTAAAGCGACGTTCAACAGTTCATGGTAATAGTGCCAAGATGCTTCGCGGTGTTCCGGGATGGAAAAATACCTTCGCGCCATTTTTAGGTAAAAGGAATCAAAACTGTTTACAATCAGTAAATAGATAGGATTTGGGGAAAGTCTCGTCAAATTTTTCTGAAGCTCCCAGTCAAACACTGCATAAGAATCAGCATCAGGGTTCAGTTGATCGAGATTGGCAAGCAATGCGACTACCTTCGGCTGATGAGCAGCAACCGCGTTACGAATGTAAACAGGCGCCAACGATATCCGCAGTTCCAGCAAGTACGAAATAAACTCATCCGTAACATCGTCGTGGTTTTGAATGATATGGACAAGGGTCATTATGTTGCCTTGATGCCAATAATCGTTGACAATTGCCGGATGTCCTTTCCGCACAGTGATCCAGCCATCTCTTTCCAAGCGTTGCAGTGCTTCTCTAACGGTTGGCCGACCTACCCCGTAGTACTCTGCCAACTCCCGTTCCGGTCGCAGTGTACTTCCTGTAGGATACTCTCGGGTCAAAATTGCCTTGATTAATTTCAGTTCAATTTGATCCGACGACCGTTCTTTCTTTCCCCCTTTTTTCTCCAAAGTCATGATCGCCTCCCTGCGCTTCTGGTCCTACAACAAATTTTTATGGTATTACCACAAAAGGTAATATTTTACACACCCCTTGTCAAGAGGTGAAATACTTGGACTTACCAGTACCTGCGCGAAATTCAAAAAAAGCATAGCCCTCTCCCGAAAAAGAGAAGGCTATGCCTCTTGTTTTACTGGCGTGATTATTCTGTCACTTCTACCGACCAGCCAAACTTGTCTACACGCTCACCGTACTGGATTCCTGTCATCTCTTCGTACAGTTTCGTCGTCAATTCCCCTGTTTTTTCACCGTTAATGATCATCTGATGTCCGTTCCAGTTCAGATCGCCAACTGGGGAAATAACAGCCGCTGTTCCGGTACCGAATGCTTCCTCCAGATCACCGTTGACGTAAGCGGTATGCAAGTCTTCCATGGAAATCCGCTTCTCTACGACTGGAATTCCCCAGTCCTTGAGCAATTGGATGGTCGAGTCTCTTGTGATACCCTCCAGGATGCTGCCGTTCAATGCCGGGGTCCACACTTCCCCTTTTACCTTGAAGAACACATTCATGCTGCCTACTTCTTCAATATATTTATTCTCTACGCCATCAAGCCACAGCACTTGCTCATAGCCTTTTTCTTTTGCTTCCACTTGTGCTTTCAGACCGCCTGCGTAGTTACCTGCCACTTTCGCGTTTCCTGTTCCGCCTCTTACGGCACGAACGTAGTTGTTTTCTACATAAATTTTCACCGGCTGCATGCCACCCGCATAGTACGCTCCAACTGGAGAGAGCACGATCACCAATTTGTACGTATACGAAGCGCGCACACCAAAGCATGGCTCTGTCGCGATTACAAAGGGACGAATGTAGAGAGACTGTCCGCTTTCTGTTGGAATCCAATCTTTATCTACTGCCACCAGCTGCTTCAATGCCTCGACCATGAATTCCTCGTCGATCAACGGCATGCTCATACGCTCCAATGAACGGTTCATACGCTTGAAGTTTTGATCAGGACGGAACAACCGAACCTTGCCCTCTTGGTTGCGATAAGCTTTCAAGCCCTCGAACACAGCTTGCCCGTAATGGAACACCATTGCTGCCGGGTCCAATGTCAGCGGAGAGTAAGGGACGATTTGTGGATCATGCCATCCTTTACCTTCTGTATAATCCATGGTGAACATATGATCGGTAAAATGAACACCGAACCCCAGCTTGTCAGAAGCTGGTTTCTCTTTTTTCTGTTCTGTCCGGGTAATCGTTAACTGACACTCCATCTTCTACATCTCCCTTAGTATGAAAACCACGATTTGAAACTTCCTATATATACAAAATAGCAACAATTTTGCATGATTTCCAGCGTAAGTTTCTCCTACCCCTACAATTTCTGGTTATTTAGCGAAAACTTCGCAATAATTTCGTGATCGATTTTTTTCTTCGTAGGCAGGATGACGGGAATAGGTATCCCGAAAAGAATGGATAGTGGCAGAATGAGGAGGGATATGTATGACCACAAAACTTCGCTTGCACGGAAAAATTGCCATCGTAACAGGAGCCAGCCGCCTTCAAGGGATTGGGGCTGCAATCTGTAAAATGCTGGCCTCACATGGCGCCGATATTTTCCATACGTATTGGACTGCCTATGACCAATCCATGGCTCATGGGATTCAAAAGGATGAACCCGCCATCTTGCAGGAAGAAATCAGACGCTGCGGAGTCAGATGTGCCGGGATCGAGATCGACCTGTCACAGCCCGATGCCTACAAAGAGGTGCTCGACGCAGCTACAGCACAACTGGGCGAACCAAGCATCCTCGTCAACAACGCTTGCTACTCAACAAATGATGGCTACGAGGCACTGGATATTGCCAGCTTGGACGCACATTATGCTATCAATTTGCGGGCAACAACGATGCTCAGTGTGGAATTTGCCCGTCGCTTTTCTCAACAACGCGGAGGCAGAATCATTAACATGACTTCAGGTCAATCCAAAGGCCCGATGGTCGGTGAGATCGCGTATGCCGCAACAAAAGGAGCCGTGGATGCCCTGACGGCTACACTTGCTGCCGAAGTAGCTACGCGAGGGATTACGGTCAACGCTGTAAATCCTGGGCCCACCGATACAGGCTGGATGAACGACGAAATCAAGCATTACCTTTTGCAGCAATTTCCATTCGGGCGGATCGGACAGCCCGAGGATGCTGCACGTCTGGTCGCTTTTCTGGCAAGTGACGAAGCGGAGTGGATTACGGGACAGATCATGCATTCCGAAGGCGGGTTCATACGGTAAATGAAAAAAGCACAATCCGCCGTTTCTAGCAGATTGTGCTTCTTTTTTTGTTCTGGCTATAGTTTGCTCACGATTGGGAAAGAAGGCTTGAACAGCTCTTTTTCGCCCAACTGTTGATAGTCTCGCTCGACGTAGCCCAGACGCATTTTGTCAAAGTAACGCTGTCCCTTTGCTTTGATCTCTTCCAGATCAACTCCTGGTATGAGGCGGTCTTTCATTACGGTGCGTCCAGCAATGATGGAGAGCTTTACATCACGGCCTGAGCCACACGTGATGATCGTACGGATTGGATCATCAACCGCACCCATGTGGAAACCATCCAGATCGATGGCAATCATATCTGCTTTTGCCCCCGGCGCCAATCGTCCCAGATCATCTCTGCCGAGGAAACGTGCGCCTCCCAATGTCGCTGCGCGGTAAATATCCGCGTAGCTGGAATCTGCGACATCGCCTTCCACCAAACGGGAGAGCATGCTGGCTGTGCGAATGTTTTGGATGAAGTCAGGCGGGAACGTATCGGTTCCAATCGCGATGTTGACCCCACGACGCTTGTAACGGGCAAACGATTCGAGTGCCTCACCGTGGCGGCCGACTACGAGCGGGCAATGAATCACGGTCGTACCTGTCTCTTGCAGGAGCGCCAAATCGTCTCCCTCTCCGAATTTCGCCTTACTAAAGCCTGGAATGAAATGGGCGTGCGGAATTGCTGTTTTCTTTCCGAGGAAGCCAATCTCATTCAGGAACTGAATCGGGGATTTGTTGTGACGACGATGGATTTCCGTATATTCATAAAGACCTTGCGCGGCATGCAGACGGATCGGACATCCGAGCTCCTCGCTGTAGCGCTTTGTGTTGATCAGGCTCTCTACAGATTGTGTCTCGATTCGCTCTGGCGCCAGCATTCCCCGGATGAGTCCGTTGTGAGCCCCATCGAAATCTTTGACAAATTGGACAGCCCGCTCCAAACCTGCTTGTCCTTCCGCTTCGTTCCACAGTACTTCGATCTCTCCATTTGCCTTCACGACACGCATGCCAGACTGATAGCTTGGCCCCATGTACATACGCAATCCCAAGCGTCCTGCATGATCGGCTGCGGCTGCCAGCTCCTCATACGTTTCCGCCCAGCGCTTGTAGAAAACGGATGTAATCGGCATCGCAGTCGTTACCCCATTTAGAATCAGCTGGCTGTAGGCGTAAAGGGATTTGAACGCCTCTTCCTCAGGGGTCATTACCTCATGACAGCCTTTGCGGTAGTAGTCTTCCGACCAGAGCATGTTTTTGTTTCGAGCAGAAGCTTGCTCCAGATGCACGATGTCGTGATCAATGTCACCCAGCGCATTCAGGTCAATGAAGCCCGGACTGACTACTGCATTGCCCGCATCGATCACTTCATCTACCTCGCCATCAAAATCGTGCCCTACATACACAATGGTGTCATTCTCGTAAACGACTTCCCCATCTTTGATAATCACATGATCGTCGCCGTCAAAACCGATGACATATTTTGCAGTTATTTTCTTTTTCATGATGATCCTCCCCATTCTTTCTCGTTCCGGCTTCTCCACTCCATTTGCATCCTTCGTCATCATAGGAAATATTCTGTAAAATTTGTTTCAAAACCTTTACGTATATTTGCACAATCTTTACTCCTTTTCGAAAACAAGGAAGATTCCACACAATACGTAAAGATCATGCAAAAACTAGTAAAGAAGATGAACAACCCTGTTCGAAATATTCACTACAATTAATTAGAGACAGCTAGATTGGACTCTCATCCACTACATGCAAGATAGAGAAAGGGCTGATTTCTAGTGATGCAAGCTTTTTGGTTAACCAATGTTCGTCTCGATAAAGGATTTGAAACAGGAGACGACGGGGTCTTTCACACAATCTCAGAAATCTGTCATTTGAAGATCGAAGACGGCAAAATTGCAATAATCGTCTCGGCGAACGAACCAATCGACACCACTTTACCGCAAGAAGATGCAAAAGGTTTATTAGCCCTCCCCTCTTTTGTTGAAAAGCATAATCATCTGGATAAAACGTATGCGGGCGCAACCTGGAAATCCTGCCTCCCTCCGAAAAAACTGATCGATCGCTTGGAGTTCGAAGCAAAAGAAATGCCGCTGATGACCGGGACGACCAAAGAGCGCGCACAAGCGATGCTCCAGCTCCATATCAAAGGCGGTGCCACACATGTGCGCACACACGTCAACATCGATCCATACATCGGGCTGAAAAACCTGGAGGGTGTTCGTGCAGCACTGGAAGAGTACAGCGATCGCCTGACGTATGAAATCGTTGCCTTCCCGCAGCAGGGGCTCCTGCGCACACAAGCAAGCTCCTTGATGAGACAAGCGATGAAGGAAGGCGCAACACTGGTTGGGGGCTTGGACCCGGCTGGGATCGATAATGAGTTGGAAGGCTCCTTGCGTGAAATGATGGACATTGCCGTGGAAGCAGATGCGGATGTCGATATTCACCTGCATGATCCAGGGACACTCGGCTTCTATACGATCAAAAGACTGCTCGATCTGACCGAGGAAGCTGGCTGGCAGAACCGGATGGCGATCAGCCATGCCTTTGCGCTCGGAGATGTGTCGATGGAGGAAAGCTCGGACATGGCGGATCGATTGTCCCAGCTGGGAACGATGATCATGACGACCGTTCCGATTAATCGGGCGATGCCACCTGTTCCGATGCTTCATGCCAAAGGTGTACAAGTCGCACTTGGTTACGATGGATTCTACGATTCGTGGTCGCCATATGGTACAGGCGATATGCTGGATAAGCTAAACCGTCTGGTCGAGCGCTACCGTTGGGTCGATGAGAAATCATTGGTGCAATCCTTGTACTTCATCACCGGAGGAAAAACAACGCTCGATAAAAATGGCAACCGTGCATGGCCAAAGGTTGGCGACGTGGCAAGCATCGTGTTTGCCGAAAGCTCCTGCTCTGCGGAAGCGATTGCGAGAAAATCTCGTCGGGCTGCTGTTATGTTTAAAGGGAAAATTGTGCATGGTGCTTTGGAGAGAATGGAAGAAACAAAATAATCAGTTAGACAAAGAAGGCTTCGCTGATTTTTCAGGGAAGCCTTTTTTTGTTTTGGTCTAAATCGAGCCTTTGGTGGTGGGAGAAAAAAGAAGAAAACACTCAAGTTCTTGGGCTACCTGCTATGGGGTCACCCCTGCCCAGCTCCATGGAAAAAAAGAAACCCGCGTCCAAAGTCGCGCCTCTGCGAAGTATTTCAGAGGTGGACGCTAAAGGCAGGTTTCTTTTTTTCCATTGCGCTTCGGTTGGTATCCCAAAGACTTTCGCTTATTTCTTCTTTTTTCTCCTACCAGCTTGGGTGTTTGTTCGGGCTTAAAAGCTTGAGCTATCGAACCCGTCATGTTGTAACCAAGCCTTTGTTAAGAGCTTTACACCAAGCTGAATTTCATCAGTTGATAAATTACTGAAACCAAGTTTGACGATTGGGTGATCGGTTTTGTTTTTTATGAAGAAGAGTGAAGTCGGATAGACTTTAACTCCATGAAGGAAGGCTTGTTGAATGAGCCATTCTTCTGAACGTTCCAGATGTACTTTGACTAATACGTACAAACCTGACTGCTCCCCGATGATAGAGATATGATGTTTGAAATGATTCCTTAATTCACAAACAAATTGCTGCATTTTTCGTTTATAAACAAGACGCATGCGTTTAATATGGCGATTCCATTCCCCTTCCTCCATAAATTTCGCCATGGCGAATTGGCTAAGGAGTGAAGTGGGGCTCTCAAAATGTGCGAATTGATTTTTATAAAAGTTGATCAGTGGCTGTGGCAATACCATATAACTTAAACGAATCCCCGGCAGAAAGCATTTCGAGAAATTTCCGAGATAAATAACTCTCGTTGAATCGATGGAAGCGAGAGCCGGAAATGGTTGTTGGGTATAGCGATATTCACTGTCATAATCGTCTTCGATAATATACCCTTGCCTATTTTCTGCCCAATGGATGAGTGCATGCCTTTGTTGAATGGGCATACTTACCCCATATGGACTGTGATGGGACGGCGCCACATAAATCAATCGTGATTTCATTTGTTCTAAGTGTGAAAAATCAGCACCTGTCTCATAAACGGGTAACGTTTCGAGTGTAAAACCATTTAATTGAAAAGCCTTCCTAGCGCCATCATAACCAGGGTCTTCCACAATCACGCTGGAAAAATCATGTTTCAAGACAAGACCGAGATACACAAGCATTTGTTGGGTACTACTGCCGATAATGATGGCATCTGGTTCTGTTTTCACTCCACGAGACTGGAGTAAATAGGCTGCGATCTGCTCGCGTAGGCTCCTTTCACCAAAAGGTTCTCCGTACCGAAAGCTGTCCTTTTCCGTTAATACTTGATTCGAAATCCTCCGCCACGTTTTTAAAGGGAAATGCGATTGATCGACGACGTCTGCGCGAAAATCAATCCGTACAGGTGGTACCGGCTCTGTTTGCTTGTGAGTAGAAGAGCTGCGGACCTCTTGAAATAAAACGGGCTCTAACTCATTTACAAAATAACCTTTTCGGCCCTCTCCACGAACATACCCTTCAGCAACAAGCTGTTCATACGCCATTAATGTTGTATTACGGCTTACATGTAAGGAATCTGCAAGTTGACGAATGGAGGGCAGTGGCTCGTCCGCCTTAATATCGCCTTGTTCAATAAATGACTTAAATTTCTCGTAGATTTGTTTGTATTTAGGAGAGTTATCCTTGAATGTAAAAATGGTATTTTTCATTTGCACCCCTTCTGACATGTATATTTGTTTGTTATTGTATCTTTTTTTATGTCAGTTTGTATCATACCCTTGGATTACATTCAAGTGGAAAGGGTGGTTACTATGTACATTCCTAAGCTATATCGTATGGAACATGATGAGGCAGTTCAAACGATGAAGGCTAACCCGTTTGCCCTATTGATTACGGTTGATGAACATCGCCCGTTGGCTACGCATATCCCGTTGGAAATTCGTGAAGAGGAAGGGAAAATCTATGCGACTGGGCACATTGCATACGGAAACATGCAGAAGAAAACGTTGGATAACAACAGAGATGTTTTGCTGATTTTTCAAGGACCGCACGCTTACATTTCGTCAAGCTGGTATGAGAGTGAACAGGTTCCCACATGGGACTATCTCGCTGTACATGCGTATGGGACAGCACGTATCCTCACGAAGGATGAAATGAAGTCGGCTTTGGATTCTATGCTGACACACTATGAATCTCACCGAGAAAATGGTCGTCTCTGGGATACATTTGATCCTGAATTGCTTGAGAGAGAAATGAAAGGAATCGTTGGTTTTGAAATTGAAATCACCTCGATTCAAGGGGCAGCCAAAATGAGCCAGAATCGCAACAACACCGATTATCAATCGATTGTGGCAGAGCTTGAAAAATCAAATGATCAAGGAGAAATTCAGGTTGCTCAGTGGATGCGCGAGCAACGGAAAGAGTTATTTAAATGATCAACCTATAGATACAGCAAGGAGTTGCTTCTTATGGAGTTTTCAACGATTTGGCTATTTGTCATTGCCGCTGCTACGCTGTTAATCATACCTGGACCAGCTGTGTTCTATATTATGGCAAGAAGTATCGATCAAGGGAAGCAAGCAGGCCTGATTTCAGTCCTAGGTGTGGCTCTTGGTGGCTCTGTACACGTTTTAGCTGGAGCAATCGGCGTTTCTGCGATCCTTATGACATCAGCAACAGCTTTCCATATCGTGAAATACTTGGGTGCTGCTTATCTTATTTATTTGGGGTGCAAGACTTTATTTTCTAAAGCTGATAGCACGTCTTCTGAAATTCCAAAAGCCCCTCGCAAAAAATTACGAAAGATTTTTTACGAATCAGCGCTTGTTGAGGTAATGAATCCCAAGACAGCACTCTTCTTTTTAGCCTTCTTTCCGCAATTCATATCACCTACTGCTGGATCAGTTTCCGTTCAATTTTTGCTTTTAGGAACGATATTTATTATCCTCGCTTTTGTCAGTGATGGTCTGTATGCCGTTCTTGCAGCAAGTATAAGAAAGCGGATTGTGGGTAGTACGGCGAGTGCAAAGGTAATGAATCGGATCACTGGTTATTTCTATATTGCTCTAGGGATTTTCTCTGCCTTTGCGAGCCCCTCCAAAACATAATTAGTGAAATGAAACGGAGAGATAAGTTATGTCGAGATTTATCATTGAAGATGATTTTTGGACGTTATTTCCTCATGCAAAAATAGGCATCGTGATTTGCCAGGGGATTGATAATTCAAGGAGGGACGTTGAAAAATATGAGAAGCTGCTTCAAGAAGCAGAGAAAGAAGCTCATAAATTTTTACATCTGGAGGAATTCAGCAGTAATCCTGTCATTTCCGTTTGGCGAGAAGCTTTTCAGAAATTCAAGACAAAAAAAGGGGCAAGGTGCTCCATTGAAGCTTTATTAAAAAGAGTGAAAAATGGCAATCCGATCGGAACCATAAACCCGCTAGTTGACATCTATAATTCCATTTCACTGCGTTATGGACTTCCGTGTGGCGGAGAAGATATCGACACTTTTGTAGGCGATATTCGGCTAACGCAAGCAGCTGGCAACGAACCGTTTATCCCATTGGGACAGGATGAAAATGCTTCGCCATATGAAGGAGAAATTGTTTATAAAGACGATGTCGGCGCTATATGCAGATGCTGGAATTGGCGTGAAGCTCAGAGGACGATGCTAACCGAAAACACGAAAAATGCATTCCTCTGTATTGAATTAATCGATGAAACAAGAAGCGATGAATTCTATATGGCGCTTAAAGAATTGTCTGATTTCGTGCCACATCACCTTGGCGGTATGGTGAAAATGGAAGTGCTCGATATCTATCATAAGGAAATAAGTATCTTTGGTTAAACAACCGGCAGCCAAATACACTGGCTGTCGGTCTTAATGTTTATGAAACGATTTTAGAACATTCCATTCTCATTGGGGGAATCAGCCGGTATCGGTTGGCCTACATCCCACAGTTCGACGATTTGGTCGTTATGAAAACGGAAGATATGAACCACAGCTCCCCCAAGATCTTCTTGGTTTTGCCTCACATGAGAATGAACGGCAACCATATCCCCCTCTTCGATGGCACGTTTCACTTCGAGAATCTTATGCGGATTCTTTGCGGCGTTCTCTTCCATTGCGAGCATGAGAGAATGAGCATCGCCACGGAAATAGGGATTATGGTGACGGAAATTCGGACCTGTGTATCTTTGGTATGCTTCTCGCACATTCCCCGACGCTACCAGTTGCAGAAACGACACCGCATTCTCTTTGAGGGAAGTCTTCATAACAAATCATCCTTTCCGTCTATCTATGCCCAACTTTTTGCGTGTTGTAACGTTATCGCAATAAACTCCGTCATCGCCGGAGAAATCCACTTGTTTTTGTGATAGACGACTTGCGCAAAAATAGTAGGAAAGCTACTGTCACAGGGAATGATCTTTACCCTTTCTTGGTAGATTTCCTCTTTTACAGTCATCAACGGTAAACAAGTGATCCCTAGACCACTCCTTACACAACGCTTAATTGCCTCGATGCTCCACAGTTCCATCAGTTGAGAAAAGGCAAGCCCTCGTTCTTCCAGGTATTTTTCGAACATAGCACGATAAATACAGTCTTTCCCATTAGCAATGAAGACCTCTTTCAGCTTTTGATCACTATCGTTTTTACCTAGTGCATCCATTGGAGTGTCAGGACCTCCAACTACAACAACAGGCTCTTCCTTTAGAGGATACACAATGAAATTCGGATCACGTAATTCTGGCAGCATGAGCCCCTTCCTTTTTGGAATTATTACCGGGTTTATTATTCTTGGTGTAGCCACCTCTCTATTAACGACGAGTCTTTATCAGTGGATTCCTACAGTAGAACCTTACTTTAAGGTCGTCGGTGCGGCGTATTTATTGTATTTGGCATGGCAAATTGTATTTTCAAAGAAGCAGAATCATCCTAATCCCGATAGCCAGTCTTCTTTCTTCTATGGGCTGTTTTTTCAAATCCTCAATATAAAAAGCATATTGTATTTTTTAACGGCCATGTCTACTTTCATACTGCCTTACCCCGATTCACAAACGGCTATGCTTTTTTCATGTGTGTATCTATACTGATAGGGTGCGCAGCTTTCTTATTGTGGGCCATATTTGGGTCGGCATTTAAAAAGGTTTTTGCCAAATACGATAAGGTAATCAATGTGGTAATGTGTTTGTTACTCATCTATTCTGTCATTACCATTTTTTAGAGGAGACCGCTCATCTTGCCTGCTGCGTTGAGGTATAATAGTTCAAAGCAAAGGGGGCAGGAAACTATGGAGTGGTTAATCGGTCTGGCCTGCAGCGCTGGGATTGCGGGGGCGGCTTATGTAAAACGATCGCTGTCTGGTTCCGGCTTTTTGGCGGCGGTGATACTCGGCACCGTGATGTACACACTCGGAAGCCCTATCTGGTTCGGCTCCCTCATCGCTTTTTTTGTCTCGTCCACCTTGTTATCCAAGTGGAAAAAGCACAAAAAGGAAGAGGCAGAGAGCGGTTATGAGAAAACGGGGAGACGCGATGCCGGTCAGGTACTCGCAAACGGCGGGCTCGGGCTCCTGTTATGTGTAGCAAATTGGGCGTGGCCCCATCCGCTTTGGTGGTACGCGTTCCTTGGCGTGATGGCGGCGGTCACAGCCGATACATGGGCGACAGAGATCGGCGGCTTGAGCCGGAAACCTCCGCGATCGATCAAAACGGGACAGCGTGTCCCGCCTGGCACTTCTGGCGGCGTTTCTAGCCTGGGCATGGGTGCTTCCCTTGCCGGTGGACTATTCATCGGCGGTGTAGCGTGGTTGCTGCTTGCGATACCTGGTCAACCCGCGCCGGATATGATCACACCTGCACCTAGACTGGCAGCTTGGATCGGCCTAGCAGGACTGGCGGGCATGGTAGGGTCACTGGTTGATTCGTGGATCGGTGCGACATGGCAGCAAATGTACCGTTGCAGGTCTTGCGGTCGTGAAATCGAGCAGGCTCGTCACTGCGGCAAGCCAGCCGTACGAATCCGTGGTCGCGCTGGTTGGAACAACGATGCCGTCAATGTCGCTGGATCGCTTGCAGGGGGTGCTTTCGCCGTATTATTGGCGCTGGCAATTGGCTTATCGTTTGATCGATAAAGAAAGAAACGGAAAGACTTCGTATCACCAAACGATACAGAGTTTTTCCGTTTCTTTATTTTGAGACACAAGTCTCGGCTATTTTCGTCACTTTCTTCGCGTTCTGTACCATTTTTGAGACACACGCCCAAAGGATGAGGCCCATTAGGAGAAATCCGACGTTCATGCTGATGACGCCTCCCCATCCGTATGCGGACCAAAACAATCCTCCGAGTGTTCCTCCTACACTTGAACCCGTATAGTAGAAAAACAAGTACAAGGAAGAGGCCTGTGCTTTGTTTTGTAAAGCAAGCTGTCCTACCCAGCTGCTTGCAACGGCATGCGCTCCAAAAAATCCAAAAGTAAAAAATCCAAGTCCTGCTATCTTCATCATAAGATTCGCTTCCCACGTCAAACAGACACCGATCAATGAAAGGAATAAGCTTGTAAATAACAGCCTTTGCTTACCATGACGATCTACTAATTTTCCGGTCCAGACAGAGCTAAACATTCCGATGATCATAATTAAAAATGTCCAACTTATATGTGTTGGGCTGAGTGAATAGGGCTTTTCGAGCAATACATAAGCGATGTAATTGAACAACGCTACATTACTTCCTAGAAGTAAAAAGCCGATGACAAATAAACAAATGAGACTTGGAGCCTTTAGATGGTCCATTAAAGACAGACCTAACTTTCTCATTACGAATGGGCGTGCTTTGAAATTTTGTGATGGTGGTAAGGTGTTCCAAAAAATCAGTGTGGCAACCAAACTGATGAGACCAATCCCTCCTATTGCGATCTGCCAGCCGAAGTAGTCACTCACCATTCCTGAGAAAACCCTGCCAAACACAGCCCCAATGGAGTTGCCGCATATATAGAGACCAATAGCCGCTCCCAGACTTTTGGATTCGATTTCTTCTCCAAGATAGGCCATTGCGATGGAGGGTAAGCCCGCCAATGAAATACCTTCAATCGTTCGCAATACCAGGAGAACATGAAAATTCGAACTGAATGCTGTGAGAATACAAAACACAGACGAAGCGAGCATGGAAACGATCATGATTGGCTTGCGTCCCCATACTTCAGACAACGAACCAAAAATGAGCATACTGACGGCAAGAACCATGGTTGTAATGGAGAGGGATAGGCTTGCTGTCGTTGGACTAACAGCAAATTGTTTTGAAAATTCTGGCATCACAGGCTGTACACAGTAAAGAATCGCAAACGTATTGAAACCAGCGGCAAAAAAAGCAAAGCTTGTCTTGCGGAAGAGTGGTGTACCTTGTTGTATCATGTGATCACCATATCATTTCAGGATGATTATGGTTTCATGGTATCATCATTTATCTATGATGTATAATTCATTATAATCATGTTTTCCATGCGTTTATGTAATGAAAAATCCGAACGAAAAGTGGTGCTTTCGAATGGAATGGCAACAGTTCGAATATTTTCAAACCCTGGCAAGAATCCAACACGTGACACATGCTGCCGAAGCTCTTTCGATTTCCCAGTCTGCCCTTAGTCGTTCGATTGCCCGATTTGAGGATGAGATAGGCGTGCCCCTGTTTGACCGTCAGGGTCGTTCGATTCGGCTCAATAAATATGGTCATCTCTTTTTAAAGCGAGTCGAAAATATGATGAAGGAATTTCATGAAGGAAAACAAGAAATCATGGATTTACTTGATCCAGATCAGGGAGAAGTGTCTCTTGGGTTTCTCCACACGTTAAGTACCAGTCGCATCCCTGATTTACTGGCTTCTTTTCGCTCCCTCTACCCAAACATTCGTTTTCGACTCGGACAAGGCCCCTCCCATACGCTAATGAATCAGTTGCAAGGAGGAGAATTTGATCTCTGTCTACTTGCCCCTATGGATATGAAATCTCCCTTTGTATGGAAGCCGCTTTGGAATGAAGAGCTGTTTGTGATTGTCCCTAAAGACCACAAATATGCAAATCGCACCTCGATTACGTTGGAAGAGATTGCAGATGAATCATTTATTCATTTAAAAGAAGGATACTCCCTTCGGATCACCGTCGAGCAATTGTTTCAAGTAGCAGGAATTACACCTCCCATTACATTTGAAGGAGAGGAAGCAGATACCGTTGCAGGACTGGTCGCTGCTGGACTGGGAATCTCCCTTTTGCCCAATTTAAAAGGAACGGACCAGAGTAAGATCACACAAATCCCTGTCAAAAGCCCGAAGTGCCAACGGACAATTGGAATTGCCTGGGTAGAAGGGAGATATTTATCACCTGCCACTGAAAAATTCAAACAATTTGTTATGAACCATGCCTGCGATTTTGAATAGGGATGGGTGAACCTACGACTCTCCCCACTGCCTTGATTTCCGTCGCCAACTCATGAGCACCAAAGACAACGCGATTGTCGTGAGGATAATGCCAAGGACTTGCAAACCCTCGGCGCTAAACTTATCTCCCATGACAATGCTGATCAATAATGAGGAGAGAATGGTTCCCAAGTATCTGGATGTATTAAATAATCCGGATGCGACGCCGATGATTTCTTTTGGAGAGCTTTTGAACAAGGCTGCTTGCATTCCGACATTGTTTAACCCGTTGCTAATGCCGAATGCCGCTAACGCCACACACACACTGATCACATGTGAATCTTGCTTTAACGTCACGAGCCACAATGACCCAAATGTCATCAGCACAGCAGATACGACCAATGCCGGCCGAGGTCCTGATCGATCAATCCATCGTCCTGCTAGTGGAGACACAATGAGTGAGCATAAACCTAAGCTGAGCATGAGCATTCCTGTATGGAACTCGCTGACATGGCGAACCATTTGCAAGTAGGACGGAAGCCCGAAAAAAAGCGAATAAAAAAGGACGTTAACGAGCATGAATTCGATATTGACCCACGTCATCGCAGGATACTTGGCGAATGTCCGTAGAGGAATAAACGGAGAAGTTGTTTCTAACTCATGCCGTACGAAAGCCCCCAGTGTAACGAGGCCGATCCCTCCAACCATGATATGCCACCATGAGACATACCCCGATGATTTTGCTGAAAGCAATCCAACAAGCAGTGCAACCAGACCGACTGCGAAGAGCGCGATCCCTGTTGCATCAATCAACTCCATCCATTTTCGAAAGGACATGTTATGTGCAACAGATGCTGCCGATTCATCCTTTGGAATCGTCCTCCAGGCTAACAGCAAGCTCGCCACCACGAATGGAATATTAATGAGAAAGATCGCAGACCAATCCCAATAATGAAGCAATACCCCGCCAATAAAAGGTCCAATCGCTGCTGCTCCAGACAGGAATATGGACAGTACGGAAAGCGCAGTCGCTTGCTTCTCCGTAATATGAATTCTCACAATGGCCATTCCAACGGCAACCATCATGCTTGTTCCGATCGATTGGACAATTCGGAATACGATGAGCCACCCGAAGTTTGGTGATAATGGAGCCAATAAGGAAGCAACGAAAGAAACGACAAGCCCGGTAAGAAATATCTTCTTGCGGCCGAACAAATCACTTGCCTTTCCCATGACAGGTTGAGCGATCGCACTCGCAATGTAGAACGAGAAAATAATCCACGAAACAACTGTGAAATCAAGACTGTACACATTTTGCAGCCTTGCAATCGCAACAGAAATCATCGAAGAATTTAATGGGTTCAACAATATCCCTAGTCCAACGGAAATCATCAACCACCTGTTGTGAGCCCCCATTTTCAGCCCTCCTTGCAGCGTTTTGATGATATCGTACTGGAAATCAAACATTTACTCCAACGCATTTCATGTTATGATTCCATTGATTGAAAGGAATGAATGGAGGAGCTAAATGGAACTTCTTCAACTACAATACTTTCTTACCGTAGCTCGTATGGAGCATGTGACCGAAGCTGCACGAAGTCTGCATGTGACCCAATCGTCCCTAAGCAAAACGATTCAACGATTGGAGGAGGATCTGGGAGTCCCTCTATTTGATCGTACCGGGAGAAAGCTGCGTCTGAATGAGTACGGAAGCAAATTCCTCTGCCGGGTAGAAAGAGCTTTGTTTGAATTGGAACAAGGAAAACTGGAGCTTCGCGATTTGTCCAACCCGGAGCATGGCACGCTTGAATTGGCGGTGACTACTGCAAGCACTCTGCCCAATATCCTTCGAGAGTTTCGGAAAAAGCGGCCCGATATCCAATTTCATGTACAAATGCTGACCACCCAGGAAATGGTTACGCTTCTTCATAGAGGAGAGGTTGATTTTTGCTTGTCCTCCCCTCCTATACAAGACGATGACATTGAATGTCAAATCGTGTTCATTGACCCTATCCTCGTAGCTGTTCCAAGAAGACATCGACTGGCAGACCGAAGCATCGTATCTTTGACAGAGCTGAAGGATGAATCGTTTGTCGGTGTAAAGAAAGGGTACGGTACACGCGATTTCGTAGACGCTATATGCAAGTCAGCTGGATTTGCACCCACCTATGTGTATGAGGGAGATGAACCTGCAAGGCTAATCCAGCTGGTGGAAGCAGAAATTGGCATAGCCTTCATACCAAGCACGGCAAGAGATTCTCGTGAACAAATCAAGTATCTCCAAGTAGAGAATCACGAATTGGTACGGGAAATCGCATTGTTATGGCACAGGAGTCGGTACATTTCGCGAGCTGCTCAAGAATTCCGTGAGGTTGTTGTCGATTATTTTGAGGCCCTATCGAATGAAACATAAAAACAGACACGTCACATTCGCGTGTCTGTTTTTGTTAAAGATTTCATTTTCGATTTTATAAAGCCCCAGAAACGACATTCCCGCGGAACATCACAGCTTGGCGCTTCGCACGGCGTGCAACTGCTTCTGCTGCCGATGATGCATGAACGAATACGATATCCGCTTCGTCGCCAACATTCGGCCACATGCGGTTGCCCTCTTTATCCAGCGGCGTCTTCCCACCTGTAATGAAGCCTAGTGCTTGGGACAGGGAACGCTCGTCCTGCATGCGGAAGCGCTCAGCCAATCGACCAGCTTTTTCCAGGCTGTCTCCTTGTCCAAATGGCGACCAGTGATCGGTAATACTGTCGTCACCGAGAGAGACCGAAACGCCTTTCTCATGCAGCAATGGGATCGGAATCGTCCCTCTGTTCACTGGTACAGTAGAAGTGATCGAAATGCCCAAGCCAGCGAGCATTTCTGCTACTTCCCCTGCTTCCTCCAAACTGATATCAGCAAGGGAATTGGCATGGCTGATGGTAACGCGACCTTGCCACCCTGCTTCTTCGGTCATTTTAGCCAGACGCTTGAATGTAAACACCCCGAGATGATCCGGGTCATGCAAGTGAACGTCGATTGGTGCATTTGCTTCAACTGCCAGCTCAAAAATGGTAGCGAGTGATTTCTCGATGTTTTGATCCACTGTCGCCGGGTCTACACCACCAACGTAGGTCGCGCCCATTTTCAAGGCTTGTCGGATGTTCTCTACTTGGTTGCTTCTCAGGAGACCTTGCTGTGGGAAGGCCACGACCTCGCATTGCAATCTGCCGCCAAAGGTTTCCAGTGCAGCCATGGTCGCTTCCAGGTTTTTGAGTCCGATGTATGGATCGATATTACAATGGGAGCGAATATGGGTGGAGCCTGCGGATAGCAGCAAATCCAGCATTTTTTCTGCGCGCTCTTGTGCTGTTGGCAACAGATTCGGCATGAGCTGGCTCTCTTCTTCCAGTCGACCCAAGATGTTTTTTACTGGTGTCACGGCTTTCCAAGGGCCGCCATAGTACGTTTTATCGATGTGGATATGCATATCCCTAAACGACGGCAGTGCCAACAGACCGCTGGCATCCTTCGTTGGCAGCTCGGTTTGTGGAGCAGCTCCACTCACGATCTGTGCAATTCGTCCGTCTTCAATTAATAGATGCGCCACTTCAGTATCTGTAGCAACCACCTTGTCATTTTCCTTGCGGTATCCGCTCTCCAAACGGACGTTGGTTATCCAATAGGCTGTAGACATCTATCCACGACATCCTTTCTATTTAAAAGTAGTACTACCACTCACCCGCTACCCTGTTGCCTTGGAAAAGAACGACCTTGCGCTTCGCACGTCTTGCAACCGCTTCTGCTGAACATGTCGCTTCGACCGCCATCAGGCTCGCCTCATCTCCAACCAATGGCCACAGACGATTCCCGGTTTCATCGAGAGTGATCCGCCCTTCTGTCACGAAGCCGAGTGCTGCGCCTAACGATCTTTCATCCGTCAAGCGAAAGCGTTCAGCCAGTCGTCCTGCTTTTTCCAACAAGTCTCCACTGCCAAAGGGTGTCCAGTTGTCTGTCAGGCTATCGT
The DNA here is from genome assembly GCF_003013405.1 of Brevibacillus formosus. GTDB lineage: Bacteria > Bacillota > Bacilli > Brevibacillales > Brevibacillaceae > Brevibacillus > Brevibacillus formosus. The sequence continues at coordinate 87,902 of NZ_PXZL01000038.1, read as the reverse complement.
TGCCGAGCATGACAGCAACCCCTTCTTGATGCAGCAACGGAATTGGAATGGTCGGGCGATTAATCGGAACGGTCGATGCAATGGAGATACCTAGAGAGGCGAGTCGTTGTGCCAGCTCTCTGGCTTCTTCCTGCGAAACATCGCCTAATCCCATCGCGTGACTAATCGTGACACGTCCCTGCCAGCCCGCCTCTTCCGTCAGAGCAGCCAGGCGCTTCATCGTAAACACGCCGAGATGCCCCGGATCATGCAAATGCATGTCAATGTCGGCATCTGCTTCGACTGCCAGCTCTAGCATCGTTTGCAGGGAACGCTCGATGTCGCCGTCGACTCCACCTGGATCGACGCCGCCTACATGAGTGGCGCCTTGACGCAGTGCCTCACGAACCATTTCGCCCGCCTGTGTACGCAGCATGCCATAATGCGGGAAAGCAACGATTTCGTGGGAGACACGGTCTGCATACGTCTCAAACGCACTCTTCATTCCTTCCAAAAACCCAAGACCAACCTGCGGGTCCACATGACAATGCGTTCTTACATGCGTAACCCCTGTTTCCACCAGTAGCGAGAGAATATTTTCTGCTCCTGTCTGTGCCTGCTTGAGATACATCGGCAACAGCTCTCTGTCCTCAGCGTGGCGTTCGAACAAGTTTTTTACGGGAGTTGTTGCCTTCCACGGGCCGCCGTAATACGTTTTTTCCAGATGAATGTGCTTCTCCGCCATAGACGGCAAGATCAGTAAGCCCTTCGCGTCCTTTTTAGGCAGCCCATCCTCCAAAATCTCACTGGAAGGGACAATGCGTGTGATTTTTCCATGCTCAATGAGCAAATCGCACAGCTCTGTCCGCGTTCCACTGATCACGCCTTCTTCCCACTCATACCCGATTTCCAATCGAGCGTTGACGATCCAATAAGGAGAAGATTTCACCGGCTTTTCCCCCCTCTTAAACGTTCACTTCTTCCACTTGACCAGAAGCGAGCTTGCCTTTGAAGAATACAGCGTGTCGATCTGCACGGCGCGCGATCGCTTCTGCCGAGCAGGTCGCATCCACGAGGACCAGGCTAGCGTCTTCCCCTTGTGCAGGCCACAGCTGTGTTCCGTTGGCATCCAGCGTCGTTTTGCCACCTGTGATAAAACGCAGCGATTGAGACAAAGACAGCTCGTCCAACCAACGATTGCGTTCTGCCAGTCGCCAGAGGCGCTCCAGCACATCGCCATTTCCGTAAGGCTGCCACGTGTCAAAAATGTTGTCGCAGCCGACCGCAACGTCTACGCCATTTTGGTGCAGCAGCTGCACAGGTGGAATCACGCGGCTAAATGGCACGCTGGTGATGATTGTAATGCCTGCTTCCCGCAGGATCGTCGCCATCTCTTCTGCTTCTTGAACAGGGATATCTCCGAGTGCAAACGCATGGCTGATTGCTACGCGGCCTTGCCAGCCAGCGTCTACGGTCATAGCTGCCAGTCGCTTCATCGTGTAAGCACCCAAATGTCCTGGGTCATGCAAATGCAAGTCCACACCTGCGTCTGCTTCTACTGCCAGCTCCATCATTTGGTGCAAGGATTCTTCTATATCGCCATCTACATTAGCTGGGTCTACGCCCCCTACATGAGTCGCACCTTGGCGCAATGCCTCACGCAAGAGTGCTTTTGCGTCTGTACGCAACAAGCCATGCTGCGGAAACGCCACGATCTCGTGGGTGACTCGATCCGCGTAGGTTGCTAATGCTGCTTTCACTGATTCCAAATTGGAGATTCCCACTTCCGGGTAAATGTCCACATGTGTGCGCACGTGCGTCGAGCCATAGGACAAGAGGATCTCCAACAGATTCTCCGCACGCTCTTGTGTGGTTGTCGGCAAACCTGGCAGTGTGCGCTTTTCAATTTCGCAGCGCTCAATAATATTGGACACAGGAATGACGGCCCGCCATGGTTCTCCCAGAAGCGTCTTGTCCAAATGAACATGCTTCTCTACGAAAGACGGGAGTGCCAATAAGCCTTTTGCATCCTTTTGTAAAATACCGTCTGTCAGCTTTTCTGTCGCTGGTACAATACGCACGAATTTTCCGTCTTTTACCAAAATGTGAAACAAGGATGCCTCTGTCCCCGTGACGACACCATTTTCCCGACGGTAGCCCGTCTCCAAACGAACATTGGTCAACCAATAGGTAACGCCCATCCATTATCCACCCTCTCTTTGTCTCTCTCCATTCCTTTCTCCCCCATTATCTAGGAAGCCGGAAGACTTGATTTGCACAATCTTTACGTCTATTTTCACTATTTTTACGACTTGTTCAAATTGCCTTTACTTCGTACATTTTTCTGATAACTTTGACGTAAGCAAAGGAGGGGTTACACCATGAAGGTTGAGATCGCACCAACCAATCAAGCTCTTCCGCCGAAAGCAGCGGCTGCACGCCCTAGCAAATGGCGGACTTTTTACAGGAAACTACGAAAAAACAAACTCGCCATGGTAGGCGGCTGTATCGTGATTTTTTACATCGCGATTGCCCTGTTGGCACCATTCATCGCTCCCTACGATCCATATGAAATTGACTTGGTTAACAAGTTGAAGCCACCATCTGCTGAACACTGGATGGGTACCGATGACAAAGGTCGGGATGTACTGAGCCGTCTTTTATACGGAACACAGCTCTCGATGTCCGTCGGATTTGTCGCCGTCTTTATTGGTGCATTTTTCGGAATTATTCTCGGCTTATTATCCGGTTATTACGGAGGCTGGGTAGATACGGTCATCTCCCGTATCATCGATGTCCTGCTCGCCTTCCCGGGAATCCTGCTTTCTCTGGCTATCGTAAGTGCTTTAGGGCCGAGTCTCTTTAACGTTATGATCGCCGTTGGTATTTTCTCGATTCCTGTATTTGCACGGATCGTCCGCGGCTCAACCTTGACTGTGAAAAAACTGGAGTACATTGATGCGATCCGCTCACTCGGTGCCAATGACTTCATCATTATCTTTAGACACATTTTTCCAAACATTTTGTCTCCTATTATCGTACAGGCAACGATGCGCCTCGCTACCGCGATTCTTTCCGCCGCTGGCCTTTCGTTCCTTGGACTGGGAGCACAGCCTCCTCTGCCGGAGTGGGGCGCCATGCTCAGTAACGGACGCGACTTCTTGTTTACCGCTCCACATCTGGCCATGTTCCCTGGTTTTGCTATTGCAACTCTTGTTCTCGGCTTCAACATCTTTGGGGACGGCCTCAGGGACGCTCTCGATCCACGAATGAAACAATAGGAGGGAATGCTACATGTTTGTTTACATTACCCGTCGCCTGCTGCAGATGATTCCCGTCCTGCTCGGTGTCATTCTGGTCGTCTTTTTAATCATGCAAATGGTTCCTGGCGACCCGGCTGTATTGCTTGCTGGTGAAGGCGCTTCTGAAGAAACGATTGCGAAAATGCGTACACAGCTCGGCTTAGATCAGCCAATCATGGTTCAATACGTGCAATATGTCGCCAACGTGTTCCAAGGCGATCTTGGCACATCACTTCGCTCCAATCTTCCGGTGTGGGATGAGATCATGGCGCGCTTGCCCGCTACTATCGAGCTCGCCGTTGCCAGTATTTTTGTAACGGTTGTCCTCGGGATGATCGCAGGGATCATATCTGCTACCAAGCAATACTCTGCTGCTGATATTACGATCATGGTCATTGCCTTGCTCGGTGTATCCTTGCCAAGCTTTTGGCTCGGCTTGAGCTTGATCTACACGTTCTCCGTCAAGCTGCAACTCTTCCCGGTCGCAGGCTGGGGCACCTGGAAGCACATGATTTTGCCAGCGATCACACTCGGTACCGCTGGGGCCGCCATCGTTGCTCGTATGACTCGCTCCAGCATGCTCGACGTCGTGCGTCAAGACTACATCCGCACAGCGAAAGCAAAAGGCTTGCGTGAAACAGTCATCATTTACAAGCATGCTTTAAAAAACGCGTTGATCCCGATTATTACCGTCGTTGGCTTGCAATTCGGTTTCCTTTTGGGTGGTACGGTTCTCGTAGAATCTGTCTTTGCCATCAACGGCTTGGGCCGTCTGATCGTCGATGCGATCCGCATGCGTGATTTGCCTGTCGTACAAGGCGGCGTCCTGATCGCTTCCATTATCTTCGTGTTCGTGAACCTGCTCGTCGATGTATTGTATCGCTACTTTAATAAACGAATTGATCTGAATTAAGGAGGGATCACCATGCCGGAGCAACAAGATATCATCCTGGACGTTCGCAATCTGCAAACGCATTTTTTCACAGAAGATGGCGTCAGTAAAGCAGTGGACGGCGTTGATTTCTCTCTAAATAGAGGAGAGACACTCGGGCTGGTAGGAGAATCGGGCTGTGGAAAAAGTATCACTTCCCTCTCGATCCTCCGTTTGATTGCCAGTCCTCCGGGAAAAATTGTAGGAGGAGAAATCCTTTTCAAAGGGCAAGACCTGACGAAAAAATCGGAAGCAGACATGCGCGCGATCCGTGGCAACGAGATTTCGATGATTTTCCAAGAGCCAATGACCTCGCTTAATCCGGTGTATTCGGTGGGGGAGCAAATTGCAGAGGTATTGCGCCTCCACCAAAACATGGGACGTAAGGAAGCATGGGACAAGGCTGTAGACATGCTGCGTCTGGTCGGTATTCCTTCCCCGGAAAAACGCGCGACTCAAGAGCCGCATGAATTGTCTGGGGGTATGCGTCAACGCGTTATGATCGCGATGGCTCTCGCCTGCCGCCCGGAAATTTTGATCGCGGATGAACCGACGACAGCTTTGGACGTTACCATTCAGGCTCAAATTCTCGAGCTGATGAAAAAGCTGCAAGTTGAAATGGGCATGAGCATTATCATGATTACTCACGATCTTGGCGTCGTTGCTGAAACATGCGATCGCGTTGCGGTTATGTACGCGGGAAAAGTCGTAGAGTACACGACTGCACAAAACCTGTTCGCGAATCCACGCCATCCCTATACAGTAGGGCTGATGAACTCCCTCCCCCGTCTGGATGAGGATGTAGAAGAGCTGCAAGCGATTAAAGGGAACGTTCCAAGTCCGTTCAGCATGCCAGTTGGATGCCGCTTCGCTCCACGCTGCCCGCATGCAACAGAGCTGTGCAATACGAAGCTTCCTGAACTCTTGGAGTATGCAGACGGAAGCAAAGTACGCTGCTGGATGTATACGTCTGAGTGGGACGGCGACACCAAGACTGCTACGGAAGTGGGGGTATGACCATGATGACAACACAAACGAATCCAACGAAAAAACCACTGCTCGAGGTAAAAAATCTCAAGCAGCACTTCCCGATCAAAGGCGGCATTTTAGGCCGTACCGTCAATCATGTAAAAGCCGTGGATGACATCAGCTTTACGATCCATGAAGGAGAAACACTGAGTATTGTAGGTGAATCCGGTTGCGGCAAATCCACTACCGGTCGTGCCATCCTCCGTCTGGATGAACCGACGGGCGGAACGGTACTATTCGAGGGACAAGATCTGCTGGCGATGTCCAAGAAGCAAATGCGCGACATGCGCAAGCATTTGCAGGTCATTTTCCAGGACCCATTCGCTTCGCTCAACCCGCGCCAATCTGTATCCGCTATTCTCGGGGAAGCGTTGGCGATCCAAAATATCGTACCTGCCCATCAACGCCGCGAGCGCATTATCGAGTTGCTCGGCTATGTAGGCTTGCGTCCGGATCAAATTGACCGTTTCCCGCATGAATTCAGCGGCGGACAACGCCAACGGATCGGGATTGCCCGTGCCCTCGCGATGCAACCGAAGCTGATCATTTGTGACGAGGCTGTATCGGCACTCGACGTATCCATTCAGGCTCAAGTGCTGAATCTCCTGAAATCGTTGCAAAAGCAATTCAAACTGACGTATTTGTTTATCTCCCATGACCTCGGCGTCGTTCGTCACATCTCGGATCGCGTCATGGTGATGTACCTCGGTAAAGTGGTAGAGATCGCGGATAAAAAGTCGCTGTTCGACAACCCGCAGCATCCTTACACACAGGCACTCTTGTCTGCGATCCCGGTGCCGGACATCAACAAAAAGCAGGAGCGGATCATTCTGCGCGGAGATGTACCTTCTCCCATCAATCCTCCACAGGGCTGCCGCTTCCATACGCGTTGCCCGTATGCGATTGATCGCTGCAAAACAGAAGTACCAGGACTCACGAGCCTGCACGACACACACCAAGTCGCCTGCCACCTTGCCCAAGTCTGATCATAGAGAGATTAAAATTTTCTAAAAACGCAAGAGATCACGAAGCAGCATGATATGATGGTAACTGCAAAATCTATCCATACAGAAGGGATCTCATGATAAGCTTTGAAGGTTTCACATTGCTCATTCTGCTGTTTATTTTGGCTCCTATCATAGGAGCTATTGCTTTATTGTTTCTGTTCATTTTTGAGAAGCGGATTGATCTGTTAGAAAACAAGAATCTGAAGATCGAGCTGGAAAAAGAGTTGCAGCAAGCTCTCTACAATCAATTGAATCAACAAATCCAGCCTCACTTCTTGTTTAATACGCTAAATGTCATTCTGAGTCTGGCGCGATTGAACCGAACGAAGGAACTGGTGAGAGCGCTCGAAGTCCTCTCCCAGTTTCTCAAATTCAAATACAAATCCACAGAGCCATTGATTTCATTGGCGCGGGAGATTACGTACACGGAGCAATATTTGGAGATTCAAAAGCTGCGTTTCGGCGATCGGCTTCGGATTCAGCTAGATTGTGCAGAAGATCTCTTGCAAGCATCCATACCGCCATTCGTCTTGCAGACGCTTGTGGAAAACGCATTTAAGCATGGATTGGAACGAAAAATGGGCGAAGCTATCCTAGACATCCGCATAAGCCGAAAAGATGACGATGTCCTGCTTACGGTCATCGACAACGGTTCTTCCGGACTCACAGCATTCCAGAATGAAAGTGAGATCGAAACTGAACAGCCACATGAGAAGAGCGGTCACGGGTTGGACAATATCCGCAGGCGGCTCCACCTTTGTTTTGGTGATCATGCACAACTGGAGCTTGCTCCGATATCCGAGGGAGGAACTCTTGTATCTGTCAAGTGGCCCTGTACGTATGAACAAATCGATCTGAGGTGAGAAGATGAACGTACTACTCGTGGATGACGAACCGTTGGAGCTGGATCAACTCGAGTATTTGATTCAGCCCATGTTCCCCTTGTGGAAATTCTACAAGGCCGCAGATGGCAGCAAGGCCATGGCGATCAGCCAGAAGGTTCCTCTTCATCTCGCCTTTCTGGACATTAATCTTCCGGGGAAATCCGGGCTGGTGCTTGGCGAAGAGCTGAGAGCCCAGCACAAAGACATCGAGCTCATCATTGTAACGGCTTATCAGGATTTTCAATATGCCAAGCAATCGATCCGCCTCGGTGTCGTGGATTACATCACGAAGCCCGTCATTGAGAGCGAGCTGGTCGACATTCTGAAAAAATATCAGAAGAGCCCTGCCCTATCCGCTTACACCCGAATTATTTCCGATGCGATGAACATCATCCATCAAAAATTCGCGGAGAAGCTCAATTTGGCTGATCTGGCCGCAGAGGTCCATATCAATCCTACCTATTTGAGCCGCCGTTTTCATGAAGAAGTAGGCGTCTCATTCTCTGAGTATTTAATGCAGTACCGCATTCAAATGTCGAAGAAGTTCCTGATCGCTCATCCTGATTGGAGCATATCGACGGTTGCCGAGCGGACTGGCTTCAACAGCCAACACTATTTCAGCACCATTTTTCGCAAGGTAGTGGGGAAAACCCCGAAAGAATACCGGGACAAGGGGAATGCCTCTTGACCTACTTATCGTTTCGCGAATACGTGGTCGGTGCAGCAAAGATCGGCATTGGGCTTGGGGTCGTCTCGATCCTCGCCCGCTGGGTAACCGGAAACACGATATTCGGTTCACCGGAAGCACTCGTCAAATACGGGATATTTGGCGGGATCGGCTTCGCTTTGATGGGAGCATTTGCCCTTAGTATGTTTGGGCTGCTTGGGCGCAAGGTCCGGCGTGAGTTATCAGAAGGGATGACCATCGGGGATTACATGCGGGACAAGCTGCATCCGTTTGGTTACTGGCTGATGATCATCATCCTTTTGATTACGACGATTGAAGCGATGTTCGTCCAGGGAATGGCTGGGGGCGTATTGCTGAACATCTTGTTTGGCTTACCGATCCCTCTTGGCTTGCTCTGTTTTTTTGGATTTTGTGTGTTATTTGCAGGCATCGGGGGAATCCGCTCGATCCATCGTTTTGCCATCGTGCAAATTGTCATTACGTTTGCGGCCATCATCCTGATTCCCGTCTACTTTTTCGTCGGAAAAGGTGTCGAGCACGTCTATAACGGACTGCGTCTTTACCATCCTTACCTTCTGGTGCTCAACAACAACGAGGGTCTTTTTTTTATCATAACCGGGCTGTTGATTGGGTTTGGCCAAGTGTTTGTCGATCAGGCATCGTGGCAGCGGCTCTATATGATGGAAGAGAAAAAGATCGTCCCTACCTTTCTGGTGTCCGGGCTCATTTTTGCCACCGTACCACTGGCGTTTTCCTCGCTGATCATCATCGTCCTTTTTACGGGCGGATTTGATGATATCTACTCGCTGTTGTTTGATCTCGTACGCAAGATTGACACGATGATCTTGCTTGTATTATTTGTCCTCTGTGCCTTTGGTGCGATCATGTCCGCTTTTGGTGCAGGTCTTCATTCCATGATCAGTCTGATGGTCAACAACGTCTATCAGCTGTTCCGCCCAGACGCTTCGGAACGGCAAAAAATCCGTTTGGGCTACAGCCTTGCCATTGCCATCGGTGCGCTTTCATATGGTCTGACGATCTACTTCCAGCCGACCTTGCTGGATTTGCTGTTCTTCTTTGGCATTATGTATGCCTCGCTGTTTTTGCCTGTCGTCGTCATCGTGTTGACAAAGGGAAAAGCACCTACATTCATTTTGATCAGCGCAGTAATGGGATTCGTCGCAGGCTACAGCAGCCGGATGTACGTCGATCCGATGATGGCAATCTGGATTGCCTCCTTATGTACAGCTCTGGTCTTAACCGCCTACTTGTGCATGACCTGGCTATGGAAACGGTACATCCGAACGCCGGATCACACTCGCTGACCCACAGGAAGGAACGAATCCTATGCTACGCTCCTACTTGCTGCTCATTTTTTGCGTAACCGCTTGGGGCAGCAATTTCGTCTTCGGGAAAATGCTCGTCGCCGAGTTTTCTCCGCTCTTTTTGTCGGCTATGCGTCTCTTGTTTATCGTGTTGTTTCTGCTCATTTGGTCCAGAGGGCGGCTGAAAATGCAAAAGCTCTCTCGAACGGACTGGCTCTTGCTCGCGGTACTGGGAGTTGTCGGCGTATTCATCAACCAGTGGTCCTTCTACAAAGGGCTCGTTACAGCGGATCCGACAACCTCCGCCCTGATCCTGGCATTGACGCCGATTACAACTGCTCTCTTGGCTGCCTTGTTCTTGAAAGAGTCGTTGACCGGTCGCATGGCAATCGGTTCGGTGATCGGTACATCAGGTGTCATATTCGTCATTTATACAGGGGCAGAGCTGCATTTTGATGTCGGTATCCTCTGGATTGTATTGACGATGCTGACGTTCGCTACCTCGATCATCCTCGTCAGGTTGTTGGGACATCGACTCCCTCCACTCGTGACGACGCTCGTATCCAATTTGATCGGCTTCGGGTCGATGCTGCCTTTTGTCCTGATCAGCATCCCTACGGCCACGGTAAGCACCAGCCTTTCATCCTGGCTTCTCTTGTTTGTCACCGCTGTCGTCATGCACGGCATTGTGACCTTAATCTGGAACAGCCAGCTACAGAAGGTAGGCGCTGCCAAAGCGGCGATGTTTGCCAATCTGGAACCGTTTATTGCCATGCTTTTCGGCTTGTTATTGCTGGCAAAGCCTGTAACAGCCGTACAGTTTTTCGGTGCGATTCTCATTATCGCGGGCGTGACCTTGACCACAACCTCCAAGGAGCCGCGTGAAAAGAAGAAGCTCTCCTCGTTTTCATCCTGAGTAAAGCAGTTCGCCGCATTTTTCATAGTAAAACAGTCGGAATTGTAGTTGAGAAGTACAATTTCATTGTTTTATACTAGGAGAAAGGCTGGCGATGTCTGTGCCGTTACATCGTGACAAGAGGAGGGACAGTCCATGTCTACCGTAAAACTATCCCAGTGGGAAACGATGCTCTTAGAGGCAGCCCGTGCCCATGGATTCGTCGATGAAGAAATCATCCACAAGCTGAGAAAGGGTGACCCTGCGCCTTTTTCGGACGTGGAGGGCGGCAAGTACGATTACACCCATCTATTTGAACTGTCCAAAAATGATCCCTCTACGCTGGAAGCTGCGATTCGCGAAGGGTACCAGATCAAGTTCACCACTTTTAACGGGATCAAGTTTTTGCTGAACAAACGTTACAACATCCAAGCGGAGCGCGACTACCAAGTCGAGGAAACAGCGCTGCACCACGTTCGCTTACGTGACGATGCATTGGCGTGGATGCGCAGGACAATCTCCCATAACTGGCGAATTGTTGAACTAGAAAAGCTCGCAGACACCAAAGAAACGCTCGTCAGATTTGAACTGGCAGCATCGTAAATACGAAAGAGCACCTTCCTTAGGGGAGAGTGCTCTTTTTTCGAAACGCGAGGTATTGGAAGGAGAATCATGATGACAACGCAAGCGTATATCCAACACATTCAAGCAATATATCCAGAGTTGACCATCACTTCCGCCTACTTTAACGAGATGGGCCAAAACAATGATGTGCTCATCGTCAATGACGCGTACGTGTTTCGCTTCCCGAAATATACCGCCGGGATCGAGCAACTGAAGGTCGAAACGAACATTTTACGCACGGTAAAACCATATCTCTCCCTGCCGATTCCGGCTCCGGTCTATTTGTCCTTTGCCGAGGAAACACCTGGGCGGGTGTTTGCCGGATATCCGCTACTCGAAGGTGAGCCTTTTACCCGAGAAGCTTTTCGAGCAGCCTCTCGTCAAAACGCGGTACCGACTGTCGCTACCCAGCTGGCACAATTTCTTCATGAACTGCACCAGCTCCCCGTCTCCTCCTTGCTCCCGGAGCTTATCCCTGGGGATTTTGACATGGCCAAGCAGTTGACTGAGCTGTATGGACAGATTGTTTCGAAGTTGTTCCCAGCCATGCGTGAGCAAGCGAAAAAGGATGTGGCAGAACGCTTTGAAGCATACCTGGCAGACCCTGCTCACTTTGATTTTCAGCCTTGCTTGACTCATGGAGATTTCGGCATCGGGAATATCTTGTACTCTCCGGCAAAACAACGCATCACAGGCATCATCGACTTTGGCGGCTCTGGTGTAGGCGATCCTGCTTACGACCTCGCGGGACTCTGCGCGAGCTACGGGGAACCGTTTTTGCAGCATTTCACTCCGGTGTACCCCCAGCTTGAGCAGGTGATGACAAGGATGAGATTTTACCGCAGCACATTTGCCTTGGAGGAAGCGTTGTTTGGTCTGGAAAACGACGATGAGACAGCGTACCATGCTGGCATGCGGGACTACCTCTAGCCTTTTACGGCACCTTGTGTGAGCCCTTCCACCAAATACTTTTGGCAAAAGGCAAACAACAGCATCGTCGGGATGACTGACAGCACCGTAGCTGCCGACATCGCTCCCCATTCGATATCGTACTTTTTGATGAAGGCATTCATCGCGACGGGAATCGTTTTGACCGACTCTTCATCAATGAACAGGACCGCCATAATCAGCTCGTTCCAGCATTGGACAAAGGCGAAAATAAACGTGGCCGCAATTCCGGGGAGCATGATCGGCACGATGACGCGAAACAGGGCGCTCAATCGGGAGCAGCCGTCCATCATCGCTGCTTCCTCCAAGGCGTTGGGTATCCGTTGGAAAAAGCCGGACATGATGACCGTACAAAATGGAATCAGCATGACCGTGTAGATGAGCATCAACGAAAACAGGCTGTTTAAGATGTGCATCTTGGACATCATCATGTACAACGGCGCCATGCCAATGAACATCGGGATCATTTGGGTGACGAGAAATCCGAACATCACCTGCCGCTTTCCTTTGAACGAAAAGCGGGCCAGCACATAACCGCCGAGCATCGCAATGAACACGACCATAGCCGAAGCGACCAAGGAAACGAGAAAGCTGTTCCAGATATACACCTGAAAGTGGGATATCTGAAAGATCCCCAAGTAGTTGATCCACGTCACCTGTTCCGGCCAATATTGAATCGGGAGCGAAAAGATTTCCTTTTGACCTTTGAGCGACGTAATGATAATCCAATACAGCGGGAAAATCGCGAACGCAAGAAACAAGGTCAAGACAATGCTCTGCCAGTCCTCCACCCTAGATGTTCACGGTGCATCAGAAGTCCCCTCCCTTCTCTACTTTGGTCGCTTTCACGTAAAAGATCGTGAACAACATCAAGATCAATACGATGATGACACCCACTGCCGACGCTTGCCCGTAGTCTTGTCCAAAGATGACCTTATCGATCATGTAGGTAGCGAATATATGCGTGGAACCGGCTGGTGCACCATTCGTCATCGCGTAAATAATGTCCGGGAAGTTTAGAATCCAAATGACCCGCAACAGAATCGTTACCAGCATCGTAGGCATGATATACGGCAGTGTCACCCTCCAAAACTGTTGAATCCGCCCCGCTCCATCCATCGCCGCCGCTTCGTACAGCTCCTCTGGGATCGATTGCAGAGCTGCCAGAATCATGATGGCAAAAAACGCGACGCCATACCAAATATTCGCGATAATAACGGCAGCCATCGCCCAAGCTCCATCTGCCAAAAAGGAGATCGGCGCTTCGATCAGACCCGTTTTCAAGAGCAAATCGTTAATGACGCCAAACTGGGCATTAAACATCCACCGCCAAATAAGCCCAATCAAAAAGCCGGACATCGCCCACGGAAAAAAGATAAATGCCTGGTAAATCCCTCTCCCGCGAAATTTTTTACGCATCAAGAGGGCCAGCATAAAGCCAAACAGCAATTGAAAGACAAGGGAGAAAAACACCCAGTAAAAGCTGTTCATGGCAACACGCGGGAAGTCTGGGCTTGTCAGTACGATTACAAAGTTGTCCAGCCCGATGAACTGAATATTCATCAAGTCAAAGAGCGTGTAGTTCTGAAAAGACATGATGATTCCACGCACGAGTGGATAATACGTAAAGACCGAAACAAACAAAATGGCGGGCAATAGGCACAAAAATATAAAGCGACCTTCTTTGGAGATTCGGAACGATTTCTTCCCTTCCGGCACAACCTGCTTCGTCATTGTGACGATGGGTTTTTGCGTGTCCAAGCTACCATCCCCCCACGTCTACTTTCGCTCGGCTTTTTCTTTTGTCCAGTATTGATCCCATTTTTTCAACAGGTCCTCTGCGGTGAACTGATCGAGCAAAAAGCTCTGAATATCTTTATCCGCTGTGCTTTGCCAAGCTCCCCAGCCTTTGTAGTCCACAGGACGTGAAACATCGAGGAACTTTGTCGGCTGCTGACTCATCTCAATAAACGGCTGGAAGTAACCCGTCTTGTAAAATTCATCTTCTGCCGCGCTCTTCACGACAGGAATCGTGGAAGTCTTTTTCGCAAAATGAGTGCTTTGTTCAGGCTCAGATAGGAATTCAATCAGCTTCCACGCCTCTTCCTTGTGCTTTGAGTACGACGTCATTCCCCAGCCCGGCCCACCGACTACTTGCTGGGCCACACCTGAAGGACCAATCGGAATCGGAGCGGTCGCCCACGTCCCTTCCTGCATCTTCTCCTTCGCCCCGTCAATGACATCAGGGTCTTGAATTAACATGGCAGTTGAACCCGCTACAAAGCCCTGTACCATCTCCTGAAAGCCCCAGCTCACCGAATCTTTTGGAGAGGCTTCTTTGTAAAGCTGTTTGTAATATTGCATTGCTTCCAATGATTGCGGCGTGGAGAAGATCGTGCGTCCATCCTTCATGAAAAAGGCAGAGTCAGGGTCGACCTCTGTCCCGTTGTAGGCCCACATGGTGATCATCGCGTAATCCCACCCGGTCGCACCTCCCCGAAAGCTGTAACCGTAGCGGTTTTTGGCTGGGTCCGTCAGCTTTTTGGCTGCGACCAAGAGCTCATCCCACGTCTTCGGCACCTCGATCCCCGCTTCATTAAACCAATCCGTCCGATAATACAAGACGCGCTGGTAGAGTCCATTCGGAATGTAGTAAGGAGTTTTGTCCACCCAAGTGGCTCGACGTTTGGCGACGTCAGTCAGCTGATCGTAATTTTGCCATTTGTCTGTGTAGGGCTTCAAATTTTCAATAAAGCCGTTCATCGAAAACTGCTTGGCATTGAATTCGCGTACCTCTAGTACGTCCAGCTCTTCTTTTGCCATCAGCATCTGTGTGATCTTCTGATCCGCTCCTTCAAATGGAGGTGAAATCAGATCGACTTTGATCCCCGGATTCTTCGCTTCAAACTGGGCTAGCATTTCTTTTAACAGCGCAGTTCGTTGTGGGCTGGTAATGCTCTCGACCATTTTTAGCGTGACGCCATTCGCACCTGACGACGCTGCTGAGTCAGGAGTGGCCGCCGGCTGACTACAGCCTACAAGCAATGCTGTTGCCATCGTTAATTGGAGCGCCACAGAAATCCAGGAACGAAATCCCATACACGAACCCCCTCATGATCTTTTTGCGAGACAGTTCGTATTATATTAAATATTCTGAATTATAAGTTTTGATATCTTTACCAGTTTTTTCGTTTTCTTTACTCTTTTTTCAGTATTCTTTCCTGAAACTATTTAATTGACTAACTGGAATAAATACGTTAGCATTTTATATGCTATAGCATATAATAAAGGAGTTTCGATTACTTATGGAATTATTCAATCTGACCGGATTCCTTCTTCACCGAACAGATATGAAAATGACGAACTATTTTAAGAAAAGGTTAAAACAATTTGAGATCACACCAGAGCAATGGGGAATTCTTAGTGTCATGGATGGAGAAAGAGCGATCACACAAAAAGAACTTTCGGATGCGATTGACCGAGATCAAACCACCGTCGTCAGAATGATTTACTCGCTTGAAAAAAAGGGAATCGTCATTCGCACTTTAAATGACGCGGATCGACGCTCTCATAACTTGTTGCTGAGTGAGAAAGGGATGGAACTGAAATCAAAGCTTCTACCCGTCGTTACCGAAGCGCATCAACATGTAACGCAAAACCTTACCGAGGTAGAGATTGCGGAATTGCATGCTTTGCTCGACAAGCTATATCAAGTAGTAAAAGATGAATAAATGGAGATGCAGATACTCTCCTCATCAAATACATGCTATAGCATACATTTAATTTGATACGGAATAACGAAGGTGAGGAAGCTGTTATGGTTATGACCCTAATGGTTTTGCAAGTCATTGTAGCGATTTTCTTTATGTTTACAGGTACAAAAATTATTTCCGGTAAAATGGCGAATGAATTTGACCGCTTTGGACTCCCTCCCATCTTTAACTTCTTAACTGGCTTTATTGAGATCATCAGTTCCATTGGCTTGATTATTGGAATATGGTTTTCGATCGCGGCATTATTAGCTGGATTGCTTTTAGGCGTGACCATGTTGGTAGCTGCCTTCATCCTGCTTGTGATTGCTAGAGATCCTTTTCCGAAAGCAATACCAGCTCTCGTTCTTTGCTTTCTCGCCTTTTTAATCTCGACGTATTATTTTTAGACTAGGCAGAGGAATCTCAACCAGATAGAGGGGACAGTCATAGCAGCGGCGAGTCCAAGACTTTATGATCATGTCTTAGGTCGCCGCTGCTTCATTTATGGAAGGCAGTCTAGAGCTTGTTTTCACTCCTACAGAGCATCCTCAGCCCCATGAGGACCGCCCATGCTTGTTGCTGTTTTTTGAAAAAGAAGCGCAGGGGTTGTCCATTTTGTACATCGATCAGCGTATCGTGGCTACTGGCCCGTAACTCGTACTCCATACCAGCTACCTCTGCTACAGGAGCATCATCTCGAAGGAAGAGTCGCAATCTTCCGCCTTCCCCTGACGTGTACGTCCCGACGAGCTTCTCTAGCTCTTCTCTCGTCGGCGCATAGAGCGGGGCTTCGTCTTCTTTATGTGCAAGCGGTAAACCAAGGGCAGCGTTCACAGCAGCCAGCCAGACGTTTCTGATCGGCACGTTTTCCAGATTGGAAAGAACGGTGACGACTAGCCCTTTTTCCGGAACGAACCCAAAGTTCGATGACACCCCGGGCTGACCGCCACCATGCTCAACTAGCGTTATTCCGGCATAATTGGGGGTTGTTTTGAGCGCATAGCCATACCAGGCGTCCTTTGTCAGGCGATGAATCGGCTGCCACATGGCTCTAAGCGAGGCGCCATCTGCGACTTGCTTCTCTTGATAGCGCCCGGCATTGATATAGAGCTGTCCGTATTTCAGCAAATCAACGACGCAGGAACGAATGCCTCCCCCCACTTCATAATTGCCGAGTGTGGGCCACGGCACTTTTTTCAGTTGCTGCTCCTCCCCTTTGACATAAGGAACGGAGACATCGGAAAAGCGAGCGACTTCTTCCAGGTTATAGGTCGAGCGATTCATTTCGAGCGGCGCTAGCAGGCGTTCTGTTACATAGGTACGGTACCGCTGCCCCGTGACACGCTCGATAATAGCCCCCAGCAGGAGAAACATGTCGTTACTGTAACTGATATACTCACCTGGCACACCAAGGGGAGCAAATTGGACTTCGTTCAAATAGGCAATATGCTCGGGCAGTCTCGTCAATTCTTCACGGCGCAGCAGTGGTGGAACACCTGAAGTGTGAGAGAGCAAATGGTGGATCGTCATTTTGTCAGTATGTATGTTTCCCTTTCCTTGTAAATCAGGCAAATAGTTGCGAATCGGGTCTTCAACAGACAACTTGCCTTCTGCCACGAGCTGCATGATGGCTGCAGCCGTAAATGATTTGGTAACCGAAGCAATGCCGAAAATGGTCTCGGGTGTTACGGGCTGACTTGTCCCCAGATCAGTGACACCAAAGCCCTTTTGATAGATGGTCTCACCTTCCAGGGAGATGCCAATGGAGAGCCCCGGCACTTTTTCCTTCTCCATGAACTGTTGCACAAATGCCTCCAGAGCTGAAACGCTTGCGTGGTCCATTCCATTCAACATGCCCTAGGAACACTCCTTTTCTACGTGATCTCATATTTTTTCATTTTATTGTACAGCGGCATCGCCCTTACATGGCTTTCCCCCATTCGACCTCTTCCCATGCAAAAGAATAGGCCAACACATCGATACATGAGTCATGTGCGCATAAGACCCAATGCTTGACTCCGCTCCTCATAACCTGTAAAACCGACGAAATCATGTGAGGGTGAGATCATCCAGGGAACTTCGACAGGTACAACTTTCATTTGACTCATCGATTTACCCCCGCTTCAACGGACACCCTCTCATCAAATGTAATCCCAAGATAGCTGTACTTTATATTCACTCTGTTTATTGCTTCATGATGAATAAGACTAAGTCCATAGATTTCATCGTTTTTCGTAGCAGCACCCTCATCCATTTTTTTAAAATAAGCAGAAGGAGATGTGCCAGCTTTTATCGCTATATCCTCTATATTCTGAAATCCATACGGTTTGGAGCCCGGATTATCATAATCATCCGTTATGATGAAGCCTTGTAAAGCATTACTAACCTGCACTTTTGTTTTTGAAGGTTTTTCATCGTTATTTACTGAAACATCCATGATTTGCACTTCACCAAAGCCCTTATTACCTATCCCCACAACAACAGATTTATGATCTTTACTTGAAGCAAGGGTGCCAATTTCCAATGGGGGATTACCTATTATAAGGAAATAAAAACCTCCCACAAATATTGCTATAAGTAGTATAGAAATCCACAGTTTTTTCTTCAAATTCCCCATCCTTAATCGTTATTTTTCCATGTGCTGTAGAAAACTATATTTGGGTAAGTTCGAAAAGAAATAGCCGATATCCTGCACCAAGGCAGAAATATCGGCTTTCTAACCCTCTCCATATCAAGAGTTAATAAACTCCATCAGCTTCTTATTAAAATCATCCGCCTGACAAATCGGCAAGCCGTGAACGAAAAAAATCGTTTTGGTATTCGGGCCAGGATTGAGGTCTTCAACGAAAACTGTGACACCCTTTTCGACTTCAATGTACATAACCCTACCTCCTGTATCACACCATGCAGCTCTTTACACTCAAGGTATGTCACCATTTGTAGGGTTATGTTACTACTCTCCTATGCCCTGAATGGGATACGCATGAACGATTCGTCCTTTTCTTCCTGTAGTCGTGACTGCTTGCGCAAGAGAATGGTAGATCGCTTCCTCTGTCGCTTCTGCCGCAGCAGCAAACAGCTCGTTCATGATCGGGTGATCCTCGCGTAGCTGCACGCGCGTTTCCGTAATAGCTGTTGCCTGATGGGGGATTTTTTGCGCTGTAGAAAAAGCGATAACGATGTCCCCGCTTCCGTGCCCAAAATGGCTCCCCGTTCGTCCCAAGCCGATTCCTGCGCGCTTTGCTACCCGAAGCAGTTGTCGATCATTGAGCGGCGCATCTGTCGCCAGTACGATGATGATGGAGCCATCCTCGGACTTCTCTACTGCGTTTTCGATGCTTTTGCAGCTTGTGAACAGATTTGCTCCCAGGAAATCATTCTTGTTGCCAAAGTTGCTGAGTACCAAAGCTCCCAATGTATAGGCCTGCCCCTCAGCCACAACGATGCGAGAAGACGAGCCGATACCACCTTTATAGCCAAAGGCAATCATCCCCGTCCCTGCCCCGACAGCTCCTTCTTCTACAGCCTGGTCCGTTGCGTTCTGGATCGCTTCTCTAGCATCTTCCGGGCGCACGACACAGCGGCGAATGGAATTGAGATAACCATCATTGCATTCGCCCACGACTATGTTGATCGTCCCGGTCGTGTCACCGATCTCTTCGTTCGTATCCAGCATGTATTGCAGAGTCCCTTGTGTAACCGCTGGAACGGAAAACGTATTGGTGAGCATGATCGGCGATTCCAATACCCCCAGCTCATTTACTTGCACGAGTCCCGTCGTTTTGCCGAAGCCATTGATCACATAGCTGGCTGCGGTTACCTTTTCGCGAAACAGGCTGCCGCCATGTGGCAAAATGGCTGTCACACCAGTGCATGCATAATCGTCGTTGTCCAGCTCATGCTGGATCGTTACATGTCCCACTCGGACTCCGGCTACATCCGTAATGTCATTTTTCTGGCCGACCGGCAGCCTCCCGATTGTCGCACCGAGCTGCCGAATTTTTTTCGTCATACATTCCCTCATTCCTTTCGTGAAGCTATGCCGATCGCTTACACGGGACGATTGCGCAGAAAGTTCTCATAGGCAAACCCGCGCACTTCTTCTTCCTTATAATGCTTGAGCAGCTCGTTGATCAGGTTTTGGCTCTGCCCCGCATGCTCCAAGCCCACGACCTTTGCGGTAATGCCGTCGAAGTCGGAGCCGAGCCCGATATGACGCACGCCACCGAGTGAACAAAAATGATCGATATGCTTGATCAAATCATCTATCGTGGTTGGTGTCGTTTCATTGATAAACTGGGTGCAGTAGACGACATGTACATTCGCGCCTTTGGCAAATAACGCTTTTGCCTGTTCATCCGTCAGATTGCGTGGATGTTCGCAGATTGCACGTGCATTTGAATGACTCGCGATTGGGTAAGTGGCGAGCTCCATCGTTTCCCAAAAGCTGCCCTCCCCTAGATGCGAGACATCCGTCAACATTTTATGTTCATTGTGGAACCGAATGATTTCCTTGCCAAAAGTGGTCAGACCGGCATTCCTCGGTTCCAGCGCACCATCCGCAGCGAGATTCGCGAAGTTCCAGGTGAGCCCCACAGAGCGAACCCCTAATTGATAAAAAATGTGCAGCTTCTTCAAATCGTTGCCGATTGGCTCTACACCCTCCAGCGTCAGCAATGCCCCGATCTCTCCCTCTTGCAAACGGTCGAGATCGCTCCAATCCCGGATTTGTTTCATTTCTGGATGCTTCCCGAGAACCTCTGTATAAAAGTAATGAATTTGATCCAAAGCTTTTTGAAAACGTTGCTCCGTGGACAATTCAGGTGATGTCCAGATCGCATAGCACTGCAGCTTTACCCCGCCAGCTTGTAGCCGTTTCTTGTTGACGTCCAGCTCGTCCGCATCCGCAAAGGACAGAGCCCCATTTTTCTCCCAAATTTTCAGAAGTGCATCACAGTGCAAATCGATAATCGGCATCTTGGCCATTTTCATCCATCCCTTGGGCTATTTTCTTTTGAGAACTCTACCTATTCTGCTAATTTTAAGTTAATGTAATTTTATAAGCGATTCCAATTAAAAATTGCAATAGACCACTTTAAAAATTCACATAATGGAGCCACTACTCATGAATATGGAGCAAATTGAAGCATTCATCTTTGTCGCCTTGACCGGGAGCTTCAGCAAAACGGCTGATTTGCTCTATCTGTCACAGCCCACGGTCAGCATGCGGATCAAGGCACTCGAGACGACTATGGGCTGTAAGCTGTTTCAACGTACGGGTCATACGATTTCTCTTACAAAGGAAGGCGATCTGTTCCTTCCCTATGCAAAAAGCATCATGCACATGCTGCAAGAGGGACAGCAAGCAATTCAGCGATCGCAAGGCGATGTAGAGGGAGAATTGACCATCTCCACCGTTTTTGTCTCTGCCTTTTACATTTTGCCTGACCTCGTTCAGCAATTCCAGCAGCTGTATCCCAAAATCAAGCTGACGATCCTGACCGGACATTCCCATCAGGTGCTCGATATGGTTCTGAACCACGAGGTGTCATTCGGAATTGCTCGTGCCGTTACCCATCCACAGATTAACCGGATTCAGCTGATGCCGGATGACATGGTCTTAGCGATTTATCCCGACCATCCGTTTGGATATCGCCATCAGGTTTCCATTGAAGAAGTCGCACGTGAACGACTGATCTTGTTCAATCGGGGCTCGCTCGACTGGAAGCTGATCAATAACGCGTTCAGCCATTTTCAGCTACAAAACAATGTCGTCATGGAGGCTGACAATATCGAGGTCGTGAAACGGATGGTCAAACAACGACTGGGCATCGCCTTTTTGCCTCGGTTTGCCATCTCCAAAGACTTGGACGAAGGCGAGTTGCAGGAAGTAGACGTCCTGAATCTGCCGCAAATCAACCGGAACTTCGAGCTGATTTACCTCAAGGATACACCTGTTCACGGGATTATGCGTACGTTTATCGACTTTTTGATGCAGAGTAAAGCCTTGCAGCAATAGGAAAGGAGCATCGGCTTCCCCTCTAAAAAAGCTTCACATCTTAACCAATGGTGTTGGTTGATGTGAAGCTTTTTTAAGAAGCGCTGCGTCTCTCTCATGCTTTTTTCGGTGCTCGCAATTTCGTACGAATGATCATCTCTGCCGTCACGACAAGTCCAATCATGGCGGCATATACACCGATTGTGTAGCTGAGCTCATACGGCAATCCTACTACCTTCTCTACGATCAGCTTCACGAGATGAATCAGCATGTTGGTGAACAAGAAGACGAAACTCCGGACCATCCATTCCTTATGCTTCATGACTTGACGCTTTCTAATTTTGACGAGCGCCGTAATGGTGATGGCCGGCCATATGATATTCAACAGGTGGAAGAGCCAACTTGCCACTTTTCCGCCCGTTACATAAGGAGCCATATATCCCGATGTGACAACTACAACCAACACACTAAAAAGATAAACATAGCCTGTTACTTTATGTAGCTTGCGGTTCTCGGCGAGCAGCTTGTCCGAAAAGTTAGCCAACCCACAGACCAGGGCAATCAGGGCGAAAAACAAATGGACATACATGACCGTAAGCCAGATCGATGTGTTCATTCGCTCCTTGTTGTAATCAGATTTGTGACTGAGAAAGCCTTTTGCTTCTGGATCGATGATAAAGTTTTGCACGAGTGCATACGTGATCGCTATACAAGCGACGAAAATGACAATCGAATACGGTTTGATACGGTTCATCCTGCCACACAACCCTTTGTTCGATTTTTGAAACCGAACGGTTCGGTCTCTTTTTGATTTTACATGATTGCCTTCATTCGTACACGAGAGAAATGTTACAATAACTTGGACGAATATAGACCGTGTTGGCCGAATGAAAGGACTATCGCAATGCGAAAAGGCGAAAAAACAAAGCTGCATATTATCAAGAAGTCAGCAGAGCTGTTTAACCAAAACGGATATACAGGAACCTCCATGCAAGACATCATGGATGCCACGGGACTTACTAAAGGTGCCCTCTACAGAGGTTTTGCCAGCAAAGATGAAATTGCAATAGAGGCCTTCAAATATGCGGGTGAAGTGTTACAAGAACATTTTGCGGCTGCGCTGGAAAAACAGGACACGGCCACTTCAAAAATCGTAGCCATGGCAAAGGTGTATTCTGATGCGGTAAACAATCCCCCGCTCCAAGGTGGCTGCCCGCTTCTCAACACAGCCATCGAAAGTGACCATTCGTTCCCTGTTCTTCGCGATTATGCTGTCGCCGCTTACCAAGAGACCATTTCGTTCATGCAGGGATTGCTGGAAGAAGGAATCGCACAGGGAGAATTTCGTTCTGACATGGACACAGAAGCCGTCGCTTCGTTTATCTTTTCTGCCATTGAAGGAGCCATCATGGCCAGCAGACTCACACACGATAACAAGCATGTCCATTTTGCCATCAAGCATATTGAGGAGCTTTTACAGACATACAAGCCCTAGCAAAAAGAAAAGAGCAGTCTTGCGGGATGTGCTGCCCCTGCCTGCTCTTTTCTCGTGGTCTCATTTCTATTTGATGTAGTGTACTTTTTCATGTCCGAGCAATGCTTCCAGCACCTGCTGTACTTTCACGCCTGTTTCAAACGTAACCAGTCTGGCATCCCCACCGTTCATCGCAATGGACAGCTCATCCAATAACAGGGAGAGACGGTCTTGCTGTGGAACTTCAGCCGGAACGAGCGCTTCGCCGTGTCCACCCACAAACAGATTGCTCCAGTTCACGACACTCAGCGTCCCTTTTGATCCATACACACGATAATCCAAATGCTCCTGATGCGCGATACCCGCCAAGCCATTGATTGTAACCGGGGTACCATCTGTCAGACGCAGGAAGGCTGATACACCAGTCTCGCATAGCGCAGGATCTGCTGGATAGTCTACCTCTGTGCGGACCACATGCAGGTCCCCGAATAGCGCGTAAGTCAGGTGAGTGAAATGTGGGAGCACTTCACGGATGAAACCGCCTTGCTCACGACCAGCCAGCCAAGGTGTTTGCTGCCATGGACGCGGCCACTGGTGAAAATGCGTCACAATATCGATACGGCGAACATCTCCGATTTCTTCGAGTCTGCGGGAGAGCTCAGGAAAAATACCTTGATAGTAGAGAGGGAAGTTCATCGCATGGACAACCCCTGCGTCATTTGCTGCTTCCAACATTTCTACCGCTTCTGTCAACGAATTAGCCAATGGCTTTTCGCAGAGCAAATGCTTTTTGTGCGCCAGTACATCCAGGGCAATCACGTGATGGAACTTGGGAGGAACCGCCAAATAGATGACGTCCAGCTCTACCTTTTTCAACAATTCCTTGTAATCTGTGTACCAAGGCACATCGCCGGACTTATGCGCGGCTTCCTGTGCTCTTTCCGCAGAAACATCACTCACTGCGGCTACTCGAAATTTTTCGTGGGTACGGATAGCGTTCATCATGCGCTCGCCCATGACGCCTGCGCCAATCACCCCAACGTTCCATTTCACTTGGTCCATCTGCATTTCCTCTCTTCCTGGTGAATTGTTCGTCTTCGTGCCTCTACCCCTTTCTCCATTGGTCTGAACATTCCTTCTGAAAAGCTTAGATTGTCAGCTGCTTCTGCGCTTCCTTTTTTACCCGCTTTTTCTCCTTTTGGATCGCTATGACTGTATAGAGAGAGGGAACGACAATCAACGTGAGTAACATCGAAAACAGCAAGCCAGAAATGATCGTAATGGCGAGCGGCTGAAACAGCACGCTTCCCGTAATCGCCATTGGTGACAGACCGGCTACTGCGGCAAAGGTCGTCAGCAAAATCGGGCGCAACCTTGCTTTCCCCGCCCTGATGACTGCATCGTTCAGAGAGACGCCTTGATGCCTCGCTTCCTCAATGAACTCGATGAGTACGATCCCGTTGCGAACGACGATACCCGCCAATGCGATAAAGCCTGCTACTGTCATGAATCCGATCGGTGTGGAAGTGATAAATAGCCCGATCAAGCTGCCCGCGATGGCGAGGTAGACTGTACTCATGACCAAGACAGGAATAGACAACGAATTAAACTGCAGCACGATCAGCAAAAAGATGAGAAAGACCGCCACAATCGCAAGCACACCCAGATCGAGCAAAACTTCCGATTCCTCCTCTGTTTCACCTGTTACATTCCAGCCATACCCGTCTGGCAATTCCAATTGCTCCATTTTCGCTGTTATTTCACTCATCACGTCTGCAGCCGTCCGATCTCGGACATCACTCGTGATCGTGACACTACGAGACATATTGTAACGAGGAATACTCTGCATCGATAAATCCGGCTTCATTTCTGCAATTTGTGAAACCGGGATGAGCTGCCCACGCGCATTCGGAACCGTGAGTTGCGCGAAGACTTGCTCTGTCGTCATTCCCGACTGATCGGCTACCAGCGTAATATCGATCAAGTTTTTCCCATTGTCAAATTGCCCCATCGGAATGCCTTGGCTGATCAAACGCAACGTTCTAGTCAAATCCGCCTCGTTGATCAGCTCCTTGTCCATCTTTTCTTGATTCACATGGAATTGAAGAGAGTACTGTTCATTTCCGAGCGTGTCGTTGATGTTGTACGTTCCTTTTGACTCCATGATGAGCTGCTTGATTTGCTCAGAGATCGCGTACATCTGTTGCAGATCATCTCCATACACCCGAATTCCAACCGGGCTTCCGGAATACATCCCCGCCTTCACACTGTACGGAATGATGTTCGCTTCTGGATACATCCGCTTAAATTGCTCCGTCCACGGCGCCAGCACCTTTCGCGCATCCATTTTGTGATTGTCAAAAGTAACGATCAATTGCGCTACATGTTCACCTGTACCAACCGGCGGTGCTGAGGGCATCATCTGTGGCGCATTGCCACCTACGAAAGACGAAACCTTTTGAATGTGTGCCTGTTTCGTGATCCATTCGGAAACACCCAGAGCAATTCGATCCGTTTCCTGTAAATTGCCGCCAATCGGCGTCGTTATATTCACAACCATTTGTGGCCTGTCATCATCAGGGAAAAGCTGAACAGGAACAACCGCAACAAGTCCGTAAATGGCAGTGGCAATCAGTACTCCGCTCACTCCTGTTTTCAGCGGATTTTTCAACATGGCTTTCAGAACACGATCGCCATACCAATTCGTCAATGCATCGATTTGTTTGCCTAATAAGCCCGCTGGCTTACGGTAGTCCGTCTCTGCTTTTCTCCGTTTCTTGTTCCTTCGCTCGTTCCATTCCCGGTAAATCGGAATGATCGTAAGCGACATGAACATCGAGGCCGCCATCGTAAAAATGATAATAAGCGGTACCGGAAAAATAAACTGACCGGCATCACCAGACAGAAACATGATCGGCCCAAACGCAGAGATAGTAGCAAGCGTAGCAGTGACAATGGAGATGGCCACTTCCTTCGTCCCGGCTACAGCAGCCGTGTACGGATCTTCGCCCAAAACAGATAATCTGCGCTCGATGTTGTCATTTACCACCACTGCGTCGTCTACCAAAATCCCGAGAACAATGATAAGCCCGAAAACGGTCATTTGATTGAGCGTAATGCCAAAGAAGGGCAAGACAACCATCCCAGCCGCCAAAGAGATCGGGATCGCCAATGCAACCATCAAGGATGTCGTCACATTCAATCCAAGAATGCAAATGAAAAGTACCGCGACGATCGCAATGATCATTTCCAGATACAATTCGGAAAAAATACTATCGATTCGATCCACTTGCAAAAACACGGGCTCTTTTTTTGCCCACGCTGGGAGACTCTTTTCCAACGCGGCAAGCTTCGTATCCACCGCTTTTTGCACAGCTGGAACATCGCTTCCCAGCTCAGCATTGATGCTAATCGTCGCAGCAGGCTTCCCGTTGTAATAGGTTCGATACTCCACCCGTTTTGTACTGTCGGAAATGGTTGCAATATCCTTCAAATAGACGGGCATTCCTTCCTGCGTACGTGTCACGACTACCTTTTCAAATGTCGCTACTTCATAGCTGACCGGTAATGTGAGCTGATATTTTCTTGTATCGATATTGACATCACCCAGGGGTGTTGTTTCGTTTTTCGTTTGGACAGCATGGATGACTTGCGCCCAGGAGATGCCGTATTGTTGCAGCTTCTGGGGATCGACCGCAACCTTTACTTCCTGCTCCGGCAATCCTTGGATCGAAACATCGGATACGCCTGGCACGGTTCGAAGCTGATCCTTCCACAGATCAAGCATGTCTCGCAATTGGAGGATTTCTTCAAAAGAGTTGGCTGTGATTTGAAAGGTCTGGATGAAGGTCCGGCTCATGTCATCATTGATGATGGGCTGCTCTGCTTCGTCGGGTAAATCGGCCTCGGCATCCTTTACCTTTTTCCGTACATCTTCAAACACCGTTTTCGGTTCAACGTTATTCTCTGTTCGTATGTTGATAATGGATACACCTGATCGAGACTCCGAACTAATGGACTTGATTCCTTGCACCTCGTTGATTTTTTCTTCCAGCTTCTTCGTGACTGTCTGCTCCACCTTTTCAGGAGTCGCTCCGGGATAAACGGTAGTGATGGTAGCCATGCTGACGATAATGTCTGGTTGCTCTTGCTTTGGAAGCGTAACCGAGATGAACATACCAATCAGCACGAGCATCGAAAAGAAAACGAGGGTGATTTTGCGCTTGTTGATGAAAAACTCGATCATGGCTGATTGCCTCCTTTCACGGAGACAGAATCCCCGCCAAGCAAACGATCAGCACCTTTCGTAATCAACATGTCTCCTGCTTGCAAGCCAGCGGTAATTTCCAAATGATTGTCAACATACTGACCAATCGTGACAGTTGTCTTAATCGCTTTTCCATCTGCTAGCAAAAAAACGTAAGGCTCAGAACCACGGCTAAAAACGGTTTTGGCAGGGACAAAAATGCCTTTCTTTTGGGACAAGGTTCGCTTTGCGCTGATGACTTGCCCTGCGAACCAATCTTTTTTGGCGTTATCAATGACGACTTCCACGCTAATCGTGCCCGTCTGCTCGTTCGTCGCCGGATAAATCGTCGTAACCTTTCCGATTCGTTTGTCTTCATACAAACGAATCTCGACCTCATCTCCCACCTTCCACGCTGAGATATCCTTGTCCGGTACAGGCAAGACTGTTTTCAACTGTTGGATGTTGCCGATTCGATAGACAGGAGCCCCTGGACTTGCGAGCTGTCCAACATCAGCCATTTTCGCTAGCACCGTTCCTTGAATAGGTGCTTTCACTTCCGTTTTTGCCAAAGTAGCTGCAGCCTGCTCACGGGTGACCATCGCTCCT
Source organism: Brevibacillus formosus (assembly GCF_003013405.1). Taxonomy (GTDB): domain Bacteria; phylum Bacillota; class Bacilli; order Brevibacillales; family Brevibacillaceae; genus Brevibacillus; species Brevibacillus formosus. The sequence goes on along the minus strand of NZ_PXZL01000038.1, from coordinate 60,211 downwards.
TGGTAGCTGGCATTTGTCGCGCTGATATCCTCAGTTCGAGCGCCTTCTATCACCAGTGAATACGACTCTTGTGCTTCTGCATAATCTTTATCTGCTAGTTCAAAAGCATTTTTGGCATTTTCAAATTCGGTTTCGGAGATCGCCCCATTTTTATAGAGCTGTTCCATGCGCTTATAGTTTTTCTGTGCTTGATCCCGTGAGATTTTTTTCGCCTCGACCGCTACCTTTGCTTGCTGAACTTCTTGTTCCCGCGCTCCGTTTTTTACTTTGGAAAGCTCGGCGCTCGCACCATGCATCTCAGCGTTTGCCAATGCCAGCTGAAGAGAGTAGTCTGTAGCATTGAGGCGGGCAAGCACTTCTCCCTTTTTGACAGCATCTCCTTCTTTGTACGGCAACGACTTGATTTCCCCGGCTACTTCAAAAGAAACAGTTGTCTCTTCGATAGGGGCAAGTGTCCCCGACAGTTCACTGGTCGATTGGTAGCTTTTCAGCTCGATCGGCTCCGCTTCCACAATTTTGGCCTCGGCTTGGACTTCGCTTTCCGTTGATGGCTTCATCTGATTGCAAGCCGTCCCAATCACTGCAAGGGAGATGATCAGCAACATCCCCATCACTTTTCTTCCCGTGTTATTCATGTAGGCTCACTCCTATTGCTTTATAGAAATGTATTTCGGAATGAACATTCATTCCGTTTTGTTCAAAAGAAGGATCAGAATTAATGAATTCTGATCGCATCCCAGCAAGCTTCCTTTACACCGGCAAGCAATTCCGGGGTTTCTTCGATCTCGCCAGCCTTGATGCACTTGTTCAATGCGATGAATGCCCCGTCCATAAGCGCAATCAATGCATCCGCAGGCAATGGACGGATGACCTTATTCTTTTGTCCCCGTTCAATGAACTCACATAAAAATGTTCGCAGCCTCATGTACGCTTCGCGGCTGGCTTCGTCTAGGTAGTGACCGTTTGTATGGGAATCCAGAAACAGCAAGGCGTTCAAATTCTTTTTGGCGTAGCGAATCACCTGATTCGCAATATGCCCAAATTGCTCACGTAAGTCATCAGATGTGCGAGGATAACCATCATTGATTGTCTCAATCAGCTCCCCCACACATTCTTGAAACAGCGTATTGACGAGCGCCTCTTTGTTTTCGAAATAACGATAGATGGTACCGGCACCGACCCCTGCTTTTTCGGAGATCATCGGAACGGTCGTCCCATCAAAACCGCGATCTACAAACAAAACGAGCGCTGCATCCAAGATTAATTCGCGCTTGGTTTCAGACAAGTTCATGACTCCTCTCGTGCGGAATGAATTTTCATTCTAGAGGAAATTATAGTATACATATTGCTGGGGTGTCAAATGGCACTTGCTTGGATTACCTGTTGGCTGGAGATTTTTGGTTGCGGGCGATTATGCGGTTGTTTGGTTTGACCCAGAATAATTAATGCAAAACAGCTAGGGAACCGGCGTAACAACCATGTTCCCTAGCTGTTTCTTTATCCAACTGCTTCGTTATCTGATGTGCAAACCAAATGCTTTATCTCCGAACGAGACCGTCTCCATATCTGCTGCTTTCGCAAAAGTCACATCCGAAACGAGTACACTTTCACGCAAAACATGATCAAAACGCTCCAATGCTGCTCGCAGCTCATCGTCCACATCCAGTGTGAGCTGGACACGTTTATCGATGGGCAGATCCAGCTTTTTGCGTGCATCCTGTATGACACGGATAACCTCACGAACCAAGCCTTCTTGCTCAAGCTCTTCTGTAAGTGTCGTATTCAAAGCCACGTGGAGCTGATAGCCGGATGCAGAAGCGAAGCCTTGCTTCCCTTGCTTTTCCACAAGCAGCTCATCTAGCGTAAGCCGCACACTCTCGCCTGCGACCTCCACATTCAAGTAGCCATTGTCCACTGCCTTCTGTGCATCGGCTGCGTTCAATTCTTTTAGATACCCTTGGATTGGCCCAACGAGCTTGCCGTATTTTTTCCCAGCTACCTTCAGGTTGAGCTTGAAATGATACGTCACGAAGCTGCTGTCACTTTGCTCTACCCGAATGTTTTTGACATTGATCTCGTCTTGGATAATGCCGGCAAATCGCTCGAGGTTAAATGGCTGCTCCATCGATACGATCAGCTCGGACAGAGGCTGTCTTGTCTTGAATCCAGTTTCGTTGCGAACATTTCGCGCCAGCTCCACGATGTGTCGAGCCGTTTCCATGTCCCGCTCAAGGGTTTCTTCGATTGCTTCTGTGTTCACCTTCGGATAGTCAGTCAAATGAACACTGCCTTCGCCCCCCAGATTGCCATGTATATCTTCTGCGATCAACGGTGCGTATGGTGCGATCATCTTCGCCAGCGTCAGCAACACTTCCCGCAGGGTCTGATAAGCAGATACTTTGTCAGGCGTCATCCCGCTGCTCCAGAAGCGGTCCCGGGAACGACGGATGTACCAGTTGCTGAGCTCGTCTACGAACGCTTCAATATGCCCAGCCGGATTCATGAAATCGTAGGTTTCCAGACCTTTTACCACGTGCTGTAAGGTGGTATTCAAGCGGGAAAGTATCCAACGATCCAACTCGTTCACAGGTGGTTGCGGGGGATGCTCTTCTGGCTTGAATGCATCGATCAAGGCGTATAGCGAGTAAAACGCATGGGTGTTGTGGATCGTATCGATCACTTTGTACTTCGCCTCGGCCACGATCCGCTTGGAAAACCGCTTGCTGCTCCACGGCGCACTGTCAGACAAAAGCGCCCACCGGAATGCATCTGCACCGAACTCCTCGATTACCTCCCATGGATCGATCCCGTTTCCTTTGCTTTTGGACATTTTCTGACCGTGTTCATCCAAAACGTGACCGGTAGAGATGACCGCCTTGTAAGGCGCTTTTCCGTTATACAAAGTAGAAACTGCCAACAAGCTGAAGAACCAACCCCGTGTCTGATCGATTCCTTCTGAAATGATGTCGGCAGGGTACTGCTCCTGAAATACCTTTTCGTCGCCGAATGGATGATGGTACTGCGCAAACGGCATCGAACCGCTGTCGAACCACACATCAATGACCTCAGGAGTTCGCTCCATTGTACCGCCGCACGAGCAACGCAGCTTCACCTCATCCACAAACGGCTTGTGCAGCTCCAGCTTTTCGTCAAGTGGCGCCACGGATTTCTCACGCAACTCTTTTACACTGCCTGGCGCATATTCGCTGCCACACTCCTGACAAAGCCACAGATTGAGCGGTGTCCCCCAATACCGATTGCGGCTAATATTCCAGTCTACAAGCTCTTCGAGGAATTTCCCGAAGCGCCCTTCGCGCAAGTGTCCCGGATACCAGTCGATCTTGCTGTTGTTTTCGATTAGCTGATCCTTGATCGCTGTCGTTTTGATGAACCAGCTCTCCATCGCGTAGTACAACAGTGGCGATTTGCAGCGCCAGCAGAACGGATAGCTATGCTCGTAGCGCTCCTTAGAAAACAGCAGACCGCGATGAGACAAGTCTTTGACGATATCAACGTCGCAATCCTTGACGAAGCGACCCGCGAAATCTGAGATTTGATCGGTATAGCGGCCAGCCAAATTCACGACGTTCACGAAATCAAGCCCATGCTGGCGAGTCGTGCGATAGTCATCCTCCCCGTGCGCTGGAGCAGTATGCACGATGCCCGTTCCGCTCGTATCACTGACATAGTCCGCATCGACGACGATATGCCCTTGGTTTACCTTGATATAGCCAAAAGGCGGCTCATACTGGATGCCGACCAATTCTGCGCCTTTGTGTGTGGACAAAACCTCGTAGTCTTCCTGGAAGACTTTCTCCGCGAGATTTTTTGCTATGACGTACACTTCATCCTTGTGCTTCACCCGCACGTAATCGAGCTCTTTGTTAACAGCCAAAGCCACGTTGGCTGGAAGTGTCCATGGCGTCGTCGTCCACGCGAGGAAGATGTCATCGCTTGTCTTGCTTTTGAATTTGACCGTTGCGCTCAAGTCCTTCACGTCTTCATAGCCTTGCGCCACTTCATGGGAGCTGAGTGTCGTCTGGCAATCCGGGCAATACGGACTGACACGATGCCCTTTGTACAGCAGTTCTTTTTTATGAATGTCAGAAAGGATGTGCCAGACGCTTTCGATGTAGTCGTTGGTCAAAGTGACGTACGGATGCTCCATATCTGTCCAGTACGCGATGCCTTCCGTCAGCTCGCGCCATTGTTTTTCGTACTCGAAGACGCTGTTTTTGCACTCCTCGACGAACTTGGCCACCCCGTAGTTTTCGATTTCCTGCTTGCCGGAAATGCCAAGTCGCTTTTCGACCCCAAGCTCTACCGGGAGACCATGTGTATCCCAGCCTGCTTTGCGGACGACACGGTAGCCAGACATCGTTTTGTAGCGTCCGATAAAATCCTTAATGACCCGTCCGAGCACGTGACCGATATGCGGCTGTCCGTTGGCCGTCGGAGGTCCTTCATAAAAGACGAAATTAGGCTTTCCCAGCCGATTGTCCATCGACTTGCGAAATGTGTCGTCTTCCCTCCACTGATTCAGGACGCGCAACTCTCGTGTCCTTGCTTTTTCTTTTACGTCTACTTTCCTCATCATGTACACTCCTTCTTCTGTAGTTTGCGTAGAAGTGTAGGTTCATAGAACGCAAAAAAATCCCGCCCCCTAAGGGACGAGATTTGATCTCGCGATACCACCCTTGTTCCGAATTCTTCATGCAAGCATGTCAATTCGGCACCTCTACTACGTACCATCATACGCGTCCCTCGTAACGGTGGGATTCCGGGTCAGCTTACTCCAAATGCTTCAGCTTTCCTTCTCGGAGAGGATTTTCGGCTAAGTCTTGAACGTTGGCTTTCAGCACTAGGGCCAACTCTCTGGGGAACAAGGAGATTAGCTTACTCTTTCTCGTCAATGAATTTGTTGGTGTTCGATTCGTATACTCTTTTTACACTGGTTTCAAGAAAATGTCAAGGAAGCGACTTTCCCTCAAGGTTTTTTAGCGTTTGCGTCTCGAACCCCTTGTTGTCCTTCCTCAATGACTTCCCGCCACTCCTGATTGCCATTGTCAACGGAATCTCTCCATAGCCCATTGCCTGTATCCACAGCGTATCGCCATATTTCCTGCTTCCGGTCGATAATGGCGCTATCGGTATCCATAATTCCGCCTTTTCCGTTAAATCTCTTTTTCAAATATTCCCTGGCGTCCAGCAATCTTTGTTTTTCTTCCTCCACCAACGCTTTTACTTTTTCCTTGGTGTCTTCCGCGAGTTTTTTCTTCGCTTCTTTTTGACTGAGTGCGTCTTCTTTGGCATTTTCCTTCCACGCGTACCAAGCCTGCTTGAGCTTGTCGTATTCGCCCCGAAGGTGCTTTTTCAAAGCCTCTTCATCCTGCACGGTTATGTATGTCCCCGCTCCCGCATCCGCCACTTGCTTGAGCATACGCTGCCCTTCGTTATCAACGTCAAAACCGATAATGTTCACTACGGTCTTTATGCTCGACTGGTTCAGTGCTTTGGCTGCTTCAACGGGATTTCCTCCGCACGTTTCGATCCCGTCGCTCACCACGTACACGAATGTTTCATTTGTCCCGGCTGGAATATCTTCTTGCACGGCTTGCAGTGCTTTTGCAATCGGTGTCCAGCCTGCTGGCTGTACTTTGCCCAATGCTTGTTGAAACGATTCCTTCTGATAGCCCGTCTCCGAATAAAAGGTCTCTGTACTGGCGCATGATAACGCTTTGTCTTGGTCACTGCCGCTTCCTTTATGCCCATATACTCGTAAAGAAATCGTCGCGTTTTTGGGAAGGACAGACGCGAATTGGTCAATTGCCTCTCGAGCTGCCTCCATCTTCGTTTTTTTGCCGACTTTTCCTTTCATGCTGCCACTCGCATCAATCAGCAAGGCAAAATGCGTTTTTTGCGTTTCCGGCAAGGTAATCTCCTCTGTCGGACGCTGCAAGTGAACGTCTACACTGGAATCAAAATTCGCAAACGTAAGAACAAACGGGCGATAATCCTCTCCGAGTAATTTCAGCAGCTCCTCGAGATATTGCTCCGATGTGAGTGTAGCTGGGAGCTTATCCAATTCTTTTTTGACCTTCTCTTCATCGTAATTTTCGCCAGCATACGTCCCTACCACCTGGTTTGCCAATGCGAGCTCAAATGCCGTCAACTCACGCTTAACAGGCGGCAGTGGCTCTCTAGCCTGCATTTGTGTGGATGTATCTGAAGTTGTCTGATCAGGCGTTTTCGTCTGCTCCTGTAAGTTTGCGGTTTGTTGTGTCGCAGCAGTGTCTTTTTGCGCAGGATCAGAGTCCGTACAGCCCGTCATCACTAGCATAAGAAACATAATAAACGATGCCCATTTCTTCAAAAAGCTTCCCCCTCCTCTTACTCCACCTACATTATGCTAAAACATTCCAATTTGAACAAATTATAAAAGATGTAGGCCGTTTTTCCTATAACACAAAAAAGAGCAACACAAAGCGTTTCCGCACTCTGCGCTGCTCTTTTCCTCATACAAAAATTATTAGGCCACTGCCCGTTTCATGCTGCGACGGCTTTCCACCTGCGACAAGAACAAGCTGAGAACCAGGATAATCGCGCCGAACAAATACGGTGCATTCAAATGAACCCCGTACAATGTACCTGCCACTGCTGGGCCAAAAATATTTCCAAGACTCATGTAGGCATTGTTCATTCCTGCTACAAAGCCCTGCTCATCCCCCGCTCGCTTGGAGATCAGCGTGTTGATTGCTGGACGCATAATCGACGTCAGGGTAAAGAAGATAACCGTCAAAATCAGCATATACCAGAAGTTACCGGACAATAGCATCATCACCATCGATACAGCAGACAAGAAGAACGTCCAGTTAATGAGCTTTTTCTCGCCAAAACGAGTAATGAGCTTGCCGATCAACGCTGCCTGCACAATCGTACCGGCAAGAGCACCCACTGTGATAATGATGGAAATATCGCGCGGAGTATAAGCGAATTTCGCGTCGACGAACAGCGGGAAGATAACTTCGAAGTTCGCCAAGCCAAACGTCATCGTAAAGACCAGCACCAGCATGATGAAGTACGACGATTGAAACGACTTGCCGAGTTGTAGGAAGATGTTTTCCTGTTTGTCTTTGGCGTTTCGTGCCGCCAGCTGTTTTTCCTTAGGAAGGGATTCTGACAAGAAGAAGATGGAACCGAGTGTGGCTACCGCACCAACCGCCGCGGAAATGTAGAACGGCATACGCAAGCCAAGCTCTGCCAAAAATCCGCCAATACCAGGCCCGATAACAAAACCGAGCGACATGGCAGCTCCGAGCATCCCCAGTCCTTTTCCACGTTTATCCTCTGTCGTGATATCCGCTACATACGCCAGCATAGACGGAATCATCGCTGCTGCCCCAATCCCGCCGATCAGACGAGAAAGGTAGAGCACCCAAGTCTGTTCAGCCAAGGCAAAGACCAGGTTGGAGATCGTAAACAGGACGAGTCCCATTACAATCATGATTTTTCGACCGTACTTATCCGACCATTCCCCTGCAATTGGAGAAAAAAGAAATTGTGTTACACCAAAGGCCGCCACCAAGTATCCAGCCGTCTCCCCACCCGCGCCGAACTCTTTGAGAAATTCGGGCAAAATCGGAATAATCAAGCCAATTCCCAGCATGGCGATAAACATGTTGATCATCAGGAAGAGAATCGGTCGCTGACTATTCTCTTGTGTATTCATATTCATTTATCCATTCCTATCCTATAGATTTTTCTCTTTAGCCTTGCAGCTTCGCTTTCACGCTCTCAATCACCGTGCGCCAAATAGCAGGGTCTGTAGATATCTTTTGCTTGAAGTTGCGGTACAACTCCTTTTGCTTTTCCTCAAAATCTGGAGCGTCTGCAGCCGGCAAGCCTGCACGGGCAGTCGTAATCATTTCCTGTACTTCTGGGGAACGCGGTCCCCACACTCTTGCCTCGTAACCATCCTGGTCGAGGAAAATAAAGATCGGGATTGCACGTGCTGTGCCATTGGTCAGGTATTGATCCATCAGCTCCAAATTTTCGTCACGGATGAGAAAGCGCAATTCAATGTTGCTTTCCTCGGCAATTCGCTGAATGACAGGAACGCACAAGGAAGCATCCCCACACCAGTCTGCGGTTAGAACGACCCCTTTCCAATTGCGCTGGGAGAGCTCCTTCCAGAAAGCCAGATCCTCTTCCGTAAATGTGAGCTGATCGTACACGCGAGACAGCTCTTCTTTGTTGACGTTCATACTTTCTTTGTACGCGGCAAAGCTCATTCCTTTTTCAAACCAACTGTTCTGATTCACGTTAGACATACTCCGTACTCCTCCTGTATTGTGAAAAATTATTGCTCCCAAATAGCAGAAGTTCCCAAGCGATTGCGAATGGAAGAGCTTCTTGTTTTGCGGGCTTCTTTCCCTGACGTCTGTCTCATGGTGCTTGCCTTGGCAGTCAGGTCCATAAACCACTCTCTATCTTTGGTTGCGAGAGCGAGGTCGATCAAATCATGCATATGCTCTTCATCATCAAAAGAGCCTACTGGAATGCGTTCCATCCACTGTCTCGGAATCACCACCAGCTTGCCGATCGTCTCTTCGTTGTCGCATTGAACCACATAAACTTTCGCGGTACCTCGCAATGAATCATCTGTTTCGACGAAGCCTTGAACTAACTCGCCGAATTTGGTCTTGCCCAATACCCATTCTCCGACTTCCAATAACTCATCTCGATTCATTTTCGTGCACCTCCTAATTGTAACGGAAATCATTACAGTTTCCATGTTAAAAATTTGTATGGTTACTGTTGCGAATTCTCCTGACATCCATGACGGACTTTATCTAATACGGTCTGGATCGTAATTTGTTCCAAATACTTCGTGAAGTACATCTCTGCTTCGGTAAAAATCTGATCCATGACTCCGTGCATATTCGCAGAAACCTGACACGCTTCTTGCGGATCTCCCGAACACCAGTGCGGCTTCAGTGTACCATTCGAAATCGAACGATATATCTCAGCCAAGGTGACCTCATTCGGATCGCACGCGAGTATATAACCGCCGCCAATTCCCTCTTTGGTCTTCACAAACCCGTTCTTACGCAGAATGCTCATGATTTTGCGAATTCTGGCAGGATTCGTACATACATTTTTTGCGATGAGCTCACTGCTTGCCATATGCTCTGGGATATGAGCCAACAAAGCCAAGCTGTGAACAGCTATGGTAAATTCACTATTCACGTCACAGACGGCCTCCTTGCGAAGAGTACTGTAATAATAATTCGTACAGTTACGAATGTCAACAATTGTGTGGGGGCAAACTTTTTTAAAACCGGAGGTTGTCAATCTGCGGTGGTCGGGGGGAAGCGAAGGCACATGTTTTCCAGTCGCCTTTTTCCTCACTACGTTCGGGCGGTCTCCTTCCAAACATGTGCCTTCGCTTTTCGGACAGCTATTGCTTCTGCGGGGCTTTTTTAAATAAGTTTTTTTATAAAAAGGATTTCATCGCGGATTGGGATGCCATTTTCTGCGATAAGGGGGATTTCCGGTTTGATTTGGCGGGCTTTGTCCACAGCATTGATGTACAGCTCGTGAAGCTGATAACCCCTTTTTTGGTAAAAGCCCATGGCGTGCAGGTTATCGTTGGTGGTGACGAGCTTCATGCGGTGGCAGCCTTTTTCTTTGGCGGTCTGCTCTACTTGATTGAGAAGTGCGGTCCCGATTCCTTTGTTTTCAATCACACTGTCCAAGGAAATGATTTCACATTCCTGATCTTCGAGGACATAGGAAATAAATCCATGGATTGCTCCATCTTCCCCCTTTACTGCGTAGCCATCCAGCGCATCGCATTGGAAGACGCCACTGGAGATGACCATTTGCGGACTTCCCCAGTGTTTGATGAAAAATTCAGTGATAACGTTTTTGTCCAGTTCGCTTGTAGAAATTATCTGCATAGCATTCACCTCTCCAAAATGATAAAGCGAAAACCCTTGCTTGTGAGTCAGCAAGGGCTCCAAATCGTTACGAACGCACATCCAGCAGTACTTTTCCCGTACTCGCCCTGCTCTCTACCCACGCATGAGCGCTCGCTGCTTCTTCCAATGCAAAATGCTTGCCGATCTTGATGTTCAGCTGTCCATTCGCCAAATAGTCCAAAACTTGCTTGGCTGTATCCTGCAACAAGTGTGGACGCAGCTTGCGTGTCGTACCAAAGCTGAAGCCTAAAACAGAGCGGCAGCTTGCGTGCAAATCGATTGTTTTGATCTGACCGATTTCGCCGCTGGCATTGCCAAAATGGACGAGTCGGCCGTACCAGGCGAGGCACTCAAGACTACGCTCGCTCACCGCTCCGGAAATCGAGTCCAAAATAACATCGGCTCCCGCACCATCCGTCAACTCACGTACCTTTTCCACAAAATCTTCGCGATCATTGCAAATCACATGATCGGCACCGGCTGACAAGGCAATTTCCGCCTTTGCTTCATTACCGACTGTGCCGATGACACGACCTGCTCCGAGCAGCTTGGCTAATTGAATCGCCGTCGTCCCGATTCCGCCTGCCGCAGCGTGAATCAGTACGGTTTCCCCTTTGGCAATACGTGCTACCTTCGCCAATAGCTGGTACGAAGTAAATGACACGACTGGGCAAGCGGCTGCTGTTTCCGTGCTGATTTGATCTGGCAGCGCAAAGGTCAAGCTCTCATCCGCCACGATATACTCGGCGTATGATCCGTTGGCCGGAAACGCAATGACTCGTTGTCCCACCTTCAGGCTTTGCACCTCTGCCCCTACCTGTTCGATCACGCCAGTCGCATCGAGCCCCGGGATAAATGGCAGCTTGGCTGCTCCCTTTTTTCCATATCTGGATTTGATATCAGCAAAATTGACACTGGTCATCTCGACGCGGATCAGCACCTGTGTAGGTGACATGCTCGGCATCTCGACTTCCGCATATTTCATCGTCTCAGGCCCGCCTAATTCCGTTACCAAGATCGCTTTCATGAGAACCCTCCAGACAAGAGTGGAATGGAATGTCAGTTTTGCAGAATGTTCATGATCGCAGCTTTTTTCGCTGCGAACTCCTCGTCGGAAAGCACAGGGGTAAACCCAGCTCGCGGAATATCCACCAAGAGATCATGCCAAGATTTGCAGCCTTGATAAGCAGCGTCAATCGGGATTTCTACTGGCTGCTCTAATCGATACACCCGCACGAACAAAATGTGCAGCGGCTGTTTTTTCTTCCAATGCAAACGCACATCTGCGAAATTATCCGTCCAGATGTGAAAGGGAGAAAGCGCACGCAGCTTGGCTTCGTCCATCAGCTCAACATCGTCGGTTACTTCGGCAAAATATTCGATCATTACGGTCTTCTTGTCCATTGTCCAGCCTTCGAGGGTCGCGTCTAACAGGTGTTGGCAGTCTGCCTTAACCATTTCGCGCTTCTGGTGCTCATAGGTCGGATACAAATAAAATTGATTGTTTTCCAAGCGGAATTCTCGTGTTTCTTCGTATAACCCACCCTTGCGGATCGTGATGATCTGCTCACCTTCTCCAAGCGCTTTGACGGCGACAGCCCATTCTTTCAAGCTAAGGGGGGATAGCGGCTGTACGATCGACTGCATGCAGCACGGCTCCCTTCTACTGTCAGAATCGTTTGATGACATTAGTCTAGCCCAATTCCCGCTCGTTGAGAAGTCGTCTTCAACAGTTGATCAACATGCTCCATAGCTCCTAGCAGTCTCTCGGCATAATTCCCTTTCAATGTCACGTACGTAATTCCCCGCTCATCCAGCATCTGGCGCAGCTTTTCATGATTGTGCAGGCGCACTTGCTCTTCTCCGTGCACACGCAGTCCATCATCTACCCATGCGACATCTGGCTCCATGAACAGCCACAAATCATATTTTTGCTCTTCGGCAATCTGGTCGAGAACAGAGAAGGTTTGCCCTGTGTACAGTTCAGAGTAAAATTGGGTGACAATCGCTTCGGTATCGATGAACAAGAGCTTGTTGGCTTTCTGGAGCGCTTCGTACTCTTTCATTTTGTGCCCATACGCGATATGCGGGAAATAATCCGGTGTCAAAATCGTATCGCAGCCCCCGACCTCTTCGCAGATTGTGCGACCATACTCCTCGACAAACACGGTGTTGTAGATTTTCGCAAGATAACGGGTCAAGGTCGATTTCCCGCAGCTCTCTGTTCCTACGACCACTACCTTTTTGACGAAATAGGGCTGAACAACAGTCGGGATGTGCTGCCAATGGGTGTAGACCCCTTCGTTGCGAATTTGGGTAGCGGAGATCGGCACTTGATTGCGCGATTCATCGAGAATGATGTGCGCTGCCTCCGGGTATAAACGGCGAAAAATCGGATCATAGGCGGACTCGGAGCTGAAAACCAGATCGATTTTTTTCCCAATCTTGCGCTTGATGTCCGCTGCTCCCGCCTCCCAATCGTAGCTCTCGTCGCTATCCGCACGATCCTCGACTGCAAGCACGCGGACATTTTCCATGTCCTTAACCAGCGTGGACAGCCATCTCAACCGTACTTCATAGGGCATGGGCTTGATCCCTGCCTCCTCACACAGTTTTCGGTCGCGAGTAGGGCTGTGCGAGAGAATGACGTACAGCTCGTCGCAGCGGCAGGCCGCCTGTGTAATCGCGTATACATGTCCCTGATGCAGTGGCAAAAATTTGCCGCCAATGAAGCCTACGCCCCCCATGTCTGCTCCTCCCTTTGCTTGCGGTACTGTCGAACCCAGTTCATCAATCCGTAGATGGCATTCACCAAATAAGCGGACCACATGACAAGCATCGAGATATCGCTTCCGTCCTTCAAAAATGCTGCCAGCCACATGTAGATCGTGAACAAATCAATAATGATCCAGACCACCCACTGCTCGACCAAGCGCTTCACCATGAAAAGCATCGCGATGACGGAAAGCACAGCCGTCAAGGAATCGACAAAAGGCAAGGCCCCGCCCATTTGCTTCAATACAAACCCGTAGGCAACTGTTGCGATGATGCTCAAGATCGTCCACCAGATACGTGCTCGGTTGGACAAAATCGTAATCTTAACGTCATTTTGTTTGACTTCGGACACGCGGTTTTTGCGCCACAGGTAGAGTCCTATGAATTGCATCGGCAAAAAATAGAGAAGATTCAGCATGACTTCCCCATAATACTTTTGCCCATAAGCAACGAACGCGTACAAAACCACATTGATGATACCCGGGTAGTAGCTCCACGTCTTTCCTTTGGCAACAAGCACGACACTCAACATCCCTGTTAAGGAGGCAATCAAGCCGATTAATGTATCATCCAGTGCGAAATACAAATAGATGGTTACCAGTGTAAACGAGATGAGCCATATTTTTTCAAACCAATTCCAGTCTGCTAACAAGCTGGTGCTTTTCGCATTCATGCGAACCTCTCCTTGAACGCTCGCAGGTTTTCCTGGCGCGCAGAATTGTCATAGATGGCAAAAACGATGTGATCAAAAAGCTGTGCATACTGCTCCTCGATCAAAACAGACGCAAAGTAATCTGCTACGTCCTCCGCTTTGTTGCGGAATACTCCGCAGCCGTACGCTCCCAAAATGATCGTCCGGTGGTTATGAATAGCTGCTGCCCGCAAAATTTTTCGGATGCGCTCCTTCATGACAGGGCCAATCTTCGCGATATTTTCCGGCTCTCGCTCACGAACAACCCCTGCATTCACAGCAGGCGCCGTAATAAAAGACAAGAGGTATGGCTCATGCAAAAGCTGATCGCTTTGGTCGCGAAGTACCGGGACCCGCGGTGAATAAATCATGTAATCGGAATAAAAGCAGGTTTTCAATTGACGATGATAGGTGTACATTTCCTGCATTTGCACGATGCAAGGATACAGACCGGAGGAACGCGCCAAGCTCTCTTCCTGCGCCTGGCTTCCTCCTAGGAATCCTCCGCCCGGATTTTTGGCGGAAGCAAAATTCAAGCATATGGCATCTGCTCGTTTTTCGGAGACGACGAGGCGCTTGGCTGCATCCAGACTGGATTCCGAGGTAACCTCGACCATGGCACGCAGTTGTGCTGCCGTTGTTTGATGCGATGGCAGTTGCACTGTTTCTGCAGCCAAATCATTTGGACGATACAAGACGGACTGGCTGATGGCAGCAGTGAGATCCTCCGTTATGGTCTTCTTTTCTCCCGCTTTGTTCACGTAGTAGCCCTGCTCTATGATTTGCAGCGTCTCTTGCGCGATTCGTACGCGCCCGCTTCGATTGTGTCCCTGATTCATTGTGATTTCCTCCCTGGTGCGGGGCTACGTCTGATCCATCCATTCCGGGTTAAAGCGGAAATACTTGGATGGTCGGTGCCCGGCATGTTTTCGATATTGATTCGTTTCCAGCACTTTGTCGGCTACCTTCCTGCGAAACGCCGCAGCCAACAGCTCACGTCCCAAAATCACTTCGTACACCTGTTGCAAATCACTTAGCGTAAACAGCTCCGGCATTAAGGCAAAGGCGATGTCCGTGTATTCAATCTTATTACGCAATCGCTCCAGCGCGTATTGAATGATTTTGGCGTGATCAAATGCGATATTGTTCGTCTCCACAATTTCGCGGGTCTCACGTACGGTGCGGCCCGTTACTGTTTTGGTAATTTTAATCGTGGCAAACAGTTCCTCTTTCTCGTGCACCAGTCGCAGTTCCAGCCAGCTTTCAGTAATGGAGCCGTCCGTAGTCGCTGTCTTTGTTTCTTTCAGCCACCTGTCCTCGATGCGGTACCACTCCGCTTCCTCTGCATCCTCCCCTGCCTGCAGCTGTAAAGACGAGCTGTCTACCAAGGCCATGTACGACGTGCTGATAACCCAAGTCCGCGGATCTCTGCCCGCATCACCCCAGGTATAGAGCTGCTCCAAGTAAATATCGTCTACGTTTGTTTCCGTACGCAGCTCGCGTCTGGCTGCCTCCTCCAGACTCTCCCCAGGTGTAACAAACCCACCCGGCAACGCCCATTGGCCGATATACGGATGCTCACCACGCTTCACAAGCAATATTTTCAAAGACTTGGGCGAGAGCTTGCGGTAATTCTCCTCCAGCTCATCCATTACGGTGAATACCAGCATATCGACTGTCACAGACGGCCGCTCGAATTGGCTGACATCATAAGCTTCCAAGTACTCCTTTTCGGTTTGACCTTGTTTATTGACATGTGATTTTTCTTTCATCCAATCGCCTCTTTTAGCTGCTGAAATGTTGTTGCTTTTTTGTTATTAACAAAATGTTATTATCAAGTTGTTGGTATCATATTACTCTTTCCTGTTTTTGGTGTCAATAAAAAAATACCCAACTCGAGGAAGGGTATTTTAACCGATGTCACTTAATGAATTACAAAGTACATGAATGCCCATGTAACAATAGAAGGTACGCCTGCTATAAATGTATAAAGAGCCCAATTCATCTCTTTACTATTTGCCTTTTGTATTCGCTCATTATTATCATCTGCAACGAAGTTTCTCTTCACGTCTGGAGTAGCCATGGTTATCCGATCAACGCCAAGTGAAGATCCGAACATAAAAATGGAAATCACAATTAGTCCGAACCCCGTATAGCTTGAAAAAGTCAGTAAAGTGCTCGTTCCACGATCCCCCAAGAATGCATACAAAATCAAAAGCCCAAGAAGACCAAATCCAAAAATCAATGCTTTGATCATTTTTAA
Organism: Brevibacillus formosus; assembly: GCF_003013405.1. Lineage (GTDB taxonomy): Bacteria > Bacillota > Bacilli > Brevibacillales > Brevibacillaceae > Brevibacillus > Brevibacillus formosus. Next base: position 44,499 of record NZ_PXZL01000038.1, on the reverse strand, counting down.
TCAGCCCCCTGTCACCATCATTATAAAACGAACACCAATCATTTTGCATGTTGGCGTTCGTTCTACAAGTAATAAACTGTAGCTGAAAATTTTTATGTCCAAGTCGAAGATTTACGTTTCAAAGTATCCTTAGTGCTTACTCTGATTACACTTGCAATGTCTGTCACTGGTTTGCGAGAGGAAGGGGCATTTTATGAAAGGAATTAATTCTTAAAAAATGCATCACATACAAAAACGATTAAAGCGCTACCGCCACTTTTCCACGCAATGCAAAAAAGCCCCCTGCCAGTTAAATTCACTGACAGGAGGCTTCTTACAAACCATTAATAGCTTAGATTAAGCAGCGCTTGGATCGGCTTTTACTGCCTGAACATAATTGTCTGCTTTCTTTTGATCGAACTGACCTTCCCAACGAGAGATCACGATTGCTGCCAACGCATTACCTACTACGTTAACAACTGTACGAGCCATATCCATCAAACGGTCTACGCCGGCGATGAAAGCAAGACCTTCTACTGGGAGACCTACAGAGCCGAGCGTAGCCAACAGTACTACGAACGATACTCCCGGTACACCAGCGATCCCTTTGGACGTAACCATCAGTACGAGCATAAGCGTAATCTGTGTGCTGATTGGCATGTGAATCCCATACATTTGCGCAATGAACAGAGCAGCCAGTGCCTGGTACAGTGTGGAACCATCCAGGTTGAAGGAGTAGCCTGTCGGAATAACAAAGGACGCGATCGCCTTCGGACAGCCCATCTTCTCCATTTTTTCCATGATTTTAGGCAGTACAGTCTCGGAGCTGGAGGTGGAGTAAGCCAACAACAGCTCGTCCTTCAGTACACGCAGGATGGAAGTGATTTTGACTCCGCTGATACGTGCGATGATGCCCAATACCACCAAGATGAAGAACACCATGGCAACGTGAACCAAAATAACCAGTTTCCCCAATGGAATCAAGGAAGACAAACCAAATTTGGAAACGGTAACACCAATCAGTGCAAAAACACCAAACGGAGCGAATCGCATGATTGTGTTCACAACCCAGAACATGGCGTCCGCGACTCCATTGAAGAAGTTGAGAACCGGCCTTCCTTTCTCTCCTGCTGCTGCGACACCAAGTCCAAACAGAACGGAGAAGAAGATAATCGCTAACATATCACCACGAGCAAGAGAATCAAAGATATTCGTTGGTACAATCTTAACGAATGTTTCCACCATACCGTGGCTCTGTGTTGATTCAGCCGTGTCTACATACTTGTGGATATCGGTCTTGGTAAGGACTGTTCGATCCACACCGACACCCGGTTGAAAGATATTGGCCGCCAAAAGACCAATGATAATGGCAATCGTGGTAACGATTTCAAAATACAGAATTGTCTTACCACCGATTTTGCCTAACTTCTTCATGTCACCTACGCCTGCTACGCCTACAATAAGCGTGGCAACAACGATCGGAACGACAATCATTTTAATCAATCGGAGAAAAATATCACCGATAGGTTGTAAATAGGTCGCCACTGCCGGGTTGCCGTAAAAAATAGCACCCACCAGGATACCCAGAATGAGACCGACGACAATTTGCATCGCTAATCCAAACCGCTTCATCCTGACACCTCGCTATGAAAGATTAAGATGTGACTCTCAAGTCGATATGCTGATACGCATCAAACTTGAGTGGTATATAGGTGAGCATCATATCATGACTTTTTGTGTTTTCCCCTTTTTTGTATTCTTTCCATTTATTTATTTTTTCTGATAATATCTATCAATTTCTTGCTATGATTGGGCTCATTGTGTTCGCTTCTGGAAAAATGATAGAATAAGGGAATCAATTTTCAGCGATTTTTTCATTCAGAATGGAGCGCAGTCATGACGATTCGGAAAATGATCATCCTGCTACTAGTTCTTGCAGTCGGGTTGTTTCTTTTACCTTACTCCGTCCCCTTTTTGCTAGCACTGTTAACAGCAATTCTGGTTGAGCCGCTCGTCTTGTTTCTTACCAAAAGGCTACGAATGAATCGGATGAGTGCGGTAATCGCATCCTTTTTCCTCTTCCTCATTTCATTTGGGATCGTACTGTACTGGATCGGTACGCAGATTGTGGTTCAGGGAATTGTTTTGGCTCAGAGATTACCGGCCTTTTCACAGCATATTTTTGAGTTGGTCGAGTCCTATTTGATGAGCTGGGAAACTTACTATGCGTCGTTACCTGCCGAAACCGTATCAGAAATCCAGAGTGTCTTCGCTGGGCTTAAAAACTGGGCGCTTACTTCAGCCTCCACGGTTGCCAAAGGTATTCTTGGTGTGGCAGCCATCGTTCCTGGCTTTTTGATCTCCACGATTATTTACTTGGTTGCCTTGTTTTTGATCAGTCTCGATTTGCCGAAATTGCGTGCGGGCTTCATGAGAATGTTCACGGTGTCTGCCCGTGAAAAGGTCGAAGTGGTCATCTCTCAATTGAACCGTGCCACCGTTGGGTTTTTACGTGCCCAGATCATCTTGAGCCTGATGACGTTCACGCTATCCTTTTTGGGATTACTCATCTTGCAGGTCAAGTATGCAGCCGTCATTTCGCTCATGATCGTGTTCGTCGATATTCTCCCTATCTTGGGCGCAGGCTCGTTCCTCGTCCCATGGGCTATTTACAACTTCTTGATGGGCAACTCTTATTTGGCGATCGGCCTGATCGTCATCTTCCTCGTAATTACGGTGGTCCGCCGTATTATTGAGCCCAAGGTACTCGCATCTAATCTGGGAATTAGCGCTCTAGCCGCTCTTGTCAGCATGTTCCTCGGATTTCAGGTGATTGGATTTTTCGGGCTGATACTCGGTCCAGCGCTCGTCATCATCTACGAGGCGCTGCGAAAAGCTGGATTCTTGAATTTCAAAATAGATTTTTGATGGGTACAAAAGACAGGCAGTACTGCGGCCGTTTTTTCCGGTAATGAATCCGGAAAAGCGGCCCTTGATATAGAAAGAGCTGGGGGAGCGCTTATGTGTGCATACAAAGAACAGACCATCTCACAACGAACGATTATGACGCCGGGGCCCGTCGAGGCTGAGCCTAGTGTTCTTCGCGTGATGGGTTCACCCATATTGGGACAATTCGATCCAGAATTCACGAACATCATGAACGAAACAATGGAAATGCTTCGGAATTTGTTTCAGACATCCAATCATTGGGCTTTCCCTATAGACGGAACTTCCCGGGCGGGCATTGAGGCCGTTTTGTGTAGCATAATCGAACCAGGAGATCGGGTGCTTGTACCCATTTATGGACGATTCGGGCACTTGCTCACGGAGATTGCGGAAAGGTACGGCGCAGATGTGATTACGATGGAAACACGCTGGGGAAGTGTCTTTGAACCGCATGACGTGATTGCCGAAATCGAGCGAATTCAGCCCAAAATCGTAGCAATGGTTCACGGCGAAACATCCACTGGCTGTGTTCAGCCTTTGAAAGAAATCGGAGAAGCTTGCCGCCAGATGGATGTCCTGTTTGTCGTCGATGCTGTCGCTTTGATCGGCGGAACAGAAGTGAAGGTAGACGATTGGTATATCGACGCTTGTATTGGCGGCACGCAAAAATGCTTGTCTGTCCCCTCTGGGATGGCTCCTATCACGTTTAATTCTCGTGTAGAAGCACTCTTGCTTCAACGAAAAAAAATTGAGCGTGGACTCGCTGATCCCTCTGCTCCGAACTCTGCTCAAACCCGAACGATCCGCAGCAACTATTTTGACTTGAGCCAGCTCATGGATTACTGGGGACCCGCACGGCTGAACCACCATACGGAGGCGACAACGATGCTGTACGCCTTGCGCGAGGGTGTGCGCATTGCCCTTACGGAAGGTCTGGAGGCGAGATTCGCCAGACATCGCTTGCATGAACAAGCATTGGTTGCTGGTGTGTTGGCGATGGGATTGCAGCTCTACGGCGATCCGGCTTGCAAGCTTCCCGTCGTGACCTGTATCAAAATTCCTGACGGGCTGGACGGAGAGTCAGTCCGCGCCATGCTGCTCGAAGATTTTCATATTGAAATTGCCAGTTCCTTTGGGCCGTTAAAAGGGAAAATCTGGCGGATTGGCACAATGGGCTACAGCTGCCGGAAGAAAAATATTTTGCATGTGTTAGGTGCGCTGGAAGCGGTTCTCATCCGGCATGGAGCCCGTGTGCACGTAGGGCGCGCCGTTCAAGCCGCGTTGGATATCTACGATCAGGAAAAAGTACAAAACAGCTAGCCCCTCTTAAACGGAAAAAGCCTTTGTCATCCCCACTCACTCAGGGATAGACAAGGGCTTTTCTTTTTGCTGCACACGCGCCAATAAATCGACGATGTGCACGGCTTCCATCTTTCCTTCCAGTCCCGCTCGATGAATGCCTGCTTTCATTTGCAACAGACAGCCCGGATTCGAGGTCACGAGAATGTCTGCTTGGGTAGCCGCTACATGATCCATTTTTTCATCCAAAAGGCTCCCGGCCATCTCAGGCTGCACCAGATTGTAAATACCCGCAGAGCCGCAGCAGCGATCTCCTTCGCGAAGCTGTACATATGTAGCTCCCGGAATGGCTTGCAGGAGGCTCACTGGCTCTTTTGTCACCTTCATCCCGTTGCGCAGGTGACAGGAGGATTGATAGGTGATTCGTTGCGGCAATGACTGCCACTCTTTTGGTTCGACGAGGAGTGCAAGCACCTCGCTAATATCCTTCACGCGTGAAGCGAACCATTGTGCTTTCTCCTTCCATTCGGCATCTTTCTCCAGCAAATGGTCGTATTCTAGAAGCATCGCTCCGCAACCACCTGCATTGGATACAATGATATCCACATCAGCCTTGTGAAAAGCAGCCACATTTTTTCGCGCCAGATTGCGAGCCTGTTCACGCTCACCGCTATGTGCATGGAGAGCGCCGCAGCAAACCTGGTCTGGAGCGATGATGACCTCACAGCCTGCCTCACTCAAAAGCCGAACAGTGTTGCGATTCGTCTCATTGAATAGGACATCCATGATGCAGCCGTGAAACATGCCTACACGATACTTGCGCTCACCTACGGCTGGAATAACCGTGCCACCGAAAAAGTCCACGATACCTTTTCCAGATGCTTCAGGCATGATCTCTTCCATTTCCCGCATTTGTTTTGGCAGAATGGACAGCACCCCCAGCTTGCGAAGGTTTTTTTGCACACCTGAGCGTTGATAGAAGCGCAAGAGTCCGCCGAGCTGGTACATGCGCTTCTGATGAGGAAACAGGTGGAAAAACGCGAGCTTGCGGACGGCTTTGACCCACCATGGATGCTCCTGCACCTCTTTGATCGCTTCTCGCGTCTGCTCGATCAGTTGACCGTACGGCACACCTGCCGGGCATACCGGCTCACATGCCCGGCAGCCTAGACAGAGATTCATTTGATTGACGAAATCTTTGTCCGGCTCCATGACACCGTCTGCTACGGCTTTCATCAAGGCGATGCGACCTCGTGGAGAAGCCGCCTCATAGCCTGTTTCCCGAAAGGTCGGACATGCTGGCTGACAGAAGCCACAGCGCATGCAATTGGACAGTTCATCGTAATCGAGTTTCTTTACCAAGGCCTCTCTAAGCACGCTGGACCACCACTCTGTTCCGGGACTGTTTTGCAAACATCTTGTCAGGGTTCAGAAGATTGTGAGGATCGAAAGCGTGCTTGATGCCTTTCATGATCTCCATACCTGCGGCCCCTACCTTCCACTCCAAATATGGTGCCTTGACGATTCCTACGCCATGCTCTCCCGTAATCGTTCCGCCCAAATCGATTGCCGCCGCGAAAATTTCCTCGAAGGCATGCTCGACACGCTCGATCTCTTCCGTGTTGCGAGCGTCTGTCATGCAGGTCGGATGCAGATTGCCGTCTCCTGCATGTCCGAAGGTGCAAATTTGCAGTCCGTATCGCTCTGTAATCTCTTGGATCGCGGCGACCATCTGCGCAATAGCGGCGCGAGGAACGGTTGCGTCCTCCAAAATGGTCGTCGGACGCATCCGTGACAACGCGGCGAGGGCACTGCGTCTGGCCGTCATCACCTCATCAGCTTCCTCCGCTGTCGTCGCTACCTTGATTTGGACCGCATCATTCTTCTCGCAAATCGCAGCGATCTGCTCCATGTCCCGATCGACCGTCTGTGGTTCTCCGTCCTGACCGATCAGGAGGATCGCCGCCGCATCTGTCGGAAGCCCGATCTGTTTGAAACCCTCGACAACACGGATCGTGCCCTGATCGAGAAATTCCAGCGTGCCAGGGATGATGCGATTGGCAATAATATCGGAAACTGACCTCGCTGCCTGTGCCATATCTGCAAACATAGCGAGCATAACCCGCTGTGTCTGCGGCTTCGGAATCAGCTTGAGAATCGCCTCGGTAATGATCGCCAATGTGCCCTCACTTCCGACCAAGAGCTTGGTCAGATCATAGCCCGCCACATCCTTCATCAGCTTGCCCCCGGTACGGATGACCTCTCCGTTCGGCAACACAGCTTCGAGACCCAGCACGTAATCCTTGGTTGTTCCGTACTTCAACCCGCGCAGTCCACCCGAATTAAGCGCAATATTCCCGCCAATCGTGGAGATGACCATACTGCCTGGATCGGGTGGGTAAAACAAACCAAGCGCCTCTACCGCCTGATGGATGTCGACCGTTCGGACCCCCGGCTGCACTGTTATCGTCAAATTTTGTTCGTCAATCTCTACAATTTGATTCATCCGACTCAACACCAAGACAATTCCGCCCCCGACTGGTATCGTTCCTCCGCATAGATTGGAGCCAGCCCCACGCGTCACAATCGGAATGTGGTATCGTGCTGCAACTCGCATGACCTGTTGGATTTCGGCTGTGCTCTTCGGCATGACGACCACATCCGGCAATGCTTGCTGCATCGGCGTCGCGTCATACGAATAGGCGACTAATGCTTCCTGTTTGTCGAGACAGTTTTTCTCTCCGACGATAGCACGCAGCTCTTCGCGAATAGATTCTGGCAACATGGAATCTCTCCACCCTTTCCCAAAAGCTTAGTCCAACTGCGAAATAGCTTCCCTGATTTTTCCATTGGTAACATTCAACAAACGAGTGGCTTCTTCCCTGCTCGTTCCGGTTAGCTTCATGATAATGGCTGTCTTCGCATCACCGTCTGCCTGATCAGCCAGTTGCTCCGCTTCCTCGTAACTCGCTCCAGTTACTTCCATGATAATCCGCTTTACCCGTTCCTTCAGCTTGAGGTTGGTCGCCTGCACACTGACCATCAGATTTCCGTACACTTTGCCCAAGCGAATCATCGTCGCTGTCGTCAGCATGTTCAGCACCAGTTTTTGGGCTGTTCCTGCCTTAAGCCTCGTCGATCCGGTCAACACTTCCGGTCCTACGACGACATTAATTGCTACATCTACACCTTCATTGATGTACGAAGGCTTGTTGCAAGAGACAGCAATCGTCTTGGCCTCGATCTTTTGTGCCTCCGCCAATACACCGCGTACATACGGAGTCCGTCCACTGGCTGCGATCCCTACAACCACATCATTTTTGGTCACACCGTATTTATGCACATCTTCTTGACCTAATTCAAAAGAATCCTCTGCTCCTTCTACCGCGCGTACCATCGCGGGTGGTCCGCCTGCAATCACACCCTGAACGAGCTCAGGCGGGGTACCAAAGGTCGGCGGGCACTCGGACGCATCCAAGATCCCTAAACGTCCACTCGTTCCAGCACCAAAGTAAAACAGTCTTCCGCCCTTTTCCAATGCGTGTGTGATAATCTCTACCGCATCAGATACTTGATCGAGGACGCGCTCTACCGCATAAGGAACCTTCTTGTCCTCATCGTTCATCATTTGTACGATGCCTCGGACACTCAATTGATCCAAATCACTGCTGCTCTCGTTTTTTCCTTCGGTCGTCAATGCTTGCAAGTTCTCCAGCTTCATGCTCTTTCGAGGTTGATGCATAGTCAAAAACCCCCATTTTTTAATTGACCGAAAATTCACTCCTATCATCACCCTCATTATATGCAGTAAAATTACACAAATCAATCTATCATAAGTAAATTTTATTTCACAATAAAACATCCAATAATTCCGTCCACAAACGCAAACAAGCCGAACCTCTTTCACAAAGGCTCGGCTCCTATTTAAGGATCGTATTATGCAAACAAACTGATCAGGTTCCCATCCGGGTCTTTCACGATGGCATACCGCTGGCCCCAGAACGCATCCCATGGCTCACGGTGACTCTCGTAGCCTTGGGAAACGATTTTCGTGTACAACCCATCAAGCGCCGCAGCATTCTCACACAAGAAAGCCAGCTCAATTCGATGCCCGACAGGTGCTTCCCATCCTCCATACACACCCTTGGCAACTTCCATTGTATCAAAGGCGAGACGAACACCGTCCTGCGCAACCTCCACATGCGGCTCTTCATTTGCTCCCTCGGGAATATCGAATCCGAGTACCCGGTAGAAGTCCAACGCTTTTTTCATGTCCTGGACGACAATCCCTACCATATCAAGCTTGATTCCCACATCACTCACTCCTGTTCGCTCTTGATTTCTTGCTGGACGCGCTTGGGCAGTTTTTGGAGCACTGTCTCGTACGCATGCTCGATCATCCTTTCCCATAAGCCTTCGGGAATGTCAGCGTCCAAGTAGACCGAATTCCAATGGGATTTATTCATGTGATAGCCGGGTACGATCCCTTCGTAGGTCTCGCGCAATTCCTCCGCACGCATCGGGTCGCATTTCAAGGTGAGGATGCGAACACCTTTGGAGTCGCCTCCGATCATGGCAAATATTTTGCCTCCAACATGGTAACGATCGCATTCCCAATCCATCTGATAGTCGTGGGTGGCACCGGGCTGCTTCCGGCAGTATGTATCTAATGTTTGTTCATTCACATGAATTCACCATCCTTTCATTAGGATAACGCGTCTCGCCAAAAGAAGATTGTAAAAAACGGACAACATTTCGAGACTATCAATTCGCACGATCTGGCGAGACAATTTTACTTGGAGCTACACCGTAAAAAGTGTGAAAGCTCTTGATCAAGTGCGATTGATCGTAATAGCCACATTGGAGAGCGGCATCTGTAAACGAAGTGCACGTTCCCTTCGACAGCATTTGCAGCAGCCCTTGAAATTGAATGATTCGACCCAGTTCCTTCGGGCTCATACCCAACTGCTGTTGAAATGTCCTGCGCAAGCTTCTCTCGCTGTAATTCACTTTCTCGGCGAGTGCGGCCACGGAAAGATTTCCTCTGTATTCATACAAGTAGTTCATGCTTGTCAAAAGCAACTGGTCTGCTGGATTATCCATCCACAAGCGTTTGATAAGCTCCCGCTCCAAAAAAGCGAGCCGCTCCGACGTGTCGGAAGCTTCGAGCAAGCCTTCTATCACCTCATCCGCCTCTTTGCCCCATATGTCTTCCAGATTGGGATGATGTCCGTTGATCATGACGATGGGGTAGCGCAAAAAACGAGCCGCTCCCTCAGCGTAAAAACGAATACCGATCAAGGATTGTGGTTCGGTCAATGGGATTACCTCGTACGTCCTCATCAGTCCCGTTAGAAATGCCCCCTTCTGATAGGAAGTGGCACCGAGATTGAAAATGATATCGACGCATCCATCGGGTATGACTCGGCTTGTAGGTGCTATCCCTTTGCCGTCGTACTCTGAGGTCCAGTAGCAGGCGATATCGTTCACCAGACATTTGCTGGGCATGTACTCTTGGTAGTGATAGGCATTTTGGGTGCTCGCTCGTTGCAGAGTCGGAGGTTGCACCGGACGGAATTGCCGCATGATTTTCGTCATCCTTCTCTTATGATTAGAACATATATTCCCCCACAATCCTGTAACTCCTTCTCAGCCACTGGCAATTTTTGAAAAACGCCCCTTGTCAAAATGAAAACGGTCGCGAACACATCTGCATATGCTGGGACGAATGGATTTTTCGTAAAGTGAGGTGCATGATGTGATCTCCTCCTGCAAGTGGAGCCTTCATCAGTTCTTTTCAAAAAGTCCTTACATTCGCCCTTACCTCCCGCCTACTGCTTTATATCAGCCCGCAAGGTTGGACTCGTATGTAGCGAAGTATTCTACCGTCTATATCAAACCAACGCGAACCCATATGGGGAAAGGCATTATTCGTGTCTGGAAAACGGATAGCGGGGGCTATCAATTTGTGAAGGAGCGCGGAGAGCCTATGCAGGCAGATTCTTTAGCTGACTTGAAGCAGCAGCTTGCCGCGCAATGCACAGAAAAAAATTATGTCATACAAAAAGGGCTCGATTTAGCAGAGATCAATGGTCGTCCCTTTGACATTCGCGTCATGATGATGCGCAATGGCTTAGGCAAATGGCAATACGCCGGCATGCTAGCCAAGGTAGCTGGTGCCGACAGCATTATTACTAATGTCGCTCGCGGCGGCGGATATGCCGTCACAGTCCCGCATGCCTTGAAAAAGTCGGGAGCTGTTACACCCGACAAAATAAAAAGTATCGTCTCTCAGTTGATCCAAATTAGTCACCGTGTATGTGCCCACTTTAATAAATATCGGCACAGTGCGCAAATCGGCGTCGATTTTGCCATTGAGAAAGCTGGAAATCTCTCCATTATTGAGGTCAATTACGACTTTCCTTCCCACGGGCTGTTTGCCAAGCTCAGAGACAAGACCTATTACCATAAGATTAAAAGACTTCACTATCAGTATAAAAACCGCATGAAACGAAAACAGAGGAAGGCATAATCGCCCTCCTCTGTTCGTTTGATTCTTGAATATGTCTTATTCGTGTGCCAGTGCTGTTCCTTTTGTATCCAGCATGGAGGTGCAGTTCGGGCAGCGCGTAGCCTTGATTGGAATAGCCGAGATGCAATGCGGGCACTCTTTTGTCGTTTCAGGTGCTTTCACCACTTCTTGTTTGCGTTTGAAGCGGTTGAGCTGCTTGATGACGATAAAAATAGAAAAGGCAATAATGACAAAATCAATCACGGAGTTGAGGAACAACCCGTAGTTTAGTGTGGCAGCATTAGCTTTTTTTGCTTCGGCGATGGTCGTATAAGGAACTCCACTCAAATTGATGAACAAGCCGGAGAAATCCACCTTGCCCAGAAGCAATCCGATCAATGGGGTAATAATGTCATTAACGAGTGAGGTAACAATTTTACCAAAAGCCCCACCAATAACGACACCGACAGCGAGATCCATTACATTTCCTTTTAACGCAAACTCTTTAAACTCTTTTAACATAATGATTTCCTCCTTACCTACCTAAAACATATTGTAAAAAATGGCTGACAAAGCGCTCATGATCAACCTCCAAGCAAACGTCCACATTCGGCGGCTGCGCTGGATGTTCCCTTCTGTCCCCAATCGTACGGGCATCACTCGCTCCCCCGGACGTATCTACGGCAACATGCATCGGGACCGACTTCACAAACGTCGGATCAATGACAACACCTACCGCCAACGGATCATGCAGACCGCAGCCGCGCAAATTGCCCACTGTCGCGTAGGCATTCATGTACACCTCGCACATATCCGCAAAAGCATGGCTCAGGCGTGTATCCTTCGTTCTCCATTCCTGCAGGTGTTCGCGGGTAAGCAGCGTTTGCATCGTCACATCCAGGCCTACCAGCGTCACGGGAATACCAGACTGGAAGACATACGCTGCGGCTTCCGGATCTGCACAAATATTCGCCTCCGCTACAGGCGTGCGATTTCCCGGCACCGTTACAGCTCCCCCCATCACGACCACTCGTTTGACAAGAGCTACGATTTCTGGAGCAGCCATAATCGCTCGCGCCAAATTGGTCATGCTTCCGACGGTCACGAGTGTCAATTGATGAGGATTTTCCTTAATCGCAGAGATGAGATATTGTGTGGCACACTGTGGCTGAGCCGTTGTCGATGGCTCTGGAAGGACGACATTGCCTAGCCCGTTTTCACCGTGGAACAGCCTTGCTTTTCCTGTAAGGTCGCGAACAATCGGCTTCGATGCCCCCTGATAGACAGGAATCCCAGAGGCACCCAGCAGCTCTAGCACCTGTAAGGTATTGCGCGTTGCTTCCTCCACCGTAATATTGCCAAAAGTCGTGGTAATCCCACACACTTCAAGAGCAGGCGAGTGAACGGCATAAGCAATCGCCAGCGCATCATCAATCCCGGTATCTACATCCAAAATGATTTTTTCCATGCGCTTATACCCCTCCCTGATCCAAAACAGTTTGCAGCCAGCACTCTGCCTCTGCCATCTCAACCTCAACACATACGACCGTATCGGTTCCTACACTCGGTTTCGCCCGTAGATCGGCTAGAATGGCACCGCGTGATAATTCACTCTTACAATCGACGGAGAGCTTCATCTGCTCCGTCCGCATCTTATCAGGCGAGAGAGCCGCGAGCATCGCTACCCATGCATGGAGCGCACCAGCAGAAGCTGCGAACTGCACAACTGACATCGTCGTTCTATCGATTAGGCCAACTGCTTGTGCCAGACTCCCCAGCGTATGTACCTGCTCTTCCTTCAAACGAAACGAGCTGGTTGTATCTATTGGAACGAGCACAAGTGGCAAGCGGGCTGCCAAAACGAGCGCAGCTGCTTCCGGATCACCATGCATGTTTGTTTCGGCAATAGCCGTTACGTCTCCTGGTACGCGTATCGCTCCACCCTGCACCACAATTCGCGTAAATTTACGCGCCAACAGTGGATCACGCGCGACAGCCAAAGCTAGCGTCGTCAATCGGTCAAACGTCACGAGTGTCAAGTCACTTTCCTCATCCTGCGTATTTTCCACAAGGAGTCGTACACCTTCCGAGGTGGTCGTATCTACCGTTCCTGAGAAAAGCGGTTGCTTGGCACCTGTTACGATTGGAATTTCATAGCCTGGCTGTGCAAAATCAATCAACTTGCTAGCCAAGCTTGACTGCGATTCTCTGCAAATGATCCCTGCCACTTGAACATCAGGCGACCGCAATGCATACAGCAAGGCCAGCCCTTGACCAAATCCACCGCAAAACTCGATGATCAACCGGTGTTTTTTTGCCACAATCTCATCTCCCGCTTCTCGCTATTGCCATTTGTCAAAACCGCTTTTCCTATGCTATCCAAATCAGAAGCAACCGTCAAATATCCAAATGCTCATCTCTACCTTCTCTTCTCTTGCATCGAACGGATAACTATTTTACACTTATTCATAACTTCGACAAAAATCGCCATCACACAAGACTAATGCGCCAAGCCATGCAAAAGGAGTATAACGGTCATGCCTTCGTTGAACCGCTCAAACATGGATGCTATTTCTCTCGTGAAAAACCAACTGATCCAAGCGATTGTGCTGCACCAAACGAAGCCTTATCTGCCTGTTTGGGGAGAACTCTTTACAGCGTTGCGGGAAATCCAAAAGGCAGGCCAGCATTCACAGAAAAATATACACGTCTATTCCATTGAGCCGACAGGCGATCTCTGGTATTTGTACCGAGAAAATGTTTTTTCTGTCGATTTGCCTGGAATGGGCATCACGATTTCTCTCACACAGGAGCAATTTATTGATGCCTTGCTAAAAGGAAGCTTTCAACCTACCCTTTCGATAACAAAGCCGTCATGAGAAACGGCTTTTTTTCATGCATTTTGGACAAAAAAAAGCCCCAAGATCAAATCTTGGGAGAGAGTAGTACGTTATATTCACGTGAATAAGCTTATTTTATATCCCACTACTCACTCATTCTAGCTGTATATTCAGGTAATTGTACCTATTATATCCTATGCGCAAAAAAAAGAGGCGGCCCTTCTGCACGGATTGGGTGCCGCCATCCCGAACTTCCCCAAGTTCGTTCATATTCGAATTGTACTATGAAACAGCCCTATCGAAAAGTGTCAGGTTTTGTTTTCCTGTGAATTATTGCAAATCCCTGACGCCTGCTCGGGCCATCAGGGATCATTCTATTTGCTATCGTTGTTGAGCACATCAGCAGCTCTTGGTCCAAAAATGATATACAAATAGACATATTGGCTGACGCTAACTCGAGGAAAGACGAACGCCACACTGGTCTTGCCCTCTTGCTGTCTGACAAAATAACGCAATTTGCTTGTTTTGATCCTTTTCACAATGCGTGTCGCTTCTCGCCATGGTACGGAAAATTGAACGCTTTTTTCCATCAGCACCAACACCTCTCACGGCTAGTATGCCCGGATTGGTAAAATTACACACTCACTCATACCGCAGTGCGTCAATTGGTTTGAGCTGTGCTGCTTTTCTCGCCGGGTACACACCAAAAATAACACCAACCAATGTAGAGGTCAGAAACGCATACATGATCGGCGACAGACTGATTGAGGTTGCCATCTGACTGAACTTGCTAACCAAAAACGCAGCCCCTACCCCTAAGGCAATGCCAATCACTCCGCCAATCAGGCTAAGCGTAACCGCTTCGATCAAAAACTGACGGAGAATATCTCCCCGCTTGGCTCCGATCGCCTTGCGAATTCCGATCTCCCGTGTCCGCTCCGTGACGGATACAAGCATAATGTTCATCACGCCGATCCCGCCAACAATCAGCGAGATGGCGGCAATGCCAGATAAAAGCGCGGTCATCGAGCTGGATACTGACTGTGCTGTGCTTAAAATGTCTGACTGGGATGTAATGCGGAAATCATCTGCAGCTTGTGGCCGTAGTTTGTGATTGGCACGAAGGGCTTGCTGAATATCTTGTTGCGCCTTCTCCATCAAGTCCGGCGATGCTGCCGAGACGTAGATCGAGCCCACGTTTTTGCCTCCAGTCAATCTGTTCATCGCAGTGGTAATCGGAATGATGATCCGATCGTCGTTGTTTGTCATGCCTGAACTTCCCTGGCTCTGTAATACACCGATGATCGTGAACGGAATCCTGTTGATCTGAACGGTTTGCCCTACTGGATTCGCTCCTTTAAACAGGTTGCTGACCACCTCAGTCCCTACGACAGCCACGTTGTATTGCATCTTCACTTCAAAGTTGCTAAAGAAACGCCCTTGTCCTACTTCTACATTCCTTACCTGAGGGAAATCGGCTGACGTCCCCTCGAGCATACTCGAATAGTTATTGCTGCCCCAGACAATCTGCCCCCGCGTATTGACGCTGGGAGCGACACCCGAAATGGACTCTTTTTGCATCAAGGCTTCTGCATCTGCCATCGTCAGCGTATTCAGAGAGCCAGCCCCAAGGCTTACCCTGCCCTGTGTCGCCTGACCAGGTGTGACAATCAGCAGGTTGCTCCCTAAACCATTGATTTGCGAAGCAACAGACGTGGAAGTCCCTTCTCCGATCGCCACCATCGCGATAACAGCAGCCACACCGATGATGATTCCCAGCATTGTTAGAACGGAGCGCAATCCATTTGCCCTGATGCTGCGAAATGAAATGCGTACACATTCAAGAAAGCTCATCTGCTCTACCCTCCATCGACACCCTCCTGCGATCCTCCACCACTTCATCCGCGATGATTTGCCCATCACGAAACCGGACAATCCTCTTGGCATACTCCGCAATATCAGGTTCATGCGTCACCAAAATAACTGTTTTGCCCGCATCGTTCAGCTTTTGAAAGATTCCCATGATCTCTTCACTCGTCTTCGTGTCCAGCGCTCCTGTCGGCTCGTCTGCCAGTAGAATGACGGGATCATTGACGAGAGCTCGCGCGATCGACACGCGTTGCTGCTGTCCGCCTGACAGCTCATTGGGCTTGTTGTTCAATCGCTCTGCCAGTCCGACACTCGTTAATGCCCGGATGGCTTTTTCTCTTCGCTCCCGTGCAGGCGTGCCTCCATATAACAGAGGCAGCTCGACATTTTCAACTGCGGTCGTACGCGGCAACAGATTGAAATTTTGAAAAACAAAGCCGATTTTCTGATTGCGGATGACTGCCAATTCATCATCATGTGCTTGTGATACAGGATAGCCGTCCAAAAAAAATTCTCCCGAGGTAGGCTTATCCAGACAGCCAATCACATTCATCATCGAAGACTTGCCTGAACCGGAGGGCCCCATGATTGCCACGAAATCCCCTACCTCAATCGACAAGCTGACACCCCTGAGCGCATATATCTCCTGGTCTCCGATGACGTACTGCTTTCTCAGCTCTTCTATTTGAATGACCGGTTTCATCTGCCTACCGTCCCCTTATCTGGACGCCCATTCCGCCGAATCCCGGCATACCGCCGCCCATTCGATTTCCATTTTGACTCGTTCCAGATGAAGTCTGAGTATTCACGAGGATGACGACACGCTCTCCTTCGGTAAGCCCCTCTGTCACCTCTACCTGATCGGCAGTGAAATACCCCATTTTGATCGGAACAAATCGATACGGCATATTCGCTCTGCCCTCTTTGGCTCCACTGCGGTTGTTTGCTTGCTTCGCCTCAGCCTGATTCCCTTCAGCTCCTTCTCCAGCTTGTTGTGCAGCAGCATCCTTTAGTACATACACGCCATCCTTGCCATTTTGCGTTTGCAGCGCTTGCGCAGGTACCAGGAGCACATTTTTATGGGTTCCTCGTTCGATCGCGACGTTCATCGTCATCCCGATCTTCAATTTGTTATCCTGGTTTGCCACAGACAAAAGCACATCGTAAGTGGTGACCCCAGCATCGGTTTTCGCTTCCGGATAAATCAGCTTTACTTTTCCACGGAACGTCTCGTCTGCATAAGAGCTCGTCGTAAATGTCACAGGCAAGCCTTCCTGCACTTTTCCGATGTCGCTCTGGCTGATCTGGGCCAACACCTCTAAATCTCCGCTATTCGAATTATCCATGATAATGAAATCATTGCCGGGTATTTCGCCTACATTGCCATTCACCTGGACGATCACTCCATCCATCGGCGCTTTCAAGGTGACAGCCCTCAATGCCTTCTGTGCTTGTTGCAGCCCCGCTTTTGCCTGTTCCACTGCTGCTTTGGCTGATAATACTGTGGCGGCATCCGGACCTTCATTGGCTTCCTGTAACGCTTCTTGCGCTGTTTGATACGCAGCCAATGCTTGCTCTACCTTCACACTCGCCTGTCCTGTCGTCTGTCCGGCTGTCAGCACGGCCGAGTTGTAATCGCGTTGGGCTTGATCCAAAGAGGCCTGAGCACTGTCGAATTCACTCTTGGCAATCGCACCTGCCGCGAACAAGGCCTGCTGGGAAGTGTACGTCTTCTGGGCACTCTCCAGGTTTGCCTTTGCCTTCGCTACGTCATTCGCCGCTTTTTTCCCGTCAATGTTTTGCTTTGCGAGCTCCCATTCGTTCTTGGTCTGATTGACGGTGGCTTGTAAAGAAGTGATTTCAGCAGGACTCTTGCGCTTTTGTGCCTCCTCTAGCTTGGCTTGCGCCGACAATAGATTCGCTTCCGCATTGGTTACCTGGATTCTCGCTACGGAATCGTCCATCGTCGCCAGAACTTGCCCTGCCTTCACCGCATCACCAACGCCGACCTGAATGGTAGAGATCGCATCCTTGGCTTCTTCTGCATCAGAAAACGAGAGAGACGAGCGCTTGGAAGCCTGTACAGTGCCTGATGCCATCACGACTTCTGAGATGTCTCCCCTTTTTACCGTCTCCACTTGAAATGCGGCCTGCGCCGTTTGTGGGGTAAAAAACGACTGGTAGCCGAATATCCCACCTGAGACGATCACGGCCCCGACAGCCAAAACCCCAACGATCCACCTTTTCTTGTTGTTTCCTGCCTTCGAAAACAACTCTCTCTTTTTCTCCTTGTGAGTCACGCTCAATCCTCCTACCGTCTACTTGATTGAAGACTTGTCTTTTTGGTTGCGACCACTATACGGAATGAATACGTCAGGGAAAAGTCAGATGAAGACACAAAAAAACGACCAGAGAGAACCAGGTCGCTTTTCGATCATGCATGGATTATTTACGTAAAATCAACGTGAAGGTGCTGCCTGACGCCGTACTCTCCGTCAGAATCAACATACCTCCTAACGCTTGGGCAATCATTCTGCTATATGACAAACCAAGCCCCAGCCCACGGACGATGTGCTTCTTGTCCTCGCCTCGGTAGAATCGCTCGAAAATCAAAGACTGTTCTTCTATCGGTATCCCGCGTCCATTGTCCTTCACGTCAATGCGAATTTCATCTGCTGATGCAGATAGTGACACGACGATCCGCCCCTCCGATTCCATCGCTTGTGCTGCATTATTTAGGAGATTGTACATGATTTGCTGCACACGCAACGGGTCAGTATCAATCATGACCGGATCAGAGGTATTTTCGAGGTGCAAGCTGAGCTTCTCTTCTTCCTGCGCAATTTTCCATTGGTGCGTAATTTCCCTGATCAGCTCCTGCATGTTTTGAGGTTGGCTTCGAATGCGAATGTCACCGACTGCAAAAGAGTTAAAATCGAGCAAATCCTCTACCATTTTTTGCAGACGTGTCGTTTCCTTTGTACAAATATCCAAAAACTCCTTGGCTTCCTCACCGGTGACAACCTCTTCTCTCACGGCTTGCACCAGCCCACTGATGGACGTAACAGGTGTTTTGAGTTCGTGGGTTACCCCTGCCAATAACTCGGTACGCATCATTTCCAGCTGCTTCAATCGCTCTGCCATTTCTTCAAAGGAATGGATCAGTTCATACACTTCTTGTTCGCGCTTGTTTTTATCCAATTGAATCTCGTAGTTTCCCAGCACGATTTGCTTGGCAGCGTCCGCCACATCCTTAATCGGCTGAGACAGCTTTTTCGTCAGCAAATAAATGACGAGCCACCCAAGCAAACCAAGACCCAGAAGCATAGTCACGAGCAATTGGAATTCGGTCATGCTGCGTATCACCTGTTTTTGCGGGGTGAACAGCATGACCCATCCAACCACCCGCTCATCAACCCTAATGCTTTCCTTCACGAAAAGCACTTCGTCGCCCCGCGCAAGCTCAAACTGTGACAGGCTGTCATCCGCTTCCACCAGATCAGGCGCGATGCGCATCAGTTCCCCAGAAAAAGGACCGGGTACGCCAAATACTGGTTGTTTGTGTTCATCTAAGATCATCATAATTGGCTTGTAATTGACTCCGAGTGACTCCTGGCGACTGTCCACAATACGAAACAAGAACGGAGCCATTTTTACCTTGCCTTCCACATCAACGACCCGATCCGCTACTTCCGCTGCCATCAGTCTCATAAAATCAAGGCGTTTTTGAGTCTCGCTATAAGAAATCCAGTAGCTGGATGCAATCCCGATCACGAAAAGGCCGATACACAAGATGATCAAGTATCGCGTCGTCCAATACCGAAACAAAGAGGTGCGTTTTTTCTCACTCATATACGCACAGTTTGTAGCCCAAGCCACGATAGGTACGGATTTCCCCTTCGGATGTCGGCCAATTTTCCAAAGATCGCCGGATGCGTTTGATCGCGAGGTCTACTGCGCGATCACTTCCTTCGTAATCCATCCCCCACACCTGTTCGATGAGCTGTTCTCTGGTGAACGTCTGGTTTTTGTACTGAGCCAAAAAAAGAAACAGGCACAAGTCCTTTGGTGTAAACGCCAGCTCGATGCCGTGCAGCATGACAGAATACGCCTTGAAGTCGACTTTCAGACTGCCAAACTGCTTCACATGATTGCCTTCTATCAATTGTTTCGAGCGACGTAATACTGCATGTACGCGAGCAACCACTTCATCGGCAATAAAGGGCTTAGTGATATAGTCGTCAGCACCTTGATTTAAACCCGCCAGCTTATTATCGATTTGTCCCAACGCTGTCAGCATGATGACAGGACACGAGCTTTTCGCCCGAATATATTCGAGAATACTCCATCCGCTTCGTCCAGGCAGCATCACATCCAGCAAGACAAGTGCAGGATTGAGTGAATCAAACTTCCGCTCTGCTTCCTCGCCGTTAAATGCCTGTTCAACCCGAAAGTTGTTTTTTTCCAAATACGCCTTCAATACCCGAGAGATGGGTAACTCGTCTTCCACGATTAAGATGTTTTGCATGTTGTACTCTCTCCCCTCTGCTCGGACTAATCTTCCCTTTAGCGTAGGACATGAATATGTCAAGCAGATGTCTGGAAGGAAGCATACTTTGTAAGTAAAATAAAGAGGCCTGAATGCAAATAGGGAGGTTTTTCTCATGAAACGCTTAACCACGGAAGAAAAAAACGGTTTGTATAAAGCCATTAGCAATCGTCGCGATATTCGTACCTTTCGCCCAGATCCTGTCGCCCCGGAAAAGCTCGCCATGATCTTGGCTGCTGCCCACCACGCTCCTTCTGTCGGATTCATGCAGCCATGGAATTTTGTCCTGGTGGAAGACGATGCAACCAAACAAGCTCTCGCAGAATGTGCGGATAAAGAGCGCAGGGCACTTGCCATCCACTACGAAGGGACAGGACGAGAGTCTACCTTTTTGGAGTTGAAAATTCAAGGGATCAAGGAAGCGCCTGTCACCATCTGTGTCACTTGTGATCCTACACGTGGCGGAGACCATGTACTCGGACGCAATTCCATCCCGGAAACAGATATCATGTCTGTCAGCTGTGCGATCCAAAACATGTGGCTGGCTGCCTACGCAGAAGATTTGGCGATGGGCTGGGTCAGTTTTTACAAGAAGGCCGACGTGCGTCGTATCCTGAACATACCGCCGCATATCGATCCTGTCGCATTGCTGTCGATCGGGTACACGGATCATTATCCGGAACGTCCACTCTTGGAGCTGCACCAATGGAGACAACGCGAGGATCTGCAACAGTTGATTTATCGGGAGCAATGGGGAAACAAAGCGTAAGCCTTGACTCTGACTCCATACGAAAAAAAGGGCGCTGCAACTGCGGCACCTTTTTTTACAAAAAAAAGACCGCCTGATGGAACAGGCAGCCCAGAGAAATAGAGGGGGTAGTACGTGATTCACGGTATGTTCCTGACGTGCCAGAACATGAAGAAAGTTTCACAATTGACGTGACTCACGAACATGGAACTAGCAAAATGGGAAATTTCACCTGACGCGAAGCCCTCCCTCTATGCCCGAATATACCTAGCGGATCGATTTATATGCGTGGACGTGTCCGGTTTGTCGGAATGGCCGCTAGCGGATCATCTGGCCAGTAATGCTTGGGATAACGGCCCTTTAAATCTTTTTTCACTTCAAAATACGCATGTGCCCAAAAGCTCGCCAAGTCCCGTGTCACTTGTACCGGACGATGAGCCGGCGAAAGCAGGTGCAATGTCAGGGCTACTCTGCCTCTGCCTATTCTCGGAGAGTCTTGCCAACCAAACAACTCCTGTAGCCGGACGGAAAGCACTGGTGCCGCCGGATCGCTGTAATCGACAGGAATTTTGGAACCGCTCGGGACGATCACATGAGTCGGAGCGTATTCGTCTAGTTGCCTGCGCTGCTCCCATGACAGCATACTCTCTAGCAACGTCGTCACTGACAGCGACTGCAGGTCTTCCTTTCTTTTGAAACCATAGACATGGGGAGCGAGCCATTCCTCCAAGGAAACAAGCAGTGCCTCATCTTCTACATTCGGCCAGCCTTCCTCCAGACGATGCATAAAGAGCAAACGCTCCCGATACTGTCTCGCCTGCCGATTCCACGGCAAAATCTCCAAGCCTTCTTCCTTTATTCCGTCCAAAAGCGCTGTTAACACCTCATCTGGCGAAGCCTCCGCAGCTATATCCGCCAACAGGATCGACCCCAACCGCTTTTGCTTGCGGCTGCGAACTGCTCCTGCTGTACGCTCCCACCATACGTTCATTCGTTCGGTAATCTGCATCGCACAATCATTCAACAGCTCGCTTTCTTCCACGCTAGCCGCCAGTAATATCCGACTATCTGCGCCTTGGTCATCGAGTTCTGCTGCCACAATATATGGCGAAGCAGCCAGTGGTTGCTGCACGGAAAAAGCCGCCCCACGCCCATTACGAAGCAAATAGCGTCCATCTGCCCTTCGCTGTGCAATCCGGTCCGGGTACGCAAACGCCAGCAGTCTTCCCGTCGCTTCTGTACGAGCGGACGTGTCACCAGGCTTGTTGTTTATCCAGATCCGTTTGAAGTGCGCCGCCTCCTTCCAGAGTCTTTTGCATGCTCCTGCATCAATCGGAAGCTCTCCTGCACCACTCTGTTTGTTTGCTACCTGACGAAGCATTTCAACACGCGTACGCATATCCGCATCTGCTGACGCTTGACGACCCCTCACAATATCTCGTTCTTCCAAAAGGACAGCCAGCTCACAAGCCAGTTCACCTTCTCCCAGCTCATTCGCTTTCTGAATCATGTGGCCCAATCTCGGATGCACCCCCATCCCAGCCAGCACTCGTCCATGTGGTGTGATCTGCTTCCGCTCATCGAATGCGCCCAGCTGAAGCAGCAGCTCTTGAGCCTGTGCCATCGCTGGCTTCGGCGGGGGATTCAGCCAATCGAGTTCTTCCGCTGCCCCGACTCCCCACAGAGCCAGCTCCAAAGCGAGCACAGCCAGGTCCGCTTCCATGATTTCAGGTGCCTGCTGTGGAATGAGCATGCGATCTTCTTGCTCTGTCCATAGCCGAAAACAGACCCCAGGTGCAAGACGTCCAGCCCTTCCTCGCCGTTGGTCAGCAGATGCCTTCGATACCTTTGCAGTCTCCAGTCTCGTCATCCCTGTTCGTGGAGAAAATCGCGGGACCCGTTTTAATCCGCTATCAATTACGATGCGAACACCCTCGACAGTCAAGCTCGTCTCGGCAATAGTGGTAGCGAGGACAATTTTTCGCTCTCCTGTTTTCCCGGGCTGGATCGCCTTGTCTTGTTCCTCCTGCGGCAAATTTCCGCAAAGAGGCGCAATCCGTATATTCGAGCCCACACCGCTTTGTTCAAGCAACTCTTGCACCCGGTGAATTTCTCTGGCTCCCGGTAAAAAGACAAGCATATCTCCCTCCTCTTGTCTCAACGCATGGAAGATCATCTGGACAACTGCTTCCTCCAGACGCCCCTCCATCGGGGAAGTCAAAAAATGCGTCTCCACCGGAAACATCCTGCCTTTGCTACTGATAACAGGAGCATTCCCCAGCAAGGCTGACACGGGCTCAGCATCGAGCGTAGCGGACATCACGAGAATTCGCAGGTCTTCCCGAAACAAGCCTTGTGCCTGAAGACTAAGGGCCAGCCCTAAATCCGCGTGCAAATTTCGTTCGTGGAACTCGTCGAAAATAACAAGACCGACATCAGATAGCTCCGGATCATCCTGCAGCATTCTCGTTAAAATTCCTTCTGTAATCACTTCAATCCGTGTACCTGGACCGACTCTTGATTCACGCTTGACCCGGTATCCGACCGTTTGTCCAACTTCTTCTCCCAGCAAGGCAGCCATGTAGGCAGCGGCTTGCCGTGCAGCCAGTCGGCGTGGGACCAGCATCACAATTCGGCGATTGTGCAACCAAGCTTCATCACGCAAGGCCAGTGGTACTCGCGTCGTCTTCCCCGCACCCGGAGCAGCGACCAATACTGCGTTTGTCTCTTTGCGCAGCGTGTTTACCAGCTCGGGCAATACTTCATTTATCGGCAATGCATTCATATTTTCACCTCATACGAGCAATCATCCTATTCATCATACACGATACAGGGATTTAGGGATGAGTGTGGATGCCCATTCCGGATATGATCCAGACGGGAAAAACACGCTTGCAGCAAAAGCCTTTCTCCCAAACCGCCGAGCATCGAGGCTCCGTCTGGCGAGTTTGACTCGCTCTATATCGTCACATCTGTACTTGCACAACACCTTCCCTTTCCAGCACCGGATAGTATACTAGAAGGATAATCCTTACAAGTTCATAGAAAAAAGAGAGGAGAACATATGAAAGTCATCACGGTATTACTTGCACTCATTCTGGGGTTATCCGGTATTTATCCTGCGGTTACACATGCTGCACCGAAATTTCATGATGTCGATCCAAAGAAATACGGCTGGGCCATGAATTCGATCTCCTTTATGGTAGATAAGGGGGTTGTTAGCGGTTATCCTGACGGTCGCTTCCAGCCTGAAGGATTGGTAGACAAAGCGGAAATGACTGTCATGATCTATCGCCTGTTTGATCGTTATAGACCGTACCAAGCAAATCAAAAGACCGATTACAGTAACTATCATATCGAGCTATTTGCCGACGTGCCCAAAAATCACTGGGCGTACACGGAGATCAACTCGATTGTCACAAGAGACTGGTGGAACGCTGTCACCTATTCGTCTCATGGCTACCTTTTTTTCCCGGATACAAAATTAAATCGAATTGGTGCGGCAAACGTCCTGCCCGTATTTATGTTAAAAAACCAAGACATTCCAGCGGCAGAGGTCTTACAGATCCTTTCCGGCATGCGGGATATTCCCATCATCTTGAGTCCGTATTCGCTTGACCCAAACTCGCCTGGAGACCTTTTCCAGGAGGATGGTCGATACAGCGAAGATGGGAGAGACCAAACGAACATCCTGTATCCGCTTCTCTTTGGCCAAGATGGTGATGAAATATTGTTTACGGATGACTACAGCGGAATCCTCGGAACCAATCTCGCCCTCTTGCAAAAAACAGGGATCATGACTGCATGGAACGGAAAGTTCGAGGGTGGAGAAATGCTGACTCGCGCGGAAGCTGTCACTATTTTGCACAGATTTTATACCTATTTGAAACAATCAGGAACACTTAGCCAATACTCGAGCAAATGAAAAACCTGTGGAAAGGAATGAAGTGATATGGCGATCAAAAAACTGGAGCATGTAGGATTGATGGTAAAAGATTTTGAGGCCTCGATTGCCTTTTACACCGAAGTGATAGGGATGGAGCTCAAAGGAAAGCTCGCTCATTCCAACGGAGTCATTACGCTTGCTTTTCTTGGATTTCCGGGAAGCACAGAGACAGAGCTGGAGCTCATTCACGGATACAGCGATTCACTTCCGGCAGAGGGCAAGGTCCATCACCTGGCGTTTGCTGTAGACAACCTCGAAGCTGAAATCGACCGTTTGAAGCAACTACATGTAACCTTTATCGACCAGGAAATAACCACGTTGCCGAACGGCTCGCGTTATATGTTCTTCAAAGGTCCAGATGGAGAATGGCTGGAGCTGTTTGAAAGCACAAGAACGTAGAGGGAAAAGGTTCTCCTTTTCCTTCTACGCCCACTCTGCTTCTATTCTACTTTGATCTCTTTTCTACGTCCCATATACCACTGAGAAAACCCTTCCGCCAACTCTAACGGCACATCTGTTACCCCTTTATGACTCACTGGTTTGGCCCGATTGACCGTTTTGATCGAAGCAAGCCCTAGCTGCTTTTGCAGGAGGCCTCTTTTGACGTTGACCTCAATAATCTTTTCTCGTTTGGAGACAAATAAAGTTGTAGTTAGGCTCCCTGTTTGGAACTGAATAAAATGATCATTCAAGGTGTATCGGGTGTTGTAGAATTCAATGACTTCGTAGGCCAGGATGAGCAGTGTCAACGTAATGGATATGATCCACCACGCTTGCTCCCACCCCCAAATATTCGGCTTGAAATAGGAAAGCGCACCTGTGCCTATGATCCAAATCCAGCTCGATCTGACCAAACGAACCCATAACGATTTTTTTGGAAGACTCGTCATTTCTTCCGTCACTTCATAAGCAGGCAATATTTCAGAGATCATCTCATACGCACGTTTTACCGGTAAAAATGGATAGAGTGAGCTGACATCCTGTTTATCTTTATCCGAATCACTATCCCCGCCGACAACCGTCAGCTTGACTTCTGCAAGACCCAACATGCGCTTTAACAAGGATTGCTTGATTTTAATCGCTTGCACTCTCTCTTTTGCGATCGAAAAAGCTGTTTCTTCAATGACTCCTTTAGCAATGTAAATCCGCTCATGATCCGACGAAATCTCGTATTTTCCGTAACGAATATAGGTCGTAACCATGCCGAATACGATGGATAGGACGAGTAGTCCAACGGCTGTCAGCGTGATAAATGTCCACGAGCTCGTAATCAGCGAATAAATACCTACTACCTGCTCCTCCACGTCGATATATTCGGTGAGCTTGAAATACGCCCATACCAGTAACGTAATCATCCCGAGAAAGCTGAGAGAAGTGAAGGAAGCCTTGATAATCTCTTTTTTCATTGGCGTAAAGTGAATGATTCGCTCAGGAGTGGCATACAGCGTACCGATTTCCCCCGAAGAGGTCGCGTCTCCTTCTTTTCCTTTAGCCTCAGGCTCTTTCTCTGATCGTACTGCCTGTTTCGTGTAAGCCTCCAGTCGATCTGCTTGGTTCAGAGAAATCACCGCGAATTCCACGGTAGAATCATCCCCAACCATCCCTGTTTCAAAGCGGATAGAAGTCACTTTGAAAATCCGGTGGAGCAACGTCGTATGTCGATTGACGTTTTGGATTTTGGTAAAGGGAATGGTTTGCTTTTTTTTCGTAAAAATTCCTTCGTAAAGATGGAAAGCCGTCTCATCCAGCCGATACTTGTACGAAATCCATTTCAAAAGCAGATAGACCAGCATCCCTGCTACATAGATGTAAAAAACTATTCTCCCGTACGTAATGAATGCGTTCGTCGAGTCATAATTGAACACAAACAAAATCAACGCAGGAAAAGACAGATGCTTTACTTGGATGATGAGATCAAAAAGGATAGTTAGTGGATGGTATCGTTTTGCTTCCATCACTCCTCCACTTCCTTTAATTTGGCGTAGTGAGCAATCTGTTCTCTTAATTGAGCAGCGACATCCCCCGGCAATCCTGGAATTTCGTGCGAGGAGCCCATCGTTTTTATTGAGATGGTGTACAGTCCGTATTTTCGTAAAATCGGTCCTTGCTTCGTTGAGACTGCTTGGATTTTCGTCATAGGGACAAGGAAATGTCTCTCTGTGATCACCCCGAATTTCATTTGCAGGAAATCTTCATCGATATCATACCGCCAGCTTTTATATAAAAAATACGGCTCGACAAAAGACCAAATCGTAGCGATCACACCGATAACGAGCAATCCGTGCAGACCCCATCCGATCCATTCCTTCCAGGCAAAACGATTATCTAGATAATAAAGAACGGCCAAAACAACAAGCCCGATCACAACCGTAATCGCCTCGGTAATAAGCTGTACCTTGAACGCATCCTTTGACAGGCATTTTTGCGGTGCGCTAATTGGAGATGGCATATCATCACTCCTCTATGTTTATTCCGCTGTCCATTCGCTCTTTATTTCATACGTAAAACAATCCACCCGGTTTCTACGGACGAGTCGTCAATTTTTCGCACAGCAAACGAATACTCTTATGCCGTTCGAATCATACTAAATAATGGATAAAACGTCTTGTAGAAATTATCACATTATAATCATTATAAAAAACTTGACTTACTGAATCATTTATTAAATAATAATCATTGTAAATTATATTCAAGCATGCCTCGTTACGGCATGTCCTGAATATGTAAATACAAAAAACATATAAAGGAGCTAACACTATGTCACTCATCGGAACTGAAGTATTGCCTTTTAAAGCACAAGCATTCCAAAAAGGTAAATTCCTCGAAGTAACAGAAGCAAACTTCAAAGGTCAATGGAGCGTAGTTTGCTTCTACCCAGCAGACTTCACTTTCGTTTGCCCTACTGAACTCGAAGATCTGCAAAACCAATATGCAACTTTGAAAGAACTCGGTGTTGAAGTTTACTCCGTTTCTACAGATACTCACTTCACTCATAAAGCATGGCACTCCAGCTCTGAAGCAATCAGCAAAGTAGAATACATCATGATCGGCGATCCTTCCCATGTGATCTCCCGCAACTTCGACGTATTGATCGAAGCGGAAGGTTTGGCAGATCGCGGTACATTCATCATCGACCCAGACGGTGTCATCCAAGCTGTTGAGATCACTGCAGGTGGCATTGGCCGTGATGCAAGTGCTCTGATCAACAAAATCAAAGCAGCACAATATGTTCGCAACAATCCAGGTGAAGTTTGCCCAGCTAAATGGCAAGAAGGTGGCAAAACCCTGAAACCAAGCCTTGATCTCGTAGGCAAAATTTAAGGTTGTGATATAAAATGGCCCTTGACCAAGAAATCAAAGCGCAACTAGAACAATATCTCGAACTCTTGGAAGGCGATATTGTACTCAAAGTCAGTGCAGGCACGGATGAGGCATCCTCTGAGATGCTTGCACTGATTGATGAGCTAGCAAGCATGTCTTTGAAGATCAGTGTGGAGAAAGCAGAACTCACTCGCACACCTAGCTTTAGCGTAAACCGTGTCGGCGAAGATACTGGCGTTGTTTTTGCCGGTACTCCGCTGGGTCACGAATTTACTTCCTTGGTATTGGCTCTCTTGCAAGTTAGCGGAAGAGCTCCAAAGGTCGAGCAAAGTGTCATTGATCAAATCAAAGACCTTCGTGGTGAATATAAGTTCGAATCTTACATCAGCTTGAGTTGCCACAATTGTCCAGATGTTGTCCAAGCTCTGAACTTGATGAGTATCTTCAATCCTGGTATTACTCATACAATGATTGACGGTGCCGTATTCAAGGACGAGGTAGAGAGCAAAAACGTGATGGCTGTGCCAAGCGTTTTCCTCAATGGTGAATTTTTCGAAAGCGGCCGTATGACCGTGGAGGAAATTCTCGCCAAGCTGGGTTCTGCTCCGGACGCATCCGAGTTTGAAAATAAAGACCCTTATGATGTGCTTGTTGTGGGCGGTGGCCCAGCAGGCGCTAGTGCGGCGATTTATGCAGCACGCAAAGGGATTCGTACAGGTCTCGTTGCTGAACGCCTTGGCGGTCAAGTCAATGACACATTGGGCATTGAGAACTTCATCAGTGTGAAATACATTGAAGGTCCTCAGCTCGCAGCCAACTTGGAAAAGCAAGTGAAAGAGTATGGCATTGATGTCATGAAGCTGCAACGTGCCAAGCGTTTAGAGAAGAAGGATCTGATCGAAGTTGAACTCGAAAACGGCGCTGTTCTGAAGAGTAAGACAGTCATCCTGTCGACAGGTGCTCGTTGGCGGAATCTGGGTGTACCAGGTGAAGCAGAGTTCAAGAACAAGGGTGTAGCTTATTGCCCTCACTGCGATGGTCCTTTGTTCATCGGCAAAGATGTCGCAGTTGTTGGCGGCGGTAATTCAGGTGTGGAAGCAGCGATTGATCTCGCAGGTATTGTGAAACATGTAACCGTTCTGGAATTCTCGCCAGAGCTGAAAGCTGACGCAGTATTGCAAGATCGTCTTTACAGTCTGCCGAATGTCACTGTACTCAAAAACGTTCAAACCAAAGAAATTACGGGTACGGATAAAGTAAACGGCATTTCTTACATCGATCGTGAGACAGGCGAAACCAAGCACATTGAATTGCAAGGTGTGTTTGTACAGATCGGTCTGGTACCGAATACAGATTGGTTGGGCGACACGATTGAGCGCACTCGCTTTGGTGAGATCGTAGTAGACAGCCATGGTTCTACTAACATCCCTGGTGTTTTTGCTGCCGGTGATTGCACGAACAGTGCTTATAAACAGATCATCATTTCGATGGGATCTGGTGCTACTGCGGCTTTGGGAGCTTTTGACTATCTCATCCGCAACTAAGAACAAAGCCACTCCTCTTCAAGGGAGTGGCTTTGTTTTATTTATTCGGTTATGGGGTACCCACGTTGATAAACGGAGTAGCTCCACCTGTCACGTTCGGCAGCTTACCATCCCATTTGCGGATGGCTTCGAGTTGCGCCTCAATCTGTCTGAGCTGAATCAGCTCTGGCGTAACCTCTTGCTTTTGCAGACGCAGCGCTTGTGCCTGTGCTTCTGCTCTCGTGATTTCTTGCTCTTTCTCGATCTTGATCCGCTCCAGGTCCAGCTTCGATTTGAGCGCTTGCTGCTCAGCTACCTGCTTGGATTCAATAGCGCGGTTGAATTCATCACTGAAAGTAAACTCGCGAATATTGATTTCGTCGAGGATGATGTTATAATTTGCCAGCTTTTTATGCAGGACTTCTTTTACCTTCTGGCTGACCTCGGAACGCTTGGATACCAGTTCCTCTGCTGTGTATTGAGCGGTCACGGCTTTAAATGATTCGGCAATGGCAGGATCAACAATTCGGCTATTGTACTCCAATCCCACTTGCTGATACAGTTTATTGACATTTTCTGCATCCAAATGATGGTTAACAGCAATTGTCGTAGACACGGTTTGCAGGTCACGCGAAGCGGACGTCTGGCTCATTTCTGATTTTTGCACCCGCACTTCCATCGGCACCACGGTTTGGATAAACGGAATTTTAAAATGCATGCCCTCTTGCAGCACTTTTGGCTGTACCGCTCCCAGTTGCAGCACAACCCCACTATGCCCTGCGGAAATAATCGTAAAAGATTGCGTGCCAAGCAAGACCAACGCAACCAGTATCACAATCGTTGCGATCAGCTTTCCTCCTGCTTGAAAGGGACTCATTTTTACAACATTTTTGTCGCTCATACTCGTCCTCCCTCTATCTATACATGCTCATTCATGTATACGAGAGAGTGGGCTGTAAGTTTCAAGAAATTTATGAAAAATACATGTCATGAGCGCTCTGCTTTCGAAGCTTCTAAAAGAACGTGTGCCATTCGCTCTGCCTCGATTTTGCATAGCTCAAATTCAACTTCACCAGATACATGCGAAATCAATTGGATGACTTCTTCACACCCGTGATTACATATTAAAAACTGCCCCCACCGCACTTCCGAACGCGATACCTTGCGGGCGGAAAAGCCACTCTGAAAACCGCCAAGACTCATTTTTTTCTCATCTCCATCTAAAAAAACAATCTACACGTCCCTCTCATCTTACCCTTTTTTTCGCAATCAAGGAAAAGATGTTTATTGAAGGAACTTCGCTTTCTCACTACTATAGAAACAAGAAGGGAGATGATTCAAATGCTAGACCCTTATGTACGAAGAGCGGAATGCGGCTCTGAGCAAAGAGTTCCCCTTGCTCTTGGTTCAGAGCCTTCCCAATATTGAGTTGAGGATCTCTTTGCTCATCTATATACGCACATCACGCTATATAGATAGGAGCAAAGCACATGAAATACAAAAATGCACAAGACCTATTGCCAGACGATCTGCTGCGGCAAATTCAGCATTATGTACAAGGAAGTTACTTGTACATCCCCATTCACCACGAAAACAAACGACAATGGGGCTCCTCCACTGACACAAAGCAATGGCTAAGCGAGCGCAATCAGGCTATTTGGCAGGCATATCACGAAGGGGCTTCTGTCAAAATGCTCGCCAAGAAACATTACTTGACCGAGCACAGTATTCGGCGCATTATACGTGGACATAAATGAGACAGAGAAAAGGTCGACCGTGTGTCTGCTCTACTCTTGCGTTACACTCCTCTTTAAGATCAGTCAGTCAGGAGGGACAACGTATGAACCAGATTCACTTTCTCGCCATTTCGTTTATGTACAATGGATCTGCACAGGTCATTACCCCGGTGCTGTTGCAGGATGAGCATGAACTGATTCTTGTGGACTGTGGGTATCCGGACTTTTTGCCTCTGCTTCAGGAGGCTGCCCACAAGCAACAGCTTACGCTTGACGACCTTACAAAGGTCATAGTGACACATCACGATATGGATCACGTCGGTTCTTTGGCAGCGTTAAAAAGAACCTATCCGCACCTCGAAATCATCGCCTACGAAGCCGAAGCACCGTACATCGCCGGACAAAAGACATCTTTGCGATTGGAGCAGGCGCAAGCAACCCTGGACCATCTGTCACCGGATGAAAAGCAGCACGCGAAGGAATTTATTCGGTTTTTGCAGTCCATCGAGCCCACTGCGGTTGATCGAACCGTAACGAATGACGAACGCCTTCCTTGGTGTGGCGGCATCGAGATCATTCACACACCTGGACATATGCCGGGACATATTTCGTTGTATTTGATCGCAAGCAAAACGCTGATTGCCGGTGATGCTGTTGTCATCGAAAACGGTAGACTCGAAATCGCCAATCCGTCCTATACGCTGGATATGCAGGAAGCGATTCGCTCTGCCCGCCGCTTGCTCGATTATGACATCGAGCAGTTGATTTGCTATCACGGTGGAGCGTTTCACGGGGACGTCAAACAAGCGCTGCGGGATCTACTCCAAGGCTACGACCCGACCCGGGAGGTTTTGCACGGATGAAACAGAACAAATACGATGAGCAAGGTTTTTTCACCACATACAGTCAAATGGCCCGTTCAGTTGAGGGACTGACCGCCGCGGGAGAATGGCACGCGTTTCGAGAGCTACTGCCTTCCCTTCGCGAGAAAAAAGTCCTCGATCTAGGCTGTGGCTTCGGCTGGCACTGCCGATATGCCCGTGAGCAGCAGGCCCGCTCCGTTGTGGGTGTGGACCTTTCCGAAAAAATGCTGGCGCGTGCCAAAGCGACGACAACGGATCCTGCCGTCGAGTATCTTCGTCTTCCGATTGAAGACATTGATTTTGCTCCAGAGGAATTCGACGTCGTTATCAGCTCCTTGGCCATCCATTATGTGGAGCGCTTTGACTTGCTTTGCCAACGTGTTTATCACTGTCTTGCTCCTGGAGGTTCCTTCGTTTTCTCCGTGGAGCATCCCGTCTTCACTGCTCTGGCTGAACAGGACTGGCATTACGGACCCCAAGGCGAGCGCTTGCACTGGCCAGTGGACAACTATCAGCAGGAAGGCATCCGGCATACCAGCTTTCTGGGTCATGAAGTCATCAAGTATCACCGAACGTTTTCGAGCTATATGAACGATCTCCTTGCTGCCGGATTTCACCTAACAAAAGTCGCTGAACCTGGTCCTCCGGAAGAAATGCTGGACATACCCGGGATGCGAGACGAAATCCGTCGGCCGATCTTCTTGTTGATCGCCGCCAGCAAACCAGCATCCTAACCGATAAAAAAACCCCCGGTCCTCCACGTCATTTCCGTGTTTGGACGGGGGGCTCTGTTATTCCCCAGCAGCCTCCAGATTTTTAAACTGGTTGTAAAACAATTGATAATAGGTATCTTTTTGCTCGATAAGCTCGTCGTGACTGCCTTTTTCCACGATTTCTCCCTGATCTACGACCATAATCGTGTCGGCATCCCGAATCGTATTAAGCCTGTGTGCAATGACAAAGCTCGTTCGCCCCTCCATAATGGTGAGGAGCGCATCCTGGATGTTCAGCTCAGTCCGTGTGTCAATGCTGCTTGTCGCCTCGTCGAGTATGAGCAGCGAGGGCTTGGCGAGTATGACGCGGGCAATCGCTAAAAGCTGGCGTTGTCCCTGACTCAGGTTGCCCCCATTTTCCGTCAGCATCGTATCATAACGCATCGGGAGCCGATTGATGAACACGTCCGCATTTGCCATTTTCGCAGCGGCTACTACCTCCGTATCTGTCGCATCCGGCTTGCCGTACATGATATTTTCCTTGATCGTACCGGAAAACAGGTACGTATCCTGCAAAACAAAACCAAAGCTGCGCCGCAAGCTGTCACGCGAGTATTCTCGGATGTCTTTTCCGTCCAAATAAATCGTACCCGAGGTCACATCGTAAAACCTCGTGAGCAAATTCACAATGGTGGTTTTGCCTGCACCCGTCGGTCCGACTAGCGCGATAGTGCTCCCTGCCTGTGCCTCAAAGCTGATATTTTTCAAAATCAGTTGGTCTGGTCGATAACCGAAGCTGACCTGATCAAAAAATACGTGACCCTTGGGCTGTGCAAGCACAGTGGCACCCGGAGAATCCAATGGCTCCTCTTGTTCATCCAATACCTCAAACACCCGCTCCGCCCCAGCAACACCGGATTGAAGCACATTGAAAATGTTCGCGAGGTCGTTCAGCGGACGGACAAACTGGCGGGAATAACTGAGAAAGCTCGCAATCACGCCGACTGTAATCCATCCTTTTACAGCGAGAACGCCTCCGACAATCGCGACCATGGCAAAGCCGAGGTTGTTGATCACGTTCATGATCGGCATGAGAAAGCCCGTCCAGACTTGTGCCTTCATCCCGATCTTGCAGAGCCGGTCATTGATCGTCGTAAAGTCCTCAATGGCCTTTTGCTCATAATTGAAGGCCTGCACTACCTGAATGCCTGAAATCGTCTCTTCAATGTGCCCGTTTAGCTTGCCCAGCTCCATCTGCTGATTTTTGAACAGTACGCTCGTTCGTTTGGCAATCGTTCGTGTGAGTAGGAACACAAGTGGTACCGTGATCAGACATGCGAGTGTCAGGATCGGGGACAAAACGAGCATCATCACCAGCGAACCAAGAAGCACGATCCCTCCTGACATCAACTGCGTTGTAGATTGAGAGATGGAGTTGCTGACGTTGTCGATATCATTCGTGAGCCTGCTCATTAACTCCCCGTGCGTACGCGCATCGAAATAAGAAATCGGCAACTTTTGCAGCTTGTCAAAAAGGGTTTGCCTCAGGTTCGTAACGATCCGTTGCGAGATGCCTGCCATCAACCAGCTTTGCAAAAACGTCAATGCCCCATCCAAGATGTACGAGCCGAGCAGGGCAAGAATGATGATAGACAAAAAGCTAAGAGCTTCCTCGCCACCTGTCATCGCATCAATCGACACTCCGATCAAATATGGCGCAGACAGCATGAGGAGTGCATCGACAAAAACAATGACAAATACAACCGGCAGCAGCTTTTTTTCTTTGCCAAAAGCTTGCCAGAGCCTTTTTAGCGTACCCGAAAAATTCTTGGGCTTACTCACAGGACCTCTGGCAGCACCATGTCCAAAGCCTCGACCAGGTCTCGGTGAAAAGACAGGCTGTTGCTTCTGTTGACTCACCTTACTTCACCTCCCTGCCGACTTGTGACTGAAAGATTTCCTGATATACCTGACAAGAGGTCATCAATTCGTCATGCGTACCGATGCCAACGACTTCCCCATTATCGAGCACAATGATTTTATCCGCATCCATGACAGACGTGATCCGCTGTGCGATCAGGATGCAGGTAAGGCCAGCCGCGTAAGCTCGAAGTGCATCCTTAATCTTCCCTTCTGTCGCCACATCTACCGCACTCGTGCTATCGTCGAGAATGAGGATTTCCGGCTTTTTCACCAAGGCTCTGGCTATGGAAATGCGCTGCTTCTGTCCTCCAGAGAAGTTGACTCCTCCCTGCCCTACTCGTGTCTCATAGCCATCAGGAGTGGCGGAGATGAACTCGTGAGCCTGTGCCATGCGAGCCGCCTGCTCAACCTCCTCGTGGGTCGCCTCTGCCTTGCCCCAACGAATGTTTTCCAGCACCGTGCCTGTAAACAGCATTGTTTTTTGCGGCACAATCGCCATTTTTTCGCGCAACCGCTTGGGCTCGATGTCTCGTACATCCATGCCATCGACCCGAATCGTTCCTTCCGTTACATCATAAAACCGTGGAATCAAGCCAACCAAACTGCTTTTTCCAGCGCCTGTCGACCCGATAATACCGACGGTCTCCCCAGGCAGACAAGTAAACGAGATCTGCTTGAGTACCGGCTGGCCGCCCTCTCCATCATACGAGAAGCTGACCTGCTCGAAGTCGATGCGTCCCTTTTTGCCTGGAAGCTCGTGAGGTTGTCCCTCTTTCCAGCTCATTTGGTTTACCTCAGCAAATACTTCCCCGATGCGTCCCGCTGATGCTTTAGCCCGCACAAACATGTTAAATACCAAGGAAATCATCATGAGTGAAAACAGGATTTGCGTCATGTAGTTCGTAAACGCGATGATATGTCCGACTTCGATGCTTCCTTGTTCTACGCCAAGCCCCCCAAGCCAGAGGACTGCGACAATTCCGAGGTTCATCGTCAGCATGATCGCTGGACTGAAGATAGACATTACCCGCGTAGCCGATACCGATTTGGATTGCAGCTCCTCGTTTGCCCGTGTAAACTTGCCACGCTCAAAATCAAAACGATTGAATGCCTTAACAACTCGTACACCAGATAAATACTCACGCATCGCACCGTTCACCCGGTCAAGTGCTTGCTGTACCTTCAGGAAGAACGGGAAACCAATTTTCATATTCAAGAAAATAAACAATCCCACAATGGGCACGACAATTGCGAGAATCACAGCCAAATCCGCGTTTAATTGGGTTGCCATAAACAACCCGCCAATGCACATCAACGGCGCTTTGACGAATATTCGCATCATGCCGTTTACAAACATCTGCACTTGATTGACGTCATTGGTCAGACGTGTCACGAGTGAGGCTCTATCGAACTTGTTCAAGTTTTCAAAGGATAAGGACTGCACTTTGGAAAACAAATCTGCGCGCAGCTGCGCACCGAAGTTTTGTGAGACGTATGTGGCCAGCACATTGCGGATCGATGCCGCAACGGCCCCGAGCGCCGTAACGAGCAGCATCAGTCCGCCTGTCTTGAGCACGTAATCCATATCCCGGTTTGCTACACCCGCATCGATAATGTGCGACAGGATCGTCGGCTGCAAAAGATCACATACCGCCTCCACAGCCAAGAAAAACATGGAAATCCCGGCGACTACGCCGTATTTTTTTATGTATTTATTGTAGAAGCGCATCCGTTCACCCCATCTGTGTTCCTACGTACAAGATAACGCTTAGCTAGCGAAATGTCACGAGTGATTGTCAAAATGAAAGTGTAGGACTAACAGGTTTTTCCTACCATTGTCGTCGAAATGATAGGCAATAGATTTTTAGTCGAATGGGAGAGGAAACGATGGCTCAATCACTGTTAAAAGGCATGGAAGGGGGTTTTTATACCTGTGAAGGACCCCGGTGCCTCTGCAAAATGGTATGAAGAAAAGCTTGGGTGCATACCTTTGTTTGTGGAAGAGGAGGCGGTCACGATGCGGATTTCCGATGAATCAAGCACCGTTATTTGTCTCGTCCGCGTAGAGAACCATCAGCCTATGACATTTCCGGAAAATCAATTTGGTGTCGGCAAATACTATAATTTTCTTCCCGCGGACATTGAGGCAGCACATCAGCTGTTAACAGTGCGTGGAGTGAGGGTAACCCCGATTGATGGATTTGGGTCTACGAAGGTGCTGACGTTTTTTGACCCAGATGGGAATCCGCTTGGAATGTGCCAGTATTGAATGGACAAAAAGGGCAAAAAGCTGGAATCACTTTTACGATCCCATGCTTTTTGCCCTCATTTCGTTTACTCGGTCTTTTATTCCTGTGGAACAGCGCCTTGATCCATATACAAGAACTCCCACAGATGGCCATCCAAATCTTGAAAGCTCCAGCTGTACATAAAGCCGTGGTCAACCGGGTCATTCGATGGAGTTGCGCCCGCAGCTAATGCTTTGTTTACAATCTCATCGACCTGCTCTTTACTGTCCGCAGACAACGCGACAATCACCTCGGTGCTTCTCGTTGCATCCGTCAGCTCTTTTTTCGTAAACGTTTGGAAAAACTCTTCTACGAGCAGCATGGCAAAAATGTTTTCACCGATCACCAGGCATGCTGCATTTTGATCCGTAAATTGCGGGTTGAATTCATAGCCAATTGCTGTAAAGAAGTCGATCGATTTGTTGAGGTCCTTCACCGGTAAATTGACGAAAATTTGTTTGGATTGCAATGCCATGTGTACTTCCTCCTCGGGTTTGTTTTTCCTTGATGTCTATATCCTATCATTACCGATCTCCCGAGGCTTCTTATGGATTGCTATTTTGCCAGGAAGGTATGTGGCTTTCCGATTGAGCTTCTGTGCCGATGAACGCTTAGGGCGAGACCGAGGACGGTGAAATGAGCCAAAGAAGTCCCTATGTTGCCATAGCTGAGAAAAGGAATCTCTAGTCTCACGATTGGCAGCATGCCGGTTGACATCAGCAGTGGCCAAATGAAGAACAGGGAGAATAAAGGAACGATACTGACAACGAGATGCTTCCCATACGGCTCGTCCACTTCCTTGACGACTCGAGCCAGTCTCATTATAAACAGAGCAACGGCTAACAAGATCAAGATTCCCGCAATCCAGCCATAACTATGGATTAAGTACGTAAATTTGAAATCGGAGTCTAAATAAGGCATGCTCGGTAATGGAGCATTGAAACCCTTTCCCCAAAAACCTGCCGAGCGAATTGCTTCCATCGACGTTAGATATACATATCCCCTTCCGAGCGGCTCTTTGGTCGGCTGCACCCAGTCCAGCACCCTTCCTAGCGTGTATCTATCCAATAAACAGGCACCTGTCCAAACAAAAGCAGACACAATCACTAAATAGAGTTTTTCTTTCCGGGCGGTTTTCGTATACATCATGAGTATCATGAATCCAAATAGGTAGAGCATGAGGTCCATAAACGATCCAGCCATAACAAAGAGGCAAGCTGGCAACAAAACAAATACGGTCAGCTTGGAAGCTATGCTTCGAAATCGCCACGTCCTAGCAAGCAGCATACCCGCAATGCTTATGAGAAACAAATACATGGACATTGCCACAAAATCGATCTTAATCGAACTGCTAATGTACATATATGTTTTTCCATTCATTGTATGGCCGTACGCAAGAATGAGAAAAAACACGCCCACAGTCAGCACGTACAAATGCAACGAGTACGGCAAAAGCTTCCGATAATCCGTGAAGGTAACAGCGAGCATCACCCCGATACCCAATAAGGCATAGAACCAGTATCTGTCCAGTTTAAACTCGATAAAACTGACCTGCATTCCATACATCGTAAACAGCCCAACAGCCAGGAAAGCCATCACATATACCAGAAGCCTCCACTCCACTTTGGGCTTATAAATCTGATGCAGCTGCTTCCCAACCGCAGCAGAATCCCCCATTTGCAAAATGGCTTGCCTTACCGCTTCTTCCTCTCCCAACCCCTCGTCCATCTGCTCATCCATCAAATCTAGAAGGTGACTTTCCAGCTCATCCCGAATTCTGCGATGCATTTCCGTTGCCCGCACATGTCTACATACTTGATCGAGATAGTCTGCAATCAATGGATGTGTATTCGCCTGCTTCATGCTCTTCCCTCTCCTAACACCCGATCAATCCCATCGCGGAACGTATGCCACTCGAGCTTTTTCTCCTTCAATTGTCCGCGGCCTTCTGGCGTAATCCGATAGTATTTACGCTTCCTCCCATCCTTCTCATCCCAATACGCTTCCACATAACGCTCCGCTTCCAGCGCATGCAGGATCGGATACAGTGTCCCTTCTTTTAGCGTAAACAGACCATTTGACTCCTTCTCGATGGCTTTCGCGATCTCATACCCGTACATTTCCTTTCGATCCAGCATCGTTAAGATCAGGATCACGGTACTACCTTTTAAAAGCTCCTTATTGATTTTCATAGTGCCTCCCGATTTAACCGCGAATACCTAGATAAACAATACATCATAAATCTATGTATGCAATTCTATCATCCAAATCTTGTAAGATCAACACATGTGTAACATCCAACTTTCGAGAAACGTCTACCTTCTACATACAAAAATGGAAAGAGAACGTGATTCTACCTATGAAAAAGACCAACTACGTCAACATTATGTTCGCTCTAAGCCTTACTCTATCAATCGTTCCTTCTGTCGCACATTCCGAAAATGCCATCCGTTCAGACAGACCGGAAACGACCGTACTCAAGTACGTTCCGACAGATAAAGAGATTCAGGTACCACTTGGACTAACGGAACCATTTTTCGTACCATTTGCAGGATCGAGTCCGAATGATCCCTATTACAAAGAGTTCAAGCAGAAATGGTTCCCTCATTTTGCCCTTGTTTCTCCTACCGGGAAAGTAATCGATCAGCAGGAAGCGTTATTATATCCAGGCTACATCAGTCCATTGCAAAACGGATATGGCTTTTTTCATATTATTACCCACTTTGGTAACAGCTCGTTTATTATTTTCGATCAACAAGGCAACACACAGGAAATAACCACCTATAACGATTACCTCACGCAAATAGACGGAGAGTGGTTTTTGTATTCTCCCACAAGCTATACCTCTTATCTGTACAATGCTCGTACGAAAATATCCAAGCAGATCACAGATGAGGAACTATTTCCAATCTCGAGTGAGCATACGGGAGAAAAAACTTTCGATATTCATCACTACCCTTTTGTCAAACGTAACGTAAAGGATGGCATGGTTTTATCCTACAAATTTGGTTTAAAAGATATGAATGGCAAAATACACGCGAAGCCGTTCTTTGATGAGTACATGGGATACAGCGAAGGATTGCATCGCGTGAAAATAAATGGCATGACCCACTTTATTACGCACGAAGGAAAAGTCGTACTGAAGCCTTCACGAAATTACAAGGTGGAATCCAACTTCCATTCCGGTGTTTTTATCGTGTCAGGCAAAAAGGACAACGAAGAATTTTACTTATTGATGAATAAAAAAGGGACATTCGCTTCGAAAAAGTATGCCTTTCTGAAAGAGACGAGTGACGGGCAGTTTATTGCGGTGTCGAAAACAAAGGACGGGTATTTCTTCCAGAAAATCAATGCGATGGACAAACCAACCACTACTCTCCCTTACAAGCTGGATAAACCAGAGCAGCTCAAGCAATTGAAACAGACTGGCAAGCTTTTTCATACAGACACACAAATCATTGCAGACGTGGCGAACAAGCAACCATTCCCGTTTCCGCACAAGCTGCTCACGCCTCCTAGAAGGGAAACCGTTTCTATGGAATATACGGTAGGCGGCAAGAAATATATCGGTACGTTTACGCATGATGGGACGAAGATATATGCCAGAGAGCTGAAATAGCTGCTGGAGGGACATTTGCAAAAGTAACACACAAGGGACCTGAGACAAACTTGGCCGAGACGTATGGTTTTCTTTACGGGTCCTGGCTCTCTGAATCGGGATATGACTATGCCGGATTTGATTTTGAGTATTGGGACGAGCGCTACAAGCCAGAGCAGGAAGGCAATGAAATTGATATTTATGTTCCGCTCTTCAAATAAGAGAGATAGCGAAAAACCAGGGAATCCTCTCCCTGGTTTTTCTGTTGTTTCGATGTTATTAACTACGCACCCACTCCCCTGTCAGTGCATCTACCATATAGAGCGGTGTGTCGTGATAATAAATATGATAGACGAGACGCGGTTCTAATTTTCCTGTAGTTGGATTCTCCATCAGCTTGTAGACCAATCGGAGCGGGCGATGGGTGACGTATACGTTAGTCGCGTCTTCCCGTGACATTGCCTTGCTTTTGTCAGGAAGCTGCTTAGACTCTATGGTATACGTAGGATTGACTCCGATCACCTGTTTCCTGTCCACATCAAAATGAACCGTATACC
Organism: Brevibacillus formosus; assembly: GCF_003013405.1. GTDB lineage: Bacteria > Bacillota > Bacilli > Brevibacillales > Brevibacillaceae > Brevibacillus > Brevibacillus formosus. The sequence continues at coordinate 3,290 of NZ_PXZL01000038.1, read as the reverse complement.
CTCCCATAATCGGTATTCCCTGATGGGACTTGAAGAATTGATAGGTCTCGATGTTGCCTTTTCTAGTCGCAGAACCAAGTAGCAGTTCTTTGGTGTCTAACGGAAGGTATTTCTGAAATTGCTTTGCTGCTTCTTGTACATTTTCCAGCTTCGGATGAGGGAGCTTTTCCTTTTTCTCATGGATATTTTCATACCGATAGTTCAGAATTTTTCCTGTATCTGTTACTACGGTCAGTTCTATTTTCTGTTTGGTTCGCGTTTCCATTTTGTACGTATGTACTACGTCTGAGTCTTCTTGAATAACGAAGGAAAACGGAGGCTCGAATCCCCACTCCCGAAAAAGTCTATCTGCTTCTTCGATGTCGGGAGCTACCAGCTTTATGCCTCCCGGTTTCACAGGAATTGGCGGCATATCTACTAGACTGTAATCGGGATGATAGCGTTCTGTGGGGTAAATTTCTCCTGTGATGGCATCAATGTCACCTGAAAAAGGAAACTCATATTGCAATCGCCCTTCCCACTCTGAATAGAGCAGCCGGGCGCTCTGTCCAAAAATTTGTTCTGCCTTTTTTACTGGCATTGCCTTTTTGGGATCAGGAAAGACCATGCCTGTCGTATCATTTGTCCGTACTTCTTTTTTATGATTCCTGCCCGCCTGGTCAATTGTAAATGTATATTGGTCTTCGAGAATCGGTATGTTGTTCACCGTCTTGTTCATCACGACATGACCTGTTTCTGTATTGGACAGCATGCCGTTTACCGCATATTGGCTTGCATCTCGCCCTGCCAATTCTTGCAGCAGCTTCTTCGCCTGCTCGTATACAGGATGGGCGGGAAGCTGCTGACTACTTGTTGCTGTCACCTGAGGGTCCATGAGTTCGTTTTGCCCCATCCCAGCCATGATGTACAGCCCAAAGCCAAAAGCGATCACGACTGCTGTCATCCCCGCTGTCAACGGATTCATGAACAGCCGTCCCTTCTTGCCAACCCGACTCGTTTCTTGTTCCAGCACAGTACGTAAACTCTCTACAAACTCCTTACGTGGGGGTGTACTTTTTTGCAGAGACGCTAACCGTTCCAGCATATCTCGTTCATTTTGCCAATCCACTGTACAACTCCCCCTTCTTCGTATGCGACAGTTTGCCATGCAACAGCTTCAGTGCCCGGTGCATCGTCGTTTTTACGTTTGATTCTGAACACCTCAGTATTTCGGCAGTCTCTTTGACGCTGTACTCTTTAATGCCACGCAGTATGACAACCATGCGGTAATGCGGTGGCAGTTCCTTGATCGCAGCGATCAATTCCTGCTCGTCCTCCCGGCTTTCCGCTTCCTGTGCCGGATTCCCTTGCGAGGCTGGCATCACGACAGACAGCCAGTTTCCTGACAACAGCTTTTGCCACTTGCGTTTTCGATAGTAATTCATCGCTGTATGCTTCGCGATCGCAAACAGCCATGTCTTCATTTCGGATCGCTCTTCAAATCGTTCAAGCGAGCGAATCATACGCAAAAAAACCTCCTGCGTCAAATCTTCTGCATCATTCTGACTACCGGCAAAGTACAGCAAAAATTGATACACATCATGATAATGCCGCTCATAGATGGTCATGACCTGATGTTTCATTTCTTCATACAAAGAAGCTCCTCCATTCTCTTGCTGTCGGCTGATTGACTACTTTTCTATGCGAAAATTTTCTTGGATACCCATTAGTGTCTTGCGCAGGAAAAAGGTTACAGCAGAATGTTTGAAAATGTTCAGGAATGCAACAGCGACGGATGGATCGGGTAGCCTATAATTTACATGAGTCCTGCTACTTTCCTGATAACACAAGAAGTAAGAACGGAGTGACCTGTATGTATAAACGGCTACTAGCTATCCCGATTGCCGCTTTGCTCCTCGTCCTGTCAGCCTGCGGCAATGGTGGACAAACGGGCGATTCAGCGGCATCGAAACCGACCAGATCGATCAATTACCTAGGCAACACTTATACAATTCCAGCTAGAACCAAAGAAATTGTTTTCGTTGGCTTCCCTGCTTCGTATGAAGATTCTTTCTTGCTGGGAATCCCGCCCGTCGCAGCTACGGTGGATAAAAACGGAAAGTTTCCCGCGGAATATCAAGCCATCATCAGAAATGCCAAGCATCTCCCTTATCATATTGCAGATAGCATAGGTGAGCTGGTTGCCCTCGAACCTGACGTCATCATGACAACCGACAAGACCTCCAAGGAAGACTTGGCCAAATTGCAAACCGCTGCATCCGTCATTCCCGTATCTACCAACGGAGCTGATTGGCAAGAAAACTTGCGTCTGCTTGCTGATGTTCGTGGAAGAGACGACAATTTGGATACCTTTATAGGTAAAGTGAAGCAAAACACACAGGAGCTCCGCGACAAACTCGCCGCACTTCCAGAAAAGAAAGTGCTGACGCTGTGGTTCCAGGAAGGCTCCTTCTACGCGTATCCAAAGGATGAACGGTACAATTACCTGTTATATACGGACTTAGCCCTGCCTGTCCCAGATGTCGTCGCCAATATTCAGGAGCGTACCGCGCTCTCTATGGATGCTTTGGCAAAAGAAGATCCCAACTACTTGTTTGTGATGGTCACCAAGGAAGACCAGCCCGCTTTCAAGCAGTTGCAAGAGCAGCCTGCATGGACAAACCTAAGCGCAGTCAAAGCAGGTCAAATGTATATGAATGCAGTTGAACCCGGTTTGGCTGGTGGCACGGCCTACAGCAACCAATCGTTTTTAAATGCGATTCGAAAACAGATGCTAAAGATGAGTGAATAAGAAGATGAGCTTTGCTCATACTATACTCATCGAGCTCGGTGGTGTGTTTTCAATCATGCTGTAGTCCTTTACGGAGGCGATGTGCCATGGATGATTTACACGATCACCTAGTGAGTAAGGGAAACCGTACACTGCTTTAAGCTTCTAACTTCATACTGGAGGTAGATGCGTCGCACGTGATGATCGGTAGCACCTCAAAACTAACGAGCTCGATATATGCCGTCTCCTTTATGGAGGCGGTTTTCGTTTATAGGGAAAACCCATTTGTCATGCTGTAGTGGTGGGGAGGAAACAGGAGAAAACGCTCAGCTTCTTGTCCCACCATCAGGGTAGCGTAAGCTGCCCGGCTCCATGAAAAAAAGCGAAACCCGCGTCCAAAGTCGTCCATTCAGGATGTGTCTCAGAGGTGGACGCTAAAAGCTTGTTTCTCTTTTTTTCATTGCGCCTCGGTCGGTGTACCAAAGATCTTCGCTTATTTCTCCTGTTTCCTCTACGAGCT
>NZ_PXZL01000037.1 GCF_003013405.1 Brevibacillus formosus | reverse complement strand
GGAACGCTTGTCATCCATCGAGGCATTGTCCGTCTCGTCAAAGAAACGGACTACGTGACGATTACAGAGCAGGATGTTTTCCTGCAAGCATCGACCGTATCATTCGACGCAGCGACCTTTGAGATTTGGGGCAGCTTGCTGAATGGGGCGAAGCTGGTGCTGATGCCGCCTGATCTGCCTTCACTGGAAGAACTGGGACAAGCCATTCAGACGCACAAGGTTACGACGCTTTGGCTGACGGCGGGACTGTTCACGCTAATGGTGGATCATCACAAAGAGCACCTGACGGGAGTTCGACAACTGCTCGTTGGCGGAGATGTCGTCTCGGTTCCTCACGTAAGAAAAGCGTTAGAAATCGAAGGACTCACGGTTATCAACGGGTACGGTCCAACGGAGAACACGACATTCACCTGCTGCTATCCGGTCACGGAGTTGCCAGAGACGATCAGTTCTTTCCCGATTGGCCGTCCTATCAAGAATACGACTGTGTACGTACTAGATAGCAACATGCAGCCCGTCCCGATTGGCGTAACAGGTGAACTGTACATCGGCGGAGATGGTCTGGCGCAAGGATATTTGCATCGTCCTGATTTGACGGAAGAACGCTTTGTACCAAACCCGTTCTCAACCGATCCGCAGGCACGACTTTATCGGACGGGTGACCTGGTTCGTTATCTGCCAGATGGTCTCATCGAATTCATCGGCCGAATCGACAATCAGGTAAAAATCCGCGGATTCCGCATCGAGCTGAGTGAAGTAGAGGCAGTTTTAGCCAAGCATCCTGCTCTTGCCGCATCCGTTGTCATTGTCCGCGAAGATGAACCGGGCAAGAAACAGCTCGTCGCTTATGCGGTCAAGCAAGCCGAGCATGAGGTTGACACTGCCGAGCTTCGCCAACACTTCAAAGCACACGTTCCGGATTATATGGTGCCATCTGCTTTCGTCATGCTGGATGAATTGCCGCTAACGCCAAACGGGAAAGTAGACCGTCGGGCCCTGCCAAAACCTGACTATGCAAGCAAAAGTGATGAGCACTACGTTGCACCACATACCTTGATCGAGCGCAAATTGTCTGAGATTTGGCAAGACGTTCTCAGAATCGAAGAAATCGGTATCAACTCCAACTTCTTCGAACTCGGGGGAGACTCGATCCTGAGTATCCAGATCGTCTCTCGTGCTAACCAAGCAGGGATTCGTCTTACACCTAAACAGATCTTTGAAAACCAAACAATCGCTGAACTGGCAGCTCTCGTTTCAACAACTGGAAACGGGGAAAGTGCTATTCAACTGGCGGAGCAAGGGCTCGTGACCGGAAATGTGTTGCTTACGCCAATCCAGAAGTGGTTCTTTGCCGCAAATCAACCGTCTATCCATCACTGGAATCAATCCTTCTTGTTGACAGTCGAGGAACCGGTTGATACGAGCGCATTGGAGCGTGCCATTACCGAGTTGCTTACACATCACGATGCTTTGCGCATGCGTTATACCAACAACGACGGTATATGGTCACAACACATCGAGGGCTTGGGCGAACCTGTACATTTCCATTTGGTAGATTTGTCTGGCATCTCACCAGAGGAACAATTCGCGCGATTGGAAGAAATTGCAGACGAGAAGCAGGCGAGTCTGAACATCACAGAAGGCCCGATGTTGCGAGCTGTGTACTTCCACCTTGGAAACGAACGCGCGGGACGACTCCTGCTCGTTATTCATCACTTGGTAGTGGACGGGGTATCCTGGCGCATTTTGCTGGAAGACTTGCAGTTGGCCTATGAGCAAGCTCTAAATGATCAGGAGGTACATCTCCCGTCAAAAACGACCTCGTTTAAAGCATGGGCTGAGCAATTACATGCTTACGCCAAGTCTGATTCACTTGAAAAGGAAAAAGCCTTTTGGGCAAATCAAGCGTATGAAGTGGATCTACTTCCTGTCGATCGTACGTATGAGCCAGCTCAAAATACCGAGGCATCCACGAAACAGATTACACTTACCCTGACCGCCGAAGAGACGCGCAACTTGCTTCACGAAACGCTCCCTTCCTACCGTCTGCAAATCAATGACGTATTGCTTGCTTCCTTGGCAAAAGCGTTGAATCGATGGACAGGAAAAGAGAAGATGGTCGTCACCCTGGAAGGACATGGACGCGAGGAGATTATCGAGGGAGCAGATTTATCCCATACGGTTGGCTGGTTCACAAGTATGTACCCGATACAGATTTCTATCGAGCAAGAAAAACATTGGGGGCATACGCTGAAGGCAGTCAAGGAACAGCTTCGCCAGATTCCAAATAAGGGGGTTGGCTATGGAATTTTGCGCTATCTAAGTGATGATCTTGAACTACAACACCAACTGAGCGCCCAACCGAAACCGCAGATCAGCTTCAACTACCTCGGGCAATTTGATCAGACGGTGGCGCTTTCCTCTACCTTTGGCATAGCGTCTGAATGCAGTGGAGCCAATCTTGCCCCTGATTCGATACGAGAGAACTTGCTCGATATCATTAGTGCGGTTTCAGGAGATCAGCTACACGTCACCTGGTTGTACAACGAAAACATCCATGACGAACAGACGATTGCGGCGGTTGCTGATGATTACATGGAAGCACTGCGGGAGATTATGTCTTACACGCAATCGGCAGAAGAAATAGGCTACACACCTTCAGACTTCCCGCTGGCTAATCTAGATCAGCAGTCTATCGACAAGTACATCGCTTCGGATCGTCTGATCGAAAGTGTATATTCACTGACCCCACTGCAAGAGGGGATGCTGTTCCACTCCCTGTATGAACAAGAGGGCGGAGATTATGTTGTACAGTTCCTCATGACAGTGCGAGATATTAGCTTGGAAGCATTCGAGCAAGCATGGCAGAAAACAGTCGACCGTCATTCGATTCTTCGTACCTCCTTTATCTGGGAAGGCTTGGAACAACCGCATCAAATCGTCCGAAAACAAGTAAAAGTAAGCGTGGAAAAAATCGACCTACGCCATGTGGATGTCGATAAGCAGGAAGCTGAAATCCAAGCGTTCATGGAAAAAGACCGGGCACGAAGCTTCCAGTTTGATCAGCCGCCATTAATGCGTTGGACACTGTTTTGCACGAACGATAATACGTATCGCTTCTTATGGAGCTTCCATCATATCTTGCTAGATGGCTGGAGTATGCCGCTTGTCTTGCAAGATTGGCAGGCAAGTTATCATGCGATTTATACAGGCGAAGAAGAAGAAAAATTAGAAGCAGTCCAACCATTCAGTCGCTATATCGCATGGCTCCATAAGCAAGATAAACAAGTTGCGGAGCGCTATTGGCGCGAGCAGTTAAAAGGCTTCTACGAATCAACGCCACTTGCTATGGGAAAAGCAGGCAGTCATGCCGTACAGCCTAAAGCCTACAGAGATCGAACCGTTTCCTTATCCAAGGAAGTAACGGCCCATCTGCAAGCTTTTGCCCGCAAGCAGCAGTTGACGCTAAATACGTTGGTGCAAGGAGCATGGGCACTCATCCTGAGCGGTTACAGCGGAGCAGACGATGTTGTCTTTGGAACGACAGTTTCTGGTCGTCCAGCGGAGCTGCCAGGAGTGGAAAACATGGTAGGACTCTTTATTAATACGCTGCCTGTCCGCGTCATGTTTGACCCAAGCCAAACGATTCAGGAATGGTTACACCACCTGCAAAAGACACAATTAGACATCCGTCAGTATGAATACACACCACTTGTAGACGTCCAAGGCTGGAGCGAGGTTCCACATGGCCAATCGTTGTTCGATAGTATTCTCGTTTTTGAGAACTACTTGAATAGCACAAGTGAGGAGTCAGATTCCGGAGTGTCGCTGAGTGAAGTCCAAGCAGTAGAGCAAACCAATTACCCATTGACATTGGTGGCGGCTCCCGGAGATGAACTTGCTCTCAAATTGATCTATGAGCAAGGACGTTTTGATACCGAAGTGATTGTGAAAGTATTGGAACAGATGTCTCAGGTTTTACATGCCCTAACGGCTCAAGCGGAACAGCCGTTGACTACACTGTCATTTATTACGGACGAGGAACGCTACAAGCTGTTAGTGGAATGGAACGCAACGGAAACGGAATATGCTCGTGACGCGGTAATGCACCAACTGTTTGAAGCACAAGTAGACGCAACACCGGATGCAGAGGCTCTAATTGTCGGAGAAGAGAGACTGACGTACGCGGAG
>NZ_PXZL01000036.1 GCF_003013405.1 Brevibacillus formosus | reverse complement strand
CCCCGCGAATCCCTTCGGAGTGGACAGTCCCAACCCTCAGCGGGACGGAGCACTGAGCCTAGACCGGAAATATTCTTCTCCCTACCGCAGCCACATGCGGCCCTGAAAATATTTTTTAACTTCCTATGCGTTTGAAAGGAGTCCAGACCATATGCAAGCTTTGGAAACCCAACGGCTTACGTTATCGTACGGAGAACGCAATATCATTGAAGCGTTAGATTTAAACATCCCGCGTGGAAAAATCACAGTTTTCATTGGCAGTAATGGCAGTGGCAAATCGACGTTGCTGCGCTCTCTGGCACGTTTACTCAAACCAAAGGAAGGCGCCATCCTGCTTGAAGGAGAATCGATCGCAAAACGCTCTACCAAAGAGGTAGCCAAACGTCTTGCCATCCTTCCTCAAGGCCCATCCGCACCAGAAGGGTTGACGATTCTGCAATTGGTCAAACAAGGACGCTATCCTTATCAAAACTGGCTACAGCAATGGTCTGAAGAAGACGAGCAGATGGTCAACAAAGCATTGGCAGCTACTCAACTCACAGAAATGGCTAACCGCGCCGTCGACAGCCTCTCTGGCGGCCAACGCCAGCGCGCCTGGATTGCCATGACACTCGCTCAAGGAACCGAAACCATTTTGCTGGATGAGCCTACGACTTATTTGGATATGTCGCATCAGATTGAGATTTTGGACCTGTTGTTCGAACTGAATCAAACGGAACAGCGCACCATCGTCATGGTTCTCCACGATCTGAATCTGGCTTGCCGCTATGCCCATCATATCGTTGCCGTTCACAATCAGACTGTCGTGGCAGAAGGCGCTCCGAACGAAGTGCTGACGACCGACCTTGTCCGTACGGTTTTCGATATGGATTGCCAAATTACGCAAGACCCGCTGTACGGAACTCCTATGTGCATCCCGTACAGTAAAAGCCGTCTGGGCACTGTGCCGACCGAACAAAAAGCATTCGCCATGTCATAAGCTCCAAACAACAAAAAGACTGTCCATCGAGTCGTATGGGCAGTCTTTTTTCGTAGGCAAAAACGTTCTTCAGGAAGCTAACGGGAAAGTTGCTGCAAAGCCAATGTCGCTTGCTCGTCCATTTTTTTAACCAATTCGGGATCTTCGTAGGTTGCTATCTTCGTATCGATGAGCGCAAGGTTTTTCTGGAATTCCTCGATTTGCTTTTCCACTTGTTCACGATGAGCGATTAGGAGTGCTTTTCTCTCCTCCAACTTTTGGCTACCTTGCTTACACCAATCACTGTATTCCTTGATTTCTTTAATGGGCATACCGGTATTTTTAAGGCAGCAGATTAAGGCTATCCAGTTGAGATCCAATTCACTAAAGAGACGGTTGCCGTTTTTGTCTCTTGAGACAAAGGGTAGCAGGCCTTCTTTGTCATAGTAACGCAATGTATGAGCGGGTAGGCCGAATCTGTCAGCCACCTGCTTAATCGTGTAAAACATGCTTTTCACTCCCCCTTGACTTAAAGTAAACTTTAACCTTTATGCTCACTATAGATCACATGTTTACAACCATTCAAGTGGTCCAACCATAACGTAAAGGGGATAAATTGGTATGAAAAAAACACAAAAGATCGCGCTGGTAACGGGTGGTAGTCGCGGGCTAGGGCGAAATTCAGCTATCGCGCTATCTCGAAAAGGATTTGATGTCATCCTGACGTATCATTCTCGCAAGGAAGAAGCGGAATTGGCAATCAAAGAAATTGAGGAGAATGGTCAAAAAGCTGCCGCCCTGCAGCTTGATGCGGGTGACGTATCCACTTTCGAAAGGTTCGCATCCCGCCTTGCCGATGTACTGAAAGAAAAATGGAGTACAGAGCATTTCGATGTTCTGATTAACAACGCTGGTTTCGGAGTGAACGCTCCACTTTCGGCTACTACTGAGGAACAGTTTGACAGCTTGGTAAACGTGCACCTCAAAGGCGTATTTTTCTTAACACAAAAATTATTGCCCCGTATTTCTGATGATGGACGAATCATTAATATTTCGACTGGATTGACCCGGTTTGCACTTGACGGCTATGGAGCATACGCCGCCATGAAAGGCGCCGTCGAAGTATTGACGAGATATATGGCAAAGGAATGGGGAAAACGGGGCATCCGGGTTAATACGATCGCCCCGGGAGCGATTGCTACGGACTTTCAGGGAGGGGCAGTACGGGATAATCAGGATATACATGACTTTATTGGTTCGCAAACAGCGTTAGGCCGGGTTGGGAGAGCTGATGATATTGGTGGTGTTGTCGCTTCATTGTGCACGGACGAAATGGGCTGGGTGAACGCGCAACGAATCGAGGCTTCCGGTGGCATGTTTCTTTAATCCGACAAAAAGAACAGCGGCAGTCCCGGACTTTTTTGCGTCCTGGACTGCCGCGTGCTCTTTTATCTATCCATCATACTTGCTTATTTCTTCAGGTTGTAGAATGCAGAACGACCGCCAAAACGAGCTGTATCAGCGAGTTCGTCTTCAATACGCAGCAATTGGTTGTACTTCGCTACGCGGTCCGTGCGGGAAGGCGCACCAGTCTTGATTTGACCTGCATTTGTAGCTACTGCGATATCAGAGATTGTAGAGTCTTCGGTTTCACCGGAACGGTGGGAAATCACCGCAGTATAGCCAGCCAGCTTCGCCATTTCGATTGCTTCGAAGGTTTCTGTCAGCGTACCGATTTGGTTTACTTTTACCAGAATGGAGTTACCTGTAGAGGTCTCGATTCCGCGAGCCAAACGCTCAGTGTTCGTTACGAACAAGTCGTCACCTACGAGCTGAACTTTGCTGCCCAACTTGTCAGTGAGTGCTTTCCAGCCATCCCAGTCGTCTTCAGACAGACCGTCTTCGATGGAGATGATTGGGTATTTGTTTACCAGATCTTCGTAGAACGCGATCATTTCTTCTGTTGTTTTCACAACGCCTTCGCCTTCGAAGTGGTATTTGCCGTCTTTGAACATTTCTGTAGCTGCTACGTCCAGCGCGAGGAACACGTCTTTGCCTGGCTCATAGCCTGCTGCCTTGATCGCATCCAAAATAGTTGTGATCGCTTCTTCGTTGGATTTCAGGTTTGGAGCGAAACCGCCCTCATCCCCTACTGCTGTGCTGAGGCCTTTTTCACCCAATACTTTTTTCAGGGAGTGGAAAATTTCCGCACCTGTGCGCAGCGCTTCCTTGAAGGAAGTAGCACCTACTGGCATGACCATGAATTCCTGAATATCAACAGTGTTGTCTGCGTGCTTACCACCGTTCAGGATGTTCATCATAGGAACTGGCAACATTCTCGCGTTGAAGCCGCCGAGGTAGTTGTAGAGAGGAACGCCGAGAGAATCTGCAGCCGCACGTGCTACCGCCATGGACACGCCGAGAATCGCGTTTGCGCCCAGCTTGCCTTTGTTTGGCGTGCCGTCGAGCTGAATCATCGCCATATCGATGCCGACTTGATCCAGGGCATCCATGCCGATCAGCTCAGGAGCAATGATGTCATTCACGTTTTCTACGGCTTTCAGAACGCCTTTACCCAAGTAACGGGATTTGTCACCGTCGCGAAGCTCAACTGCTTCATAAGCACCTGTAGACGCTCCAGATGGAACATCTGCGCGACCCATCGAGCCATCTTCGAGATACACTTCTACTTCTACAGTTGGATTGCCGCGGGAGTCCATAATTTCGCGTGCATAAATGTCAGTAATCATTGCCATTTCTCGTCCATCTCCTTTTTTCAAGTGCACTTACAATCTATTTCGATTTAAACGTCAAGCTACCCTTACAGTGTGTCCCAGTGAAGCCTATTTTGCAAGTAACGATTTACCTGTCATTTCAACCGGTTGTACTACCCCCAAAAGCTCCAAAAGCGTTGGCGACAAGTCGGCCAAAATACCGTCTTCGCGAAGAGCAGCCCCGTCTTTTGTAACGATTACAGGCACCGGATACGTACTGTGTGAAGTAATCGGACGTCCCGCTTCATCCAGCATCAGATCCGCGTTGCCGTGGTCAGCTGTGATGACAGCTACGCCACCTTTTGCTACGATGGCATCCACGACTCGGCCCAAGCATGCATCCACCGTCTCGACTGCTTTGATCGTTGGCTCCATCATCCCGGAATGACCAACCATGTCGCAGTTGGCAAAGTTCAGGATGATCGCGTCAAAATTGTCTGCCTCGATCTCAGCGACAACAGCGTCTGTCAGCTCTGGCGCACTCATTTCCGGCTGCAAATCGTACGTCGCCACTTTTGGCGAAGGAATCAGGATGCGTTTCTCACCAGGAAACTCTTTCTCACGACCGCCACTGAAGAAGAACGTCACATGCGGATATTTCTCCGTCTCGGCAATGCGCAGCTGCTTCAAGCCGTGCTGGGAAAGCACCTCTCCCAATGTGTTATCCAGATTGGAAGGCTTGTAAGCGACATACCCGTCAACCGTCTCGGAAAAATGCGTCAGGCACACAAAATGCAGATCGCGCGGGCGCTCATCTCCGCGGTCAAAGCCACGGAAATCTTCATTCGTAAATGCCTGCGACATTTGAATCGCACGATCCGGGCGGAAATTATAAAAAATAATCGAATCGCCGCTTTGAACGGTTGTCACTGGTTTTCCGTCTTCATCAAGAATCACGGTTGGCATGACGAACTCATCCATAATGGACTTTTCGTAGGATTCCTTTACTGCCTGAACCGGATCACGATAAGCCGGAGCATCTGCATACACCATGGCACGATACGCCTTCTCTACCCGATCCCAGCGTTTATCCCGATCCATTGCATAGTAGCGACCTTGTACGGTAGCAATGCGGCCAACGCCGATCTCTGCGATTTTGGCTTGCAGCTGTTCGATATAACCCACTGCACTGTCAGGCGATACATCGCGGCCATCGAGGAAACCATGGATGAACACATCTGCAAAGTCCTGCTTTTTCGCCAACTCGAGCATCGCAAACAGGTGGTCAATGTGACTGTGTACACCACCATCGGACAAAAGCCCGAACAGATGGAGCTGCTTGCCGTTTTGCTTCGCATGCTGAAAAGCAGCGACCAGTGTTTCGTTTTCAAAAAAAGCGCCTTCTTGAATCGACTTGGTAATGCGCGTCAAATCCTGATAAACGACACGCCCTGCCCCGATATTGAGATGGCCTACCTCTGAGTTCCCCATCTGTCCTTCTGGCAGCCCAACAGCCAGCCCACTTGCCTCCAGTGTCGCGTGAGGGTATTGGTTCCAGTAACGGTCAAAATTCGGCTTGTTGGCTTGTGCTACTGCGTTTCCATGCGTTTCGTTCCGCAGAGCAAAACCATCCAAAATCAAAAGGGCAACCGGTTTTGGTCTTTGTGCCATTGCTTTCTCCTCCTATCGAGACGTAGCTCCTGCCACAAGCTGCAAGTAGCTGTCCGCTACGAGACTTGCTCCACCGACCAATGCTCCGTCGATATCCGGCTGTGCCATGTAGCTTGCGATGTTTTCCGGCTTTACGCTTCCGCCGTATTGAATGCGCACTTTCTCGGCTGTCGCTTGTCCGAAGCGTTCTCCGATTACACTGCGAATGATAGCAATCGTTTCATTCGCATCCTCTGCCGTGGAAGATTTGCCTGTACCAATCGCCCAGATCGGTTCGTATGCAATAACGGTATCCGCCACTTGTGCAGCATCCACTCCAGCAAAGGCACCTTCTGTCTGCGCACGAACTACATCAGCTGTCTCGCCCGCTTCCCGCTGCTCCAGACTCTCGCCTACGCACACAATCGGTACGAGACCTGCTGCTAATGCGGCTACAACCTTTTTGTTCACCGTCTCATCTGTTTCATTGAAATATTGACGGCGCTCGGAGTGACCAAGGATCACGTAGTCCACACCGATTTCTTTCAGCATAGACGCGCTGATTTCACCTGTATAAGCACCTTGCTCTTCAAAATGCATGTTTTGCGCGCCGATGGCAATATCCGTGCCCGCCAGCTCTTCCTTAAGTGCAGCCAACGCTGTAAAAGGTGCGCAAATGACTTTTTGTACCCCGGAAGTATTGTTGCCTGCCTTGGCTTCCTGCGCAAACGCTCTTGCCTCGGCCATCGTTTTGAACATCTTCCAGTTCCCCGCGATAATTGGTGTTCGCATGCAAACTCCCCCTCTTCGCTCTTATTTGTTATCTGCCAACACAGCTACGCCTGGCAGTTCCTTGCCTTCCATGAATTCCAGAGACGCTCCGCCGCCTGTAGAAATGTGTGTCATCTGCTCGGCTACGCCTGCTTTTTCCACAGCTGCTACGGAATCACCGCCACCGATGATCGTCGTACCGCTGCATGCTGCCATTGCCTTGGCTACGCCAATCGTGCCGCCTGCAAAAGCATCCATTTCAAATACGCCCATCGGACCGTTCCATACAACCGTTTTCGAATCTACAATGACGCTGTGGTACTGTTCCACTGTTTTTGGACCGATATCGAGTGCCATCCAGCCCTCTGGAATCGCATCGATTGCCACGACCTGCTTTTCTGCATCTGCCGCAAAACGGTCAGCTACTACAACATCAACTGGCATCAGCAATTGAACGCCGCGCTCTTTTGCCTGATCCATCAACGTACGTGCGAGGTCGAGCTTGTCGTCTTCACACAGAGAGGCACCAATGCCATAACCTTGTGCTTTGAGGAATGTATTCGCCATACCGCCGCCGATAATCAGGTGATCGACTTTGGTCAACAAATTTTCAATGACAGCAATTTTATCTTTTACTTTTGCACCGCCGACAATCGCTGTAAACGGACGCTCCGGATTGGACAAGGCTCCGCCCATAAAGCGAATTTCCTTTTCCATCAACAAGCCCGCAACTGCTGGTATGTACTCAGCGATTCCCGCTGTAGAAGCATGTGCCCGGTGAGCTGTTCCGAATGCATCATTGACAAACAGATCAGCCAAGGCCGCAAAGCTTTTTGCCAGTTCTGGATCGTTCTTTTCTTCTCCCGCATGGAAGCGCACGTTTTCCAACAGTATGACGTCGCCAGACTCCATCCGTTCTACTGCCGCCTCTACGTCAGCACCATGGCAATCCTCCAGCTTACGCACGTCCTTGCCCAAAAGCGAAGACAAATGGGCTGCGACAGGAGTAAGACGCATCTCTTCCACTACCTGGCCTTTAGGACGACCAAAATGGCTCGCCAGGATTACTTTGGCTCCTGCCTCCATCATGAAACGGATGGTTGGTACAGCAGCACGAATGCGTGTATCGTCGGTGATTACCCCGTCCTGCATCGGCACGTTAAAGTCGACACGGCAGAATACGCGCTTGCCTGCCAGCTCAACATCGCGGATAGATTTCTTGTTCATGAACGATCCTCCCAAATCATTGGCTTTTTATTCGGAAAAAAGATATGGGAAAAGGGAGATTGCTCTCCCTTTTTCCACAACAGTTCTATTTTACGTGTTAGAAGCCGCGCTGTGCAACATAATGACACAAGTCTACGACACGATTGGAGTAACCCCACTCGTTATCGTACCAGGAAACGACTTTCACCATGTTTCCTTCTAGCACCATTGTAGACAAAGCATCGATTGTGGAGGATGCAGGGTTTCCATTGTAATCAGAGGATACGAGCGGCTCTTCGGAGTAGCCGAGAATGCCTTTGAGCGGGCCTTCTGCCGCTTCTTTCAGAGCGTTGTTGATTTCTTCAACAGTTGCGTCTGTCTTCAGCTCAACTACCAAGTCCACTACGGATACGTTTGGAGTTGGTACGCGCATAGCGAAACCATTCAGCTTGCCTTTCAGCTCAGGCAGTACGAGTGCTACTGCTTTTGCCGCTCCGGTAGAGGTTGGAATGATGTTCTCCG
The DNA here is from genome assembly GCF_003013405.1 of Brevibacillus formosus. Classification (GTDB taxonomy): domain Bacteria; phylum Bacillota; class Bacilli; order Brevibacillales; family Brevibacillaceae; genus Brevibacillus; species Brevibacillus formosus. The sequence goes on along the minus strand of NZ_PXZL01000036.1, from coordinate 26,212 downwards.
CAGCTGCACGGGCACGGCGCAAATCTTTGTGCGGCAGATCGAGAATTTGTTGGTCATTGGTGTAAGAGTGAACGGTTGTCATCAATCCGCGTACGATGCCGAATTTGTCATTCAGAACTTTTGCGAACGGCGCCAAGCAGTTCGTTGTGCAGGATGCGTTGGAGATCACAGTGTGTTGTGCTGGATCGTACTTGTCTTCGTTTACACCGATTACGACTGTAATGTCTTCGTTTGTTGCTGGAGCGGAGATGATGACTTTTTTCGCGCCACCTTCCAGGTGCTTCGCTGCATCTTCGCGCTTCGTGAAGCGTCCAGTCGATTCCACTACGATTTCAACACCGTAATCTGCCCACTTCAGTTGAGCTGGGTCGCGCTCTGCCAATACCTTGATTTCTTTGCCGTCAACGATGAGCGTGTTTTCGGAAGCTTCAACGCTCACGTTCAGAACACCATGAACAGAGTCATATTTCAAAAGGTGCGCCAGTGTATGTGCATCTGTCAGGTCATTGACTGCCACGATTTCTACATTCGGATTGTTCAGCGCTGCACGAAATACGTTACGACCAATACGACCAAATCCGTTAATACCTACTTTTACCATAATGTATACCTCCTGCTCATTAGCTAGCTTTATTCTTCATCGCGAGAAACCTGCCCTCTGGCGAAAACCAGCGGGTCGACAATATCGTAACAATCGGTAATAAGATTGGGAAAAACACAAAGGGCAGCGTCTGGAGCGTCGAAACACCTAACGTGAACGCCATCATCATCGAGAGACCGTTCCACGGGATCAGTACAGGCATGACAACTGTGGAGTCCAGCATCGTCTTGCCCAACAGCTCGCGCCCTCCCTCCCATTGGGAGAACCTCCCGAGAAGAGTCGAACCGAGAACCAGAATCGGAATGGTTTGATTACAGCTGATAATGACCACTAACAACGACAATGCCGCTGCTTTCGCTACCAATACCGTCTTATTTTTTGTATGGCCCATCATTTTGTCTACGATGGGGGTTAATAAATTGGCTCTGTTCAAAATGCCGTTTAAAAAGCCGGCGAGAATGATTAACGCCAGAACACTGAAGATGGCGAACATCCCGCCCCCATGGACCAGTTGATCCAGCGGCGTTCCTGAATGAAGCTCAAATCCAACTAGCATCGATGTAAAAAACGTCTTCACATCCAAATTCCCATTGATCCCGACTAAAATCGCACTGGCTCCGATACCGAAAAACAATGCCTTCACCGCTTTTACTCTCAGTGCAAAAGAAGCAATTAATACGACGAGCGGCAGCATCAAGCTCCAATGTACCGAGAAATACCTGACCAACAGCTCTTGGTACATTTGAATGGTATCCGTCGAGTTCGCCTGAGGTCGAAACAGATCAAGGATCAGGAAAAGTAACGCGCAAATCGCTACCGTAAGCAAAGCAGGGCGCCGTAATCTTCTTTCCTGCTCTTCTGTCATTCCGACATTGGAAAGCACCAGTAATCGACTGCTGGATATCGGCGAGAAACGTTCCCCCACCATCGCTCCAGAGATGAGCGCACCTCCAACAATCGCAGGTGATATCCCTGCTGCGTGTGCAATGCCCATCAAGGACAGCCCAATCGTACTCAGCGTACCGATTGATGTACCCAATAAATAACTGACGCCTGCGGTTAACAGAAAAGAGAGAACGAACAAATACTCGACATTCACAATCGATAATCCGTAGTAAATGATGGCGGGAATGGTTCCTCCCATCATTAGTAGCGGAATCAAGAGTCCTACTAAAAACAGAATCGTAAGGACGGGCTTTGCCTTTTGGACACCTTCCCAGCCAAACACGAACTGCTGCTTCCACGGATAACCCAATCTTTTTACACTAACCAGTGTGACCAAGATCGCAAAAACAATCCCCCATGCGATCGGAAAACCGAGCGATAGGCTCAAAATGATGCCAGCGATCATTGCCAAGATGGGTGTTACCGATGTGATAGACATGCGACCGACTTCCTTCCGTTACAATCGTGCGGACAACAGCGTGTAAGCTGCCCCTTCGTCCGTAATGAGTACATTCTGACACGATTGCTTAGCAAAGGAAAGAATCGCTTTTGCCTTGCTTTCGCCCCCCGCAATGGAGAGCACCGTTTCTGCCTTGTGCACTTCCTCTAGCTGTAAACCAATTGTCGGCATTCTGTGGACCGTTTCTCCCGCTTCATTAAAGTAGTAGCCAAATGCTTCTGATACAGCACCTGTCTCCACTAATTCTGCGAGCTCTTCCTCCGAATAATTCCGTCTTCTCGCCATCGTGACGGCATCCCCGATTCCATGCAAAACGATTCGAGTCTTGCCCAAGAGCGACAATACATCTTGCACTTGCGGCTCTTTGACCAATGTCTGCAAGGCTTCTGGATGAAGGCGATCTGGTACGTGGAGAAGCCGATAAGAAGCACCTGTTTTCGCTGCCATGGCGGAAGCGAGCGTATTCGCTTGTAGCTCTACGCGTTCTCCCAGTCCACCGCGAGCAGGGACAAACTGAACGTTTTTGAACGAAGCAGAAGGCGTCAAATGACTTGCTACGCTGGCGATGGATGAACCACCCGTTACCGCTACAATGTCTCCTTCTTGCACGACCTGTTTGAGGACCCTTGCCCCTACCCGTCCAAGCTCTTCCTTTACCCAAGGCGATTGGTCTGCATTGCCCTGCACCACAATGACTTCTGCTATGCCCAGCTTTTTTTGCAGGCGCTCTGCCAAGTCAGTAAGGCCGAATAGCTCTCCGACGAGAGGCTCCATGTCGTCCAAGACTTGTTGTCCTTCTTCACTCAGGCTCATTCCCGCAGCCGTTACATGAAGGAGCCCCGTTTCTTTTAGCAGTTCCACTTCTGCCCGCAAAATACGCTCAGTGGTGTCCATGGCTTGAGCTAGACCTCTTCTGCCAATCGGCTGCAAATGATAGATGGATCGGAGCAACATGTACCGCTGACGCAAAACCTGAATCAAGTCAGGCAACAATTTTTGTTGCAGTTCCAGTAAACGTCGCATTTTACCTTCTTCCTTGGTTACAAATTGTTTGATCGGGACTTTTTATGTCCCTGTATATACATTTTATGTCCCGCTTGGTGCAAAAAAAAGAGATCACTTGCTACAACTTGAATGTATCATATTTAACCATATCTTGCAAGTTCCCCAAAGCCCCTATAAAAAAGTGCCACTCATGACCGAGCGGCACGTCTCTGTAATTCGCTTCGCAGTTCCTCGAGCGTCACTACATGTGTAATGGAACGAAATACGATCTCTCCATCTATCTCGACTACTGGAATGACGAGCATCATTTCTTCATGCAAGACCGGATCACTTTCAATTTCAACCATGCGCATACGAAGGGGGAACTCCTCCGCCAGACTGCGGATGTAGAGCTCCACCTCGTCGCACAGATGACATTTGTTTCGTCCGTACAAGACAATATCAAACGTTTTTTCATTCATTCTCATTAAAACCTCTTTCGTTTGGCCGACGATGGGATCAGCATTTCTTCCCGGTACTTGGCAACCGTACGGCGGGAGATTTCAATCCCTTCTGTAAGCAGCATCTCACCCAGCTTTTGATCAGATAACGGAGCCTTCCGATCTTCTTGCTCGATCAGTGCTTTGATTCTGCGCTTAACACTCTCAGAAGAAGTCGCTTCCCCACTGGAAGTAGAGAGTGCTGACGTAAAGAAATACTTTAGCTCAAAGATTCCACGAGGTGTCTGGACGTACTTGTTGCTGGTTGCCCGACTGATCGTCGATTCGTGCAGGCCGACCCGCTCTGCAATTTCCTTTTGTGTCATAGGCTTTAAATAATGAATCCCCCGATCAAAAAACTCCCGTTGCATATCGAGGATGGCCTGTGTTACACGCATGAGCGTCAGGCGGCGCTGCTCCAGACTTTTTGCCAGCCACATGGCGGCATTCAGCTTATCGTGAATGAACTGCTTGGCTTCATCCTGACTTTTTTGCTGGCTGAGCATTTTTTCATAAAAGCTGTTGATTTTCAGCCGCGGTGCAGCGACATCATTGACCAATACTACATAATCATTCCCGACCTTCTCTACTGTCACATCTGGAATGACATATCTTGTCTCTACTGAGGAAAAGGACGCCCCAGGCCGCGGATTGAGCGTACGAATCAGATCTGCCATCGCCTGTACCTCTTGCGGTGTACATCCGATTTTGTCTGCGATCCGCTGATAGCGATTGTCCGCCAAATCTTGCAGATGGTTGCGAACGACCTGCACGATTTTTTCATCATCGAGTGCCAAATGCTCCAGTTGCAGCAAAAGACATTCTTCCAGGCTGCGTGAAGCTACACCTACTGGATCAAAATGCTGCAAAACGGACAACACGTCCTCAATCTCCAGCATTTCAGCGCCGAGGCGCGCACTCGCTTCCTCCAGTGTAATTTCCAAATACCCCTTCTCATCCAGATTCCCGATCAAAAAGAGAGCGATCTGTTTTTGCAGCGACGAGAATCCTTTTACATAGCCAAGTTGACGCTCGAGATGTTCGTACAGCGTCTCCGCACCTTGCTGGACGTAATCCAGCGGATTGTAAGTGCTTTCATTTTTCGACGAACCGTACTCACCTGTCGCGCGATTGCCTACGATTTCTTTCCAGTCAATCTCAGGAGCTGGTTTCTCTGCTTTTGCAGAAGCGACTTCTGCTGCCACTTCAAGGTCGAAAACAGGATTTTCATTGGCCTGATCCTGCAAATAGGAGATGAGATCAATGGCTGAATACTGCAATATGGTAATCGCTTGGCGTAATTCCGGCGTCATCACTAATTTCAGTGTTTGTTCTTGAAATAACCCCAATCCCATGTTCATGAAGCTCGCCTCCTTCGCACTTGCTCATGCTGCTCGATGACTCTTTATTTTCATTATATTCGTTCTCTCATGCAATTTTCCTGCCAAATTATGATACAGCAGCACAAAAAAGTGACCCTTGTGGTTAGAGTCACTTTAGGCGGTTTTCCTATCCTTGACGGCTGCGGTAAAGCATCATGATAAAAAATGGCGCCCCTACTGCTGCCGTAAAAACGCCAACAGGCACATCCAGTGGGACAAACAGCGTACGTGCCACCAAGTCAGCCACTAAAACGAAAAGTCCACCCAGTATAGCGGAGGCAGGGAGCAAACGACTGTAGCCTGAACCAATCAGCTTGCGTGCCATATGCGGAGCCATCAAGCCAACAAAGCCTATTCCTCCTGCAATCCCAACTGCCGCCGCTGCTAAAGCCACACTAATGGCAATCAAAATGAGCCGCTTTCGTTCAACAGAAACGCCCAATCCTTTTGCTACTTCGTCCCCTAGCTCCAGTGAATTCAGTGTCCTTGCCTGCATCATAATCAGAATGAAGAATCCGACTGTCCACGGAAGTAAGCTAAACACATGATTCCACGAACTCCCGTACACAGTCCCGGACATCCAGCCAAGCGCTTGAGAAGCGAGATAGATCGGACCGGATAAGATGAAATAAATAGACAATGCACTCATTGCCGTTGAAATCGACACACCAATCAAAGCAAAGCGAAACGGAGAGACCCCACGTTTCCAAGCAGTTATATAGGTGAGAAAAGCAGCAAAAAATCCACCAACTAACGCTGCGACTGGCAGCCAGTGAATACTGTACGCCCCGTTGGAAAATGCGATGAATGCCATAGCCGAAGCTGTTGCACCACTTGTGGTTCCGATCAAATCAGGGGAAGCCAGCGGGTTACGGACGAGGGCTTGGAGAATAGCACCGGAGACAGCTAACGCTGCGCCCACAAGTACCGAGAGCAAAATACGCGGCAAACGCAACTCGAGCACGATGAGCTGCTCAGTGCCGTTTCCCAAACCAACCAATGTTTTCAAAACTTCCGACACTGGAATGCGTGTACTGCCCAATCCGATACTAATGATTACAGAAGTCACCAGCAGAATAGCCAAAAGAATCAAGATACCCATCGACCGTTTTTCCACATGAAAGGAGAACATCGGCTTCTGACTGCGAATCACTTTAAAGTTATTCATGTGCCCTCCCCCTTACAATAGCAATGACGAAAGGCACTCCTAGAACAGCAGTAGCTACTCCTACAGGAACTTCCTCCTGCACAAGCAAGAACCGTGAAATCACGTCAGCCACAACCAGGAATATAGCACCTAACACGACGCTGTAAGGCAAAATCCAACGGTGATCAAAGCCAACCAAATACCTCGCAATATGGGGAATCATGATTCCAACAAAGCCAATGGGGCCGGTCAAGGCTACAGACCCACCTGCAAGAAGCACGACAACCAGTACGATCGCCGACTTTATCCAAATAATCTTTTGTCCCAGACCTGTGGCAACATCATCACCCAGTGCCATCAAATTGAGCGAGCCAGCCATAAAACCTGCCAACATCCACCCACAGAACAAATAAGGAATAATCATCAAGGCATGCTGCAAATCGCGTCCAGACACAGATCCTACCAGCCAATAGAGCGCTTCCTCTAACGTCTGGTTACTCATCAGCATCAACAGGGAAGTTAACGCGGAGGAGAAAGCGGCCACAGCCGAGCCTGCAAGTGTCACTTTTAACGGCGAGCTCCCACCTCGTCCTGCCGACCCCAGCAAATAAACCAGAATAGCCGTAAATCCCGCGCCCAAAAATCCAATCCACATCAACTGTGTAAAGGCAAAAACGTTCCCTGCCAAAAACAGCGCAATCACAATGAACAGGGCCGCTCCCGAATTGATACCCAAAACAGAAGGGGAAGCTAATGGATTGCGGGTGAGTGCTTGTAGAAGAACTCCCGCTACAGCCAGGCTTCCTCCAACAAATGCAGCCGTAATTGCCCGAGGTACTCTCGTATCCTTAATAATAAGATGTTCCGTGCTCCCATCGAACTGAGTATACGCCTCAATGGCTGTTGATAGAGGGAAGTTTTGCAATCCATACAGTACGCTTGCCGTCATGGCCAGCGCAAGAAGCACGATCCCCATAATCAATACAGTCCATTTTTGAACACGGCTGCATAAAAAAGATTGCACGTTCGATCCCCTTCTCTCATGCTGCTGCCCATTTAAATATGGACCGAGTTCATATTCATGAAAAAATCCACTAAAACCATGTTTTTTCGTTTGCATTTTGCCTGTTCGCTGTCATATAATGAAATAGTGTCATTAAAAAACACTATACGCCTGTAGCTCAGTGGATAGAGCAATGGTCTCCGGAACCATGTGCGGGGGTTCGATTCCCTTCAGGCGTACCATAATTGCTAACCAAAAGGCTGGATGCTTCCAGCCTTTTTAATTTGTCTATCTCTTCAATTAGTTGATATCCGCGAAGATCTTCTCGATATCCTTCACCATCAAGTTCGCTGCCAGGATTCCCCCAGCCGTATTCCAAATAGCTTCGTTTACTTGATACGCACGGCCTGTCTGTACCACCTTCATGTTCTTCGCGAGTGGATCACTTAGCCATTCTTGTGCGGTCTTCGAAGCTCCGGTATCCCCATTACGGTCAGAGGTGAAGTAAAAGAAAACATCCCCATCCAGTACATTGATCTGCTCTTTTGCGATATCTTTGGAAAACTCCGCCTTGTTCTGCTCCGCTGGACGTGCAAAGCCTAGCTTGTCGAAAATAACTCCTGCAAAGTTTTGTTTATAGTAGACACGTACTTTCCCAGGCTGGAATCGCGCCAACGAGATTTCCATCTTCGTTTTGTCACCTAGCTTGGTTTTTGTGTCTGCGATCAATTTGTCAAAGTCAGCCAAGATTTTCGTTCCTTCTGTTTCCTTATTTAACGCATGCGCATATAGTTCGAAATTTTCAATCATGCTGTCACCAAGGTTTTCAGTAAATACGGTTGGTGCGATCGCTGATAACTGTGTGTAAATCTTCTCTTGTCGCACTTTTGTCCCGAGGATCAGGTCGGGCTTTAAGCTCGCAATCAGCTCCATATTAGGCTGTGTCTCATCCCCTACGACTTCAACCCCACTCATCTGATCTTTTATATGGTCGAACCACGGTTCCCCGATCCACGATTTAACTGCTCCTACCGGCTTGATTCCCAATGCAAGCAAGCTCTCTGTCCCTTGGTTGGTCAAAACAACGATACGCTCTGGTGTGCCCTTGATTTCTGTTTCACCCATGGCATGTACAATCTTGCGAACCTGTTCTGTCTGTGGCTTTTCTGTTTGTGCCTGTTGGGCTGGAGCAGCCGTTTCCGTACCGCAAGCTGCCAAAAGCAACGACATGATCATCGTTACAAGCAGCGGAAGCTTTCCTTTTTTAAACATGAGTTGCGTCCCCTTTTATGCTAATGAATATCATTATCAATTTGGAAGTAAAAAAATAGGCCTATCTATTCGTGCTTCCTCTACACCATGATCTCCCACTGCGCAAAGGGAGATCAAATGTTACAATTGTACACTAATATAGATATCTCCTATTTTCAATTGAATTCAGGAAAAACCACTCGAAAATAGACAAATGCAAGGATGTGTCACATTTGAATCTTAGCCTAAGAAATCGAACACAACCGTCAAAAGAATGGATCACTCTTGCTCTCTTTCAACTCATGGAAAAAACGCAATACTCCCACATCTCCATTACCGAAATCACACGAAAAGCAGGGCTTGCCAGACAAACCTTTTATCGCAATTACGAGGATAAAGACGAAATCTTATATGAATACTTGTGCGCTCAGTATGCGAGCTACTGGAGAATCATAGATGAAGATAACGAGCTGAATGAAGATATGCTGATCGCTTTTTTTGACATGTGGCAGCAGCACACTCCCCCTTCCTTAATAGAGAACATTTGCAGTGGAGACAGGAAAGTGAGACAGATCATTTTTCGGAGCGTTGACTTTTCTATTCAAGAGCGTTTTCCAAACAGGACCAACCCAGAGAGCCTCCATCAACAGGAGAGCCTCCATTACTATGCACAAAGGTCAATGTCCTCCACCCTTCATGTTCTTTTGATTGAGTGGACGTTGAGACGATTTCAAGAGTCCTGTAAAGAGATGGGGCGACTTGCCTTTCAATTGACAGGCTCGATGCGAGAGCTTTTGATTTAATAAGCTTCACCCTTATTGTCATACATTCTAGGTAATGAAATGCAGCCCACCTCCTAAAGGAGAACGGGCTGCATTTTTCGTTAAAGACCTATTTTTGAAAAAGAATGGAGAGTTCGCTAACCTGTATAGTCTACAAGTAGCCAGTTAAACCTTACTGGTTAAAGATGGCTTTGAATGCGTAGGGCGCTGGCGCAATTGGGGTAGATTCAAATTTTTTAGTGATTAATGTTGATACTATATAATATTCCCTTGTTTAGACCAATAAGTATGAACTATCCTACCGCCTTGTTTAATTACCATGATACTGAATTCACCCGGCGGTGAGGATAATTTTTTTCATGGATTATCCCTCTAAGTACATTAGTAGGAATAGTCAGTGATTTTATTGGTTATAAATAGCTTTAAATGCATATGGAATTGGTTTGATTGGCTTTGAATCAAATGCAGAGTAGTCATAAATCATGATGTAGTAAAGGCCCTCTTGTGTGAGGTCTTGTGTGAAGCTTAACTTCCCATTTTCTACAAAACGAGGTGCCCCTGACATTTTGCTTTCATGAAACACCGCTACCCGTAGGTTTCCTTTTTCTGATGTTAAGCTACTAATCGCAAAATTAAGTTGTCCCGGTTTCGCGTAAAACTTAAACCAATCAACATCTTTGTTATGACCAATCTCTGCTGAATAGGAAACATTTGAGTTAGCAAATGAAGCAAATGGAAGATCGTCGTTTGGCTCATAAGGATCGTTTGCCGACGCAGCTTTTTGAGATGATTTCGAGATTTTTACAGGTTCTGCAGCCAGTGCAGATACAGATGCAGATAATACGAGTGACAGGCTTAATAAACTTGCTACGACTTTTTTCACGAATAAATCCCTCCAAAAGCTGTGATAGTAGGTACTATTATTTTTTACCATTTTATAGCTTAATTGTAAATATAAGTTTTGTAATTTTTTGTAATAATTTGATGATTTCACTAGAATGAACTGTTAATAGGGGTTCCCATGCACAAAGAAGCCCTTAACGATTAATCCCATTGATTATCATAAATGTAATCTATACTAATCTTTACCATATTTAAAGCGTTTTGTAAATTCGAATCTTGTAATATTTTGTAATAAATTGACAGATAGTAAACACCAAAACCCCTGAAGCACTACTCTCCTTCAGGGTCCTCACTCAACTATTAATAAACACACTTCGATTCCCTACTGATGATTCCTCGTTTTATACAAAAGATACACAAAAAACGGAGCTCCAATCGCTGCGGTAAAAATCCCAGCTGGCAAATCATGCGGTAAAAACACGGTTCTCCCAATCAAATCAGCCAAGACGACAATCATCCCGCCCAAAACGGCGGAAGCCGGCAGCAAGTAGCCATACGCAGAACCTACTAGCCTACGAGCAATATGTGGAGCCATCAAACCGATAAAACTGATTCCTCCTGCCACTCCGACCGCAGCGCCAGCCAACGCCACACTAATCGCAATCAGGAGCAATCTCTTCTTATCAATCGCTACGCCAATGCCTTTGGCAATATCATCACCGAGTTCCTGGGCATTCAAATAACGGATTTGGAAAATCGTAGCGCCGAGAAATAAAACAGTCCACGGAAGCAAGGTCATCACATTTACCCAAGACATACCGTACACGGTTCCTGTCATCCACCCGAGAGCGTTTGAGGCTTTGTGGGTTTGGGTGATCACCATGAAAAAGATCGTTAATGCCCCCATGCCTGCTGAAATACATACACCCACAAGCGCGAGACGAAAAGGGGAGACTCCCTCCTTCCACGCCGTGAGATACGTAAGCGTAGCGGTTAACAATCCACCGATCAAGGCCACCAATGGCATCCATTGCACACTTACATCTTTTGCGAAGGTGATAAATGCTACCGCTGCTGCCGTCGCTCCCGCTGTAGTCCCGATTAAATCAGGCGAAGCTAACGGATTTCGCACCAAGGACTGCAAGATGGCCCCCGATACCGCCAGGGAAGCCCCTACCATAACTGAAACGACAACGCGGGGCAATCGCCAATCGAGCACGATCAATTCATTCTGTTCACTGCCCGCCCCTATAAAAGCTTTGATGACTTCCCACACAGGAATATGCAAGCTTCCTAAGCCAATACTCAATACAATCACAACAGATAACAGCAAAAATAGTATAAAATTAATTCCTAACGCACGCTTATTTACATGAAACGAGAGCGCTGGCTTTTTCGTTCGAATGACTACATGTCTATGCATACGCCCTCCTCCTGACCAGCGGGATGATAAAAGCCACTCCGATCATGGCGGTTGCTACGCCTACTGGGACTTCCAGACGCATAGGCATCAATACAAGGCGAGCAAGCAAATCAGCGCAAACCAGAAAAGCTCCGCCGAAGACAATCGAATAGGGAATCAACCAGCGATGATCAAGACCGACTAAAAAACGACATAGATGCGGTATGATGATGCCCACAAATGCAATCGGTCCGGCGAGCGCGACACTCCCACCTGCCAAGAGCACCACGATCAATATCGCTGTAGCTTTTACCAAAATAATTTTTTGGCCCAAGCCAGTCGCTACATCATCACCGAGTACCATCAAGTTTAACGAGCCGGTCAGTAGCACAGCGCCTAACCAGCCTACGAACAAATAAGGAACGATCATAAAAAAATGATCGAGCTGTCTTCCCTCCACAGAACCAACTAGCCAGTAAAAGGCCTCTGTCATCGTCTTTTCTTGCAGCAGCATAAACAGAGAGGTCACAGACGAAGCAAAAGCGGCAACCGCTGCACCCGAAAGTGTCAGCTTAATCGGAGTCATGCCTCCCCGCCCTGCGGAAGCCAACCCGTATACAAGCAGAGCAGTTACACCCGCTCCGATAAAGCCTGCCCACATCATTTGCGATACTGGGAACTGCGAGCCAAAAACAGCAATCGTCGTCACAATAGCTGCTGCAGCTCCAGCGTTCACACCGATAAGAGATGGTGAAGCCAAAGGGTTGCGGGTCAACGCCTGCAACAAAACACCTGCTACAGCGAGGCTGCTCCCCACCGCTACCGCTGTCAGTGTACGCGGCATTCGGGAAGTCGTAATAATCAAATGTTCCTCCGAGCCGGAAAATTGGGTGTATGCCTCTACTGCCGTAGTGAGTGAATACCGATTGATTCCGAAAAGGATACTCGCTACCATCACAACTGCCAGAACGACGAATCCTGCTATGAGCACAGTTGTCTTTTGCAGTCGGCTGGACAAAATCACATTCACGCCTGTTCCCTTCTTTCCGTTGCATTCTACCTATTCTGTCTATTCGCTACTTATGTATGTAAGTTTCTCCCACTAATCAGTCTAAGCTTGCGGATAGGGCTAGTCAATGATATTGATTTTTATTATCGCTATTGGAAAATCCACCACAAAAATATCTATAGTTTTCCTTTAATTCCAAAAAATATATTGACACATTGTCATATATGCATATAAAGTAGTGAGGAAAAATGATAATCATTATCAGTTAAAAGGGGGATTTTCCATCATGCGCAAAACTTCCCTGCGTTTGATGCTCGGGGCTATGCTTTCCGCTGTCATGCTCGTAACAGGTTGCGGAGGACAGGCAACACCTTCATCCGACTCATCTTCTACTACACCAGCCGCGTCAACAACTGCACCTGCACCGGCAGCGTCTGAAGAGAGAGAAGTAAAACACTTTATGGGGTCAACAAAAATAAAAGGAACTCCTCAACGTGTCGTCGCTCTCACCAGTGAAAGCACAGAGGCTGTTCTTGCATTAGGGATTACGCCAGTTGGGGCTGTCATGAGTGGCCTCGGCAAACCTGGTGACCCATGGCATCCACATATTAAAGAGAAAATGAAGGATGCAGTTGAATTGGGTGATGAGAACCAACCAAACGTTGAGCTGATCGCCAGCCTGAAGCCAGACCTGATTCTGGGAACAAAAGGACGCCAAGGGCAAGAAAAAGTATACGCTCAGCTTTCCGCGATTGCTCCAACCGTCTTCTCCGAGGATCTCGTTGGCAGATGGAAAATCAACTTTGCCCTTTACTCAGAAGCGCTGAATAAAAAAGCTGAAGGCGACAAGCTGATGGCTGATTTTGATAAGAAGATTGAGGAAGCAAAAGGAAAATTGGGTGACAAGACGAAGATGAAAGTCTCTGTCGTTCGTTTCGTAGCTGGCAAAACTCGTCTTTACTTGAAAGACACTTTCTCTGGTGTTGTTTTGAGCCAGCTCGGCTTTGCTCGACCAGCCTCCCAAGACATTGATGAGTTCAAAAAAGACATCCCAAAAGAGCTCATGTCTGAAATGGATGGCGACGTCATGTTTTACTGGATCGGCGATTATTCCGGTGATGGATCTGCCAATAAATACACCGAGGAATGGATGAAAGATCCGCTCTATCAAAAACTGAATGTCGCGAAAAACAATAAAGCATTCCAAGTTGACGAAGTGATCTGGAACGTAGGCGGCGGTATCCTTTCTGCTGAACTGCTTGTTGATGACATCGTAGAACGCTTCTCCAAACTGTAGGCTACATACTTTCCGATACCGTTAATAAAGCAGGAGTGGTTTAGATAACCACTCCTTTTCTTTTGCCTGCTGGCATTATTGATCGCGTTCCTTATTTCCAGCAGTATCCTTACTGGACAGAATCGGATCTATTTGTTCAGGTTTACGCGAATAAGCTTTGTTTGTAACCAAAATCGTCGCACCGATGATGACGATAAAAATGAGCACCAACGCAACGATAAAACCAGTTGTCATGCATACACCCCCGACTTTTTGCTAACTCTCATTATAGCTGATTTCCATGCGAGTCAGAACCTTCATGCATAACCAATTCATGATGGAATAACAAACTATTCCAAATTTTGATAGGAAAATGGCTCCTATATCTCGAATAGTTACGACAACACTATCTCATTCAAATACTTGATAGACTATGCGGGGGAAATCTGATGAACAAGCTTAAAACCCCTTTCTTATGGAAAAAGAAACGCTCAAAAAAGGAAATCACCCAAGTGTTATTTCCAGATCAAATATTAAAAGCATTTTTTCACTTTACGACGGATGCTATCTCGATTAGTGATCTCGATAACAATATCGTCCTGGTGAATCATGCTTTTGAGCAATATTACGGTTGGTCGATGGAGGAGATTTACGCTTCACCGCTCTGCTTTATTCCAGACGAGTACAAGAGCGAGACCAAACAGTTATTTGATGCGGTCAGAAGCATGGGTGTACTGCTAACGAATTACGAAACCATCCGGCAGCGAAAAGATGGCACGAAGATGGATGTCATTCTGTCGGCTGCTCCAATCAAAGACGAAACGGGAAAAATTATTGGTGCTTCGTGCATTACCCGTGACATTTCCGACCGCAAAAAAATCGAAGAGACATTGCGTCAAACTGAAGCCAAATATCGTCTCCTCATCGATCATACTCAGGATATCGTGACGATTTATGATTTATCCATGCGGCGCATCTATGCATCCCCATCAATCGAGCAATTGGGATTTGTTCCAGCCGAGGTTACTTCCCCTAACAATCTGCAGCTCACACATCCAGAGGATATTCCTATGTTTCGGGACAAATTTCAAGAGATCATGGCAACGAAACAACCCGTTCATTTCGAGACGCGCTCTATCGATAGGAATGGAAACGAGGTCTCCTTCGAAACACGCGGTATCCCCATTCTAAGTGCGGTAGGAGACATCCAAAACATCATGTTAGTCTCGCGAAATGTAACAGAACGCAAATACTCAGAGGCAGCCTTGTTTAAAAGCGAGAAAACGAACAAAATCATCTCGGAATACACAGATGATCTTATTCTGATTACGGATAAAAACGGAGATATCCTCTACCTCTCCCCTTCTCATTCACGGGTAATGGAAACCAACGAGAATAACCGTCAGCTCACCTTTGCCGACATTCATCCTGAGGATCGGCAGGCCGTCATCGACCACTTTCATCATTTGCTGGCGACTCAAGAACCAAAGATATGCGAATTCCGTTTCCAAACGAAGAGTAACAAATGGATCGTTCTCGAATCAAAGGGTGCCCCCATCCTGACAAAAACGGGAGATTGTGATGGCTTTATCATCGTATCGCGGGATATTACAGAACGGCGGCATAACGAGGAACTATTACGAAAGGCTGAGAAGCTGTCCGTGATTGGGGAGCTGGCTGCTGGCATCGCCCATGAGATTCGCAATCCACTCACATCTTTGAAGGGCTTTATTCAATTTCTTTATCCGAGCATGCATGATAACCAGCAGTACGCCGATATTATGCTCTCTGAACTGGACCGGATCAATTTTATTGTGAGTGAGCTGTTAGTCTTGGCAAAGCCACATAGCACTCAAATCAAGCCTCTTCCGCTCATCCCTTTGCTTGAAAACGTCTTGGCACTTTTGAGGTCGGAAGCAAATTTGAAAAACATCGATTTTCGTACCGCATTTGCTTACCATCCGATCATTGCGGGAGAAGAAAACCAGCTCAAGCAGGTCTTTATCAACATCATTAAAAATGCTATCGAAGCGATCGACGGACATGGTGAGGTCCTTATTGCCACCACGCTAAAAGACAATCATCAGGTGCTCATTACGCTCACGGATACTGGCTGTGGAATCTCTGAAGAAATGATTCACAAGCTGGGTGCCCCCTTTTTCACGACAAAAGAAAACGGAACTGGCCTCGGCCTTATGATCAGCAGCAAAATCATGAAAGACCATAACGGCAGCTTGGAAATTAAAAGCAGAGAGCATGAAGGTACAGTGGTAGAGATAACACTGCCGATTGTACAGGACCAAATTGGGTCATCCTAGAAAGGTGTACATCCCATCATCAGTGGAGGTGCCTATGGATTTCTCCAAAATGAGTACGAGTGAGTTCGTGGCCAAAATTCGCGAATCCCAAGCGAAAAACCTGCGAAGCAGACAGCATCAGGGCTACGGTCATCCCGAAAAGCGTTTGCCTAGCAAGCAAGGTATTTAACAAACAAAAGCCCACCCGTTGAGCTCCTTTGGCTAAAACGGGTGGGCTTTTGTCATTGTTATTGTGGATCCTGCTTATTCAGGTTACGATCTCTTTCGGACTTTTGCTTTTGGGTGCCTTGCGTCTTGCTGCTGTGTCCTTGATTGCCGCCATTCTTCGTATTTCGATTGTTTGACATTAGAATCCCTTCCTTTTCATTCTGGTATTCTTGCCAAACGTAGTATGTCCCAAACGGCTTGTTCATAATGAAGGATTACTTTGCTTCACCCATGAATACTTTCTTTCCGTCCTCATACTTGTACACGTATACGGAAGCAAAGTCGTTGTCGCCTTTTTCATTGAATGTTACGTTAACGAATTTGCCTTTGTAATCTTTGGTTTTGTGAACAGCTTCCAGCACTTGTTCACGAGTTGGCTTTTTGCCGCCGTTTGCTTTGATCGCTTCTTCCAGACCGTTCAGCATAACACCCATGGAGTCATAACCAAACGAAGTGAAGATCCCTACTTTGTTTCCAGTCGCGCTCTCGAAGTCTGTGATCCATTTCTTGCCGTCTTCGGTAGCACCAATATCGCCAACCGTAGAAGTAAAGACTACGTTATTGGCATTTTCCGCACCAGCAATTTTCACCAGGTCAGCGGAGTCGTAACCGTCGCCACCCATGAAGACACCTTTGAAGCCTTTTTCACGCGCTTGCTTCACGATGATCCCTGCATCAGAGTAGTATCCACCGAAGTAGATCATCTCTGGATTTTTCGCAAGGATTTGGGTAATGATCGCACTATAATCCTTCTCGCCTGCTGTTACCCCTTCATAGCCGAGAACTTGTACACCGTCTTTTTCGAATTGCTTTTTCACTTCTTCCGCAAGACCTTGACCATAAGCAGCCTTGTCATGCATAACGAATGCCGTTTTTACATTCAACTGATTTTTGGCAAAAATAGCTGCCTTGGAGCCTTGTTGATCATCACGCGCACAAATGCGGTGTACGATCTGTTTGCCTTGCTCAGTCAAATCTGATCCCGTTGCGGAAGGAGATACCATCACGAGCTTCTCTTGCTCGTATTGCGCTGCCGCTGTGATCGAAGCACCTGTTGTAGCATGGCCTACTACTCCAACTACATCAGGATTCGAAATCAACATTTGCGCGACTGCTACCCCTTGTTTTGGGTCAGCTTGGTCGTCTTGAGCAGATAATTGAACGTCAAAGCCAAGTGCTTTGAATGCCTCTGCCTTTTCTTTCAGCGCATATTCTGCACCAGCTTTTGCTGTGCTTCCGTAATCGGAGTACTGACCAGACATCGGGCCAACTACAGCAACTACGAGCTTCTCAGTAGCGCCACTTGCACCGCCCGTGCTTCCTCCGCTATTGTTGCTTGGCTGTGGTGTCGCGCTTTGTCCACCAGTCCCCGAACCTCCACCGCAGCCCGCGAGCAATGTGCTCAGAGCAAATGTTGCAGCCAGTATCGACATTGATTTCTGTTTTTTCATAGCAAAACATCCCCCTCTTTATTTATGAGCAAACTATGAATCACAATCTTATTGTAGGATATTTTAGAAAATTTGCAATAGAAATGATTAAAAGAAGAATCAATCAAAAAACCTCTACCGCTGTCTGCTAATAGAGACTTACACCTGTAGTATTAAGGCAAATCGCCACTTCTAGGCATAGAAGTGGCGATCTTAATAAGAAGCATTCTATTCATTTTAGGAATGAATTGGAATGCTCATCGTTATCCCATATATTTCCTATGTAATTCTCTCGCCAAACATGACAAGACTAGGAAAAAAATATATATCCCGCGAACAAACGTTTTTGTGCACAACCTGTGTATAACATTGTGGATAACTTTCGAAAGTGGGGCTTGCCATGGCAGGGGAACGTTTTTTTCTCATTTATCAAGAGGCCAGCGACGAAGAATGCTTATTGACCATTGAACCATACAAAGATCAACAGGAGCTGGCGGAAGCCATCAATCAGCTGCAAGCCAAACAAGTCGATGAATATACGATCATCAAGGGAAAAAAGATGAAAGCCACGCTGAAGCTCGCCGTCGATTTAACCGAGGCCGATGAGAATTCCAAGGAATGAATGTTTTCTTTTTCGAGTAGGTTTAGACAGAGGGAAATTGGCAAACATGGTAGTGAGGGAGCGCACTTATGTGTTTGACCTTCATTGACCTTTTGTGTATGATATTGTTACAAAGAGAGGAGGAAGACTAGATGCATATGAATTTAATTCCAACCGTCATTGAACAGACAAACCGCGGGGAACGTGCTTACGACATTTATTCCCGCCTGCTCAAAGACCGCATCATCTTTCTGGGAACCCCAATCAACGACACCGTAGCCAATATCGTTGTGGCACAGTTGTTGTTCCTTCAGGCGGAAGATCCGGAGAAAGACATTCACTTGTACATAAACAGCCCAGGCGGTTCTATTACTGCTGGTATGGCAATTTACGATACTATGCACTTCATCAAGCCTGATGTATCCACCATTTGTATCGGAATGGCTGCTTCCATGGGAGCATTCCTGCTGGCTGCTGGGGCAAAAGGCAAGCGCTTTGCTCTGCCAAACAGTGAAGTCATGATCCACCAACCGTTGGGTGGTGCCCAAGGACAAGCGAGCGACATTGAGATTGCCGCAAAACGTATTTTGAAGATGCGTGATCATCTGAACACCATCCTGGCTGAACGCACCGGACAGCCTTTGGAGCGCATCCAAAAGGATACCGATCGCGACAACTTCCTCTCTGCCGCTGAAGCAGTAGAGTACGGACTGATTGACAAAGTCATCACTTCCGAACCGTCTTCGAAAAAATAAGAGACACGTAGGAAAAAAAGAAGCACTCGTGCCTGAACTACCGGCCGAGTGTTTTTTTGTATGCCGAGCAAACCCTAAGAGGTTTGTCCTTGGTTTGCCCGGCTTTTTCGATGGATCATTGTGATACTTCCATTAACTGACTGACATAGACAGTCTGGCTATGTGCTGGATTTTTTTCGTCATGCACACGTGCTGTCGAGGTTTTTTCGTCTACAGCATCGATCCAAACAGCTTGTCCTTCGTACTCTACCTTGATATGGTCGTCGGATTTCATGATGGCTTGTGCTCTCGTTACATTCATGAGCGGCTCCCCCTCTACTGGTCATCGTCAAGGGCTTGCTTGGCTGATGTAGCCCCTGTCATCGTGTCTACAGTCGTTTCTTCAATTAGGCCGTTTTGGTCGGAAACAACTCCGCCCCCCAGTCCCTCGTTCACCATCCGATCAATGTCCATATCATAACAATCGCGGCCTTCGTAACACTTATCATGGTCACTCATGTCTCATTCCTCCTTCATGCAATATACATGGTTAGAAATGCCCTGTCCGAAGTGAATTGATACATATTCATCAAGATGACCAACAAAAAAAGACACCTCCCTTAAGGGAAAAGTGTCTCTCGTGACTCTATTCTTCTTTGCTTACCAGTTTCGTAAGGCTGGTGACTGCCTGGGAGGCATCCGGCCCTTCTGCCAAAATGGTAATTTCCGTTCCAGAGCTGATTGCGAGGCTCATGATACCCATGATGCTTTTCGCATTGACCTTCTTGTTGCCTTTTTCTACGAATACTTCCGATGCAAAACGGTTAGCTTCCTGTACGAAAAAGGCTGCTGGACGAGCTTGCAAACCGGTCTTTAACTGAACCACGACCTGCTGTTGAACCATGAATGGACCTCCTTACTTGTAGACTATTATCCTTTAGTATAACATGCATCTACATCGAAATATTTTGTTTTTCTCGTATTTTGTCAGCGATTTCGTTAATTTTTCGCAAGCGGTGGTTAATGCCGGATTTGCTAACTACTCCGCTTGGCACCATCTCGCCCAATTCTTTCAAATTGATGTCAGGATGAGCCACTCGAAGCTCCGCGACCTCACGCAGACGTTTTGGCAAATTCTCCAATCCCATCTCTTGATCGATGAGCTGGATATTTTCCATTTGTCTGGTGGCTGCATTCACCGTTTTGTTTATGTTGGCGATTTCACAATTGTGTAAACGGTTTACGGAGTTACGCATGTCCTTTACGATTCGGACGTCCTCGAAATACAAAAGGGCCTGATGAGCCCCTATCAAGCTCAAAAACTCTGTAATCTTTTCGCCTTCTTTAATATAGAGAACATACCCTTTTTTCCGCTCGATGCATTTGGCATTTAGTTTATACCGATTGGCGATCTTGGTCAACGCTTCGCAAAAATCCTGATAGGAAGTGAAAATCTCCAGATGATAGCTGGATGCCTCTGGATGATTCACAGATCCCCCCGCCAAAAAAGCACCCCGCAAATAAGCAGCGCGGCAACAGGACTTTTTCACGATCTCAGGAGCTATTCCTGGGATAAACGACAGGCTTTGATCCATGATGCCCAAGTCTTGCAAGATCTCATTAGCCTTATTCGGAATACGCACAATGTAGACGTTGTTCTTTTTCAAACGCATTTTTTTGCGAACCAGCAATTCAGCGTGTATCTGAAACAACCTCTTGATTAACGTGTAAATGCGTCGGGCAATCGCCGCGTTCTCTGTCGTCACATCCAGCACCAGTCGTCCGGCTCCAAACTGCAGACTTCCATTCATCCGAATCAAGGCTGAGAGCTCTGCCTTGCTGCAGCAATCGGCACCCTCCATCATGGTAAGTTCTTTTTTGGTATGCGCGGCGAATGACATCGACTTCACTACTCCTTCTCTATCTTCAGCACCTTCCGTCTTCGTTTGACGAGTGACACAACCTGCTTGCTGACAGCATGTGCATCATGACGTAGGTATCCGTCCTCAAATGTGACTAACGGCTTCGCCACTACGTGCAGACCGAGTTGGCGCAATCGCTTTGAGTCACATCGGACAGGAGCTGCTCCTTTTTCCGCGTATTTTTCCAATACATGGGTAGGCAGCTCAGCTGAATTGACAATGATCGTATCCAGAAATGGTCTATCTACATGTTCATACATGACATTCACGTGCCTGGATGCAGAAAAACCGTCTGTCTCCCCCGGCTGTGTCATGACGTTACAAATGTAGATTTTCGGGGCTTGTGCGCGTGTAATCGCTTCAAATAACCCGCGTACTAATAAATTGGGCAGGATGCTCGTGTACAAGCTGCCAGGCCCAATCAAAATGGCATCCGCCTCGGCAATCGCCATCAGGGCTTCGCTAAGAGGAACAGCATCCTCTGGATCTAGGAAAACCCGCTTGATTTCTTTGCCAGTCAACGGTATTTGGGATTCTCCGATTACAAGAGATCCATCTGTCATTTCCGCTTTCAACCGAATCGATTGCGTGGAAGCTGGCAATACATCTCCACGCACTGCCAAAACCCCGCTTAATGTTTTGACTGCGGTGACAAAATCTCCAGTGATTTCATTCATCGCTGCAAGCAATAGATTTCCCAAATTATGCCCTGCTAATCCCGTGCCTGTGGAAAAACGATATTGCATGACTTTTTCCATCAACGGCTCTGTATCGGCCAGAGCAGTCAAGACGTTTCGAATGTCACCAGGTGGAAGCATATCCATTTCTTCTCGCAAACGTCCAGAACTTCCCCCATCGTCTGCTACCGTCACAATCGCTGTGATATGCACCGGCTCGTGCTTCAAACCGCGTAGAAGGACGGACAGACCCGTTCCTCCGCCAATAACAACTACCCGTATTGGCCTTGACTGTAGCCTCCCGACTCCCTTAGTAGGCATATGTCACCTCATTATTTCTAATACATATACCACAGGTGGCTTTTTATGCACGCTTCAGTCTTTCCTGCCATCTTATGCTCATTTGTTCTTTTCCATGTCTCGATGACTGACACGGACAGAAAAATCTTTACCAAAGGTTTCTCCCAAATGTTCTGCAATGGCCACCGAGCGATGCTTGCCACCGGTGCATCCAATTCCTATCACAAGTTGACTTTTTCCTTCCCGTTGGTAATGCGGCAGGGTGTACCCCAAAAAGTCTGTAAGCTTTTCTAAGAATTCTTTTGTGTCCTTGTGCTTCATCACATACTCTGCCACGTCTGGATCACATCCTGTTTTCGGACGCAAATCCTCCACATAATGCGGGTTAGGCAAAAAACGGACATCGAACATCAAGTCAGCGTCTATCGGTGCGCCGTATTTGAAACCAAACGACAATACATTAATCGTAAGGGGTGATCCTTGTTGACCGTATTGGTTGATGATTTTTTCTCGAAGCTGAACTGGCTTCATTTGACTCGTATCGATAATCTGATGCGCCCAGCCCTTCATTTCCTCCAACAAACGGCGCTCGGCGTGAATTCCTTCCAAAGGCGAACCGTTCGGGGAAAGCGGATGTCTGCGACGTGTTTCCTTATAGCGAGAAACCAATGTCTGATCGTTCGCATCCAGATAAAGGATGTGGTACGATAATCCATTCATCTGATTGAGGCTTTCCATGGTTACGGCTAGATTTTCAAAAAACTCACGCCCGCGCAAGTCAATCACCAATGCGACTCGCTCAATACTCCCACCAGACTGTTTAACCAACTCAGCAAATTTGGGAATCAGTACAGGTGGTAGGTTGTCTACACAAAAAAAGCCCAGGTCCTCCAAGCTTTGTACAGCAACTGTCTTTCCCGCACCTGACATTCCGGTAATAATCAGGAGATTCATGGCCTTGTCGTTTCCCAATTCCGTCACGCAACTCGCCTCCTACGATTCTGACAATAGCATACCATATTGTCGACCCTATTCGCACCTTTTTGAACCGCTTCCCCTGTTTTTCCAATGGCGTCCTCTACAAGGCGTACAAGCTATTTTAGAAAAAAAGATGCGTGACTGAATGCCAGCCACGCAACAATTGTTTATATAGATAAGGGGGTCAATTCATTGTCTATAGATTACTCTTGAATTATTTCACCCATGTTACAAGCAGGTTAAGAGATTGTGACATTTTGTTCCTTTAGCTTTTCATTTAGCTCTTCAACATAATGCTGAGCAGATTGAGCAGCGATAGAACCGTCTCCAGTAGCTGTCACGACTTGACGCAGCATTTTTTCGCGTACATCTCCTGCTGCAAAAACACCTTTTACTTTGGTGTTCATTTTTTCGTCTGTCAGTACGTAGCCTGCGTCGTTGGTGATGCCCAGTGGACGTACGCTTGCAGTCAATGGATCCATACCTACGTAGATGAACACCCCATCTGCTGGGTATTCTCTTTGTTCACCTGTTTTAGTGTTTTGCAAGAGAACCGCTTGTACTTTGCCTTCACCACGGATCTCTTTTAGTTCTGTATCCCAAATCACTTCGATTTTTTCGTTATCGAAAGCGCGTTTTTGCAGGATTTTCTGTGCACGGAACTGATCACGACGGTGTACGATTGTCACTTTGGAAGCGAAGCGAGTAAGGAACACAGCCTCTTCTACCGCGGAGTCTCCTCCACCAACAACCACCAGCTCTTTATTGCGGAAAAATGCACCGTCGCATACTGCGCAGTAAGAAACACCACGACCGGACAATTCTTTTTCGCCTTGTACACCGAGCAAACGATGCTCTGCACCAGTTGCCACGATAACAGATTTGGCCAGGTATTCCTTGTCACCCGTGATAACGCGCTTGTACGGCTCTTCATCGCGGATTTCCTTGATCTCGCCGTATGCATACTCCGCACCGAATTGCTGTGCATGCTCAAACATTTTTGTAGAGAGATCAGGGCCTAGAATGGAAGTGAAGCCTGGGTAGTTCTCGATGTCTTCCGTGTTCGCCATTTGACCGCCTGGGATTCCTCTCTCCAGCATCAATGTGCTCATGTTCGCACGGGATGTATATACAGCAGCCGTCATTCCAGCAGGGCCAGCTCCGGCGATAATAACATCATAAATTTTTTGATCGCTCATGCTTGTTGCCTCCTCGTCTCACACAGTTCTGTTTCCTTATTTAAATTAATTATAATGTAATAATCTATTTAAAATCAAGTGTCGACAAAACTTTGACGCACTTTGCCAAGGTTGCGGCAGAGATGCCATATTTTTGAGCTAGAAGGGCTTGTGACTGCTTTTCGTTCGTTACTGTTCCGTATACATATTCTAATGCTGCTACCCACGCTACTTCTTTTCGCACTTGTACCTGACTTTGGGCATATTCATGATGCTTGCTCCATACATCAAGGCACCATTCTCCTGCCTTTTGCTTGCCCTGCGAGAGCAAATAACGGCTTATGCCTTCTTCTATACTGTTCTTTTGATCTTCCGTCGTCGGTGAACCATTCGATCCATCAGGAGTTCCCTCCGGCATGTCTGCACCCATATCAGCCAAAGCCAGCAAAGCCAACTTTTGCAGCTGTTGGTTATCCGTCGTGTAATAAAATTGACGGACCGCAGTTTCAGCTTCATCGTCTCCGATCAGAGACAATGTTTGCAGCACCGCGAATTTCACTTCATCACGACCATGCTGTAATGCCCAGAGAAGGGATGCTCGGATCATCGGGTCTGTTTTAAAATCTTCCACTCCCGTGAACGACGCCTTTTCCCAAGAAACATCACGCTGGGTCGTATTGTATTGGTAGGGGATCGGTTTTATAGTCTCCCCTTCTTGTTCGTTTTTTACCATTTGAATGTATTGATCTGCGATTCCTGCTTCTGGATCTAACTGCTTGGCTTTTTGCCACCAGCGCAGTGCCTGATCCTTTTTCCCACTCAAATAAGCTGAGATCGCAGCATAGTGATACGTGCACGCTTCATGTGGCCGTCCATTTCGCAGCATGCGCCGGTAATGGAAATACGCTTCGTCATGCTGGCCGAGCACTCCCATTGTTGTTGCGAGCTTATAGGTATTTTCCGGATGGAACGGAACGACCTTTTTCAGCATATCAATCAAGCTCAACAGCTCTACCGTTTGATTGTGATGGGAGAGCAAAACCGCCAAATTGCACAGTGCATGCAGGTTTCCTTCTTCCTTATCCAGCGTCTGTTCGATTGTCTCCATCGCCTTCTGGAATTCTCCAGCATAATAGTAGGCGAGAGATAAATTGTTCCACGCCGGCAAAAAGTCAGGATCGGCCTCGACGATTTCTTTTAAGGTATCCAGTGCCTCCAGGAAACGTCCCTCTTCCAGACTGCGACGAGCCCGTTCATGCTTGCTGTATACGTCCTCTTTTTCACTTGGGAGGAAGTGTCGCGGTGGCATGTCCAGCTCAAAGTAAATATAGTCGAGGAGCTCTTCGGCATCTTCCCGATACGGTCCGGTACTATCCTCTTGTAAATAACGAACAGCCATTTCTTCTGCCATATGATAATCTTCTAAGTTGGCATAGTTGTTCGCCATGTAGAAATACACTTCTGTCATAGATGGGTCCCATTTTTCTATCACTTCATAGAGGACTTCATTCGAGGCCTCAAACTGTCCGGTTTCAGCTAAGGCACTAGCCAAATGGCAGTGGCATTCTGCATTACTCGGCTCCATTTCAACTGCACGGCGAAATGAACGCAATGCTTTATCATAGTCATACCGATTCAAACAACGCATTCCCCGGTCTACAAAAAAAGCAGCATCTTGCTTAAAGTCAACGACGGTCGTTTTCTTCAAAATACTTTTGTTATGTTTCATAAAACCTCCAACATCGTAGGAGCTTACACTCCAAGTATCGTACCAGAAGCATCGGCACCCTACAAGCTGACTCGTCTTTTAAAGTGTTCAGCGGATAAAGCAAGAAACACCACTGGCCCATAGCAAGTGGTGTTTACGAACAAAAATGGAGCGGACGAAGGGTCTCGAACCCTCGACCTTCGCCTTGGCAAGGCGACGCTCTACCAATTGAGCTACGTCCGCATATCTTATCAACTATTCATATTTTGTCCGATTGGAGAAACTGGTGAGCCATGAAGGACTCGAACCTTCGACCCTCTGATTAAAAGTCAGATGCTCTACCAACTGAGCTAATGGCTCGTACATGGTGGCTCGGGACGGAATCGAACCGCCGACACGAGGATTTTCAGTCCTCTGCTCTACCGACTGAGCTACCGAGCCATATACTTTGTTCACCACTCTTGAATAAGAATGGCGGAGCTGACGGGACTCGAACCCGCGACCTCCGGTGTGACAGACCGGCGTGAACTCCAACTTCACCACAGCTCCATATAGAAGGTTTGTTCCTTCAAAA
>NZ_PXZL01000035.1 GCF_003013405.1 Brevibacillus formosus | reverse complement strand
GCAACTGATCATGCAGATCCGGTTTTGAATGAATAATGAATGAAGAAGCCATTCCTTAAAGGAATGGCTTTTTTTTATAAAATGGTTGACAACAACGAAACCAACACAATAATATAATCTTACGTAAAAAATAATTTTACGGAGGGCTGATTAATGGAGATTTCAAAGGGAGTCGAAATGCTTCATCTGGATTTTCAAGGGAATATCATTCATCCGATTCTTTTGTGGGATCAAGACATGGTTGTTTTAATAGACACCGGATTCCCAGGACAAATGGAAGATTTACGTGTGGCCATGGAAAAGGCAGGTGTACCGCTTAACAAACTAAAAGCTGTGATTTTGACGCATCAGGATGTGGATCATATCGGTAGTCTTCCAGAGATTTTGCAGGAGTGCGGAGGTCAGGTTCACGTTTATGCACACGAACTGGATAAGCCGTATATTCAGGGGGAATTCCCACTTTTAAAAGACGGAGACCTTGAGAATCCTCCGAAAGGCAAAGTGGACCATACCGTGAGCGACGGTCAGGAACTGCCGTTTTGCGGCGGGATTCGCGTCATCCATACCCCTGGTCATACTCCCGGTCATATCAGCCTGTATGTAAAGCAAAGCAAGACCCTCATTGCCGGAGATTCGATGTACAGTGTAAATGGTGTGCTCGAAGGCATTCATGCCCCGACCACGCCAGATATGAATGCAGCTAGACTCTCGTTGAAAAAGTATGCAGACCTCGACATTGCATCTGTGGTTTGTTACCACGGGGGACTTAGCACTGGAAATGTGAAGGATAGGATCGTAGAACTTAGTCAAGGGTTACGTTAACAGGCAGTTATCCAGAATCGAGTGACAATCACCAAGCTCCGGCATGAACGCGCCGGGGCTTTTTAGCATGCAGTTAGGGGACAAATACACTGGCTTTGGTAAAGAACGTTGTTGACAGGACACCAAATGGTGTCGTATTATCAAAGTGACACTATTTGGTGTCCAATCAGCAGTTAGTCATTTGGAAAGTTTGGAATTTGAATAAGTTTCATTTGAAACCATTATGAGGGGGAAACATATGGGTCAAATTAACGGTGTGGAAACAATCGCGAAAGCAGAAACCAATCCCCGAGGAAAAATGATTGCCTATTGGTCAGTCACATTACTACTCGCAGTAGCTATTATGCTAAGTGGTATTGGACAGCTGATGCAATTTGGGGGAAACATCGAGTTAGTGACGAATCTTGGTTACCCGCTATACATTTTGACCATTCTCGGGATGTGGAAAGTGCTTGGAGCCATTGCTCTCGTCATCCCGGGTTTTCCTCGGCTTAAAGAATGGGTTCACGCTGGTATCTTCTTTTTAATGACTGGTGCGGCTTTATCTCACGAAACGTACGCTGCGCTAAATATCGCCTCGTGGGCGCTACGTCCGATGAGCCGCAAACTTTAGGGAGGTTGCAGAAATTAACGGCTATCCCCACCACACTACAGAAAATCAGATTTTGGAGGGAGTGTTGTGAGCGAGAACAACCCGTTACGGGATGTGTTTGATGCGATTGCAGATCCAACCAGGCGTCAACTGATTCGCCTGTTAGCAGAGGCAGAGGAGATGCCGCTTCATGAATTAACGGCACAGTTTCAAATGGGGCGCACAGCGGTATCCAAGCATTTGACAATCCTTAAAGAGGCCGGACTGGTACTTGACCGAAAAGTCGGCAGAGAAACGCGATTTAGGCTAAACGCCGCTCCACTTAGAGAAATTCAAGATTGGTTGGCTTTCTACACGAAGTTCTGGAGTACGAATATGCTGCGCTTGAACCAATTTTTAGAGGAGGAAGAAGAATGAGTTTAACATTATCCTTGGATTTTCAGTACAAGACATCGATGGAGAAGCTCTGGTCCGCTTTAACCGATGCAAACAAGCTTACCAAGTGGATGGTCAACGTCCATACCGGACAAGCGATGGAAAATGATTTTAAGCCCGTCATCGGACACCACTTTCAGTTTCGCACTCAGCCGACCGAATATTGGGATGGAATTGTTGAAGGGGAAGTGCTTATCGTAGAAGAACCAAACCGGTTGTCCTATACGTGGTGCAGTGGAGGAGAAAAGCACACCGTCACCTGGACGTTGCAGGATTTAGGAAACGGAAAGGTTAACCTTCATCTCGAACAAACTGGAATCTCAAATGCTCAAGCACTGGGTGGAGCCAAGTATGGCTGGAGCAATTGGTGCGGCGAGCTTGAAAAGGTATTGGAGCAATAATCGCATACCCTCAAAAAACGGCAGCCAGTTTCAATGGCTGCCGTAACTTTTTTACCAGGCAAATGTCCACCCGTTAATCCGTTATCATAACTGAAGGAGTAGCCGTTCGCACGAAGATGATTGCATCAAAAGCTTTTGCCGGAACCATTTGCAACGTATACATCTTCTCCATTTTTCCATACCATCCACTAAAAACATCACCAATTGCACTGATAGACTGCCCTTTATTCAGATAGGTGTAAAGATCCTGATGATGCTTTGCCTTGGAAAAATCAAGAAATCCATCTGGCATGTTTGTCTGTGCAAACAGAACAGCTAGCCGATCTTTGCCACTATTTTTTACAGTAAACGCTTTGCGCTCATTGGTAGTGGTGTCTTTTGCAAGGAAGGTGCTCTCATAGAATTCACTTCCGATTGCGTAATATTGGTCCCCCAAGGCTTTGGCGAGATGTGCCCCCATGCAGGTTGTTATTCCTGCGGAAGTGGAGGTCTTTTCAATGTGTCCATTGTGTCCGGTAATGAACAGGTTATTGCGGCCGTAATGTTTCTTTTCAAACGATAAAATCCACATCACTTTGTCCGCCATATAGCGATCACGGGTATTGCCATAGTTTGTGTTTGTTCCGCGCAGTGTAGCATTTTGCTTGATTGATTCTGCGAAGGCGATAGCCAGCTCATATTCTTTCTCAGAGCTTTTCGCGATGTAGACGGATTGGTTTTGTTTCATCTGTTCCATCAAGCTTTTTATGTGGGTGAGCGCTTCCTGTACGAGGGCGATCTTTTGGTCATACACCGTCTGATCATTCAGATTCGTAAGCAGCTTCTCATACTTGGATGCGCGTGCCGGATCAACTTTTTTCAAATAGGAGAATAGCCCGTTTTTGTTATGGTCATAGCGTTGCATGTCAAAGCCATAAAAATGAATTTGATCTTTGGCATCTCGTTGCTCATTAAAGGAGCGCATCCAAGAGAGAAGCGCCGCCATTTCTTCTGTATGGTAAATCGTAAACCCGATGGCTTTTGCGGCATCCTGCGCAGTTCCACTGCCGCCTAAAATGTATTCATTGACCTTTTGTCCACCGCCAAAATCTCCTTCGATGGCAAATACGCGATAACCTTGTTTTTCGACCAGATGTTTAAAAATATCTAACTTCAGCGTAGTGAATTGCTTGTTGCCATGCGTAGCTTCTCCAAACCCGATGATGGTTTTTGCAGGAAGCTCCATTTTTGAAGCAGGGACAAGGTTAGATTGTAATGACTGTTGCAAGGTGTTGGCTGATGCAGATTGGAAACCCGTCAATACACTCAGCACGATGAACAAGCTTAGGGTGATCAGGAGTTTTCTTTTCATATCAATCTCTCTTTCTTGAAGTGATTACTGGGAAATGGATGGATTTTCCTATCATTTACACAATTATACTCCTTCTAGATCGTATTTACCTAGAGTGAATTCTTTTCTGTGGAGTCTAAGCCAAAATGTAAAAACGCACCTTGGGTGGATTATCCGTACCCCCCGGTGCGTTTTCCATTTGCTATTTCAAATACTTCGCTCGATACTCATCTGCCAGCATGGACATGAGAATGGAGTCGTGATAGGCGTGGTTGTAATAAAGCGCTTGTCGCTGGACACCTTCCCGCTGGAAGCCGAGCTTTTCATACGTGTGGATGGCGCGTTCGTTAAAGGCGAATACGTTTAACTCGATGCGATGCAGATTGAGGATGCCAAACCCATAATCGAGCATCAGCAGAAGGGCTTCGCTTCCGTAGCCTTTGCCTTGATAGGCATTTTGATCAATAGAAATTCGAATGAAGGCACTGCGATTTTTCGAATCGATATCGCCAATTTGAACGTCGCCAATCACCTGATCATTTTCGCACAGGCAGATCAATAAGAGGACACTGGAAGCGTCCTGGCCTTTGTTCGCGATGTACTGGTGGATTTGCTCACGCGTGAAATGCTTTTGGGTACCAGTCAACATACGCGTTTCCTTGTTGAACAAGGAGCGGAAGTATAATTCGGTATCTTCTGTGCCAATCGGTCGCAAAAAGACACGTTCTCCTTCCAAAAAGCGAACCGCTGCATTTGTGTTCTCTTGTTGTGTCACAGACATAGTCGTTGTCCTCCTGTTCGTGCAAAACTTCTTTCTTTTTAGGATAACGAGCAAGTGTATACTTGAAAATGTGCAGTTTTGTAAAAATGAAAAGGACAGATGGAGAGGGAAATCGAGATGCTCTTGACCCTAAACTGGCAGGAAAACGACAACGAGCCGCAATACGTACAGCTTTATGCTTATTTGAAAAAGGAGATCGTCGCAGGACGCTTGGCGGTGAATAGCAAGCTGCCGTCCGTTCGCAAGCTGGCTGACCTGCTGGGCTTAAGCACAACACCTGTGGAAATGGCGTATCAGCAGCTGCTTGCAGAAGGTTTTATCCAGAGCAAACCGCGCAGTGGATACTATGTGGAGAAATTGCCTGATCCAGAGGTGAAGCCGGGTGCGAGCATACAAACCATCCAGCGGCCTATGCTGCGTGACGAGCGGGAATACGTCTATGACTTTCATCTCTCCCGTAATGATTTTTCGTTATTTCCAACCATGATTTGGCGGCGTTTGTACAATGAGACACTTCACATAGAGGAGCAGGAGAATCTTTTTTATGGCGATCCACAAGGAGAGGCTGGACTCAGGAGCCAAATCGCTGATTACTTGCGCAGGTACAGGGGCGTCGCTTGTTCACCGAATCAAGTGGTGATTGGGGCGGACCAGTTTGGCTTGCTGTCCCTGATCTGTTTGATGGTAAAGCCGCAGTTCCAACGCATCGGCGTAGAAAATCCGGGGTATTTGCTATTTGCCAATACGTTTCGCCAGCACGGCTATGACGTGGTGCCGATCTCACTGGAAGAGGATGGAATTAGCGTCAGTGAGCTATACGAGTCAGAGGTTCGGTTGGCTGCCGTTTCTTCGGCTCATCAATACCCACGTGGGATGATCATGCCTATATCCAAACGACTGCAATTACTTGAATGGGCCAAAAGTGTGGGAGGGTACATCATCGAAGACGATTACGACGGAGAGTTTCGTTACCATGGCAGACCGATTCCATCTATGCAAGGCTTGCTCCCGCATGCGAATGTCATTTATATGGGGAGCTTTGCGCAGGTATTGGCACCTGCACTAGGCATTTGGTACATGGTTTTGCCAGAATCTCTGCTGAATATGTACTACAGCCTGCTTCGCGAGACACTGCTGGAACCATCCTCATCCCGACTGCATCAGCGGACGATGGAAGCCTTTATGGAAAAAGGATACTTCGAAAAGCATGTCCGCAAAATGCGCAAGCTGTACCGCAAAAAGCACGACGCGCTGCTGCTGGCTGTGCACAAGCATTTTGGCGAAAGGGCGACTGTTATCGGAGCCGATGCGGGTTTTCATATATTGCTTCGGGTGAACAGTGAGCGAAGCGAGGAGGAGTTGAAAAAGCTGGCGATTCAGGCAGGTGTGAGAGCCTCGTCCGCATCGTTTACTTGGCTGGTGCCACCCAATCCCCTGCCAAAAGAGTTTTTCCTCGGCTTCGCGGGCATCCCATTGAAAAAAATCGATTCCGGTATCGAGGCACTGAGCCAAGCGTGGTTTGGCGATTGTTGACAAGCCACGAGTACGCCTTTATGATAAGAGTACGTTTTGGAAAATATGAAAAACAAAATATTTTCCATGTTTTCTAGAGGGGGCAAGAACATGCAGGAGCGAATCCTACAATGCGCTTATCATGAGATTGAGACCAAGGGCGTTCGTTTTACCATGTCTGATTTAGCTCGGCGCGCAGGTGTTAGCACCAAGACGTTGTATGCGAGCTTTCCATCGAAAGAGGCCTTGATCACCAAAGTCATTGAAGAAAACATCGAGGATTTGCGTAAAGCGGAAGATCAGATTTTGCATGATCCTGACATCGATTTGGTAGAGAAGATGCGACAGCTCCTCGCACTCGTCCCGAACAACTTCTCACGAACGGACCTGCGCGTGTGGTACGAGCTGAAGCGCTACTATCCCGAGCAATGGAAGCTGATCGACGAGTTCAATCAACAGGAGTGGGAGCATGTTCGGATCATTCTGGAGCAAGGGGTAGAGGAGGGCGTGTTTCGTCGTATCCAGCTTCCGATCTTGATTCAGATGTATACCGGGACGCTCAACCAGCTAATTGATCAGCAGTTGGCGAACCAGCATCATGTGACGATTGGCGATGCGCTGGATGCGGTCATCGATATTTTACTAGGCGGCATCGTTGATTCATCGTCTTCAAACAAGTAAGTAGGAGGAACATAATGAGTTGGGTCTATCTATTAATGGCCATTTTGCTAGAGGTGGCTGGAACAACATCGATGAAGCTGTCTGACGGGCTGAGCAAGCCTGTCCCCAGTGTGATGATGTTTATCTTTTATATTTTGTGCTTCTCGTCGCTGAGCCTGGCGCTCAAGGAAATGGAGGTCGGGACTGCCTATGCTATTTGGTCTGGTCTCGGCACGGCGATCATCGCGGTCATTGGTGTGGTGGTCTTCAAGGATGCCTTCACTGTCAAAAAAGTAATTGCTGTCGGACTGATCATCGTGGGCTGTGTGCTGTTGAATCTGGGAGACTCCTCTCACGTGCAATCTTCTAAAGATACAGGAGTAGCTGAGGCGAAATGAGTGAGAAAAATGTGAGAGCTATGCTAGTTTTCTTCTGGGTCACCGATGTGGCTTTTGTCGCATACTGGTTTATTACATTTTTGGAGCTTCTCCCTGTGGAATACTTGTATCAGGATTACTACGACCCCAATTTGCTCGCATGGAACCTGTCCTTTTTTCCATTGGATATCTTCATTTCCATCACGGGCTTTGCCAGTCTGTACGCCTATCGCAGAGGACGGCACATCTGGAAACCGCTCGCCATGCTATCGCTCATTTTGACGTCCTGTTCGGGTTTGCAGGCAATCGCTTTTTGGGCGTTCAAGGCAGATTTTGATTGGTCTTGGTGGATTCCGAACCTGTACCTGCTGATTTATCCGTTATTCTTTTTGCCTGGCTTGATGCGAGAACTGGCAAAAGTGAAGGAAAGGAATTCTTGACAAATTTTGAGCAGTGGCTATATAGTAGGTCTTAAGTTAATAGTGCTGTGGAGATTGGGAGATCAGCTAATATTTGCAAAATGAGGGCATTCGCTCTCAGGTTGCGAGTATTAGCTTTTTTATTTTCTCTCTAGACAAACCACAAAGGAGTTGGCAAATTGTAAGCGCTTTACGGAAGTGATTTTACAATTTTTCCAAAAAGGGGGAGGATGGGGCATGTCTATTTATGTAGGGGAACTGATCGGGACAATGATCTTGATCATTTTGGGGGCAGGTGTTTGCGCCGGACAGAACTTGAAAAAGGCGTATTCCCAAAACGGCGGTTGGATTGTGATTACGCTGGGCTGGGGGCTGGGAGTTGCGTGCGGAGCGTATGCGGTAGGAAGCATTAGCGGAGCGCATTTGAATCCGGCACTTACGATTGCACTGGCCAGCATCGGTCAATTTCCGTGGGAGCATGTGCCGGGCTATATAGCGGCTCAACTGATTGGGGCATTTATGGGCGCGACGTTTGTCTGGATCTTTTATTACCCGCATTGGCGTGAGACGGATGATGCCGGAGCCAAATTGGGGGTATTTGCAACAGGACCCGCTATTCCCCATACAATCGCAAATCTCTTCAGCGAAATTTTAGGTACGTTTTTCTTGGTGCTCGGTCTACTGGCGATCGGAGCGAATAAATTTGCAGAAGGACTCAATCCGTTTATCGTCGGCTTCCTGATCGTAGCCATTGGTTTGTCTCTTGGTGGTACTACTGGTTATGCGATCAATCCAGCCCGTGACCTCGGACCTCGCCTCGCCCATGCCCTCTTGCCCATCCACGGCAAAGGAAAGTCCAACTGGCGCTACGCATGGATTCCTGTTGTTGGACCTATCATTGGAGCTGTAAGTGGAGCATTTTTTTACAAATGGACGTTTACAGACCATTCGCTGACAGGTGTAATAGCATTAGCGGCTTTCATGGTGATTGCCATCGTGGTCGGCATGACAACGAAAAAATCAATCGGCAGCAAGGAGCGACTCGCATCCGAAAGTGCGCGTTCCTAGACATACAGGAAAGAATGAAGGCGACTCCATATGACTGAAGGAGGAACATTATCATGGAAAATAAATATATGCTTTCCCTCGATCAGGGAACCACGAGCTCTCGCGCTATTTTATTCGATAAATCAGGTGCCATTATCGGCGTTGCCCAGAAGGAATTCACGCAAATCTATCCGAAGCCGGGTTGGGTGGAGCACAATGCCGAGGAAATCTGGGAATCACAGCTGGAAGTTTTGAAAGCGGTTTTACTGGAGAATCATGTGAAACCGGAAGAAATCGCAGGAATCGGGATTACCAATCAGCGGGAAACAACCGTGGTATGGGATAAGCATACGGGTAAGCCCATCCACAATGCGATTGTATGGCAAAGCAGACAGTCCATCGATATTTGCAACCAGTTGAAAGAGCAAGGCCATGAGCAAACCGTTCGTGAAAAGACAGGGCTGTTGATTGACGCCTACTTTTCCGGCACAAAGGTAAAATGGTTGCTCGATCATGTGGAGGGAGCACGGGAAAGAGCAGAGAAAGGCGACCTCTTGTTTGGAACCATTGATACGTGGCTGATCTGGAAGCTGACCAATGGTCTTGTGCATGTGACCGACTATTCCAATGCTTCGCGTACGTTGATGTTTAATATTCATTCCTTGGAGTGGGACGATGAGCTGTTGAACATGCTGCAAATTCCGAAAAGCATGCTGCCAGCTGTCCGTCCTTCCAGCGAATTGTATGGCTACACAGACGAGAAGCTCTTCGAATTCCAGATTCCGATTGCCGGGATTGCCGGAGACCAGCAGGCTGCGCTGTTTGGGCAGGCGTGCTTTGCGGAAGGGCAGGCCAAAAACACCTACGGAACAGGCTGCTTCATGTTGATGAATACCGGAGAAAAGGCAGTTGCATCCAAAAACGGGTTGCTGACGACCATTGCCTGGGGCGTGGATGGCAAGGTAGAGTATGCCCTGGAAGGCAGTATTTTCGTAGCTGGTGCGGCGATTCAATGGCTGCGTGACGGACTCAAGGTGATCGAAAAATCATCGGATTCGGAAAAGCACGCACTCGCTGTTGACAGTACAGATGGTGTCTATATGGTTCCGGCTTTTGTTGGCTTGGGAGCGCCGTATTGGGATATGGAAGCTAGAGGCGCGATTTTCGGTTTGACCCGTGGAACGACGGAAGATCATTTGATCCGGGCAGCGCTGGAGTCTCTGGCTTATCAGACAAGGGATGTGCTTGAAGCGATGGAGGCTGATTCCGGCATCCGGCTGCAAAAGCTGGCGGTAGACGGTGGAGCCGTGGCGAACAACTTTTTGATGCAGTTCCAGTCCGACATCCTGAATTCAGAGGTAGAGCGTCCGCGTGTCAATGAAACGACCGCGCTAGGAGCAGCTTACCTGGCAGGGCTTGCCGTCGGGTATTGGGGCAGCAAGGAAGATATCGTGAATAACAAAGTGGTGGAGCGCTCCTTCTCACCGGATATGGCGGAGGAAGTGCGCCAAGAGCTGTACGCAGGTTGGAAGCAAGCTGTAACGGCAACGATGGGTTACAAGATTAGGCATTGATTTTTGCGTAAAAGAGGTCTAAAGTTAGAGATAAGTTAATCATGCTGTGGAGACTACGGAGACAGCCAGTATCAGAAGGGCAATGAGATTGCATTGCTTCTTTTGGATATTGGCTGTCTTTTTCTTTTTAGAAAGGATGAGAAGAACGATGAACGATCAACATGCATTATCATCAAGTCAACGCCAGGCTTGTCTGGATAAAATGGCAAACAAACAACTCGATCTTTTGGTAATTGGCGGTGGGGTGACGGGAGCAGGTATTGCCCTCGATGCAGCCGCGAGAGGACTTACAGTTGGACTCGTGGAAAAACAGGACTTCGCTGCGGGCACCAGCAGTCGCTCTACCAAGCTCGTTCACGGAGGGTTGCGCTATTTGAAGCAGGGCGATGTGCAACTGGTGCGGGAAGTAGGCAGGGAGCGAGCCATTTTGTATCGCAATGCACCACATATCGTCATCCCTGAAAAAATGATTTTGCCAATCGTGAAAAATGGTACCTATGGCAAGCTGGCAACCTCTATTGGTCTGTATGTTTACGATGTGTTGGCTGGAGTCGAAAGAAAAGAACGACGCATTATGCTGAACAAACAGAAAACCGTGGAGGCAGAACCGC
Source organism: Brevibacillus formosus (assembly GCF_003013405.1). Classification (GTDB taxonomy): domain Bacteria; phylum Bacillota; class Bacilli; order Brevibacillales; family Brevibacillaceae; genus Brevibacillus; species Brevibacillus formosus. The sequence goes on along the minus strand of NZ_PXZL01000035.1, from coordinate 42,699 downwards.
TTTTGCGCCGCGATATTCTCAAGGGCGGCGGGCTCTATTTCGAATACCGGACAGATGATGCAAGGCTTACCGTTGAGGTCATGAAAACAGCAAGCTCGCACGGAGCGCTCTGCGTGAACTATACCGAAGCCACTGGCTTTATTTATGAAAACGGCAAGGTCATCGGAATTAGCGCGAAGGATTTGCTCACGGGTACGGAGTACTCCCTCCATGCCAAAAAAATCGTCAACGCAGCAGGTCCTTGGGTGGATCAGCTACGAGAAAAAGATCACTCCCTGTACGGCAAGCGCCTCCACCTGACAAAAGGTGTCCATCTGGTCGTGCCATATAACAGACTTCCATTGAAGCAGGCCGTTTATTTCGATGTATCCGATGGGCGCATGTTGTTTGCCATTCCGCGGAATAACAGTACGTATATCGGTACCACTGACACGAATTACAAAGGTGTGCTGGAGCGGCCAACGGTGACGAGAGAAGACATGGAGTATGTGTTGAATGCCGCGAACGAGATGTTCCCATCTGTGAAACTGACGGAACAGGATGTCAGCTCCAGCTGGGCAGGACTCAGACCGCTGATCCATGAAGATGGCAAGTCCCCATCCGAATTGTCACGCAAGGACGAGATTTTTTATTCCAAAAGCGGGCTGATTACGATCGCAGGTGGAAAATTGACGGGCTTCCGCAAGATGGCCGAGCGCATTGTCGATGTGGTGGTCAAGCAGTTGACTGAAGAAGAGGGCAGAGCATTTGGAGCTTGTCAGACAGATAAAATCGTCCTCTCTGGCGGAAAATTTGATTCCGCAGCCAAAATTCCTGTATTTGTAAAAGCACAGGCAGAGCGGCTTCGCCAATGGGGAATCACCGAGGAACAAATTCGTGTTCTTGTCGGGAAATATGGAAGCAACAGTGAGAAAATCGTAACGATGTGCCAGGAGCTTTTGTCACAAAATGCTCAAAATGTGTCTCCAATCGAAGCACTGTTGAAAGCAGAACTGCGCTACGCTGTAGAGGAAGAAATGGTCATGACCATGAGCGATTTTCTGATTCGTCGCAGTGGCAGACTATTCTTCGAGAGAGATACACTGGAGCCTGTGTATCGATTGGTTGGAGAAGAGCTCGCGCATGAGCTGCAATGGTCGGATGAGAGGAAAGAACATGAAATAAAAGCGTTTGAAGAGGAATATCATCTTGCGAAAACATTTCAATAGGGGTGATTCGTGATTGGCAAACCAGATCAATCAAGTCATACTTCCTGCAGCCCGGACGTTAAAAGAATTTGATGAACTCATGGAAAGCTCCTACGAGCGGATTATTTTGCTGAATGCTCATGTAGCGCAAGTAAAGCCACTGGGAAAACGGGCAAGAGCGTTCGGGAAAAAACTGCTGATCCATGCTGATCTCATTGACGGCTTGAAGTCGGATGAATATGCGATGGAGTTTCTTGCGCAAGAAGCACAGCCCGAAGGTATCATCACCACACGGAACAGTGCTATTCTTGCTGCCAAGAAAAAAGGACTCATTTCCATCCAACGACTTTTTCTCATTGATACGATGGCATTAGATAGCAGTCTTACTCAGCTGGAGAGAACCAAGCCGGATTACGTCGAGGTTTTGCCAGGAATCATTCCCCACCTGATCGAAGAAATCACTGTACGAACCAAAATTCCGGTTATCGCTGGAGGATTTATTCGCACAATGGATGATGTAGATCGCGCCATTCAAGCGGGTGCAACTTCTGTAACCACTTCTCGCAGAGAACTGTGGACGAAATCATAAGGGCATCAGGGTTGTAAAAAGCCGGTTATTCCTGTTCGTAGGAATACCGGTTTTTTTGGTGTTTGTCCGTAAAGAAAATAGGTAAATGACGATGATAGAGGACATAGGTAGATACCCTTTTATTTAATATGGAGGTCATTAGTCTATGCGGATAAACGTCACCGTGCATATACACATATAGTCAACAAAAAATAAGAGGAAAGAAGGCGGTTACGTGAATTATCCAAGCGGGCAATGGCAGTCATCGTATGGGCAGTCTTCCTATTATCCATGGCAAAGAGATGATTGGGGTCGTGGTCGAGACTGGGATCGAGGACGAGATTGGGATCGTGGGCGTGACTGGGATCGAGATCGTAGACGCAGATGTCCAGATTTCTGTCGGCATTGCCATCCTAGATGCTGTGGTCGCTGGCGTTAATCATCCTCTATTTTTTCAGAAGATAAAAACGGAAGTGTAATAGTCTTGAGCCAAATCTTGTGGAGCATTCTAGATTTGGCTCTTTCCTTTGTAAAAGGTGGAAAACGTGGTGAATCAAGAGATACAGGCATTCTCGCTCAAAAGATTTGACTGAGGTTATTTTGCTTTCTCCAGCGGAATATTCGTTAAAACAGCCTTGATCCGCTCGACCCCTTCTTTGATCTGTTCCTCATTGGTATTGCCGTATCCGAGAATGATTTTATCCGTATGCTTGTCTTTGACAATGGTGTGTTCCTCAACTGGGTAGACACGAACTCCGGCTTGCTCCAGTGAAGTCAGGACGTCAGGTGTGAAGCGAACCGTTGGAAAAGCAGCTACGATATGCAGACCAGCGGCCTCCCCCCAAATACGCATACGATCTCCAAAAGCCAGCTGAAGAGCATCAATCAAGCATTGTCGGCGTTTTTTGTACAGCTTTTTCGCGCGATTCACGTATTTCTCTAGGTGCCCCTCCTCGATAAAAACCCCTAGGGCAAGCTGATCAATCGAAGGAGCGTGCAAATCGGATAGCCATTTCGCTTGCTGATAGGAAGCTACCAATGCTTTTGGGAGGACGAGGTATCCCTGGCGTAGACAGGGAGAAAGAATTTTGCTAAAGGAACCGATGTAGATAACACGCTCCGAGGCAAGCCCCTGAATGGAGCTGATGGGAGCGGTATCGTAGCGAAACTCGCTGTCGTAATCATCCTCGACAATGTAGCAGTCAGCTTCCCGTGCATAACGAATGAGTTGAAGTCTTCGCTGGATGGGCATGGTGCCGCCGAGCGGGAACTGATGAGAAGGAGTGACAAATACGAAGCGGGGGCGATGGGCAGATAATGACGGTAGCTGATCCATATCCATCCCGTAGGCATCTGTCGGAACAGGCAGTAAACGAGCGCCTGTCCTGGTGAAAATACTTTGGATATCGTGGGTGATCGGGTCCTCGATGACTACGTGACTATCAGGGCGCAGAAGCACGTTGGCAATCAGGGTGAGCGCCTGAGTAGCCCCGGATGTCATAATAATCTGCTCGGGTTCGCATTGCACGCCGCGCGTTCGATACAAATAGCGACACAAAATCGTGCGCAGCTCCGTGCGTCCCTCGGGACGATTATAGCCAAATACTGACAGCGGCGCTTCCTGACAGACGCGCTGGACGGTTTTGCCCCAGAGGCTGCGAGGAAAGTGCTCCAGAGCAGGAATACCGGAACGAAAATCGATCAGCTTGCTCTCGGCTTCGTTGAAGGGCTGATCCACTTTTGGCAACCCAGTCTCTGTCACCCGAGCGTGCTGTTCCAAATAAATACCGGAAGCAATAAAATACCCAGAGCCACGTCTGCTCTCGATGTAGCCCTCGGCTAATAGCTGCTCGTACGCCTCTAACACTACATTACGAGAGAGGTGCAGTTCGCTGGCTACTTTGCGGGTAGAAGGAAGCTTGAAGCCAGCTGTCAGTTCTCCGCTCAAAATCTTTGTGCGCAATTCAGAGTAAATTTGTCTGATTAACGGAATGGGTTTCTCTCGGTCAATGGTCATCCAGAGCAAGGCGTGTGAGCCTCCTTATGTAACTGGTCCTCTCAAAATAGTGGGAAACTGGACCTAATCCACACAAGCGTACCATGGTAGGGTGAAGGAAGAGAAGAGGTATGCCATTGTCAAAGGAGAGAGAAAGATGACGCCAGAAATGAGAAGAACCGCAGAGATTTTACGTACAATCGCCCGTGATGAACGGATCAAGGAAGTGGTCAGAACATCGCCCTTGTTATATCCATTGCTTTTGACTGCTGCCAAACGTTATGTGACAGGCGAAACGCGTGCGGATGCAATGAAAATAGCCCAACGCTTGGAAAAAATGGGCTACCGTCTATCAGTTGAACACATTGGTGAAAATACGCTGGATTTGCAGGTTGTTCATGAAGCGCAGCGGGAATTTCTGGCGCTAACTGCGGATTGCTCCCAACTACATACATCAGTCGGGATTTCCTTTGATCTGTCCCATCTCGGCTTGTTATTGGATCTAGAGATGGCGTTTGCCCACGTAGACGAGTTGGCGGAGCGGGCGAGTCATAGTGGCCAGTATTTGATGATCAGTATGGAGGAATCGACGAAAACAGAGGCGATCATCAGCATGTATGAGCGCTTGGCACAGCGACATGAAAATGTGGGCATTACGATTCAAGCGCATTTGCACCGCTCGTTGGATGATGTGAAAAGGGTGCTAGAGCTCCCAGGAAAAATTCGTTTGGTCAAAGGCGCATTCAGGGAACCCCAGGAAATCGCATTGGCGCGTTCAGTGGAGTTGAACGAACGATACCTGGAGCTGGCTGACATGTGTGTGCAAGCTGGGCGAGAATGCTCACTCGCCACGCACGACCAAGCGATTGTAGACGAGCTAGCCCGTCGAGACTATTTGCATCGACCGAATGTAGAGGTTGAGTTGTTATACGGGGTTCGCCCTGAACTGGCTCATGCTTTGCGAGAAAAGAGGGTTCCGGTGCGCTTGTACCTCACGTATGGGACAGAGTGGTACTTGTACTTGTGTCATCGATTGGCAGAGCACCCGCCTCATGTGCATCAGGCAATAGCCGATATGTTTGATCCGGCGAGACTTCAGGATGTAGGGTATGGCATGTCATAGAAGGATTACGAAAAAACGTCAGAGCACAATCCTGACGTTTTTTCTATTTTTCACTCTGCACTTAGTGACCAGTAGACTTCATTTTGAAAAAAATGTAGCTATTTGTATGGAAATAACGTCAATAATTGTATGAGTAGAAAAGATAGGAAGATAAAAGAATGGTCCGTGGAGGTTTTGAACGAATGAAAACGGCGCAGTGTAAGCGATGGCTCCTGGCCTTCTGTGCGTTCCTCCTGTTGGTAGCAGGTGTTCCTTTAGGATTAACGGGGACAGCATTGGCAGAGGGAAACATTCAGCTGGGAGTAACAGTCGGAATTGAAGGAAAGTACAGGGAGGTCGGGATGGTTCCCGTTGTGGTCACGGTGAGAAATGGAGGGGCGGATATCGAAGGCGATCTTTTTGTCGCCACGGGGGTACGGGGAGACAGTCGCTTCGAAGTTGCCAATTATCAGCCGGTTTCGATTGCAAGCGGAGTGACCAAGCAGGTAACCATTCTCGTTCCTGGATCAGAGCTGGATAGCAGTTCTTTTGTAGCTTTGATGCAAAATAACAAGATCATGGCGCAAACTCCGGTAACAGGCGTTTCATACACCGAAGATACGTTGATGATTGGCGTGCTGGCAGAAAATCCTGACACAGCTAATTTCCTTGGTGTACTGCCGAAAGGCTCCATTCATAACCCTGTCCAGCTCTTGACGATGAAGGCAGACAATATGCCAGTGACAGGTACACAGCTACAGATGCTTAATATGCTCGTGATCAACAATTTTGCTTTGGATTCATTGAATGAACAGCAGATCAAAGCGATCCGGGATTGGACGAATTCTGGCGGGATGCTGATTTTAGCCGGAGGAGCGCAGTACAAGAAAGCCGGAGGCGTTTTGAGTGACTTGTCGCCAGTAGAAGTGACTGGAGTGACGAGCGTACAGACACTTAACAGTTTAAAAGCGGATAAGACCAACCCGATTGCACTGACATCCCCCTTTACTGTAAGCAATGGGACAGTGAAGGCAGGGAAAGTTCTGTACAGCGAAGGAAATATTCCGCTGATGGCTGTACATAACGTGGGAGCCGGAAAGGTATTGTACGTCGCCTATGATTTGGCGGCGGAACCAGTGGCCAGTTGGGCAGGAAACAGTCGCTTTTGGGCAGATACATTAGTAAAGGCTTTTGGTTCCTTCATCAACACTTCAAATAGGAGCATGATCGACAACGTATGGCCGCTTCGCGATGCTGCTGATCGCGTCCCGTCCTTGAAAATTCCGGAGGTTGGCTGGTTCGCAGTATTTTTCGGAATTTATGCCCTGGTTGTCGGGCCAGTTCTTTTCTATATTTTGCGGAGAGGCCGCAAGCAAAGCTACATGTGGGTGATTGTCCCTGCCCTTTCGGTGTTGGCGGGAATCGGAATCTTCTCGATTGGTGCCATCCAGCGGGGGGTGGGTGTAAAGCTGCATCAGGTAGGTTATGTTGAGCTGCAAAACAACGGACAGGCGAATGCAGTGAGCGTAACCGCATTATTCGTACCGAGTAATGACGACTATCGATTGACTATAAAGGGAGAAGGCAAAACCCAACCCGTCACTGAAGGAGACTATATCGATCAAATTCCGAGAACGTGGATTTCCATACAGCCAGATCAGACCCATATTGATTTCCGCGATGTAGAATTTTGGTCGATGCGCAAGGTTGCGACGGAGCAATCCTTATCGGACGTAGGAAAAATTGAATCGAACCTGTCGTATGAGAACGGTGCACTGAAAGGAACCGTGACGAACCATACGAAGTACTCGCTAAGAGACGTGACGATCTCGACAGGTATGCAGGTACAAGAGTTTCCACAGTTGGCGGCTGGCAGCAGTATCGAAGTGAACTTGCCGTTTGCCCCTCAACAACAAGCAAGGCGGAATCAACATCGGATGAATATGGGGCATGCGCTGCCGCAGTACATGCAATCGAATGGCTATGAAAGAGAAACGCGTGAGCAACTCATCGTGGAAATGCTGGACATGCTGGACAGACGTAGTGGTCCGTCTGAAGTGGTAAAACTCGTGGGATGGACCGATGCGCAAGTTGTTGAGGCTGTCGTACCAAACGAAAATACGGAGAACAACAGCATTGCGATGGTCACTTCGACGCTGCAAGTGAATCCATCCAAGGATGGACACATTTATTATCCGACGGGATCATTTGATGTGACGATGTCGGGCAGCTCAGTTCCAGTAGATGACTTCGGAGATGGCTTTAGACTCCCTGCTGGGGATATTACCTTTGACATCAATTTGAATCAGGAAGGACAGGAGCTTGCCATCAGCAATTTGTATCTGTACACCTGGTCAGAGGACAATACGACATTTGGAAAAGAGGTTTACAACTGGAAGACAAAAGCTTTCGAACCATTTGAAAAAGCATTCATGAACAACGTCATGACAAGCGATAAGACCACTACTTATGTTTCGGGCGACGGCATTGTCCGCATCAAATTTGCCCACCAGTTTGAGGATGATCGCCACATTGGGGTTCCAAGTGTCAGTGTGGAAGGGAAGGTGAGCAAAAAGTGATCCAGATTCAAAATTTGCGCAAGCGCTACGGCAAAATGGAAGCGTTAAAAGGACTTTCGCTCGAAATTGACAAGGGTACCGTCTTTGGTTTCGTCGGTCCGAACGGGGCAGGAAAATCGACGACGATGTCTATTTTGGCGACTTTATTGGAGCCGACCAGTGGGAAAGCATACGTAGGCGGCTACGAAGTGACCAAGCATCCAAAGGAAGTGCGCAAGCTGATCGGCTACATGCCAGACTTTTTTGGTGTCTACGACAATTTGACAGCAGAAGAGTACCTTGATTTTTACGGTGCGAACTACGATATTCCGGCAGCTGAACGAAAACAAATCATTCCGCAGTTATTAGAGCTGGTGAATCTTACCCACAAGCGGGATGCCTACGTCGACTCGTTGTCGCGGGGGATGAAGCAACGCCTCGGACTGGCACGCTCGCTGGTTCACAATCCGGAAGTGCTCATTTTGGACGAACCGGCTTCTGGCTTGGACCCGCGTGCACGCATTGAGCTGCGGGAGATTTTGAAGGAACTGCGGGATATGGGCAAGACGATTATCATTAGCTCACACATATTGCCTGAGCTGGCGGAGATGTGCGACGTCATCGGGATTGTGGAGGAAGGCAATCTGGTTGCCTTTGGACGAGTCGATGAGATTTACTCGAAAATGCAAGAACAGCGAGTATTGCGCATTCGCCTGTTAGATCGGGTTGAGGAAGCAATGACGCGCCTTCGTGAGATGCCCGTCATAACCAGGGTGACACGTGAAGGGAACTGGGTCGTTGCAGGCTTTTCAGGCAATGACGAAGAACAGGTTGAGCTGCTGCGGGAGCTCGCGGTGTCAGGCTATCCTGTTGCCGCGTTTAATGAAGCAGTAGGTGATTTGGAAGAAATCTTCCTGGAAATTACGAAAGGGGTGGGCTCATGAGCGACTTGAGACGATTTCGCAACCCTGTCTTGTTTAATGAATGGAAAATGCGGATGCGGACCAATCGGTCACCGTGGATCATCCTGTTATATTTGCTCGTTTTGGGTGCAATGACGCTCACGATTATTTTCTTTATGACAAACGGCGGCAGCTACTACAACCCGAATGATACACGCGAGCTGTTCATGATGCTGTCTGTGTTTCAGCTCGGGATGATCAGCTTCGTAGTGCCGGGACTGACAGCAGGTGTGATTTCCGGTGAACGCGAACGCCAGACGTTGAGTGTGCTGTTGACCACGAATGTCAGCGCAACACGGTTGATTTTAGGCAAATGGCTGGCGTCACTCAGCTTCATGACCTTTCTGGTCATTGCGACCATCCCGCTCTATGCCATCGTCTTTTTGTATGGAGGAATTTCACCTGCACAGGTGATCAAGGTGTTTGGCTTTTACGTCGTCACGATGTTCGGCATCGGCAGCATTGGTGTGCTCATGTCTACGCTGATCAAACGGACTGGTATCGCTACGGTTGTCACTTATGCGGTGGTGTTTGGATTTGCGATCGGGTCGAGCATACTGGCGGAAATTATCAAAGAGTTCATTCGGTACCAGCGCCGGTCTGGTAGCATGTCATCCATGCCTATGCCGGACTGGCCACATCTCCTGCATAATTTTAACCCGTTGTTTGCGATGTTGAACATTTTTGAAGAAGGGCCGCAGATCAGGATTGGGAATGTGGACCCGTACGCGGTTTACTGTTTGTTTTTCGGGATTATTACACTATTCTGCCTGTTACTCTCCATCTATCTCATTCAGCCAGTGAAACCGAGATTTCGCAAAGCAAAAGAGGAGCAATAAGCCATGTTTACCTCTAGAGCGAACGACGAGCTGAAGTCACTGCTTGCACCCATTCGAAAGCAATTGGGATTGCGTGTATGGATACAGCAGCTAACTGTCTATGGATTGTGGGGAATGGGGGCGAGTTTGATGCTCCTCCTCCTTGCCCGCATCTGGCCGATTCCGTTTTACCATTGGATCGCGGTTGTGCTCCCAGTGCTTGTTGTCATCACAGGTCTGGTGCGTGCGCTTTGGATGCGCCCTACCTGGCTCCAATGTGCGCAAGTGGCAGACGGTAATGGTTTGGCCCAGCGAGTCGTCACAGCATGGGAGAATCAAGAGAATCAGTCAATGGTAGCAGGTATGCAGAGGGAAGACGCCCTACAGCATCTGCGTAAAAATTTGCCGCAAATCGTAGAGAGCCTCCGCATCTGGTCGCTAGTCCAAAAAAAGGTGTATGTCACCAGCAGCTTGCTATTGGTTTGTCTGGTACTGTTTCTTTGGCCGAATCCTCAAGACTTGCGACTGGCCCAGATTGCAGAGGAAAAGAAAGCCATCGCGCAGGTCGAGGAAGAAGTAGAGGCAATCAAGCAGGACGTGAAAAAGAATACAGGCTTAACGGACGCGCAGAAAAAGCAGCTGGAGGAAATGCTGGAGCAGGCAAAAAAGGCTTTGGCAAAAGCAGACGACCCGGCAGAACGTCAAAATGCATTGCGCGCTGCGGAAAAACAATTGGAGAAGGTCAGAGATGCGGAGCAGCGCAAAGAAAAAGCGCTGCAAGCACTCCAGCGCAGCTTGGGTAATCAAGAAGGGACACAAGCCCTGGCTGGCGCGATGGAAGCGAAAGATCGACAAGCGATGACCGAGGCTCTGGCACAAATGGCAAAAGCCATGGAAAGCATGCCGCAAAAAGAGCGGGAAGAGATCGCTCGTGAACTTGCAAGTGCAGCAGAGCAATTGAAAAAAGAGGCAGAGTCTGCCGACTCAAAGGAGCTGGAGGATATCGCCAAACAACTGGCGGAGGCAGCTCAACAAACAGCCCAAGGACAAGTGCCTCAAGCGATGACTGCGCTCGAGAACAGCTTGATGCAAGCCATGACGGGCATCCAGCAATCTCAGCAAGCCATGCTCGCAGCTATACATGCGGCTGCTTCGCTCAATCAGTCGCAAATGACGCTTGCCAGTGCCGGCACACAAGCAGGAAATGCTGGAGCGAGTGGAGCTGGGACAGGAACGGCAGCAACGGGCCAGGCGACTCCAGCATCTGGGGCACCCGGGAATCAGCCAACTGCAGCTACACCGGGAGCAGGTGCCAATCCGAATCAAGGGGCGAACCCGGCAAGCCAGCCTGGGAATGGAAACAATGGTTCGGGGCAAGGGAATGGCAACGGTAACGGTAACGGTAACGGAAATGGAAATGGCAATGGAAGCGGCAATGGTAATGGCTCTGGCGGTCAAGGAAGCGGTCAAGGCGGCGGGGCCGGGTTAGGAAAAGGCAAACACGAGCTCGTTACCGTCCCGGCAGAGCGCATAGGTGGAGAAAACGGACCTGTTGATACAGTCGGAGGCTCACTCGGTTCAGGCCCATCCCAGTCGCAGCAAAGCGGAAACACACAAGTTTCCTCCGGTGGAACGCTGCCGTACGAGGAAGTGTACGGCCAGTATGAGCAATTTGCCCGCGAGAGTATGGAAAAAGGCAGTATTCCCGGCGATTATCAACAGATTGTGAAGGATTATTTCAGCAAAATAGAGCCTTAGATCATTCAACAACAGGAAGGAGACACGGCGATGGCGCAGCAAACGCTAGAGGATTGCTTGCAGCGAGTAGAGCTTGTCAGGCAGGAAATTGGAAAGGTATTGGTAGGACAAAAAGATGTGGTCGAGCAACTTCTGTGGGCTGTGTTTGCAGGAGGACATGCGCTTTTGGAAGGCGTACCCGGATTGGGCAAAACGCTGCTTGTTCGGACACTCTCTCAAGCCTTTGAGCTGTCGTTTCAGCGGATTCAGTTCACACCGGACCTGATGCCGACAGACATTACTGGAACGAACATCCTATTGGTGGACGAGAAGGGACAACAGTCCTTCCAATTCCAACATGGGCCGATCTTCGCTCATGTCGTGCTGGCAGACGAAATCAACCGGGCAACGCCAAAGACGCAAAGCGCCCTGTTGGAGGCCATGCAGGAGCGAACCGTTTCGGCTGGAGGAGTGACTCGTTCTCTGCCAGAGCCGTTCTTCGTTCTCGCGACACAGAACCCGCTGGAGCAGGAAGGGACATACCCGTTGCCAGAAGCACAAATGGACCGCTTTTTATTGAAGATCGACGTGCCGTACCCGACAGAAGAAGAACTGAAAATGATCGTGCGGCAAACGACCACGAGCCGGGTGATCACCGTGGAAAAAGTGGCTTCAGCCGAGCAAATTGCAGAGATTCAGCAGGCAGCACGTGAAGTGCTGGTTGCCGATGCGGTACTGGATTACGCCGTGAAGCTGCTTTTAGCGACGCATCCGGGGGAGTTGGCGATTGCTTCGGTGAACAAATATGTGCGAAACGGTGCGGGTCCGCGTGGCGTGCAGGCGATTGTCTCCTTGGCAAAGGTACGTGCATTATTGGCTGGGCGATACAATCTGGCGTATGAGGACGTGACAGCAGTTGCTCTGCCAGCGCTGCGTCACCGCATTTTCCTCAATTTTGAAGGAGAGGCAAACGGCATCCGACCAGACCGCGTCATTATGGATATTTTGGACGAACTGGGGACGCAGAAGGTATGAATCAACACCTGCTTGATCCGTCATGGCTCGCCAGACTGGAGCGAATGCAGATGGCTAGTCGCAAAGCGGTCAGCGGCAGCCAGGCAGGAAAGCGAAGGGCGAGACAGCTGGGCAGCTCCATGGAGTTCGCAGACTTTCGGGCGTATGTTCCCGGCGATGATTTGCGGCAGCTCGATTGGAATGCGTATGCCCGTTCAGGCAAGCTGTTTTTGAAAAAGTACTTGGATGAAACAGAGCTTCATGTGAACTTATATATCGATTGCAGTCGTTCGATGAGCTACGGGCAACCGAACAAAATGGTTCGTGCTGTTGAGATTGCCGCGGCTCTTGGCTATTTGTCCCTGTGCCACCTCGATCATGTGTCGGTCTATGCATTTGACAGCCGCATTACGGCAGCACTTACCGGGCTGCAAGGAAAGAGCCAGGCGCATCGCTTGCTTAGCTTCCTGTCTTCCCTGCAAGAAGGGGGAGCAGGTAATATGCAAACGGCAATGCGCCAGCCCGGGGCTGTCAGCGGCAAAGCTGGCATATCTATCGTGCTGTCGGATTTTTTGTTCGAGTCAGGCTATACGGAGGGCATTGCGTATTTGCAGGCGGCCAAACAAGAGGTCACGCTGGTCCAGGTGCTTTCCAAAGAAGAGCTTGCGCCCGAGTATGCGGGAGAGCTGCGGTTGATCGATTCAGAGACCGGGCAGGCAAAAGAAGTATCCTTGACCAGCCTTTTGATGGAAGAGTACCACAAGAGCTTGCGAGATTATCAACAAGAACTGTCCGCGTTTGCTTATGGAAGAGGAATCGCCTTCGTGTCTGTAGAGGCGGAACAATCCCTGGAATCGATTGTCTTCCATGTCTTTCGTCAGGCCGGCTTGATTCGCTAGAGAGGAGAGAGACAACATGCAGTGGATGGGTTTGGGAAACTTGTGGTTTGCGCTGATTATCCCGGCCATCATCGTCCTCTACCTGCTCAAGCGAAAAGTAGAGGATCGTGTCATACCAAGTACGCTCCTGTGGCAGCGCACGATGCAAAACTGGGAAGCGGTGAAACCGTGGGAAAGGCTGCGGCGCAACCTGTTGTTGCTGCTGCAATTGCTCGTTGCTTGCTTGCTCGTGCTGGCTTTGATACGGCCGGCTGTGCCCACTGAGGGAATCACATCCGACCATACGATTTTGGTCGTGGATACATCAGGGAGCATGATGGCGAAGGAAGGGAACGAAACGCGGCTGGAACGAGCAATTTCACAGGCAAAAGCACTTATAGAGAAGCTGGGAAGCGGACAGACGATGACCCTCATTGAGGCAGGGCGTGAGCCGAATGTTTTGGTTTCCAAAAGTGCAGACAAAGAGCCGCTCTTGCAAGCCATCGAAAAGCTTGCGCCTTTTTCCGGGACATCCGATCAAATCGCAGCCTTGTCTTTGGCAGGAGCCATTGCAGAGAATGAACCAGGCAGTGGAGTGGTTTGGATGGGGGACGGAAGCGGGGAACGCAAGCTGGATGGTGGCTCAGTCCCTGCCTTTTCTGGAAGCTTTCAGTTCATGCAGATGGGGAGCACCCGCGAGAATACGTCAATCGGTGTTTTTGTGACCCAGCCTACGGAAAAAGGGGTAGAGGGACTGCTACGGGTGGACAATCATGGCAGTATGCCCTCGAAAGGAAAAGTCACGATTTTTGATGAGCAAGACAATCTGCTGGATACCGATTCTTTTGCGGTGGGGGCAGGCAGCTCCCAGACATTTTCGTTTCAGAAGCTGGCGGTGTCTCGCGTCTATCGCGCAGTCATCGAACCGGAGCAGGACGGACTTTCCCAGGATAATGTCATGTGGAGTGTTCCATTCGCTACAGGGAAAGGAAAAGCAGCGTTGTATTCGCCAGAGGGCAATCGCTTCCTCCATCAAGTATTGCAGACAGTAGGAAGTCTCGAGGTGGAAACGATTCAGCAGGCACCGGATGCAGCGGCGGCTGCGCGTGACCTGTGGGTTTTTGACGGAGTCGTGCCAGACGAGCTGCCAAAAGGGAACATTTTATTGATTGCTCCGAACAAGAAAACAAAGTGGTTGCCGCTCGCTGGAGAAAAAGAACTGGATCAACAGCCAAGGCCAGTTTCCCCTGATGACCCGCTGCTCAAGCACGTAGATTGGCGGGATGTGCACGTCGCCAAAGGATACGTATTGGACGAGATGCCTGGTATGAAGCCATTGGTACGCGCAGGCGATGTCGATCTGGTCAGAGCCGGGATTATAGACGGTCGACGAATGGTCATCATCGGATTTGATTTGCATGCATCGGACTTTCCGTTGCGTCCTGCTTTTCCGATTTTCATGCAAAATGTCGTCAACTGGCTGTCACCTGGTCAAACAGCCCCAATCCCCACGGCACATCCGGGAGAGGTCTTGACCATCCCACTCTCACCGGGAGCGGCAACACGTACCTTGACGTATCCGAATGGACACCAGCAGGCTCTTACAGAGGACGCCACGTCCAAAACGATGCAGCTGCCAGAGCTGACCGGATTGTATCGCCTTGACGAAGGGGTAGATACAGGCACAAAAAGTACGTATTTTACTGTCCAAATGAATGAGGAAGAATCGAATATTACACCAAAGTCTTTGAGTGTTGCCCGGAAGAATGCCGAAGAGCAAAAGGAGAGTGAGGAAGCGACAGCGACTGACACAACAGGAGCACTGGGAACGAAGGAGTTGACCTATTGGTTGGCGGCGTTTGCTCTCTTGGTGTTATTGGTGGAATGGAGGGTGTATCAGCGTGGGTATTAACTTTATACAGCCACTATTCCTGTTGCTATTGCTTCCTGTTGCGTACGTCATCATCAGCTGGTGGCGACATCAAAAGCAAATGCCAATCGGCAGAAAGGTGACGATTGCTACGATTCGCTCGCTCTTGTTCCTCCTTCTGGTTTTGGCGTTGGCAGGGACACAGCTGCTGACACCTATACAGGCGAAAACGATTGTGTTTGTTGCAGATCGATCCGCTTCCATGAAGGACGATCCGCGAGTTCTCTCCTTTTTGCGAGAGGCGATCGGTCAAAAGCAGGCAGCGGATAAGTACGCTGTCATTGCAGTAGGTGCGGAGGCGGCGGTCGATCAACCGTTGACGATACGCCAAGAGGTACAGCCCTTGGGCGTAGATGTCAACCGGAATGCAACCAATTTGGCAGAAGGAATCCGATTGGCGTCTGCCATGATCCCTACCAATGCCAGAGGAAAAGTCGTCTTGCTGACAGATGGTCTGGAAACAAACGGAGATGCGGCACGGCAGACGAGACTGGCGAGGGAGCGAGGAATCGCTGTAGAGGCTGTGTCCTTGCAGCAGCCAAACGGGGATGAGGTCGTTCTTACATCTGTACAGGTGCCGCAAAGGCTGTACGCGGGAGAGGAATACGGTATCAGCGTTGATGTGGAGAGTACGATAGCGACCGAGGCAACTCTTCGCCTGTATGAAGGCAATCGCGAGGCTGGCCAGCAAACGGTACAGATCGGCAAGGGAAACAACCGCTTCGTTTTTTCCCAAAAAGCCATGCAGCAGGGTTTCCATCGTTATCGCGTGGAAATCGAGCCGCGACAAGATACCGTAGCGGCGAACAATCAAGCTACAGCCTACACGCAGGTAGCCGGGGCGCCAGTTGTACTCGTAGCCGAAGGGCATCCAGGTGCAGCCAGCAACCTCATTCAAGCGCTGGAAGCAGGCAATATCAAGGTAGAACTGCGCGATCTCGCACTGCTGCCAAAGGAGCTTGAGGGCTACAAGCAATTTGCCTCCATTGTGCTGGCAGATGTGCCCGCAACCAGCATGACTGATGCGGATATGGAACGCATGCGGACTGCTGTACGTGATTTGGGCATTGGTTTGATCATGACAGGCGGTAAAGATAGCTTCGGTATGGGTGGCTGGTTTCAGACACCAATCGAAGAGGCATTACCTGTTCACATGGATTTAAAAGGGAAGGAACAGCTCCCTTCGCTCGGGCTGCAGCTGGTTATTGACAAGTCGGGCAGTATGAGCTCCGATGCCAGAGGTGCGGATAAGATGGCACTGGCAAGGGAAGCCGCGATTCGAGCGACAACCATGATGAATGCACAGGACTCCATCGGGGTGATCGCATTTGACGACACGCCATGGGATGTCGTAGCTCCACAATCTGTTACGAAGCTGGATGAAATCCAGCAGCAGATCAGCAGAATCCAAGCAGATGGCGGGACCGATATTTTCCCTGCCTTACAGCTGGGCTACGAACGTGTAAAGGCGATGAACACACAGCGCAAGCACGTTATTTTGCTCACAGATGGGCAGTCTGCACTCGACGACGATTACGAGGGCTTGCTACAGCAAATGACGGCTGAAAATATTACCGTTTCAACAGTGGCGCTGGGGGATGATTCGGATAGGTCGCTGCTGGAGATGATTGCCGAGTTAGGAAAAGGCAGATATTACTTTGCAAACGATGCCGAATCTATCCCGAAAATCTTCAGTAAAGAAACAGCGTTAGCCAGTCGCACGTTTATTGTGGAGAAGCCCCAAGTACCAGGCTATACAGGGGTGGGAGCTTGGCCTGCGCTGAAGCAGACTTTGCCTCCGGTGCGTGCGTATATAGCAACGACTCCGAAGCAAACAGCTGAATCCTCCTTGATGAGTGCTGACGATGATCCGATTCTAACCCGTTGGCAGTACGGTCTGGGGCGTTCTGTCGCGTGGACAAGTGATCTGGAAGGGAAGTGGTCACCGGACTGGGTGGCTTGGGGAGGAAACAGCCGTCTGTGGAACGAAATCGTGGCATGGACTTTCCCACAAATTACAGAAGGCGCTTGGAAGACGACTACGAGCGTTAATGGAGCAAAAGGCAATGTGAAGGTTACGATGCCAGCTGGCGGAAGCATGCCTCAAGAGATGGAGGCAGTCGTTCTCAATCAAGAGATGAAGCGAGAGGTCATCAAGCTTAAGCCGGTTGCGCCAGGCGTCATGGAGGGTGAATTCGAGACGGCTGATCCGGGCACTTACATGATTCAGATCTCACAAAAAAATCAAGGCCGAGTCACGGCGAGCCAAACGACAGGATTGACCGTTTCCTATTCACCCGAATACGGAATACATGCCGATGGTGAGAAAGAACTTCAAGAGTGGCTAAGCTCCGGTGGAGGGAATCAGATCACCAAACCGGAAGAAGCCTTTGGTGGCACGCTTCCCGATAAATGGGACACACAGTCAATCAGTGAGTGGTTACTGATGTTGGCTGCTTTGCTGCTGCCGATCGATATCGCCGTTCGCCGTCTGCAGTTGCCGGATCAATGGTGGGTAAGGCTATCGAGTCTGTGGAGATTGCGCAAGTCCACGTCCGCCGATTCTGGACAACAGGCCGTATTGTCTCGCCTCGGCGAGAAGCGCTCGGTGACAAGACGGACACGCGAAGAGCGGACAGATGACCAGAAAGTCGTATCTGCTCCCCTCATTCATCCGATAGGGACGGCTGGAAACCGGGTGAAGCCCGCAACAGTCAAGAACGAGCAGGCAAAAGAGCAGCAAGAGAAGCAAGCACAGCCTGACGAAACGCTAAACAGACTATTGGCGGCGAAGAACCGGAAAAAGTCTCAGTAATAGATAAAAAAGAAAACAGCAGTCTGGCGAAAAAATCGCTATGGACGGCTGTTTTCTTTTTAGAGATGCTCTTCATACACGAGCGGAATGGCTATACCAAAAGCAGTTTCATCTTTAGGAAGGGTCTCTTCCATCGATACACCAGGATTATTCGCGCGGAAAGCAACTTCATAGGTTTCACCTGGCGCTACCTGGAGAGTGTCCGTCCACCATGGGCTTCCTGTAACTTTTTTGCCGTCCCGGCTCAAGATGAGCATGTGATGGCCGTGCAAATACAGCGATTGATCCTGAAAGCTGCGGTTGACGAAGGTCAGCTTTATAAGATCGCCCTCTTCAAGCATCATCCGTGTATCAGGAAGCCAGTCGCCATTTACAGTCGACAACCGCTCGAATTTACCGTTATAAAACCCGTACTGACCATCAATGAGCAGTTGATATTCCCGATCAAACTGGGAAGAGAGATCAAAAGGAAGGGCAGTCGGACTGCCGTAACGTGCAGGGTCAAAGACGGAAAGCTCTGCGTTTAAGAAGGGCACAGCATCTGTGGACCCGTCTGGACTTAAAAGCAGCCCTTTGTCATGCTGGTTTGCAGCTGGAGCAAATAGCACGGGACGATTCGGCATTGTAAACTGAATGTCGTATCGACCGCCTGCCCCCGGCTGCAAGGCTTGATTGGCGATCAAATTCGGTTCGTTTACCTCGGTTCCGTCAATCGCTACTACCTGAAAAGGAGTTCCTTGCAGCAAATAGGCAACAGGAGCATTTTCGGCGTTTATAAAGCGAAGGCGAACCGTTGTGCCAGGAGCAACTGTTTCGATTTTTCGCGTATCTGAGCCGTTTAACGTCGCGCCTGCTTTTTCGTCATTGTGATGAATCATGGCGATATCGCGGATGGGTACGTCTGTAGTCGTAGTATCGGCTGCCTCGATCACAAGGGCACCGAATAACCCGTTCACTGCCTGCTCAGGAATTTGCTGATGAGAATGATACCAATACGTTCCTGTTTGTTCTGCGCGAAAACGAAAAACAGATGTTTCTCCTTTGGTAATGCGATCATCGCTAGCGGGAGTCTGCATGCCATGCCAGTGGATGTCTATTCCTTCCGATATATCCTTGTTCAGAAGAGTGATTTCGACGAGCTCACCTTGCTTCATACGCAGCTCAGGTCCGGGATATTGTCCATTCAAGGTCCATGCTTCTACGGTTTTGCCTGATGCTAGACGGATGGTTGTTTTCTGTGCGTTCAGCGAGAACACTCGATCAGGGCTTCCTTGTTTTGGTTTTGTTGATACATCGATACTTCTAGCTTTCCCTGTGGAAGGCATCGAATGGGCACTTGCCTTTACAGGGAAAACGAAATCGGGGAGAGCGTGATCGTCCTGATTCTGACCTCCCAAAGATGGATGATCGGGAAGGCGGCTCGCTATCATCGCTTGATTTCCCCAGATCGCCGCAAGTAAAGCAGTCATCAGGACAAACGCAGCGAAACGGATAAAGTGGAGCAGACGACGCGGCTTTGCCCAGTTTTCCGCAGTGGAGTGGTATTGATGCTGCCACGATTGCTGAATCCAAAGCAGGGAGACCCCGGCTAATAATACACCCCAAGCGAGAAACAAGATGGACGGTTCCAACGTAACAGCAGGAAAAAAGATTTGAAGGAAGAGTGCAATCAGACAGCCCAAGACGGTAGCTTGCAGCGGAACGATCAATTCGGGGCAAGATGCGTCTCCTCGCCACTCTGGATCTAACGTGTCGTCTAGGTCCGGGGAGTTTACTTTTACAGGTGTAAGATTTTTCTCTTGTAACAAAATTCTGGTGTAATCCGTATCTACTTCTGACTGCCTTGACTCTCTGCCCCCTTTCCCGGCCAGCTCCCACAGTCGTGGAAAAGTAGAGAGCAGGCAGCAGAGCAATGGAACAAAAATAAAAGGCAAAAAGCCTAGCAGCTTATCCTTTATGTAAAGCCAGCCAAAGGATTCAAACAAAACCCACGTCATCACCAAATGCCCCGCAAATACAAAAAGGGCCGACCATGAAAAACATAAAGTGATGCGAGCACTGCTTATAAAAGCCCGTTTCGTCGGACGGAAAACGAGCTGGTTTGCCATAATTGTCGGGACCAGCATGACGATGAGAAGGACCAGAAACAATCCTTGGTGAATCCCGGCAAGCACTTCAAAATCAGCCATGTTCAGTTCCTCCTGTTTACCAGTTCGATACTAATGATATAGAGAAACGGCTGAGGACCAAACGTACCGGGGCAGTATTTTCCCTCCGCCTTAAGTCGGAGAAGTATATTGGGAAGGACGAGCTCCTCCTGCCTCGTCTGACTTGGAAGTGAACAGACTGGTATAAACGAGAGGAGAAACAGAAATGGAAAATAAGGATTGGATCAAAAGCTTTCAAGAGGAAGTGGAGGCACCATTCGCTGGGTGGGATTTTGCCAGATTGACTGCGACAGGCAGGATGCAGGATGCACCACTTGGCTGGAACTACGTAAATATTGTGAAAAAGAACATGCAAGGGATTCGCTCTATGCTGGAAATGGGAACAGGTGGTGGAGAACTGTTTTCTACGCTTGCGCCGTTCCCTCCGCAGACGTATGCGACAGAAGGCTATGAGCCGAATGTAGCGGTGGCAAAAGCCAATCTGGAGCCATTGGGTGTTCGGGTGTTTCCAGTAGATGGGGAAGAAATATTGCCATTTGAGGATCAATCACTCGACTTGATTATCAATCGCCATGAAGCTTATTTGCCGTCTGAAATG
The DNA here is from genome assembly GCF_003013405.1 of Brevibacillus formosus. Lineage (GTDB taxonomy): Bacteria > Bacillota > Bacilli > Brevibacillales > Brevibacillaceae > Brevibacillus > Brevibacillus formosus. The sequence goes on along the minus strand of NZ_PXZL01000035.1, from coordinate 22,368 downwards.
AAGCGCCTGTTGAAGCCAGGGGGCATATTTGTTACTCAGCAAGTAGGCGGTCAAGACAATCTCGATCTGAACCGATTGTTGGGCGCTCCCATTCCGCCAGATTACTTGCACTGGAATTTGGCCTATGCAGTGAACGAACTGGAGGAAGCCGGTCTTACGATTGTGGAGCAAAGAGAGGAAATGAGCTTTTCCCGTTTCTACGACATAGGTGCCATTGTTTACTACCTAAAGGCTATCGAATGGCAGATTCGCGACTTTACTGTAGAAAAGTATGCCGACGCCTTGCTCGATCTGCATAAGAAAATAGAATTGGTCGGGTACATCGATATTCCTACCCATCGATTCCTCATGATTGCCCAACAAAAGTCCTAATTAAATCACTACCGATTGTCGATAAGACTGGTAGGGAGTGTTTAGGAAAAGCACCCTTTTTTGGGTGCTTTTTTTATTCACATATCGTAACCGGCGAAGGAGAAGTGAAACAGGATGAGTAAGAGCTTGGCAACACGGGTCGTTGCTCTTGTAGCGGTGATCATTGCCGTCATGATGGCAATCAATATTATCATGATTTACGAAAACAGCGTAGCCACTGTTGAAAAGACACTCTCGCGCTCAAGCATCAACACAGCATTGCATATCTCCCAGGGGCTTGATTCAGAGAAGATAGCGAAATTTATATCTCAGCCACAAGAATCTGACGACTACTGGTCGATCCGAAATTTGTTGCTTGAGTACACCCAAAAAACAGGTGCCCTTTATGTTTATATTCTTCATACAGACGGTGAAAAGGTAAAGATTATGGTGGATGGAACGGAGAAAGGAGCAGAGGGGGCGGCTGCAATCGGTCAAGAGACGACTTCTACCGGCATGGCTGATATTGCTCCTGTTCTGGCAGGCGGATCGAACAGTACGCCAATTGTCAAAGACCCTGTGTACGGAGACTACCTGAGTGCATTCGCACCGATTGAAGATTCATCTGGTCAAGTGATTGCTGTGCTGGGTGTAGATACTGCGGCAGACAAAGTGGAGCTGATTAATGATCAGGTTTTGGATGAAACCATGCCACGAATCATTATCTCTATGATCGTCGTAACGATTATTGCTTTGGTTGCTGTATTCTTCTTGATCAAAAAGATGCTGCGACCACTGCAAGTTGTACAAGAGGCGTCTATGCGTATTGCTTCCGGTGATCTCACGTCGACAGAGATTTCTGTTTCCAACAAAAAAGACGAGATTGGCCGAATTGTTGTTGCTTTTGGTGAGATGACGGCACAGCTTCGTCAAATCATTGGCGGAGTAAAAGAGACAACGGAGCGTATCGACAGCATGGCTAATTCCATTCGGGAAGGTGCCAATTCTGTCCGCGAGCAAAACAAAAATATTGTGGTCACCAGCCAAGAGATTGCGCAAGGGAATGAGCAGACTGCAACTGCGATGGAGATGACGGTGCAGACGGTTCAAGAATTCTTGAGCGAGCTGTCTGAATTGAATACAGCGATTGACGAGATGGATGCAGTATCCAATCGCGTGTCTGATATCGGAGAGAGCAGCTACAAAGTATTGCAAGAGTTTTTGGCAGATGGAACAGAGACGAACAAACAATTTCATGAAGTGCAAAATACAATGGCGATTCTCGAAGAAAAATCCAGCCGAATTAACGACGTGATTGAAACGATTCAGCAAATCGCCGGACAAACCAATCTGTTGGCATTGAATGCAGCCATCGAGAGTGCGCGTGCTGGCGAAGCGGGCAGAGGCTTCGCTGTGGTAGCGGGAGAAGTTCGCAAGCTGGCTGAACAGACGGGTGCGGCGACCCACGTCATTCAGGAGAGCATCAAAGACATTCAAGATCAGGTAAGACAAGCTACGGAAAAGACAAATGCGACGCTGGATCGCTACAATGCGGGTACAGAGCGTTTGGATTCCGTCACGCAAGGCATTACGGCGCTGTCTGACATGACGCATACCTTGAAGACGTCGCTTGCGAATGTTATGGCAAGTGTAGAGACGATGAAGCAAGGTCAGAACAAGGTGAATGAATCCGTGTTGACGGTTACTGCCATCTCGGAACAAACAGCAGCAGCCACCGAAGAAGTATCTGCTACGATGCATGAGGTCAGTGGAAACGTTGATCAGTTCGTATCTGAAACGGAGCAGGTGACAGACAGTATTCAGGAGCTGCGAAGCAAGGTGGATATGTTCCGACTGTAGATGAATTACTTTATCAATAATTAAAAAACAGCTCTTCTACTGGCAGGATGTTGCCAAGAAGAGCTGTTTTTTTGTAGCTGTAGTGGAGGGAAGAAGCGCATTTCCAGTCTACGCTTCGGCCTCCGCCCCGCAAGGGGTGAAGACTGTCCGCTCCGGAATAAATAGCGGGAGCGCTTCAAACGTAGAAGTTTCAATGAGGTATTCCATAAGTGAAGCTTAAATTCCCCGCTATTTATTCCAGAGCTGGGTCGGGCTCCAGAGGCGCTTGGACTGGAAATGCGCTTCTTCCACGCGACTTTTTATGTAACGGCAAGCTTACACTACAAAATTCCAATAAGCACTAGAACTACACCGTGCACGCCCAATAGCACCATACGCAGCCAGCTAAAAGCCTGTCTCATCTGACCATCCCGAATCGGAAAGATCGAATACCCGTTGCGCTTTTGCTGGTGGCGCCAGAGGCTGCCGATCTGGCTGGCTGTCATGAAGAGAAAGAGCAGGCCAGCAATGATTTTTGCATAGGGACCGGGCAATATGAGAACGACGAAGCCTGACAGCAGGAGGAGTCTGAAATAAATGCCCGCAAAGTCACCAGAGCGAATAAATTTTTTGGTAAACAGATGATGTCCTGCTGTTGATTGACGGTAAGGCAGCAGCTTCGTCAAGGCAATGAGCCACGGGCGCGACTTCACCTGGTGCTGCATGGCAGGGACATCCCTGAAGTTGTTCACGAACTGATAAAAGCGGTGACGCAAGCCGCTCTCGATGGCCAGCAGGCGATACCATTGTAGGGAATGTTTTTTCTTATAGGTCAACATTCGCGAATGGAGCCAGATCAAGAGCGCAGCACAGATCAGAACACCAAATGGGATAGGACCTAACCGTAAGAATTGTCCTTCACTTAATACCCAAGCGAGGAGGATGTAAGAAAAGACAAATCGAGCGAGTGTATAGAATCCGATATTCTTCTGATCCGGCAAACGCAAGAACGTCCAATTGCTGTAAATATTCCAGCCCTTCAAGAGCAGGGGAATGCCCCAATAAACCCACAGCTGCACGCCTTGAGCGCCTACGACCCCTGTATACATAGGCATGAGCAGGAGCAGGACGATAAACACCACCATGCTCTGAATGGCAAAATTGTAAACGAGCGCCTTCCGGAAATAGCGATCCAGTCTTACTTCATGCGGAGTCAAAAAAAGCAAATCCGCTTCCAGCAAAAACGTGCGCAGGGGGCTTTTCACCACGATAAAAGCAATCACGAGGGCCATAGCATACGGCAAAGGGAACCAGGGTGGAATCATCGCGATGATGCTGCGGTAGTAGAAGGCGAGCAACCCCATCAAAAAAATTCCGACGAACGCCAATCCGCCATTCGCCATGTACTGGGCATACCTAATGAATTCTACCGAAAAGACATGGAACCGTTTGCGAAATAATTGATCTACGTCTATTTTCACTGGCCGTCATCCTCTACGATATGCAAGTATATGTCGTCCAAGGAGCTATCTGGGAGCCCTGTTATATGCCGAAGCTCCTCAAGCGTTCCTTGGGCTCTAATCTCGCCTTTGTGCAAAATGATGAATCGGTCACAATGCTTCTCGGCGGTCGCCAAAATATGCGTGGACATCAAAATGCCAGCCCCTTGCTCCTTGCAACGGTTCAACCACGTGAGAAGAGAGCGAATCCCCAGAGGGTCCAGACCCAGGATCGGTTCATCCACGATGTACAGAGGCGGTTGTACGAGCAACGCCATCATGATCATGAGCTTTTGGCGCATCCCTTTGGAAAACTGCTGGGGAAATCGGTCCTTCATTTCCTCCATGCGGAATTCTTTTAAGAGAGGACGTGCCCGTTCATAAAAAATTTCCTGGTCCAGCCCGTGGCTCATGGCCATTAACTCGATATGCTCCCACAGCGTAAGCTCTTCGTAATAAATGGGAGACTCCGGGATATACCCGTAAGACAAACGATAGTTTTCGGGATCGGATTGAAAGGTCTTCCCCGCAATGCTGATTTCGCCTGCGATTGGTTCCAAGAGTCCTAAAATATGCTTGATTGTCGTGCTTTTGCCTGCTCCATTCAGCCCGATTAGCGCCACAATTTCTTTTTCGCGTATGTGAAAGGAGACGTCTTTGATTACAGCGTGGTTGTAAGAGTACCCACCCGTTACCCCTTTTACCTCCAACAAGGTTGTCATGGTATCCTCCTTTATGAATAAACGGTCATGTCCCCGTTTATTTGAGAGAAATGCTAGATAGTCTTCCATCTATTTTAGCTGAATTCAGGATTTGGAAATACATTTGTTTGCCGCCTTTTTTTACACGAGACTGAACAAAGTAGGATAACCGTACAAGCAATGCTCCTCTCCGCTACATAAACAAGGAGTATAAGGGACGGACGGGGGAGGTGGAATCTATGACAGCGGGACCGTATGAAAATCAGAAAGATATAGATCAGCATATACAACGTATCTATATGAAATTAGACAAATTCGACGAACGAATTGATCAGCTTGAGGGACAAATGATAGTCGTCACGAAGTGGTTGGAACGAATTGAACATCGATTGGGACGCATGGAGGATGTGCGTTATGATGTACTGCAAGTTTTGAACAAGCTACAGACTGAGTTAGAAACGAAAGCAGAGAAGACGGAAAAAGACAAAGATATTATCTTGCAATTACTGTCTAACGAAAATCGGGACAAGGAAGCACTCGCTCAGTCTATGGAAGTAGAAAAAGACAGGAAGCAAGAACGATTTTTACAGGTTTGGGCAGTTTTAGGTCCTGTCATCGCCTCCGTTCTCTCCTCTTTTTTTACCCGATTTTTTATGTAGTGCATAATATGTTTAGAATGTGGAAAAGTTGTGTAATACGCTTTCCATTTTTCTACCATAACTTCTTTCTATACTTGGAGGGCAGATTATAGAAAGAGAGGATATCCAAGTGAAGAAGTTTGATCTTTCCATGCTTTCGGTTGCCATATTATTAACGGGGTTAGCTGTTTTAGGTTTTTATCAATCGTGGGCAAAAGGCAATGACCCTGTATTGGTAACGGCTGGCGATACCTCCATTACGCAAAATCAGCTTTACGGTGAAATGAAGAAAACGTACGGAAAACAAACGATACATGAACTTGTTGCGGAAACGTTAATCAAGCAGGAAGCCAAGACGCAAAACGTCGCGGTGACGCAAGAAGATATGAATAAAGAGATTGATTCAATGAAACAACAGGTAGGTTCACCTGAGGCATTCCAAAACTACTTGAAGAGTATGGGAATGACCGAGGCACAGCTACGGGATAAGTTGAACGTGCTCATGACACGGGATAAGTTGTTGGATAAAGCATTCCCGGTTACCGAGGAGCAAATCAAAACCTACTACGATACAAATAAAGCACAGCTGGGGTCACCGACACCTGAGTTTGATAAAGTCAAAGATCAGATCAAGATGATGCTGACCGACCAAAATCGCAGTCAGAATTACGGTACCTGGTTAAATACGCTTCAGGATAAACACAAAGTAGAATGGTACGATCCTTCCTTTGACGATGCAGCAGTGCCAGGTGATGCACAAACACCTGCTCCATAGTGTAGAACTTATACCAAAGACCTTGTCCTCTTACGAAGAGTGCGAGGTCTTTTTCTGTGAAAACGATCATGATCGTTTTGTTTAGCAATGGGGGCAATCGGAGAAACTGTGTTCATATTGCCGATGTGAGGAGCAATCCGAATGACTCAGATTGGTTGCAGCTTAGACGACAACGTTCACTATATTAAAGAATCGCTCGGTTACAGCAATGACATTGTGATTCGAGAGGTAGTCCTAAATACCCTAGAGCCTGTTCGGGCAGCGGTCTTGTATGCGGATGGCATGGTTGATTCGTATCTGGTGCAAGCCGTATTAATCGATAGTCTCTTATATAAAATACGCTTGAAAGAATGGGAAGGGATACGCGAAGACGAGTTCGTTCCCTTTTTAAAAGAATCCGTCCTGACCGTAGGGGATATGGGGGATTTATACGATTTTCCCACATTGTTTACAGCATTGCTGTCTGGCTGTGTGATCATTCTCGTGGATGGCTGCTCGCAAGCAATTCATGTCGGTTTGCAGGAGTGGAAGGATAGAGGAGTCACCGAGCCGTCATCGCAAACCGTTATTCGTGGTCCACGGGAAAGCTTCACGGAGACACTTCGCACGAATATTACGCTGCTGCGCAGACGGATTTCCAGTGAAAAGCTAAGGATGGAAATCAGCAGAATCGGCGAGGAAACCAAGACAGAAGTCGCGATTGTTTATATAAAAGGGATTGTAGAAGAAGGTGTTGTAGAAGAAGTGCGTAACAGACTGGATCGAATCAGCATCGATGGCATCTTGGAAAGCGGAATGATTGAGGAGCTGATCCAGGACGAAGCCTACACACCTTTCCCCACCATCTCTAACTCGGAGCGCCCGGATGTGGTCGCCGCAAATCTATTAGAGGGGCGCGTAGCGATTCTTGTAGATGGGACTCCTTTTGTTCTGACCGTGCCCTCTCTCTTTGTTGAGTTTTTCCATTCAGCGGAGGACTACTATCAGCGCTTTGATTTTAGTACGTTGATTCGCATGCTGCGATTCGCTTGTTTTTTTATAGCGTTGCTTGCTCCCTCTCTCTATATCGCCATTACGACCTTCCACCAAGAGATGCTCCCGACACAGCTTTTAATCAGCTTGGCGGCACAGAGAGAAGGAGTGCCCTTTCCAGCCTTTATTGAGGCGATCATGATGGAAGTGGCTTTTGAGATATTGCGAGAGGCTGGAATTCGGATGCCGCGTGCCGTCGGTCAAGCCATTTCTATCGTGGGAACACTGGTCATCGGACAAGCAGCGGTGGAGGCGGGGATTGTTTCGGCAGCGATGGTTATTGTGGTCTCGATTACCGCAATCTCCAGCTTTATTTTCCCAGCGAGCAACATGTCGATTACCGTGAGGATTCTTCGCTTTCCACTGATGGTTCTGGCTGCTTCTTTTGGCATATACGGAATTATTGTAGGGATCCTTGCGTTAGTGCTGCATTTATGCAGTTTACGCTCGTTTGGCGTACCGTATATGGAATCGTTTGCTCCGTTTTCCTTGAAAGAGCAAAGAGACACGATCTTTCGCTTGCCTCGCTGGGCCTTGGACAAACGTCCTGAATCGATCACCAAAAACAATTTGCGCCGTCAATCTAAAGGGATAAAGCCATTACCGCCGCAGAAGTAAGAGGCTTTCCACAGCATGTAAAGGAGTGGGCACCAGTGAAAGGGATAAAAGTTCTTCTCTGCATCGTGCTCGTTGTTATCCTAGCTGGTTGTTGGGATCGAAAAGAACTGAACGATTTGGCGATTGCGGTCGGGATCGGTATTGATAAAGTGCAAGGAGGCTATCAAGTATCGGTTCAAGTAGTAGACCCTGCAGAGGTCGCGGCCAACAAGGGGAAGCCTGGACGTTCGCCTGTTACTCTCTTTACGATGAACGCGCCGACGATTTTGGAGGCTGTGAGGAAAATGACCACGATTTCTCCTCGGAAAATTTATATGGCGCATACGCGGATGCTCATATTTGGTGAGGCGGTTGCGAGAGAGGGAATCGCTCCTGTCGTCGATTTTGTCTCGCGTGACCATGAGTTTCGGACTGACTTTTATATTGCCATCGCTAGAGGAACGACGGCACGCAACATCCTGAGAGTGATCACACCGCTTGAGCAAATCCCTTCTACAGAAATGTTTGCTTCTTTGGAGACATCCTCCAAAGTATGGGCGCCTACCGCAGCAATTACGATGGATCAATTGATTACTGACTTTACCAGCAAAGGGAAACAAGCGGTTTTGACAGGCGTGCGACTAACGGGACCTGCAAGTGAGGGGGATAAACGAAAAAATGTCGAGCAAATAGATTCGCCCGTGCTGCTTCAATATACAACATTGGCTGCTTTCCGGGGAGACAAGTTGATCAACTGGCTGAGTGAAGCGGACAGCAAAGCCTATAGTTACATTACAGGCAAAGTAAAAAGCACGGTCGGAAGTATGCCTTGCAAGGGGGGCGGGCTCTTGACGTTGGAAGTCATGCACGCTGACGCGAAAATCGACGCTACCATGAAAAATGGCGCGCCTGAAGTCATCGTTCACATTGGTTTGGAAAATGATATTGGCGAAGTGCAGTGCAAGCTCGATCTGACAGAGAAGGGAACGATCAAGGAGCTGGAAAAAGAGGCAGAAACATCACTGGAAAAATTGGCGACAAAAGCAATTGCGAATGCCAAGAAACATGGAGTAGACATATATGGATTCGGAGAAGCGATCCACCGAAAATACCCGAAAGTATGGAAGAAGATAGGGAGCAATTGGGAAAAGGAATTTACCAAGCTGCCAGTACATGTGATCGCCGATGTGAAAATCAGACGTTTAGGAACCATCAATAATGCCTTTGAAGAAAAGTGATTGTGTAACAGGGACAGGGGGAGTTTGTATGTCGACATTTGCCGTCATCGTTGTATCTATAATGGTTTGTGCATACGAGCTGCCCAGATTGATTCGGAAGCAGCAGCGCAAAGAGATTGCTGTCTTTCTTGGGTTGCTTGTCATCAGTGTTGGCTTGTACGCAGGAGCCGAGAAAGGGGTTGTCCCTAATCCTGTTTATTGGATGGAAATGGTTTACAAGCCGGTATACGACGGCGTCATGACATGGCTGAAGTAAACGAGGGGCATACTGAGTACACCCCCAGTAAAGGAGAGTAAATAGACGTGGACGGTCTTTTGATGAAGCTGCTCGTTAGTCCGTTATTGGTCGTTTTGGCAGATGCTCTCTTTCCAGAAGTGAATTTCGCTAATCTATATCAGTCTGTCGGAGTCGGATTTGTATTGGCAGTCGCCGGATATTTTTTGGATAGGGCGATCCTTGCATCAGGGAGTCTTTGGCTTACGACCATGTTTGACTTGATTATCAGCTTTTTGATCGTTTATGGAAGCATTGTGTTTTTGCCGACGGCTCAAATCGCTGCAATCGGGGCCGGTTTTGTTGCGATATTTTTTGGCGTAGCAGAATATATCCAGCATGTTTGGCTGATACGCACAGGACGAACGGAAAGTGTATAGTTGTTTAACGTGCAAACACACTCCTTCGGGGTGTGTTTTGTTTATGGATAAATCATTACGATCGCTTTGTCACGATTCGCTCAATCCATGACCACGGAAGCCAATTTTTTGCGGCGATCGTAAGTCCCACGCCTCGGCCAACTGGGTAGCGGAATCGCGGCTTGGGAGTGGTGGCTGCATGGACAATCGTCGAGATGACTGCGTCAGGGGGAGGTGCCTTTTCTATGATCGCTTCTACGTGACGCATCAGTTTCTTCATTTGGGAGGCGTAAGGAGAGTTTTCATTAAGCTGTTGGTCTTGCATTCCTTTCTCCCAGATTGCTGTACGAAAGGAGCCGGGCTCAACAAGGACGACTTGGACCTGAAAGGGTAGCATTTCGAGGCGAAGCGACTCACTGAAGCCTTCGACTGCATGCTTGGATGCAGCATACGGTGATAGACCAGGGAAACCAAATCGCCCACTGATGCTGCTTACGTTAATAATTCGTCCAGCTTGTTGCTGCCGCATATAAGGCAAGACTGCCCGAGTGACGTCGATCAGTCCGAACACATTTACATCAAACTGCTTGCGCCATTCCTCCGAAGTGACTTCCTCGGCAAAGCCGCCCAACGCGTAGCCGGCATTGTTCACTAACAGATCAATGCGCCCATGCTTTGCAATAATGGAGGTGATCGCATCCTGAATTTGTTCCGGATTCGTAACATCAAGGGAAATGACTTCCAGATGCTCAGGATCTATAAACAAGCTTGCCAATTTGTCAAGAGGGTCTCTTTTTGCTAGATCACGCATAGCAGCAATTACCTGAAAACCGGCCTTGACTAAAGCGACTGATGCGTGCTTACCAAAGCCACTTGAGGTACCAGTGACTAGTGCAATTGGTCTTTTTTGCATGAAATTCTCCTTTTAAATGGATAGTTTGACAGTATTTAACTCCAATGTTCACAAAATTGTTCATAAATTTGTTAACAAAATCATAACAAATAGCCTTTGTATTAAGGAAAATTTATGTATACTTAAATGGTTACCACGCTTGGGTAGAAGTGTGCAACACTGCCCCTTACTTTCCTGTTTGTTTCTGGAATGACTGCTAATACTTTTCACGTTTGGGTATTATAGTTGTGAATGGTATTGTATGCGATTTCTTCAAGCAGATAGAAAAGTACGAAAACTTCTAGTTGTAGGCGTGGCTAGAACGTTACCAACACGAAGAAAGAGGGGTTCATTGGTATGAAGGGTTGGCAACAGTATTGGCGTCAGTTTTCCCTGTTTGCTCTGCTGGCGCTAGTGTTAACCGGGTGTGGCAAAGATGAGCTCTCAGCGCTCAAGCCCTCTGGTCCGGTAGCTGCTATGCAGTTTGACCTGATGAAGCTGTCCTCCGCTATCATGATCGGCGTCTTCATTGTCGTAATGGCGATCTTTACGTACGTCCTTATCCGTTATCGTAAGCGTCCCGGACAGCAAGGCATTCCTAAGCAGGTCGAAGGAAATCATGCACTTGAAATTCTTTGGACGGTAATTCCTTTCTTGCTCCTTATCATCATGGCGATTCCGACTGTTACTACCGGTTTTGCACTGCACAAGGAGTACCCAAAAGAGGAAGCAGTTCAAGTAAAGGTTACCGCTCACCAATTCTGGTGGGAGTTCGAGTATCCTGATCTTGGAGTAGCGACTGCACAAGACTTGGTATTGCCAGTTGGTAAAAAGGTTCAATTCGTATTATCAGCGTCTGATGTTAAGCACGCATTCTGGATTCCTGCATTGGGCGGCAAAATCGATACGAACCCAGGGCAAGAAAACAAAATGTGGCTGCAAGCAGACAAAACAGGCATTTACTACGGTAAATGTGCGGAGCTCTGTGGAGCGTCCCATGCCTTGATGGACTTCAAGGTAGAAGTAATGGAACAAGCAGATTTTGACACTTGGGTAGCTGGCATGAAGGGCGTTCAGGCAAAAGAACCTGTAACGGCAACTTCTCCACTGGCTGCAGAAGGTCAACAAATCTTCGATAAGAGCTGTTTGGGATGTCACGCTGTGGCAGGTAAAGGCGGTAAGATGGGGCCAAACCTGACTAACTTTGCAGATCGTGAACGCGTAGCAGGTATCAAAGCTCATACGCCTGAAAACATTGCAGATTGGCTGAAAGATCCTCAAAAAATCAAGCCGGGCAACAAAATGCCTAACCTCAACCTCGATGACAACCAAGTGAAAGCGCTTGTAGAGTACATGGAGACATTGAGCGTAAGCGAGAAAAAGTAAAGTAAAACCTCATAAAACTTATTGCATTGACAATCGTCATAGGCAGTGACGCTTAAAAAGGAGGTAAACCCGTGTCTGCACATGCTTCTCATGCACCAAATCGTTCGGGGCTGTGGGATTATCTTACGACAGTGGACCATAAGAAGATTGCGATCCTTTATCTGATTGCTGGTGGGATTTTCTTCTTGGCCGGTGGTTTGGAAGCCCTGCTGATTCGTTTGCAGTTGATGTACCCAGAGATTGAATTCGTTGGTGCCAAGACTTTTAACGAATTAATTACGATGCACGGCACTACGATGATTTTCTTGGCGGTTATGCCGATCATTTTTGCTTTGATGAACGCGATTGTTCCCCTTCAAATCGGTGCACGCGACGTAGCATTCCCGTTTGTTAACGCACTCGGATTCTGGCTATTTTTCTTCGGGGGAGTGCTACTGAACACAAGCTGGTTCTTGGGTGGCGCACCTGATGCTGGTTGGACATCGTATACAACTTTGGCTTTGAATCAATACAGTGGAAGAGGAGTAGACTTCTACGTACTTGGTTTGCAAATTGCCGGTCTCGGAACGCTGATTGGTGGTATTAACTTCCTGGTTACCATCATCAACATGCGTGCTCCAGGTATGACATTCATGCGTATGCCAATGTTCACCTGGGCGTCCTTTATTACATCCGGTTTGATCCTCTTCGCATTCCCTGCGATTACGGTTGGTTTGGTTCTGTTGATGTTTGACCGCTTGTTCGGCGGAAACTTTTTCAACCCTGACGCAGGTGGTAACGTTGTTATCTGGGAGCACTTGTTCTGGATCTTCGGTCACCCCGAAGTATACATTTTGATTCTCCCGGCATTCGGTATCATTTCTGAAGTAGTTTCTACATTCTCAAGAAAGCGCCTGTTCGGTTACAGCTCCATGGTGTTTGCAACAGCGCTGATCGGTTTCTTGGGCTTCATGGTGTGGGCTCACCACATGTTCACAACAGGCTTGGGCGCAATTGCCAACACGCTGTTTGGACTTGCAACCATGTTGATTGCTGTTCCTACAGGTATTAAAATCTTTAACTGGCTGTTGACCATGTGGGGCGGTCAAATCCGCTTCCCTACCGCAAACCTGTTTGCAGTAGGATTTATCCCAACGTTTACAATCGGTGGTATGACAGGGGTTATGCTTGCGGTTCCGCCAGCTGACTACCAATACCATGACAGTTATTTTGTAGTTGCTCACTTCCACTACGTAATCGTAGGGGGTCTCGTATTCGGTCTCTTCTCCGGTCTTTACTACTGGTGGCCGAAAATGTTCGGTAAAATGCTGAACGAAACAATTGGTAAATGGAACTTCTGGACGTTCTTCATTGGTTTCCACCTTACCTTCTTCCCGCAACACTTCCTGGGGCTGATGGGGATGCCGCGTCGCGTCTTTACATACCTCAAAGATCAGAACCTGGATATGGGGAACTTTATCAGTACGATTGGTGCATTTGGTATGACGATCGGTACCATCCTATTCGTAATCAACGTATTCGTTGCAGCGAAAAGCTCCAAACGCGCTCCTGCAGATCCATGGGATGGACGTTCACTCGAATGGGCGATTCCTTCACCGCCGCCGGAGTACAACTTCGTTCAAACGCCTCTCGTTCGCGGTTTGGATGCGTTGTGGGTTGAGAAAATGGCTGGTAACAAAGGCATGACGCCTGCTGAGCCTATTGGCGACATTCACATGCCATCGCCATCGTTCTTGCCATTCCTGATGTCTCTCGGATTGTTCGTGGCAGGCTATGGTTTTATCTACCACAACTATGTGGTTGTAGTCATTGGAATACTCGCTACACTGGCCTGCATGTTTACCCGTTCAGTGAAAGACGATCCAGGTTATCACATTCATGAAGATGAACTCGAAGAGAAAGGGGTAAAGGCTTAATGGCTAACCATCACGCACATGCAGTATTGCCTGACGAACCGGAAAAAGCCACCCTTGAAGGTAAGAATAAGGTTCTTGGCTTCTGGCTCTTCCTCGGTGGAGAGACAGTTCTCTTCGGTTCCTTGTTTGCAACATTTATCGCTCTTCGTGATCAAGCAAATGGTGGACCAACGTCCCAAGCGTTGTTTGACATGAATCTCGTTGCAGTGGCGACACTTCTCTTGCTTACCAGCTCGATGACAAGTGTTATGGCTACACTGGCTCTGCACAAAAAAGACCTCAAGAAGATTCAGCTATGGCTGACTATCACAGTAATACTCGGTCTTGGCTTCCTTGCTTTGGAGATTTACGAGTTTGTACACTATGTGAATGAAGGCTTGAAAATGTCAACGAGTGCATTTTCATCTGCCTTCTACACATTGGTTGGATTCCACGGAGCTCACGTAGCGTTCGGGATTTGCTGGATCATCCTTTTGCAACTGTCTGCGACGAAAAAGGGCCTGACGGTAGTAACGGCACCGAAGTTCTACCTGGCAAGTCTGTACTGGCACTTTATCGACGTTGTATGGGTATTCATCTTTACCGTGGTATATCTCATGGGTATGATCGGTGGAAAGGTGGGATAATCTATGGGAGCACAAGCTCATAATGAAGAGGTACGCAAACCGAAAGTTAAACACGATGGTCCGAAAAGACACATTGTTGCTTTCATCGGATCTCTCGTATTGACCGCACTGGCATTCATTGCAGTGGCGTATGAAGCAATTCCATCAGGTTTTACCGTACCATTCATCGTAGCACTGGCCTTTGTTCAAGCGTTCTTCCAGCTGTATGTCTGGATGCACATGGATCAAAAAGGTCATGAGTTTGCACGGATCAGTATTTTTGCAGGATTGTTTGTGATTATGATGGCGATCATCGTCTTTATTTTCTGGGTGTGGATCTAGGAAGTAGAGCGATGCGAGAGGACAGACATTGGGTCTGTCCTCTTTTTTTTGATCTTGTTTTATTGAGTGGCTGTTGGGGAGGGGAAGAAGCGAATTTCCAGTCTACGCTTCGGCCTACGCCCCGCATGGGGGATTCACTGTCCGCTCCGGAAAAAATGTCGGGAGCGCTTCAAACGTAGAAGTTTCGAGGAGTTTTTTCATAAGTGAAGCTGAAATTCCCCGCCATTTTTTCCGAAGCTAGGTCGGGCTCCAGAGGCGCTTGGACTGGAAATTCGCTTCTTCCCACGAGGCTATTGGCGAAGGAATGCAACAATAAATATTTTAGACTAAACGATCCAAAAAATCTTGACTAAACAGTCCGGAAAAGATAATCTAAACGCAGAAGGGAGTATTCATAACATGGCAAGAAGCAAGGAATTCGATACGACGCTTGTCCTGCATAAGGCAATGGAAGTATTTGGGCACTATGGCTATGAAGGTGCGTCTCTGCAAAATTTGTTGGATGGATTAGGGATCGCCCGTCAAAGCCTGTATGATACGTATGGCACGAAAAGAGATCTCTTTCTTTTAGCCGTAAAGCATTACGCGAGCGAGAAGATGACTGCCGTTATTTCGTATTTGGAGCGGCCGGGTTCGGTGAAGGAAAGCATTGCGGAGATTTTCCGCGAAATCGTAACTGTACTCAAGGATGAGAGTCGCTGCAAGGAATGCTTCATTTTGCTGAGTGCCATTGATCAAGTACCACATGATACGGAAATTGCAGATTTTTTTAGAGACGATATGGCCCGATTAGAAGAAGCGTTTTATACTGCACTGGTCCGTGCTCAAGAACAAGGCGAACTGGGTCATCGTGAGAAAAATTTGCGTGCACTTGCACAGTATTTGAATCATGCACGATACGCTTTAACCCAAGCAGCTAAGTTAACCACGAATCCAGAAGTGTTAGACCATATTTTAACCGTTACCCTATCCACGCTTGATTGATAATGGAGCGACTGTAGACGCTTCATTCTATTTTTACATATATTAGACTGATCGATCTGGAAAGGAGGTGAGTATTTTTTTGTGTCGATTCTAGACTGATCGATCTGAAAATAGCTGGAATGTGGATAAATAATAACAAAGGATTAGTGAGGTGCTACCTATGACTGACGCTACTACAAAACTCAGCCAAGAGGCAGAAGAAGTTGTGAAAAGCTTCCTCTTGTTTATGCTGGAGAAGGATATGGATCAATGGATTGAACTATGGGATGACAACGCTGTTTTTGAGTTCCCATATGCTCCCCAAAATTATCCCTCAAAAATTGAAGGGAAGCCTGCGATTTATAACTATATCAAGGATTTTCCGCAAAAGATGGACCTATTTAAATTCAGTGTTCCTCACATTCATCATGCAGCAGCGTCAAACCACGTCATTGTGGAATTTGAATGTGAAGGTCAAGTGATTGCTACAGGACTGCCGTACAATCAAAAATACGTGAGTGTCATCCAAATCAAAGACAAAAAAATTATCCATTACAAGGATTACTGGAATCCATTGGTGGCAATTGAGGCTTTCGGTGGCAGTATGGAATCGTTTTTGAACAGAGATCATCAGTTTGAGAACTAAGATTGGATAAGGAGCTGATCATATGGAACGTAAGGATAAGATACTGATCACGGGTGGAACGGGTACAACAGGAAGCCGTATTGCCAAAAAGCTAACAGAACTAGGCTACCATCCGCGTATAGCGAGCCGTACAAAACCATCTCTCGCCGACATCGAGCATGTACATTTTGATTGGAATGAAGTAGCAACCTTCGAGCATTCATTGAAAGATGTGAAAAAACTATACCTGGTAGCACCAGTGGGTGTTTTTGATCCATCTCCGCTTGTACTTCCGTTTCTGGATAGGGCTTTACAAGCCGGCGTGCAACGCATCGTCATGCTTAGTGCTTTGATTATTCCTGAGGATGGACCCGTGTTCGGAAGGCTGCATGAAGCAGTAAGCAAGCATAGTCCAGAGTGGGCAATATTGAAGCCTTCTTATTTCATGCAAAATTTTATTCATGGGCAACATGGAACCTCAATCAAAGAGGAGGGCAAGATTGTTACATCTACGGGACATGGAAGGATTGGATTCGTAGACGCTGATGATATCGCCGAAGTTGGAGTTCATGCACTCATTGACGAGATTCCACATAACACCCATCATTTTATTACGGGACCAGACGCGCTAAGCTATGCAGAAGTAGCGGCCATGATTGAATCGGCAATTGGACGTACTATCAAGCATGAACATATTAGCACGGAAGCATTGCAGGATAAGCTGGTCACAGCAGGTTTGACGATGGAATATGCAGGTTTCATGGCAGATTTGGATGAACAGATTCGCAATGGTGCCGAAAACAGCGTAACCGATACGGTAGAACGAGTAACAGGGAGAAAACCACGATCCATGGCGGACTTCATATCAACCCATTCCCATCATTGGAATCGAGACTAAGCCATTTTTTTGTGCCCATTCCGGACTGAATGGTCAATAATGTAACTCCGAGAGCCCCGTTAGATTCAACGGGGTTTTTCTTATGAAGCGGATACTCCTGCGAAAGAGGGCTTTTCCCGATAACAGAAGTCGAAATCACCCCATCGAAGCATATTCTGTCAGCCTTTTCCCGGTCATAAATATGAAGAGAAGGGAGGATTCGATTCGGCAGAGTTTTCTCGCTTTTTTAAAAATACTTGCACCTGTCACAAAGGCTTTATATAATAAAAATATTAACATGCGTTAAAATAACGTTATATGAATTCGTCGTCACATTACGACTATAATCTGAAGAAAGCAGGGATCATGATGGTGAAATTGATAGCAATTTATCGCAAGCCCGAAGATATCGATGCTTTTGACAAGCATTATTTCGAGGTACATGGCCCATTGGCAGAGAAAATGCCTGGCTTAATCAAAATGGAAGTGAGCAAAATCTACGGAACTCCAATGGGAGAATCTGATTTGCATCTGATGGCAGAAATGTACTTTGAATCGAAAGAATCTTTGATGGAAGCGTTGTCATCCCCAGAGGGTCGCGCAGCAGGAAAAGACCTCCGTGGCTTCGCTGGACCAATTGTGTCCATGCATTTTGCAGAAGTAGTTTAATCATGACCACGAAAAGATTGGTAGACGAACAAGCGCTCCATCAGAAGCATTACGCAGAGATATGTGAGAAGCTAAAGCAAGATCCGTTTGCGCAATTTTTGGGCATTAAGCTGATTGAGCTGGGAGAAGGAACGGCGACCGCGGAAGTCACAGTTGCCGAGCATATGCTGAATGCGCACGGCACCGCACATGGCGCAATCATCTTCTCCCTGGCAGACTTTGTTTTTGCAGCGGCCTGTAATTCCTATGGCAAAACGTCCGTAGCACTGTCGATGAATATCGGATTTTTGGCTGCTGCCATGAAAGGGAATCGCTTGGTGGCAACAGCGACCGAAGAGAAGAAAAACAATCGCACAGCCTGGTATCGCATTCGCGTAGAAACGGAGCATGGCTTGGTAGCGACACTGGATGCACTGGCTTACCGGAAAAATGATTACTTCGTCGAAATCGACGAAAACGAATAACTGACAGCGAAAATAAAACGGAGAAAGGATGCCAAAAGCAACGTGCTTAGGCTCCTTTCACTGTTTCAAGACGATACGAGAAAGGGGGCAAAGATGTCAGTGGAGATCCGTAATCGATTCAACCACTACCTGGGCATAGAAGTCGTGCACCGAGATGAACAGGGCTGTAAGGTAGCACTGAAAATTCGCCCCGAGCTGTTCAATAGCATCGAAGGTGTCGTACACGGAGGCGTTACGGCGACATTAGCCGATGTGGCGATGGGGCATGGGGCAGCACCTCATGTGGATGGTGTACAGCAATGTGTGACGGTGGAGAGCAAGATTCAGTACCTGCACCCTGCACGCGGTGAGGTACTCGAGGCACAATCCCATGTATTGAAACAAGGGAAAAGCTTGATCGTAATGGAAGCACGCGTGACTTGTGATGGCAAGCTTGTGGCTTTTGCAACCGGCACGTATGCACGTGTGAACCCGCCTGCACAAGGAGGATGTTGATGATGGAAGAGAGCGTTCGCTTTGAACGTGAAGGACATATAGGACTGATTACGCTGAATCGTCCAGATGAGCTGAATGCGCTGAACTACGAAACATTGGAGCGTCTGGGGAACTTGATTGAGCAGGTCCGTTTGGATGCAAAAGAGATTCGCGTCGTCATTGTGAAGGCAGAGGGGCGAGCGTTTAGCGCGGGAGCTGATTTGAAGGAGCGCCGTACATTGACGGAACAGCAGGTACGCCGCAATGTCCGCAAAATCCGCGATGTGTTTACTGCGTTGGAGAGGCTTCCGCAGCCGACGATTGCCATGATTAACGGATTTGCTTTTGGCGGGGGTTTTGAGCTGGCGCTGGCCTGTGATTTCCGCTATGCCGTCGCAGAGGCCAAAATGGGTCTGACAGAGGTGAGCTTGGGCATCATTCCTGGGGCGGGTGGTACGCAGCGGTTGTCTCGCTTGATCGGACCTTCCAAGGCAAAGGAGCTGATTCTGACTGCCAGGCGCATCCAAGCGCAGGAAGCGTATCAAATCGGTTTTGTAAATGCTGTCGCAAAAGATACAGAGGAGCTATGTGAGTTGGCTATGGGGCTGGCGAACGAGATTTTGGCAAATGCTCCGCTGGCGGTGTATCAGGCAAAATCAGCCATTGATCGCGGAAGCAGTGTCGATTTGCAGACAGGTCTAGATATCGAAACCATGTGCTATGAAGTGATTATTCCCACGACAGACCGTCTGGAAGCATTGGAAGCCTTTCGCGAAAAGCGCAAACCAGTTTTTAAGGGTGAGTAACATTTTCAAATACGTACTCCTACCGAGTCATAACGCAAGGGAATGAGGGAAGCGACATGATCTTTAATACAGAAATGGAAACGCTACCAAGAGAGAAAATGACGGAACTGCAACTGGCACGCTTGAAAGAAACGGTCAAACGCGTATACGAGCGCGTCCCTTTCCACACAAAAGCATTCAATGAGGCTGGTGTGAAACCGGAAGATATCCAGTCGATCGAAGACATAAATAAGCTTCCCTTTATGAAAAAGACAGATTTGCGGGAAAATTATCCATTCAATCTGTTTGCGGTTGATATGAAGGAAGTAGCACGCATTCATGGTTCATCCGGGACGAAAGGAAAGCCGACTGTTGTCGGCTACACCAAAAAAGACTTGGAGAATTGGGCGGAGATCGTGGCTCGCGCCATTTGCTGTGCGGGCGGAGAGCCGGGAGACATTTTCCATAACGCGTATGGCTATGGCCTTTTTACAGGCGGCTTGGGTCTGCACAACGGAATCGAGCATATGGGCGCAGTTGCAGTGCCAGTATCCGGTGGCAATACCTCCCGTCAAATTACATTAATCGAGGACTTCAAGCCACGTGGTATTGCAGCAACGCCATCTTATGTCCTCAACATCGTGGAAGAGATGAAAAAGCAAGGAATCGATCCACGTGAGACGAGTGTCAAATACGGGATTTTTGGTGCAGAGCCGTGGTCAGAAGAAATGCGCGTACAGCTGGAACAGGAGCTCGACATTAAAGCGGTGGACATTTACGGACTGAGCGAAGTGATGGGGCCAGGAGTTTCCATTGAATGTCATGAAGTGCAGGATGGCTTGCATATCGCAGAAGACCATTTCTACGCGGAAATTATCGATCCGAATACCGGAGAAGTGCTCCCATACGGAAAAGAAGGCGAGCTCGTGTTTACATCGCTGACGAAAGAAGCATTCCCGGTTGTGCGCTATCGCACGGGTGATATCGCTTCTCTCAACCCCGAGCCCTGTAAGTGCGGACGGACAACCATGCGGATGTCGCGCATCAAAGGGCGTGTAGATGACATGCTCATTATTCGTGGGGTCAATGTGTTCCCGACAGAGATCGAGTCCGTCCTGCTCACGTTCAGCGAATTGGCTCCACATTATCAGGTCGTCATTGAACGCGACGGTGCCCTTGACCGTTTTGAGGTGCACTGCGAGCTGACACCAGCCTATGCAAAAGAGCTCAGTGGAAATGACAGCTCTGCTCTCTCGCCATTGGTGAAAGAAATTTGCCATCACATCAAAAATACGTTGGGCGTGTCTGTGGTGCTGCGGGTGCAACCGCCAAATTCCTTGACGCGCAGCGAAGGCAAAGCGATACGAGTCGTGGATAACCGAAACAAATCACAGGCAGCTATTTAAACCAACTCCTGTAAAAAAAGGGTGTGACAGTTCATGGCCTATGAATATATTAGCGTAGCCAGTGAAGATGGTGTAGGTATCATTACGTTGAATCGACCGAAGATTCTAAACGCGCTGAATTTGCAGCTCGTCGACGAATTGGTTGACCAGCTGGAGCAAATGGACCGCGACCCGGATATTCGGGTGATCATCCTGACTGGAAACGCGAGGGCGTTCGCAGCGGGTGCTGACATTAATGAAATGGCGGAAGCATCAGCCATCGACATCATGAAGCGCAATCAGTTTGCGGTTTGGGATCGCATCTCACTCATCTCCAAACCGATTATTGGTGCCGTCAGCGGTTTTGCGCTCGGTGGTGGCTGTGAATTAATGATGAACTGCGATATTGTGATCGCTTCGGAGACAGCCGTCATTGGCCAACCGGAAATCAAGCTGGGAGTCATGCCTGGGGCTGGTGGTACACAGCGTCTGACGCGTGTGGTAGGTGAGCGAAAAGCACTGGAGATGCTGCTCACAGGTGAACCGATTTCGGCCAAAGAGGCGTTGAAATACGGACTGGTCAATCGAGTAGTGCCAGTGGAGGCGTACTATCAGGAAGCGCTCAAGCTGGCAAAGCAAATCGCCCAGCAGCCGCCGCTCGCGGTACAGGTCATCAAAAAAGCCGTGTACAAAGCTGGGGATCTCCCTCTTCAAGAGGGAATGGATTACGAGCGAAACAGCTTTTATCTTCTTTTGGCAAGCGAAGATCGAAAAGAAGGCATGCAAGCGTTTCTGGAGAAGCGCAAACCCCGTTTTACGGGACATTAGGAGGCGGCCATGTACGAAACGATTCTTTATGAAGTGTCAGAAGGCGTAGCAGTGGTGACTTTGAACCGTCCCGACAAATTCAATGCGTTTACAGCCGTCATGAACAAGGAAATCACCGATGCATTGAAGCAAGCGCAGAAGGATGCGGATGTGCGTTGCATCGTTCTTACCGGTGCAGGGAGGGCGTTCAATGCGGGGCAGGATCTTGGTGACGTTTCTGGGGGAGGAGATGTGGATTATGGTGGGTTCTTGCGGGATCGCTATAATCCAATGATCCTCCAGTTTCAAAAAACAGAGAAGCCAATCATTGCAGCGGTTAACGGCGTAGCAGCAGGTGCAGGCATGAGTGTTGCGCTGGCGTGCGATATTCGTCTGGCATCGGAAAAGGCATCCTTCGTCAATGCTTTTGTCAACATCGGGCTCGTTCCTGATTCAGGAGGCTGCTACTACTTGCCGCGCATCGTCGGGATCGGCAAGGCGTTGGAGCTGGCGATGACGGGCGAAAAGGTTTCCGCCGAGGAAGCACTGCGAATTGGATTGGTCAATCAGGTGTACCCTGCGGAGAGCTTCATGGAGGATGCGTTGGCGTATGCGCGCAAGCTGGCGTCACTACCGACGAAGGGAATTGGCTTGATCAAGCGCACGATGTACAAAGGGCTTGAGATGGGGTTGGAAGAGGCCTTGGAATATGAAGCTTTTGCACAAGAGGCGGCTGGCAGCACAGCGGATCATAAGGAAGGGGTCACCGCTTTCATGGAAAAACGTGCGCCTCGTTTTACAGGCCGTTAGAGGCGAAGGGAGGCAAGCCCAAGTGAGTATAAAAACAGTAGGCGTCATCGGGGCGGGAACGATGG
>NZ_PXZL01000034.1 GCF_003013405.1 Brevibacillus formosus | reverse complement strand
ACGAAATGGGGTCTTGACCAATCCTTAAAAGCTCCCTTTTTAATCAGTTAGGAACTTTATCTACACTCTGACCCGTCGTCTTTGGACGGGTCTTTTTTATTGGGAGGTTTTCGACAGAATCACGACCGTCTATTGCTTAGATGCTTGCAAATGTGATTGTTACAATAATTATATGGAAAATTAGATGAGCAATCAGGGAAGCAGGATGTTCTTCTTTCTTGGTGCAAAACAAACTCGAACAACAGTGGTGATGATCATTTAGTGCGCCAGTTTATTGATACTGGAACCGGAGAAATATTTTATTCGGAAGAAGTGCTACGCCGGCCAGACGAAATAGATGGCGCTGCGGTGGCAGCACTCCGTAAATATGCGGAAGTAACAACCAATGGAAATCTGAGCAAAGACATTGCCCGATTGGCTTGATTCCACCGTTAATGAAAAAAAGAAGGATTTGAAAGCCTTCGCCATCGGACCAGATCGATATAAGGTTGTAGTGGCTATGACAAAGAATCTGTTGCAGCGTGGTTCAAGTAGAAGTCAGGGATTAGCGAAGAAGATTGGCAAGATTATGAGGTAAACGACTACCCAATGGATGAACCATTTCAAGTTGAATCCAGGAAGGAATATGGCTACGAATCCATAACGGTGAGGGAATGGATTCATGACGTTAAATCGTTCCCTTGCACAGCTGGGTGGTGTGAATAATTTATCAGATCGGTAACAAAGTAAAGTCCGCTGGATAAGCGGACCTTTACATTACTTTTGTTGAAAGATAAAAGATCCATTGGCTACTCCCCTAGATTGTATATAAATCCTCGTGGGGAACCCTGGCGATGATATATAAATTCTGGCTATACCGTAAGGCTTTACCCTAAACTCCTTTACTCCATCCAAGATAAGCCAAAATGGTTTCCCACTGCTGTTGGAAATTGCAAATGTTCCGCCTACACTTTTTGGAACTCGAAGTATTAATTTTCTACCAGCTTTCTGATAAGCAAAGGAACCGGAGAAGGAAAATTTACTCACTTAATTACACCACCCTTACTATTTTGTACAGATTATTCCAAGAAGTGGTTGGTGCTTGGGTAATTGTTGAAGGAAACTGCCTATTTTACTTCAATTTCGATTTATAAAACAGAAATTGTAAAAATGGGGAATGGATATGAGGCATGGGAGCAAACCTGATGGTTTTCTGATGGAGACGTTTGACTCTCCAGAAGGTGCATATGACGCTGCTCGATCCGCTTACGATGAAAGTAGGCTATTTCATGAGGTTGTCATCGACGATAAACCATTCACCAGCCATGGGCGACGTTAATCGCGCTTGGTGAAAAGAAATTTGAAACGAGCAGCTGGTCTACAAGTACCACGGCCCCATTGTGATCCACGCTGCCAAGAAAGTGGACAAGGGGATTTGCGTGGAAGAGGCTTTTCGCAGCATTTTGGCAGTGTACGGGTATACGGCTGAAAACCTGCCGGTGGGCGCGGTGGTTGCAATTGCAAACCTCACGGAGTGCTGGCGTAGTTTAGGTAAGGGGTATTTGAGTGGCGTGCCAATTCTCCAGAATGGGAAAAAAGGTCAAACAAAACAGATAAGTCCCCAGAAGGATTCGTTTGGATGGTTTGAATCGGGACGGGATGCCTCGGAAATGGCAGCTGTAAATCAGATCGATCCGGTGCCAGTAAAAAGGACAGCAAGAACTCTGGAATTGGGGAGGGGAACGGGATGCTTGCAGGACGTGAGATTGAATTCCGAGGCATCGGGGGGAAACGGTGAATGGCTGTTGGAAGCTAGTTAACTTTGATAAAGAAAAAAGACCATGGGGATACCATGATCTTCAATCCAATCATTTTCTTAACTGCTTTCTGTGCTTTTAATTAACGAGTTAAAGTGACTGTTTCAGGGCCATTATCACCAATCCACTTATCATTGTAGAATTTCCAAGTTGAAGTGTCTTTTTGTATTACAAAGGAGTACGGTAACCATCCTGGCTTGTTACCTTTGCCATCAGATTTGATTTCAATTTTTTGAATACTCCCAAGAACGGCGGATGCGGTTACGTAATATACACCTGTAGCACCTTGCTCAAAATCATCACCAGCACTGTCTAAGGTTGTCCATGGGGAATCCTTCTTGGAGCCATGTAATTTAATTTGAATTTTCGAATTTGTTCCTGCGTCATCTGCATTGTTTGTTTTGATAGTAACTTTATAGGTGTAAGATGCAAGTGGTTCAATTTGATTTGAGTTTTGGAGGTTCTCAGAAGCATAAGCGCTTGCTCCAC
The DNA here is from genome assembly GCF_003013405.1 of Brevibacillus formosus. Taxonomy (GTDB): domain Bacteria; phylum Bacillota; class Bacilli; order Brevibacillales; family Brevibacillaceae; genus Brevibacillus; species Brevibacillus formosus. Next base: position 155,362 of record NZ_PXZL01000034.1, on the reverse strand, counting down.
TTAACATTAATGCAAAAGCTAAGACAGTGGAGATCCCTAAACGTTTCATTTAAAACACTCCTTTAAATCGGTATATTGGAAGCAATGAAATTATACAAAACATTCACTGTAATGTAAATATATGGTTATTTGTAACGGGTGTGTAATTGATAAAAATAGATATGAAGGGTGCCAGCAAGTTAAGGGGGATAAAAAGAAATGCAGGAAGCAGTAGTTAGCTGGAGCATGTAAGAGATAGGTGAGTTGGACAAGCGTGATTCAGCGGTGGACTTGGCAATGTGTGAAGCAGCTACGCCAGGACCGAGGGAACTGGAGCCGATGACGATGAAGGACTTGTCATCTGGAGAAAAATTGAAGAGCACCCGGGAAGGTCAGAAGGCGTAATTGCTTAATCCCGAGTGCCATTTACGAAGAAGCAGATATCAACTTCATCATGGAGGCTCGTACCGCTCTGCCTCATTGGATTCAGCGAGCTACAGCAGCAGAAGCCGAGGTCGAGCAGTATAAAAAACATCTACATTGAAGGAGACAGCTTTGGTGATGAGTTGATGAACGAGATAAAGAGAATCACTACTTAACAAAAGAGAAATTGTGATGAACTATGTTAATCCTTCTTATCGATTAACTTGGTAAGCAGGTCTTCGATTCTCTGTAAATGTTGATTGGTTTGCTTCAGCAGATAATACAAATTTACAATTGAGATCATTACCACAATCCCAAAAACTAATACATCCATTTTAATACCACCTTAATTGGCAATCATTAGGTAATTTGTGTCTTTGTGAATGATAGCATGAAAGTAAAGAAAGCTGGCAGAATTATATCTGATCGAAATGAATGTTACCCGAGAAATAATTCAAGATTATCTATCCGTACTTATTGCGGCCAGATTAAGCGAATAATCTATGAAGGGTGTTTTTGTCTTTTTACTGCAAAAAAACGAAATACTTTGTCACGAAATCCCTCCAGCTGGATCAAATAAGTTATCTAAAAATAGAAGGGAAGTCAACGAAATGAAAAAACAAACGTTTTTAGCCGTTAGTATGATGACATTGCTATTGTCAGCAGCAGTTCCATTTGCGAACATGCCAGCACCAGCTTATGCAGACACTCAGGCGCAATCGGCCCCGGAAGCAATGAAGAAACTCGCACAATTGGACAAAAATGTTGTAGAGACTGCCAAACAAGCCATGCAGAAGGAGGCGGGCAGTCTGCCGATCGAGTTGGATGAGATTACAGGGATAAACGCCGATTGCTGGGTGATCTCAGCCAAAGACAACAGAGGCGAGGTTCTGGTTACCAAAAAAGAGGGAACGGTCGTATCAGTACATGTTAACTTCAAGTTCAGTGAAGTGGCTACAGATTTGCAAAATACTATTATGAGCACGTTGAAAAGCATGGATAGCACACAGGCTTTTACATTTGATAAGGTAGAGCGAGTCAGCTCGGATATGGAAAATAGGTGGGTGTTTAAGGGGGAGAATGTAACGGCATCCATCGACGCGAAAACAGGGAAAGCTGTTTCAGCCATCATGCACAATGAATTCGGAGATAGCAACTATGTTTCGGACGAAGATATTCCAAAAGTATTTGCCAAACCGTTCTATACGAAAGAAAAAGCGATTGCTGCTGCTAATCCAATGGTGAAGAAAGTCTTTCATATGGATTTGACAGGCTACAATGTTTCAACGAAATACAACGAATATACCTTTACGAAAAAGGGAAAACCGACTGTTACGGCATCGATCAATAAAAAAGGGGTTTTTTATGATTTTACCGTCACTCCGGAAAACGGCATGATCAACTAGACCGTTAATCCCAACAGGATGTGGAGGCTCGGTCGATGCTTGTCTACTCATGGGCAGAATCAGCAGTGGCGCAAGGTGATCCTTGGAAAGAGTAGAGGTTTGCTTGGGATTGATCAGGGGGAAAGAGGCGGTGAATATCCGTCTCTTTTTTATGTTATTGGAAATGATTTCCCAAGCTCCTCTTCCTAACGATCCAGAGGCAATTTCCTACCGCGAAAGGGTTAGGAAATTTGTTTGGTCCGAAGAAACTCCGGACACTGTCTTATCAGTGACTGGTTTTCTACAGGATGATGTGTCTATGAGGAAATGATTCAAGCTGGTGAGCGATGGGTAGCTGATTGGATTAACGTGGAAGTCCTTGTGAGTGTGACGAAGTAATTGTAAATATCTGATTGTTGAGTATAGCATTATGTATATACTACAATAGATACAACGACCAATAACCTTACATTTTCTCCTCGACGTGTTCGTCGGGGATTTTTTAGTTTTGGAGATCGGCGGCCATTGCCAGACCTTATTACGAAGAACGGAGTCAAAAGAATGACAAACGTCACCTCCAAACTGTATCATTATCTCCTACGACAACCGGCGTGACGACTTACGCATACGCAAGGCTTGACTATCAGGAAGTGGAGATTTGGATAAACTGCACGATGATAGGAACGCCTTGAAAAGGGACATCACTCAGCATCAGGACACCCGGCTGGACTACATACGTATTTGAAGGCTGAAGAATACCGTTGATAAAAAGATTGACAATCGATACGGTGCTGGGGTCGAGAATTCCGGAAGTACTAAACTGTAGTGAGGCATCGGCATTCGTATACACATTTTTTTGTCCATCCGAAAAAGTCGTGTATTGAGAAACCACCGTTGTCAGCAGTCCAGGCGTACAGGGGCACGGTGGACATGGTGGACATGGTTGGCAGGTCGGGCAAGGTTGCCCGGGAAAGATATTAGGGCATCCGAGTGGCGGCATTACTGGGTAACAGGTACTCAGATTATTGGATCGAGTCACTACTATTCTTTTACTGGTTTTTTGCTGCATGGTCTCCAGCCCTTTCTCATAGTAATGAAGGTGTGCAAGAATCTGAGGCTGCAACACGTTCTTGGCATGTTACTCTCTTGATGGAATATTCCCCAGGCGTGTATCCCCTCCTGGGGAATTTCTTATTCACTTTCTAGTTGTCAGTTGATGACGAATTCTACGATCAATGGTGTTCCGCCATTTTCGGCATCACCGTCAGGAATCGTAATCGCCGTTGTTGTGACTGTGGAAGTATTCCCTGCCTGAAGTACTCCATTAATGTAGAGATTGTAAAAAGCAAACGAACCAGGAAATGCTGTGGCAGCAGCACCTGCATCATTCGTAAACGAAGTTGCCGCAATGGCAAATGTTGCTCCAGTCCCTGTTCCAGCCCCCATCGTCGAAGTGAACCTGAGCGACGTCATAAATGGTTTGGTAATCGGCATTCAACCAACTCCTACCTGTAGTTTTGTAAGGTAAATCCTTACATCGTTTATTGAATGCACACTGTTTCTTTCCCGAAACGTACAAACACCCTCTGAGTAAAAAAATTCCATCAAAAATAACTTGTCATTGCTTTGTAGAGACGGGTTTTATTAATTAATAGTCGACTAATGGTTACATAAGAGTATGTACGGTGATCCTTAGAAAGAGCAGAGGTTTGCTTGGGATTGATCGGATGAAAAGAGGTGAGGCACCTGCCTGTTTTACAGGAGGTGCCTCGGCGTGTTATTTGGTATATTCCATGACTTCAAAGGATTGAATCTTGCTGAATGTTACATAATCTTTTCTAGAAGTAAATGGCCCCTTGTTAAAGTCCTTATCGAACATATATGTTTCTTTGCCACGTCCGTCTGCACGGCCATTATACCAGTCGATGAAGTCCTGCACTTCGGATGCAGTTAGTTCAAATTCTTTTTCAAGACCACTGAGCATTTTAATTACAAGAAGTGCGTTGTCCCCAGTTGGCTCTGGGTCAGTGCCAGGATCGGTGCCTGGATCGGTGCCTGGATCAGTGCCTGGATCAGTGCCTGGATCAGTGCCAGGATTGTTCTTTTCAAACATCTCCAGTTCAGCAATAATGCTTGCGTTACCTTGGGCAAATACAGATGCCGTAATGTTTAGGCGGTACTTAATATATGCGTTATCGTTACTAAATGAGAATTCTTGCTTTTTGGATGGGATAGTATACCAATTTCTTATGTTTGTTTGCTTATCGAGTTGAACCCATTCTGTACCATTCCAGCCATCAAAAGTCCAATTTGCTGGTGCAGTATTCTCGTTCCAATAAGTAATGGAATATTTTTCGATTTTTTGGGGAGTTGGAAACTCATACTCTAGTGCTCCAGGAAGTACGGTGGCATACCAGCCTGTATTTGGATTATGGTCAAAGGCTTTCCATGGATAAAAAGCATCCCAAAGTTTGGAGGAAGAAAAAGCATGACCAGAAGGTGTAGTTTCCCCAGTCATAACTGGAATTACGTTATCTGTGTACTCACTATCTTCCGCTTGTACGAAACTATGACCAGAAAAAATAATGCCTAACATTAATACCAGTCCTAAAATATTTCGAGTACCTTTCCAATTTCTCTTTACAAATTTCATAAAAACCTCCTTGAACTGTAAAAGGTGGATAATTTCACATAGAAATATATTACAGTTTGTTGGTTTGGGCAAAACAGTAAAAGGAATAAATTCAAATCAAAGGAATAAACAGTTAAAAAGTTCAATTTATGTTCAAAAAATAGTAAACTCGCCTCTGTTTTTAGGAGACGGGGCCATATCATGATCAAAGGCATTAGCATAGTATCTACCACTTGCATTTTTTGGCTTTTAATGGTGTTTGGAGTGAAGCGTCTCGATTAGGGAATGAGTGCCAATATTCCTGTAAGAAAGGTTGAATCCAATGTGGCCTGCCCATTTTTTCAGCCCTCAGTCGAAATAATATGGGAGGAATATCACCTTTCAGTATTACTTCTGCCGATTTTAACAGAGACGGCTTCATATACTGACCAAGGCTATAACTGCACCCGCTCAATGTCCTTCTCACATATTGCTTTGTGACGATTCGATCAATCATCACCTCTTACTCTGCTAGAGCTTATTCTTTAAAAGAAGGAACCTGAATACATGATGATAGAATAATACAAATACGAAAATGTCAAAACTAAAAATTGACATGACACCAAGATGAGGGGTGTTCCTTGATGACAACAAGTAAAACGAATCCGAAGGTTGATGAATTTTTAAGCAAGACGAAAAAGTGGAAGGCTGAATTTGAGAAGCTCAGAAGTATTGTTCTTGACTGTGAGCTGACCGAAGATTTTAAGTGGATGCATCCTTGTTACACGTTTGAGAAAAAAAACATCGTTTTAATACATGGATTTAAAGAATATTGTGCGCTACTGTTTCAAAAAGGTGCCTTGTTGAAAGATCCAAACGGGATTCTCATTCAACAAACGGAGAATGTACAGGCTGCGCGCCAGATCCGGTTTACCAATGTGGAAGAAATTATGGAAATGGAATCTATTTTGAAGGCCTATATTCAAGAAGCTATTAAAGTTGAAAAATCCGGCTTGGAAGTGAACTATAAAAAGCATGAAGAATACAGCATTCCTGAAGAATTTCAAAAAAAATTGGATGAAATCCCTGCCTTGAAAACTGCTTTTGAAGCATTGACTCCGGGACGGCAAAGAGCCTACCTTCTTCACTTTTCAGCACCCAAACAAGCCAAAACGCGAGAGTCAAGGGTGGAAAAATGCATGCAGCAAATTCTCGAGGGAAAGGGATTAAATGATTGATTGTAAGAAAAGAGGCGGAAGCTACCGCCTCTTTTTCGTGCTTCGCCAAACGGGTCGTTGCATTTTCTAAAAAAAATTATGAAGAAAACCGAACCTTTTTCCGATCGAGAGACAATATAGGGTGTAAGCTGCTTACTCAGGAGGGCCCTCTGAATGGAAAATGAAGAGATGTACCAATTACTTATAAAAATGAAAGAGGGGGATGAACAGGCATTTCATACGATGTATGATGCGACCTTTCAGGACGTATACCGGACCGTCTCCTTTCTGGTGGATCATAAGCAGGATCGGGAAGATGTCATGAATGAAATCTATATGCAAATGTGGACCTCACTTGCTAATTACGATACGAACCGTCCTTTCCAGTTCTGGCTGCATGGCCTGGTAATCCGTCAAGTGCAGAGATTTCGGGTCAAGAGCTGGAGGAGATTCCGCATTGTTGAACGAATCCGTGCCTTCTCTCACGAAGAGTCTTATTTGGATGAACATACTGCGTTGATGGATGGAACAAACCAAATGATATCCCAGTCCATACGAAAACTGACCGACAAACAGCGGACAGTGATTATCTTTCGCTTTTATCACGACTATACTCTTGAGGAAATTGCGACCTTGCTTGATATTCCGCTGGGTACAGTCAAGTCCAGATATCATGCTGGCCTCCAGGCGCTTCGAAAATACTTAGGGAATCTCCCCCTGGAAAGGATGGAAAAGATCAATGACTATTGAACGCAAAATCCGTGAACATCTGCACGAAGAGGCAGAAACGATGGAGTGTCCGCCGGCCATTTCCAAACGAATCGAACAATCCTATTCTCACTATTTGCAACGAAAAAGGAGCGAAATAACCATGAAAAAACGATTAATTGGTGGAATTGTTGCTGCTGCGATTTTGATTCCAACCGCAGCATTTGCGGCCCCTGTTGTGATTGACATGCTTACGCGAGCACCAATGACTTCTGAACAAGTCAAGCTGGATGAGGCTGGCAAAGCAACACTTGAGAAGCTGTATAGCGCGTTTCCCGAAACAAAATCGTTTGAGATTATCGATGCAAGCTACCTTGGAGACCCCAATGATTCAACCAAAAAGGTCCAACTGAGCATCGTCTTGCAGGAAAATGGGGGAACTGGCAAAAAGATTACCCTCCATACAAACGGTATTACGGATGAGATTCAAGACCTAACGCAAGAGAATTGGGAGCCTAAGGAGAAGCCACTCATTACTTTACCCGATCAGGAAATCAAGGGGAAGGTAGATCAACTTATTGATAAATTGTACGGCAACATCAAAGATTATGAGGTTGCCATGGAGCAAATGGACAATCCCAATCAAAAAACATTTATCTTGAATTACACCAAGAAGGGATCAGGAGGAGAGGGTTACCAAGTATTTGTTCAGGGGAATAGCATTAGTCTTGCTCCGGTAGATTTTGAACCATCTAACGCTGAAGTAGAAGGTTATTTCTCTAGAGACGGTAAGCCCGATTATTATGCTGATAATTTTTTAAACGATGAAAAACTGTTTGCTCTACTAAAAATGAGCCCGACAGAGTTAAAAGAAGAACTAGCAAAAGGGAAATCTGTTGTGGAGATTGCAGCCTCGAAAAATATCTCGAAACAACAAGTCATTGATGTGATTGCAAGAACACAAGCTGAAGGACAGCTTCAAGATGGAAAAAATAAAGTAACGATCAGCGATGATTTACTGAAACAAATGATGAAAGAAGTAGAACCAAAAGTCGTACACATAATTGAACACAAGACGGAAACGAAATGGTAGTAGTTTGCTAGGAATTGAATGGAATAAAGAGAGGCGGGAAACCGTCTCTTTTTTCGTCAAAAATAAAGTTGTGCGTCCGCCTACGGGAAGATTCATGATGGCTACGTATACTGTAACGTACTATTTTGACTTCACGCTCAAGTCAATCGAAAGGAGAGGTCGACCGTGGCAATTGGACAGACGACTCGGGTCAGCTTGCCGTACCCCTCTACATGGGAAATTCAAGCGAGCTTCGGTGGAAGACCCACCACGTTGGGCACATTGGTGATTTCCAATGTCTTGAATGGCAGGGTCAGTGGTACCGTTAATTTCCGTGGTACTCCGATTCCCATACAAGGAAGGTGGGATGAGAGGTCCAGGCAAATCACGATTGAATCACCTTATGCCAATTTTGTTGGCACCTTTGCGTACAAAGCCGAGCCAACACTTGGGTTGCGACATTATGTATTAAGAGGAACGGTTCGAATGAAGCCCCCATCTGTGCGGGCAGGAGAAGTGGGAACATGGACGGCTGTTACGAATTTGCCGCTGTAAGGAAATAGGAGGGTCTTATCTACCGATAGATAGGGCCTTTTTTTAATTCCAACTGGATTACTCTCAATGGGAAAAAATGAAATGTTTGGTAAAATAATAATAGAACAAGTGGAATCTCAACCGCTTGGTCTGCAGGGATTCCGGCAAGAAATGAAGACTGGCGAACACAAGACTAGAGAAGGAGGAAAAGCTGTGAATAAACAGGCGGACAAGCAGACCATAGAGGCATTAAAGGTATTACAAAACCAATCAGTCATCCAATCAGCTGATTACTGGATACATAACGCTTATGAAGGCGGAGTTGTCCGTGGAGACTTGGTAGCATTCCTCATCCAAAACATGGCGAAAAAACTGACTGCAACAGTTCCTTCACCCGAGCCGCCAGAAAAGCCGAAGCCTGAACCAATTCCAGAACCTAAGCCTGCCAAGCAACCGAAGCCTTGGAGTGAAATCGAGAAGCTGGCAAAGGCTGCTTCGGTTCACATTGACATTGGATTCGGAGGAACGGGTGTATTATTGAAAGGCGGCCTATTGCTGACGGCAAAACACGTATCCAAAGGCAGAGTCTCTTTTAGAGCGAAAACGTACTCTCGGGATTGGTTAGACGCGACTCTGGTTGCGGAGCACCCGGGAATAGGAAAAGATGCAGTTGATCTGGCGCTGTATAAGATTGAGCGACCGTCAGCAAAATTACCATTCCTGCCTTTGAGTGCCGATCCACTTGTGAGTGGTCAAAAGCTAGTGACTGTTGAAGCGGAGTATACAGACTGGATTGTAAGGACTGGTGAGTTGTGTCAGCTAAGTACCAAGATGCAACCGTGGGAATTTGACTGCTCTGTTCCTGTGGAGAATGGCAACAGCGGCGGAGCTGCCGTCAATGAATATGGAGAACTGGTCGGTATTTTCGTTAACATAACGTCTGTAGGCATCCAACGAGGAAGCGTCCGGGAAAGCGTTCCTGGTGGAGAAGCAATCAATTTGCAGCACCAAGCTGTTTCAGAATGGCTTGCAAAATGGTTATAAAAAGGTAGAATGAGGCACCTCTCTGTAATAAGAAGGTGCCTCATTTTATGATTGGCGGTCACAGGCGACAGCCTATTGTGTGATTCCGAGCATTTGCTTCATATCTTCTTGGGCATCGCCAATCAACTGAATATAGAACAAGTCTTGCAATACTTGCAGAACACCGGGTTGAATGAACTCAGGCAATTTTGGACCGATCCGTATATCTTGTATCCCCAGGCTAAACAGACCGAGCAGGATGGCAACCGCTTTTTGTTCAAACCAGGAAAGAACAATACTTACCGGCAGCTCGTTCACTTCACACTCGAAGGCATCGGCTAATGCAGCCGCAATCGTAATGGTAGAAACCGAGTTATTGCACTGTCCCAAATCGATATATCGTGGGATGCCGGTACCTGGCACGGTGCCGAAATCTACATCGTTAAAACGGAATTTTCCGCAGGAGGTCGTAAGAATGACTGTTTCTGGCGGTAAGGACGTAGCCAATTCACGGTAATACTCGCCTCCCTTGCCAGGAGCGTCGCAACCAGCGATGACGAAGAAGCGTTTGATCTTTCCTTCCTTGACTGCCTGAATAATTTCAGGAGCGATGCCGAGAACCGTTTTGTGATGATAGCCGGTCGTCAAAGTCAGTTCCGATTCGATGGAAACCTCAGGAAGAGACAATGCTTTTTCAATGAGCGGCGCAAAATCGTTATCTACAATTTTCGTCACATTTTCCAAACCGGTTATATCATACGAAAAGAAACGATCGGCGTAGCTGCCTCGAATAGGCATCACACAGTTTGTTGTAGCCAGTATGGCGCCAGGAAATTTCTCGAACAATTGGCGTTGATCGTACCATGCTTTCCCAATGTTACCTTTCAAATGAGGATATTTCTTCAGTGCGGGATAGCCATGTGCAGGCAGCATTTCGGAATGGGTATACACATTGATTCCTTTGCCTTCCGTCTGTTTTAACAGTTCTTCGAGAGCAAACAGATTGTGTCCCGTAACAACGATGCATTTTCCTTCTATTTTATTCTGCGAGACAGTGATTGGCTGCGGGACTCCGAAATGATCTGTATGGGCCCGATCCAAAAGCTCCATGACTTTTATCGCGGCTTTCCCTACTTTCATAGCCATTTGCAAATGTTCATCCAAGTTAAAATTCACATTCGTCAATGTAAAATAAAGAGCTTCCTGTGTAATCCCATCCACTTCAGGATCGATATAGCCTAGTTGTCGAGCATGTGTGGCATAAGCTGCAATTCCTTTTAAAGCAAAAATAATGGTATCCTGAATACTCGCAAGATCTTCATTCTTTCCGCAAACGCCGATGACCTTACAACCACCTGTTGGAGTCTGTTCACATTGATAACAAAACATGTATAATCCACTCCTTCGATTCAAGATTTCGCCTTGATTATAAGCGGGTTGCCGGGAAGGAGCTGTGATTAAAATCACAACGAAACCAAACTTTGCCTCTTATCATAGTGGATGAAGAAGATTTCCCAAGTGAGGGGTGTTGTTTATGGTACGAAAATGGCAGTTGCCATTACAGACGTTGAGTCTTACGGTCGGTTTCATGGTATGGGTCATTCTGTCATCGCTCATGCCTTTTATCAAGGAAACCGTCCCTATGAGTGCAAGTGAAGTGGCGTGGGTGACAGCGATTCCTGTTCTTCTAGGATCGTTGCTGAGAATCCCCGTTGGATATTGGAGTAACCGATTTGGCGCGAGAATTTTATTTAGCATAAGCTTTCTCTTGCTGCTGGCTCCTGTCTTTTATATTAGCCAGGCGACTACTTATACAGATTTGTTAATCGGCGGGCTATTTATAGGGATAGGCGGAGCGGTGTTCTCCGTTGGTGTCACTTCTCTACCTAAATACTACCCGAAAGAAAAGCATGGTTCTGTAAACGGGATCTACGGTATGGGGAATATTGGTACGGCGATAACCACTTTTTCAGCGCCAGTTCTGGCTAAATCGTTTGGATGGGCAACTACTGTACAGATGTTCATGTTATTGCTTGTGGGATTCGCAGTGCTAACCTTCTTGATGGGGGATAAAAATGAACCTAAGGTAGTGACTCCTCTTGGTCAGCAGATAAAGAGTGTGTACAAAAACGAAAAGCTGTGGCTAATCAGCTTGTTCTACTTTATTACGTTTGGCTGTTTCGTTGCTTTCACCGTGTATCTCCCGAATTTTTTAGTTAGCCATTTCCAACTGGATAAAGTAGATGCAGGTATGAGAACAGCAGGGTTCATTCTTTTGGCGACACTTGCGAGACCATTGGGAGGCTGGCTAGGAGATAGGTGGAACCCCTTCAAGGCATTGATGATTGTGTTTGCCGGGCTCGCCTTGTCTGGTATTGTCTTATCGTTCTCACCATCGATTTTGATGTACACGGTAGGCTGCTTGTTGGTAGCGCTATGTGCCGGAATTGGTAACGGTGCCGTGTTCAAATTAGTGCCGATGTATTTCTCGCGGCAAGCGGGGATTGTGAATGGGATCGTATCTGCCATGGGGGGATTAGGAGGATTTTTCCCGCCGTTGATCTTAACGATGCTGTTTAATCTGACCGGGCATTATGCGATTGGTTTCATGGCTTTATCTCAGTTTGCACTTGTTAGCTTGGTCTTGGTGATGTGGATGTTCTATCAAGAGAAGCTGCAGCTCGCCGCCACCATTATGGAAAAGACGGGAGAGGCGATACTGATTACCGATACACGAGGGGTCATTAAAAGTGCGAACCACGCTTTTACAAAAGTGACCGGTTATGAGATGAATGAGGTGATTGGCAAGTCCCCCAATATTTTAAAATCTGGCAGGCAGGATGCCGATTTCTATCAAAAGATGTGGGACTCGATCAAGAAGAATGGCTATTGGCAAGGGGAGATCTGGAATCGCCGGAAGAATGGAGATCAGTATCTCCAATGGTTAACGATCAGTGCGATTCTGGACGATGCAGGAGATGTCGAGTACTATGCTGGCATGTTCAGCGAACTCGCGGAGCAAAGACACGGATAAAAAAGCTTGAATCACTCATGAAAAAAAGTCTTGGACGGACAAGTCCAGGACTTTTTTTGTTCAAGAAAGGATGTAGACTTTGCTTACATTTGGCAAATATCTGGAGGGCAGTCATCGCAATAAATCGCCTCTTTTAAATAGGCAAGGTCCTTTATCAAGATATGCCCGTGGGGAAGCAGATCGATGGAGTCCTGTTTTTTCAGATCGGAAAGCATCCGGTTGACACTTTCTCGTGTCAGACCAATGAATTGTGCCAAATCGCGATTGGTAAGAGAAAGGTCGATGAGGATTCCGTCGGGGTGTGGCTTGCCGTATGTGTTACTCATGCGGATGAGCGTTGAATACAAGGCACCAATTTTGCCATTGAGTAGCAAATCGCGAAATTTGGACTGCATCCGCCTGTTCATCAATCCCATCCAACGGAGGAAGTCTACGCAAAATTGACCGTTTTTGATGAGCATTTTTTCCAACGCTTGTCGCGGGATGATCCATACCTCACCCTCCATCAACATGGTGCCTGTGGAGGTATACGTCAATTCCTGTTCGAAGAGCCCTGAGACGCCGACTAGCTCTCCTGCACCAAATACTTGCAGTGTTAATTCTTTTCCATCGTTCGTGTTTTTTGTGAGCTTGATTTGGCCTGACGAAATTAAGAATAGCTGATCGGCTCTTTCGCCATCCAAAAACAGAACGGCTCCGGGAACAAAACTTTTCCGAACAGAAAACGTTTCAAGGCTATTCACAAAATCGGAAGAAATCTGCTCGACAAAGGTTGTGCCATTTCCGGTCATGTGGGTCCCCCCTACAACAAGGATACATAGGTAACTCATTATATCATCCGAATTCGATGGTTGGGGGGAGAAAATTGTCCTGATTGTGGCAGTGGTGTGAGGTAAATCACAACCTGGGTCTCGAGCCGTTGCTACAATGGACTCAAGCGAAAGGAAAAAATGAGCAGCAGCAGGGAGGGTGTTGTATGAACTATCTATTTGCTTCCAAAGTGGCGAAGCGTGCTTTTATCATCATTGCTTGCTTGTTCGTCCTAAGTTACGTGGGAACACGTTTTTTCACGCATATTGATTTGGCGCTTTACGGCTATATGGTGGGGACTCTTGTCTTTATCGGAGGCTTCCTTTACCGATTTTCTGCGTGGGCAGATCGCCCGCCAACGAATGTCATTTTGAAAAAGGGGCTACGCCTTCTCTTTCGTAAAAGCACGGCGAATACAACGGTGGATCATTTGGCCATCTATCGCTTTATTTGGAATCGGGGATGGTACCGCTGGACGCAGCACATTTTGCTGGGATGGGGATGCATCTTGGCCGCGTTTGTCACCTTTCCATTAGTGTTTGGTTGGATGTATTTCACGATGACGGACAATGGCTACTATCAGGTCGTGTTCATGGGTGTGGATGTTCTGACCGTACAAGCGGATGGCTGGGTTGCCTTTCTCTTTTACAACGCGTTGAACATTACGGCTTTTATGGTCATCGGCGGAGCAGTCATGGCTTTGTATCGCAGATATAAGAACATGCAGGCACGGGCTGAACAATCCTTTGTCTACGACTTTTTGCCTTTATATCTGCTACTGTTTATCAGCGTGACAGGCTTGATGTTAACTGCAAGCAACATGTTCTTAGGGGGCTTTGGGCACCCGGTCATATCAGTCACTCATCAATTTGCAGTGATTGTGACATTGATTTATCTGCCATTCGGAAAACTGGCTCACATACCGTTCCGTCCCATGAGTGTGTTTGCTCGCAACTATCGCGAGCACTATGGCGAGCAGGAAATGAAAAAGTGCAAAGTGTGCAGCAATGAGTTTGTTTCTGCGGAACAGTCGGCAGATGTAATCAACGTGCTGGGTAAAAACGAAATGGCTTTTCAAATGGAAGAAGGATTCCACTTGGCTGAACTTTGCTTGCCGTGCCGCAGAAAATACCGGATGTTCCGCTTCACAGGAGTTCCTACGCACGAGATCAATGCCAGGGAGGCAAATCAACATGCCAAAGGATAAATTTTTTAAAGTAGTGGAAAACAAGATTCATCCTAACGAGAAATTGGTCAGCACGCATTGCTGCTATTGCGGTATGCAATGCGGGATGAACCTGCGTGTAGATACAACGACGAACAAGATTATCGGAGTGGAGCCACGGTACGATTTCCCTGTCAATCTGGGGAAGATGTGCCCCAAAGGGGTGACGGCTTATCAGCAGGTGAACCATCCGGATCGGATACAGCGGCCGTTGATTCGATCAGATGCTTCATTAAAAGGCACGGCGGAAGGTTTTCGGGAAGCGTCATGGGAGGAAGCGCTTGACTTGATCGTTTCCAAGTTCAAGGAGTTGCAGCACAACTATGGCAAAGATACTTTGTCTGTTTACTCTGGCGTTTCCATGACGAACGAAAAATGCTACCTCACGGGTAAGTTTGCGCGGGTCGCCTTGCAAACCCGCTATATCGACTACAATGGCCGCTTCTGCATGTCCTCCGCTGCGGCGGGATTGAATCGAAGTTTGGGGATTGACCGCGGTTCTACCGTTCCCTGGACGGATATTCACCAAACAGACTGCTTGTTTTTGGCTGGTTCAAATGCGGCTGAATGTCATCCAACCAGCATGTTTCGTATTTGGGAAGTGCAAAATCGAGGCGGTTATCTGATCGTAGCCGATCCAAGGGAAACACCTTTGGCACGTCGCGCAGATATCCATCTGGATTTGCGGCCCGGCACAGATTTGGCGCTGGCAAACGGAATCGTTCATCTCCTGATCAAGAATGGGCATATCGATGAAGACTTTATACGAAATCATACGAATGGTTTTGAAGAAACAAAAGAAGTAGTTGCTACCTTCACACCGGAGTATGTCAGCGAAATAACAGGGGTTTCGGTGGAGAAGATTGTGCGGGCTGCCGACATTTTCGGGAGGGCACCTGATGCGATTGTAATGTTCTGCCGTGGTGTGGAACAGCAGTCGAAAGGGACAGACAACGTATCTGCCTATACCAACATGTCGCTCGTCACAGGCAAGATTGGCCGTCCAAAATCGGGTGTTGCAACCCTTACCGGTCAAGGCAACGGTCAGGGGGGACGGGAACACGGGCAAAAAGCCGATCAATTGCCTGGCTACCGCAAGCTCGACAATCCTGAACATGTGCGTGAAATAGCGTGTGCCTGGGGCATCCCAGCGGAAGAGATGCCACAGAAAGGCGTCTCTGCCTATGAGATGTTCCAGCTCATGAAGGATAAAACGATTCGCAGCTTATACTTACTCTGCTCCAATCCGGTTGTAAGTGCGCCAAATCTAAACCATGTTCGGGAGTCCCTGAAAAGTCTTGATTTTATGGTTTGCTGCGACTTTTACTTGTCGGAATCAGCTGAATACGCCGATGTCGTTCTTCCCGTTACGTCTTGGGCAGAGGACGATGGAACGACAACCAATCTCGAAGGACGCATCATTCGTCACCGTCAGGCACAGGAATGGTTTGCAGAATCCAAGCCTGACTGGTGGATTCAGATAGAAATCGCCAAAAGAATGGGGCGCGGACAATTCTTTACTCACTTGAAGTCTCCACAGGATATTTTCAATGAAATACGTCAGGTCTCCAAAGGCGGAATAGCTGACTATTATGGGGTCACCTACGAGAAAATTGATCAAAACAATGGTGTTTTCTGGCCGTGCCGCGAGGAAGGCGACGAGGGACAGCCCCATTTATTCCTGGATAAAAAATTTTATCACCCGGATGGCAAAGCCAAAATATGTGCGCTGCCTTACCGCCCGCCAGCGGAGGAGCCGGATGAAGAATATCCTTTGCGGTTAACTACGGGACGAGTTGTGTTCCACTATTTGTCCGGGAATCAGACAAGACGAATCCCGTTTTTGAAGGACATGTATCCTGATCCTCTGCTAGAGGTTCACCCAAAAACAGCGACACGCTACGGTATTGAACACGATGAGCTGGTCACTCTGAAAACAAGAAGAGGCGAGGCGCAGTACCGCGTGAAAGTTATCGAGGCGATTCGAGAGGATACGGTGTTTGTTCCGTACCACTGGGGAAAAGCGCAGTCTATCAATCTGCTGACCAACCCGGCATTGGACCCTTACAGTAAAATGCCTGAGTTTAAAGCGTGCGCCGCGAAAATCATCAAGCACAAACATGGAGGAGTTCGCCATGGGTAAACAAGTCTTATACATCGAAATGGACAATTGCATCGGTTGTCGAAGCTGCTTGGCGGCGTGTACACAATGTGGAGGTCACGACAACCGAAACCGAAATTACGTGCTGGATGTGGACCCGTTTATCAGCAGACAAACGATTCCTCTCATGTGCTTTCATTGTGTCAATCCTGCTTGTGCCCGCAGCTGTCCTGCTCAGGCGATTCAAATCGCAGATAATGGGGCCGTATTGTCAGCCTTGGTAGAGAAATGCATCGGTTGTCAAAATTGTACGATTGCCTGCCCCTATGGGATTCCGAAATTTGATGAAGAGCAGAATCTCATGTACAAATGCGATCTATGCTACGACCGTACGAAAGAGGGAATCCCGCCGATGTGCGCTTCGGTTTGCCCGACAAACACCTTGCAGTGGATTGAGGAAGCAGAGCTGGAAGAAAAACGGGCACAGATTCCTTTGGCCAATCGCAAATGGACTGCCAGCCACGACCCAGATGTGCTGGAAGGCGAAACCAATGTAAAAATTAGCCTGCCTGGCATTCTGCAGGGCAAACAGAAGCTATTCTAGAGGGGAGATATACCTTATGGAGAACGAGAAAACCCGCCCCATTCCGTTGAAGGATGACAATTATACACATAACATCAATCGTTCCAATGAGCGTAGTCTGGATCGACGGAGTTTTATGAAAAAAATGGTAGGAGCGGCCGGTCTTTTCGCGGCATCTACTCTGCCATGGGGAGCATTAGCTGCCAAGGAGCTGATGAGTTCATCCAGCAAGTCGTATCCCACACAAAAAATCGCGAATCTCAGCGATATAAAACCCGGAGATGCGATCGAGTTTGCTTATCCAGGAGAGCATGACAGCGCGTTGTTCGTATATGTGAAGGAAAAGGAATACAAGGCGTATCAAAATGCATGCACCCATCTGCGTTGTCCGGTATTTTGGGACCGAGATGAGAAAGAGCTGCTATGTCCTTGCCATCATGGGAAATTTGATGTCGCCACAGGTAAGCCGCTTGCTGGTCCCCCAAGAAGACCACTTCCGGAAATTATGCTTCAAGAAAAAGATGGAGCCGTATACGCTGTAGGGGTGAAGAGATATGAAGAGCAGCTATAGAGGTGTCATCCTATTAGCATTGATCTTGTTCGCCAGCATTGTTTGCACCCAGTACACAGTCAATATGTATTTTGCACAGCGATATATGGAGGTGCTTTTGCTAAGCGGTGCAACGGTGGTGTTGTTCCCACTGGCATGGATGGTATTGAGAAAAGACCAGCGAGATCGGGGAGAGCAAGGGAAATAATCCGGGGAAGGAAGTGTGATCAGGTGCCATGAATCCTAGTAAGCGAACGATTGCGGAGCTTCATCAAGAGCTGCCTGCCTTAGTGGATAAAAAAATGGGGATACTCATTCAAGATTTGGCGGATGATGCCGAACCACACAGTCCGGCTCTCTTGGAAAGGCAGCTGGCAAAGTGGGAGATCACGGAGGACGAGGAGTATCTGCGACTCTATTTTAATCCCTGCCAGTTTGTTGCGATTCCCATCCAGAATGGACCGATTGTTTTTTCGCAAGAGGATGACTGTATTCGAATGGTTGCTAGGGACAATCGGGGACAGTTAGCGTATCATATTTCTTTTGGTAACTAACTTCCACACGTAGATGGAGGGATTGTAATGGGACCACCGCCTATAGGATGTATGGGGATGATGCAGGAGTTTGAAGGGAGAAGGAAGCTGTGTCCAGCTCTGGAAAAATTGAAAGAAGAGCACCTATCATTAGCTGAGCAGATGAATGAGCTCGTACATCTAGCAAATAACCTGAAATCTACTGCCGAACCTACGAAAAGAAAGAAAGGCTTAACAGAGCTTCATGAGCTGGCGTCCTCGTTTCGGTCGGAACTGGAGAAACACTCCAGACGCGAGGAAGAAGACCTGTATCCCCTGATGGCTAATTATATCGAACGGGAGATGGGACCGATTGCTGCCATGGAGGAAGAGCATGATCTTATTCATGAAAGCCTGATGTCGTTCATGCGAATCGTAGAAAAGGAGAAATCTGATCCAGTTGAAATAGAAGCTGTCCACACTCATTTGTTGAGGTCAATAGAAATACTCATGGAACATTTCTTTAAAGAAGAGAGTGTGCTGTTCCCGATGGCAGAATACGTATTGAGTGACGCAGAGAAAGAGCAGTTGCGAGTACTGGTTCAAGACTAGAAATCATGTCGCCCTCCTACTGGAAAAAGTGGGAGGGTGACTTTATTTTCCAATTATATTCTTTTGAGGGGAAATGTGCGTGTTTCTACTGTCATTTGTCGGTTTCAATCGGATGAAATCAATCATTTACTAGTAGGGATAATTAGAGGAGGAGGGGTTCTAAGTGCCGATTGTTAAACCGTATTTAACCTCATTGAGATTTACGTCCACCATGGGTGCTGGAACTGGTACTGGCGCTACGTTTGCCATTGCGGCAACTGCATTTACCACTGACACTGGCGCTGCTGCCACAGCATTTCCTGGTACGTTTGCTTTTTACAATCTTTACATCAATGGGGTCATTCAGGCAGGTAATACTTCCACAATCACCACGACAGCGATCACGATTCCAGATGGAGATGCTGAAAACGGGGGGACACCTATAGTTGTAGAGTTTGTCGTTAACTAAGGTAAATAGGGTGGTGGCCCCAGGTGGATGGAATGTGCTTGGGGTTCACTCCTATGTGTAAATTGGAGTGAATGATCGAAGCACTTCGAGAAAGGGCGGGTGATTTCATGAGGCACTATGTCACACAGTCATACACAGTGAGGAGACAGAGTTTGCAAATCGTGCCGGCGTGCCCCCCATGCCCATGTACGCCTGGTTTAATACGAGCAGAAACCTATCAGTATACGGCAATTTCAGATGGAGTCAAAAATACGTATACCAACAGTGATGCTGTCATGCTATTCAGTACTTCCGGCATTCTAGATCCGAATGAAGTTTCTGTTGTGAATCTTTTTATAAATGGAATGCTTCAGCCTCCCAATCTATATGTTGTCCAGCCGGGAGTTTTGATTTTAAGTGACATTCCTGTACAAGGAGTTCCTCTTATACTTCAGTTCATCAAGATGATTGCCGCATAAATGGGAAAAGGTCATGTTATACATACATGTCATTTTCCTTCCATGCTGTGCCCTTGATGGCGCACACGGCGCACACCCAGAAGGGTAGGCGAATATCATGGCGATATCGACTGCATCTGTACAGGAGGTATTTTCCATGTATCCGAGTTACCCATATTACAGTTACAAGACGACTTGCGAAGAGACTCCCCTTACGTTTCCGCCGCAGCATCAGGATCGACAACCGGGGATGGAATACTTGATGGTCCCGCGACCGATTTTCGATAATCCTGACTATATCGGGAGTGGAAAGCTTCGGGGAAAGGTAGCGATTATAACTGGTGGAGACAGCGGGATTGGCCGTGCCGTAGCGGTTGCTTTTGCGAAGGAGGGGGCAGCTGTAGCGATTCCTTATTTGGATGAGCACATCGACGCCGAGGAGACCAAGCAAGTCATCGAGTATTACGGAGGGCAATGTTTGCTGCTGCCGGGAGACTTGCGCGACGAGGCTTGGTGTCGGGAGGTGGTACACCAAACGATTGGCTGTTTTGGCAAATTGGATGTGCTCGTTTTGAATCAAGGCGTACAGTTTCCACAAGAAAGCATTCTCTATATAAGTCGTGAGCAACTGGAAGACACATTTCGGACCAACCTTTTCCCCTTATTTTACATCACACAAGAGGCGTTGCCGCATTTGCAGCCAGGCAGTTCCATCATTAGTACGACATCAGTTACTGCCTATGCTGGTCATCCGCAATTGGTCGATTATTCAGCAACCAAAGGGGCCATCGTCTCCTTTACCCGTTCCTTGTCCCTTCAATTGGTCAAGCAGGGCATCAGGGTGAATGCAGTTGCTCCTGGACCAATCTGGACACCGCTGCAGGTATCTAGCTATTCGGCAGAATACATCACGACTTTGGGTGTAGACACACCGATGCGGCGCGCAGGGCAGCCGTTCGAGCTGGCTCCAACCTATGTCTACCTGGCCTCGGATGATTCGGGATATGTCACAGGCCAGGTATTGCACGTCAATGGTGGGACGATGACAGAGACGTAGCGGTGAATCAAAAGTCTCTCGTTTTCGATTTCGTAGGCAAGATCGATTGCTCTCCTTTTTCATAGAAAGCAAGTAGAGTATGGACAAAACCCAATCTCGGCACGATTATATAGACGGCCAGGGCAGACCCAATGCTGATCAGGGCACCCACAATGACATCTGCCGGATAATGAACGCCTACCAAAATGCGAGAAAGCCCGACACAAGCAGCTAGCAGCATCCAGAGTGGCCCCGTCGTCTTTCTAAAAAGCCAGTAGGTCATGCAAAAGGAAAAAAACAGGATCGTATGGTCGCTGGGAAATGAATTGTCGATTGCTTTTTGTACCAATTGATTTACGTCCGCAAGCTCTGCAAATGGCTGATTATTTGCATGAAAGCTTCCGGCTACTTTCCCGAATAGCTCGGCAATAACAAACGTAAACGTCGCGCAAATGATCATGATGCGATTCTCGTGTTTTCTCGTAAACCAATACACCAAAGCACTCAACGCAAGAATAAACACCATATATTCCGCTACGAAAAAAGCCACCGGATTGAGAGCCGGATACTCTTTCCCCAAGTCATTAATCAGGCGAAAATAGTGAATGTTAATTTCCATTCCATTCATTTTTAGTGATCCTCCTTTACATGTAACAGGAGAATCTTACTCGATAACAGAGAAATGGGAAATTGATTTACCTTACGAAATATTACAGCGTTGTAAGGTTGAGTTCATAGCATCAAAAAAGAGACGGCAGAACCGTCTCTTTTTCATTGGACAAAAGGCTCATGTAATTTTTTTTTGCCGGCTGCTTTAGGGTAGATGTCTTTTTTGACAGCCTTTAATTTTCCGACACGATCCATGGTTACATTGATGGAATGATCCGGGGAAGTGTATATAACAAATATCTGTGTCTTGTTATCCTGGACAGTAGAGGAGTAGATTTGTGAGAACTTGTATTTTTCCGAGTGCTTTCCAAACAGCAGTTTGAGATGCTCCTTGCCTTTTTTGATCGCTTCCTCATCACCTAAAACTTCTTTCGAAGAGGGACGTCCGTTTTGAATGTCGACGCTGATCAGCTCTCCTGTACTTGCGTTCACATGGACAACTACGAAGTCTGGGGTCGTACCCTCCGGTGTGCTCGACAAGATCACTTCCAGACGTTCGATCGGACCAGAAGTGGTGACGACATTCTCTTTTACGATGGAGGTGATGTGATAGTTCTTCAGGTCTGGGATGACTTCTTTGACGTGATTTAGAGTCGCTTTTGTTTTTTGATTCAGATCTTTTATGGAAAGCTCTTCTAACTTGGTCGCAGTTACAGTTGCTTTCGCTTTGTGGGAGGAGGCTGCTGCGGCTTCGTTGGACAGAACAGGTGTGTTTGGCAAAAGGAGTGCCGCTATCAGGGTGAATGCTAGTGCCTTACGCTTGGTCATTTTGATCATCCCCAGTATTTGTCAATTGGGTGTACATGGTTTATTACGAAAAGAGATTCGAAAAGTAACTGTAAAAATTGTGAAAAATTTATTACAAATCGACGAAAGGGAGAAAGTGTCGAAAAATAGCTTTGAAATTTTATTTCAAATCTGACAATTGATCTTGATATTTTATTTCGAGTGTCTATAATACAAAATATGTAATGAATTACCAACGTTACGCTTGAATGTAAGCGCTTAATAATTCGTGGACGAAAAGGGGTGGTATGGTGTTGAATGGCGGGTTGCTGCGCATCCGCGAATCGTTGCACAATATCAAGCGTTCTGAACAAAACGCAGCGCATTGCATTTTAGCCAATCCGGATGAGGTGATTCGTCTTTCCATCAAGGAGCTCGCGGAAGGAAGTGAATCCAGCCAAGCGCCATCATACGGATGTGCAAAAGTATCGGTTTCGCTCAACAACCTCCTCTCTTTGCGAGAAACGATCAAAATTTTGGAGACAAAAGCAGTGGAGCAGGCGATTGGTGAGCTGTTCCGAGCCACTCGGATTGATTTTTACGGAGTGGGTGCTTTGCAACTGGTTGCCCAGGATGCCTGACATAAATTTTTGCGCATCGATAAAAGGTGCACGGCCCATTCGGATTCCCACTGGCAGCTTGCTTCGGCAGTCACCTTCACAGCTGGTGATGTGGCAGTCGGCATCTCGAATTCGGGGGAAACCTCGCAGATCATAACCACGTTTTCAACAAAAGCGGATGAACGCAGTGCCGCCACTTCTGCCAAAAATTACGACGTCTCCGCTGCGTACTTGCGCCAGACACGTAAAGCTGTTCGGGAGCAATACAAACAAGCAAATCCTCCTTAGAATACACAAAATCCTGCCTTTATCCTTTTATCCTTATCAGTCAGTAAAGAGCCCCTTATCTTCAAAGTACGTGAGGCGTTTGGAAATATCATTAGCTATGCAAGTTTTCCATTTCATGCAATTGGGGAGGTTTTCCATGAAAAAGAGAAGGTTTCTCTCAGTACTCGGTTTGATTGGCTTAACCGCGGCATTGCTTATTTCTGGATGTAGCAGCCAGTCCTCCACACAGCAGGGGGATAAAGTCGAATTGTATATGGGCTACAGCTCTGATCCACCGACGAAGAAAAAGATGGAAGAAATTATTGCAAAATTCGAACAATCGCATCCTCACATCAAAATCAAAACGATGACGGCTCCTTATGATGACTTCTATCAAAAGCTGACGACTCAGATCGCGGCCGGGAATGCGCCTGATCTTTGGCAGAGTGACGGGACAAAAGTGTTTGGCTACGCTCAACGCGGCGCGATTCTCGACATCACCGACTACGTCACGAAAGAAATCAGCAAAGAGGAGCTCAACGGTCTGGAGTTCAACAAAGACTCAGACGGGAAGTATTGGGGCGTGCCGCAGGGTATCCAAGTCGGAGCCCTTTTCTACAACAAGGATTTGTTCGACAAAGCGGGCGTACCATACCCTACGGCTGACTGGACCTGGGATGATTTGAAGGCGGCTTCTGTCAAGCTGACCCTCGATGCCAACGGGAAAAATGCAGACGATCCTGCTTTTGACAAAAAATCAGTGAAGCAGTACGGCTTCGCGTTTTTTGGCAGCTCACGCGGTGCGTTTAACATCTTGAAAGCGTATGGTGGCGGGGTATTGGACCCGACGTTGACAAAATCGATTATCAACAGCCCGGAAAACAAAAAAGCGGTCGAGTGGATGGTAGACGGCATGCAGCGCAAGCTATTCCCGAATCCGGCTGATCTAAAGGCGTTCCAAAGCAATTTCAAAGCGTTTTTGAGCGGGGCTGTGGCGATGCAAATCGATATTTACGCAGCAACAACCTCGATGAATGGTGCAGGGTTGAATTACGATGTCGCTCCCATGCCAAAAGGACCGGACGGCAAACGCTTCGCACCCGTAATTGCCAACTCATGGGTCATCAACAAAAAAGCAGAGGAAGAGAAGGTCAAGGCCGCAAAAGAATGGATCACCTACTGGACGACATCAGATGAAGCACAAAAAGAGTGGACAGCAGTAGGGGAAGCCATTCCGGTGAAAAAATCAGTGGCGAATTCCGAAATGTTCCTCAACCCAGCGACGAAGCCGGAAAACAAAAAAGTGTTCCTCGACACCTTGGAGTTCGCAGGCACGATTGATACCAACGCTGTCTTTACCGAGTGGGTGAAGGTGTTCACGGATAATTTGGCGGAGCTGTTCATGGATAAATACGGAACAGATGAATTCATTACGAAAACAGACCAAGGCATTCAAAAAGTTCTGGATGATTTCTTCAAGAAGCAGTAGTCATCTATCAGTGAGGATGTGTGCCAACCATGCTAGAGCTTTCAACCAAGCAACAGGAGAAGCCTGCTGTAAAAAAGAGAAAATGGTTGGATAGCGAGGGGAGATGGGGACTGCTCATGGTCTCCCCTTATCTCATCCACTTTCTCGTATTCGTCGTGGGAACATCGGTTGCGTCATTGTACTTCAGCTTTTCGGACTACGATATTTTAAATCCTCCTAAATGGACGGGCTTGGACAACTATGAAAAGCTGTTTGAAGACCCGCTGTTTTATCGCTCGTTATGGAATACGGTCTATTTTACGATCCTGTACGTCCCGGCCAAAACGTTTTTGGCGCTGCTGTTAGCAGTAGCCCTGAATCAAAAGCTGAAGGGCCTGAAATTTTTCAGGATGGTTCACTTTTTGCCGGTTATCTCCTCATGGACGGTGATCGCGTATGTAGCGGATGCGGTATTTAACCAGCGGATCGGTTTTGCCAATGCTTTTCTGACCAAACTGGGAATCGCCCCGCAAAACTGGCTGATTGATGAATTTTGGGTCATTCCGGTATTGGTTCTCATCGCCATTTGGAAGTCAGTCGGCTACATGATGATTATTTTTCTCGCTGGACTGCAAGGAATTTCTTCTGATATGTACGAGGCAGCCTCGATTGATGGAGCGAACGCTTGGCAAAAGTTTTGGCGGGTGACGGTCCCGATGATTTCCGGCACGACGTTTCTGGTCGTCATCTTGAATACGATTTACTCCTTCCAAAACTTCGAGCAGATTTTTGTCATGACTGGGGGATCTACGGAGGCGGGCTCGACAGGTGGTGCGAACAACGCCAGCCTCGTCCTGATGCTGTTCATGTTCCGCCAAGCATTCAGCTTTTTCAAAATGGGCTACGCTTCTGCTATTGCGTGGGTGTTATTCCTTATTTTGCTTGCCATTACGCTCATCCAATTCAAGCTGCAAAAGAAATGGGTTCATTATGATTAAGAGGCAAGGAGGTAGCCATGCAAAAGCGTTTTCCTCTCAATAAAATCGTTGGATACCTGTTTGTCATAGCGAGTGCGTTGATTATGCTGGTTCCGTTTTTGACGACTGTGTTTAACTCGCTGAAAACTTACAAGCAGTACATGCAATTTCCGCCGGAATGGCTGCCCAATCCAGCCCAGTGGAGCAACTATACAACGGTATGGGAACAGGCGAATTTTAGCAGCTATACGATCAACAGTCTGATTGTCGCGATTCTTTCGGTTATCGGGGCCTTATTGTCCAGCTCGATGATTGCCTTTGCTTTTGCCAGGCTGCGCTTTCCTTTCCGCGACACGCTGTTCATGATTGTGCTTGGAACGATGATGATCCCGGGGATCGTCACGATAGTCCCGCAGTTTATTATCTTTAAAAATTTGGGACTGCTCGACACGTTTGCTCCGCTTTGGATATTGGAGTGGCTCGGACAGCCGTTTGCCATTTTTTTAATGAGGCAAGCATTCTTGAACATCCCGAAGGATTACGAGGAAGCGGCAAAGCTGGATGGCTGCAATCCGTTCCAGATTTACTGGCGGGTGTTTTTGCCGATGTGCAAGCCTTCTTTGGCTACACTGGCGGTCTTTACGTTTATGGGAAAGTGGAATGAGATTTTGGCCCCAGTCATTTATCTCATTTCGGACGAGAACTTTACGCTGCCGATCGGGATTTTGTCTTTGAGCGGTCAGTACAAGACAGAGGATCAACTGCTTGTGGCAGGGGCCTTGATTAGCTTGATCCCGATTTTGATCGTGTTTTTGTTTGCGGAGAAATATTTTGTGGAAGGCTCCAAAACTTCTGGATTGAAATAGGGCGTAAGGGAGGCAAGTATCCGGTGCAATACGTACCTTGGGACGATCAATATGCGTACGCTCTGTGCGAGCTGTGGAATCAGGAGTTGGGCGATCGCTTTCCCATGCGGCCTGGGCTCATGCGGCAAAACAGCTTTGAGGATCAGAATGTAGTCAAAGCCGGGTCGTGGATTGCGATAGATGCTGTGACGCAGCGTCCTGTCGGTTTTGTCGTGGCCAAATGCTGGCAGGAAAAGCTCGACATTCAGTTGGGAAAAGGCATTGGCTGGATTCAGGTGTTGCTCGTGTCTACAGCACATCGCGGGCAAGGGGTCGGGCGTGAATTGCTGGCAAGGGCAGAAAATGCGTTGCGAGAGCAAGGGGTGGAAAAGGTCTTGCTGGGACGCGATCCGTATCATTATTTCCCGGGCATACCCGATGAATCTGCGGACGTAAAAGCGTGGTTCGAGCGACAAGGGTATCACTCGGAGGACCGGTTAGAGAACGATCTGTTAGGCCAGTATCTCGAACCAGCGGAGCTGGAATTGCCAAAGGTACCGGATGGCCGCTTTCGACTGTTGACGAGGGCGGACGAGGATGCCTTTTTGGCCTTCTTGCATCGGTGCTTTCCCGGACGCTGGGAGTATGAAGCCATTCACTATTTCCAACGAGGAGGAACCGGACGCGAATTTGTCGTGGTGGAGCTGCACGGCGAGATCGTCGGTTTTTGCCGGATCAATGATGCCGATTCTCCATTTATTGCCCAAAACGTATACTGGGCACCTTTGTTTGCAGATGGGCTGGGCGGCATCGGTCCGTTGGGTGTAGATGCGGAATATAGGGGACGGGGGTTGGGACTGGCGATTGTAGAGGCGGGCATTGTAGCTTTGCGTAATCGAGGTATCTCAAACATTGTCATCGATTGGACGACGCTGGTTGATTTCTATGCGAGGCTCGGGTATCGCAGCTGGAAGCAGTATGCGAAGTACGGCAAAGTATTCTCATAAAAAGATTCAAGTCGGTAGGGAGGAGGATTCCATGCAAGCCGAACATATGACAGTAGAACAGAAGGTTGGGCAACTGCTGATGATCGGTTACCCTACGCTGGATATTCCCGAAGAAATGGAAGTATGGATTAAACAAAAACAGATTGGCAACGTGATTCTTTTTAGCCGCAACATCGGGACACCGGAGGAGACCTATCAGCGCGTACAGAAGCTCCAGAGCTGGGCGCATGAGTCTTGGCATCCCTATCCGCTGTTGATCGGGACCGATCAGGAAAATGGTGTGGTTTCCCGTCTGCAAAAAGGGGCGACGCGCTTTCCAGGAGCGATGGCTTTGGGTGCGACAGGCGATCTCGATCAAGCCAAGCGCATCTACCAGGCAACAGGTGAGGAGCTGCGTGCAGCAGGGATTTCAGTCAATTTCGCCCCGACGGTCGATGTGAACAACAATGCAGACAATCCGGTTATTGGGGTGCGGTCTTTCGGAGAAGCGCCAGAGCAGGTGGCGCGGTTTGGTGAGGCCGCCATTCAAGGCTTGCTTGCGAGTGGTGTCATTCCCTCTATCAAGCACTTCCCCGGTCATGGCGATACGAGCACCGATTCTCATGAAGCTGTTCCTGTGCTCGGGCATGATCGGACGCGGCTGGATCAGGTCGAGTTGGTTCCATTCCAGCGCATTATCGCGGCAGGAGTCCCCATGGTGATGGTTGGACATATCAGTTTGCCCAGTATGGATGAGTCAGGCTCTCCTGCTACGTATTCCAAGGAGATCGTGACGGGAATATTACGTGAGTCCCTCGGCTTTGATGGTGTCGCGATTACGGATTGTATGGAGATGGCTGCCATTGCGGGTACCATCGGGGTTGCGGAAGCGGCGGTGCGTTGTGTGCAGGCTGGCATCGATCTTGTTCTGGTTTCCCATACGCATGAAGTTCAGCAAAAAACGTACGAACGACTCGTTGCGGCCATTCATTCAGGGGAGCTGTCAGATGAGCGGGTCAACGAAGCCGTAAATCGCGTGCTTCAATTAAAGAAACGATTTCTTTCCTGGGAGCATTGCTTGCGAGCAAAAGGCCCTTCCTTTGATCGTCATCAGCATGCAGACATGGCGAGAAGTGCGCTCGCCCAAGCCATAACCTTGGTGAAAAATGAACATCAGCTGCTTCCTTTACAAAGAGGCAGGCAACCGCTCGGCGTGATTTTTCCGGGGATTGCCAACCTCACTTTGGCAGAGGATGGGCAAGCAGCTTCTGGAGAATTGATCGCACCGTTGAGAAAATATCGTGAAGTTGACTACCATAGGATGTCGACGCTCAACCCGACAGAGGATGAAGTGGAGCTTGTGGCGCATGTGATGTCAGCTGCGGAGCACATCGTCGTTTTTACGTACAATGCCCATATCTTTAAAGGCCAATCGCTGCTGGTGAATCGGTTAGTTCAACAGGGGAAAAAGGTCGTGGCTGTCGCCCTGCGAAACCCGTATGATCTCCTGGTAATGCCACAGGTCGATGCGTATCTCGCCGTTTACGACCATACGTACCATGCTATAGAGCTTGTGGCAGACATTTTGTTCGGGGAAAGAAAGGCCGTTGGACATCTTCCGGTCAGCCTGTTTCCATAGGAGAAAAAGCAGCATAGTGTGGGGTAGAAAGAGAAGATGAGTGTAGATGGGTGGGAGGTAACTGGATGAAGTTTCACCTGCGTGATTTAACAACAGAAACAAGGAATCGGAATACGGAAGAGCTGGATAAATTCTCTACGATGGAAATTGTCCAGATTATGAATGAAGAGGATAAAACAGTTGCGTTTGCCGTTGAAAAGGAGCTGGCTTCGATTGCAGCGGCTGTTGACTTAATCGCAGAATGTCTGGAAAATGGCGGAAGACTCTTTTATTTTGGAGCGGGAACGAGTGGGAGATTGGGCTTGCTCGATGCTGCTGAATGCCCCCCGACCTTTGGGACGGACCCCTCATTGGTGCAGGGAGTCATAGCAGGCGGGGAAAAAGCGATCGTTAGGGCAGTCGAAGGAGCCGAAGACGTGGAGCAGAACGGCAGAGAAGATGTGATTGCCTATGGCGTAAAGGCAGGGGATGCCGTGGTGGGAATTGCAGCGAGTGGTCGGACACCCTATGTCATCGGAGCATTGGCGGAAGCAAGAGGGCAGCAGGCCAAAATCATTTCGTTGTCCTGCAACCAGGAGGCGCAGATCAGCCAAGGTGCGGATGTGGCGATTAATGTGGTAGTCGGGCCAGAGGTAGTGACTGGATCGACTCGCTTAAAAGCAGCGACGGCGCAGAAGATGGTTCTCAATATGATTACGACCGGATGCATGGTGCGGTTAGGGAAAGTGTACAAAAATTTGATGGTCAATGTGCAGGTAACCAATGAGAAACTAAAGGAACGGGCAAAACAAATTGTCGCCGAAGCGACCAACGTCTCTGCCGACGAGGCAGACGTACTGTTGAACAAGGCAGACGGTGACGCAAAACTGGCAATCGTGATGCAGAAGACAGGGCTGCAAGCAGAGGAAGCAAGCCGCTTGCTCACCCAGTACAAGGGCAATATTCGAAGGATTTTGGAAGGGAATCACAAACCGGAATGATCAGCCTAATCCTTTTGGATGAGGCTTTTTTTGTCTTGGTACGACATGACTGGTAATGAAAATCACTTGTATGATCCATAAAATGTTCATTTGAATATCGTTGAAAAAAGGGATATGATTACATTAATTCTTAGATTGTAATTTTTATAATTTAAATGGACAGAGGTGATACGTATGAAAAAGGGTGATTATCATCATCTTGATCATGTGAAAGAACAGCAAACATCGAAGAAAACTTTGTGGATTACGCTCTTATTGACGTTGTTTTTTACGATCGTGGAAGTGGTGGGGGGCTTGATGTCCAATTCACTCGCGCTCCTGTCCGATTCCGCCCATATGATTTCTGACGTCTTCGCATTAGGGTTGAGTATGACTGCTATTTATATGGCGACACGTAAGCCGACTAAGAAGTACACGTTTGGATTTCTCCGTTTTGAAATCATTGCTTCATTCTTGAATGGCTTGGCTCTTGCCGTGATTGCGATCGGGATTGTTATTGAAGGGATCAAGCGGATGATCAATCCGCAAGACGTTGATTTGCAGTTGATGCTGACCATTGCATCCATCGGCTTGGTTGTAAACATCGTGCTGACGATCGTACTTTCCCGCAGTATGAAGGAAGAAGACAATCTCAATGTAAAAAGCGCGTTATGGCACTTTATCGGAGATTTGCTCAGCTCTGTCGGTGTAATTACATCGGCGATTCTCATTTACATGACAGGCTACTACTTGTTCGACCCGTTGATCAGCTTGGTGATTGGGGGAATTATTTTTACAGGTGGTGCCAAAATCATTCGTGAGTCGCTGCTCGTGTTGATGGAATCTGTTCCAGAGCAGTTTGATCTCGAGCAAATCCGTCAGGACCTCAATGAGGTAGAGGGCGTGGAGGATGTTCATGAGCTGCACCTGTGGGCGGTATCCACGGAGCATTACTCCCTGACAGCGCATGTGTTCGTTCGTGAAGGCATTCAGCCGTATTGTGTCATTCTGGCGATTAATCACATTTTGCAAACGAAGTACGGAATTGACCATTCGACGATTCAGATCGAGCACCCGACGATTCTGGATCACGGGGAATATGGTAAGCAGTTTTTGCTTAAGCAAGCATAATATGACCACGAGAAAAAGGCTAGTCTCCAAGCCAGCTCAGGAGATTAGCCTTTTTTTATTTATCTCCCCATTAAAGAAACTGATCACATAGGGTGAACGTCTTACTAGAAAGGGGAGGTTTTTTTATGAGAATCACAACCAAATTGCCACAGTATCATGAAAATGTACATGTTGAGTTGATGAAAAATGAATGGGTTCCACTGAATGAACCACAGAGTTTGGGCAGGGCAACTCTTTTATCGATTCCTTTCATGCTGATTAACGCACTCATCGTTTTTGGGATCATCCATTTTTTTTCGCCAATAACCTTGGAGGAATTGGGGCTGACATCTGATTCGCTATCCATATCCATTGACTTCGGTGCGATATTCTCTCTACTCGCCTTGGTCATTATTCATGAATGCTTGCATTTGATTTTTATCCCGAATTTCTTGAGATCAGAAAAAACATGGATGGGGCTTACGTTGTTTGGCGGGTTTGTAGCAACGGAAGAAAAGATTCCAAAAGCAAGATACATCCTGATTACCATCGCTCCATTCATTCTCATTTCGATTATGTTGCCTGTTCTTTTAGGTTTTTTGGGGCTGTTCACTACTGTATTAAAATTTATGATTTTAATAAACGCAATCGCTTCTTCGGTCGATATGCTGAATCTTTTTCTGGTGATGAAGCAAGTTCCGAAACAGGCAATCTTGATCAGTAACGGACAAAAGACGTACTGGAAAGCGCTCGGAAACGATTAAAGCCAAAGAAGAAGCAACGAGCAAATTAGCATAAATACCGCATTTATCGCCATGACGGGCTTATGTTTTGCCCGAAAAAGATGGGCATGGATAGCACCAAGCATGAGGATGGCGAACAGGGTGCAAGCGAGTGTTAGTACCCCAGGAATCCAAAAGGAGCTAATTACGCCGATGACTCCGACCAGCTCAAGTGAGGCAATCACGTCCATAAACCAAAGGGGGTACCTGTATTCCTTCCAGTGCTGGAGCATAGAGTTTGCGCGTAAAAATTTCATTAACACAGAGATGGAAAACATCAAAGCCAAAATCAGTGAAAGAATCATGATGAATGTGTTCAACGATTTACACTCCTTTGTTCATTCGAAATCCATTGCTTAACGAGGAGTATAATGGGAGTGATCCATACAATATGTAGTCCAGCCTACAGTGAGCAGGAGGCAGTACACAGTGATTGAAAAGGAGAAGTTTTTATCCCGTATCAATTTGTTTCAGTCGTTAAGTGAAGATGAGCTGGCCCAATTGGAACCGGCGACTCCTATGGAAGTGGTCAAAAAAGGAACGATGATCTCCTCCCCTCATCTGGAGCAGAAAAGGCTGTTTTTGATCAAGGCTGGGAAGGTTCGCCTATACAAGCTGTCGGCTGACGGCAAAGAGCTGACGATTGATTTGCTCGGCACAGGCCATGTGTTTGGCGAGGTCGGGTCGTTTACGATTAGTTCAACGAATATGTACGCTGAAGCGTGGGAAGATTCGTTGATTTGTTCGATTGATAAAGGAAAATTTGAAGAGCTGATGCTGGAGAAGCCGAGGCTTGCCTTGCATTTTATCGAGATTGTTTCAAATCGCTTACGAGAGGTAGAAGAAATGATGGAGCTCATGGCGTATGGAAGTGTGCGACAGCGTCTTGTCTATTTGCTCGGCAGGCTGTGTGAAAAATACGGAGGGGAGCGCCAGGCTGACGCACCAGAATGGATCGAGCTGGCAGTGAACCTGACGCATCAGGAGCTGGCGACGATGATGGGGTGTATTCGTGAAACTGTAACAGAGACGCTCCATGAGCTAACTGCAGAAGGCATCGTGAAGAAGACAGGACTGCGTAAGCCGTTATGGGTCCATCGGGAGCGATTGAGGGAAGCGCTGGCCCCTCATTCATTCACAAATGTATTCTTCACTCGCTTGGACAAGCGGAAATAGGGAACCCAGATCATTGCGGTGATACAAGTATGAAGCAAGCTTAGTCCCGATTGCTTGACATACTGACTTGTGTCTCCGAAAAGATTGTCAAAGCTCGCCCAAGCCAACAAATCGATCATGTTCAAGATGAGATAAAAAAGAATCAGGCCAACAAATAAATGCGGAGCACGTTTCTTTTTCCGGAAATAAATTTAATGTTTTCTTACCTCTCTGTTCGTAATGTTATGGATACCAGATAATGGTATAGAATCAAAGGGGTAAGTCAATTGTGAAAAAAAGTCACATAACAAACGCCAAGCAGAAGGGGAGAAAAGCATGAACCAAATCCGTTACCATCGCAGAAAATACACGCAGGGTCATACACCAATCGAAAGGCTGGAGCGTTTGTCCAAGGAGTTAGGCGGACCGAGTATTTCTATCAAGCGAGACGACATGCTTGGCTTGACAGCAGGGGGAAACAAGACGCGAAAGCTGGAGTATTTGGTGGCGGAGGCAATTGAGCAAGGGGCAGATACATTGATTACATGCGGAGCTGTCCAATCCAATCACTGCCGGTTGACTCTGGCGGCGGCAGTTCGCGAAGGTCTGCACTGCCAGCTCGTGCTGTCCGCGCCTGAGACGGGCGACTACCAACCGCAAGCGAGCGGCAATCATCTGTTGTTCCACTTGCTCGGAGCAGAAAAAATCGAGGTCATTCCCGCAGAGGCAGATTTGCTTGCAGCTATGGAAGAGCTCGGTGAAGGTCTGCGAAAACAGGGCAGAAAACCATATCTGATCCCTGTAGGAGGCTCCAACGAAGTCGGGTCCTTGGGGTACATGGCGTGTGCGGAAGAAATCGAGCAGCAGGCTTGGGAAACGACGACACCGTACGATTATGTCGTGACGGCAACGGGAAGCGGCGGTACGCAAGCCGGTCTGCTTGCCGGTTTTATGGCGCGCCAGTCCAACACAAAAGTAATCGGGATCAATGTCAGCCGCGATCGTGCTGCACAAGAAGCAAAGGTGATGGGGTTACTGCGCAGTTCGGCTGCACTGATCGGTTTGCAAGGGGACATACGAGCAGAAGCCGTGCTTTGCGACGACAGATTTGTCGGGCCAGGCTATGCGATTCCGACGGATGGTATGATCGAGGCCGTTCAGCTGGTCGCTCGGACAGAGGGAATTTTGCTAGATCCAGTTTATACGGGGAAGGCAATGGCAGGCTTGATCGGCATGATTCGCGAAGGTCGTTTTAGTCGGAACGATCAGGTGCTGTTCCTGCATACGGGTGGTGCCCCAGCGCTGTATACCGTTCCGCAGCTGTTTTTGCCATCCAAATAACGTAGCAGGCAGCGGTAGTCTAGGATGTACTTTCACGTCCATAGCTACCGCTGTCTTTTTATAGGAAAGCTGACAGACTTAGTGCTTCATAGTGCCTTGGTCTGCCACAGCATCGGTGGTGTCTACCCGCTGGATCAGCATACCCATGGAAAAGACGATTCCTAGTGTGGCCGTTACCAAAAGACCTGCCAATACAAGGTAACCGACTGATCCGCCTGTTGAATCTAGCATGAGAGTAAATAGAGCGAGTAATAACAGCCGCATGCATGTACCAATCGACCGAAAAAAGCTCAGGACCCTGCCTATAAAACGATTAGGTAGCAGTTCCATATAGATGGTCTGTCGGATCAGTCTGGTTGATACATTGCACCAGCCCATAAACGCAGAGAGTAACACAAAAACCGAGCCCACTGGGATCACAACGGTCATTACAAGAGCAATCGCCATCAAGATGTAATTCCCTACCATATAAGGAAAAGCACCGATTTTTCCACGAAACCAGGTAAGAAGAAATCCCGCCAGCACTGCACCGATGGAATACGTAACCTCTCCCATGGAATAGATCGCCACATCTTCCCCCAAAACTTGGCTAACAAAGATAGGGTTGAGCAGGTTCGTCAGCATAACGGCGAGGAATGGTATCAACGCAGCAATTCCGAATACGATAAACCCTCGTTTTTCTTTGATATAGACCCAGCTTTGCTGAAATTGTGACACCCAGGATGTTCGGAGGTCTTTTTCTACTTGTTTTTCTTGTGTAAACACATAATCGATTCCGGTTAAGGAGAGAAAAGCGATCAGATAGGTCAAAGTGTTAAGGATCAGCACTATATGTAATCCGTATTTCCCCAATAGAAAACCTGCGAAAGCTCCTGCGAGGACCAAAGCGGTCTGGTTTTGAATTTCCATGGTAGAATTGATCACATTGTAGTGCTTTTGCTCAAAGGTTTCCTGTACGAAGGCTGACTGTGCAGGTTCGTGAACCTGAAACATGAACATCGACGCCAAAAAAATGAGTACCATCATCCACTCTTGATAAGTCCCCCAAAATCCCCAAGCTGTTACAAGAGCGAGCACCGAGAAGCCTCCTAGCTGTTCCAGCTGTAGAATGGCCTTGCGGGAAAAGCGGTCAATCAATGTACCCAAATAAGGTCCGATGAACAGTGTCATTATCGAGGAGAGAAGCATGGTGGAACCAAGTAGGCTGGCTGAGCCTGTGGATTCTACCAAATACCAAGATATCCCGATCATGGTCATCCCCTGGCCAAAGCCTGAAAACAAATTGGAAAGAAACAGCCTGCGAAAATTGCGATTGCGAAAAATCTCGTTCACTCTCGTCACTCCCTTTTCCGTAATAGGGCAGTTGAGCAGCCCTATTACAAACATAAAGGAGCCTGATTATTCACGAGGGTCGCCCTTCATCAATAATCAGGCTCCGGGAAGTTCCGAGAGCTCTTTTATGAAATCTTATACCATAAATCGTATCACTTTTTTCTTAAGTCAGCAAGATGGAGAACCAAGCGTTACTTATTCAAGATACCTAAATATTCCCGCCAGGGTCCAACATCCGCTGTGTATCTTTTGGCGATGACCCGTACGATTTGCGCCGTATGCGTTAAATCGTGAACGACCCACGTAGAGAGCAATTCCCGCATTTTTACGACCCCAAAAGCGGGATGGAGTCCGGTTAATTCCAGATGCTTTTCCGGTTCCACGAGCGTTCGCAGCTTGGCGAGGTTTTGGGCACGAAGCGTTTTGAATTCCAGCAGCTTTTGCTCGAATGATCTAACCGAGGTTTCCTGTAAGTGAGCGAAACGATCAAATGGAGGAAACGGTTTCCTCTCTCCCTCTTGAAGAATGATCTCCAGACGTGGGAGCCAATTCGTTTTCTCTGCCTCGATCAGGTGTTCAATCACCTCAATAGCATGCCAGGTGCCGTCGCCTTCGTTGTTCTGCAACCACCCATTCGATAAGCCCGTTAACAAGGATTCCAATGCTTGTGGCGTACGCTCTAGAACCTCAATCGCTTCATCCAGATTAAAATTCATGGTACGACTCCTTTCGGTATGGAATCCGGAGTTATTCGCCTTTTACCAATGTCATTCCTTCCCATTTGTTTGGAGAAGGGTGGATTTGTTTGTGTGAATCTGTATAGAATGGTCGTAAGCAAAGGCTCGTCTGAATAGAAGCGCAGAGGTTGATAGTGGGAAAAAGAAATGGCTAGAGATCACAGATCATGTCTGGATCTTTAGCCATTTTTTGCTCTTCGGAATCGAAAATCAACATACAGCTGCTGGCTTTCATTGGCAAAAAAAAGAACCTGTGACATACTGGAGCTATCACGGTCATCGGAGGAAATCAACATGGTAGATGTGGTTGCATGTGGAGAGCTATTGATTGATTTTACACCTGTAAAGCAGAAGGAAAAGCCGGGCAGCATTGCATTTGAGCAAAACCCTGGAGGAGCGCCTGCCAATGTACTTGCCGCCCTGTCGCGCTTCGGGAAGCGGACTTCCTTTATCGGCGCGGTGGGAAACGATGGGTTTGGGCGTTTTTTGCAACAGACCTTGATCCGACAGAATATTGGCACAGAAGGACTGGTACTTACGGAGGAAGCGCCTACGACATTGGCTTTTGTTCATCTCGATGAGACAGGCGATCGTTCGTTTCACTTTTACCGCAATCCGGGTGCAGACATTATGCTGCGGGAGCAAGACGTGAACGAGGCGCTGATTGCACAGGCAGCTATTTTTCATTTCGGTACATTGTCCTTGACGCACGAGCCAGCCAGATCAGCGACCTGGAAAGCCGTCGAGTACGCGAAAAAGCATCAGCGGCTCCTTTCATTTGACCCGAATATTCGAGCGTCCTTATGGGTGGATCTGGAGGAAGCGAAGGCTATGGCCCTCAAAGGAATGGTGCAGGCCGATATCGTCAAGCTGTCCGAAGAAGAGCTGGCTTTTCTCGTGGGGAGCGAGGATGTCGTGGAAGCGACAGCGTGGATGCTTGCGCAATATGATCTGCACGCTGTTTTTGTCACGTTGGGGGAAAAGGGATGCTTTTACCGCACACGAAATCAATTCGGTACAGTAGGTGGCTTTCAAGTAACCGCGATCGATACGACTGGCGCGGGAGACGCGTTTGTGGGCGCGCTGCTCTATCAGCTTCTTGAGGTGCGGGAAAGCACGCTGGATATCCCACAAGCCACGTTAGAGGACATGGTGCGCTTTGCTAATGCCGCGGGTGCACTCACGACAACAAGATCAGGTGCCATTCCCGCCATGCCTACGCTCTCTGAGGTCAAAAGCTTCATGGAAGCAGCACGGTAGGAGGTAAGAGTCATGATTTTTGTGGAAGTCATCCTGCCTGTCCTGCTCATTTTTCTTAGCGGCTACATTTTGCAGCGCATTTTCAAAATGGATTTGAAGCCGATTTCTTCCCTGGCGATTTACATCTTGTCAACGGCGCTTGTCTTTCGTACGTTCTACAAAACACAGCTCGACTTGCAATTATTTTATATCGTCGTGATTTCGCTGCTTTTGCTGGCTGCGCTCGTTGTGATCACGCAATTGACGGCACGGATGTTCAAATACGACAAGCAGCAGGAAAGCGCACTGATGCTCGCGACCGCCTTCATGAACAGTGGCAACTACGGGACGCCAATTATTTTGTTCGCCTTCGGAGAGGCTGGCTTTACGTATGCGGTGCAAATCATGGTTCTCCACTCGATCATGATGGGCGTATTCGGCGTGTATTTTGCCTCCCGAGGCGGCAATGGGATGGTGACGGCCATCAAGGCGATCTTCAAGCAGCCGTCGAATTACGCTGTGGTTCTCGCGATTTTGCTCCAGCAGCTGCAAATCGTCATCCCGCAAAGCTACTACCAGGCGATTGATCTCGTTGCACAGGCGGCGATTCCAGTTGTGATGCTCATCTTGGGCATGCAGCTCGCCAATGTATCTGCCAAAGCGCTAGAGTGGCAGGGACTCAGTGCCGCGAGTGTCATTCGGCTGGTGGCGTCACCACTTTTGGCGTACCTTATCTGTCTGTTATTCCCAATTGATCCGCTTCTGCAAAAGGTGTTGGTCGTTCTGGCAGCCATGCCTTCTGCCGCAACTACTGCGATCTATGCGATCCAATTCAATATGCGACCACAATTCGTCTCCAGCAGCGTGTTGGTTACGACGGTTATCAGTATTGGTACATTAACGTTTTTGCTGAACATTTTGCACTAGTCCTGATGTAGACAAGGGAGGAAGAAAACATGAACAAGGCAGAAGTATTGCGGCTTTTTGACAAAGAGATGAGGGTGGAAATCACCTATCCGCCACTCCGGCGGGAGGAGACAGATCACCTTGTTCGCCATGTCTCACCGACCCCGGATGATTCAGGAGTCGTCTTGTTTTCCAAGCTGTCTGAAGAAAATGCAGAGGAAGTGATCAAGCAGGAACTTGCTTATTTCTCAAGTCTACAGCAATCCTTTGAGTGGAAGCTGTTTGATTATGACCAACCGGCTAATTTGCTTGAGAGGCTGAAAGGTCATGGTTTTACAGTTGATGAGGAGGAGGCGCTGCTTGTGTTGGAGGTGGCGCAGGCAGAGGAGTTGCGAAGCCTTGTCATTCCCCCAGAGATACGGCAAATCACTGACTCAGCGGGCATTGATGATATCATGCAGTTGAAAGAGCAGCTATGGGGCAGTGTGAATGCCGAGCTTGCTGCGAGATTAAAACGGGATTTGGCGGAAGATCCTGAGCACCTGCTCGTGTATGCTGCGTACAGTGGCGATCAGGCAGTGAGTGCAGCTTGGATGTACTTGCATGAGGATACGTCCTTTGGCAGTTTGTGGGGAGGCTCTACTTTGCCTGAATTCCGAAACAAAGGCTATTATACGGCACTCGTGGCAGTACGGGTACAAGCAGCACAGGAACGCGGGTATCCGCTGTTGATGGTGGATGCGAGTCCGATGAGTCGACCGATTTTGGAGAAAAAAGACTTTGAATTTCTCGCCTATTCTTATCCTTGTTTTTATGAGTATAAATAGTATCGTATCGTGAAAATGGAAGCTGCCCAATGCTCTGAGGGGCAGCTTTTGTAGTTGCAGATCGTCGCCTGTGTAACTATTATGAGAATAAGAATCATTTGCAAAAATTATCCTACATATGATTAGGCAGGGAGAAGGTCATGGAGCAAGCATCTGTACATTCCATATACGATAGCTATATCAATGCATTGCCCTCTACTAAAAGTGATCGCATTGTGTCCGAAGCGAATCGGTATACACTGACGAATAGTGATGGCTACCTTCGGAGAGTGATTCCTCGACCGGGATTGGAGCTGGTCGAATCCAGCTATTCCCTTCAGGAAAACCGCGTCATGAATATACAGTCGCAGGCAGCCATGGTTGAGCTCAGCTTTTGTCTGGAGGGGAGTGGGGAGTTCGTCGTTTCGGGAAGTCAGCATGAGTTTTTGCCTGGGAGCTGCTCCCTTCAATTGATGAATGACTTTCATGCGAATTTTATGTACCGGGCGGATGTCCCCCACCGCTCTGTCGGCATCGGTATATCCGTAGAGCAATTTAATGAATGGGTGGCTGACAGCGATGTGGGAGCAGCGTATTCATTTCAAGGGCTGCTTGGCAATCAAGCCTATCGTTTGTTCCGGATGCCGTTGCAACCGAATATGGCTCGGATGCTTCAGCAGTTGAACGATTTTTCATCCTCCCATCAGAAGCTGCGGAGATTGCATACAGAAGGCAAGATTCTTGAGATAGTGTCGTCGGCACTGGATATGTTTTTGTTTGAGCGGGAAGAGAATCGACCAAGGACACAGTTATCTCGGAGTGATCGAGAAAAGATTCACAACGCCCGTGACATTTTACTCGAAAATATGGAGTCTCCGCCTTCTTTGATCGAACTGGCGCGTTTGGCGCAGCTCAATGAATACAAGCTGAAGATTGGCTTCAAAGAAGAGTTCGGGACAAGTGTATTTGCCTATTTGCGGGAAAGGCGTTTGGAAAAAGCGCTTGGACTGCTGCGGGAGGGCAATCTGAATGTCAGTGAGGTTGCCCTCATCGTGGGATTCTCCAACTTCAGTCATTTCTCCGAGGCGTTTCGCAAGCAGTATGGACTCAATCCTTCCGAGGTGAAGCGGGGGAGATTTTGCTAGTTTTACCAATCCACTAAACCGGCTCTAACCGGAACGAATATCTTTATTTAAGGGTATCCATTTTTTCTGTAACAAAAAGGAAGGGGGCTATGATGAAAATACATAATACGATTGTCGCTCTGGCACTGGGGGTTAGTCTTGTATTTCCCATAGGAACATCTGCACAGAGCATGAGCAATGAAATAACTACGCCGATTACCGTCTTGGAAGACGGGGTACCGAAGAAGCTGAAGATGCGAGGAGCAGATCGATTCGAGATCAAGTGGAACTACAATGCAGGGCAAGGATATTTCTCTGAAGTTGTTGATGAAGCGACAGGTATGATGTATTTGCTTTCGGCAGACGGTGTGCTTCATGCGCTGAATCCGAGTGGACAGGTCAAGTGGCACAGTGATCTGGGGCTTGACTGGGCTAATCACCTTAAGCTAGGCAAGGACGGATTGTTGTACGCACAAAATCATAACTTGTACGATTTTAAAGATGGCGAACCTGCTTGGATTCTTGCCGTAGACAAAGCTGGGAAGGAACGCTGGACAATGGAGCTACCGCATATGTACAGCTACGGTTCGACTTTTGATGTGTCAGCCGACGGTATTATGTTCGTGCTAACGGATAGAGGGGTTACGGCAATTGATCAGGATGCAAGACTGATCTGGGCCAACGATCAAGCGGTCACCTATAAATACGATTACTACCTCTCACATGACGTGGTACGGTTGACATGGATCGAATCCATTCAAACATTGCTAGTGGAGAAGACAGACAACAAACTGGTTGCTCTTAGCCTAAGTGGGAAAATCAAGTGGCAGCGGGAAAACGTGCAGCCGGGGAGAAGGTATGTTTCAGACGATGGCATGGTGTACATCATAGGAGAAAAAGGTCTGTCATTTCTCCATGCTTCCGACGGCAAAGATCGTGCTGAAGCCCCAGTAGATACAGAGACACTCAATAAAGCAGGAATCCCGCATGATGGAGCGGGGAATTTTTACATCGAATATGATGAATTTACGATTGAGAAGGTAGATCGCACGGGCGAGAAAATTTGGAGCTACAGTCGTCCGGAGGGGCAAACGGGAGTAATAGGATTGGGTCTCATTTCTGATCGTCAAGGAAATGTTATCTTTACAGATACAGGCGGAAGTATTTTCTCGCTAGATCCAAATGGTAAGGAACGCTTTATTGTGTTACGTAATGACGAGGGGCTTGTTTTTACGCGCATTTGGGCAGGTCCTGATGGGGTATTGTATGCGAGTGCGGATGGAATGGGCTTGTTGGCGATCTCACCGAAGGGCAAGGCGCACAAAGGAACAAATACAAAATAAGTCACTCTTCTTTAACTGGATGGAAGGGCAACTCGTTTACAACAGGCGCATGGTTATCGCCCATTGGCCTCACCGTCAACTCATACACTTTCTTGTTTTTGATATCGTGGACCCTCGTGAAATACCGATTCATCCCGTAACGAAAAGATGGTATGTCAGCCTTCAAATCTTCTAAAGGAATGTTATATTTTTGATGGATGTAAGTAATCGCCGTACATCCTCCTACAACAACAGGAATGGACATGATCAGGAGGGCATAGCTTAATACTCGTTCTCGTTTGGCCATAATTGCACTTCACTCCCTTCCTCTCATGTAGCGATTCATTGATCTTGTATAGTAAAATAATACAAAAAAGGGGACGGAAGGTGTAAGCGATGTGCCGAAACATCAAAACCTTGTTCAACTTCGAGCCACCCGCGACAGAAGATGAGATTCAAGCAGCAGCCCTGCAATTCGTGCGAAAGCTCTCGGGCTTCAACACGCCTTCGAAGGCTAATGAAGAGGCTTTTCACCGTGCAGTCCAAGAGGTCTCCGTTGTTGCAAAAAATCTCCTGGATTCGCTCGTGACGAATGCAGAGCCACGCAATCGAGAAGTTGAGATCGAGCGTGCTCGTGCGAGAAACGCTAAACGGTTTGGCACGACAGGGCAGTGAGACCATAAAGACAAGCAGTCTATTCTAGGGGCAGTCCATTTGGGAACTGCCCATTTTTCTTAACTGTTTCGGGACTTCCCTGATTAATTTTGGATGACAGTTGCTATGTATCAGAAATTTCAGCATCTTATCATCGCCGTATGAGATGATTTATCATTTCGCTACTATGTTTCTCTCCTGCAAATTATATTATCGTAGAAGGCAAAGGGGAGAGGATCATCATGGAAAAGGTGAACGTCGCACAACATTTATCACGCTTGCAAGATTCCTGGGGCTCTCTGGTTGTCGGAGAGATGAATGATACGTCTATTAAGCTAGAGAAGCTGCAAGGTGAGTATCCTTGGCAACAAAACGACCAGAAAGATGAACTGCTGTTTGTCGTCAAAGGCAGACTGCTGCTGATGTATCACGAGCGTAATATATGGGTGGAAGCCGGAGAGTTTATCGTTGTGCCAAAGGGAGTTTCCTACAAGCTGTTTATCCCGAATGGCGATTGTCATCTACTGGCGATTGAACCGAAAAAATTCGCTGCTCTCAAGCGCTGCTCCTAGGACGATTAACATAGAAAATCAAGCGTTATTCGTTCGCGGATAGCGATGATATAGAGCTGTCAATCGACCGGTCACTTTCGTTGGCTGGACAATTGGCGGCTTTTTTGCTATTACTATATGTTCAAAAAGACGACCTTTTGAGCTTCTATAAATAGAAAAAAGTGTTGACTTATGTGCAATTTGTTATGTAATAAATACTGATAGCTCCAACTCTTTTCGAGGTGATGAATGTTGGACGACGGCATATATGTATTGATCAAAAAGGGAGACCCCGAACAGCTTCAAAAGCGTCAGTTTCTACATAAGGAAGAGTGTATGATTGGGAGACGGGGCAATCAATTACAACCAGACATTGCTTTTTCCAGTCCGTATATATCCAGAAGGCATGCAGTGATACGGAAAATCAATAACCAATATACGATTTCTGATTTGCAAAGCAAGCATGGGACAGAAGTGAACGGAATGCCGATAGAGCAAGCACCGCATTTTCTTTATCATGGTGATCATATTACGCTGGCAAAAGGCGTGGTAGAAATGATATTTTTCGCAGAGGGCAGCGAGATGGATGTGACGCGGGAGTTCTCATTCCCTTTGACGAATCCAAAAGAAACTACCTCCACTTCCGGCTTGGTCATCAATCTGGAACGCAGAGAAATACGTCTCGATGGCGCACGAATCCATTTGACCGGAAAAGATATGGACTTGCTCATGCTTTTGTACCAACGTGCGAACCAGGCGGTCAGCTATGAGGAAATCATGGTGCTCGTCTGGCCAGAGCGTTTGCTGAATGCAAAGAGCAGCGTTCCCGATGTTGGACGAGCCGAGATCAACGCTCTCGTTTATCGCTTGCGTAAGCGTCTGGGCAGATATGGCGAGAATGTCACCACGATCCCGCGCTTTGGTTACATGTGGGAAGAATAGTAGGCAGTACGACAGACACAGGATGAATCTCCTGTGTTTTTTTTGCATTTGATGTAACTATCTGACACTTATCATCGTCCTATGAGAATAGTCTCATCTTGCCATCATCTTTTTTCCATATATTATGGTATCCGACTGTAATATCGTGTGATAAGGAAGGTGAATGACTAGTGAAAAAGACATGGATAGTATTTTGGACGGTTTTTGTCGTTGTTCTTTCAGGATTTTTTTATCTTTTCTGGGACTTTTGGAAGGACACCACGCAGTCGGAAGGCGAGAGGGCAAAGGCAGCATTCACCGCGTATACGACAAAGTGGGGAGAACAGAAATTCTCGGACATGTACGAGCAGCTTTCTTTACATACAAAAAAGACCATCAGCAAAGAAGAATTCGTTTCCCGTTACCAAAACATTTACGGTGGAATCGATGCCAAAGCAATTGTAGTCGAGCCGATGTACAATGGCGACGTCAGACCAGGGGAGAATGGGCAAATCAACTTTCATTACCGGTTGACGATGGAAACTTTCGCCGAACCAATTTCCTTTACAGGGAAAGCAACACTTGTCAAAGAAACGCAGAACGACTTGGAGGACTGGTACATTCAGTGGAATCCTTCTTTTATTTTTCCAGAAATGAAAGAAGGGGACAAAGTAAGAGCCAATACGGTGTATCCCAGACGAGGTGAAATCACGGATCGGGCAGGGCGTCCGTTGGCCACAGAGCGTATCGTAGTAGATATCGGGATAAATCCGGGAGAATGGAGCCAGGCTTCACAGACCGGGAAATTGGAGGTCAGCAAGCTTTTGCAAATTCCGTTGGATGACCTCACCTCGAAGGTCCAAGCTACGACAAGCAAGGCGGCCAAGTTCATCCGGATCGCCACGCTGCCGGAGGATGATGCACGCATCAAACAATTAGAAAAAACAGAAGGTCTCAAATTGCATAAAAAGAAAGCCCGCTACTATCCCTATCAGGACGCGACGGCCCATCTGGTTGGCTATGTAGGAGCGATCAATCAGGAAGAGTACGAGAAGCGAAAGGATCAGGGCTATAAAACGTCCGATGTGATTGGAAAATCAGGACTGGAACAGATTTTTGAGGAGAAGCTAAGAGGGAGTGCAGGTGGGCGTATCGTCATCACGGATGCAGATGGAATGGAAAAAAAGACCGTGGTGGAACGCTTCGCCAAGCATGGACAGTCACTGGCCTTAACCATAGATGCTGAAGTACAGCGGACGATTTACCAGGAGCT
Source organism: Brevibacillus formosus (assembly GCF_003013405.1). Taxonomy (GTDB): domain Bacteria; phylum Bacillota; class Bacilli; order Brevibacillales; family Brevibacillaceae; genus Brevibacillus; species Brevibacillus formosus. The sequence goes on along the minus strand of NZ_PXZL01000034.1, from coordinate 110,653 downwards.
GAAAAGCGAAGCAGGCATGGCTGCGGCCATCTCACCGAAGACCGGGGAAATACTGGCCCTCGTTAATTCTCCGTCCTTTGATCCGAATGCGTTTGTGCTTGGGATGTCGGCTACAGAGTGGAAGCAATTGAATGAAAATCCACAAAAGCCGCTTCTCAATCGATTCGCTCGCGGGTTTGCGCCGGGCTCCACCTTCAAACCGATTACGGCAGCGATTGGACTTACGTCAGGAGCCATTACCCCTGCGGACAGTATCCACATCCGCGGACTGCATTGGCAAAAGGATACGTCCTGGGGTGGATACGAGGTAACGCGGGTCAGCGATTACGGGGGACCTGTTAATTTGGAAAAAGCATTGGTGTACTCCGACAATATTTATTTCGCGAAAGCGGCGCTCTCCATAGGAAAGGAGCAATTCGCAAAAAAGAGCGAGTTGCTTGGATTCCATGAAGCTCTCCCGATTCCATATCCACTGGACAAGTCGAAGCTGTATAACGACGGTTTTCAAAACGAGATTCAATTGGCAGACTCCGGTTACGGTCAGGGCGAGGTAACGATGACGCCGCTTCACCTCGCGTTGGTGTACAGCGCTTTTGCAAATGACGGGAGTATCGTTTATCCATCACTGTTGCAGGAAGACAAAAAAGACGGGTATTGGAAGACAAATGTCATACCTGCCGATGTGGCGAGCACGGTGAAGCAGCATTTAATACAGGTTATGGAAGACCCGCGCGGCACCGGGCGAGGAGCACGCGTGCCTGGTATTCGCATGGCGGGCAAGACTGGAACAGCTGAGCTGAAACAGAAAAAGGGCGAGCTCGGGTTGGAAAACGGATGGTATGCCGTTTTCAATGTAGATGATCCGCGTTTGCTGGTTACCATGATGATAGAAGATGTCCGTGGTCGGGGTGGCAGTCATGTACTCGATGCAAGTATTAAACGGATTTTCACGAAGGTACTGAAAGAGTAGGGAGAGCAAGTATGAAGGAAGAAAAAAACGACCGTGTGAAACGACTGCAAATCGTCTATATCGTCGTGTTTCTGATGTTTGTGGTAATCATTTTGAGATTAGCGCAAATCCAAATTCAGCAAGGGAGCATTTATGCAAATGAGCTGGCAGACAGATCGTATAAAAAAGATTATATTGCCGCTATGCGAGGAAACATTTATGACCGCAACGGATATGTCATTGCCGAAAGTCGGCCTTCTCACCTCGCTGTCTTCCGTGAACAAGAGGTCATGGAGAAGAAAGCGTACTTTGACCTGGTGGAAAAGCTGGAGAAAATACTGAGCGTCGACAAGGCTACGCTGTTAAAAAAGATGGATGTCGGCTATGCCTACGAGAAAGGTAAGTATGTGGAAGCGGCGCGACAATTGCCGCGCTATTTGGAGAAAGAGCTGAAGGTGGATTTGACGAATAAAGAAATCGCGGTACTGGGTGAGCAGCGTGGCGATCTGCCGGGGATTGAGGTGGTCACTAAACCGATCAGAAAATACGATCCCAAACAAATCGCTGTACAGGCGGTCGGGTATGTCCGGCCCTTTCACATTGCTGAAAATGTGAAGCTCGCCTCCTACAAGGATGAGAGTTCACAGTATTTGCCGAACCAGCTGGTCGGACTCGATGGCATTGAGCTGTCTTACGAAAAAGAGCTTCGCGGGAGTAACGGTTACCGGATGTATGAGGTGGCGGCAGATCAGACGGTTGTGAAGCAAGTGGAGGAAGTTCCATCTATTCCGGGTAATCATGTGTATCTCACCATTGATCAGCGGGTACAGCTAGGTATCCGGGATTCAATCCGAGAATTTCTTCCGAAGATGCGTGCAACTATTCCCGAAGCGAGGAGAGCAAAGGGAGCATACGTCGTGGCAATCGAGGTTAAGACAGGCAAGGTCGTCGCGATGGTCAGCTATCCGGAATACGATCCAAACGTGTGGATTGAGGGACCGGATCAAAAAATGTATGACGAGATCAAGCTGGCCGTGACGAATGGGACGATTCGGGAAGCGCCATACGATACAAGGCCATTAACGGGCGAGGCGGCCATCCAGGAGGGCTACAAGCATCCGGGTTCAATTGTGCCATCAGGGTCTGTCCTCAAGCCGATTACGGTATTGCTCGGTTTGCAGGAAGGCATCATCTCTCCCTTCGATCGTTGGAATGATGGAGGTGTGTATCACTATGGACGTGGTACGGATCGGATTAAGAACGACAATTCCAAAGCGCATGGCATGATTACTCCTGCGATCTCCCTGCAAAAGTCATCGAATACCTACATGGCGAGAATCGGGGAGGAGCTGTCCCGTCGAAAAGGAAAAGAATCAGCGTCCGTGCTGCAATCGTACTATCACGCGTTCGGATTAGGGGTTCAGACTGGTGTGGATTTGCCGAATGAAAACAAAGGCAAAGAAGACTATTTGGTGATGGATGAAAACTATGGGCCATTAGCCGCGATGGTGCAGGCTTCCTTCGGGCAGCAAGTTCGGGCAACGACGATGCAATTGGCACAGTATGCAGCGACACTTGCGAATAAAGGTGTACGTTTGCAGCCGCAGATGGTAGATAAGATCACAGACGCAAAAGGAAAACTGGTCAAAACGCACACGCCAAAAACCATGAGTACCTTCCCTCACCCAGATAAATATTGGGACATTTTGGAGCAAGGCATGGTGATGGTGACGAAACCAGGGGGAACAGCAGTCCGCGCGTATGAGGGAATGCCGTTTCAGGTAGCTGCAAAAACGGGTACATCTGAGCAAGATATTTATGTGCCGGTGACAGTGACAGATGAGAAAACAGGACAGAAAAAGACAAGGTGGAAAATGCACGCCCGCATTACGAACGGCGTCAGCATTTCGTATGCGCCTGTCGACAATCCGGTCCTGGCAGTAGCCGTAATCGTTCCTGAGGGTGGTTATGGGGGAAGATCGGCTGCAATCATTTCACGTTCCGTATACGATGTGTATAACAAGCATATCGGATTGAAATAGCAAGCTGTTCGAAGTGGTTCTGTCGAGAATCTACTTCGGGCAGCTTTCTTTCGTTTTCTATGGCCCTCCCATCCCCTGAAATAATGCGGCAGATAGCGTAAACAGGCTATAATAGAAGGAATAGGAGAGGGGGAAGCAGCGTTGATTGCAAATGAAGCCTATCGACAGTTAAAACAGATGATCTACTCCCTCGGCACGGTCAGTCTTGAGACTTGCCGTCACAATGAACCACTGATCCTCTCGCCTGCTGATTCTCATCAAATCGGTTTTGTCAAAAATAGTAAAGGAACAATGGAAGAGGACGGGAAGAGACAGTCAGTTGAGGCAGGAGATGTGCTTTTTATCAAGCCAAAGACGAGCGTTTCTATGTGGACGGAACAAGACAAAGAGCTGGAAGTCTTTGTTATTTCGTTCTCCTATTGGATCGAACAAAACGAAACAGGGAAAGAGAGAGTATTTGTTCCGGGCGGAGAAAATTTTCCTCTGGAAGGGATTTTCCGAGTACGCAGCCATTCGCAGGTCTTGCATTTAATGGAGGAACTACATAAAAGCTATGCGTCGGATGAGGAGAGAGAGCAATTTCGGCAAAGGCTGATATTCGAGCGCATTCTGTACATTCTGGTGAAAGATTTTTCTTCGATTGAGAGCAACGAAAATACGATGGCTAGCATCGAGGAAACGATTTTGTATGTCGACCAGCACTATATGCTCAATCTCACGCTGGAGATGTTGGCAGGAAAGGCGAATGTCAGTCCCAGCTATTATTCACGTATGTTCAAAACGTTAAAGGGTGTGAGCTTTTCCGATTACATGACAAGCCTTCGGATCAATCGGGCAAAGGTGCTGCTCCGATTGTCGGGGAGTCGATTGCGTGAGGTAGCTCAAAGCGTAGGCTATAACGATGAGTTTTACTTCAGCAAGATGTTTAAAAAAGTGGTTGGCTTATCACCATCGGAATACGTCAAGACGCATATGAGACAAGATAATTCATGAAATCGAGCAAGATTCTTCATGGTATGGTGTAGTGGCTATCGATATAATCTCTATTGAAAATGATTTTCAATTTCGATAGAGTTTTATTTTGGCAGGAGGTTTTCTCATCATGAGAGCAAGACTGTTGTTACCCGGATTTCTTCTTATTTTTATACTGTCTGTCTTTTTGAGTGGTTGCGGTACAGCGATACAAAATGCACAGGGAACAGCGCCAGCAGCTGCGACCCAAACAGAACCTACACCAGCTGCTTCAAGTGAAAAGCGAGTGATCAAGCATGAGCTGGGGGAAACGGAAATCGTCGGCAAGCCTGCGCGTATTGTCGTGATGGACTTTTCCTTTGCAGATGCTTTGGCGACATTGGGTGTAGCTCCTGTAGGAATCTCTGATGACAATGATGCGAATCTGATCATTCCTGAGGTGAAAGGAAAAGTAGGAACTTATACATCGCTCGGTTCTCGTTACGAACCAAACATGGAGCTGATCAGTTCCCTTGCTCCTGATCTCATCATTGCAGATTTGAACAAGCACAAGGCTGTTTACGACAAATTGAAGCAAATTGCACCGACCATTGTACTGAATGACCACCAGGCGAACTACGAGCATATGCTAGCCAATTACGCCGTAATCGCTGATGCAGTAGGCATGAAAGAAGAAGGCAAAAAACGCCTGGATGAGCATCAAGCGAAAATGGATGCCATCAAAGCGAAGCTGCCAAAAGCCGATGCTAAGCTGAAGGTTCTGCCGGCAGTAGTGAACCCGACCGGATTTTTCGCTCACTCCAATGCTTCCTATGCGGGCTCATTGATGGAATACCTCGGGTTGGAGGATGCGGCAAAGAGTGAAGAGGCGTATCCAAAAACCAATCTGGAACAGCTGGTTGCCCTCAATCCAGACGTGCTGTTTTTGATGAAAACAGGTGACAAGACGATTGTGGATGAATGGAAGACGAATCCACTTTGGCAAAACATCAATGCTGTAAAAAATGGCAAGGTGTTTGAAGTAGCTCGCAATAAATGGGCGCTGTCTCGAGGCTTGATCGGATCGGAGTTGAGTTCGGAGGAAGCAGTAACGCTTCTTTCCGGAAAATAAAGGGAAAGTTTTCGGGATGGGTGTCGTAGCTGACATCGATCCCGTCGTTTTTGCGGGAGGAGGTAGTACATATGCAGGGAGCTTCAAAGGCGGGCATTGTTCTTGCAGCAGGAATGCTCCTGCTCATTTTTGGCTTAGTCGTTAGTATCTCGGTTGGTTGGACAGACATGGGAGTGGTGAGTGGCGTAAAATCCCTTTTTGCCCCCTCTACATCACAGGAGCACCTGATTGTGACGACGCTCAGGCTTCCAAGAGCGCTATTGGCGGTAATCATTGGGGCCGGTCTCGGTGTGGCTGGTGCAATTATGCAAGCAATGACAGGCAATCCGCTTGCTTCTCCACAGACGTTTGGAGTTAACGCAGGTGCATCGATGGCTGTCGTTGCTGCCTTGGTACTCTTGCCCCATCTCCCGGTGCCATTTTTAGCGCCACTCGCTTTTGGCGGGGCTGTCATGGGTGGCTTTGCAGTGTACTATCTCGGTGCGGCTGGGGGGATGACTCCTGTTAAGCTGGCGTTGGCTGGCACAGCCGTCCATCTGTTTCTCGCTTCGATTACAGAGGCATTCATCTTGTTTCATCAGCACTCTACCGATCAAGTCCTGTTTTGGCTTGCGGGGTCATTGGATGGAGCAGATTGGACGGATGTGAACCGTGTGCTGCCATGGTCGATCGGTGGGCTCGTGGCAGCCTTTTTTATGGCTCGCTCCATCGGGATTATGCGTATGGGTGAGGATGTGGCCAAAAATCTTGGGCAACATGTAATCCGGGTACGGACAATCTGTGGAATCATTGTCATCGTACTCGCAGGCTCGGCTGTTGCCGTTGCTGGTCCTATCGGCTTTATCGGATTGATGGTGCCACATTTGACACGGCTTTTGCTAGGAAGAGAGAGTCAGCTATACCTCCCGATTACAGCGCTGCTCGGCGCATTGCTGCTGGTCTATGCCGACGTTCTTGCCAGGTTTATCGCGTATCCGTATGAGTCGCCAGTAGGCATCGTGACCGCTTTTCTGGGCGCTCCCTTTTTCCTCTACTTAGTGGGGAAGGAGAGGAGAGCATCATGACACGCAGACAAAGTATTGCACCTGCCTTCCTTCTGTTGCTCATCGTCACTGCCATTATCAGCATCGGAACTGGGGCGGTGTCCATATCGCCGCGTGAGGTAGTCGAGTCGCTTTTCGGGACGGGACCGAAAAATCATAGCTTTATTATTGGGGAATATCGTTTGCCGCGTGTTGTCCTCGCCATGCTGGCTGGAGCGGGATTGGCGGTATCTGGGGCTATTTTACAAGGAATGATTCGCAATCCGTTAGCCTCTCCTGACGTAATCGGCATCACTAAAGGGGCGGGACTCGCCTCTGCCATCGTCATTTTTCTTTTTCCCAAATCTCCGGCGTATTTGCTGCCGTTGGCGGCATTTGGGGGTGCGGCAGTTGTCGCTGCTATTTTGTATGTATATACCGCCCGAAAACGCGTCCAGCCTGCTACTCTAGCACTGGTAGGGATCGCCATCGGGGTCATTTGTCAGGCGGGCATCCAATATCTGATGGTCAAAAATCCAGGGGATGTCAATGCGGCACTGCTCTGGATGGCAGGCAGCTTGTGGGGGCGGGGATGGGAACACGTATGGGCGGTGCTTCCGTGGATACTCGTCTTTCTTCCGATTGCTTACTCATTGGCGAACCGACTTGACGTATTGTCTCTCGGAGATGAGGTAGCAGAAGGGTTGGGCGAGGATGTGACGAGACTTCGTGTTGTACTTTTGGTAACCTCTGTGGCACTTGCAGGAGCATGTGTGGCGGTTGTCGGTTCCATTGGGTTCGTCGGTCTGCTCTCACCGCATATCGCTCGTCGATTAGTAGGCGGGAAGCACGCACTTCTTCTCCCGGTCGCTGCTCTGCTCGGTGCTACGCTCATGGTCGCAGCTGATGGGCTAGGCAGATGGCTTTTGCCGCCGATGGAGGTTCCCGTGGGCATCGTGACAGCTGTCATTGGGGCTCCGTATTTCTTGTATTTGATTGGGCGAGAGAAAAGAAGAGGAATATAAAAAGGGACCAAATCTTGCAAAAGAGCTTGCGAGATTCGGTCTTTTTTGTGTGGTGGCGTTTTTATTTCGTATCTGCTTTTTGCAAAAAGCGGCGGATAACCCGCACGTATTCGTCTGTCTCTTCCAAATAGCCGACATGCGAGCTGTTTTCAAACACATGGAGCTCGGCGTTTGGCACCAGAGACTGATAATAACCTGTCGATTCAGGCGTCGCTTCATCATAACGGCCGCAAACGAACAGGGAAGGGATGTTGATTTGATGCAGCTTGGGTGTGTAGTCGAATGTTTTCAGATTCCCTGTCGGGCAAAACTCAGACGGTCCCCACATCGTCATGTACACTTCTTTGTTCGCTTTTGGACGGCTTTCTGTCATGATGGTTGGCATTGGATCAAGGCGGCACACATGGCGCTTGTAGTATTCCTTCATGGCATCCTGGTACTCTTGTGAATCAGTTGTGCCCTGCTCCTCATGTGTGGCGATGGTTTGTTGCACATCCACTGGCAATTGCTCGATTAAACGATCTGCGTCCTGTTTCCAACGCTCTGCGCTCAAGCATGGGCTGGAGAAGATGATGCTCTGTACCCCTTCCGGCTTGGCATCCACCAAATAAGCGGCTGCCAGCATCGTGCCCCACGAGTGCCCCAGAATGTGAACCTCTTTTAAGCCAAGGGCTTGTCTGATGCAAGCCAGCTCTTCCACAAAGCGCTCGGTTTTCCAAAGAGTCAGATCAGTCGGGCGATCGGAATTACCTGACCCGAGCTGATCGTAGAAAATGACGGGTCTGTCGTTGCCTAAGACATGAAGCGTTGATTTGAGCGGGTCATGCGTATTGCCAGGTCCTCCGTGAAGGACGATCAGGGGCGTTTTCTCCCCTTCGGCGACACGACTGTACCATACTCTTCCACCAGGAACGTCAATATAGCCTTCTTGCTTACTCATCGATAATGCCTCCACTTCAGGTTCAGACTGATTTCTCTTCCTTTCAATATAGCATATGGAATTGTTTTTACACTTTTTTAGAATTGAGTTAGAGCGTGTTTAGACCCTCTATTTATCATCACTGATATACCAGCACATCGGAAATGCGGCATACGTAAACACTTGGGTAATTAGTACCAAGTGTTTATTCTGTTTACCATAAATCGACAAACTTAGGTAAAATAAATGGCAGATGTCGAATATTGTATGAGTAATGCGAGCTAAGGGAGACACAGATCATGGAGAGAAAAATCAAAATCCTCGGAACAGGGAAATACTTGCCCACTCGGCGAGTGACAGCGGCAGAACTAGAAGAAAAGCTGGGACTTGCGCCTGGATGGGTAGAGAAAAAGTCCGGGGTAAGCGTCAGGCATTTTGTGACGAACGAAACGGCAGCACAGATGGGAGCCATCGCTGCTAGGCGTGCTTTGGAAGCGGCGGGACTTTCCCTTCACGATATCGATTGTATCGTATGTGCAAGCGGGACGGCGCAGCAGGAAATCCCATGCACGGCTGCTTTGATTCAAGAAGAGCTTCAAATAAGCAAATCAGGTATTCCTTGCTTTGATATAAATTCGACATGCCTAAGCTTTGTCACTGCGCTGGATGTGATGTCTTGCCAAATGGCGGTTGGTATTTACGAGCGAGTTTTGATCATTTCATCAGAAATATCCTCCGCAGGTTTGAATTGGGAGCAAAAAGAGAGCTGCGTGCTGTTCGGAGATGGTGCTGCGGCTGTTGTCATCGGCAGGACGCCGGAAACAGAAAGCTCCCGCATCTTGGGTTCAAGCATGAAAACATACAGTGAAGGCGCACATTATTCCGAAATAAGGGGTGGCGGCACGCTGATTCACCCGAGCCAATTTGCACAAGGAAGAGAAGCAGACTTTGCATTTGATATGGACGGACGGAAAATTTTTCGCCTGACCTCGCAGTTGATTACCGGATTTGTGGATCGTTTGCTGTCCTCAGCCTCCGTAACCAAGGAGCAGATCCGTACAGTTATTCCTCATCAGGCCAGTGGGATGGCGATGCGGATCATGGCAGGCAAGCTCGGGTTTAGCGACCAGCAAATGGTGAACATTCTGGCGGATCATGGTAATGTCATCGCAGCTTCGATCCCGATGGCGCTGCATGAAGCGATTGGGCAGAATCGAGTACAGCGGGGCGATCACCTGATGCTGCTGGGCACATCGGCTGGCTTGTCTCTCGGAGGAATTGTGCTTGAATACTAAACAATCAGTCTTGCTGACAGGAGGACGAGCTCCAGCTACGTTAGAGCTGGCTCGTTTGCTGGGCTCTGCGGGACATCGAGTCATTGTTGCGGAGAGTGCGCGGCGACATTTATGCCAGCACTCTCGTTATGTAGAGCGCTCCTACCAAGTGCCTCCTCCCCGACAAGAGCCCGATGCTTATATCGAAAAGCTGTGCGAAATCATGCAGCATGAGCGCATCGATCTTTTGATCCCGACTTGCGAGGAGATCTTCTACATATCGCGCGGGCGGGATCAATTGCTTGACTATGGTGAAGTGCTTGTAGAAGGAATCGAGGTACTGCGTTCGTTGCACGACAAATGGCTTTTTGCCGAAATGGCGCGCGAGGTGGGAGCTCTGGTTCCACAGACGGTTCGGGTACAATCTTCGGCTCAATTGCGGGAGACCATGCTGCAAGCAAGCGGACCTGTGGTGCTGAAGCCCGTCTATTCTCGCTTCGCAGCTCATGTACAAATCGTGGCAGACCCGTCATCTGCGGCAGGGCAGTCCACGCTGCCCGAACCGACAGTTAGGCAGCCATGGTTAGTCCAACAGTTTATAAAAGGGAAACAGGTGTGCAGCTACGCGGTTGCTCAGGATGGACAGCTCACCTTGTACGCCGATTACGAAACAACACATACAGCAGGGCAGGGTGCCTCGATTTACTTCGCCTATTCAGACCATCCACAGGTAAGAGATTTTGTTAGTCGCTTCGTGCAACGAAATACGTTTAGTGGACAAATCGCATTTGATTTCATTCAGAATGAGCAGGGAGAGCTATATGTGATTGAGTGCAATCCACGCCTGACAAGCGGTGTGCATTTGTTTACAGGACAGCAAGAGGCTGCTACTGCCTATTTTGCTGATCGGGGAAAAACCGTTGTTCCTGCTGGAAAACAAGCTTGCATGCTAGGGATGGCGATGCTGACATACGGTCTTCTTGGCATGACGAATGGAAAGAAGGCAAAGCGTTGGGTGAGCGACCTCCTTTCTGCAAGGGATGTTCTGTTTAGGTGGGACGATCCAAGGCCTTTTTTTGATCAGTTCTCCATGCTGGCAGATTTGGCTTGGCAGAGCTTTCGAACGGGAAAAAGCATGATCGCTTGCAGTACGAGCGATATCGAATGGAACGGAGAAGAGGCATAAGGAAGTGAGGAAGAGATGAACAAGCGAGTTCTAGTAACAGGGGCGACGGGGTTTCTCGGACAGAAGCTGGCTACACGACTGAATGAAATGGGCTATGAGGTAACAGCGCAAGGCCGAGACGAGCGAATCGGCCAGCTATTGCAGGAGCAAGGCATTCGATTCCTTCGGGCAGACCTAAGAGACAAAGAAGCCATGGTGAAGGCTTGCCGCGGTCAGGACATCGTGCATCACGCGGCAGCTTTTTCCTCCCCATGGGGAACGTACCGTGACATGTACGAGACGAATGTGACAGGAACCATTCATGTCATCGAGGGCTGCAAGCATCACGGCGTCGAACGTTTGGTCCATGTATCGACGCCGAGTATATATTTTGCTTTTGAAGATAAACTGGGAATCCGCGAAGATGAGCCGATGCCCGTGCGGTTTGCCAATACATACGCACAGACAAAATACCAGGCGGAGCTGGAGGTCGACAAGGCGTTTCTTGCAGGGCTTCCGACGATTACGATTCGTCCTCGGGCCTTGTTTGGCCCTGGGGACAATGCAATCCTTCCCAGATTGATCCGCGCCAATGAAAAGAAATTCGTTCCGCTGATCGACGGAGGCAAGGCGATCATTGATTTGACGTATGTGGAAAATGTCGTGGACGCGCTGATCTTGTGCATGGATTCTCCAGCGCACACATTGGGACAGGCTTACAACATTACAAATGGGGAGCCAGTGACGATGATCGAGGTGTTGTCAGATGTGTTCCGACGTTTGGGGGTTCCGCTGAAAACGCGCGAGCTGCCATATTGGAAGGCGTATGCGGCAGCTTGGGTGCTGGAGACACTCTCCAAGACCGTTTTGGGCTATCGTGAGCCGGTTTTGACGCGTTACTCGGTCGGTGTGCTCGCCAAATCACAAACCTTGGATATCTCAAAGGCGAAGCGCGATCTGGGTTATGAACCGCGGGTGAGCATTGCCGAGGGCATCGAGACGTTTACAGAATGGTGGAGGACGCATGATGGACGTTAAACTGACGCTGATGGACACGGGCTACTGCCAGCAGCTCGAAATGTTTTCACGAAAAGGCGGCCGGATGAAAAACATCCCGTTTCACGCCATCGCAGGGCTTATCGAGCATCCCGTCCACGGCTTGCTGCTCTTTGATACGGGCTATTCGCAGCGCTTTTTTGAAGCCACGAGCAAGCTTCCTTATTCGCTGTACGGCAAAATAACGCCAGTAGTCTCAGAGCCACATGAGAGTATTTCTGAGCAACTCGCGGCACGCGGAATCAAAACGACAGACATAGCGGGTATTCTCATTTCCCATTTTCATGCGGATCATATTGGCGGTTTGCGAGATTTTCCGCATGCGCGACTATACTGCTTCGAGAGTGCCTACAACCACGTCAAGGGAAAGACGGGGTGGGCGGCACTGCGGGAGGCGTACTTGCCTGATTTGATGCCGGACGATTTCGATGAACGGGTGATTTTCATTGATCGAGGAGCGCTGGTTGCATTGCCTGAAGCTTACGCGCCATACACCGAAGGCTACGATTTGTTTGCGGATCAGAGTCTGTACATCGTCGATCTGAACGGACATGCAATCGGGCAGTTTGGTGTGTTCCTTTGCGATCGGGATCGTGGAGACATATTTTTGTGCGCGGATGCCGCTTGGTCGAGTGAAGCCTACCGCGGTAACCTGTTGCCTCATCCGTTTGCTATGTTGGTCATGGCGGATCGACAGGCGTATCGCGAGCATTTGCACAAGCTGCATGTGCTATCCCGCCAGCGTCCCGATATGAAAATCATGCCGACTCACTGCGGGGAAGTCTGGCAGGCCAGCAGAGGAGCGTTCACATGGAGATCATGACCATCTTGAAGCAGTATGTAAAAACGAAGTGGCTTGCCCGTCGGTTTTCTTCGCGTGAGCAGCTGGTGAAATGGCAAGAAGCCCAGGTCAGAGAGATGTTGTCACGCATTTTGCCAGCTTCTCCTTTTTACCGACAGAGATTGGGAACGCCAGAACAATGGAGACAAATGGAGCCGATTGATAAAAAGCACATGATGGGCCATTTTGACGAGCTGAATACGTGCGGAATCAAGAAGGAAGAAGCATTTGCGATTGCACTGAAAGCAGAAACGACACGCGATTTTACTCCCCAATTAAATGGCGTGACCGTAGGCTTGTCTTCCGGGACATCTGGCAATCGCGGGCTTTTCCTCGTGGGACCGCAGGAGCAGGCGAAATGGGCAGGGGTGATTTTGGCGAAAGCGCTGCCTGGTCAGCTATGGTCGACACATCGGATTGCTTTTTTCTTGCGAGCGAATAGCAACCTGTATACGGCGGTCAACAGGCGTCGCATTCAATTCTCGTTCTTCGATCTGCAAATACCGCTCGATCAGCACCTTGATCACTTGAATCAGTATCAGCCAACGGTGGTGGTTGCGCCAGCCTCGATGTTGAGAATGCTCGCGACTGCCCAGCGTCAAGGGAAATTGCGGATATCTCCGATCAAGGTGATCTCGGTGGCGGAAGTGCTGGACCCGTTGGATCAAACGTACATCGCTGAAGTGTTCGGGCAGATTGTGCATCAAATTTATCAATGCACAGAAGGGCTGCTTGCGGTGAGCTGCTCACACGGGACGCTGCATGTCAATGAAGACCTCGTGGTGGTGGAAAAGGAATACCTCGATGAGCAAAAGGAGCGATTCTTTCCGATCATCACAGACTTTTCCCGGACGACGCAGCCGATTATCCGTTATCGATTGAACGACATTTTGACGGAAAAGCGTACGCCATGTCCGTGCGGCTCGGTGTTTATGGCATTGGAATCGATTGAGGGCAGGGCAGATGATCTGTTTGTTTTTCGCCATGAACACGAAGCGCGATGGATATCGGTCTTTCCTGATTTCATCCGTCGTGCTGTCATTACCTCGTCTGATGCGATTGAAGAGTATACGGTACGGCAGCTAAGCCACGAGCAAGTTGAGATAGCACTGCTCATGAAGAATGGGGAAGGACCGTCCATACGAGAGCAGGAACGAGTACGCCAAAGTCTTGAGGAAGTCATTGCCGATCAGCAAGGACAATTGCCTAAGATTGTGTTTGCACCGTACAAGTTGAATCTCGGTACAAAAAAATTGCGGCGGGTAGAGAGGATGTTTGTTCCAGGTGAGCAGGCAATGGATTGAATGGTATGAAGGGAGCTCGGCGGGGCAAATCCCTTGGGAACAGGCACAGGATGCCGACTACGTCAGAAGCTACTTGCTGCCCATGATGACGGAACAACCATCCCGCTATGTGCAAAATGTCCAGACGCAGATGCATGCACTTCGTGTAGGAGATCGGATCATGCCTGTAACGGTGAACCATACCGAGTACGACAATTCGTATGTCAGTTCGGTGTTTACCCACTACGTGACGTACGCGAAGGAAGAGCTAAGCATGCTCGATTCAGGGGTGTTGAGGCGGGTATTGTCGACCGTACTCACAGGCCTTGGGCGCTGGATGAAAAAAAGCCAATGCAACCAAATGGTCATCGTCAACAACTGGCTGTTATCAACGAATCTGTATCATGATGTGAGTGCAGATGAAGTAAAGGATATCACGGAAAACTGCATCCAAAAGTTCCCCGGCCATATCATCGCGTTTCGATCTGTTTGTCGCAGGCTGTATCCGGATCTCCACAAGGGACTCGTCGAGAAGGGCTATCTCATGGTTCCCAGCCGTTACGTCTACCTTTTTCACCCCGATTGGCCAGCGCAGGGCAAGTGGCGGGTCCGCAATACGCTCAATCGTGATCGGAAAATGCTTGCCAAATCCGGCTATCGCATCCTGCGTCATGAGGAGCTGGGAGAACAGCATGTCGAGCGAATTGTTGCTTTATACAACGCGCTATATCTGGATAAATACTCCCAGCATAATCCGCAGTTTTCGGTGGAGTTCGTCCGATTGGCGATGCAAAAGAGAACATTGACCCTCATCGGCTTGGAAAAAGACGGACGGCTGGACGGCATTCTTGGCTATTTCGAACGAAATGGTGTGATGACGACACCGCTATTCGGCTATGATACGACGCTCCCCAAAGAGACCGGGCTGTATCGGATGCTGTCGTGCCTCTTGGTACTAGAAGCAGAGAGCAAGGGCATCCTGCTCCATCAAAGTGCGGGCGTAGGCGCATTCAAAGCGGACAGGGGAGCCGAGGGGGAACCAGAATATACAGCGGTGTATGTCAAACATTTGCCGTTCTATCGTCAAGCAGTTTGGAAGGTGCTCGCTATCTTGCTGAACCGAATCGGGGTCAAGATGGTAGAGAAGTATCAACTGTAAACCAATAATACACTTCGACCCTCATCGAACTAACCGTCAGGTACACTACATGTAAGAGGAAACAAGTAGCTTGCCTGAAACGGGGGAACAACGCCATGAATCGAATTTTGTTCGGCATACTTGTCGTCGTGACGACATCATTGATGGGCTCGTCTTTTGCGGTAGGAAAGATTGGATTGGCCTATTTTTCACCATTGCTGCTGGTAGGACTGCGTTTTACGTTGGCAGGACTGATCATGGGTGCGTGGGTATGGAAAAAACCGCTCCCGAAGTCGGCGGGTGACTGGGGGAAGCTGTGTGTGATCGGATTTTTGCAGACGGCCGCCGTCATGGGGTGTATCTTTTTGAGTCTGCGTACAATCACAGCGGGTGAATCCTCGATCCTGACGTTTATGAATCCACTGCTCGTGGTCATATGGGGAACGGTGTTTCTAGGGATATCCTATCGGCTGACGCAATGGATGGGGGTTCTGATTGGACTGGTTGGGGTGTTCATCACGCTTGGCTTCCATCTGCAATGGGAGACGGGAACGCTGTTTGGTATCGGGTCCGCCCTTGCGTGGTCTATGGCTACGATTCTCGTCAAAAAGTGGGGAGTCCGCTTCAATGTGTGGGTGATGACAGCCTATCAGATGCTGTTCGGAGGAATTCTTCTCCTTGTGATGGGGTTCACGCTGGAAACGCCGAAGCTGATTATCACACCGACCGCTGTATTCGTCGTCCTCTGGCTCGCGATCATGGCTTCCATTGTACAGTTTGCGACGTGGTTTTACTTGCTGAATCACGGAGATCCGGGCAGGACGAGTGCTTTTTTGTTCCTCGCTCCGTTCTTCGGTGTTTTGTCGGGGTGGGTGTTGCTGGGTGAGGTAGTACAATGGCATGTGTATGCGGGAGGATTGTTGATTTTCGCAGGGATTTTTTTGGTGAATTGGACGTTTGCTCCACGACGCCAAGTAAGTGAAAAAGCACAGCTGGCAGAGTAGCTAGCTGTGCTTTTTGCATTCATCTACATGCAGTCCGAACTCGGTCATAAAGCCAGAGCTGCCCAATTCCGTGACACGGACTGCCCTTCCTCCAGGCACTCGCTCGATCCAGCCAAGCTCAAAAAATCGGTGGGTGAGTGAAGCCCCGAGACTGCCTGCCAAGTGGTGGCGACGCTCGCTCCAATCCAAACACGGACGAGCAAAGCGACGTCTGCTCTTCGGCTTGGCCACAAGGTCTACGCCGAGTGATTGCAGCTTGGTTTTTCCCGCTTCACTGAGCACGTAGTCCTGATCAGATACTTCCATTAACTGCAACTCCAGCATTCTCTGCGTCAGGGCAACGCCAACTTCTCCTGCGAGATGGTCGTAGCAGGTACGGGCATAGCGGATGGCTCGCAATTGGTCAGACTCGCGCAACGAACGAACCGGCTTAGGTGCAGCGATCGTCATTAATGATTCCAGGGCATGGGCGACATCAGGGCTGGCTAGGCGATAGTAGCGATGTCGTCCGTGTGATTCGCTGACCAAAAGACCGCCTTCCACCAGCTTTGCCAAATGCGTGCTTGCCGTTTGGGGGGTGACTTTTGCGTTTCGTGCGAGTTCACTGGCAGGGAGTGCCTTGCCATTCATCAGGCTGATCAGGATGGAGACGCGGGATGGTTCTCCTATGAGGGACGCGACCTCTATAATATTCGGGCTGGTACTCATCAGACAGCGGACCTCCTCCATCATTTTTTATCCTCTATCAATGACTCTAGCAGAATCTTACAGCTAAAAAAACTAAAGATGCTCGCAAAAGTATATTGTAAAATATATCCAAATGAAAATGGGGGAGATCAACATGGAGACTAAGCAATGGCGAGTAGGAATTTTTTTGTTTGACGATGTAGAGGTGTTGGATTTTGCAGGTCCGTTTGAAGTATTCTCGGTGACATTTATGGAAAATGGCGACCATATACCTTTTCGTGTAGAAACGGTATCGGAAAAAGGGAGCATGATTCAGACGCTGAATGGTCTGAAGGTTCAACCTGATTACAGCTTTGCCAATATGCCTGTTTTTGACATTCTCATCATTCCTGGCGGGGTAGGTGCGAGGGAGCGAGAAGTGCATAATGAGCCAGTGATTAAATGGATTCGTGAGCAAATGCAGCAGGTGGAGCTGATGGCGTCTGTCTGCACAGGAGCCTTTTTACTTGCAAAAGCGGGCTTATTATCGGGCAAAAAGGCAACGACCCATTGGGCAAGTCTCGATCGAATGGAAAAGGAATTTCCAGAAGTCGTTGTGCAAAAAGGAGTAAAATTCGTGGATGAAGGAAATATCGTCACCTCTGCTGGAATCTCAGCGGGGATCAATATGTCCTTTCAAATCATCAAGCGATTAGTAGGCGCGGAAGCAGCAGAACAGACTGCGAAGACAATGGAGTATGATATTGTCCTCTAAAAGAAAGCGGCAGTCCATCTCTTTGTATACAAGACAAAAGGATGGACTGCCCCTGTTTAACAGCTACACTATTTATTTCGCAGGAATGCTGTCACCTTGACGCGGATTCAATCCGTTCTCCCACTGAACGCGAATGGATTTGCTATGGAACAAATCTTTTCCGTCAGAGACCTGATAATGCAGATGAGGCTCGCTGGAATTGCCAGAGTTGCCGCATAGCCCAAGCAAATCCCCTTTCTCCACACGATCACCAACCTTTACCTTAGCGGAGCCTTCCTTCAAATGGGCGAAATAGCTGTATTCTCCATTGCCATGATCGAGGATGACGATGTTGCCAGCGGGCTGCTGTGCGTTCATCGCTCCGACAGGGGCATTATCCTTGATATTATTGACGACATGCACGACGGTTCCTGCCTGCGGTGCGAGTATTTCTTGCCCGAATGCGAAGTAGCTCTCGTTTTTCGCAGGATCACCCTTGTAAGATAATCCGTCTTTGACCTGAATCAGATCGTATGCATAGCGTTGGCTAGCCACCTCGTAGTGATAGTTTGAAAGGACATTCTGACCTCCCCAGAACACATACCACTCACCTGTAAACGGTGCGCTGTACGCCAGCTTTGTCAAAGCATTGTCGGTGTCAGGGTAGCTTTGCAGCGGCTTCAATAAAACACCCGTAATGATCCCTTTTTCATCCATCGAAAGGACAAGGCCTCGTTTGGCGTCCTGATCCACCCAGGTACCATAATAGCTGCCGTTTACGGACGTATGGGAATGGTGATTCCACGACTTTAACCCTGAGCTGAAAGCCGCATACCCTTCTACAAACTGTGCTTTTGAAACCTGCTGTTTGAATGACGGGCTTGTTTGCTCATAGACCTCCTCTATTTTTCCGTTAAGGAGAGCTTGCACAATAGATTCCGCTTGAACCGTCATTGTCTTTGCACCTTCTTCTTTCTTTGTAAGGGATTCAGCAGTAGAGGGGATTGCGGTTGCTTCTGATTGCGCAGCACATCCTGTCAAAAGAATTGCTCCTACACCGAGTGAAATCCAAACTTTTTTCATGTCGCCACTCCTATCTTTTTCTTAGCGTTAGCTCCATTATAGAAAGCCACTCTTATCGGATATGAAACGCTTGCTTACAGGATGCTTAAATCTGTCGCGGCAAAATTATGATTCCGTTAAGGTTGTTGCGGACGCGCGCTGGCACTACGCATGATAAAATGGAGGATAACGCAAAGCGCAAAAGGAGCGAAGTGATCGTGAAAGATGCAGCTATCCTTCTCGTGGACGATGAGCAAGCCATTCTCCAATTGCTTGAAACCGTACTGCACAAAGAAGGATTTCACTCGATCGACAAGGTGAAAACATCTGAGGAGGCGCTCTGTGCATGCGAACGAAAAAGCTATGACCTGATCGTCCTGGACGTAACGCTTCCAAACATGAGCGGCATAGAAGCCTGTCCATTCATCCGCCGTCTGACGGATGCGCCGATTCTGTTCTTGAGTGCGAGAGATACCGATTTTGACAAGCTGACCGGATTTGCCGTTGGCGGGGATGATTACGTGACCAAACCGTTTAATCCGATGGAGATCGTCGCACGCATCAAGGCATTGCTTCGCCGCACGCACAAACCGAACTCGGTTGTACCGACAGCACCCGTTCAAGGGGTCTATGATTTTGGTCGATTTCAAGTCTATGAAGCAGCAGGCGAGCTCTATGTGGAGGGGAAAGTCATTCCTTGTCCGTCCCTTGTTTTTCAACTGTTGCTATTTTTGTGTAAAAATCCGAATCGGATATTTTCGAAAAGCGAGCTGTACGAACGGGTATGGGGCGTAAATAGCTTGCGTGATGACAACACCATCATGGTGCATATCCACCGGATTCGGGAGCGCATCGAGCCCGATCCAGCGCAGCCGGAGTTTTTGGTGAACGTCAGGGGACTCGGGTACAAAATGGTGAAAAAGGGCCTTCCTTATGAATATTAAGAGCAGAATTGCGCTCCATCTGGTCATGTGGTTGGTGCTGGTTGGCCTCATTCTCTTTGTGCTAGCCGGGCTTACGTTATATTGGACGCTTGAAGAAATGTCAAAAGCACAGTCCTCACGTGAATTTGAGAGTGTCGGCTTGCAGCGGCTGATCCAAACCATAGAAGTAGAAGGAGAGAATGTTCGCTTTGATCCGAAGCTGCTGGAGAAGGTGCGAGATAGCGGAGGGTGGCTTCAGCGGATTGATGAAAAGGGGTATGTCACCGACTCTTTCTTTACCCCGCCTGACGTACCCAGCTACTACGGTCCTGGCCAGTTAACGGCTTATTGGCTCCGAAAAAGCCCATTCCCGTATCAGCTATCGTTATGGATACAGGAAAAAGACGGCGTGGTACACACCTTGCTGTATGGCATGACGAACCGCGATGACGATTTCTTGCAACAGGTGATCGAGGAGGCTGACCATAAAAATAACGAGATCATGCTTCCTCCGAGTATCCAAAATCAATTGAAGAGTAAAGCGGGCTGGGTGCAGCTCCTTGATCCGAAGGGAACAGAGCTGGCTTCCTTCAATAAGCCAGAAAAAGCGATCAAGGACTTTTCGTTGGAAGAGCTGGCGCTCCGCTCGGTATACCCGGATCGCTACGGGGCAACAATCGTATCGCATTATGATCAAAATAGCGGCCAAACCTGGGTACTCAGTTATCCATTGCCAGGAATGACTCCCGGGGAAAAACCGCTTTTGACACCGGAAAGTAAGGCCCTTTTTATCGGGATGGGCATGCTGCTCTTGTCGGCAATGCTCGTCTTCGGGATTGTGTCCTACTTGTTCGGACAGCGATTTGGCGCACCGATTGTTCACGTGTTACGGTGGCTGACCTTGCTGCGTGGAGGAAGGTACGAGGAGCCTGCCAATTCGGATGGTGTTCCGTTCAGCCAAGACAAGCGAGGGAAGAGAAAGCGCAAATACCGTATCTACCAAGATGTAATCGATTCGATGGACTCCTTGTCGCAAACGCTTTACCGCAATGAAAAGCTTCGTCAGGAAACGGAGCAATTGAGAAATGAGTGGATCGCAGGCGTTTCCCATGATCTGAAAACGCCGCTGTCCTCTGTCAAAGGGTACGCGCATCTGTTAGGAAATGCCGAGTATACGTGGACGACAGAAGAGGTACATACTTTCGCCAAAATTATTTTGGACAAGTCTGCGTATATGGAGGACTTGATCAATGATTTGGCGCTGACGTATCGATTGAGGAACGGACAAGGCGCCCCTACAGTCGAGCTCGTTGACTTGAATGTTTGCACAGCTGATGCCATTACAGAAGCAGCAAAACATCCGTTTTACCCGGAAGGCTGCATCCAGTTTACCCCCTCTGCCGAACCTGTTTACATGCTCCTCTACAAGCCTTGGTTTCAGCGTATTGTGGATAATTTGGTTGCCAATGCCTTGATTCACAATGAAAATGGTACGATTGTGTCCATCAGCGTACAGGCAGTCGAGCCATCTACAGCTCTGCTCATTTTTAGCGACAATGGTAGCGGGATGGATGAAGAAACAGCAGATCGACTATTTGAGAGGTATTATCGCGGCACAGACACTGAGTCTCGGACGGAAGGCTCAGGCCTTGGGATGGTCATTACAAAAGCATTAGTGGAAGCGTTTGGTGGTTCAATCGAGGTGAAAACAACTATCGGGCAGGGGACGACGATTTCGATTACGTGGGAAGCAGAGCAACCGCCTCGGGTTTAAATAGGGTGATAGGGAGAGGAAAAGGCTGCGTTTGCGAGGTCAGTGTTGACCAGCAAACGCAGCCTTTTTTCGTTTCAGAGATGATATTACACCTTAAATTGTTGAATCGATTCATGCAGCTCGTCCGCCATTTTTGACAAGGAAGCAGCAGAGGACGAAATTTCCTCCATAGAGGCTAATTGTTGTTCAGCGGCAGCCGAAATGTTTTGTGTTCCGAAAGCCGTTGTCTCCGCAGTGGTGGCAATCGCTTCAATGGAATGGACAGCTTGCTCTGCTCCGGTTGTCATGTGGTGAGTGGCAGAGGTAACTTGCTGAATCTGGCGTGCTACTTCTGTCGTTCCAGACAAAATTTCCTGGAAGGCCTTGCTGGCTTCATGTACGACTTCGATTCCAGCCGAAACCTCAGATGTCGTCGTCTGCATCACGTATACGGCTTTGTTCGTATCGACCTGAATCGCGCTAATGAGGTCTTTAATTTGCTGGGTAGATTTTGCTGATTGCTCAGCCAAGATACGTACTTCATTGGCGACGACAGCAAATCCACGTCCATGCTCTCCAGCACGGGCCGCTTCGATCGCAGCATTTAGCGCCAACAGGTTCGTTTGTTCGGCAATCGAGGTGATGACCTCGACAATATTGCTGATCTCCGAAGAGCGGTGGCCAAGCATTTTGATTGATTCTGCCAGCTCTTGGACAGTCGTGTTGATGGAATTCATTTGAGCGATGGCACCGACAATCGCTTCATTGCCGTTTGAGACCAGCATGTTCGTTGTATCGACTGTCAGAGAGACTTGTTCGGAACTGGATGCAATTTGTTGCAGACTCGACGACATGTCGTTGATCGTCTTGACCGTTCCATCGATCGTTTTGGACTGATCCTCTGCTCCGACGGCGATCTCTTGCATCGTGACGGCAATTTGCTCGGTTGCCTTACTCGTCTGTTCTGCACTCGCCGTCAACTCCTCAGAGGTAGAAGCGACATGCAGAGAGCTGATGCGGACACGAGAGATGAGCTCGCGCAAATTCTCTGTCATATGGGTCACGTCATGGACCAATTGTCCGATTTCATCACGGTTTTTTACGACGATGTCTTTCCCGGACAGATCGCCACCAGCAATTTCTTTCACACGCTCGGCAACTAGGGTAATAGGCTTGGAAATGAAACCGGAGGCATACCATGAGACGACGAATCCGACAATCAAGGAAATTCCCAGCACGATCATTAAATCAGACAGTACACTTTCGGCAGGGGCATTGAAGTCTTCCATGTAGCTGCTTGCGCTTACGATCCATCCCCAGTGAGGGTCTAGCTTGGAATAGGCGATTTTCGGATAGAGAACATCGGGCTCCGTTGGCTTCGACCACTGATAGTATGTAAAGCCGCCACCTTCCTGACCGCGCTTAATCATTTCTTGGGTAAAAAAGACACCGTCAGAATCTTTTGTATCCCACTGATTCTTCCCCTCAATGGAAGGAGAGGCCAGCATGACACCTTTCTCATCCAGAACAAACATGTATCCACTGGCACCGGAATCGACATTTTTGTTAATCGAGCGGGTTCCATCCGACTGCTTGGGGCCGAGGATGCGAATTTTTACTTGCTCTTGTGCATCTTCTTTGCTGATTTTTCCAGCTTCGACCTGTTTCTGGAGAACATCAATCATTTCAATCGTCAAGTTCACATTGTTTTTTAAGATGCGGCTGCCCAAGTCGTCCAAGCTGTAGCTCGCAGAATAATAGCCCTGAATTCCGATGTTAAGGCAAGGAAGCGCCAATAGCAGGAGACATAACAGGACGAGCTTAGTTCGTAGAGAGCTTGAACGGGAAAACTTGGCTGTTTTCATAAAGAACACCTCGTTGATCCATAGTATTTCATCTAGAAAAGAAAACACCAAGATGATTGCCCCTAGACTTACGTCAATTATCGACAATATGTAAACGTTTTTATAGAGGATTTTCAAAAAATCAACAAAAAATATTAGATTAGGAAACAATGCTTCTTACTTGAGCAGGATTCGAAAGCAGTATAGACCAACGGGAAATGGTATGATTAGGATGATAGAACGCTTACGGATGGAGGCTATCTCATGAAATTCATCGATAATCAAGGGATTACAGATCCGCGCATCAATTTGGCGATTGAGGAGTACGCCTTGAAGCATTTGCCCAATAGTGACGACTACTTGCTGTTTTATATCAATGAACCTTCTATTATTATTGGGAAAAATCAAAACACAATTGAGGAGATTAATGCGACTTATGTAGAGGAAAATCATATTCATGTCGTTCGCAGACTGTCTGGAGGCGGCGCTGTTTATCACGATCTGGGCAATCTCAATTTCAGCTTTATTACGAATGATGATGGCGAATCCTTTCACAATTTCCGCAAATTTACGGCTCCTGTGGTACAAGCCTTGAAAACATTAGGAGTAGAAGCAGAACTGACAGGACGAAATGACATACAGGTCGGAGAACGGAAAATTTCTGGCAACGCGCAGTATTCGACCAAAGGACGGATGTTCAGCCACGGCACGCTGCTTTTTGATTCGGAGATGGAAAACGTTGTGTCTGCGCTGAAGGTAAACGCAGAGAAGATCCAGTCCAAAGGGATCAAATCGATTCGCAGCCGTGTCGCCAACATCTCGGAGTTTTTGGAGACGAAGATGACCATTGAAGAGTTCCGTCAGGCGATTCTCCGTTCGATTTTTGGAGAAGGGGAGGTCGAAGAATACAAGCTGACTGAAAAGGATTGGGAGAACATTCACGAGCTTTCCCGTTCCCGTTACCAGACTTGGGAGTGGAACTACGGCAAGTCACCGAAAAGCAATTATCGTCAATCTAAACGCTTCGATATTGGCACGGTGGAGATCCAGCTTGATATTGAGAAAGGCAAAATTAAAGAAGCGAAGATATACGGAGATTTCTTCGGTGTACGTGATGTAGCAGAGCTTGAAGCAGTGCTGCGAGATACGCCGTACGATCGCACCTCGGTCAGTGAGCGACTCGCCGGCATCAATCTTCAGGAGTTTTTTGGGAAGCTGGATCAAGCGTCTTTTGTCGATCTGTTACTCGTCTAAAAAAAGAACGTCAAAAAACCTAACTTTTGTTAGGTTTTTTTCATTTTCCTCTCTGATAGCATTAGTTTGCATGATTTTGTCCTACAAAAGAAAAAGAGGGGGTATTTACATATGGGCAAACAGCAGCCAAAAGCCAAAACAATCCTAACAGCGGTTGTATCCACGGGTTTTTTGCTTTCTTTTGTCGGCAATGCCTATGCAGCCGTTTCCTATCCGATTAAAGAAATCCAGACAATTGGGACAGCCAGCGCATCAGTAGCAGAAGAGCAAACGGATGAGGAAGTACGAGAGGCATCAGAGGAAGTAGTAGAAGAAGATAAGCAGTCATGGGAGTCCTTGCTAGAGTCAGAGGGGCATACAGCGACGAATGGCTTTATTGCCTATCGATTGGAGAATGCTCCAGACAAGGCACCTGCTGCAAAGGATTTCCGGTTGACGGCCGCTATAGATGATCGAAATCCTACACGGATCAAAATCAAAAACTTTATTTGGCTAGAGGAAGAACAGCTTGTTTTGCTCAGTTTTTCACCGATTCGTGCCGCGAAAAAAGAACAGACGGTTTCCCTGCGCTTGCAGTATGACGGTGAAGAAGAGGAATTTGAACCATTTGTAATGGCCGAAAGAGGGACAAAAGCAGAGCGGATCGAGCTGGTAACGGTCGCAGAGGATGCCCTGCTATCTACCAAAGATCATACGGATAAATCGTTGACGCTGATCGCTGTTGCATTCGATGAAAATGACCGCATTGTTACTGGGCGGGATCTGCTCTGGAGCTCTAGCAATAAACGAATTGCCTTCGTCAACATTGAGGGGAAGGTAACAGCCAAGAACGAAGGACTGGTAGAAATTACGGCAAAAATGGATGATGCAGAAGCGGTCTTTGAGGTAGCCGTAGATGGAGCCGAGCTACCTGATTTGCCCGCGCTTTCTGTCAGCGAGACGGTGATAGAAGAATCAGGAGCAAATGATGGCAGCATCACAGCCAAACAGAGGCTCAAGCTGTCTAATGGCAAGTTCCTTGGTGAACTATCTGCCGATGATATCGAGGTACATAATTTGCCTGACGGGTTGGATATTGAGGTCAACCAAGAGAGCGATGACGAGCTCACCATTTTGTTTACGGGACAGGCTAGAAAGCATACAGTCGCGGACACTGTAAAAGAGGTCAGCTTCACGATCGACAAACGAAACATCAAGCGGGCACAGAAAGATGTCACGAGTGACAGTTTCTCCATCCGTTTCAAAGACCCCGTCATTGTGATTCCGCCTCCAATCGATCCTCCCCCGATTCCGGCTCTGCTAAAAGCGAAGAGAGCAGTCGAAGAGCTGTTTACGGATGGGAAGAAAGAGGAGCTGCGGGCAGGAACGACCCAGAAACAGATCGATGATGTCAAGAAGCTAGTCGAGGGTCTGGACAATCGTGTATCGGAAAAGCCAGGTCTGCTCGCCGATATCGAGAAGGCACAAACGCTGCTGGATAACGGGAACAATCTGCTGGAGGAAGTGAAGCAGGCTGTTGAGGGTCTTTATACGACGAATGATATGATCGAGCTGAGGCCCAAGGTTACTCAGGAAATGATCGATGCGGCCTCTTCCAAGGTCGAGCTTCTGAGTGAAAGTCCAGAAAAAACACACTGGATGTCGTATGTGGCAAAAGCACAAATGTTGTTCAGCATTCCACGCATGGATCGTTTGCCAGATGCAAAGATCGAGCTGCCGATTGCTCCGACTCAGAACCGTCAAGTTACGATTGCCGACAAATGGGAGCCGGCAATGGACAAAAGGGTATTGAGCGAATATCTTGAGGTATCTGTAAAAAACCAGCCTCTCTCGTACAAATATGACAACCAGTTGGACCGTTTTGTGATCAATGAAAAGGAATACATCACAGTCGAGGTCGACGGGTCATTACTGGAAATGAACCATGGAGATTATGGTGTGACGATCAAGGCCAAGCCAACGGTTACAGAAGATGACAACTCTTATGCAGTGTTCAAGCTGTATCGCGGCCAAGATTTGCTGGATACAGAGGAGATCGGTGTCGGGTTTGATGCTACTAACCCACAATTGTCCTCAGACGTCACTGAAGAGGGAACGACCTATACATTGTCGGCGTCAGAACCACTTCGTAATGACCCAAATCCCAATTTGCGGTTGTTATTCTCACCTTCCGGGAATTTTGACGACATGAGAGAGGTAACAGGGTATGCCAGATTCCAGGTGTCAGGAAACACCATTCGGGTAACGTTTCAGGATACATTCTACACCACGTTCGGGTCTCTCATCACGGAACAGAGCAAGGTTTCCTTTGAACCAGGCTTCATGAGGGATAAGGCCGGGAATCTAATACAAGGTAGAGCAACAGCACCTGTAAAACCCAAGCAATGAGTAAGCCAAAGTCCACGAGGAGGTACGAACATTGCAACTAGAGGAACTGACTGCTAGCACTGCACGGGCGTATAAATCGTTGGTGCACCCCAAGCACTTGGAGTGGCTGGACCAGATCAACAGCTCATCCGTTTGGGGATTTGGGGCTTCTAACAACAATCAGCCTGCGGGCATCGTTTTGGGGCGATCCGCTGTAAGCGAAGGACAGGCCAAGATCATCGAGCTTGTGGTAGCAGAGGGGCACCAACGGCGGGGAATGGGCATGAAGCTGCTGTGGCACGCTGAGCAAAAAATGAGAGAGCAAGGTATCAGCGATGGACAGTTTGCAGGTTTCATCAAAGCGCAAGATTTTTCATGGCTCTCCAAAATTGCGATCAGGGAAGGCTGGCAGTTGCCAAAGGTAAAAACCTATATGTACACACTCGGCTCGATGCGGCTGGGTGAATGCCAGTGGGTAGAGAGGCTTGCACTCCCCGAAGGTTTCACCCTCTTTCCCTGGAGAGACCTGACCCCAGCAGAGCGTCTGGAAATTGAGCAAGGTGAAGGGCAATGGTACACGTCGCTTTTGTCGCCATTTTTTGAAGAAGGAAAATTCGATCCCGATTACAGCACAGGCTTGCGTTATCAGGGGAAAGTTATTGGCTGGGTGATCGTACAGAGAATGGCCGGTAATCTGCTTTTGTACAAAACGATGTTTGTTCAGGAAAAGTATCAGAAGCAGGCAAGAGGGATTACGCTTTTGATGAAAACCATTGCACAGGCGCAGCCAGCGTTTCCTTTTGGCATTTGTTTTATCGAGCATGACAACGAGCCAATGCTGCGGTTTATGGAAAGAAGATTGGGTCCGACGATTTTGCACCGGAAGCTCTGGATTGAAACTACAAAGGTGCTGGTAGGACAATATTCGGATCACTTCTGTTAAAAATGTATGCATCACGCAGGGGTAACGGCGACCCTCGATATAAAAAAGGATAGAGATTCAGGGCTTCCTGAATTTCTATCCTTACTTTTTTAGACTACATGGACGGAACTTTTCTTCCACTTGGTTGTTGCTTTGTGACCGTTCGGTATTGCAGCTGTTTTCTCTGGAAGTGGTTGTTCCCAATCAGGGCAAGGATCACGAGCAAGGTGCCGCACAATTCGTAACGGCTGATCTCATAGCCTTGAAACGCCATCATGGCAAAGGTCGTGATCGGAACCAGGTTGATAAACAAAATGCCGTTGAGCGGAGTGAGCAGCTTAATGCCTGCATTCCAGCTCAAAAGAGCTACAAAGCCGGGTAAAAGAACCATGAACGCCATTTCGTATTTAATGGACATCACCGTTTCGACCGTAGGAACCGGAAGCCATTGAAAGAGTGAGGAAGTCGTGACAATCACGAAATTCACTCCTGTTCCTAAGAGACACGTCAACGTGGAGTAGCGAAGCGTAGACCATGTGTTAAAACGCCCGCCGCCGATCGAGTAGACTACCCAACCCACGACACCGATGAAAATGAAGAACAGCGGAAGCAAATGCTCACCTGCTGTAGTAAAGAAGGTAAGATTGCCATTGGTAATAACAAGGACCGCGCCGACCAAAGCTACGAGAATCGTCGCCAACGTATAGTACGGCGGCAGCTTTCTAGTGGTAATGGACAAAAGTACAATCGAGATCATCGGCATGAGCACTTCCATAATGGACGCTGCAATCGTGCCTGGCTCTCCCATCAAATCCTGCCCAAGAAATACTCCCATATTGTAGACGGTAAACGCCATTGTTCCAAAAAACAGCAGGGACTTCCCGCGCCCCTCCAAACGAAAAGCAGACAAGCCTTCTTTTGCCCAGAGCAAACCGCACAAAATGATCGTTACGAAAAAATAGCGAAGAAATGAGAAGTAAAATGGATCGATTTCTTGCAGTGCGATGTGCGCAACCGGAAACATCGCCCCCCATGACATACTGGCGACCATGCAGAAAATAGACCCTAAAAGTAGTTGCTTGTTCATTATGCGATTTCTCCCTTTCCATACAAAGCTGACTTACCACATCATACTGGATGGAAATATGTTAGTATAATGATTGATAATAACTTTATGTATCATTTTCAGTGATAGATAAAAGGAGGGAGAGAAACCGTGGAGATCAATGATTTGAAAATATTCCAGATGGTCGCCACATTGGGCAGCGTGAGCAAGACCGCAGCCGAGCTGAGCTACGTTCAGTCGAATGTGACAGCGCGGATCAAGCTGCTGGAAAAAGAGCTTGGAACGCCTTTGTTTTATCGCAACAAGCGAGGCATGACCTTAAATACAGAAGGGAAGCGCCTGCTCGAATATTCGCGAGAGATCATCGCCAAATTCGAAGAAATGCAAAACTACTTCCATCGGGCTTCCGAGCCGTCTGGGGTGCTGGAGGTTGGGATGGTCGAGACGATCAATGCCCTTCCGAGATTGCTATCCTCGTATTGCAGCCAGTATCCGCATGTGGATATTTCACTTAAAGCGGGCGTGACAGAGCATTTGCTGCAAAAAGTATTGGATCTCGCGCTGGATGGAGCGTTCGTGAGTGGACCGATCAACCATCCTTTGATCGAGCAAGAGCAAGTGTTTCAAGAGGAGCTTGTGTTGGTAACGAAAAACAGTTCCTTCACTGCCAGTGATATCACAGGGAAAGCTCTTTTGCTCTACAAAAAGGGGTGCGGGTATCGAGAACGGTTAGAGACTTGGATGAAGGTAGAGGGCTTGATCCCGAAAAAAGTGATGGAGTTCGGAACGTTTGAGACCATTATCGGGGGCGTAGCAGCGGGGATCGGCATTACTATTTTGCCGAAGTCGGCAGTACATCACTTGGTCGAGAGTGGAACGGTTCATATTCATCGCATTCCGGAGCCTTATCATGAAGTGACAACCGTTTTTATTCGCCGAAAAGATTCCTTTGTAACGAATACGATGCAAGCGTTTCTGGACGAAATCCGTTTGCAGAAAACGAATGCGTAACTGCTGTAATTTACTCCTTCCATCGTTCAGAAAAATATGGTAAATTTTATTTCAGAACAAACGTTCTGTATTTAGCTATGCAGAAGAGGGAGGGAGCAGCTCGATCGATGGACAGGTATACCGAAATTGACGAAGTGATCGCTTATATACATCGGCATTTAGACGAGCCTTTGCCACTTTCCCGGTTGGCGAATCATGTTGCGTATAGTCAGTATCATTTTGCGCGGATTTTTAAAGAAAGAATCGGTCTCCCGCCTCTTTATTACGTATCGACCATGCGACTCCAACGGGCAAAGGATTTATTGCTACGCACGAACATGAGTGTTCGCGACATCGGTCTGGAAATTGGCCAGCAGAGCCTGGGGACTTTCTCTACCCGTTTTACGGAGCGTGTCGGGGTATCGCCTAGCGAATTTCGAGAAACGGCCCAGCTAGCGGAGGACCGTCTCCGTTCCTTGCAGCAGTTGACCGAGTGGACTCGGTTACATCCAGCCCCCGAGCGACCGATGACCATTGCAGGGACAATCGAGTCCACAGAGCCTTTTCAAGGCGTCATTTTGATTGGATTGTTTGCCAAGCCGATTCCAGAAGGTCTTCCTTTATACGGAACATTGCTGCCCTCTCTAGGCCATTTTTGTTTTACCAATGTCAAGCCAGGTACGTATTACTTGATGGCGACATCTGTTGCCTGGGGCATGCAAGCGATGGATTTTCTCTTGCCGTACGAGACATTGCGCACACGTTCCAAGAAACCAATCATTGTCACACCAACTGCGATCGTCCCTCATCAGCAAGTTACTCTTCATGTGCCTCATCCGGACGACCCTCCCATCTTGATTTCTCTTTCTTTGCTCATGAATAGATTCATTCAGCGGCTTCCTCAATAGAACAAGAATCCCTTATTTTAAAATGGCGGTCTACGAATCTTTGGACTGCCTTTTTGGCATGGTCCGGTTAGAATGGAGCTTCTTGGGAAAGCATACTATCACAATAGTCGAACTTTTTTTCGTGAGCAGGATATTGGACGAAAAAGTGAAATGATAACTAGGCGCGACTATCATGCGCAAAAGAAAGGAAAGCAGGGAACGAGAATGTCAAAGCCTTACAAAAAAGTTTTTTGGGCAGCCGGTTTTGGCTGGATGTTCGATGCCATGGATGTTGCACTTTTATCTTTTATTATGGTGGCATTACGACAGGAATGGGGTTTGACGGGGGAAGAGGCTGGGCTCTTAGGGACGGGCAATCTCGTCGGCATGGCGATTGGGGCGATTGCAGGTGGCTATTTGGCTGACCGCATTGGCCGCAAGCCAGTGTTTTTGCTGACTTTGATCTTGTTTGGCTTGGCGAGCTTTGCGAGCGCTTTCGCGACTGGTTTTGCGACCATGCTGCTGTTCCGTTTCCTGATGGGACTCGGTTTGGGTGCCGAGCTGCCGGTAGCCTCGACGCTGGTAAACGAGTTTGCGCCACCGGAGAAGCGAGGAAGTACGGTTGTACTGCTGGAGAGCTTTTGGGCGGTTGGTTGGATCGCGGCAGCCGTCATATCGTATTTCATCATTCCGGACTATGGCTGGCGTGTGGCTGTCATGATCGGGGCGTTGCCCGTCGTGTACGCTTTGTTTGCCCGTCGAAGCATTCCTGAATCTCCGCAGTTTCAAAAGCAGGCCGAGAATATTCCTGTTGGAAAGCTGTTGACGTCCCATCGCACAGAGACAATTACGCTGTGGGTCGTCTGGTTTGCAATTGCTTTCTCGTACTACGGCATGTTTTTATGGATGCCATCTGTTTTGGTCGACAAAGGCTTTACGATGATCAAAAGCTTCCAGTATGTACTGATCATGACGTTGGCCCAACTGCCAGGTTATTTCGCGGCAGCCTATCTCGTGGAAAAATGGGGACGGAAATGGACGCTGGCGACCTTCTTGTTCATGACTGGTGTGATGGCCTTCGCTTTTGGACAAAGCAGTGGGACCATGGAGCTGTTGGTAACAGGAGCCTTCTTGTCCTTCTTCAATCTGGGGGCCTGGGGTGCTTTGTACGCGTACACGCCGGAAAATTATCCGACACCGCTGCGCGCTACCGGTTCTGGTATGGCATCTGGTGTCGGAAGAATCGGCAGTATTATCGCACCGTATCTCGTCGGTTACTACTCGTCGCATCATTACAGCTATACATTTATTTTTAGTGTATTTACCACGGTGTTGATTGTGGGAGCAATCGTCCTGCTCATCTACGGACGAGAAACAAAAGTCCTTGCTAATTCGGGGCCTCGTACAGGCCAAGTGTAGCACGCACCTGCTCTATAACCTCACGTTTCAGTTCATGTGGCTCCAATACTTGAATGTGCGGGCCGAAGCTGAGCACCAGAGAGCATGCTGACGCAAGTGTGTGAAATTCAACCTCTGCTTCCATCCAGTCGTCTGTTGCGGCTTGGGTGGAAGCTATTTTTATATAACGCTCCTGTTTTACGGCAGGCAACGTCTCTTTTTTGACGAGCAACCGCGCAGGATAACGTGGGAGACTGGACTTGAAGTCCAAAGTGGATTGTTCCCAATAAGAAGCGAGGTCGAAATCATTTGGGCGGAGGAAGACATCATCTAGGAGTTGGGCATCCAAAAGTCGTGAAATCCGGTACGTCCGCATGTCTTCGTCCACTTTTGCGACCAAATACCAAATGCTTCGCTTGGCGACGAGTCCGAGCGGGCAAACAATGCGCTCTACGGCCACATCCTCGCGCATGTAACGAATGAACAGCTTGCGGGAGAGCCAAACGGCATCTTGAACCATTGACAAGAATGGAAACGTCTCCGTCGATTCATGCCAGCCAGCCCCATCGATATGAAGGAGCTGGCGTACGTGGATGGCATCCTGCTGAACAGTTTTTGGCAGTGCGGACAGCAGCTTGAGAAAAGCAGCTTCATAGTTTTCATGCAGTCCGAGATCATTCAACAAGGCAGCTGGGGAGGCTACGAGCAGTGATTGCAGCTCATTTATTTTCATTCCGGTCAAATTACTGCGATACCCATCTGCCAAAGCCCAGCCCCCATCTGCACCGCGCAGCGCATAGACGGGAACACCTGACGTACTCAAAGCTTCCATATCACGATGAACGGTTCGCTCGGATACCTCCAGCCTTTCTGCTAATTGCTTGGAAGTCATGCGACCGTGGTTTTGCAAGAGTAACAAGATCGTAAGGAGTCGATCTGCCCGCATAAAAAGCCCTCCTAGAAGAAAGTCACAACATTACTTTGATTGTATCGTAACGAATATGACAGCAGTTGTCATATTTACTTCGTTATTCTTGATGCATGAATCGATAAGGAGGCATTATGAATGAAACCATTACAAGGCAAAGTAGCGGTGGTAGCAGGCGGTACAAGAGGAGCGGGACGGGGGATTGCGGTCAGTCTGGGAGAAGCAGGGGCGACGGTATATGTGACGGGACGCACGGTGCGTGGTCAACACTCTGATATGGCACGCCAGGAGACGATAGAAGAGACAGCAGAGCTCGTGACGGCAAGCGGCGGAAACGGGATCGCTGTGCGAGTCGATCATACGCAGGAAGAAGAGGTAAAAGCGTTCTTTGAGCGAGTAAAAGCGGAGCAAAATGGTAAGCTCGATCTATTGGTCAATGACATCTGGGGTGGAGATCCGTTGACTCACTGGGGGACGCCGTTCTGGGAGCAGCCATTGGCAGACGGCTTATTGATGCAAGAACGCGCCATTCGTACGCATATGATCACCAGTCACTATGCGGTTCCACTCATGGTGGCACAGAAAAAAGGGCTGATCATCGAGATTACAGACGGAATCGACTATCGGTACCGCGGCAATCTGTACTACAGCTTGGCAAAAATCTCGACGATTCACCTAGCTGTGTCGATGGCAGAGGACCTGCGTCCACACGGGGTTACTGCGTTGGCTTTAACGCCGGGCTTCCTGCGCTCAGAAGCGATGCTCGATCATTTTGGCGTGACAGAAGAGACGTGGAGAGAGGCGGCGAAGCAAGATAAGCACTTCCTCATGTCGGAAACACCTACGTACATCGGTCGAGCGGTGGTTGCGCTGGCTTCAGACCCGGCTGTCGCAGGAAAAACAGGGAAAACGCTCAGTACATGGGGCTTGTCGGACGAGTATCCTTTTACAGATAGAGACGGCAGTCGCCCGCATTGGGGAAATTACGCCGAGGAACAAGGGTTTTACCGGTAAGAACATACAAAACGGCTCCTTCGAATCAGTTCGAAAGAGCCGTTTTCCCTTAAAGGTTTATACCCCTTTCACTTCCTCCTTGTTTCGTCGGAGTGAATACCAGTTCATAAAACCGCGCATGCCATATACCGTATTTGCCGCCGTACAAGCCACGACATGACGGCTTTTTCGCAATGGATGGGTACTCGTTGAAATGCTAATGCTCCGGAGCTGCTCAACCGTGATGTCTTTTTTGGTTAAAGCATCGTCAAACTCCTTTTGCGCAGCTTGTTTTGCTTTAAACAGCATCATCTGTATGCGGCTGTATACGTTGATCGCTCCATCTCCCGTTGTTTCAATCGGAAGGAAGATGGCATCGGGGTATTTTTCAGTAATGAATGATTGAACACCATCGGAGACGCCAGAAGACGGCATACATCCGAATGGCTTGACGGAGAGGGTCATGTTTACTTTCCGTTTGGCGACGTTTAAGATTAGCTTTCCTACTTCCATATGACCTTCTCCACCGCGGACATGGTTGTTGTAGTGTTGGTGGGATACCTCTGCGATCTCGTCCATGTCGGGCAGATGATAACCATTGAGCCCGATCGTCTTCGCGTAGACCTGGAACAGGACTCGAATGGCACGGTCAGCTATAGCCAACATGCGCAGACGTACCACAGGGTTTTTCCCTTCCAAGCCGTAGCGGCCTGAATCTTCTCCACGCAGTCTCATCCGCTTTTTGGTGTCATAGCGTCCTTCCCAAATCAGGAAAAGAATCCACGCGGTAATCGATTGTACTTCCACCTCGGCTCCTTCCTGTTCGAGAAACCGCTGTAATTGATAGTTGCCGTCACCTTCTGTTGTCATCGCCCAAAACTCGCCGATGATGCTCACCTTCGGCTTGACTTGTGTACGGTCTACCTTGATTGCTTCCAGTTCTTTGCGGCATCTGATCAGCGCGGGAATCAGCCACTTGCGTTGATGCAGGGCATCGTACAGGAACTGCTTACAGCGTGCGAGAGCGGCATCGGTGGAGCCTGCTTCCACCTCATAGGGACGAATCCGATAAGCGATGGCATTCAAAATATCTCCCAGGAGAACCGCTTTGAGAAAACCGGCAAAAAACGAGGTGTCCAATTTCAGAGCCGATTCGCCGCCTGTTGCCTGTTTCAGACCGTTCTGCTGCTGAAACAAAAGAACGCGAAATCCGTCAAATCCGGCATCACGCAAGGCTTTGCGATACTCCGTGACATAGGTGCCAAAGCGGCATGGGCCGCAAGAACCGCTGGTGATAAACAGGTAGTTGCTCACGATTTCCTCTTTTGATTTTCCTTCGACCTCGCGCAGATGATGCAGATACTTAATCAGGTTGCCTACGGTAAAGTACGTCGGGTTGCATTGCCCGCGGTTTCCGAACTCTTTGCCAAACCGAAGTGACTCGGTATCCGGGCAATCCATGTGCTTCACCGTATAGCCCAATCCTTTCAATACTCCCTCAACCAGAAAATCGTGCGCCATGGTAAGTCCGCCAAAGAGGATGGTTGTGGTTGCCTTATCCTTCATTAAAAATTGACGCGGTACCGGATCGAACCATTGTGTTCTTTTTGCCTGTTCCAAACCTAACGCAAGTTCCTGTTCCGCTTGAAAATGAAGCAATTTACTCTCATCAGTTGAGCGGTTTGTCTTTGAGTCGTTGGGAAGCACTTTGCTTGTTGTCATCTGTTGGCTGTCGCTCCTTTTTTCTGGACGTTTAGTTGCCCGTCTGAGAAAGGTTTTTTTGCTCGTAGGAGTCCGTTTGCAAGCTGGAAAGCTCCAGTCGCTTCTGTTCTAAACGCAGTTGCAGTTCCGCTTTTTTCTGGGCCAGATCATGCAAGCGTTCTTCATGGAGTCCCAAGCTATGGGCATAGGTTTTTACGCGAATTTTGATCGACCCGCTTGGCTTGTTGGCATCAATATCGTGCAAGGCGGAGTAAGGCGTCCCTGCAGTCGAAATGATCGAGTCAATGAGTCCGTAGGTAGGCGCATCATGTCCGCATTTAAAGCTGGATAAGTCAAGTACGGCCACATTGGGATGACGGGCGGCAAATTTGGATGCCCATACTTTTTGCACAGAATTGGAACTGAAGTTTTCCGGCCACACATCACTGACCTCTAATGCATACTCCACACGTCCGCTCTCCAGATCGTCTTGGAAAAAGCGGTGCAGCCACTCTTCATCTTTCGGAATGGAGCGCATGGAGAGAATCGGATAACCCAATACTTGAAACTCTTCCAAAACGCCATGATTCATGCCAGGATCGGAATGATAGGGACGGCCGATCATCAGAATCGCGAGCCGATTATCCGCTTCCACCTGCTCGAGGATCATTTTTCCTCTTTCCTGCATCTCGGCATCAAACAGATTCATCGCGATCCAGCCCTGCTGCACGGCAAAATCGCTTTCATCCTCTGTCATTTGCAAAAAGTCTTTGAACGCTTCATACAACTGTTTTTTCATCAAGTTCAGCTCGGTGAAGGTAACGGCTGGATCGAGATAGGTAACTCCTCTCGTCTCAAAAAAGTTGACTTCTTTAGTAAAGGCGGCCTTAATCACGTTAGGTGCTCCTGCTACAATGGGACAGCTTGCTGAATCCATCACATTTTGCAGATGCGTCGGGATATGGGTGATGCATGGGAAAAAAATGTAGTCGAGCGGCTTTTTCTCATGGTGCTTAAACAGCAAATTGTGGATATGGGCTTGCGCCACCTTAGACGGGTAGCAAGGGTCGATGGAACCGTACTTTCCGCCTTCTTGCCACATTTCTTCACTGGTAAAGTCACTGAAAACAATATTGTTTTTATCTACACCGAGCGTTTCGAAGTAGGTGCGCCAAAAAGGGGCGGTGGACCAAATATTAAGCACGCGGGGAATCCCGATGCGTATCTGGCTTCTTCGTTCCATTTCCGCCGGGGCAGAGCGTTGGAATGGACGTTGATAGGAAGCCTTCCGCGTGCCGCCCCATCCTAACCAGCTTCGTTTGAACCGAACATCCTCTACGAGTGTATCCGTTTCGGGGAGCGGCTCTGGGTCGTAAAAGTGCTGATACATCCGAACGGCTTCATATTCCACCAAATTCGGATAGTGCTTCTTCAGCTCTTGTCGCTTCTTGGTGAGCTGGATCACGGCTTCCTTGTCCTCCACCGTTCCTTTCTCACAGCTAAAACCGGAGATATACCTGGCTGTTTGCCCATCCGGCGTCTCGGAATCGATAAACGTACGGCTGCAATGGTTCGGGCAGAATGTACAGCGAGTAGATTCATCGTTACGGCTCAAATAGGACAGGTTAATCGCTGATTCAAGACCCAAAAAGGTAGAATGGCCGCGGCGCTTGACTACACGCAGCGTTTCCATCGCGGCGCCGATTGCTCCCGCTTCTCCTGGATGGGGATGAACGTAAACTTCTGCATCAGGAACGCGCTGCTTGATGTAATCGACTTGTGCTTTTACCGCGGCGAGATTATATTGCGTTCCCCCTTGCAGAACGAACTTGCGTCCCAGTTCAGACATGCGAGGGATTTGCACGACATATTGCCAAACGTTTTTCGGCAAAACCAAAGCGAGGCCGGCCAACAGTTCTTCCTTCGAATAGCCTTCCTTTTGGAAATTGACACGGTCGGCATCGAGGAAAACGGCACATCCGTATGAGAAGGTAGGGGAAAGGTCAGCTTGGAAAGCTGTATCCGCATATTCTTGAACGGGAATGCCGAACTGGTCTGCCATCGCTTGCAACAACATTCCGTTTCCAGCAGAGCATTGGTTAGACAGTCTGAAATTGCGGATGTCTCCATTTTTCATGAAGAGAACCTTGATATCTTGTCCACCGATGTCGCAAATAACATCGATATCGCCAAATTGGTTGACAGCACTCATCATATGAGCAACGGTTTCGACAATGTTGACATCCGCCCTTAATGTTTTTTCCAGAACATCGGCAGCATAACCTGTGGCCCCGAAGCCGATGATCTCTAATTCGGCTCCTTGCTCACTCACCCTGTCTCGGAGCCTCTTCAGCATTTCCTTTGTATCTTCCAAGGGATTGCCCTTTGATAATTGGTACTCCTTCAGCAAGATGTTTCCGCTATCATCGACGAGAACCGCTTTGGATGAAGTAGAGCCGCCATCGAGACCGATTACGGCGCGTACCTTTTGCCCCGGCGTGAAGCTCGCAGATGTAAATTTGGGTATGCTGTACATCCTGCGGAATTCTTCCTGTTCTGTTTCCGACCGCATAAGCGGGGGGCCTGCCTTCTCGCCCAGTTTTGCCTTCCGACCGTTCGCAATAAATTCCTTCAGTCCTTCCAAACCCGTGTAATTGCCAACGCCAGCCGGCTCATGCATTCCGTAAATGACGGCACCGTAAGCGGCGTAGTACTGGGAATTGTCAGGAACAAAGATCAGTTCTTCTATCGGGACGTTTCGAGGATATTCGTATCCGCGCTCTTGCCAGGTCTGCGGAATCCGTTTTCGCCAGCATTCTTGAAGGAAAGGCAAGTATGTATTAGGGCCGCCTAGTAAAAGGACACGGTGGCGCAACGTATTGCCGCGGGTGAGAACGGAGAGATTTTGCATCACAATCGCATCGGCAAGGGAGCACATAATTTCAGCGGAGGGAATTCCGCTTTTCACCAGATTGACAATGTCTGTTTCCGCAAACACACCGCATTTGGCTGCCACATGGTGCAGTTTGGAATCATCAAAATGCAGTCGGCCCACTTCATCCATCGGCATGCCAGCTTTTATCATGCACTTGTCAATCGTGGCACCCGTGCCAGATGCGCATTTGTCATTCATTGACGTAAGGGCTTGCTTGTTGCCTGTCTCCTCGTTTTCCTTAAAAATAATGATTTTGGCGTCCTGTCCTCCCAGTTCGATGACACTCCCTACATCGGGATGAAGTTGTTCTACAGCCATCGTGACGGCATTCACTTCTTGAACAAACTTCGCTCCGATGTGCTCAGCAATCGGACCTGCACCAGAGCCTGTAATAAATACACGAATTTTTTTTTGAGGAATGTGAGGAAACTGATTTCCAATGGCAACCAATAGCTCCAGAACCTTTTCCGCCTGCTTTGTATGGTGCCGTTGATAATCTGACCACAGAATTTCTTTGCTGTTCGGGTTTACCACTGTCGCTTTGACGGTTGTCGAGCCGACATCAATGCCGAGAATGACAGAATCTAACCATTGATCTGTGCTGTCCATATCATCATTCCTTCTCCAAATTCTTCAAATACATTATTCGAATAATGGAAGCAACATATACAACATGGTTACAGTGATAAATGAAAGTGTTGAGATTGATATAAAAAACGCCGGTATCCTGTACGTTAAGGAATACCGGCAAGCATTCATTTGTGAAGACCGATTCGTTATCGGGCGTTTGGAAAAACCCGTTGGACCATCTCGTTAAATTCCTCAAAAAAGCCAGCAGCGGGTCTTCCTTGTCCTACATCTGTCACATACCGATTGACGCTATCAACAAATTCCGGGTTGGTGGATACGTACACATTTTGAATGTTTGGATCGGCTGCTCGGACTTGCTTGGAGATCTGATCTTCCAGCTCTTGGGTGAGTTTACCTTGATTAGTATTCACTGCAGCAGCTACATAGGCATTTCTTTGTGTAACCAGTACATTCGCTTGCGTCACACCGTTTATTTTTGCAATCTTTTCGGCCGCCTGATTGGCAATTTGAATGCGATTATCCAAATTATCCTGCGGTTGAGCTTGGTTTTGCTGTTGATTTTGGTTTTGTTGTTGATTTTGGGCTTGCTGTGTTTGAGCCCCTGGTTGTTGGCCTTGGTTATTGTTCAGGCAGCCAGCCATCATTATGGAAATGATGAATAGCCATATAATTCTTTTCATGCTTGTGCGTCACTCCTTCCAGCAATATGCCCTTATTATGTTTCATGCTTCGTATCCCATTCGCCAAATTCATTGATTAACTTCAATACGAACGGTTTAGAGGAGGGTTAGGGCATACTGAAACGGTTAGGAGGTGAGCAAAGATGGGACGAACAACAAAAAGAGCAGGAAGCCATCTAAGGTTCCTGCTCTTGTTTAACTTGTAGCATAGATGCATCGTTGGAACACACCTATATTTAAGCTAACGGCTGCGTATTCTTCTTTTTCACAAACCAGCTTTTCACATTGCCATTCAAAATCAAATGGGTGATTACCCCCGCAATCAAGCCCCAGAAAGCAGCGCCGATCCCGCCAATGGAAATACCGGAAATCGTGACGAGAAATGTAACCAAGGCGCATTCCCGTTCTTTCGCTTCGCTCATCGCCTGTGCGAGGCTGGAACTGAGTGAAGCAAACAGAGCCAAGCCAGCAATGACGGCGATCAATTCTTTGGGCAAGGTAGCGAATACAGAAGCCATCGTAGCGCCAAACATCCCGAAGATTAAGTAAAAGCCTCCGCAGGCAATCCCGGCAATGTAGCGCTTGGTATGATCCGGATGAGCTTCTTTTCCTGTGCAAATGGCTGCTGTAATCGCTGCCAGATTGATTCCCGGTGAACCAAAAGGAGCGAGCAACAGCGACGCGATGCCAGTAGTCGTTACGAGCGGTCCAGCAGGTGTATCGTACCCGTCTGCTTTTAAGACGCTAATTCCTGGGGCATTCTGAGAGGCAAGCGCGACGATGCACAATGGAATCCCCAAGCCGATGATCGCATCGAGAGAAAACGTCGGCATCGTAAAGACAGGCTGGACAAGGGACATCTGAACATTGTCCATTTGCAAATGCCCCAAAAGAAAGGCGACACCCAAGCCGACGAAAAGCGTAAGCACGACGGCATACCGCGGAGACCAGCGTTTTGCGAATAAATAGCAAAAGATCATCGGCAGAGCCAATGCAGGCAGGTGCTGCATGGAAACAAAGACTTCTACGCCAAAAGACAGAAGAATCCCCGCGAGCATGGCGGTCGTAATCGACTGCGGGACGTATTTCATCAAGACGGAAAACAAACCGGAAACGCCGACGAGTGTAATGACCACGGCTGAAAAAATATACGCGCCAATCGCGTCGGGGAAGGAGTATACTGTCAAACTGGTGACCAAAAGGACTGCCCCCGGCGTCGACCAAGCCGTGATTACCGGGGTGCGAAACCAGATGCTGAGCACAATACATGTTAAGCCGCTCCCAATCGAGATGGCCCAAATCCAAGAGGCGAGGACAGCATCGCTGAGTCCTGCACCCTTGGCAGCTTGAAAGACGATCAGCAATGGGCCCGCATAGGAGACCATCGTGGCGATGAGTCCAACAATAACGGCAGATAGAGAGAAGTCAGCAGGGATTTTTTTCAGGGTCGAGAAAGGTTTTTCGGGAACCACGACGTAAATGCCTCCTAGATGCGCCAATGCAGACGTTATGCTTTTTCGTTCAAAATGTAGCGAATCGTCCGTTTGGTGATGTTTAATTTTTTGCTTAAAAGCTGCCTGTTTCCATTCGTTTCGGTCAAGCCTTTTGCGATAATCGTTCGCCCGATCTCGCCTTCGAGCTGTTTAACCCGCTTGATCAAATAATCGAAGTCGATCCCGTCTACAGAGGTGACAAGTCGACTGATCGTATCGACAAAGCGTTCGCACTCGTGATCGATGGCCTGCTCGATCCGTTTGGGGACAGTGGGTGGATTCACTTGTACCGTGCGGCTCCGCAAATTCGCTGGCAAATGCTCGGCACGCAGTCGTTCGCATTCGTGCAACGCGATGGTTTGATTCAGTACGTTGATCAGTTGTCGGACATTGCCTGGCCAATCGTAGCGCTGCAAGAGCTCGATGGCATCCTGCTCGATTTCACATGGCCCTCCACTGCGCTTTTGCAAGTAGTAGTGCGCGATTGTGGGAATATCCTGAATCCGTTCGCGAAGAGGCGGAATCGACAGCTTGATCCCTTCCAGACGATACAAGAGGTCACTGCGGAAACGATTCATTTCGACTTCATGCTCCAGATCGCGGTTGGTAGCAGAAATAAAGCGAATATTGCTCTGACCGATCTGCTCGCCACCGACGCGCATGAACTCTCCCGTCTCTAGTGTCCGCAAGAGCTTCACTTGGATAGAAGGGGGAGCCTCCCCGATCTCGTCGAGAAACAGCGTTCCGTTATGTGCCAGCTCGAATAAGCCTTTGCGGGATTTGAGCGCT
This sequence comes from Brevibacillus formosus, assembly GCF_003013405.1. GTDB lineage: Bacteria > Bacillota > Bacilli > Brevibacillales > Brevibacillaceae > Brevibacillus > Brevibacillus formosus. The sequence continues at coordinate 68,856 of NZ_PXZL01000034.1, read as the reverse complement.
CCGGTAAAAGCGCCCTTTTCATAGCCGAACAACTCACTTTCCAGCAAGGATTCCGGCACGGCCCCGCAGTTAAAAGCGACAAAAGGCTGCTGGGCGCGATTGCTTGCTCCGTGGAGAAAACGGGCCATCAGCTCCTTGCCGGTACCCGTTTCGCCCTCAATAAGCACGTGGATCGCCTTTTTTGCTAATTTTTTGGCAATTGCGGTCACATTGGCCATCGGACTGTCAGATGAATACACGATACCATATTGGGCGGCTTCTTGGGATAGGTGATCGCTGTGTTTGCTGGAAGAGGAGAGCACCGCGTCGATGACCTGCTCCAGACTGCTCAGGTCGTCGAACGGCTTCTCTAAGTAATCGCGCGCTCCCCATTGCATCGCTGTCACAGCCGATTTAATCGTACTGTAGCCCGTCATGATCAAAACTTCGCAGGCGGGAAACACGGCCTTGATCTGTTTGAGCAGCGTCAATCCGTCGGCATCTGGCAGCTTTAGGTCCACGAGTGCAGCATGAAAGCCGGTAGTATCCGTATGAAGCAGCCGTTCCACGTCCTTGCCAGAATTGGCGACGACGATATCGCAGCCTTTTTTCTTGAGGAAATAGGTGAAAAAGGTAGTCACTTCTGTTTCATCATCCACGATCAAAATCCGTTTTTTCTCCATCGTTGTCCTCCTAGTCAGCTAACAGTGGCAAAAGCATCGTAAACTTGCTGTACTCTCCCTCCACGCTTTCGGCAAACAGCTTCCCGCCGTGTGCTTCTGCAATTCCAAGACTGACGGAAAGTCCGAGACCAGTCCCTTTTGTTCGTTCCTTCGTCGAGAAGAAGGGCTGAAAAATCTGCGAAAGCTGCTCTGCACAAATCCCTGTGCCGTTATCGTAAACGGATAAGCCTACGTAAGAGCTATTGTCCTCTTGTACGAGGAAGGAACGGATGACGATGCGTGGAGATTCCCTGCCTGCCACAGCGTCCCGTGCATTTAACAGGAGATTGATCACAATTTGCTCGATTTGATGACGACTTCCATGAAACAGCAGGGGAGGCTCAGACATTTCCCGGGTTATGGTCAAGCCGGAAACAGACAGCTGGTAGCCAATCAGCCCCAGTACGTCCTCTACGACCTCGTCAATAGAGGTAGTGGAAAACAAGTACTCTTCCTGCCGAGAGAAAGTGAGCAGGTTTTGAATGATCTTTTTGCAGCGCACCCCGCATTGATAGATGTCTTTCATCAAAGGAGCCGCTGGTGCATCTGCATCTGTCATCTCGCGCATGAGCAATTGAGAGTTTCCCAGGATGGCCGTGAGCGGACTGTTTAGCTCATGGGCGATGCCGGCAGCCATCTCGCCAATCGCCGCCATTTTTGCAGATTGAATCAGTTGGGCTTCGATTTTGATTTTTTCACTCACGTCTTGAAAAAGCAGGCTGTTTTCTACGACGACACCGACATGGCTGGCGACAAGCTGGATCAATTCGGTTTCGTCCCGATCGACTGGCTGCTTTGTTTGGCGTAAGAGTGTCAGAAAACCAAAGGTCTGATTCAATTGGCTGCGCAGTGGAACAGAGGTGGCGTGATGCTCTGGCAGCACTTCGGCAAGGGTAAGATGAACCTGCCCGGTGAGCACAGGCGCTTCCACTGAAACAGTCTGTGTCAGCGTATGGCATTGCCAATCTCCGTCATTCCACGTGGCGAGATACGAGGAGAGCATGCCCCCCTTCACAATGGTCAGGGCAAAATGCTCGAACACGAGAATTTGCGAGAGCTGTGCGGCGATATAACTAGTTGTCTGTTGCCAGGTGGCGTTGATCTGGATTTGTGTCAGCTGGTTAATGACGGCGAGCTGCTTGTTTTTCTTTTTCATCTCCTCGATCAGATAGACGAGCTCGCTGTAATAGCTTTTTCGCGAAGATTGAATCCCGGTCAATTTTTCTAGAATCTCTTGTTTGGTATGCATGGTAAACCTCCTACAAGGCTTGGCGAAACAACGTCGCGACATCGTGGACGGTCATGTCGCGAGGATTGGTCGTCATGCACACGTCCAGGACAGCGAGAGAACTGAGCAGGTCGATTTGCTCCGGATGCACTCCGATGTCCGACAACGATTGAGGCACCTCCAGATCGCTTACCAGCTCCTTAACCGCTTTGAGTGTGAGACGAGAGGCGGCATGTGTGCTTAAGCCCGCCGTGTTTTCACCGAGGCATTCAGCGATTTGCCTGTACTTTTCCGGTGCGGCGATGTAGTTGTATTCGAGTACATGGGGGAGCAGGATGGCATTCACCTCGCCATGCGGAGCGTCAAGGAATCCCCCAAGCTGATGGGACATGGCATGCACAGCACCGAGTATGGCGTTGGAAAAAGCGATTCCGGCTTGAAGACTTGCCATGGCCATTGCTTGCTTGGCCTCTGTATTGTATTGACTGGCGACAGAGGGGCGCAAATGCTGGGCGATGAGACGCATGGCTTGCAGCGAATGCACCTCGGTCAGCGGCGTCGCGGCGAGCGAAATATACGATTCAATGGCATGTGTCAGTACATCTATGCCTGTATTGGCAGTAAGCAGCTTGTCCTTGGTCATCAAGGTTTGCGGGTCGATGATGGCGATATCGGGTATGAGTGATTTGGAGATAATCGCCATTTTCACCTTGCGTGCACTGTCTACAATAATGGAAAATTGCGAAACCTCCGAACCGGAGCCGGCTGTCGTCGGTACCATCACCATGGGAGGAAGAGGATGCTGGATATTATCGACGCCTTCGTATTGGACGATGCTGCCCTCGTTGGTAGCCAACAGTGCAATTGCCTTTGCTGCATCGATGGCACTGCCTCCGCCAACACCGAGAATAGCATTGCATTCCTTGGCGCGATATTCAGCAATCCCGGCATGAATCTCGTAATCTTTTGGATTGGCCGTCACGTTGGTCCATAGATGGTAGTCGAGCTTTTGCTGCTGCAAGTAAGAGATGATCCGCTCGACCCAGCCTGCGCTTGCCACCCCCGGATCACTGACAAGAAAGACGCGAGAAGCTCCCAATCTCCGCAAGCTTTCCCCTACCTGTCCGAGAGACTGATTCCCAAAAATAATTTCCGGCGTCATGAACTTGGATATTTGCATGCGTTCGCCCCCTTTTTCCACTACGTAGTAATACCGCAGGCAGGGAGGAATACCCTTTTTTGGACAAAAGGTTGGCAAGTGGGCCGTTTTTTCGGCTCATGTGCCGCAATATCGGCTGCGTGGAAGAAAAGAAGCCGCATAATGACTCGTTTTTAAAGCGTTTTCATTTTGGCATACTGCTTGCAATTAGTAGGAGGCAGGAAGAACACCTGCCCTTTGCGCACATGCCTGAAGGGGATAAAAGAGGAGGAAGGTCAAGATGAAAGCAGCAGTAGTCAACGAGTTCCATCAAAAGCTGGAAGTAAAGGAAGTCGCCATTCCAGAGGTCGGACACGGTGAGGTTCTGGTAAAAATCAAGACGTGTGGTGTCTGCCATACGGACCTGCATGCGGCACACGGAGATTGGCCTGTAAAGCCAAAGCTGCCTTTGATTCCTGGACATGAGGGCGTAGGTGTTGTCGAAAAGCTCGGGGAAGGTGTTACCTCGCTGAAAATTGGTGATCGGGTAGGCATTCCGTGGCTCTTCTCCGCTTGCGGCGAATGCGACTACTGCCTGACAGGCTGGGAGACACTGTGCTTGCAGCAGTTAAACGGGGGCTATTCCGCAGACGGTGCTTATGCCGAATATTGCGTGGCACCTGCTGCTTATGTCGCGCGGATTCCTGATGAGCTGGGCGATGTGGAAGCAGCGCCGATCCTGTGCGCTGGGGTAACCACGTATAAAGCATTGAAGGTAGCAAACGTGAAGCCGGGTGAATGGGTAGCGATCTACGGCATCGGCGGCTTGGGGCATGTGGCTCTCCAATATGCCAAGGCGATGGGCTACAACGTCGTAGCGGTCGATATTCACAAAGAAAAGCTGGACTTGGCCAAAGAACTTGGGGCAGATGTGACAGTAAACGGCAGTGAGGTTGATCCGGTACAAGCCATTCAAGAGCAGGTGGGCGGTGTCCACGGGGCGATCAGCGTGGCAGTTACCAAGAAGGCGTTTGAACAAGCGTACAAATCCGTTCGACGCGGCGGCTCTCTCGTCGTTGTTGGCTTGCCGAATGCAGAGCTGCCGATTCCGATTTTTGACACGGTGTTGAATGGCGTGACGGTGAAAGGCTCCATCGTGGGGACGCGCAAGGATATGCAAGAAGCACTTGATTTTGCGGCACGTGGCAAGGTTCGCGCGATCATCGAGACGCAGCCGCTGGATCAGATCAACGATGTATTGGAGCGTTTGGAAAAAGGTCAAATCAATGGTCGGGTTGTTTTGACGATGGAGTAATGGAAGGATAGGTGAAGCTGTTGTCAGGCTATGCTTTTCTTAAGCATTGTCCTGACGACAGCTTTCTTTTTATAAAAGGAGCTCAGTGGGGGGAAGAAGCGAATTTCCAGTCTACGCTTCGGCCTACGCCCTGCAAGGCGGGGAGACTGTCCGCTCAGGAAGAAATAGCGGGAGCGCTTCAAACGTAGAAATTTCGATGAGGTAATTCATAAGTGAAGCTTAAATTCTCCGCCATTTCTTCCTAAGCCGGGCCGGGCTCCAGAAGCGCTTGGACTGGAAGTTCGCTTCTTCCTCCCACTTCTTCACTTTGAAATCCGATAGACAGAAAAATCCTGATATGATTAGAGCAATGACTTGAATGCCAAGAAAAGCTGTCTGCATAATGGTAGTAACACTGAATCAGTAAAAAGTGTAATCTATTTAAAAAATGATTCAAATCGATTATATCATTCGTGGTTTATTGTGCTATCATATCCATAAAAAGGAATCATCAGGAGGGTGTATTTGCTGTGATTTCAGAGGGAAAGACCTTTGGGGGCATATTACGAGTATATCGAAATAGAGCAAACTTAACACTGACTGAGTTATCAGAAAGAACAGGTGTAGCTTCTGGAACCATTAGTAAGATAGAATCCGATGCATTTACTTTACCAAACATGCAGCATGTTATGAAACTGGCAAAAGAACTAGATATTCCACTCTATACAGCGATCGTACCCTATTTACATAAAATTAAGCGCGAAGCGACACTTCGGACTCTATTAGAGGCTGTGATGCAAGAGAAGAATGTAGTACTTACCAACAAAGTCGCTTTGCAATTGCTAAATTGTCCCAAAAGCAATACGTTTCTTTCTTTAGACTATCTGTATCAAACCGCCGGAACGGAAGCGAATGAAGAACTGCGCTTGGCTCTTTATGACGTGATCTGTGACTACTCACGTGAGAATGGAATTCCTTTGTATCTGGCAAGATCGCTTTTCCAACGATACATGATTCGACGAGAAAATCTAAGCCAGCTAGATCAAACCTATGTAGAGGGTAAGGAGCTATTACACTATACATCCTATCTGCATATCAATGAGCGAATTTTGGCCTACTACAAATTTTCCTTCCATGCATTGCGTCTAGGATTCTATTCAGATTGCATTCATTTGTGTAAACAAGGGCTTGAAATCGATCATAGTCAGAGTGAGCAAAAAGCAGCAGCGATCCTTGCGATCATCATTTCCTATTTTGAGCTGGAAGACTATACATTGGGACATTTTTATCTGGAGAGATACGAAATGTTCGATTATCCCGAGGTGCATAAACATGCAAGACATATTCGGGGGAAACTATACGGAAAGACGGGGAAATTTGATAAAGCCATTCCGGTATTACAAGAGTGTCTTGCGCAACAAGCACAGGATGACAAAATTGTGATCGCGAATGATTTGTTGGAGATTTATCTCCAGGTAGGGGAAGAAAAGAAAATTCGTGAACTATTTTTGGCAGAAGCATCGATTTTGCCAGAGAATTTAACTACTCCGAATCAATACAATCAAATGGGACTGTATTTCCGAACGAAGGGCATCTTTTACATTCAAAAAAACGAAGTAGACCTGGGAATCGATAGTCTTGTGGAGAGCGTGAATTATTATCGGGCAATCAATGAGATAAAACAAGCAGATAAGAGTCTTAGTGTTCTTTTTGAATTCTATGTGTCACAGAAAAAAAATCTTCCTGTTGGTATACTCCATAAATTGGTAAACGTGTATAATGGAAGTAGTAATCATAGATCCAAACAGGAGGTATAGGTCATGAAGAAATGGATATTGTCTTTGTGTATGTTAACCGCCTTCATTACAATGCCAGTTTTAGTAGAACAACCAGCCAAGCAATCTAATCTATTTATACAATATGGCTGGCCGGAGCCTTGGTAATCATCTTTTATTCTCTGACAGTAGAAACATAAGCAACATACTGAACCATACAATCAATGCCCTCCAATTGGAGGGCATTTCTTATTCGTACAAAATGTTTCATGCACGAAGAAATCCAAAGCTGTACAGAAGTCGGAAGACAACTTTTACTTGAGTAATTTGTTATAATTAATTATAACTAGTTATATATAGTTATAATTGGTGTGGGGGTAGCGGATGCAGATGGTGACGACGACGATGGTCGATTCGCAAAAATTACGGATGGTGGTTAAGCGGATGGAGCCTCATTTGATCCGCAATCAAGCCAATATGGAGAAGCTTTTGAAAATGCTCATGATCTACGATGTTTCGAACGGCGATATCAAAGAGCTTTGGAGCGAGCTTGAAAGCAATGAGACGTATGAAGCGAAAGTGGCTCATGCCATTATTCGTCTGAGCAACCAAATCGAAATCTAAATGACTACCATATGCTGTGTCCCGTACGGACTGGCTATGGTAGTTTTTTCATGCTTTCGCACACAATGGGCGCATATGCCATAGGCTGTTGGTAGCTTTTTTGCTGAGGTGATACACATGAGACCCCCGGATAATCAGCCAGATTTTATCGGTGCCCTTCTAAGTATGTTCCTTGGAGTCGTCATATCATTCGAGGCCTATCGTTTGGAGGCATTTTCGACATCCTTGTACGTAGGGGATCACACGCTGCCTGCGATTCTCGGCTTATTGTTTTTCATGCTCGGAGGTGTGCTGCTAATCCAATCATTTCGTGTGACTGAGGAAGCCTCTTCGCCAAATCCCGGACCGCTTTTTCCTGGGAAAAGGCTGCGCCTGCTGCTTTGCTTTTTATTCCTGTTGCTGTATGTCTGGCTGCTCGGCGCGATCGGCTACACAATGGCTACGCTATTTGTCTCCTTTGCATTTTTTATACTGATCGGCAGCTATCGGTGGCGTACGTCGATCGTGTACTCCGTCCTTTTGACAGGGGGGCTGTATGTGGTGTTCATCTACTCGCTGCATATCACGCTGCCTGGAGGAGATTTGTTTTAGAGCAAGCATGATAAGGAGGTGCTGATCATCGAGACGTTCCAATTACTACTGGCTGGCTTTGCTTCAGCCCTTACGCCGGAGCATTTGCTCATGGCAGCACTCGGCGCTCTTATTGGCACTTTTGTAGGTGTATTGCCCGGCCTCGGTCCCACCTCTGCCATCGCGATTCTGCTTCCGGTGACAGCCGTACTGGAGCCGACACAAGGGATGATCATGCTGGCAGGTATATATTACGGTGCCATGTACGGTGGCTCGACGACAGCGATTCTGCTCAATATCCCGGGGGAGCTATCATCAGTTCCCACGTGTCTGGATGGCTATCCGCTCGCGAAAAAAGGGAGAGGTGGGCCGGCATTGGGGATATCCGCAGTGGCTTCGTTTGGTGCAGGGGTACTGGGGGTCATCGGTCTTGTATTTTTCGCTCCGATTCTGGCAGATCAAGCGCTAAAATTCGGACCGCCTGAATATTTTGCGCTGATGATTTTGGCTCTCACGCTGATGGTCAGTCTATCAGGAGGATCATTGGTCAAATCGTTTTTGATGGGGGCGTTCGGCTATACGCTTGCTTTAGTTGGGCTGGGACCGTCCTCAGGAATGCCGCGCTTTGATTACGGCGTCCCCGCGTTGGTCGGCGGCTTTGACATGATTAGCATTATTATCGGATTGTTTGCGATTACGGAAGTACTCAAAGGGATTGATGAAAAACGCACAGCCACCCTGATTGGCAAGCCAGGCAGCGTCTACCCGAAAAAGGAAGACCTGAGAGCAAGTGCCGGGCCCATGTTAAGAGGCGGGATTGTCGGCTTTTTTCTTGGATTGCTGCCGGGCTGTTCGGCTGCGATCACGTCGTTTTTGGCGTACGATATGGAGAAAAAACTATCGAAGCATCCCGAAAAGTTTGGTCAGGGAACGATCGAAGGGGTGGCGGCACCAGAAGCAGCGAATAATGCGACGAGCAGTGCGGGCTTCATCCCGCTTTTTTCGCTCGGGATTCCATCCTCACCGCCACTGGCGATTTTGTTGGCAGGCTTGATGATCTACGGATTGACGCCGGGCCCTGTTTTGTTTGAACAAAATGCGAGCTTTGTCTGGACGGTCATCGCCTCGATGTTTGTGGGGAATGCGATGCTTCTCGTGCTGAACCTCCCGATGGTCTGGGTGTGGGTCAAATTGACGAGGGTGCCATATGGCATCATGGCTCCGATCATCTTGATGTTCTGCACGATTGGGGCATACAGTGTCCGGAACAGTATGTTTGATGTGTGGGTAGCGTTTTTGTTTGGTGGACTTGGGTATGTTTTTTCCAAATATAAATGGCCCGTTGTTCCGCTGGTGTTATGCTTCATTCTGGGACCTCTTCTGGAAGAATCATTTATTCAAACGATGGCGATGGGATCGGGTGATCTCAGCATTGTTTTGTTTCGGCCGCTATCATTGACCATATTGCTGGCAGCAGGAGCACTCTTGATCATCTCTATGATGCTGAACCGCCGGACACAACAACGGTTGAAAGAAGAGCGAGATCGGGGAGTAGATGTCGCGTAGGGAGGATAATCATTGAAAGGGTATAAACAATGGGCGGCTGTCATGATGTCACTGCTTTTGGGGGTAGCCGTCAGCGCATGTGGAAATCAAGGTACAGCCGAGTCGGCCTATCCATCGAAGCAGGTGGAGTATATCGTGCCGTATTCTGCCGGGGGCGGGGTCGATCTCGTAGCCAGAGCGGCAGCAGATTATTTGAGCAAGGAATGGGGGCAGCCCATCGTCGTCGTCAACAAGGCGGGAGGTGGTGGGGCGGTAGGAGCGGAGTATGCTCTAAAGCAAGCGAAAAACGATGGCTACACAGCTCTTGCTGTCAATGTATCCAATACCACGATGCTCGCTGCTGGCATGAAAACACCGCCGATTACAAACGAGGATCAGGTCTATACAGCTAGGATTGGCAAAGGCACGCTTGCTTTTGCCGTTAAAGCCGATGCGCCTTGGAAAGACTTCGCTGAATTTTCCGCGTGGGTGCGCGCGAATCCAGAGCAGTTAACATGGACTTCTGTAGGCCCAGCAGGCTTTTCCGCTTTTGGGGTAGCAGAGTGGCTGGATGTGATTGGAGCTGACTTCGCCAAGACGAGAATGATCGTGACGAAAGGCGCCTCCGATTCTGTCCCGAAAGTCGCTGGAGGGCACGCAGTTTTAGCGGTGCATACAGTGGGAGAGATCATGCCGATGCTGCAAGCGGGCAAGGTCAAAATCCTCGCCGTATCTGGTGACACGCGAAGTCCCTTCCTCCCTGACGTCCCGACTGCGGAGGAGCAAGGGATTCAAGGCTTGTCGGTTTTCTGGTGGACGGGAGTGTCTTTTGCCAAAGGAACGCCGGAGTCGGTTATCCGCAAATGGGAAGAAGCGATTGCCAAAATGGAAAAGGACCCAGCCTTTTTGCAAAAGCTGAGTGAAATCCAAGTGGAGCCGGCATATGCGGCAAGTGAAGCATTTACGAAGGAAACACAGACAGAAACGACGTACTACTTGGAATTGGCGACCAAGAAGGGCATTCGAAAATAAGAGTGACGAAAGAAAAAAGGGAGAATGGCCTGTAGCTGTTCTCCCCTTTTCCATCTATCTATTTAGGTATCCGTTTTTCGTACCTGAATTTATAAAAACCATTCGCTGCGTTCGGTTCAGTCTCGCCGACCTTTTTGTAACCGCATTTCTCGTAAAAGTGTTGGTTGCGTACGGCTTCATAGCCAGTATCAAGCGTCCACTTCTTGATGTGTGGATACGCGGCCTCCATGAACTGCATGGTTTGGCTGCCGATACGCAAGTTTTGCTTATCAGGATCGACATAGATGATCCCCAGCTCCAAATGCTCATGATCGACTGGAATGAGGCAAAAACCGCCGACGATCTGGTCATCCAGCAAGATCGTATAGTAATGGGCCTTTTGCATGAACAAAATATGCTGGTCAGGCTGGTCATGTCCGGCAGGGCCCTCTCCGTACTTTTGGACGTCTTCTGCGAAGCAGCGAATAGCAATTTGGGTGAGTTGCTCTGCGTTCGCGGGGACAGCCTTTTTGAAAAAAACCATAGGACTCATGAGATCATCTCCAGTTCGTCTGACTAATGATTAGTAAAATTCTCCTATATAGCAGACGGATGAACCCACAGATTGGTTACCCACTTATTTTTCTCATGAAGCTTTCCAACGGTCCTCGCTCGAACCAACGTCTCCATATAAGCGTGAGCACAATGGAAAAGAGGAAGAATCCTACGGCGTAGAGCATCGCAAAAGCGAGGGTTTGATTTTCAAGCCTGCCAGTGAAGGCGAGGAATCCGAGCCCGATAATAATATGGCTGACGTAGTGTGTCAGTGTCAGCTGTCCGGTTTTTACCCATGTCTGCGTAAACCAGCTGCTTGCGAATTTTTCCGCAAAGCTGACGCACAGAAGGATGATGATGACAGCGGTGCTTGAGCTGGACAGCACATAAAACAGGTTGGGTGGAACTGGTTTCGTTCCCCATAAAAATAGGGCCATCTCGCTTCCGACGATCGGAATAGAGAGCTTGATCAACCCATATGATAAAACTTCCAAGCTGACGAACAGGGCAGTTGCCCAGCCCAACATTTTTTTGCGTACAGATCGATCGAGCAGGTTTCGTCGACCCAGCCATAAGCCGAGAAGGAAAAAGCACATCCATGGAAATACCGGGTGATAACCGTTGTACAGCAGGTTGCGCAAGAATCCTTCGACTGTCCAAAAATCAAGGTACTCGATAAATAGTTGCCTCGGGTCCCACCCTTGCAAATAGTTGAGCGACAACTGTAGCGTTTGAGCTGTGAGCAGGATGCCGCTAAATGCGAGAAGAAGCGTTTTTCCAGATACGACGAGGAGGAAAGAGGCGATGAGCATATAGACACCGTAGTAATGCAGGATGTCACCGCTCCAACCGCCGAGATAAAGCAACATCCCGGTCACAAATAAAAACAAGGAGCGGTTCCAAAGGACGCGGCGGCTAGTCTGCAAGAGGGTCGAGTCGCCTGAGATCCTCGCTTTTTTTGTCATAAACGCAATGCCAATTCCCGCTAAAACAACAAATACGGTAGATGCTCTGCCTTGAAACAAACTGGATAAAGCAATGAGCCAGTCAGGTCCGTTATGTTCTGCGTTCAAGATGACGACGTAATTGACGATCATCATGCCCAGCATGGCCCACGCCCTCGCAAAATCGAGACCAATGACTCTGGTAGAAGACACTTTCATCCGGGTTTTTTCCTCTCCACTTTTATTTACTTACCGGTAAGTAAAATATAATGGGTTAGATTGTAAATAGCAAGCACTAAAATGTTGGAGATGGAGAAGCACAACTGTCCTTTGCCCGGACACAGATGTCTCACACCTGTCTGGATTTGAGAAGGTGCAGACTGCTTGTCACTTGTAAAAACCACGTACGACGAGGGGGAACTCGGTTGGTATCCAACTTGCAGAGCTTTTTTCTGAATGCGGATGCAATTGCAGAGGAAGGGAGAGAATGGCTTGGATATGCGGGAAGTGGTTGCCATTGTAACGGGTGGTGCTTCCGGTTTGGGAGAAGCCGCTGTGAGGAATGTAGTTCAACACGGGGGAAGAGTAGCCATTCTTGATTTAACGGTAGAGAAGGGGCAAGCGCTGGCGAATGAGCTGGGGCGCGAGAATGCTTTGTTCGTGCATACGGATGTCATGAGTGAGGTGAGCGTACGAGAGGCAATCGATCAGGCTGCTGGCACATTCGGTACGATTCACGCCGTGGTTAACTGTGCGGGCATCAGTTTGGCACAAAAAACGCTGTCGCGAAGCGGGCCACATCCACTGGAATCCTTCAGCAAAGTCATTTCAGTCAATCTGATCGGTACTTTTAATGTCATTCGGTTGGCAGTGGAGCAAATGGCAGGAAACGAGCCGAACCAACAGGGGGAGCGGGGTGTTATCATCAATACCGCATCGGTGGCAGCTTTTGAAGGGCAGGTGGGGCAGGTTGCCTACAGCGCCTCCAAAGGCGGAATTGTAAGCATGACCCTGCCGCTAGCAAGAGATCTGGCTTGGTATGGCATACGCGTGATGGCGATTGCTCCGGGCCTATTTGACACGCCGATGTTCGATCAGCTCCCGCGCTCTGAAAAAGCTGCGTTGGGTGCGACTGTTCCTTTTCCCGCTCGCATGGGTGATCCGCAAGAATACGCGATGCTCGTGAACAGCATCATCACCAATCCGATGTTGAATGGAGAAACGATCCGGCTGGATGGGGCAATCAGGATGGGACCGAAATAATTGAAGGCGATCTGCTGCACTTCGCCTGAAGCACTCCGACATGATGATCTAATGGAGTATGCAAATGCAAGAACATATCGAAAAGTTCCGTTAATCAACAGGGCTATTTTCCAGCAGCGAAATTTCTTGGGCTTTCAGAAGAGCCTGTGTGCGATTGGTGACACCGAGCTTGCCATATATCCGATGCAAATACACCTTGACCGTCCCGAGTGTATTCCCTAGCTCATCGGCAATCATCTTGTTGGATGCTCCTTTGGCCAGCATGGAAAGGATGATCATTTCTTTTCCGGTTAGCGGCTCGATCAAAGGAGCTTTTCTTTTCTCTATTTTCTTAGGGAAAAGGGATAGCAGTTGATTGACATGCGCAGCCGATACGGACGGACCTGGTTGTTGGGACCGTTTTTTCAAGCGCAGCTGGTAATCGTGCAAGAGGTGAGACATCGCCGTTCCTTCGTCCAGAAAGCTACGGACGTAGCAGTTGTTTCCTCCAATCAAGAGGGCTTCGTGGAGGAAAGCCAGCGCTTCCTTTTTGTTGCCGGACTGCTGGTGGGCAAGCGCTTGCAGAATGGCGATGTCTACCTGACTGATCAACAGCTCCTCGCGAATACTGGATGGCTTTAGGAGCGTTAAAATACGCAAGGCTTCCTGTTCCTGCTGCTGGGCGAGCAGCAAACGGACATAGGTCAAAACCTCTAATTCTCTCTGAATGCTAGGCTGATTCAATATGGAAGGGGGAAGCTTGGACAACTCCGTTTTCGCCAAAGCGATGTCCCCTTCCTGGATCGCGATGTGTGCGAGAAATGCTTGTAATGGGTTTAACCAATACGAGACACCCCAGCCTGCGACTGTTTCCCGTGCCTCTGAAATGATTTTTCGTGCCGCAGCAAAATTCCCCTCCACTAGCTTGTGCTTGGAGTATGTCAACGCATAGGGGACGAGCAGGCCTGGGATTTTCTTTTGCAGTGCGACCAAACGAACTCGCTGAAGATGATCGAGGCTTTCTTCCAGCCTGTTTTCCTCATACAGCCCCTCCGCCAATGCCTGAACGACATACAGATTGATCAAGGAATCCTTCCAGCCATGTGCTTCGAGTATGCCGGAGAACTGCTTGCCAACAGCCTCTGTCTGATCGGACAGCATCCCTTTTAACCCGAATCGCGTACGCCGAATAAAGGGCTCAGTCGTGTTGTAATTAAAATGGTAAAATAACGGGCTCTCTGGCAGCTCACCACTTAACTGTGATGAACTGGCAATCCAGCTCTCAAAATCTCCGGTTGCAAACACTAGATTCGCCCGCACAAAAAACAGCCCGCTCAAAAACTGTTGATGCTCCGTCGAGTCTTCTAGGCTCACAGCGCTTTGCTCCAATTGGGTGAGGGCGAGCTCTGCCCGGTCCGTATAACCGCAAGCAACCAAGAGGAACACATAGAGCAGGCGAAAAAGTGGTGAGAAATGGTTCGCGTGATCAGGGATGCTGTCCAGCGTTCTGAGAAAGCTGGAAAACTCGCCGCGTTGGAGCAATACCGGAATATGTTGGGCAAGGAAGCTTGCAGCCAGCGTGTAATCGGCAGCGGCAATCGCATGATCGATCGCTTCGTCCATCATTCCACGCTCCGCATAGCTCTCACTGGCTAGTCGGTGCAGCTCACGTGCTTCACCGGGAGTTGTCTGCTCCAATTGACTGCGCAAAAAATCGGCAAACAAGTGATGGTACCGATACCACGTCCCGTAATCATCCAGTGGGATTAAGAAAATGTTTTGGCGGTGCAAGTGGGTCAGCATTTGTTGGCACTGGGGCAGGCCGGTGAGAGCGTGGCACACGTGAGCGTCCATTCTCGCCAGCACAGAGGTTTTGAGCAAGAAGCTGCGCTCCTCTTCCGGAAGTCGCATGATCACTTCATGAAACAAATACTCCGAAATATTGCGATGAGAGCCACTAAATCCGGCAAAAAATTGATCGTGATTCTCCGTATTCACCAGTGAAATGGCTGCGAGCTGCAAGCCGGCGACCCAGCCCTCCGTACTTTTCACCAGTTGTTCAATTTGCGTTTCGGTCAGTGGCAAATCGTGAACCTGCCGGTAAAAGCTGTCCGTCTCTTGTTGACTGAAAAGAAATTGTCCCGCCTCAATGTGACATACTTCATGGCGTACGTTCCATTTGACAGTAGAAAAAGGCAACGAATTGCGACTGGCGATGTACAGATGGACGTGACTCGGGACATATTCCAAAAAATAAGCAAGACTGTTGTGAATCGTCTCATCCGAGATCACGTGATAATCATCGAGAATGATAGCAAGAGGCTGTGTCGTAGCAGCGAGTTCATTGAGCAGACAATCGATGAAGGTAAAGATCGAGGTATGACTGGTTGCCTTCATGGCGGGTTCCATTCGCTCGGAGAGTTCAGTGAAGTCAGATTCAGACAGCGTAAATACGATGTATCTCCAAAAGCGAATCAGGTCATTATCCATCTCATCGAGTGAGAGCCATACGGTGGAACCGCCGTATTGATGAGCCCATTGACTGAGCAAGGTTGTTTTTCCATAACCGGCTGGGGCGTATAGTGTAGTTAGTCGGCATTGCAGACCAGCGTCCATTTTTTGCAGCAGTCGGCTCCTATGAACGCTATTTGACCGAACGGCGGGCATTGCTGTTTTGGTTTTCAGCATAATGGAATGATGGAGCATGTTTGTACCGTCCTATGTATTAGAATCTTACGTGTCCATTATACTGGTTATCGGCAAAAATCGACATTTGGAAAAGGAAGGAATATTTTGACTCGAGGAGCAGGACCCAAACCGCCATCTTTTGCATGCCCGTCACTTTTCGGCGAGAAATTTCCACGGAAGCCAGACATGCTTCAACAGGCTTCACATCCCGCGGCTTCTAGAATGGAAGCAAAAAAGAGAAGTGGGCGAAAGAGGCATGAAAATTGGACGATGGAAACACGCCGTAATCGTGGTAGCTGCCGTGATGCTCTGTATTGCGATGGGAACGGAATCTGGCGCCGTCCAGGCGAACAGCGAAGAGGATGTGCAAGAGCAGGATTCTATTCAGGTTGCATTTGTCGGGGATATGATTTTGGATAAGAGCGTTGGGAATCAGATCGGGCGTCACGGCGTAGATTATCCGTTTCAAAAAACAGCGGATTTTCTCAAGCAGGCAGATCTGACGATTGGCAATCTAGAGACACCCGTCAGCACGCGGGGGCGTCCGGAAAAAAAGGAATATACCTATCGTGCGAAGCCAGAGTCATTGAAGGGGCTCGTGAACGCGGGCTTCGACGTGGTCAACCTGGCAAATAATCACTCGCTGGATTATGGACCAGACGCGCTCTCTGACACGATGGTGCATTTGAAAAAGGCGAAGATCGGTTACGTAGGGGCAGGGAAAAACGAGGAAGAAGCATTCGCTCCCTACATCCAAACGATCAAGGGAAAACGCGTGGCAGTCATCGGGATCAGCCGTGTCCTTCCTAATGAGCGTTGGTATGCGCGAAA
Organism: Brevibacillus formosus; assembly: GCF_003013405.1. Classification (GTDB taxonomy): domain Bacteria; phylum Bacillota; class Bacilli; order Brevibacillales; family Brevibacillaceae; genus Brevibacillus; species Brevibacillus formosus. The sequence continues at coordinate 52,710 of NZ_PXZL01000034.1, read as the reverse complement.
AAACAAGCCAGGTCTCGCACATGCCTACTCGTACGAGCCGATGCTGTCCCATGTAAAAAAGGCAGTGGCGGAGTCAGACATTACGATTGCGGTCATGCACTGGAATCAGGAATATAAGGATTACCCAGAACCTTATGCGCGTGAGATGGCGAAAAAGCTGATCGACAGCGGTGTGGATGCAATAGTCGGGTCGCACAGCCATTCGATTATGGGCGTTGAGTTTTATAAAAAGGCGCCGATCTATTACAGCGTAGGAAATTTTGTGTTTACCACCTCGCGCAATCCGAAAGGTCGCGAAGCCATGATGGTCCAACTAACATTTACAAAAGACGGGAGCAAGAGCCGCGTGATCCCGGTAAAGCTCACGAACGGTCAGCCTGCTCCGATGGACGAGAAAAACAAACAGAGGATCATCGACAAGCTCAACCGCATTTCCTATGGGGCGAGCATATCCGAAAAAGGGGAAGTAACCGAGTCTAAGCCTCAATAGCGAGTCGCCGCATCATTTCTCTGCGTGTGAAACCAAACATTAACTAAGACAGGCATTTGCCTGTCTTTTTCTATTTTCTTACCAAAATATCCGAATGCGCTAATTAGACTCCAAAAATAAAGTTTTCTTAGTTCTTTATTCTGAAAGCTAAAGACCACATGCTAAATACGTACGAGCTACATTTCATATTTGGAAATTCATTTTTGTTGAATGAAGGGATTTCCTGTGATTTAAATGACCATGAGCCAGTTTTTACCTCTGTCTAAAACGTGAAGGTCGTTTATGGTACTTCTGAAATAAGTTTATTGCCAATTTCGCGAATCAGTACCTTAAACTGAAGGGAACACGCTTTCAAAGTTTGCGGACTAAAACCCAGCATGCGTTATCGGCCTCATACAACGTCCAGATATCAGTCATTTTCATAAAACAAACCCCCTCCCAAGGCTAATTTCTATTAGCTTCACTATGTTGGGGAGGGATTAATCCGTATTTCGAATTTGTTGAACTAGTGATACCCGTTAGTTTAATACTGCTTAAGGCACTCCTTAGCTCTTTATAGACACATCTTTTTCCAATGTTAATTCATGAAATGATTTCATACGTAGTTGTAAAAATGGGGTAAACAATAATGTACAAGCCGAAGCTAACAATCCAATGCCACCCGCAAATAAAGCGAACCGCAAACCCATTGCCCCCCCTATCATTCCTCCAATTAACGAACCAAGCGGTAAAGAACCCCACGAGATAAATCGAAATGTAGCATTCACGCGACCTTGCAGGGCATCGGGTACAATTACTTGACGTAAACTGATGGTACTAATGCTAAACATTGAGACACCCATTCCGAAAAGAAGCTGTCCGAGCATCATAATCAACGCAATACTTAATTCTGATCCTACTGCTAATGGAGCAAGCAAACCGCCACTTGCTGCTATCGTAGCGGAACCCACTATTGTTGGACCTACTCCAAAACGACGTACAGCCCTTTGGGCAAGCAGAGAGCCAAATAAGTACCCTACTCCTAGCGTTCCATAAATGATGCCAAGAATGTTCGCACTGATTTTGAGTTCTTGCGATGCATATAGAACATAAACACTAAAAATAACATTCCAGGAAAGGTTAAAGACTGTTGAGCAGCGCACCACTCCCCACAACAACGGTTTTGTGTAAACCGTATGCAGCCCTTCTTTAATTTCCAGCCACATGTTTTTTTGTTTTTTCGCATCTGTCACGACTGTCTCCAACTTGCGAATCCGGGCTATATACACAGCGGATACAAAAAAGGATACCGACGTGAACAATATTGCAAAAGGAGCGGTGATTAACTGTTCCAGTCCACCTGATAAACCCGGCCCAGCAATTTGTGCGGTAGATTTACTTGTCTCTAGTTTGCTATTCCCATCAACAAGCTGCTCCTTGCTCACAATGGAAGGCAAAAAGGATGTATAGGCAACATCAAAAAAGACAGTACAGATACCCACTATGAAGGCTATCAAATATAGAACTGTCATATTCAGGAATCCAGTTAAGGCTGTCAGAGGCACAATGAGCAGTAATGCACCCCTGAAAAAGTTAGCGGCGACAAGAATTGGTCGCCGGGGAAATCTGTCTATCCATACACCAGCCAGCAAACCGAAAATGATAAATGGCGCATACTCGGCAAAACCAAGCAACCCCATTTGCATGGGACTGGCCCCTAAATAGAGAGCTGCCACTAATGGCATTCCTAATAATGCAACCTGAGTCCCAAACTGTGATGCAGTTTGCCCAATCCAGAGCCTGCGAAAATCTGTGTTAGTTAACAATCCTTCCACCTTGTTACTCATGCTCGTTCCCCCATTCTTCGTCACATTTTTAGTATAGGGGAACTTACGTTTCAAGATCTTGCGCTTTCATTATCGCAAATGTTGGATGATTTATTTTGTTATGCAGGCCTATGTCTGCTTTTTTCGTTTATAATGCCATACAATTACACCTCGGTTCTGCCAGTATCGTTAAAATATTTGAACTTCACTTAATCTACCCTTTTTATTCAATAAATATATGGCTTGAAAATAAAAATAAGCCGAGGAAAAACAGATATGCATACCTGAATTTCACTCGACTTATTAACATGACTTTAATCGCAAAGAAAAACTTTATACTCTTTACCAAGTCTAATGTAAATTTACTTACTCTAATGTCAACGAACAATAATCAGGTGATGTTCAGTGATAATAAAGTTCTAGAATGAATGGGTTAAGCAAACGGGCAACTTGACTTAGAGTCAACTCAAAGGTGTAAGATTGGACCAAGTCGACAACAGAAGGAGCTCCTCGAAATGAATATTAAAGAAGCTGCGGAAAGAACCGGGCTTTCTGCACATACCATTCGATTTTATGAAAGAAGTGGGTTATTTCCTAAAATAAAGAGATCCAAAAATGGAATACGCGAATTTAGGGATTCTGATGTAAACTTTCTTATTTTCATGGCGACTCTCAAAAAAACAGGGATGTCACTTGAAGATATTTCGGAGTTCACAAAAGATGGCTGCATTCTTGAACGTTTGGAAGCCGGGGAGATGCCCAAAGAACCAGTTAGGAATCGACTTTCGATTCTTATGGATCATCGGAATAAGTTGCTCGAACAACAACGAAATATTGAATTGTTTATAAATGCCGTAACTCAAAAAATTTCATTTTATGAGAGTTACATTGAAGGTACAGATAACAAAGAAGCGGAGGATTTTAAAGATGGCAGAAATAAGGTATGAAGTCGGTTCACAAGTAATGAATCAGGTTGTCGGAGAATCTGGTGTTCATACTCGTGAGTTTTTGAAAGGAATCGCCCCTGACTTTGAACGTTTATTAGTTGAATTCCCGTTTGGAGACATCTATAGCCGGCCAGGATTGGACTTGAAATCTCGTGAGATTGCGACTGTTGCAGCCTTAACCGCTCTTGGGTACGCAATCCCTCAACTGAAAGTTCATATTAACGGTGCCTTAAATGTTGGATGCACAAAAGAAGAGATCATGGAAATAATGATGCAAATGGCCGTTTATGCTGGTTTCCCCGCCGCATTAAATGGACTGAACGCAGCTAAGGAAGTTTTTACAGATAGAAGTTTTTAAAAGGGGGAGTATCAACATGTTAAACCGAAATATTTCTTTTACATGGCTTGGTTTTGGCGGATTTTATATAAAAACATCTGGAAATAAAAAAATACTTATTGATCCATGGATTAAAAACAATCCCTCCTGTCCCGAAACGATTAAAAACATAGAAAAAGTAGATTACATTTTTTTAACACATGCACATCGAGATCATGCTGAAGATGCCGTTTGGCTTGCGCAAAAAACAGGTGCCAGCGTATTGGCAGGTTGGGAACTGGCTTTTATTCTCCAGAAAAAAGGTGTTCAAAATATTGTTGCGATAAATAAAGGTGGAACTCGACAATTTGAAGATATTGCGGTTACTGCTGTACATGCAGACCATTCCTCGGCTTTCGTTGATGGTGATCAGATTCTCTATGGTGGGGAGCCTATGGGGTACGTAATCAAATTCGAAAATGGATACACTGTCTATCACGCTGGGGATACAAACGTATTTGGTGATATGGCTCTAATTGCTGAATTATACGTTCCAGACCTGGCACTATTGCCTATCGGTGATGCTTATACGATGTCTCCCCGAGAGGCTGCTAAGGCAGTCCGCTTGCTAAATATAAAAAATGTCATCCCTACACATTTTGGTGTATTTGATTTTTTAACTGGTCGGCCAAGCGAACTCTCTGCTTTGCTTTCTGATGTTAAAGATTTAACGGTTTATGATATAAGTCCTGGTGATACTGTTGTTATCAATCACGATAAATGAGAAAGAGAGATAGTATTCAGTTAAGGATGTTATAACGGCAATGACTTTCTAGTGTGAAGCAGAGTTATGCATATTGGAGGAACGGGCAGAATGGAGATGTATAACATCACGAAAAGGAGTGATTGTCAGTGCAAGCTATCACTACGTTTTTCATGTTCCACGGACAAGCGGAAGAAGCGATGAAGTTTTACACTTCTATTTTTGATCGCTCCGAAATCAAGCAGATCATGCATCACGAGAATGGACAAGTCCTGCACGCCACCTTCACCTTAAAAGACCAGACCTTCATGTGTATCGACAATACGAACGGTGACTATCATGCCTTTACTCCGGCGATTTCGTTGTTTGTGGACTGCGATACGGAGGAAGAGACTGATCGGGTTTTTGGACAGCTTTCCTTGGATGGACAAGTACTCATGCCGCTCGGGCAATATCCGTTCAGTGAAAAGTTCGGATGGGTTCAAGATCGTTACGGATTATCATGGCAGATTAATTTACCGAAAAGATGATATTGAAAAGCCGGTACACCTCCTGGTACCGGCCCTTTTTATGTTTATAAACGTTACTGTAGTGGGGGAAGAAGCGAATTTCCAGTCTACGCTTCGGCGTACGCCCCGCAAGGAGTATACACTGTCCGCTTCGGAAAAAATGGCGGGAGCGCTTCAAACGTAGAAGTTTCGAGGAGGTCATTCATAAGTGAAGCTGAAATTCCCCGCCATTTTTTCCGAAGCTGGGGTGGGCTCCAGAGGCGCTTGGACTGGAAATTCGCTTCTTCCTACGTAGCTTAAGCTAATTCGTTGAGAAGTGGTTCTAAGATGATTTTTTCTAATTGAATTGGCCTTTCAGAAGCTTTCCTTGCGTTAACTTGCAAAACGTTTTAAACCCACGAAAAAATCTACAGCTGTTCGGAAGCCCTGCCACATGTTTGGAAGGAGACCGCCCGAACGTAGTGAGGATACAGGCGACTGGAAAATATGTGGCAGGGCTTCTCCCGACCACAACCGATGGAATACAACTTTTTTTCTACATCGTCATCAACTGACGAAAACTACGACGATAACTCCACAGCAAATACACTTCCAATATCGCGACAATCAGTCCCATAGTAAGCATATCGGGATCGACAAACAGGTGGAACGTCAAGATGTTGACAGCAAGAGGAGCAGTGGCGGTTAGGGCCAGTGGGACGAAGCGGTTGGTCAGGAATAGCAATCCACAGATGATTTCGACGGTTTTGACCAAGACGAGCAGGTACCCTTGCAAAAGCTTCATGGCGGCAGGACTCGTTGGGAAGATAGGCTCGAATCCAAACAAGACGATGTAGCCATTCACACCTGCTCCAAGCAAAATCAATCCAAGGATGATACGGGCGAATACGGGCAAAGTCCGTGTCATCAGGCATCACTTCCTTGTGGTGGAATAGGGATGATGAAGTCTTCGAGGAAAGTATAACTCCGCTTTGACCACCTGGTCAATATGCGTTATGATAGGGAAAAGAAGAACGGGGAGAAGGTGACGGACATAAAAGCAATCTGGCAAGACGAAACGCTGGAGCCGAACAAGCGAAAGCTGTTGGAAGCGGCCCTTGTTGAATTTTCCGCGAAAGGCTACGAACGAGGCTCCACCAATCAAATCGTCCAGAACGCAGGCGTATCAAAGGGGATGCTGTTCCACTTTTTCGGGAATAAAAAGGGATTGTTTCTCGCGATTGTCGATGCTTGTATCGAACGTTTTTTTGCCTATATACAGACGCGAATGGAAGCGGCGCCGGAGGACTTTTTTGCGCGATTTCTTCACGTCAATCATGCGAAAATGGCACTCTTCGCCGAGGAACCAGCTATTTATCAAATGGCAGTAGCGACCTTTTTTGATTATCCTGAGGAATGCCGGGCTGAGATCGAAGACAGAGAGGCCCAGTTCAATGCGCGATATCTTCCCTTGTTTTTGGATCAAGTCGATACGTCATTGATCAAAGCGCAGTTCGATCCACAGAAGGCGCTGCATTTTTTGCTGTCGGCTGTAGAGGCATTGACGCAAAAGTACGTCCGCGAAAACTACGACGCCAGCGACAAAGGCTTTGCACATGTCCAATCCTTTTTTGCGGAATTAGAATCGTATATGGAAATGATGAAAGTAGGACTGTACAAACAATCAGACAGTGGAGCATAAAGGGGGTAAAACAATGGATGAGAAATGGACACGCCTGGTACATAATATGAACCCGTCAGCCAAGCTCCTTCGTGCATGGGAGCTAAAAGGCGGGATTTCTGCACAGGTCACCGCGCTTGAAATGGAGACCCCTGACGGCACGAAGAAAAAAGTAGTCGTCCGCGAGCATGGCCAGGCTGACCTCAAACGAAATCCGCAGATCGCATCAGATGAATTCAAACTTTTGCAAATACTGAAGGCAGCTGGCTTGCCGACTCCAACGCCTTATCACCTCGAAGCATCCAGCGATATGTTTCCCACACCGTGCCTTGTCATCGAATTCATAGATGGACAGACAGTTACCGCGCCAGCCGACTTGTCCAGCTTTCTGCAACAAGCAGCTATGGTGCTGACTCGCATTCATTCAGTAGACGCTTCTAGGCTAGCGGACACTTATTTGCCGAAACAAGAAGAAGCGATAACGGAAAAGCTCCACAAAAGACCTGCGATCCTGGACAAATCATTGGATGAGGGACTCATTCGCGAAGTGTTGGAGTCCGTTTGGCCGCTGCCCCAAGCGAATGCAGCATCCCTTTTGCATGGCGATTTCTGGCCGGGAAATACGATGTGGAAGGAAGAAAAACTGGCTGCTGTCATCGATTGGGAGGACGCTGCGATCGGCGACCCCTTGTCTGATCTCGGCAATGCCAGACTGGAGATTTTGTGGGCATTTGGAGTGGAGGCTATGAATGATTTTACCCTTCACTATCAATCTGCCAGCAAGACAATCGATTACAGTCAGCTTCCGTATTGGGATTTGTGTGCTGCACTGCGGCCAGCTTCGAATCTATCTGATTGGGGATTGGAAAAAAGAGTAGAGAAAACCATGCGCGAGCGACATGCTCTATTTGTGATGCAGGCGTGTGAAAAACTAGGCATTCCGTATAAAAGACATGCCACTTATGAGAGCCTCGAATAATCGGGGCTTTTTTTGTTTGGAAAAAAATGTTGACTTGATCAGGTGTAGATACCTATAATCTAATTCATAGTAAACGGGTAAGAATTATAAGGTATCATCTTTTGATCCGACCGGACCACCGGAGGAGCGGTTTCACTGAGTGAGTGGATATGAAGGAGGATCATCATGAAAAAAAGGCTTTCGCAGATCATTTCAACTTTGCTGCTAGGGACGCTACTGGTCACAGGGTGCAGCTCCGAAGGCAGTGCGCCGGCTACCTCGACACAAACGGCGACTCCGTCGACAGAAGCATCAGCGCCTGCTGCCAGCAAGGTGCAAGACATAAAAGACGGCATCAATTTGGCAACGGATTTATCCAAGCTGCCGGAAGCAGCAGCCAAAAGGACAGACACATTCATTGCGGGATTGACGGAGCCAGGCGGCGTGTTTAACCCGTTTTTTTACCACAACGGCTACGATGGCAACGTTTCCGCAGCGATTTTTGAATCACTGGTGGATGTCGATGCGACAGGAAAGCCAGTACCTAAACTCGCGGAAAAATGGGATGTATCTCCTGACCAGCTCACGTATACGTTCCACCTGAGACCGAATCTGAAATTCAGTGATGGTTCACCGCTGACGGCAGAGGATGTAGCCTTTACACTGACGGTTCTGCACGACAAAACGTACGACGGCGAAACAGACATTTTCGTTGCAAGTATCAAGGGTGGTCGTGAATACAAGGAAGGCAAAGCGAACACGATCGAAGGGATCAAGGTGATTGATCCACAGACGATCCAGATCACGACGGAGAAAGTGAACGCCAAGTCTCTCGTCCTGTTAGGCGGGCAGGTGCTCTCCAAGGCGTACTACGGCAAGGAGTACAAACCAGGCGATCTGGAGTATCTCCGCACCTTGCACGGCAAGCCATTGGGAGCTGGACCTTACAAATTCGAGGCGTACATTCCTGGTCAAGAAGTCCGCTATCTCGCAAACGAGCATTATTACGCGGGCAAGCCGCAAGTCGAGCACTTTATCTACAAGACGACCGAGGGTGACGCTCTGCAGTTTATCCAGACAGGAGAAATGGACTACAACTCCTTTACCGTCAACTCGGATAACATTGAGCAGTTGCAACAGCTGGGATACGTGAATATCAATCTGTACACATCCAGTGCTTATTCGTACATCAAGTTCAATCATTCTAAGCCATTTTTCAAAGACAAGCGCGTCCGTCAAGCCTTCATCTACGGACTGGATCGCCAAAAGATTCTGGACCTGACTTATCAAGGATACGCGCAAGTCGCCAATGTACCGATCAGCCCTGTTTCGTGGGCCTATACGGAGGATGTCAATCCGTACGCCTACAATCCAGAAAAGGCGAAGCAACTCCTGGATGAAGCGGGCTGGAAGCCGGGGGCCGATGGTATCCGCGAAAAAGACGGACAAAAGCTGATCGTGCATTACTACACAACGAAAGGAAAGCTTGGAGAGGTTCTGATCCCCATTGCCAAAGAAAACTACAAAGAGCTGGGCATCCAGTTTGAAGCAGAAATGATGGACTACAACGCCGTTTTGGCACGGACGGAAAAAGGAGATCACGACCTCGCTTCGTTCTCGACCACGATGCTGATCGATCCGGACGACGGTGTAGAGGCCTTCTCGACGAAAAAGGGCAAGAGCGGATTTACCGGAACAAATGGCTACTCCAATGCCAAAGTAGACGAATTGCTGGAAGCAGGTCTATCTACGCTGGACATCGAGAAGCGCAAAGCGATCTACAAAGACCTGTACAAAGAGCTGAGCGATGACCCACCGTACATCTTCCTCGGCTACCGCAAAATTTTGTCTGCGCACAACGGCAAGATCAAGGGCTTGGAACCGAATCCGTTCACGGGCATTTCGACCAGCCTGCCTGGCATCAAAATTGAGTAGCAAGTTCGAGTAACTGACTCACGAATGTTGTGCCCGGCCCTGGGGCTGGGCTTTCTTTTTTCCCCAAGCATGAAAGGAGGCCAACGATGACGTCCTACTTCCTGAAAAGGGTCTTTTACATGGCGTTGACGCTCTTCGGCGCATCCATTTTAATTTTTTTCTTGTATGCCCTAACGCCCGGTGATTTTGTCGATACGAGTCCCAAGCTGACAGCCGAACGAAAGCTGGAGCTAAAAGCGATGTACGGGCTGGATAAGCCTGTCGTCGAACGTTATTTCATCTGGATGAAAAACGCCCTCCAAGGCGATTTTGGTTATTCTCTGCAATACCAGCAGCCGGTGATGTCGCTATTGAACGATTACATCTGGAATTCATTTTTGCTGGCGATTACCTCCACCTTTTTTACGTGGCTGATCGCGATCTCAATCGGAGTTCTGTCTGCTGCAAGGCAGCATTCCTGGTTCGATGCGCTCGTGACGATCGGTGTTTTTGCCGCGATGTCGCTGCCTGTCTTCTTCGTCGGGCTGCTGTTTATTAAAATGTTTGCCGTCGATGCCAAGCTGTTTCCCGCAGGGGGCATGATGACGATCGGCAGCAAGGAGACAGGGCTTGCTTATGCGTGGGACGTGGTTCAGCATATGTTTTTACCTGTGACGGTGCTGACTTTGCTGAGCGTAGGGACGCTGACTCGCTATTTCCGAACGAACATGCTGGAGGTCATTCAACAAGACTTCGTGCGCACGGCCCGGGCAAAAGGGCTGAAGGAAAAAGTCGTCCTGCACAAGCACGCGCTGCGCAATGCGCTCCTGCCTGCCATTACACTGCTAGGCTTTGAGCTGCCAGCATTGTTCGGCGGGGCGATCATTACGGAAAAAATCTTTAACTGGCCCGGTGTCGGACAGTTGTACATGCAGGCGTTTTCTGTACGGGACTACCCGCTCTTGATGGGCTTTACGATGTTCCTGGCGATTCTCACCGTCATCGGAAACTTATCTGCTGATTTGCTGTACAGAGTGGCTGACCCGCGCGTTCGGTTGAAATAGGAGGGAAAACGATGGCATCAACGGTAAGTGAAATAGCGGAGGTGACGAGACCGGAGCAGGTAGCATTGCGTTCGTCCTTGTGGCACGAGGCGTTTTTGCGACTGAAAAAGAAGCGTCTGGCCATGGTTGGACTTGTGTTTTTACTCGTCATGGCAGCGGTATGCTTCATCGGTCCGTTTTTTTCTCCGTACGCATCCGGCAAGATTAATACGGCCATGATCAACAAACCGCCAAGCTTCTCCCATTGGCTCGGAACGGACAGCTTGGGCAGAGACATTTTGACGCGGTTGATGCAGGCTGGCCGAATCTCATTGACAGTCGGCATCGCCTCCATGGTGCTCTCCGTTTCCATTGGCGCCCTTCTCGGTGCACTGGCAGGCTTTTACCGCGGGTGGGTCGATCAAGTGATCATGCGTGTAGCAGACGTGCTGATGACCATTCCTGGTCTGCCGCTCTTGTTTATTATGGGCGCAGTCCTCTCCGAGTGGAAAATCCCGACCGACTACCGCATTTACATCGTCATGGTCATGCTGAGCCTGATCGGCTGGCCCGGCTTGGCGCGAATGGTCCGCAGCCAAATGCTCACCTTGCGCGAAAGTGAATTCATGCAAGCAGCAGAAGTACTCGGTCTGCGCGACAGACGCAAGCTATTCTTCCATTTGCTGCCCAATCTGACACCGCTCTTGATTGTTGTTGCTACCTTGAACGTCGGCGGTGCGATCCTGAGCGAATCCGTATTATCGTACTTCGGCCTCGGAGTCGTCCCGCCAACGCCGACTTGGGGCAACATGATGGATGCAGCGAATACTTTAATCGATTTTCAGAAAAGACCGTGGTTGTGGGTTCCTCCGGGTATTGCTATTTTTGCTACTGTCATCTCGATAAATCTGCTAGGGGATGGATTGCGAGATGCTTTGGACCCGAAGCAGAAGCGTTGATAAGGGTTATTGAAGTGTTGTCACCATCTTGAATCTACTCTCAAGAGAACTGGAGTAGCGTAGGGAGAAGTGATTTCCAGTCCAAGCGCCTCTGGAGCCCAGCCTAGCTTCGGAAAAAATGGCGGGGAATTTCAGCTTCACTTATGGACTACTTCCCCGAAACTTCAACGTTTGAAGCGCTCCCGACATTTTTTTCGAAGCGGACAGTGATACCCCCTTGCGGGGCGTAGGCCGAAGCGTAGACTGGAAATCACTTCTCCCCCTCCACTACAGCTACTTTTATAAAAAAGGCAGGTGAGCCAAGCATGAATGCTCTAGTCGAAATCCAAAATCTAAGCACCTACTTCAAGTCCGAGCAAGGCGTGGTCAAAGCAGTCGATGCCCTCGATCTGCGCGTCCATGAAGGAGAGACCGTATGCATCGTAGGCGAGTCAGGCTGCGGCAAAAGCGCGGCAGCCATGTCATTGATGGGACTGATCCCAGAGGCGGTAGGCAGTATCGTTTCGGGTGAGATATGGTTTGCAGGCCGTGATCTGCGAAAAGTCAGCAAAGAAGAAATGCGAAAACTCCGTGGCAACGAGTTAGCCATGATTTTTCAGGAGCCGATGTCGTCCCTCAATCCCGTACTGACCATCGGTGAGCAAATCATGGAGCCGATCATGGAGCATCAGGGCGTAAGCAAAAAAGCAGCTCAAGCGCGAGCTGTTGAGCTAATCGAGCTAGTTGGAATCCCACGGGCAAAAGAAATCGCCAAATCGTACCCCCATGAATTGAGCGGGGGCATGCTGCAACGCATTATGATTGCTATCGCAATATCCTGCAATCCCCGCCTGTTGATCGCCGATGAGCCGACGACTGCTTTGGATGTGACCATTCAGGCGCAAATTCTCGATCTGCTGCTCAAAATCAAGGAGGAATCCCAAACTGCGATTCTTTTTATCACGCACGATCTGGGGGTCGTTGCGGAAATGGCTGATCATGTGGTCGTGATGTACGCAGGGAAAGTAGTAGAGGTATCTCCTGTCGTCGAGCTGTTCGAGGAGCCGAAGCATCCATATACACAAGGCTTGCTTCGCTCCAAGCCTGTGTTGAATCAACGCAAAGCCAAGCTGTATTCCATCCCTGGTCAAGTGCCGAATCCGACGACCCTCGGCGAATCCTGCTATTTTCTTGACCGATGCGATCAGTGCTTGGACATTTGCCGGGTGAAGCAGCCGCCTTTGCGTGACGGGGGAGACGGCAGAAAGGTCGCGTGCTGGCTGTATGAGGAGGAGATCACCCGTGGAAAATAACTTGCTGGAAGTGCACCGATTGAAAAAATATTACCCGATTACCGGAGGGCTTTTAGGCAGGACGATCGGCCATGTAAAAGCGGTGGATGACGTCAGCTTTTCCATCCAAAAAGGGGAGACGTTCGGGCTGGTCGGTGAATCCGGCAGCGGGAAAAGCACGACAGGTCGCACCATCCTGCGCCTTTTGGAAAAGACAGAGGGAGAAGTCCGCTTCCAGGGTATCGATGTGCACGCCTTGAATCGTCAAGAGCTCCGAGCTTTGCGCCCCCGGATGCAATATATTTTTCAAGACCCGTACAGCTCCCTGAATCCGCGCGTCCGAATCGGAGAAGCACTGGGGGAAGCGCTGCTTGATCACGGGCTGCTCCCACAAGCGGAGGTCAGAGAAAGAGTCTTAGAGGTCATGGCTTTATGTGGATTGGCGACGTATCATGTCGATCGGTATCCGCATGAGTTCTCGGGTGGTCAGCGTCAACGGATCGGTATCGCGCGGGCCATTATGATGAACCCTGATTTTATCGTCGCGGATGAGCCAGTATCTGCACTGGATGTGTCGATCCAAGCCCAAATCATCAATTTGTTTGCAGAGTTGCAGGAGCAAAGGAAGCTGACGTACTTATTTATTTCTCATGATTTGAGCGTTGTGGAGCATCTGTGCACGAGGATCGGGGTTATGTATTTGGGGTCACTGCTGGAGCTGGCACCTCGGGATGAATTGTTTTTGGAGCCGCTTCATCCGTACACCAAAGCATTGCTCTCCTCTGTCCCTCTCCCGATCCCAAAGAAAAAGCGTGAACGCATCGTCCTGCAGGGAGACATGCCAAGTCCGGCGAATCCTCCGACAGGGTGCAAATTCCACACGCGCTGCCCGTATGTGAAAGACATTTGCCGACAGGAAGTGCCTGCTTTTCGGGAGGTTAGCACAGACAGATTTGTTGCCTGTCACTTGGTGTAACGGGAATCATAGGGAAACGAAGAACTGCACGGGCATTGACCGATTGCAGAAATATATGGTAATATTTTTATATCATAGTAAATGTATCGGTTTTTGTTAAATTGGCTGATCGGTCGACCGAAAGCTCCCGCGAGGACAAAGACAACCAAGCTGTCTAGTTGCGCAGGGAGCTTTTCGTCAATCAAAGGAAAATGAGGTGAGAAAAGCCTCTTGATGTCCGAACTGTTCGACATTGACAGCAATCGGGATCAAGAGGTATTATCAGGCTATAAAACAAAGTAATTAGGTAGGAATAATATACATTGATTATTACGAAACAGGAGGGTGATCCCCATGGCCAAAAATGAACTTCCCCTGGACGATCTCTTATTAGAGAAAATTGCACGCGCACTGGACGGTCTGGAATACGGGTCCATACATATTGTGGTTCACGATTCACAGGTCGTTCAGATTGAGCGAACGGAAAAATACAGACTTACGGCGGAAAAGCCTGGGGCAAAGATTCCGCAAGCGGGGACCGGAAAATAGATGGGTAGGCGTGGAAAAAAGAGAGGAGGAAGGACTATGGCAGGCGTTCTTGTGGTAGGAGGAGATCGGGTAGCAGAAATCGAGAGCTTGTTGCAGAACAAAGGGTTCCAGAATGTCTATCACGTATCGGGTCGCAAAAAATCCGATGTGAAGGCGACGATTCCTTCTGATACAGAGCTCGTTCTTGTCTTTATTAACTTCGTCAGTCACAGCTTGAGCAAAAATATCAAGAAGCTGGCGAAGCAAAAGCACGTCCCGATCGTTTTTTGCCGACGGTCATGTGATGCGGTAGCCATGTACGAACCAGCGATAAGCTAGAGAGGACAGCCCAATATGCGCGGATGAATAGAAGTATTCAAGGATGAATACTTCTTTTTTGCGTGACAGAGACTACTAGTAGAAACTTGTCAGAATGACTCGGGTAAAAGTATTCAGCAGGGAATAAAATCAACAAAAGAACAACCGAAAACACGAATGGCATAAAATTTGCAGAATATTTATTTAATATCCGGTTATCCGACTCAAACAGGGGGGTACAGCATGAAAAGACCAGTTGTCATGACAAGTCTCTTCGTATTGCTTACGGGACTATTTGCAGGCTGTAGCAGCGGCAATACGCCGACTCAAACCGCGCCAGACACCCAGCAGCAACCAGCGCCAGTACAGCAGGCAACTGTGCAGTCTGCGGCAGAGCAGACCTTGCATATGAATGCCGCAGAGCCTGAAACACTTGATTCAGGCATGTCCAACGATGTGATTTCCGGTGCCTTCATCCGTTCGCTGTACGACGGGCTCGTTCGATTGGACAAGGATGGCAAGCCAGTCAATTCTGTTGCATCCGACATTCAAGTATCTAAGGACAAAAAGGTGTACACCTTTACACTGCGCGACAGCAAGTGGAGCAATGGCGACTCGGTTACGGCTCAAGACTTCGCCTTTGGTTGGATGCGCGTGCTCAATCCGAAGACAGCCAGTGGCTCCGCCTACAAGTATTATCCGATCAAAAATGCCCGTGCCTTTTATGAAGGGAAGGCGAAAGCGGAGGATGTCGGCATCAAGGTCGTCAATGACAAGACACTGCAAGTCACCTTGGAAAACCCTACTCCTTACTTCCTGACACTTGCGACCTTCTACTATCCGGTCAACCAAAAGGTGGTAGAAGCCAATCCCGATTGGGCGAAAAAGCCTGAGTCCATCGTGACCAATGGGCCGTTTAAGCTGGTGAATTGGGAGCATAAAAACAAGATTGAGCTGGCTAAAAACGAGCACTATTGGGACAAAGACGTCGTGAAGTTTAACGAAATCGAGTTTTCCATGATTGAAGATACCAATACCGAGCTGGAGCTGTTCAATAGTGGCGAGCTGGATTGGGCTGGCGGCCCGATTAGCGGTCTGCCCGCGGATGCCATTGGACCGTTGCGCGACGAAGGCAAGCTGCAAACTATGCAACGTGCGACCAACTACTATCTCTTATTCCAGACACAGAAGCCGCCATTCACGAATAGCAAAATCCGCAAAGCGTTTGCCTACGCGATCAACCGCAGTGACATCGCAGAAAACATCGGTCAAGCCGGGCAGACTCCCTTGATGGGCTTCGTCCCGTTATCCGCCTCTCTGAAGCCGGAGGGATATTTCAAGGATAACGACGTGGAGACGGCGAAACAGTTATTGGCAGAAGGAATGAAGGAGATGGGCATCACCAAGCTTCCCGAAATCACCTATCTCTACAATACCTCCGACCTCAACAAGAAGATTGCCGAAGCGTTGCAGGCTCAATGGAAGCAAGCTCTCGGTGTGGACGTCAAGCTGATCAACAAAGAATTGAAGGTCATGTTTGACGATCAGGAGCAGGGGAAGTACATGATTTCCCGAACAGGCTGGACGGGTGATTACAATGATTCCGTCAACTTCCTGGAGCTGATGATGGAGAAGTACAGCTCCAATAACTCCACCTTTTGGTTTAACGAGAAATACGTTGAGCTGGTGAAAAAGGCGTACGCCGAGCCAGATGAGGCCAAGCGCAATCAGTATCTGGTCGAAGCGGAGAGCATCTTGATGGAAGAAATGCCGGTCACAGGTGTGTACTCCAGCGTCAATTCCTGGGTACAAAATGAAAAAGTAAAAGGCATCACAGTCGATCCTTTGGGCTACATCGACTTCAAATGGGGATACAAAGAACAATAGCGCTGAAAAGAAATGGCCGATACGAAAATCCATGTGTGGGCCGTTTCGGGAGCGATGGGGGAGGAATTTTCATGACATGGCAGCAAGCAGTAGAAAACGAGCTGAAGGAAGCGCCCGGTATTTTTGGAATCGCAGCTGTGCATTTGGAAACAGGAGAGACAGCAGGGCATTTGGATGAAGAGTTGTTTCAACTGGCGAGTACATTCAAAATTCCGATCATGGTCACCTTGATGCGCGAGGTGGAAGCAGGACGAATCCGCCTCGACCAACGTGTGACATTAAAATGGGAGGATCGCGTGCCGGGGTCAGGCATTTTGCAAGAGCTGGATGCCGGAGCAGCCTTGACGGTGAAAGACTTGGCGACACTGATGACGATTGTCAGCGATAACTATGCGACAGACCAAATCATTGAGCTGATCGGCGGCATCGACAAGGTGAATGAGCACATGCATGAGCTGGGTCTCTCGCAGATTCATTTGCCGCATAATTGCTGGGAGCTCCTCAACCATTGTGTGGGTATGAACGAGCCTGCACCTTCGCAGGCAGGGTTCGATGAGTTCATGCGACGGGAAGAGTCAGGCAATTACGAATTGATCCGCGATGTATCGATGCCTACCCGTGATAATAACGTAGCGACACCAGCCGAGCTGAATCGCCTTCTTATCATGATTGCGCGAAAAGAAATTCTCACGGAGGCCTCCTGCGAGCTGATGCAAGACATCATGCGACGTCAGCATTACAACAGCCGTCTGCCGTACTTGTTGCCAGAAGGAACAAAGGTCGCGCATAAGACAGGGACCGTCAATACGGTCGTCAATGATGCTGGAATCATTTATTTGCCTGAAGGAAAAGGAATGATTGCGATCACGGCATTGTCACGCGGTGTAACTGACAAAGAAGCCGCAGAGCTAACCATCGCCCGTGTTGCAAAAGCAATTTATGAGCAAGCGATGGGGAGTTGATGAGAATGACGGCATGGAAGGAACAGTTCCAGGCGTATGCACAGCAGCTGCTAGACGAGGCGAAGGCTCCGGGCGCAGCTATTGCTGTTGCGCGTAACGGTGAGCTTTTGTACGAGGGGATGTTCGGGTTTCGTGACAGGGAACAGCAACTGCCGCTTTCCCGCGACACCGTTTTTGGCATCGCATCCATCACCAAATCGTTTACCTGCGTTGCGATCATGCAGCTACAGGAGGCAGGCAAGCTGTCTGTCCATGATCCGGTCGTGAAATATTTACCTGAGTTTCGGGCGGGTGATCACGAGCTGACAGCACGCATGTCGATCCATCACTTCATGACACATACGCCCGGAATAATGCCTATGCCTTACTTAGACGGCGCAATGAGGCGGAGTATGGAAAATGATCCTGCTGTCATTGGTACCAAGGCAGAGGAAGAACTCAAGACCGTGCCTTACCTAGATACGTATGAAGAAGTCATGGAAGCCATTGCAGGATTCGAAGGGAAGCCACTCTCAGAGCCAGGGGGTGCCTTTAGCTACAACAACGATGTGTACGGGCTTTTGGGGGCGATCATTGAACATGGTCAGCAACCAGACGTATGAAAACTACGTTGCGACGCATATTTTGCAGCCACTGGGTATGAACAGAACCGTTTTCTCCGTGGATGAGTTGGCTGACCAGGATGACGTCACGATCTTGTATACCAACAAAAAAATCGATGACGAAAACCAAATCATTGCAGCACCTATCTGGCACGATGCCCCGGCGATGCGAGCAGCGGGGTTCCTCAAATCAACTGTGAATGATCTACTCGCTTATTTGGAAATCTTTCGTTTGGGGGCAGTGGGAAACCCGACACCTATTTTGTCTGCCGATAGCGTCCGGCAGATGCTCACTCCCTTTGCTCGTGTAGACGGACACCGCTCCTACGGCTATGGTCTGATGGTCTCGCCTGCCTTTCCGGATGGCTTGCTGGTAGAGCATGGCGGATCGTTGAAGGGAATCAGCTCGCACATTTTTTCGGTTCCGGCTCAAGGGATTACGGGCGTGATTCTGGTCAATCTCGATGGCGTGAGCGTCCGGGAGTTGGTCCTCGGCTTTTTGAACAGTTATTTTGCAAGACCGGCTGAAGCTCCGTTGTATAACTATGATCCATACGTGGTTACAGATGAGCAGTTGTCACTGTACGAGGGTCGCTACTCTTCGCAGGAATGGGTAAGCGCATCGATAGCCAAATGCGAAGGCAAACTATACGTGGAGGTGGATGGTCTCTCGTACTCACTGATCCCGGTACAAAAAGACAGCTTCGTTTTCCAAAAAAGAGATTCCATCCCCTGGATGGAATTTTTCCGGGATGAAGACGGGCAAATAGCGAGAATGAGCTACGGATTACGTCAGTTGACGAGGGAATCCACAAAATCACCAGGTTAAAGGGCTAAACAAGGGTAGGAATCCGATGGGTTCTTATCCTTTTTCGTTTCAATCAGGCAGCCGCTTTTGTCTTTATTTTGCTTTCTGTGCCCGATCCGAGCCATAATAGAGACAATACATACAGGATGTGATTACGCTTGCAGATCATTGTTTTTGACCTTGAAACGACACTGACTTATCAGAAAGACAAGATTCCGGAAATTATTGAGATCGGAGCGGCAAAAGTCGTACCCGGAAAAAATGGCGTGGAAGTCGACACATTTCAGCGCTATACCTTTCCAGCCATTGAGCGCCGAATCTCAGAGAGAACACGCAAGTTCATCGGTCTCGATAAAGAGAACATGCCAACCTTTATCCCGTTTCGCCGGGCATTTGCCGAATTTATGAAGTGGATTGGCAACGATTCTGAATACTACCTGTGCACTTGGGGGCAAGACGACAAGCGGCTGATGATCGAGCATTGTGCGCGATTTGGTTTGGACTTCAACTGGATGCGCAATTACAACGACATCCAGCCGCCAATTAGCTTGCTGTTGGCTGATCGCAAACAGATGAGCCTGAAAGAAGCGATCGACACGGCAGGGATCATCCAGGAGGGCAGGCTGCACTCTGCCTTGGTCGATGCCATCCACACGGCTCATTTGCTCATCAAATACAACAAGACGGTTCATCTGAAAGAAAACACGCCGGTGGAGAACTACAATTTGTCGAGCTCGTTGTACATTACGTGCCGGTCTTGCAAAAAAAGCAAATATTACACGGCTTTCGGGCGAAAAAGCAGAAGGTGCGAGGCTTGCCTGCAACATCGCAAGAAGTTGGAAAAAGCCGCAGAAGCAGCAACCGTCCAACAGAGCTAGCGGGAGAGAACGGAGGAGTGCGTAGATGATACGACAAGCACAATCAAATGACAAAGAGACAATCGTGACGATGATTGGCGAGGGCATGCTTTGGAGGACCGAAGAGATTGGTGATATCGTGGAAAAAGCTACGGTTTACATTTGGGAGGAAAACGATCAAATCCTCGGCTGCGGCACATATGATTTGAACTCCTCCGGCGAAGACGGGACAGCAGAAATATACGTCTATACACGACCTAACCATCGAAAGCGAGGAATCGGCTCACGGCTGTTCGATCAGCTTTGGCTAGAACTGCAGCAGCACGAGAAGAAGCCGACGGCAGTCATGGCTACCTATCGGGTAGATCACGGGCAGGGTGCCGATTTTTTTTCTAAGAGAGGCTTTGCTCCTATCTGGGGACATCATCTCATGAAATACACAGGAGAGATCGGGCCTGCACCGACACTTGACGTACGAAAATTCTCGGAGTCTGATATGGATATGTACATCCAATCGCAGAGTGATGCTTACTATGAGGTGCGCAAAGGCATCGATCTTCAGCCATACCGTTTGGCAGATTATCCTGAGAAAGCGATGAACGCGTGGAAAAACTGGCTCCTGAACGATATGAGAGAAGATATTTACTTATTCGAGCATGAGGGAGCATTCATAGGGTCTTTGATCATCACAGGACATGGCGAAGTTTACGATGTATTCGTAGATCCCGTGCATCAAGGCAAAGGCTACGGCAAAGAGCTTGTCCGCTTTTTTGTGAACCGGACGCTGGAGAAGGGCTTGCAGCCGTATCTCGTCACAGGCACCCATAACGAAACAGCGATTGCGTTGTACGAACGGACAGGCTTTCAAACGTTTCAGACGACCACGACAGCGAAGAGAGACTTCGCATGATTGCTCATAAAAAAATGCCGCCGGGATTAGACCCAAGCGGCATTTTTCGTTGTGACCGATAATCACTATACTCCGAGCAGGAGCAGGATAATGGACGTCAGACTAAAGCAAACACTGATCAAGCACAGGAAGGTGACGACCTGCTTCGGATTGAGTCCAGAACGCAGCAGGCGATAATGAACCTGGCTGGCATCTGCTTGGTAGATCGGCTTTCCTTGCAGGAAGCGTTTGGTCACCACAAACAGATTATCAAAAATCGGCACACCGAGTGCCAAAATCGGAATGAACAAGGAGAGAACGGTAGCCTGTTTAAAGGCACCATCCAACGCAATAACTGCCAAGATAAAGCCGAGGAAGGTCGCGCCTGCATCTCCCATGAAAATTTTGGCCGGCGGTTTGTTATACCGCAGATAAGCCAAGGCAACACCGATCAGACTGATCGCCATAATCGCAGATGTGCTTTGTCCTTTGACCAAAGCGACTACGAAGAGCGTGCCTGCGGAGATCGCAGAAAGCCCTCCAGCCAAGCCATCCATGCCATCCGAAAAATTGATGACCGTCGTTACCCCGAAAATCCACAGGATGGTCAGGATGAACTGCAACCATTGCGGGAGCAATATGTATTCGCCACTCAATGGATTGTAAAAGCCGGAAAAAGTAATACCCGACAGATAGACAATGACGGCGGCCGATACTTGGACGATCAGCTTGGGCAGGGCGGAAAAATCCTTGCCTTGCGTCTTGTACCAGTCATCAATGGTACCGATAATCAGCAGCAGTAGTGAGCCTGACAGAACAGCGATCGTTTGCCCGGTTGATTCTTTCGAGAAGAGCAAAAACGATGCAGCAAAGCCAACAAAAATAGCGTAGCTGGCTGTCAATGGGATAGGCTCCCGGTGAATTTTTCTTTCCACGTCTTTACGAGGCTTGTCCACAAAATCAAGGCGAAATGCCAATTTAGCCAGAGGCGGAATCAGCACCATAACGATACAAAACGACAGTAAAAACGAAAGAGCGTACGTTATCGTGACCATCTCCTACAGGTAGTGAGCTTTCTATATGCAAAGATACTCGCATACCATGTTGTTTGACAAGTCTATTATAGGAAGTATTCCAAATTTTGTCGACTCTTGCAATCACGTGAGGGTGAGGTACCAAAAAAAGTTGGTACTTATCTCCAGCAGATCCGATCCCTATAATCCTTCGTAGGAGGGATCCAGATGGAATACATGGCATTATGGTTTATCCTAGGAATCATTTTTTCCATAACACTCGCAGCGAAACAGATCAAGCCTTGGCTGAAATTTGTTATATTCGGTTACTACCTCGTGCTATCTTACCTATTTATATCACGTAAAGAACAGATATATAGTGAATATCATAAGGTGCCCGTGCCGGAGCAGTTCTGGGAAACCAACTCGGATTGGGTGGGACTCATGCTTGGCTTTTATTTTGTCCCATTTCTCCTCATCCTGCTGTTCATCTACTTTTGGCTGTTTCGAAATGCCAACGGTGTGAAGAAACGGTTTTTCATTTCTCTTACCATTGTACCCGCAGCGATCATCTATCTATGCTTGCTGTTTGTTTTCAGTATGTACGGATATCGACCTTAAAAACAATTCGGAGGCTCCTCGTTTTGGATACAAGAGCGGGCGATCCATCCAGCCAGTTGTATCAGTCGATGGGCTATCAAGAAGCAGGACGTATTCCGGGGCTTGCCCGATCGGCTGATGGCAGCCTGCATGATACCGTTCTTTACTTTATACATTGGAATAGTCGAACAAGCTACAAGCGGACGGTTAACAGGCGTCCGTTTTTCTGTTTAAATAGTATGAATAGCTTCCGATGCGAGGAGGTTATTTATGGAGGAAGCAGGTACCCGTCAGGATTTTGACCTGACGGATTTTTTGGTGAAAAAATACTGATTATTCAAACAAGTAGAAAGGGGCCATCATGAACAGGAAAATCTCGACGCTTTTTTTGCAAGGAACGCTACGGGCGAAGATTCTCACGCTTTTTCTCTGCTTGATCGCAATCCCGTTAAGCTTGCAAGGAATCATCACGTACAGCAAGTTTTCGGCTTCAACGGAATTGAGAACGGCTGAATACACGGAGCAGATTGTGGGCCAGATCAATCGCAACCTGGAGCGTAATATTCGGGAGATAAAGCGTTTATCACTCATGCCGCTCTACGATCCAGAAATCCTGTCCATTTTAAAAGAAATTCAGACAAATACGTCGGCTACTTCTGTCGGAACGCAAATTGGAATCCGTGAGACACGCAGAATCGTCGGAGAGTACAGCTTGACGATCGAAGACGTGGTTGCAGGCAGACGTTTTCCGGATGTCGTCGCACGAAGCGGCTATCGGTTGACACTCACGATCCTTCTGGCAAAGGCGTAGTGGCAGCAGATATTGAGGGGGAGGGCGCTTATGACATTCCGTATCGATGCCTGATCCCTCAGTCCGTCGACAACTTGCTTGCGGCGGGGCGTTGTATCTCTACGACACATGAGGCGCTGGCTACGACCAGGCTTACCCCGAGCTGTATGGCGACAGGGCAAGCAGCAGGTACAGCAGCGGCCATCGCGTTTCATGGCAAGACCATTCCGCGTTCGATTCACGTGGCGAAATTACAGGAACAATTGCGTCTAGCGGATGCCGTTCTCGAGTAAACCTTTTCATTTTGAAAGGAGATTGGCTCTATGAAAAAGTTGCGCGTTGTCATTTCAACACTGGCTATGGCGGCACTAGTAACAGGCATGGTTCCATTTGCGCAGGCGAGTACAGTAGCGGCGAAAAAAGCGTTACCCAAGCCCATTGCCAAAGTCGCCCTTGTCCCCCTCGATGATCGCCCAGTCAATACGTATTTTCCGCAAATGTCAGCACGGGCAGGCGGAGTGGAGCCGATTATGCCGGACGAAGACATACTCGGTCATTTTATAACTCCGGGCGATGGGGAAGAAATTGGCGATTGGCTTCAAGCTTCCCTGGGAGCGGTTGTTTGAAGTCTTTGTCGGGCCAGAAGTGAGGATAGAAAGGGAGTAAGCTTTTTAAAAATCCGGTCTATTTTTCGAGTCTGCACATATCATGTCTCTATCGCTATAAGAAGGTGACGAGGATGGAGACTCTACAATGGTTGTATGTGCAGTATGACTTGGAAATGTATGCGCGGGTAGTGGTGAGCGCGATTCTCGGTTTGTTCATCGGGTGGGATCGCTCGCACAGAAACAAGCCTGCCGGACTGAAAACGTATATGTACGTGTCCGTAGCCTGCACGCTCATCACACTCGTTTCCATTTACAGTACAAAGCTATACAGTGCGCCTGGCAACGGAACGATGATGGACCCGATGCGCTTGGCTGCGCAGATTGTTACAGGTCTTGGCTTTTTGGGAGCAGGCGTCATCTTAAAGGACGGCTTGAAAGTAAAAGGACTGACCTCCGCAGCCATGATCTTTTTCGCTGGAGGGATTGGCATAGGGATCGGAGCCGGATTTTACGGCATTGTGATATTCTCGGTCATCATCGCCTTTGTACTCGCCAGGATCAGTCAGCGTGTGGAGGATGTCCAGCACAAGCGGTTAGGAAAGTGAATCGTGGAGAAGCGGTGCAGGGCAAGTTCCTTAGCATCGCTTTTTTGTATGAAATGGGGCTGTAGTGTGGGAAGAAGCGAATTTCCAGTCTACGCTTCGGCCTACGCCCCGCAAGAAGTATGACTGTCCGCTTCGGAATAAATGGCGGGAGCGCTTCAAACGTAGAAGTTTCGAGGAAGAATTTCATAAGTGAAGCTTAAATTCCCCGCCATTTATTCCGAAGCTAGGTTGGGCTCCAGAGGCGCTTGGACTGGAAATTCGCTTCTTCTACGCAGCTTCTCGTTATTGTTTGAAAGCAAAACTTAGAAGGTGAATGCAGTACAATGATCTCAAGAACTTCTTCGTACAAACTTGCCAAACGCCAAAAGCACGAAATCATCAACAGCTGTTCCCGATGATATTCCTCTGACAAACGCGCGTTATGCTGGAAGAGCAATCAAAATCCAGAAAGGACGCGTGCGCGATGAGAGATGAAAGACTAGGAAAAATAGCAGACAACTTAATTTCTTACAGCATGGATGTGCAGGCCAAACAGCATATTATGATCATGGTCGTGGATGAAGGAGAACCGCTCGCAATGGAATTGGTGAAGCGACTGTATGCGAAGGGAGCGTATCCCCACCTGCGCTTTGTACGGCCCCAGGTCCAGCGGGAATGGTTGAAAGGGCTAACCGAAGAGCAGCTTGCCCAGACCGTTCAGTGGGAAAAGGACATGTGGTTTGGCATGCAGGGCTATATCGGAATTCATGGCGAAACGAATGACAGTGAGATGAAGGATGTTCCGCAGGAGAAGTACCGTCTGTATGCAGAAGCGTATGATTCCATATTCCATTATGTCGACAATCAGATTACGGGACTGCGCATTAACTACCCGACTTCGGCTCTGGCCCAAAAGGCCAACATGACGACAGAAGCATTTGAGGATTTTTATTTCAACGTATGTTCACTCGATTATCGGAAAATGGCCGAAGCGTGCCAGCCGTTGTACGACCTCATGGACAAAACAGACAAGGTGCGCATCGTCGGACCAGGGACAGACCTGACGTTTTCGATCAAAGGGATTGGGACGCGGACAGCGGTAGGCAAACGAAACATTCCCGATGGAGAAGTGTACACCTCTCCTGTGCGCGACTCGATTCACGGGACGATCAGCTACAATACGCCCAGCAATTTCAAAGGTACGACGTTTGAAAACGTCCGGTTTACTTTTCGGGAAGGAAAGATTGTCGAGGCGCACGCGAACCATGCGGACAAGCTAACAGAAATATTGGACACAGATGAAGGTGCACGCTACATCGGTGAATTCGCCATTGCGTTTAACCCGTACATTTTGCATCCGATGGGGGATACTTTGTTTGATGAAAAAATCGCTGGCAGCTTCCATCTTACACCGGGTCGTGCCTATGATCAGGCGGATAACGGCAACCGCAGCGCGATTCACTGGGACCTGATCTGCATTCAGCGCCCCGAATACGGTGGCGGCGAAATCTGGTTTGACGATGTACTCATTCGAAAAGACGGAAGGTTTGTGCATGAGGCGCTGCTGGGGCTGAATCCGGAGCAATTGATTTTGTAGGGGAGGGCGATAATGCCCTACGCCTGCGATCATCATGCCGATTCCTTTAAACAAAGCAGGAATATTCGGATAGATTCGAGAAGTACAATTGTCGAGATAATAGGAAAGAGAGAAACGAAGGAGTGGTTCACATGACTTTGCCTGTAAGTGAAAGAATTATTGGATTTGTAGGAACGGGTGTCATGGGGAAAAGCATGGCAAACCATTTTCTGCAAGCGGGATATACAGTGCTGGTATACACGCGTACAAAGGAAAAAGCGGCAGATTTGCTGGCAGCCGGTGCGATCTGGAAGGAGCATGTCAGTGAGCTGGCAAAAGAGGCAAACGTCATCATTACTATGGTCGGCTACCCATCTGATGTCGAGGAAGTGTATCTTAGCGCGGATGGAATTGTGGCCAATGCGAAGCCAGGCACTTATTTGATCGATATGACGACATCGAAACCGTCGCTGGCGAAACATATTTATGAGGAAGCCAAAAAGCACGAGCTGTATTCCCTGGATGCGCCTGTCTCCGGTGGAGATGTAGGGGCACGGGAAGCGCGACTGACCATCATGGTTGGCGGCGATCAGGAAGTATTTGATGCGATGGAGCCAGTGTTCACGATCATGGGGACCAACGTCGTCTTGCAGGGTGGACCAGGTGCAGGTCAGCATACCAAAATGTGCAACCAGATTTGCATTGCGACGAACATGATCGGTGTGTGCGAAGCGATCGCGTATGCGAAAAAAGCAGGTCTGGACCCGGAAAAAGTGCTGACGAGCATTGGAGCGGGTGCCGCAGGCAGCTGGTCGCTGTCGAATCTGGCGCCGCGTATGATCGCGGGCAACTTCGCTCCTGGCTTTTACGTCAAACATTTTATCAAGGACATGGGTATCGCATTGGAAGCAGCGGAGGAAATGGGGCTGATGACGCCAGGACTTGCACTCTCCAAATCGCTCTATGAAGAATTGGCAGCAAACGGCGAGGCAGATAGCGGTACGCAAGCTTTGATCAAATGGTTTGAAGGCAAAAAATAAAAGCAAAAAGAAAAGGAGCCCTTTTCAAGAGGGGCTCCTTCTTTATTTCCATCCGTCAGGTATTGACTTGTACATCTCGCACATCTTTTGGAACGGATCGGTTTTTGGACGGGGGTTGTTCCATTTTCTTCACTTCGAAGATGTCCAGCAAGAAAACAAAGGACGGAATCCCGACAATCAGTCCCCATACCCCAAAGAAATGCTCGGAAAAGATCAGAACGACAAATGTGTAAAAAATCGGCAAGTGAGTCTTCGTTGCCATCAAGCGAGGATTCAGCACATAGGCTTCAAGCGCGTGAATCACCATGATGAAAATGAGCAAATAGACGACAGTTGCGATACCACCGACGCTATAGGCGATGGCACTGAGCGGAATCAATGAAATAGCAACACCTGCAACCGGAATGAGTCCCAGGATGAAGACCATGATCGCGAGTCCCAATAGATTCGGAAAGCCCATGATCCATAGACCGATGACGGTGAAGGTCGTATTGAATAAAGCGATCAACAGCTGTGTTTCGATTACTTTGCCAAAGGTCAGGATGAATTTTTGGCTGAAGTAGGCGATTTCGTTGTACAGCCAGGATAATTTGCTCGTGCGAAATTGAGCGGTAAACGTAACGACATTGTCTTTTCCGAGCAGGAAAAACAGGCTCAAAATAATCGCTAGAAAGACATTGAACCCAATGTTTCTGATCACTGCGAGAAAATCAAGGCTGCCTTGTACGATGCCCTTCATATCGAGCTTCCCAACAACAGACATAAGATAAGGGGCAAACTCATTGTGCTGATTTTGGTGGTACACTTGCTCGATAACATGGAACAATTGTCCGGTTTGGTGAATAAGCGCCGGAATGGCTTTCATCCCACCCACAACGAGAAAGAATGTCAGCAGCATATAGAGAAAAATGAGAATCAGCTTGGGATGGATCGGCACGACTTTGTGAGTGAGCCGCGTGAGGTATTGGTGCAGCCGATTCATTAAATAAGTAACTAAAAAGGTAAGCAAAACCATGTTCAGCATACTTCCCAAGGAGTAAAGCAACAAACAAAACAACGCTAAAATCCCAAATCGTCTTACATCCGGCTTTTGCAAGGCGGCAGCAAAGAAATTCATGGGAACATCCTTTCCAAGTGCTCTTTTCAGCACTCCCATCCGTATACGATGATTATACTGCGTCGGTGTGAACAATTATAGCACGCTTAAAAGCGAGTGGACGGAAAGAAAAGGTTCCAGTTGCTTGAAAAGTGTAGCGAAACTATTTCACCCTACGAAGCGTCAAAGGAAGGGAACGTTGCCATAGGAGGCTAGTCACCAATGAACATAAAAACGAAAACCATGAGTTTGGTTACTGCGGTCATACTCGGGGCAAGTGCGTGGACTTCTTCTGTCCATGCTGCTACGTTTTCCCAGATTCAGCCGTATTTAACAGACTACAAGATCGGCTTTACGGATGGTAACAAGCTGGTTACTCAGGCGATTTATGATGAATTTCAGATAACTTCTTCAGGCATGATCGTTACAAAGGGCGGTAAAAAAGGAATTATCGACCCGCGAACCGGGAAGGAAATAACCCCTACAATTTGGGATAACATCGACATTCCCGATTCCAAAAATATCGCGATTGTTCAAAAAGGCGGCTGGTTTCAGTATATCGATTTGAAGACGCACAAGCTGTCGACCATGAAATTTGCTGGGGCGCATCCGTATTATTCGTCCGCAGAGCAAGGGACGGCAATTATGCTGCTGGGAAAATCATCGATGCTGCTCAATGGGGATGGCAAGGTCCTCGTTCCTCCATTTGCGGGCAAGCTGACGATGGTGCAACTCGTTGCTCCTGGTCAGACGGAAAATAAAGAGGCGGAGAAAAAGCGATATTTCGTCGCGACCACACCCAAAGAGCTTATCATGTACGATTCTGCTTCCGGCAAAAAGCTGTTTGCACTGGCAAAGACAGAACTGATTCCGAACGAAGGTGGTCCAGACACCGCGTATCTTAAGGTTCGATCTGGTGGAAAAGAAGGCTTGCTTGATCGCAATGGAAAGTACGTACTGGAGCCCAAATACAACGCGATTTATATATGGAATAATGGATACTTTCAGGTGATTGGGCCAAAAGGACAAGGGTTGTGGAAAGACGGACGGATGCTGGCAGAGCCCATATATAAAGAAGTGGGGATCGAAAACCAAAATCCGGATGTGTACTACACCGTAACTGGAGATGTAGCCACATATCATTCCGTTGCCAAAGGCACTGCACATCCATTCAAAAAAGGCGCCCAATTTTTACATGGGAGCTATGTACTGGGACAGGACCCTAAAACGAATCTGTACGGAGTCGCCCAGGTTGGAGGAGGAACGGTCATACCGTTCACTTATTCTTCGGTAGAAGGTCCGCCAGCTGCACGCTTGCTCGTCCGCAGCGACGGGAAAAAAGCAATCCTCCCTGGCTGGAATAAAGAAGTCAAAGAGCCTGATTTTTGGTTCGACTCGTATGTGACATTGGGCAGCTACAGCATGCTCAGCATTAAGGACGGAAACAAAATCGGACTTTATTCTGAAAATGAAGGCTTGGTTTTGGCTCCTGTCGAGAATCGAGTCATTCGCTATGAGGAAGCAACGGGGCGGGTGTTGGTGACTGAGCCGGATGGAAAAGTGCAGCGATACAACTTCAGCGGGAAACCACAAGAAGCTGGCAATCCAAAACCGTTGTCCGATGATTTGACGACAGAGTATCAGCCGGGAAAAGGCGTTATGATCGTGGACCGCAAGACAAAACAACCAATCAGCAAGCACTACCAATCTGTCTACTTGGGTTCCGATACCAAGCTGATCGTTGCAATGGATCGTGATTGGACCGATTTGTATACGCCAGAGGGCAAGCTGCTGACTACAGAGAACAAAGTCGGGATGTGGAAGGGTGGCAACGACAGATCGCCAATCACCTTGATCAAAGTGGCTGACTCCGTATACACCATGAGTGTAAGACCGGGTGTCGTGGGAATGTCAATGAGCAAGACCGATGGCGGGCAGCTTCAGGTCGTCAGCGAAGCTATTTATCGCGATATAACCGAAAGAATGCTACAAGATCACAAAATCGCGATAGCGGCACGTGCAGACGGCACCTTTGATATATGGGCACCAGAAGGAAATCAGCTCGTAAATAAGCTCACGGGCGTGAACGGTTATGTAGCAGAGGCCGATTTCAACAAGCTGCTCGTTCAAACGAGTGCAGGGTGGGACGTATACTCACCAGAGCTGCAGCGCTTGAGCACAGGGGATTATCAGTCCTTGAAGTTTTTGATTTTACCGGATCGCAAGCAGAGTGCCATCGTTTATCAGGATAAAAAGACGGGATTATTTGGACTGCTGTCTATGGATGGCAAGGTGCTGACCAGTGCCAAATTTGAGACGATTATGCCGGTTGACCAGTTATTTATGCAATTGTGGAGCACTTCTGCCAGCCAGCCTCCCTATGTGTTCACGACAAAAGACCAATTTGGCTATCTCGGGCATGGCGGGCAAGAGCTGTTTGCCACCCGATTCCTGACGAAAAAGCCAGTAGTCACCTATCGGCCGATCTCCTTCCAGTCATTTTCTGCCTACTCAGAGTTGATGCGACAACGCCCGCTTGAGCTGATCGATTTCGATAAACCGTATAGCTGGCCAGCTGGCGGCAACAGCGAGAGCCATTTTTTTGCCAATCTGGCGCTTTATTTGAATCTGCCGAAGGATGCAGGCAAGCAGGCGGTACTTTCAGAACTGGTGTCCAAGGGTATCATCAAAGCCGATGAGAATCGTTCTGTCATGAGCGACGAAGATATGTTCCGAGTGGCTTATTTCATGGCGACGGGCAAAACTAGTCAAGCGATGACGACGCCACAGGTATTGGAATGGGCACAGAAACGGGGAATTGTACCGTTTCGAGAGGGAATGAGCTACTACATGACGATGAATTTGTACGCGGAGTATCAGCACATCTTGATGACAGAGCTCATGCGTTCCCTGAAAGGAAAAAAAGTGCTCAAGCCAAAGGTGTTAACGACGGCTTCACTCAGTGACGCACAACAGCAAATGCTCACAACAGCACTAATCGTGAACGGCAAGCCGGCCAATCAACTACCAGTGCCGTTCCCACAAGCTGAGTGGCAAAAAGCCATTCAAGGCTTGGTCAACCAGTACAACAAGCAAGCAGCTCAATTGCTTGCGGCCTATGAAGCGAAGCTGTGAGTAGATCAACGTACAGGCGCGGGTGTTCATCCTTCGCCTTTTTCGTGCTATTAAAAAAACGGCCAATATTTTACAATTAACCAATAGAAGGCAGCGTGAACGCAAGCCGTGACGGCCAAGGACACAATGAACGAGACAAACGAAATCTGATCGAGCTTGTAAGCGACAAAGAAAAATATCGTAAAGGCAATAAAGGCGATAAACGTGCCTTCTTCCAAATAAGCAACTGCCATATTCATTCCACCTCGAGTTAAGAAAGGATACGTATCCATGATGATTGCTATCGAAAAATTAAGCATACAGGATGCAGCCAGCTTGTTTCAATTTGAACTGAGCAATCGCGCCTTTTTTGAAAAATCGGTTCCCAGTCGGGGAGACGCTTACTACCAATATGACCATTTTTTACGAGGTCTGCAAGCCTTGCTCGACGAGCAGGCGCAAGGAATCTCGTTTTTTGGCCTCATCAAAAACAGCCAGGGTGATATCTTGGGCAGAATGAATTTGGTAGACATCGAGAAAGACGAAGGAATCGGACATCTCGGCTATCGCGTCGGGGAAGATACCGCTGGAAAAGGAGTGGCTTCACAGGCACTGAAGCTCTTTTTGGAGGAGCATGTTCCCCACTTGAATGTCAGAATGATCTGTGCGAAAACAACACCGGATAACATCTCCTCGCAAAAAGTGTTGTTGAAAAATGGATTCGAACCCTATGACATGGAGTCGGAAACACCGGATGACTTTCTCCACTATCGCTTGTGCGTTGTCTAAAAAGCTGCTGGCTGAAGGCATGTAGGAGCAAAAAGTCCCCTGCCTGTAAAAGGTAAGGGGACTTTTGGGCGCTATGGGGTGTTCAATAATGGCTCCCACGGACGTCTCGTTCCGAGCATATCCGCGAGATGCTTGTTATCCTTGCGCCTGATTTTCCGTGCCGCAGCTCGTTCGTCAGCACCATTGTGCAGGAATACCTCCTCTTCCGTCTCCGGCACGATCTTGGGTACAGGGGTAGGCCGCCCATCTTCACCAATCGCTACAAACGTGAGAAATGATGTGGCACAGACGGTTCGAACGCCTGTTAGCAAATCCTCCGCAACAATTTTGACGAATACCTCCATCGACGTATTATGCGTCCATGTGACGAAGGCTTCAAGTGCAACCTCATTGTCCACCCGAATCGGCTGCAAAAAGTCGACGGAATCAGTAGAAGCGGTAACGACTGGTCCCCGGGCATGCTTCATGGCAGAGATCGCAGCAACATCGTCGATATGCGCCATCAGCCTGCCGCCGAACAGCGTATTGTGATTGTTCGTATCCGGAGGCAGCACATGGCTTGCTTTGAACGTGCGCGACTCCCGAACAAAACGTTGAATCGTCATAAAGGTAGCTCCCTTCTTTCTTGCAATCGGATTATGAATGATGACAATCTTCTCTCCTTTTCATTGTTCCACAAATACATGGATCTATTCCTCCTGCAAAAAGAGACTCTGATGCTGTTGCCACGAATGTCATTTGCCGCTATACTTGTGGAGTAGTTTATGGATAAAAATGTAACGGTTGTTGCTACGATCGTCTCTATATCGAAATGGTATGCACAAAAAACAGCGGAAAGGAGGGTATCCATATGAAAAAAAGATCATTATTGTCATTGCCAAAAGGAATTGGATACTCCACCGCTGTTTTCTTTGATCTGGCTAAATCACGGGAGAAGTATGTCCAAAAACGGATATAGCGACCATCCTTTGATGTAGTGGGATTCATCAGGATACAGTGGAAAAACGCCACAGGTCGCATTCCTGTGGTTTTCTTTTTAGGGCACCGCAGGATTTCCTGTGGTGTTTTTTATTTCGAAAAAGGGAGATGGATTGTATGCAAGGAAACGGAGAGAACATTTACGTAAGACTGGTACAAGAAGCGGATGCACAAAGCCTCTTGGCGCTTGAAGTGAGAAACAGAGATTTCTTTCAAAACTTCACAGGGACGAGAGAAGAGGCGTTTTACACGCTGGAAGGACAAATCGACAGGATCAAGAGTGCGATGGCATTAAAAGAAGAAGACAGAGGGTACGTTTTTGTCATTGCAAAAAAAGGACAGGAAGAAATCATTGGCGAAGTCATCCTTTCGGAGGTTGTAAGAGATAACCTGCAAAGCTGCTGGATTGGCTACTTCCTGGACAAAGAGCATAATGGAAAAGGCTACATGACCGAAGCGGTAAAACTCGTCGTGGCTTATGCCTTCGAGACATTAGGTCTTCACCGTTTGGAAGCAGGAGTGATGCCGCATAATATAGGCTCGATCAAGGTGCTGCTAAAAGCTGGTTTCCACAAGGAAGGGATTGCCAAGAAAAACGTGAAAATCAATGGTCGTTGGGAAGATCATCAAACACTGGCGATCGTCAAGGAAGAACAAACTGATCAGGCGAAGCCCCAGGTTCAGCGTAAAAATCCTAGCACAGTTGCTCCGCCGATGGGACCCTATTCACATCTGACGGTCGTTCCAAAAGGAGCCGATTTGCTCGTGCTTTCTGGGCAGGTAGGAATGGACCTTCACGGAGAGTTGCCGACAGATATGAAAGAACAAGTAGAAAACACGCTACAGAACATACTGCGCATTTTTGAAAGTGAGTCAGTTACTGCGGCCCAAATCATCAAAATCAATATATGGGCAACCGAGCAAATGGATTGGAAGCATTTTAATCAGGTGTGGGAGAAGTTCCACGGGGGGACACCGCCAGCGATGACCATGTCTTACGTCCCGGCATTGGCAGTCCCTTCGCTCAAAGTTGAGATAGAAGCTTGGGCAGCGAAATGGTAGGTAGGAAATAGAATAGAGAAAAAGGGTGAAGCTTTTCGCTTCATCCTTTTTTCTGTAACTTTTTTCTAGCAAATACGTCACTATTTTCAGGAGATAGAATGATCGTGACGATATTGCTGTTTTGAGAGCAAAAGATGTCAAAACATGAAGGAATACGCGGATGAATCGAGAAGTTCTTTCTATTAGCTGGATTTTCCAAAAATAAGAGAAAAACAGAGGGGAACGAGGAACTTGCTTTTACGAGTAAATGTCAGCTTGCTAGCTGTTTTCTTCCTGATTTTGCTGATGCCTCTGTCCATTGCGCGAGCGGCCACCCATGTAGAAGTGGCGGTCGATCAGTTAAATATTCGAAGCGAGCCAGGTACGACTACACAGATTGTCGCAACACTCAAAAAAGCGACGCGGTTGCCAATCACCAAACAGCAAAAAGATTGGACCCAGGTAAAGCTGCCGAACGGTAATACCGGATGGGTCAATAATAAGTATGTGAAGATGATAGAAGTTCCACAGATCAAATATGTCAGAAGCAATGTGGACATGCTGAATGTTCGGGCGGAACCAAATGCCACTGCACAAATTTTGCAGATCATCGACAAAAACGGTGTGTTTTTGCAAATGAGAAAGCAAGGGGATTGGGCACAAATTAAGCTGTCTGATCAAAAGAACGGCTGGGTGAAAGCTAGTTTCTTGACGGAGACAACGGCACCAAAACCAGTCCCGGTTCCAGCGCCTGCTCCGGTACCAGTACCAACTCCGGCACCAACGCCTATCCCAGCCCCGACAACAATGCCAGCCCCACCCCCTCCTGTACTCCCATCCAATACAGGTAGTGGATTCGGGCAAGGGACAATCGTATTAACGGAAGGCTATGAAGTTTATGCGCAGCCAGATATTCTTGGTACTGTCATTGGTCAAATCCATGGCGGGATGACGATCAACCATTACGGATATGCGAATGGTTGGTACACGATTAACTTTAACGGGACCTACGGTTATATCTTCAAACCAATGGAACAGACTGGGACAGCTCCGACACCGCCGAGTTCAACACCGGGGGCACCAGCAACTTTGCCAACAACAACGCCGCCCTCTGTACAAGAACTGCAAATTCGCGTCAAAAATCCTGATTCCAACATCCGCAACGGTCCCACTACCGCTCATGCTGTAATCGGAACAGTTCAACCCGGACAAGTATTCCCGGTTGTGCAAACAGTAGGAGATTGGTACCTCATCAGGCTGGCAGACAATTCGACCGCCTACATCGCGGGGTGGATCGTAGAGAAGATTCAACCAGCTGGTACTCTGCCACCGACAGGAGCAACGTACGAGTACAACAGTGGGATGATTGGAAACGAGAAAGTGTATATCTATCACACCCACAATCGTGAGTCTTGGAGAAATGTTGCACGGAACCAGCAAGGGAGCTCGGTAGATGATCCTGAAATCAACATCACGCTTGTTGGGAAACGGCTCGGCGAGCTGTTGCAAGCAAGAGGTATTTCGGCAATGGCGAGTCAGGACGATTTCGCTCAGAGATTGAGGGAACAAAATAAAAGCTACTCGATGTCTTATACCGAGTCGTACAAGGCGGTAGCGGCAGCGGCTGCAACCAGTCCGCACTTGCAGTACATTTTCGATATTCATCGGGACAGTGATGAGCCACGCAGCAAGGTAGCGATCACGATCAATGGCAAAACCTATTCCCGGATGCTGTTTGTAATCGGAACAGCGAACC
Source organism: Brevibacillus formosus (assembly GCF_003013405.1). GTDB lineage: Bacteria > Bacillota > Bacilli > Brevibacillales > Brevibacillaceae > Brevibacillus > Brevibacillus formosus. The sequence goes on along the minus strand of NZ_PXZL01000034.1, from coordinate 17,284 downwards.
CGAACCATCTGGCGAACAAAAAGCTTGCGGAAGAGCTGAACGCCCGTCTGGAAGCCTCTTATCCCGGTTTGTCGCGGGGGATTATCCTGAAAGGTTCCAATCAAGGGAACGGGGTTTACAATCAGTCCATTTCCGAGGGAGCCCTGCTTTTGGAATTCGGTGGTACGAACAACACCTTGGAAGAAGGCTATAATACAGCAGAAGCCTTTGCCGAAGTCTTTGGGAATTACCTGATCGAATCTCAAATCGCATTTAATTAAAAGTAGCACGATTCTTTTCGCCACATGCGAGAGAATCGTGTTTTTTTCCAGGAGGATCATTTATGGCTACACATCAAGAACACATACAATCGACTAACGATCACAGTCGCAGTCATCTTCAAGGTGACTGTGAAAGCTGCTTTGGCTTGTGCTGTGTGGCATTACCTTTTGCTGCTTCCTCTGACTTTGCCATCAATAAAGACGCAGGCAAGCCCTGTAGTAGCTTACAGGCAGACTTCCGGTGTGGTGTTCACACAAAGCTGAGAGACATTGGCTTTCGCGGTTGCACTGTCTACGATTGTTTTGGGGCTGGTCAAAAGGTGTCACAAGTCACCTATGGCGGCCAAGATTGGCGTAAAGAACCCGGATCAGCGAAGCAAATGTACGAAGTATTTCCGATCATGTGGCAGCTTCATGAGCTGCTTTGGTATATAACGGAGGCGTTGACTAAGCAAGCTGCGGAGCCCCTCCATCCTGCATTGGAGGAAGCTTTGGAGGAGACACAGCGCCTGACGGATCAGAGTCCTGAGGAAATCCTGAAGCTGGACATCGCTCTTCATCGAGCAAAAGTTAATGAATTATTGTTGCGGACAAGTGAATGGGTACGCAAGGACGCGGTTGCCAAGTACAAAGGGGGCAAGCCAGGAAAATCCTACGGCCGAGGCGCTGATCTCATCGGTGCCAAGCTCAAAGGCGCTGATTTACGAGGAGCCCAATTACGCGGCGCTTATTTGATTGCTGCTGATTTGCGGGGGGCAGATTTGCGGGGAGCTGACCTCATTGGTGCAGATTTTCGCGACACAGATGTGAGCGGAGCGAACTTGACGGAGACGTTGTTTCTCACGCAGGTTCAGCTCAACGCGGCGAAGGGAGATGCAAGCACCAAGCTGCCACCTTCGTTCACGCGTCCACCGCACTGGGCTAAATAAATGGACCAAAAGCAGGGTGTCATTCGTTGACATCCTGCTTTTTTCAGTCATATGTTTCCCTCCAAGACCAGATGCTATTTTTTACGGTCTGGATTGGAATGCTCTCGCCTTCATTTTTCGAGTAAATGTTATTTCCTCCGATCTTTGAAAAACGTTGTTAATACATTTCTACTTTTGCCGTATTAACTATCGTGAGGCTCACAACCAAACAAATTGCGCAATTTGTTTATTCCATCCAGAAGGGAGGGGAAGTAGTTGGAGATTGCCCAAGTGAACACTGGCATCTGCCAAAAAGAAGAACATAAAAGCCAAGCAGAAAGCATGTCCACCGAAACTTTTGCCCAAATTTACGGTGCGTACTATAAGCGCGTCTACAAATATATTTGCTATCGTATCAATAATCACTACACAGCGGAAGAAATATGCAGTCATGTGTTTGAAATGGTGATAGCAAAATACAGCAGCTTCACGCCGGATAAATCAAACTTTGAGGTCTGGTTGTTTGCGATCGCCAGAAACGCAGTGACAGATTACTTCCGCTTACAGAAGAAAAGGAGCAGCTTTTCATTGGATTCGATTCTGAATCTGGTCTTGCCGAAGTCGTCACCGGAGGACATCGTGATCCGCGACGATAATCATCAAGCCTTATTTCAAGCACTGGCCAAGCTGAGTGACAAGGAGCGCAATATCATCGCCATGAAATATGCGGCAGGTCTTAAAAACGCAGAAATTGCAGAACTTCTTGGTGTCAGTGGTTCAAATATTGGGGTCGTGCTCTACAGATGCTTGAAAAAGCTGCAGATGGAATTGCAAAAAGGGGGCTTCTGTTATGAAGAGTAAGCATGATCTAGACGATTTTCGTGAACTCACCAACTTGCTTACTGATCTGGAACTAGATGACGCCACTTCAAAAGCCAACATATACAATCGGTTGAAATTCAAATTGGAATCAGGAAACATACAACTACATGAAAGTAAAAAGGACGGGATCTATATGAAAACGAATAAATGGAAAGCTGCCACAGTTAGTGCTGTTGCTGTTGTTTGCCTTTTAGGTGCATTCTCGACTACATCGTTTGCCCAAGAAATGTTCCAGACGATCTTGGCACGCTTTCAGGTCGGGAACATGGAAATTACCCAATACGATAAAGAACAGCCTGCTACTCAGTCCAATTCCCAAGTAATCGAGATACCTGTAGAACCCAAGGCACCCCCACAGATGACATTGGAAGAAGCACGCGCAGCCAGCAAAATGGACTTTCCCGCACCGACATGGTTGTCAGAGCATTATTCCTATAAAAACACGGTCGTTTATGGCGAGAGTAGTGTAGAGATTCAGTATAAAAAAGGGAAAGAGTTTATCTCCTTGGCGATTTCAATCGGTGGCGAAAACGGCATTAGCACGACAGAGGGTGTCAAGATCGAAACCATTGGCGGGAAAAAGGTGTATTTCGCCAACGGGATCGTGATTTGGGAGCATGAAGGATTCACGTTCGAGCTGTACCAAATGGCAGAGAAGAGCTTTGATGCTGCGACCATTGGCAAAATCATCGAATCCTTGTCAACGAAAGCCGCCAATAAATAAGCAGTTGTCACTAAACTACGTACCCAGGCACACCGACTTCGATTGCTTTTCGACGTTGGTGATCGTCTGGGTGTTTTCGTCATGTGGTAAAAAGAGGCTGTTCCGGAGAGGGACAGCCTTTTCGTTTAAGATAGGGCCTCGCTGGTTACACCCCTGTAGTAATGAGTGTGTCCGTCATCATAGGTGGTTTGCCCTGAAAACTCGTGGTAATGACTTCCGTCTGGCAACGGAATAGGCGGACTCGTCCATCCCCTGTAGTGATGCACATGTCCATCATCAAACGTGGTGGTACCTTCGTAGTAATGGACGTGCCGATCTCTCATTCCTTCTGGTGGCGACGTTCTGCCACGGATTCGGTGACGATGACGATCCGAAATGCTTGTCAGTGTGTCATACCCATGAAAATGCCCGGGCCGATCGGCAAATCGAATAAAGCGTAATGAATGAGAGTGCCGAAAGCTCACAATAAACGCCCCTTTGCATGCATTTGTCACTAGTAAATGCGTTTGTCAGGCGTTTCGAAACGGACATTCGTCTATGCGTTGAAAAAGAACGAGAGCCTTCCTCAATGGAAAAGGCTCTCGTCTGATTAAAACAGTTTTTTTCCCATGATATGATCGAGTGGGATCACGCCAATGACTCTACTATCATCGCTATTGTTACGATTATCTCCCATCACAAACACATGGTTTTCTGGTATGACGATTTTGGCATCAGGTAAGTCGACCATTTTTTCTTTTATGTACGGCTCGTTTAACGGCTGTCCATTCCGATACAGGCTCTCGTTCTTAAACTCCAAAGTATCGCCAGGTTTGCCAATGACTCGTTTTACCCAAAATGTTTTGGCTTCGCTTTTCCCCATGGCGAGCATGAGTAAAGGATTTTCAAGGATGTCATCTTTTAACGTACGATCCCGGTTTACACGGCTGTCGATCACGACAATATCGTTGTACTCAGGGAGATAAGAGAATGTATGGGACAATTTCGACACATAGATACGTTCGTCGTTTTGCAAAGTGGGCTCCATCGATTGTCCATTCACTTTAAAAGGTTGGAGGACAAATATGTTAACCAGCATCGCGAGTGAAAGGGAGATGCCCAATGTTTTGGTCCAGCCCCATATTTTTTTTACGCTTTTCAAATCAGACCGCATCCTTCCCTGTGAAAGATTACTTTGGTGTGGCTACTGGTTAGGACGTGAAATGGTGCTTTTGGGTTACATAAATGAAGAAGATTAAGCTTGAGAAACAAAAGGAATTAAGCAAAAAAGCTGAAAAAGATGACAGCAAAAATGCCGCTGGGTGCAGAGGCGAGCAGGAAATAAAAGGTCCATTTCCATCTGCTTTTATAATCTTGCACTTCATGTTCTTTGTAATAGGCTGAAGGGGAGCTAAGGGCGTTATAAACCATTAGACCAGCTAGTGTAAGGAGACCAAATACAAGGTACTCAGCATAATTGCCCGCTTGATCGATGTTCCCAGTCGTTATCGCTATGATCATACAGAGAATCTGCAAAGCAACGCCAAAACCAAGTGCTCTGAGCATGTAACTACCTACTTTTGGGATATTTTAACTGAAATTACGTGTAAAGGGACGAAACGTTTCAAAATCTCAAATATCAGCCAATAGTAGAGGGCTGTAAGTTTAAATCTGTTTTACAAAAATAACCCGGTCGTTTCCTTTTCCATCATAATTAGAAGACACATCGATTCCATCCACTATTTTATCCCCTTTTTCAATGGCAAAACCTAGCTTCGTGTGGAAGGAGATTGAGCCCTTATTAACAGGAGAAGTAATGCAGCGAATCGTATCGCATCCTTTTTGTTTTACGGTTTGAAAGAAATGGTGGTATAATTCGCGCCCCCATCCATCTTTTCGCTTGTCCGGATGCACACCAACGAAGTGAATGTAAGCTTCGCCGGGCAACGTCTGGGACAAGAAGCCGATGAGGAAAGCGATGACTTCTCCATTCTCTTCAACAATAAAGCTCGTCGATTGGAAATGGATAAAAAACAGCTTGGGTAACATATCAGACATTTGTCGTCCACTCCACCAATCATTGAGGACCGTAATAACTTTGAGGTAGTCTTGCTCTTGTACATTTCGGATTTGCATCATGCGTGCCTCCTTATCAATAGTCCTCATTGAGACAAGTCTTTCTGCTCAGGCAGTTTTTCCCAGACTACAATGATTAACGTTGCGATAGGGCCAAGAAATAAAGAGAGAAAAAACCAATTAAGACCGCTACGGTTTTTTCCTTGAGCTAGTCCAGCGTTGATGAGGGCTAATGTACCCCAACCAACAAAATATTGATCTTCCATTTGTGAATCTGCCTCCATTGCTGAAATATTGCTCCTATTATATAGAATTGCTAAGAGTTTTACAAAATGTGTATGAACAAACTAAAAATGGCCACTCGAAAACGAGGGCCACTGAGAGGAACAGGTGCGGGAACGGAAGGGGGGCCCTGAACCATTGGATTAGGCGTTTTGATACGCGGTTATTTATACAAAATATCATCCCGTAGAGATCCTACTTTGCCGAGAGCATCGGCAATATCTTCTTCGCTGACACCAAAGTGAGTCAAGGCCTCACGCAGATGCCTAACGATAGCATCAAAATGAACGGGTTGCAGATTCATTCCTTCGTGAGCCTTTGCCATGGACTGCCCAGAATATTGATTCGGACCACCAAGGGCATAGCTGATGAACTTTGTTTGGTGTTTACGTTGTTTTTCCATATCGGTGTTTTTGAAAAAGTGGTTCACGGTGTCATCAGCTAAAACTAAATCATAAAAGTAGTCCACTACTTTTGCGACCGTATCCTCGCCACCATATTTCTCATAAAACGTGCTCATTATTGGCCTCCTTAGGACGATTGCTTCCCTTATATATTCCACCATTGATGGAAACTTATTAAAGAAAAGCCCGCAAGCTGATGCCGATTGCATTTCGACGTCAGCCTACGGACTAGATGCATGTCATGTGCGCTTTGTTTTAGCCAACTTTCCTGATCACTTTCGAATTTCCACCTGAACTGACAATAATCCATCCTTCAGGAACAGGCGAGGCTTGCAGTACCTCAATCTGTGTTCCGTTAGGAGCATCATTAACATTTCTGATCACATTCGATCCTCCATAGGTTCGAACCATGATCCATCCTTTTGGGATAGGCGAAGCGAGCATCACTTCTACCTCCGTGCCGTACGAAGCACCGTTCATATTCTTGAGTACATTCGATCCTCTAAAGGCTCGAACCATGACCCATCCTTCAGGAATAGGCGAGGCGAGCATCACCTCTACCTCCGTACCATAAGAAGCACCGTTCATATTCTTGATTACATTCGATCCTCTAAAGGCTCGAACCATGACCCATCCGGTTGGGATAGGCGAAGCTAGCAGCACCTCTACCTCCGTGCCATAAGAAGCACCGTTCATATTCTTGATCAGGTTCTGCGTTCCTAAAGTTCTAACGATAACCCATCCGGCTGGAATAGGTGAGGTAAGCGACACCCAGATTTCTTCACCATACGTGGCGTTTCTGATTTTTTTATTGGAAGCGTAGGTGGTTGCCTTTTCCTGTGTAGGGAGCGCTGCCCCTTGGACTTGTGTGGCTAGAGAGGGTACTACGACGACTGAACTTAATGACAGGATAATAAGTGCTTTTTTAAACATGAGCATCAACCTTTCATGATAAAAGTTGTTTGGAAACGATCATCGAGTCAGTCGAAAGTTGTATATTTCTGAAAATACTAATTTATTACATTTTATACGATTATTGTTCTGATTACTTTAGGAGATATTGTCGAATGCTAGGCAAAGTTGACGATAGGTTGAACAGCCGCGAGAAAAGCAAAAGACCCTCTCATCGGTTGAGAGGGTTGAGGTAAGGTGGGCTCCTATTTCATAAAGCTTAAAGCGACGCCAATGGAATAAGGTACAAGCCATAATATCCATACGATCAAGCTAAATTTATGGAACTGCTTGATTTGATGTGCATTCTTTTTCCATAGGACGACACAGGCCCACACTGTATGGAAAAACATCAAGATCAGAGCGATCAACCCAGTAATGCCATGCAAATTTAAACTGGAGTTGTCAGCAAGTAGTTTCATAAACGTAGTTCCGATCGTATCGAATGCCAAGCCAAGACCAAAAAAGATAAGGTGTTTCCTCTTTAGCTCTCCCGAACGTTTTTCGCTCCATACCCCAATCGTATAGGCAATGAGAGCAAGATTTATAAAAATCACGGCTGCTGCTAACAAGTAAGATCATCTCCTGTTCATTTCTTTTGACTACGCTTGTAAGTGTAATCGTTGAACATGAACATAAGATGAACGACCGTGAACGACCGTATAGATGGAGGTACCGATGCCCCTCAAATGAGGAGCACCAGTACTGCAAAGCTAGTTGTCTAGGTGCGATAGACGATCTGCATGAAACAAGTGTCTCAAGATCGCATGACTCACGTCGGTCACTGGTTCAAAAACAAAAGCAACCAGATGTTCATGTGGCTCCAGATAGTAATTCCTGTAGCCGAGCTGAATCAACTCCCGATTGAGTCGCGCTGCATCTTCGAAACTTGCATAGAAATACAGATGCTTGGACATGGTAATCACCTCCTTCCGCCCTAAAACGTAGCAGAAGGAGTAGAATCACACCAACGATCACGACCTTGTTTTCCAATTGGAAAAGGAAAAAACCCTTATTTACAATAAGGGTTTTTCTATGTTCACAACTATCAAACTCTACCGATTGTCCACTTTCTCTGGATACATATCATGATTCATCATCCGATGGCTCGCCATCTCCTCGTACTTCGTCCCCGGTTTTCCGTAGTTGCAATACGGATCGATCGAGATGCCGCCGCGCGGAGTGAACTTGCCCCATACCTCGATGTAGCGCGGGTTCATCAGCTTGATCAAGTCGTTCATGATAACGTTGACGCAATCCTCGTGGAAATCACCGTGATTGCGGAAGCTGAACAAGTACAGCTTGAGCGATTTGCTCTCTACCATTTTGATATCAGGAATGTAGCTGATATAGATCGTCGCAAAATCCGGCTGGCCGGTAATCGGGCACAGGCTGGTGAATTCCGGGCAGTTGAATTTTACGAAATAATCACGGTACGGATGCTTGTTGTCAAAAGACTCCAATACGCTCGGGTCATAGGAGTAGTTGTACGTTGTTCCTTGATTCCCCAAAAGAGTGAGGGAGGATAAATCACGTTCTTGTTGATGTGCCATATGAGTACAGTCCTCTTTTCTTGATGAAAGTAAAATATCGTTTAAACGCCTCGTTTATTGCCCCAGACGAGTGCATGCAGTTGAGGAAGAACCTTCGCGTCATTCATGTCCGGTGCTGACATCGCCTGATCAATCAGCCATTCAAAGCTCTCCAAAAGCTTATCCCGAAGCCGAGGCGTATCAGCATCAGTCAGGTCACTGTTTCCTGGCTGCAAGTAGAAAGGAACCTCTGGAAAGCGCTGATGGATGGCGCGTGCATAGGCAAAATCGGCGTCGTCGAAAACAACGACTTTCAGGCTAAGTCCTGGATGTTTTTGTTCCAACAGCTCGTGCACAATTCGATCAAGCGCTTGAAAATCTGTGTCCATCCCGGAACTAGGCGGCTTCGGTGAAATCGTAATGTCGTCAATCTGTGGAAGCCATGGTTGCCACTTGCTGCCTTGTGTTTCGACTGCTGTGCGAATGCCATGCTCCTTTAAAAGGGCGATTAAGTCACCGATGCCAGCCAAAAGCGCAGGATTTCCCCCGGAGATCGTGACATGAGAAAAACGGTCCCCGCCTAAGCGAGTGAGCTCCTCCCAGACCGCCTCGGGCGACATTTGCCGGATTTCATCCCGGGCAGATCCATCCCACGTAAAAGCGGAGTCGCACCAGTTGCAACGATAGTCACAACCAGCTGTTCGCACAAACATCGTTTTTTGTCCGATAACCATTCCTTCGCCCTGAATCGTAGGGCCGAATATTTCCAAGACCGGGATCATTCTATCATCCACTCCCGTCTTGCCTCTGCATAGCTGGTCGGTGTCTCGAACAGGCGAACGAACTCCACACGAGCGCCGTTGTAGCGGTCACGGTAGGCATCTGACTGCAATTGCTTTTCCATCTCTTCAAAAATCCACACGACCATGTTTTCGGCAGTGGTATTCATCGGAGGGAGCATTTCATTCAGATAGCGGTGATCCAAATAGATTTCGATGTGCTCCTTCCAGATTTGCTTGATGTCACCGAAATCGATCACGAGTCCGATCTCGTCCGGAAAGCCACTGATGCCAAAGACGACCGTGTACGTGTGGCCGTGGAGGTTTTTGCACTTTCCTTCATAGGCGTGCAGATGATGAGCAGCATCAAAAGTAAATTCCTTGCTTACCAAAACGCGTTTGTTATGGTAGCGAAGCTGTGATTTTTGAATATGGGTACCCAGTGCCTGCATGCGGTCGACAATACGAAAATCAAAGTTCGCGCTCATCAGGCCTGTTCTCCAGGTTGATTTTTCTCGGAAAGATACGTGTCCAGTCCGGCTTTTCGCAGGTGGCAGGCAGGGCAATCGCCGCAGCCGTCTCCTTTGATGCCGTTATAGCAGGTGAGGGTATTTTCGCGAATATAGGTGAAGGCACCCAGATCGTCCGCCAGCTTCCACGTTTGTGCTTTGTTCAGCCACATCAGTGGCGTGTGAATCACAAACGGATAGTCCATCGACAAATTCAATGTCACATTCAGTGATTTGATAAAGGCGTCACGGCAGTCGGGATAACCGCTAAAATCCGTTTCGCATACACCGGTAATCAAGTGACGTGCTCCTCGTTGCTTGGCGAAGACGCCCGCAAAGGAAAGGAACAACAAGTTGCGTCCGTCGACGAACGTGGATGGCAATTGGCCTTCTTCCTGGGTAATGTCAATATCTGTGCGGGTGAGTGCATTGGGAGCGAGCTGGTTTAACAGGCTCATGTCCAATACGGAGTTTTTGACGCCGAGCTCTGCGGCAATTTGCTGGGCGCACTCGATCTCCAGCTTGTGTCGCTGCCCGTAGTCAAACGTGAGGGTTTCTACTTCGCCGAATTGCTCTTTCGCCCAAAACAGGCAGGTAGTGCTGTCCTGACCTCCGCTAAAGACGACAACGGCTTTTTCCTTTTTCATCATTGCTCTCCATCTCCTTTTGAAGTATCGAAGAAAGAGAGTTCTTGAACTTTCCTGCAAAAAAACAATAACAATACCAAAGAAAGGTACTGTTATCCGGCTTAGTTTTTTATAGAGGGAGTTCGCGAACCTCTCCCGTGCAGATGCACGGATTTCTTATTTGTGCAACCCAAGTGGGCGCCTTGAGACATTATACAACAATCAACGCCGAAGTGGGGGATTATCGCTTGGAAAAAGATTGACGGATGGAGGGTGCTACTGCTAGTGTTTTTTTCATAATCGATCAACATGGAGTGGAGCGGGTGATTTTGATGAGAGACGTCCCATTAGTGGAAGAATATCGCGGTGGCATTCTGGAGAATGTACATAACGGCATCGTGTGCGGCGTGAATGAAAAAGGAGAAGTGGCTTATCGGGCAGGCGATGTGAATCATATCATCTTATTGCGCTCAGCAGCTAAGCCTTTTCAAGCCATTCCGATCGCCAAACGTAAAATTGATGAAAAATTCGGACTGAATAGCAGCGAAGCAGCACTCTTTGCGGCCTCCCATCGTGGCGAAGTCTATCATATGGAAGGCTTGGAGTCGATTTTACGAAAGACCGGCATTCAGGAAGACGAATTGCTAACTTGCCCGACATACCCGCTCAACGAGGAGCCGAAGTTTGCTTGCTTGTCCCAAGGCATAGGAAAACGTAGGCTCTTTCACAACTGTGCGGGAAAGCATTTGGGGTACTTGGCGCTGTCGAAAGATCAAGGATTTTCCACTCATGATTACTACAAGGCAGAGCATCCAGCGCAACAGGAGGCATTGAAGGTGTTTTCCGACCTGGCTGACTATCCAAAAGAGCAGGTTCAGCTAAGCGTCGACGGGTGTGGCTTCCCGGTTTTTGCGTTGCCGCTCAAGAACCTGGCGATCGCCTATCTAAAGCTCTCTTGTCCGGATCTAATCGAGGATCACGGGACGCGTGAGGCAGTAGAGAGAGTGACAGGCTGGATGACGAGCAGTCCCAAAATCATTGCCAGTCACAACTTCATCTGTACAGCCCTCTTAATGGATGAAAATATAATCGCCAAAGGCGGAGCGATGGGCGTATACGGCTTTGCTTTGAAAAAAGAGAGACTCAGCTTCTCGCTAAAGGTACTAAATGGCTCTGAATTAGTATGGCCTCTTATTATCGCGTCGATCTTGGAGCAGATTCAGTATGATAACCAGGAAACCATTGACCGACTGCATGCGCTGGCGCCAAAAGCCATTAAAAACGACAATCAGTTGGTGGTCGGGGAGAAACGACAAGTTTTTGTCTTGAACAAATGCTAGAAACGGAGGCGAAGAATCATGCTAGTGGAAGTGATTGCGACTTCAGTTGAGGATGCAAAACGTGCGGAGCAGGGCGGAGCTGACAGGCTGGAGCTTATCTCGGGAATTTTGGAGGGAGGCATTACTCCGAGCTGGGGATTGATTGAGGCAGTGGTCAAGGCGGTTTCTATCCCGGTAAACGTCATGGTGCGACCGCATAGCCAATCATTTTATTACACAGCAGAGGAACTTGCGGTCATGCGGCAGGATGTACGTATCATCCGTGAACTTGGCGCAGCAGGTGTCGTATTTGGCATGCTAACTCCAGAAAACAGGCTAGATCAGCATGGATTGGAGCTGTTGCTTGGCGAGTCAGGTGCATTGAATGTGACGTTCCATCGTGCTTTTGATGATGCTGTGGATCAACTGGAAGCAGCGCGTATTCTCCTGGAATATCCACAAGTGCGTACCATTCTTACTTCTGGCGGCAAAAAAACGGCCATTGAGGGAGCTGATTGCATCGAACAGCTCGTCAAGCTGACAGAGAACACACAGCTCACGATTTTGGCAGGAAGCGGATTGTCGCTGGCTAACGTGGGAGACCTCGTGAAACGTACGGGTGTCAAAGAGGTTCATTTTGGATCGGCAGTACGAGAAGCAGGACAGGCCCTCCGATATGTTGATGCAGAGCGAGTCGCTGCCATCAAACAACTACTGTAAGCATAAAACAAGCCGACACCTTACTTCTGGAGGGATGCCGGCTTGTTGTTCATTCGCTTCTGTATCCAGTAACCGACGACGAGAATCAGCGGATACAAGAACCCTTGTGTTAAATCAAAGAATGGCCAGTACGTATACGATTCGTATAAAAAAGCTCCGTTTGGAACGACGATAATAGCGATGGCAACAAACAAGATACAAATGGGCAAGGTGAGTGCCTGATGCTCCTTTAAATGAAGAAGCTGCTTTATACCCACGCAGAAACCATACATATACAGGACCACTTTGAAATAGATGGAGACAAACCACATGAGAGCCATCATCGCTTCCTGTCTTTGAAAGAACTCTCCTACATGGATTCGCTTGGCAAGGGAGTAGCTCGGAAAGGTCTCACGAGAAACTAATTCCGGGCCAAGCACCAAAAGCGATAAGAAGATCACGGCAAGTAGACAAACTCCACCGTATATCGCTCCTCGCAAAAAAGCAGATGTGAGCTTTTGTTTTGCATCTAGGAGTGGAGTAATCATAAGGAAAATAACCAGCTCCGAGAAAGGAAAAGCGGTCACGGAAAATACTCCTCTTATAACGGGCTTAATGCCATTTTCCAAGAAGGGGAAAAGGTTCTCGAATTGGAACTGAGGGCTTAACAAAAGAAAAAACGAAACGAACGTAAGGACAAACCAGAGGAAAAAGATTTCGCTCGTCCGTGCAAAAGCTTCAAGGCCTAATCGGACGGCAAAAATTGCGCAGGCAACGAGTAAAAACATGACAGCATGAATGGGAGTTTGTTTCATAATGTGCGTGGTCATGAATTCTCCGATCGTCCGTATATAGACAACGCCGTTGATTAACACAGCCCCCAAAAAGAAGAGAGAGAAGAACGTGCCGAGCCAACGTCCAAATATGAGATTGTTCTTTTCAATCAGCGTTTGTTCGGGATAGATGCGACCGACTACACAAAACAAGTATACGATGGGAAGCCCCAGTACCATGCCGATCAATCCTGATAGCCATCCATCGTGACCCGCTTCGGTTGCAGGTACGGAAGGTAAGATTAGGATGGAATCTCCAATGGTGATGAATGTTACAAGGATGACAAATTGGCGAACGCCAATCTTATCGGAGCTCTGCATGATGCCTCACCTTGTCCGTAGGTTTATCTTACGTATTATTTCCAAGTTTAGGATGGATAAACGAACCGTAAGCAGGCGCCGTCCCTTGTCTGAATCGTTTTCGGAATAGTATGATAAAAAGAAGGCGTCAAGAAACTACGAGCAACGGAGAAGGGAAGAAAAGCTGTGGAGTTGGAAAATAGGTTGTCGGCCATTATCAGGCAAGCGGAGGGGACTTGGGGAGTTGTTGTGGAGGAACAAGGCTCAGCTAAAGGAACCCGTTTTGAACATGTACCGGACGAGCTGTTTATTGCGGAGAGTGTTATCAAAGTGCCGATCATGGCAGCCGTTTTCGCTGCAAGTGAGCAGGGGCATTTTCGATTGGATGATCAGCTTGTTCTACGCAAAGAGGATCTGGTGGGGGGATCAGGGATTTTGTACGCGCTATCTCCAGGCTTGAAGCTTACGATTCGCGACTTGGTGACCCTCATGATTATTCAGAGCGACAATACAGCGACAAATATGCTGATTGATTTGGTAGGAAAAGCGCAAATCGACCAGACCATGATCGATTTGGGAATGCGCCAAAGCTATTATTCACGCAAGCTGATGATTTATCCACTCGACATCGCAGAAAACAATAAGATTACCGCTGGGGATGTTGCGAGTATGCTAGGTCATTTGGCAACGGGCAGTTATCTGTCCCAGCGTGCCTGCCAAGAGATGATCGCCATTATGAAAAAGCAGCAAGTCCGTAATGGTCTGCCGTCCCAATTGCCAAATGAGGAAGAATCCAATTATCCTGGGTGGGAACTGCCGTGTAAATCGGGCTGGGATACCGGCAGACAGCACGATGTAGGCTTGCTGTATACGAACAATCGCTGTTTTTCCATTACGGCCTTATCCAAAAATGTAACCGCTCAATCCGCTCTGAACACATTAGGATTACTGGGAAGAGCTGTGTATGACTACGCCATTATGGCTGTCGATTAGATCGGCAGCTTTTTTACATGGTGATGGCAAACCCAAGCCACTTCACCTATTGCCGTTATACTATTGATTTAAGATACTTTCTTCCAATACAGCATACTTGTCGCCGTATTCCTTAATGATATGCTTTTCGCCCCATAAGCAGAGCGAATCGAGAATACTTTTCAAGGTCCAGCCGTACTCGCTGAGCTCATACTCCACTTTTGGCGGAACTTGATTGTAAATAATCCGGTTGATAATGCCATCTTCTTCAAGCTCTCTAAGCTGCTGCGTCAGCATCTTTTGCGTAATGCCCGGCATCAGTCGTTTCAACTCACTTGTACGTTTTTTTCCGTGAGTCAGGTGACACAAAATAACGCATTTCCATTTACCGCCGATGACCTCAAGTGTAGCTTCCACTGATATGTTGTACTTCTTTTTCACTGTTGAATTCCTCCTGGATGATAGGTACTTATTAGTGCCTATCACACAAAAAAGTGCGTACTTTTACTTTTCGTTAGTCTATCTCATAATAACACTTGTCAAACGACATGAAGCACATTAGGTGACTGGAAACAGTCATACTATCATAGAGCACAAGAATGGAGGAGACTAGTTATGCCAAAACATTTGCAAGATACGACTACGCTGTACAACGGAGTAAAAATGCCTTGGGTGGGTCTGGGTGTTTTTAAAGTAGAGGAAGGTCAGGAGCTCGAGGAAGCTGTAAAAACAGCAATCAAGCATGGCTACCGCAGTATCGACACAGCTGCTATTTATAATAATGAAGAAGGTGTTGGCCGTGGAATCCGTGCAGGTTTGCAGGAAGCGGGCATCACTCGAGAAGATCTTTTTGTTACCTCGAAAGTATGGAATGCGGATTTGGGGTATGAGTCCACGTTGGAAGCATATGAGACGAGCCTGAAAAAACTCGGGCTGGAATACTTGGACTTGTACCTCATTCACTGGCCGGTAGAAGGAAAGTTTAAAGAAGCATGGAGAGCATTGGAGACGCTGTACAAAAAAGGGCTGGTAAAAGCAATCGGGGTAAGCAATTTCCACGTTCATCATTTAGAGGAACTGCTTAAAGACGCTGAGATTAAGCCGATGGTCAACCAAGTGGAATTCCATCCGCGCCTGTCCCAAGATGAACTGCGTGCTTACTGCAAGGAGCAAGGGATTCAATTTGAAGCATGGTCTCCGCTTATGCAAGGCCAGCTATTGGACAATCCCGTACTAAAAGGAATTGCAGAAAAATACGAGAAGTCCATTGCCCAAGTCATTATACGCTGGGATTTGCAAAATGGCGTCGTGACCATTCCAAAGTCGACCAAAGAGCATCGAATCGTCGAGAATGCATCTGTATTTGATTTCGAACTGTCGAAAGAAGACATGGAAATGATTCATGCGTTGAACCAAAATCACCGAGTTGGTCCAGACCCGGATAACTTTGATTTTTAATAGCTGACGGCATACAAAAAACTCCTGATGATTTCAGGAGTTTTTTGCGTTAAGGAAAAGGAAAAGGAATCAAATGACTTCTGGCAACTGAATATCGTCCATCGTTACTACACATTCAAATTGATTGGGGGAGTCGTGGTGAACATGCTCTTTGAGAATGCCCATTTTCACGAAAAAGCGCAGGCTGGTGTAAACGGTTGAGAGTGTGATGTTTGGCATCTCGTTTTTCAAAGCATGGTAAACGTCCTTGGCTGTATAGTATTTCCGCGTGGTAAGCATAAAAAGGAGTACGGCTCTTCTTTGGATGGTTAGTCTTTTTCCTAGATGCTTGACTTGTTGTGTGACACTGACAATATGATGATCCATTACAGGTCACTCCGTTCTTAAATTGTAATGATTACTATATGATAATTATCCTTTTTATTTTGTGTGCAGTCAACTTTTTCTTTCCGTATCTTATCCGGCTCATGGCCTAAGGGTGCATGTTTCTGGAGGATGCGTAAATCTTACATAAGAGAGATGAGGAAATAGGGGTTTTCTTTTCCACCAAAACATGGTAGTGTATGTGCGGATTTTGCTTACGTGATAATGTCAGGAGTGGAACCATGTGGCACGAAAAAGACGAACCGCAATCCAGATGAACAGTCCGCAGCGAAAAGTACTCGAATACGGCATGCTGGTTTTAGGATCGCTAGTATTGGCAACTAGTTTCAATCTGTTTTTAAATCCAAACCAAATTGCTTCTGGAGGCGTTTCTGGGCTATCGACGATTTTGCATAACTTGTTTGGTTTTTCTCCAGCAGTGGTGCAATGGGCAATGAATATTCCTTTGTTTCTATTAGGATTCAAACTTCTCGATCGGCAATACAGTATGAAGGCGGCGGTTGGTTCGATTGTTCTCCCTTTGTGCGTTATGCTGACCAGTCACCTGCAGCCGTTAACCACGAATCTTCTGCTTGCAAGTATTTATGGAGGAATCGGGGTAGGGCTTGGGATTGGTATCGTGTTTCGGGGGAGAGGATCGACGGGTGGCTTTTCAATTGCATCGCAAATCCTCCACAAATACTCAGGAATTAGCTTGGGTGCATGTGTAGCTGTGTTTGATGGGCTAGTGATCTTGTTTGCCGGGATTGTATTCGACCCGGAAAAAGCATTGTATGCACTTATCGCGTTGTTTGTGACCAGCAAGACGATTGATATTGTTCAGATGGGCTGGAATACATCCAAAGTCGCTTATATCATTTCGAATGAAACAGATACGTTGAGAGAAACCATCTTGTATGATTTGGACCGTGGTGTCACTTTGCTGGATGGTGCTGGTGGATATACTGGAGACGCACGCAAGGTGCTCATGGCAGTTGTCAGCCAAAGTGAAGTAAGCAAGCTAAAAATCATGGTGCGTTCGGTGGATCCCGATGCGTTCATTATTTTGTGTCCTGCTCAGGAAGTGTTAGGAGAGGGCTTTCGAGCGGGATAATATATAGAAGAAAGGAGCGGTGGGGAGTGATTCCACTGCTCTTTTTTTGTTCGATTTTTATTTTGAATGAAATTATTTTAGATTTTCTATTGCATTTAAAATTTATACGTGCTATATTAAATCTCGTGAGCGGGACACACACGAAACGCACACAACGAAAAACAAATCAAATGCCGGTGTAGCTCAATTGGTAGAGCACCTGACTTGTAATCAGGGGGTTGTGGGTTCAAGTCCTATCGCCGGCACCACTACTTAATCTGTAGTTGGGAAATGAAACGGAGCGCTTGATAGCGCGAAATGCTCTTTGAAAACTG
>NZ_PXZL01000033.1 GCF_003013405.1 Brevibacillus formosus | reverse complement strand
TTTCGCTGTTCAGTTTTCAAGGAACATTTTGTGTTATTCGCCCGAAGGCGACTTTCCTATCTTATCATATCGCATCCGTTTTGGCAAGAGGTTTTTTAAACCATTTTGCTTTGTTCAGCAGCGACAAGATCTAATATAACAAAATCACCAGATATAAGTCAAGTGTTTTTCTCACTTTTTAATTGATGATTTTTTATTTGCATTGATTGTTTTGAGCAGAATTTAAATATAAATGAAATAAGTGACGGAGTCAATAGGAAAAACGAATAGCGATTCTCTTTTTATTTCACACTATAAACGCTTGGCGTTTTAGCTACGCACCCGTGAAGTATCCAACAAATAAACGGCGGTGTTACTATGGATCCAAAACCAACCTATGAAGAATACGAAAACGATCATTACAGTGAATTATCTACTGTAGAGTCACAGCGCAATGAAATCCTTCAGGAAGAATTCCCTGAGGGGCCATTTGGAGCTGCTACGAACGAAGCTCGCTTAGGGAAAGCAACAGGCTGGGAGCCCGGACAGCATTCCACTACCACTCGCTTTACTTACGAAACAAGACTGATGCATCAAGACCTCCCTAGACAAGACCCATCGGCGCATCCCATTCATGATGATCCAAACGAAGAAGAATAAAATAAAAAAACCAAGCCCCCCACTTCAAACAAGCAGGGGGCTTGGTCGATCTTATCAAAGAATATATGACTACTCTTCAGCAACTACATGAGTCGTTAAGGTTCCGATCCCCTCAATGGTTACCGAAATTTCATCACCTGGAACAAGCTCACCTACACCAGATGGAGTCCCAGTTAAAATAACATCGCCAGGACGAAGCGTCATGACCGCCGATACAGCCTCGATCAGCTGCGGGATCGAAAAAATCAGTTGGTCTGTGCGAGCATCCTGGCGAACTTCCCCGTTTACTCGTGTCACGATACGCAAATTATGATAATCCAGTTTGGCCGCAATAGCAGGTCCAAGCGGACAAAACGTATCAAAGCCTTTTGCCCGTGTCCATTGCCCATCGCTCATCTGCAAATCACGCGCAGTCACATCAATCGCACAAGTGAATCCCAAAATATAATCATCTGCATCCGCAGCCTTGATCTTCTTAGCCTCTTTCTTAATCACCACGGCGAGCTCGCCTTCATAATGAAGGTTCTGCGTCAGCTTTGGATAGACGATGGGCTCACAAGGCCCAATGACAGTGGTTGATGGCTTCAAAAACATCAACGGTTCTTTTGGCAGGTCAATCCCCATCTCAGCCGCATGGTCTCGGTAATTCAATCCGATGCATACGACCTTGCTTGGATCACTTGGCGCCTTCAGCGTGACCTCATCCAGAGGCAGCTCAAGGCCCGTCATGATCGGTTTTGCCGTATGAATTTTGTAAATATCCCCTTCAATCACGCGTACTTTGTGATCCTCTTCCACCATCCAGCCATGCTTCACCTTACCATTGCGCTCATAACGGATTATCATGGTTCCTTCTCCCCCGTGTCGCGAGTTTCTCTATACTTATAGTTAGAACAGGTCGTTTGTCGTTTCTTTTGGCTTCGTTGTAATCTCTTCGATTTCAGTCCGCGCTACAGCATCCGCTACTAACGCTTCTACATCCAGCGCTTCCTCAAATTTTGCGGCGAGGCGAGGCTTCGGTCTTGTCACAGGATTTTTCGGCGTAAACACTGTGCAGCAGTCTTCATACGGCAAAATAGACAGCTCGTACGTATCGATTTGGCGAGAAATGTCCACAATGTCTACCTTGTCCATGGCGACGAGTGGTCGCAAGATTGGAATCGAAATCACCTTGTTGATCGTGTCCATGCTTTCCAAGGTTTGCGATGCGACTTGACCGAGGCTTTCCCCTGTTGCGAGAGCCTTAGCGTTGGTATTTTCCGCTACGCGTTCCGAAATGCGCATCATGAAACGACGCATGATGGTGATCAAATAGTCTTCTGGACATTTTTCACGAATGGCGGTCTGAATTTCAGTAAACGGTACGACGTGGAGACGGACAGTTCCTCCCCATTTCGTCAACTTATGAGCCAAGTCACGTACTTTTTGCAAAGCGCGCTCGCTCGTAAACGGATAGCTGTGGAAATGAATCGCTTCAAGCGTCACACCACGCTTCAGCATCATCCAACCCGCTACAGGACTGTCGATACCGCCTGAGAGAAGCAGCAATACTTTTCCACTGACCCCAACTGGCAAACCACCTGGCCCCGGGATGGTTTCACAACTAATGTACGTACCCTCCGTACGAATTTCTACATTCACAACCATATCCGGCTCATGCAAATCTACACTGATAGCTGGAAGGGCACGCAAGATGTGTGTTGCCACCATGCGGTTCACTTCCATCGATTGAATTGGATAGCGTTTATCTGCGCGACGAGAAACCACGCGGAAGGTACGCGGCTGAGGGTCCATTTGACGGACCAACTCCAGCGCTTTTTCCTTGATCGTTTCAATATCAGGATCTACCTGGATCGTTGGGCTAAAGGAAGAAATGCCAAAAACGCGCTTCAACCGCTCCATAACCGCATAGGCGTCCTCGCCATGCAGCTCCACATACATCCGGCCGTAATTGCGTCGAACTTTTACTTTAAAAAATGAGCGCAGTACGTTTCTCACGCTTTTTACAAGAGCCTCTTCGAATTGATCGCGGTTTTTACCTTTGAGCGCCAACTCACCATAACGAATTAAAATAACATCGTAGTTCATGTTTATCTCCTTTTAGTTGTCCACACTATTTTCTATGAGCGGGGGCAGGTTGTTGTTTGATATAAGTACGAAGCACACTGACGCATTCCTCTAACGCCTTCAAAAACTGCTGAATGTCCTCCGCTGTATTTTCCCGGCCCAGACTGATTCGCAGAGAGGACAACGCGCAATCCCGCTCGATGCCAATCGCAGTCAGTACTCTGCTCGGCTCATTGACTTTGGATGAGCACGCCGACTTAGTGGATATCAGAAAGCCTTTCTCCTCCAAAGCATGCAACAGGACTTCCGCTTTTACTCCTGGTACTGATAAGTTCATAATATGGGGGGCCGTATTCGCTTCCGGGGTATTCACAATGCAACCTTCAATCGTTGCAATCCCTTCACGAAGCTGTTGATTCAAATTTTGCAGCCTGATCATCTCGACGCTGCCCAGTTCTTCTAGAATCCGAATTGCTTTTGCCATACCGGCGATGGCTGGGAGGTTTTCCGTTCCTGAGCGAACTCCGCCTTCTTGACCGCCACCCATCATCAACGGGTGAATGATCAAGCCTTCTCGTTTATACAAAATGCCGACTCCTCTAGGGCCGTAAAACTTGTGCGCAGAGACGCTCAACAGATCTATCCCCGAATCCTTGATGCGCAAAGGAACTTTCCCAATTCCTTGGACAGCATCGACGTGAAACAAGACTTTCGGGAATTGCTTTAACCATTGTCCGATTTCCAGGATCGGTTGAACGGTTCCCAGCTCGTTGTTCACATGCATGACCGACACGAGAATCGTATCCGGACGCATTGCCTTTTGAACAGCTTCTACCGATACGCGGCCTTCACGATCTACCGGCAGATACGTCACAGCAAATCCCAGGCCTTCTAACTGCTTGCAAACATCGTAAACAGCCGGATGCTCTACCTGCGTCGTAATAATATGTTTCCCTCTGTTTTGATATTGAAAGGCTACACCCTTGATTGCCGTATTATTGCTCTCCGTACCACCTGAAGTGAAAATCACTTCACTTTCTTTACAGCCCAAATACTGAGCGGCAACCTTTCGCGCCTGCTTCAGTACATTTTCCGCCTCTACTCCTTTTTGATGCAAAGAAGACGGGTTTCCATAGTAGCTTTCCATCGCGCGTCTAACGGTTTCAATCACTTGAGGATGAGGCCGGGTAGTCGCACTGTTGTCCAAGTAAATCACCAGCAGTACACACCTTCCTAAGGGCAAGATGCCCGAATACTACGCTTCATCATAACATGACTTTTCGTAAAGAACATACAAAGTATTACACTTCTCGACCTTATTTTTCCCAGAGTGCGTTGCTCTCAAAAGACCAAATCAGACAATCTGAACAGCCGTTCACAGACTATTCACGGATAAAGCGCTTACATCCAAATATAGGCTATTTACATTGCTTTGGCCTTTCGTTAGAATAGTCAATAAATTTAGATAAAAAACATCAACAAGGAGAGAACCACCATGACAGCACAAGCTATGCAAGAAGAAATCAAGAAGATGGAAGCCGAATTGAAAAGACTGCAAGCGGAACTTACGAAGATGAACAAAAATACCCCTCAGTACGACCGCACGGAAGTCGCATACCTAAATGAGGTGTACAACGCGTGACGCTCATTCGAATTCGATAGCGTGGTGACGGCATGTAGGATTCGCCGTGACCACGCTATTTTTTGTGAAAAAACCGCTCCTGTCGATTGCGACGGAACGGTTTTGGCTTGCTGTTATTTAAATGGGATCTCCCCCAAATACGTACCAGAAAAAACTTCAGTAGCCGGGCCCGTCATATAGACGCGGTTATCCGCTTCCTTCCATTCAATAAAGAGATCTCCTCCTGCCAGGTGAACAGTGACTTTTCTACCGGTCTTTCCACTCAAGTGGGCAGCTACAGCAGCAGCACAAGCTCCTGTCCCACAGGCAAGCGTTACACCTGATCCCCTCTCCCAAACGCGGAAAAGAATTTCCTCCTGATTCAATATTTGGATAAATTCGACGTTGGTTCGCTCAGGAAACCATTCGTGATACTCGATCATTGGCCCGTAGTGGCGAACATCTTCTTCCTTCACTTCATCCACGAAAAGGATGGCATGAGGATTGCCCATCGAAACAGCCGTCATCGTAAACGAGGTTCCATCGACCTCGATTACCTCTTCTCGCACTTGCTCTTCAGGAATGCCTGTCATCGGAATCGCTGCTCGCTCAAAACGAGGCTCTCCCATATCTATCGTTACTTGATCGACCTTACCATCTGCTCCTAGCGATACAACAGGAGTGACGGTCCCTCCCAACGTCTCCACGGTAAACGTTGTTTGCTGAGTTAAACCGTGATCGTATACGTACTTGCTCACACAGCGCAAGCCGTTTCCGCAATTTTTTGCTTCGCTGCCATCATTGTTAAAGACCCGCATGCGAAAATCTGCTCGATCAGATGGCATAATGAGGATCAGTCCATCGCCCCCAATGCCAAAATTCCGATCGCTCACCCTTCTAGCCAATTCGGGTAAATCTACACGCGACAAGTCTTCCTCAAAACAGTTGACGTAAACGTAATCATTACCCAAGCCATGCAGCTTCGTAAATTTCATCGTCCACTCCTCTTTCTCTTTCGTATGCTAGGTCTGCCTCTTTTCTATGCCTATTATCTTACCACAACCTAAGGAATCGCGGTCGAATCAAAAGGTGGTATACTACCACTAGCATCGTTGATGGAAAGAGGTGGAACAAGCTGTTGGATTATCATATTTTCCGCTATGCACTCGGAACGAAAAATGAAGCAAAACGTCTCGCGGTTCAAAAAGCAACTGGCACGGAGCCTTTCTGCATATCCGTCCCCTCGGGCGTAGCGGCTCAGCCAATGAGTGAAGAAGAAACGATTACAGGAGCGATCAATCGGGCAAAAGCTGCACGTAGTCAAACCCCAGAAGCAGACATTGGGCTAGGCTTGGAAGGCGGACTTATGTACGATGAGCAGTTTACAAAGCAGTGGTATTTAATTTCTATCTGCGCGGCCTGGAATGGAAGTGAGCTATTTATTGGAAAGGGATTGGCTTTTCCTATCCCGAATCATGCCGTTCACCGAATTCAGCAGGAGCAAATTGAGCTCAGTATGATCATAGATGAATGGGGGAAAACCGTCGGCAGTAATCATCGCGGCGGCGCCTATTCCCTCTTAACGGATAATCGCGTACGTCGTTCCGATGTGTTTTGTGACGCCGTGATCGCAGCCATTACGCCTTTTGTTTCCTCCTTGTACAAATAGCAGTGGCGCAACTAAAAAACCCTCTCCGGCAAAACGAGCTGGAGAGGGTTTGCGGTTTGATGCTTTTAGCGAGCCGTATAATACGGGTAGATGACTAATGCGCCCAAAATGGCAACAGCACCTATGATCATCGCCCAGACTCCCAGCGTCTTCGAGTTGCGTCGATACGCCAGATAGCCAAGCACCATACCAATTGGAGCCACCAAGTACGGCATGAGAAACAGGGACAGGATCGATAAGCCCAAGCCAGTCATCCCGATACCTCTGGCCCCATTTTCCTGGGTTTCCTCGTCTGTGTCGATCTCACGTGTGGGACGATTGGTCGGAAACGGCTCGGCGATTTCCACCGCCGCTTCGATGTCGTCATCTCTGACTTCGGCAACCGGTGAACGGTCCTCTTTTGTCAAAACAACGCCATCCAAACGCTCCGAAAAGTCCTTTCGCTCCTCATCCAGCTCGCCTGAATAGCGCTCTGTCAAGGAGTGGGGGTCATAGTGAATCCTGCGCCTCGACCGATCTTCCTCTTCGTCAAAGACGGCCTGTGTCCAAGTATTCGCTGCAAACTCCCTGTCGTGCTGATCAACCGTCTCGGAAAAACCGGTGTCTTCCTTCCGCTTCGCATCATTACGTTCGTGTCGATCCAACATAGCATGCTCAGCCCCTTTTTTGGTAAAGGATTAATTAAGTGAAGGAAGTAGCCTTATTGTCTGCCTACGTTGTACAATTTAAACGGGAGGCGAGAGAATGAAACCAGACAAAATCCTAACCATTGGCATTGATATTGACGGTACAGTCACATCACCCAGCAGTATTGTTCCGTTGATGAATGAGAGCTTTGGAAGAGATTTACGATATGAAGATTGTGTGGAATACAATTTAGCCAACGTGTATCAAATCACGGACGCAGAGTTTGAAATGTGGCTGGATCAAAATGGGGAGCGCCTATATGATGGTGCGCCTGTTCATGGAATTGCCGATCAGGTTTTGCGCGATTGGTTTACCTCCCACAAGCTGGTATATATAAGTGCTCGTGAGGATCGTCACCGCGATGTGACCTTACAATGGTTTGCTCGCTACAATATCCCTCATCATGAAGTGGATTTGATTGGGAGCCACGACAAGCTGTCAGCTGCCCGCAAATGGGGCGTGGACCTTTTTTTGGAGGATCGTCTGGAGAACGCTTTGCAATTGTCAGAAGCGCTGCAAATTCATGTGTTCTTGTTTGACACTCCTTATAATCAGGCTTCTCTTCCTCCACTCGTCCATCGAGTCACTTCTTGGGAAGAAGTTGCCCAAAAAGTCAACGAGCTTTTTCCAGCTAAGACAAGCGTATAGGTTGAATAGCAAAAAGACGTATCACCTTAAAGGGATACGTCCTTTTTGCGCCGAAGCATCGTTACTTCTTCTCTGATTTCCTCGGCTTAAACGTCAGACAACAGGTCTCAGACGAAGTGGACGCCTGATCCTTATGCTGCGTATTTTGACCGTACTCACCTGCAAACTCTTCTTTCAAGTTCACAGTTGCGTGAGCGTCAATCTCCACCATGATTTCTTCGGCGCTGCAAAGATTGCCCTTCGCCCAGTACTCACAGTTTGCTACAGAACATTTTACTGCTGGCATGTGCATTCACCCCCTAGAGGCTAGCCTTCACATCAACTCAGGGGCTTATACTTTGCCATTTACAATGGAAACAAACTCTATAAAGAAAGAAGAGAATGACATGTCGATTCCCCGTATTGTCGTCATCACCGGGGCTTCTGGTGGCCTTGGTCTAGCTTTGACTCGACTTCATTTGGAAAAAGGAGACTGTGTCATTGCCACAAGCCGGAAAACGATTACCCAGGAACTCGTTTCGTTACAAAAAGATTATCCTGATCGACTCCATCATTACCCGTTGGACGTCAGCAGCAACGAAGACATTCGGCAGTTCGCTGCATGGGTGCACATCCGCTTCGAGCGTTGCGATTTTCTTTACAACAATGCCGGGATGGCCGTCTTTGAACCACTTATCGAAATGCGCGTAGAGGAGCTGGAAGAAACTCTGCGAACGAATATTTCCGGTGTTCTCTACACGACCCGTGCCTTTTTGCCGATGATGCTCCAGCATAAGCAAGGTCATATTATCACGGTTGCCTCACTTGCTGGACAGGTCGCTACAGCCAAAGCTGCGGTATATGCTGCCAGCAAAGCAGCTGTCATCCGCTTTAGTGAAGGATTGCGCCACGAGCTTCAAGGCAGTGGAATCGCTGTGACGTGTGCGATGCCAGGGCCGATCGACACACCCTTTTTGGATAAGGCAGACAAAACGGGTAGCTATCGTAGTAAAGTAAGTCGGTATTTATTGACACCAGAACAAACGGCAAGGGCCATTTATCGAGCAGCGGAAGCAAAACGTCCGGAGGTTGCCATGCCATTTCGTCTGCATGCGCTCTCCCGCATCTACTTCCTATTGCCTCAGTGGCTAAAGCACCTCGTCTCACCTCTCCTCAATCGGAAGTGATGAGGAATCGTCCAAATTTTTCAATGCCCCGAATGCAAGGATACCGAAAATGATACATACGGCTGCTCCGGCTCCAATGATCCCTTGAACACCCAGGAAGGGGATGAGGAAGCCAGAGACAGCCGCTCCCGCTGGCATTCCTGTCCCCGTAATCGTGCGAACGCTGGTTAATACCCGCCCCAAAAGAGCATCGGGCACCTGCTTTTGCAGATAGCTTCTATACATGATGTTATAGGGAGCAAAGCAAAAGCCCGCTATAACCATCGAAGCCATCGCGATCTCCAGCCTCGAGAATAAAGCGATTGGCAATGTGGTTAATCCCCACGCCACGATAATCCCTGCTAGCGTCGACCCCAACGGAAGTTTCCACGTAACCGTCGAGAAAAAGAGAGAGCCTAGTAATGCCCCGACTGCCAAAGAAGACCACAGCATCCCTAACGCAACAGATCCTCCTGCCAAATCCTGATTCGCATACAGGGGTAGCGCAATTTCAATGGGGCCATACGACATGTTAAACAAAAACGTAAAGAAAACAAGAATGATCAATTGCTTGCGTCCAAATATGTAGCGATACCCTGTTCGCATGTCACTCAAGAGAGAACGAAAGAAGACTCCCATTTGACCTTTTGCAATCGCTGTAGGATTCGCGCTTTTCGTAAGCTCAAACGGCAACCGGGAGAAACAGAATGCACATACAAAAAAGCTGGCCGCATCAATCAACAGAACATAAGCTTCCCCAATCACCCCAATTAAAACACCCGCGAGTGCCGGTCCAAACATATAAACAATTTGCCATTGCGTTTCCATCACGCCATTCGCTTTGACCAATTGCTTTTTGTCCGAGACAATTCTAGGCAACAAAGTCTGCGCTCCAGCTGTGCTCAACGGAGAAAGGATTCCTGCAATCACAATCAGTACGTATATCACCAACAATGGAATTTGATCGACCTGCAATAATGCGACCAACGCTATAAAAATAAGTCCTCGCGCCATATTGTCCATCATGATGAGCTTGCGTCGATCAAATCGATCCAGCAAAACTCCCGCTACTAAACCAGCAAAAACAGCAGGGAGCATATACGCAAGAACGACCCCACCCATCGCAGCAGGTGAGCCTGTTTTCTTCATGACAAACCACGTCAAGCCCATCCAGCCAAATTGATCCCCCAGACTAGATAAGAACATCCCCAGCCAATACCAGCGAAATGAACGCTGCCGCCATAATTCCTTCATGCTGCATCTTCCTTTTTCTCTATTTTCCATTCATTGTATATTTGGATTCATACTTTTTCAACAATTATATTTATTAAATCAAAAAGTTTTCATTTGTATAGAAAAGAACCTCTGCTCCAAATCAGCAGAGGAATCTCTTCTACGTCATCATTGTGCTTCTGCGATCTTTTTGTAACTTACGCCGGCTCCAAAGCCATAGAAGTCCCGCTGCAACCCCAAAGAAGCCAAGCCACACGGAGACAGTGGCACTACCGACCTGCTCCGCACTGAATCCAAGAATCAAGCAGCTCGCAGAAAAGCTTCCCATGGTCGCCATTTCCCGAATGGAAAAAACGCGAGCCAAATAAGCAGGATCAGAGAGTCGTTGGAGCTTCGTCACAGACAATATCGATGAGCTAAACTGAGCTGTTGATGCAAAGAGGATCGCGATTGCCAGTCCAAGTAGTGGTTTTGCATGAAACACGGCGACAATCGAGCATCCCATCGCTATGAGTGCCCATCCTTGTACACGCCACGTTCCCTTTTCACTCAGGCTGTCAGACAGCTTGTTCACGGCAATCCCAGCGATCACACCTCCGAGTCCCAACGGAATATCCAGTAGTCCGAATACATACAAGCCCTCTCCCCGCTCCGTAAGAACATAGTACATCAGCATAATGTAATAGGCGCCACATACCCGTTCCGCCATCTGGTAGCCGATCACACTTGCAATTTCCCGATGCTTGCCGATATAGCGGAAGCCCTCATTTAGCCTTTCCATAAAAGCTACAGCCACTTTCGAATCAACAGAGTTGGCGATATGCGGGAGCGGCAGCAAGATGAACAGCGACAACAAATAACAGGCGGCATCGAGCAAAAAGTTGTAACGATAGGAGAACAAGTAAACCAGAACTGCTGCCACACCCTGGCAAACAATAATGAGAAATGAAGTCGTGCCCTGCAAAAGGGAATTGGCAGCAAGCCTATCCTTTTCCTCCACGGATTGTACGATTGCAACTTGCATGGCTGGTTGGAAAAAAGCACTGCAAATATTGATCAGGATCAATAACAAAAAAGCCACCCATAAGTAGGTCGCAGATGTGATGAAGAAAAACAAACTGACGAGAATGCCACGAAGCAAATTAACGACAATCATGACCCGCCGTTTATCCCAACTCTCCACAAGCGTCCCTGCGAAAAAGCTGGCAAATACATAAGGAAGCATGCGAAACACAGTACCTGCCGCAAAAGAAAGACCCGATCCACTTAAATCATGTAAAAGTCCAACGACCGCAATAAATGTAAATTCATTTCCGATGATGTGAACAATATGAGCCGTATACAAACGGCGAAAGACGGGATGTTGTAAGATCGTCACAGGAATGCATCCTCTCACCGTTTTCAATATTGTAGCATTTGTCGAAAAATAAGCGCAATTTGATCTTGCGAAGCGGATCGTTTTGTTTTTACAATACGTTCAAATAAATCTGAACGTCTAAAAATATCAAAACATTCACGTTCAGCGAAATGAGGTTGATCGTTTTGAAACGATACGTAGTTGTGGAAACGCTGGATCAATTGAAAGCTGTCAGTGATTCCTTGCGTCTTCAAATTATCACGCTGCTGGTCAAGGAGGCATACACAGGCAAGCAACTCGCGACAATACTCTCCCTTTCTGCCTCTAAAGTCCACTATCACCTGAAGGAATTGGAAAGCCACGGCTTCGTTGAGGTCGTGCGTACGGAAGAAAAGAACGGGATCGTGCAAAAGTTTTATCGGGCTGTTGCATACGACTTCAAGGTAAGTGATGCTTTGCTGCCCTCCCTACGAGAAGACAGTATCTTATTGCAGGAAACGATGTTAAATCACCTGCGTTCCAGCATCACTCGGCTTTATAACTCTCCAGACGAGTCATTCTTGCTCTTTTCGGATCAGGAGGATCGACCGCCAGCAATTGCAGTTAACTCCGAAGTGAAAGCACCGCGGAAAGAAATATTTGCTTGGATCAAAAAATATCAGTCTTTACTTGATGAGCTAGCCGAAATGGAAGATCGCTACTTAAAAAGAATTGCTTCTGGAGAAGCTGAGGATACGGTTGAAAACTTTTACATGGTCACAATCGGGTTCATGACAAATGAACGCTACTACGTCGCAGAAGACGATTCCTTGCCAGATAACTATGAGCTCCAGCAGTCTGAATCCAGGCATTTCACCGGCAAGATTGTGGTGAAGAAAAAGAAGGGGGACAGTGGCGATGAGCACGCTAGCGACAAATAACTCCCTCTGGAAAAATGGATCATTTGTCCGGTTATGGTGCGGAACTTTATTTTCGGCGATGGCTGACGGAGCTTTCTTCATCCTGCTCAACTGGTATATCGTGAATGCCATCGGCTCAGGAGCAATCCTCGGCACCACTTTGATCTGTATGTCGATCCCCCGTCTCCTCTTTATGCTGGCGGGCGGGGTGGCTGCCGATCGGTTGAATCGAAACGACTTCAGAGCCTTCAACAGATTCAAAGGCACACTCCTATTTCAAGGATATCGTGGGAGGAATTCGTTTTACGTATTCACTCCCGATCCTTGCGATTATTTTAACAACATCACTGTTCACCAACATGATGTTCTCCGGCCCAGTTAATATGATCATTCCCATTCATGTAAATGACCTCGGATGGGACGGGAGTGCTTATAGCTCACTCAGTACCTCTATTGGTGCGGGCATGATTGTCGGCGGGATTTTGACCGGATTGTTCAAAGGATTCCGTGGAAAATTCCTGTTACTCCCCATTATCCTCGGAGGAATGGGAGTTGGAATCAGCTCGTATTATTTCATTCAGCAGCTTTCCTTTGGGCTCATCTCTCATTTTCTCATCGGAATGGCACTCAGTATGACAAATATTCCGTTTATCACCTATATTCAAAGCATCGTTCCTGCCAACATGCTCGGTCGCGTCATGTCATTGCTTTCCTTGATGTCCATCGGCTTTGGGCCAGTCAGCTATGCACTGTGCTCCTTTCTTCTCGCCAAGAATATCGCAACACCGGGGCTTCTATTACTCATTGGCGGTATCATATTTGCAAGTATCAGCCTTTGCCTGTTGTTTTTCCGTTCGTTCCGGCAAATGGAGCAGCATCCGAACTGGAAACGACCTATGGTAGAGGAGCAGCAGCTTCCTGCCACCCTTTCTACTTAATTTTCTCCTATATAAATAGAAAGAACGCGCACCTCGCAAGCATGAGCTCTTGCAGGTACGCGTTTTGCTATATTATACAGTTTGTTCTTTTTCGGCAAGGACCTTTATCAGCTGACGAGCA
Source organism: Brevibacillus formosus (assembly GCF_003013405.1). Lineage (GTDB taxonomy): Bacteria > Bacillota > Bacilli > Brevibacillales > Brevibacillaceae > Brevibacillus > Brevibacillus formosus. The sequence continues at coordinate 126,362 of NZ_PXZL01000033.1, read as the reverse complement.
CCGAAGCCCATCCGTGTGACTACTCCTGCCTCATCTCGTACAAAGCGGATAAACGCATCCGTTTCTCCCCGCTTCATGACGAAGCTGTCTTCTCCCACTGAACGAAGTGGAATATTCGTTCCATTACTTTTCGCTACCAGCTCGTTCTCTTCGATTTCTACCGATACAGTAGCCCCTTCGGACGAACGGTACTCCCCGGTAAATGCAGCGAGTGCATCTACAGAAATTTCATAATCCGGATATTGGAACGGCACTGTATCCGGAGAGTGTCCATTGGTTGCGTTTAAAATTCCATGCATCAAGTCTGCCATTGGCCCGCCATCTGTGTTCATCAGTACGGCTCCTGTCAGACCCCGCTCCGGTAAAACAAAAATTTGTGCCGCAACTCCCTTGATCGCTCCTCCGTGCTCAATGAGTGTTCCATCATGGCAATTGGCTACAAACAATCCGTAGCCGTATGCCTGAAACGGCGCAATCGAGAAATGAGGCGCCGTCATGGCCTCCACACTCTCAGGTGAGAGCAAACGATTCTCGCCAACCAATCCACCCGTTCTGAATATTTCCGTATAGCGCAATAGATCGTGAATGGTCGATTTCAGAAAACCAGCGGCACGCATCGATGGTGAATCCCACCAGGAAGGGGAACGGTATACCTCACCGCCATCCTTTGGACTTTTTCGGGTAAACAAGGTAGCTACCTCTGCCCCCTCTGGCAAATCCTCGACGAGAAAAGCACTGTTTTTCATTCCGGCAGGCACCAAAATATGATCCTGCACAAACTGCTCGTAAGATTTCCCGCTCACTCGTTCAATAATCAGTCCGAGCATGGCATAACTGTCGTTGGAGTAGCTAAACTCCGTTCCAGGCGCACCTAGAAACTCATAATTCAGCTTGCCGATATAGGCCATGAATTCTTCTTTTGTATTGATCTCTTCCGCTTTATCGAGATCAAACTCAAGACCGGAGCTAGAGGACTTGACGTCGTCACCCTCCACAATACTTCTTTTCATCGCACCCATTAATGTATCCAAAGGGGGAAAACCTGCGGTATGTGTCATCAAATGATGGATGGTAATCTCGCGAGTATAAGCTTCATTAGGCGTGCGAAGCTCAGGGAGATACTTGATGACCGGATCATGAACGGATAGCTTACCTGCGTCTTGAAGCTGCATGATGGCCACACATGTAAAGGACTTGGTAACAGAACCGATGCCAAACACTGTATCAGGGGTTAATGCTTTTGCATCCTCTGTGTTGTCTGCCAAACCGAAGCCATGGAAATACCTCAGCTCTCCTTGCTCTGCCAATCCGACAGCTGTTCCTGTCACTTTTGCCTCAGCAAGCAGCTTTTGCGCGTATTCCTCAAACGACTGTACCCAATCCGCCATGTTCCTTCTCCCCTTTTTCTTTAAGCTTTGGTTTAAGGCCGGAAGTTTGTCGTGCGAATCACATAGTTGCCGATCGCCTTTTGGTTCAGGGTATAACCGATGCCCGGGCTATCTGGAACTGCCAATTGACCGGGGGCCATCAGCTCTACACCATTCTCCACGATGTCTTCCTCCCAGTAACGGCTGGAGGCGGCTGTATCACCTGGGATCGTAAAATTCGGCAAAGAAGTAATCGCAATGTTGTGTGCGCGGCCAACACCCGACTCAATCATGCCTCCGCACCAAACCGGAATGTCGTGTGCCTGACACAGGTCGTGAATGCGCTTGGACTCTGTTAGTCCACCAACCCTCCCCACCTTGATATTAATAATGCCGCAGCTGCCTAGCTCTATCGCTTTTCTGGCATCATCCACATTGTGAATACTTTCATCGAGGCAGATTGGTGTGGACAGCTCCCTTTGCAGCTTGGCATGATCAATAATGTCGTCATGGGCGAGTGGCTGTTCGATCATCATCAGCCCATATTGATCCAGCTCCTTCATCACATCCAAATGCTCCATTGTGTAAGCGGAATTCGCATCTGCCATCAACGGGACACCCTCGCCAAAGCGTTCGCGGATCGCTCGAATCACTTCTACGTCAAAGCCCGGCTTGATCTTTACCTTGATCTTCTTGTAGCCCTCACCGAGGTGGCGCTCTACTTTTGCCAAAACTTGATCGACAGTCGGTTCGATACCGATGCTGATCCCAACGTCGATGACAGATTTCTCGCCTCCTAATGCTTTGGCGAGAGAGATTCCTTTTTGCTTACTGTAGAGATCCCAGATTGCGCCTTCTAACGCGGCCTTCGCCATGTTATTGCGGCGAATCGGGGCAAACAGCCGATCCACATCCTCCGGAGTCTCGATCTCATTCGTGAACAGCTTCGGTATCATAAACTTTTCCATCATGTGCCACACTGTCTCTGTCGTTTCTTCACTATAATAAGGGGCCGACATCGCCACACTTTCCGCGTGTCCTACCTCTCCTTCTCCATAAACACTGACCAAAATGAGCTCCTTGATGGTCGTATATCCAAAGCTCGTTTCAAAACGGAAACGAAGTGGCATGTGTAGTTGCTGCAATTCAATTCGTTCGATTTTCAATGTACTTCATCCCTTCTGTTCCATATAAATGACAAGTGACATAATGTTGCGGCGAAGCTAATGTAGCGACAGGACGCACTGTGCGGCAAATTTCCGTAGCATATGAGCATCTGGTATGAAATGCACACCCAACGGGAACATTCGCCGGAGAGGGAACATCCCCGGAAAGAACGATTCGCTCCTTCTTCCGAAACGGATTGGCTTTGGGAACCGCTGACATGAGCGCTTCTGTGTACGGATGTAACGGGCGCGTAAACAAATCCTTTTTACTGGCGATTTCGACGATTCGTCCGAGATACATCACAGCAATTCTGTCACTGATGTGGCGGACGACACCTAGATCGTGTGAAATAAACAAATAGCTCAAGCCTAAACGTTGCTGCAAATCCTGCAAAAGATTGACGATCTGCGCCTGAATGGACACGTCAAGTGCTGAAACCGGCTCATCTGCCACGATCAATGAAGGTTCTACCGCCAGTGCGCGAGCGATACCGATCCGCTGCCGCTGCCCTCCGCTAAACTCATGGGGAAAGCGTGTAGCGTATTGAGCATTCAGTCCGACCATCTGAAGCAGTTCTTTTACTTGATCGCGCCTTTCTTTCGCCGACATCTGCGGATCTTTGACGCCTAACGCTTCCTCCAAAGCCCCTTGCACGGTCATCCGTGGATTTAACGACGCATACGGGTCCTGAAACACGATTTGCATTCGTTTGCGGAGTGGACGAAAACGTGCAGCCGACATCTCTGAAATGTTTTGCCCTTCAAATTCAATCGTTCCACCCGTCGGCTCAATGAGTCGCATGATGCTGCGACCCGTCGTTGACTTGCCACAACCGCTCTCTCCTACCAACCCAAGCGTTTCGCCTTTTCGCAACTGGAAAGAAACCCCATCGACTGCCTTAATCATTTCGTCGCTATTGCGAAACAGTCCTTTGCTAATGGGAAAATACGTCTTCAAATCATTTACCGATAACAAGATATCACTCATACCGCCATCTCCTTGTTCTCGTACAGCCAGCATCGAACGGCCTGCGTGCCTGTGCCCGTTGCCATCAGCGGCGGTTTTTCTTGGTAACATCGTTCCTCGGCCTGCGAGCAGCGGAAGCGGAATGCACACCCTTGTGTCACTTCACCCAGTAGCGGAACACTGCCTTCAATCGGATCGAGACGAAGCTTCTCCTCCTCATCCAGATCGGGGATGCAGCGTAAAAGTCCAATCGTATACGGATGCTTGGGATGCGAAAACAGACTGACAACGTCAGCTTCCTCTACGATCTCCCCGTAGTACATCACAAGTACACGATCAGCCATTTCAGCCACGACACCCAAGTCATGCGTAATGAGCAGCAGAGAGGTATGATCGTTCTCCTTCAGATCGTTCATCAGTTCCAAAATTTGCGCTTGAATGGTCACATCCAGTGCAGTCGTCGGCTCGTCCGCGATCAATAAATCCGGGTTGCAAGCCATCGCCATCGCAATCATGACCCGCTGCTTCATCCCCCCTGAGAGCTGATGGGGATATTCCCGCATGATATCTTCTGCCCTCGGCACGCCCACTTTTTTGAGCATCTCAATTGCTTTTGCTTGGCGTTCCTTTTTCGATAAATCGGTATGCAGCTGATACACTTCCTCTAGCTGTCGGCCAATCGTATGGACCGGATTGAGGGACGTCATTGGCTCCTGAAAAATCATCGCGATATCTTTGCCGCGAATGTTGCGAAGTTCACCCGTACTCAACTGGTTCAATAAGATATCACGAAATCGAATGCTTCCCTCCATCTGTGCATTCGCCCGGGACAAGAGTCCCATTATCGCCAGGGACGTCACACTTTTTCCACAGCCAGATTCGCCTACTAGCGCTACCGTCTCACCTTTTTTCAGTTGAAATGAAATGCCTTGCAGCGCTGGCAGCTCGCCTTTATCCGTCTTAAACTGCAAGCGTAAATCCTTTACTTCCAAAAGTACCTCTTTCATCAGTTTGTGCCCCCCTTCATCCATTACCTCGTTTTCGGGTCAAATGCATCCCGTAATCCGTCACCTAACAGATTGAAGCCAAGGACAACCAGCATGATGGCCAATCCAGGAAAAATGGACATCCACCAGGCCTGACTCAAGAATGCCTTGCCGACAAAAACCATGGCTCCCCACTCAGGCATCGGTGGTTGCGCGCCCAGTCCGAGAAAGCTCAAGGCCGCTGCCGCCAAAATACTCACACCGAATTGAATGGTGGAAAGCACGATGATTGGGGAGAGAATATTGGGTAAAACATGTTTCAGCAAAATCTGCCAGTCCCTGATCCCCAGAGCGCGAACAGCCTCAATGTACTCTTTCTCCCTTATAGATAAGACCGCAGAGCGAACGACCCGCACATAGGACGGAATAACGGCAATCACTACTGCGATCATGGCATTCGTTAACCCAGGACCCAAGACCGCAATGACAGCGATCGCCAGAAGCAGTGCAGGAAGTGACATGAGAATATCCATCCCCTGCATGATAAACAGATCCGCACGACGATAATAGCCAGCGATAATACCGAGCGTTACACCTACCAAGGTAGAAAGCACAACCGTTATCAAACCCATCAGCAAGGAAATTCGCCCCCCGTGCAACAAACGGGAAAAAATATCCCTGCCGAAATCATCCGTTCCGAGAAGATGAGTCAGACTCGGAGCGCTTAATCGGCTGTTAAAGTTCATTTGTTCGACAGGATGAGGGGCAATGACTGGAGCAAGAAGCGATCCCAGTGTAAAGACGATCAGAATGACCACACCCGCCATTGCTGTCTTATTGCGTCTCAGCCGTTTGCCCATCCCTCCCCAATACGACTCCGGACGATTACTGTTCAACATCCATCCGCTCCTTCCTTAGTCGAAATGGATTCGCGGATCAATCCGGCTGTAAATGAGATCCACGATCAAATTGGTTAAGGCAAAAATCAACGCCATGAAAAACACCATGCCCTGTATGGTCGGCATATCCCGTTTACTGATCGCCTCAATCGCCAGGCTGCCGATCCCTTGCAGAGAAAACACGGTTTCCACCACCACAGCTCCAGCCATGAGCGAACCGAACTGCAAGCCTAGCATCGTAACAACAGGAATAATGGCGTTCGGCAGACCGTGACTCAAAATAATTCGGAAAAGCGCCGCCCCCTTCGCCTCGGCAGTCCGCATGTAATCCTGCTTGATGACTTCCAGCATACTGGAGCGGGTCATTCGCGCGATCATCCCTGCTTCCGCCATACCCAAGGTAATCGCTGGCAGCAACAGGGAGTGAATCCCCTCATAACCGGAAATCGGAAACAAAGCCAGCTTGTAAGCAAAAATCCAGATGAGAAACAAGGCAATCCAGAAGCCGGGTGCCGAAATGCCGAGTAACGAGGTAAGCACCACAAGCCGATCGACGATAGTGTTTTGCTTGACGGCAGCAATCGTGCCCAACAAAATGCCGAATATTGCGGCAATAATTACGCTAAGGATGGCAAGCTGCATGGTGATCGGAAAACGGTTGATAATCTGATCCCATACCTTTTCACCAGTGAATAACGATGTTCCCAAATCGCCCGCAAACAGGTTTCCGACAAACCGCAAGTATTGCTGCCACAGTGGTTGATCAAGACCGAGCGTCGCTCTCATTTGACTGATGGCCTCTGGTGTCGCAAACTGTCCGAGTATTTGTGTTGCGGGATCGCCCGGAATGAGGTGGACCATCAAGAAGATCAGGACGGATACGCCAAGCAGTGTACCCACCAGAGAAAGTAATCTTTTTATTACATATCGGCGCATGCCTTCACCTCCGTTGTCTATTTTTCGAGCGTGACATCATGCAAGGTAATGCCTTGCGTGTACGGATTGACCGTAAAGCCTTTGACGCCGCGTGTGGCGATTACCGTCTCGCTTACCCACAAAGGGACCCACGGCAAATCATTTAGCAATATCTCCTGTGCGTCTTCGTAAACCTTCAGACGCGCCTGCTCATTCATTTCCAAACGTCCTTTGTTCAGTAAAACATCCAACTCAGGGCTGTTGTATTGAGTACGACTTGTTGAATTGCTCTTTTCAAAGATGAGGTACAAGATATCAGCATCAAACCAGCCGTAGTACATCAAAGCCATGTCATACGACTTTTTCGAAATGCGGTCTTTGATCGTCATCATTTCTTGCACGCTGATTTTCATATCAATACCTGCTTCTTTTAGCTGGCTCTGCAAAATCTGCACCGCACGCTGAAACGCTGGCTCTTGAGAGACAAGCATTTCTACAGACAACGGCTTTCCATCCTTATCTACGATTCCATCCCCATTACTGTCCGTCCAGCCCGCTTCCGCCAGCAACTGCTTGGCTTTGCCTAAATCTCTCGAATACAACTGCTTCGCCTTGCTTTCAATCGCTTCACTGTAGCCATATATCGTAGGTGCCAATGGACCATAGACCGGCTTGCCGAAGCCGTTCAACGCTACCTGAACTACTGGATCTCGATCTACGGAGAGGGCTACTGCTTTGCGCAGACGAACATCTGAAAACAACGGGTGCTTATTGTTAAAAGCGATGTACTTGTTTCCAATGTCCATCACTTTCTCAATCTTGACTCCGGGCAGTGTCTCAAGCTCAGCAACCGAGTTCGGCGGCGCATCATACAACACATGGACCGTACCCTTTTTGAATTCCATCAGTCGCGTATCGTCGTCTTTCATAAGCCGGAACATAATGCTGTCCATCTGCAGAGGACCTTTGTTGGCAGCATACTCCGGTCCCCAGTTATAATCAGGATTTTTCTTGTAGGTGAGCGAAGCACCCCGCTCGCGTTTGTCAAAGATGATCGGCCCCGTTGCAGACGGGTTATCTGAGAAGCCATCCCCTAATTCTTTTGCCTTTTTGGCGTCAAGAGGCGAGACTAACCCACCGACAATGACGTTCACAAAAGGGGCAAATGGTTGGCTAAAATGCACCTTGAGCGTGTGCTCGTCTGTCGCTTCCACTTTTTCAATCGGACCTGTAAGCCCCTTCACAGGCGAAATGGCAAGCAAACGTTCAAAGGAATCTTTTACGGACGCTGCCGTCATTGGATCGCCAGAGTGATAGCGGACATCTTTTCGAAGGGTAAATGTCCAAACCTTGCCGTCCGGCGAGATTTCGTACTTTTCTGCCAAACGCGGATGGAGTTTGCCTGTTGCATCGCGGGTCAATAGAGGCTCGTATATTAAGCTGTTTTCCATACTCAGCCAGCTCGTTTTGTGCATATCTAGCGAGTCTGGGTCTGTCAAGGAAGCGATGACTAATGTGTTACCTTTGGCCGACGTGTCATTCCCCGCTTGATTGGTCGGCTGTGAGGAGCAGCCTGCAATCAACGCCGTTGCCACTAATACACTTATGGCCCCTTGCTTCCACCTGTGAATCTTCATGTCCATCCCCCTTATCAATTGCCGTTACACTTCTGTCCCTTCCGCAAACGGGTATATTTGTCGACTTGTCTCTTCGTATTCTTTCAGTCTTTGCTGTACCTGTTCTCCATCAGCCTGAACCACACCACTGATCAAAATATTCAGCATGGAAAAGATCGCCGTCATTCCTTTTAAGGCAGTAGGAGCAGGTGCGCTGACTTTCAAAATCTGATCGGCTACCGGCCCAATCGGAGATAGCTCATCGTCTGTAATCCCGATGATTTTGGCGCCTCTCTCTTTGGCTGCTTTTGCAAACAGGATCGTTTCACTCGTATAGCGGGGGAAGGAGAGTGCGATCACGAGCCACTCCTGATTGATCTGAGTCAACAGATAGTTGACGTCATCAACTGGCCCATTGTACAGATGCGCGTTTCCTCTGACGACATTCAGTGTAAAGGCGAGCCAATGGGCTGGAGCATAGGAGCTGCGAAACCCTACAACGAGAATGTTTTTGGCTGCCATAATACTTGAAACCGCTTGCAAAAGATGGTTCTTTTGCAGCTCCCCTAACGTTTGCCGAATATACGCAACATCCTGCTCCATGTTATAAGAAATCAGGTCTTGTTTTCCCTTCATCTCCACAGCCGCTGTTCGAAAACTGTGGATGGCATCAGCTTTTGGGACTTTTTCCAATAAGGAGCTGCGAATCTCATTTTGCAATTCGCTGTACCCGGAGTAGGCGAGAGCATAGGATAGTCGGATGATTGTCGTTTCGCTTGTGCCGCTCAATGCTCCGACAACTTTGGCAGGTTGCAGTGCAACGGTCTTCGGCTCGGCGAGAATGTATTTGGCTGCGAGTTTTTGTTGGTTGGTCAATTCCGGATAATGCTTGCGGATGCGCTCCTGTACGGATTCCATGATCATCTACTTCCTTGTCAATTGATGTAGGTTCCACTCTGTGGCTGGGTCTAACGGATAAATCGGACGAATAGCGCGCTCGTATTTGAAGAAGCGGAAGTTGAGCGTCGTCAATCCCGGCGAATCGACGGTAATGACGCGTGCGCTGATCGGTTCAAAGGATGCCCGGAAATGTGTGCTTGATTTCAAGGCCACGATCTTGTATTTGGTCACGTCAATTCCGTGCAACAGAAAAATTTGCTCATCCAGTACTTGCGATTTCACGGAGCAAACCAGTACATCAACCCCGTCAATTTGCAAGCGAACGGACTTGCCAAAATTCTCATGGCCCCCTTGCCCCATCGGCGTCGTCGCAATGAATTTTCCATCTGTCAAAGCTTTGACGTAGGCTGTTACTTCAAGTGGTTCTCCATGCAAGTAGTCTGTCTTTCCACCCAGTGATAATTGTATGGTAGCACCTACTCCAGCCTGATGGGCAATCTGGACCACTTCGGGATCGTAAATAAAACCAAAGCATGCATTTGTCAGCTTGGCTTCCAGCATCGCCCGCAGCAAATGCGTTCCGTCTCCGGGTGTGCCTCCGCCTGGATTATCTGAGGTCTCATTGATTACGATGGGCATGCCTTCCGTTTCGAGTGCCATCGCAATTCCCTCAGCAGGAGTGGGCATGTTCAGCTCGAATTCATCCCGCTTTTCCCAAATCAGACTGGCGACATCCTCGCTCACTTTTTTGGCGAGCTCCGGATCGTTATTCGTAACGCTCAAAACAGAGACGCCCAGCTCAGGAATGTCCGTGTACGGAAAACCGTGGAAAAATGCACAGTCGATGACACCTTCTTCCTTTTCCCACGCCCAGCAGGCTTCGTTTATTTCGCGTGCCGGGGAATGATGAGTAGCGGATGTCGGAATCAATAGTGGCAGTCGGGTCAAATGCATGGTCGGCTTGATACCTTCCGTAACCATCTTATGCGCCAGGTCGATGGCTTCAATCCCGCGTTCATAGCAATCCACATGCGGGTAGAGATGAACACCCAGGAGCGCATCGGCCTCATCCACCATTTTTTGTGTCATGTTTGCATGGAGGTCGAGCGTAACAATTAAGGGAATGTCATAACCGACCAGCTGACGCACTGATGCCAGAATGTCTCCCTCCAAGTCATCTATTCCTTCTACAACCCCCGCTCCATGAAGCCCCAGACAAATGGCATCTGCGCCTTCTGTCGCAGCAATCGTGTCAAGAAGCTCCTTTTTTATCCGGTCATACGCTTCTCGCAAAATCGTCCCCGCTGGATACGTAAAGGTGAGAAAGGTCGGCAGAAGCTCAATGCCCAGCTCTTCGGCGCGATCCACCATCCCTCCTGGAAAGTTGCGAACACCCCGATTGCGATTCACAATTGTATCATGATAATCCCACTCATAGCTTTGAAACATCTCAAGCGTCGTGGGCACATTGGAAAACGTGTTCGTTTCATGCGCAATCCCACCAATAATCACCTTCATTCTTTGACCCTCCATTCGCTTTTGAAGTATGAACTTTAATTTTTGAATTTTTTGAAGTTTAAACCTTTGTGGACATTATAAAGGGAAGAAAATCATTTATTCAATCGCTAAATCATGAACGTTTTATCGATTCTGCTATACTTGTTGATTCATAAACAAAAGCCCTCCCAGTACAGGGAGAGCTTCCGTATAGCTCGTGCCGTTTATGAGGTTTTCCATTTCGCCAATTCAGATGGGAATTTATCATTCAGCACTTTGATATATGTACCCTTCATCCCTAACGAACGGGATTCCAGCACACCCGCGCTTGCTAGCTTGCGAAGAGCGTTCACAATGACGGAACGGGTCAGACCTGCTTGATCTGCCAGCTGACTAGCTACCAGCAAACCTTCGCGTGCATCCAATTGCTCCATAATTTTTTCAATCGCGATCTGTTCACTGTACGACAACGAAGAGAGTGCGATTTTGGCAAATGTTTTGTCGCGCACTTCATTTTCAATCTGTTCTGTGCGCTGACGAACGATTTTCATACCGATCACGGTAGCACCGATCTCACCCAAAATCAGATCCTCTGTTTCAAACTGACCGTAAGCACGCAGCAGGACGAGTGTGCCAAGACGGCTTCCCCCTGCATTGATAGGAACAATCGTCGTCATCATTTGCGGGAAGATCGAATTCAACTCTTTTGGAACCAGGCTGTACGGACTGGTAATCGGCTCATTCGCCAAGGTTTGTGAAACTTCCAGCAGCTTCTGATGTACACCTTCCTGCAGTTGTGTGGATGAACGCCCTTCTTCTTGAAGGGTAATCTCTTGATTCATTCCACTTCCTAGGATCGAGCCATCTGCGGTAATGATGTAAACATTTGCAGAAATCACTTCGGATAAAAGTCTTGCGAGATCTTGGAAGCCTACTCCGCTGCCACCCATTGTTTTTTGAAGCATCACATTAATTTTTCTCGTTTTTTCTAACAAATTCATAATAATATCCTCCTCTGGATTCTTCATGCTCACAGTATTGTCAGAAAAATCCAGCCCTATACATGCAAATCGAAAAATTAGAAAGAGAGTTGTGCACAGGAATTAGGTAGACGCCTCGACACCGATTCATAGATCAGCGACTATCCTATAGGGAATTAACTACTTCTTGCGGGTGGGAGGAAAATCGATGAGCTTTTTTAACGGCGGCTTTAATGGGATTGCGCTGGTTCTCGTCTTGTTCGTTCTGTTGACTATCGTAGGCGTTGGCGATGATTAAGACCTCCATAAAGAAAAAAGGCTGACAGAGTGGTCATTTTCACTCCGTCAGGCCTTTTTTGTATCATTCTCTAGCGAAGCTGCTGCTTAATGAGCGCTTCAATCGCTTCTGCAATGACATGCGTATGTTTGTTCAAGTCTGCATTCGTTAAGCGGAAACGGATATAGCGTTCATCAAGATTAAATGCTTCTTCAAATGCTCCCATAAAACCTCGCGCACGTTTATCCAGTTCCAATAAAACTTCCAATTCGCCATCGCGCAGGTAGAAGACTACTTCGAGCTCCTCCAATTGGCTGCGGTATGACCCTGTCGGACGGAATTCAAATTCCTGTACAAACGGATGATTGCGACCAAGGTGGCGATTGTATTCGCAGTCTACCTTATACAGCTGGAATCCGATCTGTTGAACAGCATCCAACACTTTGGACATTAACGGATGTGGGCGAACCTCGATGAAATCGGAATCACCCGGGTCAATCGCATTTTTAATATCGAGACCTGTCCGTAGGTAAACGGGTTGACGCCCCATCGTCAATGGCGTCTCATACGGCAATTGAAAAGCGAATGGCAGCACGGCTTCCTCTTTCGGTTTCAATTGTACCCGCTCTGACAGACGATATTTGACAAGTGTGCATTCTTCCTTCGTCTTAGAGTCGTTGATTTCTCTTTCATAGTGTGTGACGACATACATGTAAATTTCGTCGATTTCCTGGGCGACATCTCCTCCCTTGATATGGACCTCACCTCTGACCATATCTCCGGGAATGAGTGAATCCTGCTCAAGACGTGCATCTACTTGCGCAGAGCCAATACCTACACTAGCCAATAATTTTTTGAACATGGACATGTGTTCGCCTCTCCTTTATACCGACCCAGACCTACATCTGGCTATCAGATATTCTATAATGAAATATACGGCGGAAGAAATAGAAAGTTTCGCGCAATCTTTTGCCAAACATCATCGGGTATAACGTCGGCTGTCACAAACACATGCAGCGTTCTACTGATCACAACCGTTTTGATTCTCACCTCCACGGTCGTTCGATCAGATAAAATATATTCGCGGCGTCGCAGCATTTCATGCAAGACCTGATGGACCTCCGCAACCTGCTCAACCTTCTTCCCTTTCAATGAAGCAAGATCCTTTTCCACCCGATCGACTACTTGTACCATGATAGTGGCATGAAGCGGCTGCTTCTGATCCGCAGTGAGTACAGAGGCGCGTACGTCTTCGATGACGGTCTCTTGCTTTTTGCGATAGACCCGCTGATTTTGCTTCAGCTCCAGATTCTCCTCGTACAGTTTTTTGTTTTGCAGCTCCAAGCTCTTTTTGATGAGCATCATCTGCTCCATTTCGCGTCCGTATGTAAATAAAATCACGGTTCCGCCCAACATGCACCCCATGAGCAAAAGAGCGAGGTAACGTTTCCAAAGAATCACCTTCATGAGCGCACCTGTACCAGCCAATGCACACAAATCGTTCCGATATGGGCACCCAAGAATGCGACAACGATCATGACGAGCTGTTTAAAGACAGGTGTCAAATTTCCCATCAATATTTTTTCGATCTGCAAAAACGAATCAAAAGTTCCACCCAATGCCCCAACCAATCCCCATATTTTGAGCTGGTCAGCCAATTGGGCCATAGATAACAGCGGGGGCTTTTCTGTGAGAAACGCGCCCACTCCACCTGAAAGAGAACCGCCGACCACAATGCCATAAGCCACGAAAAACGTCAAAATGACTTGTGCCATGCTGTGCTTCATCCTTTCTTCGAACAAGCAGCATATGCTTATCCCTACGCTCGTCATCCCGGTTTTATAACAGAACTCGTCAGCGTTCCAAATAAAAAGCGGCATGCTCTATTTGGCAGCATGCCGGATCGATCAGCGTTGGTTCCTTCTCCATTTCTTCAGTTTCTTTTCAATGCGCGGCGAGTTCATGATCATGAGATCCGTAAACAAGTTAACCATTTTCGGATTGCGCAGCATCTGGTTAAACACCTCTGGATTTTGCTTGAACCATTGCTCATTGGCACGAATCCATTTCTTGAAAGCCTCGTTTGTTTTGTAATAGTGATTCAATTGCCGAACCGGTCGATATCCACTCATCTTAATCTATCCCTTCGTCAAAAAATATAACGAGGAGAAAAACGATCACGATGATCCAGATGATCACTTCGAAACCTTCCTCGTTGAAGAATCCAAATCCTCTCACGTCAGATCCCCCCTTCATTTTGTCGCACTCCTCGCACCATTCCATACCGCCCATGGTACCTTTCCCTATAGGTATATGTGGTTCCACGCTTGTTGGATTGGACGCTTGCCTGCCTTCATATCGATTTTGTGTGCTGGCCTACTTTTTGTTTGTGAAAACCACGCATAGGGACAATCCTTTTCCACTCATACTAGAGAGGAATGAATCAAAGAGGAGACGAACATGACAGCCTCTACTGGATCACTGTTACGCAACAAGCCTTACTTGCTGTTACTGATAGTCGTCTTTTTCATGCACATGGCCTCTTATCTGGTCATTCCCGTCTTCCCAGTCTTTTTGCAAAAGGTACGGGTTCTTTCTCTTTCCCAAGTCGGCATCATTTTGGCAGCGGGAAGCATCACATACCAAATCGGAAGCTTGGCAGGCGGCTTGATGTCAGATCGCTGGGGCAAACGCACCATCCTAGCCTTGGGTGCACTCCTTCAAGGATGTGCCATGGCAGGCTATCACTTCAGCCATTCCTATGGTTTCTTCTTGTTATTCTCCTCTGTCAACGGCTTGGGTCTTGGCCTGCTCGCTCCTACTATTAAAGCCATGATTGCGGATGAAGTGGATGAGAGCCAAAGAACTGCTGCCTTCTCGTGGAGAGGGATACTCGCTCATAGCGGGATTATTGTCGCAGGCTTGGTCATTACATGGATGACTGCGGGTGGGAAACAGCCGTTTCTCGTAGCTGCCTTTGTGTACGGGGCACTTGCTGTCTTTTCTCGCTTCATCCTTCCCGATGATCGCTGTGTGGGAACAGATTGCAAGCAAACGCCGATCAAGGAGTATCGTCACATCTTGACCCATCGCAGCTTTCTGCTTTTTTCCGTGATCTCGCTTTTAATCTGGTCGCTTTACGCTCAATTCGCCATGATCCTGCCGCTGCGGGGTGAGCATGTCCTGCATTCCGCTACGATGATTGGCCTCATTTGGACGATCAACTCGCTCAGTGTTGTCGTCCTGCAAGGGTTGATCTCACGCTTTGTTCTACAGCGCATCAATCCATACTTGTCTGTCACATTGGGGACGATCTTGTTAGGTGCAGGGCTAACGCTCATGGGATGGGCAAATCACTTCCTCACACTGAGTGGGGCTGCGATTCTTTTCATTTTGGGTGAGATGCTGTTTATGCCGATGCTGGACAGTCTCGTCACTCATTTCGCAAAGGAAGAATGGCTAGGGGCGTACTTTGGCTTTTCCAATTTCGTATCTGGTCTTGGAACGGCTCTTGGGACGGGATTGGGTGGGGCGATGGTCGAAAAACTAGGAGGAGTCGGCAGCCATTATCCGTGGATCGGCTATGGAGTGATTACGCTGTTTTTGGCGGCCATTCTGGGTCTGTTTGCCCTATATGCCATTCCTCGCTACAAAAACGCTGTACTTGACTCTCCCTTAAAAAACCGCCGAAAGGAAGGGGCCACATGAACGTAGAGGAACACGCACAACACCAACCCGAAAAGCAAATGGAAGTGCTTAGGCGAGTGCCGCTTACCTCCCTATTCATCCAACTGGAGGATAATGCATCCTCCCACATTCGCCAAAAAACAAATTCGACTAGGCAGCCTTGGCTGTAATCAGAAAGGGGTAGTTCCATGACAAAGCAAAGCAAGGATTCCTCTGCTCAGCAAAATCAACCAGACGAGCGCAATCGCCAACCCAAAAACGTTCAAAACGATGCACCGGGCTATGGGGACAAAAAACTGGAGGGACCAAATCGTCCGTCCACCTAATGCTTAGGCATTCAATAAAAAAAGTCATTTTGCGCCTTCATGCAAGGGCAAAATGACTTTTTTTGTTTCCGTTACGCAATCGGTACGAGCTTGTACGGCAAAGAAAATGCTTCCAAGCTCTCCAAAAATGCTTCGCGAGACTTTTCATCAGGCGCAATGAGTTGGAGATAGCGTGTGAAATAAAACACGATGCGATCTTCATTTCCCTCTTTTAAGCGATAATGTGACAGCTGTGCGATGTCTGTCAAGTTGTAGAAGTATTCATAGTGCTCCTGTGTAAATGGAGCATGAAAGATCCGGCTGACGACTACACCATTGCTCAGATTTTCCCGCATGTTCTCTTTGGTTGCCCCGAGAAAACGAAGCAGTTCACCGGCACGCTTCGCCCCGACCTTTTCCACCAGTATGCTGTCGTTGTACTCCACTTCCAGATCGGTCAATGTGTTGGAAACGGCTGAAAGCATGGCCATCAACACCTTGCGCACTGCCAGATTCTCCGTAGCGAATTGATTGTCAAACACATTAAATTCAAAGGACGTAGCTTGGCCCTGACGACGTGTATACAATATGATCGCGTTCAAAAGCATTCCTCCGCTTTCTACTCACTCAACGATATTCTCCCTGCCATTTATCTAGGCAAAATAGATTCCCACGTCGCACGATCCAGCTTGCGAATGACACTGAACAAGAGACGCTTGGCTGCCTCGTAATCCTCGCGATCAATGATCGAAGCATGGCTGTGAATGTAGCGGGAAGGAATTCCAATAACGGCAGACGGCACTCCCTTGCCATGGTACTGAACGACACCTGCATCCGTCCCGCCTTTTGCCACATAAATCTGGTACGGAATGTTCTCTTCTTCGCACGTGGAGATAAGAAGATCACGCAATCCTACCGGCATGACGTACAACGGATCGTAGATGCGCATCAAAAGTCCACCGCCGAGCTTGCCGCCATCATCTTTTACCCCCGGTATGTCTGTGGCCGGACTCGCATCCAATGCCAGGAACAAATCCGGATCAATGGAAGCAGCGGCAGTTCTCGCGCCGCGCTGCCCGGACAATTCTTCCTGTACAGTAGCCCCGACGTAGACGACATTCGGATGATCAGGCTTTTCGTGCAGCTCTTTTGCGAGCTCCACTGCCAAACTGCAACCATAGCGATTATCCCATGCTTTAGCCATGATGCGGCGCGGATTGGCCATGACCTGCAATGGGCAAACCGGTACGATTTGCTGGCCAGCCCGTATTCCTACCTGCTCTGCTTCCTCACGTGAATCCACGCCGATATCAATGAACATATTACGTACATCCATCGGGCGATTGCGCTGATCGTCGCTCAAGACATGCGGCGGGATCGAGCTGATTACACCTTCAACTGGTCCATTGTCCGTAATAATTTGTACACGCTGCGCGAGCAGGACCTGCCCCCACCAGCCTCCCAACGTCTGAAAGGAAATAAATCCTTTATCCGAAATTCGGGTGACCATGAAGCCCACTTCGTCCATGTGACCCGCTACCATAATTTTGGGACCGTTCTCGTCACCACGCATTACGCCAAAAATACTGCCCAAATTGTCGTACATGAGTTCACTCGTATAGCTGCTTATGTATTCCCGCATAATCTCGCGGACCGGACCTTCGAAGCCAGGCGCTCCTGGTGCCTGCGTCAAACGGTTCCACAGTTCAACTTGAAATTTATTTTCCATCGCCAAAAATCCTCCTCGACCCTAGTTTCATGCATGTTGTCCTTCTCTATTATCAGCGAGAGAGAATTATGACGCAACTACTCCCAAGCAGGAATGCAGGAGCTTGTCCCGAATGAAGAAAAAAACACGAATGGTTTGAGGAGGAAAAAGCAGATGGCAATCACATTACGAAAGTTGGCCGAATTCAGTGAGATTGAGCAATTAGAAGAAATGGAGGGGAAAATATGGGACCCTTCTAGTGCTATTCCCCACCATATGACACTCACCATGCAAAAGTTTGGCGGCCTGTTTTTAGGAGCATTCGACGATGAGAAAATGATCGGCTTTTTGTACAGCTTCCCGGGCTTCACCAACGGGGAACCCCATCTTTGTTCGCACATGCTCGGCTTTTTGCCAGAGTATCGCAAGCAAGGGTTAGGTGTGCAAATGAAATGGCTGCAAAAAGAAGAAGCTGCTGCTGCTGGCTACTCCAAAATTACATGGACATACGATCCGCTTGAGACAGTAAACGGTGTTCTGAACATCGCCAAGCTCGGCGGAATCGTTCGAACCTATTTGCCAAACTGCTACGGACAGCTCGATGACGACTTCAATCGAGGACTGCCGACAGACCGTTTCCTCGT
This sequence comes from Brevibacillus formosus, assembly GCF_003013405.1. GTDB lineage: Bacteria > Bacillota > Bacilli > Brevibacillales > Brevibacillaceae > Brevibacillus > Brevibacillus formosus. The sequence goes on along the minus strand of NZ_PXZL01000033.1, from coordinate 108,448 downwards.
GGAATGGTTGATCAGAAGCAATCGTGTAGAGTTGCGGCAGTCTGGGAAAAGCTCTGCTCCGTCTTTTGAACAGGCACCAGACCTGTTGCGTCTAGAAATCAAGGATGGTATTCCTCATCCTATCGAAATCGATTTGTCACGCGAAGAGCCTGTGGTGCTACTGCCTGTCCCTGCCTTCTTCCAGGATGTAAAACGAGCAGATATGACTATCGCTTCCTTGTGGCGAGAGATGACGCGCGAATTGTTTACGGCGTATTTTGCCAAAGGATATGTCGTTACGAATATTCTCCGTGGTCAATCCACCGTTCGTTACGTCTTGGAAAAACAGCCGTTGACTGATATTTTAGATGCCTCGTCCTCTCTATCCTAGCTAGAATTGCGCGCCGGGTGGGCAGGTTGTGGTAAAATGGTGGTTGCCCAACCCTATACAACAAAGGACGAGAATGAAATGAATCGATCACAATACAAGTATGACGTTATCATCATAGGCGGCGGCCCCTCTGGGTTGATGTCTGCTATTGCTGCTTCTGGCCAAGGAGCAAGAGTTTGTCTCGTGGAAAAAGGATCGAAGCTCGGACGAAAGCTCATCATATCTGGCGGCGGTCGCTGCAATGTAACCAATGCCAAGGAACAAGATGAATTAATCAAACAAATGCCGGGAAATGGCCGCTTCATGTACAGTGCTCTCACCCAATTCGGCAACCGAGAGATTATCCAGTTTTTTGAGGAATTGGGTGTCGCGCTAAAAGAAGAGGATCGAGGCCGTATGTTTCCGGTCACGGATAAAGCAGTGACAGTCGCCCAAGCGTTGATTGATTTGTTGAAGCAAAGAGGTGCCAGCATTCATTTAAATGCCGCTGTAAAAGAAGTTCTCTATTCGGAAGGCAGAGTCGGTGGCATCCTGCTCCAGTCCGGTGAGAAAATTACCGCGCCTTGTGTGATTATTGCCGTTGGGGGTTGTTCTGTGCCACAGACAGGATCTACAGGCGATGGCTATGCATGGGCGAAAGCAGCCGGGCATACGATCACAGAGCTGTATCCTACTGAAGTACCGCTTACAGCCAATGACTCTTTTATTCGCGATAAATCGATCCAAGGTCTGTCGCTGCGTGACATCACGATGACGTTGTATGGGCCCAATGGGAAAAAGATCAATACACAGGAAGGCGATATGATCTTCACTCATTTCGGAATCTCAGGCCCCGCCTCCCTGCGCATGGGACATTATGTCTCTGTGTCGCAACGAAAATACGGAGCGGTTCCTCTATCTCTTACAATCGATCTCATGCCTGACAAAACGGCCGAGGAAATCATGGCGGAAAGCTGGCAGCTGATCGAGGAGCAGCCAAAAAAGGCAGTAAAAAATGCAATCAAAGGCTTCCTCCCCGAACGGATTATCCCACTCTTGCTTGCGATGGCAGGAATTTCGGAAGAAACGACCTACAGCCATATGAAGAAACAAGAGTGGAGCAAGTTCACGGGCTTGATCAAAGCTTTTCCACTCACCATTACGGGGACGCTCTCTCTTGAGGAAGCGTTCATTACAGGTGGCGGTGTGAGTGTAAAAGAGATCGATCCACGCACGATGAGATCCAAGCTCATGGATGGGTTGTATTTCGCTGGAGAGGTCATGGACGTCCACGCCCATACCGGTGGCTACAACATCACCATCGCCTTTTCGTCTGGCTATTCCGCGGGTACGCATAGTGCGCAGGAAGCATTTGAATTTTTTTCCGAGAATGACGTTTAGATTATAAAGGAATGGGGAAACTATGAATCAGGTTCTCTTTTCATGAAAAGAGAAATCAGCACATTACTCCCCCCTAGTTGTAATGTGCTGGTTTAACAGACCTTACTCCCTTTATCTTCCTAGATGGGGCATCGCCTGCGTGAGCGATGCTTCTTTTTTTTTGCCCACAAAAAAGCACCTGTTACAAAAGACGGCAAGTCCATCTTTTCATAGCAGGTGCTTTATCATTGATTATCGGTTTATCCGACAAGGCGGAACAAATACGCAAAGCCAGCGAGCAAAAAGGCTAGGCCCAACAGAAAAAACGTATTGGCACGCTGCTTGACGCGCCTTTCGTCTCCCTGAAAATAAGCGTTCATCCGCGATTGCCAACGTTTTGTCCGTGGCTGTACCATGACGAGAATACCAACTGCCAGTAAGAAGAGAGGAAAGACCATCATCTGGCTCATCCCTTTTTCTTACGACGGAGAAGCCAACCGTTGTCATCTTCGGCTGGAGCGCCCTCGATTACCAGACGGGCCTCCTCGGCAAGCTGAAAAGCTTCTGCAAAAGCCAGCTGTCGAAATGATATCTCTGCCTTCGTCAACAAATCATTGACCTGGCGATTTTGGCGGCGATAACGGTTTGTATACTGAATGGCGCCCTCTGCCATCTGACAAGTTGAGATAATGCGTTCTGCCATCCGCTCTGTTTCGTCGACCAAATCACTCGCGTCCTGGACCAGCATGGCCACCTCTTCCAGATCATAGCGGTACTGTTCCATGATCGTTTGCACGCGGCCCAACGTTTGCACGACTTCTTCAAACATGTATTTCAATTGATCCGGAATGCCCGGCAAGTAGCTGCGCTTGATTTGCTGACGGACGCGGACTAATGTGTTAGAGATTCGCTCCAGTTCATCCAGCGCATCATCTTCCGTTTCGATGACCAAATACGTTTGCTCTTCTTCTTCCGGAATTATTTCTTCCTGTTCAGGCTGACTCTTCGGCATAACCAGTTCATACTCTTCTTCTTCTTCGTACGCAGGCTCCTCAGCTTTGACTGCTGGAGCAGGCTTTTGTGCTTTTTTATTAAAAAGCTGAGGAATTGCTTGCAACAACACGGAGCGTTCAGCTTCACTCAGCTCTGAGGATTTTCCTCGATCCGCCCGCTCTTCTTCGCTGGTAGAATGCTCGGTCTCACTAGCAAGAGTTGGCTCAGGTGTACGAATCTCCAGCTCCACAGGCGCGGATGTTGCAGCTTCTTGCTGTAGAGAATTGTCCTGTTCCACCTCTCCTACTTCTGTTCGCTTTTCTTGCTGCACAAATTCTGTTTCATCTTTGCCTTGATTCACTTCTGCTTGCAGTTCTGGTTCAACTTCTGCATACACTGTCGCTGCGGCTTCATCGCGGGCAAGAACGCCATCTTCTATCGCTTGATACGTCGCATCAATGAGCACTTCGAACGCTTTGACATGGGTCAACACCATTTCCAGGCTGCCCTCTTCCAAAGCGCTCTTCGCAGACATGACCAATTGCTTTGCCTGCAAAAGAGCATTGTCAAAGGAATCCTGCTTTAAATGAAAGCCGTCACGAACGGCCTGCTCAATTCCTTCCTCCAGATGCTTGAATTCTTCCGGCATTTCCTTTTTCACGCGTTGCACAAGCTTTGGAATGAGCTCCATCGCTTGTCCTACCTGCTCCAATACTTGCTGAGCTTTTTGTGTGGTTTCGTAGGCAGCAATGTCGTCTCCTGCTGCCCGCGCAGTTTTCACGAGTTTTCGCATCGTGTCTACCTCATCCAGCGATGCTTTCAATTCATGGAAAGACAATCCGTACTCCAAACGTAAATCGGACAAGCGTCGTTCCATCTGCTCCACTTGCTTTCCGATCTCGGGAACAACAACTTTATTTTCTTGCTTGGTAACGGCCACTTTGGATGTGTCTGTTTTTAGCTCATCCAGTTCTTCCTCAATTTTTGAAATGGCCTCCCTCGCCTCATTCAACATGCCAAGTGCCAAAGTAAAACGGAAACGATCACAAGCCTCTTCCGCATCGAGAATCATCATTTCCACATCAGGGATGCGAATGCGCAACAGATTTTCTTTTTTGTCTGCCAAGTGGTGGTAACGCACTTCTGTCATGCCGCTGGAACGGCGAAGCGGTTTTTCCACCTCGATAACATTGATCTTCTCAACAAGCTCTTCCTTCCAATCCTCTACATCGTCTACTTGGGCAAAAATAGCACGACGTCTGATCATCGCGTAAATCAAGCCGATCGACAGCCCAGCAAATACCGCACCAACCAGATAAATCCACCACGGAATACCTCCGAGTGCGCTACTGCTTTCGCTCTCTTCTGCTTTGCTAGCATCAGCTGTGCCCGGATTTGCTGTTGCTTGTTTGCTTTCAATGCGGCTTAGCTCCCTGTTTACTTCCGCGATTACAGTTTGGATACCGGTCAAATACTGCTTTTGTGTGCGGAATGCTTCATAAAAAGACGCGATCTTGTCATGCAGCAATGTCATCGTGGCACCTTTTGCCTGCAAAGAAGGACCGGCATAAATCCCCAGCTGTTCGGTGTTTATGTCAAGTACGATCATCAGTGCATCGTCGGCCAAATTGTAATTGTCAAACAGCTTTTGCGCATACATATCTGGCGTTTCAGCTTCCGGTGCAGTGCTTTCCACGACCACGACTTTGTAGCTGCCTGGTATGCCGTTCAATGAATTTGCAAAGGCGGTTCTGTCTTCTTTTTTCAAATAGTTGTCAGCGTCCTGAACAACTTCGTCTTTTTTATCTGGAAACGGCGTTGCATAAGCCGGATTCGTATATAACAACATGCCTGCCAAACAGAGCATGAATAGTTTTCGTTTCACTTGTCATACATCCCCTTACTAGAATCATTCATTGGGAGAGGCCACGCCTAAGCAGGCAGCAAAGAACCTCGCAGATAACACATAATCGAGGTTTGCAGCCATTGGACGAACTCCTCGGAAGACGGCTCCAGATCATAGACCTGGCGAACCATTTGTGGTTGCAAAAATGGATATATCATCTGGCTCGTCATAGCCAGTACTGTACGATCAACAGAAACGGGCAAAAACTCACCCGAGACGACACCGCCCTCGATCACACGCGAAAGCCCATGCTTCCATCGGCTCATATATAGTGTCATCACTTCGCGAGCAAGCATGGATTCTACGCTCAGCTCACGGTGAATCAAACGTGTAATAGGCGCATGCTCACATTGAAATTGCAAATACAGCTGCACAACTTGTTCCAACCGTTGATAGGCAGGGATGTTTTCCTGCTCGTTTTCCAGTTCTTCCAAAAAGCGAAACAACGTCTCAAAGTAAGAAGCAATCAGCGTCTCCAGGACTCCTTGCTTCCCTTCAAAGTGATAGGAAATCAGCGCGGAATTTACTTGAGCAACAGAGGCAATTTGTCTTACGGAGGTTCCTTTGTAGCCATGAACATCAAAAAGCTTCGCTGCTGCGGATAAAATACGCATTTTCGTCTGATCCATCAGGCATCTTTCCCATTGTACAGATTATTCGACGAAAAAAGATAGTCTTGTTGTATGTTCGACAATGTTTTCCATGATTCCTTCCCATCATGCTGATTCCATCGAAAAAAACCGCTACCGCACATGATTTTCTTCCACATAAGAAGTACGTAAAAAGTATCGAGCACGTTACTTTTCTTTTCAATTTTCCCTGACAGAAAAAAGACGCTCCTGTCTGTTTTGCAAGAGGAACGTCTCACTTGATTACTCTTACTCCTTATTTGCTATTTTCCGTTGGAGCTATGATGGGGGCTACTGTCCCATATTGCTGCAAATACGTTTCTACTTGGGTATGCTCTTTTACACGCTGATCGTTCAAATCGTACGAAGATCGAATAGACATCGTCATGTTTGTGGGGAGCATCGTTTTTTTGTTGTAGTGAATCGTGTACTCTGCCTCCACTTCCATCTGGTTCACGAGCTCGTTTACGTCCACCTTTTTCCTAGACTGAATCGTGGGTCCAGAATGCTGTGCAGGCGTCCCTCTCCAATTGCCTTCCGAGAGTGCCATCGCTAGCTTTAGCTTCGGTATGTAGGGTTTCTCTCGCCCTGCTATCGATTGGACTTTTGCTCCCGGCTTTGTTTGTTCTTGCATTTGGGCAACAAGCCAGCTCTTTAGTTTGGCAGAATCCAATACGACTCCGAGCGCTTCAAAATCATCTTTTGGATTGTCATCAGGGAGCATCCGGACGTTTCGTTTCATATCGTCGATTTGCTGAAACGAAGCGATAGGGTTCCAGTTGTTCATTTCTTGATGAAGGGCCGGACTATCTCCTGCAACATGGCTCCAGCCTTCGTTTTGTCCATGCTTGGTGTACAGCTTGTCCCCATGGCTGAGCAAGGATAAGTTGTCCACCCTGTTTTCCTCTGGGACAGAGAGCTTCACGTTCAAGTAAACAGCCTCTCCGTCTTTTCTGCCCGAAAAGTTAACCATGTTCGCATTGGCACTGTTCGCCGTCAACAGCTTGGTTTGTCCGTAGAACGCATACGATTTCTGCGCATCGAACTTGTCACGCACCTGCTCAAACGTTGTATTCGCATCCTGCTTCACATTCATTTGATTACAGCCACCTGCAACAACTGTACACACTAGAGCCATCACGCAAATGGACCAATACTTCTGCATAGATGCTACCCTCCCTCGGTTACCTTGGGTCAGCCTCATGTGGGGTCCCAAGGTAATAGTCCCTTTTAGCGTTTCCGGGGAGGAATAGGCTTATTCTACTTGCAAACCTCTCTTGCACAATCAGGTTTTACAGGTGGTAATACAAGACTCGATCCTGCTCTCTCACTTCAATCTGATGGAGAATCATCAACAAATCGATGTGCCCCAAAGTCTCGGATAGTGTCAATGGCAATTCTTTTTGGTACAAGCCTGGAAATAAGAGAGCATTCAGTTCAAAAGCTGTTTTTTCACCATCTGCAAGAAGCCTGCGGAGCATGTCTGTTCTCTCCCAGTTCTTTTGCAGTCGAGTGAGTATGAGCTCTCGATGATTGTAAACTGGTTCACCGTGTCCACTCAGGACTTGTTCGATCTCCATGTCCGCACACATTTGCAACGCTGTGCGGTATTGGATCAAAGTCAGTGGTCTTGTACTCGTGCGATTCCGGGGTGGTTCAATGAATGCATTGGATGAGATTCGCTTGATGATATGGTCTCCACCAATCATGACTCGATCCTTTGCCCGATACAACGACAAATGGCTTTGGCTATGTCCCGGTGTATACAGTACCTCCCAGTCCTCCAAGTACGGCACCTTTTGCTCATGCTTCAGATGAAAGTCAATCTGGCTTGGCGCAGAAAACGTCTTCATCAGCTTGTGAAATTTCGAGATAATGACCATCATTTTTTCTGGTACACCACTTTGGATGTACAGCTCTTCGAAAAACTGATCATGAAATGTCATAAACTGCTCATCCTGTTGTACATAAGGCGTTGCCTGTGGATGGGCAAATGTCTTTGCTCCCGATCGTTCCCGTACTTTTTCTAACTGCCCGCAATGATCCACATGATGATGCGTCAGAATGACTTGCTCGATATCTTGCACGCTTACCCCAATCGATTCTAAGCCTTCTGTTAAAGCCACCCACGCATCGTCGGTCAACGGCCCCACATCAACTAAGGTCAAGCGCTCCCCTTTTAGCAAGTAGACGTTTACTGCGCCCACATCAAAAGGCGTAGGTATTTCGAGACAATAAATATCAGGTGCTACTTGCGTCGCGATCCTTTGCTTGCCATCGTTCGTTGTCATTTTTTATCTACCTCTCAAGTTTTTTGCCTTTTTTTCCGAAAAAGAGAAAAGAGCCATTGTTTTGGCTCTAGGCGAGAACAACTTGATTTCTACCTGAATTTTTGGCTTCATACAGAGCAATATCTGCTTGATGGAACAGCGCTTCCACACTCAGGTTTACATCCATCTCCCTGCTCCATTTCGCTAGTCCGCACGAGATCGTGACCTGTGGAGACGTCTCCTGCTCGACGCATTCGCGTATGCGCTCTGCCACGGAATGCGCGGTGTTTTTGTCCACGCGCGGCAAATAAACAGCGAGTTCCTCTCCACCCCATCTTGCCGCGATATCACTGTCTCGAATGCTATGTCGAATCAGATTGGAGACCTGAATCAGTACCTCGTCCCCTACCTGATGGCCAAATGTATCATTCACATTCTTAAAATAATCAATATCAATCAAGATCAACGAGCCATAGTTGTCTTTTTGTAATGATCCTCTTACTCGTTCATTCAAATGTCTTCTCGTGTACAGACCTGTCAAATTATCCGTAATGACCATTCGTTCCATTTCATTGTGCAGGACGGCGTTGGTCATTGCCAAGCTCGCGTGCTGGCCAAATATTTCGAGGAGTTTGTAGTCGTCAAAACTAAAAAAATGATAACGGGAATCTGCGACTAAAAGGACTCCACTAATCTCACCCTCGACAACGAGCGGAACCCCCATGAAGGAACAGCACGAAAAGAGCGAAAAAGGAAGCGGTCCTGCCCCTGGCTGAGCTAGCAACAATGCCTGCTTGTTTTGCAAGATTTGCTGAAATGGCTTTTCTGTAGAATCGATAGTCCTGCCATTGAATGCTGGTATGGAGGAAGAGAGCACATCGAAGCAATCCTCTCCCGGCGTTTTTCGCAAAATGGCACAAAACTCCGCATCAAAGGTAGCCCGCATCATCGTCGTAACAAAATCGAGAATTTCCTTTAAATCAAGACTTCTGTTCAATTGGCGTGCCATTTCATTAATCAAGCGCAATTCGCGAATGAGATTGCGCGATTGCTGATAGAGCTGTGCGTTTTCAAACGCAGTGCCAGCCGTATCCGCCAAGATAGAGATATAGTCCTTTTCATGCTGACTCAAGGTAATTCGTTGATCGGATGTCACTTGCAAAACTCCGTAGATGCCTTGCTTGCCCAAAAGTGGAGCTGCGATCACCGTCACCTGTTGCTCCCCTTCTCCCACTTCCTCGGCAATGAGACGTCCTTCCAAATAGGCCTTGGTACTGGTAGACGGCTCTACTTCTTGAAAAGAAAGCTGTTTGACCGGGGTGGTTGCATTGGGTTCAACCGTCAGGAAAAGCTCTGCCGACAAGTACGGATAAAGGCTGGGAATGCTCGTCACGATTTCATGCAAAACATCATTCACATCAATCGATGCCTGAATCTTTGACATCAACTGATACAACAAGTCTTTTTTGCTCGCTTCACGACGCAGGTCGTCCGACATGATCGAACGCCAAAGCGCACAGCTTGCCTTCGCGCCTACTTCCTGCAAAAAAGCCACATCCCGTTCATCGTACACGTAATCTGTCTCTTCGGGTGGCAGATGCAAAAACAGCGCGTAGAGCGGCGTTTGGTTCAAGGAGACAGGAACGACGACAAGCCTGTGGTCATCCAAAATGGAAGGCATGATTTGCGTTGTACCGAATCTCGAAACCAGTTGGGCAATGTGGGTTTGTCCACCTTCGGCCTCCTGCGTTGTTACGCTCTCCTGCGGAATCAACGTGGCGTTGTCCGCGAGCTTAACGGCCGAACAATAGCCTTTCTGGATGATGTCACTGATTTGACCCGTCAAGCTTTGCAGCAGCTCTTTGGTCGTATCATGCAGCGTCAAATCCATGACAATCTGGCTTGTTACGTGTTGAATATAAGCATCATATCCCATGCGAATCAATGGCTCTAACCCGCGCATATAGGATGACAAATCGAAATGGATTTGGTCTTGGGGCGCTATCATGCCAATGACAGCTCGAACCCTACCATCTTCTTCACACAAAGGAAAGGCTCCACACACGTTGTTCGTTTCACTTCTCGTTTTGACTACGATCTCTTTGGAAGAAAGTGCCTCTACAATAAAATCAAAGACTTTGCCAATCGATACATCGTGTTGCAGGGTAAGCCCTTGAGAATTCCGAGATGGACCAACCTGCATTTCCATGAAGTTGATTACGCGACCCCCGGAATCTGTCAAGAAAAGGATGCCTGGGCGCTTTTCCGGCCAAGATTGTAAGATAAAATGGGCCGTGTAGGAAAAGACCGTCTCTAACTTCCCCAACATTTTACTTGACACGAGAAACTCCCTCTCTCAGCATTTTCTCAAGCTTTCAAATGGTCTGTATCATTAACGGATAGAACTTCCCACCTGCGATCTACATACCGAAATATCGAAATACCGGTATTATCGATACGTGTGATCCCCGTTCCTTGTTCTCCTACCGTCACATAATGCAAGAAGCTATTTATGAGACCGCCATGCGAGACAACGACAATCGCCTCACCTGGATGGCTCCCTGCTATTTCTGTCATGGCAGCTACAGCTCGACGCTGCATGTCTTCGAATGTCTCAATTCCACAGGAGGCTTCATCCTGATTCTCAAATCGCTCACGTATTTCTTCATAGGTGAGCCCCTCCCACTCCCCATAGGAGCGCTCTCGCAAGGTTGTTCGCGTAGAAACAGAGAATTGGAAGTTATCAGCAATCTTGGCAGCCGTATCACGCGCGCGACTAAGATCACTCGAATAAAAAGCGTGAATCGTCTCGCCTTGGAACCTGTCTGCTACTTGCTCGGCCTGGCGTACCCCGAGCTCGTTTAATGCGATGTCACTGTGGCCTTGTATACGACGAAGCTGATTCCACTCCGTCTCTCCATGACGAATGAGATACATGATGGTTTCCAAAACGATTTATCTCCTTACCGTTCTGTATTCTTATGGATAGTATTTCTTATTATATAAGATGGATGTTCACAATTCTAGATTGATAAAAAAACATTTGGTACAAAATTCCTATATTTCATTCCTTTCTGCAAATACCAGTCGCTTTTTTCGGGGATTTGAACTGAAACGAACTTTCTCTTCCCCTCGTCAGAGGTGATAAGAAGAATATGACATCGTTGGAGGGGTTCCTATGAAACCTTGGATCATTCGGTCTAGCTCATTTGTTCTATCTGCCAGTCTGTTGCTGCCTGTGGCTCAAGCACATGCACAATCACCTCATGTGAGTACCAATAAAATGGCGACTACTGTGTCACAAGCAGACTCCGTGGCACAAGCCAAAGCTAAGCTCTCCAAGGAAGCAGCCTTGGCACTCGCTACAAAAATAGTGCCTACCGCCGGGATGACGGTGCAAAATGTATCATTTAGTTCAGCGGATAGCTGGCGGTCATTTCCAGAATGGTCGTTTAGTTGGGTGAAGAAAGATCCGGAAAACGGAAAAGTTCTTCTATCATATAGCGTCAGTATCCACGCCAATACAGGCGAGCTAACTTCCTATTCGCGTCATGAGCAGGAAGCATCCTCGCTTCCCTATGCAAAGCGGATTTCCTATACGGAGGCGCAAGAGCAGGCGAAGCGCTTTTTCGAGAAAAACAATGCGGGAAAAGCAGCGGAGACAAGACTGTATACGCGCGACATGCCAGAGCCGAAAACTCCGCTAAACTCGGAAGTCTACTATAATTTCCGTTTTGTTCGAGACGTGGACGGCATTCTCTTTCCCGACAACGGCGCAGATATCACCGTAGATGCTTCCGGCACAGTGACCAACTATTCTCTATCGTGGAACGACGTGACTTTCGAGGATACGGATACGACACTCTCAGAAGAAGAGGCCGAGAAACTGTTTAAAGAACAAGCGAATCCAAAACCAGTTTACCTGCTGCCGTGGGAGCGGGTGGAGACTCAAAATAACAAGCCCTCTCTCGGGTATATGAATCCCTTCACCTTCTACATTGATGCGGAGACTGGCAAAGCATTGACACAATCGTTGACCCCGTATCAACCAACAAAAGATCCTGAGCCTGTAAGCAGTAAAGTCCTTCCTGCACGCCGCAGCGGACAACCGCTCTCCCAAGAGGAAGCTGTACAATGGGCATCGAGAACATTGAATTTGTCCAACTACGAGCTTCGTTCTGCCAATTACAATGAAAAAGACTTCCCTGGCAATCGTCCTGTCTGGGATCTCGAATTCGGCGAAAAAGGCAATAGCGAAGACGGATTTGCGTATGTCTCCGTGGATGCAGTAACCGGGGACATCTATCAGTTAAACAAGGACTTCCGCGGCCATAAAGAAAAAACAACCGCTACTAAAAAACCAGATATGGAAAAATTCAAGGCAAAAGCGATGGAAGCGATTCGCGAACTGGCGCCAACCATGGCCCACCAGCTTTACTGGACAGAACGTATCGAGGAAGAAAACCAACCCGTTGTTGATTCCGAGCGGACACAGATCCGATTTGAGCGTTTTATCAATGGAATTGCTGCAGCTAGCGGCTCTGCCCACTTCACGTTTGACATAGAGACAGGCGATCTGCTGTATTACACCGCTGATTTGGGCAACGAAACATACCCGACACAAGTTCCCAAGCACCTGCCTGCTGCCGAAGCGAGCGAGAAGTGGTGGACAGAGACAAAAGCAGAGGCAGTATACGCCCTCGTCCCTCTTACTCCTGAGGATGCCAAACGCGCAAAAGAGCAGCCTTCCTACACACCGAAGCGAACCGCCAAGATCGTTTATCGGGCGACAATGACGCCATTTGAGCAGCCGTATTACCTAGACGCTGTAACAGGCGAGTGGAGCTCCACCTCTACTGGCAAAACGATTGCGCTGCATCGTCCGGCTCCTGCCGATTTGAAGGATCATCCGGCGGAGAAGGAACTCTTGTTGATGTATGAATACGACGCACTCACGCTTGAAAACGGCAATATTATGCCGCAAAAACCGATCACACGCGGTGAAATGATTGAGATGCTCATGATCAGCCTCAACCAAGGCAGACACTATCCACAGTACTCTCTGGAACGCAAGGCCACCTATAGCGATGTGGCAAATGGTTCGCGCTTCTTCTCAGCCGTTGAAGGTGCTGTTGATCGCGGACTTCTCGATAAAAACACTTCCAAGCTGAACCCAAATGAGACGATTACACGCGAGGAGCTCGCTGATATGATTGTTCGTGCACTCGGTTACAAAAAACTGACGGACTTCCCCGGCATGTTCCAGTCTGAGCTCTCAGACATTGCCAATTCGAAATACCGCGGTTCGATCATCATCGCGACTACACTCGGTATCGTGCCGACCGATAAGCAGAAGTTCCAGCCGCAAAGCCTCGTCCCTCGTGCCGATGCAGCCATTACCTTTACCCGTTTCCTCGAAAAACGGGATAATCCAGACGGTCCGGTTACTTTGTTGCGAAAATAAAACCCAAAAAGCGCCATCCATCCCACTTCTTGCGGCGGATGGCGCGCTTCTTTTCCCTTGACTTTACTATATCGCGCCTAGTATTATTGAATGTATGTGTACAGGGTAGCATTGATTGTAGGTAAAAACGGAAGGATGTACCCTCTTAGTTCCCTCCCTTTACAGACTGCGGCTGATCATCTGTGAGGAGCACGATGCGGAAACGCTACCGTCCGAAGTTCGTGTAGATAAAGTAGGAACTAACCTGCCGGAAGTAAACACCTGCGAATCCATATTAAAGGAGAATGAAAACATGTCACGTTACACAGGACCTCGTCACAAACTGGCTCGTCGTCTGGGTATCTCCCTCGATGGTACAGGAAAAGACATCAAACGCAACTTCCCTCCAGGTCAACACGGTCACAACAACCGTCGTAAACTGAGCGAGTACGGAATCCAGTTGCAAGAAAAGCAAAAACTGCGCCACATGTTTGGCCTTAACGAAAAACAATTCCGCCGCACTTTCGACAATGCTAGCAAAATGGCTGGCGTAGTGGGCGAAAACTTCATGAAATTGCTGGAATCCCGTCTGGACAACCTGGTATACCGCATGGGCTTTGCTCCAACTCGCCCAGCTGCTCGTCAGTTGGTAAACCATGGTCACTTCCTGGTAAACGGCAAAAAAGTAAACATCCCATCCTACCGCGTACAACCGGGTGATGTAATCTCCATTCGTGAAAAGTCCCGTGGTCTGCAACTGATCAAGGACTCTCTGGAAAGCCGCACTTTCCTGCCGAACTACGTTACATTCAACGATGCTGCTGCTGAAGGTACCTTCACTCGTCTGCCAGACCGTGAAGAAATGCCAGCTGAAATCAACGAAGTTCTGATCGTTGAGTTCTACAGCCGTTAATCGTTTGAGGATAAAAAGAAAAAGAGTAGTGCCGCTTGTCGGCCTGCTCTTTTTTTATGTATTTGCTTTATGCCACGCTTTCGCCCGCGCCAACACCTCTCGGACGAATTTATTTTTCTGATTGGAATAGTCCAGCAGTGTTTGTGCCCCTTTTTGCACAATCTGCTTCTTGAAATCCCCGTAACGGACGGCCTCTTCTTTATGTACCCGCAAATAATTTCGCAGGAGGAGATTGTCATTCCACAAAGCTCCCTCATAAGAGACGACATGAGCATTAAAGGAGCGCTGACCTCTTTTTCGAAAATACAGCCTTCCAATGATTCCTGCTTCCCCCAGGAATTCATACCCGCACTCCTGAATCTTGCCAGTCACGAACTTCACTCGATCCATATGCCCGACTCCTATCAAAATATCGATGATCGGCTTCGCTGTCATCCCATCAATAGCCGTGCTCCCAAAATGCTCAATCCCTTCCACCCAGTCAGCCAGATGCAGGGAGAGTAGCTGCTGCTCCTCTGTAAACATCCGCGACCAGTTTTCTGTAAAGCCTTCGAGATGAATCGGCTCGTCTATGTTCATTTGACTCCTCCTATGAAATCTATTTTTCTGATTCCACTCAGTAAGCTTAACAATGTCTGTAAAACGCAATCAATCACATGGCGTTGACAACTTCCAACGTTTTTTGACACATTTTGCTATCTACTGCGCATTTTCTATCCTCTAGGTTCCTCGTATGGTATAATCAGGGGGTATGCTAGGGGGTCGTAGATTATGTCGAATAACCACACATCTTCCTCTGAACCGACGAAGAAAAAGCGACGCAGAAGCCGCGGTAGAGCGTTCTGGATCATATTCCAAATCGTCTTCGTGCTAGGGCTAATGGGAGCTGCAGTTGCGGGAGGAATCGTGACAGGTTATGTTGCCGCACTCGTGAAGGACGAGCCTGTGCGCAGCAAGGAGGAACTGGAGAATAAAATCTTCACCAACTATCTGACTGGATTCGCCTACTACAACGACGGCTCTCTGATCGGCCAATTGCGGGCCGAAGAAGGCGATCGACGTTTGGTGAAGAAAGCAGACGTTTCTCCCTATTTGATTAATGCCATCATCGCAACTGAGGACCATAACTACTACCACCACTCCGGAGTTTCGCTTCAATCCACCATGCGCGGAGCGATTCAGGAATTTACCAACCAGCCTGTCGTAACAGGTGGTAGTACGATTACACAGCAGCTTGTAAAAAATACAATCCTTTCTGCTGAAGTTAGCCACACCCGTAAGGCCCGTGAAATCTTTACCGCAATTCGAATCGAGCGGATGTTTTCCAAAGATCAGATTCTGGAAGCCTACATGAACGAAATTTACTTTGGAAAAAACGCCAACGGATCAAACGTTTATGGCGTTCAGGCTGCCGCGAAAGGGATTTTTGGCAAAGATGTAAAAGAGCTCGGGCTCGCTGAGGGCTCCTATCTTGCAGGTATGATTCAAAACCCAGGTGCCTACTCTCCATTCCGTGCAGAAAGCTATCAGCGCGGGAAGGAACGTCAAAAAATGGTGTTGGATCGCATGCTGGAAAATGGCTTTATCACAAAAAACCAATACGATGGAGCTCTCGCCAGTGATTTGAAGGCACAGCTAGCAAAACCGACACAACAAGCTTATCGAGAAGTACCTTTCTTGATGATGGAAATTGAAGATCGTGCCGCACGTCAACTTGTGGATGCAGACCTCTTGGAAAAAGGGCGAGACAAATCAACCATCGGCCGCAACGAATACCGGCAGCTGGTTGAAGAGAAACGTCGCGACATACTGCGAAAAGGGTACAAAATACATACCACAATCGACAAGAGCGTATATGACATCATGCAGGCTGTTGCAGCGGATCCGAAAAACTTCGGTAAGAATCGCACCTATACGATTCGTCGCTCTAACGGTAAAACAGAGAAAATCGAAAATGCTCTGGAAGAAGTCGGCGCAATGCTGATTCACAACAAAACAGGAGCCATCCTCGGTATGATCGGAGGACGTGACTTCAAGGTGGAACAGACGAACCACGCCACTGTGCCACGCCAGCCTGGTTCGGCCATGAAGCCACTTGCCGCTTATGCTCCTGCTTTTGAACTGGGATTGCTCCAGCCAGCATCCCCAATCGATGACGCTCCGGTGCTACTCGCCGACGGCCAGAACGGTTCCCATTTACCTAAGAACTGGAACAACAAATGGCAAGGGATTATGAGTGCCCGCGAAGCACTGCGTATGTCCTGGAACATTCCGGCGATCAAGACGTATTTGAAAGTTGGCATTCCAACCGCTCTCGAATACGTGAAGAAAATGGGAATCACAACATTGGTGGATGCTGACAACTATGCGGCCACTGGCGTAATTGGCGGTCTTACCTACGGAACAACTGCCGAGGAAATTACAAACGCCTATGCGACATTTGCAAATCACGGTTCTTTTGTGGATGCCTACTTGATTGATCGAATTGAGGATAGCACCGGAAAAGTCATTTATCGCCATGAAACCAAGCCTGTGCAAGTGTACAGCGAGCAAACAGCATACTTGATCACGGATTTGATGCGTTCTGTCGTCAATAACGGTACAGGTACACACGTCCGTAAATACGTGCCGCGCAAAGTCGATGTGGCGGGTAAAACAGGGACAACGAACAACAGCAACGACCTCTGGTTCGTCGGTTACACGCCAGAGTTGTCCATGGGAGTATGGGTTGGCTTTGACGAGCCATATCCAATGCCAGACGCGGACAAATATGTTCCGATGGTCGTATGGGGTAAGGTCATGAAGGATGTCATTGCAAAGCATCCGAACTTATCACCTCCTGACTCCACCTTTAAAAAGCCAGCGGGAATTGTCAGTGCGACTGTTGACTCGAAATCAGGTCTTTTGCCAAGTGAGCTTTCGAAAGAAGCTGGCCATTTGATCACTGATTTGTTCAATAGCAAGTTCGTTCCGAGGAAGGTGGACGATACCCACCAAAAAGCACGCGTTATTACGTATAATGGCGAACGGTATTTGGCGAAGGAAGGAACTCCTGAAGATTTTGTTACCGAAGGAGTCTTCTACCGCTCACCTGATCCGCTCCCTACTAAAGAGCAAATTCAAACGAAAAACAGTAGGGTCGCCACCCAACCACCAGATTGGGAGCAACGCCTGCCTGACAAGGAAGACCCTCGCACAGAGACAGGTGGAGCGCCATCTTCGCCTAGCAGTGTAACAGCTACAGGCTCAGGCAAGCAAGTTACGCTTACGTGGCAATCCGCCAAAGAAGCTGACTTGGTCGGCTATCGCATCTACCGCGCTGATCCACAGAACGGCTTTGTCAAAGTAGCGACTGTGAAAGATCCATCAGAATTGACTTTTGCCGATACGACTGGAATCCATCGAGAATTAGGCTATTATGTCACTTCTGTGGATATCGCTGGCCATGAATCGCAGCCTTCCGCAATCGCTTCTGTCGGTTCAACACAGACATGGCAGTTGCCTGATCCAAATCAAGGCACGGAAACAGGCATCCCGAATCCGATGGACAATAACGGGAATGGTCAAACAGATCCAGGTGGAACCCCGACTAACCCAGGAGATGGATCAGGAGGCACGAATACAAACACAGATTCCGCTTCACCACCTGCTGCTCCGAAATCCTTGTCTATCAAAAATACGCCTAACGGCTGGCAGCTAAAGTGGAAAGGAAGCAGCTCGTCTGAGCAGATGTACAACGTGTATTTTAGCCCAGACTCAGCAAGCGGCTATTTGCTACTCGGGACTGTCTCTAGCACAAGCTTTACACACGCAGCAGAAGTACCGAATGGCAGTAACTATTACATTACCGCAGTCAACAGTTACGGAGAATCGCCACATTCTAACATCGTAACTGCCAACACCACAGAATAAACTGGAATGACAACTGACAGAGATGGTTAGACGCCATCTCTGTTTTTCTACAAACGTAAGGGGGGGAACTGATGGAGCACGTCAAACGCTATCATTCATTGAGCCTAATGGTGAACAACAAGGAGCTGCTCGTCGAAGGTCCGATTACAGGAAGTTATCTGGCCTCATTACGCTTTGATGAGGGGCTGAAAGCTTTTCGTATCCCTGAACAGCAGCATGAAGCTCTCATCGAAATCGCTGATTTGCCTGAAGGGCGCATCATTATTGCACGCGAAGGAGACCTCGTCCTCGGCTACGTAACCTTTCTGCACCCCGATCCACTGGAGCGATGGTCACAAGCCCAACTGCCCGATTTGCTGGAGCTGGGCGCGATTGAAATCAGTCATAAGGTAAGGGCGGGTGGCGTAGGCAAAAAGCTGCTGGAAGTCGCCTTCTTGGACGACGCCATGGAAGACTACGTCATTATTACAACGGAGTATTACTGGCATTGGGATCTGAAAGGAACAGGGCTCGATGTGTGGCAATACAGAAAGGTCATGGAAAAGGTCATGGGCAGCGCAGGCCTGAGCTGGATGGCGACAGACGATCCGGAAATATGCTCACATCCCGCCAACTGTCTAATGGCAAAAATCGGCAAGCGTGTACCCCCAGAAACAGTTGTTGCCTTTGATGCTATGCGGTTTCAAAATCGTTTTCTTTACTAGTTTGGATGCCTTTTGATTCCAGGAGGTCACTCTTATGCGTATTGAAGAGATTATGCGGAAAAATATTGTCACGATCCAGCCTTCCACTACAATCGGAGAAGCGCTTCTTCTGCTCCGTGCAAACAGAATCAGGCATTTGCCTGTCATTGAAAACGACTCACTCGTAGGCATTGTCTCGGACCGTGACCTGCGAGACGCTCTCCCCTCTCGCCTGCTCACGCATGACGATGACGACACCGTCCTGCACAAGCCTGTAGCCGATATCATGAATCAACAAGTCATCACTGCCCACCCACTAGATTTCATCGAAGATGCAGCCCTCCAACTATACGAGCACAAAATCGGCTCACTACCCATCGTCGAAGGGAATCGGCTCGTAGGATTGATCACAGAATCGGATCTTTTCTCTAGCTTGATCGAACTTTTCGGCGTTAATAAACCTAGCTCCCATATCGAAGTCGAAGTAGACGACCGCGTCGGCATGCTGGCAGAAGTCAGTCAAGTCTTTCGCGATGCACAAGTAAATGTCACGAGCGTCGTGGTCTTTCCTGGGAAAAAGCCCGCAAAAAAGAATCTTGTCTTTCGGGTACAGACCATCGATCCTCGTATTGTGACGCAATTGCTCCTTGAAAAAGGCTTTTCCGTAATCGGCCCTACGGAAGGGGGGATATTCCAGTGAGCCGAAATGCTCGTCTGATCTACTCTCCAGACTACACGCAATATTATTTTCATGATGATCATCCGTTCAACCAGCGTCGTCTGCTCCTCACACACGATCTGATGAGCAGTTACGGAATACTCCAAGCCTCAGACATCCTGACTCCCCGATCGGCGACAGATGAAGAGCTCGCTCTGGTGCATGACCCACGCTATATCCAATTTGTTCGCGATCAGGGCCATAGTGAACACGAGCTTCCGCAGGCTGCCAGCTATGGCTTGGGAACCGAGGATGTTCCCTGTTTTTCGAACATGCATGAAGCGTCCTCGCTGATCGTCGGAGGTACGTTAAACGCAGTGGACGCGGTTATGAGTGGACAGGCAGAACACGCCTTCAATCCCGCCGGAGGATTGCACCATGCCTTTCGTGGACGCGCCTCTGGATTTTGTATCTACAATGATTGCTCCGTCGCGATCGCTTATTTGCGTAAAAACTGGAATGCGCGCGTGCTGTATATCGACACAGATGCCCATCATGGAGATGGGGTACAGTGGGCTTTTTACGATGACCCTCATGTACTGACTGTATCCATTCACGAAACGGGAAAGTATCTCTTCCCGGGAACAGGCAATTTGTCTGAACGTGGAGATGGAAGCGGTTACGGTTATTCTGTCAACGTTCCGCTCGATGCCTTCACGGAAGACGATTCTTTTCTGGAAGTATATGAAGAGCTGGTGTCAAAGCTAGCGGCTGGCTTCAAGCCTGATGTCATCCTGACACAAAATGGCTGTGACGCTCATGCGTACGATCCCCTCACCCATTTGTCTTGCTCGATGAAGATTTATCAAGCGATTCCTCGTCTTGCTCACCGTCTTGCTCATGAATATTGTGACGGTCGTTGGATTGCTGTAGGCGGCGGGGGCTACGATATTTGGCGGGTGGTGCCACGGGCGTGGACGCTGGTATGGAGTGAGATGAGCGATCAGCCTCTTGTGGACGGTGATCTTCCCGAAGCCTGGCTCAAGCGCTGGCAACCAGAGACAGATTTGCCCTTGCCGCCTCGGCTTTTTGACGAACCATTCCCAATAATCCCACGACGAGCAGAGATCACGGAAAAAAATCGGCTTACGCTAGAACGTGCGATGCTGTACGCACCTATTGGATCATAGAAGTAAAAAAAAGCGTCCTGCCCTCGTACCTTTTGGTACTGGTCAGCACGCTTTTTCTATTCCAAGCCCTATTTCACAAGCTCTTCCAGCTCAGACGGCGCAAAACCTTTTACCGCTTTATCGCCTACGACTGTTACAGGAACACCCATGAAGCCAAAGCGCTCCACTTCCTCTTGATAGGCACGACTCGTCATGACATCGCGCACTTCAAAGGAAACACCTTTTGCTGTCAGCCAATTCTTAACCATGTCGCAATCCACACAGTTTTTCGTCGAGTAGACGATGACTCCCACAGCTGTCGATGCTTGAGAAGCTGTGAGCATGTTACGGACAATCGCGTAGGAGCGCTGGGAAGCCAGCTTGGTAAATTCCACAAAGTTAACATGCGCGGAGCCATCTGCCTTATCCGACATCGAACGAACCACGACAAATGGCACGCCATTCATCGCACATACTTGTCCAACAGATGCCCCTTCCATTTCGGTGCAATGTGCTGCAAATTGCTCATACAGCCATTGAACCTTTTCCCGACTGGCAACGAACTGGTCGCCGGACAAGATACGCCCGCTTACTACTTGAACCCCCGCTTCCAGCTCTTTGCCCGCATCGATCGCTTGCTGCATCAGGCCAGCATCCGCTTGCCAAGTCCATTGCTCTGTAAACGGAATCTGTCCTGGCTCAAAGCCAAGCGGTGTCACATCGATATCATGTTGGATGCAATCCGTCGAAACTACAATGTCACCAATATTTAATTCAGGGTGAACGGCTCCTGCCACTCCTGTGAAAATGACACGCTCCACTTGGAATGAATCGATGAGGATTTGTGTTGTCACGGCCGCATTCACCTTGCCGACACCTGATTTGCACAGCACGACATCCTTGCCTTCCATTTTACCTGTGTAATAGGTAATGCCTGCTTTGGTGGCAGTAGTCGTCTCTTGCATCGCTTCCAAGTAAAGCGCGATTTCTTCATCCATCGCGCCGATAATTCCGTAACGCATTTCCCATCCCCCTCTTGCTGTCAATTCCTACGTCCCTTTGCGATCAAGCTTGCTCGGGCTTCGTACTCTCCCGATACTCAATTCGATGCGGCAGCAGCACGACATGCTCTTCGACATTCTCGTTATTCATGTACTTGGTCAACAGGCGCATCGCCACCGCACCAATATCATACATTGGCTGTACGACAGAAGTCAGTCGTGGACGTACCATTTCAACCAAACGAATATTATCGTGACCAATGACTTCGATGTCACCTGGCACGTTCAGGCCAGAATCTTGAATGGCGTGGATCGCACCAATGGCCATCTCATCATTTGCTGCGAAAATAGCCGTCGGCGGATTCTTAAGGGCAAGAAACGCTTTTGTAGTGGACAAGCCTGATTCATAGAAGTAGTTGCCTGTCGCAATCAGCTCTTCATCCAGCTCGATACCCGCATCCTTCAACGCCTTTTTATAGCCTTCATAGCGCATCAACCCTGCCAATGGATCGTTTGCAGGGCCAGCGATCATTGCAATACGCTTGTGCCCTCGTGAAACCAGTGCTTCCGTCGCATCATATGCGGCTTGGAAATGGTCAATGCTAACCGACGGCAGTACGTTGTCCGCATCGCGAGTCGCAGCGAGCACAGTCGGTACAGATGTGCTTGTTAATGCCTGCAAATGATCTTCTTTGATTTCTGCCCCCAGGAACAGAAGCCCGTCCACCTGCTTTTCGAGCAAGGTATTAATGAGCTGCAATTCCTTTTCCATCCGTTGGTCAGAGTTACATAGGATGATATTGTATTTGTACATCGTAGCGATATCTTCAATCCCTCGCGCCAATTCGGAGAAAAACAAACTGGAGATATCCGGGATGATGACACCAACTGTTGTCGTTTTTTTGCTGGCGAGTCCACGAGCAACCGCATTTGGCCGATATCCCAAACGCTCAATCGCAGCCAATACCTTTTTACGGGTCAAAGGCTTCACGTTGGGATTCCCGTTGACTACGCGGGAAACTGTCGCCATCGACACCCCCGCTTCTCTTGCTACGTCGTATATAGTAACCGGCATCATGCACCCTCACTTTTCCCTATTTTTTGGTTTTCATAAGCGTTTTCATAAATATATGCACCTATGATACGACAAGCCGTATGCCGTTGCAATCGTTTTTAACGGCTTGCGCACCCGTTATTTCATAAGTTTGTTCATCGTTTTCAAAAGCTCGTCAATCACTTCATGATCGCCTTGCTGAATGCGATCCATCACACAGCTTTTCATATGTCCTTCGAGGAGCATTTTCCCAACCGCATTCAGTGCAGACTGAACAGCGGCAATTTGATTGAGAATGTCGTCGCAGTAGACATCCTTTTCTACCATCCCACGAATTCCGCGAACTTGCCCCTCTACCCGATTGAGACGGGAGATGAGATTAGACTTAATTTTCTCCGGCCTTTCGGTGGACCGATCAGTCGAGCAGCATTGATGGTTGTCTTCCATATGGCCTATCCTCCTTCACCAATATCAGCACGTAATTCTAGCTTACTTGGTCGCCAATGGTTCGTCAAATGAGAAAGGTCCTCCCGCGCGCAGGAAGGACCCTAAAACATACCCGAAAAGGTATTCTTATGCTCTCGTTGCTACAATCTCGCCTTTGTACAGGCCAGAAGCAAGCAGTTCGTCAACGAACTCGTTGAACTGTGGAATGTTCAACTGTTGCTTCGCATCAGACAGTGCCACATCTGGATCTGGGTGAACCTCTACCATGATGCCGTCAGAACCGACTGCGAAACCTGCTTTCGCGCAAGGCAAGAGCAGATCACGACGACCTGTAGAGTGCGTCACGTCTACAAACACTGGCAAGTGCGTCTCTTGCTTGAGGAGTGGTACAGCAGAAATATCGAGCGTATTGCGAGTCGCTTTTTCATACGTGCGGATTCCACGCTCGCACAGCATGACTTGTGTGTTCCCTTCGGACAGGATGTACTCTGCCGCGTAGATGAACTCTTCAATCGTAGCAGAGAGGCCACGCTTCAAGAGGATCGGCTTGTTCACACGACCTGCCGCCTTCAGCAGCTCGAAGTTTTGCATATTGCGAGCACCGATTTGGATAACATCGATGTATTTCGTCGCCATCTCAAGATCTGCTGGCGTCACGATTTCACTGATCGTTACGAGGTTGAATTCATCCCCGATACGCTTGAGAATTTGCAAGCCCTCTTCACCCAGACCTTGGAAGTCGTATGGCGAAGTACGAGGCTTGTACGCGCCGCCGCGCAGTGTGCGCAGTCCGCGTTTTGCGTGGTTTTCTGCTACTGCTCTTACTTGCTCGTAGCTTTCCACGGAGCAAGGACCTGCGATGAGAATCGGATTTTTTCCTCCGAACTCTACGCCTTTTACCGTGATAACCGTATCCTCTGCTTTTTTCTTACGGCTAACGAGGAGTACTTTTTTCTTATCGTCGTCTTGCAGATCTAAGGAAACTTGGAAAATTTGCTTGAACAAATGACGAATTGCATTGTCATTGAAAGGACCTTTATTGTTTTCAACGAGCAGATTGAGCATTTGGCGCTCACGCTCTGGGTCAAAACGGTTGCTGCCCTGTTTTTCTTTTTCTTTGCCGAGCTCTTGAACCAAGGTAGCTCGTTTGTTGATCAATTCAAGAATTTGCAGGTTGATCTCGTCTATCTGCTTGCGCATAGTTTCGATTTGATCGTGTGCCATCTCTCTCCACTCTCCTCTTTTTATATAGGGATTTATCGATAAATTAGGGTAATTATAATCGATTCAAACACCCTTGTCAGCAGTTTAGCGCCAAAAAGCGCGAAAGTAAATTTTTTCTGTTTTTTTATCTTTTCCAATTATTCGTCAAAACGAAGAAGATTCCTTGATTCGACAGGATTCTTTTCCTTTCAAATCGAATAGTTTTGGATATATGTTCTAGCTAAAAATGATTGTTCCTTTCCGATCCAGACCAAAATTACCGATAAGTATTGTAAAGACTTCATGAACAACCTCTTACAAGGAGTGACCTACTTTTGTCTGACATCACAGCCCCTGAGCTTATTTTTTCATTAGATATTGGAACGCGCAGCGTCGTCGGCCTAATCGTGGAAACGACCGGCGAGCAGTACCGCGTGTTGGACTGCGCCATTCGAGAGCACGATGAACGCTCTATGCTCGATGGGCAAATTCACGATATTGTCGCCGTAGCTAAGGTGATTCAACAAATAAAAGAAGAGCTCGAGGCAAAATATGGCAAACTGCATCAGGTAGCGGTCGCTGCTGCCGGTCGGTCATTGCGCACCCGCCGCGTTCGTGTGGACATGCCGTTAGCCAGACATGCCTTCATCTCGCGTGAAGATGTTGTCGCTTTGGAGTTTTCCGCTGTACAGGAGGCCCAAGCCGCATTAGCCCAAGAGCTAAAGGATCAAGACGTCACCCGCTATTATTGCGTGGGTTACAGCGTTGTTAATTACCATCTGGATGGAGAGTTGATCGGAAGTCTGATTGACCAGCGGGGTGACATAGCAAGCGCAGATGTAATCGCAACTTTCCTTCCACGCGTGGTTGTCGACTCGCTGATCGCTGCTCTGAAACGATGCGATCTGGAAATGCAGGCATTGACGCTTGAGCCTATTGCGGCGATTAATGTCCTGATTCCCGTGACTATGCGCAGACTGAATATCGCCTTAGTGGACATTGGGGCAGGTACTTCTGACGTAGCACTGACTGAGGAAGGGGCAATTACCGCCTACGGCATGGTGCCTGTTGCAGGCGATGAAATCACGGATGCGCTCATGAATGCCTTTCTCATGGATTTTCCGATGGCAGAAGAGGTGAAGCGTCTCTTATCCACCGAGGAGTCCGTCACCTTCACCGACATTCTCGGAATGGAGCATACGCTGAGCGCTTCCGAGGTAACGAGTGCGATTGAGACAGACATCCAGCAACTCGCCGATAAAATTGCCTTCAAAATACTGGAGCTCAACGGAAAAGCTCCGCAAGCGGTCATGCTGATCGGCGGCGGCAGCCTCACCCCTGGGCTTACTGGACGAGTCGCTCAGGTCTT
Source organism: Brevibacillus formosus (assembly GCF_003013405.1). Taxonomy (GTDB): domain Bacteria; phylum Bacillota; class Bacilli; order Brevibacillales; family Brevibacillaceae; genus Brevibacillus; species Brevibacillus formosus. The sequence continues at coordinate 83,069 of NZ_PXZL01000033.1, read as the reverse complement.
GAATATTCCTGCCGCCCGTGTTGCCGTTAGAGGCGGGGATGCGATTAAACAGTACGTCGGAGACAATCCTGCGCTCAGTGGACCTGAGTTCGTAACGCCAGTCGGTATTGCTGTTGCTGCGCGCCGTCATCCGTTGCGCTATGTAACCGTTACAGTCAATGACGCTCCAGTGCGCATTTTCGATCTACGAAAAATGACGTTGGGTGATGCGCTCATTGCATCTGGACTGGATATCCGCCGTTTGTATGGTCGCCCCGGATTAGCGATGACCGTCACCGTAAACGGACGAATGAAAATGATTCCGGGTGGTCACGGTACGCCGCCGGTGATTGAGCGCAACGGGGAGGGCGTCAGTCTCGACACGCCAATCAATGATGGGGATCAAATCACCGTAGTGGCAGGTACAAATGGGGATGATGCACGTGTGTTTGCCAAAGATTTATTCGATGAGCTGGACACGCTCGAGGTGATCTGCAATGATCGGCCCTACTCGCTCGGTCCAGTGGTACATGTTAACGGAGCGGTTGCTACTCTCGATACCTTGATCTCTGATCGCGCCGAGGTGGACATCCGCCTCCCCCGCACTGTCTATGAAGTACTGGAGCTCGCTGAACTGAAAACGTCAGCGGAATTAGGCTTGCGTTTTTCTGTGAATGGACAAGATTATTCCATTCCGTCCCGTATCGAGGTGATCGAGCTGAACGGAAGACCAGCAGCACTGACAGATATCGTCCGGCAAGGTGATGTCCTCGTATACCGGCTGGATGAAGTCCCCGCCCCTTCCATACAAGATGTCATCCCCTTGGAAGAATGGGTACAGGAGACTATGATCGTACACTTCAATGGTGAACGGGTCGAATTGCCTGTTGCACAGGTAACGATTACCTTAGACGGAAAAGCGGCAAATGCCGCCGATCCCGTGAGCGAAGGTGCCGACATCACGGTAAAATCCTCACCTGCGTCTACACCTGTGTTTAGCGATGTCTTCCGTTTTGTCGATGTTTCCTTGGAAAAGCCCGACCGTGAGAGTATCTCCGGATTCGTGATGCTCGTTAACGGCGAACAGGCCAACTTCCAGACAGAATTGAAAAGTGGAGACAAGCTGGAGCTATTCTGGGAATAGTCTCTCCCGTGCTCTTTTTCTCCATGCAAAAAGCCGGTTTTCACCTCGCTTATCGGGTGTCCCGGCTTTTTGATTACGCGTTAAGCGCCTGGCCAATCGCGTCCTTTGTAATTTTCCAGTGAGACGTGTGCCATTTTACTTCCCCGTCTTCCAGCAAAAAGATTTGCGGGGATTCGTGCTTGATGGAAAAACGATCCGCTACAGCGTTGGAGACAGGGCGATCCTCCCGTACCAGAATCACAGCAGATTCCACTTGATTGTCCTGCAAATACGCTTGAAACTCTTCATAAGCGGACGTACTGATTGGGCAGATCGTGCTATGCTTAAACAAAAGCTTTTTCCCATTTTTCGCTACGAACTCATCCAGTTCTTCTATAGAGTGAAGCTGTTTTTGTGACATGATTCATCTCTCCTTATCATATGTGCCTATCAGTATACATAAGTCCAAGCAGCAAAGTCTACATTTGCGGTGCAGTGGAGAAATGAAAAAGAGATACCTTTCTTCTAGGCATCTCTTTTTCCTTACACCATAATTTTCGTTAGTCGTTCGCGTAGCTCCAGCATCCATTTTTCATCGCCAAGGGACTGCGCCAACAAAAACAGATCCAATAGCTCGTTGACTTTTTCACCAAGTAATTCTCTTACCGTCGAATTCACCTTCTCATTAGCAATCAATACCAATAAGTTGGATAACTCTGACATTTCTTCGAATTCGATTGCCTGGCGCTGCGGATGTTGGCCCAGTTCCTCCATGAGTGACTTCAAATCATCCTTAATCACATCTACCACTTGGGAATGGTCACAGTCTTCGTCCACGCAGACGTGTACAGGTACATTCATAATTTTAACTCGTTTCCGGTACACGACGTTGCGCAGCTCGATGTCCATTTCGTTCCCGCAGCGGCTGCATCTCTTTTGCACGGTGTTCACCCCTACCTATCTACTTATGTATGTCTCTCATACTATTCGAGGGTCCTCCCTTCAATCCTGCTAAAGAACAGGTGGTACTTGGTGGATATAGAGTCAGATATAGACTAGAAAGACTATTTGGAGAGGGGAGTGAAAGTCCTTTTGGTTTGAGTCAACATGGTGGAGGAGAAGAAAAAGCACAGTTCTCTTCGACTCTGACACGCCAGCTTGGGGCGTCACTGTCCGTCTACACTTCAAAAAGGGGACCGTCGAGCCAAAGCACCCTACGGGCGGACGTTTCTCAGGGAAGAAGTGTTCGACAAGCGTGGTCCCCTTTTTGAAGTTCCGACTGGGTAGGCGTTGTCAAGGTCTACGAGCTCTGTGCTTTTTCTTCTCACCAGCTTTGTTGGCACATCGGTACCTTACTAAATCATGAAAGAAAAAAGACGATGCCAGCAAGTAGCATCGTCTTTCTTTTGTGATCAAACTTCAATCTCACGCGTAGATGGCGTTTACTTTTTCACAATGCGGACAAACAGCAACTTTCCCAGCTTTTCCGTCTTCGTCTTCTACACGGTAGCCAGTAATTTGCTCGGAGAAACAAAAGAGACATTCTGTATTGAAGTCCATGTCGTATTGCGCTTTCCACACAATGGATTTAAAGTCTTCTCCAACATTAATCGTAATTTGGACCAAATCATGCTGCATGCTAGATAATGATCTTTGCATCACATAAACATCCTTTCATACTTGCAAAGTCTTTTGGTATCCTCTAGCTTTTCCTGCTTTTCAGAATAATAAACATCGAGAATTGCAAGAGTATGAAAAACGAGAGATTCCCCAAACAATTTTCTCAAAAATGGGCGGATGCCCGGTGCGGTCCTATGCGATCACCCATATGTTGTAGATGTAAGCACAAGAGGCTTAACACACACATGAGGAGGATGTTTATTCGATGAGCGGCATCTTTAATGGAGAGTTCGACGGCTTCACTCTGGTTTTGATTCTTTTCATCCTGCTGGTTATTATCGGGTGCAGCTGCGACTAATCTTTCTTCCCCGAAGATATAGCCATATTTAGCAGGTCGTTGCATATACATGAAGTACCGTATCCTTCAAGCGCGTTTCCTCCGCAAGCTACCCTCGTCAGTGGGTAGCTTTTTTCTGTTTGAGTTGTGTACAATGGATAAGAATGATATGGAAAGCGAGGGATCCCCTTCCTATGAAAGATCCACGAATTGAAAAACTAGCTGACGTCCTCGTCAATTATTCGGTGACTGTCAAGCCTGGTGAAAACGTTTTAATTTACTCCATTGGCAATGTTACCGATCTGACAAAGGCTGTCATTGCCAAAGTATACGAAGCTGGGGGAAATCCGTTTGTCCAACTGATCGACCAATCCGTTCAGCGTGAACTCTTGATGGGCGCCAATGAAACACAATTGGGGATCATGCGTGAAGCAGATGTGGCTTTCATGAAACAAATGGATTGCTACATTGGCATCCGCGGTGGCGACAACATTAGTGAACTCTCTGATGTGCCTGGAGACAAAATGCAGCTGCACTCCAAGCTGCTAGCGCGTCCTGTACTAGATATTCGCGTACCGCATACCAAATGGGTCGTGCTTCGCTATCCAAATGCATCCATGGCTCAGTTAGCTAATATGAGCACGGCCGCCTTCGAAGATTTCTATTTCAAGGTTTGCACCCTTGATTACGGCAAAATGGATAAAGCCATGGACAGCCTGGTCGAGCTGATGGAGAAAACCGATAAGGTACGTATCGTAGGGCCAGGCACCGATTTGACCTTCTCCATCAAAGATATTCCGGCAATCAAATGTGCTGGTGAAGCCAACATCCCAGACGGAGAAGTATTCACTGCCCCTGTCCGTGATTCCGTCAACGGTACGATCGCGTACAACACGCCATCTCCTTACCAAGGCTTTACATACGACAATATCAAGCTGACCTTCAAGGATGGCAAAATCGTCGAGGCAACTGCAAACGATACAGAGAAGATCAATGAAATCTTTGACACGGATGAAGGTGCCAGATTCGTTGGGGAATTTGCGATTGGTGTGAATCCATACATCCAAAACCCGATGAAAGACATTCTCTTCGATGAAAAAATCGATGGAAGCTTCCACTTCACACCAGGACAGGCATACGATGAAGCGTTTAACGGAAACAAATCCTCCATTCACTGGGACTTGGTCATGATTCAACGTCCTGAGTGGGGCGGTGGGGAAATTTGGTTTGACGATCGCCTGATCCGCAAAGACGGACGTTTCGTTGTACCTGAGCTCGAATGCCTCAATCCAGAAAACCTGAAATAAATGAAAATAAGCGAAGGGCTCATTGTTCACAAGACATGAGCCCTTCGCTTTATTGGCTAAACAGAATATGCTGGTTGTTTCAACAAGGAAGTCATTTTTTGTTCCATAAAGGAAATCGTTGACTCCAGATGATGAATGGTATACTCCCAGCAAAAACGTTGGTATTCGTCAAAATTTACTTCCAGCTTTTTATACGAGGCCTTACTTTGTTGGAGCAATTGACGTTGCGTATCCAAGCAGCCCTCTAGCAAATCCTTTTGTTCATCGATCGTGCGGCTCTTACCGAAGAAAATCTTAACCAGCATGTCTGAACGCAATACTGGCGGCAAGATAGGCGTCTGAATTTCTTGACGGAAAGATTGTTTTCCGGCTTCTGTAATACGGTACAAAATCTTGTTCGGCTTGCCAGACTGAATGATTTCTTGCTTCGTCACGAAGCCCTCTTCCTCCAGTTTGCGCAATGCTGGATAAATAGCACCAAAGCTAGCGTCATAAAAGAACCCAATACTATTTGTAAACGCTTGCTTAATATCGTAGCCACTCATTTCCCCATAGCTCAAGAAACCCAGTATGATCGTTTTAACATCCATCTCTTCGCATCCTCCGTTACCGTTCTTTTTCTCTCTCTAGCGGCTAGGACTTAGCCTTTATGTTCGAAATATTCTTTAACTACATGTTATTATAAATGGATTTAAATAATTATACCAATGCTATTTCTTTATTATATCAATCAAAATTAATGATATATCCTTACACTCGACTAGAAATTGGGCGTCCCTTCCCTCTCCACTCCCCATAAGATGATACATACCTATCTGCTGTAGGGGGAGAGATCGGTGAAAAGTAAAAAATGGTCCCAGTATACGCGAGTAAAGTACCCTGTGAGCAGCAGCAGTCTGCACCCATTCAATTTCTTCGTTCCCATTGTCGAGCGAGTTCAAGAGGGAGTCGTCTCCATCGTGACAGAGGATGCTCCCCATTCCAAAGACGTGGATTCGTTAATTCGCAGCCTTATGGATCATGAAGATAATTCTCCACCCATGGAACGAAGCTTCGGCTCCGGATTTCTTTTTCATCCGAAAGGATATATCTTGACGAGCGAGCATGTCATCGGCAAATCCAAAAACATTTTCGTGAAGCTATATAACGGTAGAGTGTTTGAAGCCAAACGCATTATAGCTGATCGAGTTCGGGATTACGCCGTCATCAAAATTGATGCAGACTGCAAGCTATATCCGCTGCCACTAGGCAACTCCTCTCATACAAAAGTAGGAGAATGGGTCATCAGCGTCGGTTCTCCATCTGTATTCAAAGAGACAAAAAACGAGCCTTGTTCCGGGCCAAATACAGGGCAAATTGAACGGGACGGGCTATCGCCTTTTTGTATAGCGCCATGTCACCCATCTGGCGAAAAACCTCTCTCCCAGGCTTGGGGTTCACTTCGATTAACCACGCACGTCCGTCCACATCTACCCCAATGTCCAGTCCGAATTCCATCATGCGGCCAAAATAGTCCTCGAGCGTGTTTGCAACATCAAAAGCAAGCTGATAACATTCCTGCTTGATCAGCTCTCCACGCTCCTCGCCGAATCGCTTGAACATTAGCCATTCAAAGGGAATCGCTCTGCCTCCACCATGCAAATTGGAAGTAGCACTGCCCTTCTCCCCCATGCGTACTCCGCACCCTGTCACCTCCCACTCCCCACGCTCGTCCTTTTGAATCAATAGCCGTACATCGACGACATGCTTGCGTAGCAGTCCAAGGTCCAAACCTTGCTGCACCAGGAAATTGCCATCGCGAATGCGCTGCTCCTCTACCCACGTTTTGACCCATTTTTCCACGCCTTCCACCGTACCAATTCGAGCTACGTGGTGCTTATGCTTTTTGTCACGTCCAGAAAGGCTATAATCCTTGCCGCTGCTCTTCACTCTGAGAATGCTTCTTCCCCCTGTGCCGTTGCCTGGTTTGACATAGACAAGCCCATGGCGTGCGAGCATGTTTCGGACCTTGCCTTTTTCGTAAACATGCGTCTCCGGGATCCAGCGTTTGACGCGTTCATCAGAAGCAAGCAGATTCGTCACTCTCCATTTTTTACTGAACGGACTGTTGGCAAAGAAAAACAGATCGCTATTTCGCAGCCGGATATACTCCTTTACCCTGCGTCGATACCGATCAATGACAACTTCTGGCCAAGGAAACGTTTTACTCATCCAGCCCCCGTTTGGTTTGGGGATGAAGCCTTTGATCTTTCTGGCGGGAACATTGACGTCCTGATGCGAAAACAGGTAGATTTGTGCGCCTAGCTTTTGCCCTGTTTGAACCAGCTTTCGCAAATAACCTGGTTCCTCAAAGCGTAACCCCTCCCGCCAGGTTAAAATGCCGATTACCCGTTTTGGAATCATCCCAACACCCTCTTCACTTCTTTTCTTTCGCGATTAGTGTATGTGTGGACACCTTATAGGGAAACATTTGTCCATGAAAACGGGCTTAACCTCTCAGCCATTGACAAAGTGTCATTCCAACTTTTCGTTACTTACTTTTTTCAAGCTAATCTGTTAAAATAAAGGGCAACAATAATGCTGCAAGATAGAGGTGACGCCGATATGAGTCATGATTTTTCTGGCGAACACATGTGTCCAAAATATGAATGTGCAATAAACGTCCTTGGAAAACGCTGGACCGGCCTGATTATTCATGTGTTGCTACGCGGAACTGTACGTTTTAAAGATATCCGGGAAATGGTTCCACATATGAGCGATAAAATGCTCTCGGAAAGGCTGAAGGAGCTGGAAGAGCTCGAGATTTTGGAGCGCAAGGTGTACCCAGAGATCCCGGTTCGCATTGAATACGAATTGACCGAAAAAGGAAAAGATCTGCGTCCTGTCATTGATTCCATTCACGAATGGGGCCAAAAATGGATGTAGCATACCCCCACTTGTCCAAGACGGATAAGCGGGGTTTTTTATTGCGGTCAGGCATAAGCTCCTCCCTTTTGCTGTACACTCTAGCAACCCATAGTGAAGGGAGAACGGGCAATGCGAACGGCCGTCTACATTCGTGTCAGCACAGAGGATCAGGCACGCGAAGGGTTTTCGATCCCCGCTCAAAGGGAAAAGCTGCTCTCGTACGTTCACTCCCAAGGATGGGAAGTCCATGCAGTCTACGCAGATGAAGGCGTGAGTGCCAAAGATACGAATCGCCCCGCACTCGGTCAGCTCCTGCAAGATATCCGAACGGGTGAAATCGATGTCGTCCTCGTCTATCGACTCGATCGACTCACTCGCTCTGTCCTTGATCTGTATCAGCTCCTGCAGGAGTTCGATCAATATGCGGTACACTTCAAAAGCTGTACTGAGGTATACGATACGACTACCGCAATCGGGCGACTCTTTATAACCCTAGTGGCTGCCCTCGCCCAATGGGAGCGGGAAAACTTGGCGGAACGGGTTAAGCTGGGGATGAGTCAAATGGCAAGAGAACGAAAACGACCAGGAGGACCTGCACCGTATGGATACAATCTGGTGCGAGGAACGCTGGTCGTAAATCAAAGGGAAGCAGCAGGCGTACGCAGTATGTTCGAGCGCTATGATCGAGGTGAATCTCCGCGCCAAATTGCTGAATGGGCGAATCATTCCGGATTGCGCGGGAAAAATGGCGCTTCGTGGAGTGCAAGTTCCGTGCTTCGCCTGTTAAAAAATCCAGTCTATCATGGTGCGCTGCGTTGGAATTACACCGACGCCGACCAACAACGCAATGACCCGGAAGAATGGATTATCCAAGAGGCGACTCATCCGGCCATCATCGATCAATCATGTTTCTCGCGGGTTCAGGAGCGAATGAGTGCTCGCGGAACAAGGCACCCCCGCGTTCTCGGCTCCCGTTACCTCTTTTCCGGATTGCTGTACTGCTCGCGTTGCGGCTCCTCTATGCGCGGGAAAACAACCACAATCACGGGAAAAGGGGAAAAACGCTACACGCACCGCTACTACTTATGTAAAAACAAGCTCGCTGGTACGTGTGATGCTCCTGCCATACGTGAGGATCGCTTGGAAAAAGCCATTGTCCACGAGCTGATACAGCATTCCCCAGAGTCAATCGCTGCGTTGAAGGAAGTGTATCAGACTGTGTTACAGACGAATTCCCGCGCTCCCGCCAAAGAAACTGAGCAGCAGCTGCATATTCGGAGGCAGCGCTGGGAACAGGCTTATGAAGAAGGATTCCTTACTCTCTCTGCCTTACGAGAGAAAATCAATTCGTTAGAGCTGGCTGCAAAAGAATGGGAACGAACTTACCCTGCTTTTTCAAACATAAAACCGCTTGATCTAGATGCTCTTTCCAATTGGAAGCTCATTTGGACGCACGCAAATGAAAAAGAACGGCGATTGCTCGTATGCACGCTCATCAAACGTGTTGACGCGGAAGCAACAGACGCTGTCTCTGGTCAAAAAAATCGAGAGGTCTGCCTGCGTCTGTTGTCTTTTCACTAAATTTTCCTCTTATTTTGTCTGTATGGCGACAGATGGTTCCCCACTTGGTTTGGAAAATTCTGTGACAGCGGGAATCATCAGTGCCAAAAACCGCCGCCTACAGGTTGCGAAGCGAATGTACGAAGAAATTTTTCAGACGGATGCTGCGATTAACCCAGGAAATAGTGGAGGTCCACTCATTAATTTGAATGGGGAAGTCGTTGGTCTCAATGCATTCATCATTCAATCCAGCCAATGCTTGGGCTTCGCCATCGGAATTGACGCACTCAAAATGCAACTTGAGCAGTACGTATTTAAGTGAGAAGCAAAGATTCAATAAAAAAACCCCGTCTAGGAGGACGGGGATTGCTTTTCTAGTGCAATAAGATATACATTTGGACCTTCTGTGTTGATTTGTTCTTCTGCCTGTTTTAATTGTTGCAGCTGAGCGGCCGTAAGCTGTGCGATAGGCAGTTCACCCAAACGATTCTGTTCCATGCGTCATTCCTCCGTTGGTGTCAGACTCACGATCGTAGTCTGCCCGATCTGGAGAGTATGTATTTACGCAGTGAGATCAAAAGCTTTGGCAATAGCAGAACATGAACGCTTGCAGAAAACGATGGGCAACTCGCGATCTTTGGCTTGGTTTTTCACAGTTTTGGCCAAGTTGTGATTGACGAAATCAGTCAACACCAGAATCATGTGGATACCAGCTGGAATTTTCACCCCGGTTTGCGAGCTTTTCCGTCCAGTTACATGGTGAATATCCTTGAAGCCTTGACCTTGCAAAAATTCGATAATATTGCCCAGGCGATCTCCGCCTATTACTAAAATGGATGACATAACTTGTTACCTCCTTAAATTTAGGTGAATGTAGGATTTATGTTTTCTTCTTAGAATGCTAATTGATAATGAATATCACTCTTATTGATAAATATTATCATTCCCAATTGGCTTTGACAATACTCTCCATGATAACTTTTTTGTCAAAAAACAAAACTAAAAACGACGCCGATAGACAAAGCCGCAGGGCTCTAGCGTTCACGCGCCCTTTTCCAAATTGCACCACACCATATTCTTCGTAATCATAGGAAAATGTACATAGGTGTTGCCCGGGTGTTTTTTCCAACGGTATAATGAAAAAATAGATTGTGAATGAGGAGGTGGCGTAGGGTGCAAGAAATTACACAGCTGCACGCCATTTTTGATCGCACCAGAGGTTATATCAACAGCTTCATGGGCGTTATCCAGCCGATTATCGACGCGGCAACGGACGAGCATACTCGTCTTTACTACCATCATATTTTGGAAGAAGAAGAACAGCGTATGGGACGCTTGCAGGAATTGGTTCCCTACCTGGAGAAGCTGTCAGCAGGAAAAAGCCTGGATCAGCTAAGTGATCGCGACCTCTCGCAAATGCTGTCCGATGTGAATCTGGAGCGTTTTGGACTGCACAATTTCCGCGAGCATCTGGAGCTCTCTTTGTATGAATTCAAGGATGACGAGACACGTCAGCTCCTGGATGGCATGCGTGAAAAGACGCATACAGACTATTTGACAGTCAAAGAGATCATGGCGAACATAAGCCAACGCTTCTCTGATGCGGCTCATCCTGATCTCACTGATCACGATGAGGGGCACGACATTCACCAGGTCGATCATTTGAAAGCCTCGGCTTCTGCTCCTCACGGTGTTGCTTCCGTGATCAAGCATTCCGCCCCTGCAGTTTCTGGCAAAAAAGGACTGACAGTTGGCAGCTTGAAAGGAATGTAAAGAATCGGAAATCCTGAAATAACATGGAGGTTACACTATGGACAAGCTTCGTAAATACCCAGACTCTCCCTTGACGACCGAAGAATGGAACCAACTGGACGCAACTGTCGTTGACATGGCTCGCCGCCAGCTGGTAGGACGTCGTTTTATCGATATTTATGGACCATTGGGTGAAGGCATCCAAACCATTACCAACGATGTATATGAGGAATCTCGTTTTGGCGGTCTCTCCCTGCGCGGAGAATCACTGGAAATGACACAGCCTAGCCGCCGTGTCAGCATGACGATTCCGATCCTGTACAAGGATTTCATGCTCTACTGGCGCGATGTTGCCCAAGCACGCACACTGGGCATGCCTTTGGACATGAGCGCGGCTGCCAACGCGGCTGCTGGTGGTGCACTGATGGAAGACGATCTGATCTTCAACGGTGCTGCGGAATTCGACCTTCCTGGTCTGATGAACGTAAAAGGCCGCCTCACTCATCTGAAGAGCGATTGGATGGAATCTGGCAATGCGTTTGCCGATATCGTGGAAGCACGCAACAAGCTGTTGAAAATGGGCCATAGCGGTCCGTATGCACTGGTTGTTTCTCCTGAGCTCTACTCTCTCTTGCATCGCGTGCACAAAGGCACCAACGTGCTTGAGATCGAGCACGTTCGCAATCTCGTTACAGATGGTGTCTTCCAATCCCCTACCATTAAAGGCCGCTCTGGCGTACTCGTAGCGACTGGCCGACACAATCTCGACCTGGCGATTGCAGAAGACTTCGACTCCGCATTCCTCGGAGACGAGCAAATGAACAGTCTGTTCCGTGTATATGAGTGCGTTGTATTGCGCATCAAGCGTCCAAGCGCCATTTGCACCTTGGAAGAAACCGAAGAATAAGAAGCCCTTTGGCACACCCATTGACGATTCTCGTTGTGGGTGTGTTTCAGTTATAATTAGAAAGTACGCTACGAAATTTCGAAACACTCTGACACAAATGTCATTGGAGGGTTTTTTATGAGATGTGAGGTCAATGGCGTCAACCTTTATTACGAGGAAATCGGAAGTGGTTTTCCTGTCGTAATGATTCATGGCTTTTCACTTGATCATCGCTGCATGACTGGCTGTCTGGAACCAGTTTTTGAGAAACGTCCGGGATACCGACGACTTTACATAGACCTGCCGGGAATGGGACAAACGGAAAACTACGACCATATCCACACCACAGACGATATTCTGGAGGTTGTCCTCGCGTTCATTGATCGACTTATTCCAGGAGAGCCCTTTTTCATTGCAGGTGAATCATACGGCGGGTATCTTACACGAGCAGTTATCGAGAAGCGCCGTGATCAAGTGAAGGGCGCCCTTTTCATCTGCCCGAACGTCATTCCTGATAAAGAAAAGCGCACACTGCCGGATAAACCCGTCCTGGTCAAGGAGTCTTCTCTCTGGGAGCAGCTAAGCGAGACGGAACGTGCGGAGTTTGAGTCGATGGCGGTAGTCGCTACCGATTATACGTGGAATCGCTATAAAAAAGAGATTATCGACGGCTATATGCTGTCTGACCCTTCTTTCCTCAGTAAAATCAGACAAGCGTATGGCGTGTCCTTCCCATTGGAAACCGCCCCCTTCCCGCATCCGAGTCTTTTTGTTGTAGGCAAACAAGATCATTCTGTCGGTTATCGCGATATTTGGGATATCATCGAAGGCTATCCCCGCTCTTCTTTTGCCGCTCTCGATTGTGCCGGACACAACTTGCAGATCGAGCAGCCGCTTCTGTTTACAGAGCTTGTGAATGAATGGCTGGATCGGGCACAAAGAGAGCTCTCCCTCTCCCTGTAAACAAGCATAAAAAAGACAACCAGCTCAATGAGAATGGTTGTCTTTTTGCTTCCATTAAACATTTGTCACAAGAGATTCGCTGTAGGCGTGGAATGCTTTGCCCAGTCGTGAAATCGCAAGCTCCGTATCCTCTCGGTTCAAGAGCGTATAGTTCAAGCGCATCGTATTGACTTGCGGCTCGGCAGCATAAAACGGCTTCCCTGGCACGAATGCCACGCCTTCCTGTACGGATCGGGCCAGCAGCTTTTCTGCATCGACGTGCTCAGGCAGATTCACCCAGAGGAACATTCCGCCTCTTGGTTTTTCCCACTGTACGCCCTCCCAGTTTTGCGCAACCAAGAGCTCATGCATCCATTCCATGCGTGCCTTGTAGGACTCGCGGATTTTCTCAATGTGGCGCTCCAGATCAAAGCGGGACAACAGCTCATACAGGGCGTACTGGTCGATTGTGCTCGACTGCAAATCAACTGCTTGCTTCGCCTTCACCATCATCTGAATCACGCGGGTATCTCCGATCGCCCATCCGGTACGCAAGCCTGGCGCGACAATTTTGGAGAAGGTACTGGTGTACACCACACAGGAATCGGTCGGATGCTCATCCAGTGAGAAAATCGAGCGGTACGGAGCTTCCCCATCGAATTGGATCTCTCCATATGGATCGTCTTCCAGGATGAGAATGTTTTGTGCCTTACATTGACGAAGCAAACCGAGACGGCGCTCGAGGCTCCATACCTTTCCTGTCGGATTGGCAAAGGTAGGAATGACGTACACCATTTTCGGGCGATACTGGGCTATTTTTTTCGCCAGATCGTCCAGGTCCATCCCATTAGCATCACCATCTACGGGAATCGCTTTGATTCCCCGGAATTGAAACAACTGAACGGCTGCCAAATAGGTAGGGTTTTCGACGAGAACGACATCGCCTTCGTCTAAATATACACGGCACAACAAGTCTACTGCTTGCTGTGAGCCCGTAGTGATGATCATATTATCTGCACCGACGTCCATATGCTTTTGCTTCATGCGGGATGCAATCCACTCACGAAGCGGCAGGTAGCCATCAGTCAATCCGTACTGAAGAGCTTTTGCTCCTTGTTCGAATGCGCGGTTGAACGCTTCGCGCATCTCTGCGATTGGAAAAGAATCCTCTGCTGGCAGGCCACCTGCGAGCGAGAGCACTTGATTGCCTTGGGTCAGCTTCAAGATTTCCCGGACAGCCGAGGAGGATAGTGCTTCCACAGATTTTGAAAATGAGTACTCCATGTTCCGTTCCCCCTTGATTTTGCTTATCCTTGTTTTATCACTGTCAATAGCGTAAGTCCAATCCTTGCTAGCTATAAGTAGATAGGTTTTGACTATGTCGAGCGGTTGTTCAATCGTTAGTCTTGACACCCTGCATGCAAAAAACCCCTCTTCGTATCAAACGAAAAGGGGTCCATATGTAGGGGCTATATCTTCCTAGGCGATTCGGAACACACGCGGTTTCTCTGTGTGTGGGAGGAAAGAGAGGTCTACATGCGCGGACGCTTCTTCCATACCGATATCGCTAGCCAGCAGCAATGCCTCTTCCTGGAAGGTCGGCGTACAGCTGCCTTCATTCAGTTCACAGAGACGCTTCAATCGCTTCAGTCTCTCTGCGGACTTCTCCACTCTCATGCATTCATTCGTCAGCTCACATACGTTGACGTGACGAGCATCAGCAATCATGCTGATATCATTCACATGGACAATCAGCCTTTTGCCTTCTTCTGTAACAAATCCGATCGAGCAAAAATGCGCACCTGACATTTCCAAACGAGTGAGAACAGCATTGGCGTAAACTTCTCCCGTCCGCAAGCGAATCTGGCCTGCTTCAATGGCTCCGCCGATTTTTCTCTCGTTGGCGATCACCGTATACATATCCGTGTAACCGTTAATCTGATAGCGCATGGTACCCTCCCGCTCTCGCTGAGACTAATTATCATTAACAATGACATCGTATAATGAAAATCATTATCTGTCAATAATGAGAATGATTTTTATTCCAGAAGAAAAAGCCACACTCCATATGCATGGTAGTGTGGCCAATTTGCCTCGCCTTTATTTTGTTTTCGTAAATAACCCTAACCGCTCAATCCGCTGAACCGCTTCTGCGAGACGCTCTTCATTTGATAACAAAGCCGCTCGCACATAGCCCTCACCTGTCGGGCCAAAGCCATTTCCTGGCGCTACGACGACATGCGCTTTTTCCAAAAGCAGGTCAGAGAACTCCACGGATGTGAAGCCGCTTGGAACAGGAAGCCAAGCAAAGAAAGAACCTTGAGATGGCGGAGCTTGCCAACCAATCCGATGGAGATTGGAGTACAAGGCATTGCGGCGGCTCTCGTAGACAGCGACGAGATCGCGGACGCACTGCTGCGAATCCGTCATCGCTTTGGCTGCCGCCATCTGTACTGCACCGAACAGACTGACGAAGTAATGGTCCTGAATGAGGTTAATCAGACGAACCAGCTCGCGATTTCCTACCATGGCACCAACACGCCAGCCTGCCATGTTGTACGTTTTGGACAAGGTATAAAATTCTACGCCCACTTCTTTTGCACCCGGAACCTGCATGAAGCTGACCGGCTTTTTCCCGTCATAGCTGATCGCCCCGTAGGCGAAGTCGTGGCAGACGACGATTTCATGTTTTCGGGCAAAACGAATGGTTTCTTCATAAAACTCCAGTGGTGCGTTGACTGCTGTCGGATTGTTCGGATAGTTGAGAAACATCAGTTTCGCTCGATCCAAATCAGCTTGGGACAGCTGGCTGTAGTCTGGCAAGAAGTCATTTTCCGCCTTTAACGGCATCATGACCATCCGTCCGTTGACAACAGCAACCCCCGACCAATAATCCGGATAGCCAGGGTCTGGAACCAGTGCGACATCGCCTGCGTTCATGAGTACTTGGCAAATCTCTACGAGTCCGGTTTTGCTGCCGAACAAAATCGCTACTTCTTCCTCCGGATCGAGGTCCACATCGAATTCTTGTTTATACCAATGAGCCACTGCCTGCTTCAGTTCCACGCGTCCCTGAAAAGGCGGATATTTGTGATGAAGTGGTTGTGCCGCTTGCGCCTGTAATTCTTCAATAATATGCGGCGGTGTCGGCAAATCGGGATTGCCCTGCCCCAGGTTAATGACGTCATGGCCTTGCGCAATGACCTTGTTTACTTTTGCCACCAGGGTCGCAAAAAACTGGGTAGGGAGTCGATCAATCATGTCGGAGGGTTGAATGCGCATCTTTCTTCCATTCCTTTCTTGGGCCCAATACAGTAAAACCCCCTTTTTCCATACAGAAAAAGGGGGAGATCAGCTTGGTCACGTCCTTATCTGTCAGGAAAAAATCCTGCTGGAATTGGCACAGCATCTGTCCATCTCATGGAACAGATCCGCTGCCGGGCTTCATAGGGCCAGTCCCTCCACCTCTCTGAATAAGTGAAACACACGGAATATACTGTTTTTTCGTCTATATCATACTACTTGAGCACGTAAACCGTGTCAAGATGCTTGATTCTGTACCGGCACTTGATGTCTTCTTTTTCGAAAAGAGGTGTGGAAGGCGAAGAAGGCAACAGACAACAGACACAAGCCTGCCATCACGAACAAGAGCCCCTGTGCGTGAATTGATTGGAAGATGAATGCGCCGAGCAATGGTCCAAGCATTCGCCCAGCCGATCCAGTCCCTGCAATCAGTCCTTGGATAAAGCCCTCTCGTCCCTCAGGCGTAAACTGTGCAGCTACTGCCGGCACCGCTGGCCACACGAGCATTTCGCCTAGCGTCATGATGAACATGCCCGCTACAAAGCCTGCATAAACGGTTGACTGAGACAAAATCAACATCGACAAGGCAAAAATATAAGCGCCCAAGAGCATTTGCGCTTTTAGCGTACGGGCAAAGCGTCGAATGACCCACGCAATCAATGGCTGACCAAACAGGATCAAACCGCCGTTCAGCGTCCACAGCAGACTGTATTGACGGAGAGAAATACCCAAGGATTGCATATAGGTCGACAGCACCGTCGTCCATTGTACATAGACAATCCAGCTAATTAATAGCCCCCCGCATAATAGCAGCAAGGCTCCCCATACCACTTTTGACTCTTGCTGTGGTTGTTGCGGCACATCACCAGTTGCCTCTTCAGACATGCTTTGTCCAGCGGTCGGGTTTTGGCGTTGTTGTTCCGCCTTTTTTAGCTGACGCGGCAAAATGAGCATGAACATGGCGAGGACGATCACTTGCGAGATGGCATTACCGAAAAACGTCCAGGCAAATGACACACTTGCCAAAAAGCCGCCCAACGCAGAACCGGCAGCAACTCCCACATTGAGGGAGACATAAATCAGATTGATTCCTTTCCGTCCTCCGTCCGGCCATAACACGACGGCCAGTGCATTCATCACAGGAGAAAGTGATCCGTAAAAAAGTCCATTCAACAGAAGCAAGACAACATAAATCGTAAAATCCTGCGTAACACCTAATCCGAGCGAAATCAGGATAACACCTATGGAACCGACAATGATGGTGCGCATTTTGCCCCAGCGGTCAAACATCATCCCGCCAACAATACTCCCGATCAAGAATGCGCCTTGATTTAAAAGCAACAAGAAGCCGGCTACAGTCAGCGGCTTTCCGAGATGGTTATGAATATAAATCGTGACCAGCGGCCAAATACATGCCATTCCGGTAGAAAAAATGACGGCAGCAATCGCCAATAGACGAATGCTGCTCGGATAGGATTCCCACTTTTGCCTCATGGCTTACTTCTCTCCCCGATGGAAATCGCCGCTTTTTCCGCCTGTTTTGGATTGCAGACTGGTCGGACCGATTATCATTTCTTTATCCATGGCTTTGCACATGTCATACACCGTCAAAGCCGCTACGCTGACAGCGGTCAACGCCTCCATCTCGACGCCTGTTTTCCCTGTCGTCTTCACGGTTCCTGTAATCGCAAGCGTCGTTTCATCTACAAAAGCAAATTGTATGTCGATGCCAGTCAATGGCAGCGGATGACACATCGGGATGATTTCCCACGTTTTTTTGGCAGCCATGACACCTGCTACCTGCGCAACTGCGAGTACATCGCCCTTTTCGATTCGACCTTCCCGGATTCGGGCGAGTGTTTCGGGTTTCATGCTGATTTGGCTCTCGGCTACAGCCACCCGTTTTGTGACGTCCTTCTCAGATACGTCCACCATCCGCGCTCGATTTTGTTCATTAAAATGTGTTAATTGATCAGTCATACTAGCATCGTTCCTCCTCTATCTCTTCCTACCTTACTCCCGCCGCTGGATAAAAGCAATGGGAATGTAGATGAGACTATTTCGTTATCTTGCTCATCCACTCCTAAAAACGTACGAAGAACAGGTACTGGAGGTATACTGTGCGTACACAGCTCAAAGGAGGCGTATGGATATGGAAACGAGGAAGGATCAGACGGTACGTTGGTCAATGCTTACGCATGGTGATTGGAACATTTATTTGGCTGCAACCGCTGCCGGGCTTTGTTATGTCGGCTCGGTTAACCAGCCTTTTGCTGAATTGGAGGCCTGGGTTGAAAAGCATCGCCCACAAAGTGCACTGGTGCAAGACGATCCGTGGCTAAAGCCTTTTGCAACAGAACTGATGGAGTATTTGCAGGGAACGCGCGAGCATTTTTCCATGGATTGCGACCTGTCTGGAACGCCTTTTCAGCTCGCTGTCTGGGAGGCGCTGCGCCAAATCCCATACGGTCAAACGGCATCGTACACCGACATTGCGAACATCATTGAAAAGCCCGCTGCTGTTCGTGCTGTCGGTGCCGCAATCGGTGCCAATCCAGTTCTCATTACAGTCCCCTGCCACCGCGTCGTCGGTAAAAACGGTTCACTGACTGGCTATCGTGGAGGACTGCCCATGAAGACAACTCTGCTTGATCTGGAGAAAAAGACGAATCGGGGTGTGAAGCATGGCTAGTTCACTGGCCGAGAGGATCGCTGCGCTTGACTGGCATTCCCTGCAACAGCAGTTGGACGGACAAGGGTATGCTGCTTTTCCTTCCTTAATAAGCGGGAATGATTGCGAAGAATTAATCGCTACGTACGGACAAGACGACCTTTTTCGCAATACGATCCAGATGGCGCGGTACCGTTTCGGTGAAGGAGAGTATCGTTATTATCAGGAGCCCCTTCCCTCGCTTTTGCAGGAGCTTCGCGAAGGCTTTTATCCGATGCTTGCGCAAACTGCGAATCGGTGGCAGGAAATGCTTGGTCGCGAAGCTATTTATCCTGCAACCCTCCCTGAATTTTTGGCGCAATGTCACGATCAGGGCCAGCTGCGCTCTACCCCACTGATTTTGAAATACGAGACAGGTGGCTATAATTGCATGCATCAGGATATGTATGGGGACGTATTCTTCCCATTTCAAGTGGTTTTTGCCTTGAATCAAAAGGAAAAGGACTACAAAGGCGGAGAATTTCTGCTGATGGAGCAACGGCCGCGCGCGCAGAGCCGGGGACATGTGATAACCTTGGACCAAGGCGCTGGCCTGATTTTCCCGACATCCTACCGTCCTGTGCAGGGAACGCGAGGCTACTATAAAAACACGCTGCGCCACGGTGTCAGCACGATTACCTCAGGAACCCGCTACAGCCTCGGAATTATTTTTCATGATGCAAAGTGAGGAACGCCCCATATGAAAAGCATCCTTTCCTATAAAATGCCGAAAACCCTCCTCAATAAAGGAAGCGGATTTCTTGCGGATTACACCCACTCGCTCAATCCGTATACGGGCTGTTCCTTCGCCTGCTCCTATTGCTATGTTCGGCAAATGCCTGTCTCTTTGTTTCGCAACGAGCAATGGGGCACGTGGGTTGACATCAAGCAGCAAGCTGCCGATTTATTGCGCAAGGAGCTTTTGCGGGCTAAGAAAAAAGGAAAGGTGACCATCTTCATGTCTTCGAGTACAGACCCGTACCAGCCCATCGAACAAACAGAAAAGGTAACGCGGTCTTTACTCGAAGTCATGGTAGAGAATCCACCCGATTTTTTGCTGGTGCAGACGAGAAGTCCCTTGGTTTGGCGGGATGCCGATTTGTTGCTCCTGCTGGGTGATCGCGTCCGCGTCAGCATGACCGTCGAGACCGATTTGGAGGAGATTCGCAGGCACTTTAGCCCACAAGCTCCCCCCATTCAAGCGCGGCTCAAAACACTCCAGCGCTTGGCGGAAGCAGGCATTCCTACACAAGCAACGATTGCCCCTGTTTTGCCTAGCAGTGAGTCATTCCCGGAGATTTTGCGCCCCTTGGTCACCCGTGTCTGTGTCGACGATTTTTACATGGGAGATGGCAGCGGCGGTAAACGAACGAAAAGAAACGGAATTCCCGCTCTCTATGAACAGCTTGGGCTGGAACAATGGTATGACCCTTCCGCCTATCGAATCGTCTATGATCGGCTATTACGTGTCTTCCCCCCGGATCAGATTTATTTGAGTCAGGAAGGCTTCGCCCCTTAGCATCACAACCCCTGATTGACACACCCCATTCATTGGCAACTTTGATTAGTTTATGATATCGTCTAGCCTAGAGAGTAGTATCATCCAGGGAAATGAGGAATTGTCTTGACCATTACGATCTTGTTATTTGCCGGACTCGCTGAACGCGCGAATGCCCGGGAAGTACAGTTGACCTTATCTGAAGGCGCGACCGTTAGCGATCTTCTGCAAGCAGTGGAAAAAGAATATCCTGCGCTCTCTGCGCTTTTGGGCAGCTGTTTTGTCTCCATCAACCATGAATATGCTGCGAAAAACCAGGTTATTTCAGCCGACGATGAGATTGCCCTCTTGCCTCCTGTAAGCGGCGGAGAGGAAGACCCCCGCTTCGCCATTACCGAGGAG
The DNA here is from genome assembly GCF_003013405.1 of Brevibacillus formosus. GTDB lineage: Bacteria > Bacillota > Bacilli > Brevibacillales > Brevibacillaceae > Brevibacillus > Brevibacillus formosus. Next base: position 62,743 of record NZ_PXZL01000033.1, on the reverse strand, counting down.
CCCATTTCTGCGGACAAGCTCGTTCGTCTGGTGAGCAACCCGCATGCAGGGGCGATCCTTACTTTTGTCGGAACTGTTCGGGAATTTACCCATGGTCAACGCACGGTGTATTTGTCCTATGAAGCATATGCCCCTATGGCTGTTGAAAAAATGAAGCAGGTCGCAGCTGAGATCGAGGAACGCTGGCCGGGAGCGCAAGTCGCGATGCACCATCGTATCGGTAATTTGGCTGTCGAAGAGATTGCGGTTGTTTGTGCTGTTGCAACAGCGCATCGCAACGAATCGTTTGAAGCAGGCCGTTATGCCATCGAACGACTCAAGCAGATCGTTCCCATTTGGAAAAAAGAAATGTGGGAAGATGGAAGCGAATGGAAGGGACATCAACAAGGACCGTGGAATCCGCTTGCGATGCCAGAAGGAAAGGTGGAGTAACGCCTTGGATACTCGCTATTCCCGTCAGATATTGTTTCATCCAATCGGGCGGAGTGGACAGGAGAAGCTCGGAAAAAGCCGTGTAGCGATCGTCGGCATGGGAGCGCTCGGAACTGTTCTCTCCAATCATATGGTCCGTGCTGGAGTAGGCTTTGTCCGCATCATTGACCGCGACTTCGTCGAGCCGAGCAACCTGCAGCGTCAAATGCTCTACGACGAGTCCGATGCAGCCGAGCATTTGCCAAAAGCAATCGCAGCCCACGCCAAGCTGACAAAGATCAACTCAGCTGTCACGATTGAACCGATTGTCGCAGACCTCACCGCTTACAATGCGGAGGAATTGCTGGCAGACGTCGATCTCGTTCTGGATGCGACGGATAATTTTCAGGTGAGATACCTCGTGAACGATGTTTGCGTCAAGCATGGCATTCCGTGGGTGTACGGTGGCGCTGTAAGTGCGACTGGAACCTTTACCGCGATTCGCCCAGGAATCACGCCTTGCTTGCGCTGTCTTTTTCCTGAAGCGCCAAACCCGGGTGAGATGCCTACCTGTGACACGGCTGGCGTCATCGGACCGATCATTCACATCGTTGCCTCCTATCAGGCGACAGAAGCATTCAAGCTGTTAGTAGGCGCAACCGATGAGCTCAATCCGAATTTGGAGCACTTTGAGATTTGGCATAATCGCCATCAGCAAATCAAGGTGGTCAATGCCCGCCGAGACGATTGTCCGACATGTGGGCAGAAGCAATTTTCGTTTTTGCAGCCGGATACCCAAGATGGACAAGCCGTTTCGCTTTGCGGTCGAGACACCGTACAAATCTCGCCAGCCATTGCAATGACACTTGATCTGAACGCATTGGCTGATAGACTCTCACCTTTGGGGCAAATTGAGCAAAACAAGTTTTTACTGCGTTTCCGAGTCGATTCTTACACGCTCGTCATTTTCCCAGATGGTCGCGTCCTCGTGCAAGGCACAGATGACGTCAGCCTGGCACGTTCGCTCCATGCCAAGTATATCGGCGCATAACTGGTTTACCTGTAATGAAAATAAGCTGTCCCAGGCCGTCGGCGAGACGAAGGGGCAGCTTTTTTATGCCGTTTGAACAAATGTAATCGTAAACGTCGTACCTTTCCCTACGTCACTCTCAACGACGATCTTGGCATGATGCAAATCCATTATTTTTTTCACGATCGCCAGCCCCAGACCACTGCCCGAATTGGCTCGATTCCGCGATGGGTCCGCCTTGAAAAATCTTTCGAAAATGCGCTCCTGATTTTCCTTGGATATCCCGATTCCCGTATCGGTTATTTTCACGAGCACTTCTCCGTTTACCGTCTCCAGCTTTACGCTAATTTTTCCGCCTGCCTCCGTGAATTTGATGCTGTTGCCAAGTAAGTTGGTCCAGACTTGACTCAGCATATCCTCGTCGGCGACGATTTCGACTTTTTCCAAGTCTATGTCCATATCAATCTCTTTCGCCATCCATTGCGGCTCGCATGCGAGGATGAGTGCGCGCAGTTGCGTGTCCAACCGATATGGCTTCCGCTCTAAATCATGCTGGATGCCCTCTAGCGCAGTGAGCTTAAGCAGGTTGTCACTGATCTTGGACAGCCGCTTGCTTTCCGACTCAATAATCTCCAAGTAACGTTTACGCTCTTCTTCGCTAAGTCTTTCATTATGCAGGGCGCGAGCAAACCCGCTAATGGACGTCAAAGGTGATTGGATTTCGTGGGAAACATTGGAGATGAACTCCTGCCGCAGCTTCTCCATTTCATTTAATTGTTCCGCCACATGGTTGATGCCGTCCACCAGCTCCCCCCATTCATGCGCCAGCTTGATATCGAGATTGACCCGAAAATCCCCCATGGCAATCCGTCTAAGCGCATCAATCAATGGTTGAAACCTGCCCCGATGCCTTGACATCGTGAAGAAAGAAATGATGATGCCTACCCCAATAAACAACATGCAGTTCAAAACGGAATAGACCAACGTTTTTACAAGATTATTGGGATGAAAGCCCATATAGCCATATAAGAGAGTGGTAATCCCATATGCACCTAGCCCGCACAAGGCAAAAACAGCACATAAGGCCACAACCCCGACGATTTTTTTCAGCAAAACAAGGGAATGTTCTGGCCTTCGCTGTTTCATACCACAATCTCCAAACGATAGCCAAGTCCCCGGACCGTCCGGATCAAAAAGCCGTACATCGCTTCTGGAAAACGCTCCCGCAATCGGTTGATGTGCACGTCTACCGTACGCTCATTTCCCTCAAAATCATAGCCCCATATTTGTTCGATCAGCTGCTCGCGGGAAATGGTCTGCCCGGGATAACTGGCCAGTTTGAACAACAGCTCGAACTCCTTTAGTGGGATCGTCCAGGTTTTCGTCCCGCTGGCGACTGCAAACGTTTTACGATCAAGCAGCAGTTTTCCTGCTTGAACCTGATGCGAAGCGGCAATCCGGTAACGCTTGAGCAGCGCTTTTACCCGGACGACCAGCTCCTGCGGATCAAACGGCTTCACCAAATAATCGTCTGTCCCTAGCTCAAAGCCTTTGATTTTTTGCGATGTCTCTCCCTTGGCAGTCAGCATGAGCAAGGGAAAATCATAATACTCGCGAAGCTTTCGACACAGCTCCCAGCCGTCCATGTTCGGCATCATGATGTCAAGAATCACCAGTTGTGCGGCAACCGACTCCAGTTTGTCCAGTGCCTCCTGTCCGTCAGCGGCTTCCACTATCGTAAAGCCTTCATTGCGCAAGAAGACGCTGACGAGCTCGCGAATATGCGGATCGTCGTCGACTACCATAATTGTGGTCACGTTCTACACCCTCTCTTTTACGAGCAATTGCTGACTAGCCAATTCCCGGTACATCTCATGGGTTTGAAAAAGCTCTTCATGTGTACCCATACCTGTGATTTTTCCCTTTTCCAAAAAGATGATTTGATCTGCTTCCACCACCGTCGACAAGCGATGGGCAATCACGAGGGTGGTACGTCCCTTCATCAAATTTTGCAACGCCTTCTGGACGATCATCTCTGAATTACTGTCCAAGCTAGAGGTCGCTTCATCCAGCATCAAGATTTGCGGGTCCCGAAGCAGTGCACGGGCAATCCCGATTCGTTGGCGCTGTCCACCCGATAGCTTCATGCCTCGCTCCCCTACTTCTGTCTCATAGCCATTCGGCAATTCTTCTATAAATTGATCCGCATAGGCCATCTTTGCCGCCTCCTTCAGCTCCTCCTCGCTAATCGTCCGTGAAATCCCGTAGCAAATATTTTCTCGAATGGTTCCGGCGATCAATGGACTTTCCTGGGACACGTAGCCGATTTGACTTCTCCATGACTTCAAGGAAAAATCCGTGATGGGATCATTGCCCAGCCTGATTTCTCCAGTCAGTGGCTGGTAATACCTTTCAACTAGGGAAAACAACGTGGTCTTGCCGCTGCCGCTCGGTCCGACAATCGCATTTACTTTTCCGGCCCCAATCGTAAAGCTGACATCATCGAGAATCGTTTCCCCGTTCTCATACGCGAAGCTCACATGGTTCACATGAATGGGCAGACCTGCGTTTTCAAGCGTCCGTCCTGCAAGAAGATCTTCCTCTTCGGCGTCCAGAGTCGCAATGATTCTCTCTGTTGCCCCCATGGCTTTTTGCAAGGAGGTGAAAAACTGTGTGAATTGTCCCAGCGGTATGACGATTTGCACCAGATACAAAATAAACGCGACCAGTTCACCAGCTGTCAATGCTCCCGTGGATACGCGCATGCCACCATAGCCGATCACAACCACGAGCAGCACCATCAGGATAAAGGACATTAACGGTCCAATGACGGCTTGGACTTTTCCTTCTCTCAGCCCGAATCGAAACAGATTCCCGATTGCTTTTGTTCCCATTCCCAGTTCGCGGGTTTCGGCATTGGAAGATTTGACGAGCCGCATCTCTTGGAGCACTTGATTCATAATTGTCGTAAAGCTCGCAGTCTCGTCTTGGAGTCCTTTCGAAATTTTGTACATCTGACTGCCAAGCGGAATGAGAATCCCGATGCACAGCGGTACCGCAACGAGCATGGTTAACGTCATTTGCCAATCGAGGTAGAGCAAAGTCACCACAGCACCAACGATCGTGATCAATCCTGTGAAAAAGTTGGACAGTTGATCACTAATCAGACTTTTCACTACGCCGGTATCGTTCGTCATTCGACTGATCGTCTCACCTGTCCGGTTGTTATCATAATAGGAGATCGGCAGGACGAGCAGTTTTTTCCAGAGTCGTTCACGGAGTGAGGCTACCACACTCTCGCCGACATGATTTAATAAATAGATGGACAGCCCTCCGGCAATGGCTTGCGCGACAAAGGCAACGATCAAGAGAATGATTTGTGGTGTTGTGATCGTAGATAAGGAAAAGCTGTCCACCAAATCCTTCGTAAACAGCGGAATCACTAAGCTAACCAGTGTGGTAGCGATGCTCATGAACAACGCGACACCGATTTTTAGTTTGGATGGCTTTGTTTCCATGATTAATCGAAAGAAAGGCCGCCAGTTTCCCCATTTCGCTACGCTATTCGTTTGTTCCATTCGTTCATTTCTCCCCTTTTTCCTCCACGTCATTTTCACTTGCAAGAGATAAGATACTGCATGAATGTAAACGAAATATAAACGAGATAATAATTGAAGTGCGTGCAATTTTGTTCTTTCTAATAAGAAGACGTTCTTGATCCAATTTTCTTTACCTGTGATTTTTGTATATAAATGATGAATTTGGGGTAGAAGCCGGGAAACAAATCGTATATAATAGGTTCGTAATGAAGAAACGAAACAACGTTTCACCAGATGAAACTCCAAGTTATTATAGGGAGGTTGTATACATTGGCTAACAAAGATGCTTACAAAGTAAAGTCTTCCCTGCAAGTAGGCGACAAGTCTTTTGCTTACTATCGCCTGCAAGGGTTGGAAGAACAAGGATTGGGCGATGTTTCCAAACTGCCGTTCTCCATTAAAGTTCTGCTCGAGGCTGCTGTACGTCAGTTCGACGGCCGCGCGATCACCAAAGAACACGTACAACAATTGGCGACCTGGACAAAAGGCCGCGACGAAAACCAAGAAGTACCGCTCATGCCAGCTCGTATCGTTCTGCAAGACTTCACCGGTGTACCGGCTGTAGTAGACTTGGCAGCGATGCGCATCGCTATGAAGCGCGCTGGTGGAGATCCAAAACGAATCAACCCATTGGTTCCAGTTGACCTCGTTATCGACCACTCCGTCATGGTTGACGATTTCGGTAACGCGTCCGCTCTGGACAACAACATGAAATTGGAATTCGAACGCAACCAAGAGCGCTACCGCTTCCTGCGTTGGGCACAAACTGCGTTTGACAACTTCCGTGCGGTTCCTCCAGCTACTGGTATCGTTCACCAAGTAAACTTGGAGTACCTCGCAACTGTAATCGCTACTCGCGAAGTAGATGGCGAACTGGTTGCTTTCCCTGACTCTCTCGTAGGTACTGACTCCCACACCACTATGATCAACGGTCTTGGTGTTCTTGGATGGGGTGTTGGTGGTATCGAGGCAGAAGCAGGAATGCTCGGCCAGCCTCTGTATTTCGTAACTCCAGAAGTAGTTGGTTTCAAACTGACTGGTACCCTGAGTGCTGGTGCGACTGCAACCGACCTCGCTCTGACTGTTACGCAAATGCTGCGTAAAAAAGGTGTTGTTGGTAAATTCGTGGAGTTCTACGGACCAGGCCTGTCCAACATCTCGCTGGCTGACCGCGCTACCGTAGCAAACATGGCACCTGAGTACGGCGCTACAATGGGCTTCTTCCCAGTAGATGCTGAGACACTCAACTACATGCGTCAAACCGGTCGTGAAGAAGACCTGATCTCCTTGGTTGAAACTTACACCAAAGCACAAGGCCTCTTCCGTACTGACGAGACTCCAGACCCAGTATTCTCCGAAACATTGGAACTGGATCTGTCCACTGTCGTACCTAGCTTGGCTGGTCCAAAACGTCCTCAAGACCGCGTAGAACTGACTGCTATGAAGGAATCCTTCAATAACAGCCTCGTGACGCCGATCGACAAAGGCGGATTTGGTCTCTCCGAAGAGAAAATCGCAGCTAGCGCACCAGTTGCTTATCCAAACGGTGAAACAGCTACGCTGAAAACTGGTTCGGTTGTTATCGCAGCGATCACTTCCTGTACCAATACATCAAATCCTAGCGTAATGCTGGGTGCAGGTATCCTGGCGAAAAAAGCTGTGGAAAAAGGCCTGAAAAAGCCTCCTTTCGTAAAAAGCTCCCTGGCTCCAGGTTCCCGCGTAGTTACCCAATACCTGAAAGACGCTGGTCTGATCGACTCCTTGGATGCTATCGGATTCAACGTCGTAGGTTATGGTTGCACCACTTGCATCGGTAACTCCGGTCCATTGCCAGAGGAAACCAGCAAAGCTATCGCTGACGAAGATCTGACAGTTGCAGCGGTACTCTCCGGTAACCGTAACTTCGAAGGCCGTATCCATGCACAGGTAAAAGCGAACTACCTCGCTTCTCCTCCATTGGTTATCGCCTATGCACTCGCAGGTACTGTAAATATCGATCTGACTACAGAGCCAATCGGCACTGGCAAAGACGGTCAACCTGTATTCTTGAAAGACATCTGGCCAACTCCACAAGAGATTGCAGCTGCTATGGACAAAGCTATGAATCCAGCTCTGTTCCGCGCTGAGTACGGCCAAGTGTTCACACAAAACGAAGCTTGGAACAAAATCGACGTTCCAACTGGCGACCTGTACGAGTGGGATGAAAAATCCACCTACATCCAAGAACCGCCATTCTTCCAAAACCTGGCTGGAGAAATTGCAAAAATCGCAGACATCAAAGCAGCGAACACCATCGCACTCTTCGGTGATTCTGTGACAACTGACCATATCTCCCCAGCTGGTAACATCTCGCCAACTAGCCCAGCAGGTCTGTATCTGCAAGCAAACGGCGTAGAGCGCAAAGACTTCAACTCCTACGGTGCTCGTCGTGGTAGCCACGATGTAATGATGCGCGGTACATTTGCGAACATCCGTATCCGCAACCAAGTGGCTCCTGGCACTGAGGGCGGCGTAACCAAATACTTGCCAACTGACGAAGTAATGTCCATCTACGATGCTTCCATGAAGTATCAAGCAGACGGTACTCCACTCGTTGTACTGGCTGGTAAAGAGTACGGTACTGGTTCTTCCCGTGACTGGGCAGCAAAAGGTACATTCCTCTTGGGTATCAAAGCGGTTATCGCTGAGAGCTTCGAGCGTATCCACCGTGCTAACCTGGTTGGTATGGGCGTTCTGCCTCTGCAATTCGCTGATGGCCAAAGCTGGAAGTCCCTCGGCATCGACGGTACTGAGTCCTTCAGCATTGTAGGCCTCTCCGATGATGTTCAACCTGGCCAACGCGTAAAAGTTGAAGCCACGAAGAAAGACGGCAGCACTTTCGAATTCGAAGTAATCGTGCGCCTCGATTCCATGGTAGACGTAGACTACTACCGCAATGGTGGTATCCTGCAAACGGTTCTGCGTCAATTGCTGGATGAAGGCAAACCAGTCAACGCGTAAGCAAACGAATAAAAAATAAGTTCGTATCAGCACCCACCCAACGAAAAGGGCAGGCTCCGAGTATCTCGGCAGTCTGCTCTTTTTACGTTTCCAGCCAGAAACATGGTCTGCTTTTTGTTATCTCTTCCTGATAGGCCACGCTTAAGTGGAAGATACTGTGAATACGCATGGAAGAGGGGAATTGTTCCCCAGAAAAAGGGAGGGATTCGGGATGAAACAGTTGTTTCGCGAAACCTGGATCGAGGTAAATCTCGATGCCGTCAAGAAAAACATTCGGGCAATACGCCGGCATATTCCTGAACAAACGAAAATCATGGCGGTTGTAAAAGCAAATGCCTATGGCCATGGTTCGGTCGGAGTAGCACGCCATGCCCTCGAGTACGGGGCTACTTCCCTCGCTGTCGCCATCCTAGAAGAAGGCATCGTCTTACGAAAGGCGGGAATTGCCGCACCTATACTCGTGCTGGGATTCACTCCTCTTTCACGTGTCAAAGAGGCGGTCGCCTGGAATATTGAGCTGTCCGCGTTTCAGGTCGATTGGATCAAAAAAGCCGATAAAATTGTCAAAGCAACCTCTTTCTCCAATCGTCTGAACATCCATATCAACGTAGATACGGGCATGGGACGATTGGGCGTACGGACAAAATCCGGATTGCTTGCAGTCGTGAAGGCCTTAACATCCAGCTCTTCCCTTGCATGGACCGGAATCTTCACTCATTTTTCCACTGCGGATGAACCTGATCACACATTGACCAAAGCGCAACACGAGCTATTTGTTGATTATCTTCGTTATCTGAAGGAAAAAGACTTCGAGCTTCCGACCGTACACATGAGCAACACCGCTGCAACCATTGCTTTTCCCGAATACAGCGCCGATATGATCCGCCTCGGAATCGGCATGTACGGACTGTATCCATCGGCTTATATCCGACAACTCAATCGTGTCAAGCTCGTTCCGGCACTCAGCTTGAAATCGCGCTTCTCCTATGTGAAGACAATGCTGACGCCACCGTATACCATCAGTTATGGGGCTACATACATAGCAAAGCACGGAGAGGTTATCGGGACGGTTCCCATTGGTTATGCCGACGGTTATTCGCGTGCACTTTCTAACCGGGGATTTGTTCTGTATCGAGGCAGACGGTTGCCGATCGCAGGGCGAGTGACAATGGATCAGATGATGGTCAGCTTGGGAGAAGGCAGTGGAAAGCAAGGCGATGAAGTCGTGATTTACGGCAAGCAAGGAAACCACGAGATTACTGTCGATGAGATTGCCGAAATGCTCGGAACGATCAATTATGAAGTCGTTGCCACCCTCAGTAATCGCATTCCTCGTTTGTTTTTGGAAAAAGGAGAGGTTGTAGAGATCTCTCATCTATTGCCAGAAGGGTAATTGAGGCAGGCTTGGAGAATAATTTTTCCCCGAAAACAAAAAATAGGGGAAACGATTTTGCGGAAAGGAATGGAAACATGAAGTCGCGATTCACATACGCCATCCTTCTCCTGTTGGCGCTGAGTCTGACTGTGATCAGTTGCAAGCCAGACTCAGCTTCCCAAATCCGTCAGCAAAGCCTTAAAGCTCAACCCTCAGCTGAGAGAAACGAATCGCAAAAACCTGTCCTGCTCATTCTCATTGATTCGTTAATGGACAAACCATTGCAAGAAGCGATCCGGCAAGGCCGCGCTCCCGCTTTGGGTTATTTGCTTGCAAACGGGCGCTATTACCCGCAAGTTGTAAGTTCTTTTCCTACCATGTCGGTAACGATCGACAGCACCCTCCTTACAGGTACGTATGCCAATCAGCATCATGTACCGGGATTATCCTGGTTCAGCAACAAGGAAAAGCGAATGATTTATTACGGGTATGGGCCCAAAGAAGGTCTGAAGATCGATCAGCCACAAGTTCTGCTAGATATCCTTCATCAATTGAATTTGGTCCAGCTCAATCCGCATACGAAAACCATCCATGAAGAATTGGCTGAAAAAGGCAAGGATACCGCTTCGATCAATGGTATTATATGGCGAGGCAAAACAGCTCACACCTTGCATATTCCCCGTCTCGTTGAATTCAGTACGCGCTTGCCAGGCGAGGTGAATGTGAACGGGCCAAAACTGCTGTCGTATGCAGCATTTGCCCAGCTTGATCCGAATCAAAAAAGAGAAAAGCGCATTTGGCGAAAATACGGGATGAATGATGAGTTTTCCGCACAGGAGATCAATTATCTCATCACCAACAAGAAGCTCCCCCCTCTTACCATCGCGTATTTCCCGGAAAATGACATGGAGGTGCACAGGAAGGGAGCAGCTTCCATCGAAGGGATTGAAAAAGCAGATAAAGCCCTGCAAACCGTGCTTGATGCTTTTGGTTCATGGGACAAGGCAGTCAAGGAAGCGCGATGGATCGTCATGGGAGACAGTGCCCAGAGCGCTGTTCTTGATGATCGCCAGGCCGCTACCATCGATTTGCGCGACTTTTTAACCCCTTATCAGATCGCGAAAATCGGTCGACCCCTCACCCCCACTGACCAAATCGTGATCTCGACCAACGAACGGATGGCCTATATTTATGCCCTGGACCCGCGTATTCCGTTACCCGATATTGTTAACCGTTTGCAGCGTGAACCGAAGCTGGACATCATTGCGCGGAAGGAAGGCAACAAGATTGTCGTAACAGCAGGCACGGTCAACCGACAATTTACTTTTCAGCAAAAGGGTTCCTATACCGATCCATACGGTCAAGCATGGACCTTCAGTGGTGATCCGCGTCTGCTCGATATCTCCATCAACAAGAACCGGATCACGTATGGGAAATATCCGGACGTTTTAGCGAGGCTCTATGGCGCAATGAATTCGCATGAAGGCAGATATGTAGTCGTTACTGTTCAGCCTGGCCATGAGCTTATAACGGAAAACTCCCCCACCCATATCGGCGGTGCTGCACACGGTTCCCTGCACGAGATGGACTCACTCGTTCCCATGCTAGTAATCGGGACAACGACGCGCCCCCAAACATTGCGTCTCATCGATATGAAAGACTGGCTGTTGCGCCTGACAACCGAATGAGTGAATCAGGTTTTATTGAAAGGGCAGGCTCCGGCAAATCTGCCCTCTTCTCTTTTTATTCCGTCGTCACCAGCATGCTCACCCCTGAACAGCTGCAAGAGCTACTAGCGATTGCACTCGACGACCAGGAAAAGTATAAGCAGATAGCTGCGACCTTGCTTCCTCTAAGTTCACAGAGAGTTTAGTCCCAGAAAATCAAAACGAATACATGTTCTCCCCCATTTTAGGCACCCTACTGATGAGGAGGGATGATGCATGGATCAACGAAGCTTTGAACAAATTTATGCAGCGTACAAAAATGCCGGAGAACAGCAGGCGATGCAAGAAAATGAAAATAACAGCCCACTGACGAATACGGGAAAAGAACAAATCGTGGCTGTCAGGAAAAACGACGATGGAGACTTGATCGCCTTTAAAACAGACACAGGCCGCGAGCTCGATTATATCACTGCACTCAACGATGCAAAGGCTGGCAAGCTGGCTCATGTAGACGTATTTCACAAGTATGGGAGAGACATTCTGCGAAGTGAGCCAGACGGGATTAAGGAAAACAATTTGGATAATTTGCCTGACTTTTGATGAAAAAAGGTCGCCCACATGAACTGGGCGACCTTTTTGTATCTACTTGCATTGGTTTTGTAGATGAATCTGGAAAGGGATTGGAGCGGCGAACGTTCTTTGAATATTTGCGAACCTTGGCGACTTGAGTTGTCACAAAAAGCCGATTATTTACGACTTAGTAATATATAAGAAAGGGTGATGATCATGGATGCATATGATGTTGCAGTAATCGGCGGCGGGTTGTCCGGATTAACCAGTTCGATTTATTTGGCAAGAGCTGGTCTGTCAGTCGTTCTGATAGAAAAATCAAGTCAGCTAGGGGGACGGGCCGCAACGATCAAAAAGAATGGAGCTTCTCTCAACCTTGGCCTCCATGCACTTTACAAAGGTGGAGCTGCCGAAGAAGTTCTACAGGAGCTGGGAATCTCCGTCGAAGGTGCGTACGCGCCTGCAAAAGGCGGCATGGTGTGGAATGGCAAACTTTTCGAACTCCCCGGAAGCCCACTCTCCCTTTTGAAGAATCCCTTGCTGTCACCTTCGGCTAAATGGGAATTGACTCGATTTGTGAACCGATTGAGGGGAATCGATACAAAAGCTTTACCTCCCATCAGTTTTCGAGAATGGGTCGAACAGGAAATACGCGATTCCATGATACGTCAGCTCATTTACGCTGTTTGCAGGACGAATACATTTGTACCTTACCCGGAGCTACTCTTGGCGGCTCCAGGAGTGAGACGATTGCAACTTGTTTTTAAAGGAAACCAAGTGTTATATCTCGATCACGGTTGGGGGCAACTGGTTGATCATCTGCAGAAAGAAGCAATCCGTACAGGTGTAACGATTTTAAACAGTAAAAGTATAGCAGAGATTTTCCATGATCACGGTAAAGTCCGGCAGCTCTATTTTGCGGATGGCGATAAACTGGAAACCTCCTATGTCATCGTCACAGCAGGACCATCCGAAACCTTCAAGATGGTTAAGAATGCGGAGCGTACATCGCTGAAAGTGTGGCGGGATCGTACAAAACCAATATATGCCGCTTGTCTGGACGTCGCATTGCGTAAGCTGCCCATTTCTAATCCCAAACGGCACTTCACTTTCTTTTTGGATCGGCCCATTTTTATTAGTACCCCCTCCGTTATTTCAAATGCAAGTGAGGATGGATCGGTCATCATCCATGCATGCAAAGATATCGGTTTCGGCTCAGACCACTCAAAGAACGAAGAAAGCCAATTGGAGGAGGCATTAGACTTTATACAACCTGGATGGAAAAATGAACAGGTTGCCCGTCAATTTTTGCCGAAAATCAAAGTTGCTCACGACTTTGATTCTATCGATCGGATCGATAAAAGTTATGGCCCCTCCGTTCCAGAAGTGTACGGGTTGTATGTGGCCGGTGACTGGACTGGGCGAGGTGAAGTTTTAGTAGACGCGGTTTTTGCTAGTGCGAAACGAGCTGCACAAGAGGTCATTCGTGAATATAACTCAATTGAAGTGAGGTCAGACTTGCGCAGCTGATCTTGGCTATCTATCCTATCCCTTTCGGCAGCTTCCGGACTTCGCCGTCTATGATGGTGAAGTCTTTGCCATGTTCAGGTGGGCCAGCTTGTCAGGGTTCACCGTCATATAAAATCTTGAGATACGGTTACCTTCGAGCTCCATGGATAGGACATAATGGACGGTTTCACCGATCATAAATAGGAAGCCTGGCAATCCATTAACCGTTGCATGGTGATAAACCATGCCTTCCGGAAGCTTGCTGGCTGTCCCAGTAAAGAAAGCAATAACCCGTTCCATTGTAAGAATCGGGTTAAGTGCTGCTTTCACCTTACCGCCGCCATCCATGATAAGTGATACATCCGCCGTTAGCAGTTCCATCACACGACTGATGTCACCGCTTTCGAACGATTGCATGAACTGGCGAACGATCTGATGCGCACGCACAGTTTGTGTTGACGTCGGAGTCTCCTCTTCCGTAGAGCGCGGCATGCCTCGCCTTGCCCGGTGAAAGATTTGTCGGCAGTTGGCTACACTTTTGCCGGTCAAGGCGGCAATTTCTTCATAGCTGAAGCCGAACGCCTCTCGCAAAACAAAGATGATGCGTTCGACTTCACTCAACTGTAGCAGCAAGAGCAAATAGGCCGTGCTGATCGTATCTCGCCTTATGCAAATATCCTCGGGTCCACCCCTTCCTTCGACCAACGGATCGGGCAGCCACGGACCGATATAAGTTTCCCGTTGTTTGGTTTGTTTCCGAATTCGGTCTGCGCATAAATTGGAAGCAATACGACAAAGATACGATTTTGTGTTGGTAACGGATCTATCGCCATCTCGTTCCGTCCAAGCCACAAACGTCTCCTGTACAATATCTTCGGCATCCGAAACACTGCCGAGCAGCCGATAAGCAATCGAAAATAACAACGGTCTATACATTTCATATTGTTCTGCGATATTCATGGTACTCCCCTTGTTTCGGTATTGATCGATTTAGTAATTCAACGACGGCGCGCTTGGCGCTGGCCGCCGCGGCATCCACAAGCAGCTCGCCATGTCCGGCCCAATCGCCAGCGATATAAAGATTTGGCAACTCGGGGACAGCAGGCCCGGGCGCTTCCATGCGTTCAGTGTGAGCATAGTCGTGAACAACCGTTATATGTGGTAAATATTGAGTCGCCTGCAATTCCTTCCTCCATCCTGGCTGCAAAATATCCATTGTTCGCTCCAGATCGGCTTTATCCTGCTCAGCGTCGGGCTGCGAAGAACCGTGATATTTCAGGATATGAACCGCAAGCCCACCGTTATCGCTAAGTTTCGCCGCTCTCGACTGATTACTAAATAGAAAAGGAGAATCAAGCCCCATGACAAACTGTACTTTTGGATTAGGTAGCCTTCGCATCCCGAGATCAAGACAGGCTGTCGTGACTGGTCGCGCTTGCCGACACCATCTTTCGAGAGCTGTCTTCTCGGAGCCGCTAACAATTTTGTAGCATTCGGTCGGGGGGACGGCCAAGATGACTGCATTTGCATAACGGACCTCACCGTCCGCGAACCGGATTTCATAGAAGCTTTCTACTGAATTCGGTTGGGCCGACGTCTGCCGAGTGATGCTAACCACGGCTTTCCCCGTCTCGGCCCGTACACCCGCCTTCATCGCTGTTTGGCGCAATCGCTCTATAATGGAACTCCATCCACCGTTCACATACAATGCGCCGCCATTAAGGACATGATTCACTTGTCGCAGAGCCGGCCCAGCCGATTGAATCTCGGGCCTATGTGCAAAGGTGGCCGTACGGCACAAGGCGTAGATCATGTGTCTGACCTCCGGTTCGCGGATGGAGCGTTCCGCCCAATCCTTCAGCGAGCCTTGTGGAAGGTTTCGTTTGTCCAGCTTTTTTAGGGACATCAAAATGCGAGCCAGCTCTACCTTGCCCCTGACCGAAAGCAAACGTGATGTCATAAGCGAAATGGGAGACCCGGGCAAGTCATGGAGCTGTCTCTCTCGTAGCATATGACCAGCCATCGCCGGTACGTTGCCATCTGGTGTTGCGCCAAGCTCATTGAGGATATGAAAGCATTCACCATCTCTGTAAATCGCATGCGCGCCCAGACTAAGGAACACTCCATTTTTATGAACCGTCAGGGCCCTGCCGCCAAACATCCTCGCTTTTTCAGTTAGCATCACCCGCTGACCAGCTTTCACTGCATATGCAGCGGCAACCCAACCGCTCATTCCTCCGCCGATAACGGCAACATCCCACATTTCCATCTTTCAATCCCTCCAATCGATTTACACATAAGTCTTTAGAGGGCTTTTTTTTGTGACACGGTTTAGGAAAAATTCCTGATTGACTTGGACGTCAATCGATCAAGGTGCAGGAGTAGGAACGGCCGGCTCGTTCTCACCGCCCAAACGGCGGCGTGCTGTCTCTCTTTTTCCCACTGCCGGTAGATGCTCTCCTGCCTTGGCTAATCCCCAGACAGGCATATTTCCGTAAAGACATTCATATTTTCCCGCGTCGACCAAATACGTCTCGTGAAAAATCCCCACCGTTCCATCCGTTCCTACCGCTTGGTTGAACTTCTTCCAAGCGTTCAGATGATTGTGGCTTTTTCTCGCGTAATTTTCCAGGTGCTCATAGGATCGCCAGTACTGGATCTGGGTGATTTCACGGAGATTAAAATGCGAAGTGTGCCCCAAAAGTCCGAGCTCCGGGTGCTGATACAACTCTCGCATCATGCCTCCCATGGCGTTGGCTACTGGCATCCACTTATGAACCGCAAGCATACGGTTGATTCGCATCCCGATGATAAATACGACGAAAGGTCCTTCCATTTGTGCTGTAAAACGCCCCGGAACTACTTTTGCCATCCGACTCCCCTACCTTATCAAAGATTTGAGGTGCAGCTCGTAACACGCCATATAATCAGACACATGGAACAAATGTGCCGTCAGATAGGCTCCGTAAAACATGGTAAACAGCAAAATAATCGCTTCCTCTTCCTTAACATGAATAGCAAGCTGACCATCTTCGGCTGCTTCTTGTACACACTTCTGTAACATTTGATGAAGATCAGTAGCTCGAATAGCTTCTCTCCCCACCTGTTCAGGGAAGCGCAAAGACAATTCCGCCTCAGATAAAATGGGCACACATGGATGCATTTTTTGCTCTGCCAAAAAACTGACGAGACTGAGCATAATTCCTGGATGTTTCTCGGTATCGCGCGTGACCTTGGCAAAAATATGCCGAACGGCTTCCCAGCCTCTCTTGCCAGTCATCTGTAGTTCAACAAAGCATTCTGCTTGCCAAATGCTCATGTAATAAATCAGGAGCTCTTCCTTTTGCGGGAAAAATTTAAAAAACGTGACCTTGGACACCTCTGCTCGTTCGCAAATGTCTTCCACCAGAACATTTCGGAAGCTGCCTTCTCCAATCAGCTCTAAGGCAGCATCCAAAAGAGCAAATTTCGTTTTCGCCTTCTTCTTTTCTCGTAATGATATCGCTTCAGCCATCTTGTTCTCCTTTCTCCATTTTCCTTTATATTAGTATATAAGTTTACTCGAGTAAATATTTTAATTCAAGTTTGTTGCTGATTACTCCAATTCAGTACCCATCAGGCAATAAATCCATACGATAGGATATAGCCTTATAAAGGAGAGAATTTCATGCGGATTTGTTTTTCTTGCAATCTTGTAGAATTCAAACCTAAGGGAAATGTTCTGCAATTTTTTATCATGCTTGCTGCACTCGATCGAAAAGTAGCCCGTTTGCCTGCCCGAGACCGAAACCGTTGTTTGCTTCACTGTATCCTCCCTTTTCAATTTCGCAATGGAATGGGTGGCTTTACGTTTCAACACGTTTCCTTCTTTCAATCCGATCAACTCATAGCTGACATCTTTGCTCGTGATCAAAAGCATAATTACGACTTTTTGTTTATCCGCGGCCGTAATGAATCATTTCATCTGTTAAAGAATTATCCGCATCTCGCAAGCAAGCTCCTGTACTTGGCAGTTCAATACAATCTCGATGACAAGTATATTATGGGTAGGCTTGACCATATTTTTCAGCATTCACGGATCGTATTTTTCCAAACTGAACCGAATGCAGAAAGATATCGTATGTACCATTTGAACAAAGGAAAATACGCCAACCAGGAGCTTCAACGAAAAATTCAGGTTCTGCCCCAATTCGCTGAGGAATCACAAGACCCTGGCATCACTCGCCAGCCGGAAGATCCGCTTGATTTGATCTGGGCAGGGGTGATCCGTCCCCGCTATGGACTTGCAGTTGCTGCCAAGGCTATTGGCCTGATTCGCAAAAGCTATCCGCAAGCCAAGCTCCGCGTTCTCTACCCCTCGATCGTAGGTGCGTACAAAAAAAGAGCACGTATCCTGCTCCGCTCTCCTGGCGTGGTCGATCACGGGCAAAAATCAATGTGGACGACCAAAAAAATGATCGTGAAGAGCGGAATTGGCATTGCTCTGTTGTATGATAATACGGAAGATCAAAACCCTTCTCATTCGTACCTGTCTCGAATCATCGAATGTATGACATTGGGTGTCCCCGTCCTTACGACCAAAACCATCGGCAATGTCGCTTTGTTAGGTGAACATTATCCTCTCTTCGTGCAAGATGCTTACGATATAAGCTTCCAGTATGAGAAGCTGTGCGACCCCGATTACTATAAGCAAATGAGTCAATACGTTGCGTCTCGGGGGGAACGTTTTCTCGCTGATAATGCGATTCAGTCTTTTTGGGGGATTTTGCAAAAGGAACACAATCAAAAAAAGCCAGTGCATCCCTCCTAATGTGAGGCGATGTGCTGGCTTCTTCGTTATTTCATCATTTTTCCCATTCGATAGGCTGCTTCCATGATGTAAGGCGCATATTGGCTCATTTTTTCAGGAGTCAGGCGGTTGGAAGGACCCGACGCCGCAATAGACGCTACCAATTGTCCGTTGCGATTGAATATCGGGACGGCTACAGCTGCTGTCCCCAGCTCCCGCTCCTCCACGCTAGTCGCGAAGCCTTGCTTCCTGATTTGATCCAATTGCTCAATAAAAGACTCCTTGTTCACATAGTCAGGCCAATTCGGATCGCTGATGACTTCCTGCAAAATGAAAGGCTCTGCGTAAGCAACGAGTACCTTGCTGGATGCCCCCACCGCGAGTGGCATACGCGCTCCGATTGGCGCCACCCTGCGAATCGGCTGTTTGCTTTGGACTGCCTGTACGCGTATCCGCTCGTTTCCATCCCGCACATACAGACTGATCGTTTCCTCCACCAAATCCCGCAATCGCTCCATTTCCGGCAGCAGCAATGTCGCTGGATCATCGTTTTGCGACAAATTGGCGGATAACTCCCAAACTCGAAACCCAAGTCGATACTTCTCCGTTTGGACATCTCGGATCAGAAACCCTTTGTTCTCCAGCGTTGCCAGCAAACGATGCACGGTACTTTTATGCAAGGAGAGTCGACTCGCTATCTCGCTCAGGCCCAGATCCGTAGCGTCCGTAAAACAGAGCAGGATATCCAAAGCCCGATCGACTGCCCGAACGTTTGCTTTTTGTTCTTCTTCCATAAGTGTTTGACACCTGCTTCCTACTTTGTTCCGATCGTTTCATCTGATGAAACGAATATGCTACTTTTCAGTATACGAAAAAATAAACCATAGTAAAGAGCGAATCCGAAGGCTCCCCCACCTATTTTCTGTTCACGAGGACACTCCCACAAGCGTTAGCACCAGATAGGACATACACTGACAGCAAAATTGCAACGACTCCATTCTCGATTGGGGGAATGATCTCATTGAGTAAAAAGAGCAAATCCAAACTGACCAAGCATAGCGTGCTCCGGGCAAGCTCCTCGCTGGTCTCGGCCTTACCCCGGACATGCCGTTTTTCCAAGCAGTCTTTGTCTGCTTTTCTGGATCAATACAAAAAGGTGATCGTCAAACCAGCAGCAGGAAGTGGTGGTGCTGGCGTCATACTCGTCACACGGAAAGCCAAGGGGCATTACCGCGTCCAGCGTGGACCTTCACACCGCATGTTGCGTGGAAAGTTGGAGACGTACAGGTATTTGCGCAGAAAAATAACGACCCCTTATCTGATTCAGCGAGGGATCTCGCTGGCACGCGTCAATGGTTCCTTATTCGATGTAAGAGTGATGGTCCAAAGAAGATCAGGCTTTCCCTGGGTCGTCACCGGAATGCTTGCAAAAGTAGCAGGCAGAGGCTATATCATCACCAATGTCAAAAGAAGCAAGGGACGGGTGCTTCCGATCCGCTCAGCCATTCAACGCTCTTCGATTCGCGGTGCTTCTGCCTCCACGATTATTGCTCGCCTGCGAAGAATCGCCATACTCGCTGCGAATCGTTTGGCAAGCTATTACACGCGCCAGAAAGTCTTTGGTCTGGACATGGGCATAGACGCAAATGGCCGGGTATGGATTATTGAAGCCAATCTACGACCAGACATTACCCTGTTCCTGAAGCTTGCCGACAAATCGATGTACAACCATATATGTGCCTATCAAAGGCACGTATAAGAAAAAGGGAGCCGTTCGTTCGGGGCTCCCCTTTGATCTGATGTGATTGTCCCTTTAAAAATCAAAATCATCCGGGTCTGGCCCAAAACGCTTGTTGTCATTTAGGGCAGTGATTTTTTCTACATCCTCTGCACTAAGGGAGAAGTCAAAAACATCTGCGTTTTGGCGAATCCGCTCTGGTGTGATCGACTTCGGAATCGTCACCACTTGATTTTCCAAATCCCACCGAAGCACAATTTGCGCAGGAGACTTGCCATATTTTTGTCCCAATTCCACCAAGAGAGGATGATCGAGATTTCCTTGCATCAATGGGCTCCATGCTTCTAGTTGAATGTGGTGCTCTTTGCAATACGCATGCAATTCTTTTTGGGTAAGCAATGGATGATACTCGACTTGGTTGACAACCGGAATGATCTCACTGTGTTGGCGTAAATCCTCGAGGTGGTGGCTGTGAAAATTACTGACGCCAATCGCACGTACATATCCATCGCGGTACAGCTTTTCCAAAGCCCTCCACGTATCGACATACTTGCCTTTTACGGGCCAGTGAATCAAGTACAAATCAAGCGTATCGATGCCTAATTTTTTCATACTTTCATCAAAAGCCTTCAGCGTTGACTCGTAGCCTTGATCCGCATTCCACACCTTGGTCGTAATGAACAATTGATCGCGATCGATCCCGGCTTGACGGATTCCTTCGCCTACGCCGGCTTCGTTGCCGTAGATAGCTGCCGTGTCTATACTGCGATAACCCGCCTCAATCGCGGACCGAACGGCCAACGTTTCGTTTCCGTCTTTTGCCTTCCAGACACCCAGACCCAGCCAGGGCATCTTCACCCCGTTGTTCAAAACGGAATGATCTGTGATATGTGTTGCCATTGGATCTCCTCCCGTCTTACGCTGATATGTACTTACATTAAGAAAGTGTAGCATAAATACAAAATGATGCAAACCTTGCTACTCTTGCGAATCTTGGAACGCCACGTCCTCTGTCCCTGCTACCAGCGGTTTGATCGCCCACCACCTGATCCTTGCCCGATCTGTCTGAACAGGTCCCTTCACCTGGACGCCGATCCGAAACGTTCCTTTTTGTGGATAAACGATGACCCCTACTGCAAAATGCGCTGCATCTGTCGCATACTCCGAATCATCAAAAACACTGCTATGCCCGTACATCACTTGCTCATGTTGGGAAAGCAACTCATCGATCACATCTGCATGAGAATCCTCGATTCCTGCACTGACATACACATTCCCCTTTCCGAGAGAATGCTTGAGCTCCTCAGAAAAATAACGATTGCCGATCTTGACCCCAAACGGCCAGTTGGAGGAGTATGGCTCAATCGGTATTTCCACCACGCCAGTTGCTACTTGTTCATATGCCTTTCCTGGTCGGGGCAGTCCAAGCTCAAACTGGTAGACAGACGCCAGATTATCGTAGCTTACATCGAACTGCGCCTTATCGCCTGCCGCGATTTCTTTCACACGCGTGGTCACTCGAAAGGAATCCGCAGGGGACCTTTGCTCGACTTGCTTTCCCTTCTGCGCACGCATCGCAAGCTTTTGCAAAAGCGCTGGCGTGTACACGTACTCACCAAACGGAACAGGAACAACCTTCTCGATGACATAGGTTGCGTTCATTTGCAGCAAGCATACTTTTGCCAAATAAAGAAAAGGCTGTTCGTTTGCCTGTGTCACCTGATCCAGCTTGCGATTGTAGTAATCGGACACGAGCCGCTCTACCAGATCGTCTGGCGTGATTTCGATTTTTCCTACGGAAAGGAGATCGGTATGCACCAAGCGATCGCCGAGTCGAACCTCTGCCTTGCCACCCAGCACTGCCAGCTCCACCGTTCCACGATCCCAGCCAGCTTTGATCGGAATGGAAACAACGTAATCCGTCTCTTTCGCGTCAACAGGCTCTAAGAAGGATACACTACCGTCACTGCTTTCCAAGACTGTCAGCCCTGGCGCATCCAGCTTGTAGTGGAATTGCACGCGTGACGTTTGTACCGTCTTCTCGATGTGCAACTGCAATGAAAATACTTCACCCGGATTGACGTATCGCGGAGTTGCCTGCCAAATGCGAACCTGTGGATCTGCATAGAGCAGCACTCTTTGCTCTACCAGTTGCACCCCTTCGATGGAAGCAGGATGCGGTGCCTCCTCTTTGATAAAAAGCCGATATCCTTCTGCCACCCGGTTGTATTCAGCCATTTCCTGCTCGACGGTTTCGGAGACGGAGAAGACCTGTTCTTTGCCTTTTTCATCATAAGCCAAGCAGACGTACACATTTTTCGCGTAATCGTTGTTACTAAAGCCTTCCATCATGGACAGCTTCAGCTTCACAGGCTCAGGAAGCACGATTTCCCTCCCGAGATAATCGAGAGCGACTCCGGCTTCGACCGAAATCTGCTTTTCGTCCACAGCGATCACTTGCAAACCGCATACCACCCCACCCCCGTGAAGCAAGCGATTGGTAAGTCGACGTTTATCATTGAAATAGCGCTGTTCTGATTCGAAATCTCTGACGGTCAACAGCTTCCCTTTGAAATACACATTCCGTTCATGTGGAAAATAACGCAGATTCTTCATCTCGAACACCTCACTTTGCATAAAAACCTCGGCTTCTTACTCCAGCTCTGCATCCAGGCCAATCCTCGTGTCATAATCGATTCGTCTGCTGCGGTCTTTCCCGCTTAGCACCGTGTTGTACGGCATGGATAAATTTTGATCAAGCGTAAGGAACGACGGCTCCGTCAAATAAGAATTAATCCCCACGTAGCTATGGAGGTCGGCGTAGATGCCCGGGCGCAGAACGATGAGCTTCGCCTCTGTAAAAGCAGGCTTTTGATCCTCCAAAATCTTTTGCAGAACCGACTGCTCCCGCTCTGTTTTCGCGGATTCCTGCGAAACGATTAGGCAAAATTGATACGGCTGATCCATGTACAGGGAAGAAATCAGCTCGTGTAGCTCCGGGATCGCCTTCATGTCCCTGATTTGAAAATACTCAACGATCATCGGGCGCTCCCCGGTATACAGCTCCACCATCTTTTCCAACCCGGCACGAGTGCCCCGCTCTGCATACAGCTCCGGCGCGCGGCGGATCAGCTCTCGGCGTTGTGCCTCTGTCCAATGCTCATCCCTGCCCATCCCTAACCAGGAAGCCAGCCAAGGGACGAACTCTCCAGGTGTCGTATCAGGATCGAACAAACGTGAGATGGTATCAATCTGTTCCTCCAGTTCCAAGTAAAACGTCCCAAAAAGGGAGAGGAAGCGTTCCAAAAAATCAGCACTGGCAGGTTCACTTTGATAGGTCGCTGGCAGATAACGTAAAAATGTGTCGCGCGGCGAGTAAATCCGCATTTGTCTGAGCAAAGGGGAGTGGCGGTCCGTTCCGAGCCATTCGATTTTGAGCCATAAATAGCGGCCTTTTGCTGAATGAATCAGCGCATCTGAAGCGTTGATTACCGGCTCCGACCATAGATTGGCCGTCCTGTGCAGCTTGGTTTTCCAGTCCATGTCGGGTGCCAGCAAAAAATCATCCAGATTGTGTACAGCTCCATGAATCACATGCTCTTTTCGATCAGAAGAAAACGTCGAGATGAGTAACTGCGTTTCTTCCGGTATGTCTGCATCCAGTGTAAATTTATGCCACACCGTTTCAAATTCCGTGCTATCCAATGCACGAGAGAAGTAGATGCCCATCGGTATTCCAGTCGTATCCAGGTTGGACGTCCGCGAAACAAGCCTCAACATGGTCAGAACATTTTTCTGTGCGTCCCAAACATACAGCCGTTGCTGGTTGTCAAAAACGAGCTTGTCTGCTCGGCCGTGGTAGTTAATCAATGGCGCAAGTGCTTCTCCAGTTGGTTGGAAACGCAAAATGAATCGGGTATGATCATGAGCCGAATCGATGGAACGACTATCACCCACATAGAGAATGGGACCTGGACCCACTGCAAACCCCGCGGGCTTGGTGCCTGACGGGATCGCCAGAGTGCACACATCGGAGCCTTCAGAAGAGAACCGAAACACTTGATTCGTCTCTGCCCAAAATAGATAGACCATGCCCGCTTTGGCAACGGACAGGCGAAACAACCTTCTTCGCCTGATCTCACGAAGGGTAGCTGCCTCTGTCACTTTCAATTCCGCATGCGCGTATGTAGCGTCTATCTTGCCTGCCCGATTCAGCCGAAGGACGACGACTTGTGTTCCCGCCGCGATTTCCTTCCGTTCATTGTCTCGATCTACGACCACAGGTGTCGTGATGTAAAGACGTCCTTCTTCATCCAGCCCTGCATCCAAAGGAAAAAGCTGCGGTTCCTCCCCCTCTTCCCAGCTCCAAATACACTGGCCGTTGGCTGTGGAATACGCACCGACTTTTCGTCTCGCCTCGGGATCGATGATGTACACGTATTCATCGTCAGCGACGAGAAATGAATCTTTGGAAAACAACCCGCGTCCAGCACGAAACACCGTCTCCTTGAAATTATTGCTGTCATCGTAATGCGTGATATGCCCGCTTTCATCCAGCCAAAGCAATGAGCCAACGCGTGCCATGGCAAAATCCAAGAGTCGAGAGTGATGTGTCGTCCCGGCCTGATGCACATGATCGATCACATATTCGGGCGATTTATTCAGCGCGATCCCCTCGTTAGAGACGTGAAGGTTATACCAGACCCCCCGCTGCCAATCGGACGGATTGTTCAGGGAAAAGAAACGATTCATTGTATCCACGCACACTCCTCCGTTTGTTCCCGTCTATCTTTCTCTATCCACAACGAGCTCCAGAACATGCTCTCCTGAGTACACCAGCGCATGACGCGGAATCTGAATATCGCCCCCTTCATCCCTGATGATGCCTGTGCCCTCTGCGGAAACCCACAAATCCGTCACATACAGCACACCCTCGATCTGGTTTAACACCTCATAGAGATCACTTTTATAAACAGGTCGGCCAAATTCCCATCCTCTTCCATGGTGAGTGGAAGGATTGTGCAGATCCAATGGAGTCAAATATCGCTGCAATGCTTGTAGCACGATTCTTTTTTTGTCTGCAAACGCAGGCTCCACCACGATGGTCGCGAAAACGGTCACTTTGATATAGGCCGGAGCAGCCACATGGACTTCTGTCGTCAGCAGCCTCCGTTGTTCCAATTGGTGGCGAACGGTCCTTAAGGAACCTTCACTTGGCAGTGGCGTCGGCTGATCGCTGAATGGCACGATGACCACGGTCATTTGAGCGGCTGCGTTTTGCTCGGAAGCTCCCATCTCCCCTACTTTGTATAGGGGGATTGCCTTCGCGCGGGCCACACGCAATCCGGGAGTCGATAGCGCAATGGCCTCATAGTCTTCTGCTGTAACGGTCCGCTGCGGTTTTTTCCATTCCATTCTCATCCTGCGCTTGGCTTGATCAATTGTTTCGCGTTCGCTTCCCCCGCTGGCTGGACGGGGATTCGTCACCTGCGCGGTGGTTCGCTGCCTGGTTAGCGGGAGAAACCGGGTAATTTGGCCACCCTGTACATTCCCCTTCGCCCCTTGGCCTGTCTGACAAGATATGATCCGAATGCCGGCCATGCCTTCCAGCTTTTCGGGAATAGCTCCGTGCTCATTGTTGCCAAAGGCAATTTCTGCGCCGTCCACATCCGTCAGCATAAAATGATGATCCTGTGGCCCCGATCGGTCAAAATCAGTGACCAGCGACCAGTCCTCCCAGACGGGAAACGGACTGCCTTCGACCTGACGTGCCACCTGAATGACAAACGTCTCCGGCAAGATCGATTGGACATTCAGCCGAAACACTTGATGTGGCAAGCCACTGCTTTCTCCAACGAACCGCTGCCCTTCAAAGTCACTCCGATAGGCAATGACCCGAATATTTTTGTGGCCTTCAGGCATTGGACTTCCAAACCGAATCATCGTTGTGCCCTTTTCTGGGTCACGCGAAACGCGAAACGAAAATACGCCTGTATCGGCTTGGTCTGGTTCATCCTGATCCCAACCACTTTGCCAATGACGTCCCTTTTTGCATTGAACCTCCACAATGCCGTCGTACGATAGCGAGCTGGTAAGGACAACCGTCTGATCCGCTTGCCCGGTTCCATCGAACTCCCACATTTGACTGAAGGTTTCTCGTTGAATAGCGCTCACAGTGTTCAGCTCGATTTTTTCCATGCGAGGAGCTAATTCGAATCGACCTGCACGCAATGTCGCACAAAGCCAGAAACGTGGCCGATCATTGGCGGGGTAAAGCATGAGCGGCTTCATAGTCCCTTCCAGCTCGATTAAGACTCGTCCCGAAAAGGAGAGATTCATCGTTTCATCCGAAACTGTTGGCAACGGACTCCATCCCAGTTCTTGCGTGCGGTCGTTCTGTCCATAGTACTCCCACACGAGAGTGGCTGATGGAACGAAAAGGGATGTGGGCGAAAGCGGGGCGATTGGGAGAGGATAGTCCTCAAACAGGCGCAATCCGATGGAGACTGCCTTCCCTACTGGGAGTGGCCGATCAAAGCCTAAGTAAATCTTGTTCCCTATCTTTGGTTCCTGGCCAAATGCGTAGTAGGAAACACCATTATGCGCATTGGATGAACTTACATCCGTAGTCCCGCTTTCTGTATGAACCAAAACACGCTCCAGGCTGGCCGGTACCAGAACAAGCGAATGTTCCGTCTCGAAAGGAAGACTCCCCGCGAACAATCTCGTCTTCTCCGGAAGGATCGCTTCTTCTGACACGGCGAAAAACGTTACATCCGTCGTCGCACATGACTGGTTCTTTGGGTGTACACCCATGAGCTGCAAAAATTTGCGTTCGTTCTTTTCCGTTATCCGGTTGAGATAGTATTGCTGCATTTCCATCAACCACGCGAACATCTCCAAAAGCGTAATGCCTGGATCGTGATGACGGTGGTCACCCCACTCTGGCTGCAGCTTGGGGATCGCGTTTTTTGCTTGTTCGACGATCTCTTCAAAGTGGCGATCATCCAGATTCTTGGATGGAAGCATAGCGCACACTTCCTTTTTCAATGTTTGGGTGGGAAGAAAGCCTGTCCTTCCTGAACGCGGACGCTGATTCGATGTACTCCCTCTGTAACGATCCCATGTACAATCGTTTCGTATTCAGAAGCGAGTATTTCCTTTCGTTGCCCATTTTCCGTTCGAAATACAGTCAGGGTCAGATGATCCACAAAGCGGACGCCCTTTACGGATTTCAGTAAGGCAAACAAGAGCGAAGGGTGCACACGCTGGCCTATTTCCCAGCCTCCACCATGCAGATTTCCCG
Organism: Brevibacillus formosus; assembly: GCF_003013405.1. Lineage (GTDB taxonomy): Bacteria > Bacillota > Bacilli > Brevibacillales > Brevibacillaceae > Brevibacillus > Brevibacillus formosus. The sequence continues at coordinate 35,749 of NZ_PXZL01000033.1, read as the reverse complement.
ATATGGGGTCAAGGAATCGCGTGAGCTTGCCGAGTGTCTCCAGCTCCACCTCAACGATTTCCTCCAAAGACCCTACTGCCAGCTCTGCTGTCACCGCAATTTCCAAGTAGACAGGCTCCCTAACATGAATCCGCTCGGGGGAGGCTATCGTCGCTGCCGCATGTGTAAGCAAGTAGTTCGTGACAGAACGCCGAAGCTCCAAAAATTGTATGCCGATATATCCCGCTGCGGGCAATACGATCACAGTGACATGGCCTGCTTCTTTTTGCAGGCGGCTGTTCCGATTCGGCAAACACTTCACTTTGGCTATCCCCGGATGCGCTTCACGGACGAGCCATTCGAAATCTTCAGCCGTCACCGCTCGATAGCGATGCTTGATTGTCTGAGGACCGCGCTGCAAGGCTTCCGTCAGCAATTCCCGATTACTTCCCCCAATCGCAGGCACCGGATTGCTGACAGCTTGGACAAAGGGAATCGATTGTTCCAATTGATTCAACTGCCCAGCGGGAAGATTCCCTGCTGTTCCCCCTCCGACCTTATACGTCACCCTCACGGAACCGAGTCCGGTTTGTGGAAGCTCCCTACCATGTCGGCCATCGCCAAACAAAATTTTTCCGCTGGCACTCTCCAAGCAGTAATGGCGATCATCCGGACCAGAATCGTGCAGATGCTCTACTCGTTTCCACAGAACCCAGCATTTTTGCTCGTTCCCTTCAGAATCATAGAGAAGCTCCACCCGATTTTCCGGATGCTCCAGCCAGCTCTTTCGTTCGCTCGGCAAAAAGAAGCCTGTTTCATCTACCCATACCTCTTCGCCCATGACGGGATGTCGGATCAGTCTGTACTCGGCTTGTGGTCCCTCTGTTATCCGCTCTGCCATTTCATTGCGAATCGTCTCTTGTTGAATGGCTCGTATCGTATTCGGATAAAAGCCGCTTAGCACGGGATGTCGTGCATCCGAATCGCATCCTCCAAGACGATTGTCTACGTTGACGGCGCGAATCCAATAACGCTCCCGTTCAAACATTTTGCTTTTTTCCATATCAAAAGGACCAGCGAAACGTACAGTACCACTTTCCGTAAAACCAGCGGTCTGATCAATCGTTTGCAGCTTGGCCCAAGTCGTCGCTCCTGCATCTCCGCGCTTGTATTCCCATTGCACAACCGGAGCAGCCCCCGGGGATTCGTCCATTGGTAGAATAGAAAAGTAGAAAGAGAGCGGTCCTTGCAATGGGGGCTGCTCAAATCCAAAATAGACGGCGGGATGCATGCATTCGGATGGCAAAAACGGCTGGAAGCTAGCCTGATGATTCCCTGTACCAACAGGTTGCTGCCAATCCAAGTCGTTCTGTGTGACAATCGCTTCCGGCACATGCAGGGACTCTCGATACGAATAGGTCAGGCGCATGTCTTCCAGCCACGGGGCCATGTATACAGGATTCGGGCCATATAAGCCTTCCACCTGAAGTATTCGTACACGAATCCAATAACCATACTGGGATTGCACGGTTGTCGGCTGCAAATCATCTGGACACGTAAAGGCAACCACAATCTCCTCATCCGAATCGGTGCCAGCAAACAGCTTCTCACGATCCTCTCCTGACAGAAGCACCATCCATCCGCTGCCATTCCAGTATTCCCATACCACCTTGCTGACTGTGACGGGTGTCGTCGCTGGAGGGTCAAAGGTCGATTCCTTCATGATCCATTTCCATTTTGGTTCCGGTTGTGACAGATGCGTTGCAGGATATGGCATCGTTTTCATCCGACAACGAAGGGCGACCGTACTTCCAGGCTTCGTAAACGCCTCTTCACAGGACAAAAAAAACATGCCATACGGCGCGAGCTGCTCGCCAAATGCAAGGCAGCCACTCCCAGAAACCTGCACATCATTGGAGAAAAGCATGTCGGGTGCAAGGCCATTCGGATCATCTGTCGGCAAATAATCCGTCTTCATCTGGATGTGGGTCAGAGAGAGGCTCCCGCCATTTTTCATCCATTCATGAATCATGCCTGGCTTCACTCTACAGCGAAGCCAACGATTTTCGATTCCTTGCACTTCACTGGACTGCCATTTTTTCCGCTGCTTTTTTTCCAAGCGCAGCCGATTTTGATCAGCCTCGATCTTGTCGAACAAAACCCATTCGCCCTCTGACTGATACGCCCACTCGACCAGCGCTGGATTCACCAGCTTCTCTGCCAGCAAGGATTCCAGGTAGCGTTCCTGATTGGAAACCATCGTGAGCTGGATGGAAGCACGGTCCCCTAAACAAAACAAGTTCTCATGCCCCAAATACCAGCAATGCTCCTGGTGATTAGGCAAAGCCTGGCAGTCCAAGAGAGAGAGCGACGCATTTGTCCCAAGCCAACTCGTTACATCTGTTAAAAAGTCTCGACTGCCATTGGAAAACAACAGATCTGTCGGGAGAGAGGGGGTAGCCAGCATAGGCTGATCCGTTTCAAAAACCACTTCATCGCCAAGGGCAGACTTGCCCGAAACCTTTGTGCCCGCCGGAATCCACACTGGCTTTTGCACACCTGTACTCAATTCAAATGTCAAAAAGGTTTCTGCCGGCCTTGCCTGAGCCATTCCGACACCGAGCATATTGAGAAACGCAATAAAATTTCGTTCCGGCACTTGATTCAAACGCTCACGATTATTCATCAGCATGTCTGCGAAAAGGAGAAATAAAGCCGTACCCGCATCAGGATCTTCTGGAGTGAAGCGCCACTCCGGGGTGTAGAATGGCACCATTTCGCGCATTTTTCGGATGACTGCCTGCATGTCCCGCGAATCGACCAACGGTGGTTTCACGTTACCCACCTCCCTTCCTTTTTTCTTCACGCGACTGTGACTCTTGCGCTACCCATGTGGACCTAGGCGATGGACAGGATACAACAGCTGATAGCCTTTGTTTGTCGCTCGTACGGTATAGCTGATCGTAACGTTCACCGTTTCGGAATGAGTTTTGTCGACCTTGGCCTCCACCTGCACCTCCCGCACACGCGGTTCCCAGATCATGATCGCTTCTGCGATGTCCGATTGGAGCAAAGCCAGGCTCGTTCCGTCCGTACCATCAAACATGAAGCCTTGCAATCCGCTCCCGAATTTCGGTCGCATCACACGCTCTCCCTTTGCAGTAGAAAGAATGATGCGAATTGATTCCGCGATGTCATCCTCGTAATCAGACAAACGAATACGGCCTGTAGCCTGATCCACCTGAATAGGGAACTTCCATCCTTTTTCACCGAATGGCTGCTGCATGGAATCCCCCCATGAATTAATTCAATTTGATCACCGAACCGTTGATGGCAACAATTCCGTCAGATTTGATGTTCAAGGACGCTCCTGCTTTAATCGACATGGCTCCCTGCGCCTCCAGATTCAGCTGGGTGGACTTGATTGTCAGCGATGTGTCTGACTGAATGGTCACTTGCCCTTTTGCATTCAACGTAATCGTACTTGAGCCGCTCTTCACTGTAACTTCGCCCGTGCTGCCGCCTTTCATGGCGATTTGGTTGTTTCCGCTGCTCTCCGTAAGCACAATACTCTCATCCTTGTCCGACAGCTCCACCTGTTGTCCTTTTTTCGTGGCAATCGTGATCTTCCCGTCATTCGGATCATCGCCAAAAATCACTTCATGGCCTGCACGGGTCGTGATTTTTCGGATGTTGTTTTTCTCCGCCATTTCCGGGCCTTTGTTTTCCTTATTCCATAACATCCCGATCACAAATGGCTCGCGTACATCTCCCCAGTGAAAAGCGACCAGCACCTCGTCGCCTACCTCCGGAATAAACAGGCTGCCGCGATCTTTTCCTGCAAACAGCGTGGCAATTCGCACCCAATCTGTCTCCCGCTCGTTATCAACCAGAGGCAGCTTCAGCTTTACACGCGAGAGCTTTTCCGGGTCTTCGTTGTTCGTCACAATCCCGACAATGACACCGTGGATTTTTGCCCGTTCTTCTTCTGTTATTTCATCCTGGTAGAACCAATGATCAAAGCTCATATCGTATTTCCCTTCACTTGAAACGTCGTCACATAGCCAGATGCCACATCGATGGTGTGTGTAACAGATGTGATGTAATAAGGCTGACTCAGCTTTTTCCCCATGCCCTCTAGCATGATATAGCGGCCAGCACGAATTTCTGGCAGACCGATGGCCTCGCAGTTGCCGTCGAGAAGGTTCATGGCGAGTTGATTCAGGCGTGCCTTGGCGACCGCTTTTATCTCCTCAGGTGAGTCCAGCTTTTTCGTAGACTCGTATTTATCAAAATAATCACCGATTGCTCGCAGCAGATCAGCGCTTGTCTTCGAATTGGTCCCGAGCTTCCCAATATCTGCGTTCGTTGCTTTCGCTTCCTGGAGCACCGTTGTTTTGTCCTTGTCTACCCATCGCACCGTATAGGAGGAGGCTTGGGAAGCAATGTTGACATCGACAGAAAAGCTACGCAAGGACACTCCCCAGATCAAGGTGAGGACCGGAGTCATGTTGCTCAGTGGCTTACGGAAATACAAGTTCTTCCCGACGATAAAAAAGTCGTAGTTACAAATTTTTGCAAGACGATTTAAAAACTGAAAGTCAGTCTCGGACACCGTCTTGGTAATGGTCTCGATTGTCTGAACCGTATCATCCACATGCGTTGACAAGCCGTATTTTTGTCCCAGCTCTTTCACGACATCGCTGTATTTCTTTTTATTCCATGAGGTAGACTTGTTATCGACCATTAGCAGGAACGATTTGTCCATCCCTTTTACCGTTATGGTGGGCGTCTCCTCGCATGCAAACGAAACGGCTGTAATATGTCCGTAAAAGAGACTAGATAGCTCGGTTCCATAGCCCATCTGAATTTCAATTTCGTTGCCTGGAACCAGATAGTCATCTACCCAGCGGAACTCCCACGCTGCCGTATCAAAAGCATTGGTTACCGAAAACGAGAACGTATCTGCTTTGCCTTCCAAGGTGGAGTTGATCGTTGCTTTGGTAATGGCGACACCTACCTGGCTGATCAGTTTTTTCCCTCCAACGAGTATTTCCAAGGCTGGAGCATGAAAATTGTTGTACGTTTGGCGCAGGTCATCGAAGGAATGGCGATCTGTCGTCAATTTCAATTCGCTCATTTCTTCGTCACCTCACAAGTGGCACATGCAAGGTAGTAGCCGGTTTTAGAAGTCTGGGATTGTCGATCTGATTGGCGTTCGCTATGTTTCGCCATTTCGACGCATCATTGTACGTGCGATACGCCATCAGGTACAGCTGGTCTCCTTGGTTGACCATTTGTTGTGCGACCTTTTCTCTTGCAGCCCCGATATCGTCCGCGGACTTTTTCACGCTCGTGCCTTTAAACGTGACGCCTAACGTGGCTCGTACCGGTGTCCCTTGGTCGAGAAACATCGTAAACCGCTGCGAAACCTTTTCGACTACACCAGTGAATTGAAAGCTGTCCCATACGAATTTGCATAGGGGCGGCGTACTGATTTTCTTTTCTACGGCCATCAGTCCCAGCACCTGATTCGTGAATGCACGCACATCCACTCCAGCCTCGTATGTATCAAAAAACAAGTCGACCGATAATGTCTCGATATCACCGCTCGTGAACATCCCGACTGGTACCGATTGCCCCAATATCTTTTGCCAAGAGTAGTTATTGGAAGCATCTACCTTGTATTCTGATGGGTTAAAGAGAACGGAAATACTCTCCTTGAAGTCTCCTTGCCCGCTGCGATCCACTAAAATTTTGGCCTTTTTCTCCTGACCCATCATTGGCATTTGCCTCTCTTTACCGAAGAAATAGTCGTCTGTGAATGCGAAATTCTTGCCTATAGACCTCGTCGCTGCCGCTCTTGAGTGAGGCGCTTGTCCAGCTCCTTCATCATTTTATCCATCAATCGCTCCACTTCTTGTGGAGATAACGACGTCTGATTGCCAGCCCTCTCTTGCACGTGTAGATCGACTTGTCGCTGGAGTGGAAGTGTTGTCGCTTGCTGCACCGCGGGTTCTTGAGGAGGGATGCTTTTTCGCAGGTACTCCATGGACGGCGACTGAACGATAGCCGCAGGGCTTGCGTGGCTGTCTGCTGTGCGTAATCCTCGGCGATGAATATGGGTTGCGTTTTCGGACAGGGAGCGCTGCTCGAATTCTCTGGGTACTCTTTGGCCTTGCTGCAAAGCATGCAGGAGTGATGGCTGAATTGTTATTGCAACCATTGGCTTTGAAACAAGTGTTAGGGATGTGTTTTTTTCCGCCTGTTCCACTGTTCCCGCCGCTATTGATGTTGACCCCAAGTTGAATAGCCCTAGTCTTTGCAGCGGCGTAAGCCTAGCGTCTCGAACCTCGACCTCCTGCGCCTCATCACTTGTTAGCCGTTTGACCGTTTGCGCCTTCTGGTTGACCGTCAGAATATGCTCATGGTTGCTTTGTTGAAAACGGCTGCGGCGACTAAGCTGTCTGGAATGCAATCTCTCCAAGACAAAATCAATGGATCCTCCACTTTCATGCATGAAACTTTCGGGCACCAACACGCTTTGACCATTCACAAGGCTATGGAGTGCTCCCCATTGATTCTGAACAACCATTTGTGCATCGGGACGATTCAGAACAGTCGAGAGTGAATGTTGGTTCTGTACATATGCTTCCGTCCGGAAATCAGTCTGGATTGCTTTTCTGATTTGCTCCATGACTTGAAGATAGGGACGAGCACGTAGGGCAAGGGAGCTTGTCAGCAAGCTGGCTGTCTTCTGTAAAAAGCGAGTGTGACTGCTTTCACGAGCTTGATGGCTTTCTCGTAATAGATTGCTTTCGCCCTTGCGAGACCTTGAGTGATCATTCGGTTGCTTATCACTGCTCGGGGGAGGAGCTTTCCCACTTGTGAATGTTGAGCCTACCTTTGCATATTCGCTCATCGCTGCCAGCTTCGAGCTTTTTTGCAAGAGGATCGTAAGCCCTAGTTCCGCAGCAGCTATCCGTCGCAATGCGTTCCTGTCAAAGACGTCTTCTTTGATAGAAAACGGCTTCGCAGACGTGTTGTACAATCGCTGATGGTCTGTTCCTCCCAATCCAATCCAGTCTATGGCAATTTCCCGATCATGACGACGAGTATGCACGAATGCTCGACTTGTACTCTGTTCATTTTTTAGGAAGACGGTGTGCCATATTGGACTATGCTCATGCTCGTGTACCATCATGACCGTCGCTTTTCGTTCGGGCGCGCTGAACATTGCTTGATTCTTGGCCAAAGAGAAGGCGACATCTGTCTGCTTGTACTTCCCACCCTGAGACGATAATTGCTGACGTATCATCTCGTATGACATCTGAATAAGATGCTTATTTTGCAGAAAATGAATAGCTAGCCGGAAAAATGGATGAGAGATGCCTTCGGATGTACTCTCTTTGGTCCGAACATTCAACGGGTGCATCAACCATCTACTAGGCATACTTGCCGCAGGATGCAGAGATTGATTCTCCGGCTCATACAGAAGGTTTCTTGGTGCATGAGTGCTAGTAGCAAGGAGCTTCCTTTCTCTGAGCTGTTCTGCCACCATCTGTTGAACATGTGCCCACGACATCACAGACTTCCCGTTCGTCTCCTGGTGGGTCGAACTGACGTAACGATTTTGTAGCTTCTGCCAGCGTTGGCGATTCATATGGAGGATCGGCACGAAGCGTTTCCATTCAAACCGTGTAGTACTAGTTATACCAACTGGCTCACGCTCGATCTCGTTAATAGTTTCAAGATATTCCTTGGGCCAAGGCTGGTTCAACCATCCCCGTTTTTCAAAGAAAACAGAAGCATTAGCGGACGGCAGGCTCTGTATCCAATGAGTAGTGATCGACTTCCTGACAACTGACTGCGAAAGAGGCGGAGGCGGGACTGTTTGGGAGCTATCTGTGACACGTGTTATAGGCAATGAGAACGGGAGCCCATGCATGGGGTGCAAAACGCGTAACGACACCCCCGTCCACCACTCTTGCTGTAGCAAGTCAAGCTGTTGATAAGAAGCACGAGACACAGCCGGAATCACGCTCGTTTTGCCAAAATGAGTTTGTTCATGGCTTGAACGAAAGCGAACGGACTGCTCCCTGACACTCTCGTTCAGTCTGGCTACCTGTAATACCATCTGTTGAAGCAACTCGTATGTCCGCTGATTCCTTTGATTCCTTGTTGCCATAGTTTCGAAAGAAAGCAGTTGCAACGGGTGTAAAGTAATGCGATTCGGCTGCTTCTGCTCTATCTGAGGCCCCAACACGGTTGCCAGTTGCTCTTGGCTTAGGACAAGCTGGCGTAACCAATGCAACAAAGTGCTCGACTGGTCTTCCCGCCTGCTCTGTATCTGCTTCAGCCTCTGTCGAGAACCGAGCACCGCTAGCCCACGTTCGCTTACTGCCTTCGGAAACTGTTGAGCCAAACGAAACAGCTGTTTAAACCGTTCCCTTACAGCCTGCTGGTTGGTCCGACCAGCATCCGCTCGATGAAGCATGCGAGGCAATAAGGACGTGAATATCTTCGAAAGCTCATTGCTCTGAAGTATCTCCCGTTCCAATGGAATAAAAGAAGCTTCAGACAGTGTTTTCAGCATCCACTCGCTTTTTGCTTTCGGATGTTGACTGTTTCTCTGAAAAACAATCGGCAGTAAAACACGTAGACGTGCATGCGCGGTCACCGTCTTTGGCAGCCATGTTGCGCGACCTTGCTGCCAGCTCAGACTCCCCCACAGTTCAGTCTGCTGGGAAGCTACTGACCAACGTGTACGTTCACTTTCATGAACGATTAGATTTGTGATATCTCGGCCGCCAATTTCCTCTCTCTCTGTCCGCACCGAGCGTTCCAAGAAAGAGTTCGCAGCCCGTCCTTCTGCTTTTTTTAGCAAAACAGGAGAAGACCAGATCCCAAACCTCGGTTCCATCCCTCTGCGGAACTGCAAAAAGTAGCGAACTCCCGATTGTTCGAATCGGACTTCTTCAGAACGAGTCGCTCTGAGACGTGAAATCCAATTGGCATTTACTCTTGTCGCTAATTCGAGCCGTATCCGCTCACGTTCATTTTGCATGCTCCTGCGTTCGCCAGCGTCACCCTTTAGCGACGTGTGTACCAAAAACTCCGGCGGAGCAAAATCGGCCGGGTGAATCTGCTCTTCAGACCGCCACAGCGGCAGCCATTTTTCAAGTGAGCTTGCTCGCGGAACCGAAGACTGAACATATTTGGACCAGTGATATCTATCTGTTCCATTTGAGACAACCATGATCCGTGGGAGGTAAACCTTCTCGATTGATTTGGATGGCTCCCACTTCCGAAAAAGCTCATGTATCAAAGTAGCAGATCGTATTTTTCGTCCTGATCCCGATGCTTCCGTCATGACGACACGCTCTTTTGACCCTGGTAAGCCAGCCTGTCCGTTCGGCAACATTTCTCGATTCAATCCGAGGTAGGAGCCCATTTGTACGTGCATGCGTACATGAATGACAGTCTGATAAAAGTGGTTTTCCTGCCCTCCGATACTCGGCGAAAAATCACGATGGATCAAAGCGAGATAGCCAGGATCGCGACCTTCCCCGTGCCGATACTTCTGCATGATGCTCTGTGCAAAGCCTTGGTTGGACGCCCTTGGCAGCAGTGATGGACGACTCGAAGGTGGGAGCGCCTTGATCGTTATCATCGTTTCTTTTGCTCCTTGCAGACGGAATAAGGCTTAAAAATACGATTTTAAGCCGTGGTGCACGATTTCCAATGTCTCGACGGCTACTTCTCCATGCGTGGCCCGGAACTCCGGTCCTACCCACTTGACCGGATAAGCCCCTTCAAATGCCCAAGCCCCCACGTCGTTTCCGTTTGCGTCCATAAGAATGATTGCCCCTTGCTTGCGCTTGCGCTTTTCTGGCGGGCCAAAGTGGAATTCCTCATACCATCTCCACAGCTCGTTTGATCTCACAAACCCTCGTTTGAAGACCAGGTTGGGAAACTTGCTGCGTTTCGGCAGCTTGTGGACGAAATGATTCACGCCGCCCTCTTGGTACTCCTCCAGCTCTGTTTCGACTGCCAGTCCGGACACTTCACTAAATCCAGCGACCCAGATGCCATCCATCTCCAATCCAAACGGAAGAAAGTCCACACGAAATCGGAGGTTGGTGTAATATGGATTCTCATTGGCAAACACCAGAATCACCTCCGCTTAAACACATCAAAAACATTTTCCGGTTCGTCATTTTGCTTGCGATTGATGGCGGATATCTCCTCACACCAGCGCCGCCGTTCCTTGTGTTCCATCGACATGATCTCGTCGTGAGGCCAGTGAAAATAGTAGGCGATGAAGGCGGCTTCTTCATAGATCTTGTCGACGGGGTATCCACTCATACTCCCTCCAGCGCCCCTGAAAAAGCCATGTCTACCTGAAATTCATGCTCGCATTTCGGACAAGATGTCTTGAACATCGAGCTGTCCAATTCATTGATTTGTCTGTACAGGTTTTGCAGGTACGCGAGATCCGCCGTAAACAGCCGTTCCACCACTTTTGTGTCTATTCCCCGTACATCTCCCAGCTTGGTAATTACTCTCGTCAACAAAATAATCGTCAGGTAGCCGGGGTTTTGCTGAACGCGCGGATCACGCATCGGCAAAATTTCGTCGGCAGCCGTCGCCAAGCGCATGATTCCTCGCTTGTGCAGGTTGCCTTCCTCATCGACATAGCCGCGTGGGAGCTCAAATTCGTATTCCGTTTTAAATGCCATGGTGTCATCCTCCTCATCATCCGAGGCCAGCAAGAGTGACAAAGGTAAGCCTTTTCTTTGCCACTCTTTGACGTCGGGATTTTCTATTATTTCGTGCGTGTCATTCCTTCATGGGCAATTTCCAGCTGCTCAATCGCTACCTCTGAAGACGTACCGTTAAAATCAGGCGCCGTGTATTTGGTCGGCCATGCTTCGATGACCTTCCATGTAGCGACATCATCTCCGGCTTCATTGATGGCAATGATCGTGACCGTTTTGCGTGCGACCTTGCCCTGAATGGTATCCTGCATCCAGTTGTACAAATCCATCGAATCCGTCACGCCCCATTTCAGCGTGATATTCCCGTACTTCGCCAAGCCCGGGAGCTTGCGCGGTGTAATCACCTCATTGCCTTCGCGATACTCGACTACGTCCACAGACGCATCAAAGCCCGACACCTCACTGAAGCCTGCCTGCTGAATGCCGTCCATCTCTACCCGATACCGAAACTTGCGGTATGGATCCTTACGATCTGCCATACTGTACCCCTTTCCTCACACCGTTTTTCGCCGTGAATTATTGCTGATCAGATGTTTTTTGCGTAATACGGAAGATGACGAACTCTGCTGGTTTGACAGGAGCTACACCAATCACGCAGATCAATCTGCCATTGTCGATATCATCTTGCGTCATCGTGCTTCTGCCGATTTGAATGTAGAAGGCTTCCTGCGGACTTGAGCCCATCAACGCACCATCTCGCCAGACACGCGTCAGGAAAGAATCAATCGTGCGTTGGACGCGGGCCCACAACCTCTCGTCATTCGGCTCAAATACCACCCAGTTTGTCCCGTTTTTGATCGATTGTTCGAGGAAAATGAACAGGCGGCGTACGTTTATGTACTTCCATAGCCCGTTGGATGACATCGTCCGTGCACCCCAGACGCGAATTCCTTGACCTGTAAACGCGCGAATCAGGTTGACTCCCTTTGGATTCAAAATATCCTGCTCGCCCGTATTGTACTGGCAATCCAGTCCTGTGCAGCCACGTACGACCTCGTTTGCAGGCGCCTTGTGGACGCCGCGGGTGTTGTCCGAGCGCGCGTAAATACCAGCCATGGAGCCTGATGGCGGAATGTAGATGTTACGCTTGTCCAGCGGATCGAACACTTGCAGCCAAGGATTGTAGATAGCAGCGTATTGCGTATCGAAAATATTGCGATGCGTCAACACATCGCTTACTTTTTTCTTGTCGCGTGGGATATCGAGGATGGCGAAGCGGCTTTTCAGGTTTTCACAATGAGCCACAAGCGCGAGCTGCACATTTGGGTCTGTCACGCCAGGAATGGCCATAATGCTCACTTCGTCGTTATCAATGAAGGCTTGAATTCCCGTACGTTTTCCCGGTCCATGGTCCTCCCCCATGTATTCGCCCGCTGACAGATTGGCGACAGAACCGTCGCTGCCCCCTGCCAACGAGATTGGATACAGACCGAATTCCGTCTTCCCGCCCTCAGATTGGATTTCTTCCGCTATCCCTGAAATGACGGTAAAAGGCGGAATGACCTCTGGGCCCGCTGGGGCAGCACCCGCTTCGACCTCTACGATATTGCTCTTGGACAACAGCTTGCTGACATGATTGGCAGCAGAGACATTGAGCGAGCATTTATCGAACTCTTCGGCCTCATCGTTGTAGAAGACCTGCACGGTAAATTCGCATGTAGACAAAATTTTGACCGGCAGCAGATTGTTATCGATGACGTCTCCTGTAAGCACGGCAGACAACTCGATCACATTGTCTTGGGAAGAAACCACTTCGCTGTACTGCTTGGTTTCACCGTCATAGAAAGAAACGACATCACCTGGTTGAAAGCCAGCACTGTTTTTCACGCGGTATTTAGGAGTCTCGCCTAGCTGCTCGTAAATCTGCGTTTTTGCCTTGCTCGACGGAATCAAATTTACGCGGATCTGATTTCCCCATGCCCCCGGGTTTTTGGCAGCAATTCGAAGGACAGCTCCTTCGCTGTTGCCTTCATTGGAAGCCGACTTCGCATCTGCTGGCGCTACCCGCATTACATAGCAACGGGAGCCTCCATTCAGAAAGAAGTGATCCACTGCGTAGGCAAGATAACGGTATTCGCCAAACGCATTCTCAGACAAATAGGAACCGAACAACTTGCGGAAATCATTGACACCTGTAATCAGCTCAGGCAATCCCGCAACGGGTCCTTTTTGGGCCAGCCCGATAAAGCCGGCCGTGCTCGTACTCGCTCCCTCCATGGGAACGGGGCCACTATCAAACTCCTCGACATACACCCCTGGTGATAAGTACTCTGGCATCGTAACCTGATTGGAGAGTTCCGCATGTATCAGCAGCAGAAACCTGCAATCAGTCCCTCCCTCCGATTAATTTCATCACTTGCTTCACCACTTATTGTTTGGATACGTGAATCTTGCTCTATAATCAGGCAGCAGGATGTCATGAACCGACGCCAAACAACTGCCGGATCACCCTATTTAAATCTGTTCATTTGGATGATACCTATGGATTGGGTCGTACCGGCTTGAATGGAAAGCTCGGCAAAACCAGCGGCTTCTTCCCGCCGCACTTCAATTTTCATACGCGCATGAGTTTTTTCCAGAAACAAAGGAAGGGCAACTACGAATTCTCCTCTGTCGTCGCAGTTCGTCTCGAGCAGTGGGAGTAAGACAGTGCCTCTTGGGTAGGCAAAAGAAAGAGGTTCGGCCAAGGGGTAAACCCGACCTTTTGGGGGACTTGCAAAACGAATGATCGTCCCTTTGCATGTGGGTGTTTCGAGAAGAAAAGCGTCAGCCAAATCGACTTGACCCTTTTTACTGGCTACGATTAGCTCCGTAGCCTCTTTGTCTGCGTCCTCGGCCAATTTCACCGGGGCATCTCGCTCATATGAGATGACAGCCTGCACACAGGCTCCGCCAGCTGGGGAACCATCCGCCACGCAGGCTCTCCCTCGAACAAGGGAGTCTCCTGACCGGAATGGATAGGCTGGACTCGGATGCAAGTAAATGATTCGTTCGGAGTAAGATGTACTCCCAGTGATCACGGAGAAAGTCACGAAGCGATCCATATACTCCCGGCTGCTTATGTTGAGCGAGTAAATCCCATCAGGCAAATCAGTAAAGATATACCATCCGTCCCCTTTGGCTATGGGCACTTGTGGATGATTCGCCAAACGAACAGACAAGCTCGAGCGAAAAGGAGCTCCTCTTGTATACATGTCCACCAGACGGACGGCATACGAGAAGACGGAACGAATGCGCACCTGGAAATGCTGATCCATTAACCATGACCTTCCCCTCGTATGCGAATATCCCGTTCCAGTACGCGCTTCGTTGAACGAACTCGGGTTGAATCGATATGAACCGGCCCTACCGAGTAGCCGATGGATAGCTTGTACGGAACATGTGGAAAGAGTTGGATGAGTTTATCAACGGGAGGCTGCTCCACGACGACACGAAGCTCTGTATCCATGTTTGCAAGAGAGCCTTGGAGCTGATCGCCACGCAAAATGGCGTTGTCGTAGAGAACCTGCATGGCACGCCCGAGGATGCGGTGCTCGTCCAGCATGCGGGTATGCTGTTCTGCTGGGGAATGGGCAGTCAATATGTAGGAGAGATTGACCGTCATTGGGGGATATCGCAACTGATCAGTACCTTCACTGATCATCATGTGCTGCCTCTCCTGACTTTCCCGGATTTCGTATAAAAACAAGGCTAACGCCAAATCTCCTGGCTGAGCAGGCGAGCTTAGACCAATCAGCTCGGGTTGGCTGATCGGCTCCGGCGTCATCTCTTTTCGCAAAAGAGCGAGCAGCGTCTCTCCTACTTCAGCAATGGCGGTGTACTGGCTGATACCTGTTCACCTCGACATTATTTGACAGAATATACTTATCATAACATTCAAATTAATGGTTTTGCATGAATTTTTATCTAATTTTGTAAAATTACACACTTCCTTCGACATGCTACCTGTTGGCGTACTCCCCCAAATCCTCTTTCAATAGCAGCTTACCCGTCTTTTTTAACTCCTGCTTCGCAGCCGCAATCAAATGACTCATGGAAACGGGTTTGCCTTCCGATGCAGCTAAGAAGGATGCTGCGAGAACCACATTTTTGATTCCGCCCCCAGCAATGTGCAGCTTGGACGCAAGAAACTCAAAATCGATGTCAGCAGCTCGCGGTGTATCGGCCGGGAACATGCTGCGCCATATTTCTTCGCGATAGTACGGTTCAGGAAAAGGAAACTTCACCACGTAGTTGATTCTGCGAATGAAGGCCTCGTCAAAATTTTGCAGGAGATTCGTCGCCAAAATGGAGACTCCCTCGTACTCCTCCATCTTTTGCAGCAAGTAGGCCGTTTCCACATTTGCGTATTTGTCATGCGAATCTTTCACTTCTGAGCGCTTGCCAAAAAGGGCATCGGCTTCATCAAAGAAGAGGATGGCATTGCCTATTCTCGCTTCCGAGAAGATGTGGTGGAGATTTTTTTCCGTCTCTCCAACGTACTTGCTGATCACCTGCGACAAGTCAATTTTAAAAAGCTCCAGACCTAGCTCCTTTGCCACGACTTCCGCCGACATCGTCTTGCCCGTACCCGGAGGCCCAGCAAACAACATGCTGACGCCCTTGCCATAAGAGAGCTTTCGCCCAAAGCCCCACTCCCCCAAAACGACATTTCGATAGGTCACCTGATTGCAGGCATTCCGCAACAAAGTAAGTTGCTCCTCAGGCAAAATCAGATCTTCCCAGCTGTATTTGGGGTTCAAGCGTGTGGCGTGCTTTTCTAGCCCATGTCGCATTTGCAGGAAGCAAGCTTCATGGAGATGTGCTTTCGTAATGATCCTGTCTTTCGTCTGCATCGCCATCTCGTTTGCTCTGTGAAGCGCCCGGGTGATTTGCCCGGCATTCAGCTTGAATTTACCTGCCAAAACGCCTACATCAATCTCTTGAGAAAAGCTCATGCCTGCACGGCCCGTCTCCCATAATCGCCTCCTTTCCGTTTCATCTGGACTAGGCACCTCCATTTCCAGCCAAATCCGCTTCCCCAGAGCGCTTTCCGGCTTCCATTGACTTTTCGACACAATGGCAATGGGGCGTGAAAAGCTTTCGAGTTCATCTATCAACAGCTGCTTGCGCCCAACTGTTTGTACCTCTTCTGTCAGAAACACCTCGAACTGATGCAAGCACAGAACACCCCGACGAAGCTGTACCTCCCGCAAGATCTGCTGTACTCTTCGTGAAAAAGCTTCCTCGCGGATCAAGCGCTCTGCGTCGACGAACAGCACCGGTCGCCTGACCCGATGAAACAGATGCTTCACTCGATGCCTTTTGCCAACGCCAGTCGGACCATGCAAATGCAGGAGTAGCCGCTCCGAATCTGCTCCTGCCGTTTCCCACAATGTTTCAAAGCGCTCCTGCAAATGAATCGCGCTCTCTCCTACCAACGGTTCCAACTCTTGATCTGGCAAGCTCCAGGATAGCCAAAGCGGCAGACTCGCATCACCTCCATTCTTCGTTGTCAAAAAGTGCAGCATGCGTTCATCCAGCTTTAACGGACGAGAGAGCCAAGAGCCGCTGCCGCCCATGTCCCCCTCGGTAAAAAGCAACAATCGGCCCAGCTTGCTTTTTTGCGCAAACGCTGTCCAGGCTTCCATTCTCTCGGTCGCTGTCCGGCAAAATAGCTGCATCGCCAATTCGGGAGTAGGTGACTTGCACGTAATATCATCGAGGAGGTAGCCAAACAGCTTTTCGTACTTCCGATCCAGCTCGACTGACAGGCAAAGAAATAAACACCCCAGCTCGAAGCGGTTGAGTGAAAAAGCGTCTGCCACTGCCAAAATCGGTACGCTACCCGCTTCCGCTTCACGCATGTGCAGGGCATGAAGTCGTTCCTCGCATGCTGCCAGCCGCTCTGTGAAGACTTCCCATAGCTGCGTTGCAGGCGGAGCTGCCTCGAGTAATTGTATGACCTCTTCCTCTGTGACAATCACCCCCCTCATTTGATCAAGCGGATAATCATCCCCCTGCTGTGCTCGCACAGCCAGCAAGCGCATCAGATGAATATCCAGCCATCGAAGCATTTCTTCGTAATAGTTCCACTGGTTGTGATTCGGTTCGGGACTCGTCATTTCGCTTTTTCACCGCTCCTACGATATTTTCAACTCGCCAGACCAATCTCGTTCTGCCCCTTTTTGCGCGTATTCGTCACATAAGTAGAAATACTGTCGCGCCGCCTGATCCCAGCGGTTTTGCTTGATGACGGACAAAAAAGCAGAGCGTGCATCGTGAAACCTCCCATTTTGATACATCGCAATCGCTTGCTCAAACAACTCCTTCGTCTCATCCTTGTGAGCGCGAATCTGGGCAGCGTCCCCCTCGTATACGTCGTACAAATGCATCGGCTGAGCTTCTCCCTCGATATGCACCCAGCCTAAATCACGATATCGATATGGCGTACTCTCTCTCATCTCGGCAAACAGCGAATCGGACATCAGGATGCAGGCTCCGAGCGTTTCTGCCATCTTTTCCATTTTCTCCACTACGCGGACGTGATCTGATATGATCGCAGCCTCGAGACGTGTCGCCTCGCCAATAATTCCGAGCATCAGCGGACCGTGATGCAGGGCAACTCGCAATTCAATCGGATCGTATCCTTTTTCCGCCCGTTGCTCGTTATAGTCTGCTAACGTACGACGCATCTGTACCGCCGCATCCAACGCGTCTTTAGCCTCTTTTGGATAAACAGCAAGCACCCCGGGATCGAGATATTCGGTAATCATCCCTTGATTCTCGTTCACAATCGGAGCAAAACGCTTGAGAAACGCATTGATGACGCGGAAGGTCGTCTCTGGTCGCAGACGATGCGAGATGGCATGAAACGATTGCAGACTCATTCGCATAATGGCCATTTCCCGCTCCACCTGATCTCCCAGCTCCACGTCGAGTATGCTTTCCTTCCCGAGAAAATGGATAAACTGCTGCGGCACAAAGCGATTGTTCGCCTCGCTCATCCTCGTGATATTCGAAATGTACTGACGAATGCGCTTTGCCATTTGGTTGAAGCTTTCTGCCAGCTTTTGAATTTCATCCATGGAGCGAACCCTAGCCACCACGCTGTAGTCGCCTCTTCCCATATCGGAGACGCTCGTTTGCAGATTGCGGATGTTTCGGTATGTCAGCCACGAGAAAAGGAAGAATAGACTCGCACAAATCGACCAGACTAGCGCAGCGCCACGGCCTAGCTCACGGGACATTTCGTTGTGCTGTATGCGGACCCCGTTCATTTCTCTGCCCAACTCCAACACACCGGATAGCTTGCCTGCGGAGTTGTAGATCGGGGCCATCGCGTACATCCAGTAGCCTGTCCGATCCTGTGCTTTACCCGAGACGATCTCCCGTTTCATGACCACACTGCGGAACTCGTCATCAATGGACACATTCTCAAATACTTCTGCGCTGTCATTGTCATCCATCATGAGAAACAATTCGCCATCTTTGTATTTGTAGATCGTTTTGTACAGCCCCCTGTTCACATTCACATCATCTGGGACCTCCAGTTTTTTCAGGTTGGCCTGTACTGCTTGATAATCCGCATTCATGTAATCAATGGCTCCGTTGATTCCATCCAGCTTGTCCCCTTCGATCAGCGTAGAAATCACATAGGCTTGGAGACGAAGATCGGTTTGATTTTCCTGCTCCATAAACGAGAAGGTCAGCTTCGTTCCCTCCAGTTGAAGGAATACAGGGACAACAATAAGTGGGGCTATCACAATCGTTTGCTTGATAATCAACGGAATCCGGAAGAGGCGAAACAGCAGAAACTGAATGACACAAAACAAGAGAATTTCCATACCCAATCCTGTCCACCAGGTCCATTCCTTCAAGCGGTCTTCTCCGGATATAGACGGGGACGTGAGCTTGGTCATCACATTTCCTTGTTGGTCCAGGAAGGCCAGTTGACTATCTGTGGCGACTACGATCTCATACTGGGGAGTTATAGCAAACGCCGTTAAGGCGCTGCTATCGCTTGACTTGATCTGCTCGAATGTTTTGGAGGGCACCATCAAGGCGATTTCATCTGGATGTGCGGGATCGAAGCGTTCAATGACATTTTGATCAGAATTGTAGAAAAGAAGGCGACCTGCTGGCCCCACTTTGACATGATCGGGGACGGTACGATTCTTTTCCGAGCGTTCGGAGTGAATGTAAAGCGGACCTTTTACTTGAGCTTCCCCGCTTCCTGGGGGAACGTCGATCTGGAAAAACTCTCCGCGCTTGGTAGTGACATAGGTATGTCGTGGGTCTACTCCTGTAATTTCATTGACGTATACTTCATTAGGCAATTGGATTTGATAGAGTTGTGTGGGGGGTGAATCAGAGGGTACAAATTGATAGGCAATCACTTCAGGATGTTGATACACATAAAAATAAAGGCGATCTTTCGCGACTTGCAGGGAGCGTATCTTGCCGATTCGCTTGTACGAGCTGTTCGCTCCGTATGCATCCTCATACACGACTTGTACGATTTCTCCATCTGGCGACATTCGCACGATTCTCTCAGATACGGTCCGCAAACCAAAGCTATCGAGCTTTGTGATCAGCACGTACGCATAGCCTTCTTCGTCGATGGCTACCTCTGTGAAATTTTCCAAGCCTTCTTCTGGATTTTGCTCCAGTACTTGCTGGTACCTTAGCGTCCGATCGGGGTACAGGCTAGTCAGCTTTTGGTGTCCATCCGTTATGAGGACGACATCCTTTTGACTATTGACCGCGATGCTGTTGATCCCTTGAAACGGTTCATCCTGCTTCCCGCTTCTATTCACGTTCCAAGCGAGCAGCAAGCCGATCCCAACAAATACAATCAGCAATCCGGTCAACCAGGAATACTTCTTGTTATTTCCCATCGTTTGCGGTTCTCCCATCTCTCGAAAACGTATTTTCGAAAATGATACCAAGCAACATTATACTAAAAATTACAAATTTCGCTATACATCTTCTCTATTTGACATTTATACTACTATACAGATTGATTTTCAATATCTTACCAGATGACTTTATGTAAAGGAGTTGGCTTCATGGGACAACTCGTCTGCGGAGGAGCCATGCTACAGTGCAGCTTCGGTGCTGCTCCCAGTTCACTCATGGTGCTCCCGGTGAATCGCGTGACAACCAGTATGCCGATCGCAAACATTATGGACAATAAACCGATGGTAAACATCCTTCCATTCGGGATGTGTAATACGATGTCCAACCCTCAGGTCGCAGCAGCCACAGCAGCGAAGCTGGGTGTTTTCACTCCTGTCCCCTGCGTTCCTGTCACCGCCGCCCCTTGGGTCCCTGGCTCCCCTACTGTTCTCGTCGCCAACATGCCTGCTCTCAATCAAACCTCCAAGCTCATGTGCAGCTGGGGTGGCGTCATTCAGATCACGAACCCCGGACAAGCGACGATACAAGTTCCCTGACAAGTAGGGAGGTCACGATATGGACAAACAACTCCAAAAGCTAACGGAACAAACGATTATCGACCCGCTTACCCACCCGCTCAAAAAATGGGGGCAAGATTGGATAAAAAAAGGAGCCGCCCTCCCCAAGCAAGCCCTCGATTGGATCAAGAACGGCATTGCCGGACTGTTCACCAAAAAAGAGACTTCACTCAACGATTACGTACATATCGGCCGTTTTTACATCGCCAAACGCTTTCTCATTTTGACAGGACTATTCCTCCTTGTCCTGGCCTACTTCCTTTTCATCAATCCTCCCGATGCGCTTAACCGCTTTTTGCAACGTCCCATCGTCATTCATCTAAAAACTCCCAATCAACAGATTTCCGACACGGGTCTTGCAATCATCTACAACCCGGAAGACACGATGATCTATTCTGGCCAGCTCGTGGATGGTCTGTATGACGGAAAAGGCGAGCTCTATGACAACTATGGGAAGCTTCTATACAGCGGCGAGTTCAAAAGCGGCACTCCGCAAGGCTTCGGCAAAGGATACCAAAAAGGCGTTCTCATCTATCAAGGTGGATTTGAAAATGGCGTGTACGCCGGTCAGGGAGCGTTGTACAACAACCAGCAAGTCGTTTTTCAGGGAGAATTCAAAAATGGGAAGCTGGATGGAGCCGGTCAGGAATTGTACACAAATGGCGCAATCAAATACGAAGGCGCTTTTAAAAACGGCGTGTACAACGGGTCTGGCCGACTTTTTACGAAGGATGGAAAGCTGCTCTATGACGGACTTTTTGACAATGGCTTCTACGGCGGCGAAGGTACTGATTACTACGAAAACGGGCTCGTGCAATATAAAGGGCAATTTGTGGACGGCAGATACAACGGGGCCGGGAGTCTTTTTGATCGGGATGGCAAGCTCGTGTATGAAGGTCATTTTCGCAATGGGCACTTCAATGGAGCCGGAACCAAATTCTCCACCAGTGGCAGCATCGTTTATCAAGGTGATTTTTTGCTGGGTGTGTATCACGGGCAGGGCGAGCTGAAAGATGCAAGTGGCGTAACGCTGTATAAAGGCGGCTTTGCCGAAGGGCATTATCACGGAACGGGAGAGCTTCGTTCTGCTGAAGACGCTCTGTTGTATCAAGGGCAATTTCGGGCAGGTGCCTACGACGGCATAGGGGTACTCTACGACAAGGAAGGCTTGCCGTTGTACAAGGGGTACTTCCGCGAAGGGCGTATTTATTTGCCTGGATTCATCGGCATCTCCAGGAGCAAGCTGGAAGAAATTATGGGCAAGCCCGAAGATGACACACCGAAGGATACCACCTTATCGCCGCAAAAACTTGCGTATCGTGAAATGAACATAGCTTTTACACTTGAACCAGCACCAGGACATCCTAGCAAGCAGATTGTTACTGCCGTTCACGTATATCACCCGCAGGTCATCTCGATCGTCAAAGAAGATCGGAACGAGCTCGACAGCAAATCTGCCATTTTGCCCAAGACATCCTCCACCTACTCTAACCGTACTGGCGCTATTACGAGCTATTTGGTCGATCCGTATCTGTATCTCTATTTCTATCAAGCACAGCAAACGGAACCCGTTCAATTGGACGTGTCAAAAGCAGAGGGGGTGTAATCATGCGACGCTATGAATCTAGCAAGCCGTCTATGGATGCAGACCATGAAAAAACGAAAGCATCTGCTTCCAGGCCTATGCTCCAACCAAATAAGGTCCAAAGAAAGGCGAGTCACTCTTCCCACATCCTTTCTCTGCAAAAGACTCTTGGCAATCAGGCTGTCCAGCGCATGTTATCGAGGACTCCCTTGCAAAAATCGGAGAATCTCTATTCCGGCAGCGGTCGTTCACTCCCCGATTCCGTCCAAGCAAAAATGGAGAAGGCTTTCCACACTGATTTTTCAGACGTACAGATTCATCCAGAATCGTCTGTCGCCTCCCAAATCGGGGCTGTTGCCTTCGCCCAAGGGAATGACATTCACTTTGCTCCGGGTACGTATCAGCCAGAGACGCAAAGCGGTCAGCAGTTGCTCGGCCATGAGCTGACACATGTGGTCCAGCAAAGACAAGGACGGGTAAAAGCGAACGTTCCGGATGCCAGCCTGCCGATCAATGACGATCCTGCTCTCGAAGCGGAAGCGGATCGCTATGGGTCACTGGCAGCAGCAGGTACCATGACGGATGGTAGAGATACGGCGGATACTGGTAGTTCCGTACCATCCCCGATCATTCAAGGCACTTGGGATGAAGATGTAAAAGATGCGCGTAGAATGTGGGACAAACATGTGGAAAAAACAAATAACCTGGATGAAGTAACGGTAAATGAGCTTTTTGAGCAAGTGGACGACATAGAAAACTACTTTGACAAAATACGTTACGGTATCAGTCTGCACGCCAAAATTTCTGATATTTTCTCGGTTACCGGGGGGAACTATACAGAGCTGGAGGAGGCACAGCGTCTATTCGGAGAACATATCACGCCCTTTTTCGGCAAGGATAAGGACACCGATCCTGACATCGATTACACCTATTTGGAGGAGCAGCACAACGACACGCCTGAGGAAGACCGCATGCTGGAGGATGAGGAGGATTCAACCGTTTTATACGAGGAAAAACGTGTTGCTATGGAGATCAAGACAATCAGCTCTCATGATGATTTACAAATTGGCTCCCGCATTCATGAAGCGATCGGTCAATTAGACAAGCGGCGGGATATGAATCGATATAAAGAGTATGTCATTGTCATTCAAAAGTATCATCCTGAAAACCCTTGGCCGTACACAGCTACTGAAAATAGAGCAAGCGCCCCGCTGGTTGATCTAAAAACCAGACTGACTGCCAGATTGAGCAATATGACCAATCTGCCAGCTTATGATATCAAGGTCATTTTCAGGGGCATTACAAAAGGAACCCCAACCGGTGGGACCGGAACCGCTGACCCGACCTTCTTAATCCCGGAACATATACGCTATTCGAACTTGCCCTCTTATACAGTCGAATGCTATTACTGTGGCAGCTCCAATACTGGGTGGCTGGTAGATGACCCTATCCCTGAATAAACCGAAAACGGCAGGCTCCACAGCAAACTGGGAGAACTGCCGTTTTTCCTATGCTTAGTACAATCGATTCGTATAGCTGTCTTGCAAGCCCTCTGCCACTTCTTTTGCCGTCACACCCGGAAGCTTCACATGATCCGCCAGCATTTGCGCGACATTAGGAGTCGTCCCCTCTGCCGGCCATGACTCCGGCTTCCATAGACCAGAGCGCATAAATGCCTTCGCACAGTGGACGAAGCACTCCTCTACCTTTACGCCGATCCCGAGCGTTGGCGCCTTGCCGTTTACCGCCATCTTCGCGAGTATTTCTTCATCGCGAATAATGCAAGCCTTGCCATTCACGCGGAACGTCTCTTCCAGTGTGGGAATCAAAAAGATAAGCCCAATATGCGGGTTGACCAAAATGTTCGTGATGGAGTCCATCCGCTTGTTTCCTGGGCGCTCAGGGATGACGAGATGGTGATCATCGATGATATGCACAAAGCCAGGTGCATCTCCGCGTGGCGAAGCATCGCAATGGCCATCTTTGTCTGCTGTGGCAATGATGAGAAATGGCGATTGGGCAATGTAATTGCGGCTATGGTCATCCAGCTGGGTTATCGCCTTGTTCTGTACGAGACGACTTGGTTCTCCGACCATTTCGCGCAGTTGCTGCTCTGACGTAATAACATCACGGAAAATTCCGAATCCTGACATGACTAGCCCCTCTTTCCTCTGTTGTTCAAACCTGCCACCATCATACCATATTTGTCCATTCGCCTTTCATGATTATGGCAGAAGCAGGAAAGCTAGCGGGGTAACCAGCAGCAGCGTTAAGATCGTACGCTCTACCCAAATCACCAGAAGCTTTGGAATACTAATCGGAATCTCGGTAGACAAAATGCAAGGAATCGTCGCGGAAAAGAACAGGATGGAAGAGACTGAGACAACTGCAATGACAAACTTGGTGACCAGAGGTGCTTTTACCACAAGAAGCGCGGGCAAAAACATCTCGGCAATTTCGATCGCTGACGCTTTTGCAGCCAGTAACGGTTCTGGAATTTGCAAAAGCCATGTAATCGGATAAAACAAGTAGCCCAGCCAGTCAAACAAAGGAGTAAATTCAGCCAGCACCAACCCGAGCAAACCGACTGACATGATGGACGGGAGAATACTCATGGTCATGATGAAACCATCCCGCAAGTTCTCCCAAATGTTCCGCGTCAAGGGCAGCGCCTTTCCCGCCGCTTCCATTGCCTCTGCCCACGCCTGACGTAACCGTTTTTCCTTGATCACTTTCTCCGGATCTGCTTTGTCTTCGTAATACGCATCGCTCATGCTGGACAGCGGCCAAATACGCACCGTCACGGCAGTTACGAGAAACGTCACCACGAGTGACACCCAGAAGTAAAGGTTCCAGTAATTCATCAAATCCAATGTTTTCGCGATCACGATCATAAATGTCGCAGATACGGTGGAAAAGCCTGTTGCAATAATGGCTGCTTCTTTAATCGTATATTTGCCTTCTTTGAATACCCGGTTCGTGATTAAAAGACCAATCGAATAGCTTCCCACAAAGGAAGCCACTGCATCTACCGCAGAGCGGCCAGGTGTTTTCCAAATCGGGCGCATGATCGGCTGCACCAGTACCCCGATAAATTCCAAAAGACCGTAGCCGACCAGCAACGCCAAGAAAACGGAGCCGATCGGGACCACCATGCCTACGGGAATCACGAGCTTTTCGAAGAGGAATGGCCCCATATTCTTGTCCAGCAGCCATGCAGGACCCGCCTGAAAGTAGATCAACAGAGCGATAGGCACACCCAGGACCTTTAGCGCAGAAAAGACAAGATTCACTTTGCTCTGCTTCCAACTGCCCGTCACAAACGGATAAATGGCCCCAAGCACAATCACAAGCAAGGCATATATCGGTATTGCACCCGGCATGATTTGCCGAACCCATGTCACGATGTGATCGAGCATAATTGAGCTTGTGTCATTAACGGTAACAGGAATAAAAAAGACGAAAATGCCAATGAGGCTAAAAACAAAAAACTTCCAAGCATGTGTGGCGGATACGGCTTGCTGACCAGGATGAGGTGCAAGATTGCTGTTCGAAATTTTGCCCATACATGTCCCCCCATTTCAAAGACAAGCCGGTCTCCTCCACTACTATCCGTTTTTCTTTTGCTCTCTCTTGTATTACGCCAGTCTGCCCTCAGCAACGACTATTGTTCCGTTTTTGATGACCGTGTTTACGTGATTGATCCCATACCGATATTGCAAGGTCATGAAATCAGGAACGTCAAAAATCGTGACATCTGCTTTTTTCCCAATCTCAAGGCTGCCGACTTCATGTGCGCAGCGGATTGCGTGAGCGGCATTGATCGTAGCTGCCGTCAATACCTCGGCTGGCGTCATCCCCATTTTCAGGCAACCCAGATTCATGATGAGCGGGAGCGAAACCGTTGGAGACGAGCCCGGATTGCAATCCGTTGAAATCGCGACAGCCACGCCACGATCAATCATTTTCCTGCCATTTGCTGACTCTGCCATCAAGAAAAACGCCGTACCGGGCAGTAACACAGCGATGACACCCGCTTCTGCCATCTGTTCAATTCCCTTGTCAGAGGCGCGCAGCAAATGATCCGCAGATACCGCTCCAACCGAAGCTGCCAGCTCTGCCCCTTCATACGGTTCGATTTCGTCCGCATGAATCTTCGGCAGCAACCCATGACGGACCCCTGCTTCAAGAATGCGTCTGGACTGCTCAGGGGTGAACACACCTCTTTCGCAAAACACATCGTTAAAAACAGCCAGTTTGCGTCGAGCGACCTCTGGGATCATTTCCTCGATGACCACGTCTACAAACGCATCCGGATTTTCCTTGTATTCACGCGGCACCGCATGTGCACCCATAAAAGTGCTGACGATGTCGATGGGATGTGCCTCATGCAACTGCTTGGCGACCTCCAGCTGCTTCAGCTCATCCTCCAATGTCAGGCCGTAGCCGCTTTTCGCCTCGACGGTTGTGACCCCATGCAACAGAAACTGGTCAAGACGCTGCTTGCTCTGGACAAACAGCTCTTCGTGGGTAGCTGCGCGGGTCGCTGCGGTTGTCGAGTGAATTCCGCCGCCATTGTTCATAATCTCCATATAGGTCGCACCATTTAGCCTCATGTTAAACTCGTTTTGCCGACTGCCCGCGTGCACCAGATGTGTGTGCGGATCGATCAGCCCTGGCGTGACCAGCTTGCCCGAAGCATCGATGATTTGCGCCTCATTCGCACGGTCTCGATAGTAAAGCGCCAGCTCTTCATCTGTTCCCACACGCTGGATAACGCCGTCCTCCAGCCAGATGCTTCCGTCCTCGATGATCGACAGCTCGTTCATTTGCGCTCCAACTACTGGGGAAGAGGAGCCGCCAGCCAGCGTGGCGAGCTGACTGGCGTGGCGAATCCATACAGGTTTTGTCATGGCTCTTACTCCTTCATCATCGGAATGTTGACGCCTTTTTCCTTGGCTGTTTGAATCGCGAGGGCGTATCCTGCATCCACATGTCGGACGATACCCATGCCTGGATCGGTCGTGAGGACGCGCTCCAGACGACGTGCTGCTTCTGGTGTTCCGTCTGCCACGATGACCATTCCGGCGTGGAGAGAGTAGCCCATGCCAACTCCGCCTCCGTGGTGCACAGATACCCAGCTCGCTCCGCCAACCGCATTGATCATGGCGTTGAGAATCGGCCAGTCCGCAACCGCGTCGCTGCCATCCTTCATCGCTTCCGTCTCACGGTTTGGCGAAGCGACAGAACCGGAGTCCAGATGGTCACGTCCAATGACGATAGGGGCCGACAGCTCACCGCGCGCCACCATCTCATTGATGATTTGACCAAAACGCGCACGCTCGCCATAGCCTAACCAGCAAATGCGGGAAGGCAGTCCCTGGAACTGAATGCGCTCCTGTGCCATGCGAATCCAGTTGCACAGATGCGTGTTATAGGAAAACTCGCGTAGAATAACCTCGTCTGTCTTGTAAATATCCTCAGGATCGCCGGACAGTGCCACCCAGCGGAACGGCCCCTTGCCCTCGCAAAATTGCGGACGGATGTAAGCTGGCACGAAGCCAGGGAAACGGAACGCGTCCTCCACACCCTCGTTTTTTGCCACCTGCCTGATGTTGTTGCCATAGTCGAAAGTGACTGCTCCTTTCTCCTGCATGGCGAGCATGGCGCGAACGTGCTCAGCGATGCTTGCTTTTGCGCGAGATTCGTACGCTTTCGGATCGCGTGTCCGCAGTTCGGCTGCTTCCTCCAGCGACATGCCGATGGGAATGTAGCCGTTGAGTGGATCATGCGAGGAGGTCTGGTCCGTCAGCACATCCGGGATAAAATGGCGAGCCAGCATGGCATTCAGCACTTCGGGTGCATTGCCCAACAGACCGATGGAAATGCCTTTTTTGTCGCGTTTCGCTTCTTCCGCCAAACGGATCGCTTCATCCAGACTCTCTGTCATCACATCCAAGTATTTCGTGTCCAGTCTGCGTTGAATACGGGTCGAGTCCACCTCGATATTGATGCTCACACCGCCATTGAGCGATACGGCCAACGGTTGCGCACCACCCATGCCGCCCAAGCCCGCTGTGACGGTAATCGTTCCGGTCAGCGTGCCTTCAAAATGCTGGCGTGCCAGCTCTGCAAACGTCTCGTACGTCCCTTGTACGATGCCCTGGCTGCCAATGTAAATCCAGCTTCCCGCTGTCATTTGTCCGTACATCATCAATCCCTTTTTGTCCAGCTCGTGGAAATGCTCCCAATTCGCCCAGGCAGGCACCAGATTCGAGTTTGCCAGCAGAACACGCGGCGCATCTGTATGCGATTTGAATACAGCAACTGGCTTCCCAGACTGGATGAGGAGTGTTTCATCGCTCTCTAACGTTTGCAATGTTTTGACAATCGCATCGAAGCATTCCCAGTTCCGTGCCGCCTTGCCAATTCCGCCGTATACGACCAGGTCCTCTGTACGCTCAGCTACATCAGGATTGAGGTTGTTCAAAAGCATGCGCAGCGCAGCTTCCTGTACCCATCCCTTTGTATGTAATTGGGTACCTGAAAAGGCTTGGATCAATTGTTCAACGGATTGTGTCGTCGTCATCATTTCCACCTGCTTTTCTAAAAGGATATACTTCTTACCTCCATTGTAAAAAAGCACGGAAAGACAAAAAAGGCACCGCGCTTTCGATTTGGTGCCTCTATTTTCGATTCACTTGCAAACGCATTCATGGTTTGACAAAAAAATCTGTCTTTTTTTTCGATTTCTATCTTTTCTTCTGATTTCGTAACAAACGTGGAGTTGTCCCTGTTTTTTCCTTAAAAATTTTACTGAAATAATTGGCGTTAATGAATCCACATCGCTCTGCCACCTCTTGGACAGACAAGGATGTCTCAAGAAGCAATCGGCGTGCTTCTTTTACCCGCAACGAAGTGAGTATTTGACGAAAAGAGCTTCCTTGCTTTTGCGCGAGTAGCGTACTGAAATAGGAAGGGCTGCGGTCGATATAGCGTGCGACTTCCTCCAGGCGCAGTGCCGGATCAGTATAACGTCCTTCTATATAGCGAATCGCCTGTTCCACGACATCGACACGGGACTCGTCAATGGGATGGTGGGCAGCATCAAGAAGCTGATTGATGAACAGCAGCAATTCCACTACGATCCGATACAAGATCGGCGAGTAAAGAATCGTTTCGAAAACCCGGTGATACTCCTCTTCCAAAGGTAGAGCGTCAAGACCACGTGATATCATGTAGCGCCTGACTTGGGCCAAAATACTCGTCAGCCGAATACGCAACAGTCCCGGCTCTGGATAAGGCTCTTCCTTGAAAAAGAAGTGTGTATACAGCCACTTCTTCAGCTCTTCCCGATTGCCTTCATCCAGCATTTCTACCCACGTGCGCTGTTCGGCGGGCGTCAGAAATGGGTCAATCATCGTCCAATTCACGCGATTGTCCATCACCGTCACTTGCCGATATCCTTTGAAAAAGCGGACTTGCAGGGCTTGGCTCGCTTCCGCATACGTTTCGTTCAAGCTCTGCTCATGGTTGCTTGCATCATACATGACCAAAAAAAGCGGTGCATCATTGCTTGCTTCCCAGTCCATCAGCAAACGCTTGCCCATTTGGTTGAACGTAGAAGGCGAGACCGCAGCATCCGCTGGAAATACCCCCACAATTGCGTCCCCTAGCGGCAAAAGGTCTGGCTTGTCGCGAAACGGATATTCCTCAAAAAAGCGCAGCAGTTCCGGATGCCTCTTTGGATCTTCCAGTTGAGCCAGCATGAGCGAATAAGACTTGGCTTGTACGTGCCCGGGGAAAAACAGGTCAAGATACGAGACATCCCTGTCATTGTCCGAACCTGTTCCCTTCTCTTCGTTCATTCGCTTCCGATCCAAGCGCTCCTGGCAGCATCTCGTCAGGATTCTCCTGATGTATTCCGGTGTCTGTGGCTTCAACCATAGATCGCGTGCAAAAAGTCCAATCCCCTGCATCGCACGCTCGAACGTGGCCTCTGAGGTGGTCACCACAACGGTCGGACGATACTGGTCCACCAGAAGCTTCAACCGGTCCCACTGCCCGCGCCCGATCATGTCCAGTTCAATACAGAGTACTTCCGGTGAATGCGCTTCCATCATTTCGAAAACGTCTTCCATGGTCCCGGCACTATGCACCTTGTCATACGGAATGGCATAGCTGCTGACGAGCCATCCGATCCCGATTCGTTCGTTCTGGTCCCGATCCGCTATCAAAATGCTGGGCATAAGCCGTCCTCCTCGACCATTACCTAATTAACTAGCAAAAGAAATACCAGCCTAAAGAGAATGGGGCTGGTATTAGTTTACCATATTGACTGCTATCAGTCCGTCTTCAAAAGACTTACATGGGTCTTCCACTCATCGGGACCTGGAAGTGGCATGATATTGGCGTCTTGCCAGTCGGTTGGTTTTGCGTTCGGGATGAAATGATGGTGGAACCCCGCATTTGAGTTACTTGAAGAGTGTGCACTTACAGTAGTTGCACAAGCAAGCATCCCTATCCATAAAAGCTTGGTGAAGATAAACTGTTTTTTCAAGGACTACACCTCTTCCCCCTCTTAATCATTACCCTTAAGACGTGGACAGAAGAGTTTTGTTTCATCAAAAAAAGGTCGCCCATAAATGGACAACCTTTTCTCCTTCACGTTTTACATATTGAGAGGATTTTCGATCATGGTTCCCATCACATGATCCAGGGGAATAAAACCAATATCGCGGGAATCTGTGCTGTGATTCCGGTTATCTCCCATGACAAAAACATGATCGGCTGGAACCGTGATCTTTCCGTCTGCTACATATTCCATCGTTTCTTTGATGTATGGTTCGTTCAATGCCTCACCGTTTCGGTACACCTTGTTGTCTTTGAACTCCAGTACGTCGCCTGGTCTTCCAATGACCCGCTTGACATACATCGTGTGATCATCGCCTTGACCTGTGACCAGCGACACCAAGGGATGCCCCATGATATCGTCCATCAATGTACGGTCTCGCTCTACCCGACTGTCGATCACGACAATATCTCCGTAATCTGGCAAATAAGAAAACGTGTGTGATAGTTTAGATACATATATGCGCTGTTCGTCTTGTAAGGTAGGGTCCATGGAATGCCCATCAACCTTGAACGGTTGAAATACAAAGATTCCGAGGACAAGAGCGAATACGACAGCAAAGGTTATCGATCGAATCCATCCCAAAACTTCTTTCATTTCCTTTTGGCACTCCTTCCTTTTACCATCTCTCTTCCTGTATCCAAACCATCATACCACATTATCCGCTCAATCCCAAAAAATCAGCCAGAAGTCGGATCAGGTGAGACCGTACTCGCGCAGTTTCCGAAACAGCGTTGCACGACTTATTCCTAAAAGGGCAGCCGCTTCTTCTTTTCGTCCGTTTCTATCGCGGATTTGCTGCATCACGGTATCGATTGCTGCCCGTTCCAGCTCTTTTAGCGTAAGTCCTTGCTTTTGCCAGTCGAATGACCCTTGGTGTTCTTTTACGGAATGCGAGGAAGATTCACGCAGCATTCCCGTTCGAATGGGCAAGCTCGAAGGCTGCACCCAAGAGGTTGCTTCCATATTGACCGCGTACTCGATTACATTTTCCAGCTCTCGGACATTACCTCTCCAGCCGTGATGAAACAAAACGTTTTGCGTCTCTTGGGAAAAGCCGTGCAGCCTCTTCCCCACCCGATTCGCATGCGCCAAAAGGATATCGTTCGCCAACGGCAGTATATCCTCTCTACGTTCTCGCAGCGAGGGCAAGTGGATGGGAATCACATGCAAACGATAGTACAGGTCCAACCGAAACAACCCCGCGTCTACCCGCTCCTGCAAATCCAGATGGGTAGCTGCAATGATTCTTGCCGCTAAGCGTATGGGCTTGCCATTGCCTCCAATTCGATACAATTCCTTTTCTTGCAACACGCGCAGCAGCTTGCTCTGCAAAGGCATGGGCATATCCCCGATTTCATCGAGAAACAGCGTGCCTTTTCCTGCGACCTCAAACAAGCCTGGTTTTCCACCTTTTCGTGCTCCTGTGAATGAGCCTTCCTCGTAACCGAACAACTCGCTTTCCATCAAATGCTCAGGGATTGCCGCGCAATTAATCGAAAGGAACGGCTCGTCACGGCGCGGGCTTGCCTGATGAATGGCTTTGGCAAAAAGCTCCTTGCCAGTACCGCTTTCACCTTGGAGCAGGACAGTCGAATCACTGGCTGCTACACGTCTTGCCACTTCCTTCGCTTGTACAATCGCAGGACTGTTTCCGCCAATCATCCGAAAAGGGTCGGGCTCTGAGTATCCACTCACCTGCCTTGCGATTTGTACGACTTCCTGTACGTCATCAAGCGTAATCACCCATTCTTTGACCGTTCCTTCCAGTAGAATGGGCTTGATGGCAAACAAAAATGTCTTGTCTTCCTGCCCGATCGACAGAACGACCTGCTTTGGCGCAGACTGCGCGGCATCTGCACGGCGAATGGCATCTATCCATTCTGCCGTTTGACTGTCGTCGTGATCGAGCCGCAAATATTGACGGGCACGCTGGTTCGCCTGAATGATCCGGTTGTCTTGATCGACGAGAAACATGGCTTTGTCCATTTCATCCATGACGACACGCAGCTTTTCTACCGTATGCTGCTGCTCGACGTACAAGTAGTGCTCTTTTAGCTTAATGGCGATCAGCTCGGCCATTTTTTGCAAATAGGTCAATATCGCATCCACATCCGCAAACAACCGTTCGCGCTGCTCCTCATCGAAAGCGAGCAGGCCGATCACACCTATATTTTCATTGTCTAATTGAATCGGGCAACAAATCTCTCCCGTCTCCACACAATTCCCATAATGCATACAGGGACGACACCGCTCATCCTGCCCTGGATGCATAATCACAACAGGATGCCCCGCGAGCAACGACTCCCGGTATATATGGTCCTCTCCTGCCATCGTCCGCAAAACGCCAGCCTCAGTCTTCCCGGTCCCTGCGATCCGCAAAAACTGACTGTCCGCGATCTCTACCTCTACGCGCAGAACGGATGCAACTGCCGAAGCAATCTGCTGCACACTTTCTTGAATTTCTCGCAAGGGCATCTGGCTTCCCCTCCCGTCAATCTCTTGCCTCCATTATAGCGCATCATAGGAGAAGCCAGGTCTTATGCATTTTTTACCTACAAAAATCGCAAATCGTCTCCACTAAGATAGCACTCATGTCTACCAAGCTATCCACCTCTACATATTCGACTGCCGCATGCAGACCGGCACCCACTGGTCCAAACAAGACGGTAGGAATTCCCGCTTCCTGCAATAATGCCGCATCCGTCCATCCCGAGAATCCGCATACTTCGGGTATTTTTCCCATCACGCTCTTACATGCGGCCTGAAGGGCTATATAAACAGGTTCATCCAGCCCGACTTCAAATGGCTCCCGCAAAAATGTCAGCTCGGCGCTTGCTTGGAACGACTCATCTTCAGCGCGCAGCTTCTGTAGTAATTCTTCTATTTCACTTGCAACATCTGCTTCTGTCTCACCCGGCAACGTCCTTCTCTCCCAGTCGATGCGGCAATAGTCTGGATAGGTGGACAGCTCCGTTCCGCCTTGAATGAGCGAAGCATGAACAGATGCGGCACCGAGAATCGGATGAGCGGGACCTTGAGCCAACCTATCCGAGAGACGCTCCAGCTCTTGCAGGACCCTGCCCGCCCGAACGATTGCATCAATCCCTTCCGCTGGACGACTGCCGTGAGCTGCCTTGCCCAGCACCTCGCATTTGACCCAGGCAAATCCTCTGTGAACGACGCCAATCGCCAGATCGGAAGGCTCACAGCATATCGCCGCGTCTGCTTTGTATGCCTTTAACAACTCCTCCGTGCCGATGCTTTTATACTCCTCGTCAGCAACAAAAGTCAAAATGACATCTCCTGCCAACGGAACCTTTGCCTGTGCGATTGCCTCAACTGCGGCGATCATGGCCCCCAGACTGCCCTTCATGTCCTGACTGCCTCTGCCGTAAATTTTGTTGTCCACAACGGTGGGCTCAAACGGCGGAATCTCCATGCGCTTTGCACTCACGGTATCCATATGTCCGTTCAACATTAAGGATTGGCCACCGCCTGTTCCCCGTAGGATCCCGACGACATTGACCGCTGTGTCGTTAATAGGCGTGACATGGACCTCCAGTCCTGCCGCCTCCAAACGCTCTCGAATAAAAGCGGCGATCGCTTTTTCGCCCGGGCCATCCTCATCCAGGTACGGGTTCACCGAATCAATGCGAATGAAATCCTGCACCAATGAAATCAGTTCGTCTCGATTGATCGTCACGTTCATTTTGTCATTTCCTCCTCTTCTCGGCATGCGCCTTCCCAGACGATGCGTCTGTATATATCCCGATCCGTGTCACCTTCCGTACTAAAGCACAGAACAACGGAATTTTCATTCAAGCCGAGCTGCTCACGCTGTTGATGATACATTGGCTTGCCCATCAAGGCAGCGAGCAGCCCTACTCCAACTGCTCCACTTTCCCCGCTCACAATGGTAGGGTCGTCTCCGGTCGGTGCCGCAATTATACGCATGCCGTTTGCCGCCACGTAATCGGCACAGCTGGCGAAGAAGTCTGCATGCTCCTGCAAGATCTCCCATGCCATCGGATTCGGCTCGCCACATGCCAGACCTGCCATGATGGTTCCTAGCTCTCCCGTAGCTGCATGTGGCTGCCCGTCGTTCTTTTCTGCTGAGAGAACCATGCAGTTGGCGCTATGCGGCTCGACGATCACGGTTGTTAGGTCTTTGTTTGCTGACGCCGCTACGAAATGTCCCAAGACTGCGGCGGCCATGGAACCGACACCTGCCTGCAAGAATAGATGCGTCGGCTGTTGGGCGTCGGTGAGGGCTGAGAGTTGTTCCATGGCCTCTGCTGCCATCGTCGTATAGCCCTGCATGATCCACATGGGAATGGTCGTATAGTCTTCCCATGCCGTATCTTGAATCACTTGCCAGCCACGTTCTTTGGCCATTTGTTCAGAAAGACGCACGGCTTCATCGTAGTTTCCGTTGATGACGTGGGCTTGTGCGCCCGCCTCGCGTATCGCATCTACCCGTTGTTGGGCGGAGCCTTTGGGCAAGTATACAACAGCATGCTGTCCGAGCGCCTTCGCAGCCCATGCAACTGCCCGTCCGTGATTGCCATCTGTCGCAGTGACGAAGGTGACTTCTCCGATTTTCTCTCTCATTTCTAGGGAGCACAGTGCTTCAAAGGTCATCTCTTCTGTCGATTTCCCCAGCTTCTCGCACAAAAAACGCGCCATCGCGTAAGAAGCTCCCAGAACCTTGAAGGCATTGAGCCCAAATCGTTTGGACTCATCTTTTACAAGTACCTGTCTTACTCCCAGCTCATGTGCCAGGGCAGGCAATGCAACAAGGGGAGTCGGCTCGTAGTTTGCAAGAGATTGGTGAAAAGCTTTGGCAAAACGAGTTTCGTTTGCGGTCAAATAGGTAGGAATGCGAGAACTCTCGCTATTTTTTCTCTTATTTTTCACAACGTAAATTGGTGGTCGTTTATCCATTGATGCTTCCTCCTTAGGTGGTTTCATCCTAATTGATTAAGCAAGGATCGTGCCAACGGTTGAGGCATAGGTGGCTTATTATTTCGGTGGATGATCGTATCATAATGAGACTTATTTATATCAATTTGATACTTTAAGTATGTTTTTGAGACTCGTTATTCCGGCTGCTGTGGTGGGAGGAAACAGGAGAAAACGCTCCAGCTTCTTGGGTCACCTGCTAGGGGGATTCACTGCACGGCTCCATGGAAAAAGCGAAACCGCGTCCAAAGTAGAGGTTCAGGGATGCTTTTCAGAGGTGGACGCTTAAAGGCGTGTTTCTCTTTTTCCATGGAGCCTCGGTAGGTGCCCCAAAGATCTTCGCTTATTT
>NZ_PXZL01000032.1 GCF_003013405.1 Brevibacillus formosus | reverse complement strand
GGAGCGGACAGTCTCAACCCCCAGCAGGACGGAGCCTGGAGCCTAGTCTGGAAATATTCTTCTCCCCACCGCAGCCACATACATAGAACCCCATAAAAAAACCGCTAATCTCAACCTACGTAGATTAGCGGTCATATGTATCGAGATCGTGCTATGGCAGATGCAATGTCTCCCCTGGCTTCAATGCCTTGCCTCTGATGTCTTTCTCAGCCAGCTCAGCTACGAATGCTTCCCCGTCCTGTTTGATCGGCGGGAATGTATTATAATGAATGGGCACGACAAAATCGGCTTGTACCCATTCGGCAGCCACGAGTGCATCCTCAGGTCCCATTGTGAACACATCTCCAATCGGCAGGAAAGCCAAATCAATGTTATGGCGCTCTCCGATTAGCTTCATGTCACCGAACAGTCCTGTATCGCCTGCGTGATAAATCGTTTTTCCACCCAGCTCGATCACAAAGCCCCCTGGCATTCCCATGTACACGATTTGTTTCTCATCATCCAGCACGACACCGGAGCTGTGGAACGCCTGAGTCATTTTCACTTTTCCAAATGGAAGTTTGATAGAGCCTCCCAGATTCATCGAAATGGTCTTGACTCCCTGCCAGCTCAAATAGGTAGCAAGCTCATGGGTTGCAATGATTGTCGCATCGTTTTGCTTGGCCAACTCTACCGCATCCAGAATATGATCTTGGTGTCCATGTGTCAGAAGGATGTACTGAACCGAGATGTCTTCCAGCTTGGTTGCTGCCATCGGGCTTCCTGAAATAAATGGATCAATCATGATCGAATGCCCTTCACTTGTTACCTGCACGGAAGAATGTCCGTGAAACCGAATATCCAACATAGTGGTACCCCCTCTATTCGCAGCGTTTTTTCAGTCCCTTATATGTTACCATGCCGCAGGGTGTAAAGAATAGGAAAGGCCGTCGATCACTCGACAGCCTGAGAAACAATTCCTAATATTATATGGTTAGAACTTAACAATCGCCGTCATGTTCTGTAACGGCAACAATCTTCGAATCACGAATAATGGTTCGGTTCCCATTGTTCTCCCGCAAAATAATCGTGGTCGATTTTACTTCTACCAATCTACCGAAAAAAGTGCCGTCTACGGTTTCAACCTTAACATTTCTACCTTCGAATTTTTTTACCTGGTCTTTGAATGCCATGGTTAATCCCTCCTTCTCTTGCATCCTATGTACATTTGGCACAGCCCTACTGAGCACATGCGGAGTGAAAGAGAAAATGTACTTGTACCCGTCCGTCATTTGTCCGCATAGTTTTATCCAACTTTGTCGTCTGATGGCAAATTTACGCCAAAATACTGCGCCATTTACGAACACTGTGAGATTTTGTCGCACGATTCCAAAAGGAAAAGCATTTTCAGTACAGAAACGGTATAGCAAGAGATGAGCGGATTTATGCCAGAGGAGGGATTTCCATGGGAGAGGTTATCGAGTTATTGGCACGGGAGAGAACATACAGTGGCAGAGAAGTTGCGGGACTGTTAGGTATTGGGGCCAGCACCTTGCGCAAGTGGAGCATGCTCTTAGAACAGCACGGCTACTGGTTTTTACGGGATAGTCAGAATCGTCGGGAGTACAGGCAGGTAGATATTACGTGTCTTCAGCGGTTCTATAGCTTAACAAAGGATCAACTCATTCCGCAAGATGAAGCTGCCCGAATGGTTGCTACGCAAAGCTCACCTGAACCTGCCCGAAAGGAAACGGCCGTTGCGGTTGCATTTCCCCCTGCCCATATTTCCTCGCATCCGGCTGTGAACCATACTGTTGCCCTTGAAGAGCTGGATGAAAAGCTGCATGCCTTGGCTTCCCATGTCCAGCAACAGGACGCCGCCTACTTAGCGCTGTTAGCACGTGTAGAAAAGCAGGAAACCTATATTACCAATAACCTGAAGGAACGTGATCGCCGCTTGACCAAAGCAATGAATGACATTATGGATGCCAAAATCGAGTTAGCGAAAATCAAAGACGCCGAACGGAAAACAACGATTTGGCAGAAGCTTTTTCGGATTCGCTAGACGGTTGCAAGCTATCAATTGTCGCCTTCTTTTTTTCTCGCTCCAGCTGACTAAGGATGCCCGGACGTCCCGCTTACGAAATGGCCAGATCCACAGGATAAACGCTCCATCCAGTTGCTCCGGGCAGCCTTCTCTCTTACCACAAAACGCCTCTACTTTTCCTCTTTTTCCACGGTTTTTCTCCTGTTTTCGCCATTCTTTTCTATGGAATTTTCTTATTGATAATAGTAATCATTCTCTATATAATCAAAATCAATTCAACGGAGATTGATTCTCATTATCATAAATTTTCAGGAGGCTACGTACATTGAAACACGCAGGATGGAAAACCGGGATGATTGCTTTGCTACTGACAGGTGTAGTTGGATGCAGCAATTCCGCGTCCCCCGAAGCTGCCACACAACAAGCTGCTACCAGCTCACAGTCGGACTCGTCGGCATCAATTCAACAAGCCGTTCACACAATCAACGTAGATGAAAAGAAAGTAGAAGAACTACTCACCCAATTCAAAACACAGCCACCTACCAAAGTCGTGACCGTTTCCGTAGCGATTACAGAGATTCTGAACGAACTGGGTGTCACTCCTGTTGGCGTACCGACGACAAGCAGCAAGCTGCCAGTCTCCCTCGACAATGTTCCTCGTATCGGCACTTCTCACCAGCCTGATTTGGAGCAGGTCGCGAAGCTTCAGCCTGACGTCATTCTTGGCCCTACGTCAATCCAATCGAGCGTCGATAAAAAATTCAAGCCGGCCTCGCTGCCTACTGCGTACTTGCCTGTAGACTCAATCGACGAGCTCAAGCTATCTACCGTCGTACTCGGACGCCTGTTCAAACAAGAGGAGAAATCAACAGCGTTTCTTCAATCCATCATGGAAAAAGAAAAAACCATCATAGACGCAACAAAAGGGAAACCCGCTCCCAAAGTATTGTTCTTGTTCGGTTCAGCCGAAGCCCTTATGGTCATGAATGAAAATACATTTGTCGGAAGCCTTGCCCACAATCTCGGCGCATCCAACGTCGCTTCCGATGTCCTGAAACAAACCGAAACATACGTGCCGCTCAACATGGAATCGATCGTAGCTGCCAATCCCGATGTCATTTTACTGGTAGCGCATGGCGATCCAAGCGCAGTGACCAAAAAATTCGAAGAAGACGTGAAGAAAAACGGCGCATGGGAAAAACTGAGCGCATTCAAAAATGGCAAAATGAAAGCACTCGATTACAGCACCTTCGGGATCGCCTCTTTAGTAAAAGTCCCCGCTGCCTACGAGGAGCTCGCAAACATCCTGTATAACGAATAAGGAGTTTTTCCAGTGACCCAGCACATTCCGAACAGGAAAGCAGCTCTCTTGGTGACAGCTTGCATCATGCTCGTTGTAGCTGTACTGCTCTCCATTGGTCTGGGGAGCGTGCGCCTCACGCTTGCCGAAACGATTGAAACCATCCTCGGACACGGCGATGCCGCCAGTCAAACCATCCTGTGGGATATCCGGATTCCGCGTGTGTTTCTCGCACTATTGATCGGTGCCAATCTCGCTGCATCGGGTGCCCTGCTGCAAGCAGTCATGCAAAATCCGCTTGCCGACCCAGGCTTGACGGGAGTATCCAGCGGGGCAGCCGTTACGGTGTTGTTCATCATGCTGGTCGTGCCCGACTATTCTTACTTGATACCCCTAGCTGCCATCATCGGAGGCGGAGTAGCAGCAGGAATGGTCTATTCCATGGCTTGGAAAAAACAGGGCGGATTAGCACCTGTTCGCATCATATTATCCGGGGTTGCCGTCAACGCTGTCTTCGGTGGCGCAATCGGGTTATTGTCCATCCTGTACAGTGACAAGCTGCCGGGTGCGCTACAATGGATGAATGGCAGCCTTTCCGGAAAAGGCATGGGCGATGTCATGATGATGCTTCCCTACTCAATCGTCGGGTGGGTCGCAGCCCTTCTATCGATCAGGCAGGCAAACATTTTACGCCTCGGAGAACAAGTCGCTCACAATTTAGGGCAAAACTTGCATCGCCTGCGCTTCTCTCTTTCTATCATCGCGGTCTATCTGGCAGCTGTTTCGGTATCGACTGTCGGCCTTGTTGGGTTTATCGGACTAGTCGTGCCGCACATGGCTCGCATGCTCGTCGGCTCTGATTACCGTCTGAGCTTGCCGTTTAGCCTCGTGCTTGGCTCTCTTGTCTTGCTTGTTGCCGATACGTTTGGTCGAACTGCATTCGCTCCTTTGGAGATTCCTGCCGGGATTGTGATGGCTATCGTAGGAGGACCCTACTTCCTTTACTTGATGCGAAAAGGGGGCATATGACATGTTACAGGTGCAATCGTTGAACATCAGCTACGGTCCGCGTACAATTGTCCATAACTTCTCCCTCGATATCCAAGAAGGGGAGGTTGTTTCGATCATCGGTCCAAACGGTTCAGGAAAATCATCGATTCTCAAAGCGATTTCACGGCTGATTCCTTGTGAAAGCGGTCGTGTATGTATTGCGGATCAAGAATTGAACAGCCTGAGTATGAAGCAAATCTCTCGCATCATGTGCATGCTCTGCCAATCCAACACGTGCCCCTCAGACGTAACTGTAGGAGAGCTAGTCGGATACGGTCGCATTCCCCATAAAAAATGGTATGAGCGCCTGAGTGGCGAAGACTATGAGATCGTAGCGTGGGCTTTGGAACAAACCGGTATGCTCAGCTACAAGAACCGCTACCTCGTCTCTCTGTCTGGCGGGGAAGCACAGCGTGCCTGGATCGCGATGGCTTTGGCCCAACGCCCGAAAATCTTGTTGCTCGATGAGCCAACTACCTATTTGGACATCGCCCATCAACTGGATGTGCTTGAGCTCGTTCGCAAGCTGAATCAGGATTTGAAGCTGACGGTTGTCATGGTTCTGCATGATTTGAATCACGCCAGCGCCTACAGCGATAAAATTTGTGTGATCAAAGACGGAAGCCTGCGTGTTTTTGGAAAACCTCAAGATGTGCTCACGATGGAGCTAATTCGAAGTGTGTACGGTGTCGAAACTGAGATTCAGTACATGCCAGACAGTTCTAGCCCAAGGATTCACGTACTAAAAAAAGCAAACTAAACAAGTGAGGTGCTCGTATGAAAGCGATGGATAAGGAAGCGATGAAGGCCCAGTACCAATCGTTTGCTGCGAACATGAAGACACTCATGTTAAGCACGGTCGACGAGCATGGAAAACCGTTTCTCTCCTACGCCCCGTTCGTCAAATACGATGGAAAGTTCTACATCTACATTAGTAAAATTGCGAATCACTATCGCTACATGGAAGAAAATCCGGCAGTCGATGTCATGCTCATTGAAGACGAGTCGAAAGCGACCAATCTGTTTGCTCGCCAGCGCGCCCGCTTCGTGTGTTCGGCCTTGAATTTGGGTAATGCCGGTTACGATGAGATTTTCGAGTTGTTTGCACAATCATTTGGAAAAAACATGATGGATATGCTGCACGGCCTTGATTTTTCCTTGTTCGAATTGACCCCATCAGAGGGACGATATGTAGCTGGGTTCGGTCAGGCTTACGACATTGACCTGACAGCCGATAAATTTGTCCACGTCAACCGAGATGGTCACACATCCCAAAAATAACGGAGGGGCACCATTCATGACCTATTCAACCGCATTGACACTTTGGAACACCATCCAGGAACGTTTTCACAAGACTGCGAAAAGCTTGCCCGAACAAGATTTGCGTTTGAGCATGAATGCTGTCTCCATCGGATATATGCTGCGCCATAGCGCTGAGGTCGAGTACATGTTTGCCGAATGGTTTTTCGGTCGGAGCATCCCAGCGAGCGTAGAACTGTTCACGAAAAACGGTCCTGCCGGAACCAAAGTTACATTTACCAACCTGCAAGAGCTCACTGATTTCATGACCGCTTCCAACCAACATTTGATCGATGCGATGCGTGACTTACCGGAGGAAGCTTGGCACAAGCCCGTTGAAACGCCATTGGGGTCTTCTACTCCTTTAGAAGCATTGGGTCGTCTCATGTATCACACGGGTATCCATGCCGGACAAATTTCCCAGATTCAAAAATCATTTCACACCAAAGAAAAAGAACTCACCCACTAAGGTCGGATACCGCCTTTCGCACGCCAAAAAGAGCTTCCCGTCTCTCTTGACCGGAAGCTCTTCTGCATGTCTGCCACTCTGGTTACATCACGATTTTTCTGGCCGCGTTGACGAACATTTTCACGCCGACTTCAAGTGCATCCTCGTCGATCGTAAAGCGTGGATGGTGGTGCGGATATGTGATGCCTTTTTCTTTGTTTCCGGCAGCGACGTAGAAGAAGCAGCCTGGCGCTTTTTGCTGGAAGGCGGAGAAATCCTCGCCACCCATGGTTGGACGCATATGCTCTACC
The DNA here is from genome assembly GCF_003013405.1 of Brevibacillus formosus. Taxonomy (GTDB): domain Bacteria; phylum Bacillota; class Bacilli; order Brevibacillales; family Brevibacillaceae; genus Brevibacillus; species Brevibacillus formosus. Next base: position 24,324 of record NZ_PXZL01000032.1, on the reverse strand, counting down.
CATTCTGCTCCCAGTGATTCTTCGACGACCTCTTCCATCAATTTCGTCACTTCGGCATCGTTGATAACCGGGCGATAGCCAAATTCGTATTTGAACTTGTACCCTGCGCCGTGTGCTTCTGTAATGCCCTTGATCACTCGTTCCATGAGTCCCGGAACAGACTCGCGCAAATTTTTGTCAAAGCTGCGGACTGTCCCGCAAATCTCTACAGCCCCTGGAATAACATTATGTGTTGTTCCCCCCACAAATTGTGTGACAGAGAGAACCAGATTATCGAGCGGGTCCGCATTGCGGGATACGATGTGCTGGAGGTTAGTCACTACTTGTGCGGCAATCGCGATGCTGTCGATCGTTTCATGCGGGAGCGCCGCATGTCCGCCTTTTCCAAGAACAGTGATCCAGAACGTATCAGGTGCTGCCATCATTGGACCTGGGCAGATACCTACTGTCCCAAACTCCATCGTCGACCACAGATGCGTACCAATCACCATGTCTACGCCGTCCATGACGCCTGCCTGTACCATTTCCTCTGCTCCGCCCGGGTATACTTCCTCCGCGTGCTGAAAGAAGAACCGAACCTCTCCCTTGATCTGATCCTTCATCCCGGACAGCAGCTTTGCCGTTCCGAGCAGCATAGAAGTGTGACCGTCGTGTCCACACGCATGCATGACGCCAGGATTTTTCGATACGAATTCAAACGTATTCTCTTCCGTAATCGGCAATGCGTCCATGTCAGCACGCATGGCAAGTACTTTACCGGGCTGGGAACCGATCAATCTGGCCATCACACTGTTTTTCGTCGGTCTGGACACTTCCAGATTGCCAAAAGAAAGCAATGTCTCGTATACAAACTGTGCTGTTTTTTCTTCATGGAAGGATAATTCAGGGTTTTCGTGCAAATACCGTCTCCACGCAATTACCTGATCCTTGATATCTTCGACCGCCTTATTAAGTGTTCCCACTGCTGTTGCTGTCATGCCGCTCTCCTCCTGATTTACGGGATTCCCCACTTACTATCTCATATGCCTATTTTGCCTAAGGATAAAACGGTGCGGTACAGTACTTGTGCTCCGTTCGCACAATCCTCTTTTGTCGTGAACTCTGCCGGGTTGTGGCTAATGCCATCCTTGGATCGAACGAAAATCATGCCAACCGGGCACAGCTCAACCAGCTGCATGCAATCATGCCCTGCGCCACTCGGCAGTCTAAATGCTTCCAAGCCTTCTGCCTCACAAGCTTCGGCTACAGCATGCTGGATATCGTCCGAGCATACAGCAGGAGCTATGCGTTGCAGCAGCTCTACTTTCAACGTCACATTGCGCTCAGCACAAATCGCTTTTGCCCGTTCGTAAATGCGCTGTTCCACTTCATCGCGGATCGCTTCGTCCACATCGCGCAAATCAAGCGAAAACTCGACTCGCCCTGGAATGACATTCACTCCGCCCGGGAATGCTTGCAGCCGTCCAACTGTCCCTACACTGGTTCCCGTCCGTCCTGCTTCTTCCTCAATGGCAAGCATCACTTGAGCGGCTGCTGCCATCGGATCACGGCGCAAATTCATCGGTGTTGCCCCGGCATGGCCGGCTTCTCCCTCTAGCACGAAATTCAACCAGAGCGGGCCCGCCACTCCTGTCACGATTCCGACAGATAGCCCGCGGCTCTCCAGTACCTTGCCTTGCTCGATGTGTAGCTCCACATACGCTTTCACACTTCCAGGAGTTCTCGCGGCGAGACTGGTGCGGTCCGGATCAAGCCCTGTTTGCCGCATAGCTTCAGCAATCGTGATTCCGTTTTGGTCTGCTTGTTCCAGCTCGTCACGCTTGATCAGACCCGCGATACCGCGACTGCCGATCATCCCGTAACCAAAACGCGTTCCCTCCTCATCCGTGAACGCGATGACCTCGATCGGATGTTCTGTTTCGATTCCCTGTTCCTGCATTGTCTGTAAAGCTTCTACGCCAGCCAGCACGCCAAGCGGGCCGTCATAATCGCCGCCATTTGGCACGGAGTCGATATGCGAGCCAACCAAAACGACAGGAGCGGTCGGATTTTTCCCTTCTTTTCGGCCAATCAAGTTCCCAACCTCATCTTCGCGAACGGTGAGACCTGCTTCCTTCATAAAGCCTGTGACGAGATCTTTTGCTGCCCGTTCTTCAGGCGTAAAAGACAGCCGCGTGATGCCGCCCGACTCTTGCTTCCCAATGTTGCCAAGCTGTCCCAATCGATCCCACAATCGATCCGAATTGATCATGACGCGCCACTCCCCCTTCTATGTAGAGCCAATAACGGTTGATTAACGGTTATGTCCTTAATTGTATAATAGTCTGTCTATTTTGAAAAGGAGGCAGCCGAGGCCCCCTAAAAGTCCCGTAGAATGAAAAACTGCCTATATTCCTAAAGATTCTCGAAAGTGTCTGAAACGCCATAAACCTCAACATTCTTCTACGTTATAATTGATTTCCTCCAAAGCTTCTGCGGCAACTTGCCTAATACTTTCAGTAGGGGAATGTAAGTACGGCTCAATTACTTTTATAAATTTTCGGTTTTTTGAACAACCAAGAATGGTTAATGCATAATCAAGGATAGCCTCGTCTAGTGTTGGCAGAACATCTGCTAATGGCTCCCATTCTACATTTCTTGCGACTCCTTGAAATGTTACTGCATTCATGAGTAGATAAAACAAACTTTCCTTTACACCGAAGTCCTCTTCAGCAATCGCAATTTCTAAGGCATATTCTGTAAAGGCTATAACGTCATTCCGATTAGGGTTTCCATACTCGAGCAAATCACCAATATCACCCAATCTGAGCTGAAGATCCTCCCTTCTGTTTAGGAATAACTCCTTCAGGTAAGGAACGTCTATCATGTTAAGCCTCCCCCCTATCAACCTTACTCAATTCCCCTTTCAAATGCCCAATCGTCTCTACTCGATCCTGTTCTTCTTGCTCATCAAACAAGATCTGCTCTAGCAGTTCACATATATCTTCCAACCTACGCCGGATTTGATAGAATTCCAACGTTTGTCGATTGATCACATAATTTGTATGTGTCTTCCGATAGGTAGCCATAAACTCCTCAAAAAAAGGCTGATCTACCAAAAACATCAGATCGGCTTCTACCGGGGCTAGCTTCAATCCTTCCCAGTCTATGAGAATGAGCTGCTGGCCAGATTGCATCAGGTTCCAGTTGTGAATGTCCGTGTGGCAAAGCTTCATTTTCACCTCACTGCCTCGTAATTCCTCTGCAATCATCTCCAACTTATTCATGCGGCCAGTTAGTACGTTTACAAAAGGTTTGACGATTTCATCCACATCATCAGGCAGACGATGGATATCTTCGTTCAGCATTTCTCGAAACTGCTCGGCAAATGGGATGCGGAAGTCTTCCTTGATTGCAGCCGTACTGACCGGGATTTCTTCCCCGTACAAATGTAACTCCGCTATGATTTCTGCCAGCTGGCGAACTTGCATCGAGCTCAATGCTTGACTCCCAATGGTTTTCCCCTCAATATATAAAAACAGTTGATAGATGCCCATGTCGTCTTCGTGTTTATATGCTGCGTTTCTAGTCAGCAGCGGAACTGGAAGTTTGCCATGTAGTTTGGTCTGGCGTGATAGCCACTGGATAATGGGGACATATTTATCAATTAGCGCTGTCCACTTGGGCGTAGATGCTCTGCTTTTTTCATAGACCTTCAAGAAATAGGAGTGCTGGTGGCTAATGACTTTATAAGCTAGCGCCGCCCATCCCCCTTGCTGAGGGGTAACATCAACAGCGTCTATATCATAATGGTGTCTCACTATGTTTTTTAAATGATCCATGAGATACTCCTTTCTAACTCCATATACACACAAGGTAAATTACCAATAACATACAAAAAATTGCCTTGCCCCACAATAGGAGCAAGACAATTTTTAATAGTATGACAAATATTTCGTGTCGCAAAATACTTTAGTGATTATTGCACACCAACTGCATCATACGCATCTTTTACAGATTCTACTTGTTGGGAATTAGCACCGAAAAGAACTGTTGCGGATTGAATAGCTGCTTGTCGCATAGCGGAGAAATTAGAGTTTGGATTGAGGTAGTTTGTTAGAGCGTAGTAGTAGATTTTTGCTGTGTCATTGCGACCAATGCCTGTAACCGTTACACCATGGTGTGAGCCACCCTCTGCGAGGAGGTATGCCGCTTTGTTGTTGATACCGCTGTTCGTGTGTACGCCTCCGTTGTCATTTGGACCTGTGTATCGATCGCTGTAGTGATCAGGATCGCCAGCAATGGTTGGATCTTTGAGAGAGCGCAGTGCATCTCCAGGCGTTCCTGGCGTGTATACATCTTCACCCATGAGCCAATCATCGTTGTCAATCATTGCTCCGAAGATGTCAGAGATGGATTCATTTAACGCACCCGACTCGTTTTGATAGATCAGATTCGCTGTTTTTTCTGTAACGGCATGTGTTAATTCATGTGCGACAACATCCAAGCCAGCGGACAATGGGCGGAACACGCTTCCATCTCCATCCCCGTAAACCATTTGCACGCCGTTCCAGAATGCGTTGTTGTAGTTGGTACCGTAATGGACAGTGGAGATCAATTTCGCACCATTGTTATCATAGCTGTTGCGGTTATGAGCGTTTTTGTAGTAATCGTAGGTTGCCTGTGCATAGGCATGCGCGTCAACAAGTGCTCCATCTGTCCACTTGTTATCGGTATCAGAGCCAAGAGTGCCTGGGAGGGTGTATCTGTTCCGTGCAGTGTACGTCTCAATTCCCTTGCCGCGAGTCGTATCTTTCGCTGTATAGTTGGTATTGCTTACTTTCGTTACTTCGAACGATTTGGAATCACCTAGTACCCCTGTGCCCGTCCCTGTAATCTCATGGAGCATATTGTATTTGTTAATCACGTCACCAGTGTTTGCATCGATGAAATACTTCCAACGGCCTGGCAGCGGATCGAGGAAATTCAGCTCCACTTCGTAAGCCAAATAGGATTCATCTTCGTGGATGTAGATGTAGAGGTTCCCTTCTGGTTTCACCTCGAACTTCTCCACTTTTTCGTCAATTTCATCCTCCAAATCCTTGATAGCCTCTTTAACCGCTTTATCTGCCTTGAGTTTTGGTTTTTTCGTCAGCTTATCATTGTTTGACAGGTCAGGCGCGTAGTTCCCGAGGAATGCCGTTACATTTCCATCCTCGTTTACGTGAATCGTCTGCTGATAACCATAGACCGGGATGCCCTCGTACATTTCTTGTACGCGATAGTGAGTCATGTCTGTCTCTTTGTCTGTCACTTCATCTAACACTTTAAAGTGATCTTTCACATCTCCATCAATGCGGAAGGACTCTTGATGTTGCTCCAGGAATCCCCAAACTTTGTCTTCGCCATCCAGATCTTCTGCTTCGAACTCTTCTCCGATAAATTCGGGGGTATCCCACTCAGCGCTATAGATGATGCTTTCGGATTCTGCCTGCGCAGCTAGCGGCAGGAATGTAGTGGTACCTAATGCGAAGCTGAGTGTTACTGCAAAAACCGATTTCTTCATACTTGTTAACTCCTCCTTGGTAATTACTGTTTTTTATGTAAATTCATAGTTGTTTACATCTCTTATTATTTGTCATAAATGTGAATTTGAGAACAATTTTTTAACGACAAAAAAATCATTTCCTGAAAGAAATGATTAATTGGTAAATTTATTACAATTGTGATTGCCATTCAATCCGATACACCTTTCGCGGTCTGCCCCGCGGGTGCGGATTTTCTTCTCTGATCACCTGCGCTAGTCCCTTAGACTCCAGTTCAATCAGGATTCGTCTGGCGCTCCGTGGCAAAATTTGTAAATACGAGGCTAATTCTGTCGCATGAATTTCCTGAGAACCTCGCTTTTTGAGTATGGAGTATAGCTTGGCGAGCGTCATGACACTGAGAGAGGTAAGCTGGCTGAGCTCTTGCAGCTTTTCTGAGTCGTACCGATAGGTGATCTGTTCAGCACGACCAAGCGGCCCTACGACGCTTTTGTCATCAAAGAAGACCATCCAGTTGCCTGTCCCCCGCTCTTTGGCGTGCAGCAAAGCCGCGCCACCGTGGATTTCTGCTTCATAAGCAGTCTTGCCGATCCCAATTCCGCATGTCACCTGATCAGCGCGAATGCCAAACAGCTCTTCCAAATCCGGCATGGTCGCATAGTCACGGGTCACTTCCTGCAAATTCCCCCGCGTTGTAAAAATGACGTAGCGTCCGGGACCCGCTGTCTTCAATGAGCCTTGCAAATGCTTCGCGTAACGCAACAGCTTTTCCATCGTCTTAATCTCGGCATTTTGCCATTCATCTGTAGAAAAATTGCCACCGGCAAGCTCGCGAAATGGATCGATCTCCATCATCTGCACCGCAATTTGGGTATCTTTGAAGTGAAGCATTTCGTGTGTTCGCAAAAGCATGTGAATGACCGAAATCACGCCTGCACGTGTCGGCACGACCCGATGTACAGGGACACCTCGTCGCACCAGCTCTACATCTGCTGTCCGCAAGCAGGTGACAGCCACCTTTGTCTTGCCTGCCTTCCAAAGCTGTTCGTGATAATCCGCCAGTTCATCGGCTGAGATCGCTCCCTCGTAATGCTTGAGCCATTTGTAGCCACCAGCAATGCCCGCTTCGTCCAGAAAATGCCCTAGTTCTTCTGGTGAAAATGTATCAAAGCTCACTTCCTCCACCCGGACTCCCAATTGATGGGACAGATGAAGCAAGGTTCTGTACAAGCTCGCGCCGAGATGAGGCACATAAGCCATCGGCACTTGAACCTTGCCTGACTCGCTCACCATGGCATAAGGGACCTGTCCGGAGAAAAGCCACATATCCACCTCATCCACATGCGGCAAGATCAGATCAAGAATTTCTTCTTCTTTCCAATAGACAATCGGCAAGTATTCAATTTCGGGAAACTCTCGCATGACTGATTCGATGATGGCAAGTGAATCATCCGCGCCTATTACGCCTAGTCGCAGCTTCAACAAAATTCCCTCTTTCACACCAATCTTTCCTACTAGGATAACATATTCCCTTTCTTTTTCTCATCGGGGGATCACTTTACCTGCAGCCTCCCCAATCCGGTGTGCCACGTACAAAACAGGTATGATCAACAAGCTGTACGGCAATGTGCTCCAGATCAACGGCCACGTCACAAGCCCAGCCTCAAGCAATCGATCATACGTATATAAACTATACGGCAAAACAAATGCCACAGCCGTCACCACACCAGGTGTGTACATGCGAAGGACAACGGTATGACCGACATGCATGAACACATGGAGAAACATTGCGTGCAGACAAACCAGGAAAAACGGAAGGTACGTTCCAGCCGAAAGCGTCGTGACAGTCATGACGACCGCTGCCGATAAAACCGCGAAAATACAGGAGACTGCGACGGCAAATTGCGCCGTATTCATCGAAAGAGACGGCTCCAGCAGCTTCATAAGCCGTTCTGGCACAGTCCGTCTAATAATGTCTTTCTTGGCTCGTACCCAACCTTCTACCATCACGATCTCCTCGAAATCATGAAACATGAAAACGACTAAAAACAGCCAAATCAGATGGGACAGCTCCAGCATACAAGCACCCACTTCCTATTCGTTTGCCTGCAAAATTCCGTATGCCAAAAAAGATACCGCGTCATCTGCAAGCTGCTCCGCTGTTTTCTCGCCCGTCAGCAAATACCGCGTCGTCATACGGTCTACGACTGCGATCATTGCCTCAGCTGCCACCTCCACAGACAACTCGACACGAACATGCCCAGCAGTCTGATTTTGTCGCAAGTTGACAGCAACAATCGCAGCCAGCTTACGATGCAGCTCTTCGCCCTCTTCTGCCTGATACAGCACGATCCGGGTCAGGTCAGGCTGCTCCTGAAAAAATCGGAACAAGGCGAGCAAGTTTTCCCGTACCTGATGGAAGACATCTGCCTTCGTCAAGGCGGTTACCTTTTGACCGCTGTCCGCCAATTCCCACAGCTTGGTGATGAACTTGTCCGTCAACTGCTGATACAGCCCTTCCTTGCTGTCGAAATACTGGTAAAACGACGCCTGGGTCAGGCCTGCTGCTTTTACGATGTCACTCACCCGTGTACGATGAAAGCCTTTTGCCGCGAACTCAGAAGCTGCCGCCGCAAGTAACCGACTGCGACTCAACTCTCCTTTTGACAATTTGTCATTGTTCATTTACTCACCTCAAAAGTAACTCTCCAGTTATATAACTCTTGAGTTATTTTTACAGCTTTTGGATTTCCTTGTCAAGACCCACTTGCTTTTTTATTCCACTCTATGTAAAATGTTTGCTCAAAGGGTATCATTTGATGGCAATGAGGAAGAAGAGTAGTCATTTTGCGAGACTTCAGAGAGCTGATGGTTGGTGCGAATCAGTGTTAAGGAAATGATGAATGGGCTTCCGAGCTCCAAACCGAACCCGCTCACATGGCGGCAGTAGGCTTTGGCGTTACGTCCGTACGTTACAATGGACACCGTATCAAGCTGTCTTGCACAGAAACGGTACGGATCAAAGAGATTTTGCGTATGGATGATTCCTTGCGTGAAATAACAAGGGTGGCACCACGGTTCATTCGTCCCTGTCCAGGGCGGATGGACCTTTTTGTATTTTAAAGCGGATTTGAAAAGTCGACTTTTTGAACTAAACTTTTTAAACTCGCATCTAACATTGAAAGGAGCAGCTTTCCCATGAAAACCATCTTTTCCGGCATTCAACCGAGCGGCATTATGACACTCGGCAACTACTTGGGCGCGATGAAGCACTTCGTTCCGCTTCAAGATCAGTTCAACTGCTTTTACTGCATCGTAGATCAGCATGCGATCACCGTTCCACAGGAGCCTGCTGTCCTGCGCGAGAACATCCGTCGTCTCGCGGCTCTCTATTTGTCCGTCGGCCTCGATCCGAATAAAATGACGCTGTTCGTCCAATCGGAAGTACCGGCCCATGCCAAGCTCGGCTGGATCATGCTGTGTACCTCTTACTTGGGTGAATTGGAGCGCATGACTCAATTCAAGGACAAATCCGATGGACGCGGCGAATCCATTCCAGGCGGTCTGCTGGCTTATCCTCCATTGATGGCGGCTGATATTTTGCTGTACGGCACTGATTTCGTTCCTGTTGGCGAGGATCAGAAGCAGCATCTGGAGCTGACTCGTGATTTAGCCGCTCGTTTTAACAACCGTTATGGCGACATTTTCACCATTCCAGAGGTTCGCCTGCCGGAGACTGGCGCACGCATCATGTCCCTTGCTGAAGGTACCAAGAAAATGAGCAAATCCGATCCAAACCAAGGCGCCTTCATCTCCATGCTGGATGATGCAGACACCATCACGAAAAAAATCAAGCGCGCGCAAACGGATTCCGACAGCGTTGTGCGTTATGACAAAGCAGAAAAGCCTGCTGTCTCTAACCTCATGACCATCTATTCCCTCTGCTCTGGAAAAACGCTGGATGAGATTGAAGCGATGTACGAGGGCAAAGGCTACGGCGCATTCAAAACCGAGCTGGCAGAAGTTGTCGTCGAAACTCTCCGTCCGATTCAAGAACGCTTTGAGCAGCTGTTCCACTCCTCTGAGCTGGATGATATCCTGACTGCCGGGGCAGAAAAAGCGAATAAAGTCGCGAACGAGATGCTGTACAAAGTTGAAAAAGCGATGGGGATGGCACGTATCTAATCCATTTTCACAACAAAAAACGGGCTGGGAAGCTATCTCCCAACCCGTTTTCTTTACATTACATTAATTGCTCTTAACCGTGACAATTACCTTGGCAGTCTTGCCAGCGTAGCTGATCGTGATGGTCACTCGTGTTCTTGGTTCGGCATCATCCAGGACAAGAATACGCCCCGTCTCATCCACCTCTACCTGATCGGGCTTGCTGGATGTGAACTCGATACCCTCCGCTTCAGTAACGTCTTCTTCTGCGTCATTACCGAGAATCGCCTTCACCTTGAGCTGTGCTTCTTCTCCTTGGGCTAGTTTTAGAGATTTCGGCTCGATCTCGATCCCTTTCAAGGCAGTCTCACCGACGACATAAGTGGCCGCCGTCGTAACTGTAAAGCTACCCAGATCGTCTTCCTTCGTCACCTGGATCGCTTTTCCCTTGAGTCCAGTAGCGGCTCTCCACATATTGCTCCGGTACGAATACGCCTGGAGCTTTTCGCTTGCGTCATCGGCGACAGGCAGACCAAGTGTAAAGCCTGTTTTGCCGAGATTTGTCACCTTTTTACCGTTGCTCCACACTTGCAATTGATACGCTTCGCCAGGGTTCGGCACACCTTTCCACCCGTTCCCATTTGCTTCCGTCAGAGCGAGGGCAAATTCTCTTGCACGCTGAGCGGAAAAATATGCGCTAGGCACCTCTACCCATGCTTCGCTGTCCAAGGTTACGCGAATGCCTACCTCTTTTTCCTTTAATTGTCCAACGAGCTTCTGCTCCAGAGTCACCGTCGGATCAGCAGATTCTCCCTTGCGAGAACGCGTGTCGCTCGCATCCTCATCGCCTTCTTTCACCTGAACGAACAGCACAGGAGCAAAGCCGATCTTTTCTTTCACGGACTCGATTGCTTTCATGAATTCCCCGAGGATGTCCAGAAGCTCATCTACTTGTTCGTCATCTGCTTTGATTTCATCCCCATCTTCTATGACGACAGTGCCAAGCTTTTTCAAAAGCTCTTCTGCCAGTGTACGGACATGCTTGGCTACCTCTTTGGAAATATCCTTTTCATCGAGCGGCTCCAGTGCTGTTTTCGCCAAGCTCGTCAAGGAGGCAAGTGCCAGGCGGGCAATCTCTTCATCCTCGATGCCCTCTTCTGCAAGCGGGTCAAATGCTTTGTCCAAAAAGCTCTTCGTCACATCCTGGAGTGTCTCTTCACTGATGGCTCCTCGGTCTGCCTGCTCAGCTACTGCTTCAAGTACAGTCTTGATCGTATCGGTGACAGCCTCCCATTTCTCAGTCGGCGTCCATCTCTCGGCATCCAGAAGTTTTTCCAGATGGCTGAGTACTTGATCCACTTGTCCCAAAATGGCGTTCTCGTCGTTGCTTGCGGAGATGACCTGAGCTGCTTGCTTGTTCAACTCTCGCTGCGAGTCCGGTGTCGGTGTTCTGTCCGGCGGTGTAACTGGCGGCGGTGACTCCGGCTTAGCTGGAACCTGCACAGTCAGTGCTTGGGTCACTGCTGTCGTTTGATCGGATGCTCGTGTGACCTCCAAAACCAGATCTACATTCGTCTGGCGATACGGCGGCGTAATTTTGCCGTCCAGCGCAATGACTGCTGGATCACTAGACGACTTGATCGCGATGGTAAAGCCTGTAGGTACTTCTGGCAGCTTCAAGCGCGTCTCACCCGCTGCTGGCTGTGTGAGCTGCCTGATGCTTTCCGCCACTTCTTGTGCTGTTTTTTCCGGCGTGCCGCGATCCTTCAAGTCCAGCTGGACAAGGACAGGATTATGATCACTCACTCGTCCCTCGCTCTCAGTCAAGCCAGCGTTGATGTGAACGATATCAACCTTCGTGTCATCCTCCAAATGGTTGCTGACCAAAATTTGATCCAAGACTTGGGAGTTCCCTTGATACACGTACGTATACTGCTCACCCTTCGGCAGTTTCTCCACCATATTGGTCAAAACGCCATCTGCCAATTCCTGCACTGGATTCGAAAACGGGAAATCGTTGAGATCACCCAGCACGACAACATTTGCTTTTGCTTCCGCTGTATGGATGTCTTTTACAAATTTATTCAATACACGAGCAATTTTCATCCGTTGGACCTCGCTCACCAGCTGTGGTGGCTGATCTTTTCCAAACAGCGCTTGGTCTCCACCCTTGGAATTGAAATGGTTGGCGATGACAATGACAGGCTCGCCCTGGAAAATGAATTCCGCTGCCAGTGGCTTACGGCTCGAAGCAAACGCCTCGTTGGTCGGATCTACCCGTCCTGGATTGTGTGTTAAATGCGCTACACCATCTCTTGTCTCGATTTGCACCGCATCCGTCGCACCTCCTGGCGTTCCTGCTGCCAGCTGTACTCGTTCTGGGTTGTAGAAGAAGCCAACACGGATGTTTCCTCCTGGCTGTCCGCCATCCTGATTGTTCTGTGGCGCGATATCAGTGTATCGGTAAGTCGGGCCGTTTTTGTTTTCAATTGCTTTGATCAATTCGTTCGCAGACTGTGTAGCATCTGTTTGCCCATTGTCCGTTGGGCCATTATCGTCCTGCATTTCCACCACACCGATAATATCCGGCGCCTTCATGTTGTCCACAATCGTCTCGGCGATGCGATTGATTTTGGCAGAATCGGTTTTTGCCGAGAAATTCTCGATGTTGTACGAAGCGATTGTCAGCTTATCTTCTTTTGGCGAAATACTTGTCACTGGCGGCTCATAATGGCTTGGCTGTACCGTAAATGATCGTGTATGGAACAGCTTGTAGTTCGCGAAGCTGTAGTCAATGATGCCTACCAGCGGTCCGTCAAATTTGTCGCCGACTTTTACTTCTCCGGTAATCGATTCGAGTTTGTCCGATACCGTGATGCGTTCAGGGTGAAAATCATTGGCTTCGAGCACCACTCCGCCAGCGGGTGTACGAGGCTGACTCGGATGGGCTTGATCATCGATAACGACAAATTCCGTTGCGCGTGGATTGGTAAACGTCTTGGTTTCGCCAACCACGATTGGATTTTCGATTTGCACCAGCATACCTTCGAGACTTTCCCAGAAGTCGATGCCGTCTTGGTCTGGATCGAATTTGCCCAGACTGTCGTTGTCGATAATTCCTTTCGGATATTCGTAGCTGTCTTTGCCCAGGATGAGTGGTTCTGGGAGTGTCTGGCCTGGCTTGACAACTGCGTACGAGGTCACATCAATTTGCGTCTGGGTGAGGTCTGTTCCCGCCCTGTTCGAAGGTACGTATTCCTTGACGGTGCCGCTAACGGTTACTTCATCTCCCGGTTTGACCGTTGCGTTTGGCTCGTATACGTATATACCTTCGGAGGTAAATGGATCTGCGTCTGGAATCGGATCTTGCATATAAAAGCCTTGTACATTGCTTCCGTTTCTGACGATAGCCGTTACGATTCCCGGAACATTGGTCACCGTTCCATCCGCCATCGGTGAACGGTGCGAGGTTCCTTGAATGTCATGGATACGAATATTTTCCTTTTGAATCACGTAGCGGAACGTAGCTATATTGCTGTCTGTATAGCCTTCCTTAACCGCTATGGCTAAAAGGGTCGTATCCGTGTCAATCTGGATTGGTCCCGTATACTTGATGCTTCCTCTAGTCGGCGTTGAACCATCCGTCGTGTAGTAAATCACCGTATCTGCCATCGTCGTTGAGAGCGTTACTTTTGTTCCTTGTGTCACCATAGGACCTGCGGGACTCGCTGTGACCATGGGGACTTTATTCTCGTCCTCTACGAGATCAGCAACAGTGCGCGGCACCAGCTTGTATACATTGCGGTCGTAGTTCACTACGCCCGTAATAGCTGCATAGCTCTTGTTCACTGGGAGCGGCAGAGTGGCGGCAGGACGAGACACAAACGAACCGTGCTGATCCTCCAGTGTGTAGTTGCCGCTTGATACCGATTTGACGGTAACCACCTTCACCGTCACCAGCTTGCCTTCCAAAGCCTCTCCTGTAGCAGCTGCAAAATCAGTGGAAGTCACCACTTGCGGGTTAGGCACACCTGCTTGCTTTTGCACGATTTCCACGTTATCGGTGAGCGCTTCGAGTTGAGCAAGTCCATAATAATCGCTCATTTTTCCGGCCGCCCGGATCTTGTCTCCCACCTCAATTTTGCCAGTAAGCCCTGGTGCACGAAGTACGAGCCCCGCCGTTTCGTCTTGGAAATACACGTTGTTTTGTCCGCCCGCTTCAAACATCGCCGTCACCGTTCCGACGACAACCACGTTCGTTCCTACCGGGGTGTTTCTTGCCTCAGCAATCGTAGTCGAACCCACTGCTGACTTGGTAACGCTAACTTCCGGGCTCTCAAACGACTTGCCATATTCCCCAGCTGTTTGCTGCGTTACGAGAATATAATCCAGCTGATCGATGTTTGGAATCGTAAAAGAAAATGACCCGTTTGCCTGTGCTGTTCCTGTTTCTTTGTTACTTAGCATCAGCGGTTGTTTTTGCGGATCGTATGCGCGCAGTATCGCATTCCCCGCTGCCGCTCCTGCTTCTCCTCGCAGTTCGCCCACACCGTTCAATACTTGCAGGCTGACTTTATCCTGGATCAAAGCTGAACTGGCTACCGCTGGCCTCAGCTCGATGCTCGCGCTCTCCTTCTTGCTTCCTTCCGTTGCCGTGAGATAGACTCCCTGCGCATTTGGATCGGGATTCGCAAAAGTCAGCTCGATGAATCCGGAAGCATCCGAATCTTGCTGGGCCAAAGGAGTGTCGCTACCTGTTCCTGTTGGCTGACTCGCATAAACCTTAATAGTCCGCCCTTGACCGACATAGCCGCGAATTGTTGCTTGGATAGGATCCGTATAATCAAAAATAAGTTCTGTAGCGTTCAGCTTTTCGGTCACGTCTGTTGGTAGCGGCGGTTCTACTGGGCTTTGCGTGTTTTTTGGAGTAGGTGCCCCTGTGATAAAATCGTTGCGGTTGTTATTGGTATCCCAGCCATTTCCTCCGTTCGGCACAATGCCGCTGGCGTCGCTAATGCGTTGGGCGCTGGTCGTATTGGAGGGAGTTGGTGCTGGTGAGTTGCCCTCGGATGAATTGGCAGTACCAAAGCCGACCATATCCACGACACTTGCCTGGGAAGTGACATCCGCCCCAGTTAACGGGACACCATCGTTAACCAGCGCAACCTTTCCATTCGACCCTGACAAGTTCAGAGTCCCGCTATCGTCAGGAGTTGGCAGTTCCCCCCCTGCTGCACCCGATGTTGCTAGCTGAACCAAATAGAAGCCGTGCGGGGCTATGCTTCCTGTCAGCCCTGCCTTTTGCCAAGACGTTCCTGAAGCAGAAGCATACTGAACAGACCAGCCTCCAACCGAAACAGCCGTGTCTGTCGGGTTATACAGTTCAATGAAGTCATTCTTGTACAGGGCACCAGAGTTCCCCCCACCCCCATACACCTCACTGATCACCACATGATCAGCTCGCGCGGCTTTTGCCTGTGGCATCCACCCGGTCGGTAAAACAGTTCCCATCATGACCGCGGCTACTAGCGCCAGCTTCGGCCATCTGGAAGCACTCCCTCTTTTTTTCAACATTCTTGCATCATTCCTCCTCACATCATGTCGGAAGTAACTACTATAAGATGGTAAATGTATAACCTGAACATTATGTAAATTTGATGTAAAGTTTGTATAATCCTTCTAAACATGGAAAAACAAAAACCGCCAAGCTCCATCGTCCTTGGCGGTTTTTCAGTGTTTTTGTCAATTAGCTTTCGTCAACTTTCATACTGCGTGCGATATATAGAACCGGCGTCGAGGCTGCCGATACGACAAACTTGATCAGGTAGGTAGTCAACAGGATTTGCCACCATACGTCCATCGGGAATTCTCCCAAAAAGGCAATCGTGCAAAAGGTAACCGAGTCGAGCAACTGACTGAAGAGGGTGCTTCCATTATTGCGAATCCAGAGCTGATTTGGGCCCGGACATTTTTTCTTCAACCACGAATAGATTTTCACGTCGACAAATTGGCTGACAAAATACGCACACAAGCTACCTAATGCCACTCTTGGCATCAAGCCAAAAATCGTCTGCAAGGAGCCTTGGGCGATATCTGTTTCCTGTGGTTCAAACACCAGCACGAGCTGCATGATGATCGTTGCCGCAATTAAGGTAAAGAAGCCGAACCATACAGCTTTTTTCGCTTCTCTTTCCCCATACTTCTCGTTCAATAGATCGCTTATCAAATAAATAGAAGCATAAATCGTATTGCCGAGCGTCATGACCAAGCCAAACATCTCGATTGTTTTGACCACCTGAATGTTGGCCAGCACGGTTGCCATCCCGATCCACGCGTACAGTCCCATTCTGCCGAAAAATCGGTAGCAGAGCAGGAACAGCCCGAAGTTCACCAGAGCAAAAAGCACTCCGATCCAAAAATTAAACATATAATTTCCTCCTAGTTTTGATAACGCGGGAGTTTACGAACCGCGGCCCGTTTTGAGCATTCAATCATTTTACTTGCATTCTCTTATTTTATCAACCATTCTCGATGCATGCACAGCAATCGACATGCGGGATACCAACACCATTCCCTCATCGACCAAACCGGCTAATGCTAATGAAACTGTTTCTCTGGTCGCCCCCACCATGTTGGCAATCTCCTGATGGGAGAGAGAGACGGTCAATTTCCAAAACGGCTCTTCTGCTTTGCCAAATCGCTGACATAACTGAACCAACAGATGCAACACACGATCCCTAACCGATTCCAAGGCCAGCTTTTCCATCCGCTCCTCTTGTTCACCCAATCTTTTTGACAACTGGAACATCATTTCTTTCAAGCTTGGTGGACATGCTTGCAGCATTTCTTCCATCCGAGTCGCACTCCAATGAGTAAGGGTCGTTTTTTGCATCGCTTCAATGTAGACAGCGCGTGACCCTAGCGCTATTTCCCCCATTTCGCCAAAAACAGCTCCAGGTCCCAGCAATCCCACGGTAAAGGACTTTCCATCCTCGTTCAGCCGAGAGAGACGCAGGAGTCCCTTTTGAATGAAGAAAATGCCCATTCGCGTGTCGGTCGGTGTCTGAAACACCGTTTTCTTGGCTAGAACAATTTGCTCATTCATCATACATCCCTCGCCACTTTAAATACCTAGTTACCTATACTTTTATGTATTTTAATTCGTTTGTCAATTACTCGACACTCTTCCTCCAAAATGAAAAAATGACCACCTCATAGAAGGCAGCCATACTTTACCTAGATACTGCTATACCCAAAACACAGGATAAGCACGTTTCTTA
This sequence comes from Brevibacillus formosus, assembly GCF_003013405.1. Classification (GTDB taxonomy): domain Bacteria; phylum Bacillota; class Bacilli; order Brevibacillales; family Brevibacillaceae; genus Brevibacillus; species Brevibacillus formosus. Next base: position 7,355 of record NZ_PXZL01000032.1, on the reverse strand, counting down.
TGCATGTTATTGACGAACAAAGCAATCAGCACCACCACTACTGCCCCTATGAGTACCGGAGACAATAAAAACTCCCATCCCTTGCCGTCCATGACAATGACAATTGGATTAGCACCCGCAGGAGGATGCGTCGTCTTCGTCACATGCATGGCGACAATCGCAAGACCGACACTAACTGCTACCACCCACAGCTGCGATCCGCCTATTTGATAGAGCAGCACGCCGACCAAGCTGGTGAAAAAATGCCCCCCGATGATATTGCGCGGCTGAGATAACGGCGAATCCCAGGCCACAAAAGCAAGCACACAGCTTGCTCCAAATGAAGCCATCAACCAGACAGCGGTGGTGAATTCCGTCAGCATGCCGAGCACCCCTATCGTCACTAATCCGCCAAGGCCACCGATCAAAGCAACCGATCCAGATATTTTCAGAGGTGTTCTGCTTCTCCCCTTCATTTTGGCTACAAATTCCTTTATGCTCCATCCATCTCTCATCAAAACCACCTCCTACTCACATCGTAGCAAGTGACCCTTCCTTGTTCTGTAAGCTATCTTACAAAAGCATAAACAATAGCTAGTTACCTAGATATTTAGTAAAATAAAAAAACAAACACCCAACTGTGAGGCGAATATCCATGACTCAGTCACTTGTGCGGCTAAATGCGGATTTTCCAATCCCAATTCATGTCCAAATCAAAGAACAATTGAAGCTTCTTATTGGCGTAGGCCACCTTCAACCGGGCGAAATGCTGCCACCTGCTGCCCAGTTAGCCGATCAGCTGCAGGTCAACCGCAACACCATCAATGCCGTATACACGCAGCTACGGGATGAAGGACTCGTCCATATGCAAAAGGGGCGCGGTACCTCTATCGCCGACAAATCTGCAATTACTGCCTTTCGCATGCGTCAGCAATCGCTTTATGATCATGCCAAAACAATCATGACTGAAGCACAGCAGCTTCCGTTTTCGCTGGATGAGCTTATGCTTGCTTCCATTGCTTACGGACATTTGTTTCTTTCCCAGTCCCAAAAAGAAGCCCGATGGCTCTTGGTGGAATGTCACGAGCATGATCATCCTTTTTATCGTAGGAAAATAGAAGAGATTATCGGTCAGCCCATTCAGGTTGCCTATCTTGAAAACCATTCAGATGTCCACTCTGCCTTACAAGATGCCGACCAAATTGTCACCACCGTCAACCATGCAGACGAAGTAAAAGAATTAGCTGCTCGTTATCACAAATCTGTCCTCATCATTGGAGCAAATGCCCAGACGAGCACGCTTCTGGAGATCGCTCGCTTGGAAGCAGGCCGTTCAGTTGGGTTTGTTTGTCTCGGAAAAAAAGGCGGGGAATGGATGGCGGGACGTGTACTAGAAGCTGGTATCGAACAGATTCAACACATGACCGCAGGATTCGTTGATGAACACTCCTTGCAGCAGATTATCCACGCTTCTGACCTGCTCTATGCCTCTGCTGCGGTATATGATCAGCTCCTCGCGTTAGCTCCAGACAAAACACGACTCTATCCCATGCTGTTGGAGCAAAGCAGCGAGGCACTGTTAAAAGAAGCGAGCAACCTCCTGGCACCCTAATATTTACCTGTTACTGGTTTGTAGGATTTATGTCGATAGTCTGTAACCAATACATCCACCCTATCGTACATAATGAACGTGTAGCAAGGACAAGCACAACATACAGCACGCTACATTTCATCATGAACAGTCAGCAAGACTGGGGAGGAGATTCATCACATGAAACACTTGAACAAACTCGTAACAGGAACAGTACTTACTTCCGTACTTTTCACTGGAGGATATGCCATTACAGCAGATGCAAGCAACACAACTGCTACAACAAAAGGCTTGCAAGAGATTACGAAAAAAACAACAGACGTAACGGGTGACAAGACCGCAGATACAATCGTTCTGTACGGAAAAAAAGAGAAAAACAGCCCATACGTGAAAGACCTCACTATCAAAGTAACAGATGGCAAAACGAAGAAATCTTTTCACATCGACGTGAAGGACAGCGGCTACGAGCCGAAGCTCTCCGTTCAAGATTTCACTTACGATAAAAAAGGCGAGATCATGGTTACTGCAAGCACTGGCGGAAGCGGCGGCTACACAACCAATCACATCTACACTATGAAAGATGGAAAAGCGAAAGAGCTCAGCCTGCCAGGTTTGGATAAAAACAAAGCGGGTGTAGTCGGAGCGGACTTCGTAGAGCTGAAGCCAATCGATCTAAACAAAAATGGCCTCTACGTCCTGGAAGGCACAGAGCGTCTAACTGGTGATTACAATGCAGATGTTCGCGGCTACCTCAAATCCAAATGGAAATGGAACCAAACCAAATGGGAATTGATGAGTGCCAACTTCCAACCAGCTGTAACACCACTCGAAGTATACCATGATACTTTCAAAAGCCAAGACGCAGCCTTTGCTTTTAAAGGTCCAAAATCTTGGAACGGCAACATCCTTGTCGAAGAAAAAACTGGACCAAATGCAGACGAATTCCTGCCAGAAGCAAAGAGTGTAACCCGCTTCATCTTCAATGCTGAGAAACCGGAAGATCGTACACCTGTTGTAGTTATCACCGCGTTTGACCAAAATGACTGGAAAAAACTGAACAACCCGGACGAGCCGCCAGTCGGCGTCGAAATTGCACGTAACCAAGCAACCAACACGGTATATGTAGCAAGCTTGCCACAAGACACAGTATTTGACCCTGCAAGCAAAGAAGGAAAGAAATTCATCCCTCTGATGATGTCTCTGGATCAAGTAAAACAAGCGTTTACGCTGGTCAAACGATAATCAATCCGCATCTCTCCACGAAAAGTCCCTTTGCCTCTCTCATAGGTAAGGGGCTTTTTCCAGCTTCGCAAGTCTTTTTTGCTTCTCCTCTTTTTCAGCCGCATCCAGGTACTCGAACAATCCAAGACGATTCCCCCATGGATCGGCAAACGTCCCCCATTTGACCGGAACCTCTTCCCGTTGGAAAATTTCAAACGGTTCGATTTGCAGTTCGTTGACCAGTCTTTCTCTTTCCATCTCTATATCGACAACGGCAAAACGCACGGGACCGCTTCCTTCTGCAGGCGTCCCCTCTGCCAGCTGCAGCCAGCAACCAGGCAAGACTTCCCATTCAGCAAATCCTTCATGCGGAACAAAATCCGGCTCTCTTTGCAAAAAACTCTGGTACCAGGCTTGTCCTTTGGTGAAATCAGAAGTACGCAACTGAAACGTCATCTCATGGATCATGAAAAATCCTCCCGTCCTTCGACTTTCCATTCATTATTTCACAATTCTTGTGCCACTTTCTAGAGAACAGAACAAAAAAACCCCCGACCTAAGTCGAGGGAAACCTACTCTTTTATGTGAAGATCGGGAGCATGAGATTCAGCAAGAACAATCCCGCGATGACGTACATCAGCGCAGGCACTTCCCGACGTTTGCCCAATGCGAGCTTCATGAGCGGATACGCCACGAATCCAAACGCAATTCCATCTACTATGCTGTAGGACAGCGGGATAATCGCGATGATCAAAAAGGCAGGGAAGCCTTCCGAGAAGTCCTTCAGATTGATATTCTGCACATTTTGCAGCATCAGTGCGCCAATGATGATGAGCACCGGAGCAATGGCTCCATCCGGAATCATTTTGATGACAGGAAGCAAACCGAGCGAGAGCAGGAACAAGGTGCCTGTTACAAGTGCGGTCAGTCCCGTCCGTCCTCCCGCTGCGATTCCTGCCGCGGTCTCCACCGTCGAAACTGTCGGACTGGTTCCCAAAATACCAGAGATGGCAGCCGACAACGCATTCGCTTGCAGTGAACGGCCGAACTTCTGCGGCTGTCCAAGCATCGAGGTATGCCCATGAATCAAGCCAATATTTTCAAAGACGATGACCATTGCCAATGAGAAGGTCGCGATCCAAAATGGCAACGCCCAAATGGCTGAAAAGGAAAGACCCGCAAATACGCTTCCGTAATCCGCGAACGAAAACGATCCTCCCCCTCCCGGCTCGACAATCCCGAACAAAAAGCCAAGTCCTGTACCAACCGCAATACCGATCAAGAAGTTGCCCGGCACATTCCGAATAAACAAAATCAACGTAACAATCAAAGTAATTAGCGTGACGATCACATGCGGGCTGGACAAGTCACCCAGCGCGACAAACGTAGACGGATTCATGACGATCAGCCCGCCTTTTTGCAGACCGATGAAGGTCAAGAACAATCCAATCCCTACGGTTATCGCTTCTTTTAGCGAAGAGGGAATCGCATTGGACAATATCTTCGCGGCCTTGGTAAAGGCAATCACACTAAAGATCAGACCCGAAACAAAAACAGCAGCCAATGCTTCCTGCCAAGTAAGGCCCATCGATTGGCATAACGTGAACGTAAACAGAGCATTGATCCCCATGCCGGGAACCAGAATAATAGGAGCATTTGCCCAAAAGGCCATGAGAAGTGACCCGATAAATGCCGTCAATACAGTCGCTAGAATGCCTGCTTCCATCGGTATTCCAGCATCATTTAAAATCGAAGCGTTTACGGCAACAATGTAGACAATGGTGACAAAGCCAATAAATCCGGCGATGAGTTCCCTTTGAAACGTCGTGTCGTAAGCGCGCAAGTGAAATAGCTTTTCCATCCACGTACGCACGAAATTCCCCTTCTTTCCTTTATGTCTTTTCCATGAAGTGTAGATTCACAGGAAACATGCTATCATAGCTTCATCAATATGAAAAATATCCATAAAATCTAATTTTCATATCGTTTTCATATGGAACTATTCTCGTAAGGAAAGAAGGCATTGTGTGTGGACATTCGGCAACTGCGTTACTTTATCGCCATAGCAGAAGAAGGTCAGATAACAGGAGCAGCTAAAAGACTGAACATGGCCCAGCCGCCCTTGAGTCAGCAGCTGAAGCAAATGGAGGAGGAGCTCGGAATCATGCTTGTTGAGCGATCAGGAAAACAAATGGTCCTGACAGAAGCAGGCGTCACTCTCTATAAGCAGGCGCTCAATATCGTTCATCAAATGGAGGAAGCTCTCTCCGAGGTAAAAGAAACAGGCGAAGGCATTCGTGGGACGCTTTCCATCGGTGTCAGTGCACTGTCGGCTTATCGCCTGCCAGAGCAAATTCGTGTGTTTCAGCAAAAATATCCGCTCATTACGTATAAAATTTGGAAAGGCGATACGCAGCTCCTCAATCAGTGGCTGGAGCGCAGAACCATAGAAGTCGCTATCGTGCGTCTCCCCCACTCGCTGAACAACTGCACCATGATTCCGTTGGAGGAAGAGGATTTTGTGCTCATCGTTCCTGCCACCTCCCCCTATGCTAATCGCAAAGAAATCGAAATGCGCGAGATCGCCCAGCTCCCGCTCATTATGCCGAGTACGCCAGGCTTGGGCATCTACGACTTGATTATCAAGGAATTCTCCCGTCTAGGCGTGGAACCGCACGTTATCTGCGAGTGCCCGGACATCTCTCTCATCGTCAGCATGGTCGCCTCCTCGGTCGGTTCCTCCATTGTCCCCATCTCGGCATGGGAGACTCATCAGAGCGAACAAATTCGCGGGATTCGACTCTCCGGAACTTCCATTTATTCTTCCGCTGCTGTCGTTTGGCAGTCTGGACGCCACCTGTCCAAAGCAGCGAATCGGTTTATCGAGACGTTTTCATCGTAATCCCATTCATGGGCGGTCACATCAGGAATAATCTTGGAAATCCCGCGGGATGATAAACTATTACCATTTCTTGTAGATTCCCGGGAGGATAAAGATGACTTTCCTGATATCGTTGGTCATTGTATTTGTCATTGTGCTGTTCGGCGCGATTTCTCCTGAGCTTTTCGCCTCTGCGGCTTCTCATGTCCTGAAGGTGACCACGACGAATTTTGGCTGGTTTTATTTAATCGTGACTTTCGGTTTTCTGATCTTTTGCATCTTCCTTGCCTTTAGCAGATACGGACAAATCCCTTTAGGGAGCGACGATGACGAGCCGGAATATTCGCTTCCTACGTGGTTTGCTATGCTGTTTTCTGCCGGGATGGGGATTGGACTTGTCTTTTGGGGTGTTGCAGAGCCCATCTCTCATTACTTTTCTCCGCCTGCAGGTGTGCCAGGACAAACGACCGAAGCCGCGCAAACAGCTCTGCGCTATGCGTTTTTTCACTGGGGGCTGCATCCTTGGGGGATCTACGCTCTCATTGCGCTCGCTCTCGCGTATTTTCAGTTTCGCAAAGGGACGAAGGGCTTGATTTCCTCCACCTTTGGCCCGCTGCTCGGTGAACGCATACACGGACCACTTGGAAAAGCGATCGATATTCTGGCGGTCATCGCCACGGCGTTCGGGGTTGCTACCTCCCTCGGCTTGGGGACCCTGCAAATAAACGGTGGCTTGTCTCACCTCTTCGGACTGCCGTCCAACACCACTGTCCAAATCGTGATCATTTCCATTATTACAGTCTTATTTCTGCTCTCGGCTACGACAGGACTGGATCGGGGTATCAAATATTTGAGCAATACGAATCTGATATTGGCCTTGATGCTCCTTCTGCTGACGCTCGTATTGGGCCCTACCTCGTTTATTTTTGACGCCTTCACGAGCACGCTGGGCAGCTATTTGAACAATCTCATTTCCATGAGCTTGCGGCTGACCCCTTTTACACAAGGGACATGGGTAGCCAACTGGACGTTGTTTTACTGGTCGTGGTGGATTGCGTGGGCGCCTTTCGTCGGCATGTTTATCGCACGTGTCTCCAAAGGTCGCACGATCAAGGAATTCGTCATTTGCGTGATGCTCGTTCCGAGTTTGTTGAGCTTCATTTGGTTTTCGGTGTTTGGCGGGACTGCGCTTCACCTCGAAATTTTTGATCAAGCGCCTATAGGGGCAGCGGTACAAAGTGACATCTCGACTGCGTTGTTCCTCGCGCTGGAGCAGTTGCCCATGGGGTACATTCTCGCTGTCGTGGCGATTTTGTTGATCATTACGTTTTTTATCACATCGGCGGATTCAGCTATTTTCGTGCTCGGCATGCTGTCTTCTGATGGCAACCTGGACCCGTCGAATCGGGTAAAAGTCACCTGGGGCGTCCTCCAATCCGCTATCGCGATCGTTCTGTTGTTAAGCGGCGGCTTAGAAGGACTACAGACAGCCTCCATTGTGGCAGCGCTGCCTTTTACCGTCATCATGGTCCTGATGTGCTTCTCACTCGTTATGGCCCTGCAAGAAGAAGACCGGATTGCGAAGAAAAAACGGAAAGAACAGCAGAAAAAGCTGGAGAGGTTGTTGAAGGAGTTGTAAAAGGCAGGAAGACCCTTCTATCAGTGAAGTGCACCCCTTAAAGT
>NZ_PXZL01000031.1 GCF_003013405.1 Brevibacillus formosus | reverse complement strand
TTTAAGGGGTGCACTTCAAATTGCCCAAGGGTCTCCTTTGCTTGCTCCTAATCATTTCACCGGAATATAGCCCGTTTTTTCTACTAATTCTTGTCCTTGCGGAGATAAAATCCATTCGATCAGCTTCTCTACATTCGGATTGTCTGTCCCAGCTGTCACGGCGTAAAACTCCGCCGCAAACGGATACGCTCTGCTTTTTATCGTTTCCTTATTAGGCGTTACCCCATCAATCGCGAGCAGACGAATGCTTCCGTTTCGCACCATCTCCGTGGCATAAAACAAGAACGAGTAACCGATGGCATTCGAATAATTTTTGTAGTTGGCTGTTTGCTCGATGATTCCACCCATTCCTGTTACCACGTCTTCTTGTGGTGCGGTCATGAGCTCTTTATCTCCCATGATCTTCTGCAGCATCGTCTGACTCCCGCTATTTTCTGGACGCTGAAAGGCGCGAATGACCTCATAGCTGCCACCGACTTCATCCCAGGAAATGATGTCTCCCGCATAAATGTCCTGAATCTGCTTGGTAGTGAGTCCCTGAACAGGATTCTCTGCATGAACAAAAAAGACAAAGGCTTCCCTTCCGATTGGCGTCAGCTTCAGCTCTACGCCTTTTTCTTTTGCTGCCAGAAGCTGCTCCTCGGAAGGAGCTGCCGCAAAGATGACATCGACTTTGCCATCCAGTAAGTTTTCGTACGCTTTTGGCGTCTTGCTTACCATGACTTCGCTGTCGTAAAGGTCGTAATCCTTCTTTGGATAAACAGCCTGCACAAAGGAAGCGTAAAGAGGATACAAGGCGGTCGCCCCATCTATTTTGGGCAAATCAGACTGTAATGACAGTGTCGCTGGTCGATCAAGCTTTTGAATTTTGGAGCCTGCTCCAAACGGTTTATACTGTTCCAGATCGACCTCTGCCTCACTGACCACAGGAATGCTGTTATGGTAATAGCTGCTGATCTCATATCCTGCAACTGGCAGCGTACAAAAGAGAAAATAGACAAAAAGGGCTCGGTTCCATAACCGACTCTTTTGCGGGGCGAACATTTGGCCGATGATGTAGATGATAAAAACAAACGTCGTGACAGCGACGAGAAGGCAATAAACTCTTCCCTGGGCGTTCAGAGCAGTCATCACCATCGCCACGACTCCGATCACCGTGATGATCGCACCCAAAACAATACAGCCGAAGATTTTCCCTACCATTTCTTTGTTCATTCCTTCTCCTCCCAGTTCTCCTACCGTTATTATAAATGATTGGAAGAGATTAGGAAGGAGAAGCATACCAAACGAGCCAATTCACTCAACACCTAACCATTCCTTGTAATTTGTTGCCCATTTTTGCAAATCATTGATGAACAAACTGGCGTGATATCCATCACAAACCGCATGATGGACTTGCAAAGAAACTGGCAGCAACGTTTTGCCTTCTTGCTCGAAATACTTTCCACTTGTAATGATTGGCAGCAAATACCGCCCATCTCCCGAAATATTCAGATTAAATCCACTGAAGCTAACCCAGGGAATACACGAGACCGGGAAAGTATAGGGCGGTTCCGGTTCTTTTGCTACAAAACCTTTGTTGTCCCCGTACCTTTTCATATCCGCTACGTAATTTTGATAAAACACAGGGAACTCGTCTGCGAATTCCGTCCACATCGTAGAAAAAGTTTGATCGTCCTGGTGAAAAAAAGTATAGCTGGGTATCATGCTCTCCCAATAGCCCAACTCGCCATCCGTATGAAAGGAAGTTCGAAATTCGCGATGCGCATTGACAACGTTCGTCACCATAAACAGAAAAGCCGGATACAGCTTCATCCCCTTTTGCCGTAGGGCAGGAAGCAATTCCGATATATCAATGTTGGCCGTCATACTAAAGGTGCAATTCACTCGGTTCAGATAATGCTCGAAATAAGACCTTCTGCTCCAATTATCTAGATCGATTCGCTGAAATTTCATTGGATATCCCTCCTAAAATCGAAAACATCATGATTTTAGGAGGTGATTTTGCGTGTCCTTTTCATAACACCATCCCCTTCTCCAATCCTGCCCCTCCAGCATACCATTTGCATCTCTTTCTGACATCAGTCTGTGTATAGCTCCAATGTTTAAGCAATAGGGAAGGGAAAAGGAGGAACATGATGAAAAATATCATTTTATGCTTGGCTCTCTTCGTTTCTATTCTTTTTTCAACTCCCGTGCCTGTACAAGCCAGTCAGTTCAGCGATATCCCGGATGGACATTGGGCTCGGGAATCAGTTGATTTCATGGTGAAAAAAGGTGTATTAAGCGGCTATTCTAATGGAGCCTTCAGGCCAAATGAGGCGATTGACAGAGCCGAATTAACCGTTATGGTTCATAAGCTGTTTAATAAGCTTCGTCCGACAGTACCGCTCATTCAAGAGGCAAAGTTATTTTAAATAGAGTCGTATACCGTTGATCCCTTTCCAAATGAATGGTCCCCTGATGTAACGTTATAATTTTTTTACAAATGGCTAGACCGAGTCCAGTGCTATCTTTCACAGGATTACTCCCTTTTATGAACTCTTCAAAAATGTGTTCCCTCACATCCTCTTGAACGCCTGTACCGTTATCACCTAACCACAGAACAACGTCAGCTTCTATTTTCTCGCATGAAACGAATAGCTGCGTTCCCGGAGGATTATGTTTTAGTGAGTTACCGATCAAATTCGTAATAACGCGGTTCATATGCATTTTGTCGAACATGACGAACAGCGGCTCCTCTGGAATTTTCACATCCAGCTGAAATCCCCTATCTTCTATCTCCGGATAAAATTCCGCAACAAGCTGCATAAACCACTTACTAATATTCACCTTTTCTTGATCCAGTCTCACGTGCTGGTCTTCCAGCTTTGCCAGCTCGAACAAATTTTGAATCAAATGGGCCATATAAGACGATTTGTCGTTAATATATTGAACATACTGACGCCTTTGCTCTTCTTCTAGCTCCGGCCTATCCAGCAACAACTGAGAATAACCGAATACGGAGGTAATCGGCGTTTTCAGATCATGAGACAAATGCAGCAGCATGTTTCTTTTGTTGTTCGCTACCGCTTCTTTCTCTGCCGAGGTCTGCTGTAGTCGTTCTGCCATTTCGTTAAATGCTTCTCGGATTTCTGCAAATTCCATTTCAGCAGAAAATGTAAGCCTCTTCTGATAATTGAAGCCTTCCATCTCTTTAATGCCCTCTACAATTTGCCGGAGAGGCTTCTTCATTTGCAAGACGGAGTACCGGGTATAGAAATAAAGAGCGATGAACAACAGAACGACAAACAACGCTGTTAAGATACCAAGCGCCAATGATATATTTTCCAACCGCTGAGGAATTTTCCATAACAGAACATAGTTTTCACCCTCTGGCCCTTGCACTCGATAGGCATGGTAGAAAATTGAATCATCGTTTCGCAGTATGTCCACTTTAGCGTACAGCATTCCATCGCTATATGTCATGATATTGTCTTCCTTGTTGCCTTTTACATAGATGACTGTCCCCGATTCATCTACGATCTCGAACCAGCCGCCGTACTCGTCTAACAACCGACCATCCATCTTTTTAAAAGGGTACTGGTATATTTTACTGCCGTCCACTCGGGCCAAATCAGGCGATTTATCAAAATAGTTGTCCATCAACAGGTCTGTCCCCAAAAGAGCAATCATAATCGTGCATAAGAACAAACCGCTTATCACAACATAGTGCCGAAAAAACAGTTGTTTTAACGGCCGCTTGTCGGGGATGCTCTCATTTTTTTTCAAAACGGTAGCCTAACCCCCTGATCGTAATAAGATAAACTGGCTTTCTTGGATTATCCTCAATCTTCTCCCTGAGTTTGCTAATATAGACCATGATGAGGTTTTCATCCCCTATGTATTCCTGCCCCCAAACATGCTCGTAAATGGATGCTTTTGTAAAAACTCTCCCCGCATGCTTCATCAGTAAAGATAAAATCTTGAACTCGTACGATGTCACTTCTTTCTGCTGTCCATTTTTGTACAGCTTACAGCTCACCAAATCGAGCATGACATCGCCAATTTGTATGATTTCATGGTTCTGCTTTTCACCTTTGGAAAATACATCCATTCTTCTGAATAACGCTTGAACTCTGCTGACGACTTCTATGGGGTTAAAGGGCTTCCCCACATAGTCGTCAGCGCCAAGCTGAAGTCCAATAATTTTATCCATATCGTCCGATTTCGCGGACAGGAACAAAAACGAAACTTCGGAAATATGTCGCATCTTTTTTAATAACTCGTATCCATCCATCATCGGCATCATAATATCAGCAATAACCAGATCGATTTGCACGTTTGAGAATACAGCCAGCGCATCAACCCCATTACCTGCTTCATAAGTAGCAAACCCGTAATTTTTCAAATAAATACTGAGTAGTTCACGAATTTGTGCTTCATCGTCGATGATCAGTATCGTTTTGATTGTATTTCCCTCCATCGCCTCATGTCGCAACGAAGCACAAACAAGAAGTCACGGCTTGTTGTACACTAAAATAATTGGTCTGCGAACCGAGATAGTAACGCAGCCGCTTCTTTCCTTACCATCAGCTGCTCTGATTTATAATCGACACTGCCATCTCTGCCTTTCACCACTTCTGGTCCGAATAATCCTTTTGCCACTACGAAATGGACTCCCTCTAAAGCCCAAGCATCTGTCCTACCACTCAATTTGGCTTTTTTCGGCTCTGCATGAAGATAGCCAAATGCCATACGCCATACGATGGTTGCTGCTTCTTGACGTGTCAATGGCTCGTTCGGATAAAATTTGCCATCAGCAGATGCTTTTAGTAAACCTAACTCGTAAGCTGCTTGAATTTCCCGAGCATACTTGTTACCTGAAAGATCCGTGTAAATCGGTTTATGCTTTGATGGGGCAATGCCACTCCACTTGATGAACCAGCCAACAAACTCTCCTTTTGTTATCTGTTGTTCGGGCGAAAAGCGATTGTCTCCTTCCATATCAGCAAAGACACCGATCTGTCTCAGGTGATAAATATAGGACGCATATGGATGGTCATTCTCCACATCCTGATAACGTTGCGGCTCAGGCAATTTTTCTGCCCAACTATCTGATTTTGAATCGTAATAGAAAGCCTGCACATCTCCGTGATCGTTCAGCTTAAAAGCAGCTCTAATACCTTGTTCATCCTGGAATAATAGTGGCTCTACTTCATATAGGACATGTTCTCCCAGCGGGTCTTTTACAATGAGCTTGCCGCCTTCAGCACGTATACGAGTCGTCCACATCCGGTTTCGCAAATCGCTGTATGTCCCTTCAAACTTGGTGAGTTCTTGTTTCGCTAACGCAAACGCTCCCCTTTTCTGCTCATTTTTCGGGTAGTAATGATCCATAAACGCTTCAATCAAAGGCATACGAATTTCGAAGTCCTTATTGACTGTAACAAATACTCCCACTTTTTCTTCCGGGATCAACCACATCCCGGTATGGTATCCTTGTAAATCCCCTGCTTTTTCAATAACATAATGTCCATTGTAATTTTGCTGGTTGGAATATTCGAAACCAAGCGCCATGTTATTCAGCTTTGGATGCACGGAAAAATGAGGTCTCTGCATTTCTGCCGCCGTTTCTTCTTTCATAATCGTCGCATTCCCAAGCTTTCCTTTATTGAGATGAGCAATCATGAATTTAGCCATATCAGAACCAGTTGAGAGCATTCCACCATCAGGAAGCTCAGTTGGTACCGTTGCATAAGTCGGGATCGGCTGTCCGATAAGATTATAAGGCACAGCCAACTCTTTGACTATTGATGGTGTAAGTCGAAAATCACTATTTTCCATGCCAAGTGGCTTAAAGATGCGTTCCTGCACGTATTCACCAAATGGTTTTCCTGCTACTTGTTCTACAACATAACCTTGAATAGTGAAGCCGAGGTTGTCATATCTGTAAAACTCTCCTGGCTTGCGAATGACATTTGGGAGATTGTCCATAACGTATTTCTTTAAAGAAACCTCCCGTTTCAAGTCGGTTGTTGAAGAGTCAGAAGTGTCTCCATAGTCAAATCCAGTGGCGTTCATTAACAGATGTTCCATTGTTAGAGGAGTGCCTGTATTATTCGGAATCCGGGCACCCCCCATATATGCGGATACATCTTTGTTCAAATCTATTTTTCCTTGCTCCGCCAATTGCATAACGGCTGTAGCTGTAATAACCTTGGATACGGACGCTACACGGAATACGGTGCGATCAGGATTGACCGGAATCTTCTTCTCTACATCCGCATATCCATACCCTTTTTTAAAAAGGACCTTGTCTCCTTTTACAACTACAAACGCAGCTCCTGCCATGTTGTTCTTAATTTCGGACCGGTTAAAAAATTCATCAGCAAATTGCTCTACCTCTCTCGGATCATCCGGCCCAGATACAGAAGATGCGAACACTTTTGATGGAGAAACAACTCCGCTTACAAGGCTGACACTCATAGTAAATACAAGTGCAGTCGCCATTAATGTCTGTAACTTCGAAAACATTTTCATAAGGCTGCTCCTCTCCTTTATCCTTATTTCCTTCTCTAGAAGAGTAAACGACCAATCTTAATCGCATTTCTATACAACCTTAATAGAACATGAATTTTTTGCTTGTTCATGCAAAAGCCCCTGATTTCTCAGGGGCACGATTCTCTATTCTGTCGATATCAGTCTCCTATCCATATACAGTACATTCCACCGATGACCATCCAAATCAGCGAAGCCCGCCCCGTACATCCCCGGACCATGCTCCCGCGGCTCACTGAAAACCGTGCCCCCAGCCTCTTTCACCTGATTCACCAATTCATCCACTGCTTCCCTGCTCTCGGCATCGATCGAAAACAACACTTCTGTTCCGCGCTTCGTATCTGCCAGCTCATTTTGCGTAAACGATTGAAAGGCAGCTTCTGGGAAAAGCATCACCAATAGGTTTTTTTCACCAATCAATAGGCCCGCTACATCTTTGCTATTCTCATGGCGGGGATGAAAAGAGAATCCGAGTGCGGCAAAAAACGATTTGGACTTTTCGAGATCCTTGACAGGCAAATTGATCCAAAGCTCTTTTGTCATGGGAATTTCTCCTTCACGTTTTGTATAGATGATACTCATTCTTCTCCTTTTAAGAATAGCAGAATCATGCTCGAACGCTTCTTCCCGATTGCTATTATTTGTTAAACCATTCATTCATATTATTGCGATATTGACACTCGGAATTAGAAGCGATAAAGTATTGGATAAACTTGGTTGCACGAGCGTGAAAATTCTAAAAACGGTAACGAGGTGGGCACATGGCAAACGATTTAATTCAAGCAATTACCCTGTTAAAACAAAAAGAATGGGTAGATCTCACGCACACATTCGGTCCGGAGTCCCCGCACTTCCACGCCTTTGACGCCGCCGAATTCCAAACGCTGTTCACACATGACGACGGCTTCTTTGCCCAACGCTTCTCTTTTCCTGGACAGTACGGTACCCACTTGGATGCACCGATTCACTTTGTGCGCAACAAGCGTTACTTGGACGAGATCGAGCTGAAGGAACTCGTATTGCCGCTCGTCGTCATCGACAAATCAAAAGAAGCCGAAGCCAACAACGACTATTCGCTATCCGTGGAAGACATTTTGCATTTTGAAACCGAGCATGGTCAAATTGAGAGCGGCTCCTTCGTCGCCTTGCGTACAGATTGGAGCAAGCGCTGGCCAGATGTGGAGGCCTTCAACAATAAGGATGCAGATGGCAACAATCACGCTCCTGGCTGGTCCTTGGAGGCTTTGAAATTTTTGTTCGAGGAAAGACAAATCAAAGCAGTCGGTCACGAAACCTTCGATACGGATGCGACGATCGATTACCGGAAAAACGGAGCACTTTTGGGTGAATATTTCGTCCTCGATCAAGACACCTATCAAGTAGAGCTGCTCAAAAATCTCGATAAGCTCCCGGCAAAAGGTGCTGTCATCGTAAACATTACACCAAAGCCTGAAAAAGCCTCCGGGTTTCCTGTTCGTTCGTTTGCCATATTGCCTTAAAGCCAAAGCCGAGTAAACGTCAGGTATCATCACCGATCACCTGTCTTTCACTCGGCTTTTCATCTGAAAATGCTCTACGTATCCAATGAGGATTTACGGATAATCGCTACACTGGACTCCCTGACAATCAGCCGCGGCTCGAACTGTACGCGTTCGTACGCTCCTGCCCCCTGCTCACGAATCCGTTTCAGCAAAAGCTCAGTCGCCAGCCGTGCCACTTCTTCCCCCATAATCGAAACAGAGCTGATCTGCGGGGTCGTAATCGTCGTCCACACATTGTTGTCAATGCCTACGACCGCAACCTCTTCTGGCACACGTACTCCGAGCTCCTTGAACCGATTCACGATTCCGATTGCCACCATGTCATTGACCGCATAGATAGCGTCCGGCATGTTTTTCAGGCTAAAAAAGTAATCAGCAGCACGAAGGCCCGTCTCAAACGAGAAGTCCTCACCAAAGTACACCAGCGAAGGATCGATGTGCTGAAGCGACGCCTCATAGGCAAAATACCGCTCCTCGATCTTGTCCTTCGGCGCACCTGCGTAAGCAATTCGCGTACGGCCAATTTTGATCAAATGCTCCATGACGAGCCGACCTTCTTGACGGGCCATGCTGACCACATCCGCTCTCACATTGTCTTCGAGCTTTTTTCCGTAGTTAATGATCGAAACCGGAACACTCGCTTTGTTAATCATCTGGACCAACGTCTTCGGATAGGCGAGCGGCATGATAATCAGCCCGTCTACATGCAGCTTTTTGACCTCGCGCACAGTCTCAAGCTCCATTCGGGCATTTCCCGCTGTATTAATTTGTACGACACGATAGCCATGCTGCTTGGCCGCTTGCTCGACCGACCAGGCGATATCCGGAATGATCGCATTGCGAATGTCAGGGACAGCCAGTGCGATTTGATAGGTTTGGCGCACCTTTAGACTTTGCGCGGAAGTGTTTGGAATAAAGCCCAGCTCGTCAATCACCTCAAGAATCAACGCTTTCGTCTTCGGACTGATTCCCCCGCTGTCATTGATGGCCCTCGATACCGTTGCGATTCCTACGCCTGCCTTCTTCGCTACGTCTTCTATTGTCACTTTATTTTTTGTATCCAACGCCTTGCTTTCCTTTCCATATCGGAATCGTTTTCTATGTTTCCGAGCTAAAATGTATTCTCCTACCGCTATTATAGCATACATAAAACCGCTGGTAACGAGGCGTGAGCAAAACATGGCAGGCAACTCCGCACCTGTTGCACAACACCTATATATCGTCTCAACCTAGCTAGAATCAACCTCTTCGCCTCTGCCAATTGCACACCCCGCCCGGCAAATCAAATTGACAAGATACCAAACTTATGACATATTATTTTTCGGAAACGTTTCCTATTTTACTTGCTGAATTTCATATAGAATCCAAATCGAACGAGGAGATGGCAGATATGAAAGCATTACGTTGGCACGGTTTGAAAGACCTCCGTTTGGAAACCATTTCGGAACCGGTTGCGACCAAAGGTAAAGTGAAAATCAGAGTCGAGTGGTGCGGGATTTGCGGAAGCGACTTGCACGAATACGTGGCTGGCCCGATCTTCATCCCACAGGGAGCTGAACATCCACTTACAGGCGAAAAAGCCCCGATCGTAATGGGGCACGAATTTTCCGGACAAGTAGTGGAAATCGGCGAAGGCGTGAACACCATCAAGGTTGGAGATCGCGTCGTTGTCGAGCCAGTTTTCGCATGCGGAACATGCGCTGCCTGCAGACAAGGCAAATACAATCTTTGTGAAAAAATGGGCTTCCTCGGTTTGGCCGGCGGTGGCGGCGGCTTTTCGGAATACGTGGCTTGCGATGAGCACATGGTCCACAAAATCCCAGACAGTCTCTCCTATGAGCAAGGCGCTCTTGTTGAGCCATCTGCCGTGGCCCTTTATGCAGTCCGTTCGAGTCAGTTGAAAGCTGGTGACAAAGCTGTCGTATTCGGCGCTGGTCCTATCGGCTTGCTTGTTATCGAAGCACTGAAAGCAGCAGGTGCAGCTGAGATTTATGCAGTAGAGCTGTCCCCTGAACGTAAAAGCAAGGCAGCTGAGCTGGGAGCTATCGTCATCGATCCGAAAGAATACGACGTCGTCCAGGAAATTCACAACCGGACAAACGGCGGCGCAGATATCGCCTTTGAAGTCACAGGCGTGCCTCCTGTCCTTACGCAAGCCATCGAATCTACCAAAATCGCTGGACAAATCATGATCGTCAGCATCTTCGAAAGAGAAGCGCCAATCAAGCCGAATCACATCGTCATGAAAGAACGCAGCATGACAGGCATCATTGGCTACCGCGACGTATTTCCTGCCGTCATCAGCCTGATGGAAAAGGGCTTCTTCCCGGCGGACAAGCTGGTCACCCAGCGCATCAAGCTCGACGACATCATGGAGAACGGTTTTGAAGCTCTGCTGAAAGAGAAAAACCAGGTGAAAATTCTCGTTAGCCCGAGAGCATAACCGAAAACGATTCCATAAATATCGTGCTATGTCCTTCCGCAGAAGGACATACGCCATTCCGCTACAAAAAACGGAGAGAAAGCAGGGTTCATTCCTGTTTTCCGCTCCGTTTTTTTTTCGTTACCCTCTTCGGTTTTTAACCTTGCGCTCTGCGACGAGGAGGAAGTGTCATTACGCTTCCTTTTCTTGCGTATGCTTCAAAATCGCTTCGATGACGACATCCCAATCCCCACGTGGAAGCTCATGCCCTGTCCCTTCCAACGTGAGCAAGACTGCTCCCGGAATGGTGTTCGCAAGATGTAAGGCATGCGCGAAAGGGATGAGCAAGTCTTCTGTACCGTGAATCACGAGAGCTGGTACAGCGATTTCCGCTGTCCGCAACAGGTACGGTTCACTGGCTGTCACAAAGGCGTGGTTGTTTCTACTCGCATAATGGTTGCTTCTGGCGATATCCATTTGGGCCAATTCACGAACGCGCTGCTCGTCAAAAGGATGTTTGGAACCACTGAGAACTTTCCAACTCGCAACCGCCGCCTCTAACGCCTCCTGCTCATCCTCCCAGTTGATCTCCCCCATCTTGCTGAAAAACTCCATCAGCTTCTCATCGATTGGTGGTAGGCCAGGAGCAAAATTGGACGTTGCGTGCAATGTGATGGTACGAACTCTTTCGGGATGTCGCAATGCAATCATTTGTGTCAACATTCCGCCCATTGACATACCAACGAAGTGCGCCTGCTGTACGCCGAATGCATCAAGGACGTGAACAGCGTCATCCGCCATATCTTCAAACGTATAACCCGGTTGGCCAACCTCGTAGGTCGTGGAGCGTCCGACATCCCGATTATCAAAACGAATAACAAAGCGTCCGGCGTCGGCTATTCGCTGACAAAATTCTTCCTCCCACCAAAGCATGGACATCTGGGCTCCCATAATCAGCAAAATCGCCGGATCTGTGGGCTTCCCAAAGCTTTCCGCGCATATTTCCACACCATTTACTTTTAAGATCTGTTCTGCCATTGCAAGTTTTCCTCCTCAACGAACTGAAATAAAAAAACACAGGCTAGGCTGCCTGTGCTTACGTCATCGAAAAAGGAAAAGAAACGAAAACCATGAACATCAGATACCAGCATCTGATTGTACAGGATTGGTTCCATTCTCTTCGCAGATCATGCAAATAGAGGGGGGCATCTCGCTTGCTCGCCTTCCTCACTCCTATTTGCCCATGGTTCAATTGGGTTACCGTAGCGGCAATCCATTTTCCGATTCGTATGCACACAACATAGCCTTTTCTCACTATTTCATCGATTGTGTTGTGCGAATAAAGTATCGAAAAATTAATTTGCCACACGTAACCCTCCGTCCCTGATAAGTTGTGACCATCCTATCACATGCTTTTTCATCTGTCAACGATTGGCAGTTTCAATCGTTGTTCGAAGCCCTGGCTCTGCAAAAATCGTCTCAACATCCCGGGTAAACCGCAGCTCAACTACTTGATCACATGCCAGCTTGGAAAGAATCTGGTCATGCGTGATAATGACAACCGTTTTGCCTGCTTCGGCCAGCTTTTTCACCCATGCGGCCACCTTCAGCACTCCATCGCCGTCAAGTCCGCTTGTCGGTTCATCCAGCACGATCAGTTCTGCCTCGGAGCAATAGGCGGCTGCCATCGTAACCCGCTGCTTCTCTCCACCGGATAGTGAGGCAGGATGCCGATCGCGAAGCTCACGCAAACCGAAAGCATCCATCGCTTCATACGCCTTATCGCGGAGCTCTTCATTCAAAATTTTCCCCAACACGATTTCGTTCCCGACGCTGTCTGCGTAGAGCTGGTAGTCCGCATCCTGCATCACCAAATAGCTTACAGCTCGCCTTTTGCTGACGGACAGTTTACGACCTTGGTGGACAATCGTTCCTTTTCGCTCACGAAGAAGACCGCATAAAATTTTGCATAGTGTCGTCTTGCCCGTACCGTTCTCTCCCGTCAACGCTGTTACGCTCCCCTGCGGAAGCGAGATGTTGATATCGGTGATGCCGTCTTTTTTCTTTTTATAAAAATAGCTAAGCCCTCTTCCTTCCACCATGAACTCGGACATCTCTGGCTGCTCCCGTTTCTTTGCGGTCTCGGGAAGCCTCATGTCAGGATGACGCAGACCGTACATACGAACGTCATCATGAGACAGCTGGCAGAACTCGTCCTTGGTCCACGTCCGTGCGATTTGGCCATTTTCCATGCAGACAAACAAATCGACAACGGGTAAAAAAGGAACTAGCCGATGCTCGCTGATGAGCAGGGTGGTACCGTTTTGCTTGAGCTTGCCCAAGATTTCAATCAGGTTTTGCGTAGAGGAAGCGTCCAGATTCGCAGTAGGCTCATCCAGCAAGAGAAGTGGTGGTGTCAAAACGGATGCGGCCGCTATAGCCACCCGTTGCTTTTGCCCGCTGGACAGCTTATGTAAAGAGGTATCGAGCAGGTGGGAAATCCCGAGCTGGCTCGCCTGTTTTTCCATCCGGCTTCGAATCTCGTCTGGTGCCATGCCAATGTTTTCTGCGGAAAACGCCAGCTCATCCCGGACGGTTTCCATAAAAAATTGGCTACGGGGGTCTTGAAATACAACGCCCATTAGCCGTGTCCGTTCTTCGGGCAACATGCTTGCAGGACTTTTGCCGCCTATGCTTACTTCACCCGTGAGACGTCCGGCATAAAAATTCGGTGCAAGACCATTGACCAGCCTCATAATCGTACTCTTGCCGCAACCCGATCGCCCACATAGCACGACACACTGTCCGGCTTTTATAGATAAGCTGATATTTTTCACGCCGGTCTCAGTATCGTGTCCTCCATCATCCTGTCCATAATGAAACGTGACGTCGTTCAGCTCAATCACGAAATCATCCCTCCCGTCCAGTAAATTGCCGAGCCTATCAGCGCATACACCCCTACGACGATGCCATCTGTGATCTTGAAGCCAACCGGGTAGATAGAGGTCCGCGCGTTTGTGCACTCGATACCGCGGAGTTCAGCAGACGACGCCAATTCTGACGACAGCTTCAGGCAACGGACGACCAATGGCATAAAAAAACATTCGTAGGCCATGGCCGGATGCTTCAGTGCGCTGTACCAATGCGGAAAAATCCCTCTGGCGCGGATTCCGTCACGAATCGCTTTCATTTCCAAAATGACCACGGGGAAAAATCGGATCAAAATGCAAATCATTACCAAAATCGGCTTAGGGACATGCATCTTCTCAAACGCACTCATGATACTGCCAGGTGGCGTATAGATCAGAACTGCGCCAATCATGATGACAGGCATCATTCTCACCATCGTGTAGACAATGAGCTTCATCGTTCCTAACGCCAACGCATTCGGCATGAAAAACACAAAAGCCATGCACACGCAATAGAACACGACCAGTTGAAACGCCTTTCTGGACAGGTGATTCCATACCAAGTACACTACACTTAGTGCCACCAGTAGATGCACCTGCATATCATCACGAACGGTCATGGCCAAGATACTCGCTATAACCAGCACCAACAGATGCGTTCTGGGACCGAGCCGTCTCGTACGAGTTGTTTCTTTTTCATATGCTTCTTCCTTCATTCGACAGACACCCCTACAACCGAGATCACACACAACCTTATTAAGGGGAGAAGAAGCACGCAGCATTCCCCCTTACAAATCGTAATGATAATGATGATCATAATCTCTAGCAATACGACAGGTAGACATACGTCTTTTCATGGTATGTTTTCGTCCGATCACGGCATGGGTGGTGACTTTAATGAAAGATATTCTGACGGAACTACATACGCCGTGTTTAATGCAATGCGGCTTTTATCCTGACGACGACCACGGTCCATACAATCCCGAAGGTGTTTGCTTTTCTGTTTTGCCAGAGAAAGGGCAGGGTCGCTACTGGACTTATACGCGCGACAACCTGTTCTCGATTTCGATCCAAGATTTCGTCTTTTACGAGGATTTGTTTCTGGAATTCCAGCAACCCAAGTACCTGAGCTTCAATTATTACGATTCCGTCTCTGGAGAAGAATTCAATCCGTATAAACGATTGTCAAGCGGCTGCATCCGCGTCCATTTCGGCTATAACAATGTGTATCGGGCCAGCTATCGCAAAAACATTCCCATCCGCTCGACAGCTATTGAAATCATGCCGGAGTATTACGAGGATTATTTGAAAAGCAAATATCCAGTAGAGTATAAGGACCTGCGCTCGTCCTTTATTACGGTAGATGGGATGACGAATTTCGCGGAGCTTGTTTTCTTGCTCAGACAGATACGGAATTTTCGGGGAACGGGAATTGCCGCAAAGCTGTACTACGAGGGGAAAGTCGCAGAAGCAGTATCACTGATCGTGGAAAAGGCCAAAGCACACCAAAAATCGCATCCAACGAAAAGCATATCCCGGCAGGATTTGGACGGCCTGACAGCTGTGACCGCCTACATTGACGATTATTTTGCCTCCGAAATACACTTGGAGCACCTTGCCCGGATCGCCTGCATGGGACTCACCAAGCTGAAATACACCTTTAAGCAAGCGAACCAATGCACCATTACCGAATATATCCAAAACAAGCGAATGATTCACGCCGAGCAACTGCTTACGAACACCGATTTACACATCAATCAGATTGCGTATATCGTGGGCTACCACAACTCCAGTCGCTTCTCCCAGTTGTTTCGCAAGAGCACCGGGCTGTTGCCCAACGAATACCGGAGATTCACGGTTACAACCAAATAGGATCATGGAAAAAGCTGTAGCCGGAAAGTGGCTACAGCTTCTTTTTGAGTAGTTGTTGATCACGGGGTTCCATCAATAATGAAGTCCGCTCTCTTATGCGGTTCGTGTTGCTCTCGGTACAAATCTTCTGCCACCATCCATTGATTTTCCCATAGATCACGAGCTGCTTCCCCGTCTCGCTCAAGCCCTCTCAACAGCCTCGTGCTTCTTGGCGTCTCGATCCAAATCGTCAAATCGTAATGCGTGGCCAGTTCCCTTCGAATCGCGTATACTCCTTCCACGACTACAATTCCTCCGACCGGAACTGAATGCCACTCGGCTAATGTGTCTGTCTCCCAATCATACCGTTGATAACGTCCTGTTTTTTCCTGAAGTAGCGGTTCCAGTACTTGGCTAGCCAGACGCTCCCAATCAAAATCCGCCCCTATCGGTTTGTTAGCGGGCTTTGTGTCGATTCGTTGCGAAGACGGCAAGTAGAAATCATCCATGTGAACAATCGTCACGTCATCGCAAGCCACTTTTATTTTTTCAGCCAAGGTACTTTTCCCAGCGCCTCCACCACCATCGATCCCAATGAGCAGTGTAGCGCTCTTTTTCGAGCTTTGTGCGATTGCGTCTAGCAGTTGCTCGAACATCATTTTTCCCCTTTTGCAACAAACAACAGTTTTCGCACCCGCTCATCCCGCAGCCACAATCCGCCCCACATCAAAATCGCGAGGTAGACAGCAAACAGCGTATGGGAAAAGAGTGGCGCATCGACACGGATCTGGGTCGCAATGACACCACCGAAAAATCCAGTCAACAGAAGCGCACCCAAAACTGCTGTCCGTGGTATAGCATACAACACTGTTGATACAAGGGCGAGAATTCCAATCACGCCAATATGATGCTCCGCATAGCCGAGTACGAGGGTTCCCTCTACAACAGGAGCAGGTTGGATCAGTTTGAATACGCCGTCAAAAAGCATAAAAAGAATGACAAGTCCGCTCATAATCCGTGCAATCCACAAACGCGTTTTGGAAATTTGACTCCGCATGGGGGTCCCACCTTTCATTTTTTTCCTAAGCAGATCGTAGCACAATCACAGCGGTAGCATTTCTTCTGTATTGCTCTTTTGGGGAGATGTCTTTTTCGAAAAACGAAAAAAACCTTCTCAAATGAGAAGGTTTTGAATTCGTATCATGGATTAAACGGGAAGGGTAACTCTGTAACCTGGTTGGTTCTTTGGATGATTTTGATTCACGAACACACCACGGTCATTTTTCAACACGATTACTTCAAAGAATGGACGGAAACGATCTTCCGAAATATTAAATGCAGTCAAGAACTTGCCAAACAGTTCTTGCTCTTCACGCTCAGGTTGGCCATCTGCCAGGGAAGAATCGATCAGGTTAACCAGGATGCACATTTTTTGAGCATCTGTGAGCAATGGAGTTACTTCGCTCAAGAATTTCTCGATGGAGTTATTGCGTGTATATTTCATTGCATTTTCGAGCAACTGTCTGTTATTCGCACCTACGCCAATCACGCCGTTGCTTTCTTCACCGCCCAATACAGCGAGCAATTGACCGATTTCCTCATGGTCCATTTCTCCATCTGATTTCATCATGTAGAGCAAGGAACATGCGAATCCAAAATGAGGGGTCATTTCTTCCCCTTTGTCTGTCTTAAACATATCAAACAAGCCCACGCAAAATACCTCCTATGTATGCCAAGATAGTATAATTTTACTACCAGCTGGAGAATGTTAGCAACAGTTGTCCGGGTAAGCAATTTTTCGGTAAACAAAAAAGAAGTGCCAGCATGCGTGCCGACACTTCCTATTCCAGCTCTTATTGCAATTGCTGCACATGATAGCCCTTGGCTTTCAAATGATCGATAACCATGCCTTCCATCGAGAAGTGGGCAGCACCGACCACGACAAAAGAAGTCGTTTCCCCTTCTTTCTCCAACACTTCTGCCAGTTTCATAGCCATGTTTTTGTCTCGCTCACCGAGCAAACGCTGGTTAACTTCGCCCTCACCGAAATCGCCATGCGTCGTCATGATCTGGATAAAGCCATTCAGATCGCCTTCTACCCATTCCGTCTGCATGTCTTTTAAGAGCTTTGTGCCGTCCTCCAGCCCTTTTTCGGACATAGCGCTATCTAAAATAATGTTCAATTCTTTTTCCTGCTGCTCTGCCGGTACACCTGACAGCAAATCCGCTTGCAGCTTAATGCCTTCCAGCTCGTTGATCGGCTTCTCATCCAGCATCGCCTTTGTCAGGAAGTACCTATCGATACCCGTTAGCATCGCGAACTGAACATCCGTTTCACTGTCAACATAGCCAAGCGTTGGCACAGACAACGAAATAGCAAATGGTCTGTAGGTGTCAAAGGAATTGGCTGGCAGTTGCAGCTTGGCAAGCAATTTTTGCACCTTTTGGTACGTCTCCGCGGATACGTGGTCCTTCAATGTGGTGCCATCCGTGAATACCATCTTTTGTGTTAAATAGTCATTATCACCATTGATAATATCGGCTTCGACCCACAGTTCATCCGACTCATCATACGCTTCACGGATGTCTTTTTGCATCGGGTACATATCTGCAATCCCCATGTGAATCGAGCCAAGCAAGTACATGGTGTTTTTGCCGTTGGTCACTTTCCACATGAGACCTTCGGCACCGCCGCCCACGGTATCGTATGCGAACTCGACCAGTCTGCTCGCCATCACCGTCGCTTGTTCAACCGTGCTTGGCTGGTTCAGCTCGAGACCTGCGCTTGTCCCTTTGACCAAGCCTTTTTTCTTCATATAGTCAATCGGGTTATCCCCGGTCATTTCGAATGCTGCTGGCAGTTCGTAGTTTGCCAGGAGTTTGTACAAAGAAGTAATGACTGCTTCTCTCGTAATGACCTTATCAGTCGGGAAGGACAAGGAAGCGTTCTTTTTCTTCAGTCCCAGATGATCCAGCTTTTTCGCCGTTCCTTCCATCAAGGTAATAAACTTGTCAGCAGGAATCGATTGCTGAAAAGAACCTTCTTCATACCACGCCAGTGGAAAAATTCCGTATTTCTCCCCTTCGTTCAACGTGGTCACCGACCAAGGACTGATTATGGGAGCTACGGGAGTCTGCCCGTGGACTGGAAGCACATACCCTAGCAAAAGCGCCAAACTGAGTGCACCTGTACCCGCCCAGCGAGTCAATCTACTCCAGCGTTTGTTTAATTTCATGAAACTTTCTCCTCTCGATTCTAAGCTGAATGATTTTGTGCCATTCTGTCTTAGTGGTAGATTATACCACAATATTCTGGAAGAGATAACCGAATGATAGAAAAGAATAGAAAATACGACCTTTTTCACTATACATAAAAAGCATCGACATTGATCGTCGACGCTTTCCCTGTGATCCGCAAGTTATCGATTCGGTTTGGTCAAATACAGACGCATTGTTAACGGAGCAAATATGACAATCATCAGTAGACATAATCCGATTCCAACCAAAACATCAGACAGATTTGCTGTTCCCCCCATCAATCCTCGAACCGTCCCTACTGCGATACTGATCGGGTTTAGATTAACGATTGTCCCCATCCATCTAGGCATGGTCGAAGAATCTACGAAGATCGTACTAGCAAAAAGCAACGGGTACACAAAAAACATGCTCGAACCCGATACTGTCTCCGGTCGCTTTGCCAAAATACCGATCATGGAAAAAATCCAGCTCACACTAAAGGCAAAGAAAATAATATACAAAATAGCGAGTGCCGCACCGACTATGCCGGCTTCTGGACGAAACCCCAGCAGCATTCCTGTCCCAAAGGCGACGAGTATGGCAATCGTATAACGTAGGCCGTCTGTCAGTAATGGGCCTATGACAGACGCCGGCTGCCAAAAAGGCATGGTACGAAAACGGTTATACACGCCCTTCGCTATATCCTGGCAGATGGTCGTCCCGCTATAGACCGTCATTGGAATGATCGTCAACACAAGAACACCTGGCAGAAAAAACTGGAGATACGCTGCCGTAGAACCAGCGATGGCTCCACCAAACAAATAAGTAAAAATAAGCAACATCATCACAGGTGAGAGGATAGCGTCCATACAAATTGTGAAAAGGTTATTCTGTGTGTTTTGCCATGTGCGCCACATAAAGATGCGGATCGCCGCAAAGGTACTGGGCGTATGACTTGCGTTCATGAGAAGGCCTCCTTCTTTTCGCCACGAGTCAGGACCAAAAACACCTCTTCCAAACTCGGGTCACTCAAGGAAAAATGCTCGATGAAAACATTATGAGCCAGAAGCAACCCGATTGCTTGGTTTGCCAGACTCGCTTCTTTTACCGGGATTCTGAAAAAATGCGGGTTATCTTGATCTGGATAAATCGGCAACCGAAGATGTTCTTCCAAAAGACGGCTTATCCGTTCCTTGTTCAAATGTTCGGTCAATCGAACCGTCAACGTCTTTCCTCCCACCGAGGCTTTTAACTGCTCAGGTGTCCCTTCTGCAATCATCGTTCCTTTATCGATCACCGCGATCCGGTCTGCTAGCTGATCTGCTTCTTTGAGATATTGAGTCGTTAATAGCACAGTGGTGCCTGATTTCAAAAGCGTACGGACGACTTCCCATACTTGTTGCCGACTTTGCGGGTCAAGACCCGTGGTTGGCTCATCCAGAAAAATAAGCTCTGGCTGTGTGAGGACGCTAGCGGCGATATCTAACCGTCGCCGCATCCCGCCAGAATAGTTTTCTACCGTACGATCCTTGGCATCTGTAAGCCCAAAGGCGTGAAGCAGCTCGCTTGCTTTTGTACGGGCCTCCCTCGTGGAGTAGCCAAACAATCTGCCAATCAGGATCAAGTTTTGCAAACCAGTTAATCCTTCATCCAGGGCAGCAAACTACCCCGTCAGACTTATTTTCTTGCGCACAGCCTGCGCATTTTTCACGATATCGCAGCCGGCTACCAACGCCGTCCCTCCGTCTAGCGCAAGGAGCGTGGAAAGCATATGGATGATTGTCGTTTTTCCAGCGCCATTCGGCCCGAGCAAAGCGAATAGCTCTCCTTTTTTTACATGCAGGTCAATTCCTTTGACCACCACATGATCCCCAAACGATTTCCTAAGATTCGTGACTTCAATGGCAAATGACATAGCGGCCACTCCTTATACAAAATAGCTTTTATGTTCGGATGCCCATTCGGCAAACGTCCTTGCAGGCTTTCCCGTCACTTGTTCCACTGTAGACAAGACCGTGTAGCCTACTTCAGGTGGATTTTTGCCCATGGCTACGAAAAATTCGATATCTCCCTCCTCGTAGCCCTGATCTCTCCAATTCTGTCGCGCCTGCTCTTCCGTAAGCTCCTCAAACCGAATTTCTCTCCCTAAAATTTTCGAAATTATCTGAACTGATTCAATGCGCGTAATCGCCTCTGGGCCAGTGAGATAATAGCTTTGCCCATGGTGTCCCGATTTAAGCAATGCCACCACAGAAACACTCGCGATATCTGCTTCGTGTACTTTCGCGCTTAAGGCATTGCCAAAAGGCTCCCGCACAACTCCCTCCAAACGAATCGATTCCTGCCAATCGACAATCGCATTGGACATGAATTCCACAGGCTTCAGGAGAGTCCATTCCATCCCGCTGTTTGCCAATGCTTCTTCCACAGGCCCTTCGGTGTCGCTCACCAAGACGGATACGCGCTTCACACCAGCTCTTTCCGCCATTTCGACTACCTTCGGATCGGTTTGAAAGTTGTAGCTAGATGCAAGTAAGTGCAGAGCCGTTACACCTTGCAGTGCTGCTTCCAAGCTTTCCGGTATAGCAAGGTCTCCTGCCACAACCTCTACTCCCGCTGGTAGGTCGGCTTTTTCCGGATTTCGCGAAATGGTACGCACCTTGACTCCCTTTTTCAAAAGCTGATCCACCACATGTCTCCCTACCGTACCTGTTGCACCCGTTACTAAAATCGTCATTTTGTACATCCTCCTCAAATTATTGGTAGCGTTGCTGAATCTCTTTGATTTCTTTCAATACGTCTTCCTTTAGGTCATCAGGAGAGATGATCTCCACCTTTGCTCCATAACTTAATACGACTGAAATCGCGTAGTCTCGTTTATAAAAAACTTTGTGCAAATCGATATGCGTACCGTGATGCGTGCATTCTCCCGGGAATTGCTCCAACACACGTATCCCTACAGACGGATCAAAACGGAGATGCGCGAGTGTCCCTTCAAAGTCTTGCGTTTCTTCTTCCTGGCTTGTCTGATCTTTTCTTGGTTGAAAAATGACATCTGTCACCTCAATCGCGGTCATCCTGGAAAGGCGAAAGATCCGATTCGCCTGACGCAACAAGCAAATCGCCTGAAGATACCACGCTCCACGCTCCCAAAATAGACGGAGCGGCTCTACTCGTCTTTCTGAGACCGTACCTGATGCACTCCTATACAAGAAAGTCGTGACTCGATTTTGCTGGATCGCCTCTGAAAGCGGGTGAATCGTGGCCTTCTCATCTTCTACTGTACTCAGGTTAAAAATGATGGATTCGTCACTTCCCCCATTCAGTAGAGCAGGCTGCAGGCTACCCAGCTTCTGAACAAGTGTCGAATATTTTCCTCCGATAGCTCCTTCCGTACTTTTTAAGAGATTGTATATGACCGAAAAGTCTTTCACAGAGAAGTGCTGCTTCGTTAGGAAGAAACCTTCCATCAGCTCGAATCCACCATCTGCTCCCGTAAATGAAACGACGGGAATGCCAGCTTGATTAATTAACTCAACATCACGATAAATCGTTCGAACAGAGACCTCAAATCTGGCTGCAAGCTCTGTTGCAGTCACCCGTTTTTTCGTAATCAACTCTATCGTGATGGCAAGTAATCGATCTAGCTTCATCTATTTACACTCCTCATGTTCATCACCTATTCGGTAACTGTCATCATCATAATGCACGAATCCTGACATCATGTGTGTCAGGATTAAAAAAGCTCACCCTCTTATTTTACAGGAGGGTGAGTCCTTTTTCGAAATCGTTACTTCATGGATGCTTCTTCAATTTCTTTATACGCCCAATGACCAGGTACGACATCCGGCCATCTTTGCGGGCCAGCTTGGTTCTCTGGCACGCGATTCAGCACGCGATTGAGAATCGTTACGGCTTCAGCACGCGTCAGCGCTTTTTCAGGCTGGAAGGTGCCATCAGGATAACCTGCCATGTAGCCTTTTGAAACAACCGCTGCAATGATTGGAGATGACCAGTGATCTCCCCTCACATCAAAGAAGGCTGTGCCCCCTCCCGCACCTTGCAAGGCCTTGTATTTATAGATGACCGCAGCTATTTCCGCTCGGGTAATGTTGGCCGATGGACGGAATGTGCCATCTGGGTAGCCGCTCATCATACCCGCTGCACTTGCTTGATGAATCGGATTTACTGCCCAGTAGTTGTCAGCTACATCGAAGAACCTTCCCTTATTCGCAGAAGACTGGCTCACCATTTCAGCGTTCAGTAAAATGGCAGCCATCTCCGCACGTGTCACTGTGCGATCCGGTTGAAACGTTCCGTCTGGATAGCCATTGATATAGCCACGTTGGCTCTTGCTTTTCTTATTGGTTGCAGGACGCTCCTCTTTCTTATCTGTAGAGCTGCCTCCAGTGAAAAAGCTGTTTGTCGGCGTGGTATAGGAATCTTTTTTGCGGTCTCTGTCCCGATCCCGGTCTCTGTCCCGATCATCGTCATCCTTTAGATTTCTCCATGCTTTCTTCAAATCGTACAGAGCGTCGTCTACCTCCGACTGCGTGGCATGTGGGTCGTCGATGACATCCCATGCATGTTTAAGTGCATCTTCCAAATCACGCCAGCTTGATCTGGTGTAGTCGTCTTCATCCAAGTCTTTGTCCTCGATCTCTTCCACTTTGGCTCTCAATTCTCTTTTATAGACCGCGTCATCTTGCCTCTTCAAATCTTGTCTCGCTTTGATCAGTTTCTCAAGGGCAACATCTACGACAATCTGGCTCGCATTCGGATCATCCAGGACAAAGTAAGCCTGCTCCAGCCTATTCTGCAGTTCTTTCCAGCTGGTCCTCGTGTAATCTTTTTCTTGCAGCTTTTCCACTGCAATTTCCTCTACTTTCGTTTGCAGTTTACTCTTGTCGACGGTGCCTTCCTGCTTCTTCAGCCCTTCTCTTGCTGTGACTAACACAGACAAGGCACCATCGATTTCTGCTTGGGTGACGTTTGACTTCGTCAGTACGGCTTTTGCAGCATCCAGCGCATACACAAGCTTACTCCAGCTGTCGGGCGTATATTTTTCCTGAACCAAATTCTCGGCGTTAATTTCATTGACTTTTCCTTGTAAGTGACGAAGATCTACAGTGGATTCTACCGCGGCTGGTGTTTCCTCTGCGCTTGCTGCTTGGCTTACAGGCACGAATATGGATGCTTGGAAGATCAAGCAAAAGAGGCTAAAGAAAACAAGACTCGTTACGGCTCTTTGAAAACGTCCCAATTCCCATCCTCCGTTCTTTACGATGACCCATTCGATCATCTTTTTCCAATCATTTACATCATATGATGGAAACCAATAAGAGGATTCATATTTTTAGAGGCCAAAAACAAAAAACCAAGTAGCCAATAGAGCAGCTGCTTGGTTTTTATTTCCTGGTACTAAGCAGAAATAGGTTTTTCCGGGCGTTGCTTTGCCTTGCCGGAGAACGAAAAATTCGTCCACATACGCAATAGTCGTTCCACTGGACCATAACGGAATCGTTTTAGATACAGCGGGCTTAAGAAAAGCTGTGCCACATAAATCACGATCGCTAATCCACAACCAGCCAATACCCCGATCTTTCCGAACCATCCGAGTCCATATCCATAGAAGATCGTCGTACAAATGACGGTTTGCATAAGGTAATTGGTTAAAGAGAGTTTCCCCACGGCTTCAAACCTTGGCAGCCAAGTTGATTCCTTGCCTCTGGAAAAGAACCAAACAAAGGCGAAAATGTAACCGATGGCAAGAATGGTTCCCCCCGATATCTCACCGACGCCACTCCACCAACGTCCCGGCAGATACACATGTAGCGCTTTTAACAAAAGTCCCGCTGGCAAGAAGATCAGCGTGTTTCGGAGATACGAGATTCGTTCTTCCTCTGGCTTCTCGAACCACCTGCGCTTCGCAGCATACATCCCAAAAAGAAACATGGGTGCGCTCATAAGTGGCGCGATCAACAGTAAAACAAACATCATGTATTCTGGCAAACCAAGCGGATCTTCACTGCTTCTGTGATGCACGATCTCCTCGTATGTTCCCGTGCCATAGACGGTCATAGTTTTGACCACATAAGCTTCCATACGGGCAGGATCGGTAATACTGGCAGGATCATTCGGATCATCTGGAGCTAGCCCCATTAAACTGATGAGGCAGAGTAAGACAATCCCCCAAATGAGCAGAGTTTTCGGTTTACGGTTCATGAACAGCAACAGAAAGAAGCCCATCATGCCATAAAAAGCCAAGATATCCCCTTCCCACAGGAAGTACGAATGAAGGAAACCAAGTCCGATCAGCATCAAAAACCTGCGGGTAAGGTAGCGTTTTTGCTTCAAGCCTTTGGCAGCCAAGCTTTGCTGCATCTTGATCATGCCAAACCCAAACATGAAAGTAAAAATCGGCATAAAGCTGCCTTCCACAATTATTTTCACAAGCTTGTAAGCAGTCATTTCATAATCGGGGAGGGCGTACAAATCCATTTCTTGGCTTCCCCAAATCCCATACTGGAAAATCAGCATATTCGCCATCAAAATCCCTAGTAGACTAAATCCCCGCAAGCCATCGATGATGCGAACGCGGTTCTGCTTTAGCTCCATGACTATCACCTCAAGCCTGATTGTAACGAGCTAAGCTTAATGGCTTCTAAATCGCACCTTATCGTTACCTTAATTTCACATTTATCGTGGCTTGCGTATGGTGGACGATCAGGAGAACTTCAACCGATCAAATATCGCGACGAATATCTTGGCGATGTTTCTGGCATCATCCATTCCACGATGATGCGTACCTTCAAGTGGGATATTCAACATCTGCAATGCCTTCCCCATCCCGACACCGCGCTCGGCTCCAATCATTTTTCCGTGTTGATGCTTGATGCTGATATGGTGACGAATCCAGCTTGACGGCACATGGTGTAATTCACAATCCATTTTCAATTGCTTCTTGTCGTAGAAGCCCCATGAACAAAGGTGATACTCACTGCCTATCCAATTTTGAAAGTGGCTGATTGCTTCACCAAAGCTCGGTGCTTGATCCACCTCTTCTTGAGAAATGGATGTTAATTTTTTGCAAAAGTCTGAGAGAATGGGGTTTAGCTTCGGCTTGATAAAAGTTTGAAACTCACCGATCACGGCAAGGTTCTCATTCAGCTTTACCGCCCCAATTTCTATGATTTCATTTTGCTTCGTCCTGTCGTTTTCCCAGCACGTAGCCTCCAGGTCAAAGATGATGTAATTCATAGTCATTCCTCCCACATAAAACATCGCATCATAAATCTTGTATGATTTCTCTGCAAGTATACCAATTTTTCCCTAAAAGCTACTACAGCCAGCCAATTGCATGCTTGTTACATTATCAACCGATATTGATCTCGTATGCACCCAATATTGATCTCATCTGCACCCGATATTGATTTCTCTATTCTATGATATGGCTATCTTGTAAGAAGGAGTTATTGCGTATGAAGATGGTACAACGATGGGTAAGTATTTTTCTGTCAGTGGCGATGCTATCGGCCCTCGTCGCCTGTGGTGCGGCCGACGACAAGGGGCAGACTCAGCTCGCTACGACACAGGCGGCTACAGGCAGCGTCCAAGAATTGTTCGACAGCAGCTTGTTCGTAGGCGACTCCATTATCGGAGGACTGACGAACGATGACCTGCTGCCTGAAGCGAATGTCATGGGGGGATTGGGCGCAACGGTCCAATCTACGCTGGACAACGTCGAAGAGATCATGAGCCGCAAGCCTTCGCATGTGTTCCTATCAATGGGACAGAACGATCTCGGGGAACCGCTGGAGGAAGCGACGGAGACATTCATACAGAAATACACTCGGCTGGTCGATCGTATAAGGGAGCTCCTACCGGAAGCCCGCGTCTACATGCTGTCGATTACGCCGGTAGATGCCGCATCACCGTTCGGTGCATCCATGAACCCGCAGATTGAAACATTCAACACAGCCCTGCAAAAGATGGCGAAGGAGAAGGGAATAGACTACATTGACCTTGCCCCCATTTTCCAGCAGCACAAGATTCAATACGATGAAGACGGCTCTCATTTCAAGAACGCATTCTACCCAATCCTGCTGGGCTATTTGAAGGAGCGGACGGATCTCGCCAATCAGCCGCGCGGTCCGGCGGTCACCGATACGAACGAAGCCTACAAAGCAGCGTTCAAGCACACTGTTTTCCTGGGGGATTCCATCCTGGGGGCGTTGTCCTATCTGAACAAAGTGGATACGGCGAACGTTATCGCCCCGAGCGGCGCGACGCTCTCTCTCGCCCTCATGAATGTCGAGAAACTCGCCAGCCGGGCACCGGAGCATGTATTCATTCTGCTGGGCAGCAATGACATTAAATTGTCGGACAAGCAGGAATTCGTCGAGCAATATCGCCAGCTGATCGACAGCATCCGGAGCAAGCTGCCGAAGGCCAACCTCCACATCCTGTCGATCCCGCCAGTCGCCGAGGAAACCCTGAAGAAAGTGCCGCAGTATGCGAACATTACGGACTTCAACCAAGCGCTTGAACAGTTGGCTGGCGAAGTCAAAGTCGATTACGTGGACTTGTCACCCCTCTTCGCCGCCAACAAGATTCAATACGCGGACAACGGCGTTCACTTCAAACCTCATTTCTATCCGCTGCTCCTGGACTACCTGAAGGGGCTTGTAAAGTAGGGAAATGGCCGGTTAGTTGGCAAGAAGCATCAAACAGCCCCCACCTTTTAACTAGGGTAGGGGCTGTGTATTTTAGCATTTGACAAAGTGATTCCTGTATCCTTCCGTATTGATTTCCAACGCATTTAGTTGTCCACCAGAATAGCCGCACCCGCCATCTATTCCTATTTTATCACCTTCTGTTGAATACCAAATTTGATTGGGTTCTGGATTCGATTTTATTCTAGAAGTTGGGGTATGTCCAAATACCACAACTTTGTCAATGCCTGTTGGACTTTCTATAAAATCCTCACCTATCCAGACAAAATCAGAAGGTGTTGTTTCTCGCCAATTCCTTGGACGAACTCCTGCGTGTACAAAAATATGTCCTTCATCTTCAAAGTAATAAGGTAAATGATTTATAAAATCAATCTCTTCTTCGCGCTCTACTTTGAGTGTTCTTTTAACAAGCTCTATGTCGTTAAAAACCGAATCATCAACACCTTGAAGAAAACTCTCTATTGCGTTCATGCCACCCATTTTATGTAGAAAAAACAAATCAAAGGAAGGGTTCCGAGAGTCCAAAAATTCAATCAAAGAATATTCATGATTCCCCATTAAAGCAATTGCATCTTCCTCCTCCACCATTCTCTTTATCTCCGAAACAACTTTTAAAGATTCAGGTCCTCTACTTATATAATCTCCAATAAAAATAGCTTGGTCCTGTACAGGCCTATAATTTACTTTTTCCAGTAGCTGCTTAAGTACATGAAAATATCCATGGATATCACCAATAATAAGTTTCCGTTTCATAGCTACCTCCTTCCTGCTTACTCTCATTATCTCATATTCAGATTCTTTTTCCGAAAACTAGCAACAATTCTATGGATCAAACGTACTACTCTTAGAAGATCCATCATTTAACAATGTAATCGAGGTGTTAAACAAGCATGGAAGCATCAATCTCAATTGTCACCTACCGCCCTGAGCTGGCCGCAGCAGTCGCAGATATGTGGAATGCCAGCCGAGATAGCTGGGGAGGCGGAAATTCGATTACGACAGCCGAACAAATCAGACAAGAAGAAGCAGCCTCTGACGCTATCACCGTCTATCTCGCAATGGAAGGCGAAACGGTCGTTGGTTATTGCAGCCTGGCCGAATATCGGGAAGATACCGGTGCCCTCTACATCCCATTGCTCAATGTACGTCCTGACTATCACGGAAAAAAGGTCGGCCGGATGCTGCTTTCATGCGCACTGGAGAAAACGATTGAGCTCGGCTGGCCGCGACTCGATCTGTATACATGGGCAGGAAACACGAAGGCTGTTCCGTTGTATAAGAAGTTCGGCTTTTTCTGGGAAGACCGGGACGACGCCACCCATCTAATGAATATGATTCCTTCTGTGCTCCGTACCGAGGCGATCGCCCACTATTTTGAGGAGCTTGACTGGTATCAGGACTCCACGCGGGAGATCGTCGTAGAGCCAGACGGACGCAAGGAAAATGGCTTTGATTACTTCACCTACTCCTGGGCAAAAGGAGAAAAGCGCTTGCGCGTGGAGTTTGAGCGGCGCGGTCGAGGCATGCGCCTCATCGAGACGGAAGATTATCTCGTGTCTGCCGAAGTGGAAAAGCTGGAGCTGGTCTTTGGACGGGAGTATCGGATTCACTACCGAATCGTCAACAAATCAGGCAAGCCGTTACAGATTTCGTTAAACGGGCAGCCGAGCGACACGATCCGCTTTGATTATCAGCACGAGCTGGCTGTAACAGGGGAAACCACACTGTCAGCAAACTTTTTTGTCTATCCAATCTCAGAAGAGCAAAGCATCTGGCGTACGCATCCGCGTGTCTGCACCCACCTGCTGATCAACGGCAAGGCAGCGCTGTTTGAGGTAGGAATCCTTCCCAAGTTCCCTGCTACTCTTTCCTTACATGTACCTGGCCTCTCTTATCCGGGACAGACAAAACTGTTTTATTTGGACGTGGAAAACAACTTTGCGGAAGAAGCCGAATTTTCATTCGAGCTGCCCGCATGTTCATTTTTCGGCTTACAAGAGCAACGCCACACTTTCAAACTGTCTGGCAAAGAGCGCATGTCGCTTCCGCTTAAAGCTGATCTGTATGAACACGGCTTTTACGAAGCCAACGTACAGGTGGAGGCAAAGCTCGCAGATGCCAGATCGGTTTCTTTTGCCAAAAAAATCGGAGCTGCCTTTACGGGACTCGGTGCGATGGTGTCGGGAGAAACGGAACAGGCTTGGCAGGTTCACCATGGCCGCCATTCGCTCTACTTGAACAAAGAAGATAATGAGATGACCGTTGTCAGCGGGACAGGCGGGGAGCCAACCAATCTCTTCTATCCCAAGCTCGGCAAACCGTTTTCCAGCGAGTTCTCGAAGAAACGTGCCGAGAAAGTTGCGTTTATCTCAGAAAGGGGAGCCATCGGAATCCGGGCAACGTACCGCTCCGGTGCATACCCGCAATTTGCGTTGATTAGCAAAACGCTCCTGTTCGGAGATGGTACCGTAGAACACGGATTGGAGATAGAAAACCACTCTGCTGACAAGCTGGCTGCTGAGCTGTGGCTAAACCAAGGCTTTCATCACAGTTTTCATCGCCCCATTGTGCCGTACCAAGGCCGTTTTGTGGAAACACCGTCGTCCTACGGCAGCGATATGGACTATTGGGATGCTGAGTTAGTCAGTGAAAACTGGCTGTTTACACAGGATGAAACGGCCCCATGGGGAATGTGCTGGCCTCCTGAATACCGTTTGGACATTCAAGGCTGGTACGTCACACTTGAAACCAATCTCGGCATGCTTGCTCCGCAGGAAAAAAAATCGTTTGGCCCGATTCACTTCTCGCACGGCAGCTATGCCGACTGGAAAGAATTCCGCGCCTTTGCCCGTAAAGAACCACTACCAGCAGACTTGAGCTTGACCTCTCATCTGGAGTTGAGTGCGAATGGGCAAAATCCGTTTGTCACAAGCAAGGAACTGGGTGTACAAGTAAAAGAATACAAGCAGCAATATTTGGACGGAGAACTGATGGCATCTCTTTTGAGCGAGTCAGCTTCCGGACAAACGCAGAGCTTTACAGAAGATGAGGAAGAGACGGAATCTGGCTTTACCTTCAAGACGCCGGAAAAACCATATGACCTCGTGCAAGTAGAGGGACGTTTTGCCACGCATGTATCGCAATTGCAAAGTGCGATTTTTCCAATCGGTCCAGGCAAGATCATCCAGGAGCAAACAGTAGAAGAGGGACAGCAGGTCTATATCGCCGACAATGGACGATTGCGGATCAAAGCCGCTCCAGATTTTGCTCCGACACTCTACTCGCTCACAAGCAATGGGCAGGAGTGGCTGGACAGCTCATTCCCTGAGCGAAAGCCGAAATCTTGGTGGAATCCGTGGACAGGTGGAATTGGCAACTATATTGAGGAGTTAAGCGCGTTTTCATTGGTTAAGGAAGAACGTACGGCTTCCTTTGTCGAGCTAGTCGACAACAAGCAAAATGCGTGGCAGGGAATCAAGGTCAGCTACCATGTGAAAAAGCAGGAGAAGTATCGCGGTTTGACTTGCCACCAGTATTACTTGCTGCTGCCAGGAGCACCTGTCCTCTGTCATACCGTTGAGATCGAGCAGAATACCGGAACGTACTTTGCTGGCAAGGAATTGTCCACGGACATCTTTTTGTTGCAGCCAGGAACCGAGGACGATGTGGTATGGCTGAAAACCGTCGGTACGAATGGCGAGGAGCTCAGCTACAAGCTGGCACAAGGTGAATTGGATGTCCTTGAAGTTTCCGATTATGTCCTCGGGCGAGCTAACAGCAAGGATCAGATGCATATCGTTACTGACCTCGATACTGCGGACCTCCAAGTATACGCAAACAAGGAAGTGGCCGTAGCTTCTGTCATACGCGAGCTGAATCTGCCAAACAACAGCACTGCCTTTACTCCGCCCGTCTTTTTCCTGTTTGCCGACAACACGCTTCCATCCAATGCCTTATCTGACTTACGTGCAATACGCTTTGCCAAATAAGGGAGGGCTTCACAATGAAAATCATTGATGCGCACATGCATTTATCCCATATCGAGGAATTCAAGCGGACGGCGGCAGAAAAGTCGTTTGTCGATTACTCCGCCGCTGGTCTCTTGCAAGAATATGCCGAAAATGGCGTAGTCCTCGGGATCGGCATGGGCTTGACAGAGACTCAGCCAGACGGCTTTCCCGATGTGGAAGCTGTCACTCCTATGGGACTAGACCTGACAGACGAGCTGCCGCCGCAGTTCGTCTATTGTCTAGGAATCAACCCGTTTAAACTGGATGAAGCAGCAGTGGCACGCTTGGAAGCTAACCTGCAAAAGCCCAATGTGGTCGGGTTGAAAATCTATCTAGGCTATTATCCCTTCTACGCCTATGATTGCGTCTACGATCCCGTCTATGCGCTCGCAGCCAAATACCAGATGCCTGTCGTCTTCCACACCGGCGATACGTACTCGGAGCGCGGACTCTTAAAATACTCCCACCCTCTCACACTGGACGAGGTGGCGGTGAAGCATCGAGACGTCAATTTCATGATGGCCCATTTTGGCGACCCGTGGGTACTCGATGGGGCAGAAGTTGTTTATAAAAACCGCAATATGTTTGCAGATCTCTCCGGCTTAATGGTCGGTGACGCAGCCAATTGCAAGCGACTTGCCGAATCCCCTCTCTTCTTCTCCCATCTGCGCCACGCGATCACCTATTGTGATCATTACGACAAGTTTTTGTTCGGAACAGATTGGCCGTTGGCACCAGTGAAGCCGTATATCCAGTTTGTCCAGGACCTGATCCCCGTGGAGTATCACGAGGATGTGTTTTACAAGACAGCATTGAAGGTGTTTCCCAAAATCAAGCCGTTGGTTGAGTAGACGATACAAATCCCATGTCTCTTCCTCTCGAAGAAACATGGGATTTTTCATTTGTTCAATAAAACTTCTTCTATTTACGACAAAAAACGACAGTTTCCGTATTATGATAGTATATGCGAGTTTGCTTATAGACCGTCAGGATCGGACCACTATGACCCAAAGCTTTCGCTAGTACAGAGATAGCAAGGTTTCTACTAAATTGGGGGAGGACATGTTTCCTTGAAGAAAAAAATTGCCTGGGTTACAGACAGTACCGCACTCATACCTGATCACATCATGGAAGAGCATGACATCTACGTCGTTCCACTGGAGATTATCTTTGAAGATGGCACTTATGAAGACGGCATTGATTTAGAGCCTGAACATCTTTATCAAAAAATTGTGCAGGCCAATTATGCTCCCAAAACGTCGCAGCCTTGCTTAGGAAAATTTGTGACGCTCTACGAACGATTAAAGGAAGAGTATGAATGCGCGATTGCTGTCCACCTCTCCTCTAATCTGAGTGGGACCTACAATACAAGCGCAACAGCAGCCAAGATGGTAGACTTCCCTGTCGAGTCGGTAGATTCCAAGCTGATGTCGTACCCGATTACCTCGATTATCTTAAACGGAATCGAGCAAGCCAAAGAAGGAAAAGGCTATCGAGAGATCGCGGCTTCCTTGCGAGAAGAGTACAAAAATTTCGAGAACTACATCCTGGTCGGCAGTCTCGACCAGTTTTACAAGGGCGGCCGAATGACCGGTTTGCAATATTTCATCGGCAATCTGCTTCAGATCAAGCCGATTTTCCAAATTAAAGACGGGCTGTTTGAAGTATATGAAAAGGTTCGCACCGAAGGGAAAGCGGTCAAGCGCATGCTGGAACAGCTGGAGAACGCCAAACAGAATTACTCCGTGAAGCACGTGCAGATTTTGCATGGCAACGTCTTGGAAAAAGCGTTGGAACTGAAAGAGAAAATTCAGAGCAAATACTCCGATGTCGAGGTGTTGGTTGGGCCGATCAGCTCCACGATTGGGGCGCATGCTGGGATGGGGACATTGGCACTTGCGTGGAGAAATGAATAGGGCTTGAACATAAAAAGTCGCTCAGGTATTGAAAGATAATACCTAAGCGACTTTTTCTTGCTTCTTGAACTTCTATATGGAATTCCCCACTAGACTTGCCATAAGCAACCCACTTGCACTACTTGGCTCGTCTTTCAAACACTGATTATCGCCAAATACAA
Source organism: Brevibacillus formosus (assembly GCF_003013405.1). GTDB lineage: Bacteria > Bacillota > Bacilli > Brevibacillales > Brevibacillaceae > Brevibacillus > Brevibacillus formosus. The sequence continues at coordinate 58,521 of NZ_PXZL01000031.1, read as the reverse complement.
AAAAGTGATCTTTAGCCCTAGAAACAGCAACATTCATCAAACTCTTGTTTGCATCAATAAAAAAGCAACCTTCATTCCTTCCATATACGGTGGACATGAGAATGACATTTCGTTCGGCACCTTGGAAAGTATGAACGGTACCGACACTTATCTTCGAACGTAAATGAGGAGCTTGCTTTCCAATTTCTGTTTGGATGCATCGAACCTGTGCCTTAAACGGAGTAATGATTCCAATCAAATTGTGCTCTGCTTCCTTTGGATATGCAGCCTGAATGAGTGCAAAATGCTCGTTCAACCATTCAGCTATCTTGGCTGCCTCCTGTCGATTGTATCGACTCGTTCCTTGCTTGCTAGAGTTTTCAGAGTTAATCTGTCGAAATCCCATTTGAGGCCACTGTTTTAAGGCTCGCCCTGCATGTTCCGTCCCTTTTCCTCGTTTCGGCTCCAAATTCCCTTTGTAAACCAGCTTGTTACAATAATCAATTATTTCGTTATAACAGCGACGATGCTCAGATAGAAACAATCCCCTCTCTTCATATTTTTGATAACGGCAGCTTTTTGCGGCCACTCTCATCACACTTGAGCCATATCCATTTAATCCACATAATTCTAGTTGTTCATATCTGCCCAATTCTTTAATCGCTCCACTGGAAAGGGCAAGTGCTTTATCCAATGCCCGGTTTATGCTCCACACTGGCTCAATTTGATAGACGTCCCCAACAACGATCGCTTTTTTTGCCAGTGCAAATGCACCTGCACCGATTTCTGGGGATACTTGCCCCGCCTCATCCACAATTAGCAAATCGATGTAGTTATAAAGAAAAAAATTAGTTTGGTCGCCATATGCTAAGAATTGTTTCGGAAGCATGAAAAAAGTCATTACCAGACAGGGAGTAATCATCGCAAGACGGTTATAGAACTTCTCCAAAACATTTTTAAAAGATTTCCCAACTTGCTTCTCGGTTAATGCATCTTCCCCGCTTGCCCACCGACATTCAAAATAATGAACGGCTAGCCAAAACTCTACGTATCGAATCTTTTTATCTATCAGCTCGTTCATCTTGTCAATTGAAACATCGTATTTGCTTGCTTCATCATCATGCAATTCGATTCCATGTTGATTTAATAGCTTTAATTCGTTATCATACCGCTCGATCCACTTCTTTACAGCATCTCGTTTCTTTTGGAGATCAGCAAGCTTTTGATTACATTCAGCAAGGCGCACGCTGTAAATTTCTTTGATTTCGATTAGCTTCATAGTGCCTTGCAAGAAAGTCCACTCTTCTTCGTTCATGAATAGCGTGAACTCTGTTTGTACACGCTTCGAGAACCATCTAAAGAAAAATGGAATCCTTTTGTAACACCCTTCCCACTCCTTAACTCTCTTGGGAATGTCTCGAATCGACTTTTGAATCTGCTCGATCCCTTCCTCCAACAAATTGAGGTAACTATCTATTCTCTCTCCATTGCATTCAAATTGATTTAACGTGTCACACAATACCAGTAAGGCTTGTTTTCTCTCTTCAAAAAACAATAATTCTTCGTGTAGCTTTGTTTGGCAGTCAGCTACTTGTACATATTCAGTTTCAAAATATTTATTGCAATTTTGTAGCAGTTTGCTCTTTGATTTTTCGAGATTTTCTCTCGCTTCAACATTGGCAACAAAATGCTCTCCTCTAGAATTCGTGAATTGATAACCATTATTTCGTGCTTCCTTTTCTTTTTGTCCCGATGGAAAATATGTAGCAAAACTAGTTACCCCTTCAATCCAACGTTCCTCTAGATTAGAAAGCCCAACCTTATTTATTTTTCCAAATGAAGCGATTATATTCGTAACTGCTTGATTGTTCGTCGATGTCGCTACAATAAGCGGCGCTTTTTCTTTTTTTATTGCCCTTTTGACATACATATCGGCAACAATAGATTGCAAGAGGGTCGTTTTCCCCGTACCCGGTGGCCCATTGACTGCCAGAATATCGCCGTCTCTCATGTGATTAAAATGATTGACTGCCTCTCTTTGCGAAGGGGATAAAGGAAATTCTCCCCCCATTTGACCAGCGTGCAGCTTCATATTCGACAGACTATTCTCGATTAGTGAATCAAGTTTAGCAGGCTTGGTTGAAATGAAACGTTCATATAGACCCTTAGGTAGATCATTTTCCAACAAATGATTGTACAAATTCATGACATGATAGGTAGAATTTACAGTGTTATCAACAAAAAGATACACGTTACTCTCCAACTCGATCGGTAAATCATCGCCTCCTCGATTTGGAATTTCGTTTTGTTCGAATTTAGCTCCGGTAATAGACTCATAAAACGCTTTGAAAAATTCAACGTAATCAGACCAAGTCTTGAGTTGTTCTATTCGATCTACATGGTTACTAATAAATTGGTCAACCTCATCCGCATAGCCAACAGACAGCTTTGGCTCCACCATGGGCTGAAGGTACTCTCTTGGAAACCATGGCAGTTTCTTATCGCTGCTATCATACCTTAGCTTTCCATCTCTATGAAGAATCGCTGGAATAAAAAATAGGCCAGTCAATTCTTCTATTTCTTCTTGAATCTTGACATAAGCCTCAAAGACAGTTTTCACTGTTTTGGCACAAATCAGGACATTGATAGTGTCCTTTTGAGACCTGTTTTCTTCATTTGCGAAACCCTTGTTTCCTTCCGAGAAGATTTTATTACAGACGTCGGCTTCCAACTGTCCGTTGATAAGCTCAATTGGATTCAAAATATAAAATGGGTCCACCTTAAAATCAATTCCAGTATGAGTATTCGCCGCGACTACGCTCCTGAAATACCGTGTGATTTCTTTACCTATTGCCCCCATATCATTCTCCTAATCCTTCGCAAGTAGTAGACAATAAAAAAAGAAGGCGAGGAACGCCTTCCCTAAAACTATCATAATACAGTTATTTCCTCTTTTTCAATTTTCCTTTTTAACCTCTTCTACCCTAATCACGACATTCCCCTTCTTCCGCCCCGTCTCTACATACCTATGTGCCTCCGGTACTTGTTCCAGCGAATAACGTCTATCAATAACCGCTTTTATCTGTCCTTCCTCCATCAACTCTTTGAGGAAATCCAAATCCTCCATCCGCACCTTTGCGATCCCTTGCCCATCCACTGTCAGGAATATCCCGTTGGGCGCCAGTGCTTTTACGCAATGGGACTTTGTTGCTTTCCCAACGGCATCAAATACAACGTCATACCGCTCTTCTTTTTTCGTAAAATCTTCTTTCGTGTAATCGATGACGGTATCGGCTCCCAACGATTTCACCAAATCAAAATTGGCAGAGCTGCATACCGCGGTCACCTCAGCGCCAAAATACTTGGCAAGCTGCACCGCGGAGGTCCCGACCGATCCAGAAGCCCCGTAGATTAGCACTTTCTGTCCCTTTTGCAGCTTCCCTTTTCGAAAAAAATGCAAGGCGGTCGTTCCCCCAAAAGGAATCGCGGCGGCTTCTTCGTGTGTAGCATTTGTCGGTTTTAACCCCACGATTGCGTTTTCATGCAGACAGATGTACTCCGCATGCGCACCGCATCGCATCCCGCTTAATGCATAGACTTGGTCGCCTGTTTTAAATCGTTTTACATGTTTTCCGATCGCTTCGACTTCCCCAGATAGCTCCACACCGAGAATCGGATTTCTCGGTTTTGTGAAACCGAGCACGAGGCGCATGGGAATCCAGAGCAAGAACGGACTTTTGAAGGCGCGTATTCTACAGTCTCCTGATGTAACCGTTGTTGCATGCACTTTTATCAGGATTTCATTCTCCTTAGGGATAGGCTTCTCTACTTCTCTTAGCTCCAAAACATCGGGCGATCCGTATTTTGTGCATACCACGGCTCTCATTGACATCCTCCTATCGTGCTTGCCATGAGTATAGCGGGAGCACGGTATTGGTATACAGATACTTAATGGCGAGCGCGTGCGACTGCTTCCGTACGCCGCTGAACTTGCAGCTTGTCAAAGATATTCCGGTTATGCCCTTTCACCGTGCTGAGTGCGAGGAACAGCTGCTGGGCAATGTCACGATTCGATAATCCTTTTTCGATGAGCTGCATGAATATTTTTGTGGTTATCATTGGCATCATCATACTGGAATTATAATAATCGCACTCTTACAGCGTCAATAAAGTGTCGATGGACTCCTGCGCCACAAGTCATCGATTGTCAATCTGGCAAGTTTCCAGATTTCGTCCCTACTTCATACGAAGGACGTACGTGGTCGTACATCAAATGCAAAACCATCCCTGTAGCAGCATGGTCCAGGTTATGGCAGTGGTCCATCCACATGCCTGGATTGTCTGCGACAAAAGCAACCTCGTAGGTTTCTCCTGGCATCACGTTTAATGTATCAGTCAGCCATGGCGTCATTACTTGCTTGCCATTCTTCCTCAACACCGTCATATGGTGCCCATGGAGATGCATGGGGTGCTCGGCCAGACTTTTATTCACAAAGGTGGTTTTCACCCTTTCTCCTTGTTTGACAACGAACGTTGGGGTATGGGGGTAGACCTCTCCATTTATCGTCCAAAGAAAATGAATTTGACCGTTGTAAAAACCCATCCTGTTGCCAAGTATCATCTTGAATTCACGATCAAATTCAGCTGCGGGAGTTATCTCATTTTTTGCTGGCTTCCCGTATTGTGACGGATCGAACATGTCTGATTCTGCTTGAAAGCTCGGGTTCGCAGGGGGAGCATCCGAATAAAAAATTATACTCGGCTTTTTATCATCCTGATAGTCGCCAATCTTAAACAAAACAGGTCTGTCAGGCATCGTAAAGGTGACATCGTATCTTCCACCTGATCCCAAACGGAATGCGGTTCGGTCCGATAGTCGATCCGGGTCTTGAATCGGTACACCGTCAATGCTCGTGATTTGATAGTCAGTTCCTTGCAGCAGGTATTTTTGCGATTGATTATGCGTATTGATGATTCTCAGCTTTACTTTCTTCCCTGATTGAATTTGCTTCCATTGTGCTTGATCCTCGTACCCAATAGCTGTCTTTTTTCCTTGATCTGTATCCCATCTATGATTCATTACCGTAAACTCTTGCTCATATGCCTCTGTTTCACTACGAGGGTCGACAATGAGCGAGCCAAAAAGGCCTTTTACTACTTGCTCTGCGGCTTGCTGGTGAGAGTGGAACCAATACGTACCTGCTTGCTTGGCCTGGAATTTATACGTGAAGCTTTGCCCGGGTTTGACGACATTTTGGGTCATGCCCGGTACACCGTCCATTGCGTTTGGGACATTGTAGCCATGCCAATGAATCGTAACTCCTTTGTCGATATCCTTATTCATCAGCTTCACTTCAACAATATCTCCTTGCCTCACGCGTATCTCAGGAGCGATTTCTCCATTGTAAGTCCAGGCATCGATTTTAGCACCGGATGCAAGTGTTACCTCCTTCCACTGTGCAACCAGCTCAAACTTGCTATCTGCCGGAGCAAAAATATCCCCTGTGAGTGCCGCCACCTCCACCATATTGGATTGGTTCCCATGGTTTTGATGGTGGGAGAGCATGGTAGGGACTCCGCCGCCTTCGTCTATCCAATGATGATTCATCATATCGGAGGCTTCCGGTAATTTGGACGACTGGGTTCCTGCGAGAACTTGTACAACCATGACCGTGATGACAATACTGGCGGTTATCACACTCATCAGCCCAAATCTGAGCAGCTCTCTCCCTCTTTTTTGCTGGACGAATTCGCCTCTGCGAACAGCTTGATATTTTCTTTTTAGGAAAAGGAACGGAATGAACAAAATCAGCAAGAGCAGGAAAGGGAGTTGGACGAGTTCATACATGCTGGGCATAACCGGTTGGGCGAAGATGTGACTGGAGACATTCATGACAGATGTTATTGCTGCTGCATAGAACGGGATGACCATGGCAGGATGCGAGACCTTGGCGAGCGTGTCTACGGATATGCTTTCTTGTTGTGCTGGCTGGATGCCTCGTAGTTTAGGCAAAACGTACATGGCAACAGGGAGATGACCGATCAGCATGACTGGGACGATCACTTTGATGATGCCTTCGACGAAAAACCAGCCATACCGTACAAACTGACTCACGACCAAGAGGCACCATATCAGATCGACTACAAAGGCAATACAGCTCACCCATACGAGCAAGGTTTTCCTGCTTTTCAGTCTTTGATTGTTTTTCGAAGTGGGGAGCATCGTCACAATCAAGCTGGCCCATCCCCATAGCACCGTCATCACGAGAGTTACGATGATACCTGTAATCGTTTCAAGCATCGCATCTATTGCTTTTCATTCCTTTCCCCTCGTTTTTTGATTTTACCGAACGGTTTGAGATAGGAAATGGCGGTCATAAAGACAAGTGCCGCGATATTTGCAATGGCACCCCCGAGCAAGGAATAGCTCGTCGTGAGAAACCCTGCATCTGTCAGGGCGACAATTCTCATTTGATCTGCCCCTTGAATGAGAGTGGATAACCAGTTGCCCATGAACTTGATTCCAAACAAAATCAAGAAGACCGTCAAAATGAGCTTGATGACAATCCAGTAATGTTTGAAGAGCCCCCATTGTGTCCATATGGATAAGGCAATCCCTGATACTAAAGCGACCAACGCCGTATATCGAATCAAGACCACATCGATCAAATGCATATTGTCGAGAGTGTAATATAGCTGCTCTCCATTACCAGACATGAGCATGTAAGAGCCAAGGACAAACATGCAAATGGCCCCTCCCAGCCAACATACAACTGACAGAACATGAATCGTAATCATCCATTGCTTTTGTTTGATCGAGAATCTGTATTTCATTTTCCCACCCTCCCCTTTTGCTGTTGATGCTACCACCAAAATGTTGCGAACTTATGGTGATGATCTGGAGAGGTTATGATGACTCTATGTACGCTCCTTACCTGTTGTATAATAGGAAAAAATTAAAAAAGATAGGGGTTTGAGAATGGGGATCAAGGTTTTGATCGTGGAAGATGAGGAGAAGATCTTGTCGCTGATGGAAACCTTCCTTCAGTCGGAAGGGTACGATATCTTTACCGCACAGGACGGGAAAACCGCTGTACAGCTTTTTACCCAAATCAAGCCGGAAATCGTCATCCTGGATTGGATGCTCCCCCATATGAACGGTCTGGATGTATGTCGTCACTTCAGACAGCAAGGCGAGCCGGGAATTATCATGGTCACGGCCAAAACAGAGGAAACAGATAAAATCGTTGGCTTGGAAATGGGAGCGGACGATTACTTGACGAAACCTTTCAGCCTGCGAGAATTATCCGCCCGAATCCGCTCTTTATTACGGAGAATGAACAAGGGTGGAAACAACCACGAGCTGCCTTCTGTCCTCCGAAGAGGCGAACTAACGATTCACGAGGAAAGCTTGCAAGTATTTAAAGGCAAACAAGAACTGCGGTTAACTCCAACCGAATTCAAGCTCCTTCACCTGCTGGCATCAAAGCCTGGTCGGGTATACAGTCGAATGCAATTACTTCAACACGCCTTCGAGGAAGAATTCGTCATCGACGAACGAACGGTTGATTCTCATATAAGCAAGCTGCGCAAGAAAATAGAGGACGATGCCGACCATAACGTGTACATCCAAACGGTTTACGGTTTTGGATACCGGTTCGGAGCAAACCATGAAAATTAGAACGAAGCTGATGCTGTCGATGAGCATTTTGATCGTCTTCATCATGCTCAGCCTACTCGCTGTCACGCACATTCAGTTTTACATTGATCGCGATCTTGTTTATTTGGAGGAGAAAGCACTTTTTGATTCGTTACGGGATGAGTTCGAGCAATACTATGTGAATCACGGTGAATCCTGGGATGGGATTGGGGTTCAGGCCGGAGCATTCGAGCACAGCCGTGATTTTGTCGAAATTGGATTAGTTATAGAAGATAAGATGCTTTATCAGCAAGGGAGCTTACATCTCCGTGACCTTCGGGACCAAGGCTATAAATTGACGTTATACGGTAACAATGAGCAGAAAATCGGCCGGCTATTTGTCATGAATGACGCCCAATATAAGACGTACGAATTCAAAACGATGTGGTACAGTATTCTACCTGCCATCGCCCGAGTATCGATCCTCTTCACTTGTCTTGCCGCTTTGGTCACCATTTTCATTTTGTCCTGGAGGCTGACCAAACCAATACGCGAGATTATCAAAGGAATCGATTTGATCAAAGGCGGAAATCAAGAGGTTTCCTTTCCCATTCACAGAAAGGATGAATTCGGGGCGATCTCGCGAGCTTTACAGGAGATGAACGACAGCCTCGCAAGCCTGGAACGATCCCGAAAGCAGTTGCTATCCGATGTCACTCATGAATTGAAAACGCCGCTCATGATTATTCAGGGGGAGTTGGAGCTCGCCCAGGATACGGGGACCGCGCTTTCCTTTGAAAAGCAATCGTCTCTTCTCGATGAAGTGTTGCGGTTATCACGCATGGTGAATGAAGTCTTGGATCTGTCCAAGCTAGAGGCTGGCGGCACGCAACTGTATCCAAAAACCGAGAATATCGTCATGATTCTGAATCAATTGGTGGAAAAGACCCAATTCTTGGCGGAAGATAAGCACATCTGTCTCATTACGCATATCTCAGAGGAAGTCATTGAGGTGTCCGTAGAGAAGCAACGTATTCTTCAAGCTCTTTACAATCTCCTGATCAATGCCCTCCATTACACAAACCAAGGGGGATACGTAAAGCTGCATGTTGACCGGGTGTACAGGCAAGACCGCCAGAATGAGTATGTCCGAATCATGATAGAAGATAACGGAACGGGCATACCGGAGGAGGACCTTCCCCTTATCTTTAACCGCTTTTACAGAGCAGACCATTCCAGAGCTCGTCCAAGCGGCGGAACGGGTCTTGGGCTCGCGATCGCACAACAAAACATCTTCGTGCATCACGGGTGGATTGAAGTACATAGCGAGGTAGAGAAAGGTACGACGTTTTCGGTGTTTTTGCCAGCACTTCCTGTTGTCCGTGAGTGAACGTGTCTCGACAAGCAAAAAACACGCCTCGAAGGCGTGTTTTTTTACCTGGTAACGGAATGGAGGCGCTTGGCGATCGCTTCCACCAATTCTCTTGTTGTCTTGGGAAGATTGGATTTCAGAATGGAGTTAATCATGGGGCCCTTCACACCATGGGCAGTGATGTCGAGACACCCCGTCATTTTCGTACGTGCCTCCCCCAATGCTTTTGCTTTGAAGTAGCCATGTCCAGTAAAATTCCCGCTTATCCCCGTCAAGGTAAACTTCACCTCGGTCGGAGGCGTCCATTCGGTGATATCCACTTGCAGGCTGATCGTCTTCTTCATGATGCCGATATCTCCTGTAAACGTCCAAGCGACACGACGTTCATTGATTACCTCGTGGCTGATGTAGCCAGGTACCAGTGGAACCCAATTCTCCACTATACTCACAAACTGCCATACCGCCCCGATGGGCAAGTTCAGCTCCACATCATGTATTCCTTGAGGCATGATTGCTCATTCCTTCCCCAGTGTTCTTTGGTATCTTGTTATGTTTATTGTCGGAACACGGGAGATATTTCAGGAATATGGCAGGTTAATCCCACCAAAAATACCAAACATCCTGTTTCATTAAATAATCAGCGTAATGCCCTAATGAAGGCAACTCATCCAAGACGTACTGACAAAAGATGAAATGCTCTTGCGCCAGCTTTAAGGCCTCCTCGTAGGTCTGCGGTCTTGAACCGGCTTGAAAAATCCAAGTATCTTCTGTCACAGCGAGAATCTTGATTCCATACGCCTCCTGCCAGTGCTTCACGATCACCGACTGGTAAACGGGTAATGGGCATTCATTGTAGCCGCCCATTGGGACCCACAACGGTGCTTCATAACCGGATGCTAACGGCAATTCCATGACAATCAGGGCATCATCTTCTAACCGATCCTGCACCCATTTTTCACTTATGAGAAAAGACTCCGTCTCTGTTTCACTGAGTTGTTCATTGAGGAGTTCATTCCCTTCCCATATAAGGGAATATGCCTTATAGATGCCTTCAAAGTTCTTTCCTTCCAAGCTTTTCAACTCAGATGCAATGTCTGTATACAAAAGGCGAGATTCCACAATTCGCCGAAAGACATCCTCAACGGATAAACGGTGAACTTCCTCGAGCTGGTTATGTACATAATCAGAGAGTGATCCCTCTTCGTCCACTGCTTCTTCTATCATCTCTAGTATATTATAGCTAGGCAGGACCAAGATGCTGTGCTTATCTGCCTTTGTAGCAGGTACCGAGAACTCTTCCGCAGCAACCACTTCTATGTCACATTCCTTTAGGTAATTGGACAACTCTTCTACCATCGTCACACCTCTTTTTTTCTGTTGTTTTTGTTCAAAGCATAGGACTCCTCATCTATTTTACTTCAATTTCCAGATACAGTGGAAATGAACAAAAAGCAAAAAGAAAAATGCTTGGATTCCCAAGCATTTAAGATTTGGCAAGAAACTGTTCCGTAAAGATTTTCAGCAAATATTCGAGTGTGATCGGATCACTATAAGTGGAAGCTTCTGTGTCAATCTCAATGATACGATCTTGTTTGACAGCCGGAATGTTTTTCCATGTCGCAGATTCCAAGAAATCATTGGTACTACCGTTTCTTCTGCTAAGGACGAGATAATCACCAGCATATTCCGGAATTGCTTCCGTCGACAACTTATAGTAACCAGGACCGAGAACGTCCTTTTTTACTTTGTCCGGCATGTTTAAGCCCATCGCTTGATAGAGGATTTCCGTACCACGCGCCCAGTTATTTCCGAAAACATAAAAATCTTTCGTGTCATACTCGATGACAGATACTGTTGCATTTTCACCGATTTTCGTTTTAATTTGTTCACCGGCTGTTTTTGCACGGTTCTTGAAATCATCAATCCACGCCTGGGCTTCCTTTTCCTTGTTCAACAGCTTGCCGATCTCCAACTGCTGCGATAAGTAATCCAGCTTGCCCCACGTAAACACGACAGTCGGCGCAATTTTGCTAAGCTGATCAAGATTTTTCATTTCCGATCCCGCTACAATCAGATCAGGTTTCAGAGCAAGAATTTTCTCCAAATCTGCATCCGATACGACTTCCACATCTTTTAATTTTTCTGTAAAAAGCGGATTTTGCTTCGTCCATTGATCTACTCCGACAAGTGTACCCTTCATCGATACAATATTCGGGGCATTTGTAAGTCCGACGATTCGTTTCGGTTGTGCCGGAACCTCAACAGGTCCTTTTTCAGATTTGTAAATTACGGTTCCCTCTTTCGCTTCGTTGCCTTCCGCTGGTGTCGCGGGCTGTGCAGGTTGAGCCTGTTGAGACCCACAAGCGCCAAGCAAGAGCATGAACATCATAATGAAAGGAATGAATGCTTTTTTCATGGTAAGCGATCTCCTTACTCCTGATACTAATTTTACGATAGTGATTATCAATCTCAATCACTCAACTACTATAGTCATTTCTCTTCTACTTGTCAATATTGGAAACTTCACGAGGTTTTGCCTTCGCTAATTTGCGCAGAACGTGAAAAAAGAGATAGTTCATCCCTTTTGCTTGATAGGCAGTCTGATTGAAGCTCCCGATCAGATATACCTCCAAGTTGGGAAAATAAAGCATGTAGCTGCCACTCGCCCCTAAGTGTCCCCACCCCGTATACTTTTGCGTAAACGGAAGAAAACGCATCTGCATGAGTCCATAGCCATAATCCATGCCGATCCGCATGTTGTTCCACTGCTGCATAATCTCGAGCGTTTCTTTTTTGATCATCTGATTGTAGACGAGTGCTTTCATGAAACGCAGCTGATCTTCCATTGTACTTACGGTTTGCCCTCCCGAGTAAAAACTGCTGAAGCTGCGGTAGTTTTCTACGTTTATTTTTATCCCATCCAAATAGAGATGGGCTACCGGATGCTCGCTTTTGATGACGGGCTTGGAATACTGCGATAAATAAGAGTAATTCATTTGTAGGGGCTTAAAAATGTAGTCATGGAGAACTTCGTGGTAGGGCTTGGCAGTCACCTTTTCAATCACGAGCCCTAACAGATTGTACCCTGTGTCTGTATAATGAACGCGTTTCCCAGGCTCAAAGCGCGGCTGTAAGTGCTTTTTCGACCATTGTATGGTTTCTTGCGGCGTCCAATATCGTGAGGAATCCTCCAAAATCTCTTCAAGGAAACCTTTCCCCCGCTTCGGCTTTTCTTCAAAGAAATCAGGTAATCCAGAAGTATTGTTGAGTAGATGCTTGATCTGAATTTCGTTTGTGTAATCTTTTCCTTTCCAGATGTGGAGATCTTTTCGAATCTCAGTGGGTAAATAGTTGGCAATGGGGTCTTCAAACGTAACGAGACCTTTTTCTGCTAGGATCGATACGATAACAGCCGTAAAAACCTTGCCCACGCTAGCCGTGTGATAGGGTTGATTCGGGTTGGCTGTCGCTCCATCTGTATTGCCAGCCGCTATTGTCCAGTGGATATCCAGCTTATCGGAATGGATTAACAGATACACATTGTGCAGTCGTGGATCAGAAGCTACTTTTGCCTTCAGGTTGCTCTCTATTTCACTCCTTATCATTTCATTGCTCATTTGTCTCCCCCCACTTCGTTCACCAGCAAGGACTTATCCGCCCGCTACTGATTAAGCTATGTGCATTCGCTTGCCCATTATGAACAGAGGAAGCTTTCAGAAGCAGGCGTGCTGCGATCTGGATCGAATTGCTTACCCGCCACTTCATCATTGTCTGGAAAGAAGTCGTATTTTCATCATGTGCGACCACGCAAAAAAACTGCACCCCATTGTGAAACACATAAACGAAAGGTGCAGTTTATAAGCTTATTCCCTCTATATCATGGAGACTTTTTGCCTGATTTCATTCAGAACTTCTTCCCAGTGAAGCTTCATTTGCTCCCTTGTGTTCATGTGATCCAAATTCTCTTGATGAAAACTAATTGTCGTTCGGTCAGGCTTGTCGGATAGCAGCCGGATTTGCAATGTGGACGGCTTTTCCCATTCCTTCATCGACCACTTTAAACGAAACTGCTGGAGCGGCTTTACAACACGAAATTGACCCGATATTCCATCGCTGGAAGTAAAGGTCTCCCCCTCGCTAAAGGTAAGATTCGATACATGTCCAAGCCATAACTTCACCCCTTCGGACGAGGTTAAAAACGCCCAAGCCTGTTCTGGGGTAATGGGCATCGTCCTGCGTACACCTACTTGGAAGCCTGTCGCTGCCGTTTGTCCAACGATTTTGCTTGATTCGGTTTTTTGATCCTTCATCGGGACACCTCGCCAATCTTGTTTGATTTTACTCCGTACTTGGAACCAAACTTTTATTCTCGAATGTCTTCGAGAGCACAATTAAAGGTGTTGAAAATCCGTAAGCATGGCATGTATCCAAAAAGGCAGCCAGTGATTCGGTCGTCTCAGTCAGCACCTTCATCAAATAATTGTACTCCCCGCTGATTCTGTAGAGATCGACAATCTCAGGTGCTCGTTCGCAAAATGCAATGAAATCCTTACACACACTCGTTTTAAACAGGACAAATGCAGTTGTGTGCTTGCCGAGCTTCTGGGGAGAAAGCTCCGTCCGATAAGCAGTTATGACGCCTTGCTCCTCCATTTTTCGCACTCTCTCCGTTACAGCTGGCTGCGACATCGCGATCATGCGGCTCAACTCGGAAATGGGGATCCGGGCATGATCGTGAAGCACCGACAAAATTTTATGATCGATTTGGTCCATCCACACAACACCTCACTTTTCGAAAGTAGAATACCTAAAACAAATGAATTTCTAAGGCATATGACTTGAAATCCCTTCAAAAGCTTATGTAAATTGTATGCGATCTCCCATAAAATGTCACTCATAAACAGAAGAGGAGAATGAGAACATGACATTTACCGTAAACGCCCCCATAAACATTGGCAGCTTGCGCTTAAAAAACCGGCTCATCATGTCGCCCATGCAGCAGTATAGGGGGACTCCTGAAGGTTTTGCCACGGACCATCATATCGAATTTTACAGCCGCAGGGCCAAGCATGTGTCGCTGGTGATTGTGGAATCGACCGCCGTCTCATCCAACGGTAGACTGTTTCACAACGACATCGGCATTTTTACAGACCAACATGTGGAGCCTTTGCGCAAAATAACAGAAGCTGTTCACTCTCAGCACACCCCGATCTTTATCCAGCTGTCACACGGCGGAAGGAAGGCTTCGCCTGATGTAACGAAGCAATTGGTCGCTCCAAGTGCGATTGCGTACGATGATTACTACGGAACGCCTAAGTCGCTGACTCCTGCCGAAATGAAGGGCATCGTCGAAGAATACCGTTTGGCGGCAAAGCGAAGCGTCGAAGCAGGCTTTGATGGCATTGAGCTTCACGCGGCGCACGGATTTTTGCTTCATCAATTTTTATCGCCTTTGTCCAACACGCGGACGGATGCGTATGGTGGTACTCCCGAGAACAGGGCACGATTTCTGAAAGACGTACTTCTGGCCATTCGAGCCGAAGTGGGACGGGATTATCCGGTTATCATCCGTGTTTCCGCTACAGATTTTGTCCAAGGCGGTCTAACCCCAGAAGACTGGGTGCAAATGCTAAAGCCGCTTGAGCCCGAATTGGACGCGATCGATGTCTCTACAGGGGGACTGCTCCCAATCCAGCCTAGTGACGTCTACACGGCTTATCAGTTGCCTCACGCAGCCGCGATCAAACAACATTTCAGCATTCCGGTCATTGCCGTGGGAAAAATATATAGCCGCAGTCTCGCCAATCGAATTCTCGAAGACCAACTCGTCGATAGTGTCGCGATTGGTCGCCCTCTCTTGGAAGACCCTGATTACGCAGAACGCCTTTTGATCCCATGATCCTACAAAAAACACGCCCAAGATTGGCGTGTTTCCTTTTTTAAAGGTTTTTCATGACCATCAAATAAAGGATGACAACTGCTAACAGCTCTTTCGTTGCATCAAGGTAATTGCCGGATGGTTTGTTCTCTTATCGTTTTTAGAGGAGAAAAGCTGCATTCGAACGAAATCTAAGGAATACGCATGATATATCCCTGAAGAGGAGCATGACCATGACGAATGAAGAGGTAAAAGGAATCATTGAAAATTATGTGCGGGCCTATAATTCATTTGATGTCGAAGGTATGGTGAAACTCTTGCATTCGGATATTGTGTTCAGGAATTATTCCAACGGTGAACTGGACACAGAAACAACAGGAATAGAAGCGTTTAGAGAGCTAGCTGAAAAGTCTGCGAAAATCTTCTCGAGTCGGCGTCAGACTATTCTCACCTGCCTCGTGATGGATGACAAAGCAGAAGTGCAGATTGATTATGAAGGAACCCTCGCGATTGATTTGCCAAATGGACTCAAGGCTGGAGATACGCTCCAATTAAAAGGGAAATCGATATTTATGATGAAAGAAGGCAAAGTCTCCCTGATTGAAGATTACAGTTAAGAACATGGCAAAAGAAATACACCGCCCTCATGATATCGACACAGGAATGACCCGAATTTGTTCACTTTCTTCATCAAAAAAAATGTTAGGATAGAGGCATCACTTCATAAAAAATGAGGAGAGTCACAAGTGCGGGTACATCCAATTTACTTTTTACGTCTTACAGGCCTACTCGATGGTCTTTCCTTATTAGTATTGATGGGCATCGCGATGCCCTTGAAATACGTGTGGGGCTTAGACAAAGCCGTAACCATCATAGGAAGTATTCACGGCGGGATATTTTGCTTGTATGCCCTGGCGATACTTTATGCGGCCATTCGCGTGAGATGGAGCCTGCTCTGGTCTCTTGCTGCGTTACTCGCCGCTTTTGTACCGTTTGGGAACTTCTTTCTGGATCGCAGACTGAAAACGGCACAGGATGTGTATCTTCTGAAGCCATTTAATAATGTGCTGCTCGTATACGGCATCGTTTTTTTCTCGTTCTTTGATTTGTTCTCGCAACTTCCGGTCATGAGTACATTTGCTGCTTCCGTAGGTGCCAGCTCATTTGTTATAGGCTTTGTCATCGGTCTGTATTCGCTAGCCAATACCTTTGGCAATATTATCTCAGGCATGCTGACAGATAAGGTTGGTCCATCCAAACCACTGTTGATCGGATTGGTTTTATCAAGCTGTGCCTTGCTGCTGTATCACATCGTCGATCAGCCGTTTCTGTTGATTATCGTGCGAATCGTTCACGGATTTGTCGCTGGTTTGATCGTTCCTGCTGCTTTTACTTTCTCTGCGAATAACACTACACATGAGCAGCAAGGGCGAAAGGTTGCTTTCACCGGTGCCTTTGTGGGACTCGCAGCGATTATCGGACCTGCATTCAGCGGCATTATGGCAAGCAAAACCTCCGTGCCTTTTGTCTTTACATGTGTAGCTGTTATGGGCTTTTTCCTAGCCATCCTGTCCGTTATTTTTCTGAAATCCACTCAGGCCTGCAAGAAAGAGAAGCTTAAGAAGGACGTTCCAACCTCAGCCTTGATCTTCAATGCCGGGATCATCAAGGCTTACGGCGGTGCCTTTTTGCTTATGTTTTCACAAGGTGTGATCGCTTACCTGTTGCCCTTGCATGTGCAATCGCTTGGATACGATTCGAAATTAAGCGGTACATTAATGAGCACGTTTGGGATGATTGCCGTCCTGCTTTTCGTGCTTCCGACCAATCGGATTTTTGATCGTGTAGCCCCTTCGAAAACGATGGCCATCGGAATTGGCTTCATGGGCGTGAGTCAGCTGCTTATTGGTCAATCCAACACGACATTGGCACTGTACTGCATGTTGGGACTATATGGGATAGGCTTTGCTCTCTTGTTTCCCTCTGTCAATACGATGCTCATTCAATCGACGCCGCAAGAATTGCGGGGGAAAGCACACGGTTACTTATACGCCTTTTTCTCTCTCGGTGTGGTCGTAGGCTCAGGCCTGTTAGGTTGGCTGCCCTTCTCCATCGAGGAAGGATTTCTGTTCACAGGAAGCTTGCTTCTCGTGTTTGCCGCTTTCATTGCCATGCATAAGCAGCGAGAACGATTGTTGAATCAATAAAATAATCAATAGTAGCCTTCATTTGTAACAACAAAACCTCCTCAACCACTAAGCTAGTGGCGAAGGAGGTTTTGTGCTAATGCTTTCAAGCGCAGAATCACTGCGAATCAGGCATGCAGCCAACAGACCAATCCCTAGTACGATTGCAAGCAGTACAAAAGTAAGTCCATAGCTGCCAAAATTCATAAAACGTATGGACAATATCGGCCCAAGACTTGTTCCCGAAAACAGGATAAACGTATAAACTGAAACCGCAATTCCCCGCGATTTGCCCCCTAGCTGTCCAATAAGCGTGATCAGGGAAGGAACGGATAACGCAATTCCGGCAACGAAAAGCACACTCGTACCGATTAAAAGAGACAAGTTAGAAATCATACCGAGGGAAGCCATACTGACCACTGCCAGACCTAATCCGCAGCGTAGCACGGTACGTAAACCAAACCGTTTTGCCAGCCCGCCCGCCATCGGAGAAATGAGCATGCCCACTACGCCAATCGTTCGAACAAACAGAATCTCCTTGTTGCTAAGCCCAAAATCAGATCCCGCCAAATAACTGCCCAAAACCGTATACATATTAACGAATGACATAAGCAATACAAGAGCAATTATGTAGCCCAAGACGATATTTTTTTGTTTGAATAGGGAGGGAATTTGCTTAATCGGCTCCCAAATATGAACGGTAGCAAGGGGACTCTCTTCTTTTGGCAGCCACCTCATCACCACGAGCAGCGTCACGAAATAGATAGCAGCAAGCATATAGAATACGGCGTGCCAACCGTATTGTTGACTCATTACGGTACTGATCACTTGACCAATGATTCCTGCCGCCAAAAATCCTGTGCTGATAAATCCGATTGCCGTTACCCGTTTTGCCGCAGGGAACATTTCCACAGCATAGGCGAGCGCAACAGGCGAGAACGTAGCAGCGGCAGCACCTTGCAAGCTCCTGAGGACAATGATCCATGCGAAATCATTTGCACTACCAAGCAACAAAGAAAAGAGAGCCAGGGCAATCATCCCGATCACAATAACGTTCTTGCGGCCATACTTTTCGGACAACGGTCCATAAATCAGGCACCCAATGGCAAACCCAACCGAAAATGCGCTGCCTACTGCTGCAGCCTGTGTCAATGTAATACTAAAAAGATCGGCAAATATGGTCATAAGGGGAATCGTAACGTATAAGCTCGACATAACGACGATTCCAGACCAGCATAGGATTGCCGTCATGAGTGAGTAGTTTCGCTGTGACATCGCACACCTCTTTTTCAAATATGTACACACATTATAGTTAGATTATCTAATTATATGCACAAAAAAATATGATCTTATCTTCCCACCCCCAGTTTCTTTTCCATGCTACTATTCAACTTCATCAAGATTTTTTCCAGCAGCATCCGTTCCTCCTCTTCTAATTCACTCATAATGGAGGAGCATGCAGACCAAAAAACTGGCAGTGCTCTGGCTACTAATTCTCTGCCTTCTTGAGTTATTTTGACATGAATCTTGCGACCATCCAGCGTGCTTTGCTCCCTGATTATCCAGTGCCTTTTTTCCAGCCAGTCAAGCAAAGCTGTAACAGAAGCACGCCGAATGCCCAGCCTGTCTGCAAGCGAAGAGGGAGTGATAAGTTCTCTGTCTTCATGTAACGTAAGCAACAGCAATACGTCCCATTTACACTCCGTTATGCCGAATTTCTCCAAATTCAAATCAATGACGTCTATGGCGTTATCCCCCAGCCATAGCATCAATAACCCCAAATGAGCCAATTTGCGATCCGTATTTTGCAGAGCTGTTTTTTCCATCAGATTCAAATACGGCTGAATACCAAGTTTCGGCAATTGATCGGATGTATGCTCACACTTGTTTTTTCTGCTCATGATCCACCTTACATATAATTAGATTATCTAACTAAAATAAATGTAATGGATTCTTTTGGATTTTGCAACCCCCCATTCCATCTCTACTTCACCTGGCTTAACTTCTCGATCGCCTGCTCTTCGGTCGGCAAGAAAAAGATGTCGTTTCCGTTGTTCGATTCATAGATGAAGTCTTTTAGACTTTTACTTGTGTACACCGAAAAATCTCCTACAATTGCCACTTTCACCCGATAATTGATGAACTTCTGAAGGATTTCCCCAGCAAAGCGCGTTTTCAAATCGAAAAAGCTTTCGTTCAGCAATGATTTGTTGAGAACGATACGCTCACTGTCTGCTTGATAATGTACCGTCGCAATCAGGTCCAATGCAGACTGCACATCCTCAATAATTACCTCGCTACCACTCACAATGGCGATATTTTTCCCGCCAGCTTCTACCTTTGTAATATTCATGTGTACCCTCCTCATCTTCTATTGGTCATCTGCCTTACAAAATCCTCACAAATATATCGGTTGTCTTCACTGTTTGCTGGCGAAACGCCCGCCACTCGAAAGAAGCTCAAGCCCACAACCATCGCCATGAGCCCGTAGGCAGCGCTTTGCGAATCCTCTACGGACATAAGCCCGGTTTGCTTGCCGTATTCAAAAATCTTGGTGATGCCCTGCAAATCTCTCGCATAACTGTTCGCAACCACTTCTTGCAGCTTGGGGTCCAATGCGGCTTTGGAGAAGAATTGGACAAAGAGCCTTGCTTGATCTTCATGGGGGATGTACATCTCAGCGATGCCATCCAGCTGCGAAACATTGATCCGTTTTTCCTTGTCGTTCACGTATGGCGGCAAGATATGCGTAAGCGTTACATCCATCATTTCCTGGGCGGTCATGGTGTTCTCAATATCAGACCCGATTTTCAAGCCATAGTAGGCCAAGAATGCCTGAAAAGCTTCACTCGTCAAATTATCCTTATTCTTAAAATAATACGTGACAACACCTTTTGAGCAGTCCGCATACTCCGCCACCTTATCCAGCGTCATGCCATCAATCCCGTGTTTGCTAATACAAGTGAGGGTCGCGTTGATGACATCTGCTCGGCGCTTTGGTTCCATTCCTAATTTGGGCATGATTTTACCTCAATTTATTTATACTGTACGGTCGGAATAAAAAAAGTGTACACCATGATTTTCCAGTCTGTCAAATAAAGAGGCTCCACAACACAAAAAACACGCTTACACAGCGTGTTCCATCCTGACGTTACATGGCAATCGCTTGGCGACTGATCCGATATTGCCCCGGTGTCAGCCCCGTCCATTTCTTGAAAGCATTTTGAAAGGCACTTGGATCTGAAAAATGCAGCAAATACGCAATCTCTCCAATGGAATGCTCCGCTTGCTGTAAATACCCCATCGCCATTTCTTTACGGACATTCGTGGACAATTCATGATAGGAAGTATCCTCAGCCTTTAGTTTCGCTTGCAGGGATCTCGTACTCATATGAAAAGCAGCAGCAGTCTGCTGTAAAGTCGGAAAAGCCGCAGGCATACATCCCATCATCCATTGAAACACGCGGTCCGAAAATTCCCGCCCCCTGATCAGCTTCTCCCTAATTTCTTCCGCGATTGGTTCAAAAGCTTTACGCAGCCGGACATCCGAGTACAGAATCGGGTATTGCAAAACTTCTTTGCCTACCAAGAGCCCATTTTCTTCTTCACCAAAGTGAGGCTCCATTCCGAACAAATTCAAATACGGAGCGATATCATCCGTAGCGTCGTGTGTGAAATGTATCGCCTGTAACGGAATAGACCGATGACTCATACGAACGATCAAGTGGTACAAGGAGCTGACCATGTCCTCCATGCAATGTCGAGAAACGCTCCTAGGGCTTTGTCTATGAAACCGCAGGAAAACATGGTTCCCCCGCTCTTCCCAATCCAGCTCGTACCCGCTGCAAAGGATCACGTGATACCGCTGATAAGCCTTCAATGCATCGACGATTTTTTCCGAATGCATCATGACATAGCCAAGAATGCCCAGATCGGCAATATCGGTTAACTGCCCTTGATGCAGTCCGAGATGATCATCCTGCGTGTAAATGGCCGCTTCCTTCATCAAACGCTCGAGCTCCGCTTCATCAATGCGCGCCTCTACATCTTTTAGCAAGCTGCTATCGAAAGAAATATGCTCACAAAAACGTTCAAAATCAAGCTTCTTGTGAGTAATTGTCTTCATAATCGGATACACCATCGAAATCGCAAACCCATGCGCATTTTCCAAGTACGGAACCTCCTTTGCGTGAATCCACAACATTTATGCGCTCTCGATCATTCCTCTGTTTCCTTCCACACGATATGCTGAATACAGTTCAGTTTACCACGATCTGTCGCTTATGGAATCAACTCTACAGGGGGATATGAAAATGAACATTCTCGTTATTATCGGACATCCAGATACCGAGAGCTACTGCTCTGCGTTGGCGCATGCCTATATGAAAGGAGCGAAAGGGAAAGCAGCACAGATTCGCACCATTGATTTGAGCCAAATCGCTTTCGACCCAAATTTGAAGTACGGATATCGGAAAAGAACGGAGCTGGAGGATGACTTAAAAGAGGCGCAGGATCTCATCCGTTGGGCGGATCATCTGGTTATTGTCTATCCGACCTGGTGGGGCACGATGCCCGCTATCTTGAAGGGATTTTTCGATCGTGTCTTACTCCCCGGATTCGCCTATAAATATCGGGAAGGCTCTCCTCTATGGGATAAGCTGTTAACGGGCAAAACCGCGCATCTGATTGTGACCATGGATACTCCGTCTTGGTATAACCGATTGATCTACTGGCAAGCCGGACATCTCGTGATGAAACGCAACATTTTGAAGTTTTGCGGGATTAAGCATGTGAAGGTTACGGAGATCAGTGGGGTGAATGCCTCGGCGGAGGAAAAGCGCAAGAAGTGGCTGGAGAAAGTGAAACAGCTTGGGGAGAGGCTTGCCTAAGCGTACGATGAAAAAGCAGGGACAGAGCGACAGAACAAAAACTCAAGGCTATTTCAGCTTGAGTTTTTCCTGTTGTTTTACTTATCGAGGTGTTTTTGCACACATTCTTAAAACTTCATGCGGCTAAATACGGGGCCATCTTTCAGCAGCGGATAAGCTAGTTTATCCAAATGTGCCACTGTACTGCACCTGCTTCCTAGCCTTTCTCCAGCGTACCTTTCCCGTTGGAATGATTTACCTAGGCAAATAAATCGTGCAAAGTGTATTTATTATGTAGCTGATTGTGAGTATGATAATAGTAAAATTATAAGAAAGAGGCTATCGTATGGATTCTACTTTTTCAGCAAGAAAAGCATCAAAGACGAAAATCTTAGTTATTAACGCACTCTTTATCGCTTTTACTCTCGCAGCCACCATGTTTATCAATTTACGACTCCCGATCATGGGTAACGGCGGCCTCATCCATCTCGGTAACGTGCCTCTTTTAATCGCAGCCTTTGTGTATGGCAGAAAAACAGGAGCTATCGCTGGAGCTTTTGGTATGGGCCTCTTTGACCTTATCTCCGGTTGGACGGCATGGGCGCCGTTTACCTTCGTGATCGTAGGTGCAATGGGCTATGTAGCTGGCCTCATCGCCGAGAAGACGCCTGGCAATCGGGTATTTGTGTACGCACTGGCAGTTGTCGCTGCATTGGTGATTAAGATCGTGGGCTACTACTTTGTTGAGGTTATTCTTTACGGGAACTGGATTCAGCCGTTTGGCTCCATTCCGGGGAATGTTTTGCAGGTGGTTGTAGCAGCGGTTATTGTTATCCCGCTGGTGGGACGCTTGAAGAAGATTGTAGGGCAAGGGTAAAAAAGGAAGGATGGGGCAGAGCTCCATCCTTCCTTTTTACAATAATCATAAGATCGGGAACGCCCCCGATCACAACGATAACCATACCTTGAAAAAGAGCTACTAACGCTATTGTACCAGAAGAAAACTAGGATGGAACTAGAGGGTCAAAGCCCTAGACAAGAATCTATAAGGGCATAGAAAGGATATTCCCAAGCGCTTGGGAATTTAAATTCGGCAACTACCAAGAGAGTACTTTATGCTATTTACTTTAAATCAATACCCCAATTAAGAAGACCAACGATTACAAAAAATAGAAGGATAAATAGCAGTGCTTTTATGTATTTTTCCATCATCTACAGATCCTCCTTTGTTTTGTTATTAACATTACCATATTTGTTACGGGAGGAGTACTTTTGAAGAAATCGGGAGAAAACGAGAGTTTGTATAATTTCTCTCGTTCAACGCATTGCGGTAATATTGCTCATCATCAGCCACAATGCTTGTTGGTTTGGCATTCCGATACAAGCTCGGATAGCGTTTAACTGGTTATAAGTCATGGTAAATTTGGACAGCTAAACTATTCTACACACTCTCAGAGATTATTGGAAAATATTACGCAAAAAGAAATTGTAACAAAAAATTAAAAATCCCATATATTTACATATATTGGCAAAACATGTATATTAAGGTTGTCCAATCAAACTAGTTTTGGATCGGGCGATAAGAAAATAGAAGGAGTGGTTAGAATGAAGAAGTTTATTACTGGTTTCGCAACACTGGCATTATTGACTTCAGCGACACCTGCATTTGCGCAAGAAGGACAGCAGCTTGCACCAGTAGCCAATGTTGCCAGCACCAAAAAGGCGTCTGATAAACAAGCGGTAAAGCCTTTCGCTGAGTTTGTCACCATAAACTTATATTGGAATCAACCACCAACTGCAACAAGATTTGAAGTTATTGTTACAAATATTACAGATGGCTATGTTTTGGAAAAAAGCCGACAAACAGCTACAGACTTTTCGGCTCGCAGCTTAAAAGTTGGAAATTATTACAGTATTATGGTTCGTGCTCTGGACCAGTACGGTAATCAAGTCGGACAATCATGGTATAAAGATTTTGAAGCAAAACAAAATGACAATTGGCGTTTTTGGTTTTAATTTCGTTTATGGTGTAAGTTCAGGCATTGAGATTTCGACTGTCGATTTTTCGACAGTCTTCTTCTTTTTGTTCCTGTCTCCTCGTAGCGTAATGTCCACAAAGGAGTTGGTCTCGTGGAGAACATCCGTCAGATTAGCTGAAACTTGTTCCTGGAGATGTTGCTTTTTTCCCCCTGATATGCATGTAAGGGTTTATCGTCATATTTATGAATAATTCCGCAGCTATGGCCGCGCTTATCTTCATAACCTTATCGTTGTAACATTTATGCCAATGATCCACTCTTTTGTTGAGGTTTAGGTGGCAAGTCGATTCAAGCAAGTTCCTCTTGAGTCATTGGGCTAGTCATACACTCTCTTACCTCTCAGCGTATGACCGTAATCTCTCCTTCTTGCTCTTAAACCAGTGCCATATCTGCTTACAAAACGACTTGATTTGCTCATCGAACTTTTATTCCAACTCT
This sequence comes from Brevibacillus formosus, assembly GCF_003013405.1. Classification (GTDB taxonomy): domain Bacteria; phylum Bacillota; class Bacilli; order Brevibacillales; family Brevibacillaceae; genus Brevibacillus; species Brevibacillus formosus. The sequence goes on along the minus strand of NZ_PXZL01000031.1, from coordinate 34,122 downwards.
ATTAACTTCTGTTTATGTACCTGATTCTTTTTTCAAAAAGAGTCCGGCTCGCCAAGTGACTGACCTCCTTTGATAAGCTGGGCTGTAGCGCGAAGGCATGTTGTCACTGGTTGCGTTGCTCATTTGTTCGTATTGTTCTTTGGTGCGGGGAATTGGGGGACCTCGTTTTTTTGAGTTTTTCTAGTCCGGTACATGCAAAAAAACGGCATCTCTGCCGTTTTTCGTTGCCCCTCTATTCTCCAATCTAGTCCTTTACAGTATTCAGCTCAGCTTCGATCTGGGAGTTTTTCGACGACTCACCCATGCGCCAGTAAACGATGAGGCTTATGGCAATACAAGCTGCTACATAGTAATAGAACAGAGACTCGTTCCCGATGCTTTTGAACCATAGCGCGATGAACTCCGCTGTACCACCAAAAATCGCGACGGTCACCCCGTATGGAAAGCCTACGCCCAGAGCGCGAATCGCGGTAGGAAACATCTCGGCTTTCACGATCGCGTTAATGGACGTATAGCCGGTAACAATGATAAGTCCCGATAGCATTAACAAGAAAGCGGCATAAGGGCTAGTCGTTTGTTCCAGGAGCATAAACATCGGTACAGTCCACAATGTTCCAAGAATACCGAAGCCAATCAACAGCGGACGCCGTCCAATTCGGTCGGACAGCATACCAGCAAGCGGCTGCAAGACGACGAATACGAGCAATGCGGTAAAGTTAATCCAGCTGACTACATCTTTCGGCATCCCTACCGTAATCACCATGAATTTTTGCAAATAGGTCGTGTAGGTGTTAAAGGCAATGGTTCCCCCGAGTGTAAGGCCGACGACTGCCAGCACCGCCTTTGGATGCTTCATCAGCTCTCGAAGCGTACCCGCCTTCTCCTTGTTTTTCGACTCCATTTTGGTATACTGCTCTGATTCGTCCATACTGCGGCGAAGCCACAACACGGCTACTGCACCAAATGCTCCGATGATGAAAGGAATTCTCCAGCCCCATGCCATCATCGCTTCTTCCGTAAGCATTTGCTGCAGGATAATTTGCACACCCAGTGCCAGCAATTGTCCACTGATTAGCGTGACGTACTGAAAGCTAGAATAGAACCCTCGGCGACCACTCGAAGCCATCTCGGACAGGTACGTGGCAGATGTTCCGTATTCCCCGCCAAGCGAAAGACCTTGGAGCAGGCGGGCAAGAACGAGAATAATAGGTGCAAACACGCCGATGGTTTCATAGCTTGGTGTTACGGCAATCACCAGAGAACCACCTGCCATGATGGTAACAGACAGCGTCAGCGCGGCACGGCGCCCATGACGGTCAGCGTATCGACCCAGGAGCAAGCTCCCAATCGGTCTCATTAAAAATCCGATAGCAAAAACAGCGGCCGTATTCAGCAACTGGCTGGTAGGGTCTCCTTTTGGAAAAAACTGAGACGAGAAATACACCGCAAAAGCTGCATAGACATACCAGTCATACCATTCAATCAGGTTCCCCAGTGAACCTTTAAAGATGTTGCTTGTGATGCGCCGCGTATTTTCACGATCACTCGTTGGCTTCATTGCTGCCCCCTCCTTATGTTTGACCCGAATCCATTCGCAATTGGGATCGTTTAACCGCTTACAAAAGAAACAATCCATTTGAAAGGGGTTACATATTTACCCGGATGGATTCTCGAAGAACTGTTTTCATTCTAAGTTGTTTGTTTTGCTAGAATCTATTGAATACTTCCAGATGTGCAAAAACAGCATCTGAGCTGCCGAAAAACCCAGTTGAGTTACATTGATTTTTCGCTCGGATCGGGCTACCCTTTTCCATAGGGAGGCGGCTGTTATGACAATCACTATGCTACTGGGACTGCTTGAAAACATCTCTGTAATTGCAGTCATCGCCCTTATCATCGGCCAACTAGATTACTTTCGGAACATTGTGTACGGGAAAAACAACTGGATGCGGATCGTAATCCTCTCTACGCTGTTTGGGTTCCTGTCGGTAATCGGAACGGAGAATGGGCTACGGGTCAATGACGCACTCGCCAATACGCGCATTGTCGGTGCCGTCGCGGGCGGGTTGATCGGAGGGCCAGTTGTTGGATTTTTTGCCGGCCTTATCGGAGGCATTCATCGCTATTCGCTAGGTGGATTTACCGCATTCGCCTGTGCCATCTCAACCGTATTGAACGGCTACTTGGCCGGAATCGTAAGTACGAAAATGAATATGCTGCGTCTGAAATGGCAGCATATCGTACTGATTGGCATTACAGCCGAGCTTATTCAAAAAGTGTTGGTGCTTATCATGGCCAAGCCTTTTTCTGCGGCACTCGAACTGGAAGTAAAAATCGCGATCCCGACCACGATTATGACCATTGCGGGACTGCTGCTTTTCACGCGCGTTTTCCAAAATCTCAAAATGATGCAAGACCAGTCCGGCGCATTGGGGGCAAACCTGGCCTTGTCGATTGCAAGCCAGACGTTGCCTCATCTGCGGACGGGGCTAAATGAATATTCTGCGAAAAAAACCGCTGAACTGATCTGTGAAATGGCCAGGGTGGATGCAGTTGCCATTACCGACCGCGAAAAGCTGCTCAGCGCAAAAGGCCATGAACTGGAGAATCATGTGCAGAAAGAGACGCTGTGCGCACGAGTAGCGGAGGCTGTTTTGACCCACCCTACTGGGGTATGGTGCGACAAAGATTTTGCTCTTCCGCGTCCGCCTCGCCTAAAATCGATCAGCGCCGCATCGTTGTACCATCAAAACCAGAAAATCGGGACGCTGCAATTCTACTATAAAACCTCTTCCTCCAAGACGTCCCAGATCAACGAGAAGCTAGTGGACGGCCTGGCCAAGCTGCTGTCTGTCCAGATTGAACTGGCGGAGATCGAGCATCAAGCGAAAATGCGGAAGCAGGCTGAAGTGAGCGCCCTGCAAGCACAAATCAACCCGCATTTTTTGTTCAATACCTTGGGGACGATTATGTCTTATTGTCGTACAGACCCTGATCAGGCGAGAAGCTTGATCGGTCATTTAAGTGACATCTTCAGGCGCAATTTGAAAAGCAAGGGAAATCATCACAGCCTGCGGGAAGAACTGGACGGAATCAAATCGTATTTAGAAATTGAGAAGGTCAGATTCAGCAACCGATTAAAGGTGAACATGGAGATCGACGAATCTCTGCTGGAGAGCAAATTGCCTGTCCTGACTTTGCAGCCGATCGTGGAAAATGCCATTCACCATGGACTTTCTCCAAAAGTTAGCGACTGTCTGCTCACGATTCGAGTGGAACCGTACGACCATGAAGTGAAAATCAGCATTGAAGACAATGGAGTCGGAATCAGTGAAGAACGCTTGGCCGAAATCTGGAACAGCCAAATGAAAGGCATCGGCCTTGTCAATGTCCATTCACGACTGCAATCTATTTATGGCAAAAAATATGGCCTCACGATTCAAAGCAAGCCTGGTTTGGGAACAGTCGTATCCTTTGTCGCTCCGTTATCCGCATTTGAAAAGGAAGTGCATCCAGATGCTCCTGAAAACGATCATCATTGATGACGAGCCAGCAATTTGTTCCGAATTGGAATATTTGCTGAAAAAATATATTGATATCCAGGTGGACGCCATCTATACCAATCCCTTGGAAGCATTGCCTCATATCATCAATTCCGAGCCTGATTTGCTTATGCTCGATATTCAGATGCCCGGAATGAATGGTCTTGAATTTGCCAAAACATTGAATCAGATGTCCAATCCCCCCTTGATCGTTTTTTCGACTGCCTATCATGAACACGCTCTGGAGGCTTTTTCCACGCTGGCTGTGGGATATTTGACCAAACCGATCATGGAATCGAAATTGGACGACGTGATCCAAAAAGTGAGGACACTGAGGAACCGTTCGGCCATGAAAGACCGCACCCCGACAGTTCCCCCGCTGGAAGAGCATGTCTGCATCCGCAAGACCAACAAGATCATCCCGATCCCTGTAGGTCAGATTTACTTTGCGTTTGTGCGGGAGAGAGATTTATATATTGCGACAAAAGAGAGCATCGACAAGTGTGATTTGTCCTTAAATGAGCTGGAGGAGATTTTGAACCGGTCCCGCTCTTTCTTTAGAAGTCATCGGAACTATATTTTGAACGTGAAGCAGATTAAAGAAATCATTCCTTGGTTTAATAATACGTATTTGATTAAGATGAATGATGACAGTCAGACGGATATTCCTGTTAGCAGGGGGAAGATGAAAGCGTTTCGGGGTTTGATGAATTTGTGAGTTTGGGGGACCGTGTTTCTCGCATTGCATACCTCAACTCCCATACTTTTGTATGGAGAACTGCTAATAATGATCTTTTACAGTAAACTTAAACAAAAAACTGCACCTCCAACTGTTAGATGTGTCTAACACTTGGGGTGCAGTTCAGCTTGCAGCCTAGGTATTTTTTCAAAGTCTACCAAATGGATTTTTTATGTTGTTACTTTGCATCCATTTTTTCTTGCTTTGAATAAGCTGATTGAGCTTATCATTTTCTGTACCATAAATTTCACGCTGCCACTTTTGGGTTTCTTGCAAATCATTAAAGGTCAGATATGGATAATCTGGCCTTCCTAGCGTACCATTTGGAAAATACGCATAATGTAAATCACTGCTTTCTGTAATCCATTTCCCTCCTATATTTTCTATACCGTACAATAATTTTTCGGCAAGGACTTTATAATTTTCATTATGAAAATGGTTGTACATTTTATACAAGTAATTAATCTCTGCTAATTGGTGATTTAGAGAAACATGAGTTGGCCAATTTCCGTTTGGGTGGGCATAGTCTTCTACAAGCCAACCAACTTTACCACCTAATACATTAAAATGATTTTTTTCTGCGTGATTACTGAAATAATCGGCGAATCTTTGTGTTGCTTTACAAAATTTCTCTTCTTGATATTTTTTACATCCTTCTAATAACAGGTCAGCTTGCCCTATATTAAACCTGGTATCGAAAAAACCGTCTTGGATCCCATAATCGTTTTGGAGCCAAGTAGAGGCCGGCAAGGATTTCCAATACCCTTCCGCTTCCTGATTCTTCAATGCTGTTTCCAACATTACATATCCCATATCTTCGGCAATTCTACTTTCTCCGGTGTATATGAATGATTTTAAGATGTAATTCTCTGGAATCCTCCAAAATGAATTCTTATTATATGGTAAATATGTCGAAGGAGATTTGACATAATAACCATCATAGGACCATTTCCCTTTTCTATTTAAATCTAAAGTCAGCCAGATGTCTGACATCCGTCCATAATCCCAACGAACAAGTTTATCATTAGATTCGAGTGCCCAAATTTCACTAATTAACCCTTGATAAACTGGTAAGGTAATCTCTAATAAGTATCCTTCTTCATCTTTTATTACTTGTATCTGTTCTTGCAGATCAAATTTTTCTTCAATCGTGCCTTTTCCCAAATTTGCATACACATTTGGCATGCTGATCCAAATGTTTCTATTTTCGGTTTCAATGAAACCTGTTGACAATGGCAAAAACTGAACGTCATTTAGTTTTATTATCTTCCAGACACTTTTCTCAAATTTATTATCTTGATATTCGTTATATCTAAACACCGCATTATTACCAGGAACTCTTAAATGGAAAACATATGGGGAAGAATCCTTGTGTGCTTCGATTCTTTTTATCCAATACAAGTCATTATTCCTGAATTGATATTTCTGTTCCACAACTGTTCCAAATTCAAAAGTGGATTCATTTGACTGCAATATTGGTTTTTCCGTACTTTCGTTGTTCATGTAGAGTAGTAGTATAAAGATAAAAAGAACAAACGCAGTACCAATTATTAGTGGCTTTTTTCTCATAATATCCTCTTTAGATAATTTCATTTTATTTATTTTGAAAATCACTATGCCATAATGTGGTATTTTTGAAAATCCTTATCTTAGACGTTTAAGAATTGTATTTTGTTTCTCTTTTTTTAAATTTTTTAGTGATATTCAAAAATGTCTGCATCGCGCGGCGCTATGTACACCGAATACTTCGTATGTTTTTGAGAGAGCTGTCGGACGAGCCATTAAAATGGAGAACTTTCATTGGAGCCTGCAGTAACTATGGGGATACGTTGAGAGATGGTTGATGAAGAGGAAACACTTTTCATTGAGGTTCGTGAATCAGTAGCAAAAGCTGCACGTCAGGTTATATCGTCAAGGACGATAAGAAAAAAAATCCCGACGCTCCATCGCTGTTCCTCCCGAGGTTGTTCCACTGATCCAGAAGCTGACTAATGCGGTAAAGAAAAATAAGTTATACTCGGTACCGGTTTGCAGGAAAACGACAAAATGCTGCTCTTTGGACAAGACAACGGCCTACCCACTTACCCTGACTCTCCACTTAACTGGTTTAGTATATTTCTCAAGCGGCATGGACTCAATCACAAAAACGTGATCTCTTCACGGATTGCGTCACAGTTATGCAACATATCTACTTTTCAAAGTTTACTAGCTAACAGAGATCCAGGAGCTACTTGGTCACTCCAATATCCGGATCACAGGGGAACTGTATACTCACTTCCTTGCCAGAAAATGAACAAAAGAGCTACAGTCGTGTTCAGCGGGTTGAAGAAAGGTGAAAAAATCCGTCCCCAATCCTCTGTATTGGCTACCTTCCCCAAGAATGACGAAAACCCCTGATTTATCAAGGGTTTTAATGTCTTTCATATGGTGGAGCATAGCGGGATTTAACCGCTGACCTCTACACTGCCAGTGTAGCGCTCTCCCGAAATAGGCAGTCTCACTACTACCCAAGACGCCACGAAACCACGATCTATGAGCATTAATGAGTTACTTATTTTCATACTTTATCGGATTCATCTCTAAATTTAATCAAACTATCTTCAAGTTTCTCCAGTAGTCTCTTTTTTATATTTACATTAACTATTAAATTGTCCAAAATAAAATTGGAAATCCGCTTAAAAAAACCTACACATATTGCTATGAATAATATCCCTAGAGCCAAAAAAACAATAAGGAGTAAGGTTTCTTCAGCATTATTGCTTGCTATCTTTTTAAACAATAAAATTACATACTGAGACCAAATTGGCACAAAAAGTGCAATAAATATACCTGGAGCTACTAATGGAGGTAACTTGCTTCGTTCAATATCTTTATCAATATACTTTATTAGTAGTTCGAGTTTATCACTAGTATATAGACCCTTTTCCTTTAGATAATCGACGAAGATTTGATCTTGTATCCTGTTAAACTCTTCCGTTCTCCACATACCTTTCTTTGGCCTAATTGAATATCTTCTCCGCACCACATCTTTTGCCTTTAAATCGAGTATGCTTACAGTTATTATAGTAACGGCTAATGTAGCCAAGAATAGTACAACTATAGAAGAAAAAATCCAGATACTGATAAAAACAAGTGGAACTGTTATTATTGCTAAATACCCTGTTAATATTAGTAAAATCAGCATAATGGCACTAAATGTATATGTTATTTTAAAATGTCTAAAGACCAATGCATAAGCTGATACATTATCTTTATAATATTTAATGAGTTCTTCTACCATTCTTATAACAATCTCCTGTTTTGCTTATTAATATTTACGAATTTATTTAGTTGACCTAGACTTCTTCTATATAGGTCTTTCTAGTACTACTCACTTCTTTTTCCTATTTCAATTTTTCTTTCGTCTTCTCGGAAGTGCGGAAACTCCGTTCCCTAATCCGTTACCACCCAACAAAATATTATCATCCCCAACCTCAGGCCAATATTCCTCTCTAACATCATGCAAATTAATCCGTATAAATGCTTCATCGCTCAAGTTACTTCCACAGTATTGAGTTAACTCTTCAAGTCCCTCATATTTTTCCACATCAGAAACAATAAAACCAATTGGGAAATACTTCATTATACTAAAAATTCCAATGCCTCTTTTGAAATCCTCCCAAGATCCCCTGTATTTTGGCATCCCCACATCTCTTATTATTTTTATACTTGAATAGGGGTAAATCCAATAAAAAATTCTTAGCCCTTCAGGAGATATTAGCGAATCATCTAACACATATTTTCTAAATCGGTCATCAAATTTACTTTCTCCGTACTCTCCAGATGCTGAAAGCATATGGCCAATAACAGCCTTTGCTAAGAGCCCGGGCCTGGTTTTAACTCTTATAATACCTTTAGGTAATTGAATGGATGTTTTTACCATTAACATAATGTCAGTCGTAAATTCATTCAAAACAGTATCAAACCTTGAACCAAGTAGTCCGTTATTACAGCTTCCACAAATACTCCTATACTTTACACCGTTTTGTGAAAATGTATAACTCTTTTTTGCTCCGCCAGTTAAATATTGAATAATAGATTCTTGCTCTACTTCTGTAACTTTATATCCTCCTTGTGGTGGAACGTGATCCCATGTTAGTTGAGCTATCTGACTACATATATTACATCTATCTATTTTTTCTCTTTTGAATTTTAAGTAATGCATTAATATCAGACTCCTTCAGCCTTTATTAATATCAATTTTTAAAAGAAACGATATTAAACCTGATAAAGTTTTTTCATTTCATATATGGAAAATGGTAAACCTTTTGATCAAAAATTGAGACTTAACAACTACTTTCGATTGAACTGTTAAAATAGAGATGTTCCTCCAAAAATTATAATTAAATTAATTAAAGCACTATTAATTAAGGCTGGTGAAAAGATGAAAGTAAATCCAAGAGATCCTATAGTAAAATTTGCAATACTTGAGGCTCACAATTTTGTTTGCTTCTATACTAAAGAAAGATTGAATTTATTAAATTGTACCATAGACCATATCATACCTCAGTCATTCGAGAATAAATCTGACATCTTATTGAAGTATATCAAAAATTATACTGGGGAGTTTGATATTAATAATCTTGATAATTTAGTCCCGTCTAGTTTTGATGCTAATACTGCCAAAGGAGATAAAGAATATGATGTTAATACAGTGTTGCACTATATAGAACAAGCAAAATCTAAAGTTCAAAAAATTTCAAAACGCATAGAACAACTTAAAACGTATAAAAACATTGAAAGATCTCTTGCCATTATTAGCAACCATGTGATTTCTTCTACTAATCCCAGAGAAGAAATATCAAAGTTAATTGAGTTTATTAATAATGAAAGAGATAGCTTTGAAGAAAAGCATTTCGTCTCAGATGATCATTTTGTACTCAGCCTGCCTTCAGTAAGTTTAGATGCTTATTTACCTAGATCATTTAAGGAACAAGGTTGTTGTTTGCTGATGTTTCGCAGTCTATTTTTGAGTGACTGTATGATTACATTAAATCACCATCAAATTATTCAACAACTTTTTAAAGGTCTTAACACTAAACCACAATTGGGTAAAAGAGGCTTTATCCCATTTATAAATCAGTACTCCCCGAATATTTATTATGTTCAAATAGGAAATAATCGGTTTACATTATTAGAAAATGAAGTTGAGGAATTGTGTCAAATAGTCGATGAATTTTCTAACGTATACATTAATAAATTTAAGTCTCTAGAGAAACAATACGAAACTTGCAACTTCAATAAAATTAACCCAATAAATTTCTCTGTTAACATGTTTGAAATGAATCGACATCTTTGGAATTTGCTTGTTCAATTTTCATGGGAATTCGATTATGCTAAAGGTAATACAGAGTGGCATATTTTTAATGCAACAAACGGCACTATTGTTATTTATCCAAATAATACAATACTATCACGTTTTTATCCCGTTCATTCTGAAAATAACGTATATAGTTCTTTTATGCACTTAGATGAATCGGTTTGTATTGTTTGGGAACCAATAGAACAGCCAGATTTAATAAATATGAAAACTGCTTGGGGGGCTAAAGAGGCTTACTTATGGATGACGAAAAAGTTTATTCCTTATGTAATTTATTACACTGAGATCGTAAAAAAAAAGAAATCGTTTAAGAGAACTATTACATATGCCGAATTTCAAAATCAATTTGATATAAATCAATACATCAATTTCTCAAGTTTCGCTCATTTTGAACATAGTTTAGGGACAATAACTAACCTTTCTGAATTAAATAGTTTAGTTGGAAATTTACAAGTCTTTTTCACTAGTAATCAAAACATTTATATATCTCCTATCGAAGCAAAAAAAACTTACGAAGCCCTTTCCTTATTAGTTCTCCATACATTATTACCTGATTATGCATATGATTATATAGGAGGGAAATTATCTTGTGATAAAATTCGAACTCAATCAGGCATACTTCAATTTCTCAAGCATAAGATAAACACCATTGATCAACATGAATATAATGAAATCACTATTGATTTAATATGTAGATGCATTCTTGAGGTCATTAGGTATACTATAAGACAGCCGTCTCTAGCCATAAATCAAGCTATTTTAGATGAGCTAAAGAGTTTATTATTTCCAATTTGGAAAAAGTATGAAGTTGAGAAATATATTATTCGAATGGCAAATTGATTTTAACAGAAGGAGGGTATGATTTAAGTAGAATCACACCCTCTTTATATAATCTTTTTAATGGAGCCCTTCTTAAAAAATCAACCATAAAAGTATGTCGAATTGGATTCATGGACAGGCGTAGTGTAGTTATTTCTCCAGGATATCCTTGTCCCTTGATTTCATCTAACAGCACCATCGCTTACAGACATACTTTTCTTTTAACGAATATAAGTTTTGAAAGGGGGTAAATACATCCGATTGCAGATTTTCCTTAGTAGGTTGTTGCCTCTGCTTTTTTCAGTCAGTTACGGATTGTCTTTAGATCTCTCCCCAACTCCGTTGGAAATTTGTGTGATTGTCATTCCTTTCTGGCCCATATCCTTATTCACAAATAAACTCCCCTTTCAGGACTCTCAACTATCACCCATGCCGGACGCACACAAGATTGCCAATTTACATAATTGACTACGTAGTATGCATAATACTTTTGAACAGTTTATTTTAGTTACGATTTGATTGAAGTGTTGGCTGCGGTTGGAACAGTAGCTTTAGATCGACTGGATAAAAAAACAGGAATATTGTTTTAGAACTACCCGTTTAAGATTATTATTCTTTTAATCATTTCGAGAGATTTTTCGATCCCATCTTTTTCTTCATTTTTTATTGATTCAAGCATTTCAATTATATCATTGTCGTCCAAAGGAATGATTAAACCCCTATCATCTTTAAAGGTGTCTGAGCATCTCTGATAAAGTAACTTCTTATCTACTATAGTTCTGCACATTAATATTCCAAATTTACCTTTATTAAAGGCAAATCTCCCAGACAACTGATCCAATTCCGGATTTGCGATATCTTTTCCATAATTTTTACATTCAATAAAAACATAAGGACAAAAAATCTTATTTATGTCTTGTAGCCTATAAAAGAAGCCGCTACAAGAAATATTGTTCATCACAATATCTACTCGTTTTCTTCCCTGATGAAGTTTTTCTTCAATAGTTGGGTTGTTAAGATGAGGATAAAAAAGTATTTCCAATACTGATCTGATAAATTTGTGATACTCTGAAGCATGTTTTGTGCCAATTGGGATACTCTTAAGATTCATTACTAACGCATCAATAATTTTATTTATATCCTCATGCCCTGTAAATTGCATTATTTCATCGTTTGACAGAGACTTCACTGTCCCTGTTCGTGTTTTTCTGAACCTCTCAAAAAGCTCTGGCTTATTTTGAGTGTACTGTCTTAAAAAATCTTTTCTACTTTCAAACTCACCATCGGCAATTTGTTTACTAATTGCTTTGTCGACATCTTTCTTTGGAAGAAAATACTTTTCTTTTCCGTTTTTGTATTTCTTAAATTTTACCAGAGCACTTCTTCGTCTTAACTGTTCATCACGCTCTTCGCTTATAACAAAGTGCCAGCCATACTTCTGGGCGTTATACTCGGAGATATAAGACACGATCGCTTTTGGAACTAATACTAACTCACGTCCTTTATAGAAAAGCAATTCATCTTGGCAAGTAACCCAATCTTCTTCAATAGGATCCCAGTAAGGTAAAGACTCGTTTATTGTTAAAGGGATACCCCATATTTTACATTGTTCTTTTGTATAATCTATCAAGTGCTTCCTGATAATATTTGTGGTCATATCAGAAAGTTTATCTTTATCTACATCATCAACGAATACAATAATATCTTCAATATTTTGAACAACACCCGTTTCAATTGCTTTACTTCTAATAATCTCCTTTATTATTCCAGTTGCATTTTCTTCACCTACTCCCCTACCGTTATCAGTACCTGTACGGCTGATACCTAGGCAAGTCTCTTTAGGCTCTGACATAAATTGAAACAGTTCAATTGCTTTAGCATGCTCATCATTTCGAATATGTTCTGCTATTTTTGAGAAAAAACTTTTTATTGTTCGATCTACCTCTATAGACCATGGATCAGTTCTAGTTGAAATTAAGTATGGATCTATGTACAATGGGTAATCTTTTTTTAGATTGATATCCACAAAATCAAGCTGAACTTGTTGTACTCCAAGATTGAAAATTTCGCTAATTTTCATTGACTACCCTCCATTTTATTTACATAATCACCTAACGTTATATGTGATATAATTATCGCACTTTAGGCTTAGTATTTTAGACTTAGTATATCATGGTAGTTTAAATAGTAACGAAATTAAATCAACAAATTCCGACAACTAATATTCATCATATGTACCTTATCGCTATCTTTCCCTTACTACTGTAATATGGAGCATTGCCTGTAAGCGCCTCAAAAAGAGCACTGACTGTCAAGTTTCTTCCAAATTTTTATAGTGGAATGTAACTAAGGGATTGAACCCTGACATAGTATTGGAATATGGATCCAGACACTACTTTCTTACTAGCAACTCAAAGCACTCCACATCTGTTATTTAATTCAGAAACATAACTTCAAAACAAAAAAACGGCATCTCTGCCGTTTCCGTAGTTACTTATATGGTGGACCCTATCGGGATCGAACCGACGACCTCTACACTGCCAGTGTAGCGCTCTCCCAGCTGAGCTAAGGGCCCATATGTATAGTACTTCCAGCGTTTACCGCCTCAGTGAAATCAGTATAGCATACGCCCGCCGTACACTGCAAGCGAAAAAAACTGATAAATCCCCGTCCCTACTGAAAAAAACCTCGAAAAAAGCCAACCGATCCCACCCGGTTGGCTTTCCTCTTTTCCCCATCAACCCACTATCTCACCGTCACCACAATCGGTGTCTTCTTTCCACCATACTGCACATAAATCGTCGCTTTACCCGACCCTGTCGCCTTGATCACGCCGTCTTTCACATCGGCTACCAACAAGCGAGAAGTGGTCCAGAGAGCTGGCTTGGAGACATCTTGCTCAGAGCCATCCATGTACGTCGCGATCGCTTTCACTTGCTTTGTTTCACCTTTGCTCATCACGAGCTGAACGACATCTGTCTTCAAGTATTTCAACGTATCAACATCTACTGGGATGGACACGCTCTTGTCGTTGTACTTCGCTGTAATCGTAGCTTTTCCGTAGGCACGTCCTGAAACGAGGCCTTTGGTTACGTCAGCTACCTTGTAGTTGCTCGTTTTCCAGTCAGCCAGATTGGTCACATCCATAGTGCGGCCATCGGAGAAGGTAGCGGTCAAGCTTACTTGTACGTTGCTGTTCGACTTCGTCGATACAAAGCGCTTGTTTGCTTCCAGCTTGCTCACGATTCCGACTTCTACCGGGATGCTGATCGATTTGCCGCCGTATTTCGCGGTGATCGTAGCACGTCCGTTTGAGAGACCTGTTACGCGGCCGTTTACCACATCCGCTACTTTCAGCGAGGACGAGGACCATTCTGCATCGTTGGTCACATTGTCCGAATTACCAGCGGAGTCTGTTGCGCTCAGCTTGATGTCTTTTGATTCATTGACGTTCAGGATCAGCATACGAGGATCAACAGAGAGATTGGTCGCTTGGTCTACTTCTACTGCAATGGTAACCGACTTGCCATCAAAGGTACCTGTTACGGTCGTTTTCCCTGCTCCTGTCGCCGTGATCTTTCCGTTCATTACTTCTGCTACAGCAGCAGAAGCTGTGCTCCATGTCGCTGTATCTGTTACATCCTTGGTCGTTCCATCTGCGTAAGCTGCTGTCAGCTTAACGGTTTCGGACTTGCCATTGCCTAGCACGATCTTTTTCTTGTCTACCGTCAATGTCTGCATGACGCCAACGGATACGGAAATGTTTACTGTTCGTGTTCCGTATGTTGCTGTTACAGTCGCTGCACCTGTGGACACACCTGTGATCAAGCCTTGACGCACGCTTGCTACGTTAGGTGCACTCGATGACCATACGACTTTTTGTGTGACATCTTCGGCAGAGCTTCCATCTGGATACGAAGCCTTTACCGTCACTTGCTTCGCGCCACCCACCGGGATTGCTACTGTCGTGATATCTGCGGTCAAGTTTTGTGGTACATCTACATCGACAACCAGTGTCGCTGTTTTCCCACCGTATTTAGCCGTTACATTCGCCGTTCCAGCCTTGTAGGCGGATACGGTCTTGCCGCTTGCAAATACGACATCTGCATTGTCCGAAGACCACTCAACTTTTGAAGTGATGTCTTCACTCGTACCATTTGCGAAGGACGCGTTTACAATTACGTCTTTCGTTGATCCGCTTTTCATCGTCAAATAAGCAGGAACGATATACAAGGAACGAGGTACTTCTACATCTACACGTACCTGAACGGATTTGTTTCCGTATTTCGCAGTAATCACCGCTTCACCGGACTTCACCGCATGGATTTTTCCGTTGCTGTAGTAAGCAACATCCTCGCGATCGGAGGACCATTCGGCCTTATCGTTCACTACTGTGGAACCGCCGTTATTGGCATAGGTTGCCTTCAGCTCGATGTCTTCTTCCTTGCCTACATTCATGAAAATGTTTTGCTTGTTGAGTTCCAGCTTTTGCGTTGTATCCACATCGACTTTGATCGTCGCTGTTTTTGTTCCATACTTCGCCGTAATGGTTGCTGTACCTGCACCATAAGCCTTGATCGTGCCTTTGAGCGCATCGGCTACAGCGGTATTGTCTGAAGACCAATCAGCCTTGTCAGATACATCTTCCGTTACGCTTCCATCCGGGAAAATGGCCTTGAGCTTGATTTTTTCTTCGCCGTTCAGCAAAAGTGACACCTGGTTTTTGCTAGGCTCCAGTCTGTGGGCGATCTCGACGTTTACAGAGATCGTTGTCGACTGGCTTCCGAATTTTGCTGTCACAGTACCTGATCCTGAATTCAGACCTTTGATTGCACCGTTGACTACTGTCGCAATCGCAGGATTATCGATGGACCAGTCTGCTTTAGTCGTTACGTCTTCTGTTGTCCCATCGCTGTATACAGCTGTCAGCTTTACGTTTGCCGTGCTGCCGATCCGTACGTTCAACGTTTGATCTTCTGTTGTCAGTGCCTTTACCTTTTTGGTAACATTCACACCCACTACCACAGGCTTACCCATGTAAGTAGCGGTAATGGTAGATTTCCCTACCGATTTGGCTGTGATCTGTCCGGCATAAACAGAAGCGATATTGGCATCCTGTGTCGTCCATTCTGTCTTGACGGTGACGTCTTCCGTTTTTCCGCTCACATAAATAGCGGTAGCCGTCAGGTTGGTAGAATCTCCATTTTCCAATGTTACCTCGTTCTTGGACAGAACGAGTCGGCTGATTTCATCGGCAGCCAATCCTACCCCTGCGTTTCCTGTCCCCACTAATAGCAGGACGGCCAGAAACAAGAGCATCGTTTTTTTCCAGAACATTGCTAGCCTCCCTCGCAAGTATGAAATTTGCTGTTCTTCGAAACCATTCCACCATTAGTATATCGGCAAAGTGCAAGGAACAATTTACTAGTTTTTCGTGTCAGGCGTGTGTCAAGGTTTGTAACTAGCTCCCATTTCAAACGTCTAAATAAAGAGAGCGACTACGAGGGAGATTTCGAAGAATGAAAAATCGAACGATAAACGCACAGCGTCCTTGCTGGCGCGGGATATGGATCGTGTTGGGGCTTGTCACGCTGCTCGGTCTGATATGGTCGGGCTACAACTGGTACCGCATCGAACAGACAATTAAGAAGGCCAACGCCCGCCATGCAACCGTCGGCATTGTCCTCGGTGCAGCGGTCTGGGGTGAGGGACCTAGTCCTGGTCTGCGCGAACGCCTGGAGCAGGCGGCGATCCTGTATGAAGAAGGCTATGTATCGAAGCTGTTGGTTACAGGCGGCCTTGGTGAAGGCAAAACGATCACGGAGGCTGCTGTGAGCAGAAATTACTTGGTGGCCAAGGGAATTCCCGAAGAGGACATTTTGCTAGAAAGCAAGTCTACCAGTACATACGAAAACCTGCTGTACGGCCAGCAGGTCTTGGAGGAACATCATATTCAGGACGCCCTGATCATCAGCCACGACTATCATTTGGCCCGTGCCATGATCATGGCTGATTCACTGGGAATTGTCGCCTCTCCTGTAGGGACGACATCACACGTCCTATTCGGACCGTATCATAAGGCGAGAGAAGTACTCGCTCTCACATATTGGGAGCTCTCTCGCCTCTTTACACAAGTGCTAGGAACGGTGGTTCTCGCGTAAAATTTCATACACATCGACAAAATGGCGGATTCGCTCCATGATGCGAGCCGCTTTTGTTTGTTCGATCCGATTTCCGTTGGAGATAGACAAATGCTCTTGCAGTTCATTCAGCGAGTAGTTGGAAGTAAACAGCGTAGGCAAATGGTTGTTTGCCCGCTGATTCAGTATAACCCCCAAAATCTCGTCCCGAACCCATGGCGTCAAGTTCTCCGCACCGATATCATCGAGGATTAGGACCGGCACTTCTTTCAGCAGCTCCAGCTTCCCCGCGTACGATTGATCTGAGATAGAATCCTTCATCTCCCGGATAAAGTCAGGCACATACACCAGCAAGGAAGCGACATTGCGCTCAGAGAGCTCACGACCGATTGCTCCCATGATGTAGCTTTTTCCAACACCAAACGGACCGTGTAAATAAAGTCCTTTTACCCGCTCGCCTGTTCCGACTTTTTCACAGAACTGAATCGCCGCATCTACGGTAGCCAAATTCCCGGAGTCAATGACCAAGCCCTCAAAGCTCGCGTTCAAGGTCTCTTCGGAAACGTAGTAGCTGCGCATCAGTCGGCGGCGGCGAATCTCTTCCTCGTGCGACAGCTGCTTGGAACAGGGCGTCATCGAGCTGATAATATGCTGGTGAACCAGCTCCAAATGCGTGCTATGCCCCTTGACCAGATTCGGGCATTCGCCAAGACCTGGACAACGCTCACACCAATACTGCTCCTTGACTGCCGTATAGATGTTGGAGAGCGAGCGAAGGTAATCGTCTCTGGTCAATGCGGGATGCTCTTGTTGAAATGCTTTTAAATACGCTGACGAACGGAACATTTTATCTAACTGCTGATCCGGTGTCAGCAACTGACGCGGCGTTCGTTTGGCGAGCTCTTGCATGAACTCACTGATAGATTCCACGTTCCCTCACACTCCTTATTTCCGTTTTCGCAAGGTTTCCAGTCTTTTCTGCAAGTCTGGAAAATCCTGAATGGACTGTTTCTTTTCAGCGTCTGGTGCGGTTTTCTCCTGCGACAGCTGCCACTCGACAGATGCCGGCAGCTTGTCCTGCAAGATGGCTCTACCGTTCCGTCTGACAGGGGTCGATTCCTTCTTGCCCGCTTTTGCCTTCTCGGCTGTTTGTGCCCGTTGATCCGCACGTTCGAGGATCTGCTTGACTGCCTCATCAACTGTTGCAATCCGTTTCGCTTTCCAGCTGTCACGAATCGTCTCCATATACGCTTTTGGCAGTTCCATTTGCATGCTGGCTAGCGTATGGAGCAGCAGCGCATTGACGACTTCCGGCTGCATCCCATCTGTAAAAACAAGCGTTTCAGCCCGCTCCAAAAAGACCTTGCTGATTCTGCCACCGACGACCTTTTCCAGCAGGGTCACCGGAGATAGCTGGCGACAAGCACGGATAAAGGCTTCGCTGCCAGGCTCTGGCAAGCGGCCAGGTCCAAAGCCCTCCTCTGCCGTGTCGGTTGCAGGTGCCGTTCGGTATAGCTTGTCTTCCGTGTAGCGTTGTACCAAACGCTTGCGCAGAACTTCTCCGTCCAAACTCCGATCCGATTTGTACAACGTCCAATCACGCAGCTCCTGCCCCATCCCCCAGCTGTCCAGCTGATAGAAATGGCATAGTGAGAACAACAGCTCCATGCTCTTGCCTTCCAAAACTTTAACCGAGTCGGCATTATCCGGCAGGTACAGGCGCAAGGACGATACACTCAGCGAATGGTTGACTTGTGCCTCGTAGCCAGATTTCATCGGCGCTTGCGGGAAGCTGGTGTCCATCTCGGTTAAAAACTGATCCCGCTCCGATCCTTTTTTCACTTCCAGCTCCGATGGCTTCAACGACTGGAACACATCATGGAAGTCCTTCGTGACGTTTTCCACAATGGTGTATTCTTGATCCAACTGACTGCCGAGCGTATCTGCATAATGCTGGCGCAGTTGCGAATAGCGAACGTTTTCGATTTTGTTTAACAACATCAACGACAGTACATAGTCTGCAAAAAACTCAGCCGGACTAAGCGGCGGTTTGATCAAATACTCGTAATAATAGTCACGCTGCTGATTTTCCCTGCGGCGCACCTCGACTAGCCCGATTGCCTCCAGACGTTCACGCGCATCCAATAGCCGATCCAGAGAAAGTGAAGTCGTCAGCATCAAACTGCGATGGGTCCCCTCCGAGGAGGCTCCGCTCACCTCCTGCACACCATGAGCGAGCAGTTGGTAGAGAGCGTACGATTCGACACCGATGATCGGCAAGTATAGCTGCGTAACAAAGCCCATTTCGGCAAAGCCAATCGGTCTTGCCATCCGCACCAGATAACGATCCTTCGGCAACAACTCGTTCCAAACTAAACGACGCATCAGATCTTTCCTTCCTGACAAAATTCGATTCTTTTATTATAGCACGACTACCTATTCATTCGCGGAAAAATCAGCTGGAAAGCCAAAGAAGCCCTGGCGGATTGGCCGCAAGAGCGAGGGAGAGGTTGCGAGTCTGGCAGAGAAAAGCTTGTCTATTCTTTTGGAAACGAGCTGTTTCGCGCTTGAGCCAAAAGCTCCTCCAGCTCTTTCATAAATACATTGATATCTTTGAATTGGCGGTAAACAGAAGCGAAGCGCACATAGGCGACCTCATCGACATGGTATAAACGCTCCATGACCTTCTCCCCAACGTCATTGCTCGGGATCTCTGCTTGCCCGCAGCTGCGCAATTCTTTTTCAATGTCATTCACGACATTTTCAAGCACTTCCAACGGTACGGGACGCTTTTCGCAAGCGCGCACCAACCCGCGCAATATCTTGTCTCGATTGAATTCCTCGCGTGTTCCGTCCTTTTTCACAATTAACAAAGGTGTTTCTTCTACCATTTCAAAGGTAGTAAAACGGCGTTCGCAGGCTTCGCACTCACGGCGGCGACGAATGGATTTATTATGATTGAAAGGACGTGAATCCAGGACTCTAGTCCCATTATATTCGCAAAATGGACAACGCATATCAGAATCAACTCCAATACTGACAATACTTGTCTACAGTGTCCCTCATATTCCTGTCAGAAGTCAAGTCAATCCTTGTACCTATTTAAAGCATAAGTCGAATGGAGTACAATTATGGTACTGTTGGAGGGATAGTCATGCGTTTAGTATCTTTAAAACACCTACAGCCTGGAATGAAATTGGGACGTACGGTCTTCACGGAAGATGGAAAGGTGCTACTTGGAACCGGTATGCAATTAACGGAACGACTCATTTCCGGATTAGAGCGAGCTGGCGTTGATTCGGTGTATATCGATGATCCCCGTACCAATGACATCGTTGTGGAAGAAGTGATTCGCCCACAAACCAGACAAGTAGCTGTAGAAGCCATCGAGAAGACGATCAAACAAATTACAAATTCAAACAAGCTGGCCCGGAAAATTTCCTTAAAAGAAATGGGCCTTCATTTTCAGCGTGCCTTTAGCTCAATTTTGGACGACCTGATGCAAAACAAGCAAATGGTTGGCCATTTGACGACGATCTCTTCTCATTCGCCATCGTTATACCATCACTCCGTGAATGTGGCTGTGCTGGCGACTGCTGTGGGCATGTCTCTGGGCTACAATCGCACACAGCTCATGAACCTAGGGATAGGCGCGATGCTGCACGATATCGGCAAAGTGAGCCTGCCTGAAGAGCTGTTGCAAAAAACAGAGCGTTGGACGGACGAAGAGAAGGAAATCGCCAAACAACATACGATGCTTGGCTTTAATTTGTTGCGAAAGCAGCATGACATCTCGCTTTTGTCAGCCCACGTCTGCTTGCAGCACCATGAACGGCTAAATGGAAGTGGCTATCCACAAGGATTATCCGGCAAGCAAATTCACGAATTCGCGCAAATCGTCGGTCTCTGTGATATTTACGACTCATTGACTTCCCCGCGTCCATGGCGCAAGCGGTACATGCCACAGGATGCTGTGGAATACCTGTTTGGTTCTGGAGGTACGCTATTCGAGCACCATCTAGTAAATGCCTTTATCAAGCACATTGCTATCTTCCCGATTGGAAGCAGCGTCGTTTTAAATACCGGAGAAGTCGGGGTAGTGAGTCGGGTTGATCCGGATTATTCGCATCGTCCTACTGTGCGTGTGATAAAAGACGGCCGAGGAAACGACGTCCCTAGCCCTTATGACCTCGATCTCAAGGCGAACATCCGACTGTTTATTGTGGGCTTTGAAGATGATGATCTGTTTAACGTGAACTCATTAGAAGAATCTCCTACCTCATCGTAAACACGAAGCAACGAAAAACCCCTTTGCTCCAAATTCGGCAAAGGGGTTTTGTTTATGCTTTTTATTTTACACCAACAGCAGCAGCTTCTTTTGTTGCAGCTTGATTGTTCTGCTCAGATACGTGGCGGACCAGGTCTACGACACGGCAGGAGTAGCCCCACTCGTTATCGTACCATGCAATCACTTTTACCTGATTGTCTCCCATTACCATCGTAGACAGACCGTCGATGATCGAGGAGTGATCGTTGCCATTGAAATCGCTGGAAACGAGTGGCTCGTCGCAGAACTCGAGGTAGCCTTTCATGCTGCCTTCGCTCGCTTCACGCAGGACGCGGTTTACTTCGTCCAATGTAACTGGCTTCTTCGTATTGACCACCAAGTCTACTACAGAAACGTTTGGAGTCGGTACGCGCAAGGAAAAACCGTTCAGCTTGCCATTCAATTCTGGTAGAACGATTCCTACTGCACGAGCAGCTCCTGTCGTCGTTGGAATGATGGACTCGCTAGCTGCACGTGCACGACGCAGGTCTTTATGCGGATTGTCGAGATTCACCTGATCGTTTGTAAACGAGTGAATGGTAGTCATAAGACCTTGTTCGATACCAAATGCATCGTTGAGCACTTTTGCCACAGGTGCGAGACAGTTGGTTGTGCAGGAAGCATTAGAGATAATGTGGTGATTGGCATGGTCGTAGGTGCCTTCGTTTACACCCATCACGATCGTCACGTCTTCTTCTTTCGCTGGTGCTGTAATCACAACTTTTTTCGCACCGCTTTGCAGGTGCTTGCCAGCGCCTTCGCGATTGTTGAACTTGCCTGTAGCTTCTACAACGATCTCTACTCCGAGGTCACCCCAAGGCAGCTTCAGCGGATCACGGTCAGACAGTACAACTGTTGCTTTTCCATCTACGATAATCTTGTTGTCTTGGACTTCCACTTTATTTTGCAGGCGTCCGTGGATTGTGTCATATTTCAACAAATGTGCAAGCGTCTCCGCTGGATAGCTGGCGTTGATTGCAACGATTTCAATGTTGGGGTCCTGGATAGCGCGGCGGAATACCATGCGGCCAATACGTCCGAAACCATTAATACCGATTTTAATTGTCATATATAGAAACCCCTTTCGAATTGAGTTACGCTTATCTGATACTTTTATTATAATAAGTATGACACAATTATCAATGTGTTTTACTGAAAAATAAATATTTGGACGATTTACCCTACCCAAAAAAAGAGAAAAAAGCCGCTCTCTAATCCGTAAGAGAAGCGGCTTTTCATGATTTTTAACGTAATTGAAAGTCGTATATATTTTTGTACCGATCATGATAATAGAGCACTCGCTGGACATATTGACGGGTCTCTCCATATGGAATGTCCTCAATCGTCTCTCGAGTTCCGTTCCATTGCTCACTCGCGAGCCATCCGTTTACTTTTCCCGGACCGGCGTTGTAGGCGGCAATGACTTTGACGATATCGCCATCATAGCGGGACAGCAAAAAATCGAGATACCATGTCCCAATCTCGATGTTCATGACAGGGTCGTACAAGTATTGACTGTCCTTTGGAAGGAAGCCTGCTTCCTTGACGATCCATTGCGCTGTTTCTGGCATGATTTGCATGAGCCCGATCGCACCCTTTTTCGAAACGCGATCTGTCGCAAACCCACTCTCGGAACGAATGACGGCCAATACCAATTGAGGGTCCACCTCATATTTCAGTGCAGCCGTCACAATCTGCTGTTCATATTTGATCGGGTACATCCATTTCCACACCAATGGCGTGTTTAGCAGCAAAAATACACTCGCCAAAACGAGCACGATTAATGCTGCACGTTTGCCAAAACTCATGATTGACGCTCCGATCGAATCGCGGCTAATACCGCCTCCACTTGACGCTCGGTTTCTTCACGTGAACCAGAATTATCGATCAAAAAATCTGCGCCCTGCTTCTTCTGATCAATGGGAAACTGCGCCCGCAGTCTTTTTCGTGCCTGTTCTTCTTCCAATTCATCGCGCTCCAGCATTCTCGCCAATTGCATCTCGTAGGGGGCATAGACGACCACGATTTTTTCTACCATATGTGTAAGCTTGCTCTCATACAGCAGAGGAATATCCATAAAGACGATCTCGGCTCCATTCGCTTCCGCTAATTCGGCCTCTTCCCGCATGACGCGGCGTACCTCGGGATGGACGATGGCGTTCAGCTTTTGACGCTCGGACTCGTCCGAAAACACGATCTCACCTAGTTTTTTTCGATCAATTTGACCATCTTCCAATAGGATTTCTCTTCCAAAATGGCGCACGATCGCTTCATAGGCCAATTTACCTGGTTCTACGACCTCTCTGGCGATTTGGTCAGCGTCAATGACAGGAATTCCACGCTCTCGAAGCATACCTGTCACCGTGCTTTTCCCAGTGGCAATTCCGCCTGTTAACCCTAGTATCATGCCCATCCTCCTCCCTTGGTCGAACTGTTATAGCTTTTGACAATCGGGGCAAATATGCGTCCCTCTGCCACCGACTACAAACCGAATGATTTCGGTCCCGCATTTCGTACACGCCTCATCTTTTCGTCCATAAACTAATAGAGATTGCTGGAACATTCCCATCTCGCCCTGTCCGTTCACATACGACTTGATGGAGCTGCCACCTTGTTCTACCGCTTCTTGCAAAGTGGAGACGATGCTTTCGTGCAGTCGGTTAACTTCTTTATCGGTCAGCTTTCCTGCTGGTTTCTCCGGATGAATGCCTGCTTTAAAGAGTGACTCGTCCACATAAATATTCCCCAACCCTACAATACATTCCTGGTTTAGGAGAAGCGGCTTAATTTTTGTTGACCGTCCTTTTAACAATTTCCCCAAAACCTCAGGAGTAAAACTTTTATCTAGCGGTTCTACCCCCAGTTTTGCCAAAGGTCCGACGGTTGTTTCCTTTCCCTTAGGGAACAGATCCATCGTCCCGAACTGGCGAACATCCCGATATCGCAGCTCTGTTCCGTCCGTAAAATGGAAGACGACATGGGTATGCTTCTCAACGGGATCATCCGCCTGATACACACCATAACGCCCTTCCATGCGCAGATGGGACACGAGTACGTCCTCGTTCAAGAAAAACTGAATGAATTTTGCCCGCCGTTGGATATCCTGGATGGTTTGTCCTACCAAGAGAGATTTAAAAGCTTCCACGTCATCTGGCTGACGCACGATACGCGCCAAATGAACACTGACTCTTTCGATCGTTTTTCCCATAACCAAGCCACGCAGAGTCCGTACGACGGTTTCTACCTCCGGCAATTCTGGCATATGCCCTCCTCCTCTCGCTGTCTATCCATCTTTATGTTCCAGGCATGCCTACTTCGCATCGTACCAGGTGCGTCCGTCACTAACGTCTACCTTGAGCGGCACGTTCAGGGACAGCGCACTCTCCATCACTTCCGGTACCAGCTTGCGCATGACCTCCAGCTCATTTTCTGGCACTTCAAATACAAGCTCATCGTGCACCTGCAAAAGCATGCGGCTAGCGAGACCTTTCTCCTCTATTGCCTCCTGCATGCGAATCATCGCCAGCTTGATCACATCAGCAGCAGTCCCCTGGATCGGCGTGTTCATCGCAGTACGCTCGGCAAACGAACGCAGGTTAAAGTTGCTGCTGCGAATATCAGGCAGGTAGCGGCGGCGGTTCAACAAGGTCGTCACATAGCCATCCGCCTTCGCCTGCTGGACGATCTCGTCCATCCAGCGCTTCACACCGGAGAAGACATCAAAGTAACGCTCAATGAAGTCCCCGGCTTCTTTACGGGTAATATTGAGGTTTTGCGACAGACCGTAATCGCTGATGCCGTATACGATCCCGAAGTTGACCGCCTTGGCCTGACGGCGCATCAGCGAGGTCACTTCTTCCTCACTCACACCAAATACGTCCATGGCGGTGCGGGTATGAATATCCATTCCCTTTTGGAAGGCGTCAATCAAGTTTTCGTCTTGTGAAATGTGGGCCAAAATCCGCAGCTCAATCTGGGAATAGTCGGCCGCCAGCATGTACCAGCCATCCTCTGACGGGATAAACGCCTCGCGAATCTTGCGTCCTTCTTCCATACGGATCGGGATATTTTGCAGATTCGGGTCCGTACTGGACAGGCGCCCTGTCGCCGTAGTCGCTTGGTTGTAAAGCGTATGCACCTTGCTCGTCTTCGTATGGATTTCCTTGGTCAAGCCCTCAATATACGTAGAGCGGAGCTTGCCGAGCTGACGGAAGGTCAGGATCGCATCGATGATCGGATGGTAAGGGGCGAGCTTCTCCAATACATCCGCACTGGTAGAAGGCCCTGTTTTGGTCTTTTTCAATACAGGCAGAGACAAGCGGTCAAACAAAATTTCACCCAATTGCTTCGGCGAGTTGATGTTAAATGCCCCACCCGCCAGCTCGTAAATCTGATCTGTCAGACCCGCGAGCTTTTTATCCAAGTCTTCCCCCATTTGCATGAGACGCTCACTGTTTACCTTCACGCCTTGCTTTTCCATGAGAGCCAATACCATACTCAGCGGGGCTTCCAATTCACCGAGCAGCTTTTCCATTTCGTTTTCCGCCAGCTGCTCGCGCAATACAGGCACGCTCTGCCAGATTGCTGCCGCTTTATGTGCCACATGCTCGCTCAGCACGTCCATTTCAGGAACAAGACGCTTGGCACCCTTGCCGTACACCTCTTCATCTGACAATACCCGTGTCTGTGCGTATTGTGACGCAATGCTATCCAAGGTCGGGTTGCTCTCAGCCGCATTCAGCAGGTAAGAAGCGAGGTACACATCAAAGCTGATGCCTTTTATCGCCAAATCATGCCAAGCGAGTCCAACCGTGTCTCGCTTGCCGTCAAATACCCACTTCTCCTTCGCCGGATCAGCCAGCCACTCACAGAGCACCTTCCATTCCTTGGCTACGTCCCATGGAACGAACATCACTGTATCTTCCGCAGCCAGTCCAATCCCGAGGAAAGGCGCATGATGATAGTTTTCCCCGTCCATTTCGATGTAAAGAGCCATTGGCGAAGTCAGCTTGGACTCGTACGCCGCTTTGTTTTCCTCTGAAATCCTCTCAAACGAAAACGGCTTGGCGTCTGATTGTCCGCTTCCATCTGCTGGCTGTGCCACTTTGATCTTGGACAAGAGCGATTTGAACTCCATCTTTTTAAAGAACTCGCTGACAGGTACGCCATCATAGCCTTCAAAGCCAGTCTCTTGCACATCCAGCTCCACAGGCGCTTCACGCAAAATGGTTGCCAAGGCTTTACTCATGTTCGCCTTGTCTACATTCTCACGCAGGTTCTCTTGCAGCTTTTTGCCTGATACTTTATCGATATTTTCCAGTACTTGCTCGACAGAGCCGTATTCGTGCAGCAGCTTTAGCGCTGTTTTTTCCCCGACACCAGGTACACCTGGAATGTTGTCGGACGAATCGCCCATCAAGCCTTTCAGATCAATTATTTGCAGCGGCTTAAGGCCGTACTTTTCGTGAATTTCTTGCGGAGTGTACAGCTCGATTTCGCTGACTCCCTTGCGCGTCAAAGCCACAGATACATGCTCGGACACGAGTTGCAGCATATCTTTGTCTCCGGTAATGACAGTCGTTTTCCACGCTTGCTCATCTGCTTGCTTCGTCAACGTACCGATAATGTCATCCGCCTCGTAGCCTTCCAGCTCGAAGCGTTTGATTGAGAAGGCATCCAACAGCTCCCGAATCAGTGGAAACTGTTCAGACAGCTCCGGCGGAGTTTTGCTGCGTCCCCCTTTGTACTCTGCATACTCGCTATGGCGAAACACGACTTTTCCCGCGTCAAAAGCAACCATAATATGCGTTGGCTTCATTTCCTCCAACACTTTTAACAGCATAGTCGTAAAGCCCAGCACTGCGTTCGTATGCAGTCCTGCCGATGTAGACAACAAAGGGAGCGCATAAAACGCCCGGTTCGCAACACTGTTTCCATCAATCAACACAAAATGACTCAAGGAATTCGACCCCTCTCGTTACAAAACTACTATCTTTAATCGTAACATAGGGCAAACATCAAAGCCAAGCCGTAGATATGGCGGGTAAAGCACAAGGTGATTGAACAGACTATGAAAAAATAGACAAGGAAGGTGTTTCGATGAATTGGAGGAAATCGCTGCCTCTCTTGCTCGCCTTATTACTATCCTTTGGCTCGTTGCCAGCGACGGCCAACCCTAGTGGGGAGCACAAACCCGCTGGAAAAAAGGCGATCGCATTTGTCATCGATGATTTCGGAAACAACATGCAAGGGACAGAGGAAATTTTATCGATGCCCGTCCCTCTGACTATCGCCGTCATGCCGTTTCTGCCAAGTACAAAGAAGGATGCCGAGCTCGCCTATCAAAAAGGTCATGATGTCATCTTGCATATGCCGATGGAGCCGATGAAAGGAAAACGCTCCTGGCTTGGTCCTGGTGCCATTACCGCTGATCTGTCCGACGAAGAAATTCGCAGTCGCGTCGAGAAAGCGATTGACGATGTGCCTCACGCGATTGGCATGAACAATCATATGGGCTCAAAAATAACGGCTGATGAGCGGATCATGCGCATCATTATGAAAGTGGTCAAAGAACGCGGGCTGATCTATTTGGACAGCAAAACGACCGACAAGAGCGTTGCAGGAAAGGTTGCAGCTGAAATGGGCGTGCCTTTTGCAGAAAATCTATATTTTCTGGATGATATCTATACGGTCCCCCATATTACCAAGCAAATGGAAAAAATCTGCCAAAGAATCGGAAACCATCCCATATGTATCGCGATTGGCCATGTCGGACCCCCTGGCAAGAAAACAGCCTCCGTTCTGCGCCAGTACATCCCGCGAATTCAGAAGGAGGCCGAATTTGTAACCATTTCAAAGCTTATCCAGCAAACTGCTCATTAATTTTCGCCACCAGCTCTCCTCAACGCTCGTCTCCGTTTTCTTGCTTCCCGACAGCTTTACGTATTCGCTCACTGCCTCTGTAATGGCCTGAGCGATTTTTTCTTGTGCTTTGGGATTCGTTAACATTTCGCGGTCCTGCG
The DNA here is from genome assembly GCF_003013405.1 of Brevibacillus formosus. Classification (GTDB taxonomy): domain Bacteria; phylum Bacillota; class Bacilli; order Brevibacillales; family Brevibacillaceae; genus Brevibacillus; species Brevibacillus formosus. Next base: position 6,174 of record NZ_PXZL01000031.1, on the reverse strand, counting down.
CGTTGCTGATAAACCCCATCTCTACGATGACAGACGGACAGTAGTTATGACGGAGCATATAGTACGTCTTGCCCCTGACTGGCTTTTCGTTTGTTCCTGTAAGCTTGTTCAGCGAGTTTTGCAGCAGCTCTGCCAACAGGTAGCTCTCTTCTGTATTTTGATGCAAAATAATCGCTCCCCTGCGCCGAGGACTGGGTGACCAGTTTACATGCAAGCTGAGCATCATCTGCGGGCCGATTTCTTTTGCCAAGTTTTTGCGCTGTGCCAAGTCTCGTATATGCCGCGATCGGTTGTCCAACCAACGATTGTCATCACTCAGGGCAACATCCTTGTTCCGATTCAAAGCCACGGTGTATCCCGCTGCTGTCAATTGTTGATACAGTCTTTTGGCAATTTGCAGATTGATGTCTTTTTCGTACAAATCCCCAAAAGATGTTCCCGAATCTACACCTCCATGTCCAACATCAATCAAAATATGAAAGGGCGTGAGCGGCAATGCCTCGCTCCGTGTCGGGATACAGATGAGGATAAGCATGAAAGCGATACGGAAAATAGCATGTAAGTTTCTCATGCCAGTAGGATAACCGGATTGAAAAGAAACCTTTCAAGCTGCGAGGTACACATAACATTGTGAATTTTTTAATCCAACTGTACAATTACAATAATGAACCATGACCTTACCCGCATAAGAAGGTGTACTGATGAATCAATCTTTAGAAAAACCGTTATTCCCCCCGTATTTGGCTCTCTTAATCGGGGTAATCGCCATTTCCTCTTCTGCGATCTTTGTAAAGCTATCGGATGCGCCTGCTCCGATTATTGCTACGTATCGCCTGATTTTTTCCGTTCTCTTAACGCTTCCTTTTTTATTCTGGAATCGTGGTGCCCTTGCAGAGATTGGAAAAATGTCCAAAAAAGTGTGGCTACTCTGTCTTTTATCCGGAGCCTTTTTAGCAAGCCACTTTCTGTTGTGGTTTGAATCGCTGAACTACACATCTGTAGCCAGTTCGACTGTGCTCGTTACGTTGCAGCCATTATTTGCCTTCATTGGAGGTTATTTCTTTTTTGGAGAAAAAGTTCGATTTCTGGCTCTATCCGGCGGCTTGCTGGCGATTGCAGGCAGCTTCGTGATTGGCTGGGGAGATTTTCAAGTAGGCGGCATGGCTCTGTGGGGTGATTTCCTCGCATTGATGGGAGCTGTCACCGTGACGGGCTACTGGCTGGTCGGGCAGTACGTTCGCCAGCATATGTCCTCCTTTGCCTATACACTCGTCGTCTATACGGCCACCAGCGTGATTCTGGTCGCCTATGACCTGGCTCTCGGATATTCACTCATCGGTTACCCTGCGGCCGATTGGGGCTGGTTCTTCTGTCTCGCCCTGTTCCCGACCTTGCTTGGACATTCTATTTTTAATTGGATCATTAAGTGGCTCAATACGACGACGATATCCATGGGGATATTGGGAGAACCGATCGGGACTGCGATTCTCGCTTACTTCATCTTGGGTGAAGTGGTAACGCCTCCGCAATGGATCGGCGGCTTGATCATTATCTCCGGCATTTATGTGTTCATTCGTTTTAACCAACCTGCTAAAGGAGTGTCCTCCATTGAACAAGCAACCGGAGAACCGAAAAAGCTTGCGTGAATTCGTCAAGGGACTGAGTATTTGGGCGAAGATTGGCTGGACGATTCTGCTTGGCTACATTGCAGGACGGATTTTGTACTGGTTATTTAAAATGATGTCCTGACAGACAAAAGGGGCAATTCCAATGAAGTCTTCAATAAGACTTGCGGAATTTGCCCCTTGCTATTAGGCTGTTGCCTTCTCGGTTGCTGGCACCTGTTGCGTTTTTTTCGGCTTTTTATGCAGGAAGTACAGAAGTGGAATCGAGAGAACAATAGGGATAACGGAGACGAGGAAAGTATCCCCGATACCTTGGACCAACGATTCTTTTGCCATCATTCCATACAAAATCGCGCTGGCTCCCCCTGACGCGCTCGCCGCATCTACCCCTACTTGCCCATACATTCCTGAAATACCACTGATAAACTGCATCGCCATATCCGTATTCAAGTTTTCAGAGATGGAAGCCATGTGGAAATTTTGACGCGCCTGCATGATCACGGTCAAAATCGCAATGGCAAACGAGCTCATGACCTGACGCAATACGTTGGACAGCGGAGAAGCATCCCCCACACTTGCACGCGGAACGGCGTTCATCCCTACAGTAGACAGCGTCATCATGCACAATCCGATTCCAATCCCGCGAATGGTCAAGATCATATCAATCCACGAGTGCATGCTGTCAGCAGATAGATTGTGCAGCTCATACGTCGTGACGCTCATGATGGTCAAGCCGATCAATCCAATCGGACCGATCCCGTATTTATCCATCAGCTTTCCGCTGATTGGCATCATGATCGCCATGGCAATTGATTGCGGCATCAGCAGGATTCCTGACTCCATCGCCGTTAAGCCCTGAATGTTTTGGAGGAAAATCGGCATCAGGAAGATACCGCCCATCATCCCCATCATGACGAAGCCGGAAGTGAAAATGCTGATGGTGAAGGTAGGAATCTTCAAAAGCCGCAAATCGAGCAACGGACTTTCTTTGCCCAGCTCGACCCAAACAAACAGGATCAAGCTCATTACCGCAATGAAAAACAGACTGACGATGAAAAAGGAGGTCCAGCCCTCTGCTTGCCCTTTACTTAAGGCGAGCAGCAGCGTACCGAAACCGACGATGGCAAGAAATGCTCCCAAAAAGTCGAACTTCAGCTCTGGCTTTTTCGGCGTTTCCTTGAGCAGAACGATACTCATGATCACCGCAAAAATACCAAAGGGTACACCAACCAGAAAAAGGAATTGCCAGTTTAAAAATTCGATGAGATACCCACCCAATGTCGGACCCAACGCAGGGGCTGTCATGGAAGCAATCCCGAATATCCCCAAAGCCATTCCGATTTTTTCACGCGGAACGATCATGTAAATCATCGACATCCCGATTGGCATAATCATCCCCCCGCTGACACCTTGCACGACACGGAAGGCAATCAGCGAAGAGTCACTCCACGCCAAGGCGCAAAGGATGGACGAAAAAGTAAATGCGGATAAGGAGAGTACAAATATTTTTTTCGCCCCGAATTTTGCGGACAACGAGCCGCTCATAGGAATCATGACGGCGTTTGCCAGCATATATCCGGTCAATACCCACTGCATGGTCTCAGTAGTTGAACCAAAAATATTGACCATGGCAGGCAGGGCAACGTTAATCAAGCTATTGTTCAGAATCGCAACGAAGGTTCCTGAGAGGATGGCGACAAGAGACAGCCACATGCCGCCGTTTCCGCTTTTCTCCTCTCGGTGTGCCACCGCTTCCGCCATGTGTCAACACCCCCGTTAGTTTGCGATCACCTTGCTGCCCTCGGACAGTTTGTCTGTCGGGTTCAGCACAATTTGATCATTGTCTTTGACGCCATTCGTGACAGTTGTCCAGTCGCCGCTTGCATTCTCTACGGCAACTTCCACCTGATGTACAACGTTGTCGTCTACAGTATAGACGTAATGCTTGCTGTCCTTTTCCAGCACGGCTGACGTCGGTAATTTTGTTCCTGCTGTTGCCTGGCCTTGGAGCATGACCTCTGCTACCATACCTGCGCGCAGCAAACCGTCCTGATTATTTACCTTCACTTTGACTGGGAACGAACTGCTGTTGGTATCCGAAATCGGAGAAACAAACTCAACGGTACCTTTCAGCACCTTCCCACCCAGACTGCCTACCTTCACATCAACAGTAGAGCCAACCTTAACTTGGTTGATTTGGTTTTCCGGTACGCTTGCTTCTACTTTAACATCTGCCATATTCACTAGCACCATGAGAGGTGTCCCCGCTGCTGCCATTTCTCCCGGGTCAACCGAGCGCTTGGCGACGATACCTGTGATTGGCGCACGAATAATGGTATTGTCATAATTGCTTTTTGCCAGCTCCAGATTGGAGCCCAAACGGCTTACTTCTGCTTGCAGAGCCGCTACCGTGTCGGCCGTTGGGCCTGCTTTTGCCAGATCGTATTGGGCTTGCGCCTGTTCAAGACCTGTGCGCGCCTTTTCCAATTCCAGAGAAGATTTCTCCAGCTCAGCTTGGGACAATGCGCCTGCATCAAACAGAGCTTTCATCCGATTGTAGTTGCTCTCGACCACCTTCAGGCTGGCTTCTGCCTGAGTGACAATACTTCCAAGCTGTGTCAGCTGCTCATTGCGTGCACCTGCTTTCGTATCTCTCAGCTTTGCTTGAGCGCCTGCAATGGCTGCCTGTGCCTGATTGATTTGCTGCTGAAAATCGGCCGCCTCCAGTGTGACCAGTACATCTCCTTGCTTGACGACTGCGCCTTCTTTTACATTCACGCTCGCTGCTTTTCCAGATACTTTAGAAACGACTTGGATCTCCTCAGATGCCGCCACCTTACCACTGGCAATGACACCCGTAGAGGCAGAGGTCACCTTCCACGTCTTCACGACAGGGACATTCTCGCTCGTTTGCGATGCAGAAGATGTCTCACTACAGCCCGCCGCAATAAGCGAAACGGCCGCCATGACTGCAGCGATTGTTTTCCATTGTGTTGTTTTTTTCATGCTTGATTACATCTCCTTCACGTGCACTTTGATCTCGGCGTTCAATCCGGCTACGAGGTCCAGGCCTGCTGTGTCATCTATGGCGATTTTGATCGGGATACGCTGGGTTACCTTGGTGAAGTTCCCACTCGTGTTGGTCGCTGGCATCAAGGAAAATGTAGAATTCGTCGCCTTTCCGATCTCAATCAAATGACCGCCCAATTTCTTACCTGGGTAAGCGTCAACCGTAAAATCGACTTTTTGGCCGAGTTTCAACCGTTCGATTTCAGTCTCTTCCAAATTGGCGGAGATGTACAATTTGCTTTCGTCAATCACGAGAGCTACCGATTGCCCTGTCGAAACAATCTCTCCCTCTTTTGCCTGCGTTTTAATTACCGTCCCTGTAATGGGGGAACGCAACACGCTGTTTTCCAGCATCGTTGTTGCTACGTTGGTTGTATCTTGCTGCCCTACGATTTGATCCGCTATAACGGTGTCGCCTTCTTTGACAGCGAGTCCGGTCAATTTGCCTGTCATTTTCGGCATGACGCGATAAATGTCTCCCGTAATCCGGGCATCTTGTGTGGTCACATAATGTGCACCTTGATACCAATAGTAGTAACCGATTCCTCCACCACCTGCCACGAACAGGAGCAAAATGACATACAAAACCAGTTTTCGCTTCATGGTTTCTCCTCAACTTTCTCGTTCTTCTAGTTTCGCAATCAATGTTTCCATCGACTGAATAATGATGTCTAAATCCTCATCGGAAAATCCATGGAAAATACGCTTGTAAAAGTTCTCTGAGAAAAAATCAACCTTTGCGAACAGCTCGGAAATCTTCGGTGTTTTACGAATCCAGACAACACGCCGGTCATTCTCATCACGTACACGTTCTACGAGTTGTTCACGTTCCAAACGATCAATGATGCCAGAAACGGTGCTGTACGATAAGTCCACGGCTTTGCTTATCTGACCGATCGTTTTGGGATCAGGATGTATTTCTCGAATGACCATTAGCTGCGGGACAGTCACACCATATTGGGACAGTTCTTTTGTGGCCATTGTTCCAAATGTCTTGTTCAACCGTTTTAACAAGTCCCGAATATGCAGTGATTTATTCATAGCGCACTCCTTTCTTAAGTAATATTTCGTGTACGAAATTTATCACATGAAAACTATACGATGTTTTTCTTTCCGTGGCAACTATTTCTTTAGGTTAAACTTTAACTAGGCAACCTTTTAAAAGCATGCGTTGGTCGGGCTGTCGTGGTGGGGAGGAAACAGGAGAAAACGCTCAGCTTCTAGGGCCACCCCCTGTGGGATTGACTGCCCGGCTCCATGAAAAAAAGCGAAACCCGCGTCCAAAGTCGTCCATTCAGTGAGGTATCTCAGAGGTGGACGCTAAGGGCTTGTTTCTCTTTTTTTCATTGCGCCTCGGTCGGTGTCCCTAAGATCTTCGCTTTTTTCTCCTGTTTCCTCTACGAGCTTTCCGTTTTAAACGGGTTTTAAATGCCTTAACAGATTGAATAATGTAATCAGTCACGACAGAGAAGAATATTTC
>NZ_PXZL01000030.1 GCF_003013405.1 Brevibacillus formosus | reverse complement strand
GAATCATTCTGGGGAATGTTAAAATCGGAGATGTACTATCTACAGAAATTCAATACATACGAAGAGCTAGAAGTAGCCATTACGGAATACATAAATTACTACAATAATCATCGGTACCAGAAAAGGCTAAACCGTATGACGCCTCTAGAATATAGGCAATATCTACAAAGTTCTGTGGCATAAAGAAGACACCAACCTAAGTTCAGATTGGTGTCTAAGCTTTTTGTTTTTTCACTGTCTACTTGACAGGGGGCACTTCAAAGCGAACAGGGCTTTGATATTATTCCATGCAATGGTTATCTGTGTAAATTTGGAACGTGATGCCAAACTTGTCCTTCACATTGCCGTATGCTGGGCTGAAGAACGTTTCTTGCAGAGGCATAATCACTTGACCGCCTTCTTGCAGGGCATCAAAAATCTTATGAGCTTGTTCTTTATCATCGGTCGAGATGCAGATGGTCACTTGATCACCAAGCTGATGCGGTTGTCCTGGAAAGGTATCGGAGAACATCAGTTCCGTTTCACCTACTCGAATGGTAGCATGTCCGATGCGATTCTTGGCTTCTTCAGGTAATGGGAACTCCGGATTTTCCGGCATTTCACCGAAGGTTTGCTTATACAGCACTTCAGCACCTAAAGCTTGCTCGTAAAAGCTAATTGCTTCACTTGCAGTACCATTCAAAACAATGTAAGGAATCAAACGCAATGCCATCAGTCAACATCTCCCTTGGTTTTCATATGACCAACTAGTCAAGCCCACTTACTATTATTACCCATAGTGTGATTGTAATGCATAGAACGTATGTTTGCAAGTGGAGAATTGATCAGGAAGCTGATGAATTCCGACGAATCATGACTACGTAACAGACCATGGCGCCGATGGTAGATAGAGCAATGATGATCCCCATTGGTACGGCCGTATGTTCGCCGCTGATTCCCACAAGCGGGGCGACAATTCCCCCGCTAATGAAGGAAAGTAGCCCCTGTAGAGCAGATGCACTTCCTGCCGCCTTGCTTTGATTTTGCATGGCAAGGGAAAAGCCTGTTGCGCCGACAATCCCTACACTGGATACAACAAAGAAGAGGGGTACGAGCACAGCAATAAGGCCAGCTTGAAGGAGAATCATTGCCAGAAGAAGTATTCCACCGATTCCCGCAATCGTAATCCCAGCAATGAACAAGGAAGTTTCTTTCACTTTCCCGGCAAGCTTCCCTGTGATTTGACTCGCAATAATAATGCCCACACCATTAATCGCGAAAATCAGACTAAAGGTTTGTGGAGACACTTCAAATATTTTTTGAAACACAAAGGGCGAACCGGCGATGTAGGCAAACATAGCAGCAATCACCAGTCCCTGCGCCATGGCGTAACCCATGAAAACGCGATCCTTCAGCAAGGTACCAAAGGTCGTCAGTGTATTGCCGATTCCCGCCTTGGAGCGGCGCTCTTGTGGCAAGGTTTCTGGAAGAGCAAGCAGCACGACGAGGAACATGATAGCGCCAATCAAACCCAGAACGACAAACACGCCGTGCCAGGTAGTGAATTCCAGGATTTGTCCCCCTACGATAGGTGCCGCAATCGGAGCGATCCCGTTAATGAGCATCAAGAGGGCGAAAAACTTCGTCAACTCTGTCCCTGCGTACAAATCGCGAACCGTAGCGCGGGCGATAACGATACCAGCAGAACCAGCAAGACCTTGTACGAAGCGAAGCAAGACGAACGTATAAATAGAGGGTGCTACCGCACACAAAAAGGAAGAGACCGCATACAAAATGAGCCCGATAATCAAAGGGATTCTTCGACCGCGTACGTCGCTGATCGGCCCCGCGAACAATTGACCAAAGGACAGACCGAGCATGCATGCTGTCAAACTGAGTTGAGTCATGGAGGTGCTCGTTTGCAAATCATCGGCAAGCATAGGAAGTGCAGGTAAATACATATCTAAGGATAGCGGGCCAAAGGCAGAAAGTGACCCTAGAATCGCAGCCATCCACAATCGGCGTGATTTGTTACCGGTAAGGGATGTGGAATCAAGTTCTTTTGCTAGTTTATTCACGGCAAGTTGTCAAACCTTTCTCATTATTTTTCCAGAAAAGAAGCTTTTTACAATGCAGAAGTGGACTGCGTATTTTGCGAGTAAAAAGCTTGGAGGTTGCTGTGCATGCGATCGAGTAAGCCCCGCAAAACATCTTTTTCTTCTTCTGAGAATCCGATGAAGCAGTTTTCCTCAATGACGCGTAATACTTCTTTGACGTGCTTGGTAGCCATCCGACCTTTGTCGGTAAGATAAACGCGGGAAATACGTTGGTCCCGTTCATCTGCTCTGCGCTCAACAAGTCCCGATTTTGCCATCCGATTAATCATGACGGTAAGCGTAGCGGGCTTTACTCCGATTTTTCGGGCCAATTCTCTTTGAATCATTCCATCTTTTTCTGTCAAGCGCATCAAGAGAATGGGCTGACCGGGATAAACGTCGTATTTTTGAATCAGAAATTCTACATTTTGCCGATGCATTTTCATCACATGAGATGCAGAATGTGTTAATGCGGTTGCATAACTGAACTCCACCAAAGTACCCCCAATTAATTAGTCTGCTAATGAATATTTTGTTAAAGACGCCCGTAAGCTTAATGCCTTGTCCTATTATACAAAAACGATTAGTGTTCGTCATGAAAATGATTTGCAGTTACGAGCTTTGGGAGGATACGCTGCATCCTTTGGAGAAGTAATAATGTCCTTGAAAATCGAAAGAACAGGTTAGGTGAGATCAAGATGATCCTGAATGAAAAAATAAAAGCGGCTGTCGTGGAATTAACAGGAGTAAATGGGGAAGATCTCGGAATCATCTCCACAAAAGAAGCGTTACAAATGGCAAAAGAACAGGGAGTGGATTTAGTGTGTCTGTCTTTGGCTTCGAGTCCGCCGCCTTGTCAGTTAGTGAATCGGACGAATTATAAGGAACAGGTTATCAAGGAAAACGCCAAAAACCGAAAAGCAGAAAAAGGCGTTAAAGTAAAAGAAATTCGTTTAAGTGCCTACATCGAAGACCATGATTATGATACGAAAAAAAGACAGGCAGAACGAATTCTTTCATCTGGGGATGCCGTGCAATTGACTGTAAAACTGGAGAAAAAGGAAAGTCAGGAAGCCAAGCGATTAATTGAGCAGTTCATCAAAGATCTGACTCATTGCGGAAAACAGGATAAAGGAATTCAAGTAAGCGGCAAGCAGGTAGTTGCCAATCTTTTGCCGCTCTAATCAAGAAAAGGGAGTAAGCACATGCCTTTCACTTTTTCTCACCCGGCTATTGTACTGCCGTTACGCAAATGCAAGTGGTTTTCGTTCTCTGCCCTCGTTTTTGGCAGTATGGCACCCGATTTTGAGTATTTCTTCCGGATGCAGCCATCCAGTGTTTATAGTCACACCATGCTCGGATTGGTGCTGGTTGATTTGCCCATCGCGATCCTATTGGCGTTTTTGTACCAGTACGTGGTCAAGAAGCCGATGCTTGCGCGTTTGCCAGAGTGGGTTGGACGAGGTCTGGACTACAAAGACAATGGTAGTAGAATGCCTGCGTGGCGTGCGGCCTTTGTATTTGTGTATTCTGCGTTACTCGGTAGTTTGAGTCATATCGCATGGGACGCCTTCACTCATGACGGTGGTCGTATGGTTGACCACTTCTTGTTCCTGCAACAATCCATTTCGATCGCTCATTATCAAGTACCCGTTTACAAGCTGTTGCAGCACGGCAGTACCCTTTTCGGCGGCTTAGCCATATTGTATGTCATTGCACAAAGTGCGCAAAAAAACAGACAGATCGTCATGAGACAAGTACCTGTCTTGGAAAAATGGTTGTTTTGGTTCGGAGTGGGGTTGTTTGGTATCGTGACGGTCTTTTTACACGCATTCCTCGTTAAAGGAATATCACCCTTCGTCCATCCTTTGCAGCAAGTCGTCCCGTTTCTCTCGGGATCACTACTTGGAATCGTGGTGCTCTGCTTCGCTTTGGACAGGCTTAGTTTGAAAAAATAGGGCAGGTTTACCTCGGTAATAAAATACAGAATCCCTCGATATGAGGGATTTTATTGTGTCTAAATTGAAAAATCCTCAGACTTCAAATTCATTAAATCATCACGGGTTGGGTCAGGAATTTTGAGCAATCTAACGGCTTGCACACGTATTGCCTTTTCAATATTATTTCGTACATATCTTGCATTACTGAAATTTACATGAAACGGATCGTTCGTTACTGTTAGCAATCTTCTTCTCAGCTTTTCACTTGCTTCTGGAGATATTTTATACTCCTTGTTCTTTGCCATTACATTTGCAATTTCCATCAACTCATCTACCTCATAATCAGCAAAGTTGATGTGGACAGGAAAACGTGAAGGCAGTCCCGGATTTAACTCAAGGAATGTATCCATTTCATCATTGTACCCGGCAATTATACAGACGAAATCATTGCCAAAATCCTCAAGGCATTTTGTAAGGCAATCTACAGCCTCTTTTCCAAAATCTTTTTCACCTCCACGAGCTAATGAGTAGGCCTCATCGATAAACAGTATTCCTCCCATGGCTTTCTTAACTAGATCACGGGTCTTTTGTGCCGTGTGCCCAATAAATTCACCAACGAGGTCTGCACGTTCAACTTCAGTTAGATGGCCCTTCGTTAAAACACCCATTTCCTTAAAGATCTTTCCGAAAAGGCGTGCGATTGTTGTTTTCCCTGTACCGGGATTTCCTTTAAAAACCATATGGAAAACCTGCTTTTCAATTTTAAGCCCGTGCCGTTCCCTTGCTTTATTCATTTTGATGAGCGCATAAATTTCATAAATCGTTTTCTTGGCTTCATGTAAACCAATCAGGCTTTCTAATTCTTCAAAAACAGTTGTTAAATTGGAACTCGACGTGGTACGAACTATTTCAGGTAAAGTATTTAGCTGCTTAACACTAACTGGTCGATTGAATACAACTTGAATTCGATTATTACTGCTTGAAGATTCGAGCACTTCAGTTTGAGGAATGGCTCCTGCTTGCTTCACATGTTTCACCTGCCTTGACCATCATACAGAAAGTATACTCAGGAACATCGGAAAACCTGCCAGTTTTTACGCAAGAGATGGAAGTGGACAAGTCATTGGGCGAGATTGGAATGTAGATGTAAAAATGTGTGGATTTGTACAAGGAACAAATGAAAGTGTTATAAGCGTTTGGCGGTCATTTTAAAAAACAGAAAAAGGTTGGACTTAAAGTTGTAAATGAAGACAGCGGATCACCAGTTGGAGCGCCTGATTCTAAAAACACAAAAATCCAAGGAAAAAAGAAACCTCAGAAATTAGCGCATGTGCAAGCAGTGAGGATAAAAGCGAGTCAATTAACCAAAAAAGAATTGATGAAAACCAAAACCAGGAGATTTCAAATATAAATCAGCATCAAAAGACAACCGACCATTACTCCGTGAGCGAAGAGTGATGGTCGTTCTGTTTTCTTCAAGGTTTCTCATTCAAAATTCCATAATATGGTATAATCTCCCAAAATAAAGGACTTTACAAAACATGCGGAGGATCAAGATGGAGCAAAAGAAATATACGGACGTCGTACGTCTCGGACATCAAACGACAGAAAGCGTATTCAAGGAAGGAGATAGCATTATCATTCAAGAAAAGCTTGACGGAGCGAATGCAAGCTTTCGATACGATGAAGAAACAAACAGCATCCGGGCATTTTCTCGAAATACGGAATTGCATGAGGAAGAGAATCTGCATGGCTTTTTTCAATGGACACAACAGCTCCCGAAAGAGAAAATCGTGGCGGGCATGGTTTATTTCGGAGAGTGGTTGAATCCGCATAAAATCAAATATCCCCAGTATGAAAAGCAATTTTTTTTATTTGATATGTACGACACCGCTGCCTGCGAATATGTGGATTTCGCTATCGTGGAAAGGGAAGCGCAGCGACTTGGCTTGCATCTCGTACCGGTCTTTTATCAGGGGGAATACCAAGGGGAAGAGCATCTCAGATCGTTTGTCGGTAAAACAGCGCTAGGTGGCAAGCTCCGGGATGAAGAAATCGGTGAGGGCATCGTCGTAAAAAATGCCGATTACCGGGATCGTTTTGGACGGCAGATATATGTCAAAATCGTCACGGATGTATTTAGTGAAGTCAAACGTCAAAAGCCACCGAAAGATCCGAATCAGCCCAAGCCGGGAGAAGTGTTGTTTGTAGAGCAGTATGTGACACTCGCGCGTGTGGAGAAGTTTCTCTACAAATTGATTGATGAAGGTGTACTGGAAGAGACCTTTGGTGTAAAAGACATGGGGGTTATCCTGAAAAATCTGAATCTCCGCATCCATGAAGATATCCTCAAGGAAGAGTTGGATGCCTTGCCTGATGGATACGATGAGAAGGAGCTCCGCAAAGCGATTAGCAAAGTGATTCCGCTTTTTATGAAGGAGATTTTCACGGAGAAAGCGGCAGGTAACCCATGACATAAGTTGATTTCAGGTGGCGTGCCCCGCTGCCGTAACGTTTTGGGCAAAATGTGGTATGATAGTCATGAAGGGGCGTGAATCGGTGAACGATCTGATCAAAATGCAAGAAACGGCCATACTGGTTGGTTGCTATTTAGATAACCGGGATGAAGAAAGAACCCGTCTTTCCATGGAAGAATTGCATGAGCTGGCCGATACTGCTGGTGTAGAAGTACTGGACGTCATCACGCAAAATCGGGACCGGGTTGATTCTGCTTGGTATTTGGGGACAGGAAAAATTGATGAAATCGCGCAGAGAGCTGAAGAGCTGGAAGTGGACGTCATCATTTTCAACGATGAGTTGTCTCCGAGTCAGACTCGTAATTTGGATAAAGTTTTTGATTGCAAAGTGATTGACCGTACGCAGCTCATTTTGGATATTTTCGCAGGGCGTGCACAGTCGCGTGAAGGGAAAATCCAGGTAGAGCTGGCGCAGTACAATTACTTGCTGCCGCGGCTTGCCGGGCAAGGGAAACAGCTGTCTCGTCTCGGAGGCGGTATCGGTACCCGAGGTCCAGGTGAAACCAAGCTGGAAAGCGACCGTCGTCATATCCGCAAGCGGATCAGTGAACTCAAGCAGCAATTAGAGGATACTGTTCGGACGAGACAATTGCATCGGGAGCGTCGGAAGAAAAACAATGTGTTCCAGATTGCGTTGGTTGGCTATACGAACGCTGGGAAGTCGACGATCCTCAACAAGCTTACGAATGCAAACACGTTGCAGGAAGACAAACTGTTTGCCACTTTGGACCCGACGACCAGGCAATTAGAGCTGCCAAACGGACTGGATGTGCTATTGACAGATACAGTTGGTTTTATTCAAGATTTGCCAACGAGTCTGGTCGCTGCATTCCGTTCGACGCTGGAAGGTGTAAAGGAAGCAGACCTCATCCTGCATGTGGTGGATAGTCATCATCCTGATTTCCAAGTACACATGGAAGTTGTAGACAAGATTTTGCGCGAGCTAAAAGCAGAAGAAATTCCGCAGTTAGTCGTTTTCAACAAGGCAGATATGCTAACAGAAGGTTCTTATTTGCCGCGTGCAGACGAATCGATTTTGATTTCTGCCATGCGGGAAGATGACCTGAAGCAACTGCTCGCCCGGATTGAATCATTTGCCCTGCAATCATTTAATGAAATGAAGCTGCGCGTTCCTGTCGAGCGGGGAGACATTCTCTCCCTATTGCATCGGGATGGGGTAGAGATGGAACAAGAATTTAATGAAGAGGAAGCGGCCTACTTGATCACCGTCCGTGTGAACAAGGAAAATCCGATATACGGCAGGATTGCTCCTTTCCTCCTGGATAAACCAGAGACTGTTGAAGAGAGTTGGTAAGTAACAGATGTTTTCATACTTTTCCCATGGAGAAAAGCTTCGTCCTCTGGTGATGGAGGTGGAAGCGACGATTTCAGAGAGACATCGTCAAATTTCCGCTTTGGTGGATACGAATCAATTGAAAGTACTTCGTTCCTTCCAAAAGCACGAGGTTAATGAATTTCATTTTTCAACATCCACAGGCTATGGCTACGATGATTCTGGACGTGCAACGTTAGAATCGATTTATGCCGAAGTGTTTGGCGGAGAAGCGGCTTTGGTCCGCAACCATATCATCTCGGGCACACATGCGATTGCGATTTCTTTGTTTGGAATCCTTCGTCCAGGGGATGATCTGCTTTATATTACGGGCAAACCGTACGATACGCTTGAAGAGGTAGTAGGTGTGCGTGGTGAAGGGCAGGGCTCGCTCAAGGATTACGGCATCGGTTATAGCTACGTGCCTTTGACGCCAGAAGGTGAAATTGATTTTGTGGCAGTTGCACAAGCGATTACCCCCAAGACGAAGGTCATCGGGATTCAACGTTCGCGAGGCTATGCAGATCGACCTTCTTTCACTATTGCGAAAATCAAAGAAATGATTCGGGTTGTAAAAGAAATCAAGCCTGATCTGATCGTATTTGTAGACAACTGCTACGGAGAGTTCACGGAGGAGCAAGAGCCCTTGCATGTAGGTGCAGACATCATGGCAGGCTCTCTCATCAAAAACCCGGGTGGCGGCTTGGTCAAAACAGGCGGTTATATAGTGGGACGCGAGGATTTGGTTCAGCTTGCTTCGTATCGGATGGCAGCACCGGGAATAGGCGCAGAGGGTGGTGCATCGCTCTACTCGCTCCTGGAGATGTACCAAGGCTTCTTCTTGGCTCCACACGTTGTAGGAGAAGCTTTAAAGGGAGCGGTATTCTCTTCGGCAATGCTGGAGCGTCTGGGCTTCAAAACCAATCCACTGTGGCATGAGCCGCGAACCGACTTGATTCAATCCGTGGAATTCGGCAGTGCGGAACGACTGATCACGTTTTGCCAAGGAATACAGAAAGCAGCACCAGTCGATTCACACGTCACTCCGTATCCAAGCGAAATGCCTGGATACGCTGACCCTGTGATTATGGCAGCCGGTACGTTTATTCAAGGGGCGAGCATTGAATTCTCGGCCGATGGTCCGATTCGTCCACCGTACTTGGGCTTCGTTCAAGGCGGGTTGACGTACTCGCATGTAAAAGTAGGGATTTTGACGGCGTTGAATGGGATGCTGGAAAAAGGCTTACTCGAAATACCGGGTGAATAGGATAAAAGCGCAAGGAATGGACGACATTCTCTGGATGGTGGAGGATGTCGTTTTTCATGTGAAAAAACTGTACATAACTTTCTGTGTAATATTATCTAACATCTATTGACAGGGATTTTGTTATAAAATAGAATAAGACTTAGAAATACGAAACAGGAGGGACAAGTCATGAGTGATGACCTTCGCCGGAATATGGCCCTCTTTCCCATTGGGATCGTCATGAAGCTGACGGATCTCACTGCGAGGCAAATCCGTTATTACGAACAAAACGATCTGATTCAGCCTGCCCGCACAGAAGGGAAGCAGAGGCTCTTTTCTTTCAACGACGTAGATCGCTTGTTGGAGATCAAGGCTCTGATTGAAAAAGGACTGAATATCGCAGGGATCAAGCAAGTCCTGCAAATGCAAGAGCCTGCTTTGGAACAAACAGAGATTACCACGACGTCCGAAGAGAAACGCAAGGACATGTCCGACAAAGAGCTGCATCAGCTCCTAAGGCAACAGATTATGTATCGCGATGCCACTCGCCATGGCGAGGGTGCATTGATACGTGGAGAGCTTTCCCGCTTCTTCCACTAGATAGAAAGCCGATATAGAGACAGGAGGAGAGAAATGTGAGCAAGTTTACAAGAGAAGACATCATGCGCATGGCCAAAGAAGAGGACGTAAGGTATATTCGACTGCAGTTTACCGATCTGATGGGGATCATTAAAAACGTAGAAATCCCGCTGTCCCAATTGCCAAAAGCACTCGATGGCAAAATGATGTTTGATGGTTCTTCCATCGAAGGCTTCGTTCGCATCGAGGAATCCGACATGTACCTGGTACCTGATCTGGATACATGGGTAGTATTCCCGTGGGGCAATGAATTTGGTAAAATTGCACGTCTGATCTGTGATATCCACATGCCAGATGGCTCTCCATTCGAAGGAGACCCGCGCTATATCCTGAAGCGTGCCTTGAAAGAAGCCGAAGAAATGGGCTTCACAGCTTTCAACGTAGGTCCAGAGCCTGAGTTTTTCCTGTTCAAGCTGGACGCAAAAGGTGAGCCTACGCTGGATCTGAACGACCAAGGCGGATACTTCGACTTTGCTCCACTCGACTCCGGTGAAAACTGCCGCCGTGATATCGTATTGACGCTGGAAAAAATGGGTTTTGAAGTGGAAGCATCTCACCACGAGGTAGCTCCTGGTCAACACGAAATCGACTTCAAGTATGCAAATGCACTCCAAGCAGCTGACCAAATTTTGACGTTCAAACTGGTTGTTAAAACCATCGCGCAAAAACATGGTCTGCATGCAACCTTCATGCCAAAACCGCTGTACGGTGTAGCTGGTTCCGGTATGCACGCGAACCAATCGCTGTTCCGTGGTAAAGAAAATGCTTTCTATGACGAGTCCGATGTAATGGGACTGAGCCAAACAGCGAAGCATTACCTGGCAGGTATTTTGCAGCATGCGCGCAGCTTTACTGCGATCACGAACCCGCTCGTAAACTCCTACAAGCGTTTGGTTCCTGGTTACGAGGCTCCTTGCTACGTAGCTTGGTCTGCGAAAAACCGCTCTCCATTGATCCGTATCCCTGCTTCCAGAGGCTTGAGCACGCGTATTGAAGTACGTAGCCCAGACCCTGCAACGAACCCATACTTGGCGTTGGCAGTTATGCTGAAAGCTGGCTTGGACGGAATCAAAAACAAGCTTACTCCACCACCTGCTATCGATCGCAATATCTACGTGATGACCGAGCAAGACCGCGAAGCAAACGGAATCGAGAACTTGCCTGCTACTTTGAAGGAAGCAATCGAGTGCCTGAAAGCAGATCCGGTGATTTGCGAAGCATTGGGCGAGCATGCATTGGTACACTTTATTGAAGCGAAAGAAATTGAGTGGGATATGTTCCGCACACGCGTTCACGATTGGGAGCGCGAGCAATACATGACTGCTTATTAATAAGCAAAACCCCTTGTGCCTGTAGGTGCGAGGGGTTTTTTCTATGTTATCTATCTCAATTTTCTTTGAGATGCGGGTATATACAGCAGCTCTTCATTTTCTCACGCTCTTCTTTTTCCGGATATACCAGCCGCGTTTATGAAAGGAGATGGACCTGTATTTCTGAGCCAGTCTGATGATTCGCTTGCGAGTAAGTGATGCCGGTTTTGAAGATAAGCTTTTGTTAAGCGAACTTCTTACAAGCTGATGACCGGGGTAGTGAGCTTTCACGAAGTTACCGTAAGTTTCGAACTCGGAGAAGCCGGCATAACTCTGCTTGTTGGTTTTCTTGATAATCGCCCAGTACCATCTAGTCTTATGCCTAGCCTCAATTTTAGACTTCAACCGGGAGAGCTTCGATTTGTCGAACAGCATATAGTGGGCAACGAAAGAGCGTGAAGCGGTTGGCTTGGTTCCCATTAATTTTTTATAGGTGTGAAAATACTCGGGACGACTCCAGTTACGGCAGTAAAAAACGGTTTTCCCGTTGACGAGAAAGACATGAGGTCGGATGAGAATGGTGTCGGCGTCAATCACAAGGTAATACCTTTGCTTGGTCAAGTTTCCCCCCGCCAGCTTCAACAATTGTTGGAGCAGCCAGCCTGAGCGATTGGTGCGTTTGGTTTGGTAGTGAATATCTTTTTTGGTAATCGGTAAAACGCGTTTTTCATTGATGAAGGTGCAGTTTTTACGCCGGCAAAGGGCTTGGATTCGTTTGCTTGGTGGCGATACAACCATGATCCTACCGACCGGATGCTTCACTTGCTTACGGATACTGTCAATGACATAGGGAAGAGTGCCAAGGTCTTTCTCAATAGCTGGGATCAGGACATCAATTTTGATAGAGCTGTTGAAGGTGCTTTTCGCTGAACGTGTCAACTTCTCAACTCCTTTTCGGTAAGCAGTTTCAAGCAGGCCAGAGGGTCCGACTTTCCAGATAGGATATGATTTTCTTTGTTAGCGTGAATCTGACAGATATGGAAATCCTGCGAAATGTGTGTTTGTCTGCCTTCTTGAGCCATTGAGTGACTTTCCTTACTCACTTTGTTTCGTCGAAATGGTTGACCTACAACAATGGCAGCTCGATCAGACTCGGATGGTACTGACTGGATAAAGACGTTTCTTTGAAGTAGACCGAAACAGATGGAGCTGGCAGAAAACCAGGAGCCCTGTGATGACCGAGACGAAATCCGACGAAACCAGCAAAAGGCGTTTGGTGGAGGGGAGATTGAAAGTTGATAGGTATGGTCTTTGACCATGGAAGCCCTATCCAAATGCATATCGGGGATGAATTCATTCACATTTTTAACGTTCTGTGTACAAAGAAAAATAGCCGTTCGATTAGAACGGCACTTCGGGTGATCAGTTACGGTTTAAGTTTAAATGGAGTAATTTAAAGTTGCTGTACCACCGTCAGCGGTGCCTCATATAGCCGATGAAATGAGCTTACACATCCAAGCTGTTGATGATAGCTAATATTTGATGATCTGTCCATTTGCCATTAATCTTGATATTTTCTTTAGCGATACCTTCTTTTTTAAACCCTACTTTTTCTAATACGCGAATAGATGCTATATTGTCAGGCATGGCTCCTGCTTCAATTCTATGTAGTTTTAATTCTCTAAAAGCAAAGTCTACAACAAGTTGAAGAGCTTCTGTTGTATAGCCCTTTCCATTATACTCCTTATCTAAAGAAAATCCCGTAGTACAGCTTTGGAGGTTTCCCCTAACAATTTGAGTTAATGAAATGTCTCCGATAAGTTTATCAGTTGCTTTTAAAAAGATTCCAAAAGCATATACTTGCCCTTCATCTGTCTTTTTTAATACCTGTTCAATGCGTATTTTTTGGTGTTCTTCAGTATAAAAGACTTCTGGGAGTAAGGGGCAAACTCGTTGAAAAAATTCACGATTTCTAGTATGCAATTTAGCTAACTCGCTGGCGTCAGAAATCTTGTAAAGTCGAAGATATACTTGTTGTCCTACTAGTTTCATAAAATCCCTCCGATATCGTTTTAATACATTCTTATTATTGTTAATCAAAGAAAAGATTAATGAATATTGTATTCATTTCGAATTAACAAAACCTCACCTTTTTCCCACATTGTACCACCCGTCTGAGTTTTACAGAATAAGTATTTGCACGTTCGTATGTTACTCAATAACAGATACTCTGTCCATGAGCAGAATCGCGTACATTGAAGGACGTGAAGAAGTCTCACACTATAATGATTGGTCTGCAGGTGTCATTGAGCTTGATGTTCCATCTGCGGGTAATAAAGCGTTTTAGTGCGTTGGTTACAGGAGGGGATCACGATTTCGTTTATGTGGATTAGCAAATGCACGCGTCAAAATGCGGAACTGGACAAAGAGTGCATGCTTCGATCACCAGTGTTTGTAAATTTCATTCTGTATGTATAGTGTTTCCTTGGATAGAACAATCATCCCACTTCAAAGCCTCCTTCTTTTAAAGAGGGAGGTTTTTATTTGTTTAAATAAAGTATGCAAACAAAAATACGATGGTCTGAATAATTTTTCGCAGATTGATAATATTACATGGAGTAATGGAGAATACAGTAAGGGGGTTATTCAAGTTGAAAAAGTTGAACGTAATTATGCTGGTTTTCATGTTAACGGTTACAATGAGTTTAACTGCATTCGCTGAGGCTGGTGGTACCACAGGTGCCGGGAACACAGGAGGAACAAACACCCCAAATAATATGACAGGCAATACAGGTGTAGGCGTAACAGGAAATGGGGCGCCTGCTAACACAGGTATCAATAACAACATGTACAGAACCACAGCAGTAGACACTGATGCAGACTGGGAATGGATAGGCTTGCTTGGTTTAGCTGGTCTTCTCGGTTTGAGGGGGAGAAATAGGGAGCGAAATCCCCAGAAGTAACAAAATCAACAACCCGTTTCTGTTTTGAGGAGACGGGTTGTTTTACTTGCATAACGCACCCACCAATTACCCACAAAATGATGAAATCATTTGATGTCATTTGAAACAACAGTGGGTGAAACTGTTGATTTTATGCGGTTTTCATGGAGCAGTAAAACTGATTGAAAAGCGTAGAATATGTTCCGCACACGCGTTCACGACTGGGAGCGATGGCTGCTTACTACTATGCGCTATGCGAACCCCCTTGTGCCTATAGGTGCGAGGGATTTTTCTATTTGGTGCGCAATTTTGATTTTTTACGTGTGCGTTGTGATATTTTGTTTAAAAAAATATTGCAGCTACATGGATGTATAAATAAACTAAAAATGTAATTAAATGTAATAAAAAGGGAGAGGGTAGGATGTTGAGAGGGAAATTTAAAAATATTCTGTTATGTGCTGTAGCTGTTTCGGGTTTAACGATTGGTACTCAAGGTGCATTTGCAAGTGATAGCACACAGAAGCCTATCCAGAAACAAAGTCAAGTGAAAATCCAAGCCAATGCCCAAGGACAGGTTCTTCACTCGTTTGATATTTCTAGAGTAGATCGTTGGCACAGCTCTGGTCCGTTCACTCTTAACTCAACCAAGTCAGTTAAGCTAAAAGTCCTTACTGCGAATATATCTTGGTCTCCAGTGACTCCATATTCAGAAGTCAGTATAGTTAGACAGGGTGACGGCAAACGCGTGACCATGTCGATTTATGCAAGGGATTATAAGGAAGAGGATTTTGTTATTGAGCCTGGTACGTATTACTTAGAGTTTCTAAACCACACTAGTATGCCGGTTTATATGAGAGGATCCCTAATTGAAAATTAACTTTTTCCGGATACAATTTCAGCAATAAATATAGAAATGAAGAGGTGGGGAAGATGTTGAAAAGGACATTCAAAAAGTTCCTATTATGTGGTGTAGCTGTTTCTGCTTTAACAATTGGCAATCAAGCTGCTTTTGCAAGTGGTATCAAACAAAACCAAACTTCACTTAAGCAAGTACAGAGTCAGGTTCAAGTTGAAAAACAAAGTCAGGACGACGCTTTCTATTGGTTCCATCTTTCTAGATTAGATAGCATAGCTTCATCAGGAAAATTCACCATCGACTCAAAAACGTCAGTTAAGGTAGTAGCTTTTACTGGTAGTGTATATCCCAGTTATCCTGCGTTCATTGATTCAAAAGTCACTATAGTTAACCCATATGGAAAAAACTTGTCTATGTCATTATTTGGGAATCAATATAAAGAAGAATATTTTGTACTTGAGCCCGGAACCTATTATTTAGAGTGTATAAATTATGCAGGTCGTCCTGTTTTTATGAATGTAAATTTATATAAAAATTAATATTTTTACTATTTTAATAAATCAAGGAATAAGTGCCGTCATGAAGGTGGGTGAGATGTAGTGCAGCAGTTTGTTGACTCAACGACAGAAGAATTATACTACACGGAAGAAATACTACGCCGGTCGGACGAGATTGTAAAAGTATTCACCCTGTAGTCGCAGCTCAAAAATTTGTGAAGATCAAAGCCAGCCAAAAGGCCGAGCGACGGCTCAGAAAGTTGTCGCTCGCTGAGGCCGGCTTTTTTATTCTTACTGTGTCTTAAGGAAGGACTGAATAGTATGTACTTACAAAAAAATCCAAACTCTATGATCAAAGCTGTAGAGTACAATCCACGGATCGACCTGAAGCCGGTGATCCTGATTACGAAAAGCGAAACGGTCCATCGAGGAATTTGGCTACGTTGAGCCTCTGGTCTGGAGTGAAAGAACAAGAAACCTGGTTATTGGCCATCAGCGTTTAAAAATTCTCATCAACGAACTGAAAGACACAGAGATTGAGGTCTCATGCGTTGATCTGGATGACAAACAGGAAAGTGATTTGGATATTCCTTTCACGTATACAACGGCACGATTTTACAGCGCTCTGATCACGGAGTGTATACGACTGAAAACCGCAATAAAAACACCATGACGATTATAAGCCAAGAGGAAGCGGTAGCTACTTTTGGTTGGTGCAGTCCATGATTGGGACACTGGCTCCGTTCGCAAAGGACATATTGCCAGAGGAACAATTTAAGGAAATTCAAGATGCAGCAGAGCCTCATTAGAAAATGATGTCTACTACAACCTGATCCCATATTTGTTTCTGATGAAAACCGTCAATAGTCGCGTTATGAAGTAACTCACTTGAGCTAGGATTGGTTTGGTAATCACTATAGAACCCAGATAAAATCCAACCATTTGGGGTGTTGTAAAACCGTATGATAGCTACGATTATTACCCTAATCATGCTTGCAAAGTCATAAAAAGTTGAATCGTATTAACATAATATTTTATTCGTATCAAGGAGAGATAAGAGCATGAGAATCTCCCGATCATAAAAGTAATTCCCAATTATATGAAAAAACCCTGTGATTATTTATTTTTCAATAATATACCTAATCGATTGCTGACCATTCCAAGTTGATCCAAAATGGCACGTAGGACAAGCCTACTCGTTATCATCTAATCTTGGACGCTGACTACAAATCCGCATGCTGTGCCGTTTGGAAAATGCGATTGACCTTAGTTCAATATCCTGAATTTCAAGGTAATCACTGCCACCTTGAGGCAAAAGTAACCAATTCAGTAGGAATTTTGAGCTATTTGGAGAATATGATTTATCAATGATTTGAATAGGGGGACGTTAATGTGGGCTTATTAGATGGTCTAATGGGTAACGCTTCGGAAGTTAGCATTGCTGAAGTTCAAAAGGAGTATGCTCAAATTTTAGCGAACAATGAGAGAATAGAAAAGGCGTACAAATTAATTCGAGATATGTTCATCTTCACCAACAAGCGATTAATACTGGTTGATAAGCAAGGCATTACTGGTAGGAAGATAGAGTACCATTCCATTCCTTATAAAAGTATTCATCATTTTAGCATTGAAACAGCCGGAAATTTTGACTTGGATGCGGAATTGAAAATTTGGGTTTCTGGAAGTGCAGTACCGATCCAAAAACAATTTAACAAGAACTTGAATATTTACCAGATACAGAGCGTATTGGCCGAGTACATTTTGGATTAATGTTGCTTGATGAAAAGCCGTTACTCAAATGGGACTGCCCCTGGAATGAAACGATTTGATAGAGGCATTATCAGCGGGCATTCTCTTGCGGGAAATTCTCATGCTAATGTCTTTTCCTTTTACTGCCTCTAAGTAAGCTAGAGACGTGTACATACTGCCCTGATCACTATGTAACATCATTCCTGAGCATTTGGAAGGTAACCTACAAGTGAGGAAGCATTACCAACTATTTACCAATATTTATCCATGAAGTAGCAGCCAAATCAAACCGATAAAAGGAATGTAATATGAAATCTAGTGTAGATTCTCTTGGGGATAAGCGTACGACTTAATCTGTGCAGATGAGTCTGCGCTATTTTTTTGTGGCAAGAGAAGGTATACATACCTATATATACTTGTAGTAAATATTGAGGCGATATCCTACTATATTGATGACTACTTTTTTATTCACGTATTACTTCTTGTGTACCCCAATTTGCTTAAAGCAGTTGGGGACTTTTTTTGTATTGAAGTGACCATATAGATAACCAGTTATCCGACGGCCGTTACATTTCGAACCTAAGTATTTCAATAAAACAATAAGTACATTATAAAAAAACAATCCCAATCCTTTTGTACCATACATGTCATTTACATAAATTTCAAACCGTACAAAAATAGCCTAAGTGAGCAGCTATTTTTGTACAGCTTTTTAAAATGTGGCGATGTTAGACTTTGCGGCTGCATTTTGATTCATTCCGGGTAGCATGCCCAGCCTTTCAATATCCTGAGGGGAGGTTGTCTTAACGCATCGATCGTACTTCTTTTATGATTGCCTCCTAACCTGCTCAACTTTCCCTAGCTTTCACCTCACCCCTTGGAGTAAACTCCAAGTCAAGGTCGACGTATTCGATTTCCAAAGTTGCAGCGGACAGGACTTTCTACGGATACCTTCCGTTATTACGAGAAAATTAGGACTGCTTCATTTTCGTTTGCAGTAATCGGAGTTTTCATAATGCCGTGAAAATGCGGTGCTTCTTGCAGTCAGATCAAGCGCTGCTGTCGTTGGCACTGATTTAACAAATCGGTAATGGTGGAACCATAGAGTTGAATGATGTCTCTATCGGGATAATGTCCTGCTTAAGGAGAAAGATGGATGCGTTCTCGAAACGCTAGTCTATGTGGATGGATGTAGACTTCTAAACCGTTTTAAGGAGCCGGCTTGGTCCCGATTACGACGGTAGCATCGAGCTCGTCAGACCTTGTCACCCGTGTAATCAGCCCGCAACGGTTGAAGATAGCGACTGTCTGAGGTGTCTGACGCTCGCTTGTCTCAACGAGTAAGTGCCCACCAGGAGCCAGCCAGAGTGGAGCTGCAGCCACTACTCGTCTCTGAACGTCAAGCCCATCCGTTCCCCCGTCGAGTGCTATTCTCGCCTCATGTATGCGAGCTTCGGGTGGAAGAAATTCGATGGCTTTGGTGGGGACGTAGGGAGCATTGGCAACGATGATGTTAATGCACCCCTTAAGGATTTTAGGAAGAGGCTCAAATAAATCGCCTTCGTAAACCCGACCGCCTACGGTAGTAATATTGCGACGGGTGCAATGCACCGAGGCTGGATCAATGTCAGTAGCATACAATTCGATCTGTTCCAAGTGTGCAAGAACCGCACCCACCGCCCCTGAACCGCAACAAAGGTCAAGCACGACCGACTTTTGACGGACGAGGGCGGCAGCTTGTCTAACGAGGAATGCTGTACGTTGTCTGGGAATGAATACTCCCTTATCTACAATAATCCGCAGTCCACATAATTCAGCCCAACCGATAATGTGCTCGAGAGGCATGCCAGATGTTCGTAGTTCTACCATGTCCGAAAGTTCAGTCGTTGTCCCTGCCGAGGCGATGAGGAGCCTGGCCTCGTCTTCAGCGAAAACACACCCAGCTTCCTGAAGTTTAGTGACGATGACAGAAAAAAATTGATCGTCATGAATCTCATTATTATTCAAAGACTAATTTCCCTCACTTCAGAATTAATGTAATTTTATGTATTTGATTTTATTCCATGTTAGGGGGCGACACAACACACGTTTTGAGTTCAACTGTATTTTTCCAATGCTTGTATTCTGTTGAAAATATTCGAAAAGAAAGGGCGCTCAAAAGCACCCAATGATGTTTAATTCGATTTACTAACGGAACCTGGAGAAGGACCAAAAACTGGGGCTAATCTTGACGGGTGCAGCTTGGAGCTAAGCCCAAAAAATTCACAGAAGTTCATAATAAGTGGGCTCCACTTCTCAGGATCGATGTAGTTGTTCTCGCCAGTCATTAGGATTTGTTCATCAATATGAACGCGTATTATCTTCACTTCAATAGCTTTTAAAGAGCTGGGCAGTTCAAAATTATGGACCTGCTCTACGATTGCCTCTAATTGAACTGGGCACTCTGCAACGCGTGGAGGCCTAATCAGGTCTGAATCTTGGGGAGTGAGCTTAGCCGTTTCGAATTTATTGGGTTCAAATTGGTAACCCACATTAGCCTTGCGCTCTGGGACAGGATTTCGCCCAGTAAGTAGAGCTAGACGGTCTACTGCATGAGCAAGATCAGACGAAGGAAGATTTAAAACACATTCGCGCTCGCGCAACAAATTGATAACGGTTTGAGATGTACTACTCATTCCGAGCATGCATGATTGATTCAGCCACCATGCAGAAGACATAGGGGCCAGGTTGACAGAATTGTCCTCATTTAATGTGCTGATGAGTACAACTGGTGTCCCAAAATAAAGAATTTTTGGCTCAACTACCTTATGCATAATCGCGCTCCCTCCACTTAGTAAAGAAAAGTTTTCATATCGTCTCAGATCAGAGACCTAGTTCAAATTATAATCAGTATTCTTTTCGTTATTTTGCTGTTTCATTTCGATTGAACCTTACACCAAATTACTTATGAGAAAGGGAGGGGGACGGAATAACAAAAAGGGGCAGTCCTAAAAGTCGAGAGACAATGGGACAAGCTCTTTTCTCTATATATACACAAAAAATATAAAAATCATTGACATGAGTGCTCAAATATGTGATTATCTACTCTGTCACTTATAATGATAATCATTATCAAACAATACTTCACACCAAACATCACGTGACAAGGAGAAATGAGCACATGAAAAAAAGAACACGAATCGTACTGGCCTGCTTGGTAGCAGTTGTCACAGCCGTATCGGCGGGTTGTGGAAGCAGCCAAACGGCTTCGGAAGCACCGAAGAAGCCTGAGACACGCGTAGTCAAGCATCTGATGGGGGAAGTGACAATCCCTGCGGAACCAAAGCGAATTGCAGACGTATCGGGAGCGGCGGAGGAGCTTTTAATTTTGGGACACAAGCCGGTTGCTACGGCCAATACATACAAGACAAAAATTATGTCCCACGTATCGGATAAGCTGACAGATGTAAAACCGGTTGGCTGGATGTGGGATGACTCCATCAATCTAGAAGCTGTGGTAGAAACAAAGCCAGATCTGATTATTATGAATAACCGCCAGCAAAAGATGTACGAGCAACTGTCCAAAATTGCGCCGACTGTCGTTCTGGAGACAGACATGGACAAGTGGCGTGATAAGTTTAAAGAAATCGGTCGGTTGTTTGGACAAGAAGAGGACGTCAACAAATGGCTGGCAGGGTATGACGAAAAGACGAAAGGCATGCGCGAGGAGCTCAAGCAGGCGTACGGCGACGAGACCTTTATGTTCCTGGCCGTAACGCCAAAATTGTTCCGCGTGTATGGGAACTATGGATATGCAGATGTGCTGTTCTCTGATCTCGGCCTGAAGCCGGCAGCCGGAACACCTGTTGATAAAACAATGGAAATGATTGAGCTGGAAGGACTGACGAATTTTCAGCCAGACCATATGTTCCTCGTCAATTTCGGCGGAAAAGCGGATGATGTTTACGCAGAACTAAAAAAGAGCCCAGTCTGGAAAAGCAACAAGGCAGTTCAACAAGGGCATCTCTATGAAGTAACCAATGAAACCTTCAACATCAAAGCTTTTGGCCCACTTGGAAAGGAAATGCTCTTAGAAGAGATTGGTAGCATGTTGCTGAAAAAGCAATAACTATGCGATAGACACAAAATGGGGCTATTCGAAAGTGTCGTGGATTTGATAACGTATATATTATTTCCGACTGCTTACTCATATACGATCCCCCTTGGCCTGCTGGCGCGAGGGGGTTTTTCTTTCGTGGGTGCAGTCAAAAAAATAGAGGTCATCTTGGCGGCACCCACGAAACACGGTGTTAACGCGAACATTTGGAGTGGGAAGAACAATGGCGATTTGACTGGAGGAATTTTTAACTGCTCTGACTGAATAAACTTGAGCCTGACTTAATGCTCAATAGGGCACCTGACAAATGTGATCACAAATCCCGTGAGATCTCCAGCGACGGCAACGTTCGTAACACTCTACATCCAATCGTACTCTTCTTGGGTCTAGATACGGGAGACATAGCGTTTCACAATCTTCATGGGGCGGACTTACACGTCTACATTCGTTCACACATTCTTGAAAGCTAGGAAGAAATTCAACCAATTGACCATTTACTTTCTTGAATCGCTGAGACTTAGATTTTTTCTTTTTCAAGTGATATCCCCTCCTGATGACGATCTAAGACAGTTTACGAACTCAACCATCCTTTTGATTGGCCAAATGTACTCATATCTCGAAAATGTATGTAAAATTCGGAGGGGACGGGGATTTGGAACTACTCTTTCACCGAGATTATTCTACTATCAATAAGGCGAGAAACTCTGTAAGAAACAGGAAGGAAGCCTTGGCGAGGCCAATAACGCGAAGATTGTAAATTCGTCTCTCTCCAATCTGTCATGCAGTAGACATATCCTTTTTTCTTCGCTTGGGCAAGTCCATGTAGCGTAAGTGCATAATTAATACCTTGCCCGCGATATTGATCTAGAGTACCAGCAACTCCTAATTCAACACAACGATCCGGTACATTCAGATTTACATGCCTTTTATCTAAGGGGAAATATCCTTGAAAAGAAACAATTTTTCCATCTTTTAAGGCGATCCAAAAATCTACATCATGATCATCAAGGAGGCCTGCATAACCTTTACGTAATTCCTGAGGATCATCACGTAAAGAATAACTAAAAACGGGTGCCTTATTTTGATGACTTCTAATTATATTTGCAATATCCTCTACCAAACTACGATCTGCTGGGGATGCCAAGCGAATTTCAACATCTGGAATGCTCAAGGGAAGGGGAGATTCCCGATCAAGTAATGAGAGCAATGCATGTGTTTGTTCAAAACCAAATCCTAAACGAAACCAAGAATGAAGTAATTCCGGTTGACTTGCTGGAATGAGTGCAAAATGACTGAAATATCCCTCATCTACCCATAGTTGTGAAGCCTCAGAATAAAGATCTCTATATAATTCAACGGAGGTATTGCGAGAAATTGCATGACCCTCCAAATTAATCCAGACATGTCGATCCCGAAGAGGATTTTCAATTTTTTGTCCAATTAGGTAACCGATTAATTTTCCATCTTCAATTGCTGCGACTCCGCTACTGTTTGGTTTTGACCATAACGTTTTGACAGCAGTCGTTGCATAGTTTTCATCTTCACATTCAATTGGTAGTACGGAAAGGATTTCTCGGTCTAGTATATGACGTTTGGACAATAGTTGCCCTGCCTCTGGGATTAACTCATCAGTAAATGGTATGAAATACATTAAATGGACACCTCTGATTTTTTTATCATCATAAGGCTACCCGCAAACTATTGCAATTAGTTTCCTTAATCCAACTGGTACAGAAGATGAAGCAAAATGAAAGATTCTTTTCTCGGTACAAAGCAAGCTATCATATTCTGGAAATATGTATTTTAACAAAACAAATCAAGCGATTCAGCATAGTCTGGTTGCTGTGATGCAGCAGGTTTGCTGATCGGGAAAGGGGTGGGTCTCTCTACATTTGGTGCGACCATTCAATGATTTCGCTATCGATCTGGGGGATAGCAAGCATTGGATAGTACACGCTTAAATGAATACAATCGAAATATAGTAAACCGATTAATAAGGGAGCTATACAGTGACGAGTTGTTAGGTTCCTAACATGATGATGTGAATGGCGTTAAGCCGCCTCGGGGGAAAGAACCGGGCGGCTCTTTTGTTGAAATCGTAGGTGAAGGACATACCACTTAAAAGTTTTGTCGTATAACAGGGTGTCCATATCTAACCTCTCCGCAATTACTACACTCTTTCTACTAAAGGGTAACGGGGGAGGATTGGACAAAAAGATGGGCTCAAAGCTCAATTATGCCAAGAGGGAGAAAAAGGGCAGCTTAGCCCCCAAAACACTGCACAGATATTAGCAATCATCACAGCTGACAGCAACAATTGTTAATAAAACGAAAAGAACCAAAACTAAAGCAAAATTGTCGTCAAAGAATCCCATCGATATCACCCCTTCAAGAGTATGAGGAAAGAACCTCAAACTCAAGCTATGCAAATTGAGGAGCTATGTAAGGGCGATATCACAGCAAGTGGAAAATTTGGGCATGTAATCAAATTGTTACTTGTCATGTCGAACCGCTCAAAAAAGTTAAATCAACAGGGGATATACGACAAAAAAAGGCTATTCCCTAGCCACATTCATGGCATTTGGGACAGCTTTCTTGGTACGACTTTATCGAGGGTAAGTGATCATAAGAACATGAATTTTATTTGAAAACGGTGTACGTTATCAAAGTTTCAAACCGGTTCGAAGGACTTGAAAATAATCTGAAGTGATTTCGTCTAAAGTAGATTCTATTTTCTCGTGATACTTCCAATAAATTAATTCTTCTGACTCAATATGCAGGACTTTTGAAGGTCCCCACAAAAGTGTAGGAATAGACAGGAAGATGTGTATTTTTCCATTATGTGTGAATCTGACATAGATAAGAGCTACTACCGTAGAAACGAGATAACTGAAAGAGAAAAGGATCGTGTCCCAGGTTGAGATGGTTCCTGGAATATCGCTTGAAAGAAGCGTTTTACAGGCACAAAGAATAAAGGACCAAAAGCAAAGGCCAGACCAATCATCATTTTGAAAAGACTTTTCATACTTTCTTCTCCCTGCTAAATACGTTTGTTTATTAAGACGAGGAACAGAAAGAAAACGATTCAATATAAAATGCAAATAAAACCAGTTATTTTCCATCATCCATCGCAAAGTTTGTGGAAAGTCTGCATGGCAGTGATACATGTCATTTGAACCCGGTCCGAAACTGTCGTATAATCAGGTATTATTGATGAATCACTAAAAGGGAGGCGATCTTGCAATGACGTCGGTCAATCGTAAAACGGAAATCATTTCTGCTGCCATTGAAGTCTTTGCTGAAATCGGATATTTCCGGGCAACGACAGCGCAGGTTGCAGAGCGTGCAAAGATTTCCCAGCCGTATATTTTTAAGTTTTTTGCATCAAAGGAAGCTTTGTTACTGGCAGCATTAGAGGCGTCGTGGGAGCGGATCATTGACTCTTTCCGACTTGTTGTGGAGTCCGCATCCAAAGAGCAATTGGAAACAGATTTAATCAAGACATATGAAAAGATTTTGGCTTCCCATCAAAATGAAATACTGCTTCAAATGCAGGCCCAGACGATTCAAGAGCCTTTGATTCGTGAGGCAATGCGCGAAGCATTTCGGGAGGTTCGTCAGATTGTCCTAACAGCTTTTCGCAAAGCGGGCATCGCGAATCCGGAAGAGAGAACGCTTATTTTCCTGGCAAGAGGAATGCTGTGTAATATTTCAGCGGCTTTGGACATGCCAGAATTGATGGAGGTGTAGCGGAGAAAAAATTGCGATAATTAGTTATTGACTAATCACTAACTAAAACGTTATAGTTCAAATTAGTTAGTGATTGATCAATCACAAATAAAACGAGTGGAGATGATCCGAAATGAAAAAAGCGATTGTAGTCGGGGCAACAGGCGGAACGGGAGCGGCAATTTTGGAAGAGCTCATCAATCGAGGCATTGAAACGATTGCTTTTGGGCGTTCTCAACAAAAGCTGGAGCAAATGGCGTCAGAACTGGGAAATCCAGTACATTTGTCACTGGCCGTCGGGGATGCATTCCAGTCTCAAGACATCGTAGCAGCATCGGAAGGAGCGGATGTACTCTTCCATTGTGCAAACGTCCCTTATCACGAGATGGTGAATAAGCTGATCCCACTTGGCGAAGCGATCATGGAAGCGGCGAACAAGAGAGGGTTGAAGGTTGTTGCGGTAGACGGCATTTATCCATATGGGAGAAAGCAGATGGAACCAGTGACAGAGGAGCATCCAAAGCAACCGCATACAAAGAAAGGAAAAATCAGATTGGCTTTTGAACAAATGCTATTGAGCAGTCGCTGGGATCATGCGCGAACGATGATTGTCAGACTACCGGATTATTATGGTCCCACTGCTAATCAAGCATCGTATTTGGGTTCGACACTTGAGGCAATTGCGGCTGGAAAACCGGGGCTTTTCATTGGGAATATGCATGTTCCTCGCGAGTTTGTTTATTTGCCGGATGCAGCGAAGATGATTGTAGAGTTGGCCAGCCGCGAGTTTGCTTATGGACAAAACTGGCATATCCCAGGTGGAGGTATCATTTCAGGTCGAGACATTGTCCGAATCGCTCAAAAAGCAAGTGGCACCGTGAAACCGGTCATTCCACTTGGGAAATTTGGTTTGTCTTTGCTGGGTATGTTCGTACCGGTGATGAAGGAGGTTGTCGAGATGCTGTACTTAACTGAAAAACCGTTAATCCTTAGCGGAGAAAAATATAAACGGCTTATTGGACCAATCCCAGTGACGAATTTCGAGGAGGGGATAACGGCAACGATCCAGCATTTGCAGAATCGTACTTCCATGAAATAAATGATATCCGTTAGTTATTGATTAATCACTAACGAAAGGTCTGCGCAATTCCTCCAAATATTCCTTTACAGGAATATTCCCCTTGGTGTATATTTTGGTTAACAAGACGATCACAATAACGCTGAAGGGGATGAGGTAAACGTAGAATCCATTATGTAACGAGGTGAGTGACATGTCAGGGATGAATCCGGACATGGACATGGCGACGCTGAGTGCTTTGGCTGAACCGAATCGAATGAAAATCGTAGAACTTTTGCGCGACGGTCCTCTAACTGTAGGGGAAATCGCTGACCAACTGGGGCTTCGCCAGCCCCAAGCCTCGAAGCATTTGAAGGTGCTTAGTGACAATGGAATCGTGGATGTAAAGGCCGAAGCCAACCGCCGATTTTACAAACTCAGGCCTGAGCCCTTCCGAGCGCTGGATACTTGGGTGAAGTCATTCCAGCGTGTTATGGAAGAGAGATTCGATAATCTGGAAGACTATTTGCGGGAACTGCAGGACAAGGAAAATGATTAAGATCCATTCAAATGGATGAGGAGGAATTACTATGTCAAGAAACGCAATGGTTTCAAGGGTCGAGAACGAGCGGGTGCTGGTATTGGAGCGTGTATTCGAGGCGCCGAGAGATCTCGTGTTCAAGATGTTTAAGGAGCCTGAGCATCTCAAGCGTTGGTGGGGACCGAGAGGCTGGGAAGTCCCGGTTTGTCATGTTGATTTCCGACCAGGTGGTGTTTGGCACTACTGCATGAAGTGCGTCGATAAGAATCAAGGTGATTTTTACGGGATGGAATCTTGGGGCAAAGGCGTTTATAAGGAGATTGTTGAGCCCGAGAAAATCATCTATACCGACTACTTTTCAGATGCAGAAGGCAACACAAATGATACCCTGCCTTCGACAGAGGTTATGATGGAATTCATTGATTTGGGTGGCAAGACGAAGTTGGTCAGCCGTTCTGAATATGTATCTGCGGAAGCCCTCAAAACGGTCATGGACATGGGCATGCTAGAAGGCATCACCCAAACGTGGGATCGTTTGGAAGAGAGTCTGAGCGAGATCAAGTAAGGGATGTATAGGAAAAGCCGCCTGGCATGGGGACCCGGCGGCTTTTTCGATTCGTTGCAAATTTATTTTACCATCAGCGTGAGAAAATCGTTCAGCTTATCCAGCGAAATAATATTTTGATTGCACGTCACACTGTCTTGGCAAATGTAGTTTCCTTTTTTCAAATACGTTCCATCCCCAGAACCTTTGGCTTCAAGGACGAACATGCCGATTTCCTCAAAGCGATTACAGAGCGCACAAACGCCTTTTTTGTTTACGTTTGTAAATTGGCCGTGTATGCCAATCAGTTTTCCTTCGTGGTAAGCGACAATAAATTTCTTTTCTGTCGCAGTGTCTAGCCAGCTTACATAAGAGGTTTCTGAAAAATTGATCTCAGCTAAATTCGAGACTTTAAGCTTCTTGACTTTTGGAAAGAGCTTCTTAATGGCAGACTCTGTGAGAGCAGGGAACGGAATCACAAACGGTGAAAGCTGATGCAAAAATTGCTTTCCTTCTGCCTTTTCTTTAATCGAGTCGATCGGTTGCAATATCTCTTTTTGTTCTTCCGTCATGTTTGGGAACAATTGAAAGATTTCTTCATGGGCGATTTCTTTGCGAGCACGAATCACGTTGACATCTGTACTGGTTGCATAGGCGTTCATGATTGCTTGAACGCGTGATTTAATGAAGTGATATTGATGCGTATGGATAAAAGGTTCCATCTTGCGGTTCCTCCTGTTTCTGTCTTGTAAGGTGGGTTCTTCTTTACTTTAACGTGTTTTCAAGAGAGGGGAAAGGGAGAGGACATTTCCCAAAAAAACTCGCCATAAAAAAGCACTGACAACCGAATTGGAAAGGTCGTCAGTGCTTTAAAAACGTTTATTTGGTATATACGATTTTTTTAATCGTCTCTGTAGACAAAAAGTATTCCTCAGCTAACTGAGAAATAGCCGTCCCGGCCCGGAAGCTGCTTTTAATAGCCGTATTCCGCTCATCCAGGAGTTTTCTCCCGCCAGTGCGCGTCCCCCATTTTTGATGGGTTACTTTTGTCTTCGGAATATAAATGGTTTCTCCTTGCACGTACTTTTGAATTTCTGCGAGTAACGATTCAGGAAGGATTAAATTTGCTTTCACACATTTCATTTCTGCTCGCTCCTTATTTATAGATAGGCAAATAAGGGGCAAAGCCAAGAAATAGAAAATGAGATACGCAAATGAAGGCGATGATTCGATTAAACGTAAGACCACCTCATGCAAAGTATCGCCTCACTATTTCTAGGCTTTGCATGAGCCGCTGCGGTATGTGGCAAATTGAGAGCATTCGCCATTGGTACACCCCCCTCGAGGTCCAATTTATAAACGGTTTCCCCTTTCCTTTTCGAAAAGGGAGCACTTGTAATTATATAAGAAAATGGCTTTTTTGTATAACGATACTTACGCAACGAAAAAGAAATGGAATGCTCATTTACAATCTTTTGAAAGTCAAATATAGTAAGGGTATCTAATGCCTTTTTTCAAAAGCGATTAGAAGGCATTATATCTCATCAAAACAAATTTCACGTTTGTGCATGATATCTAGTCTGTTCGGGATAGGTGTCTTCATCACAACGATAAATTTGGCCATGAGAAGAGAATTCTTCTTGTGGTCTTTTTTATTGGAAAGAAGGGATTGCTGAAAAGGAATGAATGATGACAAACAGCACAAACAATGGAATGGGAGGGTTTTACATGGGTGAATATCGATTGATTAGCGACTACAAGCATATAGAAACTTACAAGGAAAGCTTTAATGACCTGGCCAAGCAGATCTTTCAGCTCGATTTTAAAGAATGGGATAACAAGGGCTTTTGGAACGATAACTATGTCTGCTATTCCTTTTTGGATGGGGATCAGGTTATTGCTAACGCTTCTGCCAGTAAGATGATCGTGACATTCAATGGCAAAGATTATAAAGCACTTCAGATCGGAACGGTTATGACGCATCCTGCCTATCGCAACCAAGGCCTGGCAGCGAAATTGATGAACCATATTATTGAAACATGTGAGAAGGAATACGATTTTATTTATTTGTATGCCAATGATACCGTACTCGATTTTTATCCGAAGTTCGGCTTTGAAAGAGTACAGGAAAGTAGTTTTCGCTTATTGGTGTCCGATTTGAAGAAGCTAGTGGAACAAAAATCGGTCTTGCGCAAGCTGGA
Source organism: Brevibacillus formosus (assembly GCF_003013405.1). Taxonomy (GTDB): domain Bacteria; phylum Bacillota; class Bacilli; order Brevibacillales; family Brevibacillaceae; genus Brevibacillus; species Brevibacillus formosus. The sequence continues at coordinate 305,970 of NZ_PXZL01000030.1, read as the reverse complement.
TGTTGATAATGAGGCTGATTTTATCGTCATGAAGGAATTTGCTGCTAAAAGAATCCCCGTTTCATCGAGACTGGCCGTCAAGGATAGCGAACATCTGTTGATGTTTTACTTTCTGCTCGTTTTTCGGGATGCGATCTATTATGTCGAAGAAGAGGATGTGATTGTCTTATTTGAACGAGAAGACGACCAACTGCATGTATTTGATCTTGTAAGTAAAAAAACAGTGGATATAGAAGCGGTCATTTCTCATTTGGTAATGGCTGAGACAACGATCATTCACTTTTACTTTATGCCGGATAGTGAGAATGAAAAGATCCAATCTGCATGGATGACAACGGCCGATGATGTCTTATTTGTTCGTCCCTCGTTAAAAATCGAGACAGAACATTTTCGTTTTCCGCTTACTTCACACGCATGATTTGCTTCTTAGTGTAACAACACCTATCGAAAAGGATGTTATATCAAAAAAAGTTGATTTAATTATTGCATCTTCTTGGCAAACGTGCATATAATAAATACATCAAAAAAAATTGATGAATGAGGTTGTAATCGATGAACCATATTAAGCACAAATTGGAGCTATATGAGAAGAAATTCAAGGCTCTTTCCGATCAGAAGCGACTTGAAATTATGTATGAGCTTTGTCAAAGAGGTAAAACATGCGTCTGTGACCTTACCGAGGTTTTTGACATGCCTCAATCTAAATTATCGTATCATCTGAAGATATTATTGGATGCCAACCTAATTATCAAAGAGACAAAAGGTACCTGGAGTTACTACGATCTGAATGATGATGAAGTGAATCACCTCTTATCGGAAGAGCTTTGTTGTATCTTCAGGAAAACAGGTAAAGGAAGCTGCTGCTAATTTTTTTTAGACCTTATATCAATTTTTTTTGATTAATAGTTTTTAAAATAAAGGAGGATTTTGAAATGAAGTATGTACATGTTGGCGTTAACGTTACCAATTTGGAGAAATCTATTGAGTTCTATCAAAAGGTTTTTGGGGTTAATCCTGTAAAGGTAAAACCTGATTATGCTAAGTTCTTGCTTGAAACTCCAGGACTAAACTTTACATTGAATGTCCGGGACGCTGTAAGCGGAAATCAAGTTAACCACTTCGGCTTCCAGGTTGAAAGTGCAAATGAAATCCTGACTCATAAGGAAAGACTAGAAAAGGAAGGCTTTTTCGCTCGTGACGAGATGGATACGACATGTTGTTATGCTGTGCAGGATAAATTTTGGGTTACTGATCCAGACGGTAATGAGTGGGAATTTTTCTACACAAAGTCTGACAGTGACGTTCATAAAATCGAATCCACATCCTGCTGCTAAGACAAAGTGGGAGGCTCAATGAAACAATTATCATTTTTAGATCGCTTCTTGACCCTTTGGATCTTTCTTGCTATGGCAGTAGGGATTATTATCGGAACCTTCTTTCCTACTTTCTCAAATGGATTAAATAACTTACAAATTGGTACAACATCCATACCGCTTGCTATAGGCTTAATCCTGATGATGTATCCTCCTTTAGCTAAAGTTCGATATGAAGAAATGGGACGTGTATTTAAAGACCTTAAGGTTCTTGTTCTATCTCTTATTCAAAACTGGGTTATAGGTCCGGTTCTGATGTTTTTATTAGCCATCATTTTCTTGCCAGATAAACCAGAATATATGGTGGGGCTGATCATGATTGGATTGGCACGTTGTATCGCCATGGTGATTGTGTGGAATGACCTCGCAAAAGGTGATGCAGAATATGCTGCCGGGCTTGTGGCTTTCAATTCTGTGTTTCAGATGCTTTTCTTTTCAGTATATGCTTATGTCTTTGTCACCGTAATTCCCGAATGGCTTGGTATTCAGGGTGCAGTCATTAGTATTACGATGGCGGAAGTGGCAAAATCGGTGTTTATATATCTAGGTATTCCTTTTCTTGCCGGGATGCTGACGCGCTTTACTTTTGTAAAAGGGAAAGGCAGACATTGGTATGAGAAAGTGTTCATTCCGAAAATAAGTCCTATGACACTGATTGCCTTACTCTTTACTATCATTGTCATGTTCTCAACACAAGGAGAAAACATCGTAAGCGTTCCACTTGATGTAGTCAGAATCGCGATTCCACTTCTCATCTACTTCATCGTTATGTTCTTTATTTCTTTCTATATGGGGAAGAAGATTGGGGCAAATTATCCTGTTACTACGACCCTTGCTTTCACAGCGGGCAGTAATAACTTTGAGTTAGCTATTGCAGTGGCAGTTGGAGTGTTTGGGATTCATTCGGGCGCGGCCTTCGCAGCCGTGATAGGCCCTCTTGTTGAGGTACCTGTTATGATTGCATTGGTTAATGTAGCTTTATGGTTCAAGCGCAAATATTTTGCCAGCACATATCCAAATTGAAGCTAAAAGGTGTGTACATCATGGAAAACAAAAAAACGATTTACTTTTTATGTACAGGAAATTCCTGCCGAAGCCAAATGGCGGAAGCATGGGGAAAGAAATACTTGGGTAACGACTGGAATGTTTTCTCTGCTGGGATTGAAGCCCATGGTGTGAATCCAAATGCCGTTCGAGCGATGAAAGAAGTTGGAATAGACATTTCCGATCAAACATCAGATGTCATTGACTCTGATATTTTAAACAAGGCTGATCTGATCGTGACACTATGCAGCCATGCCGATTCCGTTTGTCCAACCACTCCTACTCATGTAAACCGTGTCCATTGGGGATTTGATGATCCTGCGGGGAAAGAATGGCCTGAGTTTCAACGAGTTCGTGACGAGATCGGAGCCCGTATAAAGAAGTTTATGGAAACGGGAAAGTAAATTTCTCCATAAGAGCTGTAAACTTCAGATGACCACCTCCTAAAAAAGCATGAAAAGTCCCCTTTCTTGCGGAAGGGGACTTTCTCTACACAATGTATGTCCTCATTGTCAGTAGGAGTACATACCGAATGTATACTTGCGAAACAATTATTATAAACAATTGGGTAAGTGGATGAAAAAGTGAAAAGCCTATCACAGCTGCTGAATTCTTTGACGTAATTCCTCTTCGGTTAATGACTCCAATTGCAACAATGCCTCATATGGATCATCACCCGCAATATGAAAGTATTGAGCAAAGGCAGGTTCGGTTTTCATGCCGTTTTGCTTTAGAGCCCTGATATGTTTGTATGCATCCAAGCCCCCTATATCTAACAATCGTGCTTCGATGTCCATATGACGATAAGCGTTTTGCTTTTCGACCGCTACCGGTTGAGCAAACAATTCAAACCAAAAGTCAGCTGTGAAAAACGAGATAACGCACGTGGGAATATTTTTCACATCTAGTTGTGTTACTTCAAACCCAGGCAAGCAGCCATACGCTGTACGAACAACCTGCTCAAACCGATCCCGATCATGACTTTCGCAAATAATATCCAGATCGCTTTGCGCAACGTCAATGTCCAATGGAATGGTTCCGGCAAGCACTGGACGGTAATCGGATAGTACTTCCATGATATGCGTCTGTTGAATCGCTTCCCACGCCGCTTTTTGGCGCATCGATCCTCTGCCCAAGTAGGAGAGATCATGCCAATTTCTCATGAGACTACCTCCGTGTCTACTTTCTTTTAAAATAGTTTAGACAAAAGTAAATAAGTACGCAACGAAATCGGTAATCACTCGTATACCTAAAGGAAGGGAGTGTAGTAGATGGAAATATTTTTGTGGGTCGTGGTTGTGTTATTGTTCTTGCTAAGCATCGCAGGAATTTTCTTACCCGTTTTACCTGATACGATCTTGCTGTGGGCGGGCTTTTTGCTCTATCACTTTTTTATTGCAGATCCAGGAGCGGGATTGCCGGCATCCTTTTGGTGGGGAATGGTCGTTCTAAGTATTCTGCTTTACGGTGCTGACTTGCTGACGAACATGTACTTCGTGAAAAAGTATGGGGGGTCAAAGTGGTCGTCCGTTGCTGCTGCGGTCGGAATTATCCTCGGGATTTTCGTTTTCCCACCGTTTGGTATGCTGATCTTGCCGTTCGTATTCGTCGTTCTCGTAGAGTTGATGGTGCAGAAGCAATCGGTGGAGCGAGCAGTGAAAGCGGGGGTAGGCTCACTGATCGGATTTTTGGGCAGCGCGGTCGTAAAAGTCATCTTGCAAGTTACGATGATCATCTGGTTTTTTATTGCCAGATAACATATAGAAAACAAAAAGGACAGCCGAGGCTGTCCTTTTTTTATGTGGAAACTAGTGAATGAGGCGGTATACACCGATGACTTTACCGAGGATGGTGACATGCTCCAGAATGATCGGTTCCATCGTGGCATTTTCCGGTTGGAGACGGAAGTGATTCTTTTCTTTGAAAAATCTTTTGACGGTCGCTTCGTCTTCTTCTGTCATGGCTACGACAATGTCACCATTGTTCGCTACGTGCTGTTGGCGAACAATTACGTAATCTCCGTCGAGAATCCCGGCATCAATCATACTGTTCCCAGAGACGCGCAGCATGTAGACCTTGTCAGAAGTCACAATATTGTCCGGAAGCGGGAAGTATTCTTCTACATCCTCAATAGCAGTAATCGGTTGTCCAGCGGTTACTTTTCCGATTACGGGCACACGGACGACAGAGTCTTCGAAATTGTCTTGAAAACGATCTTCATCTGATAGCAATTCGATGGCGCGAGGCTTGGTAGGATCTCGACGAATGAGGCCTTTTTTCTCTAAGCGTGCCAAATGACCATGTACCGTTGAGCTGGAAGCTAGTCCGACAGCCTCTCCAATTTCACGTACAGAAGGGGGATACCCTTTATCACGAACTTCCTTTCGTATGAACTCGATGATGGCTTGTTGTCTACTCGATAATTTTGACATAGAAAGACACCCCTGATTTCTCGAACATATTTTCCTATATTATACCATGGGAGCTTGCGTTCGACAAACATAAGTTCGATTATTTGTTGACATGAACATATGTTCTCATTTATCATGAGGTTACAAATGATCAGAACGTATGTTTGTGAGGAGGCCATTATTATGAATTCATCCACAGTACGTAATCGTTTCGAGAAAAAAGAAGAACGTCGTGTTCGCTTTGGTATCACGAGAGGACAAGCTCTCTTGTTTCTTATTACATTTACTCTCTTTTTTTACTTGTTGACCGAACTAGTGTTTGCTTCTTCGCCAATGGAGGAGCCCCAAGGTGTAGAGGTAACCGTACAATCTGGAGATAGCCTATGGTCGTTAGCTGTTCGCTACTCAGATCAGCATACAGATGTTCGTGACTATATCATAGAAATCAAGGAAGCGAACAGTTTGGATAGCAACAGGCTTTACCCGGGTCAGACTCTGATCATGCCTGATATGCCGTAAGTGTTCGGTTGTCTTGCGGGAACATTCGAATGTGGTATAATAAAGCGGCACTATTACAGAGTGGGAGGAACCAGCAGTGGTATCTGACGCAGAAATTAAACGCATTAATGAATTGGTCAAAAAATCTCGCGAAGAAGGTTTGACCGAAGAGGAAAAGCTCGAACAAAAAGCATTGCGCCAAAAGTATATTGACGCCGTTAAGCTTTCATTGAGAGCAAATTTGGATTCCATCCGTTATGTGGAAGACCTTGAAGAAAATAAGCCAAAACAGTAAGATAACAATTACTGATACGACAGACATCCTCGCTTGACGCTAGGGTGTCTTTTTCTGTGACATACATAACGCTTTGGATAGCCAGGGAGGGAAAGAAAGCGATGGCGTGGATCGCTGTGGCGGTTGGAGGAGCAGTTGGCTCTCTTTTGCGCTACCTATTGTCTTTGTTCGCAAATCAGCCGGGATGGCCGTGGGGAACCTGGGTCGCCAATGTTTGTGGATCTTTGGTCATCGGCATCTTGTTCGTGCTGGGGAAAGAACGTGGCTTTTTATCTCCGACACTCTATCTCTTATTTGCAACAGGTGTCATGGGAGGATTTACGACTTTCTCTAGCTTCTCCTTGGAAGTGGTTACTTTTTGGGGAGAAGGCCATCTGTTGCGTGGCACTTTGTACGCTCTTCTCAGTTTGGGAGTCGGTCTCCTTTCTTGTGCGGTTGGAATATGGCTGGCGAGGCAATGGTCCTGATACTTTCAATGACACGATACATGTGAGGGGGAATGAATGTGAGTACACAGCATCGTGATTATGAACTGGAACAAAAAAAGCTGGATGAAACCATTTCAGCGATCGACGAAGAAATGGAGCAGCTTCGCAATGAAATCCGTGAGGCAACAGATGACTATGTGAAGCAGGTCGTTAACTATAAAAAGGCAAAGGATTTGCGCTATCTGGAAGATCAAGGTCGAGAGAAGCCTTATTTCGGCAGAGTGGATTTCTTGAAGGATGAAATCTATGAGCTGGACCAGGTCTACATAGGAAAACGGGGAATTGTGCGCAGTGATACATTTGATTCTGTCGTCGTGGATTGGCGTGCGCCTATCGCCAGTCTCTATTATTCCGGTGAAAGCAAAGACGCGTTCTATCGTATGGGACGCGAGATCGTTCGTGGTGAAGTTCGATTAAAGCGTAATTTTGCGATTGAAGACGGAAAGATTGTCGGCATCTATGATGGAGCGGTAAAAGAAACGATTAACCGCGAAATGGGGCATCCCGATGAGTTTTTGCAAGAGGGCTTCATCGATGAATTTTTGGCAGCCAATCTGAATCAGGCTAACGATAGCAGACTAAAAGACATCGTCGCTACGATTCAGTCCGAGCAAAACGATATTATTCGGGCGGAAAAAGAACGGCCTATTGTTGTGCAAGGAGTAGCGGGGAGCGGAAAAACGACCATTGCGCTGCACCGACTTTCCTATTTGATTTATAACTACCAGGATTCCATGATGTCCAAAAAGTTCATGGTGTTTGCACCCAACCGGATGTTTCTTACCTATATATCCGAGGTTTTGCCAGAGTTAGGCGTCGATGACGTTCAACAGTCTACCTTTGTAGATTGGGCAGCGCGTCTTGTAAAGCCTCTGCTGCCTAAAGGATGGAGAATCGTAAGTCCCGATAAGCCTCTTCAATTGTTCTTCGAGGAGGGGCAGGATGAGCGCCAGCAAGAAATGACGCGAAACAGGCTTCGCTTCAAAGGATCGCTCGCTTGTCGGGAGGCGCTGGAGCAATACATTCGGCATATCGTTGAAACGAGAATCCCTTTTAAGAAGCTCAGCTTTTTATACAACAAAACCAAGCAAGTCTTTACCATTCCAGGTGATTTTATTCGCCAATGCTTCCTGGAGCAATTCGCCAATATGCCGTATCATCGACGGGTAGAAGCGCTTCGAAAGCATTTGAAGCAAGAAATGAACAAGCAATTGTTTGCCCATTTGCGAGAACGAAAAGTCGATTTGGACAAAGAAGGCTTGTACAAATTCGAGAAAATGCTGGAGCAAATATTGGATACGTACCTGACTTCGTTTCCGAGACTGGAAATCTTCTCAGCTTATCGCGAGTTGATTGCTGACGAGGAATTGCTGCGCAAGCTCGTACCTGATGACATTTCAGACGAGGTTGTGCGTGATGTGACTCAGTCAAGTGCTGCGTTATTTGCAGAGGAGAGATTGGAGCCGGAAGATATCGCGCCATTGCTATACTTGCAGCATATTGTTGAAGGAATGAACAAAGCGGAGCATTTCGATCATACGGTCGTAGATGAAGCACAAGACTTGAGTGCGTTAGAAATAGCTGTCATTGCATTGGCAACGAAGCGAAATTCGCTCACGATCGTGGGAGATATTGCGCAAGGCATTCATAGCTACCGGGGGATTCATGCCTGGGAAGAGTTGACGAAGGGGATATTTGCACAGCTGTTTCCTTCTTATTATACGTTGTCGCAAAGCTATCGTTCGACAATTGAGATCATGCGCTGTGCCAATGAAGTGTTACGGCAAATTGAATTGCCCGAGACGGTATTGGCAAAACCTGTTTTGCGTCATGGTGAAAAACCAATCATGGTCAAGGCTCGTTCGCGAGCGCAACTGTGGGAGGACATCTCTTCGCGTGTCGCTGCCTACCAGTCTGAAGGCTTCAAAACGATTGCGATCGTAGCGAAAACCATCCAAGCGAGTAAAAAAGCACATAAAGGCCTGCAAGACAAGATTGCTGATCTGACTCTGTTAGGCAGCAAGGATAACCAATTTCCGGGTGGCGTAACCGTCATGCCTGCTTTTTTAACAAAAGGCTTGCAGTTCGATGTGGTCATTATACTGGATGTGGACGCCTATCAAAATAATGAATGGGATGCAAAACTGTTGTATGTCGCGATGACGCGTCCGGTCCATCGGCTTGTTATGACGAAGGTTGATGATGTTTCTTCACCGTTGCTGAAAGATTTACCGGCAGCGCTGTACACCATGGCTCCTGACGAATAAGAGAATCTACTCATCAAAGAAAACCCTCTGCCTGTAAAAAAGCAGAGGGTTTATCTGTATCTTGCTTAGTGGTCGCCTGTGTTACCTTTTGAAGGGTTGGTAATTACAAAACCTTCTTGCGGCAAGAAGAGATAGTCAATGACGACGCCATCCAGCAATGGCTCATCTTTTTTCACGATCACATCAATCTCTTTGTCAGTCGAGATCACAAGATCTTCCTCTGTTGGCTTGTCCAGAGCGAGCCCGTAGTGTGCATGATCGCCGTGAGCATGAGTAATATAAACGCGCAGTTTCAATTCTTTGTCTTCTTCTTGCTCGATGATTGGAGCCAATTGCTTGGCAGCGTTACGCGTGATTTTTAGTTTCACAGGTCAAATCCCCTAACTGTATGTAAGTTACCCCTTCATCTTAGCAAGAGGGAAATCAGGATGCAATGTTGAAAGTGTTACGATATGTCTAGAGAATGACAACAGGGTGGAAGGAGAGTCATCTATGAAAATCGATTTGCGCAGCGATACCGTTACGAAACCAACCGAGGAGATGCTTCGAGCAATGGCCGGTGCGGAGGTTGGTGATGATGTTTATCGAGAGGACCCAACTGTCAATCGTTTGGAAGCGATCGCGGCTGAAATACTCGGAAAGGAAGCTGCCCTGTTCGTAACAAGTGGCACGCAAGGCAATCAGGTCGCTGTTTTGACGCATTGTGTCAACGGAGACGAGATCATTGCGGAAGCAGATTCGCACATTTTTTACTATGAAGGCGGAGCTATGTCGGCATTGGCCGGCGTGCAAACACGGACGCTAGTTGGCGAACGCGGTGCTTTGCGTGCAGAAGATGTAGAGAGAGCGATTCGGGGCAACAATATCCATTTTCCTCGCACAAAATTGATCTGTCTCGAAAATACACATAATCGCGCGGGCGGGGCGGTAATCTCTGTCGCACAAATGAAGCGTGTCTATGATATCGCACAGAAACACAGGATTCCCGTTCATTTAGATGGTGCTCGTCTTTTCAATGCGGCTGTTGCCCAGGATGTTGCAGTCAGTGAGCTAAGCGCTTTTGCCGATACCGTTCAGATTTGCTTGTCCAAAGGGCTGAGTGCTCCAGTTGGCTCCATTTTGGCTGGAGATCGTGCATTTATCGAAGAAGCGAGATGGTGGAGAAAAAAATTAGGCGGCGGGCTGCGTCAGGCAGGGTATTTGGCAGCACCGGGCATCATCGCTTTGACACAGATGACCGAACGATTGGCAGAAGACCATGAACGGGCACAGCAATTGGCAAAAGGCTTGCGCCAGCTATCGCTTCAAGTCGAGCAAGTCGACACGAATATCGTGCTGGTGAATACAGACTCGATTGGGCAAACAGCAGTCGCCTTCTTGGAACGACTGGAGGAAAAAGGAGTGCTCGCTGTTGATTTTGATGAGTATGTCATTCGCTTTACGACGCATCGACACATTACCGATCCATGTATCAAGAACGTTGTGGAAGCAGTAGAGGAATTATTGAATACATTCTAATCGGTTCGTTTCAACCATTTGTAGCCAGTCGAAGGAAGGACTGGCTTTTTTCTTTGCCGAAATAATCAATTCAAAATAATTAGACAATTTGTACAAAATATGAGTCTTTACGTGATCAGTTTTTCGCCATACCGTCGGATTTGTTTCGTCTACTCTTACGTTATCATGGTAGTGTGATGAAGTGAAAGCGCTTACTATTGAATGGAATCAAGGGGGATGGACTCGATGAGAAAGAGGATGAGCTTCATTTTGAGCTGTTTCTTACTGCTTCAAGCTTTAACGGGATGTAGTACAAGTGAAACGGGGGTAACGAACAAACCGAATGATCAGGCATCTCAACCAACGAAGCCAACGGGAAAAGAGATGGTATTGAATTGGAACGCTGACGGTGGAGAGCCTCCGACAGCAGACCCCGGACTAGCTTCCGATGGCACTTCCTTTGATGTCATTACTGCCTGTTTTGAAGGGCTGACTCGCTATGGACCGGATGGGAAAATAGCCAACGCGATCGCCGACAGTTATACGGTATCCGAGGACTTGACGACGTACACGTTCAAATTGAAAACGAATGCGCTATGGAGCAACGGAGATTCGGTAACCGCCCATGATTTTGAGTTCGCCTGGAAAAGAAATCTCGACCCGAAGACAGCGTCCGAATATGCCTATATGCTTTATTTCATTAAAGGGGCAGAGGAATTTAACACAGGAAAAGGATCGCATGAAGACGTAGGGGTCAAGGCACTAGACGATTTTACACTAGAGGTCAAGCTCAATTCGCCAGCTCCGTTTTTTTACGAGCTGACGGCATTCCCGACATTGTTTCCTTTACATAAAAAGACCTTGGATGCACATCCGAACTGGGCAGCGTCTCCAGACAACTACGTGGGCAACGGCCCGTTCAAAATGGAGCTGTGGGAGCATAAAAACAAAATGGTTCTTGTGAAAAACGAGAAGTATCATGACAAGGATGCCGTGAAGCTCGACAAGATCGTCTGGAGCATGATTACCGATACCAACACTGCTCAAGCATTGTTTGATTCTGGTGAATTGGATTGGGGAGGGCATCCAAGCTACGTGTTGCCCGTCGATGTGATCCCCGCTTTGCAGGACGAAGGAAAAATCGTAATGGCGCCGTATCCGAATACAGTTGCAGTCACCTTTAATACAACCGTGCCCCCTTTTACGAATAAAAAAATTCGACAAGCCTTCTCGTATTCAATACAACGGCAGCCTCTTGTAGACGGAATCGTGCAGACTGGGGTGCCTGCGGCTTTTGCATGGGTTCCTCCCTCGATGCAACTCAGCGGAAATGATTATTTCCAAGAGGATGTAAACAAAGCGAAACAGTTATTGGCTGAAGGGTTAAAGGAGCTTGGGCTTTCGACGATGCCTGAAGTGACCTTCACATATGGTTCAGGTGACGATCGTCAAAAAAAGCTGGCCGAAGCTCTTCAGGATCAATGGAAAAGAAGCCTTGGTGTAGATGTGAAAATCAGTGGCTTGGAGGAAAAAGTTTTTTTACAGAACAAGCGCTCCAAAAACTATCAGTTTGCCTACCGAAATTGGGGTGCTGATTTTAACGACCCCATCAATTTCCTGGAAATTTTCAAGGACAAAACAGTGGGCACGAACGACGCTGCTTGGGAAAACGACAGATACCGGGAGCTAATCGTCCAGAGTTACTTGGAAAAAAACCCGGCGAAGCGTAATGCGATCATGCGTGAGGCAGAGACTATCTTAATGGAGGAAATGCCGATTGCCCCTGTGTATTATGGTGCAAGACCGTATATAAAAAATGACAAAGTCAAAGGATTTTTGATCAACCCGTTTGGTGGTAGAGATTTTAAATATACAACTATCGAACAATAAAAAAGAGTCTTGCCGTGTCCGGAAAGTTGGAGAGCGGCAAGGCTTTTTTTGGTTCCATTCGGTTGACTCACTTGTGTGTAATTCAGACCCCCCAATGAAATACTATAGCTATCCAACATAGGGGAAAAGAGGGATGGATATGATCTCGGCCAAAGAGCGAGAACGCATTCTCAATCAAATGAAACGGGACGAGAGCAAGATTGTCAACATCGTCCTAAACGATTCCAATCAGGTTGCGGGCGAAATTGAAAAAGCCAACCACCAAGGCATTTTCCTGGTGGATGGCCGGTACTACGGGTACGAGGACATCAAAGAAATCAACGGCTCGTAATGGTTACAGACGGGGAGGTGGGAAGAAGTAGCGCAAGGCGTCAGGCAGCTCTTTTTGCCACAAACCCCAGACGTGATTCCCTGGTTTTTCTCGATAGGACAAGGTTGCTTGCTTGTCCTCAAGAATCTGTTTTGCCTCGCGGTTCCATTGGACGAAATCGAAGGTACCCGCACTTGTTTCCACAGCTGTCTCGTCGAGGCCAACGACCATCCAGATTCGCAGCCAGGATAAACTGGACTGATTCAAAAGCGGGTCGAGTGTCGTCTGGAAAAACGCCCCGGACAGCGCGAGTACTTGTGGAAAGAGGTCGGGGTGTTCCAATGCGAGATGCAAAGAAACGGTTCCACCTAAAGAGTCTCCAGCCAGTACACGTGAAGCAGGATCACGGCGCACAGGATAGCGCTCCTCAATGTAAGGAATCAGCTCTTCGGTGAAAAAACGCTGATAGGCTGCATTTCTCGCCCCCGATGGAGAATACTCGCTGGTGCGCTTGTTGCGATCGACGGAAACACCGACGACGATGTAGGGTTCGATACCTTCTTCCAGAATCAATTGATTGGAGATAGTCGCGATTCGACCCATCGTAAAAAAGTCGTTCCCATCCTGGCAATACACAACAGGGTAAGAAAGAAGCTCATTGTACCCCGGCGGTAGGTATACTTTGACCGAGCGGGGAGTGTCCACGTGGATGCTGGGCACTTCTTCTTTCATAATGGTTCGCTTTACATAGTCAGACATCGATTACACTCCCTGTATGCTCAAATGAAAAACTAAGCCTTGAAAAAAACTGATACAGCTTATATAGTAAATGATAACAGAGAGGAAATAAACCCTGTAATATCAATACTGTAACACATTAAACAGGTATTTTGACTGCAATATAACAGGGTGTTGCAAACGGCGCTGTAAGCCCTTTCTTGCACCATGCAACTTTCTTCTGGTTTTTATCAGGGTCACTTCCGCCGCGAATTGGATTCTTCGCTTATCGAGCAGATGCTCAGATTGAGGCGACAAGGAGCAACGCGGGAAAAGGAAGTCCCTTATTCTAGTGACGAGGTGAATGTGATGAGCGTATCCACTGCTGTTGAACAAACAGAGAACAACGCCCCGCTGCAAATTCTTGCCCCGGATGGTACGGTTGTTCGTCCTGACTTGATGCCTAAGCTCTCCGATGATGAATTGCGTGAACTGATGCGTAAAATGGTATTTACCCGTGTATGGGACCAACGCGCAATCAGCTTGAACCGCCAAGGTCGTCTTGGTTTCTATGCACCAGTAGCTGGTCAAGAAGCAAGCATGATCGGTTCCGAGGCTGCTCTTTCCAAAGAAGACTTTATCCTGCCTAGCTACCGTGATATTCCACAAATGGTATGGCACGGTTACCCAATGCACAAAGCATTCCTGTACTCCCGCGGACATATCGAGGGCGGCAGAATTCCTGAAGGTGTAAATGTATTGATGCCACAAATCATCATCGCGGCTCAATGTACACAAGCAACAGGTGTTGCAATGGGTTACAAGCTGCGCGGTGAAAAGAAGGTTGCGATCAACTACTTCGGTGACGGTGCGACCTCCCAAGGTGACTTCTACGAGGGTATGAACTTTGCAGGTGTATACAAGCTGCCTGTTATCTTCTTCTCTCAAAACAACGGTTATGCGATCTCTCTGCCGTTCGAAAAACAAACGGCTTCTGAAAATATCGCAGTCAAAGCAGTTGCGGCTGGTATTGCTAGCGAACGCGTTGACGGTATGGACATTCTCGCCGTTTACTACGCGGTTCAACAAGCAAAAGAGCGCGGCGTGAATGGCGAAGGTGCGACTCTGATCGAAGCAATGACGTACCGTTATGGTCCTCACACCATGGCTGGTGACGACCCAACTCGTTACCGTACAGGTGAAGAGCAAAGCGAGTGGGAACTGCGCGATCCACTGATCCGCTTCCGCAAGTTCCTTGAAGCAAAAGGTCTCTGGAGTGAAAAAGACGAAGAAGCTGTCATCGAAGAAGCGAAAGCTGCTGTTGCGGACGCAATCAAAAAAGCGGACGAAACACCTAAGATGAAAGTTAGCGAACTGATCGATGTAATGTTTGAGACACTGCCGCCTGCACTCGAAGAGCAAAAGGCAGAATTCCTGGCGAAGGAGTCGAAATAAGCCATGGCACAAATGACAATGGTTCAAGCCATTACGGATGCAATGCGCGTGGAGTTGAAGCGCGATGAAACCGTTCTTGTCTTCGGTGAAGACGTAGGTAACAACGGCGGGGTGTTCCGTGCAACAGAAGGTCTGCAAGCTGAGTTCGGCGAGCAACGCGTTTTCGATACGCCGCTCGCTGAGTCCGGAATCGGCGGTTTGGCTGTTGGTCTTTCCGTAAACGGCTTCCGTCCAGTAGCAGAAATTCAGTTCTTTGGTTTCGTATTTGAAACGTTCGATGCAATTGCATCTCAAGCTACTCGTATGCGTTACCGTTCCGGCGGTCGTTTCACGAGCCCAGTTACATTCCGCTCCCCATTTGGTGGTGGTGTGAAAACGCCTGAGCTGCATGCTGACTCTTTGGAAGGCTTGATGATGCAAACTCCGGGTCTGAAAGTAGTTATCCCTTCCAACCCGTATGATGCAAAAGGACTGTTGATCTCCGCGATTCGCGACAACGATCCAGTTGTATTCCTCGAGCACATGAAGCTGTACCGTTCCTTCCGTCAAGAAGTTCCAGAAGGCGAGTACACGATTCCACTCGGCAAAGCAAACGTAGTAAAAGAAGGAAGCGATGTTACCATCATCACCTATGGTGCGATGGTGCATACCAGCCTGAAAGCAGCAGAAGAAATCGAGAAAGCGCGTGGAGCAAAAGTAGAAGTAATCGATCTGCGCACCATCAGCCCACTCGATATCGATACGATCGTGGATTCTGTGAAGAAAACAAATCGTGCGATTGTGGTTCAAGAAGCACAAAAAACGTCTGGTGTTGCGGCAGAAATCATCACGCAAATCAACGAGCGTGCGATCCTGCACCTCGAAGCTCCAGTGCTGCGTATTACAGCTCCAGATACCGTTTACCCGTTTGCACAAGCAGAAGATGTATGGCTGCCTGACGTAAAACGCGTAGTAGATGGTCTGACTCAAGTCCTCGATTTTTAATTGAGAAACGGACATAATGGCGGAAAAGTTGAAAGCTTTCCGCCTTCTTTTGGGAAATATAGGCTTACTACTATGGCGAAGTGTTATAAGGAGGAGATACTGTGAGTCGTTTTACATTCAGACTCCCGGAGCTCGGCGAGGGTATCCATGAAGGCGAAATCGTCAAATGGCACGTACAGCCCGGAGATTCCGTAGAAGAAGACCAAGTCATCATGGAAGTACAAAATGACAAGGCGGTTGTAGAAGTACCATCGCCTGTTAAAGGGAAAGTTATCGACCTGAAAGTAACTGAGGGTACGGTTTCTGTAGTCGGCGATCCACTGATCGAGTTTGACGTAGAAGGCGAAATTCCGAACCTGCCAGACCATGGTCATGGCGATTCCCACGCTGCTGAAGCGGCACCAGCGCCTCAAGCTGCAGACAAAATGGAGCCAGGCTGCGACATCGGTTCCCAGGTGAGTGCAAATGCGAACCAAACTTTGGAAACGCCAATGGCGCAAGCAACTGCAACAGCAGTAGCGGCACCAATTGACCGTAAGCATGTGTTGGCTACTCCTTCCGTTCGTAAATACGCTCGCGAAAAAGGCGTTCAATTGGCTAATGTACCTGGTACAGGCAAATTGGGCCGCATCACACGCGAAGACGTAGATCGCTTCGTATCTGGCGGAGCAGCAGCGCCAACTGCACAAGCAGTGGTAGCTTCGGGAGCAACAGAGGCTCCTGCAGCAGCTACAGGTGTAGCACAAGCAGCAGCGGCTCCAACCGTTCACCACACACCTCAAGCAGGCGAGCTGGAAGAACGCGTTCCACTGAAAGGTATGCGTAAAGCAATCGCGAAAGCAATGGTGAAATCTGCTTACACAGCACCACACGTAACGATCTTCGACGAAGTGGATGTTACAGCGCTTGTCGCAATGCGTAAAGATGCGAAGCCACTTGCTGAAGAGCGTGGTGTGAAGCTGACTTACCTGCCTATGATCGTGAAAGCAGTTGTAGCTGGTCTGAAGAAATTCCCAGAACTCAACGCTTCTATCGACGATGAAAAACAAGAAATCATCTTTAAAAAGTACTACAACATCGGTATCGCTACCTCGACAGAAGACGGCTTGCTCGTTCCAGTTGTGAAATCCGCTGACAGCAAATCCATCTTCCAAATCGCAGGCGAAATCGGCGAGCTGGCGAAGAAAGCACGTGATCGCAAAGCGACTGCTGACGAGTTGAAAGGTTCTACTTTCAGCATCACAAACATCGGTTCTGCGGGCGGTATGTTCTTCACGCCTATCATTAACTATCCAGAAGTAGCTATTCTGGGTGTTGGCCGCATTAGCGAAAAGCCGATTGTGAAAAATGGTGAAATCGCGGTAGGTCAAATGTTGCACCTGTCTTTGAGCTTTGATCACCGCTTGGTTGATGGCGAACCTGCACAGCGTTTCGTCAACTACGTGAAGCAGCTCCTCGAAAACCCAACGCTGCTCGTCATGGAGGGATAAGAGACAATGGTAGTAGGTGAATTTACTACAGAGGTTGACGTACTCGTAATCGGTGCCGGTCCAGGTGGATATGTTGCAGCGATTCGTGCCGCTCAACTTGGTAAAACAGTAGCTGTCGTGGAAAAAGCTGAGCTGGGTGGCGTGTGCCTGAACGTAGGTTGCATCCCTTCCAAAGCGATGATCCACGCTGCACACACATATGAGCACACACAACATACAGAATCCATGGGTATTACAATGGAAAATGTGAAAGTTGATTTTGCTAAAGTACAAGAGTGGAAAAGCGGCATCGTGAAGCAACTGACTGGTGGCGTAGGCTCCCTCTTCAAAGGCCACAAAATCCAGGTAATCCCTGGTGAAGCGCTGTTCGTAAGTGAAAATGAAGTACGCGTATTCCACGGTTATGATGTCAACCGTTATCGCTTCCAGCATTGCATCATTGCAACTGGTTCGCGTCCAATCGAGTTGCCTGCATTCCCGTTTGGTAAACGCGTAATGTCTTCTACTGAAGCGCTGTCCTTAACTGAACTGCCGAAGAGTCTCGTGGTAATCGGCGGCGGATACATCGGTATCGAGCTCGGTACAGTGTTTGCGAAGTTTGGTACAAAAGTAACGATTTTGGAAGGTTCCGATCAAATCTTGCCAGGATTTGAGCCAGACATGCCACGTTTGGTGGAACGCAAGCTGAAAAAGCTCGACGTTACCATCCATACAAAAGCATTGGCACAAGGAATGGAAGAGACAGAAAACGGCGTGATCGTGACTGCAGAAGTAAAAGGCGAGCAACAAAAAATCGAGGCGGAATACGTACTCGTTACTGTTGGACGTCGTCCGAATACAGATGAACTCGGTATTCGCGATATCGGCATGAACATGACTGACCGTGGGTTGATCGTTGTTGACAAGCAAGGCCGCACGAGCATTCCTAACGTGTACGCGATCGGGGATATCGTAGCAGGTCCTGCGCTGGCTCACAAAGCTTCCTACGAAGGTAAGGTTGCTGCTGAGGCGATTGCCGGTCATCCAGCAGAAGTAGACTACAAAGCGATTCCAGCGGTTGTATTCTGCGATCCAGAAATCGCAAGCGTTGGAATCAATGAGAAAGAAGCAAAAGAAAAAGGCATCGATTACATTGTAGGTCGTTTCCCATTCGCAGCAAACGGTCGCGCTCTGTCTGTAAATGCAGGCGAAGGCTACGTGAAGCTGATTGCAGAAAAAGAAACGAATCTCGTATTGGGTGCGCAAATCGTTGGTCCAGAAGCATCGAACATCATCGCAGAGATCGGATTGGCGATCGAAATGGGCGCAACACTCGAAGATATCGAGCTGACCATCCACGCACATCCAACACTGGGTGAAGTAACAATGGAAGCTGCTGAATTGGCTCTGGGTCGTCCGATCCACGTCATGAAATAGGAAGTGGGAAAAGCCTTGTGCCAGAAATGGGTACAAGGCTTTTTCTTCCACATCTTACCCTTTCCACCAGTTCTTAAATAATGTAAAATAGTGGGAGACAACGTTAGGTGGGGGCCTGCAGCATGGAAACGATGAGTAAGATGATTGATGACTTGCGACTAAAGCTAGAGCGCGCAGCAAAAGATGCAGGTTACAATTTTCTCGACCCTGAAATCGTGAGAATCAGTCAACAATTAGATAAACTAATTGTCGCACATATGCAACATGAAAAACGCCCTTTATGAGGGCGTTTTTGGTTGAGTGGGTCCTTCCGAGATGGAAAAAAGCAAATGGGCATTCCAGCCTTTTTTCGTAAGCGTGGGTTCTTGAGCATAATAATAGCTCGGATATAGAATGAGATGATGCGCATCATAGCTAGGACCATTACTCGGGCAGGTAAGCCGATGAGTTTCTGTGTCATAGGTAATTGCGGGAGAAATGGATTGCAGATAGGTAGTAAGGGATTCGATTCCTTGTAACGAGTAATAAATCCGTTCTGCTTCACGCACAAATTTTGGAGCAATCGCCTCCCAATTCGCCTCAAAAAATAGCTGCCAATAAGAAGAAACGAACAGGCTGAAACGGCCTTTCACATAATCGGCATCCTCTTCTAAATCGAAGGCAACTTCAGGAGCATCGTGATGCAGTATCCACTCCTCCAAGATCGGTTTTATACTACGCATAAAATGATCGGTGGGAAGTGTTACGAAGTACTCATATTGATCATCGACAGCCATCACACCTTTTGTATGTAGGGGGTCAAATGAGTCAGGGATCCCATATCGAAAGAGGGGGACAAAATAACCCCATTCTTTTAAAAGACGGGCAGACTCAAACTGCTCTAATTTTTCTTCGGTCCAATACGCAAATCGCTCGGGAGGTGTTTCTTGGGCGAGTGTATACAAACTAGCAGCCATCTCGTACAGCGGTGAAACACTATAGCTGATCAAATTGGAAAGAGGGCTATGGTTGCCCGGAAGTGGAATGGTGATCATCTTCACTTAACCTCCATCAAGGATACTAAATTTATCATAGTGCATCCTTGTGGGACAATTCAATCTTTTTCGATGTAAAAAAAAGGAAGAGTAAAGGCACCCGACTGCAATAGAGCCGGGTACCATTCATTATCCTTCTCGTGTTCGAATCGCGCGCGAATGATTTTGCTGTTTCACTTTTTTAGAGCCGGACTGGGGTTCGCCAGTCTGTTCCAGCGGTCGAGCTACATTATTGTAAGTTTGATGCGGATTTTCATCAAGAATATGATCCTTTTCCATAAAATCAACTCCTTCTTTACCTAGTTTGGCGTAAACACATGATGACGAATCATAGGAAATGCTGGTATTCTATAATGAGGTTGTTCAAAAAGTCGTCTTTTGATCACGATGTTGTTCTGTAAGAAGCTTACTCGACATCGAAAGTGGCGTTCACCTTCGAAGTCCGGTGCTCATGTAGGTACCCTACACTCCGCTCCTCCTTCATCAGGTTCTCGCCACTTTCTTGGTGCTGAAAAGACGACTTTTGAACTTGTATGGTAAGGAAGCATGTCCACATTTAGAAGGAATTGATATGTTGTCAAAACTACAGAATGGCACGATACTGTTTATAGAACATAATATTTATTATGTAAACAATAAACGAGCTCTGCTGGTCTGGAAGGAGCGAGAACTATGCCGGTCTTAATCGCCCCCGTATTCAATTCAACAACAGCACAGCCCGTTCGGATCGATTTGCCTAATTCGTACACGCTCATATCAGGCGCAAAGAGGCCATATGAGATCGCGTCTCGTTTCTTGCGCAATGAGATGGACGAGAACAAGCGAACCTTTGATTTGCGTGTAGATCCCAGCAGTTTATTTTTAGTTGGGGATCACGAAGAGATGAAAGTAACGGATGATCGGGTGTGGATTGAAGAAATCGAAAGTAAGCTGAATCTAGCGTCCACAACAGGGACTTGTTCGATTCCTTACATTATCACAGTCAGTGGCAATATGTATGGCATTACGTATTTGAAGCGATCGCTTGATGGTGATAAGTACACATTTGATGATGGAACGGCTGGCATTTTTACTTCATTAGTCGAACAGAAGCTGCCATCCCTTGCTTTTCGTCGCTATGCGCTTTCGCTGGAGCGGAAAAATTACGAGGATCAGCTGTTGGATTTGTGGATTGCATTGGAATCATTGTTCGTTCCCGATGGCAAAAAAGGCGAGATTACCTATAAATTGCGTGTCCGAATGGCGTACTATTTTGGAGAAACCGCCTTGCAGCGTGAACGGATTGCACATTTTGTAAAAAAATCGTACAATCATCGCTCAGAGATTGTGCATAGCGGCAAGCTGTTCGATGACAAGCTGGCTACAGAAGTCACTATTCTGAGGGCTATGACACGAGCCGCGATCTTGAACATCGCCGGGGAAAGTGTCAACCTGCAGGATATGCGTGTCCGGCTGGACGAATTGGTATTTACGGGCGAATCTTATGTAGCACGGTACGCACCTACTTTTTTTGAAAGAATTTTGTTGTAAGCCTCATAGAGGAAACAGATCAGGAGGAAGAATCGAGCATGAGTGTTTTGATTGTAGAGAATTTGTCCCATGGTTTTGGGGACCGTGTTTTGTTTCGCGATGTGTCTTTCCGTTTGCAACCGAATGACCGTGTAGGACTCGTAGGCGCAAATGGTACCGGAAAATCAACGATGATGGGGATTTTGACAGGCCAAAACTTGCCTGATAACGGTCGTGTTGAATGGATGCCCAAAATCGAGTACGGATATTTGGATCAGCATACCAAGCTG
Organism: Brevibacillus formosus; assembly: GCF_003013405.1. GTDB lineage: Bacteria > Bacillota > Bacilli > Brevibacillales > Brevibacillaceae > Brevibacillus > Brevibacillus formosus. The sequence goes on along the minus strand of NZ_PXZL01000030.1, from coordinate 285,002 downwards.
CAAGCTGGTAAAACGATTCGTGACGTACTCAAGGACGCCTTCCTGCCGCTTTTGGAGCAAGAGGCTGAACTGATGACGATTGGTGAAAAGATGGCCGAGGCATCTCCAGAGGAACTGGAAGAATTGCTGGAGCGCATGGGCGAAATTCAAGACAAGCTGGAAACAAGCGGCTTTTATTTGATCGATGCAAAAGTAGATGAAATCGCCAACGCTCTGGGTTTGAGTGCAATCGGTTTGGAACGTGACGTTGCCTCCCTCTCTGGTGGTCAGCGTACCAAGGTTCTTTTGGCTAAATTGCTGCTGGAAAAACCAACCGTTCTTTTGCTGGATGAGCCGACGAACTACTTGGATGAAGAGCATATCGTGTGGCTGAAAAACTACTTGAAGGAGTATCCTTATGCCTTCATGCTGATTTCCCATGATACGACCTTCATGAACGAAGTCGTAAATGTGATTTATCATTTGGAATTTACCAAGCTGAATCGTTACACAGGGAACTACGAATCCTTCCTGGCACAGTCTGAGATGAAACGCAGTCAGCACTTTGACGCATTTGAGAAGCAGCAGGAAGAAATCGCAAAAATGGAAGACTTTATTGCGCGCAATAAAGCACGTGCGTCTACTACTGGCCGCGCGAAGAGCCGTCAAAAGCAGCTCGATAAAATGGATCGCATCGACAAGCCGGAAACAGCTGCGAAACCATCGTTTATCTTTAAAGAATCCCGGGCGAGTAGCCGTTTTGTCATCGAGGCAGAAAACCTGGAGATCGGATATTCCCATCCATTGCTGCCGAAGCTTAGTGTGAAGCTGGAGCGCGGTGAAAAAGTAGCGATTGTCGGCATGAACGGTGTTGGTAAGTCTACTTTGTTAAAAACGTTGCTGGGTGTGATTCCTCCGCTGGGTGGAAAGCTGGAGAAAGGCGATTTCCTCCATCCTGCTTACTTCGAGCAAGAAGTAAAGGCGAAACCAATTACTGCACTGGATGATGTATGGAATGAATTCCCTTCCATGAATAACCATGAGGTTCGCGGAGCGCTGGCACGTTGTGGTTTGAAAAATGAGCATATCAATCGTAACTTGAATGCTCTGTCCGGGGGCGAGCAAGCAAAAGTTCGTCTCTGTAAATTACTGCAGCGCGAAAGCAACTGGCTGGTATTTGACGAGCCGACGAACCACTTGGATGTCGTCGCCAAGGAAGAGCTTAAACGTTCCTTAAAGGAGTTCAAAGGGACCGTCCTTCTCGTATGCCACGAACCTGAATTTTATGAGGATTGGGTTACACAGACGTGGGATGTTGAGAAATGGAGCTTGGAGCAGGCAAAAACTCCGATTAAATTGTAAAAACAAAAACAGGCAGCCACCCATTGAGGGAGACTGCCTGTTTTTTATGTGAGCGACGCATTCCGCATGCGGATCATAGAAAAGTGCAGACTGCTTTGTAGCAATGAATCTCGGAGCGGCAACAGCGAAGGAGTGATTCGCAATTCAACATCTGCTTGGCTAAGGCAGTGTACGAGGTCTCCTAACGGTCTTACGTCTAGTGGCGTAACGGTTTCCTCTGACAAATAGTAGCCCGCACCTTCGTCCCAGCAATAAAAAGATTCTGGAGAGAAGGTATATTCATACAGCGTTGTTTGTGTAAGCGCGGGATACCATTTGCTTTCGAGCGCAATAACCATTTTGGCGCTTGTCAAGCCAAGAAAGCGTTCGACATCTCGCTGCACAGAATCTGCTTTTTTGTAAAAGCAAATCCTCGGGCAATCTCGCGGTAAATAATACATCGGCGCTCGTTCTTCATCAATCGCCCATACAGCCGGAGCAAGTGTGGGGTGGGAGGGATGTGCCCGAGGCTGAAAAATCGTAATAGCCGGGTCTTCACTATAGTGAAACAATTTGTCCAAGAATTTAAAAACCTCCTCAAAATCACCTTAGCCGTTCTTTAAAAAACAGCCCACGCATTTGGCAAATAACGGCCTCGATAATACGGAGAAGACGTTTTGGTGATAGCTTCACCATTGTGCAGCATCATGGAGCTGGAACCACCGTCCATAGCCATTGCCGTAACCACACCTCGCTCAGCCAATACTTCCGCCATGTCGTTCATGCTTGCGCCGATGGAATGGCCAGGCTGGCGTCCGTCAATGACAGCAAATACGATCGTCCCGTCTTCTTTTTGTCCAATTGCGGTACGCGGTTGAATGCCCCAGCTTTTGGCCGGTTTTCCTTCAAACATATTTTTCCCATTTACAATCAATTGCGGACGGAAACTCACAGCGTCACGCACACCCATCTTAACGAGTTGTTCAGCTGAGTAGCTGCCCGTAATCAGTTTACCGTCATAGGTAAGCCCTAGAGCAGTTTCTCCGCTTCTCGGATTGTAGCCCTGCAAAATCTTTCCGTCGTGGATGACCACGCCGTAGGCTCGCGCTCCTTTGCCGTAGCCGTCTGGGTCAGCGAATCCGCTCGCATTGACAATCCCGAGGGCTCCTGTTTTCTTTACAAACTCATCGAGCAAATCTCCGCGGTCCTTGCGATTCGTGACGACGAGCCGTACTCTGCTGGGGTCGCTAATGTACATGATTTTTCCTTTAAAGTAATAACTCCCTTTCGAAACGTCAATTTCCTCGATTTCGATCAGCTCTTTTGGTTTCTCCGGGAGTGTAACCGTTACCAGATTCGATTTCGCCGGAATCGCAGGTCCTGCCGTGGCTGAGCCTGTATCTTCAGAATTGATAATGGTCGGATGTGTAATTTGCTGCTTTAGTTCTTTCAGTTTTTCATCAGGTAAAAATGTATAAGGAGCCCAGTAATCGTGCTGGGTTGTCAGCAAAGTACCTGCCGCCCACTCACGTAATTCTACTCCGTTTTTCGTTCCAAATAAAAAAATAATTCCCAGTAGCGCTAAGGTTGTGCAGGTCAAGGCAGTACCGAGCATCCACTTCTTAACCCAACGCCATGGTCTTTTACGCTTGGCTCGCTTGCGTGTGCGAGTGCGCGACAACGTCTCCATTCACTATTCACATCCATTTGACAAATTGTACAAGGGTATCATTCCTATAGGAGAAGACGCATGACCGGGAAAAAGGTTTCAGGAAAATAATATGTGATCACCCTGGTCAAAATAAAGGGCAGGAGGTGATAGGTGTGCGTGACTATGATGAGGCGTTTCAAAAGGAAGTAGAGGAGTACATGGAAAGTCCAAAAGGGACACGTAACCAAACCACCAGCCGGGACCGTCAAGACCAGGGTGAGAAGCAGGAAACCCGTTTCGATTCCAATAACGGGTAGATGGAAGGTCAGGCGAAGTCCAATGCGGATTTCGCCTGTTTTTATCTATCTCTATATGGACCTTACCTCACGAGGACTGGCTTACCTCTGTATTCTACCTGCAAAGTGTGGTAAGCTTACCCAATGCACGACTTTATGCCAGGAGGGTTTTTGTGAGCACCACGTTTGCAGATTTACAAATTAGCGCACCGCTGTTGACTATATTGCGAGAGCGAAAAATGGAAACACCGACACCTGTACAGAGTGAAGCCATTCCGTTGATAATGGCTGGTCGGGATGCCTTGATTGAATCACCGACAGGGACAGGCAAGACGTTTGCTTATCTCCTGCCGATTTTATCGAAAATCAATATGGAGCAAAAAGATGTACAGGCTATTGTACTCGCGCCGACGCATGAGCTTGTTGTGCAGATTGCGCGGGAAGCTGAAAGCCTTCTGCCAGGCAAGGACACGGCCGTGATGTCCATTATTGGCGGTGTCGATGTGAAACGCCAAATCGAGAGACTGAAAAAGAAGCCTGTATTGATCGTAGCAACACCAGGCAGACTGCTGGAGCTGATTGATCAGCGCAAGCTAAAGGTCCACGAAGTGAAGACAGTTGTTGTCGACGAGGCAGACCGTATGCTGGATGCGGGCTTTGGCAAGCCAGTCCAAGAGGTCATGAAAAAAACACTGCGTGATACACAACGGCTGTTATTCTCAGCGACTATCGCAGAGGAAGTCGTACATACGGCTGAAATTTTTACCAGAGATGCTGCAGTTATTCGCGCAGCAGCACCAGAAGGCGCTGCGGGAGTAGCTCACATGTATTTGGTCACCGACCCACGCAAAAAGGTGGATACGCTCCGTCGTTTGCTGCGCCTCGTCAATGTTCGCTCTTCGATTGTTTTTGTCAATCAAATCGAAAAAGTGGACGAGATTGTATCGAAGCTCAATTACCACCATTTGCCGTGCAGACTCCTGCACCGTGATGCTACGAAAGAAGAGCGTGCCCGCACCTTGCAACAATTTCGGGATGGAGCATTCCCAGTGCTGATTACGACAGACGTATCGGCACGTGGCATTGATATTCCGGGTGTGGAATGTATTGTGCATTACGATCCTGCATCGGATGCAGACACGTACATTCATCGCAGTGGCCGAACTGGGCGAATGGGGCGTGCCGGACTGGTATTTTCGATCATTACGACACAGGAACGGTTCATCATCCAAAAATTTTCCAAGCAAACAGGCTTGCCGATTGCTGAAAAATTCATGTCGCACGGAGCACTGGAAGATCCGCGTCCTGTACGAAAGCCTGCGCCAGCACAAAAATCAGGCGCTCCAACAAAAAATGCGAGCCCTGCCAAACGGAATCAAAATCGCGCACATAAGAAGGGCAGCTTTGGAACAAAGTAGGACAAGAAGTACACAACTTGTCTGCAGGAGGTTTCCATGCGCAAAGATCGTTTATATGAAGAGGATTTGCTGGTAAATGGCACAGTTGGTGGAGAAGTTCTGACAAAACACGAACGGCAAGTGCTACGCCAGGAAGCAGGGGAACTGAAGGAAAAGATGGAACAGGCGAAACAAGAGCCGATTGCAGAATGAAGGACGAAGAAGAGCAGGGAGAATCCGTGAGGTCTACGGATGCCCTGCTCTTTTTTCTTGGTAGCGGATCAAGTAGCGGTCCAACTCTGCTAGCCAATCCTGTACGCTCTCATAAGGGGTGTCCATTTGCAACAAACGCCGAATCATCATGCGAATGGGAGGAGATAAAGAAAGCTCTTCTTCCCAGCTTCTTTCAGGCGCGTCTGGTTCCGGTTCGTATCCGGAATAGAGCAAAAATAGAAAGAAATGTCCCAAAGCGTACAAATCACTGGAAGGAGCAACTTCTCGCTTTAATTGTTTTTCAGACGGGTAGGCAGAAAGAGCATCAGCCGTGTAAGTCGGCCGATCACCAATGAACCGAGCGAGGCCAAAATCAATCAGGTAAGGCTTGTCCTCTTTCCAGATGACGTTTGGGATGCGTACGTCGCGGTGAATGACATTTTGCTCATGGAGGTAGGCTACGAGCTCTCCGATTTGGCGGATCCATTCGGCGCATTTTTGCTCATTAGCCACGATGTTTTGATCAAATAACATGTCTTCGAGTGTCGGGCCTGCTATATAAGTCATGACCATAAACGAGTCTTTCCGATAAGGGAAGGAATCCAGACAGCGCGGGATTTGCGGATGCGAGAGGGACATCAGCACCTTTTTTTCATATGCCTGCATGGCTTCTCCTTTTGGCGTGTGACGCAGGCTTGGTTTCACTTGCTTCAGCACAACCTGATTACCTGTAGGGTTGTGAGTAGCGAGATATGCGATCCCGTAGCTTCCCATCCCTAGTACTTTTGTTATTTCATAGTGGCCTGCCAGGTGACCGGGCCGATATGGTTTATCGCGTATCGTTTCGTTCCACCATGATTTTATACGAGTCCACATTGTCTGATTTTCCCCTCCTCCCTTCATCTTATCATGATTTGAAAAAGCTGACCTTTTTTTCAATAGGTTTGCTATAATCAGTTCGTTACATGCAGACAGGAGCGAAGGGTATGAATTTTACAATTGATTGGTTATCCTTTTATCTAATGGAACAGCCTGAAGAAGAGGATGGCATAAAACAAGTGCGGATGACGCGCTATTTGGGCCATGATGAATATCAGAAAAGCGAGCTGAAAGATTTTCTCGATGGGGAATTCGCCCGGATTGCAAAAAGAAAAGTCGAGATGAATCCGAAGACAGAAGGCACTCCGACAAAACTGGGTCAATTTGTGCTGGAGCCTGGACATCCATTGGACTCGAACCCCAACTATGCCCTCTTGAATCGATTGTTGGCAGCGGAAACGCCAGGGGAGAGCAAGGAGCCCTGTCAGGAGTTGATTCAGTCGTATTTGCGAACCTCTCAGGTGAGGGGCGGGGTCATGATTGTGGTGCGGACGAGGCTCGATCTTATTGATGAGCGCTATGTCTTTATTTTAAAATGCGATTTTGAACAAAAAACAGCGGTCATCACGGATGAGAAGAGCCTCATATCGAATGTACGCATGGCGATCAATGCCAAAAACATGAAATCGCTGATGTATCCGTATATGATCGAATCGGGGATGAATGATCCTTATCACGTGAAAATTCATCAGTTCTCCCACGCGCGGTATTTCGAGGAATTTCTGCGCTTTATCGAGTATCCACAGACGATGACGCAGATCGTTTCTGAAGAAGTCATTTCATTGGCGAGACAGCACATCGAATATACGTATCCCGAAGAGTCGGAAGAGCGGATTCGGGAAGAGGAAGCCATCGAACTCATTGCCGCAAGTCCGAAGCGGGAGCTCGCAGAAAAATGGGAGCATGAGACCGTGATGGAAGCGATGCAAATCATTACAGATCGCCAACCAGAGGTCGAGCTCAAGTTCAAGCTGGATCATATGCAGATCCGGACATTATTGGCCGATTACGGTACCAGCCTGCATATCGCCAAAGTTAACGGGCGTTATTTGGTATTATTAGAAGGCGAGCAGCTACAGTTCGAGCGTGGCATGTCCCCCGTCGAGTTTTTAAAGCCAAAGGCATTGACGGACATCGTGAAAGAAATCGAAGAGCGAAGCCAAAACGTTGCGTATACCCCAGTGAGCACGCCAACGGAGGACGACGATAGTCCGCCTTGGTAATAAACGAAGAAGGGAGTGATGAAGTTGGATCGACAACTAAAGGTAAGCGGTCAAGAACATAACATTTACCCGGTATTGCGTCATGCCTCCATGATCAACAAGTACCCGGAGCGGTGGGTTGTGAAGGAACATACAGCAGATACGTACGTTCTGTATGCGCTAGATCAGGGTGAAGGCTACGCATTGATAGAGAAGCGGATGTTGCAGGAAGCAGGCTGGACGACCGAGCAGCTTCATTCATACGCGATGGAAAACTTGCGAAAGCTCCCCTTTTCAGTAAAGTCACAAGAGGTAGGAGGTCAGCGCATCCATTTTATTAGTCCGACAGATGGCTACGCGGCAAGTCGAATTTTGCTGGATTCATTTCTAGCGGAGATGGATCAGAAAAAGCAAGGAGACGCGCTTGGTGTCGCGATTCCGCATCAGGATGTGCTGATTGTGGCGGATATGGCAGGAGAAGCTGGAGCCCATCTGTTAGCTCGTCTCACGTATGATTTTGCATCCAAAGGGCAAGTCCCGATTTCTGTCTTGCCTTTTTATTGGGAGGAAGGGGAATTGACCCCATTTCTCGTGGTGACGCACGACTCGGGTACGAAAATTGAAAGAAAGTAGAGCAAGCGCGGGGAGAGGCTTCCCGCGTTTTCTATCCCGTGGGAAAATCGGAGGAAACCCTCGAATGAAAAATTTCATGATTGGTCAATATGGAGGTTTTGATCAGGCAAAATACGCACGAGATTTTAAGGAGGGCTTTTACGGAATAGAGGCATGCTTGTTTGATTCGGAGGAGGATATCCAAATCCTCCACCGTGAATCTCAAGCAAAAGGATTTGCGATTGGTGTTCATTTTCCGCTGCGTGCGGGCCAAGCTGAGCTGCGGGATGCTTTATTCATGGATACTCATGATCAGACAAGAGCCGAGGCATTTGAAAGGATAGAGAGGGAACTGGCATTTATGGCATTCATTCAGCCGACCTATGTCTTATTCCATTATCCTAAGCCTGTCAATTTGGATGATCGCGTGGACTGGAATGTATGGCGCTTTCATGATTCGCGAGACTATGTATGGGAGCGTGTCTACACAGAAGCAGAGTTTCAATATCGGAGTGAGCAGGTGTTTGCCTGGTTGGCTGAGAAAGGCAAGGAGTTTCACTTCACGCCAGTCCTTGAATTCGATGCACTCAATCGATATGTGTATGAGACAGAATTTTTAGAGTGTTTGCTGCAAAAATATCCAACGATCAAGCTTTGTCTCGATACCTGTCGATTATTCCTGCAAGAAAAAATCGATCCATTTTTCAATGCGCGTCACGTCATCCAAACGTATGCGAAATATGCGTGGAGCATTCATTTGAAGAGTGTGAAGGTGACCGCTGATAAGGTTAATTTCATTCATTTTCCCGTTCTTCCCGAATGTAAACCGGAAGAAGGGTGGGCTCCGATTGAAGACTACCTGACGATCATCCGAAAGGAGAACCCACACGTAAAGATCATGTTCGAGCATCGTTCCGACCTAGTAACAGACGAACAACTTGAGCATTGCTATCGTTGGGTGGAGCAACTCTTATCTGAACCCCAAGGATCCACGTCCAGTAATAATTCAATATAGCGTCCGGCATCTTGAATGAGCCAGTACGGGTACCTGGGACCGTGTATGTACAAGTCTGTGGCGGTCACGAGCATGGTCTTCACCCGTGTTTTGTCACCCATCAGCTGCGCGCATACTCCCATTGTCATCCAAGGATATAAATCACCAGTCTGAAACGTGTCAAAATGCGGGAATGTGTCTGTGATCCTTTGGTAGAGCAGCGAGGCCGTGTTGACATCTGTCATGCTGTAGACAATGGGAAACGCTTGGGAAGTCACGTCCGGGTACCATTTTCGCCAGCCGGGGTACGTACGATCATACATGGCATACGACTTGCGAATTCGACTGTACATTCCACTGATGCCGAGCTCACAGGCTTTCGCACGTGAAGCCGCTTCCTCAGCAGCCTCCACATCCCCGATCAACGAAAATAAATAGGAAGCATCTGCCAGCCCCTTGGCCACCTCGCAATTGTCCATCAAATATTTAACCCGATACGAATGCTTTGCCCAAGTCAAACCGTCCTTCTGTTGAAGGCGGGCAACTGCTCGGAGAAGGGACAAAAGAGTAGCGTGGTTGGCATGCAGCCACTCTATATGCCCTGTCGCTCGTATCCATTCCGCAAGCAGGCTGAAATAAGTGGTGTGGTAGCTATCTTCGCTGTCATTTGTGCCGGTATCGATTTCTTTGCCCTGTTCAAGACGAAAATCATTGATGTAGCCGTCCGCATTCAGGTTTTGCAAATACCAATCGAGATGACCGCGAACAGCCTCTACCTCCTTCATGCGGACGAGGGAAATAATTCCGAGGTTAGTAAAGTACGGATTGATTTGATCACGTTGGGGGCCGAGGCGAAAGGTACCGCTCGGCAATTGGCAGGATAGCAAAAAACGTGTTTGATTCAACGTCATTTCTTGCATCCATTTTTCCATGAGATTGGCCTCCTCTCCAAGCTACGTGATTGCTGAGACGAGTTTGACTCCGTATTCGATCCATTGCAGTGAACGCACATAAGAATCACTGTCGATGGAAGGCAGTGAAGCAGGCTCTTTTACGACCTTGTGCCATTTTTCATCTCGAAACCAATCTACCCCATCTGCCGGATCGTGTCCATAATCGGCCCATGCATCTTGAAGACGTGGGCTGTATATCTTCGGACTTCCTTCTAGCAACTCGTGTCCATCCAATCGCAGCTGGTATTCATCTTCTCTGGTAGAAGGAGCATGGTGAGGTGTGAACAAATGCGGCCAATAATCCGCTCGTGAGCCCGTATGAGGAATACGTGAGCAGTAGGACAGTATTTTCTCGAAGCGAAAACGGTCCCCAAACAATTGCTGATACAACGTCTTTCCGACCTGAATGCGGTTTTTGACGTCGGGAAAATGATGGACATTCAACCCGATCAAGCTAAGTCGGCGGTCAGTAGGGTACGCTTTATAAGGAATGAGCACTTGATTCATCGAGAGAGCAGATTGGGCGACGAAGGCAAACGAAGCAAAAATACGATTCAGTGTAAACGGCTTCTGTACAACACGTTGTTCGATATATTGCTGTTCATTTACGATGAGTGCATGTGTAATGTTCGCACTGTCTTTGGATGCGAGGAACTCTTTCCAATACGATTGCATAAAAACTGAAACACCAAGTGGTACCAAAAGCTTTGTTAAATCTGTACCCGTTCGTTTCATCTCCGCATACAGAAGTAATTGCGGATAGGCATCGTGAAAAATCAGCCAGTTACATCTTTCCAAAAACCAAAAAAACGGCTCGATTGCTTGTGCGTCCATAATAAGCGGTAGCCATTCTCCTTTTAAATCGGTCATGTTCCACCCGCCGTTTCGTGAGACCAGATGGGCCAATAATGCCCAGTGAATCTCTTGGTGCTCGAGATAAAAGGCAAGGTATGCTTGTGTCCGGGTGACATTGTTGCGATTGGCTTTGGCTGTTGCTTGTCTGATTTGAGCAACCAGATGCTGCTCGGCCATTTTCGTTGCTGTCGTATCTGTCATGGGTATTGGTAGCTCCTTGTTGTTTTCACATGGAAAAAAGCAGGTCCACTGGGCGACCCGCTTTTTACTCAACCAATCATTTCTAGTACGAGAAGCCGAACGAGTAGTTTTTCCTTGGCTTCCTCCCACGTATTCGCAAAAATGACAACGTGCTCCGATTGGAACTCCGTTTCAGCGACAAAAATCCCATCTTGTTCGTAGATGTTCATAGATGATCGTCCTTTCTGCTGCCTTTCAAGCATTGTATGCTATCATGTAAGAGATGATGCATCCAGCATGCTGGAAAATCATGAGAAGGGTGGCACCAAACATGATAGTAAAAGTGACAAAAGAAGCAGTAGAACGCATAGCCAGTACAGACAAGCCCATTCGGATCAACGGTGAGCTAGTCGGTGGCTGCGGGATGAATGTAGAGTATGCGTTGTGGTGGGATACCCAAGGTCCAGAAGATGAAGTCTACCAGGTTGATTCTTTGACGTTTCTGATAGATCGCGAAACGATCGCCTATATCGGGTCTGACGTACTTACGATTGATTATCGTGCACAGCAAGGCTTCCGTATGGTTACACCACAGCAAATTTTGGCCTATGGCCTTCAGCTGAAAGAGCGCTGGACCTAATCACTTGGGAAGAAATTGCAAAATAAAGGCGAGAATACCTGCCGCAATTAAAGGACCGACTGCAACACCACGGAAAAAAGTGACACCAGCGATTGTACCTAGCAGCAGGCCAGTTACGATCAATGGATTTTGGGTCATCAAGGCCGTTCCTTTTCCTGCCAGGTAAGCCACAAACATACCGACGGCGACAGCCAGTAACGAATGCCAATTTGTAAAAATCTCTAAGATGGACGAAGGATTGATTTTGCCGCTTGCAAGCGGAGTCATGATGCCAATCGTCAGTATAATGATTCCGAGCTGTAATCCGTGCTGCTCGAGTAGCGGGAAATATCGGTCCAATGACAGGAGCCTCATTAAGAGAAGGATCGCAACTGCAATGGAGACGGTTGCATTGTTGCCAATGACACCGAGCGCCAGTAGTACCAAAAGGATGATAGAAATCCAGTCCATATGCGGGTTGGCTCCCTTTCGTTTTTCTTAGTATATCCATGCGCAACGGCATGTGCCCGGGCAAGAAAAAAGAGATCAGCATGCACAAGAGTGCGAGTGCCGATCTCTTTTTTCTAGTCAAACCACAGTTCCAGCATTCCTACTGGAAAACCTGTCTGTTCATCCGAATCAGGGAAACGTCCCCATGCAAAGACGCCGTTGAAATAATCGATTGTAAACGGCTGATCGTAATCAGGCACGCTGTATTTGCTGCCGATTCGGAACTCACCCGTTCCTAAATAGTACGATTTCGCCATAAAGTACTTTTGTGTAATGATCGCAAGCTGTGAGTGATCACCAAGCTCCTTTTTCTCTTTCGCTTCTACGTGCAGGCGCTCCATTTCCTCCTGCAGCTCGGCGAGTGTCATCTGACTGTACAAACGCAACGGACTGCCCCCTTTCCATACAGGTTTATTGTAGCAAAAGACAAGGGAAAAGGCGATGGATGCAGAATCCTCTAAGGAAACGAAAGGGGAGTCGGTTCGAAAATGACACGTTTTGATTTGCATGGAAAGAAAGCAATCATAACAGGTGCTGGAAAAGGGATTGGGAAGGCAATTGCGTTGGGAATCGCAGACGCTGGGGCGGAGGTTGCGGTAGTCTCGCGAACAGCTTCCGATTTGCAAGAAGTGGTATCAGAGATTGAAGCAAAAGGCGGAGTGGCTTTTCCTGTCGAGGTTGACTTGACCGTGTCTGATGCAGCGGAACGTGTTGTAAAGCAAGTAGTCGATGGGCTAGGGGGTGTTCATATCCTGATCAATAATGCAGGAATGAATATCCGCAAGAAGGCTCATGAGGTAACGGGAGAAGAGTGGGACAGGGTAGTGGATTTGAATTTGAAAGCAGCGTTTTTCATGAGTCAAGCTGCAGGGAAAATCATGTGCGAGCAGCGCTATGGAAGAATCGTCAATATTGCTTCAGTCGCAGGTGTAGTAGCGCTTCGCACGGGTGTAGCGTATGGTGCCAGCAAAGCAGGGCTGATCCAGATGACGCGGGTGCTGGCATTAGAATGGAGCAAATTTGGCGTCAACGTAAATGCAATCGCACCGTGGTATTTCCGTACGCCATTAACGGAGAGCTTGCTTAGTGACGAAGCGTTCGTCCAAGAGGTGTTGCAGAGAACGCCGAGTGGCCGAATTGGGGATGTGGAGGACTTGGTAGGACCAGCGATTTTCTTGTCCTCTGATGCTGCTTCATACATATCAGGTCAAACCATCTCGGTTGATGGCGGTATGTCTGTATACGGGTTTTAAAATAAAAAAGGGGCATTCCCAGTTGGGAATGCCTAATTATTGGGGGCGATTGAGAAAAAGAACGACTGATTGTTCTATGACTGGTTTGCTCTCACCCAAAACAGTCAATCAATCAAAGCTATTAGCGTAGGCATACTCAGATTGAATGATCGATCTAAACATGCTTACGTTAAAAAGTCATCCAAAGAAGATAATCGAACTTTTTCTCAATGCGTTGAAAAAGTGCTTACATCTACAACATAGCAAGCAAAAGTAAAACATCAATAAAATAAAAATAAAGTATTATTAAATATTTTTCTGTAAGTAGCGCGTTAACGAGCAAAACGATGGTTACCGATCTCAACCGTTACAGGACGTGACCAAATCCACTTGGATGTAGCCGTATCCGGATTGAAGAAGTAGAGGGAACCATTGCTCGGATCCTTACCATTCACCGCGTCCCGAACCGCTTTTCTCGTACGCTCATTTGACTTATGTGTCAAATTGCCGTCATGGACAGGCGAAAACGCATTGGGAGCATAAATAACCTCCCGTACCGTATTTGGAAATTTATGTGAAGCAACCCGATTCAATACAACGGCAGCAATCGCTACCTGTCCTTCATACGGTTCTCCCCGGCCTTCCGCATACACTAACCGGGCGAGCAGTTCCATATCCCTCTCCGAAATCTTCACTTTTCCATTGCGAACAACTTTTGGGCGACTATCGCGACTAACCTTCACAGACTCACGCTTTACTGGTGCAGCAGATGTGGCTGTTTTCTTTTCCTTCTTCGAATCATGTTCCAATGGCGTCTGTGCACTACTGAGAACAGGGAGTATTTGTATGGGCTGTGGTGCCATTGCACTTGTCGGTGTGACAAATAAGCATAACAGCATCAAGGCAATACTGTTCAAAAAGAAGAAAAAGCGCGTTGGCGCTTCTCGTCTCAACATGGTGGTAACCACTCCTTTTCGCTTTTTGCGTTTTGATTGCGGAAGCGAATCAGGTCATTTGCAAGTCTATCGGTCTTATCGGAGTGGTTCAAGAGGTAATTGGTTCCATAGAACTATTTACAAAAAGAAGAGATTCGTGAAAGTGTTCTCATGAACGGAAGATTCCTCTATGAAAAAAGCCACTTTCCCGTTGAGAAAGTGGCTTTCGCGTGCAGTGTGAGGCTGCTCTTATTTTTCCGTAATCGTAATGGATTTAATGGTAATTGTTTGCTCAGGAACACTTGGTTCACCCGTTTGTGGGTGTTTCTTTACTTTTGTTCCTGCAATTTTTTGAACAATATCCATGCCACCCGTGACTTTTCCGAAAATCGTGTAGTTCGGAGAGTTGTCCAATCCTGTCACGTCAGGTCCGGAACCAATGAAGAATTGGCTACCATTCGTGTTTTTGCCGGAATTCGCCATGGCAACCACGCCTGGTTCATATTTATGACCATTTTGCAATTCGTCTTCAAACGTGTAACCAGGGCCACCCATGCCACTACCCAATGGATCACCTGTTTGAATCATGAAATCTTTAATGACGCGATGGAACGTGATGCCGTCATAGAACTTGTCCTTTGCTAGGAAAACAAAGTTATTGACAGCAATTGGGGCATCTTTTTCAAACAGATCGATCGTGATGTCTCCCATGGAAGTAGAGATTTTTGCTTGATAGTCCTTTGCTTTGTCAATCTGCATAGCCGGAGCCTTCTCGTATTTCTTCTCTCCGGTTGGACCCGGTGGGTTAGCTGGCTCTTTGGATGCTGGTTTCTCTGCTGGCGCAGTCGGTTGATTAGGAGCGGCTTCATTGCTTCCTGTAGAACAACCCGTAACCAAGGCGATTGCCGTCAGACATGTGAACAGAGTTGTCATCATCTTTCTCATCTTATGCACCTTCCTTTGTTTCATACTATTGGGTGGTTCGGTTTCGAATTATAACACAAATAGTCGAGCTTTTGCCAATCCGCTAGTTTCCTTTCCAATCTCCCATGGTATGATTGGTAGAAAAGGGTGATCAATGTGGCAGAGCGATTTGAGACCAAAACGGTACATATCGGACATGATCCTTTACGGGGAGTAAAAAGCAAAACGACACCGATTTATCAAACCTCTGTTTTTGCCTTCGAAGGGTTGGAAGAAGTAGAGCAGTATTACGTCGGCGAAGGAGAATACTTGTACACCCGAAATGGAAATCCCAACCAAGCTGAGCTGGCTCGAGCAATCGCTGTTTTAGAAGGCGCAGAGGCAGGTGTTAGTACTGCCTCCGGTATGGGAGCGATCATGGCGGGTTTACTTGCCGTTCTTTCCCCTGGCGATCACGTTCTGGCTTCCCATGAAATTTATGGCGGTACCTATGCACTCCTGCACAAGGAGCTGTCGCGGTTTGGGATCGAGCTTGAGTGCATCCAGCTCGGTCAAATGACAAAGCTTACTGATCATGTTCGCCCAACGACGCGGTTGTTTTTCGTGGAGACCATCACCAATCCGCTGTTGACGGTTGTGGATCTGCCTTACTGGATCAAGGAAGCAAAAAGTCTTGGCTTAACCGTTATGGTGGATAATACGTTTGGACCCCGTATTTGGTACAACCCGTTCTATTTGGAGCAGATCTCGTGGTACATAGTGGAACCAAATACATAGGTGGACATAGCGATGTGACTTCCGGTGTTCTGGTTGGATCACAGGCGACAATCAAGCGTGCCACAGAGATCGTAGCCAACTACGGTGCATCTCTCAGTCCCTTTGAGGCCTGGTTGACATCACGCGGTTTGAAAACATTGGCTGTGAGAATGGAGCGTCAATGCGATAATGCCAGCCAGATCGCTTCGTTTCTTCGTGATCATCCGGCAGTTAGACGAGTGTATTACCCAAGTCCTACGGATACCTTCTTTTTTTCAAGGCAAAAACAGGGGGCAATGGTATCCTTTGTTCTGGCAGACGAGACGAAGATTTACGACTTTTACCGGGCTCTTGACTGGATCAAGCTGGCTCCGTCTCTTGCAGGTGTGGAGACGAGTGTATCTCATCCAGTTACGACGTCCCATCGTGCTTTTTCTGAAGAGCAGCGCAAGGAAACGGGAATCACGATGGGACTGGTACGGTTATCGGTCGGAATCGAGGCTGTGCAAGACATTCAGATAGCATTAGATGCCGCATTAGGGAAATAATTCAAAAAACTTTGCCACATTATGAAACTTTCTTCCTAAGAAATACGTATTACTTAGTTAGAGTAGTCTCAGAATGCAGTGGAGAAAGTCCATTCTGAGAACATGCTTCAGTCTGGAAGAAACCGAGGAAAACGCAAATGGGAATGGCTATGAAGCAACCATCGGGGCCATCATCCGGAGATTATTATGAATCTCGTCCATTTACGGAACTGTATGACGAATATTTTGATCGCGTCAACCGGTATTTACGATGCCGGGTTCAAAGTACGTGGGATGCCGATGATTTGACCACCGTGGTCTTTTTAAAAGCGCTAGAAAAATTCGAGCAATATAGCAGAACAAGTCCTTTCGCATCATGGATTTTTCGTATTGCTCACAATACATATGTGGATTTTATGCGGAAAAACAGGGAGCTACCGGTTGACCAGGAAGATTTTCTTGGAGCAGAACCGGACGACACATGGCAGCCAGAACGACAGGCGCTGACGAATGAAGAGATTCGTCTGCTTCGTGATCGTTTGGACTTGTTGTCTCAGGATCAACGAGACGTGTTGATGCTCCGGTACTTTGCTGACCTTAAAATCAGTCAGGTAGCTGAGGTGCTCGGCAAAACAGAATCGAGTATCAAAATGATTTCTTATCGCGGCTTACAAAAACTTCAGAAGATGTATGAGAGGGGGGACTCCGAATGAGAGAAGAGGAGAAGCACCCCCAGGATCATCAATCGGATGATCAGACCGTAACCCAACTCCTAGCCCATTTAAAGCAGATGCGCGGATCGGTTCCCGTCAATTATCAATTAAAATCAGATCTCAAAAAGCAATTGCTTCAGAAAATGAGAGATCTCGAAGCCAAACAGGCAAAGGCTCCAATTGCCGCACCCAAAAAGCTTGGGAAGTTGGTTTGGAGCGGAATCGCTGCTGCTGCTCTCACCCTTGCCATAGGCGGATTTGTGTGGTGGAACATTACCTCTCTTGCCGTTCGAGAGCATGAAGTACTTAAGCTGCCAGCACAAGCAGCCGTGGAGCTTGTTGATATTGATCGCAAAGCCACTCAGCTAGCTTATATCAATAACAATACAGAGCTGAAGACCATTCCAATCGACGAGGAATTAAAGCCAGTCACGATCAAGCTGCCGCCAACCGAAGGGAAATACACAGGGGTAGCGTGGTCTAATTCTGGAAAGCAAATCGCTGTCGTCGAGCAGGTTAAAAAATTATCGCGGATATGGATTGTGGAGATGCCAACGACTTACAGCATGGGAAGCAGCCGATTGCTGAAGGAAGAAGATGGAGTAGTATACTCTTCACCAAGCTGGTCTGAACATGATGATTCGCTTGCCTTTTCCCGCTCTAAAAATGGCGTCGAAGAAATTTGGGTGAGCAGCACAGTATCGTTCCAAGAATGGAAGCTTGTAGAAGGCTCTCAGCCTGAATGGTCACCAGATGGAAGCTTGCTTGCCTTCAATAAAGCCGGTGAAGTACAGCTAATGGAAATGCGGACGGGGAAAGTTACCTCGCTTGCAGTGGGACAGTGGGCATCGTGGAGCTCCGATACGCGATTGACCTATACACATCCAAATGGAACGCTGATGGAAGTGAACGTGAGTGAAGAGCCTTTTGTGACACGCGAGCTACCATTGCGAAACCAGTCATCTGAGGAGCTGATCAAAGGCAACTGGGCAAACAAAGGTAAGGACTTACTGCTTATCTCCCGCCATGATCAGCCGCAACAACTGGTTATCTCTTTGGCGTCACGAAAATGAGCGGAGGAACAAGCATGAGATGGAAATGGGTGTTAATCTTTGTCATCACATGGCTTAGCTTTTCGATACGCCCAGCTATGGCAGAGAGCAACATAGACATACAATTCGAAATTCCTTTAAGTGGGATCGTCAAATATGAATCATGGATGAGACTAAACGTAAAGGTAACCAGCCAAGAACAGAATTTCACAGGAGCTGTAGAGTTATCACAGCGAGAAGTCAAAAAAAATAATGAATTTAAGCTTCGGCGTCCAATAAAGCTCGAGCAAGGGAAGAGTACAACCGTATACTTTGATATGCCTTCCCAAATATTGCTCGATGACTGGTACGTCCAGGTGACGCAAAACGGTCAAGTTGTCAAAAGCGAAAAGCTGCGTATCTCATATCCAACAGACGGGCGCACCATTGGGGTGATCAGCGAGGAGGGCAATGCGTTTCATTTCCTTGCCGTTAATCAATCACAATCCAAAATGAACCGCCCCTTGTCCGTACAAAATCTCACGGAACAAATGTTGCCTGACCAATCATGGATTTACGAAAACATTGACATGTTAGCGCTGGCGGGCAATAGTGGTTCCACAATTAATGATCAACAGATGGCAGCGATCAAGGAGTGGATCCAGCTGGGAGGGATCGTGGTTGTTTCCGCAGGTCCCAATCAAGATGCAATGATCCAGCGGTTTGCTGATATTCTCCCTGTGGAAGCCGGAAAAGCTGGTAATATTGAGCTACAGCAAGCATTACGCGAGTATGACATTGCAAAAGTCGCGCCAAATGGCAGTATCGGTGTATACAACCGCGACTTGCCCTTATTTGTGTCAAAATCGTACGGCAGAGGGCTGCTGCTATTTGTCAACTATGATGTGACAGCTGAGCCGTTGGCATCGTGGCAGTTCAATCCACAACTGTGGCAAAATGCAATGACCCAGCATGGCGCCAAGAAGATTTTTGAAGAGAAGCCGTATATGGATCAAATGACCAGGCCTTTTCTTGACTTGAGCAAGAAGATTCCTGTAGTACAAACTCCTCCGCCGATCTGGATGGTGACGTTGTGGGGCGGATATGTAATTGTGCTCGCGCCATTGACATACTTCGTTCTAAAAAGAATGAGAAAACCTGAATGGGCGTGGGGAGTCATCCCGGTAGGAGCAATTTTCTTGACCGTCGCTATATTCGCGGTTGGAAAGCCTGCTGTTGTGAAAACGAGTACCAGTTACGCCGTAACCAAGATCGATATATTAGATGAGTCACTGGCTCATGTTCGCTCAGCCGCAACGTTTTTAGGGGTGGATCAGAACGAATACGATGTCCAGCTTGAACCTTCGATCGTTGCACTGCCCTTGACAGTCGGGCGAAATGATTATCGACCAGAGGGGCTAATGGGTGGCGACGAGGTTCTCTCTTTCCGCAATCTCCCCTATTTGACACCGAAACAGGCAATCGGTATCGGGGTAAAGCACGACATGGGGGCTTTTGATGCTTCCTTGCGAATCAATGAGAATCGTCTGCAAGGGCACGTGAAAAACAATACGGAGTTTGCCTACGATCAGACTTATATTGAAATTGGTTTTCAGCGAATTCCCCTTGGGCCAATGAAAAAGGGGGAAGAAAAGCAGATTGACAGTGTGCTTGAGCCCCTGTTTATGCCAAGAAAACCACAAGCACCAAAAGAATTGCAGACGATGGAAGAACGAATCAAAGAAATGCAGGAAAGAGTCGTTGATTATGAAGAGGGGAATCAGGCAAGTATCATCGGCACAACGACAGAGCCTCTTCCTCTGATGACAATGCAGGTGCCTCATCAAGCGCATTATTGGAATGTCATTCAGCAGCCTATTCAATTCCAGCCGAATGAACAAGGTCTGGTGACTTTTCCTTATGGCCTGCTTGATGCCGAGATGTATGAAATGACTGGGGACTTTGACAGTACCGGGTACATTTGGCAGCTTGGAAAGGGCAGCATTACGTTTGAGCTGCGTACAGACAAAGCCGCGGTCAATATGAAGCGAATAACGGTACCGCTGAATCACAGTTCATTCAAGCCTTTCCGGATAGAATACTTCCACCAAAAGAGCGGTAGGTGGATACCTGTTGAGCGTGGGACGAGACTTGTCCTCGATAAAGAACTTCAGCAAGTATTGACGCCAAATCAATCGTTATTGCTTCGTTTTTCCCACAATGGAACGTCGAGATTAGCTCTACCAGAGCCAATTTTCCAGGTAGAGGGGGTGCGGAAATGGTAATCGAAACCGTTCATTTAGGAAAAAGATACGGCAATTTGCAAGCATTGACGGATTTGAACCTCTCGATCGAGAAAGGAAAGGTATTCGGCTTTATTGGGCCAAATGGCGCCGGAAAATCTACCACGATGCTCATCTTGTCTACCCTTTTGGAACAGAGTGAAGGCGAAGCGTTTGTCTGTGGCTACAATGTGCGAAAAGACCCTGCGAGTGTGCGCCAGTCAGTTGGCTACATGCCCGATTTTTTTGGGGTATATGACAATTTGACCGCGGTTGAGTATTTGGAGTTTTATGCAGGAGCATACAAAATTCCTGCCTCCAAGAGACGAGCACTCGTCGGTGATCTTTTAGAACTGGTGAATTTGTCTCACAAAGCAGACGCTTTCGTCGATTCTTTATCTCGAGGCATGCAACAGCGTCTGGGGTTAGCTCGTTGTCTCGTACATGATCCGGCCGTGCTGATTTTGGATGAACCCGCGTCAGGACTGGACCCGCGAGCTCGTATCGAGTTGCGCGAAATTATGAAGCAACTACGCGAAATGGGCAAGACGATTATTATCAGCTCCCATGTTTTGCCGGAGCTAGCCGAGCTGTGTGATGATATTGGTGTCATTGAAAAAGGAAGATTAATTGCGTATGGATCTGTTCACGAGGTCAGTAATCGGGACACAGGGCAAAGCCGTATGCAACTAAGAGCCCTGCGGAACTTGGACAAAGCAGGACTTTTGTTAGCGAGCTCTCCGTATGTGCATCAATTGACGGAATATATGGGAGGCTTTCGCTTCTACTTTCAAGGGACGGAGCAACAAAAAGCTGAATTGCTTCAAGAACTGCTGGATGAGCAGGTCGCAGTCGTCTACTATGGCGATTCCAAGAAAGATTTAGAAGACGTCTTCTTAGCGATTACGGAAGGAGTCGGTATGGAGTGAGCGACTTCTTGTTCAATCCACTTTTGGTAAAAGAAATGCGGGAAAGATTCCGCTCGAGAAAGACCATGCTTATATTAGCGATTTACTTATTAGTCATGGGGGGAATACCGATGGGCTTTTTGCTCATGGACCCCCTAAAGGCTGAATCGTTAGGGGATAACCGCGATCTGTTACTGATATCCGCGGGGATACACTACGCGATGGTTTGCTTTGTGGCACCTGCCCTGACTGCTGGAGCGATCAGTGGGGAGAGAGAACGCCAGACCTTGCATATTTTGCTGACGACCCAGTTGTCGACGCGCACGATTATTTTGAGCAAGCTCATTACGTCTTTGGCTTTCTCCACACTGCTTTTGGTTGCCTCGATGCCTTTGTACAGTATCGTGATGCTGTACGGTAGCGTCTCCCCGGAACAAATGGCCCAGCTCGTCCTTTTTCTCGCAGTGAATATGTTTTTTCTCGGGTCGCTGGGATTGTTCTGCTCTACTTGGATTAAGCGAACATCGATTTCGACGGTCACCACTTACGGCATTGCCTTCTTTTTTGTGGTAGGTACTGGCTTGCTGTTCTTTTTTATCGGTGAGTCCTTGCAACAGGCATATCCGGAACGGTACGTCAATTCAAATGTCTGGAGCATGTATGAGCTGCAGATGTTGGCAGGGATGAATCCTATCATCGTGCTGTTGGATATTTTAGGCGAGTCGTTCGATCAATCCAACGACATCACCTTTGCACCGTGGTTGTTTTTCTCATGTGTGTACGTGGTTCTTTCCTTTGTGCTCGTCATCTGGAGCGCTTATTTGTTACAACCAATTCGCCGGAAATGGTGGAGTTGGAAGAAACGACCTGTTCGTGTACAATGAGAAAGGTGTATGGGAAAAGGGAGGTTTTTTTGTGAGCGATCAACAAGTGCAGATCATTGATTTTGAAGAACTGCTTCGTGCGATTGAGAGCCGTCTGGCATCCGCTGGAATGTATGTCAAACGCGAAGCGATCGTGACCATTCTTCAGGCAGAAGAAGCATTTTTGCTTGAAAAAGGTGTTCTTGAAGAGTATAGTGAGTAATCAGCTAACAACCTGCCAAACGTGGTAGGTTGTTTTTCATGGACAGGAAAGGCACAGAGTTATTCGCCTGTTTGCTTCTCCCGGAAAAAAACGGTATGATGGAACCGAGTACGAATATCAGCATAAGGACGTGAACACATTGACAGAAGAGAACAAAGACCTCGAGTTGGGCGATATCATTACATTGGATGACGAAAATGGTGAGCCGTTGGGGGATTTTGAAGTATTGGCTATGTTCGACCTGAACGGTAAAGAATATATTGCCTTGGCTGAAGCTGTGGAAGATGAGGAAAGCGAAGAAGATGAAGAAGTGGATATCTTCGTATTCCAAGTGGACGGCGGCGAAATGGTACCATTGGAAGAAGATGAGGAAAGCACTGTTTACGCGAAGCTGAACGAAGTGCTGGAAGGCATCGAACTTATTAAAGAAGACAAGTAATCCCGGTGTATGAATGAAACAAGCCACTGCTGGCGTTAAAACCCAAGCAGTGGCTTTTTCTTGCGGTCGATCAGTCATTCATTTTAATAATGTTATCCTTAAGGTCTCGTACAACGAGAAGGCATGTATAGTCGGTTTCTTGCAGTTCCCGAACCAAAGCAGAGCACTCGTCTTTCGTAAGACCTAGCTTTTCGAGACGGGTACGGAGTTCTTTACCGCCATTGTCAAAGAAATGCGCCATGCTGTCAATGTGACCGACGGCACTTTCAAAGTGGGTACTGTATTTATAAAAATTGTTTCGTTGATTGGAGTGATTTTTATCAGGATTCCATTTCAAAACCCAGATGTCGTCACTGTTGTATCCGGCAGAATTTAACGCGTGAACGTCAGAAGCTAGCTCAGCATCATACTTATGGAATTTGACAAACGGCTTGGTAGCACTGATCAAAAGTATTCCCCCCTTTTTCGCCTCAGGAATCGATGCCTTACTAGGATGCCCAAAGCAAAAACGCGGATGAATGGAAATACCTGAAGCACGGCGATGAATGCTACGTAAGAACAGTTGACATATTTTCCTTGATCGTAGCAGGATTTACGCTGTGGGGGAAGAAATAGAAAAAGGGAAACAAATGTTTTGGTTTTTCGTTTTGACCAATCTTCACCATTAGTGCTACACTAATTAATGGAATATGCATGTCATGTACAGAACGAATGCGAAACGAGGAATACTGAGAAGAATCGGCCATCTCGCTAGGGGCGAGGTGGCTTTTTTGCCCCATTTTGCTACTGGCGTTGAATACTATGGGAACCATACGGTACAATAGCGATTAAGTGTTCGCTTTTATTAGGAAAACGTTCCTCTCATGGGGATTGAATCATCTCGGCGTTTTTCAAAAAAGGTGAATACGACCCTAGCCATCAGTAAAAAAGGCATGATCGTTTTTCTACGTGTCCGAAGAGTAGAGGGGAGAGCGCGATTGAAGGAAACAGAAACACAGCAAACATTAACGTATACGGAAGAAGATATTCAGGTCTTAGAAGGCTTGATTGCCGTTCGAAAGCGCCCTGGAATGTACATAGGCTCCACGGGCTCGCGTGGCCTGCATCATCTGCTGTGGGAAATTGTAGATAACGCCAAAGACGAGGCGCTTGCCGGCGTTAATGATAGCATCATCGTCACTTTGTACAAGGATGGCAGTGTCAGTGTAGAGGACCATGGACGCGGAATCCCAACGGGTATGCACAAGACTGGCCGACCGGTACCAGAGGTTATTTTTACGACACTCCATGCCGGTGGTAAATTCGGCGGAGGCGGATATAAAAAAAGTGGTGGCTTGCACGGGGTAGGCTCCAGCGTCGTTGTCGCCTTGTCCAAATGGCTTGAGGTCGAAATCCACCGGGAAGGCAAAATTCATAAGCAACGCTTTGAGTATGTAGTGGATGCAAATGGAACTGAGCACGTCGGTAAACCGGTTACCGGTCTTGAAGTCACAGGGAACACCAAACGCACAGGAACAACGGTACGTTTTCTGCCGGATGACGCAGTGTTTGGCAATGCTCGCTTTGACTATGAGACGATCCGCGATCGTTTTCGTGAAACGGCATTCCTTCTGAAAAAGCTGCGCATGGTTTTGATTGACGAGCGTGGACCTGAAAAGAAACGGGAAGAGTTTTACTTCGAAGATGGCTTGAAATCATACGTTTCTTACTTGAACGAGGGGAAAAATACGCTCCATCCGATCGTTTACTTCGAAGGGGAAAAGGACAATATCTATGTGGAGCTGGCTTTTCAGTACAATGACGGCTATGCAGAGACACTGGTGTCCTATGTCAACTCGATTGTAACAACTGACGGCGGAACCCATGTTACGGGCTTCCGTA
Organism: Brevibacillus formosus; assembly: GCF_003013405.1. Lineage (GTDB taxonomy): Bacteria > Bacillota > Bacilli > Brevibacillales > Brevibacillaceae > Brevibacillus > Brevibacillus formosus. The sequence continues at coordinate 260,607 of NZ_PXZL01000030.1, read as the reverse complement.
ACGGCACGACCCGGATCTTTAACGAATTTGCCCGGAAAAAAGGGTACTTGAAAGAAAAGGACCCGAACTTGACTGGAAACGATTTGCGGGAAGGTTTCCTCGGTGTATTGTCATTGCAAATGGCTGACGTCCAGTTTGAGTCCCAAACAAAAGACAAGCTGGGGAACGAAGAAGCACGGGCAATTGTAGAACAGATTGTTTCCGAAAAGCTAGGCTTCTTCCTCGAGGAAAATCCGGAAATAGGCAAGCTGCTGATTGACAAGGCATTGCGTTCTGCTGAGATTCGCGAAGAGCTGCGCAAACAACGCGAAGCCCTGCGCGGCGACAAGAAAGGCAAAACCGCGAAAAAGCGCAAATCGATTTCGGAAAAGTTCACTCCGCCACAATACAGAGATTCCAAGCGCAATGAGCTCTTCCTCGTCGAGGGGGATTCTGCGGGTGGCTCTGCAAAACAAGCGCGTAATTCAGAGTTCCAAGCCTTGTTCAGCCTGCGCGGAAAGCCGTTGAACACGGAAAAAGCAAAGCTATCCGAGGTATTGGCGAATGAAGAGTTCCGCACGATCTTAGAGGTGCTTGAAACCGATATTGGCGAAGAGTTTTCCATTGAAAACTGTGCATTTGACAAAGTAATCATCATGTCCGACGCGGACGTTGACGGCTCCCATATTCAAACGCTGCTGCTGACCTTCTTCTTCCGCTACATGCGCCCAATGATTGCAGCTGGTCACTTGTATATTGCCCAACCGCCTCTGTATCAGGTGAAAAAGCAAAGTAAGGGCAAGCAAACAGAGGCGATTTACTGTTGGAGCGATTACGAGCTGGAACAGGCGTTGAAAAAGGCTGGACGCGGTGCTGAAGTGCAGCGCTACAAAGGTTTGGGTGAGATGAACGCCGATCAGCTCTGGGAAACAACCATGGACCCTGAGACGCGCAAGCTCATTAAGGTTGAACTGGAAGACCTCGCTCACTGTGAGAAGCTGGTAACGGTTTTGATGGGTGACAAAGTCCCGCCACGGCGTGAGTGGATCGAGAACCACGTCACCTTTGAAGTGGGGGAGGATGAATAAGCATGCTGTCCAATCAAATTATTAATCAGAGCTTCGCGGAGATTATGGGAAAGCGCTTTGGGGACTACGCCAATCTGGTTATTCTCTCACGTGCGATCCCAGATGCTCGCGATGGACTAAAACCGGTACAGCGCCGGATTTTATATGCTATGTACCAAGAAGGCAACACGAACGATAAACCATACCGTAAATCTGCGAAAACGGTCGGGTACGTGATGGGTACCTATCACCCGCACGGTGACTCGGCGATTTACGAAACGATGGTGCGGATGGCGCAATGGTGGAAAATGCGCCAGGTGCTCATTCAAGGCCATGGAAACTTTGGTAGCTTGGACGCAGACCCGCCAGCCGCTATGCGTTATACCGAATCCAGATTGTCGGCATTGGCCAATGAGCTTTTGCGTGATATTGAAAAGGATACGGTTACATTCATCCCGAACTACGACAACTCCGCTCAACAACCGGCAGTATTGCCTTCACGGTTTCCTAATCTTCTCGTGAATGGAGCTGCCGGGATCGCGGTTGGTTTTGCAACAGACATCCCTACGCACAATTTGGGGGAGGTCATTGATGCAGCTGTTGCACAAATGAAGAACCCGAATATCTCGCTGGATGAGTTGATGCAGCACGTCAAAGGTCCAGATTTTCCGACAGGCGGCATTGTTCAAGGGGTGTCCGGAATTCGCAAGGCGTTTGAGACAGGCCGTGGCCAATTCATCATTCGCGGGAAGACCCATGTAGAGGAGCCAAAAGGCGGCAAGATCAAAAAAATCGTCATTTCCGAAATCCCTTACGAAGTGGTCAAGTCGAAGCTCGTCGGCCAGATCGATGAGCTCGTAATGGAGCGAAAAATCGAGGGTGCACTGGCGGTTCGTGATGAAACCGGTCGCAAAGAGGCCGAGCAGAAAAAAGTCCGTATCGTAGTGGATATTCGCAAGGAAGCGGATGAGCAGGCGATTCTCAACTACCTGTACAAAAATACGGATCTGCAAATCTATTACAATTACAACATGAACGTGATTCATGAGGGGACCATCCGCCAGATGGGACTCAAGGCTTTGTTGGGGGCGTACATTGACCACCAAAAAGAAGTCGTCACGAATCGCTGCCAATATGATCTGAATCGAAAGCAAAGCCGCGAGCATATCGTGGAAGGCTTGATTCGTGCCAAGTCTATTTTGCGTCAGATCGTCGATACGATTATGGATTCGGAAGACCGTGCAGATGCTAAGAAAAACATCATGGAGAAATACGGCTTCACCGAAAACCAAGCAGATGCGATCTTGAGCATTCAGCTCGCTTCTTTGACACGTTTGGATATCGTCAAGCTGGAAAAAGAATTGGCTACACTGGCAAAAGAAATCGAGGAACTGAAATCGATTTTGGCAAGCGAGAAAAAGCTGATTCAAGTCATTACAGGCGAGCTGAACGAGATCAAGAAAAAATACGCAGAAGAGCGCCTGACAGAAATCCAGGGCGAGATCGAGGAAATCAAAATCGATATCGCGATGCAAATCAATGCCGAAGATTGCATTGTTACCCTCACAAACGAAGGATATATCAAGCGGACGAGCCCGCGCTCCTTCAAATCAGTGGGGGGAACGCTGGAGACATGTGGGGTAAAAGAAGGAGACCGTGTCCGTTATTTCATGGAGACGAATACGTCTCACACAGCTCTATTCTTTACGCAGGACGGTAAATACTTCGCCACACTGGTTAACGCCTTCCCGGACGATAAGTGGAAGGATATCGGTTCGGCCCTCGTCAACATCATCCCGTTGGAGAAGAATCAGCGGATCGTTGGCTTTACGATCGTAGAAAACTTCAAACAACCGCTGTATGTATACCATGTAAGTAAAAATGGTTTGATGAAAAAGACGGCGTTGTCCGAATACGAAACGAATCGTTCCAGTGCGTTGGTAGCTGCAAAGCTAAAAGGCGACGATGACGAGTTTGTGAATGTATTTGTGGCGGACGAAGCTGGGGCGATACTCGGTGCGACGAAAGATGGCATGGGCATTCGATTCCAGCGCAGTGAAGTCAGCGCTACTGGTAGAGCGTCGAGCGGGGTAAAAGCAATCGCACTTGCTCCTGGCGACGACGTCATCACGATGCTTCCGATTGAAGAAGTCGATTCTCGTGCCTTTAGCTTGTTGACCGCTGAAGGGGTAGTAAAACGCACAGCTATTGCTGCGATCCCACTCCAGGCTCGCGCAGGCAAAGGCGTACAGTTGATTCGCAAACGAAAAAACAATCCGCATGAGCTTGTAGCGATGTTCATCGAGGAAACGGTTTATGCCTGGACGTCCCAGAATGAATGGACCCTTGTTGAGACAGAGCAAGTGATCGTCAACGAGCAAGGTGGCATCGGCCGACAACTTGTTGAGGGTGGGGTAAAAGCAGTGGCTTTTGAAACCGTTTTGCCGACAGATGAACCAAAGGACGAAGCGACTGCAAAAGGCTCAGGAGACGGAGCTGGCCCAGCAGGACAACAGAAAACGCCGAATGTCCAGGCTAACCTGTTCAATGGAGATCATCGTGAATAAAAGGAATGATGAATAAATGGCGTTTGAAGCCTTTGTTTCACCGCTAAGCTGGCAGCAGGTTTCTCTGCTCCTCGATACTGTGCAATATTTCGAAGATGCGCCAAAACTGCTCTCTCTTCCACAAGAGCAAGGAGCAAGTGTGCCCGTGCCGATCACATCAGACACACTGAAGACGATGCTTGGTTGTCTGGACGAAGAGGAAGCATTTAGCCGCAAAGCTTTTTCTTTGAGTTGGGAAGCAGCTGAGGACGAAGGAAGTGGCTATCTCGTTGTCGAGCTCCCGAATGGAGACACCGTGAGACAGCCAGCCGTGCTATCCGCTTTTTCTCCGGTTTAACAAAAAACGCTTTGGTGACGCGCTTGCATTCATGACAGGATGTGAGCCGCTTAGCCAAAGCGTTTTTTTGCATACAAAAAGATTGCCAGCGAATTGGAATATGTGGTACATTTTGAACACGAGTTGTTGTGTAATAAAGTTAGTAACTTACTAAATTCGTATACTTACTACTGGAGGATGGAATCATGGAAAAAGTTATCGATCAAAAGGCTTTTATGGACGTCATTCGGGAGCGTCGTTCCGTACGTCATTACGATCCAACAGCAAAAATCTCGCGGGATGAAATCAAGGAAATGCTAAAGGAAGCAACCTTGGCACCTTCCAGCTCCAACCTCCAGCCATGGCGGTTTTTGATTATCGATGAACAGCCATTGAAAGAGAAGCTTCTCCCCATCGCATTCAACCAAAAGCAGGTGGTAGAGGCTGCGGCGATTATTGCAGTCCTGGCTGATTATGAGGGCTACAAACAAGCCGGGAACATTTACAAAAAAGCGGTAGAAGCAGGCTACATGACAGAGGAAGTAAAAGCTACACTCATCGACAACATCAACAAGCGTTATGAGAATCGGGATCGAGCAATCATCAAGGAAATTGCTTTGGTAGACGGAGGTCTCGTCTCGATGCAATTGATGCTCGTTGCCAAGGCAAGAGGGTATGACACAGTACCAATGGGAGGCTATAACAGCGAGAAATTCAAGGAAGCTTTCCAAATCCCAGATCAATATGAAACGGTCATGTTGATTGCAGTCGGCAAAGCGGCAGAGCCTGGTCATCCGACGACTCGCCTGGATGTGGAAGAGATTACGTTCTGGAATGAGATGCCGAGTAAATAAGCATGAACATATGGAAAAGCCTTGGCCTGATAGGATTTTTGGGCCTGGGCTTTTTCACGTTTGCAAGCTTTCGAGGGACAGACATGCTGGTAATCAGGTGAAAGGGGGCGTACAATAGAGAGACATGTCGGTAACGAAAGAGAAGCCGCAGACGAGCGAAAGAAGGGTGTAGGATGAAAAGATTGTTGGCAATCAGCGATATTCATGGGGAATTGGAGAAACTGGAATCGTTGATGGAGAAAATTCAGTACGATCCACAAAACGATCAATTGATCCTGCTAGGTGATTATATAGACCGTGGGCCAGAGTCGAAGGGGGTCGTCGACAAGGTTAAACAGCTCCATGAAGAAGGGGCAATCGTGTTGATGGGCAACCATGATCATATGATGGTTAAATCATTCGAGCAAGATTCTGTCTTTATCGAACGATGGTTCCGAAACGGCGCACAAAAGACGTTGGCGAGTTATGGTCATGCCGCAGCCGATACGGAGTCTGGCGCACCGGAGGCCTTGGAAATCACCTCGTCAATAAAAGAGCATCTGGAATTTTTGGCTGGCTTGGACTGCTATTATGAAACCGATGATTATATTTTTGTTCACGGGGGTGTACATCCCGAGACTCCGGTCGCGGAGACTGACCCGTACCTGCTGATGTGGATACGTGATGAGTTCCATAAAGGCTACCAGGGGGAAAAGACCGTTGTTTTTGGTCACACGCCGACCAGTTATTTGCACGGTAAACATGATGTGTTTTACGGAGAAAATAAAATCATTGGCATTGACGGAGGTGCAGTATACGGCGGCCGTCTGCATTGCTTGGAGCTGCCCAGCCGAAAGGTTTACTCGGTAGAGTAATAGAACTAGAACGAAAGGCTTTCACCTCTCTTTACAAAGAGCGGGTGAAAGCCTTTTTGATAGGAGTCAAGATAAGTTAAGAGTAATATTGTAATGAAATTTATTTAAATAAATTGCAAAAATTAATAATTAAAGGCTTGTCTTCTAATATTTGGGATAGTAAAATATTCCCAACTCGCTCATATTTTTATTCTTTACTATCATATTAGCCCACGTGAATATTTGCTAATCAATGACCAATTTCCCCTGCCATACTCGCTGTAATGTGACTGTTACTCTAATCGTCGCCCTTATTCCACTGCTAGAAAAGACAAAAGAACTAGCTATTTTTAAGACTCATTTTGTCGCTGGTTTCTTACTGTTTGGCACTTCAAAAAAAATCAATTAAAGGGAATATAAGTAAAGATGTGTGCTTGGTCGTTTTTTCTTCCGGGTAAGTGGCGCTATCGTCTTTGGTTAAAGGTTCCTAATATTCAGAATGAAAAGCTATTTTCTCAGTACCAGCTTGCGTTACCCGGAAAAATATAGTGGGGAGACAGGCGATTCATGCAACGAGTCCAGCTTGGGGATAATCACTTCTCTTGTATCACGTGGGCAGAAGCTCTATGTATTCGGTTTTACAAATGCAAGAGGGAGCATTTTGAGTGGTTATGCTCACCAGACAAGCTAGAAACTATCAAACACGGGACAAGGGAGGAACAACGCTTTGCATTTAGTTCAGACATTAGTAGAAGCGCTGGAATTGCGGAAAAACGAGGACCATAAAGGCGTTACCTTCATTTTGGGAGACCAGAATGAGGTGTTTGTTTCCTATAAAGAATTGTATGAAGAAGCCCTCGGCTATTTATTTGTCCTTCAAAATAATGGAATCAAGCCTGGAGATGAGGTTGTCTTTCAAATTGAGGATAGTAATCTCCGAACATTTGTCTGCCTTTTTTGGGGATGCTTACTCGGTGGAATGATTGCTGTTCCGATCTCTGTAGGGGATAACGAAGAGCATCGTCTTAAGCTGTTAAAGGTTTGGAAGACATTAATCAATCCGTATCTCATTACGACGGACAGCGTCTGGAAACGACTGGAGGATTTCTTTAGCAAGCACAACTACGTAACAGAAATGGAATCATTAAAGTCGAAGTCCTTCCTGCTTAATGAGACCGGGAAAAAAGAAGAGAAGGGCACAATCTATTATCCTACTGCAGATCAAGTGGCCTTTATTCAATTTTCATCTGGGTCTACAGGAGATCCAAAAGGGGTTACCCTGACCCATGAAAACCTTGTCCATAATGTGCTTGCGATTAATAACAGACTTGGAACGACTGAGTCTGACTCATTTCTAAGCTGGATGCCCTTAACTCATGACATGGGGATGATCGCGTTCCATTTATCTCCGTTGTATGCAGGAGTTCAGCATTATTTTATTCATACCTCACTATTTATCAGGCGGCCTACGCTATGGCTGAAGAAAGTAAGCGAGCACAAGGCGACCATTTCTTCTTCTCCGAACTTTGGGTATAAATATGTGTTGTCCAGGTTTAAACCGGAAGTGGCAGAAGAGTGGGATTTGTCTACGCTTCGCACGATTTTAAATGGAGCAGAACCCATTGCTTCAGAATTAATCCATCATTTTTTGGATCAGATGAGCCCTTATGGATTGAAGAGAACGAGCATGCTCCCGTGCTACGGATTGGCTGAAGCCTCTGTGGGAGTATCGATGCCTGATCAGAATCAGCTTTTTACAACGCTTTCTCTAGATCGTAGGTTTATCCAGATAGGGAAGCCAATCAAGATGACAGATCATACAAATCCAGAGGCTCTCACACTGGTAGAAGTCGGTTACCCCATCGATTTTTGCGAGGTAAGAATATGTGATGACGAGGATCACGAGCTGCCAAGCGATACGGTTGGCCATATCCAGATTAGAGGGAAGAATGTAACCGCTGGATACTACAACAACCCTGCTGCCACCGCAAATGTAATGACGGCTGATGGATGGCTCAGAACAGGGGATCTGGGTTTTATGCGAAAGGAACGCCTTGTCATTACGGGGCGTGCGAAAGACATTATTTTCGTGAATGGTCAAAACGTTTATCCGCATGATATTGAGCGGATTGCTGAAGAAGTCGAAGGAGTCGAGCTTGGGAAGGTCGTTGCTTGCGGAGTATTCAACGAGGAAAGCAAAGAAGAAGACATTCTTGTGTTTATCCTTCACCGGAAAAGTGTAGACGAGTTCATTGAGCTTTCCAAGAAAGTGAAAACACATTTGAACGAGCGAACTGGATGGAGAATAAGCGAGGTCTTGCCGATTCAGCGCATCCCCAAAACAACGAGTGGAAAAGTTGAACGTTATAGAGTGGCTAGGGAGTATCAGTCTGGAGCATTTCGCGATGTTTCCGAGGAAATGCAACGCCGAATTAACGAACAGGTAGAAGAGGAAAGAACCGATAAATCACCCCACTTGCGTGAAGAAATAGAAAAACAAATGCTTGCCATTTGTCGCGAGGTGCTTCAATCAGACAGATTGGGACCAAACGACAGTTATTTTGATGTAGGCGCGTCCTCTATGCAGTTGACCCAGTTCGCGGGGCGGATAGAAGAGGAGATGGGGATCACGTTGGCGGTAACAGATTTGTTTGCCTATCCGACAATCTCCAAGCTTGCTCGCAGTCTCTTCCACGACGATCAGGCGACTGAGCCCATAAAAGAGACAGATACGAGCCAACAGAAACAAAAGGATATCGCAATTATCGGGATTTCCTGTCGGTTCCCGCAGGCTGAGGACGTGGATCAATTTTGGCAAAACATCCGGGGGGGAAAGGATTGCATTCACGAGCTTCATGGTCAGAGACGAAAGGACGCAGAACAATATGTTTCGCTGGTAAGAGGCGAGCAGGGTAATCCTAACCTTGTAGAGGGTGGTTATTTAGAGGAGATTGACAAGTTTGACTATTCGTTCTTCTCGATCACCCCGAAAGAAGCGAAGCTAATGGATCCCAACCAAAGGCTGTTCCTCCAGAATGCTTGGAATACGCTAGAGGATGCAGGCTATGGCGGGCACAAGCTTTCAGGGGAAAAAGTAGGGGTGTATGTCGGCTTCTCCAAGTTGGGATACGATTACGAACGCCTTTTGTCTGTCGTAAGTCCCAAGGATTTGCCCTCTTATGTAGTAGGCAACCTTCCTTCCATTATTGCAAGCCGCATTTCACACCTGCTTGATCTGCGCGGCCCTGCAGTCACCGTTGATACAGCTTGCTCTTCTTCCTTGGTTGCGGTTCATATGGCGTGCAAGGCTATCCAAAACGGTGATTGTGAGATGGCATTGGCAGGGGGAGTCAAAACCATCCTGCTGGCGCAAAAGGCTGGAATTGGAATGGAATCCTCTGACAACCGTTCAAGGGCGTTTGACGATCAATCTGATGGAACGGGTTGGGGTGAAGGCGTAGCTTCTGTTCTGTTAAAACCTTTGGAAAAAGCCATCGAGGACGGGGATCACATCTATGCCGTGATTAAGGGAAGCGCTGTTAATCAGGACGGTGTTACAGTCGGGATTACCGCACCGAACTCACAGGCCCAGGCAGAATTAATTGTAGACGCTTGGGAGGATGCGCAAGTCGACCCTGAAACGATTAGCTATATAGAGGCTCATGGAACGGGTACGAAGCTGGGGGACCCTGTTGAGCTGGATGGAATTCAGAGAGCATTCCGACAATATACACAGAAGAAACAGTTTTGTGGAATCGGCACTGTCAAAGCGAATATTGGACATTTATATGAAGCAGCGGGAATCGCTGGCTTGATTAAGGCTGCTTTGCAGTTAAAACATAAAGAGCTGCCGGCCCTCGTCCATTTCCAGAAGCCCAATCGGAATTTCGCATTTGAAAAGTCCCCAGTCTATGTGCAAAACAGATTGGAAAAATGGGAAACAGATGGACATCCAAGGAGATGCGGGGTTAGCTCGTTTGGGTTTAGCGGCACCAATAGCCACGTTATCTTGGAAGAGTATGTGCCAGCTAATGAAACGGAGATGACCGTCTCAGACGAGGTGCAAGTGTTTACCTTGTCGGCCAAATCCGAGTCAGCCCTTCAACGTCTGATTCAAAAGTATCGTGAGTTTCTTTCTTCCAGTGGACCGCTTTCTTTGTCTGATTTGTGCTATACGGCAAACACCGGGAGAGAAACGCTTCCCTATCGGATTGCGCTTATTTTGCATAGCCGCAGCGATTTTGAACAAAAGCTCGACCGATTGGCGGTCCGGCTTGAAAATGATCGTGATGTTTTTGTCTACTCACCTGGTAAAAAGCGGATTCCAGAAGAAACCGTTCATCTATTGAGTCAATCCGCTCGGGATGTACAGGACAAGTACCGCGTGGCGAGTACAGAAATGAAGTATTCGTATGCAACGACATTATGCGATTTGTATGTACAGGGAGCTATGGTTGACTGGGATGAGTTCTACAGAGATGGCAAAAAGAGAAGAAGAATGCCATTGCCGGTCTATCCTTTCGATCAGCATCGCTCCTGGATTACAGATGATGTGAGTAGTATCATTCCAGAACAGATGAATACTATAAGCGGAAACAGAGGTGCTACTGTGTCAGAGATAGGAACTGCGCCAATCGCAAAAGTTCTGATAGAGTTGGTTCATCATGCTTCAGGTTTTGCTGTAGAAGAGATTGATCCTTCCCTTCATTTTCTGGAGCTAGGCTTGGATTCTATTATGCTTGTACAAATTAATCGTGAAATTCAGGAAAAGTTTGGAGTGGTTATTCCGGCTCAAGAGCTGTTTGAAACCATTACCAGCGTTGATATGCTAGCAGCGCACATCGCTCAGGAGCTATCCAGCAGCCCGGCTGTGGCTTCTGCCAAACAAATGGAATGGATGGCAATCGAGCAACCAAAAGCAAACGAAGTTGTGGAACAAAATGAGGTTCAGAGCATTCAACAATCAGTGCCGAGAGAACAAACTACGAAAATGCCAGCCCAGATAAACAACGGGGCAGTTGAAACCATTATCGAAAAGCAGATTTCGCTCTTGTCTGAACACCAAAACCAAATGGCTACGTTGTTACAAAAGCAATTGGAGCTATTGAATCAGGAACAAAGCTATGTACCAAAACAACACGTCGAATCGGTACCTGTTGTTCCTGAGATCAAAAAAACTGAGGCAAAACCACCAGTCAAGGTCAAGGTGAATGAAGAGGAACGCCAGAAGCCATTTATACCGTATCAACCACTGATGATTGGTGAACGAGGCAATTTTACACCGAAACAAAGAGAGTATCTGAATGCATTTATTCAAAGCTATACGGAAAAGACAAAGCAATCCAAGAAGTATACGCAAGAGCACCGATTTGTTCATGCCAACAATCGCAATGTGTCTGGATTCCGTTCCTATTGGAAGGAAATGGTTTACCCGATCATTACGCAAGCATCAGCTGGTTCTAAAATGTGGGATCTGGATGGGAATGAATATGTCGATCTGACGATGGGTTTCGGTGTAAACCTGCTCGGTCATAATCCCGCATTTATCATGAAAAAGCTGGAGGAGCAGATTCAATCTGATCTGCCTCCGCTCGGTCCTATGTCAGATGTAGCCGGAAGAGTAGCGGAATTAATCAGCGAGCTAACCGGAGTGGAGCGAGTCGCCTTCTACAATTCGGGGACAGAGGCAGTAATGGTGGCACTGCGCCTGGCCAGAGCGGTTACAGGCCGTTCGAAAATCGCATTATTCTCCGGTTCCTATCACGGTACATTTGACGGCATTCTGACTGTTGCTGATCCCGAGTCCCAGGACGGGAAGGCCATACCGATGGCACCAGGTATTACCCAGCATACAGTGGATGACGTCCTGGTCCTAAACTACAACCATCCAAAATCAATCGAGCTGATCAAAAAACATGCACATGAACTGGCCGCAGTGTTGGTCGAGCCTGTTCAAAGCCGCCGTCCTGATCTGCAGCCGGTAGAATTCTTGAAGGAAGTCAGAGAGATTACTAGCCAATCAGGGATTGCTCTCATTTTTGACGAGATCATTACGGGATTCCGCATACATCTTGGTGGCGCACAGGCATGGTACGGAATAGAAGCAGACCTCGTTACGTATGGGAAAGTTCCGGGTGGCGGCATGCCGATTGGTGTTGTAGCCGGGAAAGCTGCGTTCATGGATGCAGTAGATGGGGGGATTTGGAATTTTGGAGATCAATCTTACCCGGTAAATGCGGAGAAAAAGACGTTTGTGGGCGGAACGTTTTGCACGCATCCACTAACGATGCATGCTGCGATCGCTACGCTGGAATATTTGAAGGGGCAGGGGCCGAAGCTTCAGGAAGCGTTAACGCAAAAGACCCTCTACTTGGTAGAAACGCTTAACGCATATTTTAAGAACGAGCAGATTCCAATCCAGATGATTAATTGCGGTTCCTTGTTCCGCTTCGTATCGTTTACCGATATAGAATTGTTCTTCTATCATCTGATCAGCAAGGGAATTTATATATGGGAGGGCAGAAATTGCTTCCTTTCCACTGCTCATTCTGATGAGGATATCGAGAGACTGATCCAAGCGGTGAAGGAAAGTATTGATGATCTGCGTCGAGGAGGCTTTTTGCCGGAGCCACCCCCCACTTCTCCGAGTGGAGGACGCAAACAAAATCAAGTCGTCGAAATGACAAACTATACGAAACGGGATGGGCAAAAGCCTGAGGCAACGCTTGTGGAAAGGGTGGGGGAAGAACTGAGGCTTCCCCTTAGTCCGGAACAGAAACAAATGTGGTTTGCAGTCAAATATCGCGTGGAAGCATCCGCCGCTTTTAACGAGACCGCCACACTTCAGGTTGAGGGTGAGCTAGATATCCCAGTGTTTGAGCAGGCAGTCCAAGCCATGGTGGATCGCCATGAAGCGTTGCGAACCATCATTGATTCCAACGGAGAGTATCAGGTGGTACTACCCAAGAGGGACATACGTGTTCGATTCGTGGATTTGAGCCATCTTACATCTGAGGAGCAGGAAGAAAAAAAGAATCAGCTTTTGGAGGAACAAACAGGCACGCCATTTGAGCTGTCTTCCGAGGACCCACTGTTTCGGGTAAGTGTCATCAAGCTGGCTGCCGCCAAATTCCTAACCTCCTACACCTTTCATCACATGATTGCAGATGGATGGTCCATGGCTGTTTTTATCAAAGAGCTGGATGATATCTACTCGGCTCTTACGCAAAAACGACCAATATCGCTAGAGCCTTCTACACCGTTTTCTGCTTACCGAAACTGGCAAGAAGATCAGATGCAGAAACCAGCGTTTAAGGAAGCGCTCGCGTACTGGAACGAAAAATTCGCAGATCCAATTCCCAAGCTCGTTTTTCCTTTGGAGCAACGAGAAACGGGAAAACCATCTTTTACAGGCGAGAGAATCACTTTCAAGATCGACAGCAGCATCACAAGGAAGGCAAGAAAAAGAAGCATTCAAAACAAGAACAGTCTGTTTATTACCTTACTGGCTTCCTTTAACCTCTTCCTGCATCGTATTCTTGGAAATAAAAAAATGGTGGTTGCGATTCCTACTGCGGGTCAATCCCATATCGGCAAAATGTCCTTGATCGGAAACTGCGTTAATCTTTTGCCGATTTGCACGGAAATTGACGGCAATGATACGGCAGCGGATTATTTATCCCGAGTGAAACAGGCGGTAGCGGAGATGGAAAAGCATCAAGCCTACTCCTTTGCAGCATTAGCTGAGAATTTGCCGCCTCAAAACTTGCCGGAGCTTTCTGTGTTGTTCAATATGGATCGACCGCTTCACAACCTGACCTTTGCTCAAATGAAGGCTACGCTGTTGCCCAATCGGATCATTTACAGCAAGTACGATCTTTTTGTAAACGTGACAGAAGTGGGTGGAGAGCTGGTCGTTGATGTGGATGCACGAAGCGGAGTAGTGACCACGGAGATTCTTCGCCAGTGGAGCGTCTACTTTGCCAATCTTTTGCATCGCATTGCCGAAGACGACCAGGAAAAAATTTGTGCACTATCACTTTTACAGCCCGACGAGATGGAAAAAATGAAACGCGAATCCAGCGGCAACCTGGGCAAATATGCAGCGGATTGGACAGAGCTTTTGCAGGATATGCCAGATGATCAGGTAGGACGAGCTTCCCTCTATGTCCTGGATCAGTATGAGCAATTGGCTCCTGTGGGTGCGGTCGGACTGGTGTATCTGGCTAATGGGGGATTCGAGCATGCAGATCCGTCTCATTGGCAGCGAACTACGAAATCTGCTGTTCCCCTAGGAAATGGAGACATCCACATTATCCATTCATCCGATCGGCTTGCAGGCCAAAGAAATACGAGCGACAGAGAAGTAGAGCCGGCTGGAACGGCGACCGAAGAGACTATCAGAGTCATTTGGCAGGAAATCTTGGGAAGCTCCCCGATGTATCTGGATGATAATTTTTTTGAACAAGGCGGGAACTCCTTACAAGCGACTGTCATGCTCAGCAGAATCTACAAGGAATGCCACGTGCAAATTCCTTTGCATCAAATTTTTCAATCGCAGACGATACGTGAATTAGCCAAATATGTAGACTCTGCAAAGCATCAAGCTTTTGCACCCATTCGTTCATGCGAGTTGCAGCCATACTATAAGTCTTCTTCCGCACAGAAAAGAATGTACATCCTCCAAGGTCTGGATGGGGGAACCGCCTATAACTTATCCGGATACTTACAATTGGATGGGGAAGTGGAACTTGATCGTCTAATTCACTCTTTGCGACAAGTTATACAAAGACATGATTCTTTCCGGACCAACTTAGTCATCAGAGATAATGAGGTCGTTCAAGTTTTACATGATGATTTGCCATTGAATATTGAGGTTGAACAGCTGGCCGAAGAGGATGTAAATGAGGCTATTCGGACTTTTATCCAGCCATTTGATCTCAGTAAAGCACCGCTTATTCGGGCGAAAATCTTCCAAGTATCAGCCAAACGGTTCATTGTGGCGGTGGACATGCACCACATTATTTCGGACGGCTACTCGGTCTCTCTGTTTATCCGTGAGCTGCTCCATACGTATAGAGGAGAATCACTGCCGGAGCTCAGCGTGACGTATAAAGATTTCGTGGCATGGGAGCAAGAGAGGGAGCAGTCAGAACAGCTCTTGGCTCAAAAGGAGTACTGGCTGAAGCAATTTAGCCAAGGAGAGCTCCCAGTTCTGAAGCTTCCCGTTGATTACCAAAGACCGCCGGTTCAATCCTTTGAAGGTGACCGCTTGACGATGGGAATCAGTGAGGAAGTCAGGAAGCAGTTACTCCAATTGGCCAGGGAAACTGACACGACGCTGTATATGGTATTGCTGGCTGCTTACAATGTACTGCTTTATCGATACACCGGGCAGGAGGAGCTGATTGTCGGTTCTGCTGTGGCGGGAAGACAACACCCTGATTTGGAACGAATGATCGGCATGTTTGTAAATACGTTGGCGATCCGTAACTATCCAACAGGAAGCAAGACCTTCAAGGACTTCCTGAAAGAAGTGAAAAATCAAGCCATTCTTGCCTTTGAAAATCAGGAATACCCATTTGAAAAGCTGGTTGATTCTCTGCAACTAAACAAAGATTTAAGCCGCAATCCTCTTTTTGATACCATGTTTGACTACCATTACGAATCCTTTGACGACGTGGCCTCAGATGATTTCAAAGTCACGACGTATGAATATCCAAAGGGCGTGTCCCTCTTTGATCTCAGTCTTGATGTCCATGATGATGGGACAATGCTCACTTGCCAATTTGATTACAGCACTCATCTGTTTAAACGCGATACGGTTGAGCGAATGGCTAATCACTTTGCCAAGATTCTTCACTCCATTGTGCAGTCTAATGAGAGCTGCCTAGCTGATTTGGAGTACTTGTCCAGCGAAGATGTCAAGCAGGTAGTTACCGATTTTAATCAAGCGAGAAAGCAAATCCCCGCTCCTCTCTATCCAACGTTCTATGAATGGTTCGAGGCAGAAGCAATACGCCATGCAGAGCAAGCTGCTGTCTCTTACGGGGAAGAGCTGATCAGCTATCAGGAACTCAATGCAAAAGCAAATCGTCTGGCCCGGACGCTGCGTGATCAGGGTGTACAACCAAACAGCTCCGTTGCGATTTTGGCAGAACGCTCGATTAACATGGTCGTTGCCGTTCTGGCAGTCATGAAGGCGGGTGGAGCCTATGTTCCGATTGATCCTCAGTATCCGAAGGACCGCATTTCGTTCATGCTGGAAGACAGTCAGGCAAAGGTCATGCTGGTCAATCAAAATGGCCAGAGCGGAGTAGACTTCAGCGGCGCCGTTATCGATCTGGACGATGAGGCCAGTTACAGGGGGGATTCGTCCAATCTCGACGCCATCTCTGGACCGAGCGATCTCGCGTATATCATTTATACATCCGGCACTACTGGCAAACCCAAAGGGGTCATGATCGAGCATAGCAACCTGGTGAGTGTAGCCAATACATGGCGGTACGAGTACGAACTTGAACAGATGAATGTGAATCTTTTGCAGATGGCGAGTTTCTCATTTGACGTGTTTGCAGGGGATTTGTGCAGGGCTCTTTTACATGGTGGACATTTGGTGATTTGTCCAAGTGATGTAAGGATTGATCTTCCGGCTCTTTATCAATGGTTGACCCGGTACGAAATTTCCTTGTTTGAATCGACACCTGCTCTTGTTCTTCCTTTTATGGAGTACATTTATCAAAATGGATTGCCGCTCGATCATCTGAAACTGCTGATTCTTGGTTCAGATACATGCCAAAGCGAAGCGTTTGTCCGCTTGGCTGAGCGTTTCGGGCAGATCAAAATCATCAATAGCTATGGGGTCACGGAGGCTGCTATTGATTCCAGCTATTTCGAAATGGCTGGCGATACCGAGATGACAACCGGAAATGTTCCGATCGGAAAACCGCTGCAAAACACAGATTTTTATGTGCTGGATTCCCAATTGCGGCCACAGCCGGTAGGCGTGTACGGTGAACTATATATCGGGGGAGCAGGTGTTGCGCGGGGGTATCTGAACCGAGAGGAATTAACCCGTGAGCGCTTCATCCCAAATCCTTTCCGTCCTGGTGAGACCATGTATAGGACCGGCGATATTGTGCGCTGGATGGCAGATGGAAATATGGAGTTTGTCGGTCGTTCGGACTACCAATTGAAGATTCGTGGATACCGTGTGGAGCTGGGCGAAGTCGAAAATCAGCTGTTACGTCATGAAAAGGTTCGCAATGCCATTGTGCTCCCGAAGACAAAGGGAGATGAATCCGTTGTGTTGTGCGCTTATTACACAACAGATGAGGGAGTAAGTCCATCCGAAATCAAGGGGTTTTTAGCCGATTCCCTGCCTGAGTTCATGGTTCCGACCTTTATCATCCAATTGGCAGAGTTGCCTGTGACGCCAAACGGCAAAATCGATCGTAATGCGTTGCCTGAACCCGATCTATCTAAGCTGGTATCCGAGGAATACGTAGCGCCTGCGACAGAAAATGAAAGAAAACTTGCAGGAATATGGCAAGAGGTTTTGGGGCTCGAACGAGTCGGCGTTCTGGATCGATTCTTTGAAATCGGTGGACATTCCCTGCATGCTGCCATTCTTCTTGCCAAAGTGAACAAGGAGTGGCAGGTAGAAATTCCGCTGCGCGCCGTTTTCCAAAATCCTACCGTCAGGAGCTTTGCCCACGTCATTTCCGAAGCGACTCAAGCAGAAATGCCGTTGATACAGGCGGTTGGAAAACAAGAGCATTATGAGCTTTCTCCTTCACAAAAAAGGATTTTCACCGTTCAATCACTTGATGAAACGAGTGTGGCCTATAATATGGCAGGCGCTCTGGTTCTTACCGGGCAGTTGAATTCTGTGGCGCTGGAAAACGCATTCCAGTCTCTCATCCAAAGACATGAGGCGTTCCGTACGTCCTTCGACTACGTAAATGGTGAGCCTAAACAATTTGTCCATGACTCTGTCCGTTTTGCCATCGATCATGCTCGCGCAGAGGACAGCCCTGAGCAAATAGAAAATCTCATTCGGACGTTCATCCAGCCATTCCAATTGAGCCAGGCACCATTATTGCGCGTCAAGTTGGTAAAACTGATGGAGGACAAGCATTTACTCCTGATTGACATGCACCACATCATTGCAGATGGAACATCTGTGAGCATTGTGATTGACGAGTTGAATCAACTGTATAACGGGCAAAATCCAGAACCACTCACCGTTCAGTACAAGGATTATTCGGCTTGGTTGAAACAGATCAAGACGACGGAGCAGTCGCATAAGCAGGAGAAGTTCTGGATAGATGAATTCAGCGGGGAATTACCTGTTATGAATCTGCCTACTGACTATCAGCGACCCCAGTTTCAGAGTTTTGAAGGGGGAACGGTCGAAAGTGAGATTGAGGCGGATGTATCCCGCAGATTGCACGCCTTGGCGAAGGAAGCAAACGTAACGGTCTTTTCGATTCTATTGGCGGCGTACAACGTTTTGCTGTCCAAATATACCGGACAAGAGGATATTGTCGTAGGGACCCCAGTGGCAGGACGAAACCACACCGATGTTCAAAATGTAGTGGGAATGTTTGTAAATACGCTTGCCCTGCGAAACTATCCAGCAGGCAGCAAGACGTTCCGCGAGTTTGTCCGAGAGCTAAGTGAGAAGTCACTATTGGCGTTTGAACATCAGGATTATCCATTGGAAGACTTGGTAGAAAAGCTTCAGGTTCGACGCGACCCAAGCAGGAATCCGTTGTTTGACACCATGTTCTCCTATGACAATGTGGCAGATACGGCCTTTGACTGGAACGGGGTTGACGTCAGCCTTTATCCATTCCAAACGAAAATATCCAAGTTAGACATCGTCATGAATGTCGAGACGAGAAATGATAGATTTTTTGTGGAGTGCGAATATAGCACCAGTCTATTTACGCCTGAAACGATGGAGCGATTTATCAACCATTTTACCAACGTACTGCGTCAGGTGACGGCGAACATGGATATTCTTGTGGGTGAGATTGACCTCATGTCTCCGGAAGAAATGCAGTTTTTGGAGAAGCTCAGTAATGATACAAGGCGAGAGTATTCGGCGGTACAACCGATCCATGTTGCTATCGAGGAATCAGCCAGACTTTATCCAAATCGAATTGCCGTTTCCTATCAAGGCTCGACAATCACTTACCAACAACTGAACGAGAAAGCCAACGCAGTCGCATCCGATCTTTTGAAGCGCGGTGTAGGAAAAGGCAAGTATGTACCTGTGCTTATGGAAAGAAGTCTGGAATTGGTCGTATCGTTATTGGGTGTAATGAAGACGGGAGCAGCCTTTTCACCACTGGACATTCAGTGGCCTGTCGATCGACTCCAGTCTGTCATTGCCGAGCTGGGTAGCGAGTTTGTATTCGTTGAATCTGACCATTCCTTTACGGAAACGGATCTGGGAGCCAAAATGGTCGCGATTGATCTGGGGAACCTGACAACGGAAGCCGAAAATCCTAATCGGTCGGTATCGCTGGAAGACCCCATCTATGTCATTTTTACTTCCGGCTCAACAGGCAAACCAAAAGGAGTCGTCGTACCGCATAGAGGGATCGTCAACCGTTTTCTCTGGATGGATGATTACTTTGGACAAGACGCAGCGCAATCTGTCCTTCAGACCACCAACCATGTATATGACAGTGCCATTTGGCAATTCTTCTGGCCGCTGACCAATGGCGGAAAAACGGTCTTGCCTACTACGGGGATGACTGTATCGGCTGATTACATGGCTGGAATCATTGAACACGAACAAATTACCTTAACTGATTTCGTCCCATCTGTTTTTAATGTGATCGTTAATCAGTTAGCGGAAAATCTCGAACTGCAGGGCAAATTACAATCGCTTAAGAAGATCATTATTGGCGGCGAGGAAATTGTTCCGTCCGCAGTTTCCAAATTCCTGAAAATATTCCAGTATGTATCGCCGACGAATTTGTATGGTCCGACAGAAGCAAGTATCGGATGCATTGCCTATCAAATTACGGGAGAAGAAGATCGCATCCCAATTGGTAAACCGATATACAACACGAAAATCCTTCTACTCGATGCGTACGGAAAACGAGTGCCGATAGGTGTCCCAGGAGAAATCTACATCTCAGGCATGCCGCTTGGATTAGGTTATTTGCATAACGAGCAGCTAACGAGACAGAGCTTTGTCGATAATCCATATGCGGAACCGGGCTACGAAAAAATGTATAAGACAGGGGATTTGGCTGTCTATTTACCGGACGGGAACATCCACTTCCTGGGCAGGAAGGATTTCCAAATCAAAATCAGGGGATATCGAATCGAGCCAGGGGAAATTGAAAGCAAGCTGCTTTCGCTGGAACAGGTAAAAGAAGCAATCGTGATCGCCAGAGAAGAAGAAAATGGAAGCAAGTACTTATGCGCGTATATTGTGACAGAGCATGAGCTTGAGGCTGACGAGTGGAGAGACCTGCTCGCTAAAGATTTGCCCGATTACATGATCCCGTCTTTCTTCGTTCGACTAGACGCTATGCCGATTACCGCTGTTGGAAAAGTGGATCGGAAAAAACTCCCTCTTCCTGATCGCTCTCTCTTGGTAGAGGAACACATCGTCGAGCCGTCCGATGAACAGGAACAAATCATGGTCACCATCTGGAAGGATGTGCTGGGGCTCGCGCAAGTAAGTGTGACCCACAACTTCTTTGAGCTTGGGGGAGACTCCATTAAAGCTCTTCAGATGATAGCGAGATTGAGAAGTCATGGGTATGAGCTCCGATTGAAAGACTTGTTCCAAAACCCGCGTATTCGCAGTGCAGCCAGATATCTCCAGCCGCTGACCAGACAAATTGAGCAAGGGCCTGTAATGGGAGCAGTAGCGTTGACACCGATCCAGATGAACTTCTTTGAACAAAACCATCAGAACCCTCATCATTACAATCAATCTGTCATGCTGTACAGAGAAGCTGGCTTCGATCCAGAACTGGTTCAACAAGCATTTGCGAAGCTGATTGAGCATCATGATGCTTTGCGAATGAAATTCCAAATGAATGAGTCAGACATTGTCCAGGAACATCGGAAACCGGACGAGTGCCTGGTTCCTATTATGATCAAGGAGTTTTCGGCGCAAAACGTAGAGGAGATGGAGCAAGCTGCTCAGCTAATACAGGAAGGGATCCATTTGACGGATACTGCGTTGATAAATCTCGGTCTTTTCCGAACAGAAGATGGAGATCACCTGTTAATCGTGATTCATCATCTCGTTGTCGATGGTGTCTCTTGGCGGATTCTTCTGGAAGATTTCCATACCGTGTATGACTCCTTACTGCAAAGAGAAGAGCCTGCTTTGCCTATGAAAACCGATTCTTTTCAAACATGGTCAGAAGAATTGCAAAAATATGCGCAGGGAAGCGAAATTCAACAGGAAATCGGATATTGGAAGCAGGTAGAGGAAATCCCATTCTCTCCTCTGGCAAAGGCGGAAACGATCGGGGCACCGCTCATGCAAGATACAACAGATGTCACCATCGAGCTTGATGAAGCCTACACAGAAAAGCTGCTGAAGCAGAGCCACCAAGCTTATAACACGGAAGTGAACGATCTGTTGCTTACGGCGTTGGGGTTGGCGGTAAAAGAGTGGGCGGGGATAGAGCGTGTACTCGTCAATCTGGAGGGACATGGCAGGGAAGAGATCGTGAAGGGCATCGATATTTCACGTACGGTCGGATGGTTTACAGCCCAGTATCCATTCGTACTGGACATGAACCGATCGGAATCCCTTGGCTACCAGATCAAAATGGTGAAAGACAGCCTGCGCCGTGTGCCGAACAAAGGTATTGGATACAGTATTTTACAATATTTATCTGCGAGACAAGCCGATGTTCCGTTAACGTTCCAGATAAAGCCCGAGATCAGTTTTAACTACTTGGGCCAGTTCGATACAGACTTGGAATCGGGAAGCATGACGACCTCCTCCCTGTCACCGGGCCGAGAAATCAGTCCGACCGCCATCCGATCCTTTGCGCTTGATGTGAATGGAATGGTCGTGAATCGCAAGCTGACACTTACTTTTACGTATCATCGTGAAGAGTTTGAAGAAGGAACCATTCAGCGCCTCGTGAATGCCTACCGAGATAAGATCGTAGAAATCATTACGCACTGCTTATCGAAAGAGTCAGTCGAGCAAAGCCCAACAGATTTCACATACGATGAGCTGTCCATTGAGGAGTTAGATCATCTTTCTCAACTGCTGGGTGAAAAAATTCAATGATAGATGGTGATGAGGTTGAATGGTGTTCAGATAAAAAATATATACCGCTTGACACCTATGCAAGAAGGCATGCTGTATCACTTTATCCTTCATCCTGAATCAGAGGTTCACTTTGAACAAACGGTGATTACGATGGAGGAGTCATTGCGGCTTGATCTCCTTGATCAGAGCTTTCGCGACCTTGTCGAGAGATTCGATATCCTGCGAACAGTCTTTCACTATAAAGAAAGCAAAAAGCCTCTGCAAATCGTGTTGAAGCAAAGAGAGGCAGCTATTCAGATCGAGGACATCTCTGACCTGACTCAAGATGAACAAGAAGCATTTATAGAGCAATTTCTTGTAAGGGATCGGCGCAAGAGATTTGATCTGGAGAAAGATCTGTTGTTTCGGATGACCGTTATGAAATTGAGTGAATCAAAATACAAGATGGTGTGGAGCTTCCACCATATTATTATGGATGGCTGGTGCTTGGGGATTGTCGCAAAAGACTTTTTCCATATCTACCGCTCTTATCTTCAAAATAAGAAGGCTGAGCTGGCTCCACCGTATTCCTTCAGTAGCTATATCACTTGGCTTGGCAAGCAAAATAAACAAGAAGGGCTCTCGTTCTGGCGAGATAGTCTGGATGGGTTTGATCAGCAATCTCCTTTACCGGTTGAATACATTTCAACCGGTAAGGGGTACCAGCGAGAATCGATCGTGTTCCGCATTGATCAGGTAACAACTGCCCGTCTAGAGCAAATAGCGAGATCAAATGATGTAACACTGAGCATCGTCTTTCATTCCCTCTGGGGATTGTTGCTGCAACGATACAATTATGCCAATGATGTTGTCTTCGGATCAGTTGTTTCGGGACGTCCTTCTGAGCTCGTTGGCGTGGAAGAAATGGTTGGGCTGTTTGTCAATACGATCCCAATGCGAATTCGAAGTGAAGGTAAACAGACCTTTTCCGAGTTGCTCAGGCAGGTGCAACAATTCTTCACAGCTACAAGCAGCTACCAATACTTGTCTCTGGCGGATATTCAGTCCGAAACCGCATTAAAACAAAACCTGATTCAGCACCTCATGGTCTTTGAAAACTATCCATTGACGGAGGAGGCATTCGACGAAGATGGAAAAGGCGGTTTATTCGGAATCACGGATGTCCAAGGATATGAGCAAACCAGCTACGACTTCAATTTGTGCATTATTCCTGGAAAGGAATTAGAGATTCACTTTATCTATAATGGACTTTCCTACAGCGATGCCTATCTGCAAAAAGTCCGAGCGCATCTGAATCAGTTGATTGAGAGTGTCATCCGCAATCCTGACCAGCCAATTGCAAGCATGCAAATGGTCACGGACGAGGAGCAGGCTCTCATTCTGCAACAATGGAATGACACGGAGATGCTGGTTGACCAAACGCGAACCATTGACCAGCTATTTAAGGAACAGGTCAAAAAGGGGCCGCATCACATTGCCGTAGTCGATCAGGAACGCACCTACACGTATCAGGAATTGGATGACAAATCTGATGCGCTGGCCCATGTGCTGCGTGAGAAAGGGGTAAAACCAGGCAGCATTGTTGGTGTGATGGTGGAGCGATCTACCGCTTACAGCCTCGCTATCTTAGCCGTTTTGAAAGCGGGCGGTGCCTTTCTCCCTATTAGCACCGACCATCCGAGCGAACGGATCAGCTATATGATCGAAGATAGCGGTGCCAGCATTGTTTTGATCCATGATCCGACTGTAGCGTATGCGGAGCGAATTCTCCCTACAGCAATGTTGATCAATCTGGATGATAGGAGCGTATACAACGGCGCTACATCTGATGTACAGACCCTTCATCGTTCCAGTGATCTGGCCTACGTCATTTATACATCCGGATCAACGGGGAAGCCAAAGGGGGTAAGGCTGCACCACGTCGGAATTGCCAACCTCCAGCAGTTTTTCATCAACGATCTAGGTATTACCCAAAATGACAAGGTGTTGCAGTTTGCCAGCATCTCTTTTGATGCCTCAGTCTGGGAGTTTACGATGGGGGTATTGACGGGGGCGAGACTGGTCGTAGTTTCAAAGGATGTCGTACTCGATTCTCAGGCTTTCAGTGAGTATCTGCTGCGGCATGAAGTAACAGTCGCGACGCTCCCGCCTACCTTTGTGACGTATTTGGAGCCGGAAAATTTTCCGAAATTGCAAACGTTAATCACCGCAGGTTCCGCAGCAAACTGGGAGCTCGTCCATAAATGGAGCGAGCATTGCCGATACATCAATGCATACGGTCCAACCGAAACAACCATTTGTGCAACGACTTGGACGTATGAAGGGCAAGAGGAGCTGCCGCAGCAAGTGCCAATCGGAAAGCCCATTGCCAACACAAAAGTATACGTGCTAGATGCGCATGGTCATTTGCAGCCCCAGGGACTTCCTGGTGAGTTAGCTATCGCGGGCATTAGCGTCGCTGATGGCTACATCAATCGCGAGGAATTGACGAACGAGAAATTTGTGGCAGATCCGTTTATTTCCGGTTCGAGGCTCTACAAGACGGGAGATATGGTGAAGTGGCTTGCGGATGGAAGTCTGGAATATTTGGGGCGAATGGACAACCAGGTCAAGATACGCGGTTTCCGTATCGAGCTTGATGAGGTTGAAAACGTGATCCTATCCCAGGCAGGAGTGAAGGAAGCGGTCGTGTTGGCCAAAAAAGAGCAGGGAGGAGATGCCTGCCTGATCGCTTATCTGGTCTGGGAGCAGCCTGATTGGAACAGAGATTTGCGTCAGGAGCTTTTGGCCACCCTTCCGGCCTATATGGTACCAACATATATCCATGTCCTTGAGAGAATGCCTGTAACACCAAATGGAAAAATAGATCGGAAAGCATTACCTGAGCCCGTCATGAACCGGGAGGCGAATAAGCAACTGAATCCCCCTGTTACAGAGCAGGAGATCAAGCTGGCGGAAATCTGGAAAGAAGTGCTCGACTTGCAGGAAATCAGTGTGGATGACCATTTTTATGATCTGGGCGGGCATTCTATCAAAGCAATCCAACTGGTAGCACGACTTCATAAGGAAGGAATAGAAGTAAAGATTCAAACGATCTTCCAATATGACACAGTCAGAGCGCTAGCAGGATATTTAGATACCGTAGACCGGATTCGCACCATAAAAGCGCAAGATAAAAATGATTTGGAAACCTTGATCTACGCCCATTTTCAAGTGCGAAGCAACTATGTAGAGGTGCCCTTCGGCAGCAAGCACCGAGCTGTTCTGTACGTAGAGGAAAATGCGCGGGACAAACACCAAGAAATACTGTCCTTATTGCGTAGGTCTTGTGATCCTGCGATACAGCCGCACGCCATTGAATATCTGGATCTCTCGCAAAAAGCATGGGAAAAAGAAAAGGATCATTTGCAAGAGGCTGCGCTTGATGAGAAGGAATCGTTGCAATGGCAGGAGCATCTCGTCAACGACCTGGATCAGAAGCTCCTTCGTTATTCGGAGGCGATCATCAATCAGCAGACTTTTATCAGGCAGCCACTGTCACCTTCACAGCGCTATCATGTACAGGAAAAGGATATTTCTGGAACAGTGATTCGCTTTGAGCGGATGATCGATCCAAAGACGCTGGAAAAGGCCTTTCTAGACGTTTTGAAGCGGCATCATTTACTGCGGTGCACGTTGGCTTTTGAAGAAGAAGAGCCGTATTGGAAAGAATATCCTTGCCCTAGTGAGATTGCGCTCCCTGTTGTTGATGTATCGGGTGAGTCGGATGAAAGAAAAGAAGCGGTGCGCCATCTTTTACTGAGTGAATACTTTTACAAGCAGCATGATTCGATCGGCTCTTTGTCATACAAAGTGATCCTGCTGAAAGAAAGCGAGAAAGAGTATTCGTTCATATTCCCGGCCTCGCATCTCATTTTTGATTTGATCAGCAGTGAGGTTCTTGAAAACGACATGAACCTGTATTACGAAGCGTTGGAAAATGGCACAGACCTCACGGAAACTGATCGGAATACGTATTGGGATTTCGTCCGGCAAATTACCAAGGGTCCAGTCGGAATCGAAGATCAGCAGCTTGTGGAGGAATTTGATCTTCACGGATTTGAGAATAGTCTTTTGTCCATAGAAAGACAGCTTCCCTCTTCATCCATTTTGGACGGATTCACGATTGTTACCTGCGAAGTAGATATGGACAACCCGCAGGAGACAGAAAATGCGCGTATTCCGATTGCTCTTTTAGCCAGATTTTGCGAAAGAAGTTTTGGAGTCCAAAAGGCCCCCATTTTCCTTATGAACTTTGGCAGAGCCTTTATGGGGAACCATTTCTTCGATGTGCTTGGCGAGTGCATCGATCATATTCCGCTTCATATTGATCCGGTGTGGAGTCTGGATGAGTTGGAAACGTATGTGAAAGTTCGGTTGGATCTCGCAAAGGAGAGGAACATCCATTTCACCAATCTCGTACAAAATCCTGACGCAACGGAAAACTATCCTCTTTCCCACCACTCCCTCATCCAATCCTTGCAGATGACACCTATTATTTGCAACTTTTTGGGTGAGCAGAACAAGAGTCAACCAAGTGAATACGATCACCTGTTTATCAAAGGAAAGAAGCGTATTCTCTTTGAGGCTTCCTATACATCCATGGGCAAAATGAATATTTTTATGGCTCTGCCATATCGAGAGGATGAAAGGAAGCTGCGAGTGATCTTGGAGGAGGAAGCGAAAAAATTGATAGGGATGCCTCTAGTCATACGCTAAAAGTCGCCTAGGCATCGTATTGAAAATCGGCAGATGAATTCCGCTCTATTCCGGGTTTCTTGTCCGTGAATTGTAGCGGGATCATCTTGCCGAAATAA
This sequence comes from Brevibacillus formosus, assembly GCF_003013405.1. Lineage (GTDB taxonomy): Bacteria > Bacillota > Bacilli > Brevibacillales > Brevibacillaceae > Brevibacillus > Brevibacillus formosus. Next base: position 233,859 of record NZ_PXZL01000030.1, on the reverse strand, counting down.
ATCGTCAGCTAGAGGGATTACTATTCAGGGAGGTTAAGATGGGCAACCAATCATACGGATTAAATATTTTTCTCTTTTCTTTTACTCGTTTCATCACGGAATTAGGTAGCGGTGTCTACAAATTTGCACTTGCCCTGTACATTGCGGATGTGACGGGTTCTTCCGCTGCATTTGCAACTGTTTTGGGCTTTTCGTACTTACCAGGGGTGCTGATTAATATTTTTGCAGGTGCCTATATTGATAGACACAACAAGAAAACAATCATGGTTGTCACCGAGCTGTTAAGCGGTGCGCTCGTTCTCTTGTTTTTACTGTTTTTTCTCCAGTTTCCGACGAATCTATGGCTGTTTGTCGGATACGCCTTCGTGATCAGTACCATTCAGGCTGTTACGTATCTCGCTTTGCAAGCATCCATTCCTGAGCTGGTAGATGAGGACAGAGTAGGAAGTATGAACTCTATTTACCAAGCGATCAGCGCCATTCTCAATGTAGCGGGTCCTTTGGTAGGGGCGGTTGCCTATGGTTTACTGGGGATGAAAATGATTTTGCTGATTGATGGCCTTTCTTTTATCGGAGCAGGCATCTTGCAGATGTTCCTCCGTTTCCGCAAGACCGAGGCAGTACAAGAGACAACGCAAAGCTATACAGATACCATCAAGGAAGTCTTCCAATATATCCGTGAACAGGTTGTCATCAAGTACTTGTTCCTGATTTTCCTTGTGCTCAACTTTATTTTCCCTCCGCTCATGTATGTGGGGCTGCTGCATATTGCCTATCGAGTCGAAAAAGTATCGATGGAGCAGTTCTCCTTTATTCAGTCCTCCTGGTTTATCGGGATTATTATCGGAGCGGCTGTTGTCTCTATGAAAAAAGTGAGCAAATACGTTGAGAATAAAATCTTCCTTTTGATTCAAGTGCAAGGGCTTCTGTTGCTGGCATGGGTATTTCCGATTTTTGTTCCGGAAACGAGTAACTCCTCATGGATCATTACTGGCGTATTTGTCGCGATTTTATTGGTCTCCGCCATCTTCAACTCCATGGGGAACATCCCGATCTTTACCTTTGTTCAATTGAACACGCCTGAGCATTTGCGTGCCAGCATGTTTGGAGTGGTCGGCACTTTTACTGGGGTGGCCGTACCTTTTGGGATCTGGTTGTACGGTATTTTACTGGAGGCCGTGCACTGGACGTATCTCGTGTTGGCATCGGGTGCCATCATTTTCGTGATCGCCTTGATCGCTCATCTGAACAAGCAAGTAAGCCAATACTTTAAGACAAAAGAAGAACATGTGGTTGCAGACAAGTCTGCTTGAGCAAGGTCAAGATAACGAGAGAGAATGGGATGTCAGTTTCATTCAAAAAGACAATGACAAAACTACTGGAGGACTCTACGTGAAGAGTATGCACTATGTCGTTTTGACAATTGTACTGATGTTCATCGCGGGATGTGGAGAGGAAGCGAAACAGGAAACGGAGCAAACCAAACAAAAGATCGTACAAGTGCACACCGTAAAACAGACGGGTTCCTTGCCGATACCACTCACTGCTTTCGTTGAATACAAACAGGCGAGCCATTTAGCCTTTGGGGCTTCTGGTACGATTGAACGAATGAACGTAACAAAAGGGGCAAAGGTGACACAAGGCCAGGTGTTAAGTTCACTAAATACAAACTATTATCAAAAAGGGCTGGAAGCAGCACAAAGCCAGGTTCAAAGTGCATCTGCGTTGCGTTCAAAAACGTTGCAAGGAGCAAGCCCAGATCTCATCAGCAAACAACGCCTGGCAGTGGACAGCCAGGAAAAGCGCTTGAAGGATGCGCAACGGAAATGGGAGACAGCCCAGGAGCTGTTTAAGGGCGGCGCTATTTCACAGAGTGAGCTGGACAGTGCGCAGTCGGAAAAAGAGCAAATCGAGATTTCGCTACAAGAGGCGAGAATTACGTTGGATAAGTTGCTAAAGGGTGCGGAAGTAAACGAGATTGCCAGTGCAGAGGCCGATTTGAAACAAGCGGCCAGTGAAGTAGAGCTGGCAAAGAAAACCCTTCAAGAAACACAACTCGTCGCCCCGTTTAGCGGTACGGTCATCGATGTGACCAAAAAGGCAGGCAGTCTTGCCCAGCCAGGTGAAAGTATCATTCACCTGGTTGATAGCTCGGAAGTGAAGCTGAAGGTCGATGTCCCATTGGATGTGATGGAAAACTACAAGCAAGGGGACACGGTGCCTGTGGCAGTGGAGGGAAAGCCCAAAAGTACAGGTACCATAACATTTATCTCCCCCGTTCTCAACACGGAAACGGGAAAGTATCTTGTAGAGATAGCTGTTTCCAATAAAGACAACGTGTTTATAGAGGGGATGGTCGCGACTGTAGAGATGTCACGTAAAGTAAACGGGATGCTCGTCCCCGTCCAAAGCGTGGGCGTTAAAGAATCACAGCGCTTCGTCATGGTTGTCGAGAATGGTGTAATCAAGAGACGCGATGTGGAAGTGGGGCAAATCATTGGAAATAACGTCGAGATTTTATCTGGCCTACAGTCAGGCAATCAAATCTTAATCTCCGGCATAACGTACTATGCCGAAGGAGAAGTCGTTACGGTGAAAGGGGAGTAACCGGTGGACAAGGTCATTCTCTTTTTGCTGAAACGAAAAGTGATCCTCTATTTGTGCACATTCCTCATCGTGCTTACCGGAATCGGTGCTCTCTTTTCCTTCCACGTGGAGCTCGTACCGAAAACAAATTTGCCTTGGATTGAAGTGAATATTTCAGGGGGAGCGCTGCCGCCTGAAGAGATGGTGGAAAAAGTCACAAAAAAAATAGAAAAGGAATTAAAATCTGTAACTGGGATTAAAAATTTCTCATCAAAAACAGGGACGGGGTTTTCTGGCATCTCGATCCTTGCAGAGGATGGGGAAGGTGAAAAGGTCAAGCAAGAGACACAAAATATTGTGAATCGGCTGCGCAACGAATTTCCTAAAGTAGTGGATACCGTAACCGTCACTCAAACGAATCTAGGTGATGAGGACTTAATCGACTACGCAATGGTTGGTGCCGATACACAGACCATGCTCACCTTGCTGAAGACGACCATTAAGGATCGAATAGAATCCATCCCGGGTGTGAAGGAAGTAGTCGTATCCGAGGACGGTTTTGAAAATAAGGTTGCGATAACATTTCGTCCTGAACGGCTTACTGCCTATCGAACGACAGCAGCGGATGTTGTGGGTCAGCTTCAGGGTGCCAATTGGAAAAAAGCCGTGGGGATATTGGAAAATCCCGGGTTTGACACCGTTGTCATGATTGACAACAGCTTAAAAAATGTAGAAGAGTTCAAAGCCATTTTGATCAAGACACCCAAGGGCAAGGTGGCACTCGAACAACTGGCAACGGTGAGTGACCTGCGCGGTAGCGTGAATGACGCTATTTCCATGACAGAAGGAGACCTCTTTGTCCAAATCAGTGTAAAGCGCGCTGCGGGGAGTGACTTGATCACCACACAGAAAAAAGTAGAGGAGGTTGTGAGGCAAATCAATGATGAAGCGGGCGGAAACTACGAGCTGAGAGTCATGTTTGAATCCGTCTCCTTTATTAAAAAAGCGATCACCAATTTGAGTCGAGATGTTATCATCGGGGGAATATTGGCAATCCTCGTACTCTGGATATTCCTGCGAAATTGGCGTGTGACAATGGTCATTGCAACCACGCTGCCTCTGTCTATCCTGATGACTTTCATCGCTCTGAAAGCTGCTGGTTATAACATTGACATGGTGGTATTGATATCACTGAGTTTGTCAATCGGATTGATTGTCGATGCCGCGATCGTTGTTTTGGAAAGTATTTATCATTTGAGAGAAAAGGGAATGCAGCTGAAACAGGCCATCGTTCAGGGCTCAAAAGAGGTGATAGCACCTGTATTTGCTTCCCAATTAACCTTGATCGTTGTGTTTTTACCGCTAGTGGTCGCGGATTTTGAACAGTGGCTGAAGCCTATTCTTCATACCATTGCGTTTACCGTTACCTCTACGATTCTTGCATCAACGATTGCAGCTTTTCTGTTTGTTCCGATTTTTTCCGAACGTTTTCTCCAACATGATAAACAGTTGCAGCCCCGTAGCGAAACAGGGAAAAATGGGGTCGTTTCTCTCTTTCAGCGATTACTGCTGTTAACCCTTCGTCATCGAATTCTCACATTGCTGGTGGCTCTTGCGGTGTTTGTAGGAGCCTTGACTCTCTTCCCATTGATTAAAATGGGAAATGGCTTGAATGCCAATGAGAATCAAATTTTTGCCACGTTAACGATGCCAGATGGCACTAGCTTGGAACAGGCGCAAACAGTGGCAGTTGAAGCGGAAAAAGCGTTAAGAGAGCTGTCCGACGTGAATCAAGTCTTTTTTACGGCAAAGAAAGAGACTGTGGAGTTAAATATTACATTAGTAACCAAGTCGCAACGAACACAAGAGAAAGAAGCGTTTATGCAAGAAGTAAACGGTCGCTTGAATGCGATTGACGGTGTGGAACAAACAAGTATGACATTTGGATTCTCTGGTCAATCGGCACCCATTGAGTTGCAGGTTGCTGGTGAAGATTTGGAGGTTTCGCGGTCGATTTCCGCAAAAGTAGAAGAAATGCTGGCGAGCATCCCCGGTGTAGTCAATATTCGGAATGACTTCGAAAGAGGGAAGGAAAAAGTAACACTGATACCAAATCAGGAGGCAATGTCTCAATTACAGGTTGACTCAGAATCATTGGACAGCCAAATCAGCCTGCTGCTTGGAGAGCAGCCCCTATCCACAATCAGTCAAAATGGTATCGAAACCTCGATTGTGGCCAGATTTCCTGAGACATGGGTGACACATCCTGACCAGCTCCAGCAGATTATGATACGAACAGAAACAGGCTCACAGGTCCCGTTACATGAGCTGGTCGATTTCCATTTCAGCAAATCTCCGATTACGATCAAACATGAAAAAGGAGAACAAATCATCACGGTATCAGCAGAACTGCTGGGCACGGATATTGGTACGGCGGGCAGAGAAATAAATGAGAAGCTGGGTACAGTGGAATTGCCCGCTGGTTACAAGATCGAGATCGCTGGCGATTTGAAGGAACAGAATAACACCTTTACGCAAGGAATTATCGTCCTGGTAGCGGTCGTCTCCCTCATCTACGTGATTATGGTGGCCCAGTTTGGGAGGTTATCTCAGCCGTTCATTATCATGCTGTCGTTGCCAATGGCCTTGGTGGGAGTCATTCTCGGATTCGTGGTCACGCAGCGAACCTTTGGTGAGATGGCGATGATTGGGCTCATCATGCTGGTCGGAATTGTTGTTTCCAATGCGATTCTGTTAATTGACAGAATTAATCTGCTCCGCTCACGGGGGATGGGGTTGGAAGAAGCGATTGTACAGGGCACGCGAGATCGTGTTCGTCCGGTGATCATGACCAAGCTGACAGCGATACTCGGTATGCTACCGATGGGACTCGCTGTTGCGGAAGGAGCAGAACTAGAAGCACCGCTTGCTACCGGGGTAATTGCGGGGTTGATTTTTCACACGCTCGTAACGCTTGTATTGGTTCCCGTGCTTTATTCGATTTTTGAGGGAATTCGCGAAAAGAGGTTAGCGCGAAAAAAAGCACATCGCACTGTTGATTTGTAGAAAAGGGAAATGGGGTACGGCGCTGGAGAACCAGCGTTGTGCCCTCTAACCACTTCATAGAGCGAATCACATTACGACAGGTGATTCGGCAAGGGTTAAACACAAAGGAGGAGCAAGCATGAGCATAAAAGTAGGCATTATTGGCTCCGGTTCCATTGCAAACGAACGGCATGCGCCGGAGTATCACCATCATCCAAATGTCGAGCTTTTCCTTGTGTATGACCCGAATCCAGATCGTGCTCAGAAGCTGGTTGCCAAGCATGGGGGCACGGTAGCTGCTAGCTGGCAAGAGGTCGTTCATCATCCTGAGGTCCAAGCGATCAGCGACTGCTCGACGAACGAAATGCACCATATCATCACGACAGAAGCATTATTGGCGGGAAAACATGTCTTGTGTGAAAAGCCGATCGCGACGACGAGCGAAGGTGCACAGGCTATGCTTGCAGCTGCCAAGGCTACGGGAGCGATTCTCATGGTCGACCACAATCAACGGCTGGTTATCGCCCATCAAAAAGCGCGTCAGATCATTGATTCAGGTGAGCTGGGGCGCATCTTATCCTTTAAAACAAGCTTTGGACATAAAGGGCCTGAGCATTGGAGTATCAATAAAACAAACGCCACATGGTTTTTTAAAAAGAACCGTTCTGCACTCGGTGTTGCTGGAGACTTGGGCATCCATAAAGTAGATCTGCTGCGTTATTTGCTTCAGGATGAAATCGTGCAGGTCAGTGCCTTAACAGCTGTTTTGGACAAAAAAGACGAGGACGGCCTACCAATTGAGGTATGCGATCATATGGTATGCCTTTTACGAACACAATCGGGTGCGGTGGGGACTGCTTCCTTTAGCTGGAGCTACTACGGTGAGGAGGACAATAGTACAATTCTTTACGGCGAGCGTGGGATCATGAAGATTTTTGCTGATCCAGAAAAGGATATCGAAATCATAGCAGCTACGGGCGAAAGAAGAGTAGAGCGAACTGGAGCGATACAGACCAACGATCATCAGACGAACAGTGGGGTAATCGATGCCTTTATAGACGCGATCCAAAATCAAAAAACGCCAATCGTCACAGGAAAAGATGGGCTTATCGCTCTTTTGATTATCGAAGCGGCCATGGAGTCAGCTGCAACGGGGAAAACGATTTCTTTGCAACAAAATATTGGATGATTGCCATGTTGCTTGGTCACACTAAGGTGGGAGGTGTAACCATGGAACGAACCATTCAGGTCAATGGTGAGGATTATCATTTCGAATCAACGTATGATGGGGATTCCCAGTATAATGTACAAGTGCGATGCGGCAAGAAAGTCGTATCGAGTTTCAAAATCTCGGCCGGATCGGAAAGTGAAGTGTTTGAGGCTGCCCGTGCTCATTTCAGTGCGGATAAGGAATTGGGCAATCTAAATGGATAGAGACCGATCTAGGAACGCAGCTTGCGAATGCAGGGCTGCGGTTTTTTCTTGCACAAAAGGAAAACTCATGATAAAGTGATTTTGTTTCCACGGAAACAAATATCGAGTTAGATGAGGAGCTGATGCTGCATTGGACCCGAAAAAGAAGCTTTGGAATCGATGGATCACCTTTCTACATAAACAGGAGGAGCGCAGCAAGCTACGTGAAGAAATGCTATTGCGCCAGATTAAAATCAGCGTACCTGATTACGATAAAGTTGGAAGGTTATCCGTAACAGAGCTGCACGTCCTTCAAGAAGTAGGGAGGAAGGATCGAGTCAATGTTACGACAATTGCACAGCATATTGGGGTAACAAAGAGTGCGATATCCAAAATAACAGTCAAACTTTTGAAGAAAGGATTACTCGAGCGCTATCAACTCGAAGACAATCAGAAGGAAGTTTTTTTCAGGCTGACATCAGCAGGAGAAATGGTAAACGAGATTCACGAACACTACCATCAACGCCTGGAGAATGACGTGTACCGATTCTTGGATAGGTATACTCCCGCTGAATTGGCATTTTTGGAAGAGGTCATAAGAGAAGCAACAGAAGATTAGGGGAAACAAACAACTGATGTTCATTATTTTTTTTGTAAAAATTGTTTCCGTGGACACAATATTAAAGAGATAAGAGGAGAGCAACCATGAATCCAAAAAAAGTACTGTACTTACTTGGGATAACGCTAATGCTAGGTATGTTCGCGCAAAATTTGTTCATGCCTATTTTACCTGCCATGCAAAAAGAGTTTCAGACGAGTGCAACCATGATTAACTGGACCGTTTCAATCTTTACCGTCATGCTCGCGATTATGCAAATCATCTACGGACCATTTATCGATCGGTTCGGCCGAAAACGTGTCATGATACCTGCCCTGATCCTGTTTGCGATCGCGTCAATCGGATGCTATCTGGTCGATTCTATTTATGGGCTACTATTTTTCCGGGCTTTACAAGGAGCGGGGTTTGCTGCCATTCCGATCATAGCCGCAACGATCATTGGAGACTTATTTACAGGAATCCAACGTGCATCTGCGATGGGTACTTATCAGATGCTGCTTGCGCTCAGTCCGGCAATTGGTCCATTGTTGGGAGGCTGGATTGGCGGCATCGGCGGACATTCAGCGGTCTTTTTGTTTTTGGCGGTCTGCGCAGTCTTTCTCGTCGGCATCAATGCTACACTGTTACCCGAAACGAAAAGGAATCAAGCTACTTCATCAGGCAGTTTTACACGAGGGTCTTTCCGTAATATTTTACTCCACCCAGTCGGTGGATCTGTCATTTTGATCGGTTTTAGCCAAATGTACGCCTATTATTGCTTTCTGCTGTTTCTCCCGGTCCAATTGACGCACCACTACGCAGTCTCCGTTGAAAGAATCGGATTGGTCTTCTTGCTCGTGTCAGCTGTCTTTATTATCAGCAGCAAGCTGTCTGCTGTCCTGCAAAATCGATGGGGAGCACGTAAAACATTACTGGTGACGACCGGTTCAAATGCTTTGGCGATGTTTCTTTTTATGACTGCGGCTGATGTTTCTTTTCTTCTGCTTGCCATAACAAGTACGCTGTTTGCCTTAACCTTGGGTGTAGGTATGCCTGCACATACGATTTTGCTATCCGAAGTATTTGAAGCAGAGCGTGCAACTTCCATTGGTGTGTACAATTTCATCCGATATACGGGGATGGCTGCAGGTCCTGTTGTAGGTGCGATGCTGTTAGAATGGGGAGGGGTCTGGTTTGAATTTGGTATGGCTGGTATCCTCATTGCTTTGGCGGCCTTATTCGCACGACAAAAGGTGAAAAGAACCGCAGTGAATATGCAAGGGGAGCTCTAATGTTCGAACAGACTTTTCATGTTCGGCTAAATATGCTACAACAGGGATGAAACAATGGAGCGGGAGGAGCAATCAAAAGATGCAGCATCAAGAAGAACGGGACCCGAGGGTACTGATTGCAGGTTTTAGCGAAAATCCGTCCAGCATCCAGTCACTATCCGAAGGCGAATGCCTGACATTCCTGCAAATGCTCCAACAGCATCGCCAAGAACATCCAGGTGAAGAGCTTGATTTGATGGAAGCGATGGTGTTGACGCGGATGTCTGCTTTGCGGATGCACAAAACAGGAGGCCATACGCTTGCAGCTGAATGGGTAGATCGTGCGCTTCAACTAGCCCCTGATTATCCCTACGCTGGGGAAGTTAAGCTCGAGCTGTACTTTACACAGTTGCGATCCCATGCCTTTCTCACTGAATTCAAGTCCGTGCGTGAAACGGATAACGTCGTCATGCGCAGGAGAACAGTTGAGGTGCTGGGAGAGCAGGCAACCAATGAACTGGCTGAAATTACGAAGTGGCGCTCTCTTGCGGAGGAAACGCTACTGGCAGCGCAAAAGTGGAACGATTCGGAGGCGGAAGCTACGGCTGCTGGCCTCGTGCTGTTATACACGGAACGAGAAAACTTATTAATACAATTGCAGGAACGTGTTCATGCGTATGGAGCGTCTTTATCCGGGGTCTTTTACTCCAGTGAAATGCTCGTCCAATTGCAAGAGACGATTTGCGCTTTAACGAACCAGCAAGAGCAGAAAGAGAAGCTCCTGCCGCAAAGGAACGAAAGGGTAGAAGATCGCGAAAAAGCGCCGCAGCAAGATAGGAGTGCTTTAGAGCAATTGGAGCAGTTGATCGGCTTGGATGAGATCAAACATCGGGTTCGGCAGTTGGCGCAATTTCTTCACTACCGTCAGCTGCGCGAAGAAAAGGGCTGGCATATGAAGGACCAGCTCCCCCTTCATCTCGTACTGATGGGGAACCCAGGCACTGGGAAGACGACTTTGGCTCGCTTGATCGCCAAGCTGTATCAAGAGCTAGGGCTGTTGGCAAAAGGACAGCTCATCGAGGTGGATCGTTCTCAGCTGGTCGGCGCGTACGTGGGACAGACCGAGCAGCGCGTCATGGATGCGATCAAGCAGGCAGACGGCGGCGTCCTGTTTATCGATGAGGCATATAGCTTAAAGCGCCCAGATAGCTCCGGCAGTGATTACGGACAAGTGGCGATAGACACGCTTGTATCCGCTATGACGAGTGGTGAGTATGCAGGACGCTTCGTCGTGATGCTGGCGGGCTATCCCGAAGAAATGCGGCATTTTTTGTACGCCAACCCTGGGCTGAATAGCCGTTTTCCAGAGACAGGCCACTTTTTGCTGCCGGACTATCAGGCAGACGAACTGGTGCAAATCGCAGAAGAAGTAGCTGTACGGAACGATTTTACTCTGACAGAGGCGGCAAAAGTTACGCTACGCCAGCGCATTGAAAAAGCGCAAGTAGATGAGACGTTTGGCAATGCACGGGCAGTCACGAATATCGTGCTCGATGCTATCTTTGCTAAAGGACGCGAGACAGACGGTAAGGAACTGAAATGGGATGACTTTACGATTCTGAAGCCCGAGGATGTACGTGGCTTCGATCCGCCGCAAAAAGAAAGAAATGCGGAAGCTCGACTGCAAGCGTTGATTGGTCTTGCCCAAGTGAAGATGGAGCTGAAAAAAATCGCTGCGTATGTGTCCGTCCAGCAAGAACGCGCAGCAAGAGGCCTGCCGAAAAGTCCGATTGAGCTGCATGCCGTCTTTACTGGAAATCCAGGCACAGGGAAGACGACGGTTGCCCAGCTGTACGCGCAGATTTTGCAAGAAATCGGCTATTTGAAACGCGGTCATCTTGTTACGGCGAGTAGAGCCGACCTGGTAGCAGGGTTTGTCGGTCAGACCGCAGCGCTTACTCGCAGAAAAGTTCGAGAAGCTTTGGGTGGCGTTTTATTTATCGATGAAGCGTATTCCTTGCTCGGCGGGGGAGAGAGGGATTTTGGCCAGGAAGCGGTTGACACGCTCGTAGAGGAGATGACCAAGCACGAAGAGAATCTGGTCGTGGTCCTCGCAGGCTACCCACTCGAAATGAATTCACTACTAATGAGCAACCCTGGACTTTTGTCACGGTTTAAAAAATATATTGCGTTCCCCGATTACACGGTGCAGGAACTCGTGCACATTCTTGAACAGGCTGCATGTAATGTGGGGTATGTGATTGAGAAAAACGTGCTGGAAATGATCTCACTGTCCTTGGATAAAGCAGCCAGTGATCATCGATTAAATGGCAACGGTCGTTTTAGCCATAACTTTTTGCAAGAGGCGATCCAAAATCAGGCTGTGCGACTAATGGATATTCCGAAGCAGGAATGGAATCAGGAAATGCTAATGCAGTTGGCATGGACCGATTTTCAACCGCTATTACAGTGGACGGTAGAAGAGGATGGGACAAAAAAATAGTTTTTGTCCCATGTCTATGCCATCTTACTCTTTTGACAATTCACCCTTTCTCTTATAATGGATAGAAATGGTTTTATTATGCCATGGGGGGAAGGGTGTTTGGTTTGCGAAAAAAATGGCAAGCAGCTTTATGCACGACACTTGTTCTGACGCTTTCGCTAGAGGGCATTCCGGCGGATGCCAAGCAAGAGGGAGAGCGTCGGGGCAATATCCAGATCGAAGCAGATAAGGGTCTTGCACTGGACAAGCTATCGTCGAAAAAGAGAGAGTCTGAGCTCGTCGTTATTCAGTTATCTGGTCCTGTTCGTGAGGAGTGGAAAGAAGAACTGGAAGATATCGGCGTCACGCTTGGTGATTACATACCGGATTATGCATTCATCGCAAAAATAGAGGATGAACAGGTAAGAAGGGAAGTCGAGGAGCTTTCCTTTGTCGAAGATGTGATGGCCTTTACACCGAAGTCCAAGGTATCGTCCGAGCTTCGCTTTGAAGGAGGAAACAGAGAGCGGGTCGATGTTGCCGTCATTGGTTTCAATCAACGGGTGGACATGTATCGAACAATGACGAAAATGACGGAGGATCAAGATATACGAGACATTCAATCACCAGAGGATGCTCCGCATATATCAATCGCTAAGATGGATCAGGAAACGATTGAACAAGTGATCGAATCAGATGATGTCATTGCGGTTGTCCCCGTGCCAGAAAACAAGCTGCACAATGATGTGGCAGCTACCATCATTCATTCGGACAAGCTGGCCTCGACAGGGTACACAGGCAAGGGACAAATCGTCGGAGTCGCCGATACCGGACTTGATACAGGGAAGCTCCAAACGATGCATCCAGATTTTAAGGGCCAGATTGAGAAGCTCATTTCACTTGGCCGACCGAATGATGCAAGCGATGTCCATGGTCATGGTACGCATGTAGCCGGGTCCATTGTAGGTACAGGTGAAGCATCAGATGGACAGTATAAAGGAACGGCACCGGGTGCCAAGCTCATATTTCATTCCATAGAGAACGCGAAAGGGAAGCTCGTTACGGATGTCGAGACCATTTTGCAGGAAGCATACGAAGAGGGAGCCCGCATTCACTCTAATTCATGGGGGGCGGATGATAAGGGAGAGTACAGCTTGTCATCGCTGCTGTTTGATCGTTTTTTATGGGAGCATCCAGATATGACGGTGCTTGTTGCGGCTGGAAACGACGGCCAGAAAGGCTATAAAACGATCGGGAGCCCAGCCACGGCTAAAAACGTCATCGCCGTTGGCGCTACGGAAAATGTTCGTCCCAGCTTGGGGAAGAACTCCGATAAAGCGGACGATGTGTGGGTATCGAGCAGTCGCGGCTTAACAGGCGACGGGCGTTTAAAGCCCGATATTGTCGCGCCTGGTACAGCGATCTTGTCCACGCGCTCTTCACTGGCACCGAGCAAAAATTTCTACAAGCGTTTTAATGAACATTACGCCTATATGAGCGGCACGAGCATGGCTACGCCAATTTTAGCGGGTGGTGTGGCACAAATCCGGGAATTTTTGCAAGAAGAAGGGGAAAAAAATCCGAGCGGTGCATTAGTAAAAGCCATGCTGTTGACGAGTGCCGACAACTTGGATGAAGACATGCGAGAGCAAGGCTTCGGACGAGCCAATCTGGCGAATGCGATTGAAACGAGCTACAAGGACGAGAAGGATGGCATTCGCACGCGTGAAAAAGTTACGTATAAGGTCAAGGTCTCAGATGATTCCAAGCCTTTGGCCATTACGCTTGCGTGGACCGATTATCCCGCTGCTATAGTCGCAAAGCGTGCACTCGTCAACGATTTGAATCTGAAGGTGACGACACCGAGTGGAGAAAAACTGAACGGCAACGACTTTTTTGAGGCCCCGTACAACGACGAAGTGGACAACCTGAACAACGTCGAGCAAGTATGGATTACCGAGCCGGAAGAGGGGACCTACACCGTGACGGTCGAAGGCTATAACATCCCAAAAGGACCTCAGCCGTATGCGCTAGCAACAACGGGAAAATGGCAAAAGACCGATGACGAGGAAGAGGAGGAGCCCCCGGTTGAAAAGGAGCCTTTCCGAACAGGAAAGCTGACCAAGAAGCAGAAATACATGGACTATTCCATTCGCGTCAATGAGCCTGGGGATTTGGAATTGTCCGTAGACTGGAAAGAGGATGCAGATGTTGATTTGTACGTGTATAACAGTCGTTCAAAAGAGCTTGCGTCTGCCACAACGTCCGACAATCCTGAGCAACTAACCGTGAATATCGAGCAAACCGGCCTGTACAAAATTCGTGTGGTGTTAAAGGAAGGCAAAGAAGCGAAGTATCGCTTGTATATGAATAAGCCAGAAAAATAAATCAAAGACACAACCTTCTTCTTCTGAACAGATGAAAGGTTGTGTCTTTTTTTAGTGCTGTTCTTCCTTGCTTAACCAGTCCAGCGCTCGCATGGCGATTTCCAAGCAAATCCTGTTTTGCGTTGCCGTGTAATCCTTACCGAGAATTTCTTCGATTTTTTCCAAGCGATGATAGAGCGTTTGACGATGAATGAACAGTATTTCCGCAGCTTCCTGCTTGGACAGGTTACTATCCAAATAGACACGCAGCGTATGAACGAGCGAGGAGCCATGTGCTTGGTCATGGGCTAACAGCGGGCCGAGGTAATCGCTTATGAAGGTCTTTAGCACAGGCTCACTAGGTATGTGGAACAGGAGTCGGAACAATCCGAGATCAGCGAAAAACGGGCTCGATGATTCCTGACAAAAAGCCAGTGCCTGTTCCGCCTCGGCGAGGTGCCGTCCAGCGTCTGACAACCGTTTTCCGGCTCGACTGATGCCCATCCTGATTTGAGCATCTGCTCCTAGCATTTGCGTCATGATTCTTTTTACATCGCAAAAAGCTTTTTCCAGGGTGTGCCGGGAATCTGTAAGCGGCCGTTGCTCGATCAGCAAAAAGTAAAAGCGATGGCCCATGCAACGTATGAAAGGACGAAAGTGATGACGGGTCATAAGTGAACGGAAGATAGCCGTCAGATCGTGCGGCGGAAGCGAGTCCTCGGCCAGGTTCTTCCGCTTCTCAAACGATAAAATAATCATGTGATAGGCTGAGGTTTTACCGCTGCCCGTGATACCGAGCAAGGAACGCATTTGTTCCTCTGGTATGGAGCGATTGGCGATCAGATCATCAAACAGCCGATTTTCGGTAGCAAGCGCCTGTTCTTCCACAAACATTTTCCGCATTAAAATTTGGGCCATCGCGCTGACCGTATTGTCTAAGGTCAGGAGCAAATACTCATCCGGACTGCGTTCAAACAAAACAATGCCCACATAAGCGAGCACGTGTCCCATTGCCATCACGGGTTGATAGGCAAGCTGCCTGGTCGCAGATAGAGAAAGGAAGCGGACGCCAGCTTCACTACTGTCCAGTCGCGAAAAATGAGAGCGCATCAAATCGCTCATCTCCACTGCAACATCATGCGGTACCACTGGAGCAAATTGTGTCGAGCCATCTGGTGCGTAATAGAAGACCTGCGTCTGAACCGCCACCTGAAAATGCTGCAATAGCTTGAGTATGCCCGCTGCCTGCAAGCTGAGCTGTTGCAAACTGCGAGAGTAGGCTTCGAGATTGCGGAGTGCTTGCATCTGCGTATGGATCAAATGCTCGTGCAAATCTTGCGTGATGTCCACAAAGCGGACAGGCTGATGAAAAACGAGCAATGGAAACTGGTGGTGGTTCGCCAACTCAATCATATCTTCAGGGATGGAGGGGATGTAACGTCCCAGCTCGATGCACAGCCCGACTGCTTTTCGCCGAATCAGCTCTGTTAAATACGCAAGTCGCTTTTCCTTTTCTTCACCAAATCCTAGTCCGGTTGAAAGGATCAGCTCGCCGCCATTTAAAAACTGTCCCGTATCGGCAGTCTCCAAGACGTGAACCCAGCGAACGGGACGGGACAGGCCACGATGCCCCGCCACGACTTGGGCATGCTGAAACAATGGACGCTTGATGATTTCTGCAATGGTCAGGCGCAAATCGTTGCTCATCAGGATCACCTCTTCTATTTACACTCTGTAAGATTAACCCTACGTAATGCGTTACGCTTTGTCTAGTGCTGACAGGCATTATTTTTGGATAAAATGTAATTGTCAATCAATTGAACGTGAGGAGTTGAAGGGATGAACACAGCTATCGTTGGAAATCCATTGAAAAACTACATTGGGGGACAGTGGGTAGATTCACTAACGACACGTTTTGAGGATGTACCCAATCCGGCAACAGGAGAATTGTTGTCGCGCGTGCCACTGTCGACAAAAGAAGATGTGGACAAGGCTGTTGCTGCTGCAAAGGAAGCGTTTGTGAGCTGGAGTGCTACCCCTGTCGTGGATCGTGCGCGCATTATGTTTCGTTTTCATAGTCTTCTCGTAAAGCACGAGGATGAACTCGCTCGGATGATCACCATGGAGAACGGGAAAAATCTGCCTGAGGCACAGGCGGAGCTATTGCGTGGGCTGGAAATGGTAGAGTTCGCTTGTGGGATGCCGACATTGATGATGGGTGAAACATTGCCTAATATCGCAAACAGCATCGACAGTCAGGTGATCCGCTTTCCTTTGGGGGTAGTCGGCGGGATTACACCGTTTAACTTCCCTGTGATGGTCCCGATGTGGATGTACCCGATAGCGATTACCGCAGGAAATACGTTTGTTCTGAAGCCCTCGGAGCGTACGCCACTGTCTTCGATTCGGATCGCCGAACTGCTAAAGGAAGCAGGGCTGCCAGACGGTGTATTCAACGTCGTAAACGGAGCGCATGATGTCGTCAATGGTCTGTTGGAGCATCCGAACGTAAAAGCGATCTCGTTTGTCGGTTCGCAGCCGGTTGCAGAATACGTGTACAAGACAGCAGCGGCGAACGGGAAGCGCGTACAAGCACTGGCTGGGGCGAAAAATCACCATTTGGTCATGCCTGACACGGATTTGAAGCGCGCGGCAAAAACAATTACGAGTTCAGCTTTTGGCTGTGCAGGAGAGCGGTGTATGGCAGCCAGCGCTGTAGTAGCTGTCGAGGAGATTGCCGATGAGCTGATCGCGCATCTGATCGAGGAAGCGAATGCTCTCGCGATGGGGAATGGTTTGGAGGAAGGCATCGATCTCGGTCCTGTCATCCGTGATTCGCACTTGTCCAAAGTACATGACTATATCGAAAAAGGTGTCGAGTCTGGTGCCGAGCTGGTACGTGATGGTCGCGAGGATGCGAAAAAGCTGCCGGATGGCTACTTCCTCGGGCCAACGATTTTTGACAGGGCAGATGCAGAGATGGTCATTGTCCGTGACGAGATTTTCGCGCCTGTCCTCAGTGTCATGCGTGTGAAAGACTTTGAAGAGGGCTTGGAGACGATCAGCCGCTCGCGTTTTGGCAATGGGGCGACCATCTACACGAACAACGGAAAATGGGGAAGAGAATTCGTTCAGCAAGTGGAAGCGGGGATGGTCGGTGTCAATGTAGGGGTGCCTGCTCCGATGGGCTTCTTTGCTTTCTCGGGTTGGAAACAGTCCTTTTACGGTGATTTGCATGCAAATGGAAAAGATGGCGTCCTCTTTTTCACGAAGAAAAAAACGGTCACATCCAGATGGTTTGAAGATGGCGATACCAGCATAGGCTCGCAAAAAGTGTTTGTAAAATAACCTCTTACGAAAAAAGAAGGAGGATTGCGCGATGGAGCAAGAACAAGTGACAAAAGATTTTGATAAAGAGAGCTTGCTGGATGCCGACCGTTCGCATATGTGGCACCATATGTCCCCCTACAACCCCAATCCGATGATCGTAACGGAAGCGAGCGGATCATGGATCACCGATATCGACGGGAACCGCTATCTGGATGGGATGTCTGGCTTGTGGTGCGTAAACGTTGGCTATGGCCGGCAGGAGCTCGCAGACGCCGCTTACGAGCAGCTGAAGCAATTGGCATATTTTCCACTCACCCAAAGCCACGTACCCGCTATTCGTCTATCCGAGAAGATCAGCGAATGGCTTGGCGAGGAGTATCGGGTCTTCTTTTCTAACAGCGGCTCGGAAGCGAACGAGGTCGCATTCAAGATTGCCCGACAATATCATCACCAGAACGGAGAGCCGGGCCGTTACAAATTCATTTCGCGACATCGCGCTTACCACGGGAATACGATGGGGGCTCTCGCTGCAACTGGTCAATCCATACGAAAGGAAAAATACGAGCCATTGGCACCTGGCTTCCTTCATGTACCGCCGCCTTATTGCTATCGCTGTCCGGCTGGAAAATCGTACGGCAAATGCAATCTGGAGTGCGCCCAATACTACGATCAAGTGATCAATTGGGAAGGCGAAAAGACAGTGGCTGCCATCATCATGGAGCCGACCATTACCGGGGGAGGCGTCCTCGTTCCTTCGCCGGAATACATGCCAAAAGTGCGGGAAATCTGCGATAAGTACGGTGTGTTGATGATTGTAGATGAGGTCATCTGCGGATTTGGCCGCTCCGGTCAAAAATTCGGGCACCAAAACTTCGGAATCAAGCCAGACATTGTGACTATGGCCAAAGGTATTACGAGCGCCTACTTGCCACTTTCCGCAACAGCTGTACGGGCTGAAATCGCAGACAAATTCAATGAGCAGGGGAATAATCTGCATTTTCGTCATGTCAATACGTTCGGCGGCAATCCGGCGGCATGCGCACTAGCCCTGAAAAATCTCGAAATTTTAGAAGAGGAAAAACTGGTGGAGAGAGCTGAGGAGCTCGGTGCAGAATTGCGTGCCAAGCTGGCTTTTCTCGCAGATCATCCATACGTTGGAGACATCCGCAGCTTCGGCTTCCTGATGGGGATTGAAATGGTAGAGGATCGTAAAACAAAGGAACCTGCGGCGCCAGCGAAATTGACACAGGTGATTGCCGAGTGCAAGAAGCGTGGGCTGATCATCGGGCGTAATGGCGACACCATTCCGAGCTTCAACAATGTGCTGACACTTTCGCCACCGTTTACCACGACGAGCGATGATATCGATTTTATTGCGCAGGTTATGAAGGAAGCCTTTGATACACTGGAGTAGGAGTAGCTTGTACGAATAGAACGAATAGATGAAAGCAGCGGCAGACTAGGAGATGCGAAAATCCTAGGCTGCCGCTGTATTTATTCAACGATGGAGCTGATAGCGCTTTTGCAGCTTTTCTCGATGTGCTTCCAAAATCTCTTCAAAAGGAACCTCGTATTGATTGGCCAGCAAGATTAAATTCCCGAGTACATCGCCCAGCTCTTCCACCAGCTCCTGCCGAGCTTCCCCAGCGAGTTTTTCCCCTTCATCAGGACGATCTCGCCCAATTTCAATGGTCCGAACAGCTCTTGCCAACTCGCCAGCCTCTTCCATCAGAAAACCTACACGAATAAACGGGCCGTACTCTGTCCATCCGCGTTCTTGATAAAAATCTCCAACCCATTTTTGAAACTCGGTTATATTCACATATATCTGTCCCTTCCTGATTTTAGTATAATTATATTACACGCAAAGAAATTTAGGAAAAGCCATTCTACTTCAACAAGTTTTGGGAGGATGACATGAAACGTATTTGTGTTTATGCAGGTTCCAATCCGGGTGTAAACCCACTTTTTGAGCGGTATGCACAGGAGTTGGGAAAAGAACTGGTCGCTCGTGGTCTTGAATTGGTCTATGGTGGTTCCAGCATGGGACTGATGGGGCGCGTTGCAAATGCAGTACTGGAAGGCGATGGCAAAGCGATCGGTGTCATGCCTACAGGACTGTTCCGTGGAGAAATCGTACATAAAGGGCTGACAGAATTGCATGAGGTCCTGACGATGCACGAGCGCAAAGCGAAAATGATCGATCTGTCTGATGGCTTCATTGCTTTGCCGGGCGGATTAGGTACCTTTGAAGAAATTTTTGAAGTCGTGAGCTGGGGCCAAATTGGTATTCACCAAAAGCCAATCGGACTGTTGAACGTGGACGGCTACTATACGCCGTTGATGCAAATGGTGGAGCATGCGACTGAAGCCGGATTTATTCCCGCTATGCAGGGCGAATTGATCCTGTGCGAAAGTGATCCCGCTGTTTTGCTAGATCGGATGAGAGATTACACACCGCCAGTGAAAGTGAACAAGTGGTCGGAACTGGATAAATAAGAACGTGAAAAAATAGCCCGAAGCCCTCCATTTGCAGGAGGAATTCGGGTTATTCTAGTTATTGACAGGATGAATGCAGGAGTGTTAATGTAGTTGATTATATCCCCAGTAAACGCATAGGAATAATATTAATATGACTCGTCTTCATACGTCAGGAGGATTCTTCATGAACAGATCAGCGAAATGGCTACAACTCTCCACTTCAGCTGCCGTACTCTCTGCGGCGCTCGTTTTTCCAACCGCAGTCGGTGCAACAACGAAAACAACGGTAGAAGCGCACGTAGAGTGGAACAGCTTTTTGCAGCAGCAATACGGTGTGACTTTTGACAAGACGGTAACTCGCGAGCAATTTGAGAAAGCATTGGTCAAGATCGTATCTACTTCCACAAGTATATCGGAAAAAGACTTCTCAGCCAAAACTTTCTTGCCTGTATCCAAAGATGCCTCCAAGCTGGTTGTATGGGAAGCAGTCAGTGCTGCCGCAAAAGCTGCTGAGTTAAAAGAGCTCGGGTATACATATAGCCAAGAAAAAGTGGCGGCTGCCTTGAAAAAAGCAGGGATTTCGTACAAAAAAGGCGGCGCGCTTACCTTGCAGGCTGCACAAGAGCTGGCTGTAGCTATTGACACGGGACTTGTGTCCGCCAATGCTCTGAAGTCTGCTTCTGTAGAAGGGGTCGTATCCGCAGAGCTTGCGGGTCAATTGCTAGCCAAAGTAGCAGAGTTCCATGGCTCTGCCAAAAACTATTTGGGCACAATCGCCGATGAAGAGATTTTTGGCAAGCTCGTACAGGCGTGGAACGAATCGCAAATCATCAAAGCCGGTGAGTTGCAAGAACTCGTAGACAAAGGCTTGAAGCAAAACCTGATTACTGGCTACAATCTGAAGGATGCCGCATTCGATCCTCATTTTGATCCGCAGCGCACGATTACGTATGGGCATAGTGATATCGCTCACGCCATTCAATTAATCGGCCTGTTAAAAAGTGAAGGTGTCAATGCCAAGGTTCAATTTGAGCCAAAAACATCTGCCTTCATTTACTTGAAGGAATGGGGAGAGCCCGTTCAAACAGCCGACTATGAGGTCGTTCAGATTGAAAACGGCAACTACATTGCGTATGCCAAGGAATACGATCTCAGTCTGGAATTCGACAGCGTAAAAGAGAAAGAGAAGTTCCAGCCACTTGTTTTGAAATATGCCAAACGAGATCAAGAGGACATGACCGGGTTGCTCAAGGCTTCTTGGTGGCAGCCGCTTTATCATTCCCGTACGGAGCTGGCTGATTATGCTGTCATTACGAACAACGTGTTAAAAGATGGTCGTTATGTTGTGCAGTCGTTCTCCCTGAATGAAGAATCACCAAAAGTCGTGGAAGGCTTTCACAAGCTGAATGACAAAGTAAAGGTAGAGACATACAAATTTTGGGTAGATCAACCATTCTTCAATTATCTCAACGGTGAATCGAAATAAATATCGTGCATCGAAAAGCGTCCTTTCCATCACAAGTTCAGGGTAAGGACGCTTTACTCTTTTATATTGATCATGGATGAAAAATTCCGTTTAGCGGATTTTGTCTATTTCTGGTATAATTTAGGGATAACCGTTGTTTTATGGCGATGGTTGTATAGTTATGCTGATAGTTTGGGAGGGAATGAAGTGGAAAAGAAAGCGATAATGCTACTGTTGTCCTGCTGTTTGTTCGCTTCGACAGCATTCGCAGCAAACGCATCAACGACAATGCCAATCAAGCCGCAAAGCGGTACTGGAACATCCGTGCAGGCACCAGCAGATTTGTCAAAAGAGCTGCTCGTGAATACCTTCACTTCCCATCAGTGGAAACAAGATTCGCTTACGAAGCTCCTGGGGAAATCCGTGAAAGAATTTGATGATTATGTGTATTATCCATCGGGAATCAGTTTGAAGTGGGACGAAAACAACCAAGCGTTTGCCGTTCTCGTTGAACCTTCCTATAAAGGCGAAATTGTAAAAGGGATTACGACCTCCAAAAGTAAAGAGGAGATCGTCCGAGTCTTGGGGAAACCACATTTTACTGATGATAAGCTTTCGGTGATTGGCTATGCGGAACAGGGCTATCACTTGTTTTTCACGTTTGAGCAGGATAAAGTAAAAGCCATTTCTATTTATCGTCGTGATCAGATCGCCGATACAAAAGCACTTGTTGATATGGCTAAAAATTTACAAG
This sequence comes from Brevibacillus formosus, assembly GCF_003013405.1. Lineage (GTDB taxonomy): Bacteria > Bacillota > Bacilli > Brevibacillales > Brevibacillaceae > Brevibacillus > Brevibacillus formosus. The sequence goes on along the minus strand of NZ_PXZL01000030.1, from coordinate 212,068 downwards.
ACTATGGTGAAAAATTAGGGGCACCCGCAGAATATGCTGATTTCTCTATCTTTGGTGTTTGGGGTAAGCCGGATTTTTCGTATCACCTTAGAGGAATCGGTACATACGCCTGGGAGTATCCATCCAGAGGCATTGCCTACGATGGTATGCCCGATGACGCAACGCTAACCATCTACAATAATTTTCCGAGCAAAGACAAGCTCGCAGATTTGAAAAACGTAAAGAACATCGTCTTTTCCAAAGAAGATTCCCTGTTTTTGATTGAAAAACTGAGGATCGAAAATGAAAAAGAAAAAATCGAATTGGCGAAAAAAGCGGGAATCCCATCACCAGACAAGAAAAAAATCGCAGTGATTGATTCAGACAATTTGTACAATAACGCGAATATTCGTTTCTACCAGCCAGATTACACACCACAAGCCCAACTGTTCCCAGGTTATTTTATCGATGAAGTAACATGGCTGGACAATAACTGGATCTTGTATCAGACAATGATGGGGGTGGGAGTTTATCACGTCGCTACCCATGAAAAGATAGAAATTGTAGGGATGGAGAAAAAGGCAAACGAGTCATTTGATATGCTGGATGTCAATACAGTCAAGCCTGATCTGACGAAAAAAGCAATTGTGTTTGAAATCAGCGCGAAAGAGAAGAAACAGACTTACACGGTTCGCTATCAAATCACGGGCGACAAAATCACGTTTACTTGGTAAGGAGCAGGGATTATCGTTCTTTTTTGGTGCTGATGGGGGAGCTGGTTGCTTCCTTCTCGGCCAGATACGAGCGCATGCCTCGAACGAACAACTCGCGAAGGACTTCCTGCTGCGTTTTGCTGCTGACGAGAGAGCGAATGAGCTCCAGCTCAGCTGCCAATTCTGAATCAAGGTGAAGGTTGACAGTCTTCCCTTTGGTTCGAGGGTGCAGCTCGTAGTACTCCGTTGATTTTTTTACGATTCCTTCGAAGCCAACAGCTTCGTCGAGCCACTCCTGGTCGGGGATATACAAGCATGGTGCTTCTAAAATAATATGGGTCAGTTCTTCGCTAAATCGAATGGCGAGGGTCTGGCCCTTTTTTTTATGCAAGTCGCGGATTTGTCGTGATCTCTCTTGATTGGCAACTGTATTTTCCAGCGTGATTACGGCCAGTTCCATAGTGCCTCCTTATGGGATGAGCAGTTCTTCTTCTGGTACCGCCAACAATACTTCTCCCGTTTTTTCCAATTGGACTTGGTAGGTGAAGTGCTGATCGCTTCGTTCGACGGAGGTGATGATCCCCCAGCAGCAAATGCTCTCTCTTGTGAGCTGGACACGATCCAAAACCTCGTAGCTCGGGCGAAGATACCCTTTTTTATATAGGTAAGTGAGTACGGATTCTCGAGGAAAAAGAAATCGTTTGTTACCTTGTTTACTGACCAAAAGGGGGAAGGTCTCCCGTTCGTCTATACAATCCCCTAAATAGCCTTGATCTGCCCAGCGTTTGACGGTAGCCATACTGCCGACACGGCCAGCTTTTGTCTCCAGGATTTCGAGTATTTCGCGCGAAGAGAGAAACGCTTTGCGCCTTTCGAGTTGCGTCAGGTAGTTTTTGCGCTCAGTTTCCAATTGGCTCAGAAGCGCATGTGCTTCCACGATTTTTTGTTTCAATACACTGATCTCCAGGTCGTAATCCTTCATACGGAACGGCCCTTCCTTCCTTGTTTGTTTTTATCCTATTCGAACATGAAATCATTCATGTCAATCCAAGCAGATTGATTTCGTTTCCTCACTAGCCAAATACGAAATGTAACAATCATAAAAAAGCGATTTCACACATTGATTAATAGCAAGCATGTTTAGATCTGGTGAGGAGGTTATGGACAGATGAGCATTCCCAATGAGCTCGCGAAAAATTTCGCGGAAGTCGTGCCTGCCCTAAAACCGATGGAAGCCATCCATGAGGCGAATCGCTGCTTGTATTGCTACGACGCACCCTGTATTAAGGCATGTCCCACGTCGATTGACATCCCTTCCTTCATCAAAAAAATTGCGACCGGGAATTTGTTCGGATCAGCCCGGACCATCATGGAATCGAATCCCGTCGGGGCGAGCTGCGCGCGCGTATGTCCAACCGAGGAGCTGTGTGAGGGCGCCTGTGTGCTAAATTCAGCTTCCAAGCCAATCATGATCGGGCTTCTCCAGCGTCACGCGACAGACTGGGCAATCCAAAATCAAGCAACGCTTTTTTCAAAAGGCGAAGCAAATGGAAAGCGGGTAGCCATCGTCGGAGCGGGCCCGGCGGGATTATCAGCAGCGCGTGAGCTTGCGCGCCTCGGCTACGCGGTTACGGTTTTTGAAGCCAAAGAAAAGGCGGGAGGATTGAACACGTACGGCATCGTGTCGTTCCGTCTGCCACAGGAAATTTCGCTATGGGAAGTAGAGCAAGTAGAGGCTTTGGGGGTAGAGATACGTACCAATACACGAGTCGGCGAGGATGTAGCCCCTGAAGAGCTATTGGAACAGTATGATTCCGTCCTATTGGCAGCTGGTATGGGCAAAGTCCCTCAGCTGCATATCCCGGGAGAAGACCTGGAAGGTGTCCTCGATGCCATCGCACTCGTGGAGGAGACCAAGACCAAGCCACTGTCAGAGGAGATGCTTGGCAAAAAAGTCGTCATCATTGGTGCGGGAAATACGGCGATTGACGCTGCCACCTGTTCTAAACGGCTGGGTGCAGAGAATGTTCAGATTCTGTACCGGCGGACAGTTCAAGAGATGTCCTGTTATCAGTTTGAGTACGAATTCGCCAAACAAGACGGCGTAGAATTTCGCTGGCTCGTTGCCCCAACCCGTGTACTCGAGGAAAACGGTCGAGTGAAGGGCTTGGAACTGGTACGTATGGAGCTAGGTGAGCCGGATGAGAAAGGAAGAAAGCGTCCAGTAGAAATTCCGGGCAGTCATTTTGTCATCGAAGTAGATTATGTCGTCAAAGCGATCGGACAAAACAGACATCTGTCTTTGATTGAAGCATTTGGGCTCCAGCATCGCAATGGGATTGTCGAGGTCGAGGAGGGCACATATCGAACCTCCCACGTCAAAGTTTACGCGGCGGGCGATGTGATTTTTGGTGGAGGCAAGACTGATGCGATGGTAGTCGATGCAGCCAACCACGGGAAACGAGCGGCTCATGCTATCCACCAATCGCTCCGTGATCAAAAACAGCCAGTATAAAGGAGGAGACCTATCATGGCAGATCTTAGCATTAATCTGGCGGGGATCCAATCCCCGAATCCATTCTGGTTGGCCTCTGCGCCGCCGACTAATTCAGGCTACCAAGTACAGCGTGCCTTTGAAGCGGGCTGGGGTGGCGCGGTCTGGAAGACACTCGGAGAGCCGATCATCAACGTCACCTCTCGCTTTGCTGGTCTGAACTTCGGAGGACAGCGCGTCTTTGGTTTCAACAACATTGAACTGATTACGGACAAACCGCTTGAGGTCAATCTGAAGGAAATGGATGAAACAAAGCGCCGTTTTCCAAAGCACACTTTGATTGCTTCGCTCATGGTTGAACATAAACAGGAAGCCTGGCACGAGATTGTCAAAAAGGTGGAGGCAATCGGCGTGGATGGTCTGGAACTGAATTTCGGCTGTCCGCACGGCATGGCAGAACGCGGGATGGGCTCTGCGGTCGGTCAGCATCCGGATTTAATCCGGCAACAGGTCGAATGGGTAAAAGAAGTCGCCCAAACCCCGGTCATCGTCAAGCTCACCCCAAACATTACGGACATTCGCTTTACTGCACGCACTGCGAGCCAGGGGGGAGCCGATGCCATCAGCATGATCAACACGATTAATAGCTTGATGGGGGTTGATCTCGACAAATGGCTGCCGATCCCACACGTGGATGGAAAAGGGGCGCACGGCGGCTATTGTGGACCAGCAGTCAAACCAATCGCCCTGAACATGGTTGCAGAATGTGCACGCGATCCCAAGGTTGGTATCCCGATCTCTGGCATTGGAGGAATCTCTGATTGGCGCGATGCCGTTGAATTTTTGCTGATGGGAGCAACGGGTGTTCAAGTATGCACAGCCGCCATGCATCATGGATTCCGGATCGTGGAAGACATGATTGATGGGCTTACCAATTACCTGGATCAGCGCGGAATTGCCTCCGTAATGGACATTGTCGGAAAAGCTGTGCATACGTACTCGGATTGGGGCCATCTGAATCTGAATTACAAGGTCGTGGCGCGTATCCATGAAGAGACCTGTATCAATTGCAACAAGTGTCATATCGCTTGTGAGGACACCTCGCATCAATGTATTGATATTGTTCCTGATGCAGCGACTGGCAAAGAGCGCTTGGTCGTACGAGAAGAAGATTGTGTAGGGTGTAATTTGTGCTCCATCGTTTGTCCAGTGGAAGGAACGATTGAGATGGTCGAGATCCCGAGCGACAAAGCCCCTCTTAGCTGGAATCAGCGGCAGGCTGCTTTGGCTGCGGGTGGCAGTTGCGAGCTGTAAACCAGTCATGTTTACGGCGTGGGGTGCATAGCGTGTACAAGAGAAGGCATGTCTACTCGGTGACGGGTTGAAGGGGAGATGATCATCGGATGAAAAAATGGATTCGAAATGGCACAGTCGTGACAGCGTCAGACACGTATCAGGCGGACATTTTGATCGAAGGGGAAAAGGTAATCGCAATCGGCTCCAATTTGGATGTGAAAGATGCCGAAATGATCGATGCTACCGGATACTATGTTTTCCCAGGAGGGATTGACCCACACACCCATCTCGATATGCCTTTTGGCGGAACGGTTACTTCCGACAACTTTTATACAGGCACGAAGGCAGCGGCATTTGGCGGGACGACGAGCATCATCGATTTTTGCCTGACGAATAAAGGGGAGCCCTTGCATTCATCCATTTCGACCTGGCACGAAAAAGCAAGAGGCAAAGCGGTCATTGACTACGGCTTCCACCTGATGGTTTCGGATGCAAACGATCAAGTGCTCGAGGAATTAGGAGCAGTCGTTCGAAATGAAGGGATTACTTCGCTCAAAGTATTCATGGCCTACAAAAATGTGCTGATGGCCGATGATGAGACACTATTTAAAACGTTGGTTCGGGCTAAGGAACTAGGTGCCCTTGTACAGGTTCATGCAGAAAATGGAGACGTTCTGGATTATTTGATTAAGCAGGCGATTGCAAAAGGGCAGACAGACCCCGTGTACCACGCCTACACTCGTCCACCTGAAGCAGAAGGAGAAGCGACGGGGCGTGCGATTGCACTTACTGCACTGGCAGATGCCCAGTTGTATGTCGTGCATGTATCTTGTGCAGAGGCAGTGCGCCGGATCGCAGAGGCTCGCGAAAAAGGATGGAATGTGTACGGGGAGACATGCCCGCAATATTTGGTGCTCGATATAACGGATCTACAGAAGCCGGGCTTCGAAGGGGCCAAGTACGTCTGGTCCCCCCCTCTCCGGGAAAAGTGGAATCAGGATGTCCTGTGGAGCGCGTTGAAAAACGGCATCTTGCAAACGGTTGGCTCTGATCATTGCTCCTTTAATTTTTCCGGACAAAAAGAACTGGGGCTAGGGGATTTCACGAAAATCCCGAATGGTGGACCAATCATTGAGGACCGGATGCGCCTCCTCTTCTCGGAAGGGGTAGCAAAGGACAAGATCAGCCTCAATCAGTTCGTCGATATGACCTCAACAAAAGTAGCCAAACTGTTCGGGATGTTCCCGCAAAAAGGAACGATTGCGGTAGGCTCGGACGCAGATATCGTACTGTTTGATCCAACGGTGAAGCGTACAATTTCCGTTGAAACTCACCATATGAATGTCGACTACAATCCATTTGAAGGTATGGTGGTGAACGGCGATATCATCTCGGTGCTTTCGCGCGGCTCGTTTGTCATTCGCGATCAGCAATTCGTCGGTCAAGCCGGGGCTGGACGCTTTGTAAAACGATCAACCTTTGCAAGACCGTAATAAGGGAGAGCGTAAAAAGGCGAGGAGGGCGTTTATGGCAGATATCATTCGCATCGGCTTGATTCAGGCGAAAAACGATGTCCACGGAGACGAACCGGTTCATTTGCACAAGGAAAAAGCCATTGAAAAGCATGAGAGGATGGTGCGGGAGGCGGCAGCCAAGGGGGCACAAATCATCTGTCTGCAAGAAATTTTCTATGGCCCGTATTTTTGTGCCGAACAGCAACCGAAATGGTATGAGTCAGCGGAAGAAGTTCCAAATGGACCAACCGTCCAACTGTTCTCTTCCCTTGCCCGCGAGTTAGGAACTGTACTTATTTTACCTGTGTACGAACGGGTGGGGATTGGTACGTATTACAACACTGCCGCTGTGATTGATGCGGATGGCACGTATTTGGGCAAATATCGCAAGCAGCATATTCCGCATGTCGGAGTGGGCAGCAGTGGCTGTGGATTCTGGGAGAAATATTACTTTAAGCCCGGCAATCTCGGGTATCCCGTTTTTGAAACCGCTTTTGCCAAGGTCGGGGTCTATATATGCTATGACCGCCATTTTCCAGAAGGCGCACGATTGCTGGGCTTGAACGGAGCAGAGATTGTATTCAATCCGTCTGCGACGGTAGCTGGTTTATCCGAATACTTGTGGAAGCTCGAGCAGCCTGCTCATGCTGTAGCCAACGGTTACTATGTGGCTGCGATCAATCGGGTAGGGACAGAAGCACCGTGGAACATGGGAGAGTTTTACGGACAATCGTACTTGGTCGATCCGCGCGGGCAATTTGTCGCTATGGGGAGCCGGGATCAAGACGAGGTCATTCTCGCTGAAATGGACCGCAACAAAATTCATGAGGTGCGGGATACGTGGCAATTTTACCGGGATCGCAGACCGGAGACCTACGAAGATATGGTAAAGCTTTTACCTTAATACAAGAGTGAGGGAGGTGCCGGATACGCGCCTTCCTCCTTTTCACATCATTGGAAGGATTCCATCAGAGTCAAAAGGAGCGTTCAGGGATGAGGCAGATTGTATATCGAGGGGTCGAATACGGCGAGGGACTTCGCGTCGTGAAAGCGCAAAAGTATGAAAGGGCAGAACGGCGTCATTTTACAAACGGTGCTAGTGCAAAGGCAGTGTTTGGCGCTGGTGTTTACTTGGTGAGCAATCCGGAAATCGCCGCACAATATGCGATTTGTCATGCAGAGACCAATGGGGAGAAGGCAGTCGTGCTGAGCCAGCAGCTACAATTGCAGGGTCTCGTTTGTTTGGACGAGCGCTATGGGGAAAATGAACTGCGCATCGATGCATTGCGTGCTGCTTTTTCAGAAGAGGAACTCGAACAGAGACAAAACGGAATGGGCTATGAAGAGTGGCTGGAATGGACAGGGGATAAGGTGCGAGCGTATTTGATTGCCTGTGGATACCGGGGGATCCGGTATCGGATCAGCCCAGAGCTTACGTATTACATTTGCTATGAGCCTGACGTTCAAATTGAAGAGATTGCGATTCTATCTGTGCTCGATGTGTGAGAAAGAGACACCAAAAGTTGACGTGATTACTGGAATTGCTCCCCAAACGAATATGCTGGCGCAAAACGGAAACGAAAGACTGGCAAACCCAACGGGGCAGCCAGTCTTTTTGGTAGCTTGCTATTAGGAAGCAATCGTTTGTTTGTTGTTTGCCGTGATTTTCTCGTAATCGCTGGCACTCAAGACCGAGCCATCATTTTTCATCATCCACGTGTAAATCACTAGAGAAATCAGTAGTCCGACAGTCCAAGCGTTGTCCCAAATAATGGTTAAGCCCGGAATGTATTTACTTATAAAAGGAATCGCAATCCCGATTAGCATCGCCCAGATGGCTCTGCCATTAAAGCCCGTTTTGTAGGTGTAAATTCCGTTTGTTTTGTACAGCTCTGTTAGATGAATGCGCCGCTTGCGCACGAGCCAATAGTCAGCGATGGCTATTCCATCGATCGGGCCTAGCAAGGCTCCGTACGTTCCGAGCCATAAAAAGATGTAGTTGCCGAAGTTCTCCAAAATGTACCACGGCTGCATCAAGAGTGACACGACCCCGGCGATGATGGCGCCAGCTTCATACGAGAGACGGCGAGGGGCCAGATTCTCCACTGCCCGGGCGGGAGCAACGATATTGGCCGCTACGTTGGTCGTCAATGTGGCAAGAATAATTCCAATCGTTCCGAGGAAAATGGCGAAAGGCGAGAATTTGGCCAAGACGGCGGCGGGGTCCCACAACGCTTCTCCGTAAATAACGACGGTAGCAGAGGCGACGGCAACTCCGATGAACGAGAAGAAACCCATCGTGGTCGGCAGCGAAGAGGATTGTCCGATGACTTGGGCTTTTTGACTTTTGGCATACCGACAGAAATCCGGAATGTTGAGGGCCATCGTTGCCCAAAAAGCAATGGCTCCCGTCAATGCTGGGAAGAACACCTTCAGGAAATCTGCAGTGGAAGTGAATTTCGAAGGTGCCGAGAGCATCGGTCCCCATCCGCCTGCTTTCGTAAGCGCCCAGACGAGGAGAGCCAAGCTCATGATGATCAGGACGGGAGCAGCCCAAGCCTCCATTTTTTTGATCGCTTCTGGACCGCGATAAGCGACCCATACGTTTATCAGCCAAAAGCCGAAGAAGGATATCCAGAGGTGTCCGGGAATATTTGCCCAGCCTGTCATCGACATAAGGAGTGTATCGATGGCAGCACCTCCGAACCAACAGTTGATGCCAAACCAGCCAGCACCAATCAAACCGCGTGCGACAGCGGGGATGTGCGCTCCTTTGGAGCCGAACCAGAGGCGCGCAAAAACTGGATACGGAATGCCAAATTTCGTCCCGGCATGAGAGTTGAGAAGAATGGGAATAAGGACAATACAGTTACCGAGGATGATCGTCAAAATGGCCTGCCACCAGTTCATACCCAAGGAAATTAACCCTGCCGCCATCGCATACGTCGGCAAACAAATCGACATACCGATCCACAAGCTGGCGAAGTTGTAAGATGTCCAGGTGTGTTCTGCTGTCCTCGTCGGCCGAAGACCTTCATTATAAAGCGGACTGTTCTTGATTGTTTCTTCGCCTTCTTTGGTCAGGGTAACAATTCCATTTGATACCGTCTGCGTCTTCACTTCTTTCCCTCCTTTGCTTTTCAAGATGTCTCGTATTCGGACAAGCGCCTTAGTTTGTCTTGAATACAAGTTGTAACATTATATTGGGGGAAAGAAGGCCTAATACCTGATTTTTCGTCGTAAAAAGACAGCCTGCAACGACAAGCTTCGCCATTGACATTGGGAATGATTCTACCTTTTTACCTAAGGGGGATGGTAAGATGAAGCAAGGGGGGTGCGAGCTGTGACGACAAGAAAAATCCAAATGTCTTTGCAAACCAGAATGATCTTATTGATTACTATCGTTATTATTCTGATTGTTTCGTCAATTGGTGCGGTGTTTTCTTCCATTGTTGCGTCTTCAATTGAAGAGCAGGTGGGCAAAAAAGCATTGAGTGTGGCGAAGGTTGTTGCCAGTGATCCTGAGCTGCGCAGTGCTTTTTCAAGCGATTACCCTCCTGCGCTCATTCAACCCATCGCTGAAAACGTCCGTGTGCAAACCGGAGCAGAGTTTGTGGTCGTGGGAAACCATGAGGGAATTCGGTATGCGCATCCGATTCCGGATCGGATTGGAAAGGAAATGGTGGGAGGAGATAACGAGCCGGGACTCTCGCATGGTCAATCTTACATATCGAAGGCGGTCGGCAGTATGGGACCATCATTGCGAGGGAAGGTGCCGATCAAAAATGATAAAGGGGAAATCATCGGGATTGTTTCCGTTGGGTTCCTGCTCGAAGATATCGAGGAGGCTATTGACCTCTACCAAGATCGAATATTGATGCTGATTCTTCTCGCCTTGTTGTGTGGTGTTGCTGGTGCCATTGCACTCAGTCGCTATTTAAAGCGCTTAATTTTGGGATTAGAGCCAGAGGAGATCGCATCTTTGTACGTAGAGAGAAATGCAGTACTGGAGTCAGTCCGCGAAGGCATCGTGGCGATTGACCGCAATAAACGGATCACGATGATGAACAAGGCTGCTATTCGTATTTTGAACTTACCGGAAGAAGAGTTTCATCGCAAAGAAATCGTTGAAGTGCTTCCAGACAGCCGCATGCCCGAAGTGCTGGAATCAGGTGAGCATCAATTAGATCGCGAGTCCATCATGAGCGGAAAAGAAATTATTGTGAATCGACTTCCGATCAAGCTCGGAGGGAAGGTCGTAGGAGTAGTCAGCAGCTTTCGTCCCAAATCGGAAATTGACCAGCTAGCTTCTGAATTGTCCCAAGCGAGGCGTTATGCAGATGTACTTCGCGCCCAAACACATGAATTTCACAATTTGTTGTATACCATTTCCGGTTTGCTGCAGCTTGGCTCGATTCAGGAAGCAGTCGAGCTGATAACGAGTGAAACGTCCGCACAGCAAGAGATGATTTTGTTTTTGGCGAAGCAAATTCCCGATCCGTTAATAGGGGCTTTGCTGTTAGGCATGCACAATCGAGCCAAGGAGCTGAAAATTCAATTCGTCATCCATTACGACAGTCACTTGAAGGAGCTCCCGCCGACGATCAACCGACAGCAGATCGTGGTTTTATTGGGGACCCTGATCCAAAATTCATTGGAAGCTGTTAATGAACCAAGTGTCGAGCACAAAAGAGTGGAGTGTTATTTGTCTGACACGGGAGATGAGATCATGTTCGAAATCGAGGACTCGGGACCGGGAGTTGGGGAAGAACTGCGAGAAAAAATATTCGAGCACGGTTTCTCAACGAAAAAAGGCGAAGATCGTGGAATTGGTCTGGCCAAGGCGCATGGAATTATTAACGAATTGGACGGCTATATTCTCGTTGGCAAAAGCGAGCTAGGAGGCGCACTTTTCACAGTATCCCTACGCAAAAGAATGGAGGTGGCGTCTTGAGGAAGCTGGAGGTTCTCATCGTAGAGGACGATATGCGGATTATCGATATCAACAAGCGATTTGTCAGCAAGATTGAAGGTTTTGAAGTCATTGCTACAGCAACGAATGGGATGGATGCCAAAGAATTACTGTCTTGTACCCGCCCTCATCTCGTTTTGCTGGATGTGTACTTGCCAGACATGCTGGGAACGGAGCTGGTCTGGTATATTCGTCAACATTACCGCGAAGTAGACGTGATCATGATCACCGCAGCCAAGGAAATGGAAATGGTCCAGGAAGCGCTGCGCGGCGGAGTATTCGATTATATCGTCAAGCCGCTGGTTTTCGAGCGCTTTCGTGAACGGTTGGAAAGCTATCGCGAGCATGTCATCCGGACGAGAGAAGCTGTCGAGGTAGACCAGGAAGTCATTGACCAAATGCTGACCAGAAGATTAGTCGCGCCGAGAAATCGAGATGTGCTTGCACCAAAAGGAATTGATCTTTTAACGCTGGAAAAAGTAATCGAAGCGATCAGACAGACGGGAGACAAGGGGGTCTCAGCGGAGGAGATTGGCCGCGAGATTGGAACCAGTCGAACAACAGCACGAAGGTATTTAGAATACTTGGTCCTGGAAAAAAAGGCGCGTGCTGACTTGATATATGGCACCGTTGGCAGACCGGAAAGAAAATATCGCTATCTTCCGTAATGTTCCATGAACAATATGAACAAAACGTGATTAATTTTCAAAATAGACCTTATGCACGAAAACTATTCCCCCTACCTTCCGCGATGGTACATTATGTGCAAGCGTGATAGCGCTTACAAACAAGCGGGTTAAGGGGGATATTTGTTTGATGAAAAGAAAAAAAGTGCTAATTACAGTGTCTACTTTTCTCACACTAGCATTGGCTGCTTGTGGTGGAGGTACTGGAAATACGGGAACAGCAAGTCCAGGAGCGCAACCAGCTCCATCGACGCAGCCTGCCGCAGAGGCATCCAAATACCCAGAAAAGCCGATTGTGTATGTAGCTCCATCCGGTGCAGGTGGGGGCTGGGATAAGACAGCTCGCTCGGTAGCAAAGGTGTTGGCGGAAAGCAAGCTGGTGACAGAAACCATCACAGTAGAAAATAAGCCGGGTGGCGGGGGAACCGTGTTCTTGGCTGAGTATGTAAGCAAAGACAAAGGCAATCCTTATAAATTATTTGTTAGCTCTCCTCCTATCTTGATTAACAATAACAAAAAAGAAGGGAACAGCCCATTTGGCTACAAAGATGTTACACCATTGGCGCAAATGACGAAAGATTTCGGCACGCTCGTTGTGAAAGCGGATTCACCACATAAGGATATCAAGAGCTTGCTGGACGCGATCAAGGCTGACCCAAGCAAGATTACGCTGGCAGGTGGCTCTGCTCCAGGATCAATGGACCATCTGATCGGCGTATTGCCAGCAGCTAAATACGGAATTGATCCGAAAAGTGTCAAATACGTTTCGTATGATGGCGGCGGAGAAGCAATGGCTGCCTTGTTGGGCGGCAATGCGGATATCATTGCAACAGATGCTTCCAGCGTGGGTGAATATTTGAAAGCAGGGAAAATCCGCGTACTGGGCGTTACTTCTAATGAGCGTCTCGGCGGCGATCTGAAAGATATTCCGACGTTAAAAGAGCAAGGTATTGATGCGACGTTCACGATTTGGCGCGGTGTTTTCGGACCAGCTGATATGCCAGCAGACGCAAAGGCTTATTGGGATGCAAAGCTGAAAGAACTTTCCACGCATGAGGCATGGACAAAAGAATTGGCTGCAAACGGTTGGGAAAGTGAGTACAAGGACGCTGCTGCTTTCTCAGCATTCCTGGACGAACAAGATAAGCAGGTCAAAGAACTGTTGACATCACTTGGGATGTCGAAGTAGGGAGAGGAGGGGCATCCCCTCCTTTTTCCACACCTTAGGAGGTATACATGAACCTGATGTTTGATCGTATCGGCAGCCTGATTTTTGCGTTAGTAGGCGCACTCTTTATCGCTGAAAGTCAAAATATTTCGTCTAGTGCATACGGAAGCCAGGTTGGGCCGAATATGTTTCCACTCGGGCTTGGTGTCATCCTGATCTTATTGAGCTTGCGACTGTTATGGGAGACCTACAAGAAAGGCGTGGGTGCTTCCTCATCCGAGTCACAGAGTCCACTGCGATACAAGCGATTTATATTCATTTTGGCTGCGACACTCTTGTATGTTTTGTTGTTAGAGAAACTCGGTTATGTCATCTCGAGCTTCGCTTTCCTTCTGTACGCCTTCACCGTGATGGGAAGTAAAAGCGTCCTGAAATCGGGAATCGTTGCCCTGTTGTTTTCAGTAGGCGTTTATGTCATCTATGTGCATTTACTAAAAGGTACGCTTCCAGGACTACCTGCCTGGCTAGGCGTCTAGGGAGGGGGATAGATTAGCATGAGTGCCTTGCAATTTTTAGCGGATGGTTTTCTCGTTGCCTTACAGTGGCATAATCTTGTCTTTGCCTTTATTGGCGTCCTGATTGGTACTGCGGTAGGGGTTCTTCCCGGCATCGGTCCAATGAGCGGAGTCGCATTATTGATGCCCGTTACTGCTTCCTTGACCTCTGGCTTACCTCCTGAAAGTGCGGCGGCTAGCGCACTGATTTTGTTGGCAGGCGTTTACTATGGTGCGATGTACGGTGGTTCCACAACGTCCATCTTGTTAAATACGCCAGGTGAATCCTCGTCTGTCGTTACGACATTGGACGGTTATCAAATGGCCAAACAAGGACGTGCTGGTGCAGCGCTGTCGATTGCGGCTATCGGTTCTTTTGTTGCGGGGCTCGTAGCATTGATTGCCCTCGTGTTTTTGGCTGATCCATTATCAGATCTGGCTTTGAAGTTCGGCCCTGCTGAGTATTTCTCTCTCATGCTGCTGGGCTTGTGTGCCGTAAGCGGACTTGGCGGAAAATCCATGACCAAAGCCCTCATTATGACAGTCATGGGGCTCTTGCTTGCGACAATCGGGATGGATACCGTATCGGGCGTGGCGCGATTCACCTACGATATTCCTGATTTGTATCAAGGTCTAGAGTTCCTTACAATAGCTGTTGGTTTGTTCGCTCTAGGAGAAGTGTTCAAGACCATTCTGGAAGACGATCAATCGACCAAGGAAATGATTAAAGTGGGGCGAGTACTCCCTACCAGGAAAGACCTGAAAGAAAGTGCCGGACCGATTACACGCGGCTCGTTGCTCGGATTTTTCATTGGTGTTTTGCCTGGTGCTGGCGCTACCCTCGCATCCTTCTTCTCGTATATTTTTGAGAAAAAACTGAGCAAAGATCCTAGCCGTTTTGGAAAAGGAGCGATCGCAGGTGTAGCAGCTCCGGAGTCTGCAAACAATGCTGCTTCTGGCGGTGCAATGATTCCACTGTTGACGTTGGGCATTCCTGGCTCCGGTACCACTGCGATTTTAATGGGTGCATTATTGATGTATAACGTACAGCCGGGGCCACTATTGTTTAGTGATCATCCGCAGATTGCCTGGGGCTTGATTGCAAGTATGTTTATCGGCAATGTCATGCTGTTGATTTTGAACATGCCATTGGTAAAAGTGTTTGCCAAAATTATTGAAACACCATCCCATTTCCTACTTCCGCTCATTATCGCGATATCCGTTTTCGGTGTGTACGCTGTGCAAATCAGTACGTTTGACTTAATTTTGCTTCTGATTTGTGGAGTAGCTGGCTATTATCTGACGAAAAACGATTTTCCGCTGGCACCGCTCGTCCTCGGCCTTGTGTTGGGACCGATGATTGAAAATAACATGAGAAGAGCGTTGACCACCTCGAATGGTGACTTTTCCATCTTTTTGACAAAGCCGCTTTCCGCTGCTTTTCTGGTTTGTGCGCTTTTGTGGTTGCTAATCCCTATCTTCTTAAAGCGCAGAGGGAAGCAAGTCATTATTAATGAAGAAGCGTAACATCCTGTTATTTGTCTTGACAGTGTCCTCGCGAGCCCGTATCATTGGAAAAATTTCGGGAAGCTGTTCTGCTTGATAGATGAAGCAGAACAGTAGAGGAGAGGCAGACATGTTAAATATTGAACCTGTAATCTTGGAAGGCAAGCTGGTCCGATTGGAGCCGCTTAGAATGGCCCATGTGGACGGTATCTGGAAAGCAGGCGCCTATGAAGAGATTTGGCCGTATATGTCCGTTACCATTCGAACAAGAGAAGATGCTCAGGCCTTTATCCTGCAGGCTTTAAAAAATGAACAAGCCCACACGGAATTGCCATTCGTTATTATTCGCCAAACAGATGAGCAGGTTATCGGGAGCACGAGATTTTTAGGAATAGCGAAAAAGGATCGCGGATTGGAAATCGGGTTTACATGGCTGACCCCATCCGTCTGGAAAACGGGTGTCAATACGGAATGTAAATGGCTTCTCCTGCGCCACTGCTTCGAACAGCTAGGTTGTATTCGCGTACAGCTCAAGACAGATTCGCGCAATTTGAATTCGCAACGTGCCATCGCCCGAATCGGCGGCATTCGAGAAGGAGTCCTGCGCAATCATATGGTGATGCCAGATGGATACATTCGCGACTCGGTATACTTCAGCATACTCGATCGTGAATGGCCGGAAGCCAAGCAAAAGCTGCAATTGTTGCTGTTTGGTGAATAAAGGCTTGGATTGATTGAAGGGCGTTCAGCGCATGTGTACAATAGGGGTGAACCAAGAGGGTTTACTCTGACAAGACCCGGAAAAGAGGGTATACATGAGACTGCGTTTGTCGGCACCGGGCTATTTATTGTTGCTCGGGGATCTGATCGCCTTCGTGTTTTTTGTTTATTACGGAAAAATCATTCATAACTACCCTGTCACGGTCATGGGGATTATCGAAACATTAGCCCCCTTCCTGGTGGGATGGATCATCTCGATTCTGTTGTTCAAGAGCTACAGACAGCGAACGTATGAATCTGCGGGTCGACAATTATTATCGGCACTGATTACGTGGACGCTAGCAGCACCGATTGGCTTGCTGATCCGCTCTTGGTGGACTGGTGTACCGACTACGCTTATTTTTGCAGGTGTGACTTATTTCATTACCCTGGCGTTTTTGCTCGGGTGGCGTGTACCGTTCGCCATCGGCTACGCGATCTACAAACGAAAGAGACTACTTCCAACCAGCTAATAAAGTGACCCGAATTGGTTACGCTATCCTATGAATGACCTAGGAGGTGAATCAATTGGGAAAGAACAACAACAGCAAAGACCTCGGGAAAAATCGTGGTAAAACGCTGGATGAAAACGATCGCAACACAAATTTGCGACAATCGAACCATAATGATCGAAATGAAGGAACTGCAAAAGACCGCTGAGCAATCAGCGGTTTTCTTAATGGATACAGGTCATGATGTGATATAATAGATTTTGTTTTTCTAGCGAGTGGAGGGAAACGTATGACGGAACCGATGCAGAATGTACAGCCGGTGACCTTGTCGTCACAGGCGTTTTTACTTTTGTGCAGACTATATGATGGCTGTTATGACGAATTGAAGCAAAATGAGCAGGTTCGCGAACTCGTGGAGTCCATCGGTGATATTTTGTTGGCGGGCGTAGAGACATTGGAGAAACAGGAAACCAAGCCAAAAAATATTACTTTTCCACTTACCGTACAACAAGCTTTTTTCTTGCGTCGGCTCGTGATTGAGCTGTTGGCTCAGTCGCCGACGGACAAAGAAGACCGGACGACGCAATGGCTGCAGGAATGTGTGACAGCACTCGCTGGAGGCGGTGTCCAACCTGATGTCAAGCACTCGTGAGCTGCATGTGATTACGAGCGGTCGGCATTCGCTTGAGGATGTATTGCGAATGGCAGAAGCTGCTTTTGCAGGTGGTATGAACTTTTTACACATACGGGAAAAACAGCGTACCGCAAAGGAATGCATGGACTGGGTAAAGGCATTGGCGAATGTCATCCCCCTTTCGTCCTTGATCGTAAATGATCGGGTGGACGTGGCAGCTGCGTCGGGTTGTGCTGGTGCTCACCTGGCATACCATAGTCTGTCTCCTGTGGAAGCGAGAATGGTGCTGAAGACTGGTCAAAAAATAGGGCGTTCCGTCCATTCCGTGGAGGAAGCACAGCAAGCCATTGCCGCACAAGTCGATTATTTGCTCTACGGGCATATTTTTGCGAGTGGTTCGAAGCCTGGTCTTGCGCCAAGAGGAACAATCGAACTCGCGCAGATGACCGCAAGATGGCATGTGCCGATCATCGGACTCGGCGGAGTTACGCCGGATCGGACTGCGCAAGTTTTGGAAGCAGGGTGTGCGGGCATTGCTGTCTTATCGGGGATCACCGATGCAACTGATGCCAAGTCAGCAGCCAGCGCTTATCGAGAGGCATTGGATCGTTGGGAGGGAAAATAAAGCATGCGAAATATACAAAGACTTCGGGAAAAGATGGGTGTCTACTTTGTCGTTGGTACGCAGGATTGCGGGTATTCCAGCGAAAAGACCGTGCAAATTGTGGAAGCAGCATTGCGCGGAGGAGTGGGCACGCTTCAGCTACGTGATAAAGGAAGCAAGCTGACTGCTCGGGAACAATATGAGCTGGGCAGACAGCTGCAACAGCTATGTCGTTACCATGACACTGTATTTTTTGTGAATGACGATGTGGATCTGGCGATTCGTTTGCAGGCAGATGGCGTCCATGTCGGGCAAGATGACATGGCGTTGGCAGAAGTACGAGCCAAAGTTGGCTCCGAGATGTACATCGGTGTTTCGGCAGGTACGGTCGAAGAGGCGCTCGCTGCCCAAAACGGTGGCGTCGATTGTATCGGTGTAGGAGCGATGTTCGCTACACGTTCCAAGGCAGATGCTGGAGAGCCTATCGGACCAGTGGGGCTAGCGGAGATCCGCAAGGCAGTCGGGAATGATTTGCCTATCGTCGGAATTGGTGGCATTACACTGGAAAATGCTGCTGAAGTGCTTGCTGCCGGGGCGGATGGGGTCGCGATTATCAGTGCGATCAGCCAGGCCGAATCACCTGAAGAAGCATCGCAAGCGCTTCAGCGGATTGTACGATCCCGTTAGCACGGACAAGGCGACGATTACATATGGTAGGGTAATAGAAACAAACCAGTGATGCAATTATGGCGATCAAAAGGAGGTGAAGCCGATGAAAAATCGGATTTACCGCATCGGATATGAATGGGTGAGCAAGCGGGAATTGCTCGAGCGATTGTTCATGACCGACTGCATTCTTATCGAACACAAGCGAATGCATCCTCCACAGGAGGATCAAGATACGGAATTGCCGCCAGAGAAGGAAATTCATGCTGTTTTGGTTCGCAGCCAGCGTCGCCCGGGCGAATGGGTGACGTTTAACGGGCTATACGAAATACAGACGAGAGAGCCCATTCCCTGGATAGATTCACCGCTGGAGTACCATCAATTCGGAGTAGAATTGATTCCTGGTAATATTCGCAGGGAAAAGGCGCCTCAAGGGAGGATACCAGCGCGAACCAAGCTGCAAATCGCAGCCGTGCGACAAGATACGGTCTTTGTCACGGTTCCTGGGCATCCATCTCGGCGTTACGAAATGTCGTTGGCTCACGCGCGTTTTGCCAAGGATAACCCGACAGAATTGGAAATGAAGCTGCAAGTATACGCTTTTCCTCCACGCAACGATATATTTGTGGATTGGTTATTGAAAGAAGGGCGCAAAACAGGAATCATTACGCGTCCTAATCAGGAAAGGGTAGAAAAATCAGCTTTTCAGGTTTGGGAAGATCTACGCCAAGAATACGGCATTAGTGTCAGCGCGGCATTGATTGCGATTAAACAGGCACTCATTGTTCTGGATCGTGCTGGTGTCGAGACTGACTTCCCATACCCGCCGCAAGAGCGATCGGATATATCTTTGTTCAGCGAATCGGAGCGAGATGCCTTTTATTCCTACCAATCCGTTAGATGTGCGATGGCCGCTGTCGCTGCCCTGCTGACGGTAGACCCGAAAGATCCGTTGCAGGATACACTTTTGATGGATATCATGCTCGAGCAACAAATTAACCGCAGGCGCGAATAGCGTTTGCGGTTTTTAGGTTTTTCGCCAAAGTAGTAGTATAATGGGAGATGGTAGATAAACCCAATGAAAAGGACGTGTGACCATCATGTATGTATCCATGAACAGACTGACTGTACCAGCAGACTACCAATCCCATTTGGAACGTGCATTTGGTAATGGAGGAGAACGGATGAAGGAGGTTCCTGGTTTTTTGGAGTTCCTTTTCCTGGCACCTACGGAAGGTGACGAATACATCGTCTTTACGAAATGGACAGATGAAGAATCGTTTAAAAATTGGACAGAAAGCGAGGCTTTCAAGCGCGCGCATACAGGAACCAACCCTAATAGTCCGGTAAAATCGGATTTGCGCAACTACGCTGTCAAAGCCCATTCATAAAGTGAAAGCATTTGTCTCTACGGGGGCAAATGCTTTTTGGATGGTTGAATAATAAACATCCTTGACCTTTTTATGCTCGATCGTGATATGATAGAAAATGTTGGGAAAGCGGTTTCAGTCAAACATGTTCAGGAGGTGAGGGTGTCCGAAAAAGGAGATAAAAAGCGCGCGATAATAGGATGCTAGCCGAGATTGTTTGTCTGTAAGGATAAGAAGAGAACCTGATTGGATGGTGTCATTCCCTGCACCAGGATATCATCAAGCCGCTTTACATCTTGTCTCATTTACGTCCATAATAGAGCCTATACATACTTGGAAAAATAGCCTCAATGAAGCACGGAGAAAAGGAGCCAGAGTGTTTTGAAAAATCGAATAAGTAAGTATCTTACTCATTTGGTCCCTGCGGCGGTGGCCAAGACGTTTTCCTTTCTTTCAGATCATCATTACTCTGCTTTGCTTCTAGAAGACCGCGAAAATACAGAGGCTTTGTTTATTCAGCAAATCACGAAATGGATTGAAGTAGTAAAAGTAGTCGACACGTATGCATTCGAGCGAGAATGGAGCGAAATTGCGTATAAATTTTCGTTGCTCGGAATGAATCTTACGTATTTGCAGCAATTTCTGCGCAAGTGTCGAGACGTTATTATTGAAGAAATGAATAACAACGCATTTTCTCTTGCCTCGACGGATACGGAGCGAGTAGAGCTTTTACAGGCACAGATTCGTCTCTATCAATCGATGGACTATATTTTGCATGAAATGGACGATGTCTTCAACAAAAATTCGCATCAATTTCCGGTTGAGAAAACAGCATCTTCTCCTACAAGTTCGGCTAAAGGAGAAGATGTTACAATGCTCGCTGAACAGGAGCTTGTCCAATTGGTTTTGCAGTCCAGTGACATTGCCGTCCTGATGATCGACCGCCAGTTCAGGGTCATTGAAGCGAATTACGCTGTCTGTCATTTATTTGGCGTAGATCGGAATCAACTCATTGGTCAAAACATTGATCATGCCCTTCGTCCTCATGTAAGCGAGCGTTTTGTCCAGTGGGTGATTGAACGCGGGCAGTCTGGCCATTATGTTGCGGAATACAGAGGAAAATGGACGACAGTGAGTACGAGTCCCATTTATTACGGCACAGAGATGTGGGGAGCGATCGCCGTTCTTCGGAATGTTACGGAAAGCAAAAAGTACGAAGAAGAATTGAGCAAGCGTGAAGCGCTGGCAGCAGTTGGACAACTTGCTGCTGGGATGGCACATGAGATTCGCAATCCATTGACAGCCATCAAGGGCTTCATTCAGTTGTTGAGGGAGCAAGGAGAAGCAAATCGCAGTGAATCTTATTTTTCTGTTATCTTAACGGAAATTGAACGCATTGATGGGCTATTGAACGATGTCCTTGTTTTGGCCCGGTACAGGGATGATAAAATCGTATCGGAACGTTTCTTAGTGATGGACGAGTTATATGGCGTCATTCGTTTACTGGAGCCAGAAGCAAATCGAAGAGGAATCAAGCTAGAGCTGGACATTGCACAAGGCGAGTGGCATGTGTTTGGTCATCGTTCACGAATCAAGCAAGCCATCTTGAACATCTTAAAAAATGCGCTTGAAGCATTGATGACCCAAGGCAACCTCGTTCATGTGAAAGTATACTCATCTCTCAATCAAGTAATCATAGTTGTGGAAGACAACGGACCCGGTCTGTCAGATTCTTGCCTGCAAAATTTGTTCGTTCCTTTTTATACGACCAAACAAGAAGGAACGGGGTTGGGTTTGTCTACGACACAACGCATCATCGCGGATCACGGTGGCGAACTCTATGCGGAAAACTCTCCGAAACTGAAAGGAGCCCGCTTTGAGATTCGTTTACCTCTTTCCATTTCCTAAAAAAATACAAAAGGGAATGTGACTGTAGACGGATCGAATATCCGTCTTTTTTTATGTTCAAATGAGCGAATAGTCCTATCTACGAAAAAGTTGCAAGTCTTTTGAATCAATCTTTTTGTAAGTTGTTGTCAAGGTCTGTCGATCAGTGGAATAATTTACAAAACGGTTACAATTTGAACGGAGCTGAACAACGGTGATTCGGATGCTGAAAAAAAGCGAAACGAGGTGGAGCTACTGGGAGGTTTGGTATGAGGAATCAGAGCACCTTTATACCGTTCATTACGGCAATGTAGGGGAAATTGGCGACTATTTTGCTATCATGGCGGAGCAGATCGAGGGAAGGCCTGATGAGGTTTTGCAGAGCTGGGCAGAAGAGATGAAAGAACAAGGATATCAGGTCATGAAAGAGAACGATTTCCATCCAATGATCATTCGCTTTCCCCATTTGTGTGAGTCAGAGATTGAAATGCGTTATTTGATCGAACAGCTGTTGGACGAATGCTTGGGAAAGACAGGAAACGGCCACAGCGACGGTGGGGAAGAAAGTGAGAGGACGTTGGCAGTGATTTGCCGGGTGATTGATGCGAAGAAAGCGGCTGCTGCCGTATTTGAAGCGATGTTCAGCGCACAGCTGGGCGAAGAGGTTTCCATCAGCATAAAGCAGGAGGATGGAAACTTGATTCCACTTAATCCTCCTGCCTAAAACTATCTGATTTATTTCACGATTTTGTGCCGCAGAGCTTTTGCCACTGCCTGGGTACGATCCTCGACGCCCATTTTTTGCAAGATCCGATGCACGTGTGTTTTTACAGTGCCTTCAGATATGAACAAGTTTTGCGCAATCTGATCATTTCGATAGCCATCTGCGATCTGTTGAAGTACATCCAGCTCTCGATCCGTGAGTTCATCTAGCAAGACTGATGGGGAGGTGGTAGTCGAATCAGGTGTCTCACGTTGACCTTGCAGAGCTTCGGCAAGGGCTTTTGCAGCTGTCACGGTGTGGAAGAGGGCTTCTCCCTGGTGTGCTCTGCGTATTAGATCAAGCATTTCCTGAGAGTCGGCATCCTTTAGCATATAGCCAACAGCTCCAGCACGAATTCCTTCCACCACATAATTGTGATTGTCAAAAGTGGTAAGAATCAATACCTTCGTGCGAGGATGCTGCTGCATGATTTCTCTTGTGGCCTCAATACCCGATTTGTTGGGCATCTGAACATCCATCAAAACGACATCGGGTGCAAGGGCGCCAATCAGCTCGACAGCTTCTACGCCATCGGAAGCTTCCCCAATTACCTCCATGTCGGATTGCATTTGAATGACATAACCTAAACCTTGGCGAATCATGGTTTGGTCATCTACTAGGACCACGCGAATGGCTCCTTCTTTTTGTTTACCGGTCATGTTCGCATGCTCCTTTCAGGTTCAGTCTGGCGAATCGGAAAGCTGAAATCGAGTTGGAATCCGTGGGGCTCTCGAATGCGATACGCGAGAGTTCCGTTCAATAGCCGAATCCGTTCAGATATGCCAGTTAGGCCGAAGCCAGGTTTGATTTTTTGGTCACTCGTGATGCTTCCATCGTCTCGGATGGACAACAAAAGGATGTCCTTCTTTTGTTCAATGATGACGAGAATTTCTTTTGCATCAGAATGACGTAGGGAATTGGTGATCGCTTCTTGCAAAATTCGATAAAACGTTATCGTCATTTCCTGAGAGAGCGGGATGTCCAGATCGGAGCATATCAGATCCATCTTTATTCCTGTATGCTTTTGAGCCTGAGATAATAGAGCTCGCAGAGGCGTAAGCCCCAAGGAGGTTTTATCCAAAGCCAGAGTATGGACAGACGTGCGAATATCCTCCAGACTTTGCTTGGCAACACCGAGCATGTTGCGCACGGCTTCTTGGGCGTTGTCAGGACCATCCTGCAACATATACTTCAGGGCATGCAGCTGGACAATGAGTGAAGTCAAACTATGACCCAATGCATCGTGGATATCACGGGCAATTCTCGTTCGTTCCTCCAGAACCGCTACTTGAAGGGAATGGAGCGCCGCTTCTTGAAGTTGTAAGTGTGCCTCTTGCAACTCTGTATGTGCTTTTTGCAGCTGCTCCAGGTGCTGTTGGTTGGTTTCGTATGCTTCTGTTTGAATCCGATAGCCACGTGCGCCGATATAGCAACCCACATACGTAAGAATATAAGAGATGATGTGCGTGAATTTCAGATTTTCTTCAAAATATAAAAAAAGCGTACTACACGTACCAAAAAAAGTAGCATAAGCCAACGCACGGCGTCCATGAACGTGAAATCCGATAAAAACAGCGAGTGGGAGCATCAATCCGAAACCCTCTCCACCCAAGATGAGGGACTTTAGTATAGAAACGATTCCAAGCACAACTGTAACTAATTCGAATTGGAAAGGCTTCCATTTTTTCTTGGAAGTCCAAAATACCACAAGGTAACAAATAAATAGTACAATGGTAAGAGAAAATTGCAACGGAGTTTCCCGTTTAAATGAATCAGGAAGCAAAGCTAATACAATTAAGATGGAAAACCACATGATCAGTAAACGTTTTTGTATGGCTTTCATCATTATCTTCAACAATGAGAAGTCCTTCTTTCTCTGCCGGATAATCACTTAACTTCATTCTAGCATGCGTTGTCGTCTATCTCCAGATAGATAAATCCTTGTCAGAAATCTACCCCTGGGTAGACTTCACTACATATACATTTCAGTAGAATTATTTTTGGGAAATAAACGATTAGTATGGGTGTGAAGTGGTTAAGTAAGGATGGCAAGGGAGGTTCTTATGAAAGAACTGATTCAGTTGGCAAAACTCCTGCAAGAAGCCAGTGTTTTGTTTACCACGATTTCTGAGCAAGAGCTGGATACAAGTGATGTAACCTGGCAACAGGTCTTGATTCTAGAGCAGCTTGGAAACGGGCCAAAAACCATGGGGGACATAAGTAAGACTGTCGGTCTTTCATACAGCACAACTTCCGGTCTTATTAACCGGTTGGAGCAGGAAAACCTGGTACGCAGGTTCCGAGACCAAACAGATCGACGAGTTGTGTGGGTGTCACTGACAGAGCGTGTATACCAACAGCAAGATGTGAAATGGGGAAATTCACAAACCGTTTAAAAATGGTTTCACCCCTTTATATTTCGTTAAACGAAATGTTACTGTGAGTTTCACCTTATTCATTTCGTTATGCGAACTATTTCTCACAAAAATTAGCAGATATATAAAGAAGAGGTGAGTGGATTGAATCTTTCTGAACTATCGATTAAACGCCCGGTCACCATGATCATGTTGACTCTGGCCATGCTGATTTTTGGTTTCGTCTCACTGCCTCGCTTGGCGATTGATCTCATGCCGGATCTTAACTTCCCGGTTGCTGTCGTGGTTACATCCGTTGATGGCGGATCTCCGAGTGAGGTAGAAAAACTGGTAACGAAGCCGATCGAAGACGCACTTGCAACGGTATCCGATTTAGATAATATACAATCGGTATCGATGGAAGGCGCTTCGCAGGTTATCCTCATGTTTAACTGGGGGACAGACCTTGATCAGGCGACTCTCGACATGCGGGAGAAGGTAGATCAGGTTCGTGGCTCTTTGCCTGACTCAGCTAGAGCGCCACGCGTACTGCGCATTGACCCGAACAGTACACCGATTATTGAGTTTGCGGTGACGGGTGAGCAAGATATCAACAAATTGAAAAAGATGGCAGAGGATATGATCCAATCACGCCTGGAGCGAATTGATGGGGTCGCATCTGCTTCCATCAGCGGCGGACAAAGCCGGATCATCGATGTTACAGTCGACCCAGCCAAACTGGCGGCATATGGATTGTCACTTGACCAAGTTCAGCAAGCTCTACAGGGCAGCAACTTGTCAGGTTCTGGTGGAGCAGTACGCGAGGGAGACGCCAAGCTCAACATCCGTGTACAAGGTGAGTTTGCCGATGTCGAACAAATCGCGCTGACACCAATCTCTGTCGGAGGAAACTCCATCAGGCTCAGCGATATTGCCGAAGTAAAAGACACGCATCAAGATGTAACACAATTGAGTTACGTCAATGGAACGCCTAGCTTGGGCATTAAAGTGACAAAAGCTTCTGGCGGAAACACCATTGAGGTAGCAGATGATGTAAAAGCTGAGCTGGAGAAAATCAAAAGCGAGCTGCCAGAAGGCGTAAAAATCATTACGACTCTGGATACATCCACTTACATCAAGGATTCCGTTTACACGACCGCTGAACATGCCCTGTTGGGTGGCGGTATCGGTATGATCTTGCTGTTCTTCTTCTTGGGCAGCTTGCGATCCATGGTAATTGCGGTCATCGTTCTCCCTGTATCGATCGTTGCTACGTTCTTGCTGATGTACATGTCTGGACAGACGATCAACCTGATTTCCCTTTCCGGTTTGACATTGGGATTGGGATCATTGATTGACTTTGCGGTTGTTATGCTCGAGAATGTTTTCCGTCATCGAGAACAGGGAAAAGGTATGATGGAAGCCGCATTGGATGGTTCCAAAGAAGTAGGTACGGCAGTAATGGCTTCGGCTTTGGCGCAAATTTGCGTATTCTTGCCGATTGCCCTCACGGAAGGTATTGCTTCTGAGTTGTTTGGACCACTTGCATTGACGGTTGTTTACTCACATATTGCAGCGCTTGTATTCTCTATTTTGCTCGTGCCGATGCTTAGTTCGAGAATTTTAAACAAAATTCCGTCGCATACGCATCATGAGAACTATCGTGGAATTAATCCAGTTACTTGGTTCAACATTGGATTTAGCAAAGTAGAAAAAGGCTACCAAAGATTGTTAAAATGGTCATTGGGCCATCGTAAAACAGTCATGATTTCTTCGGTTGTCCTGATGGTGGGCTCTCTCGCATTAACTCCGATGATCGGGGCAGAGTTTATCCCGGCCATGGACCAGGGTCAGGTAAATATCTCCATCAAAATGCCGAATGGTACTGTTCTGGCTGAAACGGAAAAAGTAACAAAACAAGTGGAAGAAATTGTCAACACTATTCCGGAGAAAGATATTGTTGCGACTTCGGTTGGTAGCAATGTTTCACCAATCGCCAGTACCTTGTCTTCCAATCAAGGGACGATCACCCTGATGCTGGTAGACCTCAAGGAGCGAACTCGTTCCTCCAATGAAATTGTGATGGATCTCCAGGAAAAGCTGAAGCATATTGCTGGACCGGAAATTAAGGTAAGCGCACCATCCGGTATGTCTACTGGTTCCCCCATTCAACTGAAGGTTAGAGGGGATGACTTGGCCGTACTGAAAGACATCAGTGGTATCATTAAAGGTGAAATTGAGAAGGTACCTGGTACGAGTAACGTAACAACCAGCTTGGAAGAATCAAGACAAGAGCTGGAAGTGAAGATCAATGCTGAGAAAGCGAGCCTGTACGGATTGACAACAGGACAAATTCTCTCCAGTGTTCGCACTTCCTTCCAAGGTCAAACGGTAACGTACTATCGCACGGGTGATGATGAGATTGACGTCAACCTGAAGCTGCCGAAAACGTATCAGGAAGATATCAACTTCTTGAACAATATGCGAATTTCTGCTCCTGGTGGGGCACAGATCGCACTCACCTCGGTTGCGACTATCAGTAAGGTAGATGTGCCAGTATCGATTAACCGTGCCGACTCAAGCCGTGAAGTTCAAGTAACGAGTGATTTGGCAGGGCGTGACCTGAGCTCTGTTACACGGGAAGTGCAAGAGAAAATTTCGAAGCTGAATCTCCCGGATGGTTACACAGTCGATTTTGGCGGGCAAAGTGAAGAAATGATGGAATCATTCGGTAGCCTTGCTCTCGCGATTGTACTGTCAGTCGTGTTGCTTTATATGGTAATGGCAGCGCAGTTTGAATCGTTATACACTCCATTTATCATCATGTTTTCCGTGCCGCCAACTGTTACAGGCGTTCTGCTAGGACTATTGGCGACAGGCACAACGATCAGCGTTGGGGTTTTGATCGGGTACATCTTGTTGATCGGTCTGGTCGTGAACAACGCGATTGTATTGATCGACTACGTGAACCAACTGCGTGCAAAAGGTATGGAGCTGTATGATGCGATCCTGCACGCTGGGCCGATTCGTCTTCGTCCGATTTTGATGACGACACTCACCACGATTCTAGCGATTGGACCACTCGCATTCTCTGGCGGTGCCGGTTCTGAGACGAACGCACCAATGGCCGTGACGGTTATTTTCGGTCTTGGATTCTCAACATTGATTACCCTGGTTCTGGTTCCTGTCGTTGCATCCTGGTTTGATGATGCAGGGAAAAAGAGACGCTTGAAGCGCAAGTTGAAACTGGAAAAGAAACTTGAAAAGAAACAAAAGAAAATCAATCCCGCTTTGGAATCGTAAGACGTTTGTGGGAAGAGGAGGGACATACATGAAACTAAGTAAAAAACCCGTCATTTTGGCATTGCTGGCCATCACGCTAGTGGCAGGGTGCTCCAGCCCGCAAGCGGAAACGCCGCCTACGGAAACGGTGGAAGCGGCAACCCCTGTACAGGTTGAAACAGTTGCTACGGGCACAGTAGTATCAGATTCTGGTCTCACGGCTAAGCTGGCGCCGAGTGAGGAAGTGCAAGTCTCCCCGAAAATGGGTGGGAAAATTTCTTCCCTGCCAGTGAAACTGGGCCAATACGTGACAAAAGGTCAAGTATTGTTCAAGCTCGATGAAAAAGATCTGGTGAACAGTGTCAAGCAAGCAGAAGCAGCCTACAACGTATCAAAAGCCAGCTTAAACCAAGCAGGCAGCAGCTCTGATCAAGGCTTGGTTCAAGCAAAAAATAGCCTGAAGCAGGCAGAAACTGCCCTTCAGGATGCAAAAGTAAACCAGCAGCGGATGCAACAGCTCTTTTCACAAGGAGCGATTTCTGCACAGCAGATGGAACAGGCAAACTCCCAACTGACAACGGCACAGACTTCTTATGATAACGCGCAGCAGGCATTGCAATCTGCTGGGCAAAAAACAAGTGTGCAAGTGTCCGAAGCATCTGTGCAGCAAGCACAAGTAAGTCTGCAAAATGCTCGTGAGCAATTGGCGAACGCGACTGTGACGTCTCCGATCAATGGATATATTTCCAGCGTAAACGGCGCAGTTGGTCAAATGACAGGTCAGCAACCGGTTGTGGTTGTCGTTAACACGAACCCACTTCTGGTAAAAGCAAATCTGTCAGAAGCTGATATTACAAAAGTAAAAGTAGGAACTATCGTAAAAGTAAACGTACAATCGACTGGAAAAACGATTGATGCCAAGGTAACAGCGATGAGTCCAGTCATGGATACACAGCTGAAGGCATACCCGGTGGAGATTACGATTCCAAACCCATCCAATGAGCTGAAGTCCGATATGGTTGTGAATGTAACCTTCCCATCGGTTGGGGAAAGTGGAGCAAAATCAATCGTTGTAACGCGCGGTGCCGTTTTTGATCGCGATGGTAAGCAGTACGTATTCAAGCTGGAAGGTGACATTGCAAAACAAGTCGAGGTCACTACAGGCAAATCCTCCAGTGATCAGATCGAAATTTTGACAGGCTTGTCTGCCGGCGATAAGATCGTGGTAAAAGGGCAAACACTGCTTCAAGATGGCGACAAAGTTACTATTCAATAAGAAGAGAATAGCTAGGAAGGGGCGGAGTACATCCGCCTCTTTTTTTGTGTACAATGGAAGTATTCGTGAAAGTGATCTGAATGAGCTATTATCTAAAGTAAAATGTCACGGATTTAAGACAAAGTGTCATTGCTACTTTTGAAGGGGGAAAAGATTCGATACAATGAGAAGATAGTGGAAAAAATACCCACCGGAGGTACATATGACTGGCGATATTACTGTTTTTTTGGCTTTTGCAGCAGGTTTTCTCTCGTTTATTTCCCCTTGCTGCCTGCCGCTTTATCCGTCCTTTTTGTCTTACATAACTGGGGTTACAATTGATGAAGTAAAGAAAGGGAGAGCGGTTTTTCGCAAGGAAGCCTTCTTGCATACCTTTTTCTTCATTGTCGGGTTTTCGATCATTTTCATTGCGCTGGGGTTGTCTACATCTTGGATCGGAAGCTTGTTCACTGACCAGCAGGACTTGATTCGTCAACTAGGCGGTATTTTGCTTGCTGTTATTGGTTTGGTTATGCTTGGCGTGTTTAAAATGGATTGGATGATGCGTTCTTTTAAAATCGATTTAAAATCGAGGCCATTGGGGTATACTGGGTCCATACTGGTGGGAATGACGTATGCGGCTGGATGGACACCTTGTGTGGGACCTATTCTTTCAGGCATTATCGTCATGGGCGTATCCAATCCTTCAAGCGCCTTGGCTTACACATTGGCGTATACACTTGGTTTCGCCATTCCATTTTTTGTCATGACGTTCTTCATCAGTAAGGTGAAAGCGATTGTGAAGTATTCCGACCTGTTTATGAAAATCGGAGGAGCCATTATGATTTTGTTCGGTGTTCTTCTGTATACAGATAAGCTGACGGATATTACACGCGTTCTCATTCAAATGTACGGAGGCTTTACGGGATTCTAACTCAGTAGGGCAGAGGTGACAAAATGAAAAAGTTGTTGCTCGCGGTGATCGTATTGTTGGGGGTCGGACTTGCTGTTTGGGAAAAGCCTCAAGAAACAGCCGCAATCGTAGCAGAGGTTCAAAAACCGGAAGTTGGCTTTGCGGCTCCTCATTTTACACTGACCGGATTGGACCAGCAGACGTACAAGGTAGAAGGAAAAAGGGCCAAACCATTGGTCTTGAATTTTTGGGCTTCGTGGTGTGGACCATGCAAGATGGAGGCACCTGATTTACAAAAAGTCTATGAGAAATATGGCGGGCAGGTTGATTTGTATGGCGTGAACGTCACGAGCAATGACAGCCCGGAAGCAGCCATGGCCTTCGTCACCAACTACAAGCTGACATTTCCGATACCGATGGACGTAGCTGGAACTGTGTCGAACCGTTATAAGGTGTTGGCATTCCCAACTACTTACTTGATTGACGCGGATGGGATCGTACGAAAGAAGATAATTGGCATGGTAGATGCTCCTACACTGGAGCTGGAACTGCGCCAGTTGTTAAGTCCAAAACCATAATGAAAACATTTATGTCGCTGGGGTAGAATTCTCCGGCGGCTTTTTCTATGTATTGACACGTATGACAAGGCCCATTTTACAGGTAAATATCTTGATTTTGTATGCTTGCCTAAAGAGCGGGGCTGTTCTCCTTCATAGACTGGAGTGATCTAGGGCAAAGGGAGGCAAACGGATGGCCAAGGGTAAAAAGATCAAGAAGAAGGACACGCGGCAGCACCCGAATCAAATGCAGCTGAAAATCGTATCGTCCCATACATGTCAAATTTGCAAGCAGCAATGCGCGCGAGGATTGGCATATCTGGAACAGATGTCTCGGCCCGGTGCGATCGGCTTTGGTGTACCGTGCATTCTCACAAGACAGAAGCCATAGCCCGTCCTTTCCATGTGCGGAATATTCTGTTCACGAGAGATAGTCGCTTCGCGTGCGGTGAGAAGGGAGCCACAGCCTGACTCTATTTTGGAGCTGCCTACCGGTGGCTCTTTTTTAAATTTTCATTAAGAATGTGGCCGGAGTACATGTGAAAGAAGGAGATCACTAAAGCCAACATGCTACAAAGGTCAAAGGCTACCCATTGCCAGGCTTGTATGCTGGCAGGTTTAATGGCTGTGTATTATACTGAAGAGACTGATGAAAGCAAGGGAAAGGAGCAAAAATGACATGCGTCCATTACAAATATCACCGGAGACGGCTGTCAAGCTGGCCGAAGCGCTTCAGGTACCCTTGGAGCGTCTCATGCACATGCCGCAGCACATCTTGTTGCAAAAAATGATGGAGCTGGCTAATCAAGAAAAGGAAGCAAACGAAGAAGCGCATAAAAACCAAGAATAGGCGAGTGATACAAAAGGAGGAGAAAAGATGGGGGCAAATGTAGCACATAAATTCCGTACGGGGCTCAAGCCACAAGCGTTTGTGGAAAGTATGACTAAAAATCAGGATACATACCAAAACTGGTCGGATGCATTTTCATGGGAGGATGAACAAGACCGTGCGTTTTTTGCCTCTCTCCAGCATCGTGATGACCTTAGATGCTTGATTTTGGCTGCGGACTGGTGTGGCGACGTCGTTCGCAACTTGCCAGTCGTCTTGCATGCTCTGAAAGAAACAGACATGCCAGTGGAAATTATGGTAATGGAAGAGCACCTCGATCTCATGGATGAGTTTCTTACTATGGGCGGTCGGGCGATCCCTGTTGTTATTTTCGCGGATACGGGTGGACATGTTCTCGCCAAATGGGGACCGAGACCAAAGCATGTCCAAGCTGTCATGACGGCATTCAAACAACAAAACCCGGACCGAAACGCCACGGATTATGAAGACAAGATCAAAGTGGCGCGTGCCGAAATGCTCGAGCAGTATGGAGAAGGCACTGGCTACCAGCAAGTGATTGTCAAAGAACTGAGAGAGCTGCTTTCCTCGATCTAATCTATCACATCAATAACAGGGCGGAGTCACGGCTCCGTCCATTTTCATGCAGAAGGGCTGAATAACATGTATTATTACGGGAATGAAACGATTATGTCTTTGGAGCAGGTGCTTCGCTTAAAAGCATCGGAAGTTCGAATCTTGGAGTGGGTACGTACCTACGAGTTTTTAGAAAACAGTTATGGGATAGATGAAGCTGTTCCCTACTTCTTGGAAATAAAATGCGAAGAAGGGCAAGTGAAGGTTCGCAAAAATCGCATACTAGACTTCCCGGAATACTCCTGTGAGGGAGAAGCAACATTCCAAGAAGTAGACGAAGCACTGCGCGTTTTTCACGAGTGGGCACAGGAGATCTTGGCGAAAAAAGAGAGTCAATCTAAATAAATATATTGACGTCAAACAAAGTTCATGATAAATTAATAAATGTCGCTTCTGGTTGAATAGAGTAGACGCAGAAGATAGACAGCACATATTGTGGGGAGATAGTGAAGTGGCTAAACACGGCAGACTGTAAATCTGCTCCCTCCGGGTTCGGCGGTTCGAATCCGTCTCTCCCCACCATTGATTTTCTATCGATGATGTGCTAATTTATTCATAGTTTTACTTGCCGGTGTGGCGGAATGGCAGACGCGCGCGACTCAAAATCGTGAGGGAAACCGTGGGGGTTCAAGTCCCTTCACCGGCACCATATCAAAAACGAATGCACACTAACCATGATGTTTACAGACACATGGAAGGTGTGCTTTTTTAATTTACGTGAAAACAAATCAAACAGCGGCGAGTCTAAGACTTGATTTTCAGGTCTTAGGTCGCCGCTGTTTGATTTTTGGGTAACGAAAATTCGCCTAAAAGTTCAATTCAGCAATCGTCTCGCCAAACAGAACCATACCATTTTTTTGGAATCCGAGTGAAGCGTAAAGATTTTCAGCTGCGACATTTGCCGGGGCATAACCAATGACAATCTTTTTACAATCTTCCTTCGCTTTCAGGATATCAATAACTTGCGCAATCGCAGCACGTCCGTAGCCTAGTCGCTGGTACTTCGCATCAATTAAGAGTCTGTAAATCCAGTAGTTGCCATCGTCAGGGTCAAGCCCATACATGACAAAGCCAACCATTGTGTCATCATGGTATATGGCCAAAGGAACAAATGTAGTTTGAAACTTTGATTCAGCGATGGAGTAGAGGTTCGGGGCAACAAACTCGCTCTGTTCGGGAGTAGGTTCCAGTTCAATACACTCTTCCCAGTTTTCCAAAGTTACTTCACGAAGTGTCACAGACATCTAATCACATTCATCCTTCCGGGAACTTGTTTTTACCAATATATTACATTTATCCTACGTGAAAAGACAGCCAAAATCAATAGAGTGCACAAATTTTTTTCTTTTATAAGCAAAGCTAGAGAAAGGGGAAGAGATATAATTCATTAAATTTTCATAAATAACATTTTATGGAAAATTCATTTGACACTATAGAAGATGCATCTATATAGTTGGGGATGGAAGTATTTGTAATCAATAATATTTTTTACCATGTCTGAGTTGTGATTACATCTGTACAATTCCGAAAGGGGGGATATGCATTGCGTCAGGATAAGAAGCAATCGAAGGTGGGATACCCTTTAAGTCATCCACAAAAGCGTATCTGGTATACGGAAAAATTGCATCCACAGCTTCCTATCCATACGTTAGGTGGGATGGTGCGGGTTCAAGGAAAGGTAAAATTGGATGTATTGGAAGCGGCCATTCACCTGTTCATTCAAAAGAACGATGCTTTGCGACTCAACTATCGAGAGGAAGAGACAGTCCTTCAGTTTGTTGGAGAGTACGAACCGCAGCCATTGCAGGTGTTTGATTTCAGCCAGGAACCGAATGCCCCTGATCAGTGCAGACAATTCCTGCAAGCTTTGTTTGCAAAGCCATTTTCGATCGGACAAGAGCCTCTGTTCTACTTTTGTCTGATTCAACTGAGTGAGGAAGAAGCGGGGTATTTTGTAAAGCTGCACCATTTGATTGCTGATGGTTGGTCCATCTCAATCATGACAGAGCAAATTTCTCACTATTATGACACGTTGCTGGCTGGCGGTGCCGTTCATGTTGGAGATGAACACCCTTATCAAGCTTTTGTCGAAAGGGAGCATGCCTATTCTCTGTCTGAGAGATTTGAAAAGGACAAGCGGTACTGGCGGGACAAGTTTCAGAGCTTGCCTGTGATCACGACATTACAAAAGGCAACAGATACTACCGAAGGCAAGCGCAAAGTCTATGCATTTAACCGGGAAGATTCGATAAGAATACGCCAGTTTGCAGACCAGATGAAATGCTCGCTAAATTCCTTGTTTGTGGCTCTCGTCAGCCTTTACCTTCAGCGTTGTACGAGGCAAGAAGAAATTGTGATCGGTACACCGCTTTTAAACCGTTCAGGAAAAGTGGAGCGCAAAATATTCGGGATGTTCACCAGCACTATGCCATTTCGTCTGGCAGTGCCGATGGAAATGGATGCCTTCGATTATGTTAAATATGTCAACAGGGAACTCACTTCCTGTTTTTTTCATCAGAAATATCCGTACGATTTGTTGGCTCAAGAGTTGGAGCTGAAGAAACATGGCTATGACAGCCTGTTTCAGATTTGTGTGAATTATTACAGCACGCAGCTTCCCTTCACCCTCGGCGGGTACTCCGTGACCAATGAGGAGTTTTACAACGGTCACCAGTTGTATTCGCTCCAAGTGATTATCAGAGAATGGGCAACAGATGAACGATTGACGCTGGAATTGGACTATAAGATAGCCGAGTACACGGGAGAGGATATTGACCGAATAGCGGATCATCTCGTAAGGCTGCTCAATCAGATGATTTCGAATCCAGAAGTTCCGCTCTCCAATCTTAACTTCCTAGCTGACGAAGAGCTGGCACTACAACTCCATGCGTGGAACGATACGGCGGCTTCCTATCCTAGGGAGAAGACAGTTGTCCAGTTGTTTGAAGAGCAAGTAATACGGTCGCCACAGGGAGTGGCATTGGAGTCAGATAGGCGCACGCTGACATTTCAGGAACTGCATGATCAAGTGAATCGACTCGCTCAATCGTTGCGAAACCGAGGAGTTGGCCCTGACGTAATTGTGGCGTTGCTGGCAGATCATTCTCCAGAGATGATCATCGGGCTGTTGGCCGTGCTAAAAGCTGGCGGGGCTTACCTTCCGATTGATCCTCAACTCCCTTCTCAGCGCATTGAATATCTGCTGTCTGATTCTAAAGCGGACCTGTTGCTTCGTCACACTTCGCGAGCAGAGGATATCTCATGGTCCAAAGAAATCCTGGAGCTTGGTGATTCGTCCCTGTATCTAAATGATGGCGTAATGCTGGAATCGGTCAATCAGCCAGATGATTTAGCCTATGTCATTTATACTTCAGGCTCTACAGGAAATCCGAAGGGAGTCATGGTTACTCATCGGGGGCTCGTCAACTATATTTCGTGGGCGAAAGACCGCTATCTCTCTTGTCCTGAAGAAGCGTTTGCTTTCTATTCCTCACTGGCATTTGATTTGACGGTTACGTCCATTTTCTGCCCGTTGGTAAAAGGAAATCGGATGGTTATCTATCCGCACTCAGACTCAGAGTTTGTCTTATCGCGCATCTTTAGCGACGGACGCTCCCATGTTGTAAAGCTGACACCTGCCCATCTGTTTTTGCTGCAAGAAATCGCGCTTCCTACTACCACGGTGAAGAGAGTGATAGTGGGCGGCGAGGACTTGAAGGTGAGTCTGGCTGAGGCGATTCATGCCAAATGGAACGGACAAATCGAAATCCTCAATGAGTATGGCCCTACCGAGACAGTAGTCGGGTGCATGATCTATCAATACGATCCAGAGATCGATGTCGAAGGTTCTGTGCCGATTGGACATCCGATCAGTAACGTGCAGCTCTACATTTTGGATTCATATGGGAAACCAATCCCAATCGGATCGACAGGAGAGCTATTCATCTCGGGAGATAGTGTGGCACGGGGGTATCTTAACCGCGAGGAATTGACGCAAGAGCGTTTTCTACCCGATCCATTTCAGCCAGGTAAAGTGATGTACAAGACGGGCGATCTGGTTCGCTATCGGCCCAATGGAGTCATGGAGTATCTGGGGCGGGCTGACTATCAGGTGAAAATTCATGGTTACCGCATTGAATTGGGTGAAATTGAACAGCAGCTCCTTGGTCATTCTTCAGTGCGTGAGGCAGTGGTGATTGATCGCTTGGATACGTGGGGGCGTAAATACCTTTGTGCTTATGTGATCACGGAAACATCTTTCCGGGAAAAAGATCTCCGCGAAGAACTGGCAGATCGATTGCCTGCATACATGATCCCTTCGCAAATCGTGCAGCTTGATCAGTTTCCGCTGACCTCAAATGGCAAGGTAGATCGAAAACAGCTTCCCGAACCTGTCATGGAGCGAAAAGGTACGGAGGATGAAATCAGTCCTCGTGACGAGTTCGACAAGCTATTGGTTGAAGTGTATGAGAGTGTGCTTGGTCGTTCACCATTTGGTCTACATGACCCGTTTTCCCAACTAGGGGGGGATTCGATCAAGGCGATTCAGGTTTCCTATCGATTGCATCAGCGAGGAATCAAGATTCCGGTAAGAGACATCTTGATTTATGACACGATTGCAGAATTAAAAGCGAGAAGTGACTGGAGCTGGGGAGTGGAACAGATCTCACAAGAGCCGTGTACTGGCGAGTTGCCGTCATCTCCCATCGTTTCTTGGTTTTTGTCACAACAGTTCCGCAATGCTGATCATTGGAACCAGTCGTTGCTCCTTGAAAGCAAGGAAAAAGTAACGCTGGAGGAGTTTGAAACGAGTCTGTCTGCACTGGTTAACCATCACGATTGTCTGCGACTCAATTACTCGGCAAAAGAGGGGAAGCTCTTTTACAATGAGCGCCACCTGACGAATCGAGCGTTAGTATCTTACGTCGACCTCTCTGCTGTACCGAAAGAGGAACAAGAGAGTAGAATGCTTGAGGCGATGAGAGCTTGCGCTGTTAGCTTCAAGTTGGAAGAATCTTTGCTGTTTACCGGTTGTCTCTTTGAGTTAGGTCCCGATCGACCTCAGCGATTGTTTCTGACGGCCCATCATCTTGTTGTCGACGGTGTCTCATGGAGGATTCTCCTGGAAGATTTGATGAGCGCCTTGGCTAGTCTGAAACGTAATGAGCCAATTGTCTTGCCGGATAAAACACATTCAATGCAAGCGTGGATCAAGGAAGTCTCCGCCTTTTACCAGTCGGATCAGGCGAGCAAAGAAAAAGAATATTGGGACACGTTTGCCATCCCGGAAGACAAACTGCCGACTGACTACGATTTTGGCGAAGACTTGGTAGAATACAGCGCTACATCTACACGCACTCTTTCAGCCGAGATGACGTCGCGACTTTTGACAACGGCCAACCAAATGTTCAACACGGGTCCCCAAGACCTATTGGTTGCAGCACTTACCCGGACTTTGTCTGATGTGTTTGATAGGGAGCGTCTCTTGCTGGTAATGGAGTCGCATGGGCGTGAGTCTTCTATTCATACGATGAACGTAACTAGAACAGTAGGATGGTTTACAAGTATGTATCCTGTTCTGTTCGAAACGAATCCATCCAATCGAACTGATCACCTAAAAGCAGTAAAGGAGAAATTACGTCAGATTCCGATGGGGGGACTTGGGTTTGGCTGGCTAAAGCCTCAGCTACTCGCGGCAGAGGAAAAGTCACATGTTCGATTCAATTATCTGGGATCCGTTGATAATCAACTGAGTAATGATCTGGTACTAATGGGAGGAAACTTGGCGGTAGATGCCGGGGTGGGTAATCATTTGACCGCACTGCTTGACGTGGCTGCTCTCATTCGTCAAGGAAAACTTCAGGTTTCTGTTACGTTCAGCTTGCGCAAGTATCGCGAGGAGACCATGGAGAAGTTGCTTGCGTTGTTTTTCAATGAATTGGAGCAGCTCATTGATCATTGTTGCAGTCAGGAGGTCCCAGAATTTACTCCATCGGATTTTGAAGATGTGGAATTGACGCAAAAAGAGCTGGATTTGCTGTTTGGATAACAAAGCGAGTCTCATGGTTGACCGAGTTTTCCGAGAAAGCAAAGATGACCAGTGTTTAATAAATGACAGGAGGGATTACATTGAGTGTCAAGGTATTAATGGGAAAAAAAGGATTTGAGGAGTTCGCAACAATTGTCGGCTTTACAGAAGCTGAGCGGGAAGAACGCAGTGCATTACTGGAGCAGTCTTATATGCCATTCAAGGTGACTCGCTATTATGCCGAGTTGATTGCGGGTCAATCGGAGCCTTATCGTACCCAGATGATCAATATCGTGCTTCCGCCACCAGGAGAGAAACCCTATAAAGGCCGCTTTGATCCATATGGAAACAAGTCGTACCGTCAGGATGAAACAGCTTTCCTGCAACACAAGTACAAAAAGACATTGTTACTTCACATCGACGACTTTTGTATTGCCAACTGCCAGTTCTGCTATAAAGTGAATGAAATTCGCCACGAGGATATTGGATACACCAATATTATGGAAAAAGCAGAAAGGGCTGTGCAGTATTTGGAGGCACATCCGTACATCGATAATGTCCTCTTTACCGGTGGAGATCCTGCTTCCTTCCGTAAAACCTCTGACTTAATCAAGCTGATTAGCACGCTATTGAGTGTGAAGAGTATTCGGCTCGTTCGCTTTGCAACCAAGGCTTTGGCCTATGATCCTGCTCGTTTTCTTGATGGAGAGCTGCTCGCGTTTTTTGACCAAGTAAGACAGACGCCCGGCAAGCAGGTAAGTGTGATTTCCCAGTTCAACCATCCAGGAGAAATAAGTGACGTTTCGATCCAAGCAACGCAAGCGCTGCTATCCGTTGGTGTACAGATTCGCGGACAGCCTGCCATCATTCGTGGTGTTAACGATTCTGTCGAGACGTTGATCGACTTGCAGCGCAAGTTCCTGGATAATCGAATCATTTCGTATTATTTGACGGTGTTTATGCCAGTCAGGGGAGTCGAGCAGTATGCCATTCCATTGGACGAGGCGTTCCGGAATGTGGCCGAGTCCAAGCGCAATCTGGGTGGCTTGGAGAAAAAAGGGGTACTTCTTACTTCGCACGACTTTGGAAAATTAGAGATTTGTGGCTTTTATCCGACAGCCGAGCGTCCTGAAAAAATTGTTTTGAAATGGCATCAAGCAGTCGGACCAGACTATCTTCCAGAGCGGTTGAAGGAATTGATCCCAACTCGTTCAGAAGACCTGATGATTTTGGACTACAAACAGGGAGAGATGTACTGCCTCGACCATGTATTCGAACACAATGGCTTGCCGTATGTGAATGCAGATGGGGAGATCGTGGAAAACCTGCCGAGTGAAGTGGTTCGGTAAGGGAGTCAGGAGAGAAAATTGTGATGAACAAGATCGACAAAAACAATGTAGCTGACATTTTGCCGTTAAGTCCAACGCAGGAGGGCATGCTGTTTTACTACCGACTCCAAAAGGATTCCAATCTGTATTTCGAACAGCATCGGCTAACCCTTCGTGGCAAGTTTCAGCTGGAGTTGTTTACGCAGGCTGTTTCGATGGCATTTGAGGCAAATGAAATGCTTCGTACGGTTTTTCGCTGGGAGGGGCTTCAAGCCCCTGTCCAGCTCATTCTCAAGCAAAAGACATTGGAGATTCCTTACTTCGATTGGAGCGAGTTACCATCTGGAGCGCGTGAAAGAAAACTGTCTGCCTTGTTGTCTCAGGACAAGCAAACACCTTTCACGCTTGAGTTGGGCAATACCATTCGCATTCAAGTAGTAAGGATGGAGTTGTATCGCTATGAAGTCATATGGTCATTTCATCACATTCTCATGGACGGATGGAGCTCCGGCATTCTCCTAAGAGAGATATTTACAGCATATGGACAATTATGTTCGGGGCTGAGCCCTGCGATCAAACAGAAGGCGAAATACAAGGAGTATCTGCGTTTTCTCAAAGAAGCACCGATCGAACAATCGTTATCGTATTGGAAAGATTCCTTACAAGGAATTAGCTCTCCTACGCCGCTTCCATATATGCGGGATCGTAACGAAGAGAGGCGGTATTCTTCCTATCATCTTCGGCTCAGTCGAACGCTTACGGAGACATTGGAGGAAACATCCAAGCGTAACCGCGTGACAATCAGTACACTGTTGCAAGCCGCTTGGGGTATTTTACTGCAAAAATATGGCGATACGCGGGATGCTCTATTTGAAGTGGCATACGCCGGACGGCCTGCCCATCTCACTGGAGTAGAGGAAATCGTCGGCCTCTTCATCAAAACGTACCCGCTGCGGGTCAAACGGACTGAAACGACAACAGTCAAAGATCTGCTGAGTGTCATGATGGAAGAACAGCACCAGATGGCTCCGCATTTGTACGTGCCATCGGTTGAGTTGAAAAACTGCTCTGAGATGGACGCACAAACCCCTTTGGCGCACAGTTTGTTTGTTTTCCAAAACTACCCAATCGACAAGACACTGGCCGGATTGCAACTTGACTTCGAGCTGGAGAGTATCACATCACATGAAACAACGGATTATCTAATGGTGCTAGAAGTAACACCAGGTGATGAATGGACAGTCCATGTCAACTACCAGGCATGGAAGTTTCATGCGAAGGATATCGAACGCCTGGCGCTTCACTATCAGAGCCTTCTCGAGCAGATTGCGGCTGATCCGGATCAAGAGATTCGTGATCTTACCCTGCTCAGTGATCATGAGCGGCACGAGATGATTGAGGAACAGATGAAGGTCGTGCCAGTTCCGAGTAACTACTGCGTGCACGAGTTGATTGATCAGGCGGCAGAAAAAACACCGGATGCAGTTGCGCTTGTACAAGGAAAGCAGACTGTGACCTACAAGGAGTTACAAGAACAAGCCAATCGCTTGTCTTGGGCTCTGCAAAAGGAGGTGACAGATGCAGGTAAACCGATAGTTATCATGTGTGATCGTTCCCCTGAAATGATTATTGCACTGCTGGCTATCCTCAAAGCTGGGTGTTACTATGTCCCGCTTGATCCAGACTTGCCGAAAGCGCGAATCGAACAGATTGTAAGCCAGATTCAGCCTATTCTGATTGTGACAGAGGGCAGCTATCTGGAGCTCGTCGCTGACTTGCAAACAAGGGTGTTTCGTCTGGATGAACCAGCATGCTGGGCACAGGAATTAACTCAAACACCACAGCGAAAAGCGGCACCTTCGAGTACGGCGTATGCCATCTTTACTTCTGGTTCGACAGGTACGCCAAAAGGTGTGCGTGTAAAGCATGATCAATTAATCAACGCTCTTTGGTGGCACATTGAATTTGTCGGGTTCAAAGAGCAGACGAGAACGTTGCAGATCGCCACGTTAACTTTTGACGCATCCGTTGTCGAGATTTTCTGCACACTGATCAGCGGTGGTACCCTTTGCTTGTTGCAACGACATGAAAACAAGTCCCCGCAAAAGCTCGCGGCTGCCATCGAGAGCCAACAAGCAAACGTGATACTCGTCGTCCCTACGATGTATCACGCTTTGCTTGACCACGCGGCTGATGGCTCGCTGGATTCAATTCAAAAAGTGTTGTGTACAGGAGAGATGCTGTCTTCTTCATTGGTGGAACGACATGCTGCCTTGCTCCCTCAAGCTCAAATGTACAATTTATATGGCCCGACGGAAAATAGTATTTCGGCATCTGGGTATTGTGTACCGCAACAAGGGCCTTTTGAAAACCCGCTTCCGATTGGACATCCGAGTTACAACGTTCGTGTCTTTCTTCTCGACCAGGATTTTCATCTGTTGCCCAAAGGGGTAATAGGGGAAATGTACGTGGGCGGGATGGGTGTAACGGAAGGTTATATCGCTGACGAGGAAAAGACCAGAGCGTCCTATATGCTGACCCCGTATGGCAGACTTTATCGTACGGGAGACTTGGCTTGCTGGACGGATGAAGGACATCTGCAATATTTTGGCCGCAAGGATTTCCAGATCAAGATTCGCGGCAACCGTGTTGAATTGGAGGAAATTGAAGCTGTCCTGCGCCGTCAGCCTGGTGTTCGGGAAGCAGCGGTAGTGGCCATTCAGGAGTCAAAGCGCGATCCTTATCTGGTTGCATGCTTGGTTGCGATGCATCCCATTGAGGAACTCGTTCTGCGTGAAGCAGTGCTGACTTATCTGCCTGACTATATGCTACCAGCCTTTTTCGTCCATCTTGATGCCTTGCCTCGGACGCAGAGTGGAAAAGTAGACAAAACAGCCTTGCAACGTCTGGATTACACGCAGTATCGCAAGGGAAAGGAAGAGGCCCCAGCAGATGAACTTGAGCAGCAATTGGCACAAATATGGCGAGAGCTTTTGGCAGTCGAAAAAGTAAGCGTACACGATCATTTTTTCTCGCTAGGAGGCCACTCGCTGAAGGCTGCTCAACTCGTGACCAGATTGCAAAAAGAAAGAAAAACAGACATCACGATCAGGGATGTATTCCAGAATCCGACCATTCGACAATTAGCGGACCGCATCAGGGGGAGACAGCCGATATCCTACGCGCCGATTGATCGGGTCGGTCAAGCCGAGAGATACAGGGCTTCTTCCTCACAGAAACGAATTTTCGTGATGCATGGGATCGAAGGCGAAAGCACCAGCTACAACATGTCGGGTGTAATCGCGGTGAACGGTCATCTGGATGTAAGTCGAGTGAAACGTGTATTTAAGGAAATCATCCAAAGGCATGAAGCATTCCGTACTTCGTTTGCAGTACGGGATGGAGAAGTGTACCAGTACATCAGCGACAAAGTGCCATTTGAGATCCAAACCATTCATAGCGACGGCAGGACATTGGACGAACTGATGGAAGACTTCCGGCAATCTTTTGATTTGACGAAAGCACCTCTTCTTCAGGTTTACTTAGTCGAGGTCACAGCTACCCAGCATTATCTGCTTTTCAACTCTCATCATATTATTTTGGATGGCATTTCACTGAATGTGTTAATGGAGGACTTTGCCAGGTTATATATGGGTGAAGAGCTGCCTGCACTGCCTATTCAATACAAGGACTACGCCGATTGGCAGTGGCAGAAGCGGGGGAGCGAGCAGTGGAATCAGCAGGAAAAATACTGGGTGGACACTTTTAGTGACCGAGTCCCGCTCATGTCTTTTCCACTGGATTACCCGCGTCCTTCTGTTAAGACATTTCAGGGGGATCACCATACGTTCTTTATTACTGATTCAACGTACGGTGATTTGCATGCATTTGCCAAGCAGAACGAAGTGACTGTCCATGCTGTTTTGATGTCGGTTTATTATGTGTTGCTGATGAAATACACGTCTCAGGAAGATTTCGTTGTCGGTTCTCTTGTAGCAGGCCGAAACCATCCCGATTTGGAGCGAATCGTCGGCGTCTTTATCAACTTCCTTCCGATTCGAAATCGTCCTCGTGCCGACCTTGTGTATTCCGATTTTGTACAAGAGGTTCAGCGCAGTCTGTTACTGGCCTACGAACATCAGGATTATCCGTTTGAAGAAATCGTTGCTCGTAGTGCCGCAGGTATCCAGCAAACGCAAAATCCATTGTTTGATACGATGCTGATCTTCCATAACCAGCGCGAGCAAGAAGTCAGGTTTACCCTTGGCGACGTGCAATTTGAAGAGGTTCCGCATGAATCAAAGACGTCGAAGCTCGACTTTAAGCTGGATATTACACCACTCGCTGATCAATTCAGGTGCGTGCTTGAATACGATACCCAGTTGTTTAAAGCGGAGACAATGGAAGGCTTTGCTGACAACTATTTGCGTGTGCTCGCAGCGCTTCTGAAGCACCCAAAACAGCGATTGGATGATGTTGACATCGTACATCACCAAACAGAAAAAGAGGGCGTGATGAACCGCCTTCACCATGTCGGAGTTGCAGTTCCAGAATTAGGCCCGGCTCAAATCATGTATGGCACTCTCGGATTTGATGCGAGCGATTCCCTTCATGATCCAGAACAAAATGTCTATCTTTCGATGTGCATGAAACCGGGCTGTGTGCCAATCGAGCTGATTGCACCTGTGGATGAAACGTCACCTTGCGTTCGTTTGTTGGAAGAGAAGGGGACGGGTCCGTACCATTTATGTTATTCAATTTCCAATATTACTCAATTTTTGAAAAGGTTAGTTGGTTCCGGGTTCAAATATGATTTGGTCAGCGCTCCTAAGCCAGCAGTACTTTTCAATCATAGACTCGTTGCCTTTCTCTTTGTGGAATCGGTAGGCTTGATTGAACTTGTTGAGAGCGAGGATATGAAGCATGACGAATGGCAAAGCAGTGATCAGCGATCTGCTATCCGGTTGCTTACACCAGATGTTGATCAGGCACTGTCGTTCTTTACCTTTCTAGGCTACCGTGTTTACGAGAAATATCTGGATCGGCAAACGCAAGCCAGTATC
The DNA here is from genome assembly GCF_003013405.1 of Brevibacillus formosus. Taxonomy (GTDB): domain Bacteria; phylum Bacillota; class Bacilli; order Brevibacillales; family Brevibacillaceae; genus Brevibacillus; species Brevibacillus formosus. Next base: position 167,788 of record NZ_PXZL01000030.1, on the reverse strand, counting down.
ATCACACTAGGCAAAGCGGAAGAGAGCAGCATCCAGTTAGTTGAGCCTCGAATGGAGCACTCGCAAGAACAGCGGGAGCTCATGAAAAGTGGTTGTGGTGTTTACCAAGTCGAGGATCGGGTCGCGAATCTGACCGAACGGATCGACACTTTGATAGCGTGCGGCATCCCTGTTTCTTTTGCAGACCGAACAGGACGTAATCTGCAACTGACAGATGCCCCCTACCTACTTTTAACCGACGGGAAATCAGCAGCACAAAGACCTAAGCCGATTCTAGGCGAGTTTCATTCGGAAACAACGCCCATCTATTCATTCGTACAGGAACGTTTGCTGAAGCAGGAACAAGAAGATGGAATTGTGGCTGTCAGATGTTTTGACATCGAGCTTCGGAGCAGAATCGAACTGTCGCATATGCAGCAAGCATGGCAAGCTCTCGTACAACGATTTCCTCTGCTGTCACCAAAAGGCTTATCTGAACCGATTCCGCTTGCGTTTTGTGATTTACAGGAGAAAAGTGAGGCAGAGACAGCGGTATGGTTGCGAGAACGATTGACTGCCGAGCAGAAGAGGCCGTTTGAGGACAAAGCAGGACGTTTGGTTCGATTTGAACTGGTAAAGCTGGCTGCAGAACGCTATCGGTTGATTGGAAGTCTACACAGCTCCTTGAGTGATTGGCGAGGTCTCGGACTACTCCTGGAGGAATGGGAGGCTCTATATCAGGCGATTGCAGAAGGGCATGCACCAGCTGTGGAAGAACAGCCTCGCTACGAAGCATTCGCTGTTTGGCAGAAAAAAATGCTTTATTACGGACATCTCGAGGCCCAACGTCACGAGTGGTTGACAGCAGCGAATCCACATTATGCTCAACCATTTGGTACGGGTGGGGTAGCGAAACGACAAGTCGAGCAGTACATCGACCCGACAGGTCACGCCGATTTACTGCATGTAGCTGCTCATTCCAATCAGGAGCTGGGAGACATCTTGCTTGCCTCTTATCTGCTGTTGCTTCGACAGGTCACTCAATTGCCTAGCTTGACGCTTGGGGTATTAGCGACGAATCGTACGCAAGATGTGCTGGAACAAATGCTAGGCAACTTTGACAATATCGTTCCGCTCACCATCGATATGCAGACGATCAGTTCGTTTTCACAATTACTGGAGCAAACGAAGCAAGTACGTGCCCAAATACAAACACTCGCGTTGTATCCGTCAGAGCACTGGCAAGCGACGACGCACATGGAATGGCCGACACTTTTTGTCAACCAGACGATACCGTTCAAAGCTCAGTCAGCTGTTTGGAAACGTGAAGTGAAACGATCAGTCGAGCCAGAAATGGCCGGAAGTCCGCTAGTTCTTCAGGTAGCGGAAACTTCAGAAGGTATCCATGTCGTTTTTACCTATGATCCATCCATGCTTCAGGCGGCATATGTTGAATCGCTTTCGGATCGCTATGTGAAAATCCTAAAAATGTTAGCAGAAAAATCCAAAATAAAATAAAAGGGGTAGGAGAATATGGAAATCAGATCCTCAATTAATTTTCACGACGAGCGCTTTTTGATGTTTGTACTTGACCAGATGGCAAATGAGCTTGAGAGAAACGGTGGAGAAGCGATCCGCATGACTCTTGGGAAGTCAGAAATGCCGCTGCATCCCGAAATTATCAATTCCATGCAACAGGCATTGAACAGCTTTGAAAAATATTCGCTCGTGTATCCAGGTGGTCTGCCGGAGCTGAAAGATAAGCTCGCGACCCACTATAAAACAAAATACGATGTGTCAATCAAACCGGAAAATTTCGTGATTAGTGTCGGTACCAGCACACTCTTCCGCAACCTGTTCTACCTCCTGCTTAAAGAAGGCGATGAAGTGTTGCTGCCACTTCCGTATTACTCGCTTTACCATTTCTGCGCGCTCTTAGTCGGTGCGAAAGTTCGTTATTACAAAATTGATCTGGATACGTTGAGACTTGATGTGGAGTCGTTTAAAGAGAATTTCACAGACAAGACGAAAGTGGTCGTGATCAACACGCCTGGCAACCCGTTGGGAAATATTCTTACAAAAGAGGAATTGTATACGATCGACAGCATCGTAGACGGCCGTGCAGCTATTATCAATGACGAAATTTATGCGAATACCTACTTCGATGACGAGTGCGAATCCGTCATGCAGCTGAAAAATACCAAGTCTACCTTCATCACAACGGATGCGTTTTCCAAAGCGTATCGGATGTATAGCAGACGTGTCGGATATGCAATCGTACCAGATGAGCTGGTGCAGCCACTGACGGTCATTCAGCACCACACACTGCTCACAGCTGACCCAGTCGTACAGTTCGGAGCAATGACTGCGCTTGATTACCAGCATGAGGTTGATCATTTGGTCCAACTGTACAAAGGTCGTCGGGATTACACGATAGATGCTTTCCAAAATGTACCGGATGTACTTGCTCTGCCAGCGAGAGGCAGCTTCTACTTCACGATTGATTGCGAAGCATTTATGAAGAGAAAAGGCATCAGCACCTCGCTTGAGTTGGCTACGCAAATTTTCGAGGCGACACATGTGGCGACCGTACCGGGTTCGGACTTTGGCATCCCGAACACACTGCGCCTCTCATACTCTGCCGCGAAGTATAACGAGGGAATTAACCGTTTGCGGGAATTTTTCACCACCACCTAAAAAGGGGAAGAGTCGCAATGAATGGACGTATGGAGCTCGATCTGGATCTGAATGAGTTTAACCTGCTCACTGATGATGAAGCGAACTTGTTAAGCCGAGTCAATCAGACAGACAAACCGTATCGCAACAAAGTGACAATCGCTGAACTGTTCGCCCAGCAAGCGGAAAAAACGCCTGATAGAGTCGCTGTGGTAGAGGCGGATCGAGAAAGAACATACGCAGAACTGCACACGGAAGCAAACCAGCTAGCCCGTATCCTGAAAGATGCGGGTGTAGTTCCTTCGCAACTCGTAGGAATTCTCGCAGACAGGAGCTCCCGTATGGTAGCGGCAGTTCTTGCAATCTTCCAAGCAGGTGGGGGATACGTCCCGGTTGATCCGCATTATCCCCGCGCTAGAATTCGGTATCTTTTGCAGGATAGTCGCTGCAAGGTGCTTGTAACAGAATCCATCTATCTGGATGAGATCATACCGGATCTCCCTGACAGCATCGAAACGATCATTTGTTTGGACGATACTTCCTTCCATCACGAAGGATACAAGGTCTATACAGCGTCCGACATTCGCCGCCAAAAGGATGAAGCGATAGCCCCGGCAGGTTCAGAGGATGATGTTGCGTATGTCATCTACACATCTGGTTCGACCGGTGCACCGAAGGGCGTCATGATTACGCACAAACAGGTATTGAATACGTTGTTTTGGCTAGAGGAAACTTTTCCACTAAGCGAGACAGACGTGGTTGCCCAAAAAACCTCGATTTCTTTTACGGACTCGGTGTGGGAATTGTTTTGGCCGCTGATGGTTGGATCAAAGCTGTCTATTTTGAAAGAGGAAGACGGCAAAGATCCGGGAGCGTTGTATGACTGGCTGCGAGAGCAACGCATTACAGTCACCCAGTTCGTTCCAGCGATGATGAATGTGTTTCTGGCTCATGTGAGTTCTCGTAATGAAGCAGATCCGTTGCCCAATTTGAAGTGGGTATTTAATGGAGGAGAAGCACTGACAGCTAATCTGGTTCGCGAATGGAATCGTCTGTTCCGTGTCGCCCGAATCGCCAATATTTACGGGATGACTGAATCAGCTATATACGCTTCCGTCTATCTTTGCACAGAACAGCCTGCTGAAGAAACACTCAGAATCCCTATTGGTGTGCCCATTGCCAATACGCATATGTTCATCCTTGGCCAGACGGGGGAAATTTGTCCCCCTGAAGTCAAGGGCGAGATTTGTATCGGAGGTATTGGCATCACCGACGGATATTTGGGCAAGCCTGAGTTGACCGAGAAAGCTTTTACGTATCATCCCATTACCGGCGAGCGCCTTTACCGTACTGGAGATGTCGGATTACTCAGCGAAACCGGAGTATTTGAATATCTGGGGCGAATGGACGATCAGGTTCAAGTGCGCGGCTATCGTGTGGAACTGAAAGAAGTTGAGCGTGCCGTCCTTCAGCATCCTGCTGTGAATCAGGTAGCTGTATTGGCTATCACTGATCAAATGGGGTTGACCGAACTGGCTTGCTACTATGTCGTGCAAAAGGATGGCGTTGAGCCAGATGGGCTTCGTGCGCATCTGCTGGAGTGGCTCCCCGGATATATGATCCCGAGTTACTTTATGGAGCTGTCCGAGATGCCGCTTACCCCGCATGGAAAGATCGATCGCAAAGCTTTGCCAGCTGTAAAGCCAAGCGTTAATAGTGAATACGTGCCACCGGCAAATCCAATCGAAGAAAAGCTGGCTGAGCTGTGGGCGGATGTTTTACAGATTCCAACGCCTGGTGTACTCGATCACTTTGTTGGACAGGGAGGACACTCGCTGAAGGCCATTCAGCTTTTATCTAGGATTGAAAGTGACTTTCAAGTGAAGCTTTCCATGCGCGACCTGTTTGATGCCCCTACGATTCGCGGTTTGGCGGATCGGATCACGGGCAGCCTCCAAGAGATGGAGCAAAAACCGATCGCTTTGCTCTCTGATCAGGAATATTACCCGGTCACGGGTGCGCAAGAGCGGCTTTACCTGTTGTGGCAGTTGGAAGAAGCTGCTACCAGCTATCATACACCGGGAGTTATGCGGATCACCGGTTCCCTTGATTCAGAGCGTCTTCAAGAAGTTGCGGATCAACTCGTCGCACGACATGAGGCGCTGCGCACCTCGTTTCATCTGATGGAAGGTCAGGTAAAACAAAAAGTACACAGTGACCTGTCTGTACCGATCGAGACATGGAAAACAGACGAGGAAGCTGTGGAAAAGACAATCGAACGCTTTTTCCGGCCATTCGACTTAAAGCAAGCTCCTTTGCTTCGTATTGGCTTAATTGAGCTCTCATCAGAAGACCATCTGTTGATTTTCGACATGCACCATATTATTTCCGATGGCATTTCCAAGTCCATCTTGCTTGAGGAGTTTTGTAACCTTTACCAAGGACAGGTTTTGCCGGAATTGTCGGTACAGGCCAAGGAGTTCGCTTGGTGGCAAAGAGAACAAGCTGCCGAGCTCGGCTGGGCAGAGCATGAAGCCTACTGGTTGGAAGCATTTTCACGGCAGCCGCAACCGTTGGCAATCCCGACCGATTATCCTCGCCCAAAAACCATGACATTTGATGGAGACGAGTTGCTGACCGAGCTGTCTGGAGAATGGCTCGAAAAACTCGACTCGTTCACCCGTCAGAGTTCCACGACGTTGTACATGCTTCTTTTGGCCGCCTATTCTGTTTTGTTATCCAAATACAGCAATCAGGAGGACATCGTCGTCGGCTGCGACATGGATGGTAGACAACGAGCGGAGTTTGCCCCTGTTGTGGGGATGTTTGTTAACACCTTGGCCTTGCGAAACTGGCCGAAGAAAGAATTGACCGTCCAGGAGTATATCGGGCAGGTACGCCAAAACGTGCTTAGCGGTTTTGAGCATGGAGACTACCCATTCGATCAACTCGTAAGCCAGATTCAATTCCCTCGTGATCCAGCAAGGAACCCGTTGTTTGACGCCATGCTGACCCTGCATCATGCAGTGGAGCAGCAAAAGGTCCGTCTCGATCAAATCGAGTTTGCTCCGTACGAGTTCAGACGCAAAGCTGCCATGCTCGATCTGGCTTTGGAAGTGGTTAATGCTGAGGATCACATAGGCATGCACTGGCAATATAATACGAACCTGTATCACAGGAGAACAATCGAGAAGATGGCTCAAGACTTCGTCATTCTTCTGGAGCAAATGGTAGCCCACCCGAACCGAACCATCGGACAACTTCAGATCGGTCATGGAATAGTACAAGTAGCACAGGGACAAGTGGACGACGATGACTTTGCTTTTTAAGAAATACATGACGGACAGAAAAGAGGGATTGGCTTGACAACGATAACGGCACAAAACATCTTGCTGGCCAGTGGGCAGTTTGATCGCGAAAAAGGCTATTGGATGGAGAACCTCTCTCGAGAGTTTCATTCACTCGACCTTCCAACAGACTCTCGGGCCTCGTTTCAGCGTCAGTCTGAGCTTCGTGAGCTGACCATCAGGTTCCCGGACGAACTCAGCAAGGCGCTGATTCATTTGAGCAATGGCTCGGATCAACGTTTGTTCATGGCTTTGCTGAGTGGATTTGGCATCTTGCTGTCCAAATACACGGGACATCAGGACATATGCGTTGGAACGGCTATCTTTCGTCAAACAGAGCCGGGGGAGTTTTTGAACAAAGTACTGCCCTTGCGTCATCAGGTACCCCCGGAATGGAGCATCAAGGAGCTGCTGCAAGAGGTTCGGCAGACCTTAAAGACTGCTGTGGAACATCAGAACTACCCAATCTTGCGGTTGATCGAGGATCTGCAAGTACCGCAGCAGGGGAATAGCACACCGTTCTTTGAGGCGACTTGCTTGTTGGACGTCCTTCATGATCAGGGCAGCCTGGAACAGGTTTCGAGCGAGTTGCAGCTCCTCTTTTCTAAAAAGGGGGACTCGCTCGAATTACTTGTTCGTTACGTGGGGCAAAGATACCAACTCCCCATGATGGAACGGATGATGGAGCATTTGGTCCGTATCTATCAGGTTATCGTAACCCAACCAAATCAGAAGATTGGTGAGATAGCGTGCTTATCTACGGAGGAGGTTCGGGAGTTAGTTCTTTCATTCAACGACAACCGGGTTGCTTTTCCACGCGATCAGAGCTTTGCTCGCCTCTTTGAGGAGCAGGTAATAAAGACGCCTCATCGCAAAGCGGTGACAGACGGAAACTCAACTTTCTCCTATCAGGAATTAAACGAGCGATCCAACCGACTTGCGCGCCATTTTATCCAGCAAGGATTACGACCTGGCACCAAAATCGGTATCTATATGAAGCGTAACGCGGATACGCTTGTTGCGATTCTTGCAGTGTTCAAGGCGGGAGGTGCCTACGTACCCATTGATCCAGACTATCCGCAGCATCGGATCCTGTACATTGTGCAGAAGAGCGAGATTGCAGGGTTAATCACTCAGCCTGACTTGCTAGATGGATTGGAGTCGATTCAGGCATCCTCACCTGAACTGAAGTATCTCTATGTCTTTGGTCAATCCGACCAATCAGTAGAGTTGCTGTCGGGAGAAGACATCGATCGGGAGAGTGCTGGGACAGACTTGGCTTACATCATTTTCACATCGGGCACGACTGGACAGCCGAAAGGCGTAATGGTGCACCATCGCGGAATGATTAACCACATTTTCGCTAAAATCAACGACCTATCCCTTTGCGATGATGATCTTGTTGCACAAACGGCTTCTCTTTGCTTCGACATTTCTGTTTGGCAATATCTGGCTGTCTTGCTGGTGGGTGGCTCCGTGCTGGTGGTCGAAACAGAGACGGTAATGGATACACAGGCCCTTCATAACGTTCTGCGATCCAACCGCGTCACCGTAGCGGAAGTGGTACCGTCCCTGCTCTCCGTGCTGCTCGATCTCGTTCAAGAATGGCCCGAATCCGATCGCAGCTTCCCTGATCTGCGGTGGATGGCAGTAACAGGAGAAGAGTTGCCAGCTCCTCTGGTTCGACGCTGGTTTGCCTGCTATACGGAAATACCATTGGTGAATATGTACGGACCAACGGAAGCATCCGATGATATTACCCACCACATTATTCGGGAAATGCCCAGCGATCAGCAGATTGTGGTGCCCATCGGCATACCAATCCAGAATACCCATATTTACATACTCGATCAAAATCAGTGTATCTGCCCGCGAGGCGTAAAAGGAGAAATATGTGTGGCCGGTCCGGGGGTTGGATACGGCTACTACAAAGATGAGGAACGGACGCAAAAAGTGTTTGTAGCAAATCCGTATGCCAGCTGGGTAGAAGATACTGACTACCAAGTCCTCTACCGAACGGGTGATGTTGGCCGTATCACGGAGGACGGATATATTGAGTACTTCGGGAGAATGGACAATCAAGTCAAGATTCGGGGCTACCGAATCGAATTGAGTGAGATTGAACAGGTGATGCGCAGACATCCAGCGGTTAAGGACGCAGTGGTCTTGGCGCTTTCAGAGGAAACGGGTGCGAAGTACTTATGTGCCTATGTCGTTCCCTTAGAGGAATTTTCCGCACGAGATGTGCGTGATTATCTGTTTACTGTGCTTCCGGAATACATGGTGCCGATGCACTATGTAAAACAAAACGTTTTGCCGCTTACCCCTAACGGAAAAGTGGACAGAGGGGCTTTACCGAAGCCTGGCATACAGGATCGGGTCGACACATCTATTTTTGTGTCAGCTACAACCGAGACGGAAAAAGCTCTCACCCACATCTGGGCGCATGTGTTACAGCTTGATCCAAACACAATCAGCACTCGGGACAATTTTTTCGCTCTGGGGGGGCACTCGTTAAAAATCAATGCAGTAGCTGCGCAGATTGCACAACAGTTTGGCGTACAGCTTCCACTGCGAACCATGTTTAATCACCCAACGATTCAGGAGCTTGGCAAGGTGATTGATGGAGCAGACAAGACGATTCTGAAAAAACGTTTCCCAGTCGAAGCCAGATCGTACTATCCTGTTACGCCTGCTCAGAGCAAATTTTTTATTCTTCAACAGGTGAATCCGACTGACACCAGTCTTCACATTACGGCTGCCCGTTTCATCGAGGGAGCTTTGAGCCGTGAGAAGGTAGAGCATGCTTTTCAAGGATTGATTGACCGCCATGAATCTCTTCGTACCTCGTTCGATTATATAGATGGGCAAGTGGTTCAAATTGTACATGATTCGCTGGTCTTCCATTTGGAAGTGAGCGAATCAAGTGCAGAGCAGCTGGAGGCCAGTCTGGCAACGTTTGTACGGCCATTCGACTTGCGTCAAGCTCCCTTGTTGCGTGCAGGGCTAATCAGGATTGCACCGGAAAAGCATCTCTTGTTATTCGATATGCACCATATCGTTTCAGACGGTGTATCCATGGATATTCTCGTAGAGGACTTTGTTCGTCTCTATGCAGGCGTGACACTTCCAGCATTGGAAGTTCAGCAAAAAGAGTTTGCTGTATGGCAGGAATCTGCACTTGAGTCAGGGGAGCTTCAAGCTGACTATTGGGCAGAGTTGTTTACCAGTCCGGCTCCACTTCTATCGATTCCGACTGATTACGAAAGGCCAGAATCTCTTACGTATCCTGGTGCGACGATTGAGTTCGATATATCGGCAGAGGAACGGCAGCGGTTGCAGGACCTGGCAACGCAGGAGCAAGCGACACTTTACATGGTGCTGTTGTCGGTTTACAACATGTTGCTTGCAAAATACAGCGGTCAAGAGGATGTCGTTGTCGGAACCCCAGTAGCTGGCCGTAAATTTGCAGAGTTTGATGAAGTGATTGGGATGTTTATCAATACAATTCCCTTGCGCAATTATCCAAAAGGCGAGAAAACCTATCGCGAGTTTCTTGCGGAGGTTCGCGAGCATACGCTAGCCTCTTTTGAACAAGCGGATTACCCGATTGATCTGTTCGTTCAGACTCTTGGGCTTGAACCGAATACAGGTCGTCAGCCCCTTTTTGACACGATCTTCGTCCTGCAAAACATGGACAATCCGGAAGGGGAATTGGAGCTGGAAGACATGCTCGTCAAAAACTATCCACTGCAAAACAACACGGCTAAACTTGACCTTCATCTGTCGGCTTATCCTGTTTTCGACAGACTTACATGTAAGCTGGATTACCGCAGTGACCTGTTCCGAAGAGAGACGATGGAGCAGTTTGTGAGTGACTTCAAAAGCTTGTTGCAGCAGGTGATGGAAGATCCTGAGCGCCTCCTGCAAGATTTTGAATTGACCCGTGAGGTAGCCCTTATTCAGGCACAGGGCGTCGATTGGGATTTTGAATTTTAGAGCAAGCGGTGAGTAAGAGGGGGAGGGCATATGGAGACTACTATTTCGCAAAACATTCTGCTAACCAGTCGGAAATTTAGCCGGGAGGAGCAGTACTGGCAAGAGAAGTTACAGGGGGAGTGGACGCTCTCCCTCCTTCCAACCGTAGGGACGGAGAAGGAAGGCGATGGGGAGAAGGAGACAAAAGAAATAACTTTTGTCCTCCCAGATGATTTGAACGCTGCCGTTGCGGCCCATTGCGATCATCATCCGATGAAGCTCTACCTGTTCCTTCTCTCGACGTATCAAATCATGCTGAATCGGTATAAGCAGACAGACGACATGATCATTCTCACGCCCGTCTTTCAGAATCCGCTTCCCCCTAATGCTTGGAATCGGGTGCTGCCGCTGCGTGTACGGATGCATCAAGAAGCTACTTTTGCAGAAGTGGCGAAAGAGGGTAAGCAGCTGGTCAAAGAGGCAATGGAGCATCAGAACTATCCGTTTTCGCAAATGATGCAATGGCTTGATCTATCCGACACGGACCTGAAGACACTGCTGGATACAGCCTTCGTACTAGAAAACATGCAAGATATTGCTGCTTTAGAAGGTTTGTCTCTGCAAGTGGTATTTGCATTCAAGCAAACAGAAGATGGAATTACCGGACGCGTACGGTATGCGGGCGAGCAGTTCCAACAGGCTGTCATCGAACGGATGATCAGCCATTATCAACAAATTCTTCGTGAAGTGGTCGTCGATCCCAAACGGTTGGTGCGCACAATCGATATGTTGTCAGAAGCAGAGCGGACAGATCTGTTGTACACCCGCAATCAAACGGACGTTCCTCATTCTGCTCCCAAGCCGATCCATCAACTGATCGAGGAACAAGCAGCGCGGACGCCTCATCTAACAGCAGCAGTGTTTGGCAACAAAACCATTACCTACGCTCAACTTAATGGAAAAGCCAATTGCCTTGCACGCATGCTGAAGGAGAGTGGCATTGGAAGAGGGAGCTATGTTCCGGTCTTGATGAATCGTAGCTTGAATTTGGTTATTTCCCTGCTAGCTGTGATGAAAACAGGTGCGGCATTTGTCCCGCTAGACGTGCAAAGTCCGAGTGAACGGAAAAAGCAGCTTTTGGATGAATTGGATTGTCCGGTGACGCTGATTGGGCCAGAAATACGCCAGGAACCGTCATTCGTGCAATGGACACGTGCTGTAATCGTCGATGCGGACGATATCCGGGAAGAAGGGGACTTAAATGTCCAGGTAAATGCGGACGATCCGATCTATGTGATCTATACATCTGGTTCCACTGGCAAACCAAAAGGAGCAGTCGTACCTCATATCGGTATTTTCAATCGGTTTCGCTGGATGGATGAACATTACGGTTGCACGGAACAGGACGCCATTTTCCAGACGACTCCCCATCACTACGACAGTTCGGTCTGGCAACTATTCTGGCCGCTCCTGCATGGTGGCCGTACGGTACTGCCGATACCTGAATTCGAGATGACGCTCGATCAAGTGTTGCACGCCATTTCAACCTATCTGATTACAATTACGGACTTTGTTCCGTCGGTATTTAACCTGCTGGTGGATCAAATGGAAACACGGATGGACATACATGATTCACTTTCTTCGATTCGCCACCTGATTTTGGGCGGAGAGGAAATCACGGCTCACACCGTGCATCTGTTTCTTCAGCGATTTCCCCACGTTCGTATCACGAATCTGTACGGTCCGACGGAGACGTCTATTGGAGTCGTCTACTTTGAGATCGACCATACCCATGAGGGACCGATACCGATTGGAAAGCCGATAGCCAATACGAAAATTTTGCTGCTGGATTCAAATCGCAAACTTGTTCCGGCGGGACATCAAGGGGAGATTTATATAACTGGCTTGTGCTTAGGGCACGGTTACTTGCACGATCCTGAGAAAACAGCAGCCAGCTTTGTTGACAACCCTTATCCGGAAATTGGTTATCAAAAGCTTTATCGGACAGGCGACCTTGGGCGTTATCTTCCTAATGGCAATATCAAGTTCTGCGGTCGCATCGATCATCAGGTAAAAGTACGCGGGCATCGAATTGAGCTGGGCGAGATTGATGAGGTTCTGTTGTCCCACCCGCTTGTTAAAGAGTGTGCCGTGCTATTTCAAGAAGAGAAGGCTCGATTGTGCGCGTACTACGTATCGAATGCTCAGGAATTGACCGCAAGTGACTTGCGTGGTTATCTCAGTGAACGGCTTCCCGATCACATGATCCCATCCTTTTTTGTCAGCATTGAAAAAATGCCTTTGACCGCAGGGGGCAAGATCAATCGCAAGCTACTGCCAGAAGTGGATGAGCAACAGGCGTCTGATGCTGAATATGTAGCCCCACGAAACGAGATGGAAGAACAGCTGGTTACCATCTGGAAAGAAATTTTGGGAATTGAAAAAGTGGGGGTACACGACAGCTTTTTCCAACTGGGAGGGAATTCCCTGCTGTTACTTAAAATGCATGCGCAAATTGTAAAACAAGTGGATAGCGAGATTAGCGTAGCGCATTTGTTTTCCTACTATACGATTGCCATGTTTGTGGATTTTCTCGAACAAAGAAAACAGGACCAGTTTGCATCTATGGAAGATCAAAGCGATGATGATGAATCCCTTCTGGAATTGCTGAGGGAGGTCAAGGAGGGAGTTCTCTCCGTAGACAAGGGTGCCGAACTGATCGATAAAAGGAAGGGGATCTAGGATGAGTTTGCTAAAAAAATACATCTTGGAGCAAGTGGCTGCTCATCGACTGCAAGAGAAGGAAGCACTTCCTTTACTGAAGGAACTGTCCTCTGCCAACGTAAATACACGCCAAGATATCGCGATCATCGGTATGGCTTGTCGTTTTCCCGGAGCCAGCAGCCTCGAAGAATACTGGAACAATTTGAAACAGGGACACGATTCAATCGGTGAAATCCCTGCTGCAAGGCGTCCAGACGTCGAGAGGGTAGCGAGAGAATTTTTAAACGGCAAAGATTTTAAGTATGAGCGAATGGGATATCTCGATCACGTGGATTTATTTGATCATGCGTTTTTCGAGATCTCACCTGCAGAGGCTCGAACCATGGATCCTTATCAGCGGATGTTTCTCGAGTTGGCATGGGAAACATTTGAACATGCCGGGTATAGCGAGAAGATGATCAGCGGTTCACCTACGGGCGTATTCTTGGGGTATTGTGACAATGAATCCCAATACCAGCGTGTGTTGAAAAACGTTGATTCGTCTTCGCTGGCTGGCAACGTTGCAGCAATTATCGCTTCACGAATTTCCTATTTGCTGAATCTGTCAGGTCCGAGCCAATTGATTAATACATCTTGCTCTTCCTCCTTGGTCGCTCTGCATCAAGCGTGTCAGGCCATTGGAAATAACGATTGTAGAATGGCTCTCGTAGGCGGAGTTAACCTTTCCCTGTTTCCGATTCAACAAGATACAGACTTTGGCATCGTTTCCGTAGACCGCAAAACCAAAGCATTTGATGACTTTGCTGATGGAACAGTATGGGGAGAAGGTCTTGGCGCTGTTCTTTTGAAATCCTACGAGCAAGCAGTCAAGGACAATGATTATATTCATGCGGTGATCAAAAGCACCGCGGTCAATTGTGATGGTCGTTCTACCAGTATTACCGCGCCCAATGCGATTTCTCAGTCTGCTTTGTTGCGAACTACGTGGGAGCGGGCGCGAATCAATCCAGAGAGCATCTCCTATATTGAGGCACATGGGACAGGGACAAGATTAGGCGACCCTGTTGAGATTGAGGGGATCATGCATGCCTTTCGGAAAGTTTCAAAACGTAAGCAATTTTGCGCAATAGGCTCGGTCAAAAGCAATATCGGGCACACGATAGCGGCATCAGGTGTGGCCGGGATCATTAAAACGGTTCTGATGATGAAGCATCGCCAGATTCCGCCGACGCTGCATGTGAAACGGCCGAATACCTTGATTCCTTTTATTGATTCGCCTGTTTATATCAATGATGTGCTAAAGGCTTGGGATGTAGAGGCGGACCAACCAGTGAGGAGAGCCGGCGTAAGCGCATTCGGTTTGAGCGGGACAAACGCCCACGTCATATTGGAAGAGCCTCCTGGGCGCGAGGCGACAGCCGTCTCAGAATCTGGCGATTACCTCATTGCGTTATCTGCCAAAACAAGTGAGTCACTATGGGATTTACTTGAGAAATACCAAGGATTTTTATCAGCGCCTTCTGAGCATTCCCTTCTTGATATATGTGCTACTGCCAATATTGGGCGCGGACACTATCGGTATCGTCTTGCGTTCATTATCAACAGCAAAGAGGACTTTTTGCAGAAGATCCATCGCTTGTGCGCGGGAGAACGAACGCAGGATGGTGCCCCGCTCGTTGATGACGACCGGGTGTTCTACGGGGAGTTGAAATCCCGTGGCGAAAGCACATTGCCGATCAGCATGCAAATGGACAGCTCTGATCCAGTAGAATTGGCAAAACAGTACGTGACAGGGGCGGCTATCAATTGGCTTGAATACTATCGTCCTGTCAAATGGAAAAAGGTACCTTTGCCAACCTATTCCTTTGCCAAAACCCGACACTGGGTGCAATCGGATCAACCTGCAAACGACACGGTTGAACGGTCCATTGCTGTTGCATCTGAGACCGCTCATGCAGGCGAAACAGCTGATGTGCATAAAATTGCTTCCACCTTCTTTACTTTCGGGGAAACCTTACTGAATCAGGTGAATGTCAAAAAGCAAACGGGTCTGGAAGAGGATGAGACTTTTTATTCCGGCTTGTTATCGCTTGAATGCTTTACTCAATTAGGCGTGTTCCACAAGCAGGATCAAACGTATTCGCTGGAAGAATTGCGTGAAGCTGTAAGGTTTGATGGAAGAAATGAACATATCTTCCAGCTCATGCTTAAACTTGCCGTTAAGGCATCTCTGGTTGAACACGTTGAAGGAAAATACCGTCTATATGCACATGCAGAGGGTCTTGATACCGAAGCGTTTTATCAGGATTGTCTGGAGCGCTATCCGAATGAGCGTGATACGTTCACCCAGTTGAAAGCGTGTTTTGCCCATTACTCAACAATCATGACAGGGCAGAATGTACTCATGTCGAACGACGGTACTCGTGACTTATATAAGTCATATGCGGATCGCATTACTCTTGGAAACCCTTCTGGACTTATGGCAGTGGAAACAATTGCCCAATACATCCATTCGTTTAGCCGTCCCGTTCGCATTCTGGAGCTCGGAGGTGGTTCCAGCAGTCTTACGCGCTTATTGCTGCCGAGGATTGAGAAAAAAGATGTCACCTATGTGTTTACGGATGGTGCGCAATCGTCTCTCGCAGATGCAGAAAAAGAGTTCCAAGAAGTATACCCGTTTGTGCAGTTCCGCTTGTTCAACATGGAGCAGGCCCCAGCCGAACAAGGCTTCGATCTGCATGCATACGATGTGATCATCGCTAATAACGCTATACACAGGGCTAGGGATGTGCGGGCATCCTTATCGATTTTGCATCAGTTGCTTGCAGAGCAAGGTGTGCTGTTTGCGTTCGAGCTCGTGAAAAATCGTTCAACGGCAAATGTCATCGGGGGGTTATCCGCAGACTGGTGGCAGCACGCAGACACCGATCTGAGACCGCAAGCCAGACTAATGGATGCCTTACGTTGGGAAAAGGCGCTACGAGATACGAACTATCAATCTGTTGCCATTTATCCGTCGTCAGCAGCGGTGGGTGATCTGTCTGATTCAGCTTTATTGATCGGACATTCAGCGTATACGCCACAAGAGTATCGGGAGTGGCTCTACCAGATCCATTGGCAAACGAAAGAGCTGACAACCAATTCTCAGACCCAGCGTCTAGGGATCTGGCTGGTGCTTCAAGATGAAGGCGGTGTAGGAGAAACACTGGCTGACGCGATGGCAGCGGAAGGACATGAAGTGTTCAGACTTCGCAGTGGTGAGGCTTTTGCCTCCGTTTCTTCCCACGAGTTTATCCTAGATCCCAGCCAGCCAGAAGATCTGCGGCGTGTGTTCGAGAGACTTGGAGACAAAAAGGAAAAGCTGACTGGAATTATCCATTTATGGAGCTTGACCTCGGGTGCCCAGCAGCCGAATGATCTCGGACAGCTTGAAGCTCTTGAAGCAGCGCAACACCTGGGAGTTTACAGTCTGTTTCATTTGACACAAGTGTTGCTTGAGCTGGATCTGAAGCAGGTGCTAGATTTACGGATCGTCTCGAACTACGCGCAAGCAGTAGATGACAACGGACCTGTCTATCCTGAAAAAGCACCCTTGTTCGGTCTAGCAAAGGTTATCTCGCAGGAAAATCCAAAACTGCAATGCTTTAGCCTGGATCTAGCAACAGAGGGGCTGTCCGTCTCGCAGTTGGCTGGTCAGCTTCTAGCGGAAATTCGCTGCAATCGGGATGACACATTAGTTGCCTATAGAGGAAATCGCATCGTACCAGAGATGAATCGCTGCGATATCGATAAAATTCCGAAGCGGCCCGTAGAGATACGCGAAAATGGCGTTTACTTGATCGCTGGAGGTACAGGAAAACTGGGACTGGCATTTAGTAAGCATCTGGCCGCTCAAAAAAATGTGACGCTGGTGTTGATTAATCGTTCGCCACTTCCACCTAACCACGAGTGGCAAGAGCGATTACAGCATCCAGACTGCAGTGCTGCTGAGGCACGAAAGCTGAAAGCGCTGCTTGAGCTAGAGGAAATGGGAGCGCAGGTAGTCTGCTATGCAGCCGACGTGTCCAACCGTCAGCAGATGGAGGATATTTCCGAGCAGGTTCGAGCCCGTTACGGACCGATTAACGGCATTATCCAATCCGCGGCGCATATCACCTTCGAGACGATTCAGACGAAGAAGTTTTCCGATTTTCAAAATGGTTTGAAAGCGAAGATGGCGGGCACAGTCATACTCGATCAGATAGCTGAACCGGAGCATTTGGATTTCTTTGTGATCTTCTCATCACTTGCTTCGATTTGGGGTGGAGCGACTGGAAGCGACTATGTCTCATCCAACTGCTTCCTGGATGGCTATAGTGCAGCTCGCAGTCGAACGGGAAAACCAACGATAGCTTTGAACTGGTATGCGTTTGAAGGGATAACAGGTCCTGGTTTTATCGGATACATGCCGATGGATGGAGCCATTCAAGCATTTGATGCATCGTTGTCTTGCCAAACTGAGCACCTGATCATTGGGCAATTTGATTTGAAAGTGCTGAAGGAATGGGCACCGTCTCTGAAAGTAAAGCTAGGAGATTCGATATTTTCAAGCGGAATGTCTTATGAAGAACGCGAAGCACCACCCGCAGTGACCATGCAAAACCGTGTTGTTTTGTCTGGCAGGGAGGAAGGCGATCACTATACTTCTCTGGAGCTTGCTTTAGGTCAGATTTGGTCTGATGTTCTGGGTTACACCGAACTGAGCATCGACGACGACTTTTTCAGACTGGGTGGGGATTCTCTTTTGGCAATCGGCATCGTTTCCCGTGTCACCAAGCAGTTGCAAAAGGAGATGACGATCACCGACCTGTTTCAGACACCGACGATTCGTCAATTGGCGTTGTTGATGGCTCCGAACGAAGAAACAGCTGTGTCAACGATTCCTGTAGCAGAGCGTCGGGATGCTTACCCTGCCACCTCGTCTCAGCAAAGAATTTATGTGCTGGAACAAATGCAGGAAGGGGCAGTTGCCTACAACATCCCTACAGTCATGATGCTTGAAGGAGAGCTGGACAGAGAGGCTTTCGAACGTGCATTTGTCTCATTGGTTCAGCGTCATGAGTCGTTGCGCACTTCATTTTCCATCGTGGATGGAGCTTTAATGCAAACCGTTCACCCGAGCGTAGATTTTACGTTGGCGTATAGTGAAGTCGACGAGAACGAGGCCAGGAGAACGGTCGAACAATTCATCCAACCATTTGACTTGTCAAAAGCGCCGCTTGTTCGCGGTATGCTCATTCGCATTGATGTGAACAAACATTTGTTGCTGTTCGACATGCATCACATTGTTTCCGATGGTGTATCCATTAACATTTTGATCCGCGAGTTTTTCCAATTGTATCAGGGACTCGAGTTGCCCGAGCTGCGGATTCAATATAAAGACTACAGCGTATGGCAAACAGAACAACTTGGCAATGGGGTATTTGCTGCTCAGGAGAAATTCTGGCAGGGAGAGCTGGGTGGAGAACTTCCTGTGCTTAATCTGCCTACAGACTACCCTCGACCGTCGGTTCAGAGCTTCGAGGGAGATGTTCTGACCTTTGAGATTCCTCAAGAGATGACAGAGAAGATACTGGCATTGGCAAAAAACAATGGGTCGACCCTGTACATGACGTTACTCGGAGCGCTCACCATTATGTTGTCGAAATACGCTGGCGAAGAAGACATTATCATTGGATCGCCAGTGGCTGGCCGTCACCATGCAGACCTGGAAAACATCGTAGGTGTCTTTCTGAACACACTGGCGATGAGAAACTTCCCGCGAAGCGATCGAACCGTGGCGGATTTCCTTCAGGAAGTAAAGGAACGGGCATTGGCTGCGCTCTCTCATGCGGACTATCCGTTCGAAATGCTGGTGGATCGTCTGACGCTGCCGAAAGATACGGCGCGAAACCCGCTGTTTGATGTGATGTTCATTTTGCAAAATACCGGCGACGCAAAGGGAAGCATGAGTGCGAATGGGTTGACGCTCTCTCCTTATCCTTTTGAACAGCGCTCTGCCCAGTTTGATCTGACCTTTGACATCATTGAACGAGAACAGCGCCTGATTGTCGATATCGAATACAGCAGCAAGCTGTTCAGCAAAGAGACGATCGCGTCGATGTCCACACACTTCCAAAAGATTCTGGAGCAGATGGTGGAAGATCCTGAACAGTTAATCGGCAAGGTGTCCATGCTAGCAGCAGATGAACGCTTGCTGCTGGTTGAGCAGTGGAATGACACGAGTGTGAAATACTCTCGTGAAAAAACAATCGTCCAGCTCTTTGAGGAAGTAGCGGAAGCTCACCCGAACGCGGTAGCTGTATCGTGCGGAGATGAGAAAGTCACTTATGCAAATTTAAATAAGCGAGCAAACCAAGTAGCCCGTTTGATCAAGCAACACGGTGTCACTGCTGATACTTGCGTCGGTCTTTTAATGAATCGCTCTGTGGAAATGATGGTTGGACTCTTGGCGATCTTGAAAGCGGGGGCTGCCTTTGTTCCGATTGATCCGCACTATCCAGAAGAACGCATCTCCTATGTTTTGGAAAACAGCATGACTCGCCTCGTCTTAACCCACGATTCTCTGGCAGAGAAGCAGTGGGGAAGTGTTGTCCGACTGGACGTAAACGATTCTCGGGTGGAGACGGAAGATGACTCAAATCTTCCGCCACAGGCTGCACCTGGCGATCTCGCCTATGTCATTTACACATCGGGTTCTACAGGCAAGCCTAAAGGCGTTATGGTTGAGCACGGCAATTTGATGAACTTCTGCTCAGGAATCGGGGAACACATCGATTTTGCCAGCGCAGACAAAATGCTTGCTGTGACGACGATTTCGTTTGATATTTTTCTGCTTGAAACGATTGTACCGTTGACGAAAGGGATGACCGTGGTCATTGCAACCGAACAGCAGCAAGCAGACCCGCAGGTGCTCAAGGAGTTGATTTTGCAGGAAGAAATCACGTTTCTTCAACTGACTCCATCCCGTCTACAGCTCATGCTGGAAGAGAAGAGCAACTTGCATGCACTTGACTGCCTGAAAGCGATCCTGATTGGAGGAGAAGCCCTTTCAGCGTCTTTGTTCCACCGGCTTCGCACACAGACCAAGGCGAGACTTTACAATCTGTACGGTCCGACTGAAACAACGATTTGGTCTACGGTGCAGGACTTGACTGACGCAGAGGAAGTATCGATTGGTGCGCCGTTGCCCAATACACAAGTCTACATCCTTGATGAGCATCTGCAAGTACAGCCGATGAAGATCACTGGCGATCTTTACATTGCAGGAGATGGGGTCACGAGAGGCTACTTCGGTCAGCCAACACTGACGGCTGAGCGCTATATTCCTAATCCGTTTCAACCTGGTCAACGTATGTACAAAACAGGTGATCTCGCGAGATGGCTGCCGGACGGGCGTATTGAATACGTGGGACGATCTGACTTTCAGTGTAAAGTACGCGGTTATCGAATTGAATTGGGTGAGATTGAAAGTGCCCTTTGTCAGCATCCGGATATTACGGAAGCGGTGGTCAGTGTGCGAGATACCGCCAGCAATCCTTACCTGGCTGCCTACTATATGGGACCGCAAACGTTCGACAGTGATGAATTGCGAGCGATGCTGAGCAAAAGTTTACCCGATTACATGATTCCACATTTCTATACGCATATGAGTATGTGGCCGCTGACACCAAACGGAAAACTGGATCGCAAATCATTGCCAGAGCCTGATGCTCTCCAAGACAAGCACACCGAATATCAAGCCCCGGCTACCAGATTGGAAGAACAGGTGGCAGGCATATGGCGGGAAGTGCTTAAACGTGAAACGGTCGGTATGCAGGATAACTTCTTCCAAATAGGCGGTAATTCGCTTTTACTGGTGCAAGTTCATGCCAAGCTTGAAGAGCTTTACCCTGGACGGGTTCGGATTGCCGATTTGTTCGCCCATCCTACGCTGTTTGGTCTAACCAACTTTTTGAAGAATACCGCTTTAGACTTGGCAGATGAACAAGAGGAAACCGATACAACCACTTATTGGTTGAAGGAGTTGGATGGTGTCTCGCTGATAGAGTTGCCGCCTCAGTATTGGGCTAGTGAAGAAGCGAATGCAGGTATAAACTGGGTGCAATTCTCGCTTACTGATGATCTGTTTGAAAATGTCCAGCAGGTAAGTCAAATGGAGGCTGTTGAGGTGAGAGACGTTTTGTTTTCGATGTATCTATACCTCATGGCGGAACTGACAGGGCAGCAGGATCTTTATATGGAAGTGGCTGTCGGCAAGGAGCTGCAGATGAATGCCTATCCATTCAGGGTGAGCATGTCAGCGGTCAACACCTTCTTTGATCTATTCAAGCAGGTGCAGCAGAAACGACAGTTCCTCGAGAACATGACGGGGGAAGCCTCGTTGTGGCTGAAAAAATTGCGGATGGATCGCAACGACGGAACCATCATTCCATTCTTCGGCAGTGTCAATGAGTTTACCGATGCATCATTCACACACCACGAACATGAGCTTACCTTCTGGATCAAGGAAGGAAAAGACGTGATTGATATCGTGTGTGTATTCGACCCTGATTGCCTCCGCGTAGAAAAAGTCACGGAGATGACGCAGGATTACCAGCAATTGCTCAGGATGCTAGTGAATGAATATATGACGTAAAGAAGGGTGATCAAAAATGGACAAAATCGCACTCTTATTCCCGGGACAAGGTTCGCAATATGTTGGAATGGGCCAAGCATTATGTGAGGCCCATCCCATTGCGGCTCGCACCTTTGAAGAAGCAAGTGATGCGCTTGGATTTAACCTGCAAACACTTTGTTTTGCAGGGGATGTACAAGAACTGACCAAAACAGAGCACGCACAGCCAGCAATCCTGACGGCAAGTGTCGCTGCCTTCCGCGTTTATTCAAACGAATTGGACATCGAACCACAATGGGTGGCTGGTCACAGTTTGGGCGAGTTTACGGCCCTGACTTGCGCCGGTGCCATCCAGTTTGCAGATGCCGTCCGCCTAGTCTATCGGCGAGGTCAGTTCATGCAGGCAGCTACGCCGCAGGGTGTCGGAGCCATGTCTGCAATCTTCGGGTTGAATGCTCAACTTGTTGAAGAGATTTGTCGGGAACATTCTCGTGATGGTGCGATCGTCGTGGTCGCCAACCATAACTCCGCTGATCAGATCGTTATCTCCGGACATGCACATGCGGTTCGGCAAGTTGAAGAAGCGTGCAAGCAGCATGGCTCGACTTCCGTTGTCAGCCTCAAGGTGAGTGCGCCTTTCCATTCGCCACTCATGGTGCAAGCAGCCGAACAATTAAATGAGGAACTGAAGCGATACACGTACTGCGATCCCAAATGGCCTGTGATTTCCAATGTGACAGCACAACCATATGTCCATGCTGATCAAATTGTTGATTTGCTCACAGACCAGACTACCAGCCCTGTTCGCTGGCAATCCACGATGGATTACTTGGTAAAGCAGGGAGCGAATACCGTAATTGAGCTCGGTCCCAAAAATGTGCTGACAAATTTGGCCAAAGGATATCCCCTTCGCGCCTTTGCCTTTGACAAGCAGGGGGAGATCAATCGTTATCAGCAAGAGCTTCAGGATGCCAAAGCCCGTAATCAAGCAGCCATTGCCCAACTGGTCGATTCTTGCATTGCGATTGCCGTTTGCACGAAAAACCGCAGTCTCGATGAAGAAGCGTACCAGCAAGGGGTGATTGCTCCCTATCAAGCACTACAACAACTGAGGCAACAGCTGGAACAAGGAGAAAAAGAGGGGGGCTATGGGGATGTGCGCGAAGCTGTTTCTCTGCTTCGTTTGATCTTGCAAACAAAAAAAGCTCCAGACGCGGAACAAGCCATGCGCTTTGAACAGCTGACCAGCAAACCAGATCTGCAACAGCGATTTCCTGAGATCAGCAACGAATGGCAAGCAAGCTAAGCAGAATCAGGTGAGCAGAGGATCCAAGGAGGAAGAATGCAGTGAGCAAGCCATTAGGACTTAACCGAGTCAAACTGAATAAACAGCAGACGGATGCTCATTCAACAGCTAGCAAACCCAATCAACACGAGATTGCGGTGATTGGTGCTGCTTGCAGATTCGGAAGTGCAGAAAACCCAGCAGACTTTTGGCGTCTGTTGCAAGCTGGTCAAGATTGCGTACGAGAGCTTCCTAAAGAACGCCAGAACGATTTGATTCCATTGTTACTCGCCAAAGGGTTGACAATGGAACAAATTCAATTTCGAGAAGCTGCCTACCTGAATGAAATTGATAAATTCGATCCGCAATTCTTCGGACTTTCTCCTAAGGAAGCCAGCCAGATGGACCCAAATCAGCGCTTATTTTTGCTGACATGCTGGGAGGCGATTGAAGACGCCGGGTATGGTGGAACAATGCTGGCGGGAAGCCGTACGGGTGTCTATCTGGGGTTTAGTAGTGATTTTGGTGAAGAGTATAGACGAATGATTCGGGAGATAGAACCAGATGCGCTGTCCACCTCAATTATTGGCAATATGAAATCGGTGATCGCTTCTCGCATCTCCTACCTGTTGGATCTCAAAGGTCCGAGCATGCTTGTGGATACTTCGTGCTCCTCGTCGCTGATGGCTGTTCATCTGGCATGCCAAGCGATTCGTCGAGGAGAATGTGAGATGGCGCTGGCCGGCGGTGTCAAGCTCATCTTGCTGTCCTTACAAGATGGAAGCAATGATTTGGGAATTTTATCACAATCTGGGCGTACTCGTCCTTTTGACAATGATTCAGACGGTACGGGTGTCGGTGAAGGCGTTGGCGCCGTTTTGCTGAAACCGTTGACAAAGGCTCTTGCAGACGGGGATTCGATTTATGCCGTAATCAAGGGGAGCGCCGCCAATCAAGACGGCCATTCTTTCGGTCTGACAGCGCCAAATTCATTGGCACAAGCCGAAGTGATTCAGCAGGCATGGAAAGACGCGCAGATTGATCCCGAAACCCTTTCCTATATCGAGGTGCACAGCATAGGTACCAAGCTGGGCGATCCGATGGAGATGGACGGGCTGGAGAGAGCGTTTCGCCCATTCACAAACCGGCGCCAATTTTGCGGGATTGGCTCCGTAAAGACGAACATCGGTCACACTGATCACGTAGCGGGGATGGCTGGTCTTTTCAAGGTGATCCTGTCTCTTAAACAAAAGCAGATACCACCGCATTTGCACTTTCAGCGCGCAAATCGGATGATTCCTTTTGAACAATCTCCTATTTACATCCATGACACATTGACAGAGTGGGAACCAGAGCAAAGCGTTCGGCGGGCTGGAATCAGTTCGTTTGGGATGAGTGGAACGAATGTGCACCTCGTAGTAGAGGAAGCTCCACTCATTCAGCCTCCCAAGCAAGACGAAGGGATTCAGGCTATCGCTCTATCCGCTAAAAGCAAGGCGAGCTTGCTCAATCTGCTGCTCCGCTTTCAGAAGTGGACCAGCAAGCCTGTGGAAGAACTCCCGACATTGGAAAGTCTCAGTTTTACCGCAAATACGGGCCGCAGTCACTACGGCTACCGATTGCTGCTGATTTGCAGAGACATGGACGATTTTGCCGCAAAAATCTCCAAGTTGTGCGCGAGCGATTGGACAACACTTTCTGAACCTGATATTTTCTTTGGCTGGCACAAGGTTACCTCACAGGAAACAGCTGATAGAGAGCCTGGGATACTGACTGAGGCTGAACAACAAGAGATGAATAAGGCTGCCAATGCGCTTTTGCAAAAGCTTTTGTTGGCGCAAAGCAAAGAGTTGTCTGATCTGAAAGAGCTGGGTGAATTGTATGTGAGCGGGGCAGATGTACGTTGGAGTACCATGTATACGTTTAAAAAGCCGCGCCGCGTACACCTCCCTGTTTATCCGTTTGAGCGTAAACGTTGTTGGCTGGACATCTCTTCTCTTCCTTCTCTTGGTGAGCATGCCGCGAGAGAAAAAGACAATGGTAGACCGCAAAAATCTGGAGAAGCGAAGTTGCCAAACGTGGTGGTACGTGGGAGAAAACATGATACCTACACGGTTTTAGAACAAGAGCTGGCTCACATTTGGGGATATGTTCTAGGGCTTGAAGAAGTAGATGTCCATGACAATTTTTACGATCTGGGCGGGGACTCGATCATCGCGATTAAAATGATCACCGAAATCTCGAAGCGGATGAATCGAGAAGTAGGAGTACAAGACCTGCTTACCCATTTGACGATTTCCGATTTTGCTGCCTATCTTGATGCGGCTGGGCATGAAGTTGAACAGGTTGCGAAAGCAGAGGCGGCTGCTACTGCAATCCAAACTGTTCAGCAGCAAAGCACAAAATCATTGCATGGTACGCAAATCAAACGCAGCTCGTATGCCGATGTCAGTCATTTATCCTGGCGTCAATGGAATTG
Source organism: Brevibacillus formosus (assembly GCF_003013405.1). Taxonomy (GTDB): domain Bacteria; phylum Bacillota; class Bacilli; order Brevibacillales; family Brevibacillaceae; genus Brevibacillus; species Brevibacillus formosus. The sequence continues at coordinate 142,664 of NZ_PXZL01000030.1, read as the reverse complement.
TTATGATCGCGGTCTCGCTTTATTAATGGAGGAGCAGGATGCCCATCTGATTCCGTATTTTAAGCTTTTTCTCGGGTTAAAACGCGGCTATCAGCTTGACGCTGAGGGGTACCCCTATTCGTATCGGGAACATGCTGAGGTTATGGGATATTTGTCGGATGAGGAGATGCTTTACAAATTTGGCTATCGGGTCAAGCTCGTGCCTGTCGCTCGTCTGGATGAATTGCATGAGTCGATCATTCACCACTTGGATCAAGGCAAGCCAGTAATGGTTGCGTTTGACGAGTACTACACCTTTTACACGCCGCAATACCAGAAGGAACATACGGATCATCTCACCGTCATCACTGGCTACGATCATGACAAGCAGGTTTATACGATCATTAATCACAATCATTTGACGCGCGGGCAAGCTCAACGAATCCAGTACGATAAATTTTTCACAACGTATCAAACGCTAGAGGAGATTTATGCAAATCTAGAGCCTCATTCCCGGTTGATCATGGTGCTCGATCGCGTTTCAGATGACGAAGCAAGCTTACGTGAGAGCGCGGAGCAGGAGTTGCTGCGTTTGCTAAAAGCGGTCGAGAGTAAACAGCAAGTTGGCCGTGAGCTTTCACTATTGCTGTCACTTTCGGAGCAGCCAGACAATTATTTTCATGAAGCGAATTTAAACGAGCTCTACGTTCAATTAGGCGGGAAAGAACTGTGGATCGAAACATTATTGGACTGGTACATTCCTCAGGCGGATCAGTCTGTACGCGAACTGGCGGAGGAGATTTTGCAGACTTCCAATAACGTGGTGAATCGCTATGCCCTTAGCTTATACAAAGAAAAAATGTTGAAGCGTTCCGATTTGGAAACCGCTGTCGATAAGTTGAGGTCTCTCACTAGTCAATTTCTACAACAAGTATTCGCCTTGCGAGAACGTGATTCGGATATCCGATAGTCGCATGTGCTTACCATTACGATAGACAGGAAGGAGAGTGCTTATGTCACTCGCCGAGATCCAACCGAGCAAGCATCCGAACCTGGATTGCATTGGCGCTTCTATCTTCACGGTTCTGAAATACCTGAACTTTTCCGCTTTGGAAACAGCCTGGAAGCAGTGCGGTGCCATCTATCTAAAAACGCAGGATTCTCCTTATGGTGATGTAAACGGTCAATACATGAGAACAGTCAGTGAGCTTACGTGGATTCACAATATCTGCGTAGAAGGCCGGGCTGAGCCGGAAAACGACCTGTTTTTGGCAAATATACAAGAACGTTTGGAACGGGAGGTACCGACAATTGTCCTCTGCAATATGGCAGAGCTCCCCTACAACCCTTATTATCAGGACCTGCCAGAAATGCATAGCATCATTGTCGCAGGAAGAGAAGGTAACCAGCTTCTAATCGTCGATGATTACTACCGCTACAAAGGTCTGTTGCCCATCGAGCAATTTTTACAGGCGAGTAACTCCTCCTACCGGGATGCAGGCACAGGCGAATGGTATCCTCTTCATAATCGATCATTTGAATTGGTACTCTCAGATTCTCTGCATCCGACGCCTGATCAGTTGCTGGAAGCAGTCAGGAGCAATCTTAGCGTATTAGAGGGTCGTTACGACATAAGTCAAATCAAGCGGGAGTTGGATGTACCTGACGATGTCAACGTCGAGGTAGGGCTGAAATCCCTTGATCCTTTTCTCAAAGACGTAGAGGCTTTTCAGGCTAGCGGGGTGGAGATTACAGACGATCATCTCGATATCCTTAACCACAGCTTGATCAGCATGGCACAAACACGGGCGATGTATGCCAACGTGCTGCAGGTGATCAGTGAGAAGTACGAAAACTTTGCCGATCTTGCCGAGCTGTATCGCAGTATTGGCCACCAATGGAAAATTACGACCAATATGATTTTGAAGGCTTTTGACAGTAATCGCAGTGATATGGTTCATCGCGTTCTGCAAAAAATCAACAGCATAAAAACGCTGGAATTTGAGGCGGCGACAAAAACAAGAGATCTGCTGGAACGGGTTGGCGTTGTTGTGTAAGCATCTACCACATGGAGGGACTCATATGGAAAAGGAAAACGAAGTATACGAGACGCTCCTACAGCTGTTTTCTGAATACGTGAACGAAAGCGGAGAACTTACGGAGTACATTGATTCATTGACCTTTATCAAGTCGGTCGTAAAGGTTGAAAAAGAGTTTGGCATTGAGTTCGATGATGACATGCTTCATTTGGAAAACTTTCAAGATATGAAAATGCTGGCAGGTTACATCCAGCAAAAAATGGATGCAAAATCTGCCTGATCGAAGAGCCAAGAAGTATACGGTCGATCGGACGAAGACGGGAAAAAACGGGAGAGAGGGCTCAACATGCTAACGAAAATGATGGCCATAAGTCACATGATTGGCAATACGCCTTTAATCAAACTTGAGCATGAGCACATCAATCTGTTTTGCAAGCTGGAGTACAACAACCTCATGGGAAGTGTAAAAGTGAGGCCTGCCTTTTACATACTACAGGAGGCGATCAAAAGAGGAGAGATTACACAGGAAACTACCGTGATCGAGTCTTCTTCAGGAAATTTTGCTATCGCTTTGGCGACTTTATGCAAGCGAATCGGAATTAAATTTATTCCAGTCATTGACCCCAATATTAATCCTGTATATGAGAATTTGCTCAGGGCGTTTTCCCATGAGGTCGTAAAAGTAACGGACCGTGATGAGACAGGAGGATTTCTCCTAACGCGCATCCAAACGGTCAATCGTCTGCTCAATGAGACGAAGAGCTCGTTTTGGACGAACCAGTATGGAAATCCGGATAGTGCTCGAGCCCATTACTTCGGACTGGGGGCCGAGATCGCAGATAGCTTCGAGACATTGGACTATGCGTTCATCGGCGTTAGCTCTGGTGGCACGATTACTGGAATTTCGCAGCGATTGAAAGAACGATATCCAAACATAAAGATCATTGCTGTCGATACGGTAGGATCAGTGATTTTCGGGCAAGAGCCACAAAAACGATACATCCCGGGAATTGGATCGAGCATGCGGCCTGACATACTCAAGGGCGCGCTCATCGATGAGGTCGTTCATGTTTCGGAGGAGGACACAGTCAATGCTTGCTATCAGCTGTACGCTGAGCATGGCATTTTTGCTGGAGGATCTTCTGGGACTTCCTACTGGGCGATTAAAAACTATTTCAAAGATCAAAAACATGTAGTCAAGCCTAATGTCGTCTTTTTATGTCCAGACGGTGGTATGCCATATGTCAATACCGTATACAACCAGGAATGGGTTCAGTGGTTGCATCAGCAAAAGCATTCTTTCGTTGGCAATTAAGCAGTGTCCAATAAATCTACTACGATAAGCAGGGTGGGCTGCACGATGTTATATCTAAATACGAGTGATATTGAAAAGGTCGGCAAGAATTGGAAGGAAACCATTGATGTCATTGAACATGCTGTGCATTCCTTACACAAGGAGGATTATGCACAGCCGATTAAACCTTATTTGCGATATCATGACATGTCAAACCGCATTATAGCCATGCCAGCATTTGTAGGCGGAGATACTTACATGGCGGGAATCAAGTGGATTGCCAGTTTCCCGAAAAACCTCCAAGAGGGTATCCAACGCGCGCATTCGATTACCATCCTGAACGAAGCCAGAACGGGTAAGCCTGTAGCAACGATTAATACAGCCCTGGTCAGCGGAATTCGAACTGCTTCTGTTTCCGGTCTTCTCCTCAAGCATTACGAACAAGTACGTCCCCTGCAAAATGTAACGGTCGGAATTATCGGATTTGGTCCGATTGGCAGACTTCATCTGCAAATGGTAACGGCCACGTTAGGAGAGAAAATCGACAAGGTGGTTCTCTATGACATTGCGGGTATCCAGCAGGAGCACATTCCGGCTGAGATAAAAGAGAAAACGGTTATCGCGCAAACGTGGGAAGAAGCATATTGCGAGGCAGATGTGTTCATTACGTGCACGGTATCACCGCATGGTTTTATTGACAAGCAACCAAAACGTCATTCTTTGTTGTTAAATGTATCGCTACGCGATTTTACACCAAAAATTCTCGACTATACCCGCTCCATAATCGTAGATGACTGGACTGAAGTCTGCCGTGAGAACACGGACATCGAGATTATGCATCTGGAGAGAGGATTGCAAAAAGAAGATACCAAATCCATCACAGATATTGTCTGCCTTGACCAGATGAAAGAATTTCCGCAAGATGAGCCAATCATGTTTAATCCGATGGGGATGGCGATTTTTGATATCGCCATTGCTGCCTACTATTACAAACAAGCACTCTCGCAGGGGATCGGAACTCACTTGCAAGACTAACTGGAGGTTACCATTTTGTACGATGTGCTGGCAAATCTAAAACTCGTAGAGTCATCTCGTATTTGTTTGCACGAGTCACATGAGAACAAGCGACTACACAAGACCAGACAGATCATTGAGGAGGAAGGGATTTTGCGCCATCCTCCGCTGGCGATTCTTATGCAAAACGGCCAGTATTTGATCATTGATGGTGCACATCGGACCTTTGCTCTTCAAGCGCTTGGGTGCAAACATATCCCCGTACAGGTAGTGGAACATGAGGATTTTCACTTGGATATGTGGGATCATATTGTGCCAGTCGCTGCATGGTTGCAGTCAGTGGAGCAGGATTCTGTGTTTCGGTGGGAAACAGAGCGTTTAGGAGAAACGCCTGTGGCAGAAATGAAGATAGGGAACAAGGAACGCTTCTATCTGTATCCAAATGAGAATCGGCAGGATGATAAGTGGCGAATGACGCTATGGCGTCAATTAGTGGACAGTTACAACTATAGCCATCCTGTGCATCGTCTGCCCACAGGGATGCTCGAATGGCCAGAGACAGGAGCAGCCCTGATACGGTTCCCGCCTATCAGTCTGGCGGAATTGGAGCGTATCGTATCGGAAGGGCATGTTTTGCCTGCGGGTGTTACCCGTTTTGAAATAGACGGGCGTTTATTAAACTTGTGTATTCCAATTAGCCTATTGAAACAAGAGCAAATCGAGCAAGAACAGTGGGAGCGATTGGTTAAAAAATGGAGAGAAACCTTGCGCCTCTACTCGAAACCCGTGTATATGTGCGATGCGTAATAAGAAACCGTGGCGAGTTTGATTCGCCACGGTTTCTATCCAATCCCAATTACATCACGTACTGGTTGCGGTCTTTCCCACAGACGCAGGGCCTAAAAAGGAGTGGATCATTCTGCAAAAGATCATAGATGAGTCGAGACGAAAACTAGCATTCTTGCTGATGTGTCTGGTTCTCGTACTTTCCAGCAGTATGGCCGTGTACGCCGAAACGAACGATCGACAGGATACGGAAATCGCAACGGAAATCGAGCAGCTGGTCAATAAAACCATGGAGTCGGAAAAAATCCCGGGTGCAGCCGTTGTGGTCGTCAAAGAGGGGAAAACCATTTACAAGCAATCGTTTGGGTTCTCTGACACCGAGAAGCAAGAGCCGGTTAATTCTGACACCTTGTTTGAAATCGGGTCGAACTCCAAAGCATTTACAGCGCTAGCAGTTCACCAGCTTGTCGAGCAGAAACGACTTTCGCTGGAAGACCCGGTTCAGAACTATATTCCGTGGTTTGGCGTTACCTATAAAGGACAACAGGAAACAATCCTGATTAAGCATTTGCTGTACCATACCAGCGGGATTCCGTTTGAAAGCATTGGCTCCATCCCTATTTCCTCCAGCGAAAATGCGATCGAAGAAACCGTGCGAGCCATCAATCATACGGAACTGGTCCGCAAGCCGGGGACCGAGTATGAATACGCCACCATTAACTACGATATCCTGGGCTATGTGGTCGAGAAAATTACCGGAGAGTCCTATGAGCAGTATGTGCAGCAACAAGTCATTGCCAAATTGGGACTAACCCATACCTTTTTGAAGGCACAGGCACCCGTGGAGGAGATGGCAAGAGGGCACAAAATCGAGTTCTTTTCCCCACGCGTGTATGATGCGCCGGAATATCGGGGAAATACGCCTGCGGGTTATGTCGTTTCCGATTTAAACGATATGGAACGATGGTTGCAGATTCAGTTGGGGGTGGAGGCATCTGCGTTTCGTCCCGAGCTGGTGCGTGCTTCCCATCTTCCTGATCGTTCGGTAGCTCCTGCTTCAGATGGTTTCTCGTATGCGTCAGGCTGGATGATTTATCAGGATGGTGGAGGGCAAATTTCGCACGGTGGCAATAACCCTGCATTTTCTTCGTACATGGTATTTCGTCCGGAAGAAAAGCTGGGCGCCGTCGTTTTGACCAATATCAACTCGTTGAACGCATCTGTTATCGCAGAAGGGGCCGTCAATCTCGTACTTGGCAAAGAAGCTCCCGCAGTCGTGTCTGACACCAATCTGCAAGCGGATCGACTGGCAAGCATTTCTCTCGTGATCCTTGGTATCCTTTTGTTGCTGCTTGGTGGGGTAATCGTCCAGACTTTCGTGCAAGTCTATCGAGGCGAACGAAAACTCGCCGCAAATGCGGGGCGAATTTGTTTTGCATCCTTTGTTGCATTTGTTGTCATGGGAAGTGTTTTGACTGCCGCCTTATACTATCTGCCGGATGTTTTTTTTATGGGCTTACCATGGCCGTTCATCGAGGTTTGGCTTCCGATCACCATTTTTTACGCCATGTACGCATTGGTGGCAGGACTCGCTCTGTTTAATGTCTACATCACACTCATCCGCTTGTTCCCGAAATCACAAGAAACATCCATGACGTCCATTGTCATACAGGGGCTCATCAGCGGATTTGGAAATGCGCTGATTATTTTTATGATTAATTTGGCGCTCACTTCTACGAACAAGTTTCATGCATCGATTTTCCTGTATTTTCTCCTGGGTATCTTGTTGTATATCGTCGGGGAGAAAATGATGCGTAGCCGACTGATTGTGATCACAAATGAAATCGTATACGAAAAAAGAATGGAACTGATCCGCAAAATTTTTCGGACCCCTTATCAAAAGTACGAGACACTCGATAACGGTGAAATATATGCGGGGTTAAATAACGATACGGAAACGATCAGTACGTTCGCCAATAGTGTCGTTGTGGCGCTGACGAGTGCGGTTACACTACTGTTTTGCTTCATTTATCTGGGCTCGCTGGATCTATACGGATTTTTATTTTGTTTGGCAGTCATTTTTGTGGCTGTAGGCTTGTATACGCTGGCAGGTCGCTTTGCAAATAAAGTATGGGAGGAAACCAGAGACATCCAAAATGTGTTTTTCTCCTATATTACCGATATGATCGGCGGCTTCAAGGAGCTGTATTTGACGCAGGCGCAACGAAAAGAATTCGAAGAAGACATGGAAAAAAGCTGCTCTGACTATCGACATAAAAAATCAGCGGGCCAATTTAAATTTGTGAACGTGTATTTAATTGGGGAATTGCTTTTCGTTGTGGTAATCGGCACAGTTGCCTTTTTATTCCCGGTTCTTTTCCCTTCGCTTCAAAAAGAGATGCTGATTAGTTATGTGTTTGTCTTTCTGTATATGACAGGACCTGTTCACGGTATTTTGAATGCAGTACCGGAGCTGATTCGGATTAAGATCAGCTGGCAGCGACTGAATGCGTTGCTTGATTCCTTATCAGTGGAAACGAGAAGAGAAGAGGAAAGCGTAGCTGAGCGGAACGAGCAAGACTTTGAGACGTTTTCAACTGAACAGGTGCGTTTCCGATACAAAAACAAGGAGGGCGAAGAGTTTTCCGTGGGGCCGCTGGACTTCTCCTGCCGAAAAGGGGAAATCGTCTTCATTGTTGGTGGGAACGGCAGCGGGAAGTCAACGTTTGCCAAGCTGATTACCGGATTGTACGAGCAGGATGAAGGCGAGTTTTTCATGAACGGCCAAAAAGTGAATGCTGATCAACGCTGCGAATTCTTCTCCGCGATCTTCAGTGATTTCTACTTGTTTGAGAAGATGTACGGAATCGATTACCAAGCGAAGCAAGAAGAAGTGAGCAAATATTTAGAGGTGCTGCGCATCGCTGACAAAGTAGAGGTGGATGAAACGGGAACGTTTAGCACGACGAAGCTGTCTACGGGTCAACGCAAGCGCCTTGCCTTAATGCTCAGTCTGGTAAGAGATCGGCCCATTTTCCTCTTTGACGAGTGGGCAGCGGACCAAGATCCAGAGTATCGTCAATTCTTTTACGAATCCTTGCTGCCAGAAATGAAAAGACAGGGCAAATGTGTCATCGCGATCACACACGACGATCGTTACTTCCACCTTGCTGATCAAGTAGTGAAAATGGAGAGTGGGCGAATTATTTCGCAGCAAACACTTGCGCATGCCTGAAGTCAAAGCAAGCAGAGAAGACCGAACGGGGGATGATGCCCGGGCGGTCTTTTCTTGCATGATTGACATGGCTACATTCGATTGGAGAACTAGACAAATAATTCAGACAGATGTATAATTGGAAGCAGTTGGAATGCAATGCACGAACATCATGCGGGTGTAGTTCAATGGTAGAACTCCGGCTTCCCAAGCCTGCGGCGTGGGTTCGATTCCCATCACCCGCTCCATACGAAATGGTAGAAAAGCCTTTGCTTACAAAGGCTTTTCTTGTTTGTGCAGCAATGTTTGCAGAAAAACACGATTGGAATCGAAACTTTTAAGTAGCTCGTGAGTATTTTCATATAGATAAACCCAAAGGAGGGTGTACGATGAAGGAGATGAATTACGGTCATTAACTTCCCAAAAAGGAGGTTAATGATGAGTAGAAGTTATAAAAAGTTCCCGGTTGTAAAAGACAAAAGTGGTCCAGCTAAAAAGTTTGCAAAACGGTTAGCAAGTAAGGCTGTAAGAAGATACAGCTCTGGCATTCATGCGGGACGCATGTATCGGAAAATTTTTTGCTCATGGATTATTAATGATTTCTGGTTTTACAAGTCATTTCGAGATGCCATTCGAGATTGGGAGACAAGCGATTCCCCTAAGGTGAAGGCGAAGACGAAAAAACAAATCATCAACGATTGGGCGAAATATTACTACCGAAAATAGAAGAATCACGGGTGTACAGGGAAGTTACACCAAGTAAAGAGTCCTTCCATGGTTTAGTGGGAAGGACTTTTAACTATGGATTTCTTATCCATCCCGATTTCCATTTCCGCAGGATTCTCAGTCTTGTGAGTTGAATAAACCAATGAGCTCTATGGACGCAATGAAAAAATAGAATCGGAGGATTGACATGAGAGCCATACCACTCGGCACGAGCAAGTTAGAAGTACCTGTAATTGCAATCGGTTGCATGAGGATAGGGTCACTAGACAAGCTGCAAGCGGAGCGCTTCGTACAAACGGCGCTTGAAGAAGGGGCGAACTTCTTCGACCATGCAGATATTTATGGAAAAGGCAGATGTGAGGAAGTATTTGCGGAAGCGATTCAGATGAGCCCTAGCATTCGCGAGCGTATCCTGTTGCAATCGAAATGTGGCATCCGTCCTGGTATGTTCGATTTTTCCAAAGAGCATATTTTGAATGCAGTGGATGGCATTCTAAAGCGCCTAAAAACTGAATATTTAGATGTATTGCTGCTGCATCGACCAGACACGCTTGTCGAGCCGGAAGAAGTAGCGGAAGCGTTCGCTCTTCTAGAGAGCACGGGTAAAGTTCGCCACTTTGGCGTTTCCAATCAAAATCCGATGCAGATCCAGTTGTTACACAAATATGTGAAGCAACCAATCGTCGCTAACCAGTTGCAGCTCAGCATTATGAACGCGACGATGATTTCGCAAGGGTTCAACGTCAATATGGAGAACAACTCGGCTGTGAACCGCGATGGCAGTGTACTCGACTTCTGCAGGCTACATGATATTACGATTCAGCCTTGGTCGCCATTCCAGCATGGATTTTTCGAGGGGTCTTTCCTTGGGAACGAGAAATTTCCTGATTTGAACAAAAAAATCGATGAAATTGCAGCTAGATATGAAGTATCCAACACGACAATCGCCATCGCTTGGCTACTACGGCACCCGGCGAACATGCAACCTGTCATTGGCACGACGAATGTCGACCGAATGAAAGATTGCGTGAAAGCAGCACATATTCGCTTGACGCGAGAAGAGTGGTATGACATCTATCGATCTGCCGGAAATGTGTTGCCATAGCTGCTTCCATTTACGAAAATACTATCGATCTTAGCTCTGTCATAATCTAAAATCCAATGCGAGTAGCTTTCATAAATCCCTCTGATTGTTTCAGGAGAAGTGGCTAATAAATCACAGCCTCGATCGTCATAGATGTGAAAGATGGTTTGTTGGCTCGTATTGATAAAGTATACCCGATGAAAAATACGTGGTTGTAATCCCATATCCTGACGGCAGATTGCTTTTATCATCGGAACATATGCCAAGTCCGATGTCTTACACTTCAAGGCGAATCGATGCGTTCGATAGGCTTCATTCTCATCGTCTTCTGGAAAAACATAAGGGATAGTATGTTGTTGCAGCTTATACAAAAGGGATTTGGTCTTCACATACTTGGAAAAGACGTTCAATTTGCGCTTGAAAGCTCCACCGTCTCCAAAATCGTTTACATCCACAACGATATAGATGTCATCGTTAGGTGCATGTAAAGTCTTACATAAAGTAATCGCTCGCGTATAAACTCCCTGTAAATAGGGGCCATTTTCATAAACGTTATGGTAATTGTAGTCCACACCCAGCTCAAAACGAATTCCGATATCCCAGCTATAAAACAAAGGTGGTCTAAGCATTAACGTTGGAAATGTATGATGTAAATAGTTTTGTAGCGTCATCAAAGCACCTCGCTCTACTCGAATGGATTTATCCTATTCCTGTAAAAATTCTTTTTGTTTCCACTCTTTGTATAAAGTAAGGTCACTGCTCACTTGTCGAAACACCAATCCAATGATTGTCGCGTCATCTAATAAACCAGCAACAGGAATAAAATCTGTGATGGCGTCTATGGGTGAAACAAAGTACAAAATCCCGCCAATTATCATTAAAATGGATTTGACGGGGATTGTTCGATATTTTCCACTCGTCCAATCACCGAAAATTTGAAAGAGTAGCTGTAAATTCTCCCAAACATCTCCGATCGCTTTTTTATCTGCTTTTTTCATTGCTTTTTTTAGGAGATTAGATGCTTTTTCTTTATCGTTCAGATATTCAGAGGCTTTTGATTCATAATTTTTAAGAAATCTCTTTTCATGAATAGCCATAGTACCTCCTATGTTTCGCCGAAGCCAAAAAGGGTAAGGAAACGCTCATTTTTGGCTTCGGTGTTATTAAGTAAACTACTTGTACATCCCTAGAGAACAAGGAGCCGTATAGGCACAGTACCATCTACATTTTCGCTACAGCGAGAGCTTATCATTTATTTTGCTCGTCGAAAAGTAGCGATTAAGAGGTACGATTCCATCCAAGTAATTACACCAAGATGATTTTTCCCGTACGATGACGGCTCTCCGCAAATTGCACCGCCTCTTTTACCTCATGCAGGGCAAATTTCGCTCCAGGTTCTGCTAAAAGGAGCTTCCCACTCTGAACGAGATCGATAACTTTCTCAAACGTTTCGTGCCAGGTAGACACGGAAACTCGTTGATTCCAGTGGCGCAATAAAAACAGTTGAGGGAGAACGCCAAGCTCTTTCGAGATAGTCGACCAATCCACTTGAACTCCCGATAAAAGGCCTAACGACAAGAAAATCCCGCCGGCACGTGTAGACTTCGCCAGCTCTAAACCATCTGGCCCGCCAATGGAATCAATAGACGCATGAGCACCTTGTCCGTTCGTGACACTCATGATGGACTCATAAATAGACACATGCGAGCTGTCGATGACATGCCAAGCCCCGAGTTGCATCAGCTCCCCGGTATATCTTGCGTTTCGGACGATGGCAATCACCCGAAAACCGAAAAGAGCGGATAGCTGAATGAACAAGCGGCCAATGGCTGAGTTGGCTGCATTGACTAACAAAACCTGTTGAGAAGACAGTTGAAGAGTCTCATTGCAGATGACCCAGGCAGTGATTGGGTTGATGTACAACTGACATGCAATATCATCTGGAATCGAATCAGGAACCGCAATGGCTAGCTCAGCTGTCGTTTTTACGAATTCTTGCCACGTACCCTCACCGCGCAAAGGCAGAACACGTTTCCCGATAAGAGAACGGGGAGCAAAAGGACCTGTGTCAATTACGGTACCAACCCCTTCATACCCAGGAATGGCGGGAAGGTTGATACGATGCTTGTAAGCACCACGAATCGGGATGACATCAGAAGGATTAATAGGGCGTTCGCTCATTTTTACCAAAATTTCATCCTGCTTCAGAGGTTCAATCAGCCGTTGTTCAACCTTCAATACTTCACGGGGTTCACCAAATTGATCGTAACGTACTGTTTGTGCATACATGGTTGTGCACTCCTAACTATGTCAACCATAACTGGCGAAGGAAAGTTCTCCGTCATTGTATATGGAATCGGAATGTCTTTATCTTAGGTAAAAAAAATAAACCCCGTCAATCAAAACGAGAATTTGGCAGGCAGCTTATGTTATTTCCTCCTCTCAAACCTCACTTTCGCTTGCGGAATACTTTTCAAAATTATACCAATCTTTCTATAAGGAAACAATTTGACATAAAAAGCGATTGATAAAAAGAAAAAAAGAGCGCATCTGCGCTCTTTCGAATCATACTTTTGCTCGTGGTGCACTTTCAAAACCTACTTTTTTATGCGTGCCATCACAGAACGGTTTTTTCTCGGATTGACCGCATCGACAGAGTGAAAAAGATGAACCGACATCATACTTGTCACCTGCTCCATCCAGCAATTCAACTGCACCGGTAACACGAATTGAGCCATTGTCGTTAATCTTGATGGTTACTTTTTCTTGATCCACATATCATTCCTCCTTTTTACTATCTTTACCTACTATGATTTCAAGCAGAAGGGTATGCGATAAATAATTGCTTCTACAAAGGAAGAGCCTGTCGAAGCAATAGTGGACTGGCTGGCAGAGCATGGTGAAATCGTGTTAAAATCAGGACAAGGTAAGGTGATTTTAAGAAAAAGCGGGAGGCCGTCAGATCCTCACCTGGTTACGGGTGGGAACTGGCGGCTTTTTGAGCGAGCCATAAGATTAAGCATGATTCGGCTGTTTTTTGTTGCTACCACTCTGACGACCGATCAGCAAGAAAACGAGGAGTAAGACAAATGGAATCGCTACAGTAGTCGTATCTCCGTGTATAAGAAGAGTGATTGTAGCACCAAGCATGATCACTGCGAGCGTATAGGCGGCGTAACGCGTATACTTTTTCATCAGTAAGCCCAATCCGCCGAGCACTTCGCCTACACCGATCACAACTTGGAACCAATGGGGAAACCCGAATGCTTGGAAAGCGATTGTGGTCTCTGGATGTCCAATCAGCTTATCAATACCAGATGAAAGAAACATCAAGCACAACCCTACGATCAATACCCATTTTGCAAAAATACGCAGACCTATCATACTGAAATCCTCCAATCGTTTCGTTGATGGATTCAGTATAAGCCGCCCATTATGACATCTTTTGTCATATAGCAATGACTGAACGATCTGTAAAGGATCGTGTATTTGTGTGACGCAAGCTATATTTTAACTATCTAAACGATGGTTTGAAACCAAAAACTGATGTGAGAACAAGAGATAGTCGGGAGGATTAACATTGAAGGTTTTAGTAGTAGAAGATGACAAGACCATTGCAGATGGTTTGCACTATTCGCTTTCCAGTGAAGGTTATGAAGTCGTTCTTTGTGAAGGGAAGCATACTGCCATTGAAACAATCAAGCAACAACGTTTTGACATTTTTTTACTGGATCTGACTTTGCCAGATGGTAATGGCTATGAGATTTGCGAATATATAAAAGAAAATCAGGATGCACCTGTCATCTTCTTGACGGCGTGTGATGATGAAATCAATGTGGTTCGGGGGTTAGATATGGGAGCAGACGACTATATCACAAAGCCGTTTCGTATCCGGGAGCTGATTAGCCGAATGAAGTCATCCCTTAGGCACTACCAAAAAGAACCCAACCTGACTGACAAAGTGAAGATTGGAAATGTTGTCGTACATACAAAACTGGCTAAAGTGTACAAAGGAACTGAGGAAGTGATGCTGACTGCTTTAGAATACCGTTTGCTGTTGGCATTCATAAACAGTAGAGGGCAAGTTCTGTCCAGAAATCAGTTGTTAGAGGGCATTTGGGATTTAGATGGTAACTTTATCAATGACAATACCCTTTCGGTCTACATTAAGCGGCTTCGAGAAAAGTTGGAAGATGATAGCCAGAATCCCAAAGTGATAGAAACCGTACGCGGACTTGGCTATCGAATGAGTGGAAGCCATGCTTAAAAACAAAGAAATCCGGAAGTTATGTATGTGTAGCGTGGTTATTTCCACCATTGGGATCACTATTCTTTGGATAATCAATTGGAAAGCAGGGATTGTGGCGATTGCCATGGTATTTCTGCTCCTTTTATGTTTTTTCTTGTTTACCCGCAAACGTTATCAGGACATCAGTAAGCTCGCTTATTATTTGGCTTCTGTATATTCAGGCCAACCCACGATGGATATTCGGGATAACGTTGAGGGTGAATTGAGCATTCTGAAAAATGATATTTACAAAGTGACATTAACGTTGTCTGAGCAGTCTACTCTTCTGAAAAAGGACAAACAATACTTGGCAGAGACTCTTTCGAACATCTCCCATCAACTAAAAACGCCACTTGCCTCCATGTTTGTCATGGCTGATTTGTTAAACAACCCTAGTCTTCCAAAAGAAAAGAGGGAGGAGTTCTTGGGCAAGATTATCAATCAGTTGAAGCGTATTGAATGGCTCGTGACTTCATTGCTCAAGCTGTCCAAAATCGATGTGCAGAGCGTTATCTTCAAGAAGGAATTGGTATCTGTCAAAAAAATGATAAACAAGGCATTAGAACCACTCCTTGTCCCCATGGAATTAAAAAATCAGGAGCTTTCTTTCTCTTGTAAAGAAGATCTTTTCGTGTATGGGGATGCAAACTGGACGGTAGAAGCCATTTTGAATGTGATTAAAAACGGGATAGAGCATACGCCGGTTGGGGGACGTATTGCTATTTCGTGTGAGGAAACACCATTGTATACACAAATTGTCATTGCCGACAGTGGCGAGGGGATTAGTCCGGAAGATGCTCCGCACATTTTTGAACGATTTTACAAAGGGAAGAATGCAGGAGTGGATAGTATTGGAATAGGGCTAGCCATGTCTAAAACAATCTTGCAAAGTCAAAACGCCGATGTGTTTATGGAAAGCCAGCTTGGTGTAGGCACAACATTCAAAATCAAATTTTACAAGCAAGTGATGTAGATGACAAAATTGTAAGAATGAATGTCACCGACGAGACATGTTTGGCAGCTATTCTAAACGTACTAACTGATCTGGGAGGCTCATGATGGAGATTTTGCGAGTAGAGAACCTGTCAAAGACGTACGGTGACGGCGAAACAGCTGTTACTGCATTGAACGATATCTCATTTTCCGTACAAAAAGGGGAGTTTGTGGCGATTATTGGACCTTCTGGTTCAGGTAAGTCTACCCTTTTGCATATTCTGGGGGGCGTTGATACGCCCACATCCGGTAAAGTGATCGTTGACCAGACTGATATGTACGCGATGGATGAAACGGCATTGGCCATCTTCAGACGCAGACAGATTGGGCTTATCTATCAATTTTATAATCTGATCCCTGTCCTCACTGTGGAGGAAAATATTACCTTGCCATTGCTGTTGGACGGTAGAGAAGTAAATCAAGAAATCTTTTCCGGTATCGTAGAGACTCTAGGCCTTCAACAGCGATTAAAGCATCTGCCAAACCAGCTTTCTGGAGGACAGCAGCAGCGTGCGTCCATTGGCCGTGCCTTGATTAGCAGTCCCGCCATTGTATTGGCTGACGAGCCTACCGGGAATCTAGACAGCAAAAATAGTGCTGAGATTGTGAAGCTCTTGAAAAAACTACACAAAGAACGGCATCAAACCCTGATTGTTATTACACATGACGAAAACATTGCCTTGCAAGCGGACCGTATTATTGGCATTCAGGATGGCCGGATTTCTAGAGATGAGGTGATCCGGCGATGAATATCGTAAATCAGCTCACTTTACGTTATATGAAAAAGAATAAAAGCCGTACCCTTGTTACAATCATTGGGGTTGTCATCTCTGTCGCAATGTTAACAGCAGTATTTTCGATTAGTAGCTCTTTCATGGATATGATGCAGAGAAACGCGATTGCCTACGCTGGTAAATGGCAAGCAGCTTTTCTCGATGTTGCAGGAGAAGATGTTGCGGCTATTACAAATACAGAAGCAATTGAAAGATACGACATTGACCAGAAACTCGGATACGCACGACTTTCTAACTCTCCAAACAGCGTGAAGCCGTATTTGTATATTACTGGACACAGTAATCATCAAGTAATAGGGGTGAGCTTGATTGATGGGAGTTTGCCTCAGAATGAAAATGAACTGGCACTCTCATCGCAGTTTCTACAAACCGCCGGGGTAAGCTGGAAGGTTGGAGATGTAGTCACATTAGATTTTGGTAACCGCAGCTTGAATATAGATGGTGAGAGCGAGACGTTGGGCACCGATTATGTCTATCAATCAAAGGAAGTCTTTACGCCTACAAAGACAAAAACATACACCATTACCGGGATTGTTCAAGCACCAGCTAGAGAACAGGAAGCAATGGCTGCATACCGTGCATTTAGTGGTCTTTCTGAGGGGGATTTAGAGGAGGGCTTTCCCTACACGGTAAGTGTAGAATATAAGGATTTTAAAGGTTTAGGAAATAACATTTATGAAACGAGTAACACGATTGCTAGTAAGGTAAGCGGAGTAAAGGATCAAGTTAAATCGAACGGAGTAAAAGTCAAGTACAACCGGGATCTTTTGCTCTATTCCGGGATTTCGAATGATTCCCACTTTCTTAACACCATGTATCTGGCAGTCTTATCCGTTGGAATTATCATTCTGATTGGATCTGTCTCACTAATCTACAACGCGTTTGCGATCTCACTTTCAGAGCGTAGTCGCACTTTAGGAATGTTATCTAGCGTAGGGGCAACCAAACAGCAAAAAAGGGCTTCTGTATTTTTTGAAGCTGCTGTGATCGGGGTCATAGCTATTCCAGCTGGGTTGTTTTTTGGGTCCATTGGCATTGGTGTTACTCTCCATTTGCTCAGCCCATTCATTGAAAAAATATTTGTCGTTAGTCAACCGATGCGATTGGTGATAGAGCCGTACAGTATGATTGCTGTCATTTTGTTTTCCATTTTGACATTGCTCATTTCTGCATGGTTTCCAGCAGTGAGGGCATCGGGAATTACACCGATAACTGCGATTCGTCAGACAAAGGATATCGAATTAAAAGGAAAAGATGTTCGTACATCCAAAATGACGCGGAAGTTGTTTGGATTTGAAGCAGAACTAGGATTAAAAAATTTGAAAAGGAATAAACACCACTATCGCTCAACGGTCTTTTCTCTTGCGATCAGTGTAATCTTGTACCTAGCAGCTTCTTCCTTTTCATTATATATGGATAAGTCCTATAATATGGCACAAGCACCGCTACCCTATGATCTGTCCGTAAACGCGAGGGGAGCCGATTGGGAAAGGGTACGGTCATTAACCAATGAATTGATGTCTGTCCAAAACGCAACAACAAAAGTGAAGACCCAACTTCTTTTTAATGATCTATTCCTCAACGAAAACGAGGTTACCACAGACATCTCCAGTCGCCATACTCTTGATCCAGATGGGAAATACTACATGTCTGCAAACATTGTTTCTCTTGATGAGGCCTCTTTTGCAGCGTACCTGAAATCCGCGGGGATTGATGCAAAGAAATTGGAAGGTGACGAGATTTCTGCAATACTTGTCAATCGGTTCACCTTGAAAGAACAACATCATTTTACAGATATTTCTCAACTAACAGTCCAAGAGGGATCAGAAATACCTTTCACGAAGGTTGAAGGGGCTAAAATCCGAATTGCTTCTATCACAGATAAACGTCCACCTTTTATGCTACGCTATCAGGAAGATGCTTTTACGGTGACACTTGTTGTTTCTGAACGAGACTTTGACAAGCTACGAGAACGCGGTAACGAGGAGTTGTCTGAGCAAATTTTCAGTGAGGTTCAATTTACAACAGAGCAGTCTGCGGCATTGGAAAATGAAATAAACCCGATTATGAACAGATATCCAGATCTACATGTCTATACGACCAATCTGATTGAGGAGCGTCAGGATGCAATGAATCGCGCCACAGTCATATCCGTATTCCTTTATGGGTTTGTGGTTCTCATCGGACTCATTTGTATGGCAAATATCATCAACACGATTTCGACAGGGATGGCCTTGAGAAAACGTGAGTTTGCGATGCTGGCTTCCATTGGCATGACGCCAAAGGGCATGAAGAAAATGCTACGCTTTGAAGGATTTTTTTATGGAATGAAGTCGCTTATTTACGGTTTACCGATTAGTTTATGTGTGATGTTTTTCATCTATAAGAGCCTTAGCCGTAATTTTGAATTTGCTTTTTCGTTGCCTTGGGCGGATCTTTTCATTGCAGGGATAGGTGTGTTTTTTATTGTGGGTACATCCATCCTCTATGCGACTAGAAAACATAAAGAACAAAATATCGTTGAATCGCTGAAGAACGAAAATATTTAATATAAAGGGTCTGTGAGCACATAATCAACCGGTTACATCAAATGGTGTAACCGGCTATTTTTATGACGAAAGCCTCTTAGCGTAGTAAAAATTCATTATTGGGAGATCGACGGCGAGCCCTCGGAAAAAAGGTACAACCTGCTTTCATCACTTGTATTTTTCAGCGTACTCGGCGTAGTCTACTACTTCAATGACACTCGACCAACGGAGAACGGTTCCTACAAACTGTTTAATGTCTAAACCTTGCATGCCATATGATTCGGCGTTATTGGTTGTTCCAGTTGCGTCCTTTATGAACGTCACTTTATATCCGCGATCATAGGCTGCGATCGCCGTAAACATACAACAAAATTCCGTCTCAAAACCGATTATAAAAAGATGATCGACCCCTAACTTTCCTAAAGTCTTTGTGAGTTCTGTTTGAAAGAAGGCGCTAGGGGTATGCTTCTCGATTATGTAGTCAGAATAGCCTTTTATTGAAGGGTGTATTTCCGAACCGATAGAGCTTCTATTCAGTGGGCTTTCTTCTGTATCATCGATATGTCTGATGAAAATGACAGGCCGATTGCTCTCTTTAAAATCTTTGATTACCTGTTCTATCAAAAAAAGTTCCTCTTTGTAATCCCCACAATTCACAATTCCGTTTTGCACATCAATGACTAAGAGTGCGTTCATTGCTTCACCTTCCTTTTGCCATGTTGAGAAATAATTCGGAAAGAAGGAGTGTACTTCCTGCTAGGTAAAAACCATGAGATATGTTCATCGGTTCAAATTCGCGACGTTGATCTAGAAGCCGCTCCTCTAAAATATCTCTAACGGCCTCGAATGATACAGTTCGAGGCTTTTTTTATGCAGTTTGGCCTTCTGTTTTTGATATGATAGAAAGGTGTTAGTTTTGTACGAATACTTGATCAGTAAAGATTTTTGGAGGCTGCTATGCGCTATCAAGTCATACTATTCGATGTAGATGATACACTTCTTGACTTCAAAACGACAGAAGAAAATGCTTTGCAAAAGACGTTTTCCCAGTTTGGATTCGCTACGGGATCGTCTGATTATCGAGCGACTTACAAAGAGATCAGTAAAGGATTGTGGGAGGATTTAGAAAAGGGGCGGATCACTCTGGCGGAGCTGGGCGTAGAGAGATTTCGAAGACTTTTCAAAGCTATTCAGCTAGACATCGATGCAGAGGCGTTCGGCAGCGCTTATCTCGAATATTTGGGCAAAGAAGTGCATTTAGTCCCGGGAGCGGTTGAATTGTGCAACAGTTTGAAGGATTGCCGTTTGGTGATCATTACGAATGGGTTTGCCTCTGTGCAAACGGCAAGAATTGCCGCTTCACCGCTTTGCAACGCTTTTGAGCACCTGATTATTTCCGAAGAGGTCGGGTATAAGAAGCCGGATCGGGAAATTTTTGAATACGCGTTTTCCAAACTGCAATGGACGGAGAAGGCGAGCGTATTGATGGTGGGAGATTCGTTGACCTCTGATATACAAGGGGGAGCGCATTACGGGATCGATACGTGCTGGTTCAACCCTTTGGGAAAGGAAAATCAGACGAGCATTCAGCCAACGTACGAAATCAGAGAATTGAGCGAGCTTCAAGAAATTGTGCGGAAGGGTAACGTGAATTTGTAGGATCTTTCCTGTATGATGAGAAGGTATTGATCTACAGGTAAATCTAGAATCTAGTGATTGGAGCCCTATAGATATGTATCAGAATTTAGAAGAGTGCATCCTTGACTTGGAAAGGCACGGACATTTGGTCCGTATTCGCGAAGAAGTAGATCCCTATCTGGAAATGGCCGCGATTCACTTGAAGGTGTACGAAGCCGGGGGACCAGCATTGCTGTTTGAAAATGTAAAAGGCTCAAAATTTCGTGCAGTATCCAATCTATTTGGCACAATTGAGCGCAGCAAGTTTATTTTCAGAAGCACCTGGCAAGCCGCTGAAAATATCATCGCCATGCGCAATGATCCGATGAAAGCACTAAAGCAGCCATTTAAAAATATGGAGAACGGCTTTGCTGCTCTGAAGGCTTTGCCTGCCAAAAAATCGACTAGCATGCCGGTAACTGCACAGGAAATCAGCATAACAGACCTGCCACTGATCCAAAGCTGGCCGATGGATGGCGGAGCTTTTGTCACGCTCCCCCAAATCTATTCGGAAGATCCGGACAAGCCTGGAATCATGAATTCCAATTTGGGTATGTACCGGGTGCAGTTGACTGGTAATGAGTATGAAGTAAACAAAGAAATTGGCTTGCACTATCAAATCCATCGTGGAATCGGTGTCCACCAAGCCAAAGCGACCAAAATGGGGATGCCGCTGAAAGTTAGTTGTTTTGTGGGCGGGCCACCTGCGCACACCTTATCGGCAGTAATGCCGCTACCAGAAGGCTTGAGCGAAATTACTTTTGCCGGCTTGCTTTCTGGACGCCGTTTTCACTACAGCTATATCGATGGTTATTGTATAAGCAATGATGCCGATTTTGTAATCACTGGAGATATTTATCCCGGAGATACGAAACCAGAAGGACCATTCGGTGACCATCTGGGCTATTACAGTCTGATCCATCCATTCCCTGTAATGAAGGTAAAGAAAGTGTATGCCAAGCCGAATGCCATCTGGCCATTCACGGTTGTGGGTCGTCCGCCACAAGAAGATACATCGTTTGGTCAGTTGATTCACGAGTTAACGGGCGATGCGATCAAGCAGGAAATCCCAGGTGTAAAAGAAGTCCACGCCGTAGATGCTGCCGGTGTGCATCCGCTGCTGTTTGCCATCGGAAGCGAGCGCTATACGCCTTATCAGCAGGTCAAACAGCCGACAGAGATGCTCACGATTGCCAATCGCATTTTAGGAACTGGCCAATTGAGCTTGGCCAAGTATTTATTCATTACCGCCGAAGAAAATCGACCGTTGACCACACATGATGAAGTTGATTTTATGACCTATATTTTGGAGAGAATCGACCTGCATCGCGATGTTCATTTTTATACGAACACGACCATTGATACGCTGGATTATTCGGGAACGGGCTTAAACAGCGGCAGTAAGGTTGTCCTCGCTGCTTACGGCGATCAAAAACGAGAGCTGTGCAAAGAGGTGCCGGATGAACTGAAGGATTTGCGAGAGTTTGAGAATGCCCGCTTGATTATGCCAGGTGTGGTTTCGATCCAAGGTCCGGCCTTTACCGATTATGCAAACGCCCAACAGCAATTACAGAATCTGTGTGACGCGATTCAAGCGAGAGGGCCGATCCCGTCTTGCCCGATGATCGTCCTTTGTGATGACAGTACCTTCATGAGTGCGTCACTACCAAACTTCCTGTGGGCAACCTTCACACGCAGTAATCCATCCCACGACATTTACGGCGTGAACAGCTACTACGAGAACAAGCATTGGGGTTGCGATAATCTGATTATTGATGCCCGAACCAAGCCACATCAAGCACCGCCATTGGTGCCAGATCCAACTGTCGAGAAAAATATCGAACGACTGTTTGTTAAAGGTGCGAGCTTGGGTGGAATCCTGTAAGCAGCCCCTAAAAATAGAGGTCCGTAACCTTTCGTTGCGGGCCTTTTTTATGTAATGGTACTATTTGGATGGAGGTTATCACCAAAAAATGGTTGGAGGGATATGGAATGTTTTTCATGAAGCGAAAGCAGTCTTCGTGGATTTATTTCCTTATGAGTTGGCTTTTAACGTTCGCCTTGCTTGTCACATGGTCACCAGCAGTCACCTTGGCATCCGAAGAAATAGACGAGTCGATACCTGTTGAACTAAAAATAAGTCCAGACAAAGACAGGTATTCTCCCGGTACGAAGATTCAGATAGAGGCAGTTACGAAAAAAGAGGGGAAATCATTCGAAGCGAAAATCGTGGTTAAGGCAAAAATGGATAAAGAGCATACCATAACCATTGAGCCCGAGACGAAAATAAAAGGAAAGAGTTATGTGTCAAAGGCGACATTTACACCGGAGGATATCATCGGAAACAATGCTGGAAGCTTGGGTATCGAGTTTGAGATCATTTTGAGCGATACTAATAAAATGTGGGTAGGAAAAACGAATAAGAGGATATTTGTAGACAACATGCCGGAAACGGTTCCTTCTGTAGATTCGGAATTTTTTATTTTGCCTGAACAAAAACTTAAAGTTGGTGAAAAAATAAAATTTACTGTACATACTCCTTATAAGGGAATCATTCGAGAAGACGCGAAGTTTTTATTTTTTTCGTTTAATTCAGTAGATACGACCCAAAAGGTGGAAAAAGTAAGAACCATACATGATCGTAAGAAGGGGATGTATGTAACGACAGGTTACTTTACCCCACGTAAAGAGGGAACTTATACTCCTTTCTTTTTCTTGGAAATGTATGATAAAGAAAAAGATGAGGATATAAGTGGAAGTGGAGTGATAAAGTTTGACGTGATCGCCAACCCCAAAATCGAAACTTCCCTTAGCCCACAAACCATAACAATCAAACTTGGGGATGAAATCTACTTGCTGTTAACCTATCAAGCAACCGGAATGGATTCGGCAAAATTTAGCAGAGAGTACAATTATGACGTGACCGAAATCAATGAAGAATATGACGAAGAAAATAAAACATACAAAGTACTGCTAAAGTTCAAGCCAGAGCAAAAAAAGACACATAAGTTTGAGGCAACTGTGAAAAACATCGAAACGGATACAAAAGCAACCGCAAAAACGACGATCTATGTCAAATAGGTGATAAAGAGAGGATGGCTCCCATTTTTAACCGGGGTCATCTTTTTTAGTGGTGTCGAATCGAACTGATAATTGCAAAAATTGCACGATTGATGGGGAAAGGAATCGTTCTTTACCACCGAGAAAGCGTTTTCTATAATGAATCTCAAGCAAGGACACAGCTTTTTATGGAAAGGAGAAAGGAATGGTCTTTTTAACCACACGTTCCCATGCATTACTGAAGGTGATACTCGACAGCTACTATCCGCTGAAAATTAAGGACGTCGCGCGCGATTTCCAGGTAAGCGAGCGGACCGTCAAGTACGATCTTGAGAACGTCAGGCAATGGCTAAAGGAACGAAATGTCATCCTCCATTCTCAACCGAATAAAGGGCTGTGGATCACGGAAGAACAAGAGCATCGAAATGCTTTGAAGGAAAATTTGCAAAGTGATGACAGCAAGACGCTCATTCTGCCGCAAAAGGATCGGGTTAAGCACTTTTTGTTCATTCTTCTGCTGTCGGAAGGGTATCAGCGGATGAACGATTTGGCTGACCATATGGGAGTCAGTCGAAATACCGTCGTTGCCGATGTCAAGGACGCGGAAAAACTGCTCGACGGCTGGCGTCTTGAGCTTGTCACGAAGCAAAGGTACGGTGTACGTGTGGACGGGAGTGAGCGGCATAAGCGGTATGCTCTCGAAAACTTGATTCACGATTTGTTGGATGGAATCGACATGTATCGGATGGTACAGGGGATGTTTTTAGAAAATGGACAAGAAGCGAGAACTGGTCCGCTATTAGAGAAATGGCTGATCAGCCGGACACAATTAGGGGAGATCATTCACAGCATCAAAGCATGGATGGATGCTGCTGCGGAGACGCTGGCAGACAGAGCGCTGATTAGTTTACTGATTCGCTTATGCATTGTCGTCCATCGTGTACAGCGGGGCCAATTGGTCACTGCGGATGATGCCGAGATGGGGGAAGCGAGACATTGGAGCGGGTATGAGCTGTTTTCACACGAGGTTCGAGCATTATGTCAGCGATTGAACGTCGATATTCCCGAACACGAGATTGCGTATGCGTGTCTTCCGCTGTTAGGGACCGACCAGGTGCCAAGAGAGGCGAGAGCAGGGAGGATTGTTTTGGACGTTTTCCAGGCAACTAAGGAGCTGACAGAAGCGGTTAGTAGCAGGATGCTGGCACCGTTGAACGAGGATCAGGAGCTGGTCAGATTGCTTTTTGCTCACCTGGATGACAGTTTGAACCGTTATCGTCAGGGAGTTCTTTTTGCGAATCCACTGACGGAGGAGATTCGCCGTTCATATGCACGCATGTTTGATGCAGTCAAACGCTCTTGCGAAGAAGTGTTTTGGCATCGCGGGGTCTATTGGCTTGATGCCGACATTGCTTACTTCGTCCTGCATTTCCAAGCAGGTTATGATCGCTGGCTGGAGCAGAAAAAGGCAGATGCGCTCGTCGTTTGCGGAACTGGCAGAGGGACTTCACGGTTTTTGAAAACGTATCTGGAAAGCGAATTGCGTTCACTTCGGGTCGTAGGCCTGTGTTCTAGCACAGAGGTAGAGAAGTATTTGGCGAGTCGTCGCGTGGATGTCATCATCAGTGTGCTGCCAATCAAAGCCGAGGTGCCAGTTGTCATCGTCAGTCCTCTTCCAACCCGCCAAGATATCAACCAGATTCAGAACTGTCTGGAAGCATTGCAAGTGGAGGGAGGCAATCGACAGCAGGATGTGAATGCTCGCAAGGAAGCCTGGTTTCCCACGCTGACTGCTGAACTCAATCCGTCAGATTTGCCCGTGGTGGAGAGATTGTCTCAGGATGTTATCTGCAAGGGGTATGAGATCAGTCAAAAAATCGTGACTGCATTCCGGGAGTACGTAACAGAACACACGGCAAGCGGACTGACACTGCACCTGCTGCTGATGGTGAATCGATTAGCTTTTGGTTCACCCTATCAGGAGGAGTGGGAATCGTCGGCTGAGGCGGAATCAAAAGAATGGAAGGCATGGCGTGAAAAGCTGAACCAATTGATGGCTGAGGCAAACCTCCAAGTTCCGCCTAGTGAAGTGACCGCCATCATGCGCTATTTTTCAGGAAAGGGGACGATAGAGAGTGAAAGTGGATCTACTCATACGCAACGGACGGGTCATTGATCCTTCCCAGAACCTGAACGGGCACTATGATCTTGCCATTCGGGAAGGGCGGATCGTTGGGTTGTATGAGAAAGAGAAGACAGCCGATGATCAAGGGATGAATCTGGAGGGCAAGGAAACGATTGATGCAGAGGGATATGTGGTGACCCCCGGTCTGATCGATCTGCACGCTCACGTTTTTCCGACAAAGACGAGTTTGGGCGTAGCCGCGGATCGGGTCGGGGTCGAGCAAGGTGTGACAACCGTAGTAGATGCTGGCAGTGTCGGGCTATGGTCGTTTGATGCTTTTCTTGAAGAAGCAGTGTATCCTTCTGTTACTCGTGTTCTGGCATTTCTGAACATTTCAGGGGATGGCTTGTGCACAGGCGGCGGGGAGCTCGCAGACATGTCGCGGTTAACCCCGAGAGAAGCGGCAGCCCTCATAAGAAAACAACCGATAGTACGAGGAATAAAAGCCCGCATGAGCGGTTCTGTCGTCAAGCAAAATGGGATACAACCCTTACGTGTAGCCAAGGAAGCGGCGAGGGAAGCGGGCGTACCGATGATGGTGCACATCGGAAACGCTCCGCCAAAACTCACGGAAATATTGCCTATGTTAGACCGAGGAGACGTGGTGACACATGCGTTTCACGGGAAAAAAGGAGGGATATTCGACGAAAGAGGCGAGTTGATTCCAGAGGCGCAAGACGCGTTGGAGCGGGGAGTCTTACTCGACATCGGGCACGGCGAAGCGAGCTTCAGCTTCCAAACACTGCGTCATGCGCAGGCCCAAGGCATCATGCCACATGTCATTAGCACGGATGTTCACCAGCGCAATATCGACGGTCCTGTGCACAGCTTGACGCACACACTCACGAAGTTTCTCGCCATGGGCTACTCGCTCGACGAGGTGATTGCGGCGAGTACGCTTGCGCCTGCACGAATTCTTGGGCTGGAAAACGAAATCGGGACGTTGAAGGTAGGGGCATGCGCGGACGTATCCATATTGCAGATCAAAAAAGAGCCGACAATGTTGACGGACAGTGAACAAGAAACGTTGGAGACAAAGGAAAGAGTAGTGGCTTATCAAGCGATTACTTCGGGAAAGGTACTGACATGCAAATGATTGATGACATTCTAAAGGAACTGGCTGAGACAAAACCAGATTATTTATCTGAAATTTCTGAAACTAGGCAGATTCTCCGGAAGATTGAGGAGGAGTTCCACCTCATGGAGACTCATATACCGCGAGATCGCTGGCTGGCCATCGGTGCTCATGTGCTGGCATTTGTACGCCGGATGACAAACGGTGAAAGGCTGCCCGTGATTGAAGCGGAGTTATTCGCCGAAATTCATCCCGATATGGTTACGCTCTCGCAAAAAATCCTCGCGGAAGAAAAGAGTGCGTGGCAGGCAGATGATACAGAAGCATTTCTATTGGCTGTTCATTTTGAAGCGATCCGTGCGATGCAGATGGGGCCATCTTAAAACATTGCTGTGAATATAGGGAGGTTTTGTATATGTCTAAAGTAAAAATCGTGATTGGTGATCGTCTCGGAAAAGGACAGAACATCGCAAAAGGAATTGAAGCTGCTGGCGGAACCGCGATCGTCATTCCAGGTGTTGGCGCGGATATGAAGGTAGGAGATGTCATGGTCAGTGAGAGTGCAGATCTCGGATTGTCCTTTTGCGGAAGTGGCGGGGCTGGTGCACTGACTGCCAAGACCAAGTATGGTTTTCCGGTCGAGTACGGCTTGCGCTCAGTAGATGCTGGGGTTACTGCCTTGCGTAGTGGCAAAAAAGTGATTGGCTTTGGCTTTATGGATACAGAAGAGCTGGGCAGACGCATGGTGGAAGAATACATCAAGCTGGGAGGGAAGTAATCCATGTACACGGAGATGACGCAGACCTTCCGATTATCCGGCAGTGGCGATACGAAAGAGGGAGCCTTCAACAAGATTTTTTCCCAAATCAAGCATGTAGTGGCGAGACAGACGAATGATTTGGTCGTGAGAATCGAACCTGTAGGAGTTTCCATAGTGTCTGCGACAGAAACAGTGAAGCATGAGCGATTTTTGGGTTTGTTCTTCCCACGCAAACGGACGCGTTATGACATCACCGTAGATATTCAAGTGAGGCTAGGTCTGGTCCAGGTAGAAAACATAACGTTTCGGCAACAGACCGAGCAAACTGCGGGTATAGGGCAGTTGATTCGTCAGCGATAGAAGCAGACAGGGGGTAAGTTCATGGTTACTTTGATGATTGTGTTGAAGTCAATCGTCATCGGGGCATTGGTCGGCTTCGGTGTTGGTGCGGGGGCAGCGAGGATGTTCCATGCACCCAATGTCCAAGGGATGGGAGCATTCCGGACTTTTGGAGAGCTGAACGCGTGTGCGGGCGATCCCATTTCTCACTTTTCATTTGGTCTTGGCTTTTTGTTTAACTCGTGGGCGTCTGTTGTTGGTGCTGGTGCGTTAACGCAAGATGTGGATCATCGCGTCATCCCGAACTGGGCGGCAGCCGTGTTGCTCTGGCGCAACAAGAATGTCGCAGAGACGCTGCACAATCCGAAGCAAATGGCGATTGCCGGAGCAGCAGTTGGTGTCGTTGTGGTTACCGTGTTGAATTCCACTGCAACGGCGATTCCCGAATCAATGCAGCTCGTAGCGACGAAGGTACTGGTCCCGGCTGCGAACTGGTTGATCAACCCGATCATGCCGATTGTGTTCTGGATGGCGGCGATGGATGCAGGAAAACGGACAGGGATTTGGGGAACGGTCTTGGGCGGTTTGTCGCACTTGGTCATGGGAAATGCGGTGCCTGGAATCGTCTTGGGTATTTTGATCGGTAAAGGTCTGGATGACAGTGGTTGGAACAAAATTACGAAATCCATGTTTATTGCAGTCATTCTCTTGTTTGTATTCAGTGGCTTCTTCCGCGGTTTTGATGTCGCGCTCTTGAAGAGTATGTACGTTGAAATTCCACAGTGGTTGATAGAGCTTCACGAAACATTCGGATCGGTGGTGAAAAAGTAATGGGTGAATTGCAGGCAAAAGGATTTTGGTATTCAGAATGGGCATTTCCCCTCTTTGTGGCATGCTTGTCTTCAGGAATCTTTGCGGGTACTCATCTTTACTATGTATATCATGTCGGTGCCTTTAACGATATCGCCATCGTTGCGATGCTGGAGGCGGGAATCAAGGGTGGCGGATACGGTGCGGCTGCCGCGTTTGGTGCGAGCTTTTTGTTTGCTCGTATTTTGGAGGGACCGCTGGTAGGGATTCTCGATATTGGCGGCTCGTTGCAAACAGGGATTGGGATTGGCGTTCCAGCGTTGATGCTGGGGGCAGGCTTTACAGCTCCGTTGACTTCTTTTCCTTTGGCGCTGGCGACAGGTGCATTCTTGGGCTTCATCATTGGTACCGTGATTATTTTGATTCGGAAGTATACGATCAACGCATCAAACTCCACCTTTGGCGCAGATGTTATGATGGGAGCTGGAAACGCAGCAGGTCGTTACTTAGGTCCACTAATCATCATCTCTGCGATCATGGCTTCGATTCCAGTTGGACTCGGCGCAACAGCAGGAGCAGCAATTTTCTACTATTACAACAAACCAATTGCGGGTGGTGCGATTATCGGAGCCATGATCTTCGGTGCCATTTTCCCGATCCCGACACAATGAGGATAGAAAGAAGCGTTTTCACAGGAAGGATGGGCAAACCATGGGTATCTATCAGCAGTTAGGCTTGAAGCAAGTCATTAACGCAAGCGGTAAGATGACGGCACTGGGTGCAAGTGCCGTCCATCCTTCTATCGCACAGGCCATGGGAGAAGCCGCCATGGATTATGTAGAAATCAGCGAGCTGATGATTGTCGCAGGTCGTCATATCGCAGAGGCAACCGGAGCAGAAGACGGTTGTCCTACCTCAGGAGCAGCTGCAGGCATTGCCATCAGTGTAGCGGCAGTTATAGCTGGTTGCCATCTGAGTTTGATCGAGCGGCTTCCTTACTCCGAAGGGTTGAATAACAAGATCATCATCCAAAAAGGACACGCGGTGCATTTCGGTGCTTCCGTTCAACAGATGATTGCGCTGGGCGGTGGGAAAGTCGTAGAGGTCGGGCATGCCAATCACGTAGAAACGGATCATTTGCGAGAAGCCATTGATGATGAGACCGCAGCACTGCTCTATGTTCAATCTCACCATGCGATTCAAAAAGGAATGCAGTCGTTAGACACAATGATTCAACTCGGTCGGGAGTTTGGACTTCCTATCATTGTAGACGCAGCGGCGGAGGAGGATCTGCGGCGCTATGTAGAGATGGGGGCCGATTTGGTCATCTACAGTGGCGGGAAAGCAATTGGCGGACCAACTTCTGGGTTTATCGCAGGTCGTGCCGATCTGGTTGCCGCATGTCGCGCGCAATATAAAGGCATAGGTCGTGCGATGAAGGTGGGAAAGGAAGCCATTGCGGGTTTGCTTGCAGCGCTTAGGCAGTACGACTCTGAAAAGCAAGATGCTCCCGAGCAGCGTAGGCGAGTAGAGTGGCTGGCAGGGGAACTGAACAGCTTGCCCGGTGTGAAAGCAGTGATCGCACAGGATGAGGCAGGCCGGGCGATCTATCGTGTGCAAGTCCAGCTTGACGAACGAGTGACGGGAATGACA
Organism: Brevibacillus formosus; assembly: GCF_003013405.1. Lineage (GTDB taxonomy): Bacteria > Bacillota > Bacilli > Brevibacillales > Brevibacillaceae > Brevibacillus > Brevibacillus formosus. Next base: position 112,366 of record NZ_PXZL01000030.1, on the reverse strand, counting down.
GCTCGGGAGCTTACATGCCAACTGGAGCAAGGAAATCCGGCTATTTTTACCCGTAACCATTACGTGAATACGGGCGTGATTGCTTTTGATCCACGACCGTTTCACGAAGGGCAAGAACACATTATTGCAGCGCGAATGAAGGAACTGCTGCAAAAACAGGGAGAAGGAGAATAACAAAAGTGGGCACACCGAAAATTCGTTTAAACGTTTTGGCAAGGGATGTAGAAAACGCAAAACAAATATGCTCCGTGGCTGATGGCCGCGCTCTGATCGGGATCTTGGTCAAAGGATTTGCGTCCGTAGAAGCAGCAATAGCTGCTGTTGAACAATACCAGCAAGCAGGTGTACCAGTGTCCGTAGGGCTGGGCGCAGGTGATCCTACACAATGGAAAAAGGTCGCTGAAGTTGCGGTGCAGACACAACCGGATCACGTCAATCAGGTATTTCCGGCAGCAGGCTACACGCTCGGCGGGCTTCAAGCAGTTGGCAACACACATACCATCGTGAATGCATTGGTCGCCCCCGGTGGACAATCAGGAAAGGTTCAAGTCACCACGGGACCCATGAGCAACAAAGTGTCTGAATTGCTCTCTTGCGATGCAGCCGCCGCGATGCTGGCGGAGATTGGCGTACATTCGGTCAAGTTTTATCCAGTAGACGGGCTGGAAAGGCTGAATGAAATCAAGGCGATGGCAGAAGCAGCCGTACGTTACGGGATTCCCGTTTTTGAACCGACTGGCGGGATTGATGCAGCTTCGATTCGTCCGATTGTGGAGGTATGTCTCGAAGCAGGTGCAAGACAGGTCATTCCGCACATTTATACATCCATCGTCGACAGGGAAACGGGATTGACTCGTTTGGATCAGGTAGAAGAACTGCTGACGGCTATAGAAGGCCTGTAGCTATATTACAAGAAAGGGATAGGAGTGAATCAGATGAGAGAGAGACAGGTCATCGTCCAGCTGGCACAGGGATTACACGCGCGTCCGGCTTCTTTGTTTGTGAAAGTGGCCGCTTCCTTTTCCAGTGAAATCGAATTGAACAAGGATGAGAAGAAGGTGAATGCCAAGAGTATTATCGGCGTCATGTCCCTTGCTGTATCGAAAGGACAATCGGTCGTCTTGACTGCGGATGGTGCCGATGCGGAGCAGGCACTGGATGCGTTGGAGCGCGTTTTGGCAAGCGTGGAATAAAGGGATGCGTGTAAAAGAAAAGGGATGTCTCAAGTGAAAGCTTTGAGATATCCCTTTCTCCATTGTTTCGCTCTATAGCTAAAACATGCATTTTAATTGGTTACAGAATCTTGTATCGTTGGATTGAAACCTCTAATGATTATATATACAGCCAAAACCAATTGTTGGAAGGCTATTGGAATGTTCAAAACCATATAGGTTGTATCCAGACCGATGAAGCGAATCATAAATAACAAGCTTGCCAATATGGACAATGTAGACCCGATAAGACCCCAGACTGACAACCAGCGTGGAACTAATTTTGTTTGGTAAAATATGTAGTTGAACAAGAACATAGCCAAAACGAATGCCAGTGTCGTTGCGACATGGTTTACCAAATCACGTCCTTCCCGCAACAATCCACCCAGGGTCTGAAAATACGATACATGCAAAGTGCCAACTTTTACAAATTCGTGGCTTACTGTCAAAAGCAAGAGAAGAATGATTACACCAAGAATAATGAACACACCTGCAATGATGCCAAAAGCAACAGAACCAAGAGCGAAGCCTTTGTTATGCTTACTTAAAATCGGATACAGCAAGATTGGAATACCAACGTATGCAACAATCATCAACAATTGGAAAAATGCTCCGATTAGTACCTGGTTCTCATTTGGAGAAGCCATGACAAGATAGTCTGCTCCATCTACTACAGGTACAACACTACATATACCTGTAATCAATCCGGCAATTAATAACACCCCAGTCATTATCGCAGACCTTCTACCTGCATTTGTACTCTTCCTCAACATAATTTGCCTCCTTCTTATACACTGCCGTTGGCGGATGAAGGAATGCTGCCTCCTTCGGCATTTTTTATCGCGTATCAAGTGTAGAGGGTGAAGCTAAGTATAGTTTAACGAAGCATTCTATAACATTATTATTCAGTTTAGATCCATGATTTGCTACATTCGTACGGTGAGTCTGAAACTGATTATCGATTAAATTCCATTATTGAATATCTAATGGTTCTTTTGCTTATTTACCATAAACAAGTCCAAATGCTTTTCTTTTATTTCCGTCTAATTAGAACATCACTATTTATAGCTTGTCAGTCTGATTCGTTACTGTGTAATGCTGTAAAAGTTTTTGGGATAGTTTGATTATACGTTCCACGATCATCTCTGGCTCTATTACTTTAGCTTCAGTACCTAACCGGAAAAAGTACTGGGAGACGAATTCGATTTCCTTGTGATCAATAACCGTGTCTATATAACCTAAATCCTCATTCTGCATGACGATATATGGTTCCAGCCAAGGCTGGCTTCGGCACTGACGAAGTCCTTCTCTGGATAGCTCAACATAAAGCCGTACAGATGTAGCTGGCTCTAGTTCGGTATGGCTAAGCAGCCACTCCTGAAGTGAGATCGTCGGAACAAAAATCCGCTCTAACTTGTTGAGTGTTACAATTCGGTCCGTACGAAACAGTTTCACCTCGTTGGTATCCATATTGAAGGCAGGCATATACCAAAAGCCATCATAGGCGTAGACGCCAATCGGAGCCACTTCTCTCAAAGAAGTACCGTCTTTTGAGATATATTTGATTTGAACGACTTGTTGCTCGGTGGCCGCTTCCACGATCTCTTTCAGATATTTAGACGGGATGCTTCTCTTCTGGTTCCAAAATGAAAAAACCTCTTCGAGGCGATCGATCTTCTTTCTCGTATCTATGGGCAGGCTTGTATAAAGCTTCTTCGATACCGAGTTGATGTCAATCTCAAAGGGCAGCGATGAGTAATATTTCAGTGATTGAAATGCAAAGAAGATGGAAAATGCTTCGTTCTCGTTAAAGAGAATGGGGGGTAATATCCGATTATCCAATACGCGATAACCACCGCTGCGGCCAGGTTCTGTATAGAGCGGAACGCCCATCTCACTTAATTCAGTCAGATACCGATGAGCCGTCCGTACAGAAACATTAAATTCATGAGCCACATCTTGGGCCGTGAAACGGCGACTGGCATTCACATACATAATAAGGTCGAACAGCAACTTGGCTTTGGACATCACTGATACGCTCCTTCTTTATTAACCATGACAACTATTGACATGTTATTATGATAGATTCATTTTATGCAAGATAACATGGGTTGATTTGAGGAGGTAATCATGAAAAAGGTTCCAGATAAGATGAAGGCTGTAGTGCTGAACAGATTTGGGGGGCCCGAAGAATTGCGGCTGCAGGAGGTCGATATGCCTAAAATTGGTTCGGAGGACGTGTTGATTCGATTAGCATATGCCGGTGTGGGAGAATGGGACGCATTCGAACGACAAGGCGGATACGCGGAAATGCTGGGTATGAATCCGCAATTTCCTTATATTCTCGGTTCCGAAGGATCAGGCACGGTTGTTGCACGAGGGGAGAAAGTTTCAAATGTTGACTTGGGAGATATGGTCTATGCACCTGGGTTTCTGAATCCCAAAGGCGGCTTCTATGCAGAGTACGCAGCTGTTGAATCCCAATATGTGTCGCGTATTCCGGAGGGATTAACCAGGCAGGAAGCAGCGGTCATATCCGGGGTCGGGATTACCGCTTTACGCGGACTTGAAGATATATTGCAACTTCAACAAGCAGAGTCTGTCATGATTTTCGGAGCAAGCGGAGGAGTAGGTCATATGGCGGTCCAGCTCGCGAAAAGCCTGGGAGCCCGTGTATTTGCGATTGCTTCAGGTGAAGACGGTGTAGCGATGGTAAAGAAGCTTGGTTGCGATGCGGTCGTAAATGGAAAAGGGGGGGATATCATTTCGATGGCAATGAAATTTGCCCCAGATGGATTCGACGCGGCTCTGTTCACTGCAGCAGGAGAGGCCGCAAATCATGCATTAGGCTGTATCCGTGCAGGAGGACGCGTCGCATATCCTTATGGGATACGCCCTGAATTACGGATATCCTCAGGAATCAAATTAGAAGGATATAACGGCGAACCGGATCCTGAAATCATTGGCAGACTTCATAGGTACATTACCCGCGATCGACTATCCGTTCATGTCAGCCATTTATTTGCTCTAGAAGATGCCTCTAAAGCTCATGCTACAATCAACAGCCATTACTTGGGGAAAATCTGCCTGAAACTAACGGTAGCTGAATAAAGATAACGAAGGAAGCTGTCCATCCATCATACAAAAGCCGTCCAATCGCATTACTTAGATTGGACGGCCCTAAAACGCGCATTTTGTTGCCCAAACAATCAATAATTTGCTGGTCGATCTCGCCCGTCTCATAATTTCTATAATGAGGGCAACACAGGCACCCCTTGTATGGTTCTATTTAAAAATGCTTCCAAGTAAAATCAATACTCAAATACCCAATCGGTTTCTCCTTGAAGGTCAGCGGTTCCTTCGTCGCCAATTCCGGTTTGCGAAAACAGACAAGGTCTTTGTGATATCCAAAACCGCGACACACTTCCGGTCGAACGCTATGAATGCCACACTGATCTTTTTGCATGTCATAGAAGATACAAGTTCCAAACAGTCTCGGTTGATTTTTGAGATTATCACGGAGTTTTGTTGGAAGCGCTTTCAACTTTTTGGATATCATTTTAAATTCCTTCTCTGTTATGGGAACAGGTCCACAGCACAATCCTTTACAGCCTTGGCAAGGCAATGTTTTCATATCATCTACAACCTTTCGTCATGTGATGTTTGCTAGAAAGAACAAAAAAGATGATCCTCGTTGATTCCGGAGATCATCTTTAGAACTGCTGCATTCAATTGTGTGGGTTATTCAAAAATTCGGTAAGAAGTGAATACTGTCCTTATATTATAACACATGTAGGAAGATTTTGACGAATGCTTACGAAAGAATGGCTTGTTTATTTCGTCAAAACATACAACCACTCACCGTTGCAGTCCTCGTCGTCCCCAAATAGGCCACCTAAGACACGTTCAAACGTAAGCGCTCCTGACCTCATGTGTGTTTGATCAGAATGAGCTCTTCCACTTCTTCGCCTCGTACTTCCGAAAATGCCCGATCGACACCGAACGGCTGAAAACCGTTTTTTTCTAAAACACGAATGGATGCGATGTTGTCATGAGCGACACGCGCATAGACAGGACGTATTCGGAGTTCCTCTAAAAAGAGAGAAAGTGCATTTGTCGCGATTCCTTTGCCCCAAAAGCTTTTGTCAATCCAGTATCCAATCGTAGGCAAGCCAAACAGCTCAAAGCACAAAACATTACCGACAATCTGCCCATTCCTGACAATGGCTCTTTTCACAATCGAATCATTGTTCAAAATCATTGTCCAACGAGCGGTGAAACCGTCTATATCTTCAGGGTCCTTAACAGTAAAGGCTGCCATCTCATGAGCAGATTTGTCCAATTGCTGAGTGAAAAATATAGGAAGATCTGCCTCTATAACTTTACGTAAATCAAGGGACCGATCACGCAATGGCTCCAAGGAAAAGCACCTCCGAAAAACATCAGCTATTCTCTCTTCACCAACACTTTGATAATCATCGATAGTACCGTGAGAACCAAAATGACATTAGCGATGAGCATAAAGCTAGGTAAACAAAGCCTAAACAAGATGTACACACTCCTACTCGTTACAACCTTTGAAAATGAAAAGGACTAATTCTCCCCGGTGACAAGCATGATCGCAAAACCATCATAGCCCTTGCTGCCAACTGTCTGTACAACAGTTCCACTGACACGTTGCTCTTTAGCTACCATCTCGGTGAATTGACGTACACCGACAATATTGGGATCTGTGCTTGTTTCGTCCACGACTTGACCACTTCGTACAACATTATCCGTAATAATCACAGTACCTTTGCGAGAGAGCTTTAATGCCCATTGAAAATAGTCGGGGTTCCCTTTTTTATCTGCATCGATAAAAATAAAATCAAAAGGACCCTGATTTTCTTTGTGCAGTTGGATGAGAGAATCAAGGGCGAGTCCGACCTTCACTTCTACGATCTGATCCAGTCCTGCGCGGGTAATGTTCGATTGTGCAACTTCTGCATGCTTCGGATCATATTCGAGAGTAATGAGACGACCGTCTGCAGGAAGTGCGCGGGCTAGCCAGATGGTACTGTATCCACCGAGAGTGCCAATTTCCAAGATCGAACGAGCTCCTTGGATCCGTGCTAACAGATGAAGGAATTTACCTTGATTGGGTGCTACATCAATAGCTGGAAGACCCGCAGCTGCGTTCTCTTGAAGAACTGTGTCTAGAACGGAATCGGCTTCCAGTAATTTATCCGTAAAATAGTGATCGACCGCTGTCCATTGCTCTCTATTCATGATCTCAACTCCCTCAAGATTTTACAGGGATATCATAACACGACTAGCAACTTCTGGCTGGCTTTTTTATAACAATTAACACTTTTCAGCGGAGGGTTTCTATGGTCGATCAACCTTTATAGGTAAGATTTTCACTTGTTACCATTATTTTCGCATAGCGTGAACGTTGAATTTTCATGATAATAGAAAAGTAATCCAAGCTAGCTAGTATAATCCAACCTTGGGGATTCTATTCCACGCGTCCGACTAAATGATGCAGTCTAAGTCGGCGCCATTTTTTTATTCCATCTATAGGTAAATGTACCTATTATTACTCGTTGTCAACAGAAAACAAGTCCTATATGATTATATCATTCACGTATGACATACGCGTACTACCCCGTACGCCCCAACCACTTTTTGTTGGTTGGGATTTTTTTTGTTCCGCTTCATATCCAGTTATCTCCTATCGCGTTTCGATGTGATTTTTAATATCCTTGTAAATAGGACTCGCAATGTTCTTGGGGTCCGCGGTGACTCAAATTATGCAGAGGAGTCACCGCTTTTTTTTTACATACTTCCTCCGTTCAAGGTCAAGCTAGTAACAGATGATTTTGGTCAGGAGGTGTTTTAACGTGCGGGCAACTTTTGTGGTGCTAACACTGGCTTTTGCTTTGACCGTAACGGGATGTACGAAGCAATCTGGTACCGAAACGAAGCAAAAAGCGGAAGCGGAGCCGTTGTGCATGCCTGTACCCGTCAGACATTATCAATGGGAAGAGCGAGCGAGGTCGATTACAGCTAGCGTGAAGGGCATAGATAAAATCGTGGCTGTGCAAATCGATAAAGAGCTTGATGTAGCTATTCAAGTAACGAATTTTAATCGGTTCAAGCTGGAATCGATTCAAAAAGAAGTCGGAAAGAAATTAAAAGAGGCCTTCCCAGACGCCAATATTCACGTGACAGCTGACAAGCGATTGTTAAAAGATTTGCAAAGGCTGAGTGAAGAACAGTGGCCAACCGATGTAAAAGAGGCATGCCAGAAGAAGAAATCCTTAAAAGAAATTGAAAAGAAAATGAAGGGCTAGCCGATCTCCCAAACCTCACACACTACATAGGTAGAGTGAGGTTCTTGTTGTCCTTTTTAACCGAATAGCGAAAATGAAAAGAAAATTCCGTAATTACAACGAAGAAGAACTCCCTGACCGGGAGTCTATATAGGCTAGTGATGATCATGATCGTAATGATGCGCGCGCTCTCGATCTCGATGGAGGTCAATGCCGCGTAATTCACCCTTGGCTTTTTCCACGAGGACTTGATAATCTCTTACTACTTCCGTCAAGGTCGTAACAGATTCCTTATAGTCGGGATCATTACAGATTCCATCTATCGCTCGATGGAGGTGATACATCTTATCTTCGGTTTTTCGGATAAATTCTACCCAATCCATTCCGTTCATAAAATACCTCCTTTCCGTCATAGGCTTTGCTCCCATGCGCGAAAGTATGCAAGGTGAAATTAAGAATAAATGATACGTATGCAATCTAATAATGAACTTTGGTCTTGTAACAATAATCTGTTCATGATAACATACCTCACATCAATAGCATCAAAGGACGAGACTTGAGGTGTATTTAAATGAACGGGTTAGCCAAACTGAATCGATCGCTTGAGAAAATCATGCCCATACTAACGCCGACCAGTGTTGCTATTGGCGTAATAGCCGGGACACATTTGCAGCCGTTTGCTTTTTTGTCTCCTTGGGTGTTTGCCTTCATGACATTTACCGGCAGTTTGGGTTCAGGATTTAAAGAATTTGCTAAGGTACTGACCAGACCGCTGCCATTAATCGTCAATTTGATGATTCTTCATGCACTTATGCCGCTTGTCGCTTGGTCAATGGCTCGGTTGTTTTATCCAGATGATATCCATGTCATCACGGGCTTTTTGTTGGCGGCCTTAATTCCTACAGGGATCACGAGCTTTTTGTGGTCATCGATTTATTTTGGGAACATCGCACTGACGCTATCTATTATTTTGTTGGATACGATGCTCTCTCCGTTGATTGTTCCATTGGGGATGTCCTTGTTTTTAGGGGCAACAGTCGAGATGGATTTGGCTGAACTGATGAAAGGTTTATTTTATATGATCGTGCTGCCGTCGCTTGTCGGTATGCTGCTCAATCATTTGTCAAAAGGGAACGTCAAAAAAACGCTGGCACCAAAATTAGCGCCATTTTCTAAGCTGGGAATGGGTGTTGTCGTAGCAATCAACAGCTCGATGGTCTCGTCTTACTTTCATATGATGGACGCGAAACTGGTGGGGATGGCGGTCCTCGTACTTGTAGTAGCTATTTTAGGTTATTTGATGGGGTGGGGGATCGCAAGGCTGTTCGGATGGGAGCGTGATGTGATCGTCACGTTAACCTTCAACAGTGGCATGCGAAACATTAGTGCAGGGGCAGTTATGGCGATCACGTACTTCCCAGCGCCTGTTGCTCTTCCCGTTGTTCTCGGTATGCTTTTTCAACAAATACTGGCGTCTACCTTCGGGAAATTTTTGGAGCTGGTCGAGAAAAGACCGCAGCATCAAGCGCAGGAACTATCAAGCTAAAAGCAAAAGCCGTTTTCCAAAACCAATGGGAAAACGGCTTTTTTCTTACAGATTCTTATGCGCGACTTGGCAGAACGAATCTTTCATAGGCTGTCATGCGGTTCAACTAAAGAAATCGGAAAAAAGAGTTGCGAACTTATGTTCGTATTCACTATAATGTAATTACAATTTCCCACACAGGATGAGTATCTGGATAACAAATGTTCGTAAGTAGGCGGGTGGAAAAGCGTGGCTAACAGCAATCTTGAAGTAACGAACGAAGAAAGAGAGGCATTTATGTATATGCTGCGAGATTCGGCAAGAGAGAATTATCCCTTGAATGTGAGCTGGTGTGTGTCTTTTGAGGGGGAGCGGGGGAATACGTGCAGCATGTGGGGTGTGGTCAAATGGGTAGACCCGAAGGCGAGACGTGTTCAATTAGCAAACCAAACGGGTAGCCAATGGATCGAGATGGAGAAGATTATTAATGTACAAGCATAGGTGTGTGTATAGAAACCTTACATGAAAGCCATTCATCGTAAGGCTTCTTTTCTTTTTTGCACAAAGAAGGAAGTGTAATTGTCATAAAACCTGACATAAAAACACAGAAAATTCGAAAGTTTGATTGACGTTCGCTTTTATTGTGTTAGAATATATTACATAGCATGCATTCTCTCCACTTCCTATTTTGACCCAATCATTGGGTCCTTTTTTTTGCCTATGTACCATTCTTCGGATATGGCTTCCCATCTGCTTGAAATAACTTGCTCACCATTCCATAAAGACGACCTGACATGTTAGGAAAAACGAAGGAGTATTCATTCGCTCCTTGATTCAGCAAGACGATCGGTGCTTCCACGGTGTAGGGGATTTTCATTAGATCGAGCATCTTCTTATATTCCTCTACCTTGGAATGGTCGACCGTATAATAAAATGATTTGGAAAAATTCATGAGAGCACGCTCCTTTTCCTTATTGTAGCATATCCATTGTTTGCCGTATAAATGAACATAATAAATGTTATGTAAACAAAATGTGATCTCCTTTCTCCTCAGGAAGAGAGAAGTGTAGATTCACAAAGACTTCTACCTATGATAAAATAAAGGACCGAAATTTTACCAATAGGAGAAAAATGATGATAATCAGCCAACAACTACTTTCTGTGAATGGGTTATCCTACACGATTCGCTCTGCAATACAAACAGATGCACAGCAGTTGTCGGACCTGCGACTGCAAATCGATGGGGAGACTGAAAATTTGGACAGAGAAAGAGGAGAGGCTTTCATCGATGTGCAAGGATTCGAACACATCATCAATACGGATGCAGAAAGTCCAAGAAACTTGTTTTTAGTAGCTGTTGTGCAGGAGCAGATTGTCGGGTTTTCCAGATGTGCAGGCGTGTACTTAAACAGATTTGCACACAAAGTAGAGTTTGGTGTATGTGTATCACAAGAGTTCTGGGGTTATGGCATTGGTAAGAATCTCTTACAAGAATCGGTTGCCTGGGCAGACGCCAACCACATTACCAAAATGACGTTGAATGTGATGGAAACGAATGAGAAGGCAATTGAGCTGTACAAACGGTTTGGCTTTGAAATCGAAGGGGTACTCAAAAACGACAAAGTTCTTTCCGATGGCAATTACTATAACACCATTATTATGGGAAGATTCAAAAATCACTAGATCGTTTCGTAGAAATCATGTCTCATTAAATGAAAAAACTCCGCAATCGTTAGCGGAGTTTTGCTGTCTGATCATTGGTTAAACAGTTGTTTAGCTGCTGAAGAAGCTACGGCTGGAGTGCTTTCTTTTATAATGAGAGCTGCCGTAATGCGAATGTCCGTACCGATTGCTAGAGCTGTACTTTCTGCGATGTTTGTAATCGCTGCTGCTGTATTTTCGGTACTTGTGCGAAGATGAGTGATTACCGAGTAAATTTTTCAAAAGCTTCTTGAGCATATCAATCACTCCTAGTTAGGTTGGAAGTCTATTCCGTATAAGTATATACGAATATGTTGGAGAACCGTTTCATTATTTTTCTGCGTTTTCGTGAAAAGCCGGACCAATCAGATCGATCCGGTTCGTCCATATTCCTCCTGTAAAGCTTTCTGGCACTCGTTTTAAATCAGTCGGAACATCAAAGCCTTGCGACACATCTCCACTGCCTGCGACCAGGATCACGCGGGTGTCTTTTGCTTCCATTCTTGCCATGAAACGATTCGGCCAACCCCAGAGCCATGGGGCAATTTGATCGGGAATGTGCAATTGGGTTTGTGCACAGGCTTCCGGTACATATCCGGACCAACCTGCTGCGATGTACGGAATCAGGCAACTTTTCATTGTCGCCATAGACATCACACGCAGCTGGGGCAGTTGTTGCTTCAATGTCTGGATTGGCTCGTCACCGCCATAAACAGAGAGCTGTGCCAGTCGTTTTGCAGGCAATCTTGCCAAAACATCCGCTAACGCTTTCCCTTCTAGTGGGTCATTGCTTTTGATATGGATAAGCAGTGAGCGATCAGGGAATGTTTGTAGCACGTCATCGAGAGAGGGCATCATGCCAATCCCTTTTCCACGGAAGGGGAAGGTTTTCCCTTCATCCGCTGTATAATGGTAGCCAATGTCGAGCTGTTGTAATTCGGCCAAGGTATAATCTCTCGTGACACCGGTGCCATTTGTCCGACAGTCAAGCGTCCAGTCATGAAACACAGCAAATCGATTGTCTTTGGTCCATTGTACATCCAACTCGACAACGTCCGCGCCTGCATCAAAAGCAGCCTGCATGGACGGAAGCGTATTTTCCAGGTACGGATGCTCCGGTGGATAAATCCGTTCCGCCGTACAAGTTTCATTGGTGATGTTTTCCATATGGAAGGTTTGAGCCATCCCGCGGTGAGCGAGTAAGAAGGGCTCGCCTTCAGGCTCCTTTGCAAGATACGAGCTGTTGCCCAGAAACAGAAAAGCAATGAAAAGAAGGGGAAGCCAGACGCGTTTTCGCCGGAACCATTTCTTTCGTGGTTGATTTCGTTGTTTTGACATGATGGAATACCGCCCCTTCATTAAAATGCTCTGTTCATTGTAGCAAAACGCAAGGGAGGAGGGTACATCCTTTGGGAGTAGGGCTAGGGGCTTGGCATCATTCGAAAAGACTGGCACAATAGACGAAAGATAAGATGTATCCCATGAAGAGCAAGGGGAGGTTCCATGAAAATAGCTTTACACCAAATCGCTTATCAGATCGGCATGCACCCAACCGAGATGGCGAAGCTTGTCTACGATGGTGAAATTACGGGAGAGGTACCTGACCGCAATCCGCAAGCAAAGGATGCCTGGGTGGATTTGCACTCTCTGCGTAACTTCATTCAATGGCGACATGATCAGGGGCGGATGGACCAAATGTTCTATGATAAAGCTATGCGTCACCTGAACAAAGCAATGCCAAAAAAATAAATAATGCGGAGGAGAAACATGAAAGACTCTATCATTTACTGCATGGTCCCGAAAACATACTGGGAAAAGTGGATGGACAAGGATCACTACTTACCGCGCGATTACGAGCAGGAAGGCTTTATTCACGCGACTAAAGGGGACGAGCTGCTTGAAAAGGTAGCAAACCGCGTCTACGCACAGTTTGACGAGGAGTTGTATGTACTCGTTGTCGATGAAGCGAAAACGACTTCGGAAGTCAAATACGAGGCTGCGAAGGATGGATTGCTGTATCCGCACATCTATGGACCGCTGAATCAAGATGCAATCGTGGATATGAAGCAAATGAATCGGATAGACGGCCAGTGGCGTCTGGGAACGTCCATCCGCTAATCTCTACCAGTTAAACCATTTGAGTAGCGCAAGCACTTCTTGACGCTTGGCCTCAGGTAGCTTGTCAAGTCTGCGCAAGAGAAGATCGATTCGCATGCGCTGTTCCACTTCGGATTCAGGTGCCTTATGCCCCTTTACCCATTGTCGTTTCAGGCGGACAGGATCGATATCAGAGATGATCCGAAGCAGCTTTCTTTCCAACAAATCTAAGGAAGCCATAGGTGAAACCCTCTTTTTCGTTTTATCCGTTTCTTCTATTATAACACGGGTACATAAAGAAACCATGATTGGCGCACAATGGTAAAGGCGTAGAATATAACCCTTTGTAGGAGGCGTATCGATTATGGCGAAGCCGGATGACCGTTCTGACAACGCAGAAAAGCTCCAACAGATGATTTCCAATACGGAAGAGAACATTCGTGAGTCCGAAGATTATCTGACGGCTCATGCTGGAGAGATTTCTGCAGAGGAAAAAGCAACCCTCGAAGCGAAAAATGAGCGTCGTGAAGAAAGCATCGAGGGATATCGTGCTGAAATCAAGGATGAATCTTCGCAGGCATAACCTTGCTACCAAACGTCTGGCGCCAACTTTGCGTCAGGCGTTTTTTCATTCCCTCGGGCAAAAGTGCAACAAAACATGATTTGTTTTGCGAAACATGGTAATCTGTAAGGGTACAAATTGAATAAGAGGAGAAAGACTTATGAAGCGACCAGAAGATACACGCGTCGTTGTCGGCATGTCCGGCGGAGTCGACTCCTCCGTGACGGCTTACCTGCTTAAGCAACAGGGATATGACGTCATCGGCATCTTCATGAAAAACTGGGATGATACCGATGAATTCGGCCACTGCACGGCGGAAGAAGACTTCCAGGATGTCCGGCGCGTCTGTGAACAGATCGGCATTCCATATTACACGGTAAACTTTGAAAAAGAATACATGGACAAGGTATTCCAGTATTTTTTGGATGAATATAAACGGGGACGTACACCGAATCCGGATGTCATGTGCAACCGTGAAATCAAGTTCGGTGAGCTTCTCGCCAAGGTGATGGATCTGGGGGCGGATTATATTGCTACCGGCCATTACGCGCAGGTCAAGTACATCGATGGCGAGTACAAGCTGATTCGTGGTGCTGACAACAACAAGGACCAGACTTACTTCTTGAATGTATTGGGCCAAGAACAGCTATCCAAGACGATGTTCCCCATCGGTCATCTTCCAAAACCTCAAGTAAGGGAGATCGCAGAAAAAGCGGGACTCTATACAGCGAAAAAGAAGGACAGTACAGGGATCTGCTTTATTGGAGAGCGCAATTTCCGTGAGTTCCTGCAAAACTATTTGCCTGCCAAACCAGGAAATATCGAGACCGTAGATGGAGCAGTCATCGGTACGCACGACGGACTGATGTACTATACACTGGGTCAACGACAAGGCTTAGGGATAGGTGGAGGTCATGGCACAAGCGGACAGCCTTGGTTTGTTGTAGACAAGGATCTGGAACGGAATGTCCTGATCGTTGGCGAAGGCTCTGATCATATCCGTCTGTATTCGAAGAGTCTCCTGGCGACCAACGTTAGCTGGGTGAGTGATAAGAAACCATCCGAAACGTTTACTTGTACAGCCAAATTCCGTTATCGCCAGCCAGATCAGGGAGTAACTGTTCACCTGCTGGAGGATGGCAACGTAGAAGTTGTATTTGATCAGCCGCAAAAAGCAGTGACACCTGGTCAGGCTGTTGTTTTCTACGATGGAGAAGTATGCTTGGGTGGAGGTACGATTGACAAGGTACGCTTAGTCGATAAAGAGAACTAAGATAGACGGGGGAAGCACTCGGTGGATGCTACGAAAAAATCAAAAGTGATTATCGTTTCGTTTTTGGCGGGGGCGGTTCTCTTGGCGATCATCTCTTATTTCGGGATGGCCTCCATGGGTAAAGAGCATATGGCGACGATCCAAAACGTCATCGAGGAGAACCGTGGGGTGGTAAACGCGGATGGAGTGACAGCGGTTCCGCTGGAGGAAAGTCCTTTTCCCAACGGCGGAAAAGGCAATACCATCTACCGAATCTACTATACAAAAGATGGGCAAACGTTGACGGCTTGGTATCGTGCTGATAACGAATCCTCCATCAAGAAAGAGCCGGAAGCATGGATTCTGCCCTAAAAACAAGGATAAACCTGACTGGGAGAGTGAAGGCATCACATGACCCAATATGCTGGACTGCGTGAGCTGGCTGAACTGATTCGAAGACTCGAGCCAGAGTTAGCGGGTGCACAATTAAGTATTCTTGCTCATGAAAATAAAGAGGAAATCGCAACAATGCTAGTGGAAGGACTCGGGACGAAGGTTCCTGTCCAACACAGCTCCGGCGAATATGCGAATCATTTGGCGATTTTGCGTGTAGGAGCGAACAAGTACACCTTTGCGCAAGACTGGAGAGAAGTGTACATCAGTGAAGTAAATTACTGCGCGTGTCGCATACCTCCAGGGGCCCATGGATTGTTGGTTCATCATATCGATTATCCAGGCGTGATTTATGATGTCTCACGAAAACTGGCCGAGTATCAAATCAATGTTTCCAAGTTGAATGTATCGCGCGAGCAAAAAGGGAAGAATGCCCTGCTTATCTCTGTGACTGATGAAGAGATTACACCGACGATTGTATCCGCCATCGAAGAGCTGCCCCAAATCACCAAAGTGTTATCTCTCCAGTAAACGAATCATGATAAACAAAAACTGCCCGTTTTTAGCGGGCAGTTTTTTTCGTAGCGAATTTGAGTCCTTGGCTAATTAAGACTGGCAAAACGGACGAATGATTTTCGTCAGCAAATTCTTTAAAGGAAGCTTTGATTTGACCGTTGCCCATGGAGGACAATCGTTCGACCAGCGCCAGAGATTTTTCTTTGACCAAGAATCGCCCATCGCTTTCCAGCTCCCCAATGGTGAGGAGCGCATGGACGTCGAGGTCATCTGTCAGCAGCTTCGGCAATTGACTCTCTTTCGCAAGCAGGACACTCTCATTCCAATGTATCGAGGGACTGCCAGCTATATAACGTTGAAAAGCATGTGGTTTGGTCAAAAGTACATGCAAAACAAACAACCCGCCTAGCGAATGTCCAAAAATCGCTTGCTGCGTCCGATCGACGGGGAAGTAGTTTTCGATGCTGGGCTTGAGCTCCTCTTCCAAAAAGGTGAGGAACTGCTCCGCTCCTCCCATCTGAGGCCACTCTGCACCTTTTGGATTGCCAGGAAGCTCTGAGACGGGAACTTCATACGTGTAATCAAAGAAACGGGCAGGATGGTACGGTCCGTCCGTTGGATACCCAATCCCGACGACGATAGCAGGATACACGCCAGTTCGTTCAGGGCCACGTGATTGTATCCGTATCGCTTCGGTCATGGTTGCAAAAACAGAGTTGCCATCTAGCAAATATATGACCGGAAAGCCTGATTCCGGTGGGGGATCGGCAGGTATACTTACGAAAATGTGATAGTCTCGTTCTTGATAAGTTATGATTTTACTGTAAGAACGAGGAATGACGACAGGTTGATCGTCGGTGCTTTTCATGACGGCTATTCTCCAATCTCTCCAAGGCTAACCAACACGCACAAAATCTATTATATGAACGGGAACCAGAGATTGGCAATAGCCGAAAAAGGAGAATAGTTAGTTTTCGAAAAGAGCCCATACTGAGCTTGACTCCTACGATATATTGAAGTAAAGTAAGTTTTACCAACTACATATTGATGCGGTAAGGTGTTTACCAGCCAGATTTGGTAGACTTAATAGGGAAGTCGGTGAGAATCCGACGCGGTCCCGCCACTGTAATGAGAGAGTTCCATTTACGAAAGAATGCCACTGATCATGAAGGATCGGGAAGGTGTAAATGGAGCGATGATCCAAAAGCCAGGAGACCTGCCTAACCGCTTGCACTGTTTAACCTACGGGAGATAGGGAAGTGTTCGAGCGCTCAATTCGCATTGGCGAATTGCTAGATGGAGGTCATCACGCGCATTCGGCATGTAAACGTCGGATGCGCTTTTACTTTGGCTAAACAACATACATACAGAGTAAAAATAGTAGGATAGGATGAGGGACATGCTAATCGCTTACGATTCAAAAACAGGAAACGTCCGAAGATTCGTCAATAAAATTAATTTGCCACATGTGGAAATTGATCAAGATATGGTGTTGGACGAGCCATTCATTTTGATCACATACACGACAGGATTCGGACAAGTGCCGGAGAAGGTGGCGACGTTCCTGAAGCGAAATCATGTCCATCTGCGCGGAGTATCCGCTAGCGGCAACCGCAACTGGGGAGCCAGCTTTGCCAAAAGCGCGGATACGATCGCTAGCCAATATGGCGTTCCGGTAATTTCAAAATTTGAACTGTCCGGTACCGGCCGGGATGTGGAACAATTTACGAGTGGGGTGGCAGCAATTGCGGCATATTGAATTGAACAACGAACTGATGCAGCGTGGCAACGACGGATTTTATCAACTGGAAAAGGATCGGGAAGCGGTTGCGGTCTTCATGGAAGAAGTCCAGTCCAATACGATGACTTTTGGCAGTGTCAAAGAACGCATGGACTATTTGATCGAGAATGACTTCTATGAAAACGTCTATGAAACATACACTGTTGAACAGGTCGATGAAGTTTTCCGCTTGGCCTATGACGCTGATTTTCAATTTGCTTCGTACATGGCTATCTCCAAATTTTATAAGGATTACGCTTTGAAAACGAACGATAAATCGATGTACCTAGAGCAGTATCCAGACCGGGTGGCCGTGGTGGCACTGTCTCTTGGACAAGGTGACTTTGAGCTCGCCAAGCGTTTAACGGTTTCCATGATGGATCAACGCTTGCAGCCGGCGACACCTACCTTCCTGAACGCAGGCAAAAGCCGCCGTGGAGAAATGGTCTCCTGTTTCTTGCTCGAAATGGATGATTCACTGAACTCCATCAACTTTATTTTGGGAACGTGTATGCAGCTATCCAAAATTGGTGGCGGTGTAGCTGTGAACCTGTCCAAGCTTCGCGGAAGAGGAGAGCCGATCAAGGGCGTCGAGGGCGCAGCAAAAGGTGTCATGCCAGTTCTCAAGCTGCTGGAAGATGCGTTTTCTTACGCAGATCAAATGGGGCAACGCAAGGGCTCAGGTGCAGCGTATTACAACATCTTCGGCTGGGATATCAACGAGTTTCTCGATTGCAAAAAGATCAATGCAGATGAAAAAGCACGCATCAAAACGTTGTCCATCGGCCTGATTGTACCAAACGTTTTCTACAAGCTGGCTGAGGAAAACAAGCCATTGACTGTGTTTGCTCCATACTCCGTGTACAAAGAATACGGCGTGCATCTGGATGATATGGACCTTGATGAGATGTACGAGGAGCTATTGGCAAACGATCGCATCAAGAAAAAGACCGTGATGAGCGCACGCGAGATGCTGACCAAAATCGCGATGATCCAAATGGAATCGGGCTATCCGTACATCATGAACAAAACGAATGCGAACAACAACCATGCACTGAAAGATCTCGGTTCGGTGAAAATGTCCAACCTGTGTACGGAAATCTTCCAGCTACAGGAGACTTCCACGATTACCAATTACGGCGAGATGGACATCATTCGTCGCGATATTAGCTGCAATTTGGCATCACTCAATATTGTCAACGTGATGGAACGCAAAATGATCCGTGAATCCGTCCATGAAGGAATCGAAGCCATTACAGCCGTGAGTGACATGACGCGTGTAGAAAACGCTCCAGGCGTTCAAAAGGCAAACCGCGAGCTGCACTCAGTAGGGCTCGGTGCGATGAACCTGAACGGTTATCTGGCAAAGAACAAGATCGCTTACGAGAGTGAAGAAGCGAAGGATTTCGCTCGTACGTTTTTCATGATGATGAACTTCTACTCCTTGGAAAAAAGCATGGAAATTGCCAAAGAAACAGGAAAGACCTTCTTGGGCTTTGAACAATCGGAATATGCAAAGGGCACTTATTTTAACAAGTACGTGACGAACGATTACAGCCCGCGGACAGAAAAAGCAAAGCGTCTCTTCGAAGGGATGCACATTCCGACGCCAGAGGATTGGGCAAAACTACAGGAAAAGGTGCAAAAGCATGGCGTTTACCATGCGTACCGTTTGGCAATTGCACCGACACAGAGCATTTCCTATATTCAGAATGCGACTTCTAGCGTGATGCCAATCGTTGAGCATATCGAAACGAGAACGTATGCCAACTCTACGACGTATTACCCGATGCCATACTTGTCGCAGGAAAACTATTTTTACTACAAATCGGCGTATGTAATCGATCAATTCAAAGTGATTGATCTGATTGCCGAAATTCAAGAGCACATTGACCAAGGAATTTCGACCGTGCTGCACGTGAACAGCAATATTTCAACCAGAGAACTGGCTCGCTATTACATTTACGCAGCGAAAAAAGGTCTGAAGTCACTCTACTATACGCGTACGAAGCATTTAACTGTAGAAGAGTGCATTAGCTGCGCAGTTTAGTGAACTCGATTCATATAAGGAAAAGCATCAAGCAAAAAGAGAAGAGGAACGCCATATGAAAGCAGTCAATTGGAACAGGCCGGACGACGATTTTACGATGACGTTTTGGAATCAAAACATCATGCAGTTCTGGACGGATGATGAGATTCCGCTGTCAGATGACAAGATGGCCTGGATGGAGCTTAGTGAGACCGAACGGGATACGTATAAAAAAGTATTGGGCGGTCTTACCTTGCTGGATACGGTTCAGGGTGGAGTAGGGATGCCGAAGATCATGGAGCATGTCGATGGATTGCAAAGAAAAGCAGTTCTCGCCTTCATGGGTATGATGGAGCAAATCCATGCCAAATCGTACAGCAGTATTTTTACAACGCTGGCATCGACAGAAGAGATTGACGGTATTTTTTCGTGGGTAGAAAACAATCCACATCTGCAAAAGAAAGCGGCCCTCATCTCGAAGCGCTATCAAGAAATTGAGAAACCGAAAGACTTGTACATGGCGATGGTAGCGTCCGTCTTCCTGGAAAGCTATCTGTTTTACAGCGGCTTCTTTTATCCGCTCTATTTGGCGGGTCAAGGAAAGATGACAAGCAGCGGGGAAATTATCGACCTGATTGTTCGCGACGAGAGTATCCATGGACTCTATGTCGGCGTTCTCGCACAAGAAGTCTATCAGGGTCTAAGTGTTGTCGAGCAGACCGCAGCAAAAGAGGAGCTATATGCCCTTTTGCATGAGCTGCAAGAAAATGAAGAGGCCTATACGACTACGTTGTATACGGAAATCGGATTGGCTGACGAGGTTCATGCCTACGTGCGCTACAATGCGAACAAGGCATTGATGAATCTGGGGCTGGACCCGCTATTCCCAGAGGAAGAAGTGAACCCGATCGTACTGAACGGTATTCGTACGCAGACGAAGCAGCATGACTTCTTCTCGAAAAAAGGAAATGGCTATGTCCGCACACTGAACGTAGAGCCGTTGACCGACGATGATTTTAGATTTTAATATGACAAAAAATGGATTCTGTGTTACTGTATGAACAGTATGCTGCCCTGCTCGTTTATTGGGGCACTTCACAGAACCATGACAATTTCATAGGAGTGGGAACAGGTTCTTTGGTCATCAAGATCGACCAAGGATGAAAAGGGAAGTCGGTGAGAATCCGACACGGTCCCGCCACTGTATGAGGGGAGTCGGCACATTTATTAGCCACTGATCCAAACGGATTGGGAAGGCATGTGCAGATGATGATCCCAAAGTCAGGAGACCTGCCTGTTTCGACGACACTGCTTAACCTACGGGAGATAGGGAGGTGTTAGGATGCTGTGATCTCAGTGCTTATTTGGCATTTCTAACGTTCTTTTTGATCGTTGGAGATGCCTTTTTTTATTGGGCGGATTCAAGTCAAGATCGGATGAAGAATGGAGAGGAAGCTCATGAAAAGCAGCAATTTGGGATATCCACGGATCGGGAAGAACCGCGAGTGGAAAAAGGCATTGGAAGCATTTTGGGCTGGCACCATCGATGAGGCAAGCCTGGTCCAGCAAATGGAGCAAATCCGTCACCAAAACCTGTTGCGTCAGCAGGAAAAAGGGGTCGAGCTGATCCCAGTGGGTGACTTTACGTACTATGATCACATGCTGGATATGGCTGTGATGTTTGGAATGGTCCCCAAGCGTTATGAGTACGAAGGGGGCCCGGTATCATTAGCCACATACTTCGCCATGGCTCGGGGTTCGAAGGAAGCTGTCGCCGGCGAAATGACGAAATGGTTTAACACGAACTACCATTATATCGTCCCGGAATTCGGTGAACGACAACCAGCCATAACCGAGAACAAGCCTCTCCAGGCATACTTGGAGGCCAAAGAAAAGTTCGGCATCATTGGTAAGCCTGTTATGGTAGGCCCATATACGTTTGTCAAATTGTCCAAAGGATATGAGAAAAACGAATTTGAGAACATCGTGGATCAACTTGTTCCGCTCTACATAGAAGTTCTCCGGGAGTTGGAGCTGCACGGCGTGGAATGGGTGCAAATCGATGAGCCTGCATTTGTACTGGATGTCTCGGAACATGATCGCGCCATCATCAAACGTATCTATGCGCAAATCGGTCAAGCGCTACCGCATCTACAGTGCATGCTGCAAACCTATTTTGAAGCGGTGGATTGGTACGAGGAGCTGGTTTCCTTACCGGTAAAGGGAATCGGTCTTGATTTTGTACACGGAGAGAAGCGCAATCTGGCCAATCTGAAAAGACACGGGTTTTCAGCAGATAAGATTCTCGCAGCGGGAATCATCGACGGTCGAAACATATGGCGTGCGTCCATTGAGGAGAAATGGGAGCTGGTCAAAGAAATTTCCGAGATCGTTCCACTCGAAAAGCTGTGGCTGCAGCCGTCCAGCAGTTTGTTGCACGTACCTGTAACGGTTGAAGCAGAGATCGACTTGCCAGAGGAAGTCATGCCTGCATTGGCGTTTTCCGACGAAAAGTTGGAGGAAGTACAGCTCTTAGTCCAAGGATTCCGATATGGTAAGTATGTCATTTCGAAAGAGATCGCCCAAAATGAAGCGGATTTACTCAAGCTGGCACTATCTCCAGCGAGGAATCGTCAAGAAGTGAAGAATGCTTTACGTCAAATCGCTGCTGCAAAATCTGAAAGAAGTGTTCCTTATCTCGAACGTCGAGAGATTCAACAAAATACGTGGAAGTTGCCACTGTTGCCAACTACCACAATCGGAAGCTTCCCGCAGACGGCAGAGGTTCGCCAAGCCCGACAACAGTTTAAAAAAGGGAACTGGACAGTGGAGCAATACGATGCTTTCATTCAGGCGCAAATCAAGGAATGGATCGAGATACAAGAAGAGCTCGGTCTGGATGTCCTCGTCCATGGCGAGTTTGAGCGAACAGATATGGTTGAATATTTTGGCGAAAAGCTCGATGGCTTTTTGTTCACGAAAAACGGCTGGGTGCAGTCGTATGGCTCGCGCTGCGTGAAGCCACCTATTATTTACGGAGATGTGGAGTTTGTGGCACCGATGACGGTCAAGGAAAGTGTGTATGCAAAATCATTGACCGCCCAACCAATGAAGGGCATGTTAACGGGTCCAGCAACCATTCTGAATTGGTCGTTTTCCCGAGTCGATATCTCGAGGCAAGAAGTGTGCGAACAAATCGCCTTGGCATTGCGAAAAGAAGTAGAAGCCTTGGAAGAAGCGGGGATTCTCATGATTCAAGTCGATGAACCAGCACTGCGCGAAGGGCTTCCGCTCAAAAAAGAAGAGCAGGCCGCTTATCTCGAATGGGCAGTCAGAGCGTTTCGTCTAGCGACCTCCACCGTTGCGCCGAGCACCCAGATTCATACGCATATGTGCTATTGCGAATTCCATGATTTCATGGATGTCATCAGCGAACTCGATGCCGATGTGATTTCGATTGAAACTTCACGCAGTCACGGAGAGCTCGTGTCTGTGTTCGAAACAGGTACGTATGACAAAGGCATCGGGCTCGGCGTATACGATATCCATAGCCCTCGCGTTCCTGCTGTCTCAGAAATGGAAGATATGGTAGCACGAGGTGTACAAGTACTTCCACCGGATCAATTTTGGATCAACCCGGATTGCGGGCTGAAGACGAGAGGAAGAGAAGAAACCGTTCAGTCATTACGAAACATGGTTGCGGCAACGAAGGCGATTCGGAGTCGTTTGACAGCCCAGTAAGGAAGGTGCACACGATGAGAGGAGCCACACAAATGATGACAGAAGCGCGACCGATCCAACAATCGAGAACCTTTTTGACTGATCTCGTCTTGCCACCGGATACCAATCATCACCATACCATTTTCGGCGGGAAAGTCATGGCGTATGTAGACAAGATCGCCTGCATCGCAGCTATGCGACATTGCCGTAAGCCTGTTGTCACTGCGTCCAGCGACTCCTTCGATTTTCTTGCGCCAATCAAGACAGGGGAAGCGATTAACCTAGAGGCATATGTCACCTGGACTCATAAGACATCGATGGAAGTATTCGTGAGAGTGGAGTCGGAGAACTTGTTGACGGGGGAAAAACGCATGACAGCACGCGCGTATCTCACGATGATCGCCCTCGACGATCAAGGAAAGCCGACGAGCGTACCTGGTGTCATTCCTGATACAGAAGAAGAGCGCATACAGTATGAAAAAGCGAAGGAACGTCATGTATTGAGAAGGAAGCGGAAGGTAGAGATGTAAGGAGAACACCCTGCTACAGAGAAGCCTCCGGTAAACTTGCTTGCGACAGGTTACCGGAGGCTTCCTTATTTTATTCGCATACATACCCATTTTCAAAAATTCATCCCTCGCCGTAGCCTTTATCCGTCCAAAGGTACGCGGTGAGCCAGTGTACAAAAGGAGACAAAAGGAGACAAAACGAGACAGGTGTCCACTTTTGTTCCCCGCAAAAAGTAAAGCGGTTACAAAAAACGGCAATGTGACCTGCTTCGGAGGTTGGCATACTTTTTGCGATATCCATTGTGTCAAAGGCTAGACCTCAATAAAACATGTTCGAGGAGGAGACACGTAAATGACGAAAGTGGATCAGCAAGTCAAAGGGATTCCGTTGTCCCGCGAAAAGGCCGCTTGGATGTACCAAAAAATGCTGGAGATCCGGAAGTTCGAGGACAAGGTGCACGACCTGTTCGGCCAAGGGAAAATCCCCGGTTTCGTTCATTTATACGCGGGGGAGGAGGCCATCGCGGTCGGGCTTTGCGCGCACCTGGACGACAGCGACACCATTACCAGCACGCATCGCGGGCACGGACACTGCATCGCAAAGGGGTGCGATCTGAATGGAATGATGGCGGAAATTTACGGCAGAGCCACGGGACTTTGCAAAGGGAAGGGAGGCTCCATGCACATTGCGGATTTGGACAAAGGAATGCTCGGGGCAAACGGCATTGTCGGGGGAGGCTATCCGCTTGCTTGCGGAGCCGCTTTGACAGCCAAGTACAAGCAGACAGGCGCTGTAAGTGTATGTTTCTTTGGAGACGGAGCGAACAACCAGGGTACGTTCCATGAGGGGATCAACCTGGCAGCCATTTGGAAGCTGCCAGCCGTGTTTGTAGCTGAGAACAACGGATATGGGGAAGCCACGCCGTTCTCGTACGCCTCCAGCTGCAAAACCATTGCGGACCGTGCGATCGCCTACAACATTCCTGGCATCCGAGTGGATGGCAAGGATGTGCTTGCCGTTTATCAGGCTGCACAGGAAGCGATCGAGCGTGCCCGTCGGGGAGAGGGGCCGACTCTGATCGAGTGCGTGACGTACCGCAACTACGGCCACTTTGAGGGCGACGCTCAGAAATACAAAAAAGAAGAAGAGAAGAAGGCGCATCTGTCGGAAATAGACGCCATTAGGAAATTCCGGAACGATCTGCTCTCTGGAAAGCTGTTTACTGAAAATGAGCTGGATGAAATCGAAGCTGCGGTTGACAAGGCGGTCGAGGAAGCAGTCGCGTTTTCGGAAAATAGTCCGTACCCGGAGCCGTCCGAGCTGCTGACAGACGTATACGTATCGTACTGAAAAAACGATAGCAAAGGGGGAAGGGAACATGACAAAAAAAATGACCATGTCGCAGGCAATCAACGAGGCGATGAAACTCGCGATGCGCAGAGATGAAAACGTGATTTTGATGGGCGAGGACGTAGCTGGCGGGGCACAGGTCGACCATTTGCAGGATGAAGAGGCATGGGGAGGCGTTCTCGGGGTAACGAAAGGCCTCGTTCAGGAGTTCGGCCGAGGGCGGGTGCTGGATACCCCGATTACCGAAGCGGGCTATATCGGGGCGGCGATGGCTGCTGCGGCCACTGGTCTTCGCCCGATTGCGGAATTGATGTTCAACGATTTCATCGGGAGCTGCCTGGATCAGGTGTTAAACCAGGGGGCCAAGTTCCGGTACATGTTTGGGGGCAAAGCACAGGTGCCGGTTACAATCCGCACGACACACGGCGCCGGATTCCGGGCGGCGGCGCAGCATTCGCAAAGCCTTTATGCGCTATTCACGGCCATTCCGGGCATCAAAGTGGTGGTTCCGTCCACACCTGCTGACGCGAAAGGGCTGCTGCTGGCATCCATCGAGGACAATGACCCCGTAATCTTTTTTGAGGACAAGACGCTATACAACATGACAGGGGAGGTGCCAGACGGTTATTACACTATTCCGATCGGCAAGGCGGACATCAAGCGTGCAGGTTCGGATTTGACGATCGTCGCGGTCGGTAAACAAGTGCATACAGCCTTGGAGGCAGCGGAGCAGCTCGCCAGGAAAGGAATTGAAACGGAGGTCGTCGATCCGCGCAGCCTGTCGCCGCTCGATGAGGATGCGATCTTGGGGTCCGTTCAAAAGACGAATCGGCTGATTGTCATCGACGAGGCGAATCCACGCTGCAGCATTGCGACCGACATCGCGGCCTTGGTCGCGGATAAAGGCTTCGACAGTCTGGATGCGCCAATCAAGCGGATTACGGCACCGCATACCCCGGTTCCGTTCTCGCCTGTACTGGAGGACCTGTATTTACCGACGCCGCAAATGGTGATTCAAGTGGTATCCGAACTGCTTGGCGATAAATCGCTGTTGAGCGTCTGATTCAGAAAGATAGAAGAAAACGGAGGGAAAACCGATGGCAGTCGAGGTGCTCATGCCGAAGATGGGAATGGCGATGAAAGAAGGAACGGTTTCCCATTGGAACAAACAAGTCGGAGATCTGGTATCCAAAGGAGAAGTGATCGCTAGCATCAGCTCGGAAAAAATCGAGGCGGATCTGGAAGCACCGGCGAACGGCGTTTTGTTAAAAATCGTTGTTTCGGAATGGGAGGGTGTGCCGCCTGGAACGGTCATTGGATATATTGGTCATCCAAACGAGCAAATCGCGGAGGAAACGGCTGCAACGGCGACGTTCGAGACGGCTGCTCCCGAGAAAAAGCCGGAGGAGCCCGTGGCTTCGACGAAGTCGGCCACGATAGCGGCAAGTCCGGCGAGTGCGAAAGAAGTGAAAATTTCCCCGGTCGCACGCAAGTTGGCCGAGGCGGCCGGCCTCCCCATGGAATCTCTCATCGGCACGGGACCGGTGGGCAGGATCACAAAGGAAGACGTAGAAAAGGCGATCGCTGACCGGGAGGCGAAGCAGGCTGTAGCAGCAGAGGATGACCGGCCACCTGCCGTTGCCGTGGAGGAAACGATGGAGCAATTGCCTGTCACGGGCATGCGGAAAGTGATCGCTTCCCGGATGATGGCCAGTTTGCAGGAAAGCGCCCAGCTTACGATCACCACACGGGCCGATGTCACGGACTTGATCGCTTTGCAAAAGAAAATGAACGAAGTCACTCAAAAAGAGCACGACATGAAGCTGACCCTAACCGATCTCATTGCGAGGGCGACGGTTCTCGCTCTCCAAAGGCACAAGCAAGTAAACAGCGCCTATATCGATGACCGGATTCATCGGTACGGGCACGTCCACCTGGGAATAGCCGTCGCGCTCGAACAAGGGCTGGTTGTTCCGGTCGTTCGGTACGCGGAATCAACATCGGTGCTGGAACTCTCCCGGCGGATCAAAACACTGGCTGCACAGGCGCGGGAAGGGACGCTCGGCATGGAAGAGGTGCAAGGGTCTACCTTCTCCATCACGAACCTTGGGGCATACGGAATTGATTTCTTTACGCCGGTGCTGAATCCGCCGGAGGCAGGCATTCTCGGCGTAGGGGCCGTGCAGGAAACGCCTGTCTTCATCGGTGAGGAAGTACAGCGGCGGAGCATTCTCCCGCTCAGCCTGACGTTCGATCATCGTGTACTGGACGGAGCACCGGCAGCCGAATATTTGTACACGCTGAGAAAATACCTGGAAGAGCCGTACCGGATGCTCTTGTGAAGGACGTGATGGGATGAGTACGATTGCAGTGATCGGAGGGGGACCTGCCGGCTACGTTGCGGCGATTGCCGCCGCCCAAAAGGGCAAACAGGTCATCCTAATCGAGCAGCGGGTGTTGGGTGGGACCTGTTTGAACGAAGGATGTATGCCAACCAAATCACTCCTGGAGTCCGCCGAGATGGCGGAGAAAATAAAGCATGCCAGCCGTTTCGGCATTCGCGTGCCCGAACAGGAAGTATCGATTGACTGGCCGGGAGTGCTGAGCTACAAAAACAACATCGTGCAGCAGCTCGTCATGGGAATCGGATTTCTCATGAGAAAAAACAAAATCAAGGTGCTGGCGGGCAAGGCTCGTTTTGTCAGCCAACGCCAAATAGCGGTAGAGAAGGATCAGGGAGAAGAAATTGTTGAAGCCGATAAAATCATCATCGCTGCGGGATCGGAGCCGATTGAGCTACCGTTTGCGCCGTTTGACGGCCGCTGGATCATCCACAGCGGACACGCGATGTCGCTTTCGGCGATTCCCGAGACATTGCTGATCATCGGCGGAGGCGTCATCGGATGCGAGTTTGCTAGCATTTACAGTCGCATGGGGTGCGACGTGACAGTGATTGAAATGGCGGATCAGCTTCTCCCCGGCGAAGATGCGGATATTGCGGGTGTTCTGCAAGATCAGCTGGAACGAACCGGGGTGAAGATCTTGACCTCCACGTCGTTGACATCGGTCGACCAGCAGACGAAAACCGTTCGTTTCAAGAGCCCGGATGGTAGCGGGGAAGTCGCAGCAGAGATCGTGCTGGTTGCCGTCGGAAGGATGCCGCGGACGGCTGAACTGCAACTTGATCGGGCGGGTGTAGCATTCGGCAAGCAAGGTATTTCCGTAAACGGGCATATGCAAACGAACGTGCCACATATTTACGCATGCGGGGATGTTGTCGGGGGCATCCAGCTCGCCCATGTCGCTTTTCATGAGGGAACGGTAGCAGCCTTGCACGCGTGCGGTCTGGACGCCAAAGCCAATTATCGGGCTGTACCGAGGTGCATCTACACGTCGCCGGAAATCGCTGGTGTCGGCCTCACCGAGAAGCAAGCCAGATCGCGGTACGGAGACGTGCGAATCGGAGAATTCTCGTTTTCCGTTAATGGCAAGGCAATGATTCTCGGTGAAGCGATCGGAAAGGTGAAGGTCATCACGGAACCGGAATACAACGAAATACTGGGTGTGTCCATCGTAGGTCCGCGTGCGACGGAGCTGATCGGGCAAGGAACGGTCATGATCCACGGGGAAATGACGGCGGATATGATGGAAACGTTCATTTCTGCCCACCCGACGTTGTCAGAAGCCGTTCACGAAGCTCTGCTATCTGCCATCGGTCACGCCGTGCACGCATGAAGCATCGGCCCAATCAAAAGCCCCCTGGAACCCAGGGGGAATTTTGCTTTGCGGCCATTGTAAACGCTGCCATTATTGATTAGAATTTAGACAAAGAGAGACGACCTCGCATACATTCTGGCAGGAGTTACTTCAGGCGAGTTACTGAGGGAGGGAATGTATCTTGTTTGAATTCGCATTAAGTTCGCAGATGTGGAAGCGGTTCGTTCAGGAAGGCGTACTGGATTCTTCACGGATTCACCAATCCATCATCGAATCCTGGTATCGCTCCCGGAACGCCCAAGTCAGCCCGTACTTGGATCGGGGAAGGCACATTCTGAGCGGGGAATCTCTCCGGAACCAACAGCAAAAGAATGCTTTGCTTATGGACGTCGCTGCCCCTTTTCTCGAAAAAATGGATCGAATCGCAAGCGAGATGGGAATGATCGCGCTTTTAATCGATCCGGAAGGCTACGTGCTCTGGATGAAGGGAAGCAAAAATGTCCGGAAGGTAGCTGAAAAAATACGATTCGTAGAGGGCGTGCGCTGGACGGAAGCCGAGATGGGAACAAATGCGATTGGGACGGCGTTGTCGCTGGGGCAGCCGATTATGGTAACCGGCTCGGAGCACTATTCCATAGCTTCCCATGGTTGGAGCTGTGCTGCCGCTCCAATACGCAGCGATGACGGGGAGGTCCTGGGTATCCTCGACGTTTCGTGCCCGGTCGATCGGGCGCATCCATACATGCTGGGGATTGTCACCCAGGCCGCCTACACGCTGGAGAAAGAAGTGAAGATCCGCTCTCATCGCGACGAGATGGAATTGATTCAGGGTTCGATGGAAGTACTGGAAAAGGAACAGCCGCTCATCATTTGCACTCCACGTCAAAACGTTGTTGCGGCGAGCAGGTCTATTCGTCAGAACATTCCGAACTGGCGCGAAATGCGTGCAGAAGAAATATACATACGCGGGTACCGAAATCGGATGGAAGTGCCGATTTACTCTGCCGAGCACGGTGGTTTCATCGGCAAATGTATCTATCTTCTGAATGCAGAGGAGCAACGGGTAAGGCAGACCGTCTATCAGGACAAGGGTTCCGCCAAGCCGTTTCGGTTCCTCGGCGAGGCTGGCACAAGCAGTGTATTTCGAAAGACGCTGGAAGAGCTTGAGCGGGTAGCTTCCGCGGACATCAATGTCTTTATCCTGGGCGAGACTGGCACCGGAAAAGAAGTGATCGCCCGTTCGATTCATGAGAACAGCAAGCGGGCAAGCGGGCCGTACGTTGCGGTGAACTGCGGCGCGATCCCGAGAGAGCTGCTAGAGAGCGAACTATTCGGTTATGTGGAAGGGGCGTTCAGCGGGGCGAAGCGAACCGGAGCGAAGGGGAAATTCCAACTTGCTCACCAAGGAACTATTTTCTTGGACGAAATTGGGGAAATCCCGCACTCCATGCAGGTGGCACTGCTCCGTGTCTTGCAGGAACGTAAAATTACTCCGCTGGGCGGCAGCCAAGAGATACCCGTCGATTTTCGCGTGATTGCAGCCACGCACCGCAATATCCATCGACTGGTCAAAGAAGGTAAGTTCCGAGAAGACCTTTTTTATCGTCTGTACGTATATCCCGTGCATGTTCCGGTACTCAAGCAGAGGGCAGAAGACATCCCGCACCTCGTTCAGCATTACTGCGAAAAGCATGACTGGGATGCTGTTTTCCCTCCAGAATTCTTTGCTGCGCTGATGGATTACACCTGGCCAGGAAACATTCGCGAGCTTATGAATGTGCTGGATAAATTGCGGATTCTTTCTATGAACAGATGCGACGACCTCTTGCATCTTCTGCATTCCTTGCTTTATCAAAACGCAGAGCTGAGCAAAAGCGTCTCTTCCAGTCTTAGCTTTTCTGAACAGAGGATGGAGGAACACCGGGCTTCGCTTTCGTTTCGCGATAAGATATTGCAGCAGCAAATGGTCGAGGCGCTGCAAAAGACGAACGGGAATGTGTCGAAAGCGGCAAAACTTCTGGGAATCCCCAGAAGTACGTTCTACAAACGAATGCATCGGTTTGAAGAAACGGCAAAACCCCCTCCAGTTGACGGTGTCTGAGGGGAGCACTACAGGATAAGCCTTCCTCTCTGCCAACTGAGAAAACGGAAGGGAAGGTACGCGAGCTCTTCAGGATATCCTAAAGAGTAAATCAGCTCGGTTTCTTTAAATCGGGCTGATTTTTTTTAGACCTAAACAATTGATAGCAATCTGGGTCAGGCAGAACGGGCATAGTCTTGAGGGGGGATAATTTCTCAAGAACGAAAATTACGCATAACTCTAGAGGTATGGGATTATTTTAAAATATTGGAATAATATGTGACACAAATAATTGCCCCTCCGTCTTACCATTGGTAAGGTCAAACCGAACTTATCCGCAAATCTGAACACTATTTGGAGGTGCCCAATGAAACTAAATCCATCCATGATGACGGTTATAGCGGCGTGCTTACTTGCCTCTGCACCTGCATGGACTACTCATCAACCAACGGTACAAGCAGCAACCGATGTGAAAAAGGCAGAGTCTCAAAAGAATGATTATTCCCAAGATGTTCAGAATTCTCTGGACAAGCTATTTGAGGCGATTCCGGAGTTGAAAGGGTATCGGCTAATTGATAAACATTATGAGGAAGACAGCTTTCGCCGTTATCCGTCACCGATCTGGAGATTGCACTTCAGCAACATGCCAAAAACAGATAAAAAAGAAGAGTATGACGCATACTCTTCCGTCAGCCTTGAGCTGGATGCGCATACAGGCCGACTGCTTTTCATGGATATCCAAAATCCAGCATGGGCTTCAGCCGATTATCCGGAAGAAAAGCTTGCCAGAGACAAGGCTGCAACTTTTATCGAGGACTTATTCGGTACGGAAGCAAAACAGCTGAAAGCCGCACAAAAACTCGGCAGAGGAAAAGCAGGATCAGGTGACGGGAAAGGCAACAAGCTGGAATGGGCTCGCTCTACCGTGAAATACCACTCTCTCATCAATGACCTTCCTCTGTCCAACAACTCTATCTCAGTATCCGTTGATCATGCTGGCCATATTATTCGCTATGAAGCGTATGATTTCATCGATCCTAGCAAAGTGAACTGGCCTGATCCGAAAAAAGCGATAACACTTGAGGAAGCTAGCAAAATCTATAAGGACAAGCTTAAAATGGAGCTGGTATACGTATCGGATCAGCCGATTTCCTATGCTCAAAATGGAAAACCGGCGGATAAGAAACCGATGCTTATTTATCAACTGAATACCATTGGTTGGATCGATGCTCTAACCGGCAAAGTCATAGGGGAAGAAGCCGAACTGGCAGGGGAGGGTGTTCGTGTAAAAGGAGAAGGGAAAAGCATCAAAATAGCTTCCCGCGAACAAGGAGAGAAATGGCTGAAAACACAATTTGGTATTGATGTGTCTGGTGTGACCTTTGAATATGATGATCACAAGGACAATCTTTTAGAAGGACTTCAGACAATCGAATCCTATCGTTGGATGAACGATTCAAATAAAGGTACGCCTGCATTTGAGCTGGTGAGCCTCACGACAGATGAACAGAGTGATCGGCTCATCGACTTCAATCTGAATTTGCCAGACGAACGAAAAACAGAGCAGAAAATCAGTGTAGAGGAAGCGAAGAAAAAAGCGATCGCAGCACTCGTACCTTATCTTGACCCGGCGTTAACGGAGCTATCGCTTATCATAGAGACTCCTGAAGCAGATATTCCGGAGTGGGTAGACAAGAACAAGCTGGATAAGGAAGAGGATGAAGAGTATTCATTCACTTTCCTCGGAAAACGCAACGGGATCGAAGTATCTGACGAGTCTTATATGGTGAGGGTAGACAAGGCAACGGGGACAATTACAAAGTTAAACCTCCACCCTCTCAACCCGGGCATTACCCTTCCAGATTCCAAGAAGATTGTAAGTGCAGCAGAAGCAAAAGAAACGATCCAACAAGAAATTGACATGGAACTGGTCTACGTGTGGGAGCAGTATGATGGTCAAAGAGCTCCCGAACCGCAGTTGGTCTATCAGCGCAAATGGAAGAATGGCTATAGCTTTATCGATGCTTCGACTGGGGAGCTCGTCAAGGTGTCCCGCCAATAAATGACGACAGCCGATTTGCTCTCGCAGCAATATCGGCTTTTTTGGGTGCGCCTAGCATGGGCGTCGTCTCAAGGGTGAACAGCGTGAGGTGGAATCTAATGAAAGGCAAGGTACATATAACCAATTTGATGCTAGGATAGTCGGATGAGCCTGCCAAATTAGACGGACATTGGTCATTGCCGGGATCAGATTATCTCGTCGATTCACAGATAGAGAATGACTAATTTGTCCTACAGAAAAATTCCGTTACGAACTCCAAGAATTTTCTAGCTGCTACAGATAAATATCGTGATTCAAGCCAAATGAACTTATAATTACGTTTCATACTGTGGTCATGAATCTTTAATAAAGTGAGTGGAGAGTCAGAGCTTCGTCCGCACTCACCTACAAGAGCGACACCAACGCCGGCCCGGACAAGACTCGCAATAGCAGAAGGCTCATTTACCCTGCATATATATTTAGGATGAATTCCAGCCTCTCCAAAAAAGATATCGTTCAGTGGTTGATAAAATTGCCCCTCATTGTAACCAATGAAAGCTTCAGTAGCAGCTTCTGCCAAAGAAATGCTCTGTCGGTCTGAGAATCGATGGTTAGGAGAAACAGCAAGGTATACTTCTTCCTCCAAGACATGGGAGGAGCACACTCCAGCATTTTGCGTAGGTAACGCTGTGAGACATATGTCCACTTCTCCACTCAGAAGAAGAGGCTCCAGTTCCATCATAGAAACTTGGGTTATTCGGAAATCGGTATTCGGGTATTGGGATAGAAAGTCAGCAAGTGGCCTAGACAGGAGCTCGACGCTCGTAACCGCTAAGTGAACACTGCCCGAATACAACCCAGAAAGTTCTTCAATTTCTTTCCTTCCATCTTCCAATGCGTTTAAAGCAATTTCTACCTTTCGAAGGAACGTTTTACCAAACGTGTTTAATCTAATATTTCTCCCCTGTCGGTCAAAGAGGGGAACACCAAGATCATCCTCAAGTCGAGCGATTATTTTGCTTAATGCGGGTTGAGCAATTTGCAGTTCTTCGGCTGCTTTGGTCATATGTTGAATTCTAGCGATAGTACGAAAGTAATGTAAATGTGAAGTATCCATGATTACCTCCATTTATATACGATTTAGCATGATACTCATGAAATTTATGTATTAGATATTATTGATATTATGTTATAGTATCAGATTTAACAATGAAGTAAGCAATAAAGGGAGGAATTTCTATGGTATACAAAGAAGAGGAACCATTGGAGCATGATCGCGAGCTTATCAAACATGTAGTTAATGAAATGGAGGCAGCGTTTAATCGGCATGATGCAGATGCGTTAGACAGCCATTTCACACAAAACGCCACTTGGGTGAATGTAATGGGTGAAAAGTTGTCGGGTTGGGATGAAATAAATAAAGTGCACAAAATCGTCTTGACAGGTCCTTTACTTAATTCTTATAGCAAATATACTGTTGACAGCATCTCGTTCATTAATTCCAATGTAGCTGTTGTTCATGTCCGTCAATATTCAACAACTTCCGATGGTAAACGAATTGGCGGAGGGCAAGAAAGCATTGCTATCTACGTAATGGTCAAGGAAATGAAAGTTTGGAGGCTAGCAGCAGGACAAAACACGCTTCTAAAATCCGTCCAACTAGATATTGTGAGTTGAGCTAACGCGTTCGATAGCATAAGAAAGCAGCGGTGAGTCTAAGACTTTATTTTCTGGTCTTAGGTCACCGCTGATTCATTTATTGGGGGAAGTAAACTTAAATATCTTAAGGTAGAGATTTTTTATCTAAGAACTGCGTTGGATCAATAACTCCAGTCTAAAACTTTTTTTACTTAGAACACAAAGCCACTTGTTTAGTTAAGCGGCTTTTTCATATATGGCCTTCATGGACGCATTATATGATAACGGGTTGAACTATACCCACAGATGTGTAGATGTATATAAGCGTCGCAATGAAATTTACGCATAACAACAGTTATGTGAACACAATTTGTTCCCGACATACGGATCATGTGGAGAGGTTGCTAGGCTCGATCGTTGATATAGCAGATTAATCTGGTACCTGAGCAAATCATTGAAAAAGATGGGGAGATCGGGATTTTGACCACTGCTTATACGGCAAAAGAGCTAAATGTGGACGCTGGTGATCGCGTAGTCTTTATGCATGAGTTGAATGGATGGAGCTGGTGCGAATTAGAGAGCACTGGTGAATGCGGCTGGATTCCAAATGAATGTCTTCGTACAGAATAAAAAAGAGAAGAAAAGGGGCCTTCCAACTGTGGAGGTCCCTTTTTACAGATTGCCATACACCAAAATGAAGTAAAAACTACATTTATCAAGAAGTATTGAAGTGATTTATCGCAAGAGATATACTATTCTCAAAATTAAAACAAATCCGCATGATAAAGGAGCTTCAGGCATGGCACAACTCGTAAAAGAACGGATTCGGAAGCAGTATGGAAAGCTGACAGCAAGCCAAAAAATCATCTGTAAGATCGCGATAGAAAAGCCAAGCTTACTTGCGATCCATACCGCCAAAAAAATTGCGGAGTTTACGAATACCAGTGAAGCGACCGTCATTCGTTTTTGTTACGCATTGGGTTACTCCGGATACACAGAGCTTCAGGAAGAAATCAAGAAGTCTCTTTTGATAGGAGACCAAAGGAAGGGGCCGATCCAGAAATATCGAGACACGGAGGTTACGCTCGATCTGAGCAATTACGCCCATCAAGTGATGGAGAGTGATATTGCGTATCTCCAGCAAGGCTTGGAGCAAATTGACTACAGCTTGCTCCAAGAGGTGGTCAAAAGCATCGTGCAGGCAAACCGAATCGTAGTGGTAGGGTTTCGTTGGTGCCATATTCCTGCAAAATGGCTGTTCTCGGTGTTGAATGCGATCAAAGGAAACACACATCTGTATACGGGAGCCGTTGATAACGCTGATTATTTTCTCACCGAACGGGATCAAGAGTGGCTGGTCATAGCGATTTCATTTCCTCGTCATCCTAGCGAGACGGTTGCAATGGTCCATTCAGCAAAAGAGCTGGGAGCGAAGGTCTTGGCGATTACGGAAGGCGAGTTCTCCCCTATCAGCCAAGTCGCAGATCATCTTCTGAAAATTACCACACCCCAACCCGTAGCCACTAGCGGTATGCCCACATTATTCTCCATGCTAAATGTCTTGATCAAAGGCGTCATGCTCCACGACGCGGAGAATGTCCAGAAACGATTGCAGCACTATGATGAAATTAGTTCGAAGCTATATTCGTTTGTCGGAGAGGAAGAGGAAGACTTCTCGATCTTTTGAAAGCAGAAAAAAGGAGAAAAGGGAAAGGGGAATCCTGCCAATGACCAAGCCGATTTGGTTTACAGCGACTGGCGACAGCTTCATTACACGCAATCTTCCATACAGGGACCAAGCTTTTGAAGAGATATCCAGCTTGCTGCACCGTGCGGACGTACGCATTGCGAATCTGGAGACGACCATACACGATAATGAGGGCTATCCCAGCGCGCAAAGCGGAGGCACGTGGGCGATGTCACCACCCTCCGTTTTGCAAGTCATGAAAGATTACGGCTTTAACATGATTGGCAGGGCGAATAACCATACGCTTGATTATTTGTATGGGGGACTAGAAGCAACCGAACGATATCTCAATGAGTATGGCTTCGTCCATGCTGGCGCAGGCAAAAATCTCGCTGAAGCGGGAGCGCCGCGTTATCTCGAATGCGAAGGAGCCAGGGTAGCCTTGATCGCAGCGACGTCGACTTTTCATCCATGGTGGGCGGCCGGAGATCAGCGTTCGGATTGTATCGGCAGACCAGGGATCAATCCGATGCGCTATGTGATGACCCACCACATTACGCAAAAAAAGCTCGCTGATTTGCAAGCCATTGCGGAGTCGACGGAAATTAACGCCTTCAACAAGCTTCTCATTGAGGAAGGCTTCATGAACGATCCGGGCAAGGAGATCTTTCTCTTCGGAAATGCACGCTTCATGGTAAGCGACGAAGAAGGGACGACTACCCACCCGCATCCGCGCGATCTGAACCGAATCGTCAAAACGATTGAGCAGGCAAACAGGCGGGCTGATTACGTCATCGTGAGTATTCACGCTCATGAGATGAAGGGGGATGCGAAAGAGGTTGCGGCTGATTTCTTGCCTGTATTTGCAAAAGCGTGCATCGATGCGGGCGCACACGCAGTGGTGGGACATGGCCCCCATTTATTGCGGGGAATTGAAATTTATAACAATCGGCCGATCTTTTACAGCTTGGGAGATTTTATTTTTCAGACAGAAGCCATTACGAGTCAGCCCGCTGATTTCTACGAGCACTATGGTTTAGACCACACCCATAATGTGGCAGATGCGTTGGAAGCGATGAGTGCCAACTACACACGTGGACTCTGTGTGCACAAAGAGGTGTGGGAGTCGGTTATTCCCTTGTGGAAAATGCAAGACGGTGAACTGCTCGAACTGGAGCTGCATCCGATTGAATTAGGTTTTGATCTGCCTGTACATCGTATGGGATGGCCGAAATTAAGCGGGGATACCTCAATCTTAGAGGGGCTCAAAACGTTGAGTGAATCATATGGCACAGTGATTGAGATCACGGATGGAATTGGGCGCGTGAGACTTTCAAAATAATGGAGTGATTCACATGATGGCCAGAATCACCATGATTATGTTGTTTGTGCTCTACATGATCAATTATGCGGATAAAACAATTGCGGGATATTCTGCTGTACCGATTATGTCTGAATTTTCATTGAACGAGAAAGAATGGGGACTTGTTGGGAGCAGCTTTTTCTGGTTTTTCTCCATTGCCGGGATTGTAGGCGCGGCATTGTCGGATCGCATCGGGACGAAAAAAATGCTGGCGATTATGGCACTGTCCTGGACAATCATCCAATTCGGCGCTTATGCGATCGCGGGTTTGCCGATGCTTGTCGTAGCACGGGTATTGCTTGGAATAGGGGAAGGTCCATTTTGGGCCACGGTTGTTAGCCATTTGAACAAATGGTTTCCTGAAGAAAAGCGCGGACTGGTTTATTCTACCGTAAACTTCGGTGCTTTCGTCGGTGCGGTTGCTTCCGCACCGATGATTGTCGCGCTGATCGATAGCTATGGATGGCGATTTTCCTGGGCGTTTATGGGCGCACTCAGTCTGATATGGCTCTTGGTCTGGCTGTGGATTGGAAAAGAAAAAACACTTGTCAGCGTAGCTCCTCCAACAGTAGCAACTCCTACCTTGCCAAAAGCGAAATGGTCGGATATATCCGGCGTCTTGCTCTCATCCACGTTTCTATTCTGTTTTTTAATCTATTTCGCCCAAATATGGGGCACGACCTTTGCAACCGTATGGGAGCCTGTTTATCTCGTCAAGGTCTTCCAGTTTACGAAT
The DNA here is from genome assembly GCF_003013405.1 of Brevibacillus formosus. GTDB lineage: Bacteria > Bacillota > Bacilli > Brevibacillales > Brevibacillaceae > Brevibacillus > Brevibacillus formosus. Next base: position 74,144 of record NZ_PXZL01000030.1, on the reverse strand, counting down.
CAGGAAATGGCCTATGCGATTGCTGGCACGGGACTATTAGCCGGACTAATGACTATACTGATTTCTTCGATTGGTGATCATTTCTTTAAAAAGCATCGCAGCTATCGCAAATCATACGTTCTGGTTGGCGGTGTTTCGATTATTTTAGGGGGTCTGTGCTTTTACAGTGTTACTCTTGTCCAATCTACGGTACTTGTTTTAATCTTTCTGTGCCTAGGAAAAGGGTTTGCTTTTTCTGTTGGTACAGCTGCCTCTGTCATTGTCAGCAGCTTGATGCCGGAACGCACGGGACTTATGGTAGGGGTGCTGTCCAGCCTGGTTACATTGGCAGGGATCATCTCACCGTTGGTAACGGGCTCTATCGTTCAGTCAGCCAAAGATATTGGCACAGGTTTTGGCAACGCCATGATTGTTAATGGGTTGCTCTTTATCATTTGCGGGGTGCTTTTCCTGCTCTTTGTGAAACGCAATGAACAAGTCAGTCAATCAGCACCGCCAATCTCCCGTGTTTCCTAAAAGTATTACTTTATAGGCTTGGTTTCAGATGTTAAAATTTTCTGAAAAGGGGGGTAGATGTGTGATGTATCATTTGAATGAAAGCCTCATGCAGAGCGCGAAACAGTTTGCAGAGCGTCCAGCCTTCATCTATATGGGAGAAACGACGACATATGCACAATTCAATCAGCAGGTCGAACATCTCGCAGCAGGACTTGCCCGGCACGGGATTGGAAAAGGGGATGCTGTCGCCCTGCTCATGGATAATCGGCCGCATTTTGTTAGCGCTTACTATGCGATACTTCGTGTAGGAGCTGTTGTTGTTCCTATGAATCCCATCTATACGGCGCGCGAAATTAGCTTCATTCTATCGAACAGTAAAGCAAAGGCAGCTATTGCCTTATCCGCACTGAAGCCGGTACTAACCCCTATGAAGGATCAAATAAAAGATTTGCAGCTTCTCATCTACACGGAATCCATTGAAAATGAAATAACGATCGATCAGCTTGTACAGGAAGGGCAAGAGTCAGAGGCAGGGTATGCGGAGCCGGAACGAAACGAAGATGACCTCGCTGTAATCCTGTACACATCAGGTACGACTGGCCAGCCAAAAGGAGCGATGCTCTCCCACCGCAATATGGCTTCAAATGCGGAAGCGATGGGGATGTTGTTTGAGCTGGTGCCTGAAGATCGTATGGTCGCAGTACTTCCGATGTTTCACGTCTTTTGCATGACGGTGTGCATGAATGGCCCGATTCGTACGGGAGCGGCTATTATCATCGTGCCAAAATTTCATCCGGCAGATGTCCTCCAAACGATTCGTGAGCAAAAAGCCACATGTTTTGCAGGCGTTCCGACCATGTACAACTATCTGCTTCAGCTGCCGACTGCGACAAAAGAAGATTTCTCCTCCATCCGGATATACTGCTCGGGAGGCGCATCCATGCCTGTCGAGCTGCTGCACAAGTTCGAAGCGAAATACGATGCCAAGGTACTGGAGGGCTACGGTTTGTCTGAGGCAGCCCCGGCTACAACATTTAATCCATTGCATGGGACAAGAAAGCCAGGATCGGTTGGAGTCGATATCCCGCTTGTGAAGAACAAGGTCGTCGATCCCGAAGGAAACGAAGTCGCACGTGGCGAAGTGGGCGAGTTGGTGGTACAAGGGCCCAACGTTATGCTGGGGTATCTCGGGTTGCCAGATGATACGGCCGCAGCGCTTCGAGATGGTTGGCTGTATACGGGAGACATGGCGCGTATGGATGAAGAAGGATATGTGTACATCGTTGATCGCAAAAAAGACATGATTCTCGTTGACGGCTATAACGTGTACCCGCGTGAGGTAGAAGAAGTGCTTTACCAGCATCCTGCGATTATCGAGGCGGCTGTGATCGGGATTCCTGACGAGGTGCATGGTGAAGCAGTCAAGGCATTTGTGGCATTGAAGGAAATAGCGGTTTCCCAAGAGGATATCATGGCATTTTGTCGTGACAAGCTGGCGAAATACAAAGTTCCTCGTCAGGTCGAGTTCGTGGCGGAGCTTCCCAAAAACAGTACGGGGAAAATTTTGCGTCGCTCTTTACGCACCTCTTAAACGATCGTATGACGGGATGTGGAGGTGTTTGGATTGCTGCGTTTGATTCATGCAACGGAGGATAATGAATACGAACAAGCACGTGAACTTTTTTGGGAGTATGTAGATTCATTAGGAGTTGATATGAGCTTTCAAAATATTGCGGTCGAATTGCAAAATATACCGGGCGAATACGCACCCCCAGACGGTTGTATTTTGTTGGCGTTAGATAACGAACAGCCAGCAGGATGTGTTGCCTTACGAAAAATAGATGAACAAGTTTGCGAAATGAAGAGATTGTACGTGAAGCCTGAATGGAAGGGAAGGGGAGTAGGGAAAAAATTAGCCTTGGCGATCATGGACGAAGCGAAAATACGAGGCTATTCATTCATCCGATTAGATACGCTTCCTACGATGGAACCAGCGATTCAGCTTTACCGCTCGTTGGGATTCTATCCAATTGAGCCGTATCGTTTCAATCCGATTGAAGGCACGCTGTATATGGAAAAAAAGCTCAAATAAAACATTTTCAAAGGGGCCTCCCAACGATACAAACCTAGGATCTTTAGGGCGTGGGGAGGCTTTTTTCTGTTCTTTACACTCACCTTTATGTAAGTAACTGAACAAAATGTGCATACTTACAAATTTGCAGCCATCATTTTATACTCATAACACAACAAACCTTCAAGGAGGACCCTGCTTTGAAAACTCTTGTAATCGTCACACATCCAAGCATCGAAACATCCGTTATCAATAAGCGATGGGTAGAAGAACTCAAAAAATATCCAGAAAAGTATACCGTACACGAATTGCATAAGGTTTACCCAGATGGAAACATTGATGTGGAAAAAGAACAGCAATTGATTGAATCGCATGGGAATCTGGTTTTACAGTTCCCGGTTTACTGGTTTAATTGTCCCCCTCTTTTGAAAAAATGGCTGGACGATGTTTTTGCATATGGGTGGGCGTACGGTTCAAAGGGAGGCGACAAATTAAAGAATCGCAAAGCTGCATTAGCGGTATCTGCGGGAATTAGGAAAGAGGATTATCAAGAGGAGGGAAGGTATCGGTATACTCTTGAGCAAATATTGACCCCTTTTGAAACAACCTTTCGCTACTGCCACGCGGATTATCGTTCGTTCTTTGCGTATTATGGTACGGAGACCGAGTCAGGGGAAAATGTACCTGGTCAAGAACTTGAGCCGACCGGCAGCGTATTGGATAAGAGCGCGCAAGATTATTTGAAATTCGTTGATAACCTGTAAGAAGCCTCAAAGAAAAAAGAAGTATTTCCGCGTGTGGGAGATACTTCTTTTCCTGTTAGACACAATCGTTATGCCTGCTGCTTTACATCCTCCTGAGGCGGCAAGCTATTTTTCTCTCCCCAGTCGCACATCATATTTAACAAGGGGATGAGAGAAAGACCACGCTCTGTTAAGGAATATTCCACTTTGGGAGGGACTTGGGGAAATTCCTTGCGGATGATCAAGTCATCTGCCTCCAGCTCTTTTAACATTAAGCTCAGCGTTTTAAAAGAAATGGTACCGATACTTCGCTTTAGCTCATTATGCCTCATCACCTTATTTTCAGCTAGCCAATACAAAATGATCATTTTATATTTACCGCCTATTAAAGACAATGTATATCCAAAACCAGTGTCTTTCAGCTCCACACCAGTCGGAACACAGGTTTCACGCATGAAGCACACTCTCCTTTGGGAAGTATGGTTTGTAAATGCATATACTTTACCATACATCATACTGCTATTTTTAGAAAGTGATGCCGAGCAAGAAACCCGTGGACCTTTATGATTCGACACTCTGCTTATGGCGCTCAAGCTTGCCAGGGCCTGCGTATAGTACGGAAAAGAAACCAATAACGGCGAAAATCAACCCCACGATATAACCATGATTGATGGCATTTCCTAGAGAATCACTCAGAAAAGAATGAATACCTGGCTCGATTGTTACAGGCTCACGGATGAGAACTTCAGGGTTTAGCAGATCAGCTGCTTTCTCTAAGGAAATGCCATGTAATGACGCCCCCGTGGATACGATACTTGCATAATTTTGGTTCACAACAGCAGCCGTGATCGAGGCACCGAGTACGCCTCCCATGTTCCGACAAAACCCAACGATCGAGGAAGAAATACCCATATATTTTTTGTCGACCGAATGCACAATCGCGTTTTGTGCAATGCTCATTAACGGCCCGATAGCAGCAAACCCGAACAGAATCATCAAGAGCGTTAAGAACAAGAAGGAAATGCCAGATGAAACGTACATAAGCAAAATTGAACTTACTACACAAGCAAGCATAGAGAACGCCATGAGAGATCGAAAGGAAAATTTTGTTTGCAACATTCCGAATACCACGGCACCTCCCGTCAAAGAGAGCATCAACGGGGTCAAAACACTATTGGAGTTCGGATACCCAAGTACCGCCACAGCGAAAATAGGCAAATAAGTGATGGCAGCAAACATGATGGCGCCTTGAGAAAGACAGGCGATACAAGTCGCGACCACCATACGGTTTTGAAAAATCTGGAACGGAAGGATCGGTTCCTGTGCATGACGTTCTACCATAATAAAAGCGATCCCCACTATTCCAGCCAGTGCAAAAAGCGAGATGATTTGCCACGAAGACCACTCATATGCTTTTCCTCCCCATTCAAGCGCCAGCATGACAGCTACACAAGTGACGATTAGCGTAATGGTACCCAAATAATCAATCTTTGGCTTTGTATGAGAACGGGATTCTTTCAGGGAAAACAGAAGAGTTAAGAGAGACAACAAACCGATCGGAACATTGACATAAAAGCACCAACGCCACCCTAAATAATCAGAGAGCAAGGTCCCGACTTGAGGTCCGGCGATAGATGAGAGCCCAAAGATACCAGCAAACACACCAGAGATTCGTGCCGTGAATTTCGGATCAGAGGATAGTGTAAACAGGATTGTGAAAGTAATCGGAAAGAGAGCTCCTGAACCAATTCCTTGAAGGGCACGGAAAGCAATTAGCTGTTCGATACTTTGGGCAACGCCGCAAAGTGCCGAGCCAATGAGAAAAATAGTAATGCCAAGTAAGTAAAACAACTTGCGTCCAAAAAGATCGGACATTTTCCCGAAGATGAGCATTGTACTGGTCGCGGCTAATACGTACGAAGTGAAAACCCAGCTCATGCTTTCAAAGCCACCGATATCTTTGATAATGTGACTAATGGCTGCCGAGGTGATGGTATTGTCGAGGGAAGACATCAGTAAGCCCAGTGCCATTGCAAGAATAATGAAGTGATTACGTTTTTCAGATTGTGACATAAAAAGCGAACTCCTATCTCTTTTTCTATTCATCTAGCAAACTACGCTATAAGACTATTATTTGTGCTTTCGTTGTCAAGAAATAGGGAAAGTACAATTGCAAATCAAACTTTACAGCGATTTTTTTGCGTTGACTTTGCCCTTAGGGGAAGGGGTATAAGTAGATTATCGATACAGAATGAAGAATGGAGGTGAGCCTGTGCTATCAATCGGAGAATTCTCAAAGATATGCGGAGTGTCAACCAAAACGCTTCGTTATTATGCCGAAATCGGACTAATGAACCCAGACGAGATTAATCCTGAGAATGGCTATCGGTATTATTCTATCAAGCAACTGAAAAAGATGCTCTTCATCAACCGCTTGAAATCGTATCTTTTATCGCTGGATGAAATAAAAGACATCCTGGAATGGGAGGAAGATCAATCGGAAGAGAAGCTTGTTTCGGCGCTTCTTCGTAAGCAAAGGGAAATGTATGAAAAACGAAACGCTTTAGACTATACCATAAAACAGCTGAACGATGATCTTTCGAAAATGGAGCAGGGGATCCCCATGATGGCATACCTTGACAGCATAGAAGTAAAGCTTGTGGAGACTCAGCCAATCCATATTCTTTCGTTACGCAAGATTATGACGAGTGATGATTATGCAACAGGATATTTCAAGTATTTTAGTAAGCTGTATGAAAGGATTGCGACTGAAAAGCTCACCTTGCTCGGTACACCCATGACGATTTATCACAGCCCTGAATTCAATCCTGCCGGAAACGATACCGAGTTTGGTCTCGCGGTCGCGGAGGCTGTAAAGGGAACGAGAAATTTGCCTGGCGGACTTTGTGCAAAGTCTGTATGTAAGGGTCCTTATTCAGAATTGACTGCTGTCTATGCCAGATTGCGGGAATGGGTAGAAAATGAAGGCTATGAATTGGTGAGTTCACCTTACGAAGTCTATGTAACTGCACTCGATCATGCCAACCTTCCTGAGGAGCTTGTTACGGAGGTGTTTTTTCCAGTCAGAAAAAAATGACATTCTCTTGTAGAGGAGGGAATTATCATGAAAAGAAGCGATTTGCCTACTACAGAATGGCCAACAGGAGACCCGGCCCTCTTGAGGATAGATGCTGAAAAACTAGCAGAACTAGACCCAATCATTAAATCTGCGTACAGCAACATAAAAGGGATCGTGATTGTGAGAAATGGTTATCTCGCTCATGAAAGCTACTATCATGGCTATGGACCGAAAGATAGGCACCATGTGGCGTCTGTGACGAAAAGTATTTTATCTGCTCTCATTGGTATTGCCATAGAGGAACGGTTTATCAAAAATGTCGATCAAAAGGTGCTGGATTTTTTCCCAAACTATGCATCCGATCATACTGATACGCAAAAACAAGAAATCACCATACGTCATATCCTCACGATGACAGCTCCCTATCCTTTTGAGGACTGGCAAGAACCCCTCGATAAGATGTGCATGCAGTCCGATTGGGTCAAATATACGCTGGATATGCTCGGGCAAAGGGGAAAGATTGGAACGTTTAAGTATTCGACCGCTGGGGCGCATTTGCTTTCCGCCATCGTTACACGCAGCACAGGAAAAAGTGCCCGAGAATTCGCCAACGAAAGCTTGTTTACACCCATCGGCATGGAAGAAATCCCTGATTATGAAATGAAGGGGTTTGCGTTTGAAGATTTATTTGGGAAAGATGTGAGAGGATGGGTAAAAGATCCAAACAATAACTCCACAGGAGGGTGGGGTCTTACGTTAACTCCCCGTGACATGGCACGTTTTGGTTGGCTCTATCTGAATCGTGGCTGTTGGGACAATCATCAGATCATTCCAGAGGCTTGGATAGATGAATCAACCGAGATGAATCCCAATCAGTACGGGTATCTATGGTGGTTACGTGAAGAGGACGGTGTTTTTGCATACGCTGCACTGGGCGATGGTGGTAATGTTATCTGTTGCCTCCCAGAGAAAAAACTCGTCGTAGCCATTACATCGGGATTCATGCCGAATCCTCGTGATCGATGGACGCTGATCAAGGAGCATATTATCGGGGCGGTAATCTAAGGCATCGAGTAGAGATTGAAACAATGAACCGGGGAGTTGCAGCTCGCCCGGTTTCACTGTTAAACGATCGTTTAACTACACTTTACTTGGAAGCGTAATTTTCGGCAGCAATGCAAATGTAGTAGCTTAATCCCGTTTGCTGTTCTTCCAACATAGCGCGGTGGAACTCATCTGATAGGAAAAATCTTGACTGCTCGGCAAAAGCTCTCGCATCCATTTGATGGTCTTTTTGTAAAAAAGCAAGATGGCTTTCGATCGCAGAAACCACTGTTTCATCGTCGACACTTCTGTTGTCTTTCAGCGCGTCTGCCATAACCGTCATGAAAGCCTTCGCTTCGGCAGCTTTTTCATTCAGGGAAGCCACGTCGAGATTTTCTGTATCCAATTGAAAATCGTACGCTCTCTTCAAATGCTCATTTTGTTGAGTGAATGCCTGCTTCCATTCTTCTTCGTTCAATCCATCAAACATGTTTTCTGTGGACATATTTCCTCGCTTCCTTTCATGTTGAATCGTTTCTTCGAGAGTATTCAAGATGCGCTCCAATCGTAGCTGGCGTGCCTTTAACATCGTTTGCTGTTCACATAAGCAACGCAGTCTGTCTGGTTCGTGATCAAGTGCAGCTTTAATACTGTCCAATGAAAAATCAAGCTCACGATAAAACAAGATTTGTTGTAACCGCTTGAGTTCATTCTCACCGTAATAGCGGTACCCATTTTCTGTAATGATTTCTGGCATCAGTAAACCAATCTTTTGATAATGGTACAGTGTCTTAATTGTGGTACCAGACAGTTTGGCTACATCGTTAACGGTATACAACATGGCGATTCACCTCCTGAGGCTGAGTTTGCGGTCTGACCTTAGGTTGGAGTCAAGCGAAAAAATAGCGTATGATCCTTTTATTGAGTGGGGGGAGCATGTTCGACTCAACCAACTGTCTGACACATGCACGTTTGTCATTGAATCGGGGAGGGATGGGAATTGCTTACTCCGCATTCACGCAAACAAGAATAGAAACCATTATGGAATCATTCACGGCGATCTGTATCAAGGTAACATCATTTTTCACAACGGAGATCCTCGGTCGATTGATTTTGGAAGATGTGGCTTTGGTTACTATCTTTATGATATCGCCCATACTATTTTGGGGTTATACCCTTCACAAAGAGAGCTAGTCATAAAAGGCTATGAGAGCTTGCGGAAACTAGAAGGAGACTGGCTCAAAACTACTTGAATGGCAAGCCATTTCTTTTTCCTTCAACGGCAGAGAAGGAGGGGGAAATTGGTTGAGCTCAGCAAAAAGCCGCCGAAAAAACGGCGGCCGCTTCATTTATTTGAGCGATTCAGCAAGAATTCGAGCAATCTGCTCGCTGTCCTGTTCCCTGTATACAAAATCATGATCATGCGGGTGGTGAATGCTTACCCAGCCGTGCTCGATAGCCTTTTTATAGTAATGCTTTGCCCGGTCCTCTTCACCACTCAGATAGAATAGGCAAGCAGCATTCCAATACAAGGCAGGGTCGCCATTCCAATCCCAGCCTTTATCAAGTGCTTGTGCATAACTCCATGCGGCGCGGGCGTAGTCTTTTTCCACGCCATATTTCAGATCGCCACGCATATAGTGGTTGCCGTTGACAAGGAAATTGTTTAACGGAAGGTTCCATCCGAAAAGAACCGGAAAATCCGCGAGCAGCTCGAAACCGACAGACAAGGCTGTTCGCTGCGAACCTATATTATTTGACCAGCACTGCCATCCCACCCTTTTCATTCCACGTTGTTTGGCGAGTGAGAGAGTCCCCAATGCTGTCTTTCGAGCCCATCCGTTACCCTGATAGTCTTCATCGGTTTCTATACCCAATTCACATTCGTCTTCTACTACCCAATCTGTCATGCACCAACTAATAATGGTCGGCCCCTCATCGGTATCTTGAATCGCGGCGCAACCGAAGCCTTTGTTTTCATAGGCTTCTATGGATGGCCAGTTCTCTTCTATTTCATCGATAACATCCTCAAGACCTACCAATTCTTTCCGCTTCAACAAGGTGCTGTCTATTGGGACAATATGATCGTCAAGAGGAGGGGACAGATCCTGTAAATGGTGCGTAAAGATCATTCGACCGCTTCTCATGGGAAATACATCTTTCATTACGATATCGAGAATGTCATCCCACTTCTCATCCGTAGGATAAAACAGGACGTAGTCAAGCTGTTCATCAGCAGCAAGCTGCGGTAATAGCTCCTCTTTTATCAATGTATTGACTTCTTCAAAAAAGAGGGGATTATCAACACTGCCTCCTAGAAAAATACCTTGAGGACTTGTCAGCAGGGCTGATCTCGCGTCATTTGACAGGAATACTCTACCAGGAATAATACCTGCAATGACCCCTTTGATAGATACATGATGCTTCAACGCTTCAAACAGATTGGTCGCGCTATAGAAGCAATCGGTTGTGAGTTCCGTTCCTTGAACCATTTTTTGAGCAAACATTTCGTTCATTTCCTCCCATAGCATATGAGAGAAGGGATAAAGTTATTGTTTGGAACCTCTCATATGCTTTTCCATTTGTTTTTGCGAATCCAAAACATCATCACTCCTTTACTAGTAGTAGGGCGCGAGTCTCTGGGGTGTTTGGTGCCTGATGCCCCCTTGTTCATTATGGATGATTATCCAAATATTACAAGAGAAAAATTACGTATCAGTTCTTTACAAGATTTACATGGAAAAATGATTTACATAAGATAATTATGGTAAACAAATATTCGAGACACGTAAGCAGTCTTTGCTAACAAAAAAGGCAGCGGTAGTCTAGGACTTTTTCCCGTCCAAAGCTACTCCTGCCTTTTTCGATTTAATTTTCCTGGCGCAAATGACAAGCGAGCTGTAATTTCAGCAAGTCTTCCGGATTTCGTAAATCGATATGAAGAAGCTCCTCAACTTTGCGTAAACGTTGATACAGCGTATTGACGTGAATGTGTAGTTCTTTGGCGGTCAGTTGAGGGGATTGACTGCATTTCATATAAGTTATGATTGTCTGTTCCCATTCCTGATATTTTTCGGGGTCTTGCCAGAAAGGGGCAAAGACATCTTGAATGAATGCATCAATATCGGCCTGGCTCTGATTCAGTATGAGGCGATTGACACCCAGGTCTTTATAGTAAACCACACCAGAACGGCCGCGGTTGGTCAAATAGTGTGCGGCTTTCTTGGCTTCTTCGTAGCTTTTGCTGATTTGCTCAATCCCGCTAGCCATACTTCCCACGCCAATGGATAACGATGCTTCCTTGCCAAGTTCCCACTCATCAGACGCCTGTTGCAGCCTCTCCCTGATGTCCTTTCCATCTCGAGAGCCGAGAGACCGGATGAGAAGCGTGACATGGTTATGGAATCCATATACAAGCATCTGTGTCTTACTGAACTCCCATTTCCAACGGGTAATGAGCCGGTGAATATTTGCTTCTAGCAATGCCAGGTCGTGGCACTGTGTCAGATTGGCATAAATCACGTAGTACTTTGCTTGCGGCTGTAACCCCATCGAACGGGCGCGGTCAAATAATTCATTTCCTTTGCTTGCGAGCAGCTCTTGAAAAAGATCGTGTGCTCGCTTGTACAGCACTGAGCTGATCGATTGCTTTTTCACCAAATCGAGTATGAGCACAGCACTCCCTTGTTCGACCGTCATACGTGCGAGATCAGATAGTCCGCGTTCGTCTAAGGGAATCATGAGACATCCGAGAAAAATGCTCCCATTGATTAGTGGATACAAACAGAACAGTTGATCGACACCAGAAGCGGGAGAGAACAGATTGACGGAAACAGGCTGTCTTCTTTTGTTCAGCAATGTATACAGTTCATCCCAGCTAAAAAATACAGCACTCTTTTCAGGATACATTTTCTGCTCAAGCCAGTCGGCAAAATAAATGGAATGGCCTGTCATTTTGTTGAGGGTTTTTACGATTGATTCCGCCCCTTTGTTTTGCAAGGACAACTGCTTGATGGATTCATGGATATGATTGCGTTGTATCAAATCATCGTGTTTGGCTTGCAGTTGAGCGCTAATGGCAGCCAAATGCTCATACGCTTGCTTGACTTCAGCATAGAGCTCGGCATTTTGCAGGGCGATGGAGGTTTGGTCTGCGAAGCCTTGAAGGAGGTCGAGGTCGTACTCCGTAAATACATTTTCTTGATGAAACTGATGCAGGACCAGCACGCCGATACGCTTTTCATCACGTGATATCGGAACGCATAACAACCCATTCAAGTCTCGTAATGCTTTTGCGTGGTTCAGAGAGTGAAAGTTGTCAGCAGAGATATCCTTCATCGCATGGGTTGTATCTTGGCTAGTTTTGTACATGCGTGGGACTCCGTCTTCGAACACTTTACCCGCGATGGATTCTCCAACTCGCATTTTGAGATCCTTGAACACCGTATCTTGAAAACCGACGGTCGCTTTCGGAATCAATCGGTTAATAGTAGGATCATACAGGTGCAGGAGGCCTGCGTCAGCTGCCGGGATAACAGCCAGTGCATTACCAATGATGCCACGGATGATTTGGTGAACGTCGAGGGTAGCAGATATCGAACGAATCCCTTCAAAAAGCTTCTTGCTTTCCTCCGCTTTGGCTGTCATTTTTTCTTCTGCCAACAACAGACGAATCCCGAACCACAGCAGTTCCCATTGGTCAGCGGTAAGAATAATCGGTTGGTTAGCTTTATGTGCAAGGCAAATAACGGCTTGTCCTTCGTTTTCGTAGAAAAAACGGTACATCTGTTGGGAGGGAAGAGACTCAAATGCATAGCGCATGTGGCTAGCATCATTTTCACAGCCAGGTAATGTCATAGGGGGAATATTCGTGGCAGCGTTTTCATGAAAAGAGGAGAAAACAAGCCGAAAATGTCGATCACGCGAAAATTGGAACCAAATCGAAAAGGGCTGATCGCTAAACCATTCATGCAGCTTTTCAAGCAGGAGCGAAAAAGAATTCATCCACGTGTCCTCCATGTAGAGAAATACACAATAATAGTTGGAAATAAGTGTCTGTATATACATTGTATTCATAATTTTTGCTATATACAATACTCCTATAAGATACGGAAGGTGGGAGACGATTTGACAGCAACCTACAATAACTACATCGCTGGAGCTTGGATGGCGAGCCATACCGGACAAGTTTTTCCAAGCACGAACCCTGCCAATACGAATGAGGTTCTCGGTTATTTTCAAAAATCGGACGGGCTGGATGCACGTTCTGCCATTGAAGCCGCTGCCAATGCTTTTGGTGAATGGTCACAAAAATCGGCTCCCACACGTGGAGAGTTCTTGTTTTCCCTCATTCATTTATTGGAAAAACACAAAGAAGAGCTCGCAGAAACGATCACCCGTGAAGTCGGGAAAACATTGCGGGAAGCAAGAGGCGAGGTTGCCAAGACAATCACTTCTATGAAGCAGTTGACTGGGGAAGCCACTCGCTTGACAGGTCAGACGGTGCCTTCCTTTGATGAACGGGTAATCGGTTACACGGTGCGAGAGCCAATCGGAGTTTTCGCGATCATTGCCCCATGGAATTTTCCGCTGGGGATTGGCTTGTGGAAGATCGTCCCGGCTATCCTCGCAGGCAATACGGTTGTGTTTAAGCCAGCGAGCAACACCTCCTTGATTAGCGTAAAGCTGGTAGAGCTGCTGATTGAAAGCGGCGTTCCGAGTGGCGTAGTGAATTTGGTAACAGGACCGGGTGCGGTAATCGGGGAAGAATTAGCGAATCATCCAATGGTCAAAGGGATTTCATTTACGGGTTCTTCTAAAGTGGGACTTGCTTTGGGGAGAGCAGTTGGAGCCAGAGGAGGTAAGATTCAGGCGGAGATGGGCGGGAAAAATCCGGCGATCATACTCGCGGACGCTGATATCGATCTTGCTATCGATTCCATTGTACTGAGTGGATTCTTCGATAATGGCCAACGTTGTACGGGGACCAGTCGCGTATTGGTTGTTCCCGAAGTAGCCGAACAAGTAAAAGCAAAACTGATCGAGCGGGCGAAGGGCTTGAAAGTCGGGAATGGTTTCGATCCAGACAATCATAACGGTCCAGTAGTGGACGAGCATCAGCTCAATTTGTATCTTCACTATGTGCAAAAGGGGATTGAAGAAGGCGGCGTACTGGAATGCGGGGGGAAGCGCCTTGTAGAAGGCGATCTCGCAAAGGGCTACTTCGTTGCTCCGACAGTGTTTACCGGCATAACGCAGGAGATGACGATTGCCAACGAAGAAATTTTTGGCCCTGTAATCGCCGTAATTGATGTGGATTCTTTCGAACATGCTATGCAAGTGGCGAACCAAGTGGAATTCGGCTTGTCTTCCACGATTTTTACAAACGATTTGCAAAAAGCTTTCCAATTTGTCAAAGGCATTCAGTCAGGTGTCACACATGTCAATATGCCGTCGACTCATTTTGAATCACAGTTTCCGTTTGGTGGCAAAAAGATATCTGGATTGGGTCCGAGAGAGCAAGGGGAGTCAGCGCTCGATTTTTACGTCGAGACAAAAACGGTTTATATTCGACCATAAGTATAGGGAAAGCAGGAGGAGCGAAGATGGAAGCGATTGGTGTAATCGGCATTGGTGCAATGGGTAAAGGGATGGTCTGCAATCTGTTGCAAAAAGGCTACCACGTGTATGCCTACGATCCTAGTCCAGCAGCAAAAGCCTGGGCGAAGGAAAGAGGAGCGATAGTCGTCGAGTCTCCACAGGCAGTGGGTAGCGTAGCACGTGTCGTTTTCACTTCGCTTCCAGGACCTGCGATTGTTGAGGAAGTCATGCTGGGGGCGGACGGACTTTTCTTATCATTAGGGGCTGGCAGCTTCGTATTTGATACGAGTACGATCGATCCTGCTACAGCAAAACGACTGAATCAATGCGGCGTAGAAAAAGGGATCTACTACTATGATTGTCCGGTGAGTGGGGGACCTGCGGGTTCTGCGGCCGGAACGTTGACCATTATGGTCGGCGGTGATGAGGCCAAGCTTCCGGAAATCATGGACTATCTCAGGGCAATTGGGAAGGAAGTTTTTTATCTGGGGGAATCCGGCTCTGCACAAGTGGCGAAGCTTTGTCACAATTCTGTTGTTGCAGTCATTACAGCAGCGTTGGGCGAGGCGTTCAGTGTCGGGGCAAAAGCAGGTGTCGATCCACACAAGCTGGCAGCCGTCATGGACAAGGGCTCGGCCCACAATCGTGTGCTCTCTGTATTTGGGCCTAACATCTTGTATGGTACGTATGAAAATACGGTCTTTTCTTTAGATCATATGCACAAAGATTTGCAGCTCTATGCGCAAACCGCACGTGAACAGCAAGTGCCTGTTCTCGTTGGAGGCACGGTTGCGCAAATGTATGAGGCAGCGAAAGCACAAGGCAAAGGTAGCTGGGATTCGAGTGCGGTTTGTACCGTAACGGAGGAGCTGGCTCATACAACGATTGCGCGTTAAGCGATCCATGTAAAAGAGAAAGTAGACTACAGCAATTTTGCTTGTAGTCTACTTTTTTTGTAGGCTGCTGTTCAATGAAAGCATGTTTTACTATCTGCGATCAAAAGCAAGGCTCGCAGCGAGACCTGTCAAGACACTTGCCATTAGCCAACGCTGCACCCGCAGCCAGGTTGGGCGTGTACCAAACCACACAGCAACTCTGCTTGCTACAAGAACAATAAGCAGGTTAACGGTAAAGCTGACGGCAATTTGTGTAAGACCCAAAGTAGCACTTTGCACGAGCACCGATCCCCGCGCAGGATCTACAAACTGAGGCAAAAGTGAAACATACAAAATAGCAATTTTGGGATTCAATAGATTTGTCATCAATCCCATCAGAAATAACTTTTTCGATGGTTCAATAGAAAGAGTATCAGGCTTGAGAATGGAAGCAGCACCCGGTTTGACCGCATTCCAAGCGAGCCAGAGCAGGTAGACAGCTCCGACCCACTTGACGAATTCGTAAACAAACGGAACCGTTACGAAAAGAGCTGAGAGACCAAGCATGGTTGCGATCATGTAAATCACGAATCCCAGTATGACACCAAGAAGTGAGATGACTCCAGCTCTGCGGCCTTGTGAAATCGTTCGGGAAATGAGGTAAATCATGTTAGGGCCAGGAGAACAAACCATGCCAAGCGAAACAAATAGAAAGGCAATAAAAGTACCAAAGCTCACCAATTTACATAACCTCTTTCCGTAGTTCATCAAAGTTAGAAACGATTATATATATCACGTCCAGTTTTGATAGCATTTTTTCATGAACAGCTTCTCGGCACCAGACATTTACTCACTCGCTTTATTCATTTGTGCATAAGACCGTTCAATCACATACATAGCTTCATAGTGCTTCACGACATTGTTGCCCAACGTCACAAAGACGAACAATAGGATGATACCAAGCAATGCCTTCTTTACTTTCACATGGCGCAGGTGCATGATGAACCGTGCGGTGAGCAGGAAGAAGGCGAAGAAGTAATGTCCAGCATACAAGTACAAATCGTACGTAAATGTGGCCAGACCGAATCCTATTACAATGTGCAGCACGAAAGCAAACCCGATGTAGGCGGCGAGCGACCAGGCTTCTTGCGTGCGAATCCCTTTGATGAAACCGAGTACAGCCAAAGTGATCAGCGTCAAACCGATGACATGCACATACCATGGATAAGGTAACGTGAGGTTCGTAGCGAATGCGACCATCCCCGGTTTTGGATCAATGAGCGCAATGTCTGGGGTCAATACAGGACTGATAACGAGCATATAAAGAGCCTTCCAATGCTCACTGAACGAGAACGGAGCCGTGTAGATGAACCCTCCGGCATGAATTGATTTGTACCAGGTAGAAAACCAGGATTGCCCGAACATCACATGCTGCAAAATCGTGAAGCTAAGAACAAATAAGAGAAATACGAACGCGATTCGCACCAGCTTCATAAAAATGCTCTTACTTTCTTTGTGAAACAGATTGACGGCCAAAACGCTCATAAATGGAATGATGTTCGTTGAGGTGACACCAAAGTTGACGAGGGCGAATGAAGCGTTCGGCCACACAGCCAATTTCTTTTCCGCCCGGCTGTACTGGGTATAAAGTACCGACAATAGAATGACGAATTGCGCGTACGGATACGAATCGGGAATCATTGCCGTGAAAATTTGATAAGAGGCCGTCCCGAAAAATACCGCAAAAAGCAAGGGGGTATAGAAGCTTTTGCATCCCTTGCACAGGTAGTAGTAAACCATAACAACGCCGAGCGCGTTCATGATCGATTGAACCACCGCAAAGAAGAAGTTTTCTGTGAAAAATTTCGATAAATAAGCCAAAGGTAAAGAAATCAAATTTAGAAATGGATGGATCACCGTCGGGTTGTTCGAGCTATAGTACAGCGTCGGGTCAAAATTAAACAGATTAAGCGTAAACGGAACGCCGTAAAAAGGGCTGATTGGGGCAAGAACAGCGATGTTTTGATTCATATAAGTGAGAAAAGGCACATTCATCCATAAATAAAACAAGAAAAAACTGGAAAATAAGAGAAACGCTCTGACATTATCTTTTCGATCATGAAACAAATAGCTGAAAAAACGCATACCGATCCACCATTCAAAGTAGTATTGAGATTAACTTAACGAATTTTAGCTATATTATACAAAAATATATGAATTCTGCACCAAAATTTTACATTCAATTGGCTATCCATTTTTACGAAGCCAGTGCATCACGCTGTTGACATCCACAAACAGTGGGTCTAGCATGAATGATCATGTCCGATGAGATAGAAGGGAGTGAACGACTTGCAAGAACTAACCTCAACAGAACTGATCCAATACCTGCAAGAAAAGGAGTCGGTCGCTCTTTTTGTCTATACACCGATGTGTGGGACATGCAAGCTCGCAGCACGTATGCTCGGCATCATGCAAGAAACGTTGCCTACTGTTCCGCTGTATCAGATCAACATAAATACGGCCCCTGCATTGGCAGAACAATGGCAAGTGACCAGTGTACCCGCCTTGCTTATTTTTCGACGAACCGAATTGTTAGAACGGTATTATGCCATCCAGTCCGTTGGATTTTTATACGATGTATTGAAACCTTTGGCCTAGACATACACCCATTCCCTTCGCCATGAATATGACAAAGAGAGAAGAAATGCGAAGGAGGGGGCGTATGCAAATCCACGTGGTGGAAGAAGGACAAACCTTAGCGAGCATCGCCGAGACTTATGGAACCACACCTGAGGCGATAACTGAGGCAAATGAACTGCCTGATCCTAATAAGCTGGTAACTGGACAGGCGATGGTGATTCCGATTGTGGGAAGCTACTATTGGGTTAAGCAAGGAGATACGTTGTATACCATCGGTCAGCGCAACCAGATCAGCGCGGCAGAGCTCGCACGCATCAATAGGATTCCGCAATATAGACCACTTGAAGTCGGGCAACGCCTTTACATCCCGCCCCGTCCGCGGCGAGCAGCAGATTTCAATGCTTATGTGGAACCGAGACGCACCGTTACACCAGCTTTGGAAGCAGATGTTCGCACGGCTGCACCGCATCTGACGTATTTGGCCCCGTTCAGCTTTCGTATTAGACGGGATGGTACACTCGTGCGCCCGACAATGAACAATTTTCCGCAAATTGCAAAAGAAAACCAGGTCCTGCTCATGATGGTCATTACGAATCTGGAAAGAGAGCAGTTCAGCACGGAATTAGGCGAGCTCATCCTCAACAATCAGGAGCTTCAGAATACCTTGTTGAACAATATCCTTCAGACTGCACGAGAGTTGGGAATGGGAGATATTCATTTTGACTTGGAAGCATTACCCACAACTGGTGCAGAAGCGTATGCCAACTTCTTGCGAAAAGCGAGAGACCGTATCCATGCTGCAGGACTGATGATGTCTGTTGCGCTGGCACCGAAGACAAGTGCCGAGCAGGCAGGCAAATGGTATACCGCCCATGATTACAAGGCGATCGGTGCTATTGCCGATTTTGTCGTGATCATGACATATGAATGGGGCTATAGTGGCGGTCCTCCTATGGCAGTTTCCCCGATTGGTCCGGTACGACGTGTCTTGCAGTATGCGATTACCGAGATGCCTGCTGATAAAATTTTGATGGGTCAAAATCTGTACGGATACGACTGGACCTTACCGTACGAGCGAGGGACGACAGCTCGTGCATTGAGTCCACAGGCAGCGATTGCACTGGCTTCCCGGCATAATGCCGTCATCCGGTATGACTATCGGGCGCAGGCTCCGTTTTTTACGTACACCGATGATCAAGGCAGGCAACATCAGGTGTGGTTTGAGGATGCGCGGTCGATCCAAGCCAAGTTCAATCTGGTTAAACAGCTCGGTTTGAGAGGCGTCAGCTACTGGAAACTCGGTTTGCCATTTCCGCAAAATTGGCTGCTGATCGAGGGGAACTTTCGCGTCCGCAAGCGTGCATAGTCATCTGGCGTACATTCCATGGCGGATTGTACGCCTTTTTTTCGAATGAAAAATCATGGTATGATGAAGAGGACAGGAAGGAAAAGGGGAGAAATCATGGGAGAATGCAAATTGGATCACAGCCATGAGGACGTACTCAAAAAATTGGCAGAACAAGCTCCACATCTGTCGGAGTTGCGTGTGAGTCAATTCAAAAATCAGTTGAATGGCGAACTCAGCCAAGAGCGTCTAAACGAGCTGTTTCATTTATTGAAAAAGTATGACCTGGCAAGCCCAGAGGAGCGCCAAGAGCGCGAAAAACAAATGGATCATTTGTTTGGCTAAGCTTTATACATACATTTTTCGCTTTACCCCTATAAGGGAGAAACAGGCTGGAACCATGTTTCCATGCAGCGAGGAGTAAAGATGGACGACAGACTCTATTATCAGGATGCCTATACAAGAACGTTCTCGGCTCAGGTGACGAAGACTGGTGTCGAGCAAGATGGGACACCTTACGCAGTACTGAATCAAACGGCTTTTTACCCTCCCGGAGGCGGACAGCCTTCTGATCTGGGCGTATTGGAAGAGATTCGTGTGGTAGATGTGGAAGAGGTAGATGGTGAAATTCGACATCGACTGGAAGCACCCTTGTCCGAAAGCATAGGGGAAGTAACGGGTCACATCGATTGGGACCGTCGTTTTGATCACATGCAGCAGCATGCTGGTCAACATATTTTATCCGCGTCCTTCCTGGAAGTCGTGCAAGCGGAGACCGTCGCCTTTCACTTGGGCAAAGAACGTGTCACTATTGATGTACGACTGGATGAGTTGACTGCAGATGTATGGGAGAAGGTAGAAAAGCGAGCGAATCAGATTGTTCTGGAAAACCACCCTATCATTGCGCGGTTCGTTGATGACGAGGAATTGGCAACGCTGCCCTTGAAAAAACAGCCGACCGTTACCGAAAATATTCGCGTCGTGATGATACCTGATTTTGATTACAACCCATGTGGAGGAACACATCCAGCGCGTACGGGCGAAGTTGGGATGATCAAGATCTTGGGCTGGGAGCGACATCGCGGGAACATTCGTCTTGAATTCATCTGTGGCTGGCGAGCTTTGCGGGACTACAACCAAAAGCAAGCTGTCGTTCGTGATACGGCGAAGCTGCTCGCTACCAATGAAGGGGAACTGATCGCGCAGACGGAACGCCTCCTTGCAGAACGCGACACCTTGAAGGCAAAATTGGCAGAAGTGGATAAGCAGCTCTTGGAAGTGGAAGTCAATCAACAACTCGCTGCTGCTAGCCAACTCGGTCATTCTCGCCTCATTATGTGTACCTTCACAGACAAAACCATTCAACAGCTTCAGCAGTTCGCACAGCTCGCTACTGCTCTGGCGCCAGATGCGATTTGCCTCTTGGCTGCTACTACCGATGACAAAGTGCAAGTCGTGTTTGCTCGTGGACAAGAAGTCAACGTAGCCATCAATCAAGTGTTGAAAGAAACCTTGCCAGTCATCAATGGAAAAGGTGGAGGAAATCCAGCGATGGCACAGGGTGGCGGTCAGTCAATCGTGGATGCGGAAGAAGTATTGCTGCATGCACGCAAACTGTTGGAAGCCTCGCTGATGTAAATGCATTCGATTCAATAAAAGGAGGAAACCGCGATGAACTGGAATCCGGGAGATATCGTTCGCGTTTCGCAGCGAACTGGTGAATATATTGCAGAAGTATTGGAAATCCACGATTCGAAGTTGCTGGTAAAGGTGTTGGCAGTTACCAAATACCCGACGCAAGGCGATTTGCATTCTTCCTACGAAGTAGATGTGCCGCTGTTTCACCAGCGTCCTGCACTGTCTTATATGGAAAAATTCATGACACCTGTCCAGGGGGTCATTCGCTATAATGGAGCGATTCCAGACTACAAGGAATCTGTGCGTCAGGCGATGGAGAGAGAAATGGAAAAGCTTGCGAAAATGGCAGCTTGGGCAGAGCGCTGTCTCGTTGAGCTGGAAAAGATGCATAAGGAAGCCTTTACAAACACGAAATAGAGTGGTACTGTAATACTCGAATGTACGACAATTGCATAGCATTACTACCAAACGGGGGCCAAGCAACGTTGGCTGAGATTGTAACGAGTGTGTTACTGACCGTTGAACCTGACCTGGGTCATGCCAGCGGAGGAAGAGGTATTTTGGAATCAGTATCACATGTCGCATCCGAGCAAAACTATGCTTGTTTGTGCGCATGCATGATAAGATGACACTCAACCATCCGAGGCGGATGGTTTTTTTATGCCATTCGTCCGGTGAGATGGGATGGGTATACGGCTTCTTCTGTTTGTCTGAATCGACTCAGGCAGGTGGGAGAAGCCGTTTTTTTCCAGTAGAAGGAGGTAATCAATGATTGTTCAGCTGAATGGGAAAAAAGTAGAGTTGGCGGAAGAGATCACTACAGTGCGGGCCTTGCTTGCTTCTTATTCCCTGCAAGAGAAGATTGTCGTCGTTGAGCGAAATGGTGACATTATTGATCGCTCTGCGTACGAACAAACACCGATTGCAGACGGAGATCGCATAGAAATCGTTCATTTTGTCGGAGGAGGATGATCATCATGATGGATACATTGAAAATTGGACCTTACGAGTTTCGCTCCCGCTTGCTGCTGGGGACAGGTAAATTCGCTGATTTGGATACACAAGGGAAAGCGGTAGAGGTGTCAGAAGCAGAAATTTTGACCTTTGCGATTCGTCGCTTGAATTTGGAAAATCCGCAAGAACCGAACTTTTTGGAACAACTCGATTTGAAAAAATTTACCCTGCTACCAAATACAGCAGGTGCCTATACAGCGGAAGAAGCAGTGCGTATTGCACGTTTGGCTAAAGCATCTGGACTGTGTGACATGATCAAGGTCGAGGTTATTGGAGATCCAAAAACACTTCTCCCTGACCCGATTGGCACGCTCGAGGCTTCGAAAATCTTGGTGGAAGAAGGCTTTATCGTGCTGACCTACACCAATGACGACCCCATTCTTGCTAGACGTCTGCAAGAGGTTGGCGTACATGCGGTTATGCCAGGTGCGTCACCAATTGGTTCCGGGCAAGGGATTGCCAACGAAAACAACCTCCGCTTTATCATCGAGGATGCGAAAGTACCGATTATCGTAGATGCAGGAATTGGTTCGCCAGCAGACTGCGCAAAAGCAATGGAGCTGGGTGCTGATGGTGTCCTGTTGAATACAGCAGTCGCACTCGCTGACAATCCTGTCCTGATGGCAGAAGCGATGAAGCTCGGGGTGGAAGCAGGGCGCAAAGGCTTCCTGGCAGGCCGTATCGCGAAAAAGCGTTACGCATCCGCGAGCAGCCCGACCGAAGGGATGATTGAGTAGCGTGGATCGACTGACAGAAGCGGTAGATTCGATTGCCAGCCGCAAAGAAGAGCTGTTCGCTCTATTGGCAGAGCTCGTTTCTCATCCGACTGTGAGTCCTCCCGCGCGAAACAGCGATGCCGCACAAGGAGTAATCGCCAACAGACTGCAAGCGATGGGATTCGAAGTGGATCGCTGGACGGTATATCCGGGAGACGACAATATCGTCGGTCGGTTATCAGGGCGTGCCTCAACCCACGCAAACAGCTTGATTATCAACGGACATATTGATGTGGCTGAAGTCGGAGATGATACCGGGTGGACCTATCCACCTTTTGCTCTGACGCATGGCAAGGATGGCCGCCTGTACGGCCGTGGAGTTGCAGATATGAAAGGCGGACTCGCAGCAAGCTTGTTTGCGATCGAAATGCTGCGCGAACACGGAGTGGAGCTCCAAGGTGATCTGCTCTTTCAATCCGTCATCGGAGAAGAAGCAGGTGAAGCGGGGACATTGGTCGCCATCGAGCGTGGCTATCAGGCTGACTACGCCGTTGTAGTGGACACGAGTAATCTCCATATGCAAGGGCAGGGCGGGGTCATTACAGGCTGGATCACGATTGAGAGTCCGACGACGCTGCATGACGGAATGCGCGCACAGATGATTCATGCAGGCGGACGCGTTCGGGGAGCTTCTGCCATTGAAAAAATGGCGAAGGTGATCACTGCACTACAGGAGCTGGAGCGTGACTGGGCTGTCATGAAGTCCTATCCCGGCTTCCCGCCAGGCAGCAATACGATCAATCCCGCAGTCATCGAGGGAGGTCGTCACGCTGCGTTCATCGCAGATCGTTGCGCTCTCTGGATTACTGTTCATTTTTATCCGAACGAATCCTACGAAGAGATTATTCGAGAGATCGAGGATCACGTTGGGCGTGCGGCAGCAGCTGATCTTTGGTTGAGAGACAATCCTCCAGCATTCCGCTGGGGTGGACGTTCGATGATTGAGGAGCGCGGTGAAATCTTCCCTTCACTGGAGTTGGATACGAAGCATCTGGGGTTGGCAATGCTGCAAGCCGCATATGAGAGTCATATGCATCAAACGCCTATCATTAATATGTCGCCTACGGTAACGGATGCAGGCTGGTTTGCGCATGCAGGCATTCCGGCTGTCCTATTCGGACCCGGTGAGCTCACGCATGCACATGCCGTAGATGAATCAATTGATCCTGACCAGCTTGTTCATTTTGCCCAGATCATGGCCCGTTTCATCGCCACCTGGTGCAATACCCCAAAGGAAGCGAAGGAGTGAGAATAGCATGGCAACCTTTACTGATCGTTTGAGAAAAAGTGTAGCCCCGATCTGGGAGCGTGTTCATCAACATCCTTTCGTCACCGGACTTGGAGATGGCAGCCTGCCCGTTGGTGCGTTCAAATATTACATGAAACAAGACTACATCTATCTGATTGATTACGCGAAAATGTTCGCGATTGCGAGTGTGAAGGCGTACGATCTGGAAACAAGCTCCAGATTCGCAGCTTTGCAAGAATCGACGCTGAACACAGAGATGGAGCTGCATCGTCAGTATGCCGAGCGTTTCGGCATCTCACGCGCGGAGCTGGAAGCAACCGAGCCTTCGTTTGTGATGTTGGGATACACCAGCTACATGCTGCGTGTCGCTCATCAAGGGTCGTTGGCAGAATTGGTGAGTGCACTGCTCCCATGCACGTGGAGCTATTGGGAAATCGGCAAGCGCTTGGCACAAGTAGAAGGGGCGCTAGATCACGAACTGTACGGCGAATGGGTGCGTATGTATAGCTCCGATGAGTTTGGGCAGTTGGCGATCTGGCTGATTGAGATCATGAATCAATTGGCGGAAGGTAAGAGCGAGCAAGAATTGGCCAAACTGGAAGAGTATTTTGTCAACACCTCCAAAATGGAGTACATGTTCTGGGACATGTCCTACAGAGAGGAAATGTGGCCGTGGGAGAACAACTAGCTTTCGCCGACGTCAGCTTTTCGTATGGCGACAGGCAGATTCTCGATCATTTTGATCTCCGTGTGGAAAAAGGGGAATTCGTCAGCTTGATCGGTCCGAGCGGGATCGGGAAAAGTACCTTGTTTCAGCTCATCGCAGGTCTTCTAGAGCCGGGACAAGGCGAAATCAGACTTGGCGGAGTACCAGTGGCAAATCGTTTGGGACAGGTCGGTTATATGCCCCAACGCGATCTGCTCATGCCATGGCGTACGATTGTCGAAAATGCAGCTTTGCCGCTGGAAATCAAAGGTATGACGAAAAAAGAAGCGCATGAGCGTGTCAGACAGGAATTGCCAAGGTACGGGCTTCAAGATTGGGCTGACAGTTATCCTGCCCAGCTTTCTGGTGGGATGCGCCAGCGGGTTTCCTTTTTGCGCGCATTGTTTTCTGGTGCAGAGATGATGCTGTTGGATGAGCCGTTTAGTGCGTTAGATGGAATAACGAGAATGGACATGCAAGAGTGGCTGATGGAAAAGTGGCAGGAAACAGGCAGTACGATGCTGATGATTACACATGACATCGACGAAGCTATTTTACTTGCAGATCGGATTATCGTGCTTTCAGGGAGTCCGATCACCAAGCCGATCGAATTAACCGTTCCGGTGAGCAGACCGCGAACGGCGAGCAGCCGCAACCAAGCCGGATTCTTGGCATTGCGTGAACAAATTTGGGAACTGCTTCGACAGGAGCGTCAAGCAGCAATGAAGCCGTTGAGGAGAGAAGCATGATGGGGAGAGGCATTTGGTTTGGTATCTCCATCGTTATTTTTCTTTTGGTGTGGGAAGCTGGATGTCGCTTCCTCGGAGTGCCGCCATTCATTTTACCACCACCTAGCGCTGTGGTTGTGTCTTTGTGGGATTTACGTGCCTCTCTAGTAGGTGTACATCTTTGGGCGACGTTAAAGGAAGTGTTACTGGGGCTATCGATCTCGATTGTATTTGGAATCTCCCTTGCATTTGCAATGATTCGCAGTCGGATTGTGGAGCGCTTGGTCTATCCGTATATCGTCATCTCCCAGACGATCCCCATTATCGCGTTATCACCCGTATTCATTTTATGGTTCGGGTATGATTTATCTGGAAAAATCGCTGTTACGATTCTGTTTACTTTCTTTCCGATCGTCGTGAACGCATATGATGGGCTTCGCTCGACAGACAAGGAAATGCTTCAGCTGTTAAAAACGATGGGGGCAACAAACGGACAAATTTTCACCAAGCTGCAACTCCCGTCGAGTTTACCTCATTTCTTCAGTGGTCTAAAAGTGGCAGCTACCTACAGTGTGGCTGGCGCGACCATTGGGGAATGGCTGGGAGCGAGCGAGGGACTCGGGTACTTTGGCAGA
The DNA here is from genome assembly GCF_003013405.1 of Brevibacillus formosus. Taxonomy (GTDB): domain Bacteria; phylum Bacillota; class Bacilli; order Brevibacillales; family Brevibacillaceae; genus Brevibacillus; species Brevibacillus formosus. The sequence continues at coordinate 48,503 of NZ_PXZL01000030.1, read as the reverse complement.
CGGGCATCCGGCAATTTTCAGGCTCCCGCGCTGTTTGCCTCGGTCCTGTTGCTCTCGATTCTCGGCATGCTGCTGTTTTGGCTGGCTGGACGAATCGAACGTCATTTTTCCCCGCATATGAAAACCAAAGGAGAACAACAATGAAACCTTTCAACAAATGGACGAAAGCATTCATGGCACTTACATTGGCAACAGGTCTTGCTGCTTGCGGCAATCAGGCGAGCTCGGATGCTGTTCAGACGCAAGCTCCTGCTGATAAAGGAACGGAGCCTACTGAGCTGAGGATTGCGCTCGATTGGTATCCGAATGCTGTACATTCCTTCTTGTATGCCGCAGAGGAGCAAGGCTATTTCAAAGACGAGAACCTCAAGGTGACGATGCAAATGCCTTCAGACAGCAATGATCCGTTGAAGATGGCGGCTGCGGGCAAAGTGGATTTGGCAATCAGCTATCAACCACAGCTCATCCAAGCTCGTGCAGAAGGAGTTCCTGTCGTATCTGTAGGTGCACTCGTTCGTCATCCGTTAAACGTGATCATGACGCGCCAAGACAGTGGGATCGATACTCCGCAAAAGTTGGCAGGAAAAAATATCGGTTATCCATCCCTTCCACTTGATGAATCGATCGTACGTCAAGTTGTGAAGCACAATGGTGGCGATGATTCCGGACTGACCTTCACGGATATCGGCTTTGACATCGTCCCAGCGTTGACGGCCAAAAAAGTCGATGCAGTGGTGGGTGGCTATATCAACCATGAACAACTGATTTTGGAGAAGCACGGTATCCCAGTCAATGTGTTCAAGCCTTTTGAGTTTGGTGTTCCAGACTATTATGAGCTCGTATTGGCGACAAGTGATGAGACTTTGGGCAAAAAGCAGAAAGCTGTAGAAGGTTTCCTGCGCGCGATTGGCAAGGGCCAGGACTATGTGAAAAATAATAAGGAAAAGGCCCTCGATCTGTTGCTTGCCAAACAGGCTGCCGATTTCCCGCTGGAAAAAGACATTGAGACCAAGAGCTTGGATACCCTCATTCCATTGATGGATGCGGGAGAAAAGCCTTTTGCATACCAGACAGCCGAATCATGGCAAACACTGATTGATTGGATGAAAAAAGAGAAGCTGATAACAACTGACGTCAAAGCAGAAGAGATCATGCGAGATCTCGTGAAGTAATTGATCCAGAATCAGTCAAAAAGCACCCCTTTGCACGCTTTTGAGAGTCTACTCTCCATTGGCGAGACAGAGGAGGTGCTTTTTTTCTATCATGCCTTTCTTTTAGGAGGAGAGAGGGAAACAAAGTTCTGCTGTCATCCCTTTTCCTGTATCGCTTGTTAACAGCAGGTGTCCATGATGAGCGGCAGCAATACGTGCAACCATGGGCAAACCGAGACCATGACCATTGTGTGAGGGAGATTTTCTTTTTGACGAATAAGGCAATTCCACCAAGTCAGGCAGCATGGCTTGCTCAACGCCTTTTCCGTTATCTGTGACAATCAGGAGAGCATTGCGCTGGTTGGGTGACAGAGTCGTTTGCACGTGGATGTGACAGCCTGATGGGTTATGCACGATGCTGTTTTGGACCAGATTCGTGATGGCGCGGACAAGAAGTTTTTCATCGCCCATCACGAAGCATTGCTCAGTCGTGACATCCAGCTCAATGGTAAACGACTCTGCCAAATCATTGTTCAAAAAGTCAGTGACAATTTGTCGTGCTAGTGTCGATAGCCGAATCGGTTTGGTATGAATGGGCTGCATTTCGTATTCCAGCATGGAAACGAGATTCAAGTCGCTGACCAAAGACCGGAGCTTTTCCCCTTGCTTTCGAATAATGCTTGCTTTTTGCTGCTGTTCGTAAGGCACCACGTCGCTCTCTTCCAATTCACTGGCATACCCGAGCACCATCGATAATGGCGTTCGTATATCGTGGGAAATTCCTGCAATCCAGTTCGAGCGTGCTTCGTCTCTGGCTTTTAGCAAAGCGTTCTTCTCTTGCAGAAGCGACGATGCGTGATTGATGCTTCGGGCAATCCCGCTGAACATTCCTTTCGCCTCGAGATGTGTATGCTGATCTTCTGATAGAGCGTGAATCCCGCTAATCAGTGGGCGGATGGCCCGAATGAGTCGGGAGCCGATGAACAGCGAGAGTAGAGCGGCGAGCAGTATATTTCCGAAAAGCAAAGCCAGTAATCGATAAGGTAAATCGCTAATCCAACTGATCGGAAAATGAATCTGGTACTTGGCGAGACTGTCCTTCGGGTAGCCTACGACGACTAGCCCCATCTCATGCTCCCAAACAAAAACGGGATAGTCCTGTAAGTAATTTCGCGAGAACTGCGCCACTTCTGCCAGAGAGTACGTGCGGGGCAATTGGTCTGGTATGGCGTAGTCCCAGATGACCTTCCCATTGTTCGCAATCAGCATGGCCCAAGCTTGGCTTTTTTGCAACCATTCTTCGGCATCTGGTTCCAACGTATAGTGGGAACCGTTCTTGTAGAGACCTTCTGCAACAGTTTGTGTGACTTGAACGGGAGGAGCTCCTTCATTTATACCTTTGAAAACAAATGTACCGAGAATGATGTAATTGACGATGAGCAAAAAGACGGCGATCAGGATAGAAGCAGCTGTATACCGACGTAAAATTCGTGCGGCTCCATCCATCTACAACTCTTCCTTTACGAGTAATTTGTACCCGAGTCCTCTTACCGTCAGCAAATATTCAGGAGTGGACGGACATGGCTCGATCTTTTCACGAATGCGCCGCATATGAACCATCAGCGTATTTTCATACCCGTAGTAATCGTCACCCCATACGGATTGGCACAGGGCATCACTCGTGACGATTCGTCCCCGATTTTCATAGAGTTTTCGCAAGAGGGCGTGTTCCTTGGCGGTCAAAGCGTATTCGTGGTGATCTCTCGTCACGATTGCCGCCTCCAAATCGATCGTACTGTCACCAAGCTGGAAAACGGGCAGACGATCGATTTGGGGAGGAGCGTAAACGCGTCGCAAAATGACCAGGAGACGGAGAACGAGCTCGCGCGGCAAAAATGGCTTCACGATGTAGTCGTCAGCGCCTAGGCCAAGTCCGAGCAATCGATCTTCATCTTCCCCTCTCGCTGACAGAAAAATGACAGGGATTTGCGAGAAGCGACGGATCGAAGTCAAAAGTCCAAATCCATCACCATCAGGCAGCATGACATCCAGGATCGCGACATCTGGCTTGTCCGAAACACATATCCCTAACGCCTCTTTACAACTACCCGCATGAAAAATGCGAGAGAATCCTTCTTTACGCAAAAATCCATCGATCATGTTTCTGATTTCAAGCTCATCTTCCACGATGAGCACTTTTTTCTGTTTCCACTCTTCCATATTGAATCACCCGTATTCATTATACTCGCTCGATTTGTGTGTTCTACCCATTCGGAGTCAATTTAAGGTTGTCGTAAGGTTGCTGTCAGCTTAGCGACGGGTTGGGACTCTATGATTTCGTAGAAGAGACCAACAGATAGGAGCGAGAAACGATGAATACGGTGATTCGAACGGAAAACCTTTCAAAACGTTATGGAGGAGCCTATTGTGTCCAGCGGGTGAATCTTGCGGTAGGAGAAGGGGAGGTCTACGGCTTCCTCGGTCCAAATGGTGCAGGAAAATCAACGACTCTGAAAATGCTGCTAGGATTAGTCAAGCCGACTGAAGGGAGTGTATCTGTATTCGGGAAGGATTTTAGCAGGAACCGACTTGAGATTTTGAGTCAGACGGGTTCCTTGATCGAGGCTCCTTCCTATTACGGTCATCTTACCGGACTGGAAAATATGCGGGTCATGCAGCGGTTGCGAGATGTCCCGGACAAACAAGTAGAGAAGGTCTTGCAAATCGTCCGTTTGGAAAAACAACAGAACAAAAAGGTAGATCAGTATTCACTCGGGATGAAGCAGCGATTAGGAATTGCCATGGCTTTGCTGCATTTTCCAAAGCTCGTCATCCTCGATGAACCGACAAACGGCCTGGACCCTGCGGGAATCGGTGAAATTCGGGAATTGATTCAATCATTGCCATACCAGTATGGAATGACCGTCTTGCTCTCCAGCCATCTACTCTCGGAAATCGAGCAAGTGGCCACATCTATCGGCATTATCCACGGGGGGAAACTCTTGTTTCAAGGGAGTATGGAGCAGTTGCAACAAAAGAATCAGCCTCAGGTTTGGTTGAAAACACAGGATAATGAAAAAGCAAGAAGGATTCTTCAAGATGTAGAGACTTCTCCAATTCTCCAAGATGGCTTTCTTGTTATGGAAGGCATGGGAGACAGAGAGGTAGCGCAGACAAACCGGACGCTGATTATGGCGGGCATTGATGTTTATCGCATTGAAGTGCACAAACAAAGCTTGGAGAGTATTTTCCTTTCCCTTACAGGCAAGGAGGGGAGTTTGTAATGAGGACGCTTTGGCTGGAGTTTTATAAAATTCGACATAAGCGTTTGTTTCTCATGCTCGCCGTTCTTTTGAGTATCGAACTGGCATGGGGGTTTATGGCTGTCAGTATCTCCATGACAAAAAATCCGGATGCGCAGACGTGGAGCGCCATACTAGTCACGATTACAGCCATGAACGGATTGTTTTTGCCGATCGGTTCGGCTGTCATTGTTTCACGGATTTGTGATATGGAGCACAGAGGGCGTACATGGAAGCTGCTGATGGCTGCCTCTGTCAGTAGGAAAGCTGTTTATGCGGCAAAATTCGTCTCTGCGGCTGCTTTGATGGGGGGTGCCGTCATTCTACAGGTTTTCGCGATCATGGCATTTGGCATTGGCTTTGGATTAGCAGAGCCAGTCCCGATTGGCCTATTACTCCGCTTTGTAGCAGGGACCATGCTGACAAACCTCGTGGTGATTGCTCTGCAACAATGGGTCTCTCTCGCCATCAAAAATCAGGCATTTAGCCTATGCCTCGGGATGATCGGGGGCTTCATCGGCATGACAGCGAGTTTGTTTCCGCCACAAATCGGACGTCTTTTCATCTGGTCGTACTATGTAGACTTTTCGCCAGTTACGTATCAGTACGTGAACGAAACTATGCTGTTTACTACACGTGAAATCGGCATTCATTTGCCGATCATCGTCGTACTCATGGGCATCGCATTTTTCCTTGCTGGGAGCATTCACGTATCCCGGCAAGACGTATAGGGAGGACCTTGTATGCTAATTAGATGTTTGGGAGCAGAATGGGAAAAACTGCGTCGTTCTCGTATATGGCTCGTTTTGCTTGTGCTTCCTGTTTTCAGTACGCTGATCGGTTTCGCCAACTACTGGATGAACCAAGCGATCCTGCAAAATGGCTGGTATAGCCTGTGGACGCAGGTGAGTTTGTTCTACGGAGAATTTTTCTTGCCCATTCTGATCGCGATCTGCTGTTCGTTCGTGTGCCGACTGGAGCATGGAAACCGTAACTGGAATGTGATACTGACAGCGCCTGTTTCGACTCCAACGATTTTTTTCGCGAAGCTTGTGGTGGTTGGCGTTCTCCTTTTTGTTGTGCAGCTTTTCTTCTTCGTGCTGTACATGTGCGCAGGATTCATCGCCGGATTACCAGCACATTTTTCGTTTCCACCGGAAGTGTTCGGATGGATCATGCGAGGCTGGCTGGCTTCGCTCACCATCATCGCCTTCCAACTATGGCTTTCTACCCGGCTACAGAGCTTTGCTGTACCTGTCGGCATTAGTGTTTGCACTGTTTTTGTAGGGTTGGGCTTGTATGTGTCTGGGCTCGGGATGTTTTTTCCTCTGTCACTTTTGACGATTGGCATGGGCGTGCTCAGTCAAGAGAGTTTGTCGCTAGGAGAACTGTGGACTTTTGTCGTCATGTGTGTACTGTTTGTGACTAGCGGCTGTGCGCTGGGGATTCGTCAGCTAACGAGAGCAGGTCTTTAACAGTTTTCGCCACATTAACGGTTTCCCTTTCCTGTCAAACAACCTTATAATAGAAGGTGAATGCTTGAATGAGGAGAAGTTTCCATGGACGACAAACACATAAACAAGACGAATAGCAAATGGGTGATCTGGGGTTTTATTCTCAGTGTACTCGCTTGTGCTGTGTCTATGGTGATTTTTATCTACGTGATGCGCAACTGACAGCACATGATGGTAACGTCAAAAAACCGCTCGTTTACGAGAGCGGTTTTTTGCTGTGGCGTTAGCGGGATATCGCTGTTATTTTTCGGACGACTTCTTCTTGGGACAGCTGGTTCAGCTCGGAAAAGCCGAGGTTGGTAAGAGCAATGGTTTTTCCTTGGGAGATTGGATAAACGCCTTGCCAGAGACCTGCTGTACTGTACAGCTGTGATCCGCTTACTTTTCGTAAAAACAATAAATAATTTCCCTCCGCCAACGGCCCAGGATATTGCAGGTTGAGCGGACTGGAGGCATCGGGAAGCGGTTCTACGCCAGTGCTAATCACAGTTAATCGTCTGGATGACGAGCCTTTTATGGCCGTTTTTACATGGAGGCTTTGTGTGTAGTTTACGATCTTGCCTTGGGGAATGGTGCGTCCCGTTGGATAAGCCCGATGATTACTGTCAACCCGCCCGATGACGATCAAGTCGCACTTTTTGACGAGCTCCTTAAGAGAAGAATAGGGGGAGGGATCTACTTGTACACGCCCGATGTCGGTTTGGGCATGGACGGGGAATGAAAAGGCGCAGAGAAGTGACAAACTGAGAAGCAATCGATAGAACATGAAACCATTTCCTCCAAACAAAAGAAGTCTTGAAGGTAGTATGAACGAAATGGGTATCGTTCATGCTTGTTGATTTTTAGTATAATGGTAATATTCCGAATAAATAGAATACATGCTATCATGATGGCGTACTGTGATTTGTTGGTGGAAATCGCCCAGACTATGACAAGGAGGTTATCATGAATCATTTGTTTGCTTTTCGACATGTCGGTACGTGGTTTTTCGTGTTGGCTCTCTTGTTGCAGGTAGCAGCTTCGCCTGTGCAAGCCAAGGAAGAGACCGCTTCTTCTAGTCCTCTTGCACTCAGCATAGAAAAATTCCTCGCCGATTTGAAAAACGATGAGAATAGCAAGGGGATGTACGCTGGAATCGCGGTCTACGATCTAACCGACAAAAAGTATGTATATAAGCACAATGCCAAACGTAATTTTATCCCGGCTTCCAACATGAAGCTGTTTACGACCATCGCGGGTCTGGATAAGCTGGGGCCGGATTATCAGTGGAAGACCGAGGTGTTTGTTTCAGGAAAGGTGAATAACGGAGGCATTTTGCAAGGAGATCTGATTTTAAAAGGCTATGGGGACCCTAGTCTGAAGCCAGACGATTTGCAGCAAATGGCAAAAGCTATCAAAGATTTGGGGATCAAACGCATCAATGGAAACCTGCTTCTCGATGACAGCTATTTCGATGAGACCAGATTGGGTACGAGCTGGATGTGGGATGACGAACCGTATGGGTACAGCGCTCAGGTAAGTGGATTAGCCGTAAATAAAAACTTTACAACCCTAACAGCAACCCCTGGAAAAACAGTGAACGATGCTCCCGTCTTGACCATGAATCCGGCTACCACATACATAACAGTCACAAACCAGTTGAAAACGACAGCGGGCAAGGAGAGCAACGTGCTCGTCGAGCGTCCGCGCGGGAAAAATGAAATCATTGTATCCGGTACGATCGGGGTGCAAGCAGCTCCTTATGATGAGGATGTCACAATGGAAGATCCGGCTTTTTATGTGGGCGACCTATGGAAGAATCAGTTGCTGAAACAAGGGATTGCCTTACATCCGAAGACAGAAGTGAAAAAAACCGTGCTGCAAAGCGGAGTACCACTCTATACCCACTTATCCAAACCATTGGGTGAAATCACGGTGGAGCTCAACAAGGATAGTGACAATTTTTATGCGGAGATGCTTGTAAAGACGCTGGGCGTTACTCAGAAAGGTGAGGGCAGCTTTGAAGCAGGCAGTGAGGCGGTAGCGGACGTGATGAAGCGCGCTGGCATTGAGTCAGGCTTCCGTCAGGTCGATGGCTCGGGGTTATCGAGATTTAATATGATCACTCCAGAGCAGATGATTGAAACGCTTATCTTTTTGCAGGAGCAAGAATATCGAACGGAATTGGAAAAATCACTCCCAATCGCAGGAGTAGACGGCACCTTAAAAAACCGCATGAAAGGAACCAGCGCCGAAAAGAATTTGGTTGCAAAGACAGGTTCGTTAAGCGGAGTAAGTACCATGTCGGGTTATGTAACAGCGAAAAATGGTCATAAGCTGGCTTTTTCGATTTTGATCAACGGCATTTATAAATCGAAGTATGCAAGGGAGCTACAGGATCGAATCGGAATTTTGTTAACAACCTACCCAGATATCGCAGCACCGGAGGGATTCACCCCTCCAGAGAAAAAGACGTACCCCCTTTCTGCTTTGATTGATCCCATCCTCGATACGCCGGAAGCAGCAGGGGTAACGGCTGGAATCATGATCAAATCGTTGGATTCAACAGATGACCCTGTTTTATATGAGCGTGATGCGGACACACTGCTTACCCCGGCTTCGAATCTGAAGCTGCTGACGACTGCCACAGCTTTGAACCAGCTTGGTTCGGACTACGTATTCAAAACGGAAGTGTATGGAGACGCCCCGATCACCTCTACCGGCATACAGCAAGGCAATCTGTATGTGAAAGGGTACGGCGACCCTACCTTGCATACGGAGAATGCGCTAAAAGTGCAGGAAGGTGTGTCAATTGAAAAAATAGCAGGGTGGCTCAAGCAACAAGGAATCACGCGTATCAATGGGAACCTCGTGATGGATGACAGCTACTTTGACCAACAACGGCTGGGTCTCGGCTGGGCATGGGATGATGAGAGCTACTATTACAACCCGACCATAGGGGCTCTAGCAATGAACAGAGGGACGGTCATGATCGAATTCAAGCCGGCCAACGATGCCGGCGAACCAGTGGAAATCAATTTGCTTCCCCAAACAGCGTATGTGCAAGTAATCAATGAAGCCAAGACCGTACAGAAAGGGGAAGAAAATACCTTTGCTATCCTGCGTGACCGTGGGACAAATACCATCAGACTGTCAGGGAACCTCCCACTTGATCACGAAGGGGATTACGAGCGCGTACCTGTAGAAGAGCCAGCAAAGTACGTGGGGTCTGTTCTGAAGGAAACGTTGGAGCAGCATGGAATTGCGTTTGCTCCGAAAAGCGAAGTGATGATTCAGCCAGTTCCTCCAGCAGCAGTGAAATGGACACAATTTGAGTCAATGCCACTCAAGGAAATCGTTCAGTACCTCAACAAGCGAAGTGACAATTACTACGCAGAAATGCTCCTCAAGACGCTCGGAGCCGTAAAGAAAGGGAAAGGGAGCGCAGCCATTGGTGCAGAGATCGTTCAGGAAACCGTAGCTTCGCTCGGCGGGAATACCACCTTCGACATGATGGATGGCTCAGGATTGACCCGCTACAATCTTATTTCTGCTCGGCAGATCGCCTCCGTACTTGAGGGGATGACCAAAGAATCAACATTTGCCGCTTATGATGAATCTTTACCCATAGCGGGAATAGACGGGACACTGAAAAACCGCCTAAAGGACACAACTGCCGCGAATAATCTTCATGCGAAAACAGGTTCGATGACAGGTGTAAACACGCTGTCGGGCTATATCACGACCAAAGGCAAAGAGAAGCTCGTTGTTTCGATTATGTTCAATGGGTATGTCGAGGATGAAGAGCTGTTTACCAAGATGCAGGATCAGATTGTTGAGATACTGGCCAGTTATGAATAGGAATCACGCAAAAAAGGAGCCCCAAAACCGGGAGCTCCTTTTCTATTGGTATCGTCTCTTGAACTGGGTCAATGCCTGTAGCGGTCAATCAGCGGGCGACATATCTATATTCAGATTAGGAAGCAGGCGAAGTATAGAACAGCGGTGAAGGAGGGGAAAAAGAGAAGATGCACCCTGCACTCTTTCATTGGAAGCGTTTGGAGCAAGTCGTAACAGAAGTGCTTGTACAGGCAGGTGCCAGACATGAGCATGCAAGGCTTGTCGCAGAATCCCTCGTCCATGCTGATTTGCGCGGCACCGAATCCCATGGTTTGGCGAGGCTGCCGATCTATATCCAACGAATCGAAGCAGGCTTGATCGAATTGAACGATGAACCAGTGGTATGGAAACAAGAGGGAGCAACAGCACTGGTAGACGGCAAAAACCAACTGGGTGCGGTGGTCGGGGTTGCGGCATTGGAGGAAGCGATTAAGTTGTCAGGGCAGATGGGAATCGGGGTAGTTGGTGTTCGTCATTCCAACCACTTTGGCTCCTGTTCGTACTATGCAGAACGAGCGATTGCAGAAGGAAGGATTCTACTGGTGCTTTCCAATGCCCCCGAAGCTATGGCGCCAACAGGAGGGATTCGCCCTTTTTTCGGAACGAATCCGATTGCAGTGGGAATACCGGCAGGGGAAGAACCATCTTTTTTGCTAGATATGGCTACAAGTGTCGCTGCCAGAGGAAAAATTGCCTTAGCCGCTAAAAAAGGAGAATCCATTCCTGCCAATTGGGCCATCGACCCTAATGGGAAGGAAACGACTGATCCCACACAAGCCTTGCTAGGCTCTCTATTGCCGATCGGGGGAGCAAAGGGTTATGGATTGGCGATGTTCATCGATATCTTGTGTGGGCTGCTAACAGGAGCAGCAACGGGACCACATGTAAAAAGCTTATATGACAATTGGCAAGAGCCACAAAACGTCGGACATCTATTCTTGACAGTCGATATTGAACGATTTATGCCACTCCCCGATTTTTGCGCCAATATGGATGCATACATTCGTGAGGTGAAAAGCGTTCCTACGAAAGAAGATGTATCGGAAATTTTTATACCTGGGGAGATCGAGAGTCGAAAAAAGCAAGAACGTATGGAAAACGGTATTCCATTCGAACCGAATTTGACAAAAGAACTCAGCCAACTATGCCTCACCTATGGAATCGATTTGGAGGCTGCGTATCATATCCCCTAACCAGATTTCCTTTCGCAGGAGGTTTCATGGACAATCCATCGCACATAGACTAATGTCATCGGTTTGGAAAGGAGTGAACCGCCTATGCAACGACACATGTGCAAAGGCAAAATTCACAGGGCGACAGTTACGCAGGCGGAACTGGATTACGTGGGGAGTATCACAATTGATGTTGCTCTCATGGATGCGGCAGATATCAAGCCTTATGAAATCGTGCAAATAACCAGTTTGCGTAATGCCACGCGCTGGAAAACATACGCGCTACCCGGAGCATCGGGTAGCGGAGTCATCTGTCTGAACGGTCCACCTGCCCACTTATTCTCGCCGGGAGATCTCGTCATCATTTTGAGTATGGGCATGTACGATGAAACCGAGATCGAACAGCTCGTTCCCAAGGTCGTGTTTGTAGACGAACAGAATCGTATCACGAAAATAGAGGAGCATCATCTGATAAAGAATGGAGAGACACTGCCATAAAACCGCCAAACGTAGGAAAATGGGGCAAGCATAAGCACATGGTCAAAGACGAACTTTTGCAGGAGTATTTGCCCAAAACCCGCGTGTACTCTCCAGAAGAGCTGTGGCAGTATGCAGAAGCGTTTACACACGTGATGCTGAAGCCTTCGGGAGGCGGCGGTGGGGCAGGGATTATTCAAGTAACGGCGCGAGGAGAAGAGAAGTATTTGGTCCATAGTGGGAGTCGTCAGCGTCTCGTAAAGGGAAAAGCGGCCACGATCCGATACGTGGAATCGTTGTTTCGGCCAAAAACATACCTGCTCCAGCCACGTATCCCACTCGGAAGAATCAACGGCAGGCCTTTTGATGTGCGTGTCATGATCCAGCGCAGGAGCAACAAGGAGCCTTGGGTGATAACAGGGTGGTGTGCAAAGCTTGCAGGTCCGGGCTATGTCGTGACAAATGTGGCTCGCAGCCGTGGAAAAGTTTTGCCCATCCAGACGGCAATCAAGCTGTCGAATATAGAGGCAGGCCCGCATCTCTTAAGTGATATCCGCATGATTGCCGCGGCGGTAGCTAAGCGATTGGGAAGAGCCTATCCGACACTCCGGGAGATTGGTTTGGACTTAGGAATCGATGTGGACGGCAAACCGTGGATTATTGAGGCCAACTTCAGACCTTCTCTTTCTCTTTTTCAAAAGCTGGAGGATAAGACCTTTTACAAACGAATTGTTTCCATGCGAAAACGATAAGAGGATAACCACTTGTCGATGTTGCTCAAACGGTAAGCTATGGGCAGGTGGTTTCCTCTGTTTTTTACTCCTAATAAAAGTGGGAAAAATCTTTCAATTACAACTATGGCGCAGCTACTAGCGAAGGAACGCAAAAGTTGATAGAATGCCTCTCAATAAGATGGGAGGTAATATACACGTCGATGATAAATTTGTCTAAGAAAGAAATGCTGCTGGTCAGTTTTATGCTGTTTTCGATGTTTTTTGGTGCAGGAAACCTTATTTTTCCACCCTATCTGGGTCAAGAGGCTGGTTCCCTTGTTTGGCTGTCGATTACAGGCTTTGTATTATCTGCGGTTGGTCTGCCCATTCTTGGTGTGATTGCCATCGCAAAAGCAGGGAGCTTTTACCAATTGGCAAGTCGTGTTCATCCAAGCTTTGCTCTTATTTTTCCTATTTTGATTTATGTGTCGATTGGACCCGCACTTGCCATCCCACGTGCAGGCAGTCTCGCGTACGAGATGGGAATGGCGCCGTTTTTGCCGGCAAAAGCCGCTGATTCCACCTGGAGTCTTTTCCTCTATACGATCGTATTTTTTGGCATTGTCTTTTGGTTCAGTCTGACCCCTTCCAAATTGATTGATCGCTTTGGAAAAATACTGACTCCTACCCTGTTGACGATGATTGCTTTAATCTACGTCAAGAGCTTATTCACACCACTTGGTCCAACGGGAGTACCAGCAGGAAAATATGCTACCAATCCGGTCGTGCAGGGTTTTCTAGACGGGTATTTAACGATGGATGCTTTGGCTGCACTCGTATTTGGTATCGTGATCGCCAATACGTTGCGGAGCAAGGGAATTGAGGACAAAAAGCAGCTGTCTGCGAATATGATCAAAGCAGGCATTGGCGCAGGTATGTTGCTGACATTCATCTACGTCATTTTGGGATTGCTGGGTTCATCCGGTGCCTCTTTAGGAAGGCCGGAGAATGGCGGGCTACTCCTTACAGCAATCATGAGGCAGTTATTTGGGACAAGCGGTACACTGATTCTTGGTGTCATCTTTACCGTTGCCTGCCTATGTGTATCAATTGGCCTCGTAACTTCTTGCAGCCAATACTTTCATGGACGATTTAAAGGGTTGTCCTACAGAGGATGGGCGATTATTCTCTGTGTCCTGAGCATGGGCGTCGCAAACTTGGGTCTATCGGAGATTTTAAGTGTATCTGTCCCAATTCTGGGTGCTATTTACCCGATAGCTATCGTGCTCATTTTGTTGGCGTTGCTAGAGCGTTGGATACTTGCCCATTCGTCTGTGTATATGGCGACTGTCGCAGTTGTTACGGTTTTTGGTGTCGTGGATTTGATGAATCTTACGTTTTTTAATCAGAGCTGGAACGATATCTTGGGTGTCCTTCCGTTTTATAAGGAAGGCGCCGGTTGGATCATGCCAGCAATATTTGCTGGTTTTGTCGGTGTTCTGTTCGACTTTCGGAAAAGGACAGACCGCACAGGAACAGAAACAAAGACTTCCCCATCCAAATAAGGTAGCACGAAAGAGAGGGCTTCGTTTTCGCGAAGCTCTTTTCTTGTGAAGGAAGCATTTTGTTACTTTTTTCGAGGTTCATTCGTATTAAAAGTGTTAAAGCCTAAGGAGCAGTTGAGGAGGTTCATTGACGTGAAAGTAGCACCTGTTTCGGAAGGTGAGCGAATTCGGCAGCTAGATGGGATTAGAGGCTTTGCCCTTTTGGGGATCTTGCTAGTGAATATGCCCTCATTTTTGTATCCCATCATGTTCTTACCAGATGCAGGGATGGTCAATACTCATTCGGAAATGGATGGTTGGATACGGCTTTTGTTTAACATGTTTGTACAGACGAAGTTTTACACTATCTTTTCGTTTTTGTTTGGGGTAGGCTTCTTTCTGTTTATGCATCGCGCCGAGAGCAAACAGTTGCCTTATCAAAGCCTTTTTACTCGCAGACTAGTAGTTCTGCTGATTTTCGGAATGACCCATCTCGTTTTCCTCTGGTATGGAGACATTCTTCATACGTACGCCCTAGCTGGTTTTCTTCTGTTGCTGTTTTACCACAGGCAAGAAAAGACGATCAAAAGATGGGCGTGGACGCTCTTGATTGGTATGCAGGCCCTGTCTGCTCTGATGCTGACTGTTCCTGAGGACCTCGTTTCTATGCCAGATCAATCACCGCTCATTCAAAAGGCTATCGATGCCTATACGAATGGGTCGATTATTGAAAGGTTGCAATTTCGGGTTGGTTACGAAATTCCGGTAGTTCTTTCCTTTGAGTTTTATGTCATCCTATCGGTATTTCCTTTCTTTTTATTCGGATTCTTGGCAGCCAAGCGGGGCGTATTTGAGAGAACGGAAGCATTTATTCCAGCCATTCGCCGCGTATGGTGGTTGGCGCTGGGCTTGAGTGTTGTGCTTGTACCGATGATTCCGCTTGTTCAATTTGGCATCGTAAAATTTCCTGCCTCGATCTCGATCGCCGTTCAGACATTTGTTACCTGGAGCGGTATTAGTCTGTGCGCTTTTTACATCACGTCACTGTTGCTTCTTTATCGGAAAGAGAGCGGCAAGCGCATGCTGAAGCATTTGGAACCGGTCGGCAGAATGGCCTTAAGCAACTACTTGAGCCAAACGATCATCACTGTATTGGTTGTGCGTGTTGGACAGTTGTACGGAACGCCTGAGCTGGCTCTCGGTTTGGTGTTTAGCTTAGTGATCTTTACTGCCCAAATCTTCGTTAGTCGCTGGTGGCTCGCCAATTATCAGTTTGGTCCGGCAGAATGGCTTTGGCGCTGTTTAACATACGGCAAACTCGTACCAATGAGACGAAAAGGAGGTTCTCATGCGATTTGACACGCTCATGACAATGGCTGTCGTGCTTGTGCTGACGTCCTGTTATTTTTATTTGTGGAAAAGGCTTCGCTCGAAAACGTCCAGTTAATTTGGGCGTTTCTTTTTGTTCCTTCAGCGTTAGCGCAGAGCCTCGGATAAAAGTGGCATGATTGGGGCAAAATTTTCCTATCTCACAAGCCTAGTAACAAGCAGCAGCGCTCTGACAGTTGGAAGGAGAGAGAGGATGGCGAGCAACTGGATTCCGTTTTTGATCGGCTCCTTTGTAGGATCAATGGCAGCACTCATCGTGGTGGGACTGCTTTTGATCTGTCTTTTTCGCCCTCTTACCCAGTGGGTGCTCGCTAAGTTCATGAAGCGCCTTATGTCAGACCGCTATCCGGAAAATATTTTTGAGATGGTCTCCGCAATGACCAAAGTCAGTCCACGCTACGTTCTGGAGAACAGCTTGCGAGCAGCTACTGGACAAGCCATTGAGCGTCCTTTCGGAAGTCCACGCAAGTTCTTGAACTTCGATAGCTTGATATTTTCTCCTGCACAGATAGCCAAGATGCCTTCGAGTGAGGATGCAGAAGTGGATATGCGAATTACGATTGGACCCATGGCAAAAAAGCCGTTAACCTTGGACATTCCGCTCATGGCAGGGGCAATGGGATACGGTATTGGCGTAAGTGCCGATGTGAAAATCGCGATGGCAAAAGGAACGGCCGCAGTGGGGAGTTTGACGAATACGGGTGAAGGTCCGTTACTGCCGGAAGAAAGGAAATATGCCAAACATCTGATTCTCCAATACAACTCGGGAAAGTGGGCAAAGGAGCCGGAAATTTTGCGACAAGCGGACGCCATCGAAATCCATTTTGGGCAGGGGGCGACTGCAGCTGCCGCGAGCTTTATCCCCGCTGAATATATCCAGGGAAGAGCTGCTGAAATCATGGGGGTTCAGGATGAAGAAATGATCGTCATTCCCTCGCGGCACCCGGAAGTATCGAAGCCGGAGGATCTCAAGAAGCTCGTAGACACGTTGCGCACAATAACAGACGGCGTTCCGATTGGCGTCAAAATCTGTGCCAGTGCCATTCTTGAAAAAGACCTGGAGATTGTAATCCAAGCAGGTGTAGATTTTATCAGTATTGATGGCGGACAAGCGGGGACAAAAGGAGGACCTCCCATTCTTGAGGATGATTTCGGTTTGCCGACGATTTATGCCCTGACCCGCGCCGTGCGCTATTTGAAGAAAAAAGGTGTGAAAGAACGAATTACCTTATTGTCTGGGGGCGGATATAATACCCCGGGTGAGTGCTTGAAAGCTCTTGCTTTGGGAGCAGACGGCATCTTTATGGGGACGGCTGTTTTGTGGGCGATGACTCATGATCAGGTGACAAAAGCAATACCATGGGAACCGCCGACAGAGCTGATCACCTATCCAGGGAGCTTGAAAAACAAATTCGACCCCGATTCAGCCGCGAAATACTTGACTAACTTTTTTCTTTCGTTTGTGGATGAGATGGAAATTGCCATCCTCGCACTGGGGAAAACGTCTCTTCGTGAAGTGACCGCAGCGGATCTCGTCTCACTCGATGAGATGACGAGCAAAGTGACGAAAGTACCCCTTGCCTATCATTCATCCTCTTCCAGTTAAAATCGCTTGATCGACGTACGAATGGGAGGGATTCGTATCGAACAGAGGATCATCCAAATCAAGTCGCCTGCACACTACAACGGATGGACCATGACGCAGACGTGGGAGCATCTTCTTTTTTTACATTGGGCGATTTCCCCGGCGTCTATCGAAGCGCTGATTCCAGCAGGGCTTGAGCTCGATACCTACGATGGCAAGGCCTGGATCAGTATGATCCCGTTTTTGCTGAGTGGCGTGCGTCTGCGTCGGATGCCATCCGTACCATTCACGACGACTTTTCCTGAAATCAATGTTAGAACGTATGTGAAAGCGAAAGGGAAGACGGGCGTGTATTTTCTTTCGCTAGATACGTCGAATCCTTTAGTGATTAAGATTGCGAAATTTTGGTACCGACTGCCGTATTATCGGGCCCAAATGACTTTTCATCGCCAAGTGGATCAGATCGATTTTACCTCTCGACGTCTGTCTGGTCTACCTCAGTCTCCCTCGTTCGAAGGCAGCTACCAGCCTCTCGCTGACAAATTTTTAGCCAAAGAGGGAACGCTGGTGCACTGGCTGACGGAGCGATACACGCTCTTTTGCAGCTGTAACAGAACGAAGCAAATGATGTTTGCGGATGTGGTACACGAGCCGTGGCAGCTACAGGAGACAGCCTTTCATATTCGTGAAAACTCGATGACCGAAAACCTTTCGATCCCACTCACGGATTCTCCGCATCTAGCACTGTATTCACGTGGGGTACAAAGTCTGATTTGGCCGATTCGAAGTCTAGCGGATCTATCTGCGGATCAAGATGGATAGTAGCGACTGATACCGCTCCATAGGGTATCAGTCTTTTTGATTTGAGACTTGCCAGACTGACTTTTGGTCGGTAAGATGGAAGGTAGCACTTTTTTTCGTAAAAACAGGAAGGATATGGTATTTGGTTATGGCTCGAAAAGAACGAATTGGTGAGTTGGATCTGATCCGGGCCTTTGCATTCTTGGCTGTGGTTTATCAGCATGTCATTGGTGTGTATATTCGGGAGCCGGGACTGACAGAGCAGGTGTCGATCATCTACGGAATGCTGTTTCATTTGCTAAAATTCGCGGTACCAGCATTCATTTTCATCACGGGTCTTGTTTTGTTTTACAACTACTCTGAAAAAGTGAACTACATTTCCTTCACGCGTAAACGAATAACCGAGATTTTGGTTCCGTATGGAATATGGTCGGTGGTCTATCTTTACTTGATGAATAAGCCTTTGGGTGAGGGAGCAGCGTTCGTCTGGAATGTAAGCAAAAATTTTCTGACAGGGACATCCTCGTATCATCTGTGGTTTGTCGTGATGATTTTTCAGTTCTATCTTTTGTATCCATTTTGGCAAAAAGTATTTGAACTTTTCCGCAGATTCGTGACAAGCCGTTTTCGTCTCATTGTCGCCCTTGGTGTCACCGGATTGATTTATGGAGGTCTCATGTGGTTTTCAGCGCGGTACATCCCGGCCCACGGCTTCCGATTCGATATGAATTGGCTTGATACGTATTTCATCAAATACCGCGATCGAAATGCGTTCTATTATTTCTATTACTTTTTGTTCGGTGGCTTAGTTGCCTTCAGTTTGCCTGCATTTCGTGCCATCCTGAAAAAATACTGGCAATGGATCATTGCTTCGGTTGCTGTCCTGTACGCAGTTATTGGCTATGAACTTTTCCGTGATTCAGGGCAAGGCCAGATCAATTTAAACGTAGCGACATCCTTGAAACCGTCCATGTTCCTGTATACGATGGCTTGCTTACTGGCTGTGTACGCGCTCTGCCTATGGATGAGCAAAAAGCAGTCCAAATGGACACATTGGCTAGGGCTCCTTGGGAAATATTCGTACGGAGCGTATTTGATTCATGCGCTGATCTTGACGTACTTGATGAAGCTTTTGCGCGAGCTTCAGCTTTTTCACACGGGCGTGTGGGGAAGTATGGTAGCATTCGTCTTGTGCTCCATTCTTTCTTTTGCCATATCCTATGGGCTGGGAAAACTGCCGTTTGGTTCCTTGTTGGTGGGAGCAGCAGAGAAAAAGACAAAAAAGATCCCGTCCTCTCAAAAGGAATGGCAAAACGCAGGTTAATCGCAAGCAGTTTGGCCAGATGTAGAGAATTTGCAGGAGGTTGAAGGGAGAAGCGAGCCGTCATGCTGTTAGCTTACATTCAGTTAGCCTTGGCTATGGCCTTGGTCGGAAGCAACATCTCCATCGGGAAAGAAATCGTTTCCCATGTTCCTGTGTTTTTGTTTTCGGAGCTGCGCTTTTTACTCGTGATCGTCATCCTATTGCCGCTGCTTGCTATGCGTGGGGAATGGAAAACATCTTGGAGCCGTGAGGAAGGCAAGGTGTTATTCTGGCAGTCGTTTTTCGGCGTGTTTCTGTTTAGTATTTGCATGCTGTACGGCGTTCAGTCGACGACCGCTACGGCAGCCGGTATCATTACGAGTACGGTACCTGCCTGTATTGCTTTGTTTTCTTTCTGGATTCTCAAGGAAAAATTACAGGCTAACAGCTTAGTGGCAATTGGTCTTTCAGTGGGCGGTATCGGATTCATTACGTTCACAGGAAGCGGAGGGGAGCAAAACTGGGTAAGCATGCTTGGCAATTTGCTTGTATTTTTTGCAGTCGTCAGTGAAGCCCTTTTCACGATTTTCGCCAAAAGACTGTCGGGGAAAATTACCCCTTTTCAAATGACGGCTGCGATTAATGTCATCAGCTTTGTCTTGTTTCTTCCGTTTGCGATCTGGGAAAGCTTGCGGTTTGATTGGGGTACCGTACCAGCAAATGTATGGTGGCTTCTTGTGTACTATGCGTTTACGGCCAGCGTCTTATCCTTCTTTCTCTGGTACAAAGGAGTGGAGAAGGTGGAGGCTTCCAAAGCGGGCTTGTTCACCGGAATGATGCCGATAAGTGCTGCTCTCGTGGCTGTCCTTTTCTTGAATGAAACATTTACTTGGATGCACGGAGTGGGAATGATTCTGGTGCTCGCCTCCATTTTTATTGGTACACAGCAGCCTCGGCTTATGCGTTCGTCGATTGAAAGCGAATAGAAATAGCATGATGGAAAGGTCTCGGAAACCCTCGTTTTATACGTCTTGGGTAACCGGGGCTTTTTTTGAAAGAAAACGAAAAGCGCCCTGACACGAGGTCAAGACGCTTTTGTAATAGAGCAAGTTACATTTATTTGGTCGCTGCATTTTCCAAATCTTTGACACCGCTGTAGACCAAGTCGAACAAGTCCGCAATGTTTTCTTCTTCAATGCAGGAGAAGGCAATGCGCAAATCGGTTTGACCGAGAGCGATCGTACCGACGCCATACTGTTCCAGCAAGTGCTGGCGCAATGTTTCCGCTTCGACAGTCTTTAGCTTGAGGCACATGAAGTAGCCGGAGTTGAAAGGATAGTAGGTCCACACGTCATCGTATTTACCGCTGTCGAGCACTTCCTTGGTGCGGTTGGCGCGACCTTTCATGATATCGAATTTCTCCTGTTTCTGTGCTTTGTACTCCGGTGCAGTGATTGCCTGCAGGACGAATGTTTGGGAAGGATGCGATCCGCTGGAAAGTGTCGCGCGGATGATTCCCATAGTCTTCTGCTCCAAAGCGCTGAGCAAGTCGCTGGATGGGGATGCATACGTAATGAAGCCAACACGGAAGCCCCATACGTAATCCTCTTTGGTAGCCCCATCTACTTTTACAGGCAGAATGCGAGGGTGAACGTCGCACAGGCTAGCGAAGAGAGATTCGTGCATCGAATCTTCGAAGAACAAGCCGAAGTATGCGTCATCTGTCACCGCAACAATGTTGATTCCAGCCTCTGCGCCTTCTTTGAGTGCAGCGACGATTTGTTTTCCTTCCTCTGGACCTGGTGTATAGCCCGTTGGGTTATTCGGGAAGTTGAGTACGACGATGGCTTTGCCTTTGTCTTTTTGAGCGAGAATGGCATCACGCAAAGCAGCAGCATTAAATTTCATCTCGTCGTTATACAATGGGTAGTAGACCATCTCCGCACCACGGCGGATCGAAAACGTAAGCTCGTAGTTTTCCCAGTTTTTATCCGGGATGATAACACTATCGCCACTGTCAGCGAACAAGTCCGACACGATGCTCAGACCATGGGTCAATGCGTTTGTAACGATTGGGTTACTAAACGTATGAGTAGCCAGTGCAGGCTGTTCCTCGATCATTTTTTTACGCCATGCTGCACGCAGCTCAGGTTTTCCTGCTGGGGGAGCATATTCGTAAATGTCTTTTGGCTGGTAAGCAGACAGGTTATCCTGGATGACCTTAAGGTGCATCGGTTGACCGTTTTCCAGTGCAATCCCTATGGTTGCATTGTACTTTTTCGCTTTTGCTTTCGCTTCTGCCGACTGGCTGAGAATCCCCTCTTTCGGGAAATAAATCAGCTTGGCGATATTGGACAGCATTTCATATACGTGTGGGTTTTCTCGTTGGATGGTTTCGTTCAGCGTTGATGCCAATGAATGCATGGTAGCCTCCCTTTTCATATACAAACATCTATCTTTACCAATAAAGATAGCGTATCTACATGCATTTGTCACCCTTGCCCAGGGGATATTTCAGATTTTGCGAGGTTCCTTTTGACAGAGAGGATCGTATTTGCTACCTTGATATCGAAAACTGAGTAATGCGGGAGGGAGAAATAGATGGCTGAACGCATGATCGTTCGCCTGGGGGACCCTATCTTGCGTGAAACTTCAAAAAGAGTACCATCCATTACTCCGCAGGTTGAAAAGATATTGAATGATATGACCCAAACGATTTACGCTGCGAAAGGTCGGGCAGGCTTGTCTGCGATCCAGATTGGCATCCCCAAGCGTTTAGTCGTGATGGATTGCGGCAGCGGCTTGATTGAACTGATCAATCCGGTGCTGATGGAAAAATCAGGTGAGCAGGTAGGGCAAGAAGCTTGTCTTTCGATACCAGGTGTTTTTGGAATCGTTCGTCGGGCGAGTTATGTCAAAGTTCAGACGTTGAACCGCCAAGGAGAAACGAAGACAATTGAAGCCGAAGATTTCCTTGCTCGGTGTATTCAGCACGAGATGGACCATTTGGAAGGAATTTTGTTTATTGATCATACGGAAGAGCTCTACTCAGCAAAAACAGGAAAGAAACTGAATCGTAAGGATTTGCACCGCTTACAAGCTAAGAGTGGGAAAAAATGGTGGGAATAACCGGAGCATAAACAACAAGGAGATTGACTCATGAAGCGTTGGAATATTATGTTAACAGGCTTTGGAACAGTTGGGCAACAGGTAGCCAGACTGCTGGAGCAGCGACGGGAGCGGTATCGCGAGCTATATCAAGCGGATGTCAGACTCGTGGGAGTCGTTCGTTCAGCTTCTGGCCTCTATGATGAGAATGGAATCGATTCAGGAAAATGGGAAGACTATGCTCATACAAAACAAGCAGGGAATCCATCTTGGAACGCGCTGGAATTTATCAAGTCAGCTCAAGCAGACGTGCTCATCGAGGCAGGTCCATCTGAAAAAGAGGGAGGACCCGGTCTGACTTATATTCGTTATGCATTGGAAAATGCTATGCATGCGATCGCAATTTCAAAAGGCGCGCTTGTTGTCGATTATGCTGGCTTAGCCGCTCTAGCCAAAAAACATGGCGTCGCGTTGAAAGTGAGTGGAGCAACAGCAGCAGCCCTGCCGACGATTGATCTTTTGCAGTATAACTTGGCAGGCTGTGAAGTAAAGCGAGTCGAAGGTATTTTTACGGGAACGACGAACTTCGTGCTCACAAAAATGATGGAAGAGGGGCTCACCTGTGCAGAAGCAGTCGAGCTCACTCAGAAGATGGGGATTGCCGAACCCGACCCTTCTTACGATATCGATGGGTGGGATACAGCTTCGAAGCTCACGATCTTGGCAAACGCTGCTTTTGGCGGGCAAGTAAATCTAAAGGATGTCGCACGTGCAAGTATTCGCGAAATAACCTCGTTACAAATCGAGACATGGAAAAAGCATACGAAGATTCCTAAGCTGATCGGAACGATCCAAAAGGATGCGAATGGCACGCTTACTGTAGCAGTTGAGCTGTGTGCGGTGGATTTTACCCATCCGTTTGCATCTGTATCAGGTACGACAAAAGCCATACGAGTAGAAACAGATGTCATGGGGGATTTATTAGTCGTTGGAGGAAAATCAGATCCTGTCGCGGCAGCAGCGGCTGCCTTAAAAGACCTTGAACATATTATGAGCAGATAGGTTCATTTGCATGTGCTTCCAGTGTTCCTTAGGAATGAGTCGTTTAGAACCGCGTGCATACTAGTTATGTACCACCAAAAACGGCGAGGGGGCCATACGGATGAAACAATCGTCTGATGTCAATGCCGAGCTGCAGCAAGTATCCGCTTACCCAACCAAGCAAGAAATGGATCAAAAGGGCGTTGCTTTGCTGGATGAGCAGGAAAGCTGCTGTACCCCCAAAAAACAGGCGGCAGAAGAGCAGCGGAAGTAACGTCTACACGAAAAAAGCCGGGTCTCAATTACGAGACACCGGCTTTTCGTTTATCAGGCGGTATGTTCTACCCGATAAATTCTTGTACCCAGTAGCCATTTGTGAAGCCTACACCAATTTTTGTGAACGAAGGGTTCATAATGTTTTGGCGGTGGCCTTCACTGTTCATCCATTGTTGCATGACTTCTTGTGGACTCTGTTGACCCATGGCGATATTCTCACCTGCGGTCGAGTACTGAATGCCATACTGCTTCATCATGTCAAATGGGGAACCGTACGTAGGGCTGTTGTGGTCAAAATAGTTGTTAGCAGACATGTCTTGTGCTTTTGCCAACGCTACTTTGGACAGTGCTGCATCCATTTGAACAGGCTTGAGACCTGCTTTTGCACGTTCTTGGTTCACCAAATCCGCGACTTGTTGCGCAAAATCACCAGCTTTTGCTTGATCCGCTTGATTTACTGGAGCAACAGGCTGAGTGACGTTATTGCTAGGTTGCGCTGGTGCAGCTTGAACTGGTGCTGGTTGAACCGGAGTTGGTTGTACCGGTGTCATTGGCTGTTGTACTGGCATTGGTTGTCCAGGGGCAAAGCCTTGTTTTTGTTGATAGAAGTTCCAAAATGGTTGGGAATTTGGAGCTTTTTGGAATTGTGGCATATAATATTGGAATTGTCCGCTAGGAACAGGGCAATTAGAAGCAGCCGAAGCAGAAGAAGCAAACCCTGTCAAAGCCAAGCCCAGACCAAGAGTCATCGCGATTGAAACAGAACCAAAACGTTTCATTAAACAAATCTCTCCTTTTTTTTGCCTACGAGGTTAGTTGTCGGATTCGGATTGAGGAAACAACCCTACGCCAGTCGGCGATTCACCCCAATGTGGAATAGCTCATCCACAAAAAAGTCCCCCGCACTTCCTTTTCACCAGGAAGTCTCGGCTTATTTCGTTTGGCATGAACAACGATATCAGACAATCCCAATCGAAATAAAGGAGTAATATATGGCAAACAGCTAGAATCGTTGATAAATTAGGCTCATTTCGTTTCGCTTGATTGTTCCTTCCAGGCGGTTAAGCCGCCTTCTAATGCATTTGCATGAAAACCATGCTCACGAAGCAGAGCGGCAGCTTTTTGAGCTTTGTTACCTGTTGTACATAAGGTAACGATCTGTACATTTTGCGCGAGCTTTTCGGTTTCTTCATCGAGTGGTTTGTCCTGTTCTTTCATTAGAAGATAAGGGACGTTTCGTGCCGATACGTTTTCGTGAACAAGGCTGCCGGAAAGAAATTTTTCGGCGTCACGCACGTCCAATAACAGTACAGGCACTCTTTTTTCAAGCATCTCGGATAATTGAATGGTTGTTAACGTATAATTTTGCAATGTAATCCCTCCCAATCCTATTGTAACAGAGTACCGCCTCGTCCAGAATAAGGATGAACGGTTGCTTTTATTGGACAACCATGGTAGAATGAGGTTGCTACTTGAAAAATTGATACCTATCATTCATCGAGGTGTATGCTGATGGATAACATTTTTGAATCCCCGATTCACACTGGCGCGGTCATCGGAGCCGCAAGGATGGAAGAGAGGAAGGGCTTTCATTGTTTTAGGTTTTCAAAAGGTTTAGTTTTTTATTTTGCAGTTCCGTCCTATGACATTCACATATTTGCCGAGTAGGTAAAATTCACATATCATGAAGGCGTATCATAGCACATGATCTGGTATTTCTTCATGATATGTGAGCTTTATTTGCTTCGGTAAATATGACTAGCATATTCAAATTGAATTTTTGGAGGTTTTTTTAAATGCAAACGAACGGAACAGTAAAATGGTTTAACGCAGAAAAAGGTTTCGGTTTCATTCAAGTAGAAGGCGGAGACGATGTATTCGTACACTTCAGCGCAATTCAAGGTGACGGTTTCAAAACTTTGGACGAAGGTCAAAAAGTTCAATTCAACATCGTTCAAGGCAACCGTGGCCCACAAGCTGAGAACGTAGTAAAACTGTAAGTCTCCTTTTAAAAGAAACTGTCCTTTTACGGGCAGTTTCTTTTTTGTCGTAGGACGTTGAAGTAAAAAGGCGTTGGGATCGTTCCCAGCGCCTTTTCCAGCATGCAATCATTAAAAAAGGAACTATGGCGTCCCGCCATAATTCCTCATTTTCTTCCTGCAAAATAGTTAAATACAAGTATCGATTTCGACAGTTTGGAATTGACTGTCAAGAACGGAAAGGCCGACCACTTGACCGCCACCGATGGAAGTACGGCCATAAGTGGTGAGAAGGACATTTTCGTTGTTATCTGCTACGGTAAGGCGAACTTCATAGTGGAAAGAAGCGGGGACCAGCGCATTGAAAGCAGTGCGAGTATTCGCTGGGATAAATTGCGTGATGTCAAGCAAGGTGCTAACTGGATTCGTTTGCGTAACTGCGTTACCCCAGTTCAATACTTGCACACGTACTTCAACATCTTCTGTATTCAGATTTACTAGGTCGAGGTGAGCTGTGATAGCGACTCCAAGGTTGTTTTGCAAAATACCAGTTGTTCTCACAGTATTTCTTTTTGGGCGTCTGTGACTTCTTCTTTCAGTATTACCTTGATCGTCGTCGTGTTCGATTTCAGACATCCATGTTCACTCCATTCTTGTGTAATCTAGTGGGACAATAATACGATATTGTTTCTTGTCTTGATTTGTAACGGCGAACGTAAGGGGACGAGTAACTATTTTTGATAGAGGACGGTGGAGGGCTTGGGAGAAATGCCTGTATGCAAACAACTAGACTATACGGCTCGATTTGATTGGGGGTACGAAGGGGTGGAACAGGTCGGGGCAGCATCGGATATGATCGTCATTATCGATGTGCTCTCTTTCAGTACGTGTGTCGATATTGTAACGGGACGTGGAGGTATCGTCTATCCTTATCAGGTAAAGGATGAGTCAGCCATTGCATTCGCCAAACAAAAAGCAGCGTTGCTCGCTGGAAAACGCGGGGAACCAATCTCTCTTTCACCCGCTTGTTTAAAAACAATACCCAGGGGAAGTAGAATGGTGTTACCCTCGCCAAACGGGTCGACCTGTACCGTATTGGCAAAGAAAACAGGGGCAAAGGTAATCGCCGCGTGCTTGCGAAACGCGCCATCCGTCGCCAGATACATACAGCAGCAGAAAGGAACAATAACGGTCATTGCTTGTGGCGAGCGGTGGGGGAATGGAGCATTGCGACCTGCTATTGAAGATATGATTGCGGCAGGTGCGCTGCTTCACGAATTGGAGGGGTATCGATTGTCACCAGAGGCTGAAATGGCGGTGGCTGCCTTTCGAACTGCTCAAGGTCATCTTCCCGCTTACTTGCAGAAATGTGCTTCCGGCCAAGAACTGATCAGCATGGGGTACCCCGAAGATGTCGCACTTGCAGCACAATGGAATCAGAGCTGCACGGTTCCAGTGCTTAACAATGATTTTGCTTACGAAGCGATTTAGTCTTTTCGCATAAAGAATCCCTCATTCGGTAACCATGGTTATGAACCACACATGAGAAAAACTGGACAGGGAGGATTCATATGGATGACAACAGCAAGTCCATTAACCAGTCAGAAGAAAATATCCTGACGAATCGCCAAGGCCATCCGATCACAGACAACCAGAACTTGCGGACCGTTGGAAATCGCGGGCCAACCGTTCTGGAGAATTACGACTACCTTGAAAAAATCACGCATTTTGATCGTGAGAAAACACCTGAGCGTGTCGTGCATAGTCGAGGTGCAGGAGCACATGGCTATTTCGAAGCGTATGGAACCGTAGGTAATGAGCCGATTTCTACGTACACGAGGGCAAAGCTGTTTTCGGAGCGAGGGAAAAAAACACCTGTGTTTGTGCGGTTTTCTACGGTTAATCATGGTACACATTCGCCCGAAACATTGCGCGATCCACGCGGGTTCGCGGTGAAGTTTTATACAGAGGACGGGAACTGGGATCTGGTTGGCAATAACCTCAAAGTTTTTTTCATTCGGGATGCGATGAAGTTTCCTGATCTTGTACATGCGTTCAAGCCTGACCCTGTCACAAACATCCAAGACGTGGAACGGATCTTTGACTTCATCTCGAATACGCCTGAGGCCATGCATATGATCACGTTTTTGTTCTCCCCGTGGGGAATTCCAGCGAACTATCGGCAAA
Organism: Brevibacillus formosus; assembly: GCF_003013405.1. Classification (GTDB taxonomy): domain Bacteria; phylum Bacillota; class Bacilli; order Brevibacillales; family Brevibacillaceae; genus Brevibacillus; species Brevibacillus formosus. The sequence continues at coordinate 21,082 of NZ_PXZL01000030.1, read as the reverse complement.
TGCAAGGCTCTGGCGTAAACACGTACAAGTGGGTAAACCATGAAGGAAAAGCGGTCCTGGTCAAATACCATTGGCAGCCGTTAGCGCAAGGGATTAAGAATTTAACACAAAAACAGGCGGAAGAGATACAAGGGAAAAACTTCAATCATGCCACGCAGGACTTGTATGAAGCAATCGAACGAGGAGAATATCCGGAGTGGGAAATGTGCGTCCAGATCATGAGTGATGACGATCATCCTGAGCTCGATTTTGATCCACTTGATCCTACGAAAATATGGCCTGAAGATCAGTTCCCTTTTCTTCCGGTAGGCAAAATGGTTTTGAACAGAAACCCGGATAACTATTTTGCTGAGGTCGAGCAAGCTGCTTTTGGGACAGGTGTTTTAGTGGATGGACTTGATTTTTCTGATGACAAGCTACTGCAAGGAAGGACCTTTTCCTACTCCGATACGCAACGTTATCGGGTTGGCGCCAACTATTTGCAGCTTCCGGTCAACGCTCCCAAAAAGCATGTAGCTACCAATCAGGAAGGCGGTCAAATGCTGTATCGAGTCGATCGGACCCAGCGGCATATTAACTACGAGCCATCAACGATTGGCGGATTGCAGGAAGCCAAGCAAGCAGCTCCTGATCATCAGCCAGAAGTGGAAGGGAAGGTCGTTCGTCAAAAGATTGATCGCACCAACGATTTCAAACAAGCGGGAGAACGTTATCGCCTCATGGAAGACTGGGAAAGAGAAGACCTCATTGCCAATCTGACGGATGCACTCCTCTCCTGTGATCCTCGCATTCAAGAGAAAATGCTTGGCTACTTTTCGCAATGTGACGAAGAGTACGGTCAGCGTTTGAAAGCTGGAATCGCACAGGGCAATGGCGGAAACGGCAAAGAGATGGGCGGACCGATGGGCGCAACGAATCCCGGAGCGGCTGTCAAGGAAGCCGAACAGAAGTCTCGACCGTCCAAGCCTTACTGATGACCCAGTGAACAACAGGACTGAATGAACAGCGGAGCTTTGCCGAATTTATGGTAAAGCTCTTTTTTGTATCTGGTTGCAATTTTACTTAACAATCAGTAGGCTAAAACGTATCGGATCGATTTACCAAAGGAGACGTCATTCATGTCAAAGGATAATAAAACACATCAACATATTGTAGATGCAGCCTTTCAATTGTTTGCGGAGCATGGGATTGAAAAGACGAGTCTGACGATGATTGCTACAGAAGTAGGGATCACGAAGCCGGCGATCTACTACCACTTTGCATCAAAGGAAGCGCTTCTCGATTATTTGTTTGATCAACTGTTTGGGAACTATACATTTGCCCATTTTTTCACGATAACGGATTTTACAGCTGATAATTTCGCGAAACTCCTTATCGAAAATGGGTTGAAGCTATTGCCGAGCGAGGAAGAGGATTATGCTGTTTTACGTGTCTTCAATCAATTTCTGCTGTCTGTCAGTCAAAAAGAGAAGTACCGTGACAAGCTGCGTCTGATGCAAGAAGATTTTTTGCAGGGCTTTACCTCCTTACTGGAGCGAGGGATAGAGTTAGGTGTCGTCAAGCCTGATCGTGTCGTAGCAAAAGCTCATATTCTAGCACTCGTCGTCGATAACATCAGTAATTACATGCTGATGGGGATTGAGCTCGATCAAAGGGATATCTGGACTGAAACAGTGAGAAGCGTGCTAAAGTAATCGAAAAAAACAGTGACGCAATTCGAGTTGCCAGCGTCTTACAATTGTTTACATTAGACGATGGCGAGGAGATTCATGATGGTACGAACACAGAAATGGGTAGCATTATTGAGCTATACCGCGGTACTCTCCCTATTGACGACGGGTGGGGTCGTTGCTGCATCCCCTGCAAAAGTAGCTTCCCAAAAAGCAGAAGCATCGGTTGGCGTGACGGGCAATACCGAGGTGAAGCTACAGGCTTGCAGTCAAAATAATGCGAAAGCGGATCTTTCGAACATTACGACAAAGTCCTGGAAGGCATTGGAAAACAAGCCGGTACTGGAAGGGATTGCTTCGATTGCAACAGGCGTCATTTTTGATGAAGCGGGCTATGGATGGAGGCCAGGCATTTCTTATGCCTTCACCGAGGATGGGCAAGTGTGGAAATGGGGCTTTCAATCTGACAAGAAGTATGAACCGCACAAGCTAGCCGGGATCAAAGATGCCAAGCAAGTCATGACGGATTATGTCCTCACGAGCGCCGGTGAAGTATGGCAGATCGATGAGAAGAAAGCACCAGAAAAACTGGCCGGTCTGGATAAAATCAAGAACATTCAACAGCTCGACCTTCATGAAGGCGTACTCTTTTTACTGAAAGAAGACGGTACTGTACTGAAATGGGAAAAAGGAACGAAAGCAGCCGAAAAGGTGACGAAGCTCTCGAAAATCCATGACATGCATAGCTCAGCCTTTTCCTTGTTTCTGGTAGATGACCAAGGGAAGCTTCTTTATCTCGATGGCAAATCCGGAGAGCTGAACACTGAAAATCTGCAGGTCATGGATATCCCCGGAAAAGTCAAACAGGTAGCCGTGGATTACACGGATCGCGCCTTGATCCAAACAGAAAAGGGCGAAGTGTACAGCTACGATGCAAAAGAAAATGAAAAAGTAGTGCGTGCTGCTGATGCTGATGGTGCCACGCATATGGCAGTTGGCGGAGAAGGATTGTACTTTATCGTAAAAGCGGACGGAACTGTTTGGGGCTGGGGACATAATACACTTGGAATGCTCGGTGCGAATCTGGAAAATGAGATCGAGAAGCCTGTCAAAATAGCAGGTCTTGCTGATGTTACAGACGTAAAAGCGGGTACCGACCATGTGATTGCTCTCGATAAAAAAGGGAACGTCTATTCATTCGGCAGCAATATGACAGGACAACTGGGGCGAATCCCTGTTACCTTTGACAAATGGACTGAATTGGGCGAATTACGGGATGTAAAACAGGTAGTAACTGAGCTGGATCGACCGTACTTCGTTCGTAAGGATGGTTCTGTATGGGGTTTTGGCGCGGATCGTGTGCCATATGAAGTGAAAGGACCTACGAAAGTAAAAACAATGGATAGCATCCTGGATTCTCCGGTTACCTTGAATGAGAACGGACAAATCCAGTTGTGGACAAGTGATTTTAGCAGCTGTGAAACATTGGCGTTGCCTTCTCGCATCAAGGATTTTGTTGGTGGAGAGAAGCATCTCTTGTTGCGTACGGAAGATGACCAATTCCTGACTGTGGAATTCCGTTATGATTCCGCAGAACGCGGAGGGGGATATGTCATCAAGAACTTGCGCCCCAAAAAAGTGGAAACCCTCAAGATCGATCCAAAAATGGCTGCTGACGTAACCAAGCTTTACGCCAATCTTTATACGTTTTTTGCTGTGACGAAAAATGGTCAGGTATTGTACGCAGAACAGAAGAATGATGAACCGTTCACTTCATTTGCGCCAATAGCTGGTTTGGAAGGAATTCGTGAGCTTGCGCCTGAATATTTTGTCCGCCATACAAAGGATATCGCATCCGTTTGGGCAATCAATGATGCAGGCAAGGTTCAGGAAATTCAGGTTTACCCTGAGAACGAAGGAAATGACGCTGGAGCCATCAAAGCGAAGCTGGAACCTAAAACGGAAGAAGGCATTGCCATGATAAGCGGACGTTTACGGATTACCAAGGATGGGCAAATCTTCGAACACGAATGGGAACCACTTCAAAAGCAAAAAGTGGCGGCTCCCGTTAAATTGATTTCCTCCTCGTATAACTATGCGATTGAAGGACCAGGCTCGCATTATCATGTGCTGGTCACCGAAGATGATAAGATCGTATTGATTGGCGAGAATCCATACGGAAAAGCTGAGCTTCAACCAGGTATGGTCAGACAATAAAAGACGGGAAGAGACGGCACAGTGGAGCAATCATTTCCACTGTGCTTCTTTTTTGCCGTTTTTTGAATGGATGGAAAAAGATGGTTGACAGTTTAAATTTACAATTGTAATATTTTATCAGAAGTTGAATTTACAACTGTAAATATAAGAGGTGACAACGTGATGAGCAACATGCCGAAAATATCGGAGGCGGAGTGGGAAATCATGAAGGTGATTTGGCGAGACCATCCAGCGACAGCGGAGCAAATCATAGAGCGCTTACCAGCCGATATCGAATGGACAGAGCAAACGGTACGCACGTTTTTGAACAGGCTGCTCAAAAAGAAGGCAATCAGCTATGAAAAATCTGGCCGCAGCTACCGATATTTCCCACTCGTCCAAGAAGATGAATGCAAACGTGCGGAAAGCGAATCCTTTTTGAAACGAGTATTTAACGGCGCAGCAGGCACGATGATGACCAATTTTCTCGAAGATGTGCAGCTATCCAACGAAGAAATCGACAAGCTGCAAAAAATACTGACGGAAAAACAAAAGAAGAAGCCGTGATGAGGGAGCAGTACATGGATATTCTAGGGAATGTTTTTTTGTGGATGTGCTACGCTTCGCTGGGGGCGAGCCTGGTAGCTATTTTGCTGGTAGCCATAAAAAAAGGAGTTCGCCAAGCGATCAGCTGGCGCATGCATCATTTGTTATGGTTCATCGTTTTGGCACGCCTAATGATTCCCGTGCTACCGGAGAGTTCCTTTAGCCTCTTCACTTGGATTTCCTGGGCGAGTAACGGGTTGGCAAGTAACGGGATATCGGTCACCCAGCCGCTCTCCGCCTCTATCGCACCAGAAGTGACACAAACGGAACCTCGTGGTATTCCAGCTAACACTGGCTTGGCTTTACAAGGTGACAATGGCGGGGTCATGCAAGTCGGAGCTGTCGAGGGTAATAAAATGGGTGCTGCATCCACTCATGCTGCCTATATTCACATTTTGGCGGGAGTGTGGCTTATCGGCGTAGTCATTTTGTTGGCGAGACTATTCATTTACTTGTATAACATGCACACCAAAGAACGCTTTTTGATACGGGTGACAGATGAAAGAGTAACGACCATCATGAATGCGTGCAGAGAGAAGTTTGGTGTAAAAAGGGAAATGCCCGTCTACACAGGAGCACTAGCGAAGGGACCGCTAATCTCGGGGATCTTTTCACCATGGGTTTATTGTCCGCGGGATGTATACCAATCGTTGTCAGATGGCGAGTTGTATCACGTCTTCGCTCATGAGCTCGCTCACCACAAGCGCAAAGATTTGTTGTGGAGCTTCCTCGGTTCCCTAGCACTCGCGATCCATTGGATGAATCCGCTAGTATGGGTATGGATTCGAAAAATGAAGGCAGATATGGAGCTTGCGTGTGATGAATATGTTTTGGAAATTCTGGGGGAAAAAGAATCGATTCCCTATGGCATGACACTGCTTTCATTTGCGAGACAAATTTCAGAGAAAAGACCCATGCCGTATCCACTCTATTTTCACCATTCCCATCATTCTAATCAAATGAAAAGGAGAATTCAAATGATTTCCACGTTCAAAAAAGGCTCCGCAAAGTTATCAGCAGTAGCCATTGCATGCGGGCTAGTTATTAGTGCAGTCACACTTACAAACGCAGCAGAGCCGTCAACACTTCAGATGCCTGTAAAACAAGAGGATAAAATGCGCCCCTTGTTTGGGGAAACACCCGTCAAGGGGACGAATCGGCTGGAAAAAGCTGAAAAACTTGCTGGTTTTACTTTCAAAGTTCCGTCTTATTTGCCACCAGAAGTTACCTATCAAAACAGCATTATCTATCGCTCGGAGGAATCTGGACCTTCGGATAACAGCGTGCTCCATTTTTTTCAAAGTCCCGACACCAGGCTCAAAATAGAAACGAGCACAGTCGAAAGGACCCAGGAATCTTTACAAGTAAGATCGGAAGACGGTAGTACCATCTCCACACTCTCAGCAGAAGAAGACCTATCCGCGAATGGAAAAACCGTAAAAGTTATCATAAGAAAGACAACTTCTGGTGAAGGTTCTATCGATCAAGAAGTATTATATTTCTGGAGTGATGAAGGTCTCTATTATTCTATCGAAGTAGATGGCCACTTAGAAAATGAGGAGATCGTAAAAATCATCGGATCGTTTCAATCGCCAAATGAAGAACTGAGAAAAAGGTACGTCAATTACAACTTTATGAATAGCGATATCCTTGATTTAGAGGATCTGGAGTATTTCTCAGAAATAATCGGCTTTGCTCCCGTTTTTCCTTTGGATTTGCCATCCGGTTATAAAGTGACAGATGCTTATGTCAGTAAAAAGCTCAATTTTAGTTACCCTGAAAACGAAGAGGATAAACACAAGCGCACCATTCATATCACGTTTGAAAATCCTGAAAAACCAAAAACGATTGTGCTGTTTGCCCAAATCAAGGACAAATCCATTGTGGAAAACATGAGAAAAACAAAAAAGGTCCCTTTTGAGAGAATAGACGGGGTAAAATTTGAAGTTCCTGTCACTTCTTTGAATATTAGTGGCCAAGAAGTATTCCGCACAGCGCCCTATAAAATCGATGATACAATGAGTAGCCCAAAAGAGAAATTCAACCATACGTATTTTTGGTTAAAAGAAGATGTCTGCTATAAAGTGACGTTCAAAGAAGTGGAAGCGGAGGTACAACAGCAAGTGGTAGCAGCTCTGGTAAAGGAAAAGGCAATTGAAAACCATTTCTAAACAGCAGATGGAATCATTTTGAAATTATTGATACAATGATGAGAGTCCCTTCGGGGGCTATTTTTTTAAGGAGGGTTTTTCCGATGAAGAACATTACGTTCATCAAACATGTTTATGAAAAGCAACTGGGGGGTGAAATCTACTATGAACCCTAGTATTTTGAATGGCACCAGAAATCATCTGATCAACCAGCTAGTCTTTTTTGACGAGCAGTATTCTCTCTTTTACGATCAATATGTACGCAATTATGGGAAAGAAAAGCAAGCCATCGATGAGATTGTCGAGCGTTACAAGCAAACACTTGAAAGCCTTCTGGCAAAAGAAGACAGTGCACTCTTTCAATCGCTTAAAGCAATTACGTTATTAGGCAGCAGTGTAAAAGTACTATTTGAAGAAGATCAATTTGAGGAGTCATTTACGGTGGTTTATCCCACAGACATTGACCCGGATAACAACAGAATTTCATTCTTATCGCCCATAGGCAGGCAGCTACTGCTAGCGGCTCCACACGATTCTGTTGTGCTGGAAAGTCCGGTTGGCAGGCAACAGGTGCAGGTTCGGGAGATAAGCTTTACATATATGGGGGGATTCTCGTCACCTTAGGAATCTACCCATTGCATCAATTACATGAGAAGGCACTAACACGGAGTTAGTGTCTTTTTTTGTGCATTCTAGGTAAAATGCAAGAAAAGGAAGCTGTGTGTACAGGAGGGAAAGACGATGAAAATCATTGCCTGCCTAACATGTGAGCAAGACGTGCAATGGGATATGAAACGCCTGCAAAAGCTAGAGGATCGGTGGGTGATGGCTTGCGAAAAATGCGGTGACCTGTTTTTCAGCTTGTCAGAAGAAGAAAAGGAAATGATTCTTGAAGGCATTCGATTGACGGAAGCGTATGTACCGGATATCATTCATGCCTATCATAATGAGGATGTAAAGAATCTCCCTTCCAGGGTTGGGTTCGAGAAACATGGAAAAATGGGTCCATAGACACTAGTAATTTGTTGGTGTCTTTTTTTATTTATTCAGGTAAAATTTAGTCGGATGATATTTCTGAAAAATAGAGTGAAAAGAAGGGATTTCATGATTGTTTTTGGGATGATAATTTGCATTTGGTTGTTATCTCTCTGGCTGCAGCCGATCCTACAACCTTATGTGGAGGGTTTTCTGCTCTTTTTTTATGGGGAGAGATATGAAGCGTACATTCCTTATGAAATGACAGCCTTACATTATGTGGTGAATGCCATGACACTTGGTTTCATCCTTGGACTGCCACTTGAAATCAAATACAAAAGAGCAAAATCAAAAGGGCTTAAAAAGCTCAAGTTTTTTGAAAGCCTCGAGTCCGAGAACATCCTGTTTATTCTTTCCCTTGCACGTGATCAGCAGGGCTATGTGACGGCAGCGGATATCGCGTCCCAATCTGCTCTTACGATACAAAAAGCCCAAAATATTCTAATTAAGCTTCAAAAAGACGGTTTTGCTGACCTAAGTGTAACCGAGAAGGGTGACATTCTCTATTATTTCGCGGGCTTTACTGAAGGTGAGGAATGAGGGGCGAATGAATAAATTTTTAGGTAGCTTGGTGATTCTTTTTGTTATTGGCGTTTTTCTCATACTTGGCTTGTTTATCGGTTATTTTATCATTGATGGCATTTATCAAATCTTAGACAACACAATCTTCTTAGCAATTTTCATGAGTCTCATTTCCATTGGCTACGCGCTCTTTTACATGGAAGGAAAAAGGCTGGCAAAAAGGCAAATGCAACGAACACAGCAAGCCGTTGCAATGACGGTCGCCAATCGTAATCTTGGAGTCGTCACTGTTGCATCGTTTGCTCTGGAGTCACAGTTGCCGCTAACGCAGTGTGAGCAAATTCTGAAAGAGATGGAACAACGAAAGGTTCTGAGGACGTCCTCCTTACCTGGCAAGATGGCCGTCTATCATTTGGATGATCACGTATACGGACAAATGCCTTATGAAAGTGACGACAACGAGGAGGCTGATGATGAGGAAACACAAGAGCTCGAACGAACGCAGCGCATACGCAAAAAAAGAATCGTTCGTGGTGTATTACTTACAGTTATTGGCACATTGATTATGATCTCCGAAGAACAGATCTTACTAAACCAGAGTGAGTATCTCTATGCTGCAATTACTGCACTCATCTTTCTCGTTTTTATCGGACGTTACCTATTGTCCTCCCATCGAAAGGCGGATCAACGCCATTCGGAACACGATGTTTTGACGTATGTCATGGATAATGAAGGGGAACTCAATCCGAAAGAGATTCCTTATTATACGCATGAAAGCTATCAATCGATGGAGCCCATGATCGATAAATGGCACAAAAGAAATTACTGCTCGATTACGCATCAAGAAGACGGGGGAATCATCTATCTCTTTCCGAATTATACGGATGAGTCGGAAGTGTGCGAATATGACGAAGAGTATGATCCGATCCCTGCATGGATCGATAAAAGGTCGAAATTTCTGCTGTTTAGCTGTTTAGCATTTGTCTTCAGCTATGTAGGCGGCTATGCCCTAGTACATTGGAACAGCCTTATCTTCATTCTCGCTTGTACCATCATAGGGGGGATCTACGGTTATTTTGCCTTCTCACAAAAACCGGAGCTAGAGAGAATCGAGCGAATTGCACTGCAAGTAGCTACGAAGAAGGGCGGTGCTTTAGCTGTTTACGAGTTGGCTTACAATGCCAGGATCACCATGGATGAGGCAGCAATGTTATTAGAAAAATGGGAGCAAACGAACATTGCGAGAAAAGTGTATTCGGAGGAAGGCGCGCCAGTTTACGTGGTGAGTGGTGTCGTTTCCAAAGAACAAAGACTACGGTCGGAGCATGTTTGAATACACTCCCATAATCTGCACATACTACCATCACTCAATCAATGACAACCAGAGGTGAACAGCAATGGCACGTTCGAATTCCTTGGTGTATGGACAAGCTCGTGCAGCATTAGACCAATTAAAGTACGAGATCGCTGCTGAATTTGGAGTCGAGTTGGGCGCAGATACGTCGGCACGTCAAAATGGCTCTGTCGGCGGAGAGATGACGAAGCGTTTGGTACAATACGCTGAACAGCAAATGTTTCGTCTGTAATCCCTCCTTGTGAGGATTTCGGAACAATATGTGGCTCATGCACGAGAGACGATGAGAAAGTTTTCATCGTCTTTTTTGTGTTGCTTGAAGTGGTTCCGGGTGCCCCAGCAAAAATCCCTGACCAACAGGTACCCCAAGCGCCAAAGCGACAGCTAAGTCCTCTGGCTCTTCGATTCCTTCCAGTACAAGCTGCGTATGATCTTGGCAGTATTGGACGAAAAGCGAGACGAGCTTTTGTTTATTCGGTATGGAGGACAATTGCTTGCCGAAGTACCTGTCGAGCTTAACGATATCTGGTTCATACTCCACGATCTTTTTTAAAGAAGCGGCACCAGAGCCGACATCATCTAATGCAATCAGGAATCCATGCTGACGCAGCTCACGTATTTTTTGCCCCAACAATCTTATCTCCCACATCTTGTCTTCTTCATTGGCCTCGTTAATTTCCAAGACAATTCGTCGGTTCCACGATCCAAACAAGCCCTCCGTAATAAACGATAGGAAGGCAGGGTTCAACAACGTCGAAGGAAACACATTGATGAACAAAAGCGGGGCTTGATCGTAAAAAGTCACCCTCGTAAAGTATGATTCCATTGCTTTTTTCATCGACAGTGTATCCAATTCATATAAGTATCCTTCTGCACGAGCCTTTCGAAAAAGGGCTTCTGGTGTACGGTGTGCAGCTGAGCGAAGAAGTGCTTCATACCCGAAAAATTGTCCTGTCGTCAAATGCACCAGGGGCTGAAAAACAGGATATGGAGGTTCCTTTTGCAATACGACGTTCATGGAATCATATTCCTTCCTACACCAAAGATTTGACTTAAAGAAAAATTGTTTCCTTTAGGAAAGATAAGTTGTCGATATTTTACAACAGAGCGGTATGGTTTGCAATGCAAGTTTCCTACATAACTATATTTTGCATTAAGGAAACAAATTTGTATATGTACAAAATATTTTTCATCTTGTAAACTAGGCTTGTAACCGACAATCAAGATTGGAGGAGATTGGAAATGGAAGCCTTTACGTTACCGGAACTGCCATATCGCTATGATGAGCTGGAACCTTATCTGGATGCGAGAACGATGGAAATTCATCACGGAAAGCATCATGCTACGTATATAGCCAACTTAAACAAGGCTTTAGAAAACTACTCGCAGTTCAGGAATGCTTCAGTCGAAGAACTAATCAATAACTTGGAGGATATCCCGGAAGACATCCGCATGGCTGTTCGAAATCATGGAGGCGGGCATTATGGACACAGCTTGTATTGGTCGATCATGAGTCCGACTGGCGGCGGGAAACCAACAGGGGATATTGCGAAAGGGATCGAGAAGTATTTCGGAAGTTTTGAGCAAATGAAGGATGAATTGACAAAAGCGGCTGTCAGTCGTTTCGGATCAGGATGGGGATGGCTCGTAGTCAACGGAGACAAGTTGGAAGTGATGAGCACGCCCAATCAGGATACTCCTTTTATGGAAAAGAAAACGCCCATATTGGTCGTAGATGTGTGGGAGCATGCATATTACTTGCAGTACCAAAATAAACGCCCTGATTTTGTCTCGTCGTGGTGGAATGTGGTCAATTGGGAGGAAGTCAATCGTTTGTATAACGAAGCAATCCGTTGAGGCAGGTCCAACAATGAACAGACATGCGGTCTATTTTCAGGAACAGGAAAAACGGCGTGAAATTTTGATGTTGCTTAAGAAGCGCCGTTCGGTCGATGTTCAGGAGCTGTCAAAGCATCTCGGCATAACAAAAGTCGCGGTGCGTAAGCATTTAGATGTTTTGCATAAAGAGCGGTATATCGAGTCTCGAATCGTTCGTAAGCGAACAGGCAGACCAGCCTATGTGTATCATTTGACGAATACTGCGGAATTTTTATTTCCACGTCACTACAGCGATTTGGCTACAGAGATGGTGGCGAGCATTCAGGAGTTGTATGGGGAAGCTTTTGTCGATCAACTATTTGAGAAGCGGATGGCACGGTCGTTACAAAACTATCGGGAGGTAATGAGAGGACAAGGTTTTGACCAGCGAGTGAAAACGTTGGCGAGCATACAAAATGAAGAAGGATACATGCCTCATTTGGAAAAAATCAGGGATGGTTTGTATACGCTTGAAGAAGCAAATTGTCCTCTCCTACAAGTAGCCATTCGCTTTCGCCAAGCATGTCAATGCGAGCTCTCCTTGTTTGAGTCGCTAGTAGACGCGCATGTAGAGCGTACATCGTGTATGACGGAAGGACAAGTGAAATGCCGTTACCTGATAAAAGAAAAGCTGAGCAATGAAGAAACGTAGTGAGCGAGACATCCGTTACATAGGCGGATGTCTTTTTGTAATGCATAATTTTGGCAAGGCGGGGCAACTGCGGAAGACGAATTGTTTACCGAAAGGGCAAGTGTCTATACAACCAGACGGGCGATCACGTATGGATAAAGAGAGGTGTATTTTGATGGAAGGGAGTGAGGACATGCCAAACGACAAGAAAAATCCTAAGACTAGAAGACCAATCCTTAACCAGCGAGGCTCCTTGAAAAAGTCAAGTGCATCTCTCCCGCTCCTCTTTGTCGCACCGAAGGAACAGATGCAGCCTCAGACAGGTGCCATGGATAAGCAGAAAATGTATCGCTCCAAGAAACCTAAGGCCAAGCGAAACGACGTACCTCCACCTCCGGTCAATCAGACAGCTACCGAACAAGTCTCCCCGCATCCCACTACCACCCCCACCCCTATGGATGCCAAGGAACATACGCAAGATAACAACAGTGCCCAGCATGAACCCATTCAAGCAAAAGTAGTCTACGTGGAACGGGCGAGTCAATCGTTCATGCAGGTTGCTTTCCTAGAAGAAATTTGGGACGTAGAGTGGGTCCATTCCTTACGTGTGCCCTGGAAGCTTGAGTGGAAAGAGGTGGAATGCCAAAGTAAGATTGATGTCCAGCACGTTCGGCACGATGATAGCAAAAAGATCGTCTGGCTGTCAGGTGAGTTGGAAATCAAGGGTTTGGGGGTCACTGTTCATTCGGAAAAATTAGAGCATGAGACGATTCGCATTCCATTTACCTCGACAGTATTACGACCATCCTTACCGCAGATAAATGTAGGAACAAGTGCACTTGCCCTCACAGCACCAGCTTGTCCGACGAATAGATGGGTAGAGACGGGAGAATGGCAAATCAACATCATGGCAGATCCGCTCACCCATTCCCAATCGGAATGGAAAGAGTTCAGTGGGTTGGCAACCATTAGCGGTCGTGTATGGTGGTATCGGAAGCAGCTGGTTCCCGTTCCGCCTCCATACATAGCGAAAAAGGTAAACAGTCTTTTCTAGAAAAAAGGGCAAATAACGCTTGGCATCAGCCAAATCCATATTGAGTCTAGTCCATATAATATAAAGAGAGTAGGTTGGTGATAAAGGAGAGAGTAAAGATGGGTATACATGGCGAAGGCTGTAATTGTGGCCAAACTCAAGTTACGCAAAATAGCTGCACGGTGGAAAACGCCCGTGTGTTTGGAATGGCTTCAACCGAAACCACTTTTCCTAAAACGATTAAAGTACCTGTAACGTTGGCAGAAACGGCTGTTGTCGTATGTGTGGAGGCTAATGTTCATTTGGAGAGGCCTGCACTTGAGATCATTCGGGTATTGAAGAGTGTCATTCTGGAGCAATGTGAGCTGGTTCCCACATTCAACCCGTTGTCTGCAAAGTTGTTCGTCAGTGGTTTTATTCGCAAAAATATCGAGTACACCACAGTCGATCAAGTCACAGGAACTGCTGTATGCGGTGATGTACGACATACAACGGCGCTGATACCATTTGATTTCTGTACGGATTTGACCTTTCCGGCTACGGGACCGACTTTGCAACTGGCACCAGATTTCGAGTCACACGGAGAATATTTGAATAAATCAGGTCATGCGGCAAAGATTAACGTAGGTTTGTTCGGCAACCGAAAATTTTACAACGAGAGACCGTATTGTGAGCTGGTATTCACGGAATTCACCGAATTAGACATCGGTTTGGAAAGTAAGCGGTGCAAAGACACAACCAAAACTTTCTCGACCGTCCGTGAAAAAATCGTTCTGCGTCTTGGTCTAAAAGTTTTGCAGGATCAACAAGTTCCTATTCCAACGACACCTCCACCGACACCACCTCCAAAACCGACATTTCCGCCACCGATATGTCCACCTAAGAAAAAATGGTAGTTCGAAAAAGAACATGGATGAGACACTACAGGGATACTGGGTGTCTCTTTTTTTCATATGGAAGTCATCGGTTTCGCGTAAACGCGGTAAAGACGAAACACGGACGGCAACTTTTCACGGACTTGGATACGCTGTAATAGCATGCGGAAAAGATTTAATCAAGCACAGTGACAAACAAAATCCGTTTCGGGGCATAAACTCTCCGTTCTTAGGTAGTAGCGATCACGCATTTCTCTTACGATTTTGATAAAAAGCGTGCGCTATGGAAGGAGAAGGATGTGCGATGTTTCGAATCCGTTTTAGTATATTTTTGAGTGTATTTGTCGCGATGGTGGGCTTGATGATTATTGCCCCTGTAATGCCGCCGCTTATCCGTGAATTAGGCCTCAGTGAAATTCACTCTGGCATCATTATTTCACTCGGTTCAATTGCAATGGCTGTGATGGCGCCTGTCTGGGGGCGGTTAAGTGATCTAAAGGGAAGGAAAGCGGTCATTGTCATTGGTTTCCTCGGAATGTTTGTGAGCTATGTTTTGTTCACAGCGACCATGTATGCAGGATTATCGCAGGTACTAAGTGGCGGGCTTCTCGTTGTATTGCTCATTGTGGCACGGGGATTGATCGGTATGTTTATCCCGGCGGTTCCATCTGCCGCGCAGGCGTATATAGCGGATATCACGAGCGAAAATGGCAGAGCGGCAGGAATGGCCTTAATCGGTGCAGCCAATGGGATGGGTCTTGTTCTGGGACCAGCGATTGCTGCAGCCTTTGCGCTGATCGGTCTGATTTGGCCGTTATACATTGGTGCACTGTTGCCGCTTGTCGCATTAGGCATCGTATGCTTCTTGATTCCGGCTCAAAAACCCATTATTCACGAAAAACCTCCCAAGGTGAATCCTTTTCAAAAGGGTCTCCCCTTATATTTGTTTGCCGGTTTGGCAACGATGCTCAGCATTATCACCTTACAAGTCGTTGGAGGGTTTTATTTTCAGGATCAGTTGTCTTTGACAACGAAGGAAACCGCCAGAATGTTATCAGTAGGTCTTATGATTTCTGGTGTAGCGATGATTGTCACACAAGGACTGCAAATGAAAAATCCAAAATGGCAACCGAGATCGCTCATTCTTTTCGGGGCGGTGCTCTTAATTATCAGCTTGTCTCTCTTTCTTTTCTTCATCAATGTGATCATCTATTACGCGGCCTTTTTCTTGTTTGGTGTAGGAGCTGGGCTCATGATGCCAGGTTTTATGGCAGGGGCTTCCCTTGCTGTTGATCGTGAACAGCAAGGAGGCGTTGCGGGGCTTGTGGCATCGGTCCAAGGAATATCCGCTGTCATCGCACCGATTCTCAGCACAAGTCTTTACCAACTGAATAAGTATCTGCCTTTTGCCGTAGTAGCATTATTTGTGATGCTGATGGGAGCAACATTGCTTTTCGTCAAAAGCAGGTCAAAAATCAGCGAAAATACAAGGATCGATTCGTAATCAAATCGATATGGATACCCTGACATTTTGGCATATAATTGGGATAGCAATCTCATACGAGGAGGACCTTTCTGCGTGAAAATAAGCGAATTATCCCAATTAACCAATGTCAGTACCCGGTCAATCCGCCATTATGAAGAAAAGGGCTTGCTACAGGCAGAACGACTGGAAAATGATTACCGTTATTTCAATGAGTCGGCAGTCAACCGTGTCAAGATGATTCAACTGTATTTGAAGCTGGGCTTAACAGCAGATGAAATCAGAACGGTGTTCAGAGGGGAAGTGGAATCTCCCGACGATTACGAATATTGCGAGGAAATGCTGGCGATTTATGAACAAAAACTCAGCAAAGTCAATGAACAGATTGGGGCACTCCAAGAGTGGAAGAAAACGTTGGAGAGGCAAATATCCATTACACGTGGAAAAAAGGCTACGAGCTAGTTCATAGTCACGGCCCCGAAGCAATCAGCTGCTCCGGGGCCGTCTTTTTACAAGGAATGCAGGTTTTGACCGATGCCACCATCCACAGTTAGCCTCGCACCAGTCGTAAAGGTAGCGTCAAAGGCGAGGAATAGAACAGCTTTGGCCACTTCTTCTGATGATCCATGACGTTTCATTGGTGTAACCTTGTCGCCAACCTCCTGGAAGGTAACGCGTTCTGCATCCGTGAAACCGGGAACTCCCATAGATGGCGTATCTATGAAACCGGGACTAACGACATTGACGCGAACACCCTTGTCTAGCAGCTCCACCGCAAACCCGGAGGCCAAGGAACGCAATGCCGCTTTGGATGCGCTGTATACGCTCATGCCGGGGTAGCCGCCTTCATCTGCTACGGAAGATGTAAAAACAATCGAACCTCCCTCATGAATAAGTGGAGCCAAGCGCTGGACGGTGAAAAATGCCCCTTTCGTATTTACCCCAAAAACCCGATCGTAGGTCTCTTCAGTGACTTCCAGAAACGGTTCCAGAATGGAAGTGCCTGCATTCACATGGAGCAAATCGATCTTGCCTAAATGCTTCTCAACATAGTCTCCGAATGCTTGCACATCCTTCATGCTCGATACATCAGACACTACAACATGTGCCCGTTCTCCCAGCTCACGTTTTGCTTCCTCGGCATTTTTCGGATTGCGACCAGAGACAATGACCTCGGCACCGCCCGCCAGCAATGCTTTTGCCACAGCCAAGCCCATACCATGTGTACCTCCAGTTACGACAGCTTTTTTCCCTGTATAGTTGTTCATTTTGTTCCTCCTTGAGTGAATGAGATCGCTTTCTGAATGTAGTCTAAACGTTCACGCTAATGTGAAAGTCAAGGGCTTATGGAGGAAAAAGAGGGGTTCACCTCTCCAAAATTTAAATAGTCGGTATGCCGGAAAGAAAACTGTTGTGAAATTTTAGAAAAGGAGTGTATGGAATTTAAAACAGAAGCTTCACGAAGGGAGAGGGAGATTAATACTAAAAGTATATGTTGCAGCTCCTTAGAATCAATCAGCAGAATGTAGAGCGGTGGCTAAACAGCAGCTGGTTCACAAGTTTATCAATAAAAACATGGGAACGTACTAATCATATTAGTAAATGGGGTTTTAACGGGGAGCGTACCTGTGTCTAAAGTCGATTGAATCTGCTTAATCTTCAATAATCGCGTCCTTTAACTTTAAAAACTGTATAAATTTTTTCAGACCTTGTGGTTGCTGTTTTCTATGTTTGATTAGAAAATCAATCTTGATTGTTTCAGACAGTTCTTTACATTGAATTAATTGTACTTCTGTTCGATTTTTTGCAACGTCTGCCGGTATTATACTGATACCAAGTCCATCTTGAACTGCTTGCAGAATAGATTCAAGTGAATCAAACTCCATGATAGCCGGATCATAAAAGTTATTCTCCTTGGAAAATTCCAACGTTTTGTTTCTATATATGCAATTTGGATCACTATTAACAATTAACGTTTGTTCATGCTTCTTTTCAAATTGACTATGTTGAGGGAAAACGAGTACGAGTTTCTCAAAATAACTATAAACGGTTTCGAACTGTGGGTAATTATTTGCACCATTTATAAAAATACCGTCAAGTTCTCCATAGGAAAGCATTTCCTGTAACTTTTTCTTATCATGCGTTTTTACTTTTACATCAATATTTTTATGTTCCCTTAAAAAAGAAGAAAATAGCTGAGGAATTCTAACTGCGGAAATCGTTTGGGATGCACCAATTGTTAAAGGTTCCCTCCATTTTTTCGGGTTAATTAATGACTTGGCTTCATCCATTAATTTTATAATTTGATTTGTATAATCGAATAAAACTTTTCCTTCCTCGGTCAATGTTACGCCTCTATTATTACGCATAAATAATCTAGCACCTAGTTCATCTTCTAAACTCTTAATTCGCTGACTGACATTAGGTTGTACATAGCCCAATTTTTCTGCAGCTCTAGATACTGATTGCAGTTCTGCAACATGTTTAAAAATCCACAAGTCATGACTTTCCAAGAATAACATTCCTCTCACAGGTATCATTTAAAATGATACCTTCTTCATTATTCAGTATTATACTCCTCATATTAATAAAAGCATAATAGTACATATCAATTAAACAAAGTAAGGATGATTTAGAATGGAATTAAAAGATAAAGTAGTTATTATAACTGGCGGTGGTACTGGTATTGGTAGAGCAACAGCTTTGAAATTAGCAGCTGCTGGTGCAAAAGTTGTTATTAATTATAGCCGATCGGGAAAAGAAGCTACCGAAGTCGTCAATGAAATTACACAGAAAGGAGGAGCAGCATTTGCTTATAGAGCGAATGTAGCGATTGAAAACGAAGTGATCAATATGGTATCCCAAACTGTTTCAACATTTGGGAAGGTCGATGGTTTAGTAAACAATGCGAGTATTACAGCTCAAATAGCCATGGATGACTTAGACACCGTAACAGATGAAGTGTGGGATTCCCTTCTCAATGTAAATGTAAAAGGGATGTTTCATTGCATAAAAGCTGTTGTCCCTTATATGAAAAAGCAACAATCGGGTGTAATTGTTAATATAGGAAGCGTTGCAGGAACGACCGGAATAGGCTCATCTATCCCATATGCAGCAACAAAATCAGCAATTCACACAATGACAAGGTCGTTAGCTATTGCATTAGCGCCTTATATCAGAGTGAATTGTATATCTCCTGGTGCAGTTGATACAAGGTGGTGGTCTGGTCATGAAGAAAAGATGTATCAACTTACAGGCAATTTACCACTTAAGAGAATTTCAACACCTAATGATATTGCAGAGGCTATTCTTTTTCAACTGACTCAAGAATCTGTTACAGGCCAAGTTTTTACAATCGATAATGGTCAAACACTTTAAACATCTTCTTCAAACAATCGAAGCATGAAAGGATAGTAAAATGAAGATAAATTATTCGTCTCAATGGGGTAGAACGATGTAGACTGAACAGTAAAATCAAAACAGCGGTAGTCTTGGACGAGAAAATAAAGTCCTAGACGTACCACTGCTTTACTGATCATTCGATCCGGTATGTTGGTAATACCCGTTCTGGTAGTTACAAGTACCCTTCTATCGGACATTCATCTGTGATTCCATTTATCCTTTGGTCTCTTCTTCAAGGATAAGTGCGTGAACAATTCCTGGACCATGAACGCCAATGGTTAAGTCGTTCTCAATATCGGCTGAACGGCTGGGACCGGAAATAAAGTGAACGCCCGCAGGCATTTTGCCGTTATTCCATTTGTTGATATCCTGTAGAGCTTCGCCCATACGTGTTTTGATATTTTCAGTTCGAATGACAGCCATAAAAATGGTGGGCAGCAGGCTGAGAGATCGACCTTTTGACGCTGCCGAAGTCATCACGACTGTGCCAGTATGGGCAATAGCAAAATCTGCAATAGAAATCCCAATATCAGCATGCGCTGCTTTACTCAGCAAATCAGATTCTTCCTGTTTCCGCCATATCGTCATCTCTACACCATTAAACGAGCTGTCCTGGTACATGCTTTGAAAAAGGGCGTGGTCTTCGTGAATGATTCGTTTTGCTTCAAAGGTTTGGACTACTTCAGCGATATATGAGCAAAGAGCTTCTGGAGAAGAAAAGCGTTTAGCGACACCACCAAGCATCTCCCAATTTTTAATAAATAGGTCTATTCTTTCATTAGAACTGAGATTGTACATTTTCCAAAAGTCCGGAACACCGCGAACGGGTTGTGGGGGAGGAGAGGTCATCCGGCTTCTGCCTAACCGATTTGCGATCGTGTTGAAGAATTGTGCTTCTTTTTCACTGTGACTCATGTGTGTTCCCCCGTTTTTTCAGGATGTCGGCTAGACGATCTTTCATATCCGGACCCATTTCCTGCAATTCAAACTGAAGTTCAGTGTCAAGCGCTTTCCACGTATCCCGGAAGGAGTGTTGGGCAAGTTTTGGTGCGTAACGATAGGTATTCCAACCTTTTAAAGGTCCGATTTTGGCTGTGATCACTCCACCTTTGACAAAAGGCTTTTGTCCCAGTTGGCTGATTCGCAGAATTCGACGGAACAGTCTGTGGTTGGAAGAAATAAATTTAAAGGCTTTCATTCCCAGTTGTTCCGCTTTCTTTGTCAAAGCTTCTTCCACATTTCGTCTGCGTTGGTAGACGAGCATATCATGCAGCGGTATTTTAACGGGACAGGCCTCATAGCAGGCTCCGCATAGGCTGGATGCATTCGCCAATTCCTTGTCTTCATGCAGGAGAGGAGTCAGTACGGCGCCAATCGGACCACTGTACACCCAACCATACGCATGGCCGCCTACATGTCGATAGACAGGGCAAGCATTTAGACATGCTCCGCAGCGGATGCAGTTTAAAACCTCCTGAAATTCGGGATCTCCCAGCTGCTTTGAACGGCCGTTGTCGATAATTACTACGTGTAACTCCTCTGGTCCGTCGGAGTCATCTGAGCGGCGAGGCCCATTTATCAACGACATGTATACCGTCAGCTTTTGCCCTGTAGCGGCACGCGGCAGCAAGGTAGCCATTACTTCAAGGTCTTCCAAAGAAGGAATGATTCTTTCCATGCCCATGAAGGTGATCTGTGTTTTAGGAACCGTGCTTACCATGCGGGCATTTCCTTCATTGGAAAACAATGCAATGGAGCCTGTTTCCGCGATAGCAAAGTTGCATCCGGTCATCCCAATCTCGGCCTCAAGGAATTTCTCCCGCAGCTTGGATCGGGCAAAGCCTGCCAGAACAGCAGTATCTGCTGGTAAGCGCTTTCCAGCCACGTTTGAAAATAGCTCTGCTACTTGCTCTTTGTTTTTGTGAATAGCAGGAATGATTATATGGGAGGGAGTCTCACCGGCGAGTTGAATAATATATTCTCCCAAGTCCGTTTCCACCACTTCGATTCCATGTTGTTCAAACACTTGATTAATATGCACTTCTTCAGAAAGCATCGATTTTGATTTGACAATGGATCGAGTATGTTTTTCTTTTACGATTTTCATTGTGATTTCTATAGCTTCTTTGGCATCAGAGGCGAAATGTACATGCCCACCTGACGCTCGCACATTATTTACGAACAGCGACAGGTAGTAGTCTAAATGTGCAATTGTATGCAGGCGAATCTGCCGTCCTTGTTCACGCC
>NZ_PXZL01000003.1 GCF_003013405.1 Brevibacillus formosus | reverse complement strand
TATTTCGCGTTTTCCAACTGTGAACTTACTTCGTTAAGAAACATATTCCCGTTACTAAGTGAATGGCAGCCGTTTTTTAAGCGGCTGCCATTTCACCTCATTGCCAATCCCGAAACACTTTATTTTATCAGAGGCACGTGTACATACGCCTTCGCGAGGATTTATCTTCGATCCCCGTGACATTGGACTGATTACTGGTAAGCTCCCCATACGGCTATTTTCGACGCGGTTTCGCTTTTTGTAGGGAGCAGGACATAAATGAGACCCCCAGTAGTTTTCCTTTGAAGCTGGAGTGGTTTCTCCTTCGCAACCCATTCAGCAACCGGAGAATGGCAGATTGAGACAAAACATCGAGGCTGGCCGTTGGTTCGTCTAAAATAATGATGTCAGGTTCAATGCTGATCGCTCGGGCTATGGTCACTCGTTGCTTTTGTCCGCCGCTTGCAACTGGTTTTGTTGTTGGAGGGCAGGAGCGGTACGGAATGAATCAAAGGTCTGTGACACAATCCTGCAAATGCTCTTTGATTTTCCGGTACAGAGTAGCCCGGTTTATGCCCAGCCGTTTCGCCGCCCTAAGCTGATTGTAGTCCTCTTACTCCAGCACGGTCAGGATGATCTGCGTCACCATTTCCTCCAGCGTTTAATTCTACGGAAGAAAGGGGGACGATAGGTTCTCGTTTTCTTGTCTTTTCCGGCAAAAGGTTCGTGAAGAACATCGTTGATCGCTTCCAGTTTCTCTCGTGCTTTCTACGTGCCTATTATTTGTCTTGAAGATGCCAGTGCAGTTGGTAAATCAGCTTGCGAGAAGCCACAGGAAAAGGTACCATAACTCACGGAGTAGTAGGGCATTATCAAGCAGGTTGCAAATCAATCACAAAACTAAAAAATAGTTGGTTTAAAGATAGCTGTAAACGGGGTGAAGGGAACTCATTCGTTTATTTACATGGGATATTCTCAGACGGTATTTCTATGGAGTAAAGTGAGGTTAAAAAACCTTGGATAGTCGAGGTATAATAATTCAATTTTGGCTTGATTCCTTTTAATTCTTTTCGTGCCTATTGGAGATTGGTGATATCTTGTAAGATTGGAGAGATAAACTTTGGATACTCATCTTACATTAAATTTCTTGTCCGCCTATGTCCACCATCATAATTACTATTTGAATGCTTGGCGTACAAAAGGGTTCTCATGGAATTGGGGAGCTGCACTTTTTGGAGAAGCATGGTTTGCCTTCCGAAAGATGTATCTGCTTGCAATTATTATTTATTCTGTGAATCTATGTGTAGGTTTGCTATTGGGTTTCGTTGGACTTGATGATGCTACTTTTTATGAAATATACATTGTCTTCGCAATTACTCAACGAGTGCTTTTCGCATTAACAGCCAATTTTTTGTACTATGTTTCGGCAGTGCAAACAATTAAAAAAGCTCACAGTAAACATACAATGCTTGATCTAGAAGAGATAAAGAAGCTGGGTGGGACTAGTGTCCGGGCTGTTATTGTGGTGGTGCTGGTCAATCTGTGTTTTAGTCTGCTGGATCGATTTTTAGCATAGTGAAAAAGTTTCCTCAATAATAAGAGGGGGGAAATAGTGTGGGAGAAGCTTATAAGCTGCTTTGTCAGCATTGTTCCTATAACCAAAAAATATATGTTGGCGTTGGATTCAGATATATTCGATTGCCGGAAATATGGGAATGGTTCGAGGATGAAGCTGGCAAGGAGCGCATTCGTGAATTTATGCAGGACAGTAGCTGCCACATTTTTGCAAATGGAGTCGGATACCGATACATATAAGAACAGCTATGATTGTCCCCGATGCTCAGAGAAAATGCCGTCTATGCCTATCGATGAGGAGCTTGATCACGGTCTTGCGTTAGCTTGTCCAGATTGTGGCAAGAAAAAGCTGTCCGTGGAGTGTTTTTTGCATTGGGATTAAAAAAAGGCATCTCTTATCTACAAACGTAAAGGAGAATCAAACATGATCATTTGGCCTAAGCCTTTCTTGGAGCCCGCAGCATTAAAACAGCGTCTGCTTATCCTGAGCGCACTGGATATCGTATTGTGTGAAGAGGAATGGCTGCGCAGATATCAGTTCGATCCAGAATGGGATGAAAACACAACATTCGCGGGCGTTAGCAACGGTTCAGGCGACGATCTTTTCGTTCTATTCACCCCCGAGGGCGTTATTGTAAAAGGATTCGATCATGAATCGGAAATGAGTCCTCATGCCAGGGAAGAATACGAGGTTTGGCCTGGCATCTATGAGCAAGTCCCTCCCGCTTTGCTTCATCGACTCGATGACGAAGCGTTAACGAAGGAGGATGTTACATTTTGCCTTTGGCGAGAATCTACCGATCACGTGTGGAAGACCGGAGACGTACATAATCCGCAAGGGCTGGATGACGGATCAGATTTTTTGCTTGGGATGATATATGATAATCCAGAAGACTATGTAGAGTGGGCAGAGGATTATTACGAGGTGAAGGTCTCGCTTGATGTAGTTGGTTATGTATTTACAAATACTGCTATTACCAAAGAAATGATTATGGAGCTGAATCCAGAAGTTGATCTGGACATCGCGAGCAAGGAGCTCCAAGCGATTGGGTTTACCGTTACGTAAAGTGCGCCATGACTCATAAAAACACATTGGAAAGAAGATGACGATATGCCAAAAGGTATGTATTCTCAAGGAGTTGCCGTCCTGCTGTCAACGGCGGTTTCGATTCATAAAATCGCAGACATGCTCAAGAATCAATTCGAAATTGCCAACATCATAGAAACATTTGACCAATGGGTGTTCAGCGGCCCTAGCTTGCTTATTCCGTATCGTCCAGAAGTAAACGGATATATCCAGGTCGATGTCGTCGATAAGTCTTGGCCGGATAGTATGGGAGACCCGGCAGAAGACACAATGCTGTTTGGCGCTTGGTCGATGGGCTTTTTCGGTCCGTTTACGTTCTCGAATAGCCTGGAGCGGGCAGCTCAGCAGTCGTGGGGATTTCCAGAAGGGCAGCAAGCCGCATCTGAGCACGGAGCGTTTATCCGTATTCGCTCTTCTTTCGTGTTGGGGGAGTCGGACGATCAGGCTCGTGTACTGCCTGAGGATTATGAATCGCTCCCGGAGTTGATGACAGTCACTGCCATTGCTAAGTCGCTGTTGAAAATGCCAGAAGCCCTTTGCTTTTTTAATCCAAATGGAGAGTGCCTCGCGTCTGACGAGCTGATGCAAGAACTGGAACAACGCCATGAGCAAATACAGCTCCTTCCGCTAGAGCTGTGGTCCAATGTCCGGTTGTTCAACCTTCCAGAGGGATGGCTCTTGATGGATACCGTTGGCATGCAGCAGTTGGATGTGATCGATCATGAGGCGGTCTTTAATGGGGATGCCTACGATCCGAATGAAGTTGCTAGTTTTCTGCGTAATATATCGAACTATGTATACGAGAATGGTCCTGTTATCAATGACGGCGATACAACCGATGGGCCGGGTGAAGAAATTTGGAAGTGTGTCTTGTTGGAGGAAGGGTTGGCAAGCCCTCCGCGTGATGTGCTTCGCTGGTATCCGTTGGATGGAAGGGAAAAGCCTACGGGATTGGAATAATTGCGCTATCACTTGGAAGCCCAAGGGAACTTGCTAGGAAAAAGCACGATCATACCCCTGTTTAGCAGGGTATAGTCGTGCTTTTATACGTTAGCATGAGAATTTGAGAGAAGCCAGGCTCACTGGTACCTACTTATTTGATAATCTCCTCATAGATCAGCTTGCCGTCATGCGTATACACGCCAATCTTTTTGGTCCCCGAGATGGTGTACTCGATGGCGACTGTCTCATTCGTAGGAGTGATCAGCAATTGATGTAGAAAGTTGAAGCTTTGATTGTTAGCTGTGTTCGTTATGATCTGGGAATCAGTATGAAACAATTGTCCCGTCTGCTTGAGCTCTTTCATTAGTTCTGGCTTATTTAGCACATATTGTTGCGGTGATACGACTTTATCTGCCGCATTAATTTTGGTAAAGGTATATTGCTTGTTGGTTTTCGTCACAGCGAGAAAGTGACCATCGGATGTTGGGCGGATAAACGCATACTTTTTGGAAACAATGAGCCCCTTTTTATTCATCAGCACATAAAATTCTTCGTTCCCCAGCTTGCCTGAGACAATGAATGAGCCACTGTGCATATTCGATTCGACTTTATAGTTACGGGAAGGCTTCAGCATAATTTTGCCTTCATTGCTGATAAAATGTGTCTGGCCATTTATTTTCACTCGATGCCAGCCTTCACCATACCCGAAATATTCATCGAAAAATGGCTTGCTCAGTATTTTTCCGTGAATAGTTCGCATGCCCATCTTGTAGTATTCGTTCCCTTTTGCGTCTTTTACCATTTCACCGTAGGGCAAGTAGTACGGATCAAACGTTTTCGTA
Organism: Brevibacillus formosus; assembly: GCF_003013405.1. Lineage (GTDB taxonomy): Bacteria > Bacillota > Bacilli > Brevibacillales > Brevibacillaceae > Brevibacillus > Brevibacillus formosus. The sequence goes on along the minus strand of NZ_PXZL01000003.1, from coordinate 253,693 downwards.
GTCGGTTCGGCTAAGTAGATTGGATGATCCGCGTCAGGAAACTTCTTGGTAATTTTCCCTGTTTTGGCATTGTATAGATACGGCAGGTTTCCCGGATAGTCCGTGCCCGTAAACCATTCCCCATGTATCTGGTTGAAACCAACATCGCAACAGGTACCCATCGGTGAAACTTTGCCCTGCTTATCGTAGACCAAATATTCCATATGCTTAAAAAAGCTGCCATTATAAAAATAACCGTACCCATTTCGGAGCGGGTACACTTCACTTTTATAAGCGAGGTAATTGCTTTTTATTACTTTTCCAGACGGTGAAACCAATGACATGGTGTAAGTCTTTGGAGGTGAATCGTGCTTGTAAAGTGGTTGCTTCGTGAAAAGAAAAAATGGCTCTGTCAAATGAGACGGTATTTGCAGGTTTTGATACACCACTGGCAATTGCGGTGGATTTAATGGGTCTTGCTGCTCTTCAGCCTTGATTGGCGAGGTAGAGACGAAGGTGAGGGACAGAGCGAGCATGGTTTTTAACAGGGTAGAAAATTTCATGATAGGAATTCCTCTCTAGTAGTTAATGAGATTGCACTTAAACTATGACGGTTCAATCGTGACAAATGTTACCATTCTTTTGCAAATAAATCACCAAGACGAAAAATGGAGCAAAAATGAAAAACAAGATTACGCCCGCTCAAATACTAGAGTAGTGAACAGTTGATCATTAACAGTAAAAAGCCGACTGCTTCTCAGCGTAGTCGGCTTTTCCATGTAGGTAAATAAGTGAAATACGTTCGAGAAGTGTGATATAGGTTAATCACGAACATTATTTAAGTGTTGATTATAAATAATTCGTGAATTTTCAGGTTATATCTCTTTTTGTTAAAAAAATCTCGGGGGTAATACTTTTGATGATCGTAAGTCATTTGCTTAAAGCCGAACAATGCGTGATCGTGGTTTATAAAGTGGCAGTCCATTTTTAAAATCTATGCCGAGGAATAGTCCCTGGAACCGATATCCGACAGAGCGTAGACAACCCCAGATACCCAAACAACGGATACAAAAACATGAGCAACTGACTATACCCAATCAAGCACAATACGAAAGCAGTAGAGAACAAATACAAGTATAGCCGCGATTCCGGAACATCCAATAATTCCCGCAGCTGCTGACCAATCCCGAACACGTTGGAAATCAATGTGGTAAAAATCTCGGAATAGAGCACGAAAACAAAGAACAGCTGGAGCCATTCGTTCCATTGGTCCGTTACAAAAAGTATCGGGATATTCATGAGACGGACATCGTCCCAGTTGGCCAACATGGCAGTATGGACGACGAGTAGCATGAATCCAAGAACGACCCCGCCAATGACGGCTGCCCGAAACAAAACAACCTTGTCGCGGATCGCATAGCCGATCGGGATAAGAACGGATTGGGCCATAGCTAGATTAAAGGACACGTATAAGACTGTTTTCCATAAAAAGGAGTAATCAGATGGGGTCGAGAGAGGCATGGGAGATTCTGCGGTGCCATCCAGCAAAATGAGCAAAGCGAACAATACCATAGATGGAACGACGATCGCATTCACGACGAGTAACTGCTCCAACCCTTTTCGCAGAATCAACAGGGCGAACAGAACGGTGGCGATGGTCCCGACCAAATACGGAATGTCAAACTGCTCCTCCAAGACCGAGCCCGCTCCTGCCAGCATGACAGTCGTTACGCCGAAAAGGGTGAGAAAGACCAAAATATTCATCGTACGACCGATCATCGGTCCAAACAGTTTTTGATTAAAGGATTCATAGGAGGGTGTGCGCAAATGATGAGCGATTAACATCATCTTGTAGCCCAGCCAAACAAAAAGAGAGGTGGCGAGCAGGATGCCGATTGTTCCGGCATGTCCGTAGGCGGTGAAAAACGCGAGTATTTCTTGACCGCTCGCAAACCCGGCGCCTACGACGGTTCCAATGTACGTTGCTGCGACCTGAATACTTTTTCCCCACAACTTCATACTGTTTTTTTCCTTTCTCATCCAAATAGAGGCTAGTACAAGTGTATGATTCTCGGAGAAAAACAGAATGAAAAAACTCGTCTATCTCATAACCTAACCAAGGAAAAAGCGAATGGCCCGTGACCATTCGCTTTTTTGTATGGATACCGACATTTTACAGAAGAAACATTGCCACGATTGTCGTCACCAAAAGCCCAATCGCCACGGGATACAAATTTCGTCTCGCCAGTTCAAAAGGATCTACTCCGCAAATCGCCGCAGCAGGAATCAATGCCCAAGGAATGATCGTTCCACCGCCGACCCAGATGGCGGCAATTTGTCCTAGCGCTGTTAACGTAGCTGCACCGGCACCCAGAGCAGTTGCGAATAGTTGAGCCAAAGAGCCAGCCAGTGTAATCCCGGAGAAGCCTGAGCCATCCAGCCCTGTAATAACACCTACTGCGGATACAGTGAGAGCAGCTACTTCCTTGCTAATGGGAATCGTCTGTGCAAGCGCCACGCCAAGGTCGTTCACGATTCCGTGTGAACCCTGCGGCAGCACCTCCCCAAACACCTTGATAAACCCACTGTCGCCCATATAAAAGAAAGCAGCAATCGGGATAACCGGACCAAATACCTTAAACCCGAATTGAAAGCCTTGAATGAGATGGGTGGTTACCTGCTCGAGACCGCTTTTCTTGTGCGCGAGCATCGTTGCGATGATGAGAATGAGCAAGGCCGTGCCGCCCACTAGCGCCGTTGCATCGCCTCCGCGTAAATCAAAAGCAAACATGGCCACGACATCGAGGACAAATAATACTGGAACAAGTCCAGCTAACGCACGACGCACGCCATCTGACAAAGGGACTCGCACGGAAGTAAAAACGGCATCAGGCACGACTGTCTCTTTGGAAGAAGCAAGCACGCCGAGCTTCATGTCTTTTTTCAAATACCAGAATGCGATTGCAGTTGTCACGACGCCCATAATAATAACGAGAGGGACACTGGCAGAAATCACGTCCGAGACAGGAATTCCAGCGGCTTTGGCCGTTAAAGTCGGAGCGCCTTGAATAATATAATCACCGGACAGTGCAATCCCATGTCCAAACAAGTTCATCGAAACGGCGACACCCATCGCTGGCAAACCAGCGCGCAATGCCACGGGCAACATGACAGCACCGATTAGTGCGACAGCTGGAGAAGGCCAGAAAAACCAGGAAATGACCATCATGACGATCCCAATAACCCAATAAGCCAATGCAGGATTTCGAACCAAATGGGTCATCGGCCTAATCATCGTTTCATTTACACCCGTATCGGTCAAAACGTGACTCATCGCAACAATGATGCAAATAACTAAAATCGTCGGCAATAGCTCGGTAATCGCATAGATGAAGCTGCCGAATATTCCGCCGACGGCTGTTGTCACAGAGCCTGTCGCAACGAAACCGAGGATTGCTATGCCCACGATACTGATCAGACTTGTATCTTTTCGAAAAACCATTACGAGAATAATGCCAATCACGAACAAGACATACACACCATGTATCCACAAAAGCTCGATTCCCATGTCGCACCCTCCTTTTTCGTTACTCCGATGAACGTACCTTGATGTCACAACATATGCGAAAAATGGCCCATGGGTGAACGCACATTCGAGTGCAGACGAGTGAAGCAACTGGAAAACTGGCATTTTTGTCCATGATATGCCACTATTAATGAATGACGTATATTTGGGTTCCAAGCAAGAGAGGGGGATCGGCACATCGACGTACGTAACCAGTCCGTCGTGCAGCCAACTACGATGAATTCAACTACACCCATCCAACGTAAAATGGACCAGGCAATTGAGCTTTTGGAGCGCCGTTTCCTGGAAAGAAGTGAACTGATTCGCCTTTTAATGCTCGGCATCATGAGCGGGGAAAATGCTTTGTTAATTGGCCCGCCGGGAACAGCCAAGTCCCAGCTAGCACGATCAGTCTCTCAGCTTTTTGGATCGGAACATTGGTTCGAGTATTTGCTTACCCGTTTTACGACACCTGATGAGATATTTGGTCCAGTCTCCCTTCAGCAATTGAAACTGGATCAATACGTACGAAAAACAGCAGGCTATTTGCCCAACGCTCAGTTTGCGTTTTTGGACGAAATTTTCAAAGCGAACAGCGCGATTCTGAATGCGCTACTTTCTATATTGAACGAACGAATTTATTTCAATGGCAGAGAAAAAGAGGAGGTTCCGTTGCAGTTTTTAATGGCTGCATCGAATGAACTTCCCGATGACGATGATCAATTGACTGCTCTTTATGACCGCTTCCTGTTCCGGTATGAGGTTCACTATTTGAAGCATGCTTCCAGCTATGAGCGCATGTTTTCTTTGCCAACGACGCCTCTTCCCGTTGTGTTCTCTCTGTATGACGTGAAGGATATTCAAGCAGCAGCAAAGCAAGTGGTCATTCCAGAAACCATCATTTATTTCTTGTACCGCCTCAAACAAGACCTGGAAGCAAAAGAGTATGTTCTCTCCGACCGTCGCTGGAGCAAAATCGCACATGTATGGCGTACTTCTGCTGCGTTGCATGGACGTGAGCAGGTGACGATCTGGGACACGGTTTTCACTCCGCATATGCTGTGGAATGTGCCTGAGGATTTGACAGTTATGCAGGAAGCGTTTGAACAACAATTTACAGAAATGCTGAAGAATGATATGGAGAACGAATTGCCACTCCAGCGCTTCGGCCAAATTGCGGATAAATGGAAGGAAAAGGAGTCGGAGCTGCATGCGTTCCAGTTTAAAAAGGAAGTGGGCGCAAAGCTGGGCAAGGAAGCGACGGAGCGCAATGTCCGGTTGTTAGAGGAGAGTCGCGAAGAGGTAGAAGAGACGGCGCGAGACTTGCGCAATCGTCTTATTCAGTGGGAGCAGCGGGAGCACGATCTGCATGCCTATGTCCTGGAAAAAAACCGCTTGATTCCCCATGTAGAAAAATACGCGGTCAAATATTCATACCTGCGAATTGAAGGCGAACGGATTTTGCAGCAACTCCAGCGCACGTATCGGACGATTTTTGACAAGGAAATCCCCGGGACGGATTATGATTTTACGTTGTAGGGGGTAGTTCGTATGATCATTCGCGCTAGCGGTGTTGATCGCTATGTATTTGAAACGTACCTCGCCTCTTCGCGCACCGCTCAGGAATGGGTTCATGAGGCGCGGGCACGAGCAGCATGGTTTGATTTGGAGCTCTTGGCTGATTTTTTCCTCGTCTTTTATTTAGAAAAGCCGGAGATCGATCTGACGCAAGAATCCACTCCTTTTCATCATTGGATGATTCGTACGCTCATGAAGCAGTATTTTACACGCATGATACATCCTCGTACGGTCGGGCAGGAAAGTGCGTCGTTCAAAACCGCGATCAAGGCCTTGCTGTGGCTGACGGAGACGTTTTCCGAGGAAGTGAAGCAGCGGGAGAAGGATCAACGGCTTTCCCCGCTCTTAACTGGCTTGAAAGATCAGCAAGGTCAGGAAGGAAGCCAACAAGCACAGCTTTCCGAGCTGTTGACCGAAAAACAAAAGGCCAAGCTCGAGTTAGTCGGTTATACTCTCCAGCAGGGGAAGCGGATCGTAGAAGACAAGCAAGAGGCCATGGACACCAAGCCGTTAGTACGGGCAGAGGTACTGTCTTTGCAAAATCGCATAACTGAGCTGCAAGAAGAAATGAAAGTGCAGTTCACGAAACGGACCAAGCTTCTGCAAAAGGTGAAAAAATTGGAGGGAGAGCTCTCTCAGCGAGAAAAACAGCTTGATCGACTGCAAAAGCAAGAGAAGGAAGCGATCGCCGCTTTTGAAACAGAGCTGGGACAATGGCTGGAGCAATCGTTGAAGGCGACGCTATCTACGGAAGAACTCGATACGCTTTTTGTCGAAGAGGTATTTACTGCCAGTCAGCGTTTTGCTAACCGAAGCTGGGGTCATGAGCTGGGCAAGCTGCGGAGGCAAAGCTTTGAGCAGTATTTGAAATGGATTGAGAAATTGAAGCGCCATCCTGATCTGGTCGCTTTTCTCAACGAGGTAGGCAGGCAAGTCCATCGTTTCCGTGTAAAGCGCAAAGAAATTCGCTCCAGACATTTTCCAGAGGAATACTATGATTTGCGACAGTCGGGCGATATTGCTCACATGCTGCCTGGTGAAGCTGTGCTTCTCGCTGATCCGGACTTCGAGAATTACTTCATGCTTAAATGGCTAGAGCAAAAGCTCATGACCTACGATACCTCAGGATGGGTAGAAGAACCGCCAAAAGGTCCGGTCATCTGCATGCTGGACACATCCCATTCGATGCGCGGAAGTAAGCTGCGGCTTGCGCAAATTTTTATCATGACGTTTGCCGCCCTCTCGATGCTGGAAAAGCGTGATTTTATTCTCCTCTTGTTCGGGGCCAAAGGCGAGATTAGAGAGCAACCGCTCTATTACAAAAAGCCAGATTGGGCTGCCTTTTACGGCCTGGCGCAAATGGCGTTTGGCGGTGGGACTCACTTCGATGCCCCGATGAAGCGGGCCATCGAGCTGGTTGAAAAGGAACAAGCATGGCGTGGTGCAGATTTTGTTATGGTAACGGATGGAATTGGGGGGATTTCTCCTTATGTCCAAGAAAAACTCATCTCTTTGGGTCAGCAGAAACAAGTTCGTTTGCACAGCTTGATTGTGGGTTCTGCGAGGCAGCATCTTGTGCAAGCATATGATTTGCTGGGCGTTTCTCACCGTGTGAAATTTGCGACGAGCTGGGAAGCGGATGGGGAGGAGAATACAGGGCTGCTATTGGATGTATTTCAAACAGCCAAATAAGTGTTCGGCGTTCGGCGTTCGACATCACTTTCAAATCTCGTCTCCTCTTATGGGACGGGATTTTTGCATAAAGGAATCGGCTGAAAAAAAGTGGATAGACCGCTTCTTCTCAGCCGATGATCATAACCCCAATTAGCCAACTCTCGCTGCCATCGTACGTCCGAATTCAAGCTCTTCGAATTTGTTCTGAACGACTTGACGATCGTATTCCCATAGGGCATCTTCCAGTGAATACTCCACCGGAACATCCCGGATTATCGTAGCGAGCTTTCTGCTCAAGTACACCTGATCGCGATTTTCTTCCAGCTTGCTGCGCATTTTAGGCGTGCAGCTTTCCAGATTTACATATAGGTTGTCCAGATCACCATGCTCGGTAATCAGCTTTGTCGCTGTTTTCTCACCAATTCCTGGGCAGCCCGGAATACAGTCGGAGGCATCTCCCATTAAAGCTTTGACATCAACGACCTGTCCAGGTGAAATTCCACGCAATGCCAAGAGGCTCGCTGGATTGTAATGCTCATGCTTGCCGCCATTTTTTAGGATTTTTACGCTGACTCGCTCAGATACGAGCTGCAAGCTATCGTAATCACCAGTCGCAATGATGACCTCGTGTCCTTCTTCGGATAGGCGTGTGGAAAGCGTACCCAATACATCATCGCCTTCATAGCCTGGGCAACCCAAGTTCGGAACGGAGAACGCATCCGTCACTTCTTTTACCAAATCGAATTGTGGAATGAGCTCATCCGGTGCCGCTTGACGATTTGATTTATAGCCGTCATACCATTGACTGCGCACCAAAGACTCGCGCGAGGCAACATCCCAGCCCACCACGAGATGAGTAGGACGTGTCAACTCTGCGTAATCGAGCATCATTTTTGTAAATCCATAAACCGCATTTGTGTACACACCTGATGAAGTCTGGCGATAGGCTCCACCCCAAGCAGAACCATAAAAGGCGCGAAATAAAAAGCTCATGCCATCGATGAGCAGTACTTTTCCCGAATCACTCACAAAACCTTGCCCCTCTCACTACCAAACTATACGCACCATTATAGCATAAAGGAGCGGGACAACCTTGTCAGATTTTACAACAGAAATATCGTGAGAAAACGTGCATGTACTTTTTTTGCGGTGGGATGATAGTACCACAAGAGGTCAGCAACCACCTCTTGAATATCAACTTCCGGTCTCAAGGTGAGAAGCAAAAAACGCTAGACGGTTCAACTCCGTCCCGGGAGAAAAAAAGCGTTGGGAGGAATCAATCATGGCAAACAACGGTGGAAGCTCCAACAACCTGCTAGTTCCTCAAGCGAACCAAGCTTTGGATCAACTCAAGTATGAGATTGCATCTGAATTCGGTGTAAATCTCGGACCAGACACTACTTCTCGTCAAAACGGTTCTGTTGGTGGCGAAATTACCAAGCGTCTGGTGAGCTTTGCTGAGCAACAAATGGCTGGCCGTCAAGTCTAACGTACTGACAAGTAAATAGCTGGATGATGAGAGGTCCCTTCCATGGGGCCTTTCTATTTTTTCAATCGCCCTTTTCTGCCACTTGTGTGCAAACACACAAGCACAATCGCGGACTAGTCATATGGTGTAACGAACAGTTAACTATCCTCGTTTGTCCAGTGGAAAGGAGAGACGTCCGGCTATGAAGAAAAAAGAAATCAAGCAGCTTTTAAAAAAGCATCCCGAATTTGAAGCGTGGGTCCTCGAGGATTCCATGCGGATTAGAGCGGTCCGTAGCAACCCCGGTATGGCCGAAGAATTGTTTAAAAGATGGAATGACCGAAAAAAAGGGGTACTTGATTTTGAGGGCATCTCGCAAAAAACCAAACGTGCAAGCGAAATGCTGACAGGCGTGCAATCCATCATGGAAATGATGTCGGATTATTCGAAGAAACAGTAAGATTACATTTGGAATGATTGGGGAAGGCTAGCTCATTAGCCTTCTTTTTCTTTTTCCTTTCAGGGTGTGTTTTGTTATACTAGAAAATGGGAGGGAGCGTGTCTATGTTCAAATCAATGATTAGTCTCATGTTGGTCACAGCATTGACGCTCGTCTCTGGGACAAGCATATCCAGCCAGACAGTAGAAGGGGTTTACGCCCAAACAACGAAACAACAACCAGCAATCAGCGTAACACCAGCCAAAACATATCCTGGGGACGTTATTTTTGTACGCAGCAAAGAACCACAAACCGTAACGGTATTCTCTCAGAACTATCGTTTGCAAAAGACACAAGATGAGTATGCCCGATTTATCCCAATTCCTTTTAACATGAAAGCAGGAACCTATAAAGTTACATCTGCTGACAAAAAGCTTTCCGTAACGGTGACAATCGAACCGAAAAAATTTGCAGTAGACAAGCTCACGGTAAGCAAACAGCTCAACAAAATGCGACAGGATACGAATCGAATCAATGCAGATCAAAAAAAGATCAATGCAGCCAGATCAAACTCGAGAGCAATTCCGTATTTCTCGGAGCCTTTTAAACAGCCAGCAGTCGGAAAATTAACGACTCCATTCGGCTACCAACGCGTAGTAAATGGTGTACCAGCCAACCGGCACGCGGCAATTGACATCGCGAACAAAACAGGAACGCTAATTTGGGCGAGCAACCATGGGAAAGTGGTTCTGTCCGACTCTTTATATTTAACGGGCAATACCATCATCATCGATCACGGGTTAAATATTTTTTCCATATATGCTCACTTGTCCAAGCTAGATGTAGAGACAGGGCAAGAAGTGAAACAGGGACAGGTGATTGGACAAATGGGTAGCACCGGTTTTTCTACAGGTCCTCACCTTCATTACGGCATGTTAGTGGGTAATACGTACGTAAATCCGCAGCCGTTTTTTGATGCATCACCTTTCCTCTGGAAGTAATTTGGAGGTGTCTTCATGAGAGTCACAAATGTGCCAAGCAAAGTGCTCAACAACATGGTTCATTTCTTAGCGCCGTATGAACAGGCAGTTGAAGAGCTTAAGTTAAAACTAAAAGGAATTAAATACGGCTTTCAAAAAAGCGGTCGTTATTCTCCTATTGAATTTGTTGTCGGACGAGTGAAAAAAGTCGACAGTTTAGTAAAGAAGGCGAACGAAAAAGGAATCGACTTTCTGGGAGATCATTGGCAAAGTGATGTCGCCAGGGAAGTCCAGGATATCGCGGGCCTTCGAGTCGTATGCCGCTATGTAGACGACGTGCGCGAGGTGCAGCAGTTGTTGCAGGAGCGGGAGGATATTGTCATTCACGATGTCAAAGACTATATAGCAGCTCCGAAGGAATCCGGCTACAGAAGTATTCACATGATCGTTTCGTATACGGTTTACCACGGCAGCGAAAAGAAAACACTTTTTTGTGAGATTCAAATCCGTACATTGGGAATGAACTTCTGGGCGACAAATGAACATGAGCTGCGCTACAAATATGCGGGCAACATTCCGTCAGACGTGTTGGAGCAGCTTCATGAAGCGTCCGTGATCACACATCAGCTCGATGTGCTGATGAACAATTTGCGTCAAGAAATTCTCACACCGGCAGAAGTAGATACGACACTGGAAGAAAAATTGGAAGAGATATTTTCTTTATACGTCAAGCAGGATTTAGATTCCGCCGCAGCCTTGTACAGAGAGCATGTCAGTGGTTTCGAAGAGGCATTTGCGGACAATCCTAAGTTTAAAATGATTCACGATTTACTGGGGATCCGGTTGAAATAACGTCTTTTGTTGTCTACAGACCAAATGTAACCTGAAAAAACGCGACAAAGTAGGAAAGGATATAGACTAACATGCGCTTTTTACTAACGAACCTACTCGTTGTGGTGATGGTTTTGTTCAACCTAGGCATGCCTTCCGCTTTTGCCGAGGAGTCATCAGGCCTGGAGCCTAACGCTCTTACTGGACAATCAGCCATTCTGATTGATGCTACAACGGGACAAGTCTTGTTTGAAAAGAACCCTCATGAGAAATTGTACCCTGCTAGTATTACGAAAATCGCAACAGGTATTTACGCGATAGAAAAAGGGAATCTGGATGACACTGTCACTGTCTCAAAAAAAGCACGCCGTGAAGAAGGTACACGCGTCTATTTGGAAGAGGGAGAACAGATTTCCCTACGCAATTTGTTGTACGGATTGCTCATGAATTCAGGTAACGATGCTGGTACAGCGATTGCTGAGCATATGAGTCAGACGACAGAGCGTTTTGCAATGGATTTGAACGCCTATTTGAAAGAAAAAGTTGGTGTCACCGAAACGAATTTTGCCAATCCACACGGACTGCATGACCCGAATCATTACACGACTGTCGCCGACATGGCCAAAATTTCGCAGTACGCGATGAAAAACCCTGTTTTCAGGGAAATTGTCGGTACGAAGCGGCTGCCTTGGCATGGACAAACGTGGGAGACAGTACTAGTGAATCATAACAAGCTCCTGCGCGAATACGAAGGGGCGACTGGCATGAAAAACGGGTTCACCGATCAGGCGATGCATACGCTGGTAGGCTCCGCCAAACGTGGAGAATTGGAGCTCATCGCTGTGACGATGAAGGCCTCAACTAGTGCAAATGCATACAAGGATGTAAAAAAGCTACTGGACTTTGGCTTTCAAGGATTTGAGACCAAACCAATCGCCAAAAAAGGTGATTCTTTTTCAGAAGTAGCTGTTCCTGGCAACAACTCAGTTGTGACTTTTACAGCCAAGGAGGATCTGTATGCAACGGTTCCCAAAGGTGTGGAGCCGTTGGTAGAGCTAAAAGCAGACGGGAGCCTGTCTGTCCAGGCTGGTAAGCTAGCTGTCTCTTATCCGTTGCTCCGTCATGATCCGCCCGCTCCAGCTCCTGCTAGTGTGTTTGGGGATTCAGAAAGTAGCAATGCACATCCACTGGCCCGTTATAGCGTGTTAATTGTCTGGTTAGGAATGAACCTTTTCTTAATCGTGTATACGATTTCCCGTGCACAGAGGAATAAACGAATTCGCGAGCGCAGTCTTCAACGGCGGTTCTACTAATACAATAATGAGAATCCAAACAGGACGTGGCACTATGCGCGTCCTGTTTTTGATGTTCCCAGTAGGTCATCTCTTGTTGAGTTGTGAGGGATAGATGCCGTGTCCAATCGTGGAAAATGAGCGTACATTAGTGTAAGAACTTATTTCTGGTGAGGGGGAGTAAGATGGACAACCGAATCTATGATCGCCCTGCCGTGTCCGTCATCATCCCAATGAGTGATAACGCCAGGAATATGAAGAAACTGCTCTCTGTTGTCAAAAGAATAGACCCACACACGGAAGTAATCGTCGTGTGCAACGGAGTGAGCTCCCAAGAAGCTATCCTGTCCGATGAATGGGGAACACAAGTCATTTCAACTAGTTTGGAAGCAGACAGCCATGAGGCAAGAGCGATCGGCTCTGCTCACGCGAGGGGAGACGTTGTACTTTTTATCGACGAACACCTCGCCATGCCTCTCTTATACTTGAAGAAATATGTCACGCTGGTCAAAAAGGGATCGGATGTCGTTCTCACGACATACTCCGACCACTGGGTATCCAAAAGAGGAAAACATTCAGCGCGCAGTGCCTATTGCCTGTTGAATTATCTTCTTGGTCAAAAAAGAATGGGATCCGCTTCCTTTGAAAATATTCCTTTTGCCTTGAGCAGAAATGCTCTGGAGGCAATTGGTTCCATGACCTTATGCAAACCGGCAGTTGCTTTGGTTCAAGCGTCAGTCTCGGGGCTTAAAATGACATCAATTGCCCCGTTTGCCGCAACGAAGCAACCAACCGGCACTCGTGATATTGTGCCAAAAGACATCCGTACGATTTATTGGGAGCATGCGAAGGCAATCCAGTTACTAACAGGTGGTACGAAACTGCGACGCGCAGAGCAGGATGGACAACGACACCGCGACTTGGTGCATTCATCGGACGTTTTGCATTTGCGCTCGGTCATTCATCTAGAATCGCGTGTTAAGGAGGGCGGTGGATGGGGTGGCAAACGCAAAGCGAAATATGCGAGATCCCACAAAAAAACGCAGAGAAGAGCACATTAATGGCAAGGAAAAATGTCAGAATGTAAATCGATTAAGTGTCATCCTCTCTGTTCACTATGAGCAGACGATCAAAAAAGTACTCAAACAAATTGAGAAGCTCCGGCCCATGGAAATCGTGCTCGTTGTAGATGGCTGCCCGGATCAATCAGCGAAAAAGATACTCACGCATTCCTCTTGTCCACTCACAGCGCTTGTGTATCCGTTTCCTCTCGGGGATGATGTATGGAGAGCAATTGGTGCCAAGGAGGCTACAGGAGATGTGTGGTTGTTTCTCGATGCGGATCACGTTGTAGCTGCAAATGACATGCAGTCCTTTGTCAGAAGTTGTTACCGAGGAGCAGACATCGCCTTGAGAAAGAGCATGACAACACTTCGACAAGCTTCAATGGAACCGGATACCATTTTGCTAGCGAAGACATTTCTCAATAACTTGGTTTCACGACATGAACTAGGAACTTCCTCGATGTACGATTTACCTTTTGCCATGACGCGACAGGCTGCCTCTGTTATCGGCGTTCAACATTTGGTCGTACCTGCCGTTGCGCACGCCATTGCTCTGCACAATCAATTGCGTGTCGTACCATCTCATTCCATTGCATCAGCAAAGCTTACGAGAAAAAGAGTGCCACAAAGAAAGAATAAACCGAGCGTTAAGCAGACGATTCTGGGAGATCACTTGGAAGCAATGGATTACGTGATGTCCCTTAAATGAATGAATGAATGAAACCGTTGACGAGGCGATGCCTTCCGTGGGTATCGCTTATTCGTTATTTTCAAAAGTCTCGTGCAAACGCGCCATCAAAAGCAGCTGGAATCATTTGATCTCTTGACTTTGCATTGTTCGGTTTTTGTAGTACGATAGGCAAGTAGGTCATTTTTTCTTGATAAAGGAGCAAACAGATTATGAGTATCCATATTGGAGCGCAGCAAGGTCAAATTGCTGAAACCATCCTGCTGCCGGGCGATCCGCTACGGGCCAAATACATTGCTGAAACATTCCTCGAAGGAGCAGAGTGCTACAACAACGTGCGTGGCATGCTCGGCTTCACAGGTACATACAAAGGTAAGCGCGTTTCTGTACAAGGAACGGGCATGGGAGTTCCTTCTATCTCGATCTACGTCAATGAGCTCATGCAATCTTATGGTGTTCAAAACCTGATCCGCGTAGGCACTTGCGGCGCGATCCAGGAAGACATCAAAGTACGTGACGTGATTATCGCCATGAGCGCATCCTCCGATTCCCAAACGAATCGTCTCCTGTTTAACCAAGTTGATTTTGCTCCTACTGCTAACTTTGATTTGCTGCACAAAGCGTATCAAGTAGCGACAGAGCGCAATCTGTCTGTCAAAGTAGGGAATATCTTTACAAGCGACAGCTTCTATCGCGAGAACTTCGATTTGTACAAAAAATTGGCTTCCTATCAAGTGCTTGCTGTTGAAATGGAATCTTCCGCGCTGTACACATTGGCTGCAAAGTACAAACGCAATGCATTGTCTATCCTTACCGTGAGTGATCACATTCTAACCGGTGAAGAAACTTCCGCTGACGAACGCCAAACGACCTTCAATGAAATGATTGAAGTGGCGCTGGACGCAGCTCTGATCAAGTAAATTAGCATGCAGACGACATCCCACTGGCAAACTATCGTCAGTGGGATTTTATGTAGAGAATGGATAAAGGGGATGAACTCATGAAACATAATTGCCCTGCCTTTTTTGAAACGGCATTTGACGAAGGGTATACGATAGAACAGGATGGCTATTTATATCGGTTGTTCCGCCAAGATATGGGCGAGCTTCAGGTGAATACAGGAAAAATCGTGGCAAATGATCCGTTTGTCATGTTTGAGACGGAACCGTTTGTGGAGGTTTTCCCAAAGGGGAGCTTCTCCGTACAGCTCGCTATCGCGCAAGTTCAATCCCTGTCAAAGGATGAGCAATCGGATGACCCTCTGGAGCCAGATGAACGGATAGCATTGGCGAGAATTGTCTTCTCAGATAAACCTGTCGTGTCTTGGAAAATGGCTGTTTGGCCGGAGTCAGATGTGTCACAGCTTGGCGAAGGTGAATTTTTTGGCTACGGTGTGGATGCGGGTACAGGCTCGTTCATGGATGCAGAAGCTTGCACGCTTTTGGAACGAGAAATGGAGAAGGACGAGATGTTCTATGAGACGTTGACAAAGAAAATGGATCAAACGTATAAACACACACGGAGCTGGGGGCTAATAGACTTAGTGGACGGCTGTAATGTTGCCATGTTTTCAACAGGGTGGGGAGACGGCAGCTACGCGAGCTATATCGGTTATGATGCTGAAGGACAGATCGCCCGTTTGGTAACAGATTTTTACTTGTTGGATTGGATGGGAAGCGCAAAAGAGTAGTAGTCGGGGGAAATGGGCAAGGGAGAGAGAAGAAAAGCTTATAGACGCCAAAGTAGAGTGCCTCCAGTGGCACTCTTTTTATTGGTTATTTTTTCTTATTTCGTTCGAGGTATTGCGCCAAGTTATTCAAAGTATTTTCGTACGATCTTTTTTTCGGTGTAGTGGTGATCGTTTTGGATTTTGGGATTACTTTGGTCATTTGGGGACCTCCGGGCGTTTTTAGTTATAGTGATCTTAATTATAATATAAATGAATTTACAATAAATGTAAATGGTGTTTTTTATTTAAAATGAATTTTTTTATTTTGATGAAACTCAAGTGACTTATGTAGATCGTTGATAAATGTCTGATTGGCCTTATTAGATGATGGATGGTTCAGACAACAATCTGTTGCTGCTTGTTAATGTCTTGCAGTTAAACTGACAAACTTACTGGAATGGTTCTGGATTACTAATTAGGTTTTTATGAGCAAGTTTGGGTGCATCTATGTATGTTATATGGCAGTGATAGATGGGAAAAAGCTATATATTTTTCAGGATCATTCAATTAGATCCATGTACGAACAAGTTTGTGGCATAGGTGAGTACCCCTCTTAGAAATTCTGCATTTCATTTTGAGTCCGATAATATATATTATGTAAACTGATAAAAAGAGCAAGTGGGACAATAACTAAAGATTCTAAGTTCCGATGATCTAGATTATCAGGAATATGTAAGTTATAGGTTCCTGATAATCGTCGGGTGCGTCCGGATAAGTTTCGGGCCCGTTCAAATAAGTTCCATGGACAGTCCATAAAGGTAGGTTGCGTCCGTATAATCAATTTTTAGGAGGACGATCCATTTTGCAGGTCAAACAAGCGATTGATGAATTTTTGAGTTACATGCAGGTTGAACGAAATGTATCCGTCAATACGATACGCAGCTACGCGTACGATTTACAAGTATTTGAGGCATTCTTACAGAAAGTTCACGGAACAACTGAGCTGCAGCACGTGTATAATTCGACGATACGGCGTTTCGTGCAAGATCAAGTGATTGAGCATCAGACACGGCCGAGGACGCTGCAAAGGCGTATTTCTTGCTTAAAATCATTTTGTCGGTTTTGTGCAAAGGAAAATTGGATCACCGTTGAGTTTATGGTGGGCATTCAAAGCACCAAAAACAGATAAAAAACTGCCAGTTTATATGAGATTAATCGAGCTGCAACAGCTTTTTCGGTTTCTGGAAGCTGACAAAAGAAAGTTCGCGCTGCGAAATCATGTGATGTTCAAACTCCTTGCAACAACCGGCATGCGTCGGCAAGAATTGGTGGATATGACGTGGGAACAATTGGACTTGGAGTGGGACACCGTTCGGATTTACGGGAAAGGTAATAAAGAGCGTGTCCTCCCGCTTCATCCGATGGTGTTACCTTTGATTCAGAAGTACCGGGAGCAGTTAGAACCTTTTCGATTGCATCCAAAGGAGCCGGTTTTTACGAATTATCTTGGTCGACAATTAGATCCACGTGGGTTGCATCGAATCTTTAAAGAAGTTCTTCAACATGCAGGTTTACCTCCTCATCGTTTTACGCTTCATCATCTTCGACACACCTTTGCGACGCTTCTGTTACGTTCACAGGATGATTCTTCTTCCAAAGTGGATATCCGAACGCTCCAGGAGCTTCTTGGCCATGAAAGTTTAGCAACTACGTCCATCTACACCCATGTAGATCTGGAACAAAAAAACAAGTGATTCAATCTTTGCGATTTGATTTTTTAAAGGAATAAACCTCCCCTCTAAAAGTCGGTATCTCAATATAGAGGAGGTTTATCATTTTTGCTTTCAGTTCATGAAATAGCAATTTTATGAACTAGATTTAATCTTATTAAAATTTTAGATTTTTTTGATCGAGCTTTAATCAAAACCGAATTTTCAGACGATTGTTTTTGTTGGCTTTTCCATAATTCCTCTTCTACATATTCTTTCCTTCACACACTGTATTCTCAATTACCTTATGGCTCTTTAGTTTGTTTTGAACCTCCCTCTCTTAACCCTCTCTTACTACAATGGTTTTGTTACCGATTAATAAAACCTGTGCTTTTGTCATGGTATGTTTGTTATGAATCCAGGACGACAATAGGGTTTTGTATCACTACTCCTCCCTACAGCTGAACCAATCCTTTTTGTAGGATCATAGCTGCAACGTCTGGATGAGTTTGGAGCAATTGTATCAATGTTTCTTTTGGAATGATCGGAGATTGCGACGTATCAGTTTCCCGCTTTGACGATTCTTTAAAGTCTGGTTTCCAAACTATCACCTCATCGCCCTTTTGGGAAAGTCCTTCTTCGAGGCGTGTTAACTCACGACGAAGGACTTGGATATGTCTTCCGTAACGTCGGATGTAAAAATGAAGGTTATCTTTTTCTGAGTGTCCAAGCAAAAATCGAATGGAGTTAAGGTCGATCCCTCTGTCGGAAAGAAGAGTACTAATTGTTGCACGAAAACCATGAGGCGTAATCTTCTCATCCCCGCTTAATTGTAAAACGGACGACAAGCGATTCGTAATACGGTTTAACGCCTTGTCAATTAACGGAAGTCCACCTAATCCTTATAACAGTTTGTCTTCTGCTTTTAATTGATGTTTATTTACTTTCAAGTTCGTAAGTGCATGATTCCGAAGGCCTGATAAAATAAGGAGCTTTATGGTTGGTCTAATATGAGCTTCGTCCTCTTCTAATTCATTTGCATATTGATATGCATGCTTGAGCTGATTAATCTCGAGAATTGGTGAAAGGATGTGATTCGCCTCTTTATGGTGGAATATGCTACATCTTCTTTATGCTGCTTTTTTATCCATTTTTGTATGAGGTGGATCTTCCCATTTAATAAACTACAATTCATACTTATTTCACAGAGGAACTCTTCAAAATGCATTACATCTTTTCGATAACTTGTAATTGTAGCTTGCATTTGTTGATGTGTTCGTAACTTACTCATCTGACCCAATTGCCGGGTGTTCTATACAAGTAACCCATTTAAGTACTGGTACCTTGTTTCTGTGTACAGCTGGGGTTTAGTAGGCTATAAAGATTACAAGATTCATAAACGAACTGTCCTTCTCATGTAAACAAGTCCTTCACGTTTTTTGTTTCCGAATACAATACTTCGTATACAAGCTCATGGTAACGTAGCAGAGCCCACCATTACGAAAGTGCTGAACAATTTGGGCAGGCATGGAATTTACTAGCAGGACAGCTTTTCCTTTATAATTCGACAGCAATTGAACCTTAACTGAAATGCGAGAATGAACTTGACGATAAGCGAGTGTGGGGGTTACCATGGTGGTGGTAATAAATATAAAAAATGATAATTTTTTTAATTAATGTGTATTACAATCAAATAAGCCTATTATCTTTTTAAGTTAAAGGACTTGAAAAAGTTCCGTTCAAGGGATTCAGAGTAGAGGGTCTCAATAATTGTTACACGACAACGTTTTACATGACTCAAGTACTGTTGAGCATTTAATTCTAGGGCTACTGTTACTACCAATTATCTGAGAAACATCTCGAAAAGGAGTCATTTCCTCTATGAACTGGTATGTTCTCTTTGTTAAATCGGGTAATGAGCATTCTGTAAAAGATTGGCTGAATAAATCCTTTGATAAAGAAACTTTGTACTCAATCGCTCCAAAACGAATCGTCCCTGAGAAAAAAAACGGTGAACTTCTGCGCGTCGAGAAGAATTTGTTCCCTGGATATATTTTTGTAAAAACAGAAATGAATTTTTCAACATACTACTCCATTAAACGGCATTCAAAAATCATCCGCATACTAAACTATCTAAATAAAATCGACCTAACATACGATAGTACCCTTTTCCCCCAAAACTGTCATGGGAATCAAAAATATGAAGAAGCGCATTATTTTAAAAAGATTCCCGAAGAAGAAATGTCGATTATTCTTAAACTTCTGAATAATGATGAGCAGATCGATTTTTCCCAAGTATACACGCAAGACTTTAAAGTTTATGTAGAATCAGGCCCATTAAAAGGAATGGAAGGTATTATTAAAAAAATCGATAAGCACAGGAGAAGGGTAAAAGTGCTTGTTTCCCTTATGGGAGATGAGCGAATCATCGACCTTGGTATTGAATTTATTGAGCCTAGTGTGTAATTCATTTAGCCATCATAGGTAAATGCTAAATGTTCAAATCCCCTGAATGCATTACAACTGTACTGGAGGTTGAACATTATGCAAATATACGCTGTCCCTATATCTACATTACCAGATGCGTACATTTCACACCTCTTAACCTTTGTTACTGAAGAAAAGAAACAAAGACTATCCAAGTTCCTCCACCGTGAAGATCTGATCAGAGGCCTATTGGGCGACCTCCTTATTAGAAAAATCGTTTCTGAAAAATTTGCTATTCCTCCGAAAACTATCTTATTTAGCAAGAACACATTTGGAAAACCGTACCTTTACATGCCGTTGAACCTACTTCATTTTAATATCTCACACTCGGGCAAATGGATAGTCTGCATAATAGACGAGCACCCTGTGGGTATTGATATAGAAAGAATACATACGGTTGATCTACAGATTGCAAAACAGTTTTTTGCACAAGAAGAATATGAGTTTATTGAGAATGAACAGGATGCTCTGCAAAGACACTCTCGCTTTTTTAAAGTCTGGACGGCCAAGGAGAGTTATGTCAAAGCAATCGGCCATGGATTTTCGATTCCACTAAATAGCTTTTCAACTGTTCGAGGAGGTGGAGTTGAGGGATTACGTGTATATGATCATTGTAATTGGTATTTTAAGATATTCTTTCTCGATGACCAATATACTCTTACTGCTTGCGCGCAGAACGACAAGTTTTGTGAAACGGTTGAGATCATTGCCTTGAATACATTTGTTCAGTTTTTTCTTAATGATTGAGGGTGACCAACACTCTTGTTATTTAATTTGTGAAAACTCTCCCCCGTATTATCAAGTTTTTTTTGAAAAAAAAGAAGGCTTCATCCTCAAATCCGGTTCGGGGATGAAACCTTCTTTTTTAATTTAAAGTGCTATCCTATCAGTTCCACTTTTCTCTCATTTATGATTTTAGCACTCCTCTTCACGATCCACTATCTTACTATTTCTCTCTTTGGAAATCTTCTTTTAACAAGCTATATATCTCTAAATCTACAACTCCTTTACCGGACCAGGATGCTGCTTGTCTTAGCGTTCCCTCCTTGATGAAACCATTCTTGAGCAATACCCTTTTGGATACTTCATTCGGAGGCATTACATCTGCTTGAATTCTGCTCACTTTGGCATCTTCAATCAAGAAGCGTACGACCATGTTGACCGCCTCTGAGGCAATTCCTTTTCCCCAGTGTCTTTCGGCCAAAAAGTAGCCGATTGTTACTTTGTTTATTCTTTGATTAAACTCGAAAGCCTCGATAATACCAACTAATGTATTGCTCTGGTTATCAGGAAAAATCCCCCATTTCAACCTTGTTTTTTTATGATAATCCCTTTTAAAATGCCTGATCATGGTCATTACGCTGTCCTTTTTGTGCTTTGGAATAATACCGCAATACTCAAATACTTTATCATTGCTGTATATCTCAAACACTTCTTCTAAATGATGATCTTCAATCGGGCCAAGTGTTAATTTGTCCGATTTCAATACTGGAAACTCCTTGAACAAAACGTTGCTATCCATCATTCAATCTCTCTCCTGTTCGAGTTCTCTTCTATTAAACGCGACAGTCTGCAACCACGTGTTCGGGGGTGCTTCCTATATTTACTTCAGGGTGGATGTAAAAAATCCCGCCAATGTAGAAGGCGGGACTATGTCCGGAAGCTAGGGTTGTACTCGTTGGCTGGTCATGATCTTTTTTAGACAAATACCCGTATCATGAACAATTTGCTGAACCAATTCAATAAATTGAGTAATGAACTCGTTAGCCGATTCATCTGGGAGATACGCATCTCGGTATGTCATTTCCAGGTACAGGGTCCGCTGATCTTCTTGTACGACAACAAAGTGGATATCGAATTTGCTTGGAGCGCAATCATATTCGACAGGGAGCATCTCCAAACCCGCAATTTTCTCTACTTCGTCCTTTTGTGCAAATTGGAACATGACATTGAACAAAGGGTTTGTGCTGATCTCACGCGGGACGTTCAGTTTGTCCACCAGATGATCAAAAGGATAATCTTGATTTTCATATGCTTCTAGCAGTCGCTCTTTCACCTGATTCAAATACTCCAGAAAGTTCAGGCTGCGTTGTAGCGAGTTGCGAATAGCCAACGTATTGACAAACATTCCTACGATATTCTCCAGTCCATCGTGATGTCTTCCCGAAATTGGAGTACCAACCACAATATCTTCCTGGTCAGACAGTTTGGACAACAGAATAGTAAAGGTGGTCATCAACACCATAAAAAGGGTCGTCTCTGTTGACTGAGCAAGGTTCTGCAAGGCCACAGTTGTGTTTTCCTCTAGGGAAAAATAGATCGTACGGGTATTGGCATCTGCTGCCAAGGAAGCTTGGCGACTGACTGGCATTTGTATCGGGTGAACAGGCTCTTTGAATATCTCTAGCCAGTATTTCTCCTGCTTTTGCCATTCTCTCGTATTCATGAGCTGATTTTCCCAGACAGCGTAGTCCTTATATTGAAGCTTGGGGGTGTCCATCTGTCTTTTTTCGTAAAGGGCTACTAAGTCTTTTAGTATAATCCCTATTGACATACCATCTGTTATGCTATGGTGCATGTCAATGATGAGGATGCACTCTTCTTTATCTATCAGGTTGATTAGCGCTGATCGAAACAGCGGTGGTCTATCCAGGCGAAACGGCCTGACAAAATCTTGAATCATTTCTGTCGCTTCTGCCTCGGTGAGTTCATATACGAAAGAGGTAAATGAAACGTCAGAATGCACCTTTTGGAGCAACGCACCGGTTTCCACATCCAATTGAAAGGATGTCCGAAGTGATTCATGTCGCTGGACAAGTTCCTTCATGGCCTCCCCAACACGCTGAATGTCCAGTCTCCCTTTCATTCTGCGTATGACTGGAACGTTGTAAGTTGTTCCGCTCCCTAGCAGTTTATTGATCATAAACAGCCGCTTTTGTGCTGAGGATGCTGGGTAGTAAGGACGCTCGGCAACTGCTTCCAGTGAAGGCAATGGATTCAAAGAGCAATTTTCGATCTGTTTAGCTAGTTCTCGAATGGTAGGATTACGAATCAACAGATTAAGATTGGATTTAACGCCAAAAGCCTTATTTATTTTGCCGATTACATCAAGCGCTTTGAAGGTTTGGTCTGTTAACTGAAAGAAATGATCATGAACGCTTACCTTGCGGATTCCAAGTGTTTCCTGCCACAGAGCTGCTAATTGTTGCTCTGTTTCTCCCCTCGGTTCGTCCTCCTCAGTCAGAACTATGTTATCGGGCCACAATGGCAACGCTTTGCGGTCAATTTTACCGTTCGGAGTCAGCGGTAGTGACTCTAGCAATATGAGATATTGCGGGACCATATAGCTTGGAAGCTCGTCTTGCAGGTAATGATAGAGCTGGTCGGTTGTCAAAGAGCTGACCGGAACTACATATGCGCGGAGTATCGCGTCCCCGTCCACATCCTGTACAGCCGTAACCACTGCTTCCTTTACTTGAGGATGATCGATTAGCTTCTTCTCGATCTCTTCAATTTCAATGCGGAATCCACGGATTTTAACTTGGTGATCTACCCTTCCTATGAATACCACGTTGCCATCTGGTATCCGCTTGACTATGTCTCCTGTCTTGTACACAACTCTCTCTGGCAACTCGTTGCTCTGTACAAAGCGTTCTTCCGTTAACTTGGGAGCATTGTAATAGCCAAGGCCGACCCCCACGCCCCCGATACACAACTCACCTTCCATACCTTCCGGGACAATCTTCATCGCTTTGTCCACCACATACAATCGGACGTTATCAATTGGCTTGCCGATCGGCAGCTCGACTTCGCCTTGCCAGTCTTCGCTGCGCATGCGGTAATAGGAAGCGATGTCAGTACATTCAGTCGGGCCGTAGGTATTGACGATCTCCGCCTGGCAGTTCTCGCTGCGCACCCATGGACCCAGCTTGGTCATGTGGATCGGCTCGCCGCCCAAAAATACCCATCGAAGGCTTTTCAGCTTTTGGTAGCCGTCGTCTGCATTCTCCTCGAGCAACGGGTAAAACGCGCTAGGTGTGCAGTTGATTACGGTAATGCCTTCACGTTCAATGGTAGCCGACATCTGTTCGTAGTCATACAAACCCGGTTCGAAAAGGATTAAGCGTCCACCAGTAATCAACGGCGCATATAGATTTTTTTGCGCCAAATCAAAGCTGGCTGAAGCAATGAGCAGGACCCGTTCGTTCTCGGTAAACCTAAACTCCCTTGTGTACCAGTGAAGTAAATTGACAAAGGCATGAGACCGGATCATAGCACCTTTGGGATTTCCTGTTGAACCAGAGGTATAAAGTACGTACATCAATCGCTCAGGATTATAGGGAAGAAGCAGGTTTTCACTTGGAAACTCAGCCACTAGAAGGTCTTCCACCGCAACAACATCTGCATCCGTGTCGGCAATACGGTCTTGAAATGCACGCTGGACGAGCAACAACTTCGCACTCGAATTGCGTAGCAAGTAACGAAGACGCCCCGCTGGATAGCCGGGGTCAACTGGGGTATAGGCAGCTCCGGCTTTTAGCACTCCAAGTAGGCCTGTAATGAGTGCCAGCGAACGCTCGGCCATAACGACAACAACGTCTCCTTCTCCGATTCCCCTGTGATGCAGGGCATGAGCGATACGGTTGGAGGCCGCATGCAATTGATGGTAAGTGAGGAGCTGTTCACCGAACACGACAGCGATCTCCTCGGGGCGTTGTTCAACCTGTTTCTCCAGCATGTGTGCAATGCTTAGCTCAGAAGGAAATTCGGTGGTGGTCTGATTCAAGCCATAGACAAGGCGCTCTCGTTCATCTGCTGACAGCATGTCCATTTCTTCCACACGCTGGTCGACATTACGGACCAGTTGTTCTAGCAGATTGAGGTAATGGTGCAGCAACCTCTCCATCGTGTTTTTGGCAAACAGCTTGACGCAATATTCCAGATTCAACTGGATGCCTTCGTCTTCTCTCTCGATCGCTTCCAGCATGAGGTCAAACTGAGATACATGGGCGTTGATCGGATGAGTTACCATCCTTACCCCTTCCATGCACGGAAGGTAACTCTCCATGTTTTGTAGGACGAACATGGTATCAAACAACGGATTGCGGCTTAAATCCCGGGAGAACTCTAGTTTCTCGACCAGCTTCTCAAACGGCCATTCCTGATGTTCATAGGCTTTCAGACAACACTCTCGTACTTCTGTAAGAAAGGCACGGAGTGACTTGTCTGGGTGCGGGAAGCTTCGCAGGGCCAGTGTGTTGACGAACATTCCCACGGTATTTTCAAATTCATCCTGTTGCCTTCCCCCGATTGGTGATCCGACAATGATATCGGTTTGTCCTGTATACTTGTGCAACAACACTTGATACGCAGCAAGCAAAACCATATACAGGGTGGATCCTGTTTCTTCGGCTACCTGTCCCAGCTTTTTGGCCAGTGAGGCGTCCACGTGGATGCTTACCTTGTCGCCCTCGAAGTTTTGTAACGGTGGCCGCGGGTAATCCAACGGCAGATTCAATACCGGTAGCTCCCCTTGCAACAAGTCTAGCCAATACTGCTCCTGTTCTTGCAAGGTCTCCCGCCTTTTGTTTTGCCAACTCGCATAATCCTTGTACTGCATCGGCAATGATTCCAGTACTTCTCCTTCATAAAGGGCGGAAAATTCTTTCAATAAAATCTGAATAGAAATACCGTCTGCAATAATGTGGTGCATGTCCAGTAAAAACAGATGTTCGTTTGTGCCGAGCCGGATGACTTTCACTCGGAACAACGGACCTACACTCAGATCGAATGGACGCACGAACTGCCTGATTAGTTGGTCAGGCACCCCACCGATCACTTCCTCATAGGTGAAGAAGCCTTTCACTTCTTTTAGCACTTTTTGAAAAACCGTATCGCCAATCATCTCAAAGCATGTGCGAAGCGATTCATGCCGACGGCTTAACGAGGTAAATGCTTCGTGACAGCGGTCAGCGTCCAATGGGCCATATACGTGAGCCGCCCATGGCACGTTGTAGGCAGTGCCCACGTCTTCGAACTGTTCCAAAACATAGAGCCTTTCTTGCTCTGAGGAAAGCCGATGATATTCTTGCCCTCCTGCTGTAGGAATGGATACGATGCTTGTCTTGGGTGTTTGTCGAATGACCTCGGCAAGCTGCTGAACAGTCGGCGATCGAAATAAAGTTTGAATCGGGATGGACACACCAAATGTCTTTTTGATTCGAGAGAGGAGAGCAATGGCTTTTAAGGAGTGTCCTCCCAAACGAAAGAAACTGTCTTGGAGGCTAACCTTGCTAATGCCAAGAACATCCTCCCACAGTGTCGCCAATCGTTGCTCTGTCTCACCGCTGGGATCGTTTTCCTCCGTTCGCTCGATTTGCTGAGCAGGCAAGGGCAGCGCTTTGCGGTCGATTTTGCCGTTCGGAGTCAGTGGCAATGCCTCGAGGATCATTACCAGCTGCGGGACCATATATGCTGGTAGTTCCATCTGGAGGTAATTGCAGATTTGGTCGGTGGTCAGGTTAGTGATCGGCACTACATATGCACAGAGCGTCGTGTCTCCGCTTGCATCTTGTACAGCCGTAACCACTGCCTCTTTCACATGGTGGTGATCCAGGAGTTTCTTTTCGATTTCTTCAATCTCAATGCGGTATCCACGTATTTTGACTTGGTGGTCTACCCTTCCTATGAACACTATGTTGCCATCTGGTAATCGCTTGACTATGTCCCCCGTTTTGTACACGACTCTCTCGGGCAACTCGTTGCTCTGTACAAATCGTTCCTCCGTCAACTCGGGAGCATTGTAGTAGCCAAGGCCGACCCCCATACCTCCGATGCACAACTCACCTTCCATACCTTCTGGCACGATTTTCATCTCTTTATCCACCACATACAACCGGGCGTTGTTAATTGGCTTGCCGATTGGCAGCTCGACTTGACCCTGCCAGTTTTCGTTGCGCATGCGGTAATACGAAGCGATGTCGGTACATTCGGTCGGGCCGTAGGTATTGACGATTTCCGCCTGGCAGTGCGGGCTGCGCAGCCATGGACCCAGATGGGACATATGGATCGGCTCGCCGCCCAAAAATACCCAGCGGAGGCTTTTTAGCTTTTGGTAGTCGTCGTCAACATTCTCCTCGAGCAATGGATAAAACGCGCTAGGCGTGCAGTTGATCACGGTAATGCCCTCACGTTCAATAGTGCTGGACATTCGTTCGTAATCATACAGACCCGGTTCAAAAAGAATCAGGCGTCCTCCTGTGATCAACGGCGCGTATAAATTTTTTTGCGCCAGATCAAAGCTGGCTGACGCAATGAGCAGAACCCGTTCGTTTTCGGTAAATGTAAATTCTTGGGTGTACCAGTGAAGCAAATTGACAAATGCATGCGAACGGATCATGGCTCCCTTCGGATTTCCTGTTGATCCAGAGGTATAAAGTACGTACATCATTCGCTCAGGATTATAGGGAAGAAGCAGGTTTTCGCTTGGAAACTCAGCCGCTAGCATGTCTTCCACCGCAACAATATCTGCATCTGTGTCGGTAATACGGTCTTGAAACGCACGCTGGACGAGCATAAGCTTTGCGCTCGAATTGCGTAGCAAGTAACGAAGACGCTCCGTTGGATAGCCAGGGTCAACTGGGGTATAGGCAGCCCCGGCTTTCAGCACCCCGAGCAAACTTGTAATCAGTTCCAGGGAACGCTCGGCCATAACAACAACAACGTCTCCCTCTCCGATTCCCCTGTGATGAAGGGCATGAGCGATACGGTTGGAGGCTGCATTCAGTTGACGGTATGTGAGGCGTTGTTCACCTAACACGACAGCGATCTCCTCGGGGCGTTGCTCGGCCTGTTTCTCCAGCATGTGTGTAATGCTTAACTCAGAAGGAAATTCGGTGGTGGTCTGATTCAAGCCATAGACAAGGCGCTCTCGTTCATCTGCTGACAGCATGTCCATATCTTCCAGACGTTGGTCGACATTATGGACTAGTTGCTCCAACAGATTGAGGTAATGGCGCAGCAACCTCTCCATCGTATTTTTGGCAAACAGCTTGACGCAGAACTCCAGATTCAAATGAATGGTGTCATTTCCTCTTTCGATTGCCTCCAGCATGAGGTCAAACTGAGAGACATGAACGTTGATCGGATGAGTTACCATCTTTACCCCTTCCATACTCGGAAGGTAGCTCTCCATGTTTTGCAGCACGAACATGGTATCAAACAACGGATTGCGGCTTAAATCTCGAGAGAACTGTAATTTCTCCACCAGCTTCTCAAACGGCCATTCCTGATGTTCATAGGCTTTCAGACAACACTCTCGTACTTCTGTAAGAAAGGCACGGAATGACTTGGCTGGGTGCGGGAAGTTCCGCAGAGCCAGTGTGTTGACGAACATTCCCACTATATTTTCAAATACAGCCTGTTGCCTTCCTCCGATTGGTGAGCCTACGATGATATCGGTTTGTCCCGTATACTTGTGTAACAACACTTGATACGACGCGAGCAAAACCATATACAGGGTGGTTCCCGTTTCCTCCGCTACCTGTCTTAGCTTTTTCACAAGTGGAGCGTCCAGGCGGGCGCTCACTTTGTCGCCCTCGAAGCTTTGTAACGGTGGCCGTGGGTGATCTAGGGGGAGATTCAGTACGGGTAGCTCCCCTTGTAGCAAATCGAGCCAATACTGCTCCTGTTCTTGCAAGGTCTCCCGCCTTTTGTTTTGCCAACTCGCATAATCCTTGTACTGCATCGGCAATGATTCCAGTACTTCTCCTTCATAAAGGGCGGAAAATTCTTTCAATAAAATCTGAATAGAAATACCGTCTGCAATAATGTGATGCATGTCCAGTAGAAACAGATGTTCGTTTGTGCCGAGCCGGATGAGTTTTACTCGGAACAACGGACCTATACTCAGATCGAATGGACGCAGGAACTGCCTGATTAGTTGGTCAGGCACCCCACCGATCACTTCTTCATAGGTGAAGAAGCCTTTCACTTCTTTCAGCACTTTTTGAAAAACCGTATCGCCAATCATCTCAAAGCATGTGCGAAGCGATTCATGGCGACGGCTTAACGAGGTAAATGCTTTGTGACAGCGGTCAACGTCCAATGGGCCATATACATGAGCCGCCCATGGCACGTTGTAGGCAGTGCCCACGTCTTCGAACTGTTCCAAAACATAGAGCCTCTCTTGCTCCGAGGAAAGCCGATGATATTCTTGGCTCTCAGCAGTAGGAATCGATACGACGTTAGTCTTAGGAGATCGCCGGATGACCTCGGCAAGCTGCTGAACAGTCG
The DNA here is from genome assembly GCF_003013405.1 of Brevibacillus formosus. GTDB lineage: Bacteria > Bacillota > Bacilli > Brevibacillales > Brevibacillaceae > Brevibacillus > Brevibacillus formosus. The sequence goes on along the minus strand of NZ_PXZL01000003.1, from coordinate 224,976 downwards.
GCGATCGAAATAAAGTTTGAATCGGGATGGACACACCAAATGTCTTTTTGATTCGAGAGAGGAGAGCAATCGCTTTTAACGAGTGCCCTCCCAAACGAAAGAAGCTGTCTTGGATGCCTATCTTGCGGATCCCAAGCACTTCCTGCCATAGGGCGACCAATCGTTGCTCTATCTCATCGTTGAGATCAGGTTCCTCTGTTGGCCTCATTTTCTCGGGTGGCAAGGGCAGCGCTTTGCGGTCGATTTTTCCGTTCGGAGTCAGCGGTAATGACTCTAGGAATATGAAAAACTGTGGGACCATATACGCTGGCAGTTCCATCTGCAGGTAATCGCGGATTTGGTCGATGGTCAAGCTAACGCCCGGCACTACATATGCCCGGAGTGATGTGTCTCCATCTGCATCTTGTACAGCAGTGATTATTGCTTCCTTCACATGTGGATGGTCGAGGAGCTTTTTCTCAATCTCTTCAATTTCTATACGGAATCCACGGATTTTGACTTGGTGGTCCACCCTTCCAATGAACGCAACGTTGCCATCTGGTAACCGCTTGACTACGTCCCCTGTCTTGTACACGACTTTCTCGGGCAACTCTTCGCTCTGTACAAATCGTTCTTGGGTCAACTCGGGAGCATTGTAATAGCCAATGCCGACTCCGACGCCTCCGATGCACAACTCACCTTCCATACCTTCCGGGACAATCTTCATCTCTTTGTCCACTACATACAGCCGGACATTGTCAATTGGCTTGCCGATCGGCAGTTCGGTTTCGCCCTGCCAGTCTTCGCTGCGCATACGGTAATAGGAGGCAATATCAGTACATTCAGTCGGGCCGTAGGTATTGACGATCTCTGCCTGGCAGTTCTCGCTTCGCAGCCATGGACCCAGCTTGGTCATGTGGATCGGTTCTCCGCCCAAAAATATCCACCGCAAGCTTTTCAGTTTTTTGTAGTCGTCGTCTGCATTCTCCTCGAGCAACGGGTAAAACGCGCTAGGTGTGCAGTTGATCACGGTAATGTCCTCGCGCTCAATGGTCGCCGACATCTGCTCGTAATCATACAAACCCGGTTCAAAAAGGATTAAGCGTCCGCCAGTAACCAACGGCGCGTATAGATTTTTTTGCGCTAGATCAAAGCTGGCTGAAGCAATAAGCAGAACCCGATCGTTTTCGGTAAACGTAAACTCTTGGGTATACCAATGGAGCAAATTAACAAAGGCATGCGATCGGATCATGGCTCCCTTCGGATTTCCTGTTGATCCAGAGGTATAAAGCACGTACATCAATTGTTCAGGATGATAGGGAAGTGGCAGGTTTTCGCTAGGCAACTCAGCCGCTAGCAAGTCTTCCACCGCAACAATATCTGCATCCGTGTCGGCAATACGGTCTTGAAACGTACGCTGGACGAGTAGCAACTTCGCACTCGAATTGCGTAGCAAGTAACGAAGACGCTCCGCTGGATAGCCGGGGTCAACCGGGGTATAGGCAGCTCCGGCTTTTAGGACTCCAAGTAGGCCTGTAATGAGTTCCAGCGAACGCTCAGCCATAACGACAACAACGTCTCCTTCTCCGATTCCCCTGTGATGCAGGGCATGAGCGATACGGTTGGAAGACGCATGCAGTTGACGGTAAGTGAGGCGTTGTGCACCGAACACGACAGCGATCTCCTCGGGACGCTGTTCAACTTGTTTCTCCAGCATGTACGAGATGCTGTGATCAAATGGATATTCAGTGCTGGTCTGATTCAAGCCATAGACCAGGTGCTCTCGTTCATCTGCTGAGAGCATATCCATATCTGCGATACATTGGTCGGCATCACGGACCAGTTGCTCCAGCAGATTGACATAATGGCAAAGCAATTTTTTCATTGTGCTTTTGAAAAAGAGGTTTGTATCGTATTGAACCTTGACAAATATGCCCTCTTTTTCAGTATCGATTTCTAACGAAAAGTCATACTTCTTCCATTCAATCTCTTCATTTTTCTTTTTGAAGAGAACATCAAAGAGCGGATTTCTGCTCGGATCTTGGTCCAAATCGAGTGCTTTCACCAGTTCTTCGTATGAGAAGCGTTTCGGAGCAAGAGCCTGCAGGCACTTTTGCTCGATGATGGCTACATACTCGCGCCAAGTGATATCCTGATCCACGTGGCCAGCGATTACAGAAGTGCAAGATGCTTGGCTTCCACCAGATTGTTGAAACGAATCAGACGTCCACCCTACGAAGATTTGGTCTTGGCCAGAATATTTGGAGAGCAGTAGTATGAAAGCAGCCAAAAGCATGATTTCCATGGATACGGCTTCTTTCTCTTCAATAAGCTCCAGCTTTCTCTTTAACTCGAGGCTTGTCTTTCGTGCGACATAACCTTTCTCCATGCTTTTAACGGCTGGGCGAACACAATCTAATGGCATGTTTAATGTTTGTTCACGGTTTGCCAAAATGTGTCTCCAATAATCATCCACTTGCCAATCACACAGCCTCTGTTCGACGTCTCCAGGTAGTTGGCCGTTCCTATTGGCAGTTCCAGCAAGCTTCTGAATCATTGAGTTGCTCTCCTTTGACATCAGGATTAGAGGATCATCTTTTTCCTTCGTATCACCCGTTTTTGGGGGCAAGCGCTTCAAAGAATGAAGCCATCTCTTTAACGCCAGGATCTCTGAAAATGGAAAAGTGATCCCCCTCCATTTCATGTAGAATGACTGGACTATAAAAAAATGCGTTCCATTGCTTCTCTTCTATCGAAGATTCTTTCGCTTTGATCAAATGAGCCTGTGCAAAAACTTTTCGCTGCGGATGATAGTGGACATAGGCGTTCTGGAAGTCGATGAACAAATTTAAATAGCGGTAAAAGTCTACTTGACTACTCTGTGCATATGCTGGAATTGCTTGCAGAATCTCTTTGGGCATCAGGATTTCCAATGCTTCATACGTAAGGCTGTGAGCTTCCATGTACTGAGCAGTCTTTTTATACAAACCATATAGCGTCGATTCATTCTCCATCTGAAAAATCAGTTCAGGAGCAGACAATACTTGTGTAATCTGCTGTCTGAATGAGTCTACAACCGATGCATCTGGAATTTGGAGATGCTGGTGCAGCAGCGGTGAGGAAGAATCGATGAGAACAAGCATCTCCACCTCATCTCCTGTAGCTTCTAGCTGCTTCGTGATTTCAAATGCCAATAGGCCACCTAGACTCCAACCAGCTAAAAAGTAAGGGCCGTCGTTTTGGATTTTTTTCATTTTTTCCAGGTATTTCTTTGCTAGCCCCTCGATGGTGACATCTTGGCTACTTTCGCCATTGCCCATTTCTGCTGGAATGCCATAGCAGGTGAATCTGTCACCAAGGTGGTTTACAAGGTCAAAATAAGCGTCGATACTACCGCTAATGTCGTGAATGAAAAAGAGATTGGGAGCCTCCGTCGATCGTTTGTTGATTAAAACGAGGCCATGATCGCCATTAGCCGAGACAGGCAAAGATTCCAATTGAATGTAAGAAGCGATTTCTGCGATTGTTGGATGGGTGTAAACATGACTAACAGGAATGTCCACGTTCATCTCTTGGCGAATTTGGCTTGCAATCAAGATGATTTTCAGCGAGTTAGCCCCAACTGAGAACAGATTAGTTCGAATGCCAAGCTGATCGATACGCAATATCTTTTGACATATGTTTGTCAGCTTTATTTCTATGTCGCTAGTAGGCAGCCCATCTGTTGCTTGATCCACTTCAACAACGGGGGCAGGCAACCGTTTTCTGTTTACTTTTCCACTGGAGTTTAAGGGAATCTCCTCTATCGCCATAATCGCATCCGGTACCATGAAGCGTGGCAGTCTACTGGTTAGATAGCTCTTCAGCACATCGGAGTCCAACATGTTAGAAGACACATAATAAAGGCACAGCAGCTTCTCTTCTGCTTGGCTTATCATTATGGATGCAACGGCTGCCTCAATCTCTGGCAATTCGAGTAACACATTTTCAATTTCGCCCAATTCAATGCGCACGCCTCTGATTTTGACCTGCTCATCCTTTCGGCCCAAATACTCGATAGCTCCATCCGGCATCCAGCGAACCAAATCTCCGCTTCGATACATTCTGTTACCTGGATTCCACGGATCGTTGATAAATTTTTGCGCAGTGATCTCAGGTTGATTCAAATAACCTCTTCCCACTCCAACCCCTGAAATCATCAGCTCACCTGGAATGCCCATCGGCTGGAGGGTGTCTTCCTTGTCCACAATGTACAGACGGATATTGTCAATGGGTTTTCCGATCGGAATGATCGTTCGCGGTGGTTGTGTCCCATAGCCTTCGGAACAATCAAACCAAGAGACTTCAACGGTGGTTTCTGTCGGACCGTATAGATTGATGAGCCTTGTTCCGCTCCGCTCATGAATGATTCGATTGAATGTGTTGACTGCACTTGGGAGCAGGGCTTCTCCGCTCGCAAACATGAAGCGAAGACTGGACAGTCGCTCTGACTCCCGCTCCATGCGAGGCTCTACGTAGGAAAGAAAGCTGCTCAACATGGACGGAACAAAGTGCAACAGCGTGATTCGCTCACGAGCAATCGTTGCGAGAATGGCTTCGGGATATTTCTCCTTGCCCGGCTCCAGAAAGCAAACTCTCGCCCCTTGAAAATACCATCCAAAGAGTTCCCATAAGGAAACATCGAAGGTAAAAGGTGTCTTCTGCAAAAAGCAGTCATCTTCTGTAATGAGAAACTGCTTATGCATCCAGTCTAGTCTGTTAATTACTGAGCGGTGCTCAATCATGACTCCTTTTGGAGTGCCGGTGGAACCAGAAGTATACATAATATAAGCTAGATCAGTTGGACTGCTTCTCGGTATAAGATTGGAATCATCACCTAAATACAGTGCAGGGTTCTGAACATTTAGGTACATCTTCTCTTTTGGGTGGCTGCCTTCCAAAGTGTCTTGATTGACAAGCACGACCTTGGCCTGGCTGTCCTCTAGCATAAAGTGCACGCGATCTTGCGGATAGTCCGGGCTAATCGGCAGGTACGCACCACCTGCTTTCAAAATCGCCAGAAGGGCTACCATCATGTCAATAGACCTCTCCAGCATTACGCCTACCGTTACACCGGGGCCAACGCCCCTTTCCACAAGCACTCTCGCTAGTTGGTTGGTTTTCCTGTTCAGTTCCCGATACGTAAGCGATTGATCGGCACAAACAACCGCAATATTGTCTGCGTATGTTTGGACCTTATGTTCGAAGATCGCTTGCAGTGTTTGTTCGGTGGAAAAATCGGAAATCTTCCTGTTGAAGTGATGCAAAATTTTGTCTTTCTCGTCCTCTGTCAACAGGCTAAACTCCCCTATTCTGCGTTCAGGTTCCGACAGGATTGCTTGAAGCAGACCGATGAAGTGTTCGCCCATTCGCTGCATTGTGCTTGGATCAAACAATTCCATGTTGTATTCCATGTTTAAGCAGATTCTTCCGGAATCGAGAAAGTAGACTCCGCAGGCAATATCTTGCCTGTTTCCACTAAGCAACGTATCTCCCTCCCCTCCAATGATGGATTCCGTGACCGAGTCCATTTCGGTATGGATGTTCATCGAGACACGGTACAAGGGATGATCCGTCTTGGAGAGAAGATGCTGTCGGCAAATGATTTCTTCCATTTCATCGATGTCGCATTCCTGATGTTCAAGGGCGCTGATCCAGATTTTCTTCACCTGCTGTAAATATTCAGGCAATGTTTGTTCCGACGTAATTTGGAAGCGAATCGGAACAGTTCGAATAAACACACCGATACTGTTCTCGAGTCCGCTGTATCTGCGCGACGATAGAATGCCCATGGTGATGTCACTTTGAGCGGTGTATTTGGAAAGAAGGAGCCCATAGATTGCTGTCAACAAAATACTTGGCGTGACTTGATACTGTTTGGCGACGTTCTGAATAGCCTTTGCAGTCGATTCATCTAGGAAGAAGTTTTTGTTTCCATAGGTAGCTATCAGACCATTGCTACGGGGACGGTCTAGCGGGAGGTTCAAAACTGGCAGATCGTCGGCAAACATATCCAGCCAGAAAGCTTTCTTTTCTTCGTAGGCTTCCGTGTGCTCGAGTTCGGTTTGCCATACGCAGTAATCGGCATATTGCAGATGGAGCTGAGGCAACAACCTTCCTTGGCTGATGCAATCCAACTCGTGATACACCAGTTTCAGGGAAAACGCATCAAAAATAATATGATGAAAATGAAGAATCAATAAACTTCCTTCTCCCGGCAGACGAATAAGACCAACACGAAAGAGTGGAAGCTGGTCAAGTGTGTAAGGCTGATTGATTTCTGCCACGCACTTTTGAATAAACTCCTCCTGCAACTCTTTTTCCCCAGGAGCTTCCCAGTAGAAAAGGCGAAATTTATCCGATTCTGATTCATCGTGAACAAACTGAACGATGGCATCATCCTTGATCCCAACCGTGGTACGCAGCAATTTATGCCGTTTGATTATGTATTGAAAAGCCCTCTCAAGTACATAAGGATCAATTTCATACGATAGTCTTCGAAAATCGAGAACGGCATTCTCAAGTCCGTCGAAGTAAGCCAAGTACATCTTTTTTTGTATCCAGGAAACAGGGTAATAAGGTCTGTCTGGGACAGGTTTTATTAATGAAAACTTGTTTTCCTGTGAATTGCGGATATATTCAGCCAGCTCCTTGATCGTAAGGTAGCTAAAGATATTTTCCAAAGAGATTTCGATATCAAATTCGACACCAATTCGGACCTCAAGCTCCAACGCTTTTAGTGAGTGGCCACCCACTTCAAAAAAATTGTCCTGAATGCCTACATCATTTAGTTGGAGAACATCTATCCAAATCGCTTTTAGTTTTTCTTCAACATCGTCAAGCTTTGTCTGGGTGGTTCCGTTCATCGTCCGCATTTCCTCCTTTTGGAGCTGGATAAAGAAGGAACGGGTCCAGAGTCAATAGCTCCAGTACCCGTTCTCCCAACACATCAGCTATCGTCAAACCATCAGGCACAGCATGCAAATGCAACTGCTATGATATCTTTGCTTCTGCACCGGCTTGCAGTTCCTTAACAGTTTGGGCGATACCCTTTACTGATTCTGCATCACCCAACAGTGCGCGATGATGAATCCAGATCACTTCTTCCGCTACTTTTTTAGAAACAGGGCAGTTCAACTGATTAGGGAAAGTATAGGTATCCCCCAGACTGGCGACGAATTCTTTGAAGATTGGCGTATCGTGAATCTGCGTATATGCAATAAAGGCTGGAATGCCTTGCTCGTTCAGCATTTCAACAAACCGCTCTCTTTGGATCCCGCCGAATTTTAGAGGATTGTAGTAGAACATGTACATGTAGTGCGTATGGATCGTGCACTCTTCTTGACGGCTTTGTGGAATGATTCCTTCGATCTTTTTCATTTCCTCATCAAGAATGAGAGCATTGCGCTCGCGAAGCTCGTTTTGTTCAGTGAGACGGGAGGTTTGCGGCAACAAGACAGCTGCTTGGAACTCTGAAAGCCGATAATTGGAGCCTTCGACAAGGTGCTGATATTTCTTATCTCCAAAAGGTCGGCCGACATTGTGATACAGAAAAGCCTGTTCATACAGATCCTGTGATTTGGTGGTCAGCGCGCCGCCTTCCCCTGCCGTCATCAATTTAAACTGCTGGAAACTGAAAACCCCAGCATCTCCTATGCTACCTGCTCGTTTTCCCTTCCATTCTCCACCGTGTGCATGGCAAGCGTCTTCGATAATAAACAGGTGAAACTCATCAGCAATCTGCTGGAGTTGGTCCATATCGCACATATGTCCTGCCATATGCACCGGAATCATCCCTACTGTACGACTAGTCACAGCTTCCCGAACTTTTTCTGGATCGAGGCAGAAAGTACCGGGATCGACGTCCACAGGGACAGGAATCGCCCCAAGGCTTATCACAGGCAATGCGGTCGAGATAAAGGTAAAGGCGGGAACAATCACTTCATCCCCCGGTTTTACTCCCAAGCTCGACATAAGCAGCTGGATCGCGTGTGTACCGTTTGTAACGGCCAAAGCATGCTTCGTTTGATGCATCTCGGCGAACACTCGTTCAAATTCTTTTACTTTAGTGCCAGACATGCGCCACCACTGATGACTGCGTAAGGCTTCCAACAATTCTTTTTCTTCGCTTTCATTCGCCATCGGCCAGCTTGGGAATCTTTCTGTCAGGTTACTCATTTGCGAACACCTTCCAATTCTTCGATTTTTCCAAACATTCGTAAACCGTAAGCAATACCGCCCCAAAGCGCCGCATCCTCTCCCAGGGCGGAAAGTTTTACGCTGACATTCCGTTGCGGCAGGGTCCCCAGGAAATCTTGAATGTGTTTCTCAAGGGATCGATAATGGTCAGGGAATCTGCTCGCCATGCCGCCTCCCATGACCACCACTTCGGGGTCAAAGAGACGTATAGCGTTTGAAATACCAATAGCCAACATTCGAAGGGAATCGGTTACAATCCACTGGGCAGTTTCATTTCCTTGAGAGGCTAAATGAAACACTTCGCTCGCTCTCGTAATAGACAGTCCTTTGGATTGAGCTATTCGTTCCATCGCCCTGCCAGATGCGTACATTTGCAAGCAGCCGATACCTCCGCAAGGACAGCGCTCTCCCCAAGGATCAACCGTTATATGGCCCAACTCGCCGCTTGCTCCTCTTGCCCCCGTATACAAATTTCCCTGTAAGACCAGCGAGCTGCCGATCCCTGTCCCAACTACTACATACAGAAGTTGTTGAACCGAGTGATCGAGTCCAAATGCGTATTCTCCCAAGGCTCCAAGATTGGCATCATCAAACAGCACGATAGGCTTGCCCACCAAGGCTGCGAACGTATCACGAAAAGCAAAGCCATTCCATTCGGGACGATTCGGCCAGGTGACAATCGTTCCTGAGGCATCATGCAACGCAGCGAGTCCAGCTACAATGCCGCGGATTTCTCTTTGCGCCAGCTGTTCCCAATTGCTGATTACACCAGCCATTTGCGAAATCGCTTGAAGCGGACCCGTGTCCTTATCCAAATCGATCCTCATGGATTCCATCATCGTTGCACTCTCGAGATCAACGAGAGCCATTCTTACTGTGGAGCCTCCAAGATCAATCGTAACGAGGCATTCTCTCATGTGACAACAAGTCCTTTACGAGCAGATTGATAGAGAAGCTGGATCAGCTGAACGACTTTTTCCCCGTCCCTTACCGAGATGCCTGGTTGACTTTTTTCTCTGATACACGCCACAAGATGATCAGCCTGGCGCTTAAAAGCGAGGAGCGGATCTGGTTTCGTAGGGAAAGGTATATACTGCGCTTCTTGACCAGCTTGAGTGAACAGCAGATGTGGCTGCTTGTACAATCCCTGATCGCTAAAGCCGAACAGGGTACGTAAAGTCAGGCTTCCCCGCTCGCCTTTCAGATGAATCTCCACAAAATCCCCGTCCATATCATCTTGCCAACTTACATGAAGCTTGCCGAGCACGCCGTTGGCAAACTGAATCATGCCTACTGCAGTATCTTCCACCTCAACCTTTTCTGATTCAAAACTGCCCAGCCAATTGCTATACCCCTCCTGAGTGGAAACAGGGCGAGAATAAATACTCGCCAAGCAAGCAACTGGCTCATCGGCTTCTGTCAAATAAAGCAACTGGTCAATCATATGGCTGCCCAGATCAATGAGGACTCCGCCTCCGGAAAGTTGTTTTTGGGTAAACCAGCTACCCGGACGGGGTATTCCTTTCTTTCGACGCCAACTGACTTCACAGATTTGAATCTTGCCGATCTGTCCAGACCGAATTCTTGACCGCAACTCCTGAATATCGTCACGGTAACGATTCACGAACCCCATCAACAAAACAGTTCCGGTTCCCTGCGCAATGTGGCGCAGAGCTACAGCGTCTTCTGCTGTCGTCGTCATCGGCTTTTCACATAAGACATGGATTCCTCTTTCCAAGAAGAATTTCGTCAATTCGAAATGAGTATGATTGGGGGTACATAAAATCACCGCATCCAAAGGAACTTGTCCGATCTCACTAAGACTGGAACACGCCATTGCGCCTGTTTGTTTCGCCAAACGGCCAGCGCGAGTTGCATCTGTATCGTAAATCGCTTGAACTGACACGTTATCCATCGACATAAAGCTGGGGAGATGTGCGTATTCTGCGATCCAACCCGCTCCAATAATCCCTATGGAAATCTGACTCTTTTGGGCCAAAGCATTCATCCTTTTCATTTGTCGTATGTTCCTGCTCTTGACTCATTCGGTTCTAAGAAACAATTACCCTTCACGTTTTTTTCATTTTTATCAAAATTTACCACATCACTACTTGGTACTACGGATTATGTCAACAGTTCAAGCGTGAATGAAGTCACCCTTTTTTCTTTTTCGCACATGCCCATAAGTAGTTCTCGTAACGACTCCATTTCGCTCTGGTGCGATTGGTTGGCGCCCCTGCTGTAATAGGACTTGTAATATAGTTTAATAAGCGTGTTTCCATATAGCTCCCAATCATGACACAGTTTTTTATATTCGCTGGTCAACCGGTCGAATGCAGTCTCATTCACCCAGTTATTTTTATACAGAATCAGAGGCAAATGAATGGTAGACTTGCGAAAGAAATACGGATTTTTGATCGCCACGGCCTTACGCTGAAAATTCGGAAGGGATATCCCTAGCAATCTTTGCTCGATGCTATCTGCAAATCGCTTGATGGCTGACAGCCCATACCCTGTATAAATTGGTGAATTTTCTGAATGTATTCCCTTGATTTGGGTGCGCTCTTCCAGAAGGAGAGAATGGAGATTCCCTTTTATCAGCTCTTTTGTACATCTGGAAAAAAATTGTTGCTCTTCTTGCTCTTTGATTCGCGTCACTAAGAGAGACGGGGCCTGCGCAGATGCAAAGGCCCGATCAAAACTATCGTAGGGAAGCATGTATTTCTCCATTTTACTTGGCTGCATGCAATCCTCGATCAATAGATATGATTTCGTCTCTTCGTTGTAACCATAAACAAAAGCAGGGTGAACGATATGCTGTTTTTCCGAGTCTACACCGGAGGGATAATAAAAGCGGTCCAAATCCACAAATACATAATAGCCGTTTCGTAAAAATTCCTTGATGGCGGGATGACCACTTTCTTCTTTTGCAAAGGAATAGGTTTGGAAATCCAAAACGGAAGAAAGATCTAACACGCGAACAACATCTAGCAGCAGCATTCCTTCTTCTTGTGCTTGACTTTTGTTTTCCGTCGCTTCATCCCTATCGTCTTCTTCCAGCGAATGTAACTGATACTTTGTTTCTGCTAAGCATGGGGTATACTCGAAATTTTTATCGTGGTTCATCAGGATCGAGATCAAATTGTTATTGACGCAATTTATCCATGTTCCATTAAAGGGCTCTACCGGGAGTGAAAACGCTTCCAAGAATCTACACCTCCACGCTCATCCTAGAACGGCTCACTCATCTCTCTGATGAACTGGTCCGCTTCGTCCGCTGTTATTTTTCCTTGCTCCAAATCATTCATGATTTGTTCAATCGTCATGTTCCGTTTTACCGGAGTAGCTCTTTTTCTCTCAAGATAGGCAGCCATATCATGTACGGTCGGATAGGAGAAAATATCGGAGATCATAAACACACCAGGATAGGCTGCATCCAATTCCTTTTGGAGCCTGACCGCAAGCAGTGAATTTCCGCCCAAATCTTCGAAGTTGGCAAAGATGCTGATCTCCTCAAGACCGAGTACTTTTGCCAAGATGAGCCCGATTTCCTGATCCCACTTCGTTATCTCCTGATGATCAGCTTCTTTTATGATCGCCGTTTCTCGGATAGACGAGTGTTCAAGTGTGCTGCTACTGCCAAGTGCGCGATTGATTGCTTTCTCGATACTCTCCGCTAGCACATAATCTTTTGCCAAGCTGTGTCCAATCGTTTCCTTTGTGAGTTTTGGCTTCAGTTGACCGACGATGACCTGGCAAAGGTCTGCTTCCAAAAGCTCTGTGAAGATCGCCGCTCCCTGACTTGGCGAGATGCTCTCGAAAAGGTTGTACTGATTGTCTGTATCGTACGCTTGACCCATCCCAACATCTCGCCACAGAGGCCAATTGATGGTAAGCGCTTTTCTCCCTGTTTGACGCATATAGGCCGCATACAGATCCATGTAAGTGTTTGCCGCCACGTAATCACTTTGACCGATGCCGCCTGTCAACGTATGCATGCTGGAAAACATCACAAAGAAATCGAGATTGTCTTCCCGTGTGATTCGCTCCAATATCCAGGTGCCCCTCACCTTCGCTGCCATAACTTCCCGGATGCGGCTCTCTGGTTTGCGCACGAGCAATCCTTCCCCTGCTACCCCAGCACAATGGATCACGCCATGGATGGCTCCGGACTCTTTGCGGATTTTCTCAATCAGTTGACGCATCTGGCCCTCTTCGCTAATATCTGCTGAATGAATCTGCACGATCGCGCCGTTTTTCTCCATCTCGTGGATAGAGGCGATCTGTTGGATCCTTCTCTGATCTTCCCCCTTAGATACGATGTCTGCCCACATGTCTCGCACAGGCAATCCTTGCCGACTGATCAGGTGGATTTTCGCAGGACTCAAACGGCTAATCTGTTTGCCGATTTCCAAACCCAATCCTCCGGTCCCACCCGTAATCACATATACGCCGCCTGCTTTGACCACTGGCTTCTCGCCTGTGGCTGCCAACGTCGTTTCTTTCAATCGCTCCACATACCGTTTGTTGTTGCGATAGGCAACTTGGTACGGGGCATCTGTGACCGCAAACTCTTCGATGATCAATTTCGGATCGGTATAAGCATCGATATCAATGAACCGGATACGTACATGAGGGAATTCTTCTCGTGCTACTTTGCCAAGGCCCAGCAAGCATCCATGCTCTGGGTGAAGGGGCATCTCGTCTCCCGTTACTCGGTTGCCCTGATCGCACACGAGGATGATTTCTAACTCTTCACTAGCAGAATGAGCAAAGAGACTGTCAAGCAAGTAATACAGACTGGAATAGCCTCTTTCCTCCGCCTTGCTGAGTCCGTCAACATCCTGAATCTCCGTTTCCGTCATGCTCATCAAATGGATAATTTTCTTAATCTTTTTCGCCTGCCATTGCGGCCACAAGCAATGATAGTCTTCACGATCCTTGGCTTGGGTGTAAGCGATCTCGCTCAGTTCTCCATAAATGTCGCGTAGATGCTCCTGAAGTCGCTCGGCAATCTCTCCCTCCCCTTTGAACACTGCCACGGCCTCGTCAAACACAGTCTGCTGCTTTTCACGTGATGAAGATGGTGCCTCCTGGAGAATCCAATCCTTTTCGTAATAGCTCGCCCTGGTTATCTGGCCATTCACCTGCTTGATGGTATATCCAACAATTTCAGCGAGTACCTCTCCATCGGCATTCAAAATATCGATGTCAAAAGTTGCTGTTTGGTTTCCTTCTCCCTGCGAGCGCCTTTTTACATAACTGTAAATAGCAGGAGGAATAGGGGCGTGAACCCGAATCTCCTGATAGTAAAAAGGCAGATACAGAAGGTCATCCATGCTGCGTATCGCGATATTGACTGCATTGTCCATCATAGCTGGATGATAGTGGTAGTGAACCGTTTCTTCACGATAGGAATCAGCGAGTTGGATCGCAACCAAACATTCCGTGGCTCCTATTCGAAGCCCTTTGATATTGTTCCAGTGTGGTCCTGTCGTAATAAAGCCACCGCTCGGCTGCAGGTCAGTTGTGTTGGAAGCAAACGTACTTTGCAATGCCAGCAGGTCTACGCGTTTTTGCTCCTGCGTGGAACGGCACAGTTTACCCTCCGCATGCTTGCGCCAGGAGCCATCTGCCTGATCCTTACTGGCGATATAGAAGTGATTTTCGTCGCCCTCTTTTTTTACCGTGATTTGCAGTTCATGGCTCTCCTCTTCCTGAAGCGAAAAGGGCTGCAAAAAGGCGAGATCCTTGATGACAGTGAGACCGCCTTGTTGTCTGCCAACTTCGAGCAGCATCTCAATATACGCTGTGCCGGGCAGGACATACTCACTACCCACCATGTGCTCGTGGAAGACCCAGTCTGTTGTAACGGAAAACGCTGTCGTATACACCGTCTGCTCGATAGTGTCGCAAGTATATCCGCGAAACAGTGGGTGTCCTAATGCTTGTTGAACGGTCTGCCGATATCCTTGATTGCTGCTTTCTACCCAGCAACGAGTTTTATGAAACGGATAGACGGGGAGACTTAGGCGATTGCACATGGACGGGTCGTATAATTGCTTCCATTCAATAGCTGCTCCCAAAACATATAGCTCGCCCAAAGAGAGATAGAAGGACATTTCTTTTCCTCGAGTAGCCTTAGAAGTGAGCAATTCTCTAGCTTGCAAGGACAACTCCTGCTTTTCTCGTTCTGTCCATTTCTTCTTCAGGTCGTGTGGTTGATCGGCTGATGATCCTCTGCTGACAACCACTTCGTGAATCTGGTACAATACCTGCTCACCAGAGGCAAGACCATGTCTCTTCAGATATTCCAGCTTGCTCAGCAGATCGTCGTAACCTGTGAAGATGATCATCAATCGATGGTTGTAATGGCCGCGTCCCGTGCTCGCTGTGTAGCACAGGTCCTGCAAATCAATTTGCTTGTTCTTGTATAAATAAGCGACATAGTCTGCCACCAGCTTGGATAGTACCTGCTCATCTTTTCCAGATAGCGGAAGAAAATAGAGAGAGGGCTCGGCCTTTTTCGTGTACAGCTGAACTTCTGGAGCCTCTCCCACTACCATATGGCAATTGGTTCCGCTAAAGCCAAATGAACTGATACCCGCGATTCGCTGTCCTCCCGAAGTTGTCCAATCCCGGAGACGATCATTCACATAGACGGGCGAAGCAAAGAAATCAATAAAAGGATTCGCCTCCAGAAAGTTGATGCTCGCCGGAATTTTGCGGTGGCGCATAGCCAGCAACACTTTTAGCAAGGATGCTAGCCCTGATGCTCCGACCGTATGTCCGATGTTCGTCTTAACCGTTCCAATGGCACAAAACTGCTTTTTCTTTGTATAGCGGGAAAAAGCTTTGACAAGACCATCAATCTCGATCGAATCTCCCAATTGGGTTCCAGTTCCATGCGCTTCGATGTAGGAAATCGCTTCGCCATCGATGCCCGCCTCCTGCCATGCTCGACAAATGACTTCTTCCTGCGCACGAGCATTAGGTGCCGTGATCCCGTCTGATGTTCCATCGTTGTTTACTGCGCTTCCCTTAATCACGCCGTAGATATGGTCTCGATCCCGAATTGCATGCTGAAGAGGCTTGAGGATGACGGCACCCACCCCTTCTCCCCAAACTGTTCCATTCGCCTGTTTGTCAAATGTGCGGATCAGATAATCTTCCGACTCGACTAGACCAAGCATCGGATTTTTGATTGGGCTGTAATTGATGTGAATCCCACCTGCGATCGCCATGTCGCAAACGCCAGATAGAATGGCTCGGCACGCTTCATGGACGGCAACCAGTCCAGACGAGCATGAAGTATCGATGACAAGGCTGGGACCCTTTAAATTAAACCAATAGGAAATTCGACTAGACAGAATGGCTGACCATGTGCCGGATAGCAACAAAGGATCTTTTTCCGCCGCATTGTCTCGATACCATTGTCCCCAGGTATGATCCGTACCGATATATACACCTGTATTCGTCCCGCTGATGTCTTTGTAATAGTATCCGGCGTCTTCCAGGGCTTGATAGGAAGTTTCCAACATCAATCTTTGCATCGGGTCCATGAATTTTGCTTCCACAGGAGAGATTTGGAAAAAAGTAGGGTCAAACTGATCAATCTGATCCAGATACCCGCCCTTAAAGAACCATTGATTTTTTTCCACTTGCCCCAATAGACGTTCATCGATACAATCCCGAACGCGTGAATCGGGAAACTCATCGATGCAATTTTGCTGATGCTTCAGTTGCTCCCAAAAGTGAGCCAGGTCCTCGCCTTTCGGAAATTTTCCTGCCATGCCGACAATGGCAATTTCTTTGTCGATCATCGGCTCTGTAAGCTTCTGACACTGCTCCAATAGCGCTGCTGCATCTGTCGGATTCATTTTTTTGGTAGCGACTAGTTCAAAAATAAGTTTTTCTACTGCCGTCATTACACACCTCCTCCCTTATTTTTGTAGGCATCAAGTGCTTCGTGTACGGATATTTCTTGACTGGCTAATCGCTGCAACAAATCTAGTGTCGTTGCTGCACTGACAGTGCCGTCATTGAGTTGCTGGTGCTTTTTCTCTATGTAATCCGCCATTTCCGAGATCGTCGAATAAGTGAACACATCTGAGATATTCAAGATCGGTCCGTATTTTTCTTCCAAGAGCCTGAATAGATAGACAGCCAGGATAGAATTGCCTCCCAGACTGTTAAATTTGGCAGAAAGGCGAATTTCTTTGACACCGAGAACTTGTGCCCAAATCATGGCGACTTCTCTTTCTGTAGCGGACAAGGCAGATTCATCTTTATCCAAGATGTGTAGATGTTCTTTCTGAGCAGGGCGATCCGCTTTTTCCTCTCGCGGAGATTCCAACTGCGTTCGTAAAAAGCTCGCCAACTGGTCGCTTAACACATAATCATGCCCCAAGCTGTGTCCAATGGCTTCCTTGGTGAGTCGGCGTTTCAGTTGACCGACAATAACCTGATTTTGGTCTGTATGCAATAGCTCTGTGAAAATCGTTGCTCCCTGTCTTGGCGCAAGGCTCACGAACGGGCTATGTCGATTGTCCACCTCGTACGCTTTCCCCATTCCAACGTCTCGCCACAGTGGCCAGTTGATGGTAAGAGACTTTCTGCCTCTTTGCCGCATGGAGGCTGCATACATGTCCAAGTAACTGTTTGCCGCCACATAATCGCTCTGTCCAGCGCCGCCTGTCACCGTGTTCATGCTGGAAAACATCACAAAGAAATCAAGGTCGTCATCTTTTGTGAGCTGATCCAATATCCAGGTGCCGCTCACTTTGGCCGCCATGACTTCCCGGATGCGGCTTTCTGGCTTGCGAACGAGCAGTCCTTCTCCCGCCACTCCCGCACAATGGATCACTCCGTGGATAGCTCCAGAATCAGAGCGGATTTTTCCGATCACTTGGCGCATCTGGCTCTCTTGACTGATATCTGCTGCATGAATCTGAACACTCGCGCCGTTACTCTCCATTTCGCGGATGGCAGCGATCTGCTCAATTTGTCTTAGCTCTCCTCCGTTGGTTACGATGTCCTCCCACATCTCTCGGACTGGCAATCCTTGTCTGCTGATCAGGTGGATGTTTACCTGATTTAGACGGCTGAGCTGCTTGCCGATTTCCAGGCCTAATCCCCCGGTCCCGCCAGTAATCATATACACACCGCCAGATTTAATAACGGGTTCTTCGCTTGTTACTTCCAGCGTCGTTTCCTTTAATCGTTCCACATATCGCTTGTTGTTGCGGTAGGCTACTTGATACGGAGCATCTGCTACAGCAAACTCTTCGACGATCAAATTTGGATCGGTATATGCATCGATATCGATAAAACGGATACGGACATGAGGGAATTCTTCCCGCCCTACTTTACCAAGGCCCAGCAAACACCCATGTTCGGGACGGAGGGTCGTTTCGTCCCCCGTAACACGATTGCCATGATCGCACACGAGGATGATTTCCAGCTCTTCACCAGAAGAATGAACAAAGAGACTGTCAAGCAAGTAATACAGACTGTAAAAGCCTCTTTCTTCCGCTTCGTTGAGTCCCCCTACATTCTGAATCCCCGTTTCCGTCATGCTCATGAAATGGATGACTTTTTTAATTTTTTTTGCCTGCCATTGCGACCACAAGCGGTGATAATCCTCACGATCCTTGACTTGGCCAATTGCATCCCCGTAGGCGACTTCAACGATTTCTTCATAGACATTGTTCAGACACTTCCGAAGCCGCTCGGCAAGCTCTCCTTTTCCTCTGAACACTGCCACTGTCTCGCCAGAAGCGGCTTGCTGCTTTTCATCGGATGCGGTTGGAGCTTCCTTGCAAATCCACTCCTTTTCGTAATAGCTCGCTGTAGTCATCTGGGCATCTACCTGCTTAATGGTATACCCTTCAATTTCAACGAGCACCTCGCCATCGGGATTCAATATGTCGATGTCAAATGTTGCCGTTTGGTTTCCTTCCCCTTGTGGTCGCCTTTTCACATAGCTGTAAATTTCAGGTGGTATAGGGGCATAGACCCGAATCTCCTGATAGTAAAAAGGCAGATACAAATGAGCATTGATGCTCCGTATCGCGATATTGGCGGCATTGTCCAGCATGGCCGGATGATAGTGGAAATAAGCCGTTTCTTCGCGATAGGAATCTGCGAGTTGAATGGAAACTAGACATTCCGTCTCGCCCATTTGCAGCTCCTTCATATTGTTCCAGCGTGCTCCTGTAGTAATATAGCCCCCGCTCGATTCCACATCGGTTGTGCTGGGAGCCGCATGGAACGTCCTTTGCAGAGCAGACAGGTCTAAGCGCTTTTGCTCACGCGTCGAGCGGCACAGTTTTCCTTCCGCATGCTGGCGCCAGGAGCCATCTGTCTGATCCTTGCTAGCGATAGAGAAGTGATTTTCGTCGCCTTCTTTTTTCATCGTGATTTGCAGTTCATGACTCTCAGATTGCTGAAGTGAAAAAGGCTGCAAAAAAGCAAGGTCCTTGATGACAGTGAACTCGCCTTGCTGTCTTCCTACCTCTAGCAGCATCTCGATGTACGCCGTGCCAGGCAATACATATTCGTTTCCGACCATGTGCTCGTTCAGGACCCAGTCATCTTTGACTGACAATCCGACTACATAAGTAACTTGATCAGAAGTATTTTCACCCAAACTTGTGAGCAATGGATGCTGGGACTTCGGTGAGCTTAGTAGCTTGTTATCCGCATAATCCTCCTGATTAATCCAGCAACGAATTTTCTGAAACGGATAGACCGGCAAACTTAATCGGTTGCACGAGGTCCCGTCAAATAAACGATCCCATTGGATTGCGGCCCCCGCTACGTATAGCTCACCCAAGGACAGATAGGAAGACAAATCTTTATCTGAAGCGTCGTGAACCGCTGCTGTAACGTTGCCACTCTCCCCTTCATGAACCTGGTACAACACCTGCTCCCCCGATGCAAGGCCGTGTCTTTTCAGATGCTCCAGCTTACGTATCAGATCGTCGTGGTCTGTAAAAATGATCGCCAATCGATGGCTGTAATGACCTCGTCCCGTGCTCGCCGTGTAGCAAAGGTCCTCTAGATCAACTTGGTGGTTTTGGTATAAATAAGCGGTATATTCCGCAACTAGCCTTGTTAGCACCTGTTCTTCCTTGGCAGATAACGGTAACAAATAGAGTGACGCTCCGTTTTTTTGCTTAAAAGGTGCGGGCGGGGCCTCTTGCAATACCATGTGGCAATTGGTCCCGCTTAATCCGAATGAACTGATGCCAGCCGTTCGGGGTCCTCCAGAAGGCGTCCACTCTCGTAGCTGGTCGTTCACATAGACAGCCGACGAGCTAAAATCTATATTTTTATTTGGCTTGTTAAAATGGAGAGAAGGGAACAGCTTTTGGCTTTTCATGGAATAGATGACTTTTACTAAACCGGCAATCCCGGCCGCATGATCGAGATGACCAATATTGGTCTTAATGGAACCGATGGCGCAAAACTGTTTTTTCTTTGTATAGCGGGAAAAAGCACGTGTAATTCCCTCTATTTCAATCGGATCGCCTAGCCTCGTTCCCGTTCCATGTGCTTCGATATAGGTGATGGTCTCAGGGTCGATTCCAGCATCTTCCCATGCCTGGCAGATGACTTCCTCCTGCGCTTGGGAATTGGGGGCGGTGATGCCGATCGAATTGCCGTCCTGGTTGATTGCGCTGCCTTTGATGATGGCATGTATATGGTCCCGGTCCTCTAAAGCTTTTTTCAGCGGTTTTAGTAGAACGACACCCATTCCCTCGCCTTTTCCGGTTCCATTGGAGCTCTCATCGAATGTTTTGGTTCTTTCATCAGATGATTCAATTCCGATTTTTACATGCTCGTGGCTTTTCAGCGGGAACAAATTCAGCTTGATCCCCCCTGCCAATGCCAAGTCACAAGACCCTTCGATGAGTTGGCGGCAAGCAAAATGAATCGCGACGAGAGAGGAAGAGCACGCCGTGTCGATGGCGATGGCTGGCCCCTTCAAATCCAACAGGTAAGAAATCCGGCTGGCGATAATTGATTGGATATTGCCAGGAATTGCGATGCCCATAGCTTCCGGTGCTAGGAGCTGAATCCCCGTCTTATACACTTCGCCAAAATCCGTGCTATAGCCAATAAATACACCTGTCTTGCTTCCTGCTAACTTCAAGCCTCCGTAGCCAGCTTCTTCGATTGCTTCCCAAGCCAATTGCAAAAACAAGCGTTGATTCGGGTCCATTAAGCTGGCTTCTCGTGGGGATATCTGGAAAAAACCGGGATCAAATTGATCAATCTCTGATAAATATCCCACGCGGTCAAAACGGGCTTTTTCTTTTTCAACCTGAAGCATCGGGAGGAAAAGGGCGGCATTTTCTCTCCGGTTTGCCGGAATATCCTGGATGGAGTCTATACCCAAGTGGAGAAGCTTTTCCATCCCGGAAACAGTGTCAGCATGACCTAACCGAGAAGCGATTCCCACAATGGCAATATCTTTTTCTACTTCCTTTTGCTGATCCTGTCGCAAATAATGAATGAGGTGGGCGGCAATGTTTTTATCTAATTGGCCAGAGCCGACATGCTTCAGGATATAGGAGTACATCTCTTCTTTTTTTGCCATAAGCTTACTCTCCTAATTTTTTCAGGATATCTTCTACCGATGCTTCCCCTTCACTAAATTCATCCAATAGCTGTAAAATATCGCCGATTTCTTCTGATTGCCCTTCCCTCTTCACTCTTGGCTGTCCTTGATCTGACTGGACTTTTTGGATGTGCTGCGCCATGGCACTAATCGTTTTGCACTCGAACAAATCGATGACCTTGATTCGCTGCGGATACTTCTCTTCAATTTTGGCTTGCAATTGAACGATCAGATGCGAATTTCCTCCGAGATCAAAAAAGTTCTGCTTTGTCCCGATCTGTTCGATTCCCAGCAATTCTCGCCATATCTGGAGCAAAAAGCTTTCCACTTCATTTCCAGGCACATGCAGCTCACCTTGCTCCACGGAATCATGTGGAAGAGACATAACCTGCAACGTTTTTCGATCGATTTTTTGATTGGAGGTGACGGGCATCGCCTCCAGGCGTACAAATCTCGCCGGGATCATATAAGAAGGAAGCGTTTGACGCAAAGATTCTTGAAATTCCTGAACCCCAATGTCTCGGGTCGATGTATAATAGCAAATCAATTTATTGGATTCGCTTTCTTTGACAGCTACGACGACAACGGACTTGATCCCTGGCATTGCTTCGATTTTATGTTCGATTTCCCCCGTTTCAATCCGGTACCCTCTTACTTTGACCATTCCATCGTTGCGTGAAATATATTCAATCTGTCCATCCATCCCATATTTGCCCAGATCTCCGGTATGATAGACGATCTGATCCGTAAAGGGATGGGAGCGAAATGCTTGTGCGGTCTTCTCCCTGTCATGGAAATACCCTGGGGTAACACCAGCACCACTGATGCAAATCTCACCCGGTATGCCAGTTCCGCATAAATTTCCATCTTTGTCCAAAATATAAATTTGGTTGTTCAGAATTGGCTGACCAAGCGGGACAAGTGATTTTCCCTTCAAATCATTTTCCACTTCGTAACACGTAGCCCAAATGGTTGCTTCCGTCGGTCCATACATGTTGTACAGTTTGGCGTTGGGGAAATAGCTTCGAATTTCTTTGGCTAGCATGGGACTCCAGGCTTCTCCGCCGATCAGAACAGTTTCAAACTGTTGCAAGCAAGCCAATTGTTGCCCATCCTGTTGAGCAAGACCAAGCATGAATTGACTGATCAAAGTAGGCACAGAATGCCAGACATTAATCCGATTTTCCGCTAGATAGGAAAATAACAAAGCGGGGTCCCTTAAGCGCTCTGGTGACACAATATGCAAGGTTGCTCCACTCGCCAAACAGCCAAACATTTCAAAAACTGAAATATCAAAACTGATAGAAGTCACCAGCATCATATTGTGCGAAGATCCCAGACGGAATTGCTGCTGACTCCATAAGAGATAATTGATGACATTTTGCTGGGTAACCATGACCCCTTTCGGCGTTCCAGTCGAGCCTGAGGTATAAATAACGTACATTAACTCAGATTCCGGTCCATCAACAGTATCCGTCGATTGCTTGCGGATATGTAAATTGCCATAGTACCGAAGATGACCAGTCGTTTCTGCTAATAAGACATCCCCCGATACATCCACAATCGTCTCCAGATGAGTCCCTGCGATTTCCTCAAGTGTTGGAATGAAGCCCTTTTCTGACAAAACCGTTTTCAGTTGGCTATGACGGATCATATAAGCAATGCGTTCGTTCGGAAAATCAACATCCAACGGTATATACGGTCGACCGGACTTAAGTATCCCCAAAAGCGCGATGACCATCTCGATGCCTCTTGGCAAATAGACGCCGATTGGTTCCCGCGGCTCCTGCCCGATGATATGCGTAAGGAATGCGGCCAATTGGTTGGATTGCTCATTTATTTGTTTGTAGGTAAGACTCCTTCCCTCAAAAACCACTGCGATCTGATCGGGATTTTTCTTCACTTGCGCCTCAATTAACCTATGTACCTGGTTCGGGGCATCCATGACGACAGCGGACGGGTTGAACATTCCAAAAATGTTTGCCTTGTGCTCGGCATCCAATAACTCATAGCGGCTAAGCAAGGCTTCCGGATTATCAATGACCTGATCAATTAAAAATGAAAAATAGTCAACATATTTTTTGATAGTACCCTCTGCAAACAGCGTCGTCTTGTATTCCATCCTTACTTCCATTTGCTCCTGTTCCATTTTGCAAATGCAGCTCAGATCATAGAGGCTGATGCGATCATTATCTTGCGGGACGTTATCGTATAGCTGGAAAATCGTGGAGAAAACAGGCGTTCTGCTCTGATCTCTATCCGGGTTCAGCTTCTCGACGAGGGTATTAAACGGATATCGGCCATTAGCATAAGCTCGGACACATTTGTGTTTGATGGCCTCTAGAACCTCATCAAAACGGGAAAGTCCACCAAAATCGACCCGAATGCAAACCATGTTCATAAATAAACCGATGACGTTCTCCCACTCCTGTTTTTCCCTGCCGGAAACTGGGAACCCGACAATGATATCGTCTTCTTGGCTAATTTTGTGCAGGAAAAGAAAATAGACAGCCAAGACTGTCATATACAAAGTGGTGGATCGATTTTTC
Organism: Brevibacillus formosus; assembly: GCF_003013405.1. Classification (GTDB taxonomy): domain Bacteria; phylum Bacillota; class Bacilli; order Brevibacillales; family Brevibacillaceae; genus Brevibacillus; species Brevibacillus formosus. The sequence goes on along the minus strand of NZ_PXZL01000003.1, from coordinate 201,582 downwards.
GCAAGCAAACGTAATTGCTCGGTTTTCTCTTTCGATACCATGAATTTGATGTAACTGCCGTCGTAGACGAGAGAATGAGGGCGTTCGTAATCGGTTGGTAAGTTGAGTACCGGAAGCGGCTTAGCGAGCTCGTTCATCCAATAGTTCTCCATGTGCTGGAATTCCTCGGAATCGAGCCATCTTCTCTCCTGCTCCACCCAGTTTGCATACTGTAAAGGAACGTCTGGTAACTGGATTGCACGCTTCGAGCGAATTTGCTCATACAGCTCCATCAATTCCTGGAAAAATAAACCGACACTCCAGCCATCCGAAATGATGTGATGCATATTTACACAAATACGATGTTCAACAGCAGACAAACGATGCAATTCCATCCTGAACAATGGTTGCTCAAAATCAAACGGAGTAGCATTCTGCTCATCCAGTCGTTTGGCTGACAGCTCTTCTCGAAGAGGTTCCTGTTGATAATCTCTGTAATGAATGACATTTTTCCAATCAGGTAAAACGAATTGTTTCGGAATACCATCGACATTTTTGAAGACGGTACGCAACGAGGCGTGGCGCTTCGTCAAGATGTCTAGGGCTTGCTGCAGTACATCCAGGTCAACCGCCATCTTCACGTGTTTGATGACTGGTAAATGATAGGCGGTCGTTTGTCGATCATAGTTTTGCAAAAACCAAATCCGATACTGTGCTTTGGAGAGATCATGCCCATTGCTTTGCTCAGTTGTTGCGGATGGCTTCACAGGTGTCGCTTGCGATGGTAGCAAAGATTGGTCCAAATAAGCCGAAAGCTCAGGGATCGTTGGAAATTCAAAAATTTCAGCGATAGAGATAGGCTTATTCAGATGCGTATTTAAGAGATTCGCCATTTGCGTAGCGATAATAGAGTCTCCGCCGACTTCGTAGAAGCTTTTCTGCAGATCAATCTCTGATAACCCAAATGTGTTAGCCCAGACGTGTGCCAATTTTTTCTCGGTGTCTGTGAGTTCATCTTGATTTTTTCCGACAATGGAAATGTCGATAGAAAGAGCGTCCCCAGCGGTAGACGATGCTGCTCGATTAGTAACTTTCCGGACCATGCCAGGTGCCAGCTGCAACGGGAAACGTTTGGCTAGTGATTCATCTATCTGCTCTAAACGTATATCCGCGATGATTACCCGTGGATGCTCGGGTAGATTGGTAAATGCATGAATGGCCTGAGCCGTTTTCAGCGGCTTGAACAGTCCGTTGCCGTCTGTCACGCCATAGTCCGCCGCCATGCCTGTTTCTTCCCACGCGGTCCAATTGATCGTCGTGGCACGAATGCCTCGCTTGCGCAGGTAAGAGGTGAAGCCGTCCAGATACCCATTCGCGGCAATGTAATCGCTCTGTCCCGGGCTGCCCTCCACGGTCGCCACGGAGGAAAACAGAACGAAGAAGTCAGGGCGCTCTTCCAGCAAGTTGTACAGCAAATAGCTGCCCTCGATTTTCGGCTTGGTCACCTTCGTAAAGTCGGACCATGTTTTCGTAAACAGAAAACCGCTGCCTGCTACTCCTGCCGCATGAATGATTCCTTTGACCTCGCCGAATGCCTCCCGTAGCTGTTTCAAAGTAGCTGCTACCTGCTGCTCGTCGGCTATATCGCACGAGCAGACCATGATTTTGCTGCCTGATCGCTCAATTTCTTCTACACTCTCAATGATTCTCCGTGTTTTCTTATCCGTGCCGCTTTGCTTGAGCTCCTCCCAGACTTCACGAGTCGGAAGTCCACTTCGACTGATCAAGCCCAGAGAGATTTTGCTTCGGGATGCCAGATGCTTGGCAATCTCCAGTCCAATCCCGCCAGTTCCGCCAGTAATGAGATACAACCCGTCTTCTTGCAGCTCCAGTGGCTGAACAAGCTCCTCAACTGCGCAACGGCCGAATTCCTCCACATACCGTTTATTTCCACGATAGGCAACTTGGTAAGTGGCTGTTTCCCTGTATATTTCTGCCAAAAGACTTCCACAATCTGTATCCACGTCGAGATCGATACTGCGACACTTCACATTAGGGTACTCCGTATTCACTACTTTTCCCAGTTGGAACAGTGCCGTATGACACGGCTCAATCTCTTCTTCGCTTCCCGTCACTTCCCAGCCGTTGCGGCCCAGCACGACAAGCTCCATCTCTTGCTTGTATTTTGCCTGGACGAGTGATTTCACCAAATAAAACAAGCTTTGGATACTGTGTGCCTGAATCGTTTTCAGTCTGGAAAGGCTGGGGGCTGGACTGTTTTCGTCGAGAGCATAGGCATGAACAATCCGGCTTATCTTCCGGTCTTTCAAATCCGAAAAGAGTTGCTCATAATCGGTTTCCTCGTCGCCTACCACATACTTCGTTTCACGCTCTTTTCGATAGCCATCGCCATGAACGACCTGAATCAGGTCTACTCCACTCGCTTCCCAACGTTGGATCAACTCTCGAGTTGTCCTGTTTTCGTTGCCGAACAACAGCACCCTGCCATCCGTTGTGATATTCCCGCTTCCTTTAAGCGGTGATTGCACCCAGCGAATCTGATAAAACAAATCTTGGGCGACCATGGCAGAAGAGACACGTTTCAACGTATAGTTCTCTACTTCCGCAAATACATTTCCTTGCTCGTCGATCAGGCTGATATCGTAGGAAACAGTCTCCCGATTATCCCCCCGAGCTTCCCTCTTTCGTATATAACTGTAAAAAGAAGTGGGCATGTCCCGGTAGAGATGGAACGCTTGGTAATAAAACGGGAAGTAATAAGACACGTGGGTTTCTTCCGACTGTTTCAACAGATGCCAGAAGCTCAGTGCCGTATCCAGCATTGCCGGATGAAGCGAATACTGGCCACGCTCTCGCTCATCCGCCAATCGGACATGAAGCAGTGCAGATCCTGCGTTTTCATAAAATTGATCGATACATTTCCAATGTGAACCGTATTGAATGAATCCCGAATAGAGAGGGGTGAATTTTTCTACGTCCTGTTCATCCATCTTGCGGATGATCTGCTCAATTGAGTGAGTCTGATTTTTACGATCTTCCTGCCGGTGAACTTCCCCTTGTGCATGTGTGATCCAACTCTCCGTAGGATCATTTTCTTTCATACTGGCGATCGTAAAGGTGATGTGATCATGCTCTTCACGGATGATTGTATGGACAATCCTTGTTTCATCCAAAGAGCATGTCAGCATACTTTGCAAAGTAACATTCTTAATCGCCACGGTTGTTTTCGGGAAAAAGTACTCGCTTGCGGACTTTGCCATCTCCAGATAGGCCACTCCTGGCAATACTCCGTTATCGAAAATGCGATGCTCCTGCAACATCCAAAGCTCTCGCATCGATGCCTTCGCTGCGTAAACGCGCAAACCGACGGTAGAGATAACGCACTCTCCCATTAATGACTGTCCTTTTTCAGTAGCTGTCTCTGTCTTCTTATCGGTCGGCCAATGCCTCACCCTGCTGAATGGGTAGAAAGGCAGTTCGACTGTTTTGAGTGTTTGACCTCCGTATAGCTTCTTCCAGTGAACACGGGCGCCTTGTACATACAATTTCGCCAATTCATGGAGAGAGTCGGCATTAGCCATTGCCCCGATTTCTGCCCAGTTATGAATCATTTGGCTAGCTTTTTCATGGATTGGTTGTTTTTCTTTCTCCCATGCGTCTGGTTGAATCATATGATTTTTTGCTTTCTGTGCGATAGGAGAATGTCCATAATATCCGAGCACTTCAGGCAAATTGTCCAAGTCCAGCGAGAGGACCGAAGCGATTTTGTTCAACAGTTCGCTTGTGCTCTGTGCAATAATCGCTAAGCGATGAGAAAAATGCTCCCGTCCAACCTGTGCCGTATAGACGAGATTGCGGAAATTTTCCTGCTGGTTCGATTGCAAATATTGGCAGTATCGTTTCAATAAATCCAATAAATTTGTACGGTTTTTGGCAGACACGGTAAAAATGTGGGGTGTCTCATGCTCGTCCTTCTGCGTATCATTTTGTTTCCATTCCTCCAATAACACGTGGCAATTCATGCCACTGAAGCCAAACGAGCTAATACCAGCTCGACGCGGCATATCGCCGGTTTTCCAGGCAATAGGTTGATCGACCATATAAAATGGAGATTCGGAGAAAGGGATATAAGGATTTGGCTCCTCAAAATTTATCGTGGGAACGAGTTGTTTATGCTTCAACGACAAAACTACTTTAAGCAGCGAAGCCATCCCCGAAGCACCTACCAGATGACCGATGTTAGATTTTACGGAACCAATTCCACAAAACTGTTTTTTGCTCGTATATTGATGAAAAGCGTGCCTCATCGCCTTTATTTCGATCGGATCGCCAATAACGGTACCGGTACCGTGTGTTTCGATGTAGGTAATGGTTTCGGGATGAATCCCTGCTTTGTTCCACACATCAATCAGGAGCTGCTCCTGTGCCTGCGGGTTGGGAGCGGTGATGTAATTGGAAGCCCCGTCGCTGTTCACTCCACTGGCTTTGATCACTGAGTAAATCCGGTCCCCATCTTTCAAGGCATCCCGCAAAGGCTTCAAAAGGATGGCCGACAGTCCTTCCCCCCATGTGGTTCCTTTGGCTTGGCTATCAAATGGCCTTACGATGCCGTCATTGTTTTCCACGATTTTAAAAGAGGAGTTGGCAATTGGCACCAAATTCAAACTGATGCCTCCGGCGATGGCCAATTGACATTCTTTTTTAATCAAGGATTCGCAGGCATGATGGACCGCCACTAAACCAGATGAGCAAGCGGTATCAATGACTTGATTCGGTCCGGTAAGATTAAAGAAAAAGGCAATCCTGCCAGAGAGAAAACTGGGCAGATTGCCGGTCATGGCCAATTCGTTGGAAGAATCGATGAATTGTTGATAAAGACCGGAAGAATGGTGATCTCTTCCGATAAATACTCCCGTATGGGAACCGTATATTTTTTCACCCATATATCCCGCATCTTCAATTGCTTCCGCTGTGACTTCCAGCATCAAGCGCTGATGCGGGTCCATGAACTCGGCTTCCTTCGGAGAGACACGAAAATAGTCTGCGTCAAATCGATCTATGTCTTCTAGATAGCTGCCTTTCGCATATTCAGGCTCTCCCCATCGGTTCTGTAGCATGGGGTCTGTATCTCTGCGTCGCTTGAGTGGAAAATCAGTTATACAATTCATCCCGTTTAGCAGATTGGCCCAATACTGCTCTAGATTGTCTGCAAAAGGAAACCGGCAAGAAATGCCAATGATGGCGATATCCGCACTGGTATTTTTATCGGCCTCAGTCTGACCTGTATTCAATTGATGTAGCAACTTACGTGCAAGCTCTTTGTCTAGGCGATTGGATTTTACGCTTTCCAGGATAAGTGTATTGATTTGATCAATGTTATTCATCTATCCGATTCCTCCGCTGCGACAAAAGATCCACCATATCTTCTACAGATTGATCACCGGATGAAAGGCTGTCCAAGATGGATTCTAGCTGTTGGTCAAACGATTCGATGGAGGTTGCGTTTCGTTCTTCCACTTTTTCTGTCACCTCGGCTTTCTTCCGTTGCTGCCTGCCTTGCTCTTGCTTGATATAATCAGCTAGTACCGCTACCGAAGAATAGGTAAACAAATCGGGCAAATCGAGAACACCCGGAAACTCGTTATCCAGTTTTTTCAGCAACTGGGTTGCTATGAGTGAATCCCCGCCCACATCCAGAAAACTGTCATAGATGTTGACAGTTGATAAGTGCATGGTCTCAGCCCAGATTCCGGAGACCTTTTGTTCGATTTCGTCATACGTCTCCTCTTTTCGGCCAATGATCGTAAAGGTACGTTTCACACTAGGCGAAGTAGAAGCAGCTCCGGAGCCAACAACCTTCTCTATCAGCCCAGCCTCTAGTTTCAAAAATAGACCTTCATGTCTATCCCGTAACCATTCTCTGTTGACCGATGCGATTACCACCTGACTAAGATTCATCGCCAGTACCTGTTCAAAAGCGGCAGTGGCTTCATTTGTTTTCAACGGCTTGAACAAACCATTGCTATTTGCCACGCCGTAGTCAGCCGCCATGCCTGTTTCTTCCCACGCGGTCCAATTGATCGTCGTGGCACGAATGCCGCGCTTGCGCAAGTAAGAGGCGAAGCCGTCCAAATACCCATTTGCGGCAATGTAATCGCTCTGTCCCGGGCTGCCCTCCACGGTCGCCACGGAAGAAAACAGAACGAAGAAGTCAGGGCGCTCTTCCAGCAAGTTGTACAGCAAATAGCTGCCCTCGATTTTCGGCTTGGTCACCTTCGTAAAGTCGGACCATGTTTTCGTAAACAGGAAACCGCTGCCTGCTACTCCTGCCGCATGAATGATTCCTTTGACCTCGCCGAATGCCTCCCGTAGCTGTTTCAAAGTAGCTGCTACCTGCTGCTCGTCGGCTATATCGCACGGGCAGACCATGATTTTGCTGCCTGATTGCTCAATTTCTTCTACACTCTCAATGATTCGCCGCGTCTTGGCATCCATGTCGCTTTGCTTGAGTTGCTCCCAGACTTCACGAGGGGGGAGTCCGCTTCTACTGATTAAGCCCAGGCGGATTTTGCTTCGGGATGCCAGATGTTTGGCAATCTCCAGTCCAATCCCGCCAGTTCCGCCAGTAATGAGATACAACCCGTCTTCTTGCAGCTCTAGTGGCTGCACAGGCTTCTCAACTGCACTACGGCCGAATTCCTCCACATACCGTTCATTTCCACGATAGGCAACCTGGTAAGCGTCTGTTTCCGTGTATATTTCTGCCAAAATATTTTCGCACTCGGTGCCCGTGTCGAGATCGATACTGCGGCACTTCACTTGAGGATATTCGGCATTCACTACTTTTCCTAATTGGAACAGTGCCGTATGGCATGGCTCGATCTCTTCTTCACTGCCTGTCACTCCCCAGCCGTTCCGACCCAGCACGACGAGTTCCAGCTCTTGCTTGTATTTTGCCTGAACGAGTGATTTCACCAAATAAAACAAGCTTTGAATACTGTGCGCCTGAATCGTTTTCAGTCTAGAAAGGCTGGGGGCTGCACTGTTTTCGTCGAGGGCATAGGCATGAACAATCCGGCTTATCTTCCGCTCTTTCAAATCGGAAAAGAGTTGATGATAATCTTTTTCCTCGTGGCCTACCACATACTTCGTTTCCTGTTCTTTTCGATAGCCATCACCCTGAGCGACCTGAATCAGGTCTACTCCACTCGCTTCCCAACGCTGGATCAACTCTCGAGTTGTCCTGTTTTCGTTACCGAACAACAGTACGCTGCCATCCGTTGTGATATTCCTTCTTTCTTCTAGCGGAGATTGCACCCAACGAATCTGATAGAACAAATCTTGAGCGACTATGGCAGAAGAGACACGTTTCAACGTATAGTTCTCCACTTCCGCAAAAACGTTGCCTTGCTCGTCGATCAGGCTGATATCGTACGAAACCGTCTCCCGGTTGTCCCCCCGAGCTTCCCTCTTTTGCAGGTAGCTGTAAAACGACGAAGGCATTTTTCCGTAGATGCTCATGCGCTTAAAGGAAAAGGGTAGGTAGAGATTTTCCAAGATAAACATGGTTACAGCATTTAGCCCGGTATCTAGTAAAGCTGGATGAAAGCCGTACACCGAAAAATCATCTAGGTAAGCTTCTGGCAATTTTACCTGAACCAGCACACGATCTTCGCATTTCGCCAGTGAATGAATATTGTTCCATCGCGGACCAAATTTGGTACGCCCACGTATGGTTTCAATATTCGCTTCTACCTGCTCCCAAGCGCCTTCTTCCCCGATCCGCTGAAGATCCATCCAAGGGGCCTTTGCAGCTTCGACAGGAATGATTTTTCCTTCCACATTCAGTTGCCACTCGTGATTGACTCCCGCGTGATGTGGAGAATTACGGTTCGCTATACGCAAGTGAAGCTGATCATCTTGACTTTCCAAAATTGTATGGACCAAATGCGCTTGTTTCTCCGGGATTGCCAACGGACTGATAAACCGAAAATCCCGCAACTCAAAAGCATCGTTTCCATAATGACTGTATCCAGCTTTTCTCGCCCATTCCATGAAAGCGGTTGCAGGCACGATATGGTACCCTATCATGAGATGCTCTTGCAAAATCCACTGATTTTCCATCCGTAAGGGCATTTCATAGATGCTCTGCCGATAGGATTCAAAAACTTTCGGGCCAGGAATGACTTCCTTATTTTGCGGGATCAGCGTTCGAGCCGCTCCTCCCTGACCCAGATCCACCTCCGGCCAAAAAACGGTCTTTTTAAAAGGATAAAGAGGCAACGACAATCGATGGTATTCCCCGGTCTGATAGAAATATCGCCAATCTATTTCCGCTCCCTGAACATAGAGCTGGCAGAGGTCAGACATCCCCTGAAAATCATCAGGGGAAACGCTGGTAATCAGTTGCCGAGCTTTATCCAGCAACTGATGCAAGCCCGATTCGGTAATCTCACCATTTGCTTTATCCAATTTGCTTTCCGGAACGACCTTGAACTCGTTGTAATAGGTTCCTTCGACCTCTCGTCTGTAGGGAAAACGCTCCAAAAAGACCTGATTCAGCTTCTCTTTTAGTTCTTGCAAACTGCGAACGATTAGGGCAAGACGGCATGTATAATGTCCTCTTCCCATTACCGAAGTAAAACAAAGCTCCTCCAAAGACAAGTTCTCCTGATGATTGACAAAATGGCGATAGCGAGATATCAGTTCCAACAAGGTCTCTTTATCTTTAGCCGAAGCGGTAAAAATCTGAAAAGGACGGACTGGCGGGGCATCTGCTTTTTCAACCGGCGCTTCCTCCAGTACGAGGTGGCAATTCGTGCCGCTAAAACCAAATGAACTCACACCTGCACGGAGTGGAATATCCGGTTGTTCCCGCTGCCAATCCTGGAGCTTGTCCACCATATAGAGCGGAGAGCCCATAAAGTCGATGAAAGGATTCGGATCGTCAAAATGAAGGGTGCTAACCATCTTCTTATGTTTGAGGGACATAATTACTTTAAAGACAGAAGCGATCCCTGAAGCGGCCGCAAGATGACCGATATTTGACTTCACCGAACCGATTCCGCAAAATTGTTTCTTCGACGTATATTTTTTAAAAGCATTGCTTAGTGCTTGAACTTCGATTGGATCGCCAAGAACTGTGCCTGTACCATGTGCTTCAATAAATCGGATCGTCTCGGGTGGAATCTCGGCATTCATCCAGGCTTTTGTGAACACTTCTTCTTGAGCGATCGCATTGGGTGCTGTGATTCCATTCGATTTCCCGTCGTTATTAGCCGCACTTCCTTTGATCACGGCATGAATATGATCCCGATCCTGGATGGCTTTATCCAGTGGCTTCAGTAATAATGCCCCAAACCCTTCTCCCCATAGCGTTCCATCTGCATTTTTGTCAAAAGGCTTAACTAGATGTAGTTTGGATTCCACCAAGCCAAACGCAGGGTTTTTAACCGGGAAGAAAATCAGGGAAACTCCGCCTGCAATCGCCATATCGCATTCGTTGTTCCTGATTGCTTGACACGCATTGTGAATGGCTAACAATCCTGATGAACAAGCGGAATCCACGACCACGCTAGGTCCCTTTAAATCGAGAAAATAGGAAATCCGGCTGGCCAAAATGCCGGTATAGGAACCAGTTAGCGCTAGCTCGTCCGTTTGGTCCAACAAATGCGTGTACATGTTCCCTACAGTGTGGTCTCTTCCAATAAAAACGCCGGTTTTGGATGAAACGATTCGATTTCCTCCGTACCCAGCATCCTCCACGGTTTCCATAACGGTAGTCAAGAGAAGGCGTTGCATGGGGTCCATCATGACGGATTCCTTATTGGAAATCTTGAAATATTCCGCGTCAAAATGATCAATATGGTCCAAATATCCGCCCTTTTCATAGACAACATCTGCTAAAGTTCCCTGATACATCTTGCTGATAAATCCTTCGACACCCGTTTGCCTGCTCTTCGGAAAATCCGTGATGCAGTCGACCTCTGCGATCAAATTGTGCCAGTATTCATCTAGATTGCTAGCTCCCGGGAAGCGGCCAGCCATCCCGATAATCGCGATATCCTTGTTTTTTTTCAAGCCTGCATTTTTGATCTCTTTCAGAATGACCTTGGACTTCTCGACGCTTAATTGCTGATCCTTTATCTGCTGATAAATGTATTTTCTCGTTTCTTTCATTCCTCTTCTCCCAGCAATCGATCGATCTCTTCCACATCGAGCTCACCGTTGGCTAAGCGATGCAAGATTTGATCGAGATTTTGATCTTCATCCTCCTGATCCATACTGCCGGATGTTAGTGGTTGCTCACTTCCCATTGTGGAATACAGATATTCGGCCATCTTATTAATCGTGGGATAAGTAAAAATATCCGAGATGCCCAGCTGATCTGGAAAGAATTTTTCCAATTCCTGGAGCAGATATACAGCAAAAATGGAATTCCCTCCAAGGGACGTAAAATTATCATCCATTTGAATGGAATCAGATTCCAACAGTGTGATCCATAACTGGCGAATCAACTCTTTGATTTCGTGCAGGGAAGCGTGCCTTGGATTCCCATGAAACACGCTTGGGGACGTCTGCGCAATATGGTTTTCTCGAGGCCCCTTCGACTTTTCCACATAATCGATCAACAGTCTGTTTCCCTCGTAAAAGAAGTTGCTTTGGAAATTCTTTATAGCCACCTCTTTATTGATTCTACCTATCACTATTTGTTTCTCGCCAAGGGCAAGTGCATCATCAAATGCAGTAACAGCAGTTTTCGATGACAGCAGGTGGAAGATCAGCTCTTTTTGGAAGGTTCCATAATCATAGGCCATACCGATCTCTTCCCACGGCGCCCAATTTAGCGTAATTCCGTTTTGATAAACAGGTAGGCTGTGGACGAAGCTGTCCAAAAAGCCGTTTGCCGCCACATAATCACCTTGTCCTGGCGTACCTTCCAGCGTAGAGACAGATGAAAAGCAGACGAAAAATTTCAGCGGCTCGGTGATTAATTGGGCCAAATTCAAACTCCCCGCTATTTTGGCTTGAATCACCTCACGAAAACGATCCTCTTCCCTATTGAATAAAAATTGATCCCCGGCTACTCCAGCTGCATGAATCACTCCGTTGATGCTGCCGAATGTTTCTCTGACTTCTTCGAGCAAGGCCGCTAGCTGTTCTTTGCACGCAACATCCGCTCTGTAGATCGTATATGTACTGCCTAACTCTGTAATTTTTTGCAGCATCTTGATCCTTCGAATTACTTCTTGTTGCTCTCCTTTTTGTACAATCTCTTCCCAATCGCCTTCTGCCGGAAAGCCTGATCTGCTTATCAAGACTAAATGGATCGGCTTCTTCCCTGCTAGGTGCAAGGCAATGGTCAAGCCTAATCCCCCCGTTCCACCTGTGATCAAATAACAGCCCGATTGAGTCAGGCTGAGCTCTTGTGGTAGAGATGACTGGTGATCCAGCTCCTTCATTATTTGAACGAAGCGCTGACCGCTCCTGTACGCTGCAATGTAACTGTCTGGCTGATGCTCCAGTTCGGCAATAATCGCAGAGATATCTGTATCTGTATCCAGATCGATAGAACGGCAGCGCAAGTGAGACCATTCACTGCTGACTACTTTTCCGAGATGATAGAAAGCATTGTGAATCGGATTTAGCGCAGGCTCCGTATCTGTAACAGGAAACGCCTGATCGCCAATCAGGACCAGATCAATTTTGTGTCGTACGTTTAAGGCAATCAAACTCTTCGTCAGATAGAAGAGACTGAACAAACCTTCGTCTCCAATCGGGTCACCGTTGATCTTTGACAGAGAAAAGCAGTGGATGATGCGCTGCACAGCCTTGTTCCCGATTTCCTTCCATAGCGCATCGAAATCTTGTTGATTGACAGTAACCTCATAATGGAAGTCATCGAGCTTGGCAAAATGATCACCAACCGTAACGAGAATAGTAGGGGTTCCGTTCCTTTTGAGTTCCTCCATCAGTTGTTGAGAGAAAGGGTCATGACCACTAAAAACAAGCGTGTGTGGCGTTGTGTCGTGATTTTTATTTTCTTCACGCAATGGCCTGGCTTCCCAAACAATTTGATGAAACAGCCCTTTGGAAGAGAGCGCGGCGGAAGATGCTTCTGCCATATTCACTCTTTTCAAGGTGTATTCTTGTATTTCAGCGAATACCTCTCCTTTTTCGTTGAGGAGCATGATATCAAAGGAGATTGCTTCCTGCATGGTCGCCGCATCTTTCTCTTTCATTTGCAGCAAACTGTAAAATCTGCTCGGCATGGCCCCAGAAAAAATGAGTTTTTTATACCGAAAAGGCAAAAACAATCCATCGCGAATTTGACTGATCGGAATATTAACCGCGCAATCCAACAAAGAAGGATGGAGAACAAAAGTGTGTATCTCAGGCGCAAATTGAACAGGCAGTTCAAAGAAGGCGACAATTCTGTCCTCTTTCATATAAATCTCTTTCATGCACTCCCAATGCGGGCCTGTTTGAACAGGGGCATCAGCCTCTGGTTTATACCCGGATACCGACTGCTTGTTTGCTCCCCTCAGCAATTCGGGAAGAGCCAGTTGCTTTTGCTGATGCTGCTGTTCAGACAGTATAAGCACTTTTGCTCGGCAGTGAACGACCCACTCGTCCGAATGTTCCAACATCGAAGTGACCATGACGTCATACGATGACTTTTGTTTTTGCAGGACAATGTGGACGCTCTTTTTTTCCTCTTCTTTAACTTGAAGCGGCTGTAAAAACATGACGTTTTCTAGTGCCAACACGTCCTGGTGAGGTATCGTTTTTCGAACAATCTGGCTCATCATTTCCAGATAAGCGGTTCCAGGCAAAACGTAATGCTCAGCAATTTTATGTTCCGCCAGTACCCAATGCGTGTCGACTGAAAACTTCGTTTCATAAATATCAACGCCATTACTGCTTACAAGGCACTGGTCGACAAGAGAAGCGAGTTTTTTCTCCAAATCTTTCGGCTCGATCCAGCAGCGAATATCCTGAAACGGATACGTAGGCAAGCTGATCAATGGATGCCGTTGACCAGTGTAAAAGTCGTTCCAAGGAATTGGTTCGTCTTCGATGTACTTCAATGCCCAATGGATCATCTCGCCGAAAATGGGATTCTCTTTACCACCCAGGTCGACATCTCTTACTTCCTGGCTCGAAAGCCCCCGATAAAACACATGCTCATTGACAATCTTTTCGACGCCGGATTTGCGAACAGCATGCAACTTTTCCAGTAAATCGGTTTGATCTTGAAACACGATCGCCAGTTTATGGGCAAAGTGATCCCGACCAACATTCGCTGTGTAGCATAAACTCTCCAGATTGATGACTCCTGCCTGCTTGACCCACTGATCATAATCGCTGACCAGCTTATCTAGTACAGTGGGGTTTTTCGCTGATAACCCGAGCATGTACCATTGTTCTTCTTTGTTTTTTGGTGAGGACACTTCTTCGGCCTGGTGATATTGTTCCAGAATGAGATGGCAGTTGGTTCCGCTCAACCCGAAAGAATTGATCCCGCATCTCCGGGGGTGCTCCCCCTTTTTCCACAGCCGGGCTTCGTCGTTCACATAAACAGGCGAATTCACAAAATCGATTTCGTGGTTTGGGCATTGAAAGTGCAACGTTGGCGGCACAATCTCGTGCTGCAACGCGAGGATACATTTCAGCAGGCCAGATATTCCGGCTGCATGATCCAAATGGCCGATGTTGGTTTTGACCGACCCAATCGCACAAAACTGTTTTTTCGTGGTGTACCTGTCAAAAGCTCTTTTGATGCCCTCTATCTCTACCGGATCCCCCAAACGGGTTGCCGTGCCGTGAGCCTCGATCAGTGAGATAGTCTCTGGATGAATGCCTGCATCCTGCCACGCCCTTATAATCAAGTCTTCCTGGGCCTTGGAGTTGGGCGCAGTTATACCAATGGATTGCCCATCCTGGTTGATGGCACTTCCCTTGATCAGGGCGTAAATGTGATCTCCATCTCGGATTGCCTTTTCCGCGTCTTTCAGCAAGATAACTCCCACACCTTCACCCAAGCCGGTACCATCGGCCTCGCGATCAAAGCTACGCGCTCTGAAGGTTGGGGATACGATGCCGATCCCCGTATTGGCCTTTTCAAAGGGTTGAAACTGAATTTTTACTCCTCCGGCAAAGGCCATCTCGCACTCATCACGGCGAATCGATTGGCACGCAAGATGAACGGCAACCAGTGAGGAGGAGCATGCGGTATCGATCAGCATGCTGGGACCATGCAGATCGAGCAAATAAGCCAATCTGGCAGCCATGATCGATTTGATATTCCCAGTCATCGCCAAGTCTGCTATTTCTGCGTTGTCTACAGCAAGAAAATGCTTGTATTCTCCCCCAAAATCACTGCTGTATCCTAAAAAAACACCCGTCTGACTTCCGCGCAACCGAGCTTTTCCATACCCTGCATCTTCCATCGCTTCCACACAGCTTTGCAAAAAAAGCCGCTGATTCGGGTCCATCAGCTTGGCTTCTTTTCGCGAGATAGAAAAGTACTCACAATCAAACAGATCAACTTGATCCAAATATCCGCTTTCCGCATATTCACTTTGTTCTTTCCGAACATCTTTCTGCAAAAAATAAGACAGAAGTTCTTCATAGTCCTGTTTACGCGACAAAGGGATTCGTTGGATAGAATCCTTGCCAAGCACAAGATTACTCCAGAACTCCCTGACATTGCGGGCATCAGCCAGCTTTCCCGCTATCCCAATGATCGCTACGTCTTTTTTCGGAGCATCTGCCGACTTCCCCAATTCCCCCCAAGTACCTGCGATATCCTCTTCAAAGTTGAGGTGGATATCGTCAAATAGAGGCTTACTTTTCATTGACAACCTCCTTTTCGGCAAACATGATAGGGGCAAAGTCATCAAACAGATGTCTCTTCTTCGTCTCGTCAAAAATTTGTGTGAAACGCTCTTTTTGCTCTTCCAGCGGCACTTTTTTCGTCACAAACACAGAACGAAGCATCTCGATCGCTTGCTTTATATCCTCAAAGGACTCTTCTCTTCCTTCTTCCTCTAGTTTGTTGCCTAAAGCCTGTATTTTTCTGTACGGTTCGATTACGCCTTTTTGATACTCTGCGTCGTCCCAGTTTTCGTTTCTCATGCACACAGCGATCCCTAAAGAACGGGAAACCACGGATGGACGTTTTTCTGCCACCTGTTCATCGATAATAGACATAATTTGCTCATAGTTATCTTCATAGGAATAAGCACGCACATGAGAGAAGTCGCGTTTGATCAAATTAGTCAAGGCTGTTTTTGGCCCCAGCTCAATAAAGGTGTTCACTCCTTGTCTAAGCATATAATCGATGGTCTCTTTCCATCTGACTGCACTGGTCATTTGTACATTCAGCCTATCCCGGATTTCTGCTGGATGGTAGTATGGTTTTGCGTCCACATTAGAGATAACTGGCCATTTTAACCCAGCCATTTGCGTTTGAGCGATAGCCCTCTGGAACATTTGATTGCTGAGCTCCAGATACGGTGTGTGGAAAGGAGCAGAGACCTTCAAAGGAATCGTAATGGCACCGATTTTTGCCAAATTTTCCGTGGCGACTTTCACCAAAGAGTTGGCGCCTGAAATCACAACCTGGTTGGATGAATTGTAATTGGCCACAACAATTTTATCCTCGCCGTTCGATACACGATCACATTCCTCTTCGACTAGAAGTGGGTGCAAGCCATTAATGGCAGCCATGCCGCCAAACCCGTCCGATGTAGCTTGCTGCATGATCGTTGCTCTTTCCATGACCAATCGCAATGCATCCTCATAGCGGAATACTTCCGCGCACGTAAGAGCCGTAAATTCCCCAAGACTGTGACCAGCCATAAAAGAAGGGAAAAACTGTTTCTCTTTGCAAATGGATTGGAAAATGGCATAGCTGTATGCAAAAATCGCAGGCTGCGCATATTCAGTCCGCGTTAATTTTTCCAAATTCCCCTCGTTGATAATGCCTAACAAATCGTATCCGAGAATTTCGTTAGTTCGATGAAAAATTTCCCTAACCTCGGGAGAGCTTTCATAAAGAGCTTTCCCCATCATAGTGTACTGACTTCCTTGACCTGGAAATAATAAGGCGATCTTAATCATAACTGTTTCCTCCCTTTATGGTTACGTTATACTGGGCACGCTTTTAAGAGAACGTGCCCAACTTGGCTAACACTGTTACGTATTAACAACATTTGAAACCAATTGCTTCGCCAAATGGGCAAAGCCTTGCACCAATTTTTTCAATTCTGTGGCTTTAAATTGCAAGCTGTCGTAGTCCAGATAAACCTTGATTCTTTCCTGATTGTTCACTTCCCATCTCCATATCGCATTAAATGAAGACAAAGCTCTGCTAGGAACAGAAGGGGTTAACGGATACAGGAAATACAAGGTTTTATCTTGTTTCCGTCCCATGTGGTAAGGATCTGCAAGTACATTCAGACGATTATCGTTTTTGATGCTTTCCTTGACCGTCAGGAAAAGTGAGTCAAAATCGGTCATGTTGGAAAAATCAATTGTCACTGTCTGGACCTGCTCATGCTTGTTCAACAGATGAATAGAAATGCAATCTTCATTTGACACTTGTTTCAACAAATAAAAAAGCAGAGAGAGCATGACTTCCTCGACCCGCATCTCATGGAACCGGGAAATTTGGAATAAGCCCTGTGCGGTGGTTGAGGCCAATTCCAACGCCAACGGAAGGTTTTCACCTCGATCATTTGTTGACAAGAAGTAATTGACGGGCAGTTTCACTCCACGCATTTCCTCACCTTGCGATGCTGAGATTCTCATCTCGATATAGGCAGCCAATTTTTCAATAGTCGGATGTGTAAAAATATCCGCCACATGGATTTGCAGCTCGAAAACTTCTTTTACTTTTTCCTGCATCAGTACAACGCTAAGCGATGTCCCACCTAAATCGAAGTAGGAATCTGCGGTGCTGATTCTCTCCAAGTGCAATAGCTCTTTCCAAATGGAAGTAAGCTGTTCTTCCACTTCGGTAGTCGACTGTTTAAATGGATTGGAACTGACGAGTTGGATTTGTTGCAGGGATTTCAGCTTTTTCCTGTCTATTTTTTGGTTGCTGTTCAACGGGATTTTCTCAATGACGAAAAATTGCTGCGGGACCATATAAGCTGGCAAACGCTCCAGCAAAAACCCTTTCAGCTCACCAAAACTGACAGCCTTATCTGTCCCTAGTACCAGGTAGCTTGTTAAGCACCTGTCATCAACCCCGCCGGATTTCCCGGCACTTTCCACTATCGTATCTAGCACCACGACATTGTCCTGAATCCCTGGATACGAGGAAATAATTGCTTTTATCTCGGACAGCTCAACGCGAAAACCTCGGATCTTCACCTGATCGTCGACCCTGCCCGCACATTGAATAGTGCCATCCGCCAAAAACCGAGCGATGTCTCCCGTTCTGTACATCTTAGGGTGCAGGTCGCTATCGAATGGATTGGCTACAAACCTCTCAGCCGTTAGCGTCGGATTGTTCACATACCCGGAGGCCACACCCATGCCGCCTATATACATTTCCCCGTATACTCCCAATGGAACGGGCTTATTGAAGCTGTCTAAAATATAGATTTGCGTATTGTCAATGGGCTTGCCAATCGTCTGCTGTTCCGCATCTGTAATCTCGGAAACAGTTGACCATATTGTGGTTTCCGTCGGTCCATACATATTCCAGAAAGATCCAGCCCTCTCGAGCATTTCCCGGGCCAAATCTGTTGGCAGGCTTTCTCCGCCGCATAGAGCCTTCATTTGCGGACTGCCTGACCATCCCGACATGATCATCATTTTCCACGTGGCTGGTGTCGCCTGCATTACTGTGATTCCGTGTGTTTCGAGTAATAACCTTAACTGGTTGCCGTCGCCCATTTCCGTTTTGGTTGCGAGTATTACCGTCGCTCCGGTAATGAGCGGTAAGAACAGTTCCAGCCCAAAAATATCAAAGGAGAAGGTTGTTACCGATAGAAGCTTATCCTCCGCTGTCATGCCTGGTTCTCTCGACATGGATAGCAGAAAATTGCTCAATGCACGATGCGGAACCATAACCCCTTTTGGCTTGCCTGTGGAACCGGATGTAAAGATGATATAAGCCGTCTGTGACGGTTCGACAGTAATGTTCAATGGAGTAGACGACTCCTGCAAAACTTCGTCCCACTCCTGATCCAGAAGCACCGTGCTTTGGAAATAGAGCTTGGTGTCTGCCAACAAATCGCTGGTGGAAATCATCACGGCTAATCCTGCTTCTTCTTTGATCTGTTGCAGACGCTGAAGAGGAATGCTGGCATCGATCGGAACATACGAGCCTCCCGCTTTCAACACAGCCATCATAGCGATGGCCATCTCCAATGAGCGCTCGATGTATATTCCCACTGGTTTTTCCCGCATTCCCCCCTTTTTTTGCAAATAACGAGCCAACCTGTTTGCCGCATGTTGCAATTCTCGGTAACTTAAAGATGATGTACCTATGGTTATCGCTATTTTTTCTGGATTTTTTTCCACTTGGCTCTCAAACAACGACACGACGTTTTGCCCAGGGTCTACTTGACGTCGAGTTTGGTTAAAACCTACGAGCACTTGCTGTTTTTCGTTCTCGGGCACCATCTGTACTTCTGACAAAGCTATTGATGGCTCGTCTATAACATGTTTCATCAAATCTTCAAAATAACGAGCCATACGCTCCATCGTTTTTCTTGCAAACAGGTTCGTGGAATATTCAATCTCACAACCTATTTGTGAACCTTCCTCCCAAGCGGTAAAGCGAATGCTGAACATGGCTGTTTTATGCTTGTAAAACGAAGTGATTTCCTTCACTCCACCGATCTGATCTGTCTTGTCGTAGACATCCCGAAAACTGAACATGGTTTCAAATAAAGGGTTCCTACTCAAATCTCGCTGAATGTCCAAGCTGTTAATTAGCTCTTCAAATGGATAATCCTGATGATCCAATGCAGAAGAGATCGTTTGCTTGACGACTTGCAGCAATTTTGAAAAGGAGGTAGCTGCATCGACGCATAGTTTTAGGGCAACCGTATCAACAAAGGGTCCAATGAGGTTCTCTAGCTCCGTCTGTTTCCTTCCAGACACAGGTGTTCCGACGATTACTGTTTCTTGCTGGCACAGTTTGGATAGGAGAGCAGCATAAAGAGCCAGCAGACCCATGTTTACTGTAACGGCTTCCTTTTTCACCATACGCTTGAAGCGTTCTGTCGTGTGTTCATCGATGTGAAACTGAATGAAGTCCCCGTCAAAACTTTGAATGAGAGGCGGCTTGAAATCCGTCGGCAACTGGAGCTTATTCTCATGCTCACCATTCGCGAATTGATCCAGCCAATACTGTTTCTGTTTGTCGAATACAGGGCTGACTTTCATCGAAGATTGCCATTCAGCGTAATCCTTGTACTGTACAGGTAGAACTGGCAATTCTTCACCTTTAAAGAAAGACAGGAAATCTCTGATCAACAATTGATAGGACATCTCGTCTGAAATCAAATGATGCATATCTATGAGCAGCATGTTTTGATTTCGCTCATAGCCAATCCGAATAAGGGGTGCTTTTTCCGGTTCAAACGGCCGAATAAACCCAGAGATTGCCACATCCATTCCTTCCTCGGGCAGGACCAGCTCCTCGATGGTGAATGGAATGGTTTCATGAACAGTCTGAACTACCTCTTGCCCTACGAAGCCAAAGGAGGTTCGGAAAATTTCATGACGTTCGATGAGCTTTTGAAAGATTTGCTCAATACTGTTCGGATCGATGTCCCCCTCTAATTGATACACGCCGGGATTGTTGTATACCGTCGTGAAAGGATGCATCTTTTGCAAGAAATAGACTCGCTTTTGAACCGATGTCAGCGGATAGTAGTCCTTTCGCGCTACAGAGTGTATCCCGCCCTCCCTACTTGGATTGGTTTGTTGCAGATAGGCGGAAATGCCGCCAACAGTAGGATGGTTAAGAAAATACGCCATGGGAATGCGCTCGTTGAACAGCTTTTGGATTTTTCCCAGAATGGAGAGAGCCATAATAGAGTCTCCACCCAATTCAAACAAACTGTCGTGAACCCCGATTGGTCTCACGCCAAACTGTGCTTCCCATACCTCTGTGATCTTTCGTTCCCGCTCGTTTTGCGGAGCGGTATATTCAGTTGTCAAATCAGGCCGTTCATACGTTTCCGTGTTACAAGGCTGAGGGTAATCAAAGGCGATTTCCTCTGAAATAAGGTGAATTTTCGCATCATTGTACTGGGTAGTGAGTTCATTCAAGTCATAGGCAGAAATGATAACCTGCGGAAGCCGAATCGTGCCTATCCGGGAAAAGATGTGCAGGCCTTCTTCTTCTGTTATCGCATGCTCTAGCTCCTCACCAGTCAATTGCCTATGCTTCTCTTCAATTTGCCGGGCCATCCCTGTCCCTCTCCATCTCTCCCAATTAATTGACAGAACAGGAAAGTTACTTTTATTTCCATGGCAATATATTGCAAATGAGTCCAGGAAAGAGTTTGCTGCGCAGTAACCCGCCTGCCCGATTGCGGGAATGTATGCACTCAGTGATGAAAACAGGATTAAAAAATCCAGTGACTTTTCGCGAAGAGTCTCATAAAGAAAGTAAGTACCTTCTACCTTTGCTGCTAACATCTTCTTAGCGTTTTCTCGTGTGCAGCGTTGTATCATTTCCCCATCTGGCACTCCTGCTGCATGGATCACTCCTGTCAGTTCTCCAGGTAGACTGTCAACTTTTTTCATTAGTTCTTGCACTTGGCTCTTGTCGCTGATATCAGCATTCATGATGTGAATGTTCCCACCAACTCGCTCGATCTCCATTAACTGGCGGATTGTTCGGCTCACCCCATCATCGGGCTGGTGTTCCGAATGCCACTCCTGCCATGTTTCCTTCGGAGGAAATGCAGACCTTCCCACTAATATCAGGGTCGCTTGCGCTTTTCGCGCCAAAAATTTGGCAACGGCGAGGCCAATCCCGCCCAAACCGCCTGTTATTAAATACTTGCCGCCTTGCTTCAGCTCTATGCCGTCCTGGGCATGAGTGGAGATGGCATCATATGCTGGCAGCCAAAAATACTTGTTTTGATAGGCAACCACACCGCTCCAATCTTGCGAGAGAAATGGCAGGAGGAATGAATCGAGAGCTTTGTCCATATCCATGGACCTCGGTGTGATGTCAATATCAAAGAAGCTGCATCGAATCGCCGGGTATTCAAGCGGAATTACTTTGATTGGTCCCAGTATGATAGACTTTTGCGGTTCTTTCCCGTCAAAGCCAGTAACCTCACAGACCCCATTTGATATGACTTTCAACTCCATCGATTGCTCATAGAAATGCACGCCGAATTCCTTGGCAATGGCAAGCAAACTATAGTACCCGTTATCGAGAGACGTATCCAAATCAGATAGCGTGAAGCCCTCTTCCTGTTCAATCAGCAAGCTCCACATATGAATGGCCTCATCTGGCGTGAACGAACTCGCTTTCAATTCTTGAAAGAGCCAGCCATAATCCTCGTCTTTGCTCGGATTGATCGCAAATTCGTTGTCGTTCATTTTCTGTCGATGCTCGCTTTTATAAACAACGATACATTGTTCGCTCAACTGTTTTATTTTTTGCGTCAGAAGCTCACTGATCAGGGACTGTTCGGCAAAAATCAATCGCCGCTTTTCTTTGTGAACATTGTTTTTGGAAGATGGGATAGGTGTGTGCCGCTTCCATGACGGAACGTAATACCAATCCTCGATGTTTTTCCTTACCAACTGTTTCGATTGATTTGTAGCATTGGCTTGAAGTGCCGTGTCTTCCAACCAGAATTTCTTTCGCATAAATGGATAAGTAGGCAATGGGATTCGTGTTCCCTGTGGATTCAATTGCTTCCAATCTATGGTCACCCCGTATTGCCACAGCTTGCCGAGCCGCTTGTATAAATGGTGGTGCTCCGAGACATTACTGTTTGCAAACGGGATGAGGTTCAGTATTTTGGGAGCGGGATCTGAGCCCAATGTTCGTTTTGCCAAAGCACTCAAATCATGCCCCGGCCCGATTTCGATAAAAATAGCGCGTTGATCCGCTAGAAGCTGGATTGCCTTCGTAAACCGCACCGTATCTTTTAGCTGATTGATCCAATATTCGCTGGTGCCCAGATCTTCTTGCCCTGCCCAGTCTCCTGTTACACTGGAGATAAACGGAATCTGCATCTGCTGATACGCAACTGGTTGAAAGGCCGCCTGGTAATCATCCAATATCGATTCGACCCGTGACGTATGAATCACTTTCGGAAAAGGAAGAGGTGTGCAGATCCATTTGTTTTGTTTCAGCTTCTCTTCTAGGTCCAATACCAAATGTTTGGGTCCGCCAACTACGCAAGACACTTGGTTATCAATGGCAATTTCCAGCGATTCAGACAAGAAAGGAGTCACTTCCTCTACCGAAAGCGGAATACTGAGCATCAATCCATCCGGCAGTAGCTGAAATAACTCCCCACGTTTGACAACCAGTTGAATCGCCTGTTCTAGGGTAAACAGCCCCGCAATCGTCGCCGCGATATATTCGCCCAAACTGTACCCGATCACAACATCTGGTTGAATTCCCCATTCCATCAATAACCGGGCTAATGCGTATTCAAAAGCAAACAGAATGACTTGTCCATGATCCAAACTGGCTATCGCTTCCCTGGCTTGATCCCGATCATTATCTTTTGGAAACAGAATGGATCGATAATCGACCTCCGAGTATCGTTGTAGGATAGCGAAACAATGATCGAGGTGCTTCCGGAAAATCTCCTCCTTTGCATAGAGTTCTTGTCCCATGCTGACGTATTGGGATCCTTGACCGGAGAACATAAACACGATTTGTGCAGGCTGTCCATCTGCCCGGTAAGTCTGTGATTGACGGGGATTTTTATCTTTCAAAGCACGGATCAGCTCCGCGCTGCTTTGGCAAACGATTGGCTTGCGATATTCAAAGGATTTTCGTCCCATTTGCAATGTATAGGCAATATCACGCAACCTGGTCTGGGGATGTTCCTCCACATGCTTCACCAGGTTTTCGGCCATTTTTTCCAGCGATTCGCTGTTTTGGGCGGACAGTAAAATAAGGTGAGGCTGCTGCTCATCCTTCACCGACTCGTCGGCCTCAGGGGCTTCCTCCAAAACCAAATGCGCATTTTGCCCCCCAACGCCAAACGAGCTAATCCCTGCCCGTAACGGAAATGGCCCATCGCTCCACTCACTCAACTTTGTGTTGATTGTGAACGGACTTTTCTCCATTTCCAAAATCGGATTGCTCTTCGAAAAATGGATCATGGGAGGGATCTGGCGGTGTTTCAGAGCGAGTACGGTCTTCATGAAGGCCGCCACACCCGATGCTGCATCCAGATGGCCAATATTGTTTTTGACCGAGCCCAAGACACATTTGGTTTGCCGATCAGGAAAAACTTGTTTTAGCGCTGTAAACTCGATGGAATCACCCAGTTGTGTCCCGGTCCCATGGGTTTCAATGTACGAGATGCTCTCCGGCTCTACATCGGAGAGTTGCAATGCGCTTTGAATGACTTCTCTCTGTCCCTCAACACTTGGCGCCATATATCCCGCTTTACGGTTTCCATCGTTGTTGATGGCGCTTCCCTTGATAATGGCCCAAATATGGTCTTTATCCGCCAGTGCATTTTCTAGCGGCTTTAACACGACCACCCCGATCCCGTTTCCAAACAAGATGCCTGATGCCTTTTCGTCAAAGGCACGAATTCGTCCGTCTTTCGATAGAAAGAGCCCTTCTTCATACAGATATCCGCTTTTATTCGGAATCAAAATGGAAATGCCCCCAGCGAGCGCCATGTCACATTCGCCACTAAGTAAACTGCGGCAGGCAGTATGAATGGCAGTTAACGACGTGGAGCAAGCGGTCGTTAGTGTCAAGCTGGGTCCTTTTAAATTGAATTTGTAGGAAATTCGTGAGGCGAGAAAATCTTTGTTGCTCAATTGGATTTCGGAGAAGAGATCGCGATGCTCTCCTTCATAGGAATAAACTCTGGCATTCCAGTTATAATTGCTCGATGCCCCTGCAAAAACGCCGATTAATCCGGAATAACTGTCAGGAATATAACCGGCGTCTTCCATAGCTTCCCAGGCAACCTCGTGAAACAGCCGAACCTGCGGGTCCATGACCAGGGCATCTTTGGGGCTATATCCAAAAAAACGCTCGTCGAAATATTCAAACTGATCGATGATCGCGCCGGCTTTTACATAGTTTTTGTTCTGAATGAGTTCAGGCGGTACTCCTTCTGCTTTGAGCTCCTCATCGGTAAAAAACGTAACAGAGTCCAATCCATCCTTGATGTTATTCCAGAATTGCTGGCGATTGTTTGCTCCCGGAAAGCGGCAGGATAAGCCGATCACGGCGATTTCCAAGCCGTTGAAGTTTCGAGTCTCAGCCATTTCGAACCTCCTTCCCCTTTTTTCGCAGCATTTTTAATTTATCAATCCCTTTATGGACTATCTCAGAGCGATCAAAGCCGTGATCATTTGCTTCCATTCCCTTGTCTTGCCCTGTCAAATATCCTGCCAGCTTGCGAATGGTCGGATATTCAAACCATGAAGAAATCAGAACGGGCTTATCCATGTTCTTCTGGAGGATATCATTGATCCCCACAATATCCATCGAAGTGATTCCTGCATCAAAGAAATTGTCGTCCAGGCCGATTTTCGTATTCCCAATGTAATCTTGAATCGTTTCTTGCAGCAACATCTCCATGGACAACTCTTTCCGCCCTTTATTCTTAAGCCCTTCCCCTTTGTATCGGAGCCGGTTGACCCAGAGGGCGAGCCTTGGCTCCAGGTCTGTTGTGGAAACAATGACATGCTCTTCTTGATGGATGAGAGAGAACAAATAAGCAAAAATTTGTCTACCTTCTGCGGGAGTGATCAGTTGTTCCATGCGTTCACTCGCAGCTGTACGATTGCCTGAATCAGAAACCGAGAAGTTCCAAGCATCCCAGCCGACGGACATCCATCTGGTTTGACTCTGCTCTTGATTCATCTTTTGGACAAAACTATCCATGAATTGGTTGGCCGCCGTATAGGCAACCAGTCCAATCCCACCGAGAATCGAAGAGAGCGAAGAGTTCACCATGCAATACGCAATCTCTCTATCTCTAATGAGCTTTTCAAGAATGAGGATACCTCTTATTTTCACAGAAAACTCTGCTTCACACATGTTCCGATTGATATGGGCAATCGAGTGCTGGAAGAAATCGCTTACGACTCTGCCCGCTGAGAAGATAACACCGTCAATCCGTTCAAACCTCTCGTCGATCTCTTCCAATAGGGCCTTCATTTGTGCTTCATCGCTTACATCTACCTGATACAGATGAACCTGTGCGCCCAGTGCTTTCAGCTGCATGACTTCGCGAATTTTCTGATGGGTAGGATCGCTGTCAGGAGAGTTGGCCAGATACTCCTGCCATTGTTCTTCCCGAGGGAACTGTGAGCGTCCAGTCAAAATGATTGTAGCTGGACCCTGATGAGCCAGCGCGCTTGCTGCTGTCAAGCCAATCCCGCCCAAACCTCCTAAAACCAGATGAACCCCTGTAGCTGTACGATCGGAAGCAACGGGCAGATCAAAGCGAATGGGTTCGTACGTTCGTACCCATTTGTGACGGTAACGGATGGCCATCATTTTTTCCGGGTCTTGTTTGACCAGCTCCTCAACGAGCAATTTCATGCCGATCTGTTTCTGCTTCTGGAACTCTTCCGCCGAAATTTCCAAATATGCGGAATGGACATTTCCAAATTCTTGTGGAATAACCTGGACAGCTCCGAAGGCAGTAGCGTAATACGGCGACAAAGCTTCGTTCCCAATAATGGACTGAGACGCAGATGCGATAACAAATAACTGAATCGGCTGCTGGGGATCAAGCATCCCAAAAGATTTGCCCATATGCAATAAGCTGTAAAAAGTAGGCGTCTTTACATGCTGGGAGACATCCTTTTCAAAGAACGAGGGCTCATCTAAAAGACTCCACATGTGAACGATTTTCCAGACCTGTCCCGGTTGAAAAACTTCTCGTAACAACGTGAGATACTGCTCGGTCTCTTCCGGATGAATCTCGTACTCATGTGGGGCCAGCTTGGAAAATGTACGGCCAGCCTTTACGGTGCACACCCGTTTTCCTTTTGCTAACAGGGCTTGCTTAACTCCTTCTCCTATTCCGCTAGTATCAGTAAAGATTAAATAGGAATCAGACTGTTCGTCCATACGTGTACGGCCCGATCCGTTGTGCTGTTTCCATACGGGACGATACAACCAATTCTCCAGCTCATTTTTGCGAATGGCATGTTGTTGTTTCGCTCGATCTTTCTTCTCAAACCAATACTTGTCTCTGTCAAAGGCATAGGTGGGGAGGGACAGGCGGTTTCTGTTCTCGCCAGAATACAGTTCTTTCCAATGAAATGAGCCCCCTCGCTTCCATATCTCCCCTAGACTGTTATAAAAATACCATTCTGTCGATTCCGTCATTTCTTGCGAACGCAACAATTGGATGACAGGTGGAGGTTCGCATTCAGACCAATCCCGATGTTTCATCCCCATCTCAATTAGAAGGTGAATGTCCCTCTCCATGAGGTAGTTCTCCGTTGAGGATGTAACAGAGAGTTTTTGCATGTTGTGCAACCAAAGATCTGTGTCACGAATCAGCTCGCTCGTGATGGGAGAGCCGCTGGATATAACCTCCAGATCAATCCTCCCTACGCTCATCGTCCGTAATACAAAAGCGAGTTCTTCTTCCATCCGGCTTTGTTGTTCCTTTGCAGAATGAAGCCACTTGTGTTTTAGAACAATGATTCTAACCAGATCATTCATGGATAATAACTTCGCATGATAGACAGCGGATAATATGCCTGACCCCTCCGCAATCGCCACATGGGGTTTGAATCCAAGAGAAACCATAAAGTCAGCCAATGCACTTTGGTAAATGAACTGACTCATTTCCACATACATAGAGTCCAGCTTGTCCTCATGATGATCAAGCCCACTACCCTTCAAGATGCTCTCGATGCTGGGTACATCAACTGTTCCTGATGTTGTCCAGGCATGGAGATAGCCGTCAATGATACGGGCAAAGCCCTTTTCAGTCCGGTACAGCTCGTACCCAATTTTGAGAATCGCTTGACTTTGCGGCGAAAACAGAAGCCCAGTACGCAGCTCTTCTTTGTCACTTTTGGATACGTCGCCCCTTCCTGTTTCAAGCGAGTGAACAGCTTCTGCGACTGAAGAGCAAACCACCATTTTTCGATAAGGAAAATGAACACGCCCCGTTTGCAATGAATAGGACACATCCGCAAGGGGAAGTCGGGGATGCTCACGGAAAAATTGCGCCATTTTCTTGCAAGTATTCTCTAGTGCCTTCTCCGTTTTAGCTGAAAACAATAAGAGATGCTGCTGTCTAAAAGAAGCATCTGAAGGAAAGGAAGGAGCCTCTTCCAAAATTACGTGGGCATTTGTCCCACCTATTCCAAAAGAACTAACGCCTCCCTTTGGGGAATGGCTCACTTCTTTCCATAAACGAGGCTTTGTGTTCACATAAAACGGACTTTGCTCGAATGACAGCTTGGGATTCGGCTGCTCATGGTTAATGCAAGGCGGAATCACTTGATGCTTCAAGGCAAGAGTCGTTTTGATCAAGCCAATGATGCCTGCTGCGGTATCCAAGTGGCCGATATTGGGTTTGACAGACCCGATGGCGCAAAATTGGGGCTGGGTTGCTTCTGCTTGAAATACTTCTTTAAGTGCCTTTATTTCAACTGCGTCACCCAGTTCAGTCCCGGTTCCATGCGTTTCAATGTAACTGATTTCTCGTGGAGAGACGTTGGCAACCGTCAGCGCCTCATGAATGGCTTGCGCTTGTCCGATTGGACTCGGCGCAGTATACCCGATCTTTTCATCTCCGTCATTATTGACGGCAGTACCGCAGATGACAGCCTGTATGTTGTCGCGATCACGAATAGCATCCGCCAAGCGCTTCAAAACAACAATCCCGATCCCATTTCCAAAAACAGTGCCTGCGGAATCTGTATCAAAGACACGACAATGACCATCTGGGGAGACCATGCCTTCTTTTTGGAAGACATACCCTCCTGTTTGCTCACTTCGGATCGTCACGCCCCCTGCCAAGGCAATATCACACTCGCCATTCAATAGACTTTGACTAGCTAAATGGACTGCGACCAAGGAGGAGGAGCATGCCGTTTGCACGTTGACGGAAGGCCCACGCAAACCCAATTTAAACGAAACTTTGGATGCCAAAAAATCTTTTTCATTGCCAATGCCGATTTGCACGTGCCCCAGTCTTTGCACAAGTTCCGGATCTGAATAAAGACGCAAAAAATAGCTGCTGATGCAAGAGCTGGCGTAAACTCCTACCACTTGCTGCTCTATGTCCTGCACACAGCTAGCATCTTCTAGCGCCTCCCAGGCACATTCGAGAAAAACACGGTGCTGCGGGTCGGTAATCTCTGCATCCTTTTCGGAATAACGGAAAAAGCCTGCATCGAAATACTCTGTATCTTTGAGGATAGCTCCCCTCTTTACATACTGAGGGTCGTTGAGGAGATTGACCGGAATACCTGCATCCCTTAACTCCTCATCTGTAAACGTCTTGATGGATTCCACACCGTTGACGATATTTCGCCAAAAAGCCAAAGGGGTGTCGGCATCGGGAACACGGCAGGCCATGCCAATGATGGCAATTTTTGAATGGATTACATCTTCATCCATCACTCACATCACTCCCGCTTTTCATAATGAAACTCTTGGATGATGAAAAAGGGTTTGCAACGCATGTCTGAGTTCATCGACGCTATAGGCAAAATAGCTAGGCGATTCTTGCTGGAGTACTTCTACTGAATTATGGCCCCATGCGACCGCAATGCTTTTGACCTCCGCCTCTCTGGCACAGATGAGATCGTTTTTTCCGTCTCCAACAAATACAGAGTGATCAGCATTGGAGTGCAGTTGCTCAATGGCGAGCAGAAGGCTTTCCGGATGCGGCTTCGGATGGGTTACATCATCCGAACAGACTACTGTGTCAAAATAATCAATCAGCTCGAATTCTTTCAGGATGTGGATGGTTCGCTTGCGATCTTTTCCCGTACATAATCCGCATTTCCATCCTTCGTTTTGGATGAAGCGTAAAATCTCCTCCATCCCCTCCACAATCTCAATCAGGTGGATATTGGAGCTGGCTATTCTCCGATAATGTTCAACCATGCTAAGTGGCAGGTTCATTTTACTGAAAATGTTGGGAATGGAATCCCCACTGTGCCCCAGAAACTCCTCAAAAGAGGGAAGCGGACCATTGGAAACGAGCTGAAAGCTATCAAAGAATGCCTTACGCTGTACTTCTAGCGAATCAATAATCACTCCATCGAAGTCAAACACGACACTTTTTTGCATACCCTTCTCCTTTACCCTTCAAATGTCCAAAGCAGGAGGAGTCACCCGGAGCGCGAGGCGCCCCGATTTCCTGTCTCCCCGATGGCCTTTTACCGTTTTCCCCGTTGCTGGCGCAGGCTTTTTCTAAGCTCGCCCCGCTGCATGCTTTGCTGCAAATAATCATTTTTGTTCTGCTGCTTGTCTTGTAAAAACAAAGCCAACGAACGTATGGTTGGATATTTGAACAAATCGGCCATCTCAATCGTTGTTTGCAGTTCCTTCTCCAGATTGTTTTGAACTTGCATCAACATCAACGAGTGACCACCAACCTCAAAAAATCCATCGTCTACTCCGATCTGCTCTTTTCCTAATGTTTCTTGCCATATTTTTAGGAGCAGTTCTTCAATGCGATTTTGCGGTGGAGCCATACGGGAGCTCTTTGGCGTGTTGACATTAAAGGCTGGCAAAGCACTGCGGTCGATTTTATTCGGTCCGACCATGGCAAACGATTGCAATTCCATCCAATATTGCGGAACAAGGTAGCTCGGTAATAATTCCTTCACCATACCGATGATCTCTTTCTCTGATACGTGTTCCTTCAATACGTAGTAAGAAACGATGACCGGTTCGTTGTTCGCATCCTCGGTTGATTTGACAATACTCTTTACCATACAATCCAATCCGTCGATGACACTTTCTACTTCATTCAAATCAACCCTGTAGCCTCTGATTTTCAACTGGGAATCGTTTCTGCCGTTGTATTCCAAGCAACCATCTGGCAATAATCTGCCGTAGTCTCCGCTTCGGTACAATCGACCCTTACCTGTTTGCAAATCGTATGCAAAAGCCTTCTCTGTTTCTTCTGCTCGGTTCCAGTACCCAGGAGAGAGATACTCGCTTTGATAGTAGAGTTGCCCGGCTTCGTAAATACTCACTTCCTGGTTGTTTTCGTTAAGAATGCGCAAATTTATGCCATCGACGACATACCCGGCTGGAATTTTTGCAGGATGGACTGCCATATCCTTGTTCATGATGAAAAACGAAATGACCATCAATTCCGAACAGCCCAGGAAATTGACAAACAAGCAGTCATCCGCGTGTTTTTGTTTGTACAACTCAAAATCCGTGCCGGACACGACCTCTCCTCCTAATAAAACCATGCGAATATGAGGAAGCCGTATGCTGTCATCCAGGTTCTTCATAAAAAAGCGGAACACCGATGGAACGGAGTGGAACAATGTGATTCGTTCCTGATTTAACCAATTGGCGAATCGCGTCATACTACCGTCCAGCTTGATGTCATAGAGATGCAAAGTAGCCCCATTTAACAAGCTTCCCAATATATCCAAGATGCCGATCGCGTGACTGTACGATGTCAACAATGCGATATGATCACGCTGATGGACCTTCAATACCTGGGTGAACTGTGAGAGATAGTAATAGACGTTTTGATAGCTCTGCATGACCCCCTTCGGTCTTCCTGTCGAACCGGAAGTATAGAGGATAAATGCAATTTCTTCGCCTTTTATGCTTAGATCCAAATTCTCTTCTGAAATGTTACTGGTTCCGTCCGTCAAATTGATCGTTTGGATTTCCTTGTTTATCTTTCTTACAACTTCACCAGCCAAGATTATGTTTTCCGAATCGGTCAAAAGAATGCTCGATTGCGCATCGTCGATCATATAAGCCAACCGCTCAATTGGAGCACTTCGATCCAGCGGTACGAACGGAACCCCTGCCTTCAACGCTCCCATCAAGGCAACTACCATTTCGAGTGTGTTCCCAAATAAAAGGGCAACTGGTGTTTGTATGCTTTCTGGAGAGCAGTGCTCTAAAATTTTTCGGGCAATCTGATTTACTTTTGCATTGAGCTGTCCATATTCCAAAGTATCGAAGT
Organism: Brevibacillus formosus; assembly: GCF_003013405.1. Taxonomy (GTDB): domain Bacteria; phylum Bacillota; class Bacilli; order Brevibacillales; family Brevibacillaceae; genus Brevibacillus; species Brevibacillus formosus. The sequence continues at coordinate 170,215 of NZ_PXZL01000003.1, read as the reverse complement.
TATGTTTGACAGCGATATGATTCGGATAGGTGGCAACCTGCTCTTCAAACCGTTTTACAAGAGCGGCAGTAGACTCCTTGAAAGAAAAGGGCTGGTACTTGCAAAGCGGCACAACACCATTCTCCCTGTGCAAGCCCTCGCTCTGTTTCAATATTGGCAAGTCGCCAATCTGCAGGTTAGGTTCTTGGATGATGCACTCAAGCAATTTACGGTACTCGGTAAACATGTATTGGACTGTCTCCTGCTTGAACAAGTCCGTCCTGTAGTAACATTCCAGATAAATCCCTGCGGCAGTTTCGTATAAATGAATATTCAGATCCGCTTTTGTTGTTTTTACCGTGACCGGGTAGGCCGATAACTTTATGTTCTCGTAATACGTTCCTTCACTTTCCGTCTGATTCTTCATGCTCTGGTAATTGAAGATCGTATCATATAAGAATGTACGGCTTGGGTCACGCTTAAAATCTAGTTGATCAAATATTTGTTCGATTTGAAAATCCTGATTTTCCAACGCTTCCAATAAACTCGCTTTTACTTCGTGAAGCAATTCAAGGAAGCTTTTCTCCCTCTCTGGCTTATTACGCAGAACAAGGGAATTGACAAACATGCCTACGATCTCTTTCAGCTCATCATGGTTTCGTCCTGCTTGCGGAATTCCTACCAGGATATCCGAGTCCCCACTGAGTCTCGCCAGCCATGCATAATAGGCAGCCAACATCGTCATAAACCAGGTGACCTGATTCTCCTGAGAAAACTTCTTGATCCCCTCACTCAATTGTTGATCAAGCTCCAGACTAATCCGATCACCATGGAAGCTAAGGGATGCCGGGCGAGGGAAGTCTGTCGGCAGCTGCAGGACAGGCAATGCTCCCCCCAACTTATTCAACCAATAGGCCTCTTGTGCCCGATAAGCCGTTGACCGAGCAAAGTCGTGCTGCCACTCCGCGTAATCCTTATACTGGACGTTCAATGGAGGAAGCGAAACGTTCCTGTACAATTCAGAAAAATCTTTCACCAATAAGCTAATGGATGTTCCATCCGAAATAATATGATGGATGTCCACTGCCAAAACACTCTTTTGTTCTCCAATTTTGATTAATCCGACCCGGAAAAGAGGCGCCCTCGCCAGATCGAACGGTTGAATAAACTTCTCGAGATCTTGCTCAACCGAATGTTCATCGGACTCCAAGCAAATCACTTCGAAGTCAATACGGGGGTGTACAATTTGGACAATCTCACCTTCCAGTACCTGAAACGAAGTGCGTAAGCTTTCGTGCCGCTCAATCATTTTGGCAAATATCTCTTCAATTTTTCTGAGATGAATCGGCCCTTCCAGTAAAACGGCAGTCGATTCATTGTACCCCACCGTATCTGGCATAAGGCCCTGTAAGAAAAAGATGCGTCTTTGTGCAAGCGATGTCTTGTAGTGTGGTTGAACCTCGACGGGTGCTATTTGATATTGTCCGACTTGGTTATTGTTTTTGATGAATTCAGCTACGTTTTTGATCGTTTTATACTGGAATAAATCCGTCAACGTGATATTGCTATCAAACTGTTTTCTGATGTTCGTGCTAACATGTATTGCCTTGAGAGAATCTCCACCCAGCTCAAAAAAGTCATCTGCGATACCAATAGGAGCCATTCCTAAATAGTTTTCATAAATGGCACACAGCGCTTTTTCGATATCCGTTTGGGGAGGAACATACTCTACAGACAATGGTGGTCGTTTTGCCTGAATCTTTTTGCTTGCTGACTGTTCATATCCGTTCCATCCATTAGCGCTGCTGTCATGGCTTTTCCGTAAACGGGTTTCGATGTCGATCGTGGAAATGATTAGGTTGGAAACACTAGACGTCAGTATTTTTCCAAATATTTCACGCCCCTCTTCCGGCAAGATTCCGATTGGGCTGGAATCATCCTCGTGAGCATCAGCGTTCATCCATTTGTCTAGATTAATCTGTATGCTTTGCTTCTTTCCGTCACTGATCCGGTCTGCAACAGATTCGGATATCGCGATTACGGTATAGTTGCGGATATCAATGATCACATTTCCGAACTCATCCATGATCTGAATATCGAAACTCGCCAAGTCCTCCTGCGGAAAACGGCTGTCCAAATATTTGCTGTAGCTGTATATGCGGCGCGGCATTTTGCGATAGACGGCAATTGATTCGTAGGACAAGGGAATAAACATCTTTTGTTTATCGAGAAAACCGAGTAAAAAGCTTGTCGCTGTATCCAGCATACCGGGATGCAAATGATAATCGTCCAGATCGGCTTGATACGTTTCTGGCAGTTCAATGATGGCTACCCCTTCATCTACCCCCGCCATGACTTCGCGAATATTGCGCCATCTCTTCCCGAAATTCAGATAGCCTCCATGCTTTTGATGATCCGCTTCGGTAAACAGCACATGCTTGTCTCCACAGCTTTCCTTCAAAGCTTCCAGATCCATCGTGCTTGCAGACTGCTGGGTAGCTTCAATTAGGCCGGTAACATGAGGAATCCACGTATGCTCGTCATGATGAAAACGGCTGTATATGATAAAGTCATAGCTTTCCTTGTTTTTAGTGAAGAGGAGCAAGACTTCTTTTACCTCTTCCTCGCGCACGGTGATCGGCGTGTGGAAATGCACTTGTCGGAGGAGATAAGGCTTTTTCAGCATACTGTTATCAGCGGCTTCCCGAACCATTTCAAGCAATGTCGTTCCTGATAGCACTCCATGTTCATTGGTACGATGATCCTGCAAGACCCAGTGACGATGCAGACTTAGTTTTGAATAGAACAGTTCTTTGTCACCCGCCTGAAAACGGTATTCAAAGAGCGGATGTTCAGGCTCTTTTCTAGGAGCGGTCGATAACCCAGACTGTACCGCCATTCCCACATTTTTCCAAACATCCCATTTCACATTGGTGATTGCCTGCTTCCTTTCCCGGTTACAATACTCGGTATACGCATCTAAAAAGGAATTGGCGGCATTATAATCAGACTGCCCGATAATCGGGGATATCGTACTGATAGACGAGCACAGCACGAAAAAGTCCAAGTTATTTTCCCACAGAAGTCGATTTAAGTTGATGCATCCCATTGTTTTGGACATGATGACCTGGTGCATCGTCTCCTTGCTTATCTGCTGGATAAGGCCGCTGCCCGGAAGTCCTGCCGCATGAACCACACCTTGAACGGGGCCAACTTCCTCCTGAGCACGATACAGAGTCGAGGCAAGATTAGAGAAATCAGAAACATCCGACTGGTAGACGTAAATTTGTGCACCGCTTCGTTCGATCTCCTGAATCCGTTTGATCTTGGCTGAGATGGGGTCTTGATTTCCGTGGTCTCGGAGCCATTTTCCCCACTCATCCTTCGCAGGAAAGAATGATCGTCCAAGCAGAATAATACTGGACTTACAGTGACTGGCGATATAAGCGGCCAACTCCAATCCAATTCCACCTGTACCCCCAGAAATCAGGTAAGTGCCCCCGTCTATAAGCTTCAGGGTTGAATGGGTTTCCAAAGATGTACGCTCATAGAGAGGAAGCCATTTTGATTTTCCTCGCAAAGCAAACAGGTCCTCTTGACTTCCTTCCATTTCGCACAAAAGCGTCTCGATCATTCCAGAGGCGACTAGCTGCTCCTGGCCAGAAATATCAATCAACTGGCAGTTCCTATCAGGAAATTCCAATGGAATGCCACGGACTAAACCCAGCAATGTTGCTTTCCAAGGGTTAATCTCTTCATCGCCAAGCACGTCAAAAAGACGATTCGCAATCACAGAGAGTTGAATCGCCGTAGATCCTTTGATTTCATCTAGTGCTTGGACGAGGTGCAGGAAGCTATAATAAGTTTCTTCCAGTAAACGTTCGGCCTGCATCTGATCCTCTTCAATGAAATCATCCTGGAAAAGGGAAAAGTAGAGGATCGCATCCGGTTGGTTTTTGGTTTTCTTGTAGTATGCTTGTAAAATATCGCTGAAGCCTCTTTTACTCGTTTCCCCTAACAGATAACCGTTATCGGCCTCAGAGACAGGAGGACACCCGCGTGCTACAAAAAACGGCTCTTTATAATGCCGTTTGCACGCTTCCAAAATCGTCGCATTCAGTTCTACATCATGGAAAATGATAGCTGATCGCTGTTTCGTTTTCCCAGTAGGCAAACTGGAAAGAGCACCTCTTTTCCATGTCGGCACGTAATACCAATCCGATACGCCCTTTTGGACCAATGATTGTTCCTTGACCTGTTGCAGGAAGGTTTTCCCGATCTGTACCGGGTCATCATCCAAAAAGTAGCGATTTCGCTCAAAAGGATAAGTAGGCAAAGGGATGCGTCCTTTAGCACCCTTTTTATGTAAAGCTTCCCAATGGATGCTTACTCCTGAACTCCATAATTCCCCGATCCATTTCAAAACAAAGGCTTCCGAGGGCCTGTCTTCCATGCTGCTCGTACATAAAGAAATCCACTCGTGGATGGGCAAATCTGTGTGATTACCAATTCCATTTTCCTTATTTCCTAGGAAAGCCACCACCATCTTCGGAGTTTGGCAGAGAATGGAAACCCCTTTTGGTATGGAAAGCGAAGCATTCAGTACTGTACTCCAAAAAGCTCGGTCCTTCAATTGTTCTCCGGAAAGCTTTTCGCCATTTACAGGAGAAAACATGGGAATCCGAGGCTGGCGAATCTGGTTTTCCGTAATCGCTGTGATCTCATTATCCATGAATGCCGCAAACGAATGCTCGATAGCCACGGCTTCGGCTAGTGTGGCAGCTACCAAATTTCCACTCTTGAAGCCAAGTATGCCAAAGGGTTGCTCATGGTAAGTAGACATTACTTTTGCAAAAGCATAAGCAAAAAGAAAATGAATCGCTTGAAGTTGCAGACTCCCTTTTTCACCTGGATCGAACAATTGGCGTAAATCCACCTTACTGTTCGTACCTATTTTGTTGAGGCATTGCGTGACTTCCTCTCGAAACAGCCGATGCTTTTGGTATAACGAGAGGGCCAATTGAACGCTTTGTAGATCTCCGGAAATTTCCGGTATGAGGTAGAGGATAGATTTTCCCCCTTTTTCCGGTGTTCTGACCCAAAGATTTTTCGTATCTAACTGATGGAAAAGCTCCTGGAAGCTTTCGGCTATCAAATAAAAGCGATTTGACAAAGCCATTCTCCCTACCTGAAGCGTATAAGCCGCATCGCGCAGGTCAATATCAGGCTGTTGTTTCAAGTGATTTTTGAAGCGGTTGATCTGCTGCTGCAAAGCGGTTTCTGTTTTGGCAGAAAAGACAAACAATTGAGGTTCATCCGTGGCCGCTTGCTTTTCAAGCATTGGCGCTTCCTCAAGGATTACATGTGCATTTGTTCCGCCAATTCCAAAGGAGCTGACTGCTGCTCGTCGAGGATGATCTGTCGTATGCCAATCCTTCAAAGAATGATTAACAAAAAAAGGAGTATTCTCAAACTCTATTTTGGGATTCGGGTTCAAAACATGAAGAGACGGCGGAATTTGCCTGTTTGCCAACGAAAGAATCGTTTTGATCAAGCCTGCAATACCAGCCGCTTCATTCAGATGCCCAATACTTGATTTAACCGAACCGATGGCGCAGTATGCTCTTTTATTCGTTTGATACGCCCTTTTGAGAGCTTCCACTTCGATGGCATCACCGATCTTGGTCCCTGTCCCGTGGGCTTCCAGCATCGTGATTGATTCAGCATCTACCTCCGCCATATGGAGAGCTGCCTCGATGACTTCTTTTTGTCCCTGAATACTAGGCGCGGAAAAACCCGCTTTCCGATGCCCGTCGTTATTGATCGCCGATCCTTTTATAATGGCATAAATATGGTCCTGGTCTTTTATCGCGTCCTGCAATGTTTTCAAGACGACGACTCCTGCTCCGTCACTAACGAGCGTTCCTGTCGAAGAGACATCAAACGCCCGACAATGACCATCGGGCGAGTAAATGAGATCATCGGAATAGTAATAGCCTTTTTTGGACGGAAGGGAAATGTGTACGCCGCCCGCAATCGCTATGCTGCATTCGCCGTTTAATAATGCCTGGCTGGCGAGATGAACCGCAACCAATGACGTTGAGCATGCGCTTAGTACGGAGACGCTTGGACCCTTCAACTTTAATTTGTAGGAAATGGACGTACATAAATACTCGCGAAAGCTTAAATTGAAAGTGGGGTTCTCATCAACCAGCAACTGTCTCAGCAGCCAATTCACATTTTCGGTACTTCCTGCGTACAGACCGATTTGTCCCTTGTACGTTTCAGGATTATAGCCCGCATTTTCCAAGGCGTTCATTACCACTTCGTGAAAAACTCTAATTTGCGGGTCCAGTACGGTTGCTTCACGGGGAGTATAATCAAAGAAGGTAGAATCAAAATAGTCTATCCCTTCCAGATACCCTTTTGCTTTCACATAATTCGGATCGTTGCATAGAGCTGGATCGATTCCGGATTGAATCATTTCCTCATCTGAAAAGAAAGATACCCCTTCGACTCCATTCTTGAGATTGTCCCAAAATTGGTGGACATCCTCGGCTTTTGGAAATTTACAATCCATGCCAATGACAGCAATCTCTAACCCTGTATACGTCTGATCGTCATATTTATACCCCATGATAAACTCCCATTTCCCTTTTCAAATTTGTATACAGCAGAAAAAAGCTAACTCTCCACCAATTATTGGCAAGGGTTAGCTACTTACAACGCACGTCTTATGCAATTAGCGTTTTATTAATAATATCGATAACCTTTTCTTCTTCCTCATTGATAAAGAAGTGTCCACCCTGAAGAGTCACGATCGTACATGATTGGCTCGTATATTTTCTCCACTGGTTAATATCATCCAATGTTACGAGGTTATCATCATCTCCCGTCAGGACAGTCATATCGATATCCCACGTTTCTTGATCTGCCACCAAAAAATACTCTTCTACATTTTTATAATCACCCCTCAGGACGGGAGTGAAAATTTCCATAAGCTCTTTGTTCTCTGCTACTTCTTTGGGGGTACCGCCAAGCTGTATGATTTCCTGTATGAATTCTTCATCCGGCAAATGATGGATCTTTTTTTTGTCCCGAATATGTGGAGGATACATGCCAGATAAAAATAGATGCCGCGGCTTTCTCCAGCCATTTTTTCGGATTTGTTTCATAATCTCACAGATGTAAAGAGACCCCATACTGTGCCCAAACAACGAATACTCGCTGTCTCCAATCTGCTCCATTATGTAGGAGGAAACGTCTTTTACACCGTCGGGCAAAGAAGGGTAAAACGGTTCTTTAAAACGCCTTCCTCTCCCCGCCAACTCTACCGGAAGCAGCTCAATTCTTGGGTCCAGCTCACGTCTCCACTTACTAAAAACAGTGGCCGAACCACCTGCGTAGGGCAAGCAAAATAACTTCATGTAATCAGAGCTGTTATTGTTTTCCACTGCGTTTTCCCCTTTATTCAAACCACTCGTAATAGTAAAACGTCTTGAAGGGCATAGCTTCGCCATTTCGTGTATCGAAGGCGTATACACTACTCCATGTCGTATGACCCCTGACTTATTCTAATGTGCCTAAGCTTCAATAAAATGCATCAGGTTGTTATTAAGGAGGATAAAAAAACTTTCCCATGCATTCCTTCTGGCAGGAAAGGTTTCATGACAAACAAATTTTAGAAAGATAACTTTACCGAATAAAATTACCTTTCTAAAATCTCCGCGCATCTTATCTATCTCAAAATAACAAAATTTCTTTTATCTGGAAAGCTTACAAATATACTACCCCACGCTTCCACCCTTGTCAATGCAATTGACGGACTGTTTCCATTTCTCTCATAATAGCAACATTATTGAAATGGGGATGAAGGATGTGAGTACGAATGTGCATACAAATCATGTACGCTATTTAATGAAATAATCTGATTCCAAGCTTCTACTATACTCTTTTCTTCTATATCGAGTGAGTAGTTCTTTTGAATATAGTTGCTAGCATTGATTGACTTTTCCATAAAAATATCGTTGAATTTATTAAACTGCTCGATAGCCCGTTCGACTACAAGTGCGAACTGCAAAACATCCCCATTCGATATGGTGTAACTAAAATCTGGTTGAAAATACTCTCTACCAGCCAAGCCATTGTACCCAATCATGATACAGCCACACGCCATAGCTTCAGGCGCAGGCAAGCCCTTCTTGCGTTACGATGCTTAAGAAAATGGAGCCTTCTCTGAGGATTCTCGCTACTTCTTTTTGAGGCTGCTCGTAAATAGGGGTAAGTTCCCACCCTTTTAAAGGATCTCTGATTTTCAGCATATAGATAATCTGTCGAATGTCGTGAGGGTTATTGGTGCACATGAAAGGACGCTAGTTTATTTCTTAATAATACGACTGGAAGCGGAAGATTATTGAACGTGTGGTAACAACCTTGGTTAAAAATCACTTTTTTCTGACTTGAAATTTTTGTGGAAGGGATGGAACGCTGAACTCGGAGAATACCACGATGTCATTTTCTCTTGTATCTTCTTTGTGGTAGCAAATTGGCGTATCGTTCCTAAACCATGAGAAGCGAAATCCCTCTTCTTCATGGTATATCTACGATGGAATCCCGTTTCTATTGCCGTTTTGTAGGCTAGTTCATCTTGACCATCTCTGCTCGATTTAATACCTCTTTCACGTGCTGCAAATCTTCAACCGAACGAATGCAACTAAAAATGATATGTTTAATCCCGAGGTCCTTGTACCTACGAAAATAACTTGCCACCTCATCGTAGGAGCCAACCAATAATGGCCCGCGAAAAGCCTTGCCTTGTTCGGTAGGAAAATAGATACGCTCTTCTTCTTCTGTATAAAATCCTGACGCTCTTCCCTGCTTCTTCACAATTTGCATAAATCGCATGGGGACTTCCTCTTTTGCCACTTCGATGGCTTCCTGAGACGTTGGACGTGCGATAATGCCAAGTCGACAACATAATTCCAGATGCGAGTCATAAAGAATGTCAAAGCTGTTGACAAGCTGAGAGATGGGACTTGCTAATTGAATAGCTACATCAACCGACTGGAGGGCAGCTTTTTGGAATAAGGAGGAGGCCCCTGGCATAAAAATAATCGGTCTCAAATCTTCATCCACTTGCGCAAAGACTTGCAACTCATTGTACGTGTAGTATTTGCCTCTGTATGTTAAAGGGTCATTTGACTGAAGTAATGACCGCAATATCTCTATGTATTCCACTAAGCGATCGAAGCGTTCCTCGGCCGGTACAGTATCATTGACTTGGCTAAGCTCGGATGGCGATTGACCAGGTATTAAATTTAGGGCTACTTTGCGCCCGTACAAGTGGACTAGCGAATGTATCATTTTGGCTGCGGTGAACGGAGGAATTGTATTTGGCTGCAATGCGATGATCGGCAGATGATTGTTTGTGGCTTGTAAGGTGCCAGTGGCAACGATCCATGGATCAAGCGTAGTATGTTGATAAAAAAGCAGGGACCCTGCAAACCCATTCTCCTCTAATAATTTTGCGGATTCGTGAATGAGGTGGAGTTGATTCTTGTCATTATAATGAAGCCACATCGGTAAATCTGCATAAAACTTCATATACATTCCCACCTTTCAAATTAAATAGACACCTGCTTTACTTTCCCCTCTATATAAGTAATCAATTCTTGGATTGTTTGAAAAAGTTCGACATTCAGCATGTCATCTTCAAACTGAAATCCAAATTCATTTTCAACCGCAACCACCAGTCGAATAAATCCAAGCGAGTTAATTCCGACATCTTGTAAGCGGATTTCTTGGGACGAGAAATCAATCCCGCTTTGTTGCAAGTTATCCGGACTAATTTGAAGCTCTTGCATCTGTTTCATGTAAATACTCACCAATTTTTCTTCGATTTCGTTTTTGGTTACCATACAAGTATCCTCCTTTATAAAAAGTTTGAAGAAACGCGAAGGTTTAAAGCAACTTCGGTTCGTGTCTGCGCAACAACGTCAAAAGCTTTTCCATCACCATTGCTTCCTGAGCGGCTATTTCATCAAGGTATCTCATGATTTTATGAAGGGTTTCTTCTTCCTGCTGCATATAAAATTTCAGCATAAGATTGCGCGCGTTTCGCGCTTTACGCTCTATTTCTGAATACGCCTCATAAATCTGATGGGACGAATTCAGGTAGCTAGTGTTCTCCTCCATATATTTAAGGCGGGACACCATCAATCTTTTGTGCTCCCACAAGGTGTGAACGTGACGAACATCAAAATGGGTCTTTCCCTCGAGCAGGCGCTGGTAATAGTCTTGCAGGCACTGATATGTTTCCAAGCCGTAGGCACAATGGTTCCAAGGCTTGGAAATCATGCGAAATCGTGTTGAGGTATTTTTTGAATTCAGATACTCTTCTAGCGTTTCCTGAACCAATGTCAGATCAAAATCATACTCTCCCGATTCCTTGTATTTATACAAATAAATACGATTGCAAACCGTCTGGTGATCAATCTGGTCAATGCTGTCGTAAGCCAGCTCAAAGTTTCGGAAGGACACACTCGTCGAAGCAAACGTCTCTTTATCCGTAAAACCAAGCAATTGAAAGGTATTCTCCTGAAGATCGACCCCATGTATGAGTACATCGTGAGAGAGATTACTTTTTTGATAGACTTTGCGCTCTGGGATGTAATACTCATCCACATTGAGGTAAACATAGTAGCCGTCCAAAAGACAATCGCGAACAAAATCAACGATATTCCTTTGGACGATGCTCATCGTGCCTCTCTCAAAATGTTCAACGTGAAGCCATGGATTCAACTTGTAGTCATGGATGTAAAAAGTAAACGGGACAGGTGGATTCGGGCGCTTGTCGAAGCAAACCTGGATGAAATTGCTATATAACCAAGGCAGGCTTCTTTCGTCCTTTAATACAATACACAGAGGAAAGGCAAAAAATTGATAGCCGAAAATGGGCGGTTGCACAACTGGCAGAATTACACTCTCCACAAGCATCTCCTCTTTTCGTATCGAATAGGGATCGCCAAACCTACACGAAAAAACTTTTCTTTCTATTCCAAAAAAGGACCGATCATGGAGCAAGTTAGCTGTTTGATCTCCTCAGGCGATCCTTTCGCGATCACCTCTCCCCCTTTGTTTCCTGCACCGGGGCCAAGTTCTATGAGATAGTCGCAATAAGCGAGTACGTAAGGATCGTGCTCAATAAGCAAGACTGAATGCCCGTTCTCTACCAATTTGCCCAAAATGACCAGTAACTTTTCGGTGTCATAATAACTGAGTCCAACAGTCGGTTCATCCAAAATGTATAGGTAGCTTCCCTTGCTGCCTTTTCCCAGCTCTCTAGCCAATTTTAATCGCTGTGCTTCTCCCCCGCTTAACGTAGTGAGGCTCTGCCCAATGAGGATATATCCCATACCCAGCTCTTCAATCGTGCCCAGCATCTTGCTAATTTTAGCGTGGTCGCGGAAAAATTCGTGCGCTTCAGAGATAGACATCTCTAATATGTCGGAAATCGTGCGTTCTTTGTACCGTACCTTCATCACTTCAGGCTTGAATCTTTTCCCTTGGCAAGCTGGACATTGGTCGCTAAACACAAGTTGACCCAGCGATCTTTTTATGTAGCCGTGACCATTGCAAACTGTGCATGAGCCTGTCGAGTTAAATGAAAAAGAGCTGCGCGTGAACTGAAGGGCGATTGCCTCCTCCTGTGTGGAAAAAATATGCCGAATATGATCCCACACACCTAAGAACGTTGCTACACAAGAATTCTCATGACGTCGTGCCAGCTTTTGTGTGACCACAATGCATCCATCAATATTTTCGGCGCCTTCCAATTTGGCATCGGCATGCGTATGGACGAAATCGGGTTCGTGCTCCGCTTCATCTTCCATTACTCGCTTTTGTTTGGTCGCTTTTGCTTTCAAGGATGCCTGAAGTTTGGGAATGAGCGTATCAATAACCAAGGAGCTTTTGCCACTACCTGATAAGCCACTTACACCCACGATGGCATGTAACGGAATAGCGACGTCGATGTCTTTCAGATTATTCGTGCGCGCATTCTTGATGGACAATGTAGAGGCGGGTGTATCCACACGGCTTGTATATTCTTTACGAGGATGCTTTTTCTGGCGCAAATACTGAGCCGTTATCGAATTAGTCGAATTAAGAAAGTCGGAGTAGTTTCCTTGATAAACAATCGAACCGCCTAGTTGTCCGGCCAAAGGACCAAAGTCCATAATGTAGTCGGCATGCTTGATCACGCTTTCGTCATGCTCTACGACAATAACCGTATTTCCCTGTTGCTTTAATCGATGAAAGCTTTCGATAATCTTTTCTTTTTCCTTTTCGTGCAAGCCAGCCGTCGGCTCATCAAAAATATAGATGATTGAATCGACCTTTGCTGATAAATGAGACATAATGTGAAGTCTCTGGGTCTCCCCTCCGCTCAGTGTGGGGATTTCTCGGTACAGGTTCAAATAGGACAAGCCTACTGTCTCGAGACAATTCAGTTTACGGAGGATCTCATTGATCAAATGGGTAATAAAGGGGGTATGTGGCCTCGCTGCCAGATAATGCTGGAAAAATGTCGTCAACTCCCCAACATTCATTTGGCAAAGCTGGCCGATATGCTTGTTATCGATGGTGATAGAGAGTGCTTGCTTTCCTAACCGAAACCCCGCGCACCGGGTGCACGGTCGTGTTGTCTGGAGATCTGCTATTTGCTGCGTGTTGATCTTTTTCAACTTTTCCTCAATAACTACACTGACCCCATAAAAGATCAGGTGACCCTTGCTTTGCGTTCGCTTTGGCCGATAATGCAAGAACGTTTCCTTGGCTTCATGTGATAATTCTATAAAAAGAGTATCCGGGCTCAACCCAAAGTGTTTCGTGAAATTTTCCAGCCTTTTGGAAATGTACTCCTTTTCCTCTTTTTTTGGTTGAGGAAATTGGTAGGCGAACTGATGCCAGCGTTCAATCGTTTCATTGACAGGCGGCAAAATCTTTTCGATGTTTACCTCCGAAACGTATCCTCTCCCCCCGCATGCTGGGCAGGAACCATGGGGGGAGTTAAACATAAAGATGCCCGGTACATATTCACTTGGTTTTTGCGGATCTGCGACTTCGCCCGCTCGTTGTCCCTCTTGGGCATAAATGATAGCCAGCAAGTTAAGAATACGCGTGACTGAGCCTACAACCGATCGCGGATTCAGATTGCTCACGGTCCTCTGTTGCACGGCAATCGTGGGGCTTAGCCCTTGAATCATGTCAAAAGAATCATAGTGCAAGACATCATGCGCAATGCCCAGCGCCTCCAAATAAATTCGCTGCCCTTCATGATGCAACGTGTCGAAAATAAAACTTGATTTTCCCGAACCGCTAACGCCTGTGACTACGATGAACTTATGTTTGGGAATCGTTGTTGTAATGTTTTTTAAGTTGTGAAGCTTTGCGTTGTAGACTTCAATTTGCACCAGTTCCCCATTCCTTCCTGCTGTTCTATGTTTGTTTTTCCTGTACGTACTGGCTGATGCCTCGCAAGCCCAACTCATAAACGTTGGCCTTCAAGCCGATCACATGTCCTATGGCGTTTTCGAAAAAAATCGATTCCGCATGCCAACCGCCTCTTTCAAAAATGTTGGACATATGCACCTCAATATAGGGAATACCGATGGATGTCAAAGCATCCAGTATGGAGTATCCGGTTTTGGAATAGCCCGCTGGATTCAAGACCACGCCATCAAGGTTGTGTAGATGCTGCTGAATAAAGTCTATAATTTCACCTTCATGGTTGGATTGAAAAAAGAGGACATCGATTTGCAATTCGGCAGCCAGCTCACGTAGCCTGTCTTCGATTTGCTTCCACGTGACTGTCCCATAAAATTGTGTTTCCCGCATCCCGATCAGATTCATATTCGGTCCATTTACAATGGCAATCTTCATATCGTTGATCAGTCTCCCGCCAGGCATGTGCCCTAATAAAATTGATTTTTTGACGGTATCCACAAATCTTGCATCGCATCAGCTTTTGGGATGGTAACTACCAGACGCTTTACCTCCTGCAGGAGTTGCGTGATAACATCGTGGGCAAATTGGTTACTGTCGTATTCCGCTCGGATCGTTAAGTGTTCCTCTCCCGGGTTAACAAAAATACGCAGCGGAAGGTGAAGCTGACCGACACTGTCACCCTGCAAATGCTTTTGCTCCCCAAGTTCGGAAGCCTGGTTCGTCTGAAAAGGAGATTGGGTATAAACCAAGCTTCGTGTATTGATCACCGTCTGTAAAAAATCAAGCGGAATCTGCGACCAATAGGTGATTTGCTGCAAAGTAATGTGCTCGTACCGTCTGATTTTCACCAGCTTTTTTTGCAATGCCACAAACCACTCTCTGATGTGGTCTGCCTCGTCGTAGATCAACCGGACTGGCAAGCTATTTGTAAACAATCCGACCATTTTGTCCATTTGATCGATTTCCGGTACTCTTCCCGATGTAATCATTCCGATCATCACATCATGCTTTTCCAACAGCCGCGCTTGCGCCAAACCCCATGCTCCTAGGACTACCGTATTTATCGTTATTTGGTTTTTTCTGGTAAATTCTCTTACAGTATAGACCTCGTCCTGTGCAAGATCAACACTTTTCACAGCACTGACAAAGGTACTCTGACTGCTCGTGGGAGCCTGCACAAGTTGATCCTGATAACGGAACTGTTGTAGCTCCTCTGTCCAAAATTGTTTGGCTTCGTGATCATCTTTTGTTTTTTGCCATTTGACATATTCCAGGAACGGAGTCGCGGGCCTATCTGGTTGGCTGATAAGAGATTCGCCTAGATGATAGTTTCCCCATACTTCTTGCAGAATGATATTCATGCTCCATCCATCAAAAAGAGAATTTTGGTAGGACCATACAAATTGATAGGCGGCCTTGCCGTATTGGATGAGATGAAAACGCATTTGCGGAACCGCATCCACGCTAAAGCTCTTTTGTCGTTCCATCGCAATGAATTCCGTCAAAGCAAGCTTTTGGTCCTCCTCGGAAAGCTCCGTCCAATCCAGCACGTCTATCGATACGTCTACATGCCTTTTGACAAATTGAACTGGATGCGAAATCCTTCTCCATATAAAACCTGTTCGCAACAAAGAATGACGGTTGATCACTTTTTGCCATGCCATCTCGAAAAGATCAAGACGAAGCTCTTCTGCGATCGGAAAGGACAGCAAATTGACGGTGCCTTGTCGTGCATGGATAATATTGTGGTTTAAGACCAATAGTTGCATGAAGGAAAGCGGATAGACGCTTTCAACTTCTGTCGCCTCTACTACGTTCATCAAAATTTCCTGATCAGCTTTGTCCACATAGTAATACTGAATGCCCGGGACTTCTGTCGGCATCACCTTCGGGGACGAAGGGTTATCGCGTTCCATGCGAATCTGCTTCGCCAATTCCTCCATGGTCGGGTAATCAAAGAGCAATTCAGAGGAAATCTCGATCTGGAGTTCTTTGACACGGGAAGCAAATTGGATGGCTGTCACCGAATCACCTCCCAAATCAAAAAAGTCATCTTGGATGCCTATCGGGCTTTTCCCTAGTAGCTCCTCCAAAATTTTGCACAACACAGAGGCAATGTCTTCATACTTTTGTTCGCGCGGCTGCTGCTCTTTTCGATAATCAGTTGCGGGTGGTGCCAATTTAACGAGTGAAGGGTCAGGAGAAAAGCTAGCCAATAGGTTTTCCAGTTGTTGCATTTGGAAAGCATTCAGCGTATAACTGGCATCGTCATGCTGGACGAATTGGTCCCCTTGTTTTATCAAGAGCGTGGATGGGGGACGGTGCTTTTCCTGATGAAGCGTATCCACATGGGAATCGAAGGCGCTGTCAATCCAATAGTATTGTTTATCAAAGGAGTAGGTTGGCAAAGAGAGCCGTCTTGGGTGCTGTGACGTATGGAAATTTTTCCAGTTGACGTTTGTTTTATACAGCCACAGCCGCCCTAATGAGTTAAGCATCGTTTTATAGGCGCTTTCGCTATCTTTTTCAGCAAGAAAGGAATGCAGTAACGGCTCTGATTGGAAGTGTTCATGCTCGGCCAGCCATTCACAGCGTTTTTTCCCTGGACCAATTTCTAAAAAGACAGGCTTTCTCACTTTGGCTAATGTGGGCAAGCCTGCGGACAATTGATCAGGGAAGTTGATCAGCTCTCGCCAATAGTCGAGGGATGTCGCTTGTTCCTCGGTTATCCACGTGTTGCTTCTATTCGACAGAAACGGGATGGTCGGTTTGCGTAGGACCATTTCTTCGTGAATATCCCCTCGGAAAAATAACAGCTTCAAAGCGTCTTCCCAAGCAAAGACGCTTGCCAGACACGCACTCACGTATTCTCCTAGCCAATCCCCTGCCATTGCTTTTGGTACCACTCCCCAATGCCGCCATAATTGCGCTAATGCGTATTCAAGAAGGAATAGCGCAATTGTTCCATTGAGTGGATCATGCTGAATCATTTCCGCTTGATCCCGATTATGATGATCCGGGTACATCTTCTTTTTTATATCTAGATGAAACAGTCGCTCGACCAGTCGAAAGCCTCGATCCATCGTTTCCCGAAAGAAGGGGATCAGTTGATACAAGTCACGAGCCATTTTAACATACTCGGTCCCTTGAGCGGAAAATACGAAGACGACCGATTTTTCTTCCTGTTCTTCTTCCTTCCCCGTTAGAACTAGCGGAAGCTCAATCGTATTGGGCCTCTGCACCAGATGATTGCAAAGCACAATCCCGCGAAACTCGAAGTGCTCTCTGCCTGCCTGAAGTGTGTAAGCTACTTGAGATACGTCCGCTTCCGGATTTTCTTTGAGATAAGCCAAAATATTCTCGTAGTTTCGCTGTCTGGCTTGACTCGTTTTCCCCGAAATCGTAAGTAAATTCCACTCTTTCTTCTCTTCTTGGGACCGAGTCTCAGGAGCTTCTTCGACAATCACATGAGCATTTGTCCCTCCGATCCCAAAAGAACTGACGCCTGCCACTTTTTTCCTGATAACCGCGTTCCATCTCACCGGGCTCTTATTCAACTGAAACGGACTTCTTTCCAATTCGAGCTGCGGATTAGGATTTTGAAGATGAAGCAATGGCGGGATCGTCTCGTGTTTGATAGCGAGAACTGCCTTGATTAAGCCTGCGATGCCGGAAGCCGTGTTCAAATGTCCAATATTCGCTTTGACAGACCCTATATAGCATGGATCGTCCAGGTCTCGATCTTTGAAAACTTCCTTGAGTGCGGCAATCTCTACCCGATCCCCCAACTTCGTCCCTGTGCCATGCGCTTCCACATAACCGATATCGTGGGGGGTCACGCCCGCTACTTCCATCGCTTCGGAAATCACTTGAATTTGCCCTTCAAATCCAGGAGCGGTATATCCCACTTTTCCTGCCCCGTCATTGTTAATCGCTGAACCGCTAATGACTGCGTAGATATGATCCTTGTCTTGAATCGCTTCTTCCAGCCTTTTGAGCACAATCACACCAACGCCATCACCGAATACCGTTCCTTCTGCTTTTTCATCGAAACAGCGGCAGTGTCCATCCGGAGACTCGATGCCTCCCTGCTTGTACAGGTAGCCATGCTTGCTCAGAAACTGAATGGATACGCCTCCTGCTAAAGCCATATCGCACTCCCCGTTTAGCAAGCTTTGGCAGGCCAAGTGCACACTTACCAACGAAGAAGAGCAAGCAGTCTGAATGGAAAGACTGGGTCCCGTCAAATTCAATTTGTAAGAGACCCGTGTAGTCAAGAAATCCTTATCATTTGCCACTTCGATTTGTCGATGGTCTAAAATGCGGAGCAAGTCGGTACGACTCACCACATGGGTCAAATATTTATTGGCCCCGATCCCAGCGAAAACGCCAACCGCTCCATCGAATTGTGATGGGCTGTGCCCAGCATCTTCCATAGCATTCCATGCGTATTCCAGGAACAAGCGTTGCTGAGGATCAATAATTTCGGTTTCTCTCGGTGTATATTGGAAAAAGGTTGCGTCAAACCATTCAATATCTTGTAATCGGCCACTAGCTCGTACATAATCTGGCCTATCGATCAGTGCTGCGTCTACTCCCGACTCCAGCAATTCCTCTTTTGTGAAAAATTGAATTCCTTCCACGCCGTCGATCAAGTTGTTCCAGTATTGCTGAATATTTTCTGCTCGTGGAAATTTTCCGGCCATTCCGATGATGGCAATTTTCGAACTCAGAACATGATCATTTTCCATTCCGATTTTCCTTTCACAAAAGATGATCGTTAGCTTCGCATGGTTCTTAGTCTTTTCCGCAGTTCTGCTCTTTTTTGTCCAGTTTCAACGCTTGATCTGTTTACAGTATTTTCGTTGATGTGGTTCGCCAGCTTTTCAATCGTCGTATATTGGAAAAGGTCCACAATCGACATCTCATGTGATAGTTCCGCTTTGATCATCTCTTGTAATTGAACGATTAGTAAAGAATTTCCGCCAATATCAAAGAAGTTTTCATGAATCCCGATTTTTGGGGAACCAAGCAGTTGTCTCCATATCTCTACCAGCTTTTTATCAACTTCATCTCGAACTTCCGAAGGAGCTGGGCTGACATCCGTATTTTGGCAATACAGCGCCATTGATTTCCAGTCCATCTTGCCGTTCGGGGTCAATAAAAAATGATCCACATGGAAAAATTGTGCGGGAATCATGTATTCAGGCAGTTTCTTTCTCGCGTATTCCTTTAACTGCCCCATCGGTAGAGGCTTCTTAGCCGTATAGTAGCAAACAATTTTGCTCGTTTCGCCGTCTTTTACGGTCGTCACGGCAATTTGTTGCAGAGCCCCTATGTCCTTGAGTGCAAGCTCGATCTCACCGAGCTCAATTCGATAACCCCTTACTTTTACCAACTGATCTCTTCTGCCTATAAAATCGATGTTGCCATCTGGCAGGTATCTACCCAGATCGCCAGTCTTGTAGCAAAGTTGGCCGTTGGCTTGCGGGATAAAGGCTTGTCTTGTTTTTTCTTCATCCCGGAAGTAGCCCTTTGTCACATTTAGACCAGCTATGTAGATTTCGCCGATCACACCAGGTGGGCAAAGATTGTCGTATGGATCCAAGATGAAGATTTGATTATTGGTGATCGGTTTGCCAATAAGTACGGCACCATATGGAGAGTCCGTTCCTGGCTTCACCTTGTAACTGGAAATCCAGATCGTCGTCTCTGTCGGACCATACATGTTGTGGATTTCAGCACGCGGAAAAAGTTCCTGTACCTGTTTAGCCAATGTAGAGCTCCACGCTTCTCCACCCAGCATCAAGTATCTGAGTCGATGAAAAACGGAAAGATGATCGTACTGTTCTTTGTTGTATGTCAGAAAAGTGGAAAGCTGCACCATTAAGCTCGGGACAGAATGCCAGATCGAAACATGGTTGGCCTCCATATACGCGAGTAATCGGTCCATATCCTTCATACTGTCTTGGGAAACGATGCAAAGTCGACCCCCACTCAGTAATGCGCCGAATATTTCAAAGACTGATATATCAAAACTGATAGAAGTGACCAGCATGAAGACATCATCTGTTTTCAATTGGAATTGCTCGATGCCCCAGGCAAGAAAATTATGAACGTTGGAATGGGTAACCAGTACGCCTTTTGGCTTGCCGGTTGAGCCAGAGGTGTACATGATATACATCCAATCAGATTCATGGCTTTCAGTCGGTGGATTTAGGATGGACAGTTCCTGCTCCCAATCAACAAGATAAGTCTGTTTCACAGCACTTCGCTCAATGGTCGTGCTCAGATTGATGATATCAATCTGTTGGTCCAGTTCGGTCCGTCCAAGCTTTTCCATCAAGCTGTTTTCTGACAACAACAGTTTGGCTCCACTGTTTGCGAGAATATAACTGATTCTCTCTTCCGGATAACTCGGGTCGAGTGGCACATAAGCGCCTCCGGCTTTCAAAATCGCCAAGATGCCAACCACTGCCTGGAAGCCTCTGTCCACGAAAATACCAACTGGCACATTGGTACCGACACCCTTGTTCATCAGTAGCCAAGCGAGCTGGTTGGCCTTTTCGTTTAACGTTTTATACGTCATTTGCTGGTCTTCGAATACTAACGCGATGGCATTCGGTGTTTTTTGCGCCTGGACTTCAAATTGCTTGTGAACCGGCAGTAGATCTTGCCAGTCTATTTGACCGCCGTGGAAATGGTGTAGCAGCTCGACTTGCTCTGGATCTGTCAGCAAAGTAATCTCTTTAATGGAAATTTCAGGGCGTTCCACAACTTGTGCGAGAATATGTAGGAAAAAGTGTGCAAACTGTCGGATTGTGCTTTCAGAATACAAGTCCGAATTGTACTCAAACGAAATCTCGATACGTTGATCGGTTTCTTTTGCGAGGCAGCTCAATTCAAATTGACTGATCCCGTCATTTTCCAAATGCAATTTATCAAAGAATTGGAACAGCACATTGTAGATGGGATTTCTGGATAAATCCCGCTCCGGATTTACCTTTTCTACTAGCAAATCAAATGGGTATTGTGCTTTGTCGATCGCTGACCAAATTTTTTGCTTCACAGTATTTTGTAACTGAGAAAAACTGGAGATCTCATGAAACTGTACACGAATACACAAGGTGTTGATAAAGATCCCTACTACCTCTTCCCATTTCTTTTGATTTCTTCCAGCAGTAGGCACACCGACAATAATGTCCTGGTCCTGAGACAGCTTGTGCAACAACAGGAAGTAAGCGCTTAGTAAGAAATTGTTATACGTAATCTGCTGATTCTCGACGTGTTTTTTGAGCTTTTCATAAAGCTCCCCGCTAATCTCGAATTTATGATAGCTGCCGTTGTATGTTTGGACGGACGGTCGTTTTTTGTCAGTGGGCAAATGCAAAGTCGGCAATGGCTTGGCCAGCTCTCTTAGCCAGTAATTTTCGTGCTCGACAAACTCCTTGCTGTTCTCCCATTCTTTTTGTTCCATGATCCAATCAAAATAATCGTGCTTCGCTTCGGTCAGTCTTGGGGGTTGCTGATGCAAGAACGATTGGTAAATGCCGAACAGTTCCCGGTAAAAAATATCAATGCTCCAGCCGTCTGTTAAAATATGGTGGAAATTGACGTAGAGGCAAAACCTCTCCTTGCCAAGCTGGTAGAGATAGATGCGGTAAGGAGGAGATTCTAAATCGAACGGCTTCATTTTTTGGGTATAGATGTTTTTTTCCAGTAAAAGCTCTTGATCCGTCTGTTCGGATAAGTCAATAACCTGGATAGTAGGGTGATACTCAGGTAGCGCAACCTGAACCGGAATTCCGTCTTGGAGTGTAAATCTTGTGCGCAATAACAGGTGCCTTGCAGCCAGGTACGAGACAGCCCGCTCTAAAAGCGCAACATCAATCGCCATGTCGTAGGTGCGGATAAAGGGTAAGTTGTAGGCAACGAGATCGGGATTCATCTTTTGCAAAAACCATATTCGTCTTTGGGCATGCGACAGCGGCATGACGCTTTTTTCTATGGAGGCCTCCCTTCTTAGCTGAGCTCCCCCACCGCTCTTTTCCTGTTGCTTTTGTTGCACAAACTCGGCCAATGCCGGAATGGTCAAATACGTAAACACATCCTGAACCGTCAAGGTTACTTGGCACTCTTCATTGATCCGGTTGGCGATCTTGATGCCCATGATAGAGGTGCCACCTAAATCATAGAACTGATCGTGAATATCAATGGTTGGCAGCCGGAAGATGTTTCCCCAAATATGCGCAATCTGATTTTCGATATCGGTATAAGCGTCATTCGTTCTTCCCGTCAGCTGTACTTTTATTTCAACTTCTGGCGACTTGATTCTCTCTCGAATCGAAGGCGCTAATGCTATCGGCAGCGAATTGTTCCAGAACATGTCATTGTCCGTGTTGATTTCCCCAACCACGACGTTGGACAGATTTTTTTGGATGACCTGCTCGAATGCCTTGATGGCTCGACGAGATGTGAGGGAGCGAAAAGCAACATCGAGGTTGGTACCTGCATTTTTCGCCATACCAGTATTCATCCAGGTTGTCCAATTGATGGTCATGATCCGTGTAGGCGAGCTCGATATCCCTGAAAAAGCATCCAAGTAGGAATTAGCCGCCACATAATCCCCTAAGTAAATTCCTCCGACCACAGATGCGATCGAAGAGAACAAAACGAGAAAATCGGGCGGATTCTCGAGGGTTAGCATATATAGATTTTGAGTACCGCTGATTTTGGCCGAGACCCCAGCAGAAAAAGCTGTTCCATCCTTTTCAATCAGCATGCCGCTTCCCGGTAAGCCTGCTGCATGGATGATGCCGTCAATTTTGCCATGGATACGATAAATGTCGCGGATGACCGGGGCAATTTCGTCCAGGTTGGCTACATCAGCGCTGTATGTATATACCTCAGAACCATTGCTCTCCAAGCTTTTCAGATGGTGAAGTAGACTTCCTACTTGATCTTGCTGGCTGAACTCGTCCCACGATGCGCGCTGGGGTAATTTTGTACGGCTGAGTAGGATCAGCTTTACTTTGTATTGCAGAGCAATATTCTTTGCAAGCTCCAGACCAATTCCCCCGGTGCCACCTGTAATGACATACACCCCTTGATCCTTGAAGCGAATGCCACCTTCATCAACTGCCGGCAAGTCCAATGGCGTGAGTTGGGGATGGTATCTGTCTCCCGAACGAAGCGCGATTTGATAATGCTCGGCATTTCCTAGTGCTTCTGACACGACATCGCTGACAAGTGTTCCCTCATCAAAGTCGATACACTTGCAATGAAGCCCGCTATACTCTTCCCGAATGACTTTTCCCAATCCGAATAGGGCTGCAAAATGCGGATGGACTGCTTGATCGACGGGCAGAACCCGCTGGGCGTTTTTTCCTACCAGTACAATCTCAAGGGGGTTAGATTGATTTTTCACCAGTGCCTTTGTCAGATAAAACAACGCATGCAGGCTGTCCCCAGCACTTTCGGAGACGGGTGCATTCCCGGCGGCAAAGACGACTTTGCTCAGTGCTAGCTGGCCTGTATCACGGATAAGCTGGTCAAAATCCACTTCGGTAACGGTAAGACCATACTGTGAGGCGTTCACCCTGCTGTAGGCTGTCGTCAATCGGGCATGCACCATATGCATACTCTGCGAAGCGATGATCTCGGCTAAATCGTTACCCCAATCGGTAGAATCCGTAATGACCAGCACATTTTCCTTCTTTTCCGCTTGTGAAGACAATGGGGCCATTGGCAGCCACTGAATGCTGTGATAGAGGGCATGATCTCCTGCCGATAACGCTTCGTTCGTATCCGCTTTGCCTGATTCTAACGGTAAGCCGACACTCGCTTTCTTATCCACTACCGGCCAGACTTTGATTGGATCAAATGGATAAACAGGCAAGTTCAGCTTTTGCCGCTGCTCACGGTACAGGATCTCCCAAGGGATCGACATTCCGTGAACGTATTGCTCTGCCAGCCTTGCAAGCGATGCTCTTGTCTGGAAATTCTCTCTTCCAATCTCAGTTAAGTCTCCAATAGCAGAAAGGTTTGTACGAGAGCTGACGTCACGGTTGACTTTTGCGCCTACGTGAATATAGATTCCCTTTTCCTTCGCCAAGTCTTGTCTCGATAAATCTACTTGTAGCAATTGCTGAATCAGTTCGTCTCTTGAACTGAACACCAGCGCGAGTCTGTTCTCATATTGGCCTCTGCCAGTGTTCGCTGTGTAGCAAAGGTCTTCAAGATCAATGGATTCATGTGCTTGCAGATAGGAATTGTAGGCTTTAATCAACGCATCGAGTGAGTTTAGGCTATTGGCTGAAATCGTTAAGAGATGAAAAGGCGGCAAAAGCTCCGTCTCTGCCCGGTCTAGTTCGGGAGCCTCTTCTAGAATGACGTGGCAATTAGTACCACTGAAACCAAAAGAGTTGACACCCGCTCGCAGCAAGCTATCCTCCCGCTTCCAGTCTCTCAGCTCGGTAACGATCTCGACTGCCGAGTTTTCGGGATCGACAAAAGGATTCGGAGACTGATAATGCAGGGTAGCAGGGATTTTCTTATGTTTGAGAGCAAGCACGACCTTTATCAGCGACGCTAACCCTGATGCCGCAACGGTATGTCCAATGTTTGTCTTGACAGACCCAATCCCGCAAACGTGCGTTTCCGACGTATATTTTCGAAAAGCATCGTTGATCGCCTGCAATTCAATGGAATCCCCCAATAAAGTACCTGTACCATGCGCTTCAACATAGGAGATGGACAACGGATCAATTTTCGCTTTTTCCCACGTACGGATAAACAATTGGGTCTCGGCTTCTGGATTGGGAGCAGTTAATCCGTTGGAAGCGCCATCTGCATTGACACCGCTTCCCTTGATCACCGCATAGATCGGGTCACGATCCTCCATTGCCCTCCCTAACGGTTTGAGCATCAGAGCCGTCATTCCCTCACTCCAAATCGTTCCGTCCGCATTTTTGTCAAACGCCTTCACTCTACCATCAGAAGTCTCCAAATCATTCAGCTTCCCGGTAACCTGTGGAATCACCATCATATTCACGCCACCGACCAGCGCCATTTCGCATTCCTTATTCGCCAATGCCGTGCATGCCTGGTGTAAGGCCACAAGGCCCGATGAGCATGCCGTATTGAGAACGAAAGCAGGCCCGCGTAAGTCTAGAAAATAAGAGATTCGATTGGCCAAAAGTCCTACCAAGGAACCGACGAGCGAAGAAATATCCTCGTTTTGCAACAGGGAACGATAATGGGATTGATAGGCGGTCTCCAGTCCCACAAATACTCCCGTATTGGAATGTTTCAGTTTGGCTCCCCCGTATCCTGCGTCCTCGATTGCATGATAGGCGGTCTCCAGAAAAAGTCGCTGATACGGTTCCATTGCCATCGCTTCTTTATGTCCGATATGGAAGAAAGGGTGATCGAATCGGGAAATTTGATCGAGGTAGCCAGCTTGATGATTGGAGCTCGCTAGCAACTCTTCCAAGTCTGGAATAAAGCCAGACAAATCCTGCAATCGTTCTTCTGGAAAATACCCTATGCTGTTAACCCCTTGGACTAGATTGTCCCAAAACTGCTGGGGGTTGTTTGCTCCGGGGAAGCGGCAGGCCATTCCAATCACAGCAATATCCTGCTGATACTTTCGCTCTGGATTGCGATTCAGCTTTTCCAGAATGGAAAGTGCCATATCCTGATTGAGATGTCCAGATTTCAGTAGCTGCAAAATGCTGTCATTCATCTCTTTTCGGCTACTCATCTTCTTCTCCCCACTCTTTCTTGTCTAAGTAGTCCAATATATTCTCCATTGAAATATCACCCTTGATAAAGTCGGCCAGCTTGTCCTGCAAGGGGATGTTCTCGCTCTGGACCCCGCCATTTTTCTGGGACGGTTCGTATTGACTCGGTTTGTTCTCGAGATATTCAGCCATTTTCGCAATGGAAGGATAGGCAAACAACGTTGCAATGTTGATGCGGCCAGGGTACAACTGATCGATTTCTTTTACGAGACTTGTCGCCAGAATGGAGTTTCCTCCTGCCTCTTGAAAAGACTGGTACACATTCGCTTCCGGTATTCCCAATACTTTTTGCCAAATAGAGGCTAGTTGGGTCTCGATATCGCTGTATCTGTGATTATTTCTGCCTTTCAGAATGGGTACAATCTGCTGTTCTTCAATTGCCTCGAATGCAACAGGCTGTGTGACCATTCTCCTGATTCCTGGTGAAATGATAAAAGGCAAGTGATAGCTGTGCGTCCGGAAATGCGCTTCGTTCATTTCACCGACGATGACGCGAGAGACCTTTCGCGCTAAAATCGAATCCAAAATGTCGATCGCTTGATCCGGATGGATGCCATGAAACGGAGCAGCCTCTTTCTTGATACGATATTTTGCCGCCATGCCAGTATCGTTCCATGCAGGCCAATTGATGGTTACGCTTCTTTGACCTTTGGCTTGCCTGTACTCACTAAAAACGTCCAAATAGGCATTGGCAGCCGTATAATCAGCCTGTCCGATCCCGCCCAACAGACTAGTGACAGATGAAAACAAAACGAAAAAGTCGAGATGATCTCTCTCAGTGTAACGGTCCAGCAACCAGGTACCGATGACTTTTGGATCTAGCACTTGCTTCATCTGTGCATGTTCTTTGTTGATCAGTAAACCTTCGCCTGCTACCCCGGCGCAATGGAATAGACCATGGATAGCTCCGTGCTGATGGCGGATGGTTTCCAAAACATCTGCCAACTTGCTCTCATTGGCAATATCAACCGCATATACTTCTACACTGGACCCATTTTTCTCTATTCTGCGGATCATATCTATTTGGCTAGCCACTATGGAATCGGACTGATCTCGGACAATGTCAGTCCATTGCTCTCGCGGAGGCAATACATTTCTTCCGAGCAAGCATAAGTGAACCGATTTTTTCGTACTGAGATATTGAGCAACCTTCAGTCCAATATCGCCGAGTCCACCCGTAACCAGATAGACGCCGTTCTCCTTGATGGCTATGTCCTGGAGCTCTGAATTGCCCAGCATCTGTTCTTCCAAATGTTCGATGTACCGGACATTATGCCGATACGCCACCTGGAAGTCTTCTTTGTCTGCACAAATTTCTTTCCAGACAGTCGCTGGGGAAGTATCGCTATCGATATCGATACATCGGCATTTCAACTGTGAATACTCCTGCGGTATTACTTTCGCCATTCCAAACAGTACAGCGTGATGGGGCTTCAGGATCGATTCATGCTTGGTCAGCGAGAAAGTATGGTCGCCAATGACATAAAGATTGATTTGCTGATTGTACGACTGGTTCAGCATTTCACATACAAGATGATAGAAGCTGTAAACTCCCTTGTTCTCTCGTGCATGCAAGTCTTCTGCACACTCAATCTCCTCATCTACCACGCTCATGCAGTGGATAATGTTTCGGATGTTTCGGTTCATCAGTTCTTTCAGCAAGACTGGATAATCTTCTTTCGAGCCGATCTGGTAGTGATGATCGCTGAATTTCTGAAAGGCTGGACCAGAACTAACCTCGATAAGATCGATTTTACGCTCTCTTATCTCTTGGAGCATTGACTGACTCCATTGCCCAGTTCCTCCCAAAAACAGCCATGTTCCGTTGCTTTTGCCTACTTGCTTCAATGGCTCTTTGTCGTCACGTATCCACCGTAAGTGATAATAGGTGTCCTTTTGCTTAGAGCTTTCTTGTTTCTGTGTCCCAATCCAATGACGAACCGAATCATACGAATAAGCTGGCAATTCGATGATTTGATGCTGCTCTCTCGGATAAAGGCTATGCCAGTTGATATCTGCCCCATCTGTGTACATCACGGCGATGTTTTGCAGGCTTTGAAGTGTGAAAGCAGAGTCATTTGCTATATACTGCTGAATGGTTCTTTCCGCAATCGCGTTCCGTCTTAATTTTTCTTCCTCTAGCAACCCGTTTTCACACTGGTCATTTTGGTCTAGGATGACTTGGCTCACCTTGTAATAGATTCCTTCCTCTGCTCCGTTCGTATTTTCAAGCCCTTTCCCATCCAAGGATCTGCATTTTTCCCGGAGTTCGGCCTGATGCTTAAAGAGGATGGCCACCCGGTGCTCATAGTGTCCACGAGTTGTGTTGGCTGTATAGCATAGATTTTGGGAATCGACGGCCTTCGTCGTGTTGAGATATTTGGTGTAGCGGCTGATCAGTGCACGTAAAGCTGATTTCGTTTTTGCCGACAAAGTCAGAAGGTTCCAGCCTTGATTGCCTACGTTCTCCACAGCAGAGGGAGGGGGTTCTTCCAACAGAATATGGCAATTCGTCCCACTGAACCCAAAGGAACTGATTCCGCATCTGCGCGGTGTGCCTGATACGTTCCACTCCTGTAGCTTGTCATTGACAAAAATAGGAGAATCCGCAAATTCGATAAACGGATTCGGATGCTTAAAGTGTGCTACCGGGGGCAATTGCTTATATTTAAATGCCAGAATCATCTTTATGACGGAAGCCATCCCCGAGGCCCCCACCAAGTGACCGATGTTGGCTTTTACCGTGCCTACACCGCAAAATTGCTTTTTATTCGTAAATCTACGGAAGGCATTGGAAATACCCTTCATTTCAATCGGGTCACCCAATTTGGTTCCAGTGGCATGCGCTTCGATATACGAAATCGTTTCGGGATCAATATTGGCTGTCCTCCATGCCTCTACCAATGCTTTTTCCTGCGCGTCCGCATTTGGTGCAGTGATTCCGTTTGATGCTCCGTTATTATTCATGGCGGAGCCTTTGACAACAGCATGTATCACGTGCTTATCCTCTACAGCCTGGTCCAAGCGCTTCAGCACGATGGTACCTACTCCTTCTCCCCACATTGTTCCGTTTGCTCCGGCATCAAAAGGACGAATTGTTTCGTCTGCAGAATCAATCAGGGGATTGTGCTGTGTAGGAAGATACGCCAATGAAACCCCCGCAACAATAGCCACATCAATTTGTCCCTGCTTCAACGCTTGCGTGGCCAAGCACATGGCGGCCAGACTGGAGGAGCATGCTGTATCCACAACCAAGCAGGGACCATTTAAATTCAGGAAGTACGCGATCCGACTTGCGAGAATGCCAGTCGATCCAGAAGTTACTTTCAATGGATGCTGAATGTCGATCATGTTGTTGTATTCATTGCGTCCGGTCGTATCCTTGCCGATGTAAACACCTGTTTCGGTTCCAAAAAGATTTTTCCCGCCAAGACCGCTGTTCTCAATGGCCTCATACACATTCTCCAAAAGGAGGCGTTGTTCAGGGTCCATCAACTCTGCCTCTTTGGGAGCAATATGGAAAAAGCTTGAATCAAAGCTATCGATATTCTCCAGATAACCGCCTTGGCAGTATGCTTGGTCTTCGGTTAGATACTGATCCGTATCTTTTCTTCTGGAGGCAGGAAACGGTCGTACAGCATTGATACCCGAAGTTAAATTTGTCCAAAATTGCTCTGCATTTTCTGCCTGTGGAAATTTACATGCGTATCCGATAATCGCGTATTCGTCATTTTGTCCGGGCTGTATAGACTGCCCCGTTGATAACGTATTCCATTCTGCCAATAATCTCTTTGTCTCATCCTTCGAGTACCTACTCTGCTTGTACCCTTCCAGGATGGATTCAATCGTTAGCTCAGCAGGCTGCTGTGTCTTTTTGCTATCCAAGTAATTGGCCATTTCATAAATGGTTGGGTACATGTAGATATCTGCTACATGAAGCGTGCCTGGGTATTTCTCGTTCCACTGCTTATACAGTTGTGCAGCGTGGATCGAATCACCCCCCAATTGATGGAAAGTGTCGAACAAGCTGATAGCGGTTAGCCCAAGAACCTCCGCCCATAATTGCGCCAACTCTTTTTGGGTCGCTGTATATCCGTCCTTCTCCTTGAGTGTCACAGGTGTGGCAGTGATAACGCGGCCCGGTTTTGCAGTCTCTTTGAACAATTCTTGCTTCACTTCATCTGCCAAACGGAATGGCCATACGTGTTCGAGCTCCAACAGCTCATTGGCATGATTAAGTTTGCCGACGATTGTCCGGAACATTTGCCTGTGGAGAATATGATCGAGTGCTTGCAAGGCCTGATGGGTAGACAGAAAACGGAAAACGTGTCTCTCTTCTTGCATGGAGAGCTTGGAGGCAGTCGTTTCCCACGTAGCCCAGTTGATAGAGATGACTTTTTTTCCTTGTCGCTTGATAGCTTCCGCCAATCCGTCCAAAAAGGCATTCCCTGTGGCATAACTAAGGGAACCCCGTCCCCCCGTGACAGAAACAGCAGATGAAAAGAACATGGTAAAGCCTTTGTTCATCTCTTTCGTGAGCGTGTATAACAGCCAGCTTCCATACGTTTTCACGGCATGTCTTCGTTCAAATTCTTGCTCGCTCATACCAAAATCTTCTATGTCCCCAACTCCAAGCCCCGCACAATGAATAATTCCATTAAGCTGCCCATGTGTCTCCTGAATGTTCTGAACCAAACGTTTCATTTCTGATTCGTTGCATATGTCCACACATTGATAGTCAAGCACGGACCCCAAAGCCTCAACGGCTAGTATCGCATTCATTTTATTCACCAAATCTTTGTCCGACTGTTCTCGAACAATGGTTGGCCATGCCTCTTTGTCCGGAAGCATTGTCCTTCCTAGGACAATCAGCTTTACTTTATTTTTTTGGCTCAGATACTTGCAAACTTCTGTTCCTAGTTGGCCCAACCCACCGGTGATTAAGAAGACATCGCCTGCTCCGATTGTTGTTTCATCTTCTTGTGTACCTGAGACATCTGCTTTTTCAATAACCTCGATATAACGGCGGCCTTGTCTCAACGCCACCGAGTAACATGTGCTTTTTCGCTGAATTTCGGCTAACAGGAGATCCAACTCCAAGTTGTCAGAGCTGCAATCAATATTGCGTATATTCAGGCAGAAGTTCTCCTGGCGAATGGATTTTCCCAGTCCGACGAGCATATGGTGAAAAGGATTGCAGATCGCAACGGCCATCTGCACCGCTTGTGCATTCTGCGTGATTAAAGCAACATCTATTTCTTTTGTCAGCTTTCCAGTCATGTGCAGCGCTTTGGTAAAAAGTAGCAAAGACCCGGCTGTTTGATTCATGGACGATTGAAATTCTATCCACGACTCAGACAGATCATGGGTAGTCGGAGCCATAAAGAGAATCTGATCCAGTGACGAAATATCGAGCTGCGCGCAGAATCCCGCTATATCCTCATACGTACGCGCGACTTTGAAGTGATCATGGGTCACTTGCAAAGAGTGTGTTCCTATCTCTACCATGATCAATCGCTTTGCTTGCAGTTTTTCAAATAAATGCGGGTGCCACTTGGCCGTATCCGCCTCATCGACAATCAGCAAAATCGTATTGTCATCCGTTTCCTGATGGAGGTCAGAGGTAGGAAGGGTTTCTTCCATCCAGACAGACTTATAATAGAGGTCTTCTTCCATTTTCTTTGGCTTTGCTTCAACCGGCCAAAATTTTTTCCGCTCCAGTATATTTCCAGGCAGAGGCAACTTATGACCGCCTCGATAAAGCTTTGTCCAGTCAATGCTAGCACCCTTCATGTAAAGTTGTGCAACCTGTCCCCAGATCAGCTTTTCGTCCACTTTCTTCTCGATCAGTTCCTTGATTGCTTCGTTTGCTTGTCTGTCTAAAGACTTTTTCTCACCTTCCCGGATTTCCCACGTCTCTACTGCCTGCTTGTTGTCCGGTACTACCTCATGCCTCTGGTAGCCAATGCCAGGTTTTTCACTCCATTCGGATACACTGTTTACTGCTTTCATCCCGTTTAATTTCACCAACAGATCTTTGTAGCTGTGGAAAATAATCGTTACACGGTGGGAGTAATGATTACGGGAAATGCTCGCTGTAAAGCACAAATCGCTCAAGTGTATGTTGCGGTTTGCCAATAAAAACTGTTGGTACTCCTTGACCGACTCCAGCAGTTTCTGCTCACTACTTGCCGATAAAACCAGCATATAGCTGTCTTGCCCGTGGTTGCTTTGATGTACGAGTCTTTGTGGTTCCTCGATCAGAATATGGCAATTGGTCCCACTAAATCCAAACGAGTTAATGCCGATCCGTGTTGGATAATCCTTTTGCTCCAATTTTGTCCGCACATCATTGACGAATAAAGCTGAGTTTGCCAAGTCAATGTAAGGGCTGGGTGTTTGAAAATGAAGCGAAGGCGGGATTTCGCCATGTTTCAGCATCATTACCGCTTTGATCAGAGAGACAATCCCTGAAGCCCCAACCAAATGCCCAACGTTCGTTTTGACTGAGCCCACACCACAAAACTGTTTTTTGGACGTAAAGGATTGAAAGGCATTCATAATGGATTGCAATTCGATGGAATCCCCTAACACGGTACCTGTCCCGTGGGCTTCAATGTACCGAATGGTCTCAGGATCGATCTGCGCTTGCTTCCACACGCTTTTCAGAAGCTCTTCCTGCGCCTCCCCATTTGGAGCCGTAATACCTTTGGAAAGCCCGTTGTTGTTGATTCCGCTGCCTTTTATGATCGCGAAAATCATGTCGTTGTCTGCGAGCGCCTTGGACAACGGCTTCAGAAGC
The DNA here is from genome assembly GCF_003013405.1 of Brevibacillus formosus. GTDB lineage: Bacteria > Bacillota > Bacilli > Brevibacillales > Brevibacillaceae > Brevibacillus > Brevibacillus formosus. The sequence goes on along the minus strand of NZ_PXZL01000003.1, from coordinate 138,124 downwards.
AGCCCTCCGCCACCCTCGCCCCACACAGTGCCCTTTGCATCTTTGTCAAACGCACGAATCATTTCTTCGGCGGATTCAACTTGATCCAGTGATCCGTCCTCCTTGATTGGAGGAAAATAGAAAAGGCCGCTGATGCCGCCCACAAATGCCATCTCACATTCATTTCTACGCAGAGATTCGCAAGCAAAATGAACGCCTACCAACCCGGATGAACACGACGTATCAAAGACAATGCTCGGTCCTTTCAGGTTGTAAGCATACGAGATTCTGCTTGCTAATATCCCCGGCCACGAGCCAGTCAAGCTAAAAATATCCGGGCTCACATAATTGCGGTATTCAATCCCAGTGACATGATCTTTCCCGATAAATACGCCTGTCTTTGATCCTATGATATCCCGTGTCTCATAACCGGCATTGAGTAAGGTCTCATAGGCAAGTTCCAGCATGATTCGTTGATAAGGCTCCATGGACATAGCTTCCTTCGGTGATATGCGAAACATGTCTGCATCGAAGAAACTGATTTCATCCAAATAGCCGCCTTTTTTAAAGCGTTTGTGATCAAATCGCTGATCGGAAAATAGGGCCCGTCCATCTTCCAAGCGATGGACAGGAAAGTCATCCAGGCATTCTCTTCCCGCGCGAATATTTTCCCAAAATTCCTGCACTGTATTCGCCTTAGGAAATCGTCCAGAAATGCCGATAATCGCGACCTCATCGCTCAATGTTTCGTTCGCTTTTTGCAGGCTCACGATGTATTCCGTTGCTTCTTTGGCCGATAGTTTCTTGGCTGCAACCAGCTCGTAAATATACTTCTTCAATTTATCCATCATCTATCACCGCTTAGAGTTTTTTCGAACCATTGCCTTATCCCTTGAAATGAAGGAAATCATGCTCCAAAAACAATGCTTGCAGTTGATCGTGATTTTCATCGGGGTCTTGCAAATAAAGAGCGATCTCATCGAGTAATTGCAACTCTTCCCAGTCCAGCTCGTCCATCTCTTTTTGGCATAGCGGAGGATAATCCCAGTATCTTAATTCGTTGCCGAGAATGGCATTCAGGTCATAGCAGAGATTGTTTCTGATATAGTGCATCCCCCAAGATTTCTTGACCCCAAATAGCTGTGGATTGATTTCTTTGTCACGAGCCATCAACCAGGCATCACCCGCCATGAGGAACTCATCGCCTTGAATATCGATGAGTTCCAAATCGGGGTCTACCCTGATCCATCGTTTCTCGGTATCATCCCACACTTCGCAAATCCAGTGATCAATATATTTTCGGTGATTCTCGGAAAGATAGCATGCAAATCCGACGCGGCAGCGCACCGGGATCCCTTGGGAGCGAAGCATAGAAATCAGGAGCAAAGAATGGAATCGGCAAGAAATAAGTAATCTCTCACTAGGCAATCGGTCAAACGTAATGCCATCTGCGTTGCGTTCTACCAGAGCCTCAAGCATTTCTGTTACCTGGTAAAACTTCTCATCTTCATTTTTTGTAAAATGGGTAAGCGAATGTCTGACCTTTTTTATCATTGTGGGGTGAATCAATTGGCATTTGATGAGGCGGCATAGTTCTGGTAAGCCCCGGGGCAACTCATGAAAGAGATAGCCATATTCGCCGGGATCCGTGTTAGGAGTAAACTTCGTATAATATTGCAGCAGTTCGGCTTTAATCACTTTCAGGGCTCCTCCTTCTTTTGGCGTTTCTTTGTTTGATCCGTTCTCTTCCTTGGTTCCGGGCAATCATGGTTTCGTCCTGCTCTTCATCCTGTTGGTCGTGACTTTCTTCTGTCAAATAAGAGGCAAGCGCGTTAATATTTGCGTACTCAAACATGGTAAGGATTGGGATTTCCCTTTCAAATACCTGTTTCAGCTTGCTGTTGATCATTCCGATCTGGATGGAATTCATACCCATCTCAAAAAAGTTGTCGAGCACGCCTACATGATCAGTTTCCAAAACCTCTTGAATCACGTTGACAATCTTCTCTTCCGCTACGTTCCGAGGAGCTACGTATGCTGTCCCGTTGCTTGTGCTGGTTGGCTTCAGCTTCAGGAGAGTTTGCATATCTACTTTCCCATTAGCGGTCAGCGGCAATTGTTCCACGATAATAAAGTGATACGGTATCATGTAATCCGGCAAGGCTTTAGCCAAGCTTGTCCTGATCTCATTCATAAATGTTTCTTGGTCCTGCGGCGCTGTTTCTGGCACGAGATACGCATACAACCGTTTGTCTGCCTCCCCCGCCACCAAAACAACCGCATTTCTCACCGATTCTATACTTAGCAACCGTGATTCGATTTCTCCTAATTCTATTCTATAACCGCCAATTTTTACCTGCTGATCCTTTCTTCCCAAAAATTCGATCAGCCCATTGCGGTGCAATACTCCATAATCTCCCGTTTTATAGACATATCCGAATTCTGGGTGATGAATAAAGGATTGAATTGTCTTTTCCGCATCATGAAGATAACCGTCCGCAACCCCTTTCCCCCCAATGTAAAGTTCACCCGGCACTGCAATCGGGCAAAGCTGCATCTGCGAATTGAGTACATAGAACTGCTGGTTGGCTAACGGTTTTCCATAATAGATGCTCTTCCATTGGGGATCTACCTCGTCGATTGGATAATAAATCGACCAAATGGAAGCCTCTGTAGCTCCACCTAGACTGACTACTTTCGCAGAAGGGAACGTTTTATTGATCGTTGTCGGCAATGTAAGAGGAATCCAGTCGCCGCTCAGCATCACAAGACGAAGCTGTCCATCACTATCTTCGCTGCCACGGTCCTTTTTCTCCGCTACCACCCGATCCATAATGGCAGGGACAGAATTCCATATCGTTATTTTTTTGTCTGTTAGGGTGTCGGCAAGCTGTGTCATGTTCTTCTGATCTTTCACCAGCACGAGCGTAGCTCCTGCTGCGAATGCTCCAAAAATATCATAGACGGACAAATCAAAGCAGAGGGAAGACACACCTAGAATACGATCGTGGGTCGCAACCTCAAACTTTTGATTGATATCCAGAACGGTATTGGCTGCAGCTTCGTGTCTGATCATGACCCCTTTGGGATTCCCCGTGCTTCCCGATGTGTAAATAACGTATGCCAGGTGCTCCGGCTGTTCGGCGAATGATTGATGGTTCTTTGGATAGCGATCGAGCTCGTTCTTCACGTAAAAATCAGGTTCCAACACGAGTTTGCATTGACTGTGTCTCTGAATGTAATCTACGCGCTCTAACGGGTAGTCAGGGTCAATAGGCACATAGGCGGCACCGCTTTTTAGGACGCCTAACAGATGTGCAAAGGTGACTATTTCCCGTTTGGCAATAACGCCAATGAGGTCTCCCGCGCCTACGCCGATTTGCTGCAAGTAATTAGCCACTTTGTTTGCTTGCTCGTCAAGGTCTAGGTAAGTGATGCTCTCCTGTGCATCTTCTATCGCCACCGCATAGGGAGTTTGTGCAACCGTTTCTTCAAACAGCCCGTGCAACGTTTTTCTCGGAATAGGAGTGGCAGTATCGTTGTATGTGAAAATTGCTTCTTTGTCGGTCTCGGATACCCAGGCCAGCTGTTTTTCGGCTTCATCGTTCAAAATGGCATCGATTCTGGCCAGATACTGTTCAAACATGGTATCGATCACCAAAGGATCAAACAATTCACTGATATAGTCCCAGTTGATTACCATGTTTCCATTGATGAGCGCCACCTGATTATCCAGATAGACTTGAGATGTTTGTGTAATTCCGTTTGTTTGGTTCTCCCTTTCGGATGAATTCTCCACAAGACCATCAGCTTGCTGGTCGCTGTCTCCATTTTCAAACAAAGCACTAGTAAAAACGACCGGCATAAGGGCTTTGTTGCTCATTTCTCTTTGCTTACTGATTTCCCGCATCAGATCAATTCCATCAAAATGGCGATGAGCGAGCGCCTCCATCAGCGTTTTTTGAACTTTGCCTGCTTTCTCCCAGAACGAATCGTTCGGATTCAAATGCACGTCAACTACAATCACGGAAGTAAAATCTCCGATGAGTTTGTCCACATCCGGGTGCATCGGGAGTCGATTAAACAACGTCAAATTGAGGCTGAATGCCACTTGATTGCTCCAATTCGCCAGGACCTCTGTATACGCCGTGCACAAAACAGTCGAAGGGGTCAAATTGTGCTTCTGGGCCACTTTCTTTAACTGCTGCCAGCTCTTCTCCGTATATCGTTTTGATTTTCTTTGAAAATACGGATTTTTAACGTGCATGGGTTGGACCCGTAACGGAATTTCTGGAGCTAGTGGGAAATCGGGCAGCTTGGCCATCCAGTACTCCTTGTCTTGCGAGTACCACTTGCTGTTTTTTAATTGTTGATAACCGATCATATAATCCCGGAAGGAAATAGACAAATCATCGAGCTTCGCTGCATCGTCCTGATAAAGCTCTTGTAATTCTTTTCCTAAGATCTCCAGACTATAGGCATCCATGATGAGCAAATCAAAACTGAGGCATAAAAGACTCTCTTGCTCAGACAAGCGAAACGCTTTGATTTCAAATAGAGGCCATTGATCCGGACGGAAAATAGCGTGGGACATCCGTTCTCTTTCTTTCTTGATCATCTCGGTTTTTTCAACATTTCCGCAAGCCTGCAGATCGCGTATGTCTATGCAGTATTCGGGTACTTCTGCCATAATCTGCTGACGGGCGTCTTCCAAAAAGATCGTCCGAAGCGCGGGATGCCTGCGGATCAAAATATTCAAGCAATGGTTTAGTCGATGAATATCGAGCGTCGTTACGACCTCTTGATACGCATGTGTAGAAATTCCGCCTAACTCAAACCTGCTGCTCCTGCCCAAATAATAGGCCATTTGGACATTCGTTAAAGGAAACGGTTCATGCATTTGACTAGGGTCAGGTATCAGTACGGGCAATTCTGATTCCCGCTCTTCCTGAATCGATTCTCGGATAAAACGGGCAATCGCCTCGATGGTTTGTAGTTCGATAAAGTGTTTAAACTGTAAGGAACCAGAGAAACAATTATTAATTTCATATACAAGCTGCATGATTTGGATGGAATTTCCGCCCAATTCAAAAAATCTTTCCCGAACTCCAAAGTTTTCGATTCGCAACACTTTCTGCCAAATCTCATATAGCTTCGCTTCCACCTCGTCTCTCGGTCCGACAAGGTCCTTTTGCTCCTCCACTACCCCAGTTACCGACGGAAGCGACTTCCAGTCAATCTTGCCGTTGATCGTAAGGGGAATCTTCTCTATCCTCGTGAAGGATTGAGGAATCATATATTCTGGGACAAGTTTACGCAAATACTCGCGGAGTTCATAGCTAGATTCAGCATGGGCAGATGTGAAATAGGCGATAAGCATTTGCTCGTGATGAGCATCTTGTTGTACATGGACGACTGCTTTTTCAATAGAAGGATGGGCATCAAGCAGCTTTTCTATTTCACTCATTTCAATTCGATAGCCCCGTATTTTTACCTGAAAATCTTTTCTTCCCAAATATTCGATCAAGCCGTTCGCCGTCCATCTTGCCATGTCACCAGTACCATAAATTTTTTCGCCTGGCCGAAACGGGTTTTCCGTAAATTTCTCATGGGACAGCTCCGGTTTGTTCTGATAACCCCGTGCTAAACCGTGTCCACCGATAAACAGCATGCCAGGAACCCCGATTGGCTGCGGGACCATCTCCTGGTTGAGGATATAGACTTGGGTATTCTTGAGCGGTCTGCCGATCGTGATCGGACGATCTTCCGTCACTTCCTCAATCGTGGACCAAATCGTCGTTTCTGTAGGGCCATAAAGGTTGTAGACGCGTCCATTTCTCAACAATCTCAGCGCTTGATTTGCCACTGAAAGCGGCAAAGCTTCTCCCCCGATCAGCAAGTAACGTAAGCGACTCAACTGCTCCGCTAAATCCGGCTCAGCCAGCAACAGTTTTAACCGTGACGGTGTGGTTTGCATCACCGTAATTTCCTCGCTTCTGACTAGGCTGGCTAACGAACGAATATCTCGCTGACTTTCTTCATCGGCAATGACTACATGATGACCGGTTAAAAGCGGCAGGATACTCTCTAACCAGAAAATATCGAAAGAAACTGTTGTTAACGATAAAAACCGCTCAGTTTCCCGCAAGGTCAGTACATCCGTGATTCCGTGCAGGAAATTCATTAACGCCCGATGCTCGATTAAAATCCCTTTGGGAAAGCCGGTTGTTCCCGAGGTATACATGCAATACGCTACATCCCTGCTGTTATTCTCAATCGGCAGCGAATCAAGAGGGTTCATATGAATTTTTGGATCGCGCATGTCTATAACCTTGCGATCGTCTGTTGTCTCCACAGTTGTATTGGTCAAAATAACTTGCACGTGGCCGTCTTGAAGCATGTAAGCAATTCTGTTATGTGGCAGGCTCGGATCGACAGGCAAATACGCCCCACCCGCTTTGCTAATAGCCAAGATTCCAACCATCATATCGAACGAACGGGTGGTAATGAGAGCAACCAACTTATTTGGACCGACACCATGCGATTTTAGCGTATAGGCCACTTGATTGGCCCTTCCGTTTAGCTCACGGTACGTCATCGTTTGATTTTGGAACGTTACTGCTGGCTTGTCGGGATACTTTTCAGCCATCGTCTCAAAAAGCTGGTGCACCACAAGATGCTCTGGATATTCACCCGATGTCTGATTAAACCCAGCCAACAATAGCTCCAGCTCTTGGGCATCTACCAAATGAATTTGGCTAATTTTTTGCTTTGGCTGGGCGAGCACCTCTTGCATGATCTTTTGGAAATAGCGAATAAACCGGGAGACAGTTTCTTTTGTAAACAAATTAGTAGAATACTCTACAGTAAAAAACAGCTCGCCCTCCCGTTCCTCGCCATCCAATGTCAAATCAAACCGAGATGAGTTTGCTTTAAATGAATACGGCTCTATTTGCACTCCCTCAAACGGGACGTGCGCGCTACTCGCCTGATGACGGGCGTTTTGAAAGGTAAACATCACATCAAACAGAGGATTTCGGCCAAAATCCCGAGAAAGCTCCACCTGGCTGACGAGCTCTTCGAATGGATAATCTTGATGCTCCAGCGCATGGGACATATTCATTTTGAGCTCACTTAGCAGTTCTGCAAAGCTCATTTCTTTGTTTACAGAACTTCTGACTGGCAGCGTCTGAACAAACATGCCCACGACATTTTGGATATCGCTGTGATTTCTGCCCGAAGTAGGAATTCCTACGATTATATCTTCCTGATCGCTCAGCTTTGCCAAAAGAACTTTCCAAGCAGCAAGCAACACCATATAAAGCGTCACTTCATGAGCGGCAGCGATTTTCTTTATTTCTTCTGCCTGATTTTGCGGTATAGAAAACATCTCCATGCTTCCGCGGTAGGTTTTGAATGCTGGACGAGAAAAATCTGTCGGTAAATCGAGCAACGGAATTTCTCCAGTAAACATGTCTGTCCAATACTTCTGGTCAGCTTGATGGCTTTCTAGTGTTGTTTTTTCCTTTTGCCATTCAGCATAATCCTTGTACTGAATTGATAAGGCAGCCAATCCTGCCGACTGTACATCATTTTGGTAAAGAGCAGTAAATTCTTCGATCAGGATCGCATTGGATGTGCCATCTGTGATGATATGGTGGATATTAAAGACAAGAAGATGACTTTGCTCGCTCTCTTTAAAAATCCCCACCTTCCATGCAGGAGCAACCTCTAAATCAAAGGATTGTATCCACGCTTCGATGTGTGCGTCGTTTATTGGTTCATTGATTTCCCTGTAATCAGGGGTAAATAAGAAAGGTTCATGGATAACCTGTAACAGTTCCCCATCGATTCGTCGGAACGAAGTGCGCAAGCTTTCATGCCTGCGAATGAGCTCATTCAAGCTTTTTTCCAATTTTTCGTAGGACAGCGGCCCCTTAACACGCAATGCAATAATATTGTTGTACTGCTTGTTCTCAACTTCCATTTGACTGAGAAAATAAAGCCTTTTTTGCCCGGAAGTCAAAGGATATCCCGGTTTTATCACTGCCTTTTTAATCTGTGAAAAATCCGTTCGATCTGCCTCGCGAATAAAACGAGCGATGTCTCCAATTGTAGGCTTGTTGAAAAAAGTCGGCAGTGGGAGTTTTACATCCAGTTTTTTATAGAGAAGGGCAATAATCGTAATGGCTTTAAGCGAATCCCCTCCCAGGCTAAAGAAGTCTTCATCACTGCCAATCGATGTAGTTCCCAATACACTACGCCATATGTCCGCTATGGTCTGCTCCAGCTCTGCTTCGGACAGCATTGCACTGCTGATTTTGGCAGGAATCAGTTCTGTTTGGGCAGCTACTGCCGCTTCTTTTTCCAGGATGGATTCTTCGCGAAGCTGATTGCTTTCCTCCATCAAGGCAGGAAGATCAAGGACAGAGACGATGGCCCGGGTGAATTGGTTTTCCAGAATATATTGCAGCACTTCTACACCGTTTTGCGGTGTAATCGCTTCTTCCTCAAACTGCTGCTCGTTGACTTGTCTGTTCATGCCGCGATTTTTTTCCATGGCCGTGACAGACATCCCTACTTGCGCCCAATCGTTCCAGTTGATGGACGCCGTAAAGCCAGGTCGATTCTGCAAGCGATAAGCGACGAACGCATCTAAAAATTCATTTGCTGCGTTATATCCCACTTGGCCGAATTTGCGTCCGTAAATGTAGTTGCCGATCGACGAAAACAATAGAAAGAAATCGAGCGTTCGCCCCATAAAAAGCGTATCCAACACGATAGTTCCCTGTACTTTGGGGAGTAGGATTGGGTCCGTCATTTCTTTTGTTCTTCTTTGAATGACACCTGCATAATCCGGGACTCCCGCTGTGTGCAAGATACCAGTAATTGGCCCAAACTGCGCTTCTGCTTCGTGAATGACTTTTTGCATGGACGAGTAATCAGAGATGTCCACGCTGTATACGTTGATCATTGCCCCTGCCTGTTCCAATGACAGGATCGTACGAATGGTGTTTGATAGCCTATGATCAGGTTTTTCCTTCAGCCATTGCTCCCATTCCTGTCTAGGAGGAAAAGGGGAACGTCCCACTAAAACCAGCCGGGCCTTATATTGTCTGGCCAAATACTCTGCCATGGCAAAGCCCATTCCTCCTAATCCGCCTGTGATCAAGCAGACAAGGTTCTCCTTAAGGAGTGCCAGCTTTCCGGGGTGTTTCACTAGGATAGGCTCTCGAACCGATTCAATCCACCTGCTTTTGCCACGATAAGCCACTTGCTTGTGCGGAAAATCAAAATGAAATTCCCGAATCAAATTTGAAGCCATGTAACTATTTTTCAAGTTGTTTCCTTCTGAAAGCTCGATATCGACAGTGCAAACCTTGCTACCAGGGTACTCGTAAGGAATGATTTTACTTGCCCCCAGCAATACCGCCTTCATCGGGCATATCTGTTCTTCTTGGGTAACGGAATACAACCCGTTTGTCACGATTTGTAACCGAGTATCTTTGTTGCCTGCCTTGCTTCCTATGTATTGGGCAATCTGTAAGAGGTTGTAGAGAAACAACTGCTGACTGGAGTCAACGACTGCCAACTCTGGCTCGATCGGAGGAGTCACCGCCCAAAGATAGCAGATGTACTCCGGTACTACCTCTAGATTTTCCAACAAGCGGTCTAATTCTTTCGGATTTTGCGGATTTACCATGTAATGGTCCGTCGCTACTTTTTGGAAGTGCTCCGCTTGATCGACAAGGATATACTTAACGTCATGTTCCCTTAACTCGTTGGACAACGTTTCTCCCAAACCTGTCTTGTCATTGAAAATAAGCCAGGTCGCGCCATGAGAATAGGTTCCCTCCGCATAGCTTGGCAGATGGGAGCTCTCCCAAGCAGGTACATAAAACCACTTGCGGATGTCTTCCCTTCTTTTGGCCGTATTGCTCTCGCTGTTCAGATGACGACTGGTGAACTGCTCAAATTGGAACAGGTCTCTCTCTACCGGGAATTCCTGGGGTTCAAATGAATAGGTGGGCAAGGAGACGCGATTTCGCTGCTCGTGTTTATAAAATTCATTCCAATCTATTTCGTTGCCATACAGCCACATGGTCCCTAAGGCATTCAGGATGGTATACGAATTCATCTTCTCCAGCCAAATATGTATCGTATCGGTTTCCATTTTCTTACTGCTCGTGTGCTCATCTTTGGTTGAACCAAAGAACATATAAATGGCTTCTGGATTGGAAATGTCACGATTGTTCTCCGAGTGGACAAAGGTGTCAAGCGCCGGTTTATCTACCAGTGTGAAGATAGCCTCTTCGAAGGAAAGACCGCCAGTCAAGCAATCGACCAGCAGTTTGCCCTTTCCGTATCCAAGCGTGCCCTCCGACTTGATGCCCCATTCTCTGAACAACATCGTAATGGCATAGTAGAGAATAAAGCGCACAACGTCGCCATACTTTTCCTCACGCAGGTGCTCCGTTGTTAGCGTATCCGCTCGGTCTGATGCTTGCCGATTCAGGAGGAGCAGCGCTTGCTCTATGATTCGTTTGACCGTAGGCTCTTCTTGACATAATTGAACGATTTCTTCAAATTCACTATCTCCCCAGTTGTCATCGGAAAAATCAGGGTACACGAAAATGACAGGAAGATTCAGCTTTGTTAGACCCGCCTTACACTTGCCCGCTGAGAAGCGGACCGGTTCCGCTACTGTCGGGTTGCAAAGTGCTACATCTCGAAACGGAAAATGCTTCCGGCCCACCTGTAGCGAATAGGCAATATCTTCAAGACGCACATCCGGATTTGCATGCATATAGTCCTCAACATTTTGCTTATATCGCTCCAGGGCTTGCTCTGTTTTTGCAGAGAGCAGAATCAGCTGCCATTTCCGTCCAGAAGATGATTCTGGCGAGGCTGGGGCTTCCTCGATAATCACATGAGCATTTGTCCCCCCGATTCCAAAAGCGCTGATCCCCGCCCGGATAGGCTCGTGCGTTTTCTTCCATTCTGTCAGCTTATCGTTGATGTAAAACCCCTTTTCAATCACGTTTAAATGAGGATTCGGGGTTTGAAAATGAAGGGAAGGCGGAAGCATGCGATGCTTGATAGACAGCACTGTTTTGATGAAGGAAGCGATTCCGGCTGCGCTATCCAAATGTCCAACGTTTGCCTTTACCGAGCCAAGTGCGCACGAATGCTTCTGAGAAGGTTGATAGGCGAGCTCCAGGGCTTCGAGCTCAATGGGATCGCCAAGCGGTGTCCCTGTACCATGGCATTCAATGTAATCAACGCTCTCTGGCGTCACTTCCGCGACTTTGAGAGCGGTTCGGATTACTTCCGCTTGTCCGAGGGTGCTCGGCGCTGTAAACCCGCTTTTTTGCAAACCATCATTGTTGATAGCGGAGCCTTTGATCACTGCATATATCTGATCACGATCGTCTATGGCATCTTGCAATCTCTTTAATACGACAACCCCTGCTCCATCTCCGCCAACGATGCCCTTTCCGTTCGCATCAAACGCCTTGCATTTGCCGTCTGGAGATAAGATCATCCCTTCCTGATAAACATACCCGCTTTTTCCAGGCAGAGTGACAGTAACCCCGCCAGCCAAAGCCATATCGCATTCGCCGTTCAGGAGTGATTGAGCCGCCATATGAACAGCAACTAGCGAAGTCGAGCAAGCGGTATAAATCGTCAAGGCAGGCCCTTTGAGATTTAATTTGTGAGCGATCCGCAAGCTCAAATAGTCTTTATCCACGAGCTGGGTGGCTGCCCAGTGGCCGATAGCTTCACTTTTTCCTGACAGGCTCATAAGCCCTTCCCACATATGGTTCGGGGAAGCTCCTGCGAATAGACCAATCAGCTTTTGGTCAACCTCGGCAGCATAGCCGGCATCCTCCAGTGCTTCCCAGATGCACTCATGAAAGACTTTCATTTGGGGGTCCATGAGCTCCGCTTCCAGTGGCGTATAATCAAAAAAATGGGCATCGAAGCGATTCCCGCTCTCCAGATACCCCTTTGCCTTGACGTATTCTTCACTATTGATTGCTTTCGGATCTACGCCAGCCTCGATTAGCTCGGCTTCCGAAAATGTTTGGATGGAATGAACCCCATTTTTCAAGTTTTCCCAGTACGCCGCAATCGTGTTCGCTCCTGGAAATCTCCCCGACAGGCCGATTACTGCAATTTCCAAACCATTGTATTGGTGTCCCATATCATCCCTACTTTTTTAACAGACGTAATTTTTGCAATCTCGTTCTTTTCCCTTCTTCGATAGAATCGAGTCGGGCGTCGACTTGCAACTTCTGGACCGTGACCTCAGCTTCCAATACCTTTGCTAGCATGCTGACAGTGGGGTAAGTGAACAGCGTAACGACTGATATCTCTTGTCCTAACTGCTCAGTCAATTCCTTGCTGATTTTAATCACATCAAAAGAAGTTCCACCTAAATCAAAGATCGTAGAATGAATGCCGATTGGATCCGTTCTGAGAACCTTGCTCCACACCTCGGCTATCTTTTTTTCCATATCTGTGTTCGGTTGAACGAATTCATGCTTTCCGCTCTGCTTGAATTCCATTTGGCGGAGTTGGGTATTATCCACTTTTCCATTAATCGTTAATGGTATGCTTTCGAGCTGAAGGATGAAGGACGGAATCATATAATCGGCGACCCGCGTTTGCAGATATTGCCTGATTTCCACCGGATCGAAGCGGTCTTCCTTCTTCTCTTTCATTACCACATAGGCACAAAGAATTTTGGTATCTTCTTCGATTTCCCGCGCCATCACCACTGCCTCTTGAATAGCCTCCATGGTTAAAAGATGAGAACGCACTTCATCCAGTTCGATCCGAAATCCTCGGATTTTTACCTGTTTGTCACGGCGCCCGATGTATTCTACTTCCCCATTGGGCAAATACCTGCCCAAATCGCCGGAGCAATAGAGGCGTTCCATCCGGTCTCCAATCTGGCGAAGCTGAAACCGTTCCTTCGTCAATTCAGGTTTGTTTAAATAGCCACGAGCGACCCCTTCGCCGCCAATCCACATTTCCCCGACGACTCCGATTGGCACCGTTTCGCCTTGTCGGTTACATACATACAATTGGACAGTAGAAAAAGGGACGCCGATCAGCTTTTTATTCTCTTGAATCTGTTGTGAGGTCACTTCTTTATAGGTCGTATGGACGGTCGTTTCCGTAATGCCGTACATATTGATCAGTTTGGTTTCGGGATATTTGTCATACCAGGCAGCAAGCTTCGCAGGCAGCAGAGCCTCCCCGCCAAAAATGACATACCGCAAGCAGAGTCCTTTGTCAGGCGTTTTCAGCTCTTCCTCGATAAACTGGTAAAAGGAAGAGGGAGTCTGGTTCCAAATCGTTACCTTTTCTTCTCTTAATCGCTGTACCAATTGCCGGTAATCTCTTTTTTGCAAATGGGGGAGCACCACCAACTTGCCTCCATGAAGCAATGCCCCGAAAATCTCCCAAACAGAAAAATCGAAACCGAACGAGTGAAACAGCACCCAAGTATCGTGACAGGTAAAATCAAACCTGTTATTTTCATGGAAAAACAAACGAACCACATTTCTGTGCTCAACCATGACTCCTTTGGGGTTACCTGTTGTTCCGGAAGTATAAATAATGTAGGCCAGATGATTCGGATCATGAACGGGCTCAAGATTGGTATCGGGATAAAGAAGCAGCTTGTTATCGTCAACAAACATCACTTCACCGCTAAAATGGCTGACGAGCTCCTGTGATGTTTGTGTAAGGATATGTGCAGCCTGGCTGTCTTTTAACATATATTCCATTCTGTGTGCTGGAAGGTCCGGGTCGATCGGCAAGTAAGCGCCCCCCGCTTTTCCTATGGCTAAGATACCTATGAGCATTTCTAAAGAAGGCGGCATGAGAAGAGCAACGATCGATTCCGTGGTTACTCCTCGCTCCCGTAAATAATGGGCCAATTGATTCGCTTTTTGATTCAATTGTTCATAAGACAACTGCTCTTTTTCAAAAACAACTGCTGTATGGTTCGGATAGGTTCTGACACATTCCTCAAAAAGAGACGGGATGGTCGCCTTTTCCGGAAAATCGGCAGCCGTCTCATTGATCTGCGTGAGTATCTCCCAATCTCTCTTTGTGAGGATGGTGAGCTCTTTCAGAGGTGCTTTCGGGTTATTAATAGAATTTTCTAACAAAACTAATAAGTGCTCCATCAAAACCTCGACCATCTCTTTATGGTAGAGCGAGGCATTGTAATGAATGCGAGCGCTGAGTTCTTCCAGCTTCCTGTCAAACACCAGGACAAGATTGGAAGACGCCCTGGCGAGATATTGCGGATCTTGAATGTTTTCTAAAATAACGGAGACGTCCAGAAAGTCCAAATCTTGATTGCCGTTTTTCAGGATTAACTCGATTGGATAGTTTTGATGTTCGATCGCTTCTGAAACGATTTGTTTGACTTGGCTGATCACTTCAACCAGACTCATTTCATTGGTGACCGTTATCCGAATCGGAAGTATAGTATTGATAAATTCCTCCTCCGCTTGTTGTCGGTAGATGCTTGTGCCCAACACAATATCTGTTTGTCCCGTATGCTTCATCAGCAATATGGCTGTATACGCCAGCAGCAATACATGCAATCTAGCATCGGAATGGTTGCTTATTTTTACCAGTCGATTGGCATAATCACCTGGGAGGGAATAGTCTATCGATTCCATACGAGACTCTGGCCCTTGAGCGTCTTTGTTGCCGTCAAAAAAGCAGCTCTTCTCTACCGTGCCTGCCATCTTTTCCTGCCAATACTCATACTCTTTTTTATATACGTCATTTAAATATGACACGTTCGTATAGAAATTACCTCCCATACGCTACCACCCCTATGCTTTCGATTGCTTAGAAAACGAAATCGTTTCCATCTTGCAGCAGTACCTCTGCCCTTGCTTTCACAAGACCTGCATCCAGTATGATGTCTTTTACCAACATGTCCGGATTCTCGACCACTTGCTTGGCAATGTCCAGAAAATGGCCGGTCATTGTTTTTATCGTTTTTCGGGTAAACAAATCTGTTGAATATTCCATACGCAATTCTATTCTATGCTCATAATCGTACACCCAAAGGGTCAAATCGAATTTCGAAGAAGGATTACGGAAAGGATAACGCTTGAGTCGGACTTGATTCATCGTAATTTCGGCTGGCTTGAAATCTGGCAGCACGAGCATGACGGTGAACAATGGATGGGTACTTAACTGATGAGTCAGCCCCAATTTTTCCACCAAAATTTCAAACTGTACATCCTGATTCTCAAAGAGTTGCAGGCTTTTCTCTTTTACTTCCACCAGATAATCCTGAAAGCTGGCGCTTGTCTCAAGCCGAGAATAGAAAGGCAGCACATTGGCAAACATGCCAACCATTTGTGCCAGATCAACGTGATTTCTTCCGGCGAGGCTCGCTCCCATAATCATCTCTTCTTGTCCTGTATATTTCTGCAGTAATACGTTGAAGATAGCCAGCATGTTCATAAACAAAGTTGTCGTGTTTCGCTTCATGCCCTCTTTCAGCTTCGCAGTTAACTCTTCTTCCATATAGAACGAATAAATATCGCCGCGATAGCTTAGTACAGACGGTCGTGGAAAATCGGTTGGAAGCAATGCCTCCTGCACTTTACCAGATAATTGCTGGAGCCAGTACTCTGTTTGTTTGTCATATTCCCCTCGTCTAATCATTTCATTTTGCCACGCAACAAAATCGACATAATTCAACGTGACGGCTTGCAGCTCCTCGGACTGACCATTATAGAACTGGATCAACTCGTTCTGCAAAATCGAAACGGAGATATTATCCGCGACAATATGGTGGATATCAAATAGCCATACATATTTTTGTGTTTCGTACCGGATCACTTTTACACGCATTAAAGGAGGGTTCCGCAAGTCAAAAGGCTGCATAAATTGTTCAACCGCCTGTTGTAATTCCCCTTCCGCCATAACTACGTACTCCACTTGTAATTCAACCTTGTCTGCAATGATCTGTACAATTTCGCCATCTATGACGTCAAAGCCTGTCCGTAAGATGGCGTGCCTCTGAATGACCTGCTCAAAGGCGTATTGCAATTTGCCAAGATCAAAATCTCCTTCCATGTAGGTAATTTCCGGAATGTTGTAAGCGATGTTATCTGGTTGAACCTGCTGCTGGAAAAACAGCCGTTTTTGCGCAGAAGACAAAGGATAGTATGCTTGCGGAGCAGTTTTCTTGATCCCCGTATATTCCTGTGCGATATGATACGTATCCATAATGTATCGCGCCAGCTTTTCCACTGTGGTTGAATGAAAAAATACCGTGATCGGGATTTTTATGTTGCTTGCTTGGTACAGTCGCTCGGCAACCGTCAATACTTTTAGCGAGTCTCCCCCAAGCTCAAAAAAGTCAGCGTCACCGGAAATATGTTCATGGCCCAACACAGCCTGCCAAATACTTGTGATGATCCCTTCCACTTCTTCTAGCGATAGGCTCAGTTTGTTGGCAACAGTCTTGTCGAACGCAGAAGACAAGCTGCTGCTTTGATCAAATGGGGTGACTTTCTCCTGTTTGTATGCTTCGAGGCGTTTCGGCAAATCTACTGTTGATACGATGAGTTGGTGATACTCAGTAGCGAGTGCAGTATGAAAAAGCATGAGTCCTTCTTCTGGAGTCAACGACGTGACCGAATTAGATAGCGCTTCTTCTTCCGAGCGGTCAGGGACTGTCTTAACCATCGGCAGGCCCAGGCTGTCTGTCTGATGATCCGAGCTGACTGCTGCCACCTGGTAGCCCTCTATTTCAATGATGCCCCTCCCCTGTTCATCCATAATCGTCAGATCAAACTCCACGATTTTGTTGGTCGGCTGAGTCCCTGACTGGCTACGAATATGACTGTACACTTTTTCCGGAACTTTTCCGTGGATTATGATGCTTTTGAACGAAAACGGTACGTATTCGCCGTCGCTCGTTTTGGCATGATCCATATGAACCAAAGCAACGTCGATGATAGCCGGATGGAAATGATACGAAACTACATCCCCCACAAACTCTTGTGGCAGCTCGATAAGAGACAGTCCTTGCTGTGAAGTGAATTTCCCCCAGCAATAGCTGTTCCAGCGTGGCCCGTACGTCAATTTACTTTCCCGCAGGTTATTGTAATCGTTTTTGCCATAATTGTTTTGATCGCAGGCATCGCTGATGGCCGTGAGTTGATAATCACGTGGATGGATGCGCCCTACGCCAATATGACCGCGTGCATGTGTGATCCAGCTAGCGTTTTGTGTGCCCGAATCACTTTCGATCGTAAACTGATAACCGTTATTTTCTCGTACCAATACGGTTCGGACATAAATATCGGCGCCGTCTTGCAATACAAGTGGCGTCAAAAAAAACACATCTTGGATGTGCATGGCAGTTTCTAAGTTGGGGTTCAAAGCTTCATAGGCGGCGCATGCCATTTCCACATAACAAGTCCCTGGGAGCACGGCTTTGTCTCCTACCCGATGTTCATCCAAAACCCAGTCTTTGTTCGTCTGAAAATGAGAAACGAAAGTCGTACGCCCCGTATTTTCTTTCACGAAATACTGGAAGAATGGGTGCTCCATCTCCTTATACGAAATTCCAGGAAGCACAGAGCTGTCTGGACGAAATGATGATGAAAGGCTCGCCATTCCGGTATCTTCCCACGTATCCCAATTAATTGTTTGTGTGAAGAAACCCTTTTTAGTATTCGCCCTGGAAAAAGCATCCAGAAAGGCATTAGCTGCACTGTACGCGACCTGTGCTGTCGGAGCAAGTACCGAGCTCAATGAGGAAAAGAGCAAAAGGAAGTCGATAGGCAGTGTCAACTGTTCAATCACTTTTTGCAAGACCGCGGTTCCATAAACCTTTGTCGCAAACACGGATTCACACATCTCTCTGGTTCTTCTCTGAATGACAGCTCCATCGGGAACACCAGCTATATGGATAATACCGTTGATCGCCTTGTTTTTCTCCAGAATGTCGTTAAGAATCTGCGAGATTTGACTTTCATCCGTTATGTCTGCTTGATACAGGTGGACTTTCTTGGCCGAAGCCTTCAGCTCCCGCAGGATTGAAATTTTTTTGCTTACAGGGTCCTCTTCTCCATGAAGTTCATGCCAGTTATCCCACTCTGTTTCAGGCAAAAAATGCGAACGGTTGATCAAAATCAGCGTCGCTTGATATTTTTGGGCCAAAAATTTTGCTACATGTAGTCCAATTGCTCCCAGGCCCCCGGTAATAACATAGACTCCACCCTGCTTGAGCCGTTGAGAAGTCGTCGTAGTAACAGATGTCGACAGATGAATTTGCTTGTACGCAGGCTCCCAGATGTACGCATGTCGAATAGCAATCAGATCATTTACGCCCTCTTGATTGTCCACCTGCTGCAGTAACATTCGGATTACATGCTGATTTTTGCGGCGGTCGGCATCGATCAACCTGCAAACGATATGATCATATTCTTTGGGGATGACGCGAACTGGACCTAACAGTGTAGCCTTAGCTGGTACGACAGTCTCATCTCCGATGACTTCAAAAACTTCGCTAGCCACGATGTCGATGGCAATTGTTTGCTGTAGCTGAAGCTGTCCAATTGCTCGGGCTAGGTTCAATAACGTGTGGTAGCCTAACCGATTCCATTCTTGCGCTTCCCATTGTCGATTGGGAGCCTCAGCCTCATGCTGGAAGCACCAGAAATGAACTATCTTCAGAGGCCTGTCGTCTGGAATAGGCAGCTTCTTTATGAGTTTGACCAGATCGTCTTGACTATCAGGGTTTACTGTATAGGTCTCTCCCCCATGGTGTGTAAATACTTCTCCCATTTCGATACAGACGACTGTATGGCCTGAATTTTTAATTTGTTCGATCCAATCGATTACTTCGGGATCTTGTGTAGCGAAAACAACAAATAAACAAGGAGGGAGCTCCTTTGCTGTCTCCTTGTCATCTGAACGTGTCCACGATGGAATGTACAGCCAATCTTCGGGTTTCTTCTTGACAATCTCGCTATCGTCTTGGTCCTTCAACAGATTTGTCAGTTTTCTGAGTTGCTGGGCTTCTACCCCATATTTTTTCCGCGTAAAAGGATAGGTCGGCAGAGAAATGCGAGATTTTCTTTGATGCTTGTTCATCTCTTCCCATTTTATTGCGCAGCCATTTGACCATAAGTGACCAATCGATTCAAGAAGCTGATGCTCGAACCCGGAATTTCCTTGCAAAAGAGAAAGAGAAGTAGACTGGCTTTCGTTTTCGATTGCTGCGCCATCTGTCCCAAAAAGAAGCTTTTGGGCTTTGGCGCCCGTTTCCTGCCATGCTACAAGTGAGCCTTGTCGGTTAACGCTCTCTCCTAAACGGTTCACCCAGTAGTCTGGCAGGATCACTTCGTGGGAAATCGTTTTCCCCGTATCGTAAGACATCACAGGTATGGAAGGCTGAGAGAGGTGTGTAAAGTGAAATGCTTCAAACAGCTCCGCCTGGAGTGCCTCCAGCAAAAACAGATCGTCTTCGTTCCCCCTCAGTTCATCCAGGAGCTGCCCTCTTTTTTCTACCAACATCAATGCATCTTCTAGCGAGAAAACATCGGCGAGACAACTTGCGACATACTCTCCGATTCCCACTCCCATAACAACTGTAGGTTGTACTCCGATTCGGCTCAACCATTTGGATAATGCCAGTTGGAAGAGAAAGGGCAGAATCTGCTCGTGTTGAGCCTGACTTTTCACATCGAACAAAGTCGTTTTTGTGATTCCCAGTATCTCGCATGTTTGAAGCAAGAGTGCTTCAAAATCTTCATGGCAATACGTGTTACGTAAACCCGCTTGATAAAGAGTAGCTGCTCTTTTGGGATCTATTTCGGAAAATACAAAATATGTTTGCGGGACTGCCTTCTTCGTTTCCGTGCCAATGGCTTGCATACTTTTCGAGCGCAGTGCAACGCATGCATCTTGAATAGTTGCGCAAGCCACATGCCGGCGATAGGAAAAATGCGCCCGTCCCATTTGCAAGGTATACGCGATGGCGGAAAGGTCTGCACCTGGATTTCCTTTAGCATATTTGACAAAGTCATCAATCGCGTGATCCAGCTCTTCTACTGTCTTTGCGGAGAATACCAAAAGCTTGCTCTGGTCCGCTTCTGGCTGAACGCTCCGCGGGGATGGTGCTTCTTCCAACACAACGTGCGCATTCGTTCCACCCACTCCAAAAGAACTGACACCCGCTCGTAGAGGTCCCGTTGAATTAACCCATTCTGTTGCTTGGTCTACCAGATAAAAAGGGGTATTTTCCAGCTCAAGATTTTGATTCGGCTTGGAAAAGTGCAAGGTAGGCAGCAAACACTTTTTGTCGATCGCCAATACTGTCTTGATCAACCCGGCAATCCCGGCTGCGCTGTCGAGGTGACCGATATTCGTTTTGACTGAGCCAAGCCCACAGTAATTTTTTCTGCCCGTTTGAAAAGCTTTGGTCAGTGCTTTGACTTCAATCGGATCACCTAACGCTGTCCCGGTTCCGTGTGCCTCGATGTAACTGATCGTGGTCGGGTCCACGGCGGCCACACGATGAGCAGCCCGAATGACTTCTACTTGTCCGTCTACGCTTGGAGCGGTGTATCCGACTTTGCGATTGCCATCGTTATTGATTGCAGTCCCTTTAATGACCGCATAAATATGGTCCTTATCGCGCAAGGCATCTTCCAAGCGCTTTAAAATCACCAATCCGATTCCATTGCCCACTACTGTTCCCGTGGAGTTGGCATCAAAAGCTCGACAATGACCGTCTGATGACAAAATCATCCCATCCTGATAGATATATCCATATTTGCTGGGGGTAGTGATGGATACTCCGCCTGCTACTGCGAGGTCGCATTCACCACTGACCACCCCTTGACAAGCTACGTGAACAGCAACCAATGACGTGGAACACGCAGTAAACAAGGTATAGCTGGGTCCGGTCAAATGCAGTTTATAGGATACTCTTGTGCTCATTAAATCTTTGTCATTCAAGTGGGCGATTTCAAACTCCTCGGCTCCGTTGTGAGAGCCTGCCGATATCGATAGCGCCTCCCAACGAAAGTGGGGACGCCCCCCCACATATACACCAATGGAGTCATTTGTCACTCCTGGAGGATAGCCCGCATCTTCGAGTGCTTTCCATGTATGCTCATGCAACAATCGGGTCTGTGGGTCCATATATTGCGCTTCATTTGGCGTATATCCGAAAAAGTTATGATCGAAATAATCACTCTCGTCAAGATATCCTTTTGCTTTCACGAAGTCCTTCCTTTTGTACACTTCTGCTAGAACTCCGGCCTCTTCTAATTCTTTATTTGAAAAAAAAGAGATACTCTCTACGCCATTCTTGACGTTTTGAAAAAACTGCTCAAGGTCTTTGGCCCCCGGAAAAGCACCCGACATTCCAATGATGGCGACCTCTAACCCTGTTCGTGTGTCCTCATTCATGGTTACCCTCCTTTTCTCTTGGTTTCATATCTAAGCAGCAGCTTTTCCGGGCATGCTTATTCCTCTGCCATCATGGTCATGGCAAAGATATGTATATTTGGACAATCGGGCAACTTTATACGCAATATTTTTTTTCGCTGATTCAGTTCGTATTTTTGTACCAACAGCCTCACGGGGAACTCCAGAATTTTGACCTCTCCCCCTTTACGTTGCGCGCCTTTTCCTACCCATGCTGTTGTTTCACCGAATATCGGCTCCAAATACCAATCGGTAAATTGGATTGGAATGTAGCTAACTTCGTTGTCTTCATACAAGATCTCAATTCTCTCCGCGTAACTTCCGCACTCTGAACATCCTAAGAGCATAATGCTCGAATAATAGCCTTCAGGAACCTTCATGTCTTGCCCAGCACAAGAGATATTATCGTTTATATTCTCGCCAAACGCAGAAAGAGAAAATTTCATCCCTTCTACGTCCCATATCGTCTGATCCGGCGGTTGATCGATCAAAAAATACTCGCCCATCAGAGTCAAATCTGCTCTACAAGCAGGGGAAACCAACTGACTGAACCCTTTATTATTGCAATAATCCGAGATATCCATGTATTTCATCTTTCTGTGCTCAGTAGCCGTTCTCCCATGCTCTGCTTTTTCATCTACCTGATTATTCTGTGGTCTTTCTTCACAAATGGATCGTAGCTTTACGGCAATCGTTTCTTCCAGTTCTGCTACCATTCGTATTTTACTAGCAGCTCGCTGTATTAATTGGCTGTCACTCGATTGATAATATGCTTTGGTAATCATCGATAAGATAGTGCTCCACTGTGCAGCAGCATATGCTAGATCATTGATCAATGGAGCTAAGTCATCTACCTGGTACTTTGTTTTCACATACTGCAATGCGGTTGAAAAATGTTTTCTGCCGTTACTGATCGAGTACAATACGGTTAACAAGGGAGACATCCATACCTCTTTTGATCCGTTAAACTCGTCCTCGACAGTAGGCAAGTACTCCAAAACTTCGGCAAAACTTCTCATCATATCAAATGAATTCGTTTCCTGATTCTGAAAGAGTGTCCGGCTCAATGCTTGTATGATGAGTTGTTTCCATTCAACGCCTTCGATAGCATTTGGAAGTTTTCGGAATAACGCAATCCCTCTGTATTCATGCTTAAAACAATGTTCAATCGGAATCGTTACATTTTTCTTTTCATAAAAGCAATCTACTAGCGTATAGCAATGATTCTCCGGATCCACCCCTACGATTAAACCCGTATGAATGGAATGGTATTTCTGGTAACCATGACTCCACTGACAATAATAGGAATCCAAATCAAAGGCAACCGGCCTAGATTCTTTCAGCTCGCTTTCCACAATAGCGACTGTATCCTGCAAGGACTTATTCCCCATAACAATGATTTCGATGCCATGAACTTGCTTCAACAAAGTCAGCATGTCTCCAATGCCTGACGTAATGCTCTGGTATAGCTTCCCTGAATTTTTCCATTGTGATAAGTCGAATGTAAACCCCCACGATTCTAAAAACATAAGTTCATAGTCACGCTTCCACCAAGAAGCGACTGTAACGATGGTGTCCTCTTTGCAATTTCTCGATTCATGATGAAGGGGGGTAATGTCTAGGTCTAAGATTGCGTTCACAATTGATCACCTTTTTTAGTTTATGGGGAACTGTCTTGCCATTTAATTATCCATGGATCACCTCACTCCTTCTTCCTCAAATGTAATTGTTTGGTTAAAAGGTCTCTTCCAACGACTTCCCGTTCTTTCAACCTTTTTTCCTCGAATTCATCATTTGCATCGTTTTCGTCTTGCTGGATTCTTTTCGCCAAACTAGAAATAGTAGGATT
Organism: Brevibacillus formosus; assembly: GCF_003013405.1. Lineage (GTDB taxonomy): Bacteria > Bacillota > Bacilli > Brevibacillales > Brevibacillaceae > Brevibacillus > Brevibacillus formosus. Next base: position 114,789 of record NZ_PXZL01000003.1, on the reverse strand, counting down.
GGCAAAAAGATCGACAATCGGGATTTGTCTATTGAATTCTTCGTCCAATATAGATTTCATGCGTATCAGAGTTAAGGAGGTGGCTCCCAAATCAAAAAAATTATCATGGGTGCTGAGCTCCTGGATTCCCAAAAACTCCTCCCAAATTTCCGCTATTCTTTGCTCGAGTTGATTGGACGGCTTTTCATAATCAACCATGGAAGAAGTATTTTTCCGTTTTTTACGTGCGCTTTTGACCGATACAGCATTTCCTTCAGGACTCCCCTGAAACCGAATCCATTGATCCAGCCGCATTTCCAAATCACCGGGAGAGTGGACAAGATGGTGATAGCGATCGACTGACAGGACCCGACGAAGCGCTTCGATCCCCTCTTCCGGGGTCATGGCCAGATCACCGATCGATGACTGATACCCTATCTCGACCTTTTCGTGATTCCGCCAAGCCTCCCAATCAATGGTTTTCCATTTCACACTGCGTTGCTTATTTCTCTTATTCGTATAGGAATCCATGAAGACATTCGCTGCCGAGTACGCGGCAAAGCCATATCCGCCCAACACAGCTGCCGTCGAAGACATGAGTAGACAGAAATCAAGTGATTTTTGTTCCAAGACTTGGTCGAGTACAAGCAATCCGTCTATTTTGGGCTGAAAAATGGTTTGGCAGAGGTCCGCATTTAACTGATCGATCGGATTCAAAAATTGATCCCCCATGTTTGCTGCACAATGGAAGACGCCATGAATACTTCCATGAGTTGCTTCGATCTCAGTAATAATATGGGACATCTGCGGGTAGTCATCGACCTGCCCTCTATAAACTTCTATGGTGGCTCCCAGTTGCTCTGCTTCCATCATTTCGCGAATTCTCATGCTCCGCGGGTCATCTTCCGGATGGTTCTTCAGCCACTCTGTCCACTCCTGTTTCAATGGGAACGACCTTTGGATAATTGCAATCGTAGCCTGATACTGTTTGGCCAGATAACTGCCTATGATCCAACCGATCATGCCTGCTCCGCCAGTAATGACATACACGCCGTTTTTTCGAAAAGGATCAGTCTTCGCTTCTGTCAGCTTGATCGGTTGATAGCTGGGAACCCATCTCTGGAAATGGCGATAAGCAATCAATCTGTCCGAAACCTCGTGTGCAAACTCTTCCACCACCATTTGTGCCATCCGCTTTGCATCTTCCGCAGCTTCAAGCGCAGCGGACTGAATATCGACAGTCAAATGACGAATGTTTTGCAATTCTTGTGGAATGACATGGCCCAACCCAATGAGCGGAGAATGCTCCGGGAACAACGTTTCCTGCCCGGTGACGGCCATCGCTTCATTCGTCACAACAGCTATTCGGATGAGTCTGTGCCTGTCATAACGCTGTATGCAACGAACGATATACATGATGCTATAAAAACCAGTTTGCTGCGTCTTGTGAAAAGCTAAAACATCCAAAGGTGCGCTTGATTTATGCCCTGCACTCCACAAATGGAGTACATGATCGATTTGAATGTTGTTCTCTGTCAGGCTGACAAATAGTTTTTCGTAATCCGAAGAGGAAGTCGGATTCACCGTATAAGCACGTTCGTCGATTGCAAATTCAACACCCTCATAGATGACGATTGGGATTTGACCGGTAGATGACAGCTCCAAAATGACCTCATTGCTTAACGAATCCCGATTGGCAAACACAAGAAAAGTCTGCTGATCAGCCAGCTTGGCATTGGGAGGCAATACCTTCTGCTGCCAAAGAGGGGCATAAAACCAATCCTCGATGTGCGGCTTTTTTTGCATTATCAATTTTCTGGCGATTTGCTTGTCGTTCAACATGTGAAACGGATTACCATCCAACCAATGATAGTCGCGCTCAAATGGATAGGTTGGCAAAGATAATCTATTTCGCTTCTCATATTGGTACAGCTTCATCCAATCAATGGCATGACCTGCTCCCCAAATCTGACCCAAACGGGTGTACAGGTAATACAAATCGTCTACTTTTTCCTGTGGGTTTCGAATTATATTAAGAATCGTATGTGACGAATCACGTTGAATAAAATAACGCAGAAGCGCACTTAGGTTCCGGTCAGGTCCCACTTCAATAAAGGTTAGCGCGTCTTCTTGCAAAATTTCTTGCAAGCCGCGAGCAAATCGGATTGGATCAGTCAGTTGTCTCGCCCAGTAGTCCGGGTCTGTTGCCTCCTCGGCAGTAATCCAGTCACCGGTCATGTTGGAAATAAAAGAGATGAGTGGCGGATGTAACGAAATCTGCTTCATCTCCTCTGCGAATGCTTGCTTGATCGGCTTCATTAAATCGGAGTGAAGCGCATGGGAAGTGTCCAACCGAATACATATTTGCCGCAACGCTTTTAGCTGTTCCTCAAACTGCTCTACTGTTTCCTTGGTTCCCCCCACTACGCACGAAGGTCCATTGACGATACATAAGGAGAGATTCGCGGGAAGCAATGGCACCAACTCTGCTTCTGTCATCGGGACACTGAGCATGGCTCCCTCTTCCGTCAGCTTTATGAGCTGCCCTCTTCTAATAATCACGCGAATGGCGTCTTCCAGTGAAAAAACACCTGCCAAGCAGGCGGCGGCAAATTCCCCAAAGCTGTAGCCGATCATATAAGCAGGTTTGACGCCAAGCTCCATCAGATACTTTCCAAGCGCGTATTCAAAAATAAAGACAACCAGTTGGCTGATATCGATCTGCTTGATTTTTTGGCTGGCTTGTTCCCAATCTGTTTGCGGAAACATCCATTCTTTTATGGACACATCCAGGTAACGGTCCAAAATTTCAAAGCAGTGATCCAGCTCTTTCTTAAATATAGGCTCGAAACGATATAATCCGAGTCCCATCTCTACATATTGATTGCCCAACCCTGGAAACATGAAGACGATTTTCTTATCTGTCTGATCGATAGCACTGGTAAAAATTTTCCGTGAACGCTTCCCTTTTTCGTCTCCAATCGTTTGTAAAATGTCAACCAATTCATCGGTATGGTTGGCAACGATAAAGCGTCTGTGCTCGAAGGCTTTTCTTCCAATCTGAAGGGTAAACGCCAAATCAGCCAATGAAACATCGGGGTTTTTGCGGATATAGTCGGCCAGATTTTTGCTGGACTGATCCAAAGCACTTTCGCTTTTAGCTGAAATCAGGATGAGCTGAGATCCTCTGCCCTTTGACGACTTTACTAAAGCGGGTGCTTCTTCCAGAATGACATGCGCATTGGTGCCCCCTATCCCGAACGAGCTCACTCCTGCCCGCACTGTGTCGCTGACCGTGGATAAATCGATCAGCTTGGAATTAATCACAAAGGGAGAATCGGACAAATCGATTTTTGGATTCAGCTTTTTGAAGTGCAGGGTAGGAGGCAACAATTTATGCTGCAAACTTAGCGTTGCTTTGATAAGGCCCGCTACCCCTGCAGCAACATCCAGATGGCCGATATTAGATTTTACCGAACCGATCCTGCATACCCCTTCACCGCTGCCAAAGGCCGTACGTAACGCTTCCAGTTCAATCGGGTCCCCCAGTATGGTACCTGTGCCGTGTGTCTCTACAAACTGAATGCTCTCAAAATCAACCTCAGCCAGTTGCTGCGCCGTTTGGATCACCTCAACTTGCCCTTCGACACTCGGAGCAGTATAGGCGCTTTTTCGGGTTCCATCGTTATTAATCGCGGAGCCCTTTATCACCGCATAGATATGATCTCCATCGGCAACTGCTTCCTCATATCGTTTCAAAACGACGACTCCCGCCCCATCGCCTGGTACTGATCCTTGGCCATCCTCGTCAAACGGCCTGCAATGTCCATCCGGAGACAAGATCATGCCCTCCTGATACTGATAACCCGACTTCAATGGCAAAGAGACGCTGACACCTCCTGCCAAGGCAATATCGCATTCACCATTTAACAATGCCTGTGCGGCAAGATGGACAGCCACCAGCGATGTGGAGCAGGCTGTATTGACGGTAATACTCGGTCCTTTTAGATTCAGCCGATGCGAGATTTGCATGGACATAAAATCTTTGTTCGCTAACTGGTTAGCCGAAAATGGTCCGAGCAACTTGGAGCTGTCGGATAAAAAAGAAAGGGACTGCCAATAAAGATTACTGGCAGCTCCCGCATACATCCCGATCAAGCCCGAGTAAGTGTCAGCACAATACCCTGCATCCTCAAGTGCTTCCCAGACACATTCATGAAAAATACGAACTTGTGGGTCCATTACCTCAGCTTCAAGAGGAGAATAGTTAAAAAAGGAAGCGTCAAAACGTTCACAGTTCTCCAGGTAGCCTTTTGCCCGAACATAGTCTGGACGAGAAAGCATTTCCGGGTCCATTTCACTATCTGCCAGTTCCTCCTGGGAAAAAAACGTGATCGTTTCTTTACCATTTACCAGATTGCTCCAAAAGCCTTCGATGTCCTGCGCTCCCGGGAATCTTCCCGCCATGCCAATAATGGCAATCTCGAGTCCGTTTAGTTGTTTACTCATCACTATTTATCCCTTTTCTTTTTGATAATCGTTGTGATCTTTTGGCATTGCCCTGAAGCAACAACTCTCTACGTCTTGGCTCTGGAATCGATTGCAGACTGTCTGCATCTGTTTTCTGACTTATATAAGTAAGGAAAGATTCGATGGTTCGATATCTGTACAGATTGGCTATCGAAATGTCTCGATCAATCTTTTCCATCAGCAGCTTATGCAAATGGATGACACTGAGGGAATTGCCTCCAATCTGGAAGAAGTCATCACGTATGCTGACCTTTTCGATTTGCAGTACTTCTTTCCAGAGCAGTGACAATTGCTTTTCCATCTCGGTTTTGGGCAGAACCACTTTCTCTTTTTCCAAGCCCACCTGGATACGTGAAAGCGATTTTCTGTCAATTTTTCCGCTGGAGGTATAAGGGAGCGCATCGAGCTGCTGGTAATGGACGGGAACCATGTACACCGGCAAATGCCGTTGCAAATGTGTTTTCAGCTTCCCTGTATCAATCTTGTCCTTGGCGCTAAAAAACGCGCAAAGGACCTTGCTCTCAGCCTGCGTCCCCTGGCTGAGTACTGCAACCGTTTCGATTTGGTCGGTATAAGCTTGGATAGCCGATTCAATTTCGCCCAATTCGATCCGGAAACCCCGCAGCTTGATTTGTGTATCTTTTCTGCCCAAATAGGCAATTTTCCCGTCTTCTAGCCAACGGGCTAAATCTCCCGTGAAGTACAGCCGCTCTCCTGGAAGAATCGGCAGCTCCTTGAATTTTTCCGCTGTCAGCTCTGGACGGTTGAGATAGCCTTTCGCCACCTGGACACCTGCTATGCACAGCTCTCCCGGAACGCCAATCGGTGCGAATCCGCCCTCTTCCGTGACGATATACAAGCGAGTATTTGCCACTGGCTTGCCGATAGGGATGAGCTGGTCTTCTTCTTGGACCTCATAATAGCTGACGTCAATGGACGCCTCGGTAGGGCCGTACAGATTGTGCAATTCCACTCCCGGCATTTTTCGGAAGAAGCGATCCTTTACTTCGATGCTCAGCTCTTCACCACTGCAGATGCAGCGCTTCAATCGGGAAAAAGAAGCTGCTTCCGGCAGCGCATGAAGGAACCCTGCCAGCATGGAAGGCACGAAATGCAGCGTCGTAACCTCCTGCTCGCAGATGAGGTTGTAGAGATAATCGGGATCTTTTTCTCCCCCCGGCTTCGCCAAGCATAATACCCCGCCGATCATGAGCGGGAGAAACAGCTCCCACACGGAAACATCAAACGTATAGGTGGTCTTTTGCAGCACGACCTCCTTGTCGTCCATCCCGTATTGATCGGCCATCCAGCGCAATCGGTTGGTCATACCGCCATGGGTCAAAAGGACCCCTTTCGGATTACCTGTGGAGCCCGATGTGTAGAGCACATAGGCCAAATCATCGGGATGAAGCTGTATGCCTGGATTGGTACACTCATAACTGGCGTATCGCGCGGCATCTTCCAAATCATAGACGGCTATCTCTGTAGTTCCCATAGCACGGACTTTGTCAATCAACTCTGTATGGCTCAGGACGATGCGGATTCCACTGTCTTCGAGCAAGTACTGAATTCGCTCTCCTGGAGTAATGGGATCGATGGGCAGATAAGCACATCCCGCCTTTTCAATGGCGAGCAGTCCAATAATCATGACAAAGGAGCGTTCTGCCATGATGCCCACAATCTGATTTTTCTCGCAACCTTGTTCGAGCAAGAATCGAGCGACCTGATTCGCCCGTTCGTTTAACTCGCGGTATGTCAGGCTCTGCCCTTCCCACACAACTGCACTTTCATGGCCCCGTACACTGGCCTGTTCCTCGATAAGAGCAGTGACGCTTTGGCTCCAGTCCTCATTCACCTGCGTTTGGTTGAACCCTTCTCGAAGCAGGTGCTCTTCTTCCATAGAAATCAAACCAATCTCCCTGATTTGTTGGTCAGGGGACTGCAAAATTTCGTCGACGATCTGCTGGAAATGTCTGCCCATGCGCTCAACCGTAGATGCTGTAAACAGCGCAGTCGCGTACTCGATGGCAAATCCTATCTTCCCTTGCTCTTCCCACGTTTGCATCATCAGGTCAAACTTGGCGATGCCGCTGTGGAAGTCATAACGTTGGACATCCAGACCACGGATGATCAATTGGCTGCGATCCCGTTGTTCCCACGTAAACATCGTGTCAAACAGAGGATTGCGACTGAGATCTCGTTCCTTCTCGATTTGTTGCACAAGCTCCTCAAAAGGATAGCTTTGATGCTCAAACGCTTGCAGGCAGTACGCTTTCAGCTCTTGCAGGTAATCATCTACGCGCTTGTCGCCTTCCGGGTAGCTCCTCAGTGCGAGTGTATTAACGAAAGCCCCGACAGTCTCCTCGGTCTCCACACCGAAACGACCGGCAACTGGGGTTCCGATCATGATTTCTTTTTGACCACTATATTTGGTCAGCAGGATGGAGAAGCAGCCAAACAGCAGCATAAACGGCGTCAGTTGCTGCGTGCGGCAAAACTCCCGGAGTGCAGCAGCCTTCTCATCCGCCAAAACAAACCGACTAATCGACCCGGCAAAATTTTTGATAGACGGCCGGCGGTAATCCGTCGGCAAATCAAGGGTTTCGTAGCCGTCTCTGTATTGCTGTAACCAAAAATCTGCTTCCTTTTGCCAAAATGCCGTGTCCCTGCTTTGCTGCCATACAGCGAAATCTTTGTACTGAACCTTTGGTTCCCCCAAGGTCTGACTATCGTAATAGGCCAGAAAATCATTCACCAGCCGTTCAATCGACAGCCCGTCAGAAATGATGTGATGCATATCAATCAGCATGACATGGCGCTGTTTTTCCACGCAGACCAGGCGAATTCGCAGCAATGGTGCTTGGTCCAGCGAAAACGGACGAACAAAGCCTTCTAGCGTTTCATCTACACTTGCTCCCAACATCTCCGCATATTCAATGGCAAAAGATGCATCGGGTACGATTTTTTGCACTAGATCTTGTCCGATCAGCTCAAAATACGTCCGCAGCGCTTCATGCCGTTGCAGCAATAATTCGCACGCAGCCTGCACTAGTTCCCGATCTAGCTTTCCTTCCAGTACGAACACACCGGGGATGTTGTATGCCATACTGTTCTCATCAAATTGATGTAGGGCATACAGCCTTTTTTGTTGGGATGATACCGGGTAGTACGGCGCTTCCGATGCTTTTGGAATCACGACTGCCGTCTGCGGCGTTTTTTGCAGAATGAGCGGCACCAGTTCCCGGATCGTAGGATGCTCGAACACCTCCTGCATCGTCAACTGTACTTGGAAGGCGGCGGAAATTTTTGATTTTAATACAATTGCTGCTAACGAATTGCCTCCCAATTCAAAAAAATGATCTGTGGAGGAAAGGTTCTCAATGTTTAGCGTCTCTTTAAAAATAGAAACCAGAAGCTGTCCTTCTTTTCTCCTAAAGATTTCAGGAGATGGCATTTCTATGTTGTCGCTAACTGTTATATGCGGCAACGCTTTTCTATCGATCTTTCCGCTGGAGGTATAAGGCAGTGCATCGAGCTGTTGGTAATGGACGGGAACCATGTACGCCGGCAAATGCCGTTGCAAATGTGTCTTCAGCTTCCCTGTATCGATTTTGTCCTTGGCGCTAAAAAACGCGCACAGGACCTTGCACTCAGCCTGCGTCCCCTGGCTAAGTACTGCAACCGTTTCGATTTTGTCGGTATAAGCTTGGATAGCCGATTCAATTTCGCCCAATTCGATCCGGAAACCCCGCAGCTTGATTTGTGTATCTTTTCTGCCCAAATAGGCAATGTTCCCGTCTTCTAGCCAACGGGCTAAATCTCCCGTGAAGTACAGCCGCTCTCCTGGAAGAATCGGCAGCTCCTTGAATTTTTCCGCTGTCAGCTCTGGACGGTTGAGATAGCCTTTCGCCACCTGGACACCTGCTATGCACAGCTCTCCCGGAACGCCAATCGGTGCGAATCCGCCCTCTTCCGTGACGATGTACAAGCGGGTATTTGCCACTGGCTTGCCGATAGGGATGAGCTGGTCTTCTTCTTGGACCTCATAATAGCTGACGTCAATTGACGCCTCGGTAGGGCCGTACAGATTGTGCAATTCCACTCCCGGCATTTTTCGGAAGAAGCGATCCTTTACTTCGATGCTCAGCTCTTCACCACTGCAGATGCAGCGCTTCAATCGGGAAAAGGAAGCTTCTTCCGGCAGCGCATGAAGGAACCCTGCCAGCATGGAAGGCACAAAATGCAGCGTCGTAACCTCCTGCTCGCAGATGAGGTTGTAGAGATAATCGGGATCTTTTTCTCCCCCCGGCTTCGCCAAGCATAATACCCCGCCGATCATGAGCGGGAGAAACAGCTCCCACACAGAAACATCAAACGTATAGGTGGTCTTTTGCAGCACGACCTCCTTGTCATCCATCCCGTATTGATCGGCCATCCAGCGCAATCGGTTGGTCATACCGCCATGGGTCAAAAGGACGCCTTTCGGATTACCTGTGGAGCCCGATGTGTAGAGCACATAGGCCAAATCCTCGGGATGAACCTGTATGCCTGGATTGGTACACTCATAACCCGCGTATCGCGTGGCATCTTCCAAATCATAGACGACTGCCCCCGCAGCGTTTACTATGCCAACAAGTCCCGCGTGGCTCAAGACGATGCGGATTCCACTGTCTTCGACCATATACTGGATTCGCTCCGCTGGGGTAGCGGGATCGATGGGCAGATAAGCACATCCCGCCTTTTCAATGGCGAGCAGTCCAATGATCATGGCAAAGGAGCGTTCTGCCATGATGCCCACAATCTGATTTTTCTCGCAGCCTTGTTCGAGCAGGAATCGAGCGACCTGATTCGCCCGTTCGTTCAACTCGCGGTATGTCAGGCTCTGCCCTTCCCACACAACTGCACTTTCATGGCCCCGCACGCTGGCCTGTTCCTCGATAAGAGCAATGACGCTTTGGCTCCAGTCCTCATTCACCTGCGTTTGGTTGAACCCTTCTCGAAGCAGGTGCTCTTCTTCCGCTGAAATCAAGCGAATCTTCCTGATTTGTTGGTCAGGGAACTGCAAAATTTCGTCGACGATCTGCTGGAAATGTCTGCCCATGCGCTCAACTGTGGAGGCAGTAAACAGCGTGGTCGCGTACTCGATGGCAAATCCTAACTCCTCTTGCTCTTCCCACGTTTGCATCATCAGGTCAAACTTGGCGATGCCGCTGTGGAAATCATAACGTTGCACATCTACTCCATGGATAATCAATTGGCTGCGATCCCGCTGTTCCCACGTAAACATCGTGTCAAACAGAGGATTGCGACTGAGATCTCGTTCCTTCTCGATTTGTTGCACAAGCTCCTCAAAAGGATAGCTTTGATGCTCAAATGCTTGCAGGCAGTAAGCTTTCAGCTCTTGCAAGTAATCAACGACGCGCTTGCCCCCCTCTGGGTAGCTTCTCAGTGCGAGCGTATTAACAAAAGCCCCGACAGTCTCCTCCGTCTCCACACCGAAACGACCGGCAACCGGGGTTCCGATCATGATTTCATTTTGACCACTATATTTGGCCAGCAGGATAGAGAAGCAACCAAACAGCAGCATATACGGCGTCAGTTGTTGCGTGCGGCAAAACTCCCGGAGTGCAGCAGCCTTCTCATCCGCCAAAACAAACCGACTAATCGACCCGGCAAAATTTTTGATAGACGGCCGGCGGTAATCCGTCGGCAAATTAAGTGTTTCGTAGCCGTCCTTATATTGCTGTAACCAAAAATCTGCTTCCTTTTGCCAAAATGCTGTGTCCCTGCTTTGCTGCCATGCAGCGAAGTCTTTGTATTGAATCTTTGGGTCCCCCAAGGTCTGCCCATCGTAATAGGCCAGAAAATCACTAACCAGCCGTTCACTCGACAGTCCGTCAGAAATGATGTGATGCATATCGATCAGCATGACATGGCGTTCTTTTTCTACGCAGACCAGGCGAATTCGCAACAACGGTGCTTGGTCCAGCGAAAACGGACGAACAAAGCCTTCTAGCGTTTCATCTACACTTGCTCCCAACATCTCCGCATATTCAATGGCAAAAGATGCATCGGGTACGATTTTTTGCACCAGATCTTGTCCGATCAGCTCAAAACACGTCCGCAGAGCTTCATGCCGTTGCAGCAATCCATCGCATGCAGCCTGCAATCGTTCCCGATCGACCAATCCATGCAGGAGGAACACACCCGGGATGTTGTATGCCGTACTGCTCTCATCAAATTGCTGTAGAGCATACAGTCTTTTTTGCTGGGATGATACCGGGTAATGTGGCGCTTCCTGTGCTTTTGGAATGACGACTGCCGTCTGCGGCGTTTTTTGCATGATTAGCGGCACCAGTTCCCGGATCGTAGGATGCTCGAACACCTCTTGCATCGTCAAATGCACTTGAAACGTATCTGTCATTTTGGAGACAAGTGAAATGACTTTAAGCGAATCAAATCCTGATTCAAACAGATCATCATCTTCCCCAACATGAGGTCCTCCGATGATTTCGGATACTACCTGAGAAAGGATGGCTCCTTCTTTCGTTGTAAACTTGTGCACGGCTTGAATCGAAACGGGGTCTTGTCCAAGCAACGGCTTCTCGTTGGCACTCACCCGCTTGCCGTGGCTGCTTGTGTCGAAACGGAAATTGTTTATCCAGTAACGCTTTTTTTCAAACGGGTATCCTGGCAGAGAAACTCTCCTACGCTTTTCTTCGCCGTAAAACCGTTTCCAGTCAATGTCGATTCCATATAACCATAATTGCGCAACTGTCTTTAAAAAGAATTCATCATCCGCTACTTTCATTTGCTCAACTCGAATCGTATCGAGAATCTGTTGATTGCGCTCAGGATACAGGAACCTCTTCGCAAGCGTGCACAGATTTCGTCCCGGCCCTATCTCGATAAATAAGGTATGCTCATGCATCGCCAGCTTCTTAATCCCTTCCACAAAACGAACAGGCTCGCGCAAATGACGAAGCCAATATTCGGGATCGACAGCTTCCTCAGGTGTGATTGCATTACCTGTTAAACTGGAGAAAAACGGAATAACAGGTGGATGGTACGAAATGCTGCGAACGTATTCACTTAGGTCTGCCATCATGGAATCCAGCATCTTGGAATGACCGGCATGCGAAATAGCAAGCCGCATGCTTATGATATTGTTTTGCTTCAGCGAAGATTCGAATTTGGCAATATCCTCCTTGCTCCCGGAGACAACACAAGACTCATCGTTCACTGCTGCGATCGACAGTTCATTTGGAAGCATGCCCAGCAATTCCAATTCCGGCAACGGCACCGTTAGCATAGTCCCTTCAGGCAGTCCCTCCATCAGACGTCCCCTGTGATAGGTTAAAAACAGGGCCTCTTCCAGCGAGAAAACTCCAGCTAGGCACGCTGCCACATACTCCCCTATGCTGTATCCGATCATGCTTAGAGGAGTTATATGCCACTCCATCAGCATCAAAGCCATAGAATACTCAACGGCAAAGTGAAGAGGCTGGGAAATGCTCTGTCTATGAATATCCGTTCCTGTTTGGTTGTCAGTCTTTTCTGGATACAGATAGTCTTGATACCGGACACCCGAGATTTTTTGCAAAATCGTGAAGCATTCATCCAGCTTCTCTCGAAAAATCGTCTCGTGTCGGTAAAGATCCAGGGCCATATTCACGTATTCCGCGCCTTGACCCGTAAACATAAATACAATAGAAGGCGTTTGTTCGGAAGCCACGAAATCCAATGACTTGCGTGAATCCTTCTCCGTTAATATTTCAATAGCCTGTCTCACTTCCGAACAAAGGAATACAGAGCGGTGCGAAAAACGCTTCCGTCCTACCTTCAACGTGTAAGCTGCATCGGCTAAATGAATGTTGTGGTTGCGCTGGAAATTCTCTCGAATCTGCCCTTTTATCTTCTTCAACGCCGTATCGTTTTCCGCGGATAACGTTATGATTTGGAATCGTCTTTTGGTCGGCGTCTTTATAACGGGCGGAGCTTCTTCCAGAATCACATGGGCGTTGCTCCCCCCCTGTCCAAAGGAACTCACACCAGCCCGAAGAGGGAACAAATCTTCTGTTCGCAAGTCACGAAGTTGCGTGTGCGGGTAAAAAGGAGAATTCTGAAAATCGATTTGCGGATTGACCTCATCAAAATTGATGGTAGGCGGAATCATCCGATTCTTCAGCGACAAGGATGTTTTCATTAAACCCGCAATCCCTGCCGCTGCTTCCAAATGTCCGATATTCGTCTTGACGGAGCCAATTCCGCAATAGTTTTTCTTATCCGTATCAAAGGCCATTTTGAGTCCTTCGATTTCAACGGGATCACCCAAAATCGTTCCAGTCCCATGAGCTTCAATATAATGGAGCTGTGTAGACCCGAGTCCGGAGCGTTGGATTGCTTTCTGGATGACAGCTGCTTGTCCTTCAACACTCGGGGCGGAGTACCCCACTTTACGGTTTCCATCATTATTTACCGCAGAAGACTTCACAACCGAATAGATATGATCCCCATCTGCAAGTGCATCCTTCAATCGTTTTAATACGACAAGTCCCACGCCATTTCCGGTCACCGTGCCTGATGCTTTTTTATCAAAGGCTCTGCAATGTCCATCCCTTGATAAAATCATTCCCTCCTGGTGGATATACCCCATCTCGTCCAGCAAAGAAACTGTAGCCGCTCCTGCTATTGCTATGTCACACTCTCCAAAAAGCAAATCTTTGTAGGCACGATCGACGGCAATCAGCGAAGTGGAGCAAGCTGCTTGGACCGTGATAGCTGGACCCCTCAAATTCATGCGATACGCAATCAGTGTTGCAAATGAATTGCTGTTAACATGATAAATTTGATATTGATCGGAGGCATAAAGAGACGGTGAAAACTTTTCGGGTACCCAGTAAATATTGTAGGAGGAGCCGACATACAAACCGATGGAGCCTGGGTAGGCTTCAGGTTCATATCCTGCATCTTCCAAGGCATGCCAAGCACATTCATGAAGCAAGCGAATTTGTGGGTCCATTTGCTTGGCCTCTGTAACCGTATATCCAAAGAAATCTGCATCAAAACAATCGATATCCTCCAGTTTCCCCTTTGCTTTAACAAAATGGGGGTTGTTCAACAACTCGCGATCGATGCCGAATGCTTGCATTTCTTCATCCGTATAAAACTTGATTGTTTCCGTTCCGTTCACCAGGTTGCTCCAAAACTGCTCTTTGTCAGCCGCTCCTGGAAATCGGCCAGCCATCCCAATGATGGCAACATCCGTGTCTTGATTGTCTATGGCTTGAAGCGGGACGATTTTAGGCTTTTCATCTTTTGTATGGGTAGTCATGCTGTGAACCTTGGTTTTCGCATGGAAGTATTTTGCAAAATCATAAATCGTCGGATAGGTGAAAATAGTCTGTATCGAAACTTCCGTATTGAATTCGGCTTTCAATTCATTACATAAATAAATGACTTTGATCGAGTCGCCTCCGACATCAAAGAATCGGTCGTGTATGCCCACTCGCTCGATTTTCAGTACTTTTTTCCATATATGAGCAATCTTTGTTTCCAGCTCGCTCCTTGGTTCAACTGTTTTTTCCGAAACATTCAATGGATTTTTTTGGAGTTGTACCAAAGCTTTTCGATCCACTTTCAAATTGCTGGTGTACGGAATTGCTTGTATACGGTAGTAAAAAGACGGAATGGCGTAATAAGACAGCTTGTCCTTTAGAAAATCTTTACAATCTGCCCAGTTGAAATCGCCTTCGATGACCATATACGCAGCCAGAGACGAATCATTCTTTTCTTTTATCTCTATGACAACGGCATCTTTTACTGATGGAAATTTTTTCAGGGTGCTTTCAACCTCGGCAATTTCTATGCGATGTCCCCTGATTTTGACCTGATCGTCTTTTCGTCCAACAAACTGCAACGTTCCATCTGGCAGCCAATAGGCATAATCACCCGTACAATATAATTTTTCGCCTGGTTGAAATGGATGAGGTATAAATTTTTCCTCAGTGAGTAGAGGCTGGTTTAAGTATCCCTTCGCTACTCCTTTTCCTGAGATGCACAGTTCACCCGGGTACCCGAGCGGGCGCAATGTCCTCTCTTTCGACAAGAGATAGATTCCCGTATTGGCAATAGGTTTTCCGATGGCAATCGATTCATCAAGCAGGTGGACAGTAGACCACACAGTCGTTTCAGTCGGGCCATAGACATTGTAAATCGGCTGCTTAGTTATTTTGCGCAAAGATTGATATAAATGTTCCGACAGTCCTTCTCCGCCGATCAATATCTTTTTCAATTGCTGCAGGCTGTTAGCACGTGATGAATTCACAAGCATTTTCATCCGAGATGGAGTCGCTTGGAGAATCGTAACCGAATTTGCTTCGATCAATCGCATTATTTCATCTGGGTCCTTTAACGCCATATCGTTCGCCAATACGATTTTCATTCCAAGACATAGCGGCGCCAATGATTCCAGGACAAAAATATCAAAAGAATAAGTAGTGAGAGCGAGTATGGCATGATCAGGCTCAAAACCGATCTCTTTTTCCATTCCGTAGATGAAATTAACGACGTTTTCGTGTGTGATCATCACACCCTTGGGAACCCCTGTCGATCCGGATGTATAAATCACATAAGCCAGATCATCCGACGAAGGCGGAGCAATTGTCACTTCCCGCGCGCGTTGCTGTATGTCTTGCAAGCCATAATACCCTTCGCTCTCTGTATGATCCATGCACACAACGGTTTGGAAAGCTGGACACTTCGCTTGAAGAGCAGCTAGTATATCGCCGTATTTCTGCTCGGAAATCACTACTTTTACATGCCCGTCGTCAAGCATCGTCGAGCAACGTTCGAGTGGCAGCATCGGATCAATTGGCACATAGGCGCCGCCGGCTTTTAATATTCCGAGCATGGCGATTAACAGTTCTGGCCTCCTGTCCATGAACAGACCCACGCACTGGTTGGAGTGAATGTCCACATCCCGTAATAAAATTGCCAACTGATTCGCTTGCTCATTGATTTGCCGATACGTGAAGCATTGGTCTTGGTATATAAGTGCAATACGATCCGGTGTTTTACATACCTGCTCTTCAAATAACTGTGAGATGCTTTTCTCGGATGGCATCCACACTTTTGTATCATTCCACTCATACAGCAGCTTCTGTTTTTCTTCGGGAAAGAGAAAGTCAACAGCGCGAATGCTTGCAAGCGGCTGTTCTACAAGCCAAGAAAGTATCGTCTGATAGCGCGCACATAGTTCCTCTACGAATGTCTCGCTATAGATGCGATTGTCATAGTCGACAACAAACTGAATCGAATTCCACAGCGTGATAAAGATCGTGAGCGGATAATTGGTTTCTTCTCTATATGAAAAGGAATCAATAACAATATTCCGATTATTCGAATGATGTTGAAGCGGATAATTTTCAACGACAAGAATTGCATCAAATAGCTCTTTTTCAAAAGGCAACGCACTGTATTTTTTTATATCCCGCAATGGGGTAGAACCAAAGTGTTTTCGAGCATTCATGGAGGCAAACACCTTTTCCAAAAATGCCTGGAGAGATTCATCTGGATCGATCGCAATTCTAAGTGGCAACGTATTGATAAACAAACCCACCATCTCACCGATTCCCTCGAGAGACTCTTCCCTCCCTGAGATGGTCGTTCCAAAAACTACGTCTTTGTTGTCTGTATAAAAATAGTGCAGCAACGCCCAAGCCCCATACAGATAACAACCGATTGAGTGCTTTCCTTGACGCTTGATTTCATCGTGTAGGGACTGAGGTAGTGCCAGACGGACCTGTTTTTTCCCCTCATCATCCTGACTGCTAGCGCGATTCGCTGGAATGATCTCCTGAAGCCAGACCGGATTTACGTCTTGCAGATATGTGGTCCAGAAGCTTTCTTGCTCAGCTTTGTCTTTTTTCTGGATCCATTTGATATAGTCTTTACCTTTCCTTTTCGAGGGAACGGACAGCTGACGCTGATCCAGCAGTTGTTGGTACGCCTCTATAAATTCAGTCAAAAGGATGCCCGTACTCCATCCGTCAAACAGAATATGGTGATGACTCATGATCAGTTGAAAGTCTTCGTCACCCAATTTGTACAGGCTGATTCGAAACGCGCCTTCCCTCAGATCAAACTTGTTTTCTCGATCCTCGTCCAGTATTTTTGCCACAAATGCGTTACGGTCCTCTCGCTTCTGTTCCGATACATCAATGACTCGCAGAAAGTCTTGCACCTCTTTTACGATGATGAGAAGAGGCTCTTTTACCCCTTCCCATCGAAAAACGGCACGTAGCATCTCATTTACTGAGACGACGTGCCGCCAAGCCTGTTGAAAAGCAGAAATATTTATAGCTGAGGAAATATGCAAGCTGATTTGTTCAAAATATAGCGAGCTGTCTGGTTCTTTTAAGTAATGAAACAACATTCCTTCTTGCATCGGACTAAGAGAAATGATGTCGCTGACTTGGTTGGCATCTAATTTTTTCATAGTCCCGTAACCCTCTTAGGCTGATAATGTCTATTTGCGGCATGCATCGCAATGATTTGCTGCTGAATTTGCGAAGAGCCTTCAATGATCTCCAGTACTTTCGCCTCTCGAAAAAGCCGTTCTACCGGATAGAGGTTGCAGCAACCGTTAGCGCCGAGGACTTGAACTGCATCGGAGGCAACCTTGTTGGCCACCACTGACGAAAAGTATTTCGCCATTGTCGTTTGTACGATCGCATCCGGGTGATTATCCGCACGCATCCGAGCAGCCTCCTTGCATAGCGAACGGGCAGCATGAACGTTCGTAGTGGCGTCGCCAATGATGCCTTTGATTAGTTGAAAGTTAAAGATTTTCTCTCCGGATTGGGTTCTTTTTCTCGCGTACGTAACCATTACTTCCAACGCCTCCTGTGCCAACCCGACACCCATCCAGGCGACATTAAATCTTCCCTGATCCAGAGCGAAGTTGGCAACACCCGTGAAGCCCATTCTTTCCTTGCCGATCAGCCTCTCGCTGCCCACTTCTACGTTCGTCAATTCAATATCCGCAAGCTGTGAAGCTGCACAAGAGAGCAGCCCCTGTATCTTTTGAACGCGAACTCCCTCTTGTTCACAGTCGACGATAAAGGCACTGATGCCATTCCCCGATGAGTCCGACGCTATGACAATAAAAAAGTCGGCAATCTCTCCGAACGATATCCATTTCTTGCGCCCCGTTATCCGATATTTGTCTCCTACTTTTTCGTAAGAGGTTTGCACATCCTTCGCACCGCTTCCCACGCCCGGCTCAGTCAACGCAAAAGCACCGATCTTCTCCCCCCTCGCGATAGGAAGAACGTACTGTTCTTTTTGGTACTCGGTCCCCCAGCGAATGAGTGTTTCGCCTACCAATCCGGTTGTAACCGTCAGGAGCATTGCAGCAGACAAAGCGCCTTTGCCAATCTCTTCAACCATGCTCCCATATTCAAGCGGGTGCAGCTGCAAGCCCCCATATTGCTCAGAAAAGCTTGCAGCCAAATATCGTTTGTTCCCCATTTTTTTGATTAGTTCCCTTGGGAGTGCTTGTTGCTTTTCAAAATCAGCAGCATATGGCCTAATTTCTTCGTCTATAAATTGTCTTACTTCTTCAAGAATGCTATGCGGGCTTGTTATCTTCATTTTCATTCAATCCCCATCATATAAAATGTGATTATGACTGAGTCTACTTCCGCATCCTTTCGAAAAAGAAAACCTTCTATCATTTACATAAAATCGCCAAAAAATCGTAGACATAGCCCTGACTGACTTCTGCGCGAATCGGCTCCAAACCGCTGGCTCTGAGCTGCTCCAGTGCAGTCTTTTTGGTCAATAGCTCTCTGTATCCCAAGTTGAGTTCAGGGTGAACCTCGTAATAGGCCCGAGTCAAAAAGCTATCCATGGGAACGACCAAAATCATATGTCCATCTTCTTTACAAAATTGTTTATGTACGGACAAGATTTCGTTCTTCTCTTTAAAATGTTCAATCAAGCCAAAACTGCAAACAACATCAAACGTTTCTGCCAGCTCTAACGTAAACAGATCTTGGAGTACATAAGTAATATGATCGGCATGTTTATCCGCTATCTTGTTATAGGCGTCGAAGGAGGTTTGGCAATTATCTACCAAAACCCCGCTCCCTTGGTACATGGTAAGCAAAAGACGCGTCAAAAATCCGGTGCCCGCACCAAGCTCAAGCATTCTTGGATCAGTCTTGATCTGAACGCCTTTTAAAAGCTTTCGCAGCACGTCACCGAGCACCAATCCTAATAAGTGAGCATTTTCACTTAACAAATGACGGATGTTTTGAAAATAGATATGCGTATCGAGACTTGGGATCTCCCCGTTGTGTAACCTGGTAAAGTACTCGGTCCAATCAAAATCTGCACTTGTATTTTTCGTCGTATAAATCATTTTCTTCACTCATTTATAAACCGATTTTGACTGGATAAAGTTCACGATATTGTTAATGGTATTAAAATTCGAAATTTCCATTTCGTCGCTTTCGATGGTCAAGCGAAACTCGCTTTCAATGAAAGTGACGAGTTTCATGGCAAACAATGAATTGACGAAGCCTAGCTCAAAAATATTGTCGTCATTCGTGAAATCAACATCATCATCGAATACGACCAGATTAGCCAGAATAAACTCACGAATTTGTTCATGAAGTTGCATAAGTAAACGCTCCTTTTTTTGGGGGTTTCATTGTGATTACTGAACGAGAACATTGATGTAAGGGGGAAACTTTTGTATCTGGGTCAAATCGTTTTCCAAAATGACAAAGCCGTCTTCTTCTTTCGAGACCTCCTTGAAATTGGAAAAACGATAGGATACATACATCATCTTGTTTCTCTCCGTATTTTTAAAGTCAGCGAGGAGCCTCTTGTTGGCTAGCTGTGCCTGCTGCATGATATGGGTTAGCAATACGGTTCCAACGCCTCTGGAAATCACTCTGCAGGACATAATAAGCAATTTGATATGCCAATGGGTTTCGGTTATTTCAACCAATGCGATTCCTATTTTCCCGTATGACCCGTATTTATCTGTGAGCTCGCAGACGAATAATTTGTGGTCGTGTGAATTTCGGAAATAATTGAGTTCATCATAGCTGTAAATCCGTCCCGTCGAGTTCAATTGATTGGTGCGAACCGTTAGCTCTTCTGCGCGTTTCAAGCAATCTTCCTGCGCCTCGCTGATGATAAACTTCATGTCTAACGTTTTTAAAAATTCTTCGTTTGTCCCTGTGAAGGATTCCTCCTCCTGCTTGCGCTGAATGTCTTGTAGATACATTTCCCGCCTTTTTTTCGAATCTTCTGTAATGAAAGCTGGAGTCAGCGAAGGGTGGGACAACAACTCCGTATATTGGTCGACGTGGACACAATTGATAGAATCATGCACGCTTTTCACTTCATCCAGTTCAAAGGGCTGATCATCGATAAACAAAAGAGTATCCATCCCAATATTAATCGACTGCTGGATAATCCCTACGGATTTTGACTTGGGCTCCCAATGAATTTGCGGGTAAAGAAAATAGCGGTCAATCTCAAACTCTTTCAGCTTGCGCATCGCGTCATCGTAATTATTTTTACTCGCAATCGACTGCAAAATGCCCCTCTGATCGAGTTGTTCCAATA
Source organism: Brevibacillus formosus (assembly GCF_003013405.1). GTDB lineage: Bacteria > Bacillota > Bacilli > Brevibacillales > Brevibacillaceae > Brevibacillus > Brevibacillus formosus. The sequence continues at coordinate 94,632 of NZ_PXZL01000003.1, read as the reverse complement.
TTTCTTTGATCCGAGGGTTTAAGGCTACATCGTCCCCTTCCGATAAAACGCCATTCCAAATCGTATTGTCTAAATCCCAGACAACACATTTAATCCCATTTTTAATATCCATCTGCATGTTCCTTTACTCGAATTTTGATGTGATCCGCTTAAAACTACTTGGTAGATTGTGCCAATGCAGTCGTGTAATCAAAGAACCCTTTTCCGCTTTTCTTTCCGAGTAGTCCAGCATCTACCATTTTGACTAACAGTGGGCATGGACGATATTTAGGGTCGTTAAAGCTCTCATACAAAACTTCAATCGAGTGTAAAATAGTGTCCAATCCGATCAAATCAGCAGTCGCTAACGGTCCCATTTTATGGCTAAATCCTAATCGGAATATTTTGTCGAGGTCCTGAGGCGTCGCCACTTGATCGTGAATCGCCCAAATACATTCATTGATCATCAGCATCAGCACGCGGTTCGTCACAAAACCCGGGGAATCATTGACCAGCACAGGCTTTTTGTCGATCGACTCCAGAAAGTTTTTGATCGTTTGGATGGTTTGTTCGGAGGTATAGTAGCCTTTGATGATCTCTACCATCTGCTTAAGTGGCACAGGATTCATGAAGTGCATCCCGATCACATTTTCCGGCTTGGGAAGCAGTGAGCCAACCTTGGTGATGGAGATGCAGCTTGTGTTGACTCCATATATCGTGTCTTGAGGGCAATGTTCTTTCAATTCTAGGTAGACTTGCTTTTTTGCCTCCCAATTTTCCGTGATGTTTTCAATCACGAAGGGAACGGTATAAAAATCGTCGTAAGTTGTAGTAAACACAACATTGGAAAGCACCTGATCAATGTCTTTTACTGGAATCTCTTTTTTCATCAGCTTTACAAGCTTAAAATCTTCTCTCATCTTCTGTTTTGCTTTTTCCAAAATGTCGGGATGCAGGTCCTTCAAAATGACACGGTATCCATGACTCGCCAGGTCCAAGGTCAAATCCGATCCCATAATCCCTGCTCCGATAATCCCAATCGATTCGAATGTTTTCATCTTCAACAATCATCCTTTTTTTGTAGTGGAGTGCTTAACGAAATCATTCAATCCTATGGCTTTTTCTATCTCTCCTCTCCCTTGTCAGATTAGGAGATCCTCTGTTCTGTTACACATGTTGTTTCAACTGTTCGTGGGTAACTTGACCAACTTCCATTTTTAAAAGTTGATCGGCTACATGGAAATACCTGTCGTCATGCGTAATGGCAATGACGCATTTTCCTTTTTGTTTCATCTCAGGGATGAGGTTATAGTAGAAATATTCTCTGAACTCAGGGTCCTGATCGGCAGCCCATTCGTCAAAGAAATAGATAGGTCGATCCTCCATACAACTGATAAGCAAGGCCAATCTTTTTCTTTGTCCTGTGGACAAATTGACGGTACTGAATCCTCCCTGTTGGATTTGCAACTTATGGTCCATGCCTAATTTCAGCAAATATTCTTGAATTTCATGTTCTTTCATTTTCACGTCGATTCCATACATCTTTTCAAAGAGATGAAAATCGCTGAAGATGGCCGCAAAATTTTGACTTAACTCTTCAAGCTGCTGACCATTCATTAAAATTTCACCTTGGTCAGGTTTGTACAACCCTACTAACAGTTTACCCAGAGTCGATTTTCCGCTCCCGTTTCCTCCTGTAATGAAGGTGACTTGCCCAGAATGGAAGCTCAGATTAACGGGCCCGACTGTAAACTGTTCTCCCTCTTGGTTTTTATAATGATATTCAACATCTTTGGCCTCTAAGTGAATGATCTCGCTTGCAGGCGATGCCTCTTTGACTCGCTCTGATTGTGTTGTCTCACCTGTTTCCAACTGCCTCGACAATTCGTTTAATCGGTTCCAGCTAATCCTGACCCGAATAAAATTAGGGATCGCGTCCAAAACGCCGTGAACAGGACTTGTCATATACAAAAACACAAAGATATACGCTCTTAAGGAACTGTTTGCAATGTCATCAAAGACGACAGGAAAAACAAACGCAACGACCCCGATCACAAAGGTAAACAGAAGTTCGCCCAAAACAAATACATTGGCGAAGCTCAAATCTCCCTGAATCCGTTTAGTCCGGTACGTGTCACAGCTTTCCTGTAGCTCCTCCTGAAATTGTCCTTTTTTACCTTTGTGGATGCTAAGCTCCTTGAAACCGCCAATCATATGATTAATGAACTTGAAAAACGTGTTTTGAATATCCCTGGTTTCTTCCCAGACGCGATTAGCGTACCTTCCTGCCATAAAATAAAGGCCGGCAGCGACCATAATAACGAAAATGGAAATCAGCAATCCGTAAATATTGACCATCCCTAAATAGATGAAACAGCACAGCAACGTAACCAAACTGGTGACCCCGAAAATCAGGATGTTGGACACACCGCTGATCGTTTCTGTATCGTTGTTCAACACGGAATAAATTCGTTCTTTTTCAATGGTTTCAATATTTTGATACGGAGATTTCAGTATTTTATCAATCAACTCCGTTCTCTTTTGGAAAACCATCTCATTTGTAATCGTAATCAGTTTTGCCCGTACCAATCTTTGTCCAAAAACATAGATGACGATTCCCATCACAAAAAAGGATAGCAATCCGCCCTGAAACCGGTCGGTATGGTTAAGCGCCTCGTTTATGATAAAAATTATCAAGGCATTGCCCAATCCACTCACCGTACTAAGGACGATAATGGGAAAAAAGGTACGATCATGCGATTTTGGAAAGACCACCGTTATGAAGTAATAGAACGCAAACAAAACAATCCCGACAAATAAGCTTTGAATGGCGATAACAAAACTTGAAGGTGCCCAAACATCGACGAAGTCCCATGAGACCCCGTCAAATAAAACCGAAGGAATTTGATAAAAGCAATACCCGGACAGCCCCAGACACAGAAGCAACAGCACAAATCGATACGCATTTTTCCCGAATCCCCCGGATCGCATCCTCTTTTTTCGGGCGATTTCGCCAAGCGCAACAATGGCAAACCATGCAGTAAGCAGGATCAACGGTATCGCAATGCACAGGATGGCAACCGACACATTATCCACACTGCTGTAGAGATCGGAAACATTTTCCGGTGGTTTCTTTTGTCGCAGGATTTCCATGATTCCTTGGCCCATTGCCTGCGTATGGGCAGAGTTGATATTCGTTAATACCGCTACTCCGAGTTTCTCTCCCGGACGTATTACTACTGAGGAAGAGTAATTCGGATTGCTTCCGCCATGAGAGAGTTCGCCGCTGCCTTTTTGGTAGACGAACCAACCCGCTGCATACGAGGAACTATCTATATTCGGCAAAACGGATCGATCCGGCTGATGGGACCGATTAATCAACCCGCTGCTCACATTATTATTTGTAATCGAGCCTAGCTGACTTTTGAGCCAGATTGCCATGTCCTCGCTATTGGAAATGATATATCCGGCAGGCGTATTGCCGCGATACACAGGAGCCTGGTATTCTCTCGCCCCCAAGAAACCGATTTTATAACCTTTTGCCATCTCATGCCGCTCGGCTTCATTTCGGAACAAAAACGAATGAGTAAGTCCAACCGGCGTCAACACGTTGTCTTTCACATACTGTTCAAAAGGCTCACCCGTTACTTTTTCAATGACCAAACCTAGTACATCGTAGTTCATGGAAGCATAAAGAAATCTTTCTCCGGGGGAAAAGTCCAATGTCTGCCCTACCACTTTGCGGACGGTTCGCTCCAGCGCATCAGACTCTTCGCCCACTGGAATTTCACCAATCGTATGAAAAGGAATTCCGCTTGTATGATGGAGCAGTTGCTCCAATGTGATTTCTGGCGTATGTCCTTCTGCATCCTTCACCTGAAACCAAGGGAGGTACTTTTGCACAGGATCTTTCAGATTGAGTAATCCTTGTTCCTCCAGCGACAATATCGCCAGACCCGTAAACGCCTTGGTGGTGGACCCAAGCTCGAATAAAGTTTGTGTGGTCACCGGGCTCTTTGCTGCCAAATCCGCATAACCAAACCCGCGGTTGTAGACGGTTTGTTCCCCTTTTACTATGACAACGGAGGCTCCCGGTATCTTGCCATCCTGCATTTTTTGGTCAATCCACGATTCGATTGATGCGATTTCTTCTTTACTCAAACTACCTTCTACTGTCGTTTCTGCCTGTAGCTGCAGGGGGAAAATCATGGTGAGCAGAAGCAAAATAAGCCATGCCGAGATCCCTTTTCTCATAAAATTAACCTCTCATCACAAATTTTCCGCCCTCAAATGAAGAGATTGTCTAACTCTTCCTGCGAAATTTCTACCGTTTCAAAATCGGAAGGAGTAAACTCTTTCGACTCTTTCTGGTTGCAGTACAGGATGATCTCACCAAGCTGCCTTTTAAAATGAGCCAAAAATTGTTCCATGCTGATATCCTTATATTTATTCCGGCTAAAGGTCAGCCGTATTTGCAAACGGCTATCCAAAATAAAGCAATTCAAATCGATTAAACAAGTCAGCGGATTGTCTTGACTTGTGCTTTGCTGGACAGAACCCCCCAACAATTTTACATATCCACCTTCAAACTCTTGCTTAAACTCCCCCAGATAATTAAACCTGATCGTCTTGGGTGCATGATAACGGATAGACTTTGCAAGGTAGCGTGATATTCCATAACCGATGCCGTTATTTGGTACCTTTCTCCGTTCCTCTTTGACGTGCTTGATTTGTTGGGACAGACTACCATCGGTTAAGGAGATGCCCAATGGATAGAGACTGGTAAACCATCCGACCGTCCTGGTAATGTCCAACGTGTCCTCTATCTGTTCTCGCCCATGCCCTTCCGTCTCGATCAGGATATCCGTCCTTCTCGTATTTTCTTTGATGGTCAACAGCAAAGACGCAAGCAACAAATCGATCGGTTCTGTATTGAAGGAAACATTGGCTTCCGACAAGAGGGCAAGCGTTTCCTGCTTACTGATCTCGGCTGAGAGCGTACAACTGCTCGCTATACTATCTACACCGAGATCATGGTCAACAGGAAAAGGAGTGAACTTTTGCAGTATAGTCTGCCAATACCCAGATTCTTTTTCGCCCTCTTCTCTCCAATAGCTCTGAAGGAACTCCGTCCATTTTTGATAGGAATGTGTCTTTGGAGGGAGCAACGCATCTTGTCCAAGACTGATTTGTTTTAGCAACGTGTTTAAATCTTCTACAATGATTCGCCAGGACACGCCGTCTACCAACAAGTGATGGGCCACAAGCAGAATATTCCTCGAGCTTCCAACATCGATTACACATGCTTTTAACAAAAGATCCTGGAATATATCAGCGCTATCAGCGAGTTCGTAGGCTACTTCCATCAGCTTGTCTGACTGCTCGGAATGAGAAAAGCCTGTGAAATCGAGCTCTTTGATCCTAGGCAGACCAAGGAGGTGGTTATTATTGTAAAACAACTCGCCATGATTAGCCTTGGCGTTTATTCGCAAGCCGTCATGATGTTCGATTAGCTTGAAGAGTGTTCTTTCTAGGATCTCAACCGTAATCCCCTGATTGATTTCCACCAAGACACACTGATGATAATGATGCGGCTTGGGGAATTTCTGGAAAAAAAACCACGATACGATAGGCGCAGGTGAAATATTTCCCTCGGCTAATCCCTGATCAATAACAACCAGCGGAACCTCGTCAACGAGCAACGCCATCTCTTCCAGAATGGGGGTTGACAGCATCTCTTTTACTTTTATCCGGTAGCCTTTGACATTCAGTTTCGACGCTATCTGAATGGCCTTGATAGAGTCCCCGCCCAAATGATAGAAGTTGTGCTTCCTTCCTATCTTTTCAACTCCTAGGACTTCTTCTACTGTCTGGATGAACTGCTTTTCTTTTTCGGTTGAATAAGCCGTATATTCTGTATTTTGCATCAATGGCAGTTCTGTTTCTGCCAATAAACGCGTGTCGACCTTTCCATTTGCTGTTAGCGGGATTTCTTCTACTTCTATAAAATGCTGTGGAATAAGGTAATTCGGCAATTGTTGTCCCAGATGCTGCTTCAAGTCATCAGTGGAGATATTACCTTTTGCAACGTAATAGGCACATAGGATGACATTCTTGTTCTTGTCCTCCCGCTCCAAGACAACAGCGTCTTTTACCTGCGGGTGCTGGATCAACTGGGTTTCTATTTCTCCTAGCTCAACCCGATGTCCCCTGATCTTGATTTGCAGGTCGCCCCTCCCCAAGTACTCCAGCTTGCCATCCGGTAAGAATCTTCCCAGGTCTCCCGTCTTATACATCCGCTTGCCGATAGCGAATGGATCGTTCAAGAATTTCTCCTTGGTAAGTTCAGGATTGTGATGGTACCCTCTAGCCACTCCATCTCCTGAAATATAGATTTCACCCACAGCGTATGTCGGAACAGGGTCCATGTTTTTGTCCAATACGTAAATGCAGACATTATCGGCAGGCTTGCCAATTGGCACCGATACTCTCGTGTCACTCTCAACATCATAAGAGTGAATCATACATCCAACCACCGTCTCGGTTGGCCCATATTCATTCAAGATCTCTATATTGCCTCCAAAGCTGTCATATACGCTATTGGCAAGGCTAACCTTCAGATTTTCGCCGCCAACAATAAATCTTTTCACGGAGCTATTCCTGTTGTCCCGATCCAGCACCAAGGACAAATGAGAAGGCGTAAGCTTGATGATCGACGCTTTGTTTTCTTTTAAAATGCGGAACAGCACATACTCGTCTTCTGTTTGGCTATAAACCAGAACTGTTCCTCCACAGATCAATGGAGTAAAAACAGAGGTAATTGTCAGGTCGAATGCTAAGGAGGAGTAGAGCGCGAACATCTCGTCCTCGTGTTTGACGTACATTTTCTTCGCCCAGTATATATAGTTGACAAGCCCGCGGTGCTCAACCATCGTTCCCTTCGGCCTTCCGGTAGAACCAGATGTATAGATCATGTAAGCCAACTCTGTAGGCTTACTCTCTACTAGAATATTGGATGATGGATAATGATCGTAGTTGACGTCCGTTAGGCTGATGATCTGTCCGTCGAAACCAAACTCGTCCATGACAGCCACATTCGTTAGCAAGATTTTTGTGTCGGAGTTTAGCAAAATATACCGTATCCGCTCAGTTGGATTATCAGGATCAATTGGCATGAAGGCTCCGCCGGCTTTTCCAATGCCGATAATCCCAATCATGGTTTCCATAGAATGTGTGGTCAGCATGCCCACAATTTTTTCTGGTCCGATCCCTTGTTCCCTCAAATATCTGGCAAGCTGATTGGCCTTCTCGTTCAGTTGCCGATAAGTCAGCCACTCTTTGCCATATTGAATCGCGATCTTGTCTGGTGATTTTTCCACTTGTTCTTCAAACAGCTGGTAAATTGTTTTGTCCCTCGGATAAGGTGCAGCGGTATCGTTATAGTCTTCAACTAGTTTTTTATACTCATCCTCGTAGAAAATCGTAAGCTGCCTGATTTCTTCATTGGGATTCGTCACAATTTTTTTGATCAGCGTAGTCAGACGAACGAACAGATCATGGATTTGCTCTTCGGTGTAATCGTTCATTTTGTAGTCAAAGCTAATGCTGATGCTGCCTGAATCCGACCATTCCTTTATCACCATTTGCATGGAATAAATCTGGGACCCGCTGTAGAACTCAATATTCTCGACCGGATGTCCTTCCCATTCGGTATCGAGTGTCGTGTTGTAATAATTGACACATACATCAAACAATTGGTTGTAACCCTTCTTCTTCAGCTCCATGTCTTGGATCAACAGGTCATACGGATAGCGTTGATGAAAAAAACAATCCTGCAGTTCGCTGTTGACCTCATCCATCATGTCCGTAACTGACCAGCCAGCCTTAATCGTTAAACGAAACGGCATCGTACTGGTAAACATGCCAAACATGCTCTTTTGCTGTTTACCAGATCGATTGAGTACAGGTGTGCCTATCACGAGATCGTCATGACCGGTCATCTTGTAGACATATAGCAAATACAAGCCTACCAAAACTGTATTCAATGACCACTTATTGGCTTTGGCCCACGCTTTGATTTGAGCAGAAAGATTAGGGTTCCATTCATATGTGATGCGGTTTCCCGCTAAGTCGTCAGAGCTTTTTTCCAAAAACGAATCAGGCAGGACTCGAAACTTCTCATTCCAAAATACTTTGTTTTTCCGGTACCGGTCCGACGAAAGATAATCTCGCTCGTGGTCGATGTACGTCAAGTAAGTAGGAGCTAGATGCTCCCCTACTTCCTCTTCGCGCAAAAGTTTGCTATAGATTTCTTGAATATGATCGGTCATAATATTGATCGACCATCCATCTGCGATTATATGGTGAAACTTGGCCAAATATCCATTCTCACTGTCTGAAATTCGAAACATGGCAAAATAAAAAAGCCTTTCGTTTTCGATGACGAATGGCTTTCTCGCTTCCGTTTCTACCCAATTCTCAAATTCCTTATGTGGCTCATTGTACACAGTGAAATCTTTAAAATCTAATGGGATATCCTCAATATGACTCACAAATTGCTGGATCTCCCCCATTTGGTTAACAAATCTTAAACGCAATCCTTCATGCCTACGAATGAAGAGGTGTATAGCCTTTTCAAGTTGTGAAAATTGAACAGGCCCTTTTATTTTTACGGTTCCACCAATATTATGCAAGGGTGTTTGGGGGTAAATCTGCTCGATCAACCAAATTCTCTTCTGGGGATGGGTTAACTGGTAAAAACATAATGAATCCATGTATAGCAATTCCTCCATCTCGTGAAAACCTTTTTGGTTTTCGATTCAGCAAAAAAACGGCAAAGCTTCGCCACTTCGTGTATTATCCAGATAATACACTCGCGCTCACTTTCCCGTATGACCCCTTCATTCCTCTAATGTGCCTAAGCTTCAATAGATTCACTCAGGTTGCTATATTTTTTAGATTGAAATAGGGCTTATCTGCACTAATAAATCTCTCATTTCATCCTATGTTCTCATTTTGCGAGTAAGTGTCCGTGTTTCTTTTAACGACATTTTAATGGGTCAGGCAACTTTTTTCAAGCTTTTTCCACATTTCTATATAAATTCCAATGCCATTGGCAGTTTTTACATGATTCCATTCTTCGAGAATCGATCTCTTGTGATCGGTTACTCTCTAACTGCTTTTGATTTCTTCAGTTTTCGTTACTCTCAATCTCAACAATTTCGAAAGTTCCATCAGCAGGACTGAAAGTGATGTGGGCATTCCTGTTGACTCGGTTGTTTGCCATGCATTTGATATCCTATAATAGGTGGCTTTATTGGAACGATGCATCCCCATGAATGAATGTCTAATAATCATCCGAGATTATAGCAAAAACCGGTACAGTGCCGATTTTAATATTAAGTATTAATATCAATCGCCTTAACAGTGCCGATTTTAATATTAAGTATTAATATCAATCGCCTTATCTGTTGTTTTAATTTTCAAAATATTATTATGTGCATAAGTAAACCTGCTCAAGCTTAGCTTAGCTCATTTCACTTTTCCCTTTTATTTCGATTTCCTCCTTTCTAAGAACAGAACCAAAAAAGTAAAAATCCCGATAATAAACATTATCAGGCTGCTTAATTAGTGCTTTCTTACAATCTTTCTTCTTCTCAATTTCTACCCCATCTCTTAATTGGCGTGCCTGTTCTGCTCGCTTCTTCGGAAAACTATCCCAATCTGTAACCACCGGTGCAAAGTATCGCTTGTTCTGTTCTGGTGGATGATGCAGTAATTCTGCTAAGGGTATCCGTCCCTCGGGCTTGTCAACAATCTCTATGCGGGTCAACTCGCCGTCAATAACCGTGTCCTGCACTTCCAGCAACTCCAATGCCTTATCGTAAATCCGACAATAGCCGCTTGTTTTCCGTTGGTCACTCTGTCCGAATAACTTCCCCAGACGCCCCTATAATTATCGGACCGACTCTATAACTCTCCTTTTCCCATTACAGAATATATATTATGTAAACTGATAAAAAGAGCAGAAATCGGCTAGGTGTTAATATAATGGGATTTTTCTTGTTTAGTGACTAACACTTCTTTGCGGTTACTGTGACACAAACAAGTACACTAAATTAAGATCATTAGTATATTTGTTTGTGTCACAGTTTTTTATTGTTTATAACACGAGCATAATAACATAATGAAGTTATCTATAAGTACCGGACCAGAATATACCTAACAACGCTAATTCAATCCATACAGCACTATCTTAAAAACGTTAGCGTGAGTTTTTGTGTTTTTTCATTTCAGTTCATAAAACTTCCATTTCATGAACTGAAAACAGACAAAAAAGAATCCGTTTTTTATGGGTTCTTTTTTGTTCATTAATAATGTATTTATTAAAATTCATGTTATTGTTTCTCTAAAAAGCTTTTAATTATTTTTCAATAAGTACTTCTTGAGATTTTTATGATACTGGGATTTTCTTCTGTAATGTGAGTCCCGTTGATCTACTATTCCTCCACCTGAAAAATCTTCCCATACCCCCAGATCTCCTAAAAACTCAATTAATTCTATTTTGCTTAATTTAAACCCATAATAGTGTAGCGGAATTGCAAATTGCTTACCAAGGATCTGTGAAGACATACCCTTTTTAGCATATTATTCACGAAATTTTGTTCTATAAGATCCCCTAAGAGGGTACCCTTGAAAAGTGTAAATTCTCAACGCTAAGCTTAAATAAGAATAAAAGCCGGATTGCCATGGGGTAATTCTGCTTTTATTCTTATTGCTAGTTCTTTTCTCGACTTTATGCTTCAAGCAAAGCAAACTTTACCCCCATTGAGGGTTATCCTGAGTTTTATTCAAACTATCCAGCCTTCATGAGCTAGCAATGAAATAATAAAGAACAAAAGCTACAACAAAGGTCACCATTGACGATAGTAAAGCTTTTGTCGTTTCAGTTTTTAGCCTCACTTGGTTTGGCCTTTCATCGTAGTAAATTTGAAGACTGCCTTACTTTTCTTGTAAGGCTTCTATGAGATGGGAAGCATAATACCTGCTGCCATCCGGCTTTAAATGTACCCCGTCTTTATAGAAATAATCACCTTTCCCTTCACTGGCTGCGTACCAGTCTACAACTTTAGTATTACTGAATTCACTGACGACTTCCTTGATAGTCGAATTAACCGTATCTTGCCATCCTTTTGGAACTCGAGTTGTTACCACCAACACCTTTTCAGCCTCAGAAAGTGATGTTAACAAATTGCGCAGGTGTTCTTTCTTGAATGGACCATTTGTCCCGAGTTCAATAATGATGTGGTCACCTAATTTCCCTTGCTGTTCTAATTCATTTACGACATCCTTGGCTTGAGACATTTGTCTGCCGACCTTTCCATCCACCGTGATTTTAGGGAGCTTTTCCTTCAAATACGGCTCGACTCCCATAATTACGGAATCCCCGATGACAGTGATCCCTTCCCCATTGAGTGGCTCCGCTTTCTTTATTTCAGTCTCGTTCGAATTCATAACAGAGTTCTGCGGGGTTGGGGAATGTATGGCAGCATACTGATATGATTCAGATTGTTGGTCTTTTATTTCTACCTTTTCGGGAGTTTCTGAGGTCTGTGCTCGGAGAACCAGAAAACCAACAACAAACATTAAGATGAAGAACACCCATATCTTCCACACTTTTCTTCTCTTCACTCCTTTTCTTTTCTTCATTTCCATTTCATCCTTTCATTTTGGAATTCATTCGATATTTCTCTCAGGCTATTATTCTCGGACTTTCTCCAATTTTTTGGACCCTATTGCAAGGTGAACTGGTTAGTGTCCTGTTACGAATTCCCGTCTTTACCAGAAGAGTCGTCCGATTGGATTGTTTCCTGATTGATGACAGGTATATCGAATCAGGCTGGAGCTTAGTTGTGTTCAGACTCCATGATACGAGTATAAAGACGAGGATCATCAATGCTATCCGCTAAAAGTCTTGCCCATGTTACGCTTGCGAACGAGATTAAGATGAGCCTGAACATTTCCCCAGCGGATCGGCTCTTCGACATACTTGTATGATAGAGCTGACAGAATTACACTCATGGTTGATTGCAACAGAATTTGTGTGAAGCCAAGCCCCTCAGTGTTGACTGTCGGACTCGATAGAACAATGACTGGATAATGCCATATATAGAGACTATAGGATCGTTTCCCAATCCAGGTCAGGGGTCGGCACGCCACGATTTTCCCTAGTCGGCTGGCTGGATGCGCCAACACTGCAATGACTGCTGCGGTGACAAAAGACACATAAAGAAAACCGAACTGGTATAGCCAATCATCGTATTCATTCGAACGACTTATCAGGATAAGTAAGATAAGGATGCCTAGCACACCGTTTATATCAAGCAACGCTCGAGCAAAAGGGGAAATCCTGTCACTCAACTTCCAGCTCGGCCAGACGACCGCCAATGCTGCTCCAATCAGGATAGCGAATGCTCGGGTGTCCGTCCCGTAATACACTCTACTTGGATCCATTCCCGACTCATACATTACTGCCATTGCAAGGGCGGATATGGAAGCCAATAAAAGAATGAGCAGCATTAGTTTTCCTCGTCGTGGCACATGTTTTATGCCGATCAAGAAAACAATTGGCCAAACCAAGTAAAACTGTTCCTCAATGGAAAGCGACCAAAGATGTCCAATTGGCGAAGCTGGACCGAAACTCTCAAAATAGGAAACTTCATTAAATATGAGGTACCAATTATTCATGTAAAAAAGTGAGGAGAGAAAATCACCCTCCAATGCTTGCAGTCTGGAAAAGTCGGTCATACTCAGCCATAATGCTACCAACAGAAGCATGCAAACCATCGCAGGCAACAGTCTACGTAATCTTCTCATCCAGAACTTCAAGATAGATAATTTATTTTTTGTTTTGTACTCAAATATGATCTGATCCGTAATAAGGTAGCCGGATAGTACAAAGAACATCCCTACTCCCAGCAGCCCACCTTTAGCCCACTCCAAATCGAGGTGGTAACCAATCACAGCCAGGACAGACATTGCTCTTAAGCCGTCTAAGCCAGGCATATAGCGTTTCAACGGTCGGTTTTGCTCCCTATTCATCATGATTCAATCCTTGTCTGTTTATTGGCTTGTGCCTTTCTCTACTACAATATAGCTACTAGATGTCGCTAAGGTTTGATAAAGATGTAAACAAGATGTCAACGAATGGATGACTTAGATGACAAAAAAACCTTATCCGGATGATGGTCCGAAATAAGGTTTTTTGGAGTGAACGAGGTTATTCAAACTCTAAGATAAATGACTGCCCTTCCGTGGAATCGGTTTGCCCCTGAATAAATAGTTTTTTATTGTCGAGGCTCCAGTACATATTTGTCGGCACAATCCCATGGTAAACGGGTTCATTATACAAAACATTTCTTCCCTGCAATTTTCCTACATAAATGATATTTTCAGCATCCAATGAGTAAGCAATGCTTTTTTTGTCAGGGGAGAGTCTAAATGTAGAAATTCTTTCTAAAATTACGGAGAGTGCGCCGTTTCGCCGATCATATTCGTATAATGTTCCATCATATCCGAGGAATACAAACTGATCGTTACTAATCCATGCATTCTGCTTTCCTCCGAACTCACGAGTGAACCGTTTCTCCACTTTATTATCAGTGATTTCTCCCAATAGAATAGATCTTTTTCTACTTTGATCAATATGTTCAGGAAACATTGTAAATAATACGCCGCGGCCATCATCTGAAACATTCATACTGATGGGGGTATCTTTTCTAGCAAAATCCTTTAATTCATAGACCTTGGATGTCCCTGACTCCATATCATATAGTAGAAGATTGTTTTTCTCCCTTCCAGAAGGATCTATTTTTAAATACCCCAGGTACCTACTATTATCAGACCATGATATATCTTGCACATATATCGGGTAATTGAATTTGGCTATCTCCGTTTCTTTCCCGTCCTCCAAAGATAGAAGCTTCAAGTTAACGCCCGAATTGGAGCTGGAAATCTCGCAGAGATGTTTTCCATCCGGAGAAAGAATCATTTGAGAGTCATCAATTTTGACCTCGGAGATGATCTGGTTTTGCTCAAATGGATAGGTCAATCGTTTCAACTGTAGACGTTCTGGTATGCTTCCCGTTTTGAAGGAAGCAACGACCGAATCAGATGATGACCAACCTAAGAAGTGACCCGAGCTAGTATATTCATGAGGGAGCCGATAAATCTTCTTGACTTGAAATGGACCGGAAGTCTGATCTGCATTATTTACTTCCTCCTTGCTGGAAATAATAATGGTTTCGGTTTGCGGTCCTGCACTACATCCTGACAGCAGCGTAACTAACAAAAACAGAGTCCCTGACCATACTATCAATTTTTTATTAGTCATAAGCTCTTCTCCGCTTCCATCGTTTTCAAACAGTCAAATTCCACAGTAACAATCGTATGTTCATGTTGACTTACCATGGAAATCGAACCATTACATTCGTCAACAATGGACTTGACAATGCTTAATCCAAGCCCTACGCTGCCCTTTTCCAAATCCTTTGAGTGAGCTAAGTAGAAGGGTTGAAAAAGTCTGGAAAGCTGTTCAGAGTCGATTGGATCGCTTGGATTTTCAAAAATAAAACGGATTTTCCCGTCAACATGAAGTCCCTTCACCGTTATTTTCGAGAAGGATAAACTGTATTTGATCGCATTATCAAGCAAGTTAATAAAGAGTTGGCGTATCCTGTCTCCTTGAGCGAATACGATTATTTCTTTATCGATGTCATACGTTATACTTTTTTTGTATCGTTGAGCGCGAATGCTCATCGATTCACAGACGTCCTGAAGGATATGTCCAGCATCGACTTTGTCTAACTCATTCTTCGTGACATTATTACGTGAGACTTCAAGCAATTTCAATACCATCGCATGTAGTCGCTTGCTTTCTTCTATGATATGATTGATTCCCTTTTCAAAGAAGATTCGGTCACTCTCACCGTTTGCTCGAATTAACTCGGCATATCCTAGAATCGAGGTTAATGGCGTCTTGAGCTCGTGGGTAACATTGTCAAAGAAAAGCTTCTCCTGTTTATGGAGCTCCTTGAGATGATCGCGATCCTTTTTGATAACGTTGATTTGTCTACTGATTTGATCGATCATGTCATTAAAATTGGCAGCTAGTCGACCAATTTCATCCTTTCGTTTAAACCGGATGCGAACGTCCAGATTTCCGTTTTTCACCTCGGTAGAGGCCCGGGTAAGTTTGCCAAGTGGAAGGGTGATATGTCTTGAAAGAATATACGAAAACAAAAATGCCGCCGCGAAAATCGCAAGCGTGATGTAGAGAGTACTTTCCAAGATTTGTCCACTTTGTTGATAAAGCAGGCTAAAATCTTTAAAAAAGCGTAATATACCAACTTTTGATCCATCAATGACAACGGGATAAGAAAAAAGGACGGAGGTTTTATCATCACCATAAGTAATACTATAGGCTGTTTTGCCATGAATCGCCTCTTGTAAATCATTTTTATTTAACTGTGCAAACTTGGATTTGTCCGTAGCATACAGTAATTCGCCATCGACTGTGTAAACGCCGACGCTACTACCAGTGGCATGATTTAAGGTGTTTCCCATTTCCTCAGCCATCTCGCCAAAGTATAGTTCATCACTCGTGAAATGGTTAATAAGGAACGCTTGACGTACGTACACGTTGCTGTTACTTTTAAGCCCCTCTAATTCAGATGTAATGATATTTTGATTATTTGTCCGTATGAGCTCCTTGACCGTTTGATTAAGTACAAGAAAAGAAATGGAAAAAATCACAAGAAATCCAACAAGAAATTTAATGCTGATTTTACGCATCATTCTTATCCACCCATTTTTTTGAGCTTGTATCCAATTCCAAATACAGTCGTAATGAATTCGGAAGCATCCAGCTTTTTACGAAGTCTTTGTATGTGAGTATCAACGGTACGGGTGTCTCCGACAAAATGATATCCCCATACTATGTCAAGCAATTCCGAGCGAGTAAAGGTTTTTCCTTGATTCCTGATCAATATCAAGAGCAAGTCAAATTCTTTAGGTGTTAATTCAACCGTTTGCTTGTTTTTTTGGACGAGTCGTTCCTGTACATTGATTTCGATATCTTGAAAACAAATGACGTCTTTATTCACCTCGACCTTATCACCACTGTTTGCTTGGTCAACTCGTCGAAGAATCGTCCGGATGCGTGCAAGCACTTCACGAAGATCAAAAGGTTTTGTAATGTAATCATCTGCACCGAATTCAAGACCTAGAACTTTGTCTGTTATGTCTGATTTCGCTGTAATCATAAAGATCGGAATGTTATATTCTGCGGTTACCTTCTTGCAAATATCCAGACCGCTTTGGTCAGGTAGCATCCAATCAAGCAGCAATAAATCGGGTTGAAACAACTGGAGTTCTCTCATTCCTGCTGCTCCATTTGTCGCGATACGCGTTAGAAATCCCTCTTTTGAAAGTCCGTATGAAAGTAAATCCGCAATCGGAGTATCGTCTTCGATAATGAGAATTTTGGCGTTATTCATAATTTCTCCTATTTCTTTTCTTGTACGAATGCCTAGTAAGTTTCATGACATTGATACTAATGTTAAAGATTTATTTGAGAATAATCAATTCCAATGGATGACAGCAAGTGGAGTATCCAGCATCGTCGAGTTTCCTATAAAACATGCGATTGAAGCAATGGTCAACCTTTGGCAGAGACAAATGATTCAGTGGATTCTTATGGCAAGCTGGTGCCATTATTAATATTTAAGGCCTACCCTACTGATAAAATTTGTAGAGATTCAACTCCTCTGCCTGATGCATCAATGAACATCAAAGAGGAGCTATCCTTGGGCAGCTCCTCACAATCGAACCCACTTAATGCGAAGATCAGTGGGAAAAATATTAAAACTGCCCCCTAAGTTTTAATGGGGTGTGTCTTCCTGTGCAGTTTTGATCCCCTTCAGTTCTCATTCGATTTTGCTTTCTAAATAGTGATGCATTCCAATATGAGTGCTCATTGGAATGTTTAAAACTCAAATAAATCCCACCCAATGATGCGCTTTTCTAGCAGACTCTAAACTTCTACGATGCAACGAAGTATTTTTCTCAGGCAAGATTAGTATATAGGTCAGAATGTCGAGGACGACCATTTACCTGTAAACCGGTATTATTCGGGAGTCGCTGAACACCCGATCGAAATATCGCATCAATGACTCAAGCGGACCGGTTGGCAGCGCCGCAATCAACCATCCAGTCACCAGCGTTACGGCCAAGACGAGTAGGTCACTGAAAGGGATTCCATCAAGACCATTTTCGATCCCCGCGATTTTGAGACACCATATCACGATGAACTGTACCGTATACATCGTCAACGCCACTCTTCCGACTGCGGCGAGAGGCATTAGCACGGAAGAGGTCTTCTTCGGCACGAGGCATACCAGTCCCAGTACCAGAATTCCGAGCCCCAGCCCAATCAACGTCTGAAATGTCGTCGCAGTGTGCGGAGCTGAATAGAGAAGCATGTGCCACAGTGGCAGTTCTACGTTGAGTGGCCAAATTGCATACGGATCCGGCTGTTCGACTACCGCGCCTTGAATGCTAACAAGCCACGCCTCAAAGGAAGTTCGTAGTTCAGGAAGAACGAAAGCTTCTAGTATCTTACCACTGACGAACATGGCGATACCGCCGACCACGAGCGAGAGTGCAGTACGTATCTTGGTAAGTTCGAGGCGCCCGATCGCCATGCCTGTGACGAAAGCGGGGGCGAGTGCAAGAGCAGACATCGGGCCGCCCGCAATATCAGAAAGAAGGTACGCTTTCGATAGAAGGCTCATACCAAGAATCATCAGTGGTGGGGCTACAACGGTCAAAGCGACTGATGTCGTAACTAGCACGCGTGTTGAACGATGAACCAGAAACAGTGCCAGCACGAACATTGCCGCATAGGCGGGCAAGATTACCCCGAACCCCGTATTCAGCATGATGAGCAGATACCCAATCACATCGATGAATACCGCGCGCGAGAGCATTCTTGCGCGGAACGAGGTCATCTCCGCTTCTCGATCCTTCATGCGTTGCGCCATGATCGAGTAGGAAATGCCACCGCAGAGTACAAAGAGTAGCGTTGTGTTTCCAGAGACGATCGCACCAATTTTCTCGTTTTGCCCAAAGTGCTGCAAATACATCCCTATGACTGCCAATCCCCGCGCTGCATCAAGCGCCACAAGACGCCCCATTGATTTGCCTGCAACCGCATTATTTCTTAATCTGTTTTCTTGGGAAGACACAACATCCTCGATGCATGATCCCGTTTCATATTCACTGCCAGACTCGTCCAGCAGCTTTCTATTGACTGACAATTAGCATTCCTCCTCAAAATGGATATTTCTTTAGGTGTGTGCTTGTCATGCACATTCCACTATAAAGGGGAGATGTCGCTAAAATTTGATCAAGATGTAAACAAAATGTCACAACGGACGAATGCCTATTTTACGATCAAACAAAAACAACCTTACTCCAGTCCGATGACCGGAATAAGGCAAGAGATTGGTTATTGATTTGTGCTAGTAGTCCCTTTATCGCTGGCATGGATCGGAGAGTTGTTTAATTCGGAAATTTGATCGCTCCTCACATCCATTTCTCTTTGAAGTGTAGTGCGAACGGTAAGGAATTTCTCCCTATCCAAATACGTATATCCATCTTTCCAATAGCCACCGTTGTCTAGAGAGACTAGGGTAGAAGGTGAAATATCTTTCAAGTCCATAGCAAGACCCATTATTTGACCTTTCGACAGGTCGGTCTGGAGATGTTCACCAGCCACTTCCAGCAGCTTGAATAGCTTTGTCAGTTCGCCAAGAGAAGCCAGCTTATCAGTCATTACTTTAATCACCTCTTGCTGGCGGCGGTTACGGTCGTAGTCGCTAGAATAATATTTGACACCGCGATTGTCTTCACGGTGGCGAACATAGTCTAACGCTTGATCGCCGTTTAGCACCTGCAACCCGGGGGTAAGATCGATATAGGTGCCGTCGGTTGGGTCGTTGTAGTACAACTTGCGGTCTACATCCACTTCAACGCCATCCAGCTCGTCAATCACCGATCGGAACCCTTCAAAGTCAATGCTTATGTAATGCTCTATTGGAATTTCAAGCACGCCAGTGAGTGTCTTTTTGACGAGCGTTTCACCCGTTTCTGTTAATTGAAAAGCTATGTTATGCAATGTACATAAAGACAAAATCGACTGATTGAATTACTTACACCCCCTGACCACTCCGAATATATAGCTCTTATGTCACGAAAGTTTGGCTTACTTGCAAACAAATTGTTAATATTGGGTTAAAGATAAGTATTTATTGTGTTGATATTTCTTATCATAAAAAACAACCATATTTCGCTTGAATAACGAAACGTGGTTGCTGAAATTTGGTTACCAGGGGTAGTACCAGCGTCGCTGACATCACCCGCGAAGTAGCTTTAAATCATATCGATTACAATTCAGGTTTGATTTTAGTGTTTAGCTGTATGTTTAATTTGGACACAAACATACTGCTATAGCATACGTGAATATTGCGAATAAATCTCATGGAAGGTCTTAAAGTCCACATAATCCAACAAATGTCGACGAACACCAAAGTAATTTTCATTCTTACTTACTATGGTGACTATGTCTCTCCAAGTGAATGTTTCGTTTTTATTCAGTTCATGAAATGTTGTTTTATTTGAACTCACTTATTTGACTCAATTCATTGAACCTCTCGCGATCTTTATGCGTAAAGTTACGGCTTATAAACACTTGAAATCCTTTTCCTATCCAAGCCACATGAAAATGATATCTTCTATGCCAACGGTTATCATTCAAGTATTTGAACAGGTCTCTCCCCTGATATTTAAGAATTACGTGTTAAACACGTGCTATCGGCGAAAAATACAGAAGGAGCTATCGCGACGCGACAAGCTCCTTGAAAACCATTATGCTGTATAGCTCTTCTCTGTATTTATCGAATTCGAAATCCGGAATCTGCACTCCCCGCCGCCGGTTCCCATATCGAGCTTCGACTCGGCATTCTGAATGAGAGGGATGGCCATGCTTCCGTATGATCATGCCAAGCAGTGGCTATTCATTCGCCCTGTTTCTACAATATAGGAAAAATCCCATCCCCAAATAGCTAATTCGCTTGCCTTATCCAACGTTCAAACTGCTTGTCTTCTTCCTTCTCATCTACAAGTCCCTCCAAAATCGTGATCTGCAAATCGAATCTACTCCATTTACAGATACCGTCCAGTGGGCCACGCGCATAAGGAGATAGGACTTAGTACTCGTGCTCGATCGATCGCATAGAAGTGCTCCCCTCATTTCATGCAGTCACCTTTTTGCTGAGGACCAATCACTTATTAATCAAGCATGAGATACCAATAAATTGCTATTTCATCACTATTTTTATCTAGACCTCTGTAGACGTAGGAATCGAAACCTCCGATGACAAAACCACAACTTTCGTAGAATTTACATGCGCGTACATTATTATTTTGTGTCTCCAGCATGATTCCCGTCATACCGCCATCCATCGCCCAGCGTTTAGCCTGTTCGATTAGTTTTTTACCGACACCGTATCCTCTATATTGCTTATCGACTTTGATATCTTCCACATAGGCATAATTGTTCCAATTTCTCTTCAAAACAACTTGACCCACAACTTGATTATTTGCGAGCGCTACATAAATGATTTGATTGGGATTGCCGATATAGTTCGAATAATCCTCAACAGTGTCTTCCTCAAGCTGTTCATCATCGTAGCTTTTAATTCTAAGAGGAATTTCCTTCACCGTATATCCGATTCGCTCTCCCATTAGTTGCAAGACAAGGGTAGAGTCCACGATAAAGCTCCCATCAATGTTTGTACCACATTCATCGTCCCCAGCCCTCAGTTCTCTAATGAAAATATCCATATTCGTCCTCCTATATTTTTATAAGGTGAGAATAGGGATATAAAGGAGGACCACGGACTTAACGGAATACATATTGCTCCGCCATATTTATAACCTCCTGGTATTATTTAGGACTTTCTAGATAATTGTACAATCATTGCTTGGCAGGTGCTACAACATATTTATTGTTAAGCTGGTTAGTGTAAATATGTGCTACATTGTAAAGGGTTCCAACATTTGGGTATATCTGCTTTCATATACCCAATCGAGAATATACAATTTAAAATGGGAGGACGGAAAATGGATAAACTAATAATTGAACCTATGAAGGGAATTGGCAAAATACTACTTGGTATGACTAAAACCGAAGTAGATGAATGTCTGCAATATTACACGGAAAAATACGATATAACATATGCGAAAAATCCACTATGTTATCATACGAAGGGTGCTATTCAATCCTTTTTTCAATTGGAATATGATTTTGACGGTAAGGTCAACTTCATTCAAATACCATCTGCTATAAAGGATGTACTTAACTGCGTATTTCATCATTTGGATGTATTTAACACAAAAACCGAGGAACTGGTAGAAAAAATTGATGAGATATCGAACTATGACCGAAATCACCGTGAGCTTGGTTGGACTTATTATTATCCCGAATTAGGACTTTCTTTTTGGAGACCAAACATCCTTAAGGAATCTGACATGCAAGAAGATTGGTTCAAGGAACTAGAACCATCCATTCAAGAGGATGAAAAAAGGAATTTATACTTTGAATGTGTAAGTATCCAGTGTATTAAGTAAAATAAAATGTCCGTAAAGCCTTTCCATCCGGTGTTCCAGTAGAAAGGCTTTTTGGACTTTAATTTTGCGGTTCATTTTTGATTTGATGTCCCCGCTCCGCTCCTTCTATTGATACTTAAGCAGCTCGTTCTTCAGCTCCTCAGCCGTGTCCGGCTTCCAATAGCTTAATTTTAATTTCTTCTCCTGAACCAATTGTCCAACCTGTTCAAAAAGCATTGCTCTCCTCTGAGCTGGCCAATGGGTAAAGGACTGCAAATCACTGGACACATTCCAAATAGAGGTTGCATTTTCCTTTTGGGACCATTTTTTCATAAGAATCGATTCAACATCCTCATAACCAATCCGATACAAAATGCCAACATATGTGGCGCCAATTCCATCATCCAGAATTGCTCTTTTCAGAAAATACGATTGCACCTTTTGGCAGCAAATTTCATTATGTAGCGGAAGCAGATCACCCAGAACGTCATCAAATTCTCCAGTTACTTTTCCTACATAATAGCTCGTTTTGATAAGACCGCTTGGCTTTTTCTCCTCCGGATCAGCTGCCAAAAGTTCTATCCAGCGCACATCCAAATCCTCAAACAGTAGCGGTGTAAGTGAAAAATATGTATCATCCCTAAGCATATGACCCCAGCCAAACATAAACGTATGCCGATTTTGCTTAGTATCAAACTTCACCGTGCCTAACGCGTTCAAAATAAAACGCTGGGCTACCGGATCTTTGTAATACGGTGAAAACGCCTCGAAAACATCGCTAGCAGGCTTGGTTAGAAGCGCAGAAGCGAAGACAGGAGACAGCCAGGCTCCCCCATATTGCTCATAGAGCTTGCAAGCCCGCGCTTGCAGCCTACTATCTCCATTCATTAAAACAGATCCAACCAAAATCATAGGAAAGGCTTGCTCTAAAGTCACCCCATCCAAAGTATCACTTATATGAAAGATAGAAGTATCTCTGTAGGTTAACTTTAGAACCTCGCTGTCGCACGTATATGATGAGATCTTCTGGATGTGCTCTGCTGCAAGCTCATACACCTCGCACATCTTCTCACTCGCTTTGCCCGGCATCATGCCAAGAAAGGCAAGCAGTGTTTCATGCTCTTCCCAGCTGATCTTGCTGCCAGGCTTCTTCTCCAGAAACGTCTGCAAAAAAGCTAGTAATCGATCCGCAAGCACTTCCGACACTGTATTCGAGAATGTGTGGTTTAATATTTTTTCGCATTTTTGAGGCGACTTTAATAGCTTTTTCCAATAAGCTGCAGCTGGTTCATAATCAATCTTTGCCAGTGCCCTCTGAGCGGCAAGCTTACTCTTCCCGCGCTCTGTACTGGCCAGATGCAACAGCTCAGGTGCCTCATTAGCTCCGAGCTCCGAGATAGCCTTCTCTCTGCTACTCCCTTTGGGCGGCAATGCATCGAAAACTAGCTGATTATAATCTGACATTACTGGGTTCCCCCTCAACCTGACTATTTCTTTTATAGTAGCACGCCAAATTTTGGGGATAGGAAGTTTGGGATTAAATATCCTAGGTTTGCCGCTGTTTGATTAGAAGTAGTCATTGTATAATTCTTGCTGCTGTTCCTCTGCTATGGTCTGTAAGTCATATGCATTAATCCGAAACAACTGATAATCGCCAATATCCGCCTTTTTTTCGGCTAGCTTACTTAAAAATTTCGGGGAGCCTTCGTTTTCTTCATCGTAAACTAACAAGATACCGTCTGAATTGGATAGCAAGAATTTGTCTTTCTCTCCAAGCTGCCAAACTCCTTGGTAAGGTGTTTGATAGACACTATTGATATAGTCGGCTTGCATCACGATATTTCGGTAGTAATCCTGGGTTTCTTCTTTCCACTTCTCCTCTTGATTCAAAAATGGAGTAATTACCGCCAGTTTTAGATGTGGATACTCCTTTTTTAATTCCAGAACAGTTTCGGCTGCCCACATTTCGACCCCAAGTTGACCTGATATGATGACCCATTCCAATTCTTCTTCAAGGAATCTTACGAGTTCCCGCTTCAGTGCTTTCTTAATAATCGCTAAACCCGGATTTTTTTCATTGAAAATGCCAAGCTCGTGAGCCTTGTATCCTGAAACAAATAAACGCTTTAACATGTTGCCACCTCTAAATTAAAAGAACGCTAGCAGAAAATAGATTTCTTTTCATTTGCTGTCTATTCATTACTGTTTGTCTCATTTTTTCTTATATTATCACAAATTGGAATGCCTCAGGATAAAGCGGATGATTCGTTTCTCTTTTCAAAACGACATTGGATAGAAGTGGCAATCGCCTTTAGCTAAACGGAAAATGGATGCGAAGACCGCGATTACGCCAACTCTTCATTACTAATCTTCCCTGTCATCCGACATATGCGATTCTGTTACAGGTTCAAATATCTTCATGTATTGCTTAGGTGTTAAACCGATCAGTCTTTTGAAAAAATTAGAAAAGTGACTTTGGTCGCTAAAACCAGTTTGAAAAGCGACTTCCATCGGTGGAATCCCTTGTTCTAACAATTTTTTGGCATTTCCGATCCGAATTGTTTCAAGATAACTATATGGAGAGATGCCTTTTTGTTTGGTAAAAGAACGCAGCAGATGATATTTGCTTACTTTCGTTAAATCACTCAACTGGTCAAGCGTAATTGTATTTGCGTAGTTGGAATCCAAGTAATCACAGATCATTCTCATTTCAGAGGCGGGTTCTTGTGTGCAATGTTCGGGTACAGCATCGGAATATTCTTGTATGAGCTGCTCGATGAGAAATAGAAACAGCTCCTCCTTCTTGAAGTCAGTGTCTCCCTCGGAAATCATCAGATGAAGCTCCCGCAGGGATGTTGCGAGTTCATTCCGATAAAGAACTGTTTGTGTAAAACGGGGAAGATATTCCCTTCCTGTGATTTCCCGAACGGCTTGTCGCATAGTACTTTCAGGAATGTTAAGACTTCGATAGTCCAGCGTTTTCCCGTCCACTTGTTCACAAGTATGAGCATCACGTGGGTTAAAAATGATCACATCGCCAGCGTTTATGATATATTCCTGATTTTTGCATAATAGAAAACGCTTCCCCTTTTCGATAAAGCCCAAAACGTAATAATCATGAAAATGATTTGGGAACTTCTGCATAATTCCTTTAAAGCAGTATGCCTCCATTTTTAATTTTTTATCAAAACAGACCGTTCGAACCTCTTTAGCCATTAGACCCCCTCCTTATCTTCCAAAATTAGTGAGAACATAACACACAGATTTATGACTGGATTAGGGATTCGTTGAACGCTTCAAAGTTACACGCTTCAACTTTTAAATCTCCAGTAAAGTTTCAATAAAGTTGGGAATACTCTCGCTCTCTACAAATCATATCTGTAATGGCAGAGTAAATATTTGGCGGATATTCAGCTATTCTATGACAAAGGTATAAGTACCACTCTACACCATAGGTAAGATAAACCCGAACAGGCAGTCCATCTTCTTTAAGTTTTTTGCAATATTCGGGGCGAATTCCATAAAGCATTTCTGCTTCCACATACGGATGTCGTAAAAACCCACGCTCGATGACTTGTTCATATATAGCATTATCATGAGAAGCAATTGATATTTGGTGACCGGCTTTCACACATATCTCCACCAATTCAAGATAACGTTGATCCAGCTTTTCAGAACGAGGAGTACAAATATCTGACGGCTCTTGATACGCTCCTTTCACAATCCTAATTGCCCCGGGATAATGAAGTAATTCATTAAGATCTTCAACTGTTCGATGCAATTGTGCTTGCAGCGTAATCCCTACGTTGGAATAGTCCGCAGAGACTTTTTTATATATGGCAAGGATCGGATCTGTTTTAGCTGATTCCTCCATACTAATCATTAGAGAAAGGCCATGGGATTGTGCTTCTTTCGCCATTTCCATCAAGTTTTGATAAGCAAGCTCAGGCTCTATCGATAAACCAATATGAGATAAATCAAAAGAAATCCGAGCATTTAGTCTACGATCTCCACATTCTTTTATCAATGCTATAAATTCATCTTTGGCCTGTAAGCATTCTTCTTTGTTTATTGTGTTTTCTCCGATGAATTCCAGAGAAATACGGTATCCCTTCTGTATTAGTTGATTACCAACCGATACCCCATCTTCTCTATAATCACCTGTTACAAATCGCTTAGCTGCACCCTTGAATATCCGATTCAGTTCCGAGGATTGTTGAATGTACGCCTTAAACTTTAAATTTCGGGCAATGGATTTCAAGGAATGGGAAAATTGCTTTTCGATTGATAGAAGAGTCACTAATATCCCTCATTTCGTTCATGTTTTATTTATTGTAGGAAAAAAATAAGGGAGATTCTTGCATGATGTTGCTCAAAACAGGCTTATGCTCCTGCTCATCAGTGTGTTTACACAACGTATACAATTATTCCTGCGTCAGATACAGTGTATCCTGCCCTGGGCTTTTGCTTCGGACTTCCTTCAGATTCTGTATGGTAACAGACATCCTCGCCTTAGCTAATCGCAGGTGCTCGCCAGCCCCGTTTCCGGACGCTTACCAGAAGATGATTATGTACTGGCTATATGACTTCTGCTTTCATCAGGTTCTATCGATGTATAAAACCACCACGCGCCAACATGAAGCTGTCGCGTGGTCCAGCCCCTAGATATGGGGAGAGTTATGCAGAAAAACACGGTATTTGTTCAAAACATCCCATCAATTTTCAGGATTTTTGCCGACCCCTGGGATTTCCTTTCTCATTTCAGCGTTTTTATTTTCGGGTTCATTCTGTACTTTCTTTGCACTTTTGGCGAAGCCCTCTGCTTTCAGCCTGTCCACTAATAACTCCTTGTCGAGCATCCTATTACCAACCTTACATAGCGTAGGGGTGATTATTCCCCTCGCTTTTTATAATGAACCGAGATGCTTACATCTATATTTCATTTTTTTGGAACAAAAGATCAGCCATTCAAATTTTATCTAGGTGGACAGCAGCTTTTCTGTATGAACCAGTTTTCGTAACTCAGGGATAATTCGCTCCTTTTCTTGATTGCTATCCCATTCTTCTTCAATAGCGCTATAAAGCCGTTCGTATTCTTCCACCGTAATAACCTTTCTCATTAACAACTGATAAAAACAATCCAGTTTGTCCTGCGTCCGCTTCACAATTTCTTTGTAGGACAAACCCTTTCGCATCATACGCTGATTATAGATAACATGGCCTACCTCATGCGCCAGTATGTCAGAGAACGTATCGAGGCTGATGTCCTCCTTGTCCGCCAATATGTATATAATGTTTTTTCCGTTTCGAAATTCCACAAAGCCATTTGTTTGCCTAGGCTGCTCTAAAAAATAAACTTCACAATCATAATGGGTTTCAACCCAGGACATCATCCGTGCGAACGTTTCATCTTTCCTCGATTGTTGTGGACTGTTCATCATGTCATCTCCAATTCAATCAAATAAAGCGATCTGTCCACGTACATAATAAGCGAGACTTAAGAGTGCAGGAGGGCTTGTATCGTGGAAATTGATGATCGTATTACAGTTGAGGATGAGCAAGGTCATGAAAAAGAGTATGCAGTTGAAGCTTTATTCGATATGAACGAAAAATTCTACGCCCTTTTAACATCAGATAAGGATCGAATTCTTATGCGAGTCGTAGACGAGGAGGGGGAAGACCAATATTTGGTGGGGATTGATGATCCCGAGGAAGCAGCATCTATATTGGACGCGTATCAAATTGCATTGGAAGCAGATGAAGAAATTCCAGATTGATAATGGTGTTTTCCATTCAACGTAAAAAGAAGCCGAGAGAATACGAGATAACCCCACGCATTCTTCTCGGCTTTTCTCCTTACGAATCTATCGCGTCTTTACCACAAACTCAATGCTTCCGAGACCACCCCATTTGGCGCTTACGACATCCCCTTCTCGTAGCTGGTGGGAACCGGTAATGCCCCCAGACAAAATCAAATCTCCCTTGTGCAGCTTGCGCCCTTCGCGAGCAAGCATGTTCGCCAGCATCGCGACCGAGCGGGCTGGATGACCGAGAACGGCCGCACCAGCCCCCAAGTCTTTGAGCTCGCCATTGATCGAAAGAGTAACACCAACCAAATCGATTTCAAGTTCATTAGGCTTTCTCCACGTCGATCCGATAAACACACGGGAAGACGATGTATTGTCGGCAATAACATCCGGCAAGGCAAACTGGAACTGCACGTACCTGCTGTCGATAATCTCCAGTGCGGGAACCACATAGTCAGTGGCTGCCAGGACATGAGCCTCCGTGATGCCGGGTCCTTCCAAATCCTCATGCAAAACAAAGGCGATTTCCGCTTCCACCTTGGGATGAATCAATTCATTGATCGGCAGAATGCCGTCCTCGATATTCATATAGTCAAAAATGTAGCCCCGAATCGGTTCGTGCACATTCATCTGCTTCATTTTTGCCTGACTGGTCAAACCCATTTTAGAGGCAAAAATTCGATGTCCCTGCTCAAGCTTGAGGGAGACCAGCTCATTTTGAATACGATATCCATCTTCCACGGTCAGCTCGGGGTATTCAGCCGTCAGTTTCACGACCACCTCTCTATTCAACTCCGCATCCACCAGCTTCTGCGCCAACCGTTTGTACAATAGTTCCGATTGCACGCTAGTCACCCCCCTATCTAATTTTGGTAGTGCTGTTTAGTTGGGCGATTTCCGCTGCGACATCCACGATCATGTCTTCTTGTCCCCCCACGGCCTTTCGTCTTCCCAGCTCGATTAAAATATCCCGGGAGTCGATGCCGAATTTCCTGGCTGCACGCTCGGCATGAAGCCGGAAGCTGGAATAGACACCCGCGTATCCGAGAACCAGAGCGTCTCTGGTAATTTCCTGTGGTACTTGAAGAATCGGCGACACGATTTCCTCTGCCAGGTCCATCATTTTGTACAGATCGACGCCTGTCTGAATGCCCATACGATCCAGTACAGCAAGGAGAACCTCGGTTTGTGTATTGCCCGCACCTGCACCCAAGCACCGAACACTGCCGTCAATCCAGGTGGCGCCCTCTTGAATGGCAACGAGCGTATTGGCCATGGCTAAAGACAAATTGTTGTGTGCATGGAAACCAATGGGAATATTCAGACATTGCTTCAACGCCCGGACTCGTTCTCCTGCTTGATCAGGTAGCAGAGCGCCAGCAGAATCAACGATGTACACGACATCGGCTCCATAGCTTTGCATGAGTCCAGCTTGCTCCGCCAATTTTTCCGGAGCAGCCATATGCGACATCATCAAAAAGCCAACTGTCGTCAAGCCAAGCTCTTTCGCCTGATAAATATGCTGAGCGGAGACGTCCGCTTCGGTCGCATGTGTGGCGATTCGTGCCATGCCTACCCCTAACGCTGCAGCCGTCTTCAAATCTTTGATCGTGCCAATTCCCGGCAGCAAGAGCACGCCCACTTTCGCTCGTTTACAAACAGAAACGGCAGCCTCGATCAGCTCCAGTTCAGGGGTCCTGGACAGCCCATACTGCAGGGACGATCCAGCCAATCCATCTCCATGGGAGACTTCGATATACGGTACGTTTGCTTCATCTAATGCACGCGCCACTTCGACTACTTGCTCCACGGTAAACTGGTGATTGATCGCATGGCTCCCATCTCGAAGCGCTACCTCGGTGATCACAATATCACGAGTCATTTGCGATTCCTCCTTTCATCGTTGCTATATACCCGTGCCGATACCGACAGCATGCTTGGCATATTCCTCTGCTACCTTCACCGCTGTCGCCGTCATGATATCCAGATTGCCTGAATAAGTAGGGAGGTAGTCGCCCGCGCCTTCCACTTCCAAAAAAACGGTGATTTTGTTTTCATCAAAGATTGGCTCTGAGCGCAGGCGGTACCCAGGCACGTACGATTGAATATAAGCAACGGTCTGGTGAATAGCCTCCACGATCTCCTGTCGGTCCGCACCTTCCTCCACAACTGCATAGGCCGTATTTCTCATCAGGATCGGCGGCTCTGCCGGATTTAGGATGATGATCGCCTTGCCTTTCTTCGCTCCACCGATCGCTTCGATACCATGTGCGGTCGTCTCCGTAAATTCGTCGATGTTGGAACGTGTGCCAGGTCCCGCGCTTTTACTAGAAATAGTGGCTACGATCTCTGCGTAGCTGACCGGACTCACACTCCCTATCGCATGAACGATCGGAATAGTAGCCTGGCCGCCGCATGTGATGAGATTGATGTTCTTTTCATTCAAATGCGCACCGAGATTCACAGATGGTACTACATAGGGCCCCACAGCAGCAGGCGTCAGATCGATGGCGAACTTTCCAGCCTCCCGGAGCGCCTTGGCATGCCGAATATGGGCTTTGGCTGAAGTAGCGTCAAAAACGATATCCGCAAGATCCGCACCGCTTTCCAAAAACGGTTGTAATCCGCCGTCGAATGCGTAGTATCCAGCTGCCTTTGCTCTACGCAGACCATCCGAATCAGGATCGATTCCAACCATGGAGGTCAGTTCAAGAAATGGCGACCTTCCCAGCTTGATCATCAGGTCTGTCCCGATGTTACCCGACCCCAGTATGGCTACTTTTACTTTCTTCATACATGCACTCCTTTCATGTTTTTTTCTCGCCGAATCTGACTCCTACAGAACCAAGTCCAGCAAGCTGTGTGTGAAATACATCGCCAGGCTTAGCTTCAACCGCTGCCGATAACGCACCGGACAAGATGATTTCTCCTGCTTTGAGTGTAATTCCTAATTCGTACAGCTTGTTCGCTAACCACGCCACACAGGATGCGGGATTGCCCAATGCCGCGGCACCAACACCGGTATTGACTAGCTGCTGATTTTTATAAAGCGCCATTCCTACCAGAGGAAGATCCAGATCTTGCGGTTTCACGGGATGTCCACCCAGCACATAGAAGCCCGAGGATGCATTGTCGGCAACTGTGTCTTCTAGTTTGATTTGCCAGTTGGCGATACGGCTGTCCACGATTTCCAAAGCAGGCATTACATATTCCGTTGCCATCAAGACGTCATAGGTGGTTACATGTGGCCCTTCCAGATCGCGCTTCAGTAGGAAGGCAATTTCTGCTTCTACCTTTGGCGAAAGGACATGCTCGAAAGGCAGCTCTCCGTTGTTTTCCACGACCATGTCGTCCAATAGATGTCCATAGTCAGGCTGTTCCACGCCAAGCAGTGTCTGCATGGCCCGAGAGGTCAGGCCGATTTTCTTCCCTGTAATCCTCGCGCCTTCTTTCACTTTTCGTTCAATCGTCTTCAATTGAACGTGGTATGCCTCTATCTCGCTGAATTGCGGGTCCAGTAAAGTGAGCGGCGTTACTCCCACCCCTTCACGACTCGCCGCCGCTAAATGATCGGCGAATCGCGTGATTTTTTCTATGTCCACACGGCTCCCTCCCTGATTTGTTGTCCTTATCGCTATAATTTCATGGTGACTGTCTTGACCTCGGAATAGAATTCGAAGCTGTGACGCCCGCCTTCGCGGCCAATCCCGCTGTCCTTGGCACCGCCAAACGGAGTTCGCAAGTCACGCACATACCAGCAATTGATCCATAAAAGACCTGACTTCACTCGATCAGCCACGCGATGCGCACGCCGCAGGTCGTTGGTCCAAACCACTCCTGCCAGGCCGTAAGCCGAATCATTCGCGATCCGAATAGCGTCCTCTTCTGTACGAAATGGAATGATCACGATGACCGGACCGAAAATCTCTTCCTGGGCCACCCTCATTCGGTTGTCTACATCATAGAGGACGGTTGGCTCCAGGAAATTGCCGTCACCCAACCCGCAGATCCGTTTTCCGCCGTAACCGAGCTTGGCTCCTTCTTCCAATCCGATCTGAATGTAGTGCTCCACCGTCTCCAAGTGACTGCGGGATACCAACGCTCCCATATCTGTCTCTGATTCCAGAGGATTTCCCACCTTGATCCTTTGAACAGCCGCTACAAATTTGTCCAGAAAATGATCGTATACGCTTTCTTGTACCAACAAACGCGATCCTGCCAGACAAATCTCGCCTTGGTTGCGGAATATCGCCTCGATCGACCCTTTTACCGCTTCATTAAGATCGGCATCCTCAAACACGATATTGGCTGATTTGCCTCCCAATTCGAGTGATACCGGAATCAGATGCGAAGCGGCATTCTGCATGACCGTCCTGCCGGTGTTCGATTCTCCCACAAAAGATATCCGGCGAACTTGGGGATGCGTCGTCATCGCCGTCCCGACAGTCCCGCCCGGACCAGTGATGATGTTGAGCACTCCTGGAGGAAGACCTGCTTCATTGGCAATCTCTCCGAGCATCACCGCCGAGAGAGGCGTGTACGAGGCTGGTTTTACAACAACGGTATTTCCCGCCGCTAAAGCCGCCGATGCTTTCCAGGTCATCTGCATGAAGGGCAAATTCCATGGAATGATCAGACTTGTCACACCTGCTGGAGCATATTTGACATAGGACATAAAATGGCGCATTTCATAATGCTCATGGACCATATATTTTGCCATTTCGGCAAAGAAGCGCAAATTGGCTGCCGCTCTCGGAATGTCGAAGCCCCGGCTTTCTTTGATCGGTTTGCCGACATCGAGCGTTTCCACCAAAGCGAGTTCATCTACACGCTCCATCACCAGATCAGCCATTTTGCATAGAATCTTGGCACGCTCATCTACAGACATCTCACTCCAAACGCCTGACTCAAATGTACGCTGCGCCACGTCGATCGCCCTTTTTACATCCTGCTCACTTGCATTGGCCACAGACGCCAGCTTGAGATTTGTCGCTGGGTTGATCGTATCGAAGGTTTCACCAGAAACAGCGTCCACGTAAGCACCGTCTATGAATAGCTTGGCGTCTTTTCGAACATGGTTTTCCTTGGCAGTCTGACTCATGGGAATCCTCCTAATTCTTGATTTCCAAGATCATCTCTATCTCTACGGCGTTGTTTAGCGGGAGCTGGGCCATCCCTACAGCGGATCGCCCATGCCTGCCTTTCTCGCCGAATAGCTCCACCAACAAATCGGATGCCCCATTCATGACTGTAGGCTGATCGATGAAAGCTGGATCGCTGTTAACGAATCCGAGTATTTTGACCACTCGTTTGACTCTCCCCAGTTCCCCTAGCTCATGTTTGGCAACAGCCAGCAGATTGAGCATACACTGCCTGGCTGCGAGGTAGCCTTCCTCTATCGTGACATCCTGTCCCAGCTTCCCTCGATATTCGTTTGTCCCTTGGCCTGCCAGAAAGAGGAGATTGCCCGATTGGACACAACCGACATAATTACCGGCCGGCTGTCTACGTTCGGGCAGATTTAGGCCCATAGCCTGTAGACGTTGTTCCGGTGTTTCAGTCTGATGTTTCACAGTATTTTCATCTCCTTTATGTTCAGGAAGCGAAGCGCGTTTTCACCCAGCAACGCCCGCTTCTGTCCGTCCGTCAGTTCCAACGTGTGATCGATGACTTCCCCGGGAGGTTTTTCACGAAGCAGAAAGGGATAATCCGAGCCCATCATGATTTTATCTTCGCCAAATCGCTTCATCATGTATGGGATGTTCAGTGGGTCGTACGTCAAGGAATCAAAGTAGAATTGTTTTGCGTACACACTAGGCGGTTGATCGGTCAGACGCAGATGCGGCCATACCTTCCAGCCTTGATCCAGCCTGGGCAGAATATAAGGAAAAGAGCCGCCACCATGGGCAAAGCAGATTTTCAGGCGCGGAAACTTCTCGATCACGCCTCCCAAGATAAGACTTGCTGCGGCAAGCGCTGTCTCGCTTGGCATCCCGACGGTGTACATCAGGTTGTGCCGCGGCATCCGTTCTCTGCCCAATGTCTCCCATGGATGGACGAAGAGCGGCACATCCCATGCCTGACACATTTCAAAAAAAGGAATCAGACCCGGGTCGTCCAGATTGTTGCCGTTTACGTTGGTGCCGATTTCGATCCCTCTCAGGCCGAGCTCGTGCATGCAGCGATCCATTTCCCGAATAGCCGCCTCCGTGTCTTGCAAGGGAACGGTACCCAATCCAAGGAAATGATTCGGATGTTGGTTGACCGTCTCTGCGATAAAATCGTTTTGAATCCGCGCCATCACTTCCGCTTCGGCTGTCGGGGCCCAGTAGGAAAACGTGACCGGAATAGGTGATAACACCTGCATATCCACGCCTTCTAGCTGCATGTCATGGATCCGTTTTTGGGGATCCCACACTTGATTCGTCACTTCGCGAAAGACCTTTCCCCCGACCATGATAGTTGCCCCGCATGTGCAAGTGCGATGCAGAACTGGCCAACGCTCTCCATGAAATCGTTCAGCCAGGTTGGGAATATCCTCTGGAATAATGTGGGTATGGAAGTCTACTCGCATTTCCACTCACTCGCTTCCGGAGGCATGACGTGCCCGCATTTTTGGCATGTACGCAGCTCCAGATTGCTGTTGAAGCCTTCGATCGCCTCTTTTACCTGCACCTCTATGTTGGTCAGTTGAATCCGTACGCGATGCATTTCGTGGTCGCAGTTTTCGCAGAACCAAGCAAAGTCCTCTAGTTCTCCCTCATTTCTGTTGCGCTCAATCACGATCCCGATGGTATCTGCGATCCGGTGTGGGGAATGTGGGACATTCGCAGGAAGACGGAACATTTCGCCTTCTTTTACCGTGATGATCTCACGCCTGCCATCCTCATTCATGATTTCTACGAAGCAATCACCCTTGAGCTGGTAAAAGACTTCCTCGGATGGATCTATGTGAAAATCTCGCCGCTTATTCGGCCCTCCCACTACCATGACCATCAGTTCTGCATCTTTCCAAATTACCTTGTTATTCACCGGTGGCTTGAGCTGATCGATGTGATCCTCGATAAACTTCCACAAATGGATAGGTGACAATGTCCGCATGCTCTATTCCCTCCCTGTTTTACCTTGTTTAAAGAACCTGCTCCGTCTGTGATGCCGATTTGGCAGAATAAACGCTGAGCGCATCATCCACCATCGTGCAGGCATGAGACTTCTTATAGTTGTTGTAAAAAATCGCTAATTTGCGCACCGGATCACCGGTATAGTATCGTTCGTATTGCAGCAAACGCTGTCCGAAAGCTTCCCCGCACAGGTCCCAAGCGAGCTTAAACAGGCGAACCCGATCTGTACCGGAGATACCCTTCCGCCCGGCATAAAACTTTTCCATATCCTCCACCAACTCGGGATGCTCCATATCACTGTCTGTCGGGGACATGAGCAATCCGCCTGCTCCAATAATTTGCATGACTTCGATCGCCCGCGGGTACAGCTTCGGAAGAAGTCCACGAATGGTTTCGAGCTGTATGTAACCCGGCATGAGCTCGCCCGAAGGCAAGGTCTCGTATTCCAGCTCAGCTGTCTTCAGCAGCGCTCTGACCGATTCCAGCGATTGTGCTAGCTCCCCGAGATTGTTTTGGACATTCGGATAGATGTCTACCCCGATGGAGTCTGCCAGCCGCATGGCAACTTCTGTGGCAAATTGGAGCTTCACCAGACCTCTCACCCCTGACTGGTGCGCCGGCTGCTGTCCGATGCCTGTCTTTGGATAAAGCAGGTTGGCTGCTTCTACATTGTTGTACAGGAATAAGCGCTCCCAAGGCACGAGTACGTCATGAAAGACAAGAACAGCATCCATTTCTTCGAAGCGAGATGCCAACGGATGGTCATAAACGGAACGAATTCCATCCTGCATGGGCTCTCTACAAATGATGCGCAAGCCCGGCGTGTTAATCGGAATGGCGAATGCCAAGGCGTAACGCTCATCTCCTGGCTGGAACCCAGGGAACGAGTAAATGATGACTTCATCCGTGATCGGCGCCAGTGTCGCGAGCATTTTCGCACCTTTGACAATCAGCCCTTCTGGCGTCTCCTCTACTGTTCCCAAATGAGTGTACACATCGTTTTGTTCATGCGAGGACTTGCTGCGGTCATTTTGCGGATTGATAATCGCATGCGTTAAAAACAGGTCTTGGTCGCGCACATGCTTGTAATAAGTTTTCACGTTTTCCGCCCACTGCGGATTGTACCTTTCCAAAAAAGACGCATTGCTGTATAGCGACGTCAAGACGACATTGAGAAAATCCGGCGTTCTTCCCATCAAGCCAAAAGTGGCTTCCGCATAAGCTTCGTACACGGCTCGTTTCGCCCGCAATTCCTCAGGGGTCTTTGCAACGAGAAAGGCGTTGTTCACACGCTCACCGGTTTCCTGACAAATATGGGTAATCTTGTCCTGGTACTTCTCGTCATACTGCATGTCATACAGTTTGGCTATTTCCTGAATCGGCTGCCGAAAAACGGCTTCCTCACATACATTTGTCACCTTTCTTCCTTGCAGCCAAATCTCCGGTTGCCGTGATCTCAAGCCCTGAATGTATTGGTCACCTGTGCGGATTCCCACTACAATTCCTCCCTGTGGATTTTTGTTGGTTGAGCCGTTTTTGTTCTTAAACCGCATTATAATGTCTGTCTTTTCAGAGAAATGTAACCCACTTAACATCACGGCTGAAAAATAAAAAAATGCCGCTCACCTAATTGATAAGCAACTGAGTTTATGTAAACGATTTAACATCATTTCTGTTTTTCTTTCGAATGCACGTCATTTTCACGTTGAAATATTGGTAAGGAGCTTTTTATTTTCATATAATCAAGAGTATCGAGTTCAGAAAATTAAGACTTAATTTTCGGTGGGTGATTGGAAGAGGCAAGATCATGAATGAGGAAAGGAGCGGTGATGATGGTATCCCCTTTTGAAACTGATTTGAAATGGGAAACCCTTTTAGAATACGGCACCCGCCAATTTGTGAAAGGAAAAACAGCAATCTATAAACAAAAGACGATGGGAGAAGGTTTTTATTATCTTCATAAGGGATTGGTGAAGATTGTGACCTCTACCTTCAAGGGGAAAGATCGCTTGGTGAACATCGTAGTCCCTGGTCAAATCATGGGACTGCAAACGATGGATCAACAACCTCATTTCACCACGGCAATTGCTGTAAAGAATGCAGTCGTCTACCATTTCTCCTGTTTGCAATTCCTCGAAATGCTGAAGGCACGCCCTGAACTCTTGTCTCTTTTCACCCAAACAATCAATCAAAAAATGCGGATTCTTCTAACCGCCATCAACATGAAGGCACTGACTTCAGAAGAGCAAATCGCTCGTCTCCTCCTCAACATTTGCGAAGACTTTAAAAACCACGAGGTTCCCCTCACTCAACAAGAGCTAGCTGAATGTGCTGGCCTCACCCGCATTACTGTCTACAAGATCCTGAAGGCTTGGAAGGAACAGGGCATCATTGAAATCAGAAACCGATCCTTTATCGTCAAACGCCCAGATATGCTGAAGCATTCACAACTCACGGCACAGACTGCTCGCACAGTGTAAGCCTATCAATGTGAAAGGTGGTTACAATGGCCTGTCTCCGCTATCAGTGGACTCCGTACCTCCTATATGGCAAGAAGATCGAAATGGGAAAACACACAACGATCTATCATCAAGGCGAGGTGGGAACAGGATTTTATTATTTAGACAAAGGGAGTGTAAAGATCACTCTCTTATCTGAGAACGGGCATGAGAGGTCTATTGATTACATTCCCACAGGTGGGTTGTTTGGGGAGCACGGCGCCTACAACGGCACATACCTCACATCAGCCATAACGACTTCGCCTTCCGTCATTTATTTTTTCTCCGACGAGGTCCTATCCCGCATATGCCAAGATCACCCGCAGTCGGCAGTGATCTTCACCAATTCACAAATCTATAAGCTCCGTCTCCTGGCTGAAATCATCGCGTTCACTGACAGTCCAGTTGAGCTTGCGATGGCTAATTATCTGCTCAAACTAATAACTGTGCACGGGAGTAATCATATCCCTATCGATCAGTTGTCTTTTGCACGCTATATTGATACGTCTCGCATGACGGTGAACAAGACTTTGCAGAAATGGCGACAGCAAGGCTTGATTGAGTTATCTGAGCGCAGTGCCATTCGAGTTGTGGATGTAGAGGGATTGCGTGGGATTTATTCTCGCTTCCAATGTAAATAGGGCGAAGCCTAATCAGCTCGCCCCTCTGTATTGAAAATAACTCTTGAAACTCTTGATACAGCCCTGTCCGGTTCTGATTAGAGCAGATGCATCTTGGCTTCTGCCTCATCCCACGGCACCGAGTAGCCTGCCCCTTTGGCGCAAAAGATCGAGGAGGAGGTATAAACCGGATCTGCATCCTTTTCATAGCGTTTCCTTTTCATTACTTCCTCTGCGTTATGGCAGCGATCGTACCCGCCAAATACACAGCGGATGCTGCCTCGTCCATGCGTGAAAGAAGCGAATTCGGTGCTGTAATTCATGAATGTTGCTACGGGCACCCTTCCCGTAATGACCGCATGCGTATCCGACATCTGCGGTGGCTCGAACGAACCTGAGGCGCGCTGAATATCCGAGAGTACCCTCCCCATCTCGTTCATTCCCACCTTTATTTTGAAGTCATAATATGGTTCTAACAGCATATTCTCCGCTTTCTCCAGCCCTTGCCGCAACGCGCGAAAGGTGGCCTCACGAAAGTCGCCCCCATGCGTATGTTCGTTATGCGCACGACCTCTTAGGAGTGTAATTTTCATGTCGGTGACCGGCATTCCTGTCAATAGCCCATGATGCTCCCGTTCGTAGAGATGAGACTGAACCAGATTCTGGTAGTTAAAACTCAATTCATCAGGATGACATACGCTAGTGAAGTGGATTCCGCTGCCTCGCTCTCCCGGTTCAAGCAGGAGGTGCACCTCCGCGTAATGCCTGAGCGGCTCGAAGTGTCCATACCCCGTCACAGCAGACTGTATCGTTTCTTTATACAAGATTTCCGGTTGGCCGAAAGAGACAACGAAACCGAAGCGTTCCTTCACCACCTGCTCCAGCACTTCTAATTGGATCATTCCCATGACGCGAATGTGAATCTCTTGCAAACTCTCTTCCCAAACCACATTGAGAGACGGGTCCTCCGCATTCAGAATGCGAAACGCACCGAGCACTTGCTGCACATGAAGTGATTCCTCAAACTGTACTTTGGACTGTAGTGTCGGCTCCGTCTCATAAGCGAACTTGTCTGAGTAGAGCCCCACCCCTTGTCCAGCTTCGGCCTCGGACAAGCCCACGACCGCGAACAAATCGCCGGCAGCTACTTGTTCTACCGAGTGTGATTTCCTACCAGTAAACAATAAGATTTGGGTAATCTTCTCTTCGTATCGAAGTCCACCGCTCTCATAGCCAAGCAGCTCCCGTACCTTCAGCTTGCCGCTCAACGCTTTGACGAACGTTAGTCTCAACCCGTTTGCTGCGTGTTGAATTTTATAAATGCGCCCCCCGAACGGAGTCGTCTCGTCATATGATGCAGTTGTCAATAAGGACAGCTGATTCAGGAAATCTACCACACCATCATCCTGTAGTGCCGAGCCGTAGGTACAAGGGAAAAGTCGACCTTCTCGTATCATCTCCTGCAAGGCACCCAGCCAGAATTCTTGATCGTCCCTTTCCTCTAAAAATGCTTCCAGCAGTGAGTCGTTCCGCTCTGTCATCATTTCTCGTAGCCCTTCGCTGACCATACCGTTGGCGAAGTTGTCTTTGATGCAACAGACATCCCGAGTCAACTGACTGCGTATCTCCTCTTCCGTCCTGCTGGCATCCGCACCGATCCGATCTGTTTTATTGATGAAGAAAAATGTCGGTATCCGATGTTTGCGCAACAACTGCCAGACTGTCTCGGTATGACCCTGAACACCTTCTACCGCACTGACAATCACGATCGCGTAATCCATGACCCCGATCGCCCGCTCCATCTCGGAAGAAAAATCGACGTGTCCAGGCGTGTCGATCAAATAATAAACGTCGCCCTTATGGTGCATAACCGCCTGATCGGCGAACACGGTAATGCCTCTTTTCTTCTCGATATCGTGGCTGTCCAAAAAGGCATCTTGATGATCCACCCGGCCCCGCGACCGGATGCTGTTCGTATGGTATAGCAACTGTTCGGCGAAAGTAGTCTTGCCCGCATCCACATGGGCAAACAAGCCGATCGTTAGACGCTTCATGTAATCCCTCTTCCATAGCTACTCGACTTCTTTTTCCATTAAAACATAAGAAGTGAGAAGAAGAATAGGCTTGCCAGGTTGAAACATGCGCCTGCAGTTTTTAACGTCCATTTTTTTACAAATCCAAGCACTCGTCCAATCAGGAGGTGAATTTTGTTAATAAGTTATCTTAGATCGTTATAAAGGAGGAAGTACCTCATGAAAAAGAAGAAATCTAAATCAAAGAAATTCAAGAAAGTAAAAGGTCAATTGGTGCGATATCAACCATATGAATCCCATGGGCAATATCAATCACGTGCTAGACGCTGTTTCCCTTGTTGCTGGGATGATGGCTGCGGTTATTGTTGCCCTAGCCACCCCCCAATAATGTGACCATCCTCTAAATAGAACGATCATTGTCTTCAAACAAATTGCGTAAGTATAGTCCCAACATCAATCTTGGACTTCATAGACACTCCTAAATTATTCGAGGAGTGTCTTTTTATTTTCCTATTTATCAAAACGTATTTCTGGGGCTCCTTCATACACAATTTCAGGACAGGTCCTTTCATGTTTTTACTTCAGAGCTCCATCAAACACAGATTCTATTTGATCAACCTCTTTCGACACCGCGAATAAAACAAACTGCCCTTTCGTTTTCAATACATGCTTTTCGATGAGAAAATACTCCTCTGGGCGATAGTCTTTAAATTTGATTGTTTGTGCCTCGATCCGTTGTTGTATTTTCTCTGTTATATTTTCAGTGTCGTTTGTATTTTTGACTTTGATAACAGCCAGTTCATCCGCTTTCACATTCGATGAGGCCGTGTACAGGATGAAATCTTCCACTTCTTCTGCCTCGATGTGATACAACTTTTGCAGTTTCTCCAGATCCCCTTGTTTCATATCCTGAAAACTTATTGTTTGTTGAATTTTTTCTCCCACTTTTGCAGCCGATAGTTCTTCGGTAGTCCCGCCGTCACTGGAGCATCCGGCCAACATTCCCATTCCGATAGCAAACATAAGCAGGACAGACAAAAATCGCTTCATTACATTCACTCCATGATGTTCAGTATAGAGGTGTCTTCAAAAAACGTTTT
Source organism: Brevibacillus formosus (assembly GCF_003013405.1). GTDB lineage: Bacteria > Bacillota > Bacilli > Brevibacillales > Brevibacillaceae > Brevibacillus > Brevibacillus formosus. The sequence goes on along the minus strand of NZ_PXZL01000003.1, from coordinate 53,745 downwards.
AACGTTGTAAAGGAATAGCATCTCATGAAACTGCCGATCTTGTATGAGCTTTGTTACAGATTCCTCATTATAGCGAAGGTCAACGACATCAATCTCTGCGAAGTGTTCGGCCAAAAAAGGAATCAGGCTATTGGCGTACGAATCTTTCACGACCAGCAGCTTCTTCCCACCCGGATGGTCCGTTGTGATTCGGACCAGTGCATGGTTGCCATTCAGGAATACCGCATACTTATCCTTTTTGGACAGATTGTCCATCTGGTACAAGGAATCCGTACTACGGCCTTCGTCCACGTACTCCACCTTCTTTTTGCTTTCCTCTTTTGGCAGATATAGATCGATACGATCAGGCTGCAGATGGCGAAAGCCGCTTTTCGAATAGAGTGATCCGTAGAATGCATCCGTTACCTGCCGAATGTTGAACGCAGCTTCGTCTTTTGGAACAATCCCCATCTGCTTGCACAACACCCGATATGCATCATAAGCGCCTTTGCTCGTCCAATGGTGATCCGTTTTATAAAAAATGGCTTCTTCGCGTCCTGCATACAGCGCGGGATAAACATCAACGAAGCGAATGCCAGACGGAAGCGATTGACGAACTCGGTTCAGCGCAGCATATTCGTCACCCATTGGTGCGTTGGCGGGCAGTTTATCCCGAAGCAACGCGGCGGCGGTCGGTACTAGCATGATATACTTGCGAACGTCAGGCGTTGTCTGGTGAATCGACTGGATGGCCTGAACTCTATCATTCACCTCTGTTTCCAGCGGCGATGAGAAATGTTGAATCAGGTACCCATCCTTGCCCAGATAAACACCGTTGCTTTCACTTTTGCCCATAACACGATCCGCATCCGTTTTTAGCCCGATCCAAACGTCGCGGAAAGCAAATTGATCGGTAATATAAGTCTCGTAATCAGAAGTGAACTTCCCCGCCAGCAGTGATCGCAGCGAAAATGACGGCCTCTTTTCGAGCACCCTGTTTTCCGATTCCGAGAATGCCTGATCAGGGGTCAGTATGTTCAAAACGGCCACCACGAGGATAAACAGCAAGAACAACAAGCCCGTCACGGCTTGTGTCCGTTTGTCATATCTGGTCAAGTCCGCTCCCTCCCCTCAAAACCGAAAATATAAGAATGGATTGTAATCCTCAAAGACCAAATAAGCTGATGACAAAACCAAACTGATGATAGAAAGCACCAAAGCAACGATCATGCCTACCGAATTCCATCGCGCTTTCATTTGCTCCAATACTTTCCGAGGGAGCGGTGTCGCGCACAAGGCCAACAGAACGAGCAATCCCCCATACGTCGTCAGGTCGTAGAGCGCCTGGCCATCCACCCAATCGTGCTCACCGAAACCAAACATCGCACGGATGAACATCCACGCGGAAGGTAAATGTTCGAATTCAAAAAGAACCCACCCGACAACGACAATCAGCAGCGTGTAGAGATGACCTGCCCATTTCGGCCAGCGATTCAGCCGCTTCAGCAAAAATAGCTTCTCAACTGCAACGAAACAGCCGAAATACAAGCCCCAGACGATAAAGTTCCAGCTCGCTCCATGCCACAGACCAGTTAAGAACCATACGATCAAGAGGTTGCGGAACTGCTTGCCCAAACCCATCCGGTTGCCGCCGAGCGGAATATAGACATACTCCCGGAACCAGGAACCGAGGGAAATATGCCACCTGCGCCAAAATTCCGTAACGCTTCGTGAAATATACGGATGCTTGAAGTTTTCTGGGAATTCGAAACCGAACATTTTGCCGAGCCCGCGCGCCATATCCGAATACCCGCTGAAATCGAAATAAATTTGTAACGTAAACGCCAGAATGCCGAGCCACGTGGAAAGGACAGTCAAGTCCTCCATCGGCGTCGATTTCACATTCGTCCATAAGAGTCCAATATTGTTGGCTAGCAGTACTTTTTTGGCCAATCCCCGGATGAACCATTCCGCTCCTTCTCCGAACCGCTCCAGCGTCACTTTACGAATGACCAGTTGCTCCGCGATATCCCCATATTTGACGATCGGACCTGCGACCAGCTGGGGAAACATCGTGACGTAAGTGCCGAAAGCGACGAAATTTCGTTGTGCCGGCACCCTACGAAGGTATACATCCACTACATAGGACATCGTTTGGAACGTATAAAAGGAAATACCGACGGGTAGTGGCAGATCAGCCACCTGTATTTGCAGACCGAATAGATCATTCACATTCGAGACGACAAACCCGGCATATTTGAAGAAACCGAGAATCGCCAAACTGCCGCAGATGGAGCCGAACAACACTGCTCTGGCGATCGGCTTGCGGTGACTGTACTTGTCAATCACGAGTCCGTTGAAATAATCAAAGACGGTTGTAAAAATCATGATGATGATATATACCGGTTCGCCCCATGCATAAAAGATAAGGCTGGCTGCGAACAGAACAGTATTTTTCAGCTTTTTGGGCGACATATAATAAACGAGCAGCACGGCGGGCAAGAATTGAAACAGGAAAATCAGACTGCTGAATACCAACGTTCGTTTCCTCCCGCGCCGCTATTTTGCGATCTTCTTACGACCCAGTTCATCTTTTATATAATCGAGCAGGACCGGATAAAACTGGGCTTGGAAATGAATGCCGTCCGCATCGTACATTTCAGGACGATCGGCCACAATTGACGACACATCGATGTATCCGACTTGTACCTTGCTTGCCAGCTCCTTCAGTCCCTTATTGTAGTCGCCGATATTTTGATAGCGGGGCTCCGCTTTTTCTGCCTTATCCGTAACCGGGGTAACGGAAAGAATCGTGATGGACGCCTCCGGAAGTCTTTCTTTGATGCGATCGATTAATTTAGCGTAGTACGACAACGAATATTCCTTAGGATGGTCGGTCGGCCATAAAATGTCGTCCGAACCTAGCTGGATAAAAATATGCTCGGGCTTTCGCTTGACTAATTCGTCCACATCCTCCAGTGCGAATTCTGCTGTCTTCCCTGCACCTGCAAGCACGTTCTTCTCTTTCAGCACATCATGGTAAGACAATCCCTCCGTAATGGAATCTCCGAGAAAAACGCTTGTTTGATACAGTGATGCATATGAGGTTTGCTCCGGAGTGGAGATGTCCCCGGCCTGCCTGGTAATCTCGGAAGCGGGTGGTTGTCCATTGGTGCCACATGCCGCAGCCGACAAGGCGACCATGGCGAACAGTGTAATACCCATCATTTTCTTTTGCACTTTCATCTTTCATCTTTCCCCTTTCGTCTTGAACAAGGTAAAGAGTAACCGTCAAAGATCAAGATCAGATGCAGATCGTGTGCAGATTGGGTAGAAACGCAATAAAAAAAGTGCAGAACCGAAGTTCTACACTTTTGTTTTCTTCAATTCAAAATAGAACAGGACGCCTTCCTCCGTATTCGTTGCCCCATAGACCGCTCCATGCAGTTCTAGTATCTGCTTGGAGATCGCGAGACCCAATCCGGTTCCTCCGGTCGAACGGTTGCGGGAATGCTCGACGCGGTAGAAACGATCCCATATCTTCTCCAACTGCTCGGCCGGAATATGGACGCCTTTGTTTTCGATGCAAATCTTGACGATATCCTCCGCTTCAACCGTCGAGATGACAATATCCTCTTGTTCAGGCGTGTAGCGTATGGCGTTTGTCAGGAAATTCACGATCACCTGCTCGATTCGATGCTGATTGGCGATGACTTCGACTGGGGCTAAGCGGTGGTGCAACCGCAACTGCTTACCGGCGAGGTCCGGTACCAGCTTTACGCAGATTTGCTCCAGCAGCACATCAATCCGGAACGCATCCATCTGCATTCTATACGTACCAGATTCATATTTTGCCAATTCCAGCATATCCGTAACCAGCAGGTTCATCTTCTTCACTTCATCTTCCATCGCAGCAAAATAATAGTCCCGCTTCGGGCTGTCCGCCTTATCCTTCAGAATGTAAAGGCAGCTTTCCATGACGCTGAGCGGAGTTCTCAGCTCATGCGATACGCCAGCGATAAATTCTTTACGCGTTTGCTCCAGCCGCTTTTCTTTCTCAATATCCTGCTCCAGCTGGACAATATGGGCATGCAGCATATCCGAAAGCCGATTAATATTCCGTGACAGGCTGCCGATCTCATCCTCTGTCTTGATCGGAATTTTTTCAGAGAAGTCCAGCTTGGCCATTTTTTGTGTCATGTCGTCCATGCGGAGCAAAGGAGCTGCTATTCTGCGGGAATAATAGAAGGAGGCGAGCAGAACGAGCAGCAAGGTACCCGCAATGATGTAGCCGTAATAACTTTTCATGACCTCCGCCGCTTCGTTTACGGGCTGCAGGGATGTCATGGCGAACAGATAGGCGGGCTTCCCTGTTTGATCGGTCACGCGCTCTACGAATATTTTGTACTCCATATCGTTCTCTTTGAAGTCCGTTATGGTGCTTGTTTGCTCCACAACATCTCCGTATAGAAGATCCGCTTGAAAAGCTTTCACCCGTTCAAGAAATAAGCGGTTCGTATAGCGGGATACATCTGCGCCTTGCGGTGTTCGGACCTGCGTGATGGTTCCGCGCATCAAAACGCTGGGATAACGCTCATGGTATTCGGTGCCACTCTTGAATCTCGGGACGACCTCATACTCTTTTTTGACGAGTTGCTGATTCTCCAGCTGATCTTCCTCTCTGAGATTGGAGACACTCCTCCCGATCCGCTGCGCAAACCATTGATTATCGATCATGATCCCTTCCATGGCAATCTGTTGTCCCACTTTCACATAAGTATCGAGGAAGGGGTTATCGGCGGTTACATCTTCCACATCCATGACCGTGTACAGCGGAACGACAATCGATTTGCCAGAAAGAGCAGGGGTGTCTTCCGTGTACTCCAGACGGACCTCCATCTCGAAATCGTCCGAGTATTTCAAATGGCCTCTATCATCCAATCGAGCAAACCAGGCATTCGTCTTTTGATAAAACTCCTGTTCCTTCCTGACTTCATCCTGGGAAGCCCCGGCATGAGTCAACTCGTTTTGCCGATAGGATTGAAGGGCTTCCTTCACCTTTTCTACCTTTTGATGCACATAATACTGCTCGAAAAATACGGTTTGTCCAATAAAAATGCTTGCGATCACAAACAAGCATAATCCCGTAGTAAGTAGAAACAGCTTGAGTACAATGCTTGTTCTCATGGCCGGTCCTCGAATTTATAACCGGAACGAACAACTGTGACGATATGCTTCGCATGCTCTCCCAGCTTGGAACGCAAATTTCGAATATGGCTGCTGAGCGTGCGATCCTCGCCGACAAAGTCGTAACCCCAGATTTTTGTAATGAGCTGTTCTCTGGTGAGGATAATGCCTTTGTTTTTCATCAAGTAAGCCAAAATTTCGAATTCCGTGTGCGTTAGACTATAGTTTTTTCCCTCAATCGAAACAGTTCGGGACGGCAAGTGGATCGTAATCCCGCCGCCGGACAGCATATCCCCAGGTTCGTGCAATTGCCGGTTTTCCAGCAAACGTTTGGCGCGTGCCAGCAGGATGGGAGGACTGCACGGTTTCACCACATAATCGTCCGCCCCGAGCTCGAATCCAAGCAACGTGTCATCTTCATCCGAACGAGCTGTTAACATCAGAATGGGGACGTTAGAAACTTTGCGAATGCGTCTGCATACTGACCACCCGTCCAATTCCGGCAGCATAATATCCAGAATGATCAAATGCACTTCATGCTCTTGAAATAAGGCCAGCCCCTGACTCCCGTCCCCCGCTTCCAGCACTTCGTATCCTTCGTCCATCAAGTATTCCTTCATAATCTCACGCAAAACCTGCTGGTCTTCCACAACTAGTATCGTTTTCGACATGCTAATGACCTCTCGTCCTCTATCTCTCCAAGATATTTTTTAGAATGTTATCATGACTTTGGGATCGTCACAATATGGCACAGCGTCAAATCGACATTCGAGCTATTGACCATGCCGGGCGCACAAGAAAAGCCAAATCTTGTCATCTAACAAGATTTGGCTCGTTTCTACTCTTATATCACTTATTTTTCAACTTTGTAATAGCGATCTCCGGTCTTCGGATTGAAGTATACACGACGCTTTTCCTGACTTACCGGATCGATCGTCACTTCATTCGTCGGCTCAAATCCGGGCGGGACGACTTCTCCATGGTCTTGGTGCAGTCGCTTGTCCTTGAATTTCGAAATGATGAGCAAGGCGATGAAAAGCAAGATCTGAAAAACAATGTAGTAAATGAGATAAATCATTCATTACACCTTTTCAATGACAACTGCTGTACCGTATGCAACAACCTCACCCATATTTCCCATATTCCCAGAGTCGTAACGACACATGACCACAGCGTTAGCTCCCATAGCAGTTGCGTTTTTTATCATGCGGTCGAGCGCCTGCTTGCGCGCGTCCTCCAGAAGCACCGTGTATTCCTTGATTTCTCCGCCTACTACTGAGCGAAGGCCTGCCATGATGTCTCCGCCAATTCCGCGTGCTCGGACGATTAAGCCGAATGTCGTTCCTTTCACTTCAACGACACGATATCCTGGAATGTTTTCTGTTGTTACAACGATCATTTGCTTCTCCTACTTTCTACTTTTATTTTTGAAGATCACATGCAGCACGATGTCAGCGCTAAAATGACTAATGATCGCAGCTTCTAAACCGTATCGCCAATATAGGAAGCCAAACAAGATGCCCAAGATACCATTTAGCAACAACGTCCATACAGTGACCACGTAACCTTTTCCGTACGTCATGTAATTGGTTGGGAGATGGGAAATCGCGAAAACAATGGCGGCGACACAGATGCCCAGCCAATAGGAAATTCCCATCCCTCCCATCTTCTGTGCCAAAAATACGACAACAGTCATAACCCCAAGACGCATGAGCACTTCTTCGCAAACTCCTCCGTAAAAAGACGAGAGAAAGCCGAAGAACCGTGATGAAATCGGTTCTTTACCCATTCTTTTGGTCATGCGTTGTTGAAAGAAAGAACGGTCCATCCATTTTACCAAGAGGCCTACCGTGATACCTGAACCAATCGATACGGCCCAAAACGACCAGATGGAAAAAGGCAGCTCCACTCTAGACACCCAGTGATCGAGAATCCAGAGCCGAAGACCAGTGGAAGGCATGAGCCATAAGCCTATAGCAGTCGCCAGAGCCAAAAAGACACAGCTCTGAATGATCATAATCGTAACCATGACAGAAATAGGCGGGACTTTTTTAGTAGAATAGATGGCGATTTGCAGCTGTACTTGTTGGCGAATCGTGTTGGATTGAATAGGTATAGTGCATAGAGCACACAGTACACTAACCAACCAGATTAGCCAAAAATGTTCCATTTCTACGCCTCCTCTTTAGATTTCTGATCGTTCTAAAAAGTACCAGCCCATAAAGAAAAACACGATGTTGAGTGTAAAGACACCTGCAAGACCCGGCAAACCTGTGATGAATGCTTGCGAAAGCGTTGAGTTTTCTTGAATCATCATCATAGCCGCATTTGACAATCCACCTGGAGATACCATATCCAAAAATTTACCGAGAAATTGTGGAACCGTGAAGATCAGGATATTGAATACGAGCGAAGCTCCACCCGCACCAACAGCATTGTTAAAATAGCTGGAGGCGCAAAGCGTTGTTGTGACCACAAGGAATAGATTCGGTATGTACATCAACGTACCGATCCATACATGGGTCCAATCTAGCTTTCCGAAAAGGATCTCTGTATAGTAGGCAGTTATCCCCATCCCAATTAGCATGCTTGCAATTGTTAACGTGTAGTAGGTAATGGCTTTGGCTAGATAGTATTTCGCTCGACTGATGGGCTTGACGAATACCATGGAAGCTACCCCAGAGGCTTTCTCTCCGGCAATGGACCCCATGACGATAAGAATGAGCACAAACGTGCCGAGTGAGCTAAATTTGCTAATCGCTGTCGAAAGTACTTCTGGAGCAGACGGGGTTGGAATTTTGATGACTGCCCCTTCCGGCAGTCCTGTGGAATTGGCCAAAATATCAGGGAGCATTTTCATCGTAATCGGCTGTGTAATCATTAAAGCAATAAACACAATCGGAATAATGAGAATCTTGTAGGTTCTGACCAATTCATTAAATTCTTTTCTGATCATTGGGTGGGAAGTCATCAGTTATTCACAACCTTTAGGAAAATATCTTCAAGGGTCGATGCGGATAAGCGATAATACGCCAGTGTCCCGCCAGTTTCCAAAAGAATGTGCGGCAGGAGTGCCTTGGCTTTTTCCATGTCATTGATAAGAACTTTGTAAATACCGCCGTCTTGGTTCCATTCCCTGATCCAGGTTAGCCCATTTAATACATCGGTTAAATCGATGTCCTGTTGATCAAGCTTGAACTCAATCAATGGCTCCACATGGTTTGCTCGCAGCTGATCCAAACTCGACGACAGCACCACCGTACCGTCCTTGATGATGACGATGTGGTCAGCGATCCTTTCGATGTCATCCAAAATGTGAGTCGACATGAAGACAGTCATATGTTGCTTCAACTTTTCTATTAGCAATAAAACGTCATATCTGCCCATGGGGTCGAGAGCGGAAACGGGCTCGTCCAAAACGAGTAGCTTTGGGTTGTGGATGAGCGCCTGGGCAATACCCAGACGCTGTTTCATCCCTCCGCTGTAACCGCTTATTGGGCGGTTCCTCGCTTCATTGATGCCGCATAACTCCAAGAGTTCATCTGTCCGCTGTGCTATTGTGCGCTTGTCCAATCCATAAAGTCTACCCACCCAATGCATCCACTCTGTCGCTGTCATGTAGTTATAAAAGGCTGGGATTTGTGGACAATACCCGACTTCACTTGTGACTTTATTGCGGTCGGTCACGACGTCGTAGCCTACTACTCTCACTTTTCCTCCGGTCGGTGCAGCCAACCCGGTAAGGATGCGGATGGTCGTCGTTTTCCCGGCACCATTCCCCCCCAGAAAACCGACACAACCGATGCCATCGACGGAAAAGGTTACGTTCTTTAACGCTTTATGGTCTTTATATTCCTTTGTGAGGCCTTCACATTCAATAACTCGCAAAGAATGTCAACCCTTTCCTCGGTTCTCTTGAGCTAGTCTTTTCTGCCTACAAAGAAATACACGATCGGACCCAAGGTGTTGATAAAGATAATGCCAAGAGCCCACGGCCATTTTTTTCCACCTGCAACTCGATACGCTTCACGTCTAGCCAAGTCAATTAAAGCAATAACTGCCAGGATCAATTGAATAGCAATGATAGGTGCAAGTAGCTGAATGTCAAATGGCATGGATAAAACCTCCAATTTTTATAGTTATTTTAAAGTTTATCACTATTTTGGTTATTTTCCCACCCGCCACCATGATAATGAGGTGACGGATGGGTATTTATTTTTTATTGCAGGGCTTGTTCCGGTAATTTTAGTTGGCCGCTTCTGATAAAGTAATCAAGAACTTTACCGAAAACTTCCTCGTCTATTTCCGGGCAATCAATGTCGTTTTGACGCAGCAAACGAGTCGTTTTATTGCCTACATAGACTACACTACCTCTGCTTGTGTGGCCGTCTGTGAACAGGTTGCCGAGCGGAGCGGCTGAGTTGGCCTCATTGCCTTTTTCTTTCGTATCCTCTTGCACCGCCTCAATCCACTCATCCATGGTGACTCGTTCCAATACAAATCCTCTGTTTTCAATCGCTGAAATCAGGTCTTCGTAATCGGTTGCGTTCGGGTTGAGCAAGTGGAAGTTTTCGCTCAAGCTCTGCTCAGTCATGGAGAGATGAACGATTCCCTTACTTGCAAAATCAACTGGCATCATGTCCAGATCGCCACTCATGTCAGGAGCTTTGCCCAAATCTATAATCCCTGCTGCAATTCTCCACATCAGGTCATCCTTCTGGCATGCTCCTGTTTCGCTGTCCCCAGTCATCCGTCCGCAACGGTATATCGCCGCTGGAATGCCTCGTTCGCGTGCGAGATTGACGAGATGCTCGGCTACCCACTTGCTCTGTGTATAACCGGAAGTGAGGACGCGACTGTTCTCTGGCATGTCCTCTTCGCGGAAGGCCATGGATTCTTCTGTTTCTTCGGACGCAAACGTGAAAATCGTGGAGACGAAATGCACAGGCTTGGTCTTTTTGGCTACAGCAAGGCGGAGAATTTCCTCCGTACCTTTTACGTTTGCTTTCTTCAAGGCTGCGTACGGATACACAAAGTTAACGAGAGCACCGTTGTGGTAGAGCACATCGACCTTTTCGGCCAGCTCGGAGAACTGATCTTCGGACAGATTCAGTCGTGGCTTTGCCAAATCACCGATTACAGGGATGATCCGATGCGCATGCTCTTCATTCCATAACTCATATAGCTCTAATGTTTGGCGTAGTCGCGCCATTCCTTCCTCTTCGTCAGAAGCTCGAACGAGGCAGTAAATGTCAGCGTCTGTCATCTGTAACAGGTCACGCAACAAGAAAGCACCAAGGAAGCCAGTGGCTCCTGTCAATAATGCCGCTCGGAACTGACTTGGATCACCCACGTACGGATGTTCAGCCTGAATCGCTGGATCGAGTACGACTTCATCCTTGAGATCCTTTGCGTCGATGTCATGGGAGACAGCAGAAAGACCGTGTTTGAGAATTTCCTCGATGGTCTTGGCCATACCCGCAATGGTCGGGGTCTCGAACAGGATTCGCAGCGGTACCTCAAGCTGTAGCTCTTCGCGAATTTTGAAGATAAGCTGGGTAGCGAGCAATGAGTGACCGCCAATCTCGAAGAAGTTGTCGTGCACTCCGATTTTGTCCATTTCCAGTACGGCGGCCCAGTGCGTATGCAACATGATCTCGACTGGCGTTTGCGGCGCTTGGTATTCGACGCCTGACTCCGAGCGGTCGTATTCCGGCTTCGGTAGCGCTTTGCGATCCAGTTTACCGTTTGGCGTTTTCGGTAAGCTCTCCATGATCATAAAGTGTTGCGGGATCATGTAGGCTGGAAGCTTGTCAGTCAGGAAGTGGTTCAGGTCATTAGACGTACTTGTGTGAGTCTCTTCAAACACGATGTACGCTACTAGACGTTTGTCCCCTTCTCTGTCTTCACGAGCGACTAGCACGACTTCCTTGACTTCAGGGTGGCGTCTCAGAACAGATTCGATTTCGCCCAACTCGATGCGGTAGCCACGGATTTTGACCTGGTAATCAACACGTCCCATAAACTGAAGATTCCCATCTGGCAAGTAGCGTACGAGATCTCCAGTCCGGTACATCCTCTCTCCTGGCCCACGGAACGGATTTTGCACAAAGCGTTCCATGGTCAGATCGGGTCGGTGGAGATAGCCACGTGCTAAGCCTGAACCACTGAGGTACAATTCTCCCGGCACCCCTACTGGAACTGGTTTGCGATGATTGTCTAATACAAATACTTGCGTATTGAACTGCGGTCGTCCGATCAGTGGTTCGCTGATGGCTCCTTTTTTCACGATGGAGTGCGTAGAGTAAACGGTGTCCTCTGTCGGTCCGTAGAGATTAAAGACTTTATCTACGTGTTCAAAGGTGTACAATTCCTGTGCCAGCTTGTTAGAAAGTGGCTCACCGCAAAGGTTAATAACACGAACCGACGCAGGAATACCTTTCATGCGCACCAGCTCCATCGCCGCTGAAGGTACGGTATTGATCAGTGTCACCTGATTGGCTGCTGGCAAGGCTGGCAATTGTAATGCATTTTCCGCCATGATAACTTTGCCACCCATTGTCAGTGTTGCGAACATTTCGTAGACAGACAAGTCAAAGCAGATTGACGTAGAGAACAGTACGCCGCTCATCTCCTCTGGAGTGAATGTGTCGTGTGCCCACGATAGGAAGTAGCTTACACTGCGATGTTCGAGTGCTACACCCTTTGGATTGCCTGTAGAACCTGACGTGTAGATGACATAGATCAAATTGTCGGAAGTACCAAGCTTGGTCGGGTTCTCCGCGCTTTCGTCGGCAACTGCTCCCCAATCACTGTCTAGGCAGATCACTTTGGCCTGGTGCTCAGGCAGAGTTGGCAGCAGATTTTCTTGCGTTAAAAGGACTGGAACCTGTGAGTGTTCGATGATGTAGGCGATGCGGTCGGCTGGATAGCTTGGGTCGATTGGCACATAGGCTCCGCCGGCTTTCATAATGGCCAAAAGTCCAATCATCATCTCGGTTGTCCGCTGTGCGCAAACACCGACTAGCACTTCGGGTCCTACTCCTTGCTTGCGTAAATAATGAGCCAGCTTGTTCGCTTGAGTGTTCAACTCTCTGTAGGTAGTCGTTTGATCTCCTACGATGAGAGCGATGTTGTCCGGTGCTTTCGCAACCATGTCCTCAATCATTTCATAAACGCATTTTTCTTTCGGGTATGGCGCTTCTGTACGGTTCCATTCAGTAATGAGTCGTTGTTCCTCTTCCTCACGCATGAGCGGTAGCAAGGTGATTGACTGATCCGGGTTGGCAATGATTTCTTCCAGAAGCTTGTGGAAATGATCAACCATTCGAACGATCGTACTGTGATCAAACAACGCCTTGTTGTACTCCAAGGTAGCAATGAGACCGTCTGATGTCTCCAACATGGTCACCGTCAAATCAAACTTCGAGGTGACGGCCTCAGCACCGACGTCAAAGCTGCTTATCTGAATATCATCCACAGGATCTACCTGCATCGGGATATTTTGCAGAATAAACATCACCTGGAATAATGGCGAGTAGCTCATGCTACGCTCCAGCTGCAGCTCATCTAACAATTTTTCAAACGGAACATCTTGGTTTGCATATGCCCCCAGAGCTGTTTCACGAACGCGTGCAAGCAATTCGCGGAAGCTTGGTTGACCTGACATATCTGTGCGTAAAACGAGTGTATTGATGAAGTAACCGATCAATTGCTCCGTCTCTTGCTTGTTACGTCCGGCAATCGGAGTTCCGACGAGAATATCTTCTTGATTCGTATAGCGGTACAACAGAGTTTGGAAGGCGGCAACCAATGTCATGAAGAGTGTAGTCGTTTCTTTTCCGCTCAGATTACGCAATTCTTCCAAGAGGTCGGCTCCAAACTGAACGGAGAGCTTTTCTCCTTCGTATGTCTGTACTGGTGGGCGCGGTCGATCCGTTGGCAGTTGCAGTAATGGTTCGCTGCCCTTGAGTTTTTCTCTCCAGTACTCAAGCTGTCCATCAAGAACCTCTCCACTTAACCATTCACGCTGCCAGACGGCAAAATCTGCGTATTGGATTGGCAATTCCGTAAGTGGCGATGCCTCTCCTTGACTAAATGCTTTGTAATTGGTCATTAATTCGCTCATCAAAATTCCCATCGACCAACCGTCTGCAGCAATGTGGTGCATCACGAACAGGAACACAAAGTCCTTTTCGTCGAGCTGAACCAGATTGGCACGGAGCAACGGACCTTTCGTCAGGTCAAATGGCTCGAGTGTGGCCTCTTCAGCAAGGCGTTTGACTTCTGCTTCCCGTTTCGCAGGATCCAAAGCCCGCAGATCCGTTTGGTTCATTACCCAATCGTCCTCTGGGTGAATCACTTGAACTGGTCGTCCGTCACGAACCTCAAAGCGAGTACGCAAGCTCTCATGACGCTGTATGATGGCTTTCAAGCTTTCTTCCCAAGCGGATATGCTGAGGTCTCCCTGAATCCGTAGGAAGGATGGAATATTGTTGACTGAGCTTCCTTGCGTGAACTGCTCCAGGAACCACAAACGTTGCTGGGTAAATGACAATGGGAGCGGTTCTTTACGCGATACTTTTACAATCGGTGGAGCCATCTTAATGGATGTTTGCTTGGTGAGCATAACCAGCTGTTCACTAAGCCCTTCGACTGTTGGGTATTCAAACAACGTACGAATTTGCAACTCTACCCCAAAGATTTCCCGGAGGCGAGAAACGGTCTGCGTCGCGAGCAGGGAGTGTCCGCCTAATTCGAAAAAGTTGTCATGTACGCCCACCTTCTCTAAGGAGAGGATTTCAGTAAAGACGTTGGCGACCATTTCTTCCACGGGGCTACGCGGAGCGACATATACGGCTGTTAGCTGGCCCCAATCTGGCGTAGGTAATGCTTTGCGGTCAATTTTTCCGTTGACTGTAAGTCGAATTTCCGGAAGCCACATGAAATGCGACGGAATCATGTACTCGGGAAGTTTCTCTTTGAGCCAGAGCTTGATTTCGTCTATGGACGTCTCCTGCTCCAAAGCATTGGTTAGATAGGCTACCAATCGTTTGTCACCGGGTCTAGCTTCTCGCGCAATAACGACTGCTTCTTTTATGGCTTCATGTTGTCTCAAGGCCTCTGCTATTTCCCCTAACTCGATACGGAACCCACGGATTTTTACCTGATCGTCGACACGACCGATGTAATCTATGTTGCCATATGGCAGATAACGAACGAGGTCGCCTGTTCGATAGAGTCGTTCTCCCGGTTGACCGAATGGATTCGGAATAAAACGCTCTGCTGTAAGCTCTGGACGATTCCAATAACCACGCGAAAGACTCTCACCACCAATGTACAGCTCTCCCGGAACACCGATAGGGACTGGCTGAAGATTTCGATCTAACACGTACAGCTTGGTATTCGGGAATGGACGACCAATCGTTGGGGCATTGTCAGCATCCGTTAATCGAGCGATGACCGTACCAACTGTTGCTTCCGTCGGTCCGTAGCAGTTATAAAATTTTCGTCCTTTTGCATAGTGGGCAACCAGTTCACGGCTGCATGCGTCTCCTCCGACCTCAAGGCAGATCAGATCCGGGTACTCTTCAACAGGTAGTGACGCGAGTACCGAAGATGCCATCGATACCTTGGTGATGCGACGTTCACGAAGGGTGCGAACGAGGTCTGGGCCTGGTAACAGAGACTCACGATCTTCGATGACTAACGTTCCTCCAGAGAGCAGCGCCTGTAAAATCTCAGAAACGGAAACGTCAAAGCCAAATGACGTAAATTGCAGGACACGGCTGGATTCGTTTATTTCGAAGTAATTCATGTAGGCCTGCACCATATTCATCACACTGCGATGCTCAACAGCTACCCCTTTCGGCAATCCCGTGGTACCGGATGTGTAGATGACATAGGCGAGATTGGTTGATACTACAGCGCTTTGTGCGTTTTCTACGGACATCTGCTCGTAGAAAAGTTCTTCATCCAGGCAGATGACGTTCGCTTCCGTTTTTGTGAACGGCTCTGCAAGTCTCGCTTGTGTCAGTACGACAGCTGCTTGTGAATCTTCCAGAATGAAGATCATTCTTTCTTCGGGATGAGCTGGATCAACCGGCACATAGGCTGCCCCCGCTTTTAACACACCAAGAATGCCAATGATCATTTCCATGGAGCGTTCTACACAAATCGCAACAGTCGTATCAGGCTGCACGCCTTGAGCGAGAAGCACATGCGCTAATTGGTTGGCTTTTTGGTTCAGCTCCGCATAAGTCATGGCTTGTTGTTTATACTCGAGTGCAATATTTTCAGGAGTTTTCGCGACTTGTTGTTCGAATGCCTGATGGATGCAAAGATCGCGTGGATACTCCTTCTCCGTACGATTCCATTCGATGAGAACCTGCTCGCGTTCGACATCGTCTATCAATGTGACGTCACTCAGATGCATCTCCGGAGACTTGATCATAGTGAGCATGAGTTGGGTAATTTGGTTCAAGACCCGATCGATCATCACGTCATCAAAACGGTTTTGTTCGTACTTGAGTTTGATGGCCACTTGCTTGCCTGGTGCTGCCACCAAGGTAAGTGGATAATTCGTTTGTTCGACAGCTGCTACGTCGTGAATTTCCAAAGAAACACTGGACGAAGCTGAATTGGACTCGTCTGTTTCTTGCCCTCCTGCTTGTACAGCCGGATAGTTCTCAAATACAAGTATTGATTCAAACAGGGCAGATCCACGCGGCAGTTCGCTCCACCCTTGGATGTCGAACAGCGGGGTGTATTCATATTGGCGTATCTCTAACTGCCTGTGCTGCAAGTCTCTCAGCCACTCTAGCACGGTCGCGTTCGTCTGCAAGGATATCCGGACAGGTAAGGTGTTGATGAAGGAGCCTATGATCGTCTCAACATGAGACAGGTCTGCCGGACGACCTGAACCTGTCGCACCAAAAATGACTTCCTCTTCCCCGCTGTAGCTTCCCAGAATCCAGCCCCAAGCCGCTTGTACCAAAGTATTGAGTGTTAACTGGTGTTCGCGTACGAATTTTTGCAAGTGCTCGCTCGTTTCTTCTGCCATGAGGATGCTCTTCTCTTTGTATTGCTTCGGTCCCGCGGTGACTACTGCTTTGCTCATTCCCAAGCTGGTTGGTTCGTGGAAGCCTTTTAGCTGGTTTACCCAGAAGAGCTTGGCCTCCTGCATATCCTGACGTTTCAACCAAGCAATGTACTGGGAAAACGGCTGCGGATGTCCAAGCTTAACTTCTTGTCCTTCGCTGATCGAGGCATAATAGGCAAACAGTTCATTCAGTACCAAAGGAACACTCCAACCATCAAGGAGAACGTGATGGAAGCTCCACACGAAGCGATAGCTTTCTTCTCCTGTTCGGAAGACAACCCAGCGTGACAAAGGTGCATGTGTAATATCGAAGCTTCGTCTGCGGTCTTCCTCCAGAAAAGCCGTAAACATCTCATCCTGTACATCCGTATGCAAATGGCGCCAATCTTCCTGACGGAGGGATACGTTTACCTCTTTGCGGACAATTTGGTGTGCTTGATCCAAACCTTCCCAGACGAAGTACGTTCTAAGAATGGAATGGCGGTCCATCACTTTTTGCCATGCTTGCTCGAATACCGGCACATTCAGGTTCTTGAAATGCATGGCAAATTGGACGACGTAATCCCCGCTGTCGCTTGCATATAGGGAGTGGAACAGCATCCCCTGTTGAAGCGGAGAAAGTGTATAGATATCCTCGATATTTCGGTCAGAACCGATGTGTTTGTCAATGTTCTTCTGATCCAATAGAGCCAGAGGAAAATCGGATGGTGAGTAACCGCCAGCTTCCTCTGTCGCACAATGGGCAATAATCTCACGAAGCGCATCCATAAAGTCCTTGGCGACTGCTGTAATCGTGCTCTCTAGATGAATCTTCTCACTGTATCGCCATGTCACATGCAGTTGATCCCCTGCGACCACACTATTTACGTCGATCAAGTGGTGTCGCCCCGCGACCGGGCTAAGGTTGGAACCGCTGGACTCAGGTGCCCAGCCAAATAAGGAATCGCCATCGACAATCTGATCGATCTTGCCCATGTAGTTGAACAGCACTTGTGCTTGAATCCGGGAAATTTCATCGACAATATTCTGATCCGCATGGAGGTAACGAAGAACGCCATAACCAAGCCCTTTGTTCGGGATCGCACGCAGTTCTTCTTTGGTCGTCAAAAGTGCTTTTCCTACGGAGAATGTTTCGTCCCATTGAAGGTGCACCGGATACATGCTGGTGAACCAGCCGATGGTACGGGACAAATCGATTCTCTCTGACAATTCTTCACGGCCATGCCCTTCTACGTTTACGAATACAGATCGATTACCCGTCCATCGAGTAAGTGACTTCGCCAAAGCGGTTAGCAGGACGTCATTGATCTGGGTGCGGTAAGCCTGCGGGACGTTTTGCAGTAGTGCTTTGGTTTCTTCGCTAGTCAATGCAGCGCTGACGGACTTTGTCGTTGCTTCTGTATTTTCCCCAGCATCTGTTACGTCTACTGGTAGCTTTGCTGAATCGACAGAGGATTTGGTCAACCAGTATCTTTTTTCGTTTTCCAAAGCATCTGAATTCGCATAGCGCTCCAGTTCATCCGCCCATTCTTTGTAGGATGTCGTTTTCGCTGGTAGCTTCACCTCTTGCCCTGCGGCAATTTGTTGGTAGGCGTTTTGCAAGTCCTCGAGAATGATGCGCCATGATACCCCGTCTATGACTAAGTGATGGGCGACGATCAACAGACGATTCGGTTGATTTTGACCCAAATCAAAATAAATGAACTGAACTACATGCCCTTCAAACAAATTCAGACTTGCCTGCGTCTCATCTGCAATCTTTTCGATGGCCTTGAATTGTTCATCTGGTGTAAGGTGTGACAAAACTTCAATCCGGAATGGAATCGTATCACTTGGCGCATCCATCTCTTGCTTCCAGCCGAGCTCTGTCTGTGTATAGCGCATGCGTAAAGCATCGTGCTGATAGAGTAAATGCCCTACCGCTTGTTTCAGTGCTTCCTGATCAATGCCTGCCTGGATGGAGAGCAGCACGGATTGATTCCAGTGATGTCTGTTCTTCAACGGTAGCTGGAAGAACCACTTCTGAATCGGCAAGAGTGGCAATTCGCCGATAATAGGCCCCTGTTCAGCAAGGATCGCTTCTTTTTCCTCTACAACCTCTGCTAATTCAGCGATGGTTTGGTACTCGAATAATTGCTTCGGTGTGAGCCTTAGACCTGATTGATTGGCGCGTGACACAATCTGGATACTGAGAATCGAATCTCCGCCCAGCTCGAAGAAATTATCGTGTATGCCAATTTGGTCAATACCGAGAACCTCTTTCCATATCGCGGCAAGGTGTTGCTCTTTCTCCGTTGTTGGTGAGACAAATTTCCCCTCCAACTCAGGACGATTGAAATCAGGTGCAGGCAAATTTTTACGATCTACCTTTCCGTTAGGTGTGAGCGGCAGATATGCTAACGGGATGAAAAACGCAGGAACCATGTAATCAGGCAGCACTTCCTTTAGCGCTTTGCGGATGTCACTTGTGGCAAGCTCCGTGTCCTCTTCTAAAACCAAGTAGGAAGCAAGACGCTTCGTTCCTTGATGATCCGTGCAGACAGTGACCACCGCTTCTTTTACCGCAGGGTGAGCGAGAATGGCTGTTTCTACTTCCCCCAGTTCGACGCGGAATCCGCGAATACTGGTCTGATCATCTGCGCGACCGATGAACTCAATATTGCTGTCCGCCAGGTAGCGCACCAAGTCCCCTGTACGGTAGAGACGCGCTCCTTCTATTTCGCTAAAAGGATGAGGGACAAAACGCTCTTGTGTCAGTTCGGGACGGTTCAGGTAGCCACGCGCCAAGGAACTTCCACCAATGTATAGCTCACCTGTGACTCCTACGGGAACAGGCTGCATATGCGTATCGAGAACATAGACTTGCACGTTGTCAATCGGACGTCCAATGGTTGGTGCAAAGCTTTGTCCCGTCCCTATCGGAACGATCCCAGCTGTTGCAACGACTGCGTTTTCGGTTGGACCGTATTGGTTCACCAAGGTAAACGGCAGATTCGCACTTGGATAGTGATGGAGCTTGTCTCCTCCTGTCAGCATGTAACGAAGCTTGGTATGGCTTGGCCAGTCCAGAGCCAGCATGCTCTCTGTCAAAGGCGTCGGCAAAAAGCTGATATTGATCTCAGAATGGATGAGCCAATCACGAAGTTTTTCCGGTACGAGTCGAATTTCCTCTTCTGGCAAATAAAGCGTGGCTCCTTTTGTTAAATAAGGCCAAATTTCCCATACAGATGCGTCAAATGCCGTCCCGGAGATCTGTGATGCGCGATCTTCGGACGTGACATGATATACGCGTTGATGCCAAGAAATTAAATTAAGTAGAGCCGCGTGCTCGATCTCAACCCCTTTTGGCGTACCTGTCGAACCAGATGTGTAGATGACGTAAGCAAGCTGGTTCGTCGTAGTCAAGTTTATTGGAGTCGTCGTACTTTCTTGAGAGATCGACTCCCAGTCTGAGTCCAGGCAAATCAATTGGCTCGTGCCAGCAGGGAGTTTTTCTGCGAGTCTGGCTTGTGTAAGTACAATCGACATACCTGCATCCTGCATCATGAAGGCGAGACGATCCTTGGGATACGCTGGGTCCATTGGTACATAGGCACCGCCGGCTTTCATGATAGCCAGTTGACCGATTAGCATCTCGATAGAGCGCTCGACGCAGATTCCTACCAAATTTTCCTGGCCGATTCCCTGTTTCTGCAGATAATGCGCCAGTTGATTCGCTTTGGCATTCAATTCCGCATAGGTAATGGATTCGTTGCCTGTGAGAACAGCCGGCTGGTTGGGCATTTCACGAGCGACCTGATCGACCAGTTCATGTACGCAATGATCCTTGGAATAGGCAACTACGGTGTTGTTCCATTCAGATACGACCTGCTGCTGCTCCTCTTCTCCCATCAGTTGGAGAGCGGTAATGGCTTGATTTGCGTTGGCAGCAACGGCTTTTAGCAGCTGAGTAAAGTGTTCGATCATTCGTTCTACTGTATCTTGGTTAAAGAGAGAGGTGTTGTACTCGAATGTAGCGGACAGACCGTCTGCCGTCTCTGCCATCGTCAAGGTGAGATCAAACTTGGTTGTCTCTACCTGTTGACTACCTTTTGGCGGCAAAATGCGAATCCCTTCAAGTGCTTCTACCTGAACCGGAATATTTTGCAGAACGAACATCACTTGGAACAATGGCGAGTAACTGAGACTGCGTTCTAATTGCAGCTCGTCTACTAGCTTTTCAAAGGGTAGATCTTGATGGGAATAAGCTCCCAAGGCTGTTTCCCGTACACGGCTAAGTACCTCCCTGAAGCTCGGATCACCTGACAAATCTGTTCGCATCGCCAATGTGTTGATGAAAAATCCAATGAGTGCTTCTGTCTCTTGGTGACTGCGTCCTGCTACAGGAGTACCGACGAGGATGTCGTCTTGGCCTGTATATCGATACAGAAATACTTGGAATGCGGCGAGCAACGTCATAAACAACGTCGTACCTTCGCGCTTGCTCAAGGAAAGCAGATTCGTCATCAATTCTTTGTCATACATCAGGGTGATGCTGTTTCCTTCATAGGACTGAACAGCAGGACGGGGACGATCTGTCGGCAAGGCGAGAAGCGGTTCTGCTCCACCCAGCTTTGCCCGCCAGTATGAAAGTTGTTTTTCCAATACATCTCCTGTAAGCCATTCGCGCTGCCATGCTGCATAATCGGCATATTGTATAGGCAGGTTGGTAAGTTGCGGTACTTCTGATTTGCTAAATGCCTGATAGCAGGTAAATAATTCGCTGAGTAAAACGCCCGCTGACCAGCCATCGGCGATGATATGGTGCACGTTTAGCAGGAAGATGAAATCCTGCTCTCCTGTTTGAATAATCGTCGCACGCATGAGCGGTCCTGTGACAAGGTCAAACGGCTTGTTCGCATCTTCTTTGGTCAAGCGTTGTCCTTCGTCATCACGTCTATCATCTGGCAGAGACCGAATATCCATTTTGCTGAGTTTCCAATCAATCTCTGGATGAATCACCTGAACGGCTTCCCCGTTGATGTCGGAGAACGTTGTACGCAAGCTCTCATGACGGCAGATAATCGTTTGCAAACTCTGCTCGAGCGCTTCGATGTTTAGCTCCCCTTGCAAGCGAACGGCAGTTGGGATGTTGTAGAGCGAACTGTTTGGCATCAAGCGGTCAAAGAACCATAAGCGCTGCTGTGCAAACGAAAGCGGCAAATGTCGATCACGTGAAACAGGTACGAGCGGAATGCTGGAGAGTCCAGATTCGTCCTCGTTCATGGATACAATCAATTCGCTGAGTCGGTTGACTGTCGAATATTCAAATAGAGCACGGAGCGGTAAATCAACGCTAAACGCTTCTTTTATGCGGGAGATGGTTTGCGTAGCCAAAAGAGAATGGCCTCCAAGCTCAAAGAAATCGTCGTAGCTGCCAACTCGTTCTACCGAGAGAACCTGCGACCAGATGTTGGCTACCAGCTCCTCTGTTGGAGTGCGAGGGGCAACATAATTACGCTGCGTGGAAAGTTGTCCCCAATCTGGTACTGGCAGTGCCCGTCGGTCTACTTTTCCATTAACCGTGAGTGGTATCGTCTCTAGCCAGACAAAGCCTGCTGGTATCATGTATTCAGGCAACGATTCTTTCAGGAAAAGAGCGAGCTCCTCCGTGGTTGGCGTGTCTCCCGTTGCTACCAGATAAGCGGCCAAGCGTTTGCCTCCCGCCTTTTCTTCACGAACGATGACCACAGCTTCATGGACCGCAGGATGCTGTCTGAGCGAATTCTCAATCTCACCCAATTCAATGCGGTACCCGCGAATCTTGACTTGATCATCCATGCGTCCAAGGAATTCGAGATTGCCGTCTTCCAGATAGCGAACCAAGTCGCCCGTCCGATAGAGTAGCTCCCCTTCTTTGCCAAACGGATGCGTGATAAAGCGCTCTTCTGTTTGTTCCGGACGATTCCAGTAGCCGCGAGCCAAGCCTTTTCCTCCGATATACAGTTCACCTGGTACGCCGATAGGCACAGGCTGCCTATTTGCATCCAAAACGAACATAGTCGCGTTGGCAATTGGCCGACCGATAGGCGGATTGCTCATTCCAGCTTCGCAACGCATCATAGTGGAGCAGACCGTTGCTTCCGTTGGACCGTAGCAGTTGAAGAACTGGCGGTTCGCTGCATAGCGTGCCACAAGTTCACGGCTCGGAGCTTCTCCGCCTACAATCAAGGTTCTTAGATCAGGCAGGTCAGCTTCAGGCAGTGCTGCCAATACGGAAGAAACCATGGATACGGTGGTAATGCGTTGTTCTTGCAAAACGTGGATCAGCTCAGGGCCCGGCAAAAGGGATTCTCGATCCTCGATGACTAGGGTCGCACCAGCGAGTAAGGCCATCACAATCTCGGACACCGATACGTCAAAGCTAAACGAAGTAAATTGCAGAACACGACTGGTTGGCTGAATATCAAAAGCATCGATCAAGGCATGAGCCATGTTTATCACACTGTGGTGCTCTACCATTACCCCTTTTGGCTGCCCTGTTGAACCAGAAGTATAGATGACGTAGGCAAGATTATGCTCTGTGACCTTGCAAGCAACGTTGGCGATAGGTTCATTCGTTAGCGGATTGCTGTCTAAACAAATGACATTCGCCTGTATTGCTGGCAAGATGTCCATGAGAGACTGCTGGGTCAACAACACATTTGTTTGAGAATCCTCGATCATATAGGCGATGCGTTCTTGCGGGTAAGCCGGGTCAATCGGTACGTAGGCAGCTCCCGATTTTAAAACGCCGAGTATGCCGATGATCATCTCAGGGGAACGATGCACGCATATGCCGACAAGTGTATCCGGTTTTACCCCTTTGCTTACGAGCTGATGGGCCAGTTGGTTTGCTCGCTCGTTTAGTTCCTTGTAGGTTAGCTCCACGTTTTTATAGGTAACGGCAATCGCATCTGGTGATTTTTCCACTTGTTGTTCAAACGCCTGATGAACGCACAGGCCGCTCGGAAATTCCTTCGCCGTCTGGTTCCACTGGACGAGAACCTGTTCACGCTCGTTTTCGCTGATCATCGAAAGGTCGGCAATCCGTTGCTTGGCGTTTTTGGCGATAGAGATCAGGAGGGAATGAAGCTGGTCCAGAACCCGCTCAATAGATGAAAGCTCAAACTGACTCTCATCAAATTTGACTTTGATGTCTATTGTTTTGCCTGACGCCGCAACCAGAGTAAATGGATAATTGGTTTGCTCCTCGGAATGTACATCCACGATCGAAAGCTCACTCTCTCCACCGCCGCCGCTAGCATTTCCGACAGGAGTATTTTCAAAGACGAGAATGCTCTCAAACAGGGATTGTCCACGCGGCAAGTCGCTCCAGCCTTGGATTTCCACGAGTGGGGTATATTCGTACTGGCGGAAGTCGGCTTGCTGTTGTTGCAGAGATTTGAGCCAATTGATTACGCTCTCCTCCGCTTTTACCTGCACGCGGACAGGGAGTGTATTAATAAACAGACCAATCATCGTCTCGACCCCAGGCAAATCGGCAGGACGTCCGGATACAGTGGCGCCGAAAATAATGTCGTCCTGTCCACTGTAGCGATTCAACAGCAGTGCCCATGCGCCTTGCACAATCGTGTTAACCGTTAGGCGATGTTGACGAGCCAATGTCTGTAATGATTTGGAAATTGTCTCGGAAACGGTCAGATCTAGCTCCCGGTAATTTTTCTGATCAAGGTACGGATTTTTATAAGCTCGACCGAATGAAAGTGGCGTGGTTTCCGTAAATCCTTGTAGATACGTGCGCCAAAACGCCTCCGCTTGCTTCAAGTCCTGCTTTTTCAGCCAGACGATGTAGTCGCGGTAAGATTTAACCGGAGGAAGTTGTACAGGCTGCCCTTTGCATAGCATGTTGTACGCCGCAAACACTTCCCCGAAGACTAGCGGCATACTCCATCCGTCTATCAGCACGTGGTGAAGAGTCCACGAAAAATGAAAGGTATTACTACTCAAACGGAACAGATTTAATCTCATCAACGGCGCTTCTTCGATATTGAAACCACGTTTGCGATCATCTTTGGCAAAGGTATGAAGAAACGACTCTTGCTCGGAGGAGGAAAGATGAATAATGTCATGTTCCACCAGGGAAACCTTCAGCTCTTTCAAGACAACCTGGACGTATTCTTTTACTTTACCGCCAACAAATCGGGTGCGAAAAATAGCGTGTCTGTCTACGAGGCATTGCCATGCCTGTTCGAATAACGGAATGTTCAAGGGACCTTGCAGCTTCAACCCCATCTGTACGATATAGGCTCCGGACTCTGGTTCCAACAAGCTGTGGAAAATGAGACCTTGCTGCAAAGGAGTAACGGGATAATACGTTTCAATGTTATTCATCTTCTCCTGCCCACTCCCATAAAAAATTTGCCATAGAGGCGCCATGTTTGACGCCTCTATGCAGTTGGTATTCATTACTTGTCTTGGATGAGATCAAGTAAGTCGGCAATCTCTTCATCATCCCAACCGAATTCGGACAGATCACTAGTTGTTTGTGATGCGGTCGTCTCCGTCTGACCTAGCTCGATCAATTGTCGTAGCGCGTTGACATAGTAATCCGCCAAATCTTTGATGGTTTCTTTGCGATAAATCTCTTCACTGAAGGCGATCGTTACAATCAATTGTCCCCCAACGACAGAGCTGCCGAAATCCAGCAGGTGCTGACGTTCTGAGTTGCGATTGAAGTTGTCGCCTCTTGCTTCATTTGCAAAGCCAAACAAGGATTCTGCATCATCGACTGCCTGATCAAGCTGACCGAGGTAGTTGAAGCTAATCTCTGCTTTTGGCAAAGACTTGAACTTATCAGTCATTTCCTCGTTCAGGTAACGGAGAATTCCATAGCCGATCCCCTTGTTCGGAATGCTACGCAGCTGATCTTTGGTCGTTTGTAGCGCTTCTTTGAGTGAGGTAGTTCCCCTCGTGTCCAAAAGGATGGTATACATGCTCGTGAACCACCCCAAGGTACGGGAGAGATCGACATCGTCGAAGAGCTCTTCACGTCCGTGCCCTTCCAAATGGACGAGGGAGGTTTGATTTCCAGTCCAGACGAAGATGGCTTCTGCCAATGCAGTTAGCAAAACGTCATTGATCTGAGTTTGGTAGATCGAAGGCAATTCCTGTAAGAGCACTTTGGTTTCTTCTTGCGTAAGTGCAACAGAAACCATCTTGGCAGTAAGCTCTCGGTTCTTTCCGTTCTCATAATCTTTTGGCAGAGCGTTTACTTCTGTATCGAGGCTGCTTAACCAATAATCCGCTTCCGCTCGCAGGCTGTCCGATTGAGCGTGCTCTGTCAATTTTTCAGCCCAATACTTGTAGGAGCTGGTCTTTGGCGGCAGTTGCACCTGCTTGCCTTGTAGCAGTTGGGTGCTGGCCTTATTCAAGTCTTCGGTGATGATGCGCCAGGACACACCATCGACTGCCAAGTGGTGAATGACGATTAGCAAGCGGCCCTCCTGGTCTCTGCCCAAATCGAAGTAGACGGCACGGAGCAACGGACCTTCCGAGAGATGCAAGCTAGCCTGAGCTTCCTCAGAAATATCCCCGATTCGTTTTACTTGCTCTTCATACGGCAAATGCCCCAATTCCTCTACGGTAAATGGAATGATATCTGTCCAATCCTCGTTGATTTGCTTCCATTCTCCATCCTGATGGTAGAAGCGAAGGCGGAGCGCGTCATGATGTCCGAGCAAGTGATAGAAAGCTTGTCTTAAAATTTCTGGATCGATCGGTTTGACCGTTAAAAGTACAGATTGGTTCCAGTGGTTGCGATCTGCCAATTTTTGCTCGAAGAACCAGCGCTGAATCGGCAGGAGTGGCACTTCTCCTGTGACGATGCCTTGCTCGGCGAAAATGTTTACCGACTCCCCGATCGCATGTGTCAGCTCGGCAATCGACTGATTTTCGAACAAGAGCTTCGGTGACAAGCGAATTCCAGATTGGGCTGCGCGGGCCACGATCTGAATGCTTAGAATCGAATCACCACCGAGTTCGAAGAAGTTATCGTGAATGCCGACTTGCTCTACTCCTAGAACCTTTTTCCATATTTCTGCCAATACTCTCTCGACAAACGTCTCTGGAGCAACGAATTCTCCATTACTCACCTTGTACTCTGGTACAGGTAGTGCACGACGGTCTACTTTGCCATTTGGAGTAAGTGGCAGAGCATCCATGATGACGAATGCGGCTGGTACCATGTACTCCGGCAGTATTTCTTTGAGGTAGCTGTCGAAGTTGCCTGCTTGGTCCTCTTCCCCTTCCTCAAGCACGACATACGCGGCCAGTCGTTTTACACCTGGCATATCTTCGCGGGCAAGAACTATCGTTTCTTTGACAGAAGGGTGATTGTACAGGGCGGTTTCAATCTCGCCCAACTCGACACGGAAACCACGGATACTCACCTGATCGTCGGCACGACCGATAAACTCGATGTTGCCGTCCTGCAGGTAGCGGACAAGGTCTCCTGTGCGGTACATTTTTGCTCCTCGAATGTGAGCGAACGGATTTTCGACGAAGCGTTCTTGTGTCAGATCAGGACGTTTTAGATACCCGCGACCCAAGCTGTTCCCTGCGATGTACAGTTCGCCTGCAACACCGATCGGTACAGGTTGCAGCTTTGCATCAAGAACGTATACTTGCACATTGTCGATTGGGCGTCCGATTGTTGGTGCAGCGATCTGACCAGCCTGTACAGGGACGATGCCTGCTGTAGCTACGACGGCATTTTCCGTTGGCCCGTACTGATTTACCAATGTAAATGGCAGATGAGCCGATGGATAGTGATGCAGTTTGTCACCGCCTGTCAGCATGTAGCGCAAATCTGAATCGGACGGCCATTCAATAGACATCAAGCTCTCTGCTAACGGCGTTGGCAGGAAGCTGATCGTGATGCCTGAGTCGACGAGCCAATCACGCAGTTTTTCCGGTACGAGACGAATCTCTTCATGTGGCAGATACAGGGTGGCTCCTGCCGTCAGATAAGGCCAGATTTCCCAGACAGCGGCGTCAAAGGCCGTTCCAGCAATTTGTGATGCTTTATCTTCTGGCGTAACATTGTAAGCTTGCTGGTGCCAATAGATGAGATTCAATAGAGCTCGTTGCTCGATTTCCACACCTTTTGGTGTTCCGGTAGAACCAGAGGTGTAAATGACATAGGCGAGATTGTTTGTTGTCGTCGTGATTTCGGGTGATTCTGTGCTCTCAGTGGCAATCAAATCCCAATCGATATCGAGACAAATAAACGTTGCATCACCTGTTGGCAATGCTTCAAGTAAACGTTCTTGGGTCAATACGATCGGCATGTTCGTGTCATCCATCATAAAAGCAAGGCGCTCCTTTGGATAAGATGGGTCCATCGGAACAAACGCGCCTCCCGCTTTGAGAATCCCTAATTGGCCGATCAGCATCTCGACGGAGCGTTCGACGCAGATGCCAACGAGAGTCTCTGTCGTAACCCCCTGTTGTTGCAAGTAGTTCGCCAGTTGATTCGCTTTCGAATCAAGTTCTGCGTAGGTAAGCGAGCCTTCCTTGGAGACGACTGCCAGTTGGTTCGGCATTTTCCTTGTCATTTCGGCGACTAGCTCGTGTACTGTCTTCTCATACGTGTAATTGGCAGCTGTGTTGTTCCACGTGAGTATAAGCTGTTCACGTTCATCCGGACGAAGCAGTGGTAACGTCAGGATCGATCGATCAGGTTGGGCGACGATACCCTCCAGTAAATGATGGAAATGGTTCACCATTCGCTCCATCGTTGTTTGGTCGAACAAATCCGTATTGTAATCAAACGTAGCGATCAGGCCGTTTGGTATTTCTGCCATTGTCAAGCTGATGTCGTATTTGGACATCACTTCTTGGCTCTTGCTTTCAAACGGAGCAATCCGGATGCCCTCAAGCTCATGAGTCTGCATTTCGAAGTTTTGCAGAGCGAACATGACTTGGTAGAGCGGCGAATAACTTAGACTACGTTCCAATTCCAGCTCATCTATCAACTTTTCAAAGGGCAGGTCTTGATGGGTATATGCTTCCAGTGCTGACTCGCGCACTCTTGCAAGCAGTTCACGGAAGGTTGGAGCGCCAGACATATCGGTTCTCATCGCCAGTGTGTTAATGAAGAAGCCAATTAATGACTCCGTTTCTTGTCTATTGCGCCCAGCAACCGGACTACCGACAATAATGTCGTCTTGACCGCTGTAGCGATGAAGCAGGATTTGGAATGCAGCGAGCAAGGTCATAAAGAGCGTGGCGCCTTCTTGTCGGCTGAGCGCGTGTAATTTTTCCACAAGCTCAGTCGGGAAGCTCGTCGTGTATAAAGCTCCGTTATATGTCTGTACAGGCGGACGCGGACGATCTGTCGGTAAGGCCAAAAGCGGTTCGCTGCCACTCAGTTTTGCTTTCCAGTATGCAAGCTGTTGCTCCAACGCCTCTCCTTGTAGCCACTCACGCTGCCAAGCTGCAAAGTCTGCATATTGGAGTGGCATGTCGGTGAGTTGCGGTGTTTCTTCCTTACAAAGCGCTTCATAAATCGCAACCAGCTCTCGTATGAAAATGTTCATCGACCAGCCGTCAGATACGATATGGTGCATGTTAAGCAGGAAGACGAAATTCTCTTCGCCGATCTGGATGATCGTGGCCCGCAGTAACGGTCCTGTACTTAGGTCAAATGGCTTGGTTGCCTCTTCTCTCTCCAGGCGGTGTACTTCATTGTCACGCGCTTCTTCTGGTAGATCACGCAAATCAATCTTGCCCAGGCTCCACGCGATTTCTGGGTGAATGACTTGCATCGCTTCCCCGTTGATGTCAGTGAAGGTTGTTCGCAAGCTCTCGTGCCGCTCGATAATCATCTGCAGACTGCGTTCCCATGCATGTATGTTGAGGTGTCCTTGCATCCGCATGGCAGACGGGATGTTGTACAGGGCGCTGTTCGGCATTAAGCGATCCAAGAACCACAAGCGTTGCTGTGCAAAGGAGAGTGGTAAATGCTGGTCGCGAGAAACGGGTACGAGTGGAATGCTGGCAACATTCGATTTGGCTTCCAGTAGTCCGGTTAATTTTTCGCTCATTTGTGCCACGCTAGGATTTTCAAACAAGGCACGAAGTGGTACTTCCACACCAAATGTTTCTTTCAGGCGGGAAACGGTTTGGGTAGCCAAGAGCGAATGTCCACCCAGCTGAAAGAAGTCATCGTAGATTCCAATTCCCTCAACCGAAAGAACCTGCGACCAAATATGGGCAATGATTTCCTCTGTTGGTGTACGCGGTGCCACATATTCCTTCTCTGTCTCCCCTTGTCCCCATTCCGGTGCTGGAAGGGCGCGGCGATTTACTTTCCCGTTGACCGTGAGTGGAATCTCTGCCATCCATACATAACCTGTAGGAACCATGTATTCCGGCAGGGTCTCTTTCAGGTAGTGGACAAGCTCAGCATCACCCGGTTGTTGTTCGTTTGCTGCAACGAGATAAGCTGCCAAACGCTTGTCTCCTTCTCGATCCTCACGCGCGATAACGACCACATTCTGAACGGCTGGATGCTGTCTGAGTCTATTCTCGATTTCGCCCAGCTCGATTCGATAACCGCGAATTTTGACTTGGTCGTCGATTCGTCCGAGGAATTCGAGCTGCCCGTCTTCCGTATAGCGAACCAGGTCCCCAGTTCGGTAGAGGCGTTCTCCTTCCTTGCCGAACGGATGATTGATAAAGCGTTCTTTCGTAAGCTCAGGACGATTCCAGTACCCTCTGGCTATTCCTTTTCCGCCGATGTACAGCTCACCTGGCACACCTATTGCGACAGGTTGGAGGTATGCATCCAGTACATACACTTCTACATTGGCGATGGGTCGGCCGATTGATGGGTTTTGGCCGTTATTCTCACAACGTGTGAGAGTTGCGGTGACGGTTGTTTCTGTTGGTCCGTAGCAGTTAAAGAACTGGCGATCCTTGGCGTGACGGGCAACAAGCTCACGACTTAACGCTTCCCCGCCGACAATCAGGGTCTTCAGGTCTGGCAATTCCGCTTGTGGCAAGGCCGATACTACGGAGGCAGCCATTGTCACGATCGTGATGCGTTGTTCTTGCAGGACTTGGATCAACTCCGGACCAGGTAAAAGCAATTCGCGATCCTCTATGACAAGCGTAGCACCAGCGAGCAGGGTCATAGCGATCTCGGAGACAGAAACATCAAAGCTAAAGGATGTGAATTGCAAAACTCGGCTCGTCGCATCGATTTGGAACGAATGGATCAGGGCATGTGTCAAATTGATAACGGAGTGGTGCTCGACCATTACCCCTTTTGGCAAACCGGTTGATCCTGAAGTATAGATGACGTAGGCGAGATGATGCTCATTGACACTACTATCCACGTTTGTGGTAGGTTCATCTGCCAGTTCATCACTATCGAGGCAAATGACCTGTTTAGCAGGAACTGGTAGCATGTCTTTCAGCGATACTTGCGTCAGCAAAATGTTCGCTTGCGAATCTTCGATCATGTAGGCAATGCGCTCCTGCGGATGCGCCGGATCAATAGGCACATAAGCTGCCCCTGCTTTCATCACACCGAGGAAAGCGATGATCATCTCGAAAGAGCGCTCGACGCAAATGCCAACTAGCTTATCCGGTTGCACACCCATTGCAATCAGCCTGTGTGCCAGCTGGTTTGCACGTTTGTTTAGCTCGGCATAGGTCAACTCCGTCTTTTTGTAGACGAGTGCAATCGCATCAGGTGTCTTTTCCACTTGTTTCTCAAATGCCTGATGTATGCAAAGCTGGGTCGGATAATCCATGCTCGTGTCATTCCATTCGACTAATACCTGCTGGAGCTCGCTTTCACTGATCATCGACACCTCTGCGAGGCACTGTTCAGGTTTTGCCATCATGGATTCGAGCAAGTAAGACATCTGGTGCAGTACACGTTCGATATTTTCGGACGAGAATCGGCTTTGGTCGTATTTGATCTTAAGGATGAACTCTTTACCCGGACCGCAGACGACGGTGATTGGATAATTCGTTTGTTCCATCGTCTCCACGTCAGATAATTGCAGCTGATTATGTTCATCTTTTACCGATTCACCAATCGGGTAGTTCTCAAAAATGAAGATGCTCTCGAACAGGGCAGCATTACGCGCCATTTCACTCCAGCCTTGGATGTCAACCAACGGCGTGAACTCAAACTGGCGAAGCTCCACTTGATGTTCTTGAATCTCGCGCAGCCATTCCCGCACCGATTTGTTCGCATCTATCCAAACACGAATCGGCAGGGTGTTGATGAAGAGACCTACCATGCCCTCTACGGTAGGCAGATCAGCCGGACGACCGGAAACTGTTGCACCGAAGACGACATCATCCGTTGCTCCGTATCGGCTCAGGATGAGAGCCCATGCTCCTTGGACAAGCGTATTCAACGTCAACTGATGTGTACGGACAAAGGCTTGCAAACGTGAGGTCATTTCCGCCGATAAGCGAATTTCTTTCTCTTCGTACACTTTCGGCATATTTTCCTGGCCGCCTGAGTGGTTACTCATCGCTAATGGTGTAGCCTCGTGGAAGCCTTTAAGCTGTTCGCGCCAAAAATGTTCGGCGGCACTCAAGTCTTGGCGCTGTACCCAATCGATGTACGCAGAGAATGGTTGGACAAAGCTGTACGAAACCTCTCTATCTTCTGCTATGGCCACATAAGCACTAAACCAGTCTTTTAGTACAATCGGGACGCTCCAGCCATCTAGCAATACGTGATGGAAGCTCCACGTAAAGCGATAAATTCCCTCACGTAAGTGGAACAGCGTCCAGCGCATGAGCGGTGGAGATGCAATCTCGAAATTACGTCTACGGTCAGCTTCTAGATAGTGAGCCAGTTCCGTCTTTTGCTGCTCCGAAGTCAGATGACGAAGGTCGATTTTTTCTACAGATGCTTTTACTTGTTTGCGTACAATCTGGTGTGCCTCTGAACCTTCCCAAACAAAGTAGGTACGTAGAATCGTATGGCGATCCACTACCTTTTGCCACGCCTGTTCAAACGCATCGACGCGCAAGCCCTCCATCGTCATGGCAAAGTGAACAATATAGTCTCCCCCCTCCTGCTCGTACAGGGAGTGGAACAGCATGCCACCTTGCAAAGGACTGAGTGGATAGACGTTCTCGATCAGACGATCCTGTCCCAGATGCTTGTCGATAGCCCGCTGATCCATTCGCGCTAGTGGGAAGTCAGATGGCGTATAGCCCCCTGCTTCTTCGGACTGGCAGTGCGCAATGATCTCGCGCAAGGCTTCCAGATAGTTGCAAGCAAGCTCTTGAATCGTGCTTTCCTCGTGAATGTTTTCGCTATATATCCATGTGACATGGAGTTGTTCTCCGGTAATGACACTGTTTACATCAATCAGATGCTGGCGTATTGTGTCTTTTCCAAGATTGGAGCCTCTTGATTCTTGCGCCATACCAAATCTAGATTCGTCTTGAACGATCTGATCAAACTGTCCGAGGTAGTTGAAGCTGATTTCAGGCTTCGGCTTTTCACTCAGGAGTTTTTTCAATTCCTCATCCTGACTGAGGTATTGGAGGATGCCGTAGCCAACACCTTTCTTAGGAATGCTACGAAGCTGTTCCTTGACCGCTTTCAAAGCGTCACCCCACGGCTTCGACGGGTCAATCGAAAGCTGTACCGGGTACATGCTCGTAAACCAGCCAACCGTACGGGATAAGTCTGCTCCTTCGATAATTTCCTCGCGTCCGTGCCCTTCCAAATGAACGGCTACTATTTTTTCACCTGTCCAACGATTCATTGCTTTGGTGAAAGCGGTAAGCAATACATCATTGATTTGCAGGCGGTAAGGCGACAGCGTATCCTGCAACAACGCGCGAGTTTCTTCAATAGTAAGCGCAAGACTGACTTGCTTGGAGGTTGCATCTGTGTTTTGGCTTGGCTCGAAGGCACGGTCAATGGGAAGTGGACTCACTTCATCACTTTGGCCCAGCCAGAACGCTTTTTCCGGCTCGATCGCTTCGGAATTCGCATAGGATTGCAATTGCTCAGCCCATGACTTGAATGAAGTCGTTTTCGCTGGGAATTGTACCGGTTGATCGTTTACCAGTTGCTCGTAAGCAGTTTGCAGATCCTCTAGCAAAATGCGCCAGGACACACCGTCTATCACCAAATGGTGGGCAACAATCAGCAGACGACCAGGTTGGTCTGCTCCAAGATGGAAGTAAACGGCTTGGAAAACGGGTCCCTCACTTACATGTTGACTTGATTGCACCTCGTTTGCGATTTGCTCAAGTCGATCGGCTTGCTCTTCTTCTGGGACAGCGGACAGGTCCACACTGCGGAATGGAATAGTCTCAGGACGTCCCTCCATATGTTGGGTCCAGCCTCGCTCTGTATGGTCATAACGCATACGTAACGCGTCGTGATGCGTGAGCAGATTCTCGATGACATTCTCTAGAACAGTCAGGTCAACGGGGTGTTGAACCGTCAGTAGCAAGGATTGGTTCCAATGATGGATCGACGGTTGTTCGGTCGTGAAGAACCACGATTGAATTGGCGTGAGCGGAACCTCTCCCGTCAAGATGCCTTGTTCTGCTTGGATTTTTATTGCTTGTATGCCGCCAGTCTCTGTCACGACACTTGCCAGTTCCGCGATGGTTTGATTTCTCAAGAGCTGTTTCGGTGTTAAACGAATTCCAGCCTGATTGGCTCGAGAAACAATTTGGATACTCAAGATGGAGTCTCCACCCAGCTCGAAAAAGTTGTCATAAATACCAACGTTGTCAATACCTAGGACTTTTTTCCATATATCTGCAAGCGCAGCCTCAATAGCAGTTGTCGGAGTAGCAAAACTGCCTTCTGTTTCATTGCGTAATAAATCAGGTACAGGCAATGCTTGTCGGTCTACCTTACCGTTTGGAGTCAGCGGCAGGTTATCCATGATGACGAATGCAGCTGGCACCATGTACTCAGGCAGCTTTTCCTTCAGATAGCTACGGAAGTCACTTGCTTGAATCTCTTGTTTTTCTCCAAGGACGACGTAGGCAGCGAGTCGTTTAACGCCCGGAATATCCTCACGTACGAGGACGATGGTTTCTTTTACCGCCGGATGAGTGTACAGAGCCGTTTCAATTTCACCCAGTTCGACCCGGAATCCTCGAATGCTCACCTGATCGTCAGCGCGGCCAATGAAATCGATGTTTCCATCTGGCAGGTAACGAACCAGGTCACCAGTTCGGTACATGCGCGCTCCCGGTTTTTGTGAGTATGGATTGGCTACGAACCGCTCTTTGGTTAGATCAGGGCGCTTCAGATAGCCCCGTGCCAAGCTGTCTCCTGCGATATAGAGCTCTCCGGCTACACCAATCGGCACAGGTTTTCGCTTTTCATCAAGGACGTATACCTGCACATTGTCTATTGGACGTCCGATTGATGGTGCGAAAACATGAGTAGCTACTGTCGGAACGACACCTGCTGTGGCGACAACCGCGTTTTCGGTTGGTCCGTATTGGTTCACAAGAGTAAACGGCATGGTTGCTGGTGGGTAATCGTGTAGCTTGTCGCCCCCTGTTAGCATATAGCGCAGCCGCGTGTCGGTAGGCCATTCCAAGGTAAGCAGCCTTTCCGCCAATGGCGTTGGCAAAAAGCTAATCGTGATACCCGATGCAACGAGCCAATCTCTGAGCTCCTCTGGTACCAGACGAATTTCTTCAGATGGGAGATAAAGCGTTGCTCCCTTTGTCAGGTACGGCCAGATTTCCCAGACAGATGCATCAAAGGCTGTCCCTGCGATTTGTGAAGCTCGATCATTTGAATCTACACTGTACGACCGTTGGTGCCAGAAAATGAGATTTAGCAAGGCGGCGTGCTCGATCTCTACCCCTTTTGGCGTTCCAGTAGAGCCAGACGTATAGATGACATACGCCAGATTCTCTGTTGTCATTGCCATGTTCGGTGTCTCGCTGCTCTCTTCTGAAATGATTGTCCAATCACGATCCAAGCAGATGAATGATGCCGTTCCTTCCGGCAATCGCTCTAACAGTCGTTCTTGGGTTAATACGACTGGCATGTTGGCATCTTTCATCATGAAAGCAAGACGTTCTTGCGGATACGCTGTGTCCATAGGGACATAAGCACCGCCAGCTTTGAGTATTCCCAGTTGACCGATGAGCATATCGATGGAACGTTCTACGCAAATGCCGACAAGTGTTTCGGAGGATACTCCCTGTTTTTGCAGGTAGTTCGCTACCTGATTTGCTTTGGCGTCCAGTTCTGCATAGGTGATCTGCCCTTCTTCGGAAACAACTGCTAATTGGTCTGGCAGATCTTGTGCAATCTGTGCAACCCTTTCATGCACGCATGTTTCGCGTTCAAACGGTACATTTGTATCATTCCACTGATGGAGAAGCTGCTCCTTTTCCGTATCGCTCAGGAGAGGTATGGCTGTGACCGGCTGCATCGGATTGACTGAAATCGCCTCTAGCAGGTTGGAGAAATGGTTCCCCATGCGCTCGATCGTTGCTGGATCAAAAAGATCGGTGTTGTATTCGAATGTTGCGATAAGTCCATCAGGTGCTTCTACGGTGGTCAAGGTGATGTCAAACTTGGCGCTTACGCCTTCCTGACCTCTGTGGAAAGGCTCGATGCGAATCTGGGACAATTCTTGTACGTCCATCGGGATGTTTTGCAGTACGAACATCACTTGGAACAACGGTGAGTAGCTCAGGCTTCGTTCCAGCTCCAGCTCATCTACCAGTTTTTCAAACGGCAGGTCTTGATGCGCGTACGCTTCCAAGGCGGTCTCTCGCACTTTTGCTAGCAAGTCTCGGAAGGTTGGTTCCCCAGACATGTCCGTACGCATTACCAAGGTGTTAATGAAGAAACCGATAAGTGACTCCATTTCCTGTCTATTTCGTCCTGCGACCGGACTTCCGACGAGGATGTCTTTTTGACCACTGTAGCGATAGAGCAGGGTCTGAAAGGCAGCTAGCAAGGTCATGAATAAGGTTGATCCCTCTTCACGACTGAGCGTTTTTAGATCGGCAAGCAGTTTTTCTGGGAGCCTAATCGTATGCATCGCCCCATTATGGCTCTGAACGGCAGGGCGTGGACGGTCTGTCGGCAATCTCAGAAGTGGTTCTGCATCGCCTAATTGTTTTTTCCAGTACGCCAATTGTTGCTCCAATACCTCACCTTGTAGCCAATTGCGTTGCCATGTGGCATAGTCTGCGTATTGCAGAGGCATTTCGGCAAGCTGCGGTGTTTCCCCAGCAGATAACGCTTCGTAGATGGAGACTAACTCACCCATGAATACACTCATGGACCAGCCATCCGCAATAATGTGGTGTAAATTGAGCAAAAATACGTGCGCTTGTTCATCCATGCAAATCAGTTTTGCGCGTAACAACGGCCCTTGATTCAGATGAAACGATTGTTCTGCATCTTCTATGGCGAGACGCAATGCTTCCGTTTCTTGCTCCTCTTCGTTCCAGTCTCGTAAGTCGATTCGTTCCAGATTCCACTCGATCTTCGGGTGAATGACTTGAACGGCTTCTCCATTGATATCGGAGAAAGTTGTACGCAAGCTCTCATGACGTTGGATGATCAGCTTCAGGCTGCGATCCCACGCTTCAACATCTAGCTCACCCATCAGACGGACAGCAGATGGGATGTTGTAGACGGAGCTGTCTGGCAACAGCTTGTCCAAGAACCACAAACGTTGCTGTGCAAACGAGAGCGGCAAGTGTTCGTCACGCGACACGGGCACGAGCGGGATGTCAGTGAGACTTGCTTCTCCTTGTAACAACGCCGTAATTTTTTCGCTGATTACTGCCGTTGTCGGATAATCAAACAGCATGCGAAGCGGCATGTCGACGCCAAAAGCTTGACGCATACGGGAAATCGCTTGGGTGGCTAGGAGAGAATGTCCCCCTCGTTCAAAGAAATCATCGTGAATCCCGACTTGCCCAACCGAAAGGACCTGTGTCCAAATGTTCGCCACTATTTCTTCTGTTGGAGTGCGAGGTGCGACATACTCTTGTTGTGTGGTCAAAATTCCCCAATCCGGTGTAGGCAGTGCCCGGTGGTCTACTTTTCCGTTGACCGTAAGCGGAATAGCCTCCATCCAGACGATGCCTGCTGGGATCATGTAATCTGGCAATGTCTCTTTCAGATAGAGAGCGATATCCTCTGTTGCTGGCTTCTCTTCACCCATGGCAATCAGATAAGCAGCCAAACGATTGTCGCGTACGGTAATGACAGCTTCCCGAATCGCAGAATGCTTTCTCAATGCGTTTTCGATTTCACCTAATTCGATGCGGAAGCCGCGAATTTTCACCTGATTATCGATACGTCCGAGGAATTCGAGATTACCGTCTTGCAGGTAGCGCACCTGATCGCCTGTGCGGTAAAGACGTTCGCCTTCCGCTCCAAACGGATGAGTGATAAAGCGTTCCGCTGTAAGCTCTGGACGATTCCAGTAACCGCGTGCCAAGCCTTTTCCACCAATGTACAGCTCACCTGGTACGCCAATAGGGACAGGCTTCAAATTGGCATCTAATACGTAGATGGTCGCATTGGCGATAGGGCGGCCAATTGGCGTGTTCGTCAGATTCGTATCCATAAGCATCAGCGTGGTGCAAACGGTTGCCTCCGTTGGTCCGTAGCAATTGAAAAATTGACGATGATTTGCATAGCGAGCGATGAGCTCATAGCTTGGTGCTTCGCCACCGATCACTAATGTTTTCAGATCAGGTAGATCGGCGTCAGGTAATGCCGCAAGTACAGCGGGCACCGTCATCACCGTTGTGATTTGTTTTTCTTGCAAGACAGAGATGAGTTCAGGGCCTGGCAAGAGCATTTCCCGATCCTCAATGACTAAGGTCGCACCCGAAATCAAAGCCATGACGATCTCTGCTACAGAAACGTCGAAGCTGAACGAACATAACTGCAAGACGCGGCTAGTCGGCTGGACTTGGAACAACTCGATCAGGTAATAAGCCATATTCATCGCACTATGGTGTTCGACCATTACGCCTTTGGGCAAGCCAGTGGAACCAGATGTGTAAATGACATAAGCAAGATTTTGTTCTGTAATCCCACTCACTACATCGTAAACAGGTTCATTGTCCAGAGCATTACTATCAAGGCAAATGACCTGAGCCTTTGTTGTAAGCAAATGGTTTGCCAGAGATTGCTGGGTCAACACGATGTTTGCCTGCGAATCCTCGATCATGTAGGCAATACGCTCTAGCGGATGTGCCGGGTCGATTGGAACATAGGCGGCACCTGCTTTCATCACACCGAGTATCCCGACGATCATCTCAGGAGAGCGCTCGATGCAAATACCGACGAGTGTATCTGGTTTCACGCCTTGGGCAAGAAGATGATGCGCCAATTGGTTCGCTCGCTGGTTCAGTTCGGCATACGTCATTGCCATCTCTTTGTACATGAGCCCGATCGCATCTGGCGTCTTTTTTACTTGGTGTTCAAATGCTTGATGAATGCAAAGCCCCGTCGGATAATCCACCTTCGTTTCGTTCCACTCGACCAAAACCTGCTCTTGTTCGCTTTCGCTGATCATGCACACATCAGCCAGAGGTTGATCCGGATTGGCTGTCATCGATCGGAGCAGAAGAGTCATTTGCTCTAGGACACGTTCGATACGTACAGGATCGAATCGGTTTTGATCAAAAACGATTTTGAGAACAAATTCTTTGCCAGGGCCACATACTACGGTAAGTGGATAGTTCGTTTGCTCCGCAGAGTCTACATCAGAAATCTGAATACTGTTGTCCACTTCTTTTACAGATTCGTCAATCGGGTAGTTCTCAAAGATAAAAATACTTTCGAACAGAGATGTGTTGCGCTCGAATTCGCTCCAACTCTGGATGTCAACCAGCGGCGTGTACTCATATTGGCGAATCTCCAATTGCATTTCTTGCAATTCACGCAGCCATACCCGAACGGTTTTAGTTGGATCTAGCGTGATTCGAACCGGAAGCGTATTGATGAACAGACCAACCATATTTTCTACGCCATGCAAATCGGCTGGACGACCTGAACCAGTTGCCCCGAATACGACATCTGCTTCACCACTGTAAGCTCCGAGGATCATGCCCCACGCACTTTGTATGATGGTGTTCAGCGTTACCTGATGCTGACGGGCAAAGGATTGCAGATGTTCTGTAAACTCGGCCGAGAATCGGATAAAGCGCTCGTCGTAGGTTTTGGGTTCTCCAATGGATTGGAGAGCCTGTCCGAGATTGATTGGTGTCGGCCCGTATATCCCTTTCAAATGGTTGCGCCAGAAGCGTTCCGCAGCTTGCATGTCTTGACGCTGAATCCATGCAACATACTGGGAAAAAGGCTGTACAGCCCCTAGCTGAATGTCTCTTCCCTCTGCCAGCGCTTGATAGGCGGCAAACCAGTCTTTCAGGACAAGCGGCAGGCTCCAGCCATCCAGCAAAACGTGGTGGAAGCTCCAGATAAAGCGATACGCTTCGCTGCTAAGCCTGAACAAAGTCAAACGCATGAGAGGTGGTTCTGTAATTGAGAAGTTCCGCTTGCGATCCTCTTCCAAAAATGCGTCTAACGCTGCTTTCTGCCTATCAGTCGGTAAATGTCGCAGATCTCTTTCATCGACTGCCACCCGTACTTGCTTGCGGACAATTTGGTGCGGATTGACTACTCCATCCCAGATAAAGGAGGTACGCAGAATAGAATGACGATCGATGACTTTTTGCCATGCTTGTTGGAGTGCATCGACTTGCAAATGATGGATCGTCATGGAGAATTGAACCACATAGTCTCCGCCCTCTTGTTCGTACAGGGAATGGAAAAGCATACCTTCCTGCAACGGCGTCAGTGGATAGATGTTCTCGATGGAGTGATCTCTACCCACATACGTGTCGATTGTACGCTGATCCAGACGAGATAATGGGAAGTCAGAAGGAGTATAGCCCCCGGCTTCTTCGGAGCGGCAATGTGCCATAATCTCACGCAAGGCGTCCATATAATCACGAGCAACTGCTTCTACCGTACTTTTCTCGTGGATGTTTTCGTTGTAAAACCAAGTGACATGCAGTTGTTCTCCGGAAATGACGCTGTTTACATCGATTAAATGCGCGCGAATGGAATCAGGTGCAAGATTCGAGCCTCTCGATTCCGAAGCCATGCCAAACTTAGAGTGAGATGAAACTACCTGATCAAACTGGCCGAGGTAGTTGAAGCTGATCTCTGGCTTCATTCGAGATTTCAACTGCTCTTTCAGCTCGTCATCCTGACTCAAGTAGTGCAGGATACCATAGCCTACTCCATTTTGCGGAATGGCTCGAAGCTCTTCTTTGACCGCTTTCAGCAGTTCGCTCCACGGTTTGGTCTGGTCAAGCGTAAGCTGTACAGGATACATGCTCGTGAACCAGCCAACGGTGCGGGATAAATCTGCTCCTTCCAAAATATCCTCTCGTCCATGTCCCTCGAGATGGAAAGATAACGTCTGCTTCCCTGTCCAACGGTGCATCGCTTTCGTTAAGGCAGCGAGTAATACATCGTTTATTTTCAACCGGTAAGGAGAAAGTGTTTCCTGCAACAGGGCACGGGTT
This sequence comes from Brevibacillus formosus, assembly GCF_003013405.1. GTDB lineage: Bacteria > Bacillota > Bacilli > Brevibacillales > Brevibacillaceae > Brevibacillus > Brevibacillus formosus. The sequence continues at coordinate 12,878 of NZ_PXZL01000003.1, read as the reverse complement.
TCTCCTGCATCTAAAGAGAACGTTACTTGTTTGGTTGTCGCTTCCGTGTTCTGACTCGGTTCATATAAGTGATCAATCGGGAGCAGACTTGCCTCATGATCTTGTTTGAGCCAGTACTCTTTTTCTTTTTGGATGGCGTCTGAATTGGCATACGCGACTAATTGCTCAGCCCACATCTTGAACGAAGTCGTCTTTGCTGGCATTTGTACGTCTTGACCGTTCGCTATTTGATCATAGGTATTTTGCAAATCCTCCAGCAAAATACGCCACGAGACACCGTCAACAACTAAGTGGTGAATGACGAGCAACAGTCGGCCAGCTTGCTCTTCGCCCATGTTGAAGTACACAGCTTGTACGACGTGACCTTCCGTGATATTTAGGCTCGCTTGTACTTCTTGTGAGATTTCCTCCAGCCTGGACTCCTGTTCCTGTTTAGGGAGTTTAGAAAGGTCCACGCTACGGAATGGAACATTCTCTTCCAGACCATTCATCATTTGTGTCCACATGCTGTCATGATATGAAAAACGCATACGCAACGCATCATGATGAGTCAATAGGCACTTGATAGTTTGCTCCAGTACAACAAGGTCTACTGGTTGCTGAACAGTCAGAAGTACCGACTGATTCCAGTGGTGCAGCGACGGTTGATTGGAGTCAAAGAACCATTTTTGAATGGGAGTAAGCGGCACATTTCCAGTAACAGTGCCCTGTTCATTTTTCCATTTTGTATCTGTTGCTTGGCTAAAATCAGTAACAACCCGCAGTAATTCTGCAATGGTTTGATTTTCAAAAAGTTGCTTTGGTGTGAAGCGAATTCCGGAATGATTGGCTCTTGCGACGATCTGGATACTGAGAATGGAGTCGCCGCCCAATTCGAAAAAGTTGTCGTAGATACCGAGGTTTGCAACACCCAGCACACTTTTCCAGATTTCCGCCAATTTTATTTCCATTTCTGTTGTAGGTGCTACATAACCGCTATCCGCCTCATTTCGAGAATAGTCAGGGATTGGTAGTGCCCGGCGATCCACTTTTCCGTTTGGTGTCAGCGGGAAGCTGTCCAACTTCACGAAGGCGGATGGGATCATGTACTCAGGCAGCTTATCCTTGAGATAAAATCGCATCTCGTTGTGAGTAACCTCTTTTTCTTCTGCAAAAACGAGGTAGGCGGCTAGGCGCTTGTCTCCAAGAGTATCCTCTCTTACCATGATTACTGTTTCTTTTACAGCCGGGTGACTCTGCAATACCGTCTCGATTTCATCTAGTTCAATGCGGAAGCCGCGGATTTTTACCTGATTGTCGATACGACCGATAAACGCAATCGTGCCATCGGGCAAATAACGAACCAAGTCACCAGTACGATACAGGCGAGAACCTCCTTGTGGGTCAAACGGATTCTCCACAAAACGCTCTGCGGTTAACTCCGGATTGTTCAAATAACCTAGAGCGAGACCATCTCCGCCTATATATAATTCGCCTGCTGCACCCATAGGGACAGGTTGTTGATGTTTGTCCAATACGTATACGGTGGTATTGCTGATCGGTCTGCCGATCGGGAAGGAGTTGACGCTTTCCGGAAGCTCCGTGACGGGATTGCAGCAAGTAAACGTCGTGTTTTCCGTCGGACCATAGCCGTTTATCACCGTGGTACCGCCAAGAGAAAGCACCCTGCGTACATGAGATGCGGAGACGACATCCCCACCGACAAGTAGTTGGCGCACGCCGCGCAAGTACTCCACCTTGTGGTCAACCATGACCGTGAACAGACCAGCCGTCAGCCATAGTGTCGTTACCTTTTGATTCTGAATCGTCTCTCCCAGTTCATCGAGTGAAGGCTGATGTGGCGGCATCAACACTAGCTTCGCTCCGTTTAGCAACGCACCCCAAATTTCAAAGGTAGCAGCATCAAACGATACGGTAGAGGCTTGCAGGAACACGTCCTCTTCCGTAATGGTCACGTAGTTCGTGTTTTTGATCAGGCGAACAATCCCGCGATGGACGACCAGCACCCCTTTTGGTGTACCTGTAGAACCTGATGTGTAAATGACGTAGGCGAGACTGTCCGCGCTCATATCTACTTGAGGAGCAACTGTGCTTTCTTCTGTCCACTTTTCCTCAGCAAGATCGAGATTGAGAATGGAAAGCTCTTGTCCTTGCCACCTGTCAGCCAAATGCTCCTGTGTCAATAAAATCGAAATCTGGGCATCTGCCAGCATGAAAGCCAGACGTTCTTGGGGATACGCCGGATCGAGTGGCACATACGCTCCACCTGCTTTGAGAATTCCCAGCATACCAACGAGCATATCTGACGAACGCTCTACGCAAAGCCCGACAAAAGTACCCTTTTCTACTCCTTGCTTTTGCAAGTAGTTGGCAAGCTGATTGGCTTTTGCCTCCAGCTCGGCGTAGGTCAACTGTTCTTCCCCCGCAACGACGGCGATACGATTTGGGTATTGGGCCGCTGTTTCAGCAAACAGTTGTGGAACGGTTTTGTCCCGAGGGTAGTCGCTAGCTGTGTTGTTAAGCTCTATTACCTGTTTATTTCGTTCGCTCTCCCTTAGAAGATCCAGTTTTTCAATCGACTGCTCTGGTTGGGCGATGATAGCCTCAAGCAGATTTTGCAAATGTCCAGTCATTCGCTCGATCGTCGATCTGTCAAACAAATCTGTGCTGTATTCAAAGGAAGCCACAAGTCCATCTGCCTGCTCTCTCATTGTCAATGTGAGGTCAAACTTGGACGTCGTCAAATGTCGCTCAGAATCCAAAGGTGTGAGCTGAATGCCGGACGTTGTTGCTTCCTCCAGCGGGAAGTTTTGCAGGACAAACATGATCTGGAACAACTGCGAGTAGCTGAGGCTACGCTCCAGCTGTAGCTCATCGACCAATTTTTCAAAAGGTAAATCTTGATGTGCATAGGCCTCCAGCGCTGTTTCGCGAACGCGTGCCAGTAATTCTGTAAAAGTGACATCTCCTGTTACGTTCGTTCGGAGTGCCAAAGTGTTAACGAAGAATCCAATCAAATTCTCGGTTTCTTGCCGATTGCGTCCAGCTACCGGACTTCCCACAACGATATCTTCTTGACCACTATAGCGGTATAGAAGGGTTTGGAATGCGGCCAGCAACGTCATAAACAAGGTAGAGTTGGACTCCTGGCTAAGTACTTTCAATTTGGCGAGCAAGTCCGCAGAAAAGGTCTTGGTGTAAATGGCTCCTTTATAGGATTGCACCGCAGGGCGCGATCGGTCTGTCGGCAGTGCTAGAAGCGGTTCTGCTCCACTCAGTTTTTCTTTCCAATAAGCAACCTGCTGCTCTAAGATTTCGCCGTCCAGCCACTCACGCTGCCATGTGGCAAAATCCGCATATTGAATCGGCAGGTCTGCTAACTCTGGTGTTTCTTGTTTACTGAACGCTTCATAGTTGGCAAGCAACTCGCGATAGAAGATGCCCATCGACCAACCATCTGAGATGATGTGGTGCATGTTGATCAAGAAGACATATGATTGATCATCTGTTTGGATCATCGTCGCGCGTATCAGCGGTCCTTGTCCGAGGGAAAATGCTCTGGCAGCTTCGGCTTCAGCCAATTGCTCTATCTTTTTTTCTTTCGTTTCAGCTGATAGGTCGCGCAAGTCCAGAATGTCCATTTTCCAGTCGAGATGCGGATGAATCACTTGTATGGATTGTCCATCTATTTCGTGGAACGTGGTACGCAAGCTTTCGTGACGCAAAATGATCGCCTGTAAACTATTCTCCCATGCCACTATGTCGAGTTCGCCTTGCAAGCGAAGAGCAGATGGGATGTTGTACATCGGACTTTCTGGCATGAATTGATCAAAGAACCACAATCGCTGTTGAGCAAAAGACAATGGCAGATTGCGCTGTCTCGATACAGGCTGGATCGATCCACCAATTGCTTCTTTCTCTCCCAAATGAAGTGCTGCTCCCTGTTCACTCCATGCTGCAATGGTCGGATGTTCAAAAATGGAGCGCACCGTCTGCTCTATTCCAAACGCCTCTCTCAGGCGTGAAATGACTCGTGTCGCCAAAAGGGAATGTCCGCCAAGCTCGAAAAAGTTATCGTGAATCCCCACTTTTTCGACTCCGAGCACCTGTGACCATATGTTAGCAATCAGCTCTTCTACCTGATTGCGCGGCTCCATGTAGCCTTTATCGGAAGCAGGATTTGTCCATTCCGGCTCCGGCAATTGTTTGCGGTCGATTTTACCATTTGCCGTCAAAGGCATCGCATCAAGGAAAATATAAAATGATGGCCTCATGAATTCTGGCAGCTTCGTTTTTGTCCATGCACGAATATCAGAAGTTTCGAGTGTGTTCTCTCCTGAAACAGTAAGATACGCCGTTATATGCTTCTCGCCCGGATTAATCTCACGGACCATGACCACAACTTCGTTCACAGACGGATGCAAGCTGAGTGCTGCTTCCACCTCACCTAATTCGATGCGGAAGCCGCGGATTTTTACCTGATTGTCGATACGACCGATAAACGCAATCGTGCCATCAGGCAAATAACGTACCAAGTCACCAGTACGATACAGGCGAGAACCTCCTTGTGGGTCAAACGGATTCTCCACAAAACGCTCTGCGGTTAACTCTGGATTGTTCAAATAACCTAGCGCGAGACCATCCCCGCCTATATATAATTCGCCTGCTGCACCCAGAGGGACAGGTTGTTGATGTTTGTCCAATACGTATACGGTGGTATTGCTGATCGGTCTGCCGATCGGGAAGGAGTTGACGCTTTCCGGAAGCTCCGTGACGGGATTGCAGCAAGTAAACGTCGTGTTTTCCGTCGGACCATAGCCGTTTATCACCGTGGTACCGCCAAGAGAAAGCACCCTGCGTACATGGGATGCGGAGACGACATCCCCACCGACAAGTAGTTGGCGCACGCCGCGCAAGTACTCCACCTTGTGGTCAACCATGACCGTGAACAGACCAGCCGTCAGCCATAGTGTCGTTACCTTTTGATTCTGAATCGTCTCTCCCAGTTCATCGAGTGAAGGCTGATGTGGCGGCATCAACACTAGCTTCGCTCCGTTTAATAACGCACCCCAAATTTCAAAGGTAGCAGCATCAAACGATACGGTAGAGGCTTGCAGGAACACGTCCTCTTCCGTAATGGTCACGTAGTTCGTGTTTTTGATCAGGCGAACAATCCCGCGATGGACGACCAGCACTCCTTTTGGTGTACCTGTTGAACCCGAAGTGTAAATGACGTAGGCGAGACTGTCCGCGCTTATATCTACTTGAGGAGCAACTGTGCTTTCTTCTGTCCACTTTTCCTCAGCAAGATCGAGATTGAGAATGGTAAGCTCTTGTCCTTGCCACCTGTCAGACAAATGCTCCTGTGTCAATAAAATGGAAATCTGGGCATCTGCCAGCATGAAAGCTAGACGTTCTTGGGGATACGCCGGATCGAGTGGCACATACGCCCCACCTGCTTTGAGAATCCCCAGCATACCAACGAGCATATCCGACGAACGCTCTACGGATAGTCCGACAAAAGTACCTGTTTCTACTCCTTGCTTTTGCAAGTAGTTGGCAAGCTGGTTGGCTTTTGCCTCCAGCTCGGCGTAGGTCAACTGTTCTTCCCCCGCAACGACGGCGATCCGATCTGGGTATTGGGCCGCTGTTTCGGCAAACAGTTGTGGAACGGTTTTATCCCGAGGGTAGTCGCTCGCGGTATCGTTTAGCCCGACAAGTAGATGCTGTCTTTCTTCTTGACTGAGAAAAGAGATAGAGGACAGGCGTTGCTTCGGATTCTCCACGATGGCCATTAGAATGGATGCCATTTGATCAAGTGTCCGTTCGATTGCCGCTTGCTCAAAGCGGTCTGTCCTGTAAATCATTTTGATGCGAAACTGTTCCCCTGGAATCCCGACAATCGTGAGTGGATTATCTACTTCTTGGAAGTGCTCCACATGAGAGATGGAAAAACCGAACTCCCTCTCTTCCCCTTCTCCCAGCGGATAGTTCTCGAATACGAAAATACTTTCAAACAGTGGTAGTCCACGTGGTACATCCGTCCAGCCCTGGATATCCACCAATGGCGAGTATTCATATTGTCGGACTCTAGATTGCTGATCCTGTAACTCTTTGAACCACTGATCCAACGTTTGCTCAGGCTCGACTTTCGTTTTCATCGGCAACGTGTTGATAAACATTCCAACCATCTGCTCTACACCTGGCAGATCGCTCGGGCGCCCGGAACCGGTTACGCCGTATACCACGCTTTCTTCCCCGCTCAAACGGCTGAGGAGAATGGCCCATGCCCCTTGTATGATGGTGTTGATCGTAACCTTATACGTTCGAGCTAATTTTAAGAGAGCTTTCGAGACTTCATCAGTCAAGGCTCGTGTCGATTCATGAATGCCTTTTTCCTGTTCTGAATCTCTCAAGGGATAAGATTCAAAAGGAAGAGGTGTGGGACTCTCAACGGACGCTAGGAACTTGCGCCAGAACTTTTCAGACTCCGTTTTGTCCTGACGGCGAAGCCAGGAGATATAATCCTTGAATGGCTTTGGCTGTGGAAGTCTCAAGTCCTTGCCTTGGCAGTACGCCTCATAGAAATCGAGGACTTCCTGAAAAAGAATGGGGCTGCTCCATCCATCCAAGAGCAAATGGTGAAAGGTCCAGATGAACTGGTGCACATCTTTGGCCTTTTTGATGACCGTCACCCGCATGAGTGGGGCTTCGCTCAAGTCGAAGCCCACCTCTTTTTCTTTTTGCAAGAACGATGTCAGCATGGTTTTTTGCTCTTCATCGGTGTGATGTGACCAGTCTTCCTGGTGTATGGAAAAAGGAACACTTTCGAAGACCACCTGAAGTGGCTTCTCCACTTCTTCCCAAAGGAATCCAGTACGCAAAATGGAATGTCTTTGAACCACTTTGTTCCAGGCTTTTTCAAAGTTGACGATGTCAAGCTCGCCTGTAAGAATGGCAATGTTCTGTACCATATAGGCTGAACCCTCAGAGTACAGCGAATGGAACAACATCCCTTCTTGCAGCGGGGATAAGGTGTATAGATCAGTAAAATCCCCCATTGGATTAATTCCCCTTTCTTTTCTTCAGCTTGGAGAGAACCTTGTTTAACGCCGCCTGACTCAAGTCTGCATCCTCGAAGTCTTCGGCTCGATAGCTTTGTTTCTCCGCTTGTATCAGTGAACGCAGGATTTCCGTGAAATGACGAGCGAAAGTCTCAATGCTCGCTTCGCTATGCAATGTCTCGCTGTAAAGGAAGCTGAGGTTCAGCTTGCCACCTGTGACAGCCCCTACCACATCAATCAGATGAGCCCTTCTGTTATCCGGACTGATGTTGGAGCCTCTTTCTCCTTCCGCAAATCCAAACAGGGAATCTCCTTCTCCCGCCTGGTTGAATTGTCCCAGATAGTTAAAGCTAATCGGTGGTTGCGGAATCGCCGCTAGCTTTTCGGACACCTCGGTATCTTTCGTCAGGTAGCGCAGAATGCCGTATCCAAGGCCTTTGTTCGGAATTTGTTGAAGCTTCTCTTTGACTCTTACCAGCGCATTTTCCTGAGACATGTTCTGATCCAGTCGAATCAGGAGTGGATACATGGACGTAAACCAGCCGACCGTGCGGGAGAGATCTACCTCCGAGAACAATTCTTCACGACCGTGACCTTCCAGGTTGACTAACAGGGCTTGTTCTCCCGTCCATTTGGCGTGTGCCAATCCTAGCGCGGTCAATAGAACATCATTGATTTGCACGCGGTAACGGGACGGTACTTTCTGCAGCAAGGTTTCTGTCTCTTCTTCCTCCATTGCAATCGTAATCGTCCGGCAGTTTCCTTCTGTGTTCAACTCAGCGTCATGGATTGGCGGTGTAGTTGACACCATCTCGTCTGCTGCAGCTATCCAGTACTCCTTTTCAGCGGCAATGCGTTCAGAAGATGCGTACTCATTCATTTTTACTGCCCATGCCTTGTAGGAGGTTGTTTTTGCTGGCAATTGAATCTCTGTTCCCTCGGCAGCCTGCCTATATGCCGTTTGCAAGTCTTCGATCAGAACTCGCCATGAAACGCCGTCTACTGCCAAATGGTGGATGACAATCAGCAAACGGCCCGGTCGATCATACCCGAGATCGAAATAGACGATCTTCATGGTCGGTCCGTTTTCCAAATCTAGGCTCGCTTGTGCTTGGTGTGAAAGTTTTTCGATCCTTCTCATGTGCTGAGCTGGCGAGGTCATGCTAAGATCCTCCACGATGAGCAAAGCTTCCGATTCGACTTCTGCGTGTGTCTGCCTCCACTCTCCATCTGTGTAGGTATAACGCAGGCGGAGCGCGTCGTGGTGAGCGAGCAGATGGGTAATGGCTTGCTCCAGATGCTCTTCGTCCAATTGTTCGCTCACTTGCAGGAGCATCGATTGGTTCCAGTGATGTGGTGTTGGTTGCTCTTGCTCGAAGAACCATTTTTGGATCGGCAATAGTGGAGCTTCGCCTGTTACCATTCCTTGTTCTGCTTCCATTTTCGTGCTTTGGCCCGCAACCTTTGCTAACTCTGCAATCGTTTGATGGTCAAAAAGATTCTTCGGAGTTAGATGGATGCCAGCTTTGTTTGCACGCGCAACGATTTGAATGCTGAGGATGGAGTCGCCCCCAAGCTCAAAGAAGTTATCGTGAATGCCGATGCGATCCATTCGCAGAACGCCGCACCAGATTTCCGCCAGTTTTTGTTCGATGAGGTTGGTAGCCTCTGTAAACGAATCAACATCTTGGCTGCGATCATTGACAGGGACTGGAAGTGCTTTTCTGTCCACTTTCCCGTTTGGCGTTAGCGGCAATTCATCCAGCATGACAAAAGCGGAAGGCACCATATAATCCGGAACGTGTTCTTTGAAGTGTTGGCGAAGCTCGGCAGTGTCAACATCTTGCTCGGCTTGCTTGACCGCATAAGCGACGAGCTGTTTCTTGCCCGGTTCATCTTCGCGGACAATGACAACCGATGCGGCAAGAGCAGGATGCTTGGCTAAAACTGCCTCTACTTCACTCAGCTCGATGCGGAATCCGCGGATTTTTACCTGATTGTCGATTCGGCCGATGAATTCGATAAGACCATCTGGCAGGTAACGAACCAGGTCACCCGTCCGATAAAGCCGTGCCTGCGGATCGGTTGAGAACGGGTTTGGTACAAAGCGTTCTTCCGTCAAATCAGGACGATGCAAATATCCTTGCGCCAGACCATCTCCGCCGATGTACAGTTCACCTGTTACGCCAATCGGGACGGGCTGCATGTTGCTATCTAGTACGTACACAGTCGTATTCTTGATAGGACGGCCAATCGGGAAAGAACTAATCGTCTCTGGCAACTCCGTGACCGGATAGCAGCAGGTAAATGTCGTGTTCTCCGTTGGACCGTACCCGTTGATAATCGTGATCCCTTCGATTTCCAACGCTTTTCTTACGTGAGGAACCGAGACGACATCTCCGCCAACGAGCAGTTGCCGAACTCCCGTCAGGTACTCTTTGTGATGATCCACCATTAGCGTGAACAGTCCCGCCGTCAGCCAAAGCGTCGTAACCTTGTGCGTCTGAATGGCTTGTCCCAGTTCTTCCAGAGAAGGCAGATCAGGCGGCATCAGCACCAGCTTCGCCCCATTCAGCAAGCTGCCCCAAATCTCAAAGGTCGCCGCGTCGAATGATACGGTCGATGCTTGCAGGAAAACGTCCTGCTCTGTGATCGTCACGTAGTCGGTTTCTTTGACGAGACGGACAATGCCTCGATGGATGACAAGCGTTCCTTTTGGCAACCCGGTAGAGCCAGAGGTGTAGATCACGTAAGCGAGACTTTCCGCTGTGGTGTCAATGTCAGGTGCCTGTTCACTTTCATCGGCAATCATCGCCCAGTCCCGATCCAGACAAATCACGGTATGCTCTCCAGATGGGAGTGACGGTAAAAGCTGCTCCTGCGTAAGCAAAACAGTGACGTGAGCGTCATCCATCATGTATGCCAGACGTTCTTTCGGGTAGTCCGAATCGAGCGGTACATAAGCCCCACCAGCTTTGAGAATCCCGAGCACCCCGATCAGCATTTCGAGAGAACGCTTTACGCAGATACCGACGAGTGAACCCGAGCGAACGCCTTGCTTTTGCAGGTAGTTGGCTACTTGGTTGGCTCGTGTCTCTAATTGGGAGTAGGTAAGTGTCTGATCTCCCGATACGACTGCAATGCGATTCGGATAAAGTATCGCGGTCTGCTGGAACAATTGATCCACGCGTTGATCCCGTGGGTAAGCAGTCGTGGTGTCGTTCCATTCCACCAGCAGCTGCTCCCGTTCTGCCTGAGGCAAAAACGGCAATTGGCTAATGGTCTGCTCCGGCATTTGAGTGATGGCTTCGAGTAAGTGATGGAAGTGCTGTGACATTCTCACAATTGTCGTTTCATCAAACAGCGCTGTGTTGTACTCAAATGTTGCGATCAATCCGTTTGGTTTTTCTGCCATCGTCAATGTCAGGTCGTATTTGGCGGTGACGAGGTGTTTGTCCATATCGAATTCCGATACGCGAATACCAGCCTGTTCGTCTAAATCTAGCTGGAAGTTTTGGAGGACAAACATCACTTGGAACAGCGGCGAGTAGCTGAGACTACGCTCCAACGCCAGTTCATCGACCAATTTTTCAAACGGAAGATCTTGATGGGCATAGGCTTCTAGCGCCGTCTCCTTCACTCTTGCCAGCAAGTCATGGAATGTCGGTTCCCCTGACATGTTCGTACGGAGCACCAATGTATTAATGAAGAAACCGATGAGTGACTCGATCTCCTCCCGATTTCGCCCTGCGACAGGACTTCCGACGAGGATGTCTTCCTGTCCACTGTAGCGGTAGAGCAAAGTTTGGAAGGCAGCCAGCAAGGTCATGAACAGCGTCGATTCTTCTTTACGGCTAAGTGCTTGTAATTTGTCGAGAAGTTCACCTGCGAGTGTCGTTGAGTAAATCGCTCCCTCGTACGTTTGTACAGCAGGTCGTGAACGGTCAGTCGGCAAGGTGAGAAGCGGTTCAGCACCACTTAATTTTTTACTCCAGTAAGAAAGCTGTTCGTCTAATACCGAACCTTGGAGCCAGTCACGTTGCCATGCCGCGTAGTCAGCATACTGTACAGGCAAATCAACCAAAACTGGTAGGTCGTATTGTCTAATCGCTTCGTAGGAAGTGAACCATTCGCGAATGAATACTCCCATTGACCAGCCGTCAGAGATGATGTGATGCATGTTCAAAAGGAAGACCGTTTCTTGTTCGCTTATGCGAATCAAGGTGGTACGGAACAGCGGACCTTCGCTCAGGTTGAATGGCGTAGCTGCCTCGATTCCTGCCAGACGCTGTGTTTCTGCTTCGCTCTTGTCCGCTGGTAGCTCTCGCAAGTCGACTACACGTACCGACTGCTCTTGGTATGGGTGAACGATTTGCACGGCTTGCCCATCCACGTGGTCAAAGGTTGTCCGCAAGCTTTCGTGGCGCTGGATCAGGACCTGCAAGCTCTTGTTCCACGCCTCGATATCGAGATCCCCGTGCAATCGCATCGCGGACGGGATGTTGTACAAGGCGCTGTATGGCATCAGTCGATCCAGGAACCACAGGCGCTGCTGCGCAAAGGACAATGGCAGATGACCTTCCCGCGAAACAGGTACGATCGAAGCTCCTGTTGTGTGTTGCAAAAAGCTTCCGAGTGCTTCGGACAGTTCTGCAATGGTTGGGTTTTCGAAAAGAGTCCGGATCGGTACTTCTCCTGCAAAGGTGTCACGAAGACGGGAAATGACCCGTGTCGCTAAGAGAGAATGTCCGCCAAGCTCGAAGAAGTTGTCATGAATCCCGACCTTTTCGATACTGAGCACTTGCGACCAGATCGTGGCGACCAGCTCCTCCGTTTGGTTGCGTGGCGCTACATACTCTTGGGTAGAAGCCATCTGCCCCCACTCGGGCTCTGGCAGCTGCTTCCGGTCGATCTTGCCATTCGGTGTGAGCGGCATAGCGTCCAGCCAGACAAAGACAGATGGAACCATAAACTCCGGCAGTTTTGCTTTTGCCCAGACCGCTAAGTGAGTAGTATCTTCGCTATGTTCTTCTTTTGTCGTCACATACGCCGCCAGACGTTTGTCACTCTGCTTGTCTTCTCTTGCCATCACCACGGCTTCCTTCACAGTCGGATGGGTGCGAAGGACAGCCTCCAACTCTCCCAACTCGATCCGGTAGCCGCGAATCTTCACCTGATGGTCAATCCGACCCAAATACTCGATTTGTCCATCCGGGAGATAACGGACCAAGTCGCCGGTGCTGTACATCCGTGCGTGCGGGTCAGCATGGAATGGATTGGACAAGAATCGTTCTGCTGTCAGCTCGGGGCGATTCAGATACCCGCGCGCCAATCCTTCACCGCCAAGATACAGTTCCCCAGGTAAGCCCAACGGTACAGGCTGCAGGTTGGCATCGAGGATATACGCTTGCGTGTTGGACAATGGACGGCCAATCGTCGGTTCTGACGTGGCGCCTTTGGTGACCTGTACATACGTGGAGTACGTCGTATCTTCAGACGGACCATAGAGATTGAAGACTTTTTCCACATGCTCCAATGCGTATAGACTTTGTGCCAAGGTGTTTGGCAGTGGCTCTCCAGCCAGGTTGACCACTCGTACCGTCGACGGGATCGCGTTCATCCGCACCAGTTCTTTAGCGGCAGATGGAACGGTATTAATCAATGTCACTTCGTTGACTGCTGGCAGGCTCGGCAAATGCAAGGCGTTGTCAGCCAGGATAACCTTCCCGCCGTAGCTTACGGTCACGAATATTTCATAGACAGACAGATCGAAGCAAATAGAAGTGGATGCTAACACCCCACTCATTTCTTCAG
>NZ_PXZL01000028.1 GCF_003013405.1 Brevibacillus formosus | reverse complement strand
TTTTCAAAGAGCATTTTCACTAGCACTTCAAAAGCGCTAGATTCACAATATACCATGTATCATTATTTAAAATCAACAGGTAATAATTGGAGTGTTTCATTTTGTTCCGCTCTTTTTGAAAGGCGGATTACAAATATAGCATGATCTGTTCGCTTAATCAAATGAAATAACTGGAAATAAGTCTTAATCCTCCGCTAAGAAAAAAAGAAGTGTGCGTACATTTGTCATCCTCCCATGTTTTATCAGGGGGCTGTTTTCAGTTTTAGCATGATTTGTTCTTGATGCTGTCCCCGTTCGTCTGTCCATTTTAGATTCATTTTCAAATCTGAGAAGTAGTATTCGAGCTGTTCTTTCGGCGTATCTTTTCCAGGAAAATCGGGTGAGGGGGAATTCGGGTACTCCTGAAAAAGCAGTAGCTGCTGCTTTTTATTGATCTCCTCCAAATCAATTTGATTGAGGTTGCTCCCCCTACTCTCGTTGACTAAATCCGCTTCGGCATACACCTTTGTTACTTGGCTCTCCATTCTCTTCATCAAATAAAATGGGTAGGCAACTGTTGTGTGTTCACTCTCAATCGGCCTGATCTCCATGACCACAATCCAATTGTCACTCTCCCCCGTAAACGTATGCACCCAGTCGTCATTAGCGGAGCAACCTCCCAGAAGTAGAAACACCATCAAAAACAAGACAATGTGCCTCATCCCAATCCCCCATCACCCTTACTCATCCGCCCAATCCAAAAATCCAGACAACAAGCTCTCTTCTTCCGCTTCGTTTCCGCGAAGCTTCCCTTCCAACCGATCGATTCGCTTTTGATAGGCCTCTGCGTCGGCCTTGGACCTGTTGCGCAACAGACTCGCCCGCTTCTTCCACTGCTCATACGCTTGCTTCGTATAATGCAAAGCCTTCTCCCAATCCTTCAATTGGTGTTCATACAGCTTGGCAGCCTCAATATACACCTCTTCCGGGACATATCCGGTGGACTGAATGCACGACTCCCAAACAGTTAGGGCTTGGAGCCAATCCTTTTGCTTTTTATACAAATGACCGATGGCGAGCTTGGCCCGGTTATTCCACGCATGCTCACTGTCTGCTACGAGACGATAGCCTGCCATAGCGGCTTCCTGATCCCCAAGAGCGTCGTACCATCTGGCAATTTCGTAGCTTTCTTCGAGAGATACCGCTACACTCCCTTGCCCTACCAGTAGCCGCGTCATGTGAATGTACATCGTGATCAGAGACAGGACGTCCGTCTCGTTATGACGCAGCACGCCTTCGATTACATCAGGGTCTTGGGCATGCAAAAAGTCGAAATACCGCACCGGCGCCAAATAGCCAGGCAAATCATCCTCGCGAAAAACATCCAGCTTTTCCTGCTCGATGATGCCCAATCGGCACGATTCCAGCTCCGCTTTCCACAATCTCCTCGCCCCGTGCAAAAGGTCAAAATGACCAAAGGTAGGCAAAGCAGGCACTTGATCGCGCACCAGTGTATGCCTCGTCCGCACCTGGGGCCAGTCAAAGGACTTTCCATTAAAGGTCACCAGATGCGAGGACTTCTGTGCTTGCTCCAAAAACGATTGGTACAAGGTCACCTCTGCATGCGGGCCCGGGAGAAAATGCTGGCGCACCACGACGTGCTCCCCCTCGATACGGCTGTACCCCAAAAGAAAAATGGCATTGCCTGCCCCGCCTGACAATCCTGTCGTCTCCGTATCGAAAAATAGCAAGTCTTCTGGCTTCCTGCCCGCAGCGGACAGCGGATGCTCTCGACCAGCCGCTTCCCACATACGGATCGCCTCATGCAGCTCGGAAAAAGCGTAAGCGCCATGCTGTTGATCGATCGGATAGCGAACCTCGCGAATCATGACGTACTCGTCATCCCAGATGTAGGGCGATGCCTGCATTTCCTTCCACTTGTCAGCAAAAGGTATCTGTAGCTCGGCGTTGCTATCCGTTGGTACAGCCGCCCTCTGCTCCTCCTCCGGCTCTTTCTTGTGAATGGGCGTTTCCGGTTCGACTGCTGGCACTACCGCTTTGTCCGTTTCCAGCGAGAGATGTCCCTTCATCCGTTGCAACTTGGATTTAAGAGACATAAGTACTTCCCCCTTGAGCGATTCGCAGCAAGGTCATGGCTAGCCCTTTGCTGCCGTCATCCGTCGCTCCCACACAAGATGGACAGCCTGACTCACACGGGCAAGAGACAATCATCCGCTCTGCCTGAGTCAAAATCGTCTCCATTTCCTTATATACTTGCTCGCTCAAGCCGATACCTCCCGGATAACGGTCGTACAGAAAAATCGTCGGCTCCTGTGAATGAACGGCCTTTCGTTGCGGTATCACGTGCAGGTCCATCGGGTCGCACATGACAAACAGCGGAGCTACGTGCTGCAACACATGCGCCAAACCAACCAAGCCACGCTCCACATCCTCTGTCCCGATCTCGCCGAGCAGCGCTTCGGAAAAGCCGATCCACGCCGCATTTGTATGAAGCTCCTCTTCCGGCAAATGAATCGGTCCCGAGCCGATGTTTTCATGCGTCTCGAACTTGATTTTCTTAAAGATCGTCGCCATCGCATTCACAGCCACTTCGCCATAGGCCAACGTGCTCTGCGCATGACGACGGGACTGATCCTGCTCCAATACCTTCAGCGAGACGGCCAAGTTTGCGTCCGTGTAATAATCGACCTGAACTTCCCGGACATACGCCTTCTTTTCCTCGTAGTCCAGCTTTTCCACCTGGAATTGCGTTCCCTGATGCAGGTAAATGGCCTCGTCATGCAAAAGCGTCATGGAGCTAAAACGATCCATTTCCCCGATGACACGCTCATTTCCCCGTTCGCTGATGTCGATGATCACGACATTTTCCTGCGAAGCTGACCGCAGACTGATGTTGTGGGCCGGGAATGAATCGTTCATCCAGAACCACTTGCCCCGCGAGTAATGAAGCACCTGCTCCTCGGTCAAGAACTCCAAAATTTCTACGATTTCCGCTCTTCCGAATGTATCTCCCTCGCGGAACGGCAGCTCGTACGCCGCACATTTGAGGTGATCCACCAAAATGATCAGATTATCGGGATTGATCCGTGCTGTCTCAGGGCTGCGATCGAAAAAGTACTCCGGATTGGCGATCACATACTGGTCCAACGGCGTGGAGCTGCCGACCATCACGACGACGGATTCCCCCTGCCGTCTTCCTGCCCGTCCTGCCTGCTGCCATGTGCTTGCGACCGAGCCCGGATAGCCGGTAATGACACACGCCTGAAGCTGCCCGATATCTACTCCAAGCTCCAGCGCATTGGTGCTGACCACACCCATAATGTCGCCATTTCGCAAGCCGCGCTCGATCTCTCTGCGCTGGCTCGGCAAATAGCCGCCCCGATATCCTTGGATCGTTTTAGGCCCGAGCTTGCGGCGAATCAGCTCCTGCAAATACGTCAGCAAAATCTCTACACGTACACGGCTTCTCGCAAACAAAATCGTCTGAATGCCATTGGTCAGAAACTGCTCGGTAATGTCTCGCGCCTCCAATGTGGCACTGCGTCTAATATTGAGCTGCTTGTTGACCACAGGCGGGTTGTAGAAAAGGAAATGCTTGATGCCAGACGGAGCACCATTGTTGTTGACCAGCTCTACCTCTTCTTCTGTCAGGGCTTCCGCCAATTGCTTCGGGTTGGCGATGGTAGCCGAAGTGCAAATGAATTGCGGATGACTCCCATAAAAAGCACAAATGCGCTTCAACCTCCGAATAACGTTGGCGACATGACTGCCAAAAACGCCGCGATATGTATGCAGCTCGTCAATCACAATGTATTTGAGATGCTCAAAAAAGGACACCCACTTGGTGTGATGGGGCAAAATGGCGGAGTGTAGCATGTCTGGGTTGGTGATGACGATATTTCCTGCCTTGCGTACCATCTGCCGGATATTTGCAGGCGTATCACCATCATATGTTTCGGATTTGATCGAAAGGCCCATTTCCGTAATCAGCTCGTGCAGCTCGGACTTTTGATCCTGCGCCAAAGCCTTGGTGGGGAACAAGTAAAGAGCCCGTGCTTGCGTGTCTTCCGATAACGTCTGAAGAATCGGCAAATGATAGCACATGCTTTTTCCTGAAGCCGTGGGCGTAACCGCTACGATGTGTTTACCTTCGCGCACATGGCGAAAAGACGTTTCTTGATGCGTGTATAAGGAGGGAATGCCTCTATTCGTCAGGGCATCTCGAATTCGTCCGTCCAGCTCACTCGGAAATGGAACGGACTTTGCTTCACGAGCAGGAATGACCCTCCAGTGTGCAATGTTATCCCGAAATCGTTCGTCTGTTTTTATGTGATCCAATATGGCTGCGATATTTTTTTTCACATTCATTTTCGTCACCTTCTTGCTACCATTTTACGAATGGACGTTCGGTATGTAAACATGGAATAAAGATCCACACGTTGAACTCAAGTTGTGGACGACATAGAGCAATATACCACTGGAAAAAATAGGATCAAAAACTATTTAATATGCTAAAGTCGAGTTTAAGACGGATTAGCTTTTCAATATCTATAAACGATTAATTGGAGGTGATTACCCTTGATTGTAGAATTAGTAGTTCTCCCTTTGATAGTTGCTTTGCTCTTGCCAATCGCATTCAGTCTCAAAAAAATAACAGTACAAAATGATAAAATAATTGAACTTCTAGAAGAGTTAAAAAGCGTTAATAGCTACTTATCGAAAAATCCCAAGCTGCGTGCCGACGAAAAAAAGCAATCAGATCACCCCTTCCACGATCCGATTGCTTTTCTTTATGAGAGTATTGGTATGTGTTTCTTAATAGTCCGTTAATGAAACAAGGATGCCAGATGATGCTCCAGCACTTTCGTAATCCGTTCCCCATCGACACGCTGCGGTTCGAGATAGGCATGCAGCGCCAGACCGTCGATGACGGCATAGAGCTTTTCCGCTTCCAGCTCCTTGTCCAGCTCTTTGCGTAATAAATGCAGTTGATCAGCAGAGTCCAACAGCTTGCGGACGCCGGCATATATTCCGTCATGCTGTGCGTCAAAGCCATCTTTCTTGTGGCGGAAGTACACGGTAAAAGCAAACCACACTTCCATTTCGACCATCTTTTCTTGATTCGTAGGGAGAAGCTCGAGAAAAATTTTCGTGAATCTCTCTTTTGGTGCCAATTCTTCATCGGCGGCGACTTCAGTAATTCGAGCTGTCGCCCTCTCTTTTACGAGCTGCATGGCATACATCAGCAATTCATCCTGTGTTGCAAAGTAATGTCGCAAAGCACCTAATGAAAGTCCTGCTTCTTTTGCAATGCCTCTTACCGTCGCTCCTTCCATTCCTTGCTCAACAATGACACGCCACGTTGCTTCTGCTATTTGTTCTCTTCTTTTCTCATGATCGATTATTTTCGGCATAGTTGTATTTTAACAAGATTTGCAAGGGACAAGCAACCTTTAACAATACAGTTGTATTATTTTATAAGCGATGTTAAAATCCTTTTTGTTAGCACGATCGTATCAAAAAAACTCCTCATGCAGGAGAAGAAACTTCCGAAAAGGGGACCTATACTAGTGAATTTTGTTGCATGGATGATTGTCGCGTGCGAAATCGCCTTTTGGGTGGTCATTGTACTTGGCCTTTTCACAAGGTATATGCTTAAACAAAAAAAGGCCGGGCTTTTTCTTCTCGCCCTGACGCCTGTTGTTGATGTGGTTTTGCTCGTCGTCACGAGCGTGGATTTGTATCGTGGAGCTACCGCTACAATTCCTCATGCGCTGGCTGCCGTTTATATTGGGGTATCGATTGCATTTGGGAAAAGCATGATTCAATGGGCGGATGAAAAATTTCAGCAATACGTCACTAAGGAAGGTACACCTAAACCCAAGCTATACGGCATGGAGTACGCCAAGCATTACGCCAAAAGCTGGTTTAGACATCTGTTCGCCTATGTAATAGGGGCTGCTCTCTTAGCCGGGACCATCTACTTTATCAATGATGCAGAACGAACTGCTTCTTTATGGTATATTCTCCGGCTATGGACCGTTGTACTGGGGGTTGATCTGTTGTTTACAGCCAGCTATTTTCTCTTCCCAAAGAAAGATAAGCGGGGCACAGTTTCCAAAAAGGATTGGTGAGAGGCTTTCCTACTAGCTTTCGTCTTCGTTGTCATCCTCACCAAATGCAAGCTCAATGCAAATAAATTGAATCACCAGCTGGCATATTTGATCGTTTTCATCTAACCCAAAATAGACAGGATAGGCTCCGTCTCCAAATCCCGTCTGAATCATCGGAATCGACAAATCCGTGCCCGGTATTGTCCAGTTTATATAATCTCCAGCGCTTCGTTGGTATTTTGGATGGTCTTTGTAACTTTGTGCAAAAACATCCGCAAAATAATCATCGTAAATATTGCCGTCTGGATTCTCTTTTTTCCAGCTATCATAAAAATCCAGATAAGCATCTCTCGTTTTGACATCTACTACAGTAGCAAGGCCTGCATCCACATTAAAACCAAAATATTCACCTTCCCCTAGATTTTCGAGATCCTCGTCTCCAATGAGAGCTTCCGTGAATTTCTGGGGTTTTTTATTTGTGAACTCCACCTTAGCAGCTGCATAGCGGTAATGGTCTTCTTCGACTGTTACCACACAAACGGTTAATGGGAAGGTTCCTGTAGGGACTTTTTGAAAATACGGGGCACTATTTCTCTCCAGATACACAAGCGGATCACGAACGATGATCTCCCCAGTAGGAATCGTGATTTCCCCTAACGAAAGCAAGTTGATTGGTTTCCCACTGATCTTTTTTGATGTGAAATAGGTGTGTAAGTCAACAAGGGGCTCTAACATCTGTTTTTGTTGCTCATATCGTGCTAACCATTGATCGTTTGGAATCTTCGTCATCTTTATACCCATCCTACTATTGTAAATTTGTCAATCACCCCTAAAATTATACAGAATCATCCATAGAAACGATAGAACGGCTTGGGTGTTTGCATAACGGGGAAGCCGATGCATAGGCATGGTTAGTGGATGAAGTGCGCCAAAACCTATGCATGTCCAAGGATGAAGGAGGTTGCCCCAAATGAATCCGCCAGACAAAGGGAATCAAATTCCTCAGCCCATGAGGAGAGACGGAACCGGATGGGTCGATCTCGGCCCACGGAACGTCATGCGTGATCGGCAAAATCCGAATATGCTAGTTCCTCCTGTCACAGATGCGGGCTTGCTGCCCAATCTGAAATTTTCCTTTTCAGATGCCTTCATGACGTTAAATCATGGCGGATGGTCCCGGGAAGTCACCATTCGCGAGCTGCCAATCGCCACTACACTTGCGGGTGTAAACATGAGCCTGACGCCAGGCGGTGTGCGCGAGCTGCACTGGCATCAGCAGGCGGAATGGGCCTACATGCTGCTCGGCCGTGCACGAATTACTTCCGTTGACCAACGCGGACGCAATTTTATCGCAGATATCGGCAAAGGCGATCTGTGGTATTTCCCTCCTGGCATTCCCCACTCCATTCAGGGACTCGAGGAAGGCTGCGAGTTTTTGCTCGTTTTCGACGATGGGCATTTTTCCGATCTGAATACGCTATCGATCTCCGATTGGTTTGCTCATACGCCAAAAGATGTGCTTTCCGCGAATTTTGGTGTGCCTGAATCAGCCTTTGCCGACATTCCTTGCGAGCAAGTGTACATTTATCAGGACGAGGTTCCCAGTCCCGTAGAAGAAGATGAAGTAGAATCCCCGTACGGAACCGTCCCCCTTCCCTTTACCCATCGCTTACTTGCGCAACGACCACTGATCACACCTGGCGGCAGTGTGCGCATCGTCGATTCCCGCAACTTTCCGATCTCCAGAACAATCGCGGCAGCACTCGTAGAGCTACGCCCCGGTGCCATGAGAGAGCTGCATTGGCATCCTAATAACGACGAGTGGCAATATTACATTTCAGGCCAAGCACGCATGACGGTTTTTACCGGAAACGGAAACGCCCGAACCTTTGACTACCAAGCAGGTGATGTCGGTTACGTTCCATTTGCGACGGGGCATTATATCCAGAATACCGGGACGGAAACGGTGTGGTTTTTGGAAATGTTCAAGAGCGACCGCTTTGTCGATGTGTCACTGAATCAATGGATGGCGCTCACCCCGCATGAACTCGTCGCTTCCAACCTGTGTGTAGGTCCTGAATTGCTGGATGCCTTGCGCAAGGATAAATGGCCGGTAGTCAAATATCCTGGATATGGCTATGTCCCGTGAACACAAGAAAAGACCAGCCCCAATGGACTGGTCTTTTGTGGAGAGCCATGATTCATCATCCATGAATGGACGATTGTCTGGAAACCGCATTGGCATTCTTCACATTGCGGTTTTTCACTCCCAGTGATAAGACGAAACAGATAAGCAAAATCATACACGCTAGCCCGTACGGATAGTTGATATCGATATCGAATAAGAATCCAGCTACGATAGGTCCTGCAATATTGCCAAGACTGGTAAAGGCCGAGTTAAGACCAGCAACATACCCCTGTTGGTCCTTTGCAAGCATCGACATTTGGGTACTGATGGCCGGTCGCAAAATATCGATCGCCAGAAATACGATAAAGGTAACGGCAAAAATCATCCAGAATCCGTGAACAAAAAGCGTCAGAACAATAAACAAACCAGCAAAGAGCAGACAGACGGAAATGACCCTTTTCTCGCCAAAGCGATTCATGATCCAGCTAAAGGCAGTAAGCTGGACCACTGCCCCTGCAATTGACCCGAATGTAATGATAAACGCGATATCTTTCGGCTCAAAACCAAACTTATGGTCGACAAACAAGGAAAAGACCGTTTCAAAATTAGCCAGTCCGAAAGACATAACAAACACAATAATCAAACTGAAAAAATAAGGCTCTCGATAGGAGTACATTAACTGGGAAAGAAGACTGCTTTGTTGTTTTTCACTAGAAAGAGAGTCAGCTAATGATTCTTCCGTAGGTTTCGATTCCTTGAGGATCAACAACGTGATGCATGCAGCAATCAGTCCCGCAATTCCTGCGGTATAAAAAGGGGCGCGAATACCAAATTCAGCAATGTATCCTCCAATGCCTGGACCGATAATAAAACCAGTCGTAATGGCCGCCGTAATATACCCCATCCCGGCCGCTCGTTCTTCATTCGTTGTAATATCTGCTGAGTAAGCCATTACGGCCGGCATAATCAGTGCGGCACTGATGCCGCCTAGCAACCTAGAAACAAACAGCAGGACTGGAGAATTCGCTATTCCAAACATCCCTTCTGAGATAGCAAATACGACCAAGCCGATCACAATGATCTTTTTTCTTCCGAATGAATCAGCCCATCGCCCGGCAATGGGGGAAAAAAGAAGCTGCGTCAACGAAAAGGCTGCCACTAACAGGCCGATAGTCCCCCCGGTAATGCCTAAACTTTCCATGTACTTTGGCATAATCGGTATAACAAGCCCGATCCCCGTAAAGACAAGGAAAATATTGAACATCAGAATCAATAGGGCTCCCTGATTTTTTAATAATAAAGCCATTTACTATTCCTCCAATCCATTCCCCAAACACTGAATATCCATTCTAGATAATTTCCTAAAAAAAGCTAGCGGGACGGTTTGACAATGCCAAATAAAAACACATCCATCGCTAACCGAAAAGTTGCCAGCGCTTCCTCTCGCTCCATTCGTCGCGAATGTTGATTTAAACCAAACATCAGGCTGTCCAATATAATGGCGACTCCGGTTACATTCGTCATTTCAAATTCGCCGTTATCGATCCCCTTCTGGAGCAATTGCTGATTAAAGTCAACGTATCCTTGGATCATTTCGTTGATACGCTCCTCTACATCCGAAGGCTTCTCCGACATATCGAAAAATTCATCAGCAGCCTTGGTCAGCGGATGGTTCATAAAATCGGTCGCAAAATGTTCAGCCATTCCATACAATTTATCGATCGAGGTCGTGTAGAGCTGTTCCTTGGCCAGCCACTGCTCTTCCCATTCCCTGTTCCAAGCTTCAATCAGGTGTAAAAACAGCCCTTCCTTGCTCTTGAAATGATAATAAATGTTACCGCCGCTGTATCCAGTAGCTTTCACGATATCTTCTATTGATGTGGCCTTGTAGCCTTTTTGCATAAATAAAATTCTGGCCGCATC
Source organism: Brevibacillus formosus (assembly GCF_003013405.1). Lineage (GTDB taxonomy): Bacteria > Bacillota > Bacilli > Brevibacillales > Brevibacillaceae > Brevibacillus > Brevibacillus formosus. The sequence continues at coordinate 26,956 of NZ_PXZL01000028.1, read as the reverse complement.
CGCTATTTTTTTCTTGGTCTGCTCCGTTTGCTGCTTCTTTTTATTCAATGCTCCTTCACCAGCTTCCCATCCTACAATACTGAACTTTCATTCAGTATTATAAGCGTTACATACATAGTTGGCAAACTTTCTTTGGTTTGAGTCAACATAGTGGAGGAGAAGAAAAAGCACAGGTCTCTACGACTCTGACACGCCAGCAGGGGGGATTCTCTGGCCGTCTCCACTTCAAAAAGGGGACCGTCGAGCCAAAACCACCCTACGGGCGGAAGTTTCTCAAGGAAGAAGTGTTCGACAAGCGGGTCCCCTTTTTGAAGTTCCGACTGGGCAGGCGTTGTCAAGGTCTACGAGCTCTGTGCTTTTTCTTCTCACCAGCCTTATTGGTTTGTTTGAGACCTTTTAAAACTTTTAACTTCCAATATTATAAAAAGCTGACGTCAGTCTAAGTCAGCAACAGGCCGTACAAAGCCCCCGTAACCACAACCAGCCATGGCGGCAGCTTCCAGTGCTCCAGCATGATAAACAAAATAGCCGCTACGATAAAATCCAACGGAGCAAGAATTGTACTCGTCCAAATCGGATCGTAAAGGGCTGCGAGTAAAATACCGACGACTGCTGCATTCACACCTACCAGCATTCCTTGGATTTTGGAATTTCTCCTCAAGGAATTCCAAAACGGCAATGCGCCGATGACGAGTAAAAAGGCCGGTAGAAATATCGCAATCGTAGCTATTGCTGCACCGATTCCTCCTGCAATCATTGCTCCCAGATAAGCAGCAAACGTAAATAATGGCCCCGGCACTGTTTGTGTAGCCCCGTAGCCTGTTAGAAAAGCTTCTTGGGTTAGCCAGCCTGTCGGGATCACTTCCCGCTCAAGCAAAGGCAATACAACATGGCCCCCGCCAAAAACAAGTGAGCCCGCACGGTAAAAGCTTTCAAACAGCGCTAGCAAGGAAAAGCCCGTGCTCTCTCGGAGGATGGGTAGCACAAGCAATAATCCGAAGAAAACCATCCAGCACGCAATGGCTAGTCCACGACTGATCGGCACACGAAATTCAGGGAAATCCGAAACTTTTGGCTGCCGGAAGAAAAGCCATCCTGCTATTCCTGCTAGAATCATGACTGTCACCTGACTCCATGCAGAATGCCACAACAGCGTGATGGCAGCAGCGATGATCGCCATCGTCACCCGTGTTCGATCCGGGGCGAGCTTTTGTCCCATCCCCCATACGGCATGGGCAACAATCGCAACAGCTACTAATTTTAAACCGTGAATCCAAGGAGCACTGCCACCCCCCATTCCTTGTAAAGTGAACGCAAATATCAGGAGCGCCAATACCGAAGGCAGGGTGAAGCCGATCCATGCAGCAACCCCTCCCCACAATCCGGCTCGCATGATTCCGATCCCGATTCCTACCTGGCTGCTTGCGGGACCAGGGAGGAACTGACAAAGCGCAACCAAGTCTGCGTAGCTATGCTCATCCATCCATTTTCTACGTCGAATGTATTCGTTGTGAAAGTAACCGAGATGCGCGATGGGACCGCCGAATGAAGTCACACCCAGCTTGGCAGAAACAAGCAGAACTTCAATCACAGCCCCCCATCTACCTTTTTGGTGCCCGTTTTCTTCTAGGACATTATTCTTCACTGAGCTGTACACCTCTCCACTTTCCGCTTCATCATACAAGTTATTTTATCGCTTTTCCTCCCCTTTCATTGTAAAAAGATCGTGAAAAAGGCTCCGCAACGATACGGAGCCCAAATCCTGCTATTCCATTCGAAATACCGGTCCTCTTGCCACGAACGGCAGGTTACTCCCCTTCGGCAGCATGATGGCATGACTGCGAGTTACTTTAATCCGATCACATTCCCCATCGGTAATGATCAAAATCGGTCCGTCCTTCGGAAAGTCGGTTGCTTTCTCCAGCATGTCAATGCCCGGCTGCAGAATCGTTCCCCCGCGTCCTTTTACTTTGACGCGACCTGCAATGTCCTCGGGAGAAAGGTAGCCCGCATCATACGCCTGCGCATCACAAAAGACCACGCGCGCATACGGAACATCTCTCGCTTCACTGTAGCTCGCGATCGCCCCCAATGCTTTGCCGAGCAGCTTGGTATCCATCGAGCCGGATGTATCGATCACGACGCCAAACGTGCGTGCCAGCTGATCCGTTTCCCGAAAGCTCCAGGCTGGACGGGCAATGTCAGGTGTAGAGGACTGTCTGCGGCTTGCCCTTGCATACGTGCGACTCTTTTCCAACGGCGGGAAATGCTCGTCAAACCAACGGGCGAGCTGAACATCCCACGGAATAGGCGGTTGCCCCAAGGCGCGAATCTCTTCTACCAAACCCGCAGGTAAAAGCCCTCGTCCCCTCTCCTGGTGGTAGATCAAGCCTTGCGACATCGCATTGCGATAAAAGTCATCCAGCGTCGTTCCTGGACCCTTTTCCCAAAAACGCGGATCGTCGCCATCCAGAATATCGCCCATGCCGATTCCTCGTAAGGTGTAAAGCTTGCGATACGTACGCATGTCCGTCACGATTCGATCGTAAATGGCCTCTGCCGACAAACCCTTCAAATCTGGATCGTACAGTCCGCCAATTTGCGGAAATCGTCCCACACCGAGCTCCATCAGCCATTGATTAATCACGTAATCGCAGCTGACGTTCCAGTAATACGGGTCTCGACCTTGGCAGCGCTCATGGTGGCGAAGTCCTGCGTGCAAGAGCTCGTGTGCCATCACGAATTTGCATTCCTCTTCATCCAAGCCCGCCGCAGGATTGATGAAGATTTCGTTGGATGTAACATCGATAGCAGCCACCGAGATTTGCAGTCGTTGACAGATCTGCGAATCCTCGATAATCGTGAAATGACTCGCTAAGGAAGCCAGTAAAGGATAATGATTGATGAACCAGCGCTTGGCCTTTTGTGCCTCGGACAGCTGGTTCTCTTCATTCCCGAGAGCATCGGAATAGCCGGCCGCTACGCTGACAGCACTTTGCACTGCTTGCGCCAGCCCGATCCCCAAGAGCCGCTCCCACTTCACGTCTCGATTGTAGGTGTACCGAACGTATTTATCCGAGAAAAGCATATCTGCCTGTTTTTCCCCGCCCGTTCCAAACAGCTTCAAATGCTCCGGCACCCCATGCTCCACGAACCATTCATACAGCTCTTCTTCACTCTTTCCCGATTTATCCAGCTCAAAGGCCATTTCGGCAGGAGGCTTCCCCAGCTTCATGTCTCTCAAAAAACGCGTAATATAACAATCGCATGCGATATTCCACAAAATCGGCTGCTCTTTTTCCACAAAATGTCCGAAGCCCAAATGCAGCAGCGCATGTGCGAAAACATAAATCCATTCCCCGACTTCCCCTCTGCGCTTCGGATGCGCGTACAAGCTGCCTTCCCGGGTCACGACTACCCAGCCGTTATCCGGGCAAATACTTCGCTCAGAACGAATAAAGTGCGCTCGCGATGACAGCGGACCAAACATCGGGTGATGACTCAAAAAATGGACGGCCTGCTCGTAGTTTTGCGTCGACGGGTCGTTTTGAACTCCTCTGGCCATTGGCTATTTGCCCTTCCTGTCCATGGCCAATCGTGGTAAATCGCGAATTACCTCCACTACGAACCAGTCTGGCAATCCGTCGCCATCCTCGTGCCGCGCTACTACCATCTGCGCCATTTCCAGAGAGATGGAAGCGAGCTCCTTTAAGAGAGCCTTCGCTCGGTGTGCAAACCGTTTATGCTGCTCCCCCACAGAAGCTTTATCCGCTGGCAGTTCTTTTTTGATCTGCGAACGGAAAGAATCGGCCAGAAAATACAGTACATCTCGATCCTCTGGAGCCGTTGGGAATGAAGCCTCTCCCTCCAAAATACGGTTGAGCTGGTATTTGCCTTGAATGTTCTTGTGAAAAGCCCGAAATTGTGACGCATGCTGCGGCGTCAAGCATCCGTAGGCCAGAACCCCCACCATCTCTGTCGTCAAGTTCTCACCAAATTCGTTCAGGGCATCAGAGAGCATGTGCCAGGAACGCGGAGTAGAAAACGGCTCCTCGCTCTTTGGTGGCTGCGACCACAAATAGTCCGGGCGAACCTCCAAAAATTGCAGCACATAGGAATGGATTCCGTTGCTGTACGCCCAATTCATCCATTGTTCATACGAAACTAGCAATTGGACATGGAACATCCGGTTGATCAGAGCAGACGACATCGGTTTGACAATCGCGCTGTCCTGCGCGCGGTTTCCTGCTCCAATCACAATGGACCCTTCTGGCAGATGGTAATCCCCGATTCTCCGCTCATGAATCAGACTGTAAAACGCCTTTTGCACTTCTTGCGAGCATGCATTCAATTCGTCAAGAAACAAGCAGTACGGTTCTTCTCGCGCAATTTGCGCAGGTGGGCAAAATCTGCTTTTCCCATCTACGATCTGTGGAACACCGATAATATCCTCAGGTGCGAGCTGACTGCCCAATAACGATACGCAAGGCAGGCCCACCTGCTCAGCAAACGCCTCGACGAGAGACGACTTGCCGATTCCTGGTGCGCCCCAAATAAATACTGGACGAGCTACTGCAACGTTTAGCAGCACATCCATCAGTTGATTTTGCGTTACTTGAATGCCTAGATTCATTTCATAACCTCTCTTGTTTGATTGATTTTTGCAGCAATCTACCTCTTTTCATGATTGATTTCCATTGACTAGAGCGACCGTCACACCACAAATATTTCCTAATATTACAAGAAGATTGAATAAAGAGCAACCGACCAAGCCCCTTCTGCACGGTACCGGAATAGGATGAAAAGACATAAATAAAGGAGGACGTTTCATTTGTCACAAGCAAATATCCCCAACATTACGCCGCTGTTCACCATTACCCAAAGCCAAGTCGTAAACTTGCTACTCGCATCGATCGCATTGGAAGAGCTTGGGTTAAGTCATATCATTAACGCAGAGGCAGAAAAGCTTCAATATGTCCTTGGTACGCTTCCAGGATTAACAGGTCCCCCTGCAACCATTAGTGATTTGCTAAACGTGAATTCTAGCGTAGTAAATACGCTCAGAGAGATCACAAAGAAAGACATTCTGCTGAACAACAAGCTGAATTCCGTATTAACAGCATCGTTTATCGATAGTCTCACAGGACCAACGGGAGCCACTGGTCTACCAGGGGGAACGGGTGCTACTGGTGCTATTGGCGTTACGGGAGCTACAGGAGCCACGGGTATAACAGGAGCAACAGGTACTGTTTCCAGTGTTTTCGGTAACTTCTGGCTATCCTCCGCTATCGATATTTCGCCAAATACGATCGTCCCGCTTAATGTGTCGAATGCAGACAATTCACTTGGCTTTTTACTCGCTGGCGGACAAGTGACCGTACCTGCAAGCGGCATCTATCTCATCAGCTATCGTGTTACTGCTGCACAGGAGAGTGAAGTGTCATTCATTATCAGGAGGAATGGCACCAATATTACGGGTTCTGCTGGAACTTCAAGCAGTGCGGATAGTGCAGTGGATGGAAATGCATTCGGCATGGTTACCTCTTTCACACGATTAGCAGCAGGAGACATCGTAGACATATTCCGTACGGGAGGTATCGCAGACCAGTTTTTGCAAAGCTTCGCAGACGGAACGACGACGGTGACCGGCTTCCTCACTTTAGTGAAGATTGCCGACTAAACCAAACATAATCCATCTCGCCACTCGGAGCACAGCTACGACTCGATCCTGGCTGTCGTTGCGAGTGAAGCTCTTACTTCGGACAAGCCTACTTCTCCTCTTATGTAACATTCCTTTTTTTACCACGTCACATAGGCAAAGGGGGAATAACAAAAGATGAGAAAAATCGTGAAAACCAGTGCCATCACCATATTGGTTGCATCCCTGATCGGATGCAGCTCGAGCGTACAGTTCGTATCTAGAAGCGAAAGCGAAAACAAACCAGCAGCAGAGCAGGGTCAAAGCAATCAGGTAGCCTCCAGTCCAAGTCCTCCCAGCCAACTAGCTGATTACGCGCTAAAAAAATCGGTCGATCCCCTCCCCAATGACATGTACTTCAAAGATTACGGCACCAACCAATTTGTCTCTGCGGCGAAGGACCCTCTGTCTACTTTTGCCGCTGATGTGGACACCGCCTCTTACACCATAATGCGCAATTTTATTAAAGACGGGACTCTCCCGCCAGCAGAAGCCGTTCGGGTGGAGGAATTCATCAACTTCTTCCCTACTTCGTATCCCGCGCCAACCGATCAGACATTTGCGATTCAGGCCGACAGTGGCCCCTCTCCCTTTCAAAAAAATCTTCAAGTAGTGCGAATCGGGATCAAAGGAAAGGAATTACGCGCAGAAGAGCGGAAGCCCGCTAATCTCGTTTTTGTCATTGACGTATCTGGCTCTATGAATCGGGAGAACCGATTAGAGCTGGTGAAAAAAAGCCTACATGTTCTTGTCGATCAACTCCAACCTACTGACTCAGTAGGAATCGTTGTCTACGGATCAGAGGGACGCGTTCTTTTGCCCTCAACCTCTGCCGAAGACAAACAGGCGATTTTATCAGCCATCGATGATCTGCAACCCGAAGGCTCCACCAATGCGGAAGAAGGACTGGTGCTCGGTTATGAAATGGCGGCCCGTTCCTTCAAGCCTAATGCCATTAACAGGGTGATTTTATGCTCAGACGGGGTCGCCAATGTAGGAGAAACAGGAGCCGAGGGCATTTTGCGTTCGATTGAGGACTATGCGCGAAAAGACATTTACTTGAGCACCTTTGGCTTTGGAATGGGGAATTACAATGATGTCCTGATGGAGCAATTAGCGAATAAGGGAGAAGGCAACTACGCCTACATCGATACGTTTTCCGAGGCGCGCCGCATTTTTACGGAATCATTGACGGGCACCCTCCAAACGATCGCTCGTGACGTAAAAATCCAAGTAGAATTCGATCCTAAAAAGGTAGACTCGTATCGCTTGATCGGTTATGAGAACCGCGATGTCCGCGACAAAGATTTTCGCAACGACAAGACAGATGCGGGCGAGATTGGCGCAGGCCATAGTGTGACCGCTCTTTATGAAGTGAAGCTCGCTTCCCCTGCCCATTCAGATCTCGGGACGGTTCGCGTGCGCTATCATAATACCTCTTCCCAAAAAGTAGAGGAAATCTCCGAACCCGTAAAGGTGCAAAATGCCTTGTCTCCTGGAGTAGCGTTCCTTGCTGCTGTAGCAGAATACGGGGAAATATTGCGGGAGAGTCCGTATGCCGAAAGAAGCTCCCTTGCCGATGTACTCAAACTGGCGGAAGCCACAGCCACCGGAGAGGAACAGCTCGAATTTGTCCGCTTGGTAAAAGATAGCATGGCAATCAGCAGGAACTAATGCTTGTTCCCTATGTCCTGGTGTCACGCCTGTACCTCATCCAAATATAAACCATGATTCCAATCGCCGAACCGATTAGCAAAAATGTGATGCCGTAATGACGTATATAAACGACGACTTTGAGCCACTCTTTCTCAAGCGTCTGTCCCAACAGTAAAAAAGTGACACTCCAAAGAAATGCACCCGCGTAAGCAAAAAAAGCGAATCGTCGAAACCCCATCGTAGAGACACCTGCCAAATAGGCGGTAATATGACGGACGCCAGGCAAAAAATAGCCGATGAGCAACAGGTAAGGACCGTACTTAGCAAACAGCTTTTGGGTTGACTCTATTTTTTTCGGCGTAATATGCAAGTACGGTCCAACCTTCATAAGCAACGGCAGCCCCCACTTCCACGCGATGGCATAGCTGATCGTTATCCCTATTGCCGCTCCCAAAAAGGCACTCAGCACCGTAAACGGCATGTACAAAACACCGCGGGAAACCGCATAGCCAGCGTACGTCATTAGTACCTCATCGGGTATGGGGAGCCCTATAACACCGAGTGTGAGCGAAAAAAAGATACCGACATATCCATATTTCATCAAAAAAAGATCCAAATGCTGCTCCACGGCTACCTCCAGAAATGTTGTCCTACTTCATTGTATTCTCTCCCTATTCTTTGGCATTCTGGCTTTTTTACAAAAATTCAAACCAGGGCATATGGTATCCTAAAAAAGATCTTATTTCCTTTTTCAGGTGACGTCATGAACTATATGGAGCAAATAACATATGCGCTCTCGTTTATCGAGAAGCAGTTAACGGAAAAAGTCACACTCGATGAAGTGGCAGCAGCAGCCGGATATTCCAAGTACCATTTTCAACGCTTGTTTTTTCACGTGACAGGAGAAACTGTCGGCCAGTACATTTCGAAGAGGCGCTTGACCGAGGCTGCCAAAGTGCTGTCGCTCGAACAAAAGAGCGTGACAGAAGTCGCCTTTACATATGGCTTTGATTCCCACGAAGCCTTTACTCGCGCCTTTACGAAACGCTTTGGTCTGCCTCCTTCTGCACTTCGCCGATCAGGAAAAATGCCGCGGTACACCATGCTGGAGCGTATCGAGCTACCTTATTTGGAAAATATTCAGCTGCAATCGATTGAGCCCGTCTATGTCCCTGCCCACGAAGAACTTAACCTGGTAGGCTACTCCTCCGCTACCCGTTCGACAATAGATATTGTCCATTGCTGGAAACGACTGGGGCAGAAAATCGCCATGCAGAATAACCAGAAGCGTTACGGGGTCCTTCGCTACCCGGATGCTTTCGGGCTTTCGTTGAGCTTTGCCTATTTTGCTGGCATACACACTGACGAGCATATTGGGACAGACGGATTGGAATCGCTCGCGCTGCCTCCATCTGGTTATCTCGTCTTCCCTCACAAAGGATCCGTGCAAAATCTCAAGCTGACGTATCAATACATATACGGGAGCTGGATGGCACACGCATCCGCATCCGACCAGCTTTATGCCCGATATGATTTTGAATATTACGACCACCGATTTCTTGGAAATGAACATCCGGATTCACTTTGCTTCATTTATATACCCGTTCTAGCCCGAGAGTAGTCGGTAGCGGTTCGCATTTTCGATCAAGTTTTCCTCGTTTTCCTGTCGTACGCTGGACGTGTGAAAAGGAGTGAATCGAATGAAAGAACTGACCTATTTGACGGCAACGGAGATGGGGACTTGGATTCGCGAGCGGAAAATAAGCGCCAAAGAAGCTACCCAGCATACCTTTAGAAGAATCGCCTCGCTTAATGGCAAACTGAACGCTATCGTCGCTTGTGACGAGCAGGCTGCTCTCGAATCCGCGAAGCAAGCGGACAAAGAAATGGCGGAAGGCAACATTCGGGGGCCCCTTCACGGGGTGCCGATCACAATCAAGGATTCCTTTGCCACAGCCGGACTTCCCACTACTTCTGGCTTCCCCCCTCTAAAAGGCTACATTCCGCAGCATGACGCAGCCATCGTCCGCAGACTGAAGCAGGCAGGAGCCGTTTTGATTGGCAAAACAAATGTCTCTACCCTGCTCATGGATCTCCAAACAGACAACGATATTTACGGTAGGACAAATAATCCGTGGAATCAGGAAAGGACTTCGGGAGGCAGCAGCGGAGGCTCGGCAGCTGCAGTTGCCGCAGGACTTTCTTATTTGGATATCGGGAGTGACATCGGGGGATCGTTGCGTGTTCCCGCTCATTATTGTGGTGTGTTCAGCTTGAAGCCAACTGAAGGAGCTGTTCCGTCAACAGGACACATGCCCGGCTTTGAAGGAATGTCTGATTATACCTCGTCTCGTCATATGGCCTGCTATGGCCCTTTAGCCCGTTCGATCGAAGACTTGGAAGTGGCGTTTTCCATCATTAGTGGTGGAAACGGCAACGCTGGCTTGCCTCATGGTCCACAAGTCTTGCCCCCTCCTCTTAACGATCAGCCCCTGCACATTCGCTGGATAGAGGAGCTGCCCGGCTACCCGACGAGTCGAGCCATTCGCGATCAGTTGCGGCGCTTTGTCAAAATACTGGAGCAACAAGGCATGCGCGTAGAACAAGTGACGGCACCGCCTTTAGATGTACGCAAGACTTGGGAAACATGGGGAAAAATCATCGACGCGGAGTTAAACTCCACGACGCCTACCCTTATGAGAGGATTGGCTCATCTCCTCACCATGCCGATCTATCGTCAGGTTCCCACGGCTACCATGCTCATTCCGCTGACGTTCAAAAACTACATGCGTGTCTTAACCATTCGGGAGCAGCTCATTCGCAACTTCGAGCAATTCATGGCCGGCTGTGACTTGTTCTTGTGCCCAGTCAGCTGCACGACAGCCTTTCCTCATATGGCAAAATCGAGAATGTGGGGCTACAAGCCGATATATACCAAGCCGCTGTATGTAGACGAGAACCCGCAAAACTACTGGGCAGCTACGACTTTTTATACGAATCTGTTTAATGTCACAGGAAGTCCGGTCGTGACAATGCCGATCGGTTTTGATGAGCAAGGTCTTCCTATTGGCATTCAGTGTGTCTGCAAACGATGGCGTGATAGGGAATTGCTACAGAGTGCATCGAAATTGTACGCAACCTGCCCAGAGTGGAAGGCCCCTGAAATTTCTGTGGAGCCGCATTGAGAATAAAATATTCCAGTCTCCCCCGCATAAAGCCCCTTTCCTATGCAGAAAACTACCAGTGCGAACCCCATTTCTGGTAATGAGGAGGGGCTTTATGCTTCCATTATTGAAAAAGCGCCTGACACTGATCGTTTCCCTGCTTTGCATGACGCTTCACCTGTCCGGCCTGTCCTCTGCAAAAGAGACAGCAAACGCTCCATCTGTCCAACACTTACCTCTCCTCCAATCGAAGCCGTTTCTTCAATCGCAGGAGCAGCTTGCCTACTCGCTCGGTATTCAAGCATATATCTACGGCTATCCCTTAGTGATGTCTGCCATAACGATGGAGGCGATGGTCAAAAATCGGGCGCCGATCAACCAGTTTTATTATGCGGACACACTCGCTTCCCCTGCTTATCGGGATATCGTGACGCCGAACTCCGATACATTGTATATGAGCGCATGGCTGGATTTGTCGGAGACGCCCGTCCACTTGACTGTCCCCGCCAATCCGCAAAACCGCTACTATACCGTGCAAATGCTGGATGCGTACACGAATACGTTTCGCAATGTCTCCAATCGTTCCACCAAGCAGCAGGCCGGACAATATATCATTGCAAGCCCACAATGGAAAGGGCCTACCCCTGCCCATATCCCTGTGATCTACGCCCCTACGAATACCGTCTGGCTCATTGGCCGTGTCGAGGTAAAAGGCGAGGCTGATTTACCTCAGGCAGTCTCGTTCGAAAAACAAATTGCAATTGCCCCTGTCCACCCAAAATTGCAAACGGCACATGCTCCTGAAGCGCTTCCCCCAGATGTATTGTCGTCCCTTTCCTTTTTTCAACTCATGACGAAATGGATTCAGAGCAATCCTCCGCCCGAATGTGATCGCGTCTTGCTCGATCAATTCGCTCAAGCTGGGATCGATGTCCAAAAAGGATTTGATCCTTCCGCGCTCGGTCCAGCAAAGCTTGCGGGCCTACAGCGTGCCTTGCAGGATGCCCCGTCCATCGTGCAAAATGGCTTTCCCGGCTACGCGACCTTCCGTAATGGATGGGGCTCCTTTTCCCCCATCGGCACATATGGAAACCAGTTTCTCGCCCGTTCCTTTATCGCCTATTCCGGTATTGGGGCCAATGTTCCGAGCGAAGAAGCCTATTATCGTGCATTGACAGATGGATCAGGAAAACCTCTTACGGGAGTCAAAAGCTATAGGCTGCATTTTACAAAGGAAGAGCTTCCCAAGACGTCTGCTTTCTGGTCGATCAACGTCTATGACAACCAGTTGTTTTTAGCCAAAACAGCGGCAGATCGGGCATCAGTTCGCAGCAATACAGGAACGCTTGCATACAATCCGGATGGCTCCCTTGATTTGTTTTTGCAACAGCAACCGCCCAAAGGCAAGGAAGGCAACTGGCTCCCTCTCCCAAAAGGTGAGTTCAATCTCGTTTTGCGGGTATTTGCACCGGAGCCTGCAACGCTGGACAAACAGAACACTTGGCCCGCTGTCATGGAAAGCAACCCAATACCATAACACAACGAAAAAGGCACCGCCCCATCGTGTGCGGTGCCTTCTGTATTGAGTCTGTTACTTCTTCAAATCTTCAATGGAGTTGATCTCCATGTAGGTTGGAACAGCCAAGCCCAGCTTGGTTCCTTGCAGATTCGGACCGAGATCCTCTACGTCTTTCCCCAGCTTTTCCATGTAGTCTGCGTGCGTCGTTGGCAGCCAAGCCGCTACCATTCCGTCCACATCACCGTTCGATACACCGACCCACATTGGACCAGCTTCTACTTGGCTCATTTCTACCTGGTACTTCAGCTTTTGCTCCAGAACCGTTTTCACTACATTCGTGCTGGCAATCTCAGAATCCCACGCGACATAGGCGAGCGTCAATTTTTTGCCTTCTGCTGGCTGAATGCCTTCTACCCATTTGTTGACGGTAGCTTCATTGTTTTTCACCCATTCGGCTGCTGCCTCTTCCGGCTTTTTGCCGCTCTGGATATCAAGCATCACTTTTTCCATGTCCGCAGGTGCCCATGAAAACTTGTCGAGGAATGCATACGCACTTGGGTGCTCCTCTTTCAGTCCTTTGCGCACGATGGTATGAATCTGTTCATCCTTACCGAAGGTGCCTTTCGGATCTTCGAGGTACTTCATCTCGAACTTGGAGAACATCCAGTGAGGTGTCCAGCCTGTCACGATAATCGGTTTTTTCTCTTTGTAGGCTTGTGTCAGTGCTGCCGTCATCGCTGCACTGGAGCCCTCCACCAGTTCCCAATCTTTCAGATCGTAGTCTTTCATGGCTTTTTCCGTCGCTTTCATCAGACCAGCACCAGGATCGATCCCGATAATTTTATGATCCACTTGTGCTCCAACGCTATTCGGTGCAGACGTACCCGTATTGCCCTCGGCAGGCTGATTTCCCTGCGGTGTTCCTGCGCTTGAACATCCTGCCATCACCATACTGAGCCCAAGTGCGACTGCCAGCCCTTTCAAGGTGCCTTTTTTCATTTTCATGAAAACCCCTCCTACGCGTTTTTTCTCTTTCCAACACTTTGCGTGAGACGATCCAGCAGAATCGCCAAAATAACGATGGCCAGACCTGCCTCAAAACCTTCACCGATCTTGATCTGTGTTACGGCACGATAAACGTCCGCACCCAAGCCTTTCGCCCCAATCATGGAGGCAATCACGACCATGGACAGCGCGAGCATAATGCTTTGGTTAATCCCGGCCATCATTGTCGTCTTGGCAATCGGCAGCTGTACCTTCGTCAGCTTTTGCCAGTAGGTAGAACCGAACGCTTCAGAAGCCTCGATCAAATCGGCAGGAACTTGACGAATTCCCAAGTTGGTCAGACGAATCGTCGGTGGCATCGCAAAAATGACAGAAGCGATAACCCCTGGTACTTTACCGAGTCCGAAGAAAAAGATGGCAGGAATCAAATAGACAAACGCCGGCATCGTCTGCATGAAATCAAGCAGCGGTGTGACGACCTTTTGTACGGACTCGCTCTTCGCGCACCAGATACCGACGGGAATCCCGATAATGACCGAGATTAACCCTGCCGTCAATACCAACGCGAGTGTTTCCATTGAGTGCTCCCAATAACCCAGATTCTGAATCAGAAGAAGTCCAATGAAAGTAAAAAGAGCAATTGCCACTTTGCCAGCGCGATACGCCAGCAGCGTAAACAAAATGATCAGGGCCCAAAACGGGATTCCTGTTAAAATCCAAGAAAATAAGTCAACGGTTCCACCGATTCCAGCTGATATGAAGTCAAACAAGAAGCCCAAATTGTCTTCCAGTCCATCTACAATCGTTTCTACCCAACTGTCGAGCGGCAGCTTCGGAAAAAGTTGGTTTTGACTCATGATGGATTCACCTGCCCCTCTTCATTCGTTGGCTCTGGAACTTGTTGATTTACTTTTCCTGCCAATCCACCCAAGACAGCTCCTTTTACAATCACGCCCAGGAGACGATTTTGTTCCCCTGTAACCGCCACAGGAATATCCGAAAACGCGACAAGGTCAAACATTTCATTGAGAAGCGTCTGCGGTCCGACAGTCGGTACCTCCGTTCGAAGCACGGATTCCAGCGACTGTCCCGCTTCCTTAGCTCCGTTTACTGCGTCTGCCGTCAGCACACCCAGCAATGTTTTTCGCTTATCCACCACGTACAAACTGGAGACACCGCGCTCACGCATCATTTGCAGTGCGACCCGAGGCCCTCTGTCCAGTGTGATCGTCTCTGCCCGCTTCATGACTTTTTCGGCGGACAACACCTTGGAACGATCCACATCCTCTACGAAGCGTTCTACGTATTCGTTTGCTGGATTGGTCATGATTTCTTCCGGTGAGCCGATCTGCACGATCGCACCGTCTTTCATCAAAGCGATTCGATCCCCGATCTTCAATGCTTCGTCCAAATCATGCGTAATGAAAATAATGGTCTTCTGCATGGTGCTCTGGAGCTCCAACAGCTCATCCTGCATGTCCTTGCGAATCAACGGGTCCAAGGCACTGAATGCCTCATCCATTAACAGTACATCGGGTTCATTCGCGAGTGCACGGGCCAAACCCACACGTTGCTGCATCCCGCCACTCAACTGATCCGGGTAGCTCGCTTCCCAACCGCCGAGTCCGACGAGTGCGAGTGACTTTTTCGCTTTTGCCTCACGCTCGGCCTTTGGCATCCCTTGAATCTCCAGACCGTACTCCGCATTTTCAAGCACTGTCCTGTGAGGGAACAAGGCAAACTTTTGAAATACCATGCCTAGCTTCTTTCTTCTTACATCCTGTAACTGCTCAGTGTTCATACTGACGATATCCGTACCGTCAATCAGGATTTTGCCTTCTGTTGGTTCAATCAACCGGTTCAACAACCGAACCAGGGTCGACTTCCCGCTTCCCGAAAGCCCCATGATGACGAAAATTTCGCCTGCATGCACCTCAAAACTCGCTTGATTCACCCCAAGGGTAAGACCCGTTTCCTTCAAGATTTCTTGCTTGGTCTTCCCCTGCTTCACCTGGGACAATGCGCGTTGGGGTTGGCGTCCAAAGATTTTGGTCAAATTCTCTACTTTGATCTTGGGCATATGGTCACCTCCAACTATTACGCCCGGCATCCGGACTGTTCTTTACCCTTACAATTGTAACCAGCGAATTTTTTTACCTCAAACTGGGTGAGGAATGATAATCCGTCATTTTCAGCGTTCAGAAAAAACTTTACGTACTTTACTTCCTGTATTCTCAGTTTATCACGTATATACTGTACAACATCTCCATTTACTTTTTTCTTTTGGAGACGTACAATTCTAGTCAGGTTACTAAGACTAGAGGAGCTGCTTTTTTCAAAATGGATACCAATCAGGAAAAAATCCTCGAAAAAGCTCAGGAACGCGTGATTGAAACGCTCGCTCGCAACATGGACCTGTATGGAATTACCATGTCAACGGGACTGCTATATGGCACATTGCTCTTTCAGGACAAATCAATGACACTCGATGAGATGGGCGAAGCACTGGGCATGAGCAAAACCAGCATGAGCACCGGCGTCCGCACATTGATGGACTTAAATATGGTAGAAAAGATATGGAAAAAAGGGACACGGAAGGATCATTACGAGGTCAATCTGGACTGGTACCAGAACTTCATCGACCTCTTTTCCGTGAAGTGGCGACACGCCTGCGAACATAATGTTCATGCCTTGAAAAAGTCGCTCCTTGAGCTTCGCGCTCTCCAGCAATCAGAAGAGCTTACGGAAGAAGTCAGCGAGCGTGTGGATCTCAGTATCAAGCGCATTGAAAATGGGTTGGAGTATTATCTGTGGCTGTCCCGTTTGATCGACTCCTTCGAATCTCATGATATCTTTCAGTTTGTACCGAAAAAGGAAAATGAATCATAAGAAGCTCGCAATCGAAAAAGACTCGTTCCTTACATCTGGAATGAGTCTTTTTGTGGTACAATTATCCAGAGTGAATTCACGCTCTTCTATGATGAAAGGAGTGGTCAGTTATGAAAAAGGACATGAATCAACGTTCTTATAAAGCTGTGCGTGTACCAAACAACCAAAAAGGGGAACACCAACGCTAACCCCCTTTCACTTAGGAGGAAATGGATTGATTCGAAAAACCGCTCTACTGATTATTGATGCGCAGGTAGGTATTATCGAAGGGCAATTTGGTCCTGTTTTTCAGCCGTCTACACTTGTCCAAACATTGAAAAAAGTAAGAGAAGATGCCTATAGCAAGGATATCCCTGTGCTGTACGTTCAGGATGCGGATGTCGGAGAAGTCGGTTCAGACGACTTTGCCATACACCCTGAGATCGCCCCTCTGCCATCAGAAACAGTGGTTCAAAAACTAGCGACAGACTCGTTTCACGGAACAGACCTGCACGAAAAGCTACAAGCACTCGGAATTAACCATCTCGTCATCATGGGGTGCAAAACCGAGTATTGTATCGACAGCGCCTGCCGCAAAGCGACTACACTTGGCTATGATGTAACACTCGTCAAGGACGGGCACTCTACGTCGGACAGTAAAGTGCTATCTGCGGAACAGATTATCGCCCATCACAATACATGCTTGCATGGATTAGGAAATATTGAGCCATTTATTTTGGTACGGGAATCAACGGAGGATGTCTTCGCCCCTACCCATGACTCTTACAGGTAGCGTTTTGCTGAACTCTCGAAACCGTCTCTTCAGGCGGTTTCTTTTCATGTCCTGCTTACGATTGGACCTTGCTATAATGGAAGAAATGAATCTGCCTATCAAAGGAGAAGCCATGTCGACTACTATTGCTATACCAAGATTGGGCGTAGGAGCTGTCATCCTAAACGACAAAAATGAAATTTTGCTGGTTTTACGAAACAGAGATCCAGAGAAGAATATGTGGAGCATTCCCGGGGGAAAAGTTGATCCCTATGAACAACTGGAGACAAGTGTCATCCGCGAAATCAAAGAAGAAGTCAATCTCGATGTCAAGGTAAAGGCCCTGCTGTGCACCGCAGAAACCATCCGCCCTGAAAGTGCCGAGCATTGGGTTTCGGTCATTTACGAGGTCACGATCCTGAGTGGAGAAGCACGCAATTTAGAGGAAGGCGGAGCGATTGGAGACATGCGCTGGTATTCGCTCGATGCACTTCCGTCGAATCTGGCTTGCTTCGCCGTACCAGCTATCGAGCATTTGCAAAACCGGAACCGTTCATGAAAAAAAACGGACAGTTGCCTCATGTGGCCTGTCCGTTTTTCCGTAAAGAAGATTACTCCCCTTTTTTGATGATCGCTTGCACTCTCCCCACTTGTCCATCCGTCAAACGAACCTTGATTCCATGTGGATGGGTACTGGAGTTCGTCAGGATGTCCTTGACGATCCCACGGGTGTGTTTGCCAGTGCGTTGGTCCTGTTTCAATACAATCTCGACTTCAAGACCCGCTGCGATGTCTTTTCGATTTTTTCCGTTCATTTTTCCCTTCTCCTTTTTTCGTTCTATGTCCCACCTATGATATAATCGACAAACAAATCCATCTCACCGGAGGAATCCATGCTTACTTTTGAAGAAAAACTAGCGATTATTGAATCTTTTCCACAACTGACTCGGAATGACGTCTCCCTGAAACGGGTTAATTTTCATTATGAGGAAAGCCTTCATGACAAAAAGACAGTGGTTTATCATCTGCATCCGAACGGCAACGGTTTTGTCTTTGCCGCGTTTTTGAAGGGCTACCAAAAAGACGACAAGGGATATGTCAACATCCGTGATTTCTCGGCGGACGAGCTGCGCAAGGTAGTCGAGGCTTCGATCCAATCCCTCTCTGTGAAACGTGAACCAGCTCCAAAAGCTACTAGTGCAGCTGAACAATTGGAGCAAACATGGGTCGACAAGCAAAACCGCACGCTCTTGCTGCAACAGGAAGACTCGCTGTGGAACGTATACCACGGGATGAACCTCGAAGCTTCCTTTGAATCGTACGTAGAAGCGGAGCAGTATCTGATTGAAGAAGGATTTTCCCTGCAACAATAAGCCCTTCCTCCTCCCTGCTACATGTACCATACCAAATCGTAGACGTTTTGATCAAATTGGCGCAAGCGATCCGACTGCTTGCGCCATCCCAACACAGGGAGGCGATACTTCATGATCAAGTACAGAGATACACTTCTTACGAATATCCACAAACAGATTGAGACATGGTATGCCCAGAAGTCTCCCGTCGCTCATGATGAGTTATATCGCTTTCTTCATTCACTGAAAGGGACATCCGGGACAATTGGCTTGACCGACTTGTCTGATCTGTCCGAGCTCCTTCTGGATCGAATGGATGACATGCCTGCCAAGGATTGGTCGCTCGGTGAATGGCGATTGTTTTTGCAAGAGTTAATCAGCTTGTGCTACGAACAACGCCCGGAACAGGAAGTTTTTATCGAGAACCCCACTCTCCAACGGGAATCCCCTTGTGAGCAACAGCCTTTGGTCCTCATCTTGGATGATGACGTCACCCTGCTTATGTATCTAAAGGAATATTTAGAAAACCGCAATTGGTCTGTCATCGCAACAGTCTATCCTCATAAGGCTCTCGACTATTTTCACGACATGAATCCTGACTGCTTCATTCTGGATTTGAACATCCCGGAAACAGGCGGCTTCCAAGTGATGCAGACGATTAGCGAAAAAATTAAGAAGCAATACGTGCCTACGACCATTATCAGCATCGATTGCGAACGGGAGACCCGTCTGAATGCCTATCGTTTGGGCGCGGATGACGTCATGAGCAAACCGCTTGATATGGAAGAGCTGGTCGTACGCCTCGAGCGCCAGCTTCGCCGGAAGCGCTGGATGAACAGCATCTTGTTTTTGGACGAGCTTACGGGTGTCAACAATCGGAATTCTTTTGTTGATACGTACCAACGGCTTCTTTCTGATGCCCAGCGAACCAACACCCCCTTCTCTCTGGCATTTTTAGATATCGATTTTTTCAAAGGGGTCAATGATACATACGGTCATCTGATCGGCGACGAGGTACTGACTCGTTTTGCTGCTTTCATCGGGCAGAGCGCGGAAAAACATGATGTATTATTCCGTTACGGCGGAGAGGAATTTATCCTGCTGATGCCACGTACGACTGTACAGACAGGAAAGATGCGCCTGGAGCAGATACTCTCTGCTTTTTGTTCCCTTACGTTCGATGCTCCTGAAGGAACGTTTTCTTTGAGCTTTTCCGGTGGGATCGTACAAATAGATGATCCTCATAAACCGCATACGTATTGGGTAGAAGCTGCTGACACTGCTTTGTATGCGGCCAAAAACGCGGGGCGGCGCCGGATTGAAACCGCTCAAATCACTGAGACGCATGACTCCCCTAAAGTAAAACTGAAGGTCGCCATTATCGATGACGATCCGATGATTCGCGTGATGCTTGCCGATGCCATCCAAACCAGTTTTGACGGTTGGATGCACGTCGACATCCAGACTTTCGAAGAAGGAGCTGCTTTCTTTGACTCTACTTGGCATCAGGGACAAGAGCCTTATCTCGTCATTTTAGACGGGATGATGCCTCAGATGGATGGCCTCGAGGTTCTCCAGAAAATCCGGAATTTGCCGAATGCCAAGAAATATACGGTGATAATGCTAACAGGCCGTACTGAAGAGCAAGACATAGTCCGTGCCCTTCAGCTCGGTGCTGACGACTATATGACTAAACCATTTCGTACACGTGAACTGGAGGCTCGCATCAAGCGACTGGTTAAGCGAATGTTGTAAGGAGGTAGCAAGATGGCAACGATTATGCTGGCTGAAGACGAAGCCGTGTTGCGCATGTTGATTGGCGACACGCTCGAAGATGAGGGACACGAGCTCGATATAGCTTGCGATGGAGAGGAAGCCCTGCAAAAAATCGGTCAAAATGAGTACGACCTGATTATTTTAGATTATATGATGCCAAAGCTGACAGGCTTTGAAGTATTGCAGCAGCTCAAACAGATGGACGATAAAAAGGCAATCAAGGTCCTGATCCTCTCGGCAAAAAGTCAACATGCCGAACAGGAGAAAATGCGTGCAGCTGGTGCTGATGACTTCATGCCGAAGCCCTTTAGCCCGATGGATCTTGTCCGGAAAGTGGAGGAAATGCTCGCATGACGGGGTTCTTGGCGTTTATCAGAAAAAGCATCACACGTCGCTTCATGGCGATGATGCTTTTTTTTCTGTCACTTCTGATTGCGGGCGCTGGCATCGTTCAAGATTTGAATAGCAACGCATTAAACCAATATCAGACGGCGATATACAATACCAAGGAAAAACAAAATTTGGTCGCAGAGATCGCTGAGCACACGAACCAGATCTTTTTTCGCGCAAGGGGTTATTACGCTTTTTTGAGCCCATCTGAATACAATGAGCTATTTCTTGAAAAAAAGAAGCTGGAACAAGCGCTGGATGAATTTAAGAAGCTTCCGCTCAATGATGAGGAGAAAGCGCTTGTCGCTTCGATCGAGTCTTTCTTCACGAACTTTTTCGCTAATGTTTTTCCTACTTTTTCGAGCTATGCAAAGACCGGAGACTTTGAATCCCTGCGAAAAGCTTCGGCCAGTGGCGTAAATCAGGAAGTGAACAACCTGCTTAAATACGCCGGGCGGTATCAGGAAGAGCACGATCAGCTTTTATATACGAAAAACCAACTCCTGTTCGAAGAGTTGTCACAGCTAAGCACCTGGTTTCTCGTGTACTCGCTGATGGTGCTGGTGATCATGATAGTAGTCACCATTCAAACTACGCGGGATATCGGCAGGCCGTTGGTTCGTCTATCCCAAAATGCTGAACAGTTCGCTAATGGCGGTACACCTCTTTTGCAGGATTTGAACAGGATTGACGAAATCGGCAGGCTCTCCCGCTCCCTCGACTATTTGATCAGGCAAATTCAAGCGAAAGAAGAAGTTCTCATGGCGCAAAACGAAGAGCTGCAAGCCCAGCAGGATGAACTGATGATGCAGCAGGAAGAGCTGCAAGAAGCATTGGGCAAGATGGAGGAAAACGAACGGTATTTGGAAAAGAAAAACCGTTTCATCCTCTCATTGGCGAATACGTTGGATAAAAGCGAGCTGCTGTCTAGTATCATTCGCAATATAACTGAGGTCATGGATGCCGATAAAGGTGTCATCGTCATGTTGAACACGGACAGGGACGCAGCTAGCTTTGGCGTTTCCCAGAACGGGCTGGAGCAATTGCGCAAAGGATTGGATGATGGTCCATTCGTGCGAATCAGGGAAACGGGCCTGCCATATGTCCTGATGCGTGAAAGCACTGACGCTGAGCGCGGCTACACAGAGGAAATGTCACAAACATGTGAGCTTTACCTCCCAGTATTAGATGCCCAGCAGACAATCGTCGCATGTATCATCCTATCCCGTATCGGTCGAAAATTCACGAATCAGGAGCTACAAGTCATCATCGGAATCGCCAAGCAGATTTCCTTGGCTTTCGATAAGCTCGCGATGTTTGAAGAGACGGAGCGACAGCGCAAAATGACTCAGGACATGCTCGATTCTGTACAAGAAGGCATTCAGCTCATCGACCTTCATGGAGAAACCCTGCAAGTAAACCGGAATTTCTGTGAACTATTGACCTACGACAACCAGCTCGCTTCGCAAGGATTTGACTTCGAACAGTTCGTCTCCCATCTGCAAAGTCGAACCTCAGAGCCTGATCGGCTGATTCAGTATGTCAGGGCTGTCGTTTTAGACGAAGGTGCCATTCCTTCAGGCAGTATTGTGTTTCAGATGACAGGACCGCAAGTACGTTATATTCAGCTCTATGCAGAGCCTCTGTTCCGGAATCAGGAGAAATGGAGTACCTTGCTCGTTTACCGTGACTTCACGAAGGAATACGAGATCGACCAAATGAAATCGGAATTCGTCAGTACGGTCAGTCATGAGCTGCGTACCCCTCTCGCCAGTGTGCTCGGTTTTGCGGAGCTGCTGTTAAAGAAGGAGCTCAAGCCCGAGCGTCAACAGCGCTACTTAGCGACCATTTATCAAGAAGCGACCCGCCTGACTGCGCTAATCAACGATTTCTTGGATTTGCAACGCATGGAATCCGGGAGACAGACGTATGAGGTAGAAAATGTTGCGGTTGATCAAGTGATCCAGGATATTTTCGGACTTTATCAAGTTCAATCTCCGCTCCACAGATTCGAACTCGATTTACAAACGGAGCAAACCGTTGTTTATGGCGACCAAGCCAAGCTGCGTCAAGTATTTGTGAATCTGATCAGTAACGCCGTCAAATACTCTCCGCATGGCGGCCATGTCCGGGTGAGTTGTCGACAAGATGGGGACAGCTTGCTCGTGGAGGTCCAAGATGAAGGGCTAGGCATTCCTTCCGAAGCCATCCCTCACCTGTTTACCAAATTTTATCGTGTAGACAACTCGGATCGACGCGAGATCGGCGGTACAGGTCTAGGTCTCGCCATTGTTCGGGAGATCGTCCATATGCATCATGGTGAAGTTGCCGTTACGTCCGAATCGGGCAAGGGCAGTACATTTACGGTTACTCTTCCACTGGCTGAGCACGCTTTGTCCCCTGGCTATCAAGCAGGGACGGTAGAGGCAATCGTTCCAACTGGTCAATACAATGGAAACGTTGTGATTATCGAGGACGATTTGAACTTAACCGAGCTGTTGCGTGATGAGCTGACGAGCTCTGGGTTCCGAGTCAAATCCTTCTCTACAGCGTCTGAGGCAGTAGCAGCAATCGAGGAGCTGCGACCGGATGCTGTCGTGCTGGACCTTATCTTGAAGGGCGGCGAGAGTGGTTGGAAGGTCATTGAGGAAATACGCAAAAACCCGGATTTACGGACCATTCCGATCGTGATCTCCAGTGCTTTTGAGGAAAAGAAAAAGGCATTTGATCTGGGGGCAACCGGCTATCTGATCAAGCCTTATCATCCAGATACCTTGTCAAAAGCGATTTTGCAGGCCATCACGAATCATGAAGCAACGGGACAGATCTACATTCCCGACGAACAGTAAAGATGACAATGGACAAAAGAGGCTGCGGCGATGAAAGCGCGGCCTCTTTTTTTCACCTTCTACCAAAGAAAATCTTGGTATATTCACGCGCTTTCCATCACACATTAATAGAGGTTACTTTGTGCACTTTTGCCCTGCAAAGGAGGAGTTCATGTGTATTTCTCAAAAAAAGCAGTCGTTCCAATCGAAGAAGAGGAAACAGATGTATGGACGTGCAGTAACGAGGGCTGTACGTGCTGGATGAGAGATAACTTTTCCTTTGATAAGAGCCCGAGCTGCCCTTTTTGCCATTCCCGTATGGTAAAGGACACGCGCATGCTACCGGTCCTAACCAATCACAGCAGCAAACGGAACTCTTGAGCCCTTCTTTTCTTTTTTCTTGCGGGGATTCTTCCTCTTCTCTACAATAAGCTCATGACGTACGAATGTTAGAGGAGTATGCCCATGAACCGAAAAGAGATGGAAGATCAAGTGATTCAAGCCTACCAGCGCGACGAGGGCATGATGATTCTCGTTTTTGCCCAATGGTGTGTGAATCATGGTCTAGATGCACGCGAACTATACCGCCGCGCTTATCCCGCTCAAGGGGAAAATACGTTACTCGCTCAAATGCTGGACAATACGGTTCCAAAGGAAGAAGCAGAGGACATTCCTGATGCGACTCTCCTTGGTGTATTGTCGCTGTTTGGCAATGACGATTTGGCGTTTGTGGTCAATGAAACCATCGATGAAATGAAAAAGAATCCGAAATAATGCATGAAAGCCATACTCGTGCGAAAGCTACGCGCGCGGGTGTGGCTTTCTTTCTTCTTTCCTTGTCCAAATACGAATCAAAGAAATCTTTATTATCATAAAACCATTCACAGTTTATTGTTTGAGCGACAACGTCAGCCGACAAACGATGAAATGGAGAATATCGAAATGTATACAGATTCAAAAATCTTGAAATCTCTGTTTTACATCCAACTCTTCTCAAGTTTTCTCGTTGTAGTCGGTCATTTTACGGCTTCTGCACTTTCTTTTACAGATCCGTTCTGGATCGTGGCCCTCAATCAGATCAGTCGCTACGGAACTGTCCTGTTGACGATCGCCACGGGCTATTTGACTGCTTATTCTTTTGAAGCCAAGAGCCCTACTGCTCGCGAGTTTTTTTCGGGGAAGCTTCTGTATATTTTTGTCCCTTATTTAGTATCTGGTGTCCTGTACCATTACTTGTTGAAAAAAGGGATGCCTCATACTGCCCAAGATTTTACGAACATTATTTTAGGCAAAACGGGTGACCATCTGTACTTTGTGTTTATGATTTGTCAGTATTACGTTTTTGCCTATCTGTTTCGCCGTGTGATCACGAAACGCAACATTTTATATGTCATTTGGATTCTGCTCGGTATTCAGTACGTGTACATCAACTACATCCATCAGGGCTGGTTCGGGCTCACCACACGTCATATGCTCCCGAGCTGGATTTTTACCCTGTACATGGGGCACATGTTGTATTGGTACCGTGAATCGATCCTTTCCTTTTTGCGAAACAACCGCTCCATCCTGACGCTGATGACGGGTGTTTCCACTGCGGCTGCGATATTTTTTGTTGTCTCAAACAAGCTGTATGTGGCTGTGCATTTGACTTTTGTCTTCGCCACGCTTTTGTCGTTTCTCGTGCTCATGGTCTTCTTCCTGGAACGTGTCGATCGTTTGCACATCAAGTTTCGAAAAGGGCTGACGTATTTTATTTTCTTGTTCCACTCTGCTTTTTTGATCATGTTCAAAGATTATTTGTTTGCGAAATACGGCGAGGTCGCTTGGCTGTTTGAAAACACGTGGTACTCGCTGCTGTACTTGCTCCTGATTATCGGGTGCAGTTGTCTGTTGGCACTCATGCTGGTCTGGCTGGTAAACAAACTGGAGCGTATCTCCAAAACCATACGACAAACACGCAGGCAGCTTTACACTACCAAATAATCAGTCACATCTTATTTCATAAAAAATGACCTATTCATGGTGCACGTCTGTTCACGATCGTGCCTTCACGGATAGGTCATTTTTTGTGGCATTAGATATGATGGCTCATCGACATCGAGCCACTCGTACAGATGTCACAGGGCTTGAATTGCATGGAAAATTTCGTCTGCTGATCCGTAGACTCGCACGTAATCGTTCCCCCATGCCGCTCAATGATTTCTTTGCAGACGTATAAGCCAATTCCAGTACCGAGCTCCTTCGTCGTGAAAAACGGTTCAAAAATAACCGAGAGCAGGTCAGGTGGAATTGGCGATCCATTGTTGGAAACGGTAATCAAGGAGCTGTCAGGCGTTTGGGACACCTCAATGACAATCTCCTTATCGCCTGTTTTTTTATGTAACGCATCCAGCGCATTCGAAATGATGTTGATAAACACCTGCTTCATCTCATCCTTGTAGCCTTTTAGCTGAAAGGTAGGGTCGATACTGCATTTGATATCCACATTCACGTCAACGATATTCGGATAGAGGAAGGAAAGAATCTCATCAAACAATTCCCAAACGCTAAAAACCTCCATTTGCTTGTAGACCGCTCCCTTTTTCGAGACCAGCAAAAACTGCGAAACCCGGTAATTCAATTGTCGCAGCTCATTTTCAATAATCTCTACGTAAGGCAGATTCGGATAATCTTCTTTTAGCAAACGAGAGAATCCCATAATGGAAGTAAGCGGATTCCGGAATTCATGGACGAAACTGGATGCCATTTGCCCCAGAATCGTGAGCCTGTCTTTGTGAGAGCGCTCGATAAATAGCTTCTTCTCTTCCAAATCGTTGTCTTTGAGGTTGGTGTATTTAAGAACGGCGTGGACCAAAAAGACATCAAAGCATTCGTTTATTTTTAATAGGGCAGGCATTAAAGTGGCAGGCGTGAACGGGCCTTTTTGGAGAAGATCGATAACCATTTCCCGGCCCATGCACACGTTGGAAACGAAATCGCCAATGTTGGTCTCTGCCCGGTTTCGTTCATATGCCACCTTGTAAGCTAATTCTTTAATATCCTCAAGAGTGATTTCCGAACGAAAATATTCAATAACCATACGATACAGTGCTTGGCCATTCAGATGGATCAATCCCTTGTATTGATCACCGTCCGAAATGGCAATTCGTCGCTTGAATTCTTTTACGATCGTTGCCTCGTGCTCGTCCAAATATACTGCCAAGTCATCCATCGGCATCTATCCTCACTCCGAATAATAGGCAAAATCCCCTTCTAAACTATTATACTATCATCACCGTTAATTAACTAAATATTTTTACTACTTTACCAAAAAAGAATAGTAAAGGGAAAGGAGCTACTTGTTATCGCAGCTCCTTTTTGCCTATTACGTGCTTATTTTTATAATCGTCAAAGTCGCTCCAGCCCCTGTCAGAAGGGTAGCTGTTCCCAATAATCCGAACAGTTGCAGCGTGATTGTAGCTCCAGCGGTGAGAGGAGCGATGACGGTATTATTGAACGACGAGAGTGATAAAGCTGGTGAGATGATCGTTGGAGTGTATGGCGTTCCATTTATCAAGATCCTCGAGCTAACCAGTAATGCAGTCGTTGTATTGATGGAATACGAAATCAAATAGTTGCCTGCTGACGGAACCGTAAATACAGTATTGGCGCCATTCACTGTAATGCCACCTGCTAACACCTGGTTGTTCGGTAGAGGGATATTCGTTCCTCCGAGGATTACTGCTATGAGAGCTCCTGAGGTATTGGCTCCGAAGGCGTTAATGTTGGTAAAGACTGTACCGGTGGCTCCGGTTATTCCTGTTACTCCGGTCTCTCCCGTTACTCCGGTTGTTCCAGTCGCTCCGGTCTCTCCCGTTGCTCCAGTTTCTCCGGCTGCCCCAGTCGCTCCGGTCGCTCCGGTTGCTCCGGTTGCCCCAGTCGCTCCGGT
>NZ_PXZL01000027.1 GCF_003013405.1 Brevibacillus formosus | reverse complement strand
ACTCCTACCGATCCGGGTACCGGGACTCCTACTACTCCGCCGGGCACAGGAACTCCGACTACGCCACCTGTTGAACCACCAGTCCCTCTACCAGAGGTACCGGTGCCAGTTCCAGACCCTGAAGAAAATATCATCAAAGACAATATCATCACTAGCGTAGTCATGAAGGACAAAGACGGAAACAACATTGAAGACATCCGCCCCGATCAGGGCTCGCGTGTTCAAGTTGATTTCACCTGGAAAATCCCTGCCGGACATCCTTACTCAGAAGGTGCTACCTTTACCTTCACTCTCCCAGACAAGTTTAAGACCGATCGGACTTTGACCGGAGATCTGGATGGAGGCTACGGCACCTATGAAGTGACAACAGACGGCACCGTCACCTTCACTTTTAGTGATACCATCAATGACGGAGCAGAGATCAATGACGGAACGTTCTATGTGTGGCGGGAATTCGATGAGAAAAAGTTTGAGGGCGGCACGAGACAGGAAATCGATTTTAAATTCGATGGCATCGCCCCGATCTCTGTCCATTTCAAAGGCAAAAACAACAATGAAATCGACAAGAACGGAAAAGCAAACAAAGGCATGAATCCTAGCCATCTCGACTGGACCGTCGAATTCAACTTAGGTGAAAATCCGATTAAAGGCGCTGTCTTTACGGATGAGCTTCCAAGCGGTCTGGATATCGACATGAGCTCGATTAAGGTCTTCCCATTAGAAGTTCAGTTGAATGGCTCTGTTAATCCAAATGCTGAGGTAACTACCTTCACTCCCGAGAAATTGACAGAAGGAAATGGGTTCAAAATTAACTTTGGCGACATCGACGGTGCTTATCGCGTCGCGTACAAGACCAACGTCACCGGTACGACAGATACAACCTACACGAATAAAGCCACTGTCACAGGAACGAACCTTCCAAAGGATTTAACCGATTCCGCGAATGTCTCTGTCCGATTCAGCCAGCCTTTGGACAAAAAAGCGATTCGCTATGATTACAACACACAAACGATCACCTGGGCTATTCAGTACAACTACAATGAAAAACTGATCAAGCAAAGCGATGCTTGGCTCGAGGATCGCTTCGATACCAGTCATCAAGAGCTCGTGAATGGTTCTTTTACCGTTCATAAAATGATCATCGGCGACAACGGAAACGGAACAAAAGACGGGGCTGCCATCAAAGGGTACAACGTAACCCCATCGGATACCGGCTTCCGCTTGGAGTTTGATCATGATGTGTCGGTTGCTTACGAAATCACCTACCAGACCAAAGCTAAAAATCGGGTCCACCAAGACAGCTATCTCGTGAAAAATGAAGTAGAGATCTATGATGGAACCAAAAAAGATGCATCAAGAGAGATCACTCAAGCAATCTTCTGGAAAAACGCCAAAAAGGAAAAAGTCGATTACCTGAATAAAACGATCGAATGGACGCTTAGTCTAAACGAGGACAATCAGGTGATGGATGATGTCGTCATTACCGACAGTTATGCGGGTCAAGGGCTGACTCTTCTTCCTGACAAAGTAAAAATCAACGATTGGACAAAGGATTTGGAAGAAGGTCCTGACAAAGACTACAGCATCTCTCCGAATTCAACGTACGAAGACGGATTCAAGATCACCTTCCACAAACCAGTCACAAAAGCCCTTGTGATTACGTACTTGACGAAGTTCGATCCTACATCTAAGGACCGTCCATCCGTGTACAAAAACAAGGCTGAACTGAACTGGAAGGAAAACGGGAAGGCACAAGACCCTATCACGAAATCCGCTACTGTTAAGCCAGACAACTACACTAGCAACAACGGCAACAAAACGGGTACATACGACGCCCGCACAAAAGAAATCACGTGGACAATCGATGTGAACTATAACCTTCACAAGATTAACAACGCGATCATCCGGGATTTTTATACCGGAGAACAAACTTTTGTAAAGGACTCGTTACGAGTGCATAAGTTGCTGCTTACAGGTGGAGCAGACGGCGTGAAAGTGGTCGAAGGACCAGTTGTTCCTATCAAATTCGACCCATTAACCAACGGTTTTGAGCTGCATCTTGGACAGATCGACTCGGCCTATCGCATCACCTACACAACCAGTTTGGCTGATCTGCCTGTCGGAGAAGTGTACGAAAACAATGCCACTATGCATGATAGTGACATAACAGGCACTCCACTCTATAAAGGCAAGACGACCGTGAGACCGGCATACGGTGGGGAGTACGTCCTCAAAACAGGCGTACAAGGTACAGGAGCAGATTCAGAGTATGCAACATGGACAGTAAAAATCAATCCGAGCCAGTCTTTCATTTCGGCAGGTGCTGTATTGACCGATACGCTGTCCAGCAATCAAATTCTGATGAAAGACTCCTTCAAGCTCTTTACGACAACCGTCTCTGAATCTGGTGCCCTGGCTATCGGAAAAGAAGTGGCATCCGAGGACTATACGCTAGAAGTGGTCGGCAACACCTTTAAACTGACTTTCAAAAACGACCTGCACACTGCCTACATCCTGGAGTACCGCTCCTTTATCAATGCTGATCATGGAGAGATCATCAAAAACGAAGCCTCTTTTGCAGGGAAAAAAGTTGTAGGTAAAGGTACAGACGGACAAGATGGTATTAAAGTCAGCTTGTCCGGTGCTGGTGGCGGAGCCGGCACACCTGGTAAAGGCGACTTGAAAATCGTCAAAACAGACGCAGATACGAAAAAAGCATTGGCAGGAGCCACGTTTGGTCTGTACGACAAGACAGGGAAAACCTTGCTGGAAACAGTCGTGACCGACGAAAATGGCATTGCCACCTTCAAAGGCTACAAATTTAAAGCGTACAAGCTAAAAGAACTATCCGCTCCTGTTGGCTACGTCATCGCAGACGAGTACAGAAACGGAAAAGACATTACATTAAAGGCTCCTGCCGGTGCTGACCCCGCTGTTCCAGTTACAATCGAAATGACCATCGACAACAAGCTGCTCCGTCAAGGATTTGAGTTAACCAAAGTGGATGCAGAGAATCCTGGAAAAATGCTGGAAGGCGCTGTCTTCAATCTACAGGTTGAAAAGGGCGGAGCATTCGAAACGATCGCTGAGCTGACAACCGGCTCTGACGGAAAAGTCTCCAAGGGCGATCTGGCAGAAGGAAACTATCAGCTAGTAGAAACGAAAGCTCCGAAGGGATACAAGCTGGATGCGACTCCGATTTCATTCAAAATCGCCTCCAACCAGACAGAAATTGTGACCCTTACGAAAAAGAACGCCAAAAATATCGGGTCCGTTCAATTGCTGAAAGTGGACCATTACACCAAAGAGCCACTTCCTGGCGTAACCTTTGAGCTTCAAGATGCTGACGGGAAAGTACTGCAAAGTGGACTCACAACGGATAAGGACGGTATCCTTCTCCTCGAAAACCTGAAAGCAGGATTCTACCAGCTCGTCGAAACAAAAGCTCTTGCTGATTATGAGCTCGCTAAACCACTGAAATTCGAAGTGACAGATGAAGGCACGACCTCTCTCACGTTGACCAACAGATTGAACCCAGGATCTGTGAAACTGACCAAAGTAAGAACCGGATACCCAAATCATAAGCTCAAAGGAGCTGAATTTACGCTCCGCGATGAAAATGGTCAGGTAGCCAAAGATATGAACGGTCAGGAGCTTACCAAGCTGACCACGGATGGCAATGGAGAGCTGATTGTCGAAGGCCTGAATCCAGGCAAGTATGAGTTTATCGAGACGAAGGCACCTGCTGGTTATGTAAAAAGCAGCAAGCCAATCGAGTTCGAGATTAAAAGAAACCAAGTAGCTGGCGACCATGTGCTAGTCACTGTCGAAAATGACGTAACCTCCGGTGGAGGCGGCGGTGGTGGTGGCGGTGGAGGCGGAAATCCTGACCCAAAACCGGAACCGGAGCCCGAAAAGCCAGAGCCGAAGCCAGAACCTGAACCAGAACCTAAACCAGAGCCTGAACCGGAAAAGCCAGACAAACCGGATAAACCAGACAAACCGGATAAGCCAGACAAACCGGATAAGCCAGACAAACCGGATAAACCAGACAAACCAGATAAACCTAGCAAACCGGATCAACCTAGCAAACCGGATCAACCTGGCAACCCAGACCAACCTGGCAACCCAGACCAACCTGGTAACCCAGAGCAACCTGGTAACTCGGATCAACCGGGCACTCCTGATGCAAACAACAACACTACAAACCCCAATACTTCCGGGGAGTTGAATCAAACAGGAAATACGAGCAAACCGAACGATTCAGGAGCGGCCAATAACTCCAACGTTTTGGAAACCAGCAACGAATCTCCATCAACAGGTAAAGTATTGCCTCAGACTGGAGAACAAGCTAACCCACTCCCTATCGTTGCAGGTATCGTTTCGATCTTGATCGGTATATCGATCATGTATCGCAGAAACAAGAAAGCGTAGCTCATCTAAAGGACCAAGTCCAGGGATCTCCCCGGCTTGGTCCTCTTTTTTCTCCCTACTCTAGCAATTGTCGGAGAAGCGGTTCACTTCTATAGAGAATCTCCAGATGTGTCGCCTCTACGTAATAACGCTCACCTTCCAGCGCGAATACACTGTTTGCCATGACACTCCCATCCCCAGCGTCACTATTGATCGAGCCAACTACTCTTCCATCGACCCATTTATCGGGAGACAGCGAAGGGACTGTTCGCAGGTAATGAATCGTTTCGTGTCCGATGCCAGCTACCAGCGTGACGCGAATATTGCGGGCTGCGATAATCCCCATCGTTGCGTTCAAGTAGTCCATGTATTGATTTTTCACGACCATCTGCCCATAAGGTACGAAGGCTTCTACCCCCTGGTTTTTCTCCAGCAAATAATCGCCATATGCTGCTGATGGAGTGAGATCAAGGAGACTGGGAAAATGTCTGTGAATAGCTTGTATACGATGAAAAGGGATGCTTTGCTCCAAATAGGCCAGATATACATTCATGTATAGCTCCACGACATTTCTTTTGGCAGACACGGAGCGCGGGAGCTTCCCTCCTGCCCAATAGCTGTAGGCGACAGGCGATCCTGCGTTGGGAGTCGCAAAAATGAGCAGCTGATCTACATCGTTTTGATAAAATTCGCTCTGGACATAGGCTCTAGCAACAAGGCCCCCCATGCTATGGCAAATGAGATTGACATAAGGCGAACCTGTCGTTTGCTTCGCTCGTTCGATGGCAGGCAGCAAAAAGCGCTCGGCTGAAATATCGATCTGCCTTCGCCAATCATAAAAGGCTACAAACAATTGTTCATTGAGGGGGTAACCCATTTTTCCAAGCAAACGGATAAATGGCTCGTAAGCGGTTCGGGCAAACCCGAAGCCCCAGTCACCAGTACCCGGAATAATTTGATCACTCATCGACCCAAACAGCCCCGGAACAAAAACAATCGGTGCCTTTGGCGCAAGAAAAGAACTCATGCTTGCACTCCTTTCCCTCTCTTTCGTCCCATGACCAGAAGGAAAACAACATATGCTTCTGCCTATGCCAGATCAGCTTGGGTGGTTCCCTTGCTTCGATGAGTCTCGTCTTTTTTACCGAAATGGAGCGAATCGTTACAATTATCTTCCCACTTGAGCGTAACAAAGCGATATAATAAAGCGTCTAACGAATTGGCTAATGTATTAAGCAAATCTATACTTGTCGGAGGATTGGCAAAAATGAAGGTACGCAAGTGGTTTATGCTTTTGCTAATGTTCGTACTATGTATTCCAACGATGGGGATATCCGTGCAAGCCGCGCAGACATCCTCTGGCATCAGCATCTATTTGGACGGGCAACAAATCAAAAGTGACGTCGCTCCGTACATTGTTCCAAAAGCAGACGTAACGATGGTTCCCATGCGGGTGATCGGTGAAAATCTGGGTGCCGAAGTAAATTGGGAGCCAAAGTCTCAAACCGCAACGATCAGTAAGCAAGATACCTTGTTGTCGCTGAAGGTTAATCAAAAGAACGCTCTTGTGAACAACAACAGCGTCCCACTCGATGCTTCGGTTCAGAACAAGCAAGGAAGAATTATGGTTCCGTTGCGTTTTGTCTCTGAGCAGTTGGGCCTTACGGTAAAATGGGAAGACAAAACAAGAACCATTCACCTGCAAAGCGGCAACGTCGCTACCATGACTCCGCCACCACAGGATATATTGAGTGAAACTGGCGGAATGGAACCAGGCACACCTGTCGTAACAAATGGCGATTTGCGCGGGGTATGGATTTCTACGGTCTACAACTTGGACTGGCCATCTTCCGGTTCATACGGAAATCCAGCAAAGCAACAACAAGAATACATACAGCTGCTCGATGAGCTGCAAGCCATGGGAATGAACGCTGCTTTCGTGCAGGTTCGTCCATCTGGAGATGCACTGTATCCATCTGCACTCACTCCATGGTCGAGATTTTTGACGGGAACTCCAGGGAAAGATCCTGGCTACGACCCGCTTGCCTTTATGGTAGAAGAAACGCATAGACGCGGGATGCAATTCCATGCTTGGTTCAACCCGTTCCGTGCCACTACAGATGCAAAAACAGACCAATTGCCAGCGAATCACGTGATCAAGCAGCATCCTGACTGGATTGTGAATGCCAATAAAAAGCTGTACATCAATCCGGGTATTCCGGCGGCACGTCAGCAAATTATCAATGAAGTAATGGAAGTCGTGCAGCGCTACGACATCGATGGTGTCCATCTGGATGACTATTTCTATCCTTCTAATGTCGCCTTTGCAGACGATGCAGCATTCAAGGCTTACAACAAAAAAAAAATCGTGTCCAAAGCAGACTGGCGCCGCGATAATATCAATCAGTTTGTTCAACAATTGAATCAATCCATCAAGAGCGTCAAGCCTCACGTTCAGTTCGGGATCAGTCCATTCGGTGTATGGCGCAACAGCAACGTCGATCCGACCGGCTCCGATACAAAAGCTGGCGTTACTGCTTATGACCACATGTTTGCCGATGTGCGCACATGGATTCAGCAAGGGTGGATTGATTATGTGACTCCGCAAATTTATTGGAGCTTTTCCTTCGCCCCTGCACAATACGACAAGCTCGTTACTTGGTGGGCAAACGAAGTACAGGGGACGA
The DNA here is from genome assembly GCF_003013405.1 of Brevibacillus formosus. Lineage (GTDB taxonomy): Bacteria > Bacillota > Bacilli > Brevibacillales > Brevibacillaceae > Brevibacillus > Brevibacillus formosus. The sequence goes on along the minus strand of NZ_PXZL01000027.1, from coordinate 222,580 downwards.
ACGTCAAGCTTTATATCGGTCATTCCCCTTACAAGTTGGGAACGGCTGAGGCAGGCTGGCAAAGTGCTCAGGAGATTATCAACCAGTTGAATTACAACGCGATGGTTCCCCAGGTTCAGGGCAGCATTTTCTTTAGTGCCAAGGACTTGCGAAAAAATCCATTAGGTCTGCTCCCAGCTCTTAGCAGCTATTACAACCGCTAGATAAATAATTCCCCCGAAAAACTCGTAGCAAAGCATACTTGCTACATGTGTTTCGGGGGGTTTTTCTTCTACGTTAACTTCTCTACAATGAACTTGAGTTGCGCTTCCAAGGAGATCGGGTCATTAAAATAAGAGCCTTTCTGATCAATCTGAAAAACCTTGTTATTTTTTACTGCCGACAAGCCTTTCCAAACGCTTGTACTGTATACACCCTCCGGATTGGCATCATCTCCGGACCATGCACTGGTAAAAATGTAGTCTCCCGCAAAGTCCGGCAGTGTTTCAAGCGAGACCTCTGCCCAGCCAGTATTGCTATCAATGGCTTCTTTTTGTACGGCATTCGGAGCCTTCAACCGGAATTCGCCGTAAATGATGTCTCCACCCCTTCCGAAGTTGTGCCCAAACGCATAGATCCCCTTGGCGTATGGCTGCAGAATCGAAACGGTTTTATCTCCTACCGCTGCTTGCACCTTAGGTTTTGCCTCAGCTATTTTCTTGTCCCACTCGGCAATCCACTCATTCGCCTTGTCTTCTCTTCCTGTCATTTTGCCAAACTCCCGCAGTTCTTCACGGATTGGCTTCTTACCGTATTGAATCACTACCGTTGGAGCTATTTTGGTGAACTGCTCGATATTCTTATCCCCTTCAAACACAATAAGTAAATCAGGATTCATCGCCAGTACTTTTTCTACCGATGTTCCGTCGCCCACGCTTTCGATACCGTCCAGCTTCCCTTTAAAATACGGGTTTTCCAGAGCATGGTCCGTGATACCGATAGGCTTGATCCCCAGCGTCAGAAAATGTCCAACATAGCTGTCTGCAAGTATCACAGCCCGTTTTGTGTCCTTAGGTATTCTCACTGTGCCATTAAACGCCTCGTAGGTGATATATTCATTGTTACTCTCGTTACCTGGCTTTTCCTGCGCAGGTTGAGCAGCTGGATTGGCTGGTGTCTGTCCGCAGGCTGATAACATGCTGATCATGACTATAATAAGGGCTATCATTATGATCTTATCTAAGCCTGATTTGCTCATTCTCAAGAGAACCTCTCCTTCAACAGAAAGTGAAATTGATAATCATTCTCGTAAATTTTAGCATAAAGCGCTTGCTCTGCCCATCTTTTTCGTTCTCCGAGATACCCTTTACAATCCATTACAAAAAAATGCCGCGAAGCATGTTCGCGACATTATGGGGTGTTGGGACTGTGAATGGTGATTTGTGCCGCAGTTACCTTACCTGCTTACTTAGTTACTTTGTGAAGACCGAACAGCATGAGGACATCATTATCGCTCGTCTCATACTCTTTCACTTCACCTTTAAAGGAAGTTTCTTTGACAATAATTTTGCTGCCTGTTGTATTTGGTTTCATTTCAATGATATGTGAAGATAGATTAAGATCATCTGCCTTGATACCTAACTTCTCGGAGAGATCTTTAACCGTAGCCTTGGAATCACCTAATTGACTGTCTTTAATAGTTACTCCCTGACCATCCTCAGAAAAAACGAATGAAATTCTTAGGTCCAGATTACTTTTTTCCGCTACACTTGCTTTTGCATCTGCTGTTGTGGTTGCATACGGTATAACAGTACCAATCACCCCAGTAAGTAACAAAGCTGATGCAGCTGTCATCCATTTCTTTTTCATTGGTCTCGCTCCTTTTCATTTCCTTTTTATGTGCAAGTAATTCTCTTACTTGCTAAATCTAGGGTAAGAGGAAATGTTAAACAAAATCGTGGGGTAAAACTAAAATTTTCCTTAAATCATCGCGCATTCTCGTTTCTCAGAGATACCATTTACAGTCCGTCACAAAAAAATGCCGCGAAGCATGTTCGCGACATTGGTAGCTTTATTTTTTCGGCATCATGGCATTTACAAACTCGCTGATGTTTCCTTTGGTCAATACATCCCCAGTCGTGACTACTTCATACTGCATGTTCTTTCCATCGTATTCCATCACCCAGACGATGTTCTTTTCAATCCCGTCTTTACTAGCTTCTTCGGTATACAGCACTTCGATTTGCCCTACTTTAACTACCTCTTTTTGCTGTTCGTCCTGATTGATTACATAAGTTGTACTGTCTTCTACATCTTCATAATTGGAGATGTTCAAATTTATATAGCTTTTCCCAGACTTATATGTCGCATATAGCGTATCCAGCTTATTTGTCCATTCCAATGGCTGAATAACATATTCTTTCTTCTCTTGCTCTGCCTTTTTGTACAAAGCTTCCTTGTCATACTCTCTCTTGATGTCAAATGTGAGATTGGCATCTTCAAAGGAATAACCCCCTGGCAATGTCTCAGGTACAAATATCTGATCTCCCACTTTCTTGCGTAGATCGGCCAAATTGGCAAATTCAAATGCTTTATAGAGCGTTGCAACCGCTTTGTTTGGATTGTGGACGGTGATATAAACGGCTGCGGCAGTTCCAGGCTCCATACTTCCAGTAATTTCCGAACGTTTATCTTGATATTTCTTTGTTTCAGGATCTAACTCCTTGACAACTTTTGGTTTTTCCGGGATTTGGGAGATGTCTTTCTGCTGATAAATAACTTCGCCTTTTTCATCCTTCAACTGATAGTATTGAACAGCAGCATACCCCGACGAAATACTTGCGATTAATCCGATTGCAACCAAAATACTCACCTTGTACTTCACAAAAAATCTCTCCTTCTCTCGTTTGATTTTTGTCATCACTTGATGACTAATTTCAATCTCCTGCGGGATGCGCGGGTCGTTGAACAGCTCCTTAATACTCTCGTGCGATTTGTTTCGATTCATCGTGAGTTGACCCTCCCTTCCCTAAAGGAGAATAAGCGGATCGGAACTTCGATGCCGTACGCTCGAATTTCTTGCGCAGACTCGCAGCGTTTTTGTTCATGATCAAGGAAATTTCCTCGTACGTCTTTTCTTCCACGCCTCGCAGCAAGAGAAGCGTTCTTTCCTCTACCGAAAGTGTCTGCATGGCAAGAAATACATCCTCACTAAAATAAACATTTTCAATATACCGCTCGATGTCTGATTGAGACTCTTTGTCCTGCATCAAAAACGGCAACAATTTCGTCCATTTCCTTTTTCTGATGAGATCGATGCAATGGTGATAGGCTATTTTATAAAGCCAAGCTGCGAACGGTATGGTTGGACTGTATTTTTTCAAGCTGCGATAAGCCTTGAAGAAGACCTCCTGTGTGGCATCTTCCGCTTCGCATCGATTCCCCAAGATGTGATAGCAGTAGTGAAATATCGGGGTTTGGTAGCTTTTCATGATGATAGCGTAGCGGTCATCCGCTCCCTGAATGATCTCATCCACGAGTTCTCCTATCTGTTTCGTGTCCACTCTCTCCCTCCTTCCAACTGGTATAACGCACCATAACCCCCTGCATGTGACATCGCGTGCAAAAAAAATACCGCGAAGCATGTTCGCGACATTTGAAAGCCTTATTTATTGCCGAGCTCCGGCTTGTCCTGGTAAAAGAAATTCGGCGTATGGATTGAGTTGTCGTACAGACTGTGGAAAATGTGTGTAGCTGTTCCGGAAATCGGTGGAACCAGCCATGTCCAGTCACCAGTGACGGGTCGACCACATTTCTCTTCTCTTTCCTCAAATCGCTTGAATTGCTGGCTCGCTGTATGGTGATCGACAATCGATACTCCTTTTTCCTTGAAGGAATGCAGGACGGCTACGTTCAGCTCGATAAGTGCCTTGTCTCTCCACAGTGTCGCTTCCCTGCTCGTATCGAGCCCCATAACCTCTGCGACCTTTGGCAGCATGTTATATCGCTCTTGATCGGCAAAATTGCGCGCACCGATCTCCGTTCCCATGTACCAGCCGTTAAAAGGCGCGGCCAAATAGTCGATACCGCCAACCTCCATGCGCATATTCGAAACAATGGGTACCCCATACCATTGCAATTTCATATCAGCAAATCCCGGCAAATCGGGATGCACGATCGGCACCTCCAAGACCAGCTCCTGAGGAATCTCAAAAAACTGCGGAGTCCGATCTCCAATTTGCACGACAAGCGGCAAAACGTCGTAGTTTGTGCCTTTCCCTCTCCATCCCAAGCTCTCACATAGCTTCGTCAACGAAAGCGAAATCGGGTCACCTAGTATGCCGTACTCTGTCTCGTATCCCGCGTAGCGAATCAGTTGGTCATTCCAGATGCGCATGGGAGCTCTGCCTGCTACAGCAGGTGCAAATACCGTGATGGTCGGGCGAATTTTCCCGTCATTGGTGGCAAAGTCGATGTGTCGGAGCAAGGCCTGCGCCATCTCTTCTTCTGTTTCGACGTGCCGCTCATCGATCACTATTAACGATTCCCAAAAGAATCGCCCAATACATCGATTGCTATTGCGCCACGCCATTTTTGCTCCGTGACGAAGCTCCTCAGCCGTGTGCTCATAGTATCCCTGCTGATGAATCATCTGTCGCACTTCTTGCAGCCGTTGCTCGGTTTCGTCAGGTGTCTTGTCCAGTTCACGATAGCATGTCCGGATAAAATGCTCTGCCGCTTCCATCAGTTGAATTGGTTCCATATTACCCTCTTTTCACGCTGAAGGGTGTCACTTCGCTGTTATTTTCTTCATCGTAGAATTTTGTTACCTACATTATAAAATTACTCTTGTGTGATTACCAATCATGTAGGCATTTGGACACATATCTGTAAGAAACATTTGCCGACGTGGTACTACGCACGATGAATAAGTGGCTTTGGTAAAGGAACAGGTGTTAATGGATGGAATATTTCCAAATACCTATGTGTACATAAGCGAATACACATCTTTATATCTATTGTTAGTGACCGCTCTATACCCGACATTTCATTGTATGGGCATTATTACCTTTTTATATATAGATTGGATATCCAACGAATCGAACAACATGAGCACTTTTCATCTGGATCGAAAATTTTACAGAGAGGAGGAGACTCTATGCCCAATATTGAAGGTATCACCGTCCAGAAGTCGAATGCGGAACGAAAGAGCTATGTGGTTGTTGGTGCCATTTTATCGTGCAGCAGTGGAAGTCAACTCAGTCGTTTAAAAATGCCATTCAGCCACGGTGTTTTTGTAAAAGGGAAGCCGCAAATGAATATCATGGACTTCGTTCCCAACATCAATATTATGCCCTTTGGAAAGTGCAGCAGCTTGAAAAATCCCGCGGTCGCCTCTGCCACAGCAGCCAATAACGGTGTACTAACTCCGATGCCGTGTACACCAGTGATGACCATGCCTTGGATGGATGGTAAACCAGATAAAATGGTAGGCGGACATCCAGCTTTGCTGAACAAATCAACAAATATGTGTTTCCACTGTGGGCTGATCAAGATTGAGGATGACGGTCAGGATTTAGGTGGTGTTACTGTAGGAAAACAGTCGCAAGCAAATAACGAATCCGTGAATGCCAATTTTGAACAAGGACCAGCTTGTGAGAAGCCACAGGAAAAACCAAGCATGTGGGATCATTTCGTCAAAGGTATCTCGAAACTGGGAGACGTTCCTGCTGCGATGCAAAAAGCGGCAAGTGAGTTGCCGGGGGCTTTGGAAAAAGCAGCAAATGATTTGCCAAGAGGTTTGCAGAAAGCGGCAGAGGATTTACCTAAGGGTATTGGAGTGTTTGTAAGGGAAGGTTATATCGAGCCAATGCAAGAAGATTTGAATACGTTGCGTGATGATAAATTCAATCTCGCGGATGGAATTGCACTTGGTGGCCTTGCTTTGAATGTACTTACGCTAGGGAGAAGTAAAAACATTAAGAATGTAGTGGATGTGGCAAGGAAGAAAAAGCAGGGGAAGGGTAAGAGTTTTATTGATACTAAAGGATATAGGAATGATACACCTCTTACCCAGGAACAAACAGATGAATTGGTTAATTATGCAAAAAAGTTGGGTTTCCCAGAAGAGAACATTCACATTGCCGATAGTGTAAACACCACGCCTACAAGCATAATGTATGATACTATTCTGATAATTAATAATGATGTTTTACCATCTAAATTACCAACCAAAAATCCAAATTCATTGATTAGTGGTAAGGGTACTATAGCACATGAAGTAGTTGGACATTATGAGACCGTTAAAAAGGGAACTGCTTTTAATCAATATGATTTAATAAATAATGAGATGGTATTAAATCCAAGAAATTATGCTCTAGATGAAGCACAAGCTAGTATAAGGGCGGCACGATTTGCTCCAGAGTTAAGCCAAGCAGAGAAAAGGATGCTTATAAAAGATGGTATTCAAAGACTAAGAAACGCAAATTTGAAGATTAAAGATGTCAGGCATTTACTAGATATTGTTGAAAGATAAGGAGAAATACAAATGATGTATGAACATATCATGCGGGTGGGAATGACCATTAATGATAAAAAGCGAGGGGGTATTATTTTAGGAGGAGTTGATCCAACGTTCTCCTCAAACAATAAAAAAGTACCAAATATTTCCGAAAAATATATTATGGTTAAAACCACAACAGAAGAATTGAAATTTAAAGTTAAGAAAATGGATCTTTCAACTTCCATCACAGGAAATCTTAGTATTGGAATTAACATTTATGATTCGGATGATTTTATTAAGATAAAATCAGGTGATGAAGTGTTGCTAGTATTGGATTGAGTAATACATTCGTGGCTGAAGCCTATGTCTTCTATTAAGGTTAAAACACCTTTCTTTATCAAAGTTGCAAGCATGGTTGTTATTGAAGGAACGCCGAATGGCATTCTCGATTTGCTCCGTTTAGGTCATACCTTACGGGGTTTTGTCTTTTGAGCCGACCAATACCCGCTAAAAAATTTCGCCATTTTGTTACGTCTGCACATCGGTTCTTGCTGGGCATATAAAATGCGAGAAGTCGCCGATTTGTCCATTCTGCAATTAGTTACGAAAATCGCTGAAAAGTTCCTTGAATCTCCCCGTCAAGATACTGAAACGGTGTTGAAACAGCTATATGATCTAAATGTTATCATCACAGACAAAGGAAAATGACACGTACAGAGGCAAAAAAAGCCACCCTTAAGCAACCTCCGTTATAACGCGAAAACTATGGTTGGAGTTGATAATATACAAAAAAGACAGGTGCTTTCACACCCGCCCATTCTCCTAAACAGTCATATGATTCCACATCTCCGACTTACTCAACGAAACAGCATCTGCTCCGCCCTTCAACGCTTCGTTGACCTGTTCCATATTCCAAATCAACCCGCCCAAAATAATCGGCTGCGACAAATGCTCCTTGATATACGAAATAATAGACGGCGCTATCCCCGGCATGATTTCAATCGCATCCGGCTGGTTTTCCAAGACGTTTTTGATGGTCGTCGAAAGAGAGGTCGAATCGATTAAAAAGACTCGCTGGATCGTCAGCATCCCTTCCTTTTTGGCTGCGCGAATCATCGGTCCTTTGGTAGTGACAATGCCCGTTGGTTGGATATAGGTGGACAAGAATCGAAAAGCCTCTTTGTCATTGGACAAGCCATTCATGAGGTCTGTGTGCAAAAAAATCGGCTTGCTCGACTGACGGATGGTCTCAGCTTCCTCCATCAGCTTGGTCAGCTTTCCGTACATCAAAAGGATCGCGCAAGCTCGGGACGCCATCGCCTCTCCCAGACGATCCTGTTCGGTTGCCGCAATCACCGGATTCGTTTTCAAAATCGTTTGCATGTCCATGTTATTTGCCTCCTGCCCTCAGCAGCCGTTCCACACTTACCTCAGCGCAGCCAAGCTGCTTTGTCTCTACAACCCAATGACCCGCAAATCCATTGTCTTTTAAAAGTGACAGGATAGGCTCGAACGGAATCGTTCCGTCACCCACTGCCAAATGATCGTCCAGCTTGCCAAAGTTATCACTCAGGTGAAGAGCGGACAAATAAGGAAGCACCTTCTGCAATGCATCGATCGCATATCCCGGACGAATCAAATGGGCATGGCCCACGTCGTATACGATCCCCACACGAGAGGAATTTACATGACGGCATATACGCACGAGATCCTCAACGTTCCACCCCAGCACTTTTGGATAAGGGGGAACATTCTCGACCGTCAGTATGGTTCTACTCTCTGCGGACAGCTCGTTGGTCAACACGTGTAGTGCCTGACTCACATTTTCCACACCTCTGGCACGCTCTGTCTCCGCGAGTCGGTCTTCTACCTCCCCCGCATGCATCACGACGTGCGTGCAGTCGAGAAAGCTGGCAATCTCCAGGCAACGCTTCATCGTGTCCATTGTTTGATCCCGGGTTGGTCCTGCGTCCGCCGCCAGATTGCAGCCGCTGATCGGCGCATGAATCGACCAGGCAATCCCTCTCTCGTCTCCCAGCTGCTTCAACTCTTTCAGCTGCTCCCAGGACCAGTCCAAGAGGTCGGCATGATTCTCTTCACACATAATCTCGATGCCCGTCCAATCATCGTGCAAAAGCTGAACAATCGCCTCACGCAAGGACAGATCAAATAACGCATAGGTGGATACGGCAAACGAGCTTTTGTCTCTTATCATTCATGACCCTCCCTCTTATTTCACGCCGGAGTGGATGAAGCTGTTGATAAATTGCCGCTGAAACAACAAAAATGCCAGCAACAACGGGAAAATCACCATGACCGTCGCTGCACTTACCTCGGCCCACTGCGCCCCCGTCTCAAACGATTGGGCAAAAATCGCCAGACCGACCGTTAACGGACGATTTTCCACGGAATTCGTAATAATCAGCGGCCACATGAAGTTGTTCCAATGGTAGCTGACCGAGACCAAGCCAAAAGCAATGTAGGTTGGCTTCGCTAACGGAACGTACACCCGCCACAAAATCTGGAACCAGGAGCAGCCTTCCATCCGTGCCGCCTCCTCCAACTCGTGCGGGATTGTCTTGAAGGTTTGTCGCAACAGAAAGACCCCGAAGGCCGAAGCGAAATATGGCAGCATAATGCCGATTTTGGTATCCAGCAAAGACAAGTCACGCAAGACGTTATAGTTGGGGAAAATCAAGATATCCGCCGGAACCATGAGCTGGACCAGGAACAGGACAAACAGCACATCCTTTCCCCAAAATTGCAGCTTCGCAAAGGCATAGGCTGCCAGTGTAGCCGTAATCATTTGCGCCACCAAAATACCGGTTACGATCAAAAAGGTATTGATGTAGTACTGGTCAAAGGGCGCTGCGTCCCACACCTTCGCAAAGTTATCGAGTGTAAAATCTGCACTAAGCGACCACGAAGTCGCCAGCTCCCTCGGGCGAAAGGAAGTCCAGACCGCCCAAAGCAAAGGAAACAACCAGAGAACGGCCAAGCCGTACATTCCAACCGTTGTGATTTTGCGGAGCATCTGCCATCCCCCCTTAGTTGTAATGAATCTTTTTATCCATACCAAAAAACTGAAAAGCAGCGACTAACAAGAGCAGCACGACCATGACAATCGTTAACGCCGAAGCCATTCCTTGATCCCAGAAAGAAAACGCCGTCTCGTATATGTAGTACAGCAAAAGATTGCTGGCATTATCCGGCCCGCCTTTGGTCATGATCACCAAATGGTCTACCAGCTTGAAAGAGTTGGTGAAGGCGATAATACTGACAAACATCGTCGTTGGCATAAGCAGTGGAAATGTAATGCGGCGAAAAACCGTCCACGACGATGCCCCTTCCATGGAGGCGGATTCGTATAGCTCCTGTGAAATGTTTTGCAGCCCCGCCAAATAAAAGATCATGAAATAGCCCGCTTCCTTCCAAATGACCATGAAGATCATCGCCCACATCACATTTTTCTGATCGCCGAGCCAGTTCATGTCGCCTTTTCCGAACCACTCCATCACATGACTAAGCGCTCCGTACTCCGGTGTGTAAATAAACAGCCAGATGTTCGCCACTGCAATCATCGGAACAACTGTCGGGTAAAAATAAGCCGTGCGGATAAAGCTCTTCCCTCGTAATGCCTTGTTGGCGAACAGAGCCATACCCAGCGCGAGAGCCACACTCGTCGGCACCGTTCCGATGGCAAACCAGATATTATTGGTCAGCACCTTCCAAAACACTTCATCTTCCACCATTTGTTTATAATTATCTATCCCGTTAAAAAACGGCTCTGGAGAACCCAGATCCGCTTGATGAAAACTGAGTATGAACGTTTGTATAACCGGATAGAAGGTAAACAGCAGCAGGAAGATGAGGGAGGGAAGGAGCAAGAGCCAGGCGTACATGTTCACTTTCCATTTTGCGCGTAGTTCCCCCATTGTCGCTCCCCCATTGCCTTGCTTGATTTATTTATTGAACGGCGCCAGCATCTTGTCCGCTTCTTCCTGCGCTTTTTTCAATGCTTCCGCAGGCTCGGATTGACCCGTGATCACGGATTGCAGCGTGTCGTTCAAGAGCTTTGTCACTTTGCCGTTATTGTGTGTAGACAGCTCAGCATGTCCGTATTCCAGCTGGTCGCGCGCCACCGCTGCTGCCGGGAAGTCCTTGACGTATTGCTTCATCGTCTCTTCTTCGTAAGCAGATTTGCGTGTCGCAACATAACCCGTATCGACACTCCACTGAGCAGCGCGCTTAGGCTCGGTCATAAAGCGAATGAACTTCCATGCCGCTGCCTGTTTCTTTTCATCCGTTCCTTTAAACATGTAGAAGTTTCCGCCACCTGTCGGGCTGCCGTAGTTCTTTTTCGCTGGCAAAAACGCTACGCCAAAATCAAACTTCGCGCTTTTCTTCACGTTCGTCAGGTTGCCTGTCGTATGGAACATCATCGCCGTTTTGCCTTCCAAGAAATCCGAAGGTACAGTCGCCCACTCGTTGACGCCTTCAGGCATGACTTGATGCTTTTTGGACAAATCTACCCAAAATTGCAGAGCTTCTACATTTTCTGGCGTATCCAGGAACACTTTTTTCCCATCTTCGGACATCAAGTTCTTGCCGTTTTGCAAGGCTAGAGCTTGGAACATCCAATACGTGAAGCTCGAGGAAGGAATCTCGACGCCGTAGCGTCCGTCCTTTTTCAATTTGGCTGCGTACGAAACCAGCTCGTCCCAGGATGTCGGCGGTTTTTCTGGATCAAGGCCGACTTCCTTGAACGCGTCCTTGTTGTAATAGAGCACGATGGTGCTGCGCTGGAATGGAATGCTGTATGTCTTGCCGTCTACTTGGGAATTCGCCAAGAAGCCCGGGAAGAAATCATTTACGTATTCGCTGCCGCCATCCTTGGCAATGAAGTCGTCCAACGGCAGGATTGCATCCATGTCCATCATCGTATGCAGCTCAGTGGAGAGCATCACCGCTACATCGGGAGGAGTTTTGCCCTGTACAGCCGCCTGTACTTTTGTCGTTGTATCCTGATAGCTGCCCGTATAGACTGGCTTGACTGTGATATCTGGATTTTCTTTGTTAAATTCCTCTGCCATTCCATCCACGATCTTGGTCAATGGTCCGCCAACTGCAACCGGATAATAGAAGGACAGCTCTGTTCTGCCTGATGAATTGGCTCCTTGCGCCGCGTTGTTCGTGGACGAAGAATTGCCACTGGAGCAACCTGTGATCAGACTTATACCCATGACGACCGCAAACAAGCTTTTGACAACTTTACGCATCGCAGTACCTCTCCCTTTTCTTTTCTCAATTGGTCGTAACCGCTAGATTTTTTCCGGTTTCTCCATCAAACACGTTCACCTGAGCTGGATCAAAATGAACATGCATGGTTTCGCCTCTTTTGCAGTGCCATTGCCCGTTCCATTTGGCTTTCCACAGCTTGTCTCCCACGGTGAATTCCACAATGGTCTCAGAACCGAGAATCTCTACTCCCTGTACAGTGACAGGGAACTGGCAGGAAGCATCGACAGATTGCCCTTCAAGGGCGGGCTGCAATGACTCTGGACGCAGACCGAGAACGACCGGGGTCTGGTCCTTGCTACCGTGAAACATAGGAAGCGGCAAAAAATGCTGACCTGCCACCTCGATCCCTGCCTGATCTCCTGCCCGCCAAATGGCAGGTACCGTATTCATCGGGGGTGCCCCCGTGAACTCCGCCACGAACAAATTCGCTGGATGGTTGTAGACGTCGAGCGGCTTTCCGACTTGCTGGACCTCTCCGTCGCGCAGGACCATCATGCGGTCTGCCATCGTCATCGCTTCCACCTGATCGTGCGTAACGTAAATCATCGTGATGCCCAGCTCTTGCTGCAAGCGACGGATTTCCGTACGCATGTGCCCGCGCAGCTTGGCATCCAGATTGGATAACGGCTCGTCCATCAGGCAGATAGGGTGCTGACTGACGATAGCCCGTCCGAGTGCAACACGCTGTCGTTGTCCCCCGGATAATTCCTTCGGCTTGCGCTGCAAAAGATGCGCGATGCCCAGCATCTCTGCTACACGCTCCAACCGCTTGCCTTGCTCTGCTTTGTCTACTTTTCGAACCTGCAAGCCAAACAAAATATTATCTTTTACCGTCAAATGCGGATAAAGTGCGTAATTTTGAAACACCATGGAGATGTTTCGCCCGCTCGGAGGGACTTGGTTCATCGGCTTGCCGCCAATCAACAGCTCTCCCGTGCTGATCTCCTCCAGCCCGGCAATCATGCGCAGTGTGGTTGATTTCCCACAACCAGAAGGCCCTACCAGCACGAAAAATTCTCCTGGCAGAATACGAGCGCTCACTTCATTGACTACCTTCTGGCCTCCATACATCTTGGAAATGCGCCGCAATTCCACTTCAGCCACGACTTTCCCCCCTGAACCTCTCGCTGTTTTTTACGTATCACTCGACTATAACAATTGCTTACTAAGGTAATATTTGGGTATTGTAAAGTTTTTGTGCATAGTCGGTAATAATCCCGCCGACTCCCGCCTCGGTTGCCCGCTTCATATCTGCTTCCTCGTTAACGGTATACACGGTCAAAATGATTCCCCGATGCTTGGCGAAACGGATTAGCTCTGGCGTCACAATCTGATGGTTGATAAAGTATTGGGCATTCAGTTGAACCGCGTCTGTTACCTGCTTTTCGGCATACTGTTCCAGCTGTTCCTTTGGCTTGGTCCCGCTCAAGGTAAAGCCCAGTCCCAATTCCGGATTGAGCTTGGCGAAACGCTCCAATACTTCTGAGCTAAAGCTGCTGACAATTACATCTTCAACCATGTCGTGCTCCTTGATAGCCTTCGCCATTTCCTTTTCGTACCCAATCCCCTTTGCTTCCAGAATGAGCACCGCTTTGCCCTTTGCCGCTTCCAGCAATTCATCCATGGTAGGAATAACAGCATCCGTAATCTCAGGCTGATACCAGGAAGGATTTGCTGGATCGAGCTTGTTCGCGTTCAATTCGCGCAGTTCCTTCAGCGTGAAATCCTTTACCTTCCCTGTCCCGTTGGTGGTGCGTTCCAGATCAAAATCGTGGATCAGGACAAGGTGGCCATCCTTTGTTTTGTGGACGTCTGTCTCGATAATTTCCACACCCAGCTCCATTGCTTCTTCAAAGGCGTACATCGTGTTTTCTGGCTTTAAAGAAGGGATACCTCGATGCGCCATGACCATCGGAGGTTGCGTGATGCTTTTCTCTGGGTAAGCAGCAAGCAGCTCATGCACCTCTTTTGGATCGTGTGAGACAACCCCCGCCACCCCTATCTCGATCATTTCACTCGCTTGGCTCTTATTCGCCCGATCAATTCCCCACACGGACAACCCGCGATTGCGGAAGTAGCGAATGACCTCCTCCGTCATCGCAGTTTGCGAGAGGACGATCACATTGGAACGACTGCTCCTGGCTGAACGTACGAGTTCCTTTTGCTTCTTTTCGTTCAGCTTGCCGTCGATATACACCAGGGCACCACGGTATTCATTGTTTTTCTCCCGCATTTCTTGGACGATTTCCGGTCGGGAAGACACAATGTGCACATCAGTGAGGTTCTCTTTCTGTAGCAGACGATCGACCTCCGCTACCAATTTTTTGTCTTCGATATGAATCACCGGGATCGCCTTGCCCTTGATCTGATCCAATACCTCGTCCAAAGATGTGCCGTCCTGGGTGACGACTCCGTTCTTACCGGATTTTTTCACCGGAATAAAAATGGAAGACGCTTCTGCTTCCAAAATCGCATCAATCTCGGACTTCTTGTCGTACATGGCAATCACCGTCGGAGGAAGGACAATTCCCGTCTTAGGTTCAGGGACAATCAGCACGTCGTCTTTCAGATCAGAGACTGGAATCTTGTCTTTTTGGGCATTCGGTCCAAACAACAGCTCACCAGGGGTAGGCTTGGGTTGATCGACAAAATCTTTAGATGCGTCATTCGTATCCCTTTCCGTCAGGCGTTCCATCGAGTGTCCGCCAGCTACTCCCGGATGAGAGGTGACTCCCGGAACCTTCGCATCCATGTAAGCCATCGAATCCACCACATTGTACTCAGGGTCCATCAGAATGACGTGGTCACCGCCATTGGCCAAATAAATGCTGCCTGTCGCCCAATCCGTCGGCAACAGCTCAGGGACGTCCTCCATAGAATCAAACAATTCAAAATCAGGCGTGACGCCATGGCGTTCCACGATACCGTCGGCATAGCGGGAGATGACAATCGTCTGGAAAGGCTCAATCAGGGTGCCTTCCGGAAACGCATGCATCCCTTCATTTCCTCCACGCTTTTCCTCATCGCCGATCATGTATCCACTCAAATCAATCGAATCGTTGGAGATATTGGTGATTTCGATAAACTCGCCTGTGCTTTCATCAAAAAGGGGATCATTGACAACTTCTGTAATGAGCAAGGTTTTGCTCACCGCGCTTTGCGCCATCACGGACGGCATACTGCCTGTCACCAGACTTGCTGCCATTAGTGACCACAACCACTTTTTGCTGCTCTTTCCCAACTCCATCTCCCATGCCTCCTCGTTTTCCTACTCGACTTGCACCATGGCTTCCATCGTCGGAAGGATGTAATCTGGCTGAATCTCTGTGGCTTCCAGTTCGCGGCTGGTTGTCACACCTGTCATTACCAGCGCCGTTCTCATGCCGCTGTTTTTCCCAAGTAAAATGTCTGTTTCCAAACGGTCGCCCACCATGACGCATCTCTCTGGCTGTACTTGAAGCTGTTGAAAAACCTGCTCGGCGTAGTACCGGGACGGCTTGCCAGTCATCGCCCAGACAGAAGCTCCACCAGCTGTTTCAATCGCTCTCGCCAACGCCCATGTATCAGGAATCGCACCCCCTGGCACCGGACATACCGGATCGGGGTTCGCTACGATCAGGTGGGCTCTCTTTCGCACAGCGTCAGCGGCCTGTTGCAGCTTTTCATACGTAAATCCACGGTCCATTCCAACCAATACATGCGTAGCTTCCTCCGCATCTTGCACCTGCTTTATATGAAAGCTCGCAATCTCTTCCTCCAATGCAGGCTCCCCAACGATCAGGACACGCGCTTGCCCCGCATTTTCTTGAAGATACAATCCCGCCGCATAGGCTGCCGTCATGATTTCTTCCCGCCGGGCAATCAATCCGAGCTTCTGGAGGCGAGTTTGACAAGCTGTTCTTGTCTGTACCGTCGTATTGGTCAAAAACATGATTTTCTTCTGCTTCTCCCGCAGCGTGGCAAGTGTCTTTTCCACCCCAGGAAGCAGTTCATTCCCGAGAAAAATTGTTCCATCCAAGTCAAAAAAATACGCATCGTATCTATCTGTATCTAGCAAATCCCCTACTCGCTCCTTTCATCGAAAACACAAAAAGCCCTCATACACGGCAATAGCACAAAGAAACAAACCGAAAGAACGGTCTTTTTCAAATCTATTGCTGTATGAGGGCTTTCTCCACGTCTCGACCCACTTACAGACGTTATTCATTTAGTTGATAGCTCGATCATAACAGGTCATTGTTAAGGGATTGTTGAGCTACTTTTGGTTTTATGTGAACAACGCCAAAACTAACCAGTGATTGTTAGCCAAAAAAAGATTGCAAACTGTTTAAGAAAGAGTAAAATTCTTTGTGGATGATAATGATATTCATTATCGACATATAACCATATAATTATGCACTCATATTAGATGAAGGGATGTCTTTTCATGATTCAAAAATGGAGTTATCCACTCGCCGCAGTGATTCTCGGTTCCTCCTTGCTCGCCGCTTGCGGAAACGCACAAACACAAACCGAGGAGAAAAAACCAGAAGCCACGCAGCCTGACAAGCCTGCTGCTGATCAGTCCGCAACAGCGAGCACTGCTCCTGCTGCTTCTCCTGAGCTGCAAGCCTCTATCGATCAATACCGAAAATGGGTCGTTGACCAAACCGACCAATTCGTAAAAGCAACAGAAAGCTTTACCACCGCCGTCAAAGCAGGCGATATGGAGAAAGCGAAAAAAGAGTATGCTCCAGCCCGTGCTTACTTTGAGAGAATCGAGCCTATTGCGGAATCTCTCGGCGATTTTGACCCGTGGATCGATGCCCGCGAAGGCGATGTGCCTGATAACGAATGGCGCGGCTATCACAAATTGGAGAAAGCACTCTGGGAAACCAAATCGGTTGCTGACCAAGGAAAAGTAGCGGATCAACTGCTGCAAGATGTGAAGCAGCTCCGCGTGAAAGTAGAGAGCGTCGAAATTGATGTGCCTATGCTGGTAACCGGTGCGGTTGAGCTCTTGAACGAGGTATCGACGAGCAAGGTGACTGGTGAGGAAGAACGCTATTCCCATAACGACTTGTACGATTTCGCTGCGAACGTAGAAGGCGCTCACGAAATTTACAAAGTATTGAAGCCTGCTGTTACGGCAAAAGACTCTGCTCTTGCCAGTGAAATTGAAGCTCGCTTTGCTGATTTGGACAAAGCCCTCGCACCTTACCGCAAAGGCGACGGCTATGTGCTGTACACCGAATTGAAAGAAGACCAAGTGAAAAAGCTGAGTCAGTCCCTCGATGCATTGGCTGAGCCATTGTCCAAAATGGGTAAGATCGTAGGAGGCTAACAAGATGAATGACAAGCATCTCGCAAACACCACAGCGAACAAAATCACACGTCGAGAAGCTTTGAAGTTGGCTGGGGTCGGAGGGATTGGACTGCTGTTGGGGGCGACTGGGGTTAATAGCCTTTTGCCCTCTCCTCCTAAAAATGAGCAGACGAGTGCCACTCCGACCGGTGCAGATGAGGTCATTCCCTTTTATGGCAAGCATCAGTCCGGAATCATTACACCTATGCAGGATTTTATCTGCATGGGTGCTTTTGATTTGACGACGACCTCGCTAGGGGATGTCCGCAGCTTGTTTCAAAGCTGGACACAGGCAGCAGCACGCATGACTGCCGGCAAAAACGTCGATGAGGAGAGCGATAACGCCCTTCTTCCTCCTGTCGACACGGGAGAAGCCATGGGCCTGCGCCCAATGAAATTGACGATCACATTTGGGCTTGGCGCTTCTTTCTTCGACGAGCGCTTTGGTCTGGCATCCAAACGCCCAGCTCCTTTGGTCGATTTACCTCGCTTCAACAGCGATGAAATGCGAAAGGAATGGTCGGGTGGCGATATTGTCGTGCAGGTCTGCGCCAACGATCCACAGGTCGCCTTCCATGCCCTGCGGAATTTGGCCCGGATCGCTCGAGGAAAAGCTGTCCTCCACTGGCTACAGGAAGGCTTCCAGCGTACCAGCGCATCCGACCCGACTGGTTCCACACCACGGAATCTGATGGGCTTTAAGGATGGCACGAACAATCCGCAGGTAAACGATCCCGCTACCGCAAATGAAGTCGTCTGGGCTCACACTGCTGAAAGTCCCGCGTGGATGGCAGGCGGAAGCTACATGGTTATGCGTCGAATCCGCATGCGGATCGAGGTGTGGGATCGCTCCTCCCTCACCGATCAGGAGAATACATTTGGTCGTCATCGTTTAACCGGAGCGCCTCTTGGCAAAGCAAATGAGTTCGACGAGCTGGAGCTAGATCGACAGGATGCCAAGGGCAAACCCGTTATTCCTGTCGATTCCCATGTCGCCTTGGCCCATATGGAGGGTAAGGTGAAAATTTTGCGGCGTGGATACTCTTATTCGAGTGGAATGGATCTCAAGACTGGTCAGCTCGATGCTGGGCTTTTGTTCATTTGCTTCAATCGTGATCCGCGCAAGCAGTTTATTCCGATGCAACAAAAGCTCGCATCTGTCGACCTGCTCAATGAATATATCACCCATGTTGGCAGTGGTTTGTACGCCTGTCTACCTGGTGCAAGTGAGGGCGGATACATCGGGGACACACTATTTTAACCAACTACCTGGGATGGAGTGAACACCTTGAAACGCTATCTGTTTATCCTTTGTACATGCATGCTGCTATGGACATCTGCTCTGTCTGCCGCTGTAGCCGCGCCGCTGGTGCCAGAGCAGCTCAAGCAAATGATCGCCCTCTCTAGCGATGCGTTGATTAGCACGGGAGATAACAACTGGGAAGAAGCAACC
Source organism: Brevibacillus formosus (assembly GCF_003013405.1). Lineage (GTDB taxonomy): Bacteria > Bacillota > Bacilli > Brevibacillales > Brevibacillaceae > Brevibacillus > Brevibacillus formosus. Next base: position 204,001 of record NZ_PXZL01000027.1, on the reverse strand, counting down.
AAAGCGGTCAGCGGCATAAAGACCATCTGGGAGAGCAATTCGGAAGAGACCTCCGCAGATGCCCAAGCGCTGACACAAGCACTCGCGGAAGCAGAGCAAGCCCTTGCCCAAGCGAAGGCGAATCCTGACACTGCAAAATCAGCCATCTCCAATCTGGCAAAAGCGACGGATCGTTACGTCTCGTCCAAAGAAGAAGGCGGTCAGCCAAAAGAACGCACACACAAGCAAATTGCGGCACTGCTACCGCTCTTGCAAAACAGCATGACAGCCATCACGGAAGGCGATCTGACGAAAGCCAAGCAATCGTACAACAGCTTCGTCACCGGCTGGTACAAGGCGGAGGGTCTTGTTCGAGCGGAAAATGCCGCAGTTTACGGAGATATGGAAATCAAAATCAGCGGCGCGCGCATTGCCCTGAACACAGAACCACCCGATCCTAAAAAGAGCGCAGAGAAAGTACAGGCACTCATTACTGCGGTGGACAATTATTTGGCAGGAAAGGCAGTCCAACAGGCCGCTGGGAATCCTTCCTCCGAGCAGCCCACCATCTCGTCTCTACTGGTACTCCTTGCATCGGTAGAAACAGATATCGCCAACCAGGATGCAACTGCTGCTTCGGACAAAATGGAGACCTTTATCACCTCTTGGCCCTCTGTTGAAGGTGTAGTCATGACCAAATCGCCTGCTACCTACAGCAGTATCGAAGCCAAGATGGTCGCCATCCCGACACTCATCCTGTCCAATCCCCCGCAATGGGAAAAGGCGACAGCAAATCTTGCGGAAATGAAGACAGAGCTTGCGCCATTTGCGACAGCGTCCTCGTACACCGCTTGGGATGCGGGACTCATCTTGTTCCGCGAAGGACTGGAGGCTATCTTGATCATCGTCTCTCTGCTTACTGTCCTGAACAAGTCAGGCAATGCCGACAAGCGCAAATGGATCTGGTCTGGGTCAGTTGCCGGAATCGTAGTTTCCGCCATTCTTGCCGTCATCCTCAGTGTCGTTTTCTCCAACCTTTCCACAGGCAATTCACGAGAAACGATTGAGGGAGTAACTGGACTCATTGCCGTCTTCTTTATGGTGACGATCGGGGCCTGGTTGCATAAGAAGTCCAATTTGCAAGCATGGAATCAGTTTGTCGAGAAATCTATCGGTTCTTCTTTGGCAACAGGAGCTCTGTGGTCACTCTCATTCACCGCCTTTCTCGCTGTCGCCCGCGAAGGGGCAGAAACGATTATCTTTTATATGGGAATGGCCGCTACAATCTCCATGACAGACCTGGCGATCGGCATTTTGAGCGCGCTTGTCGTCTTGGCCGTGATTGGCTTTGTCATCATCAAGCTCAGTGCACGCATTCCGGTTCGTCCGTTCTTTTTTGTAGCCAGTCTCCTGCTCTACTATATGGCGTTTAAATTCATCGGCGTCAGCATCCACGCTTTGCAGGTGACCGGTAGCTTATCTGCACACAGCAGCGATTACTTGTTGTATGCACCGACTCTCGGCATTTACGCGAGCTGGGAAACGACGATCCCGCAATTGATCATACTCGTGATCGTTCTTTTCAATTTGTTCCTGTACTCACGGAAAAAAGCAGCAACTCCTATTTCTCGAGTGAACTAAAAAGAGAAAACCTGAAAAAACGCAGCTCGTTTATGAGGGCTGCGTTTTCTTGTAAACCTCGATATTATTTTTGGGAATCATTCTTTCTCGCAAGTTCACATTTTTTCTGTTATCCTTAAATTTTTATGGGCGAAGTTATGTTACCATATTACAGGTGTAACCTTCTTTTTACATTTTCCGTCATTAGAAGGTACAAGATTCGATATTAGGATAGGGGTTAGATATGGGGGCAACATCAAATTCTGTTAAAGTTGACGTCAAAACAACGCCACGCGTTCGACAAAATATGGTCTACCTATTAGTAAAGCAGCTTCGTCCACATCAATGGACGAAAAACTTGCTTGTCTTTGCTGCCTTGCTATTTTCCTTGCACAAAGTAAGTCCGGATGTCATTGGAAAATCAGTGCTGGCCTTCCTGCTGTTTTGTTTTGTATCCGGCTGTGTCTACATCCTCAATGATTTTGTCGATATCAAAAATGACCGAAATCACCCGGAAAAACAGTTCCGGCCCATGGCTTCTGGTGCATTGCCGCCAGCCCTCGCATTAGCATTCGGTGTGTTTTTGCTGCTAGGTTCCCTGTTTAGTGCTTATTACTTTGACCGATTATTCGCGCTCGTACTGTTGGTTTACTTTGTGCTTAATGTCGCTTACTCGTTGAAGCTGAAGCATGTAGTCATTCTGGACGTCATGATTATCTCAGCCGGTTTTGTTTTGCGTGCCATTGGTGGAAGTCTAATGATCCAAACGCCGTTCACGCCGTGGTTTTTGCTCTGTACGATGCTGCTTGCGCTGTTTTTGGCCATCAGCAAACGTCGCCACGAGCTGATTTTGTTGCAGCAGGATAAAGGAACGCATCGCAAAGTGCTCGACAGTTATTCGTCCGAATTGTTGAATCAGTTGAATACGATTGTGACAACCATGACAATCATCAGCTATTCCTTGTTCACTTTTACGTCAGGACGCACGATTCACTTGATGTGGACCATTCCGCTCGTGATCTTTGGTATTTTCCGTTACCTGTATTTGATCACCGTCGCAGGGCAGGGCGGCAGTCCGGAAAAAGTTTTGTTGCAGGACAAGCCGATTCTCATTACGGTGTTCCTGTATGTCGTCATGGTGGCCGGGATTATTTACGTATTTGAATTTAAATAAGGAAGTGGAAGTTCAAAAAGTTGTCTTTTGATCACGAAGTAGTCTAGAAAGCTATTTCGACATCGAATATGGCGTTCACCTCCGAAGTCCGGTGCTCATGTAGATTCCCTACACTCCGCTCCTCCTTCGTTCGGTTCTCGCCATCTTCTCGGTGCTGAAAAGCCAACTTTTTGAACCTGTATTGTACATGAAGTTACTTGCACAGATAGGTTGTGGATCAGGCTATGCCATCAATTGTTCTCATCATCATTTCCGTGATCCTCAGTGCGTGTGGACAAGTTGCGATGAAGATGGGCGCGTCCTCGCTCACCAGCAATAATGACATGCTGCTACTGAAGTTCCTGCACTATTTCACGAACCTGCCAATTATGGTGGGACTTGCGCTTTACGGACTCTCTGCGTTTATCTGGATTGCTGCGCTGGAAAAGGTGCAGCTCTCCTATGCTTATCCCATGGCAGCACTCGGATACGTGTTGGTAGCTGTGCTGTCCTTCTTGATCTTCAACGAACCGTTGTCCCTTACACGTATTGCTGGTCTGGCGATTATCGTCGTGGGCGTCGTCGTCATTTCTCAGTCGTAATCATCACGTAGAGGAGTTTTCTCATGTTATATGCGGTAGCGCCGTTTATCGGCTGGATTGTGTCCGGAATAACCAAATTCTTGATTAATTACCTTCGCTTTGGGTCCCGGGCCAAAGAAATGGTCGGGAACGGCGGGTTTCCCAGCACGCACACAACCGTTATGGTGACCACTGTGTTTCTGATTGGCTTGCAGGAGGGCTTTACTCATCCGGCATTCGGGCTGGGCGTGGCTGTGACGTTTATTGTGATCATCGATGCGACTGGATTGCGCAGAGCGGTAGGAAAACATGCAGAGGCGCTCAACAAGCTCGCTAAGGTACATCCAGACGTGTTTCCCACCAAGCCTTTGCGTGAAAGCATGGGACATACCAGATGGGAAATTGCCGGGGGTCTGGTACTTGGGGTACTGCTTGCGACCGTGTTGCATCTGCTGGCAGCGAACCTCCCTAAGTTCATTGGCTAGTAGATTCGTAGACAGGAGATTATGTTCATGAATAACCGTACAGCTGCGTACTCGTTCCTGCTCGGGACGGCTTTGCTTTTGTTTATGGCTACGATTGTGCTTAGCACATCGGTTTTATTTTTGTTCGGCGTATCCGTGACGGCCGCCAGCTTTTGGATTGGCCTCGTTGCAGCTTTGGCTGCGATGGGCGCGATGGTGTCAGTCTTCGTAAGTTCACGTCGCCGAGCCTGGTTTTTCTCCCTTTTGGCTGGACTCGCGATTGTTTCAGGCATCAGCTACTTTATCAGCGCCAATACGTTTGATCTCTCTTTTGACGGACAAACGTATCATCAAGAAGCAATCGTAAAGATAACCAACGGCTGGAATCCGGTTCATGACCAGCCCATCCTCAAGCCTTCTGGTTCAAAAGAGGTGGAGGAGATGGATAATAGAGAGGTTCTCTCCGCCTTTCACCTGTGGATTAATCATTACGCCAAAGGTCCTTGGATGCTCGATGCCGTCATGTATAAACTGACTGGTCAAATTGAGGTCAGCAAAATATTTAACCTGTTGTTGATTGCATCGTCCTTTTTCCTGACACTCGCTGCCATCCGAACCGCTTTCCCAGAGAAAAAAGGGGCGGCGATTGCCTTCGCGTTGCTTGCGGCGTTCAATCCCGCAGTGATTACGCAATCGACTTCGTTCTATATTGACGGACAGCTTGGCTCACTCGTGCTCATCATCTGCGCTCTCGGCTATCTGCTGTATAAACGCTACCATGCTTGGACGCTACTGGCACTATGTGCAGCACTCATGCTGCTGGCGCAGATCAAATTCACGGCATTGGGGTACGCCGGATTGCTCGGCTTGGCTATTCTCGTGCTCTTCTTTTTCTACGATCGCCGTCAGCACATCAAAAGCATGCTCGTGTGGCTTTCAATTAGTCTTGTTATCACCGTAGTGGTTGTCGGGTACAATCCGTATGTCACCAACACTCTTGCGAAGGGCCATCCGTTTTATCCGTTGGCGGGCAAAGGTGCCGTTGATATCATGACCTCGAATAGCCCGCATGGTTTCAAAGACAATACCAACGTTGAAAATCTGGCTATCTCCTTATTTTCCAAATCGGAGAACATCGCAACACCCCATAGCCCTACATGGAAGGTGCCATTTACGGTCACCTTGAAAGAGCTCGCCGTGTTCTACTCTCCTGACGTGCGTGTAGCCGGATTCGGACCGCTTTTCGGAGGAGCTGTGATTGTTACATGCCTAATTCTCGTCGCCTTGCTTTTGGGGACTCATCGAAAAAAGGCGGCACCTTTCCTGTGGATCAGTCTGGCGCTCTTCGTGACCGTGCTCATTAATCCAGAAAGCTGGTGGGCGCGCTATGTTCCGCAGCTTTGGTTGATTCCACTCTTGATTGCGCTGGCAGTCTGGGATGTTCAGAAGAGCTTTTTCCGCCATGCGGGCAAGGTTCTGGTCGTCATTTTGCTCGCCAATATGGTATTGGTAAATGCTTCTCATATCATTGGACAGTCTGGCGCCAATGCATTAGTGAAAAAGCAGCTTAAAGAGATCAAAGCAAGCAACAAAACGCTGGTCGTTGACTTCCACCATTTCAATGCGGTGAAAGTACGTCTGCAAGAAGCTGGCATTCCTTTCGTCGAGCAAAAGCTGGATAAAGGTGAGGATGTCAAAGGATTTATGACTACGCGTGCGGTTTACTTGTTGAAATAAAAGATAGAAGGGGCGTCTCTCAGTCGGCAAATCGACTTTTGGGACAGCCCCTTTAATTGTTTTAGTGGGAGAGACACCAGCTTGCATGAGTAAAAAATTTACTTAATCGTTATTGGAAAACTATGGTAGAGTTTACTTGTATTGATTATCCGGAAGGGAGTGTGTATCATGCCTGTTGAAACATTCAAAGCAACTGCACATCTACAGAAGGGAATGGTTGTGAAGGCCAGTTCCAGAAATTTCGAGATAACAATCGATGAACCGAAAAGCTTGGGGGGAACCGATACTGGGATGAACCCGGTTGAGCTGGTACTCTCCGCATTAGGCGCCTGCCAATCTATCGTTGCCAGAGTATATGCCAGGAAGTTTAACGTTCAACTCGATGATTTTTGGGTGGAAGTTGAAGGCGATCTCGATACGGATGGCTTCATGAACAAATCTGATGTCCGACGCGGGTATTCCGAGATTCGATACACCTTTCATATCAAAACCGATGCTCCTAGAGAGCAAGTGGAGTCTTTTGTGGAATTTTTGGAACAGACATGCCCCGTTGGAGATACGATCGCGAATCCTGTTACGCTTAAGTTAAACGGAATTGTTATTGAAAAACCGAGTGAGATAAAGGCGAATAATTAAAATAAGGCTCCCAACTGGGAGCCTTTGTCGTCTTTTTGATTTTTACATAAATACAAAGTAAATAACTGCTGCCAGCACCAGGCGATAAATCGCAAAAGGTGTCAGCTTGATGCGGTTAATCAGCTTCAAGAAGAAGCGGATCGATAAAAGCGCAAATACAAACGCGCTAATAAAACCGACGACGAAAAACGGAATGCTGTCCATTGTAATCGCATCCCAACGCTTCAACAGCGACAAAAAGCTCGCGCCCGCCATGATCGGCACAGCCATAATAAACGTGAAGTCTGCCGCCGCCCGATGGCTCATGCCCAACAGTACGCCCCCGGAGATCGTGGAACCCGAACGGGAAAAGCCAGGCCACAGGGAGAAGCATTGAATAAGTCCGACCAGAAATGCCTGCTTGTACGTAATCTGATCAACCGACTCGATCTTGGGACGTCCTGGTCGGAACCAATCCGCAGCCAACATGAGCAAAGCGCCCAGCACCAGACCGATTACCACGGTCTTCGTCGAGAACAAATACTCATCGATGTAGTCGTCAAACAAAACACCCAGAATCCCCGCAGGAATCAAACCGACAATGACCGTAGCCAAATTCAGCCGAGGGCCTGCCGGAATCTCACGCTTACCAGCCAGTCTGTTGAGGCCGAGCAAGCTCATGAACCGATCCCACATCAAAACCACGACAGCCAGAATCGAGCCGAGCTGAATGACAATTTTGAAAGTGTTGGCCACTTCAGGTGAAAACAAATCTTTCGTTTGGAACAAGAAGTCATCCACGATGATCATGTGACCCGTAGAGGAAACAGGGGCAAACTCAGTCAAACCTTCTACTAGCCCCAGCACAATCGCAACAAAAGCTTCCCAGAGACCCAAAAATTCCACGCTCCTATGAATGAAGTCCAAAATCATATGTAGCAGCCGCCCTGTAAAAGAGCAGACTACCGCTTCTAGCATTATAACGTTCATCTCTGGTACAAAGTTACATCAACATAGAAAAACATTCTAGCAAATCCCGGATAGGTTGTCCCCACAGTGATAGCCATCATGCCTTTCTTGATTTATATTAACTCTGCAAGATGTGAATCCAAAGCCGCGTAGGCCGAAGCGTAGACTGGGAATTCGCTTCTTCCTTCCACTACACCCCCTACCGATTCACATATTGCAATGTCCCTTCCCCCATGTCACCAAGTCGCCAAAGCGCAATTTTCTCAATGCCCGCTTTCTTCGCAACTGCGACCCATTGAGACAGTGTTACTTCATCCGCATACCAAACCGTGTGCTTTTGGCCGTCCTCACCCATATAGTCGAAGTACAAACTTCCGCTAGCTTCATCCCGCTTTGGCGGCTCGATACTCGAGATGGAAAGGTCTGCTGCCTGCTTTTCCGTCACAGCCGTCACTTTTCCATCACTAGCCCAGTCAAATCCGCCCACAGATAGGGCCATGACCTTGTCACCCGGCACTTTTTGCATGCGATAGCCAAGCTCCTCAATAAATGCATGATCGGCTTTGGGACCTGGCTCTGTAGTCGTACCATACAAATTGTAAGCCATCATGACGTAGGTAGGACCTATTGGCAATGCCAAGTCTTCAATCGGCGCGCGCGGCTCCAACACGATTCGAAGCGACTTTCCCTCCTGCTCCATATGCTGATACAAGGTATGGATAAAAGTAAGGAAGTTGTCCCAGTCTTTCTCCTCAATTCTCTCATAATCGATTTCTAAACCATGAAAGCCATTCTGGATCACGGCATTCTTGATCTCCATAATGTGCTTGGTACGGCTTGCATCTGTCGCCATGAGCCGGCTGACAATCGACGGGTCCTTTTGAACCTGCGTACCATCACTGTTAAGACGATCATTCACAATGGTCAAATCGAGATCGACATAGCTGCCCTGCTTCGATGCGCCCTTGATCTCTGGCATCGCCTTGGTCATGCGATCTGTAAAGTGCAGCTTGTCATTTTCATCAAAATACGCCGCGAATACCTGCACACTGGACAAGCCATCCGTCATCCTGAGGAAATCCTCCAAACCGGCTTCCCATTGCCAGTCTACTACCCACGCTGACAGTTCCATCGTGTTGTTGGCTGCATCTACACTCTCCATGCTGTCGGTATCATTCCATTTCATCATGTACCATACGAGGATGACACACACTACTATCAGAAGAGCGGTCAAAATGATCGATCGTTTCTTGATGTTTGACACCTTACACTGATCCCCCTTGTTTCGGATTTAAAAGGTGTCGATGACCCAGTCCATTGTGGCAAAAAAAGATTTCTTGATCGAACTGACGACTCCTGCAAGCCCTGTCTGCACATTACTGAACAGCATCTGCTGCTCACCATTCGGTTGCGCCAAGGACTCTATCTTTACGTCCGCAAATACCCCGTCATAAATGTCGTCCTTTTTGTTCACTTCACTATAGGCCGCTCCAAATGCAACACCACCGCTGCTAATGCTTGGGTCGATCTGTTGCTTGTCCAAGAGCGGTGTCTTGTCCACGGAAACACTGAGACGGTCGCCTTGAACAATCATTTCGAATGCACGCGTATTTTTAATGTTGATCGGGTATTTTTCCAGCTCGGGAGCACCAGACTCGCCTTGCTCTCTCGTATAAACAGAGGCACGGTCGAAGGTCAAATCCTCGGGATTCCAAATCACTTGGCTCAATTCTGTCTTGAAAAGCTCCTGGACTTCTCCTTTTTCCTTCTTCTGCTCAACGCGCAGCTCATTATCATGCAGGACGACCCGTACAAAGCTGCCTTTTTCCCGATCATAGCGCAAATAGATGGACTGCTTGCCGATTACATTCCCTTCGAGCTTGGCAGAAAGCTTGATATCCTTCTGGCTGTCGCTGTTTTTTAAATATAACATGCCAGAGCCAGCTGCTGGAGAGGTCAGGACGATCTGATCCTCCATAAATTGTGCGGCGCCACCGAGACGATCCCACCCTTTGGCTTGCTCTTCATCGCCGCGAACGAAGCGAATCTTTTCGTCAGTGTCTTTTTGGATGCGCATCAACAAATGATTCGTGTACCAGTAAGGCTCCGGCTGCACGCGAGTCAGGTTGTAGAGATCGCCCTCGCTGTCGTTGTAGGCGGTTCCTTCCCGGTTAAAGTGCATCGTAAAATACTTTTTGATATTCGCGTCGTTCGCATCCGCTACCAAGCGATTCATCCCGCCATACAGGGTGTTCGCATGCATGATCATATAGGCACCCGGGACAAAGCCCAATTGATCCATATACGTATCATTCATCAGCTTGTAGTCTTCGTTGATTCTCGCTTCCATCTTGCTTCTGTCTTCCATCGGGATCATATTGCTGTCACGGATAAAGTCCATCAAGTAGTGGTTATAGTAGCCTACCTTTGTTTTGTTTGATAATTCACTCTCATCCTTCACCCCGATGAAATTACCCTGATCATCAAATACATTGATATACGTCAGCCGATAGCCGTTGGAACCGAGCTCCCAGAAGCCATTTTCCATCATTTTTTTCATATCTTCCGGCTGAAGGAATTTGTTCTCGCTGTTTCCCATCTTGTTGCCGTAAGACAATGCTGTTGCTTTGAAGTTGTACTTCTCCAAAAGCGGCTGGGCAAACAAGCTCGAATCGTTCCGGCCATCTTCAAAGGCTAGGAACAGCGCCTTGTCAGGAAGCGGCTTCTTTTTCTTGTAAAAGTCCAAGATATCTTGTTGCGAGATCGTTTGATAGCCCTGGTCATACAACGCCTGCAACTGCTCGTCCAATTGCTTCTTGGCTACTAATTTCGGTGTACCCGAACGACCCACGCCAAAATAGGAGATGGCGATAAAGCCTTTTTCATTCGTCCAGCTCGCTTTATTCGGTTCCTCGTACTTCTTCCAATCAAAGACGGCATTGAATAACATGACACCCAGGACGACTAAGATAGCGACCTGGCTCAGCGTCTTGATGAATTTATTGCGATCTTTTTTCCGATAATCCAAGACATCGCTCGTCGTTTTCCCCATAACTCCTGACACCCTCACTCCCTTTGTCTTTCCCTCTTAAAATGGCAGTCCAAAGCCTTTTTTGTTTCTCTTTCGGGCTTCTTTTTTCAATCTCGCTTCGACGTCCTGTGGCGTTTCTCGCGTGCCCCACGTAGATTTCCAGAATGTCACCCAAGCAACAGGCATCTGCCACAGCAGCACCAGCTCATAAAACACACAAAAGACAATCCCGAAAACCCATAGCTTGCTTTTACGGAAAAACAGATGGGCCAAGCTCATTAGGAGCGCCATCAACAGCAAGCCCATTAAAAACGTGCCCGGGAAAACGAGATGAACGACCGGGACGTATACGAGGTTGTACAGGACGATGACGGGAGCAGCGATAGGAACAATCAGACCAATGTAAAAGAAGATCGCCATAAAAGGCTCCTTGCGCCAAATAAAGCCGCTGGCACGTAAAGATTCCCTCAACCACGAGCGCTTCCAGCGCATCTGCTGCTTCAAAAATACGTTCATATCTGACGGCACAATCGTCGAGCAAATCGCAGAATCCTGATAGCCTGTCCGATGTGTTCGCAAAATAAAGTTGGTCATGCTTCGGTCATCGCCAAAAGTGGCGGGCTGCCCGAGAAACTTCTGATTGAGCCATGCTTCGGAATGCTGCAAAATCAATTCCTTACGATAGCAAGACAACGGCCCGGACAAGCAAGTAACACTGTCAAACCACGACTCAGCCGCTTTCATGATGCGAAAAGCAATGTAGTAACGAACGGTTTGCAGCTTGGTGATCGCGTTAGTGAACTTGTTTTCCACATCCGTACGCCCTGCGACACCACCCATTTTCGGGTCTTGGAAAGGCTGTACGAGGTTGCGGATCGCAGTCGGTTCCAAAAAGCTGTCTGAATCAACGAAGACAACCAAATCGTGCTTGGCCATTTCCACACCTTTTACCAAAGCGACCCGTTTCCCGCCGTTTTCCGGAAGAATGTGCATCCTCACGCGTTCGCGGGTCATATAGCGCTCGGCCTCGTTATGAATCATATCGATGACCTTTTGAATCTCTTCTGCTGATCGGTCTGTCGAGCGGTCGTCTACTACGATGACCTCCAGCTTATCAATCGGGTAGTTCTGATTCACACAACTCAAAATCGTCCGGTGAATCCACTGTTCTTCGTTAAAACACGGGATAATGATGCTCACGCCCGGTGTATAGTCCAAATTGACAGGAACCTCCCGATAAAGAGCACCAAATAAATACCGTGTCAGCAAAAAAGCAGCGGCAATCAAGCTGTACAAATACAAGTACATGTTGTATTTGAAATAAATCACACTCTCCGCGCGCATGAGCACGATAAACGCCGCAGCGAAAAACAGGGAAGCACTTGAGATATAAATGGCGTATCCCCAGCGCTTTTTGCGAAAATACTCGGTCAGCGGTTTGGAAAACTCGAAGGCGAGCATGAACTTCTGATACCCGTCCTCTTCCTGGGTAAAACAGCGAACAACCGTTGCATCCAGCTTCACCGTTGACTCATAGCCTTCTGGCATTGTACCCGGCGGGATTGTGCAATGGATCATAAACACTTGTCCCACCTGGATGTCTTCCCTCTCCGAATCTAGTTCAACTAATAGGCCAGTCGAAGAAATATCGACGGCTCTCGCCTTGATTCCATCCTTGAGCCGCTGCTTCTTGGTCAATAGCGTCACCGGGAAATCCGCCATATAGCGCAGACTCAGCATCCGAATGCGATTCAGGTATTCCGGGTCCTCCAGCTTTCCTGGCTCATTCGTATCTTTAGCACCGCGTCTGTCCACTTGAACACGAATTTTCTCCGGGTCTGGCACATTCGACAGCACGCGCCTCTCTGTTTTGGAAACCGTCAATACTTCTTCGATTTTCTCTTTCTTTTTCGGCTTTATTTTCTCTATCAACTGTTTCATCCCTGTCGCTCTCTCCCCCTCCACTGCCTACAAGCTCCAGTAATGAATCCCACTGTTTTCAAAGTCAGCTTTGGAATAAATCTCTTTTATATCGATCATGATTTTTGCTGTATTCTTGCCGTACATCGCGGCAAAATCAGCGACTTCCATCTGGGCAAAGGGAGCATGTGGGACCGCTACAACCACAATGTCCAAGTCGCGGAGAGCCTTCATCTCTGACAGCTCGATGCCGTATTCCTCGTATGCCTCCCGAGGATTCACCATCGGGTCTACGACCAACGGATTCATGCCGTATTCTTTCAATTCCTCAATAATATCCGTCACCTTGGTATTTCTGATATCTGCGCAGTCTTCTTTGTATGACAGACCTAATATGCCGATCCGTACATTTTGAAGATCGAGCTTCGAGCGAACGGCCATCTTAATGATTTGTTGGGCGACATATTTCCCCATGCCATCGTTAATGTGTCTAGCTGCCAAAATGATGCGGGAGCGATAGCCGCTGTCTTCTGCTTTGTACGTTAAATAGTAAGGGTCAATACCGATGCAATGCCCTCCGACCAACCCCGGTGTAAAAGGGAGGAAGTTCCACTTGGTTCCTGCCGCTCGCAATACTGCCTTCGTCGGAATATCCATCTGATTGAACAGCATCGCCAGCTCATTCATAAACGCAATATTGACATCCCGCTGAGCATTTTCTATGACTTTTGCCGCCTCTGCTACCTTGATGCTTTCTGCTCGATAAACGCCTGCCTTGATCACGAGCTCGTAGACGCTTGCTACGATTCCCAGTGTTTCTTCATCCATCCCCGATACGATCTTAATGATGTTTTCCAGACGATTTACCTTGTCTCCCGGGTTGATGCGTTCAGGTGAATAGCCGATCTTGAAATCTATACCACAACGCAAGCCCGACTCCGTCTCCAGGATCGGCAAGCAGACATCTTCGGTTGCCCCTGGATAAACGGTTGATTCAAAGACAACGACTGACCCTTTTCTCAACTGTCTGCCAACCATGCGGGATGCACTTTCTACATATTTCAGGTCTGGAACATTGCCGCTTTTGACCGGAGTAGGCACTGCCACGATAAAAAATCGAGCTTCCTGCAATCTATTTTCGTCTGAAGTGAATTCGATAGCAGTGTCACTCGTCAGCTCCTGATCCACGTCTGCATCATGAAAGTGTCCCTTTTGATAAGCTGCTACTTTCTCTTTGTTTACATCGAATCCAATCACAGAAGCACGTTTGGACAGTGCCATCGCAATCGGCAAGCCTACGTACCCAAGACCGACGACGGCAATTTTCTCCTTCCTCTCTACAATCCCTTCGTACAAATTCATTAGCTGACTCCCTCTCCCTGTTCTATTTTGGCTTTATTGGCCAAACATCTCTGTCATGGGTACAAGCGTGTATCCTTTGCTTCTAAGCTGGTCAATGACAATTGGTAGCGCCTCTGTTGTGTGAATGTCATCGAGCATGTGCAGCAGAATCACGCTTCCGCTACGCGTCTGCTCCATAATGTCTTTGACGATTTCGTTGGCACTCCGTTTCTTGTCGTAATCGGACGGCGTCACATCATAAATCGTAATATCCTCGTAGCCCGTTGCTGCAATCGCCTTGAGTGTCTGTTCGTCGAACGCCCCGGTTGGCGGTCTGAAATACATCGTCGGCTTCTGCTGAATGGCTTCGGTAATGATCTGATGCGCTTTGACAATCTCTTTTTGCAATTCTTCCGGCGCAATTTTGGTATTCACCGGATGAGAGTATGTGTGATTGGCTACGTCGTGTCCCGCTTCCGCAATCGCTCTCGCCAGGTTTGGATTTCGCTCTACACCATCTGCGCGAAGGAAAAACGAAGCTTTTACCCCTTTTTTGTTCAGGATATCGAGAATCTTCGTAACCGTTTGATCCGTACCCCAATCATCGAAGGAGAGGGCGACCATCTTCTTGTCCGTTTCTTTTCGATAGATAAGATTTGGCTTGGACTCGTTGTACGCCGCATTCATTTTTGCTGCATCAAAACCGGGAATTTCTTGCAGCGGCTTTCGCTCCCCGCCTTGTGCAATTAACTCGTGCAATGGGACGAATCTGTAACCAACATTAGTAGCTGCCTCTGCGAGAAGACGGATGTTTTCGATTAGAGACTTGTTCTCTTCTGTGTCCATTGCAATGATGCCGCCGCGATTCATATATTTTCGTAAATAGCGGCTCTTGTCAGCTCCCGTCTCTTTTTGCCAATTGTGCAGGAACAGACTGGATGACACGACGGCTTCTTGTCCATTGTGAGCAGCTACCAGTCGGAGATCGTCGTTGTACTCACCCGAATCCGTCCTGACATACCGCGGTGTTTTGTCCGTTTCTCTTTGAATGATCTCATTGGTCAACTTGATGTCTTTGTACATTTTCTCGTAAGGTTGGCCCTGCAAATCCGATTTGTTCAATGTATTGTTTTCAATCTCGTGACCCCTGGCGACAATTTCTCGCGCAATGTCAGGCTCTTCAGCTACTCTCATCCCTGGCATGAAAAAAGCTGCCTTGATGTGGTACTTGTCCAACTCATCTAGCAGTCTTTTCATCGTGTCCTTATCTGCCATCCCATTAAAAGTAAGAGCAAGCTGTCTTTGCGTCGTGTAGACCATGGACACTGCCTTGCTCTTTTCCCCTTGGTAACGCTCAATTTTTTCAGGTTTGGCTGGCTCTGGGCTGTTATCTGCACTGTTTTCATTTTGCTGAAACGGTGAGCAGGCTGCCACCAATACCACTATCGCTACAAGGGAGATCCAGTGAAATAATCGGAACCCACTGGCCCCTTTCCTATGACTAATCATGATTGCCCCCTTTTCATGTAAGAAATGCCGTTTACGCATAAAAAAACGACTATTTCATCTGCGCAACAAGTCAAGTGTAATCAAACACTCCTCCGCAAAAATGAACATAGTCTGCCTCCACACGCTAGCCTAACATAACTGCCTATGCCTAACAACTATATGAAGCGGTTTCATTTATGACAATTTATGGTCCCGGTGACGATATCCTTCCGGACGCTGCTTTCAAAAAAAAGACGAGCCTCTTTGGACTCGTCTTTCATCTGCTATAGCTTGATCGCGATTAATTTTAGTTCGGTCAGTTCCTCGACAGCATACTTAATGCCTTCGCGGCCAAAACCACTGTCCTTCACACCGCCATACGGCATGTTGTCTACGCGGAACGTCGGAATGTCGTTGATCATCACGCCTCCGACCTCCAGCTCTTCCGCTGCTCGCATAGCCGCGTGAATGTCACTCGTATAAATGCCTGCCTGCAAGCCGAATCGTGAGTCATTTACAGCCTCAATTGCTTCGTCCATCGTCTCAAACGGTGTAACGACTACGATTGGACCGAATACCTCCTGGCATGAGACGGCAACATGAGCGCCCACATTCGTCAGAATCGTAGGGGCAAAGAGATTGTCACTGACAGGCTTCCCGCCAGTAACTACATGTGCGCCTGCTTCTACTGCTTCCTGTACCCACGCTCCCATGCGTTCATGATCCTTGGCTGAGATCACAGAGGACATGTCTGTCTCTTCTTTCAGCGGATCACCTAGCACGAGCTTTTCTGTGCCAGCCTTAAACTTCTCCAGGAACTCTTCGTACTTGCTCTGGTGAATATAGACGCGTTGCAGCGAGATACACACTTGACCGCTAAAGGAGAAGGCGCCCATCACGCAACGATCAATCAACGTTTGCGTGATTTCCACGTTGTGGTCGATGATCACTGCGGAGTTGGAGCCAAGCTCCAAGGTCACGCGCTTGAGTCCCGCTTTGTTTTTCATCGCGATACCAACCGCAGGACTTCCGGTAAACGTAATCGCGGCAATTCGGCTGTCAGTGACCAGCTTTTCGCCTACGACTGCGCCTTTTCCAGGTAAAATATTGAGCGCTCCGGCAGGCAATCCCGCCTCTGCGAAAATATCAGCCAAAATCAGCGAGCTAAGCGGCGTCTGACTCGCTGGCTTCAGCACAACGGTATTTCCTGCGGCAATAGCAGGACCGACCTTGTGAGCTACGAGATTAAACGGAAAGTTAAAAGGCGTGATCGCGCCAACTACGCCAATCGGCTTGCGTACCGTAAAAGCAAGACGTCCTTCACCGCCCGGAGCTGCATCGAGCGGGACCGTCTCTCCGTGGATGCGCTTCGCTTCTTCTGCTGCGAACTTGTAGGTCTGGATCGTCCGAGCGATTTCTACACGACCCGTGCGAAGCGGCTTGGCGGCTTCCTGTGCGAGAATGACCGCCAGTTCTTCCTTGCGTGCCTCCATAATCGCAACGGCCTTTTCCAATATCAAGGCGCGCTGACTGGCTGGCATTTTTGCCATGACTTTGGCAGCGGCTTTTGCCGCCTTGATTGCCTCGTCGACGTCATGATCGTCTGCCTGAGCGATTTCTGCCAGCAGCTCCCCAGAATAAGGGGAGTAGAGCGGCGCGTATTCTTTTGCTTCTTTCCATTGTCCGTTGATGTAGAGATGCTTTTTCATGAGTATGGAGAACCCCCTCGGGCGTTTTAGTTCGTCACGTATTGGCTTTTCAGAACATCCGTCATAATATCCAGCGCCTCTTCCAGTTGCTCGTCTGTAATAACCAGTGGAGACAGGAAGCGCAGTACGTTGCTGTGGACGCCAGCGGAAAGCACGATGACGCCAGACTCGTAGCAGCCTTTGGTCAAGCCAGCAACGAGCTCCTTCGCTGGTTGCTTGGTTGTTGGATCGATAAATTCTACGGCGCACATCGCACCCAGTCCGCGCACCTCTGCGATCACAGGGAACTCTTTTTGCAACGCGTGGAAATGTGCCTTGATCTTGTCTCCGATCACCTGCGCACGGCCGGACAGGTCTTCACGCTCCATTTTCTCAATGACTGCCAATGCCGCTACGCAGCCAAGCGGGCTTCCTCCATAGGTACCACCGATCTCACCCGGGTTTGGCGCGTCCATGATTTCTGCGCGTCCCGTAACCGCAGAGATGGGCAAGCCTGCCGCGATGGATTTGGACATGGTGATGATGTCTGGCTCGATACCGAAATGGGTAGAAGCAAACATGGCGCCAGTACGACCGAAGCCTGTTTGAATCTCATCGGAAATAAACAGGATTTGATGCTTTTTACAAATGTTATAGACACCTTGAACGAAGGACACAGGCGGAACGATAAAGCCGCCTTCTCCTTGAATCGGTTCCATAATCACAGCAGCCACTTCTTCCGGTGCAACCTCAGTCAAGAGGAAGTCCTCGAACTGACGCACGCAGAATTGCGCGTACTCATCATCTGTCATGGATTCCGGCTTGTTCAGTGGATACGGGAACTGCGCTTTATACGTTGCTGGAGCGAATGGACCCATCTGGAATTTGTACGGCTTCACTTTGGAAGTCAGTGACATGCCGAGAAGCGTACGACCGTGGAAGCCGCGGCTAAAGGAAATGATGCCTGGGCGTCCTGTGTATTTGCGGGCGATTTTTACCGCATTCTCTACTGCTTCTGCTCCGCTGTTTGCAAGCATCGTCTTCTTTTCAAAGCTGCCTGGCGTGATTTGCGTCAGCTTTTCAGCCAAGGCCACATATGGCTCATACATCCCGACATGGAAGCAAGGATGAATGTATTTGTCCAGCTGTGCTTTTAGTGCCTCAACTACCTCTGGCGGGCAGTGTCCGGCATTCAGTGTGCCGATCGCTCCGGCAAAATCGATGTACGTATTGCCATCTACATCCGTTACCAATGCACCTGAAGCTGACTCTACAAAAACAGGGGTATTGTTGCCGACACCTTTTGGAACGAACTGCTTTCTTTTTTCAATCAGGGCCGCTCCCTTTGGACCTGGCACACCAGCAGCTACGTTTACAAATTGACGTTGTTTAGACATATCGTTTCCTCTCCTCATTCGAGATGGTATTGGTTGGATTGCTTGCTTGTAAACTCAACCACGATATGTAGCAATACCTATGCCAAACGCCAGAAGTTGATGAAATCGCGTTTCTGGCACTACCGTCACAACAAATTATTCAAAAGTGAATCAAAAACACCCGAATGTTCGATTCACTTTTGAATAAACGATTCATTTTTGAATCAATTGGAACGAATCCGATATTTTTGTAGCTTCCGCACGACAGATGGCTGGCTAATGCCGAGAAACTCCGCGATTTCTCCCGTGGTCCGGCAGTGCTCGGATGCGTAGCGCAGCCATTTTTCCTCTACCTGCTCCAGTGCTTCCCGAAGCGACATTTTGGAAGTAGCCAGACTCGGCTCCATCGCTGTCTGCTCTTCCCCTGCCAACCTGATTTCCACGGGCAGATGCGAAGAAGTGATCACATCTTCGTCCGCTGTGACCACCATTCTCTCCAAGACGTTCTCCAGCTCGCGCACATTGCCGGGCCACTCGTACTGCATCAAGGCATGTGTTACGGCAGGATCCAGACGCTTGTCCATTCCGTATCGTTCATTGAGCGAACGCACGACGCGCTTCAGGAGAGCCGCGATATCCTCTGGCCGATTTCGCAACGGCGGGACGTGGATCGGGACAACATTCAGGCGAAAATACAGGTCCTGCCGGAACTTCCCTTCCTTCACCATCTTCTCCAAGTCGCGATTAGTGGCGGCAATCAGACGAAAGTCCACGTCGCGGTACTGCGTGCTTCCAACGCGCTGCAACCGTTTTTCTTGAATCACCTTCAACAGCTTGGCCTGCAAGGTCAGCGGCAGCTCTCCCAGCTCGTCCAATAAGAGAGTCCCTTGGTTCGCCATCTCGATAATCCCTTGCTTGCCCTGCTTGGCGGCTCCTGTAAACGAACCAGCCTCATAGCCAAACAGCTCGGATTCCAGCAAGCCCTCCGGGATCGAGCCACAGTTGATCTCCACGAATTGTCCACCCGCACGACGGCTATTGCGATGAATTTCTTTTGCGATCACATTTTTCCCGACACCCGATTCTCCGAGAATCAGGACAGTCGAATCGACAGCCGCGACTTTTTTGACGAGACGCTCAATGGCTTGCATTGGCTGACTCACTGCCACGAAGCCCTCCTGATGCTTTTCTCGCAGCTCCTCAATCTCGGTTTCAAACTGTTTGAGCTGCTCCGTGAGACCTTCGTAGCGCCGTTTCAATTCCATAATTTCAGTCAGGTCATGGGAATAGCTGATAATCGAATGCATGCTGCCATCCTCGTTCCAGACGGGAAACGCCGTCACCATCAGCTTTCGACCGCCGGGTATTTCCTGCATGATTGTCTGCGGCGTCTTGGCATCCATGACTTTTCGCGTGACAGATGGAGAAAAGACCTTCCTTTTTTCCAGCTCGATGACGTTCTTGCCCAAGAGCTCTTCCTTCCCGATGCCGTACACATCATAGGACGAATCGCCAACCAACCGGATGTAGCCCTCATGGTCCGTGATTAACAAATGATCGCGAGACGTTTCAACAATGGCCTCTAATACGCGGCTCATCCATTTCTCCGTGCTTTCTTCTCTCTTCATCTCTTCGCCGCCTCTCACACGCCGTTGTGTCCGATCTGTGTTTATTTTTTCATTATAGAAAACAGCAAGAACAACGACAACACATGAAAAATATGTAAAAATAGCCATCATAACAAGCCTTGCGAGATGGAAAGGATGGTAGGAATGACGCCCACAGTCGGAGACATTTACTGTGTTTTTGTCGAGAAGCTGCAAAAGTACACAGCTTGTCAGGTCACATCGATAAAAGAACCTGGCACGAGTAACGCCAACCTCATCAGTATCCTCGAGCTCGACTGGAGCAGCGACACGTTGCCCGATGAATCGGAGCTGCATCAGATGAAGCCCTTATATTGCGACTACTTCTTCTGGAACAATGTGCTCGAGCACAGCTATGTCGATAATGTCGTGCCTAAAGGCTACATAAAAGTAGGGAATATACCCCCTCTCGTGACAGAAGAGACAAGGAGTTACGGCAGTTGGGATGTCGGAGGGAGCCTGTATCGTCAACATAAATGGAATCAAATTCCCGAGGAGCGTCGCCAGCAGTTCAAACAGGCCGCAAAGGATGACACGATGATTTCACTGGGCGGGGAGAGCCTGCGCCGATCTAACAACGTCATTCATGCAGACATCCTGCGAAGCCTGACGGACATCTCTGAATTGGAAAAGCTCCCTTGCCTGACAAGAATCTATGCAGAGGAGCCCACCGATTCCTTGCTTGCCTTTGTCAAAAGCAATCCGTTTATTCGGGAGCTACACCTGGAGAGAGCCAATGTCTCCTCTCTTGACCTGACAGGAAGCCAACTCAGTAAATTCTCTCTCCAAAACGCGGAAGGGCTGGAATCACTGTATCTGAACCATGGCTTACAAGAACTCATACTGGATAAGGCCATTTCATCCAACCTGTTCATAGAAGCCGAACAGGATGGGTATTGGCTGACCGCCTCGTTCTCAGATTCGCTGCCGCTTCACCGCGGACTCGACCTTTTAGGAAAGCTCCATCTCCGCAATGTGACGGAGTTGGACATGCAGCCACTCGTCCAGCGGTACCCCTCGCTCCAGGACATCCGTCTGTGGGGCAAGCCTGGTACCCTCAGTAATCTGGGCAGTATCAAGCATTTGAAGGAGCTACTGACGTTTACGACCTACGATCTGTTTGGCTTCTCCGGGGACGAGTTCCCTTCGCCAGATCAATTTCCCAAGCTCTCCACGCTCTGGATGACGAGCCTCCCGGCAGAAGCGGCCAAGACCATTAAAGCCGCCTATAAAAAAGAAGTGAAAAATGGGCTGGATTTGTCCATCACCAAGCCGCGCAAGCCCGAATGGCTGGCCAATAATTTAACCAATCCGTTTCGTGATTGGGATGGCAGGGAACACATCTCAAAGGCCCACGCCAACAAGGCCGCCAGTCTCTATAAAAAAATGAACACCGCGATCAGTGCGCTTGAAAAACAAAGCAACGAAGACGCGACGAATGCGGAAGAAATACAAACTGCTTTGCGTTCCTTGGTCAAAGAGTACACAGAGACTTTCAACAAAATGGATCGCCGGACAGGCTTTATCGAAACGGTTGAGCGGGAAGAAATTTTCGTTGTGCTCGATGAGCTGCTTCAGTCGGCAAAACGGAATTTGGCTACTGCCGGTGTGGAAGTAAATGTGGACGAGCTTTTTGCTATTTTTGATCAAACGCGTGATTTTTGAGTGAGAAAAAAGACGCCGCCTCTCCCAAAAGAAGGCGGTTTTGTTTGCTTAGGCATTCTTTTTGATTACCCACGTACTCATGCAACGCTGTCCTCCTACATTCACTGTTTTGATTGGCTCCAGAAAAACGCCTTGCAGTTTTTCCGTCATACCCACCATCGTCTGTTCATTTACGAGAAAACGGGTGCTTCCGTCCGGCAACAAATAACGTTCGTTCCCCAGTGGCTGTACAGCATGCTCAATTCCAATCGAGGAAGCAAGACGCATGAATAGAATGCCTCCTGGTTTCAGTACTCGCCACAGCTCCTCTAGCATCTGGCGAAAATGCTCTTCGTTTTCAGCAAAATGAAGAACCGCATTACTGATGATGAAATCGAAGCTTTCGTTTTCAAAGCTCATGCTCTCAATCGGTTCCACACGAGCGCGCTCCGCTGACCAGTCCGGTGTCAGTTGGGATGCCATTCGCTGTACAGACTCAATGGCTTTTACCGATTGGTCAACCGCGTACACCGAATAGCCATTTCGCAAAAAGTAGACCAAATTCCGCCCCGAACCGCAACCGGCATCGAGTACTTTCATTTCCTTCGTTACCCGCCCCTTTAACAACTGATCAAACAAGTAAATATCCATATCGCCAAACTGCTCGGCCAGATTCATATCTATCACAGCCTTTATCCGATTTTTCTTCAGTGTACCAATTCGCTCGTCATCTTCCAACAAGGCTCACATGGCACAGATTTACAAAAATGATAGTTGACACCTGGTGACTACAAGTGTAATCTTTAAAGCAGAATCAACGACTACAAATGTAATCGAGGGAGATGTATTACTTGGACGAGCAACCGCGAATCTCGGATGCCGAGTGGGAAATTATGAAGGTCATCTGGGCAAAGTCACCTGCTACAGCAGCCGATGTCATCCACGCCCTGCGAGACAACAAGACGTGGAAAGACAACACAATCAAAACCTTGCTCAGCCGCCTCTTGCAAAAGGGTGTTCTCACCTATGAGCAGGTCAATCGAGTCTACTATTACTCCCCAGCGCTCACTGAGGAAGAATGCAAGCGCCAAGAGCGCCAATCCTTTTTGCAGCGCGTGTACGGCGGGGCCTTAAAGCCCATGCTGGTTCACTTTTTAAAAGAGGAAAAGCTCTCCTCCCAAGAGATTGACGAGCTGAAAAAAATCCTTTCCGAAAAGGAGAAATAAGCTGGTGGATTGGCAATGGCTCACACTCACTCTCAATCAAACATTTACGTGGACACTGTATAACTCCATCGAAGCCAGTATTCTTGTGATCCTGATCTTGCTCTGCCAGCAGCTCGGCAAAAAGCATTTTCCCATCCGCTGGCACCACGCGGTATGGTTCCTGCTTCTCTGGAAGCTCGCCGTTCCTTGGTCGATAGACAGCACGATCAGTTTGTATAACTGGCTGCCTACTTCGGCATGGGCATCCATTCAAGAAGCGCATCCGCCTACGGAACGGATTATTCTCGCTTCAGAGGCTTTGCATCCGCATGAATCTGCCCTTCAACCAGATGGCTCTCTAGCAAACGAAGCGAGCTTTTCTTGGATCAGCCTGCTTTCCCTCATCTGGATCGGCGGTGTCTTCACTTTCGCTATCACCATGACTCTCAGTACATACCGATTGCTCTCTCAGCTAAAAAACGATGTGTTCGTACAGGATGAGGCCATTTTGCGCGTCTTTTCCCAGTGCCAAAAACAGATGGGCATCACCAAATCCATTCCCCTGCGCGTGAGTCATCAGCTGACAAGCCCTGCCTTGATGGGAATCTGGCGAACGCAAATCTGGCTGCCGGAAAATCTGTTGGACAAGCTCAACGAGCATGAGCTGCGCCACATCTTTTTACATGAGCTGGCGCATTGGAAAAGACGAGATATTCCTGTGAACAGCATCATGAGCGTGCTGCTGATCCTCAACTGGTTCAATCCGCTGTTATGGTACGCTGCTTCCCGCATGCGTCAGGACCAAGAAATGGCTTGTGATGCCTTGGCTTTGACTTATTTGCAGGAGTCAGAGGTACCTCGCTACGGATACACCATGATCAAAATGCTCGAGCTGTATGCCCGCCCCAAACAAATTCACTTCACAGTCGGGTTCTCCAGCTCCAAAAAACAGGTGAAAAGGAGAATAGAAATGATTCGTCACTTTCAAAAACGGGCGTATACGTGGACCCTATCTGGTATCGTGGTCGTCATGGCTTTAGGCGTCTTCACTTTGACCGATGCAAAAAAAGCACTAGGGAACGAGCAGGCCTTCGTCGTCCCCGCAGAAGGGGAAAGTAGGAGGGACTTTACTGATCCAACCATCCTCTCGATTATCAACAAGCTGAACACACCGGTTAAAGCAGCCGCGGCAGGTAAAGTGCTCAAGGCCGAATACAATATAAAAATGGGCAATCAGGTCATTCTGGAGCATGAAGGTGGGTATCAAACCGTTTACTCTCATTTGGAAAAGCTGGAGGTCACCGCTGGAGCTACCGTGACCCAAGGCCAGCTTATTGGCCTGTTAGGTAGTACGGGACGCAGCACGGGACCGCATCTTGCTTTTCAGGTTCTCGAAAATGGTATACCCGTTGACCCGACGAAGCTGTTGGCAGACATAGAAGCAAAAGAATAAAGAAATAAAGACGAAAGGCCACAGAAAAAACATCTGTGGCCTAACTTGTTACTCGCTGTGCTATAAACGAAAATGCTGTTTCGCCAGCTCTTTGAATCTCGCGTTGTCGATTTCTTCTTTGGTAACGACTCCATCCACCCACTGTGTAAAGGTCGTATTCGTCAACGTGACATTGCCTCTCTCTGTAAGTTGCGTTAGCAACGCGCTTTTGTTAAAGGGAGACTGTTCGTGTTCGGCGATGATCGTCTGAATCTCGTTTAAATCCGTTTCATCCGTCACCAGCTTCTGCGAATCAAACGTATAGCCAATCCGCCAGTCCGTATCCTTGTGCCGCAGCTTCATTTCAAGTACATAATCGCCATACTCCGTCTGCTCTTTCTTGATCCGAAATTCACCATTGCGGGAAGAAACGGTCTCCCCCGTTAACGGAACAGGCTTCAACGGCAGGTTCGAACCGAAGCCCGTGTCGAGCAAATACGTTTTCCCCTCATATGTAAGCAAAATCGTGGCATGCGTTCGGCCAATCGTGTAATACTCCCCAACGTCTTGCCTGTAAACAACTCCGCGAATCAGATGGGCGTCAAAGCCATTTTCCAGCAAGAAGTAATACAGCATCGGATTGAGCTCGTAGCAAAGACCGCCTTCGTTTCTGACCAATATCTTCTCCATGATGGATTGTCTGGAGATTAGACTCGTTCGCTCTTCCACAATGCACAGGTTTTCAAAAGGAATCGCCAATGCTGTCAGATCTAGGAGGCGATCCAATGTATCGAAGGTAATCGCTTCATTTTCAGGCATACCGATTCTTTTCCGAAATAAGGCATTCAGCTCACTCATGCTTCTTCCTCCCATATCGTTTCTCCCACAAGTTTACACCAAGCTCCTGTCCGAATTCCTTAAATACCGAGCAGCTTTAGCTTCCGATACAAAGTACGGAGCCCGATCCCGAGTTCTTCTGCCACCCGCTGCTTCCCTTTCAAATCATTGCCGTGCTTTTGCAGCGAAGCACGAATGGCGTCCGCTTGTGCATCGGCGACCCTCGCTTTGATAGCTGGGCCTGAATGCGAAGGAGCCACTGGAGGACGAGCACGAAGACGCGGAGGCAAGCTGTCCGCAGTCAGTACACTGTCTTGCTCCATGTTCATGGCGTACTCGATGGCGTTTTCCAGCTCCCGCACATTGCCCGGCCAGTGATAGTGCGTGAGCAGATTGATCGCCTCTCGTGCTATTCCGAAGAAGGTGCGTCCTGCTTGCTCTCCGTACTTCTCCATAAATGAAACAGCCAAGAGCTCGATGTCTTCCTTGCGCTCTGCGAGTGACGGGACATGTATCGGAATGACGTTCAACCGATAGTACAAGTCGGCACGAAACGCTTTTTTCTCCACGAGCTCCTCCAGGTTCTGATTCGTCGCCGCGATAATCCGTACATTGATGGGAAACGACCGCGTGCCGCCGATTCGTTCCACGACCTTTTCCTGCAAGACGCGCAGCAGCTTTGCCTGCAACGAGAGCGGCATATCGCCGATTTCATCCAGAAACAGCGTACCTCCCTCTGCCATTTCGAACCGTCCTGGCTTTCCTCCCTTTTTGGCTCCAGTAAACGCGCCGTCCTCGTAACCGAACAATTCGCTTTCGAACAAATTTTCTGGAATGCTGGCACAATTGATGGCGACAAACGGGTAGTAAGCGCGCGTGCTTGCCTCGTGAATCGCTTTTGCCAGATGCCCTTTGCCTGTCCCTGTTTCGCCGGTAATCAGTACTGTGGAGCTGCTGTTGCCGATTTTCATCGCCATTTCTTTGACCTGTTTGATGGCTGGGCTGTTTCCCACGATTTGAGCAAGGCTATCCGCTTTGCCAGACGAACGGCTCCCTTGATAATCGATCAAACGCGGAGTGGTTAGCGATCCCCTCTGCACGCGAAGCACGCCGCCAATGAGCTGATTGTTGACGATGATCGGCGTGGCCTCGGTCGGAGCATCGAGCTTGTCAACGAGACAATTGGCGATTGGCAAAGAGTGCGCGGCCATCCCAGATAATGACGGCAGCAGCATCCGTGAAATCTCCGCTGGCAGCAGCTCGTGCTGGGACAGCAGTCTGCGAGCGCTGGCGTTCGTGTGAATAACATTGCCACTTCGGTCAAATGTGAAATACGCATCGGCAACGGTATCCAGCGCTCCCTCCAACAGCCGCATGGATTCATCAGACGATTCGATCTGTCCCGGCGCATGAGACTGTACAATCACCGTAATCATCTCGCTGATTTCTGTCAGGATTTGCTGGTATCTCTCTGTATGCTTGGACAGGCGATTTTGACCTTCCTTCGTAAAGGATGTGAGAGAAACGACCCCGATTGCATGATTGGCAACCTTAATAGAAGACAGCAGCTCGACTTTGGCGGGACAGCTGTCAAGAAAACGGCAGCCTTTGCACATTTCCATGGAGCCGGGTTTGTCTACCACATACTGTCCTTTTGCCAACACGAATTCAATCGAGGGCACATGCACATTTTCGCCTTTTTGTTTCAAATACCGTTCCGTACTCACGACCAAGAGACCGCGCTCGTTAATCACCGCAGCATCCACGTTCAATATATCTGAAATGCTTGTAATGACCTTTTCGATGGCTGGTTTGCACAGATCCAACGAAACCATGGATTTCCTCCCTGTTTATTGTCCTTACTCTCTATTTTATGAAATATTTAGATAGTTCACAAATATTTTGCCACTGATGCTTGCCAATAATGACAACTCATTGCCATTTTTGTCACCGCTGTGACGGTACGAAATACAGTCGGAGCCTCGTAAAATCGGCTTTTTTGCGATCAAGCAAGGAGCATGTTACTCGGCGGGGGTCAATTCACACTTGGCACAGCGATTGCATTATAAACCTTTCAACTAGGGGGAGTGATCGACCATGGTAAACACGAACGAGGTATTCAATCTGCAAGGAAAGGTAGCCTTGGTGACAGGTGCTGCTTCCGGTATCGGACTTGCAACAGCGAAACGACTGGCCCAATTCGGAGTAAACGTCATGCTGCTTGATATCAATGAGGAGCTCGGGGAAAAGGCGGCACAAGAAATCGTAGCCGCGGGCGGGTCAGCCCGTTATTTTACATGCAATGTAGTTTCCCAACAGGATTGTCGTGAAGTAACGCAAGCGATCGAGGAAGCATACGGTCGCATCGATATTTTGTTCAACAACGCAGGCGTGATCAGAAGAAAGACGGTCGTCGAGCTGGAAGAGGACGATTGGGATCTGGTCGTCGATGTCTCCTTGAAGGGGGCTTACAACCTCTCCAAATTCGTCATTCCGGTCATGGCGAAAACAGGCGGAGGCAGCATCATTAACACTGGCTCTGGCTGGGGCATCAAGGGCGGTGACAAGGCTGCAGCCTACTGTGCGGCAAAAGCTGGCGTCGTCAACCTGACGCGGGCAATGGCGATTGACCACGGTCCGGAAAACATCCGTGTAAATTGCGTGTCACCCGGCGATACCGACACACCTCTGTTGCGAGAAGAAGCGCGCCAGCTGGAAAAGGAAGAAGGAGCATTCCTCGTCTCCTCCGCCCAAGGACGTCCGCTGGAGCGTCTCGGTTCTCCCCAAGATATTGCCAATGCTGTCCTGTTCTTTGCCAGCGATCTGTCATCCTGGGTGACGGGTTCCGTGCTGGTCGTCGACGGCGGCGGTTTGGCTTAATGTATCGTTAATCCGACTGAATATTCCAACGAAGAGATGGAGGAACCATGAGATGAGCGTACAACGTTTTGCCCACCCGTATATTCCGAATTCTGCCCCTGAAGTCAAAGAGAAAATGCTTGCTGAAATCGGCCTTTCCAGTATCGAGGATATCTATGCGGACATTCCCGGGGAGCTGCGCCTAAAAGAAAAAATGAACATCCCGAAAGCATTGACCGAATACGAGCTGGAGCGCCACGTCAACCAACTGATGAACAAAAACAAAACCACAAAAGAAAATATCAGCTTCCTCGGCGCAGGCTGCTGGCCGCATTTTGTTCCGGCTGTCTGTGATGAAATCAACTCCCGCGCGGAGTTTGTGACGGCGTATGCTGGTGAGCCTTATGAAGACAAGGGGCGCTTTCAGGCGTTGTTCGAGTACCAGAGCCTCGTAGCTGAGCTGGTCGATATGGATGTCGTGAACGTTCCGACCTTTGACTGGGCACAGGCTGCTTCTACTGCTCTGCGCATGGCGGCACGCATCACTAAACGCACAGAGCTTTTGGTCTCGAAAAATATCCATCCCGACAAGCTCTTGATCATCAAAAACTATACGTCTCCTGATCTTACCGTCACCTTGATCGATTTTGAGAACGAAACAGGCAGACTTGACCTGAATGATCTAAAAGCAAAGCTCAGTGTAGATACAGCAGCGGTTTACTTCGAAAATCCGACCTTCCTCGGCTCCGTGGAAGTAAATGGACAGATGATCGCGGACTTGGCTCATGCAGCCGGTGCCATTTGCGTAGTCGGCGTCGATCCCATCTCTCTCGGCGTGATGGAATCTCCGGCGAATTACGGCGCGGACATCGTGTGCGGA
The DNA here is from genome assembly GCF_003013405.1 of Brevibacillus formosus. Taxonomy (GTDB): domain Bacteria; phylum Bacillota; class Bacilli; order Brevibacillales; family Brevibacillaceae; genus Brevibacillus; species Brevibacillus formosus. The sequence continues at coordinate 175,536 of NZ_PXZL01000027.1, read as the reverse complement.
GATTTGCAGCCGCTTGGCGTACACATGCATTACGGCGGCGGGCAATCCGGCTTTATCGCGACCCATGACGACCCGACCTACGTCATGGAATATCCGTCCCGCCTGTTTGGAATCGCTCCGACAGAGGTCGAAGGCGAATACGGCTTCGGAGATGTCGCATACGACCGCACTTCTTTTGCCAAACGTGAAAAAGGCAAGGAGTCCGTCGGAACGCAAACCGCGCTATGGGGCATTACCGCAGGCGTGTACTTGGCGACGATGGGACCTGTGGGCATGGAAGAAGTCGGGCAAGGCATCATGCAGCGCTCCCAATACGCCGCCAAACAGCTCTCTTCCATTTCCGGGGTCGAGGCCAAATTCGCCGCTCCTTTCTTCAAGGAGTTCGTGATCGACTTCTCGCAAACAGGCAAAACCGTCAAAGACATCAACGCTGCGCTTCTCGCCAAAGGCATTTTCGGCGGTGTGGATTTGACCGAACACTACCCGGAATTGGGTCAATGTGCGCTCTACTGCGTCACAGAGGTTCATACCCAGGAGGATATCGATACGCTCGTTACTGCTATAAAAACCATCGTGTAAAAGGAGGAAACCGCCCATGAAAACATCCGAAGGAACTATCGACAAAATGAAACGGATTCCGAGAGACCATAAGGTACGCCGCTTCCACCAAGCAAAGTGGGATGAGCCTGTCATTTTCGAGCTGAGCCAGCCCGGTGAGCGTGGCGTCGAGGTACCACCCGTCGAGCCGCAAATCGTGGAGAGCGTAGGTGATGGCATCTCTCAGCTGCCAGACAGCCTGCGCCGGAAAAAACGGCCGAATCTTCCCGAGATCAGTCAGTACCGCGTGATCCGCCACTACTCCCGCATTTCGCAGGAAGTGCTGGGGTCGGATTTCAACGTAGAGATTGGGCAAGGCACCTGCACGATGAAATACTCCCCGAAAATCAATGAACGCTTCGTGCGCTCCCCGAAAATGGCGGAGCTGCATCCGCTGCAAGACGAGTCTACTGTCCAAGGGATGCTGGAGATAACGTATCAGCTCGATCTATATCTTCGCGAGATATCGGGAATGGACAAATTCTCGTTCCAACCGGGCAGCGGCACACAGGCGTTGTTTACCCAAGCCTCTATCGTGCGCAAATACCACGAATCTCGCGGCGAAGGAGAACAGCGCAACGAGTTTATTACCACCCATTTCTCCCATCCGTCCCAAGCCGCGACGGCAGCAGTCAAAGGCTTCAAAATCATTTATGTACCTGCCGATGAAAACGGCTACCCTGATCTGGAAGCGCTAAAGGGCCTCGTCTCGGAGCGAACCGCTGCCTTTGCTGTAGCGAATCCAGAGGATACAGGCATTTACAACTCCCGCATCAAGGAGTTCACAGACGTCGTTCACGCCGCAGGGGGGCTATGCTGCTACGACCAAGCAAACGCCAACGGCTTGCTCGGTATTACCCGTGCGCTGGAAGCAGGCTTTGACATGTGCTTCTTCAACCTGCACAAAACCTTCTCCGTCCCACACGCTTGCGGCGGACCTGCAACAGGTGCCATCGGTGTCACTGCCGAGCTGGAGCAATTTCTCCCAGGACCGATTGTAGACTTCGACGGGGAGCGTTACTTCTATAAGCGTGATTTAAAAAACAGCATCGGAAAAGTCCGCAGCTTTTACGGGGTACCACCTGCTGTCCTGCGCTCCTACGCTTGGGTCCGTGCGCTTGGTGCTGACGGCTTGAGGGAAGTTGCCGAAATCGCTTGCCTCAACAACAACTATCTCTATCACAAAATCCTGCAAATCCGCGGTGCGAGCGCCCCCTATATACAAGGCCGACGCCTGGAGCAGGTTCGCTATAGCTGGCAGCAGCTAAAAGAAGACACGGGCGTCACGACCTACGATGTTCAGCGCCGGATGGTCGACTTTGCCCACCATTACTGGACCAGTCACCACCCATATGTCGTGCCGGAGCCGTTTACTCTGGAACCGACGGAGTCCTACTCTATGGCAGAGCTCGATGAATACGTCGCGGCACTGGCTCATATCTCGCAGGAAGCCTATGAGAATCCAGAGATTGTAAAAACAGCGCCGCACCATAGTACAGGTCACCGCGTCCTAGAATCTGTACTCGATGATCCTGATCAATGGTGCATCACATGGAGAGCTTATTTGAAAAAGACGGCACAAGGGTAAAAAGAAAGAAACGCCAGCACTTGTTGTATACCGTGCTGGCGTTCTTTTCGTTGGGGACGTTTCTTTTAGAACTGATTCGGGAACTGCTTAATGATGCCAGCTGTCAGCACATCAGCGAACGAGATGATATGATCCTCACCTTGATCAAATGCAACAATATCCGCTTGCCAGTCTTTTCTCAATCTCGCCTGGAGATTATCATTGAGCAGCTTCAGATGCGTGTACATCATCTCTTTTAATTCCTTCTCGGTCCAATTGGGGTTAGCGCTGCTTAAGAACTTGGCGATATCATCCGCATTCCGGTGCCAGTCCTTATCGAGCTTTGCCACAGCAGCCTGATCGCCTTTTTTGGCTGCGTCAATGATTTTGCCGCCTATCATAATATGCTCCGTCAGCAAATCGGTAAGCTTTTTACCTGCTTCCTCTCCGTAATACGGCTTCATTGCGTTCCCGATGTCCACCTGGTTTTTCAAGAGTCGTGCAAGTACGGCGTCTTTGTCTTCCAGCCCTGCCAAAGCGCTGACCATATATTGATGGTCCCATTGCAAATGGTCGATCCAGAGCTTTCTCATATCCCCTTGCAGCTTTACTTCTTTCGGCTTTATACATTCTGCCAGCTGTACATTTCCTTGTGATTCCTTGGCTTCTGCCATGCCCGGCACACCAAGCAAAGCGAGGCACATCAATAACAGCGTTACTTTTTTGAGTAGTGAAATCATTTATTCCTTCTCCTTTTCTGGTAAATAGTGAATCCCGCTGTTATTTTGAGCAAATTTGACTTTTTCATGCGTCCAACACATCCGTCCTGCAAATTGACACTTGTCGGAACCATCCTTATAGTTGTCTTATCAACAGTTGCTCTGACTGCCTAACCTAGGAGGTTTCGCAATGAAATTGGATGAGTATATCGGTGTCATCGTGAAACGAACGGATTTAAAACTGAACAACTATTATCAAAAAGTATGCAATCCGTATAACATCACCATCGATCAATGGATGATTTTTGTCGTGTTATGGGAAGAAGAAGGTTTGACCCAGAACGAGTTGGCAGAACGCACCTATAAAGATAAAACGAATATCGCGCGGATGCTCTTTCTCTTGGAAGAAAGAGGGTTCATTCATCGCGAAACAGATAAAAAGGATCGACGCTCCCTTCGTGTCTATCTGACGGAAAAAGGGCGACTTTTAAAAGACGAGGTCCTTCCTCCCTCCATTGAAGCGTACGAGAAAACCATTGCAGGATTGACCGAAGAAGAAGTGAACCAATTTCGAAGAACACTCAATATCATTTATGAGAACGTGAAAAACTTTTGAACACTCCCTCCACCTACGCTTATGCTTAGAGGTGGGGGATTCTTGGGTAGTCACCTCTACTGAAATGAAATGCGCCAAGCTATCCCTGTCGTCCCGACAGTTAAGTTGTTTCATACAACAAACGAAGTCCTTCACGCTCAATATTAATAGCTGCATTCTCGTCACGGTCATGCAGCGTCCCACAATTGGAACATGTCCATTCTCGCAAGTTCAGATTCTTGACGTCTTTGTTGCGGTTCCCACAATTTGGTGTGGAGCAGAGTTGGCTTGAGGGAAACCGTTTACCGATCACAGAGAGTGTTCGTCCATACCATTCCGCTTTGTAGGCAAGTAAGGAACGAAAGTGGACCATGACACATCAGTAATACTTTTCGCCAATTTGTGATTCTTAATCAGGTCGTTTACCTGCAAATCCTCCAAACAGATCACTTTGTTTTCGCGAATCAATTCGGTGGACAGTTTATGCAGGAAGTCTTTTCGAGTGTTGGCTACTTTTTCATGCAAGATCGCTACTTTACTTCTGGCTTTATCGTAATTTTTCCCACCTTTTTGCCTGCGTGAGAGCTTCCTTTGCCACTGAATCAGTTTCTTTTCATACATGCGAAGGTACTTAGGATTGCTGATCTTTTCCCCCGTGGAAAACGTAGCAAAATTTTTGAGGCCGAGATCGATGCCAATCGATTTCTCTTTATCTACTGCAGCATACGAAGAGTAAGCGACTTCACAAAGGACGGAAACAAAATATTTCCCAGTTGGATTCCTTCGTACCGTAACATTTAGAATCCGACCTTCTACTTCCCTGGATTTTGCGAATTTCACCCAGCCAAGCTTCGGCAGTATCATTTGGTTACCATCGATTCGGATATTTCCATTCGTATGTTTCGTCGTATAAGACTGGACTTTATTCTTCTTGCTTTTGAACCGTGGTGCTTCATTTTGTTTCTTGAAAAATCGTGTGAATGCATCTGCGAGGTTTTGGAGGGAGGATTGAAGTGCCGTGCTATCTGCATCATAAAGCCAGGGCAATTCCTTTTTTAACTGTGGCAGTTGAACCACACATGAATGGTAGGATAATCCTTTGCCCATTTGTTTGTAGGTTTCGTTCCAACGTGCAAGAAAACGATTGAACACAAAACGACTGCAACCCAATGTTTTCGAAATGAGTACTTCCTGTTTATGATTGGGAAAAATGCGAAATTGGAACGCTTTGAAACGTAGCATCATGATTCACCTCCTTCCATGAAAAGTGTATCACACAAGAACGTATGTTCCAAACAAATATTGGAAGAAAAAAAATCAACAGCTTTTTTTGCGGTGCTGACTTATCCCCCACTTTCGCCAAAGCTAGGCAAGGCTTAGAAGTGGGAATCTTCTCCGCTGTTTTGATAAAAACAAAACATATTGCAAGATGTCATTTTTTGTATATAATCAGTTGCTATAACAACAGTTTTTATAGCAACTTTAAAAGCAAAATATATGCAAAAGAGGAGTGAAAATGATGAGCAAAGAAGGCATTTGGAGCGCGCATTACCGGGCATTGACGATTGGTATTATTCTTGTAGTGACTGCTACAGCATTTGAAGGCTTGGCTGTCACGACAATCGCCCCCGGTCTTTCCCGAGAGCTACAGGGTGAGGATCTTTATGGGTGGGTATTCAGTGCTTATTTGTTGGCTCAGCTGATTGGAACCGTGGTCACAGGTCAATTCGTCGATAGAAAAGGGCCTGCCCAGCCTTTCATTGTCACTATCGTGCTCTTTGCTCTTGGCATTGTAGTTGCTGCAATTGCGCCAGATATGTATACTTTACTGCTTGGGCGAGTGATGCAAGGATTCGGAGCCGGTGCCTTGGTCAATTGCGTGTATACCATGATTACTTTGCGTTACCCTGATTCTCTTCGCCCTCAGATTCTTGCAGTCTTCTCCAGCGCTTATATTCTTCCAGGCCTGTTCGGACCGTACGTCGCCGGGATTATTGCTGAACAGTTGTCGTGGAGATATGTCTTCTGGTTGATCCTTCCCTTTATCTTTCTGTCTGCACTCTTAACCACCCCCTCTTTTCGAGGCTTACAACCGCCAAAAACAAGCGCGGCAAACAATCGTAGTCTTCTTCTGCCTTTTTTCTTGGCCATAGGGACTGGTGCCTTGCTTTTTGGGCTCGGCAAAATTCCCTCCATCTACGGTTTCCTGCTGTCCATCGCGGGTTTGCTCACCCTCAGTGTCCCGTTGTATAAGCTGATGCCTAAAGGAACGCTCCTCGCACGCTCAGGTTTACCTGCCGTCATCGCGTCTCGGGGTCTTTTTGTCGCTGCTTATTACGGCACACAAACATATCTCGTCCTTGGACTCACTACGATTTTAGGATTAACCGCCAACAAAGCTGGTTTAGCTGTTGCCTCCGCAGCAATCAGTTGGTCGCTGGCAGCCAATGTACAAGCAAAGCTGGACAAGAAAGACCAAGGGGTTGGCCGAAAAAAACGAATTATCATAGGCCTCGTTATCATGCTCATCGGAGTCGCTTGCACCGTACCTCTGCCGTTGATTCACCAAGACCTTTTCGGTATCGTGGTCGCGATTTTTAGTCAGATCATTATGGGCTTCGGAATCGGTTTGGCTCACCCGACAAGCGGTGCTATTGCGTTTTCTCTTGCAAAAGCTGGTGAAGAAGGAAAAGTGTCTGCTGAACTATCTATCGCTGATACATTCACGCCTGCGATCGTCATTGGGGTGGGAGGAGCCATCATATCTGTGATGACTGCTTTTGCGTTTTCACTTTCAGTTGGTATTACCGTTTCCCTGCTCCTTCAGACGTTCATCGTCATACTGGGGCTGGCATCTGCTGCTAGACTGGCGACACGTTCCGTACCTGTTCAAGAAAACAGGGACACCTTGGGATAGGTAGCCTCACGATTTAGATCGGGCGGTGCTGGCGGTGGCCACTAAGAAGAGTACAACGAGGTCATTAATAAATTTCTCACTGAATTACATCCACTTTTATCTTGCGGATTTTCTCATAGGAAGGCATTGAATACCTATAGTTGACAGAAGCTGATAACCAGGCGCTATTGTACGAAGAAACGCTCTCTGTAGCTAGTTTTATGGGTTTAGAATATTCGCTACTTCCTGAGGATAATCAGAAGTAGCAAAATCGCTTGTTACGAGTTGTACCTGCGGCAAAAATAGCCACACCCCCTGCAGGAAAACCATATTTCCTACAGGGGGTTATTAGTAACTTAAATATATCCCACATCTTATCAGGGCCAATCTCCTGTATGCGTATGATTTCATGGCTATTATGTAAGAAATTGAATTGCCTGACTTAAGGAGGTAGCTGTCATACGGAATCAAAAGCTCCCCGCTTACCTTTTGAGACAGTAGTCTTTAACCCTGAACATCGCCGTATAGAATGACTCGCGCAATGCCAATAAAGTATTCAGATTCCCTAATGATATGATCGAGTATCGTTTTGGCTATCGGATTATTCTTAGCAGCTGAACTATTAATTTTAATCTGACGGCACAGTTCAATAAATTTCATGCTTTCATCTAGGCAGTATGTTACAAGCTGGATCACCTGTTGATGAAGCTGAGCAGGGACATATTGACTGCGAATCACCGATTCTACGTAACTCACGACTTCTTGATGAGTTCCCGTCAGGGCTTGCTCCCATTGTTTTAGCGCCTCCACATATTGGTTCTCCAAATTTGTTAGAACCTGTCGAATGACAACAGTGTGCTCGCTCTCTTGCATTTTCCAAAATTCCGCTTCATCCAAAATCCGCAGTGGCATTTGTTGACCATAATAAAATTGCATCCTCATCCTCCCCTATTTTAGAATGCTCTCTTCTCACAATATGGGGAAAACGCGAGGGTTATGATGATCCATCCGTGCTGACATTGCATAACCGTAGCTTTGAAGCGGGCGATTCGTGTAAACCAATCACCCTATTCAGCCTCCTGCTTGTACCGGTTTTTTAATTCTTCGAGGCTTTTGTCTGTCTTGTGGAATCGTCTCTCCAGCCGATCCTGGACTACTCTGGGCAGTTCATTTTTCAAAATGTGTACAATATAAAACAAGGTTCCGATAATGACGAACATACTCAATGCCAAGGTGATTTCTGGAGTAATGACAAAAATGCACGCACCGCCTATCAAAATCGTCAATAGAATGTATCCAAACCATCTCCCCATGGTTCACTCCCCTTTACGATTCAGGAATCACCCATATTTTACCAAACGATATAATCACTTGTCCTTAAAAAAAGGGGGTGCCCTCCAGTAGTGATATCTACGTGAGGACACCCTGCTAATTCCAATCAACTTCCGTGTAACCTTTACCCAATAATCTTGGTCTTCTTCGCATTCTCCATCGACTTTTCAATGATTCCACTCAACGGACGCTTCAGCGCGAGCGCCACAAACAGGCTGATCCCAATAAAGCCGAATAGTACGAGTATATCCCGAATCGCCGTTTCCCAGAGGATGCCGCCCACCCCTTCACGCAACAGGCTGATCGCATACGTGAAGGGCATGTATGGGTTCAGCGCTTGGAAAAACGGAGCGGTCATGCTGATCGGGAACGTACCGCCCGAGCTGGAGAATTGGAATACCATGAAGATGATCGCTATGCCTTTGCCCACGTTGCCGAAGACGGACACCAGCGTGTACGTAATCGTGACGAACACCAGGCTGACCAGCATACCGAATAACACAAACGGAGCTTTATCCGCGACATAGGCCCCGAGGATGTAAATATCACCGAGCGTGACGAACAACGCCTGAAGCAGCCCGATTGTCACAAACGTCCCCAAGCGGCCGAGATACAACTGATACGGCTTGTACACTCCACCTGGATTTTCTGCATTCGGCTTCAGCAGAGAAATCAACAAGGTCGCACCTACCCAGAGAGACAGCACACCGTAAAACGGCGACATGGCCGAACCATAATTCGGAATCGGGTATAGGCGGTTTTCCTTGATCTGCACGGGACTTGCGAGGAATTCGCTCTCTTTTTTAATGTCGCCGCGCAATAGCTTGGCAAGGTCGGCGAAGTTGTTGTTCGCTTCGACTTCTCTCAGCTTGTCGGCGGCCTGCCCAATGGCACTCTCCAGCCTAGGCAGATCGTCGCGAACCAATGCAGCAACTCTGTGGACTCCTGCCTCCACCTCCGGGAGCTTGTAGCGCACAAAATCAGCCAGCTTGGTCAAATCCGCCTCCGCTTTGGGCAAATCATTCTGGACAAATGCCGCTGCCTCGTCGAGCTTTTTCCCGATGGCAGGAAGATTGCTCTTCAGGAATGGAGCTGCTACGCGAATGGCATTTGCAAAAGCATCTGACTTGCTTCTGAGCGTTTGCGCGAGCTCGTGGACTTTCGCCCGTATTTGCGGCATCTCCTGCTGGATTCGCTTCAATTCTGCCAATCCCAGCTCCAAGCCCGTCTTTGTCTCTTGGAGAATCGCTTCAATATCCGGGAGTTTTTCTTGGGCCTTGTGCAGTAGATCGGCAGATTCTCCTGTGATCACTTTCAGCCTATCAATGCCCTCGGAAATTTTCGGGACGATTTCGCTATCGTAACGGGACAGGATGTCTCCCAATTCCGCGCTAGTGTTTTTCGAGAGCTGATTCAAGCTCTCCACCAAATCTTTCGCAGGCTGCTTGCCTTTTTCCAGCGCGCTTGCAATCATGCCGAGAATCTCGATTTGCCGGTTCATTCTGTTCTCAATCGTGCGCAGCCTCTCTGCGAAATGACTCAACGGCTGTCCAGGAATATAACTGTTTACTTTCTCTATAATCGATGCGGTATGCCCCAAAACATTCGCAGCTCTGGATAACCTGTCTTTCACGGCATTTACCTCACCGGCAGTAGGCAGGCGATCCGGATTGATTTGCAGCAGCCTGTCCGTGAGCTGTGTGAGGGCATCCGCGGCTTGCTGGGCTAAGATGAGATTTTGCTTGATCAGCGGTGCTATCGTTTCAAAGGCACCGTCATGCTTTGTAAAAAAGTCATTGAGCTGATCGGCAACAGCCGCGCCTTTATCAGTCAGATCACCGATACGCGGCAACGCATCTTGAGCAGCCGAAACGATCTCAATGGCCTGACTCGCTTTTTCTGTGGCCGTAGTCACTGCGTTTGCGACCTTATCAAAATTTTGATCCAGCTCTTCTATTCGTCCAACGGCTTGCTCAATCACCGGTAGCTTGTCTTCCATCGCGATAATGACAGACGCCGCCTCATTGATTTTCGGCCAGTTTTGCTGGATTTTGAGCACGGCCTGCCCAGCTTGATTGATTTCGGGGATTCTTTTTTCCACTTCCAGAATGATCTGGGCTTTCTCGTGAATCTCGGGAAGTTTCTTCTCAATCTCCAATACTTTTTGCCCTGCGGCATGAATCACGGGAAGGTTTTTTTCCAGTTGGAAAACACCACTCTCGATTTTGCGAATGGTCGGCAATTGCTCTTCAATCTTAATGCCGATCTCTGTAAGCTTCGTCAGCAAGGCTTCACTGACGCTTTCCGTAAAACTCTCGTTGATCTGCTTGGCAATCGCCGAAACACCTGACGAGGTGATTTTGGGAGCGACGGCGTTCACTTTTTCATTGACCGTATAGATCACTTCAGGCTTGTTCAGGTTGCCATGGACTATTCCCGTGATTTTTGTGGAGAAGTCAGCCGGGATCAGAATGCTGGCATAATAATCGCCCCGCTCCACGCCCCGCCTGGCCTCCTCTTTGTCCACAAAGGTCCACCCTAGTTTCTGGTTGTTATGCAAGCTCTTTATGAGCTCGTCTCCGATGTTGACCTTTTTATCTCCAACCGTGGCTCCCTGATCCTCGCTCGTCACCGCCACCTTGACCCCTTGCGTATTGGCGTAAGGGTCCCATACTGATTTGATGTTGATCCAATCGTATAAACAAGGAATGAGAACGATGGCGATGATCAGAAAAATCCCAGTCGGGACCTTGAAAATGTTAATCCAGTCCGTTTTGTAAATCCTCCATATAGACCGCATGTATGTACCACCTAGTAGGAAAGAATGGATGAAGCATGACACTTACATGACAGTTTACCATGAAAGGAAATAGTCGGGAATGAGCTGTCAGTAGTAGCATGAGCTGCTGCACGCCAATTTATGAAGGACAAAAGCGATGGCTTTTCTTTTTACTTTCTCTTCTCTTGACGCACCAAATACAAGAAGTACGGAACACCGATGACCGCCGTCACAATACCCGCGGGAATCTCGATCGGAGGATTCAGTCCCCTCCCCAAAGCATCTGCAATGACGAGAATCAACGCGCCCAAAACCGCCGCACCTGGCAACAGATAACGATGCTGATGACCGAACAGCTTTCTCGCCATATGTGGCGCAATTAATCCCACAAAGCCGATCGAACCAATTGCCGCTACACATGCGCCTGCCAATGCAACCGCGAGCAGCAAGAGCATATAGCGTGTCCGCACGACATTCAATCCGAGCCCCGTAGAGCTTCCTTCATCCAGACTGATAATATCCAGCTTTCGATGCAGGACAAAGCTAATGGGAATGAATACGAGCAGCCACGGTAGCAAAGCGTAAATTTCATCCCAGCCTTTTCCCCACAAGCTCCCTGCCAGCCAGACAAGAGAATCATTGGCTTGCATCGGATACTTCACCATGATGAATTCCGTCAACGCTTGGCAGATCGCCCCTACTCCCATGCCGACCAAGGCAAACGTAGTTGGCTGTGCACCGCTTTTCCGAGCGAAATAGATAAGGGCAATCGCTACCGCCAATGCTCCCAAAAATGCGACAATCGGGAGAAGAAGCGGTGAAGCAGTCGGAAACAAAATGATGACAACAACCGCGAACAAGCCTGCACCTTTCGTTACCCCTACGACATCCGGAGATGCCAACGGATTACGGATCATTCCCTGCAAAATCACACCAGCGATCGCGAAGCCCGCTCCGGCAAGAATCGCAAGCAATGCCCGCGGCAATCGATAGTTTTCGATCATAAACGTAAGCGACGAAGATTCTCCCATGATCACCCGGATGATTTGATCAGGGCCGATAAAGATTGGGCCGATCCCCATGCTAAGTAATGCTGCTACTAAGACTAAGGCACATAGGGCCATCAGGAGCAGGGTATTTTTTCGCGAAGTCATACCATTTCCCTCCCCTTTTTTCTCGCCAAGTACAGAAAGAACGGGGTTCCCAGAAGAGCCGTTACAATTCCTACAGGAGACTCAAACGGATAGGAAATCAAGCGAGCCAGTACATCGGAGATTGTGACCAGGACAGCGCCACCGAGCGCAGACACAGGGATAACGACCCGATAGTCCGTACCTACGAGCCTCCTTGCGATATGCGGAACCATCAGTCCGACGAATCCGACAGCTCCGGCAACAGCAACAGAAGAGCCTGCCAAAATAACGACCACAACATAGGACAGCAGTCGGACGCGGGCGATCTTTTGTCCCAACCCCATCGCGACTTCCTCCCCCAGTCGAAAAACAGACAAAGAGCCGGACAGCCAGATCGCCAGCAGGAGTCCCACTATCGACCATGGCAAAATTAATTGCACATCCGTCCAAGCCGCTCCGCTAATGGAGCCAGACAACCAGTACAATACATTCGAAATGTGCTCGTTAAAAATAATAATTCCCTTCGTAATGGAGGTAAGCAGCAGGTGGATGGCCATTCCTACCAAAGCGATCTTGAGATTGGTCATCCCGCGGGAAGCTGCGAATCCAAAGACAACTAGTCCTCCGAGAATCGCTCCAGCAAATGCAAAATAGATGAGATTGGCTTTCCCGATATCCGCTAAAAACACAATCGCGAGTACGACCACCAGACAAGCCCCTGCATTCACGCCAAATACTTGCGGGGATGCCAGTGGATTGCGGGTAACGGCTTGCATCACCGCTCCTGCCACAGCCAAATTCGCCCCGATGATGGCTCCCAGCACGGCTCTCGGAACGCGGATGGTTTGGAAAATCAATAGCTCCTTGGAGTATTCACCCGATAGCCAATGCGTCACTAATGACCGAATCTCCAGCGAAGCTACTCCGGTAAACACGCTCAGCAACAAACCAATGAACAAGAGGATTGCCAATCCGATCATAATGAGGACGAAGGTACCTTTTCGTTGTCGTGTCGTTGTTTTCTGCAATACAAGCCACCTCGATCAACTACCACGTGCAGGAACACCGAAAAGACCAGATCAGCGATCGGTCTTTCCAGAATTTGCATCGTATGTGTTCTTATTTTTCCTTGCTATATAAGAGATTCACTGCCTCTTCCACAATGCGTTCTGCGGATTTTAGTCCACGATAGCGCGTCCAGAGGTCACGATTTACTTTGTGTACTTCCTGATTTTTGACTGCGGTGATATTGTTCCAGAGCGGATTTTGCTTCCATTCGTTCAACAGCGCGTCGTCGGCCTCCGCCAGGAAAATCACATCTGGGTCCCACTGTACCATTTGCTCCAGACTGATTTTTACCGTTGGTTCTGCCACATCTTGAATGGCATTTTTGATTCCAATCATCTCGAGCAATTCTCCATCGAATGATTTCGCACCATGTGCAGACAGCGAATCTGCGCGGAATACACCCAGCATGACATTGCGGGAATCCCCAGCCGGTACCCTCTTCTTAAACTCTGCGATGATTTCCTTGTGCTTGATCAGACGCTGTTCTGCTTCTTTTTGCTTGTTCAGCGCTTCCGCAATCGTGGCAAACGAGCTCAAGTTTTCCTGATACGTCGAGTTGCGGCTTTTCAAAATGATCGTTGGTGCGATTTTTTGCAAATCCTTGTAAATGTCCTTGTGGCGATTCAAATCACCGATAATCAAATCTGGCTGCAACGAGCTGATGACTTCCAGACTCGGCTGCTGGCGAGTCCCCACAGGGATATACTCGATTTTTTGACCGATCAATCCTTCTACGTCCTTATCCTTTTCCTGTGCGATTCCTACAGGCGTCACTCCCAGCTCCCATAGCCCGTCTACAAAGGAGTACTCCAACGCGACGACTCTTTTCGGGTCTCCGGTAATTTCCGTTTCGCCCAACTCGTGTTTCACAATGCGCTTTTGTGCGGTTTGCCCGCTATCTTGACCTGCTGCTGGCTGTTTTTGCTCTGCGCTGCCGCACCCAGTCAGCAATACCGTTCCTGCCAGTGCAAGCGTCCAAAGCATATGACCGAGACGTTTCATTCCGATTATTCGCTTCATCTTCTGTCCCTCACTTGATGTAATTGATAATGATTATTATTACCGATGAAATGCGTTTTTTATTGTAACAATCCGCTGCCGCAAATGAAACATTATGCTTATTAAACCTTTTACCGCAATAAAAGTGATTAACGTCATTTTGTTCATGCTCTGCTATTACGAAAAAAAGCCGTTACGCCTGAACCATCGACGTAAACGGCTTTTCGCCACGATGCTATTTGCTGTTTAGCGTATGACTTACTTCCGTCTTCATGCTCAGCTTCTCTAATGCTTCCTTGGCAGGCGCATGATTCTCCGCCATAGCCAACGCCATCCGATAAGCAGCCATAGCCTCCTCCACTTGACCCAATCCTTCGTAGCAAAGCCCTTTGTAATACCAGGCGTGAAAACTTCCCGATCCCCTCAAGGTCAGATGACGAATGTTGCTCTCACCTAGCTCCAAGCAGTGATCAAATGTCATCAATGCTCGTTTATAGTCCTTTTTCAAATACTGAATGATCCCTTTGTACAAATGCAAATCAACGTAGTCAGGATAAATCTCGATTGCCTTTTCAATTCCTGGCCACGCTCCCTCAGCACTGCCGATTGAGATCAACGTAGAGTATTTAAGCTTATAAAGAAGCGAAGGAGGCATCATATGGTTTTCGAGAAACCCGATAATAGACAGATTCACGAACTTGAACGTTTTCTCATGCTCCTGGATACGTGAGAATTCACTGGCAAGATGATACTCAATCCATGGAGAGTGGTCTTCTTTTTCCAATTCCTTCATAAGCAGCTGAATATTGCGCTCGAATTTGTTCTTTCTGCCAGTACATTCATTCATGTAGCCATAATGGTATATCCGTACAGGCAAGATTTGAATGTGGAGATCTTCGGTCAGATTGGGAAGAACCTCTTCTACGTTGAGCGTTTCATGGATGGGAAAATGGAAGCGAAAACCGATGCCATTGCGAAATAAACGTGAGTGAGCGATATGAAAAGCATCGTCTTCATTTATTTCATCTCCAATGTAATTTATTAGATGGATATAAAAAAGGGAATCTTCTTTACCACGAAGCAGCTCTTTCAATTTCATGCTGTCTTCCTGATTCATTTCTTCATCGGCATCCATCCACAAAATCCAGTCGCCTGTTGCTTTTTCCAGTCCAAAGTTTCGCGCTTCTGCGAAGTTATCCTGCCACTCATACGAGTGCACGACCGCTCCGAATGACTTGCCTATCTCTACCGTTTTGTCGGTACTCCCCGTGTCTACGATAATCATTTCATCCACAAGATTTTTCACGCTTTCCAAGCACTTGTGAAGGCACTCTTCTTCGTTTTTCACAATCATGCATAAGGAAATTTTGGGTGCCTCAGACATGCTGCTCATCTCCTTTAACACACATCACTGAGATCGTAGTCTATCCCCCCTTTACTCTATGAGTGGACTGCTCCTTTCAGAACGGCGCCATTTCCTTGGTATTCGAACCATTTGCTGGAGCCGCGCATAGGTAGTTGTAGGCAAATATCACAAAGAAAGCTGGGATCGTATCCATGCATGACTCATGTCCTTTGTGCAACAGCGCTCAGCTTGTGCTTTTCCACCAGTACGATACCTTCTCGCTCCTAACGTGCAAAGATTGTGATCTCGTCTTTCAACCTCACCCCGATCAAGTCAACGTGACACAGCTGGTTGCAGACATTTATGACGCGAGTTGGGTCTCCATGCGGGATCAATACGCCAAAAATACATTTACGGAACATGCGATCTTTCATACATTGCTGCTCGATATGTGGTTTTCGGAAAAAGGGAAGCTGCTCGAAATTGGTCCGGGAACAGGAGAGTTGTTATTCCTTGCTCGTGAGGCTGGGTGGGAGGTTGTTGGGGTAGAGCCGTCACACCAATCATGCGCATACGCCCAAGAGCGGTATGGGTTACAGCTGGTTCATTCGTTATGGAACCCCTCCGTTCTCGCCCCCGAACACATGGGTACTTTTGATGCCATCGTTTTTTGTCACGTCTTTGAGCATATTTCGCATCCGAAGCAATACCTTGAGGAATTGAAGGGGTTTCTTAAACCAGAAGGAAAAATTATTTTTAGCGTGCCGAACAAAAACTCGTTCACCAATAAACTGTTTGGGGTGTATTCCCCGCTGTATTCCGAGAATGACCACCTCTTTCATTACTCCCGTGACAATCTGATCTCACTGCTTCATCAAGGTGGCTGGGAGGTTCTTTCCATCTTTTCTCGAGAAGAAACGAACCGCTTGGAAAACCATCTGCGCAAGGCCACGCAAACATCTTTACCGATCCAGGACATCATGAAGCTAGCCGTGAACCTCCAGTCGACCTTCCAAGGCCATGAAATCTTCTGCATTGCAACACGACAAGCGCAGGAGGTGCAGCACGTAGATGACCAGAGCCAAACTGACTCTTTCCATGATTGTGAAAAATGAAGGCAATCGTTATTTGAGACAAGCGCTGGAAGCACATAAAGACTTTATTGACGCAGCTGTCATCATCGACGATGGCAGTCGTGATCATACTGTGGATCTCTGTAGAGAGGTTCTCGAGGGCATTCCTCTTCATCTGGTTCAAAACGCTACCTCTCAGTTCTCCAACGAGGTCGCCTTGCGCAAACAACAATGGCAAGAAACGATCCAGACTGATCCGGGATGGATTTTGAATCTGGACGCCGATGAAATCATGGATAACTCCTTTCCCTCAAAAGTCTCCGAGATTTTGGAACAGCAGACATACGAGGCGATTTACTTTCGTTTATACGATATGTGGAGCGAGACGCATTATCGCGAAGATGTGTATTGGAAAGCCCATCATTACTATCGTCCTTTTATGATCAAATATCGCCCTGACTTCCCATATATATGGAGGGAAACCCCTCAGCATTGCGGCAGATTCCCTCTCTCGATCAACCAGTTCCCTTACCTGTGCCATCCATCACGCGTGAAACATTTCGGTTGGGCCCGGCTAGAAGACAGGCAAAGCAAATACAACCGCTATCAGCTCCTCGACCCCGATTCCAGATATGGCTGGAAGGAACAATATGAATCGATCTTGGATCAGCATCCCAATCTGGTGGAATGGGTGGAATGAAGATGATCGTTCGCGATATCGAAAAGGCTTTGCAGCAGTCCAATTGTAATCATTGGCGATACAACTCACTCTCGTTGAGTAAACAGGCCCTCGTACATGCATGCCGTCATCTCAACAAAGAAAATGAGGAGTGCCGGGTGCTTCAGTTGGGTGGGGGTGACTCCGCACTTTTTTGGAAATCACTTGGCGAGCTTGAGCTGCTTCAGGTCCAAGCAACTATTGTGGAGCATCATCCGATTCGTGCAAAGGAAATCAAGGAGAGCCTAGGGGATGTACCGCATGTCGCTTTAAAGACCAGCTCCTTGAAGCAACTATCCGAAGCGGAATGGAACGAGGTCTTCGACAATCCAGAAGAGAGCAGGAGCTTGTGGCCTGCTATCGGACAGCGTGTTCCCGAGAATCAATTTGATCATTTCTCCATACAAAATGCCTTTTACGCCGATTTGGACCAACTATCGCTTTCGGTTCATTCCGTAGATGTGATGGTTGTAGACGGACCGCATGGCAACGGCCGCTCTCTTGCCTATCCACTATTTGTTAACACCCTCAAACCAGATGCACTTATTCTCGTAGATGATTTTGATCACTATCCCTTTTTGGCTCATCTCGGAAAAATCTATCACTACGAAGAACTTTTTCGAGAGATAGTCGGAAATCGCCGCTGGGTATTGGTAAGGCTCCAGGGAACCAAACATTAAAAGGGGATCACCGATTAATAACCCATGAGGTGATGATCATGTCCCAAGCATCGATCCCTACTATTACGCCTGTTATCTCGATTACACTTGGCCAAACCACTTCGCTATTGCTTGCCTCCATCGCATTAGAAGAACTGGCTTTGGCTCACATTCTGAACGCAGAGGCAGAAAAGCTCCAATTTGTTTTAGGCACCCTTGTTCCTGGGCTTGAACCACCCGCTACACTCTCCGACATCCTGCTCGTCCATGCAAGCGTTCGTCAAACGATACAAGATGTCATCAAAAAAGAAATCCTTCTCCAATTCAAATTGGAGAATATCGTGGATAACCTTCTTCCATAGATTCCCTCATGTAAAAATAGGCCTTATTCGAATGGAAACTATCACCATGCCACTGGTCCGGGTCAATTGATCCGGGCTTTGCCTTTTCCCCGCTCCCATGCGCATGTGTACAATTAAACAGTTCAGTGGGACACACACCTATGCATACACTTACCGTAGTTAAAACGAAGGGGGGATTGCTAGCGATCACACGTTTAGAAGTATGCGATAGGCCAAACGAGTAAACTAGTTACCCATTACTTCAAAGAGGTGATCACATGTCTCCACCTACCATCCCTAACATTACCCCAACGATTTCCGTTACGATTGAGCAATCGGTATCTTTACTGCTGACATCCATTGCTCTGGAAGAATTGGCTTTG
Source organism: Brevibacillus formosus (assembly GCF_003013405.1). GTDB lineage: Bacteria > Bacillota > Bacilli > Brevibacillales > Brevibacillaceae > Brevibacillus > Brevibacillus formosus. The sequence continues at coordinate 157,332 of NZ_PXZL01000027.1, read as the reverse complement.
GTGCATATTATGAATGCAGAGGCAGAAAAACTCCAGTTTGTGGTAGGTACATTAGGGATTACACCTGAGGTCGTTCCCACCATCTCTGACATTCTTGCCGTTAACAACAGTGTTCGCAGAACGCTGCAAGATGTCATCAAAAAAGAAATGCTCTTGCAATTCAAGCTGGAAAATGTGATTAGCATTATCCCGAGCGCCTCTACTTCCTTATCGGATGAATACGATTAAGTTGTCATATTAAGATCGCGGTTACATAACATGTACTGCGAGCAAGTTTCCATGTATTCACTATCAATTACGTGATCCTGTAACGATCCTATCGTTTTTAAGTACGTTGTAAGAAACTTGCCTGAAGGCGTTCTGTGCAAATAAAGGGAACCAGATCGCCTTCTTCTCCGTGCAAGTCTTATTTTTGTATACCATGTCATACAAACAAAGGATGTAGATAACGATGTCAATGCCCACGATCCCCAATATAACACCGGAAATCATATTGAAACGCAATGAAGTATTAAATCTGCTTCTGACCTCCATTGCGCTCGAGGAAATCGGACTTTCTCACATTATTAATGCAGAGGGGCAAAAGATCCAAAAAATCGTGAAGGAGCAATCCCTCTCGCTCAATGATGCGCTTGCCCTAAACAACAGCGTAGAACGAATGCTGCGCAATGTCATTAAGACAGAGATGATCTTGCAATTCAGGCTGGAGGATATTATCAAGATGGAGCAGATGCATGATGATGATCATGATCATCATCATCATCACGATGACATACCTGACACCCCTGACATCCCAGACCTTCCTTGCTTCAAAGAATAACCCTTACTACTCACACTGCTTTTCATGGGAACCTAATTTTATTGAAGAGGGATGATGATGACCTTACAAGATAAAGTTCCTTCATATGATGTGCCTACGCGCGAAGAAGCTCTGAGTCATTTGCTGCAATCGATTGCCCTAGAGGAAGAAGCCTTGTCCAGATTGCTAAATGCTGAAGCTGACAAAGCCCTTGCTTTCGTTGGCAAAAATCTGGACTTCCCCAACAACCCCTCCAATGATGAGATCATTACCTTTAATCGTACAGTCATTTCGATTCTGGATTCGGTGCTGATGGCTGAGTGGCTTTTGTTAAAAAAGCTGGACGCAGCCATTCACATGTACCCTGTGGCGCTTAAATCAAATTTTGAGATGGAAGAATCCGATTTCGGGGATGAATCCGATGACATCACTATCGACTATTAACGAGGTTCTAAAGCTGACCTATTCCATCGTCCAGTTAGTCAAAGGATTGGAATCCCGCTTTCATCATGCCAAAGATTACGAGCTTATGCTGTTTGGCTACCAAATCTCAACGATGATCAATCTGCTTGTCAGACTGCACACCCACATACATAATAAGCAGATTGCTCACAGCTTCCTTGTTGAATCGCATCCCCCCCTCCATCCCACTAGTGAAATGCACACACATGTCCTTGCTGCGATAGCCCAGTTATCGGAATTGGTAAAGACATGGAGGTTTCCACATAAACAAATCGCCACCTTGATAGAAAATCATCTTCGGCAGTTACAAGCTTTTTACTCGATAGAACCGGAAGAGGCTTCTCCCTACGACGAGCCGATGCAATTGGAGCTAGAAGGAGATATTCGAGACGACGAGCCTGTACAGCTTGACGTTCCACCTGTGCCTGCCCCAACCCCTCCATTGCTCGCAAACAACGCACGCATCAACACAGCCAACAACCGGAAATCAGTACGTCCAAAACCCCCATTATTAGCACAGGCTGCCTCCGTCCCTACTCCCGATAAAAATAAAAGCAAATCCAAGCGTCCCAAGCCTGTAACAAACGTGGTAAAAGTGCGTAGTCAGAAAAAAATGCTCGCTAATCGAGTTTCTTCACCTAAAAAGCCTCCCTTTGTACCGAACTCCGTAAAGGTACGTATTGGCAATGTCACCAAGCTCATCCACATATGAACCTGAATCTAATGAAGGAGTAAGGGATATGGATCGTTTGGAATTGATCGAAGTGGCTGGCAGCAGTTATGTGGTCTCCGGTAAATACGGGATCGGTGTCTATTTGGATCGGTCCAGCAAAACCGCGGTTTGCATTGATAGCGGCCCGAATACCACTGTCATCGAGAAAGTATGCACGAGAATCAGCGATCGAGGGTATCAAATCATTGCCGTTGTTCATACACATGGTCACGCTGTTAACCACGGTGGCAATCTCTATTTGAAAAAAAGGTTCCCCAACCTTCGCATTTATGCGACACATCTGGCATCCTATATTATCGAAAATCCGCTTCTCGAGCCTTTTGTTTTCGACGCAGGTGGAGGGTCTGATACGAAGCCTGATGAAAACAAAGAGAATACACGTGCGCTCGTAACGGATTATCTTCCATCCACCGATAGTATCTTTCACGTCCATACCATTCCATTCAAAATCGTCTCCTTACCTGGACATTCGCCGGGAATGGTCGGCATTATTACCCCTGATCATGTCCTTTACTGCGGCGATGCCTTGTTTGGTGCCAAAACATTAAACAAACAGGCTCTCCTTTTTTTTAATGATCTAAAGGCTGCCAGAAGAAGCTTCAAGAAGCTCTCGATGATGAAATTGAACGCTTATGTGCTGTACCATGGCGGACCCTATAAGACAGTAACGGGTTTAATTAACAAGCATCTCACCCTTATGAAAGACACCTCCGCTTTTCTTGAAGCATGGATTCATGAGCAGCCAAGCACTCTGGAACAATTAGTCCAAAAAGTCATGAAAAAGTATGAGTTTGAAGATGACTTGCACCGCTACGGTTTGACTACTTCGATTATCCGCTCGTATTTAAAAGAACTTCAACAAGAGAACCGCATTGTCGCAAAAGTGGACAATGGTTTACTACTATTCAGTAAACCTGTGGCAACCACTTGAACAAAGGCTATATATGGGGGTGTACTATGGGTAAAAAACGTATTTTAATCGGGAGTCCCATTCAACAATTCCCGATTATTTTGGAGGAATTCCTTCAATCCGTCACAGAGCTGACTACCAAAAACGAACTGGTTCATTACATGTTCATTGACGATAACAAAGACCCATTATCCAGTACACTCTTGGTTGATTTCGAGAAGACGAACAAACGAACCGTCATCCTCAAAAACACAGACGATGACACATATGTCCGAAATGAAATGACCCATTATTGGACGGAGCGAAATATTTGGAAAGTAGCGCAGATGAAAGATACGATTATCTCCTATGCGCTCAAAGAGGGTTTCGATTACTTATTTTTGATCGACTCCGATCTCGTTTTACACCCTCACACGCTGCAACAATTGCTTCAAGCCAATAAAGATATTATCTCCAACATTTACTGGACACGCTGGCAGCCTGATTCAGTTGAGCTTCCTCAAGTTTGGCTGATGGATCAATACACGTTGACACGCGAAGGCGCGTCCGAATCAGCGGAGAACCAGAACTTTTTAGAGATGCTGCGTGAACCGGGTGTGTATGAGGTAGGAGGTCTCGGTGCATGCACGTTAATCCGTCGAAAGGTCTTGGAGGCAGGCGTCAGCTTTAAACGAATAGCGAACTTGTCATTCTGGGGAGAAGATCGGCATTTTTGCGTCCGGGCTGTAGCCATGGGCTTTTCTTTGCATGTAGATACGCATCTTCCTGGGTACCACATCTACCGTCAGTCTGATCTGGCAGGAGTGAGCGAGTATCGCAAAAAAAATGGCATGACAGCGGGGAAAGCGAATCAGATTTCAATCAGTTTATGCATAATCGTCAAAAATGAAGAAGACGCTCTGGAGCGTTGCCTCTCCACCGTTGCAGATCTCGTCGATGAAATCATTATCGTCGACACGGGGTCAACAGACCGCACGAAAGAAATTGCGTCCAACTATGGCTGCACCATTTATGATTTCGAGTGGATTGATGATTTTTCAGCTGCACGCAACTATGCTTTCAGCAAGGCAACATGTCCCTATATTTTGTGGCTGGATGCAGACGATATCCTTCTGGAGAAAGACCGTCAGCTCTTCCGCGAATTGAAGCTTACGTTGAATTACAGCATCGACAGTGTCACGATGAACTACAACCTTTCTGTGGACAGCAATGGGAATGTGGCGTACAGCATTCGCCGCAATCGCCTCGTAAAACGCGACCGTGGTTTTCGCTGGATTGGGCCCGTCCATGAGTATTTGGAAGTAAGCGGAAACGTCATCAACAGTGACATATCCATCACGCATAACAAGCAAAAGGAATACACGGACCGCAATCTGCAAATCTATCGGCGCAGGGATGCCAAAGGGGAAGAATTCTCTCCTCGGGACTTGTACTATTATGCAAATGAGCTACGCGACAATCAGTATTATGAAGAGGCCATTACTTTTTATACGAAGTTCCTGAACACCCAACAAGGCTGGGTAGAGGACAACATTAACGCTTGTTTGAAGTTGGCCAGTTGCTATTCCCACCTCTATGAGAGACAAAATGTTCTGTCGTCGCTATATCGTACGTTCAACTACGATCGCCCACGGGCGGAGGCATGCTGCCAGATCGGAGCCTTTCACGTCGAAGATAAAAACTGGCCGCTGGCGATTTTTTGGTATGATCTCGCAACAAAATTGGAGCGACCTGCTGAAAAGCTCGCACACATCGACCACGTTTCTTGGACGTGGCTACCTCATTTGCAACTCTGCCTGTGCTATTCCCAAATGGGGGATAACGAGAAATCACGTCACCACAATGATATTGCCTACTTATACAACCCAACCCACCCTAGCATTCTCTACAACAAAAGGTATTTTGAGTCTCTGACCTGACTCCCCTCGTGATCATGAAAAAGTTACCCACCCTGTGGGTGAATGTACAAATGCCATAAGCAATGGTGGTCTATTTTTTGATGAGCACGGTGCTTGCCAGTTAACACAAAAGTCAATCTGAAAATCAGATTGGCTTTTTTTCGTTTCTATACAGCCAGGCACGTGCACAGATAAAGCCTCATAGCATAGTAATGAGTTTTTGAATGTAACAGGAAGGATGAATGCCATGTCTCAAGCCAATATTCCCAATATTACTCCCGCCATTACTGTAACGAGAGACGATGCTATCAATCTCCTCCTTACCTCCATCGCCATCGAAGAGCTCAGCCTCGGGCATATTATTCATGCAGAAGCAGAAAAATTGCAATATGCCATTGGTACGCTACCAGGCTTGACTGTTCCTGCTTCGATAAGCGATCTCCTTCTGGTGAATGCAAGCGTTCGCCAAACCTTGCAAGACGTTGCGAGAAAAGAAATGCTCTTGCAATCGAAACTGGACAACATCCTGTCTGTTCCATCCAGCAGTACAGGTGGCATAACGGGGGCTACAGGGTCGACTGGCGTTGGTACTACTGGAGCTACGGGCGCGACAGGGGCCACGGGCGTTGGTATTACTGGAGCTACGGGCGCGACAGGAGCGACAGGAGCCACGGGGATTACTGGAGCGACCGGTGCCACCGGAGAAACTGGCGCTACCGGGGCAACTGGCGCGACTGGGCCTGCTTTCACCACTGAAAACTTCTCAGCCTACTTATCAGCTGTAACCCTCAGCGATTCTTCTCAATTAGTTAACTGGTCAACAGCGAGCCCCTACTATGACAGTCCAAGTTTCAACCCGCTAACTGGCACTTATACAGTACCAGCGACTGGAACTTACGCCATCAAAGCAACCATTAACTATCAAACAAGCGAAGCCATTGCCGGTAGTTTAGGCCCAGAAATCACCCCTGCATTTGAAGTACAGAGAATTACCCCTACTGCAACAAGTCTCATTATCGGTGATTTCCCTGTTCTCAACGTTAACATTGAGCTCGTACTCACATTAAGAGCCATTCTGGGAGCAGGGACCATCACACTCGCAGGTGACGTTCAACTCAATGCAGGTGATACTATCGGTTTGTTCTATGTTGCCAATGGATTGACCACCAACCTCGACTTAGGCGGTGGCGGCGAGGGCATTGTCTGGTCCATTCATCGTCTCACCTAACAAGACCTTGCCTTTACGAAAAAAGCTGACTGCAATCTACCATGCAGTCAGCTTTTTCTGTCCGTTACATTCCCAGCTTACACCTTTTTCACAAATTCCGATTTCAATTTCATTGGACCAAAACCATCGATTTTGCAATCGATATCATGGTCTCCCTCAACCAAACGGATATTTTTTACCTTCGTTCCAATTTTCACAACCAATGAAGTCCCTTTAACCTTGAGGTCTTTAATGACGGTTACGGTGTCGCCATCATTCAAGACATTTCCATTCGCATCCTTGATGACCTTGTTATCTTCACTGTTGTCGCTATCTGCTTGCAACGTCCACTCATGGCTGCATTCCGGGCATACCAAGGAGCTTCCATCTTCGTACGTGTATTCTGAATGACATTTTGGGCAATTTGGCAATTGACTCATCTTTATATAACCTCCATTCGATACTGTCCATTCTATCATAACTAGCCTGAAAATCTGGCCACCTAACCAGTCAGCCCTTCATCCCGTGCTTTTTTAACGGCCTCTTCGCGATTCTTCACTCCCAGTTTTGCATAAATCACTGTGGTGCAATTGCGCACCGTTCCTTCAGAAAGAAAGATTTTCTCCGCGATTGTTTTCATCCGAAGCCCCTCTACTAACGAGGCAAGTATGCCTCTTTCCCGTTCCGTCAACCCATAAGGACACTCGCGTCCCTGCTTTTGGCGAAGTCCATTCAGCTCTTCTTGCTGCAAGCGCATTTCTTTGAAAAGGACATCCGCAATCTTATGGTTAATCAACGCTTCACCCTGATGAACAACTCGTATCGCCTCTACCAGCTCGACCGGACTAACCGATTTTAACAAGTAGCCATTCGCACCTCTCCCTAGCGTTTCTGCCGCAAGGGCTGTTTCTTCGAAGGTCGTCAACATAATGACACGCATATCCGGCCACCGCTCACGTATCGCTTGTAGTGTCTTCGCCCCGTCCATGACAGGCATTTGAACGTCCAAAAGTACGACGTCGGGCTTTTCTTTTGGAATAATGTCCAGTGCCATCAAACCGTTCTCTGCGACCCCGACCACCTGCAAATCTTGCTGATTCTGTAAAACGAGTTGCAAGCTTTCCCTCACAAAAGGCTGATCATCGACGATCAGGATACGTATGCCTGCATTTGGTATAGCCTGCATAGCTAGCAGACTACAAATGACCGTCACACCTCCTTCGTCCATACAATGGATCGATAATCGTCCCTGAAGTGCTTCCAGCCTTTCCTTCATCGATTGCAAACCAAATCCGAATTCGATCGTCCCGTTTCCTTCCCCATTATCTTCGACCTGTAACCGGATCTGGGATTCTTCAAAGTAAAGCCCCACTTGAATTTGTGATGCTTTTCCGTGTCGAACAGCATTGGTGAGTGTTTCTTGTAAGCAGCGGTACAAAGTCAGCTTTATGGAACGGCTCAACGCATACTCAGTGCCGTACATGCGCAGCTTGACGGCCACCCCTGTAGCCACTTGAAATTGCCCGATCAATTCAGCGAAAGCGGACTCCATAGTCGTAGCAGATTCATAGCCATTCTGAGCCCACTTGCGAAAAATCCCTCTGGACTCGTCCAAACCTTGTCGGGCCATCTGCAAAAGCATATCCAGCCGACTAACCTCCGCATCTGGTATTTTAGACCGAAGCATCTCCATACCCATAATGAGCGATGTCATCGTGTGCCCGATCGTGTCATGCAGCTCTCTGGACATTTTGTTCCGTTCTTCCAGCAGCGTGATTTCCTCCACCTGTGAAGCGTATTGCTCCAATATGTGGTTCTGGTTTTGAATAATCAGGCTCTGCTTGTGCATACGGCTAAGCAACTGAAAGGCAAAACCAAGCGCATATGCCGCGAAATGGTACACAATTAGATCGCTTACGACTATAGGCTCGAAATCAAACCCAATTGCTTCGCCTACAAGAAACGGAATCGCCAAAATCGCCAATGGTCCCGTCCAGCGATAAGATCGTTCCACACTGTGATATCCGATGAGAAAAGCGATAGGGATAAACTGCCATCTTACTCCTTCAAAAAAGAAGTTCAAGGCAATGCACAAGCCTCCACTCAAAATAATTTCAGCGAACAAATATAGGTTGCGAGAGTATCGACGCAAACAGCCGGGGACGACAAGCACCAAGAACGAAACAATCAATGTCATCAGGAGCGGATAAGGCAATTGATCTTGATAGCGAACAAGGCCGAGAATAATCGTCAATCCCCACATAAAGTGGATGGTGAAGATCATCCAGTCGACCCATAACCATCGTTTAACAAACGCAAGCAATTGGCACACCTCATCTACACCCAAAATTTCTCTCCATTATATTATCAGATGACGAAAAGCTACTATCACGATAAACAATGACATTCCGTTACTTCTCACCGTGACACTTATCGCCCTATACTCATCCCTATCGCTGGCCTTACAACAATTGACTGACGCAAAACGCGAAAGGTGATGAAACATGACATTATTTGCTCTACGAAAATGGTTTGCCGTTCCGCTCTTATCCTGCCTCATGCTGATACAGCCCCTATTAGTGATCCATGCTCGCTCGCCGCTTACTGCTCCTTCCATCGAACAAGTAGTTGATCCCCTCATGAAAAACGAAATGAACAACTTGCATATCCCCGGCGCAGCCATTGTCATTACCCAGGGAGATCGCATCCTTTTTAAAAAAGGCTATGGCTTTGCCGACGTCGAACAGCAAATCCCCGTTGATCCTGAGCGTACGGTGTTTCGAATCGGTTCCGTGACCAAGTCGCTTACTGCTACTGCAGCGATGCAGCTCGTGGAAAAAGGCAAGCTTTCCTTACACGAAGATTTGAATACCGTCCTAAAAGACTACAAAATTACCAATAATCGTTACGGCCCGATTACACTCCACCACCTGCTCACACATACAGCCGGTATAGATGAAAAAATTTATAAAAGAGACAACCGCCAGAGTGTGATACCGGAATTCTCGACTGAAACCGTAAAAGAAACGCTTCAGATGCAGGAGACGATTTTCACGCCAGGCAGCAAATTTCAATACAGTAATGCGGGCACCGGATTGTTAGGAAGTGTAATCGAACAAGCTTCCAGTCAATCTTTGCATGACTATATGCGGGAGTATATCTTCCGTCCGCTAGGTATGGATTCCGCCGAGTTGTATCTTCCACAGGACAGGAGCAATCTGGCTAAAAGTTATTATTACGACGGAAACGGCTATCAAACGATTCCGTACTCAGGGATTATTTTCCCAGGGAGTGGTGCCGCTAATATGACGCCTGTCGACTTCGCCCCCTATATGATCGCCCATCTTTCTGACGGCAGCTATAACGGCACATCTCTGCTCAAACCAGAAACTGTCCAGCTCATGCATGCCCAGCAATTCGCGGTCCATAAACGCATGCATGGGATCGGCTACGGCTTTTTTAAAGGAGAGACGAAAAACGGCATTCCTACCCTATGGGCAAACGGTGGGATTGATGGCTTTATCTCGAAAATGGTGCTGATTCCTTCAGAATCAATCGGCATCTTTGTTGCGGTGAACGCTACACATCCGGGCTTGGAGCTGCATAGCAAGGTCGTGAATGCGTTTACTGACAAGCTACTGACAGAGCAAGTCCACAAGCCCCTAACTCCTGTTGATGGCACCATAGACGAAATGAAAAAGCTGGAAGGTCAATATCTGCTTACCTTGACGCCTGAGAATGGCTGGGGTAAAGGGCTTCGACTGCTCAGCAGCTATCCTTACACCGTGAAGGCATTGGATGGGCAGACGATATCCGTGACTGGTATGTTCCAGAATGAAGGACAGCAATCCCTTGAGAAAAAGTTTGTACAGGTGGACGATCATTTCTTTCAAGAGATCGACGGTGAGGAACAGCTATATTTTCACGAGGAACAAGGGAACTTTTATATGACAGGACCGATGAACTTTTCTCTCCCTCGTATCTCCTTCATCGAAAGTCCGCCTGTTCTCCTGGCTCTGTATGTGATTCCCGGAATCGTGTTCATCCTTCTTTCGCTCGTCTGGATCGCTCGTTTCGGGCTACGCAAATGGTGCAAACAATCGCACGCTATTTCGAAGATCGTTCCGATTATGGCTCTGCTTCATAGCATGTTTTTTATCATCCAATTCACCTATGCAAACGCAGGGCTTGTCTATGGCTACCCGGCCTTCTACCAATTCGTTGTCGCATCCCTGCCGATTGTTTCGTTGGCCGCCGCCGTTTATTTGCTATTTCGAATCGGAACAGCCAAGGAGCGCGATCGCTGGAAGGTAGCGAATAGCGCAGCAGCCGTACTCTCCATCCTGTATACTAGCTATTTATTTTACTGGAACTTTCTTTCGATTCATTATTCATAAGACTCCGAGGCAGCAGCTGAGCTTTACAGTTGCGGCCTTTTTTTTAGCATAATGTTTGATCCAAGGAACTACGATTAAACTAAGCCGCATAAGGAGGAACGAACCATGAGTACTTCAAGCTTAAAAATCGGGATTATCCTGGGCAGCTCTCGCCCAGGCCGAGTCAGTCCCCAAGTAGGTGCGTGGCTCAAAGGAGTTGCCGATCAACGAGGAGATGCAGCGTATGAAATCGTTGATATTGCGGACTTTCACTTACCGTTCTTTGGTGATCCGAGTGGTGAGCAACAAGTAGCCGCATGGGCGGCAAAGCTATCCAGCCTGGATGGATTCGTATTCATTACCGCCGAATACAACCACAGCATCACTGGGGTATTAAAAAACGCACTCGACCTCGCCCGCAAGGAATGGTACAACAAAGCGGCTGGCATCGTCAGCTATGGCTCATCAGGCGGGACTCGTGCAGCAGAGCACTTACGTGGAATCCTGGGTGAATTGCAGGTTGCCGATGTTCGTACACAACCGGCCTTCAATCTATTTACTGATTTTGAAAATTACACAGTCTTTAAACCATCCGAATTGCACATCCCACATGTAAACGACATGTTAAATCAAGTGATCAGTTGGTCAACGGCATTAAAATCGGTTCGAGACTAATAGAAAAATGACTAGCAGCGATATCTGCTAGTCATTTCTTTTTTCGTTCCTCACTCATATCTCAGCGCGTCAATCGGATTCCTTGTGAGCCGGGCAGAGAATACCTTTCTTCCTTTGCAGGTTCCACCCTGGCACATCACCCGATCAGGATTTTTTAAAGTGAGGTGTTCTTTTTGTAAGGTAAGCGCACTTCAAAAATCGTCCGGATCAAATTGCTCTCGGCAGAAATCGTCCCTTCGTGGCGCTCGACGATATTTTTGGCGATAAATAGCCCAAGACCTGTGCTCCCGTTTTGATGACTTCGGGCCTTGTCACCCGTGTAAAACATCTCGAAAAGATGCGGCAGATCCTCTGGGGGAATCTCGTAGCCATAATTGATAATCTGCACAACGACCTCGTCACCCGCAAGAAAACCGTTAATATCAACAAACTGACCATCTTGCCCGTAACGGATGGCATTGGTCATGATGTTCTCGAAAACGCGTGCCAAGAGCTCGCCATCTCCGCAAACCGTCAATCGTGATGCTACATTCATTCTGGTTTCCAACTGATTTTTTTCCAGGGAAGGATAGAGCTCCTCATTTAACTGCATGAGTAATTCACTCAGGTCAATCAAGTTCTGTTGGATGGTGAGCATGCCGTAGTTCATTCTCGTAATCTCGAAGAGCTCATCGATCAGCTTTTCCAAACGCTGCGACTTGGTAAAAGCAATATTCGTGTAATGTCGGGCTTGTTCCACCGTTAACTGCTCGTCCCGCAAAATGATGTCCAAATACCCTAAAACAGAAGTCAGCGGCGTCCGCAGGTCATGCGCCAGGTTTAAAACCAACTGATCCTTGCTGCTTTCGGCAAAATCTCCTCTTTGTACAGCTTCCTGCAATTTTTCACCCGCCAGGTTGATGTCCTTGGCAATATCTCCGAACTCATCGTTCGACGGTATTTGAACATGATGGGTAAAGTCGCCGTTTGCAAGATGATGAATTCCTCTGGAAATCTCCTGAAAGTAGACGGCATACCGTTTGGTTAACAAGAAGAAAAACAGTATGGCTAGTGGAACAAAAATAATCAGAAAGAAGTAAATGTCCCCTATTTCTCGCATAAAATAGCGAATCGGTGTTAACAAGCTTTCAAACCTTACCTGTGTTCGGTAGTAAAGCTGTAGCGCTTTAAAGATCACATAGGTAACCGCACCAGATAAAAGCAGACTTAGGCCCAGTAGCTTGACCATTTGGAACCGAAAGCTTCGTATCATGTTATCCATGGAATGAATACCCGACGCCCCAGACCGTTTTGATCCACTTGTTCTTGGTTTTTTCTTCTCCCAGCTTCTTTCGCAAGGTGCGAATGTGCACCATAACTGTATTGCTGCCTTCAAAGTACGCTTCGCCCCATACCTGCTGGAAAATATTATCCGCACTAAACACCTTCTTTGGATAGCGGGCCAGCAGGTAGAGAATATCAAACTCTTTCGGCGTTAACTCAATCGTTTCTCCGTACAGGCTCACCGTTCGCTGCTCTGGAGAAATGACAAGTCCACCTGACTCTAAGACCTTGTTACTCGGCACTTCTACTGCTGGCTGATTCAGCTGTTTAAAGCGCCGCAGCTGGGCGTTCACACGGGCAACCAATTCCATTGGATTGAATGGCTTGGTCATATAATCATCTGCGCCCATCACCAATCCCGAGATTTTATCCAGATCAGACGTCTTGGCACTCAAAAAGATAATCGGCATATTGTGCTGTTCGCGAATGAGCCGGGTGAGCTCATAGCCATCCAGCCCAGGCATCATAATATCGAGAATCGCCAAATCGATCGAATGGGTCTGTACAGCTTGGAGTGCTTCCTTTCCATCCGCTGCGATAATTGTATGGTAACCTTCTTTTTTCACATGCAAGGCAACGAGCTCAGCAATCTCCGCTTCATCGTCGGCGATCAATATGGTGACATGCTTCATCGTTTTCCCCATCCCTTATATACATTTCCTACCATTATAGCAGGTATGAAATCACTTTTCTGTTATCGCACCTAGAGCTTGATCATACAATTATGGATAATAATTACTTTCAGTTTGTTTTGACTTTGCAGACTTTTCTATATTACTATATTCATGTCCATATCATATCTATCATAAATATACTTGGGGGTAATTTATGAAAAAACTAATGTTTGCTGTTGTTTCTAGTTTGTTGGCACTCACAGTAAGTGCATGTGGCACTGGCACAGATCAGGCTGCCTCGACTTCTGGTCAATCCGGTGCAAAAAAGTACGTTTTTGGTACAGATGCAACATACCCGCCCTTTGAATTTGAAAAAGACGGAAAATACGTGGGAATTGACATCGACCTGATCAATGCGATCGCCAAAGAAGAAGGCTTTGAGGTAGAAATTAAGCCGATGGACTTCAAAGGAATCATTCCTGCCGTTCAAGCGAAGCAATTAGACGGTGCTATTGCAGGGATCAGCATCACGGATAAGCGCAAAGAAATTTTAGATTTCTCTGAACCATACTATCAAGCGGGTCTTTCCCTGGTCGTACGTGAGGACAACACAACGATCAATGGAGAGGCAGATTTGGCTGGCAAAACAATTGCTATCAAAAAAGGCACGACTGGCGCGACCTTTGCTGATGAGCTCGGGAAAAAGTACGGAGCTACTGTCAAATACTTCGATGATAGCCCTTCCATGTTCCAAGAGGTTCAAAACGGCAACGCTGATGTGACTATCGAGGACTATCCGGTTATCTCTTATAAAATTGCGGTAGACCCTGCTTCCAAGCTAAAAATTGTAGGCGATCGTCTCAATGGTGACCACTACGGCATCGCGGTTTTAAAAGGGAACAAAGAGCTTCAGGACAAACTCAACTCCGGTCTGAAAAAGCTGAAAGAGAACGGGAAATACGACGAAATTATCAACACATACTTGAGCACGAAAAAGTAAAAGGCGCAAGACGCGCCTTTTTTTCACCTTAGAAAGAATGGAGTTGTCCAAATGAGCAGTAGTTGGGATGTCATTGTCGACGCACTTCCTGTCTTGGCCCAAGGCTCTGTGGTCACGTTAAAAATAACGGTCATTTCCCTGTTTTTCGCTCTCTTAATCGGATTGCTTTTTGGCTTAATGAGCACCAGCCGCTCCAAAATACTCCGCGGCATTGCAACCGCTTACGTTGACTTTCTCCGCGGCACACCGCTGTTGGTTCAAATCTTCTTTATTTATTTTGGATTGCCTCCTGTCCTTGATATCAAAATTCCGGAGACAACCGCAGGTATTCTTGCGCTCAGCCTCAATGCCGGAGCGTACCTGGCTGAAATTTTCCGCGGAGGGATTCTCTCCATCGATAAAGGACAGATGGAAGCTGCTCGTTCCCTGGGGCTCACGCACGGAAAAGCCATGCGCCTGGTTATCTTGCCACAGGCTGTTCGCCGCATGATCCCGGCATTTGTCAACCAATTCATCGTGACGCTAAAAGACACCTCACTCTTAACGGTCATTGGTATCCGTGAACTGATGAACAGTGGTGAGATTATCATTTCTAGCAACTTTCGCTCATTCGAAATCTGGGCTGTAGTAGCGGTCTTCTACTTCCTGATGATTTACATCCTCAGTCTGCTATCCCGTTCCCTTGAGAGGAGGTTCGCGAAATGATTCATGTAGAGAATTTGAAAAAGAGCTTTGGCTCGTTGGAAGTTTTAAAAGACATCTCGACTACCATTGAAGAGCGCGAAGTTGTCTGTGTCATTGGTCCCTCCGGCTCGGGAAAAAGTACGTTTCTGCGCTGTTTGAACCAGTTGGAAGAGGTGACATCTGGCAAAATCACCATTGAGGGCATGGAGGTTACCTCCCCCAAAGTGGACATTAACAAGCTGCGGGAGCGTGTCGGGATGGTGTTTCAGCGGTTCAATCTCTTCCCGCATCTCACTGTTTTGGAAAACATCATGCTCGCGCCCAAGCACGTCAAACATTCAGAGCGCCAGCAAAATGAACAAAAGGCGCTGCAACTCCTCAAAAAAGTAGATTTGGCGGACAAGCGAGACGTGTATCCAGATCGGCTGTCAGGCGGTCAACAGCAGCGCGTTGCCATTACCCGTGCGCTCGCGATGGACCCTCATATTATGTTGTTCGATGAACCTACCTCTGCACTCGACCCGGAAATGGTCGGAGAGGTTCTTCAGGTGATGAAGGATTTGGCCAAAGAAGGAATGACGATGGTCGTGGTTACACATGAGATGGGCTTTGCCCGTGAAGTAGCTGATCGCGTGATTTTCATGGATGGCGGTTACATCGTCGAAGAAGGCACACCTGCCGAGATTTTTGACAATCCCCAGCATGAGAGAACCAAGGCATTTCTCAGTAAAGTGCTGTAGACAAGCAACGGGCATGATGCGATTTTTCATCCATCATGCCCACTTGTTTTTTCCTATAAAACTCCTCTACACATACTCATGCGCTAGCATCAAAAACACGCTGGACGTCCACGTAAAGGCTCGGTCCCTCAGTCCATCACCTGTCAGCGCATCGAAGTTTTCCGCCATGCCACTGCGTGCTGCCATTCGGCAAAAACGCCTGGCAATCTCCCGTGAGAACTCGACTTCACCTGCTCGCCGCAATCCGTCGACCAAGAGCATCGTCACCGGCGCCCAGATCGGGCCTAGCCAGTAGCCATCAGCACGGTAGAAGGAGCTGGTTGGACTCTCCGTAGCCAGTCCATTCTCGGTCAAAAATCGCTCCTGCAAGTCCGCAATCAGCTTGGCCCGGATGTCCTGCGGCAGCTTTTCGCCAAGCACGAGAGGCATATAACGAATCAAGCTGTCCCCTCGGGTAGGCTGGTCGCTGCCGGAGTGGGTCGCGAAGAAGTTTTCGCCATTCCAATGCTTCTCCAGCAGTCGTTGCAGTGTCATTTCGGCCTTTTCCTGCCACCTCGCTGCCTCTTCGGGACGGCCCAGCCTCTTGTCCAAATCCGCCAGCACATCCATTTGCAGAATCAAGTAAGCAGGCAAATCCGGGCTTTCAATCGGCGCCCCATCGAAGAAAATCGTGCTGTTGTCCCAACCGCAGTCATAGCCGTGATTGTACTGCGGAATCCCGTCCTGATCATCATCGCGGTAACGGAACCACCATTCGGTCCAGCGACAAAGCGGCTCGTACACCTCTTCCAGCATCTCGTTTGTAATCGCGTCGTTCCGATCCAGCATCCAGCGCAGCGTCCAGCCGTGAATCGGAGGCTTGCAGCAATTCCACAGCGCATACCGATCATTGATAAAATCAGGGAAAACGCCACTCTCATCCTGCCTGTCGATAAAAATCATGAGCTGATCCCACGCCAGCGGCAAGTTTGCTCGTGTCAGTGCCATCGCATTGAAGCAATGATCCCAGCTCCAGATATTTGTCATCCAGTTTTTGGACATGTACATGGCGGACCGTGGCAGATAGCCTTCAGGTCTCACCACACAAGACCAGGTGATGTACGCCGCGAGTTCTCGTGCCTCATTCAAGCCTTCGCGATGCTCCTCAGATACAGAGAGTGTCCGTTCCAGCCACTCGTCGTACTCGTTTTTTACCTGTGCCCATCCATCTGCAAAGGCAGGGTAGCTGCGTTCCTTCCATACCGTGTGAAACTCCTCTAATACGCCTTCCAGTACACCAGTTTCTTCGTCGGGAAGAAAGGTTGCACTCACTTGCTGTTCCCGCGATGCCTTCGTAGGGTTGACCACCAGCGCTCCAGCAAGCGGAGTCACTCGCAAGCGAATTTCTGTAGAAAAGTGATTGATTTCCCAGCATCCGGCTCCTGCTTGAATCGCATAATCTGCTGCCGTCGATTCGAGCACCAGACGCAAACCAACGCCTTGACCACGTACCTGCACCAGCTGCGGCTCGCTCATGCACAGCTTCACTTCGCCTTTATCCCCGTAAAGACGCAGCAAGGTTGGCGTCGCCTCCGTCTCAAATGGAACCGCCACACCATCGGCTACCATTTCTATTCGAAAAATCGCGCCATCGTGGTTGTCTCCTCCACGAATATTGCGCAAATAAAGTCCTTCTTTTCGCTTGGCGTTACCCAAACGCGAGAGTACGAGATACGACCCGTATCGGCTAAAAGGAACCATTCCTAATTCAAACTGCATACGTCTCACCTCGAGGTTGCTTGGTTGATCGTTTACGATCGCGCTTTTCCAACAGACGGCTCATTCTGGCATTCATCCACCAGACAGGCAGGCTCGCTCCCAACAAGATCGGCAAAACGGGAATCGCCAGCAAGAGAATCAAGAGAAGGAGCAAGCCTCCCATCGTAACGAGCGAATGCAACGGAAAGGCCGCGACTAGCCAAAACGACTGCTTGAGCGTCCGCTTCACATCTGCATCCTCCCGAACGAGAAGGGAAAAAGCGTGGCAAGAGGTGGCCGCATGCAAGAATCCGATCCCCGCAAAAACGGCTGCGATCGAGAGCCCCCACAGGGTACCCATGCGAAGGAAAAACACCACATCGCCCCACAGGATTGACCCCGTTAGCACCGTCCCTGCCCCAAGCCATTGGCTCCTCCAGAAGTAGTGAAGAAAAGCATGCCAGAAGGCGGACAAAAGCCCACGGTCATTCCATTTGCCGCTAAGTACGTCGCACAGAGCAGCTGTCGCTGGGAAAACTCCAAAGACGATGCCTCCCAAGAGCGTGCACACCACCCACATAAGATGTGCCGCCGCCATCCGCAGCAATCGCTCACCAAATTGATGAAATGACCATGCCCAGCCTTCCCACTTCGCCCGATTCCCCACTGTGGCTCCCTCCTTACTTGATAGACTCCTACTTAATAGCAACGCCGGCTGAATTGTCTACGATATATCGTTGTGCGAGGAAAAAGAGGAGTAACGGCGGAAGCGAGATCAGGAACGTTACCGCCATCAGTCCGGTAGCCTCTACTTCATACATCCCTTTAAATTGCGCCAGTCCCAGCGTCAGCGTGTACTGACTTTGGTCATTCAAGAAAATGAGTGGACCCAAATAATCGTTCCATGTACCCAAGATGTTGAATACACTCACCAAAATCAGAGCAGGCATCATCAACGGCATAATAATCCGTGCGTAAATCTGAAACGAACCCGCACCATCAATACGCGCCGCTTCATCCAGCTCACGAGGAATGGTCAAAATAAACTGTCGCATGAGGAAAATATAAAACGCTGATCCAAAGAACGAAGGCACAATCAACGGCTTGAGCGTGTTGATCCAGCCCAGATAATTGAACTCCATGTACAGCGGAATCATCGTCACTTCCCACGGAATCATCATCGTCGCCAGAACGACCATGAACAGAAAATCTCTCCCTTTAAACGTAAACCGGGCAAAGCCGTACGCGACCAGCGAAGACGATATCAACTGGCCAATCGTGGTCAGGATCGTCACCGTCAACGAGTTTTCCAAATACAGATGAAACGGCTGCGACATCCACGCATTCCCGAAGTTCTCCCAATGCAGCACATCCGGAATCCATTTGGGTGGATATTGCAAAATCTCATCGTCCGACTTGAGCGCAGTAGAGATCATCCAGTAAAACGGTGCGAGAAACAGGAAAGAGAAAAAGATCAGGCTCGCATAAGCGATCGTCTTGCGTATCAAGCTTCTTCCCCTCCCCTGCGGTTGTCGCCCTCGTAGTACACCCATTTGCCGGACGTTTTAAATACGAGGAAGGTCAATACCAAAATGATCACGAACATAAACCAGGAGTTCGCCGAAGCATATCCCATCTTGAAGTATTTGAAGGCGTTGTCATACGCGTACATGGCATAGAAATACGTAGACTGCAACGGTCCGCCTCCTGTGAGCAAGAGTGCCAGACTCAGCTGCTGGAACGCACTAATGATCGTCATAATCAGGTTGAACAAAATCGTTGGGCTCACCATCGGCAGTGTAATGCGGAAAAACTTTTGCACCGCCCCCGCCCCATCAATCGAAGCTGCTTCATACAAGCTCTCCGGGATACTTTTGAGCCCTGCCAGGAAAATCAGTACCATGGAGCCCTGCCCCCACAAACTGGCGATTACCATGGCAACGAGTGCCCACGACGTATCGTTTAGCCAATCTGGACCTGTAATCCCAACCAGACTCAGCAAATAGTTGAAAATGCCGTATTCCCCGTCATATACCCACGCCCAAATCATCGCCAGCGCCACACCGGAAATCACGCTCGGCAAGTAAAACACTGTGCGGAAAAAGCCGCTGCCTTTTACCTTCTGATTCAGCATCATGGCCAAAAACAACGCGATGAACAAATTCAACGGGACAAACAACAGCGCGAATTTAATCGTGACCCAGAGCGATTGCCAAAACAATGGATCATCCGTAAACATATTGATGTAATTGTCCAAGCCGACGAACGTAACCTCACCAACGACAGGCCAATCAAAAAAGCTCATGACGAGCGAAAACAACATCGGTCCCAGCGTAAAAGCGAGAAAGCCAAGAATCCAAGGCAAGATAAAAAGATAGGGCGTAAGAAACGCCCTTCCCTTGAGTTTTTTCGGTTGAACGGTCATGGCAGGCTGTTTATGTGTCACAACACTCTCTGTATTCAATTCCCTGACCCCTTCCCGTTATTTTTGGAGGAACTTCTGGGAGTCTTTGACTGCCTTGTTCAGTAATTCCTCGGCATTTTGTCCCATCATGATCGCATTGACCGCTGCGGAAAGGTTCCGGTTGATTTCGTTCCAGTGTGGATTCAACAGGAAGGCTGGCGTGTCAGTCGATTGCTCCAACGTCTTATAGAACGGCGCGTAGAGCGGGTCCTGATCGAGCTTCTTCTCTTGAACGACACTAATACGAACAGGCAAATCAGATGTACGCATCTTAATCGCATCACTGGAAACGAAGAACTTCAAAAACTCCCAAGCCAGCTCTTTGTTTTTGGAATCCTTGGCGATCGATACTGATGAGGTTGCAATAACACCCTTACCAGGCTTGCCAGGGAATTGCGGCATTACGACCGTACCAAAATCGACATTCGCCTTCTTATACGACTCGAGCGACCATACACCGTTGTCATACATCGCGAGCTTACCCGCTTTGAACAAGTCGTTCCCGCTCTGCTGGTTTTTGCCACCGACGAGCAAAGCGCTCTTGTCTTTCGTCAAATCACTGAAAATTTGCAGGGCTTCTGCTGTTTCCTTGCTATTCATGTAGCCTTCGATGGTTTTCCCGTCTGGGCTGATGAAGCTGCTGCCGTTGCTCCACACGAACTGCTGCAAATCGTACGTATCCGGCTCCGAACGAACAGCGAAGCCGTACTGCTTCTTATCGCGAACGGTCAGCTGTTTAGCTGCCGATTTGAAATCCTCCCACGTCCAGTCGTCTGTTGGAAGTGGTACATTTGCTTCGTTAAACAGCTTTTTGTTATAGAAGACGACCCGCGTCGAGAAGCCTGCTGGGAGACCGAACAATTTTCCATCGAATCGATTATAGTTTAAGAGGCCTTGGTAAAAGTCGTCGATTGCCACTGATGGGTCCTTCTTTACGTACTCATCCAATGGCTCGAGCGAGGCGTTGTACGTTGGGAAATCCCACATGTACATGACATCCGGCGGGTTTTTCGCTCCGAATGCCGCTACCAGCTTCTGATCAAAACCATCTGCATATGCCTCGACTTGTACCTTCACACCCGGATTTTTCTGTTCGAATTGTTTCGCGATATCTTGTTGGATCTTCAGCATTTGGTCCGTGTCCCATGTCGCGAAACGCAATGTAACCGTTTCCTTTTTATCAGACGACGCTGGCGTTGTCGTACCTGTGTTACTAGACGTGCCGTCTGTTCCTGATGGCTGGGCTTGTGAACAACCAGCTACGACGGCCAAAAGAAGTGCCATGCCAGCTGCCATCCATTTTGACGCAACCTTTTTCATCTGTGATCCCCCCTAGATTTGCCCATCATTTTTCTTTATTTTAATGAAGGGGAAAAAACGGTGAAACCGCTAACTGTTCGCAATAGTGTGTGAATTTGTTTCCTTTTTTTCGCTTTGATCAGGTTTGCGCGGTGGAGTGGACGATTGTTCGACTGGACTCCTCCTTTTGTTTGAAACGGTAGTGACTCGGGGTCATCCCTGTATATTTTTTAAACCATTTGCTGAAGTATTTCGCGTCAGGAAGACCAACTCGCTCAGCTACCTCCTGAATGGACAGAGCTGTTTCATCCAGCATCGCTCGGGCCATTTTTACCCGGCGTTTGTCAAGGAACTCCCCAAAGCTCTCACCGACTCCCTTTTTAAACATCACGCTAAAATGACTGCGGCTAAGTCCCACCTGTGAAGCTACCTCGCTAACGGTCAATGGCGTATCCAGGCGATCAAGCGCGTAATGAACAGCCTGCTTGATTGGTTCCTGCCAAGGGTCTTGAATGACGCCGTACTTGCGCGCCCGCTCCGTGCGTTGGTAGAGCATCCGTACCGTCTGAATCCAAGGTTCGAGTCCAGCAAACGGGCTTGTTGTCTCCCAGCTCGTCACCTTTCCAGCCAGCTTCCATTCCACGAGCAAGGATTCTACCTGCCTGCCAGTACTTGCGGGGGTGAGCAAAAAACGGATATCGCCACATGCAATCCATTCCCATTCGCCTTCCAGCTCGCTTGCTACCCATGCGCGCTCCTGCTCCTCCCGGTTCGCGCTGCCCATCCCTTCCAAAAGCCATACACGCATGGAATCGTTCATCCACGACCAGTGTGATTGCAGGAGGGAGGACAAGCTTTGCTCGAAATCCCGGCTCAGGCCAGTCAACCACGCACCGAACTCCCGCTTCCATTCATCAGGGCGTTCACGAATTTTTTCGGGTCGCGCACTCTCGCCTGCCAGCTCAGTCCGCAGCTTTTCCAACAACCTGCCCCATTCTTCATCCTGGAACTCGGTCTTCAACAAATATCCTGACACTCCGAGAGAGATTCCCTGCTGGGCAAAAGAAAAATCGCGGTGACAACTGAGCAGAAGCACCTTTGTTTGTGGTGCGTGCTCCTTCACCCGCCTGCACAGCTCCAACCCATCCATTTCCGGCATAACGATGTCCGTAATCACCAGCTCGGGCTGTATTTGCAGGAAAGCCTCCCAGCCTTTCCGACCATTCGGTGCATCCGCTACGACTTCCATCCCATAGCGACTCCACGGCACCATTGCCTTCAGTCCTCTTCGCACCAGCACTTCGTCATCCACAATCATTACCTTGATGCTCATCAGGAATTTCCTCCCTTTTCGGCCATGTGATTTGAATTGTGGTTCCTTCTCCTCTGACAGATGAAATCTTCATGCCGTGCTCCATACGGAAATGAAGCTTGAACTTTTGATCGACGTTGTACACACCGAGTCCCCGTTTGCTGGAACGCTCCAGATCAGGATCGAGAAGTCTGGCTAATCGCTCCGGCACAATTCCTGCGCCGTCATCTTGCAACAGCAGCGTCACAAGCCCTTCTTTTTCACTGACACTGATCCGGATCGTTCCGTGCCCGTCTTCGAATGCGTGGAAAAAGATATTTTCCAAAAGCGGCTGAAGAGTCATTCGCGGGATCAAATAGCGACGGCAAGCCTCTACTCCAGTCTGTTCAAATTGAAAAACAGGCCCGTACCGCAGCTCTTGGATTTGCAGAAAATGCTCAACGGTTTGCAGTTCCTTTTCCAACGGGACGAGCTCCTGCGTGATGTCGAGATTGCCCTCCAGCACCTTGATGAGATGATAGAGCATATTGCCGATTTCATTGGCACCAGATAATCTTGCTTTCCACTGGATGGAATTGAGTGTATTGAACAACAGATGCGGGTTGATCTGGTAGTGAACGGCCCGCAGCTCTGCTTCCTTTTTCAACTGCTCGGTTCGACTCACCTCGGCGATTAGCGTCTGAATCCGCCTCACCATCTGGTTGAAGCTCACCCCTAACCGCCCCAGCTCGTCTTCCGTGTCTACCTCTGCGCGAGTCTGTAGCTCGCCTGTTCCGACCAGCCGCATCGTTTCTTGCAGTCGTTTGATTTTCCCTGTAATTCGTCTGGAAAATAAATACGCCAAAAGAAGAGCCAGCACTGCCGAAAGAATCAGGGCTGCGATAAAGAAGGATTGAATCACTTCCGCGGAGCGATTCATTTGCTCGTAAGGCAAACGCACCTGAATCATCCAGTTGTTGGACTCCAGCGGCTTGTTCCAGACGATATCGCTCTCTTGCTGGACGAATGTTCCCGCAGTTTGGTAAATCAGCTCGCCATTGTTGGCTGTAATCGTCACATGCGCACTCATGTCCTCTTCCAGCTGCGAAAACAGCTGAAACAGCTTGCCTGCCTTCATCTCAATCAAAATCCGGCTATCCTTCAACACACCATAACCGCTGAGAACGGGAACGACCAAACCGAGCACCTTCTCCTGATTCCGCAGCTCGGCCTCATCCTGAAACCCGACGTAATGCCGTGGTGTGTAAAAGCCGATCCATCGCTCCTCATCCAGCTTGGCGGGCAGTGCCTTCCACCACGATTCCCGCATGAGATCCTGTCCATTGATGACATTTTCCCCGAAAAAATAACCGGAGGGCGTCACGATAAAAATGCCTTTTGTATCAAGATTCCGGTGCGCCCCCAGGTATCGCTCGAAGTTTTTTTGTTCCAGGAAGCCTGTGTACGTTTTCGGTTGTTCCTCCCGCATGACGACCAACGTCGGGTCTGACACGTACGTATTGATGTCATAGGCCATGTATCTCATTTGACTCAGGTAGTTGTCGATCTGGATTTGCAGCTGTGTCACGATATACTCGCCTGACTTGCTAAATTGCTCGCGAACGACCATCGACGATTTCCAATACGCCATACTCCCTAGAGTAATCAGCGGAATAATGGCTGCAATCAGCATAAAAGCGAGCAACTTGGCATGAATGCTTCTGCGCGGAAAGAGCGACCATGACTTCATGTGACAAACCACCACCGGATTTTGATTAGTTGCACTATTCAGTCTTCAATTGAATTGTACAACGTTTCGGCGATGCCTTCGAGAACAATCAGCGGTTAGTCCCACAAATTCCGCTTATATAACTGAACCGGAGAAATCGTATCCTTTGAAAAAGGCGTTAGCCTCATCTGGAACTGGAACTTCTCTGGACGCAGTGCATGCTGCTCCGATTGCTTAGGTCCGCAGCTATTGCTTCCCAGCCCGTTTTGCCGATAATCGAGATGCAGTGTAACATACTCTCGTTTTACGAGATCTGTCGTGTGCTTCGCTTGCTCCAGATCGTCCGTATCATAGCGAAGCGCGCTAAATTCCAAGGTCGGTTGACCCATCGCGAAAAGTCCAATGCCTCGCTGATCCGTGATCGACATCCATTTGACGTCCGTGCGATTGCCATTTTCCTGCGGAAACACGTACGGCGTGTACAGCTCATCTACGCTCGCGTGATACACCCCGATGCGATTGGCTTCCTTGCTGTCGATATACGCCTCTCCCGGGCCACGTCCATACCACGAGACGCGCTCCATATCTTTGGCGATCAATAGCTTCAAGCCGATTCGCGGCAGCATCGCTGGCGGAGTGCCTTTGGGTGTGCCTTGAACATCTACCTGCACTTCGCCATTTCCGAACACGGTATAGGTATAGCGGCACGCAAACCCCCGGTCGTATACAGGCGGAGCAATCCGTACATCGCAGGTAATGACCACCCGATCTTCTCGATCCTGCTGGATGCTTATATGCTCCACCCGGTTTTGCAAACGATCGAGGTACACCTTGCGCCACTCTTCCACTACGTACATGTCATTGTCTATCGGAGCACGCCAAAAGGTGAGACGAGGCCCTGCCACCAACAGCTCCTTGCCTGCAAACACCCAGCTCGTCGGCACACCGCTCACTTTGTCAAAAACGAACTGAAAATCTGCTCCTGTAAGGGTGATGTCCGTTTTCGTTTCTTTCGTATCTACTCTGCCCAACACAGGCTGATAGGGAGCGATCGTAACCTGTTGGGCAGCGGTCACTGGCAAGGCAAATTGTGCCCAAGCCAGCTCATGTCCAGCCTGTCCCCAGCTCTCATCTTGGTCCAGCACAAAGGAGAGCGTCAGCCAGTAGTCGGTTCGATCCTGCACCTGCGCAGGCAGGATATACGGAACAGCTACGATGTTGCGGCTACCTGCTTCTGTATGTGGAAGCGACAGCGTTCCGCTCTGCACCACTTGTCCGTCTGCCGTCACACTCCAAACCATTCTCACATGCGCAAGGGTCCGGAAATCATAGCGATTCGTAATGGTGACGAGCCCGCTTTCCAAATCAGTCGCTTCTGCGACGATCGGCTCTATCACTTTTTTGTATTCGAGTAATCCAGGGGATGGGGTACGATCCGGACGAATCAGACCGTCGATCACAAAGTTGCCATTCGTCGGGTAGTCCCCGAAGTCGCCTCCGTAGGCATAATACTCTCGCCCATCCGGCGTATATTGGCGCAAGCCGTGATCAATCCATTCCCATACAAAGCCGCCCTGCAAGCGTTGATATTTGTCAAACACATTGGCGTAGTCGCGCAAGCCGCCAGGTCCATTCCCCATGGCATGAGCATACTCGCACATGATATGCGGCTTTTGCAGATGTTCATTTTCACCATGCTGGATCATTTTTTCAACCGAAGAGTACATGGTGGAAAATACGTCGCACACCTCTGCTTCGCGATCCTCCTCGTAGTGGATGAGACGAGTCGGGTCGGCTTGTCGGCACCAAGCGGCCATTGCCCGGAAATTGCAACCGAAGCCGGATTCGTTGCCGAGTGACCACATGATGATGGACGGATGGTTTTTGTCGCGCTCTACCATGCGTTCCATGCGCTCCACGTATGTCTGCTCCCACTCTGGATCATCGCTTAACTGACTAATGTTCCCGGTTAACTGGAAGCCATGTGTCTCCAAATCGGTTTCGTCCATGACATACAATCCGTACTGGTCGCACAAATCGTAAAAACGCGGGTCGTTCGGGTAATGCGCGGTACGAACGGCGTTGATGTTGTGCCGCTTCATCATGAGCACATCTTCACGCATCGTTTCATACGGGACAGCACGCCCGAGATCAGGATGATGATCATGGCGGTTCACACCGTTTAGGCGAATCGCTACACCGTTCACGAAGAAGTTGTTTCCTTTTACTTCGATCCGGCGGAAGCCAACGCGGATCGGGATGACTTCTGTCTTTTCGCCCGCCCCCTGCTCAATCGCAATCAGCAGGTGATACAGGTTCGGCTCCTCCGCCGACCATTTTTTCGGCTCCTGCACCGGAAGCTCCAAAGTCACGACCTTTTCCTGCCCGGCTGCCAGCTCGCCTGCTCCGGTGTCGGTCAGCGAAGCGATAGGCGTGTAGGATTGATCCAGCAGCTTTACGGTCACACTCACCCCGTCATAGGCATTAGCGGAACTGTTTTCTAGATGGACACGTACGCGCAGCACACCATGGCGGTATTCATCATCCAGATCAGTCACGACTGCCAGATCTCTCACATGCAGCTTCGGTCTGGCAATCAGAGAAACATCCCGAAAAATCCCGCTCAAGTACCACATATCCTGATCCTCAACATACGTACCGTCCGACCATTGGTACACTTGCACAGCCAAGCGATTCCTGCCTCCCTGCAACAGCTCCGTCACATCAAACTCAGATGGCAAGCGGCTTCCTTGGCTATAGCCGACTTCCTTTCCGTTCAGCCACACATGAAAAGCGCTGTCGACCCCTTCAAACCGCAGGATTACCTGCTGATTTTTCCAGTCAGACGCTACGGTAAACTCCCGTAAATAGCAGCCTGTCGGGTTATCTGACGGGACATGCGGCGGATCGACCGGAAACGGATAGTACAAGTCCGTGTAATGCGGTTTCCCGTACCCTTGCAGCTGCCAATGCCCCGGCACCTGAATTCGGGCCCACTCCGTCGCATCATAATCGGCGGCAAAAAAGTTTTCCGGCACACGCAGTGGTGATTCTGCGTATGCAAACTGCCAATGCCCATTCAACAATTGAAACCACGGTGTCGCGCCTCTTTCATAGGTCAGTGCTCCCGATTCTTCCGGGTAAGACAAAAAGTAAGCCCGCGCCGCCAAGCGATTACGCTCTAGCAGCTGATGATTTGCCCAGTCATGCCGTTGATGCATCGATGTACACTCCTCTTTTTACAATTTCACGGTTCCTTGTTCCCTGTTCGTTGCTTGCAGGGCCAAGGCACCAGCACCGAGCATTCCTGCATCTGCACCGAGCTCGGCCAAGACGATCTTTGTCTGTTGATGAACGACTTCCATGGCGTACCGTTGTACACTCGCTTGTACGGGGGCCAGCAATAGCTCCCCAGCCCGGCAAACGCCACCGCCAATCACCACGAGCTGCGGGTTGCACACGTTCACAAGCACAGATAATGCCCAGCCAGTTACTTCACACACTTCGTTCCATGCGCAGGTCGCCACTGCATCACCTTGTTCCACTGCCGTAGCCACCTGCTCAGCCGTAATCCGCTCAATCTGTCCATCGCACAGAGTAAACAGAGGAGAGGCTTTTGCTTGCTGCGGATTTGCATTGAGCTCCTCGTCCAAGCGTTCACGGGCCAATCTGGCAATACCTGTGGCAGATGCGACCGTCTCTACACAACCGAGCTTGCCGCAATTGCATGGAGCAGTAAGCCCCGGATAACGCACATGACCAATCTCTCCCGCGAATCCGTGGCTGCCCCGAACGAGCTTGCCTTCGTTTACAATCCCTGCTCCCACCCCCGTACCAAGCGGCACGAAAACGAGGTGACTTACCTCCCGGCCCGCACCGAATATGGCTTCTCCGAGCGCAGCTGTCCGTAAATCGTTTTCAAAAAAAAGCGGCAGCTCCACCAGCTTCGCGAGTGGTGTCCGCAAGTCTGCTTGGTGCAATTGAAAATTGGGCGAGTGAACCGATATCCCATTTTCCGCATCAAAAGGACCAGGAAATCCGATCCCTACTGCCTCTATGTGAACGGGTGATTGATCCCGCAGTTCTTTAATCAAAGCAGCCATTCGCTCGATCAAGATGGGCAAGTTGTTATGAACCTTTGTCTCCTTGGCAGCCCGGAGGAGAATTCGCCCATTCTCGTCCATGACCGCCCCTTTCATGGTCGTACCACCGACATCGAGGCCAATTACATGGCGCATGCTACTCCTCCCTTCTGAACCAGTGATTTTACTCGACTCGCTCCACATGCATCGGCTGACTTCTCAACCTCTGCACATCGTCGGGCGCGATCATGCCCGCTCCAAACGACCGTGTATTCGCCGCGCCGCATGCCATCCCCAGCCAAATCGCATCTGGCCAAGCCAAGCCTCGCAGCCGTCCGACAAGGACACCCGCAAGCATGGAATCCCCGCAGCCCACTGTATTTTTCACTTCGGTATCCGCTAACGGGATCGCGGAAATACGCCACGTCTCCTTGCCATCGCCAAACCACGCTCCCTCCTCCCCTAACGAGAGAAGGACTCGCTGGGCACCGAGCTCACGCAGCTCGCGTATCGCTCTGCAACGTGCCTCCTCGCTATCCAGCGAAAATCCGAGTATCGCTTCCGCTTCCGGTCGATTGGGCTTGATGAGCGAGGGTGTTGCTTTTATTCCTTCCAACAATGCCTTACCGCTCGTATCCAGTACGCATGCGGTTCCTTTCTGGGCGACACCTCGAATGAGTGCAGCGTATGTTTCGGCTGGAACGCCACCTGGCAAGCTTCCGGAAAAAACCATGTACTGTGCCTGATCCGCCAGCTCGATTAAACACGTTTGCAATCGACTGATCTCTTCTTCACTGGGCGCTGGACCTTGCTCAAGCACTTCTGTCACCGTTTTTTCCTGTTCGTCGAGAAAAGCGAGACACAGCCGGGACTCTCCGCTCGTTTTGATAAACGAGGAGGTAATCCCCTCGCGTTCGCAGCCTTCCTCGATGAACCTCCCGTTGTGACCGGCGACAAAACCGCTTGCGACTACATCCTGCCCCAATGCTTTTGCTACACGCGCTACATTTATCCCTTTTCCGCCGGGCAAGCTCAGTACATCAGCCGTGCGATGCAGCTCTCCCAAACGAAAATGCGAGAGTCGATACGTCTTATCGATGGCCGCGTTCAGTGTTACCGTTACGAGCATGTTATCTCACCTGCACAGTAACGAGCGGCTGCCCCATTTTTTGTTTGAACAAATTGATCACTTCTACAGGGGTTGGATCGACGCCGCGAATCAGAGCAGCATACAACGACACGAAGTCAGCCAAGTACACGATAGAAAACAGACGAGCCATTCGGGATGCGCCGTGGGAATGAACCACCCTTACCCCACCAGCGCGCTCACGCAAAATGTCAGCACTGATCTCCACACGTTGGGTCGTCTTCTCGCTGTCCTCCTGATCGCGAATGAGTGTAAAATGAACGCCCTTCAGCAGCGCAGACGGCGAATCCCACCCCACAGCCTCGTCGTGGTGAAGGCTCGGAATGGCATTCCAAAATGCCATCAGCTTGCTGTTTTCCCCTAGCTGGTTTTTCCACCGCCATGCGGGAGCATCGAAAAACGGTAGCGTTCCGTACACGACAGGTATCAATCCATCCATCTCGATGGCGATATGTTTGGCTTCATTTTTCTCGATCGGAGAATCTGTTCCGTAGATGTGCTTCCACTCCTCGAACAGGGCAATCGTCTCCTCGACCTCCGCACGCTTGTCGGAAATCAGCCCGAGCTTCGTCAGAATGGCGAGAATCGGCAAGAAAATGTAGCCAAGTACGATCCGCGGCATCATTCCGCCCGGCACGAGCAAGCACGCATGATTGTGTTCACGAGCCATCTCCAATACTTTTCCACCCGCCGTAATGACGGCGATCTGGGCCCCTTTGGCGATGGCTGCTTCGTAGCCGCTGACGACCTCTTCTGTATTTCCCGAGTGGCTAACGACGATGACGAGCGTCTTCGCATCTACAAAAGCCGGGATGGTGTAGCCTTGATTTAACTGGAGCGGCACTTGCAGCTCATCAAACAAATACGACTTGATCAAATTGACGCTCGCAGCCGAACCTCCACCAGTGCCAAGCACCACAATATTTTCGATTTTAACAGAAATATTTGATACATCTAAACTATCAGATAATTTTAGACCTGTTTTAAACTGTTCATCGTAGCTTTCCGTATCTTCCAGGGCAGAAATCGTGTCCAGTTCGCGCAAAGCTTTGGCATCATTGAGGTTTATACGCATGTAAAATCGTCCCTTCCTATCTTTTTGGATTAACGTACATTCGCTTTTCCAACACAACCGCACATCTCCATCTTGGCGAGTGCGACTTCTTTGACCGCCTGCTTGGCCTGCTTCATATAGGTGCGCGGGTCGTTTTCCTGCGGGTTGTTGTCAAAAACGCCCTTGATCGCTTGCGAAAACGCGATACGCAGCTCTGTCGCTACGTTCATTTTTGCCATGCCGAGCTGAACCGCCCGCTTCACCTGCTCCTCGGGAATTCCCGATCCGCCGTGCAACACAAGGGGTACAGAAACACGACGGGCAATCTCTTCGATGCGAGCAAAATCAATGCGCGGCTCCCCCTTGTAAATCCCGTGAGCTGTACCAATGGCTGGAGCCAGCGTATCCACGCCAGTCAGCTCGATAAACCTCTCGCACTCAATTGGATCAGCTAGGGCAGCATCTGCATCGTCGACGACGAGATCATCCTCCACGCCCCCGACCTTGCCGAGCTCTGCCTCCACATTGACACCGCGCTCTCTAGCCAGCTCCACTACACGCCGCGTCATCTCTGCATTTTCCGCAAAAGGATGCATCGACGCATCGATCATGACCGATGTATAACCCGCTTCGATACATCGCATGATCAGTTCCTCTTCATGACAGTGATCCAAATGCAAGGCAATCGGCACCGGGGCCTCTTCTGAGGCTACCCGGGCAATTGCTGCTACATACTCCGGTCCGAGATGCCGGACCGTTCCGACTGTGGTCTGTAAAATGAGTGGTGCGTTTGCTTCGCAAGCCGCCTCCACTACTGCTTGGAGCATTTCCATCGTGTGTACGTTGAATGCTCCTACACAATATCCTTGCTCCCTTGCTGTGCGCAGCATCTGTGTCGATGATACCAACGCCATATCAATCCCCCCGTTTCATTTTTTTGATCTGGCAGTTTACCTGCTCACGCCCTGCAAGCTCGCCAGCTCCAGGTTGATACCCAGCTCCGCATACTTACTGACAAGATGCTGTGCCGCCGCATCCGTAATAATCCGATCGACATCGGACACCCCGGCGAACTTCGCCAAATGCGTCTCTCCGAACTTGCTGTGGTCGGCGAGCACGTAGACTTTTCTGGCGCGTTCCATCATGACTTGGTTGATTTGCGCTTCGGCCAGATTGAGCGTCGTCAGCCCGTTTTCCGGATGAATTCCATCTGCTCCGATAAAGCATTTGAAAACAGAAAGTCCTCGCAAATTGTCGGCTGCGACAGAACCAACGAGCGCAAAGGATTTGTGGCGCATCTCTCCACCGATCAAGATGACGTGATGCTTGCCTTGACTGTTCAGCTCCATCGCGATGTTGACCGCATTCGTCACGACCGTCAAATCATTCAAGCCGCGCAGCAGCTTGGCGAGCTCCATCATCGTTGTCCCTGCTCCGAGAATAACCGTGTCCCCCGGCTGTATGTGCGACAGCGCTTGATGGGCAATGGCTTGCTTCTCTTCGCTTCTCTCTTCCAGCTTCTCTGTGAAACTGCGCTCCAATGGCAAGAAATTCGTAATCGTCGCGCCTCCGTGAATGCGCGTCAGCAGACCATCGTTTTCGAGCTTGATCAAATCTTTTCGGATCGTTACTTCAGACACATCCAGCGCCAGACTCAATTGGCTGACGGTTACGCTTTGTTCTGCCTTCAATTGTTCGAGGATCTTGCTGTGCCGTTCGGCTGCCAGCATATTGCTTCACTTCCTTACGATCATAAATTATATAGTTTCGTTTTGTTTCTATTTATCTTTCGTTTACTTTCAAATTGATCTTATCATCGTAGAAAAACGAATGTCAAACAAGTTATGAAATTTTTCGAAAATAAAATCAACCTGCTCTGGTTCTAGACCAAAACAGGCTGGTTCGTTGCCTCTTTACCCGATATCCCGACTTTCCAGCATGAAATCAATAAACTTCTTATGCGCCCGTGAAAGCCACTTGTTTTTATGGTAGGCAATTTGCGCATAGAACAACAGCTCTTCCTCGCACGCTATCATTTTCACCTTTTGCTCATTCAACAAGGCTTCGACGCTAATATACGGCATCAAGCTCACGCCTAGCCCGTTTGCCACACTCTGCTTGATCGCTTCCATACTGGAGAATTCCAGGTGATGCTTCGGCTTGATCTCCCTTTTTTCCAAGAAGCGTTGGAAAAACCGCCGCAGCGCACAATACTCTCCACTGAAAATCATACATTCCTCGCCAGCGTCCTCTATTTTTTCAAACGAATGATCGCGCCCCCCGATAAAAACCAGCCGCTCGGTAGAGAACTGCTCCACGACCAGATTCGGATCATCGAGCTTTGGCTCCAGCGTGATCACGATATCCAATAGACCTTCATGCAGCTTTTCCCGCAAACGAATGCAATCATCCATTGCAAATGAAATATTTACGCCCGGATAGCTCGCTCTGTACCTGGACAAAATGTCACCCAGCCGATAGATCGTAATTGTCTCCGAGGCCCCGATACGCAGCTCTCCTTGCAGTGATTGCTCATTTGCCGATATATCCTTGATTTTTGCATACGAAACGAGTAGTTCCTCGACATACGTGTACAGCTCGCGTCCATAGGCGGTTAACTGAATTTTCTTTCCCAGTCGATCAAACAGAGGGACACCCATTCCTTCTTCCAGCTGTTGAATATGGGAGGTAATCGTCGCCTGTGAATATTGCAGTGCTTGTGCGGCCTTCGTAAAGCTGTTGAAATCGACGACTGCCTTAAAGGTTTGAAACTGGCGAATCTCCATCCTCGCTCCCCCTTGCCCGCATGTTTATTATTAGAAATTCTGAAGATCATCTTCAGAACTTTCATTTTTACTAATAACTAATGATAGCATATGATTCTTGGTAAGACCGGTACGGCTTGAACGATTCGAACAGAGGAGCTGATTTTCGATGAAAAAAGTGTGCTTGTTATTACCGAATGGCTTTGAGGCAGTAGAGGCTAGCGTATTTACGGACGTAATTGGTTGGAATAAGGAAGAAGGCGACGGAACAACGGAGCTGGTGACGGTGGGCACGCGCAAGGAGTTGAAATGCACGTGGAATTTTACTGTGATCCCCGAGATGGTGATCGACGATGCGGATGTAAATGACTTCGATGCGCTGGCACTGCCTGGAGGTTTTGAGCATGCGGGGTTTTATGAAGATGCTTATCGCGAGGACGTTCTCGCTTTCATACGTGAATTTGAAAAGCAAGGCAAAGTGATTGCCTCCATCTGCGTGGGTGCTCTGCCCCTCGGGAAAAGCGGGATTTTGCAAGGACGGAAAGCAACGACCTACAACCTGAACAACCAGTTGCGGCAAAAGCAACTAGCTGCGATGGGTGCCACTGTCATCCCTGACCAATCCATCGTGATCGACAACAATATCATCACCTCGTACAATCCATCGACCGCTTTTGATGTAGCGTTTACTCTTCTGGAGAAGCTGACATCCCGCGAAAACACCAACCATGTGAAGCGCTTGATGGGGTTTCTTGTATAATAAAACCGGCATTTTGCCCAGTGCTCTTGGGTAAATGCCGGTTTCTTTCTGCTATTTAACGAACAAGCTCGCCAGCGCTCACTGTGTCTAAATGAATGAGAATATCAAACGCTTGCCCAAGCGAAGTTGTTATCGTGTTTGGTTTGCTTGGGTCAGCAGAACCGAATCCGATCAAAAACGGCTGTTCTTCCTCTAACCATTTTTGGGTGAGACCTGTAGCATTCCGTAAATCAACAAAGTATTGATCCTTTGAGACTTGATCCAGAGTATGATTGAAAGTTTTTGGATCATTCAATTGAATGGTAGCTGGAACAATTTTATTTTCAAGGTTAAACGCGTTATAATCGCCTTTCCCGAATGAAGTTCCAATCGTTACATATTCCTCTCCATAATGCTCCAGTAAATGCTGACCGGCGAGCTTCGGGTATACCTCTTGCAACATATTGTTCTTTGCGATGTGCCCATTGTGACCCCATACGATTGTTTTTCCCAGCTGTTCGTGAGCCCACTTCGCATTCTCAAACATCGCGATATCATGCTTCAAAAATAATTCAGATGGATTCTCCGAGAAGTTGAAATACATGCCAGTAAATTGCTCAATGACCTTGGCGTGTTGCTTAATCCTTGCGAACTCCTTGGATTGGCCGTTCAGACTGCTTTTGTTTTGTTCCAATATTTCCGTGATTTCTTTCGCTTGCTCCTGATGTTTTTCCTGAATGGCCTGTGGCAAAGCTGAATAGGTTTCCAGGTCCTTCGTAACTTCGGCAAGTTCCTTCATTTTATTATTCACACGGGGCAGCAGGTCAGGCTTATATTTTTTTATATACTGTCTGATCTCATCGTATACATTTTCGCTGACATTTTGTACATCCATTCCGACCACCCGCAGTTTCTCTTCGTTCTCGGGATCGGCATTGTACTCACGCATCCATTCCAGCATGTCTACGATTTCTTTTGTTTGAAATATAGGCATTAGGAATTTACTCGGATTCCCTTCTCCTGTGAGAACGTAATGATCAAGCTTCAATGCGTTGCCCCAGTTTTCTTCTAATACAAGGGTGGTAAAGCCCATTTCCATGACGAGAAATTCAACAAACCGGTGTTTCATCGTATAAATTTCACGACTTCCATGATTTGCCTCACCTAAACCTACGATTGAAGCAGAACCGATCATCTGGCGCAGCGGTTCAATATCTTTAAGATCAGTCCCAGGCTCAGCGCTATTCAATTGAAAAGAGTTCAGCTCTAACCATTCTTTTGGACTTAGATTTTCTGCCTTCTTCCCTTGTTGTTCGCTGTCCATCTCTGTTACTGGAGCTGTATTCGTGCATCCTGTTATGAGTAGTAGACCACAAATCGATACCGCGACGATGCTACTTCTGTAAAAGTTCATTTCTCTTTCCTCCTAAAGCTTCGTTGGCGCAAAGTATCGCATGGGCACTGCCTGTACAACAAGTAGCGTTTTGTCATAAGTTTGAGACGACCTGTTACCAACGGTTTCTCCCTGCCCCATATGACAATTTGTCATCAAAAAAAGCACCGGATCTTGAAGATCGGTACTTTTGAAATAGCATTTCCAATGTCATATGCTGCAATCGGGGATAAGAATAAGCCATCCATCACACCCTACTGGCAAAAGGAGTGGTGAATCATGGAGAAAAAGCGAGGATCTGCCGAGCACGAGCCCACAGTAGCACCAAGCATGAACGGTCATGATCCTTTGGAAGAAAAGGCGACACAAGAAGAAGTAGAAAAAGGGGATTACACACAGGTAACGCGGCTGTTCCTGGATCGAACACCGGAAGAGTAAAGACGGGATTTCTCCCGTCTTTTTGTCATCTATAGGATACTCTCGTTTCTCGCCAGTTCAATTGCTTCTTCCCGGTTGCTGACACCGAGCTTCGAGTAAAGGGTGGAACAGTAATTCCGTATCGTTCCCTCCGATAAATAGAGTTTGGTGGCAATCGATTTGTAGCGAAGCCCATCCGATAAAAGCTGTAAAATCTCCCTTTCCCGTTTCGTCAATCCATATGGATCATTCGGGCTGTACTTCTCTAACTGCTCACGTTGGCGCTTCATCTCTTCGAATACGCGCGTGGCGATCGACTGATCAAGCCACGTTCCCCCGCTATAGATGAGCTTCATCGCTTCCATCATCTCTTTTGGACGAGTAGACTTCAGCATATATCCTTCCGCCCCATGCTCCAATGCTGTTGCTGCCTGTACCGAATCCTCAAACGTTGTCATGACCACAACCTTCATGTTCGGCCAGCGTTGTTTCATTTGAAGGAAGGTCTCCAGTCCGTTCATCCCTTGCATGTGCACGTCCATTAACACGATATCCGGCTGGTGTCGCTCACACTGTTCTAATGCTTTTTGCCCATCACTAGCTGTACCCACAACGATAAAGTTGTCCTGCTGGCTTAAGATTTGCTGTAAGCTGTCGGCAATCATCACCTGATCATCAACAATAAGCAGGCGGATACATCCCTGTCCAGCTTCTACCTGTATGGGAATATTACAAATGACAACGGTTCCTTGCCCTGATTGTGAATGAATGGACAGCGTACCTTGCTGTTGCTCAAGCCGTTCCTTCATTCCCTTTAGTCCTAAGCCGAATTCGATAGATTCTACTCCGTTGCCATTATCTTCGATTTGTAAGCGGAGCTGCTGACTTTCGAAATACAGATCAACAGATATCACACTTGCTTGGCCGTGACGAACCGCATTTGTGAGCGATTCTTGCAGGCAACGATATAGACAAAGGCTCATTTTTTGCATAACGAGCGCCTCAATGCCGATCACACGGAAGTTGACCGTTACACCGGTTGACTTCATAAATTCTTCGGTCAGTTCCAATAGCACCTCACTTACCGACTGGTTGAACCGAGCATGAGCATGAGAGAGCTGATGCAAATGCTTTCTGATATCATCCAGGCTGTCTTGTGCTATGGAGACAAGTTTATCGACTCGTTCGATCTGTGAATCAGGAACCGAGGATCGGAGCGACTCAACGCCAACAATTAGCGAGGTTAACGAATGTCCAATCGTGTCATGCAACTCATGTGACAGCCGATTACGTTCCTCGATCAGCGTAAGCTCCTCGATTTGCTTAATATGCTGCTCCAATAATTTCTTCTGTTCTTGAATGATGCGGCCTTGCTTATGAGACTCAATTAATATGCTAAAGGCCATACCGATCGCAAAACCAAAGCTGCAACTAAACATGAACTCGTACGGGGGATGATTGGTAATCAACCCGTTCAAAGCCGGAAAAATAACCCCGCTAGAGATTCCCGTCCACATATACGTTCTGCGACTACTGGCCACACCAATAATGATCACCAGTAAAACGAAAGACCAAATCAATCCAGGCGCTACATAGGCCACAAATAGATAAAAAAGGCCTGTCATTACGACTTCGACTGCCAGATACCAATTTTCTTTTCTATATTGAACGATCAATGGAATGGCATAAACCAAAAGGGCAATAAGGATGATGACTCCGAACGGAACGACGATCATTGCCGGATACATAACATCAGCCATGACGATGATGCCTAGCCAAATCGTTCGCAAGGCAAAAATCACCCAATTGTACCAGAACCATTTTTTTATCATAGATAACATTTGTCATGTACTCCTGCTCGTTTGAATGATAAGGAATTTCCCAGATGTTTCTGACTCATCATGCCTCACCAATTCCCGATTCGTCAAGCAGAATGCCGTGTCATATAGCCTTTGTGACATTCTATCACGCCGTAAATATGATGGGTTGGCATGATGTCATCCATAGATAGAACGGTTTTGTCACTATGTGATTTTACAGCCCTGAGAATAAGGTGGATGCGTGAGACAACACATTTTAACTTACAGGAGCGATGAGAAATGAAACCATTCCATATGCAAAAAGGTACGTCCCTTACGTTATCTGCCTTATTGATAGGAACGCTGATACTTCCTGCTTACGGTTGTGCGGAAGCAGGTGTGGACCGAGCAATCACGCAACAACAGAAGGCCGATCATGCCAAAACAAAAGAAGCGATTGATAAAGCTGCTGCCAGCGAAAACATTCCAGGTGTCATCTTTGCAGTAAAGAAGGGGACGGATTTCTGGTCGTATGCTTCCGGCGAAGCGAATGTAGAAAGCAAGAAACCGATGGAAGCTGACTATTCATTTCGAATCGGGAGTATAACGAAAACGTTCGTCGGTGTAGTTGCCCTGCAACTAGCTGGGGAAAAGAAGCTAAACCTCGATGACTCGGTGGAGAAATGGCTGCCAGGTGTCGTCCAAGGAAACGGATATGATGGTAACAAAATTACGATTCGTCAGTTATTAAATCATACGAGTGGAGTTGCAGACTACTTAGATGGTGAACTCAAGGAAAGTTTACTCCAGAACTCCACTCAAACGTTTTCAGCTGAACAACTCATTTCTCGCGCATTAAAGCATACACCGACCACGGGTGGCTATTCGAATACGAATACAGTACTGATGAAACTCATTATCCAAAGGGTCACAGGAGAAACGTATGCCGAACAAATCAAGAAACGAATTATTGAGCCGCTTCAACTAAAAGAAACGTTTTTACCGGAAAACTCACAATCCATTCCGGAAAACAGTCCGAATGGATACTTTAACAATGCTGGTACATTAATGGATATGACTGACCTTAACCCTTCATTTGCAGACGCAGCAGGGGGGATGATCTCGACTGCGAAAGATTTAACAACGTTCTTTAGCGCTTTATTGGGCGGGAAATTGTTAACACCTGAGATTCAGAAAGAAATGATGACCACTGCTGCTACTCCACACGGGAAATTCGGACTCGGTATTCAGGAAGTAACATTGCCGAACGGCACTACCATATGGGGTCATCAAGGCGGCATTCCTGGATTCACCAACTTCGCAGGTGGAACAAAAGACGGCGAGCATGTGATCGCGATGAGTATCAACGTATTGGAAGGTGCCGTTCCTCATATGGAGAACATCCAGATGGTAGAATTCTCGGGCCAAGCTAAGCAACCATCCACCCCGGATCAAGCGGCCCAAAAACATGGAGAAGAAGTAAAAGACCTCATTGATCAGAAAGCAAAAAGCGAAGAAATCCCTGGAATCATTGCTGCTGGGTTAAGAGACGGAGAATACTGGTCTTATGCAGCGGGTGTTGCCAACCTCGATCATAAAAATCCGATGGAGCCAGACTTTACTTTCCGTATCGGCAGTGTCACAAAGGCGTTTGTTGCTACCCTTGTCTTACAGTTGGCTCAGGAGAAAAAGCTGAATCTGGATGACTCGGTAGAAAAATGGCTCCCAGGTGTGGTAAAGGGCAATGGGTATGACGGCAACAAAATCACGATTCGTCAGTTATTGAACCAAACAAGCGGGATTGCAAGCTATACGAGTACAGACATGCGGTACGCTACCTCATTCCCTCAATATACCGTTGATGATCTTGTACGTATGGGACTGGCAAAGCCGCCAGTATTTCAACCGGGAGCAGGCTGGGACTATTCGAATACAAATACCGTGCTAGCTGGTCTTGTTATTCAGAAGGTGACAGGAGAAACGTACGATGTGCAGATGAAAAAACGGATTCTCGACCCGCTTCAGATGACAGATACATCCTTTAGTGGCAGTAATCCGAAAATCCCGGGCCAGCATGCCACAGGCTATAACATGAATCAGGCAGGGAAACTGTATGATTTCACAGAGTATAATCCTTCTTGGGCGAATGCTGCGGGGGAAATGATTTCGACTGGCAAAGATTTGACCACCTTTTTTAGTGCGCTTTTGGGTGGGAAACTATTAAATGTCGAGATGATGAAGCAGATGACAACAGGTGTGGACTCACCTTTTGGCAAATATGGACTGGGACTTTATGAGGTGACACTGCCGAACGGAAAGACCTATTGGGGACATGGCGGCGGCATTCATGGGTTTGAAACGCTAGCGGGCGGTACCTTAGGCGGGAAGCACATTTTGGTGACGAACATCAATGCGGTCGGTCCAGAACCTGTCATCGCTAATAATGCCATTTTCGAAAAGGAATTTAGTCGTTAAGTTAAGAAGGCTTTTGCCTTGGGAACTCCAAGAGCAATAAGCCTTTTTCCTTTTCAATTTATCGATAACTCGACCTTAGAATAGCAACTGTATCCCAATCAAAAAATACAGGAGGCAATATAGGGGTACAGCCGAGATACGTGTAAAAATGGGTCATAGCATAGTAAAAAATACCATTTCTATGACCCCATCAATTAAATAGGTACTGACATTGCTCCTTCAAGTGGTTGCGGAATGTTTTCTAAATCAAGTATATAGTTTGACATGCTTGGTTAAATAAGGACTCAGAGCTTCAACATCATTCCTAAATAGTGTATGCCCTTCTTTAATCAAGTCCCGTAAAATCAGAGTGATATCTATAACATTCTGAAAGATGACTGCATTCGCTACAAGATCGTTGTACTTGATGCGTTTTTCCTGTTCTTCTGGATCATTCTCAGCGATCACGCCATCTCCCCCAAAAAAGAATTACCGGTGCCAGCTTGCTGGTGTTCTTAATGTGATGAAGAGCCAATGAGTTGCTCGGCAATGCTTTTGGAAAGAGACAACGTATTAATTTCAGAAGGCATCGCATTGATATTAAGGGTTTGTACATAATCCCCGCCGCGAGTTCCACCTGCGAACGTTGCGAATCCTGGAAAGTTGCCGCCATGCCCCCAAATCGTAATACCATTCGTCAGCTTTGTTCCAACGATCCCCAAGCCGTATTCACCTACTGGAGTTTCAACCCCAGTTAACATCTGATCTAAAGTAGCTGGTTTTAATAGCTTGCCACTAAGTATAGCACTGAAGAATGTATTCATATCATCCGCTGTGGAGATCATAGATCCCGCAGCATCTGCCCAAGAGGGATTCATTTCGGTTCTGTCTATGAATTGACCGTCGAGTACGAAGTATCCTCGTGCATGTTCACCTGGAATAAACGAGTAGTCGTCGGGTACATAAGTGCTCGTTAGCTTTAGGGGAGCTATGAAACGCTTCCTAATATGTTCCCCGTATGTTTCTCCAGTAGCCTTCTTAATAATCATCCCTGCCAGTACCGTATTCGTATTGGAATAAACCCATTTCTCTCCAGGCTTAGAAGTTGCCTTCATGTTCAGTCCAGTACGAACTAATTCGTCAGCAGTAAAGGAATGTAACGGGTTTGGGAGTAATTTATCGAGAATATCCTTGTGTTCTGAATAGTCAGGAATACCGCTTGTTTGGTTTAATAGTTGCCGAATCGTGATATGATCCCCTTCATATTCAGTACCCTTAACAACATCAGGCAGCCATTTTTCTATCGTGTCATCCAGGTTCAGTTTTTGTTCATCAACAAGCTGAAGAACGACCATTGCAGTAAACGTCTTTGTTAGACTACCGATCCGGAAAGTAAAGTTCGTCTTAACCGGGTCAGTACCGTAAATGCTTGCTTCACCGGAAGCATATGCCCATTTTGATCCTTTGTTTGAGGAAGCTACAATTATGCCCGGTATATTTTGATGGTTAGCAGCTTCATCGATAAGTTGCTTGGCTTTGGTCTGCGAATCTTGACTGTAAGTAGTAACGAGGGGATCCCCCTGCTTTGCAAAACCAGTTCCTTGTAATGGCAGTAATAGAGTCGCGGTAATCATTGTCGATACAGTGAGCATAGAAATTTTGTTCATTTCGTTTCTCCTTTTGATTAAAGAATCGTATTATTCATTCATTCGTTGCGAAGCGATTTGTCTCCCCGAGTATTGCAAAGTAATTGTCATACTGCCAAGATGCCATTATGTCACCATGATGCGTTTTTACTGTCATATGACGGCTTATCGCCCGATTAGGACGGGATTATGATGGTATCATTAGAGAATGGAAGAAAATCACAGATACGGTTCATAATGATTTATACCTCGCCTACCAGGTGAAAAACCGGAATCTGCCTCATTTGAAGACATTGATTGAAGCGTTGAAAAAGGCGGTTTAATCTACACTTTCGTCCAAGCTAGAAAGAGGGCTGTCGTCCTTTCATGGATAACAGCCTCCTTTTTTCAAACGAGCAAAGCACTTGTCTTATTATCACTTGAGTAGTAAAGTGATAATAAGCTTAGCGAAGGGAGGCAAACTAACATGCGTAATAACACCATAGGCTCATTAATCTGGTTACGCTTGATGCGGTTTACCACCCAAAGCAACCAGCTGTCAAATGAGTTTCTCAAACGCTTCGATTTAACAACAGCGCAATTCGATGTCCTGATGCAAATTAGCATCTACCAGCCTCTCACTCAGTCGGAGTTAGCTGAGAAGGTAACCGTTACACAAGGTGGTATTTCTCGGATGCTCGTCAGACTTGAAAAAGAGGGCTACATTGTACGCAAGCAGGATTGGAAAACGAAAACGATTAGCCTAACCGAAAAAGGGGAAGCCGTACTGGAACAAGCCTTTCCTGAACAGCTAGCATTTCAGTCATCTTTCTTCGATGAGGTACTAAGTGAAGAAGAACAAAAAACGCTTTACTCCCTAATGACACGCGTTCATAAGAATAGCCAAAAAAAAGAATTACCGCCTGTGTAATTTTTTTTAAACAATCACTTGATTAGTCAAGTAAACAAGGAGGAACTACCATGTACACCATTCCAGGCCATCACCATGTATCTATGTTAACCAAACATGCTCCATCGAATAATCACTTTTACCAAAACGTATTGGGACTGCGCAGAGTGAAGAAAACCGTCAACCAGGACGATCCGTCGATGTATCACCTGTTCTATGGAGATCTGACAGGCAGCGCCGGAACAGAGTTGTCATTTTTTGAAATGCCGATGGTAGGAAAAACCGTACGCGGCACGAACGCCATTACTCGAATCGGCTTGCTCGTTCCGTCACTGGAGAGCTTGACCTTTTGGAAAAAGCGCTTTGAGCAACTGAATGTTCACCATGGCGACATTACCAAG
Source organism: Brevibacillus formosus (assembly GCF_003013405.1). Classification (GTDB taxonomy): domain Bacteria; phylum Bacillota; class Bacilli; order Brevibacillales; family Brevibacillaceae; genus Brevibacillus; species Brevibacillus formosus. Next base: position 114,605 of record NZ_PXZL01000027.1, on the reverse strand, counting down.
TACGCTGGCCGCGATGCTTTGCATTTTGAAGACCCGGAAGGCCTGCGACTGATCCTGATCAATAACAACGGCGAAGGAGTTCCATCGAATTGGGCTCCATGGGACGAATCCGTGGTCGAAGAAAAGCATCGCATCTTGGGAATCGGCACGGTTGAAATCACCGTCCGCTCCTTGGACAAATTAGCCAGTCTGTTGACAGACACATTCGGTTATAACGAAGTATCGCGCCCAGAGCAAGAAGCCATTTATCAATCCATCCCAGGGAAATCCTTCGGTGAAATTGTCATCAAACAGGAAGAGGGGGCCCCTGAAAAACCAGGTCGAGGAAGTGTTCATCACTTGGCAATTCGCGTGAAAAACGATGAAGAGCTGCAATACTGGGATGACGCCGTTCGAAAACGCGGTTACCGCTCAACAGGGATCGTGGATCGATTCTACTTCAAAAGCTTGTATTTCCGTGAGTCAAACGGCATTTTGTTCGAAATCGCAACAGACGGTCCTGGCTTCACAGTAGATTCAACCGTTGAGGAGCTCGGAAAAGCTTTAGACCTACCTCCATTCCTCGAAGAACGCCGTGCAGAAATTGAAGCGAAATTGACACCTATAGACTAAAGGAGTGAATCAACATGGAACAATATCGTATCGACACCAAAAAGGGACTTGAATTCGGCTTGTATTCGATTGGCGACCATGTCCCGAATCCACACACCGGCTCCAAGATTTCTTCTGAACAGCGCATCAAGGAATTAATCGAAGCAAGTAAGCTGGCAGACGAAGCGGGACTTGATGTGTTCGCTGTCGGCGAAAGCCACCAGACGTATTTTACAACGCAGGCGCATACCGTCATTCTGGGTGCGATCGCACAAGCTACGAAAAACATTAAAATCGCTAGCTCCGCCACTGTATTGAGTACATCCGACCCGGTCCGCGTGTATGAGGATTTCGCTACCTTGGATCTGATCTCCAATGGTCGGGCAGAAATTGTTGCCGGACGCGGTTCCCGAGTAGGAGCATATAGCCTCCTCGGCTACGATGTGCGTGACTATGAGGAATTGTTTGAAGAGAAAATGGACCTTCTTCTCAAGCTAAATAACGAGGATCGCGTAACGTGGGAAGGGCAGTTTCGTGCACCGCTACAAAACGCTACGATCCTGCCGCAGCCTTTGCAAGGGCGTCTTCCCATCTGGCGTGCAGTAGGGGGACCACCTGCAAGCGCGATTAAAGCCGGTCAAGCTGGCGTACCTATGATGCTGACCACACTCGGAGGTCCTGCCATCAACTTCAAAGGCTCCGTCGATGCTTACCGGGAGGCTGCGAAGCAAAATGGTTTTGACCCAGCGACCTTGCCAGTAGCGACAACGAGCTTGTTTTATACAGCCGACAAAACTTCGGATGCGCTTCGCGAGTTCTATCCGCATCTAAATGGTGGGTTTATCGCGTTGCGTGGCGGCGGCTATCCGAAGCAACAGTTTGCACAGTCTGTCGATTATCGTGATGCGTTAATGGTAGGCAGCCCTGAAGTCATCATCGAAAAAATGCTGTACCAATACGAAATGTACAGACAACAACGCTTCATGGCGCAAATCGACTTTGGCGGCGTGCCTTTTGATAAAATTGCGAAAAACATTGAACTGATCGCAACGAAAATCTTGCCTGAAGTGAAAAAGCATACCACCAAATCGTAACAAAAAGCCTATGAAAAGCGTCGTCTTCAGTGACGGTTATCTCAAATTAAAGATACTCGATACCATACAGCTCTGTTGTTAATACGGCCCGCTGACTGAAGGCTTCCAAGACGCGGATCTTCTTCTCACAAGGAAAGAAGGTCTGTGTCTTTTTTATTTTTCCATGATAGTTAAAATTATCCTCAGTAGATTATAATCATGAAACAACAGATGAATCACACGTAAAAGGTGGCGTGACGACTTGTGAATATTTGGAGGATACTGGACATTGATCCTACCGAAGATATTTCGACGATTAAAAAAGCCTATGCGAAAAAGCTAAAGCTGCATCACCCGGAAGATGATCCGGAAGGCTACCAACAACTGCGAGAAGCATACGATCTGGCCATTAAAATGGCGAAGCAGGGGCAGAGAAAACCGCAGATGGAGCCAATTCTGGTCGATCCTTCTACACCAGAGGAAAAGGAAGTAGACGAAGAGGTTCCCACTCTGACTATTCAGCGCGTGTTGTCCATTGACGACGTTCACGAACAACTTGATCGTGATGATCAGGTGGACTCAATCGACATTTTTTTAGAGCAGGTACAAGCTTTGTACGACGACTTTCCCTCCAGAATCAATCCCGAAAACTGGACGAGGCTGCTCCATTCTGACCTGGTTTGGGATATCCAAAAGAGTCGACTCGTACGTGAGCGCCTGTTTGATTTTTTAGAAGAGCATCATCATTTGCCAAAAAGCGTGTGGGTGAAGCTGGAGGAATGCTTTCATTGGCGAGAACTCATTGAAAAACCCTACTATATGGACGACCACTCGGAAGAATTTTGTGCGTATTATCGAAAACAGCTAGACGAGCCCGGATTGCGTTTTGACACTTTGCTACAAGCAACCGATATCGATCATGATTTGTTTTTGTCTTATCGCGATGCAGCTTATCAAGCACTGAAAGAAAATCAACTGGAGCTGGCCGACAGCTCACTCAACGCGGCTATTGGTTTATTTGCCGATGATCCCGATTTGCTTCGACTGCTAGGGGAGTATTGCCAGCGCATCGGTGACATGGATGGTGCGATAGACGCTTTTACCCGCATCATCTGCCTTCAGCCTGACGATATCGACAACTACGTAGCTCGAGCCTATATCTGGTACAACCATCAGCACTTCACCGAAGCTCGGAATGAATGTGAATACATCTTATCTCAGGTCCCAAGTCATGCTGAAGCACTCAGCCTGCTTGGAAAGTGTCAATTGGAGCTGGGTGACGCCGCTTCGGCCAAAGCCACTTTTCAGCAGCTTTTGGCAGCTAATCCACACGATTATCAGGCGCTTATCATGCTCACGCAGCTTCGTGCAGACATGGTAAAGCAGGCGAAGACTCTGCCAGCAAAAGAACGGGAGCTGACCTTGCAACCGCTGATTGCTGAACTGGGTGAACGAAAAGGCTTGCATACGCAAACGAAGCAAGCTCTTCGTTTTCAAGTAATCTTTACAACGGTGATCCTTGCCCTCATCGTGCTTTTCCATTCTCTTTTCTCAGGGGCGTTTGAGGATCATACGGGATTGGGACCCATCTCCTACGTTAAGCATGTTGTGAATGGACCTCTGCACATCACATCGGCATACGAATTCGACCGAATGGAGCCTGACCAATTCATCACTACCAGAATAACAGATGCCCATCCTCTCGGTATTTTTCAGTATCAACAAACGGATGCAGACGGAAAGAGCACCACTACGTATGAATCGTACATGTCGGCCGCCAAAAAGGGCTCTAATGTTGCCCCCTCAGCCTGGGTGTACATTGGCCACTTGGATGGATCACCGGTCATACTCTTGGCTACAGCAGAACAAGCGGTAAAGATGAATGAAACCAAGACGCTTGAGATCGAGCATGGCAAAACACAAGAAATACCAGAAGAAGTACTGGATGACGCAGAGGAGATTTTACAGCAGCCTGGCCTTAAGTCAACATACGATACCAACTATCTCGTAACCGATCATATGATCGATGCGAAGCAGCATAAGCTCTCGTGGCCTCCGTTTTCCGCTGCTTTCTATGGGATCATTCTTCTGCTCTTGTATCGCGTCTTCTTTCGTTCCCTGTACAAGATATACCTCCTCACTCGATTCTGAAAAACAAGGAGTGACCTTTTCAAACATGTTCATCTTTACCAGTAAGAAGGAAAAGCAATTTACTTTATTTACTTACAGCATGCATGCAGCCATTACGATCGGATCAGGCACTCGTTTAATAGATGTAAAGGATAACTACACCAAATGGGGTATGAAGGACGCAGCAAGCCAGAGAGCCAGATTGACATGGATGCTGACAGAAGGGGTACGAAAAGAGTTTGCTCGGCTTCACCATTTCATGGCTGCCTTGTCGGAGTCAGGGCGAAAGGAATATATCGACTCCTTGGAATCCGATCAGGAACGCATCGCCAAGGCGAAGGTTGTTCAATTCTATCTGCGTAGGCTCCCGGCGGAAGGGATCGCCGCCTATGATTACACCTGGGCTTCCTTTTTAAGTCGTGGGAAAGGGGACTACGGCTATATCAGCAAAGAAGAAGCGAGACAGTTTAAGCTACAAGCCGCTCAACAAACACAACAAGCCTATAACAATTGGGGCGAGTTCCTCACGGGATATATCGCCGGCTATCAATTTATGACTGCACAGACATCGCTGGATTACCTGCGCGAAAATGAGTGGGAATTTACCCGCTACTTTGTTTCTAAACACAGCACGATATTGAAAGTAAATTTCCACGAAGACTTTTCCACTCTCCAATAACCAAGAAAAGCTCTCCCCATTTTGGGTGAAGAGCTTTTTCACTGCTGCTACTTCGCATTATGTTACAATTATTGTAAGAAATTCGAAACCGTAGGAAGCGAGTTGAGCTTATGAAAAAGAAAGTCATCCTGGCCGGCGGCACTGGCTTTATCGGCAAGTATCTGGCAGACAAATTCAATCAACTTGGCTACGAAGTAACGATCATCGCAAGAACTTCCCCTCATATAACGTGGGACAATCACGCGAAAATCGTGGAAGCTTTGGAAGATTCAGAGCTGCTCATCAACCTGGCAGGCAAATCCGTCAACTGTCGTTATCATGATAAAAACAAAGAAGAAATCCTGAAATCTCGGACAGAGACCACTCGCATACTCGGCAATGCTGTTTTGGCTTGCAAAAACCCGCCTTCGCTCTGGCTCAATTCCAGCACAGCCACCATCTATAGGCATGCGGAGGATCGTCCCATGACGGAAGCAGGAGGGGAGATTGGAACAGGCTTTTCTGTTGATGTCGCCAAGCAATGGGAAGCTGCCTTCTTTTCCTTTGATTTGCCGCATACGAGACAAGTAGCCTTACGCATGGCGATCGTGCTGGGGGAAAACGGCGGGGTTATTGATCCATACAAAAACCTCGTTCGCTTCGGACTCGGGGGTGTACAAGGGTCTGGGAACCAGCGTTTTAGCTGGATTCACGTCGAAGATATCTTCCAGATCATTCTCTTTTTAAAAGAGCGAACGGACCTAAGCGGCGTCTTCAATTGTTCTTCTCCCCATCCCGTCACAAACCGTGAATTCATGCAGCATTTTCGCAACGTGATGAATCGGAGCTTCGGACTGCCATCTCCCAAATGGATGCTGGAAATGGGGGCCATGATGATCGGAACGGAAACAGAGCTGGTGTTAAAAAGCCGCTGGGTCATTCCAGAAAGGCTTGAGCGTGAAGGGTACCAGTTTCGTTTTGCCCATATTGATAAGACGCTACAGGATATCGTGAAATGACCGACAAGCCTTCCAGGAACTATGTTCTCCATGCAAAAAGCAAGCAATTTTACTGGGCAGGGGATGGGCAGCTTTCCATTAAAACATTTCGTAATGGAAGGGCACATTACAAGACGAGCAAAGGCTTTTTTGCTGTGGAAGAGGGCAGGTATCTCTTGCTGAACGAAGGGGAGTATACCATTTCCATCGAGGAAGATGAGGATGTGGAATCGTTTTGTATTTTCTTCAGGCATGGTTTTGGCGAGGAGATCTTACGTACACTCACGGATTGAACGGACCGCCTTCTCAGTGATCCGTATCGGCTTCGATCGGTTTTTTTGAAAAAAACATATTCTACAAGCCATACGACAAGAAGAAAGCCTCCGAATTATGATTGGAGGCTTTCAGCTATTATTACTCCTTTTATCTAGCCAAAGGTTGTTCTAGATCTTTATGTGTTGTTGGCTAGGCACCCAATCAGTTTTAGATTTTCCTCACAAAAAGAAACAGCGTCAATTTTGGACTGAAATTAAAGGCCTTAATTGCAGCTGCCAAAGAATTAAAATGCATTATTATCGGTTAAAATCTCTCTGGTCTGATTAATACGATCTGCACTGATATTAATGTTTTCTTTTAGATACACCATGGGTTTCCTCCCCGGGTATCCCGTTTCTTTTAACAGAAGCCGTTTAACGCCTTGAGCACGAAATACGCTCGATTCATCTCAATGTTGTCTTTGTATTCAGCGTAAAAGGTTGAGAGGCCGATTTCCTCAATTGTAGTTTGAAAGGTTATTACCGAGGGGTCGTGACACCCTTCCCTCTCTAAGCCTAGAAGTGTGGAGCAGCTTTCGTCCCATATGACTGATTATTTCTGGGCATTCTTTTAGATATGAATGTATTTAATTCGATCTTGGAATGACGATAATTAGCTCAATTGGCTCTTTCGCCCACATCCGATGATAGATGACCTCGCTGTCGAGTAGTCCGGAAAAGAATCGCAAAGGCACGATAAAGGTGGTGTTTTGATATAGTCTTGGTTCGTGATTTAATACACTGTCCTGATCCCCATTCAACGAATAATAAGGGTTTCCTACTGAGGTAAGTATCGATGTGTTCCCTTTCTTAACCAAAGCAGATTGAGTACGCTCCTCCCAGGTCACAGTAGCTCCGAGTGCTTCCGCTAGATCGCGTAACGGTACGTACATGGTGTCATAGTCATCCACAATATCTGAGTCTAGCCTCTGGTTATTGACGAATATTTCCTGACGATTAATTCGATGGGGCGTTGAGTGACCGTAATCCGTTTCCAACCTAAAGGAGATGTCTTTTATTTCTGGCAATGGAACAGCAGGTCCTTCTAATGGGATAGCAAAGGATACTTTGACAAATCGTCCTGGCTCCAATGTCAGTGATTCATTAAGGACGGGATGCTTTTTGCCACTATCGTTTGTGTATTTGAAATCATGGTGTGGTTTATCCCCCCAGCCTACAATCACATAATCCCACTTGAAGTTAGTAGCAGTTGCGTCACCTATGTTGAATACAGCAGCTCCCACATGAAGCTTGTTATCTCGATAGGAGGCAGAGAGCAGTTTCGTCTCGATATTAGCCTGTGGAATCGTCTGTCTTCCCGGGCTATAAGAGAGCTGATCATGAATATAAGCTCCATCTAGTTGAGAGGCATCCGTAATGTCTTTTACGAGCTTGAATTGAAGATCTGCAATAAGACTCAGTTCACTATCACCTGCTAACACAAGATCTTTTTTTATAGTAGCTGGTGCCAGGCTGATTTTCTTCCCGTTTTTACTATAAAGATCGAGAGTCGCTTCCAAATATTCAATTTCACTCGGGCTGGTATTTCCCCAGGAAACAGTGGCATACGCCAAAGGTGGATTTTTTGAATCATCCAACTCGATATGATCCAAGCGGAATTGGAGCGGGCCGGAATCATCAAAGTCATCTGCAAAAGCTTGCACGGGGACAAGGAGTAACAGAAAACACAGCGAAAGAAAAAATAGAGAAATGCGAGAAGTTTTCATGAGTGTCATCACCATCCAGTAAGTAATGTGTAAATGGAAAAAAATTCATTGCTATTATCATTCTAGTGTAAACAATAATTTCCACTCTGTCTGTAAAAAGAGGAGATTGCATAGATCTGGAGGCTTATAGGGTGGTGATCAGCACGAATGAAGCTAATTCCAGTATGAGTTTAAAATCGTCATCATGTACTCCCTTACTTCTAAGAAAAGCTTTAAATCGTTCTGGATCGACGTCAAAAACTGGATTGCCACGATCATCTACTTGTGTTTCATCCCATTGTTGGTATTTCTTAATGGTACAATGACCAGATTCTTCAGAGCCCAAGTACTCCCATTCTTCAGGAGGATCTGAAGCATATATTCCGCCCGGATAATGTTTTACTACTGAAGCAACTCTCTTTAAATGTAACTTCTGTTTGCTCGTATTCTTTTAATTGCGGCACCGAATCTAGCACTTCTTCATACGTTCCTTTCACATGATTCGGGAGTTTGGGGTTGTCCACGTCTTTTGCCCAAACCGGTGTGTTGGACAACATTGTCGCTGCAACCAGCACAGCCAAAGTCTTTTTCAATTTTCGCATATGATTCCCTCCACAAATTTATTAGGAAATTCCCCCTTTCATAAATTAGTCGTTACAGCTAGTAAAAAGGTCGCAAATTTTAGTGTTAGATTTAACGAGTTAAAGATACATACTGTATTTTGGTTAACAAAAAACTTCATCCCCGTTAGAGTTATCTTTTATCTACACCAACATGTTAGGGATTTAAATTATTCCATTCCCTTAACACCGTTAGCTCCAAAAAGATGTCTTAGCCAAGAGATGAAGCCTTTGTTAAATTTTTATATTAAGATTTTACATATCTCTTAATTGAACCAACTACTATTGCCTTTGTAAAAATCCAGCGAATTGCGCATGCCTTCTAAGCGTCACTTTGATAGCATCTTTTATTGTTGAGGGCATTGTATTTTCCGAAGAATAAGCTTTCAACTCAATAATAACTTGGCTTTTAGTTGTGCCTGGCCTTCTGATGAAGATGTCAGCGCGCACTCTACTATATTTGGAACTTATACTCTCCTCATACGAGGAATCAAAACCACACTCTTTGAATACTTTTGAAATACGCTGACCGAGACGTATTGATTTTTCGGTTACAGTATTATACCAAGCCTCAGCATCTTTAGATCTCTTTGATTCCCTTTCCTTTACAGGATTATACTCATAAGTATCCCATCCACCTGAAACTACATGATAAAAGTGGGTATTTTTAAACCTATCGATATATGTTTTACCGAAGGATGTTTCTTCAATATCTAAATTAATACATAGCCTATGTAAATCAGCTACTCTTACCGGTATAACTCTAAAATCAAAATACAATCTAGTTCTATTTAACTCTTTAAGAGGGAGTTGAGACCTATCCTCTTCATTGAGTTGACTATACCAGAAATCCCAGTTAAGCTTATAGCCTTCTCTTGCTTTGGAGAACTGCATTACACGTTGATTCCTAAGACTATCCGCCACTGGCCACATTATGATTACTTGATATTCTGATAGATTCTGTATATTATCAATGTTTTCTGAAAGTATACTTCCTACAGACTCGATAGCAGCACCTATTGTATTAGTATCTCTTCCAATATCAATAAGATCTTCCTTTAATACTCCAAAATCCGCCAAAGTTTTTTCGTTATTATGAAATGAAAAAGTTTCTTCTATTATTCTTGGCCATTCATCTTTTAAAGGACCTATAATTGTGAAGTTTTCTTCTAGAAGTATTCGCCTGTTTCTACTTGTTGCATTTTGCAACATACTCTGAAACTCCTTGCTCGTTGTTAACCAAAGAAAAACAATAGGTATATAACGAAAATCTCCTCTATCTAATAGACTGAGATATTCAATAAATTTCGTAGGTATCTTTTCCCTATCTGCAACGTTTTCTTCATATTGATCAATTACTGCTACTAAGATTTTACTCTCATTTCGCTCTCTTTCATATACAACTCTGTTAATCAATTCATCCTTAGATTCTATTTCCTTTCTTTCAAGTACAAAGGTTCTTACACTAGGTATATGGGTACTAATTTCCCTCGCTGCACAACTTTTTCCTGCTCCGCTCTCACCGTAAATAGGAAGGAATCTAATCCCGCCATTAATTTGCATCGATTTCTGGGCACGATTGATTAAGGATAAGAGCTTTTCATTAGGCGATAATCGTCCTTTATAGGATTCGTCTAAATCTTCATATCGCGATGGAAGCCTTATTTCTTTTTCATCAAACAAACTAAGTTGCATTCGCATTCCTCCATAACTTAAATTTAAGAAATAACAGTATGTACTACTTTCTGTAATACAGGAACGTCATAATTTTTTGGAATATTATATAGTTCACAAACCTTTAGGGATTTTCCAATTTAATGGTCTCTATTAGACTATTACTCGATTTTTCAATTATTTATCAGAACCTACATTGGTTTTTAATTAGTCAGCTTTTTATAGATGAAGACAACAAGCTCGGTAAGTAATTTGTTGTCTTCATTAAACTGCCTATTTTAATAAACCTATTTCTTCATGTATCTTTTCAAAACTTAAACGTTCTTCTTTGTAATGAGTAAATTGAAGTTGGTAAAGCTCATTATCAAAATCAGAATTAAATCTAATCTCTTTTCTAAATTCTTCAATTAGTTCATTCGAGTATTGAAAGCAATATTTATTTTTAAAAATAATAGCTCGCAAAAGATTTAATTTCTTTTGCGGATTATCTTCCAAAACAATATCGATTAACTGGTTCTCTAACGATTTATTTATCTCCTCATAGTACAATATATTTTTATTATAATTGTATACAATGCCATCTATATTTAAGTATACAGTTTTAATTAGATTCTCTTCTTTTGCAAGTACTTTCTTCTCTCGGAAAGCCCATGTATTATGCATATCCCATATATCAAATTCTACATTTTCAACTTGTACCTTGTATCCCCCGAATCGATTTTTTTTGTGACTATATCTTTTAATCAGACACTCGAGATCGTCGCTTGTCTGACTAGATTTATTTACATCAAATTTAATTGCTATATCAAAATCGCGAGGCAAAGACTCATATTTTTTATTAATATAATAATCTCTTATAGATCCACCAAAGAATAGTAATTCACCTAATTGTGACAGTAGATTAATAAAATTGTTTGCTTCAGTCGAATTTTTGAGTAATGATGATATTTCATGTTTGATCGTTATTTCGGTGTTCATAAGATCGATCACCTTTTATATATAAATTTTAAGGTAGCTTTATTCCTGAAAGCTGCTGATGTAAATTAACTGCATAAGAATCCGTCATTCCTGAGATAAAATCTGTTACTAATAATAACCTCATATATAAAGATAGTTCATTTATTTCAATTTTGGGGCCACCCTCTTTAAGCGTTTGAATATGTCTAAAGTTAGCAGAAACCAGGTGAAGTATTTTTTCCTCTCTCAATTTCGCTTTTGGTTTTTTATCAATCTTAACTACGGCATCCACAAAGAAATTCAATAATTCATTTAGAACTCTATCTCCCACTAACTCAAGAGTCAATACTTCAGTATTTTTATAGCAGTACTCTATTGAAATATTTACCAATTCTTCTTTCAATTGTTTTGCGGAAGAGTTTTCTAATAAATCTCCTTTAAAGCTTCCCTCCATAATACTTTCATAATTCTCTTTAAAGGAATCGATTACTGCCTCAATCATAATTCCTTGTGCCATAACTTTAAAATTTTGGACACCTACTAATTCCCTATTTGGCACCTTATTTTTAATCGCTTTTAGCCTATGTTCTTCTAATTTAGTAAAATGATCTGGATAATTATCCCCGAAAAATTTTTTTATTGTCCCAGAATATATCTCTTCCCATGGAACAGCACGTTTTTTAACTCCATCCTCAATATCTGCTGTTAAATATGCAATATCGTCTGCTGCTTCAAGTAAATAGGTTGCTGGGTGCCGCTGTTCACCAATACCAACTTCTTTTTTCAACTTCTCAAATAATTCTCTTTCTGAATAGAAATAACCAAATTTCTTCTTGCTGGTTGCATATTCATGATCAGATGACCATGGATATTTCATTAGCGTTGCTAACGATCCTAGCGTAAAGTTTGCCCCATATTCATCATTTAAAAATTGGAGCTTAGATAAAATTCTAATTGCTTGAGCATTACCCTCAAAAAATTTAAAATCATTCATTTGTTGATTATTAAGTGGGACATCACCATTATCAATGTACTTCTTCTGTATTTCTTTAAAAGTATCACTTTCAAACCAGTTTTGGAACCAACTTCGAATAATGTCTTCCCCATAATGACCAAATGGAGGATTACCTAAATCATGTACAAGACATGTCACCTCAACTAAAGAAGCTAGTTCCTTTGCTTGCCAAAAATCTTTAAAGATTTTCTTTTCTTCCAACAACCAAATACCAATCTCCCAAGCAATCGATTGTCCTAATGAAGCTACTTCTAAAGAATGGGTCAGTCTTGTCCTTGTAAAATCGTTCTCCTGCAGAGGAAATACTTGTGCTTTATCTTGTAATCGACGTAACGAGGATGAATAAATAATCCTTTCATAATCTTTGTCAAATTCATTTCGTTGTTTCTTAACATATAGAGTTTCTGACTTCCTAATTCTATTTCCATTAAGAAGTTTTCTCCATTCCATTCTACTCAATATACTCATCTCCAATTTGAAAATTCCAGTTTAATTTATTGTAAACTTTACCCTGATATAACAAAATATTAAACATATTATCTCACATTAATTAAGTCAAAAACAAAAGGTACTAAGGATATTTTCAGCTTTTCATTTTAAAATTACAATTAGAGTAATTTATTCAATAGGTTTTTTAATCCTTTTAAAGTCCTCTCATTGTGATTGTTACTAAAATTAAAAAAGCGATACAATTTACCACTTTTCTAGTTGAATAGAATCAGTCGGCCATGTCTGAGTTCTCTTCCGCCTATCCTTTAGCCTTTCACCGTAGCAATCGGCGCCACTTCGACCACAATCTCAGCCATCCCATGATCCACATGCGACTGAATTACCGGAGTAATATCTTTATAGGCATACGGCGCCTCTTTTTTCAGCTCTTCTTCCCATTTCTTCAAAATATCGCTCCGTCCACGCAAGTCCGCCCGCTTCGGGTCAATCGGATTGATCACGCGGAAGTTGGCAAGAAAATCGCGAAATCTGTCATCGTCCACTTTCACAGCATCGCCGCGAGAAAGTGCACGACCTGCGCCATGGCTTGCACTAAACAAGCTATCCCGATTGCCGAGCCCTGCCAAAATAAAGCTGTGCGAGCCCATGGAACCAGGGATAAACACAGGTTCGCCCGTATACTGAAACGGCGTGCCCATCATTTGCTCGGCCGATTTTGCCGTACACGACCCTTTTCGATGCAAAAATCCACCCACCTGCTCGAGCTGTTCCTCCCACAAATAATTATGAGGCGCATCGTACAACAACCTGTGTTCAAAATCGCCCAACACATCGGAAATCGATTTGTACATCATCAGCCCCAGCATCAAGCGATTGGCAAATGCAAAGTTCGCCGCATTGTGCAGGAGACTCCAAAACATTTTCCACTGTGGCAGGGAACGCTCCGAAAGAGGCAGTGGATACATGCCGTTATCTGGATGCTTCAAGGAAGTCGGGTACATCTTTTTCAGCATCTCTTTGATCCATGCACCGCTGTTATAACCAATGGAAACCGAACCGGTATGAATCATGAGGACGACTTGCCCTTCCTTCAGCCCCCACTGACTGGCGATAGAGCCCTGATGCACTTTTTTGACCACCTGAATCTCAAAAAAATGATTCCCACCGCCAAGCGAGCCGATTTGTGCATCCCGAGAAAGCTCGGCAGGACCGAGAAAGTCATCGAGGCCAATCGTCGATTCTGCGATAAAGGACCCCATTTTATTGACGTGGTTCAAATCCAGCTCCTGCTGCTTCTCGTTGTAATAACGCCAAATTCCCTCGCCATTCGCTTCCTTGTGGCTGTCCAGTATACCGATTAGGCCTTCCTTGAACATTTTTTCCCGCATATGCCGCGTCATGGGAATATTGCGGCCCCCTTCGAAAAAAACATGGCGCACATTCCGTTCAATGGCATCCAGATTTGTGCGAATCTGTTCCTCGTGCAAATCCGTGACATACAGACGCATCCCGCAGTTAATGTCGTTGCCAATCGCTTGCGGCAGTACAAACCCGCGTGTAAACAGCGTCGTGCCTACAGGGATGCCGCTTCCTTTGTGAAAATCGGGCGTAATGGCTACTTCCAAAACCCCTGTATTGGGATCGTCAAAATAATCGGGTGAATGCTTTTGCAGCGTTTCAATTGTTTCATTCACCTCTAAAAGTCGATGAAGCTCCTCTACCGCATTGTTTTCCACTTTTACTTCCGGATTGATGAAATATTTAATCGGCGTGTTGCTCAATAGAAGACCACCTTTATTTTTTTATAGGAACATACGTTCTTTACTTATCAATAGAAAAAGCCGCTTTCATGCTGATTTCGTCCTTCCTGGATGAAAAAACGCAGCATAGAATCGCAGCCTTTACGCTTGGAGCTATTGTGTTATCACAAGAGCGTTATCCGCAGTCTATGGGAAACGGAGTTGGCTCACCCTTAAACAGCGCAATTGCGCAAAAGGCATACCTATGGAGTTGGATTTTATCGCTACATTGTTTGTTTTAGGCTTGATTACGTATGCGAACATGTTTGAATCCTCCTCCTTTCGTTTATTGCTCACGATCTTACCATTGGATAAATTCTACTGTCAATAAAAAAGACAAAATCCCCCAAATTATCGGGGGCCACCTTCATCATGGTCGTCCTCTCCCTTTTCAACCACATAATAAAAGTTGATGTTGGCAGGCTTGACAGCTGTAAATTGGTATCGGTGAAACTTCTCATCCCATATTTCTTTCAAGAACTTTGTGGCTCTTTCTTTGGCGATTTCATCTGATGGTTGTTTTTGTGATTGCTCTACCGAGGAAATATGAGTGAATAAGACCAAATCCCCTGACTTTTCATCGATTTTGATCGTGGCAGACCGATGCTGCCCTTTTTCTTCTCCCTGCAAAATCAGCTCGAAACGAGCGTAGTGAGCTTGACCTCATTCTTGTCTTTTGCCCAAACCGTTGTGCTACATAACAAGGGTGCTGCAATCAACAAGGCCAAGATTGAATTCATTTTTTTCATGTAATTTCCTCACTTCCGTTCTAGCATTTCCCAATTGATAAGTCGTGACAACGAGAGAAAAGGTCACAAACTTTTATTAAAATGACCTACAGACCTTCGTTTTAGTCAATTGTAAAAAATAGGTTGACATCTGATTTTTGGCAATTGTAAAATATAAATAAGACAACTGTCAAAAAAGGAGTGAGTGTAATGAAAAATGGGAAGAAGCTACCTGATGCCGAATTTGAAATCATGAAGGTAGTCTGGGGAAACGAGCCACCCATTACGACTGCAACGGTGATGGAGCAACTCGGAAAAGAACGCCAATGGAAAGCTCCTACAGTGATTTCCCTTATGCTGCGTTTGGTGGAACGAGGCTTTTTGCATACAGAGAAGGATGGAAAAGAACGCACATATTTTCCGCTTGTAGGAAAAGAGGAGTACCTTGCTTTAGAAACGGAGCATTTTATGAAGCAATATCATGAGAATTCTTTTTTGAGCTTCGTCCATACACTGTACAACGGCAAACAACCCAGCGAAAAAGAACTGGATGATCTGCTGAAATGGGCCAAGGAGCAAAGGGAATAACCGATGCAAACCTTTCTGATAGCATTGCTGGAATGCTCAATCGCCATGTCGGTAATCGGTCTCCTCTATATAGCCGCTACCCCCTTCTTGCAGAACCACTTTACGGCCAAGGGGCGCTACTATGCATGGCTGATCATTGTCATCGGTCTGATTATTCCGTTTCGCTTCCAATTCCCCACGTCTGTTGTTTCCTTGGAAATGCTGCTCCCTGTTCTGGAGAATGTCGGCCACACCTCCCTTGACCAGGGGATTACTCCTTCAGCAGCAAATGTGGCGGCATTACCTTGGTATGTACTGGCTGGAGGATTCTGGATTGGCGGAGTTATCGTGTTCTTGTCTTACCACGCCATACGGCACAAACATTTTCTGCACATGATGAAGCGTTGGGGCATGGAATGCTCGGACCACCAAGCGCTACGACTGTTGCAGGATGTCCAAGCGAACATGAACATAACCCGAAAAGTGGATTTGCGGGTCTATCCGGGCATTGCCAGCCCGATGCTAGTCGGCTTTGCCCGTCCTATCATCTTGCTTCCGTCTGAAAATATCTCGTCCGATGAGCTTCTGTTCATCCTGAAGCATGAGCTGATTCACTTAAAACGCGGGGATTTGGGCTACAAAACACTTGTGCTTATTGCCGCCGCCCTTCATTGGTTTAATCCGTTTGTCTATCGAATGGCCCGGGAAATTGCGCTTCAATGCGAGCTCTCTTGTGACGAGGAAGTCATCAAGCATTCCGATATGAGCAATCGCCAGCAGTATGTAGAGGCCATTATTGGCCTGATAAAGAAGCAATCCCGGGAACAAAGCTTACTCTCCACCAGCTTCTCCGACAGCAGATTAGACTTAAAGAAAAGGGTGATTTCCATCATGGATACAAGAAGCAAGAAATGGGGCATTTCGCTTTTGATGGTTATCGTTTTGGCTACGATAGGTACGGGCGTTATGTTAAAACTAAGCCCAACAAAATCCGAAACCACAACGCCAGACTCAACAAGTTCCATTCCGGCATCCGGAAATATAGCGATACACGAAGAGAACAAACCGCTGTCTTCTCAAGCGGATCCCGTAGCTTCCGCAAATAACCCGGAAGAGGATAGGAAGGGAACCGCTTTGGAACCCGCTTCTGCGGAACGTAAATCCTCAACTTCCGAAGCCTCGCCTACTTTAGAACCCGAGCCGGCACCCGAACAGAACACGGGCAGTCCCGTAGTCGACCCAAAAAGCAAACCTTCTGTTCCGGGCGTTGTTATACCTGCTCCTGCTCCAGCTCCCGCAGTGATAACGGACAGTCCCGTAATCGACCCGGCAGTCAAAAGTGCAACGGAACCCGGGGAGAACAAGCGGTAACTTTCGTTTGCAGCTCCCGCTATTTCTCGCCAATAACGAACAGCAATCGGATACTGCCATCTGGCTTGTCTGATTGCTGTTTATTGGTTCTTCTTTTACAACTCACCCTCCATAAACTTGATCAAGTACACATCAGCATGCGCGATAAATTCTGTAAAGCTGCACAAGTCCGCATACTCCTTATGCTCCTCATCATAGCAGCCGATGCTACCTTTTTTCTTCGGATTCCACACAAGATGCAGATGTGAGTAGTTGTCGATTTCGGCGGATAAACGCAGCAGCTTTTGCCGACCGATTTTCATTTCAATCGTATCAGTCAATGTAAAAAAGTCGATGTACCGAATATCATACTCATTTTCCGCCAGCTCAAGACGCAGCTTTTCTCCGGTAAGGAAGCCAATCAGTTCTTCAGTCAGTTTATATTTTTGCAGCTCGTACTTCCTGTTCTCCACATCATGCAGCTCGGCAGGTTCCAGCGATTTCAAATACGCAGCCAACTCCGTATCTTTATTGCTGACCGCGATGGTATAAGGCCGCTCGCCACCCCTTTCTGCTACCATGACGTCCGCACCGCGTTCAACCAAATATTTGACCATGGCGGCATTCCCCAAGCGAGTGGCAACTGTTAAGGGGGTCGCTTGATACGGATACACCATATTCGGTTTGTTATAATTGATGTCCACCCCATGATCGAGCAAATAGGCCGTGGTCGTAAGGTCATGATCCGACACGGCTTTACGCAATACATCGCCGCCATGCAGTCTTATATCCAGTCCCAGCTCTTGAATAAGCGGGATGTTCTTTTTGTTGCCGTAGTAAGCCTCCGAATAAGCGTTTGAGCGCACCTGATTGACCATGTCCAGCTTGGCGCCTTGCGCTACAACATAACGAACGAGCTCTTCCGTGCAATAGCGTACGGCCATCAAAAAAGCTGGATTATTTTTGACATTCAAATTAACGCCATGCTCTACCAGCAGCTTAACAACTTCTAGCTTCTCTGATAAAATCGCCAGATCCAACGGGCTTAGCGTCGTATATTTGCTAAGCACGATGCCCTTTTCTATATCCCATCCGGCCGCAATCGCATCTTGTAAAGCCGGGATATTTCCTTGATAAATATGCATTGCGATTTCTGGCAGCTCTTCGAAACTCCCGATATCTTTCAACTTGATCATCGATTACCCTCTCCTGACTTATGTCTTATGAAAAATATAGAAAATGATTTGGCAAAAAACAACAAATAATTACCTTATTCTTCTTTATTCGATTGAAAATACAGTTAATTTTGTCTATTTTTGACGAATTTGCTCGATAAATAGTTTTTTGCCAATAAAAGGAGTAGTTTTACGAGAAGAGAAATACTTATGCAAATCGTCTTATACATAATTTTTAAGGAGAGTGGACTGATGAAGAAGATGCGTACTCTCGCTTCTCTTACGCTTGCAGCATCACTCATGCTGAGCGGCCTTCCTTACAATGCACTGGCAGCAGCGGAGTTTAGCGAACAGGATTGGGAAAAAGTAAACGAGTTTACCAACGCGGAAGTAGAGATTGGCTCCGAAATCTCGAAAATCTCCCCCCTGCTGAACACCAGTTCCAGCAAAAACGTCAGTGTCATTATTGAGCTGCAAAGTGAACCTTCGATCACAGCTAAACATAGCGAAGGTTCAGAATCTTCCGTTAGATCATTACGAGCAAAAGTAGAGGAGGAGCAAGAATCCTTCCTCGATGAAGCAAAAGACAACAAGGTCAAACTGAAGGTAAAGCGCAAGTTTGAACATGTATTCAATGGAATGGAAGCAACGGTGTCAGCCGACGAGTTGGAAGAGCTGGCTGAACTGCCACAGGTAAAGCGCATTTATCAAAATACGTATTATGAGCTTCCCGAAATTGATGCTGTCAGCGAGAAAGCATCGTCCACCAAATGGGATCAAGCCCCTCTCCAACAAATTGGCGTTCTCGACATGTGGAAGGAAGGTCTGACTGGGAAAGGATTGAAGGTCGGCGTCATCGATACCGGTGTCGATTACAAGCACCCTGATCTCAAGGATGCTTATAAAGGCGGATATGACTCCTTCGACAATGACAAGGACCCTTATGAAGAAGCACCAATCCCTGTGGAGGATGACCGCGATGGAAAAGGATATGAAGGCTCCAGCCATGGAACTCACGTATCCGGCACCATCGTAGGACGCGCCAAAAACAGGACCTCAGATGTGCAGGTAAAAGGGGTTGCCTATGGTGCAGACCTCTACGTCTACCGCGTATTGGGCCGAGAAGGCGGAAGCTCCGCTCAGGTCATCGACGGTATCGAAAAAGCGGTAAAAGACGGCATGGATGTCATTAACCTGTCGCTTGGCGCCGCTATGGAGAAGAACTCTGACTCCCCAGATGCCATCGCTGTAAATAACGCGGTACTTTCTGGAGTGATCACGGTTGTATCGGGTGGGAACTCCGCCGACGATGAACGCGGCAGACATTATTACACCGCGGGATCACCTTCTGGTGCGAGGCTGCCGATCACAGTTGCAGCGGTAGACTCCCCTACCGTGCAATATGACGGCTCTGCAACCTCGTCATTCGGAGCCAATTACGAATTCCCTGTGATGGCATGGCAGGTGAGAAAGGATAACTTCGCCTCTATCATCGGAACCAAACCGCTGCCTGTCGTCTACGCCAACCTTGGCTCTCGCAGCGATTTTGAAAAGGTAAATGTAAAAGGCAAAGTTGCTCTCGTTTCCCGCGGTACTCTCGGCTTCACGGAAAAAATCGAAAACGCCCGAAAAGCTGGTGCTGTCGCTATCGTGGTCTTTAACGGTAACGACACCGACGGGGATGGCGTAGCTGACCTGGATATCCGTGATCGCGAGGGCTATGTCAACACGATCCTGGGTGACCAGATCGAAGCGATCCCTACCTTTGACATGAAGGGTCTGGAAGGCCGTACACTGGCAAAAGAGCTGCTGGCTGACCCTGAAAAAGCGAAAACACTGACGTTTACGTTCTCAGGAAACTACCCAAGCACAAATGATCCGGGCGACCGCATCGCCAGCTTTAGCTCACGCGGTCCAATCATGGGCGACGACTACAGCATCAAGCCGAATCTGGCTGCGCCAGGTGTAGCCGTTCTGTCCAGCTATCCATCTTGGAGCAAGCTGATCCCTAACGCCAAGTACGACAAGGCATACGCCCGTCTAAACGGTACAAGCATGGCGGCTCCGCACGTTTCCGGTCTTGCCCTGCTGCTGAAACAGGCACATCCGGACTGGACACCTGCCGATATCAAGGCAGCGCTCGCGAACACCTCAAAACCGCTCTATAGCCCAGACGGCACACTGTACGATGTGTACTCCCAAGGTGCAGGCCGCGTAAACGGCTACGCTGCATCGAAAACACCTGCTGTTCTGACAACGGTAGAGCAGCTCACTATTTTGGGCGAAGATTTTGAGCCGAAGACCATTCCGTACTATGCAGATAACGTTTCCTTTGGCTTGCTGAAGGCAGGCAGCAATACCGTCACGAAAACCCTCCAGCTGAAAAACCTGTCCAAGAAGGATGTTTCGTACGATGCAAAAGTGATCATGCATCCGTCCGTCACGACAGATCCGTACAAGCCGGACTCCAAAACGCCAGATGTGGATGATATCAATGTGGAAATCTCCGATGATTCCATCTCTGCTAAAAAAGGCGATGAGACCACATTTGAGCTCAGCCTGACTGTTGACTCCGATGCAAAAGACGGCGTGTATGAAGGCGAAGTCCTGCTGAAAGGCGAGAAAGGCAACCCTGACCTGCGCCTGCCGTTTGCTGTACACGTGGGAGAAAAGCGTGAGGATACCAACTTCGGTTTCGACAACCTGAAGCTGTCCGATACGACAATCACCCCTGATGGTGATGGCAATGAGGATTCGTTCACACTCGAAGCCGAGCTGCAAGCCAAAGACGTGAACCAGATTTCTGTTGAGGTATGGGACATGGACGATAAATACGTCGGTACGCTCGCATCCGTGTTCAACAATTACGCGCTGATTGCGCCAGGCCCTATCACCTTCTCTAATCTCGATGGTACTTACTACGATGGTAGCCAAGTAGCGAAGAAGCTCGATCCAGGCAAATACAAGCTGAAGCTCGTCGGTCGAAGTGTAGACCAAAGCAAGCCGAAGGGTGAGCAGATTGTAAAAGAATACGAGGCTTGGAAATCCTTCATGATTAAGGCATCTGATAAAAACGCAGTCTTGTCCAAGGTAGTTGAAGAAGCCGAGGAGCAATTCGAGTTTGAGATTGCGAACACCACAGAGCTGGATCAACCAGTGCTTGCCCTGCCGGAAGAGAGCGATGATGTGACTTATCAGGTGACGAAGAGCTCTGATGAGGCGTTTATCGACGATGAGGGGATTTTGAAGGAGCTACCTGCCGAAGGGGAAGAGACCGTTACGCTGTATGTGACGATTACTTCCAAGGAAGATGAGTCCGTCACGCGGACAGTGAAGGTGGATGTGACGTTAGAGGCGGTAGTAGAGTAGTTTGGTATGAGATTTTTTAGATGAATGAAGGCTCCGCCACACATCGTGGCGGAGCCTTATTATTTTGCCAACTATACCGGCCATTACAGCTTGTTCAAAATTTCCTCTTTGATAAAGGCTCTGATCTCTTCGCCGCTCTCCAGAGTGAGGACGTGTTGTGCTGTTTCCTGTAGCGACTTGTAATCCAGCTTTCTCAGCAAATGGCGGGCCCGGAGAACGGAAGTGGCACTCATGCTGAATTCATCCAGTCCCAACCCGAGCAGAATCGGGATCGCCAATTCCTCCCCGGCCATTTCTCCGCACATGCCTACCCATTTGCCTTCCTGATGGGCCGCCTTGATTACCTGATTCACAAGCCGTAAAATGGCGGGATGGTACGGATCGTACAAGTAGGCGACCTGCTCGTTCATTCTGTCCGCTGCCATCACATACTGAATCAAATCATTGGTCCCGATGCTGAAGAAATCGGCTTCCTTGGCGAGCTGGTCTGCGATCATCGCGGCTGCTGGCACCTCGATCATGATTCCTACTTCCAAATGATCGTTAAACAAAATGTCTTGGGTGCGCAGCTCTGCCTTCACTTCGTCCAGGATCTGGTTCGCTCGACGCAGCTCGGCTATAGTGGCGATCATTGGATACATGATCTTGATATTGCCGTATATACTTGCCCGGAGCAAAGCGCGCAACTGCGTCTTAAACAGTTCCACGCGATCCAGGCAAAGCCGGATGGCTCGATAGCCTAGAAACGGATTCAATTCTTTCGGCAGATCAAGGTAGGAAAGCTCCTTGTCCCCGCCGATGTCCAATGTTCGAATGACAACTGGTCGATCCTTGCCCATGTTCTCTGCAACTGCTTTGTAAGCCGCAAACTGCTCTTCTTCCGTGGGGAACTGCTCTCGTCCCATATAAAGAAATTCGGTACGAAACAGTCCGATCCCCTCGGCGCCGTTTTCAACGGCCTGCACGGCGTCCTGCGGATTCCCGATGTTGGCTGCCAATTCCACGCGGTGCCCATCTGCGGTAACACTTTCTTCATGAACCAGACGAGCCCAATCCTCTTTTTGTTTCCAGTAGGCCTGCTGTTTGGCTTCATAGACTGCGACGACAGCTTCGTCCGGTCGAATGTGTACCTCGCCCTCAAGTCCGTCGACGATGACCAGATCCCCGGTTTGCAGCTGCTCTGTAATGTCTGACATGCCTACCACCGCCGGGATTTCCATGGTGCGTGCCATGATTGCGGAGTGAGACGTGCGGCCGCCTATATTCGTTGCGAATCCTTTTACCTTTTCCCTGTCCAACTGTGCCGTATCGGATGGCGTCAGATCGTGTACAATCAGAACCACAGGCTCTGCGAAATCTGCTTGCAGCTGATCGTGTATGCCGAGCAGATTCTTTAGCAGGCGCTGGCTGACATCGCGCAAATCCGCCGCCCGCTCGCGCATGTACTCGTCGTCCATGCTTTCAAAAATGGCGACAAAGCTGTCACGAACCTCCTCCAGAGCGGCTTCCGCATTCACTCTTTCGCTTTCCAGCTTCTCCTCAATGGCACCAATAAACTCCGGGTCCTGCAAAAAAAGCTGGTGGGCTTCAAAGATTCTCGCTTCTTCTTCGCCCATCTCGTGGCGGACCTTCTTCTTGACCTGCTCGAGCTCTATATCTGCCGCTCTCACACTTTCCTGAAATCGCGCAAGCTCTGCGGCCACCTCATCTTGGTCAAGGGTGCGTCGTTCATACCGAACCATTTCTTCCTTTTGTACAACAGCTCGTCCAATCACGATTCCGGGAGCTGCAGCGATCCCTTTTTGCAGCATTACAATCGCTCCTTATCGAAGCCGCACCCCCTGGTGTCCAGAGGGGGCTTCCTGTCATGTTACCCGTGAACGGACATGAGCAATTTGCCAAGCTCCTCCATTGCTTGCTCTGCCTGTTCTCCAGTGATTTCAAGGGTGATTTGCTCCCCCATCTTCGCACCCAGTGTCATCAAGCCCATGATGCTTTTGCCATTGATCTTTTTCGTGCCCTTGATCACGTTTACCTCACAAGGAAACGAAGTAGCCTTTTGTACGAATAACGTTGCCGGACGGGCGTGCAGTCCAGTCGGATTTTGAATGGTGAAAGTATTGGTCAACATCTGGTTCCAGCTCCTTTTACTCTACCGCATCTTTTTTCAAAACTTTTAGCATGAGTGCCGTAACGATTGTTCCGGCAAGAATGGAAACAAGGTAAAGCGGCCAGTTGCCGATTACCGGCAAAACGAATATTCCGCCATGGGGGGCAGGCAATGTGCATCCAAACAGCATCGACAACCCGCCAGCTACCGCAGAGCCAACTACGAGCGAAGGAATGACGCGTGTCGGATCAGCCGCGGCAAACGGGATCGCCCCCTCAGTGATGAAGGTTGCCCCCAAGACATAAGCCGTTTTGCCCGCCTGCCGCTCTTCCATGGTAAATTTCTTCTTGAACAGCGTAGTCGCCAAAGCGATTCCGAGCGGCGGAGTCATCCCGGCTGCCATAATCGCTGCGTGAGGGGTGAAGTTGCCCTCGGCAATCATTGCAATCCCAAACGTAAAGGCTGCTTTGTTGACAGGGCCACCCATATCAAAGGCCATCATTGCACCCAAGATCACACCTAGGATAACGGCGTTACCAGTGCCCATGTTTTTCAGCCAGTCACCCAGCGCAGTATTGGCCGCGGCAACCGGTTCAGATACGACGTATACCATGACAAAGCCTGTAAGCAAAATCCCAAGCAGCGGATACAACAGCATCGGCTTGATGCCTTCTAACGATTCGGGCAGTCCAGCCAACACTTTTTTCAATCCGACCACAATATATCCGGCCAGGAACCCTGCGATGATTCCTCCGAGGAAGCCCGAGCCGGAAGTAGCCGCCAGCAAGCCTCCCACCATACCGGGAGCAAAACCAGGGCGATCAGCGATGCTCTTGGCGATAAACCCGGCCAATACCGGGATCATCAGCTGGAACGCAGTCCCTCCGCCGATGTCCATCAGGACTTTGGCCAGCGGATGGAAGGACGGATCGTTTGGATCAACTGCCTTGATCCCAAACATAAAGCTCAGCGCAATGATAATCCCGCCGCCTACGACAAACGGAAGCATGTTGGACACGCCGTTCATTAGGTGCTTGTAAAAAGCGGGCTGCTTCGCTTTTTTCTCCGCCTTTGCTTCTTGGACATGGTCCTGATAGCTGGTCCCGCCTCCGCGGTAGATGCTTCCCTTTTGCTCTACTGCGCGCTGAAGCAGTTCTTCGGTATTGCGTATCCCTTCCGCAACTGGCACTTCAATGACGATCTTGCCAGCAAAGCGTTCCATCTCCACCTGCTTGTCAGCAGCCACAATCACCGCTGTCGCTTCCTCAATATCCTGCGAAGAGAGCTTGTTTTTCACACCGCCGGAACCGTTTGTCTCTACCTTGATGGCAATCCCCAGCTCTGCTGCTTTTTTCTTCAGTGCATCGGCCGCCATGTACGTATGGGCGATCCCGGTCGGGCAAGCGGTTACTGCGACTACTTTTGTCACATGTTTCTCTGAGGTCTCTTGTCTCTTCTGTTGCTCTTCTTGTTCCTTGTTCTCTACAACGCTTTCATTTTCGCCCTGGATTTCTTTTTCTTTGCGCGTGATAATCTCGAGAACCTGTTCCTTCGTTTCTGCACGCGTCAGCTCCTGACGAAAGGCTTCGTCCATGAGCATCTGAGAAAGCAACGCCAGTGTTTCGAGATGGGCCTGGTTGGCGTTCTCAGTAGCCGCAATCATGAAGAAAAGATGTGCTTTTTGGTTATCCAACGAGTCAAAATCAACGCCCTCTTTGGAAAAGCCGTATGCAATGCTGGGAGTTTTGACTGCTGCTGTCTTGGCATGCGGGATGGCGATTCCTTCTCCAATTCCGGTGGAGCCTTGTGCCTCCCGCGCGAGAATGGCCTGCTTCATCTCTTCCCTGCTGTTGAGCCGTCCAGCCTCGTCCAATTTTTCAATCAACTCATCTAATACTGCTTCCTTGGTGGAAGCAGACAGAGGGAATAGAATCGTGTCAGCTTTTAACAAATCGGCAATGCGAATCTCGTTATTCATCGTTGAACCCCCTTTATCAAATGGCGGTTATTGTAATTTCCGGAAGAAATGCTTGTATCTTCTCATGTGTGCAGAAGCCTTCTGAGAGGGCAGTCATACTCCCCGCTGCCACAGCAAAACGAAACGCGGCTTCCGTATCCATTCCCTGCCTATAGCCATAAAGGAACCCAGCAACCATCGAGTCTCCGGCACCGATCGAATTGACTGGTTTGCGCTGTGGAATCTGGGCGACATAGGCCGCATGCCGATTGACAAATACAGCACCCTGACCAGCCATCGACACGATGACGTTCTGTGCGCCCATTTGCAAAGACTTACGCGCCATGTCGATCGCCTCTGCTGGTGTGGCAATCGTCACCCCAAACAGTTCCCCCAACTCATGATGATTGGGCTTGATGAGAAACGGCTCTTCCGACAAACCGGTTTCAAGCGCTTTCCCTTTTGCGTCGAGGAAGATACGGACGCCCTTGCCACGCAGCCGCTTCATGATCGTCTGATACATATCAGACGGCAAGCTTTTCGGCACGCTTCCCGCGAGTACCAGATAATCACCTTCCTGCAAGCTGTCGATCTGTTGCATCAGCCTTTGGAGCGCTTCCTCTGGGATGTCCGGTGAGACTCCGCTGATATCCGTTTCGGTCTGCGCCTTTATTTTTAAATTGATTCTGGAATCCTGTCCGATTTGGATCAAGTCATGAGAGATGCCGGCTTGCTCGATTTGCTGTTGAATAAACGCTCCCGTAAACCCACCGACAAACCCAAGCGCCGTGCTGTTTTCCCCAAGTATGCGGAGAACCTTTGATACATTTATGCCTTTTCCGCCAGCGACCTTCCACTCTTTTTGCGCCTGATGAATGGTTCCTTGCGACAGAGCAGTGATCCACAAGTGGTAGTCAATCGATGGGTTCAGGGTTACTGTGTAAATCATGCTTTCACCACTTTAAGAGTTGATAATCTGCCGTAAATTTGTTGTTCCTCTTCGCTCAAACCGTCATCCGTGATTACCGTGATGCCTTGCAGGTCTCCCACTTTGGCAAAGGTGACCCTGGAAAACTTGTCAGAGTCGGACAAGACAAATCGCTCGTCAGAAAACTGCAAGGCCAGCTGCTTGACGTATGCCTCATCCGGGTCAGGTGTGGTCAGACCGTGATGCTGGTCAATGCCGTTGGTCCCGAGAAAGCATTTGTCGAATCGGTATTGACTGAGCGCAGTGATCGCATCACGCCCCACCATCGACAGTGTAGCCGCTTTCAATTCTCCGCCCAGCAGGATCGTCCTGATGTTTCGCTTGATAAGCTGAAGGGCAATGTCCACCCCGTTGGTAACGACCATGATGTTGTCGTAAGGTAAATAGGGCAGCATCTGATACGTCGTGGTTCCCGCATCGATGAAAATCGAGTCGTGTGGTTTTATCAAGCTGGCGGCATATTTGGCGATCGCCAGTTTCTCCCGCTCATGTTTGACCGATTTTTCCAGAACCGTCGGCTCTTCGATTTTGCTCTGTAGCACAGACGCCCCGCCGTGCACGCGTTTAAGCAAGCGCTGTTCTTCCAATTCGCTTAAATCTCGCCGGATCGTCGATTCCGATGCCCCAGTCGCTTCCACAAGCTCATGAATGCGCACAATATCTTTTTCTTTCACTAAAGCTACTATCAGTTGATGACGTTCAGGGGTTAGCATTGTATCCTCCCTTCTCCTAGTTGCACCAGGATTGATTATGATTATACATTCAAATTCAATCAAAAACAATCATTAATAGTCATAATCGGTCAGAGGTCGTTCACTCCTTCAGAAAACAGAAAAAGCCACCCCAAATCATCGGAGTGGCTTCCATATGAATCTATGCATGAACTTAGCTTGCCGAATGAACGCGGCCCTGACTTACTCTGCTTTCATTTTTTCAAGAACGAGCTCTATCGATTTCTCCTTGATGTGGGGGAAATCACTGATGATCCAGTGAGGAACGACATATACCTGATTGTTTTTGACTGCTTTTAACTGCTGCCATAAAGCGCTGTTGATCAACTCTTCGTATCTCTTTTCCGATTCTTTGTCTGGACCCTTGGCTGGATTTCCGACCTGAATGAAAATATGATCTGGATTTAGCTCCGGCAATTTTTCCATGGAAATAGCTTCGAATTTTTTGATAGTTTCAACTTGTGGGAGCGGCTTCAATCCCAAATCGCGGGTAAGCGTCGCGCCAAACAGTTGATTCGGGCCATGAACTCGATATTCTTTTGCCATGACCCGCATGTAGAGCACAGTTTCGTCTTTGCCAACCTTTTTCGCCAGCTTTTTCTTGGCTTCCTCGGCTTTTTGATCATAGCGTGCCAACCATGTGTCAGCTTCCTTTTCCCTACCAAGCATGCTCGCTAATTCACGGAAAGCAAGTCGCCAATCATCCTGGTCTGGTAAAATGATCGTGGGAGCTATTTTCGATGCGTCGTCATAAATTTTAGCATGGACTTCCCTGCCTATGATCAAATCGGGTCCTGCCTCCAGAATCGCTTCCAGATTCGGGTCATCTCCCAGACTTTTCACGCCTTCAAACGGGTTTCCCTCCATGTATTCCAGGTTCGTTTCTCCCTGGTAGGATGTCATGGCATAGGGCTTGATGCCAAGAGCATAAAGAGAGTCAGCCAGCCGATAATCAAGCACTGCAATTTTCTTCGGCTCCCCTTTTATGGTCGTTTTACCGGAATAGTGTTCAATGACCCGCTGTGCGGATGATTGATTGTCATCGGCATTAGACATTTGTTCCTGACCAGCACCGCAGCCAGTAAGGAACAAGCAGCTTGCTAGAATGAAAGAAAGTGCTGCGAACAAATAAGTGCTATTCTTTTTCATAAATAAGCGTCTCCTATTCCTATCCTCTTTTTGTTAATGATAATCATTTTCAACATATCATAGCAAAGTATAGTATATTTATTTCCTTTTATTTTTTCAAGCTTTTCACTCTTCACTCTGCTTTCCTTTTGCATTTTGTCCTTTAGCCTCGTATGAAAAAAAGAACCTCCAATCCAAAAACGGATCGAAGGTTCACTGTAAGATTGCTATTAACTAATTAACTATAAGCCAGTTCCTTCTCGCTCAGACCAAGCACCTCGTCTGTCGAACGTTGAATCTCGCGGAGAAGCTCTTGGTTTTGCATGAGCGACACACCATAAGAAGGAATCATTTCTTTGATTTTCGGTTCCCACTCTGCCATACGTTGTGGGAAGCATTTTTCTAATACCTCAAGCATAACCTGAACAGCTGTAGAAGCACCCGGAGATGCGCCGAGCAATGCAGCTACGGAGCCATCAGCGGCACTAACCACTTCTGTACCAAATTGAAGAGTACCTTTTCCTGCTGGCGTATCCTTGATTACTTGCACGCGTTGGCCCGCTACTACGATATCCCAATCCTCGCTTTTCGCGTTCGGAATGAACTCCCGTAGTTCTTCCATGCGCTTTTCATGTGATAGCATAACTTGCTCGATCAGGTATTTGGTCAATGCCATTTCTTTTACGCCTGCCGCCAACATTGTGATGACGTTGTTCGGTTTTACGGAAGTAATCAAATCCATATTGGACCCTGTTTTTAAGAACTTTGGCGAGAATCCCGCAAAAGGTCCAAACAGTAAGGATTTTTTGTTGTCGATGTATCTGGTATCCAGATGCGGTACCGACATTGGAGGAGCGCCGACCTTTGCTTTCCCGTACACTTTTGCATGGTGCTGCTCTACCACTTCCTGGTTTTTACAAACCATGAACAATCCGCTTACCGGGAAACCGCCGATATGCTTGGACTCTGGAATACCGGTTTTTTGGAGCAGATGCAAGCTTCCGCCGCCACCGCCGATAAAGACGAATTTGGCAATATGCTCTTCGATGTTACCAGTTCCCATATTGTACACTTTCAATTTCCACATACCGTCGTTCGTACGTTTGATATCCTCAACAGCATGGTTGTAGTTAATCGAGACGTCTTTCGTCTTCAAGTATTCAAACAACATACGTGTCAAAGCACCAAAATTGACGTCCGTACCGGAATCGATTTTGGTTGCAGCTATTGGTTCATTCGATGCCCGGCCTTCCATGATGAGCGGAATCCATTCCTTCAGTTTTTCAGGGTCATCGGAGTATTCCATCCCTTGAAAGAGAGGATTGTTTGCCAGCGCTTCAAAACGCTTTTTCAAAAAGCTTACATTCTTTTCGCCTTGCACCATACTCATATGAGGTATTGGCATGATAAAGTCTTGCGGATTTTGGATGAGATTGTTTTTTACAAGGTAAGCCCAGAATTGTCTGGACAGCTGAAAATGTTCATTGATTTTAATTGCTTTGCTAATATCTATAGATCCGTCAGCTTTCTCGGATGTATAGTTCAGCTCACAGAGTGCCGCGTGTCCAGTACCCGCATTATTCCATTCGTTAGAGCTTTCTTCGCCTGCTTTTGCGAGTTTCTCAAAAACTTTGATTTCCAACTCAGGTGCCAATTCTTTCAGTAATGCTCCCAGAGTTGCGCTCATGACCCCTGCACCAATCAAAATAACGTCTGTTTTTTGCTGTATGGAGCTCATAATACCCTTCCTTATCTACTGTTTTTGTAAAAAAGAAGTAGTAGCTCCTTGCCCCGTTGCAAGACGCTACGAAAACATCTTACCTTTCACAACTATAACTATATCATAGAAATTATTTATTGATTCAATTATCTATTATAATTAGAGGATTAATAACTATTTAATGTTGGTAAAAAAGGGAGGATTCCGCAAACAGTGCCTGATGAACACGTAAAAACCATTGCCCTGCCTCAGTTTCTTGCAGGGGTTTAGGATTTGGTTTGTTGTTACCAGTGAGGAGCTTACCATATAAATTTTTCGTTACAAATGGTAAAACCTGGCAGCCCATTAAAACCTTAATCTCATATCTAAGGAGAGATGGAGATGAACTCTTTGACCCACCTGACAAACAGCATTCCATGGCAGCGTTTGACGACAGCCTACGGCAGAGGGACGGACATTCCGCAGCTGATAGAGACCCGGCAATATGAGGAGTTGGCCAATCTAATCGAGCACCAAAGCACCCTGTGGCAGACGACGCCGTGGGTGCTGCTGATACTCCTACAAGAGCTTACCAAACAGAAACCAGAGCAGGTCTCTTCGCAGGAAATTCAGTTGTACTTGGCTGTAGCTTCTGCTATAAACGTGGACGAAATGGATTCACAAAATGCGGTTGAGACCATGAACGAGCTATTGGACGAAAAGTACTTGTGGCCAGAGGACGAGGAAGACGATGAATTATGGTGGGAAGAAGAGGAGCCACGGGGTTATGAGCAGGAAGCATTTTTCAGCTATTATTCCTTCAGTTACTTGCTGCTAAAAGACGCCATTCCCGTTTTCACCGCGATTATGAGAGGGAATGATAAGCTCGCTCCCGCTATTCAAGAGCTGCTGCTTATGCTTCAGTCAAAGGATGTTAGAACTGTCGAATAGGTATTCGAGTTTCTTTGATAGCACCCACCCCCGTCACCTTATGATGGGGCAGGTACTTCTAGCTGCTGTACGTAATATCGATGGGCAACTTCTGCAATGCGATCCTGATCTTCCCAGAAGCTCTGATCAAGCTTATCCAGCCGTTCTTCCTCCTCCTCGGTAAGGAACCGTGGAATATCCCAGAGTTGGGTGAGGCGGTCGTCTTCCGATAGATGCTCGATGCAGGCATATCCCGACTGGACGATTTCAAGAGCATGGACTGCCCCGATGGCTTGTAAGGCCCGTACCGCGTAGATATATGCCTCTTCTCCCCAGTTGCAAAAAAACTGCAAAAACCCGCCGTTATATACATCAGCCTCCAACAACCATAAGGCGGCAATCTCTTGTTCCTGCGAGGTCAGTGTGTTCCAGCCCAAAGCATTCTTTTTCTGCACAAAGGCTGCGGCAAAATCGAACCATACGTCATGAATATCCACCTTGCTCAACTTGTACGCCCCCTAAATGTTAATCCCTTCAAGAACAGATGTGCACAAACAACACGAAATAAATTAATCTTATATGAATACATAATCTTTTGGTAGATGGTGGTAGATCTGCGTGGCTGGCATCTAAGAAAAAGAATCGTTTAGGAGGTTTGCAATGGATCAGGTACTTATCGAGCAATTAAATTGCTGGCATGAAGAAGACGAACACCAGAAAATTGTGGACTTGCTGATAGCCGTTCCTGAGGAGAAGCGAGAGTATGAGGCGGTCAGCCGACTGG
The DNA here is from genome assembly GCF_003013405.1 of Brevibacillus formosus. Classification (GTDB taxonomy): domain Bacteria; phylum Bacillota; class Bacilli; order Brevibacillales; family Brevibacillaceae; genus Brevibacillus; species Brevibacillus formosus. The sequence continues at coordinate 83,104 of NZ_PXZL01000027.1, read as the reverse complement.
GCAGAGCTTATAACAACTTGGGTCTATATGAAGAAGCGCTCAACCAATTAAAGAAAATTACTGAAGCAGGTCAACAAGACCCAGTCTGGCACTTTCGAGTAGGTTATGCCCTCTATCATTTGAAAAGATATGAAGAAGCGGGACAGTCATTCCGTACCTCAGACAAGTTAGAAACCGGTAATCAGAACACCGAATCATGGTTACGGTGGAGCTTGCAAAAAGCGGAGAAGCAGCAAAGACAGGAGCTTCGGATGGCTGCCAAAAGAGCAGCGGCCGTTGAGGGTTCCGCATCGGAGGAAGTCCCTTTTTCGAACATGTCACTTGAAGACTTTTGGGACGACAGCGAGTACGCGAAAAAGGCATATCAATCCGCGCCACCCACTGATGAACTGATCGCTTCGATCGAGGAAGAGCTGGGATACAAGCTCCCTGCCTCCTATCTTGCACTAATGAAGCAGCAGAATGGCGGCATTCCGAAAAACACATGCTTCCCAACAGAGGACCCTACCTCCTGGGCTGAGGATCACATTGCCATTACAGGCATTCTAGGCATTGGCCGAGAGAAAAGCTATTCGCTCTGTGGGGATCTTGGCAGTCGGTTTATGATTGAGGAATGGGGATATCCCGACATTGGAGTCGTCATCTGCGATTGTCCTTCAGCAGGTCATGACCTAGTCATGCTGGATTACCGGGAATGCGGTAGGGATGGTGAACCCGAAGTCATTCACGTCGATCAGGAAAACGATTATGAGATTACTTTCCTGGCTGAAAATTTCGAGGCGTTTATCAGAGGCTTGGTGAGCGAAGAAGAATACGATACCTCCGAGGAGGATAAGGAAGCGGCTCTTTACAAAGTAGCCCATGGGAAATTCTCTTCCTTGCTGGAGGAGCTGTGCACACCCGTGTCGGAAGTGGAACAAATTGATCAGAAAATACGCGGCATTTGTACACGGATTGTAGAGGAGAAAGGCTATTTTTCTTTTCATGCGGATGAATTCTCGTATTTGATGTATGATGTGCAGTTTTGGCTATACACAAAGTCATACCCGGATACCACTCGCGAACAGTACCTGGCTGTCTATGAGAAAATGATTGCCTTTGGCGGAGAATTCGGGCAAGGCGGCTATGCGCCGGGATGGATTAGCGAATGGCTGGATCGTCGCAAGGAGGAAGGCCGGATCGTACAGGAAAATGGACACATCCGGTTTACAGATCAGTTCGCTGCGGAAGTGATTCAACAGCTGCGAGAAGCCTAAAATACATGCAAGCAACAAAGAGCCCACATTGTCGCGGGCTCTTCTTTTATTTCCATTGATTGCGGGTGTATCCCTGATTGCTATGCGTTCTACTCATGAAAATCGAGGCCCGATTTGACTTCTTTCACATACCCTGCCCGAATCACGAAATCTCCGAAATGCTCCCCTTCCTCACGTTCCTTCGCATACCGATTTAAGATCGGCCGCAGTTCATTCAGTATTTCTTTTTCTCCGATGTTTTCACGATACAGCTTGTTCAATCGATTGCCGGAGAAACCGCCGCCCAAATACATGTTGTATTTACCGACAGCCTTCCCAATAAAAGAGATTTCTGCGAGTGCAGGTCTTGCGCATCCATTTGGGCACCCTGTCATGCGAATGACGATCTCCTCATCGCGCAAACCCGCCTCATCCAAGATCAGCTCGATCTCATCCAGCAGTGTAGGCAAATAACGCTCTGCCTCAGCCATCGCGAGTCCGCAAGTCGGCAACGAAACACAAGCCATGGAGTTTCTCCGCAGTGCAGAATAAGCAGCTCCATCGGTGAGCCCGTATGCTTGAATGATCTGTTCAATTTCCGGTTTCTTTTCACTGGTGACATTTCCAATGAGGAGATTTTGATTCGGCGTCAGGCGGAAATCCCCTGTATGCACCTTGGCAATCTCCCGCAGGCCGGACTTCAGGAGGTAGTTGTCCTCGTCTTTTACACGGCCATTCTGAATGAAAAGGGTAAAATGCCAGTTATCGTCGCTCCCTTTTACCCAGCCGTAGCGATCGCCATTATGCTCGAAGTGATAGGGGCGTGCCTGCTCCAGCTCCCAGCCCAGTCGCTGCTCCAGTTCATGGACAAACCATTCGATACCGCGGTCGTCGATTGTATATTTAAACCGAGCATGCTTCCGCACCGCGCGATCTCCGTAGTCCCTCTGGATCATGACCGTTTTCTCGGCGACATCCAATACTTGTTCCGGTGTGGCGAAACCGATCACCCGCGCCACCTGCGGATACGTTTTGGGATCGCCGTGGGTCATTCCCATTCCGCCTCCGACCGCAACATTGAAGCCCAGCAGTCGACCTTCCTCATGAATGGCGATAAAGCCCAAATCCTGCGAAAAAACGTCAACATCATTGGCAGGCGGAACGGCGATGCCGATCTTAAACTTGCGCGGCAAATAGACAGGCCCGTAAATCGGTTCTTGCTCTACCCCATCCCGACTGTCGACGACCTTTTCTTCATCCAGCCAGATTTCATGATAGGCGCGGGTCCGGGGGTCCAAATGATTGCTTATTTTTTTGGCCCATTCGTAAACCTCTTGATGAACTTCCGACTCGTACGGATTCGGGTTGCACATGACGTTGCGGTTGACGTCCCCACACGCAGCCAGTGTACTTAACAAGGCCTCGTTTACTTCTTGAATCACCTGCTTCATATTCCACTTAATCACGCCATGCAGTTGAAAAGACTGACGAGTCGTCAGGCGAATCGTTCCATTCGCAAACTTCTGGGCGATATCGTCCATCATAAGCCATTGCTCGGGTGTGACAACGCCACCAGCGGCACGCACACGCACCATGAATTGATAGGCTGGCTCCAGCTTCTGTTTGCTCCGTTCGTTCCGAAGATCCCGGTCATCCTGCATGTAGCTGCCATGAAATTTCATCAGGCGGTTATCATCCTCAGGGATGGACCCAGAAATTCTGTCTTCCAGCGTTTCCGCCAGACTTCCCCGCAAGTAATCGCTTCGGCGTTTAATGTCCTCTACATCGCTGTGAGGAGCACTGTTTGGCGAAAGCAAATGATTTTCTGACATGGTTTCAATCTCCCCTCTCATTCTTTCTCAAAACTCAATAGACATCTCGCTGATAGCGTTTTTCCTGCTGCATCCGTTTCAAATACGCCACGGCTTCCTCTGAATCAAGTCCGCCCTCTTTTTGAAGAACGGTGACTAGGGCTGCGTGAACGTCGTGCGCCATCTTCTTCTCGTCTCCGCATACGTATACATGCGCCCCAGCCTGCAGCCATTGGTACAGCTCCTTGCTCTTTTCAAGCATCCGGTGCTGAACATACACTTTTTCGCTTGTATCCCGAGAGAACGCGACATCCATGTGGGTTAGTACGCCCTGTTTGAGCCAACGCTGCCATTCGAGCTGATAGAGAAAATCTGTGGAGAAATGCTGATCGCCAAAGAAAAGCCATGTCTTGCCCGTCGCCCCAAGCTCCTCCCGTTCCCCCAAAAAGGCACGGAATGGAGCAACACCCGTGCCAGGCCCGATCATGATCAATGGGATGTCGGGGTTAGCCGGAAGCTTAAAGTTGGGGTTATGCTGTACAAATACTGGCAGTGTATCACCCGTCTCCAAACGATCCGCGATATAGCTGGAACAAACGCCATACCGATCTCGACCATGAGCCTGATAGTGAACATTGCGAATTGTCAGATGAACTTCGTCTGGGTAGGACTTCAAACTGCTCGAGATCGAATAGAGACGCGGCGGCAGCTTTCTAAGTACGGAGACAAAATCTTTGGCAGGCACACCCTTCAAATCGTAGTCCTCCACCAGATCTAGCAAATCGCGATTTCGAACATAATCGCGAAGCTCTTGCTCTCGCCCTTCCGCAAGCAGTTCCTGCAAACCATTTCCTGATGATAGCTTTACTGCTTGTTCTAAGAGAGGCTTGGTGAGAAGCGTGATTTCAAAATGACTGGACAAGGCCTCTTCCAACGGGAGCTCTTCCCCGTTCTTGTTAATCGGGACAGGCTCTTCTGGCTTCCAGCCCATTGCGTCAATCAGCTCACGGACAAGGCCAGGATGATTTTTAGGATAGATTCCCAAACAGTCACCCGGTTCATACTCGAGATTGCAACCCTCAAGGGAGATTTCCAAGTGACGGGTTTCCTTATCCGATCCCCGTCCGTTCAGATTCAAGTTCTCCAAGACCACAGCCTGAAACGGATTGGATCGTGAATATTCGGTCAGTGACCCTGACCCGATCACTGCACCGCCCACGAATGCGCTTGCAGCAGCAACTTGGGTCGCCGTAGTTTCACTGAGAGAAGCCAGGACCTGATTCATCCATTCAGAGGCTTGCTCGTCGTAATCCACATCGCAATCGACCCGGGGAGTAAGACGCTTGCCGCCTAGCTCTTCCAACCGCTTGTCGAACTCCTTGCCAGTTTGGCAAAATAATTCATAAGAGGTATCGCCCAATGCCAGCACAGAAAAACGCAGGCCCTCCAATTGCGGGGCTCTCTTGCTGTGCAGGAATTCATGGAAAGAGAGGGCGTTGTCCGGTGGTTCACCATCCCCGTGCGTGCTTACCACAACAAGCAGGTTTTCAACTTTTTTCAACGCATTCGTCTTGAAGTCGCTCATGGAGGAAAGAGTTACGTGGAATCCGTGCTCCTGAAGCTTTCCGGTCAGTACCTTGGCCAGCTTTTGGCTGTTCCCGGACTGAGAACCGAAAAGTACTGTCACCTCTTTGGAAATGACTGGCCCATTCGCGGCTAAAGTGGCTTGAAACCCAGCGGCCATCGGTGCTTCCACTTTGTGAAGAGCTGCAAGATACCCGCTCAGCCAAACCTTTTGCACCTCCGAAAGCGTAGGCAGTAACCGATTTAGGAGCTCTACTTGTTCCTGACTGAAAGGACTGTCTGTCACCTTAAGTACCAACGATATGCACCTCACACGAGAAAAAATTAATTCCGAGTAATCTTATATGATTATTTACTTTAAGCTACCATAGTGAGTAGAACCCGAGCAATTGGAATTCATTATTGTCATCATAAGTTTTACTAATCGTTGGAAAACAACATAAAAAGCCCGGTTCCAAGATAAGGAACCGGGGTGATCTTCACTCATGATTTATCGAAAAATAGCCCTCACAGAATGTGTTAAACTACCTTAAAACAAGCACTTCTCTATAAAAAATGTGAAGTGAACATCCATAAATGACTTTATGGGGGCATTTGATGAAACCATTGATGGTAGCGACGATTCCCGGTGGAATCATAACCATTCTTATATTTTTTCTAGATTACTTCCGATTGCAGCTTGTCGACAAATTTCTCATGTTTGCGGCTTTCGTCATTGTACCTCTTGTGATTTTACTTTTGCGCTATGACGAAAAGAATAAACATCAACGGGTTATTTATGCTGCTTTAAAGCTGCTTCAATATCCCGCAGCGCTTCTCGCCTTAGCCTCTGTAATGGGCAGCAAAACGTGGGGGCTAGGAAGTACAGCCATACCAGGGACTCTCTCGCTCGGGTGGCTACTTTTCACATTCCTGCTCGGCATCTATGGCCTGACCGTTATTGTGAATCGCAAGGGAAGAACAGAGGAAATCGCGATTGGCACGGGGCTCGTTTACTTTTTTATCGGGGGCATTTGGTTCACTCTCTATCAGTATCAATTTGACCTCTTCCAGGCTAAGCCCACAACGCACGCCCTGAGTTCGGTCCACTTTCATTTCTCATCTGCAATCGTTCCGATTTTTATCGGTTTACTGGGACGAGTCATGACAAAGAAAAGCTGGTATCCCTGGGTCGTTGCTGTCGATATCATTGGACCCATTTTGATCGCGGTCGGAATTATTTTCTCGAAGCCGATTGAGTACATTGGCGTCACCTTGTTCGCCTGTAATATTGCGATTTACACTACTTATCTGCTTGGTTACTTGAGAAACGGCTCCGTACAGAATAAGTCGAGCTTCTTTTTAGTCCTTTCCTGCATGGCCTTCTACACGATTGTCGTCGTTTCCATTTGCTATCCGTTATTGAAAAACATGTTTTCTTTAACCATACATGATTTCATTCCGATTTACGGAGCGCTGCATTCGTTTGGGTTTGTTTTATGTGGGCTGATTGGATGGGTGTACATCATAGATTCTCTTAAGGAAAAATACAACAAGGAGCAACAGGAGTGATTGCCACTACGTGTTGCTCTTTGTTTCTGAATTACACTTCGCACATCCTCTTCGTACATGACAGCAACCTCTTGCCTGTTGGCATAATTGAACCTTACATAGCCGTTTAGCTGCCGATAAAACAGTTTGCAAACATATTCGTTCTCAATCGTCAGATCAGGGAGAAAAGCTTCTCGGAACATGCCAGCCAGCTCCGGCAACGAAAGCTGCTCCTGCACTGGGGGCAAGCGCAAAAAGAGGTGACTCCTCGTCTCCGACCACGGCTCATAATAAACCGCTCCCTCCTAGTCACTTCCGTATACCTGGCGATAGATTTCGTCCAGCACTCTAGCATACATCGCTTCGTCTTCCTGCTCCTGCCCTAATACGTTGCGGCGGCTGCTTCACCGGTAAGGCCGCCTCGGTTCATGGAAGCAACAAAGAGCCCACGCTCGACGCGGGCTCTTCTTGTATTTCATTCTATGGAGGCTTCCTCACAACCTCAAACAACGCCTCACTTACCCCGGCGATAGAGATCGATGCTTTTAAAGCCCTCAGCCAAGACTGTAATCATTTCAGCTCGGCGCTTTGTCCGTGTCCCCTCTTGTACAGCACTATATACATACCGCGCCCAATCCTTTTGGTACCCGGGCGTGAGTGATTGGTAAAAAGTGAGCTCTTTTGGCGCATTGCGTAAATCCTCTTCTATTTTCGGCACAAAGTCTATATAATCATCGACGCATTGACTCGGTTTAGATGAAGCTTTTGCCGCCTTCTTTTTCTCATTTTTAAACCCGACAACCGTAAACACCTCATTCATACCGACCATTCGATTGAATTTGATCGTGCTTGTCCCGATATAGCCATCTTCATCGGCCCCTAACCCATCGAATAATTCATCCCGATGGATATAAGTCGGATAGACTTTATTCCCTTTCTTGGGATAAGCAACGTATAGAAGCCCTCCCTCCAATAAATAGCTGTGGTCGATTACCTTCATCATGAGCTCCTGCAAGGACTTCATATCTAGTACGAAGGCAAAAATCATGTCATATTGCACGTCTTTCAACTCATGGTCCGCTTCTTTAAGTACGGCTAAGCTCTCCTCACCCTCCGGTGTATGTAAGACAGCCGTTTTTTGATATTTTTGCAGGTTCAGCTTCTCAACGATTGTTTTCGACATGATGGATCTTCCCCTTTGATTTCATGATACGGCTCGGAGCCAAGCCTAGCTTACTTTCTTCCTACCCAGATATACATAAATACGAAACCACGTAACCTATTCATGTAGGTAATTCTCTCGTGGAATTCCTCTTAATGTGTAACTTACTGGTAAAGTACCCCGAAATTACTCGATTAATCTTTTTCAAGAGTAATACTTCCATTCATTATTCGACATTTTTTGATTATGTCTTGTCACGAAATAGCTTTATAGAAATACAAATTCATGTAGTTCTTTTAAAAATTTGTTCTTATTTACAACACTTTTGTCGAGCTTTCGCGTTGCATAAAAAACTTTACTGAGATACCACCAAGGGCTATTACTCGTTCTCTGATCACCCACTCCATATTTGGAATTTATATGTCTAGACCAATTTCATAAATCAACGATGGTATATTTTTTCAAAAAAACAATGTTTTGTTATAAATTTTACGACATATCGAAATATGTTGAAAATATTATGTTGAATTCTATCGATTCCTTTGTTTTAATCATTTTGGAATAATTGGGTATATTTCCCTTTTATCCTTTGCTCTTTGTGCTCCACATTGCCAGCTCTTTCACTCATCAAAAACTATTAAAAATTGGGGGAACCGGATAATGAACAAAGACATGTTTGATTTGGATGTACAAGTAAACGCAGTAGGCACTAATGGTGCTGAACCAAACACGATTAGAACCGCACTGTGTTGGGTTACCAGAGTAACTTGCAAAAGCACTTGCACTTGCGTATGTACAGCTATGTGCACACCAGGTTGCCCATTCTCCGACGAGAAATAGGATAGCACCGAACTAAAAACCAATGTGGAGCACAATCTTCTTGGGTCAGCCAGACCCTGTTTTATGGATAGTAAATGCCTGGTGCCAGACGTTTCTTTCACCAGCATTTACTATCCTTTCCCCATTTACAAAAGGAGGGATCTAAGGTGGAGCGTCAGTCAAAAGTGAAAAAACACGCAAAGAAAGAATCCCGATCCTTTTTTCGAACGATGGATTTTTTCATGCTTCGAACGCCATTGTTGCCTATACATATGTTCCTAGAGTTATGTCAAGCTGATTGGAAACTGGAAAATCTCGATCCGAGAAAACAATCCATCATTCGTGAGTGCCTAGCCGTTGCCAGTCCTTCGTTGCTTGAATCACTAAACAAACTGGAGCAGTCTGACCGTGAGCAGCTTGAGCAAGTTGCAAGGAGCTTACTTCGATATGGAATCCGAATGAGTACGCGTTCGACGCCATTTGGGCTATTTTCCGGAATAGCCTGCGGGCATTTTGATACAAACACCAATCTCCTCGTAAACAAAATGGAGCAGCATAAAAAACGGAGCCGCCCTGACATGGAATGGCTCCTGAAAATCGTTCAATCTCTGGAAGAGAATCTGGATGTGGTCAAGCAGCTTTATGTCCAGACAAACACGATGTATGAGGTTGTAGGTAATCGGGTTTCATTGCCGTATATTACGCGGTACGGTCAAAATCAAAATGGCTACCAAATAGAAAATGTCTCGATTGCGATGAATGAATTGATTGCGCTCGTCTTGCAAAAAGCAACAGAACCAATCTTGTTTATGGAATTATTCCAAATCATTAAGCAATCGTACCCGGATACGGAAGACAACCGAATTGAATCCTTTTTGTTTCAGCTGGTCAAAAATGAGTTTCTGTTCACAAGCCTTCGCCCGCGTCTCACTCATTCCTCGCCGTTTGATCATCTGCTGGCTGTATTGGAGCGTGTTGAAGGGATTGATGAACGGTACCAGCAACTACTGTCGATCAGGCAGGAAATCAACGCCTATGACCAGCTAAAAATTGGCCAAGGAGAAACACATTTCCTCTCCACACTCTCCAAAATGAAATCGGTAGAGTCATCATCTTCGCAGTTACAGGTAGATTTATCGTTGTCAACAGAGCAAGTGACGCTTCCGAAATCGATTGCCAAGGATCTGAGCAAAGCAGCAGAACTGCTGTGGAGACTTTCACCCAATCATATTGGATGGCCTCATTTGGCGGAATATCGGGACTCTTTTATTGAACGATACGGTTTTGAACGAGAAGTTCCCTTGCTTGATTTGCTGGATGAAAACAGGGGGTTAGGTGCTCCTGCCACCTATGAAAATCCCATGAGCAAAAGAAACTATACCCCTTCTAGCCATGACAAGATAAATGAAAAAGTTCTTTTGCAATTGTTGTCCCACTCGCTTTTGACAGGAAGCAAGGAAATAGAACTGACAGACGATCTGATCGAAAAGCTGGAACCGGTATCACCAAAATGGGAGCAAGTCCCGCTTTCGATGGAATTGTATATCTCCCTGTTTGCCCCTTCAGCAAAAGCCATGGATAACGGTGATTACACCATTCATATTGGTGGAAATACCGGATCCATGTTGGCCGGCAAATCTTTTGGACGATTCGCTGACATGCTTGGAGAGTCGTTCGAAGAAAAGCTGGAGCAGATCAATCAGGAACACCAGAAGGCATACCCGGACAGTATATTTGCTGAAGTTGTTTACTTTCCACGGCACGGAAGAATCGCCAATGTCGTTCTTTCGAAGAGCAAGCGGAAATACGAGATTTTGATCGGCGTCCCCTCTTCCGAACATCACTCCTTAAACATTCCCTTGTCTGATTTGGTTGTAGGGGCTACATCGGATTCCTTCTATTTAAAGTCACGATCCATGAATAAGGAAGTCATTCCTGTTACAGGCCATATGCTTAACTACGTAGGCTCTGTTCCCAATGTATATCGTTTTCTGTGCGAATTAGGGATAGCAAAGCAGCGAAATTGGATGCCTTTCAGTTGGGGCAGCTTTCGTCATGCTCCTGTCCTACCTCGTCTGCGTTACGGAAAGATTGTACTGGCACCAGCTACGTGGAATGTTGACCCTGAACTATTGTCTGTTTCTAAAAAAGATGGGAAAGAAAACTGGATGGAAGCCGTGCAAATCTGGAAACGACAATACCAAGTTCCAGATTACGTGTATATTACCGACCATGACAACAAGATGCTGCTCGATCTGAAAAGTGAGAGACATCTCGCTGAGTTGATCCGGGAGCTTCAAAAGCTGAAATCTGGTGAGGCTCTCATTCTGACAGAAGTAGGTGCTGAGCTGAAGGACTGTGTAGTGGAAGGAGAAGACGGTGTCTTTCATATGGAGTGTGTCTTCCCACTTGTAAAAAATACTCCCGTCGAAGCATCTGCAACCGAATCGGTTTCTGTGACCACAGGGGTACACCCCCGCCGCGCACTTATTTCTGATCAAGAACGATTGAAAATGCCAGGCAGTGATTGGCTATTCTACAAGCTTTACTGTGACGAAGCCAGAATGGATGAGTTCATTGCCTTTCCACTTCAGTCTTTATGCGAAACGATGCACGTAAAAGGGGCTTGTCAAAAGGTATTCTTCATGAGGTACACCGATCCGAAACCGCATATCCGTCTGCGTTTTCAAGCCGCATCCACCGAAGGACTGCAATCCATTTTCTCAGAAATGTATCAATGGACATATGAAATGCAAAAACAAGGCTACCTGTCCAAAACAACTATCGATACGTATGACCCTGAAATTGAACGATATGGTGGACCTCAATTGATTCCCCTAGCTGAGGAGCTATTTTTTATGGACAGTATGGTTGTGGCTCAATGGCTACAACTGCATCGTACAAAGCAGATGAATATACCATTGGAGAAGGTTGCGGTAATCAGCATCATCGACCTTTTGCATCAATTCTTGCATTCGATCGACGAAAAGCTGAGCTTCCTGAACAAAATCATTTCGTATAAAGCCTACCTGGATGATTTCCGCACAGACAGAGAGTTCTACCTGAAAGCGGGACGCTACACGAATGATTGGCAAGAGCTGAAACTGTTAGAGGGTGGTTCCGTTCTCCACCAGCTTTTCCAAGTCAGATCAGAGGCGATCAACAACTTTTCCACGGTCATGCATTCACTGAAAGCCCAATCGGAGCTGTATAATTCGCAGGAGCAAATCATAGGCAGTATCATCCATCTGCATGTAAATAGGCTGCTTGGAATAGATCGTGAACAGGAAAGGAAAGTGATGACCTTGGCCCGCCATACCCTGCACAACTTGCGATATTTCCTATTGCAAGAGGAAAGTCAAACAAAGGAGACTGCGCATGCTTTCTAATACAAAGAGCTGGCAACCGATTCATAACGCTACGCTGATTAAAAATATTGAGCACGTAGTAAAGCAAGTAGCCCGTAAGCTTCAATATCCTCACGAGGTCTTGGGCGAACCTCTTCCCGGTACAGACTCGCTTGCCTCCGGTGCAATGGGCATCGTCCTCTTTTATGCGGAATTGGATCGACTGTACCCCGATGAGCAATGGGATGTTGTCGCACATAACTATTTGGTACATGTACAAACCGTGATTAACGCAGATATGTTTAACTCGTTTTCCCTGTGGAGTGGTTTATCCGCAGCACCCGTGGTCGCCTCTATTCTAGCCCGTGATCGAGGCAGATATCAAAACTTCATCGAAAAACTGCATATTCTTATACAGCCTGCGATTGATGGGTTCATTGACCAAGCTCGAGGGCGAATCGGGAACGATTTATTCATCCCTGATTACGATGTAATAGAAGGATTAGCTGGTATCGGTCGATATCTTCTTTTCTTTAAAGAGCACCCTGCATGTAAAGAAAACCTTAACAAAGTATTGTCATATATTATACAATTAACTAAAAATATCCATTTTAATGGCGAGAGTGTTCCAGGCTGGCATATCAGAAGTGAGAATCAGTTTTTGGAATTTGAAAAAAAGCGATACCCAAATGGCAACTTTAATTTCGGAATTTCCCACGGGATTGCCGGTCCGTTTGCCTTGCTCTCTCTTGCTTTATTAGAGGGAATAGAGGTGGAGGGACAACGAGATGCCATTAGCAAGCTATGTTCCTATTATGAGAAGTGGAAAACGGAAGACGAGCACGGGCCAATTTGGCCGGAGAGAATCAGTTTTGAAGAAGAAACATGCGGACAGATGCAGAACCCTTTTACCTATAATGCATCTTGGTGCTACGGGGAACCAAGTATAGCACGAGTATTGTGGCTAGCTGGTCAAGCATTGGGTGACACTGAGCTCCAGTCTTTGGCTCAACAAACTTATCTCTCACTTGTTCAGCGATCAGTGGAATCGCTCGGTTTCGAATCCCCGACGTTTTGTCACGGCTATGCTGGTACACTTTGGATGCTCCAACGAATGATGATGGACACGAGCTCTGATGCTTTTGAAGCATACCGCGAGAAACTAGTAAACCAGATTCTGAGCACTTTCAACGATAACCATGCTTACGGATTTCAAGACATTGAGCATGGACAATTCCGGGACCTGCCAGGATTGTTGGTCGGTGCAGCAGGAGTAGCACTTGTCTTACTAAGCTGCCTGAGTTTGGATGAACCCGAATGGGACTGTATTTTCTTACTTAAATAGCTGAGTTAGGGGAGACTACATGTACGGACCAACAGAAGATTTGTTTACCCTAAAGACTGTCATCCAGTCTTTTCGAAACTGGCCGAAAATTTTTCGCCTTTTCTGGACTGTACAAAAAGGATATTTTATCACCATTGTGATTCTGAATATACTCCAAGGGCTGTTCCCTGTTGGTATGCTGTATGTTACCCAGGAACTTGTTAACGCTGTTTCCAGTGGAATAAGCCAAGATGGGGATACTGTCGTAATCAGCTTCCTTTTCTTCATTTCCTTCATTTTAGTGAAACAACTCGTTACCCTCATTCAGAATTATGTCGAAGGATTGTTTCAATCCCTGCTATCAAATCGTCTCCGTGAAATGGTGTTGGATAAAGCGAATGCGATGGGGTTAGCTGATTTTGAAAATGCAGAGGTGCAAGATCAGCTAAAGCGTGCCCAACAAGAAACCAGCTACCGCCCCTATCAGATTTTTGAGCTGGTTCTAAGTATTGTATCCGGTGTTATTTCTCTGGTTTCTACTTCGCTGTTTCTCATCTTTTGGAAATGGTGGGTTGTTTTCATTCTGGTGTTGTTTCCGCTTATCTCCTTCTATTCCTATTTGCGATTAAGTCAACAGGAGTTCTATATTCGTTGGAGTAGAGCTGAAAGGGAAAGAAGAGGCTGGTACATCAGTCATTTATTAACCCACGATCGTGCATTTAAGGAAGTACAAATTTATAAACTTGGCTCCTATCTCATCACACAATTTCGCGATATGATCACTCAGTTTTTTTATGAAGACAAAAAGATCGCCACAATTCGTTTGAAGACCTCGCTTGTTTTCGAAAGTTTGACGATTGCGATGATTGGTTTTATGAGCTTTATCGCTATAAAAGCGGCTTTTCTGAAAGAGATTCTGCTAGGGAATTTGGTTAGTTATATTCAGGGGATTACTTTAACCCAAACGACGTCGCAGTCGTTGATGCATTCCCTGATTGGACTGTCTCAGCACAATATGTTTGTGGAACAGCTGTTCCTCTTTTTAGAAAGAAATTCGTCTGATCCAGTCAAACTACAGAAAGTGGCTATCACTACTCCTCAAGAAAACGACCCTTTTGTTCTTGAAAGTATCGAGTTCGTCAATGTTTCATTTACATACCCGGAAACAGCACGACCCGTTCTTCAAAACCTCTCTTTCAAGATAAGAAAAGGAGAGTCGCTGGCGATTGTAGGCGAGAATGGGTCCGGTAAAACGACATTAGTCAAACTGCTTACCTTGTTATATAAAGACTATGAAGGACAAATACTGATTAATGGAACCGACTTGAACGCTTTTGATATGGAACAGATTCGAGCAAAAATCGGGGTCGTCTTTCAAGATTTTATGCAGTATGAGATGTCTATTCGTAACAATGTCGGGTTCGGTGATCTTTCTCTTCTTCACCAGGATGACAAGCTATATCACGCACTTGAAAAATCAGGCATGCGAAGCTTGGCAGAAGGTTTTGAACAAGGTTTGGATACTCAGTTGGGAAAATGGTTCACAGAAGGTCTTCAGTTATCGGGCGGACAGTGGCAACGCATCGCCATTGCTAGAGCTTTCCTCCGAAATGCAGACCTCTATATTCTCGACGAACCAAGTGCATCACTGGACCCTATGGCAGAAAAAGAAGTATTTGATTCATTTAATCTGTTGACCAAAGAGCGAATGGGAATATTTATTTCCCACCGTTACTCATCCGCTCAGTATGCTGATCAAATCATGGTACTGGATCAAGGAAGAATCGTTGAATTTGGTACCCACACCGAGTTGATTCGTTTACAACAAAAGTATGCCAGCTTGTATAATCTGCAAGCGTCACCCTTTGTTTCCCAAAGTTGACACACACTTTGCTAAAAAGGAGCGGACGACTTTGACTTTTCTTACGGCGCTAATGAGCAGCCTTGCTCACATCGGAGCGATTCATATCGCACTCATCATCTTGATTGTGATTGGGATATGGAAATGGATTAGCAACAAGAAGAAGAAAAATGATAATTCTGGGGAAAGTTAATGTAAGCTTGAGAAGAGTTGAATCAGGATGTCAATATGATCGCGCTCTACAATGGATACGGTGAGGAAATTGGCATGTATGGCGGACATGAATTTGTTAGGATACGGACACTTGGCCAATTTGATGACGAAGACCGAGATAATTTTTATTCCTTGTTAGAACGTGATGGTGTAGGATAATCTGCACAATAGGCTGGCGATTCCGGTGGCAAGGCACTGTGAAAAGTCAGCCTTTTTGATTTTATTTTGCCTCCTCGGGCATAGTTCGCCTCATAAACTATAGGCTTTTTAAATAGTCTTTAGTCCCTGTTAATTCTGACCATCTGGCTGAAAGAAGCTTCGCATAGTTTATAGGAGCGATTCCATAAGTCCCTAAGGAATGACCATCATTAACCTCTACAGCTTCATATTCCCATCTCGATCAATTCCAAAATCTAAACCATATGCGGCTGGCGCATCAATAAAATCCTTAACAGCACTTTTTATAACACGTAGATCTAATTTTGAATCCCAGGCACCTTTATACTGCCTGACATCAAGTATTTCTCCATATCGTATAAAGCAACGCCATTCCGTCACAAAATCAACGATTTCCGAACACCAAATATTCGTATCCTCATGTTGTTCAATCAATCCTATAAAATCTTTATATTCTTGTAGTCCATATTTTCCTGCCAAAATAACTAGACAAAGAATCTGGATAATCTATCTCTCTTTGGCTTCTTTCTATCCCTAATTTTTCAAGACGTCTTCTCACGTTGCCAATACCGCCAACTACTATGTCTTCTGGATTATTTTCTTTCATTTCATTAACATCATGAAACTTAATGATCTCCCATCCTAATGAAGCGAAACCTTCAAAAGCAATAAATGCATTTACATTGTAGAATTCTCCACTTTTGTTTGCCTGTATATACGCTCTCATCCATATCGCCCCATCATTTCATATGGTTTTTCATTTTTAAGCAGTACTAAAATCGTTCGGCCTACGTTATAGCTCTATATTCAAACTCCTACCTCATGCTTATCATAGCACGACATGGAAAATTACAGGAAATACCTAAAGCATTTGTAAAAAATAAGAAAGGAGCTGCGGCGGCCAGCTCCTTTCACTCTCTCAAATACTAATCAATCGTTTCAAAACGATTATTCTCCATCGCCTGCTTGAGCCATCCATCGATCCGCTCCTTAGGTAGCAGGATGTTTCCTCCATAAGCATTATTCGTATGAAAGTCCCAATCTCCATATACGAACATATGGTACTGACCATCTATTCGTTTTACGAGTCCCCATACACCGATATTCCCCTGTGAACCAGCACTGATAAATAGACAGTTCTGGTAGTTGAATATGTAAGGATCTCCAAACATCTCAAAACCCTCTAAATAACCTTCCCTTCCGTCTCTTTCCGGAAATCTCTTGTTGTAATCCTGAATCATCCATACATCTAAAATCTTTACGCACAACCAAGCTTTAAACTCATTCCGCTCAATTACACGTTCAATGGAACACCGTACAAAAGAAGATTGTTCAATCTCTTCGGGATGCGAATCCCATCCATTAAAACTGGAGAGTACCGGCGTGTACATGATCCAAAAGGGTTCGCCAATCCTCATATGGAAAGGATGGGAGACCTTCACCGTTCTAACCTGACCTCGCTCAGGCGGGCGATTAGAACGCAGCCAATGGCGCTCATCCAACGGGGGAACTTCGTTTTCATAATCTGACCATTCCATACTATCATTTTCGAAGCCAGCAATATCAAACAGCTCACATTCCGTTCTTATGCGCTCTGATACTCCTTTGCATACCCCGCACGCTAAGGCAACGAGCTCTTGTTCCATTTCCTTCACCCTCATCCTTTCATCTTTGGGTCTGTAACGACAAGCTCTTGAAAAAAAAGTAGCCTCCCGTTTGGAGACTTCTTTTCGTTTCCTATACTTTTCTCAGGTCCAATTATTCGCTTCTCAAAATATGCTCGATTCGCTTTTCCGGCACGACCCAGATCGCGGCAACGAGTACATAAAAGAAGCCCGATACCCATGGACCCACATACGCGGTTAATATCGCGAGCAAATAAAGAACAGGAGATATTTTCACCTTCCAGTCCCTGCCCATTGACTTTACGAATGCAGAATCTCCAGAATGCTGGCTAATGATTGCGAGCTGAAGCAGCCTGTAAGAAATCGCTGCAAGCAGAAGAATGATCCCGTACAATGCCATCGGAGTGGGCGCAAACTGGCTTTCCCCCATCCACGCGGTCGTGAACGGAATAAGGGATAGCCAGAAGAGCAATATCAAATTCAGCCACATGAGTCGCCCGTTCATTGTACGAACCATGTGCAGCAGATGATGATGGTTGTTCCAGTAGATGCCGATATAAATGAAACTGAATATGTAGCTAAGAACTTTTGGACTTAGTTCGATTAACGAATGCCAGTCGTGGCCTTCTGGTACTTTGAATTCTAATACCATAATCGTAATGATAATTGCCAGCACGCCATCGCTGAACGCTTCCATCCGGTTTGCTCTCATTTGGTGATCACCTTTTTCCCGCTTTACGCGCTGAATTGATCTAATAGATATCCATAGTTTATTCTAGCTTTTCTTCATGATGTCAAGCACAACCTTTCCCTCATTCAGGATCGTTTTAACGCAGACACTTGGCCAATTTGATGACGAAGACCGAGATCCCATTGTCCTTCAAAGTGATTCCCATTAGTATATTATGGGAGGGGGTAGGGTTCCGTTGAAAACAGCGAATGAGATACTTTCGATAATCAGTCATGATAGTTTTTTAGAGAATGTCTTCCATAAAGATGTTGATTGGGAGGCTGAATTAGACGCTAGGGACGCTGATGAATTTGATACGGCATGGAGTTCTAGTTACAAAAAAGTTGATGAAATTGACCCCTCTGAAAATACCGTGATCAGAGAAATTAGGGAATTTGTGTTCAAGCAAACTTTTCGGATAACCCAGAATTCAGAGCTGGCAGGGTATGCGTCGGACGACTTTGGTCTCATTTCCAAGGCGTTTGAAAACAAGATTAATATTGAATTTATCAATAACCTGTGGGATTCCTACCTGCAAGGGAATTTCCCGAATTGCAGTATATGTGAGTAGTCGAAAAAGACCGGAGAAGCATATAAAATATGCACTCCGGTCTTCTTTTGGATTAGGGAAGAGAGTTCCCTTTACTTTTTGGTTGCTGCTTCAATATCTTTGTACGCCCAATGGGTTGGGGGTACATCCGGCCAGCTTTGTCCTATTACCGTGCTTAACTGTGAATGGTTCAGCAAACGATTGATGATGGTGACCGTTTCTGCTCGAGTCAATGTATTTTGGGGATGGAATGTACCATCTGGATAGCCGGCCATGTAGCCTTCTTTACTTACTGCCGCAATAATCTGAGTTGCCCAGTGATCTGCTGGTACATCGTAGAAGTTGTTCGGCATGCCGTCTCCATTTAATCCCAGATGCTTGTATACAATGGTCGCCATTTCCGCGCGCGTGATTCCGCCTCCCGGATTGAACGTGCCATTTGCATAACCGTTCATCAGACCTGCTTCATTCGCTCTTCTAATCGCATCTGCCGCCCAATGTTGGTCGGCTACGTCCATAAACATTCCACTTGCGGATGTAGTCTTGACCATTCCTGTGTTTACCAGGATCATAGCCATTTCTGCACGGGTCACTTGGCGATTTGGATCGAAGTTTCCGGTTGGATAGCCGTTCATGTAGCCTGTTTGGTCGTTTTCTTCTTTTGCTGGCTCACTTGGCTTCGGTTCTACATTACCGGAGCTGCCTCCAGTAAAGAACGGGTTTTGAACATGATTCGTGCTTTCCCGGTCTTTTTTCCGTTCTTTATCCCGGTCTCTGTCTCGTTCGTCGACAGATTCTAAATCTCTTCTTGCTTTTTTTAGCTCAGCCAGTGCTTCGTCTACTTCGTCTTGGGTTGCGTCAGGATCTTCCAGTACGTCATTTGCTCGCTTCAATGCTTTTTCGAGCTTTCTCCAACTTGAAGATGTATAGTCATCTTCATCCAAATCTTCATCGTCGATTTCATCTACTCTTGCTTGCAGCTTTGATTTGTCGACTGTAGGCGTTGGCGTTGGCTCGTCTGGTTTTTTCAACCCTTCTCTAGCCTTTTTCAATGCCGAGAGCGCTTTGTCTACTTCTTCTTGAGTTGCATTTGGATCAGCCAGTATTGCATCCGCTTTTCTCAAAGCTTTTTGCAGTTCTTCCCAGCTCTCGCTTGTGTAGTCTTCACCCGTAAGATTCTCGGATTGGATTTCGTCCGCTTTTGCTTGCAATTTCGATTTGTCGACTGTAGGTGTTGGTGTAGGCGTAGGCACGCTTGGTTTTTTCAAACCTTCTCTGGCCTTTTTCAATGCCGAGAGCGCTTCGTCTACTTCTTGCTGGGTTGCATTTGGATCAGCCAGCACTGCATCCGCTTTTTCCAATGCCTGTTTCAGTTCTGCCCAGCTCGCGCTTGTGTACTCTTCTTCTTTCAAATTCTCAGCCTTGATTTCATCCGCTTTGGCTTGTAGCTTCGTTTTGTCGACGGTAGGCGTAGGCTCGTCTGGTTTTTTCAAACCGTCTCTCGCCTTTGTCAGTGCCGCCAGCGCTTCGTCTACTTCTTGCTGGGTTGCATTTGGATCAGCCAGCACTGCATTCGCTTTTTCCAACGCCTGTTTCAGTTCTGCCCAGCTCGCGCTTGTGTACTCTTCTTCCTGCAAGTTCTCAGCCTTGATTTCATCTGCTTTGGCTTGCAGCTTGGTTTTGTCGACAGCAGGCGTAGGCTCGTCTGGTTTTTTCAAACCGTCTCTCGCCTTTGTCAGTGCCGCCAGCGCTTCGTCTACTTCTTGCTGGGTTGCATTTGGATCAGCCAGCACTGCATTCGCTTTTTCCAACGCCTGTTTCAGTTCTGCCCAGCTCGCGCTTGTGTACTCTTCTTCTGTCAAGTTCTCTGCCTTGATTTCATCTGCTTTGGCTTGCAGCTTCGATTTATCAACGACAGGTTCGGTTGGTGTTGTATCTACGGTAATAGACTTTGTCGCCTTGGCTGACTTGCCGTCTATTGTCGTCGCTGTTACCTCAACGGTGTATTCACCATCTTTTAAATCTTGGGTAGGTGTAAACGCCCAGTTGCCTTCTGCATCAACTGTTACCGTTGGAGTATCTACTACATTGCCAGCTTTGTCTTTAATCTCAACGGTCACCTTAGATCCCGCTGTTGACGTTCCTTTGAACACTGGCTTCGTTACAGTGACCGGATTGGCACTTGGTTCAGTAATTGTAATTGTCGCCCCAGAATCCTCAACATTTTTGTTAAATGGATCTACTGGAACACCGTTTGTACCTTTTAAGTTCCCCAAGCCATCATAAGAAATGTTTACTGCTTTATCGGAAACATTCGTACCTGCTGGCAAGGTGATCACTAGCTTTGTAGAATCGTTTTCGTCAACTTTGAAAGTGAGACCACCGTTTTCTACAGCTGTACCATCAACTGTGATTGTAAATCCAGTTAAATCGGTTAACTCTACTCCTCGATCAAACGTCACCGTTATTTTATTGCCATCCGCTACTGTTTCCTCAATTGTAGCAGCTGTTGGTACGGGTACAGTTGCGGCAATCGTAAAATAATGGCCATTAGCAAATTCAGCACTATTAAGTGTTGCTGTGCCATCTGTTAGTGGATAGAATGCATCGTTTTGATCGAATTGCTCATCCTCACTAACAACAAGATACAAAGGCCACCCGGAAGCACCTGCTACTTTGTCTACGTGCAGCGTAATGTCTGTATCTTGCCAATTCGTTTTCTCTACTTTATAGGTGCGTCCAATACGTTTTAGACTTTCTGTATCTTTTGTGATTGGAGTCCCGAATGTAACGTCTCCACCGTTATCGCTAAAAACAAAGAATGATTTATCTTCAGCAATCGTCTTGGTATTCTGGGCATTCGTCTCTTGAATCACATTGCCTATTGCAAGCGTGACATTGGCACCGTCAACCTGAGATTTCGATTGCTTTTGATACAAAGCACCTGCTTCATCACGACCGATCCCTGTGATGCGGTTGCCGTAGCCAGTGTTGTTGCTAGCTTTCCACATTGTTGAGCCATTGCTAGCCACATAATCAATCGGAGCATTATTTTCATCTTTCAATGTCAATCCGTATTTTAAAGCAAGGTAACTGTTGACTTTGTTTCGGTCTTCATCAGTCAATTTACGGTTATAAAGGATCGTTTCAGACATCTTCCCGTAAAAGCGACTCATATGACCTGCACCAAAATAATAAGGTTTATTTCCGCTTGTTATCGGAGATGCAAAGTTGGGAGTATTACTGTTTGTCGTCTGTAATACTTTTCCGTTTAGCGAAAGTGCCCAATCATTTGGTGCACTCCAGATGTTTAACATCGCTCCATTTTTTAATTGGTAATCACCGACGTCTGCGCTCAAGCTACCTTCGTTTCTACCGAAATATGAACTTATGGATTTTCCATTATTAGCTCCATAAACAACTGCAGCTGTATGTTTTCCTCCAAACTCCCATGGAAATCCGCTATATTTGTCACTTGCCTGGACAGAGAATATTTCCCGATCCGTAGCAGCATTATTATTAAAATCAATGGAAGAGCGAGTATAATACCCTTTATTTGAGTCAATTTGGATTCCGCTGTTAAAATTCAGAGCGTTAGGCACATTATCATTGGAAGTAGCACCGCTAGGCATCCATACTCCGCCATCTGCCAAGTCTGTTAATTGGTCGATTTGGTTTCCCGAAAGCACAGCACTGCGTTCTACATCAACCCAAGAGAGTAAGCCTTCACTCACCCCACCTGGCCCTTGCGTAGGTACGCCTGGTTTTTCCAAGCCTTCTCTGGCCTTTGTTAATGCCAAGAGCGCTTCGTCTACTTCTTGTTGGGTAGCATTTGGATATGCCAGAACCGCATCCGCTTTTTGCAATGCGTTTTGCAGTTCTCCCCAGCTTTCGCTTGTGTAATCGTCTGCCTTCAGGTTCTCGGACTTGATTTCTTCCGATTTTGCTTGCAGCTTCGATTTGTCGACAACAGGTTCGGTTGGTGTTGTATCTACGGTAATAGACTTTGTTGCTTTGGCTGACTTGCCCTCGTCTGTCGTAGCTGTTACCTCAACTGTGTATTCACCGTCTTCCAAATCTCGGGTTGGTGTAAATATCCAGTTGCCTTCTGCATCAACTGTTACTGTTGGAGTATCTACTACAATGCCAGCTTTGTCTTTAATCTCAACGGTCACCTTAGATCCCGCTGTTGACGTTCCTTTGAACTCCGGTTTCCCAGTGGACACCTTGTCTCCGGACGGTTGTTCAAACGTTACTGTCGGTAGCGCTTTCCACAACAAATCATTACTTGCACCGTAAACTGCAAAAAGAGGACTGTCGTCCGCAATCAGATTCTCCAGCCCCGCTAGATCGCCCGCGTCGGCTTGTCCAAACTTGCTTCCAGCAGTCATACGGCTTTGCGCGGTAATACCCGCTTTTCCGGTAAACTCACCGCTTAGCGTAAGAAGTGTATTGCCTTGCAGATTAACGTTTCGTGCTTTTGGTTGGCCCGAAACTACTATTGTATTCCCCGTAATAGTGGCATCGCCGGAAAGAGCGAATTTCCCCGCCTGGAGATCAACTCCTCCGCCACTATTGTTAGTGATTTGGCCACCGGTCATATTGAATGTACCAGCACCAAGATAGACCGCACCTGTACTATTATTCTTATTGCCTGTAATTACTCCACCAGTCATTTGTAAGACCGCTGTACTCTGACCGAGATAGATTGCGCTTCCCGGAAAGTTTGAATAACTATTCTGTAAAACAGTGCCTTCTTCAATGATCAGTTTTGCATCATAGACGTTAATAATTCTACCTTGGGCCATTTTCCCCCCTTGGTAGCTGCCGTCAATAATAATATTTTTTAATGTAAGCTGGCCCAGATTAAGATCTAAAAGAGTGCCATCTCCAGCCGGGTCACGCTGAATCACAGCAGTCTCCCCGACTTCAGGAGCCGTGGTGATCGTAACAACCTTGTTCTTATCGAACTTTTTTGTAGTGCTGGCCAATAAGTTGATCTTGTCCAGAACGTATATAGTCCCCGCGCTACCAATCTTTTGATAGGCTGTATACAATGTAGCAAAAGGAAGATCTCGGGTTCCATCACCTGTGGTGTCATCGCCACTGCTAGAGACGTAATAGGTCTCTTCTTCAGCAGCATAGCTGACGGGTGTTCCTAAGCTTGCCCCCATGCCGGTGAAGACAAGAGAAAAAATCAGGAAAACCATCCCTATTTTCCGTAGATTAATACCGTTGCTCAGCATGCAGATCCATTCCTTTCTGAGATTTGATTTGTGTTACGCTTCCGATGCTCTCAATATGAATCGCCCCCTCACTTTCACTTTTTCATCTGCTATGTCATATGTCAGGGGCACATAAGCTGCAGTATTCAACTGACAGAAAGCTGATAGGGCTTACCGCCTTTCCTCAAAGCATCGGACTCTTCAATAGAATAAGTAAAGAACTCAAACTAGTGCTCCTAATCCTTTGGATTCCCTATTTTAAATTAGGAAATTTTACCCCTCATCCATAACCATTACTAAACGTATCAAACTTGTACGTAACCACTTAATTGGCTCAACAGCCTGCACACCTTCTGCTTGCACTAGCGCCAACAAAAGCATGAGCGCAAGTGAGACGCTTCCACCAATTTCGTAGCTTCGCAATTTTTTATAGCCCTTTCTTCCTCTCCCCTCGGATTCTGGATATTTTGTTGAAACTATCTATTTCTCAATAGACCTCATCCAATATGTCATCTTAACAGGGCCACCTCTACATAACCTCTACAACGTTCCTAATTCTACCCTGATATATTCTTTATAAGAGGTGTCCTGACAATCTTGTCGAAGAGTATTCATTATGAGAAAAATGATATTTTTCGGATTTGGGAACTAACAATCTTCTTACTACTATTCATTGAGGGTAATCATTGATATGAAAACAGTCGCCTGGAAATGGACGAAAATGATCGTTATTGCTCTACTAGTGGTAACAGCCGTTCGCTTACTCTGGATGAGTTTTCTTACCACCTTTGACTACGCGGAAAAACCAGTCGCTGTACAAGGGGTGCTTGATTTACGTGGGTGGGAATTCTCGGGATACCAAACATTACGGTTGGATGGGGAGTGGGAGTTCTTCCCTTCTCAGTTCATAGAGGGAAACGGCCTGAAGAAACCTGAGGGACAGACATACCTCCAAGTGCCCAAGCGGTGGGATGAGGCATTTGTTGATGAGCAGGGGATACCGGACTCCTTCCACTTCGGCACATATCGACTACGCATCTTGCTTGATCCGGAACAGGAACAGACACTTGGTTTCAGGATCAATGAGCTTCGAACTGCCTCGGCCGTCTATGCCAATGGGAAATTAGTCTCCCAGGTGGGACAACCGGCAACCAGCTTCATAGAGCATCAAGCACGCAATATTCCGTATACTGTCAAACTGACACCAGAACAAGGCCAAATAGAGTTGCTTATCCATGTTTCCAATGATGCCGGAGCAGGGGGAATCACAAAACCCATTCGCTTCGGTACGATAGAAGCTGTACAGATGCGGACGATCCTCTCCATCAGTTTGCAGCTATTATTACTCGTCGTGTTTCTGATCCATAGCTTATATGCCTTGCTCCTGTACTTCTTGGGTGCCAGAAATAAAGGCTTGGTATATTTCTCTTTGGTCATGATTTGTGGAATATTGACTGTGGTAACAGCCGATGACAAGTTACTATTTGTCTGGTTGCAGTTCGACTATGATTGGACAGTTAAGTTGACGTATCTCGTCTATGTTGGTGCGGTCGCCTTCATACCTGCCTTGTTTCATCATCTGCTTCCTGCTTATCTAAACAGAAGGATTTTACAAGGGTTCGGTGGCTTGTGCAGCTTATACGCCATGTTCATCCTCTTCGTACCTGCTGGAACTATCCTAGCGGTGAGCAGAATGCTCTCTGTCGTGATGCTCCTATCCGTCATTATTTCTGCCTACATACTCTGGAAAGCCATTCGGGACAAGGAAGACATTATATTTCTCCTGCTAGCTTGCTTGTTTGTAGGGGTGAATGTGATCTGGACGATTACTTATGCCATAAAAGGCATAGAATTTGTTCACTACCCCTTCGATCTGATCTTTGCCGTACTTGCTTTTGCGGCATATTGGTTTAGACGATTTTTCCGGGCAACGACCGAAACGAAGCATCTTGCTGAGAAATTACAGCAAGAGGATAAGCGCAAGGACGAGTTTTTGGTGAATACTTCTCATGAACTGAGAAACCCATTACATGGCATCATCAATATCACACAAGCCATTATCGAGGATACAAATACGCCCCTACATGAAGAACACAAAAAGCGTCTGGATATTCTCCTGCATGTCAGCAGGCGTCTAACGCTCATGCTAGATGATTTGCTGGACGTAACCCGATTAAAGGAGAACACCATTCGCCTTCATGAGAAAAAATTAAACCTGCAGTCAATCTTCGCTGGTGTTTTCGATATGGCGAAACTGATGCTGGACGGAAAACCGATTGCTTTAAAAGTGGATATAGACGATTCGTTTCCTTCTGTTCGGGGAGATGAAAACCGGCTGATTCAAATTCTTTTTAATTTGGTGCATAATGCGATTAAATTTACAGATGAAGGAACCATCACGATTCGCGCGACAACGTCTAACGGATTTGCGCATATCCAAGTAGAGGATACTGGGGTTGGCATCGAGGAAAAGGCTCTGCAAACCATTTTTCAACCTTACGAACAAGCGGAACTGAATTCAATCAGAGCAAGTGGCGGATTCGGGCTTGGCTTACATATTTCCAAACAGTTGGTTGAGCTGCACGGCGGTACTCTATCGGTTCAGTCCACCCTGGGAAAAGGCTCTGCCTTTACTTTTACACTCCCACTAGCTACTGATTCCGTTCCAATAGAAGAAAGCAGCGCTCAGACATGGATGCAGACTTCGCTAGAAATGGCCGCTGCAACGACTGATCGAATCGCTGCGCCGACAGAAACGGTTTCTTCTATGAATAGAAAAGCAAAAATTATCGTTGTGGATGACGACAGTATTAACCTGAACATCCTTCGCAAAATGCTTGAATCAGATCAATATGAAGTAAGTACGGCAACCAGCGCTCAGCAAGCCCTGTCCATACTGGAACGCAAACCGGTGGATCTGGTCATCTCAGATGTCATGATGCCTCATGTATCCGGCTATGAACTAACACGCATCATCCGGGAACGATTCTCTGTTTTAGAACTGCCTGTCCTGCTCTTGACCGCGCGCAATCGTTCCCAGGATATTGTAGCCGGCTTTCAAGCAGGCGCGAACGACTATGTTAAGAAACCCGTCGATGCTTGGGAATTAAAGGCGAGAGTAAAAGCCTTAACAGAGTTTAAAATATCCTTCGATGAACGTTTGCGTATGGAAGGAGCATGGTTACAATCACAAATTGAACCTCATTTTTTATTTAACGCATTAAACTCAATTGCCGCCTTGGGACTCGAGGACTTCACGAAAATGCAGGCACTGCTTGAAGAGTTTAGCAACTATTTGCGTTTGAGCTTCGACTTTCATAATTCTGAACCCGTTATTTCGCTTCACGATGAACTTGATCTTGTTCGATCTTATTTGTATATCGAGAAGCAACGATTTGGCGATCGATTGCAAGTGGAATGGGATCTGGACCCTGATCTCGATTTTTGCTTACCACCCTTATCCATACAACCGCTAGTCGAAAATGCAATCAAACACGGCTTAATGCAACGCACAAATGGGGGAACACTCTGGATTCACATCAAAGACAAAGAGGAGTATTTCGAAGTTTCGATCCAAGACGATGGCGAAGGGATAACAGAGGAAGATATGAATCATCTTTTCAGCCAAACAAGGCATGGCAAAAAAAGAGCAAGCGTAGGCCTGCGAAATATTGAACGGCGACTAAAACAACTATATAACCAGGGATTAATGATTGACAGCTCACCTGAACAAGGCACGATCGTCACTTTCAGAATCCCAAAATAAGGAATAAGCCACTTGGTTTATTCCTTATTTTTCTGCTTCCAAAGTTGATACCATTCTGTAATAGCCGGATTAGGCTGTTCTTGCAATTCGTTCCACAACACACTCGTTAATTGATCATATTGCTTGTGAACCGAGGAGTGCCTTCCCATGTCAGCAAATATTTTCATAAGGAAAAAATAAGCTTCTTCCTCGAGCGGATTACGCTGACAAATGTCCAAACATAGCGTAATGGCTTTGTCCCATTCACCATTGGCGTAATACCAATCCACCATTTTCACGGCGGTTTGCACCCATTGCAGTTGTAATCTTTGACGCTCGCTTTCTGCCCATATGTAATGATGCTCTTGCAAATAATCTCCTTTATACAAAGCTATGGCTTGTTCATACTCACCAATCGTCTCCGCAGATAAGGATAAGTCTGAACGAAAAAACCTCTCAAACTGATCCACATCCAAGATGGTTTGTTCTAGTCTTACCTTATACCCTTCTGATGTATTGTTGATTTGGAAATATTTACTAATTGGTGCCAATGTTTTGCGAATATGATAGATAGCCGTATACAATTGATGATAGGCTTTTTCCGGTTCAAGCTCTGGCCAGAGCAACTCAATGATCGCCGTTTTATTAACCGCTGTTCCCCTGTGTTGAACCAAATATAAGAACAACTGCTGCACCTTGGCAGTTCGCCAACGAAGTGGGATTTCCTGGCCTCCGTCTACAATCGTTACTTGTTGAAACAGACTCATTTGTAAATTCTCCGATTTCTGAAGGGAGAAGGTCGTATGTTCCTCCATCATCGATTGAATTCGTTTCATTGTATTTTGCAGACGTTGCTTGCCAACAGGTTTTAAGACATAGTCAAGGGCGTTCAGCTCAAATGCTTTAATTGCATATCTCTCATATGCGGTGACGAAAACTATTTGTAATTGAGGTTTCACTTCCAAAAGCTGTTCGGCCAACTCGATACCGTTTAGCTTTGGTATTTGAATATCCAAAAAGACAATATCAATCTCATTTTTTTCAATCTCTCGTTTGCCGATCATCGGATCTGTAAACTTGCCAACAATTTCAAAATCGCCGATATTTAATAACTGATGCTCCAAATAATTTAATGCTAACTCTTCATCGTCGATTAAGATCGCTTTCATCATGTTCCCCACTTTAATATTCTATCTATTTACTAAACTATTCCCTCCCTGAACATTTACTCAAACCTTCCCGCTCCACTGCTTAGGTTACTGCTTAGCTTGCCTTTAACTTTCTTCCTCTTGTATCGTTGGATTTTCATTAAGCCGCATTTTATAAGACTCGCCCCATACTTTCATTGACATAATGACCGGTTCCAGAGTCCTTCCGAAATCAGTAAGGGAGTATTCCACTCTTGGAGGAACCTCTTTATATATTTCACGATGAATGATGCCATCCCGTTCAAGCTCTCTTAACTGCAAGGTGAGCATAAACTGCGTGATTCCCGGATTGAGGCGCCTGAATTCATTGAATCTTCTCGTTCCGTTCAGGAGCTGATAGAGAATGATCCCCTTCCACTTTCCACCTATAACATCCAGCGTTGTTTCAACCGGACATGCTTGCATATCCGGACTCACTCCATATTTATTTCTTCGGTCTCCCATCAGCTTATCCCCCAATGGTTTGATTTTTAATACTATACCATAAAAATATGCGTACTTACTTAAAGTAATTGAATCGATTTACAATGCAACTGTACAACATTTCCTATTGAGAAAGGATGAATACACATGAATACTCACCAAAAGATGAAAGCTGTCGGTGCTTACCAGTACCTCCCTATATCCAATCCGGAAAGCCTTGTTGATCTGCACTTGGATAAACCGGAACCTACAGGCCGCGATTTGCTTGTACGTGTAAAAGCAATCTCCGTCAACCCTGCAGACGTAGGCGTCCGCGAAAGTCATAACTACGAAGCCGATTCACCGAAAATTCTTGGTTGGGATACCGCTGGAATCGTAGAACAAGTCGGCCCTGACTGCCAAATATTTAAACCCGGGGACAAGGTCTATTATGCAGGCAGTGTGTCTCGACCAGGCAGTAACAGTGAATTTCACTTGGTTGATGAACGAATTGTGGGAAATATGCCGAGAAGTTTGGATTTCGCTGCCGCTGCCGCTTTACCGCTAACCTCGATAACTGCATGGGAGGGCCTTTTTGATCGTTTAGGAATTAACGTAAATTCAGGTAAAAACAAAACCATACTGATTATCGGTGCAGCTGGAGGAGTAGGATCGATTGCTATTCAACTTGCAAAATTAGCAGGTTTGACCGTCATCGGTACTGCTTCACGTCCAGAATCAATTCAATGGGCTAGAGGTCTCGGTGCGGATTTTATCATAAACCACAACAACCCTTTTCTCCCTCAACTCAAGGAAGTTGGTATTGACACCGTAGATTATATCCTTTGCTTGAATGATACTGTTCAACATCTTGAAAATATGGCGGAAGTCATTGTCCCCCAAGGTAAAATTTGCGCTATCGTTCCTGCAAATAAGGCTACCTGGGCAGGGAGCTTGAAAATGGACTTGCTGTTTTCTAAAAGTGTAACGTTTGTATGGGAGTTCATGTTTACACGGTCCTTGCTTCAAACCAATGACATGATCAAACAACATGAATTGTTGAATGAGCTGGCCGACTTAATCGATGATGGAAAAATTAAGACTACGCTGACCGAACGACTGGAGCCTATCAATGCAGCAAACCTACGTTTCGCGCATGAGAAGTTGGAATCTGGACGGACCATTGGAAAAATTGTTTTAGAGAACTTCTGATACGACGAAGACGAAGTAGGCACGTTTGGTTCCAAAAAGCAGTAATGTGAATAAACAACGCTAAGGCCCCTTGCTACTATGGGGCCTTTTTGAATACAACGGTAAAAACCTTCCTTTACTTGTGATACGGCAATTCGTCAATCTATATCCTGCCGTGTTGAATCTCCTTCCACTTCTCCTTCAAAGCTTTCAAATCTTCTACGAAGAACCTAAGTAGATTAGGTCGTCTTCTTACTGCAAGCGGATGATAGGTGAAGCTGACGGGTGTACCCTGAAACTCATACCAGCTGCCTCGTAATTCCTTGACACTGATGCTCTCCTTTTCTGTGAATATTGCTTCCGCTACGACATTACCAAATCCAAATAATACAAGCGGCTGCTTCTGAAAGAGCTGCAGCTGTAGATGAGGGAGACACGCCGCTCTAGCCTCGGGTTTATTGTAGGCACGCATCGGTCGGCATTTTAGCAAATAGGTGACATAAACATCGTTTACATCTATCCCCGCCTCTCTCATGCCGAATTGGAGTGTTTCTCGGGTACCGCATAGAAACGAATTTCCTTCCCGATCCTCCCGGGCTCCGGGATTATCCAGAACCATCATAAGTGGAGCCTTCGGATTTCCTTCACCCCAGATGACACGATTCCGCTGCTTGGATAGTTCGCAAATTTCACAATGCTCTATACCATTGGGAGCTAGTTCTTCAGGTAAGATTACATAGGGATGATCCATTTTCCTGTCGTGCAGCTCCTTCCTTTCACAGACAATGAATCTATTATGCCCACCCAAAACAAAAACTTGCCCTTATTTAAGGCTCAGCTTAACGGTGCCAGCTCATCTGCGATCATTTTTGCCTTTTCCGCAAGCTCTCTCATATCATCGGCCGGAACAAGCTCGGCTAATTCGTAAGCCAGCGGATCACGGGAAAACTTGTACAATTCATCCCGAAGCAGGTTCCTTTTTTCTTCGGAGGCATCTATATAAAGTTTGCGCGGCTGCCTATCCTCATCCAAATCATGCAAATCGACATAACCTGATTTTTGAGACTCCAACACAATGGCTGAAAGATCGATTAGAGCTGAGCAGGCAATATCAAGTTCTGCTCGAAACGTGCCGTTCGCATTTTTTATATCAAATCCAATACTTCCGCCGCTTTTCAAGTCTCCCTCGGAAAGCAGAACATCCAGACCCAAGTCCTTTAAAATCTGATTGAGCGTCACATTCGTTGAGTCCAATTGTTCCAAATAGTCTACTAATGCCAGCGAATCATCAGAACCGCCAATTAAATCTCCCCACCATTTGCTTATGTACATGTTCTTCTCCCACTTTCTTATAAGCGTAATTATGAAAATAAGATCGTTTCACTCAAAAGCATACTTATCAATGCCGCTTTCACCGAGCCACCATCAGGCTATACCTGCCGCCTTTTGCAGACGAATTATCAGCTCCTTGCGCGGCCCCTGCGCCTTGCGAGCCAATGCAGCCAGCTTCTCAACCTTGCCCCAGATCGGGTACAGTACCCGCTCGACCTCGTCATCCGACAGCGTCTCTATTTGCTGTACGAATAGCGACAGCTTGTCATCGCTTTCCAGCTCCGGCTGAATCTTCAGCTTTAGCGAGTCGTGGGAGCGCAGCAGGCAGGCGATCAAGGTGGGAGTCGAGCGTTCCGTTATGCCATAGGTTTCGGCAAAAACGGCTGTAAACTTGTCATGCACCAGCTGATGCTCATCATCTACAAGGTCCATGTAAGCTTCAACAAGCGGAAAATACCGCTCAGCCGAAAGCCCCAGCCCGAACACAGCATAACTGCCCGGCATTACGCTTCTTTCGCTATCTGTATCCTCGTACCATTCATACTCTTCCATCGCCTCACGAGCGTATTCCTCCAATAAAGGATGCAGCTCGGAATAAGCCAGAGCATTCGCAAAAAAACGGTGCGTGTCCGATTTGGCTAGCCCCTTGATGGGCAAATACTCCTTCACGCTGGATTTTAACTTGATTTTGTAGCTTTTCGGGAAGTCCTTTCGGAGCAGGGAGAGAATAAACGAAATCGCCCGTTCATACGCCCCGGCTTCTTCCTTGCGAATAACGATTGTGAAAAGGGAAAAAACATCGTTAGCTTTGCATTCGACCAATTCATGGCGCAAATGGACGTCTTCTTGCGAGAAGCTGTCACTGCCCTCCTTCAGCATACGCGCGGCTTTACCGCTGCCAAGCTGCTTCGCCAGCTCCAGAAAAGTCTGGCCCATATTTTTGTTGAAGTCCGGCCCGTAACGAATAATCATTACCGCTCCGTACAACAGAAGGTCGATAGGCTGATTCGGCTCATCCTTATTCTCGAGAACAGCATCCGGCTTGATCATATACTCATTGTTCCTGTATTCGGAACGGGTGACATCATAGTAACGCGGCAAAAATACATTCTCGACCCAGTCGGTCAAAGCCCAAATGATATCTCTTCGATGCTCCGCGAGAGCCTCAACCTGTCCTTTATTCAACTCCTGAATCCGGTCAAATAAAGCTATCGTCTTTGCTGCTTCCGGTTCGGGGAACAAATGCGGATCCAGCAGATGACGCGCCAAAAAGAAGGTTTCCAGCCTGTTTGTCGGGTTAGAGCCCTTCTCCAGCTTTTCCTCGATATAGGACTGAATTCGCTCCAGAAGCTGCCGCTTTTTCTCTTCATATTCAGTTTCCAGCACCGTTAATTCCACCAGCCCGTCCACCGTTGCGAAGGTTCCTTGGAAGGTAAAACGGTAGTTGATCAACGGCGACGTTTCCAGCTTGTCCAGCCTCTCCCTTACGATTTCCACCAGCAGGGGCTGAACCTCATACAATATCTGCTCCCGCGTAAAGGGTGAGGCTTTCATCGACTTTTTGCCTGCGGCACTCCCCGCAGACTTCGAAGTTTCAACCCTAGTCCTGCCCGGTCGATAATCCAGCTGGACAAAGTTAAAGATGCCTACTTGCAGCGTGGTGCGTAAGACCACTTCTCCTGCGTTCTTTCGAGTTTCCTGTTCGTCAAACCATTTATGAATCGCCGTTTTCATCTCTTCCAGCGCTTCTTTTTGTAATTCGTTCATTGTCTCCCGCCTTTTTGCGTGTTCGATCTTAGCTCAATATAATCATACTATGAGAATGGGAAACTTTGTTGGAATTGTATGCCTCTGGCTGAGGTGGG
Organism: Brevibacillus formosus; assembly: GCF_003013405.1. GTDB lineage: Bacteria > Bacillota > Bacilli > Brevibacillales > Brevibacillaceae > Brevibacillus > Brevibacillus formosus. Next base: position 50,168 of record NZ_PXZL01000027.1, on the reverse strand, counting down.
CTAAAGCTTAATAGCAAAAGGGAGAACGCCATATGGCCGTTCTCCCTTTAGTTTATCTGACATATGATAAGGCTCACCTTAACGGATCTATCGGCGAAAAGTAAGAAGGAGCTGCCACAGAACATCTCATACCAGCAAAAGTAGTTTTAGCTGTGTGTCTATGAATAGAGTTTTCGCATTGGCTGCTGTTCATTCGGACTCAGTACCGCCAGTGTTTATTACGCCTCTAGGCTCCACCAGCATGATATGGCATTCCTTTTCGGCGAAAGGCTTATGATCGGCTCCCCCCGGGACAATAAACATCTCACCCTTGGAAATTTTCACTTGGCCATCACGAAAAGCAATGAACATCTCACCTTCGAGCACAATAAATACCTTATCCGTCCCTTGATGCCCGTGCCACATAAAATCCCCAGCAATCTTAATGAGCTTAAATTGATAGTCATTTATTTCAGCAACGACTTTCGGAGACCAGAGATCGTTGAATGTAGATAGCTTCTCATTAAGATTAATAGCTTGGTAATGCATGTGAATCCCTCCTCATTTTTCTCGACTTTTTAGAGCTTACGCAAGGCACTTGTTATATTTTGTAAAGCATATTCGATAGCTAATGGGCCACCAGTAATAGCGGACGTATCCATTAAATGAACATTTCCTTTCTTAACGGCATTGAGATTATTCCACACATTGCTTTGTTTTAAGTCATTCATTAATTTTTCCTTTTTGGTAATGTCACCGATAAGGAAAATATGGTCTGCTTCAACAGTTGATATTCCTTCAAACGTAGTAAATTTATTAGTCGTACCTTTAAATATATGGTCTGGTGTAAGTCCCAGTCCCTTCTCTTTATCAAACGCAAGTATATAGACCGGATTTCCTTCACCTAGGACATTAAACGTTTTTCCATCCCACGACAATATAAGAGCTACTGACTCTCCTTCAATCGACTTTAATGCTTCGCGCCCAGTTGTAATTTCTTTCATCATTTTTTCAATGACTTTTTCCGCTTCATCTTCTTTTCCAATAATCTCGGCTACTGTACGGAGTCCATATTGCCAATCGTCATAGATGTCCTTGGATTTTAACGTAATGACTGGCGCAATCTTTCCTAGTGAATCATACATTTTTTCATGATTCTCAGTTGCTAAAATAATGTCAGGCTCTATCGATAGGATTTTTTCAATATTAGGTGATAATTTTTCTCCTAATTCATCAGCAGAATCCAGCTTTCCTTTTAAATAGGTTAAAGAAGATAGATACTCTTTTTCAGTAGAAGCAGCAGGCGACTCACCTAATGCAACTAGTATTTCAGGATAAAAATACCATAATGAAGCAATATTCTCTGGTTTTTTCTCAATAACAATTTCTTTACCTAAGGCATCCTTAAATGTTCTTGGCCATTCAGTTGTATCTACCTTACCTGCTGTTGTAGATGCGCCTTCTGTCGTTGATCCTTTATTTTCAGCAGGTGTTTCATTACAACCTGCCAGTATGCCTGCTACTAATAGGATGGAGATTAGCAGGCCTTTCATTTTTTGCATACGAAAATTCCTCCAACATCATGTTATCTTTCGTTTGCCATTAGTATAGAAAAGGAATTTTCAGATGAGAATGGATGCCTGTTGAAATTAGCATGGATTATTGATGAACTTCTCTCGATATTCAGTAGGAGAGATACCATGTTGTTTCTTGAACACTCTACTAAAATAAAACGGGTCAGCAATTCCAACCGTTTGCGCAATTTGTTGTACAGACGCATCACTTGTAAATAGCATCTCTTGCGCCACGTTTATACGATGTTTTAATATGTATTCCGCTGGTCCCATACCTGCGTGTCTTCTAAATACATAAGACAGTCGATTTCGATTCACGTTATATTGTTCTGCAAGCGATGCTATTGTAAGGCTTTGATCATAGTATTCATGAATATAATGAGATACCCGTTCGAACAAAGTTTGTGATTCACAGCTATTCTGCCTATTCACAACACATAATAAGGTTTCATTCAGTACATCACGAAACAGCATTTCGGTCTGAAACATCGAAATGCCACCAGGCTGATTATACACATGCCAAAGGCGCATAATTAATTCAATCAGACGAGGAGATTGACCCGTTGATAATTCAAAATGCTGATGGGAAAAGCTTGTCTCTTCTAGTTCTGAGTTATATATCCGGTATAAAACAAGGATATATTCCCAGTTTGTGTTACCGAACATTTTTTGAGCTAGTTTCATTCTTGCACCGCCATGCACAACTTTTCCTGGCGAAAAGATATAAGGCGTTCCATTAAATTGAAATTGTACCTTCCCTTTAAGTGGAAACACAAACCCCGGAAAAGAATCTGTATATTCAGCGTAAGGTACACCTGGATTTTTCGCATATCGATATACTCCTTCTACTTGAAAAGGAATGTGTGCCAAATGCTCCGCTAACTGATTAACATCGATTTTCACGTTGCATACCTCATTTCAATAGTCGTTTGCCAGTAATACGTAAGATCGATCGTTGTACATCCTGTGCAGCTTCTTGATCAGAAGCAGATGAGGGCTCTCGTTTATTTTACCATTATTGATAACGATTATCACTCTCGGTATATTAGGACAATAGAAATGCCGCACCCGCTAATATTCAAACAGCGGGTAACGGCATCAGATCAGGATATTCTCAAAAATAGAGGGGCAATAGTCTCATTGAGTCTTAAACTTTGGACAAAAAAAAGACGTCCGATTGGACGCTTTAGCTAGTTTTATTTCTCCCCTCCGACAAATATTGTTCAAGCTGATCAAAGGTCCCCCCGAAGCCCTGCTTCATGGAATCGAACATCCCCTCAAAGAAGTTGCGCTCTTCTTCAGTAGCATTGATCGGTCGGCTGCAAAGGGTTATTTGGGTTGTACCATTATTATCGATCATCGTTACCTTATTTCGGATTTCGAGCGGGATCAAGTCACTGAATGGAGACCTGACAATGTTTCCTGCCTCATCCGAAAAGCAGTTGATCCAGACAATCTTCTCGGGAGCCTTGATCTCCTGGTACACAAATTTACCCCACATTTGACTGCCACCAGGAGCTTGCATACTGTAGTGGAAAAATCCGCCCTCACGAAAATCGAGATGCTTTACACTTATTTCAAACCCTTTCGGCCCCCACCAGTGCTTCAGGTGCTCTGCTTCAGTCCATACTTGGAATACAAGTTCGCGTGGCGCATGAATCTCACGCGTTATTACTAACTCTTTGCTTTCCGAGTTGGGCGTCATATCGATTCCTCCATCAATCAGTATTCACTTTTAATTTATATAAGTGCTTGGACGAGATGCCGTGCCCAGCCGCGATTACTGACACCGCCAATATTATTAAACAAAGTTAATACCTTTAAACATACCCACCCAGTTAAATATATAAATCTAATCATTACGAACTTTAGTTCAAGGCAACTACTTTGTTAATGCTTGTAAATACTTGCCGTTACTTATGATACGGCTCACCGCATAGCATGTAACAGTAAGACCAGATAGATGTTTGATGACTGCAATATAAATATAATGCTTCTGCATTGAGCCACCTCATGAAACTGTTTCCGATCAAATCCGGGAGGGTCTTGGGATGGAAGAAATGCTGGTGTGATCATCGATTCTGGAGTCTTCTTTAAGTGCGCTAAATCCTTGTTAAGCTTGCAAAAGGAGTTTCAAAGACTTTCATACAATCTGCTCGTCAGTCATACGACAATCGTATTTTCCAGATACATTCTGCTTGCATAGCTTCATCGACAAAGTATCTACCACCGTACACTCGGAGGTTTGTTTTATTTGCTTTGCGATGAAGTTAGCGCCTTATATTGGGTGGTAGCCTTGCAATAACTTCTGAATTGATCAATGAAGTAACCACAAAGGCTAACAAGAAGCTTACAAAACTGATCCAAAGTCAACTTCAACAATGGATTGCCGGTTTGCCAAGTTATCTCAAGGCTTATCTGCCTATTTAAAGCTGCGAAGTTTGAGTTACTGAGAAATGGTTGCATGATAGCTGGCTGCAGCAAGAAAATTATGATTACGTAAGCGAGAGTTAACGCGTATGGCGGCAATATTGATGCTAGCGGCAGCAACTATTGAAAACGAAATAGAAGTATGCTAACGTAAAAAGAGACCGATCGGTATCTTTTTACGTTAGCATAGAAGCACACATTTTTCTAACACAAAGGAGAGTAATACATGACTTCACTGTTTATTGTTCCAGAAAGCAAGCTGTCGGTTGATGCCACTCATTATGTGCGGGAACTTTCAACCCAAACACTATTCAATCATTTGATGAGAACATATGCTTTTGGATATATGATCGCTCAGAAGAATGATCTGAACATTGACATGGAATTGCTATATCTAGGTGCCATCATGCATGACTTGGGCTTGACTGAACCATTTGCAGACAGAGAGCGTACTTTTGAAATCGAGGGCGGAGAGGCGGCTTGCCATTTCTTGGTTCAACATGGTTATCCAATCGAAAAAGCGGAAATCGTACAAAAAGCAGTCGAACTGCACGCCACGGTCGAAGCAGAAAAAAACCAACCTGAGATTGCTCTGGTACATTTAGGGGTTATGGTTGATGCAGGTTTTCGGGTCGATCTTTTTCCAAAGGATCTTCTCCAGCAGATCATCGAAGACTATCCACGACTCGGGATTAATCAAAAAATGATCGAGCATTTTACTTACCAACTTCAGAAAAAAAACGATACGAAATTGATTCCAATTATCGAAGCAGCGAAACATCACTCCTATTTCAGTGAATGATGCAAACTGGAGGTGAAGGATATGAAAAAAGGTGAGCAAACCCGAAGACACATCATTTGCAAATCAGCCGAGCTTTTTAACCTTCAAGGATATGCTGGTGTCTCTCTCAACGAAATCATAAATGCTACGGGAATTCAGAAAGGGGGCATCTATAAACATTTCGTCAATAAGGATGAAATTGCGATGGAAGCCTTTGAATATGCCGCCGACACTGTATTCGAGCAATTTGTAGCAGCTGTCAGTTCTCGGCAATCTGCTATGGAAAAACTGATCAGTATGTTTGAACTGTACAGCAATGTGGTTGACTCTCCTCCATTTGTGGGAGGCTGCCCCGTGATGAACGCGGCCATTGAGTACGATGATGGGCATCCATTGCTGCGCGAGAAAACCCAGAATCGCATGCGAGACTTTATATCATTTATCAAGAACATCTTGCATGAGGGCATAACGAATGGGGAATTCAAATCGAGCATCGATCAAGATGGCGCAGCCTCTTTTCTTATGGCCGCGCTTGAAGGCGGGATTATGTTGAGCAAACTGGAAGCTGATAATCGGCATATTCATTACATTAAAGATCATGTATCTGCTTTTTTGAAGACATTGGAAGCCTAAGCCTCTGCATTTAGTTGACAAGAGCGCTGACCCCGGGAAGAACAGCATCTTGTCAAAAATTGAAACAGAAGGTTACGATCCATTGAATAACACCAAATCACGTTACCGACTATTGGTCGGAATCAGTATGTTATTGGTCCTTTACGTCATTGTAAAAAACTATATTATCGATCCTGGAGCCAAGGGATTTTTAACTCAAACTTCGCTAGTGACAACTAATACTTAAAGCTAATCCTTTGAAGTAACGGAAAGCGCTAGTTCAACAAAAACAGCGGCGAACAAAAGCTTTATTTTATATACTTTGTTCGCCGGACAACTAACACTATCGTCTTAATCTGCTGACATAGCTACTATCAAGTACAATTTCTTTCCTAATCTTGTGTACCATCACTTGTGATACGGTTCACCGTATAGTACCTAAACACAAAGTACACTTTAACCATAAAATATACATCTGCATATAAAGACAAAGCCACTCCAAATCATCGGAGTGGTTATTTCCTTTTGAAATTTATTCTTTATATGATTACATTTGTTAAAGTTCAAAAAGTTACTTCTTGTTGTTCGATTTTGTATGTCTAATCTTAAATGTGTGTGCAATAATGAAGAAGTTCGTTTGACGTTAATAAAATCTCTTTATCTGTTAATCTAATGACCTCTTTATTTTTCACTTTCTCAATTAAATACTTTGGAAAATCTTCTATTCCTTTTGAGTGTAACTCCACCCATTTCTCGATGTAGTTTGTATAAAGAACATAATCTACAAACTCAGATACTAAGGGAACTCTATTCACACCTAATCGGAAATTATTATTCATACCTATATGAAGGTGACAACGTGGATGAATAAACTCAGTAAAACTCTCTTTCCTATTGTCATAGTCTAAACGCATATAATTAGACGAATACTGATAATCTTCTTTATATTCATAGTAAAAATTCAAAAAATCATTTGTCTCTTCTTCGTCCTCTAGGGATTGTAAACTATCCAATACGTCCTCAGTTGACAAGCTAGGGTTGGGGAAATAACTTAGGTTTGCTTTCGAAACAACTTTCTCTTTTCCCTTTCGAGCTTTTTCCTCACTATCAATTACTGTAAATTCATAGTTTATTTGTATAAAACTTTTATCAAATAGCATAAAAAGATATTCCCCACGATCAATGTGCCTGAGGAATTTATTTACATACGGAGTTACTGTATCTATTCCCGTATCGGTTCGATTGCTTGCAATATTGCTGAAGGAACAATGCTTTTCTTTGTTGAATCTAGGGTTAATTATTAACCCTAGATTCAACAGAAGAGGAATACATTTATCTATATCATCGACAATTTGTTGGTATATAATATTCATAATTTTTCCTACTTCTTACTTTTGGTTAAAGCTTCAAGTATTTTTTGCTTCGTCTTCTCATCTAAAAACATTTCCAGCATGCCTAGATTTCCACTTTCAACAATCTTTGCGAGAGTTTCTGCTTCATTTTGCAGTTCCTCTACTTTCTTGTTATTGACTGAAAGCATATTCAGATTTTCAATTCTTTCCAACATTTCTTTTGTTGGGAAAGGGAACTTGTAGTAGGGAATACTAGAAACAATCTTTCCATACTCTTCTTCAAATGCTTTAGCATGTGAACCAGATGCGCTAATAAAAAGCCATCCTTTAGAACGAGTAGTTGAAATAAAGATCATATTACGGAGAATCCTTTTCTCATACTCATTGCGATACTCGTAAATTTTCTCTGCACCAACAACAAATACAATCGGGACTTCATTCCCTTTTGCCCTTCTAACTGTTGTGAGTGTTACAAAGTCATCCATAAGAAAATCTTTTGCACCATCAACAAGTCCGGGAATAAGACTTGGGATTCCTTCCGTATAAAGGATGTTTTGAATATAGGTAAGGTTATTTTTGGGTCTATTGCCCATATCAATAACCATAATATCATGTGGATTAACTTTTTCTTCTTTTATTAGGTTAATAATTTCATTTGCAACGTTTTGCAGTTCTTGAGATTTTGTTTCAGCATTTAGATAGTTTACTATTTCGAATTTCGTAAAATGCTCATTAATGTTGTTTGGGCTATTTTCCTTAGGTCTATTTATCTCAGTATATTCACCGGGAACCAATCTATTATCCTTAACATCAAAGCCTAGCGCGTTCCAAGTTTCAGTGTCCCTGATTATCTGAGTAATCCCATCATTTGAATACAATCCAAAGCCTAATGCAAACGCAAGCATGAGGACATTTTGATGGTTTCTATATGATTTTTTTAAAATGTAATCATACTCTTCCCTCAATGGTACCTTAGGATTACCTGCTTCGTCGACACCGTATAATTCTTTCGTATCGGGTATCCTTGTATTACTTGTAGTTTGTAATTCATCATATGCCCAAATGATTTTACTTGGTTTTTTTGTAATCTTTTCTACTAGTTTAAAAAATTCTATTGGCATATCCTGTGCTTCATCAATTAAGATATAATCATACTCTTCAATCAAATTGTGATGAATAGCTCTGGTACACGCCTCTGCGAAGGGATTTTCATATGATCTTAAGTCGTTGACACTGTGAGCAACTATATTATTCTTCAAACATGTATTATAATACAAGCCTGCACCTGTTGTTTTACCGCCCCATGCATGTAGAATTTTCAAATTATCATTTGGCTCTTCGCCTGTAATTTTTTTGTAATATTTGGAGACAAGTCTTCTTACTTGGTTATACAAGCTATGTGTGGAAAATGTATATACAATTTTAGCATCTGGATTTTTCCGATGTAATCTTGCTGCTTTTATTGCCAATATTACTGTTTTACCAGTACCAGCTAGTCCTCTTATTCTTTCAGCTTCGTCCGTTATTGTTAAGCTTGCGTCTAACTGAGTATCATCAAATTGATGTATCTTTTGATTATTAAAGGCAATTGCTTCTCTTAAGTTAGTCAAGGGTTTTTCAAGCGCAAACCCTACATCTTTACTTAGCACATTAGCTTTTTGAATTACACTTATTAATTTGTTCCAATCTTCATCATCAATTTTTTCAGGATGTAAATGTTTCTTTAGATCAAAACTTCTGTAATCCTCGAATAAGATATTAACATTCTTCCTTCTTAGATTAATTTTAATATCATCTTTACTAATCTGGGGAAACACTATGAATTTTGAAAAACCTATTTGAGAGTATATTTCATTTGTTGGCATGTTTATATCATTTTCAAATTTATAGCAATAGTCTTCGAAATGTATTATTTCGCTATGATGTTTTACTCCATCAATTTCCCAAAATCTATCATTAATCTCCGTTAGAGAATCCGATGAATGATCATATATTTTAATTACTATTACACCATAATCTTTATCAACTATCGTAAAGGTCGGGAGAATATCTGCATTTGTATAATAGTCCGGCTCTTTATAAAGACAATAGCCTTCTCGGTCACCAAATTGGCTTTGTATATAGGTATAAAAAGAGTTCGCAGACTTATCATTATTAAAGCTTGACTTATCGTAAACCTTCAACTCCATACGCTTTTCTCCCTTTCGAAGACAATCGTCATATTGTCAATCTTATTCACCAAATCAAGTCTTTAGCTTATAACTTGACCTTACTAAGGTTTCCATTAAATATAACATACATACTGGCATAAATTTAGGTAACGTCTGAAAAAGACTTATTAATAGGTCGATGGAAATGCCTACAGAAATAACAATCCAATAGACACGAATAATACGTTATAGTATATCTTTTCTACATAGGGCTTCCCTTTACCTCCACTACAGAATATTTAAAGAAACCCAATCCCCCTCTCACCTTCAAGCAATAGTTGTAAACAGAATAATAACAACTACAGAAGCTATGAAATTACTTAATATGAAACCAAAGATATCTATATAAATGAGTCAAAGTCATTACAAGCAATATAAGGATGCAGCTAATAAAGAAAAACAGCAGTTTTGGGAATGGGAGAGAAAACAGAGGAAAAAAGAGTGGGAGAATAAAGTCGATCCAAGTTGGTGAAGTTTTTTCCTTTAAACAGGTTAAAGTAAGGAGTTATTCCATATTTCAAAAATTAAATCCCCTTAAAAATTAAGAGGATTTAATTTTTTTGTATTTGATAGTTAATTGACTAACGCCGCATGACTTCCACAAATCCAATCTAGCTATAGTTAGATAAACTTGTTATCATTACCTCTCCAATTCTTACGGAGATAATCTTTGAAGTCATATCCTTCTATATCTAGTTCACCGACATGGTCTGTAACAATGACCTGAGGTTTAAATCCAGCAGTTTGCTCTATTAAATCTATTTCTTCCAAAATGGTTTTGTAGATTTGTTCAACCTTTTGGAAATCATGCGGTTTTTCCTTCGTATCTACATACGCTTTTTCAGGAAAATAAACCTGACTTGGTTGGTCTAAAAATAATATAGATGGTATTGATGATTTTTCTTGAATTGCAAAAAAATGAAGGAAGCTTAAAAATAAACTAACATGGCATGCTAACCAATTAGCTCCACTCCCCATTTCGCTTAGATAAACCCTTGATTTTGAATCTTTCTCATAATGATACAAATCGAATGTTTCTAATTGAAAATTCACATCAGCTGGTCTAAATTCTTCTTCAAAATCAAGTTTTTCAATGATTCTGCTTATATTTTTCCTAAAAAACGTTTTAGCCTGGGCTTTGTAAACATCTAAATGATATCCGTCGATTAAAGCGTTAAGTTCTTCGATCCTAGAATCCGAACCTTCATTGGAGTTTTTTAAAATACGAATTTGTTCCTCAATTGCGTCACATTCATGATCAATTGCAGCTCTCGCATATATAACTTCATTATCTAACCGCTTTGTTTCTTTTAATCGCTCTGTAATATTCTCAATTTTTGTGATCTCAGCATTAAGTTCTTTAATCGCTTCATTAATACTAGTTTTTTGTCTATTTAACTTATTAATCTGTGAATAAAACTCGTTTCCATGCCCTTTCACACTTGCAAGCTCTTTTTTAAGCCACTGCTTCGAAGTCTGTAGCGAGATAATCTTAGCATTGATTTCTGGTACTTCATTTCCACAAAGAGGACAATGATAATGATCATTGTGATTCATAGAATGATTTAAAGTTGCTTGCAACGACTTTAGGTTAGACGAATAGCTTTCTCCATAACCGTGACTTAATTCTAAGTTACTAATGGATGCTTCAATATCGTACCTCTGCTGTTTTAAGTTCTCCCGCTGATTTTTCAGTTCATTATAACGACGCTCTTTCTCCTCAGAAAGATAACTTTCTCTAGTGAAATCAGGGAGATGGTTTCTTAAGCTTAGGAGTCTTGGAAGAGAAATATTATCATCTAGCCTTTCTCCAACCAACATATAATATCTCTTAAAAGTATTAAGCAGCTTTCCTTTAACTTTTTCGATTGCTTGATTGTATGATTCTTGAAATTTCTCAATTCGTTTTTTCCTTTTTAACAGTTCATCTAGTTCAATCTTATAATTATAGTATTGTTGATCTACCCATCCCGCAAATATTGGAAATTGACCTATTACCTGATCTCTTTTAATTGAATCTTCAAAACGGTAAAACAAGGTGAATTTATTTGCAACAAGGTTTTGATGTTGGAACATATAAGAGGTCATATTTCGCACCGATGGACGGGGTTCTTTCTTTGTTGCATTAACATCATCTGTAGTATCAGCTATTACTACACCGAAAGCTAATCCGATTTCTAATTTGGCTTGCTCTAGATTAAGTAAATTTTCATCTTCAAATATACTTACATTCAGTTCTGCTGGGATTATATCATCGGAGGTTCTGTACAAATACATTTGCCTCCGCCCATTATTCTCAAACCGTTTTCTGCCTATAATTAAGGTATACAGAGGAAATTTTATAATTAATGAATAAAGAGAACTGAATTTTGTTACTTCACCTTTCGGTATGGTAGATTTTGAACTTCCAAAACAATAATCTATAATTTCAAGCAAAGCACTCTTGCCACTCTTGGAGTCACCAGTGATTACATTTAAACCATCTGTTAAATCCACATGACGCTTTTCGCCATCTTCATTAAAAACTACTATAGATTTAATAAATGCATTCAAGTAACTGTTACCCCCAATACTCGGAATATATTAGCTAACTCCATTTTTGAGCATAATAGCCCTAAGTAATGTGCTGCCCGAATATAATCTTTAACACTTTTATTCAATACCTCTTTATAATCAATTTTTCGCTTTAGTGTAATTCCTTCAGATGTAAGGTCGAGTTTGTCTTCATTCACAGCAATAATAAGCCCAAGATTTGAATATCTCTCAAAATACAATAATCTTTCTTGTATCCCACCAAGCGAAGTAGCCTTAACTGCATCATCAATAAAAAGAGTCCGTAAAGAGCTGCTGTTCTTAGCTGTTATTAATAGATTTCTTGAAGGGCGGTAGTAAATTAGTGGTAGTATAATGTAGATAAGACTTAGAGGAGCAGCAGGCTGGTTATACCCGGTATAAAACGCATGAATTAACCTACTTGCAAAAAAGGGATTAACGGAAATATTTTGAATATGGTCAATGTATTGCTCTCCATCTAGTTGTACTATTTGGTTACGTTCCATGAGTGTCCTCTTTCTTCAACAATCTTATGGATAATGCCTTTTTGAAAATAGCCTCTATTAGGATTAATCGTACCGAAATTAGTAGCTGGAAGTTCCATTGCCTTATCATAGTGTTTTTTGGATTTACTGATAATATCATCAGGATCGGTTGTATCACATTTATCGAGCAATGATGATTTATTCTCCATTAATGTTTCTGATAATTCTTGTTTAAAAACACCTAAATCCAAAGTGAAAATTGGATTGTTAATAGATGTATAATATATGGTTTGCTGCGCTCTATAGTAATTAGATATTGCTGATGTAACCTTTGAATTGTATTGTATTTCATTAATTTCTCTTACGAACCTTTTATCATGATAATCCTGCATATTGGTTGGAAATTCTGGTGTGTTAGGTGGTAACTGCATGGGTAATGAAGTACTAGTGAACCTATCCCGCAATTCACAAGATAACGATTCAAATTCCTCACATGATATCGACCAATTATGAGGCTCCGAAACAGGCAACCTTAGAATATAACCCATTAGGTAAATGATAAAATTGGGTCTGTCGTGCCTTTTTATACTCTTGAAAAATGGGCTTTTTAATAAGCTTTTTTCTATTGATGTGATATTAACTTGATTTAGATGCAACTCAACTTTTTCAAGCACCTCAAGAATAATGTGTTCGTCATATAAAAAAATCTCATCAAATAATGGTCGGAAGCTTGTTTCTGCTGATTTTTTATCTTCTCCAATCTCTTTAATAATCCTTAATCGCTCAAAGCCATTCGAAGCGTTCCAATTCATTAAACTACTTTTTGTAGAATAATCAGAAGTAGTAAATAAAATAAGCTTCTTAAATTGCCTCATGTTTTGATGATATTTTACCCAATTCCTAAGTGTATTCCAGAAATCTGTATTACGGTTATTTAAGTGATGTTGTCCACCATGATGCTTTATTTCAACATTCTTAGAGTTATCATCTGATACAACAGAGATATCACCATACTTTTCAACAAATATTACTTCATTTTCTTGAAGCTCTAAACAATGTTGAAGAACGATATAATAATGATAAATGTCACCTAATTTTGTTTTAGTGTCATTGTTTTTTTGCTCTAACAACGAGTTCACTCCTCTAAAAAGAAGTTAGCCTTTATAACAGGTTCGACATATTATTGGAAATTACCTCTAGTTCCCCCTGATTAATTCAATCTTCTACAAGAGTCTTCTAGACTATCTCTATAAAAAATATCTCCTACAAGAAGATCAATTGGCTTCATTCATGTAGCGTTGTTATTAATTGTAAAAACTGAAAATTAGACCCAGAAAAACAAAAGGATTTACTTCACTCTATCATTAGTAAAATCACAGTAAACACAGGTAATAGACCAGAAAAAAGAAGCGTCAAGGACATTGAGTTGTTCTTTGACGCTTCAATTCAGGACAACTTTGTGCTTACTTATGATAAGGCTCCCCCCGACTAATCCGAAACGCCCGATAAACCTGCTCCAGCAGCACCAACCGCACCAACTGATGCGGAAACGTCATCTTCGAAAACGACAACAACGCATCCGCCCGCTTCAACACCTGATCCGCCAACCCCAGCGACCCACCAATCACGAACGCCACCTGACTGCGCCCATGCAAAGCCAGCTTGTCCATCTCCGCAGACAGCTTCTCCGACGACCACATTTGACCATCGATCGCCAGCGCAATCACATACTGATCCTGCTTGATCTGCGCCAGGATGCGCTCGCCTTCCTTGCGCTTCACCTGCTCCATCTCCGCCGCGCTCATCTCTTCCGGCGCCTTTTCATCATTGACCTCGATCACTTGCAGCTTGCAGTAAGCAGACAAGCGCTTGCTGTATTCATCAATGCCCTCACGCAAATATTTCTCCTTCAGCTTCCCTACCGTAATAATCGAAATTTGCATACCCTACATTCCCTTCTCTTTCAAAAGCGCAATCTGCCCAGGCTCTCCACATTCCCGGCAACGCTTGTCTACTCCATCACCCTCAATCGCCTGTGCCGCATACGTATCCGGCGCCGCCTCAAAATCATTTACGTAATCATCCAGCTCCTGCTCCAAATGCTCCATGCAAGCAAACCGCACCGGATACTCCGCCAACAGCTCAACTTCCTTGCCTTCTATTTGCAAGCTTTTCATCTTCATGTCCATATCAAATGCCTCTTTTCCGTTCATTAATGTCGCTTCCTATTCTACCCCAGAACAGCAACAAAACAAATGAATCAGGCAAAAAGTCATCGATGAGTTTACAAGCATACGCCTGTATTTTATAGCTTTTGTTTTTTAACCTTCGACCGACCGTTAAAAGCTGTAGAGAGAAAAAAGAAGAAAACGGCGAAAGTCTTTGGGATACCAACCGAAGCGCAATGGAAAAAGTGAAACCTGCCTTTAGCGTCCACCTCTGAGACACTGCGTAGCTGCGCGACTTTGGACGCGGGTTTCTCTTTTTCCATGGAGCTGGGCAGAACCGCTTCCCAGCAGGTAGCCCAAGAACTTGAGCGTTTTCTTCTTTTTTCTCTCCTCCACCAAAGTCCGGTCAACCAACAAAAAAAGAGAGCGCCGTATCAGCTCGGCGCTCCTAAGAAGGGATCTATTTAAAAATAGATAGAGGGGGGAACTCAAGATACTGCATATATGCAAACGGGATAAAATGCATCCCGGAATTGCCCGTTAGTCAAAGTTTGTTTCCTTCACATGCCTGCCCGCAAAATAGCTTGGTCAGTGCTTCTTACTGCTGTGGCGGTGCGGTCAGCTTCACTTTGGCAGTCTTCTGGATACCGTCACGATAGAACGTAACGTCCATCGTATCGCCCGGCTTTTTGTTCATCGTCAAATACTTCCGCAGCTGAGCGCTGGTGGAAATGTTCTTGTCATCCAGCTTGATAATGACGTCGAATTGTCTCAAGCCTGCTTGACCCGCAGGAGAGAATTTGCCTACTTCCGTTTGGACGACGACGCCCGCATTCACATTGTCAGGCAGATTCAAGGTTTCTTTCCATTCGTAGCGCGGCACATTAGCCAAGTCGAGTGGCTGCACACCGAGGTAAGAACGTTCCAGCGTGCCTTTTTCCATCAGCTGGTCTACGATCACTTTGACATCATTGATCGGGAGGGCAAAACCTAACCCTTCGACACCTGCTTTGGAAATTTTCAGGGTGTTAATCCCGATGACCTGACCCTCGATGTTTACGAGGGCACCACCGCTGTTACCAGGATTGATCGCTGCGTCTGTTTGAATGACATCCAGCTCCCAGTCGTCCTGACCATCTTCGTTAAAGTCCATGGGCATGGAGCGTTCCTTGGAACTGATGATGCCTTGTGTAACGGTCCGGGAGAACTGCATGCCCAGTGGGTTCCCGATGGCAATGGCCGGCTCACCCACCTGTAAGGTAGAGGAATCACCAAACTCAGCAACGTCCGTAACCTTGGAGGCGTCGATTTCCAGTACAGCCAGATCGGCGTAACCATCGGCGCCGACCACTTTTGCCGATACTTTTTCACCTGTTGGCAGGGCGACCTCCAGCTTTTGCGCCTTATCGATTACGTGGTAGTTGGTAACGATGTAGGCTTTTCCGCCTTTTTTCTGAAAGATGACACCAGAGCCTTGGCCCTGCTCTACATCCATCGAGTTCTGCATCCAACTGTTTCTGCGCTGACCGATGTTGATTACTCCAACGATCGCATTTTCTACTTGCTTCACCGCATTTACTGTACCCGATCCCACACTTACAGATACTGGCTTAGCAAACAGGGTAGAAGCGGAGGTATTGCTGCTTATCGCATTTTCTGTCCCAGGCTCAACCATATTAATATATCCCGCATTGGAGAGCGTCGGCAGCGTGAGCAGGACGACCATCCCCCCAATTACCGCGGACGTTACAGACGTTACGACCATACGTCCAATGTTAGAACCGCGTTGTTTTTTTCGCTCCACGTGAGTTAAATCATCATAAAAACCCATGATTCATACTCTCCTTTCTATCTTCCACCATTACTAGCTTTGCAGGTTTTTCATGCTCGTATACACAGTGACATGCGCCTTATTTGGTGTGCATGATTGATTTTGTTGATGTCTGTTTCCTTTTGACACCCTTAGTATACGACCTGCTTTCGGCAAAATGGCGTGAGAATTATGGAAAGGTTGTGGAATAAAAAAAGCTCCCGGAATATTTCTCCGAGAGCACGGATATGATAGATTAAAAGCTTTTTCTGCCAGAACAAATAGAAAGGATTGATAGACTTGAAAGAAGTCCACCTCATCGCCAAGCTGGCTGACCTTCAGGAAGTAGACTACCACAATACGCTTGTCCTGCATGCCCTTATCGAGCTGCTCGTAGCCAAAGGACTGCTGACACATGACGAGCTGACTGAAAAAGTGAATGAGCTCGATACACAGTTAACTTTCCATATCGATACGTACACGAAGCTCACAGAGAGCATCGCCAGTCGTCAAGCGGGGATCAAACCGAGCTTATAGCTCTTCCAGCTTGGTAGGTCGATCCGGGTACGTATCGCGCAGATGCACATCGTCACCAACAGACAGGCCCCGTTCCTCCAAGATGTTTTTGACCGTCAGTCGGGCCAAATCAATCATGTTGTTTTCCTTACTCAAGTGGGCAAGGTACACGCGTTCTGCCCCACCTGTCAAACAATCGAGCAAAGCATCGCCCGCCGCTTCATTGGACAAGTGCCCGACATCACTCAAGATACGTCGCTTGATGCTCCAAGGATACTGAGACATGCGCAGCAGCTCGACGTCGTGATTCGACTCGAACACATACGCATCTGCTCCGCGAATCGTCTCTTTAATACGATCACTAACATACCCCAGGTCAGTCGCGACGCTGAGCTTTTTCTTGCCATGATAAAAACAGAAGCCCATCGGCTCGGCGGCATCGTGCGAGATTCCGAATGACTCAATGCCCAAATCCTCTAACTCTTTCTTTTCCCCCACAGAAAAGAAGCGTCGCTGATCTTCCTTGATCGTCCCGATTTGCCCGTCCAGCTCCGACCACGTCTTTTCATTGGCGTAAATCGGCAATCCATATCGCCGCGCCATGACGCCCACTCCTTTTATATGGTCGACGTGCTCGTGGGTGACGAGAATGGCGCTGAGCTCTGCTGGATTGACACCAATGGTCTCCAGTGCCGCTTCTGCCTGCTTTCCTGTAATCCCTACATCGATCAATACGGAAATACGGTCTGTAGCCACATAAATGGCGTTGCCCGTACTCCCGCTTGCCAACACACTAAATCTCACCGAACATCCCTCTTCCCGTATCTTTCCCAGGCTGTCTATCTATTCAGCGCTGCGTGACCATCGGACGCTCCAGAGCCCCTGTAATCGCGTTGACAAAATGCCATTTGCCATCGTGAACCACACGCCATACAGGCACCAGCGTCTGAATATCCGCATCGTAAGAACCGTAATAACCCAGGCTCACATTCTCAATCCGTTCCCCTGGTGAAATGATTTGCTTGTCCACCAAAGAGCGTAGTGCCGCATAACCAGAGATCACCTGTCGTTCCCCCTGCTGTTTGCGAAGGTGGAAAAAGGTCTGCCTGTAGCCAAGTATCGCTCCATTGTCCAAATACATTTCCAACGGCGCGACGAATACTGGCATTTTATCATAGACCTGCCAATATAAGAGCCGCGCTTGATTCGGTTGATACGGATCGGCTACGTATTGATCGGAATAAATCAGCCTTGGACCAATTTGACGCAAGAGCTCCTGAGGATTCAATTGACCACGAATCTGCATGGGCGGGTTCAGCTTGGCAGCCAGCGCCATCTTTTCTACCGTCGCCTGAAGCCCTGATATCTCATGCAAGGAAATCGGATTAATTCCGACATACTCCGCATCCAAATTGGACATTTCCGGTGTATCCTGCGGCACTTCTGTATCCAATGTGATATTTTGCTGATTCAAGTACAGCTCTGTATTCCATTTCTCGCTCTGCGCGACTTCCTTGTCATTCCACAGGCTGATGCGTGTCACATACACCTGATACAGGAGAAACAAATCGAGGAGAAGAAAGGCCCAGATTAGAATCGTCTTGGTCCTACTCCAATCCATGCGCCTTCCCTCCTCCCTGTTTGGTATGCGCAGAAATATACAGGTTGGCCTGATTCGCCAATTCCACAACCCAGATTGGCATCAGATCCACGTATCCATCGCCTACTTTGGTATGGTAAGCCAAATAAGCGTTCGTGATTTTTTCCGTATCCGCCAGTTTTTTATCACGAATATATTGATACAACTCCGGACCAGACATGATCATCCAATCTTTATTATCGATATACTTGTCCAAATCCAACTGCGAACGACTCATCGTCACAACCTGGCCTGCTTCTGAGGTAATTTGGATCGTATCGATTTGCTTGGCCTCCCCATCACTAATCAAGGGATAGGCCCCCAAATACTGGCGGAATGTGATCAGGTCTTTTTCATTGTAGCTCTTCTTGATTCGTTCAAAATGGTACTCATCAAGCCAGCCCAAGTGCTTGTTCATGAAGGTAACGGCACTCTGTACTTTTTCTTCATCAGACAGCTCCTGATCCCGTTGTTGGTACGCCGGGTCGGTAAACGTGAACGCCTGCTGCTCCGATCTTAATTGAATCGATCTGCTGCCATCTGTAAAAATAACCGTTTTGTCCCGCTCCATGATTTGTCTGACGAGTGACTGATCGATAAAGTAGGACTCGATTAGTCTTTCATTCGTAATAGGTACGTAGCTGTAGCGGAATTGCTGCATGCGCAACTGATTCTTTGGCAAATAGTAAGTGCTCCACAGCAGCGCAGGTCCTTCCAAATCTACGAAGCTTCGCTCTGGTTTGACGATTTTCATGATTTGCTCAGGCATTAAATCACCAGAAGCCAAATACGATTCTCGCAAATCCTTAGGGCTGATCGATGTTCGAGAACGCATCATTCGACCTTCCTCAGTCGACAAAAACAACGCGTAGACGACATCCTCGTCCTTTTCGTAGTACAACCACAATCGGTCAATTCCTTTTATTCGGTTGTCAAACTCATCCCGAAAGGTTACCAGCCGACCTACAATTGACAAGGGAACCGTGCTCCGAAAGCGCACTTCCAAACCCATCTTTTCCCGGGCAATATCTTCCCATTTCTCATTCGAGATGGTGAGCGGAGAAAAATCGAGGAAGATCCATTTCGACATTTCTCGCACGATCAAACTGTAAGGAGCATCGGTTGCGGATGCTTTCGTATGGCGATTTTCCCCATAGTGAAAAACAACAGATTCCGGCGTAACGAGCTCTACGAGTTGTTTTTCCTGAACTGGCTTTGATTGCGTGTACTCTGCCG
This sequence comes from Brevibacillus formosus, assembly GCF_003013405.1. Taxonomy (GTDB): domain Bacteria; phylum Bacillota; class Bacilli; order Brevibacillales; family Brevibacillaceae; genus Brevibacillus; species Brevibacillus formosus. The sequence continues at coordinate 30,823 of NZ_PXZL01000027.1, read as the reverse complement.
GTTCAATAAATTGAAGATTGGGCTGATTCGACCACAACATCGCTGTCAAAACAAAGCTGGCAAGCACTAGCAGATTGAGTAAGACGGTCTTGGCAGGCTCCAGCATCCGCTTCATCCCGTTTTTCCTCCTTGGGCAAATGGCACCCAGAACGTGACTGTCGTTCCCGCGTTCCATTCACTCGTAATCTCGATATCTGCACCGTGTGCCTGTACTAATTCGCGGGCAATCGCCAATCCCAGACCTGTTCCACCCTGACCACGCGAACGCGCCTTGTCTACGCGGTAGAAACGCTCAAAGATTCGCTTCAAATCGCGGCTGGGAATACCGATTCCTGTGTCGGTGATGGAGATTTGGACCCGCTTTTGCTTGTGGTTCTCTCTTGCCATGAGAACCACGGTGCCCCCTTGAGGGGTATACTTGATCGCATTGGACAAAAGATTATCCAATACTTGATTGATCGCATCCAGATCAATGTAAACCGGCGGAAGCTTGCTCGGCAAATCCAGACTGAGCTGAATCTCCTGTTGCTCACTAAACATGGAAAAACGATCGGCAGCATAGTGAAGCAATCGATTGATGTCCGCTTCCTTGCAATGCAGTCGAACTCCCTGCGAATCAAACCGCGATAGCTGCAACAAATCGTTTACCAAGCGAATCATACGCTCTGTCTCCGACGACGTAACCTTCAAGAACCGCTGGGACAGCTCCGGCTCCTCCACTGCACCATCCAGCAGGGCTTCCACATAGCTTTTAATGGTCGTCAGCGGTGTCCGCAGCTCATGTGATACATTTGCCACGAATTCGCGGCGCTGCTGCTCCAGTCGTTGCTGCTCCGTCACATCGGCTACGACAGCGATGATCCCACCCATTTTTTTGCTATCGTGCTGCAAGGGCGTAAACGTCACACGCAGGATTACTTCTTCCTTATTCGGCAGCGTCATCTCAATGATAAGCGGTTCTTCCTGCGCATAGAGCGACATCTCATCTTCTGGCGGCAGCCCCAACAGATCATACAAGGTACGTCTCTTGAGAAGGACGTCAGCCATCGTCACCTGCAACATATCTTCGGCAGCCCGATTGAACAGGATGATCTGTCCATTCCGGTTAGCGGCAATAACACCATCCGTCATATTGCTCAAAATTCCCGCAAGCTTCTCACGCTCTTCCTCTTGCTGCAAGATCGCTTCCTGCAAACGCAAGGTCATATGATTAAAGGCCATACCGAGTTGGCCAATTTCATCATCGCTATAAACACGTACACTACTGTTAAAATCCCCGTCTGCCACCAATCGTGCCTGACGGGTCATCTCCTTCACAGGCTTGGTGATGGTGCGGGCCAACACGACCCCGAGCACCGCCGTAATGGCCATTGCAATCATCGTACCTGTCCCCAAGATGCCGTTCATTTTCCCAATCGTGGCATAAGTGCCTTCCATCGAAGCGATCATGTAGACCGCACCGTATACGATCTGATCGCCCTTAACAGGTAATGCCAATACTTTCACCCGCGCCCCCGTCTTCGGGTCGATCCGCATCGATTCACTGCGCGTCCCGAGCAAGGCAACCGTCACTTCAGGCTGCGAGGTCCGCTGTCCAATTGTCCTTTTGTCCTCTGTCGTCGCAACCACCGTTCTTGTCTGATCGATGACCTGCACATTTGCTCCATTGATTTTTACCAGGTTGTTGATCAGGTTATCGATGTCCTGGCGGTTTTGTTCGGCGTTGGATTCCTTCCCGTCATGCGGGCGCAAATCGCTTTCCAGCAAACTCGCTAACAAACTAGCTTGTCCATTCAATGCCTCGGAAAAGTTGTTGATGTAATAGCTCTCGACTTCCCGGGCAAAGTAGGCGCTAATAAATTGCATCGCTAGCAAAATCAACAGCATGTAAATGATGACCATTTTCCACTGAACAGTTTTGAACAGCCGCCTCATCCAGGCTGGCCTCCCATGCCAGGATTGCGTAATGTATAGCCCAAACCTCGCCGCGTGATAATGTACTTCGGCTGGCTTGGATCATCCTCAATTTTTTCCCGCAAACGACGGATGGTCACATCTACCGTCCGCACATCGCCAAAATAATCGAATCCCCAGACCGACTGCAAGAGATGCTCTCGCGTCAATACTTGTCCCTGATGGCGAGCGAGATACACCAGCAGCTCAAACTCACGGTGCGTCAGCTCTAATGCTTCTCCCACCTTTTCGACGGTATACGAGTTCAAATCGATTTCCAGCTCATGCACACGCAGTACATGCTGGCTATCCTTCTCTTCCACTTTCGGGCGGTTACGGCGCAAATGGGCCTTTACACGGGCTACCAGCTCACGCGTACTAAATGGCTTCGTTACGTAATCGTCCGCGCCCAATTCCAGCCCGAGTACTTTATCCAATTCAGAGTCTTTGGCAGTCAGCATGATGATCGGAACATCATACGTTTGGCGAACGGTTCGGCATACGTCCATTCCGTCTCTGCCTGGAAGCATAACGTCCAGTAAAATCAGATCCGGTCTCTCATCCTTGACCACGACAAGTGCCTCATCACCATCGTAGGCGCATACGACCTGATATCCTTCTTTTTCAAACGTGAATTTCAAAATATCTGCAATCGGTTTTTCATCGTCAACTACGAGGAGTTTTGCCATCCTGGGCCCTCCTTTTTCTAAAAATAGTTCGGTCAAAAGTCAGCTTTTCAGCACCGAGAAAATGGCGAGAACCTGACTTTTTGAACTTCCTATCAAGGATTCCACTTCGATTGTTACTATTCCTCTACAATACACCATGTGCGCCGTGTAAAGAAGGGCTTGGCATTCAATCCCTGCCAGCAAAAAAAGGGCCCCTCCTAAGAGTTGCCCTTTCTTATCCAGAAATTGCTAGTCTATTTTAAGTAACGAATCGGGTTTTGATTTCGTCCATTTTGTAGAACCTCAAAATGCAGGTGGACGCCGGTCGATTGCCCAGTAGAACCCTTTACGCCGATTTTCTTTCCTTGGCTAACAACATCGCCGACTTTCACATTAATGCTGCTCATGTGACCGTACAATGTCTTCATTCCATTGCCGTGGTCGATGATTACCGATTTTCCATAGTCACCATTCCAACCAGCGAAGGTGACACGTCCATTGTCTGCCGCCATGACAGAACCAGCACCGGCAATATCAATTCCTTTATGCATGCTGCCCCAGCGCTTGCCGAAGCCGCTGCTGATATACCCGCTAGCAGGCCAGCTCAAACGGCCTGTCCCGCGCGATGGGATAACTTTTGTACCGCGCTCCATAATTTTGGTTACAGGCTGCACTGTTACATCTTGTTTGATGACTTTGCGACTAACGACTTGTCCATTTTCTTTCACAACTTCGTACTTAACTGTTTTACTGCCGTTTTTACCTTCTTGTACGACCTTCGTTTCGCCTTTAGGAACCTTGTCATTGTTATTAATTTGGGTATTAAAAGCAATGACCTCTTGTTGATCTACTTCTTCTTTGACTTGTACAGTAACCAGCGGACGAACTGCGGTTACATTGATTTCTTGTCCTAATTGAAGGACGGTATTTTCCGTAACACCTGGGTTGTTCGCGTAAATATCTTTTGATGTAATGCCGTATTTCTTCGCGATGCAACCGATGCAATCGCCTTCTACGACCGTGTGCTTCATATCCTTGAAGGTGCCTTTTACCAGCAACTCCTCGAGTTTATCGGCAGACAAAATTTGAGATGCATCGACTGTTTCGTTTTGCATCTCTACGTTTTCTTTAAATGCGACTTCTTTTACCGGATTTGGTTTGACTGGGACTGTGGATGCTGCTGCTACAACAGCCTTTTTCCCTGTCGTTGCAGGAACTCCGGAATATTTTTGCTTCACTTCAGCCAGTACTTGATCAGCCGATTGCTGGTCTGGCAGGTAACCTACTACTTTGCCGTCAATCATTAGCTTAACGCCCTGAACCTTGATATCCGCTACGGATGCCAGAGCTTGTACAGCGGCATCATTATTGAACGATGCCTTGAATTCACGCTCTTCTTCAAATGTAATATAGTCAGCCAATTGCAGGTTGAGGCCTGTTTTTGCCTTTTCCTCTTCCAGCTTGGTTGCTGTCCAGTTATGTATCACATTTGGATCATTTACCACGCCAATCTCTTTGCCGTTCACACTGACATGGTAGACCGAATTGACATTGCTTGTGTAATAGTATTGTGCAGATGCTCCAGCAGCAATCGTCAAAACCAGACCTGCCGCAATTGAAAGCGATTGTTTTTTATGCGACTGGATGTAAGAGCTTGTACGTTTCATTGTACGTTTCGCCAGATCACTGCAATCCCGAACGATTCGTGATGACCGTTCCTGCAGCTTGGCCTTCCATTCTGACCAATGCATAACTTGTCCCTCCTGAAAACAGATACAACTTGCTCGTTCCATTTCCTGAAAATTTTTAATTTATTGACTAGGTCGTAAATCCCATAATTTAGTTTCCATTTATCTGCCAAATTGCCTAAAGAAACCAACTATGTCGACTTTACCATAAGATTAACGACAACATCAAGTGTAAATTGCTGTCGAATAAAAAAATAGACACAGAGTCACTATATGTACAAACAATTGGTAGCATTTATCATATCTGGAGGCTGATATACGTGAAGGAACGTAACATTCTTGCAGGATTTCACACCGAAGATGATGCCCAAAAGGCAGAAAAAGCACTTCGACAAGCTGGTTTTTCCATCATTCAGATCGACAGAATTGGACAATTCCCTGGTGACGGAAATGAACAGATCCTGAATCCTATAACCGGAGATTTTCCCAGCTTGGGCAACCTGACACTGGCAGCTGACTTCCCAAGCGGCAGGGATGCAAGCGTCATGGCCGCAGTAGATCCAGACGCCAGCGGCATGGCCGATCGAGGCGATGACAATTTGAACCGCAGTGTCTTGTTAACGGCAGTCGTACCAGAGGAACAAGGTGATCTTGCGACTGAGATCATCCGATCGTATGGAGGCATGGTCTAAAATAAATATAGCCATCTTCCTAAATGTCTAGGAAAGATGGCTTATTTCGTTATGAACATCTGTGACTCACACCTCTTGCATCGAGGTAACGTCTTTTAACGCAAGTCTGCGTATTTTCGTTTTCTCGGCGTCATTTGGTTGTTTGTATGTCGTGATAAAGCAAAGGTAGCCATTGTTGAAATGAGTCATGGTTCCCTTGATGACGACGCCATTGATCATCTTTACCTGTACATTTTTGCCCAGCAGCTTCATGGCCTTTTGGTCAAATCCAAAACCCATCATCATGATCACCTCTCCATTTCTCCCTATGTCTATCCATATGCCCAGAGGGTCTCGTTTCGTGTCTGTCCCTTGCAAAAAAAAAGAAAGCTGCCGACTGCTCGACAGCTTTCTTCTATTATATAGTCAATAGCTTATCCGTAAATGCCACGAACAACGACCGTTTGCTCACGATCTGGTCCTACAGAGAAGATCGACATTGGAATACCAGTCAGTTGCGTGATGCGCTCAATGTAGTGACGAGCGTTTTCTGGCAAGTCGTTCAGATTGCGAACGCCTGTGATATCCTCTGTCCAACCTGGCAGCTCCTCATAAACTGGCTCGCATTTCGCCAGCAGGTTGAGGTTCGCCGGGAACGACTCGATGATTTCTCCATTGTATTTGTACGCTGTGCAAATACGCAGGGTCTCAATGCCAGACAATGTATCCAGCTTGGTGATCGCCAAACCAGTGATACCGCTGACACGACGAGCATGACGAACGACTACACTGTCGAACCAGCCTACGCGGCGTGGACGACCTGTTGTTGTACCATATTCGAAACCAACCTCACGAATATGGTCGCCGGTTGCATCATTCAGCTCAGTCAGGAACGGACCGTCACCTACACGTGTTGTGTAAGCTTTTGCCACCCCGATTACTTGGTGGATCTTGGTTGGTCCTACACCAGAACCGATAGTCACGCCACCCGCAATTGGGTTGGAGGACGTTACGTAAGGATACGTACCTTGGTCAATATCGAGCAATACGCCTTGTGCGCCTTCGAACAATACGCGGTTGCCGTTATCAATGGAGTCATTGAGGACAACAGATGTATCGGTTACGTAAGGACGAATGATTTCTGCCAGAGCCAAGTATTCATCCAGAATTTCTTGAAGCTCAAAGCCAGTTGTGTTGTACATTTTCTCCAGCAGCATGTTCTTCTCTGCCAGGTTGCGCTCGAGCTTGCGAGCAAACTCATCGCGGTCCAACAAATCAGCAATACGAATACCGATACGAGCAGCTTTATCCATGTAAGCAGGTCCGATCCCTTTACGGGTCGTACCAATTTTGTTAGCACCGCGGCTATCTTCCTCTACGCCATCCAGCTTGATGTGGTATGGCAGAATCACATGCGCGCGATCACTGATTTTCAAATTGCTTGTAGAAAAACCGAAGCTGTGAATGTAGTCCAGCTCTTTTACCAATGCCTTCGGATCGATTACCATACCGTTTCCGATTACGCAGGTCTTGTCACTATAAAAAATTCCGGATGGAATCAAATGCAGCTTATACTTGTTACCATCAAAAATAATGGTATGGCCTGCGTTGTTACCGCCTTGATAACGAGCCACTACCTCTGCACTTTCAGCTAGATAGTCTGTAATTTTACCTTTACCTTCATCGCCCCACTGGGTTCCGACGACAACGACTGTTGACATCGAAAAACACCTCCTGATATTATCATGTCTTTCCGGGCCTGAAACAATCTAAGTTTACTAAACGAGACTCCCCATGTCAACGCTAAATACGAACATTCATATACTTAATTGTTGATATGTTCGGCAATTCAATATAGAAAAAAAAGCCGGAATTTCTCCGACTTTTCGTCCATTCCAACTATTAACCTGCTTGATTTCGAAAGCGATGATCCAGGTTAACGAATTTGTTGAATTCTTTCAAGAACGCCAACTCCACCGTTCCGGTTGGGCCGTTACGCTGTTTGGCGATAATGACTTCGATGACATTCTTGTTTTCTGTTTCCTTGTCATAGTAGTCATCACGATACAAGAAGGCAACGATATCGGCGTCCTGCTCAATCGACCCCGATTCACGGATATCCGACATCATCGGTCGCTTGTCCTGCCGTTGCTCTACACCACGGCTCAACTGCGACAAGGCGATAACCGGCACGTTCAGCTCACGCGCGATCCCTTTTAGCGTACGAGAGATCTCAGATACTTCCTGCTGACGGTTATCTCCTTTGCCTCGTCCATGAATCAGCTGAAGGTAATCGATCAGGATCAGACCCAAGCCCTTCTCTGTTTGAAGGCGACGGCATTTCGCCCGGATGTCCTGTACAGTAACCCCTGGTGAATCGTCGATGTAAATCGGCGCTTTTGCCAGCGTACCGATTGCCATCGTCAGCTTTTGCCAATCGTCTTCCTCCAGTGTACCCGAACGCATCCGGGACGCATCCAGATTGCCCTCCGCACATATCATACGCTGTACGAGCTGAGAAGCACCCATCTCTAATGAGAAGATAGCTACGGTCTCACCCGCACGAGCTGCTACGTTTTGCGCGAGATTCAAGGCAAAAGCCGTTTTCCCTACAGAAGGACGGGCTGCCAAGATAATCAGGTCACTGCGCTGCAAGCCTGCAGTCATCTTGTCCAAGTCCGTATATCCCGTAGAAATCCCTGTAATATCACCGCGTCGCTGACTCAAAAACTCAATCCGCTCGTACGTTTCCAGAAGGGCATCACGAATCGGTGTAAAACCGCCACTGTTGCGATTTTGACCGATCTCCATAATGTACTTCTCCGCATCTGCGATGATCTGCGTGACATCATCCTCACGGGAGTATCCGTCATTGGCAATCTTGGTAGCTGTATGAATCAATCGCCGAAGCAGCGATTTTTCTTCTACAATTTTTGCGTAGTATTCGATGTTGGCAGCCGTTGGAACTGAGCTGGCAATTTCCGTGAGATACGTAACCCCGCCGACTTCATCCAGCAGCTTGTGGTCCTGTAGATCCGCTGTAACCGTAACCAGATCGACAGGTTCGCCTTTTTCATACAGGTCCACCATCGTTTGAAAGATGCGCTGATGCGCTGTCTTGTAAAAATCCTCCGGGCGGAGAATCTCAATGGCCGTGATTAAAGCTTCCTTAGACAAGAACACGGCACCCAGTACCGATTGTTCCGCTTCCTTGTTCTGTGGCGGCACACGATCCAAAAACAGGTCGCTCACGTCACACCCCCCACAATTGAGACATTATTCTTCCACAACGTGTACTTTCAGAGTCACGGTAACTTCGTTGTGCAGTTTTACTTTGATTTGCGTCACGCCCAAAGCACGGATTGCATCCATTTCGAGCTTACGCTTGTCTACTTTGATTTTAAACTGATCTTCCAGCGCTTGCGCTACTTGTTTGCTGGAAATTGCACCGAACAGTCGTCCGCCTTCGCCTGCTTTTCCTGCTACTTTCACTGTCAGCTCTTCCAGCTTTTTGCCCAGCTCCTGAGCATCCAGCTTTTCTTGCTCCTTGCGCTTATCTTCGCTGCGCTTTTGAGCGTCGAGCGTTTTCACGTTGCTATCTGTCGCTTCTTTTACCAGCTTCTTTGGCAGCAAGAAGTTGCGTACATAGCCCTCTGACAAATCCTTGATTTCGCCTTTTTTCCCTTGGCCTTTTACATCTTGAAGAAAAATGACTTTCATCATCGTTTCCCCCTTTATATTTTGGCCTATACGACCGAGTCAATCGCTTCTTTTAAGCGACGTGTAGCTTCTTTAATTGATATGCCTTGAATTTGTGTGGCAGCACCAGTGAGGTGACCGCCTCCACCCAGAAGTTCCATGATGGACTGAACATTGATGTCGCCCAGTGAACGTCCGCTGATCAAGATCGTATCATCGGATCGCTCTGCAACAACAAACGACGCCTGGATACCTGACAAAGTAAGCAGCTGCTCAGCAGCTTGTGCCACCTGTACTTGCGTGTAATCCTCGGACGGGTCTCCTATGGCAATCGCCATGTTGTCGCGGTACGTTTCCGTGTTCATGATGATTTTTGCCCGCTTCACATACTGTCCCAGATCTTCTTTCAACAGACGCTGGACAGCCGCGGTATCGGCCCCGTTACGACGAAGGAAAGACGCCGCTTCAAAGGTCCGTGAACCTGTGCGGAAGGCAAAGCTTTTGGTATCCACGACAATCCCTGCTAACAGTGCCGTCGCAATCAGATTGTCAATGTTCAATCGCTCGCTCTGGTATTGCAAGAGCTCCGTGACGAGCTCGGCCGTCGAAGAAGCATATGGTTCCAGATACAAGAGTACTGGCTCAATGAACTCCTCCGAACGTCGATGGTGGTCGATCACCACAATTCGGCTCGTTTCAGTCAACAGCTTCGGCTCAATCACCAGCGATGGTCGATGCGTATCGACGACTACCAGCAATGTGCGACCAGAGATGAGTCGGATCGCCTGTTCTGGCGTAATAAAGGTCTCAGCCAACTCTTCATTGGCATAAATCTCCTTCATCAGACGCTCGACAGAATGATTGCCTTCGTCCATGACGATATAAGCCGTTTTGTTGTGCAGCTGCACAGCCTTCAATACACCAAGTGATGCCCCGATGGAATCCATGTCAGGCTGTTTATGCCCCATGACGATGACGTGCTCCGCCTCATGAATGAGATCACGCAAAGCATGTGCAATAACACGAGCCCGGACACGTGTCCGCTTTTCCACCGCATTTGATTTCCCACCATAGAAAGTGAGCTTGTTGCCAATCTTGACAGCGCACTGGTCGCCACCGCGCCCTAATGCGATATCCAAGCTGGATTGCGCCATTTGTCCAAGCTCAATGTAAGTGGTAGCGGCCGCTCCAACCCCAATACTAAGCGTAATCGGAATTTTGTTGTCAGCCGTCATCTCGCGTACTACATCGAGAATGTCAAATCGCGATTCTTCCAATTTATCAAGTGCTTCCCGTTCCATCAGAGCCAAAAACTTGTCGGCCGTGATTCGGCGAAGATATATGCCATGTTTGTTGGCCCACTCTGTAATCACACCAGCTACGCTTGTAGACAGCAGCGTACGGCTCTGATCATCCATGACTTGTCCAACCTCGTCCAAGTTGTCGAGGTGAATGATGGCAAGTGCAGCCTTTTCTCGATGGTAACGAGTCGTCAATTCTTTGAAGTCCGTAATGTCCTTAAAATACAAAAGGCGCTCATCGGACCGCACAATGACCTCGTATACCCGCTCGTTATAAGTAAACTCAAGCCGTTTTTGCTCCGGCTTCCAAACCAGTTGGGGGAATACCTCTTGGAGGCTTTTCCCGATCATGGTTTCATCCCCGGACATATGCGTCATATACGGGTTTACCCACTCAATTGCCTTTTCCTCGTTGTATAAAAGAATTCCGATCGGCAGTTCCTGGATAACGCCTTCTCCCGCCTTCTTCACACGATGGGTAACCGTCGCCAAGTACAGGCGCAAGTCTCGTTGGAACCCCTTTTCTGCTTGAAGAGCGTAAAGAACCAAGCCAATCAAGCAAATCATGCCGATTGCCCCGTACATCCAATGGAACAAGGTCAAAATCCCCAACAACAGCAAGCTAAAGCTGAGTGCCAGGACCATGTGCATCCCGTACCAACGCTTTAACAGGAACTTGGGCATTTCCTCAGCCCCTCTTCACTCTTGTTTCCAGTTTTTCACGCAAACGAATTCCTAGGTCAAATATCCCTACTAGACTAAGTATAGTACTTAGGGGTGGAAAAATAAATAGACAGACAATGAGCACAGGAGTCAATCTCTTCCAGCCGTACAAATAGGCAGCAAATAGACAAAAACTCAAGCCCTGCAAGGTAAAAACAGCATCCAGCATGACTTTCAGGTTCATCAGGGCGATTTCCCAGAACGTGCCCTGCATGCTTTCGGCAAACAGCAAAAGACTAATCATCGCAATAAAGTAGTAATAAAGCAATGATCGAGGGAAGCTCCATTCCCGAATTGGCTTCAATGCCGGAATCGGTCTGCGCAGACGTCGTCCAATCAGACTCGCCAATCCATGAATAATGGCGGTTGATAAAAAGCTGAACATGACAAGACTCGTAGGTAAGACAATTTTGCCCAGTTGAAGGAGCTGATCAAACTGCTCTTTTGGCACCATTGCTGGACGCATCTTAGCAACTTCTTGCATGATGGCATTAAAATCAACGTTCATTCCGAATGCCATGATCGCCAGCATCGAAACAACACTCAAAAAGGCAACGCCTGCCCCTGCCACGATCGCCGGAAGAGCCGCTCCTTTTTTCGTATAAAAAATCCCCATTACTGAACCCCAAACCGCACTTGAAAAAGCAAGTGTAGCCGCAAACGGACCAGTAATGATCCAGCCGATAAACGTGAAGGCAAGGGAGATCCACACCATGTTAGGTACTGTTCGATTTACTGCCAAAAGGATAAACGGCAGAGGTATCAAGAAACTGACGAGTCCTCCCAGTATGGTATATGTACTGAGAAACAGCAGCACCAGTGCGATACCCAGCATAAGGGCATTTTCAGCCAAGTGTTTCGTTTTGGACGGCATGTCAGCACCTCATTATTCATGTCTCATGTACACTCTCCATAGAAAACTATGGAAAAAAGAGGGCCACGCAATTGTGCCCCCCTTTTTATAGCTTTTGAAAATTATTCAGCCGTGTAAGGCAACAGTGCTACTTGACGAGCGCGTTTGATCGCGATAGTCAGTGCACGTTGATACTTCGCAGAAGTACCAGTTACACGACGTGGCAAGATTTTGCCGCGTTCGCTGATGAACTTTTTCAGCAAATCAACATCTTTATAATCGATGTGCTTGATTTTGTTCACTTTAAAGAAGCATACTTTACGACGCTTATTAGGACGTCCTTTGCGTGCCATGATAGTCCCTCCTTCGTAGGAATGTGAAAGTTATACGATCTTAGAACGGCAAGTCATCATCTGAAATGTTGATCGGCTTGCCTGCACTCGCGAAGGGATCACCAAACGGATCGTAGTCATTGTTTCTTTGACCGGATGGTTTGTTACCGCCACCCATGCCAGGACCTGGATCGTATCCTGAATTGTCTCCGCCAGCTTCATTGCCTCGACCGCCCAAAAATTGAACGTTCTCCGCAACGACTTCCGTCACATATACTCTTTTACCTTCTTTATTATCGTAGGAGCGTGTTTGCATACGTCCTTCAATAGCTGCTTGTCTACCTTTACGCAAGTAGCTTGCGCACAGATCGGCAAGTTTTTGCCAAGCGACAATATTAATGAAATCCGTTTCTCTCTCACCCGCTTGATTGGTGCGGGGACGATTCACGGCCACAGTAAAAGTAGCAACGGCAACGCCATTTGGCGTGTAGCGAAGTTCTGGATCTTTCGTCAGGTTGCCGATGAGAATGACTTTATTCATCTTGGTTCCCCCTCTGAACGCGACAATGATTACTTCTCATCACGAACAAACATAAAGCGGATTACGTCGTCATTGATTTTCATCAGACGCTCAGCTTCCGCAACAGCATCGGAGTTCGCTTTGAAGTTCATCAAAACGTAGTAACCTTCACGGAACTTGTTGATTTCGTACGCAAGACGACGTTTACCCATTTCTTGAAGCTTGGAGATTTCTCCACCATAGTTAGTTACAACTTCGCTGTAACGAGCTACATTGGATTTTACTTTCTCTTCTTCAAGGTCTGGACGCAATACATACATCACTTCGTATTGACGCATACCTTTTCACCTCCTTATGGACTTTGCGGCCCTAAACGGGCAAGGAGCGAGTGCTAAAAACGAAACGCACAATACATGCACTCCATAAATACTCGCATTATCGTATTATAGCAAAACGCCTATACCGAATCAAGAATTTCGTTCTAAACGTTGAAGCGGAAATGCATAACATCTCCATCTGCCACTACGTACTCTTTCCCTTCAAGACGGTACTTTCCGCGATCTCTCGCTGCTGCCACAGAACCAGCATCTACCAGATCATCGTACGCAATCACTTCCGCACGAATGAAGCCGCGCTCGAAATCGGTATGGATTACGCCTGCCGCTCCTGGAGCCTTTGTACCCTGACGGATGGTCCAAGCGCGTACTTCTTGTACACCAGCTGTGAAGTATGTTACCAATCCCAGCAGTTTGTAAGCAGCACGAATCAAGCGGTCGAGACCAGACTCAGAAAGTCCCAGCTCTTCCAAGAACATTTCTTTGTCTTCGCCCTCGAGCTCAGCGATTTCTGCTTCTACCTTCGCACTGATGACAACCACTTCTGCACCTTCACTCGCTGCATGCTGACGAACTGTCTGCACATGCGGGTTGTTGTCTGCATCGTTAATGCCGTCTTCCGCTACGTTGCACACGTACAGCATTGGCTTGATTGTCAGCAGATGCAAATCACGAATCCATTTGCGCTCTTCGTCATCGAGTTCTACACTGCGAGCAGATTGACCCTCTTCGAATGCTGCTTTCAATTTCTCCAGCACGTCCAGCTCTTGTTTGGATTCCTTGTCGCCGGATTTCACTTTGCGTGCAATGCGGTCAATACGACGATCAACAGAGTCCAGGTCAGCAAAAATCAGCTCCAGGTTGATTGTCTCGATATCGCTCAAAGGATCGACGCGACCTGCTACGTGAGTGATGTTCTCATCTTCAAAGCAACGGACTACATGGGCAATCGCGTCCACTTCACGGATGTGTCCAAGGAACTGGTTGCCAAGTCCTTCGCCTCTGCTCGCACCTTTTACCAAGCCTGCAATGTCTACGAATTCAAACGCAGTTGGAACTACCTTGTTTGGGACAACGATCTGTGTCAGCTTTTCCAGACGCGGATCTGGTACCTCTACGATCCCTACGTTCGGGTCAATCGTACAGAACGGGTAGTTAGCCGATTCCGCGCCCGCCTGTGTAATGGCATTAAACAATGTCGATTTTCCTACGTTAGGAAGACCTACAATCCCGCATGATGCACCCATCTATATACACCTCGTTCATTTAATATCCAACTCAAATAGTCTATCACATTCTGTCATTGCGTCCAATCAGCCATTAACTTGAAACAATGAATACGAATTAATATAGTAAACGTCAGGGTCGGATCAAATAAGTTATCACACGCTCTTCCGTCTTTACCCCGATCCAACATATCTCGATATCCCGAATCACCTGCTCCTTTGCTGGAGCCTTGTAGGACTCTAACAGATCGTAATTCTCTAATGACCAAATGCCTAGTTAAGCTTACTTCGCTTTAGTTTGAAGCTCTATGTACTTAGCAAGATTCCTCGTAATTGGTTAATCCATATAGGTTAAGCATACAAGTCCATTTGTTTGAGCATTTCCTTTTTTCATTATCATGAGCCGACAGATATAGGTAGTTAATACCTTTTTTGACAGCAAGTGGATTCCCGGTGTTGATACGAGGTATAATAAAGTTAAATGCACCTTTAACAGAGAGCGGAGGGCAACTAGATTGGACTAATTCTTCGTACCATGTTCAATGTGGAATCGAGCAGAGAAATGAGGAGGAGTAAAATGTTATCTAAAAAGATCAGGTTTTTTATTACTTTATCGCTTTTGCCAATAGTTTTCTTTAGTTTTTGGATTAATGATAGTTATGCCGTACAACAAAAAATATCTATTCATCTTAATGGTGAACAAAAGACTGGTTGGGATCCCCAATTCATTAATGGGCGTGTCTATGTACCAGTTAAGTTAATTGCGGAATCTTTAGGCTCTAAAGTAAGTTGGGATAACAACAAAAAGGCAGTTGATATTAACTCTGACATCAAAATGATTGCTTCTATTCCTGAAGAAGAAATTTACTTATATGCTTTAAATAAAAATAACAACATGTATAAGGATTTAATAGTAAGCATTAATGGGGTTAAAAAGGTTTTTAATTGGGAAACCATTACAAAGATTGAAGATTTACCCGAATTGCACTATTTAGATTTAAATAATGATCAAAAAAAAGAATTGGTTATTATTTTAAGTAAAGGCCATGGGACTGGTTTTTCTAACAAAACAATTCATATTGTAAATCCTGAAAACCTTACTGAGTATCATATAGAAAATCCATTAGATATCATCAAAAACAATGTCACAACAAAAATAATATCTGATACTGAAGTGGAAATAAAAATAGGTGAAACTATTTCAAATATAAAGTTAGAGGAAACCCCTATTAAATTGTCCAAACTTTTTCCTGAGAGCATTTCTGAAATTAGTTATGGAAATCTTGTTTATTACGAAATCTCAAATCATACAATAAAGGCCATTGTTGGTGTGGAAGGTGATTATTTGAAATATATAGGAAACATAATCATTGAATATGATTTTAAAGATGGCAAATTTAAAATGAAAAATATTTCATTTAAGAAAACAAGCGTGACGAACTAAGTAATATTTCGCAATCCCTTTTAATATTTACGAAGAATTGACAATATCGAAACAGTTATAAAATCTAACCAACTCGTATATGAAAAAGGGAGTGTCACCAGACTACTACAAAGTAGTATGGCGACACTCCCTTATAATTTTCTTCAATTAATAATTGAAAAACCAATGGTTCCCAAGTTGAAGGATATCTTTTGCTTTCGATGATTTAGGCTTATTAGGCAAGAAGTATAGCCGATTACCAATTGGATTATGCTGTTTAGCCATATTCGAAGCGATAGAAAGTGATTCCTTCCACGCTTGAGAACCTAAATCTGGTTCCCGAGCCCTTTTCGTTGTCATACCTTCAAATTGACTTTCAGCCAACAATACCTCTTCATAAGTTTCACCAAATCGGCCATCAGCTTTTCTATTTTTAGCTACATGTGCAACTCCTTGTTTGCCTACGTACTCTTCCCCTTCGGCCTCACTATAAATCATTCTTGCAAGCAAATCCACGCTATCTCTACCTTTAAATTCCGAAAGATCCCACTTATCCTTCCCTTTATTCGCTATTGGTTCTCCATACGTTGCCATAATTATGATTCTCCTTTTTGAGTTTACTTGATAAGCAACAGTTTTTGACCGGTCAATGTCGCCTTCACCTATCTAGGAAAAAAACAGTGGTAAAACGGAACAGCTTATACGAAAAAAATGCGAAAATTTTTCATCCCCTGATTTTCTCAATAAACTCCGCTGTAATCTCTTGAATCCCCTCCTCTTTCGGGAGCTTAAGAAAACCAGCTAGAGAGTCAATTTCCGATTGCATCTCTTCCAAAACTCTTAGTAATGCCTCATTATCACCCTCTTTTGCTTGCTCGACCGTTAAACTGAATGCGTAATTACATAATTGTGTAGTTTCTTTAGACTCCGATTTTTGCATTGATTTACGCCTCTTTCCCCCATTTGTAAACTTTCTCCGACCTCTTTTGCTGTGAAGCCTTCCAGTACAACCTTTCGAATTACGTATCTTTCCTTTTCACTAGAAAGTTGCTGTAACAGTTCCTCAACATAAAGACTATTGTCCTTATCAATCGTTCCTTGTTGCTTGCCAAAGTCGTCCATGATCAGGCACTCATTACTCAGCCGTTTTCTCTCTCGATAGTTCAGGTTCCAAGCAATCCGTCGCAGTATTTTTCTGCATTCCTCTCTCGTCAAATTCTCACCTACTTTCCTAGTTTGGAAGTTATCAAAAGGAGATCATACGTTCTGTTCTTAGAGCAAAAAAATAAACGTACCAGTTTTACACTGGCACGTATCTAATCTGAAAATGATCCCTTCTGTACACTGAATAGTCAGCGAGCCTCTTGTACTTTTTTATCAGGGCTTACCATGCATAAGCACTGACAATAATTTTACAGTTCGTCGTTCGAATTTTTGTCCTCCTTCTGTGTTTTTTCAACCTGCCTTCGTACGTCGTTAAATTCCTGCTGCCCAAGCGGTTTATTCTATTCTACCAAATATTTCAATTACATCTTCAAAAACGCCTTAAGTGTAAATTACTGTAAGATTATGTAATGTTACACGCTCTCTTATACTTCATATAATTGTTTCATAAAATAAAAAACCCTAAGGTGGTGGGACAAAAAAAGAAATGCTAGACTGAAAAAAACTTGTTCCTTGAAACATCTCCACATTTTCATAAATGAGGTGACTCCAAAAATGAAGCTCTTACTTCTCGGTGCCACTGGTCGCGTAGGAAGCCGTATCCTCGACTACGCATTAAAAGATGGGCATGAAATAACCGTTCTCGTTCGCTCGGCAGACAAGCTCCTTCATCTGACTGATGAAAATGTGCGTGTCCTGACCGGAAACGTCCTCGATCAAAAAGATGTTGCATCAGCCATGCGTGGAGTTGACGCGGTCATTAGCGCTCTCGGGACAGATAAAGCGACGACGTTATCTGAAGGAACTCCCTATATTATTGAAGCAATGAAACGTGAAGGCGTGTCACGCATTATTACGGTGGGCACCGCTGGCATCTTGCAAAGCAGAGTTTCTCCTGACCTGCTCCGCTATCAATCCAGTGAGTCCAGACAAAAATTGACGCGTGCTGCCGAGGAACATCACAAGGCATACTCGCTCTTGGAACAGTCCGAACTCGATTGGACCATTGTATGTCCGACCTATTTGCCTGATGGCGAGTATACAGGCACTTACCGGGTCGAGGCTCACCAGTTGCCTGTAGATGGGATGCAAATTTCCGTTCCCGATACGGCAGAGTTTACGTATCAGCAGCTTTCCAGTTCCGAATACATACAGGCGCGAGTCGGTATTGCCTATTGATACATACAAAAAAAACAGGCTCCTATCCGTAATGGAAGGGAGCCTGTTTTTCTATTGCTTCTTTACTTCTCGTTTACCAGCTTTTCCAGCTCATTCAATGTCTCTTCAAAGATTTCCATCGCTTGCTCGATTGGCTGGGACGTGGACATGTCCACACCTGCTGCTTTCAGCACCTCGATAGGCGGAGCAGAGTTACCCGCTTCGAGGAAGTTTTTGCGAACTCGATCCACAGCCGGCTGACCTTCATCCATGATTTGCTTCGCTAATGCTTGTGCAGCGGCAAAGCTCGTCGAGTATTGATAGACGTAGTATTTATAGTTGTAGAAATGGCTCACACGTGCCCATTCCATACCGATTTCCTCATCGGAAACCATGTCTTTTCCGTAGTACTTTTTGTTGATGTCGAGGTAAATCTTCTTGATCGCTTCCGCATTCAGAGATTCCCCAGCCTGCTCCTTCTCGTGAATCGCTCTCTCAAACTCCGCGAACTGCGTCTGACGGAACAGAGTGGAACGGAAGTTTTCCAGATAGTGATTCAAGAGATACATCTTCTCTTCTTTTGTCTTCGCCTTCGCGTACATGCTCTTGAACAGCAGAGTTTCATTCATGGTAGAAGCCACTTCTGCCGTGAAGATTGGATAGTTGGACGAAATGTACGGCTGGTTTTTGTTCGTGTAATAGGACTGCATGGCATGTCCCATCTCATGGGCGATCGTATACACATCATCGAGTGTACCTTGGTGGTTCAACAGGACGTATGGATGTGTATCATAAGCACCCCATTGGTAAGCACCCGTGCGCTTGTCATCGGTGGAATAGACATCTACCCAGCCGCCATCGAGGCCTTCAGACATTGCCTTCACATAGTCATCACCCATTACCTGTAATCCATCAACGACAATTTTCTTCCCTTCGTCGAAGGAAATATATTTGTCATCCGATGGAACGATCGGCACGTAAATGTCGTACATGTGCAATTCCTTCACGCCAAGCATTTTCTTTTTCAAAGCAATGTAGCGATGCAGCAATGGCAGATTGTCATTCACCGTGTCAATGAGCTCATCATACACCTTCGTCGGTACGTTGTTCGGCGTCAGGCTTGCTTCCAGCGCAGAATCGTAATTGCGTACCGCTGCGTAGAAATTATCGCCCTTTACTTTGGCAGCCAACGTCGATGCAAACGAGTCTTGGAAATCGATCAGAGCCCCATAATACGCCTTGAACGCTTCTCTGCGCACATTTTGATCTTTGCTTTCCATATAGGAAATGAAATTGGCACGAGTTAACTGTACTTCTTTGCCTTTCTCATCTTTGATTTTAGGGAACCTCACGTCTTTGGACAGCATGCTGTAAATATTAGTAGGCGCACCGCCCAACGGAGACGATTTTGCCAAGAGCTGCTCCATATCCGCAGAGAGTGCGTATGGTTTCGTTCTCAGCATGTCTTCGATAAACAGCTTGTAAGGCTCAAGCTCCTTTTTGGACAGCAAGCTCTTTATCTTGTCGTCGGGAATCGCAACGATTTCAGGCTGTACCCATGAGGTTTTTTCCGTGACAAGCGTGTACATTTTCTCAGCGCGGTCTCCCAGCTTTTGTAGATCAGGATTCGCGGAATTTACATCGAGAGACATGTTTGCGTACACGTATGCTTTGTCATTTAAGCGCATCAATTCAACATAGTCATCGAATGCAGCCTGCATCGCAGCAGAAGATGTACCCAGCTTACCTTGGTGCTTTGTGAAAGCGTTTGCCAAAGATTCAACCTTAGCAACATCCTTTTCCCAATCCTTAACGGTCGGATAAATATGATCCAGCTTCCACTTGTACGCATCTGGAATCTCAGCGCGAGTTTGATAAGAAGGCTTCTCAGCAGCAAAAGCTACTGCCTGCGTGCTGTAAGGAATGAATGGTACGGATACTGTCGACAATGCAATGGCCAAAGCCGTAACTGATGCAAATACTTGCTTCTTCAAATCTCAATCGCCCCTTTTCTTCTATCTATTTTTGCCAAAATTATAAGTGTGTAATTATATTTTCACCTGCCAAATTCCTTCTTACTAATAAAAATTTTTAAAATATTCAATAATAACCGTCGATTTATCCAGAGAAAATCCCCTTTTGTGGATAAGTCTGTGGATAAGTATTTGCTAACAACTTTTCATTCCCCACAGCGTTTGCGGACACTCTCTTTTTCCGCAAAAAGTTGTCCACATTTTCTGTGGATATGCTGTGAATAACTTATTTTCCTTGGAACTGGGGCATCCGCCTATACCTCGTCGTGGGTTCCTACATAGCATGAGTATTGAAACTACGGTAGGAGGTGTTAGCAAGTGGGTATCTTTAACGGCTTCGACGATTTCGCGCTGATCTTGGTTTTGTTCATCCTTCTCGTTATCGTAGGTTGCGACTGCGACTAACCTACTCCGCTGCCATCCAGCCTATCTGAAGGTAAGCTTGCATCCTCAGCAGCCTTACCTTCTCCAATTCCACATAGATCATAGCCAAGGCAATGCGTCCTAGGGATAATGATCAGTCATAACCTCAGTACCAACACCGGGAGATACATTTGATCGTGCAAAAGGAAAAAAAGGATGCAGCCAATATAGGCGCATCCTTTTTTTTACCCACATCCTATTTCGACCCAGTCTGAAAAGTTATCCACTGCGCTTGATTTACATTACCTGCTGTGTCCTTTACCAGACCCGCAATGAGACTTACCTGATATCTCGAATGTGGCTGCCATTTTCCTTTTGGCTTCACAGACAACATCCGCTTGCTTTTGTTCCATGTAATTGTATGTGGAACAATAGTCCCTTTTTCATCTGTCACACGAACTAATGACCCGGCCGTTTTGCTGGAGAGCACTCCACCACCAACCAGAGCAATCTCTTCTGCAAACTGGAGTGTCACTTTATCCTGGAGCTTTACATTTTTAGCCCCGTGACCGGGCAACATGACTGCTTGTGGAGCGATATTATCCACAGGTTTTTTCGTTTGAAACGTGCTGGTCAGCTCAGGATTCAAATTGCCTCGCTGATCCTTCACTTTATTTGCCAACAAGCTAACTCGATAGGATGCCCCTGCTTCCAGATTGCCTACCGGATCAATCGTCATGCTTCGATCTGTTTTGTTCCATTTCGCCGTAAAACGGACCTTCTTTTTTTTCGCATCCGTGAGCGAAATGATCGAGAGACCAGACTTGTCGGTGAGCTCTTGCCCATTTTTTAACGAAACCGGCCCCGAAAACGTCAGAGTAATGATTTGATCCGGGTCTATTTCCGCCGATTTGTCAGCCGGGGATATTCTCACTCCCCAGTCGTTTGCCGACTTTGCCCACACTCCCTGTGATGGAAGTAGGAAAAGCGCAAGCACTACTACCCATTGCAACCATTGAACACTCATCTTTTTCATCGAACCCCTCCCGTCTAAAACGACAAAGCCGCTCCCTGAAGCATATAAGCGCATCGCCTCATCGTTTACAGGCATTGTAGAAAAAGACAGATGGGTTGATCAAAGAAATATGGTCTATGCTTGCGGTTCTTCCTCCGCGCGAATCAGTATCTTTTTCAGCTTACGTTCAAATTCTAGTCGTCCAATCATCACACTATGATCGCAACCCGTACATTTGATTCGCACATCCATACCCATGCGTATGACCTTCCACGCATTCGTGCCACATGGATGTGGCTTTTTCATTTGTACGACATCCCCCAGTCCAAATTGCTTGCGCTCCATTTCTCTTTCTCCTCTCTACACTGTTCCCTTTCCAGACACCGCGACGATTTTTGGATACGGAATTTGAATGCCTCGGTTGGTTAATTCCGTTCTGATCTTCGCACGCAAATTTCGATTGACTCCGTGATGTGTGTTCGGCTTGCACTCAGCCGTAACTCGGATGATGACTTCGGAAGGTCCCAGTGCATGTACCCCCAAAATCTGTGGCTCAGCTACGATATCCGTCAATTCTGTTTGAGCCGATGCCAATACTTCTTTGAGCACAGACTCCACTTGGTTTAGATCCTCTTCATACGCTACAGATACGTCGACAACGGCTAATGTATTTTGCAAAGAAAAGTTGGTCACTTGATTAATCGTGCCGTTTGGAAAGATGTGTACCTCCCCCGTCCAGCTTCGCACCTTTGTAATGCGCAGACCAATCTCCTGTACCGTGCCTGTCAAATTGTTGATCGTTACGACGTCTCCGACGGCAAATTGGTCCTCAAAAATAATGAAGAATCCCGTAATGATATCACGCACGAGACTTTGCGCTCCGAAACCGACTGCCAGTCCCAGTACCCCTGCGCTTACCAAAACAGGGCGCAAATCAATGCCCAGCAGCTGCAAGATCATGAGAATCGCCAAAAAGTAAATGCTGTACTGAACGATATTATTGACGAGCACTCGCATCGTGTCCACTCGGCGCTGATCCATTTGAATCTTGCTACCGTGGCGGTGCTGGAACACTTTATTTACGCCTGATTGCACAACGGAAACGACGATTCGCGATAACAGGATGATCGCTGCGATTTTCAGTACAGCCATCCCTATATTTACCCACATATCTGCATCTGTCACATACGCATATACTTGGGCATACATTCTTTCAAAAAAACCAGCTTGATTCATTCCTCCCGCTCCTTCTGCTCCCCTTTTTCGTCGACCTCGCTATACTGGCCAAAAAACTGACGGAAGTATCCTCGTATTACCACTTGTTGTTCCATCATGATCGCTTTCGCTCGTGAGTAATCCGACAGTGGGAACTCAATGGAAAGGGCACAGCCTGCCGTTATTTCTTTTGGCGTAGGTCTTGTATCGATCTCAATATCTTCGTACTCCAGCAGCATTTCTGCCCGCAAAGCTTGCTGCGTGGAATCAAACGCGATCAGCACCGTCTCTCCTCCCATTTCACTCCCCCTTATCTCTTTCACGTAAACTGCCATAGGCTCCTCTTATTTTACCTGTTCGCTTTCGTGCTTGCCAGCCTCGCTGAGTTTTCAAAACCTACGTAACTTTCCCATTAGCAGGTATAAAAATGTCATATCGGTACGATACTGTGAATACTTTTATATAACCTTTTACAGGTTGGTTTAAGCCAAGTCGGCAAGAGTGGGGGTTTCCATGAGTACATCCGATAATCGCAAGGATTATTCTTTGCCACCTTTTAAAGTGGAATACCGCAGTGAAAACGCAGACGAGCATCTCGCCGGTCACCTTGCCCAGCGCTTTCGCTTAAATCGGTTCGATGACGACCTTGTCATTGTATGTATTGGGACAGACCGTTCTACTGGGGATGCTCTAGGCCCATTAGTAGGAACCAAGCTCATCGCACAGTCACCTCGTTTTTTGCAAGTGTACGGAACGCTTGAGGACCCTGTACACGCTATGAATCTTAAAGAAAAATTAGAGCTCATCCAAGTGAATCATCCAACAGCTACACTCATTGCAGTCGATGCCTGTTTAGGTCAATTTAGCCACGTTGGAAACATCAATGTGATGAACGGTCCACTAAAACCAGGGGCTGGTGTAAAAAAAGAGCTGCCTCCTGTTGGTTCCTTCCACATTACCGGGATTGTCAACGTAGGAGGCTTCATGGAGTATTTTGTCCTTCAAAATACCCGTCTCTCCATCGTCATGAACATGGCAGATATCATAGCTTCCGGACTGGCAAAAGCCGTAACACTGGCTTCTACGCCGAGTCGATTCGATAGTGTCTTATATGATTGACCGTTTCTTTCTGCAAAAGGTTCCATCCCTCTTTGGAAAACTTTCTTTTTGATCTGTTCTCTCCCTCACCGGATGACAGGTCTATTTTTTTTACACATAAATCGTCAGGCACTTTTCGATCACTTGAGCATTGAGCAGCGTTGGCGCTACGCTTTCTCCATCCGCATGAACAGGCAGCTGTCCTGCTGCTTGTATCGTTACCTGCTTGCCCCTATAAAAACGGACACCCGGATGATGACGATGAGCTCCTGTGAATATTTTCGGAAAAGCAGCTAACAATCCGAGTCGACGCACACCACTTACTATGCAAATGTCCGCAATGCCATCGTCTGGTATTGCATCGGGACAAATCAGCATTCCGCCTCCGTAATTCGGAATATTGGCAGCGACGACTAGCCAGACAGCCTCTAAACCAACCTCATGACCATCAACGTTTATTACGATGTCACGTGGCTGATACGTACATACGACGCGAATCACCGATATAATGTAGGCGAGTGCTCCTAGCTTGTACCGATTCAGCCAAGCTTTGTACACAGCTTGATCCGTTATCTTTGCTACCTGTGCATCGAATCCGGCCCCGATTGAATTCACTGCTACTTTTCCATTCATTAAAATCAGATCGATTCGCTTTTCCCCTTTTTCCGACAAAATTCGCTCTAATGCCTGTAACGGTTTCATCGGAATTCCATGTCCGCGAGCGAAATCATTCCCGGAACCAGCCGGTACCAATCCAAATCGACACTCTTGATTCGATTCGTATATCCCGTTTATCACGCCTCGGACCGTTCCATCCCCTCCGACAGCAATGATTTTTTTTACTCCCTCTTTTTGTATCAGCTCTTTTGATAATTTTTCGGCCTCCCCCTCTCCTGATGTCAGCCTGACATGAAAAGGCGCTCCTAGACGTCGTAGCGTCGGCTCAATTTTCCTCCACACTTTCAACCCTGTGCCATTGCCCGAAACAGGATTGACGATTACACCCAACATAGTAAATTCTCTCCCCAACATGCTGTCGTGCTGTACTGTCCCGTCCCACTTATCCAGCCTTGCTCGCAAATCAAGTTTTTGTCTCATATTATCGCATGCTATTTTTATCGATGATAGTTGATTTTCAAAATAAAAGACTCCTCCCGAAGGAAGAGCCTCTGTCTACCTATGAAAACAGCTTTGAAATCCAATCGATAAAGGGAACTCCTACTGCTGCGATCACTAATGCTGGCATCATGTTGGCTACCCTTATCTGTTTGATCTCCAAAACGTTTAAGCCAATGGCAATAATCATCAAGCCACCTACCGCTGTTACTTCTACCAGGATCGCATCCAGCATCGTTTCGCTCACCACACTGTAAATACTCGTAGATAATAACGCAATCATGCCTTGATATAAAAACACGGGCACTGCTGAAAAGATGACACCGATTCCTAGCGTTGATGCGAAAATGATCGCGGAGAATCCGTCTAGCATTGCTTTCATAAACAGTACTTCGTGGTTGTTACGCAAACCACTGTCCAATGAACCTAGTACAGCCATGGCTCCAATACAGTACACCAGCGTCCCTGTGATAAAACCAGTGGCGATACTGCCTTGGCTCCCCCCAACTTTCCTCTCTAGCCAGTGCCCCAGATTGTTTAAGCCTTTTTCAATCCCAATCCATTCACCTAGTACTGTTCCTACCACAATACTGATAATCACGAGTAAAAAATTATCCGAACCCAGGCACATTTTAATGCCCAATACGAATACGGCCAGAGCAATTCCTTGCATGATGGTTTGTCGCATCGACTCCGGAATTCGCTTCAACATTCTGCCTAACAATGCCCCTAAGATGATTGCTCCGGCGTTGACCAGTGTTCCCAGCAAGATCACTTGCGCTGTCCCCCTACAGATGCCTTACCCTTACACAAACGCTGCTGCTATTTCCCGAACAGCGTTATGAAGTGCTTCTACATCTTTCTCTGAGTTGAAAATTCCAAAGCTGGCTCGAACCGCTCCACGTTGTTCGGTACCGGCAGTCTGGTGACCAAGTGGCGTACAATGAAAACCCGATCTAGTCGCAATCCCATATTGTTGATCCAGAATAAACGACACCTCTGCTGCATCCACCTCTCCAATATTAAAAGCAACCACGCCTACACGTTCGATCTCAATCCCCGGTCCGTAGACATGCACACCCTCTATCTGCTGCAATCCAAGGATTGCTTGTTTCGCCAATTCCCATTCGTGTTGACGGATGTTGTCCACACCTTTTTCCATGACAAAATCAACGCCTGCTTGCAGCCCTGCCAACCCAACCGTATTGAGTGTCCCGCTTTCGTATCGGTCTGGACGAGTTGTCGGTTGATCGATCGCTTCAGACTGACTGCCTGTCCCCCCATGAATCAAGGGCTCGAGATCAATATCACTTCTCACGTACAAACCACCTGTACCTTGTGGCCCATACAGCCCTTTGTGCCCAGGAAAAGCAAGCATATCAATCTTCATTGCCTCTACATCGATAGGCAAAACACCAGCAGACTGAGAAGCATCCACCAAAAACGTAATTCCGTACTCTTTTGCCAGTTTCCCCAGTTCGGCTACAGGCAGGATGACACCTGTCAAATTGGAAGCATGACTCACAACGATTAACCGCGTCGCGGGCGTAATTGCCTTGGCAAAATCCTCTACATAGAATTGATGGTCTTCTCTCGGCTCGACAAAAGTTGCTTCTACTTGGTTGTTTTTGCGCATGTACTCGATGGGACGTCTTACCGAATTATGCTCCACTGAAGATGAAATAACATGATCGCCTGCTTGTAAGAATCCTTTTATCGCCTGATTAAGCGCTTGAGTGGCATTGAGGTAAAAAAAGAGGTTATTCGGGTTTTGAATCCCAAACAACCGCGAAACTTGCACCCGTGTCCGAAACACAGCTTTACTCGCTTTCATCGCCAGTGCATGTCCACCTCGGCCAGGATTTGCAGCAAAATCCTCGATGACCTCCGCCATCATTTCTTTGACTGCTGGCGGCTTGGGCCATGTAGAAGCTGCGTTATCCAAATAGATGATCGCCATGACTACCTCCTGGACTTACTTCTCTATATTCAGCATATCGATGATTCGCTCCAAGTCTTCCTGTGAATAGAAGTCAATCTCGATCTTGCCGCGCTTCGATCCTTTTTTAATCTTGACCGATGTTCCAAAACGACTGCGTAGCCGTTCCTCCATCTCGATCAATACTGGCTCGTTTTTCGCTGGCTTTTTCTTTTTTGTTTCACGTGAAACATTGAGCTGCTTCACAAGCTCTTCCAGCTGACGAACACTCAATCCTTTTTCCACCACGTCGTTTGCAAGCTGTTGTTGTACTTTCTTATCCGTTACCCCAAGCAAAGCACGCGAATGACCCATGGATAGTTCGGCTGCCGAGACCATTTTTCGGATCTTCTCTGGCAGTTGCAGCAAACGCAGCATGTTGGCTACATGCGGTCGACTCTTCCCTATCTTTTGTGCAAGCTGTTCTTGCGTATAATCATGGTGAGAAATCAGCTTGTCATACGCCTCTGCCTCTTCCAGTGGATTCAGATTTTCCCGCTGCAAGTTCTCAATCAGGGCAATCTCCATTAATTGCTGATCGGTGTACGCTTTTACTACTACCGGAACCTCTTTTAACCCCGCTACCTTTGCAGCACGCAATCGTCTTTCTCCAGCCACCAGCTCGTAGCCTTTGATGCTTTTCCGAACAATTAGCGGTTGGATGATTCCATGCTCTTTGATCGATTGCGCCAGTTCCTCAATAGCTGATTGCTCGAATTCTTTCCGGGGCTGATAAGGGTTAGGACGAATCTCATTGACGGAAACCTCTTTTACCTGTTCCCCTTCTTCGATGAGATTGGAAGTAATAAGCGCATTCAGCCCTTTTCCCAATCCTCTACTCATACCCCTACCACTTCCTTCGCCAAATCAGTATAGACTTCCGCTCCTCGTGAGCGTGGATCGTACGTAATGATGGCTTGTCCGTGTGACGGTGCTTCACTCAAGCGTACATTTCGAGGAATAATTGTCTTGTATACTTTGTCCTGAAAATACTTCTTCACTTCTTCGATCACTTGCAGACCAAGATTCGTACGTGCATCCAGCATCGTCAACACGACACCTTCGATGGCAAGCTGTGAATTTAAGTGTTTTTGGACCAAACGAATGGTGTTCAACAGTTGGCTTAATCCCTCTAGCGCATAGTATTCACACTGGATTGGAATTAAGACAGAATCAGATGCTGTCAAAGAATTAACGGTCAAAATCCCTAAGGATGGCGGGCAATCGATGATGACGTAATCATACTTGTCCTTGACTACTTCCAGCGCCTTTTTCAGACGAACCTCACGAGAAATCGTAGGAACCAGCTCGATTTCCGCACCTGCCAATTGAATGGTGGCAGGAATGATCATTAATCCTTCAATTTCAGTTGGCAAAGTCGCATCGACGGGGTTGATATCATTGATCAGGACATCATAAATGCAGTACTTAACATCTGCCTTATTCACCCCGATCCCACTGGTTGCATTTCCTTGCGGATCAATATCAACCAGCAGAACCTTTTTCCCCAATGCGGCCAAACAAGCACTTAGATTGACGGACGTAGTCGTTTTCCCGACGCCGCCTTTCTGGTTCGCAACCGCAATGATTTTTCCCAACTTCTCCACCTCTTTTTTGTCGTGTAGGAAAGCTTGTGGCTTGACCAGTACACTCTCCAGTACGTCTTTCAAAGTCATCTTCTGTATCCTCATCTAGTTAGTCATTCGAGTCTATTTACGATTTGCTCGTATTCCTTCGTTCGTTGCCATCCAGTAACTTTTACATGGCCTGTACATGATAAGACGAAAAAAGTCTCTGCAAGGTTATCCTCATTGATTAACGAGTAAAGCTGCAAGTATGCACAGGTTGGTACTCTCCATGTTATCAGATTTGCAGCTTGGTCGTACGCTGTTTTTTTTAGATAATGAGACAAAAAAGCCTGATTTTTGTCCCGAAAATAGAGATTTTCCTAGCTTTTTCATGAAAAATGCCTATTTCTGGAAATTAAACAGTACAGAAAGCCTCATTTCCAATAAATCACCAGCATTTGCCCAAAAAGAAAGGCGACCTTGTCGCCTTTTTTGTCACCATCTACTTTTATTTCCCTGCTTCCTTGTTTTTCGGAATACGAATGGTGAATTGATAGAATTCATCATGGTCTTCTTCCGCTGTCTCTACAGGTAGGCCCGTCTGGATCACCATATCGATTGATTGCCGAACGGTATTAATCGCAATCCGCGTATCTCTTGAAAATGCTTTCCAACGAGGCTTCGCATCTTTTTCCGATTTAGGGTTCTCAGCCAATTCTAGAAGCTGCTTTACGCGCACTTCTGTCTGTTTCACATTCCATTCCCGCTCCAAAATCTCCAGCAGGACTTTATTTTGTAATTCTGGATCTTTTAACGGAATCAGAGCCCTTGCATGCCGCTCTGTTACTTGTCTGGACAACAATGCATCTTGAATTTCTTGCGGTAAATGGAGCAAGCGCAGTTTGTTTGCGATTGTCGATTGTCCTTTACCCAAACGTTGAGCAAGACTCTCTTGTGTCAGATTGTGCAAATCAATCAGCTTTTGATATGCGACTGCCTCTTCAATAGCTGTCAAACCTTCTCGTTGCAAATTCTCAATCAATGCGATAGAGGCTGTTTGCGAGTCATTAAACTCTTTGACAATCGCAGGAATCCTCTCCATGCCCAATTTTCTAGTTGCGCGCAAACGTCGTTCCCCAGCAATCAATTCATAACGACCATCGCGAACTCGCACGACAATCGGTTGAATGAGCCCGTGAGTTCGTATCGTTTGACACAACTCATCAATTTTCTCGTCATCAAATACAGTACGAGGTTGATATGGATTCGGTACAATCTCCTCAACTGGTATTTGTTTGATTTCTTCGTTATCTGTCTTGTCCGTCAAGCCAAAAATCCGAGAAAATGAATCTTTAACTGCCATAGAAAAATCCCCCACTTCTACCCGTTCCATCCGTGCTATTTTAAAGTCTTTGAAGAGGTGTTCAAAAAGTCATTTTTGATCACGAAGTAACCCTGAAATATTGCGTTACAACGAAAGTAGCGTTCACCTTTGAAATCCCGGTCCTCATGTAGCTCTCCTACATTCCGCTCCTCTTTCTTCAGCTTCTCGCCGCATTCTTGGTACGGAAAAACAACTTTTTGAATACGTCCTTGAAACTGAAAAAGGTCCTGTCCAATCAACGACAGAATCTTCCTAAAAACATTTTGTATCCCCCGCCCATCCATTGTCCGGATATGACAGATTGGATATGTTCTTTGATTGTTGCTGCTAAGGAAAAATGGCATATTGGCGTCGTAAGTGAGTCCAGTCCTACTCTTTTTACATAGGTCCTCCTCTTACATCGTTAGAGACAGCATGCATCTACTTTTAAAAAAGCTTCAGAAGCCCTATAGTACATACTGCTTAACGGACTCTTCTTGCCCATCCGGTCGGTTTGTAAAATTGCCTTTGACCTAATCTTTTTCCCTACACGCTTTCTACAGGTTCATTTATATATATGTAATTCTGCAAGATTCGTCCAATTCCTGCTAACGAAAAACGTTTCACGTGAAACATCGATCGTGATCTTCGTGATAAAAATCGTGATCATCACAGTGCTTTAGCCTCTCATCACTTTCAATGCTCTCATCAGTAGGATGTGAAATCTTGGTGACAGAAAACAAGCGAGGAAAAAGTCTATGAAAGTCTAACGTCAGGTACGAAAAAACCGCGGCAACGATCGCAGCGACATACATCCCTGCACTGAACATTAGACCAATGGCTGTAGCAACCCACATACCTGCTGCCGTCGTCAAGCCTTTCACGTTACCATTGAATTTAATCATAGCTCCGGCTCTCAAAAATTCCATGCCCGTCACGACTTGAGCAGCTATCCTCCCCGGATCATGATTTACGCCGATCGAAGAAAAACCACAGTCGAAAAAGAAAAGAACCAAAGCAAGCGAGACTATATGTACGAAAACCACCACCTCCTAACCTGCTCACATCCTTTATAAATCTATCTCACTCCCATCCCTTTATGGCACCTGCTAGAAAGGCAAGAAAGAGCAGAAGCAATATAGTCGGGAGTTCTGGCAGAAAAAAGGAGGAAAGTACCAAGGAGCTAGTACTATGTATATACCGAGTTGTAGACTCTATGATCCGAGAAGCAAACCCGAGAGACTACTTCACTTTAACTTTCCATATAAAAAAAGGCCGCAGCACGTGGTGGTCAAGACCCCATTTCGTAGACATTTAGAAAGACCCCGGCCGTCAGGCCGCAAACTGACGCCTAAATTCA
>NZ_PXZL01000026.1 GCF_003013405.1 Brevibacillus formosus | reverse complement strand
AGTTTTCAAAGAGCATTTTTGTCGAACGTTTTATATCTTATCACGTTCGTCGCTTGCGAGTCAAGAAGTTTTTTATCGAATCTCGTTTTCTTTTCTCGTATTTTGTCGTCGTTCTTGGCGACAAGGAATAATCTATCACATCTAAAAAAAGAATACAAGATCTTTTTTACTAGTTTTTTAAAAAAAGATAGCGAAAATAAAAAAGCCCCTATATAAATAGGGACTCTAACAGGCTTACTGCGCTGTATACCCGCCATCAATGACGACAGCCTGGCCCGTGACACCTGACGCTTTCTTGCTAGCTAAAAAGGCAGCATAGTTCGCTACTTCCTTTACTTGCAGCAGTCGCTTCTGCGGCACCAGCGGGTAGATGACTTCTTCCATCACCTTTTCCAACGGCACATTTCTTGTCTTAGCCAAATCCGCTAATTGGTTTTGTACCAGCGGCGTATCGACATACCCCGGACAAATGGCATTTACCGTAATACCAGCAGCTGCACCTTCCAGGGCTGCAACCTTGGTAAGCCCAATGACTCCGTGCTTGGCGCTGTTGTACGCTGCCTTCCCCGCAAAGCCAATCAAGCCGTTGATCGAAGCCATATTGATAATACGACCATGACCTTGTTGCTTCATAATGGGGAACGCGTGTTTAATCGCCACAAAAGGCGCTGTCAACATAATACTGAGCATTTGTTCAAATTTTGCAGTCGGAAACTCTTCTATTGGAGAGACAAATTGCAATCCGGCATTATTCACTAAGATATCGAGTCTGCCAAAAACTTGGACTGTCTTCTGGATGCACTCCTGCATCTGTCCCTCGTCGGTGACATTACAGCCAAAGCTGATTGCTTCGTGACCTTCCTTTTGCAATTGGGCTGCTGCTGCTTCCGCTGATTCCCCATTCAAGTCCAGTATGACGACTTTCGCCCCTTCCTCGGCAAACGTTCGGGCAATCTCCAATCCAATTCCGCTCGCAGCCCCTGTTACTACTGCCACCTGTTGTTCCAACAATTTCTCCATACCCTGCTATCTCCTCTCCTGCTCCTCATTTTCTCTGTCTGTAAACTGGCTGATCTCTCATGAAAATTAGAAAATAGACACCGCAAATGCCAGGATGAACACAACAACCGTTTTCAAAACCGTAATCGCGAAAATGTCTTTGTACGATTGACGATGCGTCAAACCAGTAATCGCGAGAAGTGTAATGACCGCTCCGTTGTGCGGCAATGTGTCCATACCCCCGGAAGACATCGAGGCAATACGGTGCAGCAACTCAGGACTGATTCCCGCAGCATTCGCCATCTCCAAATATTGCTTGCCCATTACCTCCAGCGCGATCGACATACCGCCAGACGCTGAACCTGTCACACCTGCCAGTACGTTTACAGCCAGTGCCTCAGAAACCAACGGATGATCACTTGCTCCCATAATCCAACCTTGAATGAGCTTGAAGCCCGGCAATGTTTTCACAACGTTTCCGAATCCAACTTCGGAAGCAGTATTGAAGATCGCCAAGAGAGAGCCAATCGCAGCTGCCGTCAAACCACTAGCCAGTTTATTTTTGACTTGCCCCACATTGATTAAAAGTGCGGCAATAATTCCGAGACAGAGCGAAATAATCAGCGCCCAAGAAGATACGACGTTTTTCACTTTCTCGATCTTAAATGATTCTTTAAGAATCGCCGGATCGTACCACGTCTCTACTGTCCAAATTCCTCTGCTGAACAAATAGTTACCCACGAGCACCAATGCCAACGGGAGAATCGCGACCCAGATATTCATGTAGGATTCATTTTTGATCAGCTCTGGTTCATTCGTATGTCCCTCGCCGTAACCTTCCCCAGCAGAGACGGCTTGCTTGCGTCTGCGCTCCAGCCATAGCATCCCGCCAATGAAAACCATAATGGCGCCAATCGTTCCAACAACAGGAGCAGCATAAGCATCCGTACCAAAATAAGTCGTAGGAATAATGTTTTGAATTTGTGGTGTACCTGGCAAGGCGTCCATCGTATACGTAAAAGCACCGAGCGCAATCGTTCCTGGAATGAGTCGCTTCGGAATATTGGCTTCACGGAAGATCGCAGCGGCAAACGGATACACCGCAAATGCCACAACGAACAGGGAAACCCCTCCATACGTCAAAATCGAACATGCCAGAACGACAGCCAAAATCGCACGATTGGAACCAAGTGCCTTCACAATCGTGTGGGCAATGGACGAGGCAGCACCGCTCAACTCCATGACTTTTCCGAAAATGGCACCCAGCAAGAAAATAGGGAAGAATGATTTCACATAGTTTGCTGCATTCGTCATAAAGGTTTCGGTGTAGCTCGGCAGCAGAGAGATCCCGGAAAGGACAACGGCCAGCAGCGTAAAAATAGGGGCAAATACGATAACAGGATAGCCCCGATATGCAAAAAACATCAGGAGACCGAGCGAAATCAAGATGGATAACACTTCGATGATCATAGAATTCTCCTTTCAATTTTCTCCTCCGCTTACAGAGGAAATTGTGTCGATTCACTTGAAGAAAACGCTTTCACATCTAACTCATTTGCATGGACCATGCCAACCTCAACCGATTCCAGGAAAATCGTTCAACCATACCCGTTCATCGCGTCTGGACTGTTGGTAAGCAAATGATAGCGCTTGCATTTTTTCCGGATTTCCGGAATTTTTCGTCCGGTTTTATGGAATCTAGCAAAAATCCGCCCACTTTTTAGGGAATCTGCTCAAGGAAGGCTACTGGTTTTTTACGGGGGGGTCATCTTGCTCTATTCCAGAAAACCGGAATCTACCAAAACGCTGTTCCTATAGATAAAAAAGCCGCGAACCTGGCAAAACGCCACATCCCCGACTTATACACGCCTCGTGCTACTGGTACTTCTCCCACTTTTCGTAAAAGCTGGACTTGCTGATTTGCAACAGCTTGGCGGCGGTCAGCTTGTTCCCCCCTGCTTGCTGCATCGCTTGGCGAAGCGCTTCCTGCTCAGCCTCTTCCAAGACTTGTTTCAATGGTCGAACGGCATAAGTTGGAACCGCCAAGGATGCGAGTGTCCCTTCGTCAGATACTGGCAGCCAAATATGCTCTTTTTTCAGGACATCGTCTTCCATTAGATGAAGGGCTCGTTCCAGCACGTTTTTCAACTCCCGTACATTGCCTGGCCAAGAGTAGCCCCGAAGTACGTTCCATACCTCTTCATCAATCGCTCTAACCGCAATACCAGTGGACTCGCCAAGCTGTTTGAGCAGATTCGAAACCAGCTCCGGCAAATCCTCCAGACGCTCGCGCAACGGAGGGATCGAGAGTGACACGACATTCAACCGATAATAGAGATCCGCCCGAAACTTTCCTTCCTTGATGCTTTGAAGCATATCCGAATTCGTGGAAGCGATCACCCGCACATCGATTGGCGTCGTCCGTACAGCACCTACCCGCTCGACTTCTTTTTCCTGTAACACGCGCAGTAGCTTGGCTTGCAGCGGCAACGGCATGTCCCCGATCTCATCCAACAAAATGGTTCCGTGGTTGGCCAGCTCGAACTTTCCTTTTTTTCCGCGGCGAACAGCTCCGGTAAACGCACCTTCTTCATAGCCAAACAGCTCTGATTCGAGCAAAGAATCCGGAATAGCCGCACAATTCACCCGAATGAACGGACCCATTTTTCGCTTGCTCTCGGCATGAATGGCGTGGGCAAACAGCTCCTTGCCCGTCCCGCTTTCACCCGTGATGAGCACAGTCGAATCGCTTTTCGCAACTTTCTGAGAAAATTTTTTAAGCTCCTGCAGCTTCTGGCTGTACCCAACGATTTGGTCAAAATGATAGGTCGCCCCCATCCGCCGCCGCAGCTCTTTCTTATAATAGGTCAATTCGTCCTTCAGCTGAGCAACCATCGCAGCCAAGGCAGTGAGCTCTTGCACATCCTGGAACAGCACCGTTCCCAGAACCGCAATCACTTTTCCTTCGTCCATGATCGGGATGCGATGCGCGATCATGTTCTGACCTTTTATTTGCTGAATGTCGGCGATCTCGGCAACGCCAGCCTGACCGACAATATGCATCCGGGTGTTTTCGATGACATCCGTCACTGGCTGTCCGATCACGTCCTGTACATTAAGAAATTCCCGATAGCTCCGATTCAATAAGAGTATTTTTCCGTCCTTGTCCGTTACGATCATCGGTTCATGGGCATTTTCAAATACGACCTCAAGCAATTTGCTCATCTGCTGGAGATTCCAATCCAAAACCGGCTCCCCCTTTGTCTCAATGCTGCTGCGTCGAACCCTCGCTCACTACTCGTTACGCCAAAATTATACAGCAACGATCAGAGGAGGTGTTGTAATTGCTTGACCAATCGCTTGGGAGCTGCGCACATATAGCCTTCCCGTATGTAATCCTCCATTTCACCATAGCTCGTCATGTTTTTGTCCAGGATCGAAACCCAGCCGTGATGACCGATGTACGGCGTCTTGTAAAAATGCTCCTGCGCAAGCAAAATCTCTTGGGTCGTCTTCAGCACCTTCACAGAAAGGGAGGGGCCTTCAGTGCCCCCCTCTCCCAAAATGACAAACGGCTTGTCGTTTACGCGAAACGATGTATGTCCAAAAGCGTCTACCTGCTCCGTCACTTCTGGCAACCGCATCGCCAGCTCGCGAACAGCAGCTACCATCTTCAAACCTTCCATAGAAGAAATCTGTTCGTGCACCATCTGGTCCAAGCCTCCCTTTGCTTCCAAACGCTTATATACCAGTCTGTTCTGTACTTTGCACCACGTTTCCTTCCCTCATACGATAAAGCCGCAAAATAAAGCTGAGACCAATGATCATCAGGAATGCAGCGATCCCGTATATAACTGCGAGCGGAAGATACAGCTTCAATGCCCCCGTAATACTCATCATGACGACCATAGAGCCTGTAAACAACGGGGTCAGTATTCCATTCACCCGACCGATAAAGGTACTCTCCGTATTTTTAAGCAGCATGGTGTTGATCCCAATTTGAATGGAGGGCAAGAGCAATCCCGCGACGAACTGGGCAACAAGCGTCAGCCACAGATTCGTGGACATCCCGCAAACTGCTACTGCGACCGCATTTCCAAGAAGCCCCATGACCAATAGCTTTTGCGGTGGAATCGTTTTGGCAGCTGCCATCGTCATGGCCCCTCCAGCAATCATCCCCAAACCTTGGGCGGTAATTAACCATTGCAAGCTTTCTTTCGGCAATTGCAGTTGTTCGGTCACGATAAAAATCCCAAGCGGCTGAATCAATCCCAATGAGAAACCTACAGCCAAAAAGCAAAAGCCAAGCATTGACAATACCCGACTGGAGAACACATAACGAATCCCGCTGACCATTTCCCCAAGCAGGGCCGTTTCTTGCTGCTCTCCTTTCTCGACACGATCAGGCGGCAACAAATACAGGACACCAGCCGCAGATAGGAACGCAACCGCCGTGATGACCATGGCAACCTCCATCCCCCATTGCTGGAACACAAACGTACCGACAATCGGACCAAATACCATGAAGATCGCGAAAATAGTCTGGTACGCGGACATTCCCACCTGGAGCTGTTCACCAGGTACATGCAGCTTGAACAGCTTCATTCCAGACGGTTGAGAAAACTGAGAGAGAATAGCTGATATGAGTGTGGCAAAAAAGATGGCCTTCCACGAGCCGTAAACAAAGGTAAGCAGCACTCCGACAACCGACAGAGCACTGAGCAGCTCACACCAGACCATCGTTTTTCTCGGTTGCCAGCGATCGGCAAACGTACCGGCTAGAAAGGAAAACAGAAAGATTGGCGCATACTCTGCCACAGAAATCATGGATACCGCGAACGGATCCTCTCCTGTATGATCCATCACAAAGAGCAGAATCGCCATGTTGCGCACCCATACTCCGATTTGCAACAGAAATGCTGATAACAAAATAGCCCTGACATAGCGGTTTTTCAAAACATTTGACATAAAAAAACCTCCTTATCCATTGCGATCTGGACAGGAGGCTGCGCATATTATCGTCAAAAAGACATAGAAACCCTTAGTGAGTCTAAAAAGGATTTACCATCTATTCGCCAATATGCACATACTACCCCTATCCAAAAACGCATCGTTTATCCGATTAGTTTTGTGGAAATAGGAGTTAGCAGATCATTGGCTTAATGGTCACCCTTTCTTGTAGAATGACCCAAGAGTACCACAAAAAGTAATCCTGTGACAAGAAAAATTCACTTGATCTTGTCCTATGCTTTGTCGACAAGTGTGATGCGCTCTGCTGCTGGAATGCGCGGCTGTGCACCAGGGATCGCAGCTGGATAACCGATATGCAGGTTCCCCAGCACTTTTTCTCCTGGTCGAATGCCCATCGCTTCTCGGAATTCCGGCTCGTGAATCCACGGGTACGTCTCCCATGTCAAACCGATGCCTTTTTCCCACGCCAGCAAGCTAAAGTTATGGATGACAATGCTGGTCGAAGCGAAATCGTCTTGACGGGTAATCAGATTCGGACTTTCTTCCATGATGACCGTCATCAGCATCGGAATCGCCATGATTTTATTGTAAAACTTCTCACCGACTTCTTTCTTTTTCGCCGGATCAATCTCCCGCTTCTCCTTCATGATCCGCACGGCCTCGGCGATTCTTCTCTTGCCTTCCCCGTACGTCACGATAAAGCGCCACGGTTGTGTCATGTGATAATTCGGCGCCCACACGGCTGTATCCATCAGTTCAGTAACAAGCGCAGGGTCTACCTCACGATCTGTAAAGCGATGAATGGAGCGACGCTCTCTGATCAATTTGGCCAGTTCCATTTCTGTCTCCTCCTTCTTATTCCAGAGCCATTGCAACGCCCCCGGAAATCTGGCGTTTGCATACTTGCTCAAATGATCCGCCCCTTCGTCAATGAACAGGGCGAGCTGATCTGCTGTGAAGCCGCTATCAGCCAATATCTGATGCGCTTCTTTTGTCAGCGGGACCATTTGCTTCTGGATGTTTTGTTTTTTAGCACCTTCCTTACTGCCAACATCCATGTAGATGCGCAGCCCGGGATGGTACATTTTCTTTTCCCGCATAAACGAAACCATGCCTTCATACCAATACGATCCCGAGATGCTGCCGATTTTCGTGAACACATCCGGATATTGGTGCGCAGCGTACATAGAGATCAAGCCACCAAGCGAAAATCCGATGATCCCTGTTTTTTCCGGCCTAGGGTCTGTCCTGTACCTGCTGTCGATATACGCCTTGCATTCATTGGCAACGTATGAAAGATACGCATCTCCTTGCCCTCCAAAATCAATGTTGCGCTCAGGCGAGATCGCTTTGGAAAACCAAGGCGTATAGTCATCCCTGCGGTTTCCTGGTTGGATGCCGACGAGAATCAGCTCAGGAATTTTCCCCTTCGCAAACTTATCTTCGATTACATCGAGTGCAGTACTGAACGCAGGATCAAACAAGTCACCGCCATCATGGACATACATGACGGGAAAACGGGACGTACTCTTGTCATAGGCTGGCGGCAAATATACGAGCAGTGCTCGGTGATGGCATACGTCTGCAAACAATTGTCCCTTCACAATTTGCACGTCCCCTCTTTATTTTTTTCTTCTACTAAGTAGATAGAAGAAATACGGTACACCGATAATCGAAATGACGATACCCACTGGCAGTTCAAGGGGGGTGAACACAGTTTTGCCGATAAAGTCCGCTGCCACGACCATGAGCATCCCGATTGTCCCTGACAGGGGAAGGACATACCTGTGCTGGATTCCCGTCAAGCGCTTCGCAATATGCGGTGCCATCAAGCCGACGAATCCGATGCCTCCGGAAACCGAGACACACGCGCTCACGATCCCGATACTCGACAGCAGGAGAATATTGCGCTCCTTTTCCACGGACACACCCAGATTCTTGACGGACTCCTCGCTCAGTTGAAGCAAATCGAGAATATACACCTTGCGCATCAAAACAGGAATGAGTATGACTAGCCATGGCAGCATCCCCGCAATATGCGTCCAGTTGGCACTCCAAATACTGCCTGAGAGCCATACGGTTGCCATTTCAAAATCGTTGGGATTCATTTTTAACGAGAGATACAGCGACACAGCACCCAATCCGGAGCCAATCGCGATCCCCACCAGAATCAGTCGTTGCGGGTCAAGCACCCCGTTACGCCAGGCGAATAGATAAATCAGTCCAGCCGCAAGCAATCCGCCTGTCAAACCGAACAAAGGCATAGCTATGATGGAATACCAGCTCGCATCCATAAATTGTCCACCGAAGAAAAACATAAAGGCGACGATAGCGGCTCCTGCCCCAGCATTAATGCCCAAAATCCCCGGATCAGCCAGCCCGTTACGGGTGATCCCCTGAATGACGGTACCAGCGACCCCTAAGCCAAAGCCGACCAATGCCGCAATAACGATCCGCGGCAGACGAAAATCAAAAATAACCAAATCGTATTCCGCTACAGGATCAATACGCAATAACGTCTGGATGACATCCAACACCGTCATGTCAAATACACCGTTGGTCAGGCTGATATAAATCGCCAGCAAAATCAAGGCGATGTTGACGAGTAACAGCAAACGAAATCTAGCTTTTCGGTCAGGCATGCTTTCCCCCTCCTCTCTTGTAAATCAAATAGAGGAAGAACGGAACGCCAATAAAAGCCGTTACCACACCGATTGGGGTCTCAAACGGGCTGTTCATAAATCGGCTGAGAACGTCAGACAAGGCGAGGAAAATGCCGCCCAGTAATCCTGCACATGGAATAATCCATCGATAATCGAGACCTACCAAAAAGCGGGTAATATGCGGAATAATCAGCCCGACAAAGGCGATTTTTCCTGCCAACGCTACTGAAATGCCTGTCAGAATGACAACAGCTGCGGTTGCCAGCACTTTGATCATCACGGTTCTTTGTCCAAGACCGCGAGATACTTCGTCGCCCAAGGACAAGATCGTAATCGATTTGGACAAAAGAAGTGCGAGGACAATACCGACGATGGCAAAAGGTACCGCCAGCTTCACCAGCTCAGGCTCCAAGAGATGCAGCCTCGCATTGTACCAAAAGCTGACGTTTTGCGAGACTTGAAAATAAGTAGCAATCGCGGCTGAAATGCTGCTCAAAAAGGTGCCCGTGATCGTACCGATGACCGCCATCCCTACTGGTGTCAAGCCGTTTGGCAATAGTCGGG
This sequence comes from Brevibacillus formosus, assembly GCF_003013405.1. Taxonomy (GTDB): domain Bacteria; phylum Bacillota; class Bacilli; order Brevibacillales; family Brevibacillaceae; genus Brevibacillus; species Brevibacillus formosus. The sequence continues at coordinate 60,299 of NZ_PXZL01000026.1, read as the reverse complement.
AAAAAGCGAGAACCATCGCAACAGCAAGTGCTGAACCGATCAGGGACATGGTAATCATCATGACACTCGTAGCGGATGGAATGAAAACCATGCACAGCGTAACAGCAAAGACCGAGCCGTCGGACACGCCCATAATAGAGGGGGACGCGAGGTAATTCCTCGTCATCCCCTGCATCAACGCTCCCGATATCGCTAAAAATGCTCCGATCATGAGTGCGCCCAATACTCTCGGCATGCGAGAGTGCATGACAATTTGGTGATCGACATTCCCTTCATCAAAGGCAAAGAAAGCTTGATAAATGGTCCCGGCATCAATCGACTTAGCCCCGTAATGAATGGACAGCAAGATTGTAAGCAGGATCACCACTGGCGAAACAGCTAGTATGATCATGGAAGTTGCTTTTTTGGATTGCATAGCCTACCCTCGCCCACTTTTACTTGGCAGACAATTTTTCTACAGCCGCCTTCAGGAATTGTGTTTTGCTCCAAGCAGTACCGCCTTGTGCGAGAGGATCAACCACGTTTACGTAAACTTTGCCGTTTTTCACTGCATTTACGCTCTTCCAAATCGGGTTGTTCTGCAAATCTTCCAATGCTTTCGGATTGTCCTTATTCTCATCCAGGGAGAACTGGAGGAACAAATAGTCCGGGTTGATCTGGCTGAATTTTTCCATCGAGATGATTTCTTGCGCTTTCGCCGCTTTTACTTCTGCAGGAGCAGTTAAACCAAGGTCTGCGTACAGAACCGGATTGAAGAACACCTTATCCGGATAGATGTTGATGTTGCCTTGACGCAGACGAATCGCGAGCACTTTTTTATCCTTCAAGCTTTCACCCAGCTTCGCTTTGGCTGCTTCTGCCTCTGCTTTGTACGCTTGGAGCGCTTTTTCTGCGTCCGCTTGTTTGCCGGTCAGCTCACCCAAGAGCTGGAGATTCGCTTCCCAGTTGGTCGAAATGTGGGAAACTGGGAAGGTAGGCGCAATTTTGCTCAATTTCTCCACCACTTCTGGCGGGAACTTGCTGCTGCCCATAATAACGTCCGGTTTCAAGGACAAGATGGTTTCCAGATTCGGTTGCATTTTTTCCCCGATGGATTTGGCTTCGCCCGTAATCGGTGCAAACATCTCCGGGAATTTGCCGCCGACAGATATCGCTCCTACAGGGTTTACGTTCAATACAAGGGAATCTTCCATGGACTCCATGCTGCCTGCAATGACGATTCTCTCTGTCTTGCTAGGAACGGTGTATTCTTTATCCAAATATTTAATCGTGCGTGTCTCTGCTTTATTAGCTTCATCGGCCGGCTTTTCCGCTGTAGCTGTTGTCGCAGGCGCTGGAGTAGTCGTGTTAGTCGTTGCTTCTTTTCCTCCGCCGCACGCTGTCAGAGCCAATGTCAGCGCTGCAATGCTAAAGCCTAGGTATATCTTTTTCATTCTTGAAAGACCCCTCTCAGAAATGTAATGTTTCACTCTTTGTAAGTGATAACGATTATCATTCGTGATTATAAAGCATCCAATCATGCCCGACCATGGACGAAATCCAGAATCAACATGGACGATCTCCTGAAAATAATCTCACACTCTCTTCCACGATCCGTTCATGAGCTGTTGCCGAGTATTCTCGCCAAGGGTCCGACATAATGACATGCGCCCGATTGTTGCGGACGGCTTCGATCTCTTGCCATGGTCCAGATTCTTTCAAGGCTTGGAAGCATGCCAGCGTTTCAGCTTCTTGGCAAACCAACAGCAGCAAGCGATCTGGCGCGAGCGCAATCAATTCCTGTACGGTCACTAGCTGGTCGTACTCCTTCTGCTCCGAGACAAAAGCAGGTTTTACTTGCAGATCCTGATAAAACACTTCATTCATACTGCGATTGCAGTGGACATAGAGCTGGTTTTTCAAAACCCGCACGATGAGCACCGTTTCATCGCCTAGAACGTGTTGAAGCTTAGCCCGAGCCCTCTTCACTTTTTTCTCATACTCGCAAAGCCAATGATGTGCTTCCATGGACTCACCTAAAAAGTCGGCCATAAGCTGTAGTTGTTCTTTCCATCCCCGCTCTTCAAAGGGTACATATAAGGTGGGTGCAATCTCATTGAGTTGCTTCTGTTCCTGCAGACTCGTCTCGTCCAAGCCAATGATGACATCCGGCTTGGCATCGCGAAGCAATTCGATGTTGGCTTTCCAATTCTGATTAATTCGAAACGCACTCAGATGTACCGGGATATCGTTTCGGTAGCTGTGATGATAGTATGCCGTCCATTTCGGGTGCAGTGGCGCCGCGTAAGGAATCATTTTCAAAGCCAGCAAATGTCCGATGATGGTCGAGCCGTACGCCGCAATTTTTCGTTGGCGGCTTTTCATATAGAGAGTCGGTGAAACTCCGACAGCTTTCTTGAATTTTCGACTAAAGTAAAATTCGTCGTTGTAGCCCACTTGATGAGCAATATCGCGCAGCTTGGCATGCGACTGCACCATCATCTGCTTCGCCCGGCTGATGCGAAGCTCTGCCAAATAGTCCATAGCTGAGATGCCATACGTTTTTTTGAACAGATCGACGAAATATTTTGGACTCACCTCTGCGATGCGAGCCAGCTGTTCAATCGTCACATTTTCCGAGTAATGCTCTTCCATATGCGCGCGTGCCCGTTCCAGCGCCATTCCAGAATCTGTGGCCGAGAAGTGAGCATGCTTGACGATGTGGTACCATAGCTCTTGAAAAGTATGTTGGCCTCGGAAACGCTCAAGTGCCGTCTCCTGCTTCCACAGATTCTGGATCAAATCACAATAGACAGGAAGCTGCCCTGCAGATTGGACAGAGATCTCTCCCCGAAAAGGAAACAGATCCTTTTCGCGAAGGGCTTGGAATCTCCGATGCCTGTCTCTCGTTTCCATAAAGACATCAAAACGGAGCATGTACATCTCCAAATGATCAGCCGAATCAGGGACGATGCCAAACGTAAGCATGGGAGGACATACATAAATAGCGTCTTGCCGCAATTGGTACTCCTCGTTCTCCAGCCGCAGACGCCCTCGTCCCCCGGTTACGACCAGCAAAATATGCGAATGAGTGAATTGTTGACGTAGTCGGTCATGTCCTTGTGCTTTGAGCCATGTAATGTCACGCAGCTTAAAAATGGTTTCTGCCATGGTCTTCTCTGTGAATTGTTGAACCAAGGCTTGTGTTTCGTTCATGTTCTCACCTCTGCCCGATCCTCTATCAAAATATTGATAATCATTCTCATTATCATCGATAGAGAAAGTATATCAAAAGTGACACTGGCTTCCTATCGGGAATATTTGATCGAATGAACCCGATAATTTGAACGTGGTATGGTATGGAACGACGGGGGGAGTGGCCGTGGAATGCAAGGTTTTCGTCGCGGACGGCGAGGAGGCTTTGCGAAAAGTCGAATCGTTTCATCCCCATGTACTCGTACTCGACGTCATGATACTGAATTTGTCGGGCCATGACGTATGTCGAAAAAACTCCAAGATCGAAAGGACATCACCATTCTGCTCCTGACGGTAAAAAACGACATCGTCGATAAACTTGTCGGATTGGATTCAGATGGACCACTCATTTAGATGCACCACCATTATTGACTCGCCCCGATGAGCTAAGAGATTTGAGCCATGGCATTTACGATATGAGTCAAGCCATTCAGACAAATATTCATACCCAAAAGCAATTTTTCGATAATGTCAGATTGCTGTTTCTAACTGACCCGCTACCACCTTGGCTTTTTTTACCGCGATCGTAAACATCCAAATATTAGTAGAACCACCAACAATAGCGAATTGAAAGAAAGACTCACATTGGCACTGTAGTCCCCTTTTTCAAAATATACTTTTTGAAAATTCCATTATATTATCATTTTAGAAATATATGGTAAAATATATATAAATTTAAAGAAAGAGGTGTTAATTATGAAAAAAGGATTGTTGTTTTTTGCTGTAGCGGCTTTAATTTCAACATCAGTTTTTAGCAGTGGAGTTTCTGCTAAATCAGCCCAACCATATAAAATCGAAAAAGTTCAAGCATCAGATGGTCAAACTGCAAATGTTTATTATTTCGAGAGCGAAAAAGATGCTCAACTTTTCCAAAAGAAAAAGTATTCTAAAGCAACTACACTTGAAAACCAACAACAATTAAGTGAAGAAAAAAATGCATCTTTGATGTATGGGTATACCTATACCGGCTATCATGGTAATATCCAGCATTTTTTCAAAGAGAAAAAAGTAAATAATCATAGTGACGCTCCTGTAAAAGGCGTTAAATTTGATTTTTCGGAACAAAGAAGCACTAAGACTTCTGCTTCTGTTTCTGCCGATTTTCCTAAAGTTTTCAAAGCTCAGGTGGGTCTAGAATATACAAGCACACATACTTATACAATAAGTATCCCTGTAGATATCCCAGCAAAGCATTACGGACAAGTTTTAACGTATAACAATACAGATGTCTATAAATTTAAACATCCCGTTTATGGCGGTTTTAATGTATACTATCCTACAGAAAGTGATGGATACGATGTCTATATCGTGAAGATAAGAAATTAGGGAAGGAGAAAACATGTCCATTCCTCAAATTGTTCAAAAAGGACTAGCTTTATTACTTGGCATTACTGGTTGGTATCTCATTCGTGAGAGTTCAATTTTGGGAAGAGAAGCAGCGTTCGAGTATATCTCAGGATTTAAAAGCTTCGATACCACGGAATACTTGCGATTGATGGATAATTTCATATTCTCCTATCAATTAATAGGCGGAATACTTTTAAGTATTGGATTGTTATATCTTTTAAAAGGCCTAGATCAGAAATAAGAAAAACAAGGGGTAGAATTTCCCTTGTTTTTCTTATTTCTCTTTTAGTACCACTTTTCTTCGCTTAATACTCTCGTTCCGGATTTAAGCTGCTTATTTTTGAAATCTATTGTTCTACCGCGGAAGTCTCAAACAAATAAAAAATGAAATCGGAGGAAGCTCCCGCGTGACCCATTTGTCTGAGCATGGCGGAGATATTGCCTCGGTGATAGGTGCCGTGGTTGGCGACGTGCTGGACGATGTCGGCATAGCGAGCATGAACCGTGCCCAATGCCGGGTGCCTATAAGGCGCGGTGTCTTCCATCGAGATTTGCCCGAAGAAACCTCTGAATTGCTGGGCTGATTCGGCAAACAGTTTTCGCAGTTCGTGTACGTTCTTCCCTTTTAATTCCTGCAAGAGAACCGCTACTTTTGGTCCTACCTCTTCGTAGCTCTCCCCCTTCATTGCCAACAACCAAACATAATCCGTTTTGAGAATGTGAGCCAATGTCTGGGTGATGGTCGGGAACACACTCGGAACCTGTTGCTCACTTACTTCCTCTGGTACCTCCTGCAACCGCTCGAATACCTTTTCATTTGCCCATACATGATACTCGTACAAACGCAATGCTTCATGCTTCATAATCAATCTGCCTCCATTTCCTTTTTCCATCTCTTCTTTGCTTTCAATATAAATCAACTCTACTGACAGAAATGGTCAGTGAAATCATGTCGACTGATAAAAATGAAATAAATCGGCAGCGATGGCAGCCAACCGCTCTTTTACAAAAGCTGGCTCTTCAACTTGAATGGATTTTCCGTATGGCAACAGATAGTGAGGAAGGATCGAATGGGCCATTTGCTCATCTACTTGAAAAATCACCTGTGTCTCGCTGCGTTCAATCAAAGTATGTCCGAGATACCAATGCCTGCACAAATCAGCGAGTGACTGTGTTCTTCCTTTGATTTTGATCAAAATAGTGCTTCCCTGCTTGTCTGCTTCCGGTAGTAAATTCGAGAGAAAAAAATGGCGCGCAGAAAATTCAGGAGGGCGTTGAAAGCTGGCTTCTGTACGTTGGATCTCATAGACACGATCTGCACGAAAGCTGCGAATGGTACTACGGAGATGACAATAGGCAACGATATACCAGTTTCCCTTCCAATAAACGAGCCCGTATGGATCGATATGACGCCTCTGTCTCGTTGTCTGGTAGGCTTTCTGATACTCCATCGAAAGGGTATATCCATTGGCAACAGACAGCTCCAGTTCCTGCAGGGTAGATTCGAGAGAAGGATCAACAGGAGGCTGGATCACCTCAAAGCCGATACTATGCCGGTCAATCGCGTCACGCTGCTCTTCATTTGTGTAACGTTTTAGCTTGGAAATGGCCCGGTGTAAATCTGCTCCGAAGGGATACCCGGCCTCTTGGGCAAAAGCCGCTGCATGAATCAGGGCTTTTTGCTCGTTGAGGTCGAAAAACAACGGAGCTTCATTGAAATGCTGAAGTAAACTGTAGCCGCCATTGTGTCCGGCATCGGAAATGATGGGTACACCGCTCGCACACAGTGAGTCGATATAGCGATAAACGGTGCGAATATTAATCTCGAGAATCTCTGCCAATTGCTTGGCTGTCATTCGCTTGCCAGTCTTCAACAGCCACAAAATGGAGAGCATATTATCTGCTTTGGACATGTACGGATTCGCTCCCCTAAAAAGAAATCTTCTGATTCTACTAATTACCACAGAATTCAATCCATTTCCTCTATCTGCCCCTTCTCCTTTTCTCGACAGGACAGGTCCTTTCTCGATAAGCTGCCAGTTGAAACAAGGCGGAAACGGTTGAGAAGGTATATTTCTGCTCACTTAACACCTCAATGACATAGGGCAAAGCGTCCATACTTCCCTTTAACGTGTCTTTCGTACCGCCAGCGGAATGTTGAAGCACGACTGCGCCTGGGGTGACATGTCCCAAGATGTTTCTCGCTACCTGTGGGCCGGTGAGACCTTTCCAATCCCAACTATCTATATCCCACAAAATCATTTCGTAGTCGCTCGCCGCAAGCAGCTGGATGACCTCCTCATTCACTGCTCCATATGGCGGTCGAACCATCCTAGGTCTCACACCTACTACCTTCTCGATCTGATCCGAGGTACGTTCTATCTGCTCCTGAACAGCCAAGAGAGGAATTTTCGTAAAGTCAGGGTGATCCCAGCTATGGTTTCCTACCACGTGACCTTCCTTTACGATCCGCTCCAGTATTTTCGGATTGTACTTCACCATTTGGCCCACACAAAAGAAAGTGGCCTTTACCTGATAGTGGGCTAGTATGTCTAACACACGAGGCGTCCACAACTGATCCGGTCCATCATCAAAAGTGAGTGCGATTTCCTTGGGCCCATTGAGCTTGCTCACAAGCGTTACCCTCCCTCTAAGCCAGTATTCTGCTGCTTTGATGCATAGTATGACTGGGCTATCATTTGGTAACGCTAAAAAAACCACTATTCTGGGATTTTGGCAAAATTGAAGATGATTCTGCATGAGTATGCAACGTAGAAAAAAATTTTTTAACAACGGTTAATGAATATAGTATAATGGTGATAATGATTTTCATTTTCGCAAAAATTCCTACTAGAGAGATTGTTAGATATACATGGAGGGTTAATCACGACAAAGCATGCTCGAAAGGGATGATGATATGGGAAAAGTTTTAGAAGTAAAAGATTTGCATGTGTCTTTCGATACGTATGCAGGTGAAGTCAAAGCAGTACGTGGCGTCTCCTTTGATCTGGAAAAAGGAGAAACGCTGGCGATCGTTGGTGAATCTGGTTCCGGTAAATCGGTCACCTCCCAAGCACTTATGCGACTTATTCCTTCTCCTCCTGGACGCATTCCAAAAGGACAGGTTCTTTTTGAAGGAAGAGATTTGGTTACGCTTTCCGAAAAAGAAATGCAGGATGTTCGCGGTCGCGATATCTCGATGATCTTCCAAGACCCGATGACTTCCTTGAATCCGACGATGACTATCGGGAACCAAATCATGGAGAGCTTCATCAAGCACCAAAAGCTGAACCGCGCTGAAGCCCGCAGCCGTGCTATTGAACTGTTGGAAATGGTAGGGATTCCGCTTGCCAATGAACGTGTCGATCAATACCCGCACCAGTTTTCTGGTGGAATGCGCCAACGGATCGTCATTGCCATCGCACTGGCCTGCAATCCAAAAATTATCATCGCCGATGAGCCGACGACTGCTCTGGACGTATCCATTCAAGCGCAGATTTTGGAGTTGCTGAAGGAACTGCAAAAGAAGATGGGCACCTCGATCATCTTTATTACGCATGACCTCGGTGTAGTTGCTAACATGGCAGACCGTGTAGCGGTTATGTATGCAGGTAAAATTGTAGAGATCGGTAAAGTCGATGAAATTTTCTATGATCCTAAGCACCCGTATACATGGGGTCTGTTAGGTTCCATGCCTAGCCTCGATGCCAGCGATGACGAGCTAATGTCCATTCCTGGATCGCCGCCTGACATGTTCAAGCCACCTGTAGGTGATGCCTTCGCGGCTCGTAACCCATTTGCGCTGAAGGTCGATCTGGAATATGAGCCACCGATGTTCAAAATCTCCGACACGCACTATGCGGCAACATGGCTCTTGCATGAAATGGCACCTGACATCAAACCACCTGCTTCGGCTGTGAGACGAAAAGTCAATTCGGATGATGCGACTGAGGCTCCAGTAAGCACCAAAAAAACGTTTAACTACGAGAACCGTGAGAAGCTGGTTGAAGTCAAAGATTTGAAACAGCATTTTGACCTTGGGAATGGTCATACGCTGAAAGCTGTAGATGGTATCACCTTTGACATTTACAAAGGGGAAATTTTCGGTCTTGTGGGTGAATCCGGTTGCGGTAAATCCACCACAGGACGCACCATCCTGCGCCTTTACGATGCAACGGGCGGAGAGGTCTTGTTCAATGGACAAAGTGTACACGGAAAGAAAACACTTGAAGAAAAGAAATGGCTCAACCGCAAAATCCAGATGATCTTCCAAGACCCTTACTCGTCGTTGAATCCACGTCTGACCGTATCCGATATTATTGCGGAAGGTCTGGACATTCATCGTCTGGCGACCAAGGAAGCACGCATCGCCAAGGTACACGAGCTGTTGGAAACCGTTGGCCTCAACCGCGAGCACGCAAACCGCTACCCGCATGAGTTCAGCGGCGGACAGCGCCAACGGATCGGGATTGCACGGGCATTGGCTGTTGATCCGGAATTCATCATTGCCGATGAACCGATCTCTGCCCTCGACGTGTCCATTCAGGCGCAGGTCATTAACCTGCTCAAGCGCCTGCAAAAAGAAAAAGGCCTGACCTATCTGTTCATCGCCCATGACCTGTCCATGGTTAAGTACATCAGTGACCGTATTGGTGTCATGTACCGCGGACGTATTGTAGAGCTGGCAGAAAGTAATCGCCTGTACGAGAATCCAGTTCATCCGTACACCAAATCGTTGCTCTCGGCAATTCCATTGCCAGACCCTGATTATGAGCGCAACCGTAAGCGCATCGTTTTCGATGATCAGGAATATTTGCGAGATCAAGGGGAAGAACGCGTCTTGCGTGAAATTGAGCGCGGTCACTTTGTCGCTTGCACCCAGAAAGAATTCGAAAGATACGGCGGCGGCGTCTTAGTGTAAACCATATATAAGAAAAGGGAGAGAGCTTCGACAGCTCATCTCCCTTTCTTATTTAGTCCTTCATTCGCAACAGTCTCATGCTGTTTAAGATGACCAGCAAGGCGGCTCCTGTGTCACTGAGCACCGCCAGCCACAAGGTTAGATAGCCCGGGAATATCAGCACGAGTGCAATCAGCTTTACGATGATCGAAAACCAGATGTTTTGCTTGATAATCGTGAGTGCTTTTCTGCTGACCTTCATCGTGTGCGGCAGCTTTTCGAGATTGTCGGCCATCAGCACGATATCCGCGGTTTCCATTGCCGTATCGGTGCCTGCCCCACCCATGGCAATCCCCAAGTCAGCTGACGCGAGAGCAGGCGCATCATTGATCCCGTCACCCACCATGGCGACGACCTTGCCTTCCTGTTGGAGCTTCTTAACCGCCTCTACCTTATCTTGTGGCAACAGCTCTGCAAAATAACGATTGACTCCTGTCTGGCTCGCTACTTTTTTCGCCGTACCCGTATTGTCACCCGTCAGCATCACGATGTCTTCGATTCCTGCTGCCTTGAGCTTGCCAATGGCACTAACCGTAATCTCACGAATAGTATCGGCAACAGCAATCATCCCGATCAATTTCGTTGCGGTGCCGATAACTACTAGCGTATGTCCCTCACTCTGCAACGACTCGATTTTCGTTTGCCATGCCGAGAAATCGATTCCCAGCTCTTGAAACAGGGCGGGCTTACCTGCATAAAATGTTTCGGTTCCGATGACAGCACTCGCCCCTTTTCCGATGATCGCCTTGAAATCTTGCCCGCTCTGGGAAGCAACCTGCTTTTGATTCGCATAGGTGAGAATCGCTTGTGCAATCGGATGGGAAGAACGCTCTTCAATCGTTCTGGCGATCGACACTACTTCGTCCTCGCTTCCCTCCAGCTCGATAACCGCTGCAACCTGTGGTTTTCCTTCCGTCAATGTACCCGTTTTGTCGAAAGCAATGGCAGTGATTGCTCCTGCCTTTTCCAAAAACGTACCGCCCTTGATCAAGACGCCGTTTCTCGCTGCATTTCCAATCGCGGACACAATCGCAACTGGCGTGGAAATGACCAGTGCGCACGGGCAAGCAACAACCAGCAGCTCAAGCCCTCTGTAAAACCATTCTCCCCAGGTGCCGAGTCCGAGTAATGGCGGGAATACGATCACGAGCAAAGCAAGCACGAGCACGATTGGCGTGTAGATCGCAGCGAATTTGTCGACGAACGCCTGAGTAGGCGCTTTTTTCTCCTGCGCTTCCTCCACGAGATGAATGATTCTGGCAATCGCCGTATCCTCTACCAGCTTGGTTACCTTGATCTCCACCGCGCCGCTTTCGTTGACACTCCCTGCAAAAACACTGTCCCCGACCAGCTTATCCACGGGAATCGATTCACCTGTAATCGGGGCCTGATTGACGCTCGATGTCCCGTGTACAATGACACCGTCCAGCGGGATTTTCTCTCCCGGCTTCACCACAATGACTTGGCCGACAGCGATGTCCTCAACTGGCTTGCGTGTAAGAGACTCCCCCACCTTGACCCATGCCTCAGGCGGAGCCAAATCCATCAGATTTCGTATGGAGTCGCGCGTTTTTTCAATCGACTTGGTCTGCAACAAGTTTCCGATGGAAAAGAGCCAGACGACTGTCGCTCCTTCCAGCCATTCCCCGATTAATGCTGCTCCTACTGCCGCAACAGACATCAATACGTTCATATCCAGTGAACCGCTTTTGATCGCGTAAAAAGCACTGCGCGCAGGTCGGTAGCCGCCACTTATGATCGACAACGCATAGAGCACTGTAACGACCAGCGGAGATATGCTAGGCGATAAGGAACCTAGAAAGCCGAGAGCCAACAACACACCAGAAATCGTCGTCAGTACCGTCCCTGCTTGATCCGTTTTCGGTACTGCTTTGGCCGTGCGTCTCGTAAGCAGCATGGCGCTGTAGCCAGCCTTGGCGACTTCCTTGACCACTGCATCTTCTCCCAGCCCATCCGCGACGAGTTGCATTTTACCCGTGGAAAAGTTCACGTTTACCTCTTTTACGGCAGGCAACGTCTGCATATGCTTTTCCAGTGATTTGGCGCACGAACTGCAATCCATACCTGTAACGCGATAGACAACAGCCTGTGAAGAAAGAATGCCTGCGCTTTCTGTTGCCGCAGCCGCAGGCTCGAGAACCGTGAGAATTTTACCAGCATGCTTATGCTCACTGCCGCATTGATGCCCACTGCAACACTCTTCTTTTTTTCGTTCTTCTGCCATTTGTTTTCACCTTTTTCCAAGCATCTATTTTGCCCAGCTTCAAATGAAATCAATCCACAAACATTCAAACAAATATTTAATTATTATATTAGCGCATCCTTCTGGTTCGTTCAAGAATTGCTTTGAATATTTCGTCCATTTTTTTACAGATCGAGAATAAAGAAAAAGACCCCTTTTACGAGGAGTCGTGTTACTTGCTACGAGCATCTACTGGAGCTGGGGTCGTCTGCCAACGCTCCCCACAGTCCAGACATTTGCACTTGATTACTTTACGCTTTTCTAAGGCAAGACGAACGGCAAACAGGATAAAGGCCCCTGACAGTCCGAGGAACAAAAAAATGACAGGAGTCCCTTTCACCGAAATGCCGATCAAGGCAAGCACTGCCAAAACCGCTACATAAATCGTTATGTATAATGGCTTATTGATCGATTCCGTCAAATCGATTTTCGCAGAACGGCACTTCGGGCACTTTGGTTGCGCACTCATGGTATTCTCTCCCCATTTCTTGGATCATGTTCATCTTACACGAAAACAGAGAGGGACACTACACTGCCATGAAAATGTCGTTTTTCCTTTTCACTTTCTCCGCGAATGTCTATAATAGTAGGACATTGTAGAGCATGAGGTGATGGTTACAGTGGATGACATCTGTGAAATCCAATGTTTTGATGAGGAAAAAGTAAATCGGTTAAAGCCGTTCGCCACAGAATCAGAAGGGGTAGCAAAAATCTTCAAGGCGTTGGCCGATGACACCCGCGCCAAAATCATTCACATCCTCTCGATGGAAGACGAGCTCTGTGTCTGCGATGTGGCTGCCATCATCGGAAGCTCGATCGCTAACACCTCCCACCATCTGCGGCTTCTGCGCAACATGGGACTGGCCAAGTACCGCAAAGAAGGAAAGCTCGTTTTTTACTCGTTGGATGATGACCATGTACGCCATCTCATATCTGCGGGGATTGAACACGCCAAAGAACAGAAAACCATTGTCCGAGCTACCTGATTGCTCGGGCTTTTTTGTTATAGGATAAGATGACTTTTTTAAGAAATAGTCAGGAGGTGTGTTCGCACATGATAAACAAGGATGCGGTAATCCATTGTTTACAGGGTATCCATAACCGAAAGTTCATCGATCATTTTCATATTCAAGAAGACCGGCAGCCACGCTGGGAGGCTTCCGCCTATCTCTTGTCTCTTGAAAAAACAGAAGTCCCTCATCCGGTGGATGCTTTTCTACTTTTAATGGAGCGTCTCGAATACTGGGGTGAAGAATGGGCTTGGGAAGAGATGAACGTCAAAAATAGCAACAGACAGCTTGTACTTAGTCGGGTCATTGATCCCCTTATAAAGTTTGGGTTATTCATGAAAATAGACGTAAAAAATACGCTTGGCAAACTAGATGAACTAGGTATTGAAATTGATTTTGGCTCCATTGTGACAGCTGGGTCCACTAACACGCTGATTTATGATGAGTGGAATGATTTTCTTTTATTCGGTGGTAACGCACACCATTATTACGTCATTCAATGGTACACAACCGCTTAGTCAGTATTTTAAACATTTGATTAACCATGAGGGGTTCCCTCATTTTTCCGGGTAAACCCTTATAAAATCAGCCTTTTGCGGATGGCTCGGTTTCTGTATGAAGACGCTTGTTGACCGCCTCTATTCCCACAAATATAAGGAAGTAACATATCGCAGCAAACACAAAAACCGTTGCCTGCGGGTAAAACAAGGCAGCATGCGGATCAACACTCATTAGCCATTGCGAAAGCACAGGCACATAGCCGATGACAGCATATCCAGCGAAACGCACAGCGTATTTTTTCCACCCAACCAAGTGTGACCTACTCACAAGCCAGTCCAGGAACACAGACAGCCATAAGAAGACGACCAGGTTCAATGCCATGCTTACGAGTACACCCAGCAAATACTCTTGCCCGAACCCGTACGGCGCGCTTGGATCACGAAAGCTGTAGATGATCAACGCAGCATACAGACCGGTAAAGAAAGAGGATGTGACAGCGGCAAGAAAACGCATGCCGATATTCATGGAAATCACTCCCTTGCTTCGCTTTGTTATGATTCGTTTAGCGTTCGTGCAGTAGGATTCTCCCCCGTCGGTAGGCTGACCGTGACCGTTGTCCCTTCGCCTATACGGCTTTGAATGTGAATGCTGCCTTTTGCGACCTGCAAAATTTTTTGCACGATAGAAAGACCGAGACCGCTGCCCGTCGCTTCTCGATTGCGTGACTTGTCTCCTTTGTAAAAACGCTCAAAGACATGCTCCTGCTCTTCTTCTGACATGCCGATCCCCGTATCCCGAATGGTCACGACAATTCGCGTATCCTTCTGTATCGCAATGTAAATAGAGCCAGCTGTTGGGGTGAATTTGATACTGTTCGCAAGCAGGTTCATCCACACTTGATTGAGCAGCTGCTTGTCACCCACGATGAAGGTCTCCGGTAAAGTCAGCTCCATCGTGAGCTTTTTTTGTTGCCACTGATGCTGCAAAACTAAGAGGACTTGCCTGATCTGCTCATCCAGACGAAAACGTGTCGGTTCGTACAGACCTGTCTCTTTGTCCAGGGAAGCGAGCGTCAATAGCTGCTTGCCTAAGGAAGACAGCCGTCTGCTCTCCTCTTCGATGATAGTCAAGTACGTCTCCCGCTGTTCGTTTGTCACACCACCGCTGCGGATGGCTTGAGAAAAGCCTTGGATCGATGTCAATGGAGACTGGATTTCATGAGAGACATTGGAGACAAACTCTTGGCGCATCTCGTCCAGTTGTTTGAGTGACTCTGTCATCCTGGCAAAATGCATGGCCAAATCGCCGATTTCGTCCCGGCGCGCGATGTCCAGGTGGATATTGTACTGGCCTTCTGCCAGCTTTTTGGTCGCACGGCTCAGCTTCTCGATCGGCTTCACCAAATAACGGGTAAATATCAAGATCAGGATCAAGCTAAGGACAAACATCGCTGCCAACAGCAGGGCAAACATAATGTGCACCTCACCAAACTGCTGCTCAATATTTGGCCGTACAAACAGGGCGTATTTTTTCCCTTCTGCTTTAAGCGGCAAGCCAATGCTGTTTTTCAACGTGTTTTCAAAAAATCCGGTCACAAACAAGCCGTGCTGTTCTTCTGTAATTCCTCTGTAGGTCTCACCCGCCAGCACTTTTTGAACGATGGCAGGCTCTATCTGCTGATCGCGGAAAGGTGCTCCGAATTGGCTTACTGCGCCATTCTCATCCACGAGATGCAGCTGAAAATTCAAATTGGCGACATGGGCCATGAAGGCGGACAGGTCAAGTGTGGATTTATGCTGGTACAAATCAATCATTTGCTGTCCGATGCTCATGATTTTTTGTTCATTATAAGCACGCAGATTTCGTTGATAATACTCATTTGCCAGCAAAAAGCCAAGTGTGCCGCTGATCAGTACAATTGCAACGAAGGTAAGAACGACCCGAACGTAGAGAGATCTCACGAGCCTCGTACCTCCAGCTTGTAGCCTAAGCCGCGAACGGTAGAAATGACAAAGTCATTTGTTTTCTCCGTAAATTTCTCTCGCAGCCGCTTAATATGCACATCGATGGTACGACTATCACTCTCGGTGTCGCTCCCCCACACAAGCTCCAACAGTTGATCTCGGGTAAAGATCCGATCAGGAAAACTGGCAAGCTGGGCAAGCAGCTCAAATTCCTTTAACGGTAAATGAATCAACTCATCTTTTACCTTCACGACATGGCTGATACGATCGATGACAGTATCGTTTATGACGATGATTTGTTTGCTGACCATCTGATAACGACGCAGCAAGGCCTTGATGCGGTACAGCAATTCGGTAGGCTCAAATGGCTTGGTCAAATAATCATCCGTCCCCGCCAAAAAACCTTTTTCCTTATCCCGCACTTCTCCTTTTGCCGTCAGCATGATGACAGGAAGGTCGTAAAATTCCCGTATCTCCCGGCACAGCTCCCAGCCGTTTTTGCCTGGCATCATCACATCCACGATGGCGAGCTGGACTGATTCCTGTTCCAACAGCTGCGAAGCCTCATTTCCATGCACACAAGCCAAGACGTTGTATCCCTCTTTTGCTAAGTAAAATCGCAATAGCTCACGTACGTGTGGATCGTCATCCGCAATCAGAATCGTCAGTTTCATCAAGCTGGCCCCCTCGTTACTCCGCCCTCTGGTTCTCCTGCTTCATTATTTTGAATGATACTCACTTGTCTATCCTCCTGCAAATCGTCACTGGCTTGCGCCTATCTAAACGGATCAATCGTAAAGAAGCAATATGAACAAGAGATGAACGAATACTGCTGGCTCTTGAAGGCTCTTACACATTTGATTAAATCTGCGGGAAGCATGCTCTTTTCCCGGAAAAACACACAAAAAAGCGGCAAACACCTGGGTCCGCCGCTCTTGTTACTCATCGATTACTTGCGAAAAATCTCTGTAAACCACGCGGCCGAAGCCTCTACTTCCTTCACTGTCAGCTGATGACCATACGAATCCCAATGCACGGTTACGTCAGCACCTGCTTCTGTCAGTAGTCGGTTCAGCTCCTCCGTCTCTTGTGCAGTACAGATCGGATCATTCGTGCCCGCTCCGATGAACACCGGGATGGCTGACATATCAGGCAGAGCGATCCCGCGGCGTGGAACCATTGGGTGATAAAGAATCGCCCCTTTTAGCGGATTCGGGTAATGGAACAGGAGACTACCTGCGATATTCGCCCCGTTCGAATAGCCGACTGCCACGATATTGTCTCGCTCGATCTGATACATAGCCGCCGCCTGATCCAAAAACTCATGCAGCTCCTGCGTGCGGTAGACCAAATCTTCTTCGTCAAAAACTCCCTCTGCTAGGCGTCGGAAGAATCTCGGCATGCCGTTTTCGAGAACATTCCCACGGACGCTCAGAACAGAAGCGCCTGGATAAATGCGATTGGCCAATGGCAAGAGGTTGTTCTCATCTCCGCCTGTTCCGTGAAGCAGCAACAGGGTTGGTGCTTCTGAATCGGTTCCTTTTCGAAAAATGTGCTGCAAATTCATTATTTATCTTCCTCCAACACTCTGACTGTAATCGGCGGCAAGCCTTGCTCAATCTGGGCGCGACGTGGCTCATACCACTCAGGGAGCATCAGTTTTTCACCCAATGTCTCAAATGGCTCATCTCTTTCAAAGCCTGGAGGATCTGTTGCAATCTCAAACAAAATCTCGCCCGGCTCTCGGAAGTAGATGGCGTTGAAGTATTGACGGTCGATAATATCTGTCGGATGAAGACCGGATTGAGCTGCACGCTGCTGCCACAGTTGGTGATCCTGATCATCTACGGCACGCCATGCGATATGGTGGATCGTACCTGCACCACCTGCTCCTCTTGGTATCGGCTCAGCATTCACATCAATGACATTGCCCAAATCGCCGTGAGCCTGGAAACGAACAAGGCCATTTTCCTCGCCAACCCTAGTCAATCCCATCAGTCTCTCGAGAACATCCATGGTGTGGGCTGGAGCCATGCTGTACAAGATCGCTCCGCCGAAGCCTTTGATCGCCTTGTCAGCTGGCACTCCGCCAAAGGACCATTTGCTTGCTGGACCGCCTTCACGTTCCACGATCTCCAGCTGCAAGCCGTCTCTGTCTGTAAATTGCAGATACGTTTCATTAAAACGCTCCACGCGGCGGTACTCAATTCCGAATTTTTTCAGTCGATCCTCCCAGAAAGAAAACGCCCCCACCGGAATCAAGAAAGTTGTATAGCCAACCTGCCCACCGCCAACGCGTCCGCGGCGACCAGATTCCCACGGGAAAAAGGTGATCGCGGTACCTGGACTGCCGACCTCATTCCCAAAGTACAGATGATATACATCTGGTGCGTCGAAGTTGATCGTTTTTTTCACCATGCGCAATCCGAGAAAACCTGCGTAAAAATCAACGTTATTTTGGGCGCTTGTGACAAAAGCCGTGATATGGTGAATTCCTGCCGTTTGTTGTGTCATTTTGAATAGCCTCCTCAAATTATGATTTGCTTGCTTGGAATGTGTTGTAGCTTACGAACTCCCCAACAGGCTTGCGGTACCCTCTGACACGCTGGCTGGATGTATCTTCTTTTCCAATCGTGATCATCAAAGCTGGCACAAAGCTGTCCGGAACCTTCGCTATCTCTTGGACCGCTGCTGGGTCGAATCCGATCATCGGGCACGTATCCCAGCCTTTATCCTTTGCAGCGAGCATGAACAGCATTGCGGACAAATTGGCATTGCGGATCGCTTCATCACGCTTGAACTGCTCTCCTCCAGCCTCGTGCATTGCTCTTACAGAAGAATTGTTGTGGTCGTACTCGCGTTGATCCATGACTCCTAAATGAAGAAGACCTTCATTAATGCGCTCTACGCTTTGGTACGCTTCCTTGTCACCAAATACAAGCACAACTGCCGAAGCGGTCTTTACCTTATATTGTCTATATGCCGCTTCATATACACGCTCTTTGGCTTCTGGATCGATGACAACTACATAATGGGCATGCTGCAAATTGAATGCTGATGGCGCGAATTTGACCAGCGACATGATTTCATCGATCTCAGCAGGTGTTATCGTTACGTCAGCTAGAAACTTGTTTGCGGATCTTCTGTTTTTTACAAGGGTAGTGAATTCACTCATGGGACTTCCTCCTCGATTTTTTCTATCTCATTCATTTTCAATATCTCAAATTAGAGATAATTGATTTAAAAATGTTCCTGCTTGGGGAAGTAGGATGACGATGTTACGAAAATTAAATATCTTGAATTTAAGATAATTATAGGACGTAAATTCTCCCTTGTCAACAGCCCAAGGCCAGAAGAATGAAATCTCTTCCAGCCCAAGGCTCTTGTCAGTTGGCGTACCAGTATAGAGCATAATCGGTCATGACAGAAGGATACCCCATTTGGCGCAGCATCGCCGTTATGTTTCCACGATGATACGTTCCGTGATTGGCCACTTGCATGATGATTTCTGCCAAGCTCGTATCGCGTACTCTCGTGTACGGATTATCAAGGACGATGCGCCGCTCCAAATCTTCTTCTTGGCTGAGAAAAGCTCTGAATTGCTCGACCAGCTCGGCATACAACTGCTCTACTTCTACCAAGCTTTTTCCCGTTAATTCCTTTTCCTTCAGCCATGCCTCATTCAATGCCGCTTTCATATCCATCCCCTGCAATATGAGAATCCAGCCTTGGTCCACCATATAAATATGCTCCATCACTTTTGCTACTGTCGGGAAAACGCTTTGGACCTCCTGCTCATAAACCCCTTCCGGAAGTTCCTTCAAGCGATTGATTAACGTCTGATTCGCCCACGCGTGAAAGTCGTACATGTTTTTGGCATAGTGAGTCATGATAAAGCCCCCTCTTTCGTTCGTCGATAGCTCTATCATAGACCGGCTTCCCTGACATTTATGGTCAGTGATGCTTCCTGCTCCAGCCAAAATCTCATTTTTTCTAATGAAAACAGTTGTTCCATGTGGTGGACACCTGGAGGAAACGCTTCTTTATATAGCGATTTTGCTACGGCAGCCGCCACCATTGCGGTCATGTTTGACTGATCGCGCCCGTAAAGCAGACACTCTACTGCAGCCTCGTCAGCTCCCCGTTGTCCTCGTGCTTCTACTTTAATGGCAAACCGATCATCCCCTATTTTCCAACTCCCAAACGCTTTAATCACGGCTTCCCGTACTTTTGGTTGATGGAGTAATCGGCAAATTCCTATACTCCGAAGGGCCGCCACTACTCTCGTCATCCCATCCAGATCAAAACAAAGTCGCGTAGATACTGTGGAGACATCCAAGGTGCGCGCCAATGTCTGCTGATCGGAAAACGGAAATCGATACGCGTGCTTTTTCCCCAGCTCCGGCCCAAAATCAACGACCTTGCCCTCTGTCATGCTCTCGACGGTTACTCGCTGATGCTTGTTCATCACCTCGTAGCTCGTGCACAAGTTATCGACAGTCCATTCAATCGCGGCCTTCCCGTGCCGATCACCGAGACCAAGCATAATGAATATGTCCAGCTCATTCACCTGATCCAGCAAGCGATGAGCTTCCCCTGCGAGCAGGTTGGTAAGACCTGGCGCAAGTCCTACACTGAGCACGGCGGTTCCCATGTCCTTCGTTTCAGTTTGTCTCCCCCATTGCTCGATTTGCGTCAAAAAATGGTCAGTCGCTGAAATATCGAGATAATGCGTTCCATTCCGCAAACACCCTTCCACAAAAGCCGTATCCGTCTGATCCAGGCACATGACCACCAGCTTTACTTTTTCCAGCATGCCCTGGTCCAACGGCTTGTGAATATCGAGTTGCAGCGGCAGCACCTTCCCATCTGCTTGTTGGCAAAATGCTTCAGCCTTCTCCAAGCTGCGTCCGGCTGCATACACCCGTCCCGGATATGCGTTACCCAAATTCTTGCATATGGTTGCCCCTACATGACCGTACCCTCCGACGACCACAATTCGATCCTTGCTCATGCCTTCTCCACCTCTGTGCCTCTCTTTTTCTTCCGCTCCAGACGTCCCGCATACCACCAGACCAACAAACCGCTCAGGCAGATCAGCGCACCTGCTGCAAAAACCACACGATACGCATCGATCGTCGGATGCGCAGCTTGGCTCGAATCGCCGTTCATCATGCCCAGTCCCAACGCTGCGCCGACTACCATCCCTGCATTCCTCGTCAAGGCGATCATGCCTCCGATCGCGCCCGCATGCTCCATCGGGACGTGGCGCATGATGTAGCTGTTGTTGGGCGAAGCAATCAGCCCCATACCTGCCCCTGTCAAAGCCAGTACCGCGATGATTTCCACCGTAGATAATGCCTCTAGCCAGATCGCCAAGACGGTCATCCCTGCCCCCATCGCACCAAGACCTGCAAAAATGAGCGGCCGTACCCGATAGCGGTCTGAAACCCAGCCACTAAAAGGTCCGGTCAGCGCCAGCAGCAGTGGGTAAGCAGTCATCATGTACCCTGCCGTCAGAGGGGAAACATGCGCCTGATCAAGCAAGTAGAACGGCAGGACAACCAGTTCGAGATTCGCAAGCACAAACGAAGTGAAGCTAATAAACAGTCCACTGGACACAGCTGATCGGCGAAAGACCGCCATGGGTAGAAACGGCACTGACTGTCCCCGTTCCCACCAGACGAACGCCCATGCCAAGACGAGTACACCCCCAAAAAGAATGAGTATCCCTTCTGAAGCCCAACCCCACCCGTTTCCATTGGAGATCGCGGTAATGACTAAGCTGACCAGTAGCATGAACAGACCTGCCCCAACGAGATCAAGTGAACGGGTCTCCCTCGTCTGCTCTAGGGAAGGAATGTAACGAAAAGCCAGCCCTGTAGCCAGTATCGCGACAGGAACATGAATCAGAAACAGCCACTCCCAGCTCAACCACGACGCGATCATCCCACCTGCAATCGGTCCGGTCATGCCGCCAAGCGCAACAGCTGTACTCATGATCCCCATTGCCCTTCCCCGCATTTCTTTTGGGAGCAAAATCGCAATGAGCGCGATATTGGTCGCCTGGAACATAGCCGCTCCGATGGCTTGCATAATTCGAAGCACCAACAGCATCGTGACCGTCGTCGAAAATGCCACCAAGACAGAGCTTACCGTGAACAGCAGGAAGCCGTAATTGTGCAGCACACGATGCCCGTATCGATCTCCCAGCTTGCCCATGAAAGGAAGAAGAGACGCAATGACAAGCAAATAACCTGTGGTAATCCATTGTGCGATCGCCAGCTCCGTCTGGAAAATGTATGTGAACTGAGGAAGCGAGACATTGACAATCCCCGCCGTAAAATGAGACAAAAATGCACCCAGACAAATCGCGATCATCATGAAAAAGCGCTGCCGCTGGCTCATACGGTCTTTCCAACTCCTCGCGTATCTTGTAAATTTAGACTAAGAATTATTCTCAATTATAGAGAGGATCGAGGAGAGCACCATCCCACAAAGCTGGGATTTTCCTTTTGCCAATAGACATACAGGAGAATGCAGATGAACACAAATCAGGAAGCGAGCAAACGAAAAGTGATGGCACTGGCTGAACGTTTTTCTGACTCCTCACAAGACTATCGGACAGCGCTCTTGCAGCTATTGCGAGAGTTCGTCCCTTTTGATGGGGCCTGCTGTACTGCCGTTGATCCGCAAACACTTTTATCTACCGGAGCCATTACGGAAGACGGGGTGGAAGCTATTCATCAAGGCATTTTTGAGCATGAATACTTGCGCGAGGACTTCAACCGGTATGATGATTTGTGCAAAGCGCCTGAGCCTGTCGCGACGCTGAGTCAGGCGACCGAGGGCCACCTTGAACGAAGTGACCGCTATCGCAATGTTCTGCTCCCCGCCGGGTTTCATGATGAAATGCGTGCTGCCCTCAAGTACGACGGTGCATGCTGGGGCTATTTAACGTTGTTTCGATCGCAGGGGCGGGCCTTTTTTTCTGAGCCAGAACGTGAATGTATTTTGGCTTTGGCTCCGTTGATCGCTTATCAGTTGCGAAAGACGAGTCTGTCTTTACCCGCTGAGGAGAATACGTGGATGGAAGAAGAGATGGGGATATTGATGCTGTCGGATCAATTCACCTTGCTCGCTGCCAATCCCACAGCGGAAAAATGGCTGACCCTGCTGCGCCAATGGGAGTCGATTGATCGCAATACCTTGCCCCGACCAGTGCGAGCGGTTTGTTCGCGGGCACTTTCCAATCCGGCAGAAGCAGGTCATACGACATCCATGGCAAAAGTCTGCATTCGCATGCCAAATGGCCCTTACATGACGATTCAGGCAAGCCCTATGAACAGTCAAAGCTGTACGATCCACTTGGCTGTATTGTTCGGTCCCGCAAAACCTGCTGATATGCTGCCACTCATCGCCGAAGCATACGGATTGTCTGTAAGGGAGAAGCAAATACTCGACCAGATTGTCCGCGGCGCTTCCACGAAGGAGCTCGCACGCACACTGCACATCTCCGCCTATACGGTTCAGGATCATTTGAAGTCCATCTTCGTAAAAACCGGGGTATCCAGCAGACGAGAGCTGATCTGGCAATTGTTTACCCGATTTGGCGTACAGGCGAACCAGTGAAAACCTAGCAAAAATCAAAAGCCCCCTTCTTACAGCATTCGCTGCCAGAAAGGGGCTATTAGCTATCATTCGGTTCCTTTGTCTTCTTTTCGGAAACATTCGCGCCCGAAATCGATTCATTTACTCAGCTTTTGATTTCTGCTCCCCTATTTTCTGATGCAGCTTTTCGAATGCCAATGCCAACTCTTCCTTCGGGATCATCGCATACCGATCGCCAATACTTACCTCATAGGAGCTAGAAGATTCGTCTTCCTGTCTAACATAATGCGTGAAGCCAATCCCTGTCTCTTCACTAAGTGAGAGCAAGATACGCTCGAGCTCTTCTTTCGGCAAATCTGCGTGCACATGAAACATGTTGGATACAGGCACGGCCGGTCTCGTGGATATCCCCTGGCATTGGTTGTACAATCCCGCCAGCTCTTTTGCATGCTCGTAATATTGACTGAATTTATGCTTTCTCTGCTCAAAATGGTATTCTGCCGTGACAATATACGGGTACAAACTAATCAGGTCACCGCCATGGCGTCTTTTCCATACCTTCGATTGCTTCGTGAATTCTTCATTCCCAGCCAGGATCGCTCCAGCGATTCCGCCTATTCCTTTGTAAAAGGATATGTACACGCTATCAAACAACGCGCATACCTCATCGGCAGACTTCTGATAAAACGGCAGGATTTCCAGAAGCCGGGCGCCATCTAGATGCAGCCGAATTCCTTTTTCCCGACAATAACGGGAAATCGCCTCCAAATCCTCATACGCGGGCAGTTGTCCGCCAATCTCACGCTGTGGCAATTCCAGCAACAGGCACGCGATATCGTCGTCCATGCCGAGAACATCGTCCAGCTCAATCACTCTGTCCTTATCGGCCAGCAAGACAGCCTCGATTTGATGCAGCTCCTTCAGCCCATCTTCCTCGTGGATCTCCAAGTGGCAGAGCGGATGATAGGCGACCTTTTTGATTCCTTTCTCATCGCACCAGATGCGTAGCGCGATTTGTTGGGCCATCGTACCGCTGGGAAAGAATACGGCGGACTCTTTACCCAAATATTCGGCCATCTTTTGTTGAAAATTCTCGATGAGTTCGCCTGTTCCGTACATATCGCCCTCCACATTCCCATCCACCCTGGATAGGACCTGCTGCAATTGGTGGAGGTCTCTCTTGCTGTGCCCGGCGATTTGATAAGTGGTCTGTTTAAATACTTCTCGCAAGGTTTTCGTATCGTTCATCTTGGCAGGGCCCCTTTTGTTTCTCATCTTCAATGCTTCTTACCTCTAAAGATATCACATTTCACAAGGACCTTATGTCGTTTGTTGTTTGACGTACAGTTGGCGATATTCACTCGGGGTCTTGCCCGTCATTTTTTTAAACAACGTGATAAAATACGGCGTATTCGGCATTCCTACCATTTGCGCAACATCCGCGATCTGGTTGTTCGAATGAGCCAGCAGCTCTCGCGCCCGTTCTATCCGCTTTTTCTGGATGTACTCCACGGGCGTCATATCCATGAGTCGCTTAAACGTTCGCTGCAAATGAAACGGACTCCCATGGCACATATCAGCTAAATGCTCCAACGTCAGCTTTTCGTTATAATGGGAATCAATGTACTGTGTAATTTGTGCCACCCACTCACGATCAGGCAATCTCTCTCCCGTTGGCTTGCAGCGTTTACACGGGCGAAATTCTTCCCGAAGGGCTTGGCTTGCATTTTGGAAAACCCGCACATTCTCCCTCTTCGGCGGCTTCGACTTGCACGACGGTCTACAAAAGATCTTCGTCGTTTTTACCGCATAAAAAAATTGATCATCGTAAGACGCATCATTATGAATAATAGCCTGCCATCGCTCATCGGTTACCCGTTCCTCCAAGACATGTCATCTCCTTTGCTATAGCCGTTTTCGAATCGCTTGCTCTTACCGACAGTATACCCCCACGCTACGTGATCCGTACTGCTAGAAGATTAAAATAGCAAGATAACGAAATGACAGCCCCGCTTATCTTGTTATAAAACTAGGAGGAAGTCAGACAGGAGGTTTTCACATGACAAGCGGACTATCCCCCTCGGCTTGGGTCGATAATAGAGAAGAAATAATTTTGTCCATACCTGCGGAATTCAGTTTTTCGCAAAATCTTCACTACTTATCCAGAGCATCCAGCGAATGCATGTTTCACATTCAAAACGGGCGCCTCTACAAAGCTATCTCGATGGAACAAGATCCACAAGTGGTCGAAATTCACGCAGATACCGATCAAGGATTGACTGTGCGTTTTCTAAATCCTTCGCTCCCCGATGAAAAAGTACGAACAGAAGTAGCACGCTATGTGCGAGACTGGTTCGATCTGGACAGGGATCTCGTTCCGTTTTATGAGCTTGCCGCAGGAGATGCTCTTCTTAAGCAGGCTGTTGAAAAGTTTTACGGGCTGCGGACCATGGGTATTCCCGACCTGTTTGAAGCGCTCAGTTGGGGAATCATTGGACAACAAATTAACCTGACCTATGCGTACACCCTCAAGCGGCGGTTGGTAGAGACGTTCGGAAAAAGAGTAGAGCTTGAAGGACAGACGTATTGGCTTTTTCCCACAGCGGAAAAAATCGCCGGATTGACCGTCGCTGATCTGGATGGCTTGCGCATGACGACCAAGAAATGCGAGTATTTGATTGACGTCGCACAACTCATCGTTGAAGGGAAACTATCGAAAGAGCTATTATGGGACGGAGGAGATTATCAAACCGCGGAGAAACGTTTGACCAGCATCCGCGGGATTGGACCGTGGACGGCCAACTATGTGCTCATGCGCTGTCTGCGAATGCCCTCTGCTTTTCCCATTGATGATGTCGGCTTGCACAATGCGATCAAATTTTTACTAGGCAAAGAAAAAAAGCCGACCAAAGCAGAAATACGAGAGCTGTCCAAGGCTTGGACGAATTGGGAGTCGTACGCTACTTTTTATTTATGGCGTTTTCTTTATTAATCAAAGGAGGTTCTATCCTATGCTAAAAATAGGTTCCCACGTATCATTCTCCGGTAAGGGACTGCTGAATGCCGCCCAAGAAGCAGCTTCTTACGGCTCGAGTACCTTTATGATCTACACAGGTGCACCGCAAAATACCCGCCGCAAACCGATCGAGGACCAGTACATTACGGAAGGCAAAGAAGTAATGGCGAAGCAAGGCGTGGATGAAATTGTGGTACATGCCCCGTACATTATTAACCTGGGGTCTTACAAGGACGATACCTATGAGCTCGCTGTCCGCTTTCTGCAAGAAGAGATTCGCCGGACCGACTACATTGGCGTCAAAAATATCGTTCTGCACCCTGGTGCTTACACAGACAAGGACGCGGAGTACGGCATCGCCCGGATCGCGGAAGGCTTGAATGAGGTTTTGACAGGCGTCAAAGACACCGACGTGAAAATCGCGTTAGAGACTATGGCGGGCAAAGGGACAGAAATCGGTCGCAGCTTTGAGGAAATCGCCGCCATCATCGAGAAAGTAGAAGACAACAGCAGGCTGACCGTCTGCATGGATACTTGCCACATTCACGACGCTGGCTATGATATCGTCAACGACTTCGACGGTGTCCTGGAACAGTTTGATCGGACAATTGGCTTGGATCGTCTCGCCGTCGTTCACTTGAATGACAGCAAAAACTTCCGCGGGGCAGGCAAAGACCGCCATGCGCCAATCGGTGCAGGACTCATCGGCTTTGATGCGATGAATTACATCGTGAACCACGAGAAAATCCGCCACCTGCCGCTTGTACTGGAGACACCTTGGATCAGCAAGGAAAAAGGCAACGAGCGTCCGATGTACGAGGCTGAAATCGCCCTCCTGCGCGGGGAAGTGGACAAGCGCTTCGGCGACGAATTCATGGACCATGTGGAGCGCCTCGATTTCTTTTTCCGCAAACAAGATGTCACCAGACGCGAGTATGTGGTTGGGATTTGGGAGCTGCTCAAAAACGACGCGAAGGCAAAGAAAGCCGATGGCCGCGAGCCGATGGAGCGTCTGTACGATATGGTGAAGGAAGCGAGATTGTTCCCAGAGCTCACCGAAGAGCAGATCAACCACCGCTTGACTGCCTATTTCGCGATTCCGAAATTCTCATAAGGTAAAAATCCATGTAGGCTTGCTGTGGCTTCCTCCTGTTGAAGTGAATGTACTGACACCAACCCATAAAGGAGGAAGCCACATGCCTGCCAAAACTTACACCCTGCTGGGAGCCGATCGCCAGTTTTATCAAAGCGATACACCTGGTACATTTGGCGGCTACAGACCAGGTAAAATATATGGCCGACTGGATTGTCCCTCTGCCACCAGAGCCATTATGCGAGGCGGTTATGTGCGCCATCGCGTATTTTTTGCAGACGAAGCTACCGCTATTGCTGCGGGGTATCGGCCTTGTGCTGTTTGTTTACGAGAGAAATATTTGTTGTGGAAAGCCCTTCCCCCTTCAAGGTTCTAGAACACCTGCAGGGATTCGAAAGAGTACATAGTTGCCCGTCCACATTTGTGACGTAATGATCATCTTCTCTTTCCCCCGTTCAAAAAAGTATCCGGCCCCTTCTTGTTGGATAAAGGTCCAGCCTTTTTCTGTCACCGCTCGTTTCATAGCATCTGCCGCTGAAGCCTCATTCGCTTGCGGCCCATACCCATACCAATCGACGTTTTCCTCCGTGGTCAATTTGACAATTGTTCCCGTGTTTTCACCTAACAGCTCCGTTACTTCTCTTTTGGACTTGGATTCGAATGGCAATGCAGGATGCCAGATCAGCGAAACATACGCGATCATGATGAAACAAAGGCCCAAGAAGAAGAGTAGGAGGAACAGAACTTTCGCTCTCTTGTTCATGCCCATACAACTACTCCTCTTCCTCAAAAATCGCGACAGGGCGCGCCCATCCCGCACTCGCTCCTCTCACTTTTACAGGAAACACAGATACGGTAAATCCGTAGGGCCTAGGCAATTGCTCCAGATTCGCCAGTTTTTCAATTTGGCAATACTCTTTCTCTTTTCCCACATAGTGAGCCGCCCATAAAACGCCATCGCGTGGATTTTGCTTATAATCAGCGGCTTGAACGGAAAACGGGATATCCCATCCCCACCCATCGGTTCCCATGACCTTGATTCCTTGATCAATCAGCCAATGTGTCGCTTCGGCGGATACTCCCGCATGTGATTGAAAATAGTGCTCTTCATAGTATCTTTTATCCGCGTCCGTCCTGATCAGGACAATATCGAACGGTTTCAGTTCGTATTGGATTTGTGAGAGCTTCTGTTTTATATCCTTCACCGTGATCTCATAGCCAGACGGCTTTTCACTAAAATCAAGCAGGACACCATCCCCGTAGAACCACTCCAACGGCAACTGATCAATCGTTTTCGCCGGCTCTCCCTCAGAAGTAGGCCAGTAATGCCAAGGCGCATCGACATGTGTCCCTGTATGTGTCGTGAGTGTCACCGTTTCACTCGCCCAAGCCTTCTGTTCGGGAAAATCCGTTGGTTGCAATCCGAAGTACTGCGCGGCTTGGACAGCCCCTTCTTCATGACTACTATATTGAATCTCAGGTGGAAACGGTTCTTTCGCCAGACGATCAAGAGGCACACTCAGATCAATGAACCGACGTGCTTTTCTATTCATAGCTGGTTTCCCTTCTTTCCTAATTGGAATTTTCTGTATCCTCGATCAACCTTACTGTACTATCTGCCCTCCACCAGCGTCAAATGAACACAAGCAAAAGGCCAGTACCTCTTTGTCTATACAGGTACCGGCCTTCTTCAGGGGGATTCAATTGGAATTTGTACTTCTACATACATATCGCCCCCGTGTGGGGATTGCAGATAGTTTTCTCTGCCTGGCTGATCTTTTTTGATCCGGTATTGATTGCGCTCTATCCATTTTGCCAAGTCAATACAGGCCGTAGAAGGAACGAATGGCTCTACACGCTGAACCAGGGTAGCCATCATCGGCTCCTCTGGCAGCATACGTATTGCCAGCATGTCGGTTGGCAAGGAAATGTCCTGTTTGAGTACATAGCCGATCTCCAATTCGAATGCCGTCTCGTCTCGCTCCGACTCCTTCCACAAAACGATGGGGGAAAGCATCCCTCTCTGCTGCTTGCCTGCATAATGAGCCAGCCGATCAAAGAGCATCGGCAGCTCTTCTACCGTACCTTCTGAACGGAACGAAACAACTTTTTGGGCTTCGACTCGTTTAAAGACAACCTCTTGTTCTACGTACCCCTTTTGCTCGATCGAGAGCAAACGCTCCTTGATTCGATTCAAACGTGCTTGCTCCACCTCAAGCAGCTGTTCCATTTCCCTTTCTTTTTGCCTGAATATGCCTTGTAGTTGCTCCACGGACATCTCTTCATGCAGCAATTGCTGAATTTGTTGCAACGTAAAACCCAAGTCCTTGTACATGAGGATTCGATTGAGTGTAACCAATTGTTCTGCTGCATAAAACCGATAGCCAGTCTCTTTGTCGATATCCGCTGGCTTCAAAATTCCAATTTGGTCATAAAAACGAAGCGTCTTTAAGGACACTCTGCTCAATCGGGAAAATTCACTGATCTTAAACATGGAAAACCCCCAATCTATCATTCCCTTGACTTTCCCCTGTACGGGAACGTTTATAGTTGAAAAAAATCATGACTACAAAGGAGCAATGCGAGATGGATTACGACATTTTTCACTTGGGAGAGGTTCGCTTGCAGTCAGGCGTGACACTGCCTGCATTTATTGCTTACAAAACGTATGGTACGCTCAACGCCGCCAAGGATAACGTCATTATATTTCCTACATCGTTTGGAGATCAGCATTACCAAAACGAATGGCTCATCGGGGAAGATAAGGCTTTGAACCCGAATCAATATTTTATCATCATTCCCAATATGCTCGGCAACGGGCTATCGTCCTCACCGAGCAACACGGCAAGCTCGTATGATCAGGCCAATTTTCCACACGTTACGATCTACGATAATGTCGTCCTTCAGCATCGACTCATTACGGAGAGGTTTGGCATCAAAAAAATTGCGTTAGCAACCGGCTGGTCGATGGGGGCCATCCAGGCTTTTCATTGGGCGGCGATCTACCCAGATATGGTCGAGAGATTGGCTCCTTTTGCCGGAACCGCAAAAACATGGCCGCATAACATCGTCTTGATCGAAGGCATCCGAGCAGCATTGCAGGCCGATGTAGCTTGGAATAACGGGCAGTATACAGCATCTCCAGAGGTTGGCCTGCGTACCTTGGGGCGCGTATATGCGAGTTGGGGGTTTTCACAGCCATTTTACCGCGAGGCATGCTATAAAGCTTTGGGCTATAGACACTTTCCGACTTTATCTCGGGATTTTGGGAGGAAAGCTTTGTACCTTCGGATGCAAACGATTTGCTGGCGATGATGTGGACGTGGCAGCATGCCGACATTAGCCAAAATGATCAGTACAAGGGAGACTTTGAGGCAGCGTTACGAAGCATCCAGGCACGAACGGTTGTCATGCCTGTACGGACTGATTTGTATTTCACGCCAGAAGACAGTGAATATGAGACAAAGCACATCCCTAACGCTACCTTTAAGCCGATTGAATCAATCTGGGGACACTTGGCTGGGTTTGGACTTAACCCTGTCGATACCGCGTTTATTGATTCCACCTTAAAAGAACTATTAGGGACAGAATGAAATTACGAGGTAGAGGGACACCTATAATGGTGCCCCTTTGTTATTTTTTCGCAAGGAGTGACTCGACAGATTCAGCTATATCTTCCGGAAGAAACTTTCGAACTGCTTCAAGAATATGGTTAATTTTCTCACGCTGTTCATCCTTTAATCGCAAATAGAACCTTCTATTATATCCATACAGCCAATGCTCGACATACAGGATTGCATCATCGCGTATTTCTTTTTCTTCCACAACACATGCCCGTAATAATAATGAAATACTGTCTGCCTTGTTGATCTTCGAAAATAAGAAGAGAATGTTTTTCTTCACGTGAAGGCCTACATCTTTTTCGAGCATCTCCCAGAGCATATCCGTATGACGAAGCTCCACCCGATCCGCTAGTATTTGTCTTGCTTCACGAGATGCGCTTCGTTTATCAGCTTGAAGCGCGCGGATAAAAATTTCGATGTGATCTTCCGGATTCAGCATAGCGAGTGCCTTCACGGCTGCTCTTTGTATTCGTTCATTTTCATGGCGCAAAAACGGGAGAATCCATTGATCATCTGCCCTCACACCCGTTTCCCCTACTCCCACAATCGCTATGGGTATCACATGTTCCTCGGTATCCACCAATTTTTCCCGATAGAAGGTAGCGAAATTGATATTTTTGTCTTTCAAATAAAACCGTGTCATTTCTCGGATAGATTTATGTCCATCAAGCAATGCCGCAAGCAACGCATCAGTCGATTCCTCTGGAAAGCGATCCACATAAGCTTGTAGGGCCAGTTGGCGAATAGAAGGAAACACATCACGTCGGATTCGATCCAGCCATTTTCGCAGGCGCTCATTTTCGTCCTGTTTGCACATATGCCTAACCGTCTGGAGCCTGATCAAAGCATCCTTCTGAATCAAAGCCTCTGCAATAACCTCATCCGGATCGATATCAAGCAGGTTGATTGCCAAATCAAAGCAAAATCGCCGAACAACCGGGTCTTTTGAGTGAAAACCACTTCGCAACACGTCTCGATTATTTGGATGACGAAACATTGCGTCGATCTCCTCTAGGAAATCAGAGAACTTTTCACGGTTATAGTATGCGGACAAATGCTTCAACAAGAAAATCGATTCGAGAAAGTGTTTCACATAATTGGGACGGAATCTCAGCTTACATGCCATAAACGCTAGATAACGAATTTTAGGCTGCCAATCATTCAAACGGATCAACAAAAAGGGAAGCTCCGCACCCGTAACCTGTTTTAACAACACTTCAATCGCCGCTTCTCTTACATAACCGTTACGATGGAAGCTGCAAATTCCGATGAAATTGAGGTCTGACTCATCGTTGATAGAAAAAGCACGAATATCCTCAGGTAACAATTCATGCCACGCTGCCAACTGGTTTCTATTTGAATAAAGGGTCAACCTCCGTAAGTATTGGTCCAAGCTAATGAAATCTTGTTTACGCAGGCGTGTGGTTATTTGATGGACAGCCGCAAGTGCTGCCTTTCGCACTTCTTCTCTTTTTTCCAAGGCAAATGGCAAGAGAAAGGTCAGTGCCATCATGCTTCCCAGCTTGCCCAAGGAGTGGAGAATTTCTACTTTCCTCTCATCCGATCTATATAATTCGTCAAAAAGGACTTGTTCCTCCGTCGTCATTTTTTTCATCCCGATCCTCCTACCCTATGAGTCAGTCAGTATCCCAAATCAGCACCAAAACTAGCTTACATCTCCACCCATTGCATGGCCCTTCTACAACACTGCAGGTACATCACTTCATCCTTATCGTAACATCTGGATAGCGCTCCACAACATCTAAATAGGAAGCATTTGGATCACCCTTAAGATTCCGGTCCATGAAAGCTAGCGATACTTCGTTAATAATGGTGTGATTGCGCCGCACTTCAGGACTAAGCGCGTCCATCATTGGTGAATACAGAGGAAAATCTGTAAAGCTGAGATGCCCCGCCTGCCAGATATCCAACTCCACACCTGATTGAGCTAATACTCGCTCTCGCCGCCCTTCTTCAGCTAGTTTCATCTCCGGCGAATCCTCCAGTTCTGGTAATTTGAAGCCTCCGTTCATAATCATCAGCGGTTTCGTTAACGGTTTGTCACGATCCTCACCGTACAAGTAGCCGTCCATATTAATACCTGCTTTAAATGCAGGATTTTTGTATAGAACATCCACCGCAGTTGCACCCCCAAAGGAGTGACCGATGATGCCCACATTAGAAAAGTCAGCTCGATGGGCAAACGGACTCTCCGTTACACTTTCACTCATATCCATAAGCTGCTGAAGGGCAAATTCGATATCTTGCGTCTGCTCCTTGATAACGGGAATAGAAGCATGGTTCTGTACGTTGTATTCCATAGGGAGATGAGAGCTCGTATCTATGAAAGGAGCATAGCTGCCATCTGGATAAACTGACATCATCGCCGTCCCAGGATGCTCGACCGCGGCTACAATATAACCGTGGCTGGCTAATTCAATCGCTTGAAACGTATTCGTGAAGCGGCTACCTAGCATATTCCCGTGCGATAAGAAAATGATTGGTGCTTCTTTTAAGTCTGAAGCGAAGGAAGTTCCCGCGTAAGTATGCGTCTCCACCTGTTCGAGGTAACTCAATACTTTCCCAGAAAATCCGTACTGTTCCTCGATAGCTTTGGCAAACGCCGGCAGATTGGAAATGTATTTACCCGGAGTAGCAGAAGATGACGAATCAGCTGGATACCAGATCTGCACATTGATCTTTCTGGAAGTCCCGTCACTCCCTATGCGAGAGTTGTCCGACCATGTGTAGGTAACCGTTCCTACTCGATAAGCGCCAGTTGGCCTCTCAAAGGAAAAGACAGGTAACATAAATGGCAGGCAAATGGCGAGTGCGCTGATCAGAAAAGCCGGCACACTGAGTAAAATAGACTTCTTCCATTCTCTATCCCTTATCGTGTTCCGGTAAGCCCTGGCTCCGTACATGCATAGGGCGATTAGAGCAACCAAATAAGCTAGACCCATTTGCCAACGCGCCTTTTCAAAAATCAGGTGAAACAGCCCTGTACTGACCAGCAAAATAGGCATTCCCCATAGAAATAGCCGCCCTGAAGCTTTCCGAGCCCAAATTAAGTACCACAATAAGCCTATAGCCATAATGACAAACACAACTTCAAAAATCCGCATATTGAATCTGCCTCCTTCACACAAATTATTAATCTATCTTAACATTTAATTAAACTTAAATATTAGACGCAGGTTAGCCAGGACATTCGCCCGTCTCCTGGTGCCCCAGCCGCTTACCCTTGTTTCGTAATTATTCAACTGTCTTCCGCGTCTGCTCTTCCTCAATAATTCTCCGAAATCTCAACATTATTTCCTTTAGCGCTACCAAATCTTCGTAAGGAAGCTTGGAATAGAAGCGCTCAATGATCGACAATTCAATCTTGCGGCTTGTTTCGATATAGTTCACTCCGGCAGTATCCAGCTCAACAAAAATTTCCCGGCGATTCCCGGGGTTAATCGAACGTTTGACTAACTGGCGCTTTTCCATCTTGTTCAACATTTGGCTGACTGCACTTGCCGTGATGTCCATTTGCTTTGCCAATTCACCAGTGAGCAGTCGACCGCGATCATGCAACAAGTTAATCATAATGATCTGGTTATTCGTAATCGTCTCATCCAGCACATCCGCGTATTCTTGCGTCAGCATTACCTGACAAGCATACTCGATTTCGTTTAGCTCCCGGACAAAAGCGACGAGCTCTTCATTCATTTAACCACCACCAATAATTAAGCTAACTTAACTATTAAAATAAACGATAATCTACGACTATGTCAATTCTAGTGTGTTCAAATCCCAGCTTGTTTAACATAAAATGGATGTACGAAAAAGGAGGGATCTCTGTATGGCTACCTTAACGTATCACGTTGCCGTTTCGCTAGACAATTTCATTGCCGATCAAGCCATGATGGACGGAAATATCGACAGCACTCTCTTTTTATTTGAGGGAGAACATGTACCGGATTTTTTATCTGAAATTCAGGGATATGCCGCTGTGCTGATGGGCGCCAAAACGTACGAGTTTGGGTTTAAATTCGGTGCCAAGCCCGGCGAACCAGGTTATAAGGGAATCAAGCATTATATTTTCTCAAATTCCATGCAGTTTGAGTCCAATGCAGAAGTCGAGTTGGTCAAGGGCGATGCCATCGAATTTATCAAGAATCTCAAACAGCAAGAAAACGGCAAGCTGTGGCTATGTGGGGGCGGTGAATTGGCAGGAGCGTTACTAGCACATCAACTGATTGATCAATTAGTGCTGAAAGTGAATCCGGTGATGGTCGGGGAAGGTGTCCCTCTATTCGGAAGTGCGAAGCCACGTCTCAAACTCGAGTTAGTGGACATGAAACAGTACGCGAACGGCGTAACGAGGCCTACGTACAACATTGTTTATATATAATCTTGCTTACTAAAAGAAACGGGACCACATTATTCGGCCCCGTTTCTACCGGCATAGCATACTCACTCGATGGTCCCGAGCTCCAACACAACCGGACAATGATCGCTTCCCATTACCTGTGAGTCAATTCCCGCCCCGAGCAGCGATGGAGCCAATCTCTCAGACGCGAGGAAATAATCAATGCGCCACCCGATATTCCGCTCTCTCACTTTCGGCATGAAAGACCACCACGTATATGCATCTGTCTGATCCGGATAAAAATATCGATAGGTATCCACAAACCCCGCTGCCAGCAAACTCGTCATCTTCCCACGCTCTTCAGGAGTAAAGCCAGAATTACCGCGATTGGACTTCGCATTTTTCAAATCAATCTCTTGATGGGCGACATTCAGGTCCCCACAAACCACCACGGGTTTCTTCGCATCTAGCTGCAATAAGTAGTTCCGAAACCGATCCTCCCATTCCAGCCGATAATCCAATCTTGATAGATCACGCTTCGCATTCGGGGTATATACGGTGACCAGGTAAAAATCCTGGAACTCCAGCGTAATGACTCGTCCCTCAGGCTCATGGTCTTCTTCCAAGCCATAACGTACAGATAGTGGTTCCATTTTTGTAAAAACAGCCGTTCCGGAGTAACCCTTTTTCTCTGCGTAGTTCCAATATTGATGGTACTCCTCGCCGATCTCCATCTCGATTTGACCTTCTTGCAGCTTCGTTTCCTGCAAGCAAAATATATCGGCGTTCACTTTATTGAAGTACTCATAGAAACCTTTGTTTACACATGCGCGAAGTCCATTTACATTCCAAGAAACCAATTTCATCATCGCTAATCTCCTTGTCGCTATTCGTTAGATTCCATGGTACACTATCTTTGTTTTCAATTATAGGAGGTTACGATGATGGACATTGCAATGGGCATCGCATTCATGAGACTTCGTTAAAATCGCCAACACCCCATGTAGGCTCAGCCATTTTCAAAAACGGAATGGTATGGGTTTATTTGTGTTTGAATTGATTTTAACTATCCATGAATGAGGTGTTTTTGTTATGTCAAAAAACAATGTAGAGCAAATGCTTGCAATCGCCAAAAATAACGGAATCCTTGTAGACCCAACTACCGTGAAAGTGAATGAATCCGGCTTAGATTTCCTTGCGATTTTTGCAAGTACGATAGACGGTGTTCCCTGGGTATTACGCCAACCGCGCCGGGACGATGTCGTCGAAACTGCTCGTTATGAGAAAAAGGTGTTAGATCTCGTGGCAAAACATCTACGTGTCGAAGTACCGGATTGGCAGGTTTACACCTCTGAATTCATCGCTTATCCGATCCTAGATGGCACACCGATGGCGACGATCAATATGGAAACAAAAAATTATGAGTGGTATCTGAATCCTGAATCTCTACCTGAACAATGCATCCAAACGTGGGCGGAAGCATTGGTGGAATTACACGCTATTCATCATGATCTTGCTCGAGATGCTGGTATCCGCGTCAAGCAGCCTAGCGAAGCACGAGCAACCCTTCGAGAAAAGATGAATGAAGTCAAACACATCTTTGGCGTTTCTGGGGCGCTATGGGATCGATGGCAAAAATGGCTTG
Organism: Brevibacillus formosus; assembly: GCF_003013405.1. Taxonomy (GTDB): domain Bacteria; phylum Bacillota; class Bacilli; order Brevibacillales; family Brevibacillaceae; genus Brevibacillus; species Brevibacillus formosus. The sequence goes on along the minus strand of NZ_PXZL01000026.1, from coordinate 23,675 downwards.
CGGATGACACATTCTGGCCTGCTCACTCTGCTCTTGTGCATGGTGATCTCCATCCAGGACATATCCTGGTTGCTGAAAACGGCAAGGTAACGGGGCTCCTCGATTGGACGGAGGCAGAAGTCGCTGACCCTGCTGTTGATTTCACGGTCGTTTACCTGTTGTTCGGTGATACTGGCTTGGCCGATTTCATCCAACGGTATGAGAAAGCAGGAGGCCGTGTTTGGCCCCGCATGCATGAGCATATCGTCGAAATGACGGCTGCGTATCCTGTCACTCTTGCTACCTTTGCGCTGAAATCAGGGCTGGAAGAATTCAAGATTATGGCACGACAAGCTCTCGGTGTAGACGAAAACGGCATAGAGATCAATTCATAGATAAACCAACCACCGTCCCAAATTGGAGGCGGTGGTTTTTTATGTAAATAGCTACATTGAGCCATTACTGACTTGGAAATAAGGTGTTACAATAAATCGGCTCATTTGGACAATCCTTTACTAAATAGATGGAGTGAATAGGATGAAGCGAGGACTTCTTATTGGCATTGGTGCTGTAGTCGTAGTAGCAGGCGTGCTTTCCATTCCTGTTGAGGCAGGCCCCTCACCTGATACACGAGTCATATTGGAGCATACAAACAAGACGTATATTTCACCGCCCTGTTATGAGCAAGCAAACAAAACGAACAATCTAGCCGAAGCCGATATTCAAAAAGCGCAGGAATTGAATTATCAGCCGGAATCCAGCTGCACAGCAAATTCACTTACCCCCATCAAGCAACCGATAGCTTCTGTACTCGCCGTAAATCTCGGAATCAAACAAAGCCGATGGGATTGGTAATATAATTAGGCTTCTTCGATAAAAAAAGAGCGTTAGCTTTTAGCAGCTAATGCTCTTTTTCTGATTAATAGTATGGAGAAATCATGATGTAAACAATGACGCCCGTCGCACTGACATACAGCCACATCGGCATCGTCCAGCGGGCGATTTTTTTATGTTTTTCCACTTTCATGTTGAGTCCACGTGCAGTCGTAACCAGCGCAAATGGAACGATAATCGCCGACAACAGAATATGTGTAATCAAGATGAAGTAATAAATCGGACGCAGAATTCCCTCTCCCCCGTAGGAAGTGCTAGGTGCCATTCCATGGTAGATCACATACGAAACCAAGAAGAGAGCTGTTGTGGAAAAGGCTGCAAAAATATATCCTCGATGCATCTTCACGTTTTTAAACTTTACAATGGAAACAAGCGCGGCAATCAAAAATATAAAGGTAAAACTGTTCATGACCGCATTAAAAAACGGCAGAAACGTCAGGTCGAGATGGCTGAAATCATTGTTTTTCGGCATGAAGTACAAGATGGCGACAAGCGTGTTAATCGCTATGGTGAGAATAACGATAATCGGTGTATAGTTGCGTTGTTTCATTCTTATGCTCCTTTTTTCTCAGATCATGAATGAGTATCCCGCTTTAGTCTACCCATTGACGAGCCCGGACATTGGCGGCCCCAAGCGGTTAACCAGTCCAGTCATCCTAATGATAAACGAAGTAGGTATGCCGTACAAAGGCGATTTGATGAACAAAAAAAGGACCAACAAAAGTTGGCCCCTTTTCATTATTTCTTGTTTGATTGCTCGTCCAGTGGTACTGCCTTGTTTATTCCGAGTGTAAAGAAACTGATGACCACAATCGCCAAGAAGACAATCCCGGCAATCAGGGAGACGCGTGTATCATCATTGATCCACATACCGATGAGTACCATGATGAGAAAAGCAATGGTCAAATAGTTGGACACTGGGGCAAAAGGCATTTTGAATGGATGGTTGTCCATTTCAGCACCCTTTGCTTTTCGGAATCTGATTTGACTGATCAAGATGACAAACCACGGAACCATACCAGGCAGCACACTCGCACTGTACACATATACGAAAAGATTTTCTGGGGCGATATAGCTTAAGATAACCCCAATACCCAGACCGATCAGAACACCAATCGTACCGAGCAGCGGTACACCATTCGAAGACAGCTTTGTAAATACTTTCGGGGCTTGGCCATTTACACCTAAGGTATACAGCATACGTCCTGCACTATAAATCCCGCTATTACAGCCAGACATGGCAGCAGTGATCACGACAAAGTTAATGATACCTGCAGCAGCGGTAATACCGATTTTCGCAAAAGTAGCAACGAACGGACTGCCGATTGCCTGCAATTGATCCCAAGGGTAAACGGTTACAATAACAAAAATCGCACCGATATAGAAAATCAAAATACGCCAGATGATACTTTGGATCGCACTCGTTAATGTTTTTTTCGGGTCTTTTGCTTCCCCTGCTGTAATCCCGATGAGCTCGACACCTTGATATGCCCCGATCACCAAGGAAAGAGCAAAGAAAAAGCCTGTCCAACCGCCTGTAAAGAATCCGCCATTCTCCCACAGATTCGATAACCCGATTGCGTTTCCACCATTTCCGATACCAAAGAAAATCAATCCAAACCCTGCAATAATCATCAAAACGATCGTTACAATCTTGATCATGGCAAACCAAAACTCAAATTCACCAAATGATTTTACCGAGACCAAGTTTGCTGCACCGAGAATCACCATTGCAATAATGCCTGGAATCCAAGGCGGTAAATCCGGGAACCAATACTGCATATACTGCCCGACGGCGATGATCTCTGCCATCCCGACAATGACCCACTGGAACCAGTTACTCCAAGCCGTCATATAACCTGCTAACGGATGGATATACTTATGCCCAAAGGTCGCAAATGAACCCGTACTCGGTTCCATATACAACATTTCACCCATTGCACGCATGATGAAAAAAATAAAAATTCCTACAATTGCATAAGCTAACATGACGGATGGGCCTGTCCATTTGATCGTGCTGGCTGACCCCATAAATAGCCCAACACCAATCGTACCGCCCAAAGCAATCATCTGAATATGACGCGCTTCCAGGCCTCTCTTCAGTTCTTTGTTTTCCACGTAAGCTTCCTCTTCCTCTCTGCTGTTGGCGGTATTTTCGGATAGCTTCTAGTCATTCTCGTTTTATTGATTGAAAAACTGCCTCTTACATCTCTCTTTACTTCTTATCAAGCATTCCTACTGGTTAGTAAGATTATTCCCCTCTCCGCCTTACGCTATATTCGAAGATCACTTCATATATTTTAATATGTTTTAATAATATCCACAATTATATTTACAAGGAAAATACTTGATAACTAAATATTTTTGTATTCAAGAAGAAGAAAAACTACATGAAAAGTCAATTGATTACAGATGTGATCCTACCTCCATAAAGGATAAGCTGTATGAAAATTTCCCAGCAAAGAAATACTATCAGCGATTTTAAAATAGGAGGAAATGGAACCATGGAGCACTATTTGGCCGAACAGTATCGAGAAGGACTGCAAGCTTTTGGGCAGCTGATGCCAGAGGCCTTGCGAGCATATAATGAATTCACCAGTCAATGCTTTTCGTCCGGTGAATTGTCATCCAAGCATAAACATTTGCAGGCACTGGCTATCTCCCTTTACTCCGGAAATGAGCATTGCATTGTCTATCATTTGGAAGCAGCTCTCAACGACGGAGTTTCCCAAAAAGAAATTGCTGAAACAGTGGCGGTAGCCGGAGCATTCGGCGGCGGAACGACCCTTTCGCATGGCGTCATATTAATCAATGATGTGATGGAGGAAAAACAGGGAACAATTCAATGAGAAGATGACCGAAAATTCCTGTACCACTGCGCTTACAGAAACTTACAAAAGCACAACAAACGCCGAGTTCTCCCTCGTTCGGTTGTTGTGCTTTTTGTCTCATCGATTATTTAGGATTAAGCGCTCTCGCCATCGCATCTATATAGCTTTGGCTGGCGCGCTGGCTCACTTCCGCTTCAGGGACAAACACTTCAAAGCAGTGGTAGCATCCGGGATACAGATGAAATTCTACGTCTATGCCCGCTTGTGCAAGGCGCGTCACATAATCGATCGTCTCATCTCGGAACAGATCAATCTGTCCTACGCACGTATAGGTCGGCGGCAGCCCCGCCAAATTTTCCGCTCGCGAAGGCACCGCATATGCGGATACCTGACTGTCGTCGGCACCTTCGCCCAGGTACATGCTCCACGCAGCCAAATTGTTTGTCCGGTTCCATGTTGCATTTTCAGCCTCGATTTCATAGCTCGACGCTGTACGATTACGGTTATCGATCATTGGATACAACGGCATCTGGAAGATAAGCGCCGGTCCGCCCTTGTCGCGAGCCATTAAAGCAAGGGCTGCGGTCAGCCCCCCTCCCCCGCTTGCACCAGCAATCGCAACCCGATCCAAATCAATGCCGAGTGACTCAGCTTCGTCTGTCATCCACGTTAAACCTGCGTAACAGTCATGGATGGCAGCTGGATAAGGGTGCTCGGGAGCCAGACGATAATCGACCGATACGACGACACAATTAGCCGCTTGTACAAAGCGTTCGCATAAAGCATCATCCATATCGGGGTGCCCCAGCACATAGCCTCCTCCGTGAATCCACAGCATGGCTGGAAGCTTACTGCCAGTTCGCTGGACGGGCTCGTATATTTTCGCTAGCATCTCTCCTGCTGCGCCCGGAATCATTCGACTTGTAGTACGTACGTCCTCTGACTTCACAATAGGCGGATTTTTCAGCATGGCCCTGCTCGACTCTATATTTTCTTCGAGTTGAAAACCAGGGAATTGTGCTAATGTTTGCCTTAATTCCGGCAGTACTCGACGATGAAAATCCACGTGAATCCCTCCATTATGCAAAAGTTGATTCTTGCTGTGTCTCTGCTTCCCACTTAGTTATTTCCTCTCGCACCCGAGGCGCTACCTCTGTCCCTAGCAGCTCAATGGCTCTCATTACCTGATCATGCGGCATCGTGGATATCGGTACATACATCATAAAGCGCGTCATGCCTACATGTTTGCGAAGGTGAATGATCTTTTGAGCAACCGTCTCCGGATCACCCACATACATCGCCCCTTCCAAGCTGCGCGCGGCATCGAAGCTAGCGCGGTTATAATGCGCCCAGCCCCGCTCCCTTCCGATTTTGTTCATTCCTGCCTGCGTAGAAGGAAAGAATGTATCTGCCGCCAGTTCCGTATCTTCTGCAACAAACCCGAGTGAATGGGACCCAACCGTTAATCGCGATACGTCATGACCAGCGTGCATGGCTACCTTCTTGTAAAGCTGCACAAGTGGTGCAAACTGCCGCGGACTTCCACCAATAATCGCCAGCATCAACGGCAGTCCCAGCAGACCTGCTCGAACAACAGATTCCTGATTGCCTCCGCTGCCGATCCATATGGGTAAAGGATTCTGAACAGGCCGTGGATACACGCCCAAATTCTGAATAGCTGGCCGATGACCGCCCCTCCAGGTTACTTTTTCCGACGCCTGTATTTTCAGGAGCAGTTCCAAATGTTCTTCAAACAACTCCTCATAGTCATTCAAGTCATAGCCGAACAAGGGAAAAGACTCGATAAAGGAACCCCGTCCCGCCATAATTTCTGCCCGTCCATTTGAAAGGCCATCGAGTGTAGCAAAATCTTGAAAAACACGCACTGGATCAGCCGAAGAAAGCACTGTCACTGCACTCGTCAGCCGAATCCTTTTTGTCAGTGGCGCAGCCGCAGACAGCACCATGGCTGGAGAAGAAGCAGCATAATCCTTGCGATGATGTTCACCTATGCCAAATACATCAAGCCCAACCTGATCAGCGAGGACGATTTCCTCGACAACTTCACGCAATCGCTGTGCGTGGCTGATCACTTCACCAGTCTGAACATCCGGCGTCGTTTCCACAAACGAAGTAATACCAATCTCCACAGACCCTCTCTCCTTTTGCAAAATTTACATCAGTCAACCGCTCTATTTTCTTGGGATAGCCGAAACGCGTCTGGTCAGTGCCCAATACACCAGAGCCAACGCACTGACAGAGGCGCCGAGCAAGCATACTCCCTCCCAACCCAAATGGGCATATGTATAGGTCGAGGCAATGGAGCCAGCAGAAGAGCCGATTGAGTAGAAAACCATATACCCCGCCGTTAGCCGACTCCGCGCCTCTGCACCTAAGGTGAAGATCATGCTTTGATTCGTAACATGCACGGCCTGTACCGCCAAATCAAGCAAAACAATGCCGATCGCCAAGGCAAATAACGACTGTTCTACATAGCTGATTAGCAGCCACGATAGTAGCAATAGACTCAAGGCAAAACCCGTCGTTCTCTGTCCGTAGCCTCGATCTGCAAGCCTCCCTGCCCTTGCTGCCGCTAACGCTCCGGCAACTCCTGCGAGACCAAAAGCCCCAATCGCCGTGTGCGACAAAGATAATGGCGGCGCACTCAGAGGCAATACCAATGGCGTCCACAAAATGCTAAAGGCAGCAAAAATCAGCATAGCCAGAACAGAGCGAATACGTAATAACCGTTCTTGTGCGAACAGCTTCAGTACCGATCCAAGCAACTGGAGATAGGATAACGGCTTTACCTCCCGTTCCCTATTTGGCAATACCCGAAATAACACGCAAACCAGTAAAAATAGAAATACAGCAGAGACCAGATATACGGAACGCCACCCCGCAAGATCTGTTAAAACTCCTGCAATGGTTCGCGCTAGAAGTATGCCGATGACGATTCCACTTGTAACTACTCCAACCACTCGCCCTCGCTCAGCGGGAGCAGCCATGGTCGCCGCGAATGCAACAATCGTCTGCGTCACAACGGCAAGCAATCCCACCGCAGCTATACCCGCGAATAGTACCGTGCTGGTGGAGGCAGTCCCTACGATAACCAGCGCTACCACAGATAAAAACATCTGACCGATAATCAAGCGACGCTGGTTCAATAAATCGCCAAGCGGGACAAGCAACAACAGTCCTGCCGCATAAAAAATTTGAGTAAGGGTGATCAGAATCCCAATGATGGAATAGTCAATACCGAACTCAATCGACAAATGATCAAGTAGCGGCTGCGCGAAGTAAATATTCGCAACTGACATCCCGCAAGCAACCGCAAACAAGAATATTACATAGCGAGGCATGGGAGAGTCTTGCGCTGAATCCGCCTTCCTATTGGCCTTGGCTGCTCCATTTTCAATAACCTCTTCCATCTGTCTTCACCTTACCTCCATTCAACTTTTAATAACATACCGATCGGTACATTATAACGCCCAGTAAATATATCCCACTATTTCTTTTTCTGTCAATAACATTCTTTTTCACGTTTGAAAAGGCCAACCTCAAATTGACAAAACAGATGAAAAACAATAAAATATAAAATACCATTCAGTACAAAAAGCATTGGCAGTCACGTAGATTCAAATTCATGAGTAATGTGAGGAACTCTTTATGGCAAGAACACGCGAATTTGACGAAGAAAAAGTACTAGATGCAGCTATGCAGCTTTTTTGGGAGAAGGGGTATGAAGCTACCTCATTAAGTGATTTAACTTCCCGAATGGGCATCCAGCGCCCCAGTATTTACTCAACCTTTGGAGACAAAAAAGAATTGTTCGAAGCCGCACTGCGCAGATACACGATGTCACGTGCTTCCGAGATACGAACGAAGCTTCAAAACCAGCCATCCGTGAAAGAGGCATTTCGCCATTTTTTTAAAGAGGTGGCCGACGAGGAATATACGGAAGGTCTCAGCCGAGGATGCTTTTGCATTAATACCATGGTCGAGCTAGCCCCTCATGATGAGAAATTTGAGATTTTGACAAGGGAACACCAAATGTACCTCTCTGTCATCTTTCAAGAAACGATCGAGCGGGGTATCCAATCAGGTGAACTCGATTCGAGTATAGACGCGAAAGCTACCGCACAAGCACTTATCGTATCGTTAATTGGACTGACCGTAATCTTGAAATCTCGCCCAAATCGATCGTTTGTTGATAATTCAATAGAAGTTACGCTTACGTTACTTAGGTAATTATCCGGATCAACTTGGACAAAAAAAAAGACCAACGTCTGTCGGTCTTCTTTCTCTTTATCACTACAACTACTGTGTGCGCTCCAATTTAAAACGGTGCACCAATGATTGCAGCTCTTCAGCAATGTTGGCAAGATGCGTTGCCGAAGCCGCCACTTCCTCCATCGAAGCATTTTGCTCTTCACTGGCTGCGGCGACTTGGTCGACCTCTTGTGCAGTAGCTTGGCTCATGGCGCTCGATTCGCCAAAGGCTACAAGCATCGCCGTATTTGATTGCATTAACCGTTCGCTGACGCGGGCTACTTGCGCGAGGTGGGCGTCAATGCGGTTAATGGCCCCATACATCTCCGTAAAACGCTGTTCAACCGATTGTGTCAAATCACTTCCGGCTGTAGCAGAATCTACGCCTTCCTCCGTGCGTCTAACCATGTGAAGGACGCGATTCTGGACCTCATCGATCAGGCTGTCGATCTTTTCAGCAGCAGAACCTGTCTGATCAGCCAGCTTGCGTACCTCATCAGCGACGACAGCGAACCCGCGGCCTTCTTGCCCGGCGCGCGCCGCTTCAACAGCAGCATTCAACGCAAGCAAATTCGTCTGAGAGGCGATATTCTGGATGAAATTCGTCACCCCGCTAATTTCTCCAGCAACCCGTTTTAACTCCTCCATTTCATCTTTTGAACGAATGGAATGTTCCACGATCATATTCACCTGTTGTCTCGCTGCTCCGAGGGACTCCTCCCCAGTACTGGCCAGACCTGTAATGAGCTGCGACATTTCCGTGCTCTCACGCAGAATGCGAATGGCATCATCCAGCTCCTGTTGCGCTTGCGTCGCTGATTGCTTCACGCTATCTATACTCTGATTCATATCTGAAGACATGGACGCTATTTCTTGCATGGAGGCAGCGACTTGTTCAATCGTTTGCACGTTCTCCTCCGAATTCGCAGACAGATGGTGGGAGGAAGCAGAGATTTGCTCGGAATGATCGGTAATTTGACGCAGGACGTCAGACAACGCTTGCGACATCGTATTGAAGTTGGATTGCAGCTGCCCAATCTCATCCGTTCTTCCACTCTGGATGGACCGGACCGTCAAATCCCCCTGCGCGATTGAGTCGGTCAGTTGCTTCAATTGCAGGATTGGTCGCACCGTGCGTTTCATGAATATCCAAACGAACAGGGCAATGAGAGCAAGCAACAGTACGATGAACAAGAATGAAGTCCGCAACAGTGGCCCCGTTTTTTGATTGATTTCACTCCAATCAATCACGGAAACAACGTTCAATCCGAGCGAATTTTGCTTATTGAAATGGTAATATTCACGAAGCTCGGCATCATTCATTTCGAAAGAACCCTGTGCTTGATCACGCATCACTTGGAAACGCTCGTCTTCAAGCGGTTTGCCTTGTGGGAATCGTGGATGCGACAGTGTCACGTTTTTCTGATCGAACAAGCTCACATATCCCTTTTCCCCGATCTTGTACGTCTTTACCAGCTCGTTTAAGTGATCGATAGAAACGTCGATTCCAGCTACCCCTTTACCATCGGAGAGCGTCTTGGCAAACGTAATTACGTAGCTTCCGCTTATCGCGTCGATATAAGGTGGCGTCACAACGACCTGCCCTTTGTGCTGCATCGCTTCCTTGTACCATTCACGGGTAGTCGGATCAATTTCCTTTTTCGCCGAGTTGTAGTATCGATTGTCGTAGTACATGAACGCAGCCAAAACATTGTCGATGTCTTTCTCTATGTTGCGAATGCGATCATAGATATACGTATCGGCACGTTGCCCCGGCGGAACTTGCACATCCGCAAAGCTATCGATCGTAGCAGAATAATCCTCGTACGAATTATTGAGTACTTGTGTAATCATCGTGGTAACCGATTCGACTTGGGACAACAATTCGTGCTCTAACTGATTGCGCGCCAGTTGTGTTAAGGTCAGGCTCAAAACGACAGAGGGAACAACAATAAGCAGGACGAGTAAAAAAAGGATCTGCTTAGACAGCGATGCTTTATAACCAGTAATCATTTTCTTTATCATCTGTGAGGACTCCTATCTAGTAGAATAACGAGTTGAAACGCAAACAACGCCTCACCGGTCGTTAGAAGGCGCGTTCCTATCATCTCCACATGGACATTTCTGCAAAGTATATTTTCCCTGTTAGTAGCTATTTGAAACTTCACGGCACCTAGATATTCCATGGGCCCGTCCGTCCAGTATAGAAGCGCAGTTCACCTTCAGACGAAAGCCCTGGAGCACGACAGCAACAAAAAGCAGGATCATGTAACGATTAGCCAGCAAGGCCTACAGCTAAGCAATGGAAAAAACGCCCCTAATAAGATGCTGCAAAGCCTCATGGAACAAAAGCAAGCGATGCTGGAAAGCCGGAACAACTATTATGCGGATGCAGCTGAAAAACTGACAGACCCGAAAATCATGAAAGAACGACTGGATGAGATGGACAAACAGATCGAGGAAATCGATACGCAAATGAAACAAATCCAGTTGGAAGAACAACGCAAGGCGAGAGGTACGGATGAAGAGAGCAAGGAACAGAAAGCTTCAGATTCCGCCCTCCAACAAGATGAATCACCACAATCCTCCCCTACCCTCCATGCTGTTTTAACAGCAACTCACGATCTCAAGAATGTACATAATGTTAAACGCGCTAAGATTACCTTGGAATTAGAGGCTAAGGCGTGGGAACCGGCGTCAAAGGACGGAGATTTTACGAGGTCCGAAGAACTAAAGCGGAAGGCAGAAGGCTTGGACGGCAAGCTGCTGGAGATGGCTGACGAGATCGACAAAAAGCTTGAGAATTCTCAAGAAGCTAGCCAGGCAGAGCGTTCATTTAACGACAAGCAAATAGATGAGCAAAAGAAAAACCCTTACCTGCAACAGCGAATGGAAAACCAACATGTATCTGGATCTACCATCGATTGGATAGCATAAGTTGTAAGCGAGAAACCTCCTGGCGCTATACAGTAGTAGCTTTGGAGGTTTTTTTGGCTTGTTTTCAGAGGAAAATACCGGGAAATTCAGGCCAATGGCTATCACAGTAGCTATTAAACAGTTGTTTAAAAAACACCGTTGTTCACGATACCGTTTCACACGCACTCCTCACAAGCATTTTTAATTTTACACGTGGAGAAACGCTGTAACAGCGATTCTGTGCGGTTCTCGATCTACCACAATAAAATAAAACTGCACCCCAATTGTTAATCCAGTCTCACAATTGGGGTGCAGTTCATTCGCCTATGCTGCTTTGGAGATATTTATTTTCTTTCCTTCTTTTCGCCACTCTTTAAACTCAGCTGCTGCTGTAAAAAGAACGTCTGAAGAGGAGTTAAGTGACGTTTCAAAAGAGTCTTGTAACACTCCAATAATAAAGCCGACTCCGACTACCTGCATCGCAACTTCATTTGAAATACCGAATAGGCTACATGCTAGAGGAATCAGTAATAAAGATCCACCAGCCACCCCTGATGCACCGCAAGCACATATAGCCGATACTATGCTAAGGATGATAGCGGTAGGGATATCCACTTGAATACCAAGTGTATGAACCGCTGCAAGGGTCAAAACAGAAATCGTGACAGCTGCACCAGCCATATTAATAGTAGCCCCTAATGGTATCGAAACCGAATAACTATCTTTATTCAAACCTAGATTTTCACATAATTTCATATTTACAGGAATATTTGAAGCTGAGCTTCGTGTAAAGAATGCTGTAATGCCGCTTTCCTTTATACACTTGAAAACAAGCGGGTAAGGGTTTTGTCGTATAGCTGCATACACAAGGATTGGATTGACAATCAGTGCCACAAAGAGCATGCAACCAATTAGAACAGCAAGTAATTTCGCATAGCCTACTAACGCATTAAGTCCACTTGTAGTAATTGACTCAAATACTAGTCCCATGATTCCTAATGGTGCAAGCTTAATTACCCAACCAACCAATTTCGATACCGCATCCGAAAAATTAGTAATCATCGTTTTCGTCGTATCAGCGGCATTTCGTAAAGCCAAACCAATAAGTACTGCCCAAGCTAAAATACCGATATAGTTCGCTTTAACAATTGCATTAACCGGGTTATCAACCACATTTAGCAACAACGTCTTGAGAACCTCTACAACACCGCCAGGAGGCGTCACATCCTTAGCTCCCTCTACAAGTGTTAAGCCTACAGGGAATATAAAGCTTGCAATAACGGCGATTGATCCAGCTAAGAAGGTTCCTAAAAGGTATAAGACAATTATGAATTTCATATTCGTTTGGTGCCCACTTTTATGTTGAGCAATGGCTGACATAACCAAAAAGAGTACCAACACAGGTGCAATCGCTTTCAAAGCACCTACAAATAAAGAACCTAAAACTACTACGGGTTTTGCTACTTCAGGGATCGTTACAGCCAGGATAATACCAATAATCAAACCTACAATGATTTGCTTTACAAGACTTACTTGACTTACCTTCGTCAGTATACTTTTCATAGATGTCCCCCCACTAAGATAAACTTCTCCCGACCCTGCAATAGATTCTCGCTTTCTGTATGATTCTATCTTCGATGGATGGCTATCCTAATCACAGTCCACTCCACAAAGACAAATAAGTATCATTATACTGATTTTTTGATATATTACAAATGCATAAATTCTCCCAAACTGAACAACTACCTTTTTAAATGAATTTATGGCTTCACCTACACCACCAAGAATTATGCTTCTATAACGAAAAAGCAGCGTGAATGAATCACTCAAAAACACTGCCCGTTAACTTAACTCTCACCCTAGTGGTATTGTGCAGATAATCCTTACGATAAAAGATGTTGGTAAGGCAATAATACTGCCCCTCTACTCGGGGTGTTGGGTAACCAAGCGTAAAACCCTCCCCGGTAAGAACCTAGGGAGGGTTTCGTCTGTCGGCTAATTTCTGGTGCTCTCCTGTTGCATGAATATTCCGTTATTACTGGTTCAATGAATCAAGCGAAGTGCGAACATGATTGGCAAACGAATAGTTATTTCTGGCATCCCAGTTGATAGACCAGGTCATTATTCCTTGGAACTGCGGATAACCAGCCGGATTTTGGAGGTTGTAAGTTCCTCCAAAAGACGTGCCTTTTACCAAGTATTGAAGGGCTTTCTGGACATCGGCAGGAGACGTATACCCTCCCCCGGCAGCACTTGGAGCAGAAGGCAGCCCGATCGCGACTTGGTTCTCCCTCAAGGCTGGAAACATGTTGTTAGGATTACGCCCGATCGGGAATCCTTTCAATAGCATTTCGGCCATCGCTACTTGGAAATCAGCCGTTCCTTGTTGATACGTACGACCATCTAATGCTTCGAGCGCTCCAGAATTATAGTGTTGGACGTGGATATAATTCATTTGATCGCGTAGGGCATGAATCACAGGCAGATAAGCGCCCCACGGCCCACCATAGGAAGCGTAACCTCCTTGGACATAAGCCGTTTCTGGTGCCATTGTCAAAATAAAGGATGGGCCAAATGTATTCGTGATCGTCTGAGTCGCTGAGATCAAGTTTATAATTTTCGGCGTTGTCGGATTTCTAAAATCAGTGTCCCCCGCATTTAACGACAGGGAGCTTCCTTCCAGATCAATATCCATACCATCAAAACCATACGTTTGAATGATCGAGGTCATCGAGGTAATAAAATTTTGTTTGGCAGCTTCCGTCGTTAGTTCTACTGTACCATTCGCTCCGCCAATCGAGATGAGGACCTTCTTCCCCTTTGATTTTAACAAGGCGATATCCGACTTAAATTCCTCAATGGATGCATTGAATGGCACGAATCCCATTGTCGCATGATCGCCACCGACTGGTTCTGCGAACGCAACATTGATGACATCGTATTTATCTGAGACATCTCTTAGCTTGAGTACTGTAGAACCATTGTCAAAATTATGCCAGTAGCCGATCAAAACTCGTTTGGACACCGGTTCATTTGGGGATTTAGATAAAGTGGTTACCGATATCGAGGCGCTGGGTGGGGATACATTGCCTGCGGCATCTTTTGCCTGGATCGTGAATGAATATGTCGTATTTGGTAGAAGCCCAGTCACAGTATAGGATGTTGTACTCGATGTACCAGCAAGTGTATCTCCGTTGTAGACGAGATACTCCTGAACAGATATGTTATCCGTAGAAGCTGACCAAGATAAGCTGACCGAACTACTTAATACCCCTACTTCACTAAGATTTGTGGGGGACGTAGGTGGGATGGTATCGGGAGCAGAGGGACCTTGCAGTTGCCACAGTGTCGGTACGTTAGGCGGTTCCCATCCGACAAGCGATGTATGAGCAAATGTACATTTGTAATCTTGCCCTTGATACGTAACCATGTCTCCTACCTTGTATACGGTGTTGGGAGTCCACGGTGTCATGGCGTCAGAAGACTGCGGGAATAGAGAAAAAATTAAGATAAGCGATAGTACTACCAAAACTCCTGTTTTTCTCATCAAAACATACATCAAGCAAAGCCTCCTTCATTTTTACTTGTGCAAAAAAGATATCCCCTACCTCTTTGCTTTACCCCCCTCATACAGATGAGTTAATATAAAGATATACTTATATTTGAAAAAAATGTATTTTTTTGAATAACATACACATAAGAAAAGGCTCTATCGAGGCTTTTTTGAAGTGGTGCGACCACGTTTTTACGGAAAATTTTCTTATGCTCCAGAATTTTTAAGCGTGATCCACGGGCTCGGCATTGACAACGTTTTCACAGAATAATAGAATACACTTACGACAAGTTAACTATGATGGAGATTCGGAGACTCATACTTTTTGGCACTTTCATTTTTGAAAGCGCCATTAAAGTATGGGTTTTTTTACGTGCATCTCCATCTTTGTTAGAAATCACCTAGGGGGAGGAATAAGATGCTCAAACTGTTTAAGCCTGCACCGCCTATTGACAGATTGCCTGACGAACAAATTGATTCTGAGTATAAAAAACTCAGGCTTCAAGTGTTTCTCGGAATCTTCATCGGTTATGCGGCGTACTATCTCATCCGCAAAAACTTCTCACTCGCCATGCCTTATTTGATTGAAGAAGGATTTACAAAATCAGAGCTCGGTTTTGCGTTATCGGCCATTTCGATTTCCTACGGGATCAGCAAGTTTGTAATGGCCATTTTTTCAGACCGAAGCAACCCGCGAATGTTCTTGCCTGCCGGTTTGATTCTTTCTGCACTTATCAGTTTATTGATGGGGGTTGTTCCTTACTTCACCTCATCCGTCACGATCATGTTTGTGATGCTGTTCCTGAACGGTTGGTTCCAGGGTATGGGCTGGCCTCCATCCGGGCGTGTCCTCGTACACTGGTTTAGTGTAAGTGAAAGAGGTAACAAAACAGCCATTTGGAATGTAGCCCATAACGTGGGCGGAGGCTTGATGGCCCCCCTCGCTGTTGCAGGTGCAGCGATGTTTACTGGACTTACGGGTAATACCTCTTCCGGGTATGAAGGTGTATTTACCCTGCCTGCTCTGGTTGCCATTGTCTTTGCATTCATTACGTATTTCTTAATTCGCGATACTCCGCAGTCAGTCGGCCTGCCGCCTATCGAAGAATATCGCAATGACTATCCAAACAAAGAAAAGAAAACGTTTGAAACAGAATTCTCCACAAAAGAAATCCTTTTCAAATATGTATTGAACAACAAATGGGTTTGGGCAATCGCGATTGCCAACATCTTCGTCTACTTCGTCCGTTACGGCGTTCTGGACTGGGCGCCGACCTATTTGAGTGAGGAAAAAGGCTTTGATATGAACAAGTCGAGCGTTGCCTACTTCCTGTACGAATGGGCAGGTATCCCGGGAACGCTCCTGTGCGGCTGGCTGTCCGATAAATTGTTCAAGGGCCGCCGTGGACCCGCAGGGTTTGTCTTTATGCTCGGCGTATTGATCGCTGTTCTGGTCTACTGGTTCAACCCACCAGGAAATTCCGTGGTCGATATGATTTGCCTGATCGCTATCGGTTTCCTGATTTACGGTCCAGTCATGCTGATTGGTTTGCAAGCCCTTGATTTTGTTCCGAAAAAGGCTGCCGGAACCGCTGCAGGGCTGACGGGTCTGTTTGGTTACCTGGGCGGTACAGTCACAGCGAACGCATTGATGGGGGTTATTGTTGATGCTTCTGGCTGGGATGCAGGATTTATGTTGCTGACAGGTTCGTGCGCATTGGCTGCTCTTGTTTTTGCCCTTACTTGGAATGTACGGGGGCAGGAAGTCGTTAAAAATCATTAATATAGCAAAAAGAAGGATGAAAATCGTTGTGATTTTTATCCTTCTTTTTTATCAGAACCGATTCCCCCGATCCAGAGTGGCCTAACCTGAACATTGAATACCACATTTTCCAGCTGATTGGAATAAGAATTGCCATGCTAGAACAAAATAGGACAAGTTCATTTTACGACTGTAATGAAGCTGCAAAGGAGGAAAACCATGTGGAAAACAATTGTTTCAAATCTTCCTGCCTGGCCAGTTTTTATTCAAGCCGCAGTCGTTTTTCTTGTTCCTTATGCGATTTCAAGATTATTTCATTGGATTCGTACAACGGAGGAAGAGTGATATAGATGGAAAGTATCGCTCCATTTACAGACGATTACCTATCGAATTTGAATCTTATCCGTCAGGAAATCGGCCAAAACGCAGATGTGCATATCCGCGAATTTTCTTTCGGACAGACTGCCATTCGTGCTTCCATTATTTTTGTAGATGGGTTATCCGATCGGGATCTCATCGATAATACTATTCTGAAAACGCTCATGAATGATTCTGTGGCAGTGATGGTACAGGAGAATTCTTCCGGGGACGTTTCTGGTTCCAAAGAGTTTTTCATCAATCATGTGCTTTCCATCCATGAAATACTGGAATGCCGGGATGTATACGATCTGAGGACAAAAGTATTGACTGGCTTCACGGCACTATTGATTGAAGGGGCCGCAAATGCTCTCCTTCTTAATACTGTAAAAGTAAAAACAAGAAATATAGATGAACCTGTCTCAGAATCTTTGGTTAGAGGCCCTAGAGTAGGCTTCACGGAAACGTTAAGCGAAAATACCGCCCTCTTGCGGAGACACGGTGAAAATGGAGATCTTCTCTTCCTAAAATTTCAGGTGGGCGAGCGTGCAAAAAAAGAGCTGATTATCGCCTATATGAAAGAGATTGCGAATCCCGCGTTGGTTGAAGAAGTAAAAAACCGAATTACGAAAATTAAAATTGACCATGTGCCGGAATCCGGCTATGTGGAGCAATTTATTGAAGATAATTATCTCAGCCCATTCCCGCAGGTGCAGAGCACAGAACGGCCTGACCGCGTCATCAGTGCATTACTGGAAGGACGAGTGGCCATCTTGCTCGATGGTACTCCTTTTGCCTTAATCGTTCCGGTTACGTTCAGCATGCTCCTGCAATCGCCTGAAGACTATTATGAGCGCTGGATTCCAAGCACATTCATTCGCTTGTTGCGCTTTTTCACTGCCTTTGCTTCCTTGCTTATACCGGCCCTCTATATTTCCTTTATCTCATTTCACCAAGGGTTGATTCCTACCGAATTGGCTATTTCCATCATCGGCACTCGACAAGGAGTTCCATTTCCCGCTCTGTTGGAGGCACTGATCATGGAAGTTTCCATCGAGATTATGAGAGAAGCCGGTCTTCGATTGCCGAAACCAATCGGCCCTGCCATTGGGATTGTCGGTGGACTGATTATTGGTCAAGCCGCAGTACAAGCAGGTATTGTCAGCCCAATTATGGTAATCGTCGTGGCTGTCACTGCTATTTCCTCTTTTGCCATTCCGTCATACAACCTGGGTATTTCCTTACGTCTCATTCGGTTTTTGGTCATGTTCTCCGCAGCCATGTTTGGATTGTACGGAGTGATTTTGTTTTTTCTCTTGCTTACGAGTCATTTGGTAAAACTAAAAAGTTTTGGTGTACCTTATGTTACTCCTGCTGTTCCCTATCGGTTAAGCGATTGGAAAGATTTTATGGTGCGCATGCCACTCATGATGATGAAACGCCGTCCAAAAATGCTGCATACGAAAGAGCCGACTCGCAAAGGATAGCCACTCAGTATAGAAGGTGAAGCCCAAAATGATACCCACCCGAAATGATCGGATCACCACCTCGCAAACAGCAGTGATCATCATCAACTTTATACTGGGAGCGGGAATCCTTACCCTGCCTAGAATCTCAGTGGAAAAAGCAAAGACACCGGATGTTTGGATAAGTGTCCTTATTGGCGGTTTACTCGCAATGTTCACTGGGATAATCATTGTAAAATTAAGCCAGCGGTTCCCTGATAAAACGTTTTTTGAATACAGCCAGGAGATTGCAGGGGAATGGGTTGGAAGGATACTCAGTCTTCTTATCATCTGTTATTTTTGTTTAACCTCATCTCTTCAAGTCCGATCTATGGCTGAAGTAACAACCTTTTACTTGCTGGAGAAAACCCCAACGTGGGCCATTGTTATGGTATTTTTGTGGGTTGCTCTTTATCTTGTCGTAGGTGGCATCAATTGTCTCGCCCGTATGCTTGAGATTATCTTGCCAATTACTGTCCTCTTTTTTTTGGTGGTTTCCTTGATGAGCATAAAAATTTTTGAAATCGATCATCTTCGTCCCGTATTGGGGCTGGGGTGGAAACCGGTGTTCGATGGGATTAAACCAACTGCGCTCGCTTATACCGGTTTTGAAATAATGATGATTCTGGTGGTATACATGAGACAGCCAAACAAAGCCGTGAAAGCCGTTGTGGTGGGAATTAGCGCCTCGTTGATCTTTTACCTGATCACAGTCGTGATGGTCATTGGGGCATTTTCAATCGATGGAGTCGTCACAAGGACATGGCCGACCATTGATCTCATACGAAGCTTTGAAATTACCGGTTTACTCTTTGAACGGTTTGAATCGTTGCTGCTCGTATTATGGATTATGCAAATCTTTTCTACTTTCACGTTGGCTTACTACTCAGCCGCCCTAGGCCTCGCCCAGCTCCTCAAGAAAAATATTGAGCCGTTTCTATTTGGATTGCTGCCTGTTATCTACATCATCACGATGACTCCGAAAGAAATCAATGGCGTATTTGCACTTGGAGATTTTGTGGGCAATGCTTCCATTTTCTTATTTGGCATACTGCCCCTTCTCCTTCTTATTATTTCTCGCTTGAAGGTGGGTAAGCATGAAGCAAAGTCATCATCGTGAGCGGCTCCTCCTCTTGACATCGTTATCTGTTTTCCTGCTCTTCTTACTGACCGGATGCTGGAGCAGCCAGGATATCGACAAGATGGGTATGGGCATCGGTTTAGCATTGGATGTCGGCAACAAATCAAATGTTGAAAAAAAGCTGGAAAAGCAAGGAAAGAGCCCTCCTCACGTTGACACAATCACCATGACTTATCAATTTATTAACCCAAAAGCAACAAGCAAAGAAAGCAGTTCGGCAGGACCACAACAAAAAGCATATTTGAATGCGTCCCAAACCGGTGAATCTATTCTTCCAATCATCCGTGAATTTTCATTGAGTCATGATGCCCCCTTGTTCAGCCCGCACTTAAAAATCATTGTGATTAGCGAGGCTCTGTTACGCACACATCGTTTGGAATCTTTGCTGGATCTATTTCTGCGAGATAACGAAATACGTCCAAGCTGCTTGGTATTGGTTTGTAACGGGAATGCCCGCCATGTCTTGGAAACCAAAAAACCTGGAGAATTGCCAGCTCTGAAATTGCTTGGAATCGTAGATAACCGAAGCCGAACAGCCAAAATTTTACCTCCTGTGTCACTCGCCAAATTAACCGCCAAGTTGAATTCCGAATCAAGCTTTCTCTTGCAAAATGTAGCCGCTTCTGACAAAGAAGTAAAGTTTGAAGGGGCAGCCGTGATCAATGGAAAGACAAAAAAATGGGCGGGATTTTTAAACGAAATGGATTTGGAGGGCATAACGTGGATAACCGGAAAAGGTAAAGGAGGGCTAGTGAGAAGCCTGGACAAGGAGACAGGTCAACTCATCATCTATGAGATCGAAACCATGGAGAGCAAAATCACTCCCCATGTTGACGGAAACAAGATTTCCTTTGATGTGCATATCAATTCGAAGGGACGCTTGTCTGAAAATTGGGTGTTGAACGCAAATCCTTTTGAAAATGAATTCCTGAAAAGGGTGGAAAAAGCGGCTGAATTGGAAGTACGGCAATTGGTCAAGAGTGTCACAGCAAAAATGCAAAAAAATCTCCATGCTGATGTTGCTGGATTCGGAGAACGTTTGCGAATCGAGTATCCAAAAACGTGGGAGAAAGTAAAAAAAGATTGGGACCAAACATTCAGCACCGTACCCATCACTTACTTCGTAAAGCTGACCATGACTGATTTCGGCGCATCAGGACCTAGCAAGTGAAGCTTCCTTTCGTTCTGTTATCCATTAATTGCGATTGGAGTAAGATGCCCCCTCTCCCCTTACTCCATTTCCTCTTCGTATGAATCACTTAACTTCTGCTATGACCATACCGTCCTGTCTTTTTTTGAGGAAGAACATGATGATACCTTGAACAAATTGCTATCACCTCCGTTAGCCCAGCGACTTTTGCAGAGACCATATGTTGCAAACGCTAAAATAAGATGCTATATTATTTGATGTATCAATTATTGATGCGTCAAATATCATCAAGTCATCATGCTCAACTGACTGTATGTTCTCATTGCTTGTGGATATATGACTGAGTTCCTATTCATCTTGCCCCCGGGAGGCATTTTTCATGACACGCAAGGCATTTGAAGAGGAGCAGATACTGAATCTGCTCATCGGATTAACCAATAAAATAAGTCCCAAGTTCGAACGCTGTACCGGAATCAGCTCTACTCGTCTCTCGATCTTGCAAATCCTTTGCGAATGCAACGAAATCAATCAGTCCCAGCTACAAAAGCACGTCAATATCGACAGTGCTGCCATTACACGCCACCTGAAGCAACTGGAAGCGGATGGTATGGTAACCCGACACAAAAATCCAAATGATAACCGCGAAACCTTCGTTCGTCTATCCGAAGAAGGACATCATCGGATTGAAGGGTACAAAAGCGAGAAACGAAATTTTATCCAGCAGATTCTGGAAGGCTTCAGCGAGGATGAAACGCAGGTCTTAACTGATTTTCTCAAACGAATGCAAAACAATATTTGATTGTTCCAGAAAGGAGTCTGTTTTTACATGAACACCGTACAAAGAACCAATGATTTTCGTGAAATCACGTTTGGTCGTCGTTCTGTCAAACTTTATGATCCTGAAATAAAAATCAGCCGCGAGGAAATGACTGAAATTCTAGCGGGAGCCACACGCGCTCCATCTTCGGTCAACATGCAGCCTTGGCGCTTTGTGGTGATCGAAAGTCAAGAAGGGAAAGAAAAGCTTGCAGAGCTGGCACGCTTCAACAAGACGCAGGTACTCACCTCTTCCGCCGTTATTGCCGTATTCGTCGACATGAATAATGCGGAATATATGGATGAGATATTTGGAAAAGCTGTCGAGCTCGGATACATGCCGCAGGAAGTGAAGGACATGCAGTTGAAAGCCGTAAAGCCTTACTACGCCAATTTACCAGCTTCTGACCTGCGGGATGTCAATCTTATCGATGCCGGCCTCGTATCCATGCAATTGATGCTGGTTGCCCGTTCATTCGGCTATGACACGAACCCTATCGGCGGCTATGAAAAGGATCAAATAGCAGAAGCGTTTGATTTGGACAAGGATCGCTATCAACCGATCATGCTGATCAGTATCGGGAAAGCAGCCAAGGAAGGATACCCATCTTACCGTCTCCCTGTTGAGACAGTGACAACCTGGAAATAATTCTAATTCGTTGGAAGAAAGGTAGAAAACCATGCT
Organism: Brevibacillus formosus; assembly: GCF_003013405.1. Classification (GTDB taxonomy): domain Bacteria; phylum Bacillota; class Bacilli; order Brevibacillales; family Brevibacillaceae; genus Brevibacillus; species Brevibacillus formosus. The sequence goes on along the minus strand of NZ_PXZL01000026.1, from coordinate 1,814 downwards.
TATTATACATGCCCATCTGCAAGTGATACCCGCACAGGAAGCAGCCTTCCTTCAAGCGGCCAAAGCCCTGGTTGCTGCAAGCCAAGCTGAAGAAGGAAATGTGGGATACACCCTTCTGAAAAGCACAGAGCAAGAATATCACTACACCATGGTAGAAAAGTGGAAGGACGCTGCCGCAGTAGCGGCCCACAATGCAAGCGCTCATTTTCAGGCTTTCGTGAAGCAAGCCCCCTCCTTTTTTGCAGCAGCCATGGAATTGGAAGTATTCGCAGGAGAGCCTGTGAAGTTGTAATTCGTGATGTACGAGAAAAACAGCAAGGTTGGTCCTGCGATCAGCCTTGCTGTTTTTTTGTCCAGCAATACTTATGGAATCTCAAATTTCTGCTTGAAAAGGGCAGCCGCCAACTATTTGTTGACAGCGCTTTCTTTATCCCTTACATTAGTAACCAACATAATATTTTTGTGATGGAGATCAGGAGATTCACAATATTTCATTTGGTATGGTATAACCTACCAGTGAAATTTGTGGATCTTTTTTTCATCCAAATGGAGGAGGCAGAACATGAAAAAACTAGTTACATCCCTGGCAGCCGCTCTCGCAATTACAACAAGCTTTGGAAGCGTATCCTTTGCCGAAGCGGATAAGATTGTCATCGCCCACCGCGGAGCGAGCGCATACTTGCCGGAACATACGCTGCCCGCAAAAGCGATGGCTTACGCGATGGGAGTCGACTACATCGAACAAGACGTGGTCATGACAAAGGACAACAAACTGGTTATCATGCACGACCATTATCTGGACAGCGTAACCAATGTAGCGGAGGTCTACCCTGATAGAAAACGAAAAGACGGCAGGTATTACGTTATTGATTTCACTCTTGACGAGATCAAGAAACTGAAAGCAACAGAGGTCTTCACAGCGGAAAACGGCAAGCAGGTGCAAAACTATCCAGATCGCTTCCCTCTCTGGAAATCCAGCTTCAGTGTTCACACCCTAGAAGAAGAGATTGAACTCATCCAGGGTATGAACAAAAGCACAGGTCGTAACGTAGGGATCTATTCAGAGATCAAAGCTCCTTGGTTCCACAGACACGAAGGAAAGGACATCAGCCTCGCAGTGCTGCAGGTGTTGAAAAAGTACGGTTATGTATCCAAGAATGACAAAGCGTACATACAGACTTTCGACCCCAATGAAGCAAAACGGATTCGCACGGAGCTCTATCCACATTTGAATATGAACGTGAAGCTTGTACAGCTCATGGCAGAAACCAGCTGGAACGAAACCATGATCTATGAAAACGGTAAGGCATCTCCCTACAACTACGATTGGATGTTTGAAAAAGGGGCGATGAAAGAAATTTCGAAATACGCAGACGGCGTAGGGCCATGGAAGCCGATGATCATCAAAGAAGAGTCGACGAGAGACCACCTGATCATTACCAATCTTGTCAAAGAGGCTCATGAAGCTGACCTGGAAGTGCATCCATACACCTTCCGAGCGGATAAAGGAGAAATCCCTGCCTATGCAGCAAGCTTCGAGGAATTGCTCGATCAGTTCTACTTCACAGCAGGAGTTGACGGGGTGTTTACGGACTTCCCTGACCGTGCCGTTGATTTTTTACGAAGAGCGGAGTACCAAAGCAAAATACCCCAGTCCCAGCGTAGCTGACACAGAACACTGTAACCTAAACGAGTTACCGAGGTTCCAAATTTATTTTTAGAATCGAAACCTTGGCATTTTGACCTCCAACAAACGCAAACAATAAAAAGCCCCAGACATGACCATTTTAATTGTGAAATGCACCCCTTAAAGT
>NZ_PXZL01000025.1 GCF_003013405.1 Brevibacillus formosus | reverse complement strand
TAGGGACACCGACCGAGACGTAATGCAAAAAGCGAAACACGCCTTTAAGCGTCCACCTCTGAAACACATCCTGAAAGGACCACTTTGGACGCGGTTTCGCTTTTTGCATGGAGTCGTGCAGTCAATCCCACAGCGGGTGGACCTAGAAGCTGAGCGTTTTCTCCTGTTTCCTCCCCTTCACAACAGCAACGTACACCAAGTTTTTTTTAGTGGACATCTAAACGCTAAAGGCTTGGCGTAGTCTAGTTTTCTAATGGTATAGTAAAGAATAAAATGGAGGAGACTCAAGACGAGAGGAGTATGAGTGATGTCCACAATTATGATTGTAGAAGACGACCCGAAAATCAACCAGCTGCTGCAAGAGCAACTGGAAAAATACGGATTTCAAACAGTCAATGTTGTACATTTCGATAGAGTCATGGAGGTATTTACCCAATCGCGCCCTGATCTGGTTCTGTTGGATGTGAATCTACCGAAATTTGACGGATTTTATTGGTGCCGGCAAATGCGTCAGGAGTCCAACTGCCCGATCCTGTTCATCTCTGCACGAGAAAGTAAAATGGACCAGGTGATGGCCTTGGAAAATGGGGCCGATGACTATATCACAAAGCCGTTTGACTACGATGTGGTATTGGCCAAAATCCGCAGTCAGCTCCGCCGGGCTTACGGACAATATGCTCCGCAGGAAGGGGAGCGTACGGTTGAAGTGGCGGGGCTCAAGCTGTTTTTGGAGCGAATGGAGCTGTCCATGTACGATACCAAAATTGAACTGAGCAAAAAAGAAGCGTTACTGCTCGAAGCCTTGATGAATCAACATCCACGTGTCGTCAGCCGTGAGCGTTTGCTAGAAAAGCTGTGGGATGAACAGTTTGTTGATGAGAACACGCTGAATGTCTACATCACACGCGTGCGCGGCAAGCTGAAGGACTTAGGCTTAGAGGGAGCTGTCGAGACTGTTCGCGGTTCTGGTTATCGCTTGCGTGCGACTTGGGAGGAAGCACAATGAAGCTGTTCCTTCGAGATCAATGGCCATTCGCAGCGTTTTTTCTCGTCCAATTGATCTTATTGATTATGATTTTTGCGATGGATGGGTACTGGAATGAATCATTGATGATCTACGTCATGTTTTTATCTGTTTTTTTCGCGGGGGCTTTTCTCGCCATCCGGTATTTGTCTCACCGCACAATCTATCAGCGACTGAGCAAGCCGGTAGAGTCATTAGAGGAGCTGACCCAGACATACGGGAATTCACCGTTGTGCCGCGCGATGGATGACATCAGTCAGGAGCAGTACCGACTTTACAAAGAACAGCTTCATGCCTATGAAAACAAGCAACGGGACCATACGACATTTATTCAGCAGTGGGTTCATCAGATGAAGACACCGATTTCGGTTATTCATCTGTTGCTGCAAAATGAAGACGATCCAACAGCTGAGAGCGTCCGTGAAGAAGTGGACCGGATCAAGCGTGGACTGGAAACCGTTTTGTACATAGCTCGCCTCGACCGATTTGAACAGGACTTCCTGATTGAGCCCGTAACTCTGCGTTCCTTGGTGCAGAATGTGCTGGCTGAAAACAAGCGGCTGTTTATTCGCAACCAGGTGTATCCCGAGGTAAAAGTGGATGAAAATTGGAGAGTGGAATCGGACGATAAGTGGCTTGCTTTTGTCCTGAACCAATTGTTGACGAATGCCGTTCGTTATTCAGCAGGGAAAAGCAACAAGGTCACCATTCGTGCTTATGAACGCGGAGGACATGCCATACTGGAAGTGCAGGATTATGGAATCGGGATCCCTGCCGAAGATATTCACCGCGTGTTCAAGCCGTATTTTACGGGAGAAAACGGGCGCAAATACCCTGAGTCCACCGGGATGGGTTTGTACTTGGTGAAAGAAATTTGCGGGCGGCTCCATCATGGGGTGGAAATGGAATCAGAAGTGGGCGAGGGGACAACCGTACGTATCGTCTTGTCTGCCGTCGTACCAACCTTACAAGAAAGTAAGGTAGCTGAAAGTTAATTCGATAGTTGCACTATGCGCACTTTCGTATAGTTGAAGAGGTAGTTCAAAAAGTCGTCTTTTGATCACGAAGTAATTAAGAAAGCTCATTCGACATCGAAAGAGGCGTTCACCTTTAAAGTCTGGTGCTCATGTAGGTTTCTACACTCCGCTCCTCCTTTTGCAGGTTCACGCTTCTTTCTCGGTGCTGAAAAGACGACTTTTTGAACATGCACTTGAATTTGGAAGTGCAAGAAAGGGGAATGGCGCATGGAAATGCTTGCTGTAAAAAGCTTGAGTAAAATATACGGGGGCAAGGTAACCTACCGCGCGCTGACCGATATCGATTTTTCGATTCGCAAGGGCGAATTCGTCGGTATTATGGGCCCTTCAGGCAGCGGCAAGACTACGCTATTAAACATGATCTCCACTATTGATACACCAACTTCTGGTGCGGTTCTTTTGAACGGTACGAATCCGCATCATTTAAAAAAGGATAAACTCGCTCTGTTTCGTCGTCGTGAGCTTGGTTTTGTGTTTCAAGATTTCAACCTCTTGGACACGTTGACGATCGGGGAAAATATCGTGTTGCCGCTGACGCTGGACAATGAGAAAGTATCGGTGATGGAAGAAAAGCTGCAAAGTGTTGCGGAGAAGCTAGGGATTCAGGACATATTGGAAAAGCGGACCTTTGAGGTATCTGGGGGGCAACGCCAGCGGACGGCCATTGCCAGGGCGATCATTCATTCCCCGTCGCTTTTGCTCGCTGACGAGCCTACAGGAAATCTTGATTCCAAGTCTTCGCGCAATGTGATGGAGACACTGGAAGCGATCAATAAGAGAGACAATACCACCATGATGATGGTGACGCATGATGCTTTGGCGGCCAGCTATTGCCATCGGGTGATTTTTATTAAAGACGGGCAGCTCCATAACGAGATGTATCGTGGTGAGAGTCGACAGGTATTCTTCCAGAAAATTATTGACTCATTGTCGTTTTTGGGAGGGAACACCTATGACCTTTCGACAATTCGCGTGTAATAACGTTGTACGAAATAAACGGATTTACGCTGCGTTTTTCATGAGTAGCGTTTTTTCTGTCCTCATTTTTTTCGTCTATGCGATGTTCATTTTTCATCCGGAAATTATCGGACAGGAGATTCATGAATCCGTAGCCACTGGGATGATGGCAGCTGAGTACGTTATTTTTCTGTTCTCCTTCTTCTTTCTCTTTTATTGTGTTGGTGCTTTCCTGAAAAAGAGGGAGAAGGAGTTCGGCATTCTTTTTATCCAGGGCATGACACCGTTACAGCGGAACATGCTGATTTTTATGGAAAACATGCTGATTGGCATTGTCTCGATTGCCATTGGGATTGGGCTCGGGCTGGTTCTCGCCAAGCTGTTTTTCCAATTCGCCGGATTTTTGCTTGATGTAAAAGCACTCGGGTTTTACTTCCCGTGGAAAGCGATCGGTTTGACAGTGGTGGCGTTTCTCATCTTGTATGCAGCCATTTCGCTGTTTACCGTCCTCGTGCTACGAAGCCGCAGTCTGTTGGATCTGTTGCAAGGAAGCGGTCGGCCTAAGCGTGAGCCGAGGGCATCGTTAGTGCTGTCTCTGGTCGCGGTAGCTTTGTTGGGAATGAGCTATGCCTTAGCCCTCACTGCTGACGGCGTGAATGTACTCGTGCTGATGCTTCCGGTCATTGCACTGACGACTGTAGGAACGTACCTGTTGTTTACTCAGCTGAGCGTCATCTTCATCGATTTTCTAAAGAAGCGCCGATCTTTCTATTGGAAACGTACGAATCTCCTGACGCTCTCTGATCTGGCCTATCGGATGAAGGATAATGCCCGGATGTTCTTTTTGGTCAGCATCGTCTCTACCGTTGCTTTTTGTGCGATTGGCACGCTGGCAGCGTTGGCTGGGTCGATTCAGATCACGGTGATGAAAACACACCCGTTTGCGTTTGAATACCAGTCCAAAGAAATGGATGCGGAGAGAGCGAAGCATCTGTCGTTAATCGAAACGAGCTTGCAGCAAAGTGGCTTTTCCTTCGAAAAATATCAAGTGGCTATGCGAGTTTTGCCCGAACGGGTTCAGGAGGAAAGGGTCGGAGTAGTCAAGCTGTCTGACTACAATCGGCTGGCGGTAGCTTCCAATTCGACTGTACTCGAAATGACGAATAAAGAGGCCTTCGTACTGCTCAATTGGATTGGTGATTCGGTAGCGAGCAAAACGCTGCAAGTGGGGAAGGCACAGCTCGCAGTCAAAACAGATACGAATATGACTCCATTGATCAGAGGGATTGAATTTGAGCGATTGGTTGTCGTGCCGAATCAGGTGTATGACCAGCTTCCGAAAATGAAGGAAGAAGAGCGCTTTGTGTACGAGGTGCCAAGATGGAAGGAAACGCAGGATCTTAGTCTCAAGCTTCAGGAAGATATTAGTCATGTCGAAGATAATTACTCGTTTTCAGCTCGTGCGCCCTACTACCACTCCATGAAACAAATGGCGAACATGGGACTCTTTATCGGGTTGTTTGTGGGCGTGTTGTTCTTTGTAGCCGCAGCAAGCTTTCTCTATTTCCGTCTGTACACGGATCTGGAATACGACAAAAGGCATTACGGAGCACTTTCCAAGATTGGTCTCACGGATGCGGAGTTGACGCGGATCGTTACGACTCAGGTTGCCCTGTTGTTCTTCGTGCCGATTGTGGTGGCCATTATTCACAGCATGGTGGCGTTCGTTTCACTGCAAAGCTTGTTGAAGCTGATTCTTGTCGCGTCTGTGTTTAAGCCGACTGCGATTGTGTTATGCAGCTTCGTTGTTGTTCAAGGTGTGTATTTCTGGATTATTCGAAACCGTTACTTGTTCCATTTAAAGCAATCAATGAACCGCTAGTGACTTTTTCCAGCATGTCCAGATGAGCAGGAACATAGGATAAAAGGAGAAGGATGCGAGGGGGCAAGCGGATGGAACGAGAGACGTGGATGGGGCAAGCCGTACAGATAGCGTTTGAAAATGTACGTGATAAAACAGGCGGACCATTTGGAGCCATTGTCGTGAAGGACGGGCACGTAATCGGGCGAGGACGCAATGAAGTGACGGCGAGCAATGATCCTACGGCACATGCCGAAATTCAAGCCATTCGAGAAGCATGTCGTCATCTCCGGACCTTTCAGTTAAACGATTGTGACTTATATACGAGCTGTGAGCCGTGTCCGATGTGTCTGGGAGCCATCTATTGGGCCAGACCGCGCAATGTCTATTACGCTTGCACGAAAGAAGATGCGGCGCATGTCGGTTTTGACGATCAGTTTATTTATGAACAGATTGTTCTCCCTCATGAAGAGCGCAGCATTCCTTTTCAGAGAATAGATCTTGCGAACAGACGGAGTCCATTTGAAGCATGGTCTCAATCTCTGGACCGTATCGAATATTAATAGAGAGCCTCTCCTAGCGGAGCAGGTTCTTTTTTTCGTTTGAAATTGTCAGATAAACTATTGCGCTATGTCGAAAGTCGTATTATAGTAACAACAATATTTGTGGAATTCGACCAAATTTTATAAAATTAAGCTGAGATAAGGTTGTGTATTGTTAAAAAAAGACGAATAAAGGTGTGTTTGTATGGAGGAAACTTTTCGAAGATCACTTTATCCTGAATTAGATGACATCGACTATGGGATCATTCGAGCCTTGCAAGTAAATGCGCGCTTGCCGTTTACTCAGATTGCAAAAGATCTCGGGGTCACGGAAAAGACAATCCGCATGCGCGTCCAGCAATTGCAGGACGAAGGTGCCCTGAGTCTGGTCGGTATTGTCAATCCAGTCAAGGCAGGGTTTCACGTACAGGCGATGATTCAAGTGGCTGTGGATGCGGAAAAGCTGGATGATGTGGTTGCTGCTTTAACGGATACCGTAGAGATCAGGCTCATCGTACTTACTTCTGGTGAATATCAGCTTTTCACACAGGTGCTCGTAACAAGCAATGAAGAATTATCTCAATTTTTGATCAAAAAACTGTATAAGATTCCTGGCATCTCCAAAACGAATGTCATTAACGAATTGAAAATACTGAAGTCCAAATACAACTTTATCCGCTAGTTAGGCAAGGATGGAGGTACAGCTATGATTTACTGGCAATTATTTCTCGCCTTTTTCCGCATCGGAATCTTCGGGTTTGGGGGAGGACCTACGATGGTTCCTCTCTTTTACACCGAATGTGTGAAAAAGTACAAATGGGTGACAGATGAGGACTTTTCCGACAATCTGGCGCTCGGCAACGCTCTACCAGGGCCCATTGCGACCAAGCTGGCCGCATTTATCGGCTATCGGGTAAAAGGCTGGAAGGGTGCATTGGTGGCAAACATCGCAGTAGTGATGCCAATCGTCCTTGTGATGATCGGTTTGCTGCAAGTCATATATCAATGGAAGGATGCGCCGGGTGTATACGGCATGATCCAGGCAATCGGTCCGGTAATCGCAGTCATGACAGGCGTCCTTACATGGGAATTCCTTTCAAAGGGCTGGAAGGGGGCGTCCAGTAAAACAGGTGTGAGCCTTTCCCTCGTACTCTCACTCGTAGCGTTGCTCTTCCTTGATTGGCATCCGGGCATTGTAGTAGGGATTGCGCTGGCCGTTTCATTTGCCTACTCTACTTGGTCTGTCCGCAAGCGCAAGGGCAAGGACGGCAAGGAGGGAGTCGCATGATCTACCTGCAACTATTTTGGGCCTTTTTCATCTCGAACATTTTGGGGTACGGGGGAGGACCACCGAGCATCCCCTTGATCCAAAATGAAGTGGTTGACCATTACCAGTGGATGACTGTACAGGAGTTCGGAGAAATGCTGGCTGTGGGAAATGCGTTGCCCAGCCCAATCGCGACCAAACTCGCTGGATACATTGGCTATCAGGTAGCGGGTGTACCAGGGGCAGTAGTCGCATTATTTGCAACAGTTGCTCCGACAGCGATCGCGATGGTCTTGCTGATGGGTTTTATCAACTTATTCCGCAGTGCTCCACAGGTAAAAGCGATGACCCAGTCGGTACGGCCAGTCGTTACTGTCTTGCTCGGAACGATGACGTATCAATTCCTGATGGGAGCAGTCGAAGGCATTGGCTGGATGCAAACAGGAATTTTGACAGTGGCATCCTACCTTCTGCTCGAAACATGGAAGGTCCATCCCGCTTTTGTCATCTTGGGAGCGATGGCTTACGGGTTTGTTTTCATCGGCTAGGAAAGTTTACATACGCTGGTGGCAAGAAAAAGCACAGGGCTCGTAGACCTTGACAACGCCTACCCAGTCGGAACTTCAAAAAGGGGACCACGTTTGTCGAACACTTCTTCCTTGAGAAACGTCCGCCCGTAGGGTGGCTTTGGCTCGACGGTCCCCTTTTTAAACGTATAGGAATTTATCATACAAATTCCGGAACGCATGAAAACTTTCCGCTTAAACGCGGTCGCTCCTCCTTGGAATGGCCTCGGTAGAGATTTTCTTAAGTGGAGACGGACAGTGAATCCCCCATGCTGGCGTGTCAGAGTCGGAAGAGAACTGTACTTTTTCTTCTCCTCCACTATGTTGACTCAAACCAAAAGGAAAAGAAAAAGGCTCCTCATAGGTCTTTCTTATCGGCTAAACGAACGATTTAGGAGGCAAAACCATGGTTAATTACGACGCAATGGAATACCCATATGCATCGAAGCGTGTGACGACTTTTGCCAAGAACGGTATGGTGGCGACCTCACAGCCACTGGCGGCACAAGCAGGTCTCGATATTTTGAAAAAGGGCGGAAATGCGGTGGATGCAGCGATTGCAGCGGCTGCGTGTCTGACTGTAGTAGAACCGACCTCGAACGGCATTGGGGGAGACGCATTTGCCCTCGTGTGGATCAAAGACGAGCTGCATGGACTGAATGCAAGCGGACCTGCTCCACAAGGAATCTCCATCGAGGCATTAAAAGCAAAAGGTCTGGAAGAAATGCCGACCTACGGCTGGACCCCTGTTACGGTGCCTGGTGCGCCTGCTGCCTGGGCCGCCTTGTCCAAACGTTTCGGACGCCTTCCGCTGACAGAGGTTTTGCAGCCAGCGATTGATTATGCGGAGGAGGGGTATCCGGTATCGCCGACATTGGCGCATTATTGGCATGCCGCGCATAAAAAGTTTTCCCAGCAATGCAAAGGGGAAGAGTTCGCGCATTGGTTCTCTACCTTTACACCAGATGGCAAAGTGCCAAAAGCGGGCGACATCTGGAAATCGCCAGGTCATGCGGAGACGCTGCGTCAAATCGCAGAAACAAATGCAGAGAGCTTCTATCGCGGAGAGCTGGCAGACAAGATCGACGCGTTCTCCCGTGAGTGCGGCGGCTATTTGCGCAAAGAAGACCTGGCTGCTTATGAGCCGGAATGGGTGAAGCCGATTGGAGTCAACTACCGTGGCTATGATGTGTGGGAGATCCCGCCGAATGGGCAAGGAATGATCGGTCTGATGGCCCTGAATATTCTGAAGGGCTTTGATTTTGACGCAAAAGACACAATAGAAACGTATCACAAGCAAATCGAAGCGATGAAGCTGGCCTTTGTGGATGGATTGAAGTACATCACAGAAGAGAGCAAAATGAACGTTTCCAATGAAGCATTGTTGTCAGAGGAATACGCTGCCACTCGACGTGCACTGATTGGTCATGAAGCCTTGACGCCTGAGCCGGGTCAGCCGAAAACGAGCGGCACGGTCTATTTGGCCACTGCTGACGGTGAGGGCAACATGGTTTCCTTTATCCAAAGCAATTACATGGGCTTTGGTTCTGGGGTAGTTGTGCCGGGGACAGGGATCGCCATGCAAAACCGGGGTCATAACTTCTCGCTGGACCCTGCTCATGACAATTGCTTGGAGCCAGGCAAAAGAACGTTCCACACCATAATTCCAGGCTTCTTGACGAAGGATGGAAAAGCAGTGGGGCCATTCGGCGTAATGGGCGGCTTCATGCAGCCGCAAGGACACGTGCAGGTGGTTATGAACACGATCGACTTCCATCTCAATCCGCAAGCTTCGCTCGATGCGCCGCGCTGGCAGTGGGTGGAAGGCAAGACGGTGGAGCTGGAACGTCATTTCCCGGAGCATTTGGCACAAGCTCTGGAGCGCAGAGGCCATACGATCAAGTGGGCGCAGCTCGGCAATTACTTCGGACGTGGTCAAATCATTTGGCGTGATGAAAATGGTGTGCTGAGTGGTGGAACGGATATGCGCGCAGACAGCAGTATTGCTGCTTGGTAAGGAACTAAAATACTTTTTTCAGACATAATGCCAGAGCTTGCTGCTGACATTATGTCTGAGTTTCATCTAAAACAAGAAAATCCTGTACTTTGGTATCGAGAACAGGCAATTGAAATGTCTGTTCAATTTTTAGCGATCTCAAATCCACTACTGCAAACTTTGCCCCGTCTTCTGTATGGTCTTTCATTTGTGATAGTATGTATAATTTATTTTTTTCAAACTTAGACTTCATGTACCCTAAGTTTAAATTAATATTTTTATCAATAGAGTTATAATTTTTATTTAATATGAGTAATCCAGCATTACCGGAAAAATCTACAAAGCAAACAAACAAATCGTTGTTTTGGTCAAGATATAAAGTATCCGCAAAAGCTACATTCGAAGGATACTTTATATACTCGATTTTTCCAGAACGTATGTCTAATTTTGTTAAACTATTGTCTGTTGAAAGAAAGAGATAGTCATTTACTACTAGCATTTCAGTTGCCCCTTCACTAATTATATAGGAGTGTGTAAGGGTGCCTGTTGTTCTATTAATAATATGGATTTCATTCTTTTCAGTTGTAGTATTGTAATTCAAAACATAAATGTTATTCTGGTCATACGTTGCATTTGCTAAGTAAGCAGGTAGTTTAATTTTATATGTTTTATTCATTTTGCGATCATTAACTCGAAGCAAATTCTCCGCATAACTAACGTTCAATCCCTCAATTAGAATATCCTGTAGATCGATAAGGAATGAGTACGGAGCCTCCTGGCTTTGTTCTGAAATAGAGTAGTCATCCTTTACAATATATTTTTTTGAAATGTGCTCTGCTGGTAAAATTAGTTCATTATTGTGGTTTCTAATTAAAGAGGGAGTATCATTAATGTCATAAGTTGTTTTGTGAAAAGATCGGCCATCATCTGTTGATATAATATAGGTGTTGTTTTTAAAGGGATTTGAATATAAAAACAAGTATTTGTTATCGAATATAGTTAGTGTTTGTGCTTTCATTAAAAGTGGAGTTAGTGTTATATATGTGAAAATTATGCTGCAACCAATTAACATCGTAACTATGAGTGATTTTAATGATAAGAATGATTTCATTACATAATCCCCCCTAACTTGTGATGCGATACTGAAAATTCAAAATTAAGAGTGTGCTTTTCACACACTCTTAATCTTACTTTAATATTCTACAGTTAATTTCGAGTCGTCAATATCTGCAGGAGTTACGAGAAAGCCGCCATCAGCATCGACATCAAAGCCTTGTTCATACCAAGATTTCCAAACAAGTTGTGAGCAGTAATAGGCATCAGTAAAGTGTTTTTGTACGTTTAGTTGATAAGGTTTCCCTAATTGAGAGTAGGCATATTTTTGTGCGTTATTAAAGTCAGTGTCATCTGCGCCTTTCACATAAAATTTGTAAGCGGAGTCGAAGCGATTTCCCCAGTTATTTTTGTACACGCGTACTCCCTCTTTTGGCCAAGCTTCTACAATATAATCATTGTTTTTCCTCACAATGGCAGCATGACCGTGATTCCAACCACTTGTTTCGTTGTCATAAGTAATAAGTATATCACCAACAGTCCCCATTTTTCCGCTCGATGCAAGGGCTGTTAGCTTGGCTTGTTCATTTTGAATTTCTTTATATTTTTCAGGTGCATTTTTCTTTAAGTCATCCAAATTATTAATTTCTTTTCTTTTTTTCGCTTTACTTCTTTGCTCTTTATTGAATTTTGTTTCCTTTTCTTCCTTTGCTAACTCCTCTTGTACTTCAGAAGATGTTAAGTCTAAAAGCCCTACCTGAGTACCATTGGAAGCATGAGCAAAAATGGGGAGGCTAGAAATGCTGAGGGCTGTGATAGTGAGAGCAATAAGCTTATTTTTGAAATGCACTAAGAACAACTCCTTTGAATAAATTAATACTAACCGGTTAGTATTTGTAATACAATATAGCATGAGAGGGATATGGAGTAAATAGAATATTGTCAAAAAAGGGAGTATATGTAAAATGGATAAAGTAAGCAAACATGCGCAAAAAAGCAACGAATCTTATCAAAGGTTGATGGATGCAGCTTTCAAGGTTTTTGGGCAATATGGCTATGAAAAAGCTTCGATTGATTTATTGGCAAAGGAGGCTGGATATACAAAAGGGACATTTTATTTGCACTTTAAAAGTAAAGAAGACTTCTTTTTAGAATTTATGGATCATAAGTTGTCAGTTTATAAGCAGAATTTTCTACCTTTGTTAAATTCCAATACCACCTTTGAAAGCATAATTAGTCAAGGCATAAATATATTCTATAAGTTAAGCAATGAAGATAATTGGATTCCGCTTTTTTTTGAATTTTGTTCTATTGCTGTTAGGAATGAAAACGTCAAAGAGAGGATGTCTATCTATTATCGGGAATGGTTTAAATTAATATGTATGGTCTTGGAAAAGGGGAAACAAGCTAATAAACTTTCTGCAAATCTAGATTTGGATATAACTTCAAGAAAGATAGTTGCCGTACTTGATGGATATAATCTTCAAAATAGCTTTGTTTCGAATGGTTATTCGCTCGATGAAGTAGAGCAACTGATCAAACAAATCCTGGAGCTTGACTGATGGAAAGGAGGGCTACCATGGAAACCTTACCTCCATGGGTGTGGAATGTCTATTATATATTTATTCTCATAACAATAATCAGTAGTATTGTGTATCTAATTCGGAAACGGCGTACCCTTTTTTCGGTGATCACTCTATTTTTCTCTATTTTCGGTCCAATTGTATTTTTTTTGCAGTCTTTGGTGCGCGGTTCTGGTACGGAAATTGATAACCTGTTGTCCGAACTTACCCAAGGGGAAATATGGGCATGGTTTGTTATCCTTGCTTTTATAGAAATAGTTGCGTGGTATCTCACACTTGCTAAAGATCTTCTTGGTAAAAGGGAACAAAAGAACAATCTTAGAACGTAAGGAAAATCGTAATGAGCTTAAGGTCAAAACTTCTCGCTGGGCCCTGCTCACGACAATTGCCTGGAGCCTGGCAAAAGGACATTTCACACGAGTAATCCGGGCTTCTTGACGAGGTAGATAGTAGAATAGTAGGAGGAAGAACAGGGATTAGTTGCCGTATAGGTAACTGTCCCTGTTCTTCTATTTTGTCTGTTGTTCAGAAATTGTTGAGATGATCCTAGTAGAATGGGTAAAGCTACGGAATAGAGGGCTTTGTGCCTATGAAAATAAAAGGTAATAGGCAATAGTTTTGGTTGGTACTGTTATTAGGAATATATTACTATAATAAAATAGTCCAAAGGATATATGGATAGGATGGGAGACAGCGTTTTTGGATGAATAGCATTCTGATTGTTGATGATACGGCGTTTACGAGACATGTGCTGCGGAACATATTTGAGTCGTTAGGATTGCATGTCGTTGCGGAAGCTGCTTCGGGAGAGGAGGCTGTTAGAAATTACTGCTTGTACAAACCATCACTCGTCACGATGGATATCACCATGCCCGGCATGAACGGTTTGACTGCTTCACGCAAAATTATGGAGTTGGACAAGGATGCCAAGATCATTATTTGCTCAGCAGTGTCTAGGAACGATACTGTCATCAAGGCGATTCAGGCAGGGGCGCGGGATTTCATAGCGAAGCCGCTGCAACTGGAGCGAATCGAATGGGCTGTCCAAAAAGTGTTGGGAACAGGGGTAGATGTCCGTCGTGGGGACAGACAGGTGAAACAAATAGCTGAGGTGTTAGTATGAAAGTTTTGATCACAGGTGGTTATGGGTTCATCGGTTCTTTTGTCGCGGAGAGATTTTATAAGGAAGGGTATAAAGTTTTCATCCTCGACAATCTCAGTTCAGGCAATCAGAGGAACGTCACATTTCCGCATAAGGCATACGAACTGGATGTAGCGGATAAAAAATGTGATGAAGTATTTAAAAGCAACAGGTTCGATGTCGTCGTACATTTAGCGGCTCAAGTGAGTGTTGCTGCATCCATGGAAGATCCTTTGCTGGATACGAATACGAACATTCTTGGACTCGTGAATATGCTGAAGCTATCGAGCAAATATGGCGTGTCCAAATTTATTTTTGCGTCATCAGCCGCCGTTTACGGCATGAATGAAAATACACCGTTACTTGAAGATTCAGCGTGTGATCCGGTATCTGTTTACGGAATAAACAAGCATATTGGCGAATTGTATTGCCGCAAATGGACGGAAATGTACGGCTTGCGAACGGCAGCCTTTCGCTTGGCAAATGTGTATGGCCCCAGACAAAGTTCAGTAGGGGAAGGCGGCGTCATCTCTACTTTTTTAACCCAGATCAACCATGGGAAAGAAATCGTTTTGCACGGGGATGGCAGCCAAACGAGAGATTTTATTTATGTAGAGGATGTAGCTGATGCCATTTTCCGTTCCGTTACCACGGATGATACCGGTGTGATGAATTTGTCTACGAATCAGGAGAGCAGCATTAATGAGCTGATTGACATTCTCGGGGCTAACCAGCCTCTCCAGGGAATATTACAAAGGGAGAAACGCCCAGGAGACGTGGATAAGTCGGTTTTGGACAATTCGCGGGCAAAGAGAAGACTAGACTGGGTTCCGATGTATTCATTGGCAGAGGGACTGGAAAAAACGGCGCAGTGGTATCAAGCGACCATCGCAGAGAAAGAACAAGAGCAGGAGAGCGAAGCGAAGAAAACGATCCAATGGCTCTATTCATGGGATGCAAGGCCGTACATAGAGAACATTCTTGCTTTCCTTCTGGTGATTTTCGCCACAGTTGGAACGGTTAATAGCGGTGTCTTTGATCTCAAGCTGATTTACATCGTTTTGATTGGCGCTATTTACGGAACGAAGCAATCCCTCTTGTCTGTCATCCTGGCCTGTGGACTTTTCATCGGAGAAAGCCTGCATAACGGTCGCGATGTCGTATCGCTCTTATATGACGCGAATGTTCTGTTTCATATCGCTGTCTACTTTATTATCGGGATTGCCGTCGGTTATTCCATCGACAAACGAAACAGGGACGTATTGTCAAAGGAGCTGCAAAGGCAAGCCATTGAAGAAAAGTATGATTTTTTAAAGGACATTTACAATGATGTGC
Organism: Brevibacillus formosus; assembly: GCF_003013405.1. Taxonomy (GTDB): domain Bacteria; phylum Bacillota; class Bacilli; order Brevibacillales; family Brevibacillaceae; genus Brevibacillus; species Brevibacillus formosus. Next base: position 80,434 of record NZ_PXZL01000025.1, on the reverse strand, counting down.
TGTTGGTCAAGCAAGAATTGCAGCAGCAGATCGTGAATTCGGAAGACAGCTTCGGAAAAATCTACAGCATTACCAAGGAGTTGGACAGTCTCGAGCCTGAACGCGTATTGCAGAAATCAGTTAAGGTATTGGAAAGAATCATGAAGTCCGATGAGATCGCCATTTATACAATGAATCAAAATGGCTCTTTCTTGCGATTGATGGCCAAATCGAATAAAGCGGGCTTTGATCTGCCACGCTCGCTGAAAATGAGTGAGCATGCTTATCTTACTGAATTAATGACAGGGAAGAAGATCATCGTGAATAAAGAGATGCGTCACGACATGCCCCTTATAGCAGCTCCTATTTTTGACAAGGGAAAAATAGTTGCGGTGGTCACATTGCAACAGCTCGGATTTGAAAATTTCACCATGTACACCCAAAACCTGTTCCAAGTGGCCGTTCAATTGATCTCATCCGCTTTGTCCCGTTCTCTCCGATACTTAAACTCCACACAAAAGGACCGCTACCTGAAAGATACCTCTATCCTGATTCCTGCTTATTTTTCAGCAATGGTGAAGAACAAAAGGGATGCCAAGCAACAATTGAACACCGACTTTACCCTCTTGGCAGTGGATTTTGGGCAAATGGATCTTCAGACACTTTCTACCTACATCGCCAGTTCTCTTCGCGAAGCAGATTATATGGGAATGGACGAAGCAGGAGATGTCTATATTATTCTCTCCAATTCCAATGAGCAGGAAGCCAATATCGTGATTGATAGGCTTGGTAGACTCGGTATTGCATCGAGAATTGTGCAGGAAAAAGATCAGGATCGCTTCTCCTTGAAGGATGGCGCCTATGCTTAAACTAGTCCTCCTCCTCCATGTCTTGGTGTCTGTTGGTTACAGTTGGGTGCAAAGCCGCGGCAAAAACAAGCAGGTGCTTATTATGCGAATGCTTGTTACTGGCTTTCTTCCCATTTTTGGCCTCTTGTTATTGGGGATTACCGATGTGTACAAACGAACATCGAAAAAGAATGTGAATGAACTGATGCTAGAGAGCGATTTGCTGAAACTAGCGGAAGGATCGAATATTTTCCGAAGAGCGGACATGGAAAAGGAAATGAACATCGTACCGGTTGAGGACATTTTGTTTTTGAACGACACTAGCACGCGCCGAAAGATGCTGATCGATGTCTTGAAAGAGCAGACCATATGGCAGATCGGCACACTGGAGACGGCTTTGCAAAACGAGGATTCGGAAACGGTTCACTATGCGGCAGCCGCTCTAACGGAAATGCGGCGCAACCTTCAGCTTCAACTGCAGGATTTATCAGTGAAATACGAGGAGAACAAGCAGGATCTTGAGGTTTTACGCGCCTACGCAGACGTTTTGAAGAAGTATCTGGACAGTTCACTCATTGATCAACGCACCTTTGTGAAATACAGCTACACGTATTCGTTTGTTCTGGAGTCATTATTGGACATTTATCAGGAAGAAGAAAGCTATTTTGTGGACAAGATCAATTGCGAGCTGGTGAACCAGTCCTATGAAAAAGCCGCACAGTACTGTCAATTGTTTCATGAGTATCATCCGGGAAGCGAGCAGCCATATGTCATGTCGCTTAAGCGCTTCTTTACGATCAGAGACTACGCAGGTTTTGTGGCAGAAATGAATCGGTTAAAAAGCTCGTCGGTTAAAATCTCCCACGCTACGCTGATGATGATCCGCTACTGGAACAATCCGGAAGATGATGAGCAAGACAGCACTTGGGAGGAAGTCGCTGTTGCACAGGAAACAGAGACGATTTCGAAAGAGATGAGCGATACAAAATGAGAATGACAAGGTACACGAGAAGGAAAAGGGACAGGGAAAAGGACAGAGAGTGGAGCAAGGCGAGGTCCAACGATATTTCCCTGAAAAAAAACATCTACATCATTCTGATCTTTGTGGCGATTCTGGGGATCACCATAGAAGCTACCCGATCTCAGTTCATCCTTCAGGTAAGCAGCAATAAAGCGGGAGGCTCGGGAATGCAGACTGACGAGCCGAAGCAAAACGCGATCAGTCAGGAGGAAATCGCCAAGCTAGCAAGGGAGAAATTCCTTATTCTGCAAGATTCCAAGGATGAGAGCAGCATGGCAATCGCGAGGAATATGGAGCAAGTGCTGCAGTATATGAAAAAGGAGTACGATCTCGCTGACGTTAAGCAGTTCTCGAAGCCCGATCCCCAATACATGACGGTCATTGTCACCATAGAAAATCTGGGCATGTTAGCTAATCTGGATGCGATGATGCAATATGCGCACGATGGTGGAAATGTGTTTTTTTCACGTATGCCTGAATACAATGACAGCTTGTACCGTATATACCGAAAACTAGGGATCAATTCCATCAACCCCCCTATTGTGACAAACGGCATTCAGATGACATCCAATCTCTTGATCCAAGGAGAAGATGCAAAAATCGGCGCAGAATTCATTGAGAATTCCTCGATTCCTGTAGAGCTGGATAGGCAAGCGAAGGTTCACGCTGTTTCTGCCGAGAATATGCCACTGCTATGGGAGACCCAGTATGGACAGGGAAAGGTCATGGTCTATAACGGGACGAATATGCAATCTGCAATGAACAGAGGACTTATTGCTGGTAGCATCAGTTCACTGAATCAAGATTTCATGTACCCCATTTTCAATATGAAGGTCATGTATATTGACGATTTTCCGGCTCCTTTTCGCCAGGGGATCGAGCCGAGTATTTACCGAGAGTACCGCAAAGATATTCCCAGCTTCTTTCGGGATGTGTGGTGGCCGGACATGATCAAGCTTGCTGCCGATTACGATGTGACCTACACGGGAGCTATTATCAAAACCTACAATAACCGAGTTGCCGCCCCCTTCACAGATACAGAAGGAACGGATTCAAACAATCTGATCACGTACGGCAGGGATTTGTTGAAATTGGGTGGCGAATTGGGCATCCATGGATACAACCATCAATCGCTGGTAACCGATCAGGCGACGGCGAGCCATTACGAGTATAAGGCTTGGCCTGATGAAGCAAGCATGGCTGAGTCGCTTGCGTACCTGGACGATTATATCAAGAAGGTTTTCTCGTCGTATGACATACAGGTGTATGTTCCACCTTCCAACGTGATGGGAGAGGAAGGGCGTCGAGCGCTGAAAAAGTCCTTCCCTGATCTGAGGATCATTGCCTCCTTGTATGCGGAATCAGACAGTACACACGAATACATCCAGGAGTTTTCCGTGGCCAAAGATGGCATTATAGAGCTGCCCCGTATTACCTCCGGATACAGTCGCACAGACATTCATGATTGGTACATAACGAATGCGATCACATCCATCGGTGTTTTTTCTCATTTTGTTCATCCAGACGATGTGTTGGACAAGGGGAGAAGCAATAACAAGTCGTGGCCGGAATTGGTAAAAGACTTTCAATTCATGCTGGAAGAAATTTACGAGCAGTATCCATGGTTACGTAGTCAGACTGCTTCCGAAGCTGCAGCAAGCCTTAAGAGCTATGTGCAAACGGATGTGTATATCACGCATACGGATAAAAAAATGACAGGCTACATGAACAATTTCTCCGGCGAAATGTATTACATCTTGCGGACAAACAAAAAAATAACGAGCTTGGTCAATTGCACGGTAGAAAAAATAGAGGAAGGCGCCTATCTCGTGCATGCAACGGGTGCCAAATTTGAAATAGGACTGGAAGAGTAAGCGATGAAAATTTGTCTGATTGCCGAAGGCTCTTACCCTTATATTACAGGGGGTGTCTCTAGCTGGATTCATTCCTTAATCGCTAGCATGCCAGAGCATGAGTTTATCATTTATGCGATTGGTGCAGAAGAGAAAAACAGGGGGAAATACGTCTACCAGCTCCCCTCGAATGTGATAGAAATTAGAGAGGTATTTCTGGATGCCTATCTGAAAGAAGAGGCTGCACCGGGCAAGCGTCTGGGTCTGACTGAGGATGAGCAGCAAGCGTTGCTTTCGTTGCTTGATGGGAGCAAGGGAGACTGGCGTGCTCTTTTTTCCGTGTTGTCGGGGAGTAAGGTGCCATCCGTAGCTGAGTTGCTTACAAGCAAGGACTACTTCGAGGTAATCCAGCGGCTTTGTGAGGAAAAATACCCGCAAATTCCTTTTACTGAAATGATTTGGATGATTCGTTCGATGGTCTTGCCGTTATGCCTGGTCATTCAAAACGGCATGCCAGAAGCGGATCTGTATCACAGTGTTTGCACGGGATATGGCGGTGTAGCAGGGAGTCTTGGGAAGTATCTGCATGCAAAGCCGTTTTTGCTGACGGAGCATGGAATCTATACCCGCGAGCGGGAAGAAGAAATTATCAAGGCAAACTGGATCAAGGGTCACTTTAAGGACATTTGGATCGACTACTTTCATAATCTTTCTGCATGTGCCTACTCCTACGCGGATGAGGTAATCACGTTGTTTGAGCGAAACAAGGAAATTCAGATCGAGCTAGGCTGTGATCCTTCCAAAGTATCCGTGATCCCGAACGGTGTAAAAGTGAGTGATTATGCTGACATCGTGGAAGAAAAAAAGGACGACACAATCACCATTGGTGCTGTTGTCCGCGTGGTACCCATCAAGGATATTAAAACAATGCTGCAAAGCTTCGGACTCGTCAAAGAACAAGTACCACACGCACGCTTTGTTATCATGGGCCCGACGGATGAAGACGAGGAATACTACACAGAATGCCTGCAATTGGTCGACAGCCTGCAACTGGAGGATGTTACGTTTACGGGTGCGGTCAATGTGAAACAGTATCTCGGTAAAATGGACATGCTTGTTTTGACCAGCATCAGTGAAGGTCAACCGCTCGTTATTTTGGAAGGGATGGCATGCAGAAAGCCCTTCGTCACAACGGACGTGGGAAGCTGTCGGGAATTGTTGTACGGCAATGGTGACAACTATGGCAACGCAGGGATAACGGTACCCGTCATGCATTTTACTCAAATTGCCCAAGCAATCATTACGTTGTGTCAAAACGAGCCATTGAGACGCCGTATGGGCAGATGCGGTTTCCAGAGAGTGTCTGCTATTTACACACATGAGAACTTCTTGGCGGGATATCGCAATATGTATCGGAAATACGAGGTGTAAGAAACATGGCGGGCATTGGCTTTGAACTGAAGAAAATGTTTGGGAATAGAGGGTATTTGTCCAGTGTGAAGGCGTATGCATTTTCTTCGCTGGTGACAGTTGGACCGATGCTGATTTGTATGGTCATAATCACGGTGCTACAACAAATCCTCCTTCAATTAAATGTAAGCTATTTGGAAAGGATGTCTTTTCTAGCAGCTGTTGTTTATGCATTCGTGTTTTCGCTGTTAATTACCTGCGGCTTTTCAATGGTCATTTCTCGCTATATTGCAGACAAAATTTACTTGCGTGAGTATAACGACATCATTGCTTCTTTGTATGGAGTTATCGCTGTTTGCCTGGGCTTGGGGGGAATTCTCGGCGGTGCTTTTTACTGGCTCGCTCCTTTGCCGTCTGGCTTTAAGCTCGTAGCCTACCTTCTTTTTGTGGAACTGATCGTCGTTTGGCTGCAATCCGCCTATTTGTCTGCATTAAAGGATTATATGCGCATTATTCGCGGGTATTTGGCGGCTGTTGCCTTTACGCTTCTGGCTGCGTTTCTACTGTCGATTCTGACTGAAATGGAAAAAGGAATCGCAATGCTGATTTCTTTGGATATTGGCTTTTTTATCATGATCGTTCTGTCGATGGTTCATCTGGAGAGCTATTTCCCGAAGCGAGAGAGGAACTACTTTGATTTCCTGAAGTATGTAAAAAAGTACCCAAGTCTGCTGGGCGTGGGTCTCTTTTGCTCTCTCGGTTTTTATGTGCACCATTTTATTTATTGGCTGGGGAGTCCGCTTCAAGAAGTCGTAGCGGATACTTACGTGATCGCGCCTTTTTATGATGTGCCTGCGTTCTACGCCTCCTTGAGCATATTGCCTACGATGGTCATGTTTGTTGTATCTGTGGAGACCGCTTTTTATGAGAAGTATCGAGCGTATTACGGGACGATATTGGGCACAGGCTCAGTGCAGGATATCAAGCGGGCAAAGACAGACATGGTCCAAACACTGATGCAAGAGCTCAGCTTCATGATGGAAGTGCAGCTGTTCTTTTCCTTCGTTGCATTAGCCCTGGGCATTACGCTGCTTCCGCACATCGGTTTTACGTCCGAGCAGATGGAGCGGTACAACATCCTGGTTATAGCGGGATACTTGTACGCTGTTATGTTTGTAATCGTACTGATGCTGCTCTATTTTGACGATCGGAAGGGGGCGCTTGCGGTGACGACCTTATTTCTCGTGAGTACGTTTGTCATCACTATAGCGATGCTGCCCCTTGAGAACTACGGTTTTTCATTTTTTATTGCTTCGTTTCTTGCGCTGGTAGCCAGTCTCGGCAGGCTGATCTATTACTTGAAAAATATCGATTATTACACCTATTGCCTACAGCCGCTCTTTGTCAAAGGAAAGCGAATGGAATAGATGGGGACTGATGGATTGGGGAGGACTTAGGTTGAAGAAAAAACGATTCATGCTGAGCTTGCTCGTAGCATTAGGAGTTGTATCGACTGGTTGTACTCAGGATGTGCCTGAACGGCCAGTGTCAGATACCTCGGCAGCAACGAGCCAGGTGGCACCAACTCAGCAGATGAATGAGGGTCTGATTGAGAATAGAAGCGTATACGATCAGGATGTGGATGGGAGCATCGTCCATTTGTATGTGACGATAGTCAACGAAGAAAATTCGAAACTGAAGACGACTACCTTTACGGAACTCAATGTAGCTCCTAGCGGACGGAATGAAAAGGGAGAAGATCTGCAAGCCAAAGTCATTATGCAGGAAGGGACGGCGGAGGGGCCAACTCAAGGCTACTTTGGTTTTGGCGAGACGAGAGCGAACGGAACGATTGAGCTACGGGGGGAATCGAGCAGGAGAGCGGAACAAAAATCGTACAAAATCCGTTTGTTCGACAGTGCCGGATACTGGCGGGATCAACGCAACATCAACTTAAGCAAGCACAAGTCTGACATGACGCGTGTTCGACAAAAGCTTAGCTTTGATTATTTCGAGCAGATACCGAATATGACCAGCTTGCGGACGCAGTTCGTTCAAGTGAAAATCAAGGATTTGACCAAAAAAAATCCGGACCGGGACTTTGTCGACTACGGTCTGTTCACTCAAATTGAACAGCCAAACAAAACATTTTTGCAGGCGCACGGATTGGACCGGAACGGGAACTTGTACAAGGCAATTGATTTCGAGTTCCATCGCTACGAGGATCAGATCAAGCTGGCAACCGATCCTACCTACGACAAAAAAGCATTTGATAAAATTTTGGAGATCAAAGGCAGTGAGAACCATGAAAAGCTCATTGCCATGCTGGAGGATCTCCATAATCCTGCAATGAATACGCAGGACTTTTTGGACAAGCATTTTGATCGGGAGAACTACTATACATGGCTGGCATCCAACCTGTTGATGGGGAATCACGACGCGGCTGTTCACAATTTTTATTTATACAGCCCAAGCAACTCGAACAAATGGTATTTCCTCCCGTGGGACTATGACTCAACATGGGGATTTTTCGAAGAAGAGCTCAAGCGCAGTCCAGAAAAAGGGCTCGGTCAATGGCAGTTTGGCCTCTCCAACTACTGGGTGTCAAACCTGCATCGCCGCATTTTCAAAGATCCGGAAAACATCAAGGCGCTAAACGAAAAGGTTGAAGAAGTCAGCAAGATCATTACGAAAGAGCAAACGGAAAAATACTTGAAGAGCTATTATCCGATTGTGAGCAAGTACGTTCTGCAACAACCTGATTTATATAATTTGCCGTTGGATGTTTCCTATTTTCACAATGAGCAAGCACTTCTCTCTGGTGAACCGGAGCGTAATAAGAAGAGGTACTATGAACGCCTAGAGAATCCGATGCCCTTTTTTATGGGGGAGCCAAGAAAAGAAGGAGACAAGCTCATTTTTTCCTGGGACCATTCCTATGACCTGCAAGGAGACGATCTGACCTACGATTTTGCCGTCAGTTACGATCCTGCGTTTACGAAGATACACACACAGGCAAAGGGGCTGACAGGAGTCCAATACACGATAAATGATCCGGGAAAAGGCCGCTTTTTCTGGCGCGTGATTGTACGGGACAGCAAAGGGAATACACAGACGGCATTTGACAGAGTAGAGCCGGAGGATGCGATATATCATGGGGTGAAGGAGTTCATATTGAAATGAAAGGAATCCAGAGTACTGGCATTCAGCTCGGCAACAAGCGATTGCGGCATGAGTTGAAGTATTATCTTCGGCTGAGTCATTACGAGCCGCTACGGCAGAAATTGCGGTTGATCGCAACTCCTGACCCCTATTCTGTAAGTGAGGAAGGGTATCATATTCGCAGCCTGTATTTTGATGACTATCACGATACGGCCCTCTATGAAAAAAACTATGGGGTTTTTCAAAGAAAGAAGTACCGCATCCGCATCTACAACAAAAGCGATACGGTCATCAAGATGGAGCGAAAGAGCAAGTTTGGCGGATACATTTGCAAAGAATCAGCGTCGATTACGCGGGAAGAGTATGAGCGGATTTTTGCAGGTGATGTTGATTTTCTGCGCGAGACAGAAAGTGCTGTGCTGCGAGATTTTTATTTGTCGTGCAAGAATCATCTGTTTCGGCCTCGCGTCATTACGGATTATGTTCGAGAGGCGTATTTGGTGAGAGAAGGGAATGTCCGAATTACATTTGATAAGTACTTGAAGGCAAACGTTAATTCACTCGATATTTTTGATGAACACATCATGATGGTCAGAGCGATTCATCAGCCCATGATGATCATGGAAGTGAAGTACGATCAGTTCCTGCCATTCAATATTAGACATTTGCTACAAAACCTGAGTAATCAGCGGTCGGCTATCTCCAAATATGTCATTTGCAGAGAGGAAACCAAAAAGTACCATAATCTTTAGTGTGAGGAGAAGTCGAGAAACTATGGACACGACCAATACGATTAATTTTCAAGATATCATCAAAAAAAGCGTCTTAAAAATGGACCAGTTCGCCAGCATCTCGATCATTGATACCATCATAGGTCTTGTGCTGTCGGGATTGCTTGGTTTGTTCATCTACTATATTTACAAGAAAACGTTTCGTGGCGTCGTCTATACGCACACCTTTAACATCACGCTGGTGGCCATGGCAATGCTTACTTGCCTGATTATCATGACGATTAGCACGAATATCGTGCTCTCTCTCGGGATGGTCGGCGCATTGAGCATTGTGCGGTTCCGTACCGCCATCAAAGACCCGTTGGATATTGTCTTCATGTTTTGGTCTATCTCGGTAGGTATTGCGACGGGAGCAGGGGTGTACCCGGTTTCCGTTCTAGGATCTCTGGTGGTGGCGGCTGTCATTGTCGTATTATCCAAGCGACAAATGAGAGATGTTGCTTATCTGCTCATTATTACCTATCAGGATCAAGCCAATGACGGGGTCAAATACCAGCTGAACAAGCTAAAATACACTTTGAAATCAAAGACAGTCAACAAAGAGATGGTGGAATTGATTGTAGAAGTAAAAATCAAAGGAGATAATACGGCATTTGTTCAAGATATTTCAGAGGTAGAAGGTGTGAAAAACGTATCATTGGTCAGCTACGATGGCGATTATGCACCATAAATGATGCTACAAAAAATCCCTTTCTGACGACTCCTTTACAGGCTGTCAGGAAGGGATTTTTTCTTTGATGATCAGTCTCGTACTTGAACCTTGCCTAGTGTGTATCTTCCGTCCGCTCTTTTTCCTTCCATGGCAAATTGAATGCCCGGTTCTTCCGTATGGGGATCGAGGATAGCCACACAGAGTGTGTATGTTCCTTCAGGTAAATCATCCGGGATTTCCAAGCTTTGCTTGACGGTTTTCTTGCCGGGAAGCCATTTGCGGATGTCTTCGTCCGTTTTGGTCTTGGTTACGATCTCGCCATCTTCATCCATGAGTGACAGCTCGAGAATCCACGGAAAATAAAAAGGAGCAACACCGCGGTTTTGCCAATCCATCGTTACAGCGAGGCTTTCTCCGGGCTCGATTGTTTTGGCATGTGTCTCTTTGGTGATGGAGAAGCGGTAGCCAATCGTGTTTAAAAAGCGGTCCAAATTTTGTTGTTGTTCGCCATCTTTTTCGAACTGTGCAGGGGTATTGGGGCCAAGCCAGCTAATATGCGAAGCTTTGGCTTGTGAGATCACCTGGTTAATGGAGGATCGGGTAAAGTAGCTGTTTAACGAATCGGATGGAGAGAACTCTCCACCGCTTGGTGCAAACTTCCAAAAATCAGGCATGGCAGGCATTTTTTCTTTGGTGAGCCAGGATACATAGCCCTTCTGTATCCAGGACAGGTAGCTGTCTGTATCATCTTTGTTGCCGAACATGTCGTTAAACAGGCCCAGTTTGTACTCTTTGGCGACTGGATGTGGTCTTCGCATCAGTAGCATGGAATCAGGGAATTTATCCAGATACGGTTGGACGTACTGATCGGTGATTTCTGTCGCAGGGAAAGGAATAGACGTATCTGTGTGCCATTCTCCCCAGTGACCGACGCTTCCCAGCTGTATGAAAGCAATGCGGGGATCGTCCTTGTAACGCTCGCCCAGAGCATCAATCAACTGTTTGTGGTATTTGATGACCAATGGATTGCTGTAGTTGGGACTATAGCCTTTGCCATAGTCGTTTCGATACCACTCGCCATCTTCAAAGTTGTCATTGTCCCCGCCGATCTCGTTGTATAGCCAATCCGGTATCTCCATGTCTGATTTGTTATCGGGAATATCCATAACGATACGGAGGATGAACTTGACATCTTTTTCTGTCCATTCTTCAAACCGGATCGCATCTTCGACCTCATCAAATGCATAATCCCCTTTGGTGGGCTCGAGCATCCGCCAGGTAAGATTGGCGTAGACGAGGGTGTGTTCTTGCTCATGATTACTCGTCCGTGAGTCGGGAGCCAGTCCCATATACGGGTTTTGGAGCACGTCTTGGGTTTGTTTTGGTGAATAGCTCGCCGTTCCATAACTGGAGGCGGCGGCAGAGGAAGGTAGAATGCAAAAAGCAGCGAGAAGTACGCTGTATAGACCACTTCTGATCTTCATGAGTGCCCCCTAGATCTTGTGAGAGAGTATCAATTACTTTCCTTCTGTCTCCTGTTTCCATATGTGATACCACTTGGTGATATGCTCGTTTGCAGCAGAGCCGAGTTCAGTCTCCCACCGAGAGGTCAGGAGTTGATACTGTTCTTCTACTGCCGCATGATCGTCCAAAGAAGCGTACAACTGCATCAAGATCATGTAGCTGTCTTCTTCAAGCGGGTGCAAATTCTGAATGCGTTGGTTGACGTTGATCGCCTCCCGTACTCTGCCATGTCCCAAATAAAAGCTGCTCATTGTTTTGGCGAGCTGCAGCCACATTCTGCGGAGTCTTTCCCGCTCATACTCTGCCCACAAATAGTCGTAGTCTCCGAAATAATCGCCTGTATACGTCGCGAGCACTTGCTCATACTCCTGGATATTGGCAAGAGAGAGGGGGAGTAATTGTTTGAGACGACTCTCCCATTCCTCCACATCGATCGTAGCCGAATCAATCGTCAGCTTATAGCCGCCTTCTAAATTCCCTTTGTTGATCGATATCGTTTGCAGACCATAGCGTTTCAAGGTTTGCCGGATGAGGTAAATCGTCGTATATAGCTGGGTCACGCCTTTGCTTCCGTCATAGTCCGGCCACAATAGCTCGATAATCGAATCCTTGTCGATCATCTTGTTGCGGTGATGCAATAAATACGCAAACAGCTCCCGGGCTTTATTCGTGCGCCACTTGATCTCTTGCGGCTCCTGATTCGGCTGGTGAAACAAAATACTATTGAAGCATTGGATGGAAACGACTGATTCTTCTTTAACAGGCGCGGCTTCTTTCGCGGACTTGATTCTTTCACGAAGACGGTCCATTGTCTTTTGCAAGCGTTGAAGCTGTACGGGCTTCATGATGTAATCCAGCGCGCACAGTTCAAAAGCATCAACGGCGTACTTATCGTACCCTGTGACAAATACGATCTCCGGGGAGTTATCGATTCCTTGCAGACGTTCTCCGATCTCCAGTCCACTGATGCGCGGCATATTAATATCTAAAAACACGACATCTGGTTGAAGGGATATTGCTTGATCGATCGCTTCGAGAGGATTGGTGTAGGCTCCGACTACCTTAACGCCGCCAACATCTTTTTCCAGCAATCGTTGCAGATGCATCAGGGGTAGTTGCTCGTCGTCTACCAATAAGGCTCTCATCCACTGTCTCTCCTTCAAAAATCGATAAAATACAACAGATTGTTCTGCGAATCTGATTTGTTCATACTTTCTACTCTATCACCAAAAGAGAGGTTATCCAAATCTTACGGTGGAAGGAAATGTGAATTTTTATCTAAGTGAATTGCGGTCATGCTTTTTATTATTCTTCGCCTAGGTCGCCTCCACTGTCAACTTCAGAATATGCTCCAACTCATCAAACGAGACAAACCGGGCTTGTCGGAACATTTCTTTTCCGTCCATAAACAGCAGGATCGCCGGAGCCGTAAATACGAGAAACTCACCGGAGAGATTAGGTATTTTTTCCATGGATGCAACCATACTTTTCACTTGTGGGTATTGTTTTAGCAGTTCTACCGTTCTTGCGTAGGTGACATCGCAAACGCCGCAGTTTGTCGTTTTAATGAACAGCAGGCTGAGGGGATGGCCCTCGATGTCTGTAAGCAGTTCAGTCAGTTCTAGATATTCCTGCACAGTTCTCCACCTCTTGTTTCGTCGTCCTCACACATCATCATCAGCTTAACCTACGATTCGACAGATTGAAAAGGAAAAACGTCCCGCACAATCTCAGGAAATAAAGAAATGAAAGCGATTTTCAGTAAAATACCTAAAAAAAATTGGGTATTTTTGCAACAATTTTCTAAAATCCTCCGTCTGTAATGGTGAATTTTTCCTAAAAAGCAGGAAGGAGGACATATGGTGTTATCCATGTATGTCATCATTCCCATTCTTTTCGTAATGGCAGTCGCTATGTATACCGACCTACGCAGTCGTCTCATTTACGACTGGCTGACGCTCCCGGGAATCATTTATTTTCTCCTCGTGCATGCGTTCCTTCATCCGGAAAAATGGCTAACCTATGCGATAGGCGCTATCGTGCTGGGCGGAATCTCACTGCTCATGGCGGTGATCAGTAAAGGGCAGATGGGCGGAGGCGATATCAAGCTGCTGGCTCTGGTGGGAGCGGCGGTTGGATGGCAAGCGGGATTGATAGTACTCATGCTTACGTATTTGCTCGCGGGAGTCAGTGTACTTCCCATGTGGGTCATATCCAAGATGACGGGCAGAATGAAGATTGGCCGAGAGATACCACTGGCGCCATTTGTTGCTGGCGGAACCAGTTTGATGCTGGTCATGGTCATGTATTACTAGTCTTTTTCTCATAAGGGTGTCGATTCGGAATCTTGGTAATAAAACGACAAAATATGACACATGAATGGATTTTTCAAAAAAGAGAGGGAATCTTCAGATGTTGGAATCAAAACGTAGAGCAATCATCTTCCTTGTATTATCGTTCCTACTTGCTGCTCTGGCGGGCTTTCTGTTTTTGCAAAAAATCAAGGACTTGAACGCGCAGCTTGGCGAGATGGTGGAAATTTACGAGGCGAATGCAGACATTCCATCTCGGGCACTGATTCAACCCGACCAATTGACGGTAAGGGAAATCCCCAAAAAGTATGCGGATGATTCGTATGTGATCGATAAAGCCAGTTTGAAAAATCAAGTCACGATTGTCCCTTTGTCGAAGGGGGATATCATTACGAAAAACATCATGAAGCCGGCGAACGTTGTTCGGGACGAGAACAACAGGCTCGTGACGGTATTTTCATCGAATAATATCGTCTTCGACCAGGAGCTGGAAGCGCTAGACCGGGTCGACATCATCATCTCGCATGAGGTGAGTGGAAAGCCCGTAACGGAAGTGTTCATGAAAGACGTGCCGGTCGCCATGGTAGCGAAATCGGAGAATAGCTTCAAGGGCGTGGCTTTGGAACTGCCGTTTGAGGAAGCGCCGAAGTTCATTCACCAGCAGCATTACGCCCAGATGGTTCGCATTTTGAAAGCGAATGTGGGCAAAGGAGACTTGGGCATTCCTGATCCGTTTGTGGAGCCTACGCCGGAACAGACGAAACCGCCTGGCAAACCAGCCGACGCCAAGCCGGGGACACCAGCAGTAACGCCACCTGCGGCACAGCCTGCCGTCCAGCCCGCCGTCCAGCCCGCCGTCCAGACACCACCAGCGGCTCCGGTTCAGCCACAAAGCAAACCAACTTCGGTACCACCGCAGCCAACTAATCAACCACCGAAAACCGGAGGATAAGTCATGAACAAAGATATGAAAATTCTCGTCGTTGCGGATTACGACTCTGTAAAAGACATGCTGAGGGAAATTCTGTCCGTTTACGAGCAAGTACGATACACGACTTCCAGCGAAGTGAAAAAAGAAATTGACCGCATTGGACCCGATGTCGTTTTGCTCGTGCAGCCGGAAGACGGAGCAGGAGTAGAGCTGGTGCAGTATATACAAGGCGAGCTGCCGGAGGGCATTGTCATTTATCTCACGGAAAGACAGGATTTTGTCTTGCTGCGAGATGTCGTCCGTGCGGGTGCGGTTGAATATATCGTCATGCCTGATGAGCTCAACCTTTTGTCTGATCGTCTCGACAAAATATCCGATCTATCCCTCATCAAACAGAGAAAAAAGGGCGCGGATGTATCCGGCAAGGCTTTTGTGCGAGGACGGGGGAAGGTGTACTCCTTTTACAGCGGAAAAGGGGGGAGCGGGCGAACACAGCTGGCAACAGGCTTTGCGCAAGCATTGAAGCTGGAATCTACGGCAAGTGTGCTGCTCATCGACCTCAATCTCCAATACGGCGGTGTAGAAACCTTCTTGTCGTTTGAAAACAACCGTACATTGGGCGATTTGATGCCGGTTATGGACGAAATCAACGAATTTCATATTCGCAACGTGGCGCAGAGGGAGAACTATTCCAAGCTGGAGGTGCTTGTCAGCCCGCGGGATGCCGAAACAGCCGAGAATATGTCCGAAGCCTTTGTCACCAGGCTGATCCGCGCCAGTCGCCGCAGTTATGACTTTGTCATTATTGACCTGCCAACGCATATGAACGAGCTAACCTTTGCTGCTTTGTCTGAGTCGGACATGATTTACTACGTGATGAATCTGGACACACCGTCCGTTCAAATTTATCGACTCGTGGAAGACTTGTTCAGACGTCTTCGGATTGATACGGCAGGCAGGCTCGAAGTGATCGTCAACCAGGTGGGACGGGATAACGAGCTGAACGTATCGGATTTGAAAGGATTGTTCAACGCTCCGATTACTGCTGAAATCAGCAGAGATCATCAAGGAGTGCAAGCGGCCGTCAATCAAGGCCGACCATTGCAAAAAGAACCGAATGAGAAGAAGCTCTCTCCGGCTGCGAAAGACATCAGAAAATGGGTACTCAAGAAACTGTCATAAAGGTGGGAGTTAGATGGCTTTATTCCGACGCAAGCAAGAGCAGACAGCGCCAGGGGATGAGGCAAAGCAGACGACACTCGCTGCCACACTAGCAGCTCCTTCCTTCAATCCGTATATTGACGAACTGGCTGAGCATTACAAGACCCGACTCTTGCGTGAGACCAACCTGGAGAGACTGACTAGTCTACGTTCAGATGAGATGCGTCTCGCGATCGAACGTCTCGTATCACAATACATGTCGGAAGAGAAGGTAGTCATTCCACGAAATGAAAAGGAAATACTGCTCACTCGTCTGATCAATGAATCAGTGGGGCTTGGGCCGCTCGAACCGCTGCTCGCAGACCCGGAAATCACGGAAATCTCGATTAATGGGCACAGCCTTGTTTACGTCGAGAAGCGGGGAAGGCTCGAGTTGACCGATTTAAAATTTCGCGATGAGGAACATTTGCGGCATATTGTAGACAGGATTGTCGCACCGCTCGGCCGCCGAATCGACGAAAGCTCACCGATGGTCGACGCCCGATTGAAGGACGGAAGCCGCGTGAATGCGGTCATCCCTCCGATCAGCCTGAATGGGACACTCGTTTCGATTCGTAAATTCCGCAAAGAGCCATATTTAATGGATGACCTGATGCAGTTCGGTTCCTTCAGTGAACCGATGTCCCAGTTTATTCAAGCCGTAGTGGAAGCCAAAATGAACGTCTTGATCTCAGGCGGTACGGGGAGCGGTAAGACGACGTTGCTCAATGCGACAGCAAAAGCCATTCCTCACTATGAACGTGTCATCACGATTGAGGATTCGGCCGAGCTGAAGCTGACTCACCCCAACTGTATTGGCATGGAGGCACGCCCGCCCAATATGGAGGGAACAGGAGAAGTCACCATTCGTCAGCTCGTGCGAAACTCCCTGCGGATGAGGCCAGACCGCATCATCGTCGGGGAGGTACGGGGTGCGGAAGCATTTGACATGCTGCAGGCAATGAATACGGGACATGAAGGCTCGCTAACCACGGTACACGCCAATTCACCGCAGGATGCCTTCAACCGTTTGGAAGGGATGGTCGTCATGGCAGGGATGGATTTGCCCTCCACGATCGTCCGTGAATATATCGTCAGTGCGCTGGATATCATCGTCCAGGTCACACGTCTGTCTGACGGAACGCGGAAAATCGTTTCCATTTCAGAAGTGGCGAAAACCGAAGACAAACGGGTAGAGGTCAACGAGATTTTTCGTTTCCAGCGAAAGGGTATCGGCGCAAACGGGGAAGTGCTTGGCTACTTTACGGCAACCGGAGTGATCCCGCGCTGTTTGGAGAGGCTCCAAGTATTTGGAATCAATCTCGACGAATCCATGTTCAGGGCGGAAGGAGGGAAGCAGCGTGACCATGCCTATTCTGTTTAGTCTTGCGGTGTTGTTTGGTATCTGGGGCCTCTATGAATATCTCGGTTACCGGGCCAAGAAGACCGAATGGAAAAAGAAAGCAGAAGAATGGTTTGAGGTGAAGGGCAAACGAAAAAGCGTCGTCATCGTCTGGGGGGACAAATTCGACCAGACGCTTTATGCCAAAGAAATACAAAAAAAGCTGATCAAAGCGAATTTCCCCCTTGCGCCCTCCGAGTTTTACGGAATTTTGATTGTAGGGACTATGGGACTTGCTTTCTTGCTCAGTAACGTGGTGAATATTCCCTTTCCTTACAACATTATTATTGGTGCAGCGGTGATGTATCTCATACAGAACGTGTTGTTCTTTGTAAGACGAAATAAGTACCAGGAACGGTTGAATGAACAGCTGTCCGAGGTGTGCCGCCTTTTGGCAAACTCACTGCGGGCAGGACTTACGCTCTCACAGGGGATCACGCTTGTTGCGAAAGAGATGAATTACCCTGCTGGCGAAGAGTTCAGCCGCATGGCGCGCGAGCTGCAGCTTGGGGTTAGCTTTGACCGGGCGCTCTCTGACATGGAAAAACGGATACCGACGCGGGATTTCCGTATCTTTACTGCTACGCTGCTGATTCAACGGCGCGCAGGGGGGAATTTGAGCCAAGTGCTTCAGGAAATGGCGGAGACATTGGAGGATCGCCGCATTGTGAATCAGGAGATCAAGACGATGACCGCAGAACAGCGATACGTTTCCATCTTAGTGCCGATTATGCCTATTGCCCTGGTACTGATGATGAACATGATGAACGAAGGCTTTATTGATCCGTTGTTTTCTGGATTTGGTCTTTTTCTACTGGGGTTGTTCGTAATCGGAACTCTCCTGTCCTATATCCTCGTAAAGAAAGTGACCAACATAAAGGTGTGAAAACATGGATGCTCTCATAATTACATGCGTGTTCTTGTTTCTCTTGCTGTTCGCCATCTGTCTGAAGGAGTGGTATCGCTACTCCATCGAGAAGCAAAAACTGCTCACACATGTCCATGAGGTGACCGGACACAAAAACTACGGAGTGCGCAAGAAGGAAACTTCATCCGAACGTCTGGTCAAACGCCTGCTTCGGTATGGAGACGACTATGCGGTCATGGGTCAGCGCATCAACTTTTTTAGTGAGTCACATGAGGTTGAGGACTGGCTCCTGAAGGCTGGACGCCCGTTAGATTTGACAGTTGCCCAATTTCAAGGAGTCAAAATATTTATGGCTTTGCTCGGTATCATTGCCGGCACGCTGTTTTTCATTCTTGGCTTTCCCTTGTCGCATCTGGGCCTGATCGCATGGCCGTTGGTTGGATACTTTCTGCCTATCCTTCTGTTGAAGAACAAAGCCCGCGATCGTCAAAATCAGCTTCGTTATGACCTGCCGGAATTTCTTGACACCGTAAGCGTCACCCTGCAAGCAGGGGTAAGTCTCGATCAGGCATTGCGCGAAGTCATCAAGTTTTTTGACGGACCGATTCGGGAAGAGTTTTCCCGTTTCAATCAAGAGCTGGATCTGGGTGTGCAGAGGGAAAAGGCGTATGAACAACTGCTTCGACGCAACGATAATCCGGAGTTTCAAATGCTGATCAAAGCGCTCATTCAGGGGATGCGCCTGGGGGTACCGATTGCCGTCACGTTCAAGGCACAGGCCGAAAACATGCGAAGAATCCGTAAAGAGCTGATCAAGGAAAAGGCGGCCAAGGCGTCGCCGAAAGTAACCCTGATCACCACGTTTGTCGTGACTCCTACAGCGATTATCCTGATTGGCGGTTTGATGGTATTGAATATTTTAGAGAACCTCGATTTGTTCTCTGGCATCATGCCATAATGTATGTTTTGACTTTATGGGAGGTGATGCCTGTCACCAAGATGGGATGAGTAATGTGAACAATGTGCCTTATCAAATTTATTTTAACCATGAGGGGAGAAGATTTTTTATGAAAACCATGATGCAAAAACTGTATGTAAAAGTCCAAGGAGCCCTGCAAAATCAGAAAGGTGCTCAAGCCATTGAATGGATCGCGCTGGCAGGTGTGGTGATCGCCGTATTTGGAGCAGTAATCACTTACTTCAAAGGTAATCCTGACGGTGTGGGAAAATCAATTGGTGAAACGCTTGGTAATATCATCGGAGACTTGGATGGGAAGTAATCTGAGTGAATGCTGTTTGGTTACAAGCGTTGGAAAAGTTGGCGGTGAAGGGCTTTCCTTCACCGCCACACATACATAGTAAATCTGTAGGAAGCAGGAGGTAGCAGTCGATGAGATTTGTGAAGGGAATTTTTGCGGCCATCCTCCTTTTTAGCCTGCTAACGGCGTGTTCTCAAGAGGCAGGAAATCAACCGGAAACTCCACAGACCACGGATGGGCAGCCACCCTCTGTTCCATCAGGCACAGAAACACAACAGCCTCCAGACAAGACTGGTGAAACGAACACCGAGATGAGCAGAGAAGAAAAAATAAAAGCGTTGGAGGCAATGGTAAAGGCTGGCCCCCTGCTAAAACGGGAAACAACAGAGGATTTTTTGAACACTCCTCCTGGGCTTTTTGCGGGGAAGTCGTATGACGACAACAAGGAAGAGATAGAAACGGAATTGAAAAAATTCCCTTATATTGAAAATCCAGACGAAGAAATCGCGAATCTGTATTACCTTGCCCTCTTAGGTTTGTTCGCGGAGAGCTATCCCGATCCGCAACAAATTATTGATGATATGAAGATGGATTATTTCGGAAGTCCGGAAATCGAAGATCCTCGCTACCAGTACAAGGAAAACTACAATGTGGAGATTATTCTAGACGCAAGTGGCAGCATGGGTGCAATGGCGAACGGCAAGACAAGGATGGAGGCTGCCAAAGATGCAATCAAAGCCTTTGCTGAATCATTGCCGCCACAGGCCAATGTGGCTCTGCGCGTATACGGACACAAGGGCAGCGGGAAAGAGTCTGATAAAGCGCTCTCTTGCGGCAGCAGTGATTTGGTATACGGAATGCAGCCTTACAACAAAGAAAAACTGCAGAGTTCCTTGAATCAGTTTCAGCCTGCGGGATATACCCCGATTGCCTACTCCTTGCAGGAAGCAATGAAGGATTTGAGCAAATTTTCCGGGGACAAAAACACCAATATGATTTATCTGGTTAGCGACGGTATCGAAACATGCGGCGGAAACCCCGCCGAAGCAGCAAAACAACTTTCCCAATCAGCGATCACTCCGATTATTAATGTAATTGGTTTTGGTGTGGACGGTCCAGGGCAGCAACAGCTAAAAGAAGTGGCCAAGGCAGCAGGAGGCCGCTACGTACTGATTCAGGATCAAAAAGAACTGCAGGAAGAATTCAATCGTGGGAAAGAGATTGCAGACAAATGGAAAAAGTGGAAAGCAGATGCGTCCTATCAGGCTTTTGACACGCGCATATCACGTAAGACAGACATCAGTTCGTTCGCAGCAGACTGGAGAATCATTGCTGGCGATGAAAGCTACAATATGAATTCTGCCATTACGACTATGGGTGCGGATGACATGATTCCGGATGAACTTGCCAATCGTCTCCGAACCATGAAGGACGAACAGAAGGATATAGCCAAGAAAAAGGCGGACGAATTGGAGGATTTTCTGGATTCCTTGAACGATAAGTCCTATAAGGAAACCGTGAATGCGATCAACAATAAGTTTGCGCAGAATACGAAAACGAACTAAAGTCGAAATCTCCAAAAGGAGGTTTGTATAAGTGAGGAAATGGATTAGAGGCCCAATTGCAGCGGCTACCTTTGCTTTTCTGATTCTTTTGATGAATCTGCTTCCGCTTGCGGCTCTGGCATCATCTGTTAACCTGCAAGCGCCGAATTACAATGCGCCAAATTGGCAGCAACCGAACATGCAGGCGCCAAACTGGGAGCAGCCGAACGTGCAGGCGCCAAATTGGGAACAGCCGAATGTGCAGGCGCCGAACTGGGAGCAGCCGAATGTGCAGGCACCGAACATGCAGGCGCCGAACTGGCAGCAGCCAAATCTGCAGGCTCCAAACGTCAATCAACCGAACATGCAGGCGCCGAATGTCAATCAACCGAACCCGCAAGCGCCAAACGCAACCGCCCCGACAACGAATATAGAAATGCAGCCACCCGGCGCAAACTCTGACGGTTCGAAACCGATGACGGAGACGCTGGAATACGGTGCAATCAAATGGACGTTCAAAGACGTAATGGGCGGTACGCTGGCATACAGCGCTGATTTGCTTATGAACGGCGAAGTAGATATGGCGACGGGACTTCGGGGCAAAGGCATGTTACTGGGAGACCTGGCAATAAAAGGCCTTGATTTAGCCTTCAAGAATACGCCGTATGCAGGTACTGTAACAGGCATGGGTGTTGATACACTCGACGGGATGAACG
Source organism: Brevibacillus formosus (assembly GCF_003013405.1). Classification (GTDB taxonomy): domain Bacteria; phylum Bacillota; class Bacilli; order Brevibacillales; family Brevibacillaceae; genus Brevibacillus; species Brevibacillus formosus. The sequence continues at coordinate 58,962 of NZ_PXZL01000025.1, read as the reverse complement.
CATGGGCCAACTATCAGTTTGTGTTGGCGCAATTGCCGAATAACAGCTTCCGGGATATTTTCCAAGGCGGTCAGCTCACGAATTCGGCAAATCCATCCGGCGTCAGGATGCCGGGGATCGTGAAAGGTTTGAATGTTGGCGTAGCAGCCATCAGCCTTCCGTTTGATGTTATCGATACATTTGGAAGCTTTGGCATGGCGTTTGACCCGAGTCAGAGTGAAGCCACACAAAATGAGAAATTTGTGGATGGCGTCGGTAATTTCGGCAGTGTGCTGATGGACGCAGGGGTCATTGCTTCCGTCATACCAGGCGGGCAGGCCGTAGGTGGTGTGCTTGTTGTCACTGGTGCCGTTTTGTGGGGATTGAGCAAACTCGTGAAGTACGCTGACAAGCTAGCCGGCGGAGCGATTACTCGTGGAATCCGGGATGGGGTCGGAAAAGCTGTTGGCTGGGTGAAATCCTTATTTGCGTAACGGAGGTCCTTTGCTATGAAAGTCGTGAATACACCACAGGTTCAGGCTCAGATCGAGCGGAATAAGCGTTTCTTAGAGAGGACAGAGCTGTATAATTACCCGGCCTACGTAGACGGACAATATTACTACCATGTAGCGTACTGGAAATGGGGAAAAAAAGACGCTGTCGGGTACTTGGTGCTGCGACCGGATGGTGAAGTGGTTCGCCGTAAGGAAGCAGAGCCCGTCGTAAAACTGTTTTTGGTGCATGCACATGCGGGGCGCAAGATTAAGAACAATCTGGCCATTGATAAAGAGAAGCCGATCGAGATGTACGAGCAAAAATACGAGTATCTGAGGGCGCTTTTGCCCAGCTGCCAGGATAAGATGGACACGGTGCTTAGGCAAGATGCAGAGAAGCTGATCGACGTTTGCAAAACCATGATGGAAAGCCGGGACCAGTTGCGTGCCATTTATGCTCGAGGGATGGATCTGCTCAATCAATTTTTCGCTCGCAACTACGTCATCGCGGGAGAGGAAACGGCATTGCGGGATGTGTTATTTGAATCCGACTACATTCTGTATGATCGCATTCGCAAGCAGGTGCTGATCAAAGACTCGGTGGATCGGCTTTACCAGTTTTTCCAATCCAATCGAGTAGAACTGGATCGGGTACAGGAGCAGAAACGAAAAAAGCTAATCGACCTGCTCTCTGTATACAAAGACAAAACACTGCGAAATATTGCCGATGAATCCGTGAAAAGCTTTGAAACGCATACGACAGGGAAACATGAGTCTTTCCATTCGGTTGAACAGTTGCGGGAGGCCCACGAAAAGCTTAATATGACCATCTTGGAAAACGGGCTGATGGATAAACTGCGAAACCCATAACAGGAAAGGTGAGAGAAACCCATATGCATCCCTTCAAAGAAAGCATTCGTTTTTATGCACGGAACATCGAATCTTTGCTGCTCTTGTCCGCCGTGCTCGTGGTTCCATTTTTTATCATCCACAACTTTACACTGAACTACCTGAACCTGATCGCCGCGATCACGGGTGCCAAATTCGTAGCAAGCTTTTTCAATCTTTTTTTACTTCTTCTGTTTTTGCTGATCCTACAGATCCCTTTCGCCCAGTATGTCCAGAGTGATTTGGACGGAGATGAGCGCCCGGTTCGAAAGGCATTTCGAGCCTTTTTCGAACACAGCTTTTCCGTGTTCGTTTTCGGGATCGTGTTTAGCTTTCTTGTATCCGCAGGAATGATGCTATTCATGATACCTGGGTTGATCATTCTGGTTCTATTTTATTTGACTCCGTTTTTCGTGGTGCTGAAAAAACAATCAGCTTGGCGCTCTTGGCGAGGTGCCCTGGAAATGGGGAAAAAGCATTTTTTGCAAATCTTTGGCTTACTGTTGCTAGTGAGCTTGGTGGAATGGCTAATCAGTTTGGCGGGTCTGTTCCTCGTCACGTCCATCACCTCGACCTTCGGAGCGGTTATGTTTATTGAGCTTTTGCTCAACGTGATTGTTCTTCCGTTTTTCGCGGTCATGTTCATGATGTACGTGAATAAGTGGAAAGAAGAAGCGGCAGGAGCAGAAGCCGCTGTGTCGGGAGGATTGCTGCTTGATGAGAGGTAGCTTGCAAATAAGCGCGAAAGGAGATGAGCGAAGAATGCGCCTGAAGAGGATTGTTGCGAATGAAAAGGGCTCCGTCACCGTGGAGTTTATCGCCATACTGCCGTTCGTCTTTCTGATCATGCTGATTTGCTGGCAGTTTCTTGTGGGTGTCTACGGCGTAATCATCTCGCAGTCGGCAGCCAATGAGGCGGCGAAGGTGTACGCCATAACGGGGAATTCGGGAGAAGCCATGCAAGCTGCCAAAAACGTGGTGAACGCGGCAGGAGGCTACATTTCCTTCAATGATTGTGATATCACGGGGAATGGTAGCGGATATTTTACCGCCAAGGTCGGCGTACAGATGGAGCTGGCGTTTCTCCCTGACTGGCTATATATCGAGAAGGAAGACAGATATATCTCATTTGATCGGGAAATAACGAGCAGGGTGATGAACTAATGGTACGTATACTGCGTCACTTGCAAAATGAACGTGGAAATATGACGATCTTCACCCTGACGATTTACTGGTTTATGTTCATGCTGGTGTTTGTTGCGCTTTTCAACTTTTCGACCATTTTTGTAGACAAGGAGCAGGCATCGAACAGTGCGCAGCAGGCGAGTATTGCGGCGGTGAAGGATATATATGATGAGATGGATGCGGCTATTAAAATATATGATTTGTCACCCAAACGGTATTATGACGAAAATTATCTCGGTCCCAGAGTAGCAGTTGCCAGGAGCCAGCTGAGAGCAGCGCACCCTGATTGGTCCCATAGCGAGATTGAATACGGTGCGATTGACTCGGTATTAAGCAGCGCATTGCCAGGCGATGTTGAGTTGCAGACTTATGTCTACGCGGGCTTGCAAACGGCAACAGCAAAAATTCCTGGAGTGGTTGCCAAAGTGCTATCAGACAACAAAGCAACACTCAGCGGCTCGTCCGTCCAATTGTTCAACAGCGACAATCGGATTGAAGTAACTACTTCTGTAAAGTACGAATCGGAATCGATGGGGTTTGACTTCATTCCCGCCTATTCCGAGCAAATCTACCAGACAGGTGAAAGCAGGCGGATCGGTTTTATTGATGAAGTAAGCGGATGGGCGAATCTGCATATCCCTATGTAGGAACGGCGAGCATTGGAGGAAATGGCATGACAAGAAAGCTACAAAAAATGCAGCGGTTCTGGAATGTAATGACGGTGATCATCTATGGCGTTTTCCTGCCGTTGTCCTGTCTGTTCATGGCGTTGGGGGAAAAGCTCCCGTATGCATTGTTCTTTTTTATGTTTGCCCTTCCTTATATTGAACAGGCTGGCATGGACCATTTGCACCGAAAAGAAATGAATCGGTGATGATCAAGTGTACGAGAAGGAAGGTGTAAGCCATGTCCAGACAGGAACGAAACTGGCAGCGCTTTTGGCGATACATGATGATTTACTTCTACGCCCTGATTTTGCCGGCTACGATCATCGGCGCATTTTATCGAGAAGAGTTCCCGTTGCAGCTGCTCATCCTCGCCATCGGTATGCCTTTTATCAAAAGAAACCATCTGGCGTTCATCCGAAAGAAAAACGCGGCGATCTGATCAACATGGCAACAAGGCAAGGAGGATATGACCGAATGCGTAACACCAAAATACGGATGTCGCTCTTGATCAACAGCATCTTGATCATGCTTCTGCTTACCGGTTGTTCTCTGGGTGCAGTAGGAGCGGGTGCAGGGCTCGGACAAAATCAATGGCCGCAGACGACACAGGAATTGATTGCTTCACAGCCCGGACCGCTTGCCGGCACGCAATTTTTTCACGCAGCTTATCCGCATCGAGCGGAGATCATACAGGTTTTGGATAAAATGCCTACCGTGGTCGACGGGATGAATGATGCTTACCTGGATTTGTACTGGAATCAATTGCTTACCCTGTTTGCCGAGGATTACCTCAGTCCCCAAATGGTTGTAGACCGCTGGAGAATGGCTTCGTATGGGAGTCCGGACATCGAGGACGCCCGATTTCAGTTTCGGGAAAATTTCAACGTAGAAATCATCCTGGATGCAAGCGGCAGTATGGCCGGGAAAATTGGGGACAAAACGAAAATGCAGCTCGCCAAGGAAGCGATCAAGGAATTCGCGGAAGCACTGCCTGAAGAGGCGAGAATCTCGCTGCGCGTGTATGGTCATAAGGGCAGCAATGCTGATGAACATAAGCAGCTTTCCTGCGGCAGCAGTGAAATGGTCTATCCATTGCAAGCCTACGATGCGAAGGGTCTTGAGCAAGCACTTGACATGTTTGAGCCGACGGGCTGGACATCCATTGCGCACTCTTTGCGTCTCGCTCAGGAGGATTTGGCGGGATTCGAAGCGGATAAAAATACGAATGTCATCTATCTGGTCAGTGACGGTATCGAGACGTGCGATGGCAATCCAGTGGCAGTAGCCAAGGAATTGTCCCAGTCCAAAATTATGCCGTTGCTGAACGTTATCGGCTTTGACGTGAATGCAGAAGGGCAGAAGCAATTGAAGGAGATTGCCCACGCGTCAGAAGGTCTGTATGCAAATGTGACGAACCGCGAGCAGTTCAAGCAAGAGCTGGAACGTGCGAAAGAAATTGCCCAGAAGTGGGAGCAGTGGAAACGGGAGGCTTTGACAGAAGCGGACGCTGTCTTGATCGACCGTAAAAAATGGGTGGATGCTTACGACCGAGACTGGTACGAGAAAAACTGGCGGGAGAGCCTGAACATCGGAATGGCGATCGAGTATTTGTCTGCAAGTGGCAAGATTGGCAATGAAGCGAGAGAGTACCTTACTGGGAAAAGGCAAGAAAGAGAAGCGTTGGCCACACAGTCCAAGGAGGAGCTTACCAATTACTTGGTGAGTCTCACAACCGAGACCTATCAGGAAATGAGAGAGGAAATTGAGGATAAATACAGTGGAAACTAACAGGAATGGGTTCTCCGTACAAAAGCGATTGCGGTCGCAACGGAGAACCCACTGTAAATGTAAAGGGATAGGGTGCGTCAATCATATGTGAACGTAACGACCTGTTTCAGGCCTGGGTCCACTCCGATTGCCACGTCTTTTAGGCCATCTGTGTAATAAAAATAACGCTTGGCGTCATTGGAATGAGCGTCAGAAGCTTTCACCAATTGGAAGTCGTTTGTAGCAAGAAGGTTTTTCGAGCGGATGAAATCAGATGCCGTCTTTTCCAAATCTGCTTCTGTCATCGTTTTTGTCGCCATTTCTCCGTTTATTCCAATAACGTCAATCGACAGGGAAAGGATTTGCTTTGACTTCGGTTCGATGATCGCGTGAAAGCCATGGACATCGCCACTCACAGGTTCGCGTTTTAGTATGGCGTGAACAGGGACTCCTCTGTATACCGAATTGGTTGGGTCCTCCAGCGTGATTTCCCGATCAGTCGTATCGACATCCACCTGATAGTATTGTCTAACAGCGGCTGCAGCGATTTGCGCCGCTTCTTTTTTTCCGAGCCCTAGCACTGCATCTGGTGAGCTGGAGGAGCATCCCATTAACAGAAAGACGAGAAGCGCCGTGCCCAGCCATGCGAACTTTTTCATTGTGAACCCTCCAGCCATCCCAAGTAATACGTGTAATCTTTTTTTATCCTAACAGGGATTGTTTCGACTCCCTATCGATTAACCTTTCCATTACCTTACGATGTTGTAAGCTTTGAGAAAAATGTAGGGAGTGACAGGACTTCGGGTAAAAAAGACGAAAAATTCAGAGTATGTGTAATGTATGTGAAAAACGAGGGGGCAAGTGGAATGAACGCCATCGAGCTGAATCAAGCGCTTCAAATGTATGTGAGGACTGAGACCTTTCCCGTAGGAGTTAGCATCCGAAAAGAAGAAGCCGCTCTGCCGTCAAAGGCAAAGCGACCTGTCCGTGACCTGGGTTATCCGATTACCATTTGCCAAGCTGTCGGTTTTTCACGGCGTTATGGCTGGAGCATCGCGATGAATGGAGCCGACCTGTCCTGTCCGATCGCGCAGGTGGCTTTTGGGTATGAAGAGCAGCCGGCGTTTTATACAGAGGGTCATCTCGCCTGTGGGATGTATACAGATTCATTGGAAAATGGGGCGAAAAGTGAGCTGGATGTTCCGAAATTTTCAGCAGAAGAAAGCGGCTACTACGTATCGTTTCCGCTGGAGCGGGCACAGATTGAGCCAGATGTCGTTGTGATTTACGGCAATGCAGCACAGGTTATGCGATTGGTGGCGGGAATGCTGTACAAGCGCGGTGGATCGATTCCTTCCACCTTTTCCAGTCGGGCAGACTGTGCAGACATTGCAATCAAGCCGATTCAGACAGGACAGCCGCAAGTGATCGTACCGTGTTATGGCGACAGATTGTTTGCCCAGACACAGGATCATGAGATGGCCTTCAGCTTTCATTTTCGCGATGCCGCTGAGCTGGTCGAGGGATTAGCGGGAACGCAAAAAGGCGGAATCCGCTACCCGATCCCGTCCTTCTTGCGCTATCAGGCAGAGTTTCCGCCGACCTATCAAAAGCTTGCAGAGATGTTTGGAGAAAAAAACTAACCCTTCAGTCGGTTGAGCTGGAGCAGGTGATGGCGATAGTGCATTTCTACAACGGCAAACCATTCCTTGGCCGTCATCGGACCGAAGGCTGGGTGAGCCACCGTGTGATGCGCAGGAATTTCATCCAGAGTCGGCTCCAGCTCTTTCATTTGTGCGAGCACGCTGATGAGTCCATCACGCAGTTGCTCCTTGCTTTCTGGTTGTGCAGGTGTGTACTCCGGGGAGGCAGGGACTTTCACGCGAACGGGAGGCAAGGAGCCTTGAGCAAATATCGCCTGCCCGATCTCGGATTTTTCGGTACCTGCTTCTGTGACAGCAGGCCCCCCTTGTCTACACTTCTCGATACTTCCCAGTTGAAAATACCGGGCAGATTGGATCAAGTGAAGGTACATTTGACCGATCGACCATTCCTCTTCACTTGGTTTTTGCAGTAGTTGTTCCATGGTGAAGCCTTCTAATTCATGCAGGTAGTGGTTTGTCACGTCTTCAAATTTGTTCACGATTTCTTTTGTATTCATGGGCGAATCAGCTCCTCTTGGTTTTCTTGCTTTCATCATATAAAAACGCTACTGACAGCAGTATGTCAGTAGCGTTCGAATAATTTTTTGGCTTCATCACGAACTCGGATACGCAAGGATTCAGGCGTAAGAACAACCGCATCTGCCCCCAACCCAAGCACCCAAGACAATATTTCTTCGATTTGTCTGACGCGCAATCTGACGAGAAAGCCGTCCGGATGCTCCGTAATCTCTTCGATAAAAAAATAGCCCGATTCTTTTACCCGATCAGCAATAGCTGTGCTGATAACGATCTGCACCTCCAGGGACCGATCGTCGAGAGGCTTGTACTCATCAAAATTGAAATGGTCAGGGAGGATAAAGCGGTCTTCCAATACGACCAGGCCGCTCATGCGGGACAGGCGGAATCGACGAATATCCTGTCGCAGATCACAATGAGCGAGCAGTATCCAAGAACCCCGAACCAGTACCAGGCCATATGGGGCAACGTCACGCACTGTTTCACGATCATCACCCTCCCCAAGCGTGCCCCTCCGATAGCGGAAGCGTACCTTCCGCTGATTGATGATCGCATCGTGGATGAGCTGTGCATGCGCTTTTTCCTGCTCGCGCAGATTGTTTGCTCTGGGGCTTACGAGGCGAAAGGTTGAACGGATACGGCTGGCTTGTTCACCTACATCCGCCGACAGGATCGCTTCTACTTTGCGCTGTACAGCTCTCGCGCTATTGCCAAAGTTTTGGTCGAATACTTGCTCGACCAAGTCTGCTCCGATCAAAAGTGCAACGGCTTCTTCTACCGAAAAGCTGACGGGCGGCAGAAAATACCCTTCCATTAAGGAATAGCCCTGACCCGGTGCGCCAACGATAGGGACGCCTGCTTCGCTCAATGCCTGCATATCACGATAAATCGTCCGGACGCTCGTCTCGAAGGTCGCGGCCAAATCTTCTGCGCGTATCGTACCTTTTCTCTGCAACTCCAGAACGATTGCCAACAAACGATCTGTTTTGTTCATGCTAGGCTGCTGACCCCCTCTCTATCCAGCTAATCAACTTTATAAAAATGAACGGATATCTTTAAAATTATTTTATATTTACCCTACTTTTTATTTTAACAGTTTTTCCTATCCTACATGTGTAAGTGAAGGAGGAAGCTGTGAATGAAAAAGAGGGTTTTTTGGCTTGTCATTTTATTGCTGTTTGGATATATCGTTTTTCAAAAAATAGCAGATGGACCACCTAATGTTGGGGGACACATGGAAACGTTGAGAGAGGCCACCGGTGTGGAGTACCAATCGCTACAAATAGCAAAGGACCAAATTTATCAGGGAGACCTTCTCTTGGTCAACAAAGACTATCCGGTTCATGAGGCAGGGGTAAAAAGCGATGTTGTTCGGTTGTCTGAGCATGAAGAACTGTTACAAGGCTATCGTTTGCTCGATGACAGAATCGAAGTGTCAGAGCGTGTAGCCAAAGTATTTTTGGAGATGGTCGAAGCAGCGCAGCAAGATAACGTGACTCACTTTATCCTGAACAGCGGTTATCGAGGCATGGAAGAACAAGAAAAGCTATATGAAGAAATGGGACCAGCGTACGCGATGCCGAGCGGTTACAGCGAACATAATGTAGGCTCCGCGCTGGATATTGGATCGACGCAAATGAAAATGGAGCACGCCCCTGAAGGCAAGTGGCTGGAAGATCATTCGTGGAAATACGGTTTTATTTTGCGCTACCCAAAGGACAAGGTAGCCATTACAGGAACGGTATTCGAGCCTTGGCATTTCCGATATGTCGGATTGCCGCATAGCGCGATCATGAAGCAAAACAACTTTTCGCTGGAAGAATACTTGGATTACCTAAAAGGAAAAAGAAGGATCTCCGTGACAAACGATGGGAAGATCTGTGAAATTAACTACTACCCTGTCGATGAAGAGATGACGATCAAGGTACCGATTTCGAGCAACTATGAGATTTCGGGTGACAACATGGGCGGCGTGATTGTTACAAGCTGCGTGAACGAAGAAAAGAAGGGGTGAATCTAATGAAGAAATTGACTGTCGCGATTTTGTTTGGGGGATGTTCCTCAGAGTATGAAGTATCCCTTAAATCTACGAGTTCGGTGCTGGAAAGCTTGTGTCTGGAAAAGTACGAGGTAATTTTGCTAGGAATTACGAGGGAAGGGCAATGGCTGCGATATACCGGCAACATTGAAAGCATTCGGAATGACAGTTGGCATCAAAGTGAGAAGTGTGTTCCTGCCTTTCTCTCTCCTTGCAGACAGGTGAGGGGGATTGTTGCACAGGAGAACGGTGCCATGACGATCACGAAGGTTGATGTGGTGTTCCCGATTTTACATGGCAAAAACGGAGAGGATGGAACGGTACAAGGACTATTGGAGCTCGCAGGAATTCCGTTTGTCGGTTGTCACACGCTATCCTCAGCGATTTGTATGGATAAGGATATCGCCCACACGCTGGCGGAAAGCTCCGGTATCAAAACGCCAAGATCCGTTACTGTTTATCCGAATACTGATCTTGCAACTGTTCAAGCTGCCACCGAACCATTGGGATTCCCTTTGTATGTCAAACCGGCAAAGGCAGGGTCCTCCATTGGGATTACGAAAGCATACAGCCCATCAGAATTGTTCTTTGGTATAGAAAACGCCCTTCTGCATGATGACAAAGTGGTCATCGAGGAAAACATCGCGGGATTTGAAGTGGGCTGCGCGGTACTCGGAAATCGTGAGGTCATTGTGGGGGAAGTGGATGAGATCGAATTGCTCCAGGGCTTCTTCAATTACACAGAAAAGTATTCATTGGAGACTGCCCATATCCATGTTCCAGCAAGAATTGAAGAAGAGCTCGCTCATAAAATCAAGCAAACAGCGACTCATCTCTATCAGGTTTTTGGCTGTCGTGGCTTCGCTCGCGTGGATATGTTTGTCACACCAGACGGAGACATTGTGTTTAACGAAGTGAATACGATCCCCGGCTTTACCTCGAAAAGCAGGTATCCAAACATGCTGCGTGCTGCGGGGATTTCCTATAAAGAGCTTCTTGATACGTTGATTATGCTAGCGTTGGAGGAGGACTAACCGATGACACAACCTCACGTCTTTACGGTTACTTTGAACAGCGACAATCTGCATCACGGCCATCTCATATTGGTGAATCGCCAGTACCCGATTCGCTGGCAGACAGATGATGGTATCCTGCTGAACCGCATGCGGCTGATTGACGGAGCACACAACAATATGATGCTGGAAAACACGGCTGCAAAGATGTTTGCCAAACTGCTGAAAGCCTGCAACGCGGAGCATACAATCGTGCCTGTCAGTGGTTTTCGCAGTAAGGCGGAACAAAAGGATATATATGATCAATCCTTGCTCGAAAATGGACAGGTGTTTACTAGTCAATATGTCGCGCGTCCAAATGAAAGCGAGCATCAGACAGGGCTTGCGATAGATGTAGGGGAAAAGAAGGGAGAGATCGATTTTATCTGCCCATCTTTTCCCGATCATGGCGTATGCCGAATGTTTCGCCAACGCGCCAGTCAATATGGGTTTATCAAACGCTACGACAAAGGCAAGGAACAGCTGACAGGGATTTCGGATGAGCCTTGGCATTTTCGTTATGTGGGCTATCCGCATGCAGTTTTGATGGAAAAGCTCCAGCTTTGTCTGGAAGAGTACATCGAGTATGTGAAAAACTATGAATTTCATCAGGAGCATTTGCTAGTAGATGATGACAGCATTGAAATCTACTATGTAAAGGCTATCGATACAGTTACGCACATCCCGGTTGTGGCTGGTGAGAGCTACGAAATATCGGGCAACAATGTGGATGGCTTTATCATTACGGTGTTTCATCAGGAGGCATGTAATGAACGCGGGTAGTGAAAAGCAGTATGGCGGGCTGGATCGATTTCGAATCATGGCAGCGATCCTTGTCATCGCAATCCATACTTCTCCCCTGCTGTCCATAAACGAATGGGCTGACTTTACATTGACACGAACAATAGCCAGGGTGGCGGTTCCCTTTTTCTTTCTGTGCACAGGATTTTTCTTCTTGCAAAAGCTTGGCACAGATCGCAGCAGAAATGCGTCTATGCTGAAGCAGTTTTTATGGAAAGTAGGAAAGCTATATTTGCTTTCGATCCTTCTCTATCTTCCTGTGAATGTGTATGCAGGGTATTTTACGGATGGATTTACCGTATTTTCAGCAGTGAAAGACCTCTTGTTTAACGGGACCTTGTATCATCTGTGGTATTTCCCTGGCATCATGCTGGGGGTGTGTATCAGTACTTTTTTGTATACAAGACTATCGACGTGGAATACGTTTTGGGTGACTTTGCTGCTGTATGGCATCGGGCTATTGGGAGACAGCTATTATGGCTTGGCACAGATGAGTCCGTATGTGGACAGTATTTACCAATCGATGTTTACCTTGTTTGATTACACGCGGAACGGTATATTTTTTGCCCCTGTGTTTATTGTCATGGGAGGGATGACTGCCAATAACCGCAGGCGGAAAAAGAAAAAGATCACACCGTATGCAATCGGGTTTGTTTTGTTCGGAACCATGCTGGTAATGGAAGGCTTGCTTTTGCACGCTTATCAGCTGCAACGCCATGACAGTATGTATATTTTTTTAATACCGTGCATGTATTTTCTCTTTCAGCTTTTGCTGTTCTGGAAAGGCAAAAATCGCCCGGCGTTACGAAAGCTGAGCCTGTATGTTTATGTCATCCATCCGCTATGTATTGTGCTCATTCGCGGAGTGGCAAAAGTAACGGGACTGACAGGGCTGCTTGTTGAAAACAGCTTGGTGCATTTTACGCTGGTCACGGTACTGTCGTTTGTTCTCTCGGTGATAGTGATGAAGGTGATCCAGCACTTTCGAGGTGGGAAACCGGATCAAACCGGGCGAGCATGGGCGGATATCCATCTTCCTCATCTCCAGCATAATGTCAGGGAAATCCAGCGGGTTCTCCCCAAGGATTGTACAGTGATGGCAGTCGTCAAGGCGCAGGCATATGGCCACGGCGGATGGCAAATCGCGCGTTTTTTAAACAAGCTCGGGATTGACCACTTCGCAGTTGCCACAATCGATGAAGGAATCGAGCTAAGGAAGAAGGGCGTAAAAGGAGAAATCCTGGTTCTCGGGTATACCGATGAGCGACGGATACGCCAAATCGCCCGGTTCAAATTGACGCAAACCGTAGTAGATGACGAATATGCTAAAAAACTGAATGGCTACAACGTGAAAATCGCTGTTCATATCAAGATCGACACGGGGATGGGGAGACTCGGGGAATCTTGGGAACGCACGGAAAAAATTGCGGACATGTATCAATATAAAAATTTGCAGGTATGCGGTACCTTTACGCATCTAAGTGTGGCTGACAGTTTGGAAGCTTTGGATATCGAATACACGAAAAATCAAATCGCCCGTTTCCAGAAAGTGATCGAACAGCTGAAAGAAAAGGGGATTGATCCACAGAAGCTGCACGTTCAAAGCAGTTACGGCGTGCTGAATTATGGGGAGCTGCAATACGATTATGCTCGGATTGGGATCGCTCTCTACGGGATGTTGAGCAAGCAGGGAGACAAAGTGAAAACAAGCGTCGACCTACGACCTGTGCTATCACTGAAAGCAAGAGTTGTGCAGGTGAAACAATTGGAAACAGGAGCATCCGTAGGCTATGGACGCGCCTACACAGCGCAGAAAGACAGTAAGATTGCCATCGTATCCATCGGATATGCAGATGGGGTTCCGCGCATGCTGTCACAATCGGGCGCTACCTGCTTGATCAAAGGAAAAAGGCGACCGATTATTGGCTTTGTTTGCATGGATCAGCTTATCGTAGACATTACAGATATGGAAGGGGTGCAAAAAGGGGATGTTGTGACCTTTATCGGCAGTGATCAAGAAGAGGATATCACTCCCGAGGAAATGGCCCATCAATGTAAAACGATTACGAACGAGCTGGTAAGCCGTTTGGGAGAACGTGTCAAAAAAGTCTATCATGATTGAGCCCTGGAAGAAAACGAGTATAGGGAGTGGTTCATTTTTTCCATGGTAAAGAGAAGACATAGTTTTCGTTCCAAAATGCTTGGGCTTCTTGGGCTTGGCATGCTTCTGGCCGGTATCGTAACCTATCTGCTCTATAAAGTGCTCCAGTTTTACTATAAGGCGGGGGTTAAGTACGAAGATCGGCTCGCACAGGTTCGCTATTTCATCAGGGAGATGGGGGATATCAATTTCTTTTTGATTGTCTTTGCTCCCATTGCGATCTTGTTTTTCTATCTCCTGACCAAACGGTATGCTGGCTACTTTCGGGAGATTTCTACGGGCATTCATTATCTCGCCAGTGGAGACTTTACACGGCATGTCCATATTCCATCCAATGATGAGTTTGAAGAAATCGCCAAGGATATCAATCTAGCAAGCGAAATGCTGCAAAAGGCGGTAGAAAGAGGGGATTTCGCCGAAAGCAGCAAAGATCAGCTTGTTTTGAATCTCGCGCATGATTTGCGTACACCACTGACATCCGTACTGGGTTATCTGGATCTCATTTTGCGAGATGAGCAGATGACACAAGAGCAGATGCGGCATTATTCGACGATTGCTTTTACTAAGTCGCAACGATTGGAAAAGCTGATTGATGAGCTCTTCGAAATTACGAGAATGAATTACGGCATGGTCAACATCGAGCAAAAGGTCATTGATTTGAGTGAATTGCTTGTCCAGTTAAATGATGAGATGTATCCCTCCTTTGAGAAAAATGAGCTGGTCTCGCGGTGTGCGATTGCGGCTCAATTAGTGATCGTGGGAGATGGGGAGCTTTTGGCGCGCGTATTTGAGAACATTCTGACCAACGCGATACGCTACGGGGGCGATGGTCAATTTATCGATTTGAACGCTTATCGTGAGGGCGATGAAGTGGTTGTACAAATCATGAATTACGGTGACCAGATACCTGAGGAAGCCCTGCCGCATATTTTTGAAATGTTTTTTACGGGCGACAAAGCGCGAACTCATCTAGGAGGAGGCACAGGGCTCGGCCTGTTTATTGCGAAAAATATCGTCGAGAAGCATCGGGGAACAATTTCTGTTCAAAGTGATTTGATTCGTACGTGTTTTGAGGTCAGGCTGCCGTATGGATGAAATGATAGAGCAAGCAATAGTATATAAACTTCCAGCATAAATAAAAATGGGGATCCCAATTCTGGGTGGTGTGCGCAACTATTTACTTAGTTTTGGTAAAACATTCTTGTAACTATACCATTTGTAAAAGCTGAAGCAGTTAATAAGCCTGAAAAATAGAAAATGGGCTAGGGAACCTCATTCCCTAACCCATTTTTTCATTCATTTTGTTTAAATCAAATTCTCCGGGTTCAAGCCTTCCAGCTCTGGCAACACAAAACGCCCATCTTTTCTGATCAGCACATCGTCAAACCAGATTTCGCCGCCACCGTATTCAGGGCGTTGGATTTGGACCAAGTCCCAGTGAATGGAGGAGCGGTTGCCATTGTCTGCTACTGTGTAAGCATTCCCTGGCGTGAAGTGGAAGCTGCCCGCAATTTTCTCGTCAAATAGGATATCCAGCATCGGGTGGAGGATGTGCGGGTTGAAGCCAATCGCGAATTCCCCGATATAGCGTGCGCCCTCGTCAGTGTCGAGGATGTCGTTCAATGCTTTGGTATTGGAGCTGGTCGCTTCCACGATTTTGCCTTCTTTGAAAGTGAATTGCACATCATTGAAGGTAATGCCGTTGTAGATCGATGCCGCGTTGTAGAAAATGGTTCCTTCAACGGAATCACGCACAGGAGCGGTGTATACTTCGCCATCCGGGATATTGCGTTTGCCGTCACATTTGATGGCATTGATTCCTTTAATGGAGAAGCGCAGGTCCGTTTTTGGACCGACGATGCGTACGCGATCGGTGCGCTCCATCAGCTCTTTCAACGGAGTCATGGCTGCGGACATTTTCGCGTAGTCCAGATTGCAGACGGAGAAGTAGAAGTCCTCAAAGCCCTCGAGACTCATTTTGGACAGCTGCGCCATCGACTTGTTCGGGTAGCGCAGTACAACCCAGCGTTTGTTCGGAACGCGCTCGTTCGTATGTACAGGTTGATACAGGACGCGAGCGTAAATGCCCATTTTGTCTTCCGGTACGTCGGCATATTCGTTGATGTTGTCGTAAGCGCGGATGGCGATGTAAGCGTCCATGTCCTTCATCCGGTCATACTCGTATTTTGCCATCAGAGCCATGTGTTCTTCGCTCGTGCCTTGATAGAGTGCACGCATAATTTCCTGGTCTTTCAGGGTGACCAAAGGCAGAGCCCCAACTGCAAATGATTCACGCACAAGTGCACGAACGAGTTCAGGTTGCAGGCCTGTATTTTCGATCAGAACTTTTTCGCCTTTTTGCAAATTGAGCGAGTAACGGACGAGACGGCTTGCCAGTTCATTAATGCGTGGATCTGCCATAGGTGGTAACCTCCGTAGTAAAATAATTTTGATTAATGATTAATTTGTATTATTACATAACTGAGCGAAGGCTCGCCAGTATGTTTGATGCTTCGATTACAGGCAAGCCTCGTAGATCGCGATCACATCGGATTCATTCAATTTTCGTGAGCTAGGCAGATACCCGATTCCACGTCCGCCGATGCGGACAGCTTCTTCAGCCATTTGGGCCAGCGATTGTTTGGTCACACCGAAGTCGGACAGACGTTCTGTGATTCCCATGCACTCATACCAATGGCGAACGGCTTCAATCGTTGCTCGTGCTGCTTCGCCCTCGTCCTCCGCGGTAACGCCAAAGCAATGACGTCCCATACGGGCTAGTCTCTCGGGACGGTCTTGCAAAATCACCTGTTCGAAATAAGGAAGGGACAGGATCGCCAGTCCACGACCGTGGGCCATATCGTAGATTCCGCTCAGCGGATGTTCAATTCCGTGCAACGGCATACCAGCACCGCGACCACCAGCAGCGAAGGGACTGATGCCCAGCGTGCTCGCCCACAAAAGGGTGGATCGTGCTTCTGCATTGTCTGGTTGCTGGATCGCTGTGATGGAGTGCTCGACGACGAGACGAATAAGTGTTTCGGAAATACCGTCCTGAACGTGGGTTCCTTCCGCGCTGATCAAATAGTTTTCAAACAGATGGGAAAAGATATCAGCGCAAGATTCCGCTGTGACGCGAGCTGGAACGGTAAAGGTGACAGACGGGTCAAGAATGGCAATCTTCGGGTAAAGTGCTGGACCGTTGATCGAAGATTTTTCATGTGTGTCCCAATGAGTCAGGACGCTGATATGGTTTGCTTCCGAACCTGTAGCGGCTACTGTCGGGACGGTCATGATCGGCAATGCTTCCTGAACGGGTACCAGCAATTGACCAGAGCCGCTCGGATTTCCCCGCATGTAATCGTAAATCGGGCGTCCGGAAACGGCTACTGCCGCAATCGCTTTGGAGGCATCCATCACGGAGCCGCCACCGATAGCCAGGATGAAGTCGCACTGATGCTCACGGGCAAGAGCAGCTCCGGCATCAACCGTTGATGTACGAGGATTCGGTTCGATTTTGTCAAAAACAAGATACGCCACTTGAGCTTCCTGCAACAGAGCCTTGGCGCGGTCTAAAAGTCCTGTACGTTTGGCCGCATTGCCGCCTGTGACGAGCAATGCTTTTTGGCCCATCGATTTTGCTTCTTGGCCCAAACGTTCCAGTTCGCCCATGCCAAAGTAAATTTTGGTAGGAAAAGACACTTCAAATGGAAACATCTGAAATTCCTTCTTTCACGTATTGGTTGTACCACTGACAAGTTTATCATAAACAAAAGAAAAGAGCCTGCCCGAGAGGGAGGCTCATCATGTTCATGCAACGCGAAAGCGATCGCTGATTTCTTGCAGCCGCTCAGATAAGGATAGAAGCTCTGTTGCCAATTGACGTGATTTTTCAATGGAAGTGAGCTGTTCGCGCGAGGCGACCAGCATTTCTTCTGTGCTGCTTTTGGTCTCTTGTGAAATGGCAACAGCGAGAAAAGGGAGTGAGTAAATGGCGAAAGATAGCGTGCATCTCCAGTTGCCTCCTGATAAGTGGATGGTCGAAAAGTACCGGGAATAAGGACTATTGTAATCAGGAGATGTAAAGCTAGTATGGAGAACATGTAAACGAATGTTAACATCTACTGTTCGAAAAACATACAGTAATTCCCGAACGTTTGTCGAAGTCTATTCCAGCATTTTTCGTTGATAAATGCGTATGTTTGTGTTTTAATGTATTTGAAACGTTCGTGAATTAACCTAAACTCAACCTTTTTGACTGGGAAGGTGACTCCTACGGTGGAAAAACAGGAACAACTCTACGAAGGTAAGGCAAAACGTATTTATCGGACATCTTTGCCTGATCAGTACTGGGTAGAGTACAAAGACGACGCAACAGCATTTAATGGAGAGAAACGGGCGCAAATCACCGGAAAAGGTGAGTTGAACAACCGCATTACGGCAATCTTTTTCACCATGCTGAAGGAGCGGGGCATCGACAACCATTTTGTCCGTCTGCTGTCCGCCACAGAGCAAGTTGTTCGCAAAGTGGAGATTATCCCTTTGGAGGTAGTCGTTCGCAATATCGCAGCAGGCTCATTGGCCAAGCGTCTTGGCATGGAAGAAGGAACTGTGCTTCCGCAGCCCGTTGTCGAGTTTTACTACAAGGATGACGCACTGGGAGATCCATTGGTGAATGCCTCCCATATCAAAGTGTTGGGGATTGCAAGCGAGAGTGACCAAGCGACATTGGAGCGCATGGGTCTTGCTGTAAACGAGGTCCTCGTACCTTACCTGCGCGAGCGCAACATTACCTTGGTCGATTTCAAACTGGAATTCGGAAAAACAGCGGACGGGGAGATTCTCCTCGCCGATGAAATATCCCCGGATACATGCCGTTTCTGGGATTCAGTTACGAATGAAAAGCTCGACAAAGACCGCTTCCGCCGCGATTTGGGCAATGTGGAGGAAGCTTACAAAGAAATGCTTACGAGACTAGGAGGAGACGTACATGTTTAAAGCTGTTGTTTATGTAACATTGCGCGAGAGTGTTTTGGACCCGCAAGGACACGCTGTAAAAGGTGCTCTGCACACCTTGGGTTTTGATGAAGTAAACAATGCGCGCATCGGGAAGTACATGGAGCTGGAGTTGAACACTTCTGACCGTGCGAAAGCAGAAGAGCGTGTACGTGAAATGTGCGAAAAGCTGTTGGCCAATACGGTGGTAGAAGACTACCGCTTTGATATCGTGGAGGGCTAAGGATATGCGAGTAGCCGTTATCGTCTTTCCAGGCTCGAACGCCGACATTGATTTGTTTAACGCAGTTGAAGACGTAATGGGAGTGCCTGTGGATTACGTATGGCATTCCGATACGGATCTTTCTAAATATGATGCGATTCTCTTGCCAGGCGGATTCTCTTATGGAGATTATCTGCGCTGCGGCGCGGTCGCTCGTTTCTCACCCGTCATGGAGCAAGTAGTGAAAGCAGCGGAAGAAGGCAAGCTGATCATGGGAATCTGCAATGGCTTCCAGATCCTGACCGAAGTCGGGCTGTTGCCAGGAGCACTCTTGCGTAACCGTTCACTGAAATTCCGTTGCAAGCTGTCCGAATTGCGTGTGGAAAACAACGATACCTCCTTTACCCGAGATTTCGCGGCAGGGGAAGTCATCCAAATTCCGATCGCGCACGGCGAAGGAAACTATTACTGTGATGAAGAAACGCTGGCGAAGCTCAAAGCGAACAAACAGATCGTTTTCCGCTATCATGGCGAGAATCCGAATGGTTCACTGGATGACATCGCGGGCATTTGCAACGAACGTGGAAACGTACTTGGCATGATGCCTCACCCGGAGCGTGCCGTCCACTCTTGGATGACTTCCGATGACGGACGCCGCATGTTTACCTCGATCCTGAAGACTTGGAGGGAGCAGAACAGTGTCACAACTCACGCATAAAGAACCGACAGCCGAACAAATTGCCGATCAAAAACTATACAAAGAAATCGGTCTGACTGACGAAGAATATCAGCGTGTCGTAGAAATTCTCGGCCGCAAGCCGAACTGGACGGAGACAGGTCTGTACAGCGTCATGTGGTCGGAGCACTGCTCCTACAAAAACTCCAAGCCTGTCCTGCGTCGTTTCCCGACAAAAGGACCTCGCGTTTTGCAAGGACCAGGGGAAGGTGCGGGTATTGTCGACATCGGTGACAATCAGGCGGTTGTTTTCAAAATAGAAAGCCATAACCACCCATCTGCGATCGAGCCGTACCAAGGGGCAGCGACTGGCGTAGGCGGTATCATCCGTGACGTATTCTCGATGGGCGCGCGTCCGATTGCGCTGCTCAACTCGCTTCGATTCGGGGAACTCAAGTCTCCTCGCGTCAAATATTTGTTCGAAAACGTCGTTGCAGGTATCGCAGGCTACGGGAACTGCATCGGGATTCCGACTGTGGGTGGCGAAGTGAATTTCGACCCTACGTATGAAGGGAATCCGCTTGTCAACGCCATGTGTGTCGGCTTGATCGACCACGAGAAGATTCAAAAAGGGGTAGCGTCCGGTATCGGCAACCCTGTTATCTACGTTGGCGCAAGCACGGGGCGCGACGGTATTCACGGGGCGACCTTTGCATCCGAAGAGCTCACGGAAGAGTCGGAGAAAAAACGCCCGGCAGTACAAGTCGGCGATCCATTCATGGAAAAGCTCCTGCTGGAAGCGTGCCTGGAGCTGATCGACACGGGTATCGTCGTCGGGATTCAGGACATGGGAGCGGCTGGCTTGACGAGCTCCAGCTCCGAGATGGCATCCAAGGCAGGGAACGGAATCGAAATGAATCTGGACCTGGTGCCACAGCGCGAAGCTGGCATGTCTGCTTACGAAATGATGCTGTCTGAGTCTCAGGAGCGTATGCTCGTCGTCGTGGAAAAAGGCAAAGAAGCAGAAGCGATTGCGATTTTTGACAAATGGGGTTTGGCGTCCGCTGTCGTGGGCAAAGTAACCGAAGACAGCAAGCTGCGCCTGTTGCACCAAGGTGAGGTAGTAGCAGAGGTACCAGTAGACAGCTTGGCGGACGACGCGCCTGTTTACCATCGTCCATCTGCGGTGCCTGCTTACTACGAAGAAAACGCGAATGTAGATGTGCTGGCAGACATCCAAGAACCGAAAGATCTGAATGCTACGCTGAAAAGCTTGCTGGCTCAGCCAACAGTGGCGAATAAAGCGTGGGTATACGAGCAATATGATCACATCGTGCGGGCAAACACAGCTGTAAAGCCTGGTTCTGACGCTGCTGTTGTCATGGTGCGCGGTACTCGCAAGGCCCTTGCCATGAGTACGGATTGCAACGGTCGCTATGTGTACCTCGATCCAAAAGTGGGCGGTGCCATTGCGGTTGCAGAATCTGCGCGCAACGTTGTCTGCTCCGGTGCGGAGCCGCTGGCGATTACGGACTGCCTGAACTTCGGAAGTCCGGAAAAGCCTGAGGTGTTCTGGCAATTTGAAAAATCGTGCGAGGGCATGAGCGAAGCGTGCGTAGCACTCGATGCTCCGGTCATCGGCGGAAACGTATCTTTTTACAATGAACGCAGCGGTGACGCGATCTATCCAACCCCAACGGTGGGAATGGTCGGTTTGATCACTGATGTTGACCATATTACGACCCAGGATTTCAAAAATGAAGGCGATGCGATCATTCTGTTGGGCGAGACCTTCGCTGAGCTGGGCGGCAGTGAGTATCAAAAGATGGCTACGGGCAGCATTTCCGGACGTCCTCCGCAAATCGATCTTACCAAGGAAGCGGCAGTACAAAAGCTGGTTCTCACAGCGATTCGCCAAGGTCTGGTGAACTCCGCACACGATCTGTCCGAAGGTGGTCTGGGTGTCGCACTGGCTGAATCTTGCTTCGGCAAAGGCTTCGGTGCGCAGGTGACTCTTGCGTCCGAGCTGCGTGCTGACGTGCTCCTGTTCAGTGAATCTCAATCTCGCATCTTGCTCAGTGCATCTGGAGAGCATGCGGCGGCGATTCTCGCATTGGCAGGTGAACATGGCGTACCTGCTGAAAACATCGGTACGGTCGGCGGCGATCGTCTGGTAGTGAACGTAAACGGTACAGAAGCGATCAACGCTTCGACTCAAGAGGTGAAAGCAGCCTGGAAGGATGCGATTCCATGTTTGATCGGCTAATCTGGGACAAATTGAACGAAGAATGCGGCGTCTTTGGCATCTACAACCACAAAGAAGCATCCCAATTGACCTATTTGGGTCTGCACGCCCTTCAGCATCGCGGTCAGGAGAGCGCAGGTATCTGCGCCTCCGACGGCGAGAAATGGTATAAGCACCGCGGAATGGGTCTCGTGTCAGAGGCTTTTGGCAAGGGTGATCTGGAGAAGTTCAGCGGTCATATCGCGATTGGTCATACCCGTTATACGACTGCTGGTTCGAGCAAGATTGAAAACGCCCAACCGCTCTTTTTCCGCTATGCACAAGGCAGCATGGCAGTTGCCCACAACGGGAATCTCGTGAATGCCGCCGTGCTTAGAAAAGAGCTGGAAGCAAAAGGCTCCATTTTCCAGACGACCAGTGACACAGAAGTAATCGCGCATCTGATCGCTCGCTCTGAGAGCAAGGATTTGCCGGGAGCGGTAAAGGATGCTTTGCAATACATCAAAGGAGCGTATGCACTTCTCGTCATGAACGAGAATCAGCTCGTGATCGCCCTCGATCCGAATGGTTTGCGTCCGCTGTCATTGGGACGACTCGGAGATGCGATCACTGTCGCGTCCGAGACCTGTGCGTTCGATATCATTGGCGCGGAGTATTGGCGTGACGTGCAACCGGGCGAGCTGATCGTCATCGACAAGGATGGCATTACCGAAAGTAAGCATACCGAAGCAACACAGCGTTCGATTTGTACGTTTGAATACATTTATTTTGCCCGACCAGACAGTGACATCGACGGAATCAACGTCCACATGGCGCGCAAACGTCTGGGAAAGCAGCTGGCATTGGAATCGGCGATTGATGCTGATGTCGTCACAGGTGTACCAGATTCGAGTATTTCTGCTGCTATCGGATTTGCGGAGGCGACAGGAATTCCGTACGAAATCGGCTTGATCAAAAACCGCTATGTGGGACGTACCTTCATTCAGCCGAGTCAGGAGCTGCGTGAGCGCGCTGTCTATCTCAAGCTGTCTGCGGTTCGCAAAGTAGTGGAAGGCAAGCGCGTCGTTATGATTGACGACTCCATTGTCCGCGGCACGACGAGTAATCGGATTGTCCGCATGCTGCGTGAGGCTGGCGCCAAAGAAGTGCATGTGCGCATCAGCTCTCCACCTGTCATGAATTCTTGTTTTTACGGCATCGACACCTCGTCGCGTGAGGAACTGATTGCGGCGACCAAATCCGTAGAGGAAATTCGTCAAATCATTGAGGCGGATTCACTGTCGTTCTTGTCTGTTGAAGGAATGATCGATGCGATTGGCCGTACCGATTCGGCTCCCAATAGAGGACACTGCCTCGCATGCTTTAACGGAGAATATCCGACAGAGATTGAGTTCGAAGAAGCGCTACCTGCGCTCAAATGCTAACCGTACCTGTTCAGAAAGTCGTCTTTTCAGCACCGAGAAAGTAGCGAGAACCTGAAGAAGGAGGAGCGGAGTGTAGGGGACCTACATGAGCACCGGACTTCGAAGGTGAACGTTACTTTCGACGTCGAATTTGCTTTCATGATTACTTCGTGATCAAAAGATGACTTTTTGAACAACCGCTAATACAAGCACCTCTTGCTAGGGGGAGAAACGATGAGTGAAGCATATAAACAAGCTGGCGTAGACATCGATGCGGGCAACGAAGCCGTCGAACGCATGAAAAAGCACGTCAAACGAACATTCCGGCCCGAAGTTATGACTGATTTGGGCGGGTTCGGAGCGCTGTTTCGCCTGGATACCAAAAAATACGAGAAGCCGATTCTCGTTTCTGGCACAGATGGGGTAGGAACCAAGCTGAAGCTCGCTTTTGCCATGGACAAACACGATACAATCGGCATCGATGCTGTTGCTATGTGCGTCAATGACGTAGTGGTTCAAGGGGCAGAGCCGCTCTTTTTCCTCGATTATCTGGCAGTAGATAAGGTCATTCCGGAAAAAATCGAAGCGATTGTCAAAGGGATCGCGGAAGGCTGCTCCCAGTCCGGCTGCTCGTTGATTGGTGGGGAGACTGCCGAGATGCCTGGCATGTACGCAGAAGGCGAATACGACATCGCAGGCTTTACCGTAGGTGTCGTGGACGAGAGCAAAATGATTACAGGAGCGTCCGTGACGGCAGGCGATGTACTGATTGGTCTGGCTTCCAGCGGCGTGCATAGCAACGGTTTCTCGCTCGTTCGCAAGGTTCTTTTGGCAGACAAAGGCATGTCCCTGCATGATCATGTTGACGTATTGGGCAAAAAGCTCGGCGAAGAGCTGCTGACACCGACCCGCATTTATGTGAAGCAAGTGCTATCCGTTCTTGAGTCGCATGAAGTGAAGGCTCTGGCACACATCACAGGCGGCGGCTTTACTGAAAACATTCCACGCGTGCTTCCAGAAGGAATGCAGGCTGTGATCAACGTTGGTTCCTGGCCAGTACTGCCGATCTTTGAGCTCGTACAAGAGACGGGTAACATCTCTTACCCAGATATGTACAAAACGTTCAATATGGGAATTGGCTTGATGCTTGTCGTGAAGCCGGAAGACGCAGTGAGTATTATGGAAAAGCTGCAAGAGCTGGGAGAACAGGCGTATTTGATCGGACATATTCAAGCGGGAGAGCGCAAAGTCGTATACAACGGGGTGGAATGGTGAGAAAGCTGGCCATTTTCGCCTCAGGCAGCGGCTCCAATTTTGAAGCGATCGTGCAGGCTGTACAGGACGGCAGGCTCGCAGGTGTAGAAGTTGCCTTGCTCGTGTGCGACAAGCCCGGCGCCAAGGTTTTGGAACGTGCAGAGCGATTAGGGATCGACGCCTTTGTTTTTCAACCGAAGGAGTATGCAGACAAGGCTGCTTTTGAGCGGGAAATAGTGGCGCAGCTTCAAAAACGCGATATATCGCTGGTCGTGCTGGCAGGCTATATGCGGTTGGTGGGCGACACTCTTTTGTCATCCTACGAAGGAAAAATCATTAATCTGCATCCGTCGCTTTTGCCTGCTTTCCCAGGAAAAGACGCGATTGGTCAGGCACTCGCATATGGGGTAAAGATAACGGGGGTAACGGTACATCTGGTTGATGCCGGTCTGGACACAGGGCCGATCATTGCCCAGATTCCCGTAGCGGTGCAAGAAGCAGATACGGTTGAGACTTTGGCGGCTCGCATCCATGCTGTGGAGCATGAGCTTTTGGTAAAGGTCATTGGCTATTTAGCAGAAGAGAGAGTGAAGCTGGAAGGAAGGCTTGTCCAGCTGACGTAAAACGAGAGATAAAGAAGAAACCGACATCCTTTTGCGATGTCGGTTTTTTGGTCATCCGTTTTAGAAATACTTCTTCCTCCAAAACAGGAGGGCTGTTACTGACGTAATGGTGGTGCACATGATCATAATGATCGTGAATGCGTATGGATGATTCTGAAAAGGAAGCGCGACGTTCATCCCGTAAAAGGTGCCGATCACCATAGGTAAGGTGATGACAATGGTAATGGCGGTCAACAGCTTCAATACGCGATTCAGATTGTTGGAGATGACGGAGCCAAAGCCATTCATGATGTTCCCTAAAATGGCGGTATAGATTTCCGTCATTTTGATGGCCTGCTTGGTTTCGATTTTTACTTCTTCCAGCAGTTCCTTATCTTCTTCGTACATTTTTAAATAACTGCTGCTCCGAAGCAGGGAGATCAACAGACTGTTCGTTTCCAGAGACGTCGAAAAATAAACGAGGCTTTTCTGCAATTCAAGCAAGGTAAGCAGTTCATTGTTTTTCGTCGATTGCCGCAACGATTTTTCCAGCATTTCTGTCTGTTTGTTGATTTTTTTCAAGTACTGCAAATAATAGTGGGATGCATTTGATAAAATTTGCAGAACGAACCGGTTTCGCATGTGTGTGTGAAAGCTTTTCACTTTTCCTTGGATGAACTCATTCACGACAGCCGTTTCTACCAAGCAAACGGTTAAGATATAATCTTCCATTACCATGATTCCCAGAGGAACTGTCGTGTAGTTGTCCTTCGTCCCTTCCTTCGTGGAGATCGGGATGTCTACGTAGAGCATCACACGGTTTCCTTCCTTGTCGATCCGTCCGATTTCTTCGTCATCAAGGGCATCCTGCAAAAACTGAAGGTCAATCGACAACTCCCTGACGACTTGTTGCTTTTCTTGCTCAGAAGGATCGGTCAGATGGATCCAGCAGCCTTTTTCAAATTGATGCAGTTCTTCTATTTTTCCCATGGCATTCGTTTTGTAAATGTTCAACATGGTTTTCTCATCCTTTCGCAAATAAGGATCGGAGGGATACGACCATGTTGCGCAAGCATGTCTATTTAAACATACTTACAAACACTCGTCCCATAAAAAGGGAGAATGTCAAATAAGGTATGGGGAACATGCCGCAGCGCCACAAGGCCGGAAAATTCTCCGTACACAATACTGATTGCAGTTATTCATTCCGCAACTTGGACTACTGTCCATAAAAACGTTCCCCCCTTTCGAAAATAAAAACCCTCTAGCAGAAATCTAGAGGGTTAGAAAAGTGCACAAATAACACCACTTTTTCTCCCCCTACCAGAGCTTTGGCACTATACAACGTAAAGGAAACATTCCTTAGCCACCTTAAGAAAAGCCTTAGCTCGGCAGTTCCTGTTCTACCCATTGGCATCTTTCGATATTTCCGGGCAGTGGCCTATGTTTGTATAGGAGCCTCACCTAACGAGGATAAATGATTGACTTTGCCATCTTATTCCTGTCACCAGAATTTGTCAATCATGTTTTCTCGTCCTACATGCATGTTATTCATGTCCTTTCGTACGGTGTCGGCTTCTAACTATGACCCACTCACCCTATTTTGCTGCTATTCTTCTTCCGCGAATCATGACAAACCAAATCAACTCTTTTGACATACAGTAAGAGAGGGATATTCCCACAAAGGGAGGGGCCGACTTGAGCGGAGATTTTGTTTCGAACTTGCTCGATAAGCTAAGCCAAAAAACAGGGCGGCAATGGACGCTTAACGATATTATGAAGCTAGCGGAAAAAATGCCGAAGGGCGGAGCCAATGTAGATGCGCTGCTCGATGAGCTGGGAAATATGGGATTCGAAGTGCCAGAGGAAACAAAAGAGCGCGTCAGAGATCGTGTAAAAGACGGCCAATCCATCTCCATGGAAGAGCTAGGGAACTTAATGCCCAAAGAAGTAAAGGCGAAGAGCCGCAAGTCGAAGAAGCCGATCAAGCCAATCAGGGCGACTGCCAAAAGCAAAACAGTCTTACTGTCAGATCGCATCAAAAAGCTATCAGGCAAAGGCAAGAAAAAAAGATAACTTCATCAAAGCAAATGCAGGTGATGCAGTCGCAAGTGCCGAACAGGCATGGGCGGCTGCGTTTGTTTTCCTAATGAAGTTGTTGATAATAGCGTACAATTATTTTATAATAAGTAAGTATTGTTCGTGTTTTGGTCAATAGTTACTCATGTTTTCACTAAAATTCAGGAGGTTCTATCCGTGAGTGTGAAAAAAGCGTTGATCAGCGTTTCTGACAAGACAGGATTGATTCCGTTTGCCCGTCGATTGGCAGCCGCCGGGGTACAGATCATTTCTACCGGGGGTACGGCTTCTCTTTTAAAAGCAGAGGGAGTTCCCGTCATTGGCATTTCTGAAGTGACTGGATTTCCAGAAATATTGGACGGTCGCGTCAAAACGTTGCATCCCAATATCCACAGCGGCCTCTTGGCTGTAAGGGACAGTGAAGCACATGTGCAGCAACTAAAAGACCTTGGGATTGAGACCATTGATCTGGTTGTTGTGAACCTTTATCCTTTCAAGGAAACAATAGCGAAGCCAGACGTGACATATGAAGATGCCATTGAGAATATTGATATTGGTGGACCAACGATGCTGCGTTCTGCTGCGAAAAATCACGCATTCGTCAGTGTAGTAGTCGATGCAGCCGATTATGAAAAAGTAGCAAAAGAAATTGAAGCAAATGGCGATACTACGCTAGAAACCCGCCGCAAGCTGGCTGCAAAAGTTTTCCGTCATACAGCTGCCTATGATGCCTTGATCTCTCGCTATTTGAGTGAGCAGGTAGGCGAACTGCTGCCTGAGAGCTACACGGTGACTTACGAGAAAGCACAGGATTTACGCTATGGAGAAAATCCACATCAACGTGCGGCATTTTACCGTGAGCCGTTGTCCGATCAGTTGAGCATCGGGAACGCGAGTCAACTGCAAGGAAAAGAGCTTTCTTATAACAATATCAATGACGCAGACGCAGCGTTGGCGATTGTACGCGAATTCGCTGAACCTGCTGTCGTTGCGATCAAGCACTCCAACCCTTGTGGAGTAGGGATCGGCACTGATATTCGCGCCGCTTACCAAAAAGCGTACGAAGCAGACCCTGTCTCTATTTTCGGTGGGATCGTAGCAGCAAACCGCCCGATTGACCGTGACACCGCACTTGCGATGAAAGAGATCTTCTTGGAAATTATTATCGCACCAGACTTCACCGACGAGGCGTTGGCTGTTCTGGCTGAGAAAAAGAACCTGCGTCTCTTGCGTATTCCTGCGCTGAATGAACCAGCCAAAAAAGTGGACAATCTGTTCCGCGTGGCTCCTGTTGCAGGCGGGGCACTCATTCAAGACTTCGACTACAAGCAGATCGAAGAAAGCGAGATTCAAGTGGTCACAGACCGCAAGCCTTCGGAAGAGGAACTGGCACAGCTGAAATTTGCGTGGAAGGTCGTCAAGCACGTCAAATCAAATGCGATTCTCTTGGCAAAAGACAATATGACCATCGGCGTGGGTGCAGGCCAGATGAACCGCGTTGGGGCAGCGAAAATCGCCATCGAACAAGCAGGTGCATTGGCAAGTGGCGCAGTTATGGCCTCGGATGCGTTTTTCCCGATGGGAGATACCGTGGAGGCGGCAGCCAAAGCAGGGATTACGGCTATCATCCAGCCAGGTGGCTCTATTCGCGACCAAGAATCGATTGATGCATGCAACCGAGCGGGCATTGCGATGATCTTTACCGGCACGCGTCATTTCAAGCACTAAAAGAGGCTATTCGGGAGTAACTTTCGCTTTTTTAAGACGTATGAAAGAGTGGATTACCTCTCACACAGGAGGAAATACAATGAAAATATTAGTGGTCGGTGGCGGCGGTCGAGAACACACGATTGCCTGGAAGCTGTTGCAGAGTTCTAAAGTGACAAAGGTATACTGTGCACCAGGAAATGGGGGCACCGCCCAAATCGCGCAAAACGTACCGATCGGCGTCCATGATTTTGCTGCACTGGTTCAATTCGTCAAGGATGAGGGAATTGATCTGACTGTCGTTGGCCCGGAAGATCCTTTGCTGGCGGGGATTGTGGACTTTTTCCAGGAGCGCAATCTGCCGATCTATGGCCCGAACCAAAAAGCGGCAATGATCGAGGGAAGCAAGTCTTTTGCGAAAAGTTTAATGAAACGCTACGATATTCCAACGTCGGCCTATGAATCGTTCCTGGATTACGAATCGGCGAGTGCGTACGTGAGAGAACAGGGGGCTCCTATCGTCGTCAAAGCGGATGGCTTGGCAGCGGGGAAAGGGGTCGTTGTCGCAGAGACGGTGGAAGAAGCAGAAGAGGCACTCCGTCAGATCATGCAGGAAAGCGTCTTTGGTGAAGCGGGCGCGCGCGTGGTCATTGAGGAGTGCATGTTCGGCGAAGAGCTGTCGCTGCTGTCTTTCGTCGATGGAGAGACAGTTAAGCCGATGATTACTTCTCAGGATCATAAGCGAATCTTCAATGATGACCGCGGCCCGAATACAGGCGGCATGGGAACATACGCCCCGGTACCGCAAATGTCTGCTGAACTGGTGGACGAGATCGTCAAAACGATTGTCCAGCCGATGGCGTCAGGGATGGCCAAGGATGGCATTCCGTTCAAAGGCATTCTCTACACAGGTCTGATGATTACAGAGCAAGGTCCAAAAGTCGTGGAGTTCAATGCGCGTTTTGGCGATCCAGAGACACAGGTGCTCTTGCCATTGCTCGAAACAGATTTGCTCGATATTTTTGTCGGAACAATCAATGGCGAGCTCGATGCAGTCGATGTGACATGGCAAAAAGGAAGTGCTGTCTGTGTCGTCATGGCAGCGCCGGGTTATCCGGGAGAATATCCAAAGGGCGCGTTGATTCATGGACTGGGTCAGGCAAACGAGGGAGCTACGGTGTTTCACGCAGGTACGAAGGAAACCGAGGAAGGAATCGTTACGAGCGGTGGCCGTGTGCTTGGCGTCGTGGCAACAGGAGCGGATTTGGCGCAAGCACGTGAGACAGCGTACGCGAAGGTGCAAGGGATCTCGTTTGATGGAGCGCAGTATCGCACGGATATTGCGGCACGAGCGATGAAGTATCAGCAGAAGTCGTAAAGGCAAAAGAAACTGTTCCGCTGGTGGAAATATCCGCCAATGGAACAGTTTTTTTTGAGACAGATAAAATGAAGTTACCACACTACATTTACACAGGAGAACTAATCATAGATTATGGAAATAATTATCTGATATGTAAAATGTTAATCATTTGTAACTATTTTAAATTTCTGACGAGTTAATATTTCAATAGTGCAGATGAAAGCAGGTGGTAGTGAACAGGATCTGTGTTTTGGGAAGGATCATATGACGAAGGCAGTGGTTAAGGATTTCATGCTCAATGATTGGAGGGAAAAAATGCTTAAAAAGCTATCTGTATTTCTATTAACAATAGCATTAGCATCAACGACAGCAATGTCAGTTGAAGGTAAAGATGGTAATCAAAAAAACGACAGATCAATTGAAGTAGAACCGGGAGTTTATCAGGTCGAATTGACAGACAAAGAAATCGCTAATTATTACGATAAAATTGGGGAAGGAATGCCAGAAGATCAGTCTCACGCAGGAAATATTGTTAAGGATCTCACTGAAATAAAGAAAGAGGAATATGAAGACGCAAAAGGGAACTACCATATAGTTACATACTACAGTGTAAACTTTAAGAATTCAAAAGAAGCTAAGGAAGTTCAAAGTCTAATTGATGAAACCAAAGCTCTTAGTCAATCTCAAGAAGGAATGATAGAACCACTTGGAGTAACTCCTACTGAAGGAGATGTTCGAATTGATGTGACATTCGAAAAGTTACTGACCGGTTCTAAGTTCGACTCAAGTACCAAAAACGTGTGGACTGCATTTAGTGCAGAATACTATCGTAAAGCATTTGATATAACCTCTGGGTACGCAGTTTCTAATCCAATTGCAGGTTACTTTACGGGGTTAGTGCTTACTGACCTGCAAAATTCTTTGCAAGGAAAAGGTGATGCTGTTTCGGCTTATCGAATCGTTCATAAATTGGGTCAAGTGTATCATAAGAATAAGTGGCAAACCTATTATGATACTTACCAAAGAGAGTGGTATTGGAAACATGATCAATTAAGTTACAATGCGAATAACACAGTAAAAAATGCTAGTACAGCTTGGTATTACCCAGACGATCAAGGGTACTTGCCGTTCTCTTGGGCAACAACATCTGATTTTAATAACAACACAAGAATTCAAGACGTTGCTTTGTATCAGTACTCTCTAAATCCAAATGGTACTACTCCTGCACGAGACTTTTATAGAACCGAGAATTATCGATCTGATTGGAAAGCAAAAGGAAGGATGAACTATTAGGTCTATAGAGAGCTCTAAATTTTTAGGGCTCTCTTTCTATTAAAAGATTGTGAGGTGCAACTTATGGGCAAGCGCACAGCGTATACAATAAGTATTGCAATTTTACTTGCTTTTCTTGTGATTTTTTTCTTTTATCAGTCTCCAATCCAGGTTGTAGAAACTACAATCGAAAGCGTTCAAATTGGTTCTAAACAAAATGTGAATATTAAACCTGAAGATATTGCGAAGATCGACTCATTTTTCTCATTTGTTAAGGACAATCAACTTGGGACACCTGAGGTAAAATATAGAGAAATAGTGACTTCAAATAACCAGAGTCAGGTAATTGCCGACTTTCAAGTAGTAAGTTATAAAGGAGATAATTCTGTAAACAAAATATACGGTGGAAATATGGTTTTTACACTACAAAAAAATTCAATCCTCAATTGGGGAATCGAACGTATAGAAATCGGTCAGAGTATGCAAGAAGTAAAACCATAGTTGAAGGTCATGAGAGAGCCAATATACTCGTGAGCAACACGCCAAGTAAACCAATGAAGCATTCCGTCATACCGCGGGCGAGATGTTCTACAGACCGACATTCTCACTCGCCAGCCCCGCTTTTTTCGCTTTGGCCGCAGCCACCTGCGAAAGGAGATAAACAATGAGAAACAGCAGCAAGCAAGCCGCCGACCAGCGGTACATGACAGAGTAGCTCGAATGTGTCGCGATGACGCCGAGGAGCATAGAGCCGACCGCGATTCCCAGATCGATGGAATTAAAGAACAGTCCATTCGCCATGCCGCGTTGCTCGGGTGTGACGACCTTCACCATCCACGCCTGGATAGATGGCTGAATCATGCCATAGCCAAGCCCGTAGAAGGCAGCGGAGACGAGAAGCAAGGACTCTGTCGTTGTCAGGGACAGGAGCAAGAGGCTGACCCCGACGAAAATCGCACCCGGAGGCAGGACAGCAATGTGTCCTTTGCGATCATACAGCTTGCCGGAAAACGGACGAATCAACACCATCGCCAGTGCGTTCGTAAGGAAAAACCAGCCGACATTCTCAATGTGGGCTTCTTTTCCGTACAAGGCCAAAAAGCTGAGAATGCCGCCATACGTAATGGACAAACAAAAATTCAGTCCAGCTGGAAGCAGCAGCTTTTTATCATAAAATCGGCGAATGCCTGTGACAGCTTGTGCGTTCCTGGACGACACAGGAAGCTGATTGTAGGCACGGATAAAATGCATCAACGGAAAAATAATAGCAACTAACAATACGAGAACCATGAGCATCGATCCGAACCCAAACCCATTTAACACTCCAAGTCCAATTAACGGGCCGAGTGCCATAGCCAAGCTGGTCGATAAGCCGAAATACCCCATGCCTTCACCGATTCGTCTAGCAGGAATCACATTGGAGACAATCGTCGGAAAGGTCGTGCTGCCCATCCCAAAGCCAATGCCGACCAAGATTCGCAGCAGAAGAAAGAAAACAATGCTTCCCGCCCAGTAATAGCCTGCGCTAAAAATCGCGACGAATCCCAGTGCTACAATCGCCAAGAGCTTACTGCTTTTCGTTTTCAATGCTTCCCCGGTAAACACCCTTGCGATCACTGCTGCAAGTGAAAACAAGCTAATAACCAGGCTGACAACAAAATCATTGGCCTGATACGCTTCCTTCACATAGGCAGGAAAGGTAGGGGTCTGCATTTGAACGGTAAGAAACAACAACAAATTGCATACAGTTAACAGGACAAAATCTCTCGTCCACAGTCTCTCTCTACTCTCTCCCAATGCTGTCACTCCTAGTCTGTCGTTTTTCTATTGATGTTCTCGTTAATCTCCAGCAAGATTTCTCGCAAGAAAGCCAGCTTTTCAGGAGAAATCCCCTCCAAAATGTCTGCAACGGCCTGAGCCTCTACAGGAATAGCCTGCTCAATCCATTCCCGTCCTTTCGGGGAAAGGGTAATGATGTAGGCGCGGCGGTCCTGTTCGCTCAACGTCTTTTCGATAAAGCCTTTTTTGGCGAGTGTGTCTAAAATGCGTGTCATCGAAGGCTGATCCTTGGCAGAGCGCTGGGCCAGCTCTTTTTGATTGATGCCCTCTTCCTCTCGTAGCCGATAAAGGACGGCGAACTGCTCCGTGGTCAAATCAAACTCCTTTAAAAAATGGGAAACATAATGAATCATTCTCCGGTATGTATTTCCGATGAGAAATCCAACCGGTTCTTTTTGCCAATGATCGATCAGGGGAATGACCCTCTTTCGTTCAAAAATACTTGCAATGACAATTATATGTATAGCAATTATTTTTGTAAATGGAAAAAACCGCCCAATTACAGGCGGTTGGTTGCTGTTCCTTTACTGACGATATCTCCCTCTTTTTCGCGAGGTGCGAAAGAAGTAATAACCCATTACGCCGATGACGCCAATGATTGTGGCAATAACAAAGAAGTTATGGGACATCCATTCATACATCTGGGGGCCGACAAGCATATGCGGTGCCTCCTCTCCTTATGTGTACGTGGGGTATGGATTGCTGCTGTTGTTATTTTCTTGGGAGCGAAAAGAAATGATCTCCCTTGCGGCCTTTTCGAGAAGCTGATCCTCGGGGGTGAGCTTCGCATTTTGCTGATTGTTGATTGGTTGGTTCACCTGGCTCGCTGATAATTGTGGGCTTGCAGAATACTGTATGTTTGCCTTATTCGTTGTTGCTGGCGTGTTGCTCTCATCATCTTGGCTGTTATTCGAGTCTTTGATGGGCGCAATATTCATAGAGCGAGTAAACTGGTTGACCGCCATCTGCACGCCTTTTTTCTTGAGCTGATCCATCATGCCTTGCATGCCATTCCCTTTTGTCGTATTGATGCCCATCGCTGCGTACATCGGACAAAAGCGAGTAGCTCCTTCTGCTACTTTCATTGCTGAAAAAGCCATGAGCAGCCATGGAGTGTTGTATGGGCGACGACTCATTCTTCCGATGCCGTACGCCAAGCCCAACAGACCACCAGTCATACGAATCAAGGCATCAGTTCTACCTACGTTTTTATGCATGAGAGTTGTCCTCCTGTCGCAATTACGTCTATTCCCTAGTGTGTAATAATGGGCGACAAGACACCCGTGGGAATTGTTACTACCATTACCAAGCTTGCAGGGGAATGAATGATGGGCAGCGAAGCTGTAGAGAGTGATGAACGGTCGTTCATTTTGAAAAAACATCGGGAGACCAGCAAGGAGAGAAGAAATGATGCGCGTACGAGCCATATCAGATCGTGATTACTTGAACATGATTCGCGTGAGCAGACGTCAGGCACCGGCAAGCCTTTGGATAAAAGGTGCAAGCGTTCTGAATGTGTACACAAAAGAATGGCAAGAGCATCACGTCGTAGTGGCAGGAGAACGTATTGCTTATGTAGGAGAAAAAGAGCCGCTGGTCGATGACCAGACCGTGATTATGGAGGCGGCTGGGCAATATCTGGTGCCGGGTTACATCGAGCCTCACGCGCATCCATTTCAATGGTATAACCCTTACACGTTGGCTGACTTTGCTTTGCAAACGGGAACGACTGGGATGGTGTCGGACACATTAATGCTCATGCATCTGCCCTTTTCGCAAACGGCAGCAATCATGGATTCTTTGGCAGCACATCCTGTGAAGCAATTTTTCTGGGGCAGACTCGATCCGCAGACAGGGAAAGCTCATCCGTCGTTCACCAAGGAAAATTTGGCGCGAATGCTGGAGCATCCACGTGTGCTCCAGGGCGGGGAGTTGACGAATTGGGGCGGTGTTTTACAAGAGGATGAGACGCTGCTTTTTGGTTTGAAGCATTCGCGGGACTTGGGCAAAAGGATGGAGGGGCATCATCCGGGGGCGTCTTACGAGACATTGAACATTGCCGCAGCAGCCGGCGTAACAGCTTGTCATGAGGCCATTCATGCAGCCGATTTGCTGTCGCGTATCCGTTTGGGCATGTATGCGACACTGCGCCATTCCTCTATTCGCCCTGATCTGCCGGAACTGGTGAAGGGCTGGCTGGAGTTGGGGGTGCCGTGGTCTTCACGGATGATGCTGACATCGGATGGAAGCACGCCGCCGATGCATCGAGACGGGTTCATGGACAGTACGATCCGTGTTGCCATTGAAGCGGGGATGGCGCCAGAGGAAGCGTATGTCATGGCGACACTGAACCCGGCTGTCTATTATGGGCTGGACGCGGAGATCGGAGGAATTGCGCCGGGTCGAATCGCCGATATGCTGTTGTTGCCGGCAAAGGATCGACCAACTCCATCCATCGTGATTGCGAATGGACAACGGGTGGCAGAAAAAGGAACCCTGCTCGTCCCAACCGTTCAGCCACAATGGGAGGAAGCTTCGTTACGTTTGATAGATCCATTGAAAAAGCAAGCACAGCCCGATTGGTTCCGCTTGCGCCCAGATAAGGACGGCAAGGCCCCTGTGCTACAGATGCTGAATGCCGTGATCACGCGGCTGTCGCTAGAGGACATGCCCGTTGATCAGGAAGGATACGTATCCTTGCAGCATGATCCACAGTTGGCATTGATCGCCATTATTGATGCGACTGGAGGCAACCGAACAATGGCAGTGCTTCGCGGCTTCGGTAAGCATCTCGAAGGGCTGGCCAGCACCTATTCAGCTTCTGGCGATTGGATCGTAATCGGACGCGATCCCCAAGCGATGGCGCAAGCACTGGAGCGTATTCGGGAAATAAAAGGCGGGGTCGTCTTGATCGATGAAGGAAAAATCATCTGCGAATGCCCATTGCCTCTTGCTGGAAAATTCGCGTCCGCACCGATGGAGGAAGTAATCAGCATGGGTGAAAATTTGGTAAATCAGCTCCGTTCCAAAGGACATGTCCATCTCGATCCGATTTATTCGCTTTTGTTTTTTACAGCTACCCACTTGCCGTATGCACGTCTAACGGCAACAGGCATTGTCGACGTGAAGAGTGGACAGATCGTCGTTCCGGCACTTCCTCTACCTTGAGGGAGTGTTTTATTTTGTTTGTAAATCAATGATATATGTTTTTAAAATATATTTTACTTCTTGTAAATTATCAGATTTATTTTAAAATAAAAACAACCAAGCCTTATCTATCTTTATCCCCGAAGAGTCATCGTTTTGGAAAGTCGCAACCTGGCTAGCAAGGTAGATGGACTGGGAAACAAGAACAAAGAATGATAAAAGGGGGATTCATTCTAAATGAAAAAGCACTCTTATGTCGGGGTTTTATCTGCGGTATTGGCTGCGAGTATGGCATTAACAGGTTGCGCAGGAAACAGTAATTCAAGCGGCGGAAGTAACGCAAGCGGGGGGCAAAGTCAGCCAGCTCCAGGCAACAGTGGTGGAGGAACGACCGAGGGTGGCCTCATCAAAATTGCCACACAATCCCCTCTGTCCGGGAGCAATTCTGCTATCGGAGATGCGATTAAGACAGGCGCTGGTTACGCTCTCGAACAGCGCAAGGAAGAATTTAAAGCACTTGGCTTTGATCTCCAGCTATTCCCTCAGGACGATCAAGGCGACCCGAAAATTGGGGTATCCAATGCGGAGATGCTTATCTCTGATCCCGATGTGTACGGTGTAGTTGGGCATTATAACACAGGGGTTGCAATTCCATCGTCTGTAAAGTACGAGGAAGGCAAGCTGGTCATGGTATCCCCGGCAAATACAGGGGTGAAGCTCACGGAGGAAGGCAAGAAAACCGTCCATCGAATCTGTGCACGCGATGACGCACAAGGACCAAAGGCTGCTCTTTATGCAAAAAATACACTTGGTGTAAAAACGGCCTATATTATCCATGATAAGACAGCATACGGCCAAGGTCTGAGCGATCAAGTGAAGATGCAATTCGAAAAGGACGGGGTCCAAATCCTGGGCTTCGAGGGCATTACTCAAGGCGAAAAGGACTACAGCGCGGTGCTTAACCAGGTAACGGTGAAAAACCCGGACATCATCTTTTTCGGCGGTCTTTATCCAGAAGGTGGAATTTTGATCAAGCAAGCTCGTGAAAAGGGATTTAAGGGTTATTTTATGGGTGGCGACGGCTTGGATTCTTCTGATATGATAAAAATAGCCGGTGATGCTGTCGAAGGGGTAGTCTTTACGTCAGTAGCAGGGGACGTAACGCAAACCGAAGAGGGCAAGAAATGGGCTGAAGAGTACAAGAAAGCCACAAACAAGCCTCTGGAAACCTATTCCGTCTATGGTTTCGACTCCATGAACGTCATCCTCAATGGTGTCTTGGAAGCTGCCAAAGCGAACGGAGGCAAAAAACCAACCCGCGAGCAAGTCCTCGATGCAGTCCACAAAACCAAAGATTTTCAGGGTCAATTCACCAAGGTTACCTTTGATGAAAAAGGTGACAACACAAATGCAGATGTATTCATTTACAAGTTTGACAAGGACAAATCCATTTTCGTAGGCAAGGCCGAGTAATCACACCACACAACGCGCACACACTCCCATGCCTCATACCAGGATAGGGGGCTGCACGCCGGTGTTGGCCCCTTTTCCACGAGAAAACAAGTCCAGTCAACGAATCGAATGCAGAAAATTTGTACAAGTCTACAAGGGAAATGAGGGATGGGAAAGCATGATCAATATTTTGCCTCAGGTGTTGGTTGACGGATTGACACTTGGATTTATGTACGCAGTCGTGGCTTTAGGCTACACAATGGTTTACGGGATTTTGGAAATTATCAACTTTGCCCATGGAGACATTTTCATGGTCGGAGCCTTTATTGGTACAGAGGTATTATTGATCTCTGATGCACTAGGGGCACTTGAAGGTATGAATCCATTTGTCGCACTTTTCATAACACTCATAATTGCCATGGTATTAACTGGAGCCTTGGGGGTAGGGATTGAGAGGATTGCCTATCGACCATTGCGTGGAGCACCTCGTCTTGTGCCGTTGATTTCGGCGATTGGCGTATCGTTTTTGCTGCAAGACCTCGTACGTTTTACGGAAGCACTGGCTCGTAATGAGTTTTATCTGAATAGTCCTGCTCTTTTTACAGGCTCGATTCCATTAGGAAGTATTGCTACGATTCCAACAAAAGGATTGATCGTGATTGTAATTGCGATCGTCATGATGATTGGGTTGACGTTGTTTGTGAATAAAACAAAGTGGGGAATCGCCATGCGCGCCGTTGCACAAGATCAGAGTACGGCTTCGCTGATGACCATAAATGTAAACAAAGTAATCATGCTTACGTTTTTGATTGGCTCCAGCCTGGGTGGCGCGACAGGCGTTCTGTTTGCGCAAAACTACGGGACGATCGATCCGTATATCGGTTTTATCCTCGGTCTAAAAGCATTTACAGCTGCCGTACTCGGCGGGATTGGGAACCTGCGTGGTGCGATGATCGGTGGCGTACTCCTCGGTCTTCTGGAATCCTTGTCCGGTGCCTTTATGGGGCCGTTGACCAACGGAGCCTTTGGTGCAGAGTACAAAGACGTGTTTGCGTTCAGTATTTTAATTCTCGTGCTTCTCTTCAAGCCGGAAGGACTGTTTGGCGAAGCTGTAAAAGAGAAAGTGTAGGTGAAATAAATGGCAAATCTCGCTTGGAAATCATTCAAAGGCATTCCGCTCGTATTCACGCTGATCTGGATTGTCGCTTTTTCTGCCGCATTGTACCTTATGGATAAATCGGTTATCGCGTTTCTCGGCATTCTTTCTTCCATTGTGCTTGTCTATTACACCAATACCTCCAAGTCGATCAAAATGGCGATTGGCGCTATCGTTCTCCTCCTGATCATTCCGTTGGTAGCCGGTGAAAACCGATACTACATGGAGGTAGCTTCACAGGTAGGCATCTACGTAGCGATGGCTTTGGGCCTGAATATCGTAGTAGGCTTTGCTGGTCTGCTTGACTTGGGTTACGTCGCGTTTTTTGCTGCTGGGGCTTATGCGTACGCGATTTTCTCGACCTCGCAAGCGAATGAGTTTATCGCAGGGAATCTGTTCCCACTCTCCGGTGAGTGGTTTTGGCCATTTCTCATAGTCGGCTTGATTGTGGCTGCTGTTTTCGGAATATTGCTAGGATTGCCGGTTCTCAGAGTAAAAGGGGATTACCTCGCGATCGTGACCTTGGGCTTCGGTGAAATCATTCGTATTGTCTTCAACAACTTGGACAAGCCCATCAACATCACCAACGGTCCGCAGGGAATTACGCCTATTCCGTCTCCTGAGCTATTTGGGATCAAGATGGGGACGCCGTTTTACTTTTACTTCATCGTGTTGTTTGTGATTGCCTTTATCGTTTTGGCGAATATACGCTTTGAGCATTCCCGTTTGGGACGTGCATGGATTGCCGTACGTGAGGATGAGCTGGCTGCCCAGTCTATGGGGATTTCCTTGTTGAATACCAAGCTGGCTGCATTCGCATTGGGTGCCTCCTTCGCTGGTGTCGTCGGTGTTATCTTTGCGGCGAAGCAGACGTTTATCGATCCGACTTCCTTTACGCTGATGGAATCGATCGGGATATTGGTCATGGTTATTCTGGGTGGTAGTGGCAGCATTCCAGGCGTCGTGCTTGGAGCCGCTTTTGTCACAATCCTTCAGGTACAGCTCTTAAAAGAGTTCTCCAATTTCCTGCACAGTCTGCAAAATGCGGGGATCATCAGTTTGCCGAACCAGCTGGACCCATCCAAGTTCCAGCGACTCATTTTCGGAATTATGCTCATTCTCGTAGCCTTGTATCGCCCTAACGGATTGATTCCGGCCAAACGGAAGAAAAACGATCTCGATGCGATTAAAAAGAGTGAGTTTGGCAAAGAAAAGCTGGGGATTCTCGGCAGACTGTCCCAATTGACTTCTGGAAAACAGTCATAGCGGACGAGGAGGGAAATGAGCATGGCATTGTTAGAGGCAAAAAATTTAACGAAGCGCTTTGGTGGCCTGGTAGCCAATCAAGACGTCTCGATTGACATTGAAAAAGGAAGCATTACGGCGGTAATCGGACCAAACGGAGCCGGAAAAACGACTTTTTTCAATATGATTACCGGATTTTACGAGCCAGACGAGGGAGAAATTCTGCTGAATGGCAAAAGCATCAAGAAGCTTCGTCCTGATCAGATCGCGAGTCGCGGTATCACCCGCACCTTTCAAAACATTCGTCTGTTCAAGGAAATGACGGCATTGGAAAATGTCATGGTAGGTGTGCATAGTCGCTTGTCGGCCGGAATTCTCGGAATCCTGTTCAACTCCAAACGTGTACGCCAGGAGGAAGAGCGGACGCGCGTCGAGGCTTATCAGCTCATGGAGTATGTCGGAATCGCGCATATTGCCAATGAGGCAGCTGGGAGTCTGCCTTACGGGTTGCAACGACGATTGGAAATTGCACGGGCGATGGCGACCAATCCGCAAATTATTTTGCTCGATGAACCGGCGGCAGGGATGAACCCTCGCGAAACGGTTGAGATGACAGATTTTATTCGCCGGCTGAAAAAGGAGCTCGATTTGACGATTATCTTGATCGAGCATGATATGAAGCTGGTCATGGGACTCAGCGAATACATTCATGTGCTAGATTACGGGAGAAAAATTGCAGAAGGAACACCCGAACAAATCCGCAACAACCCTAACGTCATTGAGGCCTATCTCGGAAAAAGTGCGTCGGACGTGTCGTAGAAGGAGGAAAATCGATGGCATTGCTAGAGCTGACTAACGTTCATACGTATTACGGCGGCATCCACGCATTAAAAGGATTGAGCATAACGGTAAACGAGGGCGAAGTAGTGACGCTGATCGGTTCCAACGGGGCAGGTAAATCGACCACGTTGAAAACGATATGTGGGCAGACCCGCGCCAAAGAAGGAAAAGTCATTTTTAATGGCAAAGACATTACGCAGATGCGCACACATGATATTGCCTTAGCAGGAATCGCTCACGTCCCGGAAGGCCGCCGTATTTTCCCAAAGCTGACCGTACGCGAAAATTTGGAGATGGGTGCCTTCAGTGTATCGGATAAAACGGTGATTGAAGAAGGAATCGAGCGTGCTTTTGCTTACTTTCCACGACTGAAGGAACGGATTAGTCAAAAAGGTGGCACGATGTCCGGTGGAGAGCAGCAAATGCTGGCGATTGCTCGCGGACTAATGATGAAGCCAAAAATTCTCATGC
This sequence comes from Brevibacillus formosus, assembly GCF_003013405.1. Taxonomy (GTDB): domain Bacteria; phylum Bacillota; class Bacilli; order Brevibacillales; family Brevibacillaceae; genus Brevibacillus; species Brevibacillus formosus. Next base: position 17,783 of record NZ_PXZL01000025.1, on the reverse strand, counting down.
TCGATGAACCGTCGATGGGATTGGCGCCGATTTTGGTGGAGCAGATTTTTGACATTGTTACGGAGCTGAACAAGGAAGGCATGACGATTCTCTTGGTCGAGCAAAATGCGAATCAAGCGCTGTCTGTCGCGCATCGCGGTTATGTGATTCAGACAGGCGAAATTATTTTGCAAGACGACGCCCAGACATTATTGATGAATCCGCAGGTAAGAGAGGCGTATTTGGCGTAATATTAGCGTAATAGAAACGTGAGTACCGATGGGGATTTTGTCTCCGTCGGTTTTTCATTTGGTCAGCGAGGAGGATGTAGCTTGCTAGATATTAGTCCCCGCTTTGTAGAAGGGAGCGAGCCTCTCTATTTACAGCTTTATTGCTATTTTTGTACAGAAATCCAAGGGAGGCGCTTGATCTCCGGGACGCGTCTGCCTTCTGTTCGGGCATTGAGCGGATTTTTGCAGGTGAGTAAAACGACCGTCGAGAGCGCCTATCACCAGCTCATGGCAGAAGGCTACATTGAGAGTCGGGAGCGTAGCGGATTTTATGTGGTCGATGTGGATTGGGATGGGCCGGTGCCTGTATCTACAGAGAAAGGGCAGCAACCAGCTAAAACGGCTTACGTCCAAACACCTCCGCCTACCTACTCAGCAGTCCCGATCCAATATGATTTTCACCAAGCGCGCGTAGATGCCGAGCATTTTCCTTTTGACCGTTGGCGCAAGTACACCAACCAATGCATGCAGGAAGAAAATAAGCATGTGCTCTACTACGGCGACCGACAAGGCGAGCCGCAGCTGCGGGAGGAGCTTGCGCGCTATCTCGGACGAGCTCGGGGTGTACAAGCTACGCCGGAACAAATTGTGATCGGTGCGGGGACGCAGGTGATGATCAGCCTATTGGGGTTCTTGTTCGGGACACAGGGACAGGCTGTTGCGATGGAGGAGCCGGGCTATCACGGTGTTCGTGCCGTGTTTTCCCATTTGGGCTATGATGTGCGCCCGATCAAGCTGGCGGAAGATGGAATCGATTTGGAAGCGCTCAGTGAGAGTGGAGCCAAGCTGGTTTATATCACCCCGTCTCATCAGGACCCTTCCGGAATTGTCATGCCGTATGCCAAACGGCTAAAGCTGCTGCATTGGGCGAATCAGACGGGGAGCTACATCATGGAGGATGACTACGATGGTGAGTTTCGCTATCATGGCAAGCCGATTCCTTCCCTTCAAGGGCTGGATACACAGGGGCGTGTCATTTACTTGGGGACGTTTTCCAAGGCGTTGCTGCCGTCGATTCGGATGAGCTATATGGTATTGCCGCAAACGTTATTGGCGGTGTATCAGGAGAAATTGGCTGACTTTGACCAGTCGGCATCGCGTATTCATCAGGAGACGCTGGCCCTGTTCATGAAAAATGGCGATTGGGAGCGGCATATTCGCAAGATGCGGACGCTTTACCGCAAAAAGCATGGGGCGCTGCTTCAGTGCTTGCAGGAACACTTTGGAGCCTATATCCGGGTCAAGGGTCAGGATGCCGGGCTGTCCGTGACGGTAGAAGTGAAAAGTGAGAGCACTCCGCAACAGCTGACGCAAATTGCGGCTGCATCAGGCGTTCGTGTCTATCCAACCGCACATAAATGGATTCATCCGCAGGAAAATGGACTGCCGGCTTTTCAGTTTGGGTTCGGTGGGCAGACCATCGAGGAGATTGAGGCTGGCATTCGTCTGTTAAAACGTGTATGGGAGCCTTATTTGAGTAAGGATATAGGCGAGGCATAGCGGGGGAATGGGAAAATAAAAACCCAATCCAAGGGATCAGGTGAAGGAAAAGCAGCATCCCAAAAAGGGAGTGCTGCTAATAATTAAGGAATGTACTGTTCTGTAATTTTTGTGATGACTCCATTCTTTACTTCAACGTGGAACGGTATCTGATAAGGAATTCCCTTGGATAGCACAAACTTTTTAAAAGTATCGGTGTTTACTGATTCATTCCAATGGAAATTCTCACCTTTTGTAGAATTGGTTTGAAGAGTAAACGATGCTTTTGGAGAAATTTCAAACGTTCTAATTTTAGGACTGCTATTACGGATGTAATATGGCATTGGATAGTCTTCTTTTTCTAATGGATGATCTTGGCGATAAGCTTTTACTGCTGCCTCACCGAAAAACCATTGAATATAATCAAGCGAGACGATTAGTTTTCCATTTTTCACTTGTAACGTTTTCACATAGGCCATTGATTTTTCAAGGGTATTTCCGTGTTTATCCTTGCTACTTGTTGGGACGAATACTTGGGGAGGGACAGGTGCGGCCGTTCCTTGCGGTGCAACTGCATGAGCGTCAGTAACAAACAAAGCACAGAATAACAAAGAAGAAAGCAGCAAATATGTTTTTCTCATAGGGTGTCATTTCCTTTCTGATTACACGTAATACGATTCACCATTAGTAGGACGGAAAACGAACGAAACCGTTTCTCCTTAAGATGAAAAAATTGCAAAAACAGAAACCTCCTGTCAACAGAGCAGACTGATCAACAGGAGGTTTTTTCATGACATCCTAAACTAATTTCAAGACATTCGATACCCTAGCTGTGCCGACATCGCACGTACCGTAGCTAGCGTTTCTTGTAAAATCTCTTCTTGTTTCGGCATCACGCGATCAGAGGGACCGATGACACTGACAGATGCAGTTACGTGTCCAGTTGAATCAAAAATCGGGGCAGCGATTCCGGTCACGCCTGTATTGCGTCGATTCGAGCTAATTTCATAGCCCCGCTTGCGAATTGTCACCAAGTCCTCTTTGATTTGCTCGACTGAAGTGTACGAATGAGGCGTGTAGCTTTTCAGCGGATGCTCCTGCAAAATCTCATCCTGAAACTCCTCAGGCTGATAGGCAAGCAAAACCCTTGCAGCGGAGGTAGAGTAAAGAGGAAAACGCCGGAAGGATTCTACGGTAAAGCGAATGGGATGAAGCGAATCCTCTTTGGCTACATAAATCGCGTCCTTGGAATCTTGTACACATAAGACCGCCAATTCGTTTGTCCGTGAGACAAGCTGTTCTAAGAACGGTTTGGAAAAATCAACGATATCGTGATTCGTGAGCACCTTAGTGCCCAACTCCAAAAGCGTGTAGCCAAGCGTATACTGCTTGGTTTTTTCATTTTGGCGGATAAAGCCTTCAGACTCTAACGTGGACAGGAGCTTGTGAACAGCTCCCTTGGACAGCTGGAGCTTTTTGCTGAGCTCCGTTACCCCGAGTTCCTTTGGTGAATCGAGAAATATTTTTAACAGCCGACAGCCATTTCGAACAGAAGACAATACTTGGTCCATACAAACGTCTCCTTTAACGTACAGTAGCCCCTCTAAAAGAAGAGTCTCGATTGAAGTAATTTTACCATTAGAAAGAATGCTGGCAAGCCTGTAATTGGGGCAATGATGCTTCTAGTATGACTACCTTGAATAGTCAGTATCTTTATGCTAGTATAACATTATCGTTCTCTAATAGGAAACGTTGTTCTCTATTCGTGAACAATACAGACAATCGGGGGTCGAACTTACATGAAGAAAAAGGCATTATCCGTCTTGTCCATTTTCGCTTTGACTGGTTCCTTGCTGGCTGGATGTGGCTCTTCCACGCCGCAAACATCTGCTCCTGCACCGGCTGCTGGCAACAATAGCGGCACCGAGGCACAAGCTCAGCTGGAAGACACACTGGTAGTGGCAGGAAACGGTGCGACCGTTGAAAAGATGATGAAGGATGAAGTGTTCAAGAAGTTTAACGAGAAGTACCCGAATGTAAAGCTGACCTATGTTTCTGGTGTTTCCACGGAGATCGTAGCAAAGGTTAAGGCACAGAAAAATGCTCCGCAAATCGACCTGACAATCGTTGAAGGCGGCGAACAAGAGAAGGGACGTCAAGAAGGCTTGTGGGAAACAGTATCCGCAACAGATATCCCGAACATGAAAAACGTACCGCAAGATTTGCGTGTGACGGAGGATAGCGGTGTAGTTGTAAACTTCACGCCGATGGGGATTTCCTACAATGCGGACCTCGTAAAAGAAAAAGGATTGCCTGTACCGAAGTCCTGGAATGACCTGGCCAAGCCTGAAGTGAAAGGCTACATCACGATGACAGACGTAGCGAGCAATTTCGGACGTTCAGCGATGATCATGCTGGCGTACGCAAATGGCGGGTCTGAGAAAGACATCGAACAAGGCTTCAAACAAATGGAAACGATTGCAGGATACATGCCGACCTTTGCGAAGAGTGCAGCACAGCTCCAGCAAAATCTGCAAAACAAGAGCGCAGCCTACACCACTTGGACAATGGCGCGCAGCTTGACACAAAAAGAAGCGGGCGTACCATTGGAGTTCGTTTTCCCTGAAGAGGGCGGAAACATCGTACCGAACGTAGCTACGCTGGTAAAAGGTTCGAAAAGTCCAAAAGCGGCAAAAGCATTTGTCGATTTCCTTTTGACAGATGAAATTCAAACGATGTACGCAACGAAGCTGTACTACAATCCGGCAACATCTGTGAAGCTGCCAGACGAGGTAGCGAAAACATTGGAATTCGATCGTACAAAGGTTGTTAACTTCGACTATAGCGTTGTGAGCAAGGAAACATCTGCTTGGCTGGATCGCTTTAACAAAGAAATCGCACCTAAAACAGGAAAGTAGGTATTCACGTGACCAAGGTGATTGACGTTGAACTGCGCGGCATCATGAAAAAATTTCAAAGCAATGTCGTGGTTCAAAACTTCAACCTGCAGGTGGAGCAAGGCGAATTCATCTCGTTTCTCGGCCCATCTGGTTGCGGTAAGACCACGACCTTGAATATGATTGCCGGATTTTTGGACCCGGATGGCGGAGACCTTTTGATCAAAGGACAGCGAATGAATGGCGTGCCTCCGTACAAACGGGAGCTGGGCATGGTGTTTCAGACGTACTCGCTGTTCCCGCATATGACTGTGGCGGAAAACATCGCTTATGGCTTGAAATTGCGCAAAGTGAACAAGCAAGAAATGCAAGAGCGCGTGAATCGTGTACTGTCTCTGGTCAAGCTGCCAAACGTAGCAGACCGCTACCCAAAACAGCTCTCTGGCGGACAACGTCAGCGGATTGCGATTGCACGTGCGCTCGTTATCGAGCCGTCACTTTTGCTGTTGGATGAGCCGCTCAGTAACTTGGATGCCAAACTTCGTGAAGAGCTGCGCGATGAGTTAAAGCGCTTACATCACGAAATCGGTGTTACGACCATTTTCGTTACCCATGACCAGGAAGAGGCGTTAGCACTCTCTGATCGCATCGTGGTCATGAATCACGGATTCGTGGAGCAAATCGGTACGCCGCTGGAGATATACAATCAACCCGCTTCCGAATTCGTACATACCTTCATCGGTAAGACGAATCGTCTGGAAGGGGAAGTCATCGGAATAGACGGGGATGTACTCACGCTGCGGACGACAGGTGGAATGCTCGTGAAGGCGGCAAAGCAACAGCGAACCGTGGCACTTCATGAAAAAGTGATCATTTTTATCCGACCAGAGAAAATCAAGCTGACCGATTCAGCGGTCAGTGAGGAAGCGAATCGGGTAAAAGGACATTTGCAGCTTGCCTCCTTCCTGGGCTCGTACACAGAATGTGAGGTCAAGGTCGGGGAGCATACGCTCTCGGTAAAAGTCCAAATGACCGATAGTTCGGTGGATCGTCAAGAAGGCCAGACGGTTTACTGTCAATGGAACGCGGACGACGTATTGGTCATGCCCGCAGGAAGGGGATGACGGATGAGCAAGCGTCTCTCGGTAACATTGTTGACAGCACCTGCGATGATTTTGCTGCTAGGAGTATTCATCCTCCCGATGCTGATGATGCTTTTGCTCAGCTTTCAGGATGAGAATCAGGCGTTCTCTTTGCACAATTATTCATTATTTATACAAGATCCGTACTACTTGGAGATTCTTTGGCGGACGATTCGCGTGAGTCTCTGGACGGTTCTGGTAAGCCTCTTGCTCGGGTTTCCTGTAGCGATGTACATGGCGCAGGCTACAGGGAAAATGCGTGGCATCGTCACGATGCTGATCCTGGCCCCTCATCTTATCAGTGTTGTTATTCGAAACTTCGGTTGGGTAGTGGTTTTGGGGGAAAAAGGATGGATCAATGAAACGTTGACCAGTCTGGGTTTGATCGATCAACCATTGCGACTGCTGTACAACGAGCTGGGTATTGTGATCGGTCTGACAGATTCCTTTATTGCCTACATGGTTCTGGCGATTGCAACCAGCTTGTATGCTATCGATCCGTCCTTAAATAAGGCAGCATCGATTTTGGGAGCTTCCCGTATACGTACATTTTTCAGTGTGACTCTGCCCTTGTGCTTACCGGGGATTATTGCTGGTACGACACTGGTGTTTAGCTTGTCGATGAGTGCCTTTGTGACACCTGCCTTAATGGGCGGGACTTCCGTGAAGGTCTTGCCTGTCATTGCCTATGAGCAAATCATGGCGACACTGAACTGGCCTTTGGGTGCGGCACTTGCCTTCCTGCTCTTGGGCAGCACGATTCTATTGGTGACGTTGTATACAAAGCTGATTGAAACCAAGCGGTATAAAGAGGTGTTTGCGTCATGAAAAAAATAAACGTACTCGGACTCATCACGTTCTTTGTGCTTGTTTTGGTCAATCTGCCGTTTCTGGTCATTATCCCGAGCTCCTTTACGGCAGCCGGATACCTCGCTTTTCCGCCCGAAGGGTTTTCGTGGCAGTGGTATGAAATGATTTTGGATCGGCCGGAGTTCATCGATTCGCTGTGGATTAGTCTGAAGCTAGCTACGGTAACGGCGATTTTGGCGACTTTCTTAGGGACATTGGCTGCATTCGCGCTGTCCAAATACAAGTTCCGTGGGAGCGGCATCATTAACGCACTGATGCTTTCACCGCTTACCGTTCCTTCGCTCATTATAGGGATTTCCGCGCTGCTGTTTTTCACGCGAATTGGTATCGCGGGGACGTTTACAGGACTTTTGCTGGCGCACATGCTGATCTCGATTCCGTATGTCGTTAGGCTGGTGCTCACAGGGCTTAGCTCGTTCGATTATACGTTGGAAAAAGCGGGATACATGCTGGGTGCCCATCCGTTTCGGGTGTTCTGGGATATTACGTTGCCACTGTTGCGTCCGGCCATCGTGTCGGGGATGATCTTTTCGTTCTTGACGTCGTTTGACAATGTGACGGTTTCCTTATTCTTGGTGGCACCGGATACGACGACGCTGCCACTCGCGATTTTCACCTATATGCAGGAAACACTTGACCCGTTGGTGGCTTCGATATCCTCGGTGGTCATCCTGCTGAGTCTGGTGTTCATCGTCTTGTTGGAAAAAGTGTACGGACTAGAGCGCCTGTTCGGACTCAATTCACAATCTCACTAAGGAAGAGGCACTATGTCAATCCACACTTATGTACAAGAAAATATGCCCCACTATCTACAACTACTCGAAGAGGCAGTCAACATGGACTCGCCTTCTCGTGACAAACAGCTGGGCGACCGCATGGCGGGCTGGTTCGCTCTGCAGTTTCAACGGCTGACAGGGGGAGTAGCAGAGCTGATCCCGAATAAGACGTATGGCGATCAGGTGCGTTGTACGCTAGGCAACGGGGAAAAACAAATCCTCATCATCGGCCATTACGATACCGTATGGCTAGAAGGAGAGGCGGCTCGCCGACCGTTTGCGATCCGGGATGAGAAAGCGTACGGGCCGGGCGTATACGATATGAAAGCGGGCGTTTTGCAAGCAATGTTTGCCATGCGGGCATTGGTGAAGCTGGATCGCCTGCCAGCAGATAAAAAAATCGTGCTCCTGCTAAACAGTGACGAGGAGATCGGCAGCCCGACTTCTCGCCGACTGGTAGAAGAAGAAGCCGCGCGTTCGGTGGCAAGCTTTGTGTTGGAGCCGCCAACCGAACCGAGCGGCGCACTCAAAACATGGCGGAAGGGAAGCGCCCATTTTACCTTGTCAGTCAGTGGCATTTCCTCACACGCGGGCGTCGATCATCAAAAAGGTGTCTCTGCTATTGAAGAGCTGGCGAGACAGGTGCAATTTCTACATGCCTTGACTGATTACGAGAAGGGAACGACGGTCAATGTGGGTGTCATCAAGGGGGGGATTGGCTCCAATGTCGTAGCCGACTCGGCAGAAGCAGAAGTAGACGTGAGATTTATCTCGATGGAAGAGGCACTACGCATTGAGAAGGTAATGAGCGAACTCACGCCAGTGCTTGCCGGTACAAACATCAGCGTAAAGGGTGGCATTCGCCGACCGCCGATGGAGCGAACCGAAGAGACAGGCAAATTATTTTCCCTTGCACAATCGATTAGCATCAATGAACTAGGGATGGCTTTGGAAGAGTCGGGTACAGGTGGAGTCAGCGATGGCAATTTTGCTGCTGCTTGCGGAGTACCGACGCTGGATGGACTTGGTGTAAAGGGTGGCTACGCCCACTCGCCGGATGAATGGATTGAACTGGGAGAAATATCGACGCGTGCTACGCTGTTGGCGCGGTTGATAGAGGAAGTATAGAGAGAAAAAAGAGAAAGAGCACCTGCCTTGATGCGTGTGATATTACATCGGGGCAGGTGCTTTTGTGTGGGGAAGAAGAGGTTATTGTTTCGGAGACGTATTCAGCTTTTTCACAAAGCTATTAAGGTAGTTCGCTCCGCGGCTGGTGAGGATACCAGCCAGCACGGCAGAAACGTAGTAGCCGCCGCCCTCAAGACCAAAGGGGTTGACTTGAAAAGCGAGGGAGAGCGAAATGCCGATGAGGATGGAGAGGATGTAAGTGGAGCGGTCTTTCAGTACGGGGAAGGCATTCTTTAAAATTTCGGTTACGGCTTCTATCAAGATCGCCATAAAAGTAAGCAGACTCAGGCTGTGAATGAATTGGTCAATGTCAATCAAAGGTTGTTCCTCCTTTTGCAAGTAGAGCGGGGTGTACTTCGGGGAAAATATCCAGCCGTCATTTGGAAGGGAGTTAGTTCGCGGGGCGAGATCTCGCCCCAAGGCAGGTAGGTGTCACCTTCGTAGATGACCCTTTGTGGAGGAGGTACGGCTGGATCGGCAACGTCTAGGAAATCCTCGCTTGCATGTACGTTTTGAGTTCGGTCTCCAGCTCTTTTACACGAAACTCCAGCTGTTGCCTCTCTACTACCAGCGTCGTGTATTTATCTCGCCACTCCTGTACGATGGTTTCAAGCTCCATGCAACGGTTGCGCCAAACATGGAGTTCTTCCCGGAGCTTGTCCATTTCCTGACGAAGCTCCTGGCGAATTTGCTGGTTCTCCTGCGAGATTTGTTGCCTGTCTGTAATCATCAACTCTTTCTTGTTGTTGTGGCGAGCAACCAGATAAGTGACGATTGCCGTCAGCACACTGGATACTACCAAGGGGAGAGTGGAAGAGTTGAGTAGTGTTTGGATCATCCGTTTATTCACCTGCTTTCTCTTGTGAGGTCTATATATAGAGTAGACAGTTTGGGGAAATTCTCACAGTGTTTTGGGTGAAAATGCTACCACAACTGCTTGATTTGGAAGTAGGAATAAGCGGGGGTGGCTTCTATGACGCCATTGGCAAAAAAGGAGTAGCCGAAAAGCTCTACATAGTCGCCGGGCTTTAGCTGGACGATGCTTGAGCCGTTTAAACACCAGGCATGGTTGGAATAGGAGACAATACTGCTGAGTACTTTATGGAGTTCACCATTGATTCGGATTTCTAGATGCAGTCCGTTGGGTGAAGTGGTTGGGCTTTTGATGCGTGCCGAGCCGATGATTAAGTATTCGCCTGGTGCTTTTGCTACAAAGCGGCTTTGGCTTTTATCGAATTCTTGGATGGCGTCGTGGGTGGTTTGATTGAAATTAATTTTGGTGAAGGTATCTGCTGCGGTTAGGGTTTGATCGGCGGACATGGTGGCGGTTAGGTTGGTTCCTGTTTTACCTATAAAATCGGATACAAGATTAGAGGAAAGGACGGTGAAGCTATGGATGGCTGGACTATCCAGAACTCCACTAGGAGAATGAAGAATTGCCTTTACTCTCAGGTCCGAGTTGATCGGATTAGGGAAGGTAATCTGTTCTCCTAGTGTTGCAGGAAGCCAATTAGAACCCCCGTCATTAGTAATAAACCAACTGATTGTACCATGCTTCTGATCCTCTTCCGCTGTTAACACTGCATTAAGAATGGGAGATACAGACGGCAGACGATTACTGACGAATTCTTGTGAAAGAGTGCCTGATTCTCCTCCGATTGTCAGGCTGAATTTTGTTATCTCGGGGGTCATGGTTACTGTTGGCGTTATAAGCTTTATCCTAAGGTTTATCGTATCGGTTGGGGATGAAAACTTTATCTCCTGTCCATTTGGAGCGGGTAACCACTGTGCACCATGGTCTGGGGAAATTTCCATTGTTACTGAAGAGGGGGTAGATACAAAATTACTACGCATCATCGTGAGATTTTTACTATAGGCGGTGGATGCGTAAACACAGCGAATATTTTGATTGGAGTCCTTATAGACATAGGAGAGGCTGCCATTAAAATTCGTCACGATTGTCTCATCATCGGCGATCTCTAGTGTATCTGCATTCACAGACAAGGAGCAGATTTTTCCAGTCAATTGGGTGTCATAGGTGAAGCGATAGGTATTCCCGTCTTTCACTAAGCTATGGATACGATCGGCAGTTCGGGTAAGTGCTTTTGCTTGAAGTAAGGTACCTGAAACAGGGTCTATTGTACAAACATAAATGGAGCGAGGACTGGCATTTCGTACGGCGGCAATAATAATTTTACGTGTATCTGGGTCAAAATAAGTGGCTAAGGAGTCAGTGAAGTGCTGTATAGTAAGTTGCTTGATAGTCTGTATGGGAGCGCCCGTTAGGCTTATCTTTGTGAGGTAGACCCCACTCTTGCTATCTGTATGATGGATGGATACAATTGCCTCTTGCGCATTGTCATAAAAAAGGTTAAGGCTGATCAAGTGTCCATAAGCGAAAGAATTCGTTCCCGGTAGTGGAAACGCCGGTATTAAGATATTCATTTCACTATCGAATTTTATGACATATGTGCTCATGGATCCATATGTCCAACCAAACCAAATATGATTATTTTTATCTACACAAAGAGACGAAGACTTGTAATAAAGATCTGCACTACCTGCGGTACTGATGATTCGCCAATCCTTAATAAAACTACCATCACTATTAATGCACCCAAGATACAGGTGTCTACTGTAGTTATTTTTGCTAGTCGGCACACCCAGCCATACTCGATTGTTATAGTCGACCACGAAACTTACATTAGAAACAAAGCTTCCATAAGAGGAAGCAGGATCAAAATCAGAACTGAAGGGAGTAGGAGATATTTTTTCAAAAGCAAGCGATCCATCCGGATTTTCAACCCGATAATAAACTCCCTCCGTTTTCAGGAAAGCGACGTGCCATGTCCGATTCGTTCGATCTGTAAATGCAATTGGTTGGAAATAGGAGCGAGTATCATCGTTGGTTAGACGTTCCGAGTGAGAAAACGCCATTGTAGAAGGAAGGACAGTATTGGCGTTTATTGTGACGGTATCGGAGTTTTTAACAGGGATCGGTTTGCTATAGAGGATTCCTTCCAGATTTCCGGGGGCAAGTGCTGCTTTTTGGGTCGAAGTATCGAACAGGATGTTACTGGAGTTGATTTTGTCGTAGTAATTGGTGTTTTCAAAGCTCTCTTGAAAGGAAGCTGTTTTGGCAACTCTGACTTCGTTTGTCCGAACTGCCGCCGTAGTCTTATCAAAATCGATACGGGAGCGGTTGCTAAAATCCTCGTGGTGCGTATAAGTAATGGTGCTTCGCTGCTTTTCTATCGAATCAATCCGGTCTTTTAATGCTGGATCAGCCCCGACACTAATAATCCCAGTACCAGTTCCAATAAATAGTTTATGCGTATCTGTAGTAAAAAGCGGTTCCCCAGCAGGAGCTGAAGAAGGTAAATTCGTTTCTTTTCCTCGTTTGAATTTGATTGGTATTGTCATTAGAATGTACCTCCATCTACCTCAGTGATCGTGGAGCCACTGCTACCGCCAGAGCCTACATTTATTTTGTAATCTCCATCGGAGAGTAAAAGGACTCGCAGATTTGTATTTCGGTTATACTCGTATTTGTAATCTACTCCAGGTATGGCCATGTCCCAGGAATCTAGTAAGTCTACATTCATGGTAAGGGAGTCTAGGCTTGTTTCATCTGTGGATGATGACTGTTCGAAGTAGAACGCACATCGCAAGTTTCTAGCTTGGCCAATCTTCCCGTCCCATTCAGAGATACTATTGAAATCGTCTATTGTCATCGCTTTTGCTTTGAAATCATTAGAGTTATTAACATCAACTGTTGTCCACGAGCCATCCTTTTGTTTTGCTTCCCATGTTGCTCCACTGTCCGTACTTATTGCTACTCTTAAAACGCCTTTCTCTGTACCTGATAAGGTTAAAGAGTTGATTTTTGAGGTGCTGAGAAAGCTAACATCATTCTTCATTTTTACGATCCTTGGTACAGGAACTCCAGTAAGATGAGCAACCGTGTGTTCTCTTTTAGGTTTCGAAACAAGGATTTTGATGTTGGACTTGTCTATTAAATCTTTCAAGTATGGGGCGCATGTAGAGAGGTCGAGCATGCCTTTATTTAGAAACATATCGTCTGTAGGGGGAGCAGCACCAACGGTTTCCCAGCCGGAAGAAGTGTATGTTTTCACGTCTGTTCCGTCTAGTATGAGGAATCTATTATTGTGGAGGGGCTCGATTAAAAGAACTGGACGGAAGCCTCGACTTGGTGTTGTAAGATCTGTCGAACCAGATGTCCAGTTTTTGAGACCGTTATAACCTCGTATCACGCGGGCCTTTGAATTGGATGGATCAGTAGTACTGGTCCATGAACCGTGATTTACATTATTCCAGATCTGGTCATCGGTAATGTACGTATCCCATTCGTTGTCTTTGTCTGTTGCGCTAACTCCGCCTGTCAACAGTCGCATTGCCATTTCTTGCTCAGGGGAAGTGAACAACTGAACGGTGTAAAATCCAACATAGTAATAAGTGCTGCTCCACACATGTCGTTCCAATACTCTAATCCGATACTGGGAATAAGTCTTATCATTATTGAATGAAAAAGTCTTTATTGTTTCATTCCAGGCAGTTTGCTCATCACCACTGTGGAGTATATCCCAAACGATTCCATCATTAGAAGCTTCAAACGCCCATTGCTTTGGGCCGTATTTTGCATGCAATTGGTAAGAGGTTATCTTTACTGGCGATACATATTGAATCTTTAAGACTTCCTCTGTCGTTGCGGTTGCAGAAGTACTTGTCCAATAGGATATGCTTGATACATCAAATGCTTTCCATGCATTGTGATTTGTTTGATCAAATTCGGTTGAAGCAGAAACTGTGCATGTCGGGGAAGAATATCCAGACATTGCCGGAATCGTATGCAATCCTTTTATAGGAAGACCACTTCCACTTGCAACCCCTGCCGTATTTAAGGCATCCCATGATAAGTTTTGAGTATTACGGTCAGCGATAAGAATCTTATCGCCCTTATAAGTTGTGTCAACCATAATAAAATAGCCATCACCATTTGCACTAGCAACAGGAACAATGGGCAAAAATGATCCTACTTCTTCTCCAAGAGAGAACACTCCATATGCTGCATTGAATGCAAGATAGTTAAAACGAATTCGCTTCCCCACACTCAAATCTTTGACATTAGTCACTTCATCGGGATGATAAATACGCCCAGATGTCATAATGTCGATAGCATCAATTCCAAACCATGCTCCTGATCCAGAAACTGGCTCAACCTCTATCAAATAGGTTTGATTAGGATCAAGGTCTATTCTTTCAAATGCGAGCATATTAGGAGCAGATGGAAGCGCATTGTTATCATATTCCGTATACGCACCACCATTGAATCGAATTTTTTGATCAGCTCGGTTTGTGGCAGGATAAGTCAATACACGGACGCTTGTCGTGTTTGTTACTAAGAATGAAAATTTTGCTCCAGTGAATGTAGCTGTTCCGTAGTCAAAGCCACTATTACTAGCCCAGCCTGATCCATCCATTTTAAAACAACCAGCATTTGGCTCGTATCTTTTCCACCCTTGATCTGGTGATGTTAACTGGACGCCAGGAGGAAGTTTAATAGACCCCGTATCATCAATATCTATTGCATCAAGTGAGATATATTGCGAACCTCCTGTACCATGTTTAATCTCTACAGTGTGGACACCACTAGGCAAATCAGTTTTTTCAAACAATAAAGTCTGTGATTGTAGTGAGCCATTTTCAGAATAGGTATATGTTACACCATCTAGTACAATATCAACGACTGTAGAACGATTTGTATTCCTTTGAGCAATCACTCTTAGTTTAGTCCCTGAGAATTCGAAGGACACCTTATCGCCAACTACGTTTGTGAAATGCTGTGTTTGTCTATATTCATTAACAGAACCATTTGAAGAAGTGCCTAATGTCCAACCACTACCTGTATATTTAAATCCAACTACATTATCATCATATCGTTTCCATCCAGATTCTGGCTGTGATAACTGTTGTCCAACTGTAGCCATCCGCTACACCTCCTTATATTCGAATACTGGGCGAAAGCATGCCAAATTAGCTGTTACAGTAATACTTGGAATATATCCAAATTCCTTTGCTTTTAAGTGACCTCTTCCTACTCTCGCCGTGTTTGGAGCAGATGGCATTGAAAGGCTTGGTGTATCCTGACACCAAGTAGAGGTACTTAGAAAATGAAATACGTCATCAATTGTTTTACCTGTTTGAATCTTACCAATAGGAAAATTCACTATATATTTGTCCCATTCATTGTTAATGGGCCAAGCTCCAATTTCTTTGTCAGTTGTAGACATGCTTCCGCTACCATTCGCATAGGCTACTCCACCTGTGAGCGAACGGAGTGTACCTGAAATATTCTCACTCGAAGCACAGCCTTGTGAGATATTCGAGCTTGTACTAAACGAATAGGGCTTCCCTTGTATCACCTTCCCGGCATTCAGAACATCCCAAGAGATAGAGTGTTGACATACCCTGTCAGCGATTAGCAATCCTTTGGCAACTTTCACAAAATAAAAAAATTTGGAGCTGTAAGTAGTAGACTCTCCTGTTACTGGCTTTTCTCCAGCCGTAGAGAAAGTATCTGTCCCTAACCCAACTAATATCCCTGCTGGACTATCTGACAAGCTTCCACTGGTTTTATGGAACGAGTACCAGCACTTTACATAGTCACCGATCTGCATATCTGAAATTTTTGATCTTAATTGTCCGGTTGTTGCTGGAATGGGCATTTTTTTCACCTCAACAATTCATTGAACTTTTCGTAATACTAATTTGATCTCTAATCGTAGTCATATTCAATTCAACTTGATTTTCTCTATATGCGAAAATTGATTCACATCAAGGGGGAATAAGTACACACTATTACCAGATGGGAGCACTACGGCTTCTGTTAATTCAATTGAGTAGTCGGTTTTAAGCCTTAACGTACCATCCAGTTCCATATAATTATCATGGTCAAAGTTAGAGGCCTCGTTACTAGAAAAGGATGCAATCTCGAGAGAGTAATTGTGTTCACCGGGGGCAAATTTCAAAACCTCGATAGGGGGTAATTTGAAGTCAGAAGTGTAGGGGATGATGATATTTACTTCTGAGGGAGAAGTAGGAGAGGAGGTAACTCCATACTTTTCTACTTGAATCATTGAAACAGCGTTGCCAGGTACGTTACCTCCGGAGCTATCGCCTACCGTATCTGTATAAGTCGGGAGAGTGTCTTTGTCATACCAAATGCAGCCAATACTATTGAGTACTGCTTTATCGCTAAGGTTGGCTCGAATGACAAGAGACGTACCTGGTAGGAAAGTGCTTAAATCAACTAGCTGATTTAAAGGAACACCAGCTGTGAACGTGGTTCCTCCATCGAGGGACAAATCAATGCTGAGATTACCCTCGTACTCTGCATCCAGTACCAGATGGGTCGGAGCTTTTGCCAATGGAATCGGTTTGGAAACCATGACAGGATTTTTGTCAGATGCTTGCAGTATTTGTATTTCAGTAACGGTCATGTATGTGCTTTTATTCCATACCGTTACTTTGACCTCATTAATGAGATAATCCAGGATGATAGGGTAGTGCCATGAACCGTCCCCATGTACTCCTTTATCGGTCTTGGAAGCGAGATTAATCCTTGGAGTAACAGCCTCCCATTTACCCGTTGAAGGATTTTTGACGAAAATTTGATGATCGCAATAGTTGTGATCCGCGCCATAACTGCCGTTCATCCAAAGAATAATTTTGGATACTTCTATGGGTGTCGCCCATTTCATGAATAAGTCAGCACTAGTACCACTCTGAAGCCAGTAGTCAGAATATCCGCCTGGAGATACAGCGGCATTATCGTCTGCGATTTTTTCAACAGAATAGATTGATGTGGTGCCATTTGCTTTGAATGGTCGATAGGTAGTATTGTTATTGTTGTAATCTCCAACAGAAGAAGCAGTCTGTACACCTAGTGTCTGCCAGCTATAAACGGCGCCTGCTGATTTGGTGAATTTTCCGTTTCCAATTTGATAGGATTCGGACTTAGAGGCATCAATTCCAGACGTATCTACAAATGCATCTGCATACAAATTATGCCAAACCGACGTTCCCTGATTCGCACCTTCCAAAGTACGATAAGTATTACGCAAAATATTAGTAGCTGCGACGACGTCAACTAACGGTTTGGTGCTGCTACGATCCCCGCCTCCCCCTTCTTTACCTGGCATCTCAACAAGCATGCTATCGTCATACCAAGTAAATCCCAAAGATTTTAAACTGCCTGTAGCTGGAATGTTAGCTCGTAATTGGAGGTTTGTACCTTTTAGCGAAGAAGTATCGAGCAGCTTGTTTAAATCGATGTTGTTTACCCAAGTTGTTCCATCAAGGGTCAGGTCGAAGGTGACCCCGTCAGTATACTCCGCAGTTGTAATAATCTTATTTGGAGAGCTGCCAACATTAACTGGCTTAGTCACGAGAGTAACAGCGTCAATAGTTTCATAGAATTTAATCTCGTTCCAACCAGTATAAGTCACCGGGTTTGCTCTGAGATAACTTCGAAGCTTGGCCAGGCGGTAAAAGCGGTATGCAGAGGTATTCGTAAAGCTGTGTTCTAACTCTGAACCTGTGTTTGCATGAGATCCTGCGTATAAATCTGTCCAATTCGTATTATCTTGTGAACCTTGCAGAGTAAACGTGGCAAGACCGTATTGCCCACTTGAGATTCCAAGAGCTCGGATTGCGAGCTTAGTAATAATTTTAGGGACGAAAAAGTCAATTTGCCACCAATGACCTTCTGCCGGAGGAGTCGCTCCATCTGAATAATAGTAATCAGTTACATTTCCGTTGATTCCCTTCCATCCAGGGTAACCAGACGTTTCACTAGACGAGGTTACGTGATAAGGGGCAGGTTCAGTTGGACTGGACATGATGATGTTTGTATCGTGAAGTCCGGGTGAAACAGTACCATTTATAATGGCAAAAGAAGATGACTTTTCGATATCAATTCCTGAGGAATCACTAAATACATCTACATACATGTTGTTTTGACGATAGGCGGGTCTGTTATGTGTTTCCGCATCACGGAAGGTATTCAGTAAAATATTGATTGGGGACTGTAAATCAAATGAACTGCTCGAGGCTCCCCCATTGTTTCCCCCGCCACCCCCA
>NZ_PXZL01000024.1 GCF_003013405.1 Brevibacillus formosus | reverse complement strand
TTCGGAGCGGACAGTCTTATCCCCCAGCAGGACGGAGCCTGGAGCTTAGACTGGAAATATTTTTCTCTCCACTACAGCGACATGTACCTTTCCTAAACTGAAAAAAGGCGTGCATTCCGGATCAACCGGTGCACGCCTTTTCTATTGCAAACAATTAGGAGAAGAAGAACTTCTTCACTGCATGTTTGGTTGTTTCTTTGTTCATGTGAGCGATCGAGGTTGTCAGCGGAATACCTTTTGGACATGCTTGTACGCAGTTTTGCGAGTTACCGCAATCACCGATACCGCCATCTTCCATCAGAGCTTCCAGACGCTCATGCTTGTTCATCATACCCGTTGGATGCTGGTTGAACAGACGGACCTGCGAAATTGCGAACGGACCGATGAAGTCAGACTTCGCATTCACGTTCGGGCAAGCTTCCAAGCAAACACCGCACGTCATGCACTTCGAAAGCTCGTACGCCCATTGACGCTCCACTTCAGGCATGCGAGGACCTGGTCCCAGATCATGCGTACCATCGATTGGAATCCACGCTTTTACGCGTTTCAGCGCATCGAACATGCGGCTGCGGTCAATCGACAAGTCACGCTGTACAGGGAAGGTGCTCATTGGCTCAAGACGAATCGGCTGTTCCAGTTTATCTACCAGTGCCGAGCACGCTTGACGCGGTCTTCCGTTAATAACCATCGAGCACGCACCGCATACTTCTTCCAAGCAGTTCGATTCCCAGTTTACTGGAGACGTTTTTTGACCTTGTGCGTTGAGTGGATTACGTTGAATCTCCATCAAAGCACTGATCACGTTCATACCAGGACGGTAAGGGATTTTGAACTCTTCCTTGTACGGAGTGCTGTCAGGGCTATCTTGACGAGTGATAATCAAATGAATCAATTTTTCTGCCATGATCAGTTTCCTCCTCTCTTATTTCTTGTCAGACGTATAGTCACGTTTACGTGGTGCAATCAGGGATACGTCGATGTCTTCATAGTAGATTTCAGGCGCAGTCGTTTCAGCATTGTACTTCGCCATTGTCGTCTTCATGAAGTTCTCGTCATCACGCTCAGGGAATTCAGGCTTGTAGTGAGCACCGCGGCTCTCGTCGCGCTTGAGCGCACCGATTGTGATCGCGCGGGACAGTACGAGCATGTTCCACAGATGACGGGTAAACGCCGCACCGGAGTTGCTCCATTTATTCGTATCGTTGATGTTGATCTTTTTGTAGCGTTCCATCAGTTCTACGATCTTATCATCCGTTTTTTGCAGACGGTCGTTGTAACGAACTACCGTTACGTTGTCAGTCATCCACTCACCCAGTTCCTTGTGGATCAGGTAAGCATTTTCTGTTCCGTCCATTTTCAGGATGCTGTCGTATTTCGCTTGCTCTTTGCTTGTGAAGCCGTCGTAGAGCGTGGAAGACAGGTCATCAGAGGATTTGTTCAAGCCTTTGATGTACTCGATCGCTTTTGGACCTGCTACCATACCGCCATAGATCGCCGACAAGAGGGAGTTCGCACCCAAACGGTTTGCACCGTGCTGAGAGTAATCGCACTCACCTGCTGCAAACAAACCAGGGATATTGGTCATTTGGTTGTAGTCTACCCACATACCGCCCATGGAGTAGTGAACCGCAGGGAAAATCTTCATTGGAACTTTACGTGGGTCATCCCCAACGAATTTTTCGTAAATCTCGATAATACCGCCCAATTTTACATCCAGTTCTTTTGGATCTTTGTGGGACAGGTCGAGGTATACCATGTTTTCGCCGTTGATACCCAGCTTCATATCTACGCAAACGGAGAAGATTTCACGAGTCGCGATGTCACGCGGAACCAGGTTTCCGTATGCAGGGTATTTATCTTCCAGGAAGTACCAAGGCTTACCGTCTCTGTACGTCCATACACGGCCACCCTCACCACGAGCAGACTCGGACATCAGACGCAGCTTGTCGTCGCCAGGGATTGCCGTTGGGTGAATTTGGATCATCTCACCATTGGAGTAGATAACCCCTTGTTGATACGCCGCAGACGCTGCTGTACCTGTATTGATAATCGAGTTCGTCGATTTACCGAAGATGATACCAGGTCCGCCTGTTGCCAAAATAACGGCATCCGCACGGAAGGATTGAATTTCACCGGAACGCATGTTTTGTGCAGTAATCCCGCGACAGGTTCCTGTATCGTCCAAAACGGCTCCGAGGAAATCCCAATATTCGTACTTGGTTACCAGACCTTCAGCTTCATAACGGCGTACTTGTTCGTCCAATGCGTACAAGAGCTGTTGTCCAGTTGTCGCACCCGCAAAAGCGGTACGGTGATGCTTGGTTCCCCCGAAACGACGGAAGTCCAACAGACCTTCTGGCGTACGGTTAAACATAACGCCCATACGGTCCAACATATAGATGATGCCAGGTGCTGCATCACACATTGCTTTAACTGGCGGTTGGTTTGCCAAGAAGTCTCCGCCATATACTGTATCGTCGAAGTGCTCCCATGTGGAGTCGCCTTCCCCTTTGGTATTTACCGCACCGTTAATACCGCCCTGCGCACAGACAGAGTGGGAACGTTTTACCGGAACCAGGGAGAACAGCTGAACGGGAACGCCTTTTTCTGCTGCTTTGATGGTAGCCATCAAGCCGGCCAAACCTCCACCGACAATGATCAGTTTACCTTTTGCCATGAGTTTTGTCCCCCTATCCCTACAAAATGAAAGCCGACATCGCACGCAAGCCGATGAAGGTTACAACTACGAATACGCCCAAAGTCAGGAATGTTGCAATGCGCTGGGAACGCGGCCCAACTGTAATTCCCCAGTGAACCAGGAACGACCACAGTCCGTTGGAGAAGTGGAAAGTCGTACTAATAATCCCGATTGTGTAGAATACGATCATTGCAGGACTGCTCAAAATGTTTGCCATCATGTCATAATCCACATGTGCACCCAATGCTTTTTGGATACGGGTTTCCCAAACGTGCCAAACGATAAAAATGAGGGTAATGACTCCTGTAACACGTTGCCACAAGAACATTTGGTTTCGGAAGTAGCCGAAGTTCCCTACGTTTTGCTTCGCTTGGAACGCAATGTAGAGACCGTAAACAGCGTGAAACAGGATCGGGAGGTAGATAAAAACAAATTCAAGCACCAATACGAATGGAAC
Source organism: Brevibacillus formosus (assembly GCF_003013405.1). Taxonomy (GTDB): domain Bacteria; phylum Bacillota; class Bacilli; order Brevibacillales; family Brevibacillaceae; genus Brevibacillus; species Brevibacillus formosus. The sequence goes on along the minus strand of NZ_PXZL01000024.1, from coordinate 30,441 downwards.
ATTTTCAATCAAACCAACTGTTTGATTAAAAGCTTCGGCTCCACGGGTCGCTTGGTAGTTGGCTGTCAAGTGAAACAGCAGGAAGAGCCCGATCGGAAACAAACCAAGAAGTGAGTGGAGCTTGTGACTGAGAAAGCTATGGCCTTTCGCCATACAATGGTCCCCCTTTCAATGTATGTAACTCTCAATTCTGTGAAAAACGTCAAGCGTCACCGCAAGCGGTCCAAAACGGCTTCGACCGTTTTGATAGACCTTTCCCCAATATCCTAACCCATTGCCTCACCCATTAGACATAGCAAAACCGCCACGATCATTTTATGTACAGCATCTTGGCGCTGTTCACAAAAAGACTGCGTTCACTAGATCAAATGAATTTGTCGGAATGTGTCAAAATACGAGAAAAAGTTGGGCAAAACTTTGACCAAATCCAATTGTACTCTTGTCGACACAGAGCGTCAAGACAATCAATGTACTAAATACATTGATAGAATAACTTTGTTTAGTCCAGCTATTTTTTCTATTACGATGTCATGAATGCGAGTCCCTCCTCATAATCTAGTACAGACAGGAGGGAAGCACATATGAAAGAGAAGGATCAGCTTGCAGCACTGTTGCCGCCAGAGACCATTCCCTATGCGGAAAGAATAAATATGCCCTACCTTGGCTATCATCTTCTACGCGAAACGCTGACTAGTACCCTGCTAGGCGACAGTGAAAACCATATTCTCTATTGGATAGGAAAAAATATGGGCCGCCAAATCCCCATTCACTCTGCAACAGGCCCGATTATGCCTTTTATTCGGCTCGGGTTAGGCCAGCTCGACGTCGTGGAGGAGACCAATCAAACGATCGTCTATTCACTTACTCATTCCATTTTTAGCTATCAGTCTATAGAAAGACTAGGATGCAGTCTTTCCTTTGAAGCCGGGATCATCGCTGGTATGATTGAGCAGTGGAAAGAAAGAGAAGCGTTCAGCAAAATCGAAATGGAAAGCTCTTCCGACATACGCATCTCTGTACAAGTAGCTTCATGAACAAAATGCCCCCTCTACCTATTATAAAGGGAGAGGGAGCATCCATCTTTTATACTCCGTGCACAACCGCGGTTTCCTCAACATCCAGACCATATGCCGAATGAAGACTGCGAACAGCCAGCTCCGTCAAGGCTGCTGGAATGACGCAGGAGACCTTGATATCAGACGTAGATACCATTTTAATAGAAATTTCTTTTTCTGCCAGAACGCGGAACATTTCGGCAGCTACCCCTGGATTGTTGATCATTCCAGAGCCGACAATGGATACTTTGGTCAAATCTTCCTCGAAATCGACTTTTTCAAAGCCCAGCTCGTTTTTGTTTCTGTCCAGCGTATCCAGTGCTTTTTTCAGGTCATCCGCTGCAACGGTAAAAGAAATATTCGTAACAGTAGCATCATAAGAGCTTTGAATAATAATATCGACGTTCACCTGATTGTCCGCCAGCGTATTGAACAGACGGGAGAGCGTCCCGACCCTGGCAGGCATGCCGACAACCGTGATTTTGGCTACATCTTCATCGTGTGCAACTCCACTTACTACTCTTCCTGTTTCCATGTTGGCAACCTCCTCAACGTACGTACCATCTTCGGCAGTAAAGCTGGAGCGGACGACCAGCCTTACTTTATATTTTTTCGCAGCCTCTACTGACCTAGGATGAAGAACCCCTGCACCGAGGTTCGCCAGCTCCAGCATCTCATCATACGAGATTGTATCCAGCTTGCTTGCAGCTGGAACCACTCGCGGATCAGCTGTGTACACTCCGGACACGTCCGTAAAGATTTCGCATTTCTCAGCGTTCAAGCTCGCTGCGAGTGTAACCGCAGATGTATCCGATCCACCGCGGCCGAGCGTTGTAATTTCACCTTCGTCACTGATCCCTTGGAATCCTGCCACGATGACCACACGACCACGGCCGAGCTCAGATTGAATCCGCTCTGGATCAATCTGCTTGATCCGTGCTCTTCCGTGAATCGCCTCCGTAGTGATTCCAGCCTGCCAGCCCGTAAGAGAAATGGCATCGTAGCCTTTGGTATGCAAGGCCATCGACAAAAGCGCGATCGATACCTGCTCCCCCGTGGTCAGCAGCATATCCATTTCACGCTCAGATGGGTATGCGCTAATCTGCTTGGCCATGTCTACCAACACGTCAGTAGATTTGCCCATTGCAGAAACAACGACTACCACATCATGCCCTTCTTCTTTGTAGCTGATAATTCGATCAGCAACTCGTAAAATTCGCTCAATGGTACCTACAGAGGTGCCTCCGTATTTTTGCACGATCAACCCCATGCGGCTTCTCTCCCTTTTTCTCATATCCAATGTTGGTATTTATCTCTTATTGTATGGTTTTTCACTATTCTCTCTATAAGGAAAAGTCTTGCATTTTTATTTTACAAAAAAGGCACCGACAAGGAATAAGACCTGCCGCTGCCTACTGTTTCGACATACCGGTTCCTCCCTCCCAATACACGCGGACAACGAAGATTGACAGTAAACACCATCAAAACTCACATTGACACACCGTGAGATAGCTCTCCATCTGACAATTGGTCATTGTGCAGATGACAGTCCTGCATTTGTTCAACGCAGACCCAGCATGGAGAAAAGCGGGTTTCCCTCCACACTTCGGCGAATTCCCCTTTCCCGTCCCCTTCACAGATACCCGATCTCAGGGTGGTACTCTTGGTTTTCGCGCCTCTACCTCACTCCATAATGGAAGTGAGGCTAACTATTCTGTTTGAATCGGATTATATCATGAGTCTAAAAATGGATCAATTCCTTTTTAGAGGTTGTTTCAAAAGTTACATTTTCTATGTGTCCAGCTTGCGCAGATGCCCGATTATTTCTTTTGCCAGCTTGTCGCCGATCCCTAATTGGCGGAAGTCCTCGACGGTCGCCTCACGCATTTTTTTCAACGAGCCAAAATGAGAGAACAACAGCTTGCGCCGCTTTTCACCGATACCTGGGATCTCATCCAACTGCGACGAGAGCATCGTTTTGGTCCGGGATTGTCTGTGGAACGTAATAACAAAACGGTGGACCTCGTCTTGGATGCGCTGCAACAAATAAAATTCGTAGCTGTCACGTCTAAGATTCACAGGCTCTGGCGGATCTCCATACATGAGCTGAGCTGTGCGGTGCTTCTCGTCCTTCGCGAGTCCACAGACGGGAATATAGAGACCCAGCTCGTTTTCCAGAACGTCCATAGCCGCACTGATTTGGCCTTTTCCACCATCGATTACAATCAGGTCGGGCATGGACTGGTTTTCTTTTAGCAGGCGAGAGTAACGACGGCGAACAACTTCGCGCATGGAGCCGTAATCATCTGGTCCCTCTACGGTCTTGATCTTGAATTTGCGGTATTCCTTTTTATCAGGGCGCCCGTCTGTAAAGACAATCATCGCAGACACAGGCTCTGTTCCCTGAATGTTGGAGTTGTCAAACGCTTCAATTCGATGCGGAACCGGAATCCCTAAAATGTGACCAAGATTGTGCACCGCTTGGACCGTACGAGCATCGTCCTTGGACATCAGCGCGAACTTCTCCTGCAAAGCAATGCGGGCGTTCTCGGAAGCCATCTTTACGAGCTCATGCTTTTTGCCTCTTTTCGGCGCATGGACCTTGATGCCCAGCCATTCACTCAAAAGCTCCGGTTCACTCTCTTGCGGGAGCAAAATTTCTTTTGGCAGTGCATTTTGCTTGTCGTAGTAGAACTGGCTCACATAAGACATGAAGTCTTCGGTTTCGCTGCCATAGTATGGAAAGGAAGTCGTTTGACGTTCGATCATCTTCCCTTTTCGCATATAGAACACCTGAATGCACATCCAGCCTTTTTCCACAGCAAACCCAATAATGTCGCGGTCTACCGTATCGGTGAACGTGATCTTCTGTTTCTCCATCACCGCTTCGATGCTCTTGATCTGATCGCGATATTCCTTGGCTCGTTCGAATTCCATGTTTTCTGCGGCTTGGAGCATTTTTTCCGTGAGGGTCTGCTTCATTTCCTCATGGCCACCATCGAGGAACCGGCTGATTTGATCCACCAAACGCTGATTTTCCTCTGCCGATACCTCGTACACACATGGCGCAAGACATTGTCCCAAATGGTAGTAAAGACAAACCTGCTTGGGCATATTGCGGCATTTGCGCAACGGATAGAGGCGATCCAGCAGCTTCTTCACCTCGGAGGCGTCTCCGGCATTCGGGTATGGCCCGAAATACTTGGCTTTATCTTTCAATACCTTACGGGTAATCTCCAGTCGTGGCTGCGCCTCATTCGTAATTTTGATGTACGGATACGTCTTGTCGTCGCGGAGCATGACATTGTATCGCGGGTCGTGCTCCTTGATCAGGTTGCACTCGAGGATCAGTGCCTCAATCGCTGAGGATACGACAATGTACTCAAAATCCACGATCTCACTGACCAACAGCTGCGTCTTCCCGTTATGACTGCCTGTAAAATATGAGCGGACGCGGTTTTTTAGCACCTTGGCTTTTCCTACGTAAATGATTTCCCCGCTCGCATTTTTCATCAGGTAGCAGCCTGGCTTATCTGGCAGGACGGCCAGTTTATCTTTTAAGGAGCTGTTCATGGCTGCTCCCTCCTCTTTGTTCTATATCTGTCTTTCATCTATTTGTTCTTGTGAATTGGTTTTTCCAATACATACAGTTCATCTTCTAAGGAACTCATTCGTTCCGTCAGAAGCTTGCGGCTGTCTTGCACCCCTTGATTGTAATAGAAGGGACCAAGCTCTTTTGAAAAAAAGGCAATCAACTCTTCCGTCTCCAAATTGCCGAGTGTCTCTGACCGTTCTTCTTTAAAATAACGCTGTACTTGATGAACAAGATATTCCATTTGCTCTCTCGTCAATTTGGTTGGCATCGTATCCGGCTTCCTTCCCTTTTTCGCATGATAAGAGAATATACGTTCTACCCTTCATAGTACCACGGAATGAATACGAAAAAAACTGCCGCCTCATTCCATGGCGACAGTTTTTTATAGTCAGACCTAGTGCTTGCGACCGCCCAAGTATGCCTCTTTTACACGCTCGTCGTTTAATAACGCTTCTCCTGTGCCGTCCAATACGATTTGCCCTGCCTCCAGCACATACCCGTAATCAGCGATTTTGAGGGCCTGTTTGACATTTTGCTCCACGATAAGGACGGTCGTACCTTCTGCATTGATTTCTTTGATCACCTTGAAAATGTCTGCCACCACGATGGGAGCCAAGCCCATCGACGGCTCGTCCAAAAGCAGCAGCTTCGGGCGAGACATCAATGCACGAGCAATGGCTAGCATTTGCTGCTGACCGCCAGACATCGTCCCTCCCAATTGAGCAAGACGCTCCTTGAGAATGGGGAACCAGATCATCATCTTTTCCATGTCGTCCTTGATGCCTTGTGCATCGTTGCGTTGGAATGCACCCATTTCCAGGTTTTCCAGAACGGTCATCTTCCCGAGGATCGCACGCCCTTCTGGAACCAACGCCAGTCCGGCTTTCACGATCTGATGGGGTCTCGAACCCTCTATGCGTTGACCACAAAACGTAATCGTCCCTGCTTCAGGCTTCAGTTGACCTGCGATCGTACGCATCGTTGTGGTTTTGCCCGCTCCGTTCGCCCCGATCAGCGAGACGATTTTGCCCTCAGGCACTTCCAGCGTTATCCCACGAATCGCCTTGATTTGACCGTAGGAGGTCGTCAAGTTTTGTATATTCAGCATCTTATTCGTCCTCCTTGCCGAGGTAGGCTTCAATCACATCTGGATTGTTTTGTACCTCTGCCGGGGTGCCGTCAGCAATTTTGACCCCAAAGTTGATACATACGACCTTTTCACACAGGTTCATGACCAATCCCATATCGTGTTCGACCAACAGGACAGTCGTCCCGTCATCGCGAATTTTTTTAACCAGCTCCATGAGTGATTTCGTCTCGGTCTCGATCATTCCAGCAGCAGGCTCGTCCAAAAGCAAAAGCTTTGGCTCAGTTGCCAGTGCTCGTGCAATCTCCAGACGCCGTTGTTGACCGTAAGCCAATGTATCCGAGCGCACATCAGCAATATCAGACAAGCCTACGAATTCGAGGAGCTCCTCTGCTTTTTTGGTAACCGCCTTTTCTTCCGCACGTTGTCCCGGTGTTTTCAAAAGGGAAGCCCAGAAGCCTGCCTTCATGCGCGAATGACATCCTACCTTCACGTTGTCCAGCGCACTCATGTGACCGAATAAGCGAATATTTTGGAACGTCCTTGCAATCCCCATTTCGGTAATTTTGTTAGGCGCCATTCCGTTTAGTTTTTGTCCGGCAAAAGAAAAAGTACCCGTCGTTGGTTCAAATATGCCTGTTGCCATATTGAAAATGGTCGTTTTCCCCGCACCATTCGGACCAATCAAGCCGACAATTTCGCCCTCTCCGACAGTAAAAGAAACGTCACGAAGAGCGGTGATGCCGCCAAAGCTTTTTCCTACGTTCGCAAGTTCCAGCAACATCCTATACTCCCCCCTTCGCTTCCTTGTCCGCTGACTTGCCCCGACGACGCTTGAACAGCTTTTGGAACGTATCAGCACCGATCAAGCCATGCGGACGGAATGCCATTACACCGACCATGATCAAACCGTACATGAGCATTTTGTACTCGGCCAAACCACGCAGCACCTCCGGCAGTGCTGTCAAAACCAAGGCACCGAATAGCGGCCCCCAAACCACTTCACTGCCGCCAATAACGGCATAGGACAAAATTTCGACTACTTTATGGTAGTTAAAATCATCTGGCGTAATGGTCGTCGTGATGTGGGCGAACAATCCTCCACATACACCAGCCAAAATTGATCCGATGACAAAAGCAAGCATCTTATAATAATTGACTTGCAATCCCATCGCTCGTGCCGCCGTTTCATCTGCTTTGATCGCTTCAAAAGCGCGCCCCAGACGTGAACGGTTCAGACGCAGCGTCAGGAAAAGAACGAAGGCAAACAGGAGCAGCATAAACACAAAGGTCGATAATGACTTCATTTGCATGACCGAAATGCCAAAGGTTTGTGCTTTTAACCCCATTGCTTTTTCAAAATCGTACAAGTAATTGCCAATCGATTGAAGTCCGGTCAGTCCAAGAGCGCCATTTGTCATCTCCATATTGAGAAAAATAACCCGAATCACTTCACCAAAGCCAAGCGTAGCAATTGCCAGGTACAGGCCATGGAGCTTCAATGTCGGAGCACCGATCAACAGTGCAATCAGCCCTGCGACCAGTCCTCCGATTATGATGGCGATAAACAGCGGCATGTCCGCTTGCTTCGTCAAAATACTTGCTGTAAAAGCACCAATGCTCATAAAGCCCGCATGTCCCAAGGAAAGCTGGCCCGTCGAGAGCGTAATGTAAATACTGATCGCCAAAATACTGTTTAACAAGATAAAAGTCAGTACTTGTAAGTTATATGGATTGAGAATGTCCAATGTCTGCACCTCCCTTACGCTTTGCGTCCAAATAGTCCTTCCGGCTTCAAAAGCAAAATGAGAATGATCAAGCCAAATGCAACCGCGTCCCGATACGAAGAGTCTCCGTACGCGACGGTAAACACCTCGATAATCCCAAGCATTACGCCGCACACCATAGCTCCAGGAATACTGCCTACACCGCCTAAAATCAAGACGGCCAAACCTTTGAAGCCAAGCGTCATCCCCATCGTCGGAATGAGAGCGGAGTACGCCATCCCGATCAATATGCCGGCGACACCTCCCAATGCCGAAGCAAGCATAACGGTCACCACAATGACCATATTTGTGTTAATCCCCAAAATATTTGCGGTATCTGTATTTTCTGCCGTCGCACGAATGGCTTTTCCCATTTTCGTTTTTTGAATCCAAAAATGCAGGACGAACATCAGCAACACAGAAATCCCCAAAATAACGAGATCGACACTGCGAATTTGAATGATGCCCAGATCAAAAGTGGTGTCCCCAAAGGATTGCGGAAACGCACGGGAGTCAGCACCGAAAAACTTGTGCATAGCTTCCTCCATTAAAATGGCAAATCCAATCGTACTGATCAAGGATGCCAAATGGGGAACATTTTTTTTGCGAAGTGGCCGAAGCGCTGTATACTCCAGCACAAGACCCAAAATGGCTGATATGACGACCGCTACGATCAGCGCTACCCCTAAAGGCATATTCAGACTGGTCATCAATACTAAGCCAACCAGTGATCCAAAAATAAAAATTTGGCCGTGTGCCATATTAATGATTCCCAAGACACCAAAAATGAGCGTATAGCCCAATGCGATCAATGAATAAGTGCTACCAACTGTCAAACCGTTCACTAATTGCTGCCAAAACAAATGCCTCACCTCACTGTTAAGTGGTTAACATCCAACGATGATTGAGTTATTCTCGCTGGATCAGCAAGCGAAGAACATGATCTGGTACTTTCTGATCCAGCGAGATAACAGAATAACGGATAGAAAAAGAAGCCCGGAGCGACCCCCGGGCTCGATCCTATTCAAACGGGACGAATTTGCCTTCTTTTGCGACAACGACTACCGCATCACCAATCGGATTGCGTTTCTCGTCAAAAGACAGTTTGCCGGATACACCTGTGAAGTCTTTCAGCTGAGCCAATTGTCCGCGTAACTCTTCGCGATCTGCTTTTCCTGCGGCAATCAGCGACTGCGACATGATGTACAGCGAATCGTATGCTTGGGCAGCGAACTGGTCAGGCTTTTTGTTGTATTTGGCTTCGAATGCTTTTACGAAGGCTTGTACTTTATCATCTTTCTTTTCAGGGCTGAATGGAGTCGCAACGATCAAGCCTTCAGCAGCTGGACCTGCAATTTCAAAAACTTTCGGATTATTAAAGCCATTTCCACCAAGAATGGTCCCTGCAAAGCCCAACTCACGCGCTTTTTTCACAACCATGGAGCCCTCTTTGTACAAAGCGGACACAAACAAAGCGTCTGGGTTTGTTTGCTTCAGCTTGGTCAATTGTGCTGAAAAGTCTACATCGCCATTTGCAAAAGTTGCTTCACCGGTAATCTCCAAGCCCAGCTTTTCAGCGGTTGCTTTCATGACCTTATAGCCATTCACGGAGAAATCATCGTTGGATGCATGGATGAGTGCCACTTTTTTCAACCCATTTTTCTCCACCGCTGCTTTCATAGCTGTCGGGATCGCAATGGATTCAGGCAACGAATTGCGGAACACGTACTCCCCGATATCATTGATTCCTTCTGACGTGTTGGAGATACCAAAAATCGGAGTCTCTGCCTCGTTTGCAACTGGTCCCGCAGCAAACATTTCTCCCGAAAGTGTCGGTCCGATAATAGCCACGACATTATCCTGATTAATCAGTTTATTTACCGCATTAATCGCGCCTTCTTTTTCTCCGGCGGAGTCTTCAAATTTCAGTTCGATCTTGAGCTTGCCTTTGTTCGCTTCATTCAACTCGCCCAATGCCAGCTCCAATCCCGCTTTTTGCGCTTCTCCATAAGCTGCACCAGATCCAGAAAGGAAACCAACGACACCGATTTTTGCTTGAATCTCTTGTCCGTCGGCGCTAGCTGCTTGTCCAGAGCCACCTTCTCCTGCTGCAGGAGCAGCTGTATTTCCTCCGCTCGAACATCCGACCATCAATACCGCCCCTAGCGAGATCGCCGCCAGCGAGCGCATCAAATGAAATCCCTTCATTAGAAAAGCCCCCTCTATTTTCGAAATAAATTGAATATATGAAGTTTAATCAAAGTATTCTAAAAACGCAATTATTTTCGTTCAAGTAAACTTAATTTTTTGACAAACGATCGCTCAGAATTCCAGTATTCAAACATAATAAAAAAGCGGCACATTGCTATGCCGCTTCAGTCATTGCATTGCTCTTACAGATGTTTCCCTACAGTTGCCATAAGCGCTTCTTTTGGTTGGAAGCCGATTATTTTGTCAACTGGTTGACCGTCTTTGAATACGATCAGGGTTGGGATGGACATTACGCCAAAACGACCAGCAGAATCTGGGTTGTCATCCACGTTTACTTTGACGATTTTGAGCTGGGAGCCCACTTCACCGTCGATTTGCTCCAGTACAGGAGCGATCATTTTGCAAGGGCCGCACCATGGAGCCCAGAAGTCAACCAGGACCGTACCGCCTTGCTCTACTTCCTGGGAAAAGTTTTGGTCGGTAGCATTTACAATTGCCATAGAAGTTACCTCCTTGAATTTCAATTACTAAATAAAGGTTCCTAACGGTTATCAGTATATCATTCAAACAACAAATTGACTACGCCGCTCCACACTTTGCCCTGCACTTCTCACTATAGTCTGTCCAGTCTAGCCGCACCTTATTGCCCGACTTGTTTGAGCCGGTTAATCTCCCGTTCGTGGTCACTAACCTTCCGATGCAGCAGATCAAGGTCTGCATCGATATGTTTATTTTGGCGTTCCAATCTGTCTAATCGGCGCGTAGCGTCATCGCGGAATTCGTACATTTCATCACGGAACGCATACATTTCTTCCCGAAAATCATGCATTTCTTTCTTAAACTCGCGTATCTCCCCCTGCGTTTCTTTAACCAACCGGTTATTCTCCGCCACCATGTGTATCAGTTGTTGCAAAAGCTCCTCGCTCATCCCGATCACCTCTCCTTATCACCTATTATACCAAGCAAGGAAAGCATAAAGTAAGCCTTGCGGACAAAAAAAGCGCCCCAAAAGGAGCGCCTTGTACCGTCTTTCTGTTATACCAACACTTTTTTAAACTCAGCCGTCAGCAATGGCAGTACTTCGAACAAGTCACCTACGATACCGTAATCAGCCACTTGGAAGATTGGTGCTTCGGGATCTTTGTTGATGGCAACAATGACCTTCGAGCTGGACATACCAGCCAAGTGCTGAATCGCTCCCGAAATCCCGCATGCGATATACAGATCAGGTGTAACAACCTTACCTGTCTGTCCGATCTGCATGGAGTAGTCGCAATAGTCAGCGTCGCAAGCGCCACGCGATGCACCAACAGCTGCACCGAGCACTTCCGCCAGATCGTACAACGGCTGGAAGCCTTCTGCACTCTTCACGCCACGCCCACCGGAAATCACGACTTTTGCCTCGGAAAGGTCTACTTTGCCGCTTGTTTTTCTTACAACTTCTTTTACGATCGTGCGCAAATCCTTGATTTCCAATTCAACCGGTACCACCACTGCCGTTTTCGTTGGGTCAGCAGCGCCGATGGCAATGTTGTTTGGACGAATCGTAATAAAGATTGTTCCATCAACGAATTTGCGTGTTTGCGTAGCTTTTCCTGCATAGATCGGACGAACAAATACTGGGCCTGCTTCTACACTTGTTACGTCCGAAACCAGACCGTAACCAAGTCTCGCTGCTACGCGAGGTGCGATGTCACGACCGATCGCGGTGTGACCCAAAACAACCGCATCTGGAGAAGCCAACTCAATCAACTGCGTGAGTGCCTGCACATACGCATCTGGCGTGTATTGTGCCAACGCTGTATGATCAGCCGTATACACCGTGCTCGCACCGTGATGACCCAATGTCACTGCATGCGTTGCTGCATCTGCTCCGAATACACCTGCTACAATTTCGCCGCCCTCAGCCAATGCTTGTGCTGCAGTCAATGCTTCCAGCGACACGTTGCGAAGTTGTCCGTCACGTACTTCTGCCAATACAAGTACTTTTTTCATGGATATCCTCTCCCTCTCGCTTAGATCACTTTCGCTTCATTGCGCAACAGTTGCACCAATTCCGACGTTTGAGCTGCCAATTCGCCAGAGAGAATGCGACCCGCCTGCTTTTTCGGAGGCAATGTCTGATCGACGATTTCTGTCTTTGCTTTTACCTCATCAGCAGTAATTCCCAAATCGTCTGCGCCGAGTCTATCCAATGGTTTTTTCTTCGCTTTCATGATACCTGGGAGAGAAGGATAGCGTGGCTCGTTGAGTCCTTGCTGAGCCGTAATCAAAACAGGAAGGCTCGTCTCCACGACTTCCAGGTCCCCTTCTACATCGCGCTCTACGCGTACGTTCGTCCCGTCCACCTCTAGCTTCACAGCAGTCGATACATGGTTAATTCCCAGTTCTTCTGCCAGACGAGGACCGCCTTGGCCAGCCCCGGAGTCTACAGCCATTTGTCCACCAATGATGATATCGAAGCCAATCTTTTTCGCTACTGCCGCCAATACTTTGGCGATCGTGAATTCGTCTCCGAACAGAGACTCGTCATCCACCAGAACAGCTTTGTCTGCGCCCATTGCCAAAGCAGTGCGCAGTGCACTTTCGGCACGGTCTGGGCCGACGCTGATCACGGTTACTTCGCCGCCGCGCTCTTCCTTGAGCTTGATTGCCTCTTCTACAGCGTACTCATCGTAGGGATTAATGATGAATTCAACGCCATCTTCGGAAATTTGTCCGTTTTGGATGACGATTTTTTCTTCTGTGTCAAACGTCTGTTTCAACACAACCACGATATTCATCAGGATGCCTCCTCCTTAGTGGTACCTCATACTTGTGAAGCTATATGCTTAACTACCGATCTGCGAATTGCGGCTTGCGCTTTTCGAGAAAAGCAGTCACGCCTTCTTTTACGTCCTCCGTCGCGAAAGCATCTCCAAAGAGCTTTGCTTCTTGCTCCAAGCCTTGTGACAGCGACAGCTCCGTTGTGTTATGGATGGACGCCAGGGCAAGCTTCAGGGTAATCGCGCTTTTACTTGCGAAAACAGCCGCCAGCTTTTGCGCTTCCGCAAGCAACTGTTCTACGGGGTAGACCGCTTCCACAAGACCGATACGCAAAGCTTCTTCGCCACCGATCATCTCTGATGTGAGAATCATCTGTGTCGCTTTGCCACGACCAACCAGACGCGGTAGACGTTGCGTCCCACCGTAGCCAGGAATGAGTCCGAGATTCAGCTCAGGCAGCCCAAGCTTGGCTTCAGGTGCTGCCAAGCGGATATGGCATGCCAACGCAAGCTCCAATCCTCCACCAAGGCAAGCGCCGTTAATTGCTGCAATGATTGGCTTCGGGAACGTTTCCAAGCGATTAAACAATGCTTGACCCTTCTTCGCCATTTCTTCCGCATTGTCCCGATTCAGTTGGGTAAATTCTTTGATGTCCGCTCCTGCAATGAAAAACCGACCTTCGCCAGTCAAAACGATCGCTTTGATTTCATCGTTATTTTCCCACTGGTCCAAAAGTTCGCTCAATTGACCGAGCACTGCTTGACTGAGTGCGTTAGCAGGCGGGTTGCTAATCGTAACCGTAGCAACGCGATCAACGATTTCTACATTCCAATACGACGCCATTCCTCTCCCCCCAAACTCTCCCCATATATAAAAACAGCTATTCTTTCATTCCGAGCGATCGCTCAGTCTTACTGTTTCCATTGTAACAAACGTTTTCATGCAAAAAAAGCTTTTCTTTTTCATTCTTTTCCCTTCATACCAAGCAGGAAGAGGTTATGAATGGAATCAACATAAGAGACAAGGTCGTACTTGCACTGTTTCATCACCCAAGATGTCGTCACTTCGTCCAGCGTTCCAAAAATCATTTTGCGCGTAATCCGCACCTCGAGATCAGATCGGAATACGCCCTGCTCCATACCCTCTACGATCACTTCGTCAATGAGGTTAAAATACTGCTTCATCACGTTGCCGATTCCTTCACTAATGACCGGACTGGATTGGCGCAGCTCGATTTGCGTCACTTTTGCCAGATCATGGTCATTGGATAGCTGGCTCAAGTGTGCATGGATGAGTACATACAGCTTTTGCTCAATGGTCGTCGCTTCCGAAATGCGTTTGCGGTTTGTCTCCACAAACTGGCCCATCTTTTCGTTAAACAGTGAAATCAAAATATCATCCTTGTTTTCAAAATAGAGGTATATGGTGCCGTCTGCTACCTTCGCCTCTTTCGCAATTTTCGATACCTGGGCACTGTAATAGCCCTGTCTGGCGATTACTCGAACAGCAGCATCAATAATGGCTTGATACTTTTCCCCCGTTTTCTTTGCCATAACTACCTCCATGTTTACTAACATTGATGACGAAATGAATGATCACTCATTCATAATTAGTGTAATACAGGGCCACTCCTCTGTCAATCGCAAGAGGTCAGCAAAAAAGGCCGCTTTCCGCCTGGGATCGCAAGCCTCAAAACATCAGCTACTAGCTCGTTTTGATTTCTTCCTGGGCTTCCCTTTTCTTCTTGTCTTCTTCTTGTAATTGGCGACGCAATACTTTTCCGACCATGGTTTTAGGCAAATCTGTACGAATCTCGTATTGTCTCGGAATCTTATAAGCGGCGAGTCTCTGTCTGCAATGCGCTTCCAGATCCTCTTCACTTGCAATCTGTCCATCCTTGAAAACAACGAATGCTTTGACTGTTTCGCCCCGGTACGGGTCTGGGACACCGATGACAGCTGCCTCCTGGATGGCGGGATGCTCAAACAGCACTTCTTCTACTTCGCGTGGATAAATATTGAAGCCACCGGCTATAATCATGTCTTTTTTGCGATCTACGATATAAAAATAGCCGTTTTCGTCCATATAGCCCATATCTCCCGTCAAAAACCAGCCATCCCTTAATACGGCAGCGGTATCCTCTGGGCGATTCCAATAGCCGAGCATGACTTGGGGTCCTTTTACGGCCAACTCCCCGACCTCGCCTTGGGGCATCTCTTCTCCTGTTGCCGGATCCACAATTCGGCAGTCCGTATCTGGCCACGGCATTCCGATGCTTCCCGTAATGCCTTTTTCCCAAATCGGGTTGGAATGTGTTACGGGAGAAGCCTCTGTCATTCCATAACCCTCGACTAGCTTGCCCCCCGTCAACTCCTCAAATTTGAGCTTCACTTCGATCGGCAACGGCGCTGATCCACTGACACATGCGTCGATAGATGAGAGATCATGCTTTTTCAAGTCCGGGTGGTTGATGAGACCGATATACATGGTAGGTGCCCCTGGGAAAAGAGTAGGCTTGCGCTTGTCGATCATTTCAAATATTTGCTTCACGTCGAATTTGGGAACGAGAATAATTTCTGCTGCGATACAAATGCCTTTGTTCATCACGGTAGTCATCCCATACACGTGAAACAATGGGAGCACACACAAAATCCGTTCCTTTCCCTTTTTCAGCTTGTAAAGGACCGCTTGGCACTGGACCGCATTCGCAATGAGATTGGCGTGCGTCAACATGACGCCTTTGGCAACACCTGTTGTCCCCCCTGTATACTGGAGGAGCGCGATGTCCTGGGTCGGATCGACTGGTACTTCGACAGGCTTGGTAGCGCTTTCTTTTAACACGGATAGAAAAGGCTCAATATCTGCGCTGTATGTAACCTGTGGATTTTGTCCTTGTTTCTTTTGCACGAAAGGATATAGCCATTTTTTCAATAAGGGAAGGAAATCGCCAATGCTTGTGATGATGATTCGTTGAAGTGAGGTAGATGCACGGACTTGGGTAACACGTTTGTACAACAAATCCAGTGTGATGATGGTCTCGGCGCCTGAATCGTTCATTTGGTGAATCAATTCTCGCTCAGTATACAGCGGGTTGGTCATGACCACGATGGCACCTGCAAAAAGCGCCCCGTAGTAGCTGATGACGGCTTGTGGAGTATTTGGCAGCATAATCGCCACGCGGTCCCCTTTCTTTACACCGCGCTTGATCAATGCATTGGCAAATTGATATGACAACTGCAAAAGCTCTCGATACGTAATGCTTTTTCCCATGAAATAGATCGCGTTACTGTCTGGATACATAGCTGCAGACTGCTCCAGAAAATGCGTCAAAGGAACACGGGGGTAATCCAATGACGGCGCAGTTTCGGGCGGGTAATTGGCAATCCAAGGCTTGGCATTTGACATGGTCATTCCCTCCATCCCTTAAATGGCCTTGCCTCTCCCTATGATCTACATTCATAATCTCTTCCTAATGACTATTGTATTCGAAACATATTCAATTTTCCAACTAAAATCATGTACATTCCGTCTGGGACAAGACCTTTCGACGAAAAAAGGACGCGGCCCATGATGAACGCCGTGTCCTTTGCCCTTGCTCTTTGTAACTTACGGTGTTACTTCCTTGATCATTTGCTGGCGTGCCCTTTCCCGTTCATCTGTGGGGACGAGATGATACCAGCCAACGATTCCATTATGCCAAATGCGCTCATCCCGCCCGACCAGTGTATCAGCTTGAATGGAGTTCGGAGTGCCATCGCCATAGGACAATAACAGAGAGGCGATTTCCTGCTCAGTGAGGTCCGTTTTCACGTGCTGACCCAGTATTTCCATGAGTGAAAATGCCTTGGTATAAAATTGGAGCGAGGTGCCTTTAGAAGCCAACGCTTTGAGAATCTCTTGCTGTCGGCCAATCCGCATGTAATCACTGTCTTCCTTGCCTAGATCACTTTTGCGATAACGGGCGTAATCCAATGCCTGCTCACCTGATAAAGTCTGCAGCCCTGGTTGGATGTCGATGTACGTATCGTCGCTCGGATCGCTGTACTTCATGCGTTTCTTCACATCGACGGTGACACCTCCCAGCTCGTCTACAATTTGACGGAAGCCATCGAAATCTACGGAGATATACCGATCAATTTTTATTTGTAAAAATTTCTCCAGCGACTCTTTTACCAGCTTTGGGCCACCAAAAGCCATCGCATGGTTCACTTTGTCGTATCCTTTTCCCGGCAGCTCCATGTAGCTGTCACGCGGAATCGCCAAAAGGTAGACGGATTGCTTTCCGGGATGAATCGCCGCAAGCATCATTGTATCTGAACGTGCACTTTCCCCGTCTCGACTATCCACGCCAAGAAGCAGGGCGACGAAAGGCTTCAATGGTTCTGTTCCTGTCAAAAGATCACGCGGAGGAAGGGACGCAGCAGCCTGTTTTGCGCTCCCATTGGCCCCATCAATCGGAGCATACCACTGATTTGTCATTTGCTTGTATTGATAGGCACTGTAGGCAACCAGCAACAACGCCCCGATCGCCAAACAGGATAAGGTATGAAACGCAATCTGTTTTCCATGTCGCTTGAAAAATGACCATATAAACATGACAAAGCCTCCCCCTTTGCTTCCATTTTTAACAGGGCAGACTTCGTTTAAACCTATGTGCGTTCGACAACCATCGCCATACCCATCCCGCCGCCAACACAAAGGGCAGCCAAGCCTCGTTTCAGCTGTCGCCGCTTCATCTCGTGCAGCAAGGTTATGACAATCCGGCAGCCAGTAGAACCGACAGGGTGACCCAGCGCGATGCCGCTTCCGTTGACATTCGTTATTTCCCGCGGCAGTTCCAGCAATTTTTCCACGGCGAGGTATTGCGCGGCAAAGGCTTCGTTTACTTCGATCAGTTCGATATCCGCAAGCGTCAAGCCAGCTTTTGCCAATGCTCGCTTCACTGCTGGAACGGGTCCATATCCCATCAAATCGGGTTCTACCCCCGCTACCGCCCACGAGACAATTTTACCGAGTGGTTCAATCCCGAGCTCTCTCGCTTTTCCTTCTTTCATCAAAACGGCTGCGGACGCTCCATCGTTGAGCCCGGAGGCATTGCCTGGCGTCACTGTACCGTTGTCACGAAAACTGGGTCTTAGCTTCGCGAGACTTTCCAGAGTCACTCCCCTGCGAGGGAATTCGTCTTCCGTAACCATGATTTCTTCGGTGCGTTTTTTTATAGGGACCCCGATGATTTCTTCGGCAAACACCCCGCTGTCTATGGCGCGGATCGCATTTTGCTGACTGCGCAAGGCAATTTCATCCGACTCCTCACGCGTGATCCCATAACGGTCGACCAGACGTTCTGCTGTTTCGCCCATCAAGATTTGATGGTGGGGATCTGTTAACAGCTCCCACATCGCATCGGTCATTTCCCCATGTGTCAATCGTTTGCCCCAGCGCGCATTTTTCAGGACATACGGGGCGTTGCTCATGCTCTCTACACCGCCTGCCAAGACGATTTCACTGTCGCCTAAAAGGATTTGGGAAGCGCCGCTCACAATCGCTTGCATGCCGGAAGCACATTGACGTTGAATCGTGAAGCCCGTCACTTCTTTCCCCAACCCTGCGTCCAGCGCTGCCACTCGCGCTATGTTTGGCTCGTCTGTGCGCTGAATGCAATTGCCTAAAATGACTTCATTGATCTGAGAAGCTTCCAGGCCAGATCGAGCCATGACGCCACGAATGACGGTTTCCGCCAGCTTGCGAGCGCTTACATCTTTCAAGACGCCACCAAACGTACCGATTGGCGTACGTCCAGCAGCAGCAATGACAACCTGCTCCATTTGTTTTCCCCTCCATTGAGTACCTTATTTTCTGTATTGTCTCACACGGAAGTTACATGGCGGTTCTAAGCGATGTTTTTCAATACAACGGTGACCCATTCGTCATGTTGACTTTCTTTTTCTACTTGGAAGCCTGCCTGTTCAAATGTAGCGATGACAGCTTCCCGATTCCATTCGACAATTCCCGAGAGAATCAACGTTCCTTCAGGTGCCATTCGCTCCGTAATCATCGGAAGCATCGCGACATTTTCATCGCCCCCGATGTTGACCAGAATGACATCAGCTTGGTCAGGCAATTGAGACTTCACTGCGTCCTCGCTCGCATCCCCAATGACGACTTGTACAGCGCGGTCAGGAAGATGGTTATTGGTCGCATTGACGAGAACCTGATACTCGCTTTGCGGATTAATGTCCACTGCCCATACAGGATGCTTCGCTCCATTCAAGGCGCAGTACAAAGAGAGAATTCCTGAGCCAGCTCCTACATCAATGACTTGCTTACCCTCCAGATCCATTTCTTGCAAAAACAAAAGAATATCCTGCGTCGTTCCATGATAGCCGGTTCCGAAGGCTGCACCTGGATCGATCCATAGGATATGCCGAGCCGACTCCAACGCTGCCGGGTCCGTCCACGTTGGTGCCACCCACCAGTCACCTATTTTGACTTCCCGGAACTCCTCTTTCCACGAATCATTTTCCTCCGCTACGAGTTCTACTTCTTTTATAGTGACTTGTCCATTCCACCGCTGAATGTAGGTTTTCAGAAGGGATACATGCTTCTCTTCACGATCATGCTGGGGTTCAAACAAATAGCCAACAAGTGGACCCTCCGTATTTTCTGCATAATCATATCCATTTTCCGTTGTCAGTACTTCGATTTGCGGTTCGATCCAGCCAAGCGTGTAGGAGCTGGTCAAAACCTCTGCCACAAACAAATCCTCAATCTCTGGTTCCACTAGTAATGTGTATTTGAGCCACATGCTTTCCATGATGAAAAATGCTCCTTCCCTTTTGCTGTTATTCGCCCCTATTCTTGCGGACATCTATTCACTCATATGTGGATGGCAAGGATGATAGAGAACATGGTATGATAATAGAATGGACTATCACAACCGCAGGGAGGCTTACCATGTTTGACGAATTTTTTTACCGTCGCCGCAAAAACAAGGGACTTTTCATCGTCATGATTGCCCTTATCGTTCTTGGCATCGGCATGTTCGGTATGGGTTTCCTCTATATGTTCTCGTAAGTCGGAACAACATCATTATACCCTACGAACCGTGCTGCACCCACTGTATCTGTCCAAACAATTGGGGCGTGAAGTTTTCTACTGTGGTTGCTTTACTTCCCCTTGTTTACTCGATTATACTTGAGAATGTATTTTTCCTGTACGTTTGATATAGAAAGAAGGTTCACTCCATGTCGCGAATTCTCATCTCCGGGTACTACGGCTTTAATAATGCCGGAGACGATGTGGTCCTGTACGGCATCATCAGCTCTCTTAAGCGGGAACAACCAAATATCTCTCTGGCCGTCTTGTCCAATCAGCCTGATCGGACTGCGGAACTGTTCGGGATTGAAGCCTATAACCGCTGGAGCTTTGGAACCATCGTCCGCGAGCTTTCGCGAAGTGACATGCTGGTGATGGGCGGAGGTACACTGATGCAGGATGTAACCAGTCCGCGCAGTGTCCTCTACTATTTGGGCATCGTCACCATTGCCAAGCTTTTAGGTAAACCCGTGGTCTTTTACGCGCAAGGGTTTGGACCCATCCTCAAATCGCTCAGTCGCACGATGATTAAACGCGTGGTGAATCACGTCAACATCATCACGGTTCGCGACTACGAATCAGGGGAGGACTTCAAAGCCTGCGGTGTAAAAAAAGCCCCTATCTATATAACAGCTGACCCTGCTCTGACGATATCCCCAGACGACATTGCAGATCAACGGGGAAAAGAGCTGCTCCATGGTATGTTTGATGATCCTTCCAAGCCTTTGGTCGCCATCTCTGTCCGGGACTGGAAGCAGGAACAGCAATTCAAACAGAAGATAGCCCGAGCAGCAGATTGGTTTATCATGCGCGGATGGAATGTTCTCTTCCTGCCGATGCATGTCCCTAGTGATTTGGCACCGTCCCAGGAAATCATGGACCAGATGAGCCAACCAGGAGCACGTCTTCTCGATGCACCTGTGACTTTTCATGATATTATGTCGGTACTGAAGCAATGCAACTACGTCGTAGGAATGCGGCTTCACTCTCTTATTCTTGCGTGCATGCTGCGAATCCCTTTTATCGGCATCTCCTACGATCCCAAAATCGATCGATTCGTTGAACGCGCTGGAATGCCGAATGCTGGTCATATTACTGAACTCGATGAAACTACACTTTTGACCTTGCTCGCTGAAAGACTGGACAACCTCGATCACGAAATTGATGTGGTAACGAAGCATTCCCATCTGTTAGCGATCGAAGCTTCCAAAAGCAGTGAACTTGTTCTACAGGCGCTACGTAAATAAGGCTGACCTGGAAAGAAGGACATCATGTCCTTTTTCTTCACAAGTGTTACTTCGTTCGATTATTTCCTCCCCTTCCATTCACATGAGCAAATGTTCTGTGACAAAACGGTTTTGGACATCGGCTGTGGCGGCGGGGGAAAAACCTGCTACTATGCCACCTATGGACCGAAAAAATGATCGGCATCGACATCGTCCCCCACTACGCGGAGGAAGGAAATGAATTCGCGAAGAAAAAAGGACTGGATCATCTCGTCTCCTTCATGACTGGTGATGCCGCGAGAATGGACTTCCCAGACAACACGTTCGATACGATCATCATGAATGACGCGATGGAGCACGTTGGCGAACCGGAAAAGACGCTGGAGGAATGCTTTCGGGTCTTGAAGCCTGGCTGGCATCTCTACATCAATTTTCCGCCGTATTATCATCCATACGGTGCTCATTTGTCAGATGCGATCGGCATTCCTTGGGTGCATGCTCTCTTCTCGGAACAAGCCTTGATTGACGCCTATAAAAAGCTAGTTCGTGACTTGCCAGACGGTTCTGACCGGATTGCTTTCCGTTTCGACAAGCTCCCTGATGGCAGAGATACGATTTCGTACATCAATCGTATGACGATCAAACGGTTTCGAAAAATTCAACAAGGCGTGGTGCAGCCTGCGGTTTACCAGCGAGAGATTCCGTTGCGTAATCAGTTGCAGGCCTTGGCAAAATTGCCTGCTACCCGTGAATTTTTCGTAAAAATGGTCGTATGTGTTTATCAAAAAGCGAAATAAGAAAGATCACATAAAACCCCTTTCTCCACAAACGGAGGAAGGGGTTTTTCGATTTGATTAATCGTTATTCGTATTGGACTTTAACGAAGAAGCCTGCTTCCTCCGAATGAATTTGATAAAGGCGCGCAGCTTGTTTCCGCCTGGCAGCCAATCCAACTCCTTGTCCTCAATAAGTGGAATGAGGATAAGCAGTCCCAGGTAAACGATGAGTCCTACACCGACTCCAGCGACGGTCTCTATCGCTCCCAAAATGCGCACTGGTTCTTTTGCCCTGAACAGGAAATCAATTGCCTCTGTCGCTCCCCAAGCCAGAATCAGCATGAGGTTAGCCACCAGTAATGGATATATGGTATCGAAACGCCAGTTAATCGGTATCGATACGTAACGGTTGATGACTCGCATATTCAGTACGCAGACAAATGCAGTAGCAACCAGCCAAGACAAAGACAAGCCGTCCATACCGAACATCGAGGTAAACACGAGTGTCGCCAGTACTTTTACAATGACACCATACAGCAAATGACGCGCAGGGATTTTTTCTTTGCCGATCCCTTGCAAAATACCGTTTGTAGCAAGCAACAAGGAAAGCGGGATCGCTGTGATGCCTAAAATCGCCATTGCACGCGTGCCTTCCATATCACCATACAACGCCAGATTCGCCCCTTCAGCTACAGCTGTCAGTCCCAGACCGGCAGGTAGACCGATTAGCCAAGCAAAGCGCAGCGAGAGCTTGGTCAAGGTCGTAATCCGTTCCTGATCCTTTTGTCTGATCGCTTCGGCAATGGCAGGGACGATCGAGAGGGCAATCGACGATCCGAACAAGCTCGCCATTTGCAGAAGCGGTCCTCCCCTGCTGTAAATGCCAAACCACGTATCCGCCGTCAAGCCGTCCACATTCCATATGTAGCGGAAGATGTTAATCGCCAGAAAGGAATCCGTCAGGCTGAAAATCGGGATAACTAAAGCGCTGATACAAATTGGCCAGGCAATTCGCCACATCGAAGCGAAGAAGGCACGATCATACCACCAAGTAAGGCGCCCCCACTCAGCCCCACTAAATACGGAATTTTTCCGGTTGTGGAGCCACATGAGCAATGCTAGAAACCCGAGACTCAAAAACGTACTGATCATCGTACCGAAGTTGACTCCGGTAATCACGGTATCCGTATCTTCACCGAGTGACACGAGATACAGGGAAGCTACCAAAATAAATACGACACGCAAGGTCTGCTCCACAATTTGCGAGAGCCCGACAAACAACATTTTTTGATGACCGTAGAAAAAGCCGCGAATAACCGCAATCAAGGGAACGAACAGCAGCGACATAGAAATAGCTCGAATCGGCTCAATCAAATGCGGATTCCCCATGAGCTTTGCGATGAGTGGAGAGCTGACGTACAGGAGCGCAAACAAGACAAATCCGATGGCGCCCATCATGACCATGCTACGGGCCAAAATTTGTCCAATAGAGCCTTGTTTTCCTTCAGCCAATGCCTCTGCAATCACTCTCGATAACGCTACTGGCACACCTGCTGTCGCCAATATGAGAAAGGTCAGGTAGAGAGGATATACTTCCTGATAGAGTCCGAGACCTCTGTCGCCTACTATCTCTTGAAGCGGAATCCGATAAAACATCCCGATAACTTTTGACAAAATCCCCGCTATGGCTAAGATCAACGCTCCCGCGAGAAAATGACTTTTTTTCAACATGGGTAACTCCTTTATTCGTCTCTTTGACTGGATACCCGTGGGGCAGCACCAATCGACATGAACCCACTCTCTATCCTACTATCATTTCCCTCTTCCAGCAAACAGGTATATCGATGGAATTTCGCAGGAATACTGGTGAAAAACAGATTGCATTGATTTTTTAAAATCGTTTGCCTGTGTGATCAGTGAGTAGGAGGGGATATTATGCCCACAACCGGATTTTTGATCCGCCATGTACAGTGGCCGTTAATGGAGGCTTTGAAAGGAAATCGCATCCGTCCTTACATGAAAGAACTGCAAGCAACTCAGCATCTATCTGCCGAAGCGCTTAACGTACAGCAGCGAGAAAAGCTGGTGAAGCTACTCGATCATGCGACACAAAACGTACCAGCTTATACTGCCTTCGCGCCAGACTGGAGCAAAATGCGCGAGATGCCTGAACGTTTTATGCAGCGCATTCCTGTTCTGACCAAAACACACTTTCGGCAAAACGCTGATCAATATTTGAGCCAAGGCCTACAAACAAATAGGCTTATTGAAAATCGTACGGGAGGCTCCACAGGTGAACCTACCCATTTTTATCTCGATCGTCCAACTGTCGAACGATATGAAGCTGCTCGGTGGTTGGGGCTGTCCTGGTACGGGATTCGCATTGGGGACCCATGTGTGATGATCTGGGGCTCTCCACTCGAATTAAACGCCCAGCAAGCTCGCCGCTACCGCTGGAAGGAGCGCTGGTTGAAAAACCGCATGATGATTTCTGCCTATGAACTGGACGAAAGACATTTGGAAGCAAATCTGCGCCTCATCCGGGAATTCCGTCCAGCCTATTTATACGGGTACGCATCCGCACTACATACGCTCGCCATGATGATGCTACGACGCGGCATGACACTCGGAATTCCGCTCAAAGCCGTGGTCTCCACAGCAGAAAGCCTGCACGAACACCACCGGCAAACGATTGCCCAGGCTTTTGATGCGCCTGTTGTAAATGAGTACGGCGCCCGTGACGGCGGAATTATCGCCTATCAATGCAAGGCTGGGAGCATGCATGCCTTTTCCGGAAATTGCTATTTGGAGGTAGTCGATCCAATCACGCATATTCCCGTCTACAAAGGGCACCCGGGAGTACTGCTTGTCACCGACCTACACAATACCGTCATGCCTCGCCTGCGCTATCAATTAGGAGATATCGTCGCGCTTTCGGATTCAGCCTGCTCATGCAATCTCCCTTTTCCACTTCTTGCGTCAATCGACGGCAGAGAAGACGACATGTTCCTATCGCTCAACGGACAGTATGTGCACGGACATTATTTTAATCACATCGTGCGCAATATGGACAGCTTCCGGACATTCCAACTCGTCCAGCATGAGCCGGAGCGACTGAGCCTGCTACTGGTGAAGGAGCCCGAACGTTTTTTGCCTGCCGATGAAGCCAAGCTTTTGGAAGGAATTCGCGCGGCATTAGGTCAAGTGAGCATCCACGTTTCTTACGTAGAGACCATTCCCCCCGCAAGCTCGGGTAAGACTCGCTATGCCATCAGGGAATTCCCGCTTACGAGCGCCCTCCCGCTGGAGTAGACCGCTTGCGTACTTTTTGCAGCAGCTCTGACACAAGTGGCTCGCGGACCAAAATGAGCACCACGAGATATAAAAGAGCCGCACCCATAATCCCTATCGGCAAGTACAACCAGACAGGCAATACGGATAACCAAGGATCGACGAATAAAACAGCACCAGCCATGACTGCGCAGCCCAGAATGGTTTTCCCGGTAGTCATGAGGAAATTCGCTCGTACAGGGCTGCCTACTGCCCTCCATAGCAAAATAAACAGCAGGAGCGCTTGACTGATAGCCGAAACCGCATTAGCTAGGGCAATCCCGCCATGACCAAGCAGTGGAATGAGCAACCAGTTGGCAAGAGCATACACACCGATCCCGATCGCCCCGATTATAACGGGTGTCTTCGTGTTTTCCAGTGCATAAAAGGCGCGAGTCAGCAAGTCTCTCGACGCTAAAAAGAAAAGTCCCACGCCGTAAAACGGCAATGCCCACGCTGTCAAAGCGACAGAATGCTCATCGAACGCACCGCGCTCAAAAGCTAGTCGGATGATAGGCTCTGCGTATAGCGCAAGTCCAACTGTCACTGGCAGCAGCAAAATGAGAAGATAAGCAAGTCCCTTTTGCAGGATTTGCTTCATCTCCGTCATTTCCCCCCGCTTGACATGACTAGCCAAAAGTGGGAATAACGGCAATGTAAACGCCCCGACAAAAATAGCCAGAGGCAATTGCATGATCTGGTTCGCGTTGGCGAGAGCGGAGACGACACCCGTTCCGAGCCCTTCCGCGAAGCCTCGCTCCAAAAAGGTAGTGGCCTGAGCTACAACCGCACCAATTAAAATCGGAATGACGCGCTCGCCCATGCCTTTGAGAGAAGCATCCTCACGCCAAGCGAACGAGAAGCGCTGCTGATAGCCGAATCCGCGCAAAGTAGGAAGAATCGGCAACAGGGCAGCCAAGTAACCGATTGTCGTAGCCATAGCCAATCCAATAGGTCCATACATCGGAACGAGCACATACATGCTGACAATCACCAAAGCCCCATTGACTACCGTGCCAAGCGTCGGTGTAAAGAAATGCTGGTGAGCATTGCAAATACTCGACCACAGCCCTGTTAATCCGATGAAAATAGCTGATGGCCACATCCATTGCAGCATGCTTGCCGTGAGCTCCAATTTCTCACCTGTCAATCCAAACATCGCAGCAAGCTGGTAAGAAAAGACAACCCCTAAAGCAGAGAGCGCAACGAATATACCCAAAATGATCGTGAGCATCTTCTGATACAAGTCATTCGTCCGCTCTCCTTTTTCCATCATGCCGCGCATCGTCGGAATCAGTACAGCATTGACCGCTCCCGGTATGACCAAGAACAGCGTCAGCGGGATCGTTGCCGCGATATTAAACGCATCTGCCTCCATGCCAGTACCGTACAAGCTGGATACATACACACTGCGAAAAAAGCCCAGAAGCCTTCCAACGAGAGTCAGCACGACAATCATGGAAGCAATTTTTAACAAACTCATGTCCACTTTTCTCCTATCTACAAATACCCAAAACTACCTAGTTATCATATCTTATTTCTACCGTTCCTACCAACCTCTTTCCCCCCGGCTTGCTACCGGGTTGCCAGATTCATTATAATAGGTAGGTTAATCCCTACCTGTAGGAGGACTACAATAAAAATGAGAGAAACCGTGTTGAAGTGGGGAAGCCAATCAACTACATGGTTGTATTTGCTGTTGGCCTATCCAGTAATCGATTACGTCTTGAGACAGATTCTACCGATTCCAGTCATATCTTCTTTGTGGGATGAAGGACTGCTCATCGTTCTGATGCTGTTTACGTTTGGAGCCTTCTTGCAATCAAACAGAACGATGCCTGGAATCAAACATTGGCTGGGAGCCTTTTTCGTCCTGGGTGTTGCCATCACGGTGACAGACATGGCGAACTGGGGGGCGACTGTGGAAGGATTCCGCTCTGTCTACCAGTACATCCTCGCCTTTTTCATGGGCTTCTATTTACTGAAGTCGATGGAAGACCTGGACAAGTTCATGAAGGGACTTGTGCTGGTTGGTTTCGTAGCGGCACTGTATGGTGTCTTGCAAGTCATCGTAGGCGTCAAAACACCTGAATCGTGGGTGCAGGAAGGGGAAGCAGTTACAACGCGTGCATTTTCCTTCGTAACGAGCCCGAACGTATTGGGCAGCTATATGGCGTTGGTTACACCGATTGCCGCTGGTCTGTTCATGACAGCGAAGGATCGCAAGCAAAAATGGATTTGGGCCATCGTTGCACTGACCACCGTGCTTGCTTTGCTCTTAACCGGGTCCCGCGGTGCCTGGTTCGCCCTTGCCTTTGCCGTGTTCGTTTGCTTCTACATATGGAACAAACGAGTAGCAGGATACTTGGTGATCGCAGGGATTATCGGGATTGTAGCCCTGTTCTTCGTTCCTGATTCTGTTCCACTTGTCGGAAAAGTTAAAGATCGCATTTTCACGCTGTTTACACCTGAATACTTTGAATCTAGCAGTGAAGGTGGACGCATCGGGCGCTGGGGAAAAGCATACGACAATATGCGTATCGAGCCACTGTTTGGTGTCGGACTCGGTCATCACGGTGGAGCAGTTGCCGCTCGCCATTTCGGTACCATCTATTCAGACAGCTACTTCTTTAAAAGTTTGGCGGAATACGGTCTGATCGGGATCATCCTGTTGATCGGAACCGTGATCACGATGTTCAAATACGGAGCTGGGCTCATCCGCAACATCCAGGGTTCGCCGCACTTTTTTGCGATACTCGGACTGCTGGGCGGATTGATAGCAGTAGCTACCCATAACCTCGTGGAAAACATTTTCGAGGTGCCGTTCATGGCCCTCTATTTCTGGCTGTTTGGCGGCTTCCTCTGCGCATTATTCGTCGACCAGACACAAAACAAAAGGTGGTGAGGGCATGCGCCGGAATCCTATTCTTGAAACGATAAGCTGGGCGCTGTACGCCATTGCCCTGTTTCTGATTTACCATTTGCTCGTGAAACCAGCTTTCCTTGATTTAACGTGGATTGCTGTACTTATTTTCCTGCCACTGCTAGCCTTTTGCTACTTCGTGGTGCATCCGTCGGAACGTCGACAAGTGCTCGTGTTTACCATCGGCTTCTTGCTCTTGGATCGGGCACTGACACGTGTAGACGTGAAAACGACTGCTGCTATCTTGATCGGTGGAGCGATCGCAGTCATCGTGATTGCGCTTCTCGTGAAATGGTACGGGCGTCTCAATTGGCGTGCAGTCGGTTCGTTGGTTCTCATCGCCCTCTTGGCGAATGTAACGTTCAACAGAGATACACTGACTGCACTCAGCAACTTTACCGTGAAATACGAATCTGAGCGTTTGTACAACGGCGATTGGGTGGATTACTTCCCGATCACGCTGCATGATGTCAATGGCGATGGCAGCATGGAGATCATCACGTACGGCAACGCCGAGGAGCTTCCACTGCCTGAAGAAATTGAAAAGCCAGAGACGGAAGAAGAGAAAAAAGCAATGGCGGAGAAGCTGCGCCATTTGCAGGCGGAACCTGTTTCTCTTTATGTCCTGACCTGGAAAGACGGCCAAATGGTGCGGATGCCGAATGATCAGATCCCGGCAGATACCATGGAGATCATCAAGGAAAAATTGCCGACCGATTACCCGGGCTTCCCGTATTACACGATGAAAGACGGTCAATTGGTACCGAATGTACAACGCCAACCATATGCGGAAGGCATGATGCAAATTGGAACAGCACCATATCGTGCGTTTATGCTTGATATGGAAAACATCGCAAATCAGCTGGTAGATAACGCAGGCAGTATGGACGTACGACAAACATTGGGTTCTAAGTACACGGATCTACACATCAAGGATGGTATGCTGACAGGAAACTACGATGGCAAGCCTTTTGGCGGCACAACAAAAGCAACCAAGCTGATGACCACCATGATGCTGCCAGATGGCCGCGAAGGAATCATTGTCATGGGAGAGCACCTGAGTGTACTGTCTGTAGAGCCAGATGGCACATTAACAGAATCGTACACACTGACACGTAAACAGGCCGAATTGGCAACTGGCGAGTTCATTCCTGCCGATATCGACAACGACAAGGTCGATGAGCTGCTCGTAGCAGGCAAGCCATCGTACATCTTGAAGCCAAAACCAGATGGCACGTGGGAAATTTTGTGGGCAAGCGGTGACTACGACAAGAGCTTCCGCTTCTCCAACTTCGCTACCATCGGCAACAACGAAAAGCCTGAGATCGTAGCAAAAGCAAAAAGCTGGGTAAGCACAACGGATTCCCGCTATTTGTCTGGCTATGACTACACACCTGAAGGCTTGAAACAAAACTGGCGCATTTACTTGCCACTGATCAATGTCCAAATCGGCGACATCGATGGCGACAAGCAAAACGAAATCGTGGCCAACATGTTCAATACGCATCGCATTCTCGTGTTTAAGCAGCACAACATTCCAGTATTCGGACTCACGATCGCGCTATTCGTGGGACTCTTGGGATACGGAGTCGTAAGGAGGTTTCGCCATGCGTAAAGCGACGAAAGCATGGACATTGCTCGCTGCCATATGCACAGCCTCCCTACTCGGTGGCTGCACGTATGAATCAGGGACGAAGGCTTTTGCCACTACCAATTTTGACCAGAAGCCGGATCAATCGCCAACGGTCCAAACCGAGTCAGGAGCCGAGTGGTTGAAAACAGCCCTGGAAAAGGGCAAAACGGATAAAGAGGCACAGACCTACTGGTACAAGGGGCATGTGAAAAACACAATCCTGTCTCGTACCACGACGAGTATGTTCAATGGAGCTGTCATCAACGGGAAAGGCTACAATGTGGATGCACGCATCGCGGCCCAGCCGTATTCGTACTATCGAATTAACGACAAACGATATATCAAGGCGAATGAGCAGTTCGTGACCGCTCCAGATGAGCCGCTTGCCTTCGACATATTGAAAGGCTTCGAGGACTGGCTGCCTTTCATGGACAAGGCTGTCCAATTGCCTGACGAAAAAGTTATCGGTGTAGTCAGCGTTCCGTTCCAATTGAAAATGACCGGGGCAGAATGGCTGAAAAATAGCCAAAGTCCACTGTTTGACCCGCTGAAAAAACAACTGGGCGACCGTCCTGATCTGGATTACATCCTGAAGGAATCCACGATCAAAACAACGATTTGGTTCGGCAAGGAAGACCGTCTGATCCACCAGTACGAGACATGGATCATTCTCCCGCTGCCTGAAGCCGGAACGATGGACCAGCAAGTGATGTTCAACCTGTTTAAATACGGCGATACCGGTGGCATTCACATCAAGGAACCGGAAGAAGTAGAGAAATATTTGCTGTACTAAAAAAGCCTGCTACCTTTGCGTGGTAGCAGACTGATCGATACCAATCAGGGCCTGGCGATTATCGACAGGCCCTTTTAGTTTGAAGCAGAAGAAATATATCTGTCACTAAGAAAACCCCGCAGCCTTCATTGAAGTGCACCCCTTAAAGTAGACATTGGAAAAAATCCTACGGTTTACCGATGAAA
>NZ_PXZL01000023.1 GCF_003013405.1 Brevibacillus formosus | reverse complement strand
GGGCGGAGGCCGAAGCGTAGACTGGAAATGCGCTTCTTCCCCCACGACACCTACGCAAAAAATCCTCTTTCACAGAGAAAGAGGACAAAAATCGACAAGATTCTCGCCTCTTATCTGTCAGGTAATCTACCTGTTGGAGTTAGCACCTTGGCTCGAAAGAACACATTCTCTCGTGCTAGGTTGCCGGGCTTCATAGGGCCATTCCCTCAGCCTTCTCTTGATAAGAGTAGTTTTTATTTTCAAAACGTTTGTGTAAGTATATACAGAATATAATCTGGCAATTACCTATCTGTCAACTGGGTTTACCGAAAGAATTTTCTTGATAAATATTCCAGTTTCTTCTGTAGCATCAAGAGGGATTTTGTTGTGTCTTGTCGAATTATCGTAGATTGATACAAGCCTAGCAAATATTTGCGATGGGGATGCTACATGAGTCTATTAAAAGAAGTCATTCTTCAATGGTTTTTTGCCATTATCCCGTTTGTGTTTTTCAATATTTATTACCGTGACAAAATGAGGAACTACAGCCGTTCCTTTATTGCCATTACCAGCTCAGCCTGCATGTTTCTCGCGATGACCTTCGCCCCGAGTGTCATGAATGGCATGTTTTTTGATATCCGACATGTCATCATTCTTTTCGGACTAGTTTATGGCGGAATCGAGGTTGCCATGCTCCTTCTGATTGAAGCCTTGGTTTATCGGTACTACCTAGGTGGAGAAGGGACATGGGTCGCCATGCTGATCCTTACTGTCAATTTTGTCATATCACTCTTTTTGTATCGACACTACAAAGCCAGTTATCGGAAAACACTGTATCTTTTTATGACGAGTGCGATTTTTTCTACGGTTGCTTTAGGGACTACTTATTACTTTTTTCCCACCTATGTAACTCAACACCTCGTTTACTACACCATAGCGATTCCTATTCAAAACTTTTTCGGCCTCTGGTTATTAATGTCGCTTTTCAGCAAATGCGTTTCGGATAAGGAGCTGTTTATCCGCCACGCGCAAAACGAAAAAATCCAGACGATGAGCCATGTTGCTGCATCGCTCGCACATGAGGTTCGCAATCCGCTGACGGCAGTCAAAGGCTTCTTGAAATTAATACAGGAATGCCCGGAAAATTTGGTAAAAGTCGATCAATACATTCGCATCAGTCTCGATGAAATTCAACGGACAGAAGCCATTTTGACCGAGTACCTTGCGATTTCCAAGCCGCTCAAGGAACGGCATGAGATTATCAATGTGAGCGAGCATCTGCATGCTATCCGCGAAGTGATGCTCCCCTTTGCGAATATGCATAACGTGGAGCTTACACTGCAAGACTTTGAGAGACCTGTGACGATCAAGGCCAATCCAGACGAGTTCAAGCAAGTACTTGTGAATTTCATCAAAAATGCCATCGAGGCGTGTTCAGATATTTCGGACGGAAAAGTCTCTCTGGACTTGCTCATCGAGCGAAACAAAGCCCTGTTAGTCATCAAGGATAACGGTGTCGGCATGGATGCAGGACAGATCAGCCGTCTCGGAACGATTTACTTTTCTACGAAAACAACTGGGACCGGTCTTGGATTGACGTATTCCTATCATGTCATCCATGCGATTGGCGGAACGGTCAATGTATCAAGCAAACCACGAGTAGGAACCAAGTTCACCATTATGCTCCCGTATAAGGCACAGTAGCTGCATGCAGGTTTTGCAGAGGGACTGTGCCTTTTTCCATTCGATCGCTAATGATGCAAATGACGGTGGGTTACCCTTGCCCTCAAGTTTTACTATGCATTTCTGGGAAGGCGTTATGCAAAACGAAACACCAGGAGTCTCCCCCTGGTGTCTCTCTTTATTCGTATGGCAGCCATTCTCCTGTAATGGCATCTACATCCCCGTTGCTTTTCAATATCTCTGCCGAATAGACCAAGACCGGTTTCTCTTGAATCCTATTGTTTTCAAGCGGGAATACATAACGGGGACTAAACGATTTATGTTGGAGATAAACCCGCGCCGCCGCTTCCGCTGAAATCACCTTGGACGCATCCGGGAAGGTCTCCTGCTCATGAGGGAATGTCAAAGTGGCCCCGATAATTTCTCCTGTCTGCCCGTCAAGCGTGATCTTGTAAAACTGATCCGGCACCATTACGCCGTTTACTTCTCGGACAAAGTTCAATTCAACCTGTCTGCCCATCACATAAATTTGCTCCTGCATCCGAACAGTCTTCACCCGTGAATCCAAATACGGCTCCAAAAACAAGATCGCTCGCTCCTGCAATTCTGCGACGGCAAGTGTCGGATCACCTTCTCGCAGCTCCGGATAAGATATCTTGAACGCTGCTGCCCGATTGTTGACAGTAGTCAACTGCATGAATCGCTCGCTTTTTTTGGCCTGGTATTCCCGTTCGTTGTCTCCCATCATATAATCGGGCACATTACTCCCGGTAAATGTGAAGCCCTCCACCTTCTGACCGAAGAACTCCATGGCGGCCGCAGCCTCTTTTTCCGATGTAACCATTGTCTTCTTGCCTCCGGGCTTGACGGCAATACTGTCGCGAAACGACTCCCCGCGCCACAAGGTCGTTTTCACTTCCTTGCCAGTACGAGCGTCAAGATACCCGAAGAAGTTTTCCCTATAACGAAGAACGTAGTCCACATCCTTCTTCCCGACTCTCTGATACGTCAGTTGCATGACTTCCGCAAGTCCGCTCTCCGCTTTCTTCGGTGAAGGCAGCTCAGCTATTGGAGGAAACCGCCCAATGTCCAGGTTCATTCCCGTTGAATCCCCTGAATTGATGTAGCGAATATGCCCGGCATCGCTCATGCCGATCACATAATTGTCTCCTTCTACCTGCACGTCATTCACGTAGCGTTGCAATCGCACAGCTTCATGCGAAACGGTATCTGCTCCCTCTTGCCCATCTACTCGTTCGATCCGATACTGTTCCAGATTTTTGCCCAGAAACGGTTCCATAAATGCCTTCGCCTGTCGCTCTATTCTCTCCTTGGAAGGCGCTCCTTCGACTTTCTCTTGCCCTGGAATCTTTTCCAGGTCGAACCCGAGCAAGAGTCCGCTTTTGGCGTCCAATTTCGCTCTGGCATATAGCGACACTTCTGTTCGATCTTTGTTGCTGAACGTGCGAAAATCTATGTTGTACACCTCGCGAGGAGCTTTGGCTACGTAGACCCTCTTTTCCGCTTCCCGAAAAGGAGGATATTTCTCGTACAGCTTTTCCAACGTCCTAATCGCCGCCTGGCTTAGCTCGCTTTCTTTTATTTCTGTCGATGAGAAGGAGCGGGGTACCAGATACGCTTGTGATTCAAACCGAGATTGCTTGAATATCTCCGGGGTTACCCCCATCATCCATACTGCTGCTGCCACTGTTGCAGCGGAAACTGTCCATGTCGCCAGCTTGAGGACGATTCTTTTCGGACGATTCGTTTTGGTGCGCGCCCGTTGCACCAGCTTTGCTTCCAGCGCTTCTACGAATTCGCTCCTTGGCTCCGCATCCTTTGACCGAGGAAGAGCCGCGAAGAATTGCTCGTCATTTGGAGTATTCATTGGCCAACCCTCCTATCCAATCGACATGCAAAACTTTTTTGAGTTCTTTTGTTGCCCGATGAAAATCTACGCGGACCTTGGCTTCGCTTGTCCCGAGGATTTCTGCCGTTTCCCGAATACTGTAGGCCTTGATGCCACGCAAAATCAGTACATTCCGATGATGCGGCTTCATTTTCTGCATCGCCTGCTCAATTTCCAGCTGTTCTTCCTTGGAAGCCAGCTCCGCTTCCGGCCTTCCCAGAAGAGAAGGCAGCCCTTTTAACAAATCCATGCCAAAAAGCGTTTGCACCCGCCTCTTCCGGTAATCATCGATGGCGACATGCTTGGCAATATGCAAAATCCATGTCTTCACACTGGAACGTTCTTCATATCTGGCCAAAGCGTCCAAGACCCGGATAAACACTTCCTGTGTCAAATCCTCCGCATGCTCACGCTTCCCCGTAAAGTAGTAGAGGTATTGATAGACATCACGGTAATGCTCGCGATAGATCGCTTTAATCCGCGCTTCGTAATCGACTGTGTCCTGCACTGGATTTCCTCTCCCTGCTCCCTACTTGATAGATTGACCTGTAACCGCGTCAACCTTTCCGTTTCTTTCTTTCGGCTCATAAACAAGGACAGGTGTTCCCTGGTACCGTCCGTTAAGGGAAGGAAACACGTAGCGCAGTGTAAGCGGATTAGCTTTCAACAATGCTTGTACGGCTTGCTCGGGCCCTACGACATTTGAGGCATCATCATAGAATAATTTACCAGTAGTTACTGGTAAACTGGCGGATACAATGTCTCCCGTATGCATGTCAACTTTTACTGAATAGCCCTGTCCCTCAACCATAATCCCTTGGTGTACAGGGGAAAATAGAAACGTTTGCTTGCCTGCTTCTCTGTTAATCATTTGTGGTACCAGCTCCATTTGTGGTACCAGCTCCGTTACCTCTGCGTCTACAAATGGTTGCAGAAACGCCACTGCTTTTTCCTCGGCAGCTGCCTCTGTAATCACTTTCTGCTTTGGTGGGTTTTCAAGTACATGGAAGTACGCAATCTGATCATTCACTGTCCTCACTGAGAACTTTTTGTTGCCAACCACGGCATCATACTCCTTTTCCCCTTCGAGAACTGGCGAACCTTTGGTTATTTTAAACTCAATTCCTTTAGGCAATGGAATAAAAGTGGAGAGTGAGGTGGCTATCTCCTCATTTGTTTTGGCGAAGACCCGCTGGTTGCCAGGCGTTATCGGGATTGGTTTCCCGTACTTATTTTTCTTGGTCCATCCGGACTCTACCTCGGCTCCTGATCGTGCATCCAGATATCCGGAAAAATTCAGGCTGTAGACTGGGCGGAAGCCAGCGCTTATGTCTCTTGCTTTTTGCTCATAGCTAAGGTGAAGCATGTCTTCTAATTGTTTGCCGAATTCGTCTGGATTCTTAACCCCTGACGGAGCGGCGAATTTACTTGCGTCCATCTGCAATCCTGTTGTGTTTCCTGCGTTTATATAGTCTAGCTCGCCTACTCCATTGATCCCTACTACGTAAAGATCGTCTTTTACCGGAATCTGATTCACAACCCGAACGAAACGCACATTTGCCACGGCCTCTGCACCCTCACCATCAACTGTTACCTCGTCTATTTGGTATTGCTTGATGGCGTCACCGATGAAATCCTTCAGAATACTCGGCGCTTTTTCTTTTCCCATCGCTTCCGTAGGACTTGCAGTCGGTTTCTTTTTGGGAATGTCGTGTGCAGAGAAGAATAACAGCATACCGTTGTTTGCATCGATTTTGGCATCCGCATACAGGGATACTTCCGTCCGCTCCTTGTTGCTGAAGATGCGGAATTGGATGTGGAAAACATCTCGCTCCTGATTGTTACGCGAAATGGTTTTTTCCGCATTTTTTAATTCCGGGTAGTGTTTGTTCAGCCTGTCTACGGTTTTTTGGGCTAATTTGCTCAATTGGGGCTGTGTCGATTTGACTGCCGCGGCTTGTACAGTTACTTGTGGTTGCGCAACCCACAATGGGCTTGAGAAGAGCAAAGCAGCAGCTCCTACTGTGATCATCAGCTTTTTGGTTGCGTATGGTTTCATTTTGAATTTCCTCCTGGCTTCCTCTTTTTTTACGTTCATAGCCCAATAGTCGAAAGCAAAAGGGAAATGTTACAAGGAAATCAAAATAAAAAAAGGCCAGTCAAGCCTTTGACAGGCCGCCTAGCCGTTGCGAGGTTTTGGAAGCGACATCCTTTACCCGTTCAATCAAATACTGGAGTCGCTCCTCCTTCAAATCATACGTGACAATTCCAATGCTTAACGCCCCGATTACCTTTTGATTGTAGTCTATCACCGGCGCTGCGACAGAGGCCGTGTTTTCCGTCCGCTCCGCAAAGCTGACCGCATGACCAGCAGCTCTGATCTCCTGGAGCTTCTCCATAAAAGCAGACACCTGCTCTTCAGCCACGAGCTGAACTACCGTTTGTCTCGCTTCTTCCAGAGGCATGTGGGCCAGCACGACTTTATTGGCCGCACCGATATGCATTGGAATCCGCAAGCCCAACTGGTCGTAGATGCGGATATTGTGCTGACTGTCTACACGTTCAACGACAATTGATTCGAGTCCGCTAGGCTGACTGAAATAAACACTTTCGTTCACTTCTCTGGCGAGCTCCTCGATCATCGGCTTGATCACCTTCCGATAATCGATCCGATCGAGCACCCGCAAGCCGAACTCCATCCATTTAATCCCCAACGTATATTGCTTGGTCGCAGCATCCTGCTCTACCAGTCCATGCTTCATCAACGTGTACAACAGCCGGTAAATGGTGCTGACCGGGAGCTGGCATTCCTTCGCTAAATCATTGATCGTCCACCATTTTCTATGTTCATCCGACGAAAGTGCCGTTGCAATCGCCATCGCTCGATCAAACGATTGAATCACGGTCATCCCCCCTTTTTATCTATCTTCTCATATGAAACTATGTTAAACCATTTGCTTTAATTTTGTGAATCGCAAAAAAACTCCAGTGAGTAATCACAGATTGACAGTCAGAAAACAGAATGTGTAAACTAATGATGAACATTTCGAAATATGAATAATATTCTGCAATGTGGAAAAAGGGAGGCAACTATGTTCCAAGGCAGCCAATCCATGGTCAAAAAGATGAAAACCGTCATCATCAAGCATCCCCATCAAGCATTTATCAGTCAAGAACATCTCGATCAATCGTGGAAGACCTTCAACTATACAGACCGCCCTGACTGGAACCGCGCTCTGCATGAATACGCCAAATTCGAATCGATCTTGCGCGAGCATGTAGAAAACGTCCTGCACTTGCCACAATCCGATAAAACCGGACTGGATTCTATTTACGCCCATGACCCGGTGAAATTTACTTCTAAAGGGGCAATCATCCTCAAATCTGGCAAGGAGCTCCGTCAGGGAGAAGCCGAAGTATACAAAGCCTTTTTAGAAGAAAACAATATTCCGATCCTGGGACAGCTCACAGGAGATGCCTTGTCAGATGGCGGCGATCTCGTCTGGCTGGATGACAAAACGCTCGCGATCGGCCTTGGCTTCCGCACGAACAAAGCCGCTATCGCTCAAATTACGGAAATGGTCAAGGATTTCACGGATAAAATCATCGTGGTACAGCTCCCGTATGATCGCGGTCCTGCGGAATGTCTGCATCTGATGTCGATTATCAGCATGGTCGATCATGATTTGGCAGTCGTCTACTCCAAGCTGATGCCTGTATTTTTCCGTCAACTACTTATCGACAGAGGCATTCAGTTAATCGAGGTACCGGATCATGAGTACGAGAATCTCGGCAGCAATGTTCTCGCCCTCGCGCCGCGTGTGTGCATGGTCGTGGCAGGCAACCCGATTACCAAGCAACGCCTCCTCGACGCAGGTGCGACTGTGTACGAGTATGAGGGAGAGGAGATTTCTTACAAGGGAACAGGTGGCCCTACTTGCCTGACAAGCCCGGTGGAGAGAGTGTAACAAGTCGAAAAAGCACAGAAAAGACCACATTCCGTGGTCTTTTCGTTATTTCAGCACCGTTATTTGGTAATAGGAATCACGCCATCCAAAAGGAATCTTTCAAACTCCAGTCCGCTCATCTCTACCTTGTACGTTTCCTGTTTGGGTACCTCGAAGACAATCGAAACAGTCTCCTGATCCTGTGCCACAATAAAATCCTTGTAGGACTGGCCTTCTACGCGCAAGTTAATCGCTTCCGGTCCCTTGTTCGGAATGACAATGAACAGCTTGCCTTTGTCGTAATACACCTTTTCGATGTTCAGCTTTTTCTTTTTGCCAAACGGGATACTTTGCGGATAGTTGGCATTCAGATCCAGCACGATGTTTTCTCTAATGGACTTATTCGCAGATACCTCGTCGAATTGAAGCTCGAGTTTTTCCGGTACTTCTTCAAAGAAGAGAGATGGAAAAAACTGCATGGTATACTTGTCGGTGCCTTGAACCCTGGTAGCATCGCCACCTCGAACCCGTTCCAGATTCTTATTGATTCGGTCATCTATTACCGGATATTCCTTTCCCTTCCCATCTACCAGCTTCACATTTTCCAAGCGATACAGCTCGAATCCATCCTGCAAAGCAGCTTCTAGCTCCGCTTCCATCACAGTCGGAGAAGCTACTATCTGGTTTACTTTAAGCCTCGTCAACAGGCTGTCTGTTTCTAGCACAGCCTCTACTTCTGCGTCCGGTTCGATTACTTTTTCTGCTACAGTGACGGACCTTGGCAGGGGCAGCAACAGCTCGGCTACCACTTCATGAGCTTCTTTCTTGCGCATATCTACAATTTGCACAGGCAGAACGGGCTTGGTCTGATTCATGAACTCTCGCATTTTTTTCTCATCAATTCGGTAATTCGATGTGATGATAAGATAATGCACACCATCGATTAATTGAAAATCTTCCTGAGCATGACCTCTTTCTGACAGCTTCCCCAACTCTACACGAAGACCCCCATAGATCATATCGCTTCTTTTCGATTCATCCGGAATCCGTGCAATCTCCTCTATTTTTTCACCGGAGATTAACAGCGTAAACGTAATCCGTCTGTGATCCACCATGGCATCCCTGATCTGATAAACAAAACCATCCTTCTCCAATTTCACCTCTGGCAGAATCGGATAACCGTTCTTCAAAGCATGCGTGAAACCTTCATCTGCCGTGATCCATTCAAATACTTCCTGGCCTCGCTCTGCACCAGTCAGTCCCCACAAGCTTCCATCAAAGGGCTGAGCAATCTGGAAGAAAAGGGTAGCAGCAACTGCCACTCCGGCTGCCCAAGAAGTTACTTGCCAGCGACGTCGACGCTTCTCACGCTGAATTTTTGTGAGTACTTCCTGCTCGAATTTTTCCAAATGAAACGGATATTTCTCACGAACGGATTGCTTTGCTGATTGACTCCATTCCCTCCACATGCGATCGTCGCTCATCCTTTTACCTCCTTAGACATGGTCTCCTTCAATTGCTTTCTGGCTCGATGCAAACGCGTACGGACGACCTCCTGCGAAACCGAGAGAATGTCCGCTACTTCCGCAATCGACAGGTCTTCGTAATAGTGCAAGAGGATAACCTGCCTGTATTTCGGTGCAAGCGATTGAATGTATGTGACGATCTCTTCCCTCTTCACCCGGTTCAATATCTCTTCCTCTACCTGATTGTTTGCCTGCCGATCCATCAGGTTACCCAAATGATCATCCATCGTCGGAAAAATGTTGCGGAACGACCAAGACCGAAAATGCTTTTTGCTCTCATTTATCGCGATCTTGTAGAGCCAATGCTTGATCTCTCCGTCCCCGCGGAACTGATCAAGATGTCGATATGCTTGGATAAACACGTTTTGGGTAATATCGTCCGCCAAGGCATGATTTTTTACCGTGAGGCTTACCAGATGAAAAATCTTCTCCCCGTATTGCTGCATTAGCCATTTCAGTCTGGCTTCCCGTGTAACCTCCAGACTCGCTGGCATTATTTCTGCTTCGTTCAACCCGTTCACCTCATCCGTTGATTGCTTGCTATTAGGTATGATCCGTCTCACGGCAAAAAGGTGACAGAAAAAGCAAAAAGAAACCGCTGTGGCTTCCACAACGGCTACTTCGCTGTTTGTTCTTCGTGCAATGCTTCAGTTCCACTGATGAAAACGATGCCGCTCGGATGCGAGGGTCAGCAGGAGAACGTATTCCTGATTGCTTTATAAGACATGCTGCATCCAAATATTCGGCTCGATATATACCACTTCGTCCTTTTCCACGTCAACCTGCACCGGAACTAATGCGTCTGGAACAATGTACGATCCAGACTCGGGAAATTTCATGCCTGTCCAGCCTTCCCAATCCGTCAGACTTCCTCTGATCAGCATGGATTCCGGCGCCACCTGCATGATTTTCGCTCCCAGCTTCCAATGCGTGCGCACCCACGGATCAAACGGAGCGTCATCGGTCGTTTTCCACTGAACATACTTGTCCATTGGCGTGAGCGGGTACTTGTGCTTGAGCGATGGACGTACAGGTGCCACCAAGTGCACCAAGCCATTTTCCTTGGCGATACCCTTCATCGCCGTAACCAGCTGCTTGCTCAGACCAAGTCCACGATATTGGGGATCGATGGAGATGGAGAGTGCCGATAACGCGTTTGGCTGTTTTTCTTGGCGGTAGTCTTCAATCCCTTGCAGAAAGACATCATCCCAGCCTTTTGGCAACCCTTCCGCAGTGCCATCCCAATAAAATGGAATCGCATTTCCTACAGCCATCACCTTGTCGGTCTCGTCCGTCAGCATGAACTGATAAGAAGGGAACCAGTCATACAGATGACCGTAATATTCGTTAGCAACTTCATCATTCAGCATGAAGGCAGACCAGCTTGCTTCGATTAGTTCATCAGCCTGATCGTTTAGATCTGATCTTTGTGCGAAAGTGTAGATGTTGTATGACATGCTTGGAATCCTCCTACGAACACAGATGTCTATCTCTCCACTTATTCCCTATTCGATTTTCTTCGACATTTTCCTCTTGCGGTGTGTCACACTATCGCTCCCTCTCTCGTTATAGGGGCAAACCAAACGAGGAGCTGATTGGCATGAAAGAACAAACATGTGTGATTGTCGGAGGCGGGTACGCAGGTATCCACGCACTAAAAGCCGTTCGCGAGACGTGCAAAGGACATCCGATCCGCTTCATTTTAATCGATAAAGAGCCTTATCACCTGCGCAAAGTCCTGTTGTTCAAACCGGCAGCTGCCAAAACAGACATCTCGATTCCGCTAAAGAATCTGTTTCCAGAGGACGTTGAATTCGTACAAGGTACAGTCACGTCGATCAAAGGGAAGGAGAAAACCCTCTTATTCCGGAACAAAAACGGCCAAGAACAACCGTTGCCCTACGACATTCTCATCCTGGCAGTAGGAAGCGTCATTCGCCAACCGGAACCAGAGCAAGGCGGCATCGCTTTGACGGGCGTCGAGGCGGCTGAGGCTGTTCGCGATAAGTGGCTTGCCAACATGCGCCAAGCTGTCCATGAAAAGCAGCCATCCGAACGAGAGCGATTGTTGACGATCGCCGTTGCGGGAGCGGGCATCAGCGGGATCGAGACCGCTGCGGAGCTGGCTTTTGCCATGCGAGCGGAAGCGAAGAACCTCGGCATTCATCCTGAAGAAGTCCGGGTCTATCTCATCAACGCACAAAATCGTTTGTTTATAGAAGGTTCTGCCAAAATGGGGCGCAAGCTGGAGAGTGCACTCACGGATGGCGGCGTAACCATTCTGCATGGTCAAAAGGCCCTTCATGAGTGGGACGGAATGCTGACGCTAGCCAGTGGTCGCACACTTGCTGTCGGGCTGTGCGTCTGGTCGCTCGGACTCCTGCCCAATCCCGCATTGCGCAGCATGGGCCTGCCACTGACCACACACGGACAGGTGGTCGTCGATGAATCCTATCGTGTAGCGGGTACACCGGGGGTGTACAGTATTGGCGATTGTGCACGCATCGTAGATCCAGCAAGCGGGCAAGCGGACACGATGACCTGCAAGGAAGCCTCTGGACAGGCGATACGTTTGGGCAAAATTGTGCTAGCCGATTTGGACGGCACCCCTGCCCCCGCACACAAAAGCTACATGGACTTTTACTGCATCGGACTCGGCCCCGAACGCGGAATGGTTTGGACGAGAAAATGGGGACTCGATATCATTATGACAGGGAAATTAGGGTGGAAGCTTCGCCAGTTCACCTGGAATATTGCCAGCATGATAAAATAGGAAAAAATAAGGACGTAAGAAGACTAGAGGAAGTGACACAGCCATGGAAGCTCTGTACAAACAATATAAGGGGCTCATGTTCCGCCTCGCCTATCAGATGCTCGGCTCGGCCACGGATGCGGAGGATATCGTGCAAG
Organism: Brevibacillus formosus; assembly: GCF_003013405.1. GTDB lineage: Bacteria > Bacillota > Bacilli > Brevibacillales > Brevibacillaceae > Brevibacillus > Brevibacillus formosus. The sequence continues at coordinate 104,206 of NZ_PXZL01000023.1, read as the reverse complement.
ACGTATTCGTGAAGGCCCATGATGTCTCGCTGGAACAGATGGCCGAACCGAAGGCCTACCTGTGTAAAATGACCACAAACCGCTGCCTCGATTTGTTAAAATCGGCCCGCAAAAAACGGGAGCTGTATACTGGTCCATGGCTGCCAGAGCCCATCTCTACCCCTAGTGCAGACAGCTATGATTCTGTCATTACCAAAGACTTGCTCTCCTACGCCATGCTCGTCCTGTTGGAGCGGCTGTCTCCCTCAGAAAGAGCGGTGTTCGTCCTACGAGAAGCCTTTGACTTCCAATATGACGAGATTGCCGAGCTGGTTGGAAAAACTGAAGCGAATTGCCGCAAAATCGTTAGTCGAGCTAAAAAGAAAATGGGGATTGACTCAGCGGAACCTCATCTCACCCCAGACAAAGAGCTCGGCGAGGAATGGATCAACCGTTTTCTGGCTGCGCTGGAGCACGGAAATGTCGAGAAATTGCTCACTCTGCTTGCCACAGATGCGGTTTTGCTCTCCGACGGCGGCGGCAAGGTCACCGCAGCCCTGCATCCGATCTTATCTGGCGAACGCGTGGCTTCCTTCTTGCTCGGCTTGATGCGCAGCTTCTCGAAGCGATCAGATTTTTCTGTAGAGCTCGCACCTGTAAACGATCAGACCGGGTTTGTGATCAGACAGGACGGCAGAATTGACACCGTTGTGTTTTTGCATATCGAACACGGAGTTATTCGTAACCTCTATTTTGTCAGAAATCCTGATAAATTAAGATTCATAGAGCCGTAGTCGGCTCGAAGCGTAGCAAAAGAATTCACACAAGAATCTCACAAACAAAACCCTCGTTTAGGTGTTCGTTGAAAATTAATTTTTAGACTAAGCCTAATACATGAAACAGCGGCGACTTAAGACCTAATACAGTCTTAAACTCACCGCTGTTTTTATTGAACTATTGACCCCGTTAGCTGAATATCATTTCAAAGATATTAGCAAGCCTTATTCTCTTCTTAATAAATACTGATATACTTCATCTTTTGACAAATCCCATTCATATATACCTTCAGGAATATTAGCGAGTTCGGTTTCTAGCAAAGGATGTTCTATTTGAATGGTTGTTAATCCTTGGTCTTGTCTAATTTTTTCGATAAGCCGAATATCATAAGGTATATAATTCATTGTTAGGATTTCTGAAAATTTATTTTTTAGATCTAACGAACTATGTATATGATAATCGCAAATTTCAAAAAGCAAATTTCCCAATAGTTCTTTATCTGTGGTATACCAATTGTCAAGAAGTTTTCTATACACATTTTGCTCCGGTAATACTGCATACAGTTCCTGATTTATTTTTTCAGTATTGTATAGATCGTGTAATAGTGCCATAAACAAATGATGGGTTTCTTTTTGAGCGTATTTATCTTTATTACTTTCAAATAATAATTGGAAATATTCTCTGGAGAGTTTTGATAAATCAGTCATTTCCCACAGCAGCGATAAGCCTATAATACATCCTATCGTTCTAGGAGCAACTTCTTTATAATCAAAAAGTTTCTGTAAAATATGTTCTTCCCACAAAAGAAACCGAGTGATATATTTCCATCCTTCTCTATCACCATTTAAAATTAAATATTTTGGGTATTCCCCGGCATGTACACCTATTCCAAGAGATAGATTTCTAGCTATAGTATCTTTGTATCCGTCTTTAAGATCATTTTGAATACTTTCTTTTATTAAGTTGTACCATTCACTAATATGTTCTTCACTAATCGTTTCTTTTTTTATTTTATTTATCTCTTTCTTGAATTCGCCGATTAATTTTTTGTGTTCCATATGTCCCACTGTCCCCTCTTTTTTTCTTGTTCTCCCTCTACGATCCTCTAATTTGAATTCAAGGGAAGGAGGGTTTTGTTTGGCTTCATTCGCGTACTAAAAAAGTGTGGTCAAAATAAGTTTTGAAATTCGGATACAAAAAGATCAGTGCTTCTTTCAATTCGTTGCGTTCTGTATTTTCTTCATCCATTTCAAACAAAACTTCATGGTCAATTTCATAGATTCCACACTTCTCTTCATCCGGGCTTTCTTGTAAATCGATACATCGTAGTTTTCCGTACTCTGTATCCCATGAAAAAGGAAGGTAGCCTAACTTGCAAAGCAATGGGTTGTACATATCCTTAATACGATCAAATGGCTCATCGATCCCTTGTTCAGGAATGACGTCGAAATAATGATGGCAAGTAGAAATGAAGGCTTTATACCATTCCGGAAATTTCAGCCCAAATTCTTCCTCGAGCGCAGCCACATCCTCCTGACTCACGGTAGAAGGAACCAGCTTCCATCTGGACCATTCTTCATCGACATCCGCTACCTTCATGGCATCAGGGACGTCTGGCCGCATCCATCTGCAAAAACCTTCTTCTGTCACTTGGTTATATCGCTCGTAGTAAGCTTCAAAACCATTCTTGATATACTCTTTTCTATCCATTTGTTAAGCCTCCTTTTCCCTATAGGAAGTCAGTTCCTCCATAATCGTTTCGTTTCCACAAGTACTTCATCCTGAAATTCCATTTTGTAAATATCAGGCTTGGACGTCGTCAATAAAAAATCCAAGTCGTACTGGCTGTCAAAGTACCCCATCATCAATGTCATAACGGCACCATGTGTTCCGATTGCAACTTTCTGCCCTCTGTATTGTTGTAAAATGTTTCGGAACGTTCTTACCACACGATTCCGACAAATTGCGATGGACTCTCCTCCAGGTAAAGAAAAGTCTGGCTCATTAAACATCTTCTTTACTAATGGATACAATTCTCTATCGGCCATGATTTGATTGTTTCCGATAAAAACGAGTTCTCTCAGCTCTTCTAAAACGACGATCTCTTTCCCTGCGGACTGAGCTAATTCTTCTATTGTTGCCATTGCCCTTTTATACGGACTTGAAATGAACGCATCGATCCGCTCGTCTTTCAACAATTGAGTAATGATACGGGCATCTGACCTGCCTTTTTCAGTCAGTCCTCGTGTTCTTTCGTCCCCCTCGGTTTTTGGTGATTCTCCGTGCCTGACCATGTAAATAAAGGTTTTCATTCATACCCTCCGTGGAAACTTTTTATTTTCCGCCCTACATCCTTCCTGCAAATATATTACAACAAAACCCCCTTTCCGTTTTACCAGAAAAGGGGGACTCTCTTAGATTTTGAACCGATGCACGATCTCTTCCATCGTCTGCGTCAAGCCGACATTTCGCTCCGAGATTGCTCTGTGATCGCCTCTACACTGTGTGCACTTTTCTCCATCGAGTTCGTCACTTGCTCCACGACAGAAACCACACTGCTGATTGTAGAATTCAACTCTTCAAAAGACGCATTGAATTCTGCCAGCAACGTATGGAAACGGTGTGCATCCAAATTGTACTTCTCTGATGTTTCCATCATGCTGTCATAGTCAGGACTGACCTGCGTATCAATGAAGTCCAATACGCTAGACGAATGAGTCGCCAATCTGCGTATCTCATCGGCTACGACAGAGAAACCTCTACCGCTGTCTCCTGCACGTGCAACTTCAATCGCGGCATTCAATGCTAACAGATTCGTTTGCTCAGAGATCGTGAGTATCGCCTCTGTCAACAGGTTGATTTTTTCCATCGATTCCTTCGAGTCAGTGATCGCCATTTCCGTTTGCGCCTTTACATTCATATAGAGCTCTGTCGTCATAATATCCGCAGCCAATGCATGTTCCCGCAAAGCTGTTGCTCGCGAGCTGACATCCTGCGCGGTCTCAGCCGCTTCTTCCGTTCTTTTCGTAAATATCTCCATACTTAACAAAGAAGAAAAACTAACGATTGCCCTTACTTTCTATAATTCCATCAAAGATAAATACTCTGCTGAGTGGGGGGATTACATCCTTGGCAGATTTTGATCTGCTTTGTGGACAGCCCCTTTTTCCTGTTCAAAATACTGTTAAATGGAGCTAAATCTTGCTGGTTTCTATCGATCGGAGAGTTTTTGAAACACCTCGTTAATCATTCTCATCCGTTCCTCTACTTTTTTTGCAGCAGCATCCAACGTGAATCCATCGTCAAGCAACTCTTTTACCAAGAGAATTTTTTTGATGCTTAGGTAATCGTACTTCCTAGTGGTGCCCTCGCCTTCCTTATACGACTGAATAATTCCTTTTTCTTCCCAATAGCGAATCTGTCTTTGAGGAACACCAGTTATATCAGATACTTCGCCAATTCCAACGACCAGCTTGCGCAATAAATCAAAATCCATAAGAGGATTATCTGCATGATTATCGTGGTTCATCTTATCACCTCTTGCTATTTCCTATTAGCAAATATTTTACGCGATAGGCACAATATTTACAACACAAGGTTAATTGTTGACTTTAATTGTAGATTTGTTACAATCAATGCGTAACTTACGCAAGTTATGAAAATTTATTACGAATAGGAGAATGGTTATGCCAATCATTAATGTGGATTGCTGGGAAGGTTTTAATGCAGAGCAAAAGGAGCAGTGGATCAAGGAGCTGACCAACGCCACGGTCAATTTATTTAATATTCCTCCGGATAAAGTGCTGGTGATCCTACGGGAAACCCGGTTGGCTAATTGGGGGCAAGCCGGGGTAGTTGCTAGCGATCCGGACTTTCTGGCAAAAAGCCGTCTGACTGAATAATTTTGAACCTGATCTGAAAGAAGGGAACAACTTGTCGGAAATGGCGCGACGACCCACATTCATTGCGGAAGGAAAGTATTTTGTGATGACCGCAATTCTTTCATGGTGCGGTTTAGCTGTGGTATCTAGCATGTATGTAACCATACCAATGGTTACAGCTTTCGTCCGAGAGTTTCAAGTCAGTCCGGCTCAAGCAGCATGGAGCGGCAGCGCTTTTTCGCTTGCCTATGCAATCAGCTTTTTGCTCTTTGCGTCTTTATCGGATCGGTATGGACGAAAACAGGTAATGTTTTGGGGACTGGTTGCTCTTAGCGTGATCACTCCGCTTCTCGGAATAGCAAGCAGTTTTCCTTTGTTCATTGCACTTCGAACCATTCAAGGCATTGCCGCAGCGACGTTTGCTCCGGCAGCACTTTCCTACATAGTGGAGATGTATCCGGCGGAGAATCGAGTGACAGCAATTGGATTCGTTAGTACCGGCTTCTTACTGGCAGGGATTGCAGGACAGGTTTTAAGCGATATCGTAAGCCAGAACTTCGGTTGGCCTTTCGTCTTTTATTTCCTCGGTGGAATCTATCTACTGTCCGTCGGCTTGTTAGGGGGATCGATTCCAAAAGGGGGAACACAGCATCAAAATATCAATGTCCTAGATCCATTTAAGCAGATGGGAACGTTGCTGTTTCACAAATCCCTGTTATTCTGTTTTCTCATTGCATTCACACTACTCCTTACGTTCGTCGGTATGTACACCACGCTTGGAAGTTATCTAAGTCAAGCTCCATTTTTATTACACAGCAATCAAATTCTACTGATACGGGCTGCAGGGATCGTAGGTATGCTCCTTTCCCCGTTTGCTGGAAGTTTGGTAGCTAGATTTGGAATCATGAACGTGCTGAAAGCGGGCTTGCTTTTAGCCATGCTTGGTCTTGGAATTTTGGGGATCAGTTCTGCCCTGCCGATTCTTGTTCTGACTAGTGTTCTGTTTGTAGCTGGCATTTCCATCACCGTTCCCGTTTTAATCTCATTGATTGGCACCCTCGCAGGACAATTTCGTGGAGCAGCCGTGTCGCTCTATACGTTTATCTTGTTCTTGGGGGCAACGTTGGGGCCGATTGTATCACTGCTATTGCTGAAAACAGGCAGCTATATTTTGACGTTTGAAGGACTGGCCGCTTTATTGAGTACCGCTTTTTTGTGCTCCTTTCTCGTGCAGAAACGAATCGTTGGTGAGGGATAAGGATGAAAAAAAGTGAAAGAGCAGGATTACAGCAAAGCGTTACAAGCAGCGTTGCAACTGCTGCAGGTTCCCGAAGGATATCAATTAAAGAGTGCTCAGGAGCACAAGCAGAATCAGGATGTAGTTTGGGTATTCCGGTACGAAAAAATTTCCAGGGACAACAACGGGCTTGGCGGTGAACATTTTTCCTTTGTTGTTGAGAAAAACACTTATAAAATCCTTGGTGTCACTGGATGGATCAACGTCTGGTAGCTGGTGAACTTCCAAGTAAAGAGGAAACCAAGGCTTTAGCTAAAAGATTTTTAAGTAAAGCTCAACCGGGTTTGTTCAAAAAATTGGAGAACTTGTGGATTGACAATCATGACGAAACAATCGATGTGACTAAAGGGGATAAGCATGAATCGGTGACCATCTCGGGTATGAAATACGGAAAAATGGCTTCATGACAGTTGGGTGGAGGAGTCTATTTAAACATAGAAAGAGGATGATCTGCTTACCGATCTCCCGGGTCTGTCAAGAATTTTTGTGTAAACTCAATCAACCGATATATGAAAAGGTTTCATCCCGCTAATTAGGATATCTTTTTCGGAGCAAACAGAGTTAAGGGCGTAAATTAAACCCTTGACGCGTTGGTGTAGAAAAAGACAATCCCTTCTGGGATGAAGCCTTTCTTTTATTGTTAACGGGTGTGTGGTCGTACGCGGTCCTCAAAGAAAACAGATAGCTGCATGAGAATTTGTCCCCAATTGTGGACTCGTCCCGTCCATTTCCGTAAGACATCCATGGTTACGAGATATATCATTTTGAGAAGAGCATCGTCTGTGGGAAAGACGGCTTTTCCCTTCGTTACTTTTCGAAGTTGTCGATGTGAGACTTCGATGCCGTAGAGCTACTGCAGATGGGATGGTCTTGAATATCACGTGTGGATACGCCTTTTGCATACAAAGCGAGGATTTGATCTTCGATCCCTGTTACATTTACTGGTGTTTCTTTACAATGGCAGGCTCAAATTCACCCTCTCGATCACGTGGGACTTACATGTCCTCCTCGCCATGCTCGGAACTTTTTTTACTGTATCCAATACGGCTATTGGTTGTCCGCTTGTTTTTCATGTCATGCTTTGCATATCCAAGAGAGGACTCCATCTCAACTTCGAGCATTTCTTGGATCGTTTCAGCAAACAAATCCTTTAATGCTGACTGTACGTCGTCCACAGACTGCATGTTTTTCTCTTTGATCCACTGCTTGATCTGCTCTTTTGACATCATAAAAAAATCTCCCAACCTTTCTAATACTAATTGTAGTTTAGAGGTTGAGAGTTTACACATCGTGTAGCCATTTTTCAGTCAAGTGCTCATTGTTCCATTTTATGCCTTGTTCGAACGCAATGATGTTCATGGGTACTTGAAAAAAAACTCGCTTCCTTAGGGCAAGCGAGTCGCATTCGTATGGGTTAACCACTCAACACTCTACTATAAATCCTTTGAATCTGCATCGTGATGTAGACCAATTCCATCTCGGGGAACTCAAAATCATATTCTTCTTGCGCAAATTCACCTACTTTTTGTGCGCATAAATAAGATTCCTCGTACTGTTCTTTTATAATCTGGGACATTTCCGGTTCTATATCATGAAACGATTCGCCAAACTCCGCCCGTTGTACTGCAAAGCGCAAATGTGTGACTAATCGCTCATAGGAAACCGTTTTCTCCTCAATCTTGATTTTCAAACTGCTTTCGATCAGATCGATCATATCCCGTATCATAGTGGTCATATCCATTGTTTTTGCCATATCTCCCGCGTTTATCCTGGCGGTGTGGATATGCAATGCAATATAACCGACCTCATCTTCGGGAATTTCTATCCCTAGCTTCTCTTTTATCAATGCTTTCGCCCAGCAACCGATCTGAAATTCTTTTGCATACAAAATTTTGATTTCGTTCAGCAAGGTATTTTTAATGACCATTCCCTTCATTAATCTTTCTAGGGCGAAGGACAAGTGGTCGGTCAAAGCGATATGAATATGGTCATGCAAGGTTATCCCTAGTTCTTTTTCCGTATGGGAGATAATTTCCTCAGCCACTTGGATATGTTCTTCAGGAAGTGTTATTAATATCTCTTCGAACTTTCCGTACTCTTGCCATTCATTCATGACAAATACTTTTTCTATCTTTGAAATGTCTACCAGATCATTCTTTTTTTTCTGGAAAGCGATCCCTAAGCCCATAACGATCTTTTCTTCTCCCTGATCCTGGACAACGACCGCGTTGTTATTTAAGATTTTTTTAATTTTCATGGTATCCCTCCTGTCTATCCTCCCGTCACCTTCCCCATTTACTAGGTGAACCATGATGAGAAAAATTACATCTGCGAGGAGCTCCATTACCTTTCATTTTACCGTAACCATCACCCATAGAACGCATCCAATTTGGACCAGGAAAACCTTCTCCCAGGTCATCAGAATGATTTATTCCTCTTCGGTAAATCTAAGTATCCATGTCAAGGTGAAAGCGGCAGTAACCGCGATAGCTAGACCAATAAGATAATGGACTGCGTTTGATATTCCTAATGGTGTCACAATCGCAAGCATGGGGATTCCAGTTAAGCCATAGGCGTTGGCAACTACGTGGGCACCTACGACATATGCCCCGCCTAGCCCCCCTCCAATGGCCGCTCCTATAAATGGGGTGATTAACCTCAAATTGATGCCAAACATCACGGGTTCAATAATGCCAAAAAAGGACGAAAGAGCAGCAGGTATCGCAATCTTCTTCAGTTTGTCATTTTTCGATTTGAAAAAAACGGCTAAAGCAGCTCCACCTTGGGCCACGTTAGCCATGGACCAGATCGGCAGCAAAAAATTGACACCAACCTTCGGATCGGCTAGCAACCCCACCTCAATGGCGTGCAAACTATGATGCAATCCAGTAACGACGAATAGCGCATATAATCCGCCAAACAGGAACCCTGCCACCAGTCCAGCATACTGATAGACATATTCCAAGCTACCAGAAATCATCTCCCCGATCATCATGCCCAAAGGGCCAATCGCTACGAGGGAGACAATCCCGGTAAACGTAATGGTGATAAAGGGGATGAGCAATAAATCTAATGACTGGGGTATGAATTTTCGCAGGACTTTTTCAAACCTGCTCATTACGTATACCGACAACAAGATAGGAATCACCGTACCCTGATACCCGATCAACGCGATTTCAAGCCCAAACAAATCCATATATTCCGGGGTGCTGTTCCCCAGCTCTGCAGGGTTTAATAATGACGGGTGGGTTAATATCCCCCCAATCACTGCACCTAAAATGGGATTGCTGCCAAATTCCTTGGCTGCGCTAAAGCCAATTAATATCGGAAGAATAATGAACGATGAGCTGGAAAACATGGTGAGCATCTTCATCCATGCGCTATCCATCGTGATCCAACCAAAAGCCTTCACCATACCAAGCAGCCCCATGAGCAAACCGCTCACTACGATAGCGGGAATAATCGGTAAAAAGATGTTGGATAGTGTCTTTACAAAATGAGTGAATGGATTCATCTTTGGCGCCTTCTCCATCCGCTCTTTGGATGGATTTGTCTGTGCGATCTCGATCGCCTCGACAAGTGCCTTGTACACTCTGTTTACTCTGCCGGTCCCTAAGATAATTTGGAATTGTCCGCGCCTGGAAAATACCCCTTCTACGCCATCCATTTTTTCGATGGCTGATATATCCGCCTTTTCTTCATTTCGAAGAAGCAAGCGTAATCGAGAAGCACAGTGGGTAGCGTCAGCAATATTTTCCTCACCCCCTACCAGAGGCAACAACTCTTGAACAAACTCTTTTGATTGCATCAGCTTTGTTATCGTCTGTTCCTCCTCTTTTGTATAAATAAGGGAATAGACTACGTCCCGCTTATCATTCCATGAAAACGAAAGAATCATGAATGGATGTCCACAAGAATAAAGACGCTCAGCAACTACTGAACGCCAAAAACTTTCTATTGCCAACGTCTCTTGTTTTTTAACGGAACACGCCTTGCTTTTTCTCATGAAGAATCCTAGTCTTGTCATCCGCCATGGAGATTTTTAGAGATGGTGCCAGCATTCCACCGAAATGATCCTTTTGATAGTCTGGTGTTTGTTCGCCAATTTGCTGGATGTCTTTTCCCTCTACATGGACATAGTTGACAAAGCTAATCACCGTACCGTTTGGCATGACCATCCAAGAGTATGCTTGATACGGATTGTCTTTTGGATTGGAAATCACTAGTCCGCTTCCATTCAGGGGTTTATACCCGCCAAATAAGGACCCGGACACAAAACCGTATAATCCTTCCGGCGCATCGAGACCTGGCGCGAACTTTTCATGGTGGGTTTTTGCAAAAAGATAGTATTGATTGCCTTTTACAATAATGCTCGGACGCTCCAGCTCGTCATTTACACAGTTGGCTTCCAGTAAAGGGGGAAGAGCCTCAAATTCCGTCAGACTGTCAGAAGACGCTTTGGCGATGCCGATACTCGCATTATAAGGTTTTGAACTGTCAGGCTGACAAGCCCGCTCTGACAAGGTTCCTGCGGAGTTGGCCTCAAATAGAATATATTCTTGTCCGCTCTTTGGGTCTTGGAAGAAGTAAGGATCACGGAAGGCGTAAGAAGATTCACCTTGGTTGGACTGACTTTCTGTTTGATAGTATTCTCCATCCGGTTCCAAGATGATTTTGTGTTCAGACTAATTTTTAAATGCCACAGAGGCATTGGTTGTTATGATATCAGCGGTAGCCGTAGCCAAACGCTGTTCGTATGTTAGTTTTTTTTCATTTTTACGTCCGGTCGCTGTATAAAAGATATGGACTTTTCCATCTTTGTCAATCATGGCAGAGCCTGCCCATTGCCTTGAACCCAATGCTTTTCCGTCATCAAACAAACGTCCGCCCAACTGCCAGCTCTTTCCGTCCTTTGCGTAGAAATAGCGGATTTCCGCCGTATCGTGGCGTTTGCCAGGAATCACGTCACTTGGCACCGTCAGAGCAAAAATAACCTTATGGCCATTGACAACTGCTGGATGGCCATTCCGGTCTTGCAGCGGCCATGTATCCCATACCAGAAAGTCCTCTGAAAGTTCCTCAAGCTCCTCCTTGTTGATGACAGGTGCTGTATTCTCTTCATTCATCTTTATTTTGCTGACATCTTCGCGCGTCCAATCGAATGTAGCTGCGGTTTCTTGGGCGAAGACGCTTGAACTGATAACCGGGGCTAGAATAGCCGAAAAACCGATAACTGCTGCTGATAGCATTTTCCCGGCATTTTTTGTGTTCCAAAACATGTGTATGCAGCCTCCTACCGTCACTTGTTTTTAGAAAAGAATAGAAGGTCAACCGACAACTTTCGGTTGACCATTCTTATTTATTGCTTGATCCAACCTGGCTCGTACTCTTGTTCCAATTTTGTGCGATCGTCTTTGATCGACAGCTTCACCGTCGGAGCCAATGTTCCGCCAAAGTGGCTGAATTGGAATTCCGGAGTCTGATTGCCGACATCGCCGATGGACATGTTGCCCAGATCGCCAAAATGGGCGAAACCGACCACGTTCAAGTTCGGAAGCACCAACCAGGAATATGCTTGGTATGGATTATCAGCCGGATTGGCCAAGACCAAACCGCTTCCGTTCAGCGGCTTATATCCGCCGATCAGCTTGTCTGAAACGAATCCGTACAGTCCGTCCGGTCCGGTGAGTCCATCCGCATATTTATTGATGTGGCTGTCGGTAAACAGATAATACTTTTTATCCTTCACCACAATATGCGGGCGCTCCAGTTCTTCATTTACGTAGTTGGCTTCTACAAGCGGAGGAAGCATTTTGATTTTGGAAAAATCGCCGCCCTCCACCTCAGCGATGCCGATGTTGCCATTAGCGTGTACAGCACCTGGAGGCACGTTTTGCTGCCCGGCAAATTCAGGACTGCCGACATATTCCGGTTTCAACTTGCGGTCGGCAGCAGAGCCTCCGGAATTCCCTTCAAACAGCAGGTATTCTTTTTTCGTTTGCGGATCTTTAAACCACATCGGATCGCGGAAAGCGTAACCACCGCCTTCACCCTGCTGTGCTTGTTCTTTGGTCTGATAGTGTTTTCCGTCCGGCTCCAAAATGATGCGGTGATCGCCCCAATTTTCGAATCGGACTCCGCTGTTGTCCGCGACGATATCGCCGGTAGCCATGGCCAAACGTTGTTCATAGGTCAAACGCTCTTCGCCTTTGTGTCCGGTTGCGGTGTAGAACGCATGGATTTTGCCGTTATCCATCATAGCCGATCCAGCCCACTGGCGGGAACCGAGCGCGGATCCGCTCGGGAACAGCTCGCCACCCAGCGTCCAATCTTTTCCGTTTTTCGAATAAAAGTAACGGATCGTGGCAATGTCGTGCACTTTGCCCGGCAACACATCACTCGGTGCGGTAAGCGCGAATATCACTTTCCAGCCTTTGATCGAGGCTACATTCCCGTCACGGTCTGTCAGTGCCCACGTATCCCACATGTGATAGCCCGGCGCCAATTTTTCCAATTTGCTGATGTCGGTGTACGGCAAGGTATTGTCTTGATTCAGCTCGATTTTCGATGCCTGCTCGCGCGTCCAGTTGACCGTTTGCTCACCGCCCTCGGCATACGCCGAGAGCGCAGTGAGGCCGGAAGCGACTACGCTTGTTGCCAACGCCAGCGCGGTCAATGCTTTCTTGTTTTTGCGGATCATGTTACCGCCCCTTTCCTTTATGGCTATGCGTGCTTAGCGATTCGGGCCGAACGGCTTGATTTCACCTTGTTTTCCCTCTTTGGTAATTTCCGATTTGTCACCTTCCAGGTTTACCTTCAACGTTGAAGAGAAGGTACCGCCGAATTTCACTTCACCGTTCTCATCTTTTGGTTCGTTAATGAAGCTGATCACCTGTTGGTTCGGAAGCACCATCCAGGAATACGCTTGGTACCCGTTTTCCGCCGGGTTGCCGATAACCAAGCCGCTTCCGTTCATCGGTTTGTAATCACTACGCAGACCCTTCCCGACAAAACCGTATACACCGTCCGGACCTGTCAAGCCAGGCGCGTAGGTGAAGGTATGGCTGATCGTGAACAGGTAATAATCATCGCCATTTACCACGACGTGCGGACGTTCCATCTGATGGTTGGCCCCAACTGATTCGAGCAGCGGCGGCAGCAGTTTTAATTTGGTGATGTCGTGGTCAAGCACTTCCGCGATGCCGATATTGCCGTTGTACAATTCCGCCCCTGCCGGAACCGAATGGGTTTTGCGGTATTCTTCGTCACCGATGTTTTCCGGCTTCAATGAATAGTCACCGCCGGCCTGGCCTTCGAAAATGATGTACTCTTTGCCGGTGTTCGGGTCTTGGAAGAAGAACGGATCACGGAACGCCGTGATGATATTGCCTTTGAACTGTTCAATCGTTTCGTAATAATTGCCGTCCGCTTCCAGAATAATCTGGTGTTCACCTTCGTTCGTGAGATGCACGCCATCTTTGTCGGCGCCGATATCGAATGTCGTCTTTGCGATGCGCTGCTCAGCCGTTTGAGCCCATCTGGATTCGTCCCAATTGTTTTTATCCCCGGTTGCCGTGTAGAAGAGATGCACTTTGCCTTTCTCATCCAGCATGGCTGTTCCGGCCCATTGCATATGACCTAACGCTTTGTCTTTGTTATAGGGAATCCCGGCGTAGGTCCAGTCTTTGCCGTTTTTCGAGTAGAACATTCCGATGCTTGCTTGCGTATGACGTTCGCCCCAACCCAGAGAGCGCGGAGCGACCAGTGCGAACGCGATTCTGTAACCTTTTACAGTGGCAAGGGAACCGTCTCTGTTTTGCAGGGGCCATGTGTCCCAAACCCATTGGTCCGGTGCGACGAGCTTGAAGTCCAAATCGACCGGCGGAGCGGTTGTCTCTTTCGTGAGAGCAACCTTTTCCGCTTGCTGGCGCGACCAAATCGAAGTGTGATCATCACTGACTTCGGCTGCTAATGCTGGGATGGCTGCAAGAAAATTGGCAGCGATCGCTGTGGATAAAGCTAGATTCCTAAACTTAGGTTTGTTGGATTTTCTCATTTTCTTAAATCCTCCCTTTACATCATGAATTGCAGCAAAGTTACCTATTATGGGAATATTGAGAGATTAAAAACTCTGCTCTTCTCCATTGACAGGACACAAAAAAGACCTAAAACGCGTAAGGGACTGTATAGCGATAGCCATACTTCGCCCATCTCACGTTTCAGGTCTTGCCTGCTTAGCAGTAACAATCCTGCGGTATTTTGTTCGCATCCTCATTCTATTGTCTGCGAATTACGATTTCAATAGTCAAAAATACCCTTTCCTACAGATCGAAACAAAGGAGAATATTCCCGGACTGTAAATAGCACCTTTCTAATTGGAACCTTAGTTAAATCCGCTTAAATCGGATATTTTTTCTTTTGCTAATAGTATAGCTCGACAGAAGCACCGTGATCAACATAATCAGGGAAATAGGGGTTCGAGAAAGGAATGACATGATAGTAAGATCTCCAAAATCCCGTACATTTCGCATCGATTCGTAAGCAAAAAACAAAACATAGGAAAAAGCGGCTATCTTTCCAAAGAAGCCTAAATATTGCACGAGAATTTGAACAAGGCTTTTATTCGGTTCTCGTCTCTGGATGCCTAAAAATAACATCAATAGTAGAAAACTGACAGCCATGCCTGTCAACACCGTTAACCAGGCATCCTGTTTAGCTCCAATTCCCAACTCAAATAAAGTCGAGGAACCGATTTGAAATAAGATGATCATCGCACTTTGTCGATTGCGTTTCCAGGAATTATTTCGATAGGGGTAAGCACCTATATACACTAAGATTTACCATTAACACCGTGCTTATAGTGTCAATGAACACCGTATGAACTTATGCCCAAAACCGCACTGTACCGCCATTTGTTATGTTAAAATCGGCTCGAACAAAGATGTGCAAAACGTATGTAGGAGGACACCCACATGCAAAATCGTCAAAACGAAATTATTATTCCTGAAAACCCTGTTTCACACTTCCTGTTCACCAGTACGAAATCCGCTGCGATCTGGTTGATTATCAGACTGTATGTCGGCTATGCATGGATTACTGCGGGATGGAAAAAAGTCCAGTCCGATAGCTGGACCGGAGATGCGGCTGGCGGGGCGATTCAAGGGTTCGTAAAAGGCTCCTTGGCAAAAGCAGCCGAAGGAAAGGACGTAACCGGGTGGTACGCCTGGTTCCTGGAAAACGTCGTATTGCCAAATGCTAAGGTATTCGGCTTCTTCGTCGCTTATGGTGAGGTACTCGTCGGACTCGGCTTGATCCTCGGCTGCCTGACAGGGATCGCAGCGTTTTTCGGCGGCTTGATGAACGTCAGCTTTCTGTTCGCAGGAACGGTCAGCACCAATCCACTCCTTTTTGTTTTTGCCACTTGGCTCGTTCTGGCTTGGAAGGTTGCGGGCTGGTATGGTCTTGATCGTTGGGCGCTTTCTTATCTCGGAACACCTTGGACGAGGAAATCGCGCGATGGTGTTTTGCCGATAAACAAGTAAATCCTTTCTTTCCTCTCGAATGACAAAGCCACCTTTTTGCGGGTGGCTTTTGTTGTTCCTTCAGCTCAATCGTTACTGATGAAACGGACAAATTGTATGAATTTATTCCAACATGTACCCGTGATTTTCGATGAACATTTATACATTATGTTGAATGACTGTCTGATTGCTGTGCATTATTCTTTTGAGGAACTATAATTTTCTTACTTTTCAAATAATTTAACAGGAGGACAGTATGAACAAGTGGCTACTAGGCATTTCTACTGCTGTTTTGTTTTTTAGTCTCTCAGTCGGCTGTAGCTCGAAGCCCGCCGACAATCTCCAATCCCCCCCAGCGGAAACGACAGCAAAGCCTACTACCTCAGAGCCAATGGTCTTGCAATGGAGCATCACCGGGGAGCCGTCTACGATGGATGCCGGCATTGCAACAGATTCGACCTCAATGGACATGATCAATCTCACCTTCGAAGGACTGACCAGCGTCGACCGTCAAGGCCAGATGATCAACGCCATCGCGGAGAGCTATACGCATACTCCTGACTTCACTCATTTTACTTTTACCATTCGAAAGGACGCCAAATGGAGCAATGGCGATCCTGTTACCGCCCACGATTTTGAGTACGCCATCAAGCGCAATCTCGACCCCAAAACTGCTTCCGGCTATGCGTATCAGCTCTTCTATATCAAAGGGGGCGAGGACTTTTACTCCGGAAAAGGCAAGCAAGAAGACGTCGGGGTAAAGGCAAAGGACGACTACACACTCGATTTCACCTTGCGCTCACCAACACCATTCTTCCGCGAATTAACCTCTTTCACTACCTACTATCCTCTTCATAAAAAGACCATCGAGAGCAACCCTCAGTGGGCAGCAGAAGCGAAAACGATTGTCGGCAATGGCCCGTTTGTGATGGATACGTGGGAGCACAAATCCAAGCTTACCTTCAGTAAAAGCCCTACTTATTGGGACACCGCCAACGTCAAGCTAGACCAGATCCATATTGTCATCATCGAGGATAACAACACCGCCCTGTCCATGTTTGAAAATGGCGACCTGGATTGGGGAGGCTACCCTTCCTTTGGCTTGTCGCCAGATGCAGTCGGTCAGATCAAGGAAGAGGGCAAGCTGCTTGTCGCGGATAACCCCGGGACCAAAGCCGTCATCTTCAATACAGAGAAGCCCCCTTTTACGAACAAAAAAATTCGTCAGGCGTTTTCGTATTCAATCAAC
Organism: Brevibacillus formosus; assembly: GCF_003013405.1. GTDB lineage: Bacteria > Bacillota > Bacilli > Brevibacillales > Brevibacillaceae > Brevibacillus > Brevibacillus formosus. Next base: position 87,502 of record NZ_PXZL01000023.1, on the reverse strand, counting down.
CGACAGCAATTGGTAGATAACATCCTACAGACTGGTGTTCCTCCTGCTTATGGCTGGGTTCCCGTTTCCATGGGATTGAATCCGGACGGTTACTTTAAAGAGGATGTGGCGAAGGCGAAGCAGCTTTTGGCAGAAGGCATGAAAGAGCTCGGACTGACTCAATTCCCCAAGGTCACGTACTACTACGACACCGGAGAAACGGACAAGAAGCTGGCTCAAGCACTCCAGGGCGAGTGGAAGAAAACATTGGGAGTCGACATTGACATCCGCACCGCGGAATGGAAGGTGTTCAACGAGGATGTCCAAAATGGCAAGTACGACTTCGGTATCTGGCTATGGGGAGCGGATTTCAACGATCCGATCAATTTCCTTGAAATGTACAAGGACTTGGGTGGCAACAACGTCGTTCGCTTCGACAACAAGGAGTATCGTGATCTGCTGAATAAGAGCTACTATGAGACCGACGAGCAAAAGCGCAAGCAGCTGATGTTTGACGCCGAAAAAATTCTTATGGAAGAAATGCCGCTGGCACCGCTGCACTTCCGTGGCAATGCTTATGTGAAAAACGACAAGGTGAAGGACTTTGTGATCTTCCCTCTCGGCGGTTCCTACTTTAAATACGCGTATATTGAAAAATAACAGAGCGCGGGCATCCTCTCTATGCGAAACAGATAGAGAGAGATGCCCGCGCTTCCATCATAAATACCGAGCAATTATCCGAACTAATTTTACAGGGAACTCATGTAAATTGGTAATATCCAAAAACCTTTCATTCCCATAGATTTCACTTATCACATCCTTGTCTTGACCGATTGCGGCTGCAAGAAAGGTAACTCCTTTTCGCTCATATTCCTGGATGGTCTGTTTCATATCTGTAACAGCGTAGCTTCCGGTATAGTCATCCATTGCTTTCGGTTGTCCGTCACTTATGCTAATCAACAGTCTTGTCTTTTGGGGGGAAGCGGCTAACCGTTCCGCCATTATTCTAAGAGCCATGCCATCGCGATTATTGCTTCTGGCATGAATCCTCATTAATCTGAAGCGATCATTGACATCCGCTTTATCAAAGTCGGCATAGGCTAAGATCGACATTTGCTCCAATCTGGAAACATCCGCCGTATCGCCGTAGATCAAAATGGGGATATGACAAAGCTGACAATATTCATATACCGCGATTACTGCTCGTTTTGCTGCTTCTAATCTACCGTAAGCCGACATCGATGCAGATTCATCAACCCTAAGACCAACCACAAGAGAAGGGGATTCAGTTGGAGGACGTTTCTTGGCAAAATACTTGTAATCCCTGTAAGCAACGCTGTCTGCTTGAAATTTGCTGCCATAGTAACGATTCCTCGCAAAGTCGGAAGATACATCATGTTCCAGATAGGGAAGTGTCTTTCTCGCAATCTCCTGCACGATCGGCATGAGTCCCTGACAAAAACGAACATATTCCTGTTGGTTTTCCTCATCGTAGTCTGGACGGTGAACAATGAGCTTTACTTTTTTATGAATCGAATCGGAAATGACCTCTCTTGCATCTCGATTCAGCTTTTTACGGAAATCTCGTTCCTTTTGTTTCGCTTCCTCTGACATGGATTCAGGATTTGCCTGATGATATTTGGGAGTACCATCTTCCCCCAAACCTGAGCGTTCCATATGGATAGAATCATCTGAGACACGGGAAGAGCTGCTATCGGCAGATTTTTTCAATGCGATTCCTTTTTCCTCTCGATGATTGTCTTTGCCAAAATCAGTGTCGTCTATATCTCCCCATGTCCTGATCTCTACGGCGTCGTCAGATTTTCGTTTTTTTTTAGTTCAATCTCGGCTTCTTCCAAGCTAGCAAACAAACCATGATTTTTCAGTGCTTCTTCCAGAAGCTTTATTTCTTCCGAATCGGTTGTGATCTTGTAGATGACCTTATGATAAAGGGATTCTTTTGCGGAGGCTCCTCCGGCAATCGCATCCGCCCAGTAGAAAAAAGAACGCATTCCAGCCACGCCCTTGATCGCATTGGCCCGCGCTGTTCTGTCTAAAACCATAATCATGTCCGCTAAAATACCCAACATCTTTCCATCTTGAAAACCGGTTTTGGCCATTACACGTTCGATCATGATTTCTTTGGTCGGCAGGTCCATCTTTTCCGTATGCTGAACCCTGTCGCGCAGCGCTTCGTTTAACGGTCTGGTTCCCGCATAACTGCGGTTTGTTGTAATAACTGCGATGAAGTCTGGGTGCCTGCGTATGATCTCTGTGGGAAGATTGATGCTCCCATCCAGCTCCAAGGCAGAGTTTAATGCCAGTAACACCGCAGCATCACGAATCACGTTTGGCTCTTGGATTTCCAGAAGATATCCCTTTTGATAGGCTCTGACGATTTCGGAAGGGTAAAATCGGTACTCAATCGCTTCGCCATCGGTGTTTTCCGCTGCACGCTTCAGTAATTGCTTCATCTTTAAGGCAGCCTGTTCCTGTGAAATCCCCAGTGCATCCAATAAAATTTCGGATATGCTTTGAAACCCATCGCTTTCATATAATGCTTTCCATACCGTTTGCTCGGCAGGATCCATTTTCTCTAGACGTTCAGATGAAATGACCGGCAAAATAGCGCCAATAATATCCGATTTATCCATATCAGCAAAACAAGTCACTTTCGTATACGGCAGTCCGAAATTAGCCGATAATGCCTTGGCTAGTTGTGTTTTCCCGGAACCAGCGTCACCCTCTAACAATATATTGGCGATTTTCATTTCCCCGCGATTCCAGTTGCGTTTGATTTCATTACTAATGCGCCGTTCTTCTTCACTGACCTGATGAGTGGTAGGCTTTTTCCAAATAAGCTTTTTTTCTGCATCCGTCAGCTGTCTTTCGGGTGACAAATGATATTTTTCATTTTCAGCCATCACATTTCTCCTCCACTCATAGTGCTGGATTCTTCACATCTTTGCTCTTTTTCGCAACAAGAAGAGGCAGCAGCAAAGCCGCACCAATCATAATCAAAACCCCGCTCACCACATATACCGCAACCAGCGAGAACGTCTCCTTTAAATAGCCGGACAGAAACATGCCAATCACCATCATCCCCATAAAAACAGGCGTGATCGTACCAGACACCCGGCCAATAAACGCCCCTTCTGTGTTCCGCACAAGTAGCGTCTGGATTCCGCTTTGAATACAAGGGAAAAAGAAACCGCTGATTACTAATAGAACAATCATCAACCAAATCGTTGTGGTAGCCCCTACTACCATCGTACAAGCAGCAGAGACAAGCAAGCCTACCATGAGCAACATCTGTGGCCTCGCCTTTTTGGCTATCCCGATGATGACTGCTCCTCCTGCCAACATGGCTAACCCGTTGGCCATAACCAACCACTGCAAAAATTGTTTGTCCTGTCCCAAATTCTCGATGACAAGAAAGATCTGAAGCGGCTGTGTCAGACCTGACGCCAATCCGACAGCGCAGAAAGTCAGACAGAGAGTTCGTAAGGATTGATTGGACCCGATATAGCGCAGTCCTGCCTTCAATTCCTTGATGAAGCCGCCAGCATCGTCAGACTTCGGTTCCTCCGCGTCACGGGGAAGCGTCGCTAAGATAAGGGAAGACCCCAGGAACAGAACGGCTGTCAAAATCAGAGAAACTGTAATTCCAAACTGGATGAAAATAAACGTGCCGATGACCGGACCTAAAACCGTAAAGACAGCGACAAGCGTTTGGGACATAGCCATCGCGCCCTGCAGTTGTTCAGCTGGAACATGACGCTTGTACAGTTTCATGGCTGATGGTTGAGAAAACTGAGACAAGCTGGCGGAAATAAATGTTCCGATGAGAAGTGCCATCCATCCCCCATTCATGAGTGCAAGAAGCACAGCCCCGACAGACACGGCAGACAGTAGATCACTCCAAACCATTGTCCGCTTCGGTCGCCAGCGGTCAGCAAAGGTTCCGCCAATTAGGCCGAACAGAAAAATGGGTGCGAATTCCGCAACCGAAATCAGTGATACATAAACCGGATTATTATTCGTCAACTCGCTCACGAAAAGAAGGACGGCATAATTCCGGATCCAAATCCCCAAATGCAGCAGCACACGGGAGAGGACAATCGTTCGAACATAAACATTGGAAAACATTTCAATACCCCATATCCTTTAATAGTTTTGATAATGTGCGCAGACGCTCGCTGATCATCTCATCGTCATTGCTCAGCGCTTGGCTGAACAGCTTAATGTCTTCATGAAGACTCTCATTGTCCGTGCATATCGCCACGTTCATTGCATCCCCTTGCAGGGCAACCCGGTCGATGACGGGCTCTTGCGGGTCATAATAATGCTCATATCTGTATGCGTCGCGAAAATGGGCCAAAGACCGACAAATCAATATGGACATATCAAGCACACGATGGAGAGGCAGTTCCTCCGATTGTTTTGACCATTCTTCTCCCGCGTTTCTCCATACCTTGGCCGATAGATCGACCTTTCTTCTGGAGTTGCCCTCTACCACTCCCAGAGAAAGTGCTTTCGCATCTGTGTTCCTGGCGAATCGGCCATCAACACGCTCATAGTTATCCGACACGACAACAGGCTTATGGTTCAAGTTCGTAGGTATTTTCATTTTCATTCCCTCTTTTCGTTTGATTATTGTTCTTTCTTTTTTTCCTGATGGTATCCGCGCTCTCCGTAAGGCTGGAGCCGGTCGAGCCATTTTTGTTCCAGTTTCTTCAGAGCATCCTTTTCATCAAAGAATCCGTCTTCCTTCTTTTTCAAAACCTCCAACACTTCAAAGACGAATGCCCCTTCTCCGTACTCATTCCATTCCTGTTGAAGCTGCTTGTTTATATGCGAACCCATTTTGAGAGTGAACAGCTTTCCATTCATCGTCTTGAGGTTGCGGGTGGCGCTGATCCAGACTTTTTGGTTTTGGGTGTTTTTGATCTGATACACCCCTGCCTGCGTTTCCGATTCTTTATACAGTTGTTTCAGTTCTTCTCGATCCATCGTTTCTCCCTCACTTTTAAAGATTGATTTAGTAAACGAAAAGTCATTTTGTTTGTTATTTAATAAACATAATGATCCATCGTCCTTTAATTGTCAAGCAAACAAAAAAACACCGGAACATGTCCGGTGCCTAATTTGGTCGGGTTACAACGAGTACAGGGCCAATGAATCTCCAACAAACAATAGAGTGAAATGTCTACGCTTATGTTTGTAGCGACTCCCCTTCTATAGTGTTTTCACCATATAATAGCGATCATTTCCACTACCATATTCCGCTATCCGTGTCTCGATAACCGCAAAGCCTGCTTTTTGATAGAGTCCGACTGCTCCAGTATTATCAGGGCTTACGGTTAAACAAATCTGACGGAATCCATCCTCACGCAGCTGCTCCAGCAATCGGTTCAAGAAAGAGAACCCATACCCCATCCCTTTCCGATCTGCCCGGATGTAATACCCATACATGTAGCACTTGTCCGGCTGACGAAAATCCCTCAAGAGCTGGCATACCCCGACAGGATACGCCTCCTCTGCTTCCATGAAAAGTGCGACACAGCCATGTCTCGCGAGTGGTACGAGCACCCATTCATCAATTGCTCCATGTGGGCCAAAGGCCTCCTGCTCCATTTCTTTGATCATCTGAAGCTGGCTCTCTGTCAATGCCTCGACAATTTCTATGCGCGTATTTTGCATTCAGTCCTCTCCCTATACGGGTTGCCGCTTCGCTCCGATGACCTGCTCTGACTGAACCGTTATGTCGGCAAGCACCGCTTCGTCTAGCTCTACACCTAAGCCTGGCTGATCTGACACGACAATCTGACTACCGTGAATCGCAAGCTGAGCCACATCCCGCGAAATGATTGCAGGTCCTGCCAGCTCGTTGGAAATGATGTTTTTTTTCGCCAGTGACAAATGTGCACCAGCTGCACTGCCAATCGAGGACTCCAGCATCGAACCGATCTGACACTCCATCCCGGCCATTTCCGCCTGATTCACCAATTTGAGAGCAGGATATATCCCTCCACTTTTCATCAGTTTGATGTTTACTTTATCTGCAGCTTTCTTCGCGATGACTTCTCGCATTTCCTTCGTCCCGTGCAGTCCCTCGTCTACCATAATTGGAATCGTTGTATGCCTGCGAATATCTGCCAGAGCATCAAGATCATCAGCTAAGACAGGCTGTTCCATCCAATCAATGTGACAATCCTCGATCTGTTGCAAAACAAGCAAGGAGTTCGCACGGTTCTCCCAACCTTGGTTGGCGTCCACCCGCAGCCCTACGTCAGGGCCAACTGCCTGCCGAACAGCCCGGATTCGCTGGATATCTGTCCGAAGATCAGCTCCCACCTTTATTTTGATCGAGTCATACCCGGCTGCCACTGCTTGCCTGGCTTCAGCTGCCATGACCTCTGGCTCTAAAATGCTTAACACATACGGGAAGGAAAGAGTCGTGTGATATTTGCCGCCCAAGAAATGATAAACAGGTTGACAAGCCGCCTTGCCCATCAAATCATAGCAAGCGATATCGATGGCGGCTTTTGCTGCAGGGGCTCCCCAAACAGCCTGGTTCATCTTCTCGTGAATTCTCTCGATATCAAACGGATTCTCACCGATCACAACAGGCGCCAGGTTTTGAACGAGCATCGTATAAGTAGACTCCCACGTCTCTCCGGTGACATTTTGATCCGGTACCGCTTCTCCTAGTCCGACCAAGCCATTGTCTGTCTCCACTTTTACAATAATGGACGGCATATCCGCATAAGAGGCGTACGCGATAATAAATGGGCGTTTTAGCGGCAACCTTATGGCATGAACCCATACAGACTTTATTTTCATACTCGACTACCCTCCGCAGCTGCTACTCGTGGTATGATTCGATAAAAAAGGGACATGGCTGTTACAGAGCCGTCTTCGTCTTTCACAAACCTAACTGTAAACTCGCTCCCCTCTCTATCGATGAGAAATTGATGCTCTCCAATGGATCGCAATAGATAGTTCAGTTGTTTTCCACCAAACGCATTCGACGTCTTATCTATCATCATCAGGACATCCTCTACCACATATACGATGAAATCCATTCCTTCCCCACTCACGTATCGACCGACATACTCTCCTAATTGGGCAGTAGGGACGCTGTATGTCTCGAATTGGTACTGCGGCGTATTCAATGGACGACCTTCTATGGCATGGAGTGCTGTCAGTGTGGCTTTTTCGACTGGGCTTCCGATCAAATTGGCTAAAGCCATGGATGTAATGCCCCGCTCCGGAACAATCGCTAAATGGGCGGCGACACCTTTGATCGCTCCACCGTGCTTGATCAAGGTACCCCCATAGTAATCGGGTTGAATGGATAAGCCATACCCGTAATACCTGCGGTAGCTGTTCTCGACATGCGGATGGATCATTTGTTTGACGCTCTCCTCGGATAAAATCCGTTCCTTGCCCACACATCCGCCCGTACGGAAAATTTCAGCGTAGTTCAACATGTCATGCACTGTTGAATTCAAATGCCCTGATGCCGCTACAAGTAACCCATCCTCCCAATTTGGATCAGGGTAAATCTCAGATACGCCATTGCTCTCTTTTGAATGATAGATGGTCGTTACATCCGGTAGGTGTGGCAGATCGCTCAGAAGAAAGGTGCTGCTCTTCATGTATGCTGGTTCCAAAATATGCTCTTTGACATAAACGTCATACGATTTCCCACTCACTCTGGCTATGACCGCTCCCAGGAGAGAATAACAATCATTCGAATAGCTGAACAATTGTCCTGGAGAGCCCACCAGCTCATATTCCGCCAGGGCAAGGGTTTCCATCAGCTCTTCGAACGTATGGATCGGTTTCTGGTACTCCTTTTTCAAATAACGGTGAAGCGGGTTATCCTCGTCAGCCATGTCTTCGAGCATGGAGTTGCGAATCGCCAGATTATCAATGGGCAGCGGCGGTATACCCGTCGTATGCGTCATAAAATGGTGGATCGTCATCTGCTCCGTTTTTTGACGATCCGGGGTACGGAACTCAGGGAGGTATTTGATCACCGGATCATGAACAGAGAGCTTCTTCGCTTCCTGTAGCTGCATGATCGCCATACATGTAAAGGACTTCGTAACGGAAGCCAATCCCATCACGGTATCAGGAGTGATTTCGAGTTCCTTTTCACGATCCCGGTAGCCAAAGCTTTTGCGAAACAGGCTCTGCCCATTCAGATTCACACCCATGACGAAGCCCGGAACTCTGCCTTCCTTCATTTCTTTTTCAACCAGTTGTTCCCATTCTACTAACCAGCCTTGCTGTCTCATTTTTTCCACCTCTTTCGAATGTTGTCATACCATGCCCTACTCGTTCACCCACATGTCCTGAATAATCAAGGATGCTAATGGATTTGGCTTGACGCCTTGAATCCGGTTACTGACGACCACGAATGTTTTTGCGGAATAGAGCGGAATCCAATAGGCCTGTTCCACGATTCTTTTTTGAATGTCTGCAAAAACCTGCTGTCGCAATACTTGATCTGTTGTCGTTCGTCCTTTATCTAGCAGGCTATCGAGCTGTTGATCACTGAGGCGAAAGAAATTCAAGCCCCCGATCTGACTCGAATGCAGTAACAAGTGCAAAATATCTGGATCGACGCTGCCATGACTCGTTGAGAACAAATCGAACTCGCCCTTCAGTGCCTGTTCAAGAGCTGTCGCTGATTCATACTTTTGGATATGCAATTCGACACCAATCTCTTTAAACATACTTTGCACCAGCTGATGTCCGGGGTTTGTATCTTCGATGAGCATCGTCAGGCTGAGCGTTTTCCCATTCTTTTCCCTTATCCCTTGCGCGTTTGGCTTCCATCCTGCTTCATCCAGCAATTGTCTGGCTTGCTCAGCATCGTACTTGTAGCCATACTGCTCTACTGCCGCATCGTATCCGATCATCGTAGGCGGGATCGGTCCATAGACAGGCACCCCCTCTCCTTGCAAATCCGCTATGATCATTGCGTCTTTGTTGATCGCCAGGTTCAGTGCCTTTCTCACGCGGACATCTTGCAAGATTTCATTTTCCATATTCATCCCAATAAAGTTCTCGGCAGGCTGCATCCCTTCCAACACCGTAAAATCTTTGTGATCCTTGTATTTCTTCGCGTCTTTCGGGGGTACAGTGGCAATATCAATTGCCCCACTGTCGAGAGCAGCCATCATGGTCTGATTGTCTTGAATAAATTTCAGAACGAACTTGTCGGGTCTCACTGGTCCTTGATTTTCAGCAAAAGGAGCTGCCCACTTATACTCGTCGTTTCGTACCAGTGTGATCGATTCGCCTGTTTTCCAGCTTTCGAATTTCCATGGACCTACCCCGACAGGATTGCGTCCCAGCTCATTACCGTATTTGTTCCGTGCCTCTATGGAAATGGGTTGCTGGTAGCCGCCATAAGATAAGTTAGAAAGTAACGAAGCGGAGGGCTCATCCAAATGAAAGATCAATGTGGAATCATCAGGAGCTGAAATGGATTTGATCGAAGATACGTCCGGTCCCGTAACCGGTGAGGCTGTTTTCGGATCGAGTGCACGTTCATAGCTTTGCTTAAAAACTTTCGCGGTGAGCGGTGTTCCATCATGGAACTTCACGCCAGGGCGTATCTTGAACGTCATGGTCTTGCCGTCTTCCGAGATCGTGTACGATTCAGCCAAATGCGGCTTCAACTCAAAAGTAAAAGGATCGAGGATCAGCAAAGCTCCCCCCAACATGCCCCCAACAAAATTTCCCGCTGGCAACGACGTCTTTTGCGGGTCCAGCGTATCTGGCTCCATCTGGTAGCCCATGGTGATCGTCCCTCCCTTTTTGGGCTGGGAGTTTTCTGCTGGTTGACTTGCTTGCTTCTCGTCTGTAGGCGGAGTGGGAGCAGAGCTACAGCCAACGATGGAAAAGACGAGTACACCCATGAGTAAAACGATGCGAATTTGGCTCTTTAACCGTTCTGATAGCATGTCGCGACCTCCATTTTTCGAGTCTTTTCCATTCGAAGCCTACTTGCGTCGGTATATAGTCGCTAATTAGATTGAATTGCTTCTAAGAGGAGGGATGTGGGAGTCCCGGATTTCTTTTGCCAAGGGAAAACCGGGACAGGTTGATGTTACATGAGGAGATTCATGGATGATTAAGGCGATACACAGCCCGTGGGCGTCCTTGCTGATATGGCTGCTCTTCTCCGACGACCTCTACAACCTGATGCTCGATCAGCTTTTTCAAGGTTCTTTCCGAGCTGCGGCGACTGATCTGGAGGTACTCGGCTAAATCGGAAGCGGTGAAGCGGTTATCGCGGCGAAGCTTGACATACTGCATGATTTTCGTGATGGTAGCGACACTTGCGCCAGTCTTTTCCGCGATCTCCAGCACTTCCTTGTTCTCGCTTTTTAAATGGAACGCCTTCGATTCGGTATTCAACGGACCAATCACTTCTTTTTCATCTGTTACTAAGTACGCACTGCTTTCCTTTGTTTTCTGGGCATGATAAATCGCAATGCGTGCGTTGGCTTCGGCCTCTTTCGCGGTTAGGCCAAAACCAAATCCGATGGCAACCCTCACTTTGGCAAGCAGATCGACATTGCCCAATACTTGCATGATCTTCCCGTATTCAATCATTTGCTCGATGCTGCCTCTCGTGCCATAGATGATGAATTGATCCATTCCCAACTTTTGAATGGAAGCGTCCGTCTCTTTGACGAGCTCCAGCAGCTCTTGCAGCAAAATAATCGTCGCATCCTGCCATTGTGTTTCTACTGGCGGACCATCATTTTGCTGGATCGCTGCAATTCCCACCGCAATCTGTGAATTTTGGCTAATTTTCAATTGACCATAAGCAATGGCTTGATTGACGGCATCGCGAATATTTTTATCGGGACTAACCATCGATGCGGAAGGAATGTTCATCTCACGCAATTGACGATATACGTAATCAACGCCAGTCAAAGCAAAATGGCTCTGTTTCTGTTCCCAGCGCTCCTTGTGGAACTGAATAATCTCCTCTACGTCAAATTTCGTCCCGCCTTCTTCAATAATCTCACTGTAGTCTTTTACATACCAAGGCGTAGAAGTTATGCCCAATTCTTCAGCAACCTTCTCAATATACTCCGCTTTTGGCAGATCAATCGAGATACGGTCCAGTCCTCCTGGAACGTTCAGCAAGGTATGAAACAAAGAGAGGGAAATGGTATATTCATCGAGCGGGATATACACCGCAGGCAGCTTCTTTTGCTCTACCTTTTCCTTGGAAAAAAAATAAGGAAGTGGTCCAGCAAAAAGCAGCACGTCGCAGTCATGGATTTGATCAAGCAACGAAGCGCTCTCTTTTGGGTTCTGGTATGTATACGAGGTCAGTTGAATGTAATCAATGGATTGGGTATGCTTCAAGATTCTTGGCAAAAATTCTTCCGAAGAGATTACCGCTATCGTAATGGTCAATGTTCCACTCCCTCATCTCTCTATGATTTCCACACGTCCTTGAACACGCGGATGAAGTTTTTGCCCAAAATAAGCTCAATCGCTTCATCCTTGTACCCTCTTTTGGCAAGGGCACGCACAAGCTCCGGAACCTTGGTATGTCCTTTTACGACATCAAAATCTTTGCGCCCTGCTTGGATAAACACATCGGGAGAATCGTATTTCATAAATGGCTCGATGATGTCCAGACCAAATCCGACGTGCTCAACACCAACCAGCTTCACGATGTGATCGACGTGATTGATCATGTGCTCGATATCAGCCTGGTCGTCTGTGTCCGCTACGAACACATTGACGCCATTGATGCCGATTACGCCGTTGGTGAATGCGATCGCCCTGATTTGCTCATCCGTCAGATTGCGCATGGAGCTCGCTAATGTCCGGCAATTGGAATGAGAAGCGATGATGGGCTTACGCGCTACCTCGATCAGATCCCAGAATCCTTCGTCATTCAGATGGCTGACATCAATGATGATGCCCATTGCTTCTGCCTCTTCGACGACACGGATTCCGAACTCGGTGAGCCCGCCCTTGCGCCCTTCCCGTACCGGACTAAAATAACTGCCATCTCCAACGAAATTCCGCCTGCTCCACACGAGACCCAAGAGGCGTACGCCCAGCTCGTAAAAAACACGGAGCATACTCAGATCATTATATAACGGTTCTGCGCCTTCCAGAGAGAGCACAAAACCAATCTTCCCCAATCGCTTCGCGGTCTCGATGTCGCTCACACTTTTGCAAACCATGATTTTATCAGGTGATTCATCTGCCTCTGCGTGCAACGCGCTGATTTGTTGCAGTGCTTTTCTCAAGCCCATCTCTGGCAGGAATTTGTTGTCGATATAAATCGCTGCGACAACCGTCTGCACCCCGCCTGCCACGAAATCGGGCAAGTAATCCGTTTCAATAACTTTTCGCCTGCCATGCTCCCGTTGAATGGCAACATCCAGCAAAAGGTCAAAATGCGCGTCAATTCCATGTGTCATGCCTCATACTCCTCCTGTTATTTCAGGTTTTCCGGGTTAAGTGGTGCAAGCTCCGGCAAAAGAAAGCGTCCGTCTCTGCGAACCAAGTGGTCATCGAACCAAATCTCACCGCCACCGTACTCCGGGCGCTGAATCATGACCATGTCCCAATGGATGTTCGACTTGTTACCGTTGGATGCCTCGTCATAGCATCGTCCCGGGGTAAAGTGGAAGCTGCCGTCGATTTTTTCATCGAATAAAATATCCTGCATGGGCTCCCGAATGAACGGGTGGACCCCTAAAGCAAACTCCCCAATGTACCGGGCACCTTCATCTGTATCCAGAATGTTGTTCAAGCGCTTCGTGTCATTGGCTGTGGCGTTAACAATCTTCCCGTCCACAAACTCCAGCCGTACCTTTTCAAAGGTAAAGCCTTGATAAGGCGAGGGCGTGTTAAACGATATGACACCGTTCACCGAATCGCGAACAGGGGCCGTAAATACTTCACCGTCTGGTATGTTATAGTGCCCTGGACACGGAATCGCTGGAATGCCTTTGATGGAGAAGGTCAGCTCTGTGCCAGGTCCCGTGATTTTCACACGGTCAGTTCGCTCCATCAGTTCCTTGAGCGGCTGCATGGCTTCTGCCATTTTGGCGTAATCCATCGTGCAGACATCGAAGTAGAACTGTTCAAATGCTTCTGTGCTTTTATTCGCCAGTTGCGCCATGGAAGGCGTCGGATAACGGAGATAGACCCATTTCTTTTTGAGGCGGACGATACTTACTTCTTTGAAAAAGGACGTAGCCAGCTTCATCTGCTCATCAGGGACATCAGAAGCTTCATTGATGTTAAGCCCACCCTCGATGATGATGCACGCTTGCATTTTTTCCATTCGTTCTTTGTCCATCTCTGTCCCTAAACGGAATTGCTCCTCTGTTCCCGCTAGCAATAACTGACGGCTAATCGAGGATTCACGCAGATTCACAAAGGAATGCCCGCCTGCTTGCGAAACTGCTTTGATTAGCTCCTTAATCAGAGCAGCGTCCACCTCCATCGCATCGATCAGCACGTTATCTCCCGGCTGCACATTCGTCGAGTAATTCACCAGCACATTCGCCAGCTTCGTAAGACGTGGGTCCAACATCTATCTATCACTCCTGCTCCCTTATTTTTCATAGAGATGACACGCAACCAGTCTGCCGTCTGTTTCTGTAAATGGAGGGGCTTCTGTCTTGCACACGTCCATGCACGCCCAACAGCGCGGGTGAAACTTGCAGCCCTGCGGCGGATTGGATGGAGACGGCAAATCCCCCGTTAAAATGATCCGTTCTTTTTTCTCGTCAGGGTCCGTGATGGGAATCGCGGAGAGAAGCGACTGTGTGTAGGGATGCATCGGACGTTGAAACAGCTCTTCTTTTTTCGCCAGCTCAATCACTTCTCCCAAGTACATCACCGCTACTCGATCGGCGATATGCTCGACAACACTCAAGTCATGCGAGATAAAAAGATACGTGAGCGAAAACTGCTCCTGCAAGTCCTGAAGCAAATTGAGAATTTGCGATTGGATCGATACATCGAGAGCAGACACAGGCTCGTCAGCTATGATGAGCTTTGGCCTGAGCATCAAGGCGCGAGCGATCCCGATTCTTTGCCTTTGTCCTCCGGAAAACTCATGTGCGTATCGCGACAAGTGATTTTTGTTCAAACCGACGATTTCCATCGTCTCTTCCATCATGGCTGCTCGCTCGCGCTTTGGGATACCATGGGCAATCAACGGCTCTGACAAAATGTGCTGGATCGTCAGCTTTGGGTTGAGGGTATCAAATGGATTTTGAAACACCATTTGCATATCACGCCGCAGCTTCTGCATGTCTGCCTTCTGTAAGCTGCGGATATTTTGACCCTCGAACACGATCTCGCCGTCTGTCGGCTCGATCAAGCGCAAAATGCACCTGCCCAGTGTCGACTTGCCACAGCCTGACTCCCCCACGATTCCCAACGTTTCCCCTGCGTTGACAGTCACGTTCACTCCATGGACGGCATGCACGTAACTCGGCGGCTGAAACCACCCTTTGCGGGTAAGGAACTTCTTATTCAGGTTTTTCACTTGCAAAAGAGGCGTCTTCATCCATTCACCGCCGTGCTTTCCCTGTTCTCTCGATATAGCCAACAGCGGCACTCCGACTGTTGATCCACATCCAGCAACGGGGGATTTTGTTCCAAACAGACAGCCATCACCTTCTCACATCGCGGAGCAAAACGGCATCCCTTCGGATAATGATCGGGGGTCGGCACACTTCCCGCGATACTGTGCAATCTCTTCTGGCCTTTGGCATTATGTGGTGTCGATTTGATCAAGCCCACGGTGTACGGATGCTTGGGGCTGCGCAGCAGTGTGCGAACATCGGCCGCTTCAATGACCTGCCCGGCATACATCACCAGTACCCGGTCACATGTCTCGGCGACGACGCCCAAATCATGCGTGATCATGATGAGCGACATGCCCAGCTCTCTTTGAATTTTTTTCATGACATCCAATATTTGCGCCTGGATCGTTACGTCTAGTGCCGTCGTCGGTTCGTCCGCTATCAACAGCTTTGGATGACAGGCAATCGCCATCGCGATCATCACGCGCTGTCGCATCCCCCCTGACAGTCGATGCGGGTACTCATGATAGATTTCATTGGCACGTGAAATGCCTACCTGCGTCAACAGCTCGAGCACTCTTTGTCTCGATTGGACTCGGTTCATGCCCTCGTGCTTTTCCAGTCCTTCGCTCAATTGCTTGCCGATGGTCAGTACAGGATTCAGCGAAGTCATCGGCTCTTGAAAAATCATGGCGATCTCTTTCCCTCTGATCTTCTGCATCTCTTTTTCGCTATAGCGCAAGAGATCGGCTCCGTTCAGTTGAATACGGCCTGCAATGCTTCCGTTTTTACTGAGCAAGCGCATCATGGATAGAGAGGCAACGCTTTTTCCACACCCTGATTCTCCGACGATCCCGACCGATTCACCTCGTTTGACCTGCAAGCAAAGATTGTCTACCACCTTGAAAGCCTTTTCATTTTTTGAAAACGTGGTAGTCAATCCCGTCACTTCCAACACGTTCGTCATGTTACTCACTCCTTTATCGGGAACGGAAGCTCGCAAACTATGATTTGGGATCAAAGATATCGCGCAAAGCATCCCCTAGCAGATAAACCGTAAAAACGACTGCCGTAATCGCAAGACCGGGAAAAGTAGCGAGCCACCAAGCTTCTCGCAAGTAATTTTTCCCTTCGTTCAGCATCGTTCCCCACTCCGGTGTAGGAGGCTGGGCACCCAAACCGATAAAGCCCAGTGCCGAGGTTCCCAAAATGGCACTGCCTATAAACATGGTCGTATAGACGATCAGCACGTTCGAGATATTCGGAATGAACTGACGCGTAATGATCCACCAATTCGAGCTGCCGATGGAGCGACTTGCTTCCACATAGCCGGATTGCTTGATCGAGAGTGCCGCACCACGGATCAGAATCGAAAAGGCTGGAATCGATGATATTCCGATTGCGATCATCGCATTTTCCTGACTCGGTCCGAGTACAGCTACAATGGCGAGAGCCAGTACAATGCCGGGCAACGCCAGCATGATGTCCATGATTCTCATGATCAGATTATCAACAATTCCTCCAAGGTAAGCGCATGTCACACCGATTAGCGTTCCTGCTACAAACGTCATGACAGACGCCAGCAAAGCTACGGTCAGTGTCACTCTTGTTCCGTACAGCATCCGGGATAAAATATCGCGGCCAATCGCATCTGTCCCTAGCCAAAAGTCTTTCGAAGGCCCTTGCATAAATGCTTCATAGTACGTTTTCGTAGGATCATGCGGAGCAATCCACGGCCCGATGATTCCCAGCAAAACAATGCAGAGCATCATCAGGAAGCTGTATTTCGCTTTCTTTTGCTGCATGATCTTCTCCCATAATTCCAAACGAGGCACGGACCATTGCCTGCTCCAAAACACGCTACACCCCCTCCTTCGTTGTGTAATCAATGCGGGGATCGAGAAGCGCGTACAGGACATCAATCAAAATGACAACAAGGACATACACAGCCCCAATAAACAGCGTCGTTCCTTGAATCATCGGAAAATCCCGAGAGCTAATCGCTTGAATAGCCAAAGTCCCCACTCCCGGCCAGCCAAAAACCTGCTCGACGATCACAGCCCCACCCAGCAAGCCAGCCAGTTCCAGACCAATGACAGCCACAATCGGAATCATCACATTGCGAAAAGCGTGCCGCAGCAGCACAATTCGTTCATTCATCCCTTTCGCACGTGCTGTTCGGATATAATCATTGGACAAAACCTCTACCATGCCAGCGCGAGTGAGTCGGCTGAGTGCCGTCGCTAGCAAGGTCCCCAAAGTAAACGCTGGAAGAACCATGTCTTTTAGCCCCGTCCCTCCCGCAATCGGAAACCAGCCCAAATGGACGGAGAATACAAGGATGACGAGTAAACCCAACCAAAAGCCGGGTATGGACATCCCAAAGGTGGAAAAGGTCATAATCGCTCCGTCGATGGGTGTATCCTTGTATTTCGCCGCTAGGACACCCAGCCCGATACCGATCACAACTGCCACCACGAGGCTGGCTAGTGCCATTTTTGCTGTCGCGGGAAAACGATCAGCAATTTCTGTGCTCACAGGTCGACCCGTTTTCAGGGAAGTGCCGAGATCCCCTTTTAAAACGCCAGAAGCATAGTCGAGATACTGAACGACCAAAGGTTTGTTCAAGCCCAGCTCTCCTCGAAGCGACTCGATTTGTTCGACGGTCGCCCGCTGCCCCAGCATGATCCGCACAGGGTCTCCAGGGATGAGATGAATGAGCAGAAACGTAAAAACGGAGAGCCCAAACAGGACAACGATACCTGACAATAAGCGCTTCACTATATATTGCTTCATGAAGTCTTCACCCAGATGTGAGAAACAGTGTAAACTAGCTTCTTCCTGTTGCGTTCCTGCACTTTGCTCTCCTCCTTTTTCTTCACTAACGACATTTGTCGTTATAGTGTCGTTATTAATTAAAAATAGTCTATTCTAAATTCACAGAAAGTTCAACTCGTTTTTTCTTGCCCCATTCAAAAAGAGCATGGTCCCTTTCTACCATGCCCCTTCTGAAGAATCACTCCGTCGTCATTCCTTGCCGTGCCTCATCTGTAGCAATACGTTTGCCGTTAGCTGTGGATGACTGAGGGGAAAATGATGAGCAACAGAGAGCCTTTCAATCTCTACATTCACTTTCCTGAATGCATCCTCTGCCCCTTTTGTCAGCTGATACGTTTTATCCTGAGTTCCCCATACGATCTGGGCTGGAAAAGGGAGAGGCTGTGTCGCTACCGCCATTTGCCGGAATTCGTTCATGAAGTAGCGCAGCACGTCTGTATGCGTCTTGCTGATGCGCGGGGATTGCAGGAGCTTCCCTGCCTTTTCTACATAGCCTTTTGGCATTTCATACGTAGACTGAAATACCCCTTGCTCAAGCATTGCTTTTTCCAATTTGGCTGACGTTAACTGCTTTTGCAAAAAAAGCTGAAGGAGGGCTGGACTCTTCCCCAATCCCGCCTGCAGCCGAGAATACTTCGGGGCATGCAGGGGTGGCTGCAAAAGGTATAGCTTCTCGATTTTTTCCGGTACTCGCTTTGCTGCCTCCCATGCCAAAAACCCGCCAAATGAATGTCCTGCAAGATGAACCGGAGATGGCAGCTGTCGCAATGCCTCGGCCACTGCCTCGATAAAGCCCTCGATCGGTTTTTCGTGATGGTGATAGGGCGATCTGCCAAACCCGGGCAAATCCAGTAACCATACTTCCTGTTCACCCAGCTGTTCAGCGAGCGGGAGTAAATCGCTCATCTCACTGAAAAGCCCGTGCACGAGCAGCCACGGAGTACCCGAGCCTTCTTTCTTGTACGCGGCCATGCCTGCGATTTGCTCTCGGTGAAAGCAAGGAGGTACTTTCTGATCCTTGACCGACAAACGGTAGTCGAGATCGGCAATCACACTGGGAAGATACGCCGCTACGTCGTATGCATCGATGCTTTTTTTCGCTTTCATTTGCTGAAAGGGAGCGAGCGGGAAGTCTTTCTTTACGAGAAAATCCATCGAATTGGCAGGTACCCCGAGCAAGCGGCTGCCGCCGTTATGGAGAATTTTTTTCAAGACCGATACCGGGAAAGGAATGGTTGGTGGCTTCATCCGTAATTCTTTAGCCATCAACGAAATCAGCTCTGAAAAAGCTGGCGTGGCACTCCGCTCATTTAAGGCGTAATACGTTTGATGCTCGATGTGATTTGTCTCTACAATCCCCACAATGACCTGGGCAAAATCGTCGACGGAAAGCAAGGGCAGCCACCACTCCTTACCACCGGGAAGAACAGGGATCTTACCACGCCGCATGGAGCTGATCACGAGCCCGAATCCATCTGTTTGTTCTGTGTTCCCGGTGCTTCGCGGGCCTATGATCGTACACGGATTTACCACGACCAGCGGCATTCCTTTTTGATACGCCTCTTGTCTGAGGTATAGATCTGCCAGAAACTTGTATTTCTCGTAGCCCCCTGCCTCTCGATAAAAATCGGTTGGCGCAAAAACATCTGTCGCCAGCTTTCCACTCTCATCGTCAAACGGACTCATGTAGCCAACGATATGAATCAGCTTTTGCAGACGCTGTTGTTTATGCAATTCGTTCGCTAGTGCTGCAAGGTGACTTGCTCCTTGTAAAATCAATTCCCTCGCCACCGTTTCATCCAGCGAAATATCCATCGGGGCACCTGCATGGATGATAATAGTTGCGCGCAATACCTGCTCGTAATCGCTCGTTGATAATCCCAAGCCCTCCTTTCGCAAATCACCCCGCACGGCATTGCAATTGGACCTCTCTGTTGGTGTCATCTGCATCAGCAATTCATCCCACTTCTCGGGCGAACGAACCAGCGCCAGTACGGTATGACCGGACCGGGCCAGCTGATTTGTTACCTCCTTGCCGATAAATCCAGTCGCACCTGTTATAAAAACGACAGCCATTGTTTTTGCCTCCTTTATTTTTAGTACTAATCAGTACTAATTGACTTCAAAAAAATCCTACACTTGAATCAAGTGTAGAAGTGTCTGACCAGCGCCTACGAGTACTTGTGCATGACCCTGCGATTCAGCCATGAGCATCGCTCCTTCCACAATGGTCACGAACAAAACTGCGGTTTGCGGAATCGAGATATTTTCCTTGAATTCTCCACGGGCGATTCCCTCCACGAGCAGCTTTTCCGCCAGGTTCTGCCATTCGATTAGGAACTCGTTGATTCGCGCTTTGACTTCTGGTATTTGTGCTGACAGTAAGGAAAGGATCGGACAGCCTCCTACGCAGGAGCGTCCTTCCAGTTCCTCTGCAATGGTAGTAAAAATCAGCCCTACTCGTGTGGTAACAGACAGGTCTGTCCGTTGCAGGATGGCTTCCATTGCTCCTCTCAGGACGTTGATTCTGTAGCTGAGCACAGCTACAACGAGCTCCTCCTTGCTTTTGAAGTGGTAGTAAATGTTGGACTTGGAGACTCTGCTATGTGCTACAACGTCATCCATGCTGGTATTCATGAGTCCTTTTTGCAAAAACAAATCGGATGCAGTGGCGATGACATGATCACGGTTTGAGGTTCGTTTCATAATTAGGACTATATAGTACTATTCGGTGATTGTCAATCATTGGAGGAGAAGAAAAAGCGCAGTTCTCTTCGACTCTGACACGCCCACAAGGGAGATTGACTGTCCGTCTACACTTCAAAAAGGGGACCGTCGAGCCAAAGCCACCCACGGGCGGAAGGTTCTCGAGGAAGAAGTGTTCGACAAGCGTGGTCCCCTTTTTGAAGTTCCGACTGGGTAGGCGTTGTCAAGGTCTGCGAGCCCTGCGCTTTTTCTTCTTGCCAGCTTTGTTGGTTCACCCTACCTTTTAAAACTTAGTAAAAAAGAAAAGGTTGAATTTTGCTCTTTTCAGAGAGCTTACGCAACACAATCGTTAACGTGGTTTTTTCGCGTTTCCTGATACTACCCCTAAAACAGATACTTAGACCTATTTACATATATTTACAGTAAACGTAATCTATTACCATATTTTACCAATAGATAGAGGAGGTTTTTTTATGAGAAAAGTATTTCGTATATCTGGACTTGCTGTACTTATCTCGGTTATGACAGCAACCACTGTATTTGCTGCTAACCAGTCAAGCACTGCTTACGCCCGTGGCGGAGGTTACGACGCTTCATCGGGGACAATTAGTGGTCAAGGTCAAATGGGCAAAGTAAAATTTAATTCATCCGGCGGTGGCTGGGGCTTCTATTCCAAATCTTGCTCAGGTGCTGAGACCACATATAGTGATGCTTACTATATCCCAAAAAGCGGCGGTAGTATTGAGCTTGATGTACCAATGCCATCCAACTGCCAGTTTAAGTTACACATTACCAGCGGCCCAGACTATCCGGTAGCGGGCACCATACAAAACCACAGCTAATACTCACGCCAGCGCTCGTCCATTCGATAGAGCGCTAAGACTGTCGAGACTTTCTCGCCAATCTCGTAGAGATAGAGGTTTCTTGGAATCGTGTAGAAATCATTTCTATACGGTTCTTTTTATTTTTGGGGGTTATGCAAAATAGTCAAGATTTCCTCGTCCCATATTTCCGGTTGAGTGGAGGAGAAGAAAAAGCGCAGTTCTCTTCGACTCTGACACGCCAGCGGGGGGAAGTACTGTCCGTCTACACTTCAAAAAGGGGACCGTCGAGCCAAAGCCACCCTACGGGCGGAAGGTTCTCGAGGATGAAGTGTTCGACAAGCGTGGTCCCCTTTTTGAAATTCCGACTGGGTAGGCGTTGTCAAGGTCTGCGAGCCCTGCGCTTTTTCTTCTTGCCAGCTTTGTTGGTTCAATCGCTACTTTTAAAACTTCACATAAAAAAGAAAAGGTTGAGACCGTCTGTCACGGTATCAACCTTCATCCATTAACTGATCGCAAATCTGTTACATTTCGTTACAGCAGCAAGCATAGTAGCCGTCAGCTTATTTTCTTGGCTATCTCTGCCCCTTCTGAAATAAAGACAGCGTAAAAAGTTCTTGCTGTTCACCCGAGCGATTGTCTGATTACGACTTTTCGGCAGTTCTGCACAGCTTGCCAAACCATTGATCCAGTCAGTGAGTTCCTGCTCTGGGAGCAAGTCTTTCTCTATCATGGTATCTACGATGCTTGCGAGTCTTTCGTCCTCTTCCTCATTGAAAATGTGCTTTCCGTTATGCAGCACGCCCTGGATTGCTTGAAGAACGTCTCGCTGTACGGCATCATCGCTTTCTGGGCACTGCACCAGCTCTACGAATACGTCTGCACCGTGAGCTGTACTGTGAGCCCAGCCTCCCTAAGGACAAATAGCCGCGCAAATCCTTTTCCTCTTGAAAATAGCGGAGCATGGCATCTTTCACGTGCTGGAAATCAGCTCGTTCCAAAAAGGGCTTCTGTCTGTGGCGGCGCAAAATCAATGCGATCGGCAATGAAGAGAATGTCCTCGTAAATACGGATGGGTCACCATCGTTGCCAATCTGGTAGAACAAATGCTTTTCGTCGGTCAGTTCTCGCAGGAGGCTGCGCAATTGCGCCTCCGTCAAATGTTTCTCATCAAGAATCCAATAATAAAATGCCGGGTAGATGAGATTATCCCGCAATTCCGGGTCAGGGTCCCCAATGTATTGCAACAATCGTCCTACGAAATCCTCCAGTTGTTCCCCTTCACGCAGCTGGTATTGTTCTTGCTCCAATCTTTGGAGATCCAGCATCAGCTAGGTTCTTGTATCGCTCACGTGTTCATCCCCCTCAACATGATCAAAATTTCCTCAATCACAACATCCGGTTCATCGTGATGAATATAATGCCCGCTGCGAGTAGCCATTCTTTGTTTGCTTGAGGTTGAAAGCCTAGTGAAATCGGCTTGCAGACGTTGTTCGATTGCTGTGATTTCCTCGTTCGGCCATTCCTCATCCCACACGTCCGGCAAGCCTCTGGTGATAATCGAGACAGGGATGTCGCTTTGCCGAAAAGAGTCAACAATCTCTTGATAGCTCCGTATCTTATCGATATTCTCGCTGTTTCGCATCGGATTCTCGTAATATTCTCGATTGGCTGCGATCAGGTTGTCAGGCAAAACCTTTTCATAGGCGAGCTCCTTATATTCAGGAGCAGCGTCAACCAAAACCAGCCCCGAAACAAGTTGCGGATATAGACTAGCAAAGAGTCTAGCAACCAAACCGCCAAAAGAATGTCCGACCAAAATACAAGGCGTCTCCACCTCTATCTCTTGCAGCAAGTCATACAGCTCCTCGACCAAATCACGGCAAGTCCGGGGTACGACTACTGGCGCTGGACTCCTGCCAATCCCTGCCCGATCATAGGATAAGGTAGACGCTTCCTGCGAGATGCGGTCTTGAACGATCTTCCATGTCTCACCGCTGTCGCCCATACCTGCTAGAAAGATCACACTAGGTGCACCACTTTTTCGCAAATACAGCCTATGTATCCGTCGACACATGATCCCAGTCGTCCTCCATGTAACATACCAGCCAATTCAATGCTCTGTGTCTTTCCACAACTACTTCGTCATTCAAACCGCCTGCAACCACACGATTGTTGATGCGCGCATCCACGCACGCCCAGTCATAGCGGTAGATTAAATCTGCCTGGTCGAGAATCTCTTGTTTGCTCCTCACAACCGCATTGCTGTAGAAGGTGTCATAGTCACCTGCGCTTCTGAGAGCGTCAATCGCAGTGTTCACATCACAAATCTCATCTGGGAAATGGAGCTCTTCCACATAGCCAAGTGCCCACAGCAGTACCCAGTAGCATTCGTACATCCACACCATCTGAATCATATCAGTTCGATCTGGCTGTGGGTCATTCAAGAAGTCTCTCTCTTTTTCCGTAAAGAATTCATAAGCGCCAAACTGCTCAATAATTCCTTCGATGAACTCCCGCTCTTCCTTGATTTGTCCGTTTTCGGCAATCCCGCCGGCATATACCGCAATCAAGCACAGGGCAATCGCTCGCTGAACAATCTCATCCTTGCTCCTGATGACAGCGTCCTCATCCCCTACGATGACAGGAAGATGCGGGATGTACGGAATGCCTTGCTCCTGCAATAGCTTGATGCTCCGCTCCTTGCGTGCTTCTCCTGACTGGGAGGGCTGAATATGGCCATCGATCAGGTCTACGCTGACCGTCACCAGAAAATCATCCACTTCGGACTCTCCTGCCGTATTGAGAATCAGCCTTCCTTGTTTATCGAGCATATCTCCGGTAGGGAGAAAGACGATCCCGTGCACTTCTTCGGCAATCGCCATTATGGACGCAAACGTCTTCTCATCGATTTCCTTGCTCGCCACGATTCCTACCGCCACATTGAGCGCTGTTATTTGGTACAACAGCTTTTGCTGGACCTTCTCATGAGCCGTTTCAATCTGTGCGAAGTAGCCGTACATCCCTTTTTTCATTTGGAGAAACGCTTCTTGGTCATCATCCTCGCGCATAAGATTGAAGGTGATCTTGCTTTTGCTAAACCATTTTTTATCTGTCACGGTCACGGCCCGCTCGTCTGCGGATACCTCTACCAATTGATCACGAAAAGCCTCGACAATGGCAGCGACGACTTTCTCGCATTGTTGGATGGAGACATAGATGGTGCATTGATTCATCTGGCAACCTCCTTTGCTGGGCAAACATTCCCAAGGTGCTGAATTTTGTAATCAATAGTCAATTATGGTATCCTAACCCTGTTTAATCAAGCACAAATCTTAATAGTTATCGGCGAATCTATCACGACGATTGAAGGTGAAACCTATGAAAAACATCCTATTAGAGGAGTTTTCCCCCATTTGTCCGATTCAAGCTTTTGTCGAAGAGGATGAGAACGGCGTCTTTTTTTATTTGTGGGATTATCCCGGTGAGGAGCATGCCAGCATTCGCTCTTGTTGGGTAAGAAATTACGGACCTGCACCGGACTCGATCGATTTCGCTGCCATGGAGGATGGTCAAGCTCCCATGCTTCCACGCGATTGCTGCGCTCATCCGGATGGAGCAGACCGGCTGAACCCAGAGCAGCTCTCGATCGTTTGGCTGGAGGAAGGCGATGCAGCAGCACTTTTGTATGAGGATGAGGTGCTGTGTGTGATTCCCGGCTGGGCTGGCCCTTCCCCGGACGGCTCGCACTATCCTTCGTATGCGCGAGATTGTACCGGAGAATCTGATTTATGCTTTCCGCTGGGAACACCAGAGACGAACGCCATGTTTGCCCGCATCGAAGCTGCCCAGCATTTTTGGGCGAGCTGGGATGGCAACCCTTGGCCTGACATCCAGCACCAGTTCATGGACGCGATTACCTCGACTCTCGGCCCAGTTAAACAATATTACGGCATCGACGGCGGACACTGGCCTCCGAAAGCATTGGTGACCATCGAACAAGGCGACGTCACCTATGCGCTGACCCTCGGCGTGTCTATTTTGCGTCAGCCAAAAGTCGAGCAGTATACAGAAGAGCCAGAGCAATTACGCCGATTCGAGCTGGCCTTTGCCTGCGAAACCAAATGGCTCGCCCAAAACGAACAGCAATTGCTGGCCTATGTCAGCGGCCAAACCTCTCTGCCGTGGTCGTATATGACCTTCCTCGCACAAGGTCACACCATTCCATGCCAGGAAATCAGTCAGATCAACAGCCGCTTCACCTCCATGCTGCTTGCAAAATCTGAAGATGCACCAACCATTCCTCTTCCGCTCATGGTGGGCGATCCTGTGAATCTGTTATGGATGATTCCGATTACCGCAGAGGAACAGCAGTATGCAGAAATGCATGGGTCTGAGCAATTGCTTGAACGCTCCGCTGGTAATGGTGCGGATTGGATTTTTAACGGGGTAGCGAAATTTATGAAATAAGCATGATTTTGAAGACAGTTTTTGCGGAGTACATCTGCGGGGACTGTTTTTTTGTTGTCTCAACCACTTTAGTAGGGGATATTATTATATTTATCTCCGTAAGTCTGTTTTTAAGATAGTACACAAAAACCGCTTCTTCCCCCACTACAGCTACTTTTTTTAGAAAAACGCCCTATTCAGCAAACAACAAAAAAGGAGCATCCTCACCTGATGCTTCCTCACTGATCCTCCACTTTTTTACTCACTCCACCTTCGTTAATCGAATATCCATCCAATGTGTCCATTTCTCATCATTGCCCAACAACTCCCAAGTGCCAATGAGTGTGTTGCCATCAACACTAAACTTACCGGAAAAACGTTCGGTATTCCCTGTTATCTTCCAATCTCTGCCCAAAAGATTCGCATAGTAGGAAGCCATACTTCCATGATTGTCATAAGCGTGCGTGAAGTACACCTGATTAGACGCATCATAGCCGATGATCTCAATGGTTTTGACTTCTTTATCCCCTATCAAACCATCTACATGGTGAATAAGGAAAAATCCCCCGGGTAGCCATTCGTATGTATCTATTGCTTTCAACTTCACGGCTGGCTCTGACGGACTTTCCGTAATCAGTCCTTCTATCATCCATTTCCCTACAAAAACGTTCAGATGAGAAAGAGCCGGATCAGGCTTGAGCACCTCTTGTGAAGTATGATTGACGTGTTCATTCGTCATTCGGAATTCCTCCTTATCGGACAGTGAATTACTGTTATTCTAGGGGATTCATAGAATGCGTGCTTCTTATCGATTGCTATTTACCAACAAAAATCCCGCCCCTCATGATGAGAAGCGGGATCGAATCCGATTATTTGAATGACTTTCCTGTTACCGCATCAAGCAAGAAGTAAGAAACCGTGTCGATGGAATAAACCAGACTTGGCTTTGCTTGCACCTTCTCGTTCTGAACAGGGAACATGTACCCGAGCACAGCAGGACGGTCTTTCAAAAAGTGCTTGGCGGCTGCTTCTTTGGAAATGGCGGTCTTTTTGTCCGGGAACGGAGCAGATGGCTTCGTAAAGGAGTTCATGTAATTCACGATTTCCCCAGTCTGTCCGTCTACGTTGACGAGGTAATTCTGATCCGTAACAATCACGCCGTCATGCAGCGCGTAGAAGCTGAAGCTGTATGACGTTGCAGATGGCATCCTGATCTCTTTTTGATCGATCTTCAGCTCTTTTACACTAGAGTCGAGGTACGGCTGTAAAAACTGCACCGCTTTTTCCTTGGCTTGCTCGTACGAAAGCTGGGCATTTGCCGGTTTGTTTTCATGTTGTATGGCATTGGCCATCTCGACTTTCCCGCGGACTTGGAAGCCAGTCACTTCGTTGTTGTTCGTATAGACCGTGATTCTGCCGTCTCTTCCCTTGGATCTGTAAATCGTTTCCCCTTCTCCTTTCATTTCCGCTGGGGTATGTGTATCCGTCTCTAACGTGATTCCATCCATCTTGATTTGAAATTCTTCTGCCAGCACTCTCATAGCTTCTTCGGCATTGCTGGCCGTGAGCTTTTTGCCGCCTGGATTAACAGGTATGGCCTCCGAGTAACGGCTTTTAAGGGAAAAGGCACCCTCGATTTCTTCTCCTGTCACAGCATCCAAGTATCCGGTCGACTCCAGCGAGTATTTCAAAGCCGGCTTTCCTGTCTCCTTTTTATGCGCGGAATACGTGAGCTCCATGAGCGAAGCGACTTTCCTCGTCACTTCTTCTTTGGACATTACCTTACCAGGCTTGGCAAACAAGGAGGAGGCAGCTCGGAGCGGAGCGCCTTCAAACGTGTTCACGTACATGACACTCGTACTGTTGACGCCAACGACATAACGATCAGTGAAAACAGGTACACCATGCTCATGGCGCGTGTAGGTGACAGCATCCCATTCGCCTTTTGTTGTCTGAGTGGCTTTGTACTTTTTGAAATCATCGCCCAAGAGCTCTTGCAAAAAAGCCGCTGATTTTTGTTTGGCGACCGCTTCCGATGGCTGGTTGTTTTGCTTCTGCATTTCCTGATCATTTTCGTAGCTATGCAAAGCACCAGTCGTTGCATCCAGGCCCACCATGGCGTACAGCTCCATCTTGCCTGGGGCAATTTCTTTATCAAAGCGCAGCTCGTATATACCGTTTTTCGGTCCGTTCATCTTTTTGTCCATATTTTTCAATTCAGGCTGGATGGTGTAGAGCGTCTGGAGTGTTTTTTCTGCTGCTGGTGAGAGCTTTACTTCCTGCCCTTGATTGTCCGCGGCTTGTACGGTCAACGTCGGGTGTTGCAGCCATAGCGGAGCTGTCGCCAACAGGCTTGCCATTAGTAACGTGCTTGCCAATTTCTTTGTATGTTTCACAGTTGTTCCCTCCCAAGGAATTTTTGTGTTTGTTTTTTGTCCTATGTAATAGTCGGAAAAACTCCAGGGAGGTTACAAAAAAGAAAAAACCACCCTTTCAGGTGGCGGTTTTCATGACCCATGAGCAGTAGATAGAGACTCTTCTGGTGCCTCTGTTTGAAAATGTTCTCCCCATTCTCGCAAATACTCAATAACAGGTCCCAAGCCTTGCCCTAGCTCGGTTAACTCGTACTCTACTTTTGGCGGAACGACCGGATATACTTCACGCTTGATGATTCCTGCTTCCTCCAATTCTCGTAATTGCTCTGCCAACATTTTATGATTCACACCGATTATATTTTTCTTTAATTCTCCGTATCTTTTTTTCCCTTTGAACAGCTGACAAATGATTGATACCTTCCATCGTCCCGCAAAAACCGAGACGGCAAGCTCGATCGGGCAAGGATATTCTTTGCCATTTAACAGGTACCTCATCGCTGGTTTCTTCTTCATCCCACTCACTTCCCTTTTCGTAAGTATTAACCGAAAAAGTGCGTACTTACTTTTCTTCAGTGTATTCGGTATGCTCAGTTTTGTAAAACACTTTTAAAGGAGGGAGCTTATAGAAAAGCAAATAGGGTAGACCCAGTCGACATCGCTTACGCAGTGGAGGAAAACGGTCCCACTCCCGTGAAAGATTCGAGCTGGAGAGTCGCATCCATATTCGTCGATTGCTGAGTAGCATCACAGCTCCAATACTCGTCATCTCGTGAAATCAGGGAGAGACCCTCATCGAGGAAATCGCCCATTTTCTATCAACGGTATCATAAACTTATTCGAAAGTAGGTTGAGATCATGCGTAAAGATCAAATCATAGAAGCTTATCAATTCAGACATGCCTGCAAAGAGTTTGATGCAGCTAAAAAAATTACGACGGAAGACTTTGACTTTATTATGGAGACGGCTCGTCTGTCCCCCAGCTCTTTTGGTTTTGAGCCATGGAATTTCCTCGTGGTGCAAAATCCAGCTCTTAGAGAGAAGCTGTTACCGGTCACATGGGGTGCGCAAAAGCAACTGCCGACCGCAAGCCATTTCGTCATCGTACTGGCGCGGACCAAACAGGAAATGGCCGCTGATTCCGAATATATCCAGCATATGATGAAAGAAACGCAGGACTTACCTGAAAACGTCGTACAACAAAAAGGCGCCGCTTACGATCACTTCCTGAAAAACGATTTCGCCCTGTTTGAAGACGAGCGAGTCATGTTCGAATGGGCATCCAGACAGACCTACATCGCACTTGGCAATATGATGACGTCTGCTGCTATGATCGGCATTGATTCCTGCCCCATTGAAGGCTTTTCAAAAGAAAAGGTCGAGGATATCCTTGCGTCGGAGGGGCTCCTCGACAGAGACCGCTTTGGCGTCGCTTGCATGGTGGCCTTTGGTTATCGGAAAAATGAGCCCCGTGCGAAAACCAGACAAGCGAAGGAAGAAATTATTCGTTTTATCGGATAAAACCAACGATTGGCTCCACATAAAAAACAGTCGCCAGCAAATGCAAGCGACTGTTTTCCCTATCTCTTTCTTACTCATCCGTATACCGAAAACCTACGATACGACCCGCTTCATCGACGGAGATCGTGATTCCCTTGCCTGTGGCTGGACGGAACGTCACGTCTGCTGTTACAAACCCATAGTCGTAGTCTTCAAAAATGGCACCGCCACCGCCCCGCTCGACCTTTGCCTCTACTTTATATTGGCTTGCTTGATCGCCAACAAGCTGCTTCAGGAAAGCGGCTGCTTTCTCTTTTGCCACCTTCTCGGCAGGGAGCTTTTTCGACACCCAATCTGGATTTTGGATCATTACTTTGCTCAATTCGTTTGTCCGGGTATCCATGATAACGAGAGCTTCTGCTCGAGGGGTCGGACTGTACACCCGTTTTTGCGCTTCAAGCATTTTCAGGAGTTGCCAGTTACCTTCGTTGCCGTAATCATCATAATCGGAAAACTGTGCAGTGTCTGGGAAAATCTTCGTAACCTCGGCTACTACCTTTTCCACCTCAGGGGAAAACTTGCCTTGCTCCACACCCGCTGGAATGCCCACTTCGAACGTTTTCTCATCAAATACGGGTTGGAAATTCACCTTGTCTACGGTGTACGAAAATACTTGTGCTTGATTGTGGGTGAAGGTGCGCTTGAGCAGCAGTCCTGTCTCTTTATCGATCCACAGTTCATCCTGGTAATGGTGCAGCTTGCCATCGATTTTCGCCTCTTCTTTTTTCGCGACATGATACACAGCTCGATTCAACAGTTGTGCTTCCTTCACGGTTATCGCCACCTTCGAATCTGGCAACGCCACTTTCAAGCGCTGTAGCTCTCGCTTCGTCTTGTTGATTTCATTATCGTATGTGCCAATCGTTGCGGAGTGGACAAATCCTCGGCCACCTTCTTGATACGCTGCCACCTGTCCTGCTTTCCCTACGGCATGCTGAACCCTTTTCCCGTCCGAGATTTCCTCTCTCCATTCCCCTTTGACCGTGTTATCCCAAGTTTTAGCCTTTTGGGTCTGGGTGCCCTGCTTCGCTTTCGATGTGTGCGTCGATTCGATGTACATGGAGACGGGTTGTTTTTTATCCATTTCTTTGACGAGCTGATCAAAAGTGATCACTTGAGCTTTATTCGCAGCGACTACCATGTTGGTTTGTGCCTGTGCGATCCCGAATGGGGATACGGCTGAGAGAAGGAGTGCTGCCATGCTAACGGTAACAAGTGCTTGCTTTTTCATGTCGGTTCATCCTTTCGACTCGTTGATTGCTGTTCACTTGTTACGATCCTCCTCATGCACAGCTTGTGACACACATCCCTGAAAAAATATTTTTTTCAAATTCCTGTCACGTTTTTCTCCCCGGCAGGATCATCCCTTTTAGCAAATCGCTAGTATACATAGGGAGACAAATCACATGAAATTTCAAATGGTCAACCACGCTTCATTTTTATGGAAACATGATTCTATCAAATTAATGACCGATCCTTGGCTTACGGGAACTGCCTTTGATTACGGCTGGGGCTTGTTAGCCAAGACCCGCTTCGCCTCTGAGGATTTTGCCGAGATTACGCATATATGGTTTTCTCATGAGCATCCGGATCATTTTCATCCACAGAGCCTCCGAACCATACCCGAGGAGTATCGCAAGCGAATCACGATCCTCTACCAGCAGTCAACCGATAAAAAAGTGATCGAATGGTGCCGTACCTTTGGCTTTCAGCAAGTCATTGAGCTCTCTCCGGACAAATGGTACTCCTTGTCCGACGATGTCTCTGTTTTGTGTCGGCCGTTTCCTGTCGGCGATTCCTGGCTTTGCATCAAGACAGCTGACATAACGATTCTGAACCTGAACGATTGCGAGGTCAGCACTACACAGGAAGCCAAGGATATCCTAAATCTTGTCGGTGACATCGATCTATTATGGACGCAATTCTCGTATGCAGGCTGGGCGGGGAACAAGGAAGACTTTCTGCTCCGCAAAAAACGAGCCATGGAAAAGCTCGCCCGGGTGAAAAAACAGGTGGAAGTCCTTCAACCTCTCTACGTGATTCCCTTCGCCAGCTTCGCTTGGTTTTGTCACGACGAAAACTATTACATGAATGATGCAATCAATAAAGTAGACAGTGTGTACCGCCTTTTGCGGGAAGAAACGGATGCCGAACCAATTATTTTGTATCCCGGGGATACGTGGACGCCACATGAAGCTCATGATCCTGCGAAGGCGCTTGCCCTCTACGCACGCGACTATGAGAAGATGGCTTCCTCTCCTACTCTTCTTCCTTCGGTCAAAATCGAATTGGACATGCTCTTCGAGGCTGGCTTGGACTTCAAGGAACAGATTCGGAAAAATAATCATTCGCTGTTTCTCTTTATCGTTAGACCCGTTACCTTTTATTTGTCAGACTATCAAAAGACATTTCGCTTTTCCCTGGCAGATGGGTTGATCGAATCCCCATGCGACCCATTCGATTGTGATGTGGAGCTGTCATCTGAGGCCCTGCATTATTGCTTCACCCATTTGTGGGGATGGAGTACGCTGCGCATCAATGGCAGACTGCAAGCACCAAAAGGTCGGAATGCCCGTTTCAAGCGCTTTGTCATGCTCGGGTATGTTGCACAGCTGAACAATTTCGGTATTTATATGGGGTGGAACGGGGCGTTTTTGCGTTTTGCGGTAAATTATTTGAGAGAGAAGATTCGCGACCGCTATATTACGACAAACAATATATGAAAATAGGTAATTATACTCATTTTATCACATTTTAAATGGGTGTATTTTGTCCTAGTCTACTTGGGCATGTAAGAGAGAAGAGCTATTATTCGAATATTCGCAATTAACCTCTCGTATTCCCAGTATTATACACACCATGTTAGAATCGGAAAGGAAATTCCGTACATTTCCAATTATGTATAAAAAGGTGGATCAATTCAGATGAAAAAACTAGTATCCGTAGCTTTGCTGCTCTCCATGTTGGCTGTTTCTGCTTGTTCGAACAAACCAGCTGATACAAAGCCAGCTGAACAAAATGCAGCACAAACCACAGAAGCTGCTAAAACAACTGAAGCTCCAAAAACTGATTCTGCTGCACCAGCGCCAACTGCAACAACAAACGACAAGCTGGAAGCGAAAAAGGTTCTGAATGACAAAGTGGAAATCTTGATTCCAAAAGGCTTTACTGTCATGTCCGAAGAGATGGCAAAAACAAAATACCCGATGGAAAATCGTCCTTCCTTGATTTATACCGATGAAAAAGGTTCCATTAACATTGCGTTTAGTCATACAGAAACACCTATTCAGGAGGACAGCCTCATCAAAGACCTGAAGGACCCGATGAAACAAGCGTTTTCCAATATGTACAAAGATGCAACCTGGTATCGCGATGAAGTAATCCAAATCAACGGAAAAAACGTTGGTGTGTTCGAACTGCTGACTCCTGCTGCTGATACGAAAATTTACAACCTCATTTTCTTTACAGAGCTCGACGGCAAAATGCTGATGACCACTTTCAATTGCACCGAGGCACAAATGGAAGAGTGGAAGCCAATCGCGCAAGAAATTTTGATGTCTTATAAAGTGCAATAAGGAAACAACGATTCCCCCTCATACAGAGTAAAAGCACCCGTCAATGGGTGCTTTTTTAGCTTTTCCGCTATCATGTTCCCACAGCGCAAGCTCAGCGTTGCTATCCATTCCATTAACCCACGCCTATTTGCCACCCAATCAATAAGCTGTTCATATTACCACATGCTCGAAGTATCCTGATTGCACTCACACAAATTAATAATAGACATTTTAATAAATTGTCTATTATAATCAAAACAACTATTCATTGTGTTTGTGCATTTTTGAAGGAGGCCTATCATGAATCAGTTTGAAAACAAAGTAGCGGTCATTACCGGAGCGGCCAGCGGTATTGGTCGTGCATTGGCAATGCGCTGTGCTGAGGAGAAATGAAGGTCGTTCTTGCCGATGTGGAAGTAGCGGCGCTCCAACGAGTAGAGCAGGAGTTACAGTCAACAGGAGCAACTGTCCTCGCCGTCGTAACGGATGTAAGCAAAGAAAAAGATATCCAGACGCTCGCACAGAAAACGCTAGAATCGTTTGGTGCTGTCCATCTATTGTTCAACAATGCAGGGGTTGGCGCAGGCTCGACAATCTGGCAAAGCACCCTCGCTGATTGGCAATGGGTCATGAATGTGAACTTGTGGGGAGCCATTCACGCTACACAAATTTTCGTACCCATGATGTTAAAACAAGGGACTGAATGCCACATCGTGAACACCGCCTCTCTCGCTGGTCTAGAGTCTGGACCAGGGAATAGCATTTATCGTGTCAGCAAGCATGCATTAGTCAGTCTGTCGGAAACCCTTTACCACGAATTAAAAATGATCCAATCCAAAATTGGCGTTTCCGTTTTATGCCCTGGCTTTGTTCAGACGCAAATATGTGACGCCCATCGCAATCGTCCAGCGGAGTTCAGTAAACCAGGAGATATCGTGGAGCCTTCACCGATGACCATCGCCATCGACCAGTTCATTCGTTCAGGTGTCGAGCAAGGAATTTCTCCGAAAGAAGTAGCTGATCACACCTTTTTGGCGATCAAGAGCAATCGCTTTTACATTCTGCCAGATCCCTCGTATAAAGAAACTGTGCGTCAACGAATGGAAGATATTTTGAACCAGCATAACCCTACGTTCGTGATTCCCTCGCATATTTAACAAAAAAGCCACGCTCTCATAGGAACGTGGCTCTTGTATTATCTATCTGTTAATTCTCCATCTCGCAAGGAAACCAAAATAACGAATCCAATCATCACCTCTGTAATGTTAAACGCTACCTGCTGACCATTCCATACTTGTGATTGCCACATAGCGAACCACTCCGCGCCCACAATGGCAAATCCGAAAAACCAGATGCAAAAAGCAACCATGTATGCGATGTATGCAAATGTTTTCGAGTTATTGAATGTTTTTGCATCCTTCTTTACATTACGCAGCATATTTCCTGCAGCGATCCAACCAAAAAGCGAGAATAACCCTTCCGCAATGATGATTCCGATATAAGCTATGGTGTGAGCAGTAGGATCAGTAATCGCTCGCCACATAAGTGCGTTACCCTCAAACGTGGTATCCATGGACAGAACATGTTGGACAAATTGATAATTGGAATGGTAGTCCATCAGATTTCCTAAGAAAATGAATGTTCCAAATGCTGCGGATAATGCTACAACCAAAACCTTCAAATACCGTAACGTCAAATCACTCATTGATGCTCAACACCTCTTTTCCTACTTCTTTAATAATCCGCCATGATAGAGTAACTCGTACACGATCCTTGAAAAAACGTCACGTTTCCCTCGTTGGTATCCACATAGCGAAAATCGTTTTCGACGTTTTCCAAGGAAGCCCTGCCACATGTTTTCCAGTCGCCTGTATCCTCTCTGCGTTCGGGCGGTCTCCTTCCAAACATATGACAGGACTTTCGACAGCTTTTGTTTCTTAGAAGCTATTAGAGCGTTTTGAGCGCTAGAACATGGGAGCGATTTACTTCCCTGGATTCACGTCCAAGTTCTTTGCCAAAGCTCCTTCCCCCACCACAGCACTAATCCGCTTTTATCAAGCAATGGAGGCCTTCTGCATTTTACAAACGGACTTACTTCATCCACTTCACATTCTCTTTTTTCTCTTCATTCACCAACAACGTAAAAACATCTGGTCGCGAGTAATGTCCAACGACATCAAAATCGAATTGGCTATAAGCGATATCGCGAATGTCCAGATCAGCGCAGAGAATCTCCTCCCGACCAAAAACAGGCTCGACGATATAGTCACCCAATGGCCCCACAATCGCACTTCCACCCCTGCACATCTCGTCTGGCGAAGAAGCCAGATCGTCGTAGCAAGCTAAATCAGTCGGATACATATCTTTTGTTACGTACTGATTGCTCGATAAAACGAAGCATCTGCCTTCCAAGGCGATATGGCGGATGGTAGCTTGCCATGCATCCCTCGCGTCTGCTGTAGGCGCGATGTAGATTTGAACTCCTTTTGCATACATTGCTGCTCGCGCTAACGGCATATAATTCTCCCAACAAATCAGTGCCCCGATCTTACCGTAAGGAGTATCGAATACCGGCAAAGTACTTCCGTCCCCTTCGCCCCAAATCAATCGTTCGGATGCAGTCGGCTTCAGCTTGCGATGCACACCGAGCAATTCACCATCTGGTCCGAAAAACAAGACGGAACAATATAAGGTGCCGCCGCTATTTTCATTGTCTCTCTCAATCACACCAATGACGAGATACACGCCAGCCTTACGTGCTGCCTCTCCGAGCTTGTCTGTCTCTTCACTCGGGACGACAATCGAATTGTCCCAATAACGAAACCAGTCTTTACGCCCCTCATAGGAACGACTGCCTACTTTTGTCCCAAAAGTAAGGCCTCTCGGATACGCCGGGATAAAAGCTTCGGGAAAAACAACGATTTTCGCTCCCTTTTTTCCTGCTTCCAGTGTGAGTGAAACAGCCTTTTCCGTACTTGCCTCAAGGTCCATGATGACAGAAGCAGCTTGAACAACAGCAACTCGAACGTTTTGTTGCGGATTAGACATATTGACCTCCCCTGCTCTCCTAGAGAAATTTGCTTGTTCCCCTACTATTCGGTGTACCCAAGGGTCTTCCCTACTGCTGTGTTTTTGCTGTTGCAAAGTGTTTCCTAAGCTGGATTCTCCTTGTGTTTACCCGTCGCCAATACTATACTGAATGCAAATTCCCCAGTCCTTTCCACACGAAGGGATGACTGAAATTTCATAACTTCACGAAAGCTTTCGCTCTATAGAAAGGTGGATCAGATGTCACTCAAACCTGAAGATTTACAAAGCTACATCGACTCCCCAGAGAAACAGCAAAGGCTATACAAACGAACACTCTGGATTGTAGTCATCTCACAAATTTTCGGAGGTGCAGGACTTGCGGCAGGTGTCACCGTAGGGGCTCTCCTAGCCCAGGATATGCTCGGTTCGGAAAGTCTCGCGGGCATCCCTTCCGCATTGCTCACGCTTGGCTCTGCTGTCGCTGCATTGCTGGTGGGTCGACTCTCTCAACGCTTTGGACGCCGTTTGGGGCTCGCTAGCGGATTCTTAGCCGGGGGTATTGGCGCAATTGGGGTGGTTATCGCAGCCGTCGCAAACAGTATTGTCCTGCTGTTTGCCTCCTTAATTCTGTATGGGGCTGGCACCGCCACTAATCTGCAGGCCCGCTATGCAGGCACAGACTTGGCAAAGCCTAAACAGCGCGCGACTGCCGTAAGTATTGCCATGGTCTCCACTACATTCGGGGCCGTTGCAGGACCAAACCTGGTGGAAGTCATGGGACGATTCGCTGTATCCATCGGTGTCCCCGCACTGGCTGGTCCTTTCATTTTGGGCGCCGCTGCCTTCATCCTCGCTGGTCTCGTATTTTGGGTATTGCTTCGCCCGGACCCGTTCATCGTTTCAAAAGCAATCGCCGAAGCGCAACAGGTGGATCAGAGCTCGCCATCCTATCTGAATGAGAATCAGCTTGCAAGCAACAACCGGGGAATTATCGTGGGAGCCACCGTCATGATTTTGACACAAATCGTCATGGTCGCCATTATGACAATGACACCTGTACATATGAAGCACCACGGACATGGTCTCTCTGAAGTAGGCATCGTCATCGGTTTTCATATCGGTGCGATGTACCTCCCTTCACTCTTGACGGGTGTACTCGTTGACAAGATCGGTCGCTCCACAATGGCCTATGCCTCTGGTGTCATACTGCTTGCAGCCAGCCTGACTGCTGCTTTTGCGCCAGCCGATTCGATGCCGCTGCTCATCACCGCTCTTGTGCTGCTCGGACTGGGGTGGAATTTTGGATTAATTAGCGGCACAGCGCTCATCGTGGATGCAACGCAGCCCGCCACTCGTGCGAAAACGCAGGGAACGGTTGATGTCTTGATTGCCTTGGCTGGTGCATCCGGTGGAGCCCTGTCTGGTATGGTCGTCGCCAATGCCAGCTATGCAACACTTTCCCTTGCCGGAGGCGCTTTATCGCTGTTGCTGGTCCCTGTCCTGATATGGTCCCACAGAAAGAGCAAACACCGTATAGAGATCTCCCAAAACTAAAGCCACCCTCATCAGGTGGCTTTTCCTCTATGTTAAGTATCCCGAAACAAAAAATAACACTGCTCACAGGCAGTGTTATTTTCCTCC
Organism: Brevibacillus formosus; assembly: GCF_003013405.1. Lineage (GTDB taxonomy): Bacteria > Bacillota > Bacilli > Brevibacillales > Brevibacillaceae > Brevibacillus > Brevibacillus formosus. The sequence continues at coordinate 49,940 of NZ_PXZL01000023.1, read as the reverse complement.
AACCACTTTATTATCATGTCGCTCATTCGGACTATGCTCATCTACAATCTGTTTTAAGCTAGCGAAGCCAGGAGTAAATTTGCTGTTGGGAATCTTCTTCTTGGAAGAGAGATTTTTCGAGTAAACAGCATTTTCGTTGCCTCTTTTCGCGAAGAACTCAGCTAATTTCATCGTATCCCACTCCTAACTAGCTCTCTTTAAGGTTTTGACCTTATTCACAAACTTAGTAACAAATCCTAATAATAACATATACGTAGTCAACCGCTCGAACTCCTGCATATTTTCGGGAGTAAATGTGTCATTCTTGTAAACAGCGACCGCAAATCCAAGCCTGAACTTGCCAAAATTTTTTACAATCGCAAATTGTTCAATATCCGTATTTTGAATACGTCCCTTTACTTGTTTATCGGCAATTCTGCAATCCTCTTGAAGCATGGAAGACAGTAGTAGCGTACGCACTGTGTCAAAATCTTTCAACTCGGTTAAGTAAAACACTTCAAACTGCTTGTCATTATTCGTAGGTACGATCCAATAACAGCATAGCTCGTCCGGTTTTAATCCGTAAATCGTCTTTACTTCCATTTCAAATGCCTTCATAAACGTGATTGCATTCGCATTAATAATAGCTGATGATTGACCACTTCCATCCAAACTGTAAATCGCATTGGCCAATTCTTTCTCACAATACTTTACTTCCATTTGGAACTCGATGTCGTTCCCTCTAATCTTGTTGCAGATGAACAAAACGATGAATATCATTCCTGCCAAAATAGCGGAATACAAGATGGACAAGCCTAAAACAGAGCCTAATGAAGCTAGTTTGTTTTCCTCATGTGGCGGTGCTAGGATAAACAGCCATTCGATCGGTTGAAACATCCACTTATGTATGACTGCTATCAAATCTGGAAGCAAACCTTTTAACAATTCAAATACGAGCCATGAGACCAGAACGAATAAGATGCCAAGAACAGAAAAAACAATCTTTACATGGCTCTGCACAAGATTCTTTAGCACCTGTAAACATCTCCTTCTGGTAAAGTTTTACATTATTTTAACACTATAATCAGATTCTAAAAATAGGAAAAAACTACCTACATTTAGGTAGTTTTTTAGGCGTTTCTATCGTTATCGTACTGACTTTTTGATTACCTATGTACTGGATCGTCTGCTGTACAATCTTGCTGTTCTCTTCAATTCTCTTCAGTGGTTTAAATGAACTCAACAATTGCACGTTCCCCCTATCGGTATACTGGGTGTAATTCGTAACGTTAATGCTCCCTTATTGGTCTGCCCATTTTTCACCGCTATCAAACACGAAATGCTCATTATGACCATCATCCGTCTTGGTAATACCCCATACCTTATGCCGTTCTGTTTTTGTTTAGACCCCTCTTCTGGGGCTGCTTTTCCACTGTTCGTGACGGTTTTGTTACAGACCATGTTGCTCCCATTGGCACAATCAGCTTCCACAGTCCTGCAATAATAAAAGATAAAAAAATGAAAAGGAGTTAGTCAGGGTGAACTCAGTGATAGCGGCATAACAGAAGAAAGTGAAGATACCGTATCAGTATATGCTCGTGTTCTTGATTTTGACTTTCGTATGGATTAGTTTATGTTGGAGGGCTGGTTACCCACAGTGAGCCGCTATTCCGCCCATTCTCGTCGCTGTCTATGAATCTCTTCACAAGCCGATGTTCAACGACAAGATGGCTTTCAAGCTCGGACTGGTGTTAACCCATTTCGGCGACAGTCGGTACTATACGCTTTTCCACTTCTTCCTTTTGTCTTTCCGGACGAAATGGTAGTCATGTTGCCCGTAGGTGCGCTCATCGCTTCTATATTCATGTTTGGCTCTGTGCTCATGTACAAAAAAAAAGAAGTCAGCTTCATGCCCCGAGGAAGTAGCCCATAACAATAAAGCCACCCATCTTGGGGTGGCTCTTATCCTTACTTCGCCTTTGGGGTTACCTTTTCCACTTTGTTTTCGCCTATCTTCACTTTGAATATATCTTTTTTATCATGATCGGAAGCTTGATAGTCGGAAAAAAAGATGGAATCTCCCCCGATGTTTATCGATATACCTGATGGATACAGCGGGGTTGTCTTGCCGTCCGTCATATTCATTCGGCATACCGTGTTTTCTGAGATGTAGTATAGATACTTCCCAGCTATAATGATCGGATTCTCTGCTCGTGGCAACCCTTTCTTGACTAGAGCAGTCTTCCCATCCTTCAATCCTATTTTATAAACATCGACGGCTCCACTGGAGTCTACCAATTTTGTATAGTAAATGAAATCGCCAGACAGACCGACAAGGGACAGTTCCTTGTCTTTTCTTACGAGTTTTTTCTGCGTTCCATCCCGCTTCATTTTGTATAGTTGACCACTCTCATTGGTGTAAAAAATCCAATCTTGATAGAAATACACTTCCTCAAACTGATCAAGCAGCTTCTTTTGATTTTTGCCGTTCGTGTCCATCCTGTACAAAGGACCATAACCATCTGCGTAGTAGATGATATCTCCTACTACGTACAATCGATGTACGTTATTGGGGTCCCCTTCCGTAAGACTACCGCTCTTGATAACTGTTTTCGAACTGCCATCTGTCTTTATTTTAAAGAGCTCCGTCGTATCTTCATACGTATAACTGATCTCGTAATTGGGCATCTCAAGCTGATAGATTTCTTTCAAGGGCTTATTGCGCGTATAGTAAATCCAGTCACCTACAACATTCAGATTATGGGCCCAATCACTGCTCAACTTTTGAAGAGAGCTTCCATCCTTTTTGATTTTGTATAAGCCATTGTTGTTATAAAAAATCCACTCTCCTTGAACGGCGACAAAGCTTCGGTGTGAATTGATATTGACAGGATCGCTGCCAAAAACGTTTATCACTGGTCTTTTTGTTGGCGCAGTCGCCATTGTTTGTTGATTGCCAAAGCCAAGAACCACAATCAGACATACTGTCATCACAATGGTGATCATCCAATTCCCTTTATCTTGCACCATGCATTCCTCCCCTTCATGGCCTAATAAAGTAAAACACAGCGGTTCCTTCATCTATATACATCCGTCGACACTGATTTATATGTACCAAAACAAATTTGTTTTGTCTATCTTGATTTGGATAATTTGTAAAAATAAAGAAGCCGCCCATCATAGGCGGCTCTTTCTCTCTCTATGCTAAAGGGAAATGACACGCGACCTGCCGATCCTGCCCAACCTCTATGAGCTCGGGAATCTCCTTGCTGCATCTCTCCTGCGCCATCGGACAACGAGGATGAAAACGACAACCTGACGGCGGATTGGCCGGAGATGGTACATCCCCTTGCAGGACGATCCGCTCTTGTCGCCGATGCGGAGTAGGCTTCGGAATCGCCGACAACAATGCAGCCGTATACGGATGCAGTGGCTGTGCAAACAAGTCATCCGTTCGTGCAATCTCCACCATTTTCCCCAAGTACATCACGCCTACCCGATCAGAAATATGGCGTACCACATTCAGACCATGCGCGATAAATAGATAGGTCAGCCCCATCTCTTTTTGTAATTTCATCATCAGGTTCAAAACCTGTGACTGTACGGACACATCCAGCGCAGAAACAGCTTCATCGGCCACAATAAACCGTGGTGAGAGTGCAATCGACCGCGCAATGCCGATCCGTTGCCGCTGTCCGCCGGAAAACTCATGCGGATACCTATTTCGTCTCGAAGGATCGAGTCCCACCAGACTCATCAGCTCGACTACCCGCTCATCTATTTCCTTTGCAGATGCGCGCAGATGAACCCGCAAAGGCTCTCCAATAATATCACTTACCAAAAATCGTGGATTCAACGAACCAAACGGGTCTTGAAATATAATCTGCATATCCCGTCTGAGCTTCAAATTCTCTTGTCTGTTCACCTGATGGATATTGGTTCCGTCAAACAGCACTTCTCCGCTCGTCGCCCTTTGCAAATTCAGCACGACACGCCCCAGCGTCGACTTCCCGCAGCCGGATTCTCCCACGAGCCCAAATGTCTCACCTGGCCGAATTCCGAAAGAGACATCATCTACAGCTTTTACATGACCGATGACACGGCTCAACAAGCCGGCCTTAATCGGAAAATACTTTTTGATATGATTTGCTTCAATCAAATATTCCCGGTTCATTGGCGGTTCACCTCTGCTTTGCTTCCAGCGATTGAATTTGCACGCTGATTGTTTCTGAAGTGATTGCTGACATCTTCGTTCAACCAGCAAGCCACTTGTTGTCCCGTAACAACCTCGCGCAAAATAGGTTCCTCTTTTCGGCATTTGTCAATCGCATGCGGACAACGCGGGTGAAAACGGCAGCCCGTCGGCAATTGAGTGATGCTCGGGATGGTGCCTTGGATGGTGTACAATTCTCCACCGCGCTCCCCTTCAAATCCGGGAATGGACTGTAGCAAGCCAATTGTGTAAGGATGCCGGGGCTCGTCAAAGATCCGTTCGACCGTTCCCTCCTCCACGATCGTTCCTGCATACATGACCGCGATGCGATCCGCCATCTCTGCTGCTACCCCCATGTCATGGGTGATCAGCAAAATCGACATGCCCAATTCCTTTTGCAGCCGTCTGAGCAAATCCAAAATTTGCGCCTGAACCGTTACATCAAGAGCAGTCGTTGGCTCGTCTGCTATCAGCATTTCCGGGTTGCAGGCCAAGGCCATCGCGATGACAACACGCTGGCACATCCCTCCAGACATTTCGTGCGGGTACTGCTTCACTCGTACTTCCGGGGCCGGGATCCCAACCAGACGAAGCATCTCGATCGCTTTTTTGAACGCATCCTGCTGGCTCATATTTTGATGCAGCATCAAGCTCTCCGCAATCTGATCGCCTACCGTAAACACCGGATTGAGAGCCGACATCGGGTCTTGGAAGATCATCGCGATTTTGTTCCCGCGAATGTGCATCATTTCATCCAGGTCCTTTGCCGCCAGATCCTGACCGTGAAACATGACGTTCCCACTCTGAATAAATCCGCCCGCATAATCAATCAGTCGCATGACTGCCAGTGACGTCACACTTTTTCCGCTGCCGGATTCCCCTACCAAGCACACCGTCTGTCCTTTGCCAACGCTGATGCTCACTCGATCCGTGGCCTTGACCGTACCGTCATCCGTAAAGAAGCAAGTGGTCAAATTTTTTATTTCGAGGATGTTGCGTTCCACTTGTTCAGCCTCCTTTTCGGGTTCTTCTTTTTCTTCCGTGGGTCGAATGCATCGCGGATGCCGTCTCCGACGAAGTTAACCGCTAACACCACGAGCAAAATGCAAAGACCAGGGTAAAGTGCTTGCAAAGGATCGACCAGCATGAATTCCTGTGCCTTGCTCAACATTAACCCCCAGCTTGTTTCAGGTGGTTGAATCCCCAAGCCTAAATAAGAGAGACCTGACTCTGACAGAATAGCCGAACCAACCATGAGAGTCGCGTACACAATAATCGGAGCCATTGCATTGCGTACCAGGTGACGCGTAATAATGCCCCAGTGCGAAACGCCAATCGCTCTCGCCGCTTCCACATACTGCATTTCCCTTAGCTGCAAGAACTGCCCGCGCACCAGACGTGCCACACTTGTCCAGCTCGTCAGTGACAAAATCAGGATCATGTAGATAAATTCCGCTCCGAAGAGAGCCAGAACCAGAATGTTAAAAAACAGACTCGGAATGGAGTTCATCACGTCCACAAGACGCATGAAGCAGGTGTCAATCCAGCCGCCGAAATAACCAGAAATCGCTCCAATCAGCGTCCCGATGACGACCGCAGCAAAAGCAACGCTGAAGCCGACCAGCATAGACACCCGACTGCTATGAATGAGGCGGGACAAGATATCACGACCGAGCTCGTCTGTTCCGAGCACATGTCCTTCTGTTCCAGGAGGCAGGTTGGTAATCATAAAATCAACCTTGGCCGGATCATGCGGTGCAACCCAATCGGCAAATACAGCGATCCCAATAAAAAACAGGAGTACGATTAATCCACTAACGGCATACGGATTGCGCATAAATTTTTTGCCCGCGGTTGTCCATAGCCCAGGAGGCTTTTGGCCAACAGGATTTGTCGGAAGCTGTCCACCTGGTCGATTCGTTTCAACAACAGTGTCATCTTGAAGCTGTACTTGACTCATGCTGCCCTGCCTCCTTTGCGTCCAAGCTGCACTCGCGGATCAACCAGTGCGTAGATTAAATCGGCAAGCAGGTTTCCGATAATCACCATCAGTGAAATCAGCAACGTGATCGACATCAACACAGAATACTCACGGGCTACAGCCATTTCCACAAACAGACGGCCCATGCCTGGCCAGTTAAATACACTCTCTGTCAAAGCTGCACCTGCTACCAGAGTCGGCAAATCCAATCCGATGATCGTCACAACAGGAATCAATGCGTTCCGCAGAGCATGGCGGAAAATCACGCGTCTTTCCTTCATCCCTTTGGCACGTGCCGTCCGAATATAGTCCTGCTCCAAAACCTCCAGCATACTGGCACGCGTATATTTGACATAGGCCGCAATGTTCACCAGTGTTAATACTGTAACAGGTAGAATCAAGTGCAATATGAGGTCGCTTACTTGACCCTCTTTCCCCATCGTGTACATGTCGGATAGTGGGAGCAGATTCAGCTGCATCGCAAAATACTGCTGGAGCATAATCCCAAACCAGAAGGTCGGCATCGCGAATCCGAGATAGGCAACGATGGAGGCGATCTGGTCAGACAGACCGTATTGCTTTGTACTGTTGTAGATCCCCCACGGGATAGCAATCAGCATGGAAAGCCCCCACGCTACAGACATGAGCACAAACGTATTCCAAACCGTCGGCCACAAAATATCACCAACAGGAACGTTATTTTTAAAGGTATTGCCCAAATCTCCTTTCAGCAAATTACCGACCCATTTCATGTATTGAATATAGACAGGCTGATCCAACCCCATATTTTTCATCTGAATGAGCTGTGCTTCAGGAGACATTCCCGGTGAGAGCATGACTTTTAGCGGTCCTCCGGGTGCTGCATGCATGAGTCCGAACGAAACCACTGTGATCAAAAATAAAACAAGCACGGCTTGTAGTACGCGGCGTACTAAATATTCAGTCAATCAGCATCCTCCTTTCGTTTGAAAGGGGAAGGGGCAATAAGGCTGCCCTTCCCCCTTTTCATTTTGCAAACCGCTACCAGCCGAGTTTATTTTTTGGTATCGTCGATCCACCAGTTCAGGAAGCCAAAGGTCTCCCCATACGGAATCATGGATACTGGTTTAAACTCATCCTTATACTTGACGCGAGAAGTCATGCCTCGTGGCGTTCCGTACTGATACATGAATACGTATGGCAGGTTCGTCGAGATTTCTTTTCCGACTTCTTTATAGATCGCTGCACGCTCCTCTTGTTTAACCGTGGATACAGCTTTTTCCCAGAGCGCATCCAGCTTCGGATTGTCGTACCAGCCAGCGTTGTTGCCAGGCGGGAATGCCTTTTTCCCGAAAGTAGAAATGCCATCCGGATCTGGATCAGACAATTGCCATCCGAGTAACAGAACCTGGAATTTGCCAGGGTTGGCATACTGATCGACAAGAGCCGAGAAGTCTAATGCTTTTGGCTTCGCTTCAATTCCGACCTCTTTCAGGTTTTGCTGAATAACAACTGCTGCCTGCTCACGACGACTGTTCCCCGAGTTGAAAATGAATTCAAAGGAGAAACGATTGCCGTCTTTGGCAAGGATTCCATCTGCCCCGGCTACCCATCCGTCTTCTTTCAGCAGTTGTTTTGCTTTCTCTACACTATATTCGTAATGGACCGCTGCATCGCCCGGGTCCGCCCATGTACCTGGCAGGAACGGTGCATCCATAATTTTTCCGGTTCCTTTCAAGATATTGTCGATAATACCTTGACGATTGATTGCGTGAGCGATGGCCTGACGTGTTTTTTGACCTTCAAACAACCCGTAATTGTTCGGGAAGTTCTTCTTGTCGAAGTTGAAGGCAAAGTATTCATAGCTAGGACCTGGCTCCGTCGAAATGTTGATATTTCCTTTCGCCTTCACCGCTTCGAGCTGCGTGACAGGAATGGAATCTACCAAGTCAACGTCACCTTTCATCAGAGCCTGAACTTGTGTGTTTTGATCCGCATAGATTTTGTACACAACCTTTTGGATATGCGGCTTCTTTTCACCCCAGTAATCCGGGTTAGCATCTAGGACATGGAATTCCTTTTGTTTCCACTCTGACCATTTGTACGGTCCGGAAGTAGGTGTCTTGGCTGGATCTTTTCCGTAAGAATGTGCTTGCAATTCTTTAAATGGTACGTCTTTCAGCACATGGGCTGGTGCCAGCTTTTGCATTAATCCAAAAGCAAACGGAGCGTACAATTGAGTCAATTTGATTTCTACGGTGTAATCATCCAGTTTTTTCATCTCTTTAACTTTGTCGTATTTCGTAATTTCTGGTGATCCAGTCTCAGGATTTTTGATGGCATTAATGGTATAAATCAAGTCGTCAGCCGTAATTGGCGTTCCGTCGGACCATTTCGCATGATTCTTCATCTTGATTGTATAGGTGAGGCCATCCTCGCTTATTTTCGGCAACTCAGCTGCAAGAGACCAAGGGTAAACGGCTAAATCAAAAGACGGGTTCCGATTGTACAAATAAGCCTGGGTGTACTCCATCACGTCGCCAGATGCTGTGTCGTTTCCAAAAATCGGATTGATCGTGACAATGTCAGACGTCGTAGAATGCGTGAAGGTTCCACCGTCTATTGGTTTCTCATCATCCGTACTGGTCGCCTGAGGAGCCACCTGCTCCACCGGTTTTTTTGTTGGTGCGGGTGTTGCAGTTCCTGGCGAAGCATTGTTCCCGCTTGAGCAACCGACCAACAGCGCGCCGGTTAACGAGAGCAACGCTAACGGCTTCAACCAACCTTTCCCTTTTTTCAAATCATTTCCCCCTCTTCCATGTGTTTTCAAGCCTTTTCCATAATGGGTAATACATCCCAAGGCCCGTCTTTCTAATATAAATAATTTTCTGTTATTTGAGAATATTTTCCCTTTAAAAGATTTGAAAAAATCAGATGATTTTATATTCCTTTATAAACCTTAATAATAAATCCCTCTTCTAATAAAGGGGGATCGAACATATATGCTCTACACAGCTTGGAACTGCAACAGTTCACGTACAATGCTTAGCGCCTTGTCGATATCCGCTGTCTCAATATCAGAATGAGTCACCGCTCGAATTCTGCCGTGACCGAGCTCAGCTATGCGCAGCCCATGTGCTTGCGCTGCTTCTACGAAGGTCTGCCACGTATGGACTGGGTGATCAATCCGGAAGATCACAATATTGGTCTCCACATCTTCCACATGAGTTACGGATTCCTGGAATCTCCGCCGTAAACATTGGTTTATCATAAAACAAAAATAGACATGCTTACCTTCTCGGGTAGATTGTTGCAGAAATGGATCGATACCTGAGAAGGCTGAACATGTCTATTTTTCCATTAACCTTGAAAAAGGGTATATCCTCCTACTACTATCGAGACTGAAAATAAAATGCCGAAGTACCACTTCGTAAACCGAAGACTGAACCACGAGCCTTCCCACCATAAAATCCCGAAAAAAATTGCCCCAATCAAGATGCTACTTGCAAAAGCAATGAGTGCATTTTCCATATTTCTTCACCTTTTAAACAGAATGGAAAAGAGGCTGCCCTCCACAGTAGATCGAACAGCCCCTTTTCATTTACTAGACCGTAATGTTAATCGTAATGGTCTCTCCGCCGTATTCCACTGTAATCGTTGTTTTACCAGATTCCAGTGCGGTCACGACACCATTTTCTACAGTCGCAATCTCAGGATCTTCCACTGTCCATTCGGCATCTTTGGTGACGATCTCCTCGTATCTATTTTCATAGACCGCATATAGGACGATCTCTCCAGTATTGTCTGCCTTCAAGCGCAGCGAAGAGCGCGATACTCGCAAATCTTTCACTTTCTTTTCCTCTACGACAAGCACACGATTGGTTACCTTTTTACCGCCGTATTTCGCAGTAATGACAGCCTTCCCTTCAGCCAGCGCTGTCACTTTTCCTTCTTTTGTTACTTCGATGACCTCTTCGTCGCTAGAGGACCAAGTTGCTCCCTCTGTCACCTCTTCGGTGTTCTTGTCACTGAAGACAGCTGTCAGCGTTAGCTGCTTCTCCTCATCGATCTCCAGCACCAAATCCTTGAAGGAGGTCGTCAACGAATGAATGGTTTTCTTAGAAACCGTCACCGGAATCTCCAGTTCCTCGCCCATATAGCGAACGGTAACGATGTCTTCCCCCTCTTCTTTTCCTGCCGTAATGCGGCCCTGCTTGACGGTAACCAACCCGTTTTCCGTGTCGTACTCAACATTTTTGTCTCGCGTGATGTCTTTGCGTTTTTTGCCTTCTACCTTATAAACTCGTAAGATCGTGGTTACTCTTGGCTTGATCCAGAAGGACGGTTCGTTTGTTTCCAACTGGAACGTGGCTATTTCCTTAACGGTTACTTCCACCGAATCGGTTTTGTTCCCGTCCACGGTCGTTACTGTAATCGTCGCAGTTCCAGGAGCTACTGCCTTGATCTTGCCTTCCTCATCTACCTCGACGATCTCAGAGTCGCTGCTTTCCCACTTGACTCGTTTGTTGGTGGCATTCGATGGTTTTACAGTAGCTCGAAGGCTTTCTGTATCGCCAACACGCAGCGTTAATTCCTCTTCCTCCAACTCAACTCCCGTGACGGGCTCTCCTGTTGGCGGATTCGGCACATTATGCACGTATAGCTCAATGGAATCATCCAGTTCGACGGTGTTTCCTGCCTGGTCGCGAAGCTGGATCAAAACTTTTTTCATCCCATTGCCATACGTCAAGCTCCACGGTACTGTTCCCGTCACTTTTTCCCAGCTGCTCCACTTGCCTTGGTCATTGGAGATACGCATCTCGACATCTCCGAAATTGTCCGAAGCAGTAACATGCAGTCTCACACTGGTGGAGTACGTTAGACGATCATCATTGTTGATGACGAACGTTCCCGTTGGTGCTGTTTTATCCAAAGTAAACGTGATCTTGGTTTCGTTTCCAGAAGCATCGACGACCCGCAGTTCATGCTTGCCTTCACTTGTTACCCGGTCGCCACTTGCAAACGGAGCACTATTCAACGTCGCGGTTCCTTCGTTGAATGTGATTGTCACGTCATCTTTGTAAATGCCTTTGTCCTCGACTCCAGTAACAACGGGCGCATCTGCATCCAGCTCGATCGTATCGGACACGGTTGTGATGTGCCCTGCCCTGTCTGTGATCTGCATCTCGACAGTCTTGGTTCCATCACCGGACTTCAGCTGCCATGCTTTGGTCGCAGTTACTGCCTCCCAATCGCTCCAGTCGTTGTCACCATTTGCAAAGCGGATTTGCACATCACTCGTACTGTCGTTCGCTGTGATGGCGAGCGTAACATCACGAGACTTGGTGGAATTGTCTCCGTTATTGATCGCGATGGATCCAGTCGGCGCCACCACATCGAGTTCAATCGTATCGCTTAGCTTTGTGATATTCCCAGCTTTGTCCCGCAGCTTGACATAGACCGTTTTGGTGCCGTTTGTACTGCCATCAGCCAGCTTCCATGCTTTTGACTCCGTGAAACGCTCCCACGTACCCGAATTGTCATCGGCGTTAGAGATCGCCATTTCAATGTCATCTGTATTTCCTGACGCAGTGAGTTGCAACGTAACGTCTTCTGTTTTCGCAAATTCGGCTCCGTTATCGATGCTGAGCGTTCCAGTCGGTGGTGTTTTGTCCAGCGTGAAACGAATCGTCGTCCGATTTTGCGCATCATCTGTGACGACCAACTCATACGATCCTTCCGCAGTGACGACAGAACCGCTCGTAAACGGATTGCCGTTCAGTAATGCTGTTCCCTCATTGAAGGTAATCGTTACGTCGCTCGCATAGACACCATCCTGGGCGACTCCTGTGACAACTGGTCCAGCGGAATCCAGCGTGATTTGCTTTTGAAGGGCCATTTGGTTTCCAGCCGGATCTCTCAGCTCCAGATAGACCGTTTTGATTCCATCACCACCGCTCAGCTCCCATGGAACGTCGCCATTGGTCGGCGCTGTTTTCCAATCGCTCCATGTCAGGTTGTCATTCGACAAGCGCATTTCCACACCATGAGCATCAGACGACTCCACACTCAACGTCACCTTGCTCGTGTTGGTATACGATTGGCCTTGATTGATCTCAAAAGCACCCGTAGGATTGGTCATATCGAGTGTGATCTCATCTGTAAAGCTGGCAATATTCCCCGCTTTGTCCTTTACTTCCATGTAAACCGACTTGGCTCCGTCTCCAGTCGGCAAGATCCACGCCTTTGTTGTAGTCAGCGCTTCCCAAGAAGTCCAATTGGCTGGATCACTCGTATCATGGGAAAAGCGCATCTGTAGTTCATTGCTGAAATCGGTAACGGCAATTTGTAATGTGGTTGCAGGTGTATTTGTGTAATCTGCGTCACCATTGATCTTGAGACTGCCTGACGGCTTTGTTTGATCGATGGAAAACTGAAGCGTAGTCGTATTGCCCGCTTCGTCTGTGACAACCAGCGTATAGGCACCATCATCATTGGCGATTTCTCCATCAGCAATGACCTTTCCATTCAAGGTTGCTGTGCCTTCGTTGAAGTTGATCTTGACACTCTGATTGTACAGCTTGTTGTTCTCTACACCGGTTACAGCAGGTGCGACTGTGTCGAGCGTAATGTTAGCTTGCATATCCTTCGTGTTGCCAGCTTCGTCGACCAGCTGCATATAGACCGTTTTCGGTCCATCTCCATTCGTCAGCCTCCAAGCCTTGTTTGTAGCAACAGGTTCTAGCGCACTCCAGGTGATGTCATCGTTGGAAAACTGCATTTTCACCGTGCTTGTTGCATCAATAGCAGTGATTTGCAAAGTGACATCCTGAGAATTCGCATGAGACGCTCCATTATTGATGGAAAGACTTCCGGCAGGTGGCGTTTTATCCAGGGTAAAATTCAGTGTAGTCGTATTACCTGCCGTATCCGTTACTACCAGCGTGTATTTATCCTCTGCGCTCAACTTCGTGCCACTGGTAAAGGGAATGCCATTCAATGTCGCTGTGCCTTCATTGAAAACAGGCGTGACATCGGACTTATAAACGCCGCCATTCGCAACCCCCGTCACAACAGGTGGCGTTTTGTCCAACACGATGGTACCAGATGTATAATACAAATTCCCTGCACCATCACGGAACTTCGCGTAGACTGTTTTTTGTCCGTCTCCACTAGCCAAGTTCCATTCCAGCTTGTTGTTGGCTGGGACAGGTATCCAACTGCCTGTAAAGCTGTTATCATTCGACAGCATCAGTTCTACCGGGCCGTTTGCATCACTTCCCTGAAGGGTAAGCTCTACCTTTTCTGATGAAGTAGCTACGTTCCCGTTATTGATCTCGATGGTCCCTGTCGGTGGTGTTATATCCAGCACAATGCTATCCTGCGCTTGCAGGACAGTTCCTGTTCCATCACGAAGCTCCATGAAGACCGTTTTAGTCCCTTCTCCTGCTGCCTCGAGGCTCCAGGTAACAGGCGTCTCAAACGTCTTCCACTCGCTCCAAGGACCACCTTCTACATTCGCCAAGCGGTACTCGGGCTTGGCAGCATCGGGATCATCATGGGCCATGGTGAGCGTCGCATTTGCTGAATTCGTAACGGCAGCACTGCCATTGATGATAACCGTCGCTGTCGTAGGTGGTTCATTTACATCGGTCACCTGGATAGTCATCACCTTGGTGAATATATTGCCAGCCGAGTCTGTTGCGGTTATCGGTACAGCGTAGGTCGACTTCGTCTCAAAATCAAATTTCTCTGTCGCCTTCAGTTGATCTCCCTCAACAGTAAATGGAACCGTAGGGCTTTGAATACTGAACGTAACAGTGTCTCCTTGATCAGGGTCTACTGCCAAAAGCGTACCAACTACCGCTCCTATTGGATTGTTTTCGGGAATCGAATTGGACGATAAGAGGATATCGGTTGGTGGAGTGTTAGGAGCATAAGTGATTTCCAGCTGAGAAGCATAGCTAGGATTTCTTTTGTCGTAGAAAATGATTTGAGGCTGATACAAAACAGGAGCAGGTGGTGCTGTTTGTCTTCCTCTTAAAACAAAGGTAGCTTTTTTGTCTACAATATTGGTCTTGACAAAGCTGGTTACATCAAACGATTTCCACCCTGTGAAATTAGCAGGAATAAACTCATTTGTTATGATTCTTTCATGATACGAAGGCAGCACAGTTGTAAAATCATCATTCCAGTTGTCATCAAACGAGCCCCATAGATCAATGAAAGGCATATCTCCGCCTGTTGCTTCTGCCTTATGCACATAAATTTTCAGGGCAGCAGACTCAATTTTCCTCTCACTTTTCACGCCGCTCAGGTCAAAACGCAGGGCAGCATTCGCAGCCCCATAATCCCCAGCATTGTCTCGCGCATACCCGACGATCAACGTGTTCTGAACACCCTGATAATTCAGGCCGTCAGGATAGGCACCAGACGCATCCACGAACTTGTCTGCCTCTACTCTAATCACATCTGGAAGTTCGGCTGCGTTCACTTTTTCTTGAATAAACACAGGTCGGACAATTGCAAACAGCAAAGTAAATACCAACAAACGGGCAATTATTCTTTTCATGAATAACGTTGTCCTCCTTTCTTCTTCATTTCAACTCCCCCTACTGTTGACACATTCCCCCAGCAAAGCATCTAGGTGAAACAAAAATATGTTAACAACAGTCTTTTGCAAAAAATACTAACTAAAGTTATGTCTTTTCGTGATAGTTATTCTTCCCAATAAAAAAAGGCGATTCAAACGAAACTAAACAGCCAGTCGCCGGTTGAATTCCGACGACTGGCTGCTTAAACTTTGTAAGGTGTTTTGATCCCTGTCCTGCTAACGGTGGTCAGTCCCGTTCCAATTGATCGGGCGTTATTTAAGGGTTAGCTCCTTCTCCCATGTCTTTTCATTGCCTTGCTCATTTCGAAAAACCAAGATCAATTTTCCCTTTTCCCCCTTCAACTCATCCTTGTAAAAGAAACCGGTGAACTGTCCATTGCCGCTGATGTAAAAGCCATTCCCACCAGGGATGCCTTCTGTGTCGTTTTTGATCGCTTGCTCTGTCGTGTTTACGATGTCAGTTTTCTCAGACTTCCACTGCATGCTAGCTAATGAATAGCCGGCAGGTAGCTGTTCGATAAAGAAATCGAAGCTATTCCCCTCGATGGGTTTCGGTTCCTGGTCAACCACGACGAGAATTTCTTTTTCCTGCTGTTCTGCGGCCATGTCTTGTCCAACGTTCTCCGGTTGTTTCTCCTTGCTTTCTTTGTTTTCCTGAGGAGCTTGCGGCGGCACTTGACCAGTCGATTCTGAAGGAAGCGGTGTGCCACAAGCACTAGTAACGAGTGATAGGCCCAATACAGCCAGTAAGCTTTTCATTTTATTCTTTTTCAGATCCATTGTCATTTCCACCTTTGTTTTCATTTTCAACCAACGTAAAGAAAAAAGCGACTCCATTCACGGTATTTTCCGCGCCATAATCACTGCCATGCAGATCGAGGATATGTTTACAGATCGCCAATCCGAGACCCGTGCCGCCAGATTTCCGCCAGCGAGAGCTATCTACTCGATAAAATTGCTCCCATATCCGCGTTAGTTGATCGTCTGGGATGTGCGCTCCTTCATTTTCGATTCGAAGCCGGATGCACTCCCGCTCGCGGGTCCCCGTAATCCGAATCTCACTTGATGGATTGGCGTGCCGGACTGCATTGCCGAGCAAATTCACGATCACTTGCTCGATACGTCTTGGATCTGCCCATACGTTGTTGATCTCTTCTGGTAAGGAGAGCCATAGTCGTACCTGCTTGTTTGCCAGCTGTAGTTGAAAGGAAGCGGCGACGCGATCTATGATTTCCGATACGGGAAACGATTGTCTACGAAGCAAAATGGCTTTGGCTTCGAATTTGGACAATTCCAGCATATCCATAATGAGTTCGTTCATCTTGTCGACTTCGCTTAAAATGACGTCCATGTATCGCTCCCGCTTTTCATGTGCGACATCATCTTTTAACCCTTCCGCAAAGCCCTTCACAATGCCAAGCGGGGTCTTGAGTTCATGAGAAATGTTTGCAATCAATTCTTTGCGAAGCTGCTCCATTTTTTCCTTATGCGCTAGATCCTCGCGAAGAGTGACATTGGCATTCGTCAGCTCTTTTAGTGTCTGATCCAGCTTGCCAGCTAACGTATTCAGATGGCGAGAGAGCTCACCGAATTCATCCTGAGAATGAATCGAAGCAAGTTCTGTGAAGTCCAGATTAGCCATACGTGAAGCAGAATGACTCAGCGTAACTAATGGTTTTGTGATGATCTTCGAAAAGACAAAGGAGAGCAGCAGTAAGATGACGAGGATGACTGGCGTCGCGTATAGGGAATAGCTGGTCAGCATACTTACCGCATCGCTCACTGGTTGCAACGTCGTCACAGCCAGTATGTAATTCGCCCCACCCTGATAGGAGAATCGATGAATCACGATGGCATAGTTTACACCACTCCACGGATCAGTCCACTTCCGCTGAATGAATGATCCGCTTTTCATCTGTGTAATCTCGTCGTATTGCTGCGTCAGCCATGGTCCGATTTGATCCGCTACGAGAGAATCCTGATAAAAAGGGTTATGTGCCCGCCGCTGACTAGGCAGCATGAGTTCAGAAATAACAGCCGTAACCCGGGTTAGTCCATTTTCGGACACATTTGTGGATGGACTTTGCCTTGCAATCCGTATCGGCTTCATGTTCCTATTGTTCTCATCCATATAGATGCCGTCGATGGTAATCGTGTCTCCAACACGGAGTCCTTCTGGGAGATCAGTGCTTTTCATTTCTTTTAGCGGTAAGGTAATCACTTGATTTTTATTTGCTGCTTTTATTTCCAGAAAATAGGGGGTGAGATTCAATGGCCTGAGCTGCTCATCTACGATCGCGATGCTGGCATCTGTGCGATTCATCAATGTACCCACCAGCTTATCCAGCTTGTGCTTGTCGGGAGGGAGTTTGGCGTACTCATCTGGGAAAGATGCCATTGCTTGCGAGAGCTCGCTTACTTTCGCATTTAAATAAAAGCGCTCAAAGAAAAACTTTTCCCCGATCAATATCAACGCGTAGAGCAAAAAGACAAAAACAAAAGTGGCGGCAAATAATTTTGTCACAACGTTTAGTCGAAGTCGTTTCATCATTTTGCCTCAAACTTATATCCAAAACGGATCATCGTCTGAATCAGATGCTGCTCTGTATCCAGCTTGGCACGCAGTTTTTTCACGTGGGTATCAACGGTGCGATGGTCGCCAAAGTAGTCCATCCCCCAAACCCCATTCAATATGCTATCTCGGGACAAGACTGTCCCTTCATTCTTGATGAAGAACAGAAGCAGCTCATACTCTTTTGGTGTCAATGAAATCGGGACGCCTGCAATCGTAACGGTGTGAGCTCGTTTGTTTACCGTCAATGCTCCAAACTGAGCGATATCATCTCCCCTCCCGATGCTCCCCTCTGCTCTTTTCATCAGAGCTTTGGCACGGGCCACTAATACTTTTGGGCTAAACGGTTTGGTGACATATTCGTCTGCGCCAAGCTCGAAACCCATCAACTGGTCATCGTCATCTACTCTTGCTGTGATGATGATGATGGGAATGTCGGATTGTTGGCGGATTTTTCTGCACACCGACCAGCCATCCATCTCGGGCATCATAATATCTAGCACAACTAAATCGACAGAGTGCAGAGCGAAAAGCTCCATCGCCATTTTACCGTGCTGCGCTTCGTACACTTCCCAAGCTTCTTTTTTAAAATAATCCGATACAAATTCACGTATGAGCTCGTCGTCCTCTACGAGTAACACTTTCCGTTTCATTTGCGCACTCCTTACTCGTGGTTGTGCATTTATTGCATAGATTACCAATTTATCACGAAATTTACGAATCCGTATCTCGCCGTAACAATTCCTATGACCCAACCTTGTTTTTACAAGATGAGTATAGATGGCTGATGTGACCGTTGTGTGTACATGAGATGGATATACAAAGAAAACAAATGGCTTAGGCCACTAAAACATGCAAAACAAGCCTTAGAATCGACTCTAGAGGCTCGCTTTGCATGTTTTCAGTGGCCCTGTATAGGCGGGGGATTCTAATGGTCGATCTCACTTTCTCTTAATCTGACGATTGCTTGTGCGCGATTTTTCACCTGGAGCTTGCTAAAAATTTGATGCACATGCCCTTTTACCGTCCCCAGTGTGAGATGCAGTTTGTCCGCAATTTCGGAATTGGATAGCCCTTCACCAATCAGTGCCAGCACTTCTGACTCTCTTTCCGTCAATTTTTCCAAGGAAGGCGATACCCGGATTTGAATATCAAGCGTAGGAAATTCCTTCTCTACGCTTTTGAGCAGCATCGAAAGATAAGCCATCTCTTGCTTGGACACGTTTTTGCTTTTATAGAGTGAATAGAGCATTTTGGCAACACCAGGGCCTTCATCCAAAAAAGTGCGTACATAGCCTTCTGGCGCGGCTAACGTCACCGCCATGCGCATACACTCCATCGCTTCATGATGCTGTTTTTGGATCATGTAAGCTTGGCTGAGCAGAAGAAAGGCTTCAATCCGACTCCCGAGCCGATCCTTTATTTCCGCTTCGTGCTTTAGACTGGTTAGCAGCATGATGGCTGCACTGTCGTTTTTTAAATAGAGGTATACCCGGGCCAACGTCATTCGCTCAAATTCATGCCGGGAAGCGACAATATCTACATTCATTTTGGTGTAAGGCTCGGCCCATTTTTCTATTTCTTCCCGCCGATTTTCTTCGATCCACAATCGGACGCGGAATGTTTCTACGAAAGACATCCAATGGGGAGGTGCATCGTGCTGGCGGCATAGCGAAGTAATCTCCTCCATGGCTAGCCACATCTCCTGGCTACGATGCTCTGCTTTTCTCCATCGAGCCAAAGTCAGATACACCGGGACCAATACACCGAAGTTCAAAGAGATCGTGCCTAACTGAATTGCACGCGGTATGAAATATTTCAACTGCTCAAAATCATTTTGTTCATAATAAAGCTCGCCCAAAACGATAGAACCGTAGGCCAATATGCCAAGACCACTGTGCTTCCAAATCGCCCTCAGTTTTGGATAGTAATCATTCACGTTGGACAAATACCCGCTCAAGGCCACACGACTTCGCAGGACATATGGCTCATCCGAATTCAGTTCAATGCCGACGATGAAGTAGCGGCTGAATTTTGGCTTCATGTGAACGGATTCTTCCATATATTTGAGGGAAAGGTCTACATTTCCCCGCATCACTTCGATATATCCCCGAAGCACACATATTTCTACACGGCAGTCGTCAAAGCTCCCATGATTGATCCGTGTTGCTTCGTCAGCCAATTGAAGGAGGATTTCCGCCTGATCAATTTCGTTGGACACAGCATGCAGCCAGGCAAAAGCAATGCACAGCTCGGGGTTGCTTTCCAACCAAGACTTATCAAAGTACCTCATCCATCTGCGCAGCGTAATATTTTCGTACTGTTTCAACATCCACGGCGCATGTGCGACGATCAAACGGCTCGCCCGGTTCCAATCTTTTCCGAGAAACGCATGCTCAGTAGCCTCCATGATCCACCCATGACTTTCAAACCAACAGCTTGCAGAGATATGTAGGGCAGGAAGCAGTTCGTTATATGTTTTCCTTACATGGGAAAGCAGAAGTTCTGCGAACAAATGGTGATAACGATACCACTCATTTACGCCATCCAGCGCGATGACAAATGAATTCGTTCGCTCCAGCATGCGAAGGATGTCGTGAGCGTCCGGCTCTCCGGTAACAGCTGCGCATAGATCGCCTGTCAGACGCGGCAGTATGGACGTTTTCAGCAAAAACATCTGTACCTTATCTGGAAGTCGTTTCAATACTTCTTCCGTCAAATATTCCCCGACATACTTGTCGTTACCGGAAAATTGATGTATGACCTTAGACGCTTCGGGCTTTCCTTGCATAGACAACGCTGCTAATTGCAAGCCGGCCACCCATCCCTCCGTTCGCTTGCTTAGCAAGCCAATGGCTTGTTCTGACAGACTCAGACCCAGTTGCTCCCGAAATAAGCGCCGGCACTCCTCCTCATTGAACCGAAGAGTGTCTGAGCCCAGTTGCTTCAACTGTTTCCGAACGCGTAGACGGTGTAGGGCAAAAGGAGGCTCCTCCCGCGTAATCAGGACGACATGCATATAGAAGGAAGCATGCTGGATCAGCGTCTGAAGTCCTTCATGAATAGAAGGCTCCTTTATGAGATGATAATCGTCCAATACGAGATAAAAATCACGTTCAAACCCTGCAATTTCTTCGAGCAGCACAGACATCAACTGCTCAGCAGAAGCCGTGTACTGTGGGTGAAGCACCGAGGAAGATTCTTTGCCCAAGCCTTCCTGTGCCATATCAATTGCTCTGGCAAAATATCTCCAAAAGCGCACGGGATCATTATCTGATTCATCCAGGGAAATCCAACCGGTCGGCTTGCCGGAATTTTGCGTCCATTGACTGACTGCTGTCGTTTTGCCGAAACCTGCTGGCGCACACACGAGAATCAATCTTGCAGCGCCCGCGTCATCGATTTCTTTCAATATTTGATGCCGAAGCAACAAGTCCGAACCATACTTCGGAACATGAAGCTTGGTTGCGATAAGTGGACTGTACGTTAATAAATCCATACGCATCTCCTGCCTAGAAGTAAAGTGACATTCATGAAGGAAACATGGAAAGTAGCCTTGCTATCGATGACCTGAAGCCCAATGAGGTTGGCTAACGGGGGAAAAAATTCATATAAAGATAGGAAATAATGCTCAGATTAAAGATACAGCAAAGTGGTCCCTGCGTGGGTATTTTTTTTATGAACGTTGCATCCAAACAGAGAAAAACCCGACCATTCAAATGTCGGGTTTACTTTGAGTCATCTAACCATTCTGTTGATTCGTCTGGCTTCTATCGCGACTTTTTTACTGTACAGCCTTTTATCCTGTTTGCGTTGCAGCACCTTGGCACACTGGTGCGCCTTTCTCAAAACATTACTGCTGTAGTTGTTTGTCGATTTCAACATCTGATCAGCCCAGAGGTACGCTTCTCTAGCCAAAACCTCGTTACTATCTTTTGCCTTCAAGCAGATATCCAACAAAGTCTCGCTTAAGCTTCTGCCCAAACCGGCACTTCTCCAGGAAGAAAAGAGTTTTAGCTCTGGTTCGCACTGCTTGACGCTCGCAAAAGCCTGGACCCAATCCTGCTTGAGCAAATGGATTTCGGCCATTTTTAACCAAAGGAATACTTTGTCAAACGAGTCTTCCTGTTCCGGGAGATCTTGCGTGAGATAGTGAAGTGCCTTGTCGTACTCTTCCAATTGTTTTGCCTGATGATACAGCAGAGAATAATTCTTTTTGTCAGAGCCCAGCTGCTCCTCTAGCTTCTCCAGTATTTTTCTGGCTTCTGCCATGTTACCGAAATCGCTTGCTCTGTCCATTAACGTTATCAGGGACTCGTCCTCAATATTGGCAGGGTAATTCCTAGCCTTGGATTGAAACCATCGCTCCATATGTTCAGCCGTATACATCGTTTCCAGCTCCTCTTTCTTATCCTGAAAGAAAGAGCTGACTCGACACAGATCGTTCTCTTCGATATACGTGATCGCCTCTTCAATCCCCGCCGACACGATATACTCGGTGTCAAAGCCAAAGTAGGTATCAAAATTGCTTAATTTTGCCCGCTCAAACAGTGGAATATGGGTAACATCCTTACACTTCGCCAACAAATAAGCCACGATGTCCATCGATTCATAAAATCCCTGATACGGATGGGACTTATGCATCTCAATCTCTTGGCTCATCAAATAGTACAGGAGCTCCTTGTCTGCTTCTGTCACAGTCTGATCGTATTGAAGCTGAACGATCAGCGCGTATCTTTTCAGCCCGTTTTTGTCATAACCGTATGCATCCTTACATTTGCTGTATGCAAAAGAGCTCCAAAGGTCTTTGGAATGTTTGATCAATGGCAATTGCTCGGGTATTTGGTGGATTTCCATATGGTATTCTCCTCTCCCCTGAATGGGATAGCCGCGCCTTACTCATCTTTTTCCATTCTAATCGTCTACAATTGACAATACAATTTTCAAAATGGTTAAATGTAACATGTTTACATTTCTTCAGGAGGTGCACAAAATTGGAGCAACAACCACCATCATCAACAGTACCGGCAGAGTTTTCTCCTCTTGCCCAGCAGGAGCCACCAAAAAACATGGGAGATTTATCGAAATCGTACGACAGGGCGACGATTTTTTTTACGAGATGGGGAGCCCATGTTCTTGATCATATTCTGCTCGCTTGTTTTCTAACCGGATTGCTCTCATTTGGGGTTTCCATTGATAAAGACGCCAACGGTCTCTATTTCTTCATCCTAGCCGCAATTATCCTATGTTCTTATTATGTACTGTTAGAAGGACTTACCGGATATACGATCGGAAAATTTACCTTCCGCATCATTGCTGTCAATGCGGAAGGACGGCCACCGGGGTTATGGAAATCATTTATCCGTTCCCTCATTCGTCTATTCGAAGCAAATGTATTTCTTCTGGGCGGGTTGCCAGCCGGTATCAGTGTGTTGGCTTCCGACAAAAGACAACGGTTAGGCGATCTGGCTGCGAATACATACGTCGTGAAAGTGAAGGATCTGCACAACGTCAGCAAAAAGCAAACAACCGTACTCGCTGTTGTCTTCTCCATCGTAGCCGTTTTATCCATCATCGGCATGATTTTTGGGATAATCGATATCGCATCAAGAACGCCTACCGAAGAAACCTTCTATAGCAAGGATAAAAAGATTCAAATAACAGCCCCTTCCGATTGGGGCAAGGATTCATCCCTTCACGATGAAGCAGATATAGAAATCTCCAATCGTTTTAGCGAAAAGTATGTATTGGTACTGTCAGAATCGAAAGAGGATCTAGACAGTTCATTCACGCTTCAAGATTATACGCAAGCGATTGAAGCAAACCTTCAAGATGCAGTAGAGAATGTATCCGTCGATAAACAGATTCGCACTGTAGTCGACAACCAGGTGGCCATCCAATTCAATGCTAAAGGCGAAATAGACGGCATTAAGGTCGCTTATATTGTGACATTGGTCGAAACGCCTACCCATTTTCATCAAATCATGGCTTGGACAGAAGAGAAAAGGTTTGAGTCCCTCAAGCAAGAACTGCAAAAGGTCAGTGCAAGTTTTCGCGAGGTAAAATAGCGACAGAACACAGAAGCCACCTTCATCGGGTGGCTTTTTCCATGGAAAAAGTAGGGACTCTACTCCTAGTTGTAGACAGGACCAAATAACGATTGAAAAAAGTGGTTTATATGTATAATTGAAGGGTAGTCCTCCTTTTCATATAATGTTAAAGTAATACAGGGAACCATTTTTTCTGAGGGATTTTTCCGACAAGTGTTAATTTTCAGTATAGAATTCCACTAGGTTTTCTGTCTCCACCACTACGGGTATCGCTCTTATTTCTTAAGAGTTACTAATAATATTTCTTGAGGGGTGCATGTACATGTTTATGGGGAAAGGAACAGTCCGCGAGCTCGGAAATCAAATCGACAAGGTGCTTGGAGATATTAAAGATATCCAGGCAGAAATTGACCGCGACTCCGATAAAATTGACAACGAATTGAATTCTTGCTCTCGTGAGCTGATCAATGCACAAACAACGCTGGGTGAAATTCAGCCACTGATCGAAAGTCTCGTTGCTCAGGTTGGTCAAAATGCTCCTGATCACATCAAGGTGCTTGTTGGTACCATTGCAGATGGTATTACGGGTAAAGTGAAAAATACGTTGAACAACCTGGCAGAGGTTCAAAAGAACGTGAAGGACGTTGACAAGCTGACAGACGCCATCGACGGACATACGGATAAAATTGCACAAAAAGTAAAAGAAATCGATAGCATCACTGACAAAGTTCAAAAGTAGGTGATCGAATGTCGTACATAAACAATTCGAACGGTTGGGGCAATCAGCATACGAATCATGTGGCAAATAAGGTTGACCATCTTGCTGACAAAATTTCCTTTGCAGTGGATATGGTAGCCAATGCAGCGATTAACTTGGACGGCGCTCAACAAGAGCTGCTTACACTGGCAAATGCACCCTACCCACCACAATCTACCCAATTAATTGCGTTAGCGAATCGCATTGCAGCGAATAAGCGCCAAATTGATGATGGATTGGCTAAAATCAAAGAAATGGCCCGCACCATCGATCAAGAAACGAATCAAATCCAGAACCCTCCTCAAAGAGGCTGGTAGATGAAAAGAGGAGCTCTTCTTAGGGCTCCTCTTCGCATTTCTCCGTTTTCATTCCTCTCGCGCTACTTCTCTATCGGCTCTTTATCACTGGCATTTTTATAGGCTGTTTGATTCCCCCATGGAGGTTCTGCTCTCATCAAGTGCCGTACAAAATAATCCCATTTTCTGCGGATAAAGTACGGTTCCAAAGAAAATCCGTGATGTCGGTTGGGCAAAATCAACATGTCAAAATCTTTATCCGCTTTAATCAATGCATTCGCCATCCGAATCGTTTGGGAAGGATGCACATTATCATCCATATCGCCACTCACCAGTAAGAGTTTTCCTGCCAGATTGGCTGCCAGACGGGCATTGTCTTGATCCCTGTATAAATCAGGATCATACAAACCTTGATAGCGTTCTGCCCATGCTGCTATATACAGCCGTTGGTCATGATTCCCAGACGCGGAAACAGCAGCCTTGTAAAACTCAGGATATGAAAGCAGGGCCCTTGTCGAAGCGTAGCCTCCCCCTGACGATCCCCAAATGCCTACCCGATCAACATCCACATACGGGTAGCGCTCTGCCAATTGCTTTATTGCAATCACATGGTCAATCAAACCTCCTGCTTCCTCCAATTTTCCGTTTGAGATGTCATGGAACGCTTTAGAACGATAAGGTGTTCCCATTCCATCTAGGATCAATACGATAAACCCTAACTGCGCCAATGACTGTCCACCACCCAGCGGGTCATGGCTTCGGCCTGGATCGAGCGCGAAAGCTTTCGGTGTATTGATGATCTGTGGTCCCCCGTAAATGTAATCGATGACCGGATACTTGCTGGAAGGGTCAAACGGGAATGGACGCAGCATCACCCCATAAAGATCGGTCACACCGTCTCGTGCTTTGACAGTAATCCTTTCTGGAAATTGGTACCCCATCTCGAGCAGCATTTCCACATCAGCGTACTCCAATTCGCGAATCAGGCTGCCATCTACTGAGCGGAGAACAGAAACAGGCGGCAAATCAACGCGCGAAAACGTATCGACGAAATACTTCATATTGGGAGAAAACACAACATTATGCTCAGCATCTTCTGGCGTCAACAACGACAAACCGGTTCCATCCAGGCGAACGCGATACAGGTGTTGATAATAAGGATCGCGCCCTTCCTCAAGCCCCCCTCCAGTGATATACACCCATCCCTGCTGCTCGTCCACTGCCATCAGCCTGCGTACTGTCCAGGGACCCGATGTGATCGGATTGCGAATCTCACCCGTTTTGCCATCGCAATAGTAGAGGTGGCTCCATCCATCACGCTCTGAGTGCCAGATGAACGAACCATCGGCCATTAATCGAATATTCGGATTCGATGCTCCGAGGTTATGCAGATCTTGGTTCAAAAACGTATCACTTTGCTCGCGCAGTAGCGTGCAAACCTCACCGGAGCAAGCATCTGCTACGGAAAAATCGACAGAACGGGCATCACGGGACATCCGGGCGATATAGATCTGTTTACTGTCGGATGACCATCCGGCCATTTGCATCCCCGGAGTGAGGGGTGAGACAGGACATGCCAGTAAAGGCTCGCTTTCAATCCAGACTGTGGTTCGCCTTTCCAGATCACAGATGACCAGCTCTGCCAACGGTACGTGTTGATCGCCAACCAGTGGATAACGGTACGAGTGCAGTACCGGTCTGACTTCTTCCCCTTTAGGAACTGATTGGATCAGATGCATTTCGCGCACCTTTCTTTGGTCAAGCCGATGGGTCAGCAGCATCTTCGAATCGGGTGACCAAATCGCCACTGGAGGAAGCTTACGATCATTCAATCGCTCCGCCACGGTCGAGAGCCTACATTCAGGTTGGGTTCCGTAATCATAGTAAGCCTTGCCGTCATGGGTTAGCCTGATACGCCTTCCGGTTTCGAGTGATCGAACATACAAGTTGTGATCATATACGAACGCCACCCATTTTCCATCTGGAGACGGCAGTTCATCTATCGACGGCTTTTTAAAATGATGTAAGGGCTTGCAGTTGTATTCCTGTAAATCACAGCTCCAAACAGTACCGCCAACCTCAAACTGGAATGCCGATCCACCCCCGGTAAACATAAGTTCCCCAAGCGGCAATGTTTCTGCATCATACCTTTTGCCTACACTCCCTGACAAACAGACAGCTAGTCGTTCGTGATCGAATGCTGGCTGACTTGTATTCTGTTCAGCATCCACGATCACATATTGCCTCCCAGTACCCTTTTCCAGACGTATTTCACGGATGTACCAGAACTGACTCCCGCTAATCCACCGCGGCCTGACAAAAGCATTGAATACTGCGTCGTAATAATTCGCGGGATGCAAGCGTCGTGCCCTCTCATACTGTTCCCATGTGACAACATTCTCCATGTCAATCCCCCTCTTTCAAAGTGAGATACAAGAATCATGTGCTCCACATTTTTGAATAACAAAATTTCCTTAATTATCCATTTGTTACATGCATATGTAAACAGCGAGATAATATATCTCCAAATTTACTTTTTTAGCACCTGACCCGCGAATTTTTTCCAAGAAGAAAGAGGCGATCTCTCGCCTCTTTCTCTCGCCTCTTAGCTCCTAACATAGATTACTCCGCTTCCGCTATCATAGTTTGGTTCCTACCTGCTCTCTTCGCCTTGTACATGGCCTCGTCAGCTGCATGCAGCAGATCTTCAGGTGAAACAGCATGAGTAGGATAGTGCGCAATGCCTTGTGACACGGTTAGCGGTTGCCCGATTGGGTTGATACTTGTTTCTAAGGCACAACGTATTCGTTCGGCCACCTGATAGGCCTCCTCCAAACCAGCATGAGAAACGAGGACAACAAATTCCTCACCGCCAAAGCGACAGCTGATATCATCGGGCCTAAGTGAGGAAGAAATGATTTTCGCAAAATGCCTCAACACTTCATCCCCAGCCTGATGGCCATATGTGTCATTAATGGCTTTAAATCGATCAAGATCCATCATAATCATAGAAAAGGGGATTTGCTCCGCCATCCATTTTTGCATGGTTTCCTCGAGCGTTCTTCGGTTCGTTAGCCCTGTCAAAGGATCTGTTCGAGCATCATGTGCCAATTGCTCCGTCTGCTTTTTAATATTACTTAATGCGAAGCGAATAGCACGGGATAACAGCTCCGCCTCCCGATTCCAATGCTGGCTACCCTCTAAGAGTTCCACCTCTTCTCTCCCGGCCTTACTCACAAGATTGGCCAGGGATACGAAAGGCTTTGCTACTTGGCGCGCAAGCCCGATCACAACTAGCATTAATAATAGAAAGGGAGGCAACATATACAACAAAACGGATTGAATATCACGATTTAATTGTTCTTGCACAACACTGATAGGTGACACGACAACGACACCCCAGTCATTCGCTGGAACCTTTACGTACGCGGCTAATACCGTCTGTCCCCTCAAGTTGACAATCTGTTCATAGCCACTTTTCCCTTGGATCAGCTGGCGTACGGCTGGATTGGCACTGATATCCTCTCCGATCCGGTTTGTATCACGGTGGAACAACAAATGACCATCAGATCCTACGATGTAAAAAGAGGAACCTAGTTCGTCTGTTGGATTACTTCCAAAGATCGTATTCAAAATGTTATCTTCATGAAGATAAATCGTTCCCCCAATAACCCCCCGGTAGATCCCGTCTTTATCAAATATGGGTTCGCTCATCAATACAATGAGTCGCTTCGTACTTGATGTTACGTAAGGTTTGGAAATGTACGGCTTTTTTAAAGCCAATGCCATTTTCCCCGTTTTCGTTTTAACATAGCTTCCTACTGTACCAATCGATCCGGGAGACACACTTCGAACAAGCCCGGTTTCATCTACCACGGTAAGCGAATTAAAATAGTTGTTTGTACGACGGATCAACTCAAGCTTGGAATATACCTCATCCGCATTCATCTCGTTCCGATTGGAAAAGATGCTCGCCGAATACTGTAAGCTACTGCGCATGGATTTAATCAAAGCATCTAGGGTATGACTCATTTTGATTGCACTCGTGTGATTTAAGGTCAAAGTCGTGTTAATCAGTGCCTGTTTTTTGGATTGATAGAATGAGATGAGGAGAATGGTGCCAGTCAGGATAACGGATAGAGAGACTAGTCCTGTTAAAAGTGTCACCAGGCTAATCCTTTTCGGGCGGTTTGCTCTTTTTTGTAAGACAGGCATTGGATGCCCCCTTTTATTTTGCATGATAAATATTATGCAATAAATAAAAAATAGTCTAACACTTGATAATATTCATTTCAAGTATACAAGAAAGTTTAAGCAGCCGACCTTAGCTTGGGGCCATAAAAGGCCACCTTTTTTCAACCGTTACTTGATGCAGATTGGATTATAAACAAAACCCGTCTCCTACATGTCAAGGGACGGGTTCGTAAAGCATCTTCTAAGTGGCATGTGTCTATATGGAAAGTTATTTTCATGCCTCCTTTTGTTTTTGAACGTGGTACATACTCTTCCGGAATACACTGATCGTGTATCCGCATACCCCACCTATTAGAGAAGGCAGGAGCCAGCCCAAGCCTACGTCATACAGTGGAAGGTACTGAGCAAAATAGTGCTGGACAAAACTAATTTCGACTCCAGCAGCCTTCAAGCCATCAAACAGACTAATCAGAAAAGTGAAAAGTAAACTTCCTTGATACACTTCTGGTCTGCCGTTGAATGCTTCGTGCAGAAACGTCAAGAAGAGTAACGAGATTGCAATCGGGTACATGGTCATTAAGATCGGAACAGAGACCTTAATAAGTTGCGTTAATCCAATATTGGCAACGAGTGTACTGAAAACAGACAAAATAACCGCAAATTTTTTGTAAGAGATCTTCGGAACCAATGCATGAAAAAAGGAAGAGCAGGCTGTAATCAGCCCTACACTAGTAGTCAAACATGCCACTGTAATCATTAATCCCAATAATATGGCACCATAAGAACCAAAGTAGTAATTGGAGACTTTCGCCAAAACCTCAGCGCCATTTTCTAAGTGGCCCAACTTTTCTACGCTAGAGGCACCCATAAAGGAAAGTGCGGTATAGAAAAGCGCAAGGAGTAAACCGGCTATCATTGTTGCTTTTGCGCATGTAGCCAAAACTTGTTTTCTGGCAGTAACTCCTTTTTCTTTAATTGCATTCACGATGATCATTCCAAAAACAAAAGCTACAAGCGCATCCAATGTTAAATACCCTTCTTGAAAACCCTTGAAAAATACATGGGATGTGTAATCTGCTTGCGGGGCTTGAAGGGCTCCAATTGGATAAATAATAGCCGTTATCGCAATAATTCCGATAAATGTTAATTTAATTGGAGTTAAGATTTTTCCGACTACATGGATAATTTTCATAGGATTGAGCGATAAGAAGCAGGCAATTGCAAAAAACAGGATGGTAAATAGAATCAGCGGTACCGAACCTGCCTGTTCTGATAGGAAAGGCTTTACCCCTATATCAAACGATACATTGCCGGATCTGGGTATCGCAAAAAACGGGCCAATTGCTAGATACAGAACAATCGTGAATACCATTCCGAATACGGGATGCACGCGACTGGCTAAGGAGCGCAAGTCGTCTTTTCCCGAATAAACAAAGGCTGTGATCGCTAGCAATGGCAACCCAACCCCTGTAACCAAAAAACCTGCATTGGCTATCCATACATTTGTTCCTGCTAATTGGCCAAGCATTGGCGGAAAAATTAAATTACCCGCTCCAAAAAACAAAGCAAATAACATGAAACCGATAGTAACTACAAAAGAAACTGGTGCTTTCTGTGACACAATAATCCTCCTAATTGTTCTCTATCTCTCAATCATAACTGTTCATTCAGACGGCTGCTTATCCAACTCTCATTTATTCATTCTGATACTATACTCCAAATAAACATTCTTTTCAAACACACGATAGTTCAATATACCTCTCTGAAGAGAAAGACACTCCAAGTTGTCGGAAACCAAACTTACATCCCTGATACAGTTTACTACAAGCACCCTATTATCGCATCTGGAAGTACCTTCCCTGGGAATCTCGCATCACTTATATAACATTTCAGAAAATATTTATTTTTCTTAACTTGAAATCAATTAACAATTTTCCTTATAATTACAATACAACCTATTGTTGAGAGAATCCACATAAAGTTCCATCTTCTTTTGGAAAGGAGGTGTAAACTCATGAAAAAAGTCGTAAAAGTAGCAGTAAACAAGAACAAACAAGTGCAAGAAATGAAATCGTTGAAATGGCGCGTAGTTGTTGATGTTTGCTTGTAAGTGAGTCAAAAAGCATGCATGATTTCCATAAAATGATAAAAGTTAGGAAGGACGGGATTGCCCATGAAAAAGGTAGTGAAAGCACAACTTTCTAACAATCAAAACGTTCAAGAAATGAAATTGCTCCTCCATCCAATTTTGACACTTGTGTGTAAAATGTAATTGATTGTTCAAGAGCACCTCGTGTGCTCTTGAATTTTTTGTATAAAGTTCTCGCTTTCGAGGCAGTAAGCAAACATGACAGGATGGTGCCATATTATGAATCAAGCGCATTTGTTGGAAAGATATCATCAGTTGAGAGAGCTTGCCGAGGACGCAGACGCATGGCTAGAATCAGAAATCGGTTCCGATCTTTGGGTGGATGGAATTAACGTATTTTTAACGGTATCAACAGAGGATTTCATTGAGGGACTTGAGCGGTTCGAGGGTAATTACGGTTTTAAGAACCATGGAATTGTAAGCACTACTCGTCAATTTCAACGTTATTGTAGAGATGCATCTGCGGAAGGTGAATTCTCTTTATATCAGGCTCTAGCAGTTGGGATGACCTGGCTAAGCTTACAGCCTCAAATAAACGGCGGCTATTTCAACTTGCCTGTTC
Organism: Brevibacillus formosus; assembly: GCF_003013405.1. Lineage (GTDB taxonomy): Bacteria > Bacillota > Bacilli > Brevibacillales > Brevibacillaceae > Brevibacillus > Brevibacillus formosus. The sequence continues at coordinate 18,594 of NZ_PXZL01000023.1, read as the reverse complement.
AAATTACCAATCACTCCATCGCTTTGTTGTTAAGCCCAACCTATTTAGCTGTTTGGGCACATAGTTACAATGAAGGGATTGGACTATACTTAGATTTGCACTCGACGCTACCCACGTTATTCCGACCAGAGCATGGACGGATCTATCAAAATGCAGGAACGTATTTGGAGGGAACTCACATCAAGTTTCCTTTTCAAAATTACTTCCACGAAATTGCTCACATCCTCTTCTTCCATGACGTCTATCAACGTGTGCTGGGGAGCGAAGACGAATGCAGAAGCTACTGGACACATATCGAGGCATGCATTTACGGACTTGAGGAGCAGGTGCTCGCTGAAATGATGGAAGTCCAACCAGATTTGCATGCCATCGATGATGGATTTGGAAGTAGCAAAGGTTTCGAGGAATTTATCTCTTATCGCTTCGGAATTCTTGGTGCTCAAGAGGATAACTCCATACCAAAAGACACGGTTCGCACTTACATCAAAAGAAGTATGCAATTAGGCGAAGCTAATGAAAACATCCCCGATAATGGGGTAAAGGCGAGGATTCTTGCTAGTCATAAGCTAGATGAGGAACGATTAGCAGAGCTCGATACTCACTGCAAGTCATTTGCTACGGCGTTGCAGGTACATAGCTTGTGGGGAATCAAAAGCTATCGACGAAACTCGATTCCAGCGTTTCGCGAAGTGGTAGAGTTACTCTCCCCTGATGCGTACTGTCTGCAAAAACTCGAAGAATCTTTGCGACCAGATGCATGGGGTACATTAGAGGATTTGTTATCGAAAAATCCGTTTGTTGAGATATGCTCTCAAACAAGAGAAAAGAATATACAAGCATGGAACTGGCGTGATACCCTGTCGCGCTTGGCAGAAATGCGCGGATATTTGGCAAACGCTAATGAATCTGGTTACGATGAGACCAATCAAAAGCTATTTGAGATAGCAAAGCGTTTAGCCAGAGTCATTCAAGAGGAGAAACACCCGGAAGAGCAATATGAGAGCCAGTACGCCGACATGAAACGAGAAATTAGCGAAACATTAAACCGATTGCCTAACGTGGAAGTACGTGATCATTTGCACAATCTTCTCTCCAAACCGTATTACTTTGTGTTAGAGCCCAATTAATAACTGATTATGAGTCAAAGACCGGCGATATTTTCTATGTTGGTCTTTGTTTTTTTATGTCACGCATACATATGCCGCTATGACATTCAAATTTTATCCTTTTTTTAGAAATCGTTTATGGTTTGTTTTGAACTTGTGTTTAGGATGGGGGTAAGACAAATGATTCAGATGGGAGCGGTTGTTGCATGCTTGTGATGAATGAGAGGGTTCCCCTTCCCCCTCCTTTGGTATTCTCTTTCCTTGGAAAGCTGACTGTACATCTTCGTTGGATTTGTCTCGGATTATACCTCATGATCGTTGCGCAGTTCCTTACCGTTATTTATTCCTCTCACTTAGGAATCCTCTCCGCGCTTCACCCGGTCATTGCCTTGTTTCTCTTCTGGGGATCTCTTACCACCGTAAAACATGCTCATCATTTAGGGGGAAGAAAGCATGAAACTTCCTAAAATTTGGTGGGCGTTATTTCTTGTATCCCTAGTGGTTATCGTTCCATTTATGGCTCCCTATTTAACATTTGATCCTGCAAACAGTCGAATCACGATTATTTCCGGTTCTCTTCAATATCCTTTATTAGTTGCTCATATCGTTTCTGCTTTCATTGCTCTTCTCACTGGCTTTTTCCAGTTTGTCGACCGAATTCGCCTGAAGAAACCAAGAATCCATCGTTTTCTTGGGAGAGTTTATGTGTACAGTGTGTTTATTAGTGGACTCCTCTCTTTAGGGACTATCTTTTATGCAGAAGATTTCATGAAGGCAACAAGCTTCCTTATCCTATCTTTGGCTTGGCTGTTTATTTGCTGGAAAGGGTATCGTACCGCCATCAACAGGCAATATGAGGAACACCGAAAATGGATGATCCTTGGAATGACATTGGTTGCTGTGAGTGCGCGTCTGTTGGTGCCAGTATTACTACTTTTGTACCTTATTCTTCACAATTTTTCTCTTCCGCATGGTATGGAAACCGTTATTGGAGAGGTATTGAATGTAAACATTTGGGCTGGGCTTATTCTTAATTTTGTTATTGTCGAGTCGGCTATATTGAAGAAATAGGCTTGCTTAATCAAGCCACATGAGTGATGGAGTGGTAGCGCAAAGAAGGACTGTCTCGATCGTTGAATCGGGACAGTCCTTTTTATATTCGTGAGACACAGCTTTCCCTCCCCGAATCAAAAAAAGAACGAGGAAGTAACCTAGAAGTATGAGTTCCTATGCTGACTGCGTTTGCTTTTTTCAAGTGTCTTGATCAGCAAATATTTTTGTACGCCCTTGGATTTAGCAATGGCTAGTTGACCGTATTGTTCTGCTTCTGCCATGTTTCCTTGGTGATAGGCCACTTCAGCATCTAGTAACAACTGGTAGATACGGTTTTTGATCGCGGAGCGGTGTTGGTTGTAGTCATCTTGGTTGTTTTTTAGGAGTGCTAAATGTGCGGAGTAATAGTGTCGATGCTCTGATGAATCAATTTTGCCGAGTGCATTTTCTACCAGATCGTAGTTGTCGCGATGGAGTTCTACCACTACGGTGATATAGGCGCGAAGTTTATCGGATGTGAGTTTTACTAGTTCCTTCTCGGCTTCCGCTTCGTTGTCGTGTAGATAGGCGTACAAGAAACGATAGTAAGGTTGTTTTGAATTTTTGACGTAGCGTTCAACTGTATTCATGTTGCTGCTGAATTTAAAAATGTACAGGTCTTTGCCGATGAGAATGACGAAAGCGATCAGGAAAAAGGTGATCCATACCATAGGCGTAGGTTCTATGTCTAGGAAGAAGATCGTTATGCCACCTGCGGCTCCGAGGAGGATCATGGTTAGTAGGTTACGTAGAGTGGAAGACATGGTGGTGCTCCTTTGGTTTTGGGAGTATTCTTTTAGTTTAGCATAAGGGAAAGAACATGCATCCAGAAATTGGGGAAAGGGTCGTCGCTGTGATTTATGGGGTTTCTACTTAGTGAGTCTGTTGTATATTCAAGTCGTTAACCAGTTTCTCGCTCCACAGTCATCGTCTTATATTTTCTGATGTAAGATAGCAAAAGCTTGTAATATCGCTCTTCCTACACCTCAATGTATAGCGAGCCTTCCCCCATAAACGAAAAAAACTACCCTCATAAGGTGGCATCTTTATATATTTGGTGGAGACGGGGGATTAAGCCCCCGTCCAAAACCAGCGATATATGCACAAATCCGAGTGCCATCATTTAAACAATTTCCATTTTCGATCTGTGACACACTAGTAAGAAACCTGGTAAGACTCCCTTATAGATCGAATTTTTAATAATTCAGCAATATATAGGAATCAATTGTACTTAGGCAAATCAATACTAATATGATAACTCAAAGTCATTTTTTAATTCTTCTAAAATTTCCTCTGGATACTCAGTGTATACTCGATAATTTATCATTTTTTCTACTAGTTCATCATCAATAATTAGTATAAGTATTTTAGACTCTTCATATATTCTTTTTCTTGCCTGTAGTAGCCTTTTAGTAGGTTTGTTTCGTAAAAATAATAATCCAAATCTTCCTATAGTAGGCTTTAATAAATACATTCTAAGTTGATTCAACTGATCACCATTAACATTAGTAGCATAGTTCTTAAATTCACATATGATATGCTTACTATCGAATTCTGAATTTATCATACCCCAAAATCCCATTGACTGGTTATTAGAAATAACCGCATCTCTTCTTGTATCCCCATTCTCTGTTCTTGATTGCTTTATAATAATTTTGAAACGGGGTAAAAATAAAAATTCTAAAATTTGAATCCCAATTCGTTCGTAATCCATCCATTCCTGTTTTCCTGGTTTACACCTCTTTAATTCTACTAATAAGGCTTGGGCTCTCTTTTTTCTCTCATATATTTCAGATAGATCAACATAAACTCCTTCCATAAATCCATTCAGTATTCCATAGATATTTTTATAGTCCAACTTAGAAACCTTATCTTGTTCTACATACTCTTCTAAATTCACAAGGTTATTGTACATGTCTGGATAATTCACTTTAAATTGCTCTTTTAGGTCAATAAACAACAAAATAAAATGGTTTATAAATTCCTCAGCATTTTCTCGTTCTAATTTAATTTTATCTTTTCGTTTCTCAGAAACTTCTCGTGAATCACTTATTTTTAATAAAAATTGAAGAACTATATTCGCAAGTACTGCATGTTGTGTAATCGTATAGACATTAGCCATGAACGAACCATGTATATCTTTAATTTTAGAAGATATCGGGTCATTAAAAATGCAACAACTAATTAAGGTTGTAATTGGTTTCTTATAATCAAACTGATATTCCCCAACTAAAAAATCTCGTAATTCTACCTTTATTCCAATTGAAACAGATATTATCCGTATTCCATCACCTGCCTTCATTACAGTATCTAATAACGAGTTCTCATCTTCTTCGTCTCCTAAAAGAGTCCTGCATGTATTGTGAATAAGTATTACTGAGAATATTCCTAGAGTCTTAACATTTTTTATTAATGTTTCTCTCAAATTAATTATACCTCCACACTAATCTTATTATCAGTACCTGATATATTCATCATGTGAATTTACCTTATGTGGAAATATTTAGTTTTGATTTTCAAACTTATTTAATATTAGTTTGACCTATATAACTTAGTCTCCCTTATCTAACAAAACATATATTTCTGTTAGTCAAATATTGTAGACTTAATGTTCAAACAAATATATTGGTTATCTATTCCAAAAATTACATCGCAATATCTTTTCTTACAGATTTGAAAGAATAATTGCTTTAATGATCTTGGACCTTCAACTTTTGTCCATTTGATCTGATATCCTGCTTGTAAAGCCAAGCACCGAATAAATTCACTCTGGAACTCGACCGTTCCTTTCCCGAAATGGAAGGACGTTTAGCTCCATGAGATAGTAAGTTAGCCTGTCGACAAAATGATCAAAAGATAATTCTTTCAGAAAACGCTTTTGCTTCAATTTATTTAACAACTCATCGGGTTTACCCATGTAAAATCTTGCTGTAGTAAAGTGAAAATTCTCTTTGGAGATATCTTCGTCCCACATCTTTATAGCGGAGTGGTAAATATATCCAAGTATTAACACATGGATATCACATAAGTACTTTTTACCAAACTTCCCTTTTAAGGTTCTCAGATACAAAACATTTAACCGCTTGACAGTTACTATCCGTTCAAATGCATTTTGCCATCCGTACGTTATAACAATAAACGATATTCCTCGGGAGTAAAAAAGGCCTCTCAATCTCTAAAGATGCTTTCGCATTTAATAAAGCACTTCTAAGCTGTTGATGTGAGTTTCTTTTCAGGACAATCACTTTTTTCCTTCTGGTAAGCACTTTTTTGCGCCAACTTGCTATATGTATCTCCCATATAAGTTTGTCTCCTTCTCCCAGTAAATACTTTATTTACATTATAACAAAAACCACTAATGGGATAAAAAGGGTTATTTAGTTAAGCTAGGATACCATTATTATTTTTCCATAATCCTAAAAACTCATGATGATTTACAAGCAAAAATACCACTCTTACCGAGTGGTGTATAATGTTATGTATTTTGTAAAGGCAGGGATTCGCACCCTCGTCCTACCGAAGAGCCCCACAGGGGTAACACAGAGATATATGACCATATTTGAGCAACAGTCACTCATTTAATTTTGGATCTGATTGACATAATACCCGCTAACCTAGTACCTAATCCGCTTTGGCTTTTTCCTTTGGCACCAAGTGGAAGTCTCCAGCGTATGCCATTTAGTACAATCAAAATTCACCTTAATTCTCTTCGATTCGTATATATTATTCCAAAAATCTAATTACAGTATCTCTTAATTGTTTTGTTGTATCTAATATTTCTTTACTTGTTTTAGTAGTTGTTAGTAATGACAGCATGAAAGAATTCATTTTTTCAATTAGGCTCTTGTTTTCTTCTAGATTAATTTCCTTTCTATTCTTATAAAGTCCACCTAATAATGAGTCATAAACTCTATCAAAATCGTTAATACCCCAGCGTTTGTACTGTCTAATAGCATTTTCTACCTCGTCTAACTTTTGTAATAACACCAGAATAACGGACTTAGGTAGTTTTGAATGTTCTAAAATCTTTTTCATGTCAATAATATCATCTTCAATATTATCCAAGACATCGTTTGGTACAATATTTATATCCTCTTTTTCTGCGAGACCGTCAGCACATAATTCGAGTGTAGTTATTACTTTTTCTGTTAAATATTTTTTAAACACTGTAATATCATTATCTAATCCTACACTGATAAGAGCTTTTTCTACATCTTCTAGTTGAGCAAGATATCTATCGTTATTTTTAAAATTCATTTCAACTTGGCTCTTGATTAAGGTGATCAACTGTAAATATCCACTTAACGTATTGAAAAGTTCCTTTTTCTCTATTTTTAGAACAATACAAAATGAATCCCCTACGCTAATCCCCTGCTCAATTAAATTTTTTCTCACATCTCCTCTATCGTTGAAGGATTTTACCGAATTTAGGAATTTAATCAAATTGTCAATTGGTGTATTCCTTATAGTCTTCTCCATTCCAATTCCCCCTTTAATCCATTTTAAATATATGTAAAAATTATAAATTACCTATCATTTTTATATTCTAATCCAAATTACTTTAAAATTTCCGCAAGAAATTCTAAAATCCTTCGATATCAACGGTAAATGTCATTAATTACAATAAGTTTACGCAATTGAATATTAATCCGTGACCATTCACAACACCGCAGTTTTAATTTCAAAGTAAAAAAGCCACCCTCATCAGGTGGCTTCACTTTATGTATTTTGGTGGAGGCGGGGGGATTCGAACCCCCGTCCGAAAACAGCGATACATGAGCATCTCCGAGCGCAGTCACTCATTTAAATTTCGGTACCGGATTCGCGGAGTGACGCGCTGACCCGTTACCTAGCCTGATTGATCTTCTTCCTTCGGCTCCAGGCGGAAGCCTCCGGCGTATCCCACTAAAGTTGAGCGCTAGTCATGCCACATGGGCGATGGAATGGTAGCGCCTCACTGGTTATTAAGCAGCGAGAGAAAGTTGTTTGTTGCCAGTTAATGGCGTTCCGCGTTGTTGACGAGGTCCGCAGCCCCCCGGCTCGCTTCTCATGCTCTACCATCCCCGTCGAATCCAGAACGCCCCCAGGTAGGTGAGAAAAAGTCTAGGTGAAGAGCCATTAAATCCACACCTAGACTATATTAAACAGTGTATTGGCTTGTTGGTGCTTATTAAATATAGCACAGGCGACAACTAAAACTCAACGTTGATTGCTGCCAAGCCTGCCAGTGCAATCCAATCAACCTTTTTGGCGTTCGCGCAGAGCACGCTCGATATCTCGCGCAGACTCTTTTTTCTTGAGGTCTTCACGCTTGTCGTAGTTCTTTTTCCCTTTGACAAGTGCGAGCTCGACCTTGGCCCAGCCGCCCTTCAAATAAATGCTGAGCGGGATCAGCGAGTACCCTCTTTCGCGAATCAAACCATTGAGCTTGAGGATTTCCAAGCGGCGCATCAACAGCTTGCGAGTCCGCTCTGGCTCATGGTTAAAGCGATTTCCCTGCTCGTACGGACTGATGTGCACATTGTACAGAAGCAATTCGCCATTCTGCACACGAGCGAAGCTGTCCTTGAGCTGGACACGCGCCGCACGCACGGACTTGATCTCCGTACCGGTCAGCTCAATGCCTGCCTCGTATACTTGCTCGATGTGGTAATCGTGGCGCGCTTTTCGGTTTTGGGCGATTGTCTTGGTTCCGGCCTTATCTTTTGACATGGAGATCACCTCACTTGTACGTACTGCGTTTCGTACCAGTTAGTCTAGCAAATTTTGATCATTGTGGCAAGTCATTTACCCGGTAAATAGCCAACCCCGAAAAGGGAAACGGATCGTTCCGCGTACTTTTCGGGGTTTAAACAACTGTTTAACGGCGTTTCCGTTTCGCCTGACTGGCTACATTTTTGCGGTTCTTTTTCTTGGACTTAACGAGATCCTCCCAGAATCCCTTCTGACGTTTCGCTGAGGTATCTCCTTCTCCTGCACCAATTGGCAGCACTTCTTCACCACTCGATGGTTTGCCCGATCCAGCACGGCGAGGAGGTTTGTTCCCCTCCGCTTTGCGGCGATCCTTGTATTTCTGACGGATTTCCGCCGGATGCTTTTTATCCTTTTGGCGATCTGGTTTGCCAGGACGATCTGCACGGCCTGCGCGTGAACGATCTTGTTTGCCACGTGTCGGCTTACGATCTCCACCGCGACCATCTATTACGCGAGGCGTACGCTCACGGCTGCCGCGGAAGCCAGCCTTTGGCATCCCGACGATTTCGAAGTCGATGGTGCGTTCATCCACGTTGACATTCGCTACACGTACCTCGACGACGTCCCCGATCCGATACTGCTTGCCTGTACGCTCACCGACCAGCGCAAACATTTTCTCATGGTAATGATAGTAGTCGTCGGTTAAAAAGCTGACGTGCACCAAGCCTTCAATGGTATTAGGCAGCTCGACGAAAATCCCAAACGAAGTGACGCTGGAGATGACGCCTTCGAATTCTTCTCCCACTCGCTCAAGCATGAACTCTGCTTTTTTCAGATCGTCTGTTTCACGCTCGGCATCGACAGCCAACCGCTCACGCTGTGACGCATGCTCCGCGATTACTGGCATTTGCTCTGCCCAGTACTCCAGACGTTTTTCTGATATTTGATTCCCTAGCTCGATCCATTCGCGAATGCGGCGATGGACGATTAAGTCGGGATAACGGCGAATCGGTGAAGTAAAATGGGTATAAAACTCGGTAGACAAGCCGTAATGCCCCAGACTTTCCGCGTCGTAGCGCGCTTGCTTCATCGAACGCAGCATGACGGTGCTGATAATAATTTCTTCCGGCGTTCCTTTTACCTCTTCCAGCAACTGCTGCAACGCACGTGGATGGACAGAATTGCCCTTCCCGCGAATTGAGTAGCCAAAATTCGTGATGAACTCCATGAAGGCCATGAGCTTTTCAGCGTTCGGGTCTTCGTGAATCCGGTACATGAACGGTTGCTTCATCCAGTGGAAATGCTCCGCCACCGTTTCATTGGCAGCCAACATGAACTCCTCGATGATCTGCTCTGCAATCGATCTGGTACGGAAGCCGATTTCCGTAGGAGTCCCCTCTTCATCGACGTAAATTTTCGCTTCACGGAAGTCGAAGTCAATAGCGCCGCGCTGCATCCGTTTTTTACGCAGCTTCAAGGCCAGCTCTTTCATATCCTCGAACATCGGGACGAGTCTGCTGTACTTTTGGGTCAAGGCTTCGTCCTTGTCTTCCAAAATACTGCGTACATCTGCATACGTCATGCGCTCATCTGTACGAATCACGCTCAAAAAGATATCGTACTTAACGGTGTTTCCGTTCGCATCCATCTCCATATCGCAGGAAATCGTCAATCGATCTACCTGCGGATTGAGACTGCATATGCCGTTGGACAAGCGATGTGGCAGCATCGGGATAACGCGGTCAACTAAGTAGACACTGGTACCGCGACGATACGCCTCATTGTCCAGCTGAGACTTTTCACGAACATAGTAGCTGACGTCAGCGATATGCACGCCGAGTCTTAGGTTTCCATTTGGCAGCCTCTCCAGGGAAACGGCATCGTCCAAGTCTTTGGCATCTGCACCGTCGATCGTAACCATCATCCGGTCACGCAAGTCACGACGACCGCTGATCTCCTCCTCGGAAATCTCATCTGGTGCTGCCTCAGCCTCTGCTAACACGTCTTCTGGAAAAGCTTCTGGCAAGTTGAACTTGCGGATGATCGACAGGATATCGACGCCCGGATCGTTCTTATGGCCGAGAATCTCGACGACCTCACCCTCAGGATTCACTCGCCCCTCTGGGTAGCGAACGATGTTCACGACTACCTTGTGACCATCCACAGCACCGTTATAGGCTTCTTTTGGAATAAAAATATCCTTGCCGAGCCGCTTTTCGTCGGGAATGACAAACGCGTAATACGTCTCGTCCTTGAACGTCCCTACGACCTGCTTCATTCCCCGCTCGACGATCCGAATAATTTGCCCTTCCAGACGATTGCCGCCCGCTTCCTTTTCGACGCGGACCAATACGGTATCCCCATGCAACGCACCGTTCATATCATTCGCATGAACGTATACGTCCTCCGCGCCCTGTGTTTCCGGGATCACAAATCCGAAGCCCTTCGGATGACTTTGCAGACGTCCACGTACCAGATTCATTTTTTCAGGCACACCATACCGATTCGCTCTGGTGCGGATCACCTCTCCGCTCGCTTCCAGTGCATTCAGCGTTTTCACAAGCTCCTTGAACGTGGCAGAATCCTTGATCCCAAACGCTTCTTCCAGTTCCCGCACCGTCATCGGGTGGTATGCTTGCTCTCGCATAAACGCGAGTATTTTTTCTTGGTCTTCCATTCACAAACCTCCTTTTTCGCGTGGCATTCCCGCGTTTCTCCATGACCATCCTATTATGTAGTATTCACCGTTCCCGCATATCGCAATCGGAATAGAGAAAAAGACAGCAAGTTGCACTCGCTGTCTTTCGGCCGTTCGTCTATTACGCTCCTGTTTTCAAGAAATACCCGAGCAAAATCGCAAAAATCATGAAGCCAACCGCAAATACAACGGTCAGTTTCCCTAAAAGTGCGTCAATCCCGCGGGCTTTTTGTTTGCCCATCAGTTGCTCTGCGCCGCCACCAATCGCTCCGGAAAGGCCGGCACTTTTTCCCGATTGCAGCAACACGACGATAATTAAGCCAATACTTGCGATCACAAGTAAAATTTTCGCAGCCAATGCCATCTTCATTCACCTCAAAACGTATTTCCAAGGCGGAAAAAACCAATACAACAACTTTATCACACTTGTCTGGTAACAGCAACCCGCTAACCCTTCCATTATAAGAGAAATTCTCTCAAATAATATTGACCCTTATAAGGTAGAATAAGGACACCGTGTTTTTACGAAAAAATGGCAAATTGTGTACTTTCTTTGTCTTGTTTGGTAGTCGCCTTGATATTGTCAAACTTTTGCCGTAAAATTACAATGAAACTTTATAATTTGCTTTGGGAGGTCTTTGTCAGATGGCTGGGTCCAACAAAAAAGACATGAATCAAAACGATGTAATTGATTCCGCGAAGGCCTTTTTTACTTCGTTTGGTATCTTGTTTCTTGTTTTTCTCATTGCACTTGTAGGATCAATTATTTTCCCACCAAAACATGGCGAAGAAGCAAATGGTGGCGGCGCACCAACTGCACAAATTGACGCTGCTGCTGTATTCAAACAAAATTGCGCTTCCTGTCATGGTCAAAATCTCGAAGGCATTGCAGGTCCAAACCTGACAAAAATTGGAGCAACGCTTAGCGCTGACGACATTGCTAAAATCATCAAAGAAGGTAAAGGCGGCATGCCCCCTGGAATGCTGAAGAAACAACCAGAAATTCAAGCGGTTTCACAGTGGCTGTCGGAGAAGAAATAAGTACATAGATAGCCTGTAGGAAAGAAACACCGAAGACTTGTCCTCTTCGGTGTTTTCCGCGTTAACGGGGAGGCTTTTACATATGACCATCAAGATTGAAGCTTTGGGGAAACAAATCGACTCCTCTACGAGTACATGGTTGTTCCGTGACGTAAACACTAGCATTATGGAGCCTACGATTATTGGAATTCTGGGAAAATCAGGCCAGGGAAAAAGCACCTTGCTTCGTATTTTGGGTCGTCTTCTGCCGCCTGATGCCGGTACAGTTTTCTTGGAGAAAAAGGAAATGTCACTGTGGGACGCGAGAGCTTGGCGAATGAAAATCAGTTATGTGGCACAGCAGGCTGTTATGCTGCCAGGCAGTGTGGAAGACAACCTGCAGACAGTTAGTACCCTGCATCAGCGTCCTTTTGATAAGAAGCTCGCCTCTGACTTGATGGAGCAGTTATATATGGAAGAGATCGATTGGTCAAAACCTGCCGCTCAACTCTCCGGCGGCGAAAAGCAACGGCTCGCTCTCGTTCGCAGCCTGTTACTTCAGCCACCTGTCCTGCTGCTGGATGAGGTCACCGCTTCACTCGATACGAAAAGCAAGCAGGCTGCTGAGCGGCTCCTCGTCGATTTGCACCATCAAACGGGCACGACCTTAATTTGGGTCACACATGATTTAGAAGAAGCACGGGTCGCTTGCAAGCGCATTTGGTTTATGGCCAACCACCAGCTCGCAGAAGACACTGAATGTGAAGCGTTTTTCCACTCACCCCAATCCGTGGAAGCTCGTGAATTTTTGCAAGATGGAAATGTCCATGCTGCCCTGAGTGAGGTGCAGCGATGACGCATACGTTTACGGGTTCATACATGTGGCTATTCTTTGCTTATGCCTTTGTTTTCATTGCCCTTCTGCTCTCCGTTTGGCAGAAGCTCGGTTTGGAAAAAGATATTTTGATAGGCACTATCCGCTCTACCGTTCAATTGCTCGCGATCGGCTACGTCCTAAATTTTGTCTTTGCTGCCGACAGTGTCTGGTTTATTTTATTGATCATTCTCATGATGATCTTGGTCGCTTCGTGGAACGCTGCCAGCAGAGCGAAGCATTTATCAGGGATCTTTTGGCGGATCTCCCTTTCACTTGCGATAACAGAGATCATCACTATGGGACTGTTGGTTGTACTCGGGCTTGTCTCTCCTACGCCGCAGTACCTCATCCCGATGAGCGGCATGATTATTGGCAGCTCTATGATTGTCACGAGCCTTTTTCTCACGCATATGAACAGAGAAGTAGAAGCCTCCCGTGGGGAAATCGAGACACTGCTTTGTCTCGGAGCGACTACACGCCAAGCCGTGCATGTGGTATTGAAGCGGGCCGTCAAAGCAAGCATGATTCCTACCTTTGACACGATGAAAACAATCGGACTCGTCCAATTGCCAGGGATGATGACCGGAATGATCGTCGCGGGTGCCAGTCCCATCGAGGCCGTGCGCTACCAAATCCTCATTATGCTCAGCTTCAGCTCCTCTGCTGCCATTTCGGCGGTTCTGATCAGCATGCTCAGCTATCAGCTATGGTTTACGCGGGATTCCATGCTCCACTCTTAAATACACACACTGTCGGACCTTTGTTTCCGGCAGTTTTTTTGTTTTTGTAATGAAATGCACCATGAGTCGTCAAATTACAAGTAGAACGTACAAAAGGTGGTTCAGCTATGGACAAAAACGGTTTAATGGAGCAATGGTTCCTACGCTATGGCGATGATATTTACAAATTTCTTATTTACTATACAGGAACCCGCGATGTAGAAGACCTCGTTCAGGATGTCTTTTTAAAAGCGCTTCGGTCTCTGGATGCATTCGAAGGCAGATCTCAACCGAAAACATGGCTGTTGACGATCGCGAGGAATACCGCCATCGATCATAAACGAAAGCAACGTTTTCGTAATTGGCTGCCAGATAAATGGCTGGCGAATGTAGAGACTGAAGAAAAAACACCTGAAGAAATTGTACACGTACATGAGGAGCAGCAAACACTTTACCATGCAATCCGTGACGTAAAGCCCGCTTTTCGCGAGGTGCTCATTTTGCGTGGAGTCAAGGGACTGTCCTCCAAGGAGACCGCTGAAATACTGGGGTGGTCCGAAAACAAAGTAAACGTAACATTGCACCGTGCCATGAAAGCCGTCAGAGAAATACTTGAGCGTGAGAAAAAGGAGATGATTGGCGATGCGATCTAATTCAGACCATGATTTACTAGAGAAATTGAAAGGGATGCCGGATATGAAAATGAGCGGAGAAAAAAAGCACGAGATCGTTTCTGCTATTCGCCAAACAAATGTGAGCAAATCTGGGGGGACTGCTTCTTATCGTGGTTTCGCGATGATTGGCAAGGGGTTGGCCCTCTGCTCCGTACTCGCTGCGACCGTCTGGCTGGGAGCCTCACTCCTTACGAACCAACAACAGAGTACATTGCCAGACACTGTTGCGCCTATTGCTCCTGGCTCTCCTACCGCTTCTCCGGGACCGGTTCCAAACAACAGCGTAACGACACAGCCTATTCCGCAGTCAGATGGGCTGTTGGCGCAAATTCGCTCAGATGCTGAAAAAGGCAAAGTACTTTCTCTCCCCTTCTTACTGGAGAAAACAATGCTGGAGGAAGTAGAAAAGGAGTGGGGCAAGCCTGAAAAAACCTACGAAGCAAATGGTCTGACCTACTCCGCCTATCCGAAACATAAGGTCGTGTTCGGTTACAACAAAGGGATGCAGCTCGTAGACATTCGCAAGAGAGATCCCCGCTTGATGCAAGTCAGTATGTCTGCTGTTGAAAAGAGCTGGGGAAGGCCAGCACGGATCAGCGAGTTTGGCAATCTGGTTATTTACACGTACGATGTAACAAGCAACTATCAGGTGAAATTGATTTTTAAAGGAACACAAAAGCAAGATGACTTGGCGTTGGTTGAATGCCAATTGTATTACCCGCAAGGAAACAAAAATCTAATGTTGTACGCGAACAATGCCGAGATTTTGCAGAGCGTGCGAGACCTTTCCAAAAATGGCCAGGCCTTCGGCAGTCAGTATCGTTTAGAAAAGGATGTATTTGATGACGCAGAAAAACAGCTGGGCAAACCGGATGTCGTCTCCTTCGTCAATGGCATCACGTACAATACGTACCGAGATCTCAATCTAGTCTTCGCCTTTAACAAAGGAATGCAGATCGTTGATATTCGTTCCTATGACCCTCGCCTGCAAGCAATCACACTTGCCGAGGTGCGTGAAACACTTGGGGAGCCAGCCAGCAAAACCACAACGGGCGGGCAAACTATCTACACCTACAAGGTAACCCCTGATTATGAATTAAAATTCATTTTCTCCGGCATCATGACCGATGATCCGAACAGCCTCTACATCGATCACGTAAACATTTACTACCCGCGAGGAACATTCAACAATATGGCGGGATAACCACACAAAAAAAGACGGGAGCATCAGTCCCGTCTTTTCTCATTATTTACCGATGATGTAGCCTTCCAGCTCATCCAGTACTTTATTCGCTGCAATTACGCCACCGGAAGTATTCCAGATGGTGTCATCTACTTTGAATGCTTTGCCTGCTTTCACGACGTTCAGGTTTTTCCAAAGTGGATCGTTTGTCCACTCTTGCTCCAGCTTGGAAGCCTCGCCTTTGCCTGTTTCGTACGTGAAGTAGAACATGATGTCGCCGTCCATTTCTGGAATGCGCTCTTTGGTTACTTCTGCTGCGAAATCGTCTTTGTCTTGGGAAGCTGGACGAGCCAGACCAAGGTCTTTGAAGATCGCGCCAGTGAAGGTGTTTTTGTAGTAGATGCGTACTTTACCTGGCATAAAGCGAACAACAGATACCTTTGTGCTCAGTTTGTCGCCAGCTTTTGCTTTAAAGTCTTCTACGCGCTTGTTCCAATCAGCGAGGACTTTTTCACCCTCAGCCTTTTTGTTTACTGCTTCTGCGAACAAGGAGAAGTTTTCTTTCCAGTCGCCGCGTGGCTCTTCCACGAATACGGTTGGAGCAATTGCAGTCAATTGTTGATAAATTTTTTCATGACGGAACTTCATACCCAGAATCAGGTCAGGCTTCAGTGCCGCGATTGCTTCCAGGTTAGGTTGTCCTTCTGTACCAACGGATTTTGTACCTTCAAGGAAAGACTTGGTGAAATCGTAGAATTGTGTTGGATCATTAGCTGCACCTACAGCCCCTACTGGCTTCACACCGAGAGCCATCAGAGTTTCAGTACCTTGGTTAGTCAACATGACGATGCGTTCTGGTTTACCTTTGATGGTTGTTTCGCCCATCGCGTGTTTCACTGTGTAGCTTTGGCCGGAACCCTCGGAATTGCCTGTTGCTTGATCAGCAGGCTTTTGTTCTGCCGGCTTTTGTTCGCTTGCTTGCGGAGCACCACAACCGGTAACAACCAGCAAGAGCGCCATTAAGACAGCAAAGAAAGCTTTACCGCCTGCGGTCCGATATGTACGAGAAAACATGATGAAAGGACCCCTTTCCCTTTTCTATAATGAGAATTCATATCAATGACAGAGTCTATCCTACTCCCCTGCTTGTCAAAAGTCAATCATAAAATGATAATGACTATCAACATCATTGACACTTCCTTTATGTAGCTCTACACTTAACTATGAAACCATCTAAGAAATAAGGATGTAGTCATCATGAATACTTTTTTAGCTAGCAACTTTCGTAAAATTCTGGGACTGGTATTCGCCCTTCTCCTCCTGACTTACCTGAGTTATGCCAGCCTCATCTTTGGTATCATTGACACGAGTTGGCAAACTGCGATTGATGCCTATACGAATTTTAACGGCTCCAATGAACACATCGTCATTAAAGAAGTGCGAGTACCGCGTGTGCTCAATGCGCTTACGGTCGGTTTCTGCCTCGGCTTGGCCGGAACTCTGCTCCAATCCTTGACGAGAAACCCTGTTGCAGACGTTGAACTGTTCGGTCTTAATGCAGGTGCTTCTCTATTTGTTGTGTTCGCCGTTACTTTTGTCGGGATCAGCTCCTTAACCCAATTTACGTGGATTTCCTTTTTAGGAGCCGCTGTTGCAGGTTTGATCGTCTACTTGCTCGGTTCATTCGGCAGAGATGGACTTTCACCTGTGAAGCTCGTCCTAGCAGGGGCAGCTATCACTGCTTTAGCTTCTTCGATCCGACACGGCATGATGGTCCTAAATGAAAAGGCTACAGACGAGGTGCTTTTCTGGCTGGCAGGATCAGTCGGAGGCAGAAAGCTGGAATACTTAGCCACTGTCTTTCCTTATATGATCATCGCCTGGATCGCTGCTTTTGTCCTCGCACGTCCGATTCAAACGTTGTTGATGGGTGATGACGTAGCAAAAGGTCTCGGACAACGCACATTATTGATCAAATTCAGTGTCGGAATCGTCATTGTTCTCTTATCCGGTTGCGCAGTTGCTGTTGCTGGCCCTATTGGTTTTGTCGGTTTGGTCACTCCGCATCTGGCCCGCTATCTCGTCGGAATCGATACACGCTGGGTACTTTTGTACAGCGGTCTGCTTGGTTCCATCCTACTGCTGTTAGCAGACATCGGCGCTCGCTATATTGCAATGCCTGCTGAAGTTCCTATTGGAGTAATGACAGCCCTTATCGGGATTCCGTTCTTCATCTATGTCGCACGCAAGGGGCTGGATAAATAATGAAAGACTACCTGTCTCTTCGCATCGGCAAGCGCTTTTCATCGTTTCAGCTACATAAAAAGACGATCTTGTTTTCGCTCCTCTCCTTGCTGATCGTCATCGCAGTAGCGGTTGTCAGTCTCGGAATGGGTGAAATGAAAATCGCCTCGCTCGATGTGGTAAAAGTTTTGTTGGGAATCGGTTCAGAAGAGAATGCTTTGATTGTAGAGCAATTTCGACTGCCGCGCATCGTCATTGCCATTCTGGTAGGTGCTGCACTTGCGGTAGCTGGTGCCATCATGCAGGGTCTTGTCCGCAATCCGCTGGCTTCCCCGGATATTCTTGGGGTATCGGGTGGAGCATCTGTTTTTGCAGTTGGCTTCTTGATCCTATTTGAAACAGCGAGCATCAAGTGGCTTCCTCCCAGCGCTTTTTTGGGGGCAACGTTGACGACATTCCTGCTGTACGCCCTCTCTTGGAAAAAAGGCGTCACGCCGCTTCGTCTCGTCATGATCGGTGTTGGAATCAAAATCGCGGCGGGTGCCATCGTCACCATGCTGATCATGTTCAGTCCGTTTTTACTGCAAAATAAGGCATTGCTATGGCTGGCTGGCAGCATCTACGGCGTTGATTGGAACGACGTATTCATGATTTTGCCGTGGGTCGTCGGACTGATTCTCGTAGCCGGCTTCCTTGCTAGACGTGTGAACATTCAACAGCTCGGCGATGATCTCGCGACGAGTCTCGGCAGTTCCTTGCAATTGGATCGCTTCCTCCTGCTGATGATTTGCGCGGCATTGACGGGAACAGCCGTCTCTGTTGGAGGAGATATCAGCTTTGTGGCTTTGCTGGCTCCACACATTGCCAAGCAACTGATTGGTCCGTCCTTTGGGGGTGCCATGACACTCTCGGCTTTCTTGGGTGCCATTATCGTATTACTTGCCGATTTGATTGGACGCATGGCATTCTCACCAATCGAGGTGCCTGTAGGGGTATTTACCTCTGCCATTGGCGCTCCGTTTTTCATCTACTTGCTGTATAAAAACCGAAATCGCTAGCAAAATTTGTCCCGCTGTGGTGGTGGGGAGGAAACAGGAGAAACGCTCAGCTTCTTGTCCCACCCGCTGAGGGATTCACTGCCCGACTCCATGCAAAAAGCGCAACCGCGTCCAAAGTAGTTCTTTCAGGATGTTTTTCAGAGGTGGACGCTTAAGAGCATGTTTCGCTTTTTGCATTCCGTCTCGGTCGGTGTACCAAAGATCTTCGCTTATTTCTCCTGTTTCCTCT
>NZ_PXZL01000022.1 GCF_003013405.1 Brevibacillus formosus | reverse complement strand
GTTCAGTTTTCAAAGAGCATATTGTTCATTTCTTTCGTCGTTAGCGCTTGTGGCGCCGACCTTTTAAACTATATCAGATCTTCTTTTAAAAATCAAGGGTTATTTTTAGAAGTTCGAAGTTTTTTTCATTCTCTCTAAAATTCCCTTCAAAAGCGACAAGAGTTATCATACCAAGCCGGAAGCAAAAACGCAAGCATTATTACCTAGAATTTTATCCCATCGCTTGTTCATCCAGAACAGACAGCAATTCTCCCATAGAACGGATAACCATTCGCGGCATTAGAAGCTCTGGAAGCTCTAACAATAATGGATTCTTGCACTCTCTTCTCAACTTCTCCAAGCAGAACAAACGCATTCCGTGATTGTTTGCGCGCATCTGCGGTTGGAGCTTCAGCAATTCCTCTGGCAAATTTCGCTCTATTAAAATAGAAGTTACATGACTGCGGTTAGCAAGTTGAATGTCGTGATCCAAGCGATCTCCTACATGAGCAATTACTTCTCCCTGCAGTTTTTGCAAAATAGCTGGGTCAGGCTTGCCGGTACCAGCTCGTTCTGGCGTAATGATCTCATCAAAATAATCTAGCAAGCCTAATGCCTTCATTACTGGTGCCTGAAACTTGTAAAAGCCATTTGTGACCACTGCCAATGAAAAACCAAGCTTCTTTATCTCCTCGAGCACCTGGAGAATTCCATCCTCGAGCAAATAAACCTTGGGCATTACAGAGTGCTTCCGCACCAACGATTCAATATCAACCCTTTTTTCTATACACCATGCATCGCATCTACTAACAAGGATATCATCCCAATCATACGCTTCTACATAGCGTTTTTGGGACATACGCTGCTCATGCTCGGCTACCATTTCAGAAACAACGTCGTGTTCTCTCCCCAATTGACCAGAGATTACACGCGCAATCTCCGGAAATACCCACGCTCCAAACGGGTTTTGCATCAAAGTTCCATCCAGATCAAAGCTAATCAAGCGCTTGCTCATTTTATCACCCCTGAGGTAAGTCCCTCGATAAACTGCTTGGACACAAATCATTGCAATTGAGATAGTCAATACTGGCAAACAGCACATTTCATACCGTTTCGCACTCCTCAAATAGTGTAAGCACGCCTAATGGAATGGTGCTAAATTTTTCGCACTTTAAAAAGATCAACGGGTAAATAAAAAAGAGACAGACTTTCGTCTGCCTCTCTCAAGAAAACGGCAAGCCGCTTTCTTACATCATGCCCATACCGCCCATGCCACCCATATCTGGCATGCCCATAGGAGCTTTGTTTTCTTCAGGTTTGTCAGCAATTACTGCTTCTGTAGTCAGGAACATAGCCGCTACAGATGCAGCGTTGGACAGTGCGGAGCGAGTAACTTTCGCCGCGTCAACGATACCAGCTTCGAGCATGTTTACATACTCTTCTGTTGCAGCGTTGAAGCCGATGCCCACTGCTTCTTTTTTCAGGCGCTCTACGATTACAGAACCTTCGAGTCCTGCGTTCGCAGCGATTTGACGAACTGGCTCTTCCAGGGAACGGAGTACGATTTGTACACCTACAGCCTCTTCGCCACCTACATTGATCGCTTCAACCGCTTTGATTGCGTTGATCAAAGTAGTACCACCACCAGGCACGATACCTTCTTCTACTGCTGCACGAGTAGAGTTCAGAGCGTCCTCGATGCGGAGTTTTTTCTCTTTCAGTTCGGTTTCAGTAGCTGCACCGACTTTGATTACTGCTACACCGCCAGCCAATTTAGCCAGACGCTCTTGCAGTTTTTCGCGATCGAAATCGGAAGTAGTATCTTCGATTTGTTGACGGATTTGAGTTACGCGGCTCTCGATGGAAGCCTTGTCGCCAGCACCTTCAACAACAGTTGTGTTTTCTTTTGTAACCACGATTTTACCAGCGCGGCCCAGTTGCTCCAGCTTAGTGGATTTCAGGTCCAGACCCAGCTCTTCTGTGATTACTTCGCCGCCAGTCAGAGCAGCGATGTCTTGCAGCATAGCTTTGCGGCGGTCGCCGAAGCCAGGAGCTTTAACCGCTACAGCTGTGAAGGTACCACGCAGTTTGTTCACTACGAGAGTAGCGAGCGCTTCGCCTTCAACATCTTCAGCGATGATCAGGAGTGGTTTGCCGCTTTGTACGACTTGCTCCAGTACAGGCAGAACTTCCTGGATGTTGGAGATTTTTTTGTCAGTGATCAGGATGTAAGGGTTGTTCAGAACCGCTTCCATCTTGTCAGTGTCAGTGATCATGTAAGGGGAAGCGTAGCCACGGTCAAATTGCATACCTTCTACTACTTCCAGCTCTGTTACGAATCCTTTGGATTCTTCAACAGTGATTACGCCATCTTTGCCCACTTTTTCCATTGCTTCAGCGATCAGGTTACCTACTTCTTGATCGTCAGCGGAAATAGCAGCTACTTGAGCGATAGAGGATTTGTTCTCAACCGGCTTCGCGATGGATTTGATTTCTTCTACAGCTGCACGAACTGCTTTTTCCATACCACGACGGATAACCATTGGGTTAGCGCCAGCAGTTACGTTTTTCAGACCTTCACGGATCATAGCTGCAGCAAGTACAGTTGCAGTTGTTGTACCGTCACCAGCGATGTCGTTGGTTTTAGTAGCAACTTCTTTAACCAGTTGCGCACCCATGTTTTCGTAAGCGTCTTCCAGCTCGATTTCTTTTGCGATCGTTACACCGTCGTTTGTGATCAACGGGGAACCGAATTTTTTCTCAAGAACCACGTTACGGCCTTTTGGACCGAGGGTTACTTTAACCGCATTTGCCAAAGTTTCAACACCGCGGAGCATGGAGCGGCGAGCGTCTTCAGAGAATTTGACTTGTTTAGCCATCTAAACTCAACCTCCTGTTATGTGTTTATTCGTTCGACTTCCTATGTCAAGAGCCTTAACCGATGATCGCGAGGATATCGGATTCGCGCAGCACGAGGTATTCCTTGTTGTCCACCTTTACTTCAGTACCAGCGTATTTGGAGAAGATTACTTTATCGCCTTCTTTTACTTCCAAAGCGATGCGCTCGCCGTTGTCAGCAACACGGCCAGAACCTACTGCGATTACGCGGCCTTCTTGCGGTTTTTCCTTTGCAGAATCAGGCAAAACGATACCGCTTGCAGTCGTTTCGTCTTTGGAGATAGCTTCGATTACCACACGGTCACCCAATGGCTTAAGCACTAAAAACACCCTCCTCAAAAAATGTAGGTAAACAAATTTACGTTGTTAGCACTCGACTGTTATGAGTGCTAACACCCAATTCCTATAATAATGAATCACTATGTACTTTGCAAGTAGTTTCCCTCACTTTTTTCCATTTGCAACTGCTTGACTACTCTTCCTCCTATCAAATTACATTCTCTAGCAAAAAGGTTCTAGTATTTGGACACGCTCATATAAATGAAACATAGAATCAAGCAAGCTCGCCAAGGAGGGAATTGTTCCATGCACAAATGGCTCTGGATTGGCTTAATTGCCCTGGGAGTCTTCGGAATCAGCCGTCTCTTCACTTCGGATACTACTTCCTTTATACGGGTCAATCTTAACTCCGCCTCCATCTATTGGGATGGCCGTGAAATTGTCACAAGCGAAAAGCCCGGGTATTACACGGAGGAAGGAAAGGAAATACCAGCTTCCTTAGAATACGAAGGAACGCTTTATGTACCTCTGTCCTTGATCAGTCGCCACTTGAATAAGCCTATCGGGTGGGATGAAACTTCCCAAACTGCTTGGATCGGTCACTCTCCAGTATTCTCCGTCGGACAGCCTGCAAAACCGACTACACCCGATGCAGTCCCTGCCTCTCTGTCGCTTCCCCAAAAGCCTGCAACAGCCAAACCGCCTGCAGCACCGATTCGAGAGGAGAAGCCTAACACGATTTTTGACATCGCTCTCGGGATGTCTTCTAAGGAAGTGCACAAACAGTTAGGTGAACCTGCCCGCAAAGAGCCAAGCAGTCTCGGCTATCAATGGTGGGTGTACAATCATGACCCTGCGCGATACATTCAAGTCGGCATCGCAAATGACAAAGTCGTCGATGTATATTCGCTCGCTCCTACAGCAAAGCTCGGAAACATCGGAGTCGGCACCAGCCAGCAGTCACTGGAACGTCAGTTGGATGTTCAAAACATTGTTTCTTTCTCTTTTCAAGGGGCACAAATCCAGATTACCAATCAAAAGCAGCAACGCCCTCTCGTCATGAAAGACGGCACCCCCTACATTTATTACTTGGACAAGCAAAATGGCAACAAGGTCACCGCTGTACGTATAATGGATACGCAAATGCTGTTGCGCGGCAGTTTTTACGAAACGAAATGGACCTATCAAGGTCAGGCACCCAATTTTGATCCCCCGCCGCTTCGTGTCGGTGAACAAGAGCAGGTCGATGCTGCATCTGAGCGCCAAATCCTCGATCTGGTCAATGTCTCTCGCTACCGATACAAGCTTCCGCCCCTTCAATGGAACGAAAAGGCTGCCGATGTGGCACGAAAACACAGTATGGACATGGAGGGCAACAATTTCTTCGATCATATCTCTGCGACTACCGGGAGCAATCCATTTGACCGCATGAAAAGTGCCTCTCTCGCTTACAGTATGGCTGGAGAGAATATTGCAGCAGGCTACACGGATGCCATCGAAGTCCATGAAGGCTGGATGAACAGTCCAGGCCATCGCAAAAACGTTCTCGAAAAAGGCTTCACCCAGCTAGGAGTGGGCGTATATACAGACTACTTCACCCAAACCTTCCTCACTCCCATGAAATAATCGAAAAGCCCGGTTTCGTCGCTTTTTATGGACGACCGGGCTTGTTTTTGTAAGAAGAAGTGCACTCTACCGCAATTTCACCTGTTCCCTTAGATGGTCAACTTTTTCCGTAAACTCTACAACGACCGTCTCATATTCCTTCGTGTGCAGAATCAGCCACGGACGACGCTCCCCTTTTTTGGGCATGATGACAAACATCTCTGCAATCATCGCATCGAGCTTTGCGGATTTTAGCTTGATCGGCTTTGGAGGGACTAGCGGAATTTTTACGATCATGGCGGAATCCAACGATGGATTAAACTCCAAGACCCGTCCACTCACACTTTGCAAAATCTGCTGTGCTTCCTCCTGAAAGCCAGCTGTATTCTCAAAGCTAGCCACAACGCGCTGCTTATCCGTATCAAACAGTTCGATAGGCTCCCCCAGTCCGGCGGCATTAGCAGTACTCCCAGAAAAGAGCAACGCCAAGCATACGATCAGCCACATATTCAGCACCTCCCAGATCACAACGTCTGTAGTATTTCCCAATTTCTGCTGAAATACAAAAAAGTCCTCTGCCACTCGTGACAGAAGACTTCTCTCATGCTCGTTATTGAACGGGTTCGTTTGTTTCCAAACTGCCGTATTCTTGTTCCCACGCTTCTTGTTCTTTCAATTGCTTGCGATAAACAACGCGGGACAGCCAAATGCTCAGCTCGTACAGTAGCAGCAAAGGGATAATCACGAGAATATCGCTGACAATCTCAGGAGGCGTCAAGGTAATCCCGACGACAGCCAGTGCAAAGTAAGCGTAGCGTCGTGCCTTTGCCAGCCTCATTGGATTGAGGATGCGCAGTCTCGTCAGGAACATGACGATAATCGGCAGCTGAAACAGTATCCCGAACGGAATGACCATATTAAACATGAAGCCAAAATATTGCGCGATTCCGTAGTTCGGGTCTGCGCCCATTGATGCTGTAATACTGGTCATAAACTGCATGACCATCGGGAAAACAACGTAGTAGCCAAACAGGATACCAACGATAAACAGAAAACAAGCCGCCGGGATGAAGTAAAGCGTCCCGCGCTTTTCCTGTACTTCCATCCCTGGGGAAACAAAACGCCAAACGTGATAAAGTGCTACAGGCAGTGTGATGACAGCGCCCACCAGAAAGGCTACCTGCATGTAAACACGAAGTGCGTCTGACGGATGCAACGAGACAATGGGCACGCCATCCGCAATCGGTTCTTGCTTTAAATAATCCACGAGTGGACCGGCGAGGAAAAAACCGACGATCAATGCGACAATAAACACGGCCAGCACCCATATGATGCGCTTGCGAAGTTCCGTCAGGTGTTCTACCACTGTCATTTCCTGATCCTTCATGGTAACCACCAACCTTACCTGTTACGCGTTCTTCTGCTCTTTTTCCATTTGCAGGCGCTCTTGCTCCAGCTTTTCGCGGATTTCTTTTTCCAAGCGCTCGCGTTCCATTTTTTCACGAACTTCGCGTTCAATTCTCTCCCGCTCCGCTGCTTCCTTCTCAGAGACTACCGGCGTTGTTTTGGCAGACGCTTCTTTTGCGGCTAGCTCCTTGCGCTTTTTCTCCTCATCGTCGTCTTCATCGTCGCTTGTCAGACTACGCGTAGCATTTTTGAATTCTTTCAAAGTATGACCTACCGCACGCCCCAATTCTGGAAGCTTTTTCGGACCGAAAAGTACCAAGGCTAAAACTAAAATTAAGATTAATCCAGGAATCCCGATTGAGCTCATACGTGTTCACTCCTTTTTCTTGTGAAGTCGTTTGCTTTTCGTTATTTGCCAGTCTAACCAGCTAGCACTTTCGTAAACCACCATATCCGAGTCTTGTCATATCGGAAGCCACAATTCGCTCCCCAGCCAAAATGCGCGGCAAAAATACATCAAAGGAAGTAAACGTTTCATGCATGACTGCTCCCGGCAATCCGAGAATCGGCACTTCGCCTTTGTAAGCAATCATCAGCATGGAACCCGGCAGCATCGGTGTACCGTAACGCACTACTTCTGCTCCTACTCCTGCAATCGCTCCCGGCGTACGGTCATCTGGATCGACAGACATGCCCCCCGTGACCAAGATCAGATCGACCCCTTCATCGAGGAACGAGTGGATCTGCTGTTCGATCGCTTCCTTGTCATCTGGCGCAAAGCGCTGGTCTACGACAGTAGAGCCGAGAGCTTCTACCTTGTTTCGAATCACAGGACCGAACTTGTCTGCAATCCTGCCAGAGAAAACTTCTCCCCCTGTCGTAACAAGTCCCACTCTTTTATCCTGAAACGTTTTTACTTGTACAATCGGTTCGTCAAACTGTTTGGCCAGTTGCTCCAGCTCGATGATTCGAGACTCCTCCATAATTAACGGGATGATTCTCGTAGCCGCCAATGTATGTCCCGGATGCACGATCTGATCGCCGTAAATCGTAGAGAACGCAATGCCTTCGAGTTTGTTCAACGCATGGACAGCTTCCTCGTTGATTTTGGCTAACCCTGTTCTCGCAGCCTTCATCGAAACCTTGCCCTCGTAAGGAGGCGTCAAGGTCAATCCTTGTCCGGAAACAGCCTTCGCGATACGAATGCCCGCTTCTTCCTCATGGATGTAGCCTTCTGGCATCTCCAGCACGTAAATATGCTCTTTGCCAATGGACAACAGCGGCTCAATATCCGCCTCGGTGACAACATGTCCTTTTTTAAACAAGCGTCCTTTGAATTCTCCAGGCAAAATTTGCGTCATATCGTGAGGAAGCATCATTCCGATTGCTTCACGCACTGGCACTTCCCGCATCTGAGGTTTTTCTACCAATGCAATCCTCCCCAATCTTCATTGGCTTCTCCCGTTCCTTGCAAAATGTGCAAAGCGTCGGACAGCATATCACCAATCGCATTGAAACAGATTTCTACACCTTTCGGATTGCCAGGGAGGTTGATAATCAACGAGTTCCCCCTCGTTCCCGCAACTGCACGGGTCAGCATCGCCCGACGGGATTGCTTCAAACCAGCACGGCGCATTTCTTCTGCCAAGCCTGGAACTGGTCTATCAATGACCCATGCCGTAACTTCTGGCGTAACGTCACGCGGGCTAAGTCCTGTGCCACCCGTAACAATCAACAGATCACATTTTTCACGGTCTACGAGCTCAATCATATGTTCTTGCAAATCTTCCATATCATCACTAACGGCACGGTATACAGCGACATCTACTTGAAGCCATTCCCTTGTCAGATGACGAACGATTGGCATACGATCGTCCACACGATCTCCTCTGGCAATCGAATCACTTGCAGAAATAACGCCTACCTTCCATTTGCTCACGATACATTCCTCCGGTTTCTCATTCGATAGTATTGTACACTTTTCTGTCAAAAACGTCTCGTCGTTTTTCCTTGGCGGATAGCACCATTCGCGGCAGGAGAAGGCATGAAAAAGCTACTGACACAAAACATTCAAAAATGCAGAAGACCTTTTTCGGTGACAACTGCATCTAGCAAAACATCATGAGCCTCTAGGGGCACATGCTCTACAACCTGAATAGAGAAGCCGACTCCAACCAAGAACGGGAGCTTTTTCAGCGTTGCCAGAAAGCGGTCATAATAACCACCGCCATACCCCATTCGCCCTCCCTTGCTGTCAAAAGCAACGCCGGGAACAACGATCGCATCCAAATGTGATACGTCCGCTTCCTCTGCCAGGGCAGGATCTGGCTCCCAAATCCCGTAGACGCCTTGCTTTAGCATGTCCGGTCCTGTATAGCGATAGGGAATGAGACGTCCTTCGGCAACATTGGTGAGCGGCAGCCATATGTCTTGGCCTCGCTTTTTTGCCTCAAGTATAAAGGGCAGGATATCCAGTTCATCGCCAAAAGGATGGAAAGCCATGATTGCTTTGGCATCAGCCAGCCTTTCATGAGACAGCAAATGATCGCATGCTTCTCTGGAAAGCTGCTCCCGTTCCTTTGCAGGCATGGACTTGCGCCTCTCCAAAATATGGCTTCGCAGCTGTTTTTTATTCATTTTTTGGTTCATGACAACCTCTTCCCTCTTTCGTAACGTGCTTGGGACATTCCCACGAGGCTTGTCCCATGCGCTCTCTCTAGGCTACACTGGCATTAGTATATAAAGAGGTGAATCCGATGATTTTGCTACAAGCTGAACATATAGAAAAAACGTATGGTATCGAAACCATTCTACAAGACATCTCCCTGCAAATTCAAACCGGGGAACGGGTTGGTCTGGTTGGCGTAAACGGTGCAGGCAAATCTACTCTGATGAAGATCCTCGCCGGCGAACTAAGCTACGACAAAGGAGTTATCCGCATTCCAAAGGATGTTACGCTCGGGTATTTGGCACAAAACAGCGGCCTTGAATCGGAACGATCGATTTGGGATGAGCTGCTCTCCGTATTTTCCCATCTGCAAAAAGAAGAGCTGGAGCTTCGTGAGCTCGAGGCCAAAATGGGCGATCCGGCTATTCTCGCTGATGAGAAGCGTTACCAGCAGCTGTTGGAAAATTACTCTCACCGCTCGGAAGCCTTTAAGGAAAAAGGCGGCTACAGCTACGAGGGTGCGATTCGTGGAGTTTTGCACGGTCTGCGCTTTGCGGACTTCGATTACACAACGCCGATCCGCACATTGAGCGGCGGACAAAAGACTCGTCTGGCACTAGCCAAGCTGCTGCTCCAATCCCCTACTATTCTATTGCTCGATGAGCCGACGAACTATCTGGACATCGAGACACTGACTTGGCTGGAGACGTATTTGCAAAACTACCAGGGCGCCATTCTCGTAGTTTCCCATGACCGTTACTTCCTGGACAAGCTCGTTACCGTTGTCTATGAAATCGAACGGACACGCGCTACCCGCTATGTCGGTAACTACAGCCGCTTCCTCGATGAAAAGGCGGCTCGGCTCGAACAGGATTTGAAGCGATTCGAAAAGCAGCAGGAAGAGATCGCCAAGCTGGAGGATTTCATCGCACGCAACATCGCTCGAGCGACGACAACCAAACGAGCGCAGAGCCGACGCAAGACGTTGGAAAAGATGGACCGCTTGGACAAGCCGATTATGAACAACAAATCGGTCCACTTCTCCTTTGATGTGGCGAAAATGAGCGGCACCATCGTGATGAAAGCAAACAACGTCGCGATTGGCTACCCGGATGCTGTCCTTTCTCAGGGCCTTACGTTTGAAATCGAGCGCGAGGAGCGTGTGGCCTTGGTCGGTCCCAATGGTATCGGGAAATCGACGCTGTTAAAAACGATTGTGGAACAGTTGCCTAAGCTGCGCGGCGATATTCATTTCGGAAGCAATGTAACAATCGGGTACTACGACCAGGAGCATCGTAACCTGAACGAACGAAATACGGTGCTCGGCGAAATTTGGGATGAGTACCCGAACATGCTGGAAAAGGACGTCCGTACCTTGCTCGGCAACTTCTTGTTTAGCGGTGATGATGTACAAAAGAAGATCAGCGACTTGTCTGGAGGAGAGCGTGCACGCGTCTCTCTGGCAAAGCTCATGCTAAAGCAAGCAAACTTCCTGATCTTCGACGAGCCGACGAACCACTTGGATATTTTCAGCAAGGAAGTTCTCGAGAACGCCCTCTACGATTATCCGGGTACGATCCTGTTCGTCTCCCATGACCGTTACTTCTTAAACAAGATTGCCACCCGCGTACTAGAGCTGACAGGTGATGGCGTGACCAGCTATTTGGGTAACTACGATTACTTTGTGGAGAAAAAGCAGGAACTGGAAGAGCTCGCAGCCGAACAAGCAGCGCTGCCCGCAAAAAAACAAGGCGGTACCGTAGCGGCACAGCCTGAGAAATCCTCTTATGAGCTCGATAAGGAAGCGAAACGTCGCGAACGTCAACGCCAGCGCCGTTTGGAAGAGATTGAGGTCACGATCCAAAAACGAGAGGCTGACATTGTCAAATGGGAAGAAGAGCTCTGTCTTCCGGAAATTTATAGTGATCATGTGCAGGCAAAAGAACGCAACGATCAAATCCATGCTGCCAAAGAAGAACTGGAGCAGTTGTATGACGAGTGGAGCGCGCTATCAGAGGAGTAGTTGTTCCCCTTTACGTAGAACAGCGCTCCTGCGCAGGCTCCTCCAAGGCGGCATAGAGAGCAGGAACCACCAGAAAGGTAATGCAGGTGGCTGCTGTAACGATGCCAGAGTCATTTAGGATCAGCCCAGCCAGTGCCCCGACAATGACGCCAGCAAAGCCTTTGACCAAGTAAGGCGTGTCCTTCGCCAGATGGTGCAAAAAGCGGTCATTCTTCAAGGTGAGAACGCCTAGGGCAATCAGAGAAACGACAAATGCTTTGCTCCAAATGGAAACGCGAATCAAGCGAAGATTCATCGCCAGCTTGCGTTCAATCATCTGCCCTACCTCGGACCATTCCCCATGTACAATCTGCTGGGAAAGACGTCCTACATGGGTCAAGGGCTGATCTGACATGAGACTGATCGCCATCAAACTGCATACACCCATAACCAGGCCGCCTGCCAACAGCAGGAGGCCTTTTTTGCCGATTCGCCAGCCCTCAAGCCGTGACAATGCCACGGAAAATCCAATCAGCCCCGCAAGAAAACCGCCTGCATCTGTTCCCAGGTTCGGTGCCACCATGTAATAAAGCACGACGCTGTATATGGCTACGGAAACAGCAGGCAACCATTTATTTTCCCGACTTAGCTCTTTTTGTCCCCCACGCATCCTCTGGTACAGCGAAGCCACAAGCATGATCGTGCTGCCGATCAGGACCCCTTCGTATTCATTTCCTAGCCCGTAAAACCTCGCTCCGATTACTGGATCATACCCGAGGTACGATTGCCGCATCAAATGAGCGCCAGTCCATCCGTCCACCAGCAGAATGGCTGTCGTGACCCCGCTAACCGTCATCACGATTCGCGGGAGAGCATGGGCTTCCTGCCAAAAAGCCGCGATCAAGGCAGTCATGATGAGTCCCCCCAAGACAACCGCGCTTGAAACCTGCCAGTCGAGCAGGCTCTCTGCCAAAAGCAATGCAGGAAACCACAATAAAGCCAGCAGCGCGAGACGTATTCCTCTGCGAAGCCGCAAAAGTCCTGCCCCTTCTCTCTTCCGCCCAAACCACCAGAGAACTACCGCACACCCTACAATGACAATCTGCAGCATGACATAGGTATAGAGCACTGCTGACCGTGTCGCATATGTATGGTGAATTTCGCCTACCTGATTCTGTATGGCAGTGAGACCATTCCCTTTTTCGATTCGTATGACATGACCAGCCAGCCCTTTTGGTACGGGTACATCCAGCCAAGACAGTACGGTTGGTACCATATCGAGTCCACTGACTAATCCCGACTGCCTCGTGGTAGCCGATGTCAAAACTCCACTCTCTTTTTCTCCCCAGATTAAAACGGGAGTTAAGAGAGCCTTTTCTTTTGTCGCCACATGATTGACGGCTGGCGATGCCAATACAATGCGCTGGTGTTGTTTAAGTTCCACAAGGAGTTGGTCAAGGAAAAGGGACAAGTCTCGCAAAACGCGCTGATATTGCCGGGTAAACTGACCTGTGTCCATATCCATACTCAACTGGTATAACCGGGATAAATCTGAGAGTTGAGCAATGATCAAGCCCGCTTGACGCTCGTGGTGGATTTTCTCAAGCAGGTACGTGTAGTTTGTCTTGATCCCGTATGGATAGCCACGAAGGAGCTCCATACTTTTTGCCGAAATGTCCCCTGTCGGAACCCTTCCTTCCTGATCCATCGCAAACAGAACGGCATGTCTCTGTCGGATATCCTCATAGTCACCGTTTCCGTATAAAGCGACCTGAATATTATTTGCTGCAAGCACGGTACCAAGGAGCCCAATTTGCGCAGAATATGGTTTCTCCCGATTATCTGCCAAGAGCCGGAAAATTCCCGGAAAATTGATCGAGGAGCGCGCCACCTCCTGCGCCTGATCACTGCCTAGCTCTTGCGCCCGTTCACCGGCTGTTTCCCTGGACGAGAGCACTTCATACGGATGATAGCCTGTCCCACTCTTATCAGAGTAAAGCGCTTGACCGCCGCTCCCCATAAGCAAGTAGCCGTTTGCGGCTGTGCGCGATCCGGGTGTTCTTATGGAAAGAGCCCCAGCTCCTGCACCATCCAACCATTTATCCACAATAGATAACTTTTTGAGCTGCTCCAGATCATGAAACGACATCCCCTCCACAAACAGCATGATGACCTGTTGTTTTTCCTTTGCTATCAACGGTTTTCCTATATTTGTAGCTAGAAACAATATCAGGAATGATAAGCAAATCAGCGCGAGTTTCTTCCTCACGAGTCTCCCTCCTGTTGATAACTCGACTTTTTTATCCACATTTTCCACAGAACAATCCACAGAGTATATGCGGTTTTCCCGGTCATTTTCTCGTGTTATCACCAGTATTCACAGGAGTACATGTGAACAATCCAGAAAGTTATCCTATGATGTGGATAAACATAGTGAAATAAACGAAAACAACTGAACCTTTTTGCCTCTGTTAGCGAATATAGGGGTGTAATACGTTCTGGAGGGGCCCCCATGAAGGGCTTCTTGCATGAAGCAAGAGGAAGCTCTCGGCAGTGGAATTCGAGAAGTTTTTTGCGATTATGAAGCAAATCATTGATATGAAAATGAAGGTTACGGATAAAAATGGAGTCGTACATGAAGAACAGTTTACTGCGGAGGAATTGAAGCAGTTTAAAGAATTAGGTGAAAAAGCAGCACCTTATTTTGCAAAAGTGAAGGGTGGCAAGTAAGGAATCTGTTTGGGGGACTATCCATCTTGGATGGTCTCTCAGTATTTTTGGGTTTGGATTGTATTCAAATGTTGATCAAAGTCCCGTAAGAAGAAGCGTATTTCCAGTCCAAGCGCCTCTGGAGCCCACCTCAGCGTAGGATTGAATGTCGGGGAATTTCAGCTTCACTTATGAACTACTTCATCGAAACTTCTACGTTTGAAGCGCTCCCGACATTCAATCCGGAGCGGATAGTCTAACCCCTTGCAGGGCGTAGGCCGAAGCGTAGACTGGAAATGCGCTTCTTCCCCCCACTACTGTTACTCATTGACTCAAACAAAAAAAGCATCTCTGATTCAACTTCAGAGATGCTTTTCACTCATTCACTCTATTGCTCAGAAAGCGACAAGCTTGGGACTCCGTTCAAATCAAGCCCTTCAAACTGTCCTTTTTCATACTTGATAAAGCCTGCCGCCGCAATCATCGCAGCGTTGTCTGTGCATAACGAGAACGGAGGGATCACGAGAGGAATTCCTTCTGCCTCGCATCTTGCTTGCAGTCTCTCACGCAGTCCACGATTCGCCGCAACGCCCCCAGCCAGCAATACCTGCTTCGCTCCATGCGAACGAGCTGCCCGAATCGTCTTTTCTACGAGCACCTCTGTTACAGAGTCTTGGAAGCTCGCAGCCAGATTCGCCGGTTCGATCGTCTCTCCTCGCTGAGCTGCATTGTGCAAGGTATTGAGCACAGCTGACTTCAAGCCACTGAAGCTGAAATCGTAGGAATCTGGCTCCAGCCATGAACGAGGGAGCGGTACATTTGCCTCCCCTTCATGTGCGAGACGATCAATATGAGGTCCACCTGGATACGGCATATTCAGCGCTCGCGCTACTTTGTCGTACGCTTCCCCTGCAGCATCATCTCGCGTTTCCCCCAAAATCTCGAACTGACCGTGCTCCTTCATCCAGACAAGCTCCGTATGCCCGCCCGATACGACGAGCGCAATCAGCGGAAACTCCATTTCTTGCACCAGACGATTCGCGTAGATATGACCCGCGATATGGTGCACTCCGATTAGAGGGATGCCTCTGGCCATGGAAATGGCTTTTGCTGCTGCCACGCCAACTAATAGTGCCCCGACAAGCCCAGGCCCGTACGTCACCGCAATTGCCTGGATGTCATTCAATGTTTTTCCAGCCTCGGTCAGAGCCTCTTCGATGGTAAGCGTAATATTCTCCACATGTCTGCGAGAAGCCACCTCCGGCACGACTCCACCAAACCTTTTATGGATATCGGCTTGGGAAGCAATGACGTTTGACAGCACCTCTCGGCCATCACGGATGACAGCAGCCGATGTCTCGTCGCAGCTAGTTTCAATTCCTAAAATATAAGTGGGAGCACCTGATTCCCTATGTGCTTCGTATTTTTGCTGTATGCGCTTCTCGTAGCGCGACGTATACGTCTTTTTCATTACAATGTCACCCACATAATGATTGCGTCCTCATTGTTATCCGAATAATATCCCTTGCGGCGCCCATGCTCTTTAAAGCCGAGCTTGATATACATGTTCCGCGCGACTGTGTTCGAAGGTCGAACTTCCAGCGTCATGCTATGGGCACCCTGCATCTTGGCAACACCCATCATTTTGATCATCAGCGCCAATCCAACCTTCTTTCCACGATATAATGGATGGACGGCGATATTGGTAATATGTGCCTCATCGATCACGATCCACATGCCGCAATAAGCGATAACCCGATTTTGGTGAACGACGACTACATAGCGTGCATTTGGATTTCTCGTCAGCTCGTTGACAAATGCATCATGCGGCCATGGAGTTGTAAAAGCCAAGCGCTCCAGCTCTGCCACAGCCCCAACGTCCTGCATCGTCATATAACGATATTCCAAATCGATTGGTTGACTCATGCTTTTACTCCTTTACGGCCCCCGCCTGCTTTTGGGCAAGCCACTTCGCTTCTGCTTCTGCCAGTTGCAAATACTCCGGGACCAGTTCATGCGCATTTCCGCCGTCTTGAAGCTTGCGTAGTGCCACATAGCCGATATGGGCAGCACGTGGGTGATTGAACGCTGGAGAAGCAAATTGCGCCTGATTCCCGAGCTCTTGCACAATCGTCTCTCGATGCAGCCTGACATCTTCACCCAAGAACAAGATCGGCTCTCCTTGCGCCAGGTCTCGCAACAGTGGCAGCCATTCTCTCAACAGGATGATTTGTTCTGTGGACTGCGCCCGCACCGCATCCATACCATCGGAACGATAACAGCCGGTATACACTTGACCTCTGCGCGCATCGAACAGCGGTACAATCAATCCAGAGAAGCCAGTGGCATTCATGGCGATTACCTCCAGACTGGATACACCGATGACTGGCACATTCAGTGACCAAGCCATGCTTTTTGCAGAGGCAACACCGATTCTCACGCCCGTGTAGGAGCCCGGTCCGTTTGCCACCCCGAAGCCGCTGAGATCCTCTGGCGCTGTTCCTGTTGCATCGAGCAGTTCACTGACGCAGTCCATCAGACGCACGGAATGGTTTTTTTGCTGGTTCGTCGTCATTTCGGCCAAGACCCGCTCTTCCTCTACTACAGCTACACTTAGCACCAGATTCGATGTATCAATCGCCAGTACGCGCATCAAAATCAAACTCCTCACACAATTTCACATAACGATTCCCTTGAGGAACCAGCTCGATCATCCGCTGTTCCTCCCCTTCTCTACGCAGGAAGACGGTCATCCGATCTGTCGGCAGGACATCCTCGATCAAAGAGGCCCACTCTACGACACAGACACCTTCTCCAAAAAAGTAATCGTCCAGACCAAGAGAGCCTGGATCATCGCCTACCCGGTAGACATCCATATGATAAAGCGGCAAGCGCCCCTGATATTCTTTTATGATGGTAAAGGTCGGACTGTTCACTACTTGTCGGACTCCTAGTCCTTTGGCCAACCCCTGGGTAAAAGTCGTCTTGCCCGCTCCCAGATCCCCCTCCATCGCAAGGAAGTCACCTGGTTCAAGCAGACCTGCCAGTTGCTCGGCAAAGCGCTGCGTCTCCTGCGCTCCCGTGAGCCTCCATGTATAGCTCATGTCTTTCATCCACTCCTAAAATGGTTGAATCCCGCTTTTGGCAACGGGAGCTGTTGATCATCGCGCTGAAGCATCAATTCTGGTTCATGCCTTTTCCCTACCACTTCACCGATGACAGTAAACGTTACACCACTAGCGGCAAATTGCTTGCTTACGGCTTCGTAGTGACTTCTCGCAAGCGTTCCGACCAATTGATAATCTTCACCGCCATAAAAAGCCCATTCCAGCGGATCTTTTTCTACGTGCCGTGCATACTCCCGAACTTCGTCATGGATCGGTACCGATGCAGCATCGACCAAAATCGATACGCCACTGGCCTCGGCAATCTCCCACAGCTCTGAGGCAAGTCCATCACTTACATCATTCAACGCACTGCATGCCCCTGATTCTAGCAGCAGTCTGCCCGCCTTTATTTGGGCAACGGGACGCTGGTGGGCATCCATCAATGTCTCCCAAGGTAAAGAGACGCCCCTTTCAGCAGTCTCGCCTTGCAGGAGAAGATGTAGTCCTGCTGCAGAAGTTCCGACATGCCCTGTAACAAAAACAAGCTGACCAGGCTTTGCCTGTGAACGACGAATGGCACGCCCTTTTTCCACCTCGCCCAATACGGTAACACTCAGGTGTAGCGCATCAGGCGCAGAAACAGTATCGCCACCAATGACACGAACTCCATATGCCTGACAAGCCTCGTAAATACCTTCATAGATTTGCTGGCAATCGTCAGGCGTCCATTGCGGACTTACCGCGATACTGACAAGCGCATACCGGGCAACCCCGCCCATCGCTGCAACATCGCTCACATTGCTGATAACAGCCTTATATCCGATATCACTAGGATTCATCGTTTTCTTCAAAAAATGAACCGTCTCCACCATCGCATCGCAGCAGGCCACGACTTCCATTTCTGGCGCAGGGGAGAAGACAGCGGCATCATCCCCTATCCCGACGGTCAAGCCGTTCCCTTCCTGCCCCGCAGAACGACTCGTCCATTGTCGGATCAGGGAAAATTCGTCGTGTGCCACTTCAAACGCTCCTTTTCCTTCGCGGAAAACATTTTTCGTCTGTTCATTATACCCCTGCTGTCAAAAGACGCGCAAGAAAGCCAACCACCTCTGACTCTTTACGTCGTTAACTCGCGCAGCAGCAGCTTTCCTTTGCAGCGCCCGCAACGGTAGCGGCTCGGGTTCATCTTTCGTTTGCGTTTGTAGCTCATGCCACATTCCTTGCAAACCAGCTCGTAGCGATAGGGCAGGGTCGTCCGGCCGTTTCCTACCTGTTGGCAGTATCGGCTTCCCCCCACTTGACGCAGAAGCAGTTGAAAATCCCGATCAGCGTGACGATACCCGCGCTTTTCTATGTGCAAATGATAATGGCAAAGCTCATGCTTAATGATCGCAATCAATTCCTCCACACCATGCTCCTGCAAATGCTTCGGATTCAATTCAATGTCATGCGAGCGCAGCAAGTACCTTCCGCCAGTCGTACGCAATCTGCTGTTAAAGCGGGCCTGATGGCGAAAGGGCTTGGCAAAAAATTCACTGGATATTTGCTCTACCAGCATTTGCAGTTCCGTATCGGTCATCCCATCTCCTCCGCTTCCTTTCTTTCACCATAGCAGTTCCAGTTGAAAAGTGCCAGACAGATAGGCTACACTGAGTGCAAATAAACGGTTATGTCCGTTTATTAAACGGTCATATCTAAACGGTAAACAGAATGGTGGAGGAGCTCATGCGCTATTTGTTGTTGCAGTCCAGTGACGGACTACAGTTTGTCTCGTTGCCCGAAACACATATGTATCAATTAATCGCTCTATTGAAACGTCTTTACAAGGAAATTGACAAATTGACGATCACAGAGCGCCCGGAATTACCTACGGTTCTGGCAGACTGTGCGGATGTGGAACGGTTAGAGAGCGGGCTTTCGATCGTAGATGGTTTGGAGTACGTCAGTGGTCTGGAGCGACGTTTCGCTGCCCTACAAGAGACCGAGTATCCACTCATCTCTTTATTGACAGAGATCCGTGCCTTGCAAGCCCAATTGGAGTATTTGCACGAAGAAGAAGAGTAAAATAAAAATTCTAGGCACCTCCTGCTCGTCTTGGCGCATACATTGCCTATAGACGAATATCTCCAGGAGGTACTTTCATGCCACAATGGATGCGCAGGCAGTTGCAACGTGCCTTTAATGGGAAGGACGTTCGCCAAATTCGTGTGCTCAACAGTTGCTGGTTCTTATATTTAGAAAAAAATGGCGGCCGCCCTGACTGACAGGAGGCCGCCTTTTAGTTCATTTTTATCCTTCCGTTGGCGCGATCATGGTCATCCCTACACGTTGACGCTTCTCATCAATTTCTACTACCCATACATCTACGATATCGCCAACAGTCACGACTTCAAGTGGATGTTTCACAAAGCCCTTCTTCAACCGGGAAATGTGCACGAGTCCGTCGTTTTTCAGACCGATATCCACAAACGCTCCGAAATCGACCACGTTGCGCACAGTACCTTGCAGCTTCATGCCCACACTGAGATCAGACAGCTGGAGGACATCACTTCGCAGGAGTGGTTTTGGCAGCTCGTCACGCGGGTCGCGACCAGGACGCAAGAGACTGTCTACAATGTCTTGCAGTGTTGGCTCGCCAATCCCGAGCTTCGAAGCGGTCTCCTTTACATCCAAAGACTGCAAGCGTTCCTTGCAGTTCTCACTGCCGATCTCCTGAGCGCTAATCCCCAGCATCGACAACAGCTGGTGGGTCGCCTCGTACGATTCCGGGTGAATCGGTGTTTTATCCAGTGGATTCGCTCCATCCATCACGCGGAGAAACCCGATACACTGCTCGTACGTTTTAGCACCTAAGCGCGGAACCGCCTTCAACTGGGAGCGCTCCGTGAACTTCCCGATCTCGTCCCGTTTTTTCACGATATTCCCCGCCACTTGGCGGCTGATCCCTGATACATACTGCAACAGAGAAGGAGAAGCGGTATTCACATCTACCCCGACATGGTTTACCGCTGACTCAACTACAAACTGCAAGCTGTCTGCCAGTCTCGATTGGGAAACATCGTGCTGGTACTGACCGACCCCGACGGACTTTGGATCGATTTTGACCAACTCAGCGAGCGGGTCTTGCAAACGTCGCGCGATTGAGGCCGCACTTCGCTCTGCTACATCCAGATCCGGGAATTCTTCCTTGGCCAAGGCCGATGCAGAATACACGGATGCACCTGCCTCGTTCACGATGATGTACATCACCTCTCGCTTCAGCTCTTTTAGCAGCGTGGCAATGAACTGTTCTGTCTCACGCGAAGCTGTACCGTTCCCAATCGCGACAACCGTAACTCCATAGGTTTCGATCAACTGCTTCACTTTCACTGTAGCTTCTGCCACTTTATTGGCCGGAGGGGTTGGATAAACGACGGCAACCTCCAGAAGTTTGCCGGTTTCGTCTACAACGGCGAGCTTACAGCCCGTCCGAAACGCCGGATCTACCCCAAGTACGACTTTGCCTTTTACAGGCGGTTGAAGCAGCAAATTGCGCAGGTTTTCTGCAAAGATGTGAATAGCACGTTCCTCGGCTGCCTCTGTCAGCTCGGCGCGTACCTCTCGTTCAATAGAAGGGGCAATCAGACGTTTATACGCGTCCTCGACTGTCAATGTCAGCAGATCGCGGACAACTGTATCACGCGGAATGGTGCGTTTTTGCATCCAAGCCAAAATCTCTGCGACTGGGGCTTCAATAGAAACCTTCAAAATACCTTCGTTTTCTCCCCGATTGATGGCCAGTACCCGATGCGGAACGACCTTTTTTAGAGGCTCACTATATGCGTAATACATTTGGTATACATTTTTCTCGTCTGCTTCTTCGGCTTTCTGCTCCGTCAGAAGCAATCCTTTTTGCACGGATCGCTGGCGAACCCACTGGCGAATTTCTGGGTCATCAGACAGAACTTCCGCCACGATGTCCATTGCGCCTTGCAGAGCTTGCTCAGTCGTCTCGACGCCTTTCTCCGGGTTGATATATGTTTTTGCTTCTTCTTCTGGATTCCCGGTTTTCGGTAAGCTCATGAGGTAGTTGGCAAGTGGCTCTAGTCCCTTCTCCTTGGCCATGGTTGCTCGTGTGCGGCGTTTTTGGCGGTAAGGGCGGTACAGGTCCTCTACCTCTTGCAGCTTTGTCGCACGCTCAATAGCTGTGCGCAGCTCGTCCGTCAGCTTGCCTTGCTCATCGATGAGTCGAACAACTTCTTCCTTCCGCACTGACAGGTTGCGTAAATAGCGAACGCGTTCCTCAATCGCTCGAATTTGTGTTTCATCTAGCTGCCCCGTCATTTCTTTGCGGTAGCGGGCAATAAAAGGAACCGTGTTTCCTTCATCCAGGAGGGCAACCGTGCGCTCCACCTGGTGAGGTTTGACACCCGTATCTTGGGCGATTGTCTGGATCATCAACGTAAGCTCCATACCTGTCCTCCTGCGCTCATTCTTCGTCGTTTATTGTACCACATTTGCTAACAAGGACTGGAAAAAGGGAAGAAAAAAGAGGAGCCACTTGGCCCCTCTACGTTGCGGTTTCCAGCTGTTCCACTTTCAATGCTTCTCTCAGCTTGCCCAACGCCCTGCGTTGAAGGCGGGAAATATGCATCTGCGACATCCCCATGATGTCCCCAGCTTGCTTCTGACTCAAATTTTGATAAAAAGTTAATTGAATGATTTCTTTTTCACGGTGATCCAAAATTTGCAGGGCCCGCTCCAGCATCAGATTCTGCTCGACTGCTCCGTACCCTTCTTCCGTCGTCCCGACTAGGTCGAGTAAAGAAATGGTGTTGCCGTCCAGATCCGCTTCCAGCTCGCTGTCCATAGAGAGAGAATGGTAGCTGCGCCCCATCTCCAATGTCTCTAGAATCGCTTCCTCTGTAACTCCGAGGCTGTTGGCAATGTCTGCAATTTGGGGAGAGCGCTGCAGCTTGATCGTGAGCTCGTCGACCACTCTTTTGATCTTCGGGCTCAGTTCCTTTACCCTGCGCGGAACATAGACACTCCATGTCTTGTCCCGAATATAACGCTTAATCTCCCCCACGATAGTCGGGATGGCAAAGCTCTCAAATGTCCGCTCAAAGCTAGGGTCGAACCGGCGAAAGGAAGCAAGCAAGCCGATTAATCCGACTTGCACGAGGTCTTCATACATGACTTGTCCGCGAACAAACTTCTTCGCTAACGATTCCACAAGAGGAGTATAGGCCCTCACCAGTTGTTCCTGTATCGCTGGATCTTTTGTTTCACCATACAGGTGGATGAGCTCCTTCAACTCCTCTGGACTATATTTCTGCTTCCGAGTCTGTCCAGTCATTGCCAGCCACCCCATCCTGCCGAACATACTTGGTCATGGAGACTACTACTCCTGACTCAGAGCGAATCTCCACCTCATCCATAAGCGTGTGGATGAGATAGAGCCCGAGCCCCCCTTCATCCAAATCCTCAAGGTTTTTCCCCGCATAAATCGGCGTCAGTTGCTCAGCAATGAGCTCATTTGAAAACCCAACGCCCTGATCGCTTACCTCGATTACCAATCGATCTTCATAAACATGGCATTGGATATGAATGGAGGAAGGATTCTCTGTTTCCTTGTATGCATGTCTTACTACATTCGTGCATGCTTCTCCGACGGCAAGCTTGATATCCTCAATCTCATCATAAGAAAAGCCCATACGGTTGGCTATACCGGATACAGTCAGACGTGCTACTCCCAAATACTCCGCCTTGCTTGGCAAAGTCAATTGAATCACGTCTGTCTGAGGTCGATTTTGACCCATTACTCGCTCTCTCCTTTGCGGATGGCAATATGATCGTATAAGCCAGTGATGCGAAATAGCCTTTCCACACGCGGAGACAATTTGTGCACCTCAAATGTACGATTTCGTTGAATGCACTCTTTCATAATCCCGATGAAAATTCCGATTCCGGTACTGTCCATGTATTCTACTGCTTCCAAATCAACCGTAATGCGATTGATATCCGGCTTGGTGACGAGTGATAGGAGTGTTTCCTTTACTTTCGGTGCTGTAAATGCATCAATATCTCCACCAAGGACCACTCGGTACTCAGTTTCAAGGCTCGTTGTCTTAATTAGCAGGTCCATCTGCGTCTACCCCCCGTACGTTGCTTAGGTTCTTCGAAGTACAATCATGGTGTAATCATCCAGCAGGTCAAACTGGGAGAGCAGAAGAAGTCTATTGTACAGGCCGTTTGCCATCTTTTGGGCAGAATTTCCCACTTCTTTTTGCAAATGGTGTACAAGCTCTTCCCTTTGCAAATAATATCGGTTATTTTTGCATTCTGTTACACCATCCGTCAGAAGAATCAGAACATCATTTATTTCCAAATGAATCTCCTGAACAGCGTATTCACTGTTTGGGCATAAACCGAGTGCATTCCCTCGCCCCTCGAGATCGTAAAACTTTCCTTCTGCCGACCTGTACAAAAATCCTGGTTCATGTCCTGCCATGGCATAACGGAAACAGTGTTCCTTCGAGTCGTAACTGCCAAACAGCATCGTCACAAACATGCTCGGATCAATATTTCTTCCCACGATCCGGTTTAAATGGTGCAGCATTTCATCGGGACCCAGCTCCATTTGTCCAAGGCTGTCTATCGCATATTTCACCATCGACATACACATCGCAGCAGGCATTCCTTTTCCGGTAATGTCTGCAATGGCGACGCCGAAACGTCCTTCGGTTTGTTCAATGAAGTCGTAATAGTCGCCCGAGATTTGTTTCGCGGCAATGCTAACTACGCCAATCTCCAGTTCTGGATAGACTGGAACCTCACTTGGCAAAAGTGATTGCTGCATCGCTTTCGCCACGGCTATTTCTGATTCCATCTGCTGATGCCGATTGCGCCAGCTATTTACGGATCGGTGCTCGTTCCCATATTCAATCATGACCTCTGTCAAAATGGAGAAGGAGGAGCGCACAAACTCTGGCACTTCCCCGAGCTGCTCAAGCGCTTGCGCATGCAAATCAGTAATTTCTTCTGGCGAAATATCTCGAGAAAGCATCCATTTGCCCAACTGCTGGGCTCCGTAAAGCTGGTCTTCACCTTGAGCACTCAGGTAATCCCGAAGAATTTTTACATACTCTTCTCGGAAGCTCCGGGTTACCATCTATCTCATTCCTCCCTTGCTTAATCGCTCCACTTCACAACTATGACACGCGTCCCTTCTCCCAGGGTACTGTGGATCTCAAATTCATCCATCATGCGCTTGACACCCGGCAATCCGGCCCCGAGGGCACCCGAAGTCGAATAGCCATCATCTAACGCCTGACGAATATCAGGAATCCCTGGACCGCTGTCATTTGCTGTTATTTGCAAGCCGATCACTCCTTCGCGCTCAACCGGCGAAATGGTGATCGTCCCCGTTCCCGCATACAAATAAATGTTGCGAGCCAATTCAGAGATTGACGTGGCGATGCGGGACTGCGTGATCGTGCCAAAGCCAAACAGCTTCGACATATTTCGTCCTACCTGCCGCGCCGTCACGATGTCTGATTCTTGTTCTATATTGATTGTCTCAGGAGAATAGTCTGCCACAACCAAAAAAACCCCTTCCGCCTCGCTTGGTAGGTAGAAATGAGTTTTTTCTCTACCTCGAAAAATAAATCATATTGTGTCACATTTTGTCTTATGTTCTCTTTTCGAACAGTTCGATATGCACCTACGAAATCCCTGCAAATCTGACAGCAAAAAACCACTTGCTTCACTCAAGTGGCTTTTCCTATCAAATCGTCTGATCTTTTTTCACATGTTAAAAGTCAATGAGTCCTAAGCTGATTTGCAAGGATTCATTAACCCGATCCATCATCTCGTCATCGAGATGCGTAATTTTATCAGTGAGACGTTGTTTGTCAATGGTTCGTATTTGTTCCAACAGAATAACGGAGTCACGATCAAATCCATAAGTTTTTGCGTCAATTTCCACATGCGTAGGCAGCTTCGCCTTTTGAATCTGCGCCGTAATGGCTGCGACGATGACCGTCGGACTAAATCGATTTCCAATGTCGTTTTGAATGACTAAAACAGGCCGTACGCCTCCTTGCTCAGAGCCAACGACCGGGGACAGGTCCGCGAAAAACACATCGCCACGTTTGACAATCACCAGTCACACCCCGCTAACTAAGCGGACAAGAGTATGGTCAGCCTCTTCTTCAGCGCCAAAAGCCTCCGATGCCATATTCAGATTGATCTTCGCCATCTCCATGTACCCTTTTTGCATGGTCTCACGGATTGTACGTTTTTTTCGCTCTTTCAAATACAAATGCATCGCTTGACGAATAAACTCGCTGCGATTGGATTTTTCCTTTTGAATAACGCCATCCACTTCCTGAAGCAAGTGTTGTGGCAAGCTGATCATGATGCGTTTCGTGTTTGACTTCGACAAGACAAATCCACCTCCAACCATGACCGTAACTTCCATCCGCTATGCTGGTTCTAGAAAGAACAGCCAATATGAACAATACCATTATGTCGAATCCATTGCAAAAATATACCTACTGTGCGCTTTTTCGGTGAGAAACGTGAGTGTAAGCAATCCAAAGGTGCAGGTGAAGACTTCGTTTACCCAAAAAAGCCAGCTTTTTCGCTTAACTAGTATTCGTGTTCCACGGGAAAATTCCTGCTAATTTTCCCTGCTAGTTATTTACATTTTCACGAAGACGAGTGCTTCATCGTCAATGGGTGAAATACGTCCGTTACTTTCTGGTCGCGCAAATAGAGGCGCGGAATTCGGTAATTCAGCATACAAGGAACCTCGTAATTGATTGTTCCCAGCAAATCGGCAATTTCATCCAAGGTGATTTCCTCGTCCCCTTGCTTGCCATACAAGACGACCTCATCATTGACCGCTGCTTCTGTCGACTTCAGGCTGACCATGATTTGGTCCATGCAAACTCTGCCTGCAATCGGGTAGCGTGATCCATTGTACAACACCTCACCGCGATTGGACAAAAGGCGAGAATAGCCATCTGCGTATCCGATCGGCAGTGTTGCAATCCACTCGTCAGGCTGTGCTGAATATGTAGCACCATAGCTGACCGTGAATGGCTCATCTGCCTTCTTCACGTGGGCAATTTTGGTCTTGAGCGCCAAGGCGGGAGCAAGTATGACATCCGCACGTTCTTTCATGTACAAAGAAGGATACAATCCGTATAAACCTATGCCTAAACGAATCGTATCATACCCCCAATCGGGAAATGCGATAGCCGCAGCCGTATTGCAGCAATGAACGGTCGGCAATGCTTTATTTGCTTCACGCAATGCTTGCAAAAAGGATTGAAACAAGTCGTGTTGTCGTCGCACATGGGTCGTATCTGGTTCATCCGCGCAGGCAAAATGCGTAAAAATGCCTGTCCACTCAAGCTTAGAGCATTCTTCAAGAGCACTTACAACCGCAAGCAAATCTTCCTTTGTTCGAACACCCAAACGTCCCATCCCCGTATCGGTCTTCACATGAATCCCGACAGGCTTGTGATCATTTTTTTGAAGGATG
The DNA here is from genome assembly GCF_003013405.1 of Brevibacillus formosus. Classification (GTDB taxonomy): domain Bacteria; phylum Bacillota; class Bacilli; order Brevibacillales; family Brevibacillaceae; genus Brevibacillus; species Brevibacillus formosus. Next base: position 13,679 of record NZ_PXZL01000022.1, on the reverse strand, counting down.
GCGTTCGCTTCCGTGATCCATTCGACGCTGTAAGCGGTTAACTGCACTTCCAGCTCGCTTGCGGTGACAATGGATTCGACAGGTGTGTATCCCAACACTAAAATCGGCGCTGTGATCCCTGCCCTCCGCAAAATAAGCGCTTCATCGAGCAATGCGACTGCAAGTGAATCTGCACCGCTCGCCAAGGCTTCTTTTCCGACATGGACAGCGCCATGACCATACCCGTCTGCTTTCACAACAGCCATAATACCCGTTTTTTCTGGCAAATGGCGTTTGAATGCCTCGAGGTTCGCCCGGATGGCATCCAAATCAACCTCTACCCAAGTGTCACGACAAAACGATTTCATTCCTATCTCCTCTTGTTCCCTTTTTTATAGTAAAACAAGCGTTCATTTAAATGACTGAGAAATTGCCTGGAAACCATCAATGATTCCTTTTTGCCGCCTACACGATAAAAGTGGCGGCCTTCATAAATTTGCTCGACTTCAGACAGCGGGTAGCTCTTTTCCTGTCCTGACATGGATATAATCAGGTGGGTCTTGGTCAGCTTGTACACTGGACGCAAAACCGATTTGTACAGAAACGGAGACAATCCCACAACAGCAATGGCAATGGCAAAAACAAGCACCTTGAATCTCGTGTCATTGGTCGGGAAAAATTGAGAGAGAATCATCATTCCCAGCACAAACATGACTGTCTCGTTAATGCGCATTTTCCAGCTTTTTCGCAGGAGCATGTCTTTGTAGGTCGATGCTTCCTGGTACAAAACTTCGTTAGACGGTTTCTTCATGTAAAGCATGCCACCTCATTCAATAAGTTACTCTGAATGTATCGTGTTTTCCCGCTGTGTGTCAATTCGCGGATTGTCCTTTCACCTCATTCGCACGTTGGTTTTTATGTACAAATCGACCCTCATCGGCCAATCCCGAGAAAATAGAAAAGCAGATGGGATTAGCTCCCACCTGCTGACTTTTCTACATGGTTTGCTCCTGGTCTTTTTCCTCTTTTTCATGTCTTGGGAAAACAACTTTTTCAAAGCTGCCGTCCACCATCTTTTGCACCATCGCTGTCAATTCCTCGCTGCGTTTGTCTGCTTGCTCCTGTGTCAGCTTGCCTGCCTCTACTGCTTCTTTCAGCTTGGCTTCGTGCTGACCTACCAAGAGCTCGATGAGGTCATCCACTTCAACGCCTTGCTCCTTGGCGATGGTCGCCAACGATTTTCCTGCTTTTTGCTCTTCCTTCAGCTTGTCTGCATCCAGCTTGAGGAGGGACAGCAGTTCTTCATTTTTCTCAATGCCCATTCCTTTACCCGGTCCGCGTCCGTGATGCGTGTTTTGCACCATTTCTTTTACCCGCTCACTGGCGTTCTCATTCATTTTGTCGGCTTGTTCCTGTGTCAGCTTCCCGGCGGTTACCGCTTCTTTCAGCTTAGCTTCCTGTTGTTTCACCAACAGCACTACCAGATCATCCACAGATACGCCTTGGGCTTCTGCGATGGCAGCCAGCGATTTGTCCGCTTTCAGCTCTTCTTGGAGTTTATCGGCATCCAGCTTCAAGAGGGACAGCAGCTCTTCGTTTTTCTCGAAGCCACCGATGAAGCCTCCTCTGCCGAAGCCTTTATCTGGTTTGGTGTTTTCTACCTGTTCTTTTACGCGATCGTTCAGATTTTCAGACAGCTTATCTGCCTGCTCCTGCGTCAGCTTGCCTGCCGCTACTGCTTCCTTCAGTTTGGCCTCTTGCTGGTCAACTAGAAGTGCCACGACATCTGCGGTGTCAACTCCTTGGGCTTGTGCAATCGCTGCAAGTGTTTTCCCTGCCGCAAGCTCTTCTTTCAGCTTGTCAGCATCCAGCTTTAACAGCGAGAGCAGCTCTGTATTTTCTTTGAAGCCCACTCCACCGTGGTGGCCCATCTTGCCAGTTTTGAATTTTACTTCAGCGGGTTTATTCAATGAAGTTGGTTTTGCTGAATCGGCTGCCATTGCTCCGCCTATGCTACCCAGACTCAGAACCACTGCCATCGTTCCCATCAGCATTCCCATTTTCGTTTTGCTAAACATATACACTCAACCCTTTCGTCTTTGCTCGTGTAGTGTGCTTGTTCTGTGGTACAAGACCAAGTGTACATGGGTATTTTTAGATTCCCGTTTGAGAAAAAAGGAAAACTTGAGGGAAAATCGTAAAAAACTATGGAGGGCATTCTGGTTTGAGTCAACATGGTGGAGGAAAAGAAAAAGCACAGTTCTCTTCGACTCTGACACGCCAGCGCGGATGATTGACTGTCCGTCTCCACTCCAAAAAGGGGACCGTCGAGCCAAAGCCACCCTACGGGCAGAAGTTTCTCAAAGAAGAAGTGTTCGACAAGCGTGGTCCCCTTTTTAGAGTTCCAACTGGGAAGGCATTGTCAAGGTCTGCGAGCCCTGTGCTTTTTCTTTTCGCCAGCTTTTTGGATTCATCGCTCCCTTTAAAACTTAGGAAGATTATCCTTTGAGTATCAACAGGGGATATTTTTCTTAGTAGTAGAACAAAGCCGCTTGGGAAGAAGTGCATTTCCAGTCCAAGCGCCTCTGGAGCCCACCTGAGCGTAGGATTGAATGTCGGGGAATTTCAGCTTCACTTATGAACTACTTCATCGAAACTTCTACGTTTGAAGCGCTCCCGACATTCAATCCGGAGCGGACAGTCTAACCCCTTGCAGGGCGTAGGCCGAAGCGTAGACTGGAGATGCGCTTCTTCCCCTCCACAGCAGCTACATTCTAAAGCAAAAACAAAAGAGGACGGCATTCACCGTCCCCTCTCCCACGCTTTTATTTTGCGCTAAGACCATATGTCGACTGTGCGACATTCACCATTTCTTCCTCAGGCAGATCCCCCGCGATTGTATATTCGATGCCGTCGAGCTCCCACGTCAGAAGCCGCTGGTTTTCACCTGTCTGCGCGAGCACACCAACCGTAAAGCCGAGGTTCACAGGCATGCCTTGCTCATACGATACGGATGCTGCTGTCGGGCGCCCTTCGATTACCTTGTAGTTGTAGGTCCCTTTGTAGGTTAAGATAACTTTTCTCTCTCCATCACGGGTGACTGGCTCGATATCTGCTTGCGTAACCCCTTCTGGCATATACGTAGGGACGATGACACCGAATTGGCTGTTCGGTTGTTTCACGACCTGTCCATTTGATTGCGCCATTGTTGGGATTGTTGTCAACGAGCTCGTTGTCATGTTGCGCTCTTTGTCAAAGGCGTCTTTGTCAAACATAGGGTTGAACGAAAAATCAGTGAAATCAATTCGTACGAGCGGATTCATGCTAGCATCCATAATTTCGGCGTGCGTCGGTTTGAAATCTTCTGTCAGCCAAATTTTTTGCTTGGTCAAAGAACGATTGCCGCTGTAGTTCGCTTTCACTTCGAATACATACTGTTTTTCTTCCATCTTCATTTGGCGCTCCGTGTCATCGATAATGCTCTTGGCTAGCGTTTCGTATAAATATAACGGTCCGTTGTTCTCAGGCCAGCCACTTTGGAAGCGGAAGCTCTTGTTCAGATGCGGGGTCAGTACGAAGACTCCTTCATTGTTTCGCAAGATGATTTGTGTAATGCCACGCTGCTTCGAGGTGAGAGCTACCCGATAGTTGGTTGGCTTTTCATACCAGACCTGAACATCGTACTCCATGGGGGTAGAGCCTGTCTGCATGGTCAAAACTGCCTGAGACTTGTACCCAGTCATTTTTCCCAGCGCACCGTTCAGGTCGCTCACCACATCTTCTGGTGTTTTCTGACCGAAACAACCGCCGAGGAACAGGGTGAAAACCAACAATAACACCAGTGGTAAAGCTACCCGTTTCATTCAATGAACTCCTCCTTGTCATTATTTTCGACAAAGAAGGGCATCCCTGTCTATTTCCTGGGAAATCTGTCAGTCTCTCGCCCATGCAGCGCATATCGTGTCAATGGTTGCGAATGGTTACGAAGCTGGCGATATATCGCTTGGATTGGCTACAGACTTAGCCTTCCTATGTAAGAGCAGGTAGTCCCTCCTGATCTACGCGATATAAATGTATGTCCATCCTCGTCCCAATATGCAGACAAGTTAATTGGTTTTTTCAAACATCTATCGTTCTTCTACAATGACTTGCGCAATCGCATGCGTTTGGCTATGCGAAATGCTCACATGAATATGAACACGCGCGGGGTCGAGATCAAGCTTGCTGTACACCTCGTTCTTTATGGTCATGACGGGCTTGCCCGAATGATTCGGAAGGATTTCCATATCCAAAAAACTAAGTACAGCACCAATACCTGTGCCTAGAGCCTTTGCTCCCGCTTCCTTTGCAGCAAATCTGCCGGCAACCATTTCCGCCTGTCTCGTCTCTGCCTTTCCCTGTAGGAGCTGTTGTTCACCTGTGGTCAAAAAGCGTTTGATTGCACTCTCTTGTCTTTTTATCAAAGTAGCGATGCGCTCTATTTCTACAATATCTACACCTGTTCCAATGATCATGAGCACTTGCCTCCTGGTGGGCTGATTTACGAATCACAGTATCATCCACTTCCACGCTTTTGCAAGTGCGGGGATAGAAACCACATTCCATGCATAGACTTTACGTAAAAAAATAAAACCCCCGCAAATTGCGAGGGCTTTTGTCCGCTGGCTCCTACTCAGTAGCTTGGCCAGAAGATTGTTGTGCAGCCGATTGTTGGTTTTGACGGCGAACTTCCGCAACATTTGTCTCACTTGCGAATTCAGTCGCAGCACCTTGGGAAGCAGCGCGTTGTGCAGCTTGTTGAGCCGATTGTTGGTTCTGACGACGAACCTCTGCTGCATTTGTTTCGCTTGCGAATTCAGTCGCAGTGTTTGCTGCTTGGCTAGCTTGGTTCGCTTGGCCCATACCTCTGTTTTGTTTAGGCATCGTTACATTCACCTCCTCGACGTCACTGAATATAATTTGTACAGCCCCCTATGTGCGTATCCATCCTTATTTTTCCAAATCATGCTGTTGTTTACTTGCTTTGTCTCGACCGATCATTCATATTGGAAGGAGCAAGGCTTTTACTCTGCTTTTGAAAGGAGCAATTCTGTATGGCTCACAAGGTTATTATCTATACCCAAGTCACTTGCGGTCCTTGTCAGGAAGAAAAAATGTGGCTGACTTCAAACAACATTGCTTTCGAAGACAGAGACATCCGTCAAAATGAGGCTTTTTTCCAGGAAGCCATTCAGTTAGGCGCCAGCATGACACCTGTAACCTACATTGAAAAGGAAAACGGCGAGCAAATTGTCATCCATGGGTTTGACAAGGAAGAACTAAAAAAAGCGTTGGATCTCAATTGATCCAACGCTTTTTACGACTGATCAGCCAAATGAAGGTTCACTTGCAACTGATTTTTGTTTGACGACTGGCGACATGTCCGGCAAGTTAGACAAAATTTGCTTCACTTCAGGACTGCATTCCGTATTTACGGAGTAATAAACCCATGGTCCTTTCCTGCGCTCTTTGACCAAACCATGCGTTTTTAACTTAGCCAAGTGCTGGGAAACAGAAGGCTGGGAAGTTTGCAAAATTTCCACGAGATCACGGACACATAAGGACTGTACTTGCAGGAGAGCCATGATCGTCAAGCGCGTCTTGTCACCAAGTAGCTTATAAGTCTCTGACAAAAACAGTACCTGCATCAAATCCATTTCCATAAGGAACCCACCTTTGCCTTACATATCTGTTTATCAGTATACTATATGGCTTATATGATGGGGAAGATAGAACGCAAAAGTTATGTGAACCCTGCTTATACATCCTGCTTTTTCATCGCCTCAATGATCTTGTCTGCAGTGCGAGCCGCCAGCGCCATGACTGTATTTGTCGGGTTGCTTCCACTCGAGGTAACGAATGTAGAAGCACCTGCTATGAAAAGATTAGGTATGTCATGTGACTGCCCATATTCATTCACAACAGAGGTTTCTCTGTCATTCCCCATCCGGCATCCTCCCATGAGATGAGCGGTATCAGAAACCACATGCTCCGGCTTCCCCCCCATCGCTTCTATAATCCGGTTCATTTGCTCAATGGCATGCTTGTAAAGCTGTTTGTCGTTCTCCTGATAACTGAACGTTACCGTAGGGATCGGCATTCCGTATTCATCTTTTTCCCCTGAGAGCGTCACTCTGTTATCAGGATGAGGCAGCACTTCCCCTACCAAGGTGATCCGCGCATACATATTGTAATCCAGCATCGTTTCTCGAAGCTGTTTTCCCCATAAATACGAGCCGTCTTCCCTCTCGGCAGCAATGGCAGCCGCCATCCCGACCGGACGTACCCCGTGTGCACTCAATGTATACCCGCGGGCAAAACCTCGTTCCCGGTCCGTCTCATAAAAATGCTGGGTCAAGGCAAGGACAGGTGTTCCCTTATACAATCGCACTTCCTCCGGGAGACGTCCGTATACATCATGACTGGAGTGAGGCATAATAGCTTTTCCTACCCACCCGCTTGAATTCGCCAGCCCTTGCGGAAACTGAGCATTCGCCGAACTGAGCAGCAATCGGGGTGTCTCCACGACAAACCCGGCCAAAATGACTACACGAGCCATTTGCCTGTGCGTCAAGCCATTATGGTTGAACACCACACCGCTGACCCGGTCGCCAGCCATCAAAATTTCCGTCACCATGCAGTCGGACAGTACCTCTGCCCCCTCCGCTATCGCTTTGGGAATATGATGAATCAACCCGCTGTACTTAGCATTCGGCATGCACCCTTGATTGCAAAAGCCACGATTGATACAGGGTGGACGTCCATCAAAGGGAGCCGATAAAATCGCTAGAGGGGCGACCACACTCTCGATTCCCAGCTTCTCGCACCCTTCCCGGAACAGTTGGGCATTTGCACTGATTGGCTCCCGAACAGGGTACGGATACGGACCTTGAAAGGAACCCCACGGAAAATGATTCGGACCTGAGACCGCAATCTCCCGTTCGATCTTGTCGTAATACGGGGCAAGGTCCTGATACGTAATCGGCCAGTCTTCCCCTACGCCGTCTACGGTCTTTGTCTTAAAATCACTCTCGTGGAAACGCAGGAACACCCCCGTAAAATGCACGGTGCCTCCCCCAATTCCCCGTCCTGAGTTGTTATGTCCCAAACGCAGTGGGTCTTTGCCTGCTACCAGCCTCGTTTCCTGCCAGGCCAATCTCCGCATCGACAGTTCATCACTGGCAAAATCGTGTTGCGGGTCCCAAAACGGCCCTGCTTCCAGTACGACTACGCGCAACCCGGCCTTTGCCAGCTCATAAGCCAGTACGCCTCCTGCCGCTCCAGCACCTACGATGCACACATCTGCGTCATCAGCGTATTTTCTTTGATCCACAGGAGTAGGGCGATGAGTAATCGTATGATGGTCATGACTCGTCATTTGCTTTTGCCTCCCATGGGTCCGTCAATCCTTTTTCCACCCGTACATAGCCTCGCGGATAAGCGGGTCCGCCATAGCCGATATCTGACCAAACTAACGGATGCGAATAGTACGCACTGACTGTGTCATGCAGCAATCGCTTGAAAAAATCTGCGGGAGCAAAGTCTTTCCACGCCTCCTGGTTTTGGATGCTCCCATTCGCGACGTGCTGAAGAACGACTTCCTGCTGATCTAGCTTCAACGCAACAAAATCAGTTCCATAAGCGGCATGACTCTCCGCATCAATCCCTTTCAAGCCCGAGCGGTAGAGCGCTTTTTTTGGTGGAACTCCGACCTTACGTTGTGATTCACCGATGTTGCTAGCCGTCGTATTATCCAGATGCTCTACTACAAAGGTCAGCACCTCCAAACGGTGATCATTGACCAATACGCCTACGACTGTCTGCAAGAGCAAGGATTCAGGCTTCGTAAAAAATTGATTGGCAATCGCGGGCATTCGTCTGGCGCCTACCACTTTCCTGGTGTGAGCATCCCACTCTGTATGCTGGTCCCAAACATCATAGGATGGGTAACGTCTAGGCTTTTCCATGTCCTCTCACCCCTTTGAAAACGATTTTTACCAAAACAGCGCAAGAAGCCCTAATGCTGATATTGCCGTGATCAGTAAAGGAAGAATCACAGGAGGCCCGACGAGAAAATTTTGACTTTGTGAATAACCTCCCACACGCTGCCCAACCCCGACCGTATGCAAATAGGCCCCGTACAAACCACCAGCTATGCCGGCTACCATCATCAAAGCAAACACCCAACGCAGCCATCCCGCATTCACAAACGATAAAACAATAGCAGTAACCGCAAATACAGGGAGCTCAAGCACGGGAATCCACATTGCCCAATGGCGGAAGTTTTGTCTTGAGTGAAAAAGTGTGACCTGAACCGCAATCAGGGCAAACGCCAATCCAGTAAAAAGAATGAGTACGCGTTCGATCGGCCAGCCGTACCACATGGAAACATCCTCCTTTTTACGTACGATGCGCCTATTTTTTCCTACCATGTTCTGTCCTATTCCGCTTGTTCCACAGCAAGCCGTCTGATAAAAGAAAAACGCCTGCTGACTATTAACCAGCAGGCGTTTCATTCCCTATGAAAAATAAACCAACGTCAGATACAAACCGAGCAAGGTGAACGTCAATGTCGGTATGGTCAAAATAACCCCCGTCCGAAAATACTGCCCCCACGTAATCGTCACGTCTTTGCGTCCCAAGACATGCAACCAGAGCAAGGTGGCCAGTGATCCAATCGGCGTCATTTTCGGCCCCAAATCGCTCCCGATCACATTCGCGTAGATCATTGCTTCCCGCAACACTCCGTCTGCCTGTGTCCCGGCAATTGCCAGCGCGTTGAATATGACTGTCGGAAGATTGTTCATGACAGAGGAAAGAGCAGCAGCCAGAAAGCCTGTTCCCAAGGTCGTTGCCAATAAACCATGCGCCATGAACCAATCCAAGGTGTCCTTGACCAAATCAGTCAATTTCGCGTTGTGCAGCCCCCACACCACGACATACATGCCAATCGAAAAAACAACGACTACCCACGGTGCTTCTTTCATAATCCGCCGCATGGCGATCGCTTCACTTTTTCTTGCAGCCAAGCAAAAAATGATGGCTGCCCCAGCAATAATGATAGAAACGGGCGTATGGATAGACTCGCTAATAAAAAAACCAATCAACAGGACCGCAAGAATCGGCCACGCCAGGCGAAACATTCTATGGTCGCGAATCGCTTCCTCCGGATTTTTCAGATGGGAAAGGTCAACCTGCGCTGGGATGCTTTTGCGAAAATATAGGTACAAAACCAGCAGACTTCCACCAATCGAAAACAAAGTCGGAATGATCATTTTAGCCGCATACGCAGCAAACCCAATATCAAAGTAGTCAGCTGAAACAATATTCACCAGATTGCTAATCACAAAGGGCAAAGAGCTCGTATCTGCAATAAACCCACTTGCCATGACAAATGCCAAAACCGCTTTCCCATCCAGCTTCAATGCCCGCACCTGTGCCAACACAATCGGTGTCAAAATCAAGGCTGCCCCATCATTCGTAAACAAGGCGGATACGAGTGAACCAAGCAGGATGACATAGACGAACATAAGCCGCCCATTCCCTTTGGCAAAACGAGCCATATGGAGCGCCGCCCATTCAAAAAAACCGATTTCGTCCAATACGAGCGAGATGATGATAATTCCGATTAGCGCTAGTGTCGCATTCCAAACAATGGAGGTTACCTCTGCAACATCACCGATCGTGACTACCCCGATCGCCAAGGCCAACAGTGCTCCACCGACAGCCGGATATCCAATCGACAGCCCCCGCGGTTGCCAGATAACCAGTGTCAACGTGATCAGAAAAAGGAAGAATGAAATCCAAACCACTGCATATATCTCCTTTCCAAAAAACCAAAAAGAACGGACCTCGAAAAGTCCGCTCTCCTACCATACTACAAATTGAAATTATCCGAAACGTCCGGTAATGTAATCCTCTGTTCTTTTATCACGAGGATTTTGGAAGATCGTCGGGGTACTGTCAAATTCGACTAGCTCTCCATTCAAGAAAAACGCAGTCTTATCGGAAATACGTGCTGCCTGCTGCATGTTGTGCGTCACGATTACAATCGTATAACGGTTCTTCAGCTCTTCCAACAGCTCTTCGATTTTGGCTGTCGAAATCGGGTCCAAGGCAGAGGTTGGCTCATCCATCAAAATGATTTGTGGCTGCACAGCGAGTGCCCTTGCGATACAGAGGCGTTGCTGCTGACCACCGGAAAGCCCTGTTGCTGGCTTTTTCAGTACATCCTTCACTTCATCCCAAAGGGCTGCTGCCTTGAGGCTTGTCTCTACCAACTCGTCCAGCTTGTTACGATCGTTCATGCCATGGAGTCTCGGCCCGTATGTGATGTTGTCATAGATGCTCTTCGGAAATGGATTCGGATGCTGAAACACCATACCGATATTTTTGCGAAGTCGCTCAACTTCTACACGAGAGCTATAAATATCCTCGTCGAACACTTTTACCGTTCCCGTAATTTTGGTGTTCGGTACAGAGTCGTTCATTCGATTCAGCGTCCGCAAAAATGTAGACTTACCGCAGCCAGACGGACCAATTAAGGCTGTAATGGAATCAGGCTCTACATCCAGATTTATATGATAGAGGGCTTGCTTATTACCGTAGAAGAGATTCAACTCTCTCACCGAAATAACACTCATACGGTCTTCGCTCCTTCGTGGTTGTTACGTCCTTTTACTTTCCCACTATAGCGCACCAATGTTAGGTTTCCGTGTGAAGTTTATTAAGTTTCGATAAAGATTTCGTCTTAGGACTTTTTACATAGGTCATCTTACATTAATTTATGGTAAATCTTGCTGGTAAAGCATATACGCCCCTCTAGGTACCCCCTACAATAAAGCTGAACGTTTTGATAAGGGGAGAACAATTAATGCCAGACATAAGAAAACTATGGGGTCACTCGTCGTTTCATTATCGTTCAATTTTCACCAGGCTGTTCGCAGGCATCATGGGCATGGTTGTCTGCATGATGGCAATTGCCGCTTTCTTCATCAGCTATCAATCTGAAGCCACACTCAATGAAAAAACAAAGCAGCAATTACACGAAGCATCAGGTGCAGCTCTACAGAAAGTACATAGCAGGGTCTATGACATCGTGACCGCCTTGCAATCATTTGCTTCCACTTATAAAAACAGCAAAATCACTAACAGTCAGATCTTTGGCATTTTTACTGATTTATCTACCAGCAATCCTACGATTTCCGAATTACAGATCGTCACGACAGACGGACGGTATTTGACCTTTCCGGGATCACCCCTCGACAGTTCCTACGATCCGCGAAAAATGGATTGGTATGAGGGCGCATTGAATCAACCGCAGCAGGGGGTTTTTGTCTCAGATGTCTTCCAGTTTTCCGAGACGGAATTTCCCAAGATCGCCGTCTCACTCCCTTTGCGCAATGAAGACGAGGAGCCCGTAGGCGTCGTCGTGGCATTTGTCTCTGTCCCGAAGCTGAGCGAATCTATTGGGCAGATCAAACTGGGGGAAACCGGATACGCCATGATCGTTGATCAACAAGGCAAGCTGGTCGCTCATCCCGACCAATCCTACGCGTTACAACGCCCTCTTCTCTCGGAGCTTGCGATCGTGCAAAACGTCATCGCTGGTCAATCTGGGTACGAGCCGAGCAGAATCGATGGAGTGGAGACATTTGCCGCCTATCAATTTGACCCTTCCCTAAAATGGGGAGTAATCGTCGTACAGTCGGTATCAGAGGTAACGCAAGAGGTCCGTCGCCTTCAGCTAACCATTTTGGCCGTCTCACTCGTCGGACTCGCTGCACTCGCCCTGATGCTGTATGTGTACGTTCGCCGAATCATCAAGCCGATTAAGGAAGCACAACAAAAAATGTCCGCCTTTAGCGAGGGCGATCTGCTGCAAACCATGCACGTACAAAGCAATGATGAAATTCGTCAGTTGGCTGACAGCTTCAATCGAATGAGTGAACAAATCCGGACGATCATCGGTAAAATCCAGTATGTCATCTCAGACGTCAAACAAGTAGCCGATCATGTAGGAAAAGGTTCCCGCCATTCTCATGCCATGCAGTCAGAAGTCGTAACCGTAACAGAGCGGCTTGCCCAAGAGATGGACAACCAGCAGGAGCAGATCGATGATATCCACGCCACGATGGCCGACATCACGCAAGAAATGTCTCGGATCACAGACTCCATGGAAAAAGCAATTGTACAAAGCCAGGAATCACGTCAGCAAAATGCCAAAGCAGCAACCTCCATTGATTTGCTAAAAGAAAATATGCACAATATCTCAGAGGATATGAAAGCTTCTATGCATGCCATGTCCTCCATGAGAGAAAGCATGAGTGACATCAACGAAATGCTCGGTCTGATTTCCGCCATCTCCAAGCGAACTAAGCTTTTGTCCTTCAATGCTCGAATCGAAGCTTCCAGGGCTGGCCAAGCCGGAGTCGGCTTCAGCGTCGTAGCAGATGAAATTCGCCTGCTGTCGGACCAGACAGAAGAGGCATCAGCTCGTATTCAAAAGGTAATTGAATCAGGGGAAGAACGAATGGAGCACGTAGCCGCCTGCTTGCAAACGACCGATCATGCCACTGTAAATGGCATTCAAACCTTGCACCAGGCCGCTTCTATCTTCCACAATACGATCCAGCTCAGTGAAGCATTGACTGCGCAATTTGAATCGATCAGACTGCTCACAGGAACAATCTCGACACAGAGCCAAGCCATTTCACAGCGGGTAGATAATCTGTCTGCCTCTGCACAGCAAGTAGTATCAGGCACACAGCAAGCCGTAGCTGCCAATCAAGAAAGTCTATCCTTATCGGAGCAATTTCTCGACGACTCCCTGCGCCTGACAGAAATCGTAGAGGATCTCGAACAAACCATCAAATTTTTTCGAGCCAGAGAAACAACCCCTTGTTTGAAAAATTCATGATATCATAAAGTGAATGTGAACTTTACACAAACCTATCCTATGAAAGGGGATGTCTGGACCTTGGATAAGCGTTCCATTCACTTTTATGTCATAGCCCTAATTGTACTGCTAGCAATGTCACTCTTAACATTTATCAAGGTCTTTGTTCATAGCCACTATCTGCGTTACTTGTTTTTGGCGATATTTTTTGTTGGCTTGATAGTCGGTTATGTTCGATATTTGATGAAGGTCAAAAGCGAGAACATGCAGCATCAAAGCAAATGGTACAAATATGGATTTTTACTTGCTTTTGCCATCATCTATATGGCTATCAAATATGGTGTAAAAGCTGTTGTAGGCTATGAGGCTTCCAGCGAAGACTACGGCACTGTCATCGCGTTCTTTTTCTTGGGTCTGTTTATTTCCTACTATGGTCTTTATACACGATATTTGCGGAAAGCCTGAAACCAATAGAAACAAGAAGCCCTCCTGCAAGCTGATTTGAAGTGCCCCCTGTCAAGTAGACAGTGAAAAAAACAAAAAGCTTAGACACCAATCTGAACCTAGGTTGGTGTCTTCTTTATGCCACAGGACTTTGTAGATATTGTCGATATTCTAGGGGTGTCATACGGTTTAGCCTTTTCTGGTACCGATGATTATTGTAGTAATTTATGTATTCCGTAATGGCTACTTCTAGCTCTTCGTATGTATTGAATTTCTGTAGATAGTACATCTCCGATTTGAACATTCCCCAGAATGATTC
>NZ_PXZL01000021.1 GCF_003013405.1 Brevibacillus formosus | reverse complement strand
GCAACTGATCATGCAGATCCAGTTTTCAGGGAATAAAAGAAGCCATCCGAACAGGATGGCTTTTTTGCAATCATACCTCCAGCCACCAAACCCCCGCGCATTCCGGCAAAGTCACTAGCTTCTCCATAATGACTCTGTCCGCAAGTTCGTCCCCAAAGAAAAATCTTGCTTGCCGTTCTGCTTCTTTCAAGTCTGCAAATCGGTAGTCCAAGCGAATCCATTTGTGAGAGAAGCCGTGCCTGTTTTCTAACAAGGAATAATACTGTGTAAGAAATTCAGGTGGATGAGGTGTTTCATACCCAGTCCCCATCGTCTCCATAATGACGATCATGCCACCAGGACGAAGCACGCGTTTCATCTCCTGAATAATCTTTTCAAGATTGAGCTCGTTGTTGGGAACTTCAGAACTGGTGAGGTAACAAACCGTCCACCCTGCTAGGATGACATCCGCACTGTTATCGTCCGCAGGAATATTTCGATGATCCGCTACGCTGGTTTTCCAATTGGAAAGACCGGCTTGCGTCAGCTGTTGTGCATTCACTTCTAGCATGGCAGCGGATGCATCGAGAGCAAGGATGGACTTGGCATGAGGGGCGAGCACAGATGTAAGTCTACCTGAGCCAGCTCCCAGATCGATCACGTCCTTTCCTTTAATAGGGGTGATTTCTTCGATGACAGCGAGCAGACTTGGTTGTCTGGAAATCATCAAATCGTACTGTTCCGCCTGATTTTTATAAATGTGTTCGTGGTTTGGCATTGTTCACCCTCCAGTTACTTGATTGTACTGGGAAATATGGTAAAGCTTCACCCCACGTGAAGGTCAAGAGATAGAAAAAGGATTCCTCCTGCAAGTCTCATGAGCTACAGGGGAATCCTTCTTTTTCATTTAGGAACGGACAGAAATTAAATTCTTCGCCAGCGCTACCATCTGATCATGAAGGGTAGGGTCCAGTTGATTGCTTCCGGTGTGGTACGCGAGATGATACAAGATTCCTTGATCATAGAACTCCATCTCATGGGCGTTTGTGACAATTAGATTTACTGCGTGATTTTTATCATCATAATTGTAAAAGTTATACACATAAGAGCTGTTTGTCGTGATGATATGATGATAGAAAGTGATAGCGTCGGTCAGAGGCTCAACGCGCATGACGTTCCCAAACGAATCCAGTCCAGAAGCAGATGGCTTCACATGGGCCAAGGGGTTTTCATCTGTCTCTGTCATGCGTACGACGAAAAAGTCTTCCGTAATTGGGACTTCGCTATGCTGCCCGTATGTTAGCTGTAGCTGGTGTCGTATTTCTTTTTCGGAGCCTGAGGAGAATGAAACGAGATAGGCCGTCTCTTTTTCGACAGGAAAAGGCAGCTTCGTTTTATCCATTTGCTTGATGCGGCTTTGGAGAGACGAAGGCAATAGCGGTGTCATTTCCTGAATACTCATTGGCTTGTAATGCGTCACGTTTTCAGGATCTTGGGTCAGTCTGTGAATTTCGCTCTGGGCAAAAACATTTCCGCCAGCTTTTACGAGACCAGTGGAAGAGGAGCAACCGCCAAGCAATAAAAACAGGCTCACTGCAAGCGAACACACAACTTTTGGTCGAAAATTTCTCAAGGCTTTCCTCCTATTATGCCTCCGCCCCCTTCGTTTGATTGACGAGACGAAGCATCTTATTCCCGATGTTGATTGCTGCTTGAATAATATAGCCAGTCGTAAACGACAGCACGACTGTTCCATAATAAATCGGGCCATCTAACAGGAAGCTAGCGCTAAGAAACATGCACGCCAGCAAAATTTCTGTCCGTCTGAATGTCCACTTTAATCTTTTCGACATAACCAGCACAAATGCCTCTTGGGGAGCTGTGCACACTTGCGTACATACATACAACCCGATACCGCTGCCGATACAAATGTTTCCGAGTGCCATGGTCAGAAGTGGCGGCAATGAACGTATAGCAGCCATGAGCGCATCGATGGACCCGATCAAATCGACAAAGAGGGAGATCAGCACCATGACCAAAATAGCACCGATAGAAATATAACTGCGATCCATGAAAAGGACGATGATGACAAAGGTCAGGTTAATGGCAAACATCCAGAATCCAATCGATATCCCGAAATTTTGATACAGGGCAATAAACAAAGAATCATACGGGCTAAGACCAAAGGATGTAATGGTCGTCATCATGTTGATCCCGAGCGCCAAAATCAATAAGCCTACGATAAACAAAAGATATTCAAATTTTAAGCGAATCACAAAACACGACTCCTTTCATTCTACATAAGGAGAGCATAATATGTGGAACGCTTTTCAGAGCAAGCGGAATGTGTTTTGATGTATGTAATAAGTACTGATCCGACTTCGAGGAGTAATCTGAGTGGCTAACATAAGAGAAATCGCGAAATTGGCAGGCGTATCCGTTTCAACCGTTTCCCGTGTGCTTAACAACCATCCGTACGTGAACGAGAAAAAACGCGCGGAGATTCTCAAGATTATTGAAGAACAAAATTATGTTCAAAACAGCAATGCGGTCCACCTCTCTACCGGAAAAACGATGGTCATCGGTGTGACATTGCCTCTCGTCAACAACCAATACTACAGCTCCATTATCGAAGGCATTGCAGCAGAAGCAGCTCAGCATCATTACAAGCTGATGGTGTGCCAAACGAATAACAACCCCGAGCAAGAACGCAGCATTTTACACTTGCTCAAAAATAAAAAAATCGACGGGCTTATCATGTGCTCCAGGTCCAGCTCTTGTGAAACGCTCAATGAATACGCAGGATACGGACCTATCATCACGTGTGAAGCAAATGATACCACATCTGTTTCGAGTGTTCATATCGACCACTACAAAACCTTTCTGATCGGGATGGAGTATCTGATGAAGAAGGGGCATCGCCGGATCGGGTATTGCATCGGCAGAAAAAACAGCTTTAACAGTCAGCATCGCAAACGTGCCTATTACGAAAAGCTGCGTTCGATTGACGTGACACCCTCTCCTGAATGGTCATTTGAAGAGTGTTTAACGATCCAGGACGGCAAGGATGTCGTGGGGAAATTGCTGCATACAGAAGAGCGGCCGACAGCAATGATCGTATCGTGCAATCATATAGCGGCAGGGATCATCAAAGAAGCCAGCAGATTGGGGATTCGCGTACCGGAAGACTTAGCCGTAGTCGGTTGCGATGATCAGCCAATCGGAGAATTACTAGAGATCACCACCGTATCCAGCTCCAGTACGTTGATGGGAAAATACGCATTTGAGATGCTGCATGAGCGGATTTGGAGACAGCAGTTGGATGGGAAAAAGGAAGAGAAGGAACTGACGCCCGAATTGGTAGAGCGACTGACGACGTAAATCTTGAAAGATAGCACAGTTGATCAAAAAAAGGCCAGTGATCTCCCGCATACTAAAGAAAAATAGGTGAAGGAAGTCAAAGATGGACACGTACAAGCGGATTCAGGACGCGATTGATTATGTGGAAGAGCATCTTCAGGAAGAAATGAACATCACAGATATTGCTTCCAGGGCGCATTTCTCTGCGTTTCATTTTCAACGGCTGTTTCAGGCAATCTCAGGCTTCAGCGTACAGGAGTACATTCGCAAGCGCAGATTGTCGGAAGCTGCACTTGCGCTAAAAAACACAAGTGACAATGTGCTCGAAATTGCTGTGACCTATCAATATCAGTCGCAGGAAGCATTGACTCGCGCTTTCGAGAAGCAGTTCGGCATTACACCTGGAAGATATCGCAAAGAAAATCGATCGCTGCCCTACCAAGCCAAAATGGACTTCTTGACTTTTCGCCAAACAATCAAAGGAGAGATCACGATGAACAAACCGACGATCACGACATTGGACGAAATTTTAATCATTGGGCGCAGATACCGGACGAGCTTGCAGGATGAAAAGTATTTCACGGACATCCTGGGCTTCTATCAAGCGTTTGGCAGCAATCAAGATTTTTTGCGGATTCCAAATAAAGCGGCGGCAGACATGTCGTACGGAATCTCCTGCGAATTTGAGGATGACGGTAGCTTTTCCTTTGTTGTGGGAGAGGCTGTGCAAGGCTTTCCAGAAGAACTGCCAGAGGGCTTCATTTCACTTGTTCTGCCTGCGGGGAAATATGCGGAATTCAAGGTGAACGGGGAGGTCGATCTCGTGCAAAACACACGCAGGTACATTTACGGGACGTGGTTGCCGAATTCGAATTACAGAGAGGCGAGGGACCCGATTTCGAAGTGACAGATGTGTGGGGCTCTCGTTTTCCAGATGCGATAAAGATGAGCATCTATATTCCGATAAAATAGCCACTGGCTCGTGAATTTTACATGACCTTCACACGCCATCCATTCCAGCTTTATACCTGTTTGCTACAGTGTAAATGTAAGAGCGAATGTACAGGAGGCGGGTAGGGTGGAAGTGCGGATTGAGCGCGTCATAAGAGATGATTTTGCGGAAATGATTACGTTGGCGGATATGACATTACCCGATCGAATGAACTTGCATGAGCTGAAAAAATATATGGAGCTGTTTCCTGAGCTGATTTTCAAGGCGACCTATAACGGCGAGCTCATCGGTTTTAGCTGCGCCGGCATTGATATGTACCAGACGACTGGCTGGCTTCTGTTCAGCAATGTGAGCAAGGAGTTTCAAGGCCAAGGTATCGGCAAGCGGCTAATCGAAGCCAGACTGCAAGCCCTGCGCCAGTTTCCAACACTTCGCACCGTGCAGGTTACGGTGAGTGAAACGAACGCATCCTCTATTCGCGCACTGTCTGCCTATGGTTTTCGTCTGGCTCATGCTGAACAGGATTACTACGGGCCGGGCAAGCATCGGAATTTGATGGAGCTGCCGATTTTGCCTATGATTGAACCAGAAAAAATAGAGTCGTCCATCGTGACTACTTAGGTGGATTCATGAAAAAAGCGGAGGAGCTAAAGCTTTCCGCTTTTTCATATGTTGGTATCGGTGCTGTAGTGGAGGGAAGAAGTGCATTTCCAGTCTGCGCTTCGGAGTAAATGGCGGGAGCGCTTCAAACGCAGAAGTTTCGTTGAAGGATTCCATAGGTGAAGCTGAAATTCCCCGCCATTTATTCCGAAGCTGGGTAGGGCTCCAAAGGCGCTTGGACTGGAAATGCACTTCTTCCTACGTGGCCTTGGTTAACATCTCGAGGGTGATTCAAGAAGTGTATAAATGAAACTCCTTTGTATGCACTGACAAAATGGCTTAAAAAATGAAGATAACATTGTTATAAAGAAGTCCTGCCACATGTTTGAAAGGAGACGCCCGAAAGAAGAGAGGATACAGGCTACTGGAAAACATGTGGCAGGGCTTCGGGCTCCACAATCGTTGGAAGACAACAGTGATTACCCCTTCGTTGCAATCAGCAAAGCAGCCAACACCTGCTGCCCAAACGCAGTAATCTGCGTCCCTTGCTTCTTGACCCCGATGGAGACGCATCCAGAGCGGTCCAGCACGGTCAGCTTGTGCCTGATTTGGGCTTCAGTCAAGGTGGTCGGACTCTCTATCCTCGCGTGCAGGGCGCTGCGCCCAATACGCTCCTGACGCTTGTAGCAATCGGACAGTACTTGCAGGATCGCTGCGTAATCTACCAAGGAGCCTTGCCTGGACAAATACCGGATTGTATCTTCCAACGTATCATTCCGGTTAGAGAGAAGTGGTGGAGTAGAGACATGCCCCACAAAAAAACGCTCCGGTAAATGAGATAGCTCCACCTGATTCCCCTCTGCGATGACGACTGCATAGTGAATGAAATTTTCCAGCTCGCGAATATTGCCTGGCCAATCGTAACGGAGTAGTTGTTCCGTCACTTCTCGGGAGAAGGACAGACGCTGCTTTTTTTTCTGCAAAAAATAATCGATTAGCACCAAAATATCATCTGGACGATCACGCAAGGGCTGGATGTGCAACGGCAGGACGTTCAGTCTGTAGTACAAATCCTCGCGAAACGTCCCTTTTTTGACCATTTCCATCAGATTGCAATTTGTAGCGGCGATGACGCGGACGTTGACTGGAATGACACGATAGCCCCCTACGCGCATGACCTGCTTTTCCTGGAGAACGCGAAGCAGTGACGCTTGGATGCTGAGTGGGGCATCCCCAATCTCGTCCAGAAAAATGGTCCCGTTGTGAGCCAGCTCGAATAGCCCCATCTTTCCACCTTTTCGTGCTCCGGTAAAAGAACCTTCCTCGTACCCGAACAATTCGCTCTCTACCAAGCTCTCGGTCAGCCCTGCAAAATTGACGGGGACGAACGGACCGTCACGGCGTGTCGAGTGTTGATGGATGGCTTGGGCAAAAACTTCCTTCCCGGTTCCGTTTTCCCCTGTAATGAGTATCGTAAAGTCGCTTTCGGCAAGCTTGGTTGCGACTCGCTTGTTGGCCTGAATAGACGGGCTTTTGCCGATGATATTGTCAAACGAATACTTGGTCATCAGTCCGAGATTGGCACTCTTCGTCCGTATTTCCTGTTCGAGCTGCTGTACCTTCGTCACGTCTTGAAAGGTAATGACCGCGCCCAGAAATTGATCATCCAAGAACGTGGGAATCTTGGTAACCAAGAGGTACAAATCGCGGAATTCCAATACTTGCTTCGTTACTTCTGTGTGTGACTCTACTACCTCTAGAATAAGAAATTCGGGAATGACCTCCGCTACATTTCGTCCGATGCAGGTTGCTTCCGTTATATGCAAAATTTTCTCGGCTTCCTTGTTCAGCACAGTGATATTCCCAGTGGCATCTGTGCCAATGATGCCTTCATGAACGGCATTTAAAATGGAGCTCAGCTTTTCATTTAGCTTCCGTTCATTGTGTACCGAGTTGGTCAGCTTGCGCCCGATATGGACGAAATCACTGATGAAGTCAGCCGTGTACAGGTTTGCCTTATCCGGAGACAGGTCAAGCAGGCGAGAAATATCAAAGATCGTCGTCAAATCCAAAGGGCGGTGCCCTAATTCAATGACGTTTTCAAAATGACCAGGAATCAGCTCCCTGAGCCCATGACAGACAGCGACATCTATTTGATCTTTTTCAGGAAGCGGGGTCTCGGTATCGGGCACGTACGGCACAAATGTCAGATGAGAAAATCCGAGATGAAACAAGAGCTCAATCGCGCCTTCTACCATTTCGATGGAGTTGGAAACAAAGAGACAGCGAGTTCCTGGCGTCAAATCCATGAGTTGATCCAATTTGTTAATGTCAATCGTGCGCCTTGCTAGCAGCACGGGGATGTCTGACGGAGGAGCTGGCTGATCGTGCAAGAGACTCGTGTCCGAAACGAGGATGAGATCAACTTCATCGTATACACTCGGGTGAAGCCGTTCTTGCATGTGGTTTCGAATGATGTCCAAACGGTTGCCGAAAAAAGACGTGAGTGTGTTTGCAAATAGCAGGCTGATCGTCTCCAGTCGGGTCATCAACAAGATGCATGGTTTCTGTTTTATCATGATGTGACTCCTTTATATCTGCCGAATAGCTTTTTGATTTGGGTGGAAATATTGGATGGGATATCTACAAAGAACAACCTATATTATAACCTAAAAATACGGAATTGTTCAGAAATGCTTAACTTTTATAACAATACAGTCTTGGCACAATTATTGCTATACATTCGGTAGAACAAAAAGAGATACTAGAGAGACATCAAGGAGGATGATGAATCGGATGAATCCGTTCTTATACATGGACGAGCATCGCGACGAAATAGTGCGAACATACGAAGATTTGCATCAATTAGCGGAGCCGAGCTGGCACGAGGAGAAAACAGCGAGATATTTGCGGGAACGCTTGGAGGCCGCTGGTATTGCCGTCACACGCTTCGAGGGGCACCACGGCTTTTATGCTGAGATTCCTGGGAAGAATGCTGAAATCGTGGCTTTGCGAGCGGATATGGATGCACTCGTGCAGGAAGTGGACGGCGTAGTGAGACCGAATCACTCATGCGGACACGATGCTCACTCGACACTGGCTCTCTACAGCGCCCTTGCTATTCAAGCAAGCGGAGCGGTGCCGCCGAAAACGATGCGCTTTCTATTCCAGCCTGCTGAAGAGAAGATGGGCGGAGCCTTGCAGATGATGAAGGATGGTGCCCTCGAAGGCGTGACAAAGCTGATCGGCGTCCATCTGCGCCCGGAAATGGAAGTCCCGTATGGTAGTGCTGCTCCAGCGATTTTGCATGGATCGTCTAGCTCCATCAGAGGGACGATTACAGGTCTGCAAGCACACGGAGCACGTCCGGCGCTCGGTAAAAATGTCATCGAAGCCGCTTCGTTTTTGGTCCAGGCGTTGCAAAACATTCGTCTGCAAGACGGATGCTCTTTTTCCGTGAAGATGACCCAATTGCAAGCAGGGGGAGAAACAGTAAACGTTATCCCTGATCGAGCGACCTTTAGCCTCGATGTACGTGCCCAGTCCAATGAAGGCATGGCAGAATTGCGAAGAAAAACAGAGCATGCCATGAGTCAGACAGGGGCTTTGATGGGCATGGATGTGGAGTGGGAATGGTCGGGAGTCACACCAGCTGCGGTCGCCAATGCGAACATGATCCAAGTAGCGCAAAAGGCAATTGGGCAAGTGCTGGGTGAGGACAAAATTGCCGATATATGTGTGACGCCAGGCGGAGAAGACTTCCATTTTTACGCGATCCACCGCCCTGAGCTGGCTACCACGATGATTGGTCTGGGATGTGGGCTCACACCTGTTCTGCATCATCCACAGATGACTTTTCAGACGGATGCCTTGATTTATGGGGCAAAAATCATGACAGCTGCGATTTATGAAGCAGCCCAACATTCTTAGAGAACCGCTACACACGCAGGGGGTTACCTTATGACAGAGAGCAAGCAACTAAAAAAGAAAAGCTTATTTCGGCTAGACGCCTACGTCCTTTTGTTTTGCATCTTACTTCTATGTGCGTTGGCTACCTATGTGGTCCCGACTGGAGAATTTGACCGTGTAAAAAACGGCAATGTGACGACGGTTGTTCCGGGCAGCTATCATGCGGTGGAGCCGAATCCTACAGGCTTTATCGAGTTTTTTACCGCGATCCAGACAGGGATGGTCAAAGGCGCGCCGATCATCTTCCTCGTTTTGTTCACAGGCGGTGCTTTAGCTGTTTTGGATAAGACAGGTGCACTCAACGCAGCGATTCTGACCATGGTCCGAAAACTGGGAAATAGAGAGTGGCTGCTGGTTATTTTGATCACTTCCGTCTTTTCGGTATTGGGTACGTTGGGTGTCATCGTCAACTCCGTCATTGCTTTCGTTCCGCTTGGCATCATGATTGCGAGAGCGATGAAAATGGATGCGATTTTCGGTGTGGCTCTGATTTATCTGGGTGTGTATGCCGGATTCAATACGACAATTGCTTTTCCAGGAACGCTGGGCTTGTCCCAAGAAATCGCGGAGCTGCCGCTGTTTTCAGGTATCGGCTACCGCACCATCATTTATGTTACGTTTGTGATCGTCACCATCCTGTACATCGGGCGTTACGCGCGTAAGGTTCGTCAAAACAAGAGTATCTTGGGGGGTGAGCTCTTTCCTTCTGATAGTGGTTCAACCACGATGGAAGTAGATACGAAAAATGTTGATTTTACTACTCGTCACAAATTGATCTTGGCGTTTACGGGGATCGTTCTCATTGGTTTTATCGTCTGCACGATCTTGTTCAAATGGGACGTAAACGAGATGTCCGGAATCTTTATTTTTATTGCGATCGGAGTAGGCTTGCTCAACAAGATGAGCGGCAACGATATCGCCAAAACGTTCTTAAAAGGCTGTCAGGGACTGATTTATGGGGCTTTGATTGTCGGTATGGCACGAGCGGTCACGGTCATTTTGGAAGATGGGAAGTTCCTCGATACCATCGTGTACGGGCTCGCTACCATTCTGGAGCCGCTCTCACCGATGGCAGGGGCGATTGGGATGTTCCTCGGAAGCGCCGGGCTGCACTTCTTGATTTCGTCCGGTTCAGGTGAAGCCGTTATGCTGATGCCGTTGTTGGCACCATTGGCTGACCTGATGGGCATTACGCGCCAGGTAGCAGTAGAGGCTTTGATGCTCGGAGAAGGTGTGGTCAACTGCATTAACCCGACCTCAGGTGTTCTGATGAGTATTTTGGCGATGAGTGGCATTTCTTATGGAAAATGGCTGAAGTTCATGCTCCCGCTCACAGCGGTATGGACAGTTCTCTCCATCGTGTTTATCGTGATCGGGGTATTGATTAACTGGGGCCCGTATTAATCCGACATTCGATGACAAGAAAGGCTTGTACTCTTGCCAGCTTTTTGATTCTAGAAAAAATCCCCCAACGGCTACATAGCTTTGGGGGATTTCCTTTCCTCTATTGACCAATGATGATGCGTTCTTTCGGATAATGGTAGCGGACGATTCGTTCATTGCGCTTCAAAAAGAGGAGCAAATTGATAATCCCGATACGTCCGATCATCATCGTAATAATCAAGATAAGCTTGCCGCCTATGCCCATCTGAGCCGTAATCCCAGTAGACAATCCGGTCGTACCGAAAGCAGAGCAGACCTCGAACAAGACGTGCTGGAAAGGTAAATCCTCCAGCCAGACGAGCAGCATGACCGCTGTGAACACCAGGACGATCGCGATGAAAAAGACAGTGAAGGAGCGTTGAATGTCCTCATCAACAAGCTCTCTTCCGAACACTTTTACTTCCTTGTAGCCACGCATGTTGGCAAAAACCGAGGCAATCAGGACGAAGAACGTCGTAGTGCGTATCCCCCCGCCCACGCTGCTCGGCGAGGCGCCAATGAACATCATCCCGGAGAGCATGATGAGTGTTGTGGTCGACAAGAGACTGATATCCATCGTAGCCAAGCCGCCGCTTCGCGAAGAGACGGAGTGGAACAACGAGTAGAATAACATTTCATGCCAGGTCTTATCGGCCAAAAACTGATTTCGTTCAAAAACGAAAATGAGCAGGGCGCCAATGGCGATTAAGGAAAAGAACGTCAGTGTCGTAATCTTGGTGAAGAGTGAAAAGGTGAAACGAACTTTTGCACGGCGATAGGAAAAATACGTTCTCAGCTCCACGAGTACGGGAAACCCGATCGCTCCACAAATAATCAAGATCATCACGATGGTCTGAAACACGTAATCGTGGGTAAAGTCGAGCATGGAGTTTCCGTGCAGGTCAAACCCGGCATTCGTAAAAGCACTGACAGAGGCAAAGTAACCGTGGTAGAACGCGGTGTACCAGTCATCATAGTAGCCGGCGTAAATAAAATGACTGCCTAACAGGATAGTTCCCACTAGCTCGATTAAGAGCGCAATCACGAGAATATTGCGCATCAGGTCGACCAGACCGGACAACGTGGAGCGGTTGTGGTCCGTCGCGATCCAGATGCGCTGTTCCAGACCGATTTTTTGACCCATGAGGATCCAGATGAACGTTCCGAGTGTCATGATTCCGACCCCGCCAACCTGGAAGAGCAACGTAAGAAAGAGAATCCCCCACTGGTTGAAAACCTCATGAATCGTAATGACAGTAAGCCCGGTAACGCTGATGGCACTCGCCGCGGTAAACAAAGAGTCAATAAAAGAAAGAGAGACTCCCGGCAAGTGAAAAAACGGCAATGACAGAAGAAACGCTGAGATCAGGATGAGCCCAACGTAGGCAAACACGATGATTTGAACAGAAGTCAATCGACGCTTTTGATTGGATGATAACAAAATAAATGGCCTCCTGAATAAGCTTCATGAGGATAATCATACCAAAAAAAGTTCGCAAGCAAAAATACTAAGAAAACACCCCTTGTCTGCATGTAGCACCAAAGACAAGGAGTGTTCGTTCATCTACCTCTTATTGAGACGGAGGGCACGTCTAATTTGACCGCGAATCTCTCCATCCGGATTTTGCGTCGTGTGCACGTTTACATACGTTTGCCCGTTCTTCATGAGCCGAATCAATTCTGACAGGGGTCTGCCCTGCAGCGGACCAACCAAATCAGCTTGAGTAATGGAACCAGCCACAACACCCCGATTCACACTGATACCACGCGTTACAGGACCAAACAGGAATACAACAACAGGTCCATTTACTCCTCTGGCCCCCACATGAATATGAGCTTCCGTGAAATTCCGCAAATTGTTCACGACCAATCGAAAATCGAGTCGTTGTCCATTCTGGCTTAATCGAAAGCTAGTAGTACCTGTTGCATTTGTTCTGACTGGCGGAACCTCTTCAGAACCTCGTAAAAAAGCTCGAAACCTAAATGGCATAGTAATCACCTCCTACTTTCTACAATATTTTTACTGCTCATACATGGCTTGTACGTTTGTCCAACGCGGATTGAGCATGTACAAAAAGGGCTAGCGAAAAGATCAGTTGACAATGTATCCGCAAGAATGGTAAAGTTCAGAATGTATTTATTGGAAATTCGAAATATTAATGGAAAGGTGGGCTAGTCATGAAAAGAATTGTACGCATGGGTCATCCATACAAGGGCATACATGACGTAACCCCACCATTGATACGAGCGTAGTATCGTTTTTTTGATCTCGTTAACATGGCGTAGGTTATCTTTTGTAGCCTACGCCTTTTCTATTTTTGTTGATGAAAAGGCATGTTGCTCACGGGCGATATGTCTTTTTTGTCCCTAAAAAAGGTCACCCACCCAGCTAAAGAGAGGGGAGAAACAAAAGATGTTCTCGGTTTTGGCAAAGCTTGATTGGTTTTTCAAGGAGCATTGGAAACGTTATACGGTCGCTATTCTGCTATTGATTCTAGGCGGCCTGCTGGAGATTATCCCTCCAAAAATCATCGGGGTGGCTATTGATGAGATTCACCTGGGGACGCTGACTGGTGAGCGGCTGGTATCCATCTTGCTGTTTTTCGGCGTATTGTCTGTCGCGATTTATTGGGTCAATTTTATCTGGATTCGCCAGCTGTTTGGGGGAGCGTTTCTGGCGGAGCGGACGTTACGGTCGAAGCTCATGACGCATTTTTTGCGGATGACGCCGACGTTTTATCAGCGCAATCGTACCGGTGATCTGATGGCACGAGCGACAAATGACCTCAAGGCTGTCTCAATGACGACAGGCTTCGGAATTTTGACAATGGTAGACTCGTTATCCTTTACAGGGGCGATTGTGCTGACGATGGGCTTTCTGATCAGTTGGAAGCTGACCTTAGCAGCGATCCTTCCATTGCCGTTCATGGCCTATATCATCAAGCAGTATGGGAAAAAAATTCACGAGCGTTTTTCTACCGCACAAACCTCATTCGGTGAGCTAAACGACCGTGTGCTGGAATCCGTCTCTGGCGTTCGTGTGATTCGAGCCTACGTACAGGAGATGGCGGATCAGGAGCGCTTTCGCCAAAAAACCCATGAAGTGTATCAAAAAAATATGGATGTGGCGAGAATCGATTCGTTGATTGAACCGACCGTCAAAATATTGGTTGGGGTCAGTTATATGATCGGCTTGATCTACGGTGGCTACCTCGTGTTCCAAAGAGAACTGACCTTGGGAGAGCTGGTCTCGTTCAACGTTTATCTCGGGATGCTCATTTGGCCGATGTTTGCGATTGGCGAATTGATTAATGTGATGCAAAGAGGAAGTGCTTCGCTGGATCGGGTCAATGAAACCTTGGCGTACGAAGCCGATGTAACGGATCACGACAGACCGGTTCATGTGGCAGTACCAGAAGTCATTCGGTTTGATTCGGTGACATTCCGCTATCCATCTGCGCAGGTTGATCAACTAGTGGATGTTTCCTTTACTCTTGGTCGAGGGCAAACGCTAGGAATCGTCGGGCGTACGGGAAGCGGGAAATCCACCCTGGTGCGACAGCTGCTTCGCGAATTTCCGGTAGGGCGAGGAGCCATCAGTGTTTCGGGAGAGGCGCTAGAACAGATTAGCCTGGATAACATCAAGAGCTGGATTGGCTATGTACCGCAGGAACAGATTCTGTTCTCGAAGACAGTCCGCGAAAACATCCTGTTTGGGAACAACGAGGCAACAGAAGAACAATTACAGGAAGTGTTGAAGCAGGCCGCATTTGCTCGGGATGTGCAATTACTGCCTGAAGGCTTGCAAACGCTCGTGGGTGAAAAAGGTGTAGCCCTTTCTGGCGGGCAAAAACAGCGAGTCTCGATTGCCCGTGCTCTTTTGGTCAATCCGGAAATCTTGATTCTCGATGATGCCATGTCAGCGGTGGATGGCAAAACCGAAGCGGAGATGATCGCGAATATTCGCCGGGAGCGTGCAGGCAAAACAACACTGATCACTACACATCGCTTATCGGCCGTCCAGCATGCAGATTGGATTCTCGTCATGGACGAAGGGCGAATCGTCGAGGAAGGTACACATGCACAGCTATTGGAGCTGGGCGGTTGGTATAAAGAACAATTCGAGAAACAGCAGATTGAAGCGACGCTGACAGAAAGCGGGTGAATGAATGACGACGGGGAAAAGGCTAGTCCACTATGCAGCTATTTTTAAAAAGACGATCCTCTTGGCTGTTTTGATGCTGTCCATCTCGGTTGGGGCAGAACTGACGGGACCGTTTTTGGCAAAAAAAATGATCGATACGCACATCATGGGCATTGAATTCCCTTGGTATGAAACGGCACAGCATGAGGATTCCGTGCTGTACAAAGGGAAGTACTACACGAGACAGGACCACTTGGCAGCAGGGGAGAGCACAGGTGGGGAAGTTCGTGTTTTGCAGGTGGGACGCGACTATTATTTCGTGAATCAGGCGATTTCGTATGATGGGGAGCGCTCTATTGCGGATGGGAAGCTCGTCATTGTCAAAGGTGCGGATCGAGCGGAGTACCAGGCCACTCTCTTAAGCAATCAGGAGATATTTGAATTTTTCCGGCCAGAGACAAGCGGCTTGCTCACACTGGCTGCTCTCTATTTCGGATTATTGGTAGTTGCCTCACTTTTCCACTATGGACAAAAGTTCTTATGGCAAAAATCAGCGAATCAAGTCATAGAGAGACTGCGTATTGACGTGTTTGCGCATATTCAACGATTGCCCATTCAATATTTCGATCATCTCCCTGCCGGGAAGGTGGTTGCTCGTGTCACAAACGATACGGAGGCAATCCGTGAACTGTTTACGAATGTGCTCGGCAACTTTATTACGAGCGGGATTTATTTAATCGGCATTTTCGCAGCGCTGTTCTTGCTTGATGTACGACTCGCGCTCGTGTGTCTGGTTATTTTGCCGATCATGGTCGTGTGGATTTACTTGTACCGCAAGTACGCTTCTGCATTCAACCATGTCATTCGGGCACGCATCAGCGACATCAACGGAATGATCAACGAGTCGATCCAAGGGATGCCGATCATTCAGGCGTTTCGCAGAGAAAAGGAAACGATGCGGGAATTCGGCGAACTGAATGAAGAACTGTTCACCTATCAAAATAAAATGCTGCGGCTCAATGCGACCGCCTCGTTTAACTTAGTTCAGTTCATCCGCAATATCGCGTTTGTGTTGTTCATCTGGTATTTCGGAGGAGCGTCCCTTGGGATAGGTACACTGCTGTCGCTTGGTGTCCTCTACGCATTCGTCGATTATCTCAACCGCTTGTTCCAGCCGATGACACAGATCGTCAACCAATTGGCGAACCTGGAGCAATCTCTCGTCGCGGCGTCGCGTGTGTTTGAACTGCTGGATGAAGAGGGCGTTGACGTTGATCCAGCAAAGGTTCCTTGCTATCAGGGGAATGTCCGCTTTGATGATGTTTCTTTTGCCTACAAAGACGACCAATACGTGCTGAAAAACATTTCGTTCGAGGCTTGGCCTGGAGAGACAGTGGCACTGGTTGGTCACACAGGCTCGGGAAAAAGCTCGATTATCAATCTGTTACTCCGCTTCTATGATGTAAACAACGGAGCGATTATGATTGATGGGCGCAATGTGCAGTCGTTTTCCAAACAGCAGCTTCGCCAGCATATGGCTATTGTTTTGCAGGACCCGTTTTTGTTTACAGGAACGATTCGTTCCAATGTGAGTCTGGATGATCCGTCGATTTCGCCGGAAAAAGTGGAGAAGGCCTTGTGTGATGTAGGGGCAGACCAACTGTTCCGCAGTCTCCCGCAAGGATTTGATGAACCCGTTATCGAGAAGGGCAGCACGCTTTCGCTCGGACAGCGTCAGTTGATTTCGTTTGCGCGTGCTCTCGCGTTTGACCCGGCTATCCTCATTCTGGATGAAGCGACTGCCAGCATCGACACGGAAACAGAGGGCATTATTCAAAATGCACTTGAGGTGTTGAAAAAAGGGAGAACGACCTTTATCATTGCTCATCGCCTGTCTACGATCAAAAATGCAGATCAAATTCTTGTTTTGGATCGAGGCAGAATTGTAGAGCGAGGAAAGCATGAAGACTTGATGGAGAAGCGAGGCAGGTACTATCAGATGTATCAATTGCAGCAAGGGAACAAAGAAGTGCGGGTGCAGGAGGCAGTAGGTAAGCACGGGAGCGCCGCAGCTCTGACCTAGTTTTTTCTACTCTTTTTGCGTCTTGAACGGTAAGATAGAGCATAGAAGTATGGACTTTTCAGGAGGGATCATCATGCCACATCTTATCGTTCGAGGCATTCAAGCTGAACAAATGGCCACGATTAGCGAACCGCTTGCAGTGGAGCTTGCTGCACTATGCCAATGCGGCACGGATAATTTCACAATCGAATGCTTACAGACGACAGGCGTTTTTGGCGGGAAAATCGTGGAGTCGTTTCCTTTTATCGAAGTAGCGTGGTTCGAGCGTGGGCAAGAAGTTCGTGACCAGTTTGCCCAGATTGTAACGAAGCATGTCCTATCTCTTGGCATCCCAGAAGTGGAAATGGCATTTGTTGCTTATCAAAAAGAAAGCTATTACGCCAACGGAGAGCATTTCTAAAGAGCAGCCGACAGGTGCTGTCGATTTCCCGGGAAAGAATCAAGACATTCGACAAGAGTACGGAAAATTAAATGAATACAAGCATGGAATAAAGGTGTTCCTTTCGTAAGTACGAGGTTTTTCGTACGAGACGGGTGGAGCACCTTTTTTTTATTTGTAGAACCAAAAATTTCTAAAATAGGTGTCACAAACAAAAGATGCCAGTTGTTATTCATAGTGAGAGGAGGGCAAACAGTGGAAAAAACAGAGATAGAGCGCCTGCTGATTGAGATAAAAGCAGGTTCTCTTGAGCAATACGAACTCATTATCGATCACTATCAACAACCGATCTTTACATACTGCTATCACATGCTCGGTCATCGCCAAGATGCGGAAGACGCTGTCCAGGAAGTCCTGTTTCGTGCCTACGAGCATCTTGACCAGTATACGTACTCGCTGTCATTTTCTGCATGGCTGTACCGGATCGCTTACAACCATTGTGCGAATGTGCTAAAGCGCAGGAAATTAAGCCGCGTGTTGCCCTTTTTGTACAACCGAGATCAGGATGGACGCAACTATGTCGAGGAGAGCATCGACAGCAATTATTTCGGGGAGCCGCTCGAACAAATTTGGAAACGGCTGTCCGCCGAAGAACGAACACTCATTTTCCTGCGTGTGCTAGAGGAAAGAGAGTACGAGGAAATATCGGAGCTGATGGACAAAAAGGCTGCGGCTCTGCGCAAGCAATTTGAACGCGTTTTGAAAAAGTGCAAACGTTATTTGCCAACGATGGAAGGGGTGGCCGCTAATGGACAAAAATCCGTTTAATCGCATGCAAGACATGCTGAGAGCGAAGCCAGTCCCGAAAGTCGATGTCAAACATAAAGTCATGGCAGCAATTCGTGCCAAGGAAAACAAGGAGGAAAAAGTCGTGAAAAAGAAAATTGGCTTGCTAGTCACTGTAGGTATGCTCGTCGGAGCGTCTTCCGTATGGGCGGGAGTAGAAATGATCCAGTTGAAAAATGAGAAGGGCGAAGTGATCTATGAAGTTTCCCAACATACAGATCAGCAACAACAAAAAATGCTGGAGCGCCTTTCTCCTGAGGAAAGAGCTAAACTAGATGCGTTAAAAAAAGAAAGCCAGCAGAGGAGTAAAATCGTTACAGATATTATGAATGGCTTGAAGCCGGGAACCACTGCCGCTATTTACTGGGTGCCCACAAAAGAAGAGGAAGAAAGATACAAGGACATGAAGTTTGTTAAGGGCAAACATCCGAATGTTGATGTTGTTACGAAACCGGTTGAATACAAAGGGTGGAAGGAAATGGAGCCTCTTGTTGGGGAGATGTTTACGTTACCAGCCGAGCTCGAGGGAGGGTACCCCTTTGATTATGGAGTGATAAACTATGAAGATAGCGACAAGTACGATGTAGAAGCGATGAAGGCTGAAGCAATCAAACACAACAAAAAATACATCGTAAAGGAAATACCTGCAAGCAACAAATTTGACAGCGCAAGTGTCTACTATAAGTCTCAGAAAGGAAATGTAGGGGTAGAAGTAAGACTACTCGAGGACGATAGCAATGGTATGGGAACAAACGCCCAGAATATTGAAAAAGTCATGGTAGGTAAGAATGAGGCAGTGCTTGCCAAACATACCTTTAAGGATGGCAGTGCCTCTCAATGGATCTCATGGGTGAAAAACGGTACCAAGTTGCAATATATGGTCGATGCTTCAGAGGAAGTGGCATCCAAAGACGAGCTGATTAAAATCGCAGAGCAAATCAACGAAACGAAATAACCATAATCCAAATAGAGGAGTACCACAAAGCGCCAGTTTGGCTTGTGGTACTCCTTTTCTATCTCTAATTGCTTATGTCACTCAACTTGCTCACCTTTTTACCGATCAACTGCTTCAAGCCATCCATGTTAATCAGGATAATCCCGACAATAATCGTGATTCCCCCTACGAACGACAGGAGGTAAAGCGGCTCATTGTACAGGGTGACGCCCAAGCTTAAGGCGATCAACGGAGAGATATAGAGCCACGTGGATGGAAACACAGGGTTGGTCTTGGCAACGAGCCAATAGAAAATGGTGTGCCCCATCATGGAACCAACGAAGACCAAGTACAGGAGCGAGAGGATCGCATTTGCCGTGAGCATCGATTCGATATGAACTTGCTCCGTAAATAACGATAAGACAAGCAGCATGGCTCCTCCGTACATCATCTGTGCTGCATTCAAAGCGATGGGTGAGGTGTCTTGAAACCGTTGAATGACGCTACGGGAGTAAACAGCACCAGCAGAATAAAAGATTTGCCCGAATAAAACCACTATGCACCCAGCGAGCCAAAGGAAGCTGAATGAGATGGTTGTCGCACCGGGTAAAATCAGCAAGACAACACCGACAAATCCAACGAGACTACCAGCCCACGATATGGCAGAGAGCTTTTGCCGTGAAATGCCCGTTTGAAGCAGCATGACCATAAGCGGCGCTGTTGCCGATAAAATCGCAGCGATTCCTGAGCTGATATGCTGCTCCGCCCAATACAAGGTGGCAAATGTCCCAAACGTTAAACCGATTCCGGTAAAAAACATCTCTCTATGGAGCAGCAGCGAGAGACGCGCCTGTTTTTTCCAGAGCATAAATGAAAACAAAATCACACCTGCCAAGAAGAAGCGAATACCAGCAGAGAAAAACGGCGGCGCCCCCGCATCGATCCCGACTTTGATTGCCAAAAATGTCGTTCCGAATATCAAGCACATGACCACATAATTAAGCAGTACCATTATGATTCCTCCCTTTTCCTCATCATAAAGGGAAGGAAACAGAACAGATGAAATGGAATAGAACAGATGTGAGGGTCAGTGATTTATCATGGGGGAAAAGGGGGAGCTTGCATGAAAAGGGAGGCTCTTTCAAACAGTCATTCTGATAAGCTTTTCGAACAAGTGTATGACTATCTTCTGGACCGAATCAGACGCGAAGAGTGGAGAGCACATGAGAAGCTTCCTTCTGTTCGAACGTTGGCGTTGGAATTGAATGTGCATCGCCTGACGGTTTTTAAAGCATTTCAATTATTAAAGCAAAACAGCCATGTGTATGTGAAGGATAAGTCGGGGTATTATGTACTACCGAGCAGCCTGTTGCCAGTGGAGTCGATGGATGATCCAATCGTTTCTGCCTATGTGCACAAGAGTCACCTTTCGGAAATTCATCAGGTGCAGGCGACCTATCAATTTTCCAAAGCATTGATCGAACCGAATTTATTGCCAAATCATTACTTCTCCGAGTACGTGAAGAAAGTGTTTGATCTGTATCCAAAAGTGCTGGGTACCTATTCAACCACACAAGGAGATCAGGAGCTGCGGGAAGCGCTGTGCAGCTATTATGTCAGCCGTTATCATTTCCACTTGTCACCCGATGAGCTGATGATCACATCAGGTTCGCAGGAAGCGATTGATCTGGTTGCCAGAGTCCTTGTAAAGCCGCGTGATGTCGTGTTGCTGGAGAGACCCACTTACAGTCCTGCCATCGATGTATTCAGAAGACAGGGAGCCAAAATGATTCCCATCGAGATCAAGCCGCATGGGTATGATTTGGAGCAGATTGAGCTGTTGATGCAAAAAGAAAAGCCCCGCCTGTTTTATCTCAATCCGACCTTTCACAATCCAACCGGCTACACGGTTCCAGCTGAACAACGGAAACGATTGGTGGAGCTGGCTGCGGAGTATCAGTGTCTTATCGTGGAGGATGATCCGTGCCGTGATATTTACTTCGGCGATGAGCCTCCACTGCCGTTTTTTTCTTACGACACAGCGGGCTATGTCATCTATCTGCGCAGCTTTAGCAAGTACATCGCGCCAGGGCTTAGTATTGCCACTGTGGCATGCCGTCCAGCTCTCATGAGATATTTGATCCAAGCAAAATCACTGTCAGACAGCGGAGCGCCCCTGTTGAATCAAAAGATTTTTTTGCATTATTTCTTCTCCGAACGGATGCAGCAGCATTTGGCGAAGCTGCGGATTGCACTGGCCATTCGCCGGGATATCATGGAGGAAGAGCTGTCTGTGACCGACTGGGAGTGGTCCAGCCCGCCAGGAGGCTTTAATTTATGGGTAAAGCTGCCTGACTCCGTCCCGATGGAAATTCTTTTGGGGAAGTGCATAGAGCAATCCATTACGTTTGTGCCCGGTGCGATCTGTGACCCGCTGCGGGAGTTAAGCTCTTGGATACGCATCAGTTATTCCTATTTGA
Organism: Brevibacillus formosus; assembly: GCF_003013405.1. GTDB lineage: Bacteria > Bacillota > Bacilli > Brevibacillales > Brevibacillaceae > Brevibacillus > Brevibacillus formosus. Next base: position 46,001 of record NZ_PXZL01000021.1, on the reverse strand, counting down.
ATGAACAACAGCTGCGCGACGGTTTGCAAAGGCTCGTCAGTACGGTTCGCCAGTTGAACATGGAGGAATAAAGGAGGGGCTGGGTCGAATCATCCGTATTTGAAAATATAAAAATTTTAAGAAGCGATAGGTACTGTGTTATACTGAGCCTACCATTTACTGTTCTTGTAGCATGCCCTACTCCATTTACGCGAGTAGGGTTTTTTATTTGTGTTTCAGACAACAAAAAAACAGACCCTCTTATAGGAGTCTGTTTTTTTGTGTATGGCTATATTAAACTTTTTGAACGTTAGTAGCTTGTGGGCCGCGTTGTCCTTGTTCTACGTCAAAAGTAACTCTTTGACCTTCGTCAAGGGATTTGAAACCTTCGCCTTGGATAGCAGAGAAGTGAACAAATACGTCTTCTTTACCTTCGCGCTCAATAAAACCAAAACCTTTTTCTGCGTTAAACCATTTTACTGTACCTTGTTCCATTGTTATTGCCTCCTAGTGTGTAACACACATATATTACTATCCTTGCTCTCAGGATCATCTAGACGAAAATTTGCTATCTACGCTATCCGTTGCTTCGAACAAAAATAATTCTTTACTAGCATAACAGGATATTGAAAGGATAGCAAATGATTCGCGAATATTGATGAAAGAAAATACAGCGGAGCCACTATACTAACTTCCAGCCCGTCCCTATTTCACAAGCTTTTATTCAGATCAGACAATTCCTTGGCCGTCAGATTGCGCCATTGGCCCAATTTCAAATTACCCAGCGTAATGTTCATGATGCGTATCCGTTCAAGCTTTCGCACTTGATAACCAAAAGCTTGGCACATCCGTCTGATTTGTCGATTCAGCCCTTGCGTCAGTACGATATTGAAGACGCGGTCGCTGACTTTGGTTACTTTGCAAGGCTTTGTAGTCGTTCCGAGAATGCGTACGCCGTTTGCCATTCCGTGCAAGAAATTCGCCGTGATCGGCTTGTCTACGGTGACGATGTACTCTTTGTCATGATTATTCTCAGCACGCAAAATTTTGTTTACGATATCCCCGTCATTGGTTAACAGGATAAGGCCTTGCGAATCTTTATCCAGACGCCCGATAGGAAAAATCCGCTCCGGGTGATTCACGAAATCGATGATGTTGCCTTTGACGTGCAGTTCAGTGGTACACGTAATTCCGACAGGCTTGTTCAAGGCGATGTAGACATCTTTCTTTTTAGCACCGAGCGGCTGCCCATCTATGCGGACGTCATCTCCTGACGCAACCGTACTTCCCAATTCCGCGAGCTGGCCATTGATCGTCACGCGCTTGGCCTCGATTAATTTATCGGCTTCTCTTCGCGAGCAAATGCCGGTTTCACTGATGAACTTATTAATTCGCATGAGACGTTCCTTTCGCTATTACTGCTGCTTTTCCAGTTTTTCAAGTAGTTTATTCCGCCAAGGCAGGGCCAATTCCTCCACCTCGAGCATACGCTGTATCGTCTCTTGGGATGGTGTCTTGTCGTGGAAGTATAAGTGATGAATCGACGCTACCGTTACTTGTTTTGGATGTGCAGTGATGAGGGTAATCTTGGAGTCTGGCTTGATCGTCCCTTCCTGCAGGACGCGGAAGAAATAGCCCGTATAGCCCATTTCCACCACCGCTTTGAGCAGTTGGTTATTGTTGTTTCGCTTGTTGATCGTCGCGCAAGGAAATCTGCCTTGGGTCACTTGCAGGATGGTATCACCGAATTGATACACATCCCCGATGCAGACCTGCTCTTCGGTCATGCCCGCAAGCGTGAGATTTTCTCCGAATGCCGCATTGGTCAGAGGTTGGCCGAATAACTTCTCCCAATGGGCATAATGTTCAAAAGGATACGCACAGACGACGCGGTCTGGGCCGCCGTGGTATTCTGGATTCGCAATATCGTCGTCGTCAATTTTCTCGGAACGGACAACGAGCTCGTTTGCTTCTTCCTTCCAAATGCCGGAGAGATATTCCTTGCCGTTGTACATATTACTTTTAGGTAATCCTTTACTAATCGTAACGATTTTTCTGTTCAACTAATGCTCACTCCCAGCCTGTACGATTGCTTCTCTTTTTATCCCCATACTATACCACATTCCCTAATATCCTCCACAGCGGATGGGCACCAGCGGACGCTTCTGGTATGATGGTAGAAAGGAATACACAGGAGGCCTCAGTGACATGCAATCATTTGGTGTGGCACTACACACAGATAAATATCAAATCAACATGATGTACGCCCATTGGGTGAACGGAACACACAATCAGAAGGTCGTTTTCGAAGCATTTTTCCGCAAACTGCCTTTTGGAAACGGATACGCCGTATCTGCCGGATTGGAACGAATTGTTTCCTATATTAAAAATTTGCGTTTTGAAGAAAGCGATCTCAAGTATTTGAGTGAGCAGGAGGAGAACTACGATCCGAAGTTTTTGGAAGAGCTGCGCCAGCTTCGTTTTAAGGGCTCGCTCTACTCCGTGAAGGAGGGAACCGTGGTTTTCCCGAACGAGCCGCTGATTCGTGTAGAGGGGCGTGTCATGGAGGCACAGCTGGTTGAGACGGCCCTGTTGAACTACATGAACTACCAGACGCTGATTGCGACCAAAGCCTCGCGGATTAAAAACGTGGCGGGCAATGATGTTCTTATGGAGTTCGGAACAAGAAGGGCGCAGGAGGCAGATGCTGCGCTGTGGGGGACGCGGGCAGCCTACTTGGCTGGCTTCGACGCGACCTCGAACATGCTGGCAGGGAAAATGTTTGGCATTCCGACAAAAGGGACGCATGCTCACTCATGGGTACAGAGCTTCGAGAGCGAAGAAGAGGCTTTTGAGCGGTTTGCGAAAGCACTTCCTGGACAGGTCACTCTTCTGGTTGACACCTACGATACGCTGAAAAGCGGTGTACCGAATGCGATTAAGTTAGGGAAGCGAATGGAGAAGGAAGGCAAGAAGCTGGCTGCTGTAAGACTGGACAGTGGCGACTTGGCCTATTTGTCCATCAAAACGCGTGAAATGCTCGATAAGGCCGGACTGCCCGACGTAAAAATTGTCGCTTCCAACGACCTCGATGAGCACACAATTATGAACCTGAAAGTGCAGGGAGCCCGTGTGGACAGCTGGGGAGTGGGAACACAGCTCATCACGGCAGCGGATCAGCCGACGCTCGGAGGCGTATACAAGCTGGTGGCGCGTGAAGGCGCGAACGGAGAATATCAGCCGACCATCAAAATTTCCGGGAATCCGGAAAAAGTCACAACGCCGGGCATCAAAGATATGTACCGATTGATTGATCCGGAAACGGGCAAAGCGATCGCTGACTACTTGTGCTTCCCGCATGAAACAGCAGTCGAAGAGGGAGCACCTCTCCATTTGTTCCATCCGAGCCATACGTATTTGAGCAAGAATTTGGAGAACTACCAGGCTGAGTCGCTGCTCATTCCGGTATTTGTGGATGGGGAACTGGTCTATGAACTGCCGACCCTCCAAGAGATTCGCACCTACCATCGTGAGCAACTCAAGCTGTTCTGGCCTGAATACTTGCGCATGCTGAATCCAGAGCATTACCGCCTGCACATCAGCGAAGAGATGTGGGAGACGAAAACAAAGCTGATGAAGGCGTATTTAAAAAAATAGGAGAAAAACGTCTGATGTGTCGTGAGGATGCATCGGGCGTTTTTTATTTGTTTACCAAAAATAACACAATAATGCGAAAACAAAGAAAATAAATTGTCTGAATTTACTTTCATCGTATATAATTACTCCATTCATCCTTTAGCTCTGTGCCAAGGTGATGTAGAAAACGAGTGTGAAAAGTATTGGGGAGGAAGAGAGATGCTTAATACTGTAGAGAAAGAAAACCTGAATCCATACGAAATTGTGCAGAAACAGATTGATGCTGCGGCGGCATTGTTGGGATTGCGGAGCGATGCTGTAGAAATTTTAAAGCGACCCAAACGAGTATTGGCCGTCAGCTTTCCTGTCAAGATGGATGATGGCAGCGTGCGTGTCTTTGAAGGCTACCGATCTCAGCATAATGATGCGGTAGGACCTACCAAGGGAGGGATTCGCTTTCATCCGGATGTGACAATGGATGAAGTCAAGGCGCTCTCCATGTGGATGTCATTCAAATGTGGCGTGGTTGGCCTTCCCTATGGCGGCGGAAAAGGCGGCGTCATATGTGATCCCCACGAATTCAGCAAAAATGAGCTGGAACGAGTCAGCCGAGGTTTCATGGAAGCCATTGCTGATATTGTCGGACCTGAGACAGACATACCTGCACCCGATGTGTATACGACCCCACAAATCATGGGCTGGATGATGGATACGTACAGTCGATTAAAAGGCACCTATTCTCCGGGAGTGATCACTGGAAAACCGCTCTCTGTCGGCGGCTCCAAAGGAAGAAACGAAGCGACTGCCCGGGGATGTGTCTTTACCATATTGGAGGCGCTAAAAGATTCTGGACGCAAGCCGGAGCAAACAACTATTGCGATTCAAGGCTTTGGCAATGCGGGAAGAATAGCAGCGAGGCTTTTAACAGAGCTGGGCTTCAAAATCGTGGCGGTCAGTGACTCACGCGGAGGTATTTATGATGCTGCTGGCTTGGACATCGAAAAGGTAGGCCAGTTAAAAGACGATGCCACTATTTTGGAGTATGTAGGTGGTACGGTCATCTCTAATGAACAGCTGTTGGAGCTGGAAGTGGATATTCTGATCCCGGCTGCGTTAGAAAATGTCATCACAGCAGCGAATGCCCACAACATTCAGGCCAAATGGATTGCAGAAGCAGCAAACGGACCTACTACCCCCGATGCTGACGCCATTTTGCGGGAAAAAGGGATTACCGTGATCCCGGATATTCTCGCGAATGCAGGTGGCGTAACCGTTTCTTATTTTGAATGGGTGCAAAACCTGATGAATTACTACTGGTCCGAGGTTGAGGTAAACGAAAAGCTGCAAACGGCCATGATTAACGCTTATCGCGCCGTGAAAGAGCTCTCTGATCAATACAAGGTGGACTTGCGCACGGGAGCTTATATGATCTCGCTTTTGCGAATTACGGAGGCTATGGAAGCACGCGGCTGGATTTAAGGGAAGAGACCTCTTGCAACTTGCTTGCAAGGGGATTTTTTCGTTTTCCCCTACGGATTAGCAGGAAGGCGAGTATTTTTGTCGAATTTGTCGGATTATTGTTTTTCTACCTGTGTTCAAAGGATGGAAAGGGGGATCTTTATGCCAATCAAATTGCCCGACGAATTGCCTGCAACGGAAATACTCGCCCAAGAAAATATTTTTGTGATGAAGGATAGCCGTGCCTTCACACAGGACATACGACCGCTCAGGATCGTCATTCTCAACCTCATGCCAGTGAAGGAAACAACAGAAACACAGTTGCTCCGCCTCCTGGGGAATACACCGCTACAGGTGGAGATCGTGCTTTTGCACATGTCCAGTCATACGTCCAAAAATACGTCAGAAGAGCATTTATCGATGTTTTATAAAACGTTTGAGGAGATCCGTGACCAGCGATTTGATGGCATGATCATCACCGGAGCGCCAGTGGAACAGCTCGAGTTTACAGACGTCACGTATTGGCAGGAGCTGACAGAAATCCTCGATTGGAAAATGGAGAACGTCACTTCGACCCTGCATATTTGTTGGGGAGCACAAGCGGGTCTTTACCACCACTTTGGCGTTCCGAAGCATCCCTTGCCAGAAAAAATGTTCGGAATCTTCCCTCATACACTCAATAAGCAAAATGTGAAGCTGTTCCGCGGATTTGACAGTTACTTCCACATCCCGCATTCCAGGCATACTGAAAATCGCAGGGAAGACATCGAGCAAGTGCCCGAATTGGAGATCTTGTCCGAGTCTGATGAAGCAGGGGTTTACATCGTAGCGACGAAGGATGGCAGACAAATTTTTGTGACAGGACATTCCGAGTATGATCCGACCACTCTGCAAGATGAGTATCAGCGGGATGTGAACAAAGGCTTGGACATTGCTGTTCCGCGTAATTACTATCCAAAGGACGATCCAAGCCGCGAGCCCATTGTCACTTGGCGCGCGCATGCGAATTTGATGTTTTCCAACTGGTTAAACTATTACGTTTACCAAGAGACACCGTATGATTTGAACAACAACAAGCGATAGCAACGCAGCAGCCATCCGAGGTGATTCGGATGGTTTTTGTTTGGCCCAGTTGACGTAATAAATGGCAACAGGTAGTGTGAGAATAATCGCGCAGGAATATTACCGGGAATTCAAGCAAGATGGGAGTTTTGTAGGATGAAAAAAATCATGAAACAAGATCAGGACGTCACCAAGCAGCATAACAAGCAAATGATCCTCGACATTATCAAAAAGCAGAGACCGATATCGCGTGCAGAAATCGCAAAAATTACGCGGATGAGTGCCACCTCGATTGGGAGATTTGTCAGTGAGCTGTGCGAGGAAGGACTGATTCGAGAGACAGAGCTTACTTCATCGGGTGTAGGCAGGAAGGCAATTATGCTCGACATCGAGCCGGGGGCCATTTATACAATCGGCGTGGACATGGCAAAAAAGCGCATCAGCTTTGGAATCATGGACTTTAGCGAAGCGATTATTGCACAGCATCGGATGGATCATAAAACACAGGATTCTACACCGGAAGAAACGGCTGAACTGATCTGTAACGAGATCGAAGGGATGCTCAACCAGACAGGCATTCCGCTAGAAAAAGTGGTCGGGATCGGCATTGGAATGCCAGGGGTGATCAATTATGAGCGAGGGATTGTTCAGCTATCCACTACGCTGGATTGGAAGGACGTAGCGTTCGCCAGCCTGATTGAAAAAAGGCTGAAAATCAAAACCGTTATCGACAACGATTTGAAGGTGAAAATCCTCTCGGAGTACTTGTACGGATCTGCCAAAGGGTCGAACAAGACAGCCTTGATCGGCATTGGCACGGGTATCGGTTCGGCATTGATTATCAATGGCGAAGTGTTTCGCGGGGGCTCCAATAGCGCAGGAGAGCTGGGGCATACAACGCTCGATCCGAATGGGAATCTGTGCGAATGTGGAAAGCGCGGATGCCTGCAAACATACATAGACGAAAATTCTTTGATCATGGAAGCCCGTCGCGTGAAGGATGTCAATGATGTCCGACAGGTGTTCGCGGCGGCGAGAAACGAAGAGCGCTGGGCGAAGGAAATCGTCTCCCGTACCGCATTGTACCTCGGAATCACGATTAACAATATTGTGTGCATGTATAATCCAGATACCGTGATTGTAAGCGGTGATTTGGTGGAGAATTATCGCGAAATCATTGACTTGGTCGAGGAGCATAGCGATCAAGTGATCTGGGAGCCATTCAAGGGAAAATTTCGCGTCATTCCTTCTGAATTGAAGGGAGAGGCGATCGTGATGGGAGCTGGAGCTCTGGCGATGCAGCACTTTGCTCCATTGGCAGGGAGATGGGCAGAAGAATCATGACTATCTTTGCCATTTTGTATTCAACAAGTACAGCTGTTTAGCCGATATAGGAAATGGTGGAAAATGAGAGAGGAGAGGGATGTGAGCATGAGAAACTGGCAAAAAGGGATGCTCGCTACGGCTGTTACTGTTGGGCTTATCTTTTCCAGTGTCGGCCAAGTACCGGCATTGGCAAATTCTGCGACGACAAGTACGCAGAAGAAGATTTCCAAGCTTGTGGTTGATACGAAGACAGTAAAATTGAAAAAAGCGGGGACACAGCAGTTGAACGTCCGCGTGCAATACACGGATAAAACAACGGAAGACGTCACACAGCAAGCGGAGTGGACTTCCTCTGACAGTGACATTGCAACCGTTGAAAAAGGCTTGGTCACAGCAATTAGTTCCGGTAAAACAAGAGTGAAAGCAAGCTTCGGGGGCAAAAGTGTGAATGTCCCTGTTGAGATCGATGTGATTTCCAAGCTCACTGCTGACCAGAAGAAACTGGCTCTTAGCGTGGGAGGCACGAAACAGGTAAACGCAACAGCAACCTTCTCGGATAAGTCTACTGCTGATGTAACGGCTCAGGCAGAGTGGGAAAGCGATGATAAGGAAATCGTAACGGTCACGAATGGATTGGTTACGGCAGTAGGCTCGGGCACAGCAAAGCTCAAAGTGAAGTACGGTGGTAAAAGCGTATCCATTCCAGTAGAGGTGGATGTCGTCTCCAAGCTGGACAGCGATAAGAAAAAGCTGTACCTGCGTCCAGACACTACCCAGTCAGTTACGCTGTTGGCTACCCTGTCTACCAAAGAAAAAGTAGATGTAACAAGCAAAGCCAAGTGGACATCTGACAATGAAAAAGTCGCTACAGTTGAAAACGGAGTTGTGAAAACCGTAGGCTCTGGCAAAACGAGAATCAAAGCAACTTACGGTGGAAAGACAATCTCGATCCCTGTAGAGTCTGCTGTCATCTCCAAGCTGGAATTTGACACGAAAAAGGTCGCACTTAAAATCGGCGAATCAAAAGATTTGAAAGTATCTGTTACCTATACTGACAAAACCAAAGTCGATGTCACAACCGATGCAGACTGGATCTCCACGAACAGCTCCGTTGTGACTGTAGCGGATGGCAAGATCACGGCTGTGAAAGAAGGTCGTGCAACGATTGCGGCGACGTACAATGGAAAAGTTGTAAAAATACAAGTAACCGTGAAGTAACTCACGCTGGAGGAAAAGCCAGGGCGCGACTGCGTACCTGGCTTTTTCGCATACTCCCGCCTGTGGTAATCTGTAGCTAACGCTTTTGATTGGACGAAGACGGAGGGCATCATGGATATTCGACAGCTGCATTACTTTGTGGAAGTAGTCAAACATAAAAACTTTACGAAGGCCGCGCAATCCCTCCACGTCTCTCAGCCTTCTATCAGCAAAATGATCAAGGCATTGGAAGAAGAGCTAGAGGTAGTTCTGCTGGATCGGACGGAGCGGAAAATGGATCTGACAGACGCAGGGGAAATGGTCTACAGCTATGCGACCAAAGTGTTGCAGCTGATGGAAGGCATGGCGTCGTCGATTGCAGAATTGCGAAATGTCGAGCGTGGTCGGGTCAAACTGGGCATGATGCCAACGGTGGGTTCTTTTCTCTTGCCGAATGTGATCGCCTTGTTTAAAAAGCAGTATCCTGGCATCGATATCGAGATGAAGGAATACAGCGCCAAGCTGCTTGAAATCCAAATGGAGCAAGGAAGCATCGATGTGGCATTAACCGTTCTTCCAACGGATCAGGAGAAATTTGTGGCGGTTCCCTTGCTCGCAGAGGACCTCGTCGCGATCGTTCATCGGGAGCATTGGCTCGCGGGAGTCGACGAGGTGAGCTTGGAACAGCTCAAGGACGAGGCTTTCATATTGTTTACCGAAGAGTACGCGATGCATGATGTGGTGCGCCAAGCGTGCAAGCTGTCCGGCTTTGAACCGAAAGTCGCTTATATGAGCTCTTTATGGGATTTTGTCGGAGAGATGGTGGCTACTCAACTGGGGATATCACTTATTCCACGCTCCATCGTGAGACGCTTGAACAACAGACAATTGCACACCGTCAACATTTCCTACCCGGTGATTGACTGGCAGTATGCCCTGATTTATCGAAAAGAAGGGTATTTATCGCATGCGACAAAGGCTTTCATATCATTTGTAGAGAAAATGTACGGCTATAACCAAATGGAATAGAAATGATGATTTTTATGTATTGTACGAATGGAATCGAGACGGCTTAGAATGAAGGTAACTCGTTCAAACAGTAACTTTTTGAACAACCTTTGTAGAGCAACTGGGGTGGTCTCGATGAAAAGATGGTTCTCCATCATCGCACAAGTTTTGCTTTTGTTCGGCTTCACTTGGATTGGGAAATGGGTAAGCTCGTTTTTTCACCTTCCTGTTCCCGGCAGTCTGATCGGACTCGCGCTTTTGTTCATTTGTCTATATACCGGCTTGATTCGACTACAGTGGGTGGAAGCAGGAGCGACTCTGTTATTCTCGCAGATGATCCTGTTTTTCGTACCATCGCTGGTCGGGATGATGCAGTATCCATGGTTGATAGGAATAAAAGGATTGCTGGTGCTTGTGGTCGTCGTGAGCGGTTGTGCGCTTGTGATGATTTCGACAGGTGTTGTTGCTGAGCGCATGTTCAATCGTGGAGAGGTGAAACAGCATGATCCTGTGGAAAACGTCTAGCGTGCTCCTGACACTGGTTTTCTTCTATGCAGCCAAACGGTTCAACAAGAAAAGACCGTCTCTGCTGTTTTCCCCGGCCATATTGGCGCCGATTGGCTTGATTCTGTTTTTGCTTTTCGCAGGCATTCCTTATCAGGTGTACAGTGAAGCGACCTCTCTCATTAGTGAGATGATGAGCGTAGTCACAGTGGCGTTTGCGATTCCGTTGTACCGAAATTGGTCGGTGTTAATGGCGCATCGCCGGATGATATTGACGAGTCTCGCTACGGGTTCCCTTATTGCCATCCTTGCAGGAGTATCTACGACGATGCTAGTCGGATTGGGAAAAGAAGCGGCGATTAGCGTCATTCCTCGCTCGATTACTCTGCCGATTGCGGTGAGCGTAACCGAGGCGATTGGCGGAATGCCTACGATGACGGCGGTATTCGGCATGCTGACCAGCTTCGCAGGCGTTTTTCTAGCTCCCAAAATCATCAAAAAGATGAAGCTCCGTCATCCTGTTTCCATCGGTTTGATGTACGGAATGGGCGCACATGCGTTGGGGATGGTAAAAGCGTTTGAGCGTGGGGAAACAGAAGGAAGCAGTGCGACTTTGGCTGTAATCGCCGGAGCGATGATCACAGTAGTGTGGGCGTTTACCTTTCTGCCCGTGATTATGTCGTGGCTGGCTGTGTGAAGGAAGGGGCTGTTAGATAGCCCCTTTTTGTATTACAATAAACGTATAAAAATAAAATTAAATGAATAAAAATACATGAGATAGTGGTGATCAAACATGAGAATTGAATCATTCTCTTTGCAACAATACGAGGACGTCATTCAGCTATGGCAACGAGCCGGATTACAGCTTTCTTGCTCGGATACACGTGAGGGATTGCGTAAAAAGCTGGAGCGAGACGCAGAGCTTTTCTTGGTGGCAATGAATGAGGAGGAAAGGATGATAGCAGCTGTAATGGGCAGCTATGACGGACGGAGAGGATGGGTGAATCATCTGGCAGTCGATCCGGATTTCCAAGGACAAGACATAGGGAGCAGGCTGATGGATGAGCTGGAAAAGCGGCTGGCGAATATCGGATGTGAAAAGATTAACCTGTTGATCGAGCCGACCAATCATGGTGTACAAGCTTTTTACAATCAGCTTGGGTATGAGCGTGACGAACTAATTTTCATGGAGAAGTGGATTGCTTCTGGTAATGGATAAAAATGGAAGTGTATCATGACCGCCTAAATGCTGGCGAAAGGTGTATGATAGAGGACAAATAAAAGCTTCATAACTCTTTCATCTTGGCAGGAGGCAACATGAGACCGCTATATATCGTCCTATTACTCTGTACTAGCTTCCTTTGGGGAGGAAATTTTGTTGTCGGTAAATTTCTTGTCGGGCATGCGTCTTCCTTGACGTTGACCAATTTGCGCTGGCTTATTGCTGTTGTTTGCTTGTTGCCAGTTGTTTGGATACGCGAAAAGCGGATTTTTCCCACACGAGAGGCACTTCTTCCTTTGATCGTGATGGGAGTGACTGGTGTAGCCCTCTTTAATTTATTTATGTTCTGGGCACTTGAGCGGACAGACGCGACCAATGTCGGGCTATTGTCCACGCTGAATCCAGTTTCGATCGCGATTTTTTCCTTTTTGCTGATGGGCGATAAAATTCGACCGTTGCAGATTGTCGCGATGCTGATCTCGTTTACAGGCGTGCTTGTAGTGATGACCAAAGGAGACTTCGCCCACTTGTCCCAGTTGCATTTCAACACGGGCGATTTGTGGATGCTCGCCGCTGTCGCCATGTGGGGGATTTACTCCGTATGCGCGCGGTGGGCGATGAAGACCGTCTCGCCGATGATGTCCACGCTGTACTCGGGGATTTTCGGTGTTGCGCTGATGCTGCCCTTTAATGTCACTACATTTACGATCAGCAACACAGACTGGACGTTCTGGCTGTCGCTGTTCTACGTTGGTGTCATGGCGACTGTCGTCAGCATGGTGTTGTGGAATATCGGTGTACAAAAGGTTGGCGCAACCTCAGCAGGTATGTTCCTCAATTTCAATCCTATTTTTACGGCCATTCTCGCATTTCTTTTGCTCGGAGAGCGTATGACCATCATCCAATTACTCGGAAGTATAATCGTCATTGTCGGATGCTATATGTTCTCACGCTTAAAGCACGTCTCGCCCCCGACACCACATACAGTCAAGCAAGCACAAGGCTAAAAAGGAAATCCCTCGTCTAGTTAAAAAAGCGGGGGATTTTTTGGTAAATAGGGCATTTATATAAAATAAATTTACCAGAGTGCAAATTAGGCACTCTGCAATTGCCAACCCCCGCCACAAGCTCTATGAGAGACGAGGCGGGGGTTAACGGTTTAACTTCTATGGTTCCTCATTTGCAAACATCTCCAATGTAGCTATAAGAATGTCTTTCTTTTCAATATAGTAGTCTGCATATGGAGACGTTATTAGATTCATACCTTCAATCATTGTACAAAAATCCAAAACAGGTATAGGGCGTCCGATTCCTAGGGCAGCACCTACTGTCGATAGTAATGCCAGTAAACGAACCGGGTTCCATTCCCATTCCAAGAGTTGAAGAAGTTGGATGGCACTAGAAGCTCTTTTCGTTTGCTCGGGCGTATATACTTCGGGGAATCGCCCATCCGTCTTGTAGGCATGGAAAAACTCGTTGTAGTAAGCTTCTGCTGCGAAATCGATATCTCGGTACATTTCTCCAAAATCCGTGTAAGGTTGACTTTCGTTCTTCATTACTGCCAAACCAACCTTTCTCTTAGCATGAAGTCATTGTATCAGAAAAAATTAATCGTAATAGAGTAAAAACAAACCTCAACATCACAATTATGTTAGCGGAGAGGTTTGTTTTAGTTTTTACGAAATGAGAATATTCACTCGGAGAGTAAGTAAACATCCTAATCAAGTGGGTAAAGTTGATAAGCAATATAGAGGATACGGTGTCGGAAAAAAAACTAATCGAACAGGCTAAACGCTGGATGAAGGATGGCGGTATGACGGGAATCATGCTGGAGACTCAAAATAATAATGTCCGCGCATGTAATTTCTACGAAAGTTGTGGTTTTGTCATCGGAGGTTTCGATTCCTACGTCTACAGAGGTCTAGATAAAGATAGTGATGAGATAGCAATTTATTGGTATCTCATGCTTGACAGCGCAAAATAAGCAGCCGCAGTCTAAGACTTTATTTTTAAAGTCATAGTCAGCGGCTTTTTAAAATTGGGTACGAGTCTATATCTTATTTTGTACGACTGAAGATTTTTCCTGAAATAACTTCCGCCATATCAAGGTTCCCGTCTATTACTTTATTTTCATTGAACACAACATGGAAGTTTTAGAAGGTACCGATCAACGCCCAAGGCTAGTGAGAAGAAAAAGCACAGGGCTCGCAGACCTTGACAACGCCTACCCAGTCGGAGCTACAAAAAGGGGTCCACGCTTGTCGAACACTTCTCCCTCGAGAATCTTCCGCCCGTAGGGTGGCTTTGGCTCGACGGTCCCCTTTTTGTAGTGGAGACGACCAGTGAATCTCCCCGGCTTGGCGTGTCAGAGTCGAAGAGAACTGTGCTTTTTCTTCTCCACCACTATGTTGACTCATGGTTTTTTAGTCGATCACGTGGACATGGGCATTCGCATACAAATAAGAAGGACAGTGTGTGAAGGGGAGGTTGTATATGATTGTCATAGCGGGGAGACCAGCTAATCCCGCCTCGTTGGCCACGGAATGGGGATTAAATCCGGTACAGCGTGAAACGGTAGCGATTCTGGTACGAAGTGATGAAGTATTTGAATATCCGACTCCTGAACTCCTGCAATTTGAACTGAAGATGCGTGATCATCTGGTGAGGTCTGCCTTGGCACTGCACGAAAGCGGCCTGGCCTTTTCTACTTTTGAAGAATCCCGTGCCAATCCAGCTTACTGGATACGAACAGACCAGGGCGGATTTCGCTTGCGACCCGGAGTGCTGCCATCCAGCGGGATTATCAATATTTTTCTTGAGGGCCAAAAATACGCCACGGAGTGCGCTACGGCGATGGTCATTATTATTTATCATGCAGTCCTACAGTCCATTCGTTTACCGGATTTTGAGAGAATGTTTGCAGACATCTTGCTATATGACTGGCGGTACGATCAGGATCTGGACTTGCAAACATTAAGGACAAATACCTTCTTGCCAGGTGATGTGATTTATTTTGCCAATCCTGATTACGATCGCGCGACACCGCAGTGGCAAGGGGAAAATGCAGTAGTGCTCGGCAGTGGCTTGTATTACGGGCATGGTGCGGGGATCAAACGAGCGAATGAGATGGTAGCGTTTTTGAATGAACAACGAAGAGAGGGAGCAATGAGGTCTGCCTATCTGGTCAATCAGGCGACTCGGCCTGGTTTCTCCTACCTGTTTCCGTATGACAACGGTCGTTCAATCATGCGAGTTTCCGGCAATCCGTTACAAGCGAGCAGTCGAATCACAGCGCAGATCGGTTCTTTGTCTTGGGAATGGTAAAACGAACAAAAGCCTCCTGCCATAAATGCGGCAAGAGGCTTTTTGAACAACCTCTATGATGGACAGGAGAATCGCTTCCAAGAAAACATAGACAGGTCAAGGGTAGATGCTCCTTCTACCAGCAGTTGGCTGGTCGCTTCCCCGATCGCACTGGCGAATTTAAAACCGTGCCCGGAAAAGCCTGCTGCCAATACAAGCTGTGGATGTTCAGGATGACGGTCAATGACGAAATGCTCATCCGGTGTCATGGTGTAGATGCATACCTTGCCTTGTCGCAATGGTCCGGCTGCTCCAGGCATATACGCTTCCAAAAAAGAACGGACATCTCCTTCGTCTGATAAATAGGTGCCAAAGGTACGTTCCAGTTTATTGGGATCGATGGCGTGTCCTCCGTCATGGCGCCCGATTTTTACACCACTGCCATCAAAGCTGGGAAATCCGTAGAACATGGAGTCATGAAGGCGAAAGATGAAAGCGGGAAAGCCATCCGCACTATACTGGCTCTCATCTGCACCAAACCAGGCGACCGTTTTGCGTGTAGGCACGAGCGGGATAGACAAGCCCAATGAGTCAAGGAGAGAACCATTCCAAGCACCAGCGGATAGAAGGACTTTATCGGCATGGTAGCTGGCGGATTCTGTATGCACGATGAACCCGTTTCCTGCTGGCTCCAACTGCGTGACCGGCGTGTTCGTCAACAGTGAAGCTCCGGAGGTGAGGGCGAGCTCTCGATAGGCACGAATGCCGTTTTCGGAATAAAGCACACCTGAAGTAGGCTCCAGGCACCCGTAGTAATCAGCAGATAGATTGATTCCTGGCCAGCGTTGCATGACCTCATCGGCACGGAGTACTTCCAAGGGCAGGGAGTACTGCTCAGCGCTCTCCCGAATTTCATTCAGGAAAGGACAATTCAAGGGTCCAGCGTTCAAAACCCCCGTTTTGGCGAAGATCGGCATACCGGATGCTTGTTCCAATTCTGACCACAACTGTTGCGCTCGCAACCCAAGCGGGACGTACTGCTTTCCTTCTCCGTATGCATGGCGAATGATACGGGTATCCCCATGATGGCTGCCCATCGTGTGTGGGGGATCAAAGGCATCGATCATGAGTGTACGCACGCCCTGCTTCGCCAGATAGTAGCCAGCTGCCATTCCCATCGATCCTGCTCCAACAATAATGACGTCGTAGTTTTGCATCATCAGTCCTCCATTCCGCTTATTTTCATCTATCTTACAGGAGTTTTCTGAATTGTGGATTTTAATTTTTGTGTAAAGAACCATTTTTTTGTGTGCAATAAGGTTTATTCCATCAGTTGGGAGGGAAAAGGAGATTACGCTATCATCATATGTCAAGAAAAGTGGTGTTTACGAAATGAAATGGACGATCGGAAAAAAATTGGCTAGTGCGTACGCGCTGATCCTGATCATCATGCTGTTTATGGGGATCACGACCATTACCAAGATGCAGCAGATGAATCAAAAGATGGTTGAAATGAATACGAACTGGCGCCCAGGTCTGGAAGATATTTTGAAGATCAACATGACGCTGGAAACCGTTTACGGAGTTACGCAAACCATGCTTACTTCTGAGAGCATGGATGACAAGAACAAGTACGCCAAGCAAGTCGATGACCAATTTGCCTATATGGACGGATTAGTGGCAAGCTATGAAAAAACGGCTTTTAGTGAAGAGGACCGTAACAATTTGGAAGGATTGAAGAAGGCGCTGAAAAAATACGAGGAATTCAATCCGCAATACGTGGCAATCGCCAAAAAGGTCGACATCAGAAGGCCAGCTACCGATGCAGACATGGCCGAGCTGGATCGCATTAAGAAAAAAGGCAGTGAATTGTTTTTAGAACGCAAAAAATATTTGGATGCAATGATGACGTATAACAGTGAGGGAGCACAACGCGCTGGTACGGAAAGTGCGCAACTGTATGAGTCGGTCAAGCGGGATCTGATTATTGTTATGGTGATCTCTGTCATTGCGTGTGTAGCGTTGGCTGTCGTACTGACGGCAAGCATCCGTCGACCGATCTTGCGTTTGATGGAAGAGATGAAGAAAGTTGCTGATGGCGATTTGCGTGTGGAGCCATTGGTTGTCAAAAGTCGTGATGAGATTATGGATCTGTCGAACTCATTCAATGAGATGACCAGTAGTTTAACGACTGTCATTCGTCAGGTAGGCGGAACTTCCGAGCAGGTAGCCGCATCTGCTGAGCAATTGACGGCAAGTGCCGATCAGACGAGCAGGGCTACCGAACAGATTGCTGTTACTGTTCAAGAAGTGGCAGCAGGGGTTGATCGCCAGGTAGCGAGTGTAGACAATGGGGCGAAATCCATTGATGATATGTCACGAGGAATTCGTCAAATCGCAAATAACGCACAGCAAACATCCAATATGGTGAGCGAAGTCGCCAACATGGCAGGAGAAGGGAACCAGTCGATTCAGGCAGCGGTTCAACAAATGAATGCGATCCACGCTTCCATGCGTGAGCTCTCATCCGTGATAGACGGTCTGGGTAATCATTCTCAAGCAATCGGAGAGATCATTGAGGTTATTACAGGCATTGCGGATCAGACCAATCTGCTCGCCCTCAATGCAGCGATTGAAGCAGCACGCGCAGGAGAGCAAGGCCGTGGATTCGCGGTTGTAGCCGATGAAGTACGGAAGCTGGCAGAGCAATCGGCTCAGTCCGCCCAAAAAATTGCGCAGTTGATCAGCACGATTCAGACAGATACAAAAGTCGCGGTCGAATCAATGGAAACAGGCACCCGGGAAGTACAAGAAGGAATTCGCGTCGTTCATCGTGCGGGTGAGACTTTCGGTCAAATTCAGAGCTCGATTGGCACAGTAGCTGACCAGATTCACGACGTGTCTGCATCTGCCCAGGAAGTGTCCGCCCATTCCGAACAGGTCGTACAAGCGATGGAGCTGGTCAGCGAAGTTTCCGACTTGACTGCTGATGGCACGCAAAACGTTTCCGCTGCTACACAGCAGCAGCTCGCTTCTATGGAGGAAATCGCTTCGTCAGCAACAGCTCTTTCCAATATGGCAGAAGAGCTGCAGCACATGATTCGCCGATTTAAGGTGTAGGTATATACCGTGCAAACGAACGCAAAAACGCCAACGTGATTTGGCGTTTTTTCTTTTCATGGCATTTTTTTAGAAAAAGTTAATCTTTAGGAAATAGTTCATTAAGAACAGGTTTAGTAGGAGTTTATCTCTACGGACTACGATGGATTCAGAGGTTTAACAAGCTATCTAAGCTCGGTACGCAACCGGGCTTGGGCCAATATCTCAATGACATAGCCAGGAGGAAGGTGCCAAAAATGTACAAACTCATTCTCACTGCAATCCCATTCGGAATGTTGTTGACTGGCTGCGTAGATGAACCGTCCGCAACAGCTCCGGCTGTAACGACCGCACAGCAGCAACAACTACCAGTAACACCACAATCACCGCAGCAACAGTCTCAACCAGTGAAAAAACCAACTCTATCTCCAGAAGAACTGAAAGAACGGAACAAAAAACTGCTCTCTGCCGCAGCTGAGGGCAAAACTGATGAAGTCAAGGCTAGTTTGGCAGCAGGGGCTGAGATAAACGCACAGGATGACCGTGGAAGAACAGCGGCAATGGTGGCAACACACGGCAACCATGTGGAAACAGTGAAAGTCCTTATTGAAGCAGGAGCTGACATCAATATTCAGGACGACCGGCAAGATAATCCGTTCTTGTATGCGGGAGCAGAGGGATATTTAGAAATCTTGAAGCTGGTTATCGATGCAGGTCCCGATACGAAGATTTACAACCGCTTCGGAGGAACACCTTTGATTCCAGCAGCGGAACATGGGTATGTGGCAGTAGCGAAGGAACTTCTTACCCGGACGGATGTAGACGTCAACCATGTGAACAATCCGGGCTGGACGGCGTTGATGGAAGCAATCGTATTGAACGATGGTGGGAAAAAACAGCAAGAGATGATCCAACTGTTAATCGACCACGGTGCCGATGTGAACATCCCGGATCGCGAAGGAAAAACACCTCTATATCGTGCAAAAGAACGAGGTTATCACGAGATCGTACAAATCCTGCAAAAAGCAGGAGCACGCTAATATGCAGAGGTAAGCGTACATTCACACTTCGAGCGCGATGGAAATAATCCTCGACTAGAATAAGTCGTAGCAAGAGTGATTCTAGTCAAAGGAGGCTATGTTCATGACAAGCCATACTACCATCCAGCCGAAGATTTTGTATTACGGAACTCCCGTCGTTCTGTTGACGACTGAAAATGAAGATGGAACAACGAATATCAGTCCCATTTCATCGTCATGGGCTCTGGGGAATTATGTCATTCTGGGACTCGGGTTTGGCTCGCATGGATTGGAAAATTTGCGTCAGCGGCCCGAGTGCGTTATCAATTTGCCGGATGCTTCCATGTGGCAGCAAGTAGAAGCATTGGCTCCGCTAACAGGCCGCAATCCCGTACCCGACTATAAAAAGGAGCTGGGCTTCCGCTATGAAGCGGATAAGTTTCAGGCAGCCAATTTGACTCCTGTTGACTCTGCTATCGTTCGTCCAAAGCGAGTGGGAGAATGCCCGCTTCAACTCGAAGCAGTCGTCCGCACAATCCGTTTTCCGGAATATGCCGACATGTTTGCGATTTTGGAGACAGAAGTGCGTCACGTCCATGCAGCCAAACAGATTGTCCAAAGTGCTCATCACGTGAACCCTCAAGCATGGAATCCGCTGATCTACAACTTCCGTCATTATTTTGGTCTGAGTGATCAGTTAGGCAAAACATATCGATCGGAAACGTAGAACGTTAAAAACGCCAAGTTTTTGGCGTTTTTGTATTTCTGCCTGTAAAATATGGTATATTAGGTATTACCTAATAAAATTAGTTAATACCGAAAATTTGAGGGGTGAAAAGATGCTTGTCTGGATGTTGCGAAAAGTAATGGCAGAAAGAGGAGTTTGGACGGGAGCCGCTTTAGCAAGGCTGTTAAAAGAGAAAGCAAATTACAGCCTGTCTCCAGCCTCCATCAGTGCTTTGCTAACCAGTCAGCCCAAACAAATGAAAGCCGAGACACTTGATGCACTCTGTACAGCTCTGGAGTGTACACCAAATGACTTGTGGGCATATACACCGCCTAATAGAGTGAAGGGAGCCTAAAAATATGGCAGTGAAACAAATTTTGCCTTTTGGAGACCCGATTTTGCGCAAAGTAGCCAAGCCAGTGGATGAGCTGAATGCGAAAACGTTCAAGCTACTGGATGAGATGGCTGAAACCTTATATGCCAAGGATGGCCGTGCTGGCCTTGCCGCACCTCAAGTAGGCATTCTTCGCAGGGTGGTTGTCATGGATTGCGGAGATGGATTAATTGAGCTCATTAATCCGGAAATCATAGAAAAGAGTGGCGAACAAATCGGAATGGAAGCTTGCTTATCTTTTCCGGGTTACTATGGCAATGTAAAGAGAGCCGAGCATGTAAAGGTAAAGACGTTGAACAGACAAGGCGAGGAAATGATCCTTGCTGGAGATGGATTCCTTGCTGTTTGTATGCAGCATGAAATCGATCATTTAGACGGAATTTTATTTGTGGATCATGTTCAGGAAAAATGGCTATATCATGAAAAAACAAGGCAAAAAGTCGATTTGCTGGATGTGATCCGCTTAACAAAAAAGACCTAACAAAAAGGCGTACCGATTCCATAAGGGAAATATGATAGTAGAAGGCCGTTTGTTCCAGATATCTGAAGAGCGGCATTATTACGTGGAGGAACATACATGGAACAACTACTGATAGGTAGCTTTCTTTCAGCCATGGCTACTGGTGTGGGCGCCTTGCCTATCCTTTTTTTCAAGTCGGTATCACATCGATGGCGGGATATATTGCTGGCGTTTACGGCTGGAATTATGGTGGCTGCCTCGACCTTCAGTCTGATTCCACAGGCACTTCAGAGCGCGCCATTTATTATTGTTTGCTTGGGAGTGCTAACGGGAACATTGCTGCTTACGGTGTTGGAAAGCATCGTTCCGCATATCGATCTGGAGCATACGAGAATCAACATTTCGATGGATTCGCAATCGCTGCTGATCTTGTCCGCGATTACCTTGCACAATATTCCAGAGGGCTTGTCTGTTGGCGTGAGCTATTCCAGTGAACAGTCTGGCCTGGGTGGCCTGATTTCTTTTGCAATCGGTCTTCAGAATGCACCAGAAGGCTTCCTGGTCGCTCTCTTCCTGATCAATCAGAAGGTCAGTCGCTTCAAGGCGTTTCTATTGGCAACGATGACCGGAGCAGTCGAAATCGTCTCTGGGATCTGTGGCTATTATCTAACCTCTGTGGTTCACGGGCTGGTGCCATATGGGCTTTCCTTTGCCGCTGGCGCGATGTTGTTCATCGTTTACAAGGAGCTCATCCCCGAAAGCCATGGAGATGGTCATGCTCGTTCCGCAACTTTTTCGTTTATCCTAGGACTTTTGGTCATGATTGGACTCGTTCAGTCATTCGGATGAGCGGTTTTTTTCAAAAAGCCTCACAAGTGAGAGCAAAAATTCCGAAACCATATATAGATAGATTTCGATTATGGAAGTAGGGAGTGTCACGATGGAAAAGTCTACCTTGATAGGTATAGTTTTAGGTATTATCGCAGTAGTAGTCGGGATGATCTTGAAGCATGCGAGTCCGGCGGCATTACTGAATCCAGCAGCATTTATGATCATCATCGTAGGTACTGTTGCTGCTATCTGTAACGCATTTCCTATGTCGGAAATCAAACGTATTCCTGCTCTTTTCAAGATAATTTTTAAAGAAGAAAAGCTCCCTGAAAAAAAAGAATTGATCGGTCAGTTTATGAACTGGGCTTCCATCGCTCGCCGCGAAGGATTGCTTGCACTGGAAAACACTTCTGATGAGATTGAAGATCCATTTCTGCGTAACGGCATGAAGATGATCATTGATGGTGGGGAACCGGATTTTGTTCGCGATGTTCTGAATGAAGAAATTCACGCCATTGAAGAGCGCCATCAGGCAGGGGCCCTCGTCTTTAGCCAAGCGGGAAGCTACGCTCCGACTCTTGGGGTATTGGGTGCGGTTGTCGGTCTGATTGCCGCCTTGGGTAACTTGAGTGACATCGATGCATTGGGTGTATCGATTGCGGCGGCTTTCGTAGCAACCTTGCTCGGTATTTTCACGGGTTACGTATTATGGCACCCGTTCGCGACCAAGCTCAAACGGAAATCAAAGGCAGAGATCGAAATCAAAAAAATCATGGTCGAAGGATTGCTCTCCATTCAAGCAGGTGTATCCCCGACTGCGATTGAACAAAAGCTGCTGGTTTACATCCCGTACCAAGAGCGTGCGGAAATGAAAGAAGAAATGAAGGAAGAGAAGAGGGAGGAAGGAGCTGCGGTAAATGGCTAAGCGACCAAAGAGACATGCTCATCATGAAGAGCATATGGACGAGTCTTGGCTAATTCCATACGCGGACTTGCTTACCCTTCTGCTTGCTTTGTTTATCGTGTTGTTCGCCTCTAGCGAGATGGATGCGAAGAAGTTCGACCAAATGGTTCGGTCCTTCAGCGTTGCTATGAACGGCGGTGTGGGTGTCATGAACTACCCGAGTCCGGTGCCGCTAGACCCGGAACTTCAGCAGCAAACCTTGCACAAAGGCGCACAGGAAGCAGAAAAACAGAAGACAGAAGAAGAAAAGCGTCTGGAAGAAGCAGTCCGCAAAGAGACAGAGGACTTGAAAAAGCTACAGACAAAGCTGGACGGATACATTCAGCAAAACAAGCTTCAGGACAAGCTACAGACTAAGCTCACCGAAGAAGGACTGCTGATCACCATTCTGGACAATGCATTGTTTGACTCCGGTAAAGCTGATCTAAAACCGGAAGCGAGAAAGCTTGCGAGCGAAATGGCAGGGATGCTGGTGCCGCACCCGAAAAAAGTGACCGTAACCGGTCATACGGACAATGTGCCGATTCGCCGTGCAGAGTTCCCATCCAACTGGGATCTCAGTGCCAAACGTTCCGTTAACTTCTTGAAGGTGCTTCTAGAAAACAAGAACCTAGACCCGACGAAGTTCAGCGCGACAGGCTTGGGAGAATACCATCCGGTAGCGCCGAATACGTCGGCAGAAGGCAGAGCGAAAAACAGACGTGTAGAGGTAGCAATCCTGCGTGATCTGGCTTCTCCTCCGAAAAATACTGTGAATCCGTAATAACGGAAAGGATAGCTTCCTTGGGAGGCTATCCTTTTTCATTTATAGTAGCTGTAGTGGAGGGGGAAAAAGCCCATTTCCAGTCTACGCTTCGGCCTACGCCCCGCAAGGGGTTAGACTATCCGCTCCGAAATAAATGGCGGGAGCGCTTCAAAACAGAAAACGTTATATCGTTTTTGTATGTGATAAAAGCTGAAAACCCCCGCCATTTATTTCGGAGCTAGGTAGGGCTCCAGAGGCGCTAGGACTGGAAATGTGCTTCTTCCCACGCGGCTTTTTCTACATCTTGAAAGTAGCATTCAAGGGGTCTATTCCTTTATTAAAAAAAGTAGGTGGAATCACAACAGTTCGCAGAGGAAACAGGAGAAATAAGCGAAGATCTTTGGACACACCTACCGAGGCGCAGTGAAAAAAAGAGAAACTGCCTTTAGCGTCCACCTCTGAGAAGCCCCCCTGAATCATCGACTTTGGACGCGGTTTCTCTTTTTTTCACGGAGCCGGGCACCCCATGCTCCCGCGCAGGTGTTCCAAGAATCTGAGCGTTTTCTCCTGTTTCCTCCCCACCACAGCAGCTAGTCAGAGGACGACTCCCCCAACGCCAGCTTCAATTGCGCCATCCGCATTTCGCCCCACTCATACATCATTTCCACAATGGGCAACAGAGTCATCCCCAGCTCCGTCATGGAATACTCCACGCGAGGGGGAACCTCCGGATATACTTCCCGGTGAACAATCCCGTCTTCGATGAGCTCTTTTAACTGATTCGTCAGCATTTTATGTGTGATTTTTGGAAACAACCGTTGCAGCTCGCTGAAGCGATGCGGGCCTTCTACTCCTAAATGCCACAGGATCACGACTTTCCATTTTCCGCTGAACATAGACAAGGTCAGCTCCTTGGAACAGGTGAAATCACCGTTTTTTATTTTTTCCAAGGTTTCTTTCCGCAAATCGGACATAGTTTTTCTCCTCACAATCTATCTTCGGTGCAACAGCTCTAGCAAAGTAAGCATTCTTATGTTGCGCCTCGCTCCCTTCCATCATAAACCGTGCGGGATGATTTTTCATTGAGTTTTCCGGTTCATCTTGACAGCGTTCATGAAAATGAAGATAATAAACATAATAACTAAGTAAACAACTCGGAATACTAAAATAAAAGAGGTGAGTTCTTTGGAACGGATTTTGCAAATACCTAGCGACACGATTTCGTTAACGGCTACCTTGCATGAACCTACATGCACAACAGGCAAGACCAGAGTGAAATACCCGTTGGTTGTCATTTGCCATGGCTTTATCGGCAGTCGGATTGGAGTGAACCGCTTGTTTGTAAAAGCTGCCAGAGAATTAGCTTCACACGGTTTTGGCGTACTGCGCTTCGATTACGGAGGCTGCGGGGAAAGCGACGGGGATTATGGGGCAGGTGGTTTGGATGTCCTGCTTGCGCAAACACGTGATGTTCTCGACCATGTTTTCACGCTGGAACAGGTAGATAAGGAGCGTGTCTGCCTGTTAGGGCATAGTCTGGGTGGTGCGGTCAGTGTGTTGACGGCGAGCCAGGATAAACGAATACACTCGCTCATCCTATGGGCACCAGTAGCACGCCCCTTCGAGGATATCGTTCGGATCGTGGGGGAAAAGGAATACAAGGAAGCAGTTTCATACGGCAAAACGGATCATTTGGGCTACGGATTGGAAAAGCGCTTTTTTCAGTCGCTGGGTACGGCTTTACCGTTGCGTCAAGCCAAGCAGTTTGAGGGCGATGTGTTAATCCTGCATGGCAATCGGGATGATGTCATTGCGGTGGATGCCATGTTCCATTATGAGCGAGAGCTGCATCTGCGGAGACGGGGGAGCTGCGAAACAGAAGTAGTTGTAGGAGGAGACCATACCTTTTCCTCGGCGGACAGCTACAAACGCTTGATTGCCAGTACGATGAGCTGGCTGGCAAGATTGCAGGAGAAGGAAACGGTAGCAGTATAAGAAAAAGGGATGGCCCTGATGACGGGCTATCCCTTTTTGGCGATATTGGCTTTGATTTCGTTCAAGAGCCCGCGGCAACCCGCATTCACCAGGTCATACACATAGGTGAATCGCCCGGTATAATAAGGGTCCTCCACATTTTGTTCCTGGACAGAATCGGCAAAGTCTAGCAGACGATACACCTTTTTCCCTGACGGCGCCATCTGCTTGAGTGCGGACAAATTTTCTTCATCCATGCAGACGATATAGTCGTACTCCGAGAAGTCCTGTGTGACAATTTGGCGAGCACGCAGTGTGTCATGCGCAATCCCATTCTCGGTCAACACCTTTTGTGTACCTTTGTGTGGAGGTTCACCTGCGTGCCAGCCACCGAGCCCCGCTGAATCGATGGATATTTCCCCTGCCAATCCCTCCGCCTCTACGAGATGGCGAAATACAGCTTCGGCCATGGGTGATCGGCAAATATTGCCCAGACAAACGAACAAAACGGTTGTCATATGTACGTTCCTCTCTTCCTGTGTGGATGCTTCTGTATGTTAGAATACCATAAGGAGGCCATTTGCAATGAAAACATATCTGTACCGCATACGTTTTGTCGTGGCTGTTATTGTTGTCACCGTTTTACCGATTATCATTACCGGAATCGTATTGGTAAAATCGGCAGAGCAGGCTTTACTGGCGGAAAAGAAACAAAAGCTAATCGCCATCACGCAGCAGCTGGATTTTGCGCTGTCAAAAGATTTTGACACAATCGTCGTGGAAGCTGGATTAGAAAAGGCGGAAAAAGAGCACAAGCTTCAAGCATTAAACGAGAAAATGCAACCGCTTACAGATCGGATCGCTCTAGCCCACTCGGGAATTGGCGTCGGCTATTATTCCGCAGCTCTCGATTCCATCGTGACGTATGGACCCAGCAATGAAATGAGCTTGTACATAGGACAATCGATTAGCGAAAACCATCCGGGTCGCAATGTCATGCAGACGCGGCAGATTGATGTAGTAATCGGCGAACAAGTACGCGGCAACATCATGAACGCCATGGTTCCACTCATTCGCAATGATCAAGTGATCGGCTATGCTTGGGCGAATGAGCTCATGTCTACGATTGATATACAACTCGCGGGAATGCGACAAAGCATTTATGCGATTTTGGGCATTGGCTGTATGATCGCAGCAGCGGCCAGCGGTTTGCTCGTCCATCGCTTTGAAGTGATTTTGTCAGAGATCAAGTCAGGACTGAAGCGGCTTAGCCAAGACCTTTCCTTTCGTTTAAGGAGAATGGACGGCGAGCCTGGAGAAATTACAGGTGCCATCAACAATCTGGCGAGTGATTTACAGGCTAGCCGTAGCCGAACGGAGACAATCATGAATAGCATGGACAGCGGGGTCCTCGCGTTGGATCAGAGCGGGCACCTGATTGCATGGAATGAGACAGCGATACATATGATTGGCTTCACGTCCAGTCGAGCAAAGGGGATGCATTACACGGAAGTTTTTACAGAGAGTGAGGCTCTCCTTCATATCCTGTTAGATACGCTACAAAACGGTCAAGCCATCCGGGATGCTATATGGCGCCATCAGCATCCGGACAGGGGCGTACTCTGGCTAAAGGTCAGCTCTTCTATTTGGAAAAATAACGCAGATGAAGTGCTGGGGGCGATCGTCGTGCTCGAGGACCGCACACAATGGCGGAGAATGGAGTCAAGGCTGGCTCAAGCCGAGCGGCTGGCGGTTATAGGTGAGTGGGCGACTAGCATTGCCCATGAGGTACGCAATCCGTTGACGGCTATCAAAGCCTTCGCCCAGATCATCGAGGAAGAATGGCCAAAAGACCATGCTTCTCGGGAATACACAGGGATCATTGTGGAGGAAGTCGAGCGTCTGAACCGTTTTACTGACGAGCTCTTGTTATTTTCTCGTCCCAATGAAGAGTCGAACGTACCTGTGCGCGTGCAAGAGGTAATCCAGCACACGCTCAAGCTGATGGAACATGTCGAGGGCTTTAGCGGAGTGAATGTACAACTTGTGTGTCATGAGGATATTCCTGCCGTGATGTCTTCACCAGAGTTGTTAAAGCAGGTGTTTTTGAATATATTGCACAACGCACTGCAAGCAAAGCCAATGGAAGGTCGTATTCAGATTGAAATCAAAAACATAAATAATGATGTGCATGTCCAGGTAACGAATGACGGTTCGCCTATTGCGGAAGAAAATCTGCTGGCTATATTCGAACCGTTTTTCACGACGAAGCAAACAGGTACGGGACTGGGACTGGCGATCTCCCAACGGATTGTACAAGCGTATGGCGGACATATTTTTGCTCAAAATACCCCCGAAGGCGTTTGCTTCACTGTCGTACTGCCGATTCGGGCAAAAGGAGGATTGTCATGACGAGCAAAGTGCTGATCGTAGACGATGAGGCCAATGTGAGAAAGGCATTGTCAACTACGCTGCGCAAAATGGGATACGAGCTCTTGGAGGCTGGCAGTGGAGTAGAGGCTTTGGAGCAGGTCGAACGCTTTTGCCCGCAAGTCATGCTTTTGGATCTGCGTATGCCTCATTTAGACGGCATGGATACATTGCGCCTCCTGAACGAGAAAAAGGGAAGGCACCCGAGGGTCGTGATGATGACTGCCTATGGTTCTGCCAGTGACGTCATGGAGGCAATGAAGCTGGGAGCATTTGATTATGTGCAAAAGCCATTTGACTTGGGGCAGGTCAAACAAGTTGTTGCTCATGCACTTACACAGGGAGAGCCGCTTGAGCAAGGCGAAGTCGGGAAAGTCCTACAGGAGGAGCATGCGAATCCAAATGGAACCAGCTTGATCGGCCTGAGTCCGGCTATGCAAAACGTGTACAAGCTGGTGGGAAAAGTAGCGATGTCTAAAGCCACTGTTTTGATTGAAGGGGAGAGCGGAACAGGCAAGGAGCTCATTGCAAGAGCGATCCATTCCAATAGCCCCCGGGCGGACAAACCGCTCATTCCTGTCAATTGCGGCGCGATTCCTGAAAATTTGCTGGAGAGCGAGTTGTTTGGATATGAACGAGGTGCATTTACAGGTGCCGTTCATCGCAAGCAAGGGTTGCTGGAGCTTGCGAATGGAGGTACGTTGTTCCTTGACGAAGTAGGAGAACTAAGCCTTTCTTTGCAGGTAAAACTGCTGCGGGTTTTGCAGGATCGCGTATTTATGCGAGTAGGCGGCATCGAGGCTGTATCGGTTGATGTCCGTGTGATTGCTGCTACCAATCGTGATTTGCAGGAAAGAATTCGCCAGGAGCTTTTCCGCGAAGATCTATACTACCGGCTCAATGTCGTTCCGATTCGCATGCCGCCACTTCGTGAGCGAAAAGAGGACATTCCTTTGCTTATCCGTCACTTTCTCGCCAAATATGGAAAAGAGGCAGGGAAGCATGACCTCTGCTTGTCCGCTGCTGCCACGGAAGCGCTAATCGCCTACCACTGGCCAGGCAATGTGCGTCAGCTGGAGAATACGATTGAACGGGCTGTTGTTTTGACCAGAGGAGCAGTTATCGGTCACGAGCATGTCTTGTCCCCCATTCAGGAAAACAAGATGAGCGAATCGACCCTAGGCCTTGGCAAAATTAGTTATGAAGGAAGAACTTTGCGGGAAATCATTGCTCAGGTCGAGCAGGAAGCAATTGCTCATGCCTTGCGCAAAGAACGCGGCAACAAGCTACAGACAGCGAAAAGGCTGGGCATATCACGGCGGGCGCTGCTCTACAAGCTGCAAATGTACGGATTGGATTCGGCAAAAGGTGAAAGAGACTAATCGCCCGATGTGCGCAAACAAGTGTCATACTGTGCAAAAAGTAGTCAGTAGAGTAGAGCAATCGATTTGAAAACGCATTCATTTTCCTTGAAAAACAGATTGGCATCCCTCTTGCTATATCGAAAGGCATAAGCACACGAATGCTTTTTGAAAAGGGGATGAAAATGTGTTTCAAGCCTTAACGAATGCTTCAGTCCGCATGGTGCAACGCTATTTGCCAGACGCCTTTTTATTTGCAGTCATTTTAACCTTCCTCGTATTTGTTGCCGGGATCGTCGTCAATGGTAAAACGCCGATGGAAATGGTCAACTACTGGGGAGGCGGCTTTTGGAGCCTGCTCAGCTTTACGATGCAAATGGTCTTGATCTTGATTACGGGTCATACGTTAGCCAGTACGAATATTTGTAAGCGTGGCTTGAATGCCTTGGGATCACTGGCAAAGACGCCAGGTCAAGCGATTGTACTCGTCACAGTCGTTTCCTGTGTGGCGAACTGGATCAATTGGGGATTTGGGCTTGTCATCAGTGCGCTATTGGCACGCGTTCTTGCCAATCAAGTGGAAAAGGTAGACTATCGATTGCTCGTCGCAAGTGCGTATGGAGGATTTGTTGTCTGGCACGGAGGGCTTGCCGGCTCTGTTCCTTTGACGATCGCTACGGAAAAGCATAGCCTGGAAAACATCACCGGTGTCATTCCTACCTCGGAAACGATGTTTTCACCGATGAATTTGACCATCGTAGCCGCAATCATGAGTGTCCTCCCGATTGTGAACAGATTGATGATGCCTGCCGAAAAAGATACGATTGTATTCAAGGGAGAAGGGATAGCGCAACAAGAAATGGCTGCTGCTGATTCTACAATCGACAATACTCCTGCTTCCAAAATGGAAAACAGCCGTTTGATCTCCGTTCTTGTTTCAGCACTCGGAATTATTTATTTGATCTACTATTTTGCTGATAAAGGCTTTAAGCTGAATTTGGATGTCGTCATCATGGGTTTCTTGTTTCTGGGCATACTTCTTCATGGGACACCGCGCAAGTTTTTGGATGCCATGAATGAAGCGGTGAAAACCACGACAGGGATCGTCGTGCAGTTTCCGTTTTATGCAGGGATCATTGGGATGATGACGGCTTCAGGACTGGCAGCGAGTATCTCTCAATGGTTTATCAGCATCTCGACGCCTACTACCTTCCCGCTGTTCACGTTTTGGAGTGCAGGCTTATTGAACATATTCATTCCTTCTGGTGGAGGGCAATGGGCAGTACAGGGACCAATCATGCTGCCTGTTGCCACTGAGCTGGGCGTTTCCCATGCAAAAGTCGCGATGGCCATTGCTTGGGGGGATGCGTGGACGAACTTGATTCAGCCATTCTGGGCATTACCTGTGCTAGCTCTTGCTGGATTGGGTGCGAGGGATATCATGGGCTACTGCTTGATGATGCTGATCGTGACAGGCGGCATTATCAGCTTGGGGTTCTTGCTTTTTTAGCGAGGCGTGCAGGTTCATTGCCAATCGCGGCGTGTTTTGATATGATAATGACAGTTACCCCAAGAAAAGAACTGCATATGTATTGAGTTTTCTAGGGTTCCGCGGTTAGTCATCTGGCCGGTCAGGACCGAGAGAAAACCCACGACCACGGTCGTGTACACGGAGGGATAAAAGCCCGGGAGAATATCTGTGATGGTATTCACCCGAGGCTTTTTTTGCATTCGGAAAGCCTGAGCCATCTTGGATGAGTATGTATTTTGGGGAACGATAAAAACGGATACGTCCGTTGCGATGAGCGTAAAAGAAAGAGGAGGGAGACAGAAATGGGGAAATATTGGTTGATGGTTGTCGTAGCAGCAGTATTTGAAGTCATGTGGGTAGCGGGCTTGAAGCACGCCGACAGCTTCTGGTCATGGGCGTTGACAATCATTGCGATTATTATCAGCTTTGGTGTTTTGGTTTATTCAGGGAAAAAGCTGCCGACGAGTACGGTTTATGCGATCTTCGTCGGTTTGGGAACGGCAGGTACCGTTATGAGCGAAATGGTCTTGTTTGGCGAACCGTTCAGCTGGGTAAAAGTGGGCTTGATCGCGCTTCTTCTGGGCGGAATCCTTGGGTTGAAGCTGGTCACACCAGATCATGAAGAGAAGCCGAAGAGGGAGGGTGAAGTGGCATGACATGGTTATCCTTAATTTTTGCAGGGTTGTTTGAGGTCGTTGGCGTGATGGGGATTACACAAGTCAACCAAAAGCCTTCGTTCCGCTCGTTTGCGGTTCTGATCGGTGGCTTTTCCCTCAGCTTCTTCCTCTTGTCCTTTGCCATGAGAGATATCCCCATGGGAACGGCTTATGCGGTTTGGACAGGGATTGGTACGGTAGGCAGCGCTCTTGTTGGGATGTTGTTCTATGGAGAAGCAAAAGACAAGCTGCGGATCTTGTGCATCGCCGTGGTGATTATAGCAGTAGCAGGATTGAAATTAGTAGCATAAGGTAGCGGTATCAAGGAAAGGCAGATATTCCACTTCGGATGTCTGTCTTTTCTTTGTGTATATGTTCCATTTCTCATAAGGAACACTCCTTGCGAATAGGGAATAGTAAAGAAAATCGTCTCGTTCAAGGAGGGAATGGCAACACCATGAGCTCTTTCTGGGCAACGCTAAAAAAGGGAAATACGTCCTCGGCGACAGCGGCCTTGGGAAACACAGGGCTTGCGATCGCAAAAGGCTTTGCGGCTGTCTTTAGTGGGAGTGGAGCCATGTTTGCTTCGGCGATGCATTCTGTAGCCGATGCGGTCAACCAATTCTTCGTTTTCTTTGGCAGCGTACTCGCAGAGAAAAAACCGACACCGAGGTTCCCTACAGGCTTTGGTCGTGTCATTAACATTTTCTGTATGGTCGCGGTGATCGTCGTAACCATCATGGCCTACGAAACGATTATCAAAGGCCTCCATCTCATTTCCGAGCCAGCAGAATCCAGCCATTTTTGGTTGAATTTCATCATTTTGTCTCTGGCGGTCATTGTGGATGGATATGTGCTCGTAAAAGTAATGTTCGAAATCGTTCATGAAGCTCGGGTGGAAGCGAAGGGCTTTGCTGTCATCCCTGCAGCCTTTCGGAATGTAGGACGTGCGGCTCCCCCGACCAGACTTGTCTTTTATGAAGACATCGTAGCTACGCTCGGTGCGTTATTGGCACTGATTGCCGTTATCGTCACTACGTTTACTTCCTTTGCCTTGCTGGACGGGATTGCCACCATTTTAATCGGGATTCTCATGGTGGGTGTGGCATTCAAGGTAGGGTATGACAACATGGTCGGTTTGATTGGTATTGCAGCTCCCAAAGAAATCGAGGATCGGGTAGCCAAAGTCATTCTTGCTGATCCGGATGTGACGGACATCAACCAGATGCGGATTGTACAGGAAGGGCGTTTTTACCATGTGGAGAGC
The DNA here is from genome assembly GCF_003013405.1 of Brevibacillus formosus. Classification (GTDB taxonomy): domain Bacteria; phylum Bacillota; class Bacilli; order Brevibacillales; family Brevibacillaceae; genus Brevibacillus; species Brevibacillus formosus. Next base: position 13,848 of record NZ_PXZL01000021.1, on the reverse strand, counting down.
TACGTAGAGCTGCGGACAGGACTGAGCCTTGCTGTGGCGGACGATATTAAATACCGCATTCGCGACAGCTTGCTGACTGACCCGGATATTAGTGATGTGACGATGGGGATTTTGGAGGACAACGGCGTGGACGACTGGAAGGAACTAGCGGACCAGGGAACCACGTAGACAAATAGAAAAAAGCCCCGCACCAGGCAAGTCAGCAGGTGTGGGGCTTGGGTTTGTGTTAAGGGTGTGATGATTAGGAGACGGTCAACAGTTCTTGTTGCTCCGATTCATCTTTTTCCAAACGCGTAATCAGAACGCGTGTAACACGGTGATGGTCCATCTGCTTGACGGTGAACAGGTGGTTTTCCCATTCTACTGTCGCACCAACAGCGATGTCTTCTTCCAGTTGGCTGTACAACCAACCACCGATCGTGTCTACATCTTCGGATTCGAGTTCGAACGGAAGATGGTCATTCAGGTCAGCCAACACGAGCATACCGGATACAGAGAGGCCATTGTCCAGCTTTTCAATCTCTGGTCTTTCCTCATCAAACTCGTCTTGGATATCCCCAACGATTTCTTCCAGAATATCCTCCATCGTCACGAGACCGGCTGTTCCACCGTATTCGTCGATGACAATCGCGAGCTGTGAACGGTTTTTCTGCATCAGGCGCAATACCGTGCTGATTTCCATGGTTTCCGGTACGGTCAGGACAGGGCGGACCAACGTATCCAGCTCTACGCTTCCGTCTTGCAAGGCGGAAAGGTAGAAGTCTGTCGCATGGACAAAACCAATGATGTTGTCCTTGTCCTCAGCTGCAACCGGAAAACGCGTGTGGCGCTGCGAGCGGATAATCTCCAGGTTTTCTTCAAAGGTATTCGTCGTATATAAGCAAACCATATCAATGCGCGGGATCATCGTTTCCCGAGCAACGGTTTCGGAGAAGTCAAAAACTTGTTCCACAAGAGCCAATTCGGTTTGGTCGATATGGCCACTTTGGTGACTTTGGTTGACCAGAAGACGAATTTCTTCTTCGGTATGCGCCGCTTCATGTTCTGAGATGGCTTCGAGTCCGAGTCGTCTCATGAGAGCGTTGGCGGTTCCGTTCAAGAACCAAATGGCAGGGTAAAGCAATTTATAGAAAAACATCAATGGCGCGGCAACCCACAACGAGGTGATTTCTGCTTTTTGAATGGCCAATGATTTCGGAGCCAACTCACCCAAGACAATGTGGAGGAACGTAATAATCGCAAAGGCTACACCAAAAGAAATCGCGGAGATCGCATAACCAGGCAATCCTGAGGATCCAAGCAAAGGCTCCACAATCATATGGGCAATGGCCGGTTCCCCGACCCAACCCAGTCCCAGCGAGGCGAGAGTGATCCCGACCTGGCAGGCAGATAGGTAAGCGTCTAGCTTATGCGTTACTTTTTGGGCATAGACTGCACGTCTGTTACCTTCATTCACCATCTGTGTCAGGCGCGTTTGCCGCACCTTTACGAGTGAGAACTCTGCGGCTACGAAAAAGCCGTTGAGAAAAACAAGAAATATAACAAGCAGTAGGTTGAGCACTATCGGGACGGTGTCCAAGTAAAAAGTCATCCTCTCTGGAATTTTATGAAAGTACTATTTTCTATTTTACTCTGATTGGGTGGAACGCACAAAAGCGAAATACCACCGTAGAGGGCGTTTTACGCCCTTTTGGTCGGGAAGAGCGACTCTCAGATAACCGTAGCGCATGTTTTTGCGCCCGGAGAACGCCGCAGATGGGCATCCATTTTTGTCAAGCAACGCAAAGTGCAAGGATTTACCTGTGCAGTATTTGTTGGGCGTAGACGAAAAAAACTGACAAAACCGCAGCTAGACCGAGATAGGCAGCTAGCACTTTCCACTTCGTAGAGGCAGGTGCATCGTAGTACGTTGTGAGCTGGTGCATTTGCTCATCCAGTTCGCCTAACCTTTCTTGCGCCGCACGTTCTCCATCACGGAGCGCATCCGATGGGATCGGTCGGTTCGGGTCCGAATCATAATACAGAACAGGCTCTCGTTCCCACAGTCTGAACAGTTCCCATTTTCTGTTCACATACACTTTATCAAGTCGCTTGAAGTCACGCTGAAGGCGTTTTTTGTCCTGCAAAAATGGAACATAAAATTTCTTCAAATCTTCCTGATTGATCGCATTGACCTCGGCATTCATTTGCATGCGAATATCCCATGTCGATTCCAGCGCGGGCCATTTGGCTATGCTTTGCTGGAAGTCTGCAATCTTTTCGCGCTCGTATTGCAGGAGCTTTTGTTGATAGCTGCCACGCAGGCGGTTGTACCACGTAATCAAGCCGATGATGAAAATGAACACAGTAATCGGTCCTGGGTTGGCGAACAGCATAACGCCAAGCCCGGCTAACCCGATAAACCAAATTTTCGTGGACAATACCGAAACGATGCGGCCGCCATCCAGCGGAGAGATCGGCAGCAGGTTAAATAAATTGAGCATGGCGCCCAAGTAGATAACCAACCCCCAGAAAGGGTCCTGCGTATACCAATACAGCGGGAGGGCAGGCAAGAAAGCAATCATCCCCGCCAAGGGTCCGCCGTAGGCTAAGTACGCCTCCGTTTTTGCATCACGCGGCATGTCTTTCATGGCGATGAAGGCTCCGGCAAAAGGAATAAACACAGCAGGTGAAGTCGCGATTCCTTTTCGTTTAGCGGCAATCACATGGCCCATTTCATGGACGAAGATCAGATAGACGAGAGCCACGGCGAATTTCCAACCGTAAAAAGCGGCATACGCCCACAAGGTAATCCCCATGGATATAATGGTGGTTCCGAATTTCGAAAACTTCAGTATGCCAAGTATCCATTTTAAATTGGCAAGTAAGAAAGCACCGATCGCCAAAAGGACTGAACGGCTTTTTTTCATCGTTTTTCCTCCCAGAAGATATAGGCAGATATTCCTTCTTACGAATCAAGTCGAGAAAAGTTTCTGTTCTAGTTGCCATCCAGACGAGGGTTGGTGAAGTGAAAGCCGTACTCGCCATAGAGCGGATCGTAGCTCAGATGTCCCCCGTCAAAATACCAGAAATCAGTTGGACGAATGACAAATCGCAACCCCTCTATTTCAAACACAGCATCATCGGTGAGGGCCTCATCTTTTTCAATTGCATAAAACATGCCACCGGTCCCGGGGCCGCTTGTTCGTACATATAATCGAAGCGTATCTCCCGGTACAAAGCCGGCATAACGTTGATAGGCAAGGGAAAACGCTGGTTCTATCGCAAGTGTGATACTCATGGACTAGCTCCTTTCTGCTACTTGTCTTCCATTGTAACACAAGTCAGAGTAGTGTCCCGAGGACGAAGGTGCAAGCGCAATTCAAAAACACCCGTCCGGTCAGAAGTGCCTCTGCCGAACGGGCTTGCATGAAAAAGCTGTCATTAGTCCTTGCCTTTGCTCACATCGAGGGTAGGGTGCATAAAACGCGCTCTATCTGGTTCTTCTTGATCCTCAAGGAGCTCACGGTTTTCTATCGAGTTCCAGCCAATGTCATTGGTCGGATGTACCCACCGGTCTCCTGCCATGACGGAGGGATCAGTTTCTGTACTCCAGTTGTGTAAGGGAGATTCCTTGGACTCGTACAAGCTGTCACCGATGACGACTCCGAACTCATTGACGAATGGCTTTTGAATCGTACGGGACGAGTTCTTGAAGTCAGGAGCACTGATTTGATGTGGCAGCGTCCCATCGAGGGAAATATCCTTCGTCTTGTCGTTCTGTTGCTTCTCGTTATCCATCATCTGGACCTCCTTTTATCCCATAGCATGCATCAGTCACTGACCCCTTATTCGGTTTCGGAGGGGAGCTTGTGCCCAGCCCAAATGAGACTAGCCGTGTTACCCTTTTTATGGTCTATCCATGAAAGTTCTACTTACAGCTTCTGCCTCGAATGTATGGGTAATATTTTCTTTTCCGGCATAATTAATTTCATTTATGTGTACTTTCTTTTTACGTTGTCTATCAGCCACATATCCAAGAACAAGCACTGGTACAATAAAAGCCAATATTATTTCCCAAAACATGCAATGACCTCCTTATTAACTGCTTCGCTTGTTCTATCAATTGCCCAGCCAGCCTCTCAAGGGAGAGTGGGCTGCAAATTTTATTGTGGTCCACTAATATCATTACGTACTTCGTTTAGATAGTTCTCTGTGTACACCATTTGGGAGCTGCTCAAGTTCTTGGGATTCTTCTCTTTTTTCTTTTGTTGATCTGGTCATAAATTACACCAAATACGATCAAGCCACCAACAATGGTTAATAAGAACCCCCACATTGGGATAAAAATCCCCCCTCACGAGATGCTCTCTTTATATACTAGAATCATTTTTCTGTAATATGTTGCACCTTATTTTTCAAATTACTTCGTCCAATTATGTTATATTTTGGTCTCGATATTAGGTTTTATGTAAAACTTCGGTTTTTGGTGGAGTGGCCAATCATCTGAAAGCTCTAATGAGGTAAATTTCGATTTTTCTATGAATAGCCAACCCGAAGAAATCCAAAAGGCAATTGATGGTCTGATTCAAGGTCTGGGAATCTCTGAAGAGGAATATTGGACTGACTATGTCGTTAAAGGATACATGAAGCAAAACACGATCAGCAGGCCCTTAGTGAGGTTTTAGAAGGCATTGAGGGTCAGGCTAAGAGAAACGAAGCGAAAGTTGAGACCTGTCTAGTTTTCCTTATTTGCTTCACGGGTTTCATCCGAGCGAACTTTTCCAGACATTACATCATCGTAAGGGGTATAGTTAGGCGGATTTGGAAGTCTTTTCTCCTTTATTGATCGGAAAACAATTCGGGCAATCAGGACAACAAAAGTAAAGATAATCAGAACTACAATCATTTGTGTCATGGTACAATCCACCACCTATGAGTTTTTAGTCTTCACGACACGCGCAAAGTTTCCTTCAGCCGATTGCTTATGCAATCGGCTTTTTGTATACAGTAACGCAGCCAGCCAGTGAGTGTGCGACTTCTTCTTGCGATTTTCCTTCCTCCAGCATCCTCAAAACCGTTGCACGCAATTTCTTCTTTGTAGGCTTAGTCATTGCTGTACCCAACATAGCAATACCATCTGGGTAAATCCGGACTTCCAGGGTAATGGTTTCGGTAGCACTGATTTGTTTCACCTTCAAGTAAATGTCTTTCTTCTTTACTTCCACATTTGCCATTTTGATTAATTCGTTCAAGGTGAAGTTGCCGAGGTAATCCGGCAACCCTGCGCCTATATTTCCAGACGAAAGCAATTGTTTCTCTTCAACAACTGGTTGGATTTCCACAGTCATTCTCGGGAGAGCACCAGCATTCTTACTAGTTAAGTTAACGTCAAAATGTTGGCTTAATTGTTTACTGTGTCGATTACCAGGACATCTTCTACAGGTGTGTCCTTTTCAATACCAAAAGTACAAAGAATAAAAAAGAACACCAACTAAAGTGAATAGTTAGTGTCAGACTTTTTGTTTTTCCACAGTCTACATGACAGGGGGCAGATCAATTTTCTAAGAGCTTTTTTGATTGTTTTTTTTATTCTTTGATATTAAGTCAACTATAAAAATCAAAATCACGATAATGATGGAATGAATTAGAGGTTTTGTAACACCAGATCCATCATAAAAAAAACAAGCTATAACAAAATTGGCTATAAAAGTAATAAAATATCCAAGCATTTGAAAAATCCTTCCTTAAAACCAAGCATCTATTACTGTAGATTTTCTTATATCTGTTTCAAGATTACCCCCTGAATAATCGGAGTTTTTAGTTACTCTTATTTCTTTTTTAATCTCATAATCTCCTATAAAGTTCCCATTCATGTCAAATTTACCTGGACCTAGTTCTCTATAGGAATATTTGATATAAAAATACAAATGCTCTGGATTAATAGGCGCTAAAAAATAATAAATACCAAATCCGCCAGCAGCAGCTACACCGATTTTACGTGGATCAGGTAAGCCTTTATTTTTTGCCCATTCAACGGTAGCTGAAGCCAAAGCAATTTTAGTTGCTGCTTTAAATCTGTCTGAAGCCGTATAATCATTCAATTTCATATGCACATAGGGAGTTGGATAAGAAACAGCAGCTTTAGCAATAGAGTTGAACTCTGAAGCAAGTAACTTATTGGACCTAGCTATAGATTCGGGTGAGGTATTCTCTAGTTTTATATTACCATTTACAATTTGAAATTCAATATTGGCTCTTTTTAATAGTTCGACAACCCGTTCGTTAGGTACAGGCGAAGCTTTTTCATTACTTTCTGCGGAAGCAGTAAGAGGGATACTAAAGACTAACAATAAACAAATGGAGAAAAATAGAGAGTAAATCCTTTTCATTACAAAACCTCCCTTTTATTGGTCACAACAAATTCCATTATATACCAATTAAGAATTATAGTGGAAGTGTTATTTGAAAATAAAGTTCTAGACTCAAAAAAGTTTTAGACTGGGACACTTTATCAGATAAGGCTTCCAGAACATTTAGGTCCTGTTGTTACCGCTGAGTACCATGTTCAGTCTACAACTTGGGGTAATACCAGCGTAGCTGTCACCACAAGCATTTGTGAAAATTCGGGATATTTTTGCCTTAGTTCCGCAAATGGTGAGTCTCGGAAACTAAGGCAAGCCCTACTAATGGCTCACTTCGGGGTACAGCCGAGATAACAGCAAAATTAGGTCATGGGGTTACAATTTTTACGACATGCAACGAACTGTTACTGACCAGTGCTTGACCCATTTTTACACGTATCTCGGATGTACCCCGGTTTGGGGCAGCATCCCCCATCATAAACACCTAACTCAATGTACTATGGAAATGAGTATAGATATCTAATTTTTAAAGAAACAAAGAACGGGCAACTTTACATTGAATAATGTAAAGTCACCCATCCTGACTAGTTAAGCTAACGTTAAAATGTTGGCTGTATCCCTTATAGAAATGTTCTTATATATTGCGTGCGCCAAGGTTCACTGGGCTTTTTTGCACTCACATGTCGTCCAATTACGTTATATTGGGTCCCCCGATAATAAACATCATGCAAACAAACGCCCGAATCCTCAATTTCGAGCGTTTTTTCGCAAATTAGCGTTTTGGGAGCTGGAGAAAATCAAGGTAAAATGTCCTCCCATCGTGGACAAACAGCACTTTTGGGCAAAAAATCACGATCTCGTTCAAGCTCTGTTTTTCTTCGCTGTTCGTTACCTGATTTTGAGGTCAAAACTTCAAAAATACCTTAATCCATCTTTATTATGTTCAAAGGACTTTTTCATGATTTGATGAAGATCATCCTTAGGCTTTGTCTTAGCATTTCGGAAGTATCGTTGCTTGATTCTCTCCTGCTCTATAATTTCTTCGCATAGATCTTCAATGAACTGTCATTCTCATGAGATTACACGCCCCCTAGACTCATTAAACTTTAGAAAGAGTAAAAATCGCCGAGCATAATGGCTGCCCGGCGGTTTTTTTGTTAGCGGTTTTCTTTTAGCCTTTCTTGTGGTTCACTATTAATGGAGCCGTCAGAACGGACAGCCTCGGATTGGGCTTTGGGTCCTCGGATTTCAGCGGTTTTTCCAAAATCTTTTTCTTTGTTGCGAACCATGTGATGTCCTCCTCTTTATGAAAGATGAAGATAGTATGACCCGGATGGGGCCAGAGAATGAGGACAGAATGAGGATAGGGAAAGGGTGGCAATTCAAATGGCGAAAAAACAACGAAAACCACAACAGCGTCAAGCAGTAACAACGACTACGACAGACGCGAAAAGCGGATTGAACAGTTTGAAGGATATGCTGAATGCAGATGCGCTCGGAGCACTCAAGCAGCTTGAAAAAGACATGAAGACAGAAGGCGAGCGCAAAGCAAAGGAAGCAGCCGAACAAATGCGCCGGGAGCAGGAAGAACGCGAGCGCAACAAGAGCTTTGCTGAGCTTTTGGACGATTACGAGAAAAAAGGCGGAGGCAAGTACAGCTAATGCGGGATGGACGGCAAACGGACCGACCGGATACTTCCAAAAACGGTTTGATGAAAAAGCGGCAACAAGATATTAAGGACGAGTCGATCAAGGAGCGGGGCCGGATGGTCCTCGGTCGATTGGGCAAAAAGGACCCGAAGAAGTGATTTTTTCTCTCTCATTCCCATATAGCTAGGAGTGAGGGGAGGGAGGTCATGGGGACAATCCTGCTCCTGTTTAGCCTCTTGTGCGTGGCGGTGGGTACCTGGAAGTTAATCGGGATCTACAAGGCAGAGAAGGCAGACAGCAAGCCGCTCTGGTGGACAGTCGCGAGCGTGGGGATTGCGCTTTTTTTTCTTTTGAAGCTGGTAACAGATACGTTGCCAACATAAACAAGCACCTGTAGCCAGAGAGCCTACAGGTGCTTGTTTTTTCAAAAAGGGTACACGCCCATTTAAGGATGGAAAATTGGCTGCACCATTTTTCCTTATTCGTAGCGCAGTGCTTCGATTGGATCGAGCTTGGCTGCCTTGTTGGCCGGATAGAGGCCGAAGAAAATACCGATAGCACTGGAGAAGCCAAAAGCGATAAACACGCTGTTCCAGGACATAAGCGGCGGCAACTGTGCAAAATAGGCGATGATCGAAGCGATACCAAGGCCGAACAACACCCCGATTAATCCACCGATCAAGCAGACGATGACCGACTCAATCAAAAACTGAATCAAAATATCTCGTCGGCGTGCCCCTAATGCTTTGCGAATCCCGATCTCGCGCGTACGCTCTGTCACGGATACGAGCATAATGTTCATAACGCCGACGCCCCCAACCACAAGGGAGATACCAGCGATGATACTGAAGATCAGCGTCAAGGTGCCCGTCATTTGATTAAACTGATCCATCGATTCTTGCATGCTGCGAACTCTGTAATGGTCTTCCTTTTGATGCTTGCGGCTCAAATACTGTTTGACCTGCTGCATGGCTGGGTCGACAGAGGCTTTGTCGATCGCTTTTCCCATGATCATTTGGACAGAAGGCTCTTCCTGCAGGCTCATTTCGTAACGGATGGGAATAATCGCTCCGTAGCTTGTTGCCATGTCAAACTTGAACTTCTCTTCCGTGTACGTCCCGATTACGACGAGAGATTGATTTCCCCAGCGAACACGCTGACCAATCGGGCTCATTTGACCGAACAGCTTTTGAGCAAGAGCTTCCTCTAAAACGATGACCGCACGTTGCTCTTTGTCATCTACCTCGTTGAAAAGTCGCCCTTTTGCCACCTTCAAGGTTGATTGCATCGAAAAATAGTCAGCAGTGGAGGCAGTGAGGTTGACGCGTTCTTCCTTTTTCGGTCCCTTCAAATCAATCGTGCTGGAGTTGGAAGGCACGATGTATTCGATGGCAGGACTAATCCTGCCGAGTACCTCGGTATCTTCCACGGTCATATCTTCTGAGGCTATCTCTTCTTTTGTCTCCCAATTGATGAAGACGCTAAACGTATTTTGCCCGAACTTTTCCATCTCTTCATTGATGGCTTTCTGTCCACCTTCACCGAGTGCCGTGACGACAATGACGGAGGTAATCCCGATGATGATCCCGAGCATGGTCAAGATTGAGCGCATTTTGTTCGCCCAAATACCCTCCACGGCGGTGTTAAAGCTTTCCATAAAATTCATGTGACAATCACCTCGTCAGACGGCTTGGAGAATATTCGCTCCGTAACCTTTTCATCGCGAATGATCACGCCATCCTTGAAAGTCACAATCCGCTCAGCGTGCTGGGCGATATCCAATTCGTGGGTAACGAGAATGATCGTAACGCCCTGCGCATGCAGCTCCTGAAACATGGCCATGATTTCGACCCCGGAGCGGCTGTCCAGATTTCCCGTCGGTTCGTCTGCCAGCAGGATGGCTGGCTTATTGACCAGTGCTCTGGCAATCGCCACACGCTGTTTCTGACCACCGGACAGTTGGGTCGGCTTATGATCCATGCGTTCAGCCAGTCCCACTCGCTTGAGTGCTTCTGTAGCCCGTTTGCGCCGTTCTGAGCGACTGACATTTGCGTACATCATCGGCAGCTCTACATTGTGCAAGGAGGTAGAGCGGGCTAGCAGATTAAACGATTGGAACACAAAGCCGATCTTTTGGTTGCGAACAACGGCGAGCTCCGTATCCTTTAGGCTGCTGACCTCAATGCCATCTAGCATGTACGAACCCGAATCTGGACGATCCAGACAGCCCAGCATGTTCATAAACGTCGATTTCCCTGATCCTGATGGCCCCATGATGGCAACGAATTCGCCTTGTTCCACCAGCAGGGAGACACCTTTTAAGATGGGCAGTACGGTATCACCCGTCTTGTATGCTTTCGTCAAGCCTTCTACATGAAGCATCGTCGGCTGACCTCCTTCTTTACGTGTTACATGCCCATTGGTGCGCCGCCGCCACTCATCGGCATGACAGGTGCTCCTTCAGTCAGGGATTCGACAGGGCCTAGAATCACTTGCTCATCACCGTTAAGTCCGGACTTGACGTGAGTGAACAACTCATTTTCCATGCCGGTTTCGACCTTCAGCTTTTTCGCCACACCATTAGCAGATACCCAGACAAAGGTGCTGCCGTCAGCGTCTTGCTGTACGGCTTCAATTGGCACTTGCAAGGCATTATCGATTTTTTCGACGGAGATGTTGATGTCCACATGGAAACCAGGCTTCAAAGCAGATAGATCGCCAGATGGCTTGAGGGTGACTTTGACGCGAGTTTTATCACCTTGCCCTGACTTGGTGGCTGTAGTCGTCGCGGTTGGAGAGATGCGAGCTACTTCCGCATTCAGCTTTTTCTTTCCAAGTGTCACGCCTTCAATCGTGGCAGATTGACCGATTTTGAGCTTGTTGACATCGGATTCGTTGATATCTGCTTCAACCAACAGATTGTTCAGATTGGCAAGGGTCAAGATTTCTGTTCCTTTGTTGACGTATTGACCGTTATCAGCTGCAACGCCAATGACGGTTCCATCCATCGGTGCTACGACGACACTTTGGACTCTTTCTTTATTCAGCTGTGCTTTTTCTACATTCAGCTTGTTGATTTGGGCTTGCTGAGCGGCAATGTCTTCCTTGCGTGGACCCTTTTGCTTGAGCGCGAGCTGTTGCTTGGCAACATTCAGCGTAGATAAAGCGCTGTCCATTTGTGATTTCAACTTGTCCAGCTCTTGCTGGGTAGAAGCGCCAGAAGTGAATAATTGATTCATCCGATCATATTCCCGCTTTGCCGCATCATATTCACGCTGGGCTTGGGAGACACGTTCTTGGTCCTGCGCGACTTCTTCCGGCTCGTTGCCGATTTGTGCCTTGGCGAGGTTGGCTTTGGCCAATTCCATTTGCGCTTCCAGCTCGAGAATTCTGCTATCGACATCTGACGTGTCAATTTTCGCGATCACTTGTCCCTTTTTCACCTTGTCGCCTTCCTTGACGACAAACTCACGTAAGGTTCCGGTGACATTGGCGTACTGTTTGAGCTTGTCCTCTACGGTGACGACCCCTGATGTCAAAACCTTGCTTTCCAAAGCTGATTTCGTTGGTGCGCCGATGCTGACAGGCATTCCCATAGCTTGTTGCGATCCCATCATGGAAAACGCAACGCCCCCGATGCCCAGGAGGACTACGACGGAACCGATGATCCACCATCGTTTTTTCATGTTCATTCTCCTTGCTTTGGTAAGAACCATATTATTTCATTGCTCGAAAGGTTTTTACGGAAGTGCTGGAAAAAGGTAACATGAAATACCGAATGTTCACATTTTGGACATAATTAAACGCATTTTGATACGTTTTATCGGGAAGTTCTTTGCCGCCAATTGCCGTGATATCATAGATAAAGATGAGATGACGTTCCTCGGAGGGGAGCTATGAACAAAACGATTCGCTTTGATTATGCCAACGCTCGAGCCTTTGTCAAACAGCATGAGTGGGAGCAGCTTGCTCCAGCGATCGAAATTGCGCATCAAATGCTTCATTCAAGGACTGGACCTGGTAAGGATTATCTTGGTTGGGTCGATTGGCCGGAACAATACGACCGGGACGAGTATGAGCGAATTCGCCAAGCTTCAGCACGAATTCAATCAGATTCGGATGTGCTTCTGGTGATTGGCATTGGAGGCTCGTATCTAGGGGCAAAAGCGGTACTTGACATTTTGGGCCACAGCTTCTACAATTTGCTGCCGAAGTCCAAGCGGCGTTTTCCAGAGATTTATTTTGTGGGCAACAATATTAGTCCGATTTATATCTCTCATCTGATGGACGTATTAGAAGGAAAAAATGTGTCCGTCAACGTCATCTCAAAATCGGGCACGACGACTGAGCCCGCTATCGCGTTTCGACTTTTTCGGGAATGGCTGGAAAAGAAATACGGACGTGAAAAGGCCAAAAAACGAATTTACATTACGACTGATAAACAGCGGGGAGCCCTGAAAAAGCTGGCGGATGACGAGGGCTATGAGTGCTTTGTCATCCCAGATGATATCGGTGGGCGGTATTCAGTCCTGACCGCGGTTGGATTGTTGCCGATCGCTGTAAGCGGGGCGAACATGGATGCTCTCATGCAAGGGGCCAGGGATGCACGCGAACGCTACATGGTCATGGATTTAAGCGACAATCCGTGCTATCAGTATGCGGCGATTCGCAATGCACTCTATCGAAAAGGCAAGACAGTGGAGCTGTTGGTAAGCTATGAACCGCAGTTTCGCTATTTTGCAGAGTGGTGGAAGCAGCTCTTCGGGGAATCGGAGGGCAAGGACGGCAAAGGAATTTTTCCAGCTTCTGCCGAGTTTTCAACGGACCTGCATTCGTTGGGCCAATACATACAGGACGGCATGAGGCATTTATTCGAGACCGTTCTGTCTGTGAGGAAGCCCGCTGTGGATTTGACTGTCCAGGAGGACCCCGCTGACGTCGATGGATTGAATTTTTTGACTGGCAAACGAATGGGGTATGTCAATAAAAAGGCTTTCGAGGGAACGGTGCTGGCCCATGTGGACGGCGGCGTACCGAATCTGCTTGTGGAAATACCGGAGGCGACAGCTTACTATCTCGGCGGACTGATTTACTTTTTTGAAAAGGCATGCGGAATCAGCGGCTATTTGCTAGGCGTCAATCCGTTTGATCAGCCAGGGGTGGAGGCATACAAGGCCAATATGTTTGCCTTGTTGGGCAAGCCGGGCTACGAGCGGCAGAAAGCGGAACTGGAGGCTAGATTGCGCGAGAATAAGACGTATTTGACCGTTGAGGAGACAGCCGCCTATTTGGAGCTTCCCGAGACGTTTATTATGGAAAAAATCAAGCAGGGACGCATCCGTGCTGTCCATGACGGCAACGAGTACATCATCAACAAAGAGCAATTTAATCATCATCTGGAGGAAATTCGCAAGCTCCGGGAGTTCGAGGATGCCGCACGTCATGAGCCGATTCCGGAGAGCTACGATGTGAAGGATGAGGATTAACCACCGGACGTGCTTGTCAGATGGTTGCAAACAGGACTATACTTACAGAGGAATATCATAATGAACAAGCAACTTGGGGAGTCCTTCATGCGGGGCTGAGAGGATGGAAGCAATCGACCATCGACCCATTGCACCTGATCCGGATCATGCCGGCGCAGGGATACGGTTGCCGGCAGACAGCGCTTTTTCGCTTGATTGTTACCTATGCGTATGTAGCCCACCTTTTCCTGCTCGGGAACTGGTGGGCTTTTTGTTATGAAGAAGTGGACATGTGGCTGTAGTGGAGAGAAGAATATTTCCAGTCTAGGCTCCAGGCTCCGTCCTGCTGGGGGCTGGGACTGACCGCTGCGAAGGGATTCGCGGGGAAA
>NZ_PXZL01000020.1 GCF_003013405.1 Brevibacillus formosus | reverse complement strand
GAGGTGAGCTGTTGTTCTTTCGTCTCGAGGTTATGCGCAAGGGATTGAAGTTCTTGGCCTTGTGTCTGAATCTCTTTTTCGAGACCGAGAAGTTCCTGTTCCCGTGCACTGAGGTCTTGCGTCAGAGAATGCAGCTCTAGCCCCTTAGCCTCGAGCTTTTGCTCAAGACCGAGAAGTTCCTGCTCCCGTGCATGGAGGCCTTGAGCCTGAGAGTGCATTTCTAGTCCTTGCGCTTGTAACTCTTGCTCAAAACCGAGAAGCTCCTGCTGCCGTGCTTGAAGCTCTTGTGACTGAGAATGCACCTCCAACTCCTTAGCCTCGAGCTTTTGCTCAGCAACAAGCAGCCCTTGTTCTTTGGCCTGCAGGTTATGTTTTAAGGATTGAAGTTCTTGGCTTTGCCCTTGCAACTCTTGCTCAAAACCGAGAAGCTCCTGCTGCCGTGCTTGAAGCTCTTGTGACTGAGAATGCACCTCCAACTCCTTAGCCTCGAGCTTTTGCTCAGCAACAAGCAGCTCTTGTTCTTTTGCCTGCAGGTTATGTTTTAAGGATTGAAGTTCTTGGCTTTGCCCTTGCAACTCTTGCTCAAAACCGAGAAGCTCCTGCTGCCGTGCTTGAAGCTCTTGTGACTGAGAATGCACCTCTAACTCCTTAGCCTCGAGCTTTTGCTCAGCAACAAGCAGCTCTTGTTCTTTCGTCTGTAGGTGATCCGCTTGAGAATGCAATTCTAACCATTGCGTCTGAAGCTCTTTTTCCAGATCGAGAAGTTTCTGCTCCCGTTTTTGTAGGTGTTGCGTCTGAGAATGCAGCTCTTGCTCAAGATTGTGAAGGTCCTGCTCCTGCGCTTGGAGGTTTTGCTCCCGCACCTGTAGTTCCTGCTCCCGCTGCTCTCCATTTGCGCTTGCTTCTGTAAGCTGCTGTAGGGCAGAGAGTGTCTGATCTTCCCGTATCCGTGCTTCCTTCAGCTGCTGATTCAATGATTCAATTTTGGATAGTTGCTCCTGCTGACTCATCTGTGCACTATCAAATTCTTCATTTACCTTATCCAAAGCTTGTTTCCACGTAATCTGTTGCTGCTCCAAATGTGCGATCATGTCTAAATGTTGCTGGCGTTCATGCAGAATCTCCTCGATTTGACTCAATTGCTGTTCTTGCTCGTGTAACGTTGCCTGCCATTGCTCCTCTTTTTGCTCGTAGCTCTGTATTCTCCTTTGGAGCAATTCAATGTGCTCACGCAAGTGTGCTTCCTGTGCTTGATGTTTGGACATGATTTCTTCAAGCTGTGGACCTTTTCGTTGCTCCTTGATCTGGGTCTGCAAGCTTTCTATGGAATGCTTTAGCTTTACCTCGGTTTCCTGGTGTTCGGTAATGGCATTTTCGCGTTGTTTCAGGAGACGTTCGTAGTAGTCGAGCTTGCTCTTCATTTCTTGAAGCATGTCTTGTGAATCGTTCAAGCGCTGCTTCCAATGGGCCCCTTTGCTGTCCAAATCGTGGAGGGTTTGGTTCAATTGTTCAAGCTGCTCTCTGTATGCTTCGTTTTTTTCAGACGTTTCCTCTATCTGCTTCTGTAGGTGCCACACTTCTTTCATGAGCTGGTTGGCTTTATCTTCGTAGTAGTGTGCTTGTTTTTTTAGCAGGAGGAGCTTCTCATTTTCTTTCGGCTTATTCGCATTGGAGATTTTCCTTTTGTACACAGTGTTGTCCTCCTTTTTCCGTCTGGCGTTCCCATATAGACATATGTACGGGTTGGGAATTGGTGCCTGTATTGTAGTGACTGTTTATCCATAGAAAAAACGGGAGAAGTGTTGGTCTTCTCCCGCCTGATTGGTAATCATCTTTTTTGTTTTGCTTACGGAGAAGTGATGACGATATCTCCGAAAGTGATGCAATCGGCAACCAGCAATTGTTCGTCTGGCACAACGGTGACGGTTGCGGAGAAAATGAGGACACCGGCAGAGTTCGTGAGTGTCAGGATGATGACATCAGGCAGGCCGAGACCTGTTTCCGCCAAGGTGAGGGAGTAGGTTACGGTCTCCTGTGCCCCTGTCGCGGTAAATGTCTGAACGCCGGTACCTGTTACGACGAGACCTGTCACGATAGGAAGGATCGGCAAGACGGTAATGCAGGTCGGAGAGCTGATAGTCGTAGGCGAGAAGCTAAAGCTTTGATCGCCAGGGATAACATCTGGCAAGATATTATCAAAGAAGTTAAAGGTAAACGAGCTGCTAGACGGATCGCAGCTTGGGCAGATATCTGCGATGAGCTGAATTGTACCGGCGGCGAGTACGAGTGGGATTCCAATCGAAACGGAGATGTTTGCAACCAATGCGTTGACGGACGCCTGGCAATCGCAGTTGCGTACTGGGAAGATTGGTGGGCATTGTGGCGGGAATGTGATCGGTGGGCAACGGAAAGATGGCGTTGGCGATGGAATTGGAATGTTGTTTGGACGAGGTGCGCAGAATTTCGCCAATACTTCCAGCTTGACTTCTGCTTCTACCTGGATTTCTACGCAGACAATGACGTCGAGTTGAACCATGCCGCCAAGGAGAACGGTACCGGTCGGTGAGCACTCAAAAGCACTGATTCGGCACAAAATATTGTCCTCATCAAGCGGTTCAGGCAGGCAGAGAACGACTTCCTGATCGAATTGCACTGTTGTTGTAAATTCGCAGAGAGGTGTTCCATCTGCGAAGACACGAACGAGTACAGTGGCTCCGAACACGAAGCGTACGACCCCGACCCGAACGGTGGTCCCACCGACTGTAATGTTCTCGCGGCGGATACTGACGACTCTGCAAGTAGGACCAGGAGAAACTGGCTCAACGCAGGAGAGCGTGATATCTTGCCCTGCACGAATGGCAGCGTCTACCAGAGCTTGACAATCGTCGGGAAGGGCAATCTTGTTTCGGTAGCTGTTCGCTAATACTACCCAGTCATACACCTTGTTGACGCGAATGCACTCTTCCTGCAGGTTGTTCGATATAGGAGGAGTTGCTGTAGGCGTCGGTGTAGGGAGCTGGCGACCCATAATGGGCTTCACGTGATGTTTCACCGTAAGAATCCTTCCTTTCCTAGGGAGTTTGCTTTGCAGTTACATACTATGTGGGCAACGGGAGTTTGGCATGTTGAGCATGCGCCTATTTTTTAGGTCGCTATCTTATCAGAATGGAATTTGGAATTTTTGAAAGAACCAATTGTCGTCGAATTTTCTTTGGGCAGCGTATCGAACACGCTGAGCGGCAGCCCCGCAAGTCAGTACATCATCCTCAATTTCACTTGCATTTGCGTAGAGTACAAGTTTTTTCGCTGCCTCAATCCGATGCTCGTTAAAATGGCTGTACGCCATTCGAAGCATATTGTAATAAATGTGCTCATGTGCAACTGTGTAAGGGTGAACTTGCCTAAACAAATGCAAGATTTTTACGGATGGCTGGACCATACACGTATATCCAAACAGCCACATCTTAATGGAAAACTCGATATCTTCAAATCCCCAAATACGAAAACCGCGATCAAAACCCCCAACTTTCATAAAAGCTTCTTTGGTGACCAGGAAGCATCCCCCAGGCAATATGGCAACCGGCGCCGGGCCTGTTGGCTTTGGATACCAGGTGATCTCGAGCTTTTGATTCAGATTTTGCCCATATCCAATTTTATGTGGCTCCGTCATGGAAGCAATTCCGGGAGCAACGCCATCTGCTTTTTTTGTCAGAATGAGCTCCATCATGCGATCGATCCAAAAGTTTTCAAAAGACAGATGGGCATCGCAAAAAATGAAGTAGTTGCCGCGGGCATGATTCACGCCCAAGTTTCGTGCTGCAGCAGCACCAATGCCTTCTGTCGTGATTAATTTTATTTTTTCATTCTGCCCTTGGCCTTGTAAAAAGTGACAACCATTATCAGTTGAGGCATCATCGACTACGATCACTTCATACGGATACGTGGTTCTTGTATTCAAAAGGGAAGTGATGGTAGAACGCACATTGTCCCCCTCATTTTTTACAGGAATGATAATGGAGATTAGGGGCATTTGTGAGGTGGGCATATGACCACTCCTTTCTGTAGCCATCGTATGCGCAAAGCGCTTCTTCGGAACAGTCATCGCCAAAAATGTTCACTTTGGACACTGGGCATTCATACAATATCGCGGACTGAAGGAAAGTGTCGTAAGGAGAGATGGGAATGGATGTTGAGGTATATTACAGTGGTCAACGTGGCGGGACCATGCCGTATGCGGCTTTGCCAGCGTTCCGTTTATTTTGCAAACAAAATGGCTTTCAATTGAAGTGGGATTCGACGAATAAAAGAGTTGACCTGGATTCGGGTTTGAAAGGAAAAGTTTGCGTTCTTTTTACAGGCCTATCTTCAGGAGGGACTGCCTATGAGTGGGAGGTATTGGGGAACGTTCAAAAATTTCTTTCTGATAGCGGGATGGAAGTTGTCTTAAGCCAAAACAATCCGTCTCTGGCGAAAAATACGGATGTCGCTATTCGTTTCAGCTTGAAGGAAATGAGAGTTCTGGAAAAGCCGAGACTGATTTTCTTTCAGTCAGAGGATGAAAAGCGGCAAGACCTGATCAAGTGTTTGCGTACAGAAATGCAGCAATCAGGAATCCCGTGTCACTATAAAGTAACCAAAAACCAAAAGCAACCATCGATTGTTCACATCCAGTTTCAGTTGCCGCTTTATACGGAAGTTGGCAAGCGTAAAATCTATGCGGAAAAAATTGCGCTGCACTTGGCATCAGGGATTTTGGAGTATTTCCAAAATGGATTGCACATTCAGCCAATGGCGTTTTTACCACCCAATATTTTAAAGCTGTTTTATTCCACGATGCTTTTTACCTCTGACAAGGAAAGTCAGCAGGAAGCAGACGAAAAGCCATTGGAAGAGGAACAAAACACGATTCAGGAAAGTGATCATCCGAGTGCTGAGGCAAGTGACTCAAACAGAGATGTAAACAGTGAAGGAAGCACCGAATCAGACAGGGAACGGGAAGAACTGCTGATCTTGGCAGAAGAAGAACTAGTTGAACAGGTAGTGTCCATTCATCCGGTCGAAGAAGTGCCTGAACACGTTGACTTGCGCACAGCGGCAGAGGTGTATTTTGATTACACGTTGATCCACTCTGAATCCGTTGAGAAGCCGTACCTGTTGATTGGGACACTTCAGGTGAAAAATACGGGGAACGTTGAATTGAAAAATCCAATCGTTTGCCTGCGGGTCTCGCCTGTCGATTCGATCAAAATGGGAGGGCAGGTATTGCCTCCGAAGCTCGTGGAGACAATGGCCGTACAAGGTACATCTGGCTTAAAGGGATGGAGATACTTGGAAGACGATTGGTTTGCCCAAGCGATGGAGAGAGGGGAATACTGGATAGCTCCGATCCAGCCTGTAACCATTGCGCCGGAATCGACGGAATCGTTTCAAAACTTTCAGATTTCTTTTATGAAACAAGAAGCGGGGAAGGGAATCGTCGTCGAGGGTGTCGTGCTGTGCAACGATCAGACGGTACACTTTTCCGCCAATAATCGGATCGCCGTGTCTTTCTAATTTGGAAGAAAAGCCACCATTTCAGTAGAAATGATGGCTTTTCCGTTCCGCGCCTCTATTTTTTCAAGAACATTTGTACGAATGTTTTCCCGTGCGGACCGCCATTTACGACAGCAATGGCTACGTAGTCGTATGTCGGGCTCATAATATTGGCTTTGTGCCCAGAGGAATTCATGAACATTTGATGAGCACTGCTTACAGAGTAGTTTTGGGCAATATTTTCAGCAGCAGCAATATAGCGAATACCAAAAGTGTCCATCATTTGAAACGGTGAACCGTAAGTAGGAGAGGTGTGGCTAAAGTAGCCTTTGTTTACCATCTCTTGAGCTTTTACACGTGCAACGTTCACCAACTGCATGTCCACTTGATAGGGTGCGAGGCCGCGGCTGGTGCGCTCTTGGTTCACGAGCTGAACCATTTCTTTTTCCTCAGCCGTCAAGCCAGCGGGAAGAGGAACTTGCGTGTCAGCACCAGGGTTTTGCGGTTGCTCAGGCTTGCTCGGGGTTACGGGAGTCGTTGGATTTGTCGGGACAGTTGGCTTCGTTTCTGGTTTAGGCTGCACTGGATTGTTCTTGTATTGCGTTTGAATGGTCGTATAAGTTTTGGCATCAGCTTCACCAGTCAGCGGCTGTTTGTTGCGCGACTGGAATAGCATGACGGCAAAGCGCGTAGATTCATCGTAATAACCCGAGGCAGTTACTTTGTATCCGAGGCCAGCGAGCATCTTTTGCAATTCCTTCACGTTTTCACCGCTAGCACCTAATTTCAGCGTAGCGTAATCATTGGATTCAGCAGGCTTGCTAGGCTTGGACGGTGTGCTCGGCTGTGTCGGCTGCTCTTGCTTGCGTGCTTGGTACGCTCTCTTCAGTTTATCGTAAGTAGCTTTGTTCACAATTCCGGTTTGCTTGAGCTTGTATTTTTTCTGGAACGCTTTGACGTTATAAGCCGTGTTGCTGTTGTAGTTCTTGTCCACTACCAGCTTGTAGTCGTAATGGAGTGCATCGAGCATCTTTTCCACTTCAAGCACACGCGAGCTTTTCATCCCTTTTTTCAAAGGGGTAAAGGTTGTTTTCGCAAATGCAGGTTGTCCGATCATGGTAACGAGGACGGACAGGGAAAGGATGGTTGCCATTTTCTTTATGTTGCGATTCATCTCATCACGCCTTTCTCTGGTTTGTCGCACCACAATGGTACTAAATGTGGAACAAATGAGAAAAGCACAAAATATTGGAAAGAGGTGGAGGTGGAATGTTTGACCTCTCTTGGATCGACTTAATCATTCTTGTGCTGGCAAGCTTTCGTCTGACGCATTTGATTGTTTTTGATGAGATCACGTCTTTTCTGCGAAACCCATTTTACCAGGTATTATATGTGCCCGATGAGTCGGGGCAAATGGTTCGGGACTTTCAATTTAAAGGCGGGAGGGTACGCCAATGGATAGGCAGGTTGTTGAGCTGCCATTGGTGCGTGGGAATATGGGTAGGCGCTTTGATCGTTGCCTTGTATATGTATGTGCCAGCCGCCTATCCTTTGTTGCTCCTGCTTGCCATAGCCGGAGCGGCGGCTGTCATTGAGACGAAGTTATACTCGAGTTGACTAATTAGCTCCTTGCAAATGCTTTGTACACGAGTACTTCATCATGGGATAGCGGAATGATCTCTTCTGCCATGTAACCTCCCACCATTCTGTGCTGGACTTGAGGTGTGGTCGGAGCGGTGACACTGGACGAAGATATGTCCACTCGATGCATTGTCGCTCTGGGGTCGAGCGGGATTTCAAGGGCGAAGGTGGGTTTCTCGATGGTATAGCTTTTTACGCCTGCCCCATTTACGAGGGCAGTGAGCACAATCGGCTTCGCCAACCTGGCAGTAGAGCCGGGGACTCTTCCTTTTACCAAAAGCATTTGGGCAGGTGCGGAAGGCGCTGATTCAACGATAACGCGCAAGATGGGAGGCGCCCATAAGTCAATACTGCGATTCATGCTTGAGATGCGGGACGTATTGGCAGGGAATGTTTTATACAGTTTTAAAAGGTTTAGTACACCCATGCCTTTGTATTGTGGAACGTACGAAATCCAGTGGCTTGGTATGGAAGCATAATTTTTCGCCAGCGATTTTAATACTTCAGGCACACCGATAGAATGCCATTGTGTAGCTGATTTGCAGGCACCGTGGATTCGTGCGCTTCCCAAATACTGGGCAATGTAGCCGATTGGATAAAATTTGGCGATTCGCATCCAGAGGTCGTAGTCCATGCAAAATTGCAGCGATTCATCGACGCCCCCCATATGCCTGAAGACGTTGGCCCTGATGAAAGCGGAGGGCTGGCATATACAGCAGCTTTGATACAATTTCTTGGCGTCAGCTGGTTCTGATGGGTAGCTGGAGGATACTTGCCCATACTCATTCGTGACATGACAATTGCCATGCAGCATTCCCCAACTCGGGTTGGACGCAAAAGCTTGAACAGTTGCTTGGATGGCGCCAGGTACATACATGTCGTCTGAATTCAGCCAGCCAATGATTTCCCCTCTAGCCATTGCAAGGCCTTTGTTAAGCGCATGAGACTGTCCGCGATCCGGTTCGGAAATATAACGGAAGCGTGGATCTTTTTGTGCATATTCTTGCAAGATGGAGAGCGTATCGTCAGTGGAGCCTCCATCTACCACGATATGCTCAAGGTTTGCATAGTCCTGGGTCAAAATGCTATTTATGGTGTCACGAATAAACCGGCCTTGGTTGTAAGAGGGGGTAATGATACTCACTAAAGGTTGCTGTGAGTGGGACACGAGATTCACTCCCATCTTTCCATCATATAAAATGCATGCACTACCATCAGACTATGAACGAATGGAAAATCGGGTACACAAGCATCGTTGATCTTGTGCACCCGATTTCCTTTTCCCAAATATTACAGGTAGTCTGGAACGATCCCTGGATTGCGGAATATACGCAGCAATTCCGCGTGACAGTTATTGTCGATCTCACTGCCAGAAATCGCTCTTGCCACGAGGCTAATACGACCTGCATTGTAATTGTTTATTCTGCCGGAGGGGATCGTCCGAATCGATTCAGGAATGACTTCGAACAACGTGCTCTTCAGCATCTCCTCAATGCAAAGGACGGACGGCAGCCACCAAGTGGTATCGTCCTTATAAATCCGGTTCATTTGTCCAGGAGCCCCGTTGTAGACCATGATTGATTGGTTCGTATCCAAAATACAGGCAGTTTCCAACAAGAGGTGCCCACCTGGTTTAATCACACTCCGGCATTGCGATAATGTCCACATCGGATCGCGCAAATGATAGAGCAGACCAAGATGCTGGACGACATCAAATTGATTGTGCCGAATTTGATGAGGGAAAGGCAGTGGTTCTGTAAAATCGTCCATCAACAACACTTGCAGACCTTCCCATAGTTTATAAGGACTGGTATTGTACAGCGGCAAAACTTTGCTTTGCAGGATGTTCTTGCAAAACTCAAAATTCAAATAGAGAGGCTGCATACAGTCCGTAGCCACGACAAGACTTGCCCCTCTTTGCTCCGCTTCAAACGCCCACATACCGTCAAAACTAGCGAGATCTAGGACGCGTTTCCCCGAATATTGGATATATTCTCTGGATTGTCGCGTCATATTCCATACATTTTCCAAAAGCGAAATCCCAGGAGTGACGATACCGGGTCGCAGTGCGATTTTATGGTACCATCGCCGTTTGTTGATCTCATCGAGGATTTCCTGATCTGTCCAAAATCTTCCCATCGACATGTCCCCCTTCATTTCAGAGTGCTTGCCCTATACGATATGTTCGGATCGAGCTGGGGGGAATGATATAAATGCATTAATTTTGTCCCAACCAGATGTAAAGTTGCTTGGCAACAAGCAGCTTTTCGGAAAAAAGGCATATGCCCGTTTCTCGTTGTCTTTCACTTACATAAAGTATGGGGAGAAAAAGGAGGCGGAAAGAGTATGCCCTTGCCTATTGTGATCATCCATCGCGGGGACGATGATTATCTCTCATACAGCTTGCAGCAAGCGAAAATAAGCAACCCAAATACGCCCGTCTATCTGATAGGGAATGGAGGAAACAGGAGGTATGCTACGAACGGCATCATTTACGAGATGATAGACGATTACATGCATGCCGCTATCGAAATGACGAGAGTCTACAAACATATTCATTTCATGCCCTTTGAGTACAATCTGTTTTGTTTTCAAAGATGGTTTATTTTGTTGGCGTTTATGACAAAGCATCAAATTCCGAAATGCTGCTATATCGATACGGATGTCATGCTGTATACCGACGTGAACCATCCGCGCTTTAACAACTTTACGATGGAATTCGTATGGACCAATTTCGTAGACAGACAGAAGCTCGAACATTATTGCGAGTTCATGAGGTCTCACTTTGCCACTCCTATTGCATTCGCGAAAGTCGTCCAATACACGATGCAGAGAAAGGAACATGTAAGATTCAATCAGCCTTTAATTACAGATATGGTGCTGGCTTTGCTATTTCTTGAGCAATTCAAGGATTACCGAATCACGAATGGCTTGTTTCATGATGGCATTGTGGATGGGAATATTCAGCAGGCTACATCGGTGGAGAATTTGTACGGCTATAAGAAAATTTACTCGATAAACGGTATCTTGTGCTGCAAGGATAATGCAACGGGCCGATATATGCCGATGTTTTCTCTGCATTTTCAAGGATACATGAAGCACTTTATGAGATTTTTCACGGCTCCTTACCTCCCCCAAGCAGGTTCTTACATTTTCGATTATATTTCCAATCGTTGGATTCAGTTTTCATAGGCTTCTATCATTCCTCGTGTTATTTGACCATTTTCATTGGATCATAGAGCATCCACTTCGACAAACGCATAAGATGGTGCATACAACACGATAAACGGATAGAGGTGGCCTGGGTGAAACTGATATTGCTATCGGGTGGTTCAGGGAAAAGGCTGTGGCCGCTCTCCAATGATGTCAGATCCAAACAGTTCTTGAAGTTGATAGGCAATGAACATGCCCAACCAGAAGCAATGGTTCAACGAGTGTGGAGGCAGCTGACCTCGCGCAATTGGTCGGAGCCTGTTTATATTTCAACAGGCCGCTCGCATGTTGATTTGCTTCAAAGCCAGCTCGGTGAGGGCGTTCCCTTAATTGTGGAGCCGGAAAAAAGGGATACCTTCCCTGCCATTGCTTTAGCGGTTACCTATCTGTATTCTGCTTTGACAATGGACCCGGATGAGGTCATAGCCATCATGCCTGTTGATCCATTCGTTGAGGATCGCTTCATGGACAGGATCAAGGAGCTGGAGAACGTCATTCTCAGCTCAGGCGCGAATCTCGCATTAATCGGAGTGAAACCTACGTATCCATCTACGAAATACGGTTACATTGTTCCACAGCTAGAATCAGAATTGGATCAGGGGAAAAGGTCTCAAGCCTATCAAAAAGTAAAAAGCTTCAAAGAAAAGCCGTCACTTGAGCAAGCGCAGGATTTAGTAGAAAAGAAGGCCCTGTGGAATTGTGGAATTTTTGCTTTTCGATTGGGTTACCTGATTCGTGAATTGGAGCAAAAAGGATTGCCTATTGAATACAACCGCATGCTTGAGCAATACAGCCAAATGCCTGCCATCAGCTTTGACTATGAGATTGTAGAAAAGGCAGAGAAAGTAGTCGTTCTCCCGTATGACGGAGACTGGAAGGACTTAGGTACGTGGAATACACTCACGGAAGAAATGAGCGGGAATGCAATCGGTAAGGTTTTTCTAGATGAGAGCTGCACCAATACCCACGTTATCAACGAATTGGACATACCTATCGTGTCCATCGGTCTATCGGATATGATCGTGGCGGCTAGTCCGGATGGCATCCTCGTTTCTTCCAAGGAACAAAGCCATATGGTCAAAAATTTGGCTTTGGATTGGACAAAGCGCCCAATGTATGAAGAGCGGCGCTGGGGATGGTATCAGGTTATGCATTTTCAGAAGAACGAAGACAACGTGGAAGTATTAACGAAAAGAATCCATGTATACGCCGGGAAAAATTTGAGCTATCAGTACCATCACCATCGTAGCGAAGTATGGATCATCGTGGAGGGCTGCGGCGAGTTCATCTTGGACGATCAGCTGAGTCAGGTTGGACCAGGGGACGTCTTGCAAATTCCGGTAGGGGCCAAACATGCAATCAAAGCTACGAATGAGCTGGAATTCATCGAGGTACAGATGGGAAGTCAGCTGGTGGAAGAAGATATCGTTCGACTCGGAATGACGTGGTCAGCGATTCTCGAGCAGATTAGGAAGCACGGTGATCACGATGGTTGATCCAGCGTTCTGGCGAGACAAAAAAGTGTTGATCACCGGTCATACGGGCTTCAAAGGGGCATGGCTATGCTTATGGCTGCATCACTTAGGGGCGAAGGTAACAGGGTATGCGCTGTCGCCGCCGACGAATCCGAGTATTTTTGAGTGTGCCCAAATCAGCTCATTGGTTGATTCGATTATCGATGATGTCAGATCGAAGGAAAGTGTTCAAAAAGCGATTAACCAAGCAAACCCGGATATCATCATTCACATGGCTGCTCAGCCGCTGGTGCGTCTATCGTATCAATATCCGGCGGAAACTTACGAAATCAATGTCATGGGTACGGTGAATGTGCTCGAAGCGGCGAAAGTGGCCGTGCAAAACGGTATGAAAATCAGAGCGATTATTAATGTTACGACAGATAAGGTCTACGAAAATCGGGAGTGGGTGTGGGGATACCGTGAGCAGGATGTGTTGGGCGGCTATGACCCGTATTCCAACAGCAAAGCATGTTCGGAGCAAGTGACTTCCTCCTATCGCAATGCTTTTTTCCACCCCGACCAGTATCACCAGCATGGTGTATCGATTGCTTCAGCGCGAGCAGGCAATGTGATCGGCGGAGGTGATTGGGCTCTTGATCGTTTAATACCAGATTGCCTGAGTGCTTTGATTAAGGGAGAGAAGATCATCATCCGAAATCCAAAAGCAATTCGACCGTGGCAGCACGTCCTTGAGCCATTGAAGGGTTATTTGATGCTCGCTGAAAAAATGTGGAGAAATGGCAAGGATTACGCGCAGAGCTGGAATTTTGGCCCGAATGATGAAGACGCAAAATCTGTAGAGTGGATCGTCCAGCAATTGTGTGAGAGATGGGGAGCTGGGGCCAGCTTTGAAGCAGAGCGAACAGATTCACAATGGCACGAAGCCCAATATTTAAAGCTGGACTGTTCCAAAGCCAGAAGCGAAATAGACTGGAAGCCCAACTGGTCAATCGAACAGACCTTGGACAGTATCATTTCTTGGCATAAGGCCTATCAGCAGAAGCAAGACGTGAGAAAAATCTGTTTGGCCCAAATCAGAGCGTATACAGATGGGCCCCGATGAACAACAGAGGAAGGAGGGCAGCCAATGAAAGTCGTCATCCTAGCAGGAGGGTATGGCACACGCATTGGAGAAGAGACGCATCTTCGTCCGAAGCCGCTCATTGAGATCGGTGATTGGCCCATCATTTGTCATATCATGTCCGTTTATTCAAAGTACGGCTTCCACGATTTCATCATTTGTCTTGGGTACAAAGGCTATATGATCAAGGAGTACTTCGCGCACTACTTCCTTCACCATTCTGATGTGACGTTTGATTTTCGCAATGACAATCAGGTCACTTTTCACAACCACAATGCTGCTCCATGGCGAGTCACATTAATTGACACGGGTAAAGACACAGGGACAGGTGGGAGGGTGAGACGGATACAGAAATATGTGGGAGAAGAAACATTCATGCTGACGTATGGAGATGGCTTATCCGACATTGATATTGAACAGCTGGTAAAATTTCATCGCGCGCATAAAAAACTCGCAACGATCACCACTACCCAACCGCCAGGCCGATTCGGAGCATTGGATCTTGCCAATGGGAACACAGTTACAGGATTCCAAGAAAAGCCAAAGGGGGACGGCGGGTGGATCAATGCTGGTTTTTTTGTCATGGAGCCAGGAGTATTTGACTATATTGCGGGTGATGAGACGGTATTGGAAAAAGAGCCGCTGGAGAGCTTGGCCAAGGCGAATCAACTGATGGCCTTCAAGCATACCGGTTTTTGGCATCCAATGGATACGCTCAGAGATAAAAACTACTTGGAAGAACTGTGGAAATCCGGAAAAGCAGCATGGGCAACCAGCCGAACATAAGGAGGAAGCAGGAGTGGGCGGATTAAACGAAAACAGTGAAGAAGTTTTTTCTCCGATTGGCTACGGTGACATCACGATCGATTGTGGGGCAAATTACGGGGTCATTTCTCAAAAAATGGCGGATAAAGGTGCCCTCGTCTTTGCGTTTGAACCGAATCCATTTGTATTTGAGGAATTGAAAAAAAGGGTAGGATCTTATCCCAATGTCGTATGTATAAACAAAGCGGTTTGGCATAAAAACGACAAGCTGCGCTTGCATTTGCATGATCTTTACCATACGGATCCGGCTGGGTCTGCTTATGCCTCTTCCCTTTTGAATAATCATCCTGTTACGAATCCCAATAAGTATGTAGAGGTAGAGGTCATTGATTTGACACAGTTCATCCAAATGCTCAATCGTCCCATCAAATTAATCAAAATCGATATTGAGGGGGCAGAATTTGAACTGCTGGAAAAGATCGTAGAACAAAATCTACACCTGCAAATAGAAAAAATCGTCGTAGAAAATCATGAATGGCTCATCGAAGGCTTGAAAGCGAAGGCTGATCACTTTCGGGGGGTCATGCAAGAAAAACAAATTCACAACATCGACTTGAACTGGATATAAGAAGAGAGCCAAGCAGGTGAAGGGGAGCGATCCCAAATGAAGATACTTGTGACCGGCGCGACAGGTTTTCTCGGAAGCCAGCTCGTAAAAGCGCTGCGATTGGACGGACATACCGTCATCATTTTGAAAAGGAGCACCTCTGATTGCTCGCGTATCCAAGACGTTTTACCTGATTTGATTACGTATGATACGGATCGCGGGGAATGGGAAGCTCCTTTTTTCGAGCAGGGGAGAATGGATGTGATCATCCATACGGCTACCTGCTATGGACGCAACAACGAGAGCAATGCCATGCTGGTAGATGCCAATGTAACCTTTCCGTTGAAACTGCTGGATGTGGCCATACGCTTTGGCACCCCTGTTTTTATGAATACGGATACGTTTTCCAGTGCACCCCTCCGATTATCCAGACATCTACAGCCATACAATCTGACGAAGCGTCAATTTAGAGAATGGGGAAAAAGCATGGCAGATACGTCTTCTCTGCGATTCATCAACGTCAGGCTTGAGCATATGTATGGTCCCTACGACAATACGAATAAATTTGTCTCTTCTGTCATCAAAAGCTGTCTCGAAAATCAACCTGAACTAAGGCTTACTGAAGGAAAGCAAGCAAGGGATTTTATTTATGTGGATGATGTTGTTTCCGCCTTCCGTGTACTGTTGGAGAATGCTGCCTGTCTACCTGCAGGATATGCGGAATACCAGGTAGGGACAAGCAAAGCTACCTCGATTCGAGAGTTTGTAGAACTGGTTCGTCAAATGACCCAATCAAGTACGGTCCTGAAGTTCGGATCGATTGCTTATCATGACCTGGAAATCATGCATTCACAAGCAGATATTCGGCCGCTGCAAGCACTGGGGTGGAATCCTCAGGTGGAGCTGGAGGATGGGTTGAGAAAGGTCATGAGCGTTTTTAAATAGCAGCGCAACAAAAAACATGGCGAGCCTGCAGCCATGTTTTTTCGTGTTCGCTTAATCGAGGAAAGTCTTGTTCGTGCAGAACAGATCAGCGTGGTAAGGTTTCATTTCGTCTAGCAAATGATTGTAGTTCTTAACTTTTACCACTGTATTGTCCCGCTTGAAAATATAAATATGGGTAAACAATTTCTCCAGCAGTGTATAGAGCACGAGTGGATGCCTGCCGAAATTTTCCTTAATGCTTTCTGGGTTGAATTCAATGATCACATCCGGGTCCCATTGCCTCAGCGTCCGCAGGGCGCTTTCCAGGACCACGACTTCCGAACCTTCTACGTCAATTTTAATGAGGTCGATGCGCGAGATCATATTCTGTTCTACCCAGTCATCCAGCCTGACACATGAGATAAATTGAGTGGATTTCTCTACGGCTTCTGGCTCATGCGGGATGTAAGACCAGCCGCCTCCACGCGGGTCGTCATTAAAATGGATGTTCCCGTTCCGGTCCGCTATCCCGAGCTGAAGTGGCTCGACATTGGTGATGCGATTCTCGGACAGGTTTCGCAGGAGATAAGGATAATTGGCATCCGACGGCTCGAAAGCGTAAACCTTGCCTTGTGGCACGAGATAGCTCAGGGCGAGTGAGATCGCACCGATGTTCGCACCGATATCTAGGCAAACATAGTCAGGTTGTACGATTTTTTTCAGCGGAAGAATAACATAGTCTTCGTAATATCCTTTGAAGTAGTCAATATAGTACAGGACGCTTTGATCGGAGTCGTCCCCATAGACGGTAAAGGTTTGATCGTCAAACGGGAGGTGAAAGTCAACTTTCTTCATGAAATTCGTTGCTCCTTCAAGTGGATTGTAGATCATGATGATGTCATTCCCTATGACGAATAAGAGGTCAGGACGAAGAGAATGAACGAATTCTTGTAGTTCCTGGATGGTAGGATAATCCTTCAACAATGGGTTGGGGCCAATAAAGCAACGAGCATCATCAATCAAAATGACGTGATTTTGCACAGAATGCTGCAGGATAGCAGTCAGCTCCTGCAGGATTGGGGTGTCCAGGCTTCCTTTGGCTGCCTCAGTTGAGCGGGGGATGTAATGACCGTCCAGCCAAAACAGGCAAGGTGTTGTGACAGAGTGCATCAGATTGGCCAGTATTGTTCCACTGTCACCGTGGAGGATATGGATATGGCTGTCGCGTGAAAATTTCTGTTTTGCCGCTATAAACAAAGCTTCATCCAGCTCGATGGAAACGAGCAAGTCGAAATGGTTTTTCATTGCTTCCAACATGTCGCCTTTAAACGTACCTGTCTCGATCAAGGTGCGTATGCCCATCGTTTTTGCTATATGCTTGATCTTTGACTTTTTCAAATCGTTTGTCGGGGCTTCCAACAGCCAAAAATCCCAAGTCTCTTGTTCGGTTAACGGAAACGGGATTCGGCGCTCCTTCCTCCACGTCTCCCGAATTTGCTGCATGCGTGACATACAAAGATGACCTCCTTTCAGAAGACATTAGCGTGCGACGGAAGAAAAGACAGCCAATGTTTCGCGCGCGCATTTCTCCCACGAAAAGTGCTTTGCTTGTTGGATGCCTTTGGCAACCAGGTCTGCTCTTGCCTCAGGCGTCAAATAAAGATGGGCGAGCTTCACCGCGATATCATCGGAAATATTCGGGTCGAAGGTGAGAGCGGCGTCACCTACCACCTCAGGAATGCTCCCTGCATTGGAGCAAACGATGGGAATGTTGGACTTCATAGCCTCTACCAGCGGAATGCCAAAGCCCTCGAAAAGGGAAGGAAAGCAAAGGAACAGGGCATTCCGATACAAGTATGGCATTTCTTCCTGTGGCACATAATGGAGCCACTTGATTTGGTTCCACAGCTGGTTATTCGTGATGTAATTCATGACGTTTTGATGTGCCTCTTGAGCAAAACCTGTGAAAACCATGGGAATTCGTATATTGTGTTTATCCCGCAAAGTGACGAGTGCTTTGAATACATTCAGGTGATTTTTATGATGCCATGTATTCGCGGGGAAAAAGCCGTATCCACTGGGCAGGTTATACTTTTGCAGGACCTGTTGGTTGAGTGCCTCGTTATGCGGCAAGGAAAATTCCCGCGAAGCATCCAGGTGGATCGCATGTACTTTATGCGGAGGAAGCCCAAATTTTTGGAGGATCGTTTGTTTGGAAAACTCCGAGAGAGTCAGTACGGCACTGCAACGCTGTGCAGACGATTTGTAGTTGTCCAGCCGCCAGCGCAAGGAATGAGCATCGAAAAACTCCGGGTAATACTCGTGCTGGATATCCGGAATGTTGATGACAGAAGGGATTGTGACATCCGTTGGATTTAAGACAAGCAGCGGACAAAACCACAAATTCAACTGCAGGGAGTTAATCCAGTAATGAAGCATCGCGTGTGTATTACCGCGGTCGGGCACCATGAATTTACGGACATTTTTTTGCGCGGCAAAGGTATGGAAATTGTGTGACGATAAAAAAAGAAACCACTGATGGCCGTCCCCTGCATTCATCGAGTAGGCCAGCAAGTTCCTGACGTACTGTTCCATCCCGCCGATTTTGCCAGGAATCACTGACATCAGGTTTATTCCGACTCTCATGTAGGGATCCTCCCTTGCACGTGAGGATGTGCCATATACCAAGCGATCGTTCTCTCCAAGCCAGCCAGCAAGGATGTTTGTGCCTCGAAGCCAAACAGCTCTTTTGCCTTGGTCACATCCAATAGGCGGCGCGGTTGCCCGTCTGGCTTCGTTTCGTCCCATTCAATTTCACCATGAAAGCCGCTTAGCTGCCTGATGAGTTCGGCTAAATTTTTTATGGAAATTTCGTGACCAGAACCGATATTGACCGGTTCAGATTGATCATAGTTCATGGTTGCAGCAATAATTGCCTGTGCGGCATCCTCGACAAAAATGAACTCGCGTGTGACGCTGCCTGTTCCCCAGAGCACGATCTTCTTCTTGTTATTGCGAATAGCGTCCACACATTTTCGAATGATAGCAGGGATGACGTGAGAGGTTTCCAAATCGAAGTTGTCACCGGGACCGTACAAATTGACTGGAAGCAAATAAATGGAATTGAACCCGTATTGCTCACGATAAGCTTGCGATTGGACTAGCATCATTTTTTTAGCTAAGCCATAAGGAGCATTCGTTTCTTCAGGGTAGCCATTCCATATATCTTCTTCACGAAATGGGACGGGTGCATGCTTGGGATAGGAGCAAATGGTTCCGATGGCGACAAATTTTTCGACGCCAAACAAGCGGGATTGCTCCATGAGCTGAGTGCCCATCATCAAATTATCGTAAAAGTATTTTCCAGGATTTTTTTGATTCGCGCCAATCCCGCCGACGACGGCAGCCAAGTGAAGAAGGATATCAGGCCGGAAATCTTGCAACATCTTGTGCACATCATGTTCTTTGCGAAGATCGTATTCATGGCTTCTGGGGATGAAGATGTCCGTACAGTCCAGCTTGCGCAATTGATGAACGACGTGGCTTCCTAGAAATCCTGCTCCACCAGTCACCACAATCCGTTTTTTCGCCAGATTCAAATTGTGTCAACCTGCCTTTCTCGTCCGCATTCAAATTCGAGGGGATGGGACTCTGCGATTTACCCAATTTTCGATATGGGCCTTGCCTTTGGAAAATTCCTGATAAAATTGGTATTCTTCATACGAAAGAGGAAGGATATCCTCCAGATGGTAACTGACAGATCTCTTGACTCCGGGACTACCAGGTTGGTCTTGAAGGACTTGCTGGCTGCAAAAAATACTTACTTCACATTGCTGGCCCTCTGAAGTAATGGGAATCTCCACTTGAAAACGCGTTTGGGAAACTTGGAATTTGTGTACGAGTCTCCCATTCCTCATGACATGGAAGTGCAGCAAAGGGGCAGTATTATGGTTGCTTCCCTTGAGAAGCAGAGCGTGCATCGGTCCATGTCTGGCTTCGATGGTCATTCGCAGGTTTTGGGGGGCCCATGCGTCCGAGTAGCGGTTGGATCTAATGATTTGGGGAGAAGGTCCGAATGCATGATAAGCTTTCAGCTTGTGGAGAAACCAAAATGCTCCTTGATTGTAGTGCTTCTGCGTATAGTGGTGGAGCCATTCATTCGAGATGGTGCCGTGATGCTTCACGCTTGTCTTCAAAATTTCGGAAAACCCTGGCTCCAATTCATAGACAAACGTTTTGCATGCATCGTACAAGCGGGAGTTGGCTAAGAATTCTGGTATCGTTCCAATCGGATAATGCAGAGAAATCCGGTTCCAGAGATCATAATCCATGCACCAGTCGTGCTCCTCATTTACACCGCCCACTGCTTCAAAGGCGTGCTTGCGAAGGAAAGCAGCAGGTTGGCAAATGAGGTTGAGATGAAACAATTTTTTTCTGTCAAACTCCATCCAAATGTACGGATACTTTACTTTGTCATTCTCATCAATGTGGAGCCCTTTTCCGTAAACCACGCCCCAATCCGGATGCTGCTGCAAGGCTGCCACGGCCTTCCGAACTGCACCGGGAAAATACGTATCATCTGAATTGAGCCATCCGATAATCTCGCCACGTGCCATTTGCAATCCTTTATTGATAGCATGGGATTGGCCGCGATCTGGTTCGGAAACGTAGCGGAAGCGGTCTGCCAGATGGCTGTATTGCTGCAAAATACTCTGTGTACCGTCAGTTGAAGCGCCATCGACTACAATATGCTCAATATGGGGATAGTCTTGTGTCAGTACACTATCGATCGTTCGTTTGATAAATTTTGCCTGATTGTACGAAGGGGTGATGACACTTACGAGAGGAAGGGATTGCATGGACATAAAGAGTTCCCTCCTGATTTTTTCTAATCATCCACTCGACGCAGCACGGAGCGCCAGTAATTCAATAAATCTTCCATCGTTTGCTGGAAGGAAATCTCGGGCTCCCATCCCGTCTTTTCTCGAAACAGCGAAGAGTCACCCAATACGATGTCTACATCAGAGGGGCGCAACCGATTGGTGTCTACGTGTATTTCTACCTGCACATCAGTCAAGGCCAGCAGCGTCTTTAACATGTCCTCGATGGTATAACGGGTACCTGCGGATATATTGTATACATCACCTGGTTCGCCTCGCGTAATGGCCAACCAGTACGCTTTTACAATATCCCGAACATCCGTGAAGTCTCGAATCGCTCCGAGATTCCCAACGTGTACTTTTGGCTCTTGCAGACCGAGCTCAATTTGGGCAATTTGTTTGGCAAAATTAGAGGTCACATAGCTTTCGCCTCTTCTCGGACCCGTATGGTGAAATGTACGGGTACGGATGATCGCCAGACCGTAACTGTGATGATATTGATACCCGAGATAATCCTGGGCAATTTTACTTACCGCGTATGGATTGAGAGGACGGAGGGGATTAGTCTCCTTAATGGGAATTTCCTCCGGATAAACCAAACCGTATTCCTCACTGGAGCAAGCGATTTGAATCTTGCACGGAACAGCTTGGCTGCGTACCGCCTCGAACAAATTTAACTGTGGCACAATATTGTTCACCATCGTATCTGCAGGCGAGAGCACCGAGGTGGGGACGAAGCTTTGTGCAGCCAGGTGAAAAATGAGATCTGGCTTTATTTTCTGGATGAGTTCATTTACAGATTGGGGGTCTTTTAATTCACAGTTTTCCATATGCACGCGGTCCATCAGGTGCCCCAGCTGCTCCTTTTTGGCAAGGGACCGGAATGTGCCGTAAACATCCACATCTCCCCGCGACAGTAGATATTCAGCCAAGTGACCGCCGGCAAATCCCGTTACTCCGGTAATCAATGCCTTCATGAGTCGAATCCCCCCTGTCCATGATGCTCGTAGCGAAGGATGAACAGCTTAACATATTATGAATATGGAAAAACGTGAAAAAATGGCACGGCGCACAGCTCGTTTCCAAAGGGAATTTTAATGAGATCAGGGCTCGGCGCGCACCCATTTGCAGGTTGGATAGTCGAAATACATGAAATCATCTGTGTTCGGGATGTCCTGTGAGCGAAAATAGGGGATATATGCTTTTGCATGTCCTTGAAAGTGTAGAGTATGAACCTTGATGTAATCCTCCTTCTCAGTGAATTTACAATAAAGAACACCAGCCTTTTGGTAAATTTTCTTTTTATTATCCAGGCTGTGGATTTGTGGAGTGAAGGGAGGAAACGGACAGTTCAGATTATGGTCAAAAAAACCAGCTGCGATCATTCCATACGTAGCACTGCGACGAAGGGCGTAATTGTGAAAAAGAACAAACAGTATCATATCTGACACGGGCAAATCTCCGTTTTCTTTCGCATAGTCAAGCAGGGTCTGGTAGTGAAGATGCTCGCGGAAAAACTTAGTCATGTAGTCGCATAATTGATCGAGCATACGCAAATCGCAGGTCGTTGTCCACGTGTACTCAATCTCAAAATTAGAGAGGCTAGCGGCGTCCAGTTGGCTAATATCGGTGTAGAGCATCACGTCAGAGTCGAAATACCAACAGCGCTCAATACCTTGGCTCCTCATAAAATCACGCAAGACGAACCAGCGCAAAAAGCAGAACAAATTGTAAGTGTAGTCGTTCAGGGGGGAGGCGTGCTTGTAATGAGTGGAGAAGGTTTGGGCACTTTGATTGTATTTACTCAATAGGTAATGCTCTATGTTATTGCCACAAAGATGTTTGTTTTCAGGATTCCCAATCAAAATAACACGAGAAGAAGGGTTGCTGGTTTTGGCTTGTTGCATGCAAATCCTGACATGCTCCTCATCATCTCTGTGAATAAACACGATGGGCAAACTCACGATACACATCTCCTCTGTCTTTCAAAATGCCTGATAGGCTCCTATTGGTAAACTTTATCCTAATATATGTCCCGAGGAGGGCCTTGAAACGGCAGGCGCCTCTTACGTGGAACATTTTATATGAGAGGCATGCGAATAGCCTGTTTTTTACTGCCTGTTCATTGAATGACCAATCATATCCACAAAATGAAAAATAA
Source organism: Brevibacillus formosus (assembly GCF_003013405.1). GTDB lineage: Bacteria > Bacillota > Bacilli > Brevibacillales > Brevibacillaceae > Brevibacillus > Brevibacillus formosus. The sequence continues at coordinate 316,815 of NZ_PXZL01000020.1, read as the reverse complement.
GATACATAAAAACGGTCATTATGAATGGAGGCATGGAAAGAATGGATGTGTTAAACCGATATGAAAGGCGAGTGTATTCCCAAAATGGGGAAGACGGTATCGTTGAAGAAATATTTTCGAGAATCGGAACCACGAATCGCTATTGTGTAGAATTCGGTGTTGGGGATGGCTCGGAATGCATGATAAAAAATCTCGTCACGCAGCATGGATGGAGCGGATTGGCTATGGAAGGCGACCTGAACTGTTGCCATAAAATGGCTGCCGATTATGCTGCCTATCCCCAGGTCAAAATCAAGCATGAGTTGACCACGAAAGAAAATATTGCTCGGTTACTCGAAGAAAATGGTGTCCCAAAGGAATTTGATCTGCTCTCCATCGATATTGACGGCAATGATTACTGGGTATGGCAAGCTCTTTCTGCTTACACCCCGCGACTCGTCGTCATTGAGTACAATGCGTCTTTTCCCCCTCCACAAAAAATGGTGATCGTGTATCAGCCTGATTTTAAATGGGGTGGCACGACCTACTTTGGTGCCAGCTTGAGTTCCTTGGCCATTTTGGGGACCAGCTTGGGGTATGCCTTGGTGGGGACAGATTCAAAGGGCGTCAACGCTTTTTTTGTAAGACGCGACTTGCTTCTCCAATCAGGTTTTCCCGAACGAACACCTGAACAAGCTTATCATCCTCCTCGTTACGGAGCAGTCGATGGGGGACATCCACGTCAATACGGTCCGTATTTGGAAATCTAGTCTATCCTACAATCCGAGCACCTGTAAGACAGCTTGTTTCAAGGTGAAAATCCTTTCTTTGCTATCCTGCTCACTCGTTCCGATCACTCCGAAATAGATTTTGATTTTGGGCTCGGTACCCGATGGTCTGACACAAAACCACGAATGGTCGTGAAACAAGTATTTGATTGTATCAGAAGCAGGCAAGGAAAGAGGGATGTGTGTGCTGGTCAGGCAATCGGTCCGTATTCCGCTCAAATAATCTTCGATAGCCGTAGTGGTTAGAGAGGCCATCTGTGTGAGAGGATTTTTGCGAAGGAAAGACATCGTAGAGGATATTTTTTGCATACCATCCCCTCCTTTGCACGTAAAGGAAACCAACTCTTCTGCATAATGACCGTATCGGCTAAACAAGTTATTCATGGCGTCATGCAGGGTTTTGTCAAGTGATTTGTAATATGCGCACATGTCAGCAAGCAGCAAAGCAGTTTGTACGGCATCCTTATCCCGGACAAAATCGCCGATTAAGTATCCGTAGCTTTCTTCGTAACCAAATTGGAAGATGTATGCTCCACTTTTTTTATAGGCTTCGATTTTTTCGCCAATATATTTGAAGCCTGTCAAAGTGTCTTCTGTCGATACACCGAAGTCTGCCGCGATCGCTCTGCCCATTTCGGACGTGACGATTGATTTCAATACAATGCCGTTTGTGGGGAGCTCCCCCTTTTTTTGTTTGGCATCCAGCAGGTAATGAAGAAGCAAGGCTCCCAACTGATTCCCCGTCAGGACGATGTAGTCCCCTGCCTGATTTTTGGCGAGTACGCCGAGGCGATCTCCATCAGGGTCCGTTCCCATGATCATGTCAGCATTCACCTGTTTGGCGTATGAAATCGCTAATCGAAAGGCTTCAGGCTCTTCGGGATTAGGCGAGGCTACAGTCGAAAAGTTAGGATCGGGGACAGCTTGCTCTTCAACGACACTCACTTGTGTATACCCGAACAATTTCAATCCATGTGTGATGGAGTCATGCGTTGTGCCGTGCAGGGGAGTAAAGACGATCTTCACTTGCTGACGAATGGCTGGAGATAAGTCCGGATGGACGCGCAAGTGCTGTACTTTTTCCAAATACGCATGCAAGAGAGAATTGTCAATGTAGTGGAGAAGTCCATTTTTGTTCAGCTCTTGCTCATCGGCTGGGGTTATTTCGAGTTCATTTCCGGCGGCAACGATATGGTCCATCAATCGTTCGGCTGTCGCGAGTGTAATTTGCCCTCCATCCGCGCCATAAATTTTGTAGCCGTTATATTCGGGTGGGTTATGGCTTGCTGTAATGACAATGCCAGCACACGCACAAAAGTGGCGTACAGCAAAGGAAAGCAGAGGGGTAGGAGTCAGCTGATTGAATATACATGTAGTAATCCCGTACTGACCGAGAACTTTGGCGGCTTCCTTGGCGAACAACTGTGAATGTTTCCGTGAATCATAGGCAATGACGACTTTTTTGACCGCCTGATCCGGGTATGTTTCGAGCAAATAAAGAGCCAGCCCTGCGGTTGCTTTGCGAATCGTGTATAAGTTGATGCGGTTTATTCCTGGCTCCATGACCCCTCGCATACCTCCGGTTCCAAAGGCGATCGGGGCAGAAAAACAATCCGCAAGCTGCTTTTCATCAGCGTGCATGGCGGTTAACTGCTGACGAAGCTCTGGATCGAGGGATTCACACTCGTTCCAGCGTGTGTAGTGAGCGTGCCAATTTGTATTCATGTAGAATTCACTCCCGCGTGTAGAGTACGACATCATTTACTAGAGTATTAACGGAATGGTAAGTGAGTGAGTGGATGTGATTAAGACGGGAGGGTGTGAATAGTAACATGAAGGTGGATTGGCTGATTGTCGGAGCTGGATTTACGGGTGCTACACTCGCAGAGCGGATTGCCAATGAGCTAGATCAGAAAGTGTTGGTGGTAGAGGGGCGCAATCATATCGGAGGAAATGCCTATGATTGCTATGACGAGCAGGGGGTCCTGATTCACAAATACGGTTCGCACACCTTTCATACGAATTCCAAGCTGGTCTGGGACTATTTGTCGCGTTTTACCCAGTGGCGGCCGTACTTCCATGAGGTGCGTGCCTATGTCGATGGCATAAAAATACCGTTGCCTTTCAATCTAAATGCACTGTCCGCTTTGTTTTCCCTGCAATATGCGCAGAAACTGGAGAGCTTACTGATCCGTCAATATGGATTCGGGGCGAAGATTCCGATTCTGAAGCTTCGGGAGAGTGCTCATGAAGAGCTTGGCTTTTTGGCTGAATTCATTTATCAAAAAGTATTTTATCGGTATACGATTAAGCAATGGGATTTGAAGCCGGAGGAACTCGATCAATCTGTTTCGGCAAGGGTTCCTGTGTATGTCAGCAGGGACAATCGGTATTTTCAGGACACGTATCAAGGAATTCCGTTGCATGGCTTTACGGCAATGTTTCATCGTATGCTCGACCATCCGAATATAAAGGTGCTCCTCAATGCGGACTATCAAGAAATCGCGGATGAAATCAGGTATAAACGAATGATTTACACAGGTCCGATCGATTCTTTTTTTGGCTATAAGCATGGACAGTTGCCTTATCGAAGCCTGCGCTTTCATTTTGAAACGCATCAAAAGGCATGGTACCAAGAAGTGGGGACGGTCAATTATCCCAATGAGTATGATTTCACCAGAATCCTCGAACAAAAGCATCTTACAGGTCAAGTCGCTCCTCACACAACGATTTCCTACGTATATCCACAGCCGTATTCACCTGGCGAAAACGAGCCGTATTATCCAATTCCTCGCAAGGAAAACAGCCAACGGTACAGCCTCTATAAACAAGAAGCGGAGCAAATGCGCGATCGGGTGCTTTTTGCGGGCAGACTCGCGGATTATCAATACTACAACATGGATCAAGCAGTGGCGCGGGCATTGACCTTGTTTAAGCAGATTGTCGCTGAGTAGTTAGGAAGGCTTTTCTTTCGGAATGAGCTCGTTCACATAGATCCATCCCTCGGGTGTATACACAAAAACAGGCTCGTACTCGTCGCCCCACAGTTTCAAGATTTTCGTGAGGATGTACTTTCTTGCTTTTGTCCATTGCGGCCAGTTTTTTGTGTGGGAATTGTTGCTCTCGTGAATCAAATAATGATAGAGGTTCGCATCGACCCAGTGAATATCACCTGTTCCGATCAATTTTAATAACATGTACTTGTCATGAGAATACCTTCCCTGCATCGGATCGTCACATTCAAATCCACCGACATCACGAACCGCCTGTGTTCGATAAAAACGAGGCCAAACCATCGGAGCTTCCAAGTAGTAATACTTATCTTCATAGAGCGGAGGCCGCATGATTTCGGACAGTTCTCGCTTGCCATCCACTTCCTTCCAAAAAACGGTGTTGGAGAACACGACGTTCGTGGTTTCGGGCTGGCGTTCCATTTCATCCAACAAAATTTCTAAGGTCTTTTCGTCGAACCAGTCATCCGAGTCAAGGGAGACAAAGTAGGGCGTGTCAATTCGTTCCAGAGCAGCAGCCATTGTTTTGCCGATCCCTGAATTCTCAGGGAGTAGCATGTAGTGAATGCGGGGATCAACGAGATACTTTTTTACAATAGCTTGTGTGTGATCAGTAGAGGCGTCATCTACAATGAGGAGCTTCCATTCCTTGTGAGTCTGGTTCAACACACTTTCGATGGCTGTGGGAAGATACTTTTCCCGATTATAGGTTGGGATCACGACAGTAATGAGAGACATGGCGGGTGTCACCTGCTTATCTCCTCCTTGATCAATGACAACGGTTTGCCTTTATTAGTTTATTTCGGACTTCTATTCTTGACCCTACTCTGACAACTGAACGTATGAACACGGTCCGGCATAAGCTTAAGAGATGCTCATGGGAACTTACCGGAATGAAGATTACGGCACAGCCTGAAGAAGGGGAGTAGAAGCGGATGAAAACAGCTTTCCTTACAGGAATTACAGGTCAGGACGGAGCCTACCTGGCAAAATTTCTGCTGGAGAAGGGGTACCATGTGGTGGGACTGGTTCCACGCCGGAGCACAGTGGACAGGTGGCGGCTGGAGTATTTGAACATCGCAGATCACGTAGAGTACAAGGAAGGTGACCTATTGGATGTGTCGTCGTTGACGCGTGCGCTGAAGGCGTGTAAACCAGAGGAAGTGTATCATTTAGGTGCGCAAAGCTTTGTCGGTTCGTCGTGGGAACAGCCTATTTTGACGGCGCAAGTAACAGGAATGGGTGTCCTGCATGTTCTGGAGGCGATTCGGGAAACGGACCCCGCCATCAAAATGTATCAGGCTTCATCAAGTGAGCTGTACGGATTAATCCAGGAGCCACAGCAATCGGAGCAAACGCCTTTTTACCCAAGAAGCCCATATGCAGTCTCCAAGCTGTTCGGCTACTGGATGACCAAAAACTATCGGGAAAGCTTTCAAATGTTTAGCACCAACGGCATTTTATTCAATCATGAATCACCTTTGCGTGGGCTCGAATTCGTTACGAGGAAAGTGACACATGCAGTCGCAAGAATTGCTGCGAACAAGCAAAAGGAACTGCGGCTGGGGAATATTCAGGCGAAGCGGGATTGGGGCTTTGCTGGCGATTTCGTAGAAGCGATGTGGCTGATGCTCCAGCAGGATGAGCCGGATGACTATGTCATTGCGACAGGAAAAACGTCGACAGTAGAAGAGATGTGCAAAATCGCATTCGATTATGTTGGGTTGAACTACCAAGATTACGTCGTGATCGACCCGGAATTGTATCGGCCCGCCGAAGTGGACATTTTGTTGGGGAATCCGGAAAAAGCGAAAAGAGAGCTTGGATGGACACCGAGAACGAAGCTGGAGGAGCTCATTCACATGATGGTCGACGCGGATATGCAGCGGGTTGCCAAACAATAAGAGGAAAGCTATTCAGGACACCCTATTTCCGATTGCGGGATCAAAAGGGGTGTTTTTCTTTTATTTGACCATGAAGGTAGCCTAATTTCCTAAAAGGACAACCTGTTATTGTTTATGGGGTAACTTATTTATCGCGTGGATTGTTATTATTGTCCCGCTACTTATTTATAAAATAGCAGAAAATTCAATATTGACTGTCACATCCTTTCGTTGGCACACTAATTGCTTACTGGAGAAAAGTACAATCATTCTACTATTCACACTCAAAGGAGACTTGCTATGAACGTCGTTGCCAACGTATACCGGGGAGAACAGGTAGAGAGCTCACATCTCGGACATATCGCAGTCGTTGATTCGCAGGGGACATTGCTCTATTCGTACGGTGACCCCCATCGCCTTACCTATGCACGCTCCAGCATGAAGCCGTTGCAGACGATTCCGGTAATCGAGACAGGGACGGCAGATCGGTTTGGTTTTGAGGCGGCTGATCTCTCGCTCTGTTGCGCTTCTCACAGTGGAGAGCCACGCCATCGCACGCGGGCGCTCTCGATGCTTGCGCGAGCAGGTCAGCCAGAAGCGGCATTGCAATGCGGGACGCATGTGCCACGTCATGAGGAAAGCTACAAACAGCTGATTCGGGAGGGCAAGCCGCTTACACCCGTATTCTCGAATTGCTCCGGAAAGCACTCCGGTATGATTGCCACGGCGACACATATGGGGGAGGACGTAACTACTTATCATTTGCCTACGCATCCGGTTCAACAGCGAATTCTCGAAGTAGTCGAGGACATAACAGGCTACCCCAAAGACAAAATCAACCTCGGGACAGATGGATGTGGTGTTCCTGTCCATCAATTGCCGCTCGCCCATTACGCATGGGCATTTGCCAAGCTGGCGAGACCTGAGGTGATTGAGAATCCAGAGAGACGAAAAGCCGTTCAGCGAATTACAGATGCCATGACCGCTCATCCCGAAATGGTCGGAGGCGAGAATCGATATTGCACAGACCTCATGTCAGCCTTTGAGGGTCGTATCGTAGGGAAGGCAGGCGCCGAGTCGGTGTATTGCTTGGGCGATAGAGAAACAGGATTGGGCATTGCCATCAAAATCGAGGATGGAGGACCACGGGCGATCAATCCGGTCGTCAATGAAGTGCTTCGTCAACTGGGAATCGGCATGGACGGTCCATTGGAAAAGCTCTCCGAATATACCAACCCGCCGATTTCAAACATGAGTGGCAACGTTGTTGGACGGATCGAGACTTCCTTTCGTCTCGCCAAAACAGATTTTTCTTTACGTGTATAAATGGCATTCCCAGCAGTGCCGTTTATTCATAAAGCAACAAAGGCTACATGTTGTTTAAAAAGAAAAGGGGGTCACATGCAATGAACATGCGAAAAGGATGGAAGCTGCTTAGCACCGCTGCACTTGTCACTGTCCTAGCCATTACAGGTTGTAGTCAGTCGGCAGCGCCGACACAACCAGCGGGGGGAGGTACAGCAGGTCAAGCGTCCACAGATACAGGTGGACAAGCAAATGTCGCAGCAAAACTCAAGCTCAACCTGAAGACAGAACCACCTTCGCTTGATCCGCCAAAGGGCTTTGACAGTACTTCCAACGAAGTGTTGAATGCCACAATGGAAGGCTTGGTCCGCCTGGACAAGGATCACAAGCCGCAAGCAGCCATGGCCGAGAAATGGGCAGTGAGTGAGGATGGGAAAACGTATACCTTTACCCTGCGCGATAGCAAATGGTCGAATGGCGAACCAGTGACAGCCCAGGACTTCGAGTTTGCGTTTAAGCGCATTGTCGATCCGAACAATGCATTCCCGTCTGCTTTCCTCGCTTATTACATCGATGGAGCAGAAGCGTTCAACAAAGGAACAGGAAATGCAGACGGCGTGAAGGTAAAAGCCGTAGACGAGAAGACGTTTGAGGTAAAGCTGAAGGCGCCAACAGGTTATTTCCTCCATATCTTGACACAGCCGACCTTCTTCCCGGTGAATAAAAAAGTCGTGGAGAGCAATCCGAAATGGGCGGAAGGCGCTGCAAGCATCGTAACCAATGGGCCGTTCAAAATGGAAGAGTGGGTTCATGACCAATCAGTAAAACTGGTGAAAAACGACGGCTACTGGGACCGTGATTCGATTAAATATGCAGGAATCGAATTTGTCATGGTCAACGATGAAAATACGCAATTCCAAATGTACAAAACAGGTCAGCTCGACATGATCCAAACCGTTCCCAATGATATGAAGAAACAGTTGATTGATTCTGGAGAAGCGAAGGTAGAGACGGAGGCGTCCATCTACTACTACCGGATGAACACCACAATGCCTCCATTCACGAACGCCAACATTCGGAAAGCATTTGCGCTGGCCATCGATCGCAAAACCTTAATCGATAATGTCGTTCAAGGGAAACAGATACCTGCCATGGCTCACGTGCCATTGGGCTTCCCGGAGCCAGACGGAGCGGACTTCCGGACAAAGGGCGGGGATTTCTTCAAGGATAACGATGTAGAGCAAGCAAAAGCACTGCTGAAAAAAGGGATGGAAGAAGAAGGCTGGACAACTCTCCCACCTGTCACCATGACGTATAACACTAGTGATGCGCACAAGGCCATCGCACAAGTTTTGCAGGAAATGTACAAGAAAAATCTCGGGGTAGATGTGAAGCTGGAAAATAAAGAGTGGAAAGTATTCCTTGCAGAACAACGTGCCCGCACTCTTCAATTCTCCCGCTCAACAATCCCTGCCGACTATGGAGACCCGGTCAATTACCTTGAGCTGTTCGTGACTGACCATCCTGGAAACCGTATCAATTACAGCAACAAAGAGTATGACGCACTGGTTGAGAAGATTCGCAACACAGCCGACGAACCGGAGCGCTTCAAGCTCATGCATGACGCGGAAAAAATTTTCATGGATGATATGCCACTCGTACCTATTTATTTCGGGACAAAAGTATTTATGGAACAGCCAAACATTAAAGGCATCGTTCGCCATCCAGTCGGCACGATTGACTACAAATGGGTAGAAGTCGGCAATAAATAGTACAATAAAGTGAAGATAAGAGCGAATATTCTTAAACGTTCTTGTCTTCACTTTACATCTTGGAGCGGCTGATATGGACAAAAAATCGATCATATTTATTGCGAGAATGGATGAGTTTCTACAGTCTGTCGTTAGTCAATATCATGAATTGGGAATCGGCGATGACATCCATGTCGAGGCGATGCGAGTCGACCAGCTACCGTTACGCCCGATCACACCTGGGGCTCTCGTCATTGTATCCACCAAAAGCATCGTCCCCCTTGTACAACCGTATGTGCCGAAAGAATCCAGCATCATCATTGCCAAGCGAATGCTGCCGTATCATAATTTGCGCGGCATGCTGGAAATCCCGAAAGGCGTGAAAGTGCTTCTCGTCAGTGACACCAAGGAGACTGCTGAAGAAAATGTGGAATTGCTGCGTGCCTCTGGGATGGATTTTGAACTGTATCCCTATTATCCAGGGGCTGACTATCCACCTGACATCGAGATTGCAGTAACGCCAGGAGAGGCAGAGCATGTCCCCTCGCATATTCGCAAGGTTGTCGATATCGGGTATCGGATCATTGATTTATCTACGTGGCTTTCCATCTACTCTCATTTTAAAAACGGCAATTTTCAAAAGGTGACTGCACGCGCCATGCAATCGTTGGTCGATATCACCAAAGAGCTGAACAACGAGATTCAGCATGCGCATCTGTTGAGCAAATATTTGGAGGCCATCGTCAATCGGATCGAGGACGCGGTGATTGCCATGGATGAAAAAGAAAACATCCGTTTTGTCAATCAGAAAGCAATCGATACGTTGCAGATGGAAGGGAATGAAGTCGTCGGTGAGCGGGCGTCCAATTGCCTGCCTGCGAATTTTTACCAGTTGATCCGGCAGTGTGAAGAGAACAAGGATGTTTTGGTAGATTGGGCGAACAAAACCTACTTTTTCCGCAAAATGCACATCGTCATGGAAGGAAGCTTTCTCGGGAGTCTGCTTTTGTTTCGTCAGGCGGCAGAAATTGAAAAGCTGGAGCATGATTACCGCATGCGCCTTTACAGCAAAGGATTGGTCGCCAAATACCAATTTGATGATTTTTATGGGGAGAGTGCCCCTGTACAAAAAGTCATTCAGATTGCCCGCAAAATCGCCAGAAGCAACTCCACCGTGCTGTTGTTGGGAGAGACAGGGACAGGGAAGGAATTGCTCGCCCAGGCTATTCACAACGCTTCGCCACGCCGAAGAGAGCCATTTGTTGGGGTCAACTTCGCTGCCATATCGGAATCTCTTTTGGAAAGCGAGCTGTTCGGTTATGAAGAAGGGGCTTTTACCGGAGCGCGTAAAGGCGGACATATCGGCTGGTTTGAATTGGCCCACAAAGGGACCATTTTTCTCGATGAGATCGGAGATGCCAGCACCGCTATTCAAAACCGACTGCTGCGTGTATTGCAAGAACGTCAGATTATGCGCGTAGGCGGCAGCAAGATCATTCCGACAGATATTCGCGTCATCGCAGCAACGAATCAAGACTTGCAGCGGATGATTGGGGAAGGAGCCTTCCGTGCTGATTTGTATTATCGCCTGAATATCCTGCCGATTCATCTGCCGCCGCTGCGGAACAGACGGGAGGACATCCCGTGGTTGACTCATCAATTTATTAAAAAATATTCCTATGATTTGCGCCGCCCGCCATTTATGTTGACCAATGAAGCAATGCGGGCACTGCATGAGTACGACTGGCCTGGAAATATTCGCGAGCTCGAAAATGTGATCGAGTATTTAGCACACGTCGTAGAAGATGAAGCGTATCCGTATCATTTGCCGTTTCTGCGGGAAATACCGGAAGCGCCGTTGCCTGTAGACGGTCTACACAACGAATGTGAAAGCATCGTCACTGCATATATAAAACGAGGATTTCTGGATGAAATCACGGCTATTTTGCAGGAGCTGGGGCAAGGAAGCGGTGGACGCTATACGCTACTTGGGCAGTTGCAAGAAAGAGGCCACTCGGTTACTTTGCAGCAGCTGCGCTATCGCCTGAAGCTTTTGCAGCAGGATGAGCTGATTCAAGTGGGAAAAGGAAGACAAGGAAGTCAGATTTCCTCGAAAGGTGAGTCGTTTCTTGCCTATCTACATCGGATGAAAGCAGGGGAACGCATATGAGCGATTACTGGAGGCAGCAAGCGCTTTTGCAAAGAGAGCAGTACCTAGATGATTTGAAAACCTTTCTTTCCATTAACAGCATCGAAGATATGACGACGGCAAAAGAAGGAAGGCCATTTGGTGAAGGTGTTGCCGAGGCGCTTGAAGCCATGCTCGCACACGGTGAGCAGGATGGCTTCCAGACCAAAAACCTGGATGGTTACGCAGGGACAATCGAGTTCGGAGACGGGGAAGAGGAGGTCGGCGTGCTCGTTCATATCGACGTCGTCACTGTAGGAGACGGGTGGACGACCCCGCCTTTTGAACCAAGCATTCGCGACGGACGCATTTATGCACGTGGAGCGATTGACGACAAAGGCCCAGCGATGGCTGCGTACTATGCACTGAAGCTGGTCAAGGATTCCAGCTTACCACTGACAAAACGCGTGCGAATGATCATCGGAACGGATGAAGAGAGCGGATGGCTGTGCATGAAGCATTTTGCCCAGCATGATCGCATCCCGCCGATTGGCTTTTCACCTGATTCGTCCTTCCCGATGACACATGCCGAGAAGGGACAGATCAACCCGACATTGACGATTCCAGCGATGGAAGCAGTCGAACGAAATGGTGTGTGGCAACTAGCTTCATTTGTCTCCGGTGACCAAGGAAACAGTGTTCCTGAAAAAGCGGTTGCTCTTGTGCGACTGGACTCTCAGGCGAGGCAGGAGGTCGTCCTTTCTCGATTGGCGGAAGAGTGGGAAATGTTTCTGAATGAAAACCACACAACTGGTCGTATGGAACTGGTAGGGCTGGGACAATTGCAATTCGCGCTCGCAGGAAAGCCGGCTCATGGGATGGCACCATTCCAAGGCGTGAATGCGGGAACCTTGTTGGCTACTTTTTTGCGCTCGTACCAGTTTGGTGGCTCCTGCTTGTCCTTCCTTTCGATGTTGGCTGATGTCCTGCATGAAGATTATTTTGCTCACCATCTACATATGGCTTGTGAGGATGAAGTGTCAGGCAAGCTGACGGTCAACGCAGGGATTTTGCATTACGATTCCAGTGAAGGGGGAACAGTTCGGCTCAATATACGCTATCCGGCGACAGTTTCCTGTGAGGAATACGTTGAGAAATTGAAGAAAAGGATTGCAGAGTTGGGCTGGACGATTTCCGCTTTGCGGACATCCAAATCGCATTTTGTACCCAAAGATCATCCTGTGATCCAAACCTTGTCGCGGGTGTATGAGGAGCACACGGGAGAGCCAGCGACCCTTCTTTCTTCAGGAGGAGCAACTTACGCCAAAATCATGCCGTATGGTGTTGCTTTCGGCCCACTCTTTCCAGGCAAGGAATCCATGGCCCATCTGACTGATGAATATGCCGAGATTGACGACCTGCTGCGTGCCATGGCGATTTATGCGCATGCCATTTACGAGCTGGCTAAGTAAACGAGGAGGACTTCCATGTCAAACTATCTGGTAAAACGCATTTTGATGATGTTCGTCACCCTATGGATTATCGTGACGCTGACGTTTGCCTTGATGCATGCCATTCCGGGGAACCCGTTTGCCTCCGAGTCGGATCAGCTGCCAGAGCAAATTCTCAATAATTTACGTGCCAAATACAACCTGGACGAGCCGTTGCCTGTTCAATATATTTTATATCTGAAAAATCTGTTAATGCTCGACTTGGGCCCATCGATCAAATCAGACTCTCGTGGAGTCAATGACATGATTTCCGATGGCTTTGCTGCATCTGCTTGGTTGGGTGCGCAAGCGATCGGGATCGCACTCCTTTTCGGAATAACATTGGGCATCATCGCAGCGCTCAATCGCAACAAATGGCTGGACTACATTGCCATGGCTCTTGCCGTATTGGGGGTAGCCATTCCGAGCTTTATTATGGCACCGCTTTTGATCAATTTTTTCGCGATCAAGCTGCCGCTCTTTCCTGTTGCGACATGGGGCACCTGGATGCATACGATACTGCCGTCGCTGGCGCTCGCTTTTGGTCCCGTGGCGGTCATTACCCGCTACATGCGCGCCAGCATGATTGAAGTCATGAACCAGAACTACATTCGTACTGCGGAAGCGAAAGGGATTCCCATGTTTATCATCGTCGTCAGGCACGGTATTCGCAATGCGATTCTGCCTGTTGTCACCTTTCTCGGACCTTTGATTGCCAGTTTGATAACGGGAACCTTTGTCGTGGAGAAAATCTTTGCAATTCCCGGCATTGGCAAGTACTTCGTAGACGGAATTTTCAACCGTGACTATCCGGTCATTTTGGGTACGACGATTTTTTACAGTGCGATTCTGATTTTTACCATTTTCCTGATTGATATTGCATACACCCTGATTGACCCGCGGATCAAGCTGACCAACAAGGAGAGATAAACTGTGGCGATGGAGCACAAAGTGGACCCGTTGTTTCGCCCGTTGGCGAAAAATATACAGGTGAATGTCATTGCAAGACCCAGTCTCAGCAATGGGCAGCAGGTCATTCGGAAGCTGCTGAAAAACAAGCTGGCTATGCTCGGATTGTTCATTATTCTCGCTTTAGTTGGCATGGCGATCATTGGACCGAATCTCGTGCCGTATAGTTATTCCGACCAGAGCTTGCTGACTAAAAATCAGGAAATCTCCGCAGAGCATTGGTTCGGTACGGATGAGCTGGGACGTGACATGTTTGCCCGTACGTGGTATGGGGCGAGGATTTCTTTGACGATTGGCATTGTCGCGGCACTCATCGACCTGGTCATCGGAGTGACAGTCGGGGGAATTGCAGGCTATATGGCAGGACGAGGCAAACGAGGGGATCGCATCGATACGATCATCATGCGCATTATCGAGATTTTGTATGGGCTGCCGTATTTGCTGGTCGTCATTTTGCTCATGGTCGTAATGGAGCCGGGAATGCTGACGATTATCATTGCCCTGTCTGCTACGGGTTGGGTTGGCATGGCGCGGTTGGTGCGCGGACAAATCCTGCAATTGAAAAATCAAGAGTTCATTCTGGCTGCACAAGTACTGGGAGCGAAGTTTTCACGAATTTTGCTAAAGCATTTGATTCCCAACACATTTGGCGTCATTATCGTCAATTTGACCTTTACGATTCCATCGGCGATTTTTGCGGAATCTTTTCTCAGCTTTCTTGGACTCGGTGTACAAGCTCCCGTTGCCAGTTGGGGGACGATGACAAACGATGGCTTGGGCGTTATTTTGACTGGCGATTGGTGGCGACTGTTTTTCCCAGCATTGATGATCTCGCTGACAATGTTCGCCTTCAACGTATTCGGCGACGGTTTGCAGGATGCACTTGATCCGCGTCTACGCGATTAGAGACGACAGGAGGAATGAGGATGAATCAGCATTTGCTGACAATCGATAACTTGCGGGTGAATTTCAAAACGTACGGTGGCGAGGTGCAAGCCGTGCGGGGCGTGTCCTTTTACGTGGATAAAGGGGAGACAGTTGCCATCGTAGGGGAGAGTGGATGTGGCAAGAGCGTTACGGCGCAAGCGATTATGGGATTAATCCCTAATCCACCCGGAAAAATCGTCGGGGGAAAGGTTGTTTTTGAAGGAGCCGAAATCAGTCACCTGTCCAAAAAAGAGCTGCAGGGTATTCGCGGAACCCAGATCGGCATGGTGTTTCAAGACCCGATGACAGCGCTCAATCCGACGATGAAGGTAGGGACACAAATCGTAGAGGGGTTCGTTCGCAGTCACCAAGTTTCGAGAGAGGAAGCGCGAAAGCGAGCGATCGAGATGCTTTCACTCGTAGGAATACCCGATCCGGAAAAGCGAATCGATCAGTACCCGCACCAATTCAGCGGGGGGATGCGTCAGCGTGTGGTCATTGCGATTGCTCTTGCTTGCCAACCCAAGCTGGTGATTGCTGATGAGCCCACGACAGCGCTGGATGTGACGATTCAGGCTCAGATTTTGGATTTGCTCAAGCGACTGCAAGAGGAGCAGGAGTTATCTGTTGTGATTATTACGCATGATTTGGGAGTCGTAGCCGAGATCGCTCATCGCATGGTTGTCATGTATGCGGGGATGGTAGTTGAAACAGGCACGGTTGAGGACGTTTTTGCAAATCCTCGTCACCCGTATACATGGGGACTGATGCGCTCCCTCCCTCGTCTGGATGAAGGCGAAAAGCAACGGCTCATTCCCATCGAAGGCAGCCCTCCAGATTTGTTCCATCCGCCAGTCGGCTGTCCGTTTGCTGCTCGCTGTGATTTTGCGATGGAGATATGCGAACAGCAGATGCCCGTGACGAGCGAATTCGGTCGAGGGCACCAGGCTACTTGCTGGCTCCACGATCCACGGGCACCGCGAATAGAGGAGCTGGTGGCAGCAGGGAGGCAGGGAGTATGACAGAAGCGTTGCTTGATGTTCGCGATTTGAAGAAGTATTTTTCGCTTGGTACTGGGTTTGATTTGAAAGCAGTCGATGGTGTTTCATTTACGATCAACAAAGGGGAGACGTTCGGTCTCGTCGGCGAAAGTGGCTGCGGGAAGTCTACGCTAGGCCGGACCATTATTCGCCTGTATGAACATACAGATGGAGAAGTCCTGTTCAAAGGGAAGAATGTTCATCAGCTTCGGGGAAAAGAAGCGGGGCAGTTTAATCGGGATGCCCAGATGATTTTCCAGGACCCGCAAGCAAGTCTGAACCCGCGTATGACCGTGGAGGATATCATCGCAGAGGGCTTGGACATCCATCATTTGAATCGCGGGATGAGACGAGAGCGGGTAGCGGAACTGCTTCATTTAGTTGGCTTGCATAAGGATCATGCGCAGCGTTTTCCGCATGAATTCAGTGGGGGACAGCGCCAACGGATCGGGATCGCGCGGGCGTTGGCAGTAGAGCCGGAATTTATCATTGCCGACGAGCCGATCTCTGCACTCGACGTCTCAATTCAAGCGCAAGTCGTCAATTTATTGGAGGATTTGCAGCATGATCGCGGATTGACCTATTTGTTCATCGCGCATGATCTGTCCATGGTCAAGCATATTTCCAACCGGATTGGCGTCATGTATTTGGGCAAAATGGTCGAGCTGGCATCGAGCTATGAGCTGTACGCGCGTCCGTTGCACCCCTATACGCAGGCTTTGCTCTCTTCTGTGCCAGTGCCTGACCCGACGGTGAAGCGAGAGCGTATCGTTTTGCAGGGAGATTTGCCGAGTCCAGCCAACAAGCCGAGTGGCTGCGGTTTTCGCACACGCTGCCCACTCGCACAGCCTCGTTGTGCGGAAGAAGTGCCGAGGTGGCAGGAGGCGCAACCCGGGCATTGGGTGGCTTGTCATTTGATAGAGTCGTAAGAGAGGAAGAAGGGCTGCTCCCGATCGGTGGGACAGCCCTTTCTTTGTGATTATAGATAGTAGAAACAGGTAAGAACGATCGAGAAGACAATCAGCCCAGTGCCCGACGTGAGAAAAAGCGAGGTTCCGATTCGTACGAACGACTCTTTTTTTTCCTCGAAAGCAGGGTCGTTAGCTTGAACGATATCACTGTCCATCATGCGTGGTTTGCGGAAAAACATCCCTTTCAGCTGCTTGAATCCACGCAGAAAAATAGTGAAAAATCCAGAGCGTGTCACGACAGCAATACTCCCTGCGATCAACAGGAAAAGACCGATTAAGAAGCTCTGATTAATCAATGGCACCAACGTACCAGCTTGAATAGTAATTCCTAAAATCACACTGCTGATCACGGAGAGAGCAAGTAGGAGAATGAGCCATTTTTTCAACGAAGAAGCACGTCCTTTTTATAGTGTGGGTGCAATGCGCTCCGCTTCCCGCAAAAAAGCTTGAACGGCAGGTGGGGCTTCACGAAGCGAGCGTACAGCCAAGCCGATTTGCCGAGAGAGAGGCGGCGTGATTTCGATGACAGCGACATCGGGCAGTTGTGCTGGTAGAGTCAGTGAAGGAACGACTGTCACCCCAACACCGCTTTCTACCATCGCTAGTATCGTTGTATTGTCGGCGATTTCATAGGAAACATTCGGCGTAAGCCCAGCCTTGGCAAACTCCGCGCCAATCAATAAGTGACATCCCGCCATGGGCATGAGAAACGATTCGCGGGCTAATTGCTCCAGAGTGAGAGAGCGCTCCTTTGCCAGAGGATGATTGGCTGGCACGACAGCAAGCAGGGCGTCTGTCGTCAGCAGGATTCCTTCCAGCTCGTCATCGGGCCACACATGAAAACCGACATCGACAACCCCCGAGCGAATCCATTCTTTTATTTCTTGATAGCTTCCTTCATATAGCTTTGTTTGCATATGCGGGTAGTGACTTTCTATCGTCTTTAGCAATTTTGGCAGGAGCTGAGCGGTTACGCTGGGAAAAGAAGCAATCCGGAGCGTTGCCTCCAATAGCCCGCCTGATTCGGCAGCCACCTGTTTAATCAGTGAGACGTTTTCCAATATGGTCCGGGCAGAGGCGACGATTTTTTCGCCAGCTGCGGTCAGCTTAACACCGCTGCGATTGCGGGTGAACAAGGAAATGCCGAGCTCTTTCTCCAGTGCGCCGATGGTATGACTGACACCGGACTGGCTCAAACCGATTTGTTCTCCTGCTCGCGTGAAGTTGCCAGTGTTGGTGACAGCCACAAGGACTTCCATTTGAAACAAAGTCATGGCGCTCCTCCTTTCATGAAGTTTTTATCATGGTTAGCATGCGAAAGCTTCATTTTACAGCGAGGTTGCAGCACTTTAAGATGAAAAGCAAGAGAAGCATTCGTTTAACAAAAGGAGAGAAATAACGATGAATCATGTGAGCGTATACCATGTGGACGCCTTTACGAGAGAGCCATTTGCAGGCAATCCCGCAGGAGTCATCCCGGAAGCAGGTACTTTGACTTTACAACAAATGCAGAAAATTGCCAATGAGTTGAATCTTCCTGAGTCTGCCTTTTTGATGCCATCCGACCATCCAGAAGCAGATTTTCGTATTCGCTACTTTTCGCCTTCGGTTGAGATCGATTTCTGCGGCCATGCGACAGTGGGTTCTGCTTGGCTATTGGCAACAGAGCGCGGATGGTTGGAAAAGAGTAGTCGTATTGTGTTTGAGACAAACGTCGGTTTGATTCCTGTTCAATTGGTGATGGAGGATGGCGAGTTACAGCGAGTGGAAATGACCCAAATAAAGCCTTCTGTGAAGGAGATTGATTTAGACAGTGAAGAGGTAGCGAGGCTGGTTGGCATAACATTGGCCGATCTGGATGATCGCTATCCGATGAAGCTCGCTTCCACTGGCAATATGCATCTGCTCGTTCCAGTCCGCACTCGTCAGGCAATCGATGCAGCACAGCCTTTGCTCTCAACGCTCGCAGAAATGAACAGGGAACACGGCCTCACAACCACCCATTTGTTTACGTGGGATGCTCCTGAAGGCTATGACTTATATACGAGGGATTTTGCTCCTGCGATCGGGATTGCGGAAGATCCCGTAACAGGTGCCGCAAACGGGGCACTGGCTGGCTATCTGGCATTAGAAGAAAGGTTGCCTGCTGGAAAAGTGACACAGCTTGTCATAGGGCAAGGACATGCGATTGGTCGGCCAGGAAAGCTGTATGTAACGGTTGATCGATCTGGAGAGGAGCCTGTTATTCGTGTAGCAGGTCAGGCGCATTTGACGATCGCGGGGCAGATGAGGGTTTAAATAAGGAAAGGTGAAAGGCGTTCTTGTCTAAGAACGTCTTTTTTTGTCTTTATTTCCTATTGATCCAATATAAGGAATTCATTATAATTCGAATTGTGTGTTTAAGGAATATTTCAATATTTTTACCTGTACTTATTTTCTTTCGGTTTTGAACCGGTATGGGGGAGGGAGTCTTAGAGATGAACAGTAAATTCATCCGTTCCATTAGTATTTGTAACGTATTTATCCTGCTCTCTTTACTGTTTTTGCAAACGGTTCCTGAGCAGGCGCACGCAACGGAAAAAAGCAAAACATACTTGATTGGTTTCAAGGACAGTAAACGAACAAAAAGAAGCGCCATCCAGGGAACATCTGTGCAACAACTCAATTCCAAAATTATGGTGGCTACCTTAACGGAAAGTGAAAAGGAGGAATTATCTCAAGATCGAAATGTAGCGTACGTGGAGGAAGATAGTGACACAGAGTTGGCTGAGATCGACCTGACAGAAAAACAGGAGATCCCATGGGGAGTCGAGCATATAGGTGCGCCTCAAGCGCACAGCAAAAATTACTTAGGTAAAAATGTGAAGATAGGAATTTTAGATACCGGAATCTCTCGTCATGAAGATTTGAATGTGAGAGGCGGCATTTCCTATGTAGAAGGTGAAGCGGATTATGATGATGCCCATGGTCATGGTACCGCTGTGGCTGGGGTGATCGCGGGCAAAGACAATCAGCTTGGAATTGTAGGAGTCGCACCCGAAGCGGAAATCTATTCAATAAAAGTTCTCGATGAAAAAGGTCATGGAAAGTATTCGAGTATGATTCAGGGAATAGAATGGGCAATTCAGAATGACATGGATATTATCTCGATCAGTGCAGGCGGGTCCGTGGACAGTCAAGCGTTGCACGACCAGATAAAAAGGGCAAATGAGCAGGGGATTCTGGTCATTGCAGCAGCGGGAAATCGAGGCCTCGGTGAGGAAACCCAATTATTCCCGGCACAATATCCGGAAACGTTGTCGGTAGGCTCCGTTGATCGGGATAACCAGCGTGCTGATACCTCCAGTGTAGGGACGGGGTTGGACCTGATGGCTCCGGGCGTGGACATTTTAAGCACTTCCCTTCACAAAGGATACGAAGTGCGCTCGGGTACTTCTTTAGCTGCTCCTCACGTGGCAGGTGCCGCAGCAGTCATTTGGTCGAAGCAGGGGAAGGCAACCAACGATGAAGTCCGGGATATTTTGGTCGAGAGTGCAACACCTCTAGGGGAGCCGCGTTTTTATGGCAAAGGGCTGGTGAACCTGGGAAAAGCCTTGGAGATCGGAGGCACAGAGTCTCTCGGGATTCAGTCGATTGAATCTTCTCCTGGCGAGCTGGCTATTTCCGTAGGGCAAAGCTATCCATTGAAGATCAAGGCGAAGCTGACAGATGACACGACCAAGGACATTACCGAGGAAGCGAGTTATGCCAGTAACGATGAAAAAATCGCAACAGTAAAGCCAACAGGACTGGTGACTGCGACTGGCATAGGTGAGACGCGATTGGTCGTAAAGTTCGAAGACAAGACAATTGAAATCCCAGTAGTGGTTAGCGAAAAGGTACCTTTGACCCCACGTGGCGGTCTTGATAATCCAGAAAATGGTGAATTAATTGTCGGTACATATGGGATGAAGGGATGGTACCTAGATCCAGCAGGCGTCTCCCAAATCAGTATCATGATTGATGGCATAAAGGTTGGAGAGGCAACCTACGGTGACTCCAGACCCGATATTGAGGCCAAGTATCCAGCGTATCAAAATGGAAACGCAGGTTTTCATTTTAACCTCGATACAAGAGAAATGAGCGTAGGATTGCATACGATTACGCTTGCCATTCAGAACAAGAATGGAGAGCAGACAGCAATCGAAGGAAATACGTTCTATATTGGCAATAAGCAATCGGTCGAAGGACTTCATGCTGATGTTACCAAGCTGGAGCTCACCTTGGAGAATACGCATCAGTTCGTTGTCTCTACCATTCTCGAAGATAAAACGTTGAAAGATGTCACGACGCTAGCTGAATACACGTCTTCGGATGAAAGCATCGCAACGGTAACCTCGACTGGTTTTGTAAAAGGAACAGGAGTAGGAACAGCGATTGTGACGATTCGCTATGAAGGACAAACCATCACGATCCCTGTCACAATCCAGGAAAAAATCGCGCTCATACCGCGCTGGGAAGTAGAGAGTCCAGCCGATCATGCCACGATGACGGGAGCCTCTCTCATGAAAGGCTGGTATCTGGATCCAGCAGGTGTATCAAAGATAGAAATCCATGTAGATGGGAAAATCGTCGGGGAAGCTCTTTACGGGCAACCGCGACCTGATATTGCCCAGGCGTATCCAGCCTATCAAAATGCTTCTTCTGGTTTTCAGTATGTTTTGGATACGACCCAAATAACGGAAGGGCAGCATACCATTACGGTGATGGCTGTGAATCAGGAAGGCAAAGAGCAAGTCTTGGCGGAGCGCTCCGTGTCCATCGAGCGTACGCAACCAGCCAAGAGTATAGCTGCAAATGTAAGCAAGGTCGAGCTATCTCAAGGGAATACACAGCAACTTATTATTTCGGCTGTTTTGCAAAATGACCAAATCAGAGATGTAACAAGAGAAGCGAAGTACAACATTGAGGATTCTACAGTTGCCAGCATTTCCGATCACGGAATTATCACTGGTCTTCGGATCGGGCAAACCACGGTTATTGTCGACTACCAGGGACAAGCGCTGACGATACCGATCTCGGTTAAAGCAGCAGTTGGAGTGTCCCAAGGGGGATTGGACAGTCCTCTCGACAACGCGACGATTAGCGGAGTCTACCCTGTAACAGGCTGGTTTATCGCATCAAGCGGCGTCTCGAGCATTGAGGTGTTGGTGGATGGCGTTGTAACCGGGGAAGCCACGTATGGAGTTCCGCGTCCCGAAATCGAGATAACGGATAGTTCTTTACCGGGTAGCAACGTTGGATTTCATTACGACCTCGACACAGGTCTTTTCCAGAAAGGGAAGCATACCATTTCTGTTCGCGGAACAGCCAAAGATGGCAATCAAACGATACTGGGGTCAAGAACCGTTCAGGTGGTCGAATTGCTCCCGGCAATCGGATTGCACGCAGATATCGCCGAGCTGCAGCTTTCTCAAGGAAAGACACATCCGCTCTCTGTCAAAGCAGAGCTGGAGGATCAGAGCAAGCAGGATGTGACCAAGCTAGCCCTTTATACCGTAGAAGATCCATCTGTTGCAAAAGTGAGTCCAGACGGCGTGGTTACGGCTCTGGCGCAGGGCAATACGAGCCTTACGATCAAATATGGAAATCAGAGTATCAAGATACCAGTCGTCATTACAGCAGCAGAAGTATTAAAGGCAATCGGCGAAATAGAAACGCCAGCAAATGACGCGATTATCAATGGAACCTATACGATAGCCGGCTGGTTTTTGCATACTTCTACGCCCTCTCGTTATCAGGTCTTCCTTGATGGAAAAGAAGTCGGACAAGCCAATTCGGGCATAGCACGACCTGACATTGCCCTGCTGCATCCAGACTATAAGAATACGCATGCTGGATTCAGCTATACGGTGGACTTGTCCGAGTTGCAATCCGGCGGCCAACATAGGGTTTCTGTCGTGGTGACGGATAGCGAAGGAAACCAGTACCCATTGCCAGAGAAAAGCTTCGTGGTTGGTGAAGTGGCTCCGGCAAATAGTTTGAAGCATACGGAATCGGGGATCAGCTTAGCAAAATCGTCGATGCAGAAGCTGCAGATTACCGTAACTACCGCTGATCAAAGTCCAAAAGATGTGACTGCTCAAGCTGTATATACGTACGAAAATGCCAATGTGATCCACGTGAGTCCACTGGGGATCGTCACAGGACTTGAAGTAGGAATGACCAAGATTGTCGTCAGCTATGGAGGTCAGACCCTAACCATTCCAGTGGTTGTGACGGAAACAGAATCTGGCCCACTGGTTGCAAAAGGGCAGATCGACATTCCGATAGACAAAGCAGAAATTGGAGGAACCACAACGATTCAGGGTTGGCTCCTTGATCCGGACGGTGTAGCCAAGATTGAAGTTTGGATGGATGGGCAGCTACAAGGAACGGCAGTATATGGCGGGCCACGCCCAGACATTTTTGCGCTGTATCCGCGTTATGAAAATGCAAATGCAGGATTTCAATATCAGCTCGATACCATGCGCTTCAATGAAGGCGAGCACAAAATAACCGTACGAGTAACCAACAAAAAGGGAGTAGAAAGTCTCGTCTTTGATAAAGAAGTAACAGTTGGCCCTGTAACAGGGATTACAACTAATCTCTCCACAATTGAACTTGAGAAAGAAAAGACCGCTTCTCTTACTGTTGTTGCATCTTATCGGGACAAGAGCACGAAGGACGTAACAGGGACAGTCACCTACGTGATTCAAGACCCAGCCATTGCGAAAATAGACGCAACTGGCGTGATAACGGGCCTAGCTCCAGGGAATACCGTTTTGTCCGTCACTTTTGCTGGCATTGTCAAGCAAGTGCCTGTTCATGTAAAGGGCGGCGCTTTGACGACGACAGGTGCGATTGATGCTCCAGGAGAGAATGAACAGATTAGCGGAAGCTATAACGTAACAGGCTGGTTCATAACCTCCGGTGAAGTGGAGAAAATCGAAGTGCTGATAGATGGCGTTGCGTTGGGTGAGGCGAAATATGGACTGGAGCGACCGGATATTTTGCGAATGTACCCAGAGGCACCCCCTGTAAAACCAGGCTTTTCGTATCTTTTGGAAGTGAATGATCTGGACTTGGGACGACATCAGCTGACTCTAGTGGTTACGGAAAAAGACGGGAAACAGACCAGCATGGAAAAGGCGATCACGATTGTGAAGCCGATTCATGACAAATACACCTATTGGCTGCAATTTTCAGATCAGCAGGGCAAGGACAATTGGTCCTATCAAGAGGTGTCAGGGGATCGCCATGCTGATTTGACATGGAACAAGCAAACAGAAGAATGGGAGAGTAATCACGATACGGCCATCGGGAATACCTGGATAAGAGTCGGCAGCTCAAACCCTGTTATCAAATGGGAAGCGCCACGATCAGGAAAAATCCAGGTCAGCGGTTGGATTTCCAAAATTCAAGTCGATGAGGGCGATGGGGTAAACGTCCGATTGCTGAAAAACGATGAACAAATTTGGCCGTCCACTGGCTGGCAAGCTATCGAATTCAACGATGAAATTGGTGTAGAACTCCAAGAAGAACTTGAGGTAGAGCAAGGAGATGTGCTCTTGTTTCAAGTGGATCAAAAAGAAAGCAGCATCGGTGATTTGCTGAAATGGACACCTGAAATTACCTACGTGAGCAACGCCGTTAACGATAATGCGTCTCCCCAAATCTATTTGACCTCTCCTGTTGTAGGAGCAGCAGTCTCCACGGTTGATGGCAAAGATGTTGTCGTGATCTCAGGTTTTGCCATGGACCCGAATGTGGGAGATCAGGTAAACATATGGTACCAGTTGGATGACGAAGATCCACAAGAGTTGACGAGATTTACAGCTTCGGAAAAGCACCAGCCATTTTTATTCAACCTGCCCACTCATCACTTGAAACCGGATGTTTTGTACTCTCTTCGTGTCTGGGCAGTCGACCAAAAGTCGGGAAGATCACTCAGTGAAAAAGTAGACTTCACCTTGGACATGAGAGCACAAGCTGAAAAGGAAGACATTGTGGTTGTCGCAGATTGGAAATCTCCCAAAGATGGAACCGAAATTTTAAAAGGAGAAAAGGTTTCACTGACTTGGGAATACGCAAGCTACGGTGGGCACTCCAGTAAAATCGAATCGCAAGAATTACTCATTTATATAAGCGAAGGTGGGCATGTCACCTCAACAATCCGCGAAAAATTGACAGGCACAGCACGTTCCTACGTGTTTGATACAAGTGTTATCGAGAAAAATGCCCGAGTGGAAGCACGAATTCGCTCGATTATGCCGAAGACGCCTGCTTATGTTTATGGCGGCACTGCGAAGTTGAATTTCAGTGTTCTGGCTGCCAATCAAGCACCTGTCGTACAAAGCACGGAGTTTGTCACCTTGGACAGAGGGCTTACAGGAATCATCAAATATACGCTCAATGAAAATGATGTCACGGACAAAATCGTTTCGACAAAATTACGAGTGGGCTTCACGCCAGGTGGAAATGAGCTTGTTGAAAAAGAGGAGCTGATACCGGAGGCTTCTCAAAACAGACAAGTTGTTAGCAGGTATTCCTTCCCGCTTACAAAAGATATGCTGCACCAGACCATTTACTGGACAGTGCAGGCGCAGGATAACCGGGGAGCTTGGACACCAGCAGTTAACTATTCCATTCGACTGGAAGAGGCACTTCCAAAAATCGTGATCTACACGCCGGTTGCCAAGAGAGTCATGGACCTTGATGACACCTTTACATTGGATGGAACATACACGAAGCTTACCTCCGGAGAAATGATTGAAGCCCAAGTGTCCTCCTCTCATTCTGCCAAAAAATTCACAACAACAGGAACCTCCGGTCAGTGGGAGCTGAATTGGACGGGGCGGGAAATCGGATCAGGCACGTACGAAAATATCAAAGTGACAGAGCCGACCGTAGTCTATTACTACGGAAGCTTAACGGTAGAAGACAAGCCGGATGCTCCAAGTATCGTGAACGCAGAGGCCGAAACGAATTCACTCAAAATCTATTGGAGTCCGTCTGTAGGTGCCATTGACTACGGAATCCAAGTCGACGGCGGCGGTATCAAAAAAGTGGGCGATGTTACCAACCATACGATCACGGGCCTTCAGCCAGCGCGTGTGTATACCATTAGACTTTGGGCGTATACTTCAGCCGGGATTAGCAGCTACAGCAGTTCGATTACGGTTGAAACGAAACCAGCAGAAGGCAATTTTAATGGAATGGTTGAGAATAGCCCAGTGCGGATGTATTTCCCTGCAAATGAGGCGAAATACATGAAAATCGTTGCTGGAACAAATGGAACGTATTCATTCACGTTAAACAACGATTCGGGTTCACCAGCCAATGCAACTCTCTCCGTCTATAAAGCGGCAAGCTTGCAGGCACATGAGGAGATTGCGGCGGGAGCGAATGGAAGAGTCAACCCCGTGTTTGTTGCAGGAAAAACCTATTATGTAAAAATTGTCGCAAAGGATTCGGTTTACGCTACACTTCTGGCAAAGCCGGGGGGAGAGGCCTTTACCTTCAACCAGCCAAAGGAAATTACGCTGCAGCCTGGTCAAACGGTAGAGATGGCCATGAATACGACTATTCCTGGCAAGTATCGTATGATGACACAATTAAAAAATCAGACAAATAAATATCCGGTTGTCACGGTCCTGTCCAATGGAAATGCTGTAACACCTAAAGAGACGCCAACTCCTTCAGAAATCAATTATGAGCTGGGGATGGGCAGCTACACGATCAAATTGACCAATACCGAGAGTTATCCGGTGAGTGTTTCCTTTACCGTTTTTGCTCCCCTCCCTGGTGGGACTCTTTATGAGTACGTTTACGATCAAAACAATCGGATTAAGGCGATTAAAGAAAATGGTGTAGAATCCGTAACGTTCATTCATGATGATAATGGAAACATTTTAAAAAGTGTCAAGCATGCAGTGACGCTTCCACCAAAAGGAACCGTATTACATGTGGATCAGGAAAAGGTGGAGGTACGAGCTGGCAGCACGCGACCAATTAAGGTCACAGCAACAAAGGAAGACGGCAGTACGCTGGATGTAACAACACAAGGCCTTTACTCAGTGGTAGATTCTAGGATTGGATTTATCGTGAAAGGCGTTGTGTATGGAATGAATCCTGGAACAACAGAGGCCAGGGTGTCTTACGACGGACAGTTTAAAACGATAACGATTACGGTTGTACCCTAATCCATGTTCATGCAGTCCCCCCTTCGCATCATGGGGGGACGAATATCTCTAACGGAGGCATTATGAAACATTTTTCCATAAAATCACTCATGATCGTTGTGCTTTGCCTTGCATTATGCACGACGATGTTGCCGCTTGGAACGACGTTCGCAAATGAATCCTCCCCCGTGTCCATCTCTCATATAACCTCAGGTGAGAAAGCAGCAACTCCTGACACGGCAATCGAAGAGATTCAACAGTCCATGGGCGAGCCAATCACCAATGACAAAGGAGAAGCAAAAAATCCGACCGAGTTCACGGAAACGGATATTTCTTCGCTTACATGGACGCAGCTAGAGACTGACACTGTTATTGACATTCACCGCAGTTTTGACAGAGCATTGTTAAAGTTCGCAGCCTATTTCTATTCCGAGCTGCTGCAATTACTAACAGCAGAAGAACAAGAAGAAGTCAAACGCCTTTCCTCTGAGCAGATTATCACCCAATTCGGGAATCTGAGTCAGGAAAGCAAAGACCTCTTGCAGCGGTTAACCCCTCTTGTTCTATCTAAAATCAATGAAATCAAGCAACTGGAAGAACAGATGGAGGTCCAATCCACTACGCCTCCTCCGGTAAAATACACCGAAAAGGATCAGGAGTTTCGATTTGCTCGTTCAAAAACAGAGCAATCCGTCGATGATGTATATCGAGCTGCGAACCTGGTCGAGCAAGATCTCTTTTTGCCGGGCAAGCATGGACTGGATTTGGACATAAAACGCAGATACCACTCCTTGAGCAGTAAAATCAGTGTGCCAAGCTGGGATGATGATCTAGACAAGAATGAAGCCCTTCATGACAATGACAAATTTGCAACCGGCTGGGATTTTAATATGCCGAGATTGGATATCGTCAGTCGAGAGCAGGCCGTAACGGTAAGGGACGACCCCTATGATTCAAGTCAACAAATTTACTCTACCAAAATAGATAAGGATCCATCGAGTAATCGGTATTACATCACCTTGGAAGACGGTACATCTTTAGAATATCGGTTCAACAAGTTTGTGAATTATCCGTATCAAGACATCTTCTTCACGATTGACGAAGTGAATCGGAAGTACACGCTGCATTACCGAAATTTGAAGTACGAGTTTGATGTCACCTTGGGAACGGTCGTCAAATCTAATATTTATGGGGACAAGATCAAGTACAACGTGAGTAGTGATGGGGAGCCAGTAAGCATTGAAGATAGTGTCGGACGTTATGTGGTGCTGAAACGAAAGCAAAACAACACCACGCAAGACTTGATCGTCTACAAAGACAAGACCGAGACCACGGTGCTCAAGCACATTCGCTACCATTTTGAACGAAAGTTCGCATTGAGCGGTTATCATCAGCTTGTTCGAGTAGAAGTCCTGCCGACAGCAGGGAGCGGAAGCAGCGCATATACAGTGGCGCGGTATGCCTATCATGATCCGAAAACGAAGGGCATTGCTTATTTCAATTTGAACAAAGAATACACCCTGGATAAGCTCCCAACTGATCAAACCCTCCAAGATTCAGCAAAGTACTGGGAATCGGATACAAAGAAGCGTAAGGAAATCGATTACTTGCTTATGCAAGAGGTTTCCTATCCGTTGCAAGGATTAAAAATCAACTACGACTATCGTCCCTATCAACTAGGTCAAACTACGTTTAATGACGGTCTCGTACGGATTTTTCAAGACAAGTATGCACTAAGCTATGTAGCCTATCATCCGGTTAATAAAGTATCGTACAGCTATACGCAGAAAACGCCGAGCGGTTCGAATACGCATAAGCTGGAAAAGACCTATGCAGATAACGGCAATTTCCGCGAGATATGGAAGGTACCAAAGGAACAATTGCCTAGATTGAAAAATTTTGCAGAACGCCATGGGGATACCATCCAAGTCACGGAATCTGAGGTTTCCCGTTACACGAAGAATTCCATTTACAAGGTCAATCAAGACGGAAATCCATTGCTGCGAAGCGAAAAGATAACAGGCGTGAGCAAAGGCGGAACAAATGTATCAGGCGCGAAGTACCGGGTCGAGTACAATCCAACTACGTACACAACCTATGCCTATTCCGGTCGGAATACAAAGCCGACGTATCAATACGTTTTCTTGGAACCGACATCGGCAGTGAGCGATCTGGATGTTTTCAATTCCTACTTAAAAGACCCGAATGTTTCCAATCGTGCACAGTATGCTGCCAAGATCAACAACTACGCACAAGAGACGTACCTGGAATACAACCATTATGGACAACTGATCAAGCAGATTGCGCCAGACGGGATTATGAGCACATGGACATACGATGAGGTAGCGCTAAATCCATGGGGATTCCGTACCTTCTCTGTGTTGAAGGCAGCCCGAACACAATCAACGACCGCATCCGGTGATCCGTATTATTCGAATACCACTTATGAGTACAACGATCAATATATGCTCCGAAAGGAAACGGAGATCAACTCGTTCCCTGCCAATTTAATCAATACGCCCAAAAGTCAATCGATTGAACGAACCTACGAGTACACAAACAAACAGCTTTATTCGATAACGGAGAACTTTGGCGGAGGAAAAACACGGACGCAGACCTTCACCGCTTATGATCAATACGGAATTCAGCCTACGCAGATCGCACTCGCTGGTGTCGAGCTGGAAAGCGGCAAATCGGATGTATTGAATTTTTCCTACGAAATCGATGACAAAGGTCAAATCAAAAGCCAGACCTATCCGAACGGAAGCAAGGCTACTTATGAATACGATGAGCTAGGAAGACCTCTATCAGAGACTTTTCACAATCAAGGTGCAAAACGAACCATTACGTACGTGTATCGGGACGGCGAAGCTTCTGGATCGAGTGCAGATGGACCGGGCATCGTGGAGAAAATTGCACCAGATTCATCAAGACTCATCACCTACTACACCCCATACGGAGATACCGCCTATCAAGAGCAGGTGGGCACAACAGGTGCGAAACGCCCATTGGTAGAAAACGAGTTCACGCCAGATGGGTTAGAGGTTAGCCGCACGGTTCCTTTTGGGAAGCAGGGGGAAAGCACTTCGTATCTGTATGACTGGGATGGTTTTTTGTATCAAACGACGAATGCACTCGGAACTACCAAACACCATCGAAACAATGCCTACTCGGATGGATCGAAGTATTTGCCACGATTGACGGAACAAACGCTCTCTCCAAATGGGTTCATCGTAACCACCTACCGCGACTTGTATGGAAGAGTGGAGAGCACAGAGGAGACGACCCAAAGTGGCAGTCACCATCGCGTGACAAACTATCAGACTGATCGATTCGGGAAAGTAACCCTTAAAGAAATCTCTGACGGCGAGACTTCCCAAGCGTGGAGTATGCGCTTCGATCACAACGACAACCTGGTGTATTTGCAGGACCCGGAAAATAACGTAAACGTATATGGCTACGATACGCTAGGCAATCTCACCAGTGTTCTGGAAAATGGGACGACTACGGCAGAGTATACCTACAATAGTTTGGCATGGAAGCTCTCGGAGAAGAATCCAGAGACAAAAGCAGAGACGTACACCTACGATAAAAGCGGCCTTGTGAAGAGTTACAAGGACAAAAACGGCGTCACATTCAACTACGACTATTCGCCTTTCCATGAGCTGACGAAAGTTTCTTCTGGTACTGCATTCTATGAAGAGCGCGTGTACGATCCACAGTCTGGTCTGCTTTTGAGCGAAAATAATCACACAGGAAACGCGATCAGCTATGGCTATGATGGGTTCCATCGGAAGAATCGCCAGACGATGATGGGCAAAGACTACCAGCTTCTTTATTCAGACAATGACGATTCGGTAGATACACTTGTATACCCTGCAAGAAGTGCGGTATCTGGTTCTGCCCCATCGATGAAAGTCGAATACAGCTATGATAACGCGAACAGATTGAACTCGGTGGCGATCCCCGGAGTCGGAACGACAACGTATACATACGATATTAGTAACTCAGGTGAAACCAATGCTATATCGTATCCGGGGCAACCAACAGCCATGCAGCAATCGATCAGCTCATTTGGTGAAAAAACAGCCTTGAATCACGCAGACGGCTGGAACGAGACAAATGGCTACGATCTGTTTGGCAATATCACCAGTCAAAAGCGCTCCGGTACGAATTATGGATTGTTTGTGTACGACAAGCTTTCCCGGATCAAGGAAGAATCGGTTGAAGGGAACGTTAAGCAGTATGCCTATGATAAGCGCGGCAACCGCCAAGTGTATGCCAATGCTCCTGGTAACATCTTAAGCTCCTATGAAATGAAGCACGATTTGTTTAATCGTTTGCAGGAGTATAAGGACGAGAAAGGGACAACGACGTACACGTATTATCCAGGTGGACTGCGGGCGACGAAGCAACAGACTGGTAGTGTGACCGACACGACCCATTACGTTTACCTGAATGGGCAAGTGATTGAAGAGCTCACGCAAGATGGTCGAGTGAAGGCGCGGAATGTGTTTGGCAACCAGTTGATTTGGCGAAAAGACTATGCATCGAATCTTGAAGGCAATTACTACTACAACAGCCACGGTGATGTTGTTAAGATCAAGGATTCGAACGGCAATGTCTTGAATACGTATGATTATGATATTTGGGGCAACTTGATCGCGGATAAGGTTAAGGAGACGATTTCCAACCCGTTTACGTATGCAGGAGAAATATATGACAAGGAGAGCGGATTCTATTATTTGCGGGCTAGGTATTATGATCCGAAGATAGGGCGGTTTATATCGGAGGATACGTATAAAGGGCAAGTGGATAATCCGTTGAGTTTGAACTTGTATACGTATGTGGAGAATAATCCTTTAAGATATAAAGACCCTACAGGTCATTGGAAAGATGGAGACGAATATATTAAAGGATCAACTAGAGATACGATTGCTCTTTGGACGGATGTCTGGGAGAAGGCAAATAAAGCAGGAAACACACAACGTAAGCAATTTGCTGAGACCCAAGCAGATAATGCAAGGACAGCATACTGGAGTAATTTGGGTGCTTCTATTGCAAAAGACTTTGAACTAAGACACACCGCTGTTTTTTTTGCAGGAACTACTGCAACTATGCCAAGGTCTGGTTCTGGTTCAGTATCAGGTGGTGCAATAGGATGGGCTGCTGTTGGGGCAACGATATTGAACCTTGCTACGCAGGACACCTCGACGAGCACTACAACTTATAATTATAATGGACAGACCCTAATATTCCGTGACGGTTCGGGTACAAACACCAATCTAACCCCAAGACCAGTGGATACAACAGGATTATCATACTTTTTAGCACCAGGGTCTACCAAATATACGTTCACTTCAATAGATGCTGTAAACGCAACTGGCGTTTTGAAGGCTGTGATTGACAATCCTGCCACTGGGCACGTCAGTATCTTTGCAACAAACCCTGCCCATCACAAAGCGTGGATTGCTTCAAGACCTGATGCAGAATCAAATCCGTATTATTTAACTAGTGTACTAAAGTCTATCTCAATTAAGGGAAGGTAAAAGAAGGGAGGGAGAGAATGAACGAGAGGAGTGTCACTACTAAACTAATTGACGAAAAGGGGCACAGTCAGGATACGATCCTTTATGTTCGATTTAGAGAAAATGAAACTGTTCATCTGATTCTGGCAGGAAAATCTCTATATTTTGAAAGCGATGAAGCGACATATGTTCAGAGTCTTCTTGAGTTAATAACGAAGTTACCAGAAGGATATCAGCTAAAGTTCTTGAATAGTGTACAATCTACTAATGGTAATTCTGTAGAAATATTAACGGTGGAAGAATATACTTCCGTCACTAGACAATATGACCCTGATGAACCTCAATTAAAGTACAGACTAGTATGCAATTACAGAGGGATAACCTTTGAAGCGGAAGCTATTGAGGATTTCTCCATCGCTTTACAAGCACTTCAAGACAAAATGGACGTATCCTTTAACATTTGTGCTTTCTGCTCAAATGGTGATTTTAGGTCAACTGGTGGAGAAGACTTAAGACAAGGTTGGTATTGTTTACGTGATGTTTTAAATCGTCAACCTGATTTACCATGGTTCCAACGGGAACAAGAATTTCAGGAAGCGTATTCAAATGTAAATGCGTTCCATTGGTGTCCCTGTTACGTAAAAGCAGTAGATAGAATGTTTTAGGTGTAAACATAGAACCCCAAATGAGTATTCAACTCGTCTGGGGTTTCTGTAATTTATTCCTGAAAGAAGCAAAAACTCTTGCGTTAAGTTGAAAATTTATAGTAATATCAATTCAAGGAAATCAAACTATAAATTTATAGTATCCTTTTTCATCAAGAAAGGTGTGTAACCATGTTTAACCCCGAAATAAAAACTACCTTTCTTCAAGGATATAAAGAAAATACCCAAAAAGCTTATTCAAGAGTTTTCAACTTGACAATGAAGTTCGAAGTGGAAAAGGATAAGGATTTGCTCCACTTTACATTGGATGAGATTGAAACTGCCCTGCACGGCTTCCATGCTTCTACAGGAGACTCTCTTAATACGGCTGGGAGAACGATATCTGCTTACTTGAATTGGGCAAGGGCAGAGGGGCTTAGAGAGGACACCAATCCACTGGAGTCCGTTTCAAAAGAATGGTTTAAGAACATGGTAGGTAACACCCACCAACAATTTATTACGAAGCAAGAAATCGATGCAATCATTGACCAATGTAATAACGATCAGGATTCTGTGATTCTCTCTCTGTTATTTGAAGGTGCGGGTGGAAGAGAGGTAAGTGAACTACGCAATCTAAAACGTGAACAAGTCAATGATGAGAAACGAACATTGATATTGATTAACGATAAAGAAGAAACAAGAGAAATTCAAATATCCGAGCAGTGTCTGAAATTAATAAATGGCGCAATCAAGCAAAAGGATTATCTCAAAGGGAATGGGGAGATGAGACGAGATCATCTCAAAGAAACAAGTGAATTAATTGAAACAGGCTATGTAATCAGGCCAGCCAAGACAAGAAATGTTCATATGGAACAAGTCAGTCCTCATCTGATTTATGGGAGATTACATGCATTAGAAGAATACTTTGGTTTGGACAATCTACGAGTGAAAACGATTCAACGCAGCGGGATGATCTGGATGGGAAAACAACTGCTAGAACGTGATGGTGAACTCGGAAAAGAGCAGTATCATGAGATATGTGAACGGTTCGGCGTAAGCAAAGTAATGAATGGCAACAAGCTAGAGTATATGTGGTGGGGATTAAAAGACTTCATAAATCCAGACATGATTGCTGCATTGTACGAGTAACGCACCTAGAGGATGTAATTCCTCTGGGAAAACAAGATAAAACTAAAAATTTATTGTAAATCGATGAAGGAGGTGAACAAACGTATGAGTTGCTATCTTTTGTTATAACATGCCAAATTATATTCAATATATTAAAATTTATAGTAAAAAGGAGAGTATATAATTGTTTGATTCCATCAAAATGAAAGTAAGTTCCGTATTTATTCAACCTGACATATTACGACAATATAACTTTGCATCTTTTACATACCGTAATCAGAAAACAGGTGTTATGACCACATTCCAAATGCAAGACGAGATCATTCCATATATCAAATATCAGGAAGCAAGCGGCACTTTAACTATCCAAGTTTCTATTCCTAAACTGCTTTATGGAAATAATGTCAAAGCAATCAACGAATCAGATATTCCTATCTTCTTTCAACGAGTACAAGAACGATTACAGCAATTATTCGGTATCCATATTGCCCATGAAGATTGGAGAATTACTCGTTTAGATGTATGCTGCAATTTCCATGTTGGGAATCGAACAGGGGAATATGTTCGTCAGTTGAGCAAAGGAAAAATGCCATATAAAGATACGCGAAATTATAATCATGATGAAACGGTAGAGTTTTATAACAAAAGCAGCAGAGTCATGCTATACGATAAATACAAGCAATGTAAACGAGTGAAGGAACCGAAGGAGATCATTGAGCAATCCAAGGGAATTTTACGATTAGAAATTAGACCGAGTGACAATGACATGAAGAAATATACCAAAGAGAAGAGAGCCATTCATCTTGTCACTCATTCCTTTTTTACCTACATAATCAAAAGGACACTTGAGGGATTGCCATACACAGAAAATGTGGAAACCATTGATTATGAATGGCTTTTGGAAAACAAGGAGGAAATATCAAAGATTGAGAACTATCTAGGTTTCACTATGATCAAAAACTTGTTCCAAGAAAGTGGAATAAGAGCAATTTATACAACATCCACTCTTCCTAATCGTAGGAGTTTGGCAAAGAAAATAACCATCCCAAAAAAGGAAGGTTTAAAAAGATTGGAGATTGTTGATTCAGTTCAGGGCTGAAGACATCCACTCACACCGTATTGTTGTTAACACGATAACGATAAAAATTATAGAACTTCGGAGAAATTTTGAATGGACAGAGCTTACTAATAAAGAAAAATAAGCAAATAGAGCAGTCCTTACAAAGAAAATGTGTCTCTCTACGATACCGTATCGATACAACCTGCTGCCATTCGGGGGTATTTTACATCTCTATATAGTGAATGGACATGGAATAGGGGCATTACACATCTAGTCCCGTAGGTAGGTTGGATTTTAGGCGATTAAGTTTTAAGGTGGAAAATTACTCCCCCTCCAACACCAGCAATTCATGCAACTCAATATCTAATGTCTTACAGATCGTTTCAAATGTACTAAGGTGAACCCTATCTACTTGGCTGGAACAGAGATGGCTGATTGTATTCGGTCTAAGACCAGTGAGTCTTGCCAACTCTCGTTGAGACATATTTCTCTGATCAAGGATTTCTTTTAACTTTACAATTATAGGCATTTTGAGTCCTTCTTTCCCGTGAACATTCTTTATCCATTATACGTGCAATTTTAGCACGAGGAAAAGGTCGTTGATTGTATCTGCTAAGCGATATATAATTGTTTTGTATCTACTAGGCGTTACGATGATTCAAATTCCTGTAACGGGAAGGGGAATAGTATGGAAAAAGTAGTGGGATATGTCAGAGTATCGACAAAAGGACAAGTTAAAGATGGGTATAGTCTAGCCTACCAAGTAGAGGAGATTCAGCGTTATTGTCAGGATAATAATCTAGAATTACTGAACATCTACAAGGATGA
Source organism: Brevibacillus formosus (assembly GCF_003013405.1). Taxonomy (GTDB): domain Bacteria; phylum Bacillota; class Bacilli; order Brevibacillales; family Brevibacillaceae; genus Brevibacillus; species Brevibacillus formosus. The sequence continues at coordinate 281,183 of NZ_PXZL01000020.1, read as the reverse complement.
GGGTATAAGTGGAGCAAAAGTGGATGAGGATGGATTGACCATTGAACGGGAAGGTTTGCAAGAACTGTTATCCAGTTTTACTTATCAAAAAGTAAGCCATATTATCGTTCTCAACACTTCCCGATTGTGGAGAGCCGACATGGTGAAAGTCCTCATTCAAAGAGAGTTAAAACGGCACACAGTAGACGTAAAAGCAATTGAACAGCCCAACTATAGTATTTACGCCCATGACCCTAATGATTTTCTAATCAATGGCATGATGGAATTACTCGACCAATACCAACGTTTGGAGATAGCACTCAAACTAGGGAGGGGAAGAAAAAAGAAAGCGCAACAAGGAGGATATGCAGGAGGAGGAGTTGCTTTCGGATATACGGCAACGAAAGGGCAGAAGGCCATTCAGATAGATGAGAGACAGGCGGAGACTGTGCGGAGATTGTTCTCCTTACGTGAAACAAATCCCACTTGGTCACTTTCCCAACTGGCTATCCAACTGAATGTAGAAGGGTATACAACGACACATGGTAAGTCTTTTACCAAGGTACAGGTCAAACGAATGATTGATCGTGAAGCCTTCTACAAGGGTACCTACCGCTATGGTCAGATTGAAGCAAATGGACTTCACGAAGCCATTATGTAGCGGGAGGAACGAACGTGGAAGCTCAATTCACTCATTATAAACAGGAAGAGATACGCTCTCTTGACAAGATTCAGACATGCGAAATAGGTACACAATTAATTTTTGACTATGTTCAACAAGAGAACGCTGTATTTAACATCGCTACGATAGAGGAAATAATAAAGGCCATCTTTCAGGTGGAACTACATCAACGAGAATACTTGCTGCAAATCCGTTTAGCGAAGGCATTGTCTAGCACCAAATTACAACCGTAATGATAGAACGATAATGACATGAAAAGAATGTACGAGCTAACGTATCCGTGCGTGTTCATCTTTGAATAATGCTTGTTCGGAGGGTGCTGGCATTCTTTTCTCTACATCATTACTCATCAAAGATAGGGGTGAAGTCTTTTTGCATCATAAATTGAAGTACCTATATATCGGAGTAGACTTACATAAACGTCATCATACAGCGGTGATGATGACCTGTTTCCATGAAAAGAGAGACGAAATCCAATTCGAGAACAAGCCGTCAGCGTTTCCTAAGTTTCTGCAACAAGTAGAAAAACTAGCCAAGAAGGAAGGCTTGACCCCTATGTTTGGCTTAGAAGATGTGGGGGGCTACGGAAGAGGATTGGCTATGTTTCTAATTGAAAATAAATATGAAGTAAAAGCAGTTAATCCTGCCCTTACGGTATCCATGCGCAGAAGCAGTCCAAACAACAAGAAAACAGATGCGTGGGATGCAGAGTGTGTGGCTCGCATTCTGATTTCCAACTTGGATACACTGCCGACTGCGAATCCACATGACCTTTATTATGCAATCTCACAGCTTGTCACAAGAAGAGAGAACATTGTGAGTGTTGTAACAGGAATCAAGTTACAGCTTCATCAATTGCTAGGTTATCACTATCCAAGTTACAAGAAATTCTTCTCACAAGTAGATGGGAAAACAGCATTAGCTTTCTGGCTGAAGTATCCTTCTCCGAGTTGTTTGCGTAGGGTGAGTGTGGATGAATTGGCTACCTTTCTGTATAAGAAGAGCAATCGCTACATGTCTACCAAGAAGGCAAAGGACATTCTATCTTTCGTACAGCAAGATGGAGACACATCGAAAGACTATCAAGGAGTCAATGATTTTCTTGTTAAAAATGTGGTTCGGGACTTGATCGCCAGAGACTATCAGCTAGAGCAAATTGATTCAGAGTTGGCGAAGCATCTTGCATTATTGGATTACAAACTAGAGACCATGCACGGAATTAGCACGGTCACTGCGGCGGAATTAATTGCGGAGATTGGCGATATTTCACGTTTTTCCAGTGCTGACAAACTAGCGAACTTTGCAGGGATTGCACCTGTGCAGCATAGTTCAGGGAACAAGCAGAAGAGTAAAAAGAGCAAGTTAGGCAACCGTAGCCTGTATGATATCTTCTATAACCTTGCCATTCGTCAACTGGGTGTATCAAGGGCGAAGAAACCCAATCATCCTGTTTACCATGCATACTACGAAAGAAAGCTGGCAGAAGGGAAAACCAAGTGGCAAGCGATTATTTGCGTGATGCGTAAATTGGTCAACGTCATATACAGCATGATGAAGTACAAGACGGAATATAAAATGCCAGTCCTTACAGAACAGGCGGCGTAGTAGCAGGGTGGTAGCAGAAATGTTGCCACCTAACCTTTATCCATTGACCGCTTTATCATGGAGGATACGTATAAAGGGCAAGTGGATAATCCGTTGACGTTGAATCGGTATACTTATACGCATAATAATCCATTAAGGTTTATAGATCCTTCTGGCAACCACTCCGTTGAGCACTATGGTGGAGGCGGTGGCGGGGGGAATGTAAGGTTTCCAAGCATTACAAACCCTAAAAGAGTGGAAGTGGAGTATAAGCCGAGAACAGTAAAGCTATCAACTTCTGAAGTCGATACATTGCGCTATAAAGCAATGCAAAAGTATTATGAGAGGCAACAAGTTAACACAAGGGGGATGGAGAAACCTGCCTCTGTTATTAATAATGGCAGAGCAACAATAGAAGCTGCTAAAGCTAACCCAAATGAATTTAATGGTAAGTCTGTAGATGAAGTTGCGAAAATGTTAAAAGCTCAAGGATATGACATCAAAATTGAAGCATCTACTAAATCACGTTCCGGGGCAATGATAATTAAAATTAGTAACACCGGGGGCGAGAGGAATATTACTCAGGTTCAAGTATCACCGGGTGGTGGTAGGCATGGAGAAAGTCCATATATAAAAATTAGTACTAGTGATCAAGGAACAATAAAGATTGTAAATGGTAGATTAGAGAATTATAAATCACAAGGCCCGGAGAAGAATACAACGATTATTTTTTCAGAGAGGTGATAAAATGATTAAATTAGACGCTCCGATACTCCCTTGGATTGGGATCGGGAATTTAAATCTTTATAGTCATATAAGTAATTTTTACCCTTTACTAAGTAAAGGAGAAGTAAAAGTAAAACTACTAGGTAAGTTTTTGGTTAGATACGAAGTAAATAATTCAATTGACCTCTGGTTCAATTTAATGAATGGAAAACTATTTAAATTAACAGCTTTGAGTAACTATACTGGGACTTTGTTTGAAAGTATAAAAATCGGAATGCACATCGACGAAGTATTAAAAATTGAACCTAGTTTTGAATATGATGAATTTGAAGAAGTGTATTGTAGTAATAAAGGTATATACATCGAGACTGACCCTACTAATGATTTGGTACTATGGATATCGGTATATATTAAAGAAATTGAAAATCAGGAATTTGAAAGTGGAAATTGGTAATAATCCTTAGCTGTCGCATCGGGTTTCTCAGTGCGGCAGTTTTGAAAAGGAAGCAAAGTCCAATTTCTTGAAAGAAGCACATCCTGCTTTTATTATTTACGGGGACTTAGAATTTCGACTCCGTAACAATAGGATAGAAACAGTAGGTAATTGCTCTTAATGATGAAACCATAAATATGCCAGATAACAACGGGATCAAAGATTTCCCAGGGAGAAATTCACTAATAATTATTAGATTAAGGTCATATAAACCGAGTATGGTATGGTAAATGGATAGTGTAATGTCCGATCACTATCAAGTTAACTATATAACGGACATAAGCGTTCATTGTGCTTTGATTTAGAAGAATCAGGGATTTTAACTAAGATCGGTATAGAAAAAAATTAAAGCAAATTCTTGATCGTTGTATCCCAACCGAGTTATCTACGCTCGTTTGGGGTTCTTTTTTGTCCGAAAAAGTAAATTTCGGAAACTATCTGCTTTTGAGAGCAAGACTGACCTGCAAGCCAAAAAACATACTCTAACTTGGAAATCACTTCTGCTAATCAGCAATATTGGCTGACTAGTAATTTGTTAGTCAAAACTTATTGGTAAGTTCCTATTGATCCAATATCAGGAATTCACTATAATTCAAAATGCTGTTTAGGTAAAATTTACATTTTTTATCTGCACTTATTTTTAGGAAGGAGATGAAGAGTAACTGGCTGGCTTGAAATATTTTTAAAAAGGAATGATACCAAAGCTCAACACAATTATGACAAGGAGTTACAGGAATGAACCCTAGATTCATCCGTATAATCAGTAGTTTCAATCTATTCCTACTGCTTGCTTTACTGTTTTTGCAACTTGTCCCAGAGCACGCTATCGCAAGCGCTAGTAGTAAAACGTATTTAATTGGTTTTAAAGAAAGCAAGAAAGCAAAAGTAAGGGCGATTCAAAGATCATCGGTCCAGCAACTTAGCACGAAAGTGTTGGTTGCTCAACTAACAGAGAGTGAAATGGAGGTAATGTCTCAGGACGAGAATGTAGCCTATATTGAGGAAGATAGTGAAATAGAGTTAGCAGAAACAAACAGAACAGAAAAGCAGGAAATTCCGTGGGGGATTGAGCACATAAGGGCAAATCAAGCTCACGAAAAAAATTACAAAGGCCAAAACATTAAAATTGGAATTATTGATACAGGTATATCCAATCATGAAGACCTCCAAGTAAAAGGAGGCATTTCCTATGTAGAAGGAAAATCAGATTTTGATGATGAGCACGGGCATGGGACTGCGGTAGCTGGTGTTATCGCTGGTAAAGATAATGATGTTGGGATTGTTGGTGTTGCACCAGAAGCTGAAATCTATGCCATTAGAGTCCTTGATGAAAAAGGTCACGGTACCTATTCCGGCATGATTCAGGGGATTGAATGGGCGATGCAGAATGACATGAACATCGTTTCCATTAGTGCCGGTGGTAGAATTGACAGTCAAGCGCTACACGACCAGATAAAAAGAGCGAATCAACAAGGGATACTGGTTATTGCAGCAGCAGGAAATAGGGGAATGGGTGAGGATACCCAGTTATATCCTGCGAAATATGCAGAGACATTGTCTGTCGGTGCGATAAATCAGGACAATCAACGGGCTGACTTTTCAAGTGTTGGCAGTGGGTTAGACCTGATGGCTCCTGGCGTTGATATTCTAAGTACGTCTCTCCATGGAGACTATGAGCAACGTTCAGGCACTTCTTTAGCAGCTCCTCACGTAACCGGTGCAGCAGCTGTTATTTGGTCAAAAAAGGGCGGAGCCACCAATCGCGAAGTACGTGATAGTTTAGTCGATAACGCAACACCTTTAGGGGAATCACGTTTTTACGGAAAAGGGCTTGTAAACCTAGAGAAAGCACTGGGACTAGGGGATGAAGACTCCGCTGAGATTACCTCACTGGAATCGACGCCGAACGAATTGCGTCTTTCCGAAGGTGAGAATTATCAACTGAAAATTACGGCGAACATGACAAATGGCAACACCAGAGATGTCAGCAAGGAAGTTACTTATACGAGCAAAGATGAAAAAATTGCTAGGGTGACACCTTCAGGTTTCGTCACAGGAAGTGGAATGGGAGATACGCAACTGATCGCTGAGTTGGGTGACAAAACGATTGAGATCCCGATAGTGGTGACGAAGAGAGCTCCTTTGACACCAATAGGTGGGCTCGACACTCCCGAAAAAGGCGAGTTAATCAGTGGTGCGTATACCATTAAAGGATGGCACCTCAATCCAGACGGAGTATCGAAAATCAGTATCCTGATTGATGGTACGAATGTGGGAGAGGCATCTTATGGCGACCCGAGACCAGACATTGAAGCGAAATATCCAGCTTATCAGAATAGCAATGCTGGATTTCACTATCAACTGGATACTCGAAATCTAACGGCCGGCACTCATAGCATTACCGTGGAAGTTCAAGATGCTAATGGACAACTATCCATTATAGAAGGAACGACATTTTATATTGGTAACATAGAGCCGTTGAATGGTCTGCATGCTGATGTGACCAAGCTGGAACTAACGAATGAAGGTTCCCATCAGTTGGTGGTATCTACTGTTTTAGCGGATAACACCCTGACGGACGTTACAAGTCTTGCAGGGTACGCTTCATCAGATGAAAGTGTCGTAACAGTAGACGCTACTGGGCTTGTAAAAGCAACGGGGTATGGAACGGCGATGGTGACCATTCGATATGAAGGTCAATCAATCACGATCCCCGTTACGATCAAAAAGGATGAGCCACTGATACCGCGTTGGGAGTTAGAGGCGCCAACAAGTAATTCCATGATGACAGGCGTCACACTCATCAAGGGCTGGTACCTAGATCCTTCAGGCGTTTCAAAGATAGAGGTTCATGTGGATGGAACAGTAGTGGGGGAGGCTTCTTATGGGCAGACCCGCCCTGATATTGAATTCTCGTATCCACAATATCAGAATGCTAGAGCTGGATTTGAGTACCCTTTAGACACAACACAGCTAATGGAAGGGCAGCATTCGATTAAGGTTACGGCTGTTAATAAAGACGGCGCTGAGCAAGTTCTGGCAGAGCGAGCTGTTTTCATTGGTCGTTCAGAACCGGCCACAAGTATTGTGGCAAATATAAGCAAGGTAGATGTAATACAAGGGAATACACAGCAATTATCTATTTCTGCTGTTTTACTGAATCAACAAACGAAAGATGTGACCAGAGAGGCTCAATATACGGTTGAGAATCCTACGATCATTAGTATTTCAGATAAAGGGATCGTTACGGGAATTGAAGTCGGTCAAACCAATATCATCGTGAAATACCAGGAACAAACACTTACGATCCCTGTTTGGGTCAAAGCAGCAGGGGGTCTGGCTCGGGGAGGCATTGACAGTCCCGCAGAAAATGCATTAATCAGCGGAGTTTACCCTGTCACAGGCTGGTTTATTGACACTAATGGTGTTGAAAAGATTGAAGTACTGGTCGATGGGGCCGTAAGTGGTGAAGCAACCTATGGCATTTCTCGTCCGGAAATAGAAATTATGGATGCTCCCAAACCGGATGGAAACGTAGGGTTCCACTACAATCTCGATACAGGGAAATTGCGAGAAGGCACACATACTCTTTCTGTTAGAGGAACAGGCAAGGGTGGAAATCAGGTAATGCTGGGGAACAGAACGATTCAAGTCGTTACCTTGCTACCAGCAATAGGATTAAGGGCAAACGTTACAGAGTTAATTATCCCTCAAGGAAAAACGCATCAATTTACTGTCATGGCGGTACTAGAGGATCAGAGCAGTCATGATGTAACCAAGTTGGCCCTATACAACATAGAGAATTCTTCTGTCGCAAAGGTGAGCACAGATGGCTTGGTCACGGCTCTGGCCCAAGGAAGCACGAGTCTCACTGTAAAATATGGGGATCAAAGTATCAGCATTCCTATTACCGTTACGGAAGCGGAAGCACTTAAAACCTTGGGAGAGATAGAAACGCCTGTAAATGGTGCTACTGTCAATGGCACCTATACGATTTCAGGATGGTTTTTACATCCCTCTGCTATCTCAGATTATCAGGTTGTCATTGACGGGATCGAACACGGGAAAGCAAAATCGGGCATTGCTCGACCTGATATTGCACTGCTTCATCCGGAATATACAAATACGCAAGCAGGATACAGCTATACCGTGGATCTGAGCGAACTGCAACCGGGTAATCATACCGTTTCTGTGATCGCAACAGATAGCGAAGGAAAGCAACATCCATTACCAGAAAGAAATTTCGTGATTGGAAAAATTGCTCCAGCGATCAGTCTGCAAAATACAGTACCAACTATTAGCGTAGCAAAAGACGCTATGCAGAAACTGCAGATTACCGCCAGTTTTGAAGGTCAACAATCAAAGGACATTACAGGGGAAGCTGTTTATACAGTCGAAGATCCGAATGTCGTTTATGTCAGTCCACTGGGAATCGTTACAGGGCTGAAAGTTGGAATGACAAAGATTCATGTGAATTACGGGAATCAGTCATTGGTAATTCCTGTTGTTGTCACAGAATCAGAATCAGGCTCGCTTGTTGCCAAAGGGCAAATGGATATCCCAAAAGAAGGCACAGTTATTGGTGGAACCACAACCGTACAGGGATGGATTCTGGACCCAAGCGGTGTGTCCAAAATCGAGGTTTTGGTGGATGGACAATTACAGGGAACTGCCGTATATGGCGGACCTCGTCCAGATATTTTAGCCATGTATCCACACTACCAGAATGCAAATGCTGGTTTTCAATATCTACTGGATACGTCCTTGTTTGCGGAAGGGAATCACAAACTAACCATAAAAGTAACGGATAAAGCGGGCGCGGAGAGTCTCCTGCTGGAGAGTAACATCATAATTGGTCCAGTTACGGGAATCACAGCCAATTATTCCGAAGTTACTTTAGAAAAAGACAAGAGCGTAGCATTCACGGTCGTTGCATCTTATCGAGATAAGAGTACCAAGGATGTAACAGGAGAAGTGACCTACACGATTGATAATCCATCTATCGCCAAAATAGATGCAACAGGACTACTAACAGGGCTCTCATCAGGAAGTACAGTTCTTACCGTGTCGTATGCTGGCATCGTGAAGCAATACCCTGTCACTGTAAAAGGCGACGTCTTGGTAACAGGGGGCGCCATTGACACCCCGCAAGATAACGAACTGATCAGTAGGAATTACAACATAACGGGATGGTTCGTTTCTTCTGGTGAAGTGGAGAAAATCGAGGTTTTGATGGATGGAGATAAGCTGGGCGAGGCGAAATATGGGCTTGAACGACCAGATATGAAGCGCAAATACCCAGATGCACCACATCTAAAGCCAGGTTTCTCCTATCTGTTGGAAGTTGACCAAATGCAAGTAGGGGAACACCAATTACAGGTGCTGGTCACAGAAAAAGACGGGAAGCAAACCAGTATAGAGAAGACAATCACGATTGTTGAACCCATACATGACACGTATGCTTTTTGGCTGCAATTTTCTAATCAGCAAGGACAGAACAACTGGTCTTATCAGGAGGTAAGCGGAGATCGCTTCACGGACTTGGAGTGGGACAAGGCTGCCGAGGAATGGAAGAGTAATCAAAACGAGACAGCCATCGGAAATACGTGGATAAAAGTCGGGAGCTCAGATCCAATCCTGAAATGGAAGGCGCCGCGTTCAGGACGAATTCACGTTAGCGGTTGGATTTCCAAAGTCCAAGTGGAAGAGGGAGACGGGGTCAACGTCCGATTACTGAAAAACGATGCTCAAATTTGGCCTTCCTCAGGCTGGCAATCGATTGACTTTAACGATGAGATTGGTGTGGAGCTTCAGGAGGAGCTTTCCATTGAAGAAGGAGACGCACTGATTTTTCAAGTCAACCAGAGAGAAAACAACGTTGGGGATCTTCTAAAATGGACACCTGAAATCACCTACATAACGACCGAGGTGAACGATAATTCTGCTCCCCAAGTTTATTTGATCTCACCAGTGGTAGGGAAGGCTGTCACTACTGTTAATTCAGAGGATGTCATCATCATATCAGGCATTGCGATGGATCCGAACATCGGAGACCAAGTTCATATTTGGTATCAGCTAGATGAAGAAGATCCTCATGAACTGACTCGTTTTACGGCGTCTGAGAGCGCAAATGAATTTTCGTACAACTTGCCCATCAGCAATTTGAAGCCAGATCATCTCTACTCACTTCGTGTCTGGGCAGTCGATCAGAAATCCAGTAAATCTCTCATCGAAAAAGTCGATATTAGCTTGGATATGAGAGCGCAAGCTGAAAAGGACCCGATAACCATTTCTGCGGATTGGAAATATCCGAAAGATCGAGCAGAAATACCAAAAGGGCAGTCGATTACGTTGGATTGGGACTACTACAACCGTAAAGGGTATCCAAGTTATATAGCCTCGCAAGAATTAATCATTTATATCAGCGAGGGCGGGCATGTCACTTCTGTAAAACGGGAGAAATTAACAGGTACAGCCCGTTCTTATGTATTTGATACAAGCTATATACAAAAAAACGCACTCATTGATGTGCGCCTAAAAGCGATAATGAAGAGCGATGCCCCGAAAATCCTTGAAGGCAGTACCGCTAAATTGGAGTTCTATCTATTAGCCACGAATCAAGCACCTGTAGTCGTAAATACAGAGCTTGTCATCATGGATAGTGGCCGAACAGGGTTAATTAATTATTCGCTTAGGGATAATGATGTTTCAGACAAAATCGTATCAACAAAATTAAGAGTGGGACTGACACCGGGCGGAAACGAGCTGGGTGAGAAAGAAGAGACGATTTCCGAATCGAGCCAAAATGGGAATGCGTCCGGCAGATATTTTTTCCCCATCACAAAAGAAATGTTGTATCAAACCGTTTACTGGACGGTTCAAGCTCAGGATAATCGCGGGGCATGGACTACACCAACGAATTACTCTTCCCGATTGGTAGATGCTCTCCCGAAGATCGTTATTTATACTCCCGGGGCAAAGAGAGTCATTGATATTGATGAGACCTTTACCTTGGAAGGGGTCTATACCCATCTTCAAGCAGGCGATGTCTTATCTGGAAGGATGAATCGCAACGATGGACCAAAAACCTTTGTTACCACTGGCAACTCAGGTCACTGGACCCTTAGCTGGAGGGGCAGGGATCTTGGAGAAGGCACCTATCCGAACATCGAAGTGTCCAATCGCGGCGGTTTTGTAGCGGTTTATCCCGGAAGCTTGACTATCGAGAAGAAACCAGATGCCCCTAACATTATTAAAGTAGAGGCAGAGACGAATTCTCTTAAAGTATTTTGGAGTCCTGTCGCAGGAGCAACAGACTACGGCATTCAAGTAGATGGCGGCGGGATCAAGCGGGTAGGCAACGTATCCACTCATACCATCACGGGCCTACAACCGGATCGCGTTTATACAATCATACTTTGGGCGTACAATTCATCCGGTACTAGCAGCTATAGCAGCAGCCCCTACACAGTCCAAACGAAACCGGCAGAAAGCAATTTTAATCTGTTGGTAGAGTATAACCCGGTACGAATGCATTTTCCTGTCAATCAGGCAAAATATTTTAAAATCACAGCAAAAACGAGCGGAGTTTATCAGTTCACGTTAAATAACGACTCGGGATTAGCGGCAGATGCAAATATATCTATTTATAAAGGGGCGAGCTTGCTGGATCATGAGGAGATCTCTTCAGGAAGTAATGGTAGAGTGAATCCAGTATTTGCTGCCGGAAAAACGTATTATGTGAAGATTATAGGAAAAAGTGCGTTTTACGCTACGCTTCTGGCAAAGCCAGGAGGCGAAGCCTTTGTTTTTAATCAGCCAAACGATATCACGATTCCAGATGGACAAACGGTAGAAATCGCCATGAATGCTATCATTCCTGGAAAGTATCGCATGGTTACGCAATTAAAAAATCCAAGTCAGAAGTATCCTGTTGTAACGGTCTATTCCAATGGGGTTCAAGTGTCACCGAGGGAGAAGCCAAGTGCAGCGGAGGTCATTTATGATTTGGCGCCAGGAGCCTATACGATTAAGCTGACAAATACAGAAAGTAATCAAGTCAATGTACTATTTACAGTTTTTGCTCCAGCGGCTGGGGGAACGGTTTACGAGTATGTATACGATCAAAACAATCGAATTAAGGCGATCAAAGAAAATGGAGTCGAAAGTGTCATTTTCTATCATGACGAGAACGGAAATATCACAAAAAGTGTAAAGCAAAACGCATCTACACCACAGAAAGCCAAAGCCTTGAGTCTCGATCTGGAGAAGGTGGATGTATCACCCGGTAACTCCAAATCGATCAAGGTCATGGCAACGTTGGACAACGGGAGTCAGGTGGATGTAAGCGCGCAGGCTGTATATGTCGTGGAAGATCCTTCGGTTGCCTATATCAACAAGGGGATTGTGTATGCGGTGAACGGCGGGACGACGAAGGCGAGGTTGTACTTCGGAGGGCAGTCGAAGACGTTAACCATTACGGTTGATGCACCTTCTGTTCATTTGACATCGATCAGCCTTGCACCAGGGCAGTCCACAATAACTGAGGGACAGATCCAACGCTTGTATGCATCTGCTTATTACTCAGACGGTAACAGCAAAGATATCAGCAGCGTTGCCAGCTTTGACACCTCAAATTCAGCTGTTGCGCAAGTGAGTAGCCAAGGTGTCGTAACGGGGATCAAAGCAGGAACAGCAACGATTACCGTTTCTTATGGTGGTAAAAACGCATCCAGCCAGATAACTGTTCAAGGGGCTACCATTCAGGAAATAAAAGGAACCCCAGTGCAAGTGTCGCTGGTTGCAGGTGGTACTCAACAGCTTAGTGTCACGGCTACTTACTCAAACGGGGCTGAAGAAAATATTTCAAGGCAAGCCGTTTATTCAAGTAGTAATGCCAATGTTGCATCTGTGGATAGTGGTGGACTGATAACAGCACTTTCGCCAGGAGCTACCCAAATCACGGTTAGCTACGGTGGGCAAAGTACGATCATTCCTGTTACGGTTTCAGGAAATGCTATCTCTCTTGTGTCTTTGGCTGTTACGCCAGCGACAGTGAGCATTGGCAAAGGAGCCAATCAGCAGTTGGAAGTGAAAGCGACCTACAGTGATAACAGCCAAACGATTGTAACGAATCAGGCGACTTATCAGAGTTCGCAACCTACTATTGCCAGTGTTGGAGCAAGTGGCTCCGTTACTGGAGTGGCGGTCGGATTAACTAATGTAACAGTATCTTTTGGTGGGAAAATCGTTACAATTCCTGTTCAGGTCACAGAACCTGTGCAGAGCTTGGCGGTTACACCAGTCAGTCTGAACATGTTAGTTGGGAAGACTCAGCTGCTACAAATAACAGCAACCTATAAGGATGGTAAGAAAATTGATGTTACAGGACAAGCACTCTACTTGTCAGGAGATGCTGCAGTAGTAACCGTTGATTCAAACGGGGTGGTTACGGCTGTTAAGGCAGGTAGTACAAACATCACCGTTTCCTTTGGGGGAGCGAGTGTGGCTGTGCCTATTTTTGTTACTGCTGAGAACGTAATTCAAAGCATCAAAGTGATACCAGAAAAGATAAGAATGCTAGAGAATGGAACAAAACATTTATTTGTAAAAGCAGTTTTTATGGACGGTACAGAAGTGGATATAACTAATAAAGCTTCGTATACATTTGAAGATCAAACGATTGCTTCTGTTACTACCGATGGACTATTAACCGGTTTAAAAGTGGGAAGTACCTCTATCACGATTGCTCATTCAGGAAAAACCATTAATACAATGGTACATGTAGTAAGCGTGGAAAGTAAGATAGCGCGCTTATCAGCAGGTGGAGCACACACGTTGATGGTGAAAGAAGACGGAAGTGTATGGGCATGGGGTCAAAATGAGAAAGGGCAGCTAGGAGATGGAACAATACAAACTCGGACGACTCCAGTAGAAAGCATGTTGGTGATTTCTGCTCAGCAACTAGTAGCCAGTCCAAGTACGATGTTGCTGCCAACGTCGCAAAGCAAGCCATTGCAAATCACGGCGACTTATGTCAATAACAGCACCCAAGATGTCACGACGCAATCGATGTATGAGAGCAGTAACCCTGCGGTTGCATCGGTAGATGCAGGAGGCGTGATAACCGCTGTATCGGTAGGAACAACGACCATTACAGTCAGCTACTATGGCAAAACGATCACAGTCCCTGTGGAAGTCAAGGAGACAGAAACAAAAGTCAATCGCTTGTCAGCAGGTGGAGCGCACACGTTGATGGTGAAAGAAGACGGAAGTGTATGGGCATGGGGTCAAAATGAGAAAGGGCAGCTAGGAGATGGAACAATACAAACTCGGACGACTCCAGTAGAAAGCATGTTGGTGATTTCTGCTCAGCAACTAGTAGCCAGTCCAAGTACGATGTTGCTGCCAACGTCGCAAAGCAAATCATTGCAAATCACGGCGACTTATGCCAATAACAGCACCCAAGATGTCACGACGCAATCGATGTATGAGAGCAGTAACCCTGCGGCTGCATCGGTAGATGCAGGAGGCGTGATAACCGCTGTATCGGTAGGAACAACGACCATTACAGTCAGCTACTATGACAAAACGATCACAGTCCCTGTGGAAGTCAAGGAGACAGAAACAAAAGTCAATCGCTTGTCAGCAGGTGGAGCACACACGTTGATGGTGAAAGAAGACGGAAGTGTATGGGCATGGGGTCAAAATGAGAAAGGGCAGCTAGGAGATGGAACAATACAAACTCGGACGACTCCAGTAGAAAGCATGTTGGTGATTTCTGCTCAGCAACTAGTAGCGAGTCCAAGTACGATGTTGCTGCCAACGTCGCAAAGCAAGCCATTGCAAATCACGGTGACTTATGCCAATAACAGCACCCAAGATGTCACGACGCAATCGATGTATAGGAGCAGTAACCCTACGGTTGCATCAGTAGATGCAGGAGGCGTGATAACCGCTGTATCGGTAGGAACAACGACCATTACAGTCAGTTACTATGACAAAACGATCACAGTCCCTGTGGAAGTCAAGGAGACAGAAACAAAAGTCAATCGCTTGTCAGCAGGTGGAGCACACACGTTGATGGTGAAAGAAGACGGAAGTGTATGGGCATGGGGCTACAATGAAAAAGGTCAACTTGGGATTAATAGCGTACAAAACAGCTTGGTTCCTGTTAAAACACATGAACATTAAAATGGAGTGAAGATAAATGGAAAAGAAAATAATAAAAATATCAAAAAAGATATGTAATGTTATCTTGGTTATTTTTACAGTACTTTTTTTATCTGAAGAGTCGGTTCTTGCTGCAGCAAATGCGGTAAGTAGTGCAGCAGGTGATCGATTTTCTTTAATTCTTAAGGGAGATGGGACAGTCTGGGCTTGGGGGAAAAACAATAATGGGCAATTAGGTGATGGGACAACTGAACAAAAAAATGTTCCTGTTCAGGTAAAAGGATTAACTGATGTAACAAGAATATCTGCAGGAGCAGATTATGGGTTAGCGTTACGTAATGATGGAACTGTTTGGAGTTGGGGATCTAATGGTTATGGTCAACTGGGGAATGATACCAGAATCGATAGTACTGCACCTGTACAAGTAGTTGGTCTTTCAGATGTAATTGAAATTGCCGCTGGGTACACTTTTGGACTTGCTTTAAAGAAAGATGGTACAGTGTGGATTTGGGGAGAAGGAAGTAATCTAATTAAAAGTACTAAACCAATTAAAGTTGATCCTTTAATAGATGTTAAGTCTATTGCAGCAGGAGGGAACCACGGTCTTGCGATAAAAAAAGATGGAACGGTTTGGGCTTGGGGGGATAATTCCATAGGTCAGTTAGGAATTAACAATACTTATAGTACTTCCTATCCAAATAAAGTGCTCAATCTCACCAATATTGTATCTGTGGCTGCTGGGTCTAAATTTAGCTTAGCTTTAGACGTAGATGGAAAGGTATACGCTTGGGGAGATAATTATCATGGACAGCTAGGCGATGGAACAAATATTCAACAGAATGTCCCAGTACATGTTCGGGATTTAAAAGATATTAAGGAAATCGCAAGTGGATCTTCTTCGCTTCATAGTTTAGCTTTAAGTACAGATGGAACAGTTTATGCTTGGGGATATAATGGTTATGGTCAACTGGGGAATGGTACATATACAAAAAGTAATCAACCCATAAAAATCACAACAATTCCATAATCACCTCATAGTTCAACGACTCCCCCCTTCTCCCAAAGGGGGGAGTAATAATCTCTCTTGGAGGCATTATGAAATTCCTGTCGATAAAGTCAATCTTGATCTTTTTGGTCTGCAGTGCTCTATTAACGACCATGATACCACCATCAAGTATCCTCGCGAATGATCTGTTACTGCCAAATTCGGATAATACACAAAGTATAGAAGCATCAACTCCAAACCAGACAATAGATGAAATCCAGCGATCCATCTCAGAGCAAAATCTCAACCCTTTACCAGAAAAAAGAGAAGCAAAAAATCCGGCATCATATAACGCCGAGGATATCGCTTCACTAACATGGACCCAACTGGATGCAAACACAGCAATCGAAATACACCAAACATTCGACCGAACCTTACTAAAATACGCTGCCTATTTCTATCCAGATCTATTGCAGCTGCTCACAATCGAAGAACAAGCAGAAGTCAAAGCTTTTTACAGTGACCAGCTTATTTCTCAATTCGATCATTTCAGTCAGGAAAATAAGGCCCTCTTAAATCGCCTTACTCCTCTCGTACAATCGAAAGTAAATGAACTCAAGAGTCTGGAAGAAACGCTCGACATTCAAGCAGTGAATACAACTCCTCCAGAAGTTCTCTACACAGAAAAAGATCAAGAGTTTCGCTTTGCTCGTTCAAAAACAGAGCAAGCCGTAGATGATGTATATCGAGCTGCGAACCTGGTCGAGCAAGATCTCTACTTGCCAGGAAAGCATGGACTGGATCTGGATATAAAGCGCAGATACCACTCCCTGAGCAGTAAAATCAGTGTACCAAGCTGGGACGATGATCTAGACAAGAATGAAGCCCTAACCAATGAGAAATTTGCAACCGGTTGGGATTTTAATATGCCAAGACTGGATGTCGTCACGCGGGAGCAGGCAGCCACGGTAAGGGACGACCCCTATAATCCAGGCCAGCAAATTTACTCCACCAACATAGACAAGAGTCCAACGGCGAATCGTTATTACATTAGCTTAGAGGACGGGACATCTTTAGAATATCGGTTCAACAAGTTTGTGAATTATCCGTATAAGGACATCATGTTCATCACTGACAAAGTGAATCAGAAGTACACGTTGTATTACCGTAATCTGAGATATGAATTTGATGTAAAGTCTGGAACGGTCGTCAAATCCAATATTTATGGGGACACGATCAAATACAACGTTAACAGCGACGGAGAGCCAGTCAGCATTGAAGACAGTGTCGGTCGTTATGTGGTGCTGAAACGAAAGCAAAACAACACAACGCAAGACTTGATTGTCTATAAAGATAAAACTGAGACTACTGTGCTCAAGCACATTCGCTACCACTTTGAACGAAAGTTCGCATTGAGAAGTTACGATCAGCTTGTTCGAGTAGAAGTCCTGCCGACAGCAGGTAGTGGAAGCGGTCCTTATACAGTAGCAAATTATTCCTATCATAATCCTACTACCAAGGGTATTGCTTATTTCAATTTGAACAAAGAATACACGCTGGACAAGCTCCCTACTGATCAAACTCTTCAAGATTCAGCAAAGTACTGGGAATCGGATACAAAGAAGCGTAAGGAAATCGATTACTTGCTTATGCAAGAGGTTTCCTATCCGTTGCAAGGATTAAAAATCAACTACGAATATCGTCCCTATCAACTAGGTCAAACTACGTTCAATGACGGTCTCGTACGGATTTTTCAGGACAAGTATGCACTGAGCTATGTAGCCTATCATCCGGTTAATAAAGTATCGTACAGCTATACGCAGAAAACGCCGAAAGGAACCAATACGTATAAGCTGGAAAAGAACTATGCCAATAACGACAACCTCCGCGAGATATGGAAGGTACCAAAGGAACAACTGCCTAGATTGAAGAATTTTGCGGAACGCCATGGGGATACCATCCACGTCACAGAATCTGAGGCATCCCGTTACACGAAGAATTCCATTTACAAGGTCAATCAAGACGGAAATCCGTTGCTGCGAAGCGAGAAGACAACAGGCGTGAGCAAAGGCGGAACGAATGTATCTGGCGCGAAGTATCGGGTCGAGTACAACCCAACTACGTACACAACCTATGCTTATTCCGGCCGGAATACAAGGCCGACGTATCAATACGTTTTCCTGGAACCGACATCGGCAGTGAGTGATCTGGATGTTTACAATTCCTACTTGAAAGACCCAAACCTTTCCAATCGCTCACGGTATGCGGCCAAGATCAACAATTACGCTCAAGAGACGTATTTGGAATATAACGATTACGGACAGCTGATCAAGCAGATTGCACCGGACGGGATTGTGAGTACATGGACGTATGATGCAGAGGGTGTAAATCCGTGGGGCTTCCGGACCTTCTCTGTGTTGAAGGCAGCCAGAACCCAATCTACCTCCGCTTCGGGCGATCCGTATTATTCGAATACGACATTCGAGTACAACAATCAATATTTGCTTCGGAAGGAAACGGAGATCAACTCGTTCCCTGCCAATTTGATCAATAATCACAAGAGCCAATCGATCGAACGGACATATGAGTACACCAATAACCAGCTCTACTCGATAACGGAGAACTTTGGCGGAGGAAAAACACGGACGCAGACCTTTACCGCCTATGATCAATATGGCGTTCAGCCAACACAAATCGCACTCGCAGGTGTTGAGCTGGAAAGCGGCAAATCGGATGTATTGAATTTTTCCTACGAAATCGATGACAAAGGCCAAATTAAAAGCCAGACCTATCCAAATGGAAGTAAGGCTACATACGATTACGATGAGTTAGGCCGACCGTTATCAGAGACTTTTCACAATCAAGGGGCAAAACGAACCATTTCGTATGTGTATCGGGACGGCGAAGCCTCTGGATCGAGTACAGATGGACCGGGCATCGTCGAGAAAATTGCACCGGATCAATCAAAACTCATCACTTACTACACCCCGTATGGAGATACCGCCTATCAAGAGCAGGTGGGCACGACAGGTGCGAAGCGTCCATTGGTCGAAAACGAGTTTACGCCAGATGGCATGGAGATTAGTCGCACGGTTCCTTACGGGAAGCAGGAGCAAAGCACCTCGTACCTGTATGACTGGGACGGTTTTGTGTACCAAACGACGAATTCCTTGGGAACCACCAAACACCATCGAAACAATGCGTACTCGGATGGAACAAGATACTTACCCCGTCTGACGGAACAAACGCTCTCTCCGAATGGCTATATCGCGACCACCTACCGCGATTTGTATGGAAAAGTGGAGAGCACTGAGGAGACGACCCAAAGCGGCAGTCACCATCGCGTGACGAACTACCAGACGGATCGATTTGGGAAAGTAACCAATAAAGAAATCTCGGACGGCAAGACTTCTCAAGCGTGGAGTATGCGCTTCGACCATAACGACAACCTGGTTTATTTGCAGGACCCGGAAAATAACGTAAATGTATACGGGTACGATGGGCTAGGCAATCTCACCAGTGTATTGGAGAATGGCACGACTACGGCAGAGTATACCTACAATAGTTTGGCATGGAAGCTCTCGGAGAAGAATCCAGAGACAAAAGCGGAGACGTACACCTACGACAAAAGCGGTCTTGTGAAGAGTTACAAGGATAAAAACGGTGTCACATTCAACTACGACTACACGCCTTTCAATGAGTTAAAGAAGGTTTCTTCCGGCGCTTCTTTCTATGAAGAGCGCGTGTATGATCCACAATCTGGCCTGCTTCTGAGTGAAAATAATCACACCGGAAACTCTATCAGCTATGGCTACGATGGATTCCATCGAAAGAATCGCCAAACGATGATGGGTAAGGACTACCAGCTTCTCTATTCTGACAACGACGATACGATAGATACACTCGTATACCCAG
The DNA here is from genome assembly GCF_003013405.1 of Brevibacillus formosus. Classification (GTDB taxonomy): domain Bacteria; phylum Bacillota; class Bacilli; order Brevibacillales; family Brevibacillaceae; genus Brevibacillus; species Brevibacillus formosus. Next base: position 261,647 of record NZ_PXZL01000020.1, on the reverse strand, counting down.
CAAGGGGGGCGGTATCTGGTTCAGCCCCATCTCTAAGTGTCGGATACACCTATGACAACGCAAACCGATTAAATTCAGTGACGATCCCCGGAGTCGGAACGACCACGTACACGTACGATATCAGTAACTCAGGAGAAACCAATGCTGTATCGTATCCGGGACAACCGAAAGCGATGCAGCAATCGGTCAGCTCGTTTGGTGAAAAAACAGCCTTGAATCACGCAGACGGCTGGAATGAGACAAATGGCTATGATATTTTTGGGAATATCACCAGTCAAAAGCGCTCCGGCACGAATTATGCATTGTTTGTATACGACAAGCTTTCCCGAATCAAGGAAGAATCGGTCGAGGGTAACGTCAAGCAATACGCTTATGATAAGCGCGGCAATCGTCAAGTGTATGCAAATGCCCCGGCAAATATCTTGGGCTCCTATGAAATGAAGCACGATTTGTTTAATCGTTTGCAGGAGTACAAGGACGAGAAAGGGACAACGACGTACACGTATTATCCAGGTGGATTGCGGGCGACGAAGCAACAGACTGGCAGCGTGACCGACACGACCCATTACGTTTACCTGAATGGGCAAGTGATTGAAGAGCTAACGCAGGATGGCAGGGTCAAAGCGCGGAATGTGTTTGGTAACCAGTTGATTTGGCGAAAAGACTATGCGTCGAATCTTGAAGGCAATTACTATTACAATAGCCACGGTGATGTTGTCAAAATCAAGGCTCCCAATGGTAATGTTCTGAACACGTATGACTATGATATTTGGGGTAACTTGATCACGGATAAGGTCAAGGAGACGATTTCCAACCCGTTTATGTATGCGGGGGAGATGTTCGATAAAGAGAGCGGGTTTTACTACCTGCGTGCCCGGTATTATGATCCGAAGATCGGGCGGTTTATCTCGGAGGATACGTATAAGGGGCAAGTGGATAATCCGTTGTCGTTGAACAGGTATACGTATGTGCATAATAATCCGCAGAAATATGTTGATCCTAGTGGGCACCAAGTTGAAAGAGGAGTTGGAGGATTCGAGGGCTATTCATCACAAAAAGCAGAGTACATGCATTGGGCAGGAGTTGCTGCAAAGAAGGCATACGAACAGGGGATAGAGCCAGAAGATGCAGTAAGAATGTATGTACCAACGCATTTACAGGAGGAAGTTCTTTCGACAGCTGTCGTAACATTTAATACTGCGGTTTGGGTGAATCATGGGGATGCTCCCAACTTGGGATTGGCAACGCCTGCAGTTGGGGTGGTGGCAGCTGGGACGATAAAAAATACTGGGAAGAGTGTAACTAAGGCGACAAGTAAATTTACAGAACCTTGGATTCAAAAGGATACCTATAAATATATCACTGACAAATTTGGTAAGAATGCTGCACAAAAGTTTGTTGATGCGATGGAAAATGGGGTAGTGGGGCCGAAGGGACAAGAAGGAATAAAGCAACTATCAAAAGTAGAAAAGAAAAATGGTGTAATATATACTCACGAAATTAAAGTTCTTGATAATGAATTAGGTGATTACAGAATTTACGGGCGCTTTGATAAAGATCGAGGACAGTATATCTTTGATTGGTTTGGCAAAGGAAAGCACTAATTTAATTAAACTGTAAATAGAAAGGATAGGTGTTATGAATAGTAGTGAGCTTAGATTTTGGATCAATAAAAACGAAGTAGAGAAGAGAACGATTCAAGGGTTCAGAGATGTGGTTGATAATTTTATCAAAGATAATCCTTCTAGGATCATAGAGTATTTTGGAGAAAATTTTGATATGAATTTATTAATGATAAGTATGTACAAAGTTTCTTTTACGATAGGAAACTGGCCAGAAAGTGATTTTAACTATATTACTTCTTTTGCGAGAATTGAGTATAAGAATAAAGATATGGGAGTTTATAAATTAGTCTTTAATTTAGATGGAGAAATTGAAGATGACTATTGGGTTTCCGATGATAATTAATTTTAAAAAGTAATAATAAGTAGAACCTTTTCCCCATTCGAGCCACAAACTCGTCTGGGGTTTCTTTAAGTTCGTAGCACCCTAAGAGAACTGATCGGAGGGTGAAACTCTCCGAGAACAGCGAAGAGAGATTCCCTCCTTTAACTCGCACGTAATCATGTTAAACGAGGAGTAGCGGGAAGCGGATTTTAAAAGTAGCGAGTAATTTACTTGGCTTGTATTCTACCCCAAACGAGTAGTTTACGCTCGTTTGGGGTTCTTTAATTTTTCCTAAAGAAGCAAAAACTCTTGCTTTAAGATGAAAATTTATAGTAATATCAATTCAAGGAAATCAAACTATAAATTTATAGTATGCCTGCTTTATCAAGAAAGGTGTGTAACCATGTTTAACCCCGAAACAAAAACAGCCTTTCTTCAAGGATATAAAGAAAATACCCAAAAAGCTTATTCAAGAGTCTTCAACCTGACAATGAAGTTCGAAGTGGAGAAAGATAAGGATTTGCTCCACTTTACATTGGATGAGATTGAAACTGCCCTGCACAGCTTCCATGCTTCTACAGGAGACTCTCTCAATACGGCTGGGAGAACGATATCTGCTTACTTGAATTGGGCAAGGGCAGAGGGGCTTAGAGAGGACACCAATCCACTAGAGTCCGTTTCAAAAGAATGGTTTAAGAACATGGTAGTGAACACCCATAAACAATTTATTACGAAGCAAGAAATCGATGCAATCATTGACCAATGTAATAACGATCAGGATTCTGTGATTCTCTCCCTATTATTTGAAGGTGCTGGTGGAAAAGAGGTAAGTGAACTACGCAATCTAAAACGCGAACAAGTCAATGATGAGAAACGAACATTGATATTGATTAACGATAAAGAAGAAACAAGAGAAATTCCAATATCCGAGCAGTGTCTGAAATTGATAGATGGCGCAATCAAGCAAAAGGATTACCTCAAAGGGAATGGGGAGATGAGACGAGATCATCTCAAAGAAACAAGTGAATTAATTGAAACAGGCTATGTAATCAGGCCAGCCAAGACAAGAAATGTTCATATGGAACAAGTCAGTCCTCATCTGATTTATGGGAGATTACATGCATTAGAAGAATACTTTGGTTTGGATAATCTACGAGTGAAAACGATTCAACGTAGCGGGATGATCTGGATGGGAAAACAACTGCTAGAACGTGATTGCGAACTCGGAAAAGAGCAGTATTATGCGATATGTGAACGGTTCGGCGTAAGCAAGGTAATGAATGGCAACAAGCTAGAGTATTTGTGGTGGGGATTAAAAGACTTCGTAAATCCAGATATGATTGCTGCATTGTACGAGTAACGGACCTAGAGGATGTAAGTCCTCTGGGGAAACAAGATAAAACTAAAAATTTATTGTAAACAAAAAGTGGCCCAACATGCGGGCACACTTTTGATGAACATGGTTCAAAAAGTGACAGGGCACGTGGTATGGGGCATCAAATAGATAAGTTTTTGGATAATCAATCCACAGCAGACTTTTTGGCTGATGTGTCTAAAAATGGTTCTGGTGTCTACGACTTGCCTTTACCATCGCACATAAAAGGACGAGCATCCTTACCTGATGGTACTGAACTTACTCTAGATAGATTTAAAGTTGTTATAAAAGAAGATGGCTCAATAAAAACAGCTTATCCTTATAATAGTGACTATCCTACTTCGAAACCCAAACGTTAAGATAATTATATTGGAGGAAATATGGAAAATAATTACCCTAAATATGTTACAAGAGAAGTAATGTATGCACTTGCGGAGAAACTCAACTTACCTGAACCCGACGAATTTAGTCAAGACTGGCAATACGAAGTAGCCAACACATCAAGAATCGATGAGTTTCTTTTCTTCTACGAAAATGGACAGTTAGAATGTGATGAGAAGTTTGTATTGATGATCGTTGTCATTTCTTCCTTCAACGACTTATTAAGCGAGAAAGAAATGGAGTTTACGATTTGGGAACAAATCAGACGTAATCTTGTGAGGGATAGTGAGATTCACATGAATACAATCCTGTATTGGTCAAGGTTAGAAGAAGAGGTGGAAGATAGCTGGGAGATAACCCCGTATATGAGAGAGGTCTTAAACTTGGTGAACTTACAATAATAAAGCACATCATCTAAACCGGGTGACAAGAACATAAGATACCTGTGATTGGAAAATATTACTTCCTTTAAAGACCTTGAGGTACGCCCTCAAGGTCTTTCTTTTAAATCTCACCCAGTGCCGAATAAATCGGACGGCTCAATTCAACAGGACTTAATTCTCGTCATCCCCGTATCAACTTTTTGCCAAAATCGTGTGCGTACAGCAATATTCTTGAATTTTATACTCTAATTTGCATTGCCGTTCTCCCTCTTAACACGGCCAAAATCCCCAGATATCTCCACGTTTCATGCAAAAAACCTTACCTTTGCTTTCTTGTGGTTTTCTCAGATAAAATGCCTTCCGCAACTATTTAGCAATATGCTCCGATAGTTATAGCAGAAAGACAATCTGGTGACGACCAGTTTACATCTACAGGTAACGTATTGCTCAGACTAGCGGCCTTCCTGACTCCACAACCTCCCCACGGGGTACTACAATCAAAAGGAAGGGATACCAAATGAAGACAAGAACACCTGATTTCTGGCTGATACTGCGTAAGAGTTTGTCCGTCCCCAATATAGAACTTAAAGTAAAAAGTTATATTTGGTATTACAGTGAAAATGGTACAAAACGAGTAAGGGTTATGAATAAAAAAGGGAAGAATGATGCATTAGAGGCGAATTTTGAGACTTTTAAAGATCCTTGGCAATGGGAGAAAGAAGGAAATAGAAAAACCAATTATCACGTTGAAATAAAGTGAAGAATAATATCAGCTACTAATGAGGTGGGAATCTTGGTTAAGCCGATTTTAAAAGATCTTATTATTAATGGAAACCCTAGTATTTACGGTAAATTGCAGTTTTTAGAAACGGAAGACATTGGTGATGATTTTCATTTATCGGGTACGGCATGTATCGGTACAGAAGATTCTATTGGGGAGGATAATTTTGATTTTACAATTATAACTCCAAAAGCTTTAGAAAGAGAATTAAAAAGCGATAGCAAAATAATTTTGGGCATGAGGTATTTTATTGTAAATAAATTAGACTTTGAGTTGATAACTGAAACTATTAATGAAATTCTATTAAAGCATGAGCGGGAAACTTGGAACGAAGTAGCCGAATCCCTCAGTCCATATTTTCTTTGGGAGTATACTGATTCTATTCATTTGGATAAAGATGTATTCTTCGAAATGATTGATAAACATGTGAACAAGGATAGATGATTTAGTTTTTCAAGATCAAACTATGAATTTTCTTTATGGACCCCAACGAGCAATCAAGGCTCGTTGGGGGTTCTTTTTGTTGATATTACTTTATGGATGTACATAACAACTCATGGACGACATTTTGAATTGGTATTAACCCCAGATTAATTTGGAGAGAGCTAGTAATATATAATTAAAATTTATGATAGGGAGAGCGGATTTTTTATTTATTTGCCTAGTATTATAATCCCAAATCGGGTAGTTTATCTCGGAGGATATGTATAAGGGGCAAGTGGATAATCCGCTGACGTTGAATCGGTATACTTATGTGCATAACAATCCGATAAGATTCATAGACCCGACAGGGCGTTGGTGTATCTAAAGATGGAAAGTGGGCACATCCTGGTGGATGCAACAATAATGAGAATTACAAGGAGAAAAAATGGAGTGCAAATGACGGACATCCATTTATATATTGCTCCATAATAAGGGGATATTTAACTATGAATCGTTATTACCTTAATAACTTCTATATTGGTAAGATTTCATTCGAGGAAAGGATAAAAGTGATGCTCTCCTTTCTTAATCAAGGAGATATTTTTCTGTTCTTTCACACTAAGGACCACTTTGAAAAGCATTGTACTCCTCAAGAGAAAGAATTTATAGGTCCAAGAATTAGGTTTATTAATAATGAGTGGGTTTTTCCTTGGGGAACTCAACCCTTACAAAACAATTCACTTGTCTGGTATGAAATAAATGATTCTAATGAGGTGGAGGAATCATTAGGGATAAATAATTTATTTACATGTTTAGTCATTCAGAAAAACGATGAGTTTATGAATCACGGGTATGTACTTAGTTTAAGAGAAAGTGTTGATTCATTTGTGCTGATAATTGATGAGAAACGGAAAGGAGATTTTATGGGGCGGGTATTTCCTAAAATTAAATGTTATTTTACGGAAGAAGTGAAACTCGCCCCAATAGAAAAGATATATCCATAAAATCAATCGTTGTTATTACCTTGTTCGAAATTGGAGAATAAAGTTTAAAATGAATGCCTGACCTTAAGTACAATAGTTCTTGAGGTCTTTTTTTACCCTTCGGGACAATGTTGATGGTCTGCTAGTTTAGAGAGAAATTATTTGATTCTTGTTGGGTAACGAGGACGATACTGCTAGACCAGATTTAATTGCGTTGATATCGAAGTAAACTACCTAGCAGCCCTAATTATCGTCCTTACTGGCCCGCAGGGGCTGTTTTGTTTATCTAGTCTATAAGTATACCTGAGCAAGCCTCAATCACTGTTTAACCTCTCAATCACCAAAATCTTTTCTACCAACAGACTTCCCTGAACCATAAAACAATGACAAAACTAGAATATTATGGTATTTTCTCTGTAAAAATATGTTACGCCTCGCGTATTATCTCGAGTCACACGAAAGGAGATCGATAGATTTGCTCATAGCCATAAACATGATCTTTCTACTTATCTTTGCCTTCTTACTGGCAAAACTCCTCACCCTACTAAAACAAACCCAGAGACAGGTCCATCACTTCCACCCATTCATCCCAGAAACCGGACCAGCAATCGGCACCAAACTACAATCTCTACCTTTCCTCACGCTAAACGGTCAAGAACAACAACTAAACCACTTGCCCCGTCCACTGATCATAAACTTCACCCATACGGGCTGCGGGCACTGTGCCAATCATGTGCACGAACTATTATCCGAGGGAAGTGTACTCACAGATGCATCCGTTATCATCTCAACAGAATCCGAGCACATATCCACTTCCCAATGGCTAAAAGAAAACAACATATCCGGCATCCCTGTCTTGATCGGCAACGAACCCATGCTGGAAGCATACAAAATCAACCATTTCCCAAGTGTTTTTGTGATCGATGAGCAGGACGTCATTCGTGCCAAGCCGATAACCGCCGTGGAAACCAAAAAGAAGCTCCTGGCGCTAGCAGGTGAACCAGCATGACTCGCTCCTATTTTGCAAAAACCGTTCGATTGATTTGGGCACATGGCAAGCTATGGCTCATTTGTTCCATTGCTCTCAGAATGATCCTGGCATTTTCCCCGTTGGCTACGATCTGGATCATGAAAGAAATGGTAAATGAGGTTACAGCCATTGCGCTGGACCACACGGATGATTACCAGCCATTGCTTTGGCTGCTTGCTGGACTGTTTTCCGTGACGCTGGTGACGAATGCGTTGGAAACGGTCTTGCGTGTTCTCGATGCCCATACGGAGCAACGACTGGAATATCATTTGGAGCATTTGGTAGCAAAGAAAGCAGCATCTGTTCCGCTCTCCTATTTCGATGATCCGGAATTTTACAATCATCACCACCGCATTCGGGCAGAGGCAATGGGGGAACGCTTTCTGGACCCTGTGGAAAGGGTATTGGATCTGGGTAAAAATCTGATTACTCTGATTTCATATGCGGTGTTTTTGCTTAGCATTCACTGGGGATTAGCTGTGATGAGCTTGCTGGCCGTGATTCCACTTTTAATCGTCCAAATTAAATTTGGTATGTCGGAATACTTTCTCGCAAGGCTACAGACGCCAGAGATTCGCGAAGCCTCCTACATTAGCTCGATCCTGAATGAGCGTGACAGCTCCAAAGAGGTCCGACTGTTTCAGCTAAAGGACTTTTTGCTAGGCAGATGGTCTCGTCTGTATTTGAAAAATATGAAAGAGGTACTTCGTCTGCTTCACCGCAGAGAAAAAGCACTGATTCTCTCAGGGATTTTTACCTCCTCGATGTATATTGGCTGCTTGGGATTGGTTGTATCGCTGCTTCGTGCGAGCGCCCTGAGGGTAGGGGATTTTGTAGCGATTGCACAAGCGGTACAGAATACGCAGCAGCTGCTTTCGTTAATGACCTTTAACCTCGCACATATCGTCAACAGATGCTTGTACATCGCTGATCTGTTTGACTTTCTGGAATATGAGGATAAAACGATTCCGCAGCTCACTGGCAGAGCGGAGTTTCCCACCAAGCTGCAATCTGGTATTACGTTTGATCGGGTTTCGTTTTGCTATCCCAAAATGGAGCGCAATGTGATCAATGAAGTTTCCTTTACGATCAAGCCGGGGGAGCGTATTGCGATTGTCGGCGATAATGGCTCTGGAAAAACGACGCTAGTCAAGTGCCTGATGGGGCTTTATCCGATCCATTCGGGGAATATTCTGTTCGACAATCAGTCGATTCATGAGCTCGATATTTCCGACCTGCAACGAAATATCACGGTCATTTTCCAAGACTTCATTCGTTACAATTTCACTGCTGGAGAGAACATCACCATTGGGAGAGTAACGCAGGAAGTCAATCCCGCCCAAATGAGGCAAGTAGCGGTTGAAACTGGTGCAGATACCTTTATTCGTCGGCTCCCCAGTGGATATGATACGATTTTGGGTCGGACGCTACAGGATGGCGAAGACCTGTCAGGCGGACAGTGGCAGAAGATCGCGTTGGCGCGGGCTTTGTACAGAAGAGGCGAGATATTTATTCTGGACGAGCCTACAGCGGCACTTGATCCGCAGGCAGAGCTGGAAGTATTTCAGCAGTTTGATGCCCTCACACAGAACAAGACGGCGATTTTTATTTCCCATCGGATGGCAGCAGCACGAATGGCGGATCGGATTTTTGTCATGAAGCAGGGTCAGCTGATCGAAGTAGGGCATCATGATGAGCTAATGGATGCAAACGGAGAATATTCGCGCATGTACCGCATGCAGGCGAAATGGTTCGCGTAACGAAGGAGGGATGTTATGGAGGAGCTTGGGTTGCTGTTTCGGCTGATTCTCGCATTTTTATTTCTCAGCACGTTTGTCTCAAAAATAAGCGGCATGGGCACGCATTTGTCTATTGTTCGAGCCTATCAGATCATACCCTACTCGTGGTCAAAAGGCTTTACGTATCTGGATTTGGGGCTGCAAGCCACCGTAGCGGTTTCCTTGCTGATCGGTTTTTTTACAACGCTGGGACTGTCCCTGGCGATTTTGTTGTTAGGGCTGTACACACTTGCGATCAGTATCAATCTAGCAAGAGGCAGAAAGAAGATTTCATGCGGATGCGGTGGAATGGCTGGAAACCATTTTTTATCGTGGAAGCTTGTATTGCGTAATCTCGTATTCATCAGTCTGGCAGTCTGTGTGGGGCAATGGAGCGGGGGGTGGGCGAGTGTTGACCATTATTTAGTGTCCGGCAGTTTCGAAATCACCAACGGAGTTATGGCTATCTTCTTTTCGAGTGTGAGCATCTCACTGCTCATGGCTATTAGCGGAGAAATCAGTACGTTCAAACATATTTTGCGAAAAAGGCAGGGATGAACATGTCTACAGGCTGGATGATTGGGTTCGGGGTATTATGGGTGACGGTCATCGCGATTTTAGTCGTCTTGTTTCAAGTATTAAAGGTGGTTGGGACGTTCATTAACAAAATGGAAGCAGCAGAGGAGAATAGTAGGAGAAGCGACAAAAATATTACTTATTGAAATTTCAGAAAACACTTTCATTTTCCGCATAAAGATTGTATTATATTGCTGTAAATACATTTTATGGAAAAGGTGAGGTGATAGGCATGTTCAAAAAATTACTCCAAAAACTAGGAGCAAGTGCGTTCGCGGGATGCCAAAAAGGATGCATAAGAAATGGCTCATTGTGTGAATGTCCTTGGTAGTTTTTCAGACGCATAAATAGAGCAAGACTGTCTCGCAAGTAGAAAATTCTACTATGTAAGACAGTCTTGTTTTTTTCTAAACCGAAAATTAACGTTGTAAATCTAAATGAAGCAAAGGAAACGGCCTCCCCGAACCATCCAGCTCAGACCGTCCTGTTTGCACAAACCCATACCTTCTGTAAAAAGCATAAGCCCCTTCGTTTTGCTCGTTGACATCTACTTTCAGATTCGGACCATACTTACGTTCTGCATGTTCGAGTAATCTGCTCCCAATCCCTTTCCCGTGGTATTCTGGATCAACGAACAGCATTTCGATTTTCGTTCCATCAAGGCCAATGAAGCCTACAGGCTCTCTCTTTTCGTTTATTTCCATCCATACCTCAACAGCAGATAGTGCTTCATTTTTTACCATGTTTTTATAAAACGCAATATCTTCTCTCGTCAAAAAATGGTGCGTACGGCAAACAGCACGATACCAAATATCTACCAATTGATCACGATAGCTGGCTTCATATACAACAGTTTTGGTATTCACCATGAAACCTCCTAATTCAAACTAACAAACAAATAAGAGCGCTCTTGAGAGCTTATTATATAGAGTCGCTAGGAACTTTCCTATCTTGTTCACAGCTTTTCTATCCTCCCAGAATAATCTGACGATTGATAAAGGAAACGCTGCCTCGCCACAATTCCCCTATGCAGCTCAAAATACCCTCTTTTAGCAGAATTTTTAAAATATTTCAGTCATCGACTCACAGATTGAGATATACTGTCTTTATGGAACAATCTTCTAATTAGTGGGGGCAGAAAAAATGAAAAAACTCGTTTCTCTGGCAGTCGCTGCAAGTATTGCAATCCCGTTACTAAGTCCTGCTTTTGTCCAACATGCTGCTGCAAATGCTATTCATGATTATCGTAACGAAGTGCAGGTCAATCAGTTCCGTCCACATGGGGGAGATAAGCAGGAAGTGAATGATTTCATAGCGTCCTTGGTGAAGCAACGATCCAATCCTGCTGAGGTAGCAAAGCTGGTAGCAAATGATTCCTTTACGAATTTTGCGATGAAAACCTACGTGGAAGGGTTGGCGCAATACAAAAACATTCAGGTGATCGAAGCAAAGATAGACAAGCTGTACACCGTCACGAAGGAGGACGCCTACAATAACTACCGCGCGATAGTGAAATTCAAATACGTCGGGTATACCGCAGATAACAAGGCCATTGAAAAAACGGATTATCTTGGATTGGCAAGACTAGGGACAGATCCGGTGAACTGGAAGGCGTGGGGAGTCATTTGGCAGGACTCTGGCATTGATGTGTCAGATGTGAAGCTGATTCAGTTGGAGAAGCCACGCAAAGGCGAAGAAATATGCGTGATCACGACTGACGCCGGTGTGATCAAGCTGAGACTGTTCCCGAACAAAGCTCCAAAAGCGGTGGAAAACTTTAAAACACTCGCAAAAAAAGGGCAATACAACAATATGATATTTCACCGTGTGATCAACGATTTCATGATTCAGGCGGGAGATTTGAAAAGGCCGGATGGCAAGGAGCTTCCGAGTATTTACGGTGGGTCGTTTGAGGACGAGTTTAGCCGGGATCTGTTCAACTTCAGAGGGGCGCTCAGTATGGGGAACGCTGGACCTAATACGAACAGCACCCATTTTTACATTGTACAAAGCCCCAAGGTAGATCAGGAGTACCTCGATTTGTCGGCGCTGCCGTTGAACGCAGAAGCGAAGTATAAAGAAATTGGCGGACGAGCATACCTCGACAACCGTCACACTGTTTTTGGTCATGTTTTTGCCGGGATGGAAGTTGTAGACAAGATCGCTGCCCAGAAAACAGATGAAAATGCCAAGCCCATCCAAAATCCGATCAAGGTACAAAAGATTGAATTTGTCCCGTACAACGAATAAGTTTTGCCAGCAAAAACCCCCTCTCATTCCTGACATTTGGGATGACGAGGGGGTTTGTCAATGAAGGAGATACAAGTCAATATGGCTCCCAGCGAAGTTTTCGTGCTTTTTCGAAGCGCTCTTCCGCATAGGGCCAGTTAACGATATTCCACCAGTTCTCTACATATTTATCTCGCTGGTTTTGATATGCCAGGAAATAGGCGTGCTCCCATACGTCCAGAGGCAGTAACGGAATCACATCCCATTGTGACAGGTTCTGGTGCTTTTCGGCTGTAAGAATCTCCAGATGCTGTGCTCGTGGGGACCAAACGAGGATCGCCCACCCAGGACCTTCTACCTTTTCTGCCGCCTGACTAAATTGCCTCTTAAAGGCGTCATATGAACCGAAATACCGATTGATTGCCGCTGCGAGATCACCAGAGGGAATGCCACCCCCATTCGGACTCATGGCTGGCCAAAAGATAGTATGCAAGTAATGACCGGCCCCATTAAAGGCAAGCTCGCGTTCCCAATGGCGTATGAGATCGAAGTTGCCACTTTCTCGAGCCTCAGCTAGCTTCCGTTCTGCTGCATTGAGATCGTCTACATACTTCTGGTGCAGCTTGATGTGATGGATTTGCATGGTAGCTTCATCGATATACGGCTCCAATGCGTTGTAAGCATAAGGGAGCGGGGGGAGGGTATGTCGGCCGACAGCCACGGGGCGTGCCGCACGGACTGGCTCGCGTGCGCCGGGATAGGAAACGGGTGCTGGCACTACAGGTACTGGTTCTTCTTCCGCCATGGCGGGCTGTGCATTTATCAATTCCTGAACAGGTTCCTTTACTTCTTCTTCCAGATGCTCATCTTCACTCAATTGAGCCAGTCGTAAAAAGTGATGGAATTGCTGCTGCACTTGTTCGGCGCGAGTGATGAGAGCAGGGAGTTCGTCGCTGTCTTTTGCCGAATCAAGCTTGGATGCTTGCCTTCCGATCCGTGTAAATGTTTCTTCGAATTTGTGCAGATGCCGTTCGAGTTCTCGGTTGAGGGTCTTATGTCTTCGCAAATGCTCGATCCATTGTCGGCCCCATTGGCTCCAGTCCAGCAAATTCTTGGCTTCTTCTACCAAAAGATTCTCCTCCTCGTAGGCACATCATCTCTCCCCACATTATGAAAGGCGCCTAGAGAAGGTGCGACATTTGCGGAGTACAAGAAATTTCATCTCCGCATATGGTAGTAGCACAAATGTTTGAGTGGTATGCTGTACTATATTCATTTCAACAGGGGAGACACATTAGCATGAGTAGAGAACGAGCGATTGCCGTTATTGATTCAGGAGTGGGAGGATTAACTGTTGCGAAGGAAGTCATGCGTCAGCTACCCGAAGAACGGATTGTTTATGTAGGCGATAATGCCCGTTGTCCGTATGGCTCCAAATCGCCGGAAGACATTCGTGCCTACAGCTTTCAAATGATCGACTATGTGATGCGTACACCGTTAAAAGCATTGGTGATCGCCTGTAATACTGCGACTGCCGTCGTGCTGGAGGAAGCGATGGAGGATTTGCCGTTGCCCGTCATCGGGGTGATTGAACCAGGGGCGCGTGCGGCTGTTCAAGTGACAAAAAACGGAAGAGTCGGTGTCATCGGGACAGAAACGACCATTCGTACTAAGGCGTATGAACGTGCGCTTTTACGGATGCAACCGGATTTGTACGTCGCAGGCATGGCTTGTCCCGCATTTGTGCCGCTGGTAGAGAGCCACATGGCGAACTCGGAGGAAGCAAGAAGAATTGTAAAAGAAACGCTTGCCCCGTTCTTGCACGAAGATTTGGACACGTTAATTTTGGGTTGTACACACTATCCGTTGCTAGCACCGGTCATTTCGGAAGTGATGGGAGATCGAGTGCGCTTGATCAACTCCGCAGAAGAGACAGCGCGAGAATTGTCCCTGCAAATTGCGGCGGACGCCGAAAGCAAGCAAATAGAGCGCCCAGAGCATCTGTTTGTGACGAGTGGGGAGGCCCACAAATTTCGGACCATTGCAGAAGAATGGCTGGATTGCAAAGTAAACGTCCAGCACAACTCATTGGAAAAAACCGTCCAGCCCTGATGGAAAACCTTGTCTGGCGAGACAAACTTTCAACGCATAAACCCAAGCCTAGCTCGTATACATGGTAGTACAAAGTGTGTGGAGGAGGCTGGGGAAATGAAGATAAGGCACATCGGGAAAATGACGGCCGTGCTGGGGGTTAGCGCAGTGCTTTTGTCGGGCTGCGGTCTCTTTGGCCCGGAAAAGGAAACGATTAGTATTGATGCACCGCCACAGTCAGAGGTATCTGTGGATTTGCCAAACGGCACGCTGTCCCCGGATGGTGCAAAAGAAGGCGCACAACCAGTCGTTCCGGAGACTGGAGAGAGAATGGTGTACTTGCAGGATGCTAACGGATATATCGTTCCTGTCTCGATGACTCTTCCGAAATCAGACGGTCCTGCCAAACAAGTATTGAGCTACATGATAAAAGGTGGTCCGGTAGAAAGCATGCTCCAGGGTGGCTTCACCGCTGTCTTGCCAAAAGGGACAGAAGTAAAAGGACTGGTCATCAAAAACGGCGTAGCCACTGTCGATTTTTCCAAAGACTTCAAAACGTACGAGGAGAAGGACGAGAAGAAAATTGTCGATGCCGTCACCCGGGCGCTGACGGAATTTAGCACCGTCAAGACTGTGCAAATTTGGGTGAACGGAACGCCGTTGACGGAAATGCCAGCAGCCAAAACACCCATAACGCTATTAGACCGGAATCAAGGAGTCAATCTCGAACTGGGCGATGGGGCGGTACCAGGAGATACCTCCAGTGTAACCGTTTATTTCCAGGGACAGCTGGATGATACACGTACGTATTATGTCCCAGTAACTCGACTGGTTCCTGAAACGGCTGATATCGCCAAGGCAACCGTCGAAGAGTTGATCAAAGGACCGAAACAAGGATCTCAGCTCTTTAGTTCCTTGCTGCGCACGACACGTGTTCTGAATGTGAAGCAGGAAAAAGATTTGGTCACAGTCAATTTGAGCAGTGACATCCTCAAGTATGATGATGGCAAGGAAGCGAGCCCAGAAGCCCTGCAATCGCTCGTCTTGTCATTGACGGAGACTACAGGAGCCAAGCAAGTGCAGCTGCTGGTGGAAGGAAAACCGCTAGCTAGTGGCGAGTTCACCAAACCAGTGAGCCGTCCGGTCAAACTCAATCCCATACAGATGTAAGGAACGAGCCACGCCCGTATTAACGAGCGTGGTTTTTGTTCGCCAATGGTTCGTTGCCACTACCGCGTACCGTTCTCCAAATAATTAGCCCAAGCAAAAGCGATGGGACTGTGACCAAAAAACCAGCCACAAAGCCGACAATGCGCGGGTCTGCCATCGTTAAAATCCAACCGCCAAGGAGCATGGACAAACCGATCAGGATGTTGGAGATTGTCGCATCCAAGGCAAATACTCTGCCATGGTAGCTGGGGGCGACATGCCGCATGATCAACGTATTCAGGCTGGCGTTTCCCATACCTCCTGCCACGGTGGAGAGTGCAAAGAACAGTGCCGTTACATAAATCGTGGGTGAGAAGCTGGTCAAAAGCAGCCCAAAGCCTTCCAAAGCGAAGCTGCTGGCAGCCACTTTGTAAAAGTAACGTTGAAAGCGCTGAGCAAGTATTCCCCCGATGATGAAGCCAATTCCGATCGCACCGTACAACAAACCAATTCCCCATTCACCGGCAGTAAACACTTGATAGGCATAGACACTGATCAGGACATTGATAATCCCTCCGCCGATTGGCCACACGGCTTTCAGCAAAAGGACGGCGTACACAATCGGTGTGGACGTGATGGCGCGAATCACCTCTCCGTAGGAAGAGACTTTAGCAGCCTGCTGCAACTGCACGTTATGAACGGAGTTGTCTGGGGAGGCGGGTACCCTCAGTCTAGCTAAAAACAGAGCCGAGGCGAAAAAGGAGAGGGCATTGAAAAGAAAAGCGAGATCACTACCCCATATTGCAATAAAAATACCGCCGATCAACGAACCGATGGCCATGACGATTCCAAAGATACTTTGGTCAAGTGCGTTCGCAGTCGCCAATTCCTCAGGGTCAACGATTTTGGGGAGCAGGGACATTCGTGAAGGATTGTAAAGGGAAGAAAAGGCAACTAACAAAAACGTGCCTGCATAGATGATCCATAAATCTGATTTTTCAGATACAAACAAGAACGAAAGAGCAACGAAGCCGCGAACGAGATCACAGGCGACCATCACTTTTTTTCGATCAAAACGGTCTGCCATCAGACCACCCAGCGGACCAAAAATCAAGTGAGGCAGCGTACGTAGTGCGAGGGTAATGCCTACAGCGATAGCTGTTCCTGTTATTTCGAGCAGCAGTGCGAGCACAGCAACGCTGTTAAACCAATCACCGATTCCGCTTAAGAAATTGGCAGTTAAAAGACGCCGCAAATTCGGCTTTTTCAAAAGAACAAGGAAGCTCATAAGTAAATTCACCTACCATCAAATTAATTGAATATCTAATTAGATGATATTTAAACTATTAGGTAGAGGCAAGGAAATTTTTTATGCGGGAGGAAGTGACAAGAATATTTGCAATTAACGTAAATAGGGAAGAGGCGTTTGTGCAGTGGCAGATCGTTTCCTGCCTCTGGTATAATGAGCGGAGTGTAACAAAGCGATTTAGGAGGAACTTGGAATGAGAGTGGATGGCCGTGCCCATGATCAATTGCGCCCTGTAACAATTACGCGCAATTACATTAAACACGCAGAAGGATCGTGCCTGATTGAAGTCGGGGACACAAAGGTGATTTGTACGGCGACTTTGGAGGACCGGGTACCGCCTTTTATGCGTGGTGGCGGGAAGGGCTGGATCACAGCCGAGTATTCCATGCTTCCCCGAGCAACAGCGACCCGCAACGCGCGTGAGTCGTCCAAAGGAAAAGTCGGTGGACGAACAATGGAGATTCAGCGTCTGATCGGACGTGCTCTACGCTCCGTTGTGAACCTTGAAGCAATGGGTGAACGCACCATTTGGCTGGATTGCGATGTCATCCAGGCTGACGGAGGTACACGTACAGCTTCGATTACCGGAGCCTACGTGGCAATGGTAGAAGCGATGCAAAAGCTGGTGGATAGTGGCACCTGGAAACAACTGCCGCTCAACGACTTTCTGGCAGCGACCTCAGTAGGGGTAGTCGGTGAGGAAGCCGTGCTCGATCTCAACTACAAAGAGGATTCTACAGCGATTGTCGACATGAATGTCGTCATGACGGGAAATGGAAAATTTGTCGAGCTGCAAGGAACAGGGGAGGATGCTCCGTTTTCTCCTGAACAGCTACAAGAAATGATTGCCCTTGCAAAAGTCGGCATTGACAACTTGATTACCAGTCAAAAAGAGGCGCTCTCTGATGTTACGCTCTCTTTTGCGCAATCAGTAGCGGAGGAAAGTCATGCCTAATCGAAAAAAAGTCGTGCTCGCAACTCGTAACCAAGGAAAAGTGAAAGAATTCAACAGGCTGTTCGCAGATGCAGGCTGGGAAGGCATTAGCCTCGCTGAATTTGACGGTGTGCCAGAGGTAGTAGAAGACAAGGACACCTTCGAAGGAAACGCGCTGAAAAAAGCAATCGAAATCTCTACATACTTGAACCTGCCAGCCCTCGGTGACGATTCCGGTCTGGAAGTAGATGCGCTGGAAGGACGCCCTGGTGTTTACTCCGCACGCTTCGCTGGAGAAGATGCAACAGACGAGCAGAATTGGCGTAAATTGTTGAAAGAGCTGGAAGAGGTGTCGACACAGGAACGCACAGCTCGTTTCCGTTGTACGTTGGCGTTGGTGATTCCTGGCGAAGAGCCAATCATTGCCACTGGCGCTTGTGAGGGAGTGATCGCTCGTGAGCCAAAAGGGACAAACGGCTTCGGGTACGATCCGGTATTCTACATCCCATCGATGGACAAAATGATGGCCGAACTCATGCCAGAAGAAAAGAACCAGATCAGCCACCGTGCTCGTGCCATGCAGCAACTGCTTGAAATCATCAAGTAGACAAGAGAGAAACAGGAGAGTGAGGCGTGATGGGAATTCTCATCATGAGCGATAGCCACGGCTTGGTTCGGGAAGTAAGCCAGGTCGTCAACCGACATCATGTCGAAAAAATTTTGCATTGTGGCGATTTTTGTGTCGACCATAAACGCGAGCCGTTTTCCAACATGACGCTTGTCCGAGGCAATTGCGATTCGACACAAGAGGTGCCGACTGAGCAAGAGACCAAATGGCGCGACCTTCACATCCTGCAAACGCACGGGCATCTCTTCGGAGTGAAAGGCTCTCTTCTGCGCCTTCATTACCGTGCAGAAGAGGTCGGAGCAAATGTAGTCGTATTCGGTCACTCCCATGTACCTGTATGTGGCGTAGAGAGAGACATCCTGTTTCTGAATCCCGGCAGCCTGCAAATGCCGCGCGGTTTTCACGTACCGACATATGCCCATTTAGAAGAGACTGGAACGAGTCCGACAGAAGTTTACATATCCGTGGTGTTTTATGATCATCTAGGCAACCCGGTTCCACAATTGGGAGGGAACTATTCTGTTCGTCGACCAATGAGGTCTTCTTGAAAACTAAAAGATTTGTGCTATACTAGAATGGTTATAATGGCTAGAATATTATCATCCGAGCCTGCGAAGATACCATGGCGCGGCTGGCGATGTTCTGTTGATTCGATTTAGGAGGGGAAGTTTACGTGGCAGCAAATTGGGAAAAGGTAGAGAATAACCAGGGAGTCCTGACGGTTGAAGTAGATGCTACGCAAGTAGACGCAGCATTGGATCAAGCGTTTAAAAAAGTGGTTCAAAAAGTTCAAGTTCCAGGATTCCGTAAAGGAAAAGTACCACGCAAAATGTTCGAATCCCGTTTTGGTGTAGAATCTTTGTACCAAGACGCTCTTGACATTCTGCTTCCAACTGCATACGGACAAGCTGTTCGTGAAGCTGGTATCGAGCCAGTAGATCGTCCAGAAGTAGACGTAACGCAAATGGAACAAGGGAAAAACCTGATCTTCAAAGCGACTGTAACTGTGAAGCCTGAAGTGAAGCTGGGCGACTACAAAGGTCTGTCCATCGAAGAAAAAGACTTCTCTGTAACAGAAGAGAGCGTTGACGCTGAACTGAAGCGCATGCAAGAGCGTCATGCTGAGCTCGTAGCAGTAGAAGAGGGTGCCGCACAAACAGGCGATATCGCTGTAATCGATTTCGAAGGCTTCCAAGACGGAGTAGCTTTTGAAGGCGGTAAAGCGGAAGATTATTCTCTGGAACTGGGTTCCGGTACTTTCATCGCAGGGTTCGAGGAGCAACTGGTTGGCTTGAACATCGGCGAAGAAAAAGAAATTACCGTAACCTTCCCTGAAGAGTACCACTCTCCTAACCTCGCTGGTAAAGAAGCGGTATTCAAAGTGAAGCTGAACAGCCTGAAGCGCAAAAACCTGCCTGCTTTGGATGATGAGTTTGCCAAAGACGTGAGCGAGTTCGACACGCTGGAAGAGCTGAAAGCAGACACCAAGAAAAAACTCGAAGAAAAAACAGCGCAAGAAAAAGATCAATATGTTCGTGAGCAGCTCGTTCTGAAAGCAGCTGAAAACGCTGAGATCGATCTGCCAGCAGTAATGGTTGAGCATGAATTGGATCAAATGGTAAATGAATTTGGTCAACGTCTGCAATACCAAGGCATGACGCTGGAGCTGTACTACCAGTTCTCCGGCATGGATGAGAGCCAACTGCGTGATCAATTGCGTGCAGACGCAACATCCCGTGTTCGCACTTCCTTGACTTTGGAAGCAATCGGCAAAGCAGAAAACATCGAAGCAACAGAAGAAGACGTAAACGCAGAACTGGATAAACTGGCTGGCGTATACGGCCGCCCAGCTGATGAGCTGCGCAAAATCTTCTCTGCACAAGATGGTATGGCTGCTCTGTACCGCGATGTGCAAACTCGCAAAACAGTAGATTTGCTGGTTGCAGAAAGCAAAGTAACAGCATAAGCTTAGAAGAACGCATGATTGGTCAGTGGGCAGGCTAACCCTGACGCTGGCTGTCAAGACCACAAGGCACGAGTGTATCGTGCCTTGTTTTTCCACCATTGACTTTTTTCGGCAAAGGAGGAAAATACATAATGCTAATCCCTATGGTCATCGAGCAAACAAGCAGGGGAGAGCGCTCCTACGATATTTACTCGCGCCTCCTGAAAGACCGGATTATTCTCTTGGGCACCGAGATTGATGATGAAATCGCCAATCTGGTTGTCGCTCAGCTGCTTTTCTTGCAGGCAGAAGATCCGGACAAAGACATTTCGCTATACATAAACTCTCCAGGTGGTTCTGTTACAGCAGGAATGGCCATCTATGACACCATGCAGTACATCAAACCGGATGTGTCCACAATTTGTGTGGGCATGGCTGCCAGCATGGGAGCTTTCCTGTTGGCTGCTGGTGCAAAAGGCAAGCGCTTCGCTCTGCCAAATGCCGAAGTGATGATTCACCAACCGCTCGGTGGTGTGCGTGGGCAAGCAGAAGACATCCGCATTCATGCGGAATGGATTATGAAAACGAAGCGCCAGCTGAATGAGATTTTGTCTGAGCGGACAGGTCAGCCTTATGAACGCGTAGAGCAAGATACAGACCGCGATAATTTCATGAGCGCAGAAGAAGCTAAGGCCTACGGATTGATTGACTCTATTATCGAACGCAAAAACTGACCCGTTGTGAGGTGAAGCGCATGTTTAAGTTTAACGACGACAAAGGCCAACTGAAGTGTTCCTTCTGCGGCAAGTCCCAGGAACAGGTGCGCAAGCTGGTAGCTGGTCCTGGTGTTTACATTTGTGACGAATGTATCGAACTGTGCAATGAAATTGTACAGGAAGAACTGGGCACTGAAGAAGAAATCGATATGAAAGAAATTCCAAAGCCAGTGGAAATTCGCAAAATCTTGGACGACTATGTCATTGGTCAAGATATGGCGAAGAAATCCTTGTCTGTAGCGGTGTACAACCACTACAAACGGATTAATTCCGGGGCGAAGATCGAGGATGTGGAGCTGCAAAAATCCAACATCATGCTGATCGGTCCGACTGGTAGCGGGAAAACGTTGCTCGCGCAAACATTGGCGCGCATTTTGAATGTACCTTTCGCGATTGCGGACGCAACTTCTCTGACAGAAGCAGGCTATGTGGGCGAAGACGTTGAAAACATCTTGCTGAAGCTCATTCAGGCTGCTGACTATGATGTGGAGAAGGCTGAAAAAGGAATCATTTACATCGACGAGATTGATAAGGTAGCCCGCAAATCGGAAAACCCATCCATCACGCGTGATGTATCTGGTGAAGGCGTTCAACAAGCGCTTTTGAAAATTTTGGAGGGTACCGTTGCGAGTGTTCCACCACAAGGCGGACGCAAGCATCCTCACCAAGAGTTCATCCAGATCGACACTTCGAACATTTTGTTCATCTGCGGCGGTGCATTTGATGGCGTCGAGCAGATTATCAAGCGTCGTTTGGGTAAAAAAGTCATCGGTTTCGGTGCAGACTTCGGCGATGGCGTAAAAGGCGATCTGAAAGCCGGAGAATACCTGAAATACATTTTGCCGGAAGACCTGCTGAAATTTGGTCTGATTCCGGAGTTCGTCGGTCGTTTGCCAGTGCTGGCTACCTTGGAGCCGCTGGATGAGGAGACGCTCGTTCGTATCCTGACAGAGCCGAAAAACTCTTTGGTGAAACAGTACCAAAAACTGCTGAGTCTCGATGGTGTTGAGCTGGAGTTCGATAACGGTGCGCTCATGCAAATCGCCAAAGAAGCGATTAAGCGCAACACTGGTGCTCGCGGACTGCGTGCGATTATCGAACAAATCATGCTCGATATGATGTATGAGCTTCCTTCCAGAGAAGACGTCAACAAGTGCGTGATTACTGAAGAAACGGTACGCGACAAAGTGAAGCCGCAACTGTTGACCAAAGAAGGCCAGGAATTGCACGAAGAAACAGCCTAAGTATTGTCTACACTAACCATCTCGTTATAAGCGAGGTGGTTTTTTTGTTGTTGGTTTACGTCTACGCTTGCGGGGCAATACTACTTGATATCGTTTAAGAGAAGCTTTACATATGCACAAAACGGTCATGCACGTGTTCCTCTCTCTTCGGGGGACAAAAGTTGACCGCAAGCGAAGACGCATGGGAGGGACTGCATATGGACTATACGACATTGGTCATTGCTGTCATTGAAGTGGTTGTTGGTATCGTGATCGGCACCTACTTTTGGAACTTGCTGCGAGCGCAGAGAAACACGAAAACCTCAACCGAAAAGGAATCGCGCAAGGATCTTGATTCCATTCGTAAAATGAGAATGGTTGCGTTGACAGAACCTCTGTCAGAGAGAACAAGACCAGCGACTTTGGAAGAAATTGTAGGACAAGAAGATGGGCTTCGGGCATTGCGTGCCGCTTTGTGTGGTCCCAATCCGCAGCATGTCATTATTTATGGACCACCCGGTGTAGGCAAGACCGCAGCGGCTAGGGTCGTGCTGGAAGAAGCGAAGAAAAATCAGCTATCGCCGTTTTCTTCGGATGCCAAATTTATTGAAATCGATGCGACGATTGCCCGTTTTGATGAACGCGGGATTGCTGACCCGTTAATCGGCTCTGTACATGATCCAATTTATCAAGGGGCAGGCTCGCTTGGGCAGGCGGGGATTCCACAGCCAAAGCCGGGAGCTGTGACGAAAGCGCACGGTGGTATGCTTTTTCTTGATGAAATAGGTGAACTTCATCCTATTCAGATGAATAAGTTACTAAAGGTTCTCGAAGACCGCAAAGTCATGTTGGAGAGTGCGTACTACAGTGAGGAAAATAACCAAATTCCTTCGCATATTCATGACGTATTCAAATACGGTTTACCCGCCGACTTCCGTCTGGTTGGAGCGACGACGAGATTGCCAGAGGAACTACCTGCTGCGCTTCGTTCCCGTTGCCTGGAAATCTTTTTCCGTCCGTTGAAGGCGGGTGAAATAGGGAGTATCGTGCGTACGGCTGTGCCTAAAATGAATATGAATATAGAAGATGGGGCTGTTTCCGTGATAGAGCGCTACGCGACTAATGGACGTGAAGCGATCAATACACTGCAAATCGCTGCGGGAATTGCCTTGACGGAAGAACGCCAAGACATCCAGGCTGCCGATGTGGAATGGGTGATGCACAGCAGTCAAAAATCGCCTCGCCCCGAAAAGCAGGTGCATGATACACCGCAGGTCGGATTGGTCAACGGTCTTGCCGTGTACGGTCCGAACATGGGCAGTGTGATGGAACTAGAAGTGACTGCCTCACCTACAGCTGTTCTAGGTCAAGGTCGAATGGCGATGACAGGAATGGCAGAGGAAGAGGAAATGGGCAGCCGCAACCGGACGATTCGCCGGAAGTCGATGGCAAAAGGCTCAATCGAAAACGTTTTGACTGTATTGAACAGAATGGGCGTCCGTCCGTATGATTATGATCTGCATATCAATTTTCCAGGAGGCATCCCTGTGGATGGGCCTTCTGCGGGAATTACCATTGCTACTGCGATCTACTCGGCGATTTTGAATCGGCCTGTCGATAATTTACTGGCTATGACAGGCGAAGTGAGTATCCATGGGAAGGTAAAGCCAGTTGGGGGTGTAGTCGCGAAGGTGGAGGCCGCCAAACAAGCGGGAGCGACCAGAGTACTCATACCAGAGGAAAACTGGCAAAGCATTTTTGCCGACATGAAAGGGATCGAAGTCATTCCAGTGTCTACAGTCTCTGAAGTAATCGAGATAGCTGTACCGCAAGCTGCCATGCAAGAAGAAGAGGCGACGGGATTTACTTTGCAAATCCCAGCAGAGGATCTCGCTTCCTCTCCGCTTTCCCTGTAACAGTCGGGTATGCTCGCGGATTAGACATCGGATTGTGTTTGCGCTACAATGGAAAAAAGCTTCTGCTTGCAAAGAGCCAGAGGCCTTGCCTGGCCTGAAACGAGCTTCACAAAAAATGATTGAGTATGATCTTTTTTGTCTCGTTTTTGGGGTCGGGTGGGCATTAAAAAAACGGCTTTGAGGGCCGTTTTTATCTGTTATAAGGCTCTTTGTAAGAGGGTAGATCAACAAGGAGAGGTGCATCCGCTTGGGCGAACGTTCCGGTAAACGAGAATTACCGCTTCTCCCGTTGCGAGGATTGCTTGTTTATCCGACAATGGTACTCCATTTGGACGTTGGACGGGAAAAGTCCATCCGCGCATTGGAGCAAGCCATGGTAGACGATAACAAGATTTTGCTTGCGACACAGGAAGAGGTCCATATAGAAGAGCCAGATGCTGAGCAAATTTACAGTATTGGTACTGTTGCGCGCGTGAAACAAATGCTGAAGCTGCCGAATGGGACAATCCGTGTATTGGTAGAAGGCTTGCAACGCGCGAAGATCGAGGAGTATCTTCAACAGGAAGATTATTTCGTCGTGTCGATTACATATTTGCAAGATGAAAAAACAGAGCAAAACGAAGTGGAAGCTTTAATGCGTTCCTTGCTGGGCCACTTTGAGCAGTACATTAAGCTGTCCAAAAAGGTTTCTCCAGAGACGCTAACCTCTGTGCAGGACATTGAGGAACCGGGACGTTTGGCGGATGTGATTGCATCGCATTTGCCGCTCAAGATGAAGGACAAACAAGAAATTTTGGAGACGACCAACATCAAGGAACGTCTTGAAATTCTTTTGACCATTTTGAACAACGAGCGCGAGGTACTTGAGCTGGAGCGCAAGATCGGCAACCGCGTGAAGAAACAGATGGAGCGCACGCAAAAGGAATACTACCTGCGTGAGCAAATGAAGGCTATCCAAAAAGAGCTGGGCGACAAGGACGGTCGTCAAGGCGAAGTAGATGAGCTGCGTGCTCAGCTTGAAAAATCGGACGCTCCTGAGCGAATCAAAGCAAAGATTGAGAAGGAGCTCGAGCGTCTGGAAAAGATGCCGGCGACTTCTGCGGAAGGCTCGGTCATCCGCACGTATATCGATACCTTGTTTGCACTGCCGTGGACGAAGACGACAGAAGACAATCTGGATATTCACCATGCACAGCAAGTTCTCGATGAAGATCATTACGGCTTGGATAAACCAAAGGAGCGCGTCTTGGAGTATTTGGCAGTACAAAAGCTGGTAAACTCCATGCGTGGGCCGATCCTTTGTCTGGTAGGTCCTCCAGGTGTCGGGAAAACGTCTCTGGCCCGTTCCGTAGCGCGTGCAATCGGGCGTGAATTCGTGCGCATCTCCTTGGGTGGAGTACGCGACGAAGCAGAGATTCGCGGGCACCGACGCACGTATGTAGGTGCTCTCCCAGGACGAATCATACAAGGAATGAAGCAAGCCGGTACGATTAATCCTGTCTTTTTGCTGGATGAGATCGACAAGCTCGCATCCGATTTCCGTGGAGACCCTGCGTCTGCCCTGCTCGAAGTGCTAGATCCAAACCAAAATGATAAATTCAGTGACCACTATATCGAAGAGACCTATGATTTGACGAACGTCATGTTTATTACGACCGCAAACAGTCTCGATACGATTCCGCGCCCGCTGTTGGACCGGATGGAGGTCATCTCGATTTCCAGCTATACCGAACTGGAAAAGCTGAACATTTTGCGTGATTACCTCCTGCCAAAGCAAATGCAGGATCACGGTCTGGGCAAAGATAAGCTGAAAATGAACGACGACGCGATGCTGAAGCTCGTTCGTCTGTACACGCGGGAAGCGGGTGTTCGCAACCTCAATCGCGAAGCAGCCAACGTTTGCCGCAAAGCAGCCAAGCTGATTGTGAGCGGCGAGAAGAAGCGTGTCGTGGTTACGGCCAAGACGTTGGAGACACTGCTCGGCAAACCGCGCTACCGCTATGGACTGGCGGAGAAGAAAGATCAAGTCGGCTCCGTTACAGGACTGGCTTGGACACAAGCAGGCGGAGATACGCTGAATGTAGAAGTCAGCATTTTGCCTGGAAAAGGAAAGCTCACCCTGACAGGAAAACTGGGTGACGTCATGAAGGAATCCGCGCAGGCTGCATTCAGCTATATTCGCTCCCGTGCGGATCAGTGGGGAATTGATCCGTCCTTCCACGAGAAGAACGACATCCACATCCACGTTCCAGAAGGAGCAATTCCAAAAGACGGTCCGTCTGCTGGGATTACTATGGCAACCGCACTCGTATCCGCCCTCACGCAAATCCCTGTGAAAAAAGAAGTGGGGATGACCGGAGAGATTACGTTGCGAGGCAAGGTTCTGCCAATTGGCGGGCTGAAAGAAAAATGCATGTCTGCTCACCGTGCAGGATTAACCACGATTATTTTGCCAAAAGACAACGAGAAGGATATCGAGGATATTCCGGAGAGCGTACGCGGTGAACTGACATTCTATCCAGTTGATCATTTAGATGAAGTGCTGCGTCACGCGCTAACTAAACAGCCAGTAGGTGACAAAGCATGAAAGTAACATCAGCGGAGTTTATTATCAGTGCGGTTGGACCGAAGCAGTATCCGACGGATGGTCTCCATGAGATCGCGCTGGTAGGACGCTCGAACGTAGGAAAATCATCATTGCTCAATAAAATGATGAACCGCAAAGGGCTTGCCCGGATCAGTTCTCGTCCGGGTAAAACCCAAACATTGAACTATTTCCGTGTCAATCAAATGCTCTACTTCGTTGACTTCCCGGGTTATGGGTATGCAAAGGTAGCGAAGACGATCAAGGAACAATGGGGAAAAATGATCGAGGGCTACTTGAAAAACCGGAAAGAGCTTCGCTTCATTATTCAATTGGTCGATATTCGCCATGCTCCCAGTAAAGACGATATTGCGATGTACGATTGGTGCAAGCAAATCGGGATTCCTACCGTAGTCGTGGCGACGAAAGGTGATAAAATCGCTCGCGGGCGTTGGCTACAGCATACGAAGGTCATCCGTCAAAGCCTGAATTTGCGCGGGGATGATACGATCATTGTATTTTCCTCGGAGACAGGCCAGGGCAAGGATGAACTGTGGGCAGAAATCATGCGTCGCATCCGTGCTGGAGAGGAAATCGCCAGGGAGTCGGCTGCCAAGGCTGAAGAGACTGCTCCAGCCAATGAGTAATTCTTAGACCCAATTCGTCGTGGGGAAGGGAGCATCTGAGTGAGCGGGAGTGCTTGCTTTGCTGTACGTGGTGTGATCGAAGGTTTCTATGGAACACCTTGGACACATGAAGAGCGGCTGGATATGATCGACTTTTTGCACCGATATGATTACAACGCGTATTTCTACGCCCCAAAAGATGACGAGTATCTGCGGGAACGCTGGATGGAGCCGCTTCCTGCAAAAGCCAGTCAACAGCTAGATGAGCTGATTCAGCGGGCAAAGACTCGCAACATGCAGTTTATTTATTGTCTAGGTCCTGGACTCAGCATGGAATATACGAATCGTCAGCATTTGGAGTTGTTGGGCAGGAAATACCGGGATTTGTATGATCGCGGTGTGCGTTACTTTGCGCTATTGTTCGATGATATCCCCTTGCATCTGTTGCATGACAAGGATGTAGCTGAGTTTGCCCATTTGGCGGAGGCACATGCCCATACGACGCTTTACGTGTGGGATTTGATACGCAGCTGGGGCGATCCAGTCAAGCTGGTTGTTTGTCCTACACAGTACAACGGGATTGGAAAAGAAGCGTACATCATGTACCTCGGCCAGCATCTGCCGCCAGAAATCGATTTGTTCTGGACGGGACGATTCGTCTGCTCGCCATACCTGACGGACGGCGATGCGATTCGCTTTCAAGAGTACACGGGTCATCAGCCATTTTATTGGGACAACTACCCGGTGAATGATTTGGCCATGGCGAACGAACTACATATCGGTCCATTGCGTCACCGTGACCCTGACCTGTGGCAATACGCAGCGGGCTATGTGGCGAATGCGATGTCTAGACCAGAATGCTCGAAGATTCCTTTGATTACGACGGCAGCCTATTTGCGAGATCCGATCGGCTACGATCCTGATACGGTATGGAAACAAGCGGTAGAGGAAGTAGCGGGACAAAAGGATGCGGATGCTTTCTTCACCTTTGCGGATAACGTGCAAAGCTCGTTTTTATGCGAGGTGGAATCGCCGCGATTGCTAGAAGCGATCCTGACCTTCCGCTTTCATTTTTTGCAGGGAGATCGACAAAAAGCCATTGCTGACTTGAGGGCTCTTTTTCAAAAGATGGAAGCGGCGGCTGACAAGCTGTTGGCAGGGATGACGAATCAGAAGCTTGCAGAAGAAACGAGGCCGTGGGTGGAGAAGTTCCATTTGTGGACCAAGGTCGGTCTGTCGGCAGTCGCTCTTATTGATCATGGGACAAGAGGGCGACTTCCACAAGCAGCGTATCATTTGCTCCGGCTCAAACAGTGGCTCAAACGAACAGAGCGTTACCCGCATGAAGTGTGCGGACCGGTCATGCAGCTTTTTGTGGATGCCGTAATGCTAGAGGTTAAGAAGAGCTCATAAAAAAAGTTCCTTTCCCGCAGGGGAGAAGGAACTTTTTTGTTTTTCGCATCAGGTGGATTCGCGACCGTCATTTGGCTTTCTCTGACGGAAATGCCGCACCCATTCTTGAATCGGCAGCTCAGCGAGAATCATGCCGGTGAAAATCAGGAGACATCCCGTTAACTGTCTTCCACTCAATACTTCATGAATAAAGACGTACGAGGTGAGTGCAGCAAATACAGGCTCCAAAGCGAAAATGAGAGCGACCCGCGTCGAGCTGGTTTGCTTTTGCAAGGCCGTCTGCGCGAGAAAGGCCAGAGCCGTGGCGAAAATAGAAGTGACGATCAAACCAAACGCCACCTCGGGTATGAACAAGATCGCCGGATCAAAGGCACGACTCCAATCTTCAAAGAAAAAGGCGTACAGCCAGCTCATCACACCTACCGTGCCTAATTGCGTAATGGCAAGGGGCAAGGCTGCAAAACGAGGGGCGTATTTACCGGTAGAGACGATTTGCATGGCGAAGCAGATTGCGCCGACGAAGACTAGGGCATCACCGAGATTAAAGGAGAATGACTGGTTCTGCGTCAGCAAATACAAGCCGAATGCTGCTAGAATCACACCGACGATAGCGAAAGGCTTGACACGCTCACGCAAGAGCAAAAACGAGAAGAGCGGCACCAAAACGACAGATAAACCAGTGATAAAGCCAGCTTTGGACGGCGTTGTATACAGCAGTCCTACAGTCTGCAAGGCGTATCCCAGACAGAGCCAAAAACCGAGGATGACGCCTGCACGAAGCAGTGGCCCTCTCCATTCAGAGGTCTGCTTACGATGACGATTGCGGATGAAATAGATGATCAATAAAAATAGTGCAGCAATGGTAAAACGAACAGCGTTAAACGTATTGGGAGGCAGCGAAGCAATTGCCTGCTGTACGATCAAAAACGTGGTTCCCCAGATAAAAGCGACGAGGAGCAGCGTTATGTCTGCCATCCAAGGTTTTCTCAAAGCTTCTTTCCTCTCCTTTCTGGCATTTTCACAATTTTTCTTCTGCTTTCATGTATAGGCGACATCATAAGGTATTCCCGGAAGGAACGCAAGCGGATTATACAGGATATACGCAAAGTGCACTCCGTTAATAAATTTTTCACAATTACTCCTATCCGATTCGGGACATAATGATATAATAATAGTGCATTTTACATATGCCGCTAACAGGTTTGGTATTCTGGGAGGACATTATGGATATTCTTTTGCTGGGTCTAAACTATAAAACAGCTCCTGTCGAAATTCGCGAAAAGTTTACATTCAGCGACGATGGGACAGCACGCGCTCTTCATCTTCTCTCCCAGACGAAGAGTATCGCAGAATGTATCATCCTGGGGACGTGCAACCGGACGGAAATTTACGTCGTTTGTGACCAGGCGAATATTGGCCGAGACTATACCCGCCGTTTTTTGGCTGAATGGTTCGGCGTGGAGAAAGAACAATTTAAGGATCATCTCTATATAAAAGAGAACGAACAGGCAATCGAGCACTTGTTCCGCGTTTCTTCCGGTCTTGATTCGATGGTAATGGGAGAAACACAAATCCTCGGACAAGTCCGGGATGCGTTCCTGTTGGCGCAGGAGCGTCAAACGACAGGGACTGTTTTCAACACCTTATTCAAGCAAGCGATTACGTTCGCAAAGCGTGCCCATACAGAGACAGCGATTGGACAAAATGCGGTTTCTGTCAGCTACGCTGCTGTCGAACTGGGAAAAAAGATCTTCGGTTCCTTCGCAGGGAAGTCTGTCCTGATCGTCGGAGCGGGTAAAATGAGCGAACTGACTGCCAAGCACCTGCACGCAAATGGATCGGAACGCGTTATGGTAGCGAATCGTACATTGGAGCGAGCGCAGCTTTTGGCAGAAAAGTTCAAGGGTGACTCCTGTACGATGGAGCAGTTGCCAGAGGCACTGCTCACAGCAGACATCGTCATCAGCTCGACCGGAGCGACAGGTTATGTCCTTGGCAAAAAGGAATTGGCTCCGATCATGAAACAAAGGAAGCATCGTCCGTTGTTCATGGTGGATATCGCAGTTCCTCGCGACCTGAATCCTGACTTGCATGATCTTGATAACGTATTTTTATATGATATTGACGATCTGGAAGGCATCGTTGCGAGTAACGTTGCAGAACGTTCTCGTGAAGCGGAACGTCTGGATGTCATGATTCAAGAAGAGATCGTGGCATTTACGACCTGGTATCAGACGCTTGGCGTGGCTCCACTGATCGCTGCATTGCGCGACAAGGCAAATACGATCCAAAGCGAAGCGATGCGAAAAATCGAAAACAAGCTGCCGAATCTGTCTGAGCGGGAGATGCACATCATCCGCAAGACAACCAAGGGCATTGTCAATCAACTGTTGCACGATCCGGTTGTGCGTTTAAAAGAAATGGCAGCTACCAAAGATGGGGAAGAAGTACTGGATATTTTCGAGAAAATGTTTGCGTTGGAGGAGATCCTGGAGCGAAAAGAACAGGAGGCAATCTGGGCTAACGATAAAAATAAACAGACATCTTCTTCTCGGGAGCAAGTATTGGCTTCCCGGTTCCCTGACTAAGCTGACCTGACAATCTATCTGCTACTAGAGGTTGTTCAAAAAGTCGTCTTTTGATCACGAAGTAGCTCAGAAAGCTAATTCGACATCGAATATGGCGTTCACCTCCGAAGCCCGGTGCTCATGTAGATTACCTACACTGCGCTCCTCCTTCGTTCGGTTCTCGCCATCTTCTCGGTGCTAATAAGCCGACTTTTTGAACCGCACTGTTAGAAACCGATTGGGAAAGTGGGGGAGAGAGTGCATGGCCGAGGTGAGATGGATCTACGACTTGACGATCTTTCTCTACGCTGCAAGTGTTCTCTTCTATTTTAACGACTTCTTGCAAAGCAACCGGAAAGTCAATCGTCTGGCTTTCGGGTTGCTTGTTGTCGTTTGGGCCTTGCAAACCGCATTTTTTGTCTCGCAAGCCGTCATGAAGGGGTATTTTCCAGTCATTACGCTGTTTGAGACGCTCTTTTTTTATTCATGGGTGCTGGTAGGCTTGTCGCTTGCCATTCACTATTTTTTTCGGATTGATTTGCTGGTTTTTTTTACTAATATTATCGGGTTCGTTGTGCTCGTCATGTCGATGTTTTTGCCGGAAACACCGATTGAAGCTGTATCGAGCATCTTGACCTCTGAGCTATTGCTGACGCATGTGACACTGGCCATGTTCAGCTACGGGGCGTTCTCGCTCTCCATGATCTTCTCAGCCATGTACCTGCTCCAGCACAAAATGCTCAAGGGAAGACGCTGGTCGCCGTTGCTCAGACGTTTGCCTAGCCTCGATCAATTGGAAGGCTACGCGTACCGAATGAACATGCTGGGTGTGCCTATGCTCTTGCTTTCGATTGTATTAGGGATCATTTGGGGTAAAATGGTTTTGCCGGAGAAATTTTTGCTAGATTCAAAAGTAGTGCTCTCCGTGCTGGTCGTTGCGATTTACTCGCTGTGGCTGTACCAACGCTATCGGGATACGATGCAAATGCGCAGACTTGCGCAGTGGAACGTCCTGGCGTTTTTGTTACTGCTTATCAATTTTTTAGGCTTCACTACTTCTACATTTCACGACTGGTGGTAGGGGCTGTTCATCAAGGAGGCTGTCATGGGAAAATGGAAAGTGGGAACGCGTCGCAGCAAATTGGCGCTCACCCAAACGAATTGGGTCGTTGATAAACTAAAGGGGTTCGCACCTGAAGCTGATTTTGAATTGCATGAAATCGTGACAAAAGGCGATCGAATCCTCGACGTGACTTTGTCCAAAGTAGGCGGAAAAGGATTGTTTGTCAAAGAAATCGAGCAATCCTTGTTCGATAAGGAAACCGATTTTGCCGTGCACAGCTTGAAGGATATGCCGGCTGAATTGCCGGAGGGCTTGGTAATCGGCGCGATTCCGAAGCGTGTTGATCCCCGGGATGTCCTGCTTTCCAAAGACGGCAAGACATTGGATGAATTGCCACAAGGAGCTTTGGTAGGGACCAGTAGCTTGCGCCGTTCAGCACAAATTCTCGCACATCGCCCTGACATTCAGATTGAATCTCTTCGCGGAAATATTGATACTCGCATGCGTAAGCTTGCGGAAGGTAATTTTGATGCGATCATCCTCGCTGCGGCTGGACTTGAGCGCGTGAATTTTGAAGGGGACATCTCGCAGTTCCTGCCTGTTGAAATCAGCTTGCCAGCAGTCGGTCAAGGTGCGCTTGCCATCGAATGCCGTGCAGACGATGAGGCGACACTCGCTCTCTTGAAGCAGCTGGATGATGCGCCGACTCGTTTGGCGGTAACTGCAGAGCGCAGCTTCCTGCACAAGCTCCAAGGCGGCTGTCAGGTGCCGATTGGCGCATACGCGACAGTTGGAGAGAACAATGAAATTACTTTGACCGGAATGGTTGGCTCCCCAGATGGGAAGCAAATGTTCAAAAACACGGCGACTGGCCAAGATCCGTTAGCGCTGGGCATTCAAGTGGCGGAAGCTCTCCTGGCGCAAGGAGCGGGAGACGTACTTGCGCAAGTATTGCGGGAGAATGAGCAATGATTGTCCACGGATCGCACAAGCCGCTGACTGGCAAGTGCATCATGGTCACGCGGGCAAGAAATCAAGTTCGCGAGCTCGTTGAACATATCGAGCGGTTAGGTGGAGAAGCGTACGCATTTCCCCTGTTAAAAATGATGCCGCCGACAAACACTGCAAAGCTCGACGAAGCCATCACCCAGTTGCCAACATACGACTGGGTGGTGTTCACGAGTGTGAATGGCGTGCGCTTCTTCTTGGAGCGCATGCGCGAGATCAGGGTAGGACTTGAAGCGTTCACTGGTAAAATTGCTGCGGTCGGTCCGAAGACGGCCAAGGAGCTCGAGCATCACGGGCTCGAAGTAGCTGTCATCCCGTCTGATTACGTGGCAGAGGGCTTGCTGTCGAGCTTGTATGATCAGCTTCTCCCTGGTCAGCGCGTTCTGCTGCCTCGTGCAGATATCGCCCGCAAGGCACTTCCAAAGGAGTTGGCTCGCTTGGGGCTAGCTGTGACAGAGGTAGATGTATATCACACTGTCATTGATGCAGAGCATGCTCCAGAGGCAGCGGAAAAGCTACAGCAAGGTCTCATCGATATTATCTTGTTTACCAGCTCTTCAACGGTGACGCATTTCATGGCAGCGATGGAGCCCTATGCATCGTTAGACTGGCTCAAGCACGTTCAGATAGCCTGTATCGGACCAATAACGGCAGACACAGCAAAACAAAACGGGCTTTCTGTTCATGCGGTAGCGAGTGAGTACACCGTGGAAGGATTACTAGCAGCTATTATAGAGAATCTGGGAGGGAATCGACATGGCACAATCATTTGACCGTCATCGCCGTCTTCGCAAAAGCGCGGCTATGCGCAATCTGGTGCGGGAGAACCACGTACGGGTGGAAGACTTGATTTATCCGTTGTTCGTAGTGGAAGGAACCGGAATTAAGAATGAGATTCCGTCCATGCCAGGCGTGTATCAGCTCTCCTTGGACACACTGGCCGAAGAGATGAAGGAAATCGTAGCGCTGGGAATTCAAGCTGTTTTGATGTTTGGGGTGCCCACGCATAAAGACGCATGCGGAACAGAGGCGTACAATGATGATGCGATTACCCAGCAGGCGATGCGTCTGATCAAGGAAGCCCATCCGGAAATGATCGTGATTGCGGATACATGCCTGTGTGAATACACCGATCATGGCCACTGTGGTGTCATTCACGAAGGGGAAGTCGTGAATGATGAAACATTGAAGCTTTTGGGTCAGACCGCCGTTTCCCAAGCAAAAGCTGGAGCAGATATTATTGCACCTTCCAACATGATGGACGGTTTCGTGATTGCCATCCGTGAAGCTTTGGACGAGGCTGGCTTTGAGCACATTCCGATCATGTCCTATGCGGTGAAATACGCTTCTGCTTTCTACGGGCCGTTCCGCGATGCCGCAGGCTCGACTCCACAATTTGGCGATCGCAAAAGCTACCAAATGGACGCGGCCAATGCACGTGAAGGTCTGCGCGAGGCAGCTTCCGATGTAAAAGAAGGCGCGGACTTCTTGATCGTGAAGCCAGGCCTTGCCTTCATGGACATGGTTCTTCGTCTGCGTGAGAACTTCAACCTGCCGATCGTGGCTTACAATGTGAGTGCCGAGTATTCCATGGTAAAAGCGGCAGCGCTGAATGGCTGGATCGATGAAGAGCGTATCGTCATGGAAACACTGGTTGGCTTCAAGCGAGCAGGTGCAGATATGATCATTACGTACCATGCAAAAGATGTTGCAAAATGGCTGGCGAGGTGAGCACGAGATGAATAGAGAAAAATCTACTCAGTTATTTGCAGAAGCACAGCATTACATACCAGGCGGAGTAAACAGTCCGGTACGTGCCTTTAAGAGCGTTGGAGGCAATCCTGTTTACATCGCAAAAGGAGAAGGCTCCCGCATTTTTGATGTGGATGGAAACAGCTATATTGACTACATCGGCTCGTGGGGTCCATTGATCTTGGGTCATGCGCATCCGCGTGTCCTTGCAGCAATTACGGAAGTGGCTACGCTTGGAACGAGCTTCGGCGCACCGACTGAGCGGGAAACAGAAATGGCAAAGCTCGTTTGTGAGATCGTGCCATCTGTAGAAGTCGTGCGCATGGTGAACTCCGGTACAGAGGCGACGATGAGCGCTCTGCGCCTCGCGCGTGGCTATACCAGACGCAACAAAATCATGAAGTTCGAAGGCTGCTACCATGGACATGCTGACAGCCTGTTGATCAAAGCAGGCTCCGGAGTGGCTACACTAGGACTTCCAGACAGCCCAGGCGTACCTGAAGGAACAGCACACAACACGATAACGGTTCCTTACAATGATCTGGAAAGCGTCAAACTGGCATTTGAAGCGTTTGGCGATGATCTGGCAGCAGTTATTGTGGAGCCAATCGGCGGCAATATGGGAGTCGTTCCTCCACAGCCAGGCTTCCTCGAAGGACTGCGTAAAATTACGGAGAAGCATGGGACACTGCTGATTTTCGATGAAGTCATGACTGGCTTCCGTGTAGCATTGGGCGGCGCACAAGAGCTGTACGGCATTACTCCGGATTTGACAACGATGGGGAAAGTCATCGGCGGTGGCTTGCCAGTAGGTGCATACGGCGGCAAACGGGAGATCATGCAGCAAGTGGCTCCGGCAGGACCAATCTATCAGGCAGGTACGCTGTCAGGAAATCCTTTGGCGATGGCTGCTGGCTTGACTACCTTGCAAGAGCTCAGCAAACCAGGCGCGTACGAGCGCTTGGAGAAGATGTCTGCTCGTTTGGCTGAAGGCTTGGCTGACAATGCCAAGAAGCTGGGCATTCCGCACACGCTCAATCGCGTAGGCTCCATGGTTTGTCTGTTTTTCACAGAGACGCCAGTTATCAACTACGAAACAGCGAAAACATCCGACCTGGAGCGTTTCTCAGCGTACTTTAGCTATCTGCTGGAGGAAGGCATCATGATCCCGCCTTCCCAGTTTGAGGGTATGTTCGTTTCCCTGGCTCATACTGATGAAGATATCGAACGGACGATTGAAGCAAGCTACAAAGCGGTGAAAAAAGCGTTTGAATAAAAGCAACGAAAAGGAGAAAGCACTTCCTGTCTTATTTGGCGGGAGGTGCTTTTTTTTGATTCTTGCAGGATTTTTCCACCTCCTGTCAAAATACGAGGGAAAATGCAGATGAATGAGGTGGAGAGATGGAAGGGACGATTGTTCACGTACCGCAAAAACATCTGATTGGGCTTAGCTTCTCCGGTTCTTTTCCGATGCTTGTCGAATACATGCCCAAACTTTGGGAGACTTTTTTGAAGCGTCAGGATGAGATTCCTCTCGTGATTTCACCAGATGTTCGTTACGACATCAGCGCCGAGAATCGGACGTACCAAATGTATACCGAGTACATTGTGGTAGAGGTAGAGCGTTTTGAGCATATTCCTGAGGGCATGGTGGGTTTCACCATTCCAGCGAAGACATATGCCCGCTTTACCCACACAGGTCCAATAGAACAGGTCCAAAACACGTATCACAGTTTGTTTGGTTGGCTCAACGGAAGCGACCATCAGGTAGATGAGCATGCTCTTCGAATGGAGCGCTACGATCAACGGTACGTTCCTTCTGTGCATGAGTCTGCTTGGGTCGAGAACGCGTACGAAATTTTAATCCCGCTTCGGTAAAGGAACAGCGAAGCAGCACCTCTAAACGGCCAACACCTTTTAAACCCAAATGCGGGAGGTGTTGGCTGTTTGGTTTCACCAATTGGAATCCAGACTCGTATACTGTAAAAAACAGGACAGGGGTGACAAGTGTGGTGAAATTGAAATGGCGTTATCGAAAGCACTTGCGCAAGCGTTACGGTCGGTTGATTTGGATTGTTCGCAAACGGAAAAATCGGAAAGGATACTTTAAATCGAATGTCCGGGCACATCATCGCAAGAGTTATCGCATTCTAGTCGCGAACGAATACATCGCTGCATACTTGGCCAAAAAACTCGGGTTACCCGTTGCAAAAGTATTACAGGCTCGTGTTAGAGGACCACGAGGGTATATTAAGCGCGGTCTTGTCTCTGTCAAAGCCAATGCCAGGAAGGTTATTCCTTGGAAAAAGGCGAAGTCTTACGTAAAGAAAAAACCGCAAAAGTATATCAAGAATGCCAAAAAATTAGCACGTTTGGTGGCTTTCGATGCATGGATTCTTAACCCAGACCGTTCGAATCGCAACTTGATTCTCTACCGAAGAAAATCATGGAAGAAATACAAATGGTATGGCATCGATCACGGCATATCATTGTTTGGCAATCCTGATAAATGGAATCTTCGCAAAGCAAAGAAAAAGTTCTCCTGTAAAAAAGCATACAAATTTTGCTTGCATACCGGAGACAAAAAGAAGCAACGAATTCCCTACGGATTGAAGCGGTTCACGCGGGAAAACCGAAAACAGCTTGACAAGATGGTGAAAAAAATCCAATCTTTGCCTACTTCAGAAATCAAAAAAGCGATCAAACGGGTACCGAAAGGGTGTTTGAAAAAGTCCGAAAAAAAATTCATCCAAAAAGTGTTGCAATGCAGACGCAAGCAAATGAAAAAAGCGTTAAAGCGGGTATCGAAGCGTTTTGCTTAAATGTCCAGCGACTTGTCCAAAAAACAACCCAGTTCATCCATGATAGACTGTAAGACTTGTAAGGAAAGGTCAACCTGCAGACCGATGTCTAGGGAGTGCTTTGCGTTTTGTGGCAGATACTGATGAATATTTGGTTTGGAAGTAATGATTCTTTCGAGAGTAGGCTGATGGTAGTGGGGATCGGCAGTTCCTGAGACGAGAAAGACATTTTGCTCCAGCGCAAGCAAGTCTGCCACGACCAAATCCTCCCTCAGCAACGGAGTCAACAGGATCGCAGACGAACGGGAAAAATGAGGTTCCTTGAGCAAAGAGCATACAATGGGAACCGTTCCGAGTGATTTCCCGAGAAAGAAAACACGTTCATACTCCTGCTGATCTAGTACTTGGGAGACAGCCGTTTGCATATCCTCGCTGATCCAAGCGCTGCGTTTTGCGAATGAGCTGGTTTCGAAATCGGGAATGTCTTTTCCATACACAGCGTGCACATGGACGAGATCGATCTGTTTGCTCAAAAAAAGCATGGTAGAATAATACAGATAAGGCCTGTCGAACGAATAGCTGGCTCCGGGAAAGAAAAAACAGACGGAGCGAGATGGCGTCTGATTTGCCTGAATGTGCGTGTACGTCATTTCTCTGCCGTCTTTGACGATCACGGAACCTGTTTTTGGGTATACCATCTACTAGCTGCACCTCTTTCATGTTTTTGGAACAAGGGTTATTTTCCAATCCTACGGGTCGTAGCGCTTCTTGACAAGAAATTTAACAAACAATAAAGGAGTATGATTCGATGAAAAAGGAAGTCCAACTAAGTAACGGCATCAAAATAGCCTATGTAGAAGAAGGAGCGGGGGAATCGCTTGTTTTGATCCACGGTTTTTGCGGGAGTTCAGCTTACTGGCATAAGCTAGTGCCGCTCCTGTCTAAAACGCATCATGTCATTGCAATCGATTTGCGTGGTCATGGCAACAGCTCGGCGCCTGATGAACCGTATTCGATCGAGCGCTTTGCAGACGATCTGGCTTTGCTTGTAGATGAGCTGGGTTTAGCGAAGATTCATCTGTTTGGACATTCGCTCGGTGGGTATGTGACCCTGGCGTTTGCAAATCAATACGCGGACAAGCTGGCGAGCTTTGGCTTGGTCCATTCGACGCCATATCCGGATGACGACGCTGCCAAAGCCAATCGCGATAAAGGCGCAGACAACATCCGCCAAAATGGAATGGAGCCGTTTATCAAAGCCCTCGTACCGAAGCTGTTCGCACCTTCCCATATCGACACGTTGAGAGAAGAAGTCCAGCTAGCAAAAGAGATCGGTTTTGCGACGAGCCCGGTTGGAGCCATCCAAACATTAATCGCCATGCGTGATCGAGCAGATCGCAATCATGTGCTGCAAGAAACGACCTTGCCTGTGCTATTAGTCGCAGGATCAGAGGACCAGATCATTCCTTCTGAAAAAACTTTTACAGTAGATAAAAATAACGTCGAGCAAGTGCTGTTGCCTGATGTTGGGCATATGGGCATGGTAGAGGCACCAGAGAAAATGGCAGAGGCCTTCAAGAGCTTTCTAAACAGAAAGTAAACAATAATCACACCATAGTCCTAGCAAATTTTGCTATAATGAAAACGTTATCCTATTTATTTATACATAGACGAGAGGGGAAATACACATGAAAAAGGCACGTCGAATTACGATGACAGCATTTGCATCCATCGTTTTTGCATCGCTGATGTCTTCCTCAGCTTTTGCAGCACCCTTGCATCCCGTACAGCACGTTGACTGGATGGTGAAAAAGGCAATTGTATCAGCGGGTCAAAATGGCGATCTTGCTTTGGATCGAGCTGTGACTCTCGCAGAAGCTACTGTTGTTTTCTCCAAATTGAAAGAGGCAAAAGTGGGAGCTGCCGCTAAAGGTGCTCATTGGTCTACTCCTTACTTCGAATGGGCAAAGAGCCAAGGTGCTCTCACACAAGACGACTATAAAAACCCTGCGCAAGCGGTAACATCTGCCAAGCTTACACAAATGGCTGACAAACTTGGCTACAAAGTGAAGCTCGACAACAAGGCGACTGTAACGCGCGGTGAATTTTTCCAAGCATTGGGTGATGCGGCTACCACACATGTAACGATTGCCCATACCAACGATACACACGGTCATATTCAAGAAGACAAGAACCAGAAAGAATTCGGTTTTGCCAAAATCGCAACCTTGCTCAAGGAATGGCGTGCAGAGAACGAAAACTTCTTGCTCTTGGACGCTGGTGATACCTTCCAAGGTACCGTTTTCGTGAACCAATTCAAAGGCGAATCTGTTGTTCCGATCCTCAACAGCCTCGACTACAACGTAATGGCTGCAGGTAACCACGAGTTTGACTTCGGTTATGAGCAATTGCTCAAGCTGCGTGACATGCTCGAGCATCCAGTCATCTCTGCTAACGTGTTCAAGGCAGATGGAAAAGAATTGCTGCCACCTGTTTTCAAAGCAGAGATTGGCGGGAAGAAATTCGCCTTTGTCGGTTTCGTAGCGGAAGACACACCTGTATTGACTCACCCTGACAACGTAAAAGGACTGACATTCAAAAACCCGGTAGAAGTGGCAAAATTACTTGTACCTGAGCTGAAAAAAGAAGTAGATCACGTGATTGTTGTTTCCCATATCGGAGTGAACGTAGACCGTGAAATCGCGAAAAACGTTCCTGGCATTGACCTGATTGTTGGCGGTCACTCCCATACTCCGCTGAAAGCACCTGAACTCGTAAACGGCACGTACATCGTACAAGACTGGGAGTACGGCAAGTCTCTCGGACGCGCTGACCTCTACTACCTCGGCAAAGAACTGGTAGCATTCAGCGGCGGTTTGAAAGAGTACGATGAAGCGGTTGTGGCTGATCCAGAAGTAGACAAGATGGTAAAAGAAATCGTGAGCAAGATCGATACGGTAATGAATGTTGTCATTGCGAAATCCGAAGTGCCACTCGATGGCGACCGTGCACTGGTCCGTACGAAGGAAACAAACGTAGGTAACCTGATCACAGATATCATGCTGGAGCGCACGCAGTCCATCAAAGGCTATGAGGCAGATGTAGCACTGGCGAACGGCGGTGGAATCCGTACACAGCTGCCAGCAGGCGATATCACGAAAAAAGGTCTGTACACGCTCCTGCCATTCGAGAACAATACACTGGCGGTCGTAGAAGTAACAGGCGAAGAGTTGAAGAAAGCCCTCGAAAACGGCGTGAGCAAGGTAGAAGAGGGAGCAGGACGCTTCCCGCAAGTAAGCGGCATGAGCTTCACGTACAACCCATCCAAGCCCGCTGGCGAGCGCGTAGTAGAAGTAAAAGTTGGCGACAAGCCGCTTGACCTGACCAAAACGTATAAATTGGCAACGATCGACTTCCTGGCAGCAGGTGGAGATGGTTACGAATCGTTGAAAAAGCCATTCTTCAACACAGGCTTGTCCATGTACAGCATTGTGGAGGAAGGCCTGATCAAGCGTAAAACGGTCAATCCAAAAGTAGAAAACCGCATTGTTGAAGTAAAAAAATAAGGTTTGACCGGACAGGGGTGGAGAAAAACCTCCCTGTCCATCTTTTATTATGAAGTACCTTGCAATATATAGTAGCCCTTTGGTAAGCTTTGACATGGGTGATGTTGATGAACGTACAGTTTAAAAAAGGGGTTCTGGAGCTGTGTGTTCTCGTCTTGACAGCTAAGCAGGACAGATACGGCTACGAACTGGTTGCAAGCATCTCAGAAAAATTCCATATCTCTGAAGGAACGGTTTACCCCTTGCTTCGCCGTTTGACTCAGGAAGGATTTTTTACGACCTATTTGGCGGAATCACAAGAGGGACCCCCACGGAAATATTACCAGCTGACAAATCGCGGCCGTCAATACATGAATGACCTCGTTTTGGAGTGGCGAATATTTAACCGCGGGGTAAATGAGATCATAGAGGAGGGACTCGGATATGACAAGGCGTGAGTTTATGGATGAGTTAAATGCTTTGCTTAGCGCTTTGCCCGATAAAGAACGCTTAGACATCCTTGCCGATTATACAGAGCATTTTCTCTTGGGAATGAAACAAGGAAAGACGGAGCACGAAATTGCGGAAGGATTGGGAAGTCCGAAGCTAGTGGCACGCGAGCTTTTGGCTGGCTACCGAATTGATCAGGCACAGTCCAACGCATCGGTAGGGAATATGACGAGAGCGATTGTCGCGACGATCAGCTTGGGATTTTTCAATCTCGTCTTCGTTTTGGGGCCATTTTTAGGCCTGATCGGCATATTGATGGGGTTGTATGCGATGACTGCTGCGCTATTGGTCGCGCCAGTAGGAATATTTTTGGATTACGGGATTCCTGCCCCCTCTCAAGAGCGACTTTTCTTGTTGTTCTCCAGTATGGTTTCCGTAGGATTGGGCGGAATGTTTGCCATCGGCTTGCTGCGATTGACGAAATGGCTGTATCGCCAGTTCTTGCGTTATCTCCAGTTCAACGTGAAGATGATCAGGGGGAAATGAGATGCGAAATTTGGGAAAAAGACTCTTTGGCATAAGTCTTCTTTTATTCATCATCGGTATATGTGGAATCATCTGGCTCTTTACGAAGCAAGAAAATTTCTCCTTTTCGTTAAAACAAGTCAATGAAGAGCGGGTGATCGAACAAGAGGTAAAAGCGATTGAGTTGCTGACGGAAGCGGCTGATGTGGAAATCATGGCAAGCAAGCAACCAAAAGCGAGCGTACGGATGGTCGGGGAAGTATCCGAACAACAGCAGGAGCGACTGGACTTTCGGAGTTTAGTCTCACCAGATGGTACGCTGCTCGTAGAACTTCGTGAACGCCCTCATGTTAATATGTTTTATCCTCGAAACGGGAAGGTAAAGCTGGAGCTCTTCCTGCCAGAAAAAGTGTATGAGAGCGTCCAGCTTGAAACGATGACAGGGGATATCAAGAGTGGAATGCTGCGTGCAAAGAACACGAAAATCTCCACCGGCAATGGAGATGTGAACGTGTCGGGCTATGAAGGAGAAGCGCTTGACGTCCAGACAGCTACAGGTGATATCAATCTGGCGAATGTTCGCTCGGCCGTTGTAATCGAAAGCTCCACAGGCGAGATTGATAAACTGACAATGCCTGAGCTGACCCATGACGTTTCCATTCGAACGGATACGGGGGATATTCGAGTGACAGTAGCCAAGGAGCCTGCTGCGGCACAGCTGGAAGTTACGACAGATACAGGTTCCATCGAAACCAGCTGGTCTAACCTTACCTTTGAAAAGGACGAGGAATACAATGTGAAGGCATCGATTGGATCAGGTGGACCCAAAATGACTGTGCGGAGTTCTAGTGGAGACGTTCGCATTCAATAGGAGAATTTTGGAAACACTGATGGATAGGATTGGAAATGAGAGAAACGAAAAGATTTTGACACAAAAGAGACATTACTTGTCGAATGACGAATGGTATCATATTGAAGGAGACATAATTGTGCAAAGCGAGGTTTATTCATGACCGCAAAAACTTTTAACGATACGTTTTTGAAAGCATGTCGCGGTGAAGCGACAGAGCATGTTCCGGTCTGGTACATGCGTCAGGCAGGGCGTTATCAGCCAGAATACCGCGCCATCCGCGCGAAGCATAGCTTTTTTGAAATGAACTACATACCGGAAGTTTGCGCGGAAGTGACACGTCTGCCCGTTGAGCAATTGGGTGTTGACGCTGCAATCTTGTTTGCAGACATCATGACGCCACTAAAACCGATTGGCGTGGATGTGAATATCGAATCGGGGATCGGTCCTGTAATCGCAAACCCAATCGAATCCTTGAAGGATGTTGAGCGTCTGCTTGAGCTCGATCCGGAAACACATGTGCCGTACATTCTTGAGTCCATTAAAATTTTGCGTCAGCAATTATCTGTTCCATTGATCGGCTTTTCA
Organism: Brevibacillus formosus; assembly: GCF_003013405.1. GTDB lineage: Bacteria > Bacillota > Bacilli > Brevibacillales > Brevibacillaceae > Brevibacillus > Brevibacillus formosus. The sequence continues at coordinate 218,018 of NZ_PXZL01000020.1, read as the reverse complement.
GGTGCACCATTTACACTGGCTAGCTATTTGATCGAAGGCGGCCCTTCCAAGCACTATCATAAGACAAAAGCTTTCATGTATACTGAGCCAGCTGCTTGGCAGGCGCTGATGGAAAAACTGGGCGATATGACGATCACCTACCTCAAAGCGCAAATCAAAGCAGGCGCACAAGCTGTGCAAGTATTTGATTCGTGGGTTGGTGCATTGAATGACGAAGATTACCGCGAGTACATTACACCAGTCATGACGCGTATCTTCAACGCGCTAAAAGATACTGGCGTGCCAACGATCTATTTTGGTATCGGCGCTGGTCATCTTTTGATGGATTGGAACCGCTTGCCTGTTGATGTGGTTGGTCTGGACTGGCGTACTTCGATTACAACAGCTCGTGAAATGGGTGTGACGAAGACGCTGCAAGGCAATTTGGACCCAACGCTGCTATTGGCTCCTTGGGAGAAGCTCGAAGCGAAGGCGAAGGAAATTTTGGATGAAGGCACAAAACAGCCAGGCTTCATTTTCAATCTGGGACACGGCGTATTCCCTGACGCGAAAGTAGAAACACTGCAACAACTGACGAAGTTCATCCATAGTTACAAAAGGGACGTCTAATCAGGAGGGGCGCTTACATGTCAAAGCAGAAGATCGGACTCTTGTTAATGGCGTATGGAACGCCACGCAGTCCTGAACAGATTGAACCATATTATACGCACATTCGCCGTGGTCGTAAGCCACCGCAAGAACTGCTCGATGATTTGATGGCGCGTTACGAGGCTGTAGATGGATTGAATCGATTTGCAGACATTACGGATGAGCAGGTGGGCGCTCTCGAGCAGGAAATGAACAAACGCTACCCAGACCGTGAATTTGTAGGGTACCTTGGCTTGAAGCATATCGCTCCGTTTGTCGAAGACGCAGTAGAGCAAATGAAACGCGATGGAATTACGGAAGCGATCAGTCTTGTTCTGGCGCCTCATTATTCCAGCTACAGTGTTAAAGAATACAATGGACGAGCACAGGAGCATTCCGCGGCAATCGGCGGACCTGTCATCCACAGCATTGAGAGCTGGTATTTGGAACCAGGCTTCATCGGATATTGGGCAGATGCTATTCAAGCGACATTTGCTACGATGACGGATGAAGAGCGTGGACAAGCAGTCGTGATCTTCTCCGCTCACAGCCTGCCGGAAAAAATCTTGAAGTCTGGTGATCCGTACCCGATGCAACTGGAAGAGACCGCAAAGCTCATTGCCGAGCAAGCAGGGATCGCTTCCTATGCAATCGGATGGCAAAGCGCCGGAAATACACCTGATCCGTGGTTGGGACCAGATGTACAGGATTTGACCAGAGAGCTGTACGAAGAAAAAGGCTACCAAGCATTTGTTTACTGTCCTGTCGGATTTATTGCGGAGCATTTGGAAGTTCTGTTTGATAATGATGTGGAATGCAAAGCGGTTACAGATGAGCTAGGGGTACATTACTATCGTCCACCGATGCCTAACGCCAGACCTGCGTTCATTTCCTGTCTGGCTGATGCAGTCGGAAAGAAGCTGGCGAATTAGGGGATCGATCATATGAGCGATAATACCTATCATATTACGATTATAGGCGGCGGCATCACAGGGTTGGCCGCTGCTTTTTACTTACAAAAGGAAATCGAAGCAAAAGGCCTGCCCATCCGTTTTCAACTGCTTGAAGAGCAAGGACGACTTGGTGGGAAAATCAAGACATGGCGTCACGAAGGATTTGTAATTGAGCAAGGTCCCGATTCATTTCTCGAACGGAAAACAAGTGCGGCTGGGCTGGCAGTGGACTTGGGGCTTGCGAATGATCTCGTTCGCAACAGTACAGGCCAAGCTTATATTTGGCATCAGGATCGCCTGAAGGCTATACCAGAAGGGGCGGTCATGGGTGTACCGACAAAGGTCATGCCTTTTGTCACGACTGATCTCATTTCTTGGCCAGGCAAGCTTCGAGCCGCTCTGGATCTCGTTCTTCCTGCCTCAAAAGGAGACGGCGATATCTCTGTGGGTGACTTTTTCCGGCGTAGGCTAGGTAATGAAGTTATTGATAATCTTATAGCGCCCTTATTGTCCGGTGTCTACTCTGGGGATCTCGACAATCTCAGCTTGCTTGCGAGTTTTCCTCAATTCGCCCAAATGGAGAGACAACATCGCAGCCTGATTTTAGCGATGAAGCATTCTCGCCCGCAAGCCAAAACGCAAGGAAAGCCAAAAGGCATCTTCCTGACGTTGAAGAACGGCTTGCAGTCTTTTGTTGAGGCAATCGAGAAGAGCTTGCCTGAAGAAGTCATCTCGAAGAATACCGGTGTCAAAGAACTGGTGAAACGGCCAGACGGGAAGTACACCTTGGTATTGAAAAATGGAGAAACGATGGAGACGGATACGGTACTGTTTACCGTACCACATGCTGTTGCAGAGCCATTGTTCCGTCCTTATGTACAAGTTCCTACCCTGCCACAAGCGAAGCCGCATATGGTTGCAACCATCGCGATGGCTTTTCCAGAGTCAGCCATTGATTTAGGGATGGAAGGGACAGGATTTATTGTACCGCGGAATTCTGGCGCAAAAATTACCGCATGTACGTGGGCGCATCGAAAATGGCCGCATACGACGCCGAAAAACAAAGCCTTGCTGCGCAGCTTTGTAGGGAGAGCAGGAGAGCAATCCTTCATGGAGCAGACAGACGAGGAAATTCTGGAGGTTGTCCTCCGCGATCTGCGCAAGATTATGACGATTCGAGCAGAGCCGGATTTTTATAACGTATCACGCTTGCAAAATGCCATACCATATGTTGTCGGACATCAGGCTTGGGTGCAGGATGTGAACAATCAGCTAAAAGAAAAACTCCCTGGTGTAATCGTGGCAGGTGCGTCGTACAGTGGCGTAGGTGTACCAGATTGTATCGATCAGGGGAAAAAAGCAATAGCAGAATGGATTGCGTCTGTAAAACCGGGGAGATAGATACCCCCGGTTTTTCCTTTTTTTTCGGTGCTAAACGGCTCGTCCTGTCCATATAGTATAGGGAAATGTCCTGCACTTGAAAGGAGGAGCACGAATGGCATTACAGGATGGGCAACTCTCTTTTGCCATCAAGGAGACCATTTTCCTCTCATCCGATAGAGCTGGAATAGGTGAATTGCAAGAGCTGGAATTGGTTCCAGATGTGGAGGTGTTGGAAAACGATTCCTACATCTCGATCACGGGTTGCTTGCAATTAGTAGGGAAGTACGAGCCAATCAGGGAAGCCGCAGAAGCGACAGGCGGCGAAGGAGAATCTCTGGTTGAGGCCATGACTTTTACCCCCTTTCGCCAGGAAGCATCGGATCAAGCCTTTTATGGCTGGGAGGAACAGATCGGTCATCGCATTCCGTTAAACATTACCATTCCATTGGATCGGATTACCGAGATCGGAGACATCTACGCAATTGTGGACAGCTTTGACTACAAACTGGAATCACCACATCAAATGCTAATCGATGCGGATCTGAAGATTTTGGGAATCGTCCTTGGGGATAGAGCTGAAAAAGCGGAGCAGATTGAAACACAGGCTGCCAGTCCAGGCGAAGACGCATGGGAATACACCTTCGCTGCTGGGGATGATGGGCAAGAATTTACGGAACAGACGTCCCTCGATGACATCGATCAAAAGCTGACTGCACTGGAGGAGGAATTGGAGCGGCAGGCATTGCCAGCATCCTATGAATCAACCGAATCTCCTTCCATGTTCGACACTCCGGCTATTGCTCAATCCGATGAAGGTGAATACCACGAGCAATACGGTGATGTGCTGGAAGTGACACAGTCCCATCCTCCGGAGTCCTGGGAGACTGCTCCTATTTCGTATGACTTCGATTCCAAACAATCTTCTTCGTACGATTCTTCTGACTCCTATTCCGAGAAGACAGTATTGGCAGATGAGCAAGAGCAGATGAGGGAAATTGCCGAAAAAGAGCAAGGACTTGAGGAGCCTATACTGGCTATACACGATCAACAGGCAATCGCATACCAGCAAGTTTCCAATGAATCTACTGGTTCGTCTGTCGAAGCAGAGCTGCAGGAAGCAGAGCTGCAGGAAGCAGAGCTGCAGGAAGCAGTGCCGCAGGAAGCAGTGCAAGAAGCGGTGGAAGCCAGTGGTGTATCCGCGCCAGAACCTGAGCAAGAAGCAGAACTAGTCGTTGCACAAACAGAGGCTGCCGCGGAAGATGTAGAAGTGCGAGTGGCGATTTCAGGGAAACCCTCCCAGGAAGAAAAAAGCAGCGTGAACATTACTTCCATCTTCTCACAAGCGAGTCGTGCCAAACAGGAAGCGATGGCGCTGGAGGCGGAATCTTCATCTAGCTCTTCGCGACATGGGTCTGCGGCGAATGCAAGCCCTTCTACGATGGAGGCCATGCAAAACCTCACGTCGTTTGTTCGGAGAAAAGAAGAGCGTTCCAGTCAGCTGAAAATGTGCATTATTCAAAGAGATGAGACGTTAGAGCAAATTTCACAACGATACTCCTTGCCTGTTTCCAAAATTGTGGAAGTAAACCGATTAGCTTCCGACCAGCTTGTAGCAGGGCAGATTTTGTACATCCCACAATAGAGGAGTGGGGGACCGTGGATAAAATTGATCTCTCCGAGGTTTGCCAGCAATATCGGGCGCGCGTAATCCGAATTACGCCCCTTGATGATTGCTATTTACTGGAGACAAACCGGGGCCCCAAAGAACTCCACGTTTGGCCGCGTGTAGATGTGATGCGCTGGTCGTTTGCCTGGCGCGAACGACTGGCTCGTCAGGGGTTTCGAGAAGTGGAGCGGTTTATTCGGACGAGAGACACCAAGCCATTTTTGATCTTGGGTAAACGCGGCGTTACTATGACCGACCATCACCGACAATTCGAAGACTATCAGCCCGGCCAAGACATTGCGAGGCAATGTGGACGCGTGATCGCGATGATGCATCAGTCTCAGCAGGAAAGTCCTTTACTGTCCGGACGTGATTTGCTCAAACAGGAAATGCAGCAAGTAGAAGAAAAAGGAAGACGCGCCAAAGAGCTGGTCGAATCATTTCGAGCCAAATCTGGGCGGGATTCTAAGGAAAATCGTTGGGTATCGGAACTCATGACCCCTATGCTGCAAAGAATGGACCGTTCCGCTGCGATGCTTTCCCATGAGCGAATTACTCCGGAGGCTGTCGCTGTATCCCATCGGGACCTTTTGCGTGACAACTGGGGAATGATAAACGGGAAGCTGTACTTGAGAGGCTTTTTCAGGCCGGTGATTTCTGTCCAGCAACGCGACGTTGCCACCTTTTTGCGCGATCACTTTTTAACCCATAAGGATATGGAGCAGATTGACGCTTTTTTTGACGGCTATGAAGAGATCAAGCCACTCACCTATGGAAACTATTCGTTGATACTCGCCTTTATGGCTCGTCCTCGTGAAGTGTACAGGAGTATCGAATCGTACGTGAAACGCGTATCGCTGGATCAAGAAGCGTCGATCACTGGTATTGAGCACGCCTTGAAGAGCCAACAATCTGTTGACTTGCTGCTCCGGCATATTGCAGAGCGGGCCGAGCGTTCGAGGAGGGAGGGAGTCTATGAGTCGGTATGATGAGATTGCTCCTTTGTTCAAAGAGTATGACATGTATGCCCAGAGCATTGACGTTTTAAAGGAACCAAATGTATTTAAGGCGACGACTCCCTACGGCTCCTTCGTATGCAAACGAGCGCAAATACCTGCTCAACGTCTTATTTTTATCAGCGATATGCTGCGTCAATTGCAGCACCGCGGATGGGATGGGGCCGTTCCTTTTACGTACACGAAATACGATGATCCGTTTGTTCAACAGGGTAGCACTGCCTTTTACGTAACCCCCTGGCAGCCAGGAAGCGAGGAGTGGGCCGAACAGCCCTTGTCTTGGGCGCCCCCTGCCTTGGAGCGTTTGGCGGAGCTTCATCAACTGACACAAAACTATCGCTACGATGATCCGAGACAGGTAGAGCCACTTGTCGACTCCTTGCTTAACCGTTGGCAATATTGGCAAGACCAAATGAATAAGGCGGCAACCCTTGCCCAGGAACGCAAATATCCTTCCCCTTTTGATCTGGTGTTTTTGGCAAACAAGGAGTTTATTGAGGAAATGGCCCAAACAGCGACAGACTTGTTGACCGATTGGCGAGAACGCCATGAGACACATGCTCATTTTCGCTTATCGCTGATCCATGGTAACCCGAATCCAGAACATGTTGTGCCAGATCGATCGGGAAAAGGACGGCTGCTTAATTTTGATCGTGCCAGCTTTGATACACCAGTGCGTGATTTAACACTATTTTATCGTACTTATTTTCAAATGGCGGGGGATGAGGCAGGGGCTTCGCAACTATTTCATCGCTACGCCGAGATATTTCCGCTGCAACCGGAAGAAATTGAACTGATGGCTTCGTTTCTGTCCTACCCGGAGAGGATCATGCGGGACTTGGATATTTATTATCATCATCCCCGCGAGTGGAGCGAGTTTTACGCTGTCCAACGTTTTGAAAAAGATATGGACCGCCTGATGCGCCTGCATCGTTGGGTCCAGCAAGCCTTTTAACGAGCAACGTCTCACCGCGTGGGGCGTTGTTTTTCTTTTTTATAACCATTCAAGAGTGATGGCAACGTAGAGCATGGCTAGCAAACCGAGAAGGATGACATCAAAAGAGGTAGGAAACACAACCGTTCGGACAAACTGAAAAACCAAAAGCGGAAACAGCACCTGTTTGCAACCGTATTTAATCCGTAAATACGTGGGGTTATACTTCCAACGAAAATTCATCACAATCACCTCATTCCAGCATATGCGCGGCAACTTTGGACAGTGTCTACAACCTTGCGAAAACGCCTAAAACATTTTCATGGAAAGTAGATAGTGGTTTGAATGGTGCCCGAAAAGGGAAGGTGTAGGGCAGGAAGGCTAGGACGAAACGAATAAAGGTGATCACAATGTTTTTGAAAATTGCCAAAACCCTTTTCGCAATTCCCGAAAGAAAGAATTATGCTAAAGTGTGTATGGGAGTGGCCCGGGGATGAATCATCAATTGGTCAAACTAATGGAATTGAAACAGAATTACGAGTATCTCGTGATGACCAGCAATGAGCAAAGCAAGCGCCAAGTCAATTACGAGAGTCTCATGCCATTTATAGAAGAGTTGGTCGATACGTGGTTCGTGAAAATGGACAAGCCGTGCTTTCTGTCGATCTCGTTTGAATCAGCTCTAGGCGTTGTCTATTTTCGAATCGAGCGTGGCAACAAAGAAAGCACAAAAGTGCAGCGTGAAGTAGAGGAGCGCATTGTTGTGTCGGAGCATTGTGATACCGCTCAAGCACCGCGTTATGTACGCTTGTTCGCCAAGAGTAACGTCAATGACCGTGATCTAAAGGAACTGGAGAAATCTTTTTATGGGCTGCTCCTCGTGAACATTCGGGCGTTGATCCTCAGATGTCAACAGGACCAGTCATCAGGACAGCGAGAAATCGAGATGGAGATGAAGCTGGCTAGACGCATGCAGTCGATGCTCATTCCCACAGAAGAATTGCAGTTGACCAGTTTGCGAACAAGAACGGTTTACGTACCAGTCGATTATGTAGGCGGCGATTACATCGATTATAGACAAATCAATGATCGCTACACCTGTTTTATCATTGCGGATGTGTCTGGGCACGGTTTTTTGGCCAGTATTTGGGCAACGGGGATTAGGATTGCCGTACGGCAGGTTTTGCAGTCCAGCTATTTGCCGGATGAGATTTTGGAAAGACTCAACCAGTTGCTTTATGCAGATTTGGTGAAAACCCGTTCTTACATTACGATGCTGGTTGCTGTCTATGATGAAGTGGAACACAAAATTCGATTTAGCAGGGCAGGACATCCACAGCCTTTTTATTTGTCCAAATCGAATCAAACCGTTTTAGCCTGCAAGGGTGGGGTAGGCCTAGGGCTTTCGCCCGATAGCACGTACCAAATGGAGGAGGTACCCTTAGAAGAAGAGGGCATGCTATTACTCTACACAGACGGTTTAATGGATATAGGGAGAAAAGATATGTTTCGAGGCAGCAGGCATTGGCTAGAAGAACTAACCTCCTTATTACATGCGCCTGGTGACAGTAAGCAGGAGTCGATGAATCGAGTTGAGTCCTACTTAATGGAGATAACACAGCAGCGACAACAAACAGATGATATTTCTGTGTTGATTCTTCAATTTGAGCCTGAAGAGAGTATAGCCCTCGTGTAGTTGCGTCAGTGAATAGGAGGATGAACTGTGATTTTGTGTGAGCGTTGTCCGGACAATCCCACTTGTGATAATTGCCTTGTCGCGCTACGTTCTGGCGGTGCAGCGAATAAAGTAGTTCCGCCTCGCACTGTAAAGGTGACGAACCTAGCAACGATGGAATCGTTCCAGGCGAAGCTGGTAGCAGTGAGTCGGACGACCATTGGGTTAAGCAGTTCTGATCATGTTTTGCACGGACGCATAGAAATAGAGCTCGCCTATGATTTCCGAATTATCGGTAGCGGATTGCGTGGTATAGCAGGTGATCCGTACCACATTATCGATATCGAAAAAGTTTTGCGACGGGAAGATGTCCTGGAGCGATTGCTCCTGGAAGAATTTCACACGTGGCACATGAGTGGCGAATTGGACCCTACAGACGTCTTGTTACATTGGAAGGATCGAGACGACGAGCGGGGGCGATTAATAAAAGAAGAGATTCAGAAGTTATCCATACTGCGTCAGATCGAGACCATTTTCCTCTATCTTTACGATGAAGGGCAAGTGCGTCCGCTCGGTGACGCTCGTGCGAATGTGGAAGTAGAGCGAGAAATGCAACGACTGGTTGAAGAAGCGGCTGGAACGGGTGGACCTGTGAGGGAGCAGATTGTCACAACGGATGGTACAAAGGTGTTCGATTTATACACATCTGTATTGCCGGATCGGACCTGTGGAATCGCTTTGATTGATGTCACCGCTGTCATTGCAGAAGAACGAAAACGCAAAAGACGGGAATGGGAGATATACAGAGATATTCTCGGTGTGGTCACAGAAGGTAAGCTGTTGCTGCTTAGTGATGAAGAATTATTTTTCTTGCTTCGGGAAGGGAATAAGCTCTTGGCGATCGATATCCGTTTACCGGAGCAACTTGCAGAACTGCGTAAATTGTTCAAGCAAGCCTTGGAGCCACTAGGCATTTCGGATAAACGATTGCTGCAGTTTCTCGTTGCGGTCAACGAAGCGGCTTCCAATACGTTGAAGCACGGAAATGGCGGTGTGGTCACGTTATACTTATCGAATGACAGGCAGATGTGCCGGGCTGTGATCCATGATGAAGGGCAAGGAATTTTGCTCGAGGACATTCCGCGGGCTACCCTACAGCAAGGATTTTCTACTCGCCACTCGCTTGGGGCCGGTTTTCACGTGATCCTGCAATACTGTGATCGTGTTTATTTGAGCAGCTCGCTGGCAGGGACAAAGCTTATTCTTGAATGTAGCCTTTCTCGTTAAAGCAACGATTTCCAAAAAGCCAAATGTTTGCAAGTGAATGAAAATGGGTAATATAGTAAAAGGACGAGCAGATTGGGTGTACCGATACCTATTGAGAGGAGTTTGAGCATGGACTACCGCGCAACAGAGGCGAACGGACAGGCTACATTGTTTTTCGTCGGAGAGTTGGACATGGCTGTAGGAGATCGAGTAGGTGAATTGCTCCAGCAGTATGGAGGGCGAAATCAATCCGTTACCGTCGATTTTCAAGGTGTCTCCTTTGTAGATTCTTCCGGTATTGGAAGCCTGTTTTTTACCACGAAAGAACTGTTGGCCATGGGCAAACAGGTAGAAATCGTCAATGTCCGAGAAGAAATTCTCGATATTTTGGGCGTTCTCGGTTTTACCGAAGCACTGGGCATTGCAGTTGGAAAAGTGGGCGAAACCCGGGTTTGACGCCAAACAGCGTGATTGTATATAATAGTGAAAGCTAACAATAAGACAACTACATACGATATGAACGATGAGTGGGAAGAGTAAGTCAGGACACCTTGGCAGAGAGGAGAATCAGTAGCTGCGAGATTCTCTAAGGTCATGAATGGCTGAAGGTCGCCCAGGAGTTTTTTCGGTGAAAGCATGTGCCTAGCCGAGACCGGTTCGCAACCGTTATCTTGTCAGAGTGAACACACCCTAAGCATGACGTTTATTGTGTGTTAACAAAGGTGGTACCGCGAAAATAATCCTTTCGTCCTTTGCGATGAAGGGTTTTTTTATTTTTTGCAAAGCAAGTTATGCGAATAGGAGGAGTCGTACATGTCTACACAGCCAACAACCGACATCGACCAATTGCTGCCGAAAAACTATGATCCAAAAGCAGCAGAAAACAAATGGTATCCGTATTGGATCGAAAAACAATTTTTCAAGGCAGAACGTGACCCGAATAAACGTCCGTTTACCATTGTTATCCCGCCACCGAACGTAACTGGTAAATTGCACTTAGGCCACGCACTGGATACGACATTACAAGATATCATTACGCGTACCAAGCGTATGCAAGGCTACAGCGCCTTGTTCTTGCCAGGAATGGACCACGCTGGTATTGCAACCCAAGCACGGGTAGAAGCTACCTTGCGTGAAGAAGGCATCTCTCGTCATGATCTGGGCCGCGAAAAATTCGTGGAAAAGGTATGGGAGTGGAAGCACATTTACGCTTCGCATATTCGTGAACAGTGGGAAAAGCTCGGTCTTGCCCTGGATTACTCCCGCGAGCGTTTTACCATGGATGAGGGCTTGTCCCAAGCTGTACGCGAAGTATTTGTTCGCCTGTACGAAAAAGGCTTGATCTATCGCGGTAACCGCATCATTAACTGGGACCCTGCTGCTCGCACGGCTCTGTCCGATATTGAAGTAATTTACAAGGAAGTAAAAGGTGCGCTGCATCACATGCGTTACCCATTGGCAGATGGCACCGGTTATATCGAAGTAGCTACAACCCGTCCTGAAACAATGCTCGGTGATACGGCTGTAGCGGTACATCCGGAAGATGAGCGTTACAAGGACATGATCGGCAAAACCGTGATTTTGCCAATCGTAGGACGCGAAATTCCGATCGTAGCCGATGAGTACGTTGATCCTGAGTTTGGTTCTGGCGCAGTAAAAATTACGCCAGCACACGATCCGAATGACTTTGAATTGGGTCTTCGCCATCAGTTGCCACAAATCGTTGTCATGGATGAGACGGGCACGATGAATGAGCTGGCAGGTATCTACAAGGGCTTGGATCGCTTTGCATGCCGCAAGCAAATCATCAAAGACTTGACTGAGCAAGGTGTTATGTTCAAGGTTGAGGAGCATATTCATCAGGTTGGACATAGTGAGCGCAGTGATGCAGTTGTAGAACCATACCTTTCTACCCAATGGTTCGTAAAAATGCAGCCTTTGGCTGACGAAGCACTGGCTAATGCAAATAGCCCTGAGAGTGTGAAATTCGTCCCAGAGCGCTTCAAGACAAACTACCTGCGTTGGATTGAAAACATCCGCGACTGGTGCATCTCCCGCCAGCTTTGGTGGGGGCACCGAATTCCTGCATGGTATTGCGGAGAGTGTAACGAGACGATTGTATCTCGCACAGATGTGACTGAGTGCCCAAGCTGCCACAGCCACAAGCTGGAGCAGGATAACGATGTTCTCGATACATGGTTCTCCTCTGGTCTATGGCCGTTCTCGACACTGGGCTGGCCGGAGGAATCCGAGGACATGAAATACTTCTATCCAACGAATGTCCTGGTAACAGGCTACGATATCATCTTCTTCTGGGTAGCTCGCATGATGTTCTCTGGTCTTGAATTTACCGGGAAAAGTCCGTTTGAATCCGTTTTGATCCACGGCATTATTCGCGACTCCGAGGGCCGCAAAATGTCCAAATCACTCGGCAACGGTGTCGATCCGATGGAAGTAATTGAGAAGTACGGAGCGGATGCGCTGCGATACACACTGGCGACCGGGAACTCCCCAGGGAATGACCAACGCTTCTATTGGGAAAAGGTCGAGGCAAACCGCAACTTCGCGAACAAGATTTGGAATGCGTCCCGTTTTGCCTTGATGAACCTGACTGACTTCAAATACGAGGAAATTGATTTGAGCGGTGAGCTGTCTACACCAGACAAATGGATTCTCTCCCGCCTGCAAGCGACAATTGCAGATGTAACCCGTCTGTCTGACGCATTTGAATTCGGTGAAGCAGGCCGTGTGCTTTACAACTTTATTTGGGATGACCTGTGTGACTGGTATATCGAGATGGCGAAGCTGCCGCTGTACGGTACAGATGAAGCGGCAAAGAAAACCACGCAATCCGTTCTGGTAACGGTTCTGGATCAAACGCTCAAGCTGTTGCATCCGTTCATGCCGTTCATCACGGAGGAAATTTGGCAGGCATTGCCGCACCAAGGCGAAAGCATCACAGTGGCGCCTTGGCCAATCGTTAACGAGCAATGGATTTTTGCGGAAGCAGAAAGCGAAATGAACCAGTTGATGGATATCATCCGCAGCGTACGCAACATCCGTGCAGAAGTAAACGTACCGATGTCCAAGAAAATCGAGCTCTTGATCAAGCCAAGCGATGCATTGTCCGCTGAGCGACTGACACGCGGTGAGCACTATCTCACTCGTTTCTGCAACCCTGAGCGTCTGGAAATCAGCTTGGATCTGGCTACGCCTGATAAAGCGATGTCTGCTGTGATCACGGGAGCAGAATTGTTCCTTCCACTGGCAGGCTTGATCGATATCGAGCAAGAGCTGAAGCGTCTGGAAAAAGAAGTAGCGACACTCAACGGCGAAGTGGAGCGCATTGAGAAAAAGCTCAACAATGCCGGATTTATGGCCAAGGCACCTGAAAAAGTAGTCGAAGAGGAAAAAGCGAAGATGGCAGACTACATGGATAAACGGGATAAGGTGATTGCACGACTTGCTGAATTGAAGGGCGAATGATCCGCCATACCATCGCATATTTTTGAGAATGGAGCATTGTGGTATGCATGCAGAAGAAGGGTTTGTAGAATACACGCAAGCGCTCGACTGGCTGCATGGACTGCTCAGGTTCGGTCAGCGGCCGGGGCTTGAGAGAATGCAGTGGGTTTTAGAGCAACTAGGACATCCTGAGCGGAGAATCCCATTTATTCATGTGGCTGGCACCAATGGAAAAGGATCAACCTGCGCATTCCTGACGCAAATGCTGATGGAAGCCGGATATAGTGTAGGTACATTTACCTCTCCCTATTTGGTTGATTTCCGTGAACGTATCCGTTACAACGGAAGCATGATCGCGGAAGAAGACCTATTGCAGCTGGTGAATGAAGTCAAGGTATGGGTGCAACGATGCGAACAAGAAACAGAGTTCGGTTCTCCTACCGAATTTGAAGTGATTACGCTGATCGCCATTCTTTATTTTTCAAGAGTGGCGAGACCAGCGGTAGTCGTATGGGAAACGGGACTGGGCGGGCGATTGGATTCGACGAACGTCGTCCTTCCGCTTGTTTCAGTCATCACGAATATCGGCATGGACCATACACAAGTGTTGGGAGAAAGCCTGGAAGAAATTGCCCGGGAAAAAGCGGGGATTATCAAGCCGGGTGTTCCTGTAGTCACAGGTGAGGGTAGGCCGGAACTTCTCGCGGTTTTTGAGGAGCGCGCGAGACAAACGAAGAGTACGCTATACCATATAGGTGAGCATTTTCAGGCAGAACAGGTACAGGAGCAGCTGGGTGACCAACAGTTTCGTTACAGAAGCATTCACCGTCGTGAGGAAGCATCCTACCGTCTTACCATGAATGGCATTCACCAAACAACCAATGCAGCCGTTGCTTTAATGACCATCGATGTCCTGCGAAATTACTTCTCTTTCTTGCTGGAGGAAGAAGAAATATCTCGCGGTTTGCAACAAACGCGTTGGCCTGGTCGTCTAGAAGTCATCTCTCCAAGACCAATGGTTATCTTGGATGGGGCACACAATCAGGAAGGAATGGAGGCACTTGTAAGCAGTCTGGATCGGTTGCTACCGGATGGAGTACAGTTGCATTTACTCTTTTCTGGATTGGCAGATAAGCCGCTTGCCAAAATGGCAGAGTCGCTCGTGCCAGTAAAGTCAAAAATCAAAAAGCTGCATGTGACAACCTTTGACTTCCCGCGTGCAGCCGAAGCCAATAGCTTACAAGAGTCGTTTTTAGCCGGTGGCTGGGAGCGAGAGTTTCTCGATGCAGTCCCAGACTGGCGGGCGTTTCTCCTTTCTTGGATGCGGGAGAAGCAATCAGCGAAGGCGGATGACTGGTTGGTCGTCTGCGGTTCGCTCTACTTCATCGCCCAAGTACGCGCATTCTTTCCCACTATAGTAGAAGAGGCAGGTGAATAGGGTGGATCAGGCCCAACACGTCCACTTTGTGGGCATCGGCGGTTATGGCATGAGTGCCATTGCCCGCGTCTTGATCGACCTTGGATACAAGGTAACCGGCTCCGATGTCGCCATGAACGATTTGGCGAAAAAGCTGGAAGCAAGAGGGGCGGTCATTCATATTGGCCATAATGCTGCCCACGTGGAGGGAGCAGACAGCATCGTATACTCCACCAGTATTTCCAAAGACAATCCTGAGGTGATCGCAGGCCAAGCACTAGGAATTCCGGTCATGCACCGTTCCCAAATGCTTGCTCGCATATTGAATGAACGCACAGGAGTAGCAGTAGCCGGAGCACACGGCAAGACAACTACGACATCGATGATCTCTCACGTGCTGGAAGAGTGTGGTGTAGACCCGACTTTCATCATTGGCGGTGAATTGATGAGTGCTGGTACCAACGCAAAGGCAGGTGCCAGTGACTATGTCATTGCCGAGGCAGACGAGAGCGACGGTTCCTTTTTGGAATACAGACCGATGTATGAAATTGTGACGAGCATCGAACCAGATCATCTGGAGCATTTCGATGGCGACTTCAACAATTTGAAACAGGCGTACGTCCAGTTTTTGAGCCATCTCAAACCGGATGGAAAAGCGATCCTGTGCATCGATGATCCACATGTGCGCGAAGTCATGCCGTCCGTCGAAAAAACGGTCGTGACGTATGCAGTCGATCCAAACTTTGTGGCACAAGCACAGTTTTCTGCCACTTCGATTGAATGTGGAGATCGTTGCAGCACGTGTCAGATTTATCACAAGGATGAGCGGTTGGGTGAATTGTGTCTCGTAGTCCCAGGCAAGCATAATATTGCAAATGCACTGGCTGCGATCATTGTTTGTCTGGATATTGGCCTTTCCTTTGATAAAATTGCACAGGCACTGTCTACTTTTAGCGGTGCCAAGCGCAGATTTCAAATTATCGGGGATGCACGAGGAGTCCTTGTCGTAGACGACTACGCGCATCATCCGACGGAAATTATCGCTACACTAAGCGGGGCAAGGGCATCGGGCAGACGTGTGATCGCAGTGTTCCAACCACAACGCTACACACGCACGTATTTCCTCATGGATGAATTCAGCCGTGCCTTTGCAGAAGCAGACGAAGTGATCATCACGGATATCTACTCCCCAGCGGGAGAAGAAAAAATCGAAGGAGTAACCTCCGAGGTGTTGGTGCAAAAAATCCGCACCAACAGCCACCCGCGTGCGCAGTACATTCCGACGAAGGAACAAATGCAAGAGCATGTCTTCAAAGGATTGCAAGAGGGCGATCTCGTGTTGACAATGGGTGCGGGAGATATTTGGAAATCCGCTTACTGGCTGGCTGAAAAGCTAGAAAAATAACGGATAAAGACGTATGAAGACTTGGAACCTACGGGTTTCAAGTCTTTTTATTTACTATCGTAAAGTTTTTGCGAAATACTACTAAGAATGATCTACCTATATTTTAAAAGGCGTCGATAAACCAACCAACCAAGCTAGTGAGAAGAAAAAGCACAGGGCTCGCAGACCTTGACAACGCCTACCCAGTCGGAACTACAAAAAGGGGACCACGCTTGTCGAACACTTCTTCCTTGAGAAACTTCCGCCCGTAGGGTGGCTTTGGCTCGACGGTCCCCTTTTTGTAGTGGAGACGCCCAGTGAATCCCCCCTTGTGGGCGTGTCAGAGTCGAAGAGAACTGTGCTTTTTCTTCTCCTCCCCTATGTTGACTCAAACCAAAATGCCATTATTCCGAAAAAAATTAGTACCAGATACTAATATCTAGTGTTATAATCAGATCATAAAACACGGAAGGTGATGATCCGATGATGACAAATGCAAGCCCCTTCAAGTCGCGAATTACCGCCATCGGTACGTATGTGCCGAGTCGCGTTCTTACCAATACAGATATGGAAAAGCTAGTGGATACATCGAATGAGTGGATTTTGCAACGAACGGGTATTCATGAGCGCCGTATGGCAAGGGAAGATGAATTTACCAGTGATCTGGCTATCGCTGCTATCCACGATATGATCGCGAATTACGGGAAGGATGTCCGTGATGTCGATATGATTTTGGTGGCGACCAGTACGCCAGACTATCCATTCCCAAGTGTCGCAAGTCAAATCCAGGCGCATTTTCAAGTCGAACAGGCGGGAGCCATGGACCTCTCCGCTACCTGTGCAGGATTTACGTATGCCCTTCATACGGCAAATGCGCTCATCAGCTCTGGTTTGCATCGCAAAGTGTTGGTGGTCGGCGCAGAAACGCTAACAAAAGTAACTGATTACACGGATCGTACGACGTGCATCCTGTTCGGGGATGGAGCGGGTGCGGTGCTAGTTGAGCAGGACCCTACAGCTTCTGGATTTTTGTCCGCCTATTTAGGCTCAAAGGGGGACGGTGGGATTCATGTATATCGATCGGGCTTGTCAACGCATATGGACGGACGAGAATTGAGCGGGAATGGATGCATGGTCCAAAACGGGAGAGAAGTGTACAAGTGGGCAGTAACAACTGTTCCAAAGGGAATGCAGGAGGTAGTGAGCCGGGCGGGCAAGACGCTCGAAGATGTCGACTGGTTCATCCCGCACAGTGCCAATTTGCGCATGATTGAATCCATTTGTGAGAAGAGTCAGTTCCCTCTCGATAAGACATTGTACAGCCTGACGCATTACGGGAACACATCAGCGGCTACCATCCCATTGTCGCTCGCCTTGGGGATCAAGGAAGGCAAAGTAAAAGTAGGGGATACGATCCTGATGTATGGATTTGGTGGTGGTCTCGTCCACGGAGGTCTTTTGTTCACTTGGAATCCGTAAAAGAGATCGTAAATCGAAAATAGAGAAGCTGTCCAGAATTGTTCTGGGCAGTTTTTTTGTCCCAAGAATGGTAGATATCCTTTAAGGACATTTTTCGACTGGGGGAAGAAAAAATGCCTAACGCTGCGATATTATTCGGGCTCTGCCTTTACCTCTCATGGGTAGACTTGCGTCACAAACGAATACCTAATCGTGCATTAGGTGCAGGGTTAGTATTGATTTCGATTATGGAGTATGTTCTTTCTTCACCGATGGAATGGCTGATGGCTGGATTTTTTGCGATTCTCTGTTTACTGGTGTTTGGATGGATCAGCTGGTACAGGCCGCTCGCACTTGGGATGGGGGATGTGAAGCTGTTCGCTCTCGTTTGCTATGGACTTGGGGTTCGCGATTTTGTAGTTGTTCTTACGGTTGCGAGCTTGGCAGCCTTGCTCGTGTCCCTCGTTTGGCTGCTGATACGAAAAGGAAGTATAAAATGCGAAGTGCCGTTTGCGCCTTTTGTGACAATTGGGTTAGCTGTCCTTTTGTTTATGAGCGAAACCTCTTGAACTGGCATGGAGAATAGCTAGTAGAAACAAATTCGATAGAATCACTAGATAGAAGTCATAACCCGTCCGAGCCAAACGTATGCTAGTACAAAGAGCCTGTGACTAGGAGGGCAAGCGTATGAGCGGACAAAATAAAAATCGTGTGACGGTCAAAATGAACGGAAGGTTCTGGGATGAAAAGCGGGACGACATCCCAAAGGAAGCGAGTAGAAAGCGCACCCCAAAGGATGATACCCCACGCGTTCGTTTTCAAGCTCCTCCTTTACCGTTTACTGACCCGTTTAAAGAGAAGGGCAACGAAGCATGGGAGCGCATGATGCAGCTACGTGGAGTTGCGGCGAAAGAAACAAAGCCGAATATTGAATTCGATCAAACGTCAAACGCCTCCAATGAATCCGATTATTCCTTCGAGGATACCGAAGAGAAGGCATACAGGAGTAGTCCGATGAGTCGAATCGCATCGTTATGGCCAAAGGGGCCCTTTTGGCGCACGACTTTAACAACAGGTGGGGCTGTAGCAATTGGCCTCTTGTTCGGATTTCTTGTTTTGACGGTCTTTTCCCAAAAGGAGTTTTCCGAGTCTTACGGCAATGTTCTGAGTGAAACGGTTCAGACACTGACCGCGCCAGGTGCAAGCCCTGAACAAACGGCTGGGAAAAATGGCGTAGCAGGTCCCGCTTTGCCTAATGAAAGTCACCAAAAGCAAGGTGCGTCGACGAATGGTAACGCAGTGGGTCAAACAGCGGTAGCGCTACAACTGCCAGCCGTTAACATGTATGTTGCACAGGCAGGAGTATTTCAGCCGGATGCATCGCCACAAACTGCTGTAGAACCACTGGAGAAGGCCGGTATTCCTCACCTGCTTTATAAGGACGCAAGCAAGCAGTACATGTTTGCCGCTGCTGCTCCCACAAGAGATGCTGTGCTAGGCTTTGCTGCCAGCTTGAAAAACAAAGGCATGGATATATACGTCAAAGAATTTTCCTTTCCCGCTTTTGAAGGGTCTGTCCCTGTCGGAAAAGCTGCCAACGCATCTGGTGACCCTAACGTGAATGCGTTTTTCACCCACGGAGTCAAGCTCGTCCAAACACTTTCAGCGCAATCAGGGCTGATCATTACGACGGGTCAACTATCGCCAACGGCAAAAGAAACAGCAGAATTAAAAGAAATTCACCGCCAATTTCTGGAGGAAAGCCGTAAACTGGAAGCAAAAGAAGCCTGGAAGCCATTGCTAGATGGGATGGTAAATGGGGTGAATCAAGCACTTGCAGCCAGGGACAAAATGGCAGAAGCGAGCGCGGGTAAAAAGGTGGAAAGCGCTGAATCCTATGCGTGGCAAGTGCAGGCGGGTGTCCTTGCCTTTTTCGAGAGCTATGCCAGCTGGATTCAAAATGCTCGTTCATCCACATAAATGCATGTTTATATGGTCTTCCGCAAGGTTTTCTTGCAGGAGGCCTTTTCTTTCTATACAGTAACTACCAAGAGCAATCAGGGATTGTTTCGCTTCTCCCCATTTGCTAAACTTATGTTTGGCAAAAAGAGAATCCCTTATAAAAAGGGAGTTGGGAAAATGGGGAAAGAAACGCTTACTCTCGTGTTTCTGTTGGTGAGTGGACTTTTGTTTGGCAGCATCATCGGGGAGATTTTAAGTCCCTGGCTACCTTTTTTGACCAAGAGCAAAGAGATTACTTGGTCGCCTGCGGCAGATTTAGAAATTTTGAAGTACGAACTGAACTTTCAGGTAAAACTAAATCTAGCCAGTATCGGAGGCTTAGCCCTCGCATTTTGGATACATCGACGAATAAAGTAGGTTGAAAAATGACGAAAAAAAATGTTCCTCTCATTCTGGCTTCATCTTCGCCGCGTCGAAGGGAGCTTCTGCAAACTTTAGGCTTATCATTTACCGTCATCACCAGTGATGTAGATGAGACGACAGCAGAGCATTTATCTGCGAGCGAAGTAGTAGAAGAATTGTCTTTGCGCAAGGCCAAGGAAGTGGCTTCTCGCTTGACGGAAGGCGTCGTTTTAGGATCTGATACGGTAGTCGTTCTTGATGGCCAAATACTGGGCAAGCCTGTTGATGAAATGGACGCATATCGTATGCTGTCCATGCTCCAGGGGCAAGAGCACACCGTTTATAGTGGAGTCGCCTTGATAGATGTGGAGACAGGCCGTGCGGAAGTCTCACATAGTCTTACACACGTAAGAATTCGAGCTTTAACCGAGCAAGAAATCAAGTCGTACATTGCGACAGGTGAGCCGATGGATAAGGCGGGCTCATACGCCATTCAGGGTATTGGAGCCACGATCGTGGAAGGAATAAACGGAGACTACTTCACTGTTGTTGGTCTTCCGTTAGGCCTAACGTCTGCTCTTTTGACACGTTTTGGGATGCCTATATTGTAAAGTTGTCATGCTTGAAGCAAGCGGCGACGGCCATACGCCTCATGAACATCTCCATGTCAGCCGTTTTCGATAATGTGAATAAGGCTGGAGGCGGAATTAAAATGGCAACAAATACCTGTAACAAAACGTTGTTGAAAAACGTCCCTTACTATGACCGTCCACGTGAACGACTGCTTCGCGAAGGAGCGGTCCATCTGTCTGATACTGAACTTCTTGCCATTTTACTGCGGACAGGCAGGGAACAAGAGACGGCTCATCAGCTGGCTCAGCGCTTGTTAGCTAGGTTTGGAGACCTGCGTGGTTTAGCCCAAGCCTCTCATGCTGAGTTAACAGAGCTAAAAGGAATTGGTCCAGTCAAAGCGATTGAATTGCATGCTGCGTTTGAGCTTGGGCGTAGATTGATGGGAGTGCCGCGAGAGTATAGGGCTTCTATCCGTTTACCACGGGACGTAGCAGATTTGATGTCGCCAGAGCTTGCTCATTTGACACAGGAACATTTTGTCTGTCTCTTTCTGAATACCAAGAACCACGTGATTGGCAAGCAGACGATTTTTGTAGGCAGTCTGGACGCTTCCATCGTACACCCGAGAGAAGTCTTTAAAGAAGCGATCCGTCGTAGCAGCGCATCGGTGATATGCCTACATAACCATCCGAGCGGTGATCCGACACCTAGCAGGGAAGACATCGCGATTACGCATACATTGCGTGACGCCGGTGAACTGGTGGGGATTTCATTGTTGGATCATGTTATTATCGGGGAAGGCAAGTACGTTAGTCTCAAAGAGCAAGGGTACTTGTAGCATGTTTTTACGTGCAAGACATATCATTGATACGTCTATGAATTCTTGTGCGAATGAAAACCTTCCACAAAAACGCGGTCGCTCTACCTTGGAGAGGCCTCGAAAGAGGTTCTCTTATGCTTGTCATTTGGATTAATATTTGGAAGGAGTTTTTTTATGTTTGGTGGATTTACACGTGACTTGGGGATTGACCTCGGCACTGCCAATACACTTGTTTTTGTGAAAGGGAAAGGAATTGTGGTGCGTGAGCCTTCTGTTGTAGCGATTCGTACTAATAACAATTCCATTGAAGCAGTAGGGAATGCAGCGAAAAGTATGATCGGTCGTACGCCAGGTAATATCGTAGCGGTTCGCCCAATGAAAGACGGGGTTATCGCTGACTTTGATACAACTGCGACAATGATGCGCTATTTCATCAATCAAGCACAAAAAAATCAAGGGCTGTTTACACGACGTCCAAACGTAATGGTCTGTGTACCTTCGGGAATTACTGCGGTGGAAAAACGCGCGGTCGAAGATGCTACGAAGCAGGCTGGAGCGAAGGAAGCATATACGATTGAAGAGCCGTTTGCAGCAGCGATCGGTGCAGACCTGCCAGTGTGGGAACCGACTGGTAGTATGGTCGTTGACATTGGCGGCGGTACGACAGAAGTTGCAATCATTTCTCTCGGGGGGATTGTTACATCCCGCTCCATTCGTGTGGCCGGGGATGAGATGGACGAGGCGATCATTCAGTACATCAAGCGCCGTTACAACTTGATGATCGGGGAACGGACAGCAGAAACCCTTAAGTTGGAGATCGGCTCTGCGATTGCTCCTGATGAGGTCGAAAACGTTGACATTCGTGGTCGTGACCTTGTAACCGGATTGCCAAAAACGCTCTCGGTAAGCAGCACAGAGATTGCGGAAGCATTGGCGGAAACCATTTCTGCTATCGTGGAATCAGTGAAGGTAACACTCGAAAAAAGCCCGCCTGAGCTCGCGGCGGACATCATGGATCGTGGAATTGTACTCACAGGCGGCGGTGCGCTCTTGCGTAACATGGATCGCCTGTTAAGTAAGGAAACGGGTATGCCCGTACATGTCGCGGAAAACGCACTGGATTGCGTAGCGATTGGAACAGGTCGTGCATTGGAGAACATTCACCTGTTCAAATCCAAGCAAGGCATCACCTCTTCCCGACTAAAACGGGGTAAATAAACGGAGGGTAGGGCATGTCGTTTTTCGGGAATAAGCGGCTTATCATTGTACTTGTAGGCTTGGTCCTGCTTATCTCCGTCGTGGGCTTCACTTCTCGTGAACGGGTTAGCCTGACCTGGCCAGAAATGTTCTTTAAAGATACCTTCAGCGTGGTGCAGGGCTTTTTCTATCGCCCTGCCCAGGCTGTTTCTGGCTTTTTTCAGGAAATAGAAGAAGCGTACGGCGTATATGAAGAAAATAAGGCGCTTAAGGCAAGCTTGGATCAATACGCCCGTCTAAGTGCCGAATTGCACACACTCAAGGCAGATAATGATCGCCTTCGAGAAATGGTGGGGGCAAAAGATTCACTTAGATCTTACAACCTTCACTTTGCGGAAGTCGTGGCGAGAAACCCTGATACATGGAACAACGTCGTTACCATCGATCAAGGATTAAAAAGTGGCATCAAAAAGGATATGGCTGTCATTACAGCCAAAGGAATGATTGGGCGCGTACAAAGTGTTGCCAATTTTTCAGCCACGGTTGAATTGTTGACGAGCTACGAGCGACGTGACCACATCTCAGCGGATATTTTGACGGAGCAAATAGTCGACGGCAAGCCTGTGTACCGTCAAGTTAGTGGTGTCATCGAAGAATATGATCCGCAAGAAAGATTGCTCGTCATGCGCAAAATCCCTTGGGGACAGGCAATTAAAAAAGATCAGCAAGTTATTTCATCAGGTTTGGGAGGAGTTGTCCCTCGCAATTTGCCAATTGGCTATATTGTTCGCGTCCAACCGGATGATTACGGCTTGACTCAAACCGCCTACATCCAGCCAAGCGCTGATTTTTCACAATTGAATGAAGTCATGGTTGTGGAACGAGACTTCACAATCGCTCCCAATGGTGAATTGATCCCGCAACAGCCAGCCGGCCAGAAACAAACACAGACAACTGTGCCTCCGGCTCCACCTGCAAGCGGGGGTGGTCAGTAATGGCTCGGTTTTTATTGACGTTGGGCGTCGTGATTATGTTTGTTTTGGAAGGAACTGTGATGCAAGTATTTTCACCTGATACATGGGGTCTGTCTTGGATGACGGTACCCCGGTTTGCGCTTGTCTGCTGCATTTTTATTTCGATGTATCTCGGCAGGCGCGAAGGTTTGTATTACGGGATCGCCTTTGGATTTTTACAAGATGTCCTATTTGGGCAATTAATTGGAATCTATACCATGTCCATGATGGTGGCCAGCTACTTTGCAGGGATGATCGTTCTTTTGTTCCAGAGAGGATTCGGGATGGTTTTCATTACTAGCTTCCTGATTTTGTTCGGACATGAGTGGCTATTGTATTCGTTATTCCGTTTGTTTTCCGCTGCCCCCTTCGATGTTCGATGGATTTTGACGCATCAAATTTTGCCTAGTGTGCTGTTTAATCTCGCTTTTGGCTTACTGGTATACTTTCCGATCAAGAATGTATGCAACAAGATTCTGGCGAAGAAGGAAATGCACATGCAGTAAGGACAAAGGAGAGGAGAGTTCGTGGAAGAAGTTAAAGAACCGAAATCAGACATACCTATTCGGCTCAATATATTGTTTGTGATTGTATTTATGTTCTTCGCCGCCGTTATTTTGCGGCTGGCCTTCGTGCAGCTGGTGGAAGGTGAACAGTACAAGCATGAATTGGAAAAGTTCAGTATTCGTGAACTGCCGATTTCCGCTCCTCGCGGCCGCATCTTGGATAAAAATGGCGAGGTACTCGTTTCGAATAAGCCTGTGTACACTGTTCAATACGTTGAAGAACAAGGGCAGGACATTGATGAAGAGAAAGTCGCGGATCGTCTGGCAAAAATCCTCATCCCCGATGGCGGCAAAATTGGTACGGACAAGGAACTGTTAAAAAAGACGATTGAACTGAGATCAACTTTGCCAGTTGCTTTCAATGCGCAAGAAACAAACGATCTCAAGGCAAAGGTTGCAGGGAAGTTAAAAGTCGTTCCGAAAGTAGAGACCGTCGATCAGATGTCTGATTTTGATCTGGTAAAAACTGCCGTATATCTGGGGATGCGCGTTCGTTCTCCTTTTGATGACAAGGAGAGAGCAGACCTTTTTAAGAAACTGAATGCAGCCAAGCCAGGTACACCCGCTATTACGGAAGCGAACACTTCGGACTTCGAGCTGCTGAAAATGGCGATAAACGCCAATATGACCCTCGCTCTGAAATTGGACAAAGAAGATCGCAATGAGCTCGCCAAAAAAGTGAAGGAGCAGATCGGAGCTTTGCCAACACCCCAAGGCTTAGCAGATAAGTCTGACATGGATTTGTTGCGCTATGCCTCATTGTTCGACATGGATATCAAACTGCCGTTGACAGAGCAGCAACGCCAATTTCAGTGGCACAAGCTCTCTTTGCTGCAGGAGATGCGTTCACCGCAGATGGCCAGCTATATTCCGAGACGTGTCAAGGTCAACATCACTGAGCAAGAAATGTTCCAAATCGAAGAACGACGAACCGAGCTGCCGGGAATTAGTGTGGAGCTGGAGCCTGTTCGCCAAATTTTCGAAGATCCAGATGGTTCGGCATTTGGTACTCACTTTCTCGGGTACATCAATGCGATTCGTCCTGAGAGCTTGAAAGAATATCAGGCACAAGGCTACAACGCTATCGACCGTGTCGGTGTAACCGGGCTGGAGAGCTCCTATGAACGTTATTTGCGCGGCAAAAACGGGATTATGGAAGTGCACGTGAACAAAAATTCGGAGACGGTAGAGAAGCAGATGCGCCAAGACCCTGAACCTGGAAACGATCTTGTTTTGGCTATGGACTGGCGTTATCAAAGCAAGGTAGAGGCCATCTTGAAAGAAGAGGTTGAAGCATTCAAGAAGCGTCCGTCTACACCAAAAGAATTTAAAGACGCACATGTATTGGTGATGAATCCAAATACGGGCGAAATATTGGCGATGGCGAGTTATCCAGATTACAATTTGAATCTGTATTACGACCGCAAGAAATTCAACGAGAATTACGCCTCGCTTATTTTGCCGAACGAATCAAACCGATTCATTTATACACCGTACCCACCTGCTTCTACCTACAAACCACTGTCTGTCATGATTGCGCTTCAGGAGGGGCTGACTACACCGAACGAAGTCATCTATGACCGAGGCGGCTTGAAAGTCGGTAACACGTATAAACGCAACTGGAAAGCAAGTGGTCATGGACCTGTTAACGCTCGTCGTGCTTTGCAGGTGTCCAACAATACGTATATGTACGAAATGGCGATTCGTTTATCAAGAAAAGGGAAAGATGGCTGGGAGAAGCAGTTCTCTGTCTATGATTACTACAATGCCCAGTTTGGTCTTGGTGTGAAAACGGGTGTGGATCTGCCGAATGAACATACCGGTTGGGAAAACCAGAACTTGTACTTCGGGAACTTGGCCGACGTGATGATCGGTCAATATGACCTGTTCACGCCGATGCAGCTGGGTCAATACGTATCGACCATTGCCAATGGAGGATATCGGGTACGCCCCCATCTTGTAAAAGAAATTCGCAAAGGAACCACCGATCCGAAGAA
Source organism: Brevibacillus formosus (assembly GCF_003013405.1). Classification (GTDB taxonomy): domain Bacteria; phylum Bacillota; class Bacilli; order Brevibacillales; family Brevibacillaceae; genus Brevibacillus; species Brevibacillus formosus. The sequence continues at coordinate 192,244 of NZ_PXZL01000020.1, read as the reverse complement.
ACCAGGTCAAACACTCTCGGTTATTGAACCAGAAGTGCTCAACCGGGTTGATATCGATCCGAAGTATATTCAGGTGGTAAAAGAAGGGATGCGGTTGGTAACTCAGCCAGGTGGTACCGTTCAACGATTCAATGGGTTGCCTTTCACGGTTGCAGCCAAGTCTGGTACGGCACAAACGTCGCAGCCAGCGGAAAACGCACTGGTTGTCGGCTTTGCACCTTATGAAAATCCTCAACTGGTTTTCGTCGTCGTTGCGCCGAACAGTTTGAGAGATGGTACATCCAGTTCTGATGCTACTGGTCCGATCTCGCGTCGATTGCTCGAAGCTTACAATGAACTGAATCCAGGTGTCCTTACTGGTGGGGTTCCGAAGCCGAATCCACCGTCCTCTAGGTAACCGCAATGGTTGTCCAGGGCAATTAAGCCCAAGCGAATAATCGAGTCAAGCTCTTGTAAAACGCCACCATCTGACCCGATTCGGCAATTTTTTCACGCAGAGCAGGAAAAATCTTTCTACATGGCGAATGGTATCGGTCGAGGTGAAACCGGTGACGACTGTGAAAAGCAAGGTCACGATCAAAGGGACTAAAGAGGGGCTCGTCTTCTTTATGGATGATACCTGTTCCTTCGACGAACTGCTGGCCGATATGCGTGAAAAAATAGAGCATAGCCACCAACAGATTTTGTCGGGGCCACTCATTCGGGTATCTATAAAATTGGGAAAACGATACTGCTCACCCGAGCAACAAGAGCAGTTGACTCAAATTATTCGAACGAAGGGCAACCTGGTGATCCATACAATCGAATCTGATTTGATCACGCGGGAAGAAGCTATGGCTGAACGCCTGAAAACCCATTTTTCCATACAGGTAAATACGGTACGCTCTGGGCAAGTTCTGGAGTTTGACGGTGATTTGCTCTTATTGGGAGATGTCAATCCCGGGGGGACGGTTCGCAGCACAGGAAGCATTTACGTGCTGGGGCATCTCAGAGGGTACGCGCACGCAGGTATTTCCGGTGACTCACAGGTAATTATTGCGGCTGCAGTCATGAGTCCTACACAGTTGCGGATTGCAGATGTGATTAGCAAGCCGGGTGAGGAATGGACGAATAATTCTGGAGGCACAGAATTTGCCTATCTGGAAAATGAGATCATGCTGGTAGCGAAAATGAACTACTTGTCGCGAATCCGCCCTGAATTGGGTGAGAAAAAGCGTGAGGGTTGAGGGAAAGAGGAGGAACGGACGTGGGGATAGGAATTGTCATAACTTCCGGTAAAGGCGGCGTGGGTAAGACGACCACTTCCGCCAATTTGGGAACGGCGCTCGCATTGTTGGGACAAAAAGTGTGCATGGTAGATACCGATATTGGCTTGCGCAATCTGGATGTAGTCATGGGACTTGAGAACCGAATTATTTATGATCTGGTAGACGTTGCCGAAGGCGCATGCCGACTGCCACAAGCTCTGATCAAAGACAAGCGGTTTGAAAATCTGGCATTGCTCCCGGCTGCTCAGACCAAGGACAAATCCGCAGTAACTCCTGAGCAAATGGAGGAAATCATTACGCAGCTGAAGCGGGAATATGATTATGTCATCATAGATTGCCCTGCGGGTATTGAGCAAGGCTTCCGCAATGCGGTGGCAGGAGCAGATCAAGCAATCGTCGTGACTACACCTGAAAAAGCCGCTGTGCGCGATGCTGATAGGATTATTGGCCTATTAGAGCGAGAAAAAATCGGAATGCCTAAGCTGGTGATCAACCGCGTTCGCTCCCATATGGTGAAAAATGGCGACATGCTGGATGTAGAAGACATTTTGGATTTGTTAGCCATTGACTTAATTGGCGTAGTGCCGGATGATGATCATATCATTAAATCCGCGAACCAAGGTGAGCCGGCTGTGATGAACCATGAATCGCGTGGTTCCATCGCCTATCGGAACGTTGCCCGACGCCTTTTGGGTGAAGCTGTTCCATTGCAACCATTGGAAGAAAAAGCGGGCGTGTTCCACAAAATGCGTAAATTCTTTGGATTAAAATAGGTAATACTTGGCTCCCTTCTTTCTATAGAGGGGAGTCACGTTTTCTAGGAGGAAACGGATGGACCTGGAAAAACGTCATTTAAAAACAATTGACTGGACCATCATTTTGATTTTGGCAGGCCTAGGTATCTTCAGTTATCTGGGGATTTCCGGTTCTGCGGCAGGTGTAGATAAGGCGCATCAGCAGGTCCTTTGGTATGTCATTGGCTTTATTGTGCTGGGTGTGACATTGCTATTTGACTATCGCCTATTCCACAACATGGCTTATGTCTTATATGCACTCGGTCTGATTCTTTTGATCGGGGTATTTCAAACGAAGCCCATTAACAATACGACGAGCTGGTATAACCTTGGTATTATCTTGTTTCAGCCTTCTGAACCGATGAAGCTGTTCACGATCATAACGGTGGCCCGCTTCTTGTCCAAGAGGGCAAACGATCCGGACCGCTTTTACTACTTTTACAAACTGATTCCGGTAATGGCCTTGGTTGGCGTACCATTGCTTTTGATTTTGGTTCAGCCCGATTTGGGTACCGCAATGGTCTATACGGGTATGCTTGCCACTATGCTAATCGTTGGTGGTATACGGATGAAGCATGTATTGTATATGGGTGGACTGGTCGGCAGCTTTTTTGCCGCTATGACACTATTGTATCAATACAAGCAGGATATCTTTTTCAAGATTATCAAGCCGTATCAATGGGATCGGATCGTCTTTTGGATGAACCCCGATCTTGAACCGATGGGACGAGGCTTCCAGCTCAAGCAAGCATTAATTGCTATCGGTTCAGGGCAACTGTTCGGAAAAGGGCTTGAAACGCCGACACAAGCGAGCTTTGGATGGGTGCCGGTAGGAGAAAGTGATTTTATCTTTACGGTCATTGCAGAAAAGCTGGGCTTTGTCGGAGCAGGATTGCTGATGATTTTGTTTTTCGTCTTGATTTACAGAATGATTCGCATTGCCATGGAGGCAAAAGATCCGTTCGGCGCCTACGTTGTCGCGGGTGTCGTAGGGATGCTCACCTTCCAGATCTTTGAGAACATCGGGATGACGATTCAGTTGATGCCGATTACGGGTATTCCGCTTCCGTTCATTAGCTACGGAGGGAGCTCGCTTGTAACCAACTTTCTGATCATTGGTGTGGTACTCAACATTGGGATGCGCAAGGACAAGTTGCGTTTTGATTAAAGAGTTTGTTTAAAAAGTCTTCAGGTTCTCGCCACTTTCTCCGTGCTGAATCGAAGACTTTTTGAACACTCACGAAATGCGTGACAAATGCAAATACTTATGCTAAAATCATCCTAAGTTAACCATTTTTACAAGTTATAGTGTTTGATTGATTGGTATGGAGTCGTACGTATTGTGAGTGACGTCACCAATTGTCAATCGCAATTCGTATGACTTTTTTTCCTTGACGCAAAAGGCTTATCTGTAAAAAAGAGGTTAACGCTACACTCTTTCGCCTCGTGGGGCGTAATGTTCAGGGAGGTTTTGTTTCATGCAACAAGGTATCGTAAAATGGTTTAACGCAGAAAAAGGATACGGCTTCATCCAAGTTGAGGGTGGCGACGACGTATTCGTACACTACAGCGCAATCCAGTCAGAAGGTTTCAAATCTCTTGATGAAGGTCAAAAGGTTGAGTTCGAAATCGTTCAAGGTAGCCGTGGACCACAAGCTGCTAGCGTAACTAAACTGTAAAATTAACGATTCAAAGGCAGTCTCTCAATAGGGAGACTGTCTTTTTTGCGTGTTTCCACCCGATACGCTGGGCATTGGAGAGGGGGGACGGCCGTCATAAAGCAGGTAGACAAGTCATAGGATGATACTAAAGGCTTGGCCTGCGGAGGGATGGACATGTTTGAAAGAGTAGATCGTGTAAAAGAAAGACGGAGGGAGCGTTTGGAACGAATCCGATCACAGTCACGAGACAGCTACACTCCGTACGTTGATGATTGGAAAGATCCGATCGAAGAAACGCCAAACCCATTCAGTTACTCGCCGCGCGAGAACGATCTGATGGACCAGCCACCGTCCCATGAAAAGTGGGGCGTGCAAATTTTAGCATCTGTCTTGTTGATTGGTGCTGCTTATGTATTGTTTCAAACAACGCTGATCCCTGCCTCTTGGAAAAGCTCCGCGAGGGAAGTCATGACACGGGATTTTAATTTTTCAGGAGTAGCGGACTGGTATGAAGCGAGATTTGGTCCGATTCCGACGATGCTTCCTTCGATACCTACCAATCCGCCTGCCGTGCCAGCCACGAGCACAACGAAGGACGCAGGTGCTGTGTGGAAGCTCCCCAGTAGCTGGAAAATCGTAAGATCCTATGATCCAGAGAGCGCAAATGTGATCCTGAATACAGGAATGAACGATCAAATCACGATCGGAGAAGCGGGCTGGGTTGCTTTTGTCGGTGAAAAGCCTGATTATGGGACGACAGTGATTGTTCGTCTAACCAAAGGGCGGGAAATATGGCTGGGCAATCTCGATAGTATAGGGGTGACGAAGGACGAGGTTCTTACACCTGGTAAAGTCATAGGAACCGCTCGGGTAATGGATCAGACATCACGTCATCTGTATGTAGGGGCGAAAGTGAATGAGCAATTTGTCAATCCCCTGGAAGTGATTCCGTTTGAGTAGGGGAGGCTGGCTCGACATTCGGTTTCGCATTCATCTGCTATTTTGGGCGGTGATTGGCTTGTCCGTGGTGACAGGCCATTTTTTGGAGGTCATTACGTTGTTTGTCATCGTGCTAATCCATGAATTGGGGCATGTAGCGATGGCGCGTGAGCTCGGATGGTCCGTAAAAGAAGTGCAGCTTCTGCCCTTTGGCGGAGTAGCGACAATGGAAGACTCGTACGCAACAGATCCAATGGATGAGATTGTCGTGGCACTCGCAGGGCCCTTCTTAAATATGGTGATGATGGCTGCCTCGTATTTGTTTTGGTTTATGGGGATATGGACAGAAGAGTGGGCCCGCTTTTTCTTGGTAAGCAATTTGACGATTGCACTGTTTAACCTGTTGCCAATCTGGCCGTTGGATGGCGGGAGAATCTTGTTGGCTGTTCTATGCTGGTTTATGTCGTATAGGCAGGCAACGATGATATCGATGACAGGGAGTACGCTGTTTGCAGGGATCATGGTGGGGATGTCCAGCTTGGAGTTGAAGTACAACATAGCAGTTATCGGGATTTATTTATTGGTGTTGAACATTCAGGCATTTTTACGGTTTCCTTATCAATTTTTTCGCTTCCTGGTGGAAAAGTACGACCGGCAGCGAGAAGAAGCTGCTGTTCAAGCGATACGCGTGCATCCCGAGGAAACGGTACTAGCTGTCTCGCACAAGCTGCGGCGGGGATGCTCCCATCTCTTCTACGTGCAAGGGGCGGGTCTCTTGGCAGAGGAACAGCTTTTGCATGCCCTTTTGTTTGAGCAAAAGCACGATGCCGCAGTGGGCAAGCTCCTATAGTCTTTGGTCCTTAATCAGCAGGAGCGATCCATTCCATCAGCCAGCAATCACGCATGCTTCCTTCGTGCCATTCGTGCAGAGGAAGCTCTTTTACTTTTCGAAAGCCACATTTTTCGTAGCAACGGAGGGCTCGTTCATTCCAGGCTTGCGGGTCAATCGCTACTTTTTGTACACGTTTTTCCGTGTGGAGATAGTGGAGGATGGCTTTAACGAGCTGAGTGCCGATTCCACGATTCCAGTAAGCAGGCTCTCCGATGAACTGGTCCATGCCGTAGACAACATCGTCTTTTGCATACCCATACAATTGTTTTTCCGGGGCATCGAGTGGATAAAATTGGGCATAGCCAATTGGTTTGTCCGTGTACAAAATCAGGCAGCGGGTTTCACCGTCCTCTTCCGGAAAAAAGCTTTGCTGCACGAGGGACTCGTCATGTGGACGATCGCGACCTTCATAATAGGCCAAAACGCGCTCGTCAGAAAGCCATTTGACTAGGTGAGCGGTATCGTTGGGGGATAATGCTCTTATTTTAAGATCACCAGCATGAATCATGGTTTCTCTCCTTTACCTTGACTTGGTAGCTATGTTAGATTACTTCCTATGAGCCCGGTTATCCTTCTTTTGGGCAATGTTTGCACGGGGAATAAGGAGTGAAGGCAGTGAAGCAAGTAGCGATCAGTGCACAAGGTGGCAGCATCCGCATCGCATTTTTGGAAAACGGGAAATTGCAGGAATGGCGTACACAGGATGCGGGGGCACACGCGAGCGTTGGTGACATTTATCAAGGACGGATCGCAGATGTGAAGCCTGGTATCCAATCCGCCTTTGTTGATATTGGTACAGGTCAAAATGCTTATTTGTACGTAGATGACACTATTGGTGTGGACTCGGGTGGAGCAGCGAAACCAAGTATTGCGGAACGCGTTCACGTAGGGCAAAAGGTATTGGTTCAAGTGAGTAAAGAGGCGATGGAAATGAAGGCGCCAAAAATCACGATGCGGATCAGCTTGCAGGGGCGTTACCTGGTGTACCTTCCGACTGAATCAAGCATATCGCTTTCGCGGAAAATATCCGACGATGCCAAAAGGAAACGACTGCAACAGGTGATCTCTTCGACAGTAGAGCAAGGGGAGGGCTGTATTCTGCGCACGGAAGCAGCGGAAGCGGAGGAGCAGACACTCATTAGTGAACTGACCTATTTGCGCAATCGTTGGCAGGACATGCTGCGAACAGCGGAGGGACTGCGCTCGACCGGGCGGATTTTTCAGGATGCAGACTTGATCGAGGTAGCGCTCCGAGATGGCTTGGCGAACGGAATGGATGAGTTGTTGGTAGAAGGTGCGGCGATTCATCAGCAGGTAAAAGCGGCGTTGGCAGCTTTTGCTCCGGAAGTACAAGAGAAGCTTCGCTGGTATCAGGGGAAACAACCGCTCTTTGACTACGTGGGTGTCGAGGCGGAGTTGATTCGTGCTCGTGATCGACAAGTGCCGCTTAAGAGTGGAGGGTCCTTGGTCATCGACAGGACGGAAGCGATGACGGTCATCGATGTAAACACCGGCTCATTCACTGGTGGGGGAGGGCAACAGCGGGAGCAGGCAGTGACGGCGACCAATCTGGAGGCGGTAGCTGAAATTGCCCGGCATCTGCGGTTGCGAGACATCGGCGGCATCGTGATCATTGATTTCATCGACATGAAAGAAGAGAGCAATAAGGAGCGAGTGATCACGCGATTGAAACAAGAGCTGGCGAAGGACCCTGTGCCTTCGACTGTTCTCGGAATGACTTCGCTCGGATTAGTCGAGATGACGCGAAAAAGAGTTCGTGCGAGCCTGATGGAGCGGTTGACGGAGCCGTGTGAGGCATGCAAGGGTCGAGGGAGAGTTTGGCGAGTAGACGAGCTGTTCCGGCGTTTGTACGCCGAAGTCCTCGCATTGGCTAAGAGCCAAGAGGCGGAGGCTGTTCTCGTGGACATGCCGCCAAGATTGCTGGACACGATAGAAGAGTGGGAAAGGGCAGAAGCAATTACATGGCCTGTCCATGTCTATATGCGGCTTGTCCCTTCTATGAGCCCAGACGAGTATCGAATTGGATACGTCGGAAATCGGGCAGAGGCACAGCGTTTACAATCGAAATAACTTGACTGGGCTATTATATCTATGATAACCTAATGGTTGTCATGCAGATATGCCTCGTGCATACTGTAACCGCACGAATCAGGTACATAAGCCGTCGCTCGTCGACGCACCTGTAAAGGCGAGTCTGAGTATAGGAGGTGCACACAGTGTACGCAATTATCGAAACCGGTGGAAAGCAATACAAAGTTGAAGAGGGAGCAGTTCTCTTCATCGAGAAATTGGCTGGCAACGAAGGAGACGTTGTTACTTTTGACAAAGTTCTCTTCGTAAGCAAAGACGGCAAAGTTACTGCAGGAGCTCCTACAGTAGCTGGTGCAACGGTAACTGGTAAAGTAGAAAAACACGGTAAAGCTGCAAAAATTATCGTGTACAAATACAAAGCCAAGAAAAACTACCGTCGCAAGCAAGGTCACCGTCAACCATTCACCAAAGTTGTGATCGAGAAGATCAACGCTTAATTGGTGACTTGTTATGATTGAAGTGATCGTGAGCCGTGCGCAGCACGGTATCCATGAAATTAGTATTTCCGGACATGCCAATGCGGGTGCCTATGGGGCAGACATCGTTTGTTCTGCTGTATCAGGCATCAGCTTTGGTATATTAAACGCCATCCAACCTTTGACGGGCATCACTCCTGATGTCGCTGTCGCACAAGAAGGCGGTGGGTTCTTGAAGTGGAGTCTTTCTTCTTCGGATGATGAGACTGCACGCGAGAAACAACAGCTTTTGGCAGAGAGCATGGTAATTGCTCTTTTGTCGGTTGAGGCGAATTACGGTAAATACGTAAAAGTAAATGATCGTAAATGGCAGGGAGGTGTCTGATATGAACATGCTGTTTAACTTGGACCTTCAGTTTTTCGCATCGAAAAAAGGGGTAGGTTCCACAAAGAACGGTCGCGATTCCATTTCCAAACGTCTGGGCGTGAAACGTGGCGACGGGCAATTCGTTACTGCTGGTAACATTCTCGTTCGTCAACGCGGAACAAAGATTTACCCAGGTGCGAACGTAATGAAAGGCGGAGACGACACTCTGTTTGCAACTGCAGATGGTGTTGTTCGTTTCAAGCGTCTGGGCCGTGATCGCAAACAAGTTGTGATCGAGCCAGTTGCTTCCGAAGCGTAAATATTTGTTAAGAAAAACCCAGCGATATAGCTGGGTTTTCTTTTTGTCCGGCTCTTTTTTAACGAGCAGGAATTTAAAAATTCCGGAGCGCATAAAAACTTCCAGTAAAACGCGGTCGCTCTTCTATGATTTTGCCTCGAAAGAGGTTTTTTTATGGTACAATAGATGGGAAAGATATTCTTATCGACTTGGGTGAATGTGATGGGGGACGAGCGGAGGCTGTTTACGCATCAGACAGACCAACTGCTGACCGTTCTGAACAGGCAGCGGCATGACTGGTTGAACCATGTTCAGGTTCTGCTCGGCTATTTGCATTTGAACCGTACTGAACAAGGAGAGGCACATTTGAAACGCATCGCACAGATGGCGATGCAGGAATCGATGGTTGCCCGATTGAATAGCTCCTTGTTGTCCGTCTTCTTCTTGACATTTAACGCACTGAACAATGAATTGCTTTTAGAAGTAGACGTGTGCAATCATGTGGATCTCACGCGAGTAGTTTTGAACGAGCAAGACTTGTTTCAGTTGGTGTCAGAGATATTATGCACAGTGAACGATCATGTAGACCAGAGCGGGTACGAAGCAGCCAGCATGCAAGTAAGCTTGCAGATGGATGACCGTGGCGTTCATTTTCGTTTTGACCTTGCCGGTGTACTTCGTGCATCCGGAATGGAAGAATTGGAAAAGCTGATACGTAAAAGCGAACAGAGTACGGTGGAGGTCACTGAGTGGATACATACGGAAGAAGAATGGGTCCTGAAATTGGTGGTCCCATTCGCGGAATGAAAGAGGTGACACCATGTTTGTCGATCAGGTAAAAGTATATGTAAAAGGCGGGGACGGTGGTAACGGAGCCGTCTCCTTTCGCCGGGAGAAGTACGTACCGCTAGGTGGTCCAGCGGGTGGAGATGGTGGTCAAGGCGGAGATGTCGTGTTTGTCGTGGATGAAGGTCTGCGTACACTGGTAGATTTCCGTTATCAACGACATTTCAAAGCACCTCGCGGAGAGCATGGCCGCAACAAATCTCAGCACGGAGCAGGCGCGGAAGATATGATCGTGCGCGTGCCGCCGGGAACAACTGTCATTGATGATGATACCAAAGAAGTGATTGCCGATCTCGTGGAGCAGGGACAACGTGCAGTGATCGCAAAAGGCGGACGTGGTGGACGAGGCAATATTCGTTTTGCCAACTCTTCGAATCCAGCCCCACACATCTCGGAGAACGGTGAGCCAGGTCAAGAGCGTTACATTGTCATGGAGCTCAAGCTGATTGCAGATGTGGGCTTGGTTGGTTATCCGAGTGTAGGAAAATCAACGTTGCTGTCCAGTGTAACAGCGGCGAAGCCAAAAATTGCGGCGTACCACTTTACGACGTTGACACCGAATCTGGGTGTTGTGGACTTGGGCGAGCAGAGCTTCGTAATGGCTGACTTGCCAGGATTGATTGAAGGCGCGCATGAAGGTGTTGGTCTTGGTCACCAATTCCTGCGCCACGTAGAGCGTACACGCTTGATCGTCCATGTGATTGACATGGCGGCGGTAGATGGGCGCGATCCGTACGAGGATTATTTGCAGATCAACAGAGAGCTGACTATGTATAACCTGAAGCTCGAAGATCGTCCGCAAATTGTAGTAGCGAACAAAATGGAATTGCCAGGAGCAGAGGAAAACCTGCGTATTTTCAAGGAAAAGGCTCCAGGTGTGAAGGTGTACGAGATCTCTGCTGCAACTCGTCAAGGCGTACAAGAGCTGATGTATGCGATCGGGGATACCTTGGCGACGATTCCGGACAAGCCTGCTGTCGAGGAAGTTGCGGAAGTGGAAGAGCGCGTAGTGTTCCGAGCAGAAAAAGAACCAGAGGCATTCGAAATTACGCGTGACAACGAAGTGTTTGTCGTCAGCGGTGAGAAGATCGAGAAGCTCGTACGAATGACGAATCTGAACAGCTATGATGCAGCCCAGCGTTTTGCAAGACAAATGCGCAGCATGGGTGTAGATGATGCTCTGCGAAAGTTGGGAGCAAAAGACGGGGATACCGTTCGGATCGGCAAATTAGAGTTTGACTTTGTGGAGTGACAAAAAACATGATTGATATCCCATCACTGAACCCATTTTTGGGGGATAAACGACTCCAACGCGGTGCGGCGCTACCGCTAATCATCTCCAAGCAGGTGAAGACACCTGTCCAAGTTTTGGTTGAACATGCAAAGACCAATTATCTCGTAGTTTCCTATGAGATGAAGCCTGAAACGAAAGCAGAGCTTCTCGGATCAACCGTACGCATTCGTTGGGAAACAGATGCGGCAGTGAACACCATTGATTTGGAAGTAGTTTCAGAGCAAACAATTTGGCCGATCAAGCTTTTAGGGATGATTCCGATTAGTGTAGGGGTAGAAATTACACAGCGCAAGCAGGATCCCATCTCCCCAGATCTCGGTATTTCTGTCCCTTACAAGGTGATGGGAGCTAGACCGATCGAAGAAAAAGGAGAGGCAGTGTTGCTGAAATTCTCTCCTACCCGTCTTGTTTTGGGAACGGACGGATATGTGTCAAAGGGCGATTTTCTCCATTTGTCTTTCAAGATACCGAAGCAAGCGCAGGAGATCGTCATGATGGCGAAAATCGTGGAAAAAACGTTCCAAGACAAGCAAACAATCATTGAATTAATCTTTACGGATATCAATGAAAAGCACCATGAAATCATCAAAGATTACTATAAAAAGCTCTCAACTACCGCTTCTTCCTAAGGAAGCGGTTTTTTTTCCTTTGATGTTCCTGTGAAGAAGGTATATAGTAGAGTACATAGAGTTCTAAATCGTGCCTGTTCACTTTATGATTTGTTGTGTACGCTTTCCTGAATAAATACTTGTGAAATCATTCACTTTTTATTATTCGAATCCGTTGTCTGCTTTACTTTGTGAAAAATGTTACAAACAATTTTTTACCGGATTTCAAGGGAGAATAGCGGCCGTTACTCGTATGAACAGGCATCGAGAATGAAAGGCCTCTATTCCAAAGCAAAGGAGGACGTTTTTTTTATGTCTCAAACAACTACGCAACAAGCTCAAGCTGCTGCTGAAGTAGCAAGCACTGCTACTCTGGCGCCAGCGCAGCAACAAGATGTACTCGATCAGTTGATGAAACCAGAAATCCAAGAGTCACTCAACGTATTGGTGGCAAACCTGCCTAAATTGGCGGAACTGACAACTCTTTTGACCAAAACCTATGATTTGGTACAAACGGTAGCAAATGATCATGTATTGATCGACGACATTAAAGGCGGAATGGAAGAGTTCGTAAAACCGATCTCTGACAAAGCGAAAGGTATTGCGCAAGCAGCCATTGAAGCCAATGACCGTGTTCATGTAGAAGAGTCTACGATCGGTTTGTTCGGTATTCTCAAAATGCTCAAAGATCCGCAAGTACAAAAAACATTGCGTTTCGCACAAGCATTCTTGGAAGTAACAGCAGAACGTCAACAACAAAAACGTTAGTATTTTTATTACTTGGATGTAAGACAAGGACGGAGGATTGGGCATGGCGAAGCATATTCTGATTCTAGGCGGCGGTTATGGCGGTTTGCTCAGCGCATTGACTGCACGTAAATACATGACGGCTGAAGAAGCGTCGATCACGGTGGTAAACCGTTTTCCTACTCACCAAATCATTACGGAACTGCACCGCTTGGCAGTAGGAAACCTGTCTGAACAAAACGTGGCGCTCCCTCTGGAAAGATTGCTGCGTGGCAAAGAGATTAACCTCGTGGTAGACACGGTAGAAAATATTGGTCTCGATTCCCAACGCGTAACACTGGCGAGCGGCGAGTCCATCAAATACGATGCTTTGGTAATTGCGCTGGGAAGTGAAACCGCATTCTTCGGAATCCCGGGTCTGCAAGAGTACAGCTTTACACTGAAGTCTGTAGAAGAAGCAAATCGTCTGCGTGCACACCTCGAAGAGCGCGTGATTGAATACAAGACGAGCAAAAATAAAGCAGATGTTACCTTCGTTGTAGGTGGTGGCGGTCTGACAGGTATCGAGCTGGTTGGGGAATTCGCTGATATGTTGCCAAATCTGTGCCACAAACACGGCGTAGACTTTGCAGACGTATCCATCTACTGCGTAGAAGCAGGTCCTTCCATTTTGGCTGGTTTTGCTCCTGACCTGGTTGAGCGTGCGAAAACGAGCTTGGAAAAACGCCGTGTTCAATTCCTGACAGGCGTACCTGTAACGGAAATGAAAGAAACCACGGTTTGCCTGAAAGATGGCGGTACCATTGAAACCAAAACAATGGTATGGACAGGTGGCGTACAAGGGAATCGCGTAGTAGCTGAGTGTGGCGTGGAAGTAAACCGCGGACGTGCAACTGTTACAGAATTCCTGCAATCCACTTCTCACCCTGATGTATTCCTTGCAGGTGACAGTGCGGTCGTAATGGGGCCAGAAGGTCGTCCATTCCCTCCAACTGCGCAATTGGCATGGCAAATGGGTGAGGTTGTTGGATACAATCTCTTTGCACACTTCAACGGCACCAAAATGGATACCTTCAAACCAGTATTCTCCGGTACATTGGGTAGCCTGGGCCGTAAAGACGCGATTGGAACAATTGGTGCAAGCCAACTGAAGTTGAAAGGCTTGCCAGCAACCTTGATGAAAGAAGCAAGTAACGTTCGCTACTTGACTCATATCAACGGTCTATCCTCTTTGGCATACTAATCGAATCTAATCGAATTAGGAAAACCCGGGATCATGATGCCCGGGTTTTTTGTGTTTGTTTATCCGTTGCCGTTCGGATCTTCAATCACATTTGGGGATTGAGCCATCTTTTTGCCACGCATGTCATTGCCAAACTGATCGAGACTGCTTGGCTTACCCGCTGGGTGATTGTTACGGCGCTCCGATTTATCTGATTTTCCACGTCCGGCCATTTGTCTTTCACCTCCTCCATACGATACGCATTATTGTGCGCGAAGAAGCTTCCCCTCATGTAATCAAAGTAAACCAAATATGATCCGATGAAAAAAAGTGACGGATAAGGATTGTCACATTCCATGCTTTCCGTTATAATGTCCTCTATGAAGAAACAACTGTTTTTCTCAGGAGGACACAGCGCGTGAAAAAGGAAGAAAAATTCTACTTGATTCGATCTGACATCCTGCCAGAATCGATTGCCAAAACGATTGAAGCCAAGAAGATGCTGGAATCTGGCGAAGTGGATACCGTGAATGAAGCGGTTGAACGGGTGGGATTGAGCCGTAGTGCTTTTTATAAGTACAAAGATGGCATTTTTCCGTTCAATGCGATGATGAGCGAAAAAATTATGACATTTACTTTCTCTTTGGATCACATGTCAGGTTACTTGTCCAAAGTGCTCACCTATGTAGCAGATCAAGGTGGAAACGTATTGACCATCAATCAGACGATTCCACTTCAAGGGATTGCTACGATATCCATGTCAGTCGATATGGCTAATCTTCGCGTATCTAGCACGGAGTTTTTGGATAACTTGCAGCTAATCCCAGGCGTTCGCAAAGCGATGATCGTCGGTAGAGGCTAAGCAAAAAAATCAAAAAAAGGCAGGGGAGAGAGAAATGGAGAAGCAGAGCATTAAATTGGGATTAATGGGATTTGGAACAGTCGGGACTGGTGTCGTACGCATTATTCAAGCACATCAGGAGGATTTGCAAAAGCAAACCGGACTCAGTATTGAGGTGTCCCGTATTCTGGTTCAGGACGCGGAAAAATCTCGCAATATTTCATCCATGGAGGGTGTGCTGACCACTGACCCTGCTAGTCTTTTGGATGATCCAGAAATTGAAGTCATCGTAGAAGTGATTGGCGGCATTCACCCTGCAAAAGAATACATTTTGGGTGCACTCGAACGAGGCAAGCACGTAGTAACAGCCAACAAAGATCTGATGGCGTTGCACGGAGCAGAAATTTTAGAGAAGGCACAAGAAAAGGGCTGTGACGTTTTCTACGAGGCAAGTGTGGCAGGTGGAATACCGATCCTGCGCGCATTAGTAGAAGGGTTCTCCTCAGACCGTATTGCGAAAATGATGGGGATTGTCAACGGGACGACCAACTACATCATGACCAAAATGAGTCAAGAGGGCGCAGAATATAGCGAGGTATTGAAAGAAGCGCAAGCACTGGGCTATGCGGAGCAGGACCCAACCTCCGATGTGGAGGGCTTTGATGCCGCCCGCAAAATGGCGATTCTGGCAACGTTGGGCTTCCGTGTACCGATGAAGCTCGAAGATGTGGATGTAAAAGGGATCAGTTCCGTGAGCAAGGAAGATATCGCCTATGGCAAGCAACTGGGCTATGAAATCAAGCTGCTCGGATTGGCTCGTCGTGACGAAGAGGCGATTGAGGTGAGTGTGCAGCCGACTCTGGTTCCGAAATCTCATCCACTCGCTTCCGTAAATGGCGTCTTTAATGCTGTGTACGTACATGGGGAAGCGGTAGGAGAAACGATGTTTTACGGGCCGGGCGCAGGTGAATTGCCGACTGCTACCGCTGTTGTGTCTGACCTAGTCACTGTCGTCAAAAACAGAAAGCTAGGAGTGAATGGACGCGGAATGGTTGCTCCATACAAAGAAAAAGTACTGAAAGAAGACAGCGAAAAATTCTCGAAATACTTCCTGCGTATCGTAGTTGCAGATAAACGCGGTGTTCTTGCTCAAATCACACAGCTGTTGGCTGACAAAAATATTTCTCTTGAGCAGGTCATCCAGCAACCGTTCAACAACGGACGGGAAGCAGAGATTATCATGATTACACACATGTCCTCAAAAAGTGACATGGATGCGGTCCTGGCTTACATGGAACAGATGGATATCGTATCAACTGTGCAGAGCTGCTACCGTGTAGAAGGGGGAGACAAATAATGGCTTTTAATCGACAGTCTGGCATCTTGGCACGTTACCGGGAATTTCTCCCGATTACAGAAAAAACTCCGCTGGTCAGCTTGCATGAAGGAAACACTCCCCTGATCCATGCCCCGAACCTATCCAAACAATTGGGGGTGGAGCTGTACATCAAATACGAGGGGCTTAATCCGACCGGCTCTTTCAAAGATAGAGGCATGGTCATGGCTGTAGCGAAAGCGGTAGAAGAGGGAAGCAACACAATCATGTGCGCTTCGACGGGGAATACATCAGCAGCAGCTGCGGCGTATGCGGCACGCTCAGGATTGCGCTGCATTGTCCTGATCCCGAACGGCAATATCGCACTGGGCAAGCTGGCACAGGCTATCGCCTATGGTGCAGAAGTCATCGCGATTGATGGTAATTTTGATGAAGCACTGGATATCGTTCGCGAAATAACAGCGAAAGAGCCGATTACACTGGTGAATTCCGTAAACCCTTATCGGATTGAAGGACAAAAGACTGCGGCATTTGAAGTGTGCGATGCGTTGACGGACGCACCTGACATATTGGCCATTCCAGTTGGCAACGCAGGTAACATTACAGCATACTGGAAGGGCTTCGAAGAATATTTTGCAGCCAAAAAATCGAGCCGCTTGCCTAAGATGTACGGATTCCAGGCAGCGGGAGCAGCGCCGTTGGTTCATGGCGAACCGGTAGCCAACCCTGAAACGATTGCGACAGCTATTCGCATTGGCAACCCGGCGAGCAAGGATGGCGCTTTGAATGCCATTTCGAAATCAAGCGGTCTCGTCGATAGTGTAACGGACGAAGAAATTTTGCATGCCTATCATTTGCTGGCAAAGAGTGAAGGTGTGTTTTGTGAGCCTGCCTCGGCAGCATCGCTGGCTGGTATTATCAAGCTGCATGAAGCTGGAAGGCTCCAATCTGGCAGCCAGATCGTGTGCGTATTGACTGGAAACGGACTAAAAGATCCTAATATCGCTTTGAAGCTGGTAGGTGAAGAGCCGCGTTCTGTTCCGGCGACACATGAAGCTGTGATGGAGCTGGTTCGTCAAAGTGGGAGAGAATTTGTATCATGAATGGACGGCGTGTAAAAGTAACCATACCGGCAACGACAGCGAATCTGGGACCGGGATTCGATGCGCTGGGCATGGCTTTCCAGTTGTATTCTGTCGTAGAAATGGAAATCAGTGATCATACGACAGTAGAGATGATGGGCAAGGAGCTACAAGGAACACCGACGGACAAAAACAATCTTCTTTACAAGGTTGCGGCGGGATTGTTTCAAGACGCTGGTCTCGCTATTCCTGAGCTCGCGATCCGTGCTTCCAGTGAGGCCCCCCTGACGAGAGGATTGGGGAGCAGTGCCGCTGCGATTGTCGGTGCACTTGTAGCGGCCAACCATCTCGCTGGCGAACCATTTACGCGTGAGCAATTGTTTGAAAAGGCAACACGCCTGGAAGGGCATCCGGATAACGCAGGAGCTTCGATGTTTGGCGGCATCATTGTTGCGACGATGCCTGAAAAACCAGGGGACCCCATTCCTTATGTGCGGTTTTCTGCTCCAGCGGGGTTGCAAACTCTCGTCGTGATCCCAGAATTCATGTTGTCGACAGAAAAAGCGCGGAACGTCTTGCCACAGGTGTACAGCAGAGAGGATGTTGTATATAATGTGGGTCATAGTAGTTTGCTAGTTGCTGCACTAGCACAGGGCAGACTCGACCTGATGGGAAGGGCAATGTCGGATCGGCTGCATCAGCCGTATCGAGCAAAGCTTGTACCTGGCTTGGACGAAATCCTGGACAAAGCGACTGAACACGGGGCACTGGGGGCTGCTTTAAGCGGCGCTGGACCGACGATTCTCTGTTTCTTCTCTTCGGATGAAAAATTAGAGAAGCTACGTGCATTTGTGGACAGAGTGATGAAAGGGCACGACATCTCGTACCGCGTGATGATCTTGCAACCGGACGAAAATGGCGTACAGGTAGAAATCCATCAGAGATAGACTATAGTGGATAGGAGTAGCCATGGAGAAGAAACTTGCTTTTCTAGGACCGCGTGGAACGTTTACCGAAGAAGCAGCGAGGATATTGTCGCTCGGACAAAAGCTGTCTTTCGTTCCGTACCCAAGTATTATTGAAGTACTAGACGCTGTATCCAAAAAGGAAGTGGCATATGGTGTCGTACCAATGGAAAACTCCATTGAAGGAACGGTCAATTCTACACTGGATTGGCTCATTCACGAAGTAGATCTGCCCATTTTGGCGGAGCTCGCACTGCCGATTACGCAAAACCTGCTGGTGGCAAAAAGAGAGCACCCATTGCCTTTGTCCGCGATTACGAGAGTGCTGTCACATCCTCAAGCGATTGCACAAAGCCACAACTTTTTGCGTGAGAATTTGCCGGAAGCAGCGATCGAAACGGTAAACAGTACGGCATTGGCTGCAAAAATGGTGAGTGAGCACCCAGAAGAGCCGTGGGCTGCTGTTGGTACTCGATTAAATGTAGAGATCTATCCATTGGAATTTGCGCGTGAACAAATTCAAGATTATTCGAATAACTACACGCGATTTGTCCTCGTCGGTCTGGAAAGTCTTGATCTGCCGGTTTCCCGTAAGGAAAAGACGACGATACTGGTCACGCTGCCGGAAGATTTCCCGGGAGCATTGTATCAAGTGCTGGCTGCTTTTGCTTGGAGGAAGGTCAACTTGTCTCGCATTGAATCACGTCCGACGAAGAAAGCACTCGGAAGCTATTATTTTGTCATCGACATTGAGCAGAAGATGGACGATGTCTTGTTGCCAGGAGCGTTTGCGGAGATTGAAGCCATTGGTTGTCAAGTTCGTCAGCTCGGGACGTATCCATTTTATATTCATCAGACCAATTCCTAGAGGGATTGGTTTTTTCTTTTTCTACTCTCTCCCAACAAAGGAATGGCGCCAAGGAGCAAAACGCCCATGACTGCATACGATGTTAGGGAGTTTGGTGCAAGGGAGGAGAAAAACATTGAGAATACACATCGTCCAAAAAGGCGATACGATGTGGAAGATCGCCAAAAGATATGGCGTCGATTACAAAGAACTGTTACGCCTTAATAGTCAATTAAAAACTCCCGATACAATTTATCCAGGAGCGAGAATCAAGATTCCGGCGAAACAAGTTCCTGTCCGACCACGACCACCGCAAAGAACGACGCCCCCGCATCCAATGAGTGAGGCGGCCCCTTATGTGAAAGAAAGACCGATTACGGAAGAGGAAGAGATGGAGGTACCGCAACAAATTGAAAGGCGGCCAATTGAGCCGGAAGAATCAGGAGAGGTGGAAATCGAATCCAGGGAGGAGACCAGACCTACTCTACCGCCAGCTCCCATTCCTACGAGACCACCCAAGGAGATGCCTAGACCTCCCAAAGAAACGCCAAGACCACCAGTCCCTTCTGTTTCACCAGAGGTAGTCAGGCCAACGGCACCACCAACATTACCACCTCCACCACCAACACAGCCTATTGAAAAACCCACAGAGCCAATCGAAAAACCAATCGAAAAACCCGCAGAACCGATTGAAAAGCCAACACCGTATAAACCACCGAACATTTCAGGCAAGCCAAATGTGCTGCCTCCTGTTCCGCCTGTACCTATACGTCCACTCATACCGACTCCGCCTCCGACCAGAGTGAGTCCGTATATTTATCGACCAGCGATTCCACCGAATCAAAATGTGCCCAACATTCCATATAGACCACCGACTCAGGTCTTGCCACTACAGCCTACACGACCGCCAGCATATGCTTGCCCACCTTGCCAACAGCCGAATTATCCACCGCCACAGGTAAGTCCGTTGCAACCGATGCAGCCCAACTATCCTCCACCACGGGTAAGTCCATTGCAACCGATGCAGCCGAACTACCCACCACCACGGGTAAGTCCATTGCAACCGATGCAGCCCAACTATCCACCGCCACGGGTAAGTCCGTTACAACCGATGCAGCCGAACTACCCACCACCACAGGTAAGTCCGTTGCAACCGATGCAGCCCAACTATCCACCGCCACGGGTGAGTCCGTTGCGGCCGATGCAGCCGCCTACGAAGGTGAGCCCACAACAGCAGCTCAAGCCACCTTCAAAAGTGAGCCCACAACAGCAGCTCAAGCCGTCTTCAAAAGTGAGTCCACAGCAGAAGCTAAAGCCATCGACGAGGGTAAGTCCAGAGCAAGACCGCAGGCCATCGCCACAGGTGCGTCCATTCCAGCCATTCCCACCTCCGTTCATGCCACCATTCCCGCCATTTCCGCCTTGCCCACCGTACGGAAACCCGTGGATTGGCCCGTTTTATCCAAATAGACGACCGATTGTCCCGCCACCGATCAGACCGATGCCGTTTCCTTATCCATGCCCGCCACCATTTCCACCCATGCCATTAAAGCGGCCACGAGCGAAGAAGCCTGTGTGCCCGGAACCAGTGGAGTCATCATCATGTGAGTGTTCTTCTGAAGTCCCGGAGTACAGAGGCCGAAAGGGCAAGTACAATCGTTCTCCACAGGGGATTCACAATAACATGATGTTCCCACCTTCCCCGTGTATGGCTTCCATGCCTGAACAAGGGGTTTGGCCGAACTGGGGAGATGGGCATGAAGAATCCTCTTCTTACTGAGAGGGTATGGGATGAACAAAGAAATCTTATCCACCATTGAAAAGGCTTTTCGCTGTCAAATCTACGGGGTGAAGCCGAAGCGAAACGTCAACCTGTTAAAAACAGACCGGGGCCACTGGATACTCAAAGGATATAAGCAGGTCGAAAAAGCTGTGTGGGTGACAGAGTTAGCAGATGCACTACATCAAAAGGGCTTTCATCATACGGTGCAGTATGTGGCGAGTCAGGAAGGGTCCAAAATTTTTGCATACGAAGACCGTCATTACACCATCATGAAAATGATTGATGGGCATGAAGCAGATAACGCTTCTCTTTTCGATGTTAAAAAAACAGCAGAAACATTGGCCCGTTTTCATGTCGCAGCTCAGGGGTTTCCTATTGCTCATTCCTATGCGTATGAAGGAAAACCGGCTCTTTTAGATAAATGGGAGAGCCGCTTGGAATACTTTGAGCGATTGATGTGGTCGATTGAACAGAAGGGACCCCAGAACAAACTGGAGCAACTCATTTCCCAACAGGCAGATCACGTCCTTCGGGATGGCAACGAACTGCTGCAATCTGCCTACAAGCTGCCTTTGACGCCAGAAATGTTTTTAGCCATGGAGAGGGGGACACTCGCACACAGAGACGTGGCGAGTCATAATTTTTTGCTTACGGAGCGAGGCAATTGCTATTTGATTGACCTTGATACAGTAGGTCATGATCTCCAGCTTGTTGACCTTGTACAATTGATGTCGCGTATGCTATTGATGCAAGAGTACCGCATGGATTCCTTTGTGGAAGCGATGGAAGCCTATAGTAACGTCAACTATTTATCTGATACCCAGATTTGGGCTGTTCATCAATTGCTTCGCTATCCGGATAATTTCTTGCGGGAGGTAACTGGCTTGTATAGTCAGCGCCCAGGCTACCACATGAAGGGCGTCATGCAGCTGATCCAAATGGAAGGCAAAATGATGGCGAATCGCCAACGCTTTTTAAACGATGGAGAACGAATTTTCCAGCGCTCTCCATGGGGTCATTACCATTTTGTTGGATAGTCGGATAAAACAAAACATCCCTCTCGAAAGAGGGATGTTTGTGTTGTTGACAAGCTTACTTGGAAGCAGGCTTGGACAGATCAATAGAGAATTTCGCGAACCCAGATTCCAATACGTTGATGAACTTGATATTGGACATTTTTTCAGCGAATGGTTTCGCGTCAGGAGAAGAAGTGAATGTAACGTTCAGCTTCGCATCTACTGGAGCAAAAGACCAGTTGTTGTCTGCTGCTGGGTCGATATTTTTTTGGTTCAGGATGTAGTCAATTACGATTTGACGGTTTTCATCTGGAGAATCGATTACAATGTTTTTGCCATCCAGACCTGGGAACGCACCGCCGCCGCTTGCACGGTAGTTGTTGGTAACGACGAGGAATTTGTCTTCAGGTTTTACTGGTTTGCCGTTATAAGACAGGTTTTTGATGCGGTTTGCATCTTTGTTTGCTACTTTTCCATCTACAGCGTATTTGGATGGCTGTGTAACATCGATTTGATAAGTAACACCGTCGATTACATCATAGTTGTACGTTGGGAAAGACTCGTTGATGAGTGGTTGCTCATCTGCTTTCTTCACATCGATTTGGTTGAACTGTCCAGCAGAGCGCTCCAGCCATTCTTTCACCGTAGCTCCATCGACCAGAACCGCTTTCAATGTGTTCGGGTAAATGTACAGGTCAGATACGTTTTTGATGGCGATTGTACCAGCAGGGATATTGGAGTAGTAGCTTACTCCGTTGCGGCCACCTGCTTTAAATGGTGCACCAGCGGACAGAACTGGAATGCCTTCGTATTCTGTACCCTTCACGTTTTTCTCAACGAACCATTTTTGTGCATTCGTTACGATTTGGATAGATGGGTCATCTTGCACAAGTGCAAAATAGCTGAAGATCGGGGAAGAGGTTTTCCCTACAGCGGAACGAACCCATTCAACTGTTTTGTCGTGATCTTCTTTTACTGCATCTACGATAGCTTTGTCTGCATCAGCCAAGGATGCTTTGTTAGCTTTGTCATAGATCGGAACTACTTTTGTAGCGGACTCAGCCACTTTCCATTTTCCGTTTTCTTGTTTCAGCGTCAGGTCGATCACGCCGAGGTGATTACCCCAGAAGCCAGGCATAACGGCTGGTTTACCGTTGAGCGTTCCTTTTTCTGCATCAATGCCTGGAATTTTATCGAATCCAGGGCCAGGGAATACGGAGTGGGAGTGTCCAAACAAGATCGCGTCGATACCATCTACTTTGCTCAGCTGGTAGCTAGCGTTCTCCAACTGAGGACCACCCTCGATAGGGCCAATTCCGGAGTGAGGAACTGCGATGATGATGTCCGCACCTTTTTTCTTCATTTCAGGTACGAATTTGTTGGCGGTTTCTACGATGTCCTTCGCGATTACTTTTCCTTCCAGGTTAGCCTTGTCCCACTGCATAATTTGAGGAGGAACAAAACCGATAACGCCTACTTTGAGTTTTACATCTTTGCCGTTCTCATCTTTAAAAGTACGCTCCAGGATTTCGTAAGGAGTGAACATGTTTTTGTCATTGTTAGGGTTTTTGTCCTTGTCGTCAACATAGACGTTGGAGTTTATGTAAGGGAATTTCGCACCTTTCAAGCTGGTGTCCAAGAACTCCAAACCAAAGTTGAACTCGTGGTTACCGATATTGGCAACATCATAGTCCATCAGGTTCATTGCTTTGTAAGCAGGGTGAGTATCTCCAGCTTTCAACGGGTCGATTTTTGCCACGTAGTCGCCCAATGGGTTTCCTTGCAATAAGTCACCGTTATCGATCAGGATGCTGTTTTTCACTTCTTCTCGTGCTTTTTTGACCAATGTGGCTGTTTTTGCGAAGCCAAACTCGTCTGTGTTTTTGTCTTGATAGTAGTCATAGTTCACGATGTTGGTGTGGATATCTGTCGTTTCCAACAGGCGGAGCTTGAGGACAGAACCTGTTTGCGCGCTTACTGGAGTAAGAGGAAAAGAGAGTGCGCCAACAACCAAAGAAGTGCTGAGGAGGAAAGCAGTCAGCATTTTTTTGTTCGTTTTTTTCATGTTTGAAATGACCTCCATAAGTTTACAATAATGCCAAGCAAAAATAGTTTATCATTAGATTCGAAGGCTGGATAGATAGCTAGATCAAATAGTATATTAATTTTTTGTATTGACAAAAATAAAAAAATAGAAGGTCAATCCACCTTTAGTCGCGTATGTCCCTGTTTCTTTGTGGCAATGATAGGAAGAAAAGCCTATAAAAGAAGGGGTTCTATGTGACTGAGAAGAAAAAGTGGATGGTTTACGCGACGTGGGGTGCAGCATTAGCTACAGGCGTCCTAGTGGGTATCGTGTTAGTCGGTAAAGACGGAAACGATTCAGGTCTTGCGCGCTTAGTAAACCTTGCAGGCAAAGCAGATGTAGTTGCGGGTCCGTCGTATGAGTTGGTTTTAGCTCGCCATTATTTGTGTGGGGTGCGAGATGAAGAACATGTATCAGTTCATACCAATCAATTGGCAGATGTCATGGGCAACTATAATGGATGGGAAATTGTACAAGCAGAGCCTGTCAAGATGATCTTAATGAAACGCGAGCAGGATATAGCGCCAGCGTGCAAGGAGAATGGACATATCGGAATAGCTGCGGACGGCATGCTTGCCCTATTTCATGGTCTGCCTGCTGAACAAGATGTCGTGCAAACCTTTTATCGAATCGATACTGCGAGAATGGAAGCAAGTCTGCCAAAAGAGGAATGGGAGAATCTGAAACGGGGGATTCGCATTCGTAATTTGGCAGAGTATAACAGTGTATTGTCCACCTATGGCGAATACCAATGGAGTGGCCAATGAAAACAGGTGGACCAAAAGAAATCCCTTTCGAGCCTTTCGTGTAACAAGCACGTATTGGACTGGAAAGGGATTTTTGTTTCCGTTGCTATGGATTCAGTTCAATCGCAATAATTCGCCAGCGTTCTCCCGGGACATCGCGGCGCAAAAGAAACTCCCATGTCTCTCGAAAATTACCACCTTCCCGGGCAATGTATGAGAGTCGAACAGGTACCTCTATCAAGAGGGGCCCGCGCTCGTCTGATGGGATGATGATTTCTGACGATCGCACAGACTCGATCGAAGACAGCCCTTCTGGAAGCGTGAAACCATCTGTTGTCATCCGCATCGCGTGGGTGTCGTGCTCATGCAGAGCGGTGAGGAAATAGCCGACCAGCTCTTCAGGAGACGCCCCTTTTATTGTAGCCGCAAGTGCTCCGGAAGCCTTGAGAATCATCATGCTGTGACTCGGATCGGGCTCGGTGCTTCGATGGGTGGAGCTGCCGAAAAAGTGGATGCAAAAATGCCCAGGGAATTCATTTCCTTTAATCGCACCAGCGCCATGAGGCATTCCGTGCATGGATGCTGCAAAATAAGTGCCGTCTACCTCTACCAGAATGGCTCTGCGCTTCCACGACCATTTTCCCTGATAAATGTTCTTCATGATCTGTGTATCCTTGCGCGTCAACGGTTGAACATCGGCATGGCGACTGCCTGCTCTGCGCTGGACATCAAAACGTTGTCCTGTCTCTAAATCAATCACGGTACCGAACTCCATCCGTTTCAACGTTTTTTTCACCTGTTCCCAGGGAATGGCTTGTGCAAAATGGACTGCCTCTACGGACTTGACCATTTCTTCGATCCTCTGGCGAACATCGTTTGTCAATACATAACGACGAGGCATTTCTTTTTCATATAGCTGGCCATCGTGATCATATACATATATTCGTTTTTTTACGGTCAATGTAGCACGTACCCAGTGTGGGTTGTAGGAGGCGATTTCTGTGGTAGAGCCCAATAACCGCTTCGTAAGCTGCTTTTGATCACGGAAGGATATGGTTGTTTTGAAGGGGGACTCGGGTGACACCGAAACGGTGACAATGATGTCATTCTTGGCCTTGGCAAGCGCAGAGTAAGGCATGGACAGTGCAATTGCGAAAAAATATATACAAAAAATAAGGATTTTGCTTCGCAACAACCAACACCTCCACATCTTATCGTTTCAATAAGATGTCTGGCTCATGTGGCGTAAATCTTGGTATCATAACGCCAATGCGCTTACGCCATACTGATTTCATACGGTGATCGAAGGAGGAGTCTTTAGACCATGTCTACCATGCCTAGAGGTAGCTACAAAGACCAGTTCCATCAGCGTTTGTACGTTCAGTTGAACCAAGGGCACAACAAGCTCAATTACCAACAGATCAACAAGATCAAAGAGCACATGCAGAGTGGCGTGGATGACTATGCCCACATGCAGCATGATGTGTCGGATTCACTCGGAATGAACAAACACTAACAGACGCCGTATAACCCGTTCCTTTCTAAGGAGCGGGTTTTTATATGGAAATACACGTTCGCTTTTTGAGTGCTTTGTGTTACAGTAGAGAGTAGAATCTTTGCTCACGGAGAGTGGACTATGCGCATTTTAGGAATTGACCCTGGCATTGCGATTGTTGGCTTCGGGGTTGTGGATAAAGAGGGCAGCCAATTGCGTCCCGTCCAATATGGAAGCATTCAGACAGAAGCAGGATTGCCAGTACCGCTTAGATTGAAACAGATTTTTGAGGCAATGCAGAGCCTTCTGGAAACATATCGTCCCGATGAAATGTCCGTCGAAAAGCTTTTCTTTAATAAAAACGTGACGACGGCCTTTACCGTTGGCCAAGCGCGAGGGGTTATTTTGCTTGCGGCAGAGCTGGCTGGTGTGCCGGTCTATGAATATACCCCGATGCAGGTCAAGCAAGCCGTGACTGGATACGGGGGAGCAGAAAAGAAGCAAATACAGGAAATGACGAAGCTCCTATTGCGGTTAAAAGAAGTACCAAAGCCTGACGATGTGGCGGACGCATTGGGCATTGCCATTACGCACGCACAGTTTCGCGCGTTCATTTCCATTTCGGAAGGGGTTCAGAAATGATTGATTTTGTAGAAGGTACACTTAGTTATCTCGATTCGGAATACATAGTCCTCGAAACTGGCGGTATTGGTTATCGACTGTTTTGCCCAAACCCGTACCAATTCGTTCGGTATGAAGGCAGCAAAACCAAATTGTTTACCCACCACCATGTACGTGAAGATGCCATCCTGCTGTACGGCTTCGCTACCCGTGACGAACGCGATTTGTTCCGCAAGCTGCTTGATGTTAGCGGAATCGGTCCAAAGGGCGGATTAGCTATTTTGGCTGCGGCGACGCCTGAGCAGCTGGTGATGGCGGTTCAACAGGAGAATGTTACCTATTTGACGAAATTTCCGGGGATTGGGAAAAAGACGGCCCAGCGCATTATCCTCGATTTAAAGGATAAATTGGTAGGGTACACACCATCTGCGATTTTGACTGTTGCAGCGGGTGATTTGACAGCAGGGGAGCAAGCTGTGTCCGCACTGAACGAAGCACTCGATGCATTGACTGCACTAGGTTACTCTGATGGTGAACTGCAAAAAATCAGAAACACGCTGTCTGAGAAATCAAAAGAGGGCGATGGTGTAGAAAAGCTCATCAAACAAGGGCTTGCGTTGCTCATGAGGGGGTAGGATTTTGGATTCTCGGATCATCACGACGCATATGAATTGGGAAGAAGATGCGGCGGAGCTGAGCCTCCGTCCTCGCTATTTAAATGAATACATCGGTCAGCAGCATGTGAAGGAAAACTTGAAAATCTTTATTGAAGCTGCCAAAATGCGAAAAGAGTCGTTGGACCACGTACTGCTGTATGGTCCGCCTGGTCTGGGGAAGACGACTCTGTCGCAAATTATTGCAAATGAGCTGGGTGTGAATATCCGCACGACGTCCGGTCCTGCAATTGAGCGTCCCGGTGATTTGGCAGCGATTTTGACGAATTTGCAAGAAGGTGATGTCCTGTTTATTGACGAGATTCACAGGCTCAACCGAAGCGTCGAGGAAGTTTTGTATCCGGCTATGGAGGATTTTGCGCTGGACATCATTATTGGTAAAGGGCCAAGTGCTCGCAGTGTCCGTTTGGATTTGCCACCATTTACACTGGTTGGGGCTACGACGCGGGCTGGAATGCTGTCCGCGCCGCTTCGAGATCGCTTTGGGGTTGTTAATCGCCTGGAGTTTTATACAGTCCCGGAACTGACCTTTATCGTTTCGCGGGCAGCCGACATCCTGCAGGTCGTCATTCGAGAAGGCGGAGCAGAGGAGATTGCCAGACGTTCACGTGGAACACCTCGGGTGGCAAACCGTTTGTTAAAGCGGGTCCGCGATTTTGCCCAAGTAAAAGGCGAAGGTGTCATTACGACAGAGATTGCCAAAGAAGCACTGGAAAGATTGCAAGTGGATGCCTGCGGTCTCGATCATATCGACCACAAATTGTTGCTAGCGATTATTGATCGCTTTGACGGTGGACCGGTCGGACTGGATACGATCGCAGCAACAATCGGAGAAGAGTCACAAACGGTGGAAGATGTTTGCGAGCCATACCTTATGCAGATTGGCTTTATGCAGCGGACGCCGCGGGGGCGGGTTCTCACCCCGAGTGCGTACCAACACTTTGGTCGGGAGATGAAATCGTGAATCCTGTAGCCAAGCTACTCATTATTGGTGGTGCTGCTTTAATCATAATCGGTCTTTTGTGGCAGGTAGGAGGCAGATTTTTGCCGCTGGGGCGCTTGCCGGGAGATATCGTGGTAGAAAAGGAAAACGTCAAGTTCTACTTTCCGATTGTGACTTGTATTGTGATTAGCATCGTCCTGTCTCTTGGCATGTATTTATTCCGGCTGTTTAAATAGGCAAGTGTGAAGGCCATCGGAGCTAGTCGTTCCGGTGGTTTTTTTGCGTGTGGGCGTTTGGTCACATTTTACGAAAAAGGCAGGAGATTAACCTGTGATTGTCGAAAAACATGGGAAGACATGCCAATTTTTGTTGAAAATCAGGTGGAGAAAGGACAATGGACGACATGAGAAAGAAATGGATGGGGAAAGTCCTTTCGGTGGGCCTGCTATCAGTAGTTCTCGTAGGAGGACAAGTACCAGCGCAGGCAGCCGGCGACAATATTAGAGTTGCGCTATTTGTGGATACAGGACAAGGCTATCGGGGAGTAGTTCCTTCTATTACGCTGACTGCTGAAAATGGAATGGAAGTCGTGCTCAATGGACCCGAAGGCAAGACAGATTTACCCGAATTAAAGGGAGATGCAACTCGTTACCGGGTTGATGAATATCATCTGATCGTAGCTGAAACAGGTGACTGGAATCGCGCACAGCAGATTGCACAGCAAATGAGCCAACGCAAATACGAGGGCTCAATCCAGGTGGCAAAACGTAACGGGCAGACCGTCTATCAGGTTGTAAGCGGAACGTATGACACGTATCAGGCTGCTGCGAATCAGGCAAAAACGGTTGCCCAAGCAATCGGGCAGAATCCGCAGGTAAAAGGTCCGCATCGACTCGAAGCGGGTAAATTCAAAAGCTTAACGGAAGCACAAGAATGGCAAGCGTCATTTGAAGCAGCAGGTATTCCTGCTTATCCCGTAATGGTATCAGATGGGGACAAAGTCAAATATGCGGTTTGGATCGGTGACGAGGTTAGTCCTGATGCCGTGAAAGAATTGAAACGAAGAGCAAACGCCGCATTTCCTTCTTTCTCCTATCAGGAGCCAGACAGCCAATCTTATGTTATATTGAAGCAGGATGTATACGGATCACCGGATGAAGTGATTTGGAAGTATGTATTCTCCCCGCAAGTTAAGCTGACAGTTGAAGCGAATAAAGCAGGGGATGAATCGGTGATTGGCGTTGTAGAACGAGAGCAGCGTACATATCGCGGTGAGATGGAGCTGTCAGAATACAATGGTCACTTAACACTAGTAAATGAGCTTTCGATGGAAGAGTATCTGTATGGAGTGGTTGGCTCTGAAATGGCTCCAGGCTGGCCGATGGAAGCATTGAAGACACAGGCGGTCCTGTCGCGAACTCGTGCTGTGTGGCAAGGCAATAAGTATGGCGTTGCCAATGTGTCCGATACGGTTTTTGAACAGGCGTATTACGGCTATACAAAAGAGTCTGATGATGTGCGTGAGGCTGTCGACAAGACAGAAGGCGAAATCATTTACTACCAAGGCAAACCAGCCGAGTCGCTCTTCTATTCCAATGCAGGCGGTATGACGGCGGACGGTACAGAAGTATGGGGCAATCCTGTTCCTTATTTGCGATCTGTCGAGAGTAAAGACACCTATCCAATGGACAATGCGAGCGTATGGTATCGCGTGGCTTTAGCAGACGGTACGCTCGGCTATGTAAGAAGTGATCTGGTAACCGAAACAGGCCAGAGCAATTCAGCGGGACAAAGAATAGCGGTCATTTCGACTGAGAATACGAATTTGCGTTCAGGTCCAAGTACAACGACGAATCGTGTGTTATCCGTTCTGCCTTCTGGCGCAGAGGTAACGATTCTCTCAGAAGTAAAAGAAGAAAATGCGTATTCGTGGACGCGCGGTCCGTTCACCGCTACAGAGATCGCAGCCATGATCAATGCCGCGCATGACAAGAACAAAGCTCCGCGCATTTCAGGAAGCGTAACGAGCCTGAAAGTGACAGGACGCGGTCCATCTGGGCGTGTGATTGCGATGGAAGCAAACGGGACGCCAATCGTTGTTTCTTCACCAGATGCTTTCCGTTCTGTTTTTCAACAAGGTGGCTCCCCTCTGCGTAGCACGAAGTTTGAAGTGGAAAAGATCAATGGTTCGCAATTCATCTTCCGTGGTACTGGCTTTGGGCACGGACTTGGTGTTTCGCAATACGGAGCACGTGCGATGGCAGAGGAAGGGTATGACTACAAAGATATCTTGCAACACTACTACCAGGATGTGACAATCGAAAAGTAAGTCGTTTGCCACAAGATCTACCGCAAAAAGGAGTAACGATTTCGTGGACGTGCAACAATTTGATTTTGATTTGCCGGAGCATTTGATTGCCCAGCACCCGCTAGAAGACCGAACTTCATCGAGATTGCTCGTGTTAGAGAAACAAACAGGCAATGTCGCTCATCAGCAATTTACCAATTTAATCGATCACCTTCAAGCAGGGGACGTACTCGTCATGAATGACAGCCGCGTTTTGCCTGCCAGATTGATTGGAGAAAAGGCGGAGACTGGTGCGAAAATAGAAATCCTTTTGTTGAAGTCACTTGGTGACGATCGCTGGGAGACGCTGGTGAAGCCCGGAAAGCGGATGAAGCAGGGGACAGAAGTGGTTTTTGGTAACGGTCTTTTGCGTTGTGTTTGTGAAGATGTGACAGAGACAGGTGGACGAATCGTGCGCTTTTTGTACGAGGGGATTTTTTATGAAATTCTCGACCAATTAGGCTCGATGCCCTTGCCTCCGTATATTCACGCGCAACTGGAGGACAGTGAGCGTTACCAGACAGTCTATGCGAAGGAGCGCGGTTCAGCAGCAGCTCCGACAGCCGGTCTCCATTTCACAAAGCCGTACTTGGAGCAAATTGCTGCCAAAGGCGTACAGCTGGCTTACGTGACCCTGCATGTTGGACTTGGGACTTTTCGCCCTGTATCAGCGGATTCCGTGGAAGAGCATGTCATGCACGCGGAGTACTATGAGATTCCCGAGGAAACAGTAGAGCTGGTGAATCAGGCAAAAGCAGAGGGTAGAAGAGTAATCGCTGTCGGGACGACATCCTGTCGCACATTGGAGACAGTAGGGCGCGCGAATGGAGGAAAACTGGTAGCAACTTCTGGTTGGACGGATATTTTCATTTATCCGGGTTACACGTTTTCCATCCTGGACGGGCTACTGACTAACTTCCACTTGCCGAAGTCTACGCTCGTCATGCTAGTGAGTGCTTTGGCTGGAAAAGAGAATGTGATGCGTGCCTACAAAACGGCTGTGAAAGAGGAGTATCGCTTCTTCAGTTTTGGCGATGCGATGCTAATTTTATAAAAATGTGAACAACCCACCTGTATAAGTGTATACTTATTAGTCAGGTGGGTTTACTTCATCCAGAAGTTTTTCTATAATAGGTAAGACTTACATACATAGCTTGAGGAGTGCAAAGATTTGGCTGTACGCTACGAGTTAATCAAAACATGCAAGCAAACTGGTGCACGTCTCGGTAAGCTACATACACCTCATGGGACGATTGACACCCCTGTCTTTATGCCTGTCGGTACACAAGCGACAGTAAAGACGATGAGCCCCGAGGAGTTAAAAACGATTGGTGCGGGCATCATCCTTAGTAATACGTACCATTTGTTTCTTCGTCCAGGGCATGAAATTGTTCGAGAGGCAGGCGGACTGCACGGCTTTATGAATTGGGACCGTGCTATTCTGACTGATTCCGGCGGTTTTCAAGTATTTAGCCTTAGTAACCTCCGCAAGATCACGGAGGAAGGAGTATCCTTCCGTTCCCACCTAAACGGAGAGAAGCTGTTTATTGGTCCTGAAGAGGCGACACAGATTCAAAACGCGTTGGGTGCTGATATTTTCATGGCATTCGATGAGTGTGCTCCTTATCCTGCGGAGTACGATTACGTAAAAAAATCAATGGAGCGAACAACCCGCTGGGCAGAGCGGTGCCTGAAGGCGCATACTCGTCCAAACGAACAAGCGTTGTTTGGAATCGTTCAGGGTGGCATGTTCAACGATTTGCGCGCACAAAGTGCACGAGATCTCGTTTCCATGGATTTCCCAGGATACGCGATCGGCGGTTTGAGCGTGGGAGAACCGTTTCCTTTGATGTACGAAGTGCTGGAGCATACCGTTCCACTGCTTCCGACAAGCAAAGCCCGCTATTTGATGGGGGTTGGCTCACCAGATGCTCTTATCGAGGGAGCGATCCGCGGCGTCGACATGTTTGATTGTGTGTTGCCGACAAGAATTGCCCGCAATGGGACATGCATGACAAGCCAGGGAAGACTGGTCATCCGCAATGCAAAATACGCGCGCGACTTTACCCCGCTTGATCCAAATTGCGATTGCTACACCTGCAAAAATTACACACGTGCTTACATCCGACACCTGGTCAAGTCGGAGGAAACCTTTGGCATCCGGTTAACTACCTACCACAACCTGCACTTCTTGGTGAAGTTAATGGAACAGGTGCGTCAGGCGATTGCCGAAGACCGCTTGCAAGATTTCCGCGACCAGTTTTTCGCTCAATATGGATTGGGTGAAGATAGATCTTTTTAATCGAGGGGGATTTTTTTCATGGATGGCTTGACTCAGTTTTTACCGATTATCATCATGTTTGCGATTTTTTACTTCTTGCTGATTCGTCCGCAACAAAAGAAGGCAAAACAACGCAACGCTATGCTTGCTGCTCTGAAAAAAGGCGACAAGATCGTAACAATCGGTGGAGTGCATGGAACAATCCAAGACCTGTCTGATGATACTGTTACGTTGCGCATTGCTCACAACGTAAACGTTACTTTCGATCGTGGCGCGATCAACAACGTAGTTTCTTCCAGCAACGAACCTGCTAAGAGTGAACCAGCGAAGAGCGAAGAAACAAAAGAAGAATCCAAATAATACATGCGAAAAGCAGGTGGGTGATCCACCTGCTTTTTTCTGTCTTGTTTTAGCGGCGAGGCTTGATAACTTTAGGTTTACCGCCTTTATGCTTGTTGTTGGAATTGGCCGAATTCACGCCGAGAATCCCACCTAACGCGGCCACTCCAAAAGCACCGAACAAGAACAGGAAGGTCCCCCATTGCATTGGGGCGTCAAAGCCGAGGAAGCCGATCAAGAGGATGAAGAGGAAGTAAGTGAGTCCGGTAAGTCCGCCGTAGTACCAGCCCTTGCCACCACAACGACGTCCGGTGACGAATCCCCCGATCAAGAGCGCGATAGCATTGATCACATACGTAAAATAGGGCAGCGTGCCTTCCCGTATCGAGGTGAAGCTTAGGAGCAGGGTCGCAAGCAACGCTCCAATTAAAACAAGGCATGTCGTATACAATAGACCGGTCAGTACAGAGGTGGATGCACTTCGCACGGTATGTACCCCCTTATTGGAAGTGTTTGTACATCTATATGAGAGGCTTGGCTCACGTATTCATCTTCGCGTTGAACATTGATAGGAATTTTCGTATGATGGATGGGGAACAAGACGGGGGTGAGGAAGATTGATCAAAACGTACTTTTATAACCACTCTGAACAGAAGATGTTTCACGACGTTGATCTTGCAACGAAGGATCAATGGCTGAAATCACCAGAGGATTTGCTCTGGATCGATCTGTATGATGTGGGAAACAATGAACTGCCCTATATTGCCAAGATTTTTGACTTTCACCCGCTGGCAATTGAGGACTGCCTGCACGTCAGTCCACGTGCCAAGGTAGACAAGTACGATGACTACTATTTCTTCGTTTTTCACGCCCTGCGTTACAATGAAGAAAGCGATGACGAGATCACAACGGTAGAACTGAACGTTTTTCTCGGCCCTAACTACATCGTGACGATCCACAAGTCCCCGATGAATACCATCGGTCGGATCGCTGCCATGTGTCACCGTAACATTTCTTACTTGAACAGAGGTCCTGACTATTTGCTGTATGCTATTGTAGACGGGATTACCGATGAATATTTTCCTATTATTGATCGGATTAGTGTGCGGATTGACGAGCTGGAGGACGAGATTTATGAGCATCAGATGGAGGAAATTACCGAAGAGTTCCTGGCGTTGAAGCGAACGATTATTTTAATCAGGCGTGTGATCATGCCGCAAAAGAGAATTTTCGCGAACGTCAACGGCCGTTACTCCTTCGATATTTCCGAGGAAAACGTTCCGTTCTACACCGACCTAACAGACCACTTGGAGCGGATTTCGGATTCAACGGAAACCTTCCGTGATCTGGTTAACGGTGCGTTGGATACGTACTACACCATCATTAGTGCCAAAACAACGGAGACGATGCGGGTTCTTACCATTATTTCCACGATCATCCTTCCGTTGACATTTATCACCGGACTATTCGGGATGAATACTTTCGCATGGCTGGGTGAAGAAGCAGAACCGTATATGCTGATCGTGGCACTTGTGATTATGCTAGCCATGACGTTTGCCATGCTTCACATTTTCCGCAAGCGAAAGTGGCTGTAATTGGTGCTAATACTTTCCCTGCCCCCTGTTGAACACTACTATCAAATGTTCTTTGGGGGGCAGCGAAAGTGGATAATCTTACAATGGTGTTACTTCGCACCCTTTTCTCGTATTTTTTCCTCCTGATTTTAGTGCGGTTGATGGGAAAGCGGGAATTGGGAAAGCTGTCCGTTTTTGATGTGGTCATCTCGATTATGCTAGCAGAAATGGCTGCACTGGCAATTGAGGATGTGGATAAGCCTGCTCTTCGGTTTTATTTGCCGATGCTGTTGATTGCCTTATTGGAAGTCGTCTTCGCTTATGTGTCATTAAAGAGCAAGAAATTCCGCGATACAGTGGACGGCTCTGCCGATTTGATTATAGAAAATGGGCAAATCAGGGAGCATGCGATGCGTCGCAATCGATTGAATATGGATGACTTGATGGTGCATCTGCGGCAAAAAGACGTAAAAAACATTGCCGATGTTGAATTTGCGTTATTGGAGCCAACTGGACAGATGAGTGTGTTTTTAAAGGAGCAAAAAGACAAGGTTACGAGGGAAGATCTCTCGTTGATGAAGAAGCAACAGGTCGGTCCTGTCTCGTACAGAGGTCTTCCTATCCCATTGATTCTCGATGGCAAGGTGAGAACGGAAGCATTGAACAAGATCGGGCAAAACGAGCTTTGGCTGAAACGAGAAATCAGGAAATACGGAATCAAAGACATTCGAGAGGTTTCTTTTTGCAGCGTTGACGAGCGTGGCATCATGTATTTGGACAAAAAAGACAAGCCGCTGCAATAAGCGCTAGCGGCGAGGGAAGAACACGGCGAGTTGTTCGCCGATCCACGGAATGCGTCGCACATCTTGCTTGCCCAAGACGCGCATGGCGACGAGCAGGACAATGTACAGCAAGGTGCTAATGAAGGTGCTTGCAGTCAATAGCTGTCCAATCGATACGTCCATAAACCAATACCTGGCAATGTAGGAACCGGAATAACCCATGAGCAGCATGGCGACTGCGATTTTGCCGAATTCCCGAAAGTCGATCGTAAAACCAATTTTTTTAATCAGGCTGGCAAAATGCAATAATGTCCCAAGCGTAATGCCGATATTAAGAGCAATGACAGCACCGTGAATGCCGAATGCTGGATGTGCCGTGAAAAAAAACATGGCGACAGTTTTGACGATAGCACTGATCAGCGTATTTCGAAAGACGACCTGAGCGTAATCGAGACCTTGCAAGGCAGCTGCAAGCGGTGCTTGGAAAAACAGGAAGACGGAGAACGGTGCGAGCTCTTTTAGCAGCACGCCAACCTCTCGATACTCATTGCCGTAGAGCAGGACACATAAAGGTTCTGCAAAAATGGTGAGCAAGACGGTACAAGGTGCTCCGATGACGAGTGTAATCCGCATGGCTTGATAAATGCGGCGATGCACGAGTGGAGCATTTTTTTGATAGGCCGCTTCCGCCACGGCAGGAACGAGGGAAACGGACAAGGAATACGTTAAAAAAGTGGGAAAAAGCAACAAAGGAACGGCCATCCCGGCAAACTGTCCGTACAAACCAGTAGCAGTCGAGGTGGTAAATCCTGCAATGACGAGTGCGTATGGCACGAGCAACGGCTCTAGCACGTAAGCGATGGAGCCGATGACGCGGCTAAGCGTGACAGGAAGTGCGACATGGATGAGCTGTGACAAGCTCTGTTTGCTTGCTGAAACCGTCATGAAAAGAGGCTTATCCAGAAGCTGAGCTGCTGCTTTTTTGCTGCCTTTACGATACTGCCAGAGAATGTACAAGAGTCCGGCGGCTTCTCCAAAAATAATGCTGGCGACAGCCCCTGCTGTGGCGTACTCAATGCCTGCCGAAAGAAACGACATCGTCATGACAACGACCAGTGCCATTCGGACGACTTGTTCCACAAGTTGAGAGACGGCAGTAGGGATCATGTTTTGCTTGCCTTGGAAGTATCCTCGCAGGACAAGAGAAATGCCGGAAATCGGGATGACCGGAATAGCTGCAAGCAGAACAATGTGTGCACGAGGGTCTGCGAATAGCATTCCGGAAATCCATTGAGAGAACAAGAGGAGCAGGACGCAAATGAAGAGGCTAATCCCGCCGGCGACCGACAAGGCTAGTAACAAAAATCGGCGAGTCAGCCGCGGATTATTAGCTGCTTCCGTCTCTGCCACTTGTTTTGCAATGGCGACCGGAAGTCCGAATGTCGTCACAGTAATCAGAAAGTATAAAAGGGGCACAACCATCTGATAAAGCCCCATTCCTTCCGCTCCGATAATGCGCGACAACACGATCCTGTGAGCAAAGCCAAACACTTTGGTGATGCCACCAGCAATAATGAGGATGACCGTTCCGTAAAAGAAGGATTGTTTCATGGAAGGCTCCTTTGCAAGGATAAATTCACTCAGTAAAGAATATGGACGTGCCGCTGTCGGCATGACTACTTTGAGGGGGAAATTGGGATGGACCAAGCGGAAAAACAGGAATGGTATGGGCAAGTCGTAAGTCTTTGTGTAAGCAAGGCAGAGGAATTTGCTCTTTTGGGGTACGATAACGTGGCACCTGAAGACGTTTGGGAATGTGTCACGAACGGCTATAAAGAAATGCCGCCGATCCACCAGCTTGTCAACGACATTTTGTCCTTGAAGCCAAACAAGTATATGAATTACCTCATGATTCAAATGTACAAAAATTCTTAGTGATTTTATAGAAACTTCCGGCCGCCCTCTTCGTATACGTACATGTCGCGAAAAACGCAAGGGGTTGGTTACCATGGTTCACCTTTCCAGCAATAATTGACACGTTTTTTTGTACTTCGTTATAATGGGCATATTGGTTTCTCGTCTAGGACGGGACCCTGTTAGGAAAGAGGGGTATTACTACTATGATTAAATGGGGAAGATTCCTCCTGTTTCTGGTCGTTGTAGGACTTTTGGCTACGCTTGTAGCAACTACGACCAAGCAGGTGGCAGGAAACATCACACTCGGTCTGGACCTGCAGGGCGGGTTTGAGATTCTGTATGAGGTAGAGCCTCTCGAGGCTGGGCACAAAGTTGATATCGAGCTTTTGAAATCAACAGCTCACATGATTGAAAGACGGATTAACATCGGTGGCGTGGCAGAGCCAGTCACCACAACCGAATTGCCAAACCGGATTCGTGTTCAAATCGCGTCACAAACAGCGGATCAGGACAAGCTTCGCGAGTTGATCGGGAAGCCAGCTCATCTGACATTCCGTGATGAAAATGGCAAGATTATGCTGCAAGGAAGTGACTTGGCTCCAAACGGGGCAGCAGTTGGTTATGACGAGCTGAAACGCCCGCTCGTTACCCTGAAATTCTCTGAGCCGAAGAAGCTAGAAGACGTTACACGTGCAAACCTGCACAAGCCAATGGCGATCTTTTTGGATGAGACGATGCAAACTAATCCGACCATTCAATCAGTCATTACTGGTGGTAGCGCGCAGATTACTGGAAATTACACACAGGAATCGGCACAGGAATTGGCTGATCTGCTGAATTCCGGTGCGATGCCAGCTAAACTGATTGAGAAGCAAGTAACCTCCGTGGGTGCTTCCTTGGGAACCCTGGCTCTGGAGAAAACCTTATATGCAGGGTATATCGGAGCTGCGCTGATCTTTATTTTCATGGTAGTTGTTTACCGTATGCCAGGTATGATTGCGAACATTACTTTGGCTGGATTTACCTATTTTTGTATGCTCGTACTCGACTGGATGCATGCAACCCTGACGCTGCCGGGTATTGCTGGATTTATTTTGGCCGTGGGAATTGCCGTGGATGCTAACATCATTACCTATGAGCGCATCCAAGAAGAAATTCGTTCTGGCAAGACTGTCCTCTCTGCCTTCCGTGCGGGTGAACGCCGTTCCTTGATTACGATTATCGATGCTCACGTGACGACGCTGATTGCAACGGGCGTACTGTTCTTTTTCGGGACGAGCTCCGTACAAGGCTTCGCTGTTGTATTGGCGATGACGATTATCGTAAGTATCATTACCAACGTGTTTGGGTCTCGCTTCCTCCTCTGGCTGGTTGTCCGTTCCAACATGTTTAAAAAGCCGTTCTGGTTCGGGGTAAAGGAGAGTGAGATCCGTGAGCTATGATAAAGACCATACTGTAATCAGATTTGACATCGTAAAAAATCGCAGGAAGTTTTTCATCGCTTCTTCTATGATTATTATCATCGGCCTTCTGTTTACGCTATTTCAAGGGCTTCACCTTGGCGTTGACTTTAAGGCAGGAACTCGCTTGGATCTATTCATTGGAAAACAATTCAATCCGACAGATATAGAAGAAGTGATCAAGAAAGAGGTTCCTAATGTGAATTTCAGCAAGGTCACTCCGTATGGTGAAAATCAAGGTCAGGCCTATACACGTTTTGACCAAACCATTTCATCCGACACACTGATGAAAGTGGAAATGGCTCTCAAAGCAAAATATGGTGAGCAGGTCTCGAAGCAGGTTTCGTCGGTTGATCCGAGTATTGCGCAAGAGATGGTGAAAAAAGCAGGGATTGCGGTTGCGATTGCTGCTGTCGGAATTGCCATCTACATCGCAATTCGTTTCCAATGGCTGTTCGGTATTGCGTGTGTCGTGGGGCTTGCGCATGACGTGTTTATTCCGATTGCACTGTTCTCCATCCTCGGGTTGGAGGTAGACATTACCTTTATTGCAGCGCTTCTGACGATCTTGGGTTACTCAATTAACGATAAAATCGTTATTTTTGACCGGATTCGGGAGAACTTGAGAACGATGAAATCTAAGACAATTCCTGAATTGGAACATTTGGTGAACGTGTCACTGTGGCAAACCATGCGCCGTTCTGTATACACGGTAGCGACTGTATTCTTCACAGCTCTTGCACTTGCTGTTTTGGGAAGCGAGAGCATTCAAAACTTCTCCTTGGCCCTGCTGTTCGGTCTGGTGAGTGGTACGTATTCCTCTATCTTTATTGCTGCCCAAGTATGGGTGAACTTGAAAGAGCGGAATATGAAAAAGAAAAAAGAAGTAGTGTAGAGGTGGACGAAACCGCAGGTGAACCCTGCGGTTTTTCTATTCTCTGATTCTGTATTTGCCTCAGTTTGAAGGAGTATGAGAGTTTTGCATAAAACGGTATGTTTTATGCAGTTGTCAGCTTCCTGCTCCATCCTCTATAATGAATGAGGATTGGAGGAAAGCCCATGCTGAAAGCGAAAACACGCTGGAAACTGGCCACCTATGATGAGCAGCTTGCTGCTAGTATTGCCGCAGATTGCCAGCTTACTCCGCTCGTATCCAAGCTACTGGTGATACGTGGCATTGATACATCACAAAAGGCTCGTGATTTTTTGCAAGCCGGTCCAGAATTGTTTCATGACCCTTTCTTGCTGGATGGAATGGAACAAAGCGTGCATCGCATTCAACAAGCCATTCAAAGGCAAGAACCGATTTGCATATACGGCGATTACGACGCCGATGGGGTTAGCTCCACATCGCTAATGGTACATCTACTGCGCCAGCTCGGCGCTGTTTTTGACTACTACATTCCCAACCGTTTTACAG
This sequence comes from Brevibacillus formosus, assembly GCF_003013405.1. Classification (GTDB taxonomy): domain Bacteria; phylum Bacillota; class Bacilli; order Brevibacillales; family Brevibacillaceae; genus Brevibacillus; species Brevibacillus formosus. The sequence goes on along the minus strand of NZ_PXZL01000020.1, from coordinate 152,225 downwards.
AAGGGTATGGGTTACATAAAGACGCCTTGGCGCATCTGCATCAAACCGGCTATAAGCTGATCATAACTGTCGATACAGGGATCAGTGCAGTCGAACAGGTAGCGTACGCGAACCAGTTGGGTCTTGACGTCATTGTAACCGACCATCACGAACCTCCGGCAATCATCCCGGAGGCATTTGCTGTGATTAACCCCAAGAAGCCCGGCTGTTCGTACCCGTTTGATATGTTGGCGGGAGTGGGGGTCGCCTTTAAAGTGGGGCATGCCTTGCTGAAGGAGCCGCCACTGCATTTGGCTGATTTGGCTGCATTGGGGACGATAGCGGATCTGGTGCCGTTGGTAGATGAAAATCGCATTCTTGCTCGAGCAGGATTAAAGCGCTTAAATCATACAAGGAACCTTGGTCTGCAAGCCTTAATCCGAGTTTGTGGGTTGGCCGATACCGAGTTGTCCGCGGGACATGTAGGCTTTGCGCTTGGACCGCGTCTGAATGCAAGTGGAAGGCTGGAGACGGCTGAATCCGCTGTGAAACTGCTGACGACTTCGGATATGGACGAGGCAGAGAAATGTGCGCAGGCGCTGGACGACTTAAACCGCGAACGTCAGGAAATCGTGGCAGCGATGACTGAGGAAGCTGTACAGATGGTGAATGAGCTGTACCCGCCTGACCAGAACAATGTTCTCGTTCTGGCTCAAGAAGGCTGGAATGTGGGCGTGGTAGGGATTGTAGCTTCCCGATTGGTTGAGCTTTTTTACCGTCCAACGATTGTGCTTGGCATCGATCCGGAAAAAGGAACGGCAAAAGGCTCGGCGAGGAGCATTGCAGGTTTTGATATGTATGAAGGGCTGACTGCCTGCAAGGAGTGGCTACCGCACTATGGCGGTCATACGATGGCAGCGGGGATGACCTTGCCTGTAGAAAATCTCGACTTATTACGCCAAAAATTAAACGAGCTCGCTGGGGAGTGGTTGTCCGCTGAAGACTTCACGCCGATGACCAAAGTGGACGTTGCGATGAGCATGGAAGAGATCAGCTTGACCGCAGCGGAGCAACTCGAACAGCTTGCCCCATATGGAATGGGGAATCCAACACCGCTCGTTTTGTTAGAAGAAGTAGAGACACAAGGTATGCGCACCATTGGGCGAGATGACAATCATTTGAAGTGTACATTGAGCAAAGCGGGGACCTCATTGGATGCAATTGGCTTCAACTGGGCACATGTAACAAAGAGAGTAACGCCCAAAGCTCGTTTTCACGTATTAGGGGAATTGTCTGTAAACGAATGGAACGGAAATCGAAAGCCTCAGCTGACGATCCGTGATTTGTCTGTTGGACACCAGCAAGTATTTGACTGGCGAGGCAGCCGTGACAAGATAGAGAAATGGCAGCAAGTGATGGCAGAATCAAATTCGGTGACCATTCTGTTTCGCGAGGAAAGCTATGCGTCTTTGGCAGCGAAAGCGACAAGCGATCAGGTGAATTCTTTGTTCGTGGTTGGTCGAGAAGGGACGAATATCACAGCCTCTTCCAATGTGATTTTGTATGATCTGCCGACGCGCCGTTCCGAATTGGAAGTGGTTCGTGTCTTGCTCAAACAAGCGGAGCGCATATACTGTTTGTTTGGCGATCCGGATTTAGGAATGGAGCGGCTTTCCTGTCCGGGCCGGGATCATTTTAAACAGTTGTACCAGTTTTTCGTCCAGGTGCCAACTGTTAAAAAAATCCATATGGATGCATTGGCCAGAAAGCTACAATGGAAAAGAAATCTATTGGACGGCATGATCGCCATCTTTATGGAGCTGGAGTTTTTGGTAGAGGAGGCCGAGCAGTACACGCTGCAGGCCAACACTGCGAAAAGGCCGCTCGAGAGCTCTGTGCTCTATGCGAATTGGAAGGAAGAGGCACAGCTTGCTACGGATTTATTGCTTTCTTCTTCTGATGCAATGATTCAAGCGCTTCATCAATTGGTGGAACCAACCACCGTTTAGGAGGAATTTTTCATGGATTTTAAACAATACATTCGTGTTATCCCAGATTTTCCACAGCCAGGCATTCGTTTCAAAGACATCACTACTCTGTTGAAGGATGGCCCTGCTTACAAAGCTGCGATTCAAGACTTGGCTGTCTTCGCACGTGAAGTACAAGCAGACGTGATTGCGGGTCCAGAAGCTCGTGGATTCGTAGTAGGTGCGCCTTTGTCGTACGAAATGGGAATTGGCTTTGTGCCGATCCGCAAGTCTGGCAAGCTGCCATATGAATCTATCAAGGCGGATTACGACCTGGAGTATGGAAAAGATGCACTGGCAGTACACGTAGATGCAATCCAACCAGGGCAGCGCGTTCTGATTGCAGACGATTTGCTGGCGACAGGTGGAACCATTGAGACAACAATCAATTTGATTGAGCAACTCGGAGGCAAAGTAGTAGGAGCTGCCTTCTTTATCGAACTGTCCTACTTGGATGGACGTAGCAAAATAGGGGATATTCCTGTCAAATCGCTCGTTCAATATTAATTGATGCAACAAGGAAAACGGGTAAATTGCCCGTTTTTTTCTTTTTTCTGCGGCTGTACATACTTTACAGGGGAATTCAGCTTTACAAGACGAACGACATACAAGATAATAGTATGAAATAGACAGACATGATACGTGCAAGTAAGCCTTCGCCTGCGCCAAAAGACTTGGCAACGCCCAAGTTTTCTAGACGTATAGGAAAGTTCAAGTGCTTCACAGTGCGAAATGCGTCCAGGCTTAAACTTTCCGGAGCGCATCACGAAGTGCCTCAGCGTCTGCTTCCGGCAATACTTCGGTGAAACTTTCCGCTATAATGCGGTCGCTCCTCCGTGAGAAGGCCTCGAACGAGGTTATTTTACTGAGAGGATAAGGGAAGGGAACTATGATTACCGGCATTGATGAGGTAGTAAAAAAAGCAAGCACCTATTTATCACAATCGGATTTGGACCTGATTACACGTGCCTATCAGCTTGCCGAAAAAGCGCATGAAGGGCAAATACGCAAATCAGGCGTTCCTTACATCATGCACCCAATCGCCGTGGCGGGTATTCTCGCAAACCTGCACATGGATGCCGTTACGATTGCGGCTGGATTTTTGCATGATGTCGTGGAAGATACCGACATTACGCTTGATCATCTCCGTGAGCAGTTCGGACCGGATGTAGCTCTCCTGGTAGATGGAGTGACCAAGCTGGAAAAAATTAAATACAAGTCCAAAGAAGAACAGCTCGCCGAAAACCACCGCAAGATGCTGGTTGCCATGGCACAGGACATCCGTGTCATCATGATCAAGCTGGCAGACCGTCTGCACAACATGAGGACACTTCGGCACATGTCCGAGGAGAAGCAACGCGAGATTTCCGATGAAACGCTGGAAATCTTTGCGCCACTCGCTCATCGCTTGGGGATCGCTTCCGTCAAATGGGAACTGGAAGATACGGCGCTTCGGTATTTGAATCCGCAACAGTACTATCGGATTGTGAATTTGATGCAAAAGAAACGGGTGGAGCGCGAAGCCTACCTGAATGAAGCATCGGATACGATCAAAGAAAAGCTGGGCGAGTTAAACATCGAGGCAGAAATTTCGGGTCGTCCGAAGCATATCTACAGCATCTTTAAAAAGATGACGAGACAAAACAAGCAGTTCAACGAGATTTATGATCTGCTTGCGTTGCGGATTATCGTGAATGACATCCGCGACTGTTACGCCGTTCTCGGTATCGTGCATACCCTGTGGAAGCCGATGCCAGGCAGGTTCAAAGATTACATTGCCATGCCAAAGACGAACATGTACCAATCTCTTCATACCACAGTGATTGGGCCAAAAGGTGAGCCATTGGAAGTGCAAATCCGCACGTGGGATATGCACCAGACAGCAGAGATCGGGATCGCGGCTCACTGGGCGTACAAGGAAGGCAAAAGCATTGTGCAAGGCTCGTTTGCAGAGAAGCTGGGCAGTCTGCGGGAGATTATCGAAGGTGGATCGGAAGAAGCTCCGAACGCGCAAGAGTTCATGGAGAGTCTCAAACAGGATCTTTTCTCTGATACGGTTTTCGTCTTCACGCCAAAAGGCGATGTAGTCGAGCTGCCAAAAGGTTCTGTACCGCTGGACTTCTCCTATCGCATTCACTCTGCGGTAGGAAACAGGACGATCGGCGCCAAGGTCAACGGCAAGATTGTACCGCTCGACTATGCGATGAAAACAGGCGATATCGTCGAAATCCTGACCTCCAAGCATTCGTACGGTCCTAGTCAGGACTGGCTAAAGATGGCCAAATCCGCGCATGCTCGCAATAAAATTAAGCAGTGGTTTAAAAAAGAGAAGCGGGAAGAGAACGTCGCCAAAGGTCAGCAGATGGTGGAAGCGGAGATCAAGTCGCGCAGCTTTGATGTAAAAGAAGCGATGACGGAAACAAACCTGAAGGAAGCGGCAGCCCGTTTTAATTTTCAAGGGGCAGAAGACATGTTTGCCGCAGTCGGCTATGGCGGCATTACGGCTTCGCAAATTGCGACTCGTCTCCTAGACAAACTCCGTCGGGAGCGCGAAGAACAAAACCCGACCATTCCTGAGGTCAAACCGAATCCAGCAAATCGTTCTGCCAAGAGTGAGTCTGGCGTCAAAGTCCGTGGCTTGGATAATTTGCTCGTCCGTATCTCTCGTTGTTGCACACCTGTTCCAGGCGACCAGATTATCGGTTTCATTACGAGAGGCCGTGGAGTATCGGTGCATCGACTGGACTGTCCGAACGTACTGACAGACGAATGTACAGAGCGCCTGATCGATGTCGAATGGGATACCGATTTCAAACATAATTTCCATGTAGAGATCGAGATCACAGGCAATGATCGGAGCGGACTGTTAAACGATGTATTGCAGGTTGTGGCTGAGACAAAGACGAACATTGCGGCTGTCAGTGGCAAGTCCGATAAAAATCGAGTAGCAACGATTCATATGACTATCTCGATTAGCAATGTGGATCATCTGTTGAAGGTAGTAGAGCGCATCAAGCGCATCAAGGATATTTATTCGGTTCGCCGGATACTGAGCACCTGATCCCTCGTGGATTGGGTGTTCTTGTTTAGCTAACAGGAAGGATGAGCCAGTGTGAGGGTTGTCGTACAAAGAACGAGAGAAGCGAGTGTTACCGTAGCAGGAGAGATCGTCGGACAAATTGATCACGGCTTAATGCTGCTGGTAGGAATTACGCATGAAGACACAGAAAAAGAAGTTGAATTTGTCGCAGACAAAATTGCGAACTTACGTATTTTTGAAGACGAGGAAGGCAAAATGAACTTCTCTGTTTTAGACAAGGGTGGTCAAATTTTGTCCGTATCGCAATTTACGCTGTATGGCGATTGCAGAAAGGGCAGAAGACCCAACTTCATGGCTGCCGCACGACCAGAGCAGGCTGAACCGCTGTACGAGCTATTTAACGCCAAGCTGCGGGAAAAAGGGCTCCAGGTGGAAACAGGACGCTTTGGCGCAATGATGGACGTACGTCTGTTAAATGATGGTCCTGTCACATTGATTGTGGAATCATAAACACAACCAAGGGGATGAAAACATGGCGCAAGAAGCATTGGTGATCGGTGCGAGTGGCATGCTTACAGAGGTCTCCCGATGGCTGGCCCGCCAAGGCTATCAAGTAACCGTGCTTGGTCGTGATCCAGTCAAATTAAGTCGTATCAGAGACGGTTCTATCCATCCAGAGTCGATTCATATGCTGCCTCAAGACTATCATCAGACAGACGGTTTGCGTCAGGCTATGGCCGAGCTCGTAGAGAAGAGAGGGCCGATGGATGTGGTTGTCGCGTGGATTCATTCGACTGCACCGCGTGCATTGCCTGTGATCGTAGAAGAACTGTCACGTCCCGAGAAACGGTGGCAATTGCTGCATGTCTGTGGGAGCGGTGCTTGGAAAAATCCCCCCTCAGAGCCTACTTCAAAGGTTTGTAATTATCGACGGATCATCCTTGGGTTTACATGTGTAGGTGAGCATTCACGCTGGCTAACGAATGATGAAATTGCGGCTGGGGTGATTGACGCTCTGCAAACAACGGAACGACAAATAATCGTCGGTCAGGTCGAGCCGTGGGAAAAACGCCCAGCGAAGTAATCCATTCGTGAAGCGAAAAACAAAAAACGATTGCATTCGGCAATCGTTTTTGTCGTTTCAGTACTAAATCGGGTCAGTGAATGTAATTCGCTGTAGGGAGGATCAGATTTTTGCCGATCAGGTTCGCAGAAATTGGCTTTTTCCCGATTTCTCGTGTCCATATCGATAGCTGTCCGACATGGTGGATTTCATGAGCGATCATGTGCCGCATAATCTCACCCCATGTGTACGTAGCGATGCTGCCGTCTGGCTTCGTATCCTGAAAGGCTCTTGTTTCCATACTTTCATCCCAATTGCGCAAAAATTGAAGCACATCCGGGCGAAAAGTCGCCTCTAGCTCACGAACCTTTTCCAACCGGTTGTAAAGGTTGAAGCTATCTTGAAAATCAGGCCGTCCCAACATGACTTGAATCCAGCTCCACTCTACATCGATGACATGGAACAGTGTATGCAAAATACCCCCGACACCCCCGATGCGCGGACGAAGCAATTCTTCTATCGGGACATCCTCACACCATTTCAGCCATTCTTCACGAACCATCCAATTGTACTCAAACATAGTTTTAATAGAAATCACTCCATTTTCAAAGGTTAACTTGTGATCACCTGCGTCCATACCGTCCGATTACTGATATTGTGATTGTTTTTCATCCGTCATCACTCCTTTCGATGACTTATGATATTCGCAAATCTTCTGGGAATTCCTGCCTGTCTTGCCTTGATGCGATCAGATGCGTCATAAAAGAAACCCCATACGAGAGAGCTTGAGCCAGCTTCTTTCGCATGGGGGTTTTTGTAAGAGAGGGATCAGCCTCCCTGATTGCTTTGTGTATTAAAGTACTGGACAATCCCTTTGAACAGACCTTCTGCGGCAAGATCCTGCTGTTTCTCGGAACGTGCGCGAATCTCATCGTTATAGTTGGATAAGAAGGAGATCTCGGCCAAAATGGATGGCACCGGGTTTTCGCGTAGAACGAAATAGTTTCCGTATCGATAATTCATGTCCTTGTAGTTCGTCGCTTTCACCAGCTCCGTTTGAACCAGGGAGGCGAGCTTGCTAGAGTTACCTTGGCTGTAGTAGAAAATAATCGAGCCATTCGTTGCAGAGTTTGGATGCGTATTATGATGGACGCTGACAAAGATATCAGCCTGATTTTGAATCGCGATATCGACGCGCTGTTGCAGGGTCAGCTTGCGATCATCAGCCCGTGTCATGACGACTTTGGCACCTGCCGCTTCCAGCTTGTTTCGCAGGAGCAGAGATACTTGCAGATTGACCGTTTTCTCTAAAGTAGAGAAGCTGGAGCCAGTTGAACCACCATCTGTGCCACCATGTCCAGCATCGACGACGATGACTTTGCCGGCAAGATCATTACTGCGTACCACTGCTGGTGCACCGTTAGCAGAAACGAGCCAGCCTGCAATGTAGCCTGTGGAGCCATCAGGGAAGTTTACTTGGAACCACTCGCCTGATTTATTGGCAATCCCGTATTTTTCGCCAGGCTGTACCTGTTTGATAACAGGGTGATCGGTACTCGGGCCAGAACGAACATTGGTATCTGGATTCATGATTGTCACATATGGGCCACTCGGAGTAGGCATGCTTGGTTGGTTCACCGTAATGTGCCAGCCTGCCACCCAGCCAGTTTTTCCGTCCGCCGTGTTAATGCGGTACCAGTCTTCTTGTTTTTCCAAAACAGTCAGCTTGCTTCCGGCTGGAAGTGTAGCTTGGATGGCACTGGTTGTGTTCGGTTCACTGCGCAGATTCAATCCGTCCGTTTTTACTGTGGCGGATTGACTTGAAGAAGATGGTTGTCCAGTTTGGGGTTGCGTGTTTCCATTTCCATTTTCGGGCAGAGTCGGTTGACTTGTGTTCGGGTTGGTTTGATCAGTGGAGAGCCAAGCGTTGACTCCATCGTAAGGGAATTGAATCCAACCATTTTGTCTGTTCAAGACCGTGATTTTCTCGCCCGCATGTAGTTGGCCGATAGCAGGTGTACTGGCATCTGGCGTGGCGTATACGTACGGAGCGAAATCCAAGATTAGGCTGGCTCCTTGTACGGCAGGAGGCTTCGGTTGTGAGCCTGTGCCTGCTGGATTGGTCGTTGGGGGTGTACTAACGGTAGCAGGAGGAGAAACTGCTTGTCCCGCACCTACTTCTTTTACAAGCCAGTTTGCGACCCAGCCCTTTGTTCCTGCGTTGAGTTGAATTTGGAGCCATTCGCCATTCGTTTGCACGATGGGGTAACGCGTACCTGGATTGATTGTTTGTACGACTGCATATGTCTGACCGGGTCCAGAACGAACATTGAGATTCGTTGTGGTGCTCTCTACTTGCTTGGCAGATACAGTTGCTGGTTTCTGGTGTTGTTGCTGTTGCTGTTGCTGTGAGCTGACGAGCCAGTTCGCTACCCAACCGCTTTGACCGTTCGGAAGCTTTACTTGAATCCAGTCATTTTTGGTAGAGATGACGGGCAGCACAGTTTTGTTCGGCAGTGTAGTGACGATTGCGTCTTGGAGGCTGGGACCTGAACGGACATTGAGCTTGTCCACGGTGACCTGAACAGAACCGGCGGCCCAGGCTGCAGAAACGGGGAGGGAAATGGCACAGACTACAGTCAGGATACTCCTCAGGATCTTTTGACGAACAAACACGATAGACATCCTTTCCGAAATACGTAGCTTTTTGAATTCATCGCGATCTTGCATGTTTTTACCAAAATAATCACTTCGCTATTTCTCCTGCTTTTTCCTGCAAAAAACGACAAAGTTCAGCATGACTTCCCTGATTGCTTTTCAGTAGCCAAGGCAATACTAGATTTTACTAGACGCTAGCGCACGCAGCTTTTCAGGAGGAATTCATCGTGAGACAGTCAAAGAAGGAAACATTCGCGCAAGGATTGAATCGGCAGTTTTTGTCTGTTGATTTTCAAGACGATTTAGAGAAAGAAACGTCACTACAAAATGTAGAAATGGCCCAAGATTTTCATCCGGGCTTGCGGGATATCCAACATCCACGACAAAAACGGAAATGATCTTGCACATGATGCCACAACTTGTCTAGTTGACCCGAGTAATTCTCGTCGGCTATGATGAGGAGTGGCATTTTTGAAAAAAGCAGGTGAACTCCATGATACAGATCATATGTGAGGGACACGCATTCGAGCGGGAACTCTCCTTAATTCTCGCGTTATTTTATGAAGATCCAGCGCTCACTTTTGTGCCCCAGTGGACAAATGAGGCTGATTTGAAAATCAAGCTGGCTTTGACCGTGCATGAAAATGGAGTCGTAGCTTCGGGAGAGTTATATGATGGCAAACGAAGCATCTCCCATCAGGTGGAGCGAGACTACGTAGCACGTGAGGAAAAAGCGATGAAAAAGACGGCCAAGCAAGCTCTTTGCTATGCGCTGTTATTGATGCTGGAAGAATACACGGGCATGGAGCAAGGCTGGGGAATTTTGACAGGGATACGCCCTACGAAACTGCTACATCAGTTGAACGCTGCTGGTGTAGACAGACAGGAAGCACATAAGAGATTGCAGCAGGATGTGATTTTGCGTCCATACAAGCTAAAGCTTTTGCAAGAAATCGTAGACAAGCAACTCTACGTCGTGCCTGATTTGTATCAGATTGACCGTGAGCTATCGGTATATATCGGTATCCCCTTTTGTCCGACGAAATGTGCATACTGTACGTTTCCTGCTTACGCGATTCGCAGTCATACGGCTTCGGTTAATCCGTTTCTCGAAGGTCTCCATTACGAGATGGAGCGGATGGGAGAGTGGCTTCGGGCGAATGACCAACGGATCACATCTATTTATTTCGGCGGCGGCACCCCTACGAGTATTACCGCAGATGACATGAATCAGCTGTTTGAGACGATGCATCGTTCGTTTCCACACATGGGGGATGTGCGTGAGTTGACGGTTGAGGCGGGAAGACCCGACACGATCACACGCGAAAAGCTCGATGTGATGAAGCAGTGGGAAGTGGATCGGATCAGCATTAATCCTCAATCGTTTACGCAGGAGACGCTTCAGGCAATCGGACGCCATCACACCGTCGAAGAGACGATTGAGAAATACCATCTGGCTATGGAGATGGGCTTGACTAATATTAATATGGACCTGATTATTGGGCTGCCAAACGAAGGTGTAGCCGAGCTGGCGCACAGCCTCCAAGAGGTAGAAAAGCTGATGCCTGCCTCACTGACGGTGCATACGCTGTCTTTTAAGAGAGCATCTGAGATGACGCAGAACAAGGAGCGCTACAAGGTCGCCAGTCGCGATGAAATTAGCAAGATGATGGAGATGGCCTCCGAGTGGACAGCGGCGAACGGTTATGACCCGTACTATTTGTATCGTCAGAAAAACATTTTGGGAAATCTGGAGAATGTCGGGTATGCCAAGCCAGGGCAGGAGAGCATCTACAACATCATGATCATGGAAGAGGTACAAACTATTCTTGGTCTCGGCTGTGGTGCAGTATCCAAGCTGATGGCTCCAGGAAGTGGCAAGCTGACGCGCTTTCCGAATCCGAAGGACCCGAAAACGTACAATGACACGTACAAGGTTCTGGTCGAAAACAAGCTCCGTGACTTGGATGACATCTATTCGGGTGCGAGAGCGACTGGACAGGTATCTGGCAAGTAAGTGATGGATATACTGTTGATTGTTAAAAAAAGTTTTATTTGAGCGCCTGTTGACGGCTGTTGGCGGGTTTGCTATGATTCACATTAAGCTTTTTTATTGAATACGAAATGATCTGATGATGGGAACAAGTATCCAGGAACCGGATGCCCAGAGAGAAAGCGCCGTGGCTGAGAGTGCTTTCGTATAACGGCTTGGTGAATGACATCCCTGAAGACCGCAGTGAACGGCTGAAAGAAATCTCTTTCCCCAGTAACTGGCAGGCGTGTGCCGGCGTTAACGGCTAATAAGTGGGATAGCCTTTTGTGATTGCAGGGCTATTCAAACAGGGTGGCACCACGGGAGTATAACCAGTCTCTCGTCCCTGACATGCGGCGATTTGCTAAATGTCAGGAGACGAGGGGCTTTTTTATTTGTTCATAAAGAAAGGTTCCTTGATCCTGAAGGTTTGGCTTTAGCCCGAGTTTTTGAAAAGACATGGAGGTTCGAGAGGAATGACAAGAATCCAGATCCCACGCGGTACGCAGGATATCATGCCTGGTACTGTAGAGCTATGGCACTACGTGGAGGCCAAGGCCCGCGATCTGTGTCGCCGCTCCAATTACGCGGAAATTCGCACGCCGCTGTTTGAGAGCACAGAGTTGTTCCAACGGGGTGTAGGCGAGACCACGGATATCGTGGAAAAAGAAATGTACAGTGTAGCCAATCCGCGCAGTACGGATGCTCTCACGCTGCGTCCGGAAGGGACAGCGGGTGTTGTCCGCTCCTACGTGGAAAACAAGCTGTACGGTGTGCCTAATCAGCCTACTAAGCTGTACTACTTAGGACCGATGTTCCGTCACGAGCGTCCGCAAGCAGGCCGCTATCGCCAATTCGTCCAATTCGGTGCAGAAGCGATCGGTTCGAGCGATCCAGCAATCGATGCAGAAGTCATTGGCCTTGCGATTCGTCTGTATCAGGAGCTCGGATTGACAGGACTTTCGGTGGAATTGAACAGCGTAGGTACGGTAGAAGACCGGGCGCGTCACCGTGAGCATTTGCTCGCACATTTGAATGGCGTTCGCTCCGAGCTGTGCGAGGATTGCCAGTCTCGTATCGATCGCAACCCGCTGCGCGTGCTCGATTGCAAAAATGAAAAGTGCAAAACACTGACGATGGATGCTCCGTCCATTTTGGACTACTTGAGCGAAGAATCCGCGGCACACTTTAAAGCCGTGCAAGACTACTTGACCGCGCTGGATATTCCGTTTCATGTAAATCCGCGTCTGGTTCGCGGCTTGGACTATTACACGCTGACCGCATTTGAAATCAAAATGGCGGAGATCGGTGCAGTAGAAACGCTTTGTGGCGGTGGGCGCTACAACGGACTGGTTGCAGAGCTGGGCGGCGACGATATGCCGGGCATCGGCTTCGCACTCAGTATCGAGCGTCTGCTGTTGGCTCTGGAAAAGCAAGGTGTTCAACTGCCGATCTCGGGTGGCATCGACTGCTTCGTAGTGGTGCAGACACCAGAAGCGAAAACAACAGCCTTCGTACTCGTCGACCAATTGCGCCAAGCAGGGATTGCGGCTGAGCTGGATTATCTGGATCGGAAAATGAAGGCACAGCTGAAGCAAGCCGATCGTCTACAGGCTCGCTTTACCGCGATCATCGGTGAGTCTGAATTGGCGAATGGCACAGTTGTTCTGAAGGAAATGGCAACAGGCGAGCAACAAGAAGTGAAACGCGAGGAACTCGTTTCGGTACTCGCTGCAAAAGCAAATCAATAAAACAAATCGTTGGGGGAAATGATCATGTCTTGGCAATATCGCACCGTACATGGTGGAGAAGTAACAACAGCACACGTTGGTCAGGAAGTCGTACTGAACGGATGGGTACAAAAGCGTCGCGACCTCGGAGGCGTCATCTTCATTGACTTCCGTGACCGCACTGGCATCGTCCAAATCGTATTCAACCCAGAGTACAACAAAGAGGCTTGGGAAGCAGCCGACAAGGTTCGTAGCGAATACGTACTGGTTGTAAAAGGGAAAGTGGTAAACCGTGCACCAGAAGCAGTCAATCCGAAGCTGAAAACCGGCGAAGTAGAGGTGCACATCTCTGAAATCGAAATCTTGAACGATGCAAAAACACCTCCATTCCTGATTGAAGACGAGATCGATGTAGATGAACAAGTTCGTTTGAAATACCGTTACTTGGACTTGCGCCGTCCAGAAATGCAACGCTCCCTGGTTTTGCGCAGCAAAGCAGCGAAAGCATTCCGTGACTACCTGGATGAGAACAACTTCGTGGAAATAGAAACACCTATTCTCCAGAAGAGCACTCCTGAGGGCGCACGCGACTACCTCGTGCCTTCCCGTGTACATCCAGGCGAGTTCTACGCACTGCCGCAATCGCCACAGCTGTTCAAACAGCTTTTGATGGTATCCGGTTTGGAGCGCTATTACCAAATCGCTCGTTGCTTCCGTGACGAAGACCTGCGTGCTGACCGTCAGCCTGAATTTACCCAAGTGGACATTGAAACCTCTTTCCTGTCTATGGAAGAAATTCTGCCAATGATGGAAAAGATGGTCGCTCACGTATTCAAGCAAACGATTGGCGTAGACGTACCGACTCCATTCCCTCGTCTCACATATGCGGATGCAATGGCACGTTACGGTTCTGACAAACCAGACGTACGTTTCGGCATGGAGCTGACAGACGTATCTGATCTGGTTGCGACAAGCGACTTCAAGGTGTTTGCAGCAGCAGTAGCTGGCGGCGGACAAGTAAAAGCGATCAATGCAAAAGGTTGCGGACACTACTCCCGCAAAGAAGCAGACGACTTGGGCAAATTCGCTTCCCGTTATGGCGCGAAAGGCTTGGCTTGGATCGGCTTCAAAGACGGCGAGGTCAAAGGGCCAATTGCGAAATTCTTTAAAGAAGAAGAGCTTAACGAAATGAAAGCACGCTTGGCGGTAGAAGAAGGCGACTTGCTCCTGTTCGTTGCTGACAAACCAAAAGTAGTGGCAGATGCACTGGGTGCTCTTCGCTCCAAGCTGGGTGCTGAACTTGGTCTGATTGACCAAAGCCAGTTCGCATTCCTCTGGGTAGTAGACTTCCCACTGGTTGAGTGGGATGAGGATGCAAAACGTTACGTCGCTCTGCACCATCCGTTCACACGTCCAAAAGACGAAGACCTGCACCTGTTCGACACCGATCCAGGTCAAATGCGCGCTCAAGCGTACGACATGGTTCTCAACGGATACGAGCTCGGCGGAGGTTCCATGCGGATCTTCAAGCGCGAAGTTCAAGAAAAAATGTTTACCACACTTGGTTTTACACCAGAAGAGGCGCGGAAACAATTCGGCTTCCTCATGGATGCATTCGAGTACGGTACACCTCCACACGGTGGAATCGCTCTTGGCTTGGACCGTCTGATCATGCTCTTGGCTGGCCGCACCAACCTGCGTGAAGTCATCGCATTCCCGAAAACAGCAAGTGCGAGCGACCTGATGGTAAACGCACCAGATGTAGTAGACGGAAAACAATTGAAAGAGCTGTCCATTGCAACAATTGTCACAGAAGAAGAAAAGGTAGAAGCGTAATCGACTTGCGCAACTGCATTGCTCTTTGATACATTGGTAATACTTATGATGAAAGCCCTGCGATGCCCGTGACATCCGATAGTTTTGAGCCACAAAGTTTGTTTAGGGAGTTTTTCGTCCGTGATTGTAAAGGCATGCCTCCTTAGAGTGGACGTCTGTAACAGTTCGGCAAGACACCCACCTGCGATGAAGCAGGTTCAAAACTAAGGAGCAACACGGCATAATGGGGCTCCTTTTTTCTCCTTCAATCCTACTTTTCCGATTGACTATAAGTCCGTGTTGAACAATCACAATAATCTCGCTTGCGAATGAAAGGTGACACGAAATATGCTTCATCAATTTTCTCGTTGTGAATTGGCCTTCGGTCCCGAAGGTTTGGAAAAAATGAAAAATAGCCGCGTTGCTGTATTAGGAATTGGCGGAGTCGGCTCCTTTACAGTAGAAGCGCTCGCGCGTACAGGTGTAGGCAAGCTCGTTTTGGTAGATAAGGATGTAGTAGACATCACGAACATCAACCGCCAAATCCATGCGACGCTGAACACAGTCGGTCAAAAAAAGGCTGAGCTCATGAAGGAGCGTATTGCGACGATCAATCCAGAGTGCGAGGTCGTAACTCTCAATATGTTCTACAATGAAGAAACAGCGGATGCGCTATTCGAGCATGAACTGGATTACATCGTGGATGCGATGGACACCATGTCCGCGAAGCTCCATGTGATTAAGGAAGCGAAGCGTCGCAATATCCCTATTATTTCTAGCATGGGTGCGGCGAACAAAATGGACCCGACCCGTTTTGAGGTTGCCGATATTTCCCAAACGAGTTATGATCCGATTGCAAAGGTCATTCGTCGTGAGCTGCGGAAAAGCGGTATCTACAAAGGGGTAAAAGTTGTATATTCCCGTGAGATTCCCGTAACCGTACGTGTAGATGTACGCGAACAGATCGTTTCCAATCCGAATTCACCGATTAGCAAAGTACGGATGCCTCCAGCGAGCAATGCTTTCGTGCCTTCTGTAGCTGGTTTAATTTTGGCCAGTGTAGTGGCAAGAGATATTTTGGAATGGCAGCCTGTAAAAGGATAGTGGAACATGGATGATTTATTTACGTTTGCCTTTGACCAGCAGGGTGGCGGCAAACAGAAGCCATTGGCTGCGCGGATGCGGCCGCAAACGATTCAGGATGTAATCGGGCAATCGCATATTTTGGCTCCTGGAAAGCTGCTTCGACGCGCAATTGAAGCAGATCAAGTGTCCTCTGTCATTTTTTACGGACCTCCAGGAACAGGGAAAACAACACTGGCAAAAGTCATTGCCCGAACCACACGTACGCATTTCTCCGAGTTAAATGCCGTAACCGCCGGTGTCGCTGACATTCGCAAAGTGGTAGATGCGGCAAAGGAACGGCTCGTCATGGACAGTCAACGGACAACCTTGTTCGTAGACGAGATTCACCGCTTCAATAAATCACAACAGGACGCCCTTCTTCCTTATGTGGAGGAAGGCACGATTATTTTGATCGGCGCTACGACGGAGAATCCTTTTTTCGAGGTGAATCCGGCGCTTTTGTCGCGTTCACAAGTATTTTCTCTTCAATCGCTTTCTCATGAGGAATTGAAGCAGGTCATGGATCGGGCGCTTACTGATGAAGAAAACGGATTGGCGGAGCTATTCGTCACCGTAGAACCGGAAGCGGCAGAGCATTTGATCCAATACGCAGAAGGGGATGCCAGACGTTTGCTGAATGCATTGGAACTGGCGGTGACAACAACGCAACCAGGAGCGGATGGACGAATTACGGTGACATTGGACGTCGCCGTAGAATCCATTCAGCGCAGGGCTGTACGCTACGATAAGAGTGGGGACAACCATTACGACACGATCTCCGCTTTTATTAAATCCATTCGTGGTTCTGATCCGGACGCAGCTCTATACTGGTTGGCAAGAATGATTGATGCCGGAGAAGATCCGCGGTTCATTTCTCGCCGTTTGGTTATTTCGGCTTCAGAGGACATCGGAAATGCTGACCCGCAAGCGATCACAGTTGCGATTTCCTGCTTTCAAGCGGTAGAATTGGTGGGGATGCCTGAAGGGCGTATCCCTTTAGCACAAGCAACGACGTATCTGGCAACCGCACCCAAAAGCAATGCCGCTTACAACGGAATTAATTCTGCGTTGGATCGTATCCGAACGGATGGCCACAAGCAAGTGCCAATTCATCTGCGAGATTCTGCTTACAAGGGAGCTGCGAAGCTGGGACACGGTCAGGGATATCTGTATCCGCATAACTATCCATATGGGTACGTACCTCAACAGTATCTGCCTGACGGTGTAAACTACTCGTTCTACCAGCCAAAGGACCATGGCTATGAGCGTCACATTCGCCGCTTCCAGGAAGAAAGACAGAAGATGGATGAACGTGGATTGCCAAGGAAAAACTCCCCCGATTAATGGGGGAGCTAACATGTTAAGTGCGGACATTTCCGCCTGGTTTATTGGGCAAATCACCGTTTTCATTCGGCTGTTTGCTCTGCTCACTCGCACCGTAACGGGCTTTGTGAGCAATCGTGCCTGCGGGTTGGTCGTACAAGGTGTCGGACGGGTGGTTGCGACCTCGTTCCGAGCGTTTGTTCGTTGTCATCTGCATATCACCCCCTAAGATGTTAGTGTGTCCCGCGATACTGAAGACATGTAGGGGGCGGGCGCGTATTACCGATACAAAGAGGAGAGTTGTTAACGTGAAGATTTCAACGAAAGGACGTTACGGGCTGACGATCATGATGGAATTGGCCAACCGTTGCGGAGAAGGGCCGACTTCCCTGCGGAGCATCGCCCAAAAACACGATTTGTCCGAGCATTATTTGGAGCAATTGATTGCACCTCTGCGTAATGCGGGTTTGGTAAAAAGCATTCGTGGCGCATATGGAGGTTACGTTCTGGCAAAGCAGCCGGATGAGATTTCTGCTGGCGATGTGATTCGTGTGCTGGAAGGACCGATCAGTCCTGTGGAATTTGCAGAGGAAGAAGATCCGGCTAAGCGCTTTTTATGGCTGCGTATTCGGGATAGTATTTCTGCTGTTCTGGATTCGACTTCCCTTCAAGACTTGATCAGTTTTGAAGACGATGGTCCTGCCGATAATTATATGTTTTACATCTAGAATATAAGAGGTTGTTCAAAAAGTCGTCTTTTGATCACGAAGTAGCTCAGAAAGCTAATTCGACATCGAATATGGCGCTCACCTCCGAAGTCTGGTGCTCATGTAGATTACCTACACTGCGCTCCTCCTTCGTTCGGTTCTCGCCATCTTCTCGGTGCTAAAAAGCCGACTTTTTGAACACGTACTATAAGTTGGTAGAAGGTGACAGCAGTGTCAGATCTAATGTATTTTGACCATGCAGCTACTACGCCGGTTCATCCGCGGGTAGTTGCTGCTATGACTCCCTATTTGACGCAAGTATTCGGTAATCCATCGAGTGTCCATGGTGCAGGTCGCGAAGCGCGAAAAGCGTTGGAGCATGCGAGAGACACGATAGCCGACTTTATGGATGCTGATCCGCAATCGCTCATTTTTACGAGTGGCGGGACAGAAGCGGACAATATGGCAATCATCGGCGCAGCAATGGCACAGCGCGAACGTGGTCGTCACGTTATTACTTCGCAAATCGAACACCATGCAGTCTTGCATGCTTGTGAATTTTTAGAGCAGGCAGGTTTTGAAGTGACGTACTTGCCTGTTGACCAGACAGGCATGGTCCGCTTGGAAGACCTGAAACAAGCGGTTCGCCCGGATACGGTACTCGTGTCCATCATGTACGGGAACAACGAAGTTGGAACGATCCAGCCCATCGAGGAAATCGGTACCTTCCTGCGTGAAAAAGGGATTGTTTTTCATACGGATGCCGTACAGGCTTTTGGTGTACTGCCAGTCCATGCACGGAAGCTGCCGGTTGATATGCTCTCGGTATCCGCCCATAAAATTAATGGTCCAAAAGGAGTCGGCGCTTTGTATTTAGCGCGTAAGGTTCCGTTTTCCCCGATTTTGCACGGCGGTTCACAAGAGCGCAAACGCAGAGCAGGTACGGAAAACCTGGCCGGGATTGTTGGGTTTGCAGAAGCAACAAGGGTCGCTCGCGAGGAAATGGCGAACCGGGTTGAAAAGTATGAACAGATGAAAGCAACGATGATCGCAGTCTGGCAGGAAGCAGGAATTACGTTCTGCCTGAATGGACATCGCGAGCAGGCATTGCCACATATTTTAAATGTGTCCTTTCCTGGTGCCCATACAGAAACCATGCTGATGAATCTGGATATCGCCAAGATTGCAGCAGCGAGCGGTTCCGCTTGTACATCCGGATCATTAGAGCTGTCACACGTTCTAAAAGCAATGCACTTGGAAGAGAAGATTGCTCACTCAGCCATTCGTTTCAGCTTTGGGATTACGAATACGGTGGAAGAAGCGAAGCAGGCTGCTACAGCGGTTGCTGCGATTGTGAAGCGCTTGGTACGCGAATAACGAAGGATGAAAGCCGTTTGGATGAAGCCAAGCGGTTTTTTCATTTGAGCAAAAGCGGTTTTCGTATTGGAGTTTGTGGTGAATTGTGGAAGAGAATGGTAAGATGATGCTGTAGTACTAATCCTGAAGAACTACTATACAATTCGGATCATCCGATAAGGAGAGGACTTTCATGTTGGCCAGACGCTACTCTATTCGCTACAAACTGGTGTTTACGATACTCATCCTAACCATGCTCCCATTAATGGTCGTCGGCTATATCCAATTTGAAAATGCGCGCAGCGCGCTATACAAGCTGGCTGTATCTGACTTGCAATACATAACGGAAATAAAGGCACATGAGCTGGCTGTTTACGCTCAAGATGCAACGAATAGTGAGGGAAACAGACAGAAAATTAACGAAATAACACGCGATGTGGCCGAAAAATATTACAAGCCAAATGGCATGGTTGGCTATGCCTATATCTTGGATGCGAGTGGAATCGCCATCTTTCATCCAGATCCGAAAGTCGAGAATACCTCTTTGGCGAATGAACAATTCACGCAAGTCATGCTCGCTCAAAAAAACGGCTGGATCGAATATGAATTCGGAGGCGCTACCAAAGTGGCGGCGTATAAGCAGCTGCCGAACGGGTGGATTCTTGTCATTGGCAGCTACGAGAATGATTTACTGACGACGATTGAGAGCAGTCGTCCGATGATGTTTCTCCTCAACTTGATCAGTGCTAGCTTAGCGTTGGTCACAGGCATTTTTATTGTCAACAAGCTGGTACGACCGCTAAAAGAGCTAGTTTCGGCAATGAAACGTGCAGAGACCGGAGATTTGACCATGCAAGTTACCGTCCGTTCCCGGGACGAGCTTGGGGAATTATCATCGATGTACAATGAGATGATGGGAGTATTTCGCAGTATGGTCAACGAGGTGCAGCGAGTAGCCCAACAGGTCGCGGCAGCCTCGGAGGAATTAACAGCGAGTGCGACAGAAAGTGCGCGTGCTTCCGAACAGATTTCCATGGCTTCTTCGGAAATTGCTACAGGTTCCGAACTACAAAAACAAACGGTGACGGATACAGTACGCTTTTTGTCTCGCATCGGTGGGGATATCCAACTTATTGCAGCCTCAACCTCTCAAGTCAATGCTGATGCGACAGACGCGAATCGTTTGGCACAGGTTGGGGAAGGAAAGCTGCAAGAGCTCGTACAAGAAATGGATCAAATCACCGATCATGCCCGCCGCACGGAGCAGGTTATCCGGGAGCTTGGTTCTCAATCTGAGCAAATCATCGGAATCATCACGACCATTCGTCAAATATCCAACCAGACCAATCTATTGGCTCTGAATGCCGCCATCGAGGCTGCACGGGCGGGGGAACAGGGACGAGGCTTTGCGGTTGTTGCCCAGGAGGTACGTAAGCTGGCTGAGCAATCGGGCGGGGCTGCAGAAGAGATCGCAGGCTTGATTCATTCGATCCATACTGATATTCTCGCCGCTGTATCGGAAATGGGAACGACTGCAGTCGCTATACAGGATGGACGGGAAGGAGTGGCTCAGGCAGGAGACAGCTTCCAGCAAATATTAGTGGCCGTTCAAGACGTCAGCCAGCAAGTGCATCGTATGAACGATGCAGCACAAGCGATTCATCGCGATACAGTCCAATTGGTGAGTCACTCCGAAAAAATAGCTGGACTTGCGGAAACAGCGGCCAGAGATACGCAGGAAGTGGCAGCAGCATCTGAAGAACAGTCAGCAACGTCTGAGGAAATGACAGCAGCATCCGAAATGCTTGCGAAAATGGCCGAGCAGTTGTCAGAACAAGTAAAACGATTTACAATTTAAGACGAGCATATGAGAAATCCACTTTCAAGAGAAGTGGATTTTTCCTTTCTGGAACGGTTTTTATGTAAGGAGGCGTTTAGATGGACGAGCAGCAGTCAATCTCGCTGTTTGCGGAAAACTATATTCGAGGATTTGTTTCTCAAGAAATTTTTTACAATGAAGAAACCTGGTACGGAGTTATCCGTCTTAAGATAGAAGAGACTACCGAATCGATTAAAGAATCGGAAGTCATTATTGTCGGTAATTTTCCTCGCCCGCATCCAGATGAGCTGTACACCTTTTACGGTGAATGGAAAACACATGCTCGTTTTGGACAGCAATACGTAGCAAAGCGCTATGAACGTGAAACGCCGAAAACATTGGCTGGGGTTGAGCGCTACTTAGCCAGTGGCTTGTTTCAAGGGATCGGAAAGAAGATGGCCAAACGAATTGTCGAGCAGCTCGGGGTAGATGCGCTGTCGATTATCGCGGACTTCCCGGAGCGATTGGCTGAGGTACCAGGCATTTCAGAACAACGTGCCAAAACGATCTATGATTCAGTAGTTGAGCATCGTTCCTTGGAAAGTGCCATGGTTTTCTTGTACGACTTCGGCATTGGTGTGAACATGGCGCTGCGTATTTATCAGACCTACAAGCTGGAAACGATGACAGTGCTGAAGGAAGAGCCTTACCGGTTGATTGAGGATGTCGTAGGAATCGGCTTTAAGCGGGCAGATGACATTGCACGAGCAACTGGAATCGCTGCTTCCTCTGAAGAACGTGTGAAGGCGGCGGCCCTCTTTGTGTTGCAGGAGGCATCGTATTCAGAAGGGCATGTTTATTTGCCTGTAGAGGAGCTTTGTGAAAAAACGCTGCGCCTTCTTGAAGAGTGCGGGGGGCACGTCTTTTCTGGAGAAGATATTCAGCTGGCAGTTGAAGCACTCTTTGTGTCGAGCAAAATTGCCTGGGAAGATGAGCGGGTGTATTTGCCCTCCCTGTTTTTTGCCGAGCTCGGTCTAGCCAAAAGACTGCGTCATTTCGCTGCACGGGATGAATTCGGTACGTTCCCGACATCGGAATTTTACCGTGCATTAGGGGCGGTCGAGGATGAGCTGGGGATTACGTATGCCCAGACGCAGCGTGATGCCATTGAACAGGCGATCAAAGCGGGGCTGATGCTGTTGACAGGGGGACCTGGTACGGGGAAAACGACAGTGATTCGCGGGATATGTCGCGTCTTTTCTCAGCTCCATGGATTGTCTTTGGACTTGAAAAAATACAACGAAGAAAATCCGTTCCCGATCGTTCTTGTGGCTCCTACTGGACGTGCAGCAAAACGTATGACAGAAACTACGGGTTTACCAGCAATGACCATCCATCGCTTGCTCGGTTACAAAGGGGAGAGCTTCGAGCATGACGCAGAGCACCCAATCCGTGGCCGACTATTAATTGTGGATGAAATGTCCATGGTCGATATCTGGCTCGCAAATCAATTGTTTCGTGCGGTCCCAGACGACATGCAGATCATCATGGTAGGTGACCCTGACCAGTTGCCTTCCGTAGGACCGGGCAACGTCCTGTTGGATATGATCCGATCTGGATTGCTGCCGTTGGTACAGCTGACAGAAATTTATCGGCAAGCAGAAGAGTCTACCATTATTCGGTTGGCCCATGATGTACGCAAGGGGAATGTACCGGCAGATTTGCTTCACACTACCCCGGATCGACGATTCTTCACAAGTTTGCCACAAGAAGTTCCGGAAGCAGTGAAACAAATTTGCTTCGGAGCCGTAAAAAAAGGATATACGGCAAAAGATGTTCAGGTATTAGCCCCTATCTATAAAGGTAATGCCGGTGTGAACCGGTTGAATGAAGAATTGCAGGAGCTGTTTAATCCGAAAACGCCTCAAAAGCGTGAGGTTACTTTCGGAGAGACGACCTTCCGTACAGGAGACAAGGTTCTGCAATTGGTGAACAATGCTGAAGAACAGGTGTTTAACGGTGACATGGGTGAGATCGTCGCCATCTTTTTCCCGAATGAAAATGCGGAGAACCAGGAGATGCTGGTCGCTGCCTTTGATAACAGGGAAGTGGTGTACAAGCGTTCGGATTACCATCAGCTGACGCTTGCCTACTGCTGCTCGGTTCATAAGTCTCAAGGCAGCGAATTTCCGATTGTGATCATGCCGTTTGTCAAGAGCTACTACCGAATGCTCAGACGCAAGTTGGTCTATACCGGGATTACCCGGAGCAAATCATTCCTCATCATGTGTGGAGAGCCGGATGCGTTCCGTGCTGCTGTAGAGTCTGATGAGGAGGGCGTACGGTACAGTTACCTGGAGGAACGGCTAAAGCAAGAGTGAAGTTGGAACCATTTGCGCCGAATGGACGTGTCCATTTCGCCTGATACTAACAAGGCGGAAGGGGGATGTCCCACATGCGCAAGGCAATGGATGCAGTCGGCTTGCCAGTTGTTTGCCTCCAAACAGGGGAGACGATTGGAACCGTGCGTGACATTCTTTGCGACTCCACTTGGCATGTACGAGGAGTCTTGCTGAGCGAACAGGGCTGGTTCCAATCAGGTACCTATATTCCTACCGAACATATTCATGCGGTCGGGGAGTCCTGCCTTACCGTATCGGGAAAAGACGCGATCACGCCCTTACCTCATCTCGCCGGACTAGAGCCTGTCGGCATTGTGACGGGAAAGACGAAGTTAAGAGGAAAAGCGGTGATTACCGCATCCGGAGAGTGTTTGGGGAGGCTGGAAGACGTTTACTTTTCAGCCAACTGGGAGAAACTTGTAGGGTACGAGCTATCGAATGGCTGGTTTGCAGATATTACGGAAGGTAGAAAGCGCCTCCCTGCACCAGCATCCGTTATCATCGGGGAAGAAAACCTGATCGTGCCGGACTAGTTCGTGGCCAGGCGTGAAAGGGAGGAAAAGCGTGATGCGTGTCATATGCCCGAATTGCAGTTCCAAAGACGTAGGAAAGATTGGAACCAATCAATACTATTGCTGGAACTGCTTTATAGAAATGAGCGTTTCCAATGAGCAGATCGCTTCTGTCTACCAAGTTGAGGAAGATGGATCCTTGCATTCGCTCAACGATCTGTTTATTGAGGATCAGACAGTAACCGCTCACTTGAATATGTAGTGGATTTGAGCGGCAAAACCAATGGAGGTGGCACGCTTGTTCACTCGAAGCCTGTTGCGGGTTCTGGCCACAAGCGGAATTGTGGCGATCATTGGCTATTGGTTGGCTCCGCGACGTCGCAGTCGGTTTTCACTGAATTGGAATCAGTTGCCCTTCTCCATGCGTGATGTAACTCGTATGTGGAAATCAGGACGCAAGCTGATGCGTGCCGTTACTCGTTAACACAACATGTGAATTGGAACGTAAGTAAACACTCGAACATACACTGTGTTCGGGTGCTTTTTTTTTCGACCTACATGAAAAAGCTCCGTCGCGGAAACGACGGAGCCTTGCTTTGCGTTAAGATTGTTCTGCCAAGCGTTTTTGCTGTTGGCTTTTCATGCGTCCGATCAACAGGACACCAACCACAACAGCTACGATGAACACCCATTTCACCCAAGGGTAAGCAGTGAAGAATGGTGCGAGGAATTTCTCGTTCGTTACCATGCCCGCAGCGGTATACGCCAATACTGCAGAACCGATATAAATAACGATCGGATATTTCTCGATCAGCTTCAAGATCAATGTGCTACCCCATACCATGATCGGAACACTGATGATCAAACCGATAACTACCAGAAGGAAATCACCATGTGCTGCACCAGCAACCGCAATAACGTTATCCAAGCCCATTACTGTGTCGGCTACGATAATCGTCCAAATCGCTGCTCCAAGTGTTCCGCTTGCCTTCATATTCTCATGACCATTATCTTGAATCAGCAACTTGAGGGCGATCCAAATGAGAATCAAACCACCTACAAGCAGCAGACCAGGAATTTTCAGCAACCAAACGACAGCAAGTGTCGCCAATGCACGAATGATAATTGCGCCAACCGTTCCCCAGATGATCGCTTGCTTTTGCTGATGAGCAGGCAGGTTACGAGCCGCCATCCCGATGACGAGGGCATTGTCCCCGGCCAGCACTAGGTCGATGATAACGATAGATAGTAATGCAGTCCAGAACTCAGGTGTTAACAATAAATCCATTTCTCTTCCTCCTCCTAATCCATTTTGGAAGCGAATAATCCGCTGGCCGTTTTCTTGATACCTCCTATAGTGTGTGTAAAGGGGCGAAAAAGAAAACGACCTTTCCCGGTACAGGAAAAGGTCATTTAAAAACCAAAAATAGACCTTTTACCTGGTCGGCAAAGGTCTTGCTTACAACATTTACGAAAATGTTGCCAACATAGCCGGGGAAAAATCCCGTAATGACGACTATGTTGCGAAAAAGCTACTCCCCTTTGGAGATATCCTCTTGTAATTACATACTACTGAACACGAAATTGTGTGTCAATAGGTTACATGAAATTTATGTGAATGAGACAAGCTAAAAAAGATGTAGGCAAATAGGGAGGAGTTGGGGAACGTGGATGAACTTCGGCGAAGTCGTCTATTTGCAGCTGCTGTTTGGGTCATCACACTTTTGGTCATCGGCAATCTGCTTTGGCTGCTCCGACCAGTCCTGTCACAGTTTTTTTCGCTCATAAAGGAAGTGCTCGTTCCCATTATATTGGGACTCGTCATTGCTTACTTGCTCCATCCGGTCGTGCAATTGTTGGAAAAAAGAAGGGTTCCGCGCTTGATGGCAGTCCTGCTCATATATGGATCATTTGTATTGGTGATTACCATTGCGATCATTAACGCTATCCCTGTTTTTACGAAACAATTGGTGGAGCTGTCAGACGATATTCCCCGCCTGATGGATTGGTACTATACATGGATGAGTGAGTGGGAGGCACGAAAATATTTTTTGCCGGATAGCATCTCGAAGGGTGTGGACCGGGTGATCATCCAGTCAAATGAGGGGATGTCTCATTCAGTAGCGAAAATAGTAGACAACGCTCGGCATTCGATGGGAAAGCTGTTTGCTTTTGCTATCGTGCCGTTTATCGCTTTTTACTTTTTGAAGGATATGAAGCAACTGCATGAGACGGGGATGTCAATTGTTCCGAAGGCTTATCGGAAGCAAGTGCTGATTGTCCTGCGGGATATAAATGAATCCTTGGGCAAATACATACATGGACAAATGATGGTCGCTCTAATAGTAGGCGTTTTCGCATACTTGGGCTACTGGTGGATCGGCATGCCGTATCCTTTTGTGCTGGCAGCATTCGTATGTCTCACGAACATCATTCCGTACATCGGACCATTGATTGGGGCGGCACCGGCAGTTGTGATCGCGATTACGATTTCCACCAAGACACTGTTACTCGTTGTCGTTGTCAATCTCATCATTCAAATCGTCGAAGGGAACATTTTGTCTCCCAACATCGTTGGACGTTCTTTGCATTTGCACCCGCTTCTCATTATATTGGCACTGCTGGTGGGGGAGACTGTAGGAGGGATCGTCGGGCTTATCGTTGCGGTCCCAATTCTTGTCGTTTGCAAAGTGGTCATCAGCCGAATTGCTGTCATGATGCATGAAAGTTGACAGTGATCAGGTAAAATATTTATAATATGGACAAAGTGATTTATGTGAAATCAATGAGGGAACGAGTATGTTGCAGACCTTTTACAGAGAGGGCGCTCCATGGTTGAGAGGGCGACCAAAAGAAGAGCAGCAGAAGGCTACTCCTAAGACCGGGCAAAACCCGGCGGCTTGGCACCGTTAGACGCCACTTAAGCGACAGGCCTTGACTCAGAAACGTGTAGCGAGCCTGTAAGCAGGGTGGTACCGCGAGAAATCAGTTCTCGTCCCTGAGGGGATGGGGGCTTTTTTTATTTTTAGATGAGGAGAATGTAGATGAAGAAACTGACAGGCAATCAAATCCGCCAGATGTTCCTCGACTTTTTTGTAGAAAAAGGACATCGCATTGAGCCTAGCGCTCCATTGGTTCCAATCGACGATCCTTCCCTTCTGTGGATCAATAGCGGTGTGGCGACTCTCAAGAAATACTTTGACGGCCGCATCATCCCGGACAACCCGCGTATTACGAACTCGCAAAAGTCTATTCGTACCAACGATATTGAAAATGTGGGACGTACTGCTCGCCACCATACTTTTTTTGAAATGCTGGGTAACTTCTCTATTGGTGAGTACTTCAAGGAAGAAGCGATTGAATGGGCATGGGAGTTTTTGACGAGCCCAAAATGGATCGGCTTTGATCCAGAGTTGCTCTCCGTTACCATTCACCCAGAGGACGAAGAAGCATTTGAGCTGTGGAGCAAGAAAATCGGTGTTCCAGAAGAGCGAATCATCCGACTGGAGGGCAACTTCTGGGATATCGGAGAAGGCCCGAGTGGACCAAACACGGAGATTTTCTATGACCGTGGAGAAGCATTCGGAAACGACCCGAACGACCCAGAATTGTACCCAGGTGGGGAGAACGAGCGTTACCTGGAAGTATGGAACCTGGTATTCTCTCAGTTCAACCACAATCCAGACGGTACCTACACGCCGCTGCCTAAGAAGAACATTGATACGGGGATGGGTCTTGAGCGCATGGCGTCTGTCATCCAAGGCGTAGACAACAACTTTGAGACAGACCTGCTGTTCCCGCTGATCGAAAAGACCACGGAAATCTCCGGTGTGAAGTATAAAACAAGCCCTGAGATGGATGTAGCTCTGAAGGTAATCGCTGACCATGCACGTACGGTTGTGTTTGCGATTGGTGACGGTGCGCTGCCATCCAATGAAGGACGTGGCTATGTCATTCGCCGTCTGCTTCGCCGTGCCGTACGTATGGGGAAAAAGCTGGGCGTAGAGAAGCCATTCCTGTACAGCTTGACTGAGACAGTCGGCACGATGATGGGCGAATTCTACCCAGAGGTTGTCCAAAAGCGTGCGTTTATCGAAAAAGTCATTCGTGCCGAGGAAGAGCGTTTCCACGAGACACTGAATGATGGTCTGGCGATCCTGTCTGACATGGTAAAAGCAGCAAAAGAAAGCGGAAAGACACAACTGTCTGGTCAAGACGTGTTCAAAATGTACGATACGTATGGATTCCCTGTTGACTTGACAGAAGACTTCGCAGACGAGCAAGGGCTGACTGTCGATCGCGATGGCTTTGATCAAGCGATGGAGGAACAGCGTGAGCGTGCACGTGCAGCACGTCAAGATGTTGACAGCATGCAAATCCAAGGTGGTCCATTGTCTGATTTGACGGTTACGAGCCAATTTGTTGGTTATACTGAATTGGTAGCAACAGGTAAGGTTGAAGCGATTATTTTGGACAGCCAGCTGGTAGAAGAAGCAGAAGAAGGTCAAACTGTACAAGTCGTTCTGAGCCAAACGCCTTTCTATGCAGAAAGCGGCGGTCAGATCAATGACGAAGGTTTCCTGATTTCTGATATCGTGAAAGCACGAGTGACAGATGTACAAAAAGGACCAATGGGTCAAAATGTACATTCCGTCATCGTCGAAGCAGGTACCCTGCGCAAAGGCGATGAGATTCGCGCGGAAGTGAACCGTGAAGCACGTCTGGCTATCACACAAAACCATACAGCGACTCACTTGCTGCATCAAGCACTCAAGGATGTCCTTGGAACGCATGTCAATCAGGCAGGTTCCTTGGTAGCACCAGAGCGTCTCCGTTTTGACTTCACTCACATTAGCTCCATTACTCCAGAAGAGCTGGAGCGTATCGAAGCGATCGTGAATGAAAAAGTGTGGGCAAACCTGAGTGTCGAGATCTCCAACAAACCATTGGCTGAGGCAAAAGCGATGGGTGCGATGGCGTTGTTCGGTGAAAAATACGGCGACGTTGTACGCGTTGTAAAAGTGGGCGAATACAGCCTGGAGCTGTGCGGTGGATGCCATGTGAACAATACCGCGGAAATCGGTCTGTTCAAGCTGGTTAGCGAGAGCGGTATCGGTGCAGGTACGCGCAGGATCGAAGCAGTAACAGGACGCGGCGCATATCAGTTCTTGAACCAGCAGTTCACTACGCTCAAAGAAGTGGGGCAAGCACTCAAAGCACCGGTGCTGGCAGAAGCACCTGCACGTGTAGAAGGTCTGCAACAACAATTGAAAGAAGTACAGCGCGAAAACGAGTCCTTGCGTGCAAAACTGGGGAACATCGAGGCAGCGTCTTTGACGGATAAACTCCAACAAGTAGACGGTATGAATGTACTCGCTGCACGTGTTTCCGCTGTCGATATGGACAACCTGCGCGGCATGGTGGATGAGCTGAAAAACAAGCTGGGCTCCGCTGTGATTGTCTTGGGTGCGGTCGATGGCGACAAGGTGAACCTCGTTGCGGGTGTAACCAAAGATCTCATGGATCAAGGCATTCACGCTGGCAAGATCATCAAGGAAGTCGCAACTCGTTGCGGCGGCGGCGGCGGTGGACGTCCTGATATGGCACAAGCCGGTGGTAAGGACCCATCCAAGCTGCAAGAAGCACTGGATGCGGTGGTTGACTTCGTGAAGAGTCAAGCAGTAGCGAAATAGTGCGATTGCAAGAGAAATTTGTATAATCGACAGGAGTAAACTAAATCCGAGTCGAATACAAAGAAGAGTATGTACCCAAAAGAGTCTCAAAGGAAATCGAGGTGTTGATTGTGAGTTCGTTGGATAATACCATGAAATTCACGGTGCCCAAGGAAGCGAATGCGGCGGATGTCCAAGAAACATTGACAGAGGTGTACAAAGCCCTGCAGGAAAAAGGATACAACCCGATCACCCAGATCGTCGGTTACTTGCTTTCTGGCGACCCGGCGTTTATCCCACGCCACAACAACGCGCGGAGCCTGATTGGCAAATTGGAACGGGACAAAATCATAGAAGAGTTGGTGACCGTTTACTTGTCAGAGCGCAAGTAGACCTTAACGATGACACGATTGATGGGGTTGGATGTAGGCGACAAGACGATTGGAGTGGCTGTCAGCGATGAGTTGGGTTGGACTGCGCAAGGAGTAGAGACCATCAAGCGACAATCCAAGGAAAAGGATCTTGCCCGCCTGAGCGAATTAGTTTCGCAGTATCAAATTGGGGCTTTCGTCGTTGGTTTGCCCAAAAACATGAACGGAACCATAGGCCCGCGTGCTGAAATGTGTCAAGCATTTGGCAAGCTTCTGGAGGAACGCATGTCTCTTCCTGTCCACATGTGGGACGAACGCTTGACGACGATGGCGGCAGAGCGTATGCTGATCTCTGCTGATGTCAGCCGTCAAAAGCGAAAGACAGTGATAGATAAAATGGCGGCCACTTTAATCCTCCAAGGATATCTGGACGCGAAATCGAGGTGACCACAATGAGTGAAGAGATGATGGAAGAGTTCGAAGTGGGCGATGTGATCGCGCTGACGGAAGAAGGTACCGAGGAACCGCGAGATTTTCGTATCATGTACATTTTTGACATTGAAGACCGCAGCTATTTGGTGCTCGTACCAGTAGATCAGGAAGAGGAAGAAGAGTACGAGGTTCACTTCCTGCGTTATGACGGTACAGACATGCTCCAGCCAATCGAGGATGATGAAGAGTGGGAGCAAGTAGAAGCTACCTTCGAAACATTGATCGCTGATTTGGAGAAAGACGGCATTTAATAGACTCGTGGAAAGAGAGTCCGCAACTGGCGGGCTCTTTTTTTATGTCCTTTTTCGCCAAAATCACCCATGAAGTGACAGTTGGATAAGCCTCTTGTATAATGGATGGGATGGAGATAAAGAGACCCTAAAGGGAGGATTTCTAGCTTGAAACCAATGTCAGCGAAGCCTGATTTTAACCCCGGACGCCCAGAGAAGCATCGACGCAGACGCGGCGGACGAATTGTAATGTGGCTGGTTGCCTTTTTGTTGTTGATCATTTTGGCGGCGGGAGGAGCAGCGTGGTACGTGTACCAGCAATTACAGCCCGTTGCTGGTGAACAGACGGTGAAGAACGTGGCGATTCCGTCCGGTTCATCCGTACAAAAGATCGGTAGACTACTAGAAGAACAAGGTCTGATCCGAAATGCCGATGTATTTAATTACTACGTGAAGTATAAAGGGATGGCGCCTGAACTTAAGGCGGGAGAATACCAATTTACGACTGGCCAAGCCATCGACGAGATACTGACCGCCATGGTGGAAGGTAATACGGTGATCAATGCGAACCGATTTACGATCCCAGAAGGCTGGAATGTCGAACAAATTGCCGATCATCTCGATAAAGAAGGCATTGTAGAGAAGGCAGCATTCTTAAAAGAAGTAAATGAAGGTGCATTCCCCGACTATCCTTTTGTCGCAGCCATACCGAAGCAAGCAGACCGAAAACACCGTCTGGAAGGGTATCTGTTCCCCGAAACGTATGAGGTGGACAAAGACGCTACGGCACATGATGTCGTCTCGCGTATGCTGGCTCAATTCCAAAAGGAATGGAAGCCAGAGTGGACAGAGCAGTTGAAGCAGCGCGATTTAACAATGGATGAAGCAGTTAATCTTGCATCAATTGTTGAGCGTGAAGTAACAGTAGACAAGGAGCGTCCGCTTGTTGCAGGCGTGTACTACAATCGGATTCGCGACAAGTGGCCGTTGCAGGCTGATGCTACCGTCCAGTTTATTCTTGGCAAACAACGGGATCGTCTGACCTTTGAGGATTTAAAAGTAAAAAGCCCGTACAACACGTACACAAATCCTGGATTGCCACCTGGGCCGATTGCCAACCCTGGCAGAGCTTCGCTTGAAGCAGTCGTCAATCCGACCAAACACGATTACTTTTTCTACGTGACGAAAAAAGACGGAACGTCCGAGCATTACTTTTCCAAAACACTGCAAGAGCATGAAGCAAATGATAAGAAAAGCAGGGGAAACTAACCAGGTTTCCTCTTTTTTTTTGTATGCGGTCAACAGTGCTTGACGTAGCCAAGTTTTCCTAAGTTGTGCTATAATAATTCGGTTGTAACGAAAGAGGAGTGAAATCATGATTACCAATCCGGCAATTGACGACTACGTGTCAAGCCTGGTTCCCGAGCGTTCCCCGCTGCTCAAACGACTGGAGCAGGAGGCGGCAGAGGAAAACATTCCGATTGTGCAGCTCCCTTCCGCTCAAGTCATGCGGATGTTGTTATTGCTGCATCGTCCCAAAGCGATTCTTGAAGTGGGTACGGCAATTGGCTATTCTACCATTTGGCTTGCAGAAGCTGCACCGGAAGCGCGAATTGTCACGATGGACATAGATGAAGATCGATTGGTGAGAGCACGGGAAAATATAAAAGAAGCAGGCTGTGCAGATCGTGTGGAAATACTCTCACGTGATGCCACTTTAGGGCTGCCGGAGTCGTATCAATTTGACTGCTTGTTTATCGATGCGGCCAAAGGGCAGTATCGAGTATTCCTCGATTTATATCTACCGCTTCTTCGTGAAGGCGGTTTGGTAATCAGCGACAATGTCCTGTTCCGAGGACTGGTGGCGACCCCTGAAGAAGCGGGCAAGCGCCAGCGTCCGATGGTGGACAAGCTGCTTTCTTATAATTCGCATCTGATGGAGCGTCCTGATTTAGAAACGACATTTATTCCAGTCGGAGACGGGTTGGCCATCAGTATGAAAAAGAAGTAAAAACATAGGGTCGTATATGTGTAAAGCATCATGAGGAAGGGGACATGAAGCATGGGTAACCCCGTATTGATTGGGGTAGCGGGAGGCAGTGGTTCTGGAAAAACGACTGTAGCAAAGGAGCTGTACCGCCAGTTCCAAAATGATAGTGTAACGATGATTGAGCAGGATTCCTACTACAAGGATCAAAGCCATTTAAGCCCAGAAGAGCGGGCGTTGACTAACTACGACCATCCCTTCGCTTTTGACAACGATTTGTTGCTTGCGCATTTGCAGGAGCTGATGCAAGGAAAAGCGATCCAAAAACCGATCTACGACTTCAAGGTGCATAACCGCAAGCCGGAGCAAATCCAAGTCGATCCGAAGGATGTCATCATTCTGGAAGGAATGCTGATTCTGGAGGATGAGCGGATTCGTGATTTGATGGATATCAAGGTATTCGTCGATACCGATGCGGATGTGCGAATTGCACGCCGAATTGTACGTGACATCGAAGAGCGCGGTCGTTCTCTCGATTCTGTCGTGACACAGTACCTAAACGTCGTTCGACCGATGCATTTGCAGTTTATTGAGCCGACCAAGCGATACGCAGACGTCATCATTCCAGAGGGCGGCTACAACCGAGTAGCGTTGGATCTGTTGTCCACGAAGATCAGCAATATTTTATTGGAGAAGCAACAATTCACCAATCAATCCTAAACACTTAAAAGCGCACCCGTGACGTACGGTGTGCTTTTTTCTTTGTTCGTTGTTTCTGTCGCGTGCATTCCGGCAATACTGGTGAAAAAAGCCAGGGAGGGAATTCGATGCAGCTAGATCGACGAATTAAAAGACGTCATTTTCTTGTATTGCTGTCTATGTCGTTGTTATGGCTCGGTTTGGTCGTGCGCTTGTGGTGGATTCAACTCGGATCGCCCCATCGGTTTTCTCGGCATGGCGTTGACTTGGTAAAGGCAGCAGTAAAGCAAAGACAGCAAAGCATCGTACTGCATAGCGGACGTGGCGATATCGTGGATCGGAATGGGTACGCCTTTACCGGAGAAGAGCATCTCGCCTTGATCTTGTTCCCGTTGGCGCGTGGGAGCCTGCAAGGAACAGATGGCTTGCAGCGGTTGGCTCAAATAACTGGAGAATCCAAGGAACGGTTGTCGGAGACCATGGAAAAGGCAAAAGTACCACTGCTCATGCGAGAGGAGTCCGGAAAGCTGGTGATGCTCACCGAGCGGCAGGCCGAGGAAATCAATGCCCTTGCCATCCCAGGAGTTGTGGCATTGGCGGTGACAGAGCGATACCGCGCTGATGAAGTAGCCAAGCATTTGATTGGTTTTATCCATAAAAATCCCGACATGGTGCAGAAGCTGTATCCAGATGAATGGACAAGCGGCAAAATGAATGCCGAGAGCACACTGGGGGCATCTGGTCTGGAGCGAAGCTTTGACCGGTTTTTACAGGGGGTAGAGCCGTCTGTCTTATCTTATTATGTAGATGGGCACGGGCAACCGCTCCGAGGGCTGGATATTCGCTATACGAAGCAGTCGAATCAATACTATCCGTTGTCATTAACAACCACCTTGGATGCAGGAATCCAGAGAAGCATGGAGGCAGCAGCAGACCAAGTAGGTCTCAAAGAGGGCAGTATCGTCGTTTTAGACGTACAAACAGCCGACGTTCTTGCAGCTGTGAGCCGCCCTACCTATGATCAAACGAATGTTACAGGAAACACGAGCGACTGGAAGAATCGCGCATTCAAACAACTCCCGCCTGGTTCTGTCTATAAAACCGTCGTAGCAGCAGCCGCCTTGGCGGAAGGAATCGTTTCTCCCATTGACCGTTTCACATGTACAGGGGAGTACGGGAAGTACCAATTCTCCTGCTGGAAAAAAGAAGGTCACGGCAGTGTGACATTGGAGGAAGCGTATGCCCAATCCTGCAACATTGCGATTGCCCATATCGCCAAGATGGTGGGTGGAGCCAAGCTGGAGGAATATGCAAAAAAGCTGGGCTTGACCACTCAAGTGGGGCATGTCACCCCTCATCTGTATAAAATCAAAAACTTCAAGCAGCTGGATGGCGAAGAGCCGGGTAGAGTCTTTGCAGAGGGTATATCCCGCGACGATGAAGGCGTCCTGATTCAAAGCGCCATCGGTCAGCGGGATGTACGCATTACCCCCTTGCAAGCAGCAAATATGATGGTAACGATTTTGCGTGGCGGTCAAAGCTCTCAAGTACGGCTGGTAAAAGAGATCGCATACCGAAATGGTCAATCGTTCCATACATTCCCCGAGCAGGAGCTCTCTTTGGACGGAATTGACTACGTCACAGCCAACAAATTGCGAAAAATGATGCGCAAAGTCGTCACAGAGGGAACAGGACAGATGCTCATGAATTCCGCTTGGCAGGTGGCAGGCAAAAGCGGGACTGCACAAATCGGGGATGTGAATGGAAACAACCATCTGTGGTTTCTCGGGTACGCTCCGTTAGAAGAGCCACGGTACGCCATTTGTGTCGTGGCAGAAAATCAGCCGAGCTGGGGAAAAAATCAGGCTATGGAGCTTTTTCACCGAGCTGTTGCTGAGCTTGCCGATCATACAGCTCAATCTTCCCAACCTCGCGAAGAGTATTTCCGAGGATGAAGCCTCTTGCGTTAATTTGATTGTTTTTACCCAGTCCGACGATCAGCATGAGGGGAGAAGAGGACATGTACATGGACTGCGACGCTTTTGCCCAAATGGTTCTCTTATCACCTTTGCTGGGAGATAGGCGTTTTACCGTATGGCTATGCCAATCACCGATATATTTCCATTGTCGATGCCTGCTTAATTTGCGGACAAGCTTTTTGAGATGCATGTCATCGAAAAATATAGAATGTGGCTGGTGAATTGCATTTGGGCCAGGTTCACTTGCATACGTTACGACCCATCTATCCTCACCAAGTGGGTATCCCATCATGATCCCTCCTGTTTCCAGCGAGGGTTTTTTTCGTACGGCCTGCTCAATCTGTTTCCACGCTTTTGGTGTGATGTACAGCGTCGTCATGAGACGTTCGTCCCTCCTTGATCAAACCACTGACATTTGCTTGATATCTTATGTATGCGAATAATGAAACGTCCCGGGCTCCAGCAAAGTTATGAATTGTCGAAAAAGGGATTGTAACTCAACCGCTTCCTTTCTATAATTTGAGTAAAAAGACGGAGACTGGAAAGGTTGATTGTATGCCTTTAGCAACTGTTGATCTCTCACTGATTGGGCAAGTATTAGCGGCTGATGTGTACACGGAACAAGGAATATTGCTGCTGGGACAAAACACGACGATCACGCCTG
The DNA here is from genome assembly GCF_003013405.1 of Brevibacillus formosus. Lineage (GTDB taxonomy): Bacteria > Bacillota > Bacilli > Brevibacillales > Brevibacillaceae > Brevibacillus > Brevibacillus formosus. The sequence goes on along the minus strand of NZ_PXZL01000020.1, from coordinate 116,543 downwards.
CCCATGTGATCCTATTGCAAAAGCAACGAGTCCGTGAGGTTGATATCATACAGAGTCTTACAGAGGGAACCGGTGAGGAAGTTACTTCTCAACTATTCCAACTAGAGGCAGATTCTGAGACCGTTGCAGCTTATGTACAAGCCCTCGACAAAACGAGAATACTCTTCGATGAACTGACAGTTGGCGGGGCACCAAGTCTTGATCATTTCTCCAACATCTTTTTTGATGTAGCAGAAAAATCGAGGAAGCATTTGGGGCTGTTCCGGAACTTGTACGTACTGGAAGGCGCAGACAGCTATACATACCGCCATTCATTAAATGTAGGCATTCTCTGTTCGCTCATTGCTCGCTTGATGAAATGGGATGAAGAGCGAGTAGCATTCATGGGAACAGCCGGATTTTTGCATGACATTGGAAAAATGAGGGTACCGAAGGAAATATTGCTGAAGCCAGGCAAGCTAACTGAAGAGGAATTTGCGATTATGAAGAAGCATACCGTCTTCGGCTATGAGATAATCCGTGAGATGAAGGGTGGGTCTGAGCTTTTGGCATTGTGTGCCTTGCTGCATCACGAGCGACTCGACGGGTCTGGCTATCCGGAGCAAAGAAAAGGCGATAGCATTCCAATCGAATGTCAGGTGCTCGCCGTGGCCGACATGTTTGATGCGATCTGTTCTGATCGTGTGTACAAAGGGAGGTCGTCCCCATTTGAGGCGGCACAACTCCTCTGGAAGGAAGCATGTAGCGGCACGTTGAACGTGGAGATCGTTGCGCAGTTTGTCCGCTACATTGCCTTGCTGTACGTAGGCGCGAAGGCGAAATTGAGTAGCGGGGAAGAAGTAGAAGTAATTCTTATTCATCAAGATGAACCGATGCGTCCGTTGGTAAGAAGAATGGGTGAATTTCTCGATTTGCGGCATGATCGCAAGCTGACGATTGAAAAAATGATAGGCTAAAGAAAGTCGATGCGAAAAAGATGGAACCGCTCTTAGAAAATGAGAGCGGTTCCATTGTTGCTGATCTGTGAACGATTGTTGGGAAAGCTCGATCAGCTTGCCAGATTGTGACACAATGAAAGTGTGCATGGTAGACAAAGAAACGAAAAGAAACGAAACGTGTCGTGCGAATGCTCGAAACGCAAGGAGGAAACACATGATACGCAAAGCGGAACCCACAGACGCAGCTTTTGCTGCCCCATTAATTTATGATGCCATTGGAGATATCGCGCATACGTTGACAGGTGCAACGGAGGCAGCGGATGCGATTCGTATGATGGAGGAGTTTTTTACGAAGGAAAACAACCGACTCAGCTACGAAAACGCGGTGATTGCCATGGATGGAGATGTACCGGTAGGATTGGCACTCTTTTATCATGGGAGCCAAACAGAGGTGCTTGATCGCCCCTTCGTTGAGCATGTCCAACGTTTGACTGGTGAGACGATTACGCTTGTAAAAGAAGCAAAGGATGACGAATTTTATTTGGATTCTGTCGCGGTTGATTCCTCATGCAGAGGGAAGGGGATCGGATCACTTCTGCTGGATGCTTTTGAAAAAGAAGCGATTCAGCGCGGGCATGACCGAATCGCTTTGCTCGTTGACGAGGAAAAACCGCGTGCGCGTAAGCTGTATGAATCGCTCGGCTATCGTGAGGATGGGACAGTAATCGTAAGCGGGCATAAATTGAGTCACATGGTGAAGGACCTATCGGAAAAGGCGTAAGAGATCTCTATCGAGGCTTGCTACTAGAATAAAAAACGTTTCCCGTTGGATAAAGCGAAAAGTCCGAGGGAAACGTTTTTTCGTAAGCTTAGCTGTTAAAAGAAGGCACGCTTTCTACTTGGGGTGAGGGCACGTAAGGAGTGAGATCAAACTTCCAATCAAATTCACGGATCGGACTGTACGTACCCGTCAGGAGCTTCAAAATATGAGCTTCGGTTGCTTTACTCGTATTTTTGGACGCACCTGCTTCGTCGTAAAGATTGCCACACGCATAGGCAAATAAATACTCTTCCCAGCTCGAGTAGGCGAGTTGGATTCGCTTGGCTACGTCCAGCATGCTTTCTATGGCATCTGCCTTGGGAAGATAGGACTGCTGGGCGCCTGCTTTGCAAATAATGAGATACCAGGCGTAATCAAAGGCGGCAATGCCGGCTTGTGGGAGTCTGTTCATGTACGAGTACACGATCAACTGCCGGGCTGACTCCATATCGCCTTTTTTTAAGGACGCAATGTAGTTGGAACGATTGGCAGCGTCGAGTGCAGATAATACGTGGCGATGCTGATCAAATTCAGCTCTTCGCCCATGCTCCAGAAACCAAGCCAAGCGCTCTTGCGTTTTAGTGGCATCTCCCGTATCCCATCTGTTATCAATACGAAGCCGCAAAAACGTATCGCGCAGGCGGTTGTATTCGTGGATGGCCAAATAATACGCGAGCCGCTTCTGATTTAGACAAACAGAGGAGAGAGCATGCAAGTAGCGGCTTAACCGTGGGTCGATCTCTTTTTCGTTTTCTGCTTCTTTTGTCATGGAAGTTCTCTCTGCCTCCTTTAGTGGAATGTCAATGCTTTGCGAGTTTTGGAAATCTCACGAATGATGCGGATGTAATACAACATGGAAATTATCGCGAGAATGCCCAAAAGCCATGATCCCGCCCATCCTTTTTCCTCCAAGTCAGGCTTGGCATTGATATACGTATCGGTCACGAGAAGCGTCTGGTAGGGATGCTTGCGTTTTTCCAAAGCTTTCACAATGACAGGCAACATCTCGCCATCCGGCATTGCCTTGAGTGTTCCTCGCATCGTAATGGATTGCTTGTCATGAATTTCTTTGGCATGGTCGTAATCTGTAATGACAATGATCGCTTGTTGATCCAGATAACCCACATTTACATAGCCGGTGTTAGAGTTTAACAGATCACGTTCTTCGGCTTTGGCGGCAGGAATGAACTCGGCTTTTGGCTCGGGATGCTTCTCTGTGTCATAGACGCGGAGAATATTGGTATAAGAAGCTTTGGTCAATGTAAATTCCACCTGGTAGCCAAGTGGAGTTTGTTTCAACTCGTCCATTGTCTTTATTTGGACAGGCCAGAATTTATTAACCAAGGAGTCAAGCATCTGCTCCGAAGTCATCTCCAGCTTCATGGATACGACAGCAAACATAGCGTAATGGAGCAGAAGGAGAAAAATAATCGTCCAAAGGTTACGTCTCGTGTAGATAGCAAAAAATTGCCGGAACCTTGCTAGCCTGCCAGGGAGTCCGAGGGCTTGCAGGGTTTTTCTCCTAGCGGCCTTGGCTTGCTTGTTCGCAGCTGGTTCAGTCATCCTGTCAAACGGAGACTGTATTTGCGTCAGGCATATCTTCGCTTCGATATCGGAGGGATTATGCGAAAGCATCTCCTGAAAAACCTCTTGAGCCTTCTCCCATTCGCCCAGCTGAAGATAGCCTTTCCCTAGCAAGCTGCGAGCGTCCCACAGCTCTGGCATGCGAGTGAGGATTTGTTGGCAATCTTTGATCGCTTCGACGGCATCTCCCTTTTCGAGGAAAAGTCGGGCACGATACAAATACGCATCGATGTTATCTGGATCAAGACGTATCAATTGATCAAAGGTATGAAAGGCCCGAATCTTATTTTCGGTTCGCAAAAAATATTCGCCCTGTAAACGGATCAAATCGGGGTCAAGAGCGTACAGTGCATGGGCTTTTGCCAAAGACTTCTGAGCCGTTTCCCAATCATTTTCCATGAGGGCAAATAACGCATCGCTGCGCCATTCTAGAAACGCTTCAATATCCAAGTCCTCGCGGTTCCCAAAAGAGTGGTAGCGTAGTGTCATGGTCTGATTGAGCTGACCGTTCAGGTAAGCGACAAAACGTCCAGAGAGCTGGCCTGCGAGCTTTTCTGATTTCTCCCGCCACTGAAAATGGGAATCGAGCAGCTTCCACACCTCATGAGGCAAGTGATAGTGCTCTTCTAAAAAGTGAAGAAATCGCGAATCGATGAGTTGATGGCAGCCGACATTCCACATGGCCTCGTCATTCAGCAACGCACGCCAGTTTTCAAGCTGGATTCGTTCGTGATAGTTATCGTACAACTCTTGTGCACGGCGAAAAAAACGCTCCACCATATCATCGGGGTTCATGGAGCGTTCGGAATGATCGTAGCTCTCCGTAAAATCGTACCGCTGGGGAATGGAGATTTCCTGTGTGAGCCGCTGCGGTGGATCGTAGTTAGGCTGTCTTCTTTCCAGCATAGGCGTTTCTTCGATTAGACGATTCTGGGTGGGATTGCGCGTGTACTTCAGGGCGAGGTCATACGCCTCTCGCAATTGCTGAAAGCCTTCAGGATCAACTTCAGGATTGTGCACCTTCAACTTTTTGGCATAAGCCTTTTTTATCTGGGCAGGATTGTCCGTTGGTTCAATCCCGAGAATCTCCCAAATCCCCATTAATACTCAATCCACCCTTCAAACATTTCCAGCTGCTGCTTCAATTCTTCTGCTGCTTTGGCGATGTCTCTTTCATTTTGGGTGGACAGCACACTTTCGAAGCGGCGTAAGTAATTCGCAATGATCATACGGTTTTCGCCCAACGCTTCCTCATACATACGCTCGCCTTTTGCCAGAAGCAATCGATTTTCGGTTCGTTCTCTGGGGTGGATCTTAATGTTTTGAAGAGCTTGAAAACGCTCCTCAATTTCTTTTTTTGAAAGGCTACCCGGATTCTTTTCGATGACGGCCTTGGTTTTGACTCCTGTAGATACGACAGTCACTTCGACTTCAAGAATCCCGTTGATGTCATATGTATAACGAACATCGATAGACTCCTCGCCCTTTTTGGCAGGGGGAACTTTTATATTCAGTTCGCCAAGCTTGAGGTTATGTTCGACGCGTCGGCTTTCGCCTTGATACACGTCAACGAGAATAGCGCGTTGATAATCGAGAACGGTGTACAGCCGTTCTACCCGGCTGACCGGGATTGGCGTATTGCGTTCGATGATCGGAAAGAAGTAGCCATCCTCGTGTTTGCCGTTTGCCATGGTTTGTACAATTCCCGTACCAAGTGTGTATGGGCAAACATCTGTTAATACAAGCTCGTTTAACGCTTCGTTGCGTTCCTTGAGCGCTGCTTGAATCGCTGTTCCCAATGCAACAGCCTCATCGGGATTAATATGGGAATAGGGCAGTCGACCAAATATTTTGCTTACGATGGATTTAATAAGCGGCATCCGAGTTGCCCCGCCAATAAGCACGATCGCGTCTAGTTCCTGAGGGGAGATGGATGCGTCTCGCAAAGCACGCTCGATCGGCTGACGCAGTCGTTGCAGCAGAGGAAACGCGAGATCTTCCAGCTGATTCCGGCTGAGAGTTGTTACAACCAGTTCTCCCTGGATATTGACACTCATTTTCCCTTCTTGGTCGGAAAATAAGGAGCGCTTGCACAACTCAGCTTGTTTGTGGATGGACGAACGCGTTTTGCTGTCCAGACTGTTGATATCGAGTCGATGGGCTTCTATAAAATAAGAGGCAATCAGATCGGTAAAGTCTTCGCCGCCCAAAAAGTTGTCTCCAGCGATTGATTTTACTTCCATCACACCTTCGAACATTTCCAAAATAGAAACGTCAAACGTACCGCCTCCTAAGTCGAATACGAGGAACTGTGTCTCGGATTCCTCCTGATGGAGCCCATAGGAGATCGCGGCGGCTGTCGGTTCGCTGATTAAACGCTCCACTTTTAGTCCAGCAAGCTCTGCTGCTCGCTTGGTCGCTTTGCGTTGTGTGTCGTTGAAATAGGCAGGCACACTAATAACCGCTTCGTAAACGGGGTGCCCTAAATGAGCCTCTGCATCTGCCTTCAAAGATTTAATCACAAAGGAGGAAAGGTCTTCGGCAGAAAAGGAATATCTTCCTAGTTGGTACCTTTTTTCTGTCCCCATAAACCGTTTGAAGGTAGAAGCTGTCCGATCTGGGTGAGTCAAGAGGCGCTCTCTGGCGATTTTGCCAATCAAGATTTCGCCATTCTCATCGACGCTGACCACAGAAGGAGTCAGTGTTTCTCCGAGCGCGTTTGGAATGAGCACGGGTCCATTCTCAGTCCAGTAGGCAACCAGACTGTTCGTCGTGCCCAAATCAATTCCAATGGTGGTCATTAGCTAGGTCCTCTTTTCCGTGTTTTTTCTACTAATATCGGTAAAAATAGAGACTTTATAGATCATTTTACCATGAAAAAAATGGATATAATTGGTGCTTTAGTAGGATATGAAATCGAATTTTAGATAACGAAAATAGATATAGAATTCCTAAGATAGAAAACGACAGACGAGAGAGGTCGTTATGCCAATGCAGCAGCGAATGGAAAAGTGGTTTGAAACGTGGAAGTTACTTATGCATGATATGGAGCAACAAGGTGCTCAGGTTTGGCCGCTCACTATAGAACCACCAGCAAGGCTGGAAGAAATCGAGAGAAGAGAGGAAAGCCTCGGGATCAGATTTCCCGCGACGATCCGGACTATTTTGCTTGCGGGCAGCAGTCAGGTTCAAATAAATTGGTCGTTGCCATCTCGAGCGTTAGACCCTTTTTCGCTCAGTGGGGATTTGGGATGGTCATTGGATGCGTTTGAGTGGCCGTACTTTGGTGGGGACGAAGAGAGTGAGGACGAGAAAAGGTATCTCTGTTTTCACGTCGGCGGGAATGGCGACATGCTTCTCATCGATTTGTCGACAGGCGTGGATGACCCGCCCGTCTATTCCTGGGGGCATGAAACAGACGAATTCCTATTGCTCGGCAAAAGCTTCACAGAGTTCGTAGAGCGAGTCACGGAGCTGGGCTGTATTGGGGCAGAGTGCTGGAATTATGAAGCACTCGCTGGTGCAGATGGGCTCGATGTCGAGGGGCAAGTCGCACAAGAGTGGAAAGAATGGCTGCAATCCTATCGGACGCTAACCTTTGAAGAGGCAGTACAAGATTTCGAGAAGCTAGTCATGTTTGCAAAAATGCATGGTGCTGGAGATTCACGTATCCAAGAGGCATTTACTCAGTACGATTGGGAGCGGGTTTTGCATAAATGGGTGGAGCAAATCGAGCAGGAAACGTCATCAAGCAATCTGCTGCTTTGGTGCCAGCTCATTGTCGATACAGTTGGCAAGAAGGCAGAGAGCTGGGTGCGCTCCCTATGGGAGTCCGGGCCACATTTTCAACGGATAGGCTCAAGCCTACGTGCATATGTTACGGCAGCTTGTTTGCCGGAAGAAGAGGGCTTACAGAGAGTTTTGGCTGAAATGGACGATATCGTTGCCAGAAAAGAAAGTCTGGTAGGATATGTTGCCAACAGTCATTTGCATCACTTTCGCTCCCGAGAAGTCATTTTGTGGATGGAACCGCATGTAGCGTACCCGATTGAAGGCTGGGATGAGCTTTTCGCGGTGTCACGTCCACAATGGAATGATCTGATTCGTTGGCTGGACGGAAATGAAGCACAGCGGCAGATTGCATTAAGTGCTTGGGGGAAAATGCTGACAAGCGGTGAATCGCCTTCCGGTGAGGCGAATTGGGAAGAAATCAATCGGTTGTTGGATGTAGCGTACGAGAAAGCTATTCTGCGCAAGGAAAAGGAGCGGGTAGATCGCATTCGCACTTCCTTGGAAACAGTAAAGCATTAGACGAGGGGGGAAAGACCGTGAGAAATGTGGTAACGGTATGGGGAACAACCTTGCAGTCTTCTGATGAGCTAGCAGATTTTCTGACCCCGGTTTACGATGAGAATGGGGAAGTGATACCGTCTGGCTTTTTAACAGCGTCGGGCCTTGAATGGGTAGACGAGGACTTTTTTGAAGTGCATGAGGTACAGGATGCAGAGGCCAGAGCGGACTTTTTGACGTATTTGGAAAACGAATATGCGATGAATGCAACACTCGATAGAAAAGAATGGCCGAAAAAGCTAACAGAGGAGATTGGCAAGTACCCACATGTGATTTTGCTGTACGGCAATGAATCGCGGTACGGTCCGATTAACGAAAAATTGTTCGATCTTACTGAGGGCGGGCAAGAAAAAGATTCACCGCTGGTCCTGCTCGCCAAACTTGTGTTTGAGACAGAGGAGCGGTAAGGAGCAGGGAGGAATACATACGATAGGGGAGACAGACATGGCTTACCGTTTCGCAGATTTATACGATGCAGCTGAACTGGGAGAAATTGAGCTCGTAAAAAAGATCGTTACGAAACAGCCAGAATTGCTGCATGAAAAGGATGAGTATGAGTTTTCCGTACTGCATGGCGCTGTGATGACAGACGATGTTGACCTCATTGCGTATTTGGTCGCACAGGGTGCAGATGTAAATGCGAAAAACGATGAGGGTATTACCCCGCTGCATATCACGCTCTATCCAGAGGTTGCGAGCACGGTGCAGACATACATGCCAGCGCTCATGATGGAAGTACTCCGCTGCACACGCAGGTAGCGGATGGGGAGGAGCGTTTGGATGTGGTAGAGTTACTGCTGGCTAAAGGTGCGAATCCTAACAAAAAGGATAGGGAAGGGCAAACACCATACGATATAGCACGCGAGAGAGAAGACGAAGAGATGATGGCTTTATTTGAATAGAGGAAAAAGGAAAGCGTCCGTTATGATTTCGGACGCTTTCTTTCTTGTTCGAGTGCCGCGACGCGTTTTTCCAGCTCGTCGAAGGCTTTTTGCTTGGTTGCGGTGCGTTTTACGATGAAGAGGCAGCAAGCAATGATAAGGGCTAAAGGCATGAAGAAGACAAAAAGCTGAAAGAGTAAAGTACCCCATTCGAGCGATACGGCGCCAAATTCTAACATGGGTGATCACTCCAACCATTCGTTTCGTTCTATTTTACCAAAATATCCCGTTTTTTCTAAGCAATCCTTTACCATACAAGCAACAGTGAATTAATCGACAACAACTCCCTGCGTACAGGCACGCATGGGCGACCGCCCACATAAGGATAGAAGTAAGCTATTCCAGACGTGGAGGTGGCAGCCATGTCCAGCATTATCGCGGCGCTTTCCCTTGTTTTTAAAGAACTTCTCGTTTTTGTGGCTTATGTCAAGAACAATGCCTTCCCGCAACCGCTTCAGGACACCGAAGAAGAAAAGTATCTCCGACTCATGGCCAAAGGCGACCCTTACGCCCGCAACAAGCTGATTGAGCACAATTTGCGTTTGGTGGCGCATATTGTGAAGAAATTCGAGAACACGGGTGAGGACAGTGAAGATCTGATTTCCATCGGTACCATCGGCCTGATCAAAGCAATCGAGAGTTATCAGGTGGATAAGGGCACCAAGCTGGCTACGTATGCTGCGCGTTGTATTGAGAATGAAATCCTCATGCATCTGAGAAGTTTGAAAAAAACCAAAAAAGATGTTTCCTTGCACGATCCAATCGGGACGGATAAAGAAGGCAATGAAATCACCTTAATCGACGTCCTTGGCACAGAAACCGACGAAGTGGTCGACGCTGTGCAGCTCAAGCTGGAGTCCAATAAAATTTACCAGCACATACACATCCTCGATGAGCGCGAAAAAGAGGTGATCATTGGCAGGTTTGGGCTGGATCAGGACAAAGAAAAGACACAGCGCGAAATTGCGCGTGAGCTGGGCATTTCTCGTTCGTATGTATCCCGTATCGAAAAGCGAGCGTTAATGAAGTTGTTTAATGAGTTTTATCGGACGAAACAGCCACAAGGAAGATAAAAGTTAAGGGAGTAAAGGAAAAATCATTTGGAAAAAGATCACCCGTAAGATTGGCATTCACTAAGCCGACCATCTTACGGGTGATTGCTGTGCGAATAACCTCAAAATGATTGTATCTGTACTATGCCGATATTGGTTCTTAGAACGACGCTACATCTATTTTTTAAAAATAATCGTAACATCTGATTCATTTGAAAGCATTCCACCTGATATAAAGTCTAAAGTTGGAATAAAGATCGGGAATCGTTACCCTGCCTAGGGCTCACCCTTTAGGGATTCAATCCGATCAGTATGACAGGTATCGGACCATAGTTCGTTGTGATCCTGCTTACCTTGGAAAAACGTGATTTGGCGAGCGCTGTCGGTTTCACGTTCACAGTAATACCAGCGATATTTCTTCAATTCATTCCCTCCTTGAAGAGTTTTTCAAGGGTAACGATAGTTAGTTATCCTTCTTTTCTATTGTTTTTTGTCTGAAGTAAAGAAACAGAGGAAAAGCAAACGATAGACCAACAGTTAAAGTTGCGGCGATGTAAATCCACCAATGCTTAATGTGATGTTTTCTAACTTCTTGAAAAAGAAATACCCAGAAAATTAAGCATGAGATAAGAAAATCGGTTGCAAAAAAAGAAGAAATGTTGTTTGCAAAAAGTTCCGATGTAAAGAGGTTGATATCTAATCCATTTGCACGAAGGAACGGAATGAAATAACTGTAAGGCAAGACTGCTCCCAAAATTGCCAGTAACAAATATAGGTTTTTCATTCTCAACTTCCCACCCTTATTTTTGGGGATATTATACAGTAGGTAAAGAGTCCACTTCAATTCGTTCGAGAGTAAATTCTTTACAATTTCAGGAATCTACACGTTAGTCAGATCATCTCTGGTGCAATTCCACTTCTCGTAGGCACCATTCCCATTCTCATCTATAACAAAGTCTCCGGTTAGCCGGAAGGTTGAAGGAGCCAGAGAAAACAGCCGTGACCAATTTAAACAAATGTCTTTGAGAAGGTTCGCACCTTCATGACGAATGATTGTAATGCCGTGGTAATTTAAGCCAGTTTGGTTTTCTTGGGTTGAGGAATTAAAGGAGGGGACCCAACGAAGAGAGTCCCAGATGTAGAGGACAAGGTTATCACTTAAAACTACCGTCTCAAGTGGTTCATTTTCGTTTTCACTTCGTACTAAGTAAAATTCATGTGTAAGGCCCATTTTATCACCTAAAGTTCGTCAGATTTTTGTTCATAGTAACAAAATGTGTACTTAGTCAATGACGAAGAAATCATCAAAAATCTCTCCGTCAAGATTGAATAGTAGTTTATACCAGCCAAGTTTCTTGTTCTTAAAAACTATTGGAATGTATGAGACAACATAATCAAATCAGTATAAATTACCCTCATATGTTTTGTTTTCATCCCATCTATCAACGAACATGGCTACTTCTTTTAGCGATATGGTTAAATCTTCGGGCTTAAAATCAACACCGAATACAGAATTGAATTCCTCGGTGTCTTCACTTTGGTAGTTTACCTTTAATTTACCACAATAGTTATTGAAAAAAGCCCTTTAATAAAAGGGCCAGTAAATACGATGAGAATCTGTGTCGAAAACAACATCAACCTGAATGCCAGAGGAGTAAGGAATGAGTTCTCGCCCCGTTAGAATGCGAAAGCATGCTTACTGGAGATTGGGTGGGTGTGGATTTTGATGTCCATATTTAATCTCTGAAAAAATGTTATTCGATTCAAAGCGTTCTGTATGCGGTATTCGATTCTCAAGAATATCAATTAACCTCTGAATGTCTTCTTTGTAGCAGGTTGCTTTTCCAATTTAAGTTGATATCCTAAGTTCCCACTAACTTCAATTGTAGCCCATTCAACGTCAGAGATACTTGATATTGTCGTTTTAAATAGCGTGAAATAAAAATGGCTACCGACTTTCTCGACAGCCAGCCCATTGAAAACTCAATGGACACCAAAAATAGGTTAAGGAGTTTGGATATACATGAAGTGCATCCCGTCGTCTGTCCAACTCCAGTTTCCCGATTCATCTTGGACACTTACGGCTATGTAAAGAGTTTGATTTCTAGGTAGAGTGACTGGAATTTCAAAAGAATTGGTAGTATTGCTTGTGTTTTGCGGTAGAACAGTGGAGCTATAAATGTTGTTAAAGTTCTTATCATAAACAAGAACCCAGAAAGTTTTAAATACGGTGTTGTTATCTGGATCAGATTGAAACCACTGTATTTTTGGCTGCTCATTGAAATAGATAGTCGGGCTCTCACTTTTGTTTGAAGGAGGGGTGAGGATTTTCACGTAAGGTCGGTTATTACCTTGGTTAGATGCAGTTGCAGTTACTTTAGTTCCTGCAGAGGAAACAGCAGGCACATGAGAGGCAATTACCATTAATGAAGCTAGCATAAGAGTGGTTTTTTTCAACCTTTTTAATAACATTCTAAAACATCCTTTCTGAATATTAGTTCAAAATGGATTTTAAACCATCCCTTAAAGGTTTAGATGGAACTGACAACAAAAGCCGAGAAATATTTTTGGATAAGGGGACTGACAAATCGATGTAGAAAAGGCGGGGGCAACAAGGCTGCTGACTATGTAAAAAATGAAATGAAATTGATCGAAGCTTATAAGGACATGGGTACGACATCACAAGGGAAGACTTGAATGTAATCTACGCCCAGACATTGAAATATGCGAGAGTCTGGGATCGTACGAATTTAACTTAACATTACAATTGTACAGTTGGAAAGCAAGTGATTTAGAGGAACTGCTTGTCCCACGTTTTAGCAGCCCTCTAAATCTTGCTACAATTCTACCACCAAGGACGCTCGCTCAAGGCAATAATATATTTCACATTGGGGTCAACTCTTATTGCATCTTGGGAAGAAACATGGATTTTAATTTTTTCGCCAGCGGGCAAATATACATACCAGGTTTCGCGTCCAGTATCTTTAAACACTTGTTGTGCTGGACCACCAACACTCATATCACGAATCATATAGTCTAGGCTGCGATTTTGATAGGTGTCGAAATTAATATAAAATGCTTTTCCTTGGCCTGTGTCGTTTGTCCATTGAAAATAGTCATGATCCATTGGTCTTTCAAAATCTGGATATGATTTGTAAAAGGTACCTTCAAAACTATCCCCAATTCCTTGAAAATAATTCGGTGAGTTAAAACTATCAGGTTCTCTGGCATCACCCATAGCGAATGCTGAAGATGACATCGAAATTAGGCAGGCCGTAAGTCCAAGCGTTGAAATCAGTTTCTTTAATTTCATAAATGAAACCTCCTGAAATTTAGTAAATACCTTTTCTTGTTACAAAACGGAGGAAAGAGATCGCATTTTAACATAAGAGAAATTTGCTTTGCAGGTGATTGCTGTCCCTCCTGTGCAAATGCAGGTACGGCTGAAGTCAATAGTGTCAGTGTTGCTAAACTAGTCAGAAACTATTTCATCGAAAAACACTCCTTCTTTATCGAAGAGAAGCAAGGTAACGGGGGAGTGGACATGGTAACCGATATTTAAACGATACCATTTTCCAATTAATCCCATTTATTACAAAAACATCATAACACGCGCTGTTAAATAATACAATCGTGTTGTTTAATGTTATTCTGGGATTTTTTTCGGCAGGGGTCTCCACCTGAAGCCAAACCTTACTCTAAGGGCAGGATCAGCCTAACGATTATGAGAAGTACTGGACACGGGCGACTCATTAGCAACAGATCCAGTCCTCGCCGCTTGTCCAGTGCTGCTCCTATTCGAATACGCTGATCCTGTTACAAGTGCGCAGAATTACCTGGTGCACCCCCTCTAAAGCCTGTGACCACAATAGGTTTAAGGATTGGTTGGCGGTGGAGACTTCTGTCCGAAGGTTGGCTATCCCCAGGGAAATAGGGGTGCATGGGTGCGATGTAACTTTATTCAAAAAGGGTGCGTCTAACAAATGTATTTGCAAACTCCCGTGAATCATTTTCCGATACGTTTGCCACATTGAGGAGGTAACAAATCATGAAAAAGGTTGTGTTTACCGCTGCAATCGCAGCCGTTCTGTCTGTCGGGCAGATCGCCTATCCAATTCAAGAGGCAGAAGCGGCAACGGCGGCCTCTTATCGCATTGCCTACAAAATGCCCACGGTCAATACGCTGGAAGAAAAAGAAGTTTTTCATTTTCTCCTAAAAGGGGCGCTCAAGATCAAAAATCCTCACCCAGCCAGCATCCTGGACAAAAACAGAAAAAGCCTCACGGAAATCGTCGGCGACCTTAACGGTACAGACACACCGCGCGGTTTCATGATCGATGAATTCAGCGTCTCTAAAAATGGGTATTTGCTGGCCATGTACAATGAGATCGGGATATTGGACCCCGTCTATCCCCAAGGTTACGATCCGGCCGCGATCAACAAGCAAATATTGGAGCAGCAAGCATCTGGTCAATGGGGAGGCGAGCTGCGACAAAAGCGGGGAGAGATGGAACTAAATGCGCGGATAAACGCACTTGTCCAGGCGGGGTACGTACAGCCTGAGGAACTGAAAGACCAACGGCTTACGAAGCAATATGTTGCGGAGACGTTGTACCGCATGTACAAAAAAGTTAGACCTTATAAGGGGAGTGTAGCTCCCAAGGACAGCCAAAGTGAAGCGGTCCGCTGGGCAGTAGAGGTGGGAGTGCCGGGATTCCAGGTCGATACAAAAGGGTATGTGTATCCGGAATCTCAGCCATACTACACAAATATGCTCGACTTCACCCATCTGTTTTTGCCGAGCAAAAAAACGGCGGCTGGATGGGAGTATTTTCAATACGAAGTCAATCAAGACATGCTGCTAGAGGCCGTGCACAACTATTCAGGCCAATTGTTGCATGTTAACAACAAGCCGTTGTCTTCCCTTCCCAACTACGTGATGCTGTCTGATCTTCCAGAGAAGAAGAAGGCCGAAACGCAGCTCAGCGCCTCTCTTGCACCTAAAGTACTGGAGATGGTGGAACAGGTCCGGCGAGAAGTCCAAAAACCGCGCGTGTGGGACTGGCGAACAGACGTAATCCGGCATCCTTCCTTTACTAAACTTGTGAGCGAGTACCGGAAAACGAAGAGCCAAAAAGCGCTGAATCAGGTCTATCAAACAGTCAAGGCCCGCTATAATTTATTCGATCGGCAGGACTCGCCGCAGGTCATGAAAAGCGTTCTAGATCATATTCGGTGAGCTTTCGACGCGTCTAAAACTTTATCTAAAGTATTATTATCGATACAATTATCAAACAATAGCACCCGTGTGGTGCTTTTTTCATGTTTGCTCACTACTTTTAACAAGCCGTTCGCGTATATCTTCTCGACAGGAGGGAGAAGCCGTATGATCGGAATATATGCCAGGGTGAGTACAGAAGAACAAGCCAAGAGCGGATTCATCCTCGACGATCAGTTAAGGGAATGCAGGAATAAGGCAGCGACGAGTGAAGCTGCTGAATATGTTGACGATGTATCAGGCGAGTTGTTAGATCGATCGGCTCTCTCAAGGCTAAGACAAGACGTGAAGGACGGTGTCATTTCAAAAATTGTTTGTCTGGACCCTGACCGTTTATCGCGTAAGCTAATGAACCAGCTGCTTATAACAGATGAATTTGATAAACGCGGGATTGAGCTCGTATTCGTGAATGGCGAATACGCCAAGATTCCAGAAGGACAGCGCTTTTCCAGCATGCGTGGAAATCAATGAACGAATGAGTCGTGGAAGAAGAGAAAAGCAAGACAAGGCCGTGGGTGAATGGGCAAAAAAGACCCACCCCATAGCACATTCACTAAGGGTGGGAGTGGGAATCGTTACCCTGCCTATGGCTCACTCTTTAGGGATTCGATCCAATCAGCATGACAGGTATCGCATAATAGTTCATCGCGATCCTGCTTACCTTGGAAAAACGTGATTTGGCGAACGCTGTCGGTTTCACGTTCACAGTAGTAACAGCGATATTTCCCCAATTCGTTCCCTCCTTGAAGAGTTTTTCAAGAGTAACGATAGTTATCCTCTCCATCTATGGTTTTATCTAACACACTAGAAATTTTTTAAATGATCACAAGCTCCAATATGTAAAATTACTCGTCGTTTTTGCTGAAGGATGTAAAAACAGTCCAAATCCTAATAGCCAAATAAAGGAAACCGGATAAACCGTAATCCAGGCTAGTTAGCAATAAATAAAGGCCAGTCCAGTTAAGCAGATTATTATTGAACCTGTTTTATCTTGTCCATCTGGAACTTTTTTGCATTCGTGTATCCCACCAGTGCACTATTTGCAGGATTGTATTACTTAAAAAAGGCGTGTTATCGCAGGGTTTTTACTCATTCAAAATTAATGACACCATCATATACGTGTTTGATTGAACATAAATTTGCTTATATTACAGATATAATTGTTGAAAATAAATATAAAAAGCAAGGAATTGGTTCAGCTTTGTTATTAGAAGCATAAAAATGGGCTGAGTATTGTAAATTAGATTACTTGGAGTTAAATGTATTGTCTAAAAATACTGGTGCTCTTACTTTATATGAAATGCAAGGATTCAAAGATATGAGCCATATAATGCGTTTTGAATTTTGATTTAAAGACCCTATAAAGGATTAATGTATTGAGGTACTGCTTATTGTGTATTCCATTTTCTCAACTAGGTAAAAGTTGAATAAATGAACTTAAACTATCGGGGGAACGATGCTACAACCAAGACGCGGCTACCGGCATGAGTCGTAGCTACGTTATACTCTAGGGGGAGTTTCATTGCTACTTCGAAGATTTCATGAGACGGATATTGACCAGATCATCACTTTATTTTATGAAGCCGTACATACTATAAATAAGCAAGACTATACTCAAGAACAAGTAAATGCTTGGGCTTCAAGCTCTAGCTATTAATATTTCATATGTTGCTGAAATGAATGGTTATATGGTGGGCTTTTCTGACATGAGTTTACAAGGTTACCTGGATGCTATTTGTTCATAAAGAGCATCAGGGGCAAGGAATTGCTACTGCATTGGTAGACACACTGAATCTGAAGCCGAAAAATTATGTCTAATCGTACATCGTAGTAAAATCGCAAATCGTTGAATGCAATAGCACTAAACTGATGAATTTTAGAATGAAAAAAAGTTTACGCTAACGGGAGACGATAGCTGAATACAAAAAAACAAAAAGTTGGTAATCCTGAGAACAGGAAAACCGACTTTTATTTTGATAAAAACTGTATTAGCGTGGGCCTGATTACTCTTTAAATGAAACCATAGTAACATTCCGATCTTTTTCGTTCACCGTTAAAACAACCTCACTCGCATAGCGTGAGAGAAATACGAGAAAGGGGGATTCTAGCAGGTCGTCACTGAGCCCCCAGTTCGTTGGGGATATGGTGACCTCGGCACTCGTTTTGAATGGTCTATTAATAAAGTCCCAGAGCCTTTTGTGATCCGGGTGGGCTAGGTAGGTAGTCTGCTTGATAAAGGAATCCCTGTTTATTTGGAACAGCTTTACGTTTAGGCGATTACTACGCTCACATTCTCCCTGTAGATAAAAATCGCTTACCAGAGGATCAATCTTACTTGTATTTATGACCGATTCGATAAAAGAACTTTTTATATTCGGCTTTAAGTCTTCCAGCCTGATTTCTTCCAACTTTCCATTCGTATATATTCCCCGTACTTTAGTAAAAAGGCTGGTGAAATTGACGGAAGCATATTCTTTTATCTCGGGATCGTTGTGGGCCGGAATCCGATAAGCAATTTGCTCATGAACAACAAAAGGAGCGATGGCCCATTGCAGGACGATATCATGGATAAAATCGGGAGGTTCCTGAAGCCCGCTTGACTCGAATCTCTTAAATGAGAAGTCGACGTTTGTATCTACCCGATTCTCTCCAGTGGGGAACGGTATCTCTATCAGCCAATCCATATATTATGTCCTCCTTATTGGTAAAAGAAGCAAAAGGCAACCTAGATCAGGTCGAACGGTCTAAATAGCTAACCCGTCCTCTTTAAAGGAACGGGTTCTTTACTGTAAAATGTTTATCCGTATCAGGAATCTGCGGGTGCACAAAACAGAGACCTTATTTGACCAAGATTTCAACCTTGGTTCCGTCGGGAAAATCCTCTAGTTGATTGGAAATCCACGATCCAGCTCCTCGATTATCTGAAGGTGTTATGTATTGGATATGTGCTCCTGTGCCTCCCTCAGCACACATAGCCATTGGCCATTCATCTCGATCGAACCCCTTTTTTGTAGGAATGCCTTTGAGTGATTCTTGGCGATTTTCATCTGCTCCATTACGGTCAATTGTGCATATGGCTGACTTCCCAGAGGCAATCGCTTCTTTGATATGCTTTGCAGTCTGAGGGTATCGATCAGACGGAAAGACAATAGTATGGTCTGCGTTTCCGTTGCTGACTGTTTTGTTCTCTATTGGCACAAGTCCAAAGAGATAGGCGGCGCCAATCAGCAGCACCACAATCAACATCAGCATTTTTTTCTGTGTCATGCTTTTTGTCCTCCAATATATGTTCTTTTTCAATAATAACACCGCTAAGTATTATGTCGAAGCGTTGTTATGGCCTATAATCCTCTGTAAGCCTTTTTCAGGGGCGGGGATTCTTATGGTTACCCGAGTTGTACCTCTAGCGAATTAACTTTGATTATCGTATGTACTTTTCATTAAGGCTAACGTTCTTGGCACAGAATCTGTCGAAGTGGTAGACGCTGTGCAGCTCAAGCTGGAGTCTAATAAAAATTACCAGCATATACACATCCTCGATGAGCGCAAAAAAGAAGTGATACAGACCAGTAAATAGGATGAAGCCACTCGGATGCCGGGTGGCTTTTCTATTTGCTAGCTGATCAAGAAGCTCTTATTGGATTAGTTAAAACGCAGATGGAGGGGATGATTGTACGAATCAATAGTACGGGGAACCAAAAAAAATAGCGTAGCGCAAAATACTTTTAAATAAGGAGAAATTCAAATGATAATTCAAGCGCCAGATCAAATTCAAACGACACATCCGGAGGGAAGCCACAAAGCTTCTCCCCAAATTTCTTAGTTACGTTCTATGAGGGCTTTTAATACGTGTCAAAAGAAAACAAATGATATTTGAAGGTTTAAATTACCAAACATCTTTAAAACGATTTTTACAAGTAGCTCACAAGAAAACCTTGTGAATCGTATTTCAACCAGACAGTTATTTTGTAACAGCGACATAAATCATCTCTGCCAACACGAAAACTTGAAAAACGGCCACACCAAACAGAGCAAAGGCCATCTTACGGTTTTTTTTCAGTTCAAATGTTCCTAAAGAAACCATGACAACGGCAAGGCATATCATCGTTACTATTCTTAAGAAAGCCGCATGTGTAAAAATATTCAGTACGGAAATAGAAAGAGCAACTACTGAAAAGATGTAGAACCAAAGAGGTCTATTTTTCATAAAGGATCACCAATTATTCCCTTTTTGTAACAATTTTAACAGATAGTCTGACTGAGTGCACTTACCACATCGGTAATTTTGCAAAGGAGAATGCATGAGCCCAATCGATTTAGCAGGTGATATGGATCTAAAATAAAGTATTAACATAATTTCCCTTTTAATTTTTCCATACTCTATTACTACCAATTTTTTCTGATACAATGACTTCATCCTATATGAAAGGTTCCGTGTGGCAGTAATGAACAATGAAAGTCAACCTTACACTGATTTTAGAGAAATGTACCGCGATATCGATTTCGTAGCAGAAGCTTACTACAACGAGTTTTTCCATGCCTACAAGACGGATGGGCGATTCCCCGAAGTATATACGTTCGAGCAAACGAAAAGAGCTTCTAGTGCCATCCAACTTCTTCAACTCTTGGAATGGGAATGGAACCCGGTTCGTTTACTGGCATTACTATCGACAGTAGGTGCTGCCCTAGGAATCGGACGCCCTATACCTGTTTATGATTTTTGTTCAATGATTGAAGGGGCGGCGCTAATAGGTACTCCATATTTAGACTACTATACTAAAAAGAAAGACATTCTTATAGCTACTTTGGAGATGTTTGCAAATGTGGAACCATAGAAGTTAAAAAGTACGTTATACCGTTAAACCCCGGCTCGACTCTGATAGAGCCTGTTTTATGTAGACGGGTTTAAGTATCCTATATTGAAAAGCGAGCGTTAATTAAGCTGTTTAATGAATGGTATGGACGAAGCATCCGCAGAATCGCTTAATCGTTGCTCCCAGGTACGCATCAATAGCAATCACCCGCAAGCTACACTTTGCACAAAGTGACAATCTTTCGGGTGAATTTTCGCTACTTTGCGTGTGTAAGGGATACCTCAAAGGCATCTAAAATCTCTAGAAAATGCGAGGCTTCTCTAAATACATGGTCAGCCAGCAATGGGGGGATTATGCTCTTAATTTTGCATTCCTCAATCAAATCACGAGCTGTTTTTTTGAAGTCACGCAATTGACGAACGGATACGCGATTTTGATCCACAAATTGATTCAGTAGCGGTTTCGTTTGAGATTGGGGGCGCATGGAATCAAGATCCTGAGCTTGGAACAATAATTGATCAAAATCATGACTGAATTCTCTGGCTTGATCCACTAGCTTTCTTTCGGAAGGATCGAGCAAATGGTTAATAAATTTCGCATGGTCAGCCATGATGCGTAGGAAGAAGACATTTTCATTAATCACCGCATCAGGTAAGGGATCAAGGTTGCCTGTATTCAGTTGTTCTAATCGATTCCGAAAATAGGCAGCTTCCCTGCTCACGTGATCGACCAACAGCGGAAAGTTGTTACCACCGATTTTGCAACGAATAATGAGTCCGAGTACTTTGCGTTTAAAGGCCCAAATATAGGAAGCAGCATTGTGAACGATTTGATTAAAGTCATAGATTCGTTGAGGGTCTACGTCAGAAGAAAAGGCAAGGGCTTGGCTTTCAATTTCTTCAAAAATGCTGTAAAAGCGATTCGCTTCTTCAATCAATTTTGTGTCTTCGCAGTTAAAACCCAATTTGAGGAACAGGGAATGTTCTTTCATGATGCGTATATGCGTTTACCCAGTTTTGTGAATGGGCATGAGCACAGAATCAAAAAAAGAATGCGTTTTCTGGCTTGTCCATAAAAAAACTCCCTGTAACGGGAGTTTTCCAAGTCAAAAACGACGCATCGAGTGCATTTGCGTTCTGTGGTGATGGGCCCGCATGCGATGGAAGTGTTCTCTTTCTCGAAAGGTATGATGACGCATGCGATCATGGCGATGTTCAAAAGCCAGAGAGCGATAACGATCTGCTTGCCGCAAGTGATGACGCATTCTCCGTCTATGATGCTCAATCGGATCCATGACACTTCCCCCTTAACGTTGGTACTTTATATGCTATGAGGACAGCTTCTTGCTTGCTTATGCATGAGTGGATGCCGCCAAGAAGGAAGGGAAAAGAGGCGTAAAGCCTTTAGCTTTCGCCCCGTTCTAAACAAGGTTAATCTCTTACTCGATGCGCGGTCTGGTGGGGAAACAGTCTGGTGATTGCACGTCGGAAACCTCAGATAGCTTCATCAAATAGTAGCATTCTTCTCGAGACATATGGTCGGCCATGAGCGGGGAGAAAACTCCAAGCAATTCATCGCGCATCCGCATCTCTTCCAATTCATGCAAGAATACCTGAAAAAGCTTCATTTCCATTTCTGCTTGATGGTTAAAACGGCGTAGTGCCGGGAAGTTATTCAAGTTTGTTCGGAGATACCCGGCTAATTCCACTGCTTTTAGGTAAAAATGCTCGAACTGTTTGGTAAATTGTTCACTTTTAAGCTGATAATCTTTTTCCACCATGTCCAAAAGGGAAGTGATGGAGGCCGCATGTCCGATCGCATCGGATAGCCACAGGAGGTGGAGCTCTACCGGGTGATTGGCAGGTGGCAAGCTTCCGGAGAGAAAAGCATGCAAAATTCGTTCATATTCCTCTAGTTCATTGACCATGTGGTTGATAAACGTCGGGGGAAGACTAATCGATATTTTACTGACGAGGTGCCTTTCCAGAAGGTGGAGTTTAAAATCGCGCAATTGTTGCGTGAGTTCACTTGCCTGCTGATTGAGTGCGTGTAGTTCATCGGAAGACAGATTCTGCCTGGCGTTATCCAATAAATTATCGAATGACACGATAAAGTATAGGGCTCTTTCAATCTCCTGCTCTTCAATCGGAGCAAGTGATTGAAAAATAAAGCGGGCATGGTCGCCCAGAATTTGTAGCCAGAAACGGTGTTCAAACAACATACTTTCCCTCAAAGGATCTTTCACTGTTGTTCCCTCCTTACTCCACATCAAGATATGTAAGAACGCCCAGAAGTGTGTGACGGATTGACCTTGACTCCCAAATGGACATAAATGGTAAAATACTTGTAGGAGGAGCAGCAGTAAGGGGGGAGAATATGAAGAGACCAATCACTAATATACCAAAGACAGGCAGCGAATGGTTATGGGATGTAGTTGGTTGTTTATTTTTCGTGGGATCACTACTCTTTTTAGTCTTTGCATGGAATAAGCTTCCTGACGAGGTGCCTGCTCATTACAATGCTTTGGGGGAAGTAGATCGCTGGGGCTCAAAATGGGAACTGCTTCTTTTACCTGGGATTGGCGTCTTTATCATTTTCCTCATGCAGGTGCTCGAAAAACATCCGGAGCTCCATAACTATCCTGCACGCTTCTCTGAATCGAATGCCGAGCAGTTTTATTTGCACAGTCGAAAAATCGTGAACCAAATAAAAAATAGTTGCTTAATTATTTTTTCCTTAATTTTGTTGGAGTCGGTTTCCATTGCTCTAGGATGGGGAGGCGGCCTCGTCTGTTCAGATGATCGGGATTCATTATCGCTGGTTGAAAAAATACGGAACAGACTACGCTCCACTCCTGCAATTTTTACTGCAAATCATTACGCACAAATTTTGTGTGAAGTCCAACACATTAAGCATCAACCTTCTGTATCCAGTAGAAGTACGATTCGCTCGTTATTTGTTGTCCGTTCCGATAGAAGAGTGGGATTCTGCCAACAAAGAACAGATCAGTACGAGCAATCTCTTGGATGCAGCGAATATGATTGGAACGAGCTACAGACATTTGAATCGGGTCATTCAACAGTTCTGCAAGGAGGGACTGATTGAGCGTGCCAATGGATTCCTGCTGATCAAGGATAAGGAAGGTTTAACTAAAGTGGCGAGCGGGACTCCAAGCGAATAATGAGACAGGAGTGGCAAAATCATGGTAGTCGGGCTATTCTTCGCGTTAGTGGCTGGCTTGTTGGTCAGCCTGCAAAATATTTTCAACAGGAAAGTAAGTGAACAGGCAGGAACATGGTCTACGACGACTCTTGTGCTAGGGATGGGATTTCTGTCGTCTTTGACGATGGGCCTCATTTTTGAAGGAAATCAGTTGTTTTCGCTTCCAGCTATGCAGCCGTGGTACTGGTTCAGCGGCATGATCGGCGTTGGGGTGGTCTTTTGTCTGGTGCAAGGGATGAGGCTGCTTGGCCCTACGTATGCCATCTCCATCGTTCTCACTGCCCAGCTTGGCTTTGCTTTATGGTCGGATTCAATCGGCTGGTTAGGGCTGGTTCAAGTGCCGATGACGTTTACGCAATTGTTTGGGGTTCTGGTCATTGTCGGGGGTGTGATCGTATTTAAACTGGGTGGCGAATGGCAACAGAAACGCTCTATGAGTAAGATGTAAATTTTTTGTTGACTTAATTTTAAACGTCATGATAAAATAAAAAATTTTAAATTCAATTTTTGTGTTATAATAGATATAGATTGCTTTGAAGGAGGTGGACGTATGTTTCAAGTTGGAGACAAGGTTTTTTATCCAATGCACGGGGCAGGCGTAATTGAGGCGATGGAGGAGAAAGAATTTCTGGGTGAAAAACACCTCTATTATGTGCTCAACATGCTGCTGAAAGAGTTAAACATCATGGTCCCGGTTGAAAAGATGTCCGCTCTTGGTATTCGAAAGGTGGTCGAAGCCGACATTTTGGAGAATGTTTTGGCCGCCCTGCGAGAGGGGCAACGCGACACCGCCTTGAATGCAGCGCAGCGCTACAAGCTTCATACAGAAAAAATGAAGAGTGGCGATATTTACGAGCAATCTGAGGTCATTCGCGATTTGGTTGGTATGAGTAAAGAAAAAGTATTGGGCACGAGTGACAAAGTGATGCTGGATAATGCGCAGCAGCTCCTCATTAGTGAGATTGAACTGGTAAAAGACGTAGATACGGAACAGGCAACAGAATTGCTAAAGCAAGCTGTATGCCCAGAAGAAATGTCTGAAATTGTCCCATAAATATTGTCCATACAAGGGAAGTAAGGGGAGTGATTGTTACGGCAATCGCCCCCTTTTTTTTGTATGTCCGTTAGCGCCGCAAGCCATGATTGAGGGAAAATTCTTGGCGACTGGCAAACTGCTGGTATCCAGCACGTAAAAAGGCTTTGGCCATTGGTGTATTTTTAATATCGGTATCCGCGCGGATGTATGTTTCGCCTGCTTGGACAAGAACGTCTGTGGCCTGCTTCAGCAATTGATCTATATAGCCGTGTCCTCTTTGCTTGGGGAGAACACCTATGTATCCAATCGTAGCAAAGGTTGGGCTGACCGTAGGCATCAAAAATCCAATGAGCTCATTTTTTGCTGTATAGGCAAGCTGCCACCATTCCGGTTCGTACTTCATTTGTTGCAAGTCTTGGAACATTTCCTGCGCTTGGGCTAGAGGGCCTTTTTCCAAGCGCTCCTCTGTAATCTGTTGATCATGGGTGAATTGCGAGACGTGCATGATGGCATCCACAAAGGCAGCCTCGCCAACTTCAGGAAGACTGCGGTACACGATCGGATCATGCGCTTCGTTTGGCGGTATAGCAGTTGTCTCAATCGGAGCATGCCATTCGAAGCGGTTTGTTTCCCGGCTAATCCGAAAGCCGAGCGCTTCCAGAACATTTCTACGCTCTTGGGGGTCCATTTGCCAATGGGGAGGGGAGGAAGGTGAATCCAGAACATAGCCGATTTTCTCCGAAAGATTCCCTGCCATGAGTGTAAAGACTTCGCGTAAGAAATGAGAGCCGAGCGAAACACATTCTGTTTCTTTCCATGGAAGCTCCCACAATACCAAATCTGTCGCTTGTTTACTGCCAGGCAATGTCCAGAAGGCTAGACGACCAGCGATCTTACCCTGTACCTCCAGAACGAAGCACCAGTCCTGACGCATGGCTCCTTGTGTGAACATTTTATCGAGGTAAGCAGCGATATCATTCCGAACAGACGCAGGGTGGTCCGGGAAGGCAAGAAATGCAGGTAAATCTTCCGAGGGGATACGGCGAACGGTGATCATGCAGTCATCTCTCCTTTGTAACTATCTAAAATAAGTTCGTTAGTTACAAGGGGATTTTACCAAAATGTTCTGTGAATCGTCAATCGTCGTCTATGTAGAAAAATAGGAAGGGTAGGGAGCGCACTGCCCCCTCCCTCGTTTGCTCCAGTGTTATTCAATTAATACACCCCGCGCTCTACCTATGATGCGGATGGCGCGACTCCACAGCAACTGGAGCTTTTTTCTCTGCAGGGGGCGCACATACAGATCAGGGCTTTTCAGATAGGAACGCATGGGGATGACACGAAAACATATACGTCCCTGACTCACATATCGTTGCGAAAATGTCGGGATGACCGAAATTTGCTCGAGTGAGATCTGATTTCTCTCATCTTTTTCGACAGTAAATCGAAGGATTGCCCCGCACTGTGATTGATCAAACGAGAGCATTTTCTCTGATATAAAATTACCTAAAGAATACGCGACCAATGTTTGTCTTTTTGTCCCGTGAGGAGTCATGATACTCGGAGTGACAACAGGCTGCAGAACATGTGGGTGAGCGCCGAGTATGACATCAGCACCGTTGTCGAGCAGGCTTTGTACGAGCTGCCGCTGGCGAGTCGTTGGAGTATAGCGGAATTCAATCCCAAAATGAAGGGAGATGATCACAACGTCGACGAGAGGACGGACTTTTCTCAGGTCGGATAATATCGTGTCAAGATGAAGAAGTCGTACGATCCATGGCGTATGAGCGGGGATCACCTGCTTGTTTGTCCCGTAGGTGTAAGCAAGCAGGGCGATGCGAATGCCGTTTACCTCCTTGATCAGGTAGGTATTTGCCTCCTCGGGGCTTCGATAGGTTCCGGTATGGGCAAGCTTGTATCGATCCAAAACATCAAGGGTTCGGCATAGTCCGGTTACCCCGCCATCCAGACAGTGATTATTCACTGTAGTCAATACGTCAAATCCAGATGTTTTCAAGTCCCGAGCCAATTCATCTGGACAGTTGAAGCGAGGGTAACCGGTTCGTGCCGAACCGATTTGATAGGGCTGTGTTTTCCCGGAAAAAGTGGTTTCTAAATTGCCTATTGTGAGATCTGCCGCTGAGAGAATCGGTGTCACGGGGTGAAACATATCTGTAAAAGAGAATTGATCTGTACCAGGCAGTCTGGCAGTTGCCACCTGCTCTTTCCACATCAGGATGTCGCCTACAGCGGCGATGGTGGCCTTCTTTTTCATGCGCTTCACCTCCCCTCCTACTCTATTCCAGAAGTCGTCCGTCTGATTTGGATAGTAGCGGAACGTTTTCATAGATAATGGTCTATACAGGCTGTCTATGTCGTTCATACAATAGGAAAGCTGATCGAGAGAAGAAGAACGAGGCAAAGGGGTGATACCCGTGAAAAAGAAGAGAAGAGCTGTAGCACCTGTAAAGACGCTGATTCTCGACAAGCCAGTTATCGCTGTGACGGGAAGCGCAGGGAAGACCACGACAAAGGAAATGATCTACACCATCCTGAATCTGCGCATGCCCACATATAAATCGATGTACAACAAGAACTTCCTGGGAAATACAAGAGCGCATACCAAAAGAATTCGGGACGAGCACAAGGCCGTAGTGCTTGAGTATGGAATTTATCGAAGCGGTCATTTGCGCCAGCACTGCAAAATCATCCAGCCGTCGATGGGAGTCATCACGAATATTGGAACGGCTCATATCGGAAATTTTGGCGGTGATGCCAGGCAGCTGGCGTTAGCAAAAACGGAGTTAATTCGCCATATGAAACCCACGGGCACCATTTTTCTGAATTGGGATTGTCCTTATTCTCGCGAGTTTATTCAACAGCCTTACCTGGGGTCGTTCACGGGAAAAATCGTGACATTTGGCAAGGAGCAGGAGGCGGACTATAAGGCGGGGCGAACGAAAATAGAAGGCAATGGGTTTCGATTCGAATGTTCTTTGCGTGGAGAAAAGGAGTCATTTTTTGTTCCTATTCCTGGCGAGCATAATTTATACAACGCATTGGCTGCTATCGCAGTCGCACATACGATGGGGATTCCCGTCGATGACATTCGTCGCGGGTTAAGTCAGTTTCGCGGACAGCGAAAACGCCTTACCAGCTATCGGCTCGCGAATAACATTCAGGTGCTGGATGATACCTATAGCTCGAATCCGGATGCGGCCAAGGCAGCGATTGATGTGCTAAGCCAGGTCGGGCATACCACAAAGATCGCCGTGCTCGCCAGCATGCTGGAAATGGGCAAATACGACGTAAAAGGTCATGAGGATGTCGGGAGATATTTGAGTCAAAAAAATGTAGACTATTTATATACGCTGGGAAGTAGTGCTAGGTATATTGCAAGAGCAGCGATTCGCTCCGGATTTCCGGCAAATCGGGTGAGGCATTGCTTGAGTAAGGCAGGCTTGCATCGGCGTCTAGCAAAACAGCTGAAGCCAAATACAGCCTTTCTCGTAAAAGGTTCAAATCGGTTGAAAATGGGAGAGACTGTACAATTTTTGTGTAGGGTAACTGCCAATCAAAGCATTGGGAAAGGGTGAAAGAGCGGGAACGCTTGCGGGGGGCAGACAAGGATTTATATACAGGCTATTGCGGAAAAAATAGGTGAATGACGGCGGGCAAACGCACATACCATCTGTGCGTTTGCTGCATTTCCTATAGGGAGACTAGTAGGAGGTGACACGTCATGTCATATCAATTTCCCCCTGGCGGTCCAGAAGGTTCCCCAGGTTATCCAGGTTCCCCGGGAGGTTTTCCCCCTCCGCCACCAGGTCCTCCACCGAGCAGGACGCCAAGTGCACCGGGAGCAAGAGGCTATGGGGGAACACGCCGGATTGATGCTGGCGGATTCTATCCCTGTTTATATCGTTACACGTACGTTTGGCTGCGAAATGGTCGCTCTTTCTGGTTTTACCCCGTCTATGTCAGTCGTCACTCTGTAACCGGCTATCGCTGGAGAGGATATCGATGGGAGTATTACGGGACAGACTTGGATCGAATCGCCTATTTTACATGCTAGCGCCATTCATGAGCAAAAAGGCCATTCCCCGGGAGGATGGCCTTTTTATTTTGAAGGACTTATTTTATGGAGAGTGAGAAGTCCTTGTGATCATGTATGTCTCCTTTTTCCACATGGATCTTCACTGTATAATCCCCGGCAGTAGGGAATTGTGCGTTGCCTTCATACTGGCCTGCCGCAGTTTCCGTTGCATCGACGAAGCTGTGCTTCTCGTCATTTCCCCGCCAGAACTCGAATTTGACTGTCGCTTTGTCCAACGCTTTGTTGTCTTTCATCAGATGAACAGTGAGAGCAGCTGGTGTTGCGACTTGAATATTGTCGGCTGGAGAGAAATGATAATCAACGGTTTCCCCGTTCGTGTGACCTGCCGCCCCATGATCGTGTGACTGACCTGCGTCAGCTTGAGGTGCGGATGGCGTCGCCCCAGTCTTGCTGTTAACGGTAAACGGGGTCTTCTGCATATTGTGGAAATCCCGTGCTGTTACATGGTAGTAGACAAAATAAGAACCTGGCTCGCTAATGGTTTGTTGGGCCGTGTAGACACCGTCTCCTTGCAGCGAAGCCGGGATCGTTTCATGCTTTTCTTGCCCATCTTTCCACCATTCGAATTTCACTTCCTTGGCGTCATCTACGGGTTGGCCGTCTTGTGTGACTTTAACGGAGAAGGTAACTGTGTCGCCCGCTACAAGCTCCTTTGGTTCCAATGTAAAGGCAGCTTTAACTGGAGCTCCGGGTTGAAAAGCTGGTTGCTCGGTCTCTTTTCCACAAGCGGCTAAAAGGAGCATAAGCATGGATAAGAGCAGAATCATCGTACGTTTCATGTTGGATTACCCTTCCTTTTTCAATTTCAACAGTTCCTGATAAATTCGTTCGGGATCAAAATCGTCACCCATGCCGAATTTTTGAATGACGGCATTGCTATCATCCACGAGATACGTACTCGATGTATGAGAGATAAATCCATCATCCATCTTATTGGCAAAAAAGCCAAGCGAATTTGTAACCGATTTGATCGTTTCGTCATCACCACGAAGCAGGTTCCAGCCTTTTTCTTGAATCCCCAATTGCTTGGCATAGTAACGCATGACATCCGGGGTATCGTTTTGCGGATCAATCGTGATGGTCAAAAACTCAACGTCTTGCCCCATCAGGTTTGCTTCGAGCAAGCGCTTTTGCAGCTGAACCATTTTTACCGTTGTCGTGGGACAGATATCCGGGCAACGGGTATAAATCAACTCCACCAAGCGAACCTTTTTCTTTTGCGGTGCTAGCGAATAAGGTTGTCCATCAATGGTTTGCAGAGTCACATCAGGCAATTTCGCCTGGGTGTTTTTTGGCCCGAACCAAAACCAAGAAGCGACAAGAGCAACAAGGACAAGGACCGGTAACAACAAGAGCAACCGTCTGATTCGGATAGCGGTAGCAGGGGCGATATCCACGTGTGTGTAGCGCCTCCTTTCAGATTCTTTTGGCTATGGCGTTAGGAGGCCGTCCTCTTCCTGATTCTTTTCTTTTCGATACCAGGTAGAGAAAATGTAAGCCAGGACGACTCCGTACGTCAGCTCCTGCATGAGCTTCATCACAATTCCGCCCAGCCGTTGATCCTCCAGAGGGAGAAGTGGAACGGCGAACATCGATTTGTCGATCGGCGTGGAAAAGAATGGAGCGCAGAGCATGGAAGGACCGTCTACATATGTCGTATACAAAGGTGTTGCTGAAAAAATAATCAGTGCGCATGCAGGCGTAATCAAAACACCGTTAGCAAAGATGTAGGCAAGCTTTTGCAGTTCGGACAGACGGTGAATTTCCGGTATCGGTGCGACAACGGGCATCCACATCAAAATCGCAGCCACCAGCAGCAGTAAATGAATCAAATTATGTAGGGCCAGGTTGTTCATTGCCAAGTCTAAAATAACAGGCATATGGTAAAACGAGAACAGGGCATTAAACATGAGAATAGCAGGTATCGGGTGACTCGCTATACGCATGAAAAGCTTGAGCCCCCGGCGATAAAACAGGGAGCGGATCAACCAGGACGGGGTCCCTGCCAAGAGCAGCAAGGGCATTACGAGATAAAGCAACGATTGCTGCAGCATGTGGGCGCTAAACAAAAAATGCCCAGCTACGTTCAAGGGACTTCCCATACTAAAGTAAAAACCAAGTAAGCCGAGAGTAAAAAAAGTCTTTTGCTTGCGTGTAACAGGTGTGGAATCTTGAAAAGTTTGGCGTAATGGTCCAGTCAGTGAGAAATAAGCCAGACCAATCAAGAAAGTCAAAAGAATCAGCTCTGGATTCCATGTCGCCCGAAAGCCAAAGGTTTCAGTGAAATAAGTGAGGGTCATGCGATTACCTCCGTTTTCAAGGATTATCCCCAGTACTCATTATAGGCAAATAACTGGAAAAGCCTAATGACTCGTTCGGGCTATTTCTTCCAAGGGAACGGAATTCTTCACATATTTGTCACGTATGTCCAAATAAAAAAGGAGCCTCCCGCAAAGAAAAGAGGGAGGCTGCCACACGTTATGATTTTTTCTGTTCCTCCAACCAAGCTTTCCATTCGCTTGCTTCGCGTCCTCCGACGAGTCGGGCTACTTCCTTGCCGCCTTTGTAATGAACGAGGGTCGGAGTGAATTCGATGTTGTATTCACCATAGCTGGCGTTAAATTCTAGCAGATTGAGCTTTTTCATATCGATGTCCAAGCTTTTCACGATCGGTACAAGGACGGGGGTAGTTGCTTTGCAATGCTCACAAACCGGGCTGTAAAAGTAAACAAACGCGTCCTCCTGATTATCGAGCTTACCTTTGAGCTCATCAGGCATAATGAGATTATCGTACAGCGGGTCACTCAATTGTTCGAGAGTAGCGGGGTGCAAATTGGCTTTACCGTAAGGGTTTCCTTCCGCAAGCTGACGGTTCGAAATGTCAGCGTACACGATCGCACCGATCAGGAGCGCAGCCACAAGGATGGATAGAAAGATGACTTTCTTCATGAATCATTTCTCCTTTGCATTTTTCATTACGATGACAAGCAGGATGCTGATCAAGGTGAAGGCAATGAGAGCAAGGAACGGAATAGTGATAAACCCTAGCCAGTTAATATAATCCGTGTTGCATGGCACAATGCCGCAAGCGCTGCCGAGATCTTGCAGGGCAGGTATTTTTTGAATCGAGTAATGATACAGCGATGTGAGTCCTCCGATGATGGAGAGAATCAAGGCGTACGACGCGATTTTGTCATCTTTCTTAGCGGAAGCAACCCCGAGCAAGATGACGAGCGGGTACATCAAGATTCGCTGGTACCAGCACAGGTCACACGGTATGTACTTTAAGACCTCTGAAAAAAACAAACTGCCTCCTGTTGCGATGAGGGAGACTCCCCATGCGGCAAACATGGCTTGTTCCACGATTTGCTGACGTTTCATATAAACACCTCGTCCATATCTTAACATATTACAAATCGAAAGTAGATTATAAAAAGTAATAATTTGTTGAACGGATGGGCTTGTCTCCTGCATCATACTGGATGCACTACCCGATGCGCTTGCAGCAGGTAGGAGCACCAGTCCGAAAGCTCCCAGTTTTCCGAGCAAGATTAGTAAACCCGTACTTGTGGAGAGGATTGCCTATCCCGAATCGGTACGAAAATAGTTTGAAGAGAAGGCCACTCGACTAACATGACGCCGCGCCAATATCCTGCGCCACCATCAATACCGACCATATTGTCTCTGCGCCAAGGACCGCTGCCTGCGTATTGAGGTAATCCTGGAACAGGGGTATGGCCAAAAATGACAGGGAGTTCTCCATCATAATAAAGGTAGAAAGGCTCGCGAATCCATAGTAAATCTTGCGGATTTTGTTCCGGCAAGGGGATGCCGGGTCGAATGCCTGCGTGTACCAAAAGTGCAGCTGGAGCTCCTGTTCGCGGATCGGCGGGCAGCTCTATATACAAAGGAAGAGACGACAAGGCTGGCAAAATTGTTGGATAGCGAGAAAGGATGAATTGTCGCGCTTCTTCTTGTTCCGGTAAAGAAGGCATCCGGTTAAGAAAAGCCCGCCGAAGCGGGTGATTCCCTAAGAAAGAACGTATGGTGGCATCACCGCCGTTGTAGCGCAGGTATAACTCCGGGTTGCCGTTGCCGGATAGCCAATCTTCAAGCATTTGCTCATGGTTGCCTTTTATGAGAAAGATTTGGTTAGGATACGCCTGTCGAAGAGCGAGTAAATCGAGCAATACTTCCTTTGATTCAGGTCCTCGATCGATCATGTCCCCCAATACGAACAGACGATCACCAGCTTGGGGGGAGAAGGAAACGTCCCGCAGCGCTTTTTGGAATGCCTGATTCTGACCATGTATGTCGGAGACTAAATAAGTAGCCAAACAAGATCACCCTCCTCGATTACCCGTTATGCCTTTTAGTAGGATATGTTTGTGCAAAGTGGAGGGTGAAAGGGTGTGTCTCTTTCTCGGGCGTATAAATGGGTGCACCTATTTTGTGAACGGGAATAGAGATGCATAATGAGTCAAATACCCATTCGGGTGGGAGGATCAAACGACAGATGGCTACTTCCTATCGCGACTATACTTCGCCAAATACTCAGTTCACGTACGATATGAGAAATAATCTGTTTTTCAAAAAGGACGATCGCAATTTCATCGATGCCTTGGGGATCGCACAATTAAATACATTGGGCAACAGCTCGCTGCTGGATATTTTCCTGACAACCGGAAATGTTGTCGAGCCACACATTCATCAAAATGCAGCAGAACTGGTGTATTGCATCGCTGGTGAGGCCATTGTATCCTTGATCAATCCTTTTACCAATCAATTGCTCAACTACCATATTAAACCGAGGCAAGTTGCCAATATCCCGCAGGGCTGGTGGCATTATGAAATGGCTTTGACAGACGACACGCATCTACTGGCTATTTTTGATGCGCCTGTTCCTGAGGTGATCTTTGGCTCCGATATTTTGCGCTTGACTCCAGCGAGTGTGTGGGCACATACGTATTGTTTAGACGAAGCAAAGGTAAAAGAAACGCTTGCACCTATTACCAAAACAGTTGTGATTGGCCCGCCATTAGGATGTCAGCAGCAGGGGCAGTTGCCAGATAGAGCTGCTTCCAGCCACTACCCGTACTATGGCTACTCGGGCCAGTTGCCAGACAGCTACGGTTACTACGATGCCAACTATGTGCAACAGGGTGGGTATGGACAGCACCCAGTCTATCAACAGCCGACCGGATATCCGCAATACGGCACGAATCCCTACGATACCGGATATCCGCCACAATCCGTTTATCCATCCTATTGAAGGGAAAGACAGATAGTGTCCTGATCGCCAGGTCTCCCAAATCCAGTGTTCTTCTATTACAATCAGGAGAAGAACATTTTCAAAGAAAAAGGGGAGACCATGATGGATCATCTGGCACATGGTTGCGGACATCTTCCTTTACCGTTGTATTCACCGGAGCAGGCATGTCGACAGAGAGTGGCTTGCTTGATTTTCGTTCACAGTCTGGGCTATGGCGCGGCAAAGATCCGATGCAACTCGCGAGTACACGCGCGATGATGGAGAATCGGGAAGCGTTTGTGGAATTTTATCAGATGCGCATTCAAGGACTACTGTCTTGCAAGCCACACGCCGGGCACGAATGCTTAGCTGAATGGGAGCGGCGTGGATTGGTTCATGGAGTTATTACACAAAATGTAGATGGCTTTCATCAAGCGGCGGGAAGCTTGGCTGTAGCTGAACTCCATGGCTCCCTTGCAAAAATCCGCTGTCTTGCCTGCGGGACCGAATATGCGAACACACGCTATCTGGAGGATAAAGGGACAATTTGCACATGCGGAGGATTTTTGCGCCCGGGTGTTGTCCTGTTTGGCGAATCATTGCCGCAATCGCAAGTCGACCAGGCCATCTCGTGGACGGAACAAGCCGATTTGTTCATCGTATTAGGTTCTTCACTTACCGTGAGTCCAGCCAATTGGTTTCCGCAGCATGCAAAAGAAAAAGGAGCCAAACTAGTCATTGTCAATCAGGAACCAACCCCATTGGATGCGTGGGCAGATGAGGTCATCCAAAATGAACGGATCGGCAATGTGCTGCAAAGAGTAGGACAGTCATTAGGAGAATAAAAGCAGGCGTGCTCGATGAAAAGAGTACGCCTCTTCTGTTTGGACTCGTTGACATGCCATATTGCTAGTGACGCTTCCTATTTTATTTTCGTGCAAGTTCCATTATTACTGAGTATTCAATATTTTACCATTAATATGAAAAACATTCCAATATTTACTCCATCCATTTGAATCACCCTAGAGCTTGCGCAAAAAACATGATACCATCGAGGGTAAGATTCATATGGCTTCTCGATAAGCAAATAGAAAAGAACAGGTGACGTTCATGCAAATATTATCAGTAGAAAACCTCTCCAAGGGCTATGGAGAAAAAGTATTGTTTGATAACATTTCCTTTCATATTGCCGAGCAAGAGCGCATTGGTCTGATCGGTGTAAACGGGACGGGAAAATCCTCGCTCTTGAAAATCGTCGCGGGCTTGGATACAGCGGATAACGGGAAAATTGTTCACGCGAATCATTTCCATGTGGAGTATTTGCCGCAAAATCCCGATTTTGACGAAAACTCCACAGTACTGGAACAAGTATTTTACGGTGATTCTCCGCTCATTCAGCTATTGCGTGATTATGAAACAGCGCTAGAGGCTGTTCAGGAATCGCCTGACGACGAGAAAAAGCAAGCGCGCTTGTTTGCTGTTCAAAACAGGATGGATGCGGCTGATGCGTGGGAGAGCAATACGCAAGCCAAAATGATTCTGACGAAACTTGGCCTGCACAATTTCTCGCAAAAGGTAGGAGAGCTCTCTGGTGGACAAAAAAAGCGGGTAGCAATGGCACGTGCTTTGATCCAACCAGCAGACCTGCTCATTTTGGATGAGCCTACGAACCATATTGACAATGAGACAGTCGAGTGGCTGGAAGAGTATTTGTCCCGATACAAGGGTGCATTGCTGCTCGTCACCCATGATCGTTACTTCCTGGATCGCGTGACGAACCGCACGTTTGAGCTGGATCGCGGCAAACTCTACAGCTATGAAGGCAACTACGCGATGTTCCTGGAGAAAAAGGCGGAGCGTGAAGAAAATGAAGCGGCTGTAGAGAGCAAGCGGCAAAATCTGCTTCGACGCGAGCTGGCATGGCTTCGTCGCGGAGCAAAAGCGCGGACGACCAAACAAAAGGCGCGTGTGCAACGTGCTGAGGAGTTGCGAGATAAAGTCGTAGATGGACCTGCTGCCAAGATGGAAATGGCACTCGGGGCCAGCCGTCTCGGCAAAAAGGTGATCGAGCTTACAAACATCCATAAGGCGTACGGTGAGCGAAAACTGATCAACGATTTCAGCTATATTGTCCTGCCAGGTGATCGTGTGGGGATTATCGGGCCAAATGGAAGCGGAAAAACGACGCTATTGAACATGCTCGCAGGAAGAATTCAACCGGATAGCGGTTCATTGGAAATCGGGACGACCGTTAAAATCGCTTACTATACGCAGGATAATGTCGAGATGGATGAAAAGCTGCGCGTCATCGAATATGTAAAGGAAGCCGCAGAGGTCATTCAGACGAGCAACGGTGAATCGATCACGGCTTCGCAAATGCTGGAGCGGTTCTTGTTTTCACCACATATGCAATGGACACCGATTTCCCGTCTGTCTGGGGGAGAGCGCAGACGTCTCTATCTGCTTCGGACGCTGATGGGAGAGCCAAATGTACTGTTTTTAGATGAGCCTACGAATGATTTGGATATTCAGACGCTCAGTATTTTGGAAGACTATCTCGAGCAGTTCCCAGGCGCAGTCATCACGGTATCGCATGACCGCTATTTCCTTGATCGTACCGTTGACCATTTGTTTGCTTTTGAGGGGCAAGGAAACATTCGTCATTACTACGGCAACTACTCCGAGTACCTGGAAGAAAGACGCCAGGAAAAAGCAACACAGGTGCAAGAAGCGGATCAACAGGCAGAAAAGACGCAAAGCAACAGCGGCGCTAATCGCGGCAACAATCGCACGCGCAAGCTGTCCTATAAGGATCAGAAGGAATGGGATTCGATTGATGGCAAGATCGCGGCTTTGGAAGAGCGCAGCGCCAAGCTAAAGCAAGAGATTGCAGCATCTGGCAGCGATTACGGCAAAATTGAAAAGCTCTATGCAGAAGAACAGCAAGTGGCGACAGAGCTGGAAGCAACCATTGAGCGTTGGGCGGAATTATCTGCATTGGTAGAGGAATTGGAGCAAGGGAAATAATTAGTGGTGTAGCCAGTAATTGAGGGCTGGGAATGCGGCGCTTCCACCTGTAGACTAGAGTAGATTACTAGAGTAGAGGAGTCGCTGTCGTTGCCTGCCTATAAGTTAGACCCGGAATGGGTGATGTCTTACCTGGAGCTGCAAGAACAACAGCTCTCTTCCGAAGTTCATCCAAAGGATAAAGAAGTGATCATGAACAAGATCAGGGAAATGACGTTATCGATCATGTACAAGCAAGCGAGAAGATTTCTTGTATACTTGGAAGCGGATGAAACGGAAGCGGAAAGAACGAAAAAGAAAAAGACTCATCTTATGTAAAGAAGGCCCGCCTTGGAATTAGAGAGGCGGGTCTTTGCATGTCTATGTTTATTGCTGTCGGATTCGAACGGGCGTACCGATGGGCACGATTTTTGCCAGAGCATTCACGTCCTTATTGTACATGCGAATACAGCCGCGAGATACATACTTGCCGATCGAGGAAGGATTGTTCGTGCCGTGAATGCCGTAGTGAGGCTTGCTCAGTCCCATCCAGAAGGTGCCGAATACACTCAAAGGACCTCCCGGATAGGAGTTCGGATGGGGGACTTTGTTGATGATGGTAAAATCCCCTCGTGGTGTCGATGTGGCAATTTTGCCCAGGGCAACAGGATAAGAGCGGATGAGTTGGTTTCCATCGAATAGCTCGAGACGTAGCCTCGCAATCGAGATGCGGATGTTGTAGGACGGCAGCTTCTTCACCTCCCCCCACAAACGATACGAAATGCCGCTCTTACCATCTTATGAAAACCAACGGAACTGGTACCTTTCCTCTGATGATTAATGTAATTTGAAATCTAACGAAAACGTATCCGGATAGCGCAGTCCGTCACGATAGAACAAGGTTCGCACCCAGACGTACATCCGTAAAGGAATGGAAGGAAAGACAATGGCGAGCTTACCTTCTTCCAAGACAGGCAAATCGAGCGGGGATTGAATTTCATAGGGGACTCCTTCTTGATCAAGCAACGTTTTGTAATGTTGGGCCTCGCTCCAGCTAACAGGATAATAAAATGATCTCTCCATCCATTTCCAACACCTTTCCAGGTTTCACTGCTTCCCATTGTATGTAAAACATTTGAGATAAAAAAAGAAACAAACGCCACAGGCATTGAAAAATAGGCAGCCCAATTGAGGGTGCAAAAGTGTCGTCTGGGCAAAAAACGTCATGATTTTCCCAGAAAATGCGTGTAAAGTGGAAGTAAGCACAAACTGGAGGGACAAGGGAATGAAGCAGACGCACTTGCACTTTAACATGCAAATCGGCAGAAAAAAGCCAGTGAGTGTAAACAACACAGAAACGGCCTGTCCTTTTTGTGATCGAAACAGTCTCACCGATGTTTTGGAGCAGCGGGGCTCCATGATTTGGCTCATGAACAAATTCCCTGTTCTGGAGGATACACATCAAACTGTTTTGATTGAGTCGGATGAATGCCAAGGGGATTGGTCTGTTTATTCCAAGGAACATGTACGAGCATTGCTGGCATTCGGGGTAGAGAAGTGGCTTGAAATGGAGCAAAGCAAATCTTATCGTTCCGTTCTGTTTTTCAAAAACCACGGTCCGTATTCCGGAGGGAGCATCCGTCATCCGCACATGCAGATCGTCGGATTAAACGACTACAACTATCTGGATCAAGTAAAAGACAGTGATTTTATTGGCATGACCATCGATCAAGAGGCAGGGGTTGAATGCAATCTGTCTACGCATCCGCGTGCGGGTTTTTTTGAATACAATGTCATTCTATCGGACTTGGATAGACTGCCGAAAATGGCAGACTACTTACAAATTTTAGCACATTGGATACTGACTCATGTCAATCCGCGTAACCAAAGCTACAATTTTTTCTTTTACCATTGGGGAGAAAAGCTGATCGCCAAAGTGGTTCCGAGGTTTGTTACCTCACCTCTTTTCGTAGGCTATTCGATTCCGCAGGTCGCTAATAATTTGGAAGATATGGTCGCAGAATTGCAACGACGATACTTCTAATCATAGAAAGGGTGCGTGCGCTTTGATGTATACGATCACGGCAAGAAAAACACTGTCCTCAGAGGAACTGGCACAGATTAAAGAGCTGGTTGCGATTTGCAATGAGCAGGATGGGATTGATCTCAAAGTAAACCCGGGGATGCTGGAAAAGCGTTCAGGAGAGCATGAAGAAGACTTTGTATGCTATGCGGATGGAAAGCTGGTTGGCTTTCTAGGGCTCTACGTGTTTCATGGCGGTGAGGCAGAAGTGAGCGGCATGGTCCACCCAGCCTACCGAAGAAAAGGCATATTCACAGCGTTGCAAGCACAAGCCGCAGATGCATGCAGACGAAGAGGGATTCCGGCGCAGTTGTTTATCGTTCAGCGAGATTCGGAAAACGGCAAGTCATATATGGAGCGAATCGGCGGGGAATATCAATTCTCGGAATATTGGATGGATTTAGGAGAGAAACAAAGAGCAACGGTCTCAGGAAACGTGCTGCTTCGACCGGAGACCGCCAGTGACTACGAAACATTGATTTGGCTAAACGTCCATGGTTTTCAAATGGAGGAAGAACGCGCGAGGGAAATGGCCGAAAACATGGCGGGTAATCCTAAGGCAACCACGCATTTGATGATTGTCGATGATAAGGCCATTGGCAAAATAAGCGTGAACAAGGATGAGGGCAAGGCGTTTATTTATGGATTTTGTGTCCACCCAGATTACCAAGGAAAAGGATACGGACGCCAGGCTTTGGCACAAACGATTGAGAGGCTGGAGGAAGAGGGATATCAAGATGTATCACTGGAGGTAGCCTGTGAAAACAGCAATGCTCTGGGGCTGTATGAATCATGCGGCTTTTTTGTAAAGTCAGCCAATGATTACTACAAGCTGGCGTTGTAGCGGGCAAACTGCTTTTCACGATCTCTCGGGTTGGAAAACGAATGAAGTTCCATGCTACGATAGAAGGGCAAGCAGTGTTGTAAAAAGGTTGTTCAAAAAGCCGTCTTTTGATCACGAGGTGTTCGTGACTTTTTGAACATGCATAATAAGGAGTGACTCACTATGAAACTGTTGTCCATCGAACCGACGCCGAGTCCAAACGTCATGAAGCTGAATGTAGACGAGCGTTTGCCGGATGGGGTACAACATGTGTATACAAAGAAAGATGCGAGTAAAGCACCCGAACTCATGAACAAGCTCTTGGAGATCGAAGGGGTTACCTCAATTTTTCATACGGCAGACTTTCTCGCGCTGGAGCGAAAGTCCAATGCAGATTGGCAGCGTATTTTGACTGTCGCGCGCGAGGTTTTGCAAGCAGGCGGAGGAGCGGCTGTTCCTGACATGTCTGCGGAGGATGCGGGGGCATTTGGAGAGGCGCAAGTGTACATTCAAATGTTCCGCGGTGTACCGATGCAGGTCAAAGTGACGATGGGAACGGAACAGATTCGTGCGGCGCTGCCAGAGCGTTTTGGACAGGCAGCTGTGCGTGCCGGATCCGCTTCGCCCAACCTCATCATGGAGCGAAAATGGGTCGAGCATGGCGTGCGCTATGGCGATTTGCGCGAGATTGGCGAGGAGGTCGCATTGGAAGTCGATGCCTCCTATCCGCAGAGCCGTGTGGAAGAAATCGTGGAACAGGCCATGGCGCTTGGTCCAGGGGAAACTCCGGAGCCAGTCGTGCGTGAAAAGAAAGTCGTTACGCTAGAGATGCTCGATGATCCGGATTGGCAAAAAAGATATGAAGCACTGGATCGGATGGAGCCTACTGAAGCGGATTTGCCTGTTTTGGAAAAAGCGCTTCGTGATGGCAAGCCGTCGATTCGCAGGCTGGCGGTTGTGTATCTGGGCATGATTGGCGGGGATGACGTCTTCCCG
The DNA here is from genome assembly GCF_003013405.1 of Brevibacillus formosus. Lineage (GTDB taxonomy): Bacteria > Bacillota > Bacilli > Brevibacillales > Brevibacillaceae > Brevibacillus > Brevibacillus formosus. The sequence continues at coordinate 76,232 of NZ_PXZL01000020.1, read as the reverse complement.
CTGCTGTTTGAAGCGCTCCGCGATGAATCCGTCTCTGTACGACGCACAGCGGGGGATACCTTGTCTGACTTAGGTGATACGCGCGCAATTCTGCCGATGTGTGAGGCGTTGAAGGATAAAAACAAGCTGGTACGCTGGCGCGCTGCTCGCTACTTGTTTGAGGTGGGGGATGAAACCGCCTTGGACGCTTTGCGTGCCGCACAGAACGATCCCGAGTTCGAGGTCAGCTTGCAAGTCCAAATGGCCGTGCAGCGCATTGAAAGCGGCGAGGCGGCTAGCGGTACCGTTTGGCAGCAAATGACTCGCCGAAACGATTAGTTCGCTGCTTCCAGTTGCATATGAGCCCTCTATCAAGCAGATGACTGTTACAGGGGGCTTTTTTGTACGTGTTTTTGTTGGTTGGATATACGGCGAATAGCGGGGCATACTGCTTCAAGAAGAGCGGTAAACAAGTTGGTTTATTAGGTAAATATTGGTATAAGTCAGTATAAAAATAGACACAGTTCAATAATAGTTGACTTCCACCTTATCCATCCCTTAGACTAGGATAGGGTTTAGCTTATGTATCAACATCGCTAGTGCGTAGGGGAGATTGTGTATGACAACCAATCACTATGACGTTGTTATTGTAGGTGGGGGACTTGCTGGTCTTTCCAGTGCCGCCTACCTGTCGTCGAAAGGCAAAAAAGTTGCAGTTTTGGAACGCGGTCAATTGGGTGGACGTGCGGTTACACTGAAGATCAAAGGATTTAACTTCAACTTCGGTGCCCATGCCATTTATGCTCGCGACAGCTCCGTTTTGAGAACGTTTGAAAAAGAATTGGGTCTGAACATCGATTGGCAGGATTTCAATCCGACAAAAGCCAAGTACGATATTGGTAGCGATCTGACTGCAGTTCCGGCGAATGTACAAGGACTTTTCCAAACGAAGCTCTTAAAAGGCATGGACAAAGTATTGTTCACGTTTGAGATTTTGAAAACGATGCTAAAAATGGAGAAAGGCCATCCACATATGTCGATTCAAAAGTGGATGGAGAAAAAGCAAGTCAACGAAGAAGTGCGAGAAATGATGTTGACGCTTGCTTCTTCCAACTTCTTCACACGTGAGCCTGAAAAGATTCCTTCTGACGTATTCTTTGAGTACTACAGCCGTTTGTTTACAACGAATAAACCGGTAGCGTATATCGGTGGCGGCTGGCAAGCATTGATCAATGAATTCGTGCGTGTGATTGAAGCAAATCAAGGTACGATTCTGATCAAAACCAAAGTAGAAAAGTTCCAAGTAGAGAACGATCGTGTGGTTGGAGTGGTGACACCGGAGGGAGAATTTACGGCGGATGAATTTATTTGCTGTATTCCGCCGAAGGAGATGGCGAAGGTCTTTGCGGAGACGCGCCTGGAGCATGCGATTGCACAGCATGCTGAATACGAGCCAACGGTTGTTATGGTGTATGACATTGGCTTGAAAGAACGAATTGACGTACCGTTCTCCTACATCTACGAAAAAGCAAACAATATTTTCATTACCGATATTTCGTATTATGACCGCACTTGTGTACCTGAAGGCGGGCAGTTGCTGCAGGCGACTGCATACATGCGTCAGGATGAAGTAGGAAACAAGGAAGCGGCCGAAATCCGCAAACAAGAGATTGAAAACCTGTATGACAAGCACTTCCCAGGCTGGCGTGAACAACTCGTTGTGCCGCGCGTTTCTGCTCGTGCAGTCGTACAGGAGATCAAGTGGACCATGAATCAGAAGCCAATGCCAATTTTCATGCCGGATTACCGCAACCTGTTCTTCGCGGGTGACTGGTGTGAAGGACAAGGCCAGCTGTCTGAGCTGTCTTTCTCTAGCGCAATGAACGTTGCCAAGCTGATTTTGGAAAAAGAATAGGTCGATCACGAGCGGGTGTTCCTTGGAGAAAGGAATGCCTGCTTGTTTTTTCTCCTTCAGCGTTTTAAAAAAAGCCCGCCAATGGAGATGGCAGGCCACATGGATTACGCCTTCTGACTATATACGTGATAAACGAGATTGCCGATTTGCGCCATGACGTTTGCAGCATCCTTTTGCTCGAGTCCCTTGTTTAAAATGGACAAGGTGACAGCATGAGAACCGATGTAGAGGATGCCGACATCATGCGTGATTTTGGTTACAGAGCCAGTCTTGTTGGCGAATTCCCATTTCGGAATCATCCCGATCACATCGCCGTCCGGGTCAGGCAAAAGGAAGGGAATGCGGTCACGGTGCTGCTGAGTCTTCAAGATGGCGATCATTTTTAAACAGCTGTCGTAGGAGATGACTTTTCCTGTTGCCAAGTATCGGAGGTGGCTTCCCATGTCTTTAGCCGTCACCTCATTGTATCCTTCCAATTCGGCCGGGACGACCATGAGCTTGTTGTAGAAGTGACTGTTTGTCATTTCGGTTTTTTGCATCGCGTTTCGAATGCTCTCTGTTCCGACGAGATCAATCATCATGTTCGTCGCTGTATTGTCGCTTTGGATGATCATCAGGGTAACCAGGTCGCGAATCGTAAATTCAGTGCCGGGAGTCATATGCTGAAGAACACCTGCACCGCCAACGAGATCCTCTGCACGCAGCTTGATCCTGTCCTCTAAGGCAAACTTGCCTGCGTACGCCTCTGCAAAAACAGCTGTCATGATCGGGACTTTGATCACACTGGCCGCATAGAAGCGTTGGTCTTCGTTGATGGATAATGTTTCACCGGTTTGCAAATCTTCGAAAAAGATTCCCCATTCCCCTCCAGCGTCCTTGATTAGACTGGATATTTGGGCAAAAAGACTGGATAACATGTAGACCCATCTCCTTTTGTTTCGATGTAGACAAAATTTTCTCAAGATAATATTATTTAGTCATGCTCCTAACAATCAAGAAGAATTATTCCTAAGATGGGGGTTTTGCTGTTGCATAAGTGGAAGAAACTATCATTTTGTGCTGTTCTGTTAACGAGTTTAGCGTTCGCTGGTTGTGGAACACCGCAAGCAAGCACCACGGGGGAGACGACAGGTGCGAAGCAGGAGCAGAGTAGCGCCCCCCAAGCGATGCAGGTTAACCTGAACACTGGTGAGCCAAGCACGATCGACCCTGGACTGGCAGAAGATATCCCTTCGATGTCTGTTGCCCGTGCAGCATTTGATGGCCTCCTGCGCTTGAATGAAAAAGGCGAGCTAAAAGAGGCGGTCGCAGAGAAGTACGAGGTTTCTGCTGATGGTCTCACGTACACCTTCCATCTGCGGGAGTCCAAATGGACCAATGGAGATCCGGTTACGGCTCATGACTTCGAATACGCATGGAAACGGGTTCTCGACCCGAAAACCGCTTCCAGTTACGCGTATCAGATGTACTATTTGAAAAATGGGCAAGCCTTTAACGCCAACAAGGCAAAAGCCGAAGATGTAGGCGTGAAGGCAACAGACGACAAGACACTGGTTGTTACGCTGGAAAACCCGGCACCGTTTTTCCCGGAACTGGTTGCGTCTGTCACCTATTTCCCGGTCAACAAAAAAGCAGTTGAGGGCAACAAAGAGTGGGCTTCGAAGCCAGAGACGTACATTACAAACGGGCCATTCACCTTGAAAAATTGGGAGCACAAATCAAAGATTGAATTCGAAAAGAGCGATTCTTACTGGGATAAGGACGCCGTCAAATTGTCGAAGCTGACGTTGAATATGATCGAGGATGCCAATACAGAGCTGTCGATGTTTGAAAAAGGTGATCTGGATTGGGCAGGTTCACCACTTGGCGATTTGCCACTGGATGCGCTGGATGCTCTGAAAGAATCCGGAAAGATGCAAGCTCAAGCAACAGCGGGTACGTACTGGTACATTTTCAATACGACGCAAAAGCCGTTTGACAACAAAAAGATTCGTCAGGCATTTGCTACGGCAGTTAATCGTCAGGAAATCTCCGATAATGTCGTACCATACAAGAGCACGCCAGCGACGGGTATTCTCCCGCCGACCATGGCACTCACGCCAGAGGGTTACATCAAAGACGGCGATGTAGAGACCGCGAAGAAGCTCTTGGCAGAAGGTATGAAAGAAGCGGGGATCAAGGAGTTGCCATCGATCACGATTGCATACAATACGTCAGAGGTCAATTCACGTATTGCGACAGTCATCCAGGATCAATGGCGCAAAGCATTTGGCATTGAAGTCAAACTGGTTAACAAAGAGAACAAGGTTCACCGTGAGGACATGAAGCAAGGAAACTTCACAATTGGCCGTGGTAGCTGGATTGGCGATTTCAACGATCCGATCAACTTCCTGGAAGTCTTCAAGGGTGGACTCAATACATCCAAATGGGAAAACAAGGAGTTCCTTGATTTGCTCGCCCAATCTGCCAAAGAAGGGGATGTAGCGAAGCGCAAGGAAATTCTCAAGAAAGCTGAACAAATCGTCATGGATGAAATGCCTGCGTTGCCAATCTACTATTTCACCTATGCGTGGGTGAAGCAGGATAGCGTAAAAGATGTGGTAGTAGATGCACTCGGGTTCATCGACTTCAAGTACGCTTCCAATCAAAAGTAATCATGAGTCTATGAGGGAGTGACTGGCGTGCGTCCGATCATTGGTGTGGCTTGTACGAAAATGTATTTCCCGAAGAACGATCTCGACCAGTTTTTCTATGTAGGTTCAGGCTATGTGAACGGAATTGCGCGCAGTGGCGGTACTCCACTGATCTTGCCACTGCTGACGATTCAGGATGCTCCGTTTCGTGAGATGATCGAATCCCTGGACGGCTTGATTTTGTCTGGTGGTGAAGATCCCGCGCCGCATTTGTATGGTGAAGACCCGCTGCAAGGGTTGGGCGATATCAATTACGAAAGAGACATCACAGAGCTTGAGATTATCAAGATTGCGCTGGAGCTGAAAAAGCCAATTCTCGGCATTTGCCGCGGGATGCAAATTTTGAATGTGGCGTGTGGCGGCACCCTCATTCAAGATATCCCGAGCCAAGTACCAGGAGCGCTGCAGCATGCGCAGAGGGGTTCACGGCAATACGGGGCGCATAAGATTACGCTGCAACCTGGCTTTGTAGCGGATGCCCTCGGAAAGACAGAGGTGCTCGTGAACACCTCTCACCACCAAGCAGTCAAAGACATAGCACCGGGCTTCAAAGTCACAGGATGCGCGGCTGACGGTGTGATTGAGGCGATGGAAAGCCTCGACGGGCTACATGTAGGCGTACAGTGGCATCCAGAACGGATGTGGGCACACGACGACGACATGTTGAAGATTGCCGAGGCATTTGTTGCCCGGGTAAAGCAGTTGAAGCTGCAAGCGACTAAATAGAATAGAAAATGTGAGAAACCGTTCTGGGATTGCCCAGAGCGGTTTTTTTGCATGCGGGAGGGCTTCCGCGTACGGGTTGCTCATGCCAATGGTAGAAGTGTAGTCAAACAAGGATAAATGACAGGCAGAATCGAACTTCACGTAAGAGAATGGATTTTTGTGAGGTGAGTTTTTGAAGAAAATAATTGTAGTTATTTTGCTTTTTCTGCTCATTTTTCCAAGGTTCCTCTTCACAGAGTATTTTGCTGAACGCGACATGAAAATGATAACCACGAAGTATTATCAAGCGCTTATCGATGAAGACTACGCAACAGCTTTCGAGACGCTTTATCTGTATGATGCAAACGGCAGGCATCCAGTTGATGGCACAATGTTAAGTGAACAGGAAGCGAAAGAATTTTACATGAAAAAGATCGCCTTCTTACAAGCTCAACAGTATAAAATGAAAAACTTTGAGATCACAAAGATTAGATACGAAGATGGGCATACTGCCTTTCTTGAAATGAAGCTTGAAGTTGAGCAGAGTGGACAAAGATTTGAATATGCTGAAACCGTACATGTATGGGAAGGAAAGGTATGGATTATGGGGGAGGAGGAGGATCCGTTCACAAAGTATCGGGATGGGAGAATGAATTTTGACATTCCGGAAGCCCCTGTATACTGAGCATAGAGGTGAGAGAAATGTTAAAGGTCGGAGACTCGGCTCCCGTCTTTACGGCGGCGAGCACAAAAGGAACCATTAATCTTAGGGATTACATCGGCAAAGAAAATATCGTCCTCATTTTCTATCCGGGAGATGATACCCCGATTTGTACGAAACAGCTATGTGCAGTCCAGGATCATTACGCCAAAATCGAACAAGCAAATACGGTCGTTTTTGGTGTCAATCCAGGTGCTATGGACAAAAAGCGCTCATTTGCAGAAAAATTCCGCTATGAATTTCCATTGATCATGGATGAAGATGAATCCATTCGAAAAGCGTACGATGTTGGAAAAGTTCTCGGGTTGTTTTTTCAGCAACGCATCGTGTACATCATCGGAAAAAACGGAACAATCTTATATGCCAAAAAAGGAAATCCTCCAGTATCAGAGCTGCTACAAGTAATCGAAAACCAGGCTTAGGACGTTCTCGCTTGCGTCAATGGAACAAAACAGGGATAATAGAAATGAGAATGTATGTTTGGTGGGTATCCCTATGAAAAAAATTCTTCACTTGGATATTGACGCATTTTTTGCGAGTGTAGAGCAGTTAGATCGCCCTGAATTGCGGGGGAAGCCGGTCATTGTCGGGGGAACTGGCAATCGCGGTGTCGTATCGACCTGTAGCTACGAGGCACGCAAATACGGTGTTCGTTCCGCAATGCCTGTCGCCATGGCGAGGAAAAAATGTCCGCAAGGCTTTTATCTGCCTGTCCGCTATAACCGTTATATTGAAAAATCTGCTGAAGTCAGACAGATATTTACTTCTTATACAGAGCGTTATCAAACAGTGGGTCTAGACGAGGCTTATTTAGACGTGTCCCATTATGAGAATGCGGTACCCATCGCCCGCGATATCAAGAGACGAATCAAACGGGAGACCGGACTTACTTGCAGCATCGGACTCTCCTACAATATGTCGTTGGCTAAGATTGCCAGTGACTTAAAAAAGCCGGATGCCTTTGTAATCATCCGACCAGAGCAGGCTCTGGATGTGCTGCGGTCGTTGCCAATTGGCACCTTGCATGGAGTCGGAAAAAAGTCACAAGAGCTGCTCGCGAAAAAGGGGATTGAAACGGTAGAGGATTTTTGGCGGCTTTCAATCGATGAAGCCACTACGTTATTTGGGAAGTTCGGTCGTTCCCTCTATTACCGGGCGAGAGGGGAAGACAACCGCGAGATCGAAATGGACCGCGCTCCGAAATCATTGAGCCGCGAAACGACACTGCCCTTCGATTTGTTTGACAGGGATGCGATTTCTCCGATTGCCACATCCCTTTTGCGTGAGGTCGAAGAGGACATCCGCGAAGAAGGGGTCGAGCCCCAGACGATAACGCTCAAAATCAAGTACGCGGACTTTACCCAACGGACCAAGCAGCATAAGGCTATTGCTGGGGCTAACTGGCAGGAACTGTTGGATGATTTGCTCGACGCCTTTGACTATACAGCGGGCGTTCGATTAGTTGGCGTAGGCTTTTCGAATTTTGCCGAGCAGCAAGGGGAGCGGTACGAACAGCTCTCAATGTTTTCGTGGAAGCTGGGGAAGTAAGGGAGGGAGAATGGTGGAGACAGAGAATTCCTTTCATTGCTGTGCGACCTGTATTCATTTTCGTGTGGAGAAAGGCTCGGGCGGAGTCAGCTATCGATGTTCTCGTCTAACCTATGAGACTCGTCCGGACTATCGCTTCCAATGCTGGACTCCGACAGAGAAGGTCAAGAGACTGATGGAAGCACGTAAAAGTCAACCATAAAGACATAAAGAGGCACCCCCTTCGTCAGTACCGACAGAGGAGGTGCCTGTTCTATTCATATGTCAGGTCGAGGACCATCACTTCCTCCGGACCATCCATTTCGCCATTTGAGGCAAAGCCAAACGACTCATACAGCTTGCGAGCGAACTCGTTTTCAGGATGAATACTCAAGTAAATGCGCGTACAGCCATATCGTCTGCACACTTCCTCAACGAGTATGTGCAGAAACTTTTTGGCGTAACCCTTACCCTGATGGCTGCTATCAATCATAAAGCGATCCAGCCAAATTCGGCCATTCTCTACATCGATTCCGTGCATGGCATAACCGACAGCGATATCCTTATCATACAGACCGCATGATACCCATTCCGGTTCAAAACCCGATTGGGCGATGGAAAAAGCGTTGCTCTCAATGAAGGCTTGTTGACCTTCCGTTACAGTCAAGCAGGCAATTTGGCGCCAATTTTCTTTCGTAATTTCACGAATAGACAAGCTCAAAATTTCATCTCGCTTTCCTTGGTGTAATGACTGGCGGATTTGCTTGCTTTTAATTGGACAAAAAGGAAAATGCCGAAGCCAAGGATGGATGCTGCCACGATCAGGAGGACAGAGGATACAGGAAGTAAATCCGTCAAAATTCCCCCTGCCAGTGGGCCTGCCACCATTCCGATTCCGTGAAACATATTAAAGAGAGAGTACGCCGTGCCGTATGCGCCGCTTCCTCCTTGGTCAATGATGGCCCCCAACGTAGCCAAGGTAGGTGATAAGGTAAAGCCAATACTAGCCCCGACCAATGCCATTGCAAGCATTGCCTGCCAGAGGGAGTCCGTCCACGCCAAAAATGGCAGAAACACAGCCAGCGTCATGATTCCCCCAAACATGAGCTTATACGGATTCATGCGGCTGGAAAGGGAGCCGGAAACTGGGGCGATCAGTCCGTAGGCGAGTGTCATGATCCCAAACAAAAGACCGATGGTTGTCGGCGTCATGCTGAGCTTCTCTGTAAAAAATACGGGCAACGTCGGTTCCAGCAAACAAAGGGAAATCTCGGCCAACAGGACGATTCCAGCGATAAAAATGACTTGCGGATTGCGGATGAATCCACCGACATGAAGCTTTTCACTGACAGTTCTCGCCGTGTCTTCCTTCAAGAACAAGTAAACCAGCACAATGTTGATCGCGGTAAAGGCTGCTGCTGCCAGGAAAGGCATGCGATGGTCGCTGATTTCAAACAACCATCCGCCAATCGGCGCTCCGAGCAATGTACCGGTCGAAATCGCCGTCAATGCAATTCCCATTACAGCTCCGCGCATTTTGGATGGGAACAAATCCGCCAAGAGGGCAAGAGCAGTTGGCCATGTAGCCGCAGCAGCAATACCTTGAACAAAACGCGCGGTAATCAACAAGGCCATTGTTTCAGAGAAAGCAAACAAAAACGTGGAAGCGACGAGACCGAGCAAGCCGATCAAAAGCATTGTCCGTCTCCCAACCCGATCGGATATCGGCCCGAAAATGGGGGTGGCAATGAGCATCGCGACTGCATAGCTGCTAAACAGCACGCCCATTATGGTCGAGGAGGGCGCAAGCAATTCCGTAAAATAAGGAACAATCGGAATCAACAAGCTGTACAGCAGCATGTCGATGAAAAGGATCAGGATGACAAACAAAAGTCCGATTCGTTGTTGTTTGGTCATTTGTGTAAAAATGGACATGATAAAACACCTCTTAACTATAAAAACTATTTTTGTTTTATTGGTTTTCTTGCAAAAAACGGTATCGTGGTCTTCCAAAGATAGTGGAATGACCACGAGTCATTTGTTACCGTTTATCCGCTGGTACCAACCCAAACAAGAGGACATCTACAATAGCAGAGAGCGCCTCTGAGACTGTAATCTGGTTTTTCATGTAAAAGCGCTGGTCGAGTGTAGAATTCAACGCATCGACAATAACCTTCAGCATGAGCGTGACGTCCATATTGATGATGAGTCCTTCTCGAATCGCTTGCTCAAGAAGGACGCGAAGTGTTTGCCAATCCTCGGATAGAGAAGCCTCGACTTGGGCATATTGCTCAGGATAATATCGCTTCATCTGTTCGAGGATGCGCAAATCATAAAATTCATAGTGTGTCGGTAAAACCATCATGACACCTTTGATTTTATCAATAAGAGAGAGACTGTCGTCTGCGAGAATTTGCTGTGTTTTTTCATCGCCCTCTTCAAAGGACTGCTGAATGATCGTTTCCAGAATTTCCACCTTGGATGAGAAGTGCTCGTATAACGTGCGCTTACTGATCCCAAGCCGCTTCGCCAAATCATCCATGGAAAATTTCATGCCTTTATCGCGAATCTCTTCAATAAAACCTTTCATGATCCGGTTTCTAATTGCAATCGACCCCCAGCCAAAACAGCATAATAGAAAACTGTAAAAACAAAAACAGTTTTCTTGGTAACGCCATTTTACACTGGATGACAGAGCAAGGCAAGTGGTGATCATGCTTTTTGTTTTGCAACCAAGTGGTCGATTATGGTATAGTAGGTGCCGAAATCGCGGTTGATTGCTTCACATCATTTGGAGGTGCCCCGTGTTTTTAGAGAAGCTGATGCCTAGTCAGTTCGTCGAATCAATCCATCACATTGACATAGATCAATTGAAACGAAATAACATCCGTGCGGTGATTACAGACTTGGATAACACCTTGGTGGAATGGGACAGGCCACATGCAACCCAGGAGGTCATCAACTGGCTTGCTCGCATGCATGAGGCTGGCATACAGGTCACGGTTGTCTCCAACAACAACAAGGAGCGTGTAGACCGCTTCTGTGCCCCATTAAATCTCGGGTTTATTTATGCGGCCAAAAAGCCGACAAACCGTGCCTTTTTGCAGGCAGTGCGGCAGATGAATGTAACCATCGCTGAGACCGTTGTCATTGGCGATCAATTGTTTACCGATGTGCTGGGAGGAAATCGATTAGGATTTCATACGATCCTGGTCGTTCCTGTAGCCCAGACGGATGGTTTTTGGACGCGCTTTAATCGTCAGATGGAGCGTGTGGCCCTTAATTGGATGGAGAGGAAAGGAATGGTTTCGTGGAGGAGAAAAGCATGACGGAACAAATGCATGGCTCTTGTGCTGGATGTGGGATTGCCATTCAGACAGCAGATGCAAAAAAACCTGGCTATGCACCGGAGTCCGCGCTTGGCAGAAAGGTAGTCATTTGCCAGCGGTGTTATCGTATCAAGCATTATAATGAAGTAGCTCCCGTTGGAATGGGCGATGACGACTTCCTCAAGATTTTGGATGGCATCGGTTCTACGGAGTCTCTTGTCGTGATGGTTGTCGATATCTTTGATTTCCAAGGCTCCTGGCTCAAAGGTTTGCCACGTTTTGTCGGGAAAAATCCGATTTTGCTCGTGGGTAACAAGGTTGATCTGCTGCCGAGAAACATCAACCTGAACCGCGTACGCAACTGGATGCAGCACGAAGCAAAAGAACGCGGACTGCGCCCGGAGGATGTCGTACTGATCAGCGCGCAAAAAGGACTTCATATCGATGAACTGTTGAATCGCATTGGAGAGCTGCGCAAAGGCCGAGATGTTTACATTGTCGGTGTGACCAACGTAGGAAAGTCCACCATGATCAACCGCATCTTGCATGACTATGGTGCGGCTGAGCTGGAGATTACGACTTCTCCATTCCCTGGAACGACACTGGACAAAATCGAGATTCCGCTCGAGGATGACCGCTCCATTTTTGATACGCCGGGGATCATTAATCGCGACCAGATTGGACATATGGTATCCCCGACCGATCTGAGAAAGATTACCCCGACTAGCCGGATCAACTCCAAGGTGTATCAGCTCGATGATGGACAATCGCTCTTTTTGGGTGGTTTAGCCCGGATCGACTTCGTACGCGGAGAAAGACAGCCGTTCATCATCTATGTCGACAACGACCTGTACATTCATCGGACGAAGCTGGAGAAAGCAGACGAAGTGATGCAAAAGCACCATGGAACCTTGCTGGTGCCGCCAACAGGGGAGGAAGCTGCGAAAGCACTTCCACCATTTGTGAAGCACACCTTTAAAATCAACAAGTCCACGACGACGACTGACATCGTAATTTCCGGTTTGGGCTGGGTCAGCATTCAAGGAAAACACGAAGCGAGTGTTGTCGTGCATGCACCTAAAGGCGTAAGTGTTGGGATGCGCAAAGGGCTGATCTAGCTTAAACAAAAAAGTCGAGTTAGCCTTGCCCCTTGCCATATGCTATAGAGAGACGTCCGGGGAGGAAAAGCTCCATGATTACAAGCAAAACACAACTGGTTGGCCTGTTTGGGCATCCAGTTTCCCACTCGCAATCACCGATGATGCACAATACAGCTTTTTCAGAGACCGGGTTGGGATTTGCCTATGCTGCGTTCGATGTGGAACCGGAAAATCTGGAAGATGCAGTTGCGGGTATTCGCGCGTTAGGCTTGAAAGGGATTAACGTCACGATCCCCCACAAGGTCGCTATCATGCCGATGCTGGATGAAATTGATCCGCTTGCCAAACGCATCGGTGCCGTCAATACCGTCGTTTCTCGTGATGGGCGCTTGATCGGCTATAACACAGATGGTATGGGCTATGTTCGTTCGCTTGTGGAAGAGACGGGAATCGTTCTTGAAAAGCAAGTGGTAACCATGGTAGGGGCTGGAGGCGCTGCCCGTGCAGTCGCGTTTACCTTGGCTGAACAAGGAGTCAAGGAAATTCGCATCATTAATCGTTCCCGCGAAAGAGCCGCCGTATTGGCTGAGCATGTCGGAACGATTGTGCCTACGAAAATCGTAGAACAGGGCGAAGGTGAAGCAGCTATCGCGGATTCTTCGCTGTTGATTAATACGACATCGATCGGAATGCTGCCAAATGTGCAGGAGACACCTGTGCCAGCAGAATGGCTTCATTCTGGTTTAACCGTGAGCGATCTGATTTATAACCCGCTCGAAACACGTCTGCTCAAAGAAGCGCGTGCCATCGGAGCCACTGTTCATTCCGGAATCGGCATGTTCGTGAATCAAGGTGCACTGGCTTTCGAGCTGTGGACGGGAGAACGAGCACCGACTGGGGTTATGCGTGAGGTCGTCTTGCAACAATTAAAGAAAACAACCTGATTGGCAGGATGTAAAAGGAGGCATTGCCGATGTTGACCGGCAAGCAAAAGCGCTTTTTGCGCGCAGAAGCACATCATCTCACCCCGATTTTCCAAGTAGGAAAAGGCGGCGTAAACGAAAATATGATTACGCAGATCAAAGAAGCGTTGGAAGTACGTGAATTGATCAAGGTAGCGATCTTGCAAAACAATAATGACGATAAACATCAAGTGGCAGAAGATCTGGCAGCAGGCGCTGGAGCAGAGCTTGTGCAGTTGATTGGCCATACAGTTGTCTTGTACAAAGAGTCTCGGGAGAACAAGACGATCAAGCTGCCATAAGTGACCTGCATGCGATGAGACAGCCAATCAAGCAAGTAGGGATCATGGGAGGAACGTTTGACCCGATTCATTGCGGGCACTTGCTGGCGGCCGAACAAGCCAGAGAGCAAGCGGGCCTGGATGAAGTCTGGTTTATGCCTACACATGTTCCACCACACAAAAAGAGAGAAAGTCTGACGCTGGCGCATCACCGCTTGCAAATGGTTCAGCTTGCTGTGTCTGATCACGAGGTGTTTCGTGTAACAGATGTGGAGTTCGAAAGAAAAGGTCCATCGTACACCTATGATACGATGGCTCAGCTCATCAGGCAGTTCCCGGATTGCCGGTTTTCCTTTATCATGGGGGGAGATATGGTAAAAATCTTGCCCAAATGGTACCAGTACCAAGAGCTGATTCATATGGTACGCTTTATAGGTCTAGCGAGGCCAGGAACCGAACTGGACCTAAATTCGAGCGAGGACGTCACATTTGTGGAGATGCCTGTTTGGGACATTTCCTCCACGATGATTCGCGAGAAGGCAGCTGCCAGGAAAAGCATCCGTTATCTTGTGCCTGATGCCGTGGAGCGCTATATAAAGGAGAACCGAATCTATGAGACTTTTGGATAATCGGGAAGAACTTCTCGTTCGCGTACGGCAACAAATGCATGAAAAACGCTACAAGCACACGCTTGGGGTCGCTGCGTCGGCTCGCGAGCTGGCAGAGAGATTCGGGGCTGATCCTGACAAAGCCGAGCTTGCTGGTCTGTTGCACGATTACTGTAAGTGCTGGCCTGTGGAAAAAATGTTCGAGATTCTCGTTCGCCACGATATGCCTACAGAGCTTTTGGAAGGGGAAAAAGAGCTGTGGCACGCCTTTGCAGCAGCCATTGTGATCCAGACTGATCTAGGTGTAACGGATGCAGATATTTTACAAGCCGTTCGTTACCACACAACGGGTCGGGCTGGCATGTCCCTGTTAGAAAAAGTCGTTTGTGTGGCAGACTATATAGAACCAAACCGGGATTACCCTGGTGTCGATTTTATTCGCGCCAAAGCCATGTATGATTTGGATGCCGCCCTGGCACTCGCCTTGGGAGGCACGATTCAATTTTTGATAGAGAAGCAGAAGACGGTTTTCCCGTTGACATTAACGGCCTATAACGATTTGGTTTCCCGCAAAGGGAGAGAAGGAGGGTTTTGATGGTTAAAACAGTAGAAGATTTGGCCCAGTTGGTTGTAAAGGCAGCAGAGGACAAGAAAGCAGAGAACTTGAAGGTGCTCGATATTAAAAAGCTGTCCGTGATCGCAGACTATTTCATGATTTGCCACGGAAACAACGAGCGTCAAGTACAGGCAATTGTTCGAGAAATCCGTGATCAAGCCCACAAAAACGGCTTTGACGTCCGCGGTATCGAGGGAGCGGATGAAGGTCGCTGGGTACTGGTTGATCTGGGCGATATCGTCATTCACGTTTTCCATCGCGAAGATCGCGAGTTTTACAACCTGGAGCGCCTGTGGAAGGACGCAGAGGAAGTTTCCTTCAGCGCGCAAGGGTAAGGTCAGATGGCATACGCACACATGGCCGCTGTATATGACAGGCTGATGGCGGATACTCCTTATGACCAGTGGCTTGACTGGGTCGAGCGTCATTGGGCAAAGGGAGAGAAGCCTGTGCGGGTCATTGATCTTGGCTGTGGGACTGGCACGATTGCGATCCCACTCGCCAAGCGGGGATACCGTGTTACTGGAGTGGATCTCTCAACAGAAATGCTTGCGATCGCCTATGACAAAATGAGACAGGAGCAAGTGGATGTAGCGTGGGTGGAGCAGGATATGCGGGAGCTGTCCTTGCCGGAAGCGGATGCGGTCATCTCCTTGTGTGATTCATTGAGCTATCTTACAGAAGAAGCGGATGTACAGGAAACGTTCAAGCGTGTTTTCGCTCATCTCGCGCCTGGTGGGAGCTTTCTGTTTGATGTGCACAGTCCGTACAAGATGTTGCACATATTCGGAGACGAGACATTCACACATGTAGAAGATGAAGTTTCGTACATTTGGCAATGTTATTGCGACCCGCTGCGACTAGAGGTAGAGCATCAGTTAACGTTTTTCATTCGTCAGCCAAACGGATTGTACGAGCGGATGGAAGAAGAGCATTGGCAACGGGCTTACCAGCCTGTCCAACTGATGCGTTGGCTGACAGATGCCGGCTTCACTGACATCGTCATTACCGCTGATTATTCGGATTTGCCGCCGCATGAAGCGAGTGAGCGCCTATTTTTCTCAGCCCGCAAGCCGAAAAGTTTGACATGATTGGTTCGGATTGACTATAATGGCGTTATAACTACAGATTTCGACGCGTTTAAGAGGAATAGTAGGAATAGGATTCGAGCATTCACAGAGAGTTGACGGATGGTGCAAGTCAACCCGGATCTATCTGAACTCACCTCCCAGCACTTGCCCCCAAGGTCATTTACGCCGTGACTGTGTAAGGGTGAGCGGCTTATCCCCGATACGGATGAAACAAGTGGGCAAATGCTTAGTCATTTGCCAATCTGGGTGGTACCGCGGGAATGTTAACAACCTCTCGTCCCTTTCGCAAGTGCGATCTGGGATGTGAGGTTTTTTTATACGGAAAACATTCCGCTAATACGCGATCGCTCATCCTTGAGCAATCCTCGATAGAGGTTTTCGTATCTTCACCTATTTTAAGATGGGAGTGCTTTACCATGGTATTCAGTCATCAAAATGTCGAAAAGAAGTGGCAGCAATATTGGGAGCAGAACAAGACCTTCAAAACCTCCGAGGATGAAGGCAAGAAAAAGTTTTATGCACTCGACATGTTCCCGTATCCATCTGGAGCTGGCCTGCACGTAGGACATCCGGAAGGCTATACGGCTACCGATATTTTGTCCCGCATGAAGCGGATGCAAGGATATAACGTTCTCCATCCAATGGGCTGGGATGCGTTTGGTTTGCCAGCGGAGCAGTACGCGCTCGATACAGGAAACGATCCGGCAGAATTCACCGAGCACAATATCAACACCTTCCGTCGCCAAATCAAGTCACTCGGATTTTCCTACGACTGGGATCGCGAAATCAATACAACCGATCCGAATTACTACAAGTGGACACAATGGATTTTTACGAAGCTGTATGAGCACGGCTTGGCTTATATTGACGAGGTAGCTGTAAACTGGTGCCCTGCTTTGGGAACGGTTTTGGCGAACGAAGAAGTCATTGACGGAAAAAGTGAGCGTGGCGGACACCCAGTAGAACGCCGCCCAATGAAACAATGGGTCTTGAAAATTACTGCGTATGCGGAAAGACTGCTCGCTGACCTGGATGAACTGGATTGGCCAGAGAGCATCAAGGAAATGCAACGCAACTGGATCGGTCGTTCTGAAGGGGCAGAAGTAACCTTTGGTATCGAAGGTCATGACGAATCCTTTACCGTCTTTACGACTCGTCCAGACACTCTCTACGGAGCAACCTATGCGGTACTGGCTCCTGAGCACAAGCTGGTTGAGCAAATTACCGTACCAGCTCAAAAAGAAGCAGTGGAAGCGTACCTGGATCAAGCGAAGCGCAAGAGCGATCTGGAGCGTACTGATCTGGCGAAAGAAAAGACAGGAGTGTTTACCGGAGCGTATGCGATCAACCCGGTTAACGGCGAGCGTCTGCCAATCTGGATTGCAGATTACGTGCTGATCAGCTACGGAACAGGCTCTATCATGGCGGTTCCAGCCCACGACGAACGCGACTATGAGTTCGCGAAAACATTCGATCTGCCAATCAAGCAAGTAATCGCTGGTGGAGATATCTCCAAAGAAGCGTATACAGGAGATGGAGAGCACATTAACTCCGGTATGCTCGATGGTTTGAACAAAGAACAGGCTATCAGCAAAATGATCGAGTGGCTGGAAGCGGAAGGCAAAGGAAATCGGAAGGTAACGTACCGTCTGCGCGACTGGCTGTTCAGCCGTCAACGCTACTGGGGTGAGCCAATTCCGATTCTCCATCTGGAAGACGGCACGATGAAAGTCGTTCCAGAATCCGAACTGCCAATCGTGTTGCCAAAAACAAAAGAAATCAAACCATCCGGTACAGGTGAATCGCCATTGGCAAACATCTCGGAGTGGGTTAACACTGTCGATCCGGAAACAGGCATGAAAGCGCGCCGTGAGACAAACACGATGCCGCAATGGGCGGGTAGCTGCTGGTACTTCCTGCGCTTCATCGATCCACACAACGACAAGGCATTGGCTGATCCAGACAAACTGAAAGAATGGTTGCCAATCGACATTTACATTGGTGGTGCAGAGCATGCGGTACTGCACTTGCTCTACTCCCGTTTCTGGCACAAGTTCCTGTACGATATCGGTGTCGTACCAACCAAGGAACCATTCCAAAAGCTGTTTAACCAAGGGATGATCCTGGGTGAAAACAACGAGAAAATGAGTAAGTCCAAAGGCAACGTCGTAAATCCAGACGATATCATCAACAGCCATGGTGCCGACACACTGCGCATGTACGAAATGTTCATGGGACCACTGGATGCTTCGATCGCTTGGTCGACAAAAGGCTTGGATGGCGCACGTCGCTTCCTGGATCGCGTATATCGTCTGTTTGTGGGTGACAACGGTGAGCTAAACGAAAAAATCGTGGAAACCTCCAACGTGGCTGGCATGGAGCGCGTGTACCACCAAACTGTGAAAAAAGTAACGGAAGACTACGAGGGCCTGCGATTCAACACAGGTATCTCTCAGTTGATGGTATTCGTTAACGAAGCATACAAAGCAGAAGTTCTGCCGAAGAAATTCATGGAGGACTTTGTAAAAATGCTGTCTCCAATCGCTCCGCACTTGGGTGAAGAGCTGTGGGAAAAACTCGGTCACAGCGAGAGCCTGGCATACGAAGCATGGCCAACGTATGACGAAGCGAAGCTGGTTGAAGACGAGGTAGAAATCGTCCTGCAAATTAACGGCAAAAACAAAGAGAAGCTGCTCATTGCTTCTGATTCAACGAAAGAACAGATGGAAGAGATGGCGAAAAACAACGAGATGATTAAAGAGCTGATCGAAGGAAAAACGATCGTCAAAGTCATCGCTGTTCCAGGCAAACTGGTGAATATCGTCGTTCGTTAAGAAAAGGACGGCAAGAAAAAAGAAGAGGAGTGGAGCCTGCGAGTGACAGGTGTCCACTCCTTTTTTCGTCAATCAACGCTTATATGGTCGTACGCTAATGCGGCTGATTGTTCAACTTTCGCGCAACCAGTTCCTTATCCTCGGCAAACTTTGCTTGTGTACGACGAAATACTTGGGCGAAAAGACCGGGAATACCTTCTTGCAAAGGAATCAGACCCTCCCCAGTAATTCCACCTGGCACGCAAACCCTCTTTTGCAGAGTAGGCAGGGTAAATGCTTCCTCGCGTAAAAGATCTGCCATTCCAATTAGCATTTGCGTGGTCATGTAAGTAGCAGCTTCTGCGGAAATGCCAGTTTCTTCAACTGCTTCTTGAATCATTTGCTGCAAAATATAGCTGATAAACGCAGGTCCACAACTAACAATGTCAGAAGTAATTCGTAAAAAAGGCTCCGAAATCTCTACAGGGGAGCTAATGTGGGCAAACAGACTTCGTATAAAATGGCGTTGTTCCTCTTGGATGCGTGATCCAAATTCACATAAGCTGACACCACTCATTACGGCATTTGTTATAGAAGGAACGACTCTGGCAACCGCACATGGAACTTGAGACTCCAAATCCGCAAGCTCGATCGGACTGGTGATCGTAATCAATAGATGGTCTGGCGTTAAGGCAGGAGCAATTTGTTCGAGCATCACACTATATTCCAGTGGCTTGACGCACAGCACGATCGTTGCAGCTTCTTTGACCAAACCGGCATTGCTGTGCGCGACAATGAGCCCAGGATGTTTTTCTGCCAATTGCTGCGCCTTTGCGGGGGTTCTGTTGCTGATAATGACATGACCAGGAGTCAGCGCCTTGGCTGACAGCAATGATTCAATCAAGATACTGCCCATGCTGCCCGTACCAATGAACCCAATTCTATTCATGGGCATACCTCCCTCCGATATTCTTTTCCCATTCTATGTAGGAGTGCCTATGATCATGACCAGATGCTGAGCACTCATTTTACTACCAGTCGATCCTTTATCCGAGCAAACATCTTCTCGCCAATTCCCTCAATCTGTTTCAGGTCATCCGCTGAACGAAATGGCCCTTGTTTTGACCGGTAATCCACGATTGCCTTGGCACGAGCTTCTCCAATTCCGGGAAGGCTCATGAGCTCTTCGGCAGTTGCCGTGTTGAGGTTTATGACTGTGGAGGCACCCGTGGTGGATACGCTGGCAGCAGATTGTACAAGGCCGATGGATGCGGAGACTGGGGCTGTTGCTCCTTTAGCCGGGATGACAAGGGCAGCTCCATCTGTGAGCGGCGCTGCCAAATTGATCTGTACCAGGTCAGCATCAGGCAGTGCTCCTCCTGCTTTTTCGATGGCATTTGCGACACGCGTACCCGGTTCAAATTGGTATAAACCGGGATTTTTTACTTGCCCTTTCACATCGACATAGAGAGGAGGAGGGAGTTGTTCCTTATCCTTATCTTTTTCCCGTGTCGCTTTTACAGGCTTGGCAGGTTGAGCAGCTTCTGTATCATCTGTCAGTTCTTTTGTTTCGAAATCCGATGCTGCATAAGCAGGAGAATGCAGCGGTAGTTCGTCAGTCTTAAGCGATTGGTCGCGTTGGTAGAGCCAATAGCTACAACCGACAAACAGAACAGCCGCAGTCAGCAAGATGATACGACGATAACGCTCCCACCATTCCAGCACCATAACAAAAAACCCTCCCGTCCTTCACATAGCGATACGTTCATAGAGAGAACTTGTTCTCTATTAACGATGCTACGAAAAGTAAGAGAGGGTCTGCAAATCTATTTCGTTTGTTTGCGCTGTTAGCCGATATGCTGCAGCGAAGAATTTTTCTTGCGGCGAAGGTCTACATTCGGGCTGACATAAGGCTCAAAATTGTGCTTTTGCTCAATGAAGATTTGATGCCACAGCATGAAGACCAGGATCGTCCAGATTTTGCGACTGTAATCCGCATTGCCTTCGCGGTGTTCATCGAGCATGTACAGCACATAGGCCTTATTGATCAAATTATCTACCTTGGATTCAAAAATGATCTCTTTTGCCCATTTGTAAAATTCGTTTTTGAGCCAATGACGAGTCGGAACAGGGAAGCCTAGCTTCTTTCTCGTTTGGATCTCAGGCGGCAAGAAGTCTTTCATCGCTTCACGAAGCACGTGCTTGGTCGTGCCGTTGGCAATTTTGTACTTCGTTGGAATGGTAGCGGCGAATTCAAATACCTTCAGATCAATGAAAGGCACGCGCAACTCCAAAGAATTGGCCATGGTCATCTTGTCGGCCTTCATCAAAATGTTGCCTCTGAGCCAAGTGTGAATGTCCAAGTATTGCATCTTGGTCACATCATCATACTCGGAAGCGCGTTTGTAAATCTCTTCTGTAATGGTGAAAGGAGATACATACGATTCCGAACGGGTAATATCTTCCATGACGACACGCTTTTTCATCTCTTCACTGAAAATCAGAGCGTTTCCGAAGAAGCGTTGTTCAACTGTTTTCGATCCGCGGATGAGGAAGTTTTTCCCTTTTACCTGATCAGGTAGGCGTTCAGCCATGTATCCGATGGATTGGCGCATCCATCCAGGCATCCCGGAAAACATTTTGAGAGAATGAGGCTCTCTGTAAATATTGTATCCGCCAAAAAATTCATCTGCACCTTCACCGGACAATACGACGGTTACGTGTTCACTCGCCATCTGTGCTACGAAATAGAGCAGGATGGCAGATGGGTCCGCTACCGGCTCGTCCTGATGCCAGATCAGTCGCGGCAATTCATCCATGTACTGCTTGGCGTTTATCACGCGCTCGAAATGCTCCGATCCCAAATATGCTGCGGTTCGTTTCGCATAATCGAGCTCACTGTAACCAGGAATATCCGAGCCGACAGAAAAAGATTTGACTGGCTCGAATGTACGCAACATCCCAACGATACTGCTAGAGTCAACACCACTAGACAAGAAGGCTCCACGAGAAACTTCGCTAATCCGGTGTTTGTCGACAGATTCAAGCATGACACTGCGTGTACCCTCAACAAAATAAGAGAACGGCTTGCTTTCATCAGGCTTGAATTCGACATCCCAGTACCTTTCCAGCTTGATCTGGTCGTTTTCAATCACGAACGAGTGCGCAGGCGGTATGCGGTAAATGCCAGCAAACATCGTTTCAGGATCAGGTACGTATTGGAACGTCAAATAGTGATAAAAAGCGGTTGGATTCACTTCACGCTTGAATCCTGGCAGCTCCAGCAAGCTTTTAATCTCGCTGGCGACTCCGATCGAATCATTCGTCTCGACATAGTAGAGAGGCTTGATTCCAAAATGGTCGCGTGCTCCAAAAAGACGTTTTTTACGGGAGTCGTAAATCGTAAAGCCAAACATCCCGCGCAAATGCTTAGGTGCATCTGTTCCTACTTCTTCATAAAGGTGGAGGATGGTTTCAATATCAGAATCGGTATGGAAAACGTGACCGATGTCCTTTAACCATTGCTGTAACTCTTTGTAATTGTAGATTTCGCCGTTACCAATAATCCAGATGTCACGTGTTTCGTTAAACAGCGGTTGATGTCCGCCTTCCACGTCAATGATGCTTAAACGACGAAAGCCCAGGGCGATGTTGTCTTCAAGGTGAAAACCATCGTCATCTGGACCACGGTGCAGGATGACACCCGTCATTGCACTAATCGCTTCTTGTTGAACAGGCTTTTGCCGCTTGTTATAGAGTGATACGATTCCGCACATAAGAAATGACTCTTCCTCTCACTGGATTGCTCCTGCTAACTCTATCATGTATCGATCATCAGCGCAATCTCTTATGAATGACAGTGATTGACCTAGAAACGCTGATTCTACAAGGGAATTAGCCCTTCTTCTTTTCTATTTTTGTCCCCATTCGACTAGATATACTCCCTTAGGAGACCATGAATCGTTCGACAAAGCGGTTCATGAAAGAACAGGACGGGGGAATTGCAGTGTCAGTATGGATAGCAAGCCTAGCGATGATGATCGGTATTATTTTGTCCGCCTATTTGCATCCTGCTTGGCTACTGTTGGCTGCAGGAGTATCATGGGCACTCGTTGCATGTATCCCGTTACCATACCGCAAATACGTTGCATGCTACTCACTGATTTCTATTCTAGCAGGTCTCTTTTTTTATGGGTACGAGAATCTCCACAGCTCTGAAGTCAAACCATTGGCAGAAAGGGAGCAGAGCATCTGGATAGAAGGTGTCATTGATTCTCCTGTGAGACGGGACGGGGATGTAGCACGGTTTTTTGTCACGATAACATCCTGGGGTGAAAACCAGCCAAATGAGAACGAGCATCACTCTCTTGAAAAAGTCGCGCTTCGTGTTAAACTTGCCTCTTTTCAGGAAGCTACACAAATAGAGCAGTGGAGACGTGGGAGTGTTATCGTGGCTCCGATCCGACTATCCTTACCACCCTCTGCGCGCAATCCGCATGCCTTCGACTACGCCAGCTATTTGTACTGGCAAGGTGTCCATGTCACAGGGGAAACAAGCTATCAAGCGGTAGATATGACACCTGCCTTTTCACTGTGGGCGAGCTTTCAAGAATGGCAGGACTCGGGTGCAAGGCGAATTGAATCATTATTTGCGGACCCAGAAACAGCGGGTTACATGAAGTCGCTCCTGCTTGGTCTTGGACAAGAGGTGAACCCTGAGCTTGCGGCGATGTATTCGAATTTGGGCTTAAGTCATATCCTCGCGATTTCCGGTTTGCATGTGACATTGGTTAGCTCCATGTTTATGTGGTGTTTGGAACGGATTGGAATCAGACGCAGACTGGCATTTGTCGTAACGATTTTGTTCTTGATCGGGTATGTGTTTCTAGTTGGAGCCAGCGCGTCAGCGATCCGATCTGGGCTGATGGGAAGTGTGGGTCTTCTCTGTCAGGTATTTGGAAAGAAGTTGGACGGCAAGGACGTTTGGGCTGGGGCACTCATTTTGATGCTGATGGTGAATCCGTATCAGCTGTGGCATGTCGGTTTTCAGCTTTCTTTTGCGGTGACACTTGGTCTGATTATTTTTGTTCCATACAGCTTGCATGTGTTTGTTAGGGTACCCGTCTGGATTCGTACACTTCTGGCGGTTACTTTGTCAGCCCAGCTTGTTTCTTTTCCGTTTCTCATCTACCATTTTCATTTGTTTTCACCTGTGTCTTGGCTGGTCAATTTGGTAGTGACACCGATTCTCTCGGCTATAGCGCTACCATTTGGGTATGTCGCGGTTGTCCTCGATTTCGTCCACCCGTTTTTGGCGGTGATCCCTGTTTGGATGTCGACGGCAATGCTGAAATGGATTCATCTACCGTTGTTTGCTATTGAAAAAATGAGGCTGCCCTTTACCTACTGGCCGCATCCTTCGTGGTGGTGGCTTGCTTTGTACACCTGCTTTTTGGGTGTTCTGCCCATTTCATGGAGGTTGGGCTATCATCGAAAGCGTGATATAATGCTTACTTTCGTTATATTTCTCTCGTTCATTGTAGCGGCCAGACAGCCGTTTTCAGGAGTCGAAGAAGTGCGAATTACCTTCCTTGATGTCGGACAGGGGGATTCCATCGTTGTCGAAATTGGTGATCAGAAGGTATACTTAATGGATGCGGGTGGGACAATGCGGTTCCCAGCTGCTGAGCCATGGATGGAAAAGCGTGACCCATTTGAGGTGGGGAAAGACGTCGTTTTGCCGTTTCTGATGGCCAGAGGAATCGAGAAAATCGATCGTGTCATCATGACGCATGGCGATCTGGATCACATCGGGGGATTCAAATCGCTTGTGCCTCATTTTTCTTTTGGAGAGGTATTGGTGAATGGAACAGCACCTTCGAAATTGGAGGGCGAGATTGTCCAGCTTTTCCGGCAAGAAGGAGTTCCGATACTAACAGGGCTCCCGGGTCAATCATGGTCAGATGGACCGGGAATCGAGTGGAAGTGGCTGCATCCGGGTGAATCGACCTTCTCTGGAAATGATGCATCCGTAGTACTCCAGCTGACTGCTTTCAACAAGACTGTATTGTTTACGGGTGATATTGAAAAGGATGGGGAAAGTCAGCTTGTTCAAAACGGTTTGACTTCTGTGGATGTTTTGAAAGTAGCCCATCATGGAAGCAATACCTCGAGCACCGAAGAGCTCCTCGCAATCACAGCACCAAAAGCTGCTGTAATCTCTGCCGGGGTGAAAAATCGGTACGGGCATCCTTCGTCCGAAGTGCTGCATCGCTTAAAAAAATCGGGTTCCGCCGTGTACAGGACTGATATACATGGAGCGATCACGCTGGTTATTACACCTGCGGGATTGTATTGGCAGGCCCAAATATTGGATACATAATCTGTTTGCAACTTTTTCAATGAGCGAACCGTCTGTAGGGGGGAGAAGAGAATATGCATGAAGCAGAGTTGATCAGGATGGCGCAATCCGGGGATCATGACGCGCTAGTCGAACTGCTTCGATCTATTGAGACCTCCGTTTACCGAAGCGCTTATTATATTCTAGGGAACGAACAAGACGCGCTTGATGCTTCCCAGGAAGTCCTCATTCGAATTTATCGAAAGTTGGACACCTATCAGGAAAAGGCAAAGTTCTCTACCTGGGTACAACGCATTGTCAGCAACGTCTGTATGGATAAATTTCGCGCGAAGAAGGAAACGGTCTCAATTGACGAGCACGAGTTGATCATTCCTGATCGTAACAACGTAGAAGATGAAATCCTTCTCACCGGGCTGTCCAATGACATCCAGGAAGCCATCGGAAGATTGCCAAAGCAATACCGGATGGTTGTAGTACTCCGCTATCTGGAGGATCTATCTTATCAAGAAATTGCGGAGGCACTAGATTTGCCGCTTAACACGGTAAAGTCGTATTTATTTCGGGCTAGGCAACAGTTACAGGAGCTGTTATACGACTACCAGAAAGGGGGGATCGGTTGATGACCAACGAAGAGATTTTTGAACTCATGCAGCGGGATCTGGATGGAGATCTGTCGGAGTCAGAGCAAGAACTGCTCCATCGTTTGATCCAGAAAGATGCTGATCTGCAGCTAATGTACAACCGTTTGAAAGATGTGTCACAACAATTAGAACATCTGCCCCCTGTCGTACCTCCGATCAGCATCGTAGATTCTATCCTACCCAAGCTGGAGTTAGCCGCTGCAAAGCCTGCTGCGGTGAAATCTACGGTGAACGAGGAAATCCTGCCCACTCTGGAAGTTAAGCGCGAGTCGTCTTCGCTGCCGGAATCAAAAAAGTGGAAGCGGATGAAAGTGTGGATGGCGAGTCTTGGTAGTACGGCCGTCGCTGCCAGCTTATTGGTTGGCGTACTGTTCTCGGGCGGTGATGGTAAGAAGCAAGAAGTCGATTCGTTCCAGAACGGAACGGACATCACGCCAGCGGTCGTGGAACAACCTAAAACCCTTGGGCCAAATGCTCCCACTCCTCCAAGCAATAATCCAATATCATCGAATTCAAAAGAGGAAGAGGACAAGACAAAAAAGTCTACTGGAACGGCTACTAAGACGAAGAGTAAAAGGCCACCGGCAAAGAACGTTCAAAAGCAAACACCGCCACCGAAGAAAACGAATCCGACACCGCCACCAAAGAAAGCTGTACCTCCAACGCCAGTAATGACAGATGATCAACCATCAGGCTGGCCGATCGGACTGGAGGAGAATCCGGACAGAGAAGACAAAGAACCTGCTAATGACGATAAGGACGGCGGCGGGGACAAGCAAGAGGAGAAAGACAAGGGAAAAAATAAAGAGAAGAAAAAAGATAAAGATAAGGATAATGACTAACATTTTTCCACGTATGGACCGGCACCGCTTGCGGGGATTCTGCGTATAGTACATTATCAAGCACCCCCTGCTTACCGTTTGGGGAGGAGGAATCCCGGGGCTTTTCCCTAAACGTTTACATAGAGGTGCCAACGGATGAAAAAACCGCTACCGATTCACTGGTGGCGGTTTTTTTTCGCTTTGCTCTGATCAACATGTGCTATAATAACGCAGGTAAGAAGAAGGAAAGGGGAGAAAACGTATGCCACTCCTATCGGCTATTCGCGAAATACGGCAAAAACATTTCTCGCCGATCTACGTCTTATACGGCCCGGAGTCTTTTTTGGCCGAAGATTTTTTGGCGTTGGCTCGTAAAGAAATGATTGATCCAGAATTTATGGATTTGAATATGAGCGTGTATGATTGTACCGAAACAGGATTGAGTGAAATTTTGCAGGATGCGGAAACCTTGCCGTTTATGGGCGAGCATCGATTGGTGATTGCCAGACAAGCCTACTTTTTAACAGGAAGTAAGCCATCGACGAAGGTAGAAAGCGACCCGGATGCTCTTCTCGATTATTTGCAAAATCCGCCTCCCTACACCTCGCTTATTCTACATACAGAAGCTGACAAGCTCGATGAACGAAAAAAGCTGGTCAAAACGCTGCAACAAAAAGCGAAAGTGATCCCTTTTCCGTTGCTAAAAGACGGAGATTTGTACGGCTGGGTAGAGCGGCAGGTGGGTAAATATCAGGCGAAAATCGATCGTCAGCAAGCCATGAAGCTTGTAGAGCGAGTGGGAGCCGAGCTGCGTCTTCTGGACAAGGAAATCGAAAAGATGGCTCTCTTTGTCGGGGTGGGTGAAAGCATCACGGATGACGTCATCGAGCTGCTCGGAGCACGTACGCTGGAGCAGGATGTATTCGCACTGATTGAACAGGTCGCGTCGGGGAGATTGGACAAGGCACTCAGGATGATGTACGATTGCATGAAAACAGGAGAGGAGCCGATCAAGCTGCTGGCTCTCTTGGCGAGGCAGTTCCGCATGCTATTGCATGTCAAGCAATTGGCTCCGCGTGGTTATTCACAGCAACAGGTAGCGGGCATGATTAAAATGCATCCTTACGCGGTGAAAAAAGCAATGGAGCAAGCGCGTCATTTTTCCGAGGAATCGTTGAAAAAATTGCTGGGCATTCTGGCGGAAGAAGATTTTCGGATGAAGTCAGGGCAAGTGGACAAGCGTCTCGCCCTCGAATTATTTATTGCACGTGCACATGACGAACGAACAAAGCGATCATGACGTTTTTTACAGTAAAAAACCCCTAGAACAAGATGTTCACGGGGTTTTTTGCGCTTGGTCTCTTACGCTACAGGAGCGCTCAGAACGTTAAGCTTTTTCATCAAACGAGACTTTTGACGGTTTGCTGCGTTTTTATGAATGAGACCTTTCGAAGCGGCCTTGTCCAGCTTTTTCACAGCCACCAGAAGAGTAGATTTCGCCAATGCTACATCGGAAGCAGCGACAGCTTTCTCAAAGCTCTTGATGGAAGTACGCAGATCAGACTTTTGAGAAGCACGGTGTGCGCGACGCTTTTCGATTGTTTTGGTGCGTTTAATCGCGGATTTAATGTTTGGCATGTGTGTCACCTCCTTAATACGACCATAGACATACAGTCATACAACAAAGTAATTCTAGCATGGGGCGAATCCATTTGCAAGAAAGGATTCGGAATAAAAATGAAGGATTCAAGCAAGCTAGTAGCAGGAACAAAATGGTCAGTACTTTTTTCACTTCAGATCAAAGGAGCTGATGAACATGGCACATAACATTGACTTGTCGGGTTATTCCATTCGTACGGATCTGGCCTTGGAGGCCCACGAGCTTGCCCAGCAGCAAAACCAGAGTGATATTGAGGGCATTTGGCTGCAAGCTGACGACAGCGAGCCCAATGTGAAAGTAACGAGATTACATGTGGAAACAGAGGAAGCGGGAAAGGAAATCGGCAAGCTCCCGGGGCATTACCTTACGATTGAAGTTCCTAAGCTGCGGGATAATGATACATCGATTGAGGAGCAGGTGGCCAAGCGATTCTCCGCCGAATTTGCGATGTTTCTCAAACAGCTGGGAATCTCCGAGGACAAAAAGGCTCTGGTTGTTGGTCTCGGGAACTGGAATGTGACCCCGGATGCGCTGGGACCGATGGTTGTGGAAAATTTGTTGATCACACGCCATCTGTACACGTTGGCGCCTGAAACCGTTGGAGAAGGGTATCGGGAAGTCAGTGCGCTCTCACCGGGTGTCCTTGGGATTACGGGCATAGAAACGAGTGAAATAATTTTTGGTGTCGTGGAAAAAAGCAAACCCGATTTTGTCATCTGTATCGATGCTCTCGCGTCCCGTGCTCTGCACCGGGTCAACACGACGATTCAAATATCGGATACTGGGATTCATCCCGGATCAGGGGTCGGAAACAAGCGTAAAGCGATTGATCAGGCGACACTTGGTGTGCCTGTGATTGCGATAGGAGTACCTACAGTCGTTTTTGCTTCCACGATTGTAAACGATGCGATTACGTACTTGCTGGGGCATTTTGGACAATCGATGGTGGAGAGCAAGCGGGCGTTTAACAAGCTGGCATTGAGTACGCTGCCGGAGCGGAAGGAACCGTATACGGAAGAGGATTTGCCTGACTTGGAATCGCGCAAGACATTTATGGGATTGGTAGGTTCACTGCCGGAAGAAGAGAAACGCCAACTGATTCATGAGGTCCTCCGACCGTTGGGACAGGATCTGGTCGTCACTCCAAAAGAAATTGATGATTTTATTGAAGGCGTCGCGAATGTGATCGCAACAGGCCTGAATCGGGCCTTGCATAGTGCCGTAAATGAAGAAAATAGCGGCTCGTACACCCACTAAGTCGTGAAAAGCTAGAGTGAGAGAGAAAAGCTAGAAAAGGGTTCTATCGTCTCTATGAGCCTCATAAGCTAAAGCATAGACAAGCACGAGGGAAAGTTCTCCCGACGTGCAACCATGCTACAGCTAGAGGAGTGAGACAGATGGCGACCCTCATTCAACGCCAATTCGTTGTTCTTTCATTTATAACTGCCTTCCTGTTTGTCATGACAGGTGTGCTTTCGCTCGGCGGGAACCGAGTCGCAATTTCGTCCTCCGCCATTCAACAGGCCGCTTCTCATATTTCCAGTCTGGCGATTTTGGGATGGATGGGGCAGGAAATTCCGGTTTTGTCCGAAACGGTGCAAGCACAGGCTGATGATCGCACGAATAGCGTAACGGGTTTTCTCTTTCGCTTGGCAACCAATATACAGCCGGGAGACTTGCGTAGCTT
This sequence comes from Brevibacillus formosus, assembly GCF_003013405.1. GTDB lineage: Bacteria > Bacillota > Bacilli > Brevibacillales > Brevibacillaceae > Brevibacillus > Brevibacillus formosus. The sequence goes on along the minus strand of NZ_PXZL01000020.1, from coordinate 46,722 downwards.
GCTAGGCAGGGAGCTCCCTGGGATGGTGACGACAGAGGATGCCAGGTTTGTCGTACAGGGAAAAGGGGCTTCTCTCGCAGATTTTTACTTGGAGTATCCCGCACACCCCAGACAGGTAGCGGATCAGGCGCAAGTAGTTCCAATTGTAGAGCCTAAGCCGGAGGATACCACGAAGTCAGGCGAAGCAAAGCCAGCTCCTGTGCCTAATTCAATCACGGACGGCAAAAAAATCGTTTACGTCTACAACTCGCACAACCGGGAATCGTGGTTTAGTGAGACGAAGCCTGTGGGAACCTCGGTTGATCATCCTACGAGAAATATATCGCTAATCAGCAAGCATTTATCTGAAGCGCTGAATGAAAGAGGAATTGGTTCCGATGTGAGTACTCACGATATCTATCAGCAGCTGCTGAACAAAAAAATGCATTACTCCTTCTCCTATGCGGAATCATTGCAAGTGGTCAAAGCGGCAACGGAGAAAAACAAGGAACTGTACTACTTTTTTGACCTGCATCGAGACACAGCGCCACGTGAGCGTACGACGGTGACAATCAAAGGGAAAACGTATGGAAGAGTATTGTTCGTCATCGGAAAAAGAAACAAAAGCTACGAGAAAAATGAAGCGTTTGCAACAGAGCTGCATGAGTTGATGGAAAAAATGTACCCAGAGCTTTCGCGTGGCGTGATGGAAAAAGGCGCAAAAACGGATCATGGCGAGTATAATCAGTCCCTCTCCCCGGGAAGCCTGTTAATAGAAATAGGTGGTACGGAAAACAGCGTGCAGGAAAGCAAGAATACGGCAGAGGCATTGGCTGATGTTTTCGCAACCTATTATCAGCAAGCTGAAAAAGTAGGCAAAACAGTTTCTGACGAGCCTGCAAAGAGGTGACGGGCATGAACGTGACGATGAAGCTGACTGGACTGTTGATCATCTTGCTGGTCGGGGTAGTTTTGGGATTGCAAACGGCTGAGCGTGGAATATCCAAGGTGAGTGGGGTGCCTGAAGGGCAGGCTCAAACCTTTTCCATCAAAAAAGTGGATCAAGGGCAAGTAGAGATCGCGGTCATGGGCAAGCAGGTTCAGACTGCCAACCCGAAGGAAATGGTCAACTACGTCAGTCGGATCGGTTTGACTTTGGGCGGAAGCATTAAAAGTGGGGCGCAGAGTTTTGTCGATTGGGTAGGGAGTTTTTTTGAACCGTGAAAATGGTTTATGCGCAAAAAGAAGGGGTGCAGAAAGCCCCAGTGACCAAAGACCCGTACAGGCGGGTCTTTTGCATGTGACCACAGATGCATCATACGATCTGCTTAAACAGTGCAAGTGAGGCTACATCAACAATGAAAGGGCTATCATAAAATTCTTTTCCATAAGTTTTAAGCGTGAGTGAAATATTCTTTTTAGTCAGTAAAGAGGTAATAGTTTGAATTTATTGTGTTGCGAAAAAATTGAATAAATGTCATAATGTCTATTGATAGGTCTATTTTGGAAGTATATATCGGTGAGAGAGGTGAGCCACGTGTCACATCCTGTCCTACAAATCGAAAACCTGCAAACGCACTTTTTCACGGACCGCGGCCAAATCCCTGCCGTTGATGGCGTGACGATCACGGTGCAAAAAGGAGAAGTAGTCGGTATTGTAGGCGAATCCGGCTGCGGAAAGAGCGTTACCTCCCTTTCCGTTATGAAGCTAGTACCCAATCCCCCAGGGAGAATCGTGGGAGGCTCGATTAAATTCAAGGGGGAGGACCTCGTATCTGTTGACGAAAAGCGAATGAGAGACATCCGTGGAAATGAAATTGCGATGATCTTTCAGGAGCCGATGACGTCTTTAAATCCGGTATTTACGATTGGAGACCAGATAGGAGAATCAGTCCGATTACATACGAAGGCGAGCAAAAAGGACGCAAGAGCACGTGCCATTGAGATGTTGAAAAAAGTCGGAATTCCTCGAGCGGAAGCGATTGTCGATGAATACCCGCACCAGCTTTCCGGAGGCATGCGGCAGCGCGTTATGATTGCGATGGCCATGGCTTGCAATCCGGCGCTTTTGATTGCAGACGAGCCTACTACTGCGCTCGACGTGACGATTCAAGCGCAGATTTTGGACCTGATGCGCCAACTCAACCGGGAAGCTGAAACAGCCATTCTCCTCATTACTCACGATCTTGGGGTCGTTGCGGAAATGTGTCACCGCGTCGTGGTGATGTACGCAGGCAACGTGATTGAACAAGGCGATGTTCGTACGATTTTAAAAAATCCGAAGCATCCTTATACGATCGGCTTGTTGAATTCGTTACCGAAGCTGGAAGGATCACAGGATCGTCTCTATTCGATTCCAGGCAACGTCCCGATTCCGGGTTCGCTTACTGTCGGATGCCGTTTTGCACCAAGATGCGATAAAGTATCAGACCGATGCCGCAGTGAGATGCCAGAATTAAAAGTGGTAGGGGACAATCATCTTTCCCGCTGCTGGCTGACCGAATAACCCGAGAGGAGCATGCAGGTGGCAGAAGATCTTCTGGTTGTAAAAAATCTAAAAAAATACTACCCAATCACAGGCGGTGTTCTTGGAGGGGAAGTAGGTGTAGTAAAGGCGGTAGATGACGTATCGTTTACCGTTAAGCGTGGCGAAACTTTGGGTCTGGTAGGGGAGAGCGGCTGTGGTAAGTCCACGACGGGGCGTTCCTTGCTCCGACTGATTGAACCGACCTCAGGTGAAATCAACTTTGACGGGACAGATGTCATGTCACTTTCCACAGATGCAATGAGAAAGATGAGACGTGACATGCAAATTGTCTTTCAGGACCCATTTGCTTCGCTTAACCCTAGACATAATATTGAGAAGATTTTGGAAGAACCTTTGATTGTACATGGCTTGGGTTCTTCGGCAGAGCGAAAAAAGCGCGTGCAGGAAATGCTGGAGATCGTTGGTCTGAGCAGCTATCACGCGAGCCGCTATCCACATCAATTCAGCGGAGGACAGAGGCAGCGGATCGGGATTGCGAGAGCGCTGATGCTCAAACCCAAATTGATCGTTGCGGATGAGCCTGTGTCTGCACTGGACGTGTCCATTCAGTCGCAGGTGCTCAATCTCATGCAGGATTTGCAACGCGAATTCGGCCTTACATACTTGTTCATTGCCCACGATTTGAGTGTAGTGCGGCATATTAGTGATCGGGTAGGCGTGATGTACCTTGGCAGGATTGTTGAGCTGACAACGAGCAGCCAATTGTATTCCAATCCGCTCCATCCGTACACGAAAGCACTACTGTCGGCGGTACCTTCGCCAGACCCTGACGCAGTACGCGAAAGAGTTATTCTCCAGGGAGATGTGCCGAGCCCTGCAAAACCTCCAAGTGGCTGTACTTTCCATACGAGGTGTCCCCATGTAACAGAGGAGTGTCGTACTGTGCGGCCAGAATTTGCGGACACAGGCGACGGTCACTTTGTTGCTTGTCACTTATACAAGTCCTAATCGACAAAAGGGAGTTTGCCTGCCGAATTAGGAAGTCTTGTAAAGGGGGGATGCAAAGCAGTAGGTATTGTATCGACCATCTACCAAAAAGGAACGTGCGACCATTATTAGAAAAAGGGGGATGTTTTCATGAAGAAGAGAGTTCTCTCCGCAACCATGACCAGCCTAGTGGCGCTGGCCATGCTGATTGCTGGATGCTCTAGCACTACGACACAAGCGCCGGCAGAACAGCCAAAGACAGAAACTCCGGCACCTGCAACTGAGCCTGCTAAAACTGGACCGAAGCAATTAATCGTCGGTCGCGGTGCAGACACAAAAGGGCTTGACCCAATTACACAAACTGACGGTGAGACATTTAAGGTAACTGAGAACATTATGGATACATTGATTGGCTTCGCGGATGGCTCAACAGAGCTGGCTCCATCGTTGGCTGAGAAATGGGAAGTAACTCCTGATGGTCTTGTTTATACGCTGAAACTGAGATCAGGCGTGAAATTCCACGATGGAACTGATTTCAATGCAGAGGCGGTCAAATACAACTTTGAGCGCTGGAGCGACAAGAGCCATCCACAGCATTCACCAGAGGGCTTCGAGTACTACGTGAGCCAATTTGGTGGTTACAAGGGTGACGCGACTCACATTATCAAATCTGTGGAAGCAGTCGATCCGACCACTGTAAAATTCACGTTGAATCGTCCGCTGGCTCCATTCCTTGCCAACCTGGCCATGTCTCCTTTCGCGATTGGCTCGCCTGAGGCATTGAAAAAGGATGTTAAGAAATTTAATGAGCACCCAATCGGTACAGGGCCTTTCAAATTCGTAGAGTGGAAGCGCAACGACACGATCACGCTCGAGAAAAACCCTGATTACTGGAACCCAGGATATCCGAAGCTGGATAAGCTGGTGTTCAAGGTCATTCCGGAAAACACGGCACGTCTGACTGCTTTGGCATCTGGTGAGATCGACTTGATGGATGGTCTGAACACAGATGATATCCCAGCAGTAAAAGAAAACAAAGACCTACAACTCTTCCTGCGTCCTACCAATAACATTGGATACATTGGCTTTAACGTCGAGAAGAAGCCACTCGACAATCCAAAAGTTCGTGAAGCTATTGCTTATGCGATTAACAAACCTGAAATCGTAACCGCCTTTTTCGATGGGGTTGGAGAACCAGCAGTCAACCCAATGCCAAAAACCATGTGGGGACATAACAACGATATTAAAGATCGTGAGTTCAACCTCGATAAAGCAAAGCAATTGCTTGCGGAAGCAGGACATCCAAACGGCTTTAAAATCAAGTTCTGGGCAATGCCAGTTCCACGTCCGTACATGCCAGAAGGTGTGAAAATTGCAGAAGCAATCCAGCAAGACCTGAAGAAAATCGGGATTGACGCTGAGATCGTAACGATGGAATGGGCAACGTATTTGGAAAAGACTCGTTTGGGTGAGCAAGAAATGTTCATGCTTGGCTGGACAGGTGACAATGGAGACCCTGACAACTTCCTTGCTGTCTTGCTCGACAAAAACAGCATCGGTAGCAACAACTATACACGCTGGGCAAACGAAGAAGCTTCTCAATTGATGATGAAAGCTCAATCCAATCCAGACCAAGCAGAGCGTGAAAAGCTGTACAAACAAGTACAAGAGATCATCTTCAAAGATGTGCCAATGGTTCCGCTGGCACACTCTACACCAGCATTGGCAGGAAAAGCGAATATCATAGACTACAACCCGCACCCAAAAGGATCTGAAAGTTTGGAAAAGGTAGACTTCAAGTAAGCTGTTTCGTTAGGAAAAGGGTAAGAGGAGTGCATACCTCTTCTTACCCTCCTTTCATTCATTATGTAGCGATTATTTTATGCAGGAAGGCGAGGAGATGGCATTGCTAGCTTACAGCATTCGAAGAATTTTAATGCTCATTCCTGTCTTAGTGGGCATGTCAATCATCGTTTTTTCCATTATTCGTGCCATCCCTGGTGATCCGGCTTTGACGATTTTGGGAGAAAAAGCAACACCACAAGCGATTGCAGACATACGAGAAGCATTGGGATTGAATAATCCGTGGTACATACAGTATTTCGATTATATGAAAAATATTTTGAGCGGAAATCTTGGGGAATCATTGCAAACGAATGCGCCGATTTCAGATGAAATCATGCCTTATTTGGCGGCGACGACTGAACTTACAATTGTGAGCATGCTGATTGCGGTGTTTATCGGTGTAAATGCAGGGATTCTTTCTGCGTGGAAGCAAAACTCCTGGTTTGACTACTGTGCGATGTTGATCGCTTTGGTTGGTGTATCCATGCCGATTTTTTGGCTAGGTTTGATGGAGCAATGGGTGTTTGCCCAAGAACTGAAATGGCTGCCATCAGTTGGTCGCGACAATTCGCGTAATCCCGTAGAGGCCATTACGCACTTTTATATACTGGATACGATGATGGCTGGTCGTTGGGATCAGCTATGGGAAGTTATCAAGCATTTAATTTTGCCAGGAATCGCGTTAGGTACGATCCCGATGGCGATCATTGCACGTATCACTCGTTCGAGCATGCTGGAAGTCATGCGAGCCGACTATGTCAGAACCGCTCGTGCAAAAGGGCTGACACAGTTTTGGGTCGTGTACAAGCATGCACTGAAAAATGCGATGATCCCTGTTTTGACGGTAATTGGTTTGCAAACAGGGCTGCTGCTGGGTGGAGCTGTTTTGACAGAGACGATCTTCGGATGGCCAGGTGTCGGTCGTTATATTGTGACTGCCATTGGAAACCGTGACTATCCGGTTATCCAATCCGGTATTCTTGTGATTGCGACGATTTTCGTCCTGATCAATCTCTTGGTCGACCTTCTGTATGCCTATATCGATCCACGCATCAAATATCGCTAAGGAGGGACGAAGAGACATGGCACAACCACAATTACAACCACAAGATCAGGTAGTGGTACCATTAAAAGTGAAGCAAGAAGAAGTAGTCTCTCCTTGGAAGGATGCATGGAGGACGCTGCGAAAAAACAAGCTGGCGTTAGTGGGCTTCGGGATTATTTTGTTTTTCATTATCGTGGCGGTACTAGCTCCATGGATTGCTCCATATCCGTATGACGAAGGCCAGCTCGTGATGAAAAACAAGCCGCCTTCTGAAGCGCATTGGTTTGGAACAGATTACAATGGTCGTGATGTATTTAGTCGCGTTATTTATGGGGCACAAATCTCCTTATGGGTAGGGACGTTCTCTGTCATTGGCTCCGTTCTCGCAGGGACCTTGCTCGGTCTTTTGGCAGGATACTATGGCAGATGGATCGATACGATCATTTCACGTCTCTTTGATATCATGCTTGCGTTTCCAAGTATTCTTTTGGCAATCGCTGTCGTTGCCATCTTGGGGCCTTCTTTGCAAAACGCCTTGATTGCGATTGCGATTATTAACATTCCGACATTTGGACGCTTGGTGCGCGCCCGCGTATTGAGCTTGAAGGAAGAAGAGTTCGTCATGGCTGCACGGGCAATCGGAATGAAGAATTCCCGGATTATCATGCAGCATATTTTGCCGAACAGCCTTGCCCCAATTATTGTAACCGGGACGATGGGGATCGCAACAGCGATTATCGAAGCAGCTGCACTTGGCTTTCTCGGACTGGGAGCACAAGCGCCAGAACCAGAATGGGGAAAAATGCTTGCTGATTCCCGTCAGTACATTCAGAAAGCACCATGGACTGTTATTTTTCCGGGGCTCTCTATCATGCTGACTGTTCTCGGTTTTAACCTAATCGGGGACGGCTTGCGCGATGCACTCGACCCGCGAATGAAGAGCTAGTCCAATCGCAAAAAGACAGAAGGGAATGGAGATGCCGTCCCTCTGTCTTTTCTTATTTATCCTTCTTCCATAAAGGTGCGGCACAACTGATTGAAAGCAGGAGCAGCTTTCGTGATGACTTGATGTTTTACGTTAGGGATCATTTCGAGTCTTGCTTTTGGCAATTTCATCATAAGCACCTGCGCATAATGGTGCATCCGTTTATCTTGTTCGCCATAGGCAAGTAAAATCGGAAGCTGGATGTTCCCAAGACGCTCTGTACATTGATAACGATGTCCGGATGCGTAAAGGTATTTCAGGCTGGCGGGATCTGTTTTGGAGGCATGCGCTGTCCACTTTTCCCGCATTTCTGGGTCATCGACATGTGAGGAAGCAATCGAGCGGGCAAGAAGAGGAGCTCCGTGAAGCATCGACAATGCCTGCGCCATCCAGAATCGTCCATGTAAATACAGGTCATTCACTTCGGAAAAACCGCTCACGAGTATGCCGCCTTGTGCATGATCAGGATAGCGAAGACAATATTCAAGGGCGATAGAAGCACCTTGGGAGTACCCCAAAATATAGGGACGTTCAATGCCGAGTGACGGGATCAGCCTATGGATCTGTTCTGCCAACTCCCCAATAGAAAAGGGCTTCTCCATCGGCGAACTGTCGCCATGTCCGGGCAAATCAGGGACAATGAGCTGATATGTATCTGCGAGTGTTTGCTGATAAATAAAATTGATAGAGCCGATGCAAGGCGCATGAATACACAATAACGGTTGGCCTTTTCCCGATATGTGAAAAGCAAACTGTTTGCCATCCTGATGGATGAGTATTTGTTCCATTTTATTTTCACCCCACCTTTAGGTTGTCCGATACGAAGCAGATTTTGCAATTGAACTCTTCTTTTTTTGATGGGGAAGTGGTATTCTCGCAATAGAATAATTGGTGAAAGCAGGGTGAAGAAGTTGTTTCAAGAGCGCATTTCGAAGCTCCACACGTTTTTGACAGAGCAAGAGCTGAACGCGGTGTTGATTACCTCTCCCAAGCACGTCTACTATTTGACCGGATTTTTTACAGACCCGCATGAACGTTTTATGGGTCTCGTTATTCCTGCTGAGGGGAAGCCTTCCTTGATTGTACCTGCTCTTGATCGTGAAGCAGCGGCAGAAGCTTCGTTCGTTCAAGATATCTATACACATACGGATATCCAAAACCCGTATGAAATTCTCAAGCAAGTGTTGCCAGCGAACTTGACGAAGCTAGGAATTGAGAAAAGTCATATGACTGTCGAGCGCTACGAAGCACTTGGGCAAGCTGTTCTGGCGTCGAGCTATGTGGACGTGGAAGAGCCACTGCGTGAAATGCGTTTGATCAAATCCGCGGATGAAGTGGATCGTCTGAAGCACGCTGTTCAGTTGGTCGAGGATTCCTTGCGGGAGACCCTGAAAAAAGTCAAGACAGGCATGACAGAGACCGAAATCGTAGCTGAGCTGGAATTCCAGATGAAGCGCTTGGGTGCGGAAGGTCCATCCTTTACGTCCATGGTATTGGCAGGGGAGAAGTCGGCACTGCCACACGGAAAGCCAGGAACACGCCAGGTGCAAGAAGGCGACTTGCTTTTGTTTGATATCGGGGTAGCTGCAAACGGATATGTATCCGATATTACTCGTACCTTTGCTGTAGGCGAGATCAGTGCCCAGCTACAAGAAATTTACGAGACAGTATTGGCTGCCAACGAAGCGGCAATTGCTGAGATTCGTCCGGGTGTGACCTTTGCGCATTTGGATAAAACCGCTCGCGATGTCATTACCGCAAAAGGCTACGGAGAATACTTCATGCACCGTCTGGGGCATGGACTTGGGATGGATGTACACGAATATCCGTCTGTTCACAGTCAGAACCAAGAAGTGCTTCGTCCAGGGATGGTATTTACGATTGAGCCAGGCATCTATCTTCCAGGTGTAGGCGGCGTGCGGATTGAAGACGATGTATTGGTTACGGAAACGGGCGTTGAAATACTCACGCAGTTCCCGAAAAAACTGACTTCTATCAACTAATGAAAAAATCGTAAAAATTAAATACGTATCGAATGGTGCTGGATGGCATAAGCCGTCAGCTTAAAAGGGAAGTCCGGTGAGAAACCGGCGCGGTCCCGCCACTGTAACGAGGAGCGCCTAGCGAATAGCCACTGTTTTTTGCAAGACAAAAAATGGGAAGGTAGCTGGGGGTGTTGATTCGTAAGCCAGGAGACCTGCCATGCGATCATGTACAATCGACCCACGAGGATGGGGCAGATGTGGAAGCAGTCTATGAAAGGGCGCCTTTGTGCCCGCTTATAGCTATATCTACGTTTGTCGTGCACCTCCCGATTGAAATGGGGGGTGCATTTTTTGTGGAGGATTGGTTCAACCCATCATTTCCATACAGAAAAGGGGATTACAGATGTTTAAGACAAACAAAACACATACAAGAATGAAAGGACTAAGTTTCTGTATCATGACAGCTGCCATGCTTTTGGTTTCGGCATGCGGCTCTACTGCGACAACACAGGCTCCAGCCAAAACAGAACAAACAGCTGTTCCAGCAGCAGAGAGCAAGCCTGTAACATTAACCAATAATGGCATCGAAATGACCTATCCAAAAGCGCCTGAGCGTGCTGTGACTTTGAACCAACACGTCACGGAAATCATGCTGGCATTGGGCCTGGCTGATAAAATGGTCGGAACCGCGTACCTAGACGATAAAATCCTTCCGGAGTTAAAGGCAGATTACGACAAGATTCCGGTACTGTCTGACAAGTATCCTACGAAAGAAGTGCTGCTGGCAGCGAACCCAGACTTCGTATACGCCGGATGGAAAAGCGGATTTGGCGAAAAGGGCGTAGGAACGATGCAGGACTTGGAAAAAGTCGGTATCCAATCGTATCTGCAAGAGTCATCTAACATCCCTGGCCCGACAATTGACGATGTGTTCGCGGATATTACGAATATTGGTCGCATTTTCCGTGTAGAAGACAAAGCGAATGATTTGATCAACAAAATGAAAAGTGAAATGGATCAAACGATTAGCAAAATTGGCAAGGTGGACGAGCCGCTGAAAGTGTTTGTGTACGACAACGGGGAAGATAAACCATTCACAGCAGCCAACAACTACATGACGTCCTTAATTAAGACTGCTGGCGGTAAGAACATTTTTGATGACATTCAAAAGGGTTGGGCAGAGGTCAGTTGGGAACAAGTAGTGAGTCGCAATCCAGATGTGATTATTATCGTAGACTACGGTGATAGAACCGTCGAGCAAAAACGCAATTTCCTTTTGACCAAAAAAGAACTGGCGGATATTCCGGCGATTAAAAATCAACGACTGATGGTATTGCCTTTATCTGCGGCTTCAGAAGGCGTTCGAGCACCGATTGCGCTAAAAATATTGGCGGAAGGACTCTACCCGGATAAATTCAAATAGAGTACACCCTTTTTAAGGGAGGGAATAGCACTGCAACAGATCAAATTACCTTATATCATCATTACTCTACTGGTCGGACTCTTCCTCTCGATTACGTTCGCTGTGACGTTGGGATCGGTGGAGATTAAGCCGACAACGGTTTGGAAAATCGCCTTATCGAAAATTCCGATGTTCACCCAATGGATTGAGGTGGATTGGTCCAAAGGGGAGCAAACGATTATTTGGGATATTCGCTTTCCGCGTGTACTCTTGGGGGCGATCGTCGGCGCAGGTCTGTCTGTCGTGGGAGTAGCGATTCAGTCGTTGGTTCGCAACTCCCTGGCTGACCCGTATGTGTTAGGCGTATCTTCAGGTGCTTCGGTTGGAGCTACCTTGGTGATTATATTCGGAGCATTCAGCATGTACGGGCAGTATGCGCTGTCCTTTGGCGCTTTTACAGGCTCCCTCGTGTCCATCATTCTCATTTTTACGCTATCCCGTATCGGTGGACAAAACTCGACGGTACGCCTGCTCATGGCTGGAATTGCGATATCGGCAATCTTGTCGGCCATTACCAGTCTCCTTGTTTTTTCAGCGCCGAATGAGCATGGAATTGGGACGGTTCTGTTTTGGTTAAGTGGCAGTCTGGCTGGCGGGAAATGGGAGTACTTGACGATCCCTACATTGATTGTCGTCATCTGTCTCATCGTCTTAATGGCCCAATACCGCTCTCTCAATGCAATGCTGATGGGCGAGGAGTCAGCCGGAACATTGGGAGTTAATACGGTGCAATTCCGCAAGCTTCTGCTGGTGATCACGGCACTGCTCACGGGGGTGATCGTGTCCATCGCGGGATCAATCGGTTTTGTCGGATTAATGATGCCCCATATCGTCCGTGTGATGGTCGGATCAGATCACAGGCGTGTCCTGCCTGTCAGCGCTTTGTTTGGCGCGATATTTCTCATCTGGGTTGATGTAGTCGCCAGGCTTGCATTTGCACCGGAAGAGCTGCCGATTGGTATTTTGACAGCGCTGTGTGGAGGTCCATTCTTTATCTGGCTGATGTTGCGGAGTTCTTATTCCTTTGGAGGTAGCGGACGATGAATTTGCAGGTTGAGAATATATCGGTCGAACTGGAGAAAAAGGGAATCCTGCGCAATGTCAGTCTGGAGGTGCGCTCTGGAGAGTTTGTGGGGCTGATCGGGCCGAATGGCAGCGGAAAATCCACGCTGCTTAAAAGCATTTATCGTGTATTGAAGCCGCGTTCGGGATGGATCACACTCGATGGCGACGACGTATACAAGCTAACCTCGCGCCAAAACGCTCAGCGAATGGCGGCAGTACGACAGGAGACCTCTGTTGAATTCGATTTTTCGGTGACCGAAATCGTGAATATGGGACGTGCTCCGCATAAGCGACTGTTTCAGTCCGATAACGCAGAAGACGTTCGGATTTGTGAAGAAGCATTACAGCGGGTAGGGATGCATACGTACGCAGATCGCAGCTTTTTCACTTTATCGGGCGGGGAGAAGCAGCGGGTGCTGATTGCCAGAGCTTTGGTGCAGCAAGCCCAGTTTCTTGTCCTTGATGAGCCGACGAATCATTTGGATGTTCGGTACCAGTTGCAGGTGATGGATCTAGTCAAAAATCTTGGGATTACGGTCTTGTCCTCGTTGCATGATCTCAATATCGCTGCGATGTACTGTGATCGGCTATACGTGATTTCTGAGGGAGAAATCGTTACATCGGGGACTCCTGAGGAAGTCTTGACACCCAATCTGATCCGGGATGTTTTCGGAGTAGAGACAGAAGTGACCACCCATCCCATTACAGGAAAAAAGCATGTGTATTTCTACTCGGAAGCAATCCGTGTGAAGCCATCTATCCAGAAGGTAATGAGCGGGGCCAATTGATAGGGGCCGAGTTAAGTTTCTTTGAATTTCATAGGGAGGATGCCTAGGCGGCGTCCTTTTTTGTTAAGCCGAAGCACCCTCTCTTGCATTCTGGAGGGAACTAAGTAATCTACAGGAGGTATCTAAATCATTATGACTGTTTATAGTTGCAGAATATGCAAGTTCCGTTACGACGAGTGGCTAGGTGATACGAAAAATGGCGTTCCGCCCGGAGTGCCTTTTCCCCATTTGGCAGGCTCTGTGTGTACCGATTGTGAGATGAATGAGGAAGGACGGCATTTGCCGCTTCCTGAAACCAAGTACACGAACGCAGAAGCTACGTATTACGATCAGTTTGCCGGGAAGGCCAGCATCGCTTTTTATCGAAACTGGTTGCTGCAAGAAGCGGAGCAATCATCAGTCTCAGTGCTGGAGCTGGGTGTTGGAACAGGGAGAATTGCCATTGAGCTGGCACGGAATGGCTTGTCCGTCTGCGGGATCGATTGGAGCCCGGATATGCTGGAAATGGCCGCCAAAAAGAAGCGGCGCATGTTAAAAGGGAAAGAAGAACTGCTGGAGCTGGTAGAACAAAATATGTGGGAGCTTGAGCTAGATCGGCAATTCACGCATGTGCTTCTTCCAGAAGGGATTTTTCAACAGGCCACCTGTAGAGACAAGCAACGTCAATTGCTTTCGATCATCCACGATTACATAACGGAGGACGGAACCTTGGCAATTGACTTACTCTTGCCGCCAGTAAAAAATCAATGGTCAACGATGCAGCGCAAGTTCGTTTTCCCGGACCGCATGGTGTATCAAAAGGTGGAGGGGGAAACCTCACTCTTGGATCAAAAGTTCCGCTACACGCTTACTTATGAGACTTTTCTTGATCAAATCGAGCAGCCGAGGTATCGCGTAGAGCGCGAGATGGCGCTGATTTTGCCTACAGAGCTTGAGCTGTTACTGGAAGGATCAGGCTTTTACGTCACCTATAGCAAAGAGAATGTCTTCCACAAGCAAGACTTCGAGCCGAGTCAAGCGGACGAGGGCTATGATATGGATCGTTGGCAGCATGGTGGATATCCATTCGCAGAACCTGTCGGAACACCGGGTGGAGCTACTCGATGGACGATTTTGGCGAAAAAAATTTCTTCCTCCACTTTGTAACAAAACGTCTGCTGCTGCATCTAATCAGTGAATGCGAGTGAAGGAGGTCGCGCCCTTGGAAAAATTGCAGCCAACGACTGCTGCTGCGTTTGAACAAATCATGAGGGAATATGGGACCCGCGTGCTTCGACTCGTCACTTTTCTGGTCAAAGATCGCAGCCTAGCAGAGGATATAACCCAAGATGTATTCGTTAAGGTGTATCGGCATCTTCCCCGCTTTCGGCAGGAGAGCAGTGTGCAGACGTGGTTGTATCGAATCGCGGTTAATGAGTGCAAAGGTTATTTGCGTTCTTGGTCGTTTCGTCATATCCTTCCCCGCTCGTGGATTAGGCAGGATGGGGAGCTTTCTACAGAAAGTCTTGTGCTCGATCAAGCCGAGAGGGATCAGCTCGTAGCAGAAGTGTTGCAGCTCCCTCCACTCTATCGCCAAGTGATTGCCCTTCATTACTATGCGGATTTATCCATCGGAGAGGTGGCTGAGGTGCTAGGAGTAGCGGAAGGAACAGTCAGAACCCGGTTGCATAGGGCCAGACAGCAGCTACGGCAGAGTATGGGAGAGGGGAGGGGCTGGGAATGGACGAAAACCGATGGCTCACGGACTTAAAGGAACGGGCTGATCAGACCATTTTTCGTGATGTACAGTTTACTGCAACGATGGAAAAACGAGTGCGCCAGAAGGTGAGGCCCGGGACTAGGTGGGTGACTGGCTCAAGGAAGCTAGCCTTGCCGGGCGTTGTGCTGACGATGGGCTTGCTATTGTGGTATGGGCTCTTCATTCAGGAAGAGAGACAATCTGCACAGCATGAGGTGAGACCTTCACAACAACAAGAGACACAAGTACCTTCCCTGTTGCCAGGGGGACAAATCGTCGAAGCGGATTTGTGGAAGCTGTCGCCTTCTTTGTCTTCCACTTACGATAATCAATCCTTTTCTTATTTGGGAGAAAAACCTGTCCGCATCATGACAGATCAGGACGGCTTCTACGAAGGACAGACGCAGCGGGTGATATGGCTGTTGAATGGGGACTACGCACAAGAAGTAGAGATCACTGCTTACAACACAGATGGGGCCCGTCTGTCATTGGGCAGCTATGAGGTAATGGACCCGTTATACGATGCAGATGGTCATTTTCCATCCGGGATCGTGTTGCCTGAACCGGGGAAATGGAAGCTGGAAGTAAGATCAGGAGGCAAACATCTCGGACAAGTTTTTGTCGAGGTGAAAAAAGGGATAGCACCCGCAAACCGTCAACTGGTCGGCCCGATCATTCAGCAGTATTTGGAGAAGGAAAGCGATAAGCTGGGGTGGCTGGGAAAACAACGCGAGATGAATGTCGAGCTCCTCGGAGTGGAAGCGCCAGATGCGGCGAAACGAACGGTTTACGCTTGGGTGAAAATATCAGGTAGTAATTCTTCCGCGCTCAGTGCACCGATGGTCTTTCAAATCGTCTACAATGGAAATACGTATCGGGTAACTGACTTCCAAATGCCCGAGGACGGCAGTAACTATCAGAGAAGCCTGCAAAAACTGTTTCCACCTAAAGTGTTGGAGCAAGTTCACAGTCGATCAAAAACAAAGTAAGAATGCCAAAACGGACCTTTTCCGAAAAGAAGGTCCGTTTTTCGCTTTTCATGCCTATCCGTATATTTGAGCGCCTATCGCCCAATACGTTCCATCACGGCGTGGCAGGCTAGTAGCATTTGCAACCATCACTGGCGGATGGGAAACCTGTGTGAAGCCGTTTTGCTCCAAATAAGCGTGAAACGCTGCTTGCTCATCTGGTACGTCTATCCGTACACGTCCGGTATGATGTTGTGTCAGCTTGCATAGGAGGTGTTCAGCCATGACGGCATTTTCTGCGACGATCGGCCCTGCGATAAGATTAACTGGGCCTTGAACGGCGAAGCCATATCCGATGATCTTACCGGAGCGATTTTTGGCTACCAGACAGGTGCTAGCTTGTCTCATGCGTGTCTCGAGAAAATGAGATCGGCTGCTGCCTAGTGCTGCTTTGTCCAATTCAACCACGCTTGAGAAATCGTCTAACTCCATTGGCACCATTTCAAATTCGACATTGGCTTCGTTAGGCAGAGGTGCTTTAGGCACAAAGCGTTCAGCTATAAACTTCCGAATACGATCGACTGTATCGAACCCGAGGTTTTTGTACAATGGCTCTCCTTCTGGAGTCGCAATGAGCATGATCGTTGTATCCGTAGAAACAGACGCCATGCACGCCTTCATGAGCTCGCGACCATATCCTTTTCCTTGTGACGAGGGATGGACAATCACCATACCAATGCTGGCAAGCTTGTCTTCGTAGGGGATAATAGCCGCACTTGAAAGTAGGGTACCACTCGTATCTTTGTGACCGAATACGCTCCCGATAGACAGAATTGTGCGAATTTCCGCTTCGTCGTAATCCCAGCCTACGGAATCAGATAAGGCAATGAGTCCGGGAATATCCGATATCGTCAAGGAATGCAAGCAAGGGTCAACGCTGTTCACTTTGATCATTCTCCGTTTCTTTTCTTTCTTTGTGCTTACGGCAGCATCGCCGAAGAGAGTGTGTCATGCTTCCGCCACTTTTGTACATGTAGCAGCCAAGCGGTTCGCACCTCCATGTAGTTACCACTTTAGCACAGGAAAAGTTTGGATACGAGAAAAAGGAGGCAAATGCCTGATTCTCTTTGGTTGCTCTTTATATCATCGGTTTGTTATAATTACCGTTAGTGTATTTTTTGCGAGGCGCAATCTGAACGTTTGAATGGATTCGCGTGGGAGGGAACGAACAACACATGGATCGTCGTGAAAGACAAAAAAGGATACGAAATTTTTCCATCATCGCCCACATTGACCATGGAAAGTCAACGCTGGCAGACCGCATTTTGGAGCTGACCGGTGCTTTGACTGCACGTGAGATGGAAGCCCAGTTTCTTGACACGATGGAGCTGGAAAAAGAGCGCGGGATTACGATTAAGCTCAATGCCGTGCGTTTGAACTATAAAGCAGATGACGGTGAGGAATACATTCTCCACCTGATTGACACCCCTGGACACGTCGACTTTACGTATGAAGTATCCCGCAGCTTGGCTGCCTGTGAAGGGGCTATTCTCGTCGTGGATGCGGCACAAGGGATCGAAGCCCAGACTTTGGCGAACGTGTATTTAGCGTTGGACAGCAACCTGGAGATTATCCCGGTCGTCAACAAGATCGACCTGCCGAGCGCAGAGCCTGAGCGCGTAAAGCAAGAGGTTGAGGACGTAATCGGTCTGGATGCCAGCGATGCGGTTCTGACTTCTGCCAAAGCAGGAATCGGGATTAAAGAAGTATTGGAAGCCGTCGTGCAAAAAGTACCTGCTCCAGAGGGAGACCCGGATGCACCTCTCCAAGCTTTGATTTTCGACTCTTACTTTGATGCGTATCGCGGCGTTATTGCCTCGATCCGTGTCATCAACGGAACCTTGAAAAAAGGTATGAAGATCAAGATGATGGCGACAGGCAAGTCGTTTGAGGTAACCGAAATTGGTACATCGACACCACGCCAAACGCAAGTAGAAGAATTGACGGTTGGAGATGTAGGCTACGTAGCGGCTTCCATTAAAACAGTGGGAGACACCAGTGTGGGGGATACCATTACAGATGCGAATCGCCCTGCTCCTGAACCGCTACCTGGTTACCGCAAGATCAACCCGATGGTTTTCTGCGGTCTGTACCCAATCGAAACGAACGAGTACAACGATCTGCGCGATGCATTGGAAAAGCTCCAGCTAAACGATGCGTCCTTGCAGTTTGAACCGGAGACTTCCCAAGCACTTGGCTTTGGTTTCCGTTGCGGTTTCTTGGGACTTCTGCACATGGAGATCATCCAAGAACGTATTGAACGGGAATTTAACATTAATTTGATTACGACCGCGCCGAGCGTTATTTACCGCATTACCAAAACGAACGGCGAAGTATTCGAAATCGACAACCCGTCCAAAATGCCAGAAGCACAAAAGATCGAAATGGTCGAGGAGCCTTATGTTACGGCGACTGTTATGGTGCCGAAAGAATACGTCGGTGATGTTATGCAGTTGTGCCAGGGTAAACGCGGAGAGTTTCTTGACATGCAGTACATGGGTGAGAACCGTGTGCAGCTGAAGTACGACATGCCTTTGTCGGAGATCGTTTACGATTTCTTTGACATGCTGAAGTCGGGTACAAAAGGCTACGCATCCTTTGACTACGAGCTAGGTGGGTACAAAGCTTCCAAGCTGGTGAAAATGGATATTCTCCTGAACGGCGAAGTGGTGGATGCTCTGTCGTTTATCGTTCACAAAGACACGGCTTATCCTCGTGGAAAAGTCATCTGCGAAAAACTGAAGGAACTGATTCCACGTCAGCAATTCGAAGTGCCGATTCAAGCGACCATCGGACACAAGGTTGTCGCTCGTGAAACGATCAGTGCGTTGCGTAAAAACGTTCTTGCTAAATGTTACGGCGGGGACATCTCACGTAAACGTAAGCTGCTCGAAAAGCAAAAAGAAGGAAAGAAGCGCATGAAGTCTGTCGGTTCCGTAGAGGTACCGCAAGAAGCATTTATGGCTGTATTGCGCATGGATGATAAGAAGTAGGCCTGACCTTGTGTCAGGTCTTTTCCATTAAAAGCGGTGGTCAAAAAGTCGGTTTTTGAACACGAAGTAGTAATGAAAGTTGATTCGGCATCGAAACTGGCGTTCACCTTCGAAGTCCGGTGCTCATGTAGGTCCCCTACACTCCGCTCCTCCTTCTTCAGGTTCTTGCCATTTTCTCGGTGCTGAAAAGCCGACTTTTTGACTTTTATTGAAAAGGTAGTCAAAAAGTTGGCTTTTGATCACGAAGTCATTTATGAAAGTTGATTCGGCGTCGAAACTGGCGTTCACCTTCGAAGTCCGGTGCTCATGTAGGTCCCCTACACTCCGCTCCTCCTTCTTCAGGTTCTCGCCATTTTCTCGGTGCTGAAAAGCCGACTTTTTGACTTTTATTGAAATAGGCAATCCAAAAGTCGTTATTATAAGGAGGGAAAGGGACAAGATGCCACAATCGGTTTACATTCACATTCCCTTTTGTACGAATAAATGTTACTACTGTGATTTCAACTCATTTGTGACGAACAATCCGCAGCTCATTTGGGATTACTTAGACGCATTGAAAAGCGAAATGGAGATCACTTTTAGCCAACAGCCGATCGAGCAGGTGAAAACGATTTTTGTCGGCGGAGGGACACCTACATTTCTCGATCATGCCCAAATGCGAGCGTTTTTGGAACTGGTACAAAAGCAGTTGGGCAAGTACTGGGCGGATGATATCGAGTTTTCGATGGAAGCGAATCCGGGAACGACAGACGTGGAAAAGCTGCGGATCATGCGTGAGCTGGGTGTCAATCGTCTGAGCTTTGGTGTGCAGTCCTTTGACGACGCGCTCTTAAAACGTTTGGGGCGAATCCACGACCAGGAAGCCGTGTACCGCAGTATCGATAATGCGAAAAAAGTAGGCTTCGACAACTTTAGCATTGACTTGATGTTTGGATTGCCGGATCAGACACTCGACATTTTCCGCCAGACGTTGGACAAGGCGTTTGGGCTAGGCACCACGCATTTCTCCGCATATAGCCTCAAGGTGGAGGAGAACACGCTGTTCCACACCCTTTACCAAAAGGATCAGCTGCCACTGCCATCTGAAGAGACGGAGCTTGAGATGTACATGGTATTAATAGAAGAGATGGAGCGGCATGGGTACAAGCAGTATGAAATCAGCAATTTTGCAAAACCGGGCTTCGAGAGCAAACACAATAAAACCTATTGGCTCAATCGTGAATACTATGGGTTGGGTGCTGGTGCCCACGGCTATGTGTGCGGTCATCGGCACGTGAATGCAGGCCCGCTTGCGATCTACATGCAGAAGTGCAAGGAAGGGCTGCCGCGTGTAGAACAATTCGAGGTGCCGCGCGAGGATGCCATGGAGGAACAGATGATTTTGGGACTGCGGTTGAGAGAAGGAGTTGACCTTTCGGCGTTTGCCTCCCGTTTTGGCGCAACTGTTTATGATGTTTTTGGGACAATAATAGAAGAAGAGGTATCCAAAGGAATGCTGGAAGAACGGGACGGGTTTTTGAAGCTGACGAAACAGGGACTTCCGCTCGGAAATGAGGTATTTGCGCGCTTTCTTCGTTAAGTACAAAGCGAAACTCGCGAAAAATGAGATTTTTTGTCTCTAGAACTAGCTCAAGTTCGTTGACAAATCCTTCTACTATTGATACCTTAGTATATAGATTTAGCACTCGATAAGCATGAGTGCTAACAATCCAACAGGAGGCGAGCGACATCCATGTTATCAGACCGTCAACAAATGATTTTAAACGCGATTGTCGATAATTATATTCATTCTGCCGAACCTGTTGGCTCCCGAACCATTTCCAAACGGGACGACATCGGATTCTCTTCGGCAACGATACGCAACGAGATGTCTGACTTGGAAGAGCTGGGGTACTTAGAACAGCCCCACACATCGGCCGGACGTGTTCCTTCTACAAAAGGATACCGTTTCTACGTCGATAACCTGATTCAGCCTCATCTTTTGGAGGAAGCTGAGTTGGGTAAACTAAAACAGTTGTTTGCCGAACGTATTCTCCACGCAGAACAAGTGGTAGAGTACACTGCCCAAATTCTCTCTCAGTTGACAAACTACACGGCGATTGTCTTGGGGCCAGAGATTTTTGAGCATCGGTTAAAACATATTCAAATCGTTCCTCTCAATGCTGAACAGGCTGTTGCGATTGTGGTGACACATACCGGACGAGTGGAGAACAAGCTGATTGATCTTCCAGAAGGCATAGGGGCCGGGGAAATCGAGAGACTCGTCAATCTGTTGAATGCAAAGCTGACCGACGTGCCACTATGGCAGCTTCGGCAACGTCTTTATCAAGAGATTTCCGGTGAAATGCAACGTCATACGGAGCAGTATGAAGAAATTCTTAAGCTCCTCAACAACTCGCTGACACAAGAAGAAGAACGAGTATACTTACGCGGTGCGACCAAGATTATGAACCAGCCGGAATTCCGTGACGTGGATAAAGTCAAGGATATCCTCGAGCTATTAGAGCAGCACGATCAATTGATGAATGTGATCGGTATGCAGGGTGATGGTCTCACGGTACGCATCGGACAGGAAAACCAGCTAGACGCGATTAAGCAATGCAGTATTATTACCACTTCTTATTCGCTTGGAGGCAAGCCGGTGGGAATGGTGGGGATACTTGGTCCGACGAGGATGGAATACGGCAAGGTCATTACTGTGCTCAACCATTTGGCGGAAGGACTATCGCGCATGCTGACTTCGCAGTTTGAGAAATAAATGGAGTGAATGGCTAAACAGTCTTTTGACTGGGGAAAGCCGCCAGGAGGTAGTGACGTTGAGCGAGGAAAAAGTAACGCAAGACCCGACTCTCGAAGAAGAACAGGTAGCAAAGGATGCAGACCAAGCGGAAGCAACCGAGATGAACTGGGAGCAAGAGGCTGCTCACTGGAAGGCTCAGGCTGAGGATCACCAAAACCGCATGCTGCGCGCCATGGCTGATATGGATAACCTCCGCCGCCGTGTTCGCAAAGAGCAGGAAGATCTGGCTAAGTACGCTTCTCTTAAAATCGTGGAAGAGCTTCTGCCAGTTCTCGATAACTTCGAGCGAGCACTTGCCGCTGACAAAGAATCCATGACAGTAGATTCCCTCTTGGAGGGTGTAAACATGGTATATCGTCAGATGGTCCAAGTTTTCGATAAAGAAGGCTTGGCTGCAATCGAGGCAAAAGGAAAACCATTTGATCCTCACATTCACCAGGCTGTTATGCAAACGCAAAACCCTGAGTTTGAATCAGGCGTTGTGGTAGCCGAGCTGCAAAAAGGATATATGTTCAAAGACCGCGTCGTTCGTCCGGCGATGGTTCAAGTGAACGAGTAATCTCAAAAAACGTAAATTCACTAGACGTAAAGTGTTAGGAGGACATTTTGTATGAGTCGCGTAATCGGAATTGACTTGGGAACAACCAACTCTTGTGTAGCAGTAATGGAAGGCGGCGAGCCAGTCGTTATTGCCAATGCGGAAGGTAACCGCACCACACCATCCGTAGTAGCATTCAAAAACGGCGAGCGCATCGTTGGGGAAGCGGCAAAACGCCAAGCGATCACCAATCCAGACAATACCGTAATCTCCATCAAGCGCCACATGGGTAGCACCTATAAAGAAACGCTGGAAGGCAACCAGTACACACCTGAGCAAATCTCTGCTATGATCCTGCAAAAGCTGAAAGCTGACGCTGAAGCCTACCTTGGTCAATCTGTGACGCAGGCAGTGATTACGGTTCCAGCTTACTTCAATGACAGCCAACGCCAAGCAACAAAAGATGCTGGTAAAATTGCTGGCTTGGAAGTACTGCGTATCGTGAACGAACCAACCGCAGCGGCACTTGCATACGGTATGGAGAAAACAGAAGATCAAACCGTTCTCGTATTCGACTTGGGCGGCGGTACCTTTGACGTATCCATTCTCGAATTGTCCGACGGCTTCTTCGAAGTAAAAGCGACTTCCGGTGACAACAAACTGGGCGGAGACGACTTTGACGATGTCATCATGAACTACCTGGTGAGCGAATTCAAAAAAGAGCATGGCATCGACCTGTCCAAGGATCGCATGGCTCAACAACGTTTGAAAGACGCTGCGGAAAAAGCGAAGAAAGACCTCTCTGGCGTATTGACTACGACTATTTCCCTGCCGTTCATTACAGCAGATGCAACAGGTCCAAAGCACTTGGAGATGAACCTGACTCGCGCGAAGTTCGAAGAGTTGTCTGCTGAGCTGGTTGAGCGTACAATGGGCCCAACTCGTCAAGCGCTGAAAGACGCTGGTCTGACTCCAAGCGAACTGGATCGTGTTATCCTGGTTGGTGGTTCTACTCGTATCCCAGCAGTACAAGAAGCAATCAAGAAATTTACAGGAAAAGAACCACATAAAGGTGTAAACCCAGATGAAGTAGTAGCACTGGGAGCGGCTGTTCAAGCGGGCGTACTGACTGGTGACGTGAAAGACGTCGTTCTTCTCGACGTAACGCCACTGTCCCTTGGTATCGAAACATTGGGTGGCGTATTCACCAAGCTGATCGATCGTAACACGACGATCCCAACCAGCAAATCCCAAGTGTTCTCTACAGCTGCGGACAACCAAACATCTGTAGAAATTCACGTTCTCCAAGGGGAGCGTCAAATGGCAGGCGACAACAAATCGCTCGGACGCTTCAATCTGTCCGATATCCCGCCAGCGCCACGCGGCATCCCGCAAATCGAAGTATCCTTCGATATTGATGCGAACGGTATCGTAAATGTACGTGCAAAAGACCTGGGTACAGGTAAAGAGCAACGTATCACGATCACGTCCAACTCCGGTCTGTCCGACGAGGAGATCGATCGCATGGTAAAAGATGCTGAGTTGAATGCTGAAGCGGACAAACAGCGCAAAGAGCAAGTAGAAGTTCGCAATGAAGCTGACCAACTCGTATTCACGACTGAGAAAACACTGAAAGAAGTAGAAGGCAAGATCGACCAAGCTGAAATCGATCGCGCTAACGCTGCGAAAGATAAAGTGAAAGCTGCTCTGGAAGGCGGCAACATCGAAGAGATCAAGACAGCGAAAGATGAACTGTCCGAGATCATCCAACAAATTTCGGTGAAGCTCTATGAGCAGGCTGCTCAAGCGCAAGCAGCACAAGGCGGCGCTGAAGGTCAAGAGCCGAAGAAAGACAATGTCGTTGATGCTGACTACGAAGTGGTAGACGATAAAAAGTAACACGCTGGAACTGTGAGGGGAGAGATTTCTTCCCTCACTTCCCACGATGTGACCCATGAAAGTCAAAGTCACGGAATGCTGACTTTGACTTTTTTTCAAGTCTGTCACATGCTATGATAACAGTTGACTGTCATGGGAGTGATGTAGGAGATGAAACGTGATTTATACGAGGTTCTGGGCGTTGCCAAGGACGCGAGCGCGGATGAAATCAAAAAAGCGTATCGCAAGCTGGCACGTCAGTACCATCCCGATGTAAATAAAGAGGCTGATGCGGAAGAAAAGTTCAAAGAAGTAAAGGATGCGTACGACATCCTGTCCGAGCCACAAAAGCGTGCGCAGTATGACCGTTTCGGTCACCAAGACCCGAATCAGGGCTTCGGTGGCGGAGGCTTTGACGGATCAGGCATGGGCGGCTTCGGAGATATTTTTGATATGTTCTTCGGTGGTGGCGGCAGACGTTCGAATCCAAACGCACCGCGCAAAGGATCTGACCTGCAATTCGGCCTCAGCATTGACTTTATCGACGCGATTTTTGGAAAAGAAACCGACGTGGAAATTCCAAAAGAAGCAGAATGCGATACATGCCTTGGTTCTGGCGCGAAGCCTGGTTCCGGTGTCGATACATGTAAGACTTGTAATGGTACAGGACAACAAGAAGTGGTGGCAAACACGCCATTCGGCCGAATCGTCAATCGCCGTGTTTGCTCGACTTGCGAAGGCAAAGGGAAAGTTGTCAAAGAAAAATGTTCAACTTGCCGTGGAAGTGGACGTGTCAAGGTACGCCGCAAAATTCATCTCAACATCCCAGCAGGTGTGGATGATGGAGCACAATTGCGCGTAACAGGCGAGGGAGAACCAGGTGCCAACGGTGGACCTCCTGGAGATTTGTACGTCGTTTTGCGTGTGAAGAGTCATGAGTTTTTTGAGCGTGAAGGAAATGATATTTACTGTGAGGTTCCGCTTACTTACGCACAGGCAGCACTTGGAGATGAGATCGAAGTGCCGACTGTCGATGGTCGCGTGAAATTAAAGATCCCGGCGGGTACCCAAACAGAAACATTCTTCCGCTTGCGTGGAAAAGGTGTTCCGCATTTGCGTGGGAACGGCCGCGGTGATCAGCATGTGAAAGTGCGCGTCATTACGCCGACCAAGCTGAGCGATAAACAAAAGGAATTGTTGCGTGAGCTCGCCGAACTGTCTGGAGAAAAACCAGGACAGCATGGGGGAGAAGACGAAAGCTTTTTCGAAAAAATGAAACGGGCATTCCGCGGCGAGTAATCCGTCGCGGTTTTGTCCGCTTTTTGCCTAAAGTTTCGTGTAGTGAAGTCGATTAAATGAAAAGCCCGATTGGGAGCTTATGTGGGGAGTGGTAGATTCGTGAAATGGTCAGAAATCAGTATCCATACTACAGCGGAGGCTACGGAGGCGGTGTCAAGCCTCTTGTATGAATTGGGTGCCAATGGTGTCGTAATTGAAGACCCGGAGGTGCTCTATCGTGAGTGGGATACCCCCTTTGGCGAAATCTACCAGCTTTCTCCTGATGATTTTCCGGCCGAGGGCGTATTCGTTAAAGCATACCTGCCGGTTGACAGCAGCGAACTGCTAGACGTTGTAGAAGAGCTGAAAGAGCAATTGGCGCAGTTGATCGAGTATGGTTTGGACATCGGCAAGGCATCGATTGCCGTAAACGATGTCCATGAAGATGAATGGGCCCACGCCTGGAAAAAATATTACAAACCGGTTCATGTGTCTGATCGCATGACTATCAAACCAGTATGGGAAGAGTACGAGCCGAAGCATCCAGATGAAATCATTATCGAGATGGACCCAGGCATGGCATTTGGAACAGGTACACATCCGACGACCATTCTTTGTCTGCGTGCACTTGAGAAGTATCTGGCAAAAGGCGATCAGGTGTATGATGTTGGGACAGGCACAGCTATTTTGAGTATTGCTGCCATCAAGCTCGGAGCAAAAGATGTGCTAGCGATGGACTTGGATGAGGTAGCCGTACGCTCTGCACAGGCCAATACCGAACTGAACGGTGTTCATGAGCATATTAACGTGAGACAAAACAATTTGCTTGACGGCATCGAGGAGCAGGTGGAAGTAGTCGTGGCTAACATTTTGGCAGAAGTCATCGTGCGTTTCACCGACGATGTATTCCGTGTGTTGAAGCCAGGCGGCACCTTTATCTCGTCAGGTATTATTGCTGCACGTGAAGCGGATGTAAAAGCGGCGTTGGCGGCTTCAGGCCTTGAGGTCGTGGAAACCATTTTCATCGATGACTGGGTAGCAATTGTAGCAAAAAAACGATAGAATAGTGGGGTTGGCGAGATGCAACGATATTTTGTCGAGCCACATTCCTTTACTGAGAATGAGCTAACGATTGTCGGAGACGATGTACACCATATCGTAAATGTAATGCGTGCTCGGGAAGGCGAAGAAATCATCGTTTCTGATGGAGCGGGCAGGTCGGCACGGGCCAAGCTGGTCTCTCTTTCTGCCAAGGAAGTACGGGCAGAAGTAATGGAAATGCTTCAAGAAGAACGAGAACTGCCGATCCGGGTCACAATTGGTCAGGGGCTTCCAAAAGGCGAGAAGCTGGAGTGGATTTTGCAAAAGGGGACGGAACTTGGGGCGTACTCCTTTTTCCCGTTTTCTTCTGAGCGAACCATTGTAAAGTTGGACGCCAAAAAAGAAGCGAAAAAACTGGAGCGTTGGCGCAAAATTGTCAAGGAGGCTGCTGAACAGTCTCATCGTGCTGTTTTGCCAGAGCTTCTATCTCCTGTTTCATTTCGTGAGATACTTCAAGCTGGCCAGTCGTATACGCATTGCGCAATTGCCTATGAAAAAGAAGGCAGTACCACGATTCATCAAGTGCTAGAAGAGATGACTGCGGGCGATTCACTTCTCGTCCTCGTTGGACCGGAGGGAGGCTTCTCTCCCGAGGAAGTGGCCCAAGCAGAGAGCAAAGGGTTCCTGACGGTTTCCCTCGGCCCGCGTATTTTGCGCACGGAAACAGCAAGCCAGTACGTTTTGGCCTGCGCTTCCTATCAGTTTGAACGAAAGGCTTCATCACTTCGCAAAGGATGAGCAGGAGCGAAACGGTCATGACCGTTTCGTTGACCGCAAGCGGTCACATCCACTTTTATGAAAAACGTCGAGACGTTTTTCACGGAAAAGGAGGAATGGCAATGTCTACCGTTGCTTTTCATACATTGGGCTGTAAAGTAAACAGCTATGAAACAGAGGCCATCTGGCAATTGTTCAAGGCAGACGGCTATGAGAGAGTCGACTTTGAACAAGATGATGCAGATGTTTACGTGATTAATACTTGTACCGTTACGAACACGGGAGATAAGAAGAGTCGCCAAGTGATTCGTCGTGCAATTCGCCGCAATCCTGAGGCGATCGTAGCCGTAACAGGCTGCTATGCGCAAACCTCTCCAAGTGAGATTGCGCAAATTCCCGGTGTAGATATCGTAGTTGGTACACAAGGACGCGAGAAGCTGATCGAGTACGTGGATCAAATTCGTGCAGAACGCAAGCCGATCAATGCAGTAGGTAACATTATGAAAGCTCGTGAATTCGAAGAGCTGGATGTTCCTAACTTTACAGATCGCACACGTGCTTCCCTCAAGATTCAAGAGGGCTGCAACAACTTTTGTACGTTTTGTATTATTCCTTGGGCACGCGGTCTGATGCGTTCCCGCAAACCGGAAAGCGTTGTCGAACAGGCCCAAAAGCTGGTGGAAGCAGGCTATCTGGAAATCGTTTTGACTGGAATTCATACGGGTGGTTACGGCGAGGATCTGGAAGATTACAATTTGGCCAAGCTGCTGATTGACCTTCACAAAGTGGAAGGCCTCAAGCGTATCCGTATCAGTTCGATCGAGGCGAGCCAAATCACTGACGAAGTGATCGAGGTCATCAACAACTCCGATCGTGTCGTGCGCCATCTGCATGTACCGCTGCAAGCAGGCGATGACGAAGTGTTGAAACGCATGCGCCGCAAGTATACGACTGCTGAGTTTTACGAAAGAATGGTCAAAGTACGCGAAGCATTGCCAGGAGCAGCGATTACAACAGACGTCATCGTAGGCTTCCCGGGTGAGACCGAAGAGCAATTCTGGAACGGATATGAGTTTATGAAGAAAATCGGTTTTGCCGAGATGCACGTTTTCCCGTACTCCATGCGTACAGGTACACCAGCAGCGCGAATGACGGATCAAGTTCCTGAAGAGGAAAAGAACGAGCGCGTAGCGAAGCTTCTGGAGCTCAATCAGGAATTGACCTTGGCATACTCCAAGAAATTCGTAGGGGATGTACTGGAAGTCATTCCGGAGCGTCCGTTTAAAGAAGCACCTGATAGCGGTCTTCTGATGGGCTATTCGGACAACTACCTGAACGTTGTCTTCCCTGGCGATGAGAGCATGATCGGCAAGATTTGCAAGGTCAGACTGGATGAACCAGGCTCGGAATACTGCAAAGGGACTTTTGTTCGTGTAGTGGAAACAGAGGCGCTGCCTTACCTCAAGGAGCGAGCTATATGAGGGAGATATCGGCAGGAGGCGTTGTATACCAGAAGCAAGACACAGAGTACATGCTCCTATTGATTGAAGACCGCTATGGCAAAGTAACACTCGCAAAAGGGAAGCAGGAGATGGGCGAGACCATCGAAGAAACGGCTCTGCGCGAAGTTTTGGAAGAAACAGGCGTAGCAGGACGATTGGGGTCCAAGCTCGACATGATCACCTACGTGTATACGCATCCGGTAACGGGCGAATCCATCGACAAAGAAGTACATTATTATTTGGTGGAAGCCTACAACACAGAGATCACCGTACAGCTAGAAGAAATCAATGATGTTCATTGGCATTCTGCAAAGGAAGCATGGGATTTGCAGCTGCAACGAGGATACCGTAACAATGACAGCATTTTTCGCCTTGCATTCGAACAATTAGGGATAGAGGTGTAGTTTTATGAACATGAACAAATATATCGACCACACGCTGTTGAAGCCTGATGCTACACAAGAGATGATTGACAAGCTGTGCGCTGAAGCAAGAGAGCACGACTTCATGTCTGTATGCGTAAACCCTTATTGGGTAAAACGCTCTGCTGAACTCTTGGCAGGCTCTAATGTGAAAGTGTGCACGGTTATCGGATTCCCTCTGGGAGCGAGCACGATCGAGTCCAAAGCAGCCGAAACCCGCGATGCGATTGCAAACGGGGCGACTGAGGTAGATATGGTACTGAACGTAGGTGCCCTCAAATCCGGCGACCTGGAAACTGTCAAAAAAGACATCGCTGCTGTGAAGCAAGCCGCTGGCGATATTCTCTTGAAAGTGATTCTGGAAACTTGCCTCTTGACCGAAGAAGAAAAAGTAGTTGCGTGCAAGCTCTCCGTAGAAGCTGGTGCTGATTACGTAAAAACCTCCACAGGATTCTCAACAGGTGGAGCAACGGTTGAAGATATCGCCCTGATGCGTAAAACCGTAGGACCAAATGTGGGCGTAAAAGCGTCTGGTGGCGTTCGTGACGGTGAAACAGCGGTTGCGATGATCGAAGCAGGAGCGAGCCGTATCGGTACAAGCTCCGGTGTTTCCATTGTAACTGGAGCAAAAACAACAGGCAGCGGATACTAATACAAAGGAAAGCCTGGCCGAGGTAAGGCCGGGCTTTTTCCGTCCTGCATGCTGAAGTTCCTATAGAGAGAGGATAGGGAGCGGGGAGGAGATTAGCAAAATGAAATTTGTTAAAGGAATCGTCATCCTGTTGGCTTTTTATGGGGTAGGCGTAGCTGCGAGTAAATGGCTGCATATTCCCCTGCCCGGTAACCTGGTGGGAATGCTGCTGTTAACATTGGGACTGTGTATGGGATGGATACGAATGGATTGGGTGGAACAAGCGGGTACTTTTCTGATCCGACATATGTTGCTCTTTTTCGTACCGATCATTGTCGGAGTTGCTTCCTATTTGAACGTATTTACGCAAAACCCATTGCCAATCATACTATCGATGGTTCTCGGTCCATTGCTAGTCATGCTTGTAACTGGCGTGGTTGTACAATGGTATTTGAAGCATCATAAACAAAAATCAGAATCGTCCTTGCCGCAAGAGGGGAGGACGTTGGATGCTTAGTCAATTCCTCGCCATTTTGGTATCGATAGCAGGGTACAAAGGCGCAACCATGATCAATGCTCGATTCCAACGGTTGCAGCCTCTTTTGGTGGCGGTGATCTTGGTCTGGACTATGTGGTGGGCGTTTAGCGGTGATTGGGAGGCGTTCGCTGCCGGAGGATCGTGGATTTCCTTTTGGCTCGGCCCTGCAACGGTGGCACTCGCTATTCCGCTGGCGAAACAGATCAAGGAGTTTGCTCATATTTGGCGCGGTGTTTTGCTTGGTGTATGTGCAGGCTGTGCAGTTGCAATCATCGTCGTTATGGCGGTTCATTGGTGTCTTGGTTCAGATGAGCTCGTATACAAAAGCATGCTCAGTAAATCCGTGACCACCCCGATTGCGTTGGAGCTGAGTCGTTCCATCGGTGGGGAACCTGCGCTTGCAGCCTTTTTTACCGCATTGACGGGGATGGTCGGTGTCATGATTGCCCGTCCTGTTCTCAAATGGGGGAAAATCACCGATGATTGGGCAATCGGGATCGCTATCGGTACGAGTGCACACGCTATTGGTACGGCTAGCTTGAATCGCGTTTCTCCTGTTCAAACGGCAGCGTCCAGTGTCGCTATGATCGTGGCGGGCGTCATTACTTCCATCTACTTGATACCATTTTCTTTCTAAAGGTAAGGTCAGTAGGACGACGCTTATCAGGGATCAGCCATTGAATAAACCGGGCTATTTGCGGGACAAATGGCAGCGCGACCAACGAGCAGACGAGATTGAAGATCGTCTGTGAATGGGCGATCTGCATAGAAGGACTATCCGTTAAAAATGCACTGACGAGGGCAAGCTGGGAAAGAAACGGTAAAAAAACTATCGCGCCTGCGACGTTGAAGAGCGTATGGCACCATGCGACCTGCTTGGATGCTGTATTTGTACCAATAGCAGCGATGACAGCGGTAAAGCAAGTTCCGACATTCGCGCCCAAAACGATAGCGAGTGCCGTTTCCATCGAAAGAATTTGATGACTGAGCAGGCCCATTGTGATCACGGTCGTAGCAGAACCGCTATGGATGAGAGCGGTGAAAATGATCCCGGTAATCAATCCGATCCAGATGGAATGGCTGCTCTCCAGAAAAAGCGAACGAAACGTTTCAGACTGCTCCAAAGGCTTCGCCATGACTTTCAATGTATCGATTCCGAGGAAGATCAGTCCGAAGCCGGCGACAACGAGACCGATGCAACGAATGTTTCGGCGCGGCATTAGCCATAGAGCCACTCCGATGAGGAGCATAGGGATAGCAAAGGACTCGAGCTTGAGTGCAACCAGCTCCGTTGTCACTGTCGTGCCCAGATTGGTTCCCAAAATGATGCCGACGGTTTGTGTGAACTGGATGATGCCTGCGTTCGTCAGCCCAATCGTCAGGACGGTTACCGCACTAGAGCTTTGCAAGACAAAAGTAGCGAAGAGACCAATCCAGAAGCTATGGAGTGGGGTACGAGTAAAGCGCCCCATCCATTCTTCCATTTTTTTGCCGGCGAGGTTTTGAAAGCCGGAGCGCATGGCGTACATACCGAAAAGAAAAAACGTGAGCCCAAAGGTAAAAGGGGCGAGGATGGAGACTATCACAAGATACGTTCCTCCCTGTCCATTTTTAGCAAGTTACTATAACGCTATGCCTGTACAAGGGCAAGCATGACAAGAGGAGGAATAGCTGCATGGCACGTGTGCTATTGAATCAACATCGGAAAAAGCGGCTAGAAGTAGGACATCCGTGGATTTTTCAATCAGAGGTATTAGAAATTCAAGGGGATGTAGAACCAGGTGAGATCGTCGAGGTCACCAATCACAAAGGACATTTTTTGGCAAAGGGGTACATCAACCCAGCTTCACAAATGATCGTGCGCATTTTGAGCTACGACCAAAAGGAAGAGATCGACTACGACTTTTTCTTGCGCAAAATCAGGCAGGCGGCAGAATTCCGGACAAGATTTGTGGACAACCCGCGTGCTTGCCGTGTTATTTACGGGGAAGCAGACTTTTTGCCAGGACTGATCGTCGATCGCTACGAAGATACATTGGTGGTCCAAGTCCTCTCATTGGGGATGGAAAAGCGCATCGATTGGATTCGGGATGCACTTGTAGAGGTATTTGCACCGACCGGTATTTATTTGCGCAATGATGTACCTGTACGTGAACTGGAAGGGCTGACACAGGGCAAAGAAGTCCTGTACGGAGAGTGTCCGCGTGAGGTATTGATCGAAGAAAATGGATTGAAATACTATGTCGATATCGTAGAGGGGCAAAAGACCGGCTTTTTCTATGATCAGCGGGAAAATCGGGCTTCCATTGCGCCATTGATGAAAGGCTGGGGCGAAAAGCACGGCATTTCCCTGACGAGCATGGAAGTAGACGGCGAGACAAAGCAGGTGCCTGTAGACAAGCGCGGTAAAGTGGTCAAAAATCCGTTTTGGGATGGCGCTGAAGTATTGGAATGCTTTACACATACCGGTTCCTTTACCCTGAATGCTTGCAAGCACGGTGCGAAAAAAGTGACAGCTCTCGATATTTCCGATCACGCTATCGAAACAGCGAAGCGAAACATTACACTTAATGGCTTTTTGCATCGCGTTGATTTTGTGGTGGCCAATGCGTTTGATTACTTGCGTGAAAATGTAGAGGCAGGCAAGAGCTGGGATGTGGTTATTCTTGACCCGCCAGCTTTTGCGAAATCGCGTGGAGCAGTGAAAGGCGCTTGCCGCGGTTACAAAGACATTAACTTAAATGGGATGAAGCTCGTTCGTCCGGGCGGATTTCTCGTTACCGCGTCTTGCTCGTACCATATGTCACCTGAGCTGTTCCTGCAAACGATTCAAGAGGCAGCGGTTGATGCGAAAAAGATACTGCGCCTGATTGAATGGCGAGGAGCGGGCAAGGATCACCCGCAAATCAGTGGGGCTGATGAGGCCCATTACTTGAAATTTGCCATCTTTGAAGTAAGAGACCGTCGATAGAGGAAAAGAAAAACAGCGTCCGCTTAAGAACGGCGCTGTTTTTCTTTTCGGTTTCAGATTGATTTAAGACTTTGGTTTTTCAAAAATCAATTCGAAGTATTTGGCCATACCATCGCCCCCGATGCTTGGAGCAAAGATTTGCACCAAACGCCAGCCTTCCTTGGCGTGCTCGTGGACAACGGTCTGATAATCTTCTTTTGGTTGGCGTCGAAAAGAGGACAGCTCAACTCGGACGAATTTGTATTCAAACATGTTCTTTCCCCCCGCTTGTATCGTCTCTCTTTTTATACGCGCGACGAGCGGAAAGAGTTGCACAAAGAATGTGAATCATTTCGAATAAAGAAATAAGTGCTCATGACAATTGCCTGTCATTTTTTACACGCCTGACGAGCTCGAGAGCCTGCTTGAACCCCAGTTCCTTGCCTAAAAAGACTTGTCCTTCGGCGGGGGTAGAAGCACGGGCCTGGCTTAAGTTCTGAAGCTCGTGGGTCAAGAGATGCTCGATCAGATATAGCTGTACCTGACCAATTTCCCGTTCGCTTTTCCGATCACGCTCCTTGAACTTAGCCCGCTGCTGACTTTCCTCCACGTACTTATCAATATCATCCTCCAAAAAATGTGAGGCATTGCAGATGATATGGCGGTAATCATCCGTTTTAGAGGGAATGGTACGGATGGTGTGACCGAGATGGGCGAGGAGAAATTTGTTTAAGACGATTGGGTCACGGGTGTAGTTGTTATGCAGCAGGGAATATTCCCCCAAGAAAGAACCGCTGTCCTTATCGTAGCTGTGCAATAATGTGTAAGAAGAGCAGTACGTGCAGTACAGTAAATAATCTCTCATGGAAATCCCTCCAAAAATAGCTCCATGACAGGAATTTTATTTATATGGTATGAGAAAAAACGTGAGCAGGTGATACTTGCTTCTCTTGTTTTTGGCGTTTGGTTTGTGTATGCTAAATGACGGGCTCGGCCCGGTAAATAGAGCAGATGTTGGGCTTTTGCATAGCATAGGAGAGAGTAGAAACTGGGTAGACTCTCCGTTTTCGTACGGAGGGGAAAGGAGCATGACACAGATGGGAAATCAAAAGATTCGACTGGGCATTATTTATGGAGGAAAATCCTCAGAGCATGAAGTTTCATTGCGTACGGCCATGTCCATTATGCAGGCTGTAGATGCAAATAAATATGAGGTAACACCTGTGTATGTTCAATTGGATGGATCTTGGGTGACTGGAGAAAGACTGACAGGTCAACTGCCGGATAAGATCGAAGCGTTGCGCTTATCGGCAAAAACGCCAGCTATTACCGAGGCAACAGAGACAGGGCAAGAGCTGGCAGTAACAAGCAAGTCAGGCTCGCTGTTTGCCATGAATGAGCAAATGGATGTTGTTTTCCCTGTGGTTCACGGACCATTTGGCGAAGATGGGACGATCCAGGGACTGTTGGAATTGGCGAATATCCCGTACGTGGGAACCGGAGTAATGGCTTCCGCTGTCGGAATGGATAAATGGATGATGAAGACCGTCTTTGCACAGGCTGGACTTCCGCAAGTGAAATATGTAGGCTTGCTGCGCTCGCAATGGGAAAAAGGCCAGGACGATGTCATGGATCGGATCGAGCGTGACCTCGGCTATCCGTGTTTCGTCAAACCGGCCAATATGGGCTCCAGTGTAGGGATTAACAAAGCGAAAAATCGTGAGGAGCTCAAGCACGCATTAGAGGTAGCTGCCAAGTTTGACCGCAGATTGATTGTGGAAGAGTTCGTTCAAGCACGTGAATTGGAGATTGGCGTTTTGGGGAATGAAGAGCTGATGACATCCGTCGTTGGGGAAGTCATTGCCGCGAAAGAATTTTACGATTACGAAGCCAAGTACAAGGGGGCGGGAACAGAACTCTCCATTCCTGCCATCGTTCCCGGGCATGTATCCGAACAAATCGCGGAAATAGCCAAGCAAGCATTCCAAGCACTCGATGGCTCTGGCCTTTCACGTGTAGACTTTTTCTGGGATGAGAAAAACGACAAGCTCTATATCAACGAAGTGAATACGATGCCAGGCTTTACGCCGTTTAGCATGTATCCAATGCTCTTCCAAGCAGCGGGTGTGAGCTACAGCGAGCTGATCGATCGTCTGGTACAACTCGCAATCGAGCGACATGCGGATAAAGGTCGCAACGTCGTAGATGCGGAAGAGTTGGAATAATCATGAGAAAAAGATGCTGATGAATCGGCATCTTTTTTCTTTTTTATGTAGGATGGAGGAACTCACTTTGATCAGCGCATGTCTCCTAACTGTATAAGAAGAATATTATGACTTGAAATGAGAATGATAATCGTTTACATTATTTATGGGACGTTTTACCAATTATGTAAGTCACAATGCTTGGATAAAAAATTGGATCAAGCAAGAGGAGAGGTAACATGTTCGTAGTCAAGCATATCGCAGAGCATGCAACGATGCAGAGCTTTCTCAATTGTTATCTCCGAGAAACAGGTAGGGGCGAGTGGATCAATCGGAAAGACGAGATTACGAAGCAGCTAACGAAAATTATACAGCCGAGTACATCAGGTACGTACCTTCATTGCGAACTCCCGCATCAGGGGATTTCCCTCTATGTCGGTGTCAAATATCATTCGGTGACAGGCAGGCACCTGTTTCATTATCCAGCTTGCTACCGAAGTGGTGACTGTTCTCGTTTCGTTCAGGCGGACTATTTGACATTAGCGGTTCTTTTGATTAAAGAACTAACGCTTCAGCATGGGGAAAATGCCGTTCCAGATGAATTAGTCTTGCGTATGATTCAAAGCTGCCAAAGCATTGAGAAATTTGTTCGGACGCGCCAAAATAACGCAGAGATTTTATATGGCGTGGAACAAAGTTTCATCGAAGCAGAGCAGGCGCTTTTGTTCGGTCATTTGTTCCATCCAACCCCGAAGAGCCAGCAGGGAATTCCTGAGGCCAAGCAAGCGTTGTATGCACCCGAGTGTTGCGGGAAGTTTCAACTCCACTTGTTTGCTGCCCATCCGTCGATTGTTCACGAAAAATCTGGGCTAAAAGAGTCCGCTACGCAATTACTGAAGGATGAGTTTCCTTCGATATCTGATGTCGATCCATCATTTTCAATCGTCCCGATTCATCCGCTTCAAGCAGAATGGTTGCTCGAACAGGTAGCCGTACAATCCTTGATCGAGAAAGGGTTGCTTCTATACCTGGGGCCAGCAGGTGAGGAGTATATGGCGACATCGTCTCTTCGAACGGTTTATCATCCTGAGAAGAAATACATGCTCAAGTTGTCCGTCCCAATCAAAGTGACGAATTCTTTACGGATCAACAAGTTAAGTGAGATGGAGATCGGTTTGGAGGCGAAGCAACTCTTTGAAACAGGGATCGGTGAAGTGAGTCGCATATATCCAGGCTTTGGCTTTATCTCTGATCCGGCTTACATCACGATCACGTTGGATCACGCGAAAGAAACGGGATTTGAAGTGATCCTGCGTGATAATCCCTTTATGGGGAGTAAGGCAGAGCAAGTCACGCAAATCGCGGCACTCGTGCAAGATCCACTTCCTGGGTACAAGAGTAGGTTGGCAACGATCATCCACCATCTGGCACAAAAAGAAGGGAAGGCACTGGAAGTCGTTAGTTTGGAATGGTTTAAGCGGTATATAGACATTTCATTGAAACCAATGGTATGGCTTTATCTAAAGTACGGAATCGGCTTGGAAGCCCATCAACAAAATAGTGTGGTCACTCTTAGCGACGGATACCCCGATCAGTTCTTTTATCGTGATAATCAAGGCTACTATTTCTCAGAATCGATGCAAGAAGCATTAGAGGCAGAATTGCCTGGGATTGGCAAGGCGAGTAAGAACATTTACAAAGACCATCTTGTAGATGAGCGAATCACCTATTATATGATTTTTAACCATATGTTTGGACTCATTAACGGATTTGGAACGGAAGGTTTAATTGACGAACAAATCTTGTTGGCAGAGATGCACGAGGTTCTGACGGAGTTTTTACCAATGAATCGCGAGGCGTCGAAGTTTTTAGAGAATCTGCTTACGCGCGAACAGCTTCCGTGTAAGGCGAATCTGCTCACGCGCTTCTATGATCTAGATGAATTAACCCAACCGGAAGAGAGATCATCTGTTTTTGTTTACATAGATAATCCTTTAGCAAAAGTAAAGCAGGCCGAAAAGGCAGGGCTGCATGCTTTTGGATAGCTTACTGCATCTAGCTTGAAGAGACTTGGAGGATAAGGTATGGAGTTAACAATACAAGATTTCTCGATTGAAGAGGCACTTCACTCGACACAGTACGTGCAGGTGAGAAGACGGGTGTTTCGACAATGCATCGAGTCTTTGTTATATGAAGGAATTTTGATTCCTGAGACCCTGCAAGAGGGTGAAGAGACGACTTACACCCTACACGGGCTTGATGAGGGTGATCTGCCTGTTCGCTATCGTTGCCGAGGGCGGAGGAGTGCTAGTTTTGGGCTTGTTCGTTTAGGGAAGGACCCTGTCTCTCGTGTTGTTTACGATCAAAGCGGAGCTGTACAACAAGAATCAGAAGCAATATCCCTCACTCGTTTTTTAGTGGAAGTCTTTCGAATGAATACGGTCGATGAACATAGACTGAAGCTATTTGCCAATGATCTGGAACAAACGTTGTTAAAGGATACATTGTCTCAATACTATCGAGTACAAAATGATATTCGGATGCAGGGCAAATCGTACGATGAGCTGGAAGGTGATCTGATGGACGGTCATCCTTACCACCCTAGCTATAAATCACGTGTTGGCTTTACCTACGTAGATCATTTTGCCTATGGTCCTGAATTTAAGCAGGAAGTTCATTTTCTTTGGTTAGCGATTAAAAAACAATATTCGCAAGTGTCCATTGATCAAGGGAGAAATTTCGATGACCTCCTTTTGGAAGAAATAGGGCGAGAACAAAAAGAAGCCTTTCAACAAATCATCGTCAATCATGGATGCGATCCTGATCAATATGCCTTCGTTCCTGTCCATCCATGGCAGTGGCGTAATCATATCGTGCCTGGATTTCTGGACGATATCCATTGCAAAGAGATCATTGTGCTAGGCGTAGGCTCTGATGGTCATCGTCCACAACAATCCATCCGCACCTTTGCTAACAAAAGTAATCCGCATAAACCGTATCTTAAGCTCTCGATTAACGTAGTGAATACTTCAGCGCCACGTCATCTTACCCCCCATTCACTGGCAAGCGCACCCATTGTTTCGAGGTGGCTCAAGGGGATTACGGACGCAGATTCGTATTTACGAGACGTGCAAAAGGTGATCATGCTCCAAGAGTTTGCGGCAGTGGCATACGATCCTCCCCCTGCTTCTGAGCTGGTGGAAATGGTTACGTTCGGGGTAATTGGGTGCATGTGGAGAGAAAGTCTCCTCCCTCATCTCGAAGCGGGAGAAGATGCGGTTCCTTATAACGTATTAGCGGCTATAGAGGTGGATGGGGTGCCATTCATTGATCGTTGGATTCGTGAGCAAGGGCTAGAGAATTGGCTTGCACGATTATTGGAAAGCAGTGTGTTGCCAGTCGTTCATATACTCGTGAAACACGGAATTGCTATGGAAACCCACGCGCAGAATATGATCTTGGTGCATCGGGATGGAGTCCCTACTCGGGTAGCATTGAAGGATTTTCATGAAGATTTGATTTTTTGCCAACCGTTCTTGAGTGAGCCAGACAAATGCCCGAACTTCGCGGAAGTGCATGAATATTACGCAACAAAGCCCGATGATGTGATGTTTCACATGAATGAAACATCAACAGTCAGAGATTTGACATTGGAGACTTTATTTCTGATCAATCTGGGGCAACTCGCACGGCTATTGGAAGAACATTACGGATATACCGAAGAGCAATTCTGGGAGATGGCCGTTCAGGTATTGGAGGGTCACCAGCAACGATTCCCAGAATTGGCGGAGCGATTTAAGCGATTTGATCTGTTTGTTCCAAGCGTGCAGGTAGAGAAATTAACCAAGAAAAAGCTATATGCAACAAGCGAGAACTACCATTTACATGAAGTTCCCAATCCTTTGTTCGAGGCAAGGAAAAGGCTTCATTCCATGGCTGTGGGAGGTTACCAGCATGTTAATAGTGAATCAAAATGAGATTTCTGTGCATGAATTGGAGAGACATAAGCAAGGATTAGAAAGCATGGATCATTTTCGACAACCAGAAGGAAAGAGGTACGCCGTCTGCATAGCTGACCCAATTGACGTGATTAGTCTTGTTCAATATTTACGTGAGCATAATGGCTCGGTGCTGTTAATTCATGGGGAAACCCCGATGGAAACAGCCTATCAAATGGCAGTGAAGGCAAGGTGTTATGGGCTTGTTTATAAGGAGACGAAGCACTTCTTGTCTATCATGGATAAACAACAGAGCGAAAAACCATCGCTCTACCAATATAGCTCAGGTACTACGGGGGATGCGAAGCTAATCGGGAGAAGTTGGGATGATATCCAAACAGAAATTCATGCCTACAACCAGTTGTTCCAGGGTGAGGAAGCGTTAACCCCGATCGTGCTGGCATCAGTGACACATTCGTATGGATTGATATGTGGCGTTTTGGCAGCACTGGAACGGGGAAGTAAGCCTTCGATTGTGACGCACAAAAATCCGAAGTTTGCTTTGCAAGTGATCCAAGATACTCCTCAGCATATTGTTTATGGTCTGCCAGTCTTTTATCACATCTTATCCAGCTTTACACGAGAGCAGGTACGCTTTCACAGGTTAATGACATCTGGCGCTCCAATGCCAGAAGGCTTGTTTCTAAAGCTGCAAGGCATGAGCGACATCTTGATGCAACAATATGGATGCTCCGAGGCGGGGTGTGTCAGTATGAGTAAACAGATGCGGACGCATACAGATCTGGGGGTTCCCCTTTCCCATGTAACAATGACAGCAGGCGAAAATGAAAAAAAACCTGATGAAATTAAGATTTGGAATGGACAGAACGAAATAGCGACGCAGGATTTAGGTTTCTGGACAGGAGAAGGACATATTCAATTTGTATCAAGGATGGATGATGTGATAAACGTCTCTGGCTTAAAGGTATTTCCTTTAGAGGTCGAGGACGTCATTTTGAAAATGAGTGGGACAAAAGAAGTGGTCGTGTATCGTGGACGTCATCCTGTGATGGGAGAGATTGTAAAGGCGCAAGTTATTACAGAGGGAGGAGCTACTCCTGAACAAATCAGGGAATGGTGCCAAGATCGTTTGCCAGGCTATAAAGTCCCTTTCGAGATCCAATGTGTGACGAGCATTCCTAAAACAGCCACAGGAAAAATCAGCCGTCGATTATTAGAAACGGAGACGATCAGCAAATGACACGAACAGAAAGAATCGAGCAAATCCGTACGATCATGACCGAAAAATTAAAATTATCGCATATCCTCACGCTAGAGGAGTCCATGCGATTGAATGAAGATCTACACATTGATTCGATTATGCTCTTGCAACTGATTGTTTATATTGAGGAAGATTTAAAATTGGTTGTACCTGCTCATGAGTTAGATCCGCGAATCTTCCAAACGGTTGGATCACTGCTTACTTTTGTAGAACAGCTGGAACCGCAGCATGTATCGAATTAGCGTCTAAACAAACATCGAGTGGGGGATACAAATGGTTAAGGTTCATTGCATTATTTCATGCCTATGCGAAGTGATTAAGCGCCGCACAAAGATTGATTACCGTCCCTATTACTTTGGCATATGGGATGCCGAGTACTCTATTACGGATCAAGGTGTGGTCACCTATTACATTGATAACCATGAGGAGATCATCAAGGGATATGAACGACTTTTTCGAGCGAAAGTAACAGAATGGTATGATCATTCCCAAGATAAAGCCTCCAATCTAGACATGTTCTTAGAGCTCATTGATAAGCGTACCGAGGATCAGTTTGTCCTTGTTCAAATAGACATGTCGCTGGTGCCAGAACGAGATAATAAGTTTGCGTTGAAGCCATTCCCGCATTTTTTGATGATTTCAAAGACGGAGAACGAAGATGAGTGGTTTATGTTTGACCCGGATTTTCGTTGGGAGGGCAATGTGAAGAAGGAGACGGTGATCAAAGCCTTCTTGGAAAATCCGTTTGGTGGCGGTTTTATGGTGGATGCAAGTGATATTAAGGAACCGACCTTTGAGATGATCCACGACTATTTCTACGACACACTAAAACGTGATCATAATCCATTTACCCTTGAGTTGAAGCAATTGATTACAGACATGGCAGAAGGGCGCAATGGATACAACTTGGACATGTTACTCCCAGCAGTGACTCAGGTAAAAGTGATTGCGATCCGTAAATACAGCTACGAGTATGCATTTCTCTACCTCCAAGATTACCTGCAATACCATCGTGATGAGTTTTTGCGAATCGCATATAAAGTGGAGGACATCTACCAAGGTTTTACAACAGCCCAGTACTTGTCTGTCAAAATGGCGATGACCAAGAATATGGCGTTGTTACCTCCGATTATTGAGGCGTTAGAAGAGATTGATCTGATTGAACTTGAAGTGAAAAAAGAGTTGGAACGTCAGTTTGTTCTGTGGACCCAAATGGATAAAAGTCTCGTTACTGTAGACGAAAAAGGGTGGAGGTAAAGGTCGAATGAAACTCTCATTGTGCACAATCACTTTTCGCCACCAGTTGATTTCGTTTGCTGATATCGTCCGGTTTGCTCATCGTCATCATTTTGATGGAATCGAGTTGTGGGGAATTCACGCCCAAGATCTGTACGATCATGATCGAATAGAGATGGAGGAACAGCTAGGAATACTCAGGGAGCAAGGCATGAGTATCTCTATGCTTAGCGACTATCTGGACATTGCGACCTCATCTGGATTTGATCGTACACTGGAAAAAGCAAAAAGGCTGATTTCACTGGCGAAATGGCTAAATGTAAAGCAAATCAGGACGTTCGCCGGACAGAAGGCGAGTAAGGAGGTTGGCCCAGAAGAGCGGGCACGTTATGTCCATCATTTGTACATCTTATGTCAGATGTGTCAGGAACACGGAATTCAGCTCTTGGTCGAAACACATCCGAATACGCTAACAGATCACATGAGTTCTACACTTGCTCTGTTGCAGGAAGTCAATCATCCTGCGCTAAAAATTAATCTTGATTTTCTTCATGTCTGGGAATCAGGTGCTGATCCAATCGACAGCTACGAACTATTGAAGCCGTGGGTGGCACATTATCATTTGAAAAATATCTCCTCATCGAATCATCTGCCGGTATTCGCTCCGCATAATGTATATGCCCCTAACGGCGATCGTGAGGGAATGGTACCACTCGGTGAGGGTGTTGTAGACTACAGGCCTATTTTAGAGAAGATTGCAGATACGGATTATTTTGGTTCTATCGAATGGTTTGGTCAGAATCCCAAGCTTGTGTTAGCGGAAGAGGTAGAATGGCTACGGAAGGGTATGCTGTTAGTCCGTAAGTGAAAAAAGGTCGGGAGCGAGGGATTGCTTCCGATCTTTTTTTCATCCTACAGGCAACCAAATGCCTCCAGTATGCGTCTACGTATTGATCACTTATTCGGGGGGACCTTCGATGAAAAAACGCTTATTACTCTCATACTTGCTGTTTTCCTTGCTAGGAATCGTTATCCCTGGACAAATCAATGCCTCAGCTCCTGCGCAGGCAGACCCTCGTAAGCCAGAGCCAGTCGTCATCTATAAAGTAACGGTAGATGGAAAGGTTACAAAAAACGTAACGAACATGCCCTTGATCCACCGAGCGAGCATGTCGCCATCGGGTCGGTTTGTATACGGGGAGAGAATCGGATACGGGAAAGCAGACAAAACCATACCTTACTTGTACGATATGCAAACCAAAAAGATGACGCAGCTATCCGGCTATGGCAAATGGTCGCCGAAGCAGGATGCGCTCTACGTTCGTGAAAATGGCGGTGTCGTGAAGCTCAGTCTGCCAGACGGCAAAAAAACAGTACTCGTCCCGGCAGCCGCTCAGTATCCCGTCCTTGATTTTTCCGTTTCACCGGATGAACAGTACATGGCGTTCACCCGGATGGACATGCTCTCTTCCAATACCAAAGTAAGCGGCCACTTGTACTTGCAACACCTGCCTACACTCAAAATGAAAAAGAATGACCAGTATGAGTGGCGAAGTGGAACAGACGAAGAAATGTATTACTGGATGCCAAATTCGAAAAAGCTGTTTTACAAAACGCAAACCGCATACAAGGAGTTAGACTTACCGACTGGCTTGAAATACGATCATAACATGACGGCGTTCCCTTCTTACTCCAACGATATGAAGTATCGTTATGTGCGGACTACTACTGAAGAATACATGCTGGATTTGCAGACAGGGAAAAAGATTAATTTGAAAGATTCCGTGTTCACTGAGAGCTACTTGGACAAGATTGTTTGGTCGCCATCAGGGCATCAGATGGCAGTAGAACAGTACGCTCGTACTTCCAACTCTCAGGATTCGTATATGTACATGCAATCATGCAAACAAGTCACGAAATGCGGCTATCCATTCGGCTCTCCTGACAAGGGAATGCCTGGCTATTATCATTTAAGTGACAATCATCGCATCATCGGCTGGGCGAAGGATGGGAAGTCGTACTATGTAGCTGATCTCGCATCGATCCACTATAGCGCTTTTTCGCGTGAAAAGTTGAGTCCTTACAACAATGTCATTGAACTGCGATAAAAAAAGAAGCCGTCTCCCGTATGAAACGAGAGGCGGCTGTTCTCTTTCTATTATTCGTGACCTTCCAGATCAGTAATTAGCGTCCATAAAGACATACCTTTTGAAGCCTTGAACAAAAAGGCATGTTTTTCATCCCGCAGCGGCAGTAGAGCAGCCAACGCCTCTGCTTTGGTCGCGAAGTGCAGCTTTTTCCCCGAATAAGCATCATGGAGATGACGTGAATCTTCACCAATTGTCACAAGCAGCTCGAAGCGCTCAGCGATGTCTTGAATGGAGGTTCCGACGCCCGCGTGCATAGCCGCACTTTCTGGACCGAGCTCATACATGTCACCTAACACGACGACTCTTGCGCGCTCAGGGTACAGCTCAGCAAACGTCCGTACGGCAGCTTCCATGGAGACGGGGCTGGCATTGTACGCATCACTGATATACACAGTACCGTGCTTGGAGTCAACTTGCTCAAACCGCATGGCGGAGAGCTGAACGGTGGACAAGGCGTGAGCGATTTGTTCCGTATCCATTCCGAGTCTCTTGGCAATCGCGACAGCAGGCAGTGCATTCAGGACACTGTGGCGGCCGTGGAGCGGGAGGAATGCCTCGAAATGCTCCCCGGAGGCAAAGCACACTTTGAAGCGGGTCCCACCCTCAACTGTTTCGATTTCCTCTGCCCAAATATCCGCCTTCTCATTAACAGAGTAGTACATGATGTCACCTGGA
Source organism: Brevibacillus formosus (assembly GCF_003013405.1). Lineage (GTDB taxonomy): Bacteria > Bacillota > Bacilli > Brevibacillales > Brevibacillaceae > Brevibacillus > Brevibacillus formosus. The sequence goes on along the minus strand of NZ_PXZL01000020.1, from coordinate 2,494 downwards.
TACAGATGGGCTATCAACCGTAGATACTCTGAATCCTTGTTGAGCAGCACGAGCCCGTCAAGAGCGGTATGAGGAAGCAGCTCCGCCTTTGCGAGAGCGATTTTTTCCCGCGTGCCAAAATATTCAATATGGGACTCTCCGATAAATGTAATCACGCTAATGTCAGGCTGAACCAGCGAAGCGAGCAGATCGATTTCCCCGGCGTGGTTCATTCCGAGCTCCAGTACGGCAGCTTGATGTTTTTCTTCCATCTGCAATAACGACAAAGGTACACCGATGTGGTTGTTGAAGTTTTTATACGTCTTGTATACAGGCGAACGGCTCGCAAGTACATGTGCCACGATGTCCTTCACGGTTGTTTTCCCGATACTTCCGGTAATGGCGATGTGAGGGAACGAAAAGCTTTTTCGATAAGCGGCAGCCAGCTTTTGAAAGCCACGCAGTGTATCATTGACAAGAATTAATCCAAAACCGTTTGGCAAGTTCGCAGGAATCTTCTCCTGATTCGAAACGAGAGCAGCTACAGCTCCTTGTTCAGCTGCTTGTAACAAAAAATCATGTCCATCCCGTGCGCCGCCTGTCAGCGCTACAAACAAAGATCCCGCAGTCAGCTCGCGGGTATCAAAGTGTACGGATGACAAGGCAAGCCCTGGGGAACCAGCGAGCAAAATCCCTTCTGCTTTGATTGCTGCCTGATCCAGTGCAATTGGTTTCATCTGCACGAACTCCTTTTTCTTGGTAGATATGAATTTATAGAAGTTCATATCGATATAAGTTCAACTAAGGCTTCACAAAAAGCTTGGCAAAGCCAAGTTTTCTAATGATCCAGTAGTAACCTCGAAGTCATGCTACCATGCGTTAGGTAGCGCCGCAAGACAAAAGTGAGGGAATGTGATACGATCATTTCTTACATACATAACTATCCACATACAGAGGAAGAAAGGAGTCTCCCATGGAAAAAAGCATTTTTACCAAAATCATGGACGGTGAAATTCCTGCTCGTATCGAGTATGAGGACGAGCACGTCATTGTCATCCACGATATTGCACCAAAAGCACGCGTTCACTTGTTGATCATCCCGCGTAAGCCAATTCCGACGCTAATGGATGTAAGCGCCGAGGATCTGCCGCTGATCGGGCATATCCACTATGTAGCACAACTCTTGGCGAAAAAGCTGGAGCTACCAGGCTTTCGCCTGATTAACAACTGCGGCAAAGAGGGTGGACAGGAGGTTTTCCACATCCATTATCACCTGTTGTCCGGTTTTTACGAATAAAATTGAACTAAAGGTTGACCTTCTTTAGTCAATTATCCTATAATGAAGTGTGACAGTCTGTTCGTACGTTCGACTCAGGCGTCCCACGGTTTTAGCGGAGGGAGGGAAGACAAATGGCAGAAATTCGAGTCAAGAAAAACGAGTCTTTGGATAGCGCACTTCGCCGCTTCAAGCGTGAAAGCGCAAAATCCGGGGTGATGGCGGAACTGCGTAAACGTCGCCACTTTGAGAAGCCTAGCATCAAGCGCAAGAAGAAATCCGAAGCAGCTCGCAAGCGCAAGTTTTAATTGACGGAGGGCTCATCATGAGTGTAATGGAGCGACTCGATCAAGATATGAAGCAAGCAATGAAGGACAGAGCTGCTCTAAAACTCTCTGTTATTCGCATGGTGAAAGCCGCATTAAAGAACGAAGAGATTAACAAGGGCAGACTTTTGTCTGAAGACGAAGTGCTGACCATCTTGACTCGTGAGTTAAAACAACGCCGTGAATCCCTCCACGAATTTGAGAAGGCAGGCCGCGTGGAACTTGCCTCGAAAACGCGCGAAGAGATCGACGTGCTCTCCGCTTACTTACCCGCTCAGCTTAGCGAAGACGAAATTCGTGATATCGTTCGGGAAGGTATCGCAGCTACCAATGCCTCCTCCAAAAAGGAGATGGGCAAAGTGATGGGTGCGATCATGCCGAAAGTGAAAGGCAGAGCAGACGGAAACCTCGTGCAAAAGATTGTATCTGAGGAACTACCATCGTAGACGAGAGTAACACCTCATATAGATACGAACAGAAAAACTCAACCTGTAAAGGTTGGGTTTTTCTTTTTTTCCAAATGTGAAATAAATATGAAACGATTGCCCCCCTCTTTCGTATACCTTATTGCACACACGTAGAAGCTGATAGAAGGAAAGGAGGTACATGCAATGAGTGCAACAAGGCTAGTAAAAAGCCGCATGCGATTGCTTTTTTCACTTCTTTGCCTGATTATGGGAATGACCATGCTTCTTGCTCCCGCGTCCACAACAGCCAAGACCTATCAAAAAGCTGTCTGGATTCCTGTAGATAGCACAATCGAGCGAGGGCTGGAGAGCTTTTTACACAGAGCTTTTGCTGACGCACAGAAGCAGCAGGCAGACCTTGTTATCTTGCATATCAATACGCCAGGTGGAGAAGTAAACGCTGCCGACTCAGGCTCCCATGCATGTGATAGCCTACATTGATAATC
>NZ_PXZL01000002.1 GCF_003013405.1 Brevibacillus formosus | reverse complement strand
GGACTCCACAAGTCGCTACGTCTGGAAATATTCTTCTCTGGCGTACATGATGGCATTCTTCATTCTTTTAAGTCTTATCAAAACCGTTTAATAACGAAAAAGCTCGTAGAGGAAACAGGAGAAATAAGCGAAGATCTTAGGGCAACCGATCGAGACGGAATGCAAAAAGCGAAACACGCCTTTAAGCGTCCACCTCTGAGACACATCCTGAAAGAACTACTTTGGACGCGGTTTCGCTTTTTGCATGGAGTCGTGCAGTCAATCCCCCAGGGGGTGGCCCTAGAAGCTGAGCGTGTTCTCCTGTTTCCTCCACGCCACAACAGCAACGTACAAGACGTTTTTAGTCAACTTGGTGAGGAGAGAAAAAAGATGAGTGATTGTCTGGTAGTGGGTGGAGGAATTATCGGATTGAGCTTGGCATACGAGCTGTCACGGCGCGGGATGACCGTTACCCTAGTCGAGCAGGGTGAATGGGGAGGGCAGGCGTCTTCTGCTGCCGCAGGAATGCTTGCTCCTTTGAAAGAATTCACAGCACCTGGACCAATGCTCGATTTGGGCATGGAGTCACTTGCGCTATACCCGGAATGGGCAGCAGAGCTGGAGGAATTGACTGGCGGAGATGTACAGCTAAGCCTGGAGGGGCTGCTGACCGTCGCGTTAAATGAGGAGGAAGTCCAACAGCTTGCAGACAAGTACCGTTGGCAAAAAGAAGCGGGCCATGCAGTGCATTGGCTCTCGAATACATTGCAAGTGAAAGAGATAGAGCCGCTTCTGACCGACCAAGTGCAAGCGGCCATCTATTCGCCGTACGAAGGACACATCAACAATCGAATGCTTCTTCGCGCCTTGGCAACAGCTTGCCAATTGCAAGGAGTGAAGCTGCTATCTGGCTGCGTGGTGAGCGGCATTGCGGTAAAAGGCGGAAAAGTGGTCGGGATCGAGACCTCTACAGGGTCACTGCGTGCTGAACAGACAGTGATTGCCTCGGGAGCGTGGGTTGGAATGATGCTGGAGATGCTTGGGGTTTCCGTGCCGATTCGCCCTGTTCGTGGACAGATTGCGGCCGTCTCGTCCGTGGGCATTCCATTGCGAACGGTGATTTTCGGAACGACAGGCTACATCACTCCGAAAAAGGATGGAAAAATTGTCATTGGTGCGACTGAGGATGAGAGTGGCTTCCAGCGGGAAGTCACAATGGCGGGTTTAGCCAGTATCCTGCAAGGGACTATGCCGTATGTTCCTGCGCTACACTCCGCTACCTTTCTGGAGGCTTGGGGTGGACTTCGACCTGCGACACAAGATGGCAAACCGCTCTTGGGACCCGTTCCTGGCTGGGAAGGCCTGTCGATCGCAGGTGGACATTTTCGCAATGGTATCTTGCTTTCTCCCGTCACTGCAAAATCGATGGCGGACTTTGTGGAAAAAGGGGAGACGGAGCGTCTTTTGCCATTTTTACCTGCCCGCTTTCTGTAAATTGGGCTAGTCTCGCCCAGATTCCGGTAACCTCCCTATAGGCACTTGTATATGGTAATAAAGAAACACCAGAAGGGGAGGAGTTTCCATGCAGTCTGATTCTGAGAAAAACCTGTATCAGGCTGACATTCAATTTGTCAGCCTGTTAAAGGATATGCGAGAAAATGTGCACAACATTTGCAAGGAGCACGTGGAGAAAAAAGTGCGCATTGAAGCAATTGACGGGCAAGTGTTTGAAGGCGTCATCGTCGATTATGATGATCAGAACGTATACGTAGAAGTTGTAGACCAGGATGCAGAGGAAGAAGAAGTTTTCGATGAGTATGAGAACTATGAGGACTACAATCCTTATCAAGTAATGGAAGTGGCCAGTCAGCAGCCGTATGGAGGATGGGGGCAATATCCTGATTATTACTACCAATATGTGAGCTATAATCCGTATGCAGGCTATCCTCCCTATGGCGATCTCAGTCCTTATGGCGGCAACAATCCATTCTATCCGCAGGTAAGTCCCTATGGCGATGAGTACAATCCATACAATCAGATCAGTCCTTTCGGCAGCTCCAACAACGCACGGGTCAGCCCATATAGCAGCAGCAATCGTCCCGCCCCCCAGGTCAGCCCGTACAGCAGCAGTAACCGTCCCGCTCCCCAAGTCAGCCCGTATAGCGATCAGAAGCCGCAGGTAAGTCCTTGGGAGCAAAATCTATCGCCATTTCCACCATACCCGCCGTATCCGCCATTTTTTTGTCCGCCACCACCACCCCCGCCGCCATATGTTTTGCCAAGAGTTCAAGGGAGAAGAAGACGTAAAAGATGTCGGAACGGACGTAAAATCATTCCATTGGCGCTGTTTACGCTCCTGACGATTGTCTTGATTTAATGGTGGGGAATTTACAAGCCTCTCAAGGCCATCACGGCTTAGGAGGCTTGCTGCTTTTTGTAGATGTGAGAGTACAACCTCACCTTTTGTCACACACTACGAACAAAACAGTGGACGTTTCTCACAGAATAAATAAAGGCAGGGATGGACGATGAAACAAATAAGCAGCAGCTTGCCAGGCACGCGGGCAACATTTGGCTATTTTCGTGAAGCGCTTCAGCCGCATTTTACATTATCCAACTGGGATTATGAGCAAGGATACTTCGACCGGGCGCTGGACGATAAAAACACGGTCTTTTTGCGCTTGCCTGTAAAAGTATTGCAAGGCGAGCTCGATAGCCCGGATGCTTGGCTGGAAATCGGGCGGCCGTTTGTGATCCGACATGTGTACCAGACTGGGGTAGAGGAAGATATCGGTTACACGGAGGCCCTCGCTTCGGGCTTGATGAATCAGTTTCAAGAGCCGGTAGACAAGGACGCCCAGATTGATTCGAGATGGATTCGAAAAGCAGAGGCGATTGTCAAAGAGCTGGAGAATCGCCTCGCGTGAGACAGGCCGTTGATAGGCCTGTTTTTTTCTTGTTTATGGCAGGGAAAATATAGGCGGCTAAAGAATGGTAGCACATGGAAAAAGCGAGGTGGAAATATGGCCTGGTACCATACAGTGGCGAAATGGTATTGGAAAATCCGCAAGCCTCTCACCTTGGGTGTCCGTATCATTGTAACGGATAAAGAAAAGGGAGTTTTGTTAATCCGGCATACGTATGTCCATGGCTGGTATTTGCCGGGAGGAGGGGTAGAGCGAGGAGAATCGTTTGGCGATGCGGCTCGCAGGGAGTTGTGGGAGGAGTGCGGAATACGAGCAGACGGACTTACCCTCTGCCATCTGTTTTACAGTGAGCGGGAAGGGAAAAGAGACCACATTGCCTTGTATCATGTCGACCTCACACCTGGCCAAGAATTGCATAAGGATGACAAAGAAGTAGCGGAAATGCGCTTTTTTGCTTGGGATGAGCTTCCTCAGGAAATATCACCAGCTACAGAGAGACGTTTATCCCAATTTCGCAAGCAGTCCTTTCAGAGTGACCGCTGGTGACACGTGTTATGCAAGTCGATTTTTCCTATGGTATAGTGAAGACAAACAACAGAGCGTATTTGACCGCTTGTAAGGATAAAAGTGAGGGCAGACCAGCATGAAGATTGCGACTGTACTGCGAAATGACGATTATACACGAGAAGTGGAACAAGCATTAAAGGAAAAGCTGCATGCAGCAAATAGCCCGTTTACCTTTGTGAAGGGACCAGGTGAGCAACCGGATATGGTGTTGTCCATCGGGGGAGACGGGACACTTTTGGAAGCCGTCCATCAATACGGGATCGAGCCGTCCTATGTGGGGATTCATACGGGTCACCTGGGCTTCTATGCGGACTGGCGTCCCGAGGAGCTGGACGAATTCGTTGAGCGTTTGATGAACGATGAGCCTCTGATCGCGGAATACCCGACTGTCCAATGCAGGATCAGCACAAGAGATGGAAAGCAGTACGAAAAGTGGGCGTTGAATGAAATGGTTTTGCGTAATGCGAATCTGTCAACCTTGGTGACATGCGTCTATATCAATGGCGATGAGCTGGAGACATTTCGCGGTGACGGCTTGATCGTTTCATCACCGTCTGGAAGTACAGCCTACAACAAGGCGGTGGATGGAGCGATTGTTCATCCGTCCATTGAGGCGATTCAGTTGTCCGAGATCGCTTCGATCAATAACCAAGCGTATCGGACGATTAATAGCTCGCTCGTATTGCCGAAGCATCATGAAGTAGAGCTGATCGTCATGAATCCCGAGATTATGATCGGCCTAGACCGCGAGCAGGCAGTATGGAGAGATGTGTGTTCCATTCGCTGCCGAGTGGGACCTGACAAAGTGAAATTCGCTCGCTACAAGCGCCTGACGTTTTGGGGGCGGGTTCGTAATTCATTTATATCCGGATAGAGAAAGCGTTGGGGAGGGGAACCAAATGAAAAAAGTAGGAACACTGCAGACCATTTTCCGTCATCCTGTCAAAGGAATGCGAGGGGAAGAGCTATCATCAAGTACGGTCGATGAATTTGGCTTGTATGGAGACCGTGCCTATTATTTTTTGGATAATGCTCGTCAAGGTAAGTATCTCAGTGCGGATGTTGTGCCCGCTCTTATCGGGTATCATGCCAGCATGAGCGAAGGGACAGGAAAAGAAGCGTACCCGCCGATTCGGATTGAAGCTCGAGATGGCAGTGTACATACGTGGGATGATACTTTTTTTGCCCATGTCGCGGAGACGGCGAAGCGCTCCATTACACCGATGATTAGTAGTCCGCAAGAAGGCGGCGTGAACTGGGAAGACCACATTCTGCTGGTCACGGATGCATCTCTCAGAGAGATCGCGCGGCAGATTGGGGCAGAACAGGTAGATCCACGACGCTTTCGGGGGAATTTGGTCGTTGTTCTGGAGGATGATGAGCCGTTCGCGGAAGACAAATGGCTGGGCAAACAGATCAAAATCAATGATGTGACCTTGCAAGTAAACAAACACTGCGAGCGCTGTGTATATGTCAATATCGATCCAGAAACGTTGGCGATGACTCCTGCCGTATTGAAGGCATGCGTCAAGTGTCACGATAATCACTTCGGCGTTTATGCTTCGGTTGTCAAGACAGGCAGTGTGTCGCAAGGCGATGACGTTTTTTTAGTGGAGATAGGGAGTGACGGGGAATGATCGCTAGCCCTTTGGAAAAGGTTCGCAGCTATGTACAACGCTATGATTCGAGTATTGAGCCAATTTTGTTTGAACAACCGTTGCCTACGTCCGAAGTGGCTGCACAGGCATTAGGTGTCGAGATCGGCCAAATCGCAAAGTCGATCCTGTTTCGGGTAGATGAGCAGTTCGCCTTGTTCGTGGCAGCAGGCGATGTACGTGTACACCCCAAGCAAGTGAAGGCAGCGTTTGGACAAGGAAAGCCAAAGATGGCAACGCCGGAAGAGGTAGAAAAAATGACAGGCTTCTGTGTTGGCGCGGTTTGTCCGTTCGCCCTGCAGGAAGAAGTGCCTGTATTTGTGGATCGCTCCTTGAAGCGTTTCCCGGTGGTTTATACGGCTGCTGGTATAGCAGAGTCACTTTTACCCGTCTCTTATGAAGCCTTGTTGGAGATGACAGGAGCGAAAGAAATCGATGCTGCTTCGGCAGAAGGGAACCCATTATGAAAAAATGCGTAGTCTCCGTCTTAGTACTAGCTATAACCTGAGTCATTACAACAAAATCAAAGAAGATTTAGCTGTGAAAGGAATTCATACCCTTCCTTTTCAGCTTGAGCTAGACAAGCAAACGAATTACTACCGCTTTTATTATCCAAAACAAGAAAACGCGGCAAGCGAAAAAGCAATATGGGTTAGTGTCATGCTGGGCGGTGATCAAAAAACAATAGACGGCATCATGTATGAAGGGGTTCCAGACGTTCATACTGTGAAGGCGATGATTCAAGCTACTGGACTTACCTGGACTCCGGAGCTGGATCAGTTCATTGCGCTTGCCAACGTTGCCCAAACGCCAAAAGAAATGGTTGTTTCCGATGTGAAAGTAACGATCGAAGGAACGCCAGCACAAATAAAAGTAATGGTTGACCCCATGAAATTAGAAGCTCCGAAAAAATTATAATGCTGAAAAGGAAAAAGTGGTTGGCAGGAGGTTATGGCTGCGCAACCACTTTTCGTTTTTGGTGTCGTTTAGCTGGAATGAGAGGACTCGCGTTTCTGAACGATCTGGAATAGCTTCCCATAAAGAACGGCACTCAAAAGAGAGCAGAACAAGATAAACCCAAAAACGCCAATCGGCATGATCCACTCCGAAAGAATAACGGTCACGGGAGCGAGGAAGCGGCCGAGCGAGTATTGCAGGTTAGCGGCACCCATGTACTGTCCTCGTGCATGTTCTGGTGCGTATTTGCTGACAAAGCTCTGCTCGACAGGAGTCCGCATCACTTCCCCTACTGTAAAAATGACCACGCATCCGAACAACAGCCAGGCATTTGTCGTGAATCCCACCAAAAACATGCCCACACCAAACAGCGAAGAGGACAAGAGGAAGACATTTCGGTCGCTCCAGTTCTCAAACCATTTAGTAACAGGCAGGGCGCACAGAACAAACAGAAGGCCGCTTATTCCCACCATCCATCCGAAAATCTCCGTACTGCTAAGCGAGAGTGACCAAGCATTCCACGAAAGCAGTGGCTGCGCTGGGACAAACTCTTTTACATAGACCGCCAAAAATAAATCGAGCTGCACGATTGCCATCGTGATCAGCATGCCTGCGAAAATATAGATCGCAAAAGCTTTGTCGCGTAGAATGACGGCGTAGCTCTGCCATTGCTCCTTCATAACGGAAGGGAGATGGATAGAGGCGACAGAGCTTTTTATGGACTGTGGCAGTGTCTCTCTCACATTGAACCAGATCGCAATCGAATACAAAAAAGTGACAAGCGCACAAGTCCACAGCAGCTCGCTGCGATATTGAAAGAAAAAGATGGCCCCAAGAGCGGGTCCCAATACAGCGCCAATGTTCATGGCTGTAACAAAGGTAGCGAAGATTCTGCGTCTGTCTTTTTCTGAGGTGAGATCAGCGACCATCGCAGAACTCGCCGGGCTGTATACCGCTTTGCCAAGCCCGATTCCAATAAACGCAAGATAATCGATCCAAGAAGAGAGGGAGAAGGCAAACAGGACAAACATGCCTGCCTGCAAAAACGCTCCTGACAGCATGACATATCGACGTCCAAATCGATCAGCCAAATAGCCGCCAAAAAGGTTGCCGATCATACTCATAATCGGTGGCACTGTCATGAGTAACCCGGCAACATTTTTGCCAAAGGTATCACTAAAGTGGAGGGTGAGAAAGGGAAAGTACATCCAAAATAATAGGTTGAAAAGGGTCTCGCCGATCAATCGCGTCTTCAGATTCAGATCCCATGACAGCCATTGCACAACAGATTTACCTCCTGTTTATGATTCCCTGGCCAGGTACACCTACTTTAGTGGAAATTTTCAAAAAGATATAGACTTATAATCATCCGTCGGTTACACTAATATCATAAGGGCTAAGGGATTAGACCCTGGCTTAAGATGTGCCACTTTTAGGTATTCGCTTCTTACAAAACAAATAAGCCGACACTTCCTGCGTAAAGGGGTGTCGGCTTTTCGTATTTGTTACTTGACCATCCATTGATAAAAATGAACGTCGTGCCACTCTCCGAACTTGAATCCCACCTCTTGAAACTTCCCTGCCAAGCTAAACCCGAACTTCTCGTGCAGCTTCACACTGGCGTTATTGCCGCCTACGATTCCGCTTACGATCGTGTGGTATTCGAGCTGTCTGGCACGCTCCAGAATCGCATTCATCAGGGTAGTGCCAACACCCTTCCCACTTTGATCAGGGGCGATATAAATAGACAGTTCCGTTGATTTTTGATAAGCGGGCTTCTCACGGAAAACGGACAGACTGCAATATCCGATCACATTCCCTTCGTATTCGGCAACGATGATCGGATGTCTGTCACCGTGCTTGTGAAACCACACTTCGCGCTGGGCCAAGGTCTGTGGCTCCAAGTCAAATGTCGCAACCAGATTTTCCACCGCGTAGTTGTAAATAGCGAGCATAGCGGGCAGGTCACCCAGAACTGCATCTCTGATCTGTAGCATAATATTCTCTCCTCATGTTCCGTTGGTAGGACTTATTGAACGATTCGAACGAATTCTAGCGTACAGCTTCGTAAACCTGCCGCAGGTTTGAAAATCCTTGGGATTGCGCTTTTACCAGATACTTCGCCCAAAGCGTACCAGCTGCAACAGCGTCACAGTAAGCGTGATGCCTGCGTGAGATCGGGATGTCGTGGGCCGCACAGAGGGCGTCCAGCGAGCCGTTGCCAATCGGATTACTCAACAATCGAATGAGCAGCATCGTATCCAGCATGCGGTGGGTAAACGGACGCCGGCTCGTTTTCCAAAGCCCAGATCGCAAAAATTCACGCTCATGGCGAGAATGATGGGCAACGAGCGGACGATCTCCAACGAATTGAAAAAAACGGGCCAAAGCCTCTAACAGCTCGGGAGCATCTCCAACCATATCATCAGTAATCCCGGTGAGGGAGCGGATGTGTGGAGGAATCGCCCGTCCGGGATTGACCAGCGTATAAAAAGAATCGCCAAGGAGGAGGTGTTCTCCTCTCATGGCGACTGCTCCCATCGATATAATCGCGTCACCGTGATCGGGATAAAAACCGGTCGTTTCCAGATCAACGACGACAACCTCCAGATCGTGCAGAGGAATATCGGCACTGGAATCGACTGGTTTATTCGCTTTGGAGATGGAGCGCAAATAGGCGATGTGTTGTTTATCATCTGCAATACCCGGCATGTCGCGGTTCATATGCCAAATGCGACCGAATAAGTCCCGTTTTGTCACGCAATCTCCTCCTATCCCCCGAAAACGGAGGGGAGCTTTTCGGTCATTTTTTGCAGGCGGATCGCCAGCTTCATCGACTGTCGCACCATCAATTGGGTGTCAGGAGAAAGCTCCCCTAGTTTGATATAGCTATTGCTTGTGTATTGTCCATCTTCCCAATGGAGGGGGGCGATCAGTCGCAAACCTTGAATTTGCCGGAAGTATGCGGCTACCTCGTCACAAAAGCTTTTGCTCCAAACGCCTTTTTCGCCGAGTAGATCCAATCGTTCCAAGGTAGAACTGGCAAAGATGCCATGCGCCAAGGCGAAATGCCGTACGCAATTCACCAGCGGCAAATAAATGCCGTACTTCACGTTGATGGCGCCGCGAAAGCGTCCGTGGACCTCAGGTAAAACTCTGCCGAAGATTCCAAGCGGTACCCGATAATGCAGTGTATTACTCACCAGTCGATTCAGCAAGAAGACATTCCCTGCAAGCAATTGACGGAAGCGTTCATGGACGGGAGAAAAAATGGCCGATTCGCCCCATAAGACACGCACATCACTTGCGAGAAGTAAATAACGGGCGTTTTCCCAGATGGGGTGAGAGACCCATCTGTCGATTTGGTCCAGCCATTGTTCGATGCTGCCTCGCCATTTGGGGGAGAGGCAAGTGACATTCCCTTGGCAGGGAGGATAGCCGGCTACCTCCAAACCAGCAACGATTGTCGCCCCCAGCAACTGAAAGTAGCCATGTATTTTTTCTGTTTCCTGTTCGCCCAGATGATCTGGCAGTTGATAGACGAGACCGTTGTCCTGATCGCTGATGAGTGCTTGCTCTGATCGACCGCCACTGCCGAATTGCAGAAAGGCAAAGGGGACGGGAGGGGTGCCCCAACCCCTTTTGGCAAGATCGTTTACAGCGAGGAGCACCCCCTGCCGGATGAGGTTATCATGAATCAGATTGATGGTGATGGAAAAGGGAGCCAATTCTCCTGCGCGATTCAATGGGCGCAGCACAGAAGGGTCCAACAATTCTCGTCGCAATAAGGCCAGTTCGTCAAAGGAGTCAACATTCCGTATTTTTTCCACTTGTTCAGGTGAGAGAGTGAGAGGTGCTGCTTTGAGTAGATGCAACCGGTCGTACCCGTTCAGGCTGGAGTAGTTCGGGATAGCCGTATCCCCCGTGTTCGCTAAGGTCAAGACCAACCACCTCTTCCTCTTCAGTGACTCGCAGGCCAATGGTTACTTTTAACACATACAAAATGATGAAGGCTACTACGAAAACGTAGAGCGCAGAGCCAGCCAGGCCTAACGCTTGAACCCCTAACTGATGCAGGCCGCCGCCATAAAACAGCCCAGGACCGCCTACGCCGACCTTTTCGGCCAGCTCCGGTGTAGCGAATAGGCCCGTGGACAACGTTCCCCATATACCAGCCACCCCATGCACGGAAAAAGCGAAGACAGGATCATCAATCCCCATACGGTCAAACCAAATAGATGTATAAAATGTAAGAATACCTGACACAGCACCGATTACAACGGCTGCCCACGGATCGACGAAGGCGCAGGATGCTGTAATGGCGACGAGAGCTGCAAGGACGCCGTTGAGCATGCTTGGGATATCTGCTTTTCCCATGACGATCCAGGAGATAGCAAGAGCGGCGACAGCGCCCGCTGCGGTAGCGAGATTGGTAGTGACGGCGATATAGCCGAAAAATCCCGATGTGCTGCCCAGCGTGGAGCCGGCGTTAAAGCCGAACCAGCCGATCCAAAGAAACAGAACACCTAAGACAGAGTAAACTTGGTTGTGACCAGGAATCAGATTGGAACTGCCGTCGCGATTGTATTTTCCAATACGAGGCTTCAAAAGGATAGTGGCGACGAGTGCGACGATGGCCCCTTGGAGATGGACAACCGTAGAACCAGCGAAGTCTTGCATCCCGAGCTGAGCTAACCAACCGCCGCCCCATACCCAGTGACCGACGACAGGATAGATGAGGACAGTAAACAGTACGCTAAAAATAAAGTAAATGGACAGCTTGGCGCGTTCTGCAAAACCACCCCAGGCGATCGCGAGTGAAACAGCAGCAAAAGCGAGCTGAAAGAGGAAGAGGATCGAGATAGGAACAGTTGCAGCGGAAAAGGCAGAGAAAGCGTCTTTTTGCATGCCGTCAAAAAAGAATCCGGAAAATCCGATGAAAGAGTTGCCGTCTCCAAACGTCAGACCAAAGCCAAATGCCCAGAAAGCAATCGAGCAGATGCCGAAGGTAAGGACCGTTTTGCCAGCAACGTGACCAGCGTTTTTCATGCGAGTAGAACCAGCTTCCAGCAGGGCGAATCCAACCTGCATGAGAATGACCAGAATGGCCGAGACCATGACCCATGTGGCGTCAATGGCAGACGAGAGACTTGCGACAGTAGGTTCCATCCATCCACCTCTTTTCTGTGTCATATAACCTGACACTATTTTATTTATGTCAGATTATATGACATGAAAAATGCGGTTGCAATTGTTTTTTTGCAAATAATGAGAAAACACCAATCCTTCTCTCTTAAGCGGAGGAGGATTGGTGTTGCTCGGTTGGTGCTCGTTTTTCAATCAGAAAGCCTACGAAGCTCATCGCAGCAAGGAATAGTCCACTAATGAGGAAAAGCTGCTCGACGGGCCATTTGCCCATCCAGATGGCACCGAGGCTGCTGGACAATGTACAAAAGAAGGTGAACATGAGCATGTTGATCGCAAAAATTTTGCCTGTACTGTTGCTGGATGCTTTGATTTGAATGGCCGTCACAGTCGGGATACCAATGAGCGGCCCTCCGATCCCTGCCACTGCTGCTCCGAGAAAGGCAATCCAGTGAGCGGTACCTCCTGTCGTTAGCAACAGGAATCCGACTGCTTGAAACACCCATCCAACCATAATCACAAGTAAATACCGGGTGTAGAACGAGCGAGCCATGTAGAGGCTTCCCAGCAAGTTCCCGATCCCATAGAAGCCCAGCAAGACAGCTAATGTACTTCCGTTTCCTTGCTGCATACGTTCTGCCATAAACGGGAAGCCCACCGTGTAAGTGACCTGCCAGACGAGAAAGCCCATATTGCTAAAAAGAAGAATCAAGAACAAAGCACGATTTTGCTTTAGCTCCTGTAAACCTGAGGCAATATCCCGGGCGTACTGGCTGGGTGTCATTTTCGTAGTAGATCCTTGTTGTTGATCGGTCAACGAAATACGGATGGCATAAAGGAACAAGACAGAAATCAAATAGCTGCCTGCGTTTATAAAAAACAAAGTAGACAGCGGCATGATCGAAGCGACCAGTCCAATCGACATTGGCGCAATAATCCGAATCGTTCGGAAAGTCGTGTCCAAGATCGCATTTGCTCGCCCTAACTGCTCTTGGGGAACCACTGATTTGAGTGCAACGGTTCGCGCTGGTTGAAACAGACTGGAGAACAACCCCAACAAGAATTGGGCCGCCAGAAAAAAAGAAAACTCTTCCACACCCATGTAGACCAGGATACCTACCGTGATCGCGACAAGAATTCGCGCAACATCCGCACCCACCATGAGCATGCGTGGGCTGTACCGGTCAGCCATAACCCCGCCGACGAGGTAAAACATGAGACCCGCCACCATTTCCGGGATCGCGAGCAGGCTGAGCACCGAACCCGATTTGGTTGCTTGCAGCAAATACCAGAGTAATGCGAAGCTGTAGCAATGATCCCCGATACTTGCCGTCATTTGCGCAAGCCAAAGCTTGAGGAACGAACTGTTTTTCCATAAAGATGGGGATGAATCCACGTTGACCCTCTCCGTCCTGCTGACTGCGATAAAATGAATTTGACCATAGCGTAGCAAGGCGAAGAGGGAAAGTAAAGGACTCATGCTTGTGCGGTTACATTTAATTTACCAGTCCTCCAAACAAAGAGAAAATTGGCGATAAGAAAAGTGAAGGAGGCGAAGGTGCTGACCCCCGCGAAACCAAAATTAGAATACAAACTGCCTGCGAAAGAAGAAGCAATGAAAGTCCCTATGTACATGCAAGCGTTGGCCAAGCTCGATATGGTTCCGCGCGAGGTGTCGGACAATGATTGCAAGTAACCCATCAGAACAGGCACGAGTACACCGCCAAAGCAATACATGAAGAAGAGGACAACCTGCAAGAAGCCGACTCCCGGTATGTAAGGCAAAATAAGATAGAGCAGGGCGCTGCCCAGAAACCCAACGGTCAAAATCGTATTTCTCTTCCAACGCTCGAGTAACCAACCGCTGAGTAAGCTGCCAACGGTGTTGCCAAGCCCAATAACGAGGGTGATCAAGCCAATTTCGGTAACGGATTGCTGGTATTGATCGGAAAGCCATACGCCATAAAATGAAAAGACTGCATAGACACCCGTCATGAAAACGAAATAGCCGATAAAGCTGCGCGAAGCTTGAGGCAGTCTCAACAGATCCTTGTAACGTGCAAAAATAGCCACTCGGGTGTTGTTTGTTCCAAGTCCAGTTATGGAGGTAGGAGGCAATAAATCAGGAAGTTTTCGGATGATGAGTACAAAAGCTCCGAGAGAAGCAATTCCTACAGCCAAAAAAGGAAACGACCAATGATAAGCTGACAGAAAACTGCCTATAGGCACACCGATCACTTGGGAAACGGAAAGACCTGCCATGACAACCCCCATTGCTTTTCCGATACGAGCAGGGGGAAACAAAACAGGAATGGCTGCCCACACCTGAGGACCGATAAAGGCAGAACAGATACCAGCAAGGAAGCGAAAGAAAAGCATCGCGGTGAAACTAGGCGCAAAGGCGCATGCAAGTGTGAAAAGGGCAAATCCGAGCATGCCGACTGCCATCACATGTTTCCTATTTCGATTATCAGATAGCGGTCCGGCGACTAAAGCGGCCAAAGCAAATCCGAGAGCGTAAGTTCCGATCAGCCAGGCTGCCTGGTTCGTGGATACGTGATATAACTCTCGCAAGGTTGGCAGCAGTGGGCTGATGATAAATGTATTCGTACCGATCAAAAACATGGTGAAGAAAAAGATCATCAAAAATAGGCGCTCCATAATAAAACTCTCCTCTTTATTTTATGATTCTATAGTTAAATAACTTTTGAACTAATGAGCAAAAAAAGGATACCAATCATAAGGTATCTAAAAAACCAGGCAATATTTGATCGAATGTCTCTTTATTGATGCGCATGTATCGTGTTTGCCCCTCCTTTCTGACTTTGATCAGCCCTGCCTCGCGAAGCGTCTTGAAATGATAGGAGGCATTGGACTTGGAAGTATCGCAGGTATAGCCCACTTCGGCACAACTCAACTCGTTGCTGGAATGATATAAGGCTTTTAAAATGGCTAGCCTTGTCTCATCTGCCAACGCTTTAAAAATCTTGACTCGTTTTTCGGTTAGTTCAAGTTGTTCAATATTCATAAAACTATCTTACTAAGGAAACGCAATCCAGGCAACCATTTTATTCCTCTATTCTTGATTCTTCCTATTTTCGTTATTGTGCTGATGCTGATAGGAAGATCCTTGGTTGTCTTCGGTATGCGTATCATCTGCAACCGTACTGCTGGTTAGTCCTGCTACAGCTAATCCTTTTTGATTCAGGTTTTTGGCGCTTTTGAATTTGGACATGTTACTACCCCCAGTTTGGTAATGGATGCTTCCTTAAGATGTCTTGTTTCGGAGGGGAGTAGTCATCCTCATTTTCCTAGATGGCAATTGAGGTATACTAAATAAAAAAGGTGCGTCAGGGAGGATGGGAGCGGATGGCAGGGTGTGTCATGATCGTCGAGGGGAAGACAGATAAAGAACGCTTGCTTCGGGTGCTCGCTGAGTCTGTCACGATTCTTTGTACATACGGTTCCTACAGCTTGGAAAAAGGGGAGAAGCTGCTCGCCCAAACGGAAGCAGCAGATGCAGATGAGGTATACCTATTTACCGATGAAGATGACAGCGGGAAAAAATTGCGAACGCATTTGAGTGAAGATTTTCCTAATGCGATCCATCTGCATACGCCGAAAATATACAGAGAGGTTGCGGACACGCCTCTTTCAGTACTGGCAGAAATTTTGGAGCGAGCAGGCTTTGCGGTTATTGTGCCTCATCCTGATCTTGGAGAGCGGTAAGGGGATAAAACACCGTTTCATCGGCTATAACAGTAGTAAATGGAATGGTGGAGGTGCGAGGCAATTGCGTAGTTTGATGACGTTTTTTAATCGAATGAATATTATGCTGTGGCTGGTAGGTATTTTTGTTGCTCATGCCGCGCTCTATCTGGTGCTGGGGACGGCGACGTGGCTGGCTACCTCACTTTTGGCAACAGCATTCTACGGCGTTATTTTATTGGTAGGAAAATTAATTGCCAGCCGTTATCCAGACAAGGAAGAAAGCAGATGAAAGCCGGCGAGCAAGCAGCCGGCTTTTTTCACACTACCAGCCCAAGAACTGCATGAGTAAAATTAACCCACCCAATACCCAGACGTAGATAGCAAAGCCCTTCATCGATCCTGTGCTGATGATGGTAAGCATCCAGCGAATGGCTACATATCCAGCTAGTCCGGCAAACATGGTCCCCACGAGCATCGGGATCAATAGAGCCGTTTCAAGTGGTGTTTCTACGAGCTTGGCTGTTTGCAAGACACAAGCACCCAGAATCGCGGGCAAGGATATTAAAAACGAAAAGCGCGCAGCGTCAGCACGGTCGATTCCGCGAAGGAGAGCACCGGCAATCGTCAGTCCTGAGCGGGAAATAGCTGGCAGGATCGCAGCACCTTGCAGTGTCCCGATGATAAGGGCGTCCGTGTAGTTGATTTCCTCGAATCTCCGATTTCCACGGCGCATGGACTCCACCGCCCAGAGGATCGCGCCTGTCGCAAGAAATTCCCACCCGATCGTAATGCCTGTTTGGGAGATTTCTTCAAAATAATCCTCAAAGGCGAGTCCGATCACAGCCGTAGGGATTGTGCCTACGACCAATAGCTTTGTCAGTTTGCTCATCGGATTCATAATAATATAACGAACCTGTGGCCAAAAGACGATAACAACAGCGATCAGCGTACCGAAATGAAGCATCGTGTCAAATAAAAGGCCTACCTCCTGCATGCCAAACACTTTGCGAAACAGGACGAGATGACCCGTGCTGGATATCGGTAAAAATTCAGTCAAGCCTTGGATAATGCCGAGAAAAATATGTTCAAGCAACAACAGCATAGGCAAGAGTCACTCCAGTCTTGAAAAAGTAGGGCCAAGCCAGTCTTACTGTCATATGTATGTCCGTGAATGGAAGACTTGCCTATTTCGTTGGGCATCGTTATTTTGTTAGAAAAAAGTTGTGGTATTTTCTTGCGGGGGATGGGTATATTTAGTGTGCACAAAGGTAGAGAGCGAGGAAAAAATAGATATGTACAAAAGACAACAGCGTGAAAAGCGCGAGCCCCAAATCATTCAGAACGGCAATTTGGCGGCAGGGATGACGCTTACTATGACGGTAGCGCGTAAAACGGAAATCGGCTACTTTTTAAGCGATGGAAAAGATGAAGTGTTTCTCCATGCCAATGAAGCGCACGAGCGTTTACATATCGATGATGAGGTCGAGGTGTTTTTGTACCATGATCACGAAAACCGACTGGCTGCGACCATGGACATGCCTCATGTCGGCATGGGTGAATACGGCTGGCTAGAAGTAGTGGACATTTCTCCGCGCATGGGTGTATTCCTGGACAACGGCATTAACAAGGATCTGCTCTTGTTCATCGATGACCTGCCCAAGCATAGCGATGAATGGCCGCGTCCCAAGGATCAAATGCTGGTAGCGCTGAAGCAAGACAAGCTCGGCAGACTCTTGGCAAAGCCGGTCACTGAAAGCGAAATCGTCAAGATCGCAGCAAAGGCAGATCAGAGTATGAAAAACAAGTCTGTCGAAGGTACGGTCTACAAAGTGATTCAAGCAGGTGCATTCCTGTTGACGGAGGACGAGCATATCCTTTTCATTCATCGTGATGAAATGGTAGGGCGTCTGCGCCTCGGACAAACTGTGCGCTGCCGCATCAGCTTTGTGCGTGAGGATGGCCGTCTGAACGGTTCCATGAAAGAGCGCAAGGAAGTACAGTATGGCGAAGATGCGGACAAGCTGCTGCGCTATTTGATCAATCGTGACGGGGCGATGCCTTATACCGATTCGACAGACGCGGATGTCATCCGAGAAAAATTCCAAATGAGCAAGTCCAGCTTCAAGCGGGCACTTGGCAAGCTGATGAAGGAACGTCGTGTGGAGCAAGTAGACGGCTGGACCAAAATCATTCGAAGCGAACAAGAAGTATAAATAAAGAAAACCCTCCTGGGCAAAAGCTTCCTGACAACAGGACACGAATGCTTGGGAGGGTTTTTTTTGTTTCTTACAGTGTCGTTTGTACAGATTGCTTTTGCTTGCGGGCTTTGTAATACGACAGGGCAAACACGAGTGCGATCAAAATAAATCCGGCGATATCCGTTTCAATTCCGGGGATGACTGCGAGCACGCCACCCGCAACGGCCAGGATTCGCTCCAGTACGTTTAGCTTGGACATCCAGTATCCGATCAATCCTGCTCCCACGCCGATCATCCCAAGTGTAGATGTCAGCATGACCCAGATCGATTCCAGCAAGGTGGTATTAATCAGCAGCAAGGCTGGCGAGATGACGAAAATATAGGGAGCCATAAAAGCGGCGATCGATAGCCGCGTTGATTCTACACCTGTCTGGATCGGCTTTGACTTGGCAATGCCTGAAGCAGCGAAGGCAGCAAGCGCAACTGGCGGCGTGATGTCTGCGACAATTCCGAAGTAGAAGGTAAACATGTGAGCCGCGATAGCAGGAACGCCCAACTGAATGAGCGCTGGAGCAGCAATGGTCGAGGTGATAATATAGTTCGCCGTGGTTGGCGTTCCCATTCCCAAAATGAGCGATGCGATCATGGTAAAGAACAACGTAAGCAAAAGATGGCCGCCAGCCAGGTCAATCAGACCATTTGCCAGCTTCAACCCAATCCCTGTCAACGTAATCGTACCGACAATGATTCCGGCACACGCAGTTGCAGCGACGACGCCGAGAGCCATTCTGGCACCAGAGGCAAGTGCTGCAAAAATATCAGCAATAGACATGCGGGTTTCTTTTCGGAAGGCTCCTACGACAATTGTAGAGACGATACCGATAATCGCTGCCCGTTCGGCGGAGATGTTCATCATCAAGGCTGTAATAATGATCACGATCGGAAGGAGCAGGTACATTTTTTTCAAAACTTCTTTTTTGTTTGGCAGTTCTTCCTTCGAGAGTCCGCGTAATCCGAGTCGCTTCGCTTCAAAGTGCGTCATAATCCAGATCCCTACGAAAAATAAAATCGCGGGAAGAATCGCAGATTTGGCGATCTCCAAGTAAGGAACACCAATGAACTCCGCCATCAAAAACGCAGCAGCCCCCATGACAGGCGGCATGATTTGTCCGCCAGTAGAGGATGAGGCTTCCACCGCAGCGGCAAATTCGGAGCGATAGCCGAGCCGCTTCATCATCGGGATGGTAAAGGCGCCAGAGGTAACGACATTGGCAACAGAGCTGCCGCTAATCGTTCCTTGCAGGGCGCTGGAAAAAACGGCTACCTTCGCAGGACCGCCGATACGTCTGCCTGCAATGACCAGTGACAAATCGTTAAAATACTCGCCGACCCCTGTTTTTTCGAGAAATGCTCCAAACAATACAAACAAAAAGATAAAGGTAGAGGAAACAGCAAGTGGCGTACCGAGAATACCTTCTAGTGTGTAATAGCTGTGTCCGATAATCCGTTCGATATCATTGCCGCGATGCTCCAAAAAGCCTGGCATGTAAGGTCCAAGGTAGGTGTATAAAAGAAAAACAGTGGCAATTAGAGCGATTGGAATTCCGACGACTCGTCGTGCAGCCTCAAGGACAAGCACGACAGCAATACCGCCCACCACCATATCCAATGTCGTATAGTTACCTGTTCGGGTAACGAGTCCTTCGTAATCAATCACCCAATACATTGATACGAGGACGCCTAACAGGGCGAGAATCATGTTCACGATTCCGATTTTGTTCTTGTTGCCTTTGGATGTCCCTGCATACAACAGATAGACGAGTGCTAGTCCGAAGGCTAAGTGGATCGGGCGATGAATCTGAGGAGGCAGTGTGAAGAACAGCGTGCTGGATAACTGGTACAGGGAGAAGAGGACAAGTAGACCAAAAGAGATCCACTTCATGGGACCCGCGAGCTGGCGTGTGGCTGATTCTTTGTCGTATTGCGCGATCAGCTTATCCATCTCTTGCTGGTTTATATTCGTTGTTGTACTCATCTAGTAACCTCCTAACTCGCTCAGAATGGATCGCTTTTCTGCCTGAATCGTGATGGCTTCTCCCGGCTTGTCGATCAAGCTCAACGGAATATCCTTTCCAGCGAAAAGCAACGTATGATTAGCCCGTACTTGCCCGATAAACAGCCGTAGGGCAGGAAAAGACCGCTGCATATTGCGAATGTGGAATCGTCCATCGGCAAGAACCAGCTCTTCGCCAGGAGCCAATTCATTTTCCATGCCGATACCGTAATCGTGAAAGCTCATCTCCGACAAAATAATTTGACCGTCTACAATCCGGTACTGCTCCTCGATTGTGGAACGATGAATGGAATGAGTCCAGCGGATGCCAAATGCTGCTTCATCCAGTATGTTGGCACTCCAAACTACTTGATTCGACTGTGTATCCCGAATAACCAGAGCGGGAATCAGCGGAGTGGAGATACCCGCATAAATGACAATGATGAGGAGAAGGAAGGAGAAAAGGCGGAACAACGTCCGCCCTTTTCCTTTTATTACTGCCTGGATAAAAACCATCTGGCTTTACTTCACGCCTTTTTCGTCGAAGTACTTTTGAGCACCCGGGTGAACAGGGATGCTGACGCCGTTCTTC
Source organism: Brevibacillus formosus (assembly GCF_003013405.1). GTDB lineage: Bacteria > Bacillota > Bacilli > Brevibacillales > Brevibacillaceae > Brevibacillus > Brevibacillus formosus. The sequence goes on along the minus strand of NZ_PXZL01000002.1, from coordinate 132,488 downwards.
ACGTTCTCCAGCTTGATTTCCTTGGCTTTGGCATGACCAAGCTTGTCGCTGTTCTCAAAGATCGCCTTTGTTACTTTGTACACGAGGTCTTCACTGAGATCGGAGCGAATCAAAAGCATCGATTTGACGGAGACGGTCGTCACTTCTTCTGGAACGGTTTGGTACGTATTGGCGGGGACAGTTGTTTTCACGTAGTAAGGGTATTTGGCGATGATTGCATCGATTTTGTCCGCGTCAATCGGTATGATTTTTACACCAGTTGTTGCTGCCAGCTCCGTGATTGCTGCGGTAGGTGTACCAGCAGTTTGGAAGGCAGCATCCAATTGCCCGTCCTGAATGGCTTTGGCGGAGTCAGCAAAGGATAGGCGCTGGAGCTTGGTATCTTCAAAGGTCATCCCGTATGCTTCCAAAATTTGCTGGGCGTTCACTTCTGTGCCGCTTCCGGGAGCGCCTACAGATACGCGCTTATCTTTCAAATCGGCAACGCTTTTAATATTGCTGTCAGCAGAGACGACGATTTGGATGGTCTCATCGTAGAGAGCGCCCAATGCTTGGAAGGAATCAATTTTACCGTCTTGCTGGAACATGTTCGCTCCCTTTGACGCATACTCGGCAATGTCGTTTTGCGTGAAGGCGATGTCCGCCTTTTTATCGCGAATGAGGCGAATGTTTTCTGCTGAAGCGCCTGTGGCTTGTGCTGTAGCAGTGATGCCAGCATTTTTCGTAATATGGTCAGCCATGCCGCCTCCGAGTGGGAAATAAGTGCCTCCTGTACCTCCTGTTGCAATAATTAATTGGGAGGGATCGGCGCTTCCTCCTGAGCTGGAGCTACCTCCGCCTCCGCCTGTACCCCCTTGTGCAGAGTTCCCTCCACCTCCACATGCCGTCATGAGCGACATGGACAGAAGCAGTGTCAGCGAGAGAAGAAATTGACGTCTCTTCAAGATAATTCCCCCTAGTCTAAATGTTCTGTTTATATAGCTTTCTACGGCATTGTAAGGGGAGGTCTATAAAAAACTACAAAAATCTATAGAAAAATATAGTAAACTAGGAAATAAACGTTGACGAATTTTTTGAACAACTTCTTATGAGGAAGTGCGGGCAACATTTTATGAGAGAAACCATGTCGATCCTGCTGCTTATGCTCATTGCTGTCCCGATTGCCGGAGAGCTCAAATTTTACCCGTTTCAAGATGATTTCCGCATTAGCTTTGGTACAACGGCTTTTTTCTTTTTTTTATTGTGGCTTCGTCCTTCTTTCTTAGCAGGGATAGTAACCGGATTAATTGTTGTTCTATTTCGAATAGTCTTGGACTTTTTGTATGGAGATGTCTTTTCGTTTCTGTCTTCTCTTCAGATGCACTTCCCGGCATTTTGCTATTATGCGACCTTTGCCTGTCTATTCTCGCTCTTTCGCGTTAATACGCTACATCATCGGCCGCTTTGGGTGGGGCTGTTGGGGACAGTCGCGGAAATAGCAGCCAATTTGGTAGAGCTGTCCTTCCGTGCTGTGTCCTGGGAGGGAGTCTTTCAGTTTGAGATCGTAGGCCCGATTGCCGTCATTGCATTGATACGCAGTTTTTTTGTCCTTAGTTTTTTCAATATGATTCAGCTGCGTCAGGCGAAATGGATGGAAAAGCAACAGCGTAATCGAAACGAGCAGATGTTGATGCTGATTTCCAATTTGTATGAGGAATCTGTTCATTTAAAAAAGACATTGCATCAGGTTGAGGAAATCACGCGCAACTGCTATGAGCTGTACCGTGAGATGAACGAGATGGAACACAAGAATGGAACGAACAAGCGATATGCGAAGCGGCTGCTGTCCCTTGCCGGACAAGTGCATGAAGTGAAAAAGGACAATCAACGCATATATGCGGGTCTCTCCAAGTTGATTTCTGACGAGAACGAAAGAGACTATATGCCACTGGGCGAATTAATAGTCATCATTGTTCAGGGGCAACGAAAGTATGCGAGACTGTTGGAAAAAGACATTCAGTTTGAAACGAATGTGGAGGTGCCGTATCTCGCTTGCCACATTTACACGACACTCTCACTCATCAATAATCTGGTTGGCAACAGTGTCGAAGCCATCCGCGATCGAGGGATGGTATCGATCGCGGCTTCGATTGACGAGAGTCGGGAGTGGATTCATTTTCGTGTAACCGATGATGGACCAGGCATTTTGGTGAAGGACAAGGAGCTCTTGTTCATGCCTGGATTCACGACTAAATACGACGTATCAGGCAGGCCTTCCACGGGGATCGGACTTTCATACGTAAAGGAAGTGACAGACAGTCTCCAAGGAATGATTGAGTTATCCGAGGATTCATGCGGACAAACGACACAATTTTGCATTTGCCTGCCAATCGCAACTCTGATTCAGAAAGGGTGACCTCATGCGCTACTTCATCGTGGACGACGATCCTGCGATTCGATTCATGCTCGGTCAAATGATTGAGGATGCTGATTTGGGAGAGGTATGTGGGGAAGCAGAGGATGGCTCGCAAATTGACCACAATTTTTTGAATTGGAAGCAAGTAGACATCTTGTTGATTGATCTTTTAATGCCGAATCGAGATGGCATGGAAACGGTGCGCCAACTGAGACGTTTTACAGGCAAGATTGTTATGATCTCGCAAATCGAAACGAAGGAGATGATCGCTGAGGCGTATGCGACAGGGATCGAATACTACGTGACCAAACCAGTGAATCGCCTGGAGGTCATCAGTGTTCTTCAAAAGGTACGGGAACGCATATTGCTCCAGCAATCTATCGAGGGTATTCAGCGGTCGCTTTCTGTATTGTCCGGCAGTATGAATGTGACGGCAGCTCTCGCAAAAGAAGCATCGTATCCTGAAAAGGGCATCTTGTCTTCCGCACGGTTTCTCTTGACTGAACTGGGGATGATTAGCGAAAAAGGCAGCAAAGATTTACTCGACATGATGGAGTGGCTGTATCGCTGGGAGAAGGAGGGGAATGGAGAAGGGAATCTGCCTCCTTTACGCGATATTTTTGGGGCGATTGCTGCCCGCAAGCTGGGGAAGGGAGTGACTGCCCTGATCCAAAAGGAAACGAAGGCCGCTGAGCAACGGGTTCGCAGAGCCATTTATCAGGCATTAACCCATCTGGCTTCCCTCGGGCTGACCGATTACAGTCATCCCAAATTCGAGAGCTACGCGACCACATTCTTTGATTTTACCGAGGTGCGAAAACGCATGCTGGAGCTGGAGAATCAGAGGGAAATGACGATCTCTTCTACTCGTATCAATACCAAAAAGTTTATTTTTGTACTCTATATGGAGTCAAAAAGGCGAATTGGTGTATTTCAGGGCTGATTTTTGGAGTGGGCATCCAAATGTGATAAGATAATTCTATTGGTCATGAGCGAGGGCTTCGATGTAAGCTGGTAAAAGCTTGGGAATGTCTTTCGTTTTACATTTGTTTTGGGAGGGAAGTAAGTGAGCGAACTACGTAATCCATGGCAGCTACTTTACCGAGTCTATCGTCATGTGCAACCTGTTCTGGAGCGGGAGTTTGCGGCTTGGTACAAAAGAGCACAAGCAATTCCCAATCCCGAGCTGAGAAAACAGGCGCAAGACAGCATGAACTCCAAAAAGTTCCACTGCCAAGGGGGATGTGTTTATGCAGCACAGGTCATCCCGCATGTAGAGACAATTGTTCCGCTGATTGTCGCCTATCAAACAATCAGCGACTACTTGGATAATCTGTGTGATCGCAGCACGTCACTAGATCCGCAAGACTTCCGTCAGCTTCACGTGTCGATGCAGGATGCACTGACACCAGGCGCACCCTTGCGAGACTATTATTTGTATCGTGAGGATAAGGATGACGGCGGCTTTTTGGCTGGATTGGTTCAGACCTGTCAACAGCATGTCGCACAATTGCCAGCCTATGAAAAAATCCAGGCAAAGATACTCGAGTTTTCTTGTTTGTATAGCGATTTGCAAGTATATAAGCACATTGCTCCCCAGTTGCGCGAGGATCACTTGTTGACGTGGTGGGATCAGTACAAAGAACGCTATCACGATTTGCACTGGCAAGAATTTGCGGCTGTCACAGGCTCGACCATCGGGATATTTGCTCTTTTTTGCTTGGCGACTGATCCGGATGTAGGGGAAGAGCAAATTCAAACGGTAAGTGAAGCTTACTTTCCGTGGCTGTGCGGGTTACATATTTTATTAGACTATTTAATTGACCTGGAAGAAGATAAAATGGGTGGAGATTTAAACTTCGTGAGTTATTACGATTCGGAACGGATAGCGACTGAACGCTTGAAGCTTTTTATAAAACAAGCAAAGGCAAGCGTTAAACGCTTGCCAAATCCTGCATTTCACCGTATGATCGTGGACGGGCTAGTCGCGTTTTATCTCGCGGATCGCAAGGTAAATCGGAGCCAACCACACATTTATACTATTGCTAGACAACTGCTGAAGCAGGCTAAGGGCTTGCCCTCTGTCCTGTTTTATGTGAACAGTTTGCTTGTACGGCGATAACGGAGAAGAGGTTAGCGCATATGCTTGCGCTTGTACGAAAAGCCAAATCCCATCAACGAGAAGGCAACAACGATACAGCCAAGGATACCGAGGGGGCTTTTTTCCCCAATGGCAATGCCAACTCCGATGAGACAGGCGGTTACCAAAAATGCCAAAGCCAGTGTTACCAATTGATAACGATTCATCGGTCTGTAACCTCCTATCTGTCAATGTTCCCATTATACCTTATTTTCCGCGAAAAGCATCCAGGTAAAGATTTCGGAAATCCCGGTAATATATTTGTGCGAAGTGGTGGAGAACGCAGATGGAAAGCATAATACAAATTAGAAAAGGGAATCGAGTAATAGAAGGTCATGTTACCTATGAAGAAGGGGACTTGATCGAAGCTGTATTTCCCGGCCCATTGGATGTCACAGTAGGGGATCAGATCCCTTGTCTTTTGACGGCTGATTATGAAACGATCAGTACGTTTGAAGCCGTAGTCGTGGCTAAAGATAAAAATCGCTTGTTTTTGTTCCACTCTCCAACAGCTGCTGAGTTTCGGGAACAGCGCAGACGCTACCCCCGTTTCGACATGGAGGTTAAGGGCTGGATCCAGTATCCGACGCAGGAGCCAGACTCATTTTTTTCCGTCTATAGTCAAATGGTGTACTTGGTGAATTTGAGCCTGGGAGGCTTGGCATTCCGCTCAGACAAACAGATTCCTGAGGATCAGCAAATTGTCTTTTCCTTTGAATTGTATGGTCGCAATCGCCCAGATGGGGTAGTGAAAACTGACCTGGTTATCATTCATGAGCGAATAGAGGGGCCGAACTATTTTTACGGCTGTACGATCAAAGGAATCAATGCACGTCATTTTCACAATTTGCGAAAGTACATTTTGCATCGACAAATCGAGGAACGTAGACAAGTGAAAATCGAGTAATTCTTTAATTGGTTCAATGGGGACCAATTTTTTTTTGCCTTTTGGAGGGGCTGTAGTGAGGGGAAGAAGCGGATTTCCAGTCTACGCTTCGGCCCCGGCACAACTGCTGTAGGACATCCAAACAGTTTTTTTGGGGCTGCGAAAAAGGAACATAAGCGTGCACTAGCGAAGTTTTGTCTAAAATGCTTCCTGGTTCCTACTGGACAAATCGCGCAGGGAGGAAAACGTGTGATGTGGAAAAAATGGGTGGTGTGCGTGCTTACCTTGATCTTGAGTATAGCGGTTATGGCCTGCGAGGCGATTCCTGCAAAAGAATCGCTGCCAGCTCAACAGACTTTTCCATACCGGATGGAGGTATTGGCTGATCAGTTAGATGTGCCTTGGGCCATGGATATAGCCTCGGATGGCCGAATCCTTTTCACAGAACGACCAGGAAGAGTGCGAGTGATTCAATCAGGCAAGCTGCTGCCAGAGCCGCTCATTTCATTCCCTGCCCCGTTCATAAGCGAGGGAGAAGGAGGGCTGTTGGGCCTTGTGCTCGATCCCGATTTTGCGAATAACCAATACTTGTACGTTTACCATACATACAAAGAGGGAGATGCCACTTTCAATCGTGTCCTGCGACTGCGAGAAGTAAACAACGCAGCACAGATTGACAAGGTACTCTTGGACAAAATCCCGGGAAGCTCGATCCACAACGGAGGACGGATCAAAATCGGTCCGGATCAGCGTCTCTATATCACGACAGGCGATGCACATGAGCCGATGCTTGCGCAAGATCAGACAAGTCTCGCCGGAAAAATTTTGCGCATCAATCTGGATGGAACCATTCCTGCCGACAATCCTTTTTCCGGCTCACCTGTTTACAGCTACGGACATCGCAATCCGCAAGGCATCGCATGGTATCCGGATACAGGGATACTCTACAGCTCGGAGCATGGCCAGACTGCACACGATGAGATCAATCGGATCGAGCCGGGAGCAAATTACGGTTGGCCAATCATTTCGGGTGAACAGCAAAAAGAGGGGATGAAAACCCCCCTCTTGCAAAGCGGTGATACGACATGGGCTCCTTCTGGCATGACGTTTGTATCCAGAGGGCCGTGGAAAGGACAACTGCTCGTAGCGAACCTCAGGGGTCAGCAGCTTCAGAAAATTAGCTTAGACGTTTCTCGACCTGATACAGTGTTGGAGGCTGCTACCTTGTTCCAAGACGAGTTTGGGCGACTGCGCGATGTGGTCGAAGGAAAAGACGGCACAATCTATTTGTTGACCAACAACCGCGATGGTCGTGGAAATCCGAGAGAAGGAGACGATAAAATTATCCGACTCGTTCCGATCCAGCCGTAGCGGTAGCAACAGCCACGTTTTTTATTCGATTCCCCCAAATCCAGCGCTGTAAGAGGACAGCACCTCCGCCAATCGCAGCGATTAACATTCCGACCCATAAAAAAGCAGTGTTTGGACCCCAGATGGTCATGATGACGCCACCGAGCAACGGAGCAATAATGAAAGTGGCGCTCGTCAATGAGTCGATAATTCCCCTCACGCGGCCCAGTGCTTGCGGGGGGCTTTCTTTTTGTACCAGATAATTGGCGCCGACCGAAGTCAGACCTGTTCCGACTCCAGCCAATATAGCGGGAATCAGCAGCCAATACATGCCATCACCCGGCTGGAAAAATCCAATCCACGAAAAACTAGTTCCGATGAGCAAAACGCTACCGCCTAGCACCCACCCGTAGGAACGAATTTCTTTTAAGCGATGTAGCAAGGTAACAGTGACAAGCGCGCCTAATCCAATGACACTGACTGTAAACCCAAGCATTTCCGGATTGTTGGGCAGCTTCTCGCGAAAGATCACGGGAAACTGTGTATCAGCCAGTTGAATCGCCAACGAGGTTACGGTTGCGAAGATCGTGCTGAACAACAGGATACGGTTTTGCAAAAAGATGCGCCAGCCCTCCTGCCATGCTTGACGATAAGGGAGAGGCTGCTCTTCTACAGATGTACGAGACAACGTATTTTCCACTTTACGAATTGTGAACAAAAATCCAGTAGAGAGAAGGAATGTCGAAGCATTAATCATCAGACAAATGGCGGGTGCAAAAACGGCCGCTACCAATCCTCCGGCCAGTGGACCGATCAATTTCCCCATCTGATATACGGCTCCATTCAAAGCAGAGGCTTGTAACAACTGATTCTCAGGTACGATTTGACGCGTCAAGGTCTGTTGTGCTGGATCGTTGAAGACAGAGGCACCTGAACGCAGGGAAATGACCACCAGGAACCAGAACGGATTAGGCATGGCAAGCAGAAGCAGAGTGAGAGCAGCCTGAATGATATTCATGGTCATGATCATTTGTACCTTGTTCACGCGGTCTGCAAGTACCCCGGCAAATTGCCCGAGCAAAATGCTTGGAGCTGCATAGGCAACGGGCAGGAGGGCCATCGTCATCGGATCAACCTTCCACACAAACCCCAACAGGATGGATACCGCAATAAAATCAAACCAATCACCGAGCGTAGACAGTCCGTAAGAGATGAACAGCGTGCGAAACGTTCTATTTTCTTTTAACAAAAAAATCCCTCCATCGATCTGTTAACTCGATGATAAAAGGGATTTGTCAGAGGAATATCAGATAGTTGATGAGATGATGGCACGAATCTTTTTCTGCAAGTAGTCAAACTTGTACTCTTCGGATAATTCCGCCCACATTTTCTGGTATTTGCGCTCCCATTCTGCGTCGTAGCCGAAGTCTTTCAAGAACAACAAGATCATTTGTGCGCCATAAATGAGATGGGGGACGAACTTGGTGCTTCGTAAGACCTCCAGACCTTCATCGACCAAACGGCGCGCCTTGGCAAGCTCCTGTCGATGGTACAGACAAAGACCGCGCGCAATGGTAAAGCTGCCGAGTTCACGCTGCATAGGGAGTTCTTGCAAAATCTCCTCAGAGCGTTGAATGACTTCTTCAGCTTCGTCAACCTCACCCATGAGCAGATACAAGAGGGTTTCTTCCGCTTGAAAAAAGAGTTGAAAGCCGGGCGAATTGACTCGCTCAACAACCTCTCTGGCAGGAAGCAGCTGTTTTTTGGCTCGCTCCCATTCTTTGGCTTGGGCGTAGACACTGATTGCGGTGATCTGCATCTCATCCTGATAATTTTTAGGCATACTTTTCGCATTTTTCAGAGCCCAGTGTAAAATTTCTAATGTTTTTTGCGAGTCAATTTCTGTCATATGGTATAAATGGAACAAATAAAACAGCTTGTCAGAAATGGGGGGAGTTTTATCCTCGACGAACCAGCCGAAATCACCGACAACAAACCGCAAATAGGTAGCATAAAAAGAGTCCATCTGGAAGCCAAGCACTTGCTGATTTGCATAGAGCGTCTGCAAAGCGGCCCCCATCCCCATGCCGTGGTAGGTGGTTAGCATTTTCTTAATGTTCTCGGAGAAATCACTGTTTAATGCGGATGGACTAGGCGATTGCTGCTCTTTTAGCGTAAGCCGATAGCCGACTCCTCTGACCGTATCAATCGTGAGCAGATGAGACCACTTTTGCAGTTTTTTCCGCAAGCGGTAAATGTGATCGTCGACAGTACGGTCAGTAGGCTCTTCCAGCGACCAGACGCGATCTAGCAAATCATTCCTTGAAAAGGCCCGGTTTTTCCACGTGTACAGAAATTGAAACAAGGCGTACTCCTTCGGCAAAAGGACAATGGTTTCCCCAGCATAATGGATTTGATACGTATCATCGGACCATGTTATCAATCCCATTTGAAAGACTCCTCGTTAATATTGAACTTCTTCATTTTATTGTAAAGGGTGCCGCGAGATACGCCGAGCAGCTCGGCTGCTGCTTTTTTGTTGCCGTATGTGCGCTCCAACGCTGCCAGAATACGCTCTTTTTCGTTCGCAGGTGGAGAAGGGTGCGCAATGGATGGACGTAAAATTGACGACGTTGTCGGAGTCGGCGGAGCAAACGTTCCCCCAATCGGCGTCAGCCCAGAGACGTGCGTGGGTTCTGCGTGACTGCGAATGACGGACGGCAGATGCTCAGGCAAAATAACGCCGTTTTCTTGCAGGATCGACAGACGTTCGATGACGTTGCGAAGCTGTCGGATGTTTCCCGGCCAACTGTACTCGAACAACGCTTGCATGACCTCGGGAGAGATGCGTGGTACAGAATGGTCATGGGCGACCGAATACTCATGAATGAAAATTTGCACGAGCTCCGGCAAATCCTCGCGTCGTTCGCGCAGCGGCGGGATTTCCAGAGAAAAGACGTTTAGCCGATAATACAAGTCCTCGCGAAAACGACCGTCTGCAACCATTTGCTCCAGCTGTCTGTTTGTCGCAGCTACAATCCGTGTGTTGACGGTAATCGGCTCTGTTCCGCCTACGCGGTAAAACTGTCGTTCCTGCAAGGCGCGAAGCAGTTTTACCTGCAATTCTAGCGGCAGCTCCCCAATTTCATCGAGGAAAAGTGTCCCGCCATGCGCCAGCTCCAGCTTGCCAGGCTTGCCTTTTTTCTCGGCCCCAGTAAAAGCACCGCCTTGATAGCCAAACAGCTCACTTTCGAACAGCGCGGCAGGAATGGCACCGCAGTTGATCGCGATAAAAGGTTTTTCGTGTCGGCGACTTGCCTGATGAATGGCTTTGGCAAACAGCTCTTTCCCTACGCCGCTTTCTCCATAAATCAGCACAGTCGCATCCGTCTGCGCCACTTTTTTTGCGGAACCAATAGCGGATTGAATCGAGGCCGAATGCCCCTTGATCGCGTAAAAAGGATCATCTGCTGCCTGAAAACGACTCATCTCTTGCTGCAAATTGTGGAGATGGGCCGTCGTATGTGCTAATTCTTCATTGAGACGAACCAGCTCGGTAATATCCTGTTCTATGGAAATCGCGCCGATAATCTCACCCTCGCGGCGAATCGGTGCCGCATTAATGAGTACATGACTATCAGGACGAGGAATGTGATAGACACGTTGAACAGATGTCCCTTGGCGCAGCGCATCGAGCAGGCGAATCGATTCACTCGCGAAGTGCTCATCGAGCGAGGTTCCGACGACTTGCTCGCGATCGATTTCATAAATTGTTTCTGCTGCCCGATTCCAGTGTTGGACGACATTGCGGGAGTCCACGATGGTGACAGCCTCGCTCATCGTGTCCATTAAAGTACTGAGCAGGGCAGACTGGTTTTGGGTCAACACGACAAAGGCAGTCATGAGCTGGTGTGGCTCAACGATTCCCGTCGGAGTCCCTTGTTCATCTACGATGACGATTGTCGGCAGATCGGAAACGGTTGGGCCAGCCAGAATGTCGCTAATGGATTGTTCGAGCGTGGTTGTAGGAGAGACAATGACTACTCTGCCCTTCCGTTCTTTATCAATCCATTCACCTACAGTTTCACCTGCGCGTATTTTGACAATATCAGGTGGAAGCGGAATCGCTAAGGAAGAGAGCGTACTATCCAACGAAAATAACGGTTTCAAATCGTCACCTCTTATCCAAACTAACAGGAAAAGGGATCATCCCTGTTGTACATCTAATCAAAAGTGTACAAGAATAGACACGCAATGTACATATGTGTTGAATATGTCCAATAGACACCACGATAGCGCTTACGAGAACAAGTTGGCACGATTCATGCTTGTTAAAGTGGACAGAGTACGTTGAGGAGGAGACAGTCAACGATGGAACAAGCTATGAAGGATTTCTTTCTATTTTTATCCAAAAACAAAACCTTAAATGCTGCCGCGAAAAAATGGGGTCTGCGCTTTGGAGCGAGCCGCTTTGTATCCGGTCAAACCATTGCGGAGGCAATCAACGCCGTACGCAAGCTGAACCAGCAAGGCCTCGTGTGCACGCTGGATCATCTGGGCGAATTCGTGTTCAGCGTAGAGGAAGCAAACGAGTCTGCTGACTATTGCATCAAAACGCTGGAAGCGATCCACCAATCCGGAGTCGATTGCAATCTTTCATTGAAAATGACTTCGCTTGGTCTGGATATCAGCCGTGAGCTTTGCATGGACAACATGAGACGCATTTTGGATTCGGCTAAGAAAAACGGTAACATTTTCGTTCGTATCGACATGGAGGACTACGCACACAATCAGGTGACCATGGAGATTTTGAACGAATTACTGCAAGAGTACGATAACGTCGGAACGGTTATTCAGGCGTATCTATACAAAGCATCGGACGATATCGACAGCCTGAAAGACAAAAAAGTGAACTTCCGTCTCGTAAAAGGAGCTTACAAGGAGTCTCCTGAAGTCGCTTACCCGAACAAGCCAGATGTAGATGAGAACTACAAAAAAATTATTAAGCAGCATCTGTTGAACGGCGGGTACGCTGCTGTTGCAACACATGATGACAACATTATTGATTTTGTGAAAAAGCTGGAAAAGGAACACAACATCCCGCGTACACAGTTTGAATTCCAAATGTTGTATGGCATTCGCACGCAGTCCCAAATTGACTTGGCTCGTGAAGGCTATAAAATGCGTGTTTATGTACCGTATGGAAACGACTGGTACGGATATTTCATGCGTCGTTTGGCAGAAAGTCCGGCAAACGTAAAATTTGTTCTCAAAGGGATGTTTACGAAATAAGTTTTGCGAAGTATACTTGACACCTTCGGAGATTCTCCGGAGGTTTTTATTTTATCTGGGAAGGTGAGAGTCTTGTGAATTGTTGGATTATTTCGCTTACTCCTCCATATTCTTTTGACCGGTTGCTTCGGCGTCTAGAGACACATCCAGATACGCAGATACGTGTGAATAAAGAAAAAAATAGTCTACAGCGCGTCTTTCGTATCGGCTTACGGCCTGTTCTGGTCCATATGCAATTTATGGGCAGCTTGGAAGAACCCGCATTGCGCTACGAGACACAGTCGACTTTGTCCACGACAGACCAGCAGCTGCTAGAAAAAATGATCCGCCATACTTTTAGTGCCGATTTGGATTTATCCATTATTTATGAGCAGATGAGGGAGGAGAGTGAGCTCGCCATCCTGACCGAGCGGTTTCGCGGACTTCGTCTTACGCTGGATGCTGATTTGTTTCAATGCATGGTCAAGACGATCATCGGGCAGCAGATTAATCTGACCTTTGCAGCCAATTTGACCCAGAGGCTGGTTACACTTGCAGGGGACCCGGTAGAAAACCAAAACGGCGAGGGCCTCATCGCTTTTCCGACGCCTGACGCGGTAGCGAGATTGACCGTGGAGGATTTGCGCTCTCTGCAATTTAGTCAGCGAAAAGCAGAGTATATCATCGATTTCGCCCGTGCCATTGTGAATGAAACGGTAGATTTGGAAAGACTATGGACAATGAAGGATGAGGAAATAATTACTTACCTCACTTCGCTGCGAGGAATCGGACGATGGACAGTAGAGTGCCTGCTCATGTTTGGGATGGGGCGTCCAGACTTGCTGCCTGCTGCTGACATCGGTTTGCGGAATGGAATTATTCACCTATATGGGATGGAAACGAAGCCAAATGAAAACGATATTCGCAAGCTAGGGGAAAAGTGGGCTCCATGGCGCAGTATCTATTGTCTGTACGTATGGGAAGCAGTGGGGGCGATCAAGAGAAAAGAGATATTTGAACTGTAAAAACTTTCATTTTTGACAAAAGTTCAATAATTTTAAAAAAATAAAGCTTGAATAGTGCGTTAATTTTAAGCTATACTAATGAAAATTTTATTTTATTAAATAATATTGAGAGGATTCATATGAAAGAACTTTCCACGAAAGAAACAATTACAATTGGTTTGATGCTGTTTGCCCTATTCTTTGGAGCAGGGAACATGATTTTTCCGCCAGCGCTAGGACAAGCTGCAGGAGATAATGTTTGGATTGCGATGATCGGCTTTTTGATTACCGGTGTAGGTCTGCCTTTACTGGGAATCATTGCGGTAGGCTTGGCTGGCGGTAATTTGCAAACGTTGGCGACAAGAGTCCATCCGATGTTTGCAGTCGTGTTCACCTTTATTGTTTATCTGTCGATCGGGCCATTCATGGCGATTCCCCGGACAGGGACAGTAACCTTTGAGATGGGCGTGTTGCCGTATTTGCCTGAATCCATGAAAGGCAGTTGGGTACCGCTTTTTGTGACCACGATCGTCTATTTTGCCATCACCTTCTGGTTGAGTCTGAACCCGAGCAAGCTGGTGGATCGAATCGGTAAAATCTTGACACCTGCTCTTTTGATCATCATTGGTCTGATGTTTGTCAAATCACTCATTTCTCCTTTGGGTGAGGTGGGACAACCGACAGGCGCCTATCAGGATACAGCATTCTTCAAAGGCTTTGTCGAAGGCTATCTGACACTGGATGCATTAGCTGCGATGGTATTTGGTCTGGTAGTAACAACGGCTGTTCAGGATAGAGGCATCACTGATCGCAAAAAAGTGATGTGGTCCACAATCAAAGCTGCTTTCCTTGCTGCAATTGGACTCGGACTCGTCTATCTTGCCCTCAGCTATTTGGGAGCGACAAGTGTATCGTTTGCGAAATCGGAAAATGGTGGACAAATTTTGACAGGGGTCGTGCATCAACTGTTCGGTCCGTTAGGCTCGCTCTTGTTGGGAGCAGCTGTTACGCTTGCTTGCCTCACCACTTCTGTTGGGCTCGTCACAGCGTGCAGTCAATTTTTCTCGAGTCGTATTCCTGGCATCTCCTACAAGAAAATGGCTGTGATCCTGAGTGTGTTCAGCGCTGCGGTAGCAAACGTAGGCTTGACACAGCTGATCACCTTCTCAGTGCCTGTCTTGATGGCGATTTATCCGCTGGCGATCGTGCTGATGCTGCTGACGTTTTGTGATCGGATGTTTAATGGCCATCGTGCCGTATACGTGGGCGCGATCACGGCAACAGCTGTTATCAGTCTGTTGGATGGAGCTTCCCAGCTTGGATTGTCAATCGACTCGCTGACACCATTCTTGGAACAATTGCCTTTGTACAAAGTAGGAATTGGTTGGCTGGTGCCAGCTTTTGCAGGTGCACTGTTCGGGTTGTTGTGGGCTAGCCTCACACGCAGTGTTCCGGTTGTAAGAGAAACGAAGTAAAGAATGAAGAGCGGGTGGGCTTTAGGTCCACTCGCTTTTTTATTGTCGCAAACCATTTTGTCCTGCTTTTACCAGCTGGATAGGACTTCTACCCGTCCACAATACGGGTGATCTATGTTACCATGGAAAAACGTAAATTGTCTGAACGGCATGTTTCCTTCTATGTCGTTTTGAAAGAAGGGAGGTTATTGGCTATGTCCACGATGAAAGTCTTGGTTGCCGATGACGATCCAAACGTACGCGAAATTATTCGCCTTTATTTTGAAAAACAACAAATCGAGCTCATCGCAGCAACAGATGGACGAGAAGCTCTTGAAATGATGGAAAAGGAACAGCCGGATGTGGTCATTCTCGATGTCATGATGCCGCAGTTGGATGGCTTTGAAGCATGCCGGGAAATCCGCAAGAAGTGGGATACGCCGATTATTATGCTGACGGCAAAGGATGAGGAGTTTGACCGTGTTCTCGGCTTGGAGCTCGGAGCGGATGATTACGTGACGAAGCCGTTTAGTCCACGTGAAATCGTAGCTCGTATCCGCGCGATTATGCGCAGATTGCAGCCAAAGCCAAAAGTAGAAGATGAGGCAGTGGTTCGGACCTTTGTTTTTGAGCAATTGACGATTGATTTGGATAAACGGGAAGTGATCGTTGCCGGGGAAAAAGTGAGCTTTCGCCCGAAGGAGTTTGATCTGCTTGTTCAACTCGTCAAATCGCCGGGAAGTGTATGGTCGCGGGAGCAATTGCTGGAACAAGTGTGGGGCTTTGATTATTTTGGCGATGTTCGAACGATCGATGTTCATATTAAAAAGATCAGACAGCGTTTAGATAAGCTCCCTTATGAATGCATTCAAACGGTTTGGGGGATCGGCTACAAGTTTGGGGTGGATAACTGATGCTAGGCATGTCGAAAAGTATCTACCGCAGACTGCTGGTCAGCTTTTTGGCTACCGTTTTGGTAGGGTTAGGGATTACAGGGATCGTTCTCTCCTTTTTTACGAAAGAGTATATTTACAACGCCAAAGAAGAAGAGCTTTTGCGGATGGCGAAAAAGGTGAATGCCGCTATCCATAACAGCAATGAAGTAAACAAACGGCTCTTGGACAAGCTAGCGATGCTGGACGAGTCATTTGATACCCGCATCTGGTTATTTGATACGGAAGGAAAAATTGTCGCGACCTCGATGAAGGATGAGATGCTTACGGGCAAGTCCGTGGCAGTTTCCATCGCGGATAACGTGCTGAACGGAAAAAGTGCGGTAACCGAGCTGCAAATCGAAGGTCTGGATGATCCGATGTTGTCAGTCTCCGTCCCATGGGGCGAGGGCGAAAACGTCTATGGCGGAATTATTTTGCATGCGCCGATTGAAGGAATTGAGAAAACCTTTGGTCAAATGCGCGAGTCGATTCTATGGGCGACATTGTTTGGGGTGCTTCTTTCGACGATCATGGTTTCGTATTTGTCATGGTCAATCTCCCGCCCATTGCGAACCATTGAGAGAACAGCGGCTGAGATTGGTCGAGGGAATTATGCAGAGCGCGTCCAGGTCGATACGTCTGATGAGATCAGCGACTTGGCGCAAACGATCAATACGATGGCACAGAAGCTGGAGAAGGTAGAGCAGGAGCGTCATCATCTGGAGCAAGTGCGCAATGATTTTTTGGCGAATGTCTCCCATGAATTGCGTACGCCTCTCACTGCGATTCAAGGTTTTCTTGAGGCGTTGCAAGACGGTTTGGTAGAGGAAGAAGAGGCGCGACAGAAGTATTACGCTGTAATGTACACCGAAACGATGCAAGTGAACCGCTTGGTGGATGACCTGATGGACTTGATGAAGCTGGAGAACAACGAAGTAAATCTGGCCAAGTTCCCTGTCGATGTGGCAGATGTCATGAATCGGGTTGCTTTTTCCTTCCATCAAGAAGCAGAGGAAAAAGGGCTTCGCATGAGAAGAGAGGTAGAGGACGAGCTTCCGCGAATTTATGCCGATAAGGACCGGATCGCGCAAATTCTGAAAAATCTGGTGAAGAATGCACTCAAGTTTACGGCAGCAGGTGAAATTCGCATGCGTGCTTCGCTGGAAGAGGAATACGTGCAGATTCAAGTGATCGATACAGGGATGGGAATTGCAGCAGATGACCTGGATCGCATCTGGGAACGTTTTTTCAAAGTGGATCGGGGACGCTCCAAGAACAATAAAGGGACAGGGCTTGGACTCGCCATTGTAAAAGAGCTGGTAGAGCTTCATGATGGCAAATACAGAGTAGAGAGCACGCCTGGGAAGGGCAGTACTTTTACGATATGGCTTCCGAGGATTAAGCCGGAGAACTAAATCATGATCCGATCAAAATGAATCCGATCAAATGATCATGGTCATACTTTTTTCATATTTTGATCATCGTTTTTTCCCACTTTCCTTACAGAATGGTTATCTTTGCCCGTTACGATATAGGTGTGACAGCGAGAAGGTCACGAAGCCAAGGAATGAAAGGGGAATGAACATGAACAAAAAGTGGTTCTCCATTGCCACTGTCGCATTACTCCTGTCTGGCAGCTTGGTTGCCTGCTCTAACACAACAGGAACACCTGAACCGGCGACACAACCAGAGGCCACAACTAGCGAAACCGCTCCGGGCTCCTCTACTTCTGATAGCGGACAATCGACCGATAGCTCGGTTTCGCAAGATCAGTCTACTCCGGATGCCTCAGCGAACAGCTCTGATGCATCGACGGACACTGGTTCGTCTACGGAAGCACCTGCGACAGATGCTAAATCTGATGCAGGTACCAGCACTGGATCTCCTGGTGCTGCTGGAACCGAAAGCAGCGGTTCCACTGGACAGTCTACAACGACTGACGCCAGCAAGAAGTAATCATTCACGAACAGGAAACACGTTCGTTTGAACTCCTCTACTTCCCTCCCGTTTTATATACCTTGATGACGGCTATAGGCCGTCTTTTTTTTATTCTTTTTCATGGTATCATTATCCAAAATCATAAATAGCGGGAGGGAGAAGCATGATCACGTATCCATCGTTGAAATGGGGCGCTACTATAGGAATAACTGCGCCATCATCAGGTGTACCAGAGTATTTGCATGAACTAATCAGGCTGGCATGCAGTCGTATGGAGAGCAGGGGGTATTCCATCGTTTGCAAAGATACAGTCTGGACACAGGAAAAAGCCAAGTCAGCTCCTGCCACAAGCCGCGCAGCCGAATTCAACTCCCTGATGCAAGATGAAAGCGTCGATATTATCATCCCTCCCTGGGGTGGCGAGTTGCTGATTGAGATTTTAGACAAGCTTGATTTTGATGCCATGCAACCAAAATGGGTGTTAGGCTATTCGGATGTGAGTGTGCTGTTGCTTGCGATTACACTAAAAACGGGGATGGCTACGGCTCATGGGACGAATCTGGTAGATTTGCGCGGAGCAGATATGGATGAGACGACGGCCATGTGGGAGACGGTTCTGTCAACGCAAATGGGAGAGTCGGTCTTACAGTACTCTTCCCCGATGTATCAAAAGGAATGGCAGCATACGAATCCTTCGCCGCATATCTTTCACCTGACGGAACCGACTGTATGGAAAACCACAGAGACTATTCCCCACGTAAAGATACAGGGACGGTTACTTGGCGGCTGTATCGATATCATTCGGCATGTGATCGGCACACCGTATGGGGACGTCCAAACGTTTCAAAAAGAACAGATCGGGAACGAAGCGATCATCTGGTATTTGGAAAACTGTGAGCTTTCTACGACTGATCTGCGCAGATCATTGGTACAAATGAAGCTGGCCGGATGGTTCGATCATTGTACGGGAATCATGTTTGGGCGCAGTCCAGCGAATCAGGCTGTCGACGGCTACACTGTGGAAGACGTCTATCAGGAGCTGGCTGCAGAGCTGCAAGTCCCTGTCCTCTACGATGTGGATTGTGGGCATATGCCGCCGCAAATCACGTTTATTAATGGTGCCTTTGCTGAAGTGGAGCTGTCTTTTGGAAAAGGAAGTGTACGGCAACATTTTCGTCCATAGCATAAGAAAACGAGGGCTTCCCAACGATTGGGAAGTCCTCGTAGCATGTAAGCAAACATGATTTTTAACTTTGCTTCTCGTTGTAATGGGAGAGAGGACGCCCCTCCATCGGTTCACGTTTGTTTTTGGCCGATTCACGTGTACGCAGAGTGGACAAGGCGACACCGAGGAAAATAAATGCGCCGCCAGCGAAAAAGCCGACACTCAAATGTTCATGTAGCAACAGCCAGCCTAAAAATGCACCGACAATGGGTTGAACAAAAAAGAACCCGGCCCCACTCCCTGCGGGCATCAGCTCAAAGCCTTTGTTCCACAAATAAAAAGCACCTGCGGTCGAAATCATCCCGATATAGAGGACGCCTATCCAGATGTCCCAACCAAATTGCCAGGAGACAGGCGTGACAGACAGCTCCCAAAACATGAGCGGACTCGTAAAGATGATGCCAAACAATGCTACATAGGTAGTGACGAGCAGGGACGAATAGCGCTGCGTTGCCTTTTTGCTGAGAACGGTATACAATCCCCAGCTAATCGCTGCTACGAACAAAATCAGGTTCCCTGCCAGGGAAGACTGGGCGTCAGCTTGATCTGGAACACCGATGACGATGATGACACCAATCGTCGCTAACAAAATACCCGCTGCCTGCTTTAGATGGATGCGTTCCTTTAATAGCCAGACCGCAAAAATGGCAATAAAGGCTGGCGATGCGGAGGTAATCAATGCACCCATGTGGGCAGTAGACAGCTTGGTACCAAGAAATTGCGCAGCGATGGAGATCGTAACACCGACAAAGGCGATGACCATCAGCAGAGGATAATCCTTTTTTGCGACTCGCTCCTTGCGAGCAACGGTAAATGCCCCCAACACGGCTAAAGCAATGCAAAAGCGCAAAATCAATAGCGTGAACGGCGGAATCACTTCCAACACGACTTTGCTAACGACATAAACACCGCCCCAGATCGCTGCGGCGAGAGTCAGGCAGACAGCCCCTAAAAACGTTTGCTTCCATTGTGATTGTGACATAACGTGTCCCTCCCGGAATCATGAATCAAACATTCGAGCGTTATTCCGTAGCCGGGAGGCAGTAAGAAAACCACTTCCTCACCGACTAGGAGAGGAGGGTGGGCACATCATTTTCAAAAAGGCGACGGTTCATATCTTTCACCTCCTTACTTTGTAGGGGTTAGCCACTTGGCTACCAGCAGCACCGGTTGTGTCAGACGACCGACTGGTGCCTCCACCTGACGATACTGCTCATAGCCAAGCCGTCCCCAGAAAAGAAGAGCGGGTTCATTATGCGCAATGACACCGTGATGAACATGCTGACTGCCATGTTGGATGCAGTAGGCTTCCATGAGTGCCACTGCCTCTTTTCCAAAGCCCTGCTGCTGATAATCGGCATGCAGAAGCAAGAGACTAACCCAGGTTTTTGGATCGTTTTCACTGGAAAGGACGATATGGATCACTCCAATGATCGTGCCCTCGCGAGTAATGGCGAGCCAATGCCCGGAAGGTATACTTATGGTGGCGTCATATTCGGCTTCCAGTTCAGCAAGACTTACTGTGCTCGTGCCGTTTCGAAGCTGATTGTACTTTGGATTACTGTTGTAGGTGGCGAGTAAGTCGGGCAAGTCCTCGCGCAGCAATTCGCGAATGATGAGCCGCGCACCTGTCAGAAAGAGACTCATTGAGGTCCTCCGTATTTGCGGATAAGCCCAATTTGCCCGCCGTGGTAGCCCATATGATAGATCAGCCGACCAAGTGCCTGGCGGGGAGTCAGTGTGGCGATCGGTGCTTCGCAGGGGGTGTCCCACGCGTCTTTTGGCAGGGCAGCCAGAGAATCCAGCAAGTGATGGTAGGCAGCATCTTTGAAAGCAAGCAAGGCAGACAAGTCGGTAAAGTTTCCTTCATCCTTTACAGGTCCAATTGTAGTGAGGGTAATTTCGCAGGGAATTGCTCTGCCGAAAAACATCATACAGAATCGATATTCGACTTCCGCGATGTGATGAATCAAAAATCCGATGGAATTGGAGCCCGGAGCCAGCTTCCAGCCAAGCTCGGCTTCTTCCAAATGGACGAGTGCATCCTGATACCGGGAGCGAGCTGTTTGCAAGGTCGGCAATAGTTCTTGTTCGAACATCCAATCTTCCTTTCTAATGTTTATTTATATTATAGGAAAAAGTTCAGGAAAGAACAGCATGACCATTCGGAATATTTTGAATGAATATTCACTCAGCTGCCTGAATTCGTTATACTAAAGAAAAACGAGGAGTGAGAACGATGGCTCATCGCTATCATCTAACAGTTCGGTCTACTGATATTGATGTAATTGGACATGTGAACAATGCAAAGTATTTAGAGTACATGGAGTGGGCGCGTTTTGAGTGGATATGGGAGCAGGGATTTACGCTGGATGAATTGAGGCGACGGGCTATCATGCCGGTAGTGGTCAATATCAACATTAACTACCGCAAAGAGTTGAAGATGCGCGAAGAGGTAACGGCGATTACTACGGTGGTCAAGGTGGGTGAAAAAAGCTTCGTCATCCGCCAGGAGCTGTACAACGCTTCAGAAGTATTAGTGGCGGACGCCGACGTGACAATGGTCATGATCGATGCGAGTACACGCCAATCTATTTCTTTGCCAGTTGAGTTGAAAGAGGCACTACTTGTGGAATTGCCTAAAAGCTAAAGGCTTCAGGATGATTTGCGAAGGAAATCGAGACGGAAATTATTCCATTCAAGAGCACGCAACGCTAATGTCTCCAAGATTCGTTCATGACGATCCTGCCCTTCCTTTAACTCAGCAACATCTTGCTTCAACATGGCAACATCCTGCTTCAGTTCGGCAACATCGGCTTTTAACTGGTGAACGTCCAAAGTCAAAGCTTCCATCTTGGCATCCAATTCGTCCTGCCGATCCATAAGAGCATGAGCAACCGAACGCAACTCATTCATACCCTCTATCAAAATATCCAGTTTTTCGTTAGACATGTCTCCACCTCCTTTTTCCGTTACAATGATCATAACAAAAGACAGAGTCATATGCACAATGAAAACAGCAAGAAAAAGGAAGGGGAAGCAACTCAGCCATGTCCAAATTTACCACAATCCTATTTGATCTCGATGACACTCTCTTCGATTTTTCAGCTTGCTGGGAGAAAGGGATGCAGCAGACGATTTCGACCCATGCACTGACAGCAGAACTAGACCAAGAGAAATTCCTTGAGGCTCTGCGGCGCCACGGAGATGATTTGTGGGTCGATGTTATTGCCAAACGCTACGATTTTACGCAATACAGAAGGTTGCGTTTTCAGCGAGCCATGGCTGATTGTAACCGACAGATTGAAGCGGGGCAGGTCGACGATTTTCAGCGCGCCTATCAAGCGGCATGTTTGGACGCAATCCAGCCGGATGCCACTGTTCAGTCCACCATTGCGAGGTTGGCAGAAGAGCATACACTGGGGATTGTCACCAACGGTCCTGTCGATATGGCTTTTATCAAGCTGGAGCGGCTGGGATTGTCTGCGCATTTTCCGCGGGAGCGGGTGTTTCTCTCCGAAATCATCGGCCATCATAAGCCTGATCTGCGCATATATGAACATGTTCGTGAAAAACTCGGTGTTGAAAGCAAGCAGGTGTTGTTCGTTGGAGATACGTGGGAGGCAGATGTAGCAGGCGCGATGGACGCAGGCTTCTCAGCAGTCTGGATCAATCCACGAGGGAAGAAACCTACTTCCAAGCATCAGCCGCTCGCTGTCATTGAACGACTCGATCAGCTTCTCGCAATCTTGTAGAATAAAGCAGCCCATTGCCCCATAGCCGCATAACTTGCAGGCTGTTTTCGGTGGCAATCAAGCTGCTTTTTTTGTTCCTAGCGTTTTGCGTACTGTTTTCTCATGAAAAGGATGAGAGAAACGATAATCATCCCAATTAAAATTCCGATAGTTACTGGTGTAAGACTATCTCCCCAAAAGATTCTATACAGCAAAACCCCTGTTAGGATAACGGCAAACTCCAGATACCTACTGGCCATGCGAATCTTCCCCCATTTATATGAATCTGATTTATCGTTCGTATCTACTAACCGGATCTTTCATTTTTTCATGCTGACTCTTCCTGAACTTTGTGATGAAAAAGATGAGATTGAGGACAATCAGGCCAATCGTGATTGACATACTTCCGGTGGTCATGCTTTTTCCTATCGAGATGTTGAAAAGCAGCATCCCGGATAGGAGCAGGACAAAAACGAGATTAAGCATCATGAGACTCTTCCCCCATAAAAATTCGTTCGAGCGAAGGGACTTCAACGTTCACGCCATAAATATCCACGCGTGCCTGAACAAGAGCACGAACGAGGGTTGCCACCTTTTGATCGTCATCGACCTGGATCGAGAGACGACCGTCTTCCCAAATCGTATTGCGCCCGAGGGATTCGATAAAGGTGCGCAGGTTTCCAGAATCCTCATTAGTAAAAGGCGAGTGACGTACGTTCACAGATCGCCATGCCTGATGGGCAGCTTGCAGCTCATCGAGAGTGCCAAGTGAACTGATCTTTCCGCTTTTCATGATGGCGATACGGGTACAGATTTTCTCGACTTCATTCAAATTGTGCGAGGTCATGAAGATCGTTTTTCCTTGTTGATGGAGCTTGCGCAGCAAATTTTGAATATGCAGGGCTGATTCGACGTCTACGCCAGAAGTAGGTTCATCAAGGAAGATGAGCTCCGGGTCTCCGACTAATGCTTGGGCAATACCCAGCTTCTTTTTCATACCGAAGGAAAAGGTTTTGGCTTTGCGGGATGCATGCTCCTCAAGCTCAACGGCTGTCAGGATGCGCATACAGTCTTCCTTTGTGAGTGTGACGCCTTTTACCCGAGCGAAATAGTGCAGGTGCTCCGCAGGAGATAAATGGTCGTAGAAGGTGGAGTAATCCGGCAGTACGCCAATTCGTTTTTTCCATCCTTCTGTACGGGCATCCTCTCCAAACATGCGGATGGTGCCCGCAGTCGGAATCAGAATGCCTGTCAGCATATTAATAAAGGTCGATTTACCTGCGCCGTTTCGACCGAGGAATCCAAAAATCTCCCCGCTGTGCACAGTAAGACTGACGTCATTCACGACCGTGCGATTGCCAAAGCGCTTGTTCAACTGTATGGTCTCGATCATTGCCATTAACAATCCCTCCGTCGGAATAAGTACATAGAAGCGATCAGGAATGCTGCTGCATAGAGCCAAATGAAGCCGGTCCAGGCGCCGTCTTTTTCCATAAATGAAAAGGGTGTCAAATATTTAATCCATGGTGCTGCTGGGTGACTTGAGAAGGTGCTCCACAGTCCGAGACCTGGCAAGATCAGTGCGATCACAATTCCCAAAAACATCGTGTAGCTGGGGCGAGGTATCACGAGCGAGAGCAGCAGTGCCAGCGAGATGCAATAGATAAGCAGGGATACGCAAAGGTAAAAGGTCTTGGCGTCAAACGTTTGTACGGTGGCGAAAACTACGCCAAACGTAATAATCATGCAGGTTAGCCAGAAGAACGCGACTCCGAGAAATTTCCCCAAAATGATCTGATTGCGTGAAGTCCGGGTGACGAGAAAGCGAATCGTCCTGCCCGCTAGCTCACGATTTATGACATCATGAGACAGGCTGAATACAAACAAGGGCCCGAACAGCATGATGAGTACAAAGATACCAAGCGCATGTCCCTGCGCCAGCTCCGTTTCTGGGAGAAAGCTTGCTGCCTGATTGACGAGGTCAGAAACCAAGTACGAGATGCCGACGATAAAGGCAACGGTAATTAACGATTTGATACTTTTAAACAACCGAAAAAATTCGTGTTGGCAAATAGCCCACATAGGTGAATCCGCTCCTTTCTCCTTCATCATAATGGTCAGACCTTTCCCCTACTAAAACGCTACCTTACCATTTCCTTATCTTTTTTGTTGGCGCCGTTTCTCATGGTAGAATGAATGACAGCAAGGGAGGGAACGGACATGGAAAAAGAAGCAAGAATCTTGCTGGTAGATGATGAAGAGTCAATTTTGCAGATGCTCCAAACAGTGCTGAAAAAGGAAGGCTTTGTCCAGATCGATACATGTACGACAGCAGCAGAGGCGATTCGTCTCGTGGAGGAGAAGACATATGACTTGTTGATTCTGGATGTCATGCTGCCTGATAAAAATGGATTTGAGCTGTGCGGAGCCGTGCGCCAGCGAACGAAGGCACCGATCTTTTTTTTGACAGCGAAGGGCACGGATTTTGATAAATTAAGCGGATTTGCTTATGGAGCGGATGATTACATAACGAAGCCTTTTCATCCATTAGAGGTCGTTGCCCGGATGAAGGCTCATCTGCGCAGAACCTTGGGGGGATCTGCTCCATCGCAGGAAGAAAAGCGCTTTGATTTTGGACGTTTTCAAGTAAATGTGGAGGCAGCCGAGCTGTTCGTGAACGGAGAACGAGTGGACTGCCCGGCGCAAGTATTTTCATTGCTCGTCTTTTTTTGCCAGAATCCGAACCGGGTATTTACGAAGGAGCAAATATACGATCATGTATGGAAAGACGAGTACGGGATGTTTGATGAAAATACAGTCATGGTGCATATTCACAAGCTGCGTCAGCGGATAGAAGAAAATCCGGGTCAGCCAAAGCTCCTGGTCACGGTGAGAGGACTGGGCTACAAGCTGGTTAGTCCGGCAAGACAGTCATGAATTTGCGGAACAAGCTGATTTTTCAATATGTCCGGCAACTGTTCGGGTTTCTCCTCGTTTTGCTGCTATTTCTAATTATCGCGATGCTGGGGTTAGGCTGGCGCATTATGAACGAGCAGTTGTCTATCGATTTGTCCCGGCTGGAAGCATCCGATTTGACATTGAAGATGGAGTATGAGGGGAAACGTATTCACGTCGATCCGGAAATCGAGAAGAGCGTGGCGAGACATCAAGGCTGGTTGCAGATTATCGACAAGCACGGAAAAATTCTGTACAACTATCGGACACCTGCTGACGTTCCCAGTCAATTTGGGCCGGGAGAGTGGATCAGCTATGTAGAAGATCGTGATGCTTCTCGCTATCACGTCACGCACTGGGTTATAAACGAGTTTGACGAAAACATGATCATCCTCTATGGAACACCTGCTCCAGAAAAAGAAATGATGCAGCGCCTGATCGCAGCAAAAACGGGAACGAGCAAGGAGACATGGGACGAGTTGAACAAAAGCTTTTCCCAAGTAAAGGCATGGTACTTGGTATACGATCATACGGGGAAACTCATCCATCAATGGAATCACCCGAACGCTTCTGCCCAGTTGGACATGACGGAAGCTCTTCAGAACGGCGAGACAGCAAAAAATGTTCCTGTCCGTATCACGAGTCGATATGACACGAAGAGCGACTTGACATACGTAGTGGGCACTCCGAATCCAACCTATCAATCTGGTGTCCAAGAAACGTCTGAGGATGCCGTGGTCAAGGAAACGTTCCTTCAGATCGGTATTTTTTTGATTCTGGTCGTTCTATTCGCAGGCAGCTGGTATGCGTGGCGGGTAGGAAAGCCGCTCTTGCACATGGTGAATTGGCTGGAAAGACTGGCCCAAGGCCGCTATGAGGAGCCCATCGGGAAAAAAGGGAAACCAATCGGAAGGAATTGGCGAGGGAAAGAAAAGAAGTCATTTCGTGTTTTCAAGGACGTATTTGACGCTCTCCGGCATCTGAGTGAAACCTTGCGCTCCAACGAAAAGCTTCAGCAAGAGATCGAGCAGACGCGAGAGGAATGGATTACGGGGCTCTCCCATGATCTCAAGACACCGCTGAGCTCGATTTACGGTTATGCTACCTTTTTGGAGTCGGAACAGTATGAGTGGGACAGAAAAGAAGTTAGCGAATTTGGGAAGACGATACGCGAAAAGTCAGACTACATGAACGGGCTGATTGAGGATTTGAATTTGACCTATCGACTCAAGAACCAAGCTTTGCCGATGGTCAAACAACCTGTCCCTATCGTAGAAACGATTCGCAGGATTGTGGTGGATATGGTGAACGATCCGAGCTCGTCTTTGCATGACATCGAATTTTCGGCGAATGTCCAATCGATAACGGCAGAGGTCGATCCAATCTGGTTTCGCCGCATCATCGTCAACATTTTGACAAACGCGATCAAGTATACGCCGGCAGGTACACACGTGCTCGTAGAGGTACAGTCGATTGCAGCCGATCAGTTTGTGGTCAAAATTGCGGACAATGGTCCAGGCATGGATGAGACGACACTGGCCAATCTGTTTGATAGATACTACCGAGGTGGGCATACAGGAGAGAATACCAGTGGAACGGGGCTGGGTATGGCGATAGCCAAGCAGCTCGTTTTGGCCCACGGGGGAGAGATTACGGTGGACAGCAAGCTGGGTAGCGGAACTGTTGTCGCGATGACCTTTCCTGCGGTTATCAGCTAGTTGGTTTTCATGAAAAAAGCCAAGGGATTTGTGTTGTCCCTTGGTTTTTTCTGCTATGGTCTCGAAATGAACGTTTGTATGACTTTGCCATCCTCTTGTCGCTCTTGATAGTGATTGGCTGTGTAATCGCGGATGCTGGCACGCCAAAAGCCGATGGCAGGCACGTTGTTTTCCAATTGAAAGACTTCCCAGGCGCCCGGGAACATTTTGAAGATTTGATGAGACACCGCTTTTCCGATCCCCAGCCGACGGTAGCGTTTCATGATAAAAAATTCAGCAATGGAGTAGATTGATGGAAAATCTGGATTAGTGCTTGTGAGCAGGCGGACGAGGACAAAACCAGCCAGCTTACCATTAACCTTGATGAAAAAGGGATGACGTTCTGGTTCGACCCAATACTTCTCAAAGTAGTCATAGCCAAACAAGCCGTCGTCATCTACTTCGAAAGGCTCAAACTCAGTGAAGTCGTACGTATACAGCTCCAACAGTTGCTTGAGAGCGTGCTTCTGTTCAAAAGGAACTCGCTCTATCGAGAATGCTTGATTCACTGAGAAACCCTCCTTTTTCCTTGAGATATACGAGTATCGTACTCTATTTTTTAGGTTGTGGAAACATATGGTATATATTTGGCGACCCCAAACGAGCAGTCTGTACTCGTTTGGGTTATTTTGTTTTTTCGGACTGTCCACCATCAACTTACTATTTTTTGTAAAAATACCTATTAAATATTCCGATATAGATAAAAGGAATTATTGGTATAATGTGGTAAAATCTCTAAAGATAAAGGCGGAACGATCAATGGAATATATGGATGAAAAAATACTAGCAGTATTGAATCAAGCAGAAAAAGCGAATGTTCCCAATAACATTAGCGCGGGTCCAGTCAGGGTGGGGAACCGCTTTTACGAGTTTGAGCAGCAGGCATTCTGGGAGAACAAAGTACACATGTTTATTCCCAAAGATTTTGAAGACATGCCCGAACAGCAACGGGCGCTCAAATATCCTTACGAACAGCGGCCGCAGATCATCAAAAGCGACGAGACTGGCAGCATCAATTTCACGTTGAACCGGGTCGATCAAGATTTGCAGGACCAGTGGGTCAAGCAGCTGACGGACGGGATGAAAGCCATGATCAAACAAGCGAATCCGGCAAATGTCTTCTATACAGACGGAGTAGAAGTCGTAGCGGAAAAACAGGTCGGCTACTTCGAATTTAAAAGTCCCGCACTAGATGGTTTTCTTTATCACCTCATGTTTTTCTTTGCATTTGAAGGGAAAATGGCCATGGGTACTTTTTGCTGCCCTTATGCCAAATATGAAGAGTGGCGGGAGATTGCCTTTCAAGTCATACGGACACTAAGCGTCACAGAAGAGGATAAAGGAGAGTAGCAAGGATGAGCCAATCCGTCCTTACGTATGCGAACATCTATATTTCGCCCTATCAATTCGAAAAGATAACTCAGTTGAGTCTGATTAAACAGGTGAACGATCATATCAAACTGACTCTCAATGGAATCGTGCCCGAAGAAAAGCTGGACCAGTACGTCGAGCGAGCGGATGAGAATGAAAGAATCGAAGTGTTTGTTCAAGACGGCAGTTGGAAACGCATTTTGTTCCAAGGTATTGTGACGAAACTGTCTGTTCATGCGGCCAGAGATGTCAGAAGTATCACCATTGAGGCGTATAGCGCAACCTTCCAAATGGATGTTGCGAAGAAAACCCGGTCCTTTCAAAACAAGCATCTGGCCTATCGCGACGTGTTTGCTTCTATCACCGGAGAGTATACCGGGGGCGATGTGGTCGATGAAGCATCAGGCGGCAAGCAGATCGGGGGATTGCGAGTTCAATACAAGGAAACAGATTGGGAGTTTGCGAAGCGACTGGCTTCTCATTTTCACGCTCCACTGGTGCCTGTCTGCACACCAAAAGGACTGAGGTATTTTGTTGGAATCCCTGATTTGGGTGAACCGCAAAAGCTTGAGGAATACAATTACACCATCAAAAAGAACTTGATGGAATACAGGTTGAAATCGGAAAACGACAAGCAAGGCATCAGTGAGCAAAACACGATTAGTTATGAAGTTACCAGCAACAAAATACTGGATTTGTGTAGTCCGGTTACGTTTCAGAGGCGTACTCTTTACGTCTATAGAGCCGAGACTCGAATCGAACACGGGATTTTGGTCAACCACTACGTCTTGCGCGATCAAAAAGGTTTAGGATGTTTCACTCTTTTTCCCACAGAGTTGGCTGGCTCCTCTCTATTCGGAAAGATTTTGGATGTCTCTAAAGACACAGTAAAAGTACATCTGTCTATCGATGAAAAACAACCTGTCGGTGAGGCGATTTGGTTTCCTTATTCCACTGTGTACTCGTCCCCCGACGGCAGCGGCTGGTATTGTATGCCGGAGATCGGGGATGAGGTTCGCCTGTATTTTCCCGATGCAAAGGAAGAAAATGCGATTGCCGCAAGCTCGGTGAATCTTGAATCCTCCGATCCCAAAAAGCGCAGCGACCCCTCCGTCAAAAGCATCAGCACCAAATACGGCAAGCAGATTATCTTCCAGCCAGGAGCGATCGAGATTATCGGCAATGGTAAGCTGTTGATGCGTCTGACAGACGAAGGTGGTATCGAGATCAACAGCGACAAGAAAATCATCTTGACAGCCAAGGAGGATATTGAAATCACAGGGGGCGATAAGGTGGTCATTCATGGAGAAGCAGGCGTGGACATGAAGCAGGCAGATGCCACCCTGAGCATCATAGACGATGTGACCTTGAGCGGAGCGAAGGTACATATCAAATGAGCAAGCTGATGGACAAGCAGGCGGCGATGCAGGATTTTTTGCAGAATCATGTGTTGGATCGCTGGCAGTACGATCTGATCGAGATTGACCAGCGGTACAACGAGCAGAAGGATCACATCGAGAGTAGCTTTTGCGACACGTTTGATGAACTGTGCACGCAGGCATTCATGCAGCAGCAACAGGGGAGCAAGGGGGAGATCCACACCATTTACGTCTCTTATCTGCGGACTGGTATCATGGAGAACTGCGCCACGTACCGTATAGACGCATATGATGAAAACTGGTTTTTGGATCGGACGGAATGTTCCGTGCTGTGGGACGCTTACTTTATCTTTGCCCCGTTGTTCGAACGGGTGAAGAAGCTTGAGAAGATAAAGTCTGCCTATGCCAGGAAGATAACATCGATGGATATCGAGAGGATCAAGCAGATGGAAGCCATCAAGTATCACCTGCTGGCAGTGGAATTTATGAGAAGTATGGTGCCTGTGCTCTTGGAAAGCCCAGGATACCGTCAGATGACCAAATCCCCGAAGATTTGCCTGTTTGCCGGAGAATATCGGGATCAATGCGAAGTTCTGTACCAGAATCCTGACTCGGTGAACGAGGAAACCAGTGGAGCAGGTGCGTAAACATGGATTACTTTTTGCTGAAACAAGATGAACGATATACGGATGTGCCGATGTTCCTGGATGTACGCAAGAAAATAGATACTCGTGATATTCACCGTGTGCGCGCCCATAAAATCGCGGACCCGCTGATCCTTCAGATCAAGTCGGAAGCGGAGAGCAGCTTTCTCGACATCCTTGAATACCCGCTGTTTCTGCTGTCGGACAAGCTGAAGCGATTGGTAGAAGCGTACGAACCAGACACCCTGTTTAAGTTGACTCCTCTGATTGATCTCTCCCGCCATCTGCAAAAAAACTATTACCTCCCCATCTTTGATGAAGTGGAAGTAGTTAGCACTCACGCCGAGTTTCATCGAGGTAACAGCCAGATTAAAAAGCTGGTGCTGAAGGAAGAAAATATGCACGGGAAAAAGATTTTCCGGATCAAAGAGAGCGAAAAACCGCTGATCGTTGTGCGCCTGGATGTGGCCGAGAGCATCCTGCGGCGGGATTTGACTGGAATCCGGCTGGAACGAGTGCCGGTTGAATAGAGGAGGGTCGATGATGCAGGAAGGACCACGCTATGTGGTGAGAGGGGCAAAAATGCGCTGCAATTGCGGCAGCCATCAGAGGAGGATTAACCTGCCTGTCAGCCACGGCTCGTATGTGAACGAAAAACCAATGATGAACATAGAGGATTACAAACCAGTAGAGAACATCGCGCATTTTGGCATTTGCCAGAGTCCAACCAATCAAAATAATTCCATTATCTATCTGATTGCAGAAGACGGGCAGAACATATCCGGCAAGCCCTGCACCCCAACGATCTGCGCTCCTTGGATCAAGGTGAAAGACGATACAAAAGTGGCAGGCAAGGCAGCTCTGACAACCGATTCCCTCCTAATCTGCGGATACGATGGCGTCATCAGGTTCTTCTCAGACGGACAGCATGACGAGTAGATCGACATGGAGGCGGGCGAGCTATGACAGGGTATGAGCGGATCCGGGTAACAGCACCTTACCGGATCAAACAAATCGAAGACATACAGCTGGAATGGAGGCCGAATGAACACGCGTGGCTGCACCTGCGCGGTATCGTGGACGACAGTGAGAAGGTAAACGCTGTGCTGCAGGCTGCCTCAGAAGATGAAATTCATCTGTATGAAAGCGACGGCGAGACCGAAGCTACTATCTTCAAGGGCTTGGTGACCTCCGTCCAGATCACCAACACCCAAGGGGTGTACACCATAGAGCTGGAAGGGCTGTCCGGCAGTTTTCAGTTGGACATCAAGAAAAAGCGCCGTTCCTTTCAGCAGATCGACATGACATATCCCAAGCTGGTGCAAGAGGTGATCAAGAGCTATCCGGGTCACAACATGATCAACAGCATCGGCGATGGGGTCAAGATCGGAGAAGTGATCATCCAGTACGATGAAACGGATTGGGAACTGCTTAAGCGGTTGGCTAGCCATTTTCATGGTGTTCTCGTCAGTGATATCATGGAGGCAACACCGCGGTTTTCTTTCGGACTGACATACGGAAAAAGCTACACCCTGCCGGACGATGTGTCGTATACGGCGAGCAAGGATTTGCTGGCCTACCAAAAAGCGGGTGGCGATGCGGCGGACTTGCACGATACGGATTTTTTCACCTATGAGATCGAGTCCGGCGAGCGGTACGCGATCGGGGATGAAATCCAGTTTCGCAACAAGCGGATGGTTGTCAGTGCAGTGAGCGCCCGTATGCAGCAGGGGCTCTTTCGCTATACCTATCGTTTGTCCCGGCTGGACGGCATTCGGCAGGAGAGAATCCATAATTCGAAGCTCTCCGGAGTCTCTCTGGAAGGCAAGGTGCTCGCGGTAAAGGGAGAGCAGGTCAAGCTTCATCTGGACATTGACAAAGAACAGTCAAAGGACACGGCATGTTGGGTCCCTTTCGCCCCGCCAACAGGTAATATGATGTACTGCATGCCACAGGTGGGAACGCAAGCCAGCCTGTACTTTCCCGATGCGACGGGCAAACAGGCAATGGTGCTGGGCAGCGTGCGCAAAAACGGGGACAGCTGTGCGAAGACAAGCAACCCGAACATTCGGTACTTTGGCACGGAGCACGGAAGCGAGCTGGAGCTGTCGCCTACTGCGATTAACATCGTTAGCGGCAACAAGGAGCCGTTGAAGCTGACCTTTGACGACAAAGTCGGGATTACCATGACTAGCCACAAAAAGCTGGTGATGAACGCCAAGGAAGAGATTTCGCTGTATACTCCGAAGCGAATCGTGATTCAGGCGCAAAGCCAGTTTTTCGCCAAGAAGACCCGTGCGAAGAGCGGGTTTACAATCGAGAGTGAATACCACTTTCTCGGGGCTGTGGTTCAGGCGGAAGGACGAGACAGAACGACGTTTCCGCCATATAACGATGAACCGCAGAAAGGAACGCCACCACCGCCTGATCCGCCGTTTAACTGGGGGAAGCTGTTAGTAGGCGTGGTAGCTGCTGTAGCGATAGTAGGGTTTGTGGCATTGTCGGTAGCCACGTTTGGCGCTGGTGCAGTTATTGGGGCAGCAGCGGTAGGGGCAGCCCTCGGAGCGATTGGAGGAGTTGTCGCGACCGCCTCATCCGATATTGCAAACGGAAAGATGAGCAGTCTTTACGATTACGGAAAGAGCGCCGCACAAGGAGCCGTGATCGGTGCGATATGCGGAGCCATATTTGGTCCGGCCGCAGGGATAGGCGGAGGAGCGGTTATCCCCATGACGGGAGGCCAAACAACATTGAGTCTTGGCTCCGGTATGTTTATTGGCGGGTCATCGGGTTATATTGACTATGTGGGACGTGAACTGTGGGATGGGCGGACTCCGGATGCAGGCAAAGCATTAGAATCTTTTGCGTTTGGAGCTGTGCTAGGAGGTGGCTTCACGCTTGGAGCGTCCTGGCTATCGCAAGGACTTAGCAAGATTAAGGGAATGGGCAAAGGCGGAGCTGCGCCGAAGAGCGAGGTGCCGAGTGATGCTGGTGGTGTATCTGCCGGACAGGCAATATTTGAGAGTCCTGATTTTAGGTATTTTAATAACGTGTCAAATAGAAAGGATATTGATCCAGATGGCTTCTTTGATGTAATCGCTCATGGTTCCCCTAAAAAAATACAAATACAGACATCACGAGGAACTATACTGGTTGATCATAGAGTTGCCGCCCGTCTCATACAACAATCTCCAGGATATAAAGGTCAGAATATTAGATTGCTTTCGTGTGAAACTGGTATGAGCTATCAAGGCTTTGCACAGAATCTTGCAAATAAACTTAATGTAGAAGTAAAAGCTCCCAATAATACAATTTGGGCATATCCAGATGGAACGATAGTTGTTGCTCCTAGAATGGTATTAAATCCCAACTTGCCGGATTTGAGTAAGACAGGGAAGTTCACGACATTTAAACCAGGATACAAATAATTAGTTGGGAGTGATTGAGAAGTATGTTTACATGTGAGAAATGTGGTGCTGTTCTTCAAAAACTACAGGGTGATAGTACTATTGGTATGATTTGTCCAAACTGTTCTTGGTCAGTAGTATCAACGAGGATTTCTCCAATTTTACTAGATGAAACGGATTTTTATGTTTATTTAAAGAACGGAAATCCTAAAGATTCAGAGCATATAAAGGTTGTTTCAAAAATTTCTGGGAAGAATTTTTTGAGTACAAGAGCCACTTTGATGCAAGATGAACCACTTATTTTTAAAGGAAAAGCAAACCAAGTATCAGAAATAAAAGAACTCCTAGATACAAACCATTTGATATACAATATTAGACCGGACTGGCCATATTAGTGAGAAGTGATCGGTTAATACAAACTTGGTGGGGGATATTCAGTAAAGTTACACTCTATAACATAGATAGCCCAGTTGTGTACCGACTTTTCCAAGTAAATTAACGAGTGGGGAAAATCCATAGTAAATCATAACAATATACGATTGATAAAATTTCAAAGGTTTATTCCAACTTAAATAATAGGGAGGAATGAGCCTTTTTACATGCCTCAGGTGAGCACGTAAGTCAGCCTGTACTTTCCCGATGTGGCGGGTCAACAGGCGAAAGTGACGGGCTGTACAACAATCCGAACAGTCCTTTCAACAATTTAAAAAGCGCCACACAAGGAGCCGTGATTGGTACGATATGCGGAGCTATATTTGGTCCAGCCGCGGGGATCGGTGGAGGAGCAGTTATCCCCATGACGGGAGGCCAAACAACATTGAGTCTCGGTTCCAGTATGTTTATTGGCGGGTCATCGGGTTATATTGACTATACGATACGAGAAAAGGTTCATTTCTTCCTGAGACTTTATCAGCCAAGGTACATCAAGAAGGCCCTGATTCAATCCGTCATTGCGACTATCATTAATGGCGACTCATATAAATTATATGCAAATAGATTGTATGAGGCATATCATTCGAAGCAACCGTATCTCGATATCGCATATGTAAACCGTACTGGAACTGCTAGACGAAATTAGGCAGAGGCTTTGGCTAGATAAATGAAAGGATATGTTAAATGAAATGGCTGTAATGAGAGACATATGCGCTAGTTGTGGAGAAAAAGTCGATATACACGTAAAACAATATATAGTAAACGATACAATTGCTTGGAGTGAAGCCTACAGTTGTACAAAATGCGGAAATGAAGTTGTAAGTGATGATTGGGGGGACCCTACTCCAAATGAAGTAAGAAAAGCAATTCTAGAACAAGAGGGAGAATGGGAATTTTTCGTTCTGAAGCCTGTGGAGAATAAAGCCCAAATTCTAAAAAATTTACGCAGTGCATTAAACCTTACCTTACAAGGGGCATCAAGTCTACTAAAAAAAATACCTGGTGTTTTAATGGTGGGTACATTCCAAGAGATGTTGTTATTGAAAAAATTGTTAGCATTGCCAGATGAGAATATAACCATTAATCGCACCAAGTAATTTTATACCATTGATATCAATTGCTTGGTTCTTTTCAATTCCCAGCGATAAACAGTATAAAAAATACGATTATTATAAATCCCATCATTATGAAATCAATGTAAAAAACAATAAGTCAGATAGACAAAAGAAAGTCTTTGAAAATATTACGATAAATTATTAACATACAAAAAATACCCTATAGACAGACGTTCCCCAACGCCCACTCTATAGGGTACATTTTTTTCGTTTAATGAATCGCTTTCTTCTTAAACTGCCCACCGCGCACATCGTGAATATTGCCGACAGCCAGGAAGGCATTCGGGTCCACTTCTTCCACGATCAGCTTCAGCTTGGCTTCTTCCAAACGCGTAATGATGCAGAAAATCACTTTCTTGTCGTCTCCGGTATAGCCGCCTTCCCCATTCAAATAGGTAACGCCACGGCCCAGACGAGCAACAATCGCATCTCCCAAATCCTTGTGATTGTCGCTAATGATCCATACCGCTTTCGACTCCTGGAAGCCTTCGATGGTCAGATCGATCATTTTGAATGCAATGTAATAGGCGATCAGCGAGTACATCGCGCGATCCCAACCGAATACAAATCCGGCACTGCTCAAAAT
Organism: Brevibacillus formosus; assembly: GCF_003013405.1. Lineage (GTDB taxonomy): Bacteria > Bacillota > Bacilli > Brevibacillales > Brevibacillaceae > Brevibacillus > Brevibacillus formosus. The sequence goes on along the minus strand of NZ_PXZL01000002.1, from coordinate 96,510 downwards.
GAATAAGTTCATGAACATTACGATCTCACCAACGGAGAACGGAGATTTCTTGTTAAGCAGTACAGCGACGATCTCTGTACCGTCCAGAGAGCCTCCATAACGGAGAACGAGTCCTACACCAATCCCGAGAAGGATGCCGCCAAAAACAGCTGCAAGCAGGGGATCATCCGTTAGCCCTTCGACAGGGTGAAGGAGTGTCGTTCCGATTGACATGATCGTAACCCCGAAGAGGGTTGAGAGTGCAAACGTTTTTCCGATTTGCTTGTACCCTATGATCAAGAAGGGCAAGTTAAGCACAAACAGGAAAACGCCAAGAGGGATTCCAGACAGATGCGAGGTAATGATCGAGATACCTACGATTCCACCGTCGATAATATTGTTCGGTACGAGAAAAATCTCGAGCGCTACCGAGAACAGGGAAGCACCAATCAGGATACCGAAGATCCTCTTGAGCAATTTTCCAATGGGTAATTTCTGATGAGCCGATTTTGCAAGTGGTTGTTCCATCGTTCCTCTCCCCATTGTGAAATTTTTTACTTACTTAGCTATTATAGCATTCATTCTTATGCGATTACTGCATAATTGCACTTTTTAGTAAAAAATATTCCATTCAGACTTGTTCAGACTCATTAATACGCTTGAAATCTCGTTCGGGCGTGAATGTTGAAGTGAGTGATCTGTATTGACTGGTTATACAGAAATTGCTATTTTCAAACTGTTAGGAAAATAGTTGGGGGGATATTCCATGGGTTTCTTGAAAGCGGAGATAGAAGTATCATCATCTATAGAGCTGGTTTGGTGGGCATGGACACGAAAGGAACGGCTTGTTCAATGGTTTGCGCCTGATGCAACGATTGAGCCGTACCTGGGCGGAGCGTACGAATTGTACTTCCATCCAGCCAATCGCGACCAGATGGGGACGAAAGGTTGCATCATTACCCATTTTGAACCGAAGGAGCGCCTGGGCTTTACATGGAAGGGACCGGATGAATTCGCAGATACTATGAATCACGAGGATGCTTTGACTTATGTGCTTGTCACCTTGTCTGAAGCAGAGGGGAAAACGCAAGTATTGGTCGAGCATTTCGGTTGGAAAGAGGGAGAGGAGTGGGAAAAGGCTCGGGGCTGGCACGAAACGGCTTGGTCTCATGTTCTGGGGAGCCTGAAATCTGCACTTGAGTCGGGCAAAGGAGATCTATGCTGCTCTCCACAGGCTGCCCAGCAAGGATAGATTTTGAGGATGCGTCCGTCATGGCGAGCCAATAGACGTGATCTTTGCGCTTACTCGTTTTGATAGGAAAAGAGGAGACATGAATGACAGCATCGATACTATTGTTTATTTTGGCGGGATTGGCGGAAATCGGCGGGGGATATTTGGTATGGCTGTGGCTAAAGGAGTCCAAGCCATACTGGTACGGTATCGTCGGGGCACTGATCCTGGTATTGTACGGAATCATTCCTACGCTTCAAAGCTTCCCTTCCTTTGGGCGGGTATATGCCGCCTATGGAGGGGTTTTTATCATTCTTGCGGTTTTTTGGGGATGGTTGGTGGATAAAAAGACACCCGATTTGTATGATTGGGTGGGCGCTATCATCTGTTTGGTCGGAGTGAGCGTCATCTTATGGGCGCCGCGCCAATAGCTTGGGAGTGGAGGCTGAAATGAAAAGCTTCGAGGAATTGTACTGCGAAAAGGATTCAGCGATGGAAGAAATAACAAAATGGCAGTCAGCATCAGAGCGCAAAATTACCCTTCTTCCATCTGAACAGGAGAAGGGGAAAAAACAGCTTGTTGAGTTACAAGTGACGACGAGGTCAACTCTAGGTGCTGTCGCTTTTGAAACTGGCGGGATTCTGATTCACCAAGGCTGGCTACGGATTCTAGGGTCTGGCCATCCTCATTTACCTCGTTCCATCACTTCTTTGAATCAGCAATGTGGCTTGGACGGGATGCTGCTGGTAGCAGACGATGTCATAGGAGGGTTCTTTGCGATCAATGGTGGAATGTTTCCGGATTCGGTTGGCGGTATATGGTATTTCGCTCCGGACAGTCTTGCGTGGGAGGATCTTGAAATTGGCTATACTGACTTTTTGCACTGGGCAATGACCGGGGATATCCATACGTTTTACGAGACATTTTTCTGGAAGGATTGGGAGAAGGACGTTTCCAAGCTAAAAGGCGATGAAATGTTCGCAATCTATCCTTTTTTGTGGTCAAAAGAAGCTCGTGAATTAACGATGGATGGGTGCTTCAAAAAGCCGGTACCTGCATTGGAAATTTGGGAGATGAGCAAGAAAGCTGTGTAAAGGAAAGAGCGGCCCACGAAGGACCGCTCTTTAGCTTTTATTGTTTGGTTGCTGCAACTTCAGCCTGAGCGTTGTGATTATCCAAGTACTCATCTGGACCGATAATTCCCGCAGCACGATCTTGTTTTTCCAGTTCAAGGGCTTTCGGTACGGACAGCCAGTAAGCAAAAGCAATCCCGATAATACCTGCGCCCAATTTACCGAGCATGACCGGCAAGATAATGTTTGGTTGGAAGTTTGCCGAGAAGGACAAGTGGTCACCTAGCAAGAAAGCGGAACAAACCCCGAAGGAAATGTTGATAACCTTGTCTTTTGGCGGCATGGAACGAATGAGACGGAACATCGCCAGGATGTTCGCGCTCGTTGCGAGCAAGCCTGCACTACCAGAAGGGCTCATGCCCAGCTTATTACCCAATACTTCGAGTGGCTTCGCTGCATATTTACGCAGCATGTAAACCATTGGGAACGCACCTGCGAGCATGATACCGATGTAACCAGCGGTCTCCAACGCACGGTATTGGTCGGTTGGATCGGCGATAATCGGATCGAAGCCCCAAGCTCCGAAAATTTTTGTAAAGATGCCAGTAAAGTGTTGCACGATCGAGAAAACGAGTACGAGCTTGATACCAGCGTCCATCGTTTTTCCGAAGATCATAAAGGCACGAATCATCAGGTCTGGCAGGAAGCGCAGACCAGCAGCAATCGCTAATACAAAGAACAAAATCGGTGAAAGGTTCAGAAGTACCTGTCCGAAGCCAATAGCAAAGGCATAAGTCGATTCAGCGTTCGTCGAGATTTCATTGCGAACCTCTGCATTTGTCAAAACAAGAATAGCGCTGGAGATAAAAGCACCAATCGGAACTGTCAAAATACCGGACATTACGCCAAGCGCCATGTATTTATGGTCGCGCTTGTCCAACATAGCAAGTCCCATTGGGATGGAGAACACGATCGTAGCACCGGCCATCAGACCGACGATCATCGCCATAACCCAACCTTCCGTGGAGGTTTTCAGGAGGTTAGCCAACTGATAGCCACCCATGTCAGATGCGAGAATCGCAGTTGCCGCAATCGCAGGATCTGCTCCAATTTTGTTGAAGATGGGTGATACCGCTTTTTCTACGAACCAAGAGATGTACGGGAGGGACGCCATAATACCGGCAGCAGGAACGAAGATGTAACCTGTTGAGTGAATCCCTTCCATGAACTCCTTACCGAGACCCTCATCGCTGTTGCGAATCGCGGCAATGGCACCAATTACTGCACATAACATGATGATGTAAATAATGACGCTTCCAATGTGCTCCATGGATATCCCACCTTTTTGCGGATGTAAACAATAAAAGCACTTAGGATCTCCTGAATGAATGAGATATACCCTAAGCGCCTTTGCTTACTTTGTATGAACTTGTTTACAGGTAATGGCAATAACAGCCAGCTGGAACCGCTTTCATAGCTTGCTAAAAATAAACGGAAAATACTTGTCACGTTTATTCCATTGTGTACATTCTGAATATTTTATGCTAGAAAGCGCCGTTGCTTTACTCTGCATTATAAAGAGATTATATGGGGAGGCATGGCTAATGTCAACTGCCCTTTAGGAACAAAGAACGAAATATGTGAGGAAAAAGGACTGGAAAAAAAAGCCGCCCTTGTTATTCGCAAGGGCAGCTTTATGTGTAATTTACAGTTTTACTACGTTCTCAGCTTGTGGTCCACGGTTGCCTTCAACCACGTTGAATTCAACGCGTTGGCCTTCTTCGAGGGTTTTGAAACCTTCGCCTTGGATTGCGCTGAAGTGAACGAATACATCGTTTCCGCCTTCAACTGCGATGAAGCCATAACCTTTTTCTGCGTTGAACCATTTAACTGTACCTGTTTGCATGGGTGTTACCTCCAACAAAATAAAATGAATATGTAACTTTTATTTATGGATAAAATAAAATTCACACATTGTAAAAGGTTCAAACATAAATGTAAACCCTTTACAATATGTGAACGCTTTAAATAAGAATCTTTTGTTTAAGGTAATATTATCACAGACCAAAGAGGAAAGCAATCGCTCAATAAGTGAAAGGACGGCCCAAAAATGAAATTCCGAGCCGTCCATTATAAACATTCAATAAAATGTTACTTAGGAAAAGAACTTCACTCTCTCATCCAACGGCTGGAATTGTTTTTCACCTGGTTGAGCGGTTGGTTTGCCAAAAGGCATCTGTGCTCGCAGCTTCCATTCGCTAGGGATTTTCCACGTTTGTTGGACTTCTTCATCGATGAGTGGATTGTAATGCTGCAAGGAAGCACCGAAGCCCTCGATTTCCAATGCAGTCCACACAACATACTGAAGCATTCCAGAAGATTGCTCGGACCAAATCGGGAAATTATCTTTGTAGGCTTCGAATTGCTGCATGAGGTTTTGGACGACGCTTTGGTTTTCAAAGAAAAGAACAGTGCCGTAGCCGCTACCGAACGAGTTCATTTTTTCTTCGGTGGCTCCGAAATTTTCAGCGGGAACGATTTTACGCAGCGTTTCTTTGGTAATGTTCCACAGCTTATCGTGCTCCGCACCCAAGAGGACAACAACGCGAGCGCTTTGGGAGTTGAATGCGGATGGTGTGTACTTTACTGCTTCCTGCACGATTTCTTTAATACGCTCATCAGATACTACATTTTCCTTGCTGATCCCGTAGTACGTTCGTCTGTCTTTTACGGCTGCAATAAAATCCTTACTCACTCTGCATTCCTCCTGCAACTTGTTTTTACACTAACATGATGCATTGAAAGGGAGAAGCTTATTCAATGTTTTGTTTCTTACATTTCGTAATTAAATATAAAATTACACGCAACCATTGTAAACATTTGGGTTTGTTAATAGCGATAAGTTAACTTTTTTTCGGTTACAATAGGAGGATAAGGTTCGAGCTAGCAAGGAGGATATTATGATTACCAAAATGGCAACCGTAGCTGTCTACGTAGAAGATCAGCAACGCGCAAAAGTGTTCTGGACAGAAAAGGTTGGATTTGAAGTCAAGCAAGAGCACCCGATGGGACCAAACAGCAGTTGGCTGGAGGTAGGACCAGCAGGTGCCCAGACTGCTTTGGTACTCTATCCGAAAAGTATGATGAGCAACTGGCAGGAACAAAAAGCCTCGATCGTTTTTGAATGTACAGAAATTGAACAAACGTACGAAACGATGCGCGCGAACGGTGTTGTTTTTCAAGGAGAACTGAACAAGATGCAGTGGGGGACCTATGCGACTTTTCAGGATGAAGACGGCAACAGCTATTTGCTAAAAGGATAAGAGTAGTGACGACCTCTGGCCAAATGCGGCCGGAGGTTTTTTTAATAGGATGAATCAAACAATCGCACGAACGAGGTAATACATATGTGTAGTGGGCAGACCGTCAGAAGTCGCATAGTGGTCAAAAATCGGCATAACACTCTCCATGTGTTGTTCGATGGCGGATGTGAGAATAGTGGGATTTTGCCCGAAGCAACGCATGCGGATGACATCAAGTGGAGTCTGAAAATACTCGGTGGCGATCACCGTCTGAATATCTACTCGCTGGAAAGCAGCTTGTCTGAGTCTCTCCTGCAAATGTTTTAGGATAGGAGTGTCAGCTGGACGTGGACCAAATAAATGAGGAAACCATTCGAATAATTCGGCGGACAACTGATCGCCCGGATGTAATCCGATGAATGAGCCTCCTCTTTTGACGACGCGTCCTATATCTGGATAAGCGGAGGTAGGTCCCTTGCGATTGTAAGCGCAATCGAACGTATCGTCATGGAAGGGGAGGGTATATTTTGTATTGGTGACAACGAAGGAGACGTTTTCGGGTGTTTGCGTACGGGCCTTTTGCACAAAGTTTTCTGTCACATCCAAGCCGACGATTTCTTTGGCAGAACGGCTCCAGTCCAGTGTGAATGCGCCGTGCCCGCAACCGATGTCGAGAACAGATTGATTCGGAACCATGCGACGAATTTCCTCCATAAAAAGCGACTCGCCATTCGGTTCTGTAACGGTAGAGCGCCACGGGTATACGTATTCACCAGTCATTTTGCCCAACTGAGTGTACCAGGCTAAAGAGTGGGGGGCGAGCCAGTCAGGATGGGTGTTCGGATTCGGTGGGTGAAGCATGATCGGTCACCTCTTATCTAACGAAAATGCACAGCAGGTTTTATTGTAATAATTTCCCTGTCTTTTGACAAACTCTTTAAACGGCTTTACACAGACGAAAAGTAGCGATAACGTGGAAGGTGGAAAGCGGTTGAAAGGAGCCAGGGCAAATGATTTTGTCACAACAATATAGAAGCATTCTGGTCGTGACCTCCGTTGACGCGGAACGGGATGCAGTGATTCGCGGCATTCAAGGGGATGAGCGTTTCACAGTTATCGCAGGAGGAGTAGGACCAGCCGCAGCCGCAGCGAGTACAGCCAGAGCGCTTGCATGCGCGGACTACGATCTGGTCATTTGTGCAGGAATATGCGGTGGATTCGTGGGACAAGCAGAGATTGGGTCACTGGTTGTCGCAACGGAGATTGTTTGTGCGGATTTGGGTGCAGAAACGCCTGAGGGCTTTTGCAGTGTGGACGAGCTGGGATTTGGATCAGCGAGAGTAAGTGTTGATCAGGAGTTGGTCGAACAGCTGACCCATTCGATGAAAGAGGCAGGGGTCGTTGCCAAAAAAGGCATCGTCCTTACACTATCCACCGTGACGGGAACAGCGGAAACAGCGGCGGCTTTGGCGCTGCGGATGCCAGATGCGCTAGCTGAAGCGATGGAGGGGTATGGTGTTGCGACTGCTGCCCAGGCTGCCAGACGACCTGTTCTGGAAATTCGCACGGTATCGAATGCAATTGGACCGCGGGATAAATCCGCTTGGCGGATAAAAGATGCGTTGGAATCTCTGGAAAAGGGAAGCTCTGTATTACGGGAGGTATTATCATGAAAATTGCGTTTTCACCATGTCCGAATGACACTTTTGTTTTTCATGCCTGGGCACATGATTTGATTCCGGGAGCGCCAAAGCTCGATATTATGTACGCAGATATTGATATCACGAATACGCTTGCTGCACAGGGAGAAGGCCCTGAAGTAATGAAAATCTCCTATGCGGCATTGCCTTGGGTGATGGACAACTACTCGTTGCTCCCTTGCGGTGGTGCACTGGGCAGAGGATGCGGGCCACTCGTTTTGACCCAAGGAAATCCTGGCGAGAGTGCGAACGATCCAGCACGCCTGTCCAACAAACGTGTAGCCGTTCCGAGTGAGCGCTCCACAGCTTATTTACTGTTCCGGCTCTGGGCTGCACAAAATGTCCCAGGTGGTGTAGGGGAGATCGTCGTCATGCCGTTTCATGAGATTATGCCTGCTGTACGTGACGGCAAGATCGATGCAGGACTCGTGATCCACGAAGCGCGTTTCACGTATCAAAACTACGGGCTGTCGCTTATGACTGACTTGGGCAACTGGTGGGAGTCTGATACCAATTTGCCGATTCCGCTGGGTGCCATCATCGCGAAAAAATCAATGGATATCGAGGCTCTGACCAATTGGACACGCTCCTCTGTGGAATATGCATGGGCGAATCCGACCGCATCACAAGAATATGTCATGTCCCATGCCCAGGAGTTATCTCTGGAGGTAGCGCAAGCGCATATTAACTTGTACGTGAATGAGTTTACGAGAAATTTGGGTAACGATGGTTATGCAGCTGTCGAGGCGTTGCTCGGTCGTGCAGCCGAGGAAGGGCTTGTACCAGCATTTGATTTGTCGACATTACGGCGCTAGCTAATTCAATAATGCGAGGGGGCAGCTTAGAGGGTTGCCCCCTTTTCCTGTTCGGGGGAAGCGTTATCCTGCGTAGATCAATCCACATGCCAGGCGTTTTCCGCTATTTCCTGCCGGCTGTGAATGGAAGTCATCCGGACTTTGATGGATGATCAAGCTTCTGCCGACTACATCGGCTGCACTGATTTTGTTTGTGAAAAAAGTCATTCGTGCATAGCCGTCATTGGAAAACAGCACGGGGAAGTCGCCGACGTGGTTGCCATGTGGTTGTTGTGTAGGGTTCCAATGACTGCCTGCTGCCGTAAAGGGATCTTCCGGATTTCCGACCGTGCAGACGCCATGCTCATGCAAATGAAAGCCAAATGGCCCGATTTGCGGTTGATTGCCAGTGGCTGGCTGGAAAGCGGGGAGGCCGCTGACTTCCACGAACACTTCGGTGCCGTAGGGGACATCGGTAAAAACAACGTAGCCGTGCAGGTTCGGTGCCAGTGGACCACCCTGAATTTCGGCAAAAGATTGTCCTTTTCTCCATCCATGTTGTGAGGACACGGCTCGCAAGTCATGTTCATATGGGTATTCATAAGGCTGACATCCGTACATGTTATCCACCACCTTACTTCATGAACCAGTTTGACATATCTTATGTAAGAGGTGGGCGTATGGTTACTGGGCTGGATAGTAGGGGGCAGGAGTAACAAGAGATGGCTTATCTCCCTGATCACGAGAAGACTGATAGACGGAGTTGAGTACTCTTCTCCCAGCCGCTGCCTCCCATAATAGGCGTGAGAAGTGAATCCCACTCTTTTGATTCCCGTGAGAATTCAAAATAACTAAGGTCCTTTTGCAGTAAAATAGGGCCAATTTGTGCTTGGAAAGAAGCAGTGAAAGCGGGGTAAATGCTTTTGCTCGGTACTCCGAGGAAAGCGAAGCTGCTTAGACCGGTTGACCATACGAGTGCACAGGAAGGCTTGTCGGGATTAAAAAGTTCTACATGAGCATAAGTAAGTATTTACCAAACAGAGAGGAAGTTCCTTTTCCCGCGTGAACATTGACACTAAGGGCAAAGTGCAGCTTTCAGCCTCCAAAGTGCATAGGCGCACCGTGCGTTGTTGTATAATGTGCATACGACGAATTTTGCAGTGTACGGTCTGCTGTCTTTTGGTCAGCACCGCTCATATAGAGGAGGATGAACATGAAAATTGAAATTTGGTCTGATTTTGCCTGCCCGTTTTGCTATATTGGAAAGCGCCGTCTGGAAGGAGCGCTGTCTCAATTTCCACATAAGGATCAAGTAGAGGTCGTATATCGCAGCTTCCAGCTCGACCCACAGATGGAACGCGATACCGATATGGACATGCATGAAGTACTGGCAGCCAAGTATAGCATTCCGCTCGCACAGGCGAAGGGAATGAATGACCAAGTTACGCAAATGGCAAAAGGTGTCGGTCTCGACTATCATTTTGACACGATGATCCCTACCAATACATTCGATGCGCACCGCTTGACGCACTTTGCCCATGCGCATGGAAAAATGAAGGAAATGAAGGAGCGACTGCTGAAGGCGTACTTTACCGAATCACTCCATCTCGGAGACCACGAGGTGCTGGCACAGCTTGCTTCTGAGGTAGGCTTGGACAAGGAAGCGACGCTCGCCATGCTGGCAGGAGACGAATACAGAGAGCAAGTACAAGAGGACAAACAAAGAGGCAACGATTTGGGTGTCACGGGTGTACCGTTCTTTGTCATTAATAACAAATACGCAGTATCTGGCGCGCAGCCAGGTGAAGTCTTTTTGGGAGCATTGAACCAGGTATGGGAAGAGGAAAGCGCAGCTCCTGTTCTGAAATTCGTGCAGAACGACGAGAAAAAAAAGGAGCAATCCGGCGACAATTGCGCGGATGGCTCCTGCAAAATATAAGGTTTAGCTAGGTTACAACTGATTTACCAGCTACCTAATCAGGCAAGGTCGTCAACTAAAAAGCCCGCAACGAACCTCCATGAAAATACGCTTCATGGAGGTTTTGTTTCTTTACTGGTTCGAGAATGATTGATGCGAAGCCTTAGCGGGAAGCATGGGATAACTCGCGTGCACATGCTGTTTGAAGCTCTCATAGTCAGAGACATGTATATGGGAGTGGTGGTCGCTTATACATACGTGATTCATGCCAAGGCGCTGAGCGAACCGATTGCCTGCTTCCGTGATATTATCCATGATGATCGATTGGATGCGGCATCCGCTCTGCTCGACATGAGCCAGTACGTCTAGATAATGATGCAGCATCATGCGCAAGGCAGGGCTTTGCCGATAAGATTGATCGACAACGACACAGGACAGAAAATAATAGACTTGCTCGGGTGCAGTAGTTAAATCTTCGATATCCGCAGTCGTCATCAGGCTGTCTTTAAAAGTCCCTTGCGCAATTTGCAGGTAGATATGCGACTTGACGGGAAGCAGGTTCATAAAAGCAATGATGCGCCCATTCTCTTCGATCGCAACGACGGAATCGGGACGAAACAAATACCAATTGTAGCTCTCTTGGTACGGTGTAATAAATTCAGCATCATAGTATTGAAGCTCGAGTTGTTCCATTTGTCTAAAATGCTCAAGGTGCAAATGCTCCATGATCTTCATAACCAAATCTCCTTCTTTACGCAAAGTGGCTTTGCCGTAGAGCTTCAGCTCGCTGGATGCTTTCTTTGGTTAAATAGCGAATAGCTCGTTTGCGAGATCCTCGAGTGTGGGGATATCTTGCAAAGGCAAACGATCAGGAAGCATGTAGAAAACGTCCATGGCATAATGCTGCGTAAGCCCATGTGCTTGACGATAGAGGGCTTGCGCCATTGCTTTGTGGGCAAAATCGGTGGTCATCGGCCAATTGCTTGCCTCGAGAAATACTTTCAGCAAGGTTTTGTCACAATCGAACAAATCCAGGTGCAGCTTGGCGAACTCATAGTGCCGATCTGTCACTATCATATCGCCCCAATCGATTACTCCGTTGAGACGGCCATTCTCCACAAATACATGACGGAACATCAAGTCACCGTGGACGACGACAGGATCAAACGGTCCGAGCCTTTCAAGATAGTCGTCGATTTGGGAAATCAAATGCTGCGGCAACGAGCTCTTTTTTGCAGCCGCAACCACATCCATGTCCGCCCAGTCTGCGTGTGTAGCGATCCCGGTTGGAGGTAGCGCATGGACTCTCGCCATTTGTTTTCCCAAGTCCGCAGCGACAGAGAGCTGTTGTTCGTAAGTTAGCTTGGCATTTTGCCAGGAAACGCCAGACATGCGTGTGGTAATCAAGTATGGCCATGGATGGTTGGCGTCATCGGACAGGTACCCTTCGGCAAGCAGTCTGGGTGCGGCAATTTCCAGGTCGTTGGCGAGCAAGGTCTGTGCAGCGCGTTCAACAGAATGGCTCTTGCGCCATGGTTGGAAGTATCCGAATAGTTTGACTACGATATCACCGTATAGAAAGGATGGATACGTCCCGCCAATCCCAGCCACCAGCTCTCGATCTGCTTCGAACAGGCCATGACGTTTCAGGATGTCAGCAATGTAGGGCATCCAGAAGCTGGTGTCGTTACTGTACAGTACGTATTCTTGCAAAGTTGTAAAAGTGGGAGGATGAACGGGTTTGTTCCTTGCTGAAAATACTGAACCATTCATAAAAATACCTCCTCGTATAGTTGATTCTGTTGTTATTCCGTCTTATTAGACCACAGCTCGCAGATATAGCGTATAAATCTCTGAGTTTCCTTTGCCCGCTTGATTCTGTTCGAAAACAAAGATGGTTCATTTGGATGGTAGCGTATTCGCAAGGATTCCTTCAGTAAGAGATGCCATTCACTGGGAAGTTCTTGCAGAGCTTGTTCTACGGCTTTTCTCTTTGGAATAATGTCTTCATGGATGAGTGAGTAATAGATTCGGCATAAGGTGAAAACGGCGAATTCTACCCACCCATCGAGCAGGAATTTCAGCATGCTTTTTGCTTTTGGCAACCAATAATCATGTACATTGTATTTTATCGTTTCCCCGACATCAAACCACTGGGTAGGGATGTGTAATGCTTCAACACTTTTCCCCATAACGGTAATGCCCTGTTGCTTGAGAATCCACCACGTCACATGATTGACATCATAGTGGCCGGATGATTTGAATGTCCCATTGTCAACGTAAGGATAAGGCGCCAAGGATGGATTGGTTTTACCGATGTCATCCAGCTGGATATACATGCCGTCCATTCTTTTAGCTAGTGGGTTGGCGTTCTGGAGAGTATGATGAATGTTCTTGAGGGTTTCTGTATCTTCATTCGTTACCCCTCTATCCAAGATCGTTACAAAATCAATATCGCTGTTATCTTCCTCGAAGCCAGATAGAGCAATAGAACCATACAAATACACACCGCAGATGACATCAGGCAGTTCCGCCATGAGTCGTTGCGTATAGTCGTGCAATAAAGGTCTAACGCTTTCCGGTATTCTCGTGTCCATAAGGAATCTCCTTTTTGGTGATCAATATTAATTTGAGGTTCATCCTCTACCCATGCACATTGGCTCTTAGCTTCTGGTAATTTTTATGTACGGCCAAGTCGTTTATATAACAAGCAAAGGTATAATCAGTCATGGCACGCAAAAAGCCGACAGGCTGTTTAGCACTCCTCGATCACAGAAGGAACGATCTTTTTCTGTTCGATTGGTGAGGACATGACGATTAAAGTCGTGGAATCCCCGTGTTCCCCGCTGGCATTGATAAACGCCTCCAAAGACTGCATGGAAGCAGTGACGACCTTCAGCAGGTAATTGTATTGTCCGCTGATTCTGTGCAGCTCCAACACATCTGGATACTCCTTGCAAAACTCGATGAATTTTTCGCAGCGTTTTGTATGAAAAAGCAAATAGGCAGTGACATGTTTATTTGCTTTTTCCGGAGCGAGGATGGCACGATATTGCATGATGACGCCTTTGTCCTCCATTCTGCGAACTCTTTCCGTGGTAGCCGGTTGAGACAGGTTGACCAGTTTTCCTAATTCCGTCATGGAAATGCGGGCATTCTCCTGCAAAATCATGAGTATTTCCTTATCCACTTGATCCATTCGCATGACCCCCGTTACTTTTCATGAATTATCTCCATAATACCGTTGTTTTCAAGGGGAAAATAGCATAATTCCTTTCATGTCATCTGTAAAAGCAGCTGGCGATCCTTTACGATGTAAGGAAATGACAGGTAAGGATGGGAGAGAGGAAAATGAAAATGGGAAACCAAGTATTGCTGCAACCAATTCACATGGGAGCTTGGAAGCTGCGCAATCGAATCACAATGGCCCCCATGACGCGCACATTCGCAGATGACCAGACGGGAGTAGTTGGTCCTGATGTCGTCGAGTACTATCGGAAGCGGGCAGCAGACGGTGTAGGTTTGATTATTACAGAGGGAGTCGTCATTAGTCCTCGTGCAAAAGGAACAAAGGGTGTTCCAGGCTTGTTTACCATGGAACAAATAGAAGGCTGGAAAAAGGTCACAGACGCAGTTCATCAGGCGGGGGGAGTGATTGTTGCGCAAATTTGGCATGTCGGGCGGCTGTCACACCATGAGATCGCTGGAGGCTTACCCCCGCAAGCTCCTTCTGCACTGCGAGCAGAGGGGCATGTCCATCGCTTGGGCAAGCCTTACGATATCCCGGAAGAGATGTCGCTCGCCGATATTCAAGAAGTGATTCAGCAGTATGCGCAGGCTGCTCGCCATGCAAGGATGGCAGGCTTTGACGGCGTTGAGATTCATGGTGCACATGGCTATTTGATTGATCAGTTTAATTCGGATACATCCAACCACCGCCAAGACAAATACGGCGAAGATTTGCGCCAACGCTTGACCTTCATGAAAGAGGTGGCGAAAGCGGTAATTTCCGAAGTGGGTGCTGACAGGACAATTATGCGCTTCTCTGCATTGAAGGATGATCAGCGTGAGTATATGTGGGAGGACCCAGTCGCGGCTGTTCAAACCTTCGTAGAGGCATTTAAGGAAGCGGGATTAACGATGCTTCATCCTTCCACAATGAATTTTGATCAAGTGATTGCAGAAGGCAAAACGCTGCACGAGCTTGTCCGCCAATACTGGGATGGCATCATCATTGGTGTCGGCGATTTAACACCTGATCGGGCCGAGCAGGCTGTACAGGATGGAATAATGGATGTGGCGGCATTCGGACGGCCATTCCTGGCCAATCCTGATTTGGTTAGTCGCGTTACGCAGGGAGAAGACTTAGTCGCTTTTAATGGACGGGAGCATTTGCAAGTGTTGGTATAAGGAGTGTTAGCAAGAGGGGGCTAATCACCCTCTCTTTTTTGTGAAAGTTGATTCGGATTTCTCTTGCAAGAATTGCGAATATAAGGTAAATGTTGGAGGTATCTCATGCCGATACAATAGAGAGACCCAGCGTCTAAATGATGAGAAGGTGAGGATTTGCGATGAATTTTTTCAAAAAGCTATTCGGCGGTACGAACAACGGAGAAAAGTCAAAGGACGGCACTACGATTTACACATATAACGAACAAGCTGATTATGAACCCCCAGCTCCCATGGAATATGTAGAAGAAATTGTTGCCCACTTTGAAACGGTATTTGCGGGAAGAGAATGCAGTGTTTTTCACGAAATTATTTCCGATATGATCCATATTGATGTGAATGTAATGAGTCCTACAGAAGAAGAACCATTTTGGGTTCTGTATACGACTGGGATGAGTGATTTGCCGATGACGATCCCGGATGAAATACAGGAGCAGATGGAAGAGAATTTCGATCGAGCAGAAGTGATGATATTTTTGCCTGCTTCCTGGGAGCTGACACAAGAGTCGCTACAGGATGAAAACAACTACTGGCCGATCAGGCTGATGAAGCAAATGGCTCGTTTTCCTCACCAGTACAATACATGGTTGGGATACGGACATACGATACCGAATTATGAGAACTATGAACCGTATGCGGATGGCACGGGCTTAAATGGAGTCGTTCTGTTTCAGCTATCAGAAGAAATCAGTGTCATTCCTACCAAGGATGGGAACAAGGTTCATGCCTATTTCTTGATTCCTTTGTATAAAGAAGAGATGGAGTATAAATTGGAGCATGGCATGGATGCGCTATTGGATAAATTGTTTGAGCTGGAAGATGATGCGCTGATTTTGAACCCGAATAGAAGAAACACCTGCAAGTAAACATATATGAATCTCCCACCCCTTTTAGTTAAAGGGGTTTTCTTGTAAGATGTTAGAATAATCACGCAAATACCGATTGGAGGCAAACGATGATTCATTTTCGAGTCGCAACAGCTAAAGACCTGAATAGAATTGTTCAAATGCTTGCGGATGATGAATTAGGCAAGACGAGAGAGCGTTACGAAACTCCGCTACCAGAAAGTTACATAAAAGCATTTGAATCCATTGATGCAGACCCCAATAATGAATTGGTTGTGGCGTGCCGTGATGAGGAAATTATTGGTGTGTTACAGATTACGTTTACTCCTTATCTGACACATCAAGGTAGCTGGAGAGCGACGATTGAGGGGGTTCGGACTGCATCAACGGAAAGGGGGCAAGGAGTTGGGAGCAGGTTAATCGAATGGGCGATTGAACGGGCGAAAGAGCGAGGGTGCCATCTTTTTCAACTAACGACAGATAAACAACGCGAGGATGCTTTGCGCTTTTATGAGCGATTAGGATTGAAAGCGACGCATGAGGGGTTGAAAATGAAGCTGTCGATCGACTAACAAAAGTACGATGGAGAAGGAAAACGGGTTCCATATACGTAAATATAGAACCCGTTGCTCCCAGGCTATGACCGAGCCAAGTCGCCTATTCGATTTCAATTCGATTAATATCACCAACATCCAAATTTCCAAGCTGTATGGAGAAACTTGGTTTCCCCGGACTTCTCAAAATATAGCCGCCCCAGTCCCGGCCGCCGTAAGCCGTATACCCAGAGATATCTATGCCAAAAATGTCTTGAATAAGTGGCTTGGTTACGGGAATGACTTCATTTAATGCTTTGATTTTATAGTTATCTGTTTCATGGCCCACTTCATACACTTGACCTGTATTTGCTCCGATCATTACATCATATTTCTTTTGTTTATTAATGAGCAGCCATTTATCTTCCCTTTCGTCTGAACGTTTTTTGGCTTGGGTAAAGGAAAGATTTTTTTCATTGGATAAACGCATCAAGGTTGTTTGCGCGGTGGAAATGATCTTTTGATCGACGTCTTCTAAGTTGTAATACAATGTGAACCCAGTCACTTTATTTGTTGGAATATCGACTTTGACGTACTGTTTGTCTTCTGTCCAAAAGGAAAAATATGCTTCCTTCTCACCTTTGAAAAAGCTGGCTTTTTGGAAGGTAACCTGTTGTTTCGTATCCTTAAATGCTTCTTGTGCAGTCTCTACATATGTATGATAGGGCCCCGGTAATTCGTTGATCGCAAACCTCGCAAAGACGGTAAGAACCTCTGTGGTACCAGGCTTAAAAGTTACGATCGCTTCTCTGGTATCATGATCCTTTGCCTGTACACTATAGGAGTCGGTGTCTTTCTCAATTTCTCCAAAAGAGAAGGTCTTCTGAATGCCACTCGCATCTTGTATGGCTTTTTGAGCAGCCGCAAAATACGTTATTTCTTCAGGAGCAGAGGCTGCACTACTCGTTGATTCTGCTGGTGCAGAAAATGGTTTCATCCAGAAAAAACCGAGCAACAGGCCGCAGGTGATCAGCCCTTTTGCCATCCATCCATAGTACATTCTTCGTTTGTTCACTTTTTGAAGTCTACCTCTTTCTTCTCGCACACCCTTTAATATTGCTTGGCTTCGTTCTCGGGAAAGGATTTGCTCCGGGAATTGATTCAATTCTTCCAGAATGATCTGCTCATCACATGATGGCATCGTTCATCACCTCCGCAATGGAAACATGCATTTTGTTTTGAATCGCTTTCATTGCTCTATGCATAGTAAGATTGACCTTGGCTTCCGTCCATCCCAAAACCTCCGCAGTCTCCTTGCTCGATAATCCCTTGATCCCTCTGAGTATCAACACGTCCCGATAAGAAGACTTTAACTGATTGATCATTTCATAGAGCAGACGCTTGTTTTCACTTAACATCAGCGACTCTTCCGGTGTTTTGTCGTGCGATACGAGATGCTGCAAAAAGATATCTGGCAACCAACTAATTAGCTTTGTCTTGCGTCTTTCATCAATGGCTACGTTTCGTGCTATGGCAAACAGCCACGTTTTGGGATTCTCAACCTCTGCCCCCTGCATAGCTTTGAGGGCACGAATAAAGGTCTCTTGAACCAGATCGTCGATGTCTGTTCGTCCCGTATAATAGACGAGAAACCGATATACATCTTGGCTGTATGTGAGAAACCATTGCTCAATTCGTGCTCCAGAATGATCATCCACTGGTGTTCCACCTCCTTGTCACTGTATAGACGGAATAGCTGCTGACAATCTTTCACTTTCATGAAAAAAATGAGACACCCCGGAAGATCAGTCAGGTGTCTTTGCTCTATCGTATGGTTCTAGTAGCGGGGAAAATCAGTTTGGCCGTTGTCCCTTTCCCTGGTTCCGATAAAAAGTGGAGCTCTGCCCCATGGCAATCAGCAATTTGCTTGCAAAGCGTCAAGCCTAATCCAGCACCGCCGCCGTTTCGAGCGCGGGAGGGATCTACCCGGTAAAACGCCTCTGTAATGTGGACGAGATGCTCTGCCGACATTCCTTTGCCGTTATCCTCGATTGTGATCACCTTATGATCATTTTCCAGCTCAGCGACCACCTTGATATGTCCGCCAGCACTACATGCCTTCAGTGAGTTGTCTATCAAATTGACGAGCAGGATATGGATCAGGTCAGGATCGCAATGCAACGTATCCATGCGATATTCCCATGTAATCTGAACTTCCTTCTCGGCTGCCATGATAGAGAGCGCCTGTTTGACACCAAGCATCAATTGTTCCATACGAACGTCGCTTTGTTCAAGCTTATTTTCACGGAGGGTGGCCAGATCCAGCAGACGATACGCAATATTTTGAAGTCTGCGGCTCTCAGACATAATGTAGGTCGTGGCAAATAGTTTATCCTCTTCTGTACGAGCCACTTTTTGTATGTATTCTGCATAGCCGTAAATAGTCGTGAGCGGTGTGCGGAGCTCATGTGCAAAGTTATCGATAAATTGCTGTTTCTGCTGAGCGGCTGTCGCTAATTGTTGAATTTGATTCTGAATTTCCTTTGCCATATTATTAAAGCTTTGCGCCATTTCGGTGAGCTCGTCTTGTCCAGACACAGGAAGCCGGGTATCATACGCACCAGCCGCGATTTGGCGGGATGTTTGTGAGATCTGCGAGAGTGGCCTAAATAGTTTAGACAGCAATATATGAAGACCAAAAGCAAACAAAACAGACACAATCAAGCCAGCGAAAAACAGCATGTTTTTCATTTGCTCCCAGGCAGCAATTCCATCTGTCATGTCGTATAGGTACACCATTGTATATAAATCATAGGGAGCAGGCAGCTTTCCCGAAACGAGGACCGAGGCGCGGTCGCCTGATTCTTGTATAGAAACGAGTCTGCTGGCGTCTCCCGGCAGCTCAAGAAACCCGTTTGGGACCGACAAGACAGACGAATTTGAATAGACCAGCTCCTTGTCTTTAAAAAGTACCAATGTCACGTTTTGATCCCCGGCAAGATAGTTGTAAGGCTGGAGCAGAGACGGGATGGAGCTGTCGATATCCGTTCCGCGGCCTTCTACCGCATGAAAATCTTGGAGGAGCGCGGAGGTGATGAAATAATGCTCATCCAAGCTTCTTTCTTGTGCACGACGGATTGTGTCTTTGAAGGTCGTGATCGATATAATGACGATCCCTAGGTTGAATGTAAACAAAAAAAGGGCAAGAGTTGTTAAAAAGGTCCGGTATTTCATAAATTTCCTTTCGTTTCACCTTTGGTTTCATGAGAGAGCTCGCACCTCATGGGAAAAAGCCGCCAGCACGGTGTAGCGGCTGAAAAGGCTCCCTTATTTTTGAGGCTCAGTGATCTTAGGATAGGATATAATTGAGTTGGGGTGGTCCTTGTACTTGTTCTTAGCATGATAGGTGGCGCCGATAAACTCTTTATCTTTGCGCGCTATATACACAATGGCGATTTCACCGTTCTCGCCTGTGATCTCCGCCGATATGAGGGGGTCATTGTTCTCGACCATGCTTTGGAATTCGTATACAGCGGACTTGACTGGACCGTGGACAATATTGAACTTCTCAGCTGCCTTTTTGGCTAGGTCCACATACTCCTGCGGATTTTTCGCAAGCTCCTCATCGTAGGTTGCTTTTTCTATGAACGTTCTCTCACGGAAGATACTGAAAAGTTCTCCGGTAACAGCGTCGATCATGAAATAATAATTGAGCTTGTCATTAATTTTTACTTCACCGTACCATTGTGCGCGAGGAAGGTCTTCACGTGGCTGTTGGTAACTCATTTCTACCACCGTCCCTTCCAGGCTCAGGGCATACATCTCCCAAAGGGCTTTCGCTCCGATTTCCGCCGCCGCTTCTTTTGTAAGGTCTTTACTCGTTGGCTTTTGGTCTTTCATGGCTGTCACGGTATAATTCGCTTTTTTGTATCCGGGTGGCAGACTGTGTTGTGTCGTTGACGAGGGGACGGCCACAGATTTCGCGTAACTCGTTGGAACTATATCCGTTTTGTTGTAACTCGATGCCGTTACGACTTGGACCATTCCTTGAAAAAGCAATGTGCTGGTGCCAATGATAGCTGCCGCCGCCAAGATCGTTTGTTTTCCTTTCATAGTAACCTCTCCTTTTTTGTGTTAGTTGTGATCACAAGTAGAAGTATAAGAGGGAGGGATTATTGATTCGTCATCAAGTTATTAGGAAGTTGTAATAGTTTATTAGCTGTGTTACACCTCAAGACGATACCCCATTTTATAAACGGTCTTAATTCGGGATTCCATTTCCAGCTTCTTACGCAGCTTTTGAATGTGGACGTCTACTGTTCTTGTATCCCCAACGTAGTCATAGCCCCACGCGAGCTCCAGCAGCTTTTCCCGGGAAAGGGCGATATTCCGATTGTTCACCAACACTTCCAGCAAATCAAATTCCTTGGGGGTGAAATCTACCGGGTGATTATGAAGAAATAGCTGTCTGCTCTCGAAATCGATTCGGACCCCATCCAGTTCAAACGTCTTGTTCGTTTTCTTGGATCGTCGCAACACCGCATCTACGCGCGCCAGCAGTTCCAGCATCTCGAACGGCTTCACCAAGTAGTCATCTGCGCCGAGCGTCAGGCCCTTTACCTTGTCTGTCAGGCTGCCTTTCGCTGTCAAAAAAATAGTGGGCGTCCCACGAATTTGGCGGAAAACCTCATATCCGTCAATTTCCGGCAGCATAATGTCCAGCACAACGAGATCCACCTCGTGCTTATCCATCTCATCCAATGCCGATTTTCCGTCTATCACCGAAATACATCTATGTCCCACTGCTTGCAGGTTTCTTTTGATGAGCTCATTGATTGGAATCTCATCCTCGACAATTAGGATGGTTGCCACTTGGATCACCTCTCGTAAAGAGCATAGCATGGGAATGTAATCGAGTTGTAAAAAAATAGCAGGTCAAAAACAGCCGCAATAAAAAAGCGGGACGCAGATTAGTCGCGTCCCACTCTAGTAGCGGTCTCTAGCCCATAAAAGTGATTTGAATTTTCGTGTTAAAGCGATCGGTAACAACCCAGCCTGCTGGAATCTGCTGATTATACCTGATCCATAGCTTCGCTCCCTTTTGTGCTCTTTGAATACTCGTAATTTCAAATTTATCCGTCGTACTATCTGTAATGACCCATCCTTGCGGCATGATTTGATTGTTTCGCACCCACAGTTTATCTCCGTAACCTGCGCCTTGTGTATAAATCATTTGAAGAGAAGTGCCACTGCCATCTATGACAGCCCATCCATCGGGAATCTGTTGGTTGTACTTGATCCAAAGTGTCGATCTGTACGTAGCTCCAATCACGCATGTAATTTCGAATTGAGTACTAGTACTGTCGGTAATCACCCAGCCTTGCGGGACCAGTTGATTGTTCTTGATCCACATTTTCGCTCCATAAGAAGAGCTAGCAGATAAGGAATGCTTTAGTGATGCATAGGATAAAATATTTTGTTCGGACGAATTCGAAAGCGTTGGTTCTGCAGCCTGAGCAGGAAGTGTTATAGACAGGACAACTAAGAATAGACCTAGACTTGAAGCCATACTTTTTTTTAGCATAAACAAACCACCTTTCTTTTATTTTTATCCATTATTTGTAATTTAAATCTATTTTTAACAGTCGTAAAGCGACGTTTTTGTGAAATGCTCTATATTCATTGCCTTGTCACAAAATGAAAAAGAGGGCACGAGTCCCTCTTTCGAAAATTACCTATAAGCTAAAAAATTCTTTCGCAGTCTTGGTAGTAGCGCTGGCCACTTCCTCAGGGCTCAATCCCATACATTGTGCGACCGCATGCAATATATGTCTCAAATATATTGGCTCATTCCGACCGTCCACAGGCTTTTCTTTCAAATCACGAGGGGTTAAAAATGGCGCGTCGGTTTCAATCATCAAACGATTCAAGGGAATCTTTTTCACAAGCTCCCGAAGATGCTTCCCGCGTCGTTCATCACAAATCCAGCCCGTAATCCCGATATGGAAGTCCATCTCTAAATAGGTTTCCAATTCCTTGGAGGTTCCGGTAAAGCAGTGTACAACCGCATGATTGATATTTTGACGATGCTCTTTGAGAATAGAGACAAAATCAAGATGAGCATCGCGTTCATGCAAAAACAACGGCAGTTGAAGTTCTGTGGCCAGGGAAATTTGTTCGATGAACCACTTTCTTTGAATATCACGGGGGGAGAAGTCACGGTTATAATCTAGCCCGCACTCTCCAATCGCTACCACATGGGGAAGAGATGCCAGTTCTCTTAATTTCTTGATCTCCGATTCATCACAGCTTTTTGCATCGTGAGGATGAATACCTGCCGTAGTGTACAGCTTTCCTTTGGAGCGACTCGCATATCGTGAGGCATCTATACTGTTTCTCAAGCTTGTCCCTGTCAAAATTAACGGGTATATTCCTTGTTTCTCTGCTCTGGCAACGACCTCATCGCGATCTTGGTGAAAGGAGCGGTGCATCAGGTTTACGCCTATATCGATGATTTGTGTATCCAAGAGAAACCATCCTTCCTAGTAAGAGGTATGAGTGCGTACTGATTTTCACTAAGATTCCTATTTTTGGTTGTTTTTCATTATAGCTGATGGAGCTGTTAGGTTCTATAGACGAAAAGACGAAAAATCCTCCCTGCGGTGACAGAGAGGATTCTTTGCTTTCATTTTCAAGTAGGAATGATTCTATTACTCAACCAAAAATCTGCTTATATATCAGATCAGCATTCTCTTTCTTTACAAACTTTCGAACCTTGCCTTCTTTATCGATAAATGCCCAACGATAGCCCCATTGTGCATCTTCCTCTGGAGTTGGTTTGTACGCAAACACGCCTTTGTTTGAGCCTTTCCAATCAGAGTCGGGTCCATATTGATTGTATTGCTTCAATGCATGTTCTTTATAAACGTACTTATACTGGATGGTTATTCACAAAATGTTCACTTATGAAGAGATGTTTGCTATCACTATAATAGCAAAGTGTTAAAAAGAAGGGATGATGAGATATGCATGCAGAGACAAGACTTCCTCGAAACGGAAAAGAGGGTATCCTATTTTTATTGATTATTTCAATCCTTTCCGTAAACATTATTGCGCCTATTATAGTGGGGCTGGAACGTGGGTTTAGCAAAGAAGTTTATTTAGACACAGTAAAGATAATCCCCTTTATGTGGATCATTGTTGTTCTATTGGTAAAACTGGTTGCGGGACCGATTGTAAGCAAAGTGATGCCAAAATTCGTGGGTCAGACAGATGGATTTAATGCCAGAGTGTTACTAAATATTTTGCTAAATGTTACGATCTTATCTATTTTGTTGTCCATTATCGGAATGTGGGGTGGCACGAAGGAAATAAGTCTAGAACCGTTTCGAAACTTCCTTCATAACTGGCCGAGAAACTTCGGTATAGCATTTTGGGTTGAAATATTGATTGCTCACCCAATAGCCAGATTTGCCATGAAAACAATTCACGCAAGACAGGCGCGTAAAGCAGCTGATCGACAATTTTAGTCTACTCCTTTTAATGATTCAATCATATTGATGTTGGTTACTTTTCTTTGAAGGAGCAAGTTGGACAGAATCGTGAGCAAGTAGGCAAGAATAACAGAAACCAACAAGATAGGAATCGTTAATTGATCCGGGATTTGTTGATGGGTACTGGACAGTGCTCTAACAATCACGGAATAGACGTAACCGCTTATCGGTAAAGCTACAAGGATCGCAAATGTAGTGAGAATCAGGTTTTCAAAAAAGATAAGTCGGTTTATTTTATGTTTTTGATAGCCTAATACCTTAAGTGTTGCAAGCTCGCGATTCCTTTCATAAATGTTGATGGAAGAGATTGTGTATATCGCGCCAAAAGAGAGGATGACGGCGCAAACAATAAACATGATAAATACAAAATTGTTTTGTTTCAAAATATATTCAGCGGTTTTCTTTAGGTCAGTTCTATCTGCAATCGTTTCTACATGAGGATCTTGTTCAAAGAAGTTACGAACGCTAATAAGATCTACAGAGCTGTTTGCTTGAACGAAAAGCGAGGTTGGGCTGTAGTCTATGCCAAAGCTCTTTAAATAGTCTGGTGTGATATAAAACGAAGGATTCGAATACTGCGTAGATATATGTAAAACCTTCATATCTGCAGATTTGTTTTTAAGCTCTGGTGCTTTGAACGCAATATGGATGACATCTCCTGCTGAAATATGATATTTGTCGGCATAGGATTTTGGTACCAGCACACCATTATTTTCGAGAGTGATCGGTTTATCATTTTCGTCAAAGAAATGAATGAGAGTGTTTTCTTTTTCAGTAACAACGAGAGTGGCATTATCTTTTTCATCACCTTTTATGAATTCAACAGGAAAGGTGGATAGATCATAACTATTTTTTATACCGGAGGGGAGCTTTACCGTATCAATAGATGTTCCCATCGTATAATCCACTCGTAAATCATACGTGTAAACATCTTCTATTTGACTCGCTACTTTTTGCAGGGCAGATTGAGTGCCAAAAGCAGTGATCAATAAGACCGTACTTACAACAACACCAATGGAGCTCGCTAAAGCTTTTTGTTTATTAAGGAAAATGTTTCTTAAAATGAGTTTGTAGCTATAGGAAATATGACTCCAGATAACCGGAATTCTTTCTATCCATAGCGTTTTCATCTTCTTTGGCGGTTTGGGACGCATAGCCTGAGCCGCACGTTCTTTTAATAGGGTTCTACCACTTAAGTAACACGCTAGGATGCCAAAAGCACTGGAGAAAATAATGGGTGGAATGAAAGAGTAAAAAGAAAGGGAGTATGTAATGCCAGGCAGAGAGTAGGCTCTTGCACTTGATGCAGCTACGAATGGAACAAATACAAGAGCGGCAATCGCACAACCGATGATTGAGCCTATGAGACCTGCCAGCACAGGGTATCCCATGTAATGAAGCATGATGCTTCTGTTTTGGACACCTAAAGCTTTCATAATCCCTACTTGGTGTCTTTGAGAATCAATCATTCTCGACATGGTAAGAAACAGGATAATAGCGACAATCAAAAAGAGAACGAAAGGGATAACCATACTCATCAATTTATTGTTCTGTATCGTTTCATTTATTTTCGAATAGCTGAAAGTTCGTTCTTTACTTACTTGGTTTACATAAGGAAGGTGTTTGGAGTGTGCTTCAATGGATTGACCTAATTTGTCGATATCGTAACCTTCTGTCGCATCGATCATGATCTCATTATAGGAAAGGCGGCCTAAGATTTCAGAGAGGGTCTCTTCGGCAATATAAGCGACTCCGTAGGTTTTATGGTCTTGTATTTCGTTCTTTTTTGCATGCTCGACATTCTCACCCAAGCCGCTAATGGTAAATGTAAAATCTCTTTCATTCACACGAATACTGATTTCATCACCGACTTGAAAAAGATGTTCTTTCGCATAACGCGAATCTAATAATATCTCATTCTTTTTGGACGGGATTCTGCCCTCAATCAGAGCAATCGTGTTAATTTCGTTTTTGACAGGGATGGAATGAATTTTCAAAGAAGCTTTTTTACCTTCAAAGGATTGGATGGCATCAAAGGTATAACGTGCTTCTATTTTTTTAATGCCTTCTATTTCACTTAGAACAGCGACATCATTTTGGGAAATTTGATTGTAATATACATACAGGTCGCTTATGTTATGTTCTTGAAAATAACCTTCTGTATAAGCACTAAGATTATTGCTATAAGTTACTAGCCCCACATAGAAAAAAGCTCCTACTGCGATAACCAAAACAAAGGCGATAAATTGCCCGATCGATTGTTTGATATCCCTTCCTAATTTTAAAAATAATTTCATCATCACCACTCAATCCCTTCCACACTTTGCTTTTTACGATTAATGGTAACGCTTTCAATCATCCCGCTTTTCACCTTAATAATTTTGTCAGCCATAGGAGCAATGGCGGAATTATGTGTGACCAATACGACGCACTTTTTCGTTTCTTTGTTCAAGTCCTGGAGAAGCTTTAAGACGGATTTACCTGTCACATAATCCAATGCTCCGGTTGGTTCATCACAAAGTAAAAGCAAAGGATTTTTGGCAACAGCTCTCGCAATTGCAACTCTTTGTTGTTCGCCGCCAGAGAGCTGGGAAGGGAAGTTTTTCATGCGATTTTGTAATCCAACTTTATGTAAAATCTCTTTCGCATCCAGATGGTTTTTACATACTTCCGAGGCAAACTCAACATTTTCGAGAGCGTTTAAATTCGGAATTAAGTTATAGAATTGAAAGACAAAGCCTACTTTCTCACCGCGGTATTGCGTTAATTTTTTTTCGTTGAACGCGGTGATTTCTTGGTCGCCAACAAATACCTGACCTGAGGTAGCCGTATCCATTCCGCCAAGCAAATTCAAAATCGTACTTTTACCAGCACCACTTGCACCCAAAATAACGACGAATTCTCCCTCCGCTATGGAAAAATCAACACCATTAAGCGCTTTGATAGGTACTTCTCCGATTTTGTATTCTTTCGTTACTTTTTTGAATTCGATTAACGTCTTCACGGATTACAACTCCTCGTACCTTATTTTCGAAACTTAGATACCATGATATACCAATGGGAGGTAGTTACATCCCGCAGTCGACGTATTTTGGCCTCGGTCTCCAGAAGTAGTTTGTTCACGCTTGTCAGAAAAATCGCTACACGCTCAGTATCGCCTTTACATTCCTACTATTAACACCTCACATGTTTCCGTTTGAAGCCAAGCTGACCTTTACTTACTGCCTTTTGAATATTATCGAAAGCGTTTACGAACTTGCTTTTTGCTTTGTCTTTTTGGACTTCTACAGGTCCTACTGCCTTTGTGATTTCGACTGCCTTATCGTGGAGTGGCAAATAGGAAGTTGCCACGGTGTAAATAAATTGATTCATAGCGTATTTCGTTCGTTCAGGGGAATCGTGAATCGTATCTTTCACGGTTTCAAGCATAGTGGCGATTTTGCTTTCGGAAAATTCCCGATCGGGGCGATTACCCAAAAGCCAGCAGTAACAACTCCAGCCCGCGGACATTCTGAGCTCTTCGCCGCTTGTGATCCATTGATCTGCAACTTCTTGGGCAATATCTGCTTCAGATAAGGTTACTGCCACCACATAATCGGACAGCATATAAAAATAAGCTGAGTCCATCCAGCGATCAAAATCCGCCTTGGTCATTGCTTTCGGGTCTGCGATCACACCGGCAAAGTACATGGCGTCGTAGTTTCCGGTAGCGTAAAGCTGCTCAGCCAAAGGCTGATTGATCTTGATCTTTCTCGCCATGGGCTTCATAGCCCCTGTAGCCACGCCAAAAAGTGGTTCGTGAGCGCCATTGGATAGATAAATTTTCTTGGTTCGTTCCTTGCCAAGAGCTTCAAGTTCTTGCATGACCATCTCCAAATCCATCGTATATCCCTTCTTTCGTTGTTTTCTCGGCCATCCAAACACAAAGTATCATTAAAATGATTGACGATATGATTAGTGATTATTATAATAACCACCATAGAACTTAGAGGTTATAACAATAATCACTAAAAAGGTGCTGGTTTTCTTTGGATGAAATCTATAAAGAACTTCAGAAATTGGGATTTTCGCAATATGAATGCAAAGCTTATATCGGACTCTTGAAGCAGTCTCCTATAACTGGATATGAGATTAGTAAAAGATCGGGTGTACCGCGTTCCATGATTTATGAAGTATTGGGCAAATTGTTAGATAAAGGTGCAGTTTATACGGTACCATCTGAACCTCTGACTTACTCTCCTTTGCCCGCTAAAGAATTAATCACGCGATTGCGAAATTCCTTCGAGCAATCATTTGATTATCTTGAAAAAAATCTATCTGCCTTAGAAAGTGAACAGCAAGTAGACGTGGTTCGACGCATTAGTACTGATGAACTGGTTATCACAGAAATGGTCGACATGATAAACAAAGCCCGAGAGGAACTATGGTTATCGATTTGGCAACCACAGATTTCTTTTATTAAACAGGACGTAGATAAGCGGGTAAAAGAAGGTGTTCCTGTATTTTCTATGTTGTTTGGAGCACCCGATACCGAGTTAGGGGCAACCACTCATCATGATTACATGTCTCCGAAAGTAGCAGAGGAACGTATGAGTGGTCGTTTAACCATTGTCTCCCGGGACAATGAAGAAGTATTAATAGCAAATTTCGCTCCAAATACCGCTGCATGGGCTATAAAAACACAAGACCCGGCACTTGTATTAGTAGCAGTGGAGTACATCAGGCACGACATTATGTTTGCACAATTAGTTAAGGAAGTTGGCCCCGAGAAAGCCGAAGCTGTCTGGATTAACCATCCTGACCTGTTCCACGTGGTTACAGGAAAACGGTTCAAGTAATTTGAACCGTATTTTCTTTCATTTTTCCATAGTAGTTATGATAATAACTCCCTGAATGTAAATAAGACTAAGGAGGGATAAAATGGGTTTAGCGAATGACAAAATCGAAACGGTGGCAGATTCAAGAGATAAGGATACGTTTCGCCAAGGTGTAAAGGATTGTGTCCCTACGTTGCTCGGTTATTTAAGTATTGGATTCGCTGCTGGTGTGATCGAAAGGACAGCAGGTCTTAGTATAGCTGAGATAGCTCTGATCAGTTTAATTCTTTATGCTGGCTCAGCCCAATTTATCGCTGCCGGAATGATGGCAGCAAGCAGTTCGATTACCACCATTATTATTACGATTTTCTTTGTTAATCTGCGGCATCTTTTACTTAGTGCAGCCCTGGCACCATATTTTCGGCATCTTTCTCCGCTTAGAAACATGCTAGTAGGGTCTCTACTTACCGATGAGTCGTTTGGTGTTGCTATCAACGAAGCTGCAAAAAAGAATTACATTAGTGAAAAATGGATGCACGGTTTAAATGTAACGGCTTATTTAAACTGGTGCGTAGCCAATATAGCCGGGGCATTCCTGGGACAATGGATTTCAAATCCTGAAACATTAGGTTTGGATTTTGCTTTAACAGCGATGTTTATTGGGCTTCTGGTACTTTCGATGTTAAGTCGAAAGAAAATCAGACGTGATGTGGTTGTCGCGATAATCGCAGTTGTTATTGCTGTGGGAGCCAGTTCGGTATTGTCTAGCAGTATGGGAGTTATTGTTGCTACAATTTTTGCTTCAACGATAGGGATGGTGATGGAAAAATGGAAGTAAGATTGGATGTTTTTTTGATGATTGTAGGAGCAGCTATTGTTACATTCATCCCCAGAGTCCTTCCTCTTATGGTACTGAGTCGCTTTCAATTGCCAGAGTGGGCAACACGATGGTTAAGCTATGTCCCCATATCTGTTATGGCGGCTCTAGTAGCGCAAGAGATATTTAAAAATGGTGAAAATATATCTTTTTCTACGAATAATATTGAACTTTTAGCAGCCATACCAACCTTTTTCATTGCGATAAAAACACGTAGTTTATTAGTAACTGTACTCGCAGGCATTATTGTTGTGATGGTTTTACGTTTTTTGTTTCCAGCTTGATCCCTTCACGATGTTCATATGATTTCCATTTTCTTTCCTGACCATAACTGTCAGTGAAGTTGTTTTACAATTCATTTGTAGAACACGTTAAAAGGAGGGAATCACTTTGAAAGAAGTGTTGATTTTTATTACGGATGGTTTTGCTGATTGGGAAGCAAGTTACGTCAGTTCAGAGCTGAATAAACCAGGTACAGGATATCGTGTAAAGACAATCGCCATTGATCAGGAGCCTAAGGTTTCGATGGGGGGGTTAACGGTCCTTCCGGATTATAGCGTAAACGAATTCAATCCGAATGTAGATATCGCCATGTTAATCATACCTGGCGGAACGGGGTGGAGAGAAGAGAAGAATCAGCTAGCAAAAGTAGTGGTTGAGTATTGTGTTAGCAGGGATATTCCTGTCGCTGCCATCTGTGATGCTACGACTTTTTTGGGAAATCACGGATTTTTGGACAATCATAAACATACAGGCAATACGTTAGCTTATTTGAAGGAAGGAGCTCCGAATTATAGAGGAGATCAATATTATGTAGAGGGTCAGTCAATCCGGGACGAGAATCTCATCACTGCGAACGGAAGCGGTGCATTGGAGTTTTCAAGGCATATCTTGGAGAGATTGGGTGTTTTGGAAGGCGAGGAATTGAATCAATGGTATGAATTATTTAAAAAGGGGTACTTTCCCTCGTAACAGTTTGGTTTGATAGGAAAGCACGAAAGCATACATGCTTGGGTGCTTTCCTATTTTATTCGGATCAGCGAGAAATCCACTTTGAGAAGAGTCAAGAAACCTCCTGACATATTTATTTTCAAAATGTACCAAGCCGTAGTTCATAAAAATACTGCACAATGGGATGCTTTAACTTCATCTTCTCGGCCATATTTAAAATCCTCTTTTTACCAACCCTTCTGTCCACCAAGGCTAGAATATTCAATAAGATATCATTGCTCTCTATGCTTTCCTCTATTGAAATAGATAAAAACTGATTAGCCACAACGAGAAAATTTGATTTACTTAATGATGCCTGTGCCGACAAAAGCTCCTTTGCATATTCGGATATTTTTCTGCCTCTTGCAATTACTTTTAGACGATCCTCCGGTACGACCCCCTTGGTATCTTTTCTGACTGCTTCAATTTCTTCATTGTTGATAGGAATTTGGATATCTGAATCATTCTTAATTTCCTGCTCCGTCTGATACCATTTGATTGAGCTAGTTATATCACTCATATTAAGTACGTTCTTTTTATCTACGGCAATGTAACAAATTCCGGATTTATCAGGTAAATAACGGTAACCGGTTGCACGGTATTCGACCCTTCCATATAACGCAGGACAGAGAAAGCTCTCCAGTTGTTTCTTCAATTTGCTCCAGGACATGTATCCTCCTATGTTCTCAAGGCCATATTTGGCGAAGTTACTCTTTTATTAACAATTATACGTAACTTCTAGCTTATTATTGGCATAAATGGTTCCGTAAGTAGCACAAAGTAACATACCACCACAAACCTCGCTGCTCACTTGAAAGTTTATGTTGTCTTCATATGTGTCTATGCTATCAGCTCTAATTGTATCGACAAGCTTTTTGAAATGAAGGACCGGTAAATACTTCGCTATCATATCATAACTTGATAAATTATCTTTATTTTCATAAGGATTATATGCTTGGATGTCTTTATAAATCGGACTTGGACTATATGGATCATGTTTTATATCACATAAGTGCGTTATAATCCACATTCGAAATTGCTCACTTATAAGATCCGCATGCTCTTCTAACTCCTTAAATCTATTACCATAATAGATTGTTGCTTTTTTTAACCTCTCGTCTTGGGACATATCATCCGTTGCCCCTGTAATATCGCATACTCCAGTAAGCTTCACCATCTCTATCTATTTTTATCATAATGTCCTCCCATACCCATATAACTGAGATTCGTCGTGCTATTTGGTCTATATACGTAATCAAGGTAGTTTCATCCATAATATGAGTATAGCCTGATAAAAAAGCAGAAGAAGGCCATCTGCTACAATAAATCCCAATTATTTATGTCCACAAGAAGAGCCACACTCTCCACATGCGTCGTGCAGGGATAACAGATATATGATATGGTGGAATTGTGTAGTTGTATGAATTATTAGAAAACTATTTAGTTAATTGAAGGTAGCCATTCAAGGGGGAAAACGATGTACATATATTTAGAGTTTGAAAGCAAAATGGTTGATGAATTAGTAGAATTTTTAACATCAGAAACATGGAGTTTTCATGGACACGAGAATCCTACTGAGGAGTCTATAAGAGAAAATGTAGCCAACGGAAATTATACCGAAAACGGGAAGCAAACATTTTGGATCATGGATAATCATACAAAAATTGGTTTAATTAGAGTTTTTGATTTAGAAGATCCTATATGTTTATTCGATTTGCGATTGAAAGAAAAGTTTAGAGGCAAAGGAATAGCAAAGGATGTCCTTAATTGGTTAAGTGCTTATGTATTCAATAAGTACACTCATATTATTAGAATCGAAGGTCATACCAGATATGATAATTTTGCAATGAGAAAAACGTTCTTTAATAGCGGATTTGTAAAAGAATCTTATAACCGTAGATCATGGAGACAAGGCGGACAATTATTTGATTCTGTTGGGTATGCAATGATAAGAGAAGACTGGGAGAACAATACCAAAACAATAATAGAAGATACCTTTCCATACTAACTTAAAGGAAGCATAGGTGAAGAAAGACTCTGAAATGTAATATATGGTTTTCTGTTAATGGGCGCTATTGTTGAAAAAGAGTTATCGAAAAAAGGAGCAGGCCTTGCCTTTTGAATCGGAGTGGAACATCTGTGTATTAGGGCGGCGTTTTTATGGGAATTTTAGGGGATGAATGATACAATAAGAGCCAGTAATATTGCAACGGGAACGAAAAAACACGGTTCGGTTGGTAGTCCGAACGCATGGTCATAATTTTGTCCATGTCAGTAACCTTCCCCCCTCGGGATGTCCATCGTTACTCGTAATACTTTTTGAGGGGGAATATTTATGAAACTGACTGTCTACTATGATGGTCAATTTTGGGTAGGTGTTGTAGAGGAAAATGATAACGGTAGGTTGAAAGCAGGCAGACATTTATTTGGTTCTGAACCAAAGGATAATGAAATTCTGGAGTTCATCCAGAAAAATATTCATGAAGTCACAAACAAATTATCACAAGAGGTGGATATTAATACCTCTTGTGACCGAAGGGTTAATCCAAAACGTTTAGCCAGACAAGTGGCTCGCGAGCTAAGCATGAAAGGAATCTCTTCTTATGCTCAAGAGGCTTTGAAATTGGAGTATGAGAAGAGAAAAATAGAGAAAAAAGTATACACTCGTCAACAAAGAGACGAAATGAAGGAACGAAAAAGAGAATTAAGACTTCAAAAAGCTAAAGCTAAGCATCGAGGTAAATAATTCGGATAGTTTTTTATGCAAGTGCGTGGGTTATCACCATCTTTTTTTAGTGGTATAGCCCCACTTGTATTTCAGTGAAGATAAATGCATTCAAAGATAACGCAAGTTTATCTGAAATCATACAAAAAAACGCAAATGTGTGGTCAACGCCTGTTTTCTTCCTAAAACGATCTTAATCCATAATCAAATGAAAAAGGCTAAACTCCCATTGCATCAAGGGAATTTAGCCTTTTCTTTAACACCTATTTCAACGTCAAGAGCGTCACTGACTCCACATGCGCCGTATGAGGGAACATATCCACCGGCTGCACACTCTTCAACTCATAACGCTGCATCAGCTTCCCAACATCCTTCGCCAGCGTAGAAGGATTACAAGACACATACACAATCTTCTTCGGCTGCACATCCAGTAAGGAACGAATCAGCGCATCATCCAGCCCAGTCCGCGGTGGATCAACTACGACAACATCCGGTCGAGTCCCTTGCTTGGCCCATTGCGGCATCAAGACCTCCGCACGCCCCACGTGAAAGCTGGCATTCGCCGCTAGGTTACGCTCTGCATTGCGATTGGCATCCTCGACAGCCTCAGGAATCAGTTCGATCCCGCGAACCTCGCGGGCATAAGGAGCGAGCCATAAGCCAATCGTCCCTGTACCACAATACAAATCGAGCACGAGCTCTTTTCCGGTCAGTCCAGCAGCCGTTTTCACCTGATTGTACAGCTTTTGCGTTTGCTCGGGATTCAATTGGAAGAAGGCACGAGCCGACAAGTCGAAGGAGAGCTCACCCAGCTTTTCAGCGATGGAAGCCTTGCCCCACAAGGATAGTGTCTTGTCACCGAAAACGAGTGACGTTTTTTGCATGTTTACGTTTTGCGCGATACCTACCAGATCAGGCAGTCTCGTGCGGAGCTCCATAAGTAGCTCTTTCACCCGTGGAATTTCTGGTGTAGCCGTTACAAGCGTTAATTGCGTTTCACCCGTTGCAAAAGCGACACGAGCTACGATCGTGCGGATAACGCCCGTCCGTTTTTTCTCGTCGTAGATCGGAATACCGAGCTCCTCGATGATTTGCTTCGCTGTTTGGACGATTTTCGTTGTCGCTCCATGCTGCACCTGACAGCCTTCCAAGTTGACGAGCTTGTGGCTGCCTGTTTGATACAGTCCAGCGATGAGCTTGCCTTTTTCCTTGCCCACCTGAAACTGTGCTTTATTTCGATACGACCACGGGTTATCCATACCAATCGTAGGAGCGACTGGTGGCTGATTCAGTCGAGCGTACTTGCGCAATGACTCAATGACGATTTCCTGCTTACTCGCGAGCTGTGCGGCGTAATCCATGTGCTGCAAGCTGCATCCGCCACACTCTGCATAGACTGGACAGGGGGGCTTCGTGCGAGATGCTGATTTTTCAACGACTCGTAAAAGACGCGCGGTCGCGTATTTTTCTCTTGCCTCGGTCACCTCTGCATGGACGACCTCGCCAGGGAGGGCACCCTCTACGAAAACAATTTTTCTTTTAAAATAGCCGATCCCTTCGCCATTAATGCCCAAGCTCTTGATCGTGAGCGTCATTTGCTGACCGACACGGATGCTGGCATCTTGTTCTTTTTTATGCGTTGTCATCTGTTCCGTTCTCCTCAAGCAATTCAGTATTTCCCTATTATAGAGCATTACCGAAGACGTTGCATGTATGCGAGAGACTTCACCGGTGCCAGTCAGATAATGGAAACTTCCTGTCCAGCTATGTTTTTGTTATAATAGTGCGGAGAATAATGAGGGAGTTGTGACGCTAGATGCAAGATCTATTTGAAAAAATGAAAGAATATCTCAACATGGATACTGAGATTTCTTTTGACGAGTTTGATGGCTACTACAAAAAGGTAACTGCGTTTCTAAACGATAGCTGGCAAACGCTGAACGAGGAAGATACGATGCACATGCTGTTCATCCTCGACAACCTCAAGTCAAACGGTGAAGATCGCTCCAAGCGCAAAATCAAGGAAGCGAAAAAATACGCGAAAATGGCGCAGCGCACAGAGATTTGGGCAAATGCACTGATCGGCCGTCTGCGTGAAGCTGGTTTGACTGATGAAGAAATCGGCAAGCGTTACGAAGCGATTTACGAAGCAGTATAGGATGTAGCAAAGAGAAAAACGGGTACCGATTTGAGTGCATTGGCTCGAAAGGGGACCCGTTTTTGTTGTATGCGGAGCATGTTTTCCGAAGATCTTTTGACGCAAGCTAGTTGTTCCCATCATCCTCATCTTCTTGGTGATAGCGCTTTGCAAATAGCCGTTCCTTCGATTTCAGCTTTTTTTCCTCACGTTGTTCATCATCCGAGCTGAAATCATCTTCACGGACAGGAGACATATGATCGATTATCGCTTGATCTGTGGGAGTCAAATCTTCGTAGTCCATTTCCCCATCGAAATAATCTTGATAACGAGCTACCTGTTGACGCCCCGCATCAGCGCTTTGTATGAATTCAAAATCTCGTAAGAAGTCATCAAATGTGGCTTTTTCCGCTATGATTTTCCTAAGGAGTGAACGATAAATTTTGCTTGCCCCATGTTTTCGCCATTCTTCCGCCAGGTTAACGGTTGTGCTCAGCATAGCGGCAGCTCGCTTTTGCAGGTCGGAATCTAATAGAGTGAGATCTTCATTAAGCAGGGCTTTTGCCAGAGTAGCATCGTCTTTTGATGTATTCTTCCCGTCTCGCAAGCCCCTGATAAAATCCTTGTAGGTAGTCCTCAGTTTCGCGCCTCCAAAATCCTCTTGCTTGGACGTTAGATAGGGGGCACTACGATTATGCATAGCACCTACTGGCCCAAATCCACTGTCTATGGACAGGTTGGTCGTCTGGGCAGGAGTCCAATTTTGATAAAAAGGACGGATTTTGGAGGTAGTAACCGGTTCAACGTAAGGCTTAACGATCAGTTCGTCATCTTTTCTGGAAACTTCCTCGTATTTTTGTCCGGTTTCAGAAAGCAAGTAAAGCTGCTTGCCGGATGCGGAAAATTCTCCTGTCAACATTTTTAGGTTGACCTTACTTGCCATACCCGGTATCTTCGCCCAAACTCCCTGTATCGGTTTGTTGGCTGGCGGAGAAATAGCTGCAAGAGTTTGCGAATCACCCGAATCAATTACAGGATCACCCACCAGCAAAGCTTTGGCCCCCATCTGATCGGCTTCGTCCTCTAGCCCCACCTCATCATTAACCGCAACACCCGAATCCTGCATTTGCAGCGTAGGCTTCACACGTCCCTGCATTTGTTGGACGACATGCCAGCCCTCATGGGGAAGATGCTGTTCCTGACCGGGCGCCAAATGAATATCAGTGCCTTGTGCGTAGGCCAACGCCCCGATCTGCTTCGGTTTATCCGACTGATAGTGTACTTTTACATCAGACAAATCAATTCCAGAAAGCCTCTCCAAGCCAGATTTGAGCGCATCAGGCATGCCTGTTTCATTTTTTTTAGGCTGAATCACTTTTTTCTGAAGCAATTGCAGGACTGCTTGATTGCCCATGCTTTGTTGGAGTTGCATGACCTGTGCAGGTACGAGTGCGTCTCTGGAAGCCAGAGAGAGAAGGTGTGCTTGCTTTTGTACAGGAACGGTTTTTTGCTTGGAAGTTGTCTCGGGAGAAGAGTGATCATGTAAGTGGCTGTAGTTTCTCAAAAAAGTCACCTCCGATCGAATGCTTGTGATCTATCCATTCGGACTTTTGGGATTATATTCCTGCCGAATAACAAGAAGATTGACAACTAGTGGGTTTCGGCGTAGAATGTTTAACTAATTCGAATAGTTCGTATCTATGAGCGTTGAAAAGGAAGAGTAGAAACAGAAAGCAGCGTGCAGAGAGCCGTTCCCCGTGCTGAAAGAATGGCCGCCAGCCTGTTTTGAAAATCACCTTGGAGCATTGTCCTGGAAAATCAGCTTGTCTAGCCAGTGAGTATAGGACAACGAATTCGTCCTCGTTATCGGACGGGAGTTTCATAGTGAACTGCCTAAGTCTGTTTTTCGTGAGGAAGACAGAGAAGCTGAGTGGTACCGCGATGCCCTCGCCTCAGCCAGCCGTACGCAATTTATGCGTAGCTGGTTGGGGCGGGGGCTTTTTGATTTGGTCTGGTCCGGACGACAAAAGAGAAGGTACTTAGGAGGAACATATATATGCATACGGTCAGAGTGGAAGATATCGTAGTAGCCAATCACGCACTAAAAGACGTGGTGGAGAAGACTCCCTTGCAAAAAAACAAAGTACTGTCTGAGCGCTACGGCTGCAACGTCTATTTGAAAAGAGAAGACTTGCAGGTCGTTCGTTCCTTCAAAATCCGCGGTGCTTATCATTTTATGCGGAATCTTTCCACAATGGAGCGGGAGCGTGGTGTCGTCTGTGCGAGTGCGGGCAATCATGCGCAGGGTGTAGCCTACTCGTGTAACCATTTGCAAATCAAGGGCACGATCTTTATGCCAGCGACCACCCCACGTCAAAAAATTTCACAGGTCAAACTGTTTGGCGGCTCCTATGTAGAGGTTGTATTGATCGGGGACACCTTCGATGATTCATTCGCAGAGGCGATGAAGTATTGCATTCAGGAAGATCGGACCTTTGTCCATCCGTTTGACGATCCATTGGTAGTAGCTGGACAAGGAACAGTCGGTCTGGAGATTATGAATGACATGGAAGAACCAGCTGATTTCGTCTTTATGAGTATCGGCGGAGGTGGGTTGGCAGCGGGTGTGGGAACGTATGTAAAAGGCATCAGCCCGAACACACAGATCATTGGTGTGGAGCCGGCAGGAGCAGCTTCGATGCAAGCAGCTCTGGAGCAAAGCGATGTTGTCACTTTAGATGAAATTGACAAGTTTGTCGATGGTGCAGCCGTCAAGCAAGTGGGGCAGCTAACGATGAGTATTTGTCAGGAGCTGCTGGATGACATCGTGCTGGTACCAGAAGGCAAGGTATGCACAACCATTTTGGAGTTGTATAACAGCAATGCCATTGTCGTAGAACCTGCAGGTGCCCTGTCGATTGCCGCTCTCGATTACTACCGGGATCAAATCGCCGGGAAAAACGTAGTGTGTGTCATCAGCGGGGGAAACAACGACATTGACCGGATGCAAGAGATCAAGGAACGCTCCCTGCTGCATGAGGGCTTGAAGCACTATTTTGTTATCAATTTCCCACAGCGTGCCGGAGCCTTGCGAGAGTTTATGGAAAAAGTACTGGGGCCGCACGATGATATCACACGCTTTGAGTATACGAAAAAGAACAACAAAGAAAATGGCCCAGCGCTTGTTGGCATTGAAATGAAATGCAAAGATGACTATCAGCCTTTAGTCAGTCGGATGAAGCAGCATGGTATCCGTTATGTAGAGATTACGAATGATCCATATTTGTTCAATCTGCTGATTTAGGCCTTTGTGTTACAACAGATGCGGAATTTGCAAAAATGTATGAATACAGCGAAAAAAGGAGCAATAAAGAGAGAATGAGCGAGAGAGAAAGATAAATCGGCGTAATGTATTATAACAAACTTTTATAAAACAGATGCTGTTGTAATACAATACAGTTAATAACACACGGGGGGTTTTAATCATGACGCCGATCACTACTTTCTTTCGCAATCTCGAAGCAAAATGCTGTGCTGCATGCGGTCAGATGATCCACGAACAAGCTGAATCGTATGCAACAGAATGCGCACCTTGCCAAGAGCAAGCATCCTTTGACGCTTACAAATACTATCATCAAAAGCGCTAATTCGAACATGAATACTGGATAAAACAGGTGTACCACAGGGCATGAGCCATGGCAGGTATACCTTTTTTTTGATTTAAAGAAAAAGCCGCTGTTCCATAACAACGGCTTTTTCGCATGTCAGCGCGGTTTATCGGCGTGCTTTGCAGCTTCCTGCTTTACGTAATCGATCAGCCCCAATTGAAAGCCTTCCTGTGTTAGGAGACGTTTGGCTTCATACGTACTCGCATAGTAGGCTTCGACATGCGGATCATTGTCCAGAACATACCGACACGCCTGATCACGAGACAACTCCTGGTACCAGTCTGTCTGTTTGATTTGGGCGACGAGATCCTCATAGACCGGTTCCGGCTTTTTCCATGGATTCAAACGATGAATAATTTCACCAAGGATTGCAACAACGATTAGAATTCCGATTAAAAACATGGCTGTCACCTCAAAGGTTGGATCATTCTCATGGTACCACTCTCCTGAAGGCGCCGCCATGGGGAAGTCGGTCTGCTTGCAAAACAAGGAGAAAGCAGGCATGCTATATACTGTAAAAGAAAGGGCCCGAATGCTTGGGAAAAGGAGGGCGGGAGATGTTTCATCCGCTTGTTTTTGACAATATCAGGGTTGTGTTGGAAGGTGCGGTATACGACCGAGACTTCGAAGGGGCAATCACGATTACGAACCGTTCGGATGTCATGGATATGGCTACATTCCATCGACAGTTTCAGATAGAGTTCAAGCTGGCTGATCAACATGATCATGCCGCAGCTGTCCGTGCTGAGATGCAGCTTCGTACCCAGTTGGCGGATATTGCAGCCGAGCAGCTAGAACAGCCGTTGACAGATCATATCGGATGTACGATTTGCATTCATTTTTATTTGCAGATGGAAAATTACAGAGATGTACCCGCAGAAGCGAAAGAAATCACATCGATTCTCAATGACATCTGGGGGCAACGACCGTATATTACACAGAAAGTATCGGCAACGCTTGAGGAACATCGAATCGATTGGCCGCCGAAGCAAATAACCAATCAGGTGACGCTGGACTTTCACCGGAAAATTGATGAAGGCAACATCGATGACTTGAACGAATTAATCGATCATACGGTTCAGTCACTTCAAAAGCTACAGCTATACATGGTTCAACAAGCAAAAAGGTAAGCCGACAGAACGGGGATTTACAAAAGGGCAGATGCGTATTATTATTTTGTTAACCTTATAACATTTTTAGTTAACAAAACGGAGGCTAGTACGCATGAGAAACGAACGCTTGAGATGGCTGTTGCTCTCTGCCATTTTTGCTGCAATGACAGCGGTATTGTCGCAGGTGACGATTCCTTTGCCGTTGATTCCGATTACTGCGCAGACGTTAGCAGTAGGACTTACGGCGACCATTTTGGGAAGACGATACGGGACACTGGCCCTGGTTATTTACGTTTTGCTCGGTGCAGTCGGATTGCCTGTATTCAGCGAGGCAAAAGGCGGATTGCAAGTATTGGTCGGAAAATCCGGCGGGTACATATTTGGGTTTATTGCAACCGCTTATGTGACCGGACTCTACTTGGAGAAAACAAGATTCAACCTGAAAAATGCCATCATCGCCAATATCATTGGCATGTTTGTCACACTCGCTTTTGGTACTGTACAGCTCAAATACGTCATGGACATTCCTTGGGATACCGCTGTCGCTTTTGGTGTAACTCCTTTCCTCATTGTAGGGGTTGTCAAAGCAGTTCTGGCTTCTCTAATCGGCATCAAGGTACGCGAACGACTGATTGCTTCTCGTCTGTTGCGCACAGATCAACCTGTTACACGATGAACAAAAAATTTCGTAAGCCATCCGAAGTTCGGGTGGCTTTTTTTCGCATAATCTCCTATTCGTGCCGGATACTATCGGTAGGATTTTGCATGTAAAAAGGAGGAGACGCATGAATATCACGATCACCGGCCCAAAAGGTCTTCCGATCTCAGGGAACCTGATGGCATTTCGCCGATCGCCGCTTCAGTTCATCCGCGAGGCTGCAAAAGAGCATGGAGAAGTCGTCCATTTTCGCTTCGGTCCTTCCCGCCATGTTTACCTGTTAACGAATCCGGATCACATTAAAGAGGTTTTGGTCAGCAAGCAGGCGCATTTTCGAAAAGGGAAAGGACTACAGGCTGCGCGGCCTGTCGTAGGGGATGGAATTCTCACCAGTGAAGGAAAAAAGCATCTGCGGCAACGGCGGCTGATGCAGCCAGCTTTTCATCGAGAACGTATCGCCAGCTATGGAGACGTGATGGTCCGGCAAGCAGTTGATCTCATGTCGGATTGGAAAACCGGGGAGCTGCGCGATATTCACTCGGATATGATGAAAGTAACCCTTGCGATCATTACGGAGACTATGTTTGGCAAAACCGTTAAGGAAGGCGCCGATCAGATTGGACATGCCATCGATGTCGGATTGAAATATGTGGCAAACAAAGGCTCCTCTTTTATCGACATTCCTTTGTCCGTACCTACCAAAAGCAATCGGGAGTTCCTGGAGTCGAGTGAGCTGCTGGACAAAACGATCTACTCTTTGATCGAAGCTCGGCGTAGTAGTGAAGGAGAAGAGCACAAGGACTTGTTGGGGATGCTTTTGGCGGCTCGTGATGAAGATGATGGGGAAGGAATGACAGACGAGCAGGTGCGCGACGAGGTCATGACCATTTTTGTAGCTGGCCATGAGACGACTGCGAATACGATGTCGTGGATTTTCTATTTGCTGGCTACTCATCCCGAGGTGGAGAAAAAGCTGCATGACGAGCTGTCGACGGTGCTGTGTGAAAAGCTGCCGACAGTCGAGGATCTTCCGCAGCTGAAGTATACGAATCTCATTGTACAGGAAACGCTGAGGCTCTATCCTGCGGCATGGACGATTAACCGGGAAGTGGTAGATGAGGTTGAGATCGGCGGTCATACGTACAAGCCTGGGGAAACACTGATGATGAGCCAATATGTCATGCACCGTGACCCACGCTATTATGAGCAGGCTGAACAATTCATTCCAGAGCGTTTTGACAGCGACTTATTAAAAAGAAATCCAGCCTATGCTTATTTCCCGTTTGGTGGCGGGCCGCGTGTTTGTATCGGAAATAACTTTGCTTTGATGGAGGCAGCTTTGCTACTGGCGACGATTGCACAGCGATATCGACTACGACTGGCTGAACCGAACCAGGTAGTGGAGCCCGAGCCGTTGGTCACCTTGCGTCCCAAGAACGGACTGCCGATGCG
Organism: Brevibacillus formosus; assembly: GCF_003013405.1. Classification (GTDB taxonomy): domain Bacteria; phylum Bacillota; class Bacilli; order Brevibacillales; family Brevibacillaceae; genus Brevibacillus; species Brevibacillus formosus. The sequence continues at coordinate 54,696 of NZ_PXZL01000002.1, read as the reverse complement.
TTTGGAGAAGAGATAGAAAAAAATGGAAATTATAGGGCAAAAAAAGAGGCATCTTATCACTACGGTTTCGCCGATTGTGTCAGATACCGAACTGGGGGTTATTTATCACTGAAAGCAACATGCTTACAAAAATTATTTTACTAGTAAAATATAAAGAAATAATTAACTGAGAATAAATCTATATAAAGTAAGGGTAGCTTGTGAAAGCTACCCGTGGAAGAAGGGGATGGTGAAGGAGAAACTGCTTCCCATTCCCAATTCACTATTTACCATCAGATCTCCGCCGTGAAGCCGGACGATGCTTTTGCAAATTGTTAAGCCTAAGCCTGTACCGCCACTGTTGCGATTTCGTGATTTTTCCGCCCGATAAAACTTGGTGAAAATCTTCGGCAAGTCTTCAGAGGCGATTCCTTTTCCTTTGTCGATTACAGTAAAAAGGACATGTCCTTCTCGTTGATCACAAGTAAGGTAAATGGTGCCATCCGGTTTGTTGTAGTGAATGGCGTTGTTCAACAAATTTTCCATGACACGGCGCAGCTTGGTCTCATCCGCTTCGATGTGCAGTTCATTGGAGATACGCAGCTTCCATTGAAAGGTAAGGCCTGCCTCTTTGATTCTTGGCAAATAGTCCTCAATGATTCCTCTCAAGAAGCCTTTGACATGAATGCGGTTAATGTTGAGTCGGACTTCGGAGCTTTGGGTGGTGAAGTCCTGCAACTCATCTAGCAGCTTTTCCAAGTCCGTCGTTTTTAGCTCGATTTTGCTCATCTGTTTCTGTATTTTGGTCATATCCGTCACACGACCGGAGCCGATATATGACGCATATCCTTTAATCGTGGTGAGAGGTGTGCGGAAGTCGTGGGCGATCGAAGCAATCATTTCGGCCTGTCTTTCTTCCGCTAGACGAAGCTCATCCACCATTTCCCCGAAATATCGAAAGAGTTCCCCAAATTCATCATGCGATCGATACGTAAATGTAACCAGCCGCTTTCCTTCCTGGATTTCTTGGGTGACGCGCGATAATTCGTTCACGGGGCGCAGTATCCAGCGAACGAACAAAGCGAGCAGAACCAATCCCACCAGACTGATGCTTCCGTAAATAAACCAAAGCATCATGGAAACCCCTGTCGTCTCCATCATATCGTAATCATCTGTGTAGAAATAAACAACGATCTCCCCTGTACGCGGTGGCTCCTGCTGAAAATGGTACTCAGCTACGACTTTGAGGTCACTTTGTTTGAAAGAATCGCCACGGTTTGATGAGGAGGGAGAAGGCATTTTCAAATTATAGGCGCGTGATGTTTTGCTGTAGATGGTGTTTCCATTGGCATCCTTCACGAGCATGCGGTACATCACGTCGTCTGGCAGCTGCTTTTCAAGCTCCAAGCGTTCGATTGGGTCCTTGAAATTACTGACGAGAAGCAGTTGATTGAGCATGACCTTCTCTGCGGCTTCCTTCTCAGCCTGATACTGATCATGCCGGTCATTTTTGAGTTGAGCGACAATAATGTCTTGAAAAACAAATTTAAACAACAAGATGTTGAGTGTGATCAAGGCAATGAAGGAGAGAAAAACTTTATTGCGCAAGCTCATTTAAAGCTTCTCCCCGATAAATACGTAGCCTGTCCCCCATTGTGTTTTAATGAACTGACGTTCTGTTTCCAGCTTTTCTCGGAGGTTTTTGATATGGACGGTCACTGTATTGAGCGAGCCATAACCATATCCCCAGACGCGGTCATAAATTTGCTCTCTAGTAAAGACGATGCCCGCATTTTCTGCGAGGAAGGTGAGCAGTTGAAATTCTTTGGTAGAGAGCTCAATTTTTTGATTACATACATAAACGGAATACGTTTCTTTATGAATTTCCAGGTCCTTGAATTTCAAAACTGTAATCGGAGAAGAAGCTGTTTCCTTCTCAGGCTGCTCTTCGGTATGCTTGCGAATGCGCTCATAGCGACGAAGGTGGGCACGAATGCGAGCGAGCAGCTCTTCTGTATCAAAGGGCTTCGTGATGTAATCGTCTGCGCCGATTTCGAAGCCGACTACCTTATCTACCGCTTTTCCTTTTGCACTGAGAAACAGTATAGGTAAATCCCACTCACGGCGAATTTGGGAGCAGAGCTCGTAGCCACTCATGTTGGGCATCATAATATCCAAAAGGATCAGGTTGGGACGCTCTCCTCGGCTGAGCAGCGAGAGTGCATCTTCTCCGCTCTCTGCGGAGGAAACGGTGAAGCCCTCGTTCTCCAAAATGTCTTCTAGCAGTTCAATAATCTCCAGATTGTCATCGACAATTAAAATGTGATCTTTCACCGGAACAACCCCCAGTTACTTCTATTAATAAGGAATACCATTCAAAGAATGGGTCTTGTCTATCATAACATGCTTTCACCTGATCAGGGGAAGAAACCCCGTAAGTTATTAAGTTGTTCTAATATGTGAGGGTACCTCTTTAGACCAGGTACTAAATTTCGTCAGAAAAAGCCAGAGACGTAGTGTCCCTGGCTCTTATTATTTTGCCGAATGACTATTTTTGAGCTGGTTTTTCCGGCAACGATGCAGCTTGCACCGCTTTTTCCTTTTTCGGAGTTTCTGCTTTCGCTAGAACAGGAACGCTGAGACGCTTGGCGCCTACATACCGCTTGCTCCAGTAGTATGGATCGTTCAACTTGGTGTTGACGACTCCACGACCAGATTCCGAGTGCACGAATGTGCCGTCTCCAATGTAGATACCCACGTGAGAAATGCTGCGGCCGTTCGTATTGAAGAATACGAGATCGCCTGGCTGCAAATCTTTTCTGGCTACCTCTGTACCTAATTCGTACTGGGAAGCAGAATTGTGAGGCAGGTCTACACCTAACGCATCAAATACGTAGCGCGTGAAACCGGAGCAGTCAAAGCCCTTTTTGGACGAGCCGGAAGATTTGTAAGGGGTACCGTACAAGTCGCTGACTACTTCATGGAGAGAATTCTCCTCAGCAGCCTGTGCAGCGCCTGCCCCCATAGCAAGCAATCCAGCCATAAATAAAGATAAAACCACCTTGCGCAAAAGAAACTGCTCCCTTCGTGAGCCTACGAGGTTAGCTGAAGGGTTCGGTCGAAAGGACGCCCTAGGCTGCTAGGAGTAGCAACCATTCACCCCAAAAACGTGGTTCCCCCGTTTCCGCCAAGCGGAATTCGGCTATTTTTCGATGTTTTTTTACACGCACTCTTACGAAGATTCTACTTCAGTCCTGTTTTTCCTTCTTTTTATCTGTTCGTTCACATATTCGTCACATAAATACCGTCAAATGCTGTAACGTTTTCGTTCGACAGTGCAAGCCGCTTTTCGACCCGGGCTGGTTCTGCCTTACGGGACAGCTCGTCCGATTAGGGCAGGAAATTGTCTCCGTCCAGGGACGGAGGGAAAAACCAACCGCACGCCCGTTATGGGAAGCCTATACCGAGGGCTACAATAAGGGCATAACGTTCCACAAGCACCACATGCAAAACGAATGGAGGTAAGCGAGTAATGAGCGAACGGTCTGGCAAAGTTCTACTCGGGCTGGTTCTGCTGCTAGTCGGTGGGTTGGTTCTTCTAGATCTGGTAGGTATCGATATCGGAGACTTGCTCGGGTTCATCATTCCCGGTGTGATCATGATATACGGTGCCAAAAAGATCATGGGACAAACCGGTTCACGTTTTTGGGGAATCCTAGTCTTCCTGTTCGGGTTCCTGATGTTGATTGGCAAGCTTGACCTACTGTTTCACGCGCTTCTGGCCATTGGGGTGATTTATCTGGGATATCGCTTACTGCGTCCCAGCCAAGAACCTAAACAAGCGCCACCTGCTTGGGAGCGTGAATGGGCCCAAAAAGTATTAAAGGAAGATACGCTGGACACTTGGGAGAGAAATGTAAGAAGACGCCCACAGTAACGCCTAAGTCGCAAGAGTCTTTTGGATGAACAATATGATGTGATATGATGAGGAGGAAAAAATAATGAGTATCTTTAAACGTTTGCGTGACCTGACAGTAGCTTCGGTGAATGATGCATTAGATTCGATGGAAGATCCGGTAGTGATGCTGAATCAATATATGCGTGACATGGAAGTAGAAATCGGACAAGTTGAAGTAGCGGTTGCCCGTCAGGTTGCACTGGAGAAGAAATTCCGTCAGCAATTGGACGAAGCCAATGCTCTGATCGAAAAACGCGATCGTCAAGTCAAGCTCGCCTTGACTGAAGGAGAAGACGAGTTGGCTCGTCGAGCACTCGCTGACAAGAAGCAGTATGAAGGCCGTGCAGCGGAATATGAAGCTCTCTATCTGTCAGCATCCGAGGCAGCTGCGCAAATGCGCGAGAAGCTGGCTGAGCTGAAGGAAGAATTCTATAAAATGCGTGCGAAAAAGTTCACACTGATGGCACGTGCACAAGTAGCTCGTACACAAAAGCAGGTCAATCAAGCAGTTGTCGGTATCGGCAATCAGTCCGCAGGCCGTGGCTTCGCCCGCATGGAGGAAAAAGTCATGCGCATGGAAGCAGAAGCGCAAATGAGTGGGCAATGGCGCCAAACGAACCGCGCTTGGGAGAACGCTTTGTCTGAACTGGAAAAAGATGATCTCGATGCAGAACTTGCCAGCATCAAAGCATCCATTAATGAAGTAAAAACACCGGTAGCCAAACCAGTACAATCCTAATTCAACAGGAACTGGGGGACAAGGTGTAGAATAGATTGTGTCAATTCGGCAGCCTGTGTACATCAGGCTGCTTTTCCCCTAGGAGGTACGATTCTTGCAAGACTTCTTGGTCTTTTTGCGCCGGTTTATCGCTGAGCCTGGACGCGTCGGTAGTATAATCCCCAGCTCTCGTTTTTTATGTGAGCAAATGTTGAAAAGCGTCGATTGGGCTTCAACCGATGTGATCCTGGAGCTGGGACCTGGTACAGGGGCATTTACCCAAACGATCTATCAGCGCTTGCGTCCCGGCACACAGTACGTGCTCGTGGAACGAGATTCCCAATTTCGCTCTATGCTTCAATCACGTTTTCCCGATCTTTCTATCAGGGAGGAAGCGACTAAACTTAGGTCTTACTTGGAGGAGCAGGACCTTGCAGGTGCAGATGTCATTATCTCAGGTCTGCCATTCGCCAATTTTCCTCAAGAGCTGCGGGCAGCAATTCTGGACGAAGTTCAATCTGTACTGAAGCCAGGGGGCCTATTTATTACATTCCAATATTCGCTACAACTCCAGGCTGAGTTGCAGGATCGTTTTTCCCGGGTCAAGATCGACTTTACCCTGTTGAACATTCCGCCTGCATTCATCTATACATGTCGTAATGGTCAAAGTGAAAACGATCAGCATGGGGCGTGAGAGAGGAGACTTTTGTGAAACTGTCCCGTTTGCACAAAATGTTGGCTGGTGTCCTGATTATTTTTACGGGAATCGGTCTTTTGTTAGACAGTTTGGGTATCATTTCATTCGGTCTGTTTGATTTGTGGCCGATGGTGCTTATTTATTTTGGCCTTCGTTTGTGGGGGCAGAAAAATCGGATTGGCGGAGGGATTCTATTCTCCCTGGGGACCATCATCGCGATGGATATGTGGTTTGGTGTCGGGATTGATGATTTGTTCCAGATTGCAGTACCAATCGTGTTTATTTATTTCGGGTTTCAGTTGATTCGGGGCAAGAACAGCCGACGAGATAACCGTGTGAATCAACCATTGGGCGAGAGTGGGACCCCATCTGCTGCGGAGACGATTTTCACTAGTGATGCGAGTGTCCCGAATGACGTGAACGTTTCAACAGCGGAACGCCCTTGGGTAGACAGCTGGAACAAATGGAAGCATGTTGGTGGCAAAATTCCTCATCACGAAAGGATGTCTTCATCACCTGACGACATGTTGCCAAAAGATTCCCGCAGTTCTCTGATTGGGGATTATCACCTGACCTCCGGGCGTTTTGAACTGAATCACTTGCATGTCTGGCATGGAATCGGGGATGTTGTGATTGATCTATCCCGGGCAGTGTTGATGCGGGATGAAGCGGTTCTTGTTGTAGAGGGCTGGGTAGGCGATGTGACGATTTATGTGCCGGTCGATCTTCCTGTATCGGTAACGGCAGGGTTGAGTATTGGTGACCTGGAGGTGCTAAGCCACCGTCAGGGAGGTATCAACCGCAGCGTTAAGATTCGTTCTGATCAGTATGATGAAGCATTGCAAAAAGTAAACTTGCATATCTCGCTGCTTGTCGGCGATATAAAAGTCAAGTACATCTAGGAGGTACTGGCGGATGCGTCGACAGCGATTGGCAAGTATTCAGTGGCAATACGTGCGCTATGGCATGTTACTGGCCGTCAGTGCAGTTACTGCCGCGTTTATTTGTTTCTTTTGGCTATACTTTCTTTGGAGAGATCACCCCGGGATTCATCGGTGGTACAACGAAATAATCAGCGACCGCAACCTCGTGTGGTGGCTTGCAGAATATATAGGCATCAATCTGCCCGCTGATCCAGAGGGCTTGATTCAGCTTGCTGCTTTTGTTGTTTCTTTGCCTGCAGGTGTCTTAGTGGCATTGATCATTTCCTATATCATCGGCAATTTATTGAAAAAGAGACTCAGTGTACTGTGGGAAGCTGCCATGAAGCTCGGGCGCGGGATGCTGTCGTATCGGGTTCCCGAATTGGGCGTCGATGAAGTTGGCGAATTAGGATGGCAGATCAATCGCTTGGCTTCGCAATGGGAAGAGCAAGTAGCATCCTTGCAGCGCCTGTCGAACCACAATGCGGCTCTGGCAGAACAATTGAAGCATGCAGCGGTAACAGAGGAGCGACAGAGATTGGCAAGAGAACTGCATGACGCAGTCAGCCAGCAGCTGTTCGCCATCGCCATGACGACTGCGGCGATGAAGCGGCTTGTAGAAAAGAATCCTCAACGTGCAGCCCAGCAGATTGAATTGGTCGAAGAGATGGCAGCAGCTGCACAAGCGGAGATGAGGGCATTGCTTTTGCATCTTCGCCCGGCTACGTTACAAAACAAGTCATTGAAGGAAGCCATTCTGGAACTTTTAGATGAGCTGACGCGTAAAAATACCATGCAGCTGACGTGGGAGATCGAAGACGTCGAAGGCTTGCCGAGTGGAATTGAGGATCATTTGTTCCGCATTTTGCAGGAGTCCTTGTCCAATACATTGCGGCATGCCAGAGCTACCCAGATTACAGTAAAGCTGTTTACGCTGCAAGAGCAGGTTCGCCTGCGAGTAACGGATGACGGTGTTGGCTTTGATCCGGATGGGGAGAAAATGACGTCCTACGGTTTGCGCAGCATGCAGGAGCGTGTAGCAGAGGTCGGAGGCTCCATGGAGATTTACTCGGCAATTGGGAAGGGGACGCAAATTGAGGTGCGTATTCCTCTAATGTCACAGACGGAACGGGAAGGGTGAAGGCTCGGTGATTCGGGTACTACTGGTAGATGATCACGAAATGGTTCGGATGGGTCTAGCTGCTTATTTGTCTACAGAGGACGATATTGAAGTCGTAGCAGAGGCAGGCAGTGGAGAAGAAGGGGTGCGGATGACGCAAGAGCTGCGCCCGGATGTCGTTCTGATGGATTTAGTCATGGAAGGCATCGGTGGTGTGGAAGCGACTCGGCGTATTCGTGAAAGCTGTCCATCCAGTAAGGTTATTGTCTTGACTAGCTTTATTGATGACGAAAAGGTATATCCGGTCATTGAAGCGGGGGCATTCAGCTATTTGCTAAAGACTTCGCGTGCAGCCGAGATTGCAAAGGCAATTCGCTCTGCTGCGGCGGGTGAGCCAGTTTTGGAATCGAGGGTAGCAGGAAAAATCATGGCCCGTTTCCGTCACGGTCAAGAGTCCCATCCCCATGAGCAACTGACGCCGCGCGAGCTGGAGGTTTTGAAGCTGATCGGTCAGGGCAAGTCCAACCAAGAGATTGCTGATGAGCTCATTATCGGGATCAAAACAGTCAAGACTCATGTCAGCAACATTCTTGCCAAGCTGAACGTGGAGGATCGCACGCAAGCGGCCATTTACGTGCATACGCATAGCTTAGGCTAATCACATAGCATCATGTATAGGTAAACGCGCCAAAAAGCTCCTCAGTAAATAGGGGCTCTTTCGCGCGTTTACTTGTTTAAACAGTTTTCTTGTACCCAAACCGTGAGTTTTTTTCGAAGATGTGGTAAAGATAGTAAGTAACGAATGAGAGATAACGGAAAGGAGGGACGAGCTATGAGGCACAAACCTCAAACACGCTCCAAGGTGCTTTCGGCTGACAATGGTGTGGATATCGTTGGCGATGTTCACGGCTGTTACGACGAATTTATAGAATTGCTCAAACGCTTGGGATATGAACAAACCCCAGACGGTACATATCGCCATCCCCACGGCCGAAAGCTCCTTTCCCTCGGTGATATCACGAGTCGTGGACCTTACTCAATCAAAATGCTGCAATTTTTTCACCAACATGTCACGGCAGGCCTGGCTGAGATGGTAGATAGTAACCACGGGTGGAAAGTAGCCCGCTGGTTGGATGGCAGACCAGTGACATTGGCTCACGGAGATGAAAAAGTAGAAGAGGAGATTCGGCTGTATCAGCAGGAATACGGACCGAAGAAGGCCTCCTTACTGCGTGAGCAGAGCCGTAGATTGCTATTTTCTTCTCCTTCTCACATGATCATCAAACAAAATGAAAAAATAGTAGCGGTCGCCGTTCATGCGGGGATTCGCGATGATTACATAGGGATGGATTCGCCTGCGGTCTACACGTTTTGCCGATATGGTGATGTGGCAGGGACGGGACCGGATGGGCGCCCGATCCGCAGAGAATGGGCAAAAGAACGAAAAGTGACTTCGCCCATAATCGTCTGGGGACATGATCCGCATCCAGAACCAAAAAGAAAAAATGGCACCATCAACATCGACCAAGGATGTGTGTTCGGCGGAATGTTAACCTCCTACCGCTATCCAGAGGACGAATTGGTGAGTGTGCCGGCAAAAAGAAACTATTCGGGCTTAACGGATACGCCGCTGACCCGTTTTAAGGCAAACGATTAAACGGAGAAGTTACGTTATGGTTTGAGCTTTTCGAATAAACGTTTCAAGATGACAGCATGTGCCCAGAGCGGCAGAGGTTGGTCAGGCTGCTGACGCCATTGTTCGTCTGTTAAAAAGCCATGATCATACAGCCAGTTGACGGCTTCCTGCTTCCAATCAGGCACATTCCCTCCGCCATTTCCAGGAGAAGTGGTGGGAGCAAGGGTCGGTGCTGCAGTAGGTTTTGGTGTGGAAGTAGGAGCCGTAGGGGGCTGGTAGGGAAGTTTAGCATACGTGCAAAATGCCCTGACTACGCCTTCTGCGAGATCTCGCCAATCCTGCTGTAGTTTATTTGCGTCCAAAGCGTTGTCGGCAAAGCCATACTCGACGATTACCGTCTCCACGCTGCCAGTCTCCCGGTGCATGAAGTAGTAATCGAGCCGCGGATTATCTGGCAGTGTCCGCGTAAAAATGCGTCGATTCGGCATCCCTTCCGCTGCCAGAGCATCCTGGATCAATTGGGGAAAGGTTGGGGAGCCGTAAATCGAGTAAAGGACCTCCGAGCCTCGGCCGCCACCTGAGTTAATATGGTTGGATATACAGTACCGAGCACCGCTGTTTCGAACCAGAGCAGTACGAGCCTCACTTGTCAAAGTCACATCGGTTTTCCGTGTGATCGCGACAGGAATATTTAGGGACAAAAAGCGATTATATTGATAGAGCGATATTTGTAAATTCATATCTTTCTCGGTAAATTGCGCGTTGTTGCCTCCGCCAGGATCGCTGCCACCGTGTCCAGCGTCCAGAATTACAATTGGAGTCATGGTTGTTTCACCTCTTGCTATTAGAATATGCTTGAGACAAAGATATGGTTGAGGGCAGTGTTCTCATTTTCCAAGTTTTCTAATCACAATTTACAGAAGATAGCTCAACTATGGTACAATAAAAGAGTTCATAATTACGTATAGAGGATGGTAATGTATTGATGGCTTGGTACAACTGGGTAATTCCAATTGTCACATTGTTAATTGGTCTCGCTGGTGGATTTTATGGAGGGACTTATTTATTGAAAAAACAAATGTCCAACATGCAAATGGACGAAAAGCAGCTTCAAGCCATGGCCCGTTCAATGGGGATGAATCTCAACCAAAAGCAGCTCAAACAGATGAGCCGTACGATGAAAAACATGAAAATGCCAAATAAATTCGGGAAGTAGCGTGAAAGGGAGTGTCGTTTGATGGGGGCGACCCGGCTGCGCTACACGATGATCGGTTTTATTGTCGGCGTGTTTATCGTGTATTTGAAAGACCTGCCGCTTGCTGAAGGAACTCGGTTTGCGGCCCCTTTTTACGGAGCGGGGATTGGACTGCTCATTGACGGCATTATTTTACGCATGAAAAAAAGAAAACAAGAGTAGGGGAAGAGCCTGGCGAATGATGCCAGGCTTTTTTCTGTTGGAAAGGGGGGATTCTTCAAGAGTCTAGAGCAAAGTACTGGACGATAAAATCACTGAACTTGCGTGCTGCCAGAGAGAGATATCTTTTTTCGTGCCGAATCATTTGAAAATGTCGCTGGCAGATCGGGTCTTCGATTGGAAGCATGACAAGGTGAGGGTCTTCCTCTCGATTGATACAGCCGTAGAGGGCGATGCCAAGACCGGCGCGGACCAGCTTTTGGATAGAACCGGGATCATCTACCCGACAAGCGAATTTGGGGGTAATCCCTGCTTTTTGAAAGAACTGATCGTACAGCATTTGGATGGGAAAGTCCTCCCTGTAGCCGATAAAGGACTCTTCGGCCAGCTCGCTTAGTCGAATACTGCTTTGCTTGGCTAAGTGATGTGTGCGTGGGACAGCTACGTGAATATCTTCTTTCAATACGGGTGTAGTCAAAATATCCGGTAGCTTGATCGGCAAATGCGTGAAGCAAATATCCACTTCGCCTGACTCCAAGAGGAGTGCCATTTCTTCAATGGTGGCTTGCGTGATCTGGAAATGCACATCGGGATGGAGGGCGAGAAACTTGCCCAACGGTTCTGATAATAGATCCAAGGTCGACGTTGCCAGATGAATACGACCATGCTCCATTCCGGCCAGATCCGATACGACTTTTTGACCTTCCTCCAACAAGTTCAGTGCTTTATCTACACGCTCCAAATATGCCTTCCCAAACGTATTTAGCCGAATACGTCCTCGCTCGCGGTCAAATAACGGAACCCCGACATCCTCTTCCAACCGAGCAATGGTCTTGCTTAGAGCAGGCTGAGCAATTCGCAGCTCTTGGGCGGCTTTCGTCATATGCTGCCACTTGGCCACTGTTCGGAAATAGTGCAATTGCAACAATTCCATACGATTCAACTCCATATACTCAGGTATATCAACTGCATATCAAAAGATATATTTTCGTTTATTTTAAAATCATTATAAACTACATCTAGCAAGGCCAACAATCACCTTCCCGGGAAGAAATCGGTGATAACGAGAGGTGTCTTTCCAATATGCAAACCGAACCACAACAACAATCTGCTGAAAAAGTTCTTCGCGTACTCGTGTTTACGCTCATGATTACGGTGATGAGTGCTACGATGTTCAATATCGTGTTACCGCAAATCCGGGCGGAGTTTCATTTATCCTTTAGCCAAGTAAGCTGGGTGACGTCTGCCTTTTTGTTAATCTATGCGGTTGGAACCGTGATGTACGGCAAGCTGGCTGATTCTTATAAGCTCAAACATTTGCTTACATTCGGGTTGATTCTGTTTGCCATCGGCTCCCTTATCGGATTTTTTGCCGAGAATTATGGCATGGTGCTTTTTGGGAGAATTGTGCAGGCAGCAGGAGCTGCGGTTGTTCCAGCGACGTCTTCCATTATTCCGGTGCGTTATTTTCCCCCGGAGAGTAGGGGGCGAGCTCTAGGGATCTCCATGACTGGGATGGCAATCGGTAGCGCATTAGGTCCCGTTCTTTCTTCTTTGCTGGTCAGTCTGCTCGATTGGAGATGGCTGTTCTGCATGCCGTTGTTCACGCTTTTTGCCGTACCTTTTTTCCGTAAGTATTTGGAGGAGGAGGAACGGGAGGCTGTCAAAATGGATTGGATCGGTGGTGGGCTTCTCGCCATAACGATTGCATTGCTTCTGCTGGCTATTACGAATCAGAGCTTGTTGCTCGCACTGGGGTGCATCCTCTCATTCCTTCTGTTCTTGGTAAGAATTCAGACGACGGCAGAACCTTTTATTCGCCCTGGCTTATTCCGGAGCAAACGCTATTCGCTCGGGCTGGTCATTGCCTTTTTGATGATAGGGAGTGGCTATTCGTTCGCCTTTCTTAGTCCACAGTTGTTGGCCAATGTGAATCATCTGGCACCGGGGCTCATTGGCTTTGTCATGGTACCAGGAGCAATTGTGACCGCGTTTTTAGGGAAAAAGGCTGGGATTCTTGCGGATAAGAAAGGGAATTCGTATTTATTTTATACAGCGTCTGCGCTACTTTTGAGCAGCTTTGTTCTCTTCTCTTCCTTTGCGGGAGTATCCCCGCTCCTCATTGCCGTTTTTCTGATTTTTGGCAATGTCGGACTATCGTTTATGATGATTTCGATGTCAAACGCAATCTCGCAGTCGCTACCGAAGGAACAGATCGGCGTCGGTATGGGACTGTTGGCTATGCTGAACTTTATTGCAGGTGCACTTGCAGCTACCTTGTACGGCAAGTCGATTGATGGAGGAGCTGCTGTGAGCTGGAATCTGCTCAATAGCTATCCAGGAGCGTCGGTCTATAGCAATATTTACTCCGCTTTAGTGCTCGTGATACTGGGTCTCGCTTGCCTTTATTACAGACAGTTCAGCCGCAGCTCAGTGAGAGGGTTCAATTAATTGGGCTATTAAAATTATTTTTATTGCTAGCCTCCATTGACAACCAGATGTAAACCGAATAAAATTTCAAACAATAATAACAATAACGCGAAGAACGGGAACAGTAAGTGGACTGATCTGTTTAGAGAGCTGCGGGACGGTGCAACGCAGTCAGAGAAGCCAGTGAAGCTCGCCCGGGAGCGGCAGGACTGAACGAGATGTAGCGCTGCATCGAGCAGTAAGTTCTGACGGTTAACCTCCGTGATCGGGTTGTGCTGATCGACTAGGATCAGTACATGAGGTGGACTTCTGGCGAGTAGCTGGGGTCAACGAGAGTGGTACCGCGATAGACAAGGTCTGTCGTCTCTTCGATAGAGATGGCAGGCCTTTTTGATTTTCTGATTTTCACAACGACATAGAACAAACGCGAAGAACGGGAGCTAGTAAAGCAAATTTCTTGTCCAGAGAGCTGCGGGTAGGTGCGACGCAGTCAGGAAATGCTCGAATCTCACCCGGGAGCGGCAAGGTTGAAAACGTTCAGTAGATCTTGACGGATCGTCCCACGTCATCGGGACAGCGAGGTGGATTCTCTTCTGAAAAAAGAAGGGATCAACGAGAGTGGTACCGCGGCAGCCAAAAGCCTGTCGTCTCTTGTATATGGAGACGGCGGGCTTTTTTTATTGCGGAAAATACGATTGAAAATTGAGGAGGCATTACCCATGACCAAACGAATCCATATTTTTGATACGACACTGCGTGACGGAGAGCAAGCGCCAGGAGCGTCTCTTTCGCCTGAGCAAAAAATCGTCATAGCAAAGCATTTGGCAGACCTCGGCGTGGATGTCATTGAACCGGGCTTCCCAATCTCCAGTCCTGGTGACTTCATGGCGGTGCAACGTATTTCGCAAGAGGTGCACGGCGTGGAAATCTGCGGCTTTGCTCGTGCGGTGAAAGAGGACATCGACGCTGCCGTTCGTGCTACACAAGCGGCAGAGCGTCGCAGACTCCACATGTTCCTGTCCTCCTCCAGCATTCATCTGGACTTTCAACTCCGCAAGTCGAGAGAGCAGGTGATTAAGATCGCCCGCGAAATGATTGCGTACGGCAAACAGTTTGTAGACCGGATAGAATTTTCCCCGATGGATGCGACTCGTACAGGAGATGAATTCCTGTTTGAGATGATCGAGGCAGCGATCGAAGAAGGGGCAACCATTATCAACATCCCCGATACGGTAGGGTACGCACTGCCAGAAGAGTATGGGGCTATGTTCACTCGTGTCATGAAAAACGTCCGTGGCAGCGACAAGGTAGAGTTCAGTGCACACTGCCACAATGACTTGGGACTCGCGGTTGCAAACAGTTTGGCTGCGATTCGCGCTGGGGTCACCCAAGTCGAGGTAACGGTCAACGGGGTCGGTGAGCGAGCAGGGAACTGCTCCTTGGAAGAGCTGGTGATGGCAATTGAGACGCGCAAAGAAGCATTGGATGCCGAGACTGGCATCAGACCGGAGCACATTTACACCACTTCACAAAAGGTGAGCCGTGCCATGAGCTTCCCGATTGCTTTCAACAAACCAATTGTCGGTCGCAATGCTTTTCAGCACGAAGCGGGAATTCATCAGGACGGTCTCTTAAAAGAGCGTAGCACCTACGAAATCATGGACCCTGAGAGCTTGGGCGTGCCTCGTAACATGATCATTCTCGGAAAGCACTCCGGTCGCCATGCCATCAAGCACCGCGTAAACGAATTCGGGATACAGCTGACCGACGAACAGATGGAGGACCTGTACGTCCAATTTAAAGAGCTGGCTGACAAGCAAAAAGTTGTCCAAGACCATCAATTGCTTGAGCTGGTAGGACATACCGTGAACGCGGTACTGGAGCCATTCACACTGGTCAATGCACAAGTGCTCACCGGGACATCCGGACATCGAATGGCTTCCTGCACAATTACGAACAATGTAACAGGAGAAGAACAAGCATACTCTGGCACCGGAGAAGGACCTGTTGAGGCATTAGTGGCAGGCATCAAGCAGGCGCTGCCGTTCGATGTGTGGAGTTTACGGACATGGAGCTGTATTCATTGTCGTCGGGAGAGCATGCGACAGGCGAAGCGATCGTGACGGTCAGCGCCAACGGAAGTCATTTTAAAGGAGTTGCCGAGCATCGAGATGTACTGATGGCGGTCGCACAGGCGTTTATGGCGGCGAGCAATCAGGCGGTGCGTGATCATCAAGCAAAAACTGTAGCAGTCGGGGCTAATTAAACGTAAGACAAAAAAAGTCAGCCTGTAGATGGTTACAGGCTGACTCTTCATGTGCTTATGGCTGTAGTGGGGAGAAGAATATTTCCAGTCTAGGCTCCAGGCTCCGTCCTGCTGGGGGTTGGGACTGACCGCTGCGAAGNNTTCTTCTCTGTCGTAACTGAATGCATTCTTCAATCTTTTAATGCATTTAAAGCCCGTTTAGGAACGGACAGCTCGTAGAGGAAACAGGAGAAATAAGCGAAGATCTTAGGGACACCGACCGAGACGGAATGCAAAAAGCGAAACACGCTCTTAAGCGTCCACCTCTGAAAAACTTCCTAAATGGACTACTTTGGACGCGGTTTCGCTTTTTGCATGGAGTCGTGCAGTCAATCCCCCAGGGGGTGGCCCTAGAAGCTGAGCGTTTTCTCCTGTTTCCTCCCACCACAACAGCAACGTACAAGAAGGTCATTTAAATCAAGCAGTAAAAATCAACTCATACACCATCTTCACGATCAAGGTAATGGATACGACCAAGAACAACGGACGAACATAACGTACCCCCGTTTTGATGGCCATTTTGGCACCGAGGTTCGCACCCAGCAGCATCGCAATCCCCATGATGAGACCAGTCATGAAGACGACCTTGCCCTCCATTGTGAAGACAAAAAGCGCTGAAATGTTACTGGCCAGATTCAAAATTCGGCCATTACCGGCTGCAATCACAAAATCATAGCCAAACAAAAGCACCATCAGAAAAACAAAGAATGAACCAGTTCCAGGCCCGAAAAATCCATCGTAAAATCCGATTAAAAAGGTAAATGGAATCCCGATGCCGAGCGTAAATTTGGTCAGCCCTTTGTAGTTGGAATCTTGACCGAAACGTTTGTTAAAAAGGGTGTAAACAAAAATGAGTGCCATCATAATAACGACAAGGATTTTCAAAAACTCCTGGGGAACGAACAAAACTGTTTTCGCTCCGAAATAGGCGCCGATCAGCGAGACAGGAAATAAGATCAGCATGAGCTTCTTGTCAAATTTACCGCTCTTGATAAAGGTGTAGGAGCTGGTGGCAGATGAAATCGTGCCAGCCAATTTGTTCGTGCCAAGAGCAAGATACGGGGGCATTCCTAGACCAAGCAGGGCGGGGAGGGAGATGAGTCCGCCTCCACCAACAGTACTGTCGATGAATGCTGCAACGAATCCAAAGACGGCGAGAAGTACGATCGTTGATAAGTCCATTTCCACTAGTAATCACCTGATTCTCTTCGTTTGTAATAATCCAAGTCTAGCACGCTCCTTTTCGTTTGCAAGATAGAAATCTTTGAAATAATAAATAGATTAATATACTTTGCATACCGATTTGTTGAAAAACTTGTTACCTTGCAGTATAATGAACTCGTAAGCTTGACCTACATAATTTGAGGAGGAATGTTACAATGGCACATCAACTTCCTGCATTGCCTTATGCACACAACGCTTTGGAACCACATATCGACGCGCAAACCATGGAAATCCACCACGGACGCCACCATGCTACTTATGTTAACAACCTGAACGCAGCTCTGGAAGCACACGCAGACCTGCAAGGTAAAACTGTAGAAGAGCTCATCAGCAATCTGGATGCTCTGCCTGAGTCCATCCGCACTGCTGTTCGCAACAACGGTGGAGGCCATGCTAACCACACACTGTTCTGGGAAATCATGAGCCCGAATGGCGGCGGCGCACCAACTGGTGAACTGGCTGACGCAATCAACGCGGCTTTCGGAAGCTTTGACAACTTCAAAGCAGAATTCGCAAAAGCAGCTACTACTCGTTTCGGTTCCGGATGGGCTTGGCTGACTGCAGAAGGCGGAAAAGTAGCAATCAGCTCTACTCCTAACCAAGACAGCCCAATCATGGAAGGTAAAACACCTATCCTTGGTCTGGACGTTTGGGAGCATGCTTACTACCTGAACTACCAAAACAAACGCCCTGACTACATCGGCGCGTTCTGGAACGTTGTAAACTGGGATGAAGTTAGCAAGCGTTTCGCAGCAGCGAAGTAATTGTAGCTTTACCAACCATAAGGCTTGTCGTTCTTTAGGAGCGGCAAGCTTTTTTTGTTCAGAATAAAGAAACGGCATCGATTCTGGATACACTTGTAACCATGATGATTATGCGATATAATACTTACAAAAAGTAACTAAGTTTAAAAAGTATAGAGGAGAGTGTACGCATATGATGCCGTCTTTTTTCATTGCACATGGTGCCCCGTTACTTGCCATAGAAAACAATGCATATACAGAAGCACTGAACCAATTGCCTAGCCTGCTTCCACGCAAGCCGCGTGCTATCGTCATATTTTCCGCTCACTGGGAAGCACATGATCAAATGGTGGGAACCATGGACACCTTCCCGACGATTCACGATTTTGGCGGTTTCCCGCAAGCGTTATACGAAATCGAGTACCCGGCAAAAGGAGAGCGTGAAGTAGCGGATGAGACTATCCGACTTCTTCAGGAAGCTGGTATTCCTGTCGCTTTGAACACGACAAGAGGCTTGGACCATGGACATTGGGTTGTTTTGCGCCATATTTATCCGGATGCAGATATTCCGGTTGTTGCCTTATCGGTTAATCCGAACCTGACTGTGAAGGAGCAATACCAGATCGGCAAGGCACTCAGCCCACTACGCGAAAAAGACGTTCTGATCCTCGGAAGTGGCGGAACCGTCCATAATTTTTCCTATATGAACCTGAGAGAGTCCGATGGTGGTACCTTTGAGTGGGCGGTGCAGTTCGAAGACTGGCTGCAAACAACATTGACTGACTGGAATGTCGAGGATCTCGCCAACTATCGCGAGCTTGCTCCACATGCCGAAAAAGCTGTTCCCGTGTATGGAACCGAGCATTTTGTTCCGCTCGTGTACGTCATGGGAGCTGCCGACGATGAACGTACAGCAAAGCGCCTGCATATGAGCATCCGTTATGGAAGTCTCAGTCACACCCTTTGGCAGTTTGGTGATATAAAATAATGACAGTGCGCATGGGGGATGTTTATCGGGAGTATAAGTCATTACTGTTTTCCCTTGCGTACCGGATGACTGGCTCGGTAACGGAAGCGGAGGACATTGTTCAGGATACATTTCTTGCACTCGCAGGTACCGACATCCAAGACATTCACCATGTAAAAAGCTATCTGTGCAAAGCCGTGACCAATCGCTGTCTGGACTTATTAAAATCAGCCCGTTGGAAGCGGGAGCAGTATGTAGGGGAATGGCTGCCGGAGCCGGTAGTAGACGCTTCGGCAACGAATGATCCGTTGCACACTGTGATTGCCGAAGAATCAGTCTCGTATGGCTTGCTTGTTTTGCTCGAGAATTTGTCTCCGCCGGAGCGGGCCGTCTATGTACTGCGTACGGCTCTGGACTACGAATACAGTGAGATTGCTGCGATGCTTGAAAAGACGGAAGCGGGCTGTCGCAAGCTGTTTAGCCGCGCTGGACAAAAGCTGAGAGAAGCAGGGTATCAGGGGGCAGCTCCTCAGTCGAATCGTTCCACACGCTTGGTAGAGCAGCTGATACATGCGATCTCTCAGTCAGATGCAAGGGCTTTGATAGGATTGCTAACTAACGATTCCGTACTTGTCAGTGATGGAGGCGGAAAAGTCAGAGCTGCGCTTCGACCGATTTTCTCGGATGAACGTATTGCTGCCTTCTGGATGGGAGTATGGCCGAGGTGGGCTTCGCGTGCTACGATGCAGATTCGCTCGATAAATGGTCAGGATGGAATTGCCGTCTTTTCCGAAGGCGAGCTGAAAATGATCATCCAGATCACGATGAATGAGGAAGAAGAACGCATCAAGCACATGTACATGATGGTCAATCCAGATAAGTTAGCGCATCTGCAAAAATAAAACGGATTCTTTGTCACAAGATCAAAACTTCACTCGTCTTTGAGGTTGAAAACCAAATTCGAGTGGAGAGGACAGATGAATCATGAAAGCTAGATTGAATCATCATGCAGTTAATCCTGAAGCGTATCAAACCATGCTCAAGCTGGAAAAATTCGTGAATGAAAGCGGTTTGGACAAAAAACTGATTGAGCTGATCAAAATTCGTGCTTCGCAAATCAACGGCTGCGCTTTTTGCTTGGATATGCATACACAGGATGCGCGCAAGCTCGGTGAGACAGAGCAACGCATTTACTTGCTCAGCGTTTGGAGAGAATCCGCGGTTTACACTGAGGCAGAGAGGGCCGTCCTTGCTCTCACTGAGGCTGTCACTGTTATTACAGCTAACGGTGTTCCTGAAGAGCTCTACCAGCAAGTCCGCGAGCATTTTGACGAAAACCAGTATGTCGCACTGATTATGGCGATCAATACCATCAACAGCTGGAACCGACTCGCGATTTCGGCAGGAATGAGCGCTCCATTCTCTTTGTAAGCTGAATAATCATCCAACAAAAAGACACGCCTCTGACAACGGGCGTGTCTTTTTTCTGCTTTCGGCTGCTATACATCCATCTCCACTTTTCTTCCAGGGTAGAACTGTTTCTCTTCGGAGAGTGGATTGCCTTTGGCAGTCAGCACGGTAGGCGTAATCCGGAAGATGGCGGTTGTACTGCCCATCGAAGAACGATACTTGATGACATGCTGCAAAGGCAACGGCTCTGAATAGTAGCCAGGTACGTACTTGTCGATCATGGATTGCATCGCATCGCGCATCTCCTCGGGTTCAGAAACCCGCTCAATGGTTCCGGCGATAAACACACTCATGTAAGCCGTATCGATATGGGCAGGCACAGGTGAGGCGATTGTGCCGTATTCCTCGCAGACACTGAAACATACGCGGTTGTTGCCATTGATCATTTCGATTTTTCTGCCAGAATCCGCGCCGTGAAAATAAATACAGCCATTCCACCAAGCAAAATTCAAAGGCAGGATGTACGGCTCGATTTCATTGGACAAGCCGAGATGGCCGACCTTTGCTACTTGCAAAAACTGGTTAATTTGCTCCTGATCAGTAATGGTACGCTTGGAATAACGAATTGGTATCATGTCGAGTCCCCCAGTCTGTCGTTGTTATTTTGATCGTAGTTGGTATTTGACTAGGAGAAAAGGTGCAATTTCGGCAAAAATGAACGGGTCAGATTGCAAAAAATAACCGCCCTCTATTGGCAGGGGCGGCAGTCTAGTCTTATTACGAGCGTTTTGAATCCAATTTTTTGGTAAGCTGTTCTTCTCCACGGTGGATCCAACCGACGAAGGAATCGCGGATGGTCAGATCAAAATCGAGGTAGACCACAGCGACGAACATGTAGTGACTTTTCCCTTGAAAACGAGAGCGGTAGCGCAGATCAATCCATTTGACTTCATAGCCAAAGGAACGCTCCTTTGTTTCTACATGCACATGATGGGTAAAAGCTAGAAAGGACTGGACTTTGTAACTTTTCTTGGCTGCCGCAATCCGCTCATTTTCCGGTTTGATGGAGAAGGTGTCCAAGACGACGACGTCCCCTGAGATGACTTCACCTACATACCAATGGTGCTCTGTCTTGGCGACGAAGGTCCAATACGTCCAGGAAAGAGTAGGAATGATGGTGAAGGTACCAGCTTTGCCGATTCGCTGGCGAACCAGCTCCGTCGTACGTCTTTGCACCTGACAACGCCAGTAGTAGTATCCGGCAATGATCACGTATATCCATAAAAAGACGTGTCCGGGGTGCGCGCCTGCTGCCCATAGCATAAAGCCAACGAGATGAGCAGCGAAAATGAACGGATCGAAAATGAAAATGGCGTTGAGCGCCACCCATTTGTCGCGAAACGGGTACAGGCCCTTTGTGCCATAGGAATTGAACAAGTCAACAAAGACGTGTAAACAAACGGCCAGGAATATCCAGCCGAGCAAATGCAGCCAATGGGGCTGTGGCATTATGGCCTGGATGAGAACAAAAATGGCTCCAGTCCAGAGAAATAAAGCGGGAACCGAGTGAGATACGCCTCGGTGGTTGCGAATGTAGGCAGCGGTACCACGAAGTCGGACTAAGCCATCCAAATCAGGTGCCTGCGAGCCAATGACCGTACCAATCATGACGGCCACTGCAAGTGACGGAGTAGAAGCTACGACAGGATCAAGATAGGCGAGTCCGGCCAATCCAAAGCCCATGGCAAAATGTGTGGCTGTATCCATGGAATCGTTGTCTTCCTCCCTTCCTTCCACTTTTATTGTTTATTATAGCGTTTGCCAACGGTTAATTCCCGCCCGTTCTGAAAATATTTGTGTGCTTGTTCGCACGGGGTGGTAAGGGTATGATGAAAGCGTTGAATCGTTGAAGGAGGAACATGTCGCATGCTAACGGTTTTCATTGAATACAAGCTGGATACTGAAAAACGAAGTCATGCTCTACAATTGCTCGCCTCGATGGCTGAGCGAATGGAAGCGCTGGGTGCACATCAGTATCGCTTAATGGAGGGCTTGGATCAGCCCGGTCTGTTCGTCGAAACGTTTGAGGTCGAGACTGTTCAAATATACGAAGATATCAAGGCAAACCGATTGGCAGACCAAGACTTTTGCGACTGTATTTCCGGCGGAGCTACGAAACTCCATGTGTGGGCGTTTCGTCCCGTGGAACTGGGTTGAAAAGGAGTAGAATAAAAGGAAATGGCAAGAAAAAAAGAAAGCTTGAAATATACACTTCCTGAACAATTTCATGTGTTTGGCTTTGCCCAGGATTTGCTGGCCTGGTACGACTCACAAAAGCGTGATTTGCCTTGGCGGATCAACAAAGATCCATATCGCATCTGGGTATCGGAGATCATGCTTCAGCAAACACGCGTAGAGACCGTTAAACCTTATTATGCGAATTTCATGGAGAAATTTCCAACGGTGAGTGATTTAGCGAGAGCCCCCGAGGATGATGTCTTAAAAGCGTGGGAAGGACTCGGTTATTACTCCCGCGCCCGCAATCTTCAAGCCGCAGCGCGCGAGGTAACGGTTCGCTATGGAGGAGTTGTGCCGGATACACCAGAAGAGATCGCTACACTAAAAGGTGTCGGACCGTATACAGCAGGTGCCATTCTTAGCATTGCCTATGAAAAGGCGGAGCCGGCTGTGGATGGAAATGTTATGCGTGTTTTTTCACGCCTGCTGTATTTAACGGATGACATTGCCAAGCCTGCCACAAGAATCAAAATCGAGCATCTTGTACGCCAAGTCATTCCTGAGGGAAGAGCGGGGGATTTCAATCAGGCTTTAATGGAGCTGGGAGCGATGGTCTGTGTGCCGCGCACTCCGCAATGCTTGACCTGTCCGGTATTTGACTACTGTATCGCGCGTCAGGAGGGAGTGGCAGAAGAGCTGCCGGTAAAAGGCAAAGCCAAACCTCCACGTCCTGTTGAACTGCAAGTAGGCATTATCATTCGCGATGGCAAAGTCTTGATGAACAAGCGTCCCGATCAAGGGCTTCTCGCCGGCATGTGGGAATTCCCTACTGTTGAAACCGAACAGGAAAGTGATGCTGCCAAGCAGGAGGCACTTGCAGTTGGTTTGCGTGAAAGATTCGGAATCGATGTAGAAGTCATGCAGCCGCTAGGTACGGTTCAGCACGTCTTCTCCCATTTGCAGTGGAACATGCAAGTATGGTCCTGTGACTGGATCGAAGGGGAAGAGCTCCCCGCTCATGCAAGATACGTAGCTTGGGAGGAATTGAATGCTTACACCATCCCGATGGCGCATCAAAAAATTCGCGAGCTGTTGGGACAAAAATAACGATTAGGCAAAGCTGTCGAGCAAGCATTTCTCGGCAGCTTTATTTGTTTATTTCATCAGACCGATGTAACGCAAGCCGGGAGATATCCCACCAATCGGAAAATAAAAAGATCATGCCCCCGCAGACATGATCCTTGTGAAACTGTTTCGTGTTATCGAATCAAAAACTCAGGAAATTGTGTAACGATCTGATGCTTTTGTTCTTCCATACGTTTCAGTGCTTGCTCTTGCATGTATTTCGCTTCAATTTGCTTTGGTGTCAATTTCCGTTTCTCAATAATGACTGTGAAGAAAATCATTGGAATGTACATGAGTGTATCCCTCCCATCCCGTTAGTTTGTTGCAGTCAGCTGCCATCTATCGCTTTGACTCCTGTAAACCTCATCATCTGACGCCGTTGTTTGTTTTTCATACCAAAATCCCTCCTGTGGTCAAGTAGTGGTGTTCATTAAATGCGGCTCACAAATTGTGCTGCTTCAAAAGCATGTTCTTCTGCGCGTTCTTCGAGGTAGCGACAGCGAGCAGATTCTGCGAAAAGTTTCTCTGCTTGTTCCTTATTGCGTTCAATCTTGACTGTGAAAAGCAAAAAGTTCAGTACCATTACCAATCACCCCCTTTCAAGGTGGAAAATGTTAACTGGTGAGAAAGAAAAAGACCACGGGCGAAAGCCTGCGGTCTTCTGGCAACAAAAACGGACATGCCGTTTTGAAGGGCATAGAAAGACCACAAGCAACAACGCCTGTGGTCGGTAATAGACGAAATGGAAATGTTGAAGAGTACGAATACTACTGGAATTCGTCGACCCAGGAGGCGCTGCTATATTTAGTTGGAACATCCACAAGACGATCGAATAGAGCTGGATTTGCATTCATTGCTATCATCATCATGGTGCTGCCTCCTTTCTTTCCGTAGTAGTAGTGGGTGGAACGTACTCTTAGAATATGGCATTTTTTTCTTGTTGTAAAGCGATTTTTTACCTATTTCTAGAAGAAAGTATATTCTGAATATAATAAAAAATAATAAATAATAAATGAATGTGTAGCTCGGTGGGCAAAGGAAGGTTTACAATGAAACATATAGCGGGTATCAATATAGGACATGATACGCAGAAAGGTGATGCTAGCGAATGAAAACCCCCAGACTCACTGTGAAATCCAAGCTAATCGCTACATTTTCCACGATATTAGTGGTTCCCATGCTTTTGCTCGGGATGCTCTCTTATCAGAGTGCCAAGACAGAGTTGTCAAATGAATTGCTTACGACTGCCTCTGAAAATGTTCGATTGGTAGACGCGCTTTTGAATCGGACACTGATGGAGCAATCAAGGAATGTGGGGTGGATCGCTGCTGATATTGTACGCAAAGACATACAGGAAGAGAACAGGATGATCACCAAAAAGAAATTGCAGCGTTTTCTCGCTTTAAACTCGGAAGTGAGTGAAGCGTATATCGGAGACGAGAATGGCGGCATGATGACCGCAACCGATTCCAAGCTCCCGGACGGATTCGACCCGCGAAAGAGAGATTGGTACATAGCAGCCATGAAGCAGCCAGGGAAGACCATCATTGTGGACCCGTACATAGATGCCATTACCGGCAAACTCGTGGTGGGAATGGCAATGGCATTGCCTGATCAGTCCGGTGTTTATGGAATTGATATTCAACTGACAGCGCTGGACGCGACGGTCAAGCAAGCGAAAATCGGTACCCAAGGATTTATGGCGATTTTGGATAAAAACCGAAAAATGCTAGTCAATCCAAATGGGGAGGCTGGCGTTGAGGTTGCAGAGTCCTGGGTGGATACTGTATATGCAAAAGAATCAGGTCGATTACAATTTCAGTACGAAGGAAATCCCGTCCAAGCCGTATTTACTACGAATGAGAACACGGGTTGGAAGCTGGTTGGCGTGATGTATGAAAGCGAAGCAGCAGAAGCAGCAAATCCGATTTTTTACACGATGCTCGTGATTATAATTGCTGCACTGGTGGTAGCTGGCGGAGTCATTTACGTGATTTTGCGATCCTTACTCCGTCCTCTGCGCATGTTGACAGAAGCAGCTGACAAAATGAGCCAAGGGGATGTGACACAACAAGTAGATATACGAAGTGACGATGAGCTGGGTACATTGGGCAAAGCGTTTAACCATATGGCGGAATCTCTTCGTTCCTTGCTCCATTCTGTGAATGATTCTGTCCAGCAGCTGGCTTCTTCGGCAGAGCAGCTCGCAGCAAGTGCGGATCAGACAAGCAAAGCGACAGAACAGATTGCAGAGACCATGCAAGAAATGGCGGAGGGAACCGAGCAGCAAGTCTCCCATACGCAAGAGGGTAACGCAGCAGTCGAGCAAATGTCGGCAAGACTTGGTCAGATCGCAGAGCATACACAAAACGTATTCACCGCAGCCCGGGAATCGTCAGACTTGGCAGTAACCGGAAACAAATCCATTCAATCGGCTGTGCTGCAAATGAATGCATCCAGCGAATCGATTCACAGTCTGGCAAAAGTTGTGGATAATCTGGGTACGCGTTCCCAAGAAATCGGAAACATTGTGGATGTGATCACTGCCATCGCAAATCAAACCAACCTGCTCGCACTAAATGCGGCCATTGAAGCGGCTCGAGCAGGGGAGTATGGACGAGGCTTTGCTGTGGTGGCTGATGAGGTACGCAAGCTGGCAGAGCAATCCGCAAGCTCGGCACAGCAAATTAGTCAGCTGATCACCGCGATTCAAACGGAGACAAGCCATGCTGTCCTTGTTATGGATCAGAGCAAGCGTGAAGTCACGGAAGGTATTGAAAAAGTGAACGAAGCAGGTCAGTCCTTCGAACAAATTCAATCAGCCGTCAATGAAGTAGCAGAGAAAATCGGTCAGGTATCTGAAGCGACACGTGATTTCTCTACGAGGGCACAGCAAGTGGTTGAGATCATTGGTCATATTTCCGAAGTGACACTGCAAGCGTCTGATGGAACACGAAGTGTATCCGCAGCTGCGGAAGAGCAGCTAGCCTCTATGGAAGAGATCGCTTCCTCAGCGGTTTCTCTCGAACAACTCGCGGAGGAATTGCAAAACCAGATCGGCAAATTCCGTATCTAAAAATTAGCCCGGCGCCGTGTTTACATACACGAGCAGCCGGGTTTTTTACTTAATCGTAAATAGGTGACGAGGAATGATCCCATCCCCCGCTGTCTCCATTCACTGGCCCACGGGATTCAAGCTCATGGATGACTTTGACGTGAAGAGAAGCTCCTTCTGCACTGAGGTAAGCTGCCAATTGTGAAAAACTATGATGGTAATAAAGCAGCTCATTCATTTCCCAATCAGCTATTGGCACCATGGTTAATTCGGACAATTCCCGACCTATGTACATCCTGCCATTCCTCCTTATGTGGTAGTGTTTGCCTGATACCGCGAGCTTAGTATGGCTATAGTTGAGAGGATCAAGTCATGCCCAGATTTTTTTCCGTAGGTAGAAAAAGCGCAGGTGGAGTTGTATAATGAATAAGTGATTTTTACATATTAGTACCTGCTATTAATAGTTGGTCAGGCTGGGAGGTAATCTTTTTATGAATACAACGAAAAAAGTAGCACTGGTTACTGGCGGGACGCGAGGAATCGGAAAAGCGATTGCTCTTCAATTGGCGGAACAGGGCTATGACCTGGTGCTGAACTATTTGCGTAACCGCACTGCGGCTAGAGAAGCGGCAGCAGAGCTGGAAGCAAAGGGCGCTCGTGTCCATCTGATCAAAGCCAATGTAGGGGATGTAGCAAAAATCAAAGAATTGTTCGCAGAAATTGACCAGGAATTCGGTCGCTTGGATGTATTTGTGAACAATGCGGCATCGGGTGTACTGCGTCCGCTGATGGAACTGGAAGAAAGCCATTGGGACTGGACCATGGAAATTAACAGCAAGGCGCTGCTGTTCTGTGCGCAAGAAGCGGCAAAACTAATGATCAAGGGTGGCAACGGCGGAAAAATCGTGAGCTTGTCCAGCCTAGGGTCCATTCGCGTTCTCGACAACTATACAGCGGTTGGTGTATCGAAGGCAGCTGTAGAGGCAATTACTCGTTATTTGGCAGTCGAGCTCGCACCGCATAATATTGTAGTAAACGCTGTATCTGGCGGAGCGGTGGATACGGATGCACTCAAACATTTCCCGAATCGTGAAGAATTGCTCGGCAGCTCAGCAGAGCGTACGCCAGCAGGACGCATTGTAGAGCCGGAAGATTTGGCTAATGCTGTGATGTTCTTGCTTTCCGACAAAGCGTGGATGGTTCGCGGACAAACATTGATTGTAGACGGCGGTATTTCTCTTTTGACATAATTATTTATTGTAGATGGAGTATGGAGTTGGAGACTTTGTGGTGTGGCGACACAAGACAAAGTTGTCCGTGTGTTGTACAATAGAGGAAGAAGGTTACGAAGGAGGCAACACATGCTGATTCGTCCGTTTCGACTCGGTGACTATTCGGCTATCACACGTATTTGGCAGGAGACGGGGTTGGACCAATCGGACAAAGAGTCATTGAACGATTTGGCCCAGCATTTGGCTTGGGACAGCGATCTGGTAATGGTTGCAGAAATTGAAGGCAAAGTGGTAGGGGTCGTGGTTGGCACGATCGACGGAGCACGTGCCTATTTCTACCGATTGGCTGTACTTCCAGAGATGCAAGGCTCAGGTATTGGTCGCGAACTCGTTGAAGCAATTGAAAAGCGTTTCAAGCAACGAGGTGTCAATAACGTCTTGATCATGGTCAATCAATCAAATCCGGAAGTCCTTCCGTTTTACCTTTCACTTGGCTATGAAGTACAAAAATATGTTACACTTTCCAAAAAGCTCTCTTCTTAAAGGAGGCTTGTCCCCATTCAAATAGAGAAGAGAAGAAAGGGGAGAGTCATGTCACCAACTCCGGGCTCCAATATCCGCATAGAAAGTTATAAACATGACCATTCGTTGCACCGCATATGGGACAAATCTACGTTGATTCATACCAGTGATGCGGTGGTGATTGGGGGAAATGATCGGGTCAAGGTGACAGAAGCAGACGGACGGGAATGGCGTACGCGTGAACCGGCCATTTGTACATTTGGTAGAGGCCAGTGGTTCAATACCATTGCCATGATTCGTGATGACGGTATTTATTATTATTGCAACATTGGTTCGCCCTTCAGCATGAAGGGACAATTGCTAAGCTACATAGACTATGATCTCGACGTAAAAGTGTTTCCCGATATGACGTACTCGATTCTCGACGAAGAGGAGTTTCTTTTGCATAGCAAACAGATGAACTATCCTCCATTTGTTGTGGAAAGAGTGCAGACAGCATTGCGAGAGGTGCTGGATTGGGTAAGCGCTCGACGTGGCCCTTTTCAAAACGGCTTCGTCCAACGTTGGTACGAGCGTTATCTTTTAGTGCGAGATGATGAGGAATAATCCCTTTCCCGAATGACCGGGGGAGGGATTTCCTTGTTTGCAAAGGAGGTATGATGGTTGAGCATACGCCGCTATTTGGCTTATGTCCTGCCCTATTGGAAACAAATATTGGGCACTATATTGATTGGTATTATTAAGTTTGCGATCCCACTTGCTCTGCCGCTTCTTATCAAATACGTCATTGATGACCTGCTGCCGAGCCCGCTTCCGCAAGAGGAAAAGCTGAAACAGTTATTTTGGCTGATGCTCGGCGCCATTTTGTTATTTACTGTCGTTCGCGCTCCTGTCGAGTACATCCGGCAATACTATGCTCAGTGGGTATCCAGTCGTATCTTGTTTGACATCCGCAATCAATTGTTTTCTCATTTACAACGACTGTCGATGCGCTACTACAACAACACAAAAACGGGTGAGGTCATCTCTCGGGTCATTAACGACGTCGAATCCACCAAAAGCTTCGTGGAAACGGGATTGATGAATCTCTGGCTGGATCTGATTACGATTACGCTGACGATGGGGATCATGCTCTATATGGACGTTGAGCTGACGATCGTCGCGATTATCGTTTTCCCTTTGTACAGTATCTCTGTCAAATTTTTCTACAAGCGCTTGCGTCAATTGACAAAGGATCGTTCTGCAGCACTGGCGCATTTACAAGGGTATTTGTACGAACGCGTGAACGGCATGTCGCTCATCCGCAGCTTTGCATTAGAAAAGCAGGAGAGCAAGGAATTTGCCAAGGAGAACAATCAGTTTTTGGATAAAGCACTGGCACATACGCGGTGGAACGCCCGAACCTTCGCCGTGGTCAATACGGTGACAGATATCGCACCGCTGCTGGTCATTGCCTATGCTGGGTACCAAGTCATAGGCGGGAGCATGAGCGTAGGGACGCTCGTTGCGTTTTATGCTTATTTGGAGCGCTTGTACACGCCGCTGAGACGTCTGGTCAATTCCAGTACGGTACTGACACAGGCAATTGCCTCGATGGACCGGATGTTCGAGTTTATCGATGAATCGTACGATATCGTCGACAAGCCAAATGCAGGTGAGCTGCCTGTAGACCCTGCAACCAAACGCATTCGCGGAGAAATCCGATTTGAGAACGTGTCCTTCCGCTATCGGGAGGAGGGCCCTCTCGTCTTGAACAATGTGAATCTGAGTATCTCTTCGGGTGAAACGGTTGCGATTGTCGGGATGTCAGGCGGAGGAAAATCCTCTCTGATCAGCTTGTTGCCGCGTTTTTGGGACGTGACAGAAGGAAAAATTACGATTGATGGCATCGATATCCGCGATGTGAAGCAGCAAAATTTGCGTCACCACATCGGGATGGTGCAGCAAGATAATATTTTGTTTAGTGAATCAGCAAAAGTAAATATTTTAATGGGTAATCCTGATGCAGATGACAATGCTGTGCAAGAAGCCGCGAAGGCGGCAAATGCCCATGACTTTATCAGTGAATTACCAAATGGTTACCATACGGAGCTGGGAGAGCGCGGCGTGAAGCTCTCTGGCGGACAAAAGCAGCGAATCGCGATTGCCCGAGTTTTCCTGCGTGACCCGGGTATTCTGATTCTGGATGAGGCGACGTCTGCACTTGACTTGGAATCAGAGCACATGATTCAGGAGTCGTTGTCCAGATTGACAAAAGGAAGAACCACGCTCATCGTGGCCCATCGACTTTCGACGGTTACCCATGCGGACAAAATCATTGTCATGAAAGAGGGACAAATCGTTGAGGAAGGCACCCACGAGCAATTGCTGGAAAGAAAGGGAGTATACTACGGT
This sequence comes from Brevibacillus formosus, assembly GCF_003013405.1. Lineage (GTDB taxonomy): Bacteria > Bacillota > Bacilli > Brevibacillales > Brevibacillaceae > Brevibacillus > Brevibacillus formosus. Next base: position 24,606 of record NZ_PXZL01000002.1, on the reverse strand, counting down.
CTGTGGAGTGTGCAAGATTTAGGAGGTACATCCGACCTGCAACTGGGATAAGCAGATGGGATTGGAGGGAATCCGATGGAGATATGGCGCCGTAACTTATATGTGCTCTGCGGATCGTTGTTTTTCGTCATGGTGGCGATGAGTATGATCATGCCTTTTTTGCCGCTTTACATTCAGCAGGATTTCGGAATTGAAGACCCTCATCAAGTCACGGCTTGGGCGGGGATTATTTTTGGAGCCAACTTTTTGACGGCGGGTCTCGTCTCGCCTATCTGGGGAAATTTGGCCGATAAGCACGGGCGCAAGATCATGATTTTGCGCTCGGGATTTTTCATGTCCATTACCATGGCAATGACCGGTTTTGCGGGAAGCCTGTGGCAGCTTTTGGCCCTTCGTCTGCTTAATGGACTCGTAGGGGGAATCATCCCTGCCAGTACCGCATTGGTAGCATCCTCTGTACCAAAAGAACGAATTGGCTGGGCAACAGGGTTGCTTCAGTCTTTTATTACGGCCGGAACCATTATGGGACCGCTGTTCGGCGGCGTTCTTGCGGAGAAGATCGGCTTTCGGATGATTTTTGTGATTACCGGTTGCGTATTATTACTGGCGACCTTGGTCATTACGTTTACGGTGAAAGAGAATTTTGTTCCGCCTGAAAAAAAGGAACGGTCGAGTCTACGGGAAGATTTTCAGATGATCTTCTCTTCCAAAGAACTCCCAGCGCTCTTTTTTGTAACCGTAATGATCCAGTTTGCGTTGTTTAGCATTATCCCTGTGCTGCCGATTTACATATCGCAGTTGCTCGGTTCGGAAGGGGCAAAGGTAGCGTTGTGGGCCGGTATTGTCCAGGCATGCATGGGGGTAGCCAACGTCTTTGCCTCGCCACAGCTGGGACGTCTAGGAGATCGGTTTGGTTCGCAAAAGGTGCTCTTCTTCTCGCTTTTGGCAGCTGCAATCATCTTTATTCCACAAGGTCTCGTACATACGGTATGGCAATTGGTCGTACTCCGCTTTCTGCTAGGCTTGTCGCTGGGAGGATTGCTTCCATCCGTCAATGCTTTGCTGCGACGAGCAACACCTGTACATATGGTCAGTCGCGTTTACGGCTATAACAACAGCTTTGTCAGTATAGGCAGCATGCTTGGACCGATGATTGGCGGCTTTTTGGCAGGCTATGTGAGCATTAGCGGAGTCTTTTACATGACGAGTGCTTTCTTGTTTATTAACGCAGGCTGGGTGTACTACAGCTTTTTCCGAAACAAATCTGTACAGCATCCTGATTCTGGAATAGAATAAAAGGTAATTTTTGCGAAAAGAGGTGCACCTCCATTGTGATGGCGAGTCGGTGTGAATAACTTCATATTCCATCAGGATGCATAGGCTGGTCCTGAACCGACAGGAGGGTGCGCTTCATGTGGCATCGACGCTTTATTTGCCTCTGGGCGGGTCAGACATTGGCCAACCTTGGGGATGTATTTTATATTGTCGCGTTTATTTCGGTCATGTACGCTGCAACTGGCTCTGTCATGTACACGGCGTTTATACCTGTTGTCATCATGGTATCGCAATCTGTTAGCAGCCTGTTAGCTCCGCTGGTTTTTCAGCGAATGTCGTTGACGGGGATGCTCGTTCTGTCGCAAGGCATGAAGACGATACTTTTGGCTGTAGCCTCAATAGCTGTCAGCAGCGGTGTAGGAGAGCAGGGAGAGTGGATCTGGCTGTTGTTCGGATTGGGAGCAGCCATCGCCTTTATGGATGGCTGGGCAAACCCTGCGCGCAATGCTATGGTGCCGCAGTTGGTCGGACGAGAAGACCTCATGCGAGCGAATGGGTTGCTTGCCGCCTCGGATCAAACTGTTCACTTTGCTGGCTGGGCCGCAGGGGGATTACTCGTTTCTTGGCTGGGAGCGGGGGTTGTTCTGTGGGGAACGGTGGGTGCCTATGTAGTGGCAACGATTGTGATGAAAGGCATTGCACCGGCAAACGAAAAGCAGCGTGAAGAACAGGCAGCTAGGGCCACTACAAACTGGCTCACTGGATGGAAAACCATTCGCGATGTACCTGTACTTCGACTGCTGGTCGTGATGGATGTTGTGATCGGCTTGTCCGGGGGTGTGTGGATCGCTGCGATTATGCTGCCATTTGTCCTCGATGTGCTTGGACAAGGAGAAGAATGGTGGGGCTACATCAATGCCGGTTACATGCTTGGAGCCATTGCAGGTGGGGCGTTACTATTGATGTATGCGGAGCGGATGCGTCACCATTTATTTCGCTGGATCATTTGCGGTACAATTGGCGTCGGATTTTTTACCTTTTGTTTTGGCAGCAGTACGAACGCGCTAGTGGCACTGTTGTTTTCCTTTGCGCTGGGCCCGTTTTTGGAAATGGTGCATGTAAGCAAGCAGACACTTTTGCAGCAAGAGACAGAGGAATCAGCGATGCCCTATGTCATGTCAGCAAAGGGGACGATTGATTTTCTCGTTTTTGGCGCTTCCGCCCTGGTGATGGGGGCTATCGCTGAATGGCAGGGAGTCCGGGCTGTTTATGATGTATCTGCTGGATTGTTGCTCATCGCTTTCCTTTTGGCGTTGCGCTTGCAAAAAAAGCAGACGGACCGTGGGGTTAACGTAAATTAACACGAACAGGCTGTCTTATCCGTAGATTTTTCTACTGGTAAGGCAGCTTTTTTGATGATAGGCTGCTTTGTCATCTTTCACGGATTAGGCTGAAAATCTGGGTGATGCATAGCATACGCCTCCTTTTGTATGCAATATACGTCAAACTTAGGCGTATGCTCTGTGTGGGATGTGAAAAAACAGCGGCCAGTCTAAGCCGTTATTTTCAGGTCTTAGGTAGCCGCTGCTTCATTTATATAGCGTCAGTCTAAATAGGAAACCTATTTTCCATCAAGGTGACGCAGGATCGCCATCAAATCGAGCTCTCCCAATCCTGATTCCAGTGCATGCCGATAGGTGGCATTGACGGATTCCGCCAAAGGTGTAGAAACGCCTGCTTCATGCGCTAGTCGAAGGTCCTTGGCCATATGCTTCAGGGCAAAGGCAGCCGGATAGTCGTCAGCGAGGATCGACGCTGCTTTTCCGCGGATTAACGGGGTTCCCACGGCGCTTTCGGAAATGATGTCCAGCATCTGCTCTGTTCCAATACCGAGAGAGCGAGCGAACAGCAATGTCTCAGAAACACCTTGTACCGTAATGCCAAGCAACAGATTGATCGCCAGCTTGGCAGATGTGCCAGCGCCGTTTGGTCCCAAATAAAAGGCTGCTTTGCCCAGCTTGTCCAGCATCGGCTTTGCTACCTCATAATCCGCCTGCTCGCCGCCTACCATGATCACGAGCTTCCCTTCTTTTGCAGGTCCTACACTACCAGAGACAGGTGCATCAAGAAAGCGCAGCCCAGCTTGTTTGGCCTGCTCGGAAAGAAAACGGGAAGTATCCGGTGAAATTGTACTCATGTCCACTGCCAGTTTTCCTTGCACAGGAAGACTCAAGAGACCATCTGAGTCCGTATAGATTGCTTTTACGGCATCATCGTCGCTTACCATGGTGAACAGAACGTCGCTTTGTGCTACCAGCTCGGACAAAGTCGCAGTCACTTTCGCACCCAATGCGACCAATGATGCAGCTTTGCCTGGTGTACGATTCCAGACACGTACGTCGTAGCCTGCAGCCAGCAGATTGCTAGCCATTGGTATACCCATGTTTCCCAAACCAATCCAACCGATGATCATCGTCTTGTTCTCCTATCCGCGATTTATGCTTTTATTTGTTGTTGGACAAGTATTTTCAAAGCAGCGTGCTTGGATTCTGTCATCGCAAACAACTCGTCAAATCCAGAAGGAAGCGTCTTGTCAAGAACACGCAAGCCTTCCTCGGTAATGCCACCTTTGGTAGCAACACGCTCGATGAGCTGGTCGAAGCTAAGCTGTTCGTTTTTGAGCAAAAGAGCGGTTCCCAGCATCGTTTCCACCAGCATGCTTCTCGCAGTATCCAAGTCAAGCTCTGGTGTTTTGCGAACCGCTGCCTGCGCAAACGAATCAAGAATCCCTGCGATCAGTCCTGGGGCGCTGCTAGTGAGGATCGTCGCTGTTTCGATCTCGACCTCGGATACTTCCTGTGATTGACTGATGGAGGACAGGAGCGTGAGAAGCTCATTGCGATCCTCCACACTTGTTCGACTGCTGCATGTAAATAGAGATACACCGTGCAGCTCTTGCGATGTGACGGTAGGAATTACCTTGCTTACGGCACCAGCATGGACGGTTTCCAAATCATCGATGCTAACACCTGCTGCTACAGAAACGATATGTACACTTTCAGGGATAGACAACGCATGCAGTATAGGCAGGATATCCAGTGGCTTTGTGCAGAGAAAGACCAGTTTTGCCTGGTCGCACACCTCTTGCGCACTTTCGGCTATGAGAAAGCCATGTGATGCTTGCAGATGTTCAGCCTTTTCTCTTGTTCGATTGAAGACGGTAATATGCTCGGGCTGGATCACACCGCTTTTACAGAGTGATTTCACCAGCATTTGTCCCATACTGCCTAATCCAATGATCCCAATTCGCATGTGCAAAAACCCCCCGTCTTATTGTAACGTAGCCTTATGAAAAAAGGTACAGCCTCCCGTGTAAGAGAGCTGTACCTTTGCAGTTTCCATTAAAAATTAGTCGTCAGAGCTACGGAAAATCATGATGTATTTCGCCAACTCCAGAACAGAGATCAGAGCGGCAGCTACGTACGTCAGAGCGGCTGCACCGAGTACTTTGCTTGCGCCACGTTCTTCCTCATTGCGGATGAAGCCCATTTTGAGCATCAGGTCTTTCGCGCGGCTGCTTGCGTTAAATTCGACAGGCAGTGTGACGAGCTGGAAGGCAACTGCTCCGGAGAAGAAGATAATCCCAATGAGCAAAAGGCCAGCCATTTTAAAGAAGAAACCTGCCAACAGCAGCAATGGCGCCACACCGGACACCAGGTTGACTACTGGGAAAATACGATGGCGAGCTACCAGCATCGGGTAAGAGACCTTGTGCTGAATCGCATGGCCGACCTCGTGACAAGCAACGGACAGAGAGGCAATCGAGTTGCCGAAGTATACAGGATCAGACAGGCGTACGACACGGTCAGTCGGGTCGTAGTGGTCAGTCAATGTACCTGGGATATGTTGAACAGGAACGTTCGTCAAGCCGTTGGCATCGAGCATGCGGCGGGCGGCCTCTGCACCGGTTAGACCGGAGGAGGTAGGAACTTCGGCGAATTTGTTAAAAGTTCCTTTCACACGGAACTGTGCCCAGAGCGACAGTCCGAATGCAATCAGAATCAGGAAATCCATAGGATGGAAAAACATTCCACACTCACTCCTCGTTGTAATCTATGAAAACGAAATGTTGCTAAGCCATACATGTAACCTTACTACTTCATTCTGTCCCATATTCATGTATACGAATAAGTCCTATGACAGTTTCACTATTTTATTGTACAATCTCTGACCATTATTGACAATGTTGCCGCATGCGAAAAAAACAGACACATTCCTTGTCATCATGAGTGGGAATGTGTCTGTTTTGATACTCTACGTGTAAGAAAGCTTACGTGCATCACCGCGCGAGCAACAGTGCTTAAACTTTCTGGAGCGCATAAAAACTTTCCGCTAAAACGCGGTCGCTCCTCCTTGAACAATCCTCCATAAAGGTTTTTTTACCTGTCGTGATTTTGGGTTTTGTGATGCTCGGTTTTTCGCGGGTTTTGAAAGCCCTTCACTTCGAGCATTTTACTGCTCATTTTGGAATCCAACGTCTTTTCAGGAGCCTGCGGATATGATTTTTCACCTTTGGACACCGAAATATCCTCCTCGAAAACATAATCGCCAACAGGCTTATTATTTCCGCGGACGGATGCGAAAGGACGTGGGAATGGTTTACAGCTGAGAAAAGGCGCGGTCTACAGCTGCGATGGTGTATTGAATGTCTTCTTCTGTATGAGCTGTCGTCACGAACCAAGCTTCATATTTGGATGGTGCCAGACATACACCTTCATTCAGCATCAGCTGGAAGAAGCGAGCAAATATTTCTCCATTCGCTTTCTGAGCTGCATCATAATCATGAACAGGCTCGTCCGTAAAGTAAACAGCCAATGCCCCTTTTACACGATTAAGCTGGATGGTTACGCCGTGTTTGTTTGCTGCTTCGATGATTCCGTTCGCAAGCATAGCGCCTAGTCGTTCGAATTCATCGTACACGCCCGGCTGTTTTAATACTTCCAGGCAGGCAATTCCCGCACGGATGGAAGCAGGATTACCAGCCATTGTTCCTGCTTGATACGCAGGTCCGAGTGGGGCGACTTGCTCCATGATTTCCCGACGACCGCCATAAGCTCCGATTGGCAGACCGCCACCGATAATTTTGCCCAATGCCGTCAGATCAGGCTCGACTCCAAGGAGGTTTTGTGCGCCGCCATAGCAGAAGCGGAAGGCAGTAATCACTTCATCATAGACGACAAGTGCGCCAGCTTCGTGTGTGATGCGATTAACCTCTTCCAAGAAGCCAGGCTCTGGTTCTACGATACCGAAGTTGCCGACAATCGGCTCAACGAGGACGCAAGCCGTTTCGCTTCCCCATTTGCTCATAGCTTCTGCGAATGCTTCGATATCATTAAAAGGTACAGTAATGACTTCGCTGGCAATGCTTTGTGGAATACCTGCACTGTCCGGAATCCCCAAGGTAGATGGCCCGGAGCCGGCAGCAACGAGCACCAAGTCAGAGTGGCCGTGGTAGCAGCCTGCGAATTTAATGATTTTGACACGTCCGGTATAGGCACGTGCTACACGAATGCAGGTCATGACTGCTTCTGTACCGGAGTTGTTGAAGCGAATGCGCTCCATCGAAGGGATTGCTTCGCGGATCATGTTTGCGAAGGTAATTTCCCATGGAGTAGGCGTACCGTACAGGGTTCCGTTGGCAGCGGCTTCGCAAATTGCTTTGGTCACATGTGGATGTGCATGGCCAGTAATGATGGGGCCATATGCTGCTAAATAGTCAATATATCGATTGCCGTCCACGTCCCAGAAATACGCGCCCTGGGCACGTTCCATCGTTACGGGTGCTCCCCCGCCTACGGCCTTGAAAGAGCGGGAAGGGCTGTTTACCCCGCCTAGAATGACGTCGAGTGCTTGCTCGTGCAGTTGCGCGGATCGTTCACGTTTCATGCATATTCCCTCTTTTCTTTTGGAACTACCTCTTTTGGAAAAAGTCCTTCATTATCTTACCACAGCTATTCAACAACTGGATATGAACGGAGAGCTATAGATGAAGGAAAGGAAAAATGATACAATTTTCAAGCAAATCACTCCATGGGTAAAGGCGGGGTCATCATGAAACTTGAATGCATCTCCATGAAAGGAAGCGGCAAAAGCAATGAGGACGCCTATGTGATTCAGCAGGTCAAGCATGTGTATGCGGTCATCGACGGAATTACATCGCTGATCCCGTATGAGAGCGCAGCAGGACAGACAGGCGGAGCTATCGCGGCTGAACTCGTAAAAAAGCAGCTGGAAGCAATGCCGGAGGATGTAGCTTTGCACGATTATTTGGGGACGGTAAACGAAGCTCTTCAGGAACAGATGCGGCATAGCGGCATCGACCTTGAGAAAAAGGAAGCATTGTGGGGAGCTGCGTGCGCAGTCGTCCATGTAGGAGATACCCATATCGAGTACGCGCAGTTGGGAGATTGCATGATATTTGCCGTTTATGATGATGACATGGTAAGACCTCTGACGCATACGCAAGTCAGTCATTTGGAACAGGCCGCCTTGGCGAAGTGGGAACAAGGAATAAACGAAGGATTGTGTACCCGAACAGAGCTGCACGAACGATGTATGGACATCCTGATCCATAACCGCTATCAGGCGAATGGACCAGGAGGCTACGGAGTGATGAATGGTGATGCTGCCTGTCGGGATTTTATTGAGTATGGACGCATGAATCGAGTTGGCGTGAAGGCATTGGTACTGGTAACGGATGGACTTTTCATGCCAAGAGCTTTAGGTGGAGCACAGCCAAGGTGGGAAGAAACGGTGCTGCCGATCGTACATAAAGGGCTGCAACGTTATACAGACGAGCTCATCGCTCTGGAAAACAACGATCCCGAATGCATCCGCTATATCCGCTTCAAAAAGTCTGACGACAAAACGGGCATAATCCTTTATCTTCAATAACAGTTTGGTGCAGTTTGCCTTTTGCACAATTCGATTGACTCATATACACTACAAATGGTATTTAAGCGAAGAAAAAAGGACGGTTTTGCATGATTCAGGTAAATCATTTACAAAAGGATTTCCGCATCCATCAGTCCAGACCGGGCCTTGGTGGTGCTTTTCGTGATTTGTTCAGTCGAGAGTACAAGACAGTAAAAGCGGTGGATGACCTTTCTTTTACAGTAGAGGAAGGGGAAATGTTCGCGCTGATTGGGGAAAATGGAGCCGGAAAATCGACCACGATCAAGATGCTGACCGGTATCTTGACCCCGAGCGATGGCGAAATCGTCATTAACGGCTATGTTCCTTTCAAGCAGCGGGAAGAGTACGTTCGATCCATCGGAGTTGTGTTCGGGCAGCGCTCTCAGCTTTGGTGGGACTTATCTCCGATAGAATCCTTCCGTCTGTTGAAGAGTGTTTATAAGGTCGACGAAGCAGAAGGAGAAAAGTGGCTGGAGCGTTTGATTGAGGAGCTGGAAATTTCCCCCTTCGTCAGTCAGCCAGTGCGCAAGCTGAGCCTTGGACAGCGGATGCGCTGTGAAGTGGCTGCTTCGTTGATTCATAAACCGCGCCTGCTGTTTCTCGATGAACCGACAGTTGGACTCGATGTGCTCGTTAAGCAAAAAATCCGTGAGTTTCTCCGCAATCTAAACGAGACGGAAAATATGACGATCTTGTTGACGACTCACGATGTGTCAGACATCGAAGCACTCTGTAAACGCGTGCTTGTCATGGACAAAGGGAAGTTGATCTTCGATGGCTTGCTGAACGACCTCAAGGAAAAATGGGGCAATGGCACCGAGGTGTCCTTCCAAATGAAAAAGCGCACTTCAGCAGCCGCACTCCGTCAGGCATTGGGAGAGATGCCTTGTGAGATCGAGCAAATTAATGATTTTACCCTCAATGTAAAAGTAGCGCGGAGTCAGGAAATGCTGCCCTTTGTGTTGTCGACAGTCATGTCATCCTTTGAAGTCAGCGACGTGAAAATCGAGGAGACCAGCACAGAGGACATCGTTCGCAACATTTATTCCTCAGACCAAGAGGTAAGAAGCCATGCGTAAGCTTTATATGGAACTCATCCGCATGAGGTTTTTGACGATGCTTGCCTATCGTGTGAACTATTACAGCGGGATCATTATCTACGCGATCAACATCGGTGCGTACTACTTTTTGTGGGGAGCGATCTACGGAGGCCAGCAGCAGCTGGGCGGGCTTACGGTGGAACAGATGACTTCCTACGTTGCGATTGCTTGGATGTCGCGGGCGTTTTACTTTAATAACATCGATACAGAAATAGCCCAGGATGTCCGAGAAGGCAAGGTCGCGATTGAAATGATACGCCCTTATAATTACTTGTCTGTGAAAACGGCGCAGGCGTTTGGGGAAGGGATTTTTCGCTTTCTCTTTTTCGCGGGTCCAGGTATTTTCCTTATCAGTCTGATCATTCCGTTCAGCTTCCCGGCGACGGCAACTGGATGGGGACTGTATTTAATCAGCTTGATGTGTGCGTTTTTGATCAATACACAAATCAATCTGGTGACAGGCTTGCTGACTTTCTTCCTGTTCCGAAACGATGGCATGATGCGAGCCAAGCGGGTCGTAGTGGATCTGTTGTCTGGTCTTGTGCTGCCGATCAGCTTTTTCCCAGGCTGGGCGCAAACGGTAATGGGGTATCTTCCATTTCAGGCGGTCAACTACTATCCGAGCCTGATCTTCACAGGTGCGATTACAACGGAACGTTCCTGGGAGTTGATCGGTTTTCAGGTCATCTGGATGTTTGTCATACTGGTTCCCATCTTGGTGATGTGGCGTCTTGCCCGCAACAAGCTGGTTGTGCAAGGAGGGTAGAGCATGCAAGACATGAGACATATTTTCAGTATTTTTGCCGACTACCTGAGCCAGTATTTCAAGACGAGACTTGCCTATCGAACGGATTTTCTCGGGGACTTTGTGTCCAATCTGGTTTCAGAGTTGATCAATCTCATCTTTATTGTTGTCGTGTTCACCCATGTCCCGCTGATGGGGGATTGGACGCGCGACGAGATTATCTTTATCTATGGTTTCTTTTTGGTTCCATACGCGTTATTCTCGATGTTCTTCGGTTTTTGGGACTTCAACGAACGGTATATCATCCGGGGAGAGATGGATCGCATCCTGACGCGACCGATTCACAATCTGGCGCAGGTGTGCCTCGAGTCGATTGCGCCTGACCGTATTTTTGGAGTCATAACGGGGATCATCATCATGGGGTATGCTGCCATTCAACTCGATTTGTCGTTTTACTGGTACGACGTGTTCATCTTTATCGGGCTCTCGATTAGCGGGGCACTGATTTACGGTGGCGTGTATACCGCGATTGCTGCGGTTAGCTTCTTTTCCGACTCGCGGACAGGGATTGCCCCGATGATTTACAACATCCAGCAATATGGGCGCTATCCGGTAGACGTGTACAACAAGGCTATACGCTTTGTGCTCACCTACGTGCTGCCGTTTGCTTTCGTGGGTGTTTATCCGGCGGCTTACTTTTTGCGCAAGGAAGTCTGGTACACGTATGCGGCAATGACGCCGGTAGTGGCTGTTGTTTTCTTCGGGATTGGACTGTTGGTCTGGAACTGGGGAGTCACGAAGTATCGGGGAGCGGGTTCTTGATTATTTATAATCCGAAGTCGTTGTGGTAATATTAGATGTAACGAGATCGAAAAGCATAAGGTAAAAAAAGACCGTCCCGGCTGCAACCGGAACGGTCGGTACAATAGGCGCTTCCCGCAAAGGGGTGCGGCTCAATACTTTGGTGTGAAATAGACCGCTGAGGTGCGAACTCAAGGGCGGTCTATTTCTTTTTGGTCAAGGTAACAACCAAGCCGATTAAAGCGACCAGGAACAACCCAAACTGGAAAAGCAGTCCGAGTGTTTCGTTCGTTACCGCAGGCCTCACCCCCTTTCTATGGGGATGAGCCGCGACCACCCTTGAGGAGCCGATTCTATTGTACAAGCGAATGATAGCATAAGGTGCTCTCTAGTTAGCAAGTGTCTTTTTTATTTGTTATTTCACACTAAACTCATCGGAAAAATAAACAAGAAGTGTCGCTTTGGCAGTTTCCTCTATTGTCAAATCAAAAAACAGCAGTATAATATGCTGTATACAACTACACATTCCTTCGGGGCAGGGTGAAATTCCCGACCGGCGGTGATCATGCTTTGTGCATGTTAAGCCCGCGAGCCTCCCGAGCTGCAATATGCGACGGAGTGCAGGATCTGGTGTGATTCCAGAGCCGACAGTACAGTCTGGATGGGAGAAGGATGACGACAGTACGTTTATCACACGTGCTTGTTTGCCTGTGCAAAACGGGATGAGAACGTAGAGGCCAGTCCTCTTGTTTCTTGTACCTTTTATTTGTGCATGGTTTGTCATACGCTTGCAAATGCCCTGTGGAACATAGCCACAGGGTTTATTCTGTTTGTGTAACAAGACGTGTGAGCTTACAACGACTGTTGCCATTCCTCAAGAAGGAGTAGAAAAATGAGGAGATGGTAAACATGAAAGAAACAGCGCTGCATTCTTCGCGCACACGTGCAACCCAAAAGCTGGTGACGATTCCCATGCTGGCGGCCGTTGCATTCATTTTGCAGTATCTCGAGGTTCCCGTACCACTGATGCCAAGCTTTTTGAAGCTCGACTTCAGCACACTCCCGGCATTGATCGGGGGACTCATGTACGGACCTGTAGCGGGTATAATTATCGAGGTACTGAAAAATACACTGCACATGCTCTTCAAAAATACAGATGGTCTTTTGATCGGTGAGCTTGCAAATGTCGTAGCAGGATCAAGCTTTATTTTTGCGGCTGTCTACATGCAGCGTCTCGGCCAAGGCAAAAAAGGCTTCCTGACTGGTCTTGCTCTGGGAACGATTTTGATGACGATTGTCATGGCTGTGGCAAATGCATATGTACTGTTGCCTGCGTACGCTGTGCTTTATCAAATGCCAATTGAACAGCTGTTGACTATGTTCAACGCGACAAGCATCTGGTCATTGGTCCTGTACGGAATCGTGCCGTTCAATCTCTTTAAAGGTGTAATGATTTCAGTGGTCGCGTATCCGATCTACGTGAAGCTCGGCTCCAGAATCGCTGTGCGTACAAACATTTGACAACCACGATATGACTCGCTAATATGTTTACTTAATAGAAAGTCACAAAAGGCTATGAAAGGACCCGCAGCTATTCCCTCGTAACAGAGAGTCGGCCCTAGTCTGGAAGGCTGATACGTAAAGGATAACTGCACCCCATCCTGAAGCCGCTGGTGAAGAGCTTAGCCGGATGCCCACCGTTATCGGGTTATCGAGAGGACTATGGTGTATGCTGTAGTCAATCAGGGTGGTACCGCGGAAGGTAATCCTCCGTCCCTTTTTGGGATGGGGGATTTTTTGCATTTTACGTAAGAACAAAAAGGAGCGTAGACGGATGAAAGAGGACAAAGCGTTTGTAAAAGAAATTACACCGCAATCGGAGGATTTTTCGCGTTGGTACATTGATGCCATCAAAAAGGCGGATTTGATGGACTACACACCGGTACGCGGCTGCATCGTGTTCAAGCCGGATGGCTTTGAGCTATGGGAGCGAATTCAAGAGGCGATGAATAAGCGCTTCAAGGAGACAGGGCATCGCAATGCCTATTTCCCGATGCTGATCCCCGAGTCCTTCTTTCAAAAAGAAAAAGAGCATATTGAGGGCTTCAATCCAGAGCTGCCTTGGGTAACGGAGGCTGGGGGCGAACCGCTAGAGGAAAAGCTCGCGCTGCGTCCAACCTCCGAGACTATCATCGGACATATGTACAGCCAATGGATTCAGAGCTACCGCGACCTGCCTGTATTAATCAACCAATGGGCAAACGTTTTTCGCTGGGAAAAGCGGACGATGCCATTCTTGCGGACATCGGAATTTCTGTGGCAGGAAGGCCACACGGCACATGCGACAGAGGAGGAAGCTCGTCAGGAAACGATGCAAATGCTGGAGATTTACCGAGAGGTCGTCGAGCAGGAGCTGGCCATTCCGGTTTGGAAGGGACAAAAAACACCAAGTGAACGCTTTGCTGGTGCTGTTGACACGTATTCCATTGAAGCGATGATGAAGGATGGCAAAGCAGTGCAGGCGGGTACCTCGCACTATTTGGGCGATAAATTCGCGCGCGGCTTTGAAATCAAGTTTTTGGATCGTGACAATCAGTTCAAGTACGTTCACACCACATCATGGGGCACCTCTACGCGACTGATTGGTTCGATGATCATGGTGCATGGGGATGACCGCGGTCTAGTTTTGCCGCCTCGCATGGCTCCGACGCAGGTTATTATGATCCCAGTCGGTCCGATGAAGCTGCGCGAAAAGGTGATGGAGGCGTTTGATCCGCTCTTTGACGAGATCAAGGCCGCAGGAGTGCGTGTCCGTGCTGATCTTCGCGAAGAAACACCAGGCTGGAAGTTCAATGAGTGGGAAATGCGCGGAGTTCCTCTGCGTCTGGAGCTCGGCCCGCGTGACGTGGAAAATGGTCAAGTAATTTTGGCTCGTCGTGATACAGGGGAGAAGGTGACAGTTTCACTTGAAGGTATCGCGCAGACGGTTGTTCAACTGTTGGAAGAGATTCAGCAAAATATGTTCCAAAAAGCACTAGCCTTCCGTGATGAGAACTCACATTTGGGGATCGATACACTGGAGCAGCTATCCGCTCATATTGCCAAAAACGAGAGCGAAAACAAAACGAGCGGATGGGTGTTAGCTGGCTGGTGTGGGGATGATGCTTGTGAATCGAAGATCAAGGAAGAGACCAAGTTCACCTCTCGCAACATCCCGTTTGAGCCTCCTGTACAAAAGAAAGCCTGCATTTGCTGCGGCAAAGAGTCACAGCATAGCGTCTGGATCGGCCGGGCGTATTAATCGAAAAGAGGGTGTGTCCACGCATCGGCGGCAGGGCACACCCTTTTTTCATCTAGCGTCCGAGTATCCAATCGGTAAAAGCTTGCACATCTGTAAAGTGGTAGTCAGGCTCGGGATCGAATTTTCCTGACTTTTGTGTAACTAAAAGCCAATCTACACCGACCGTTCGCAAACCAGCAGCCCGACCAGCCAACACATCAGCATCGCTGTCACCTACGAAAATGGTTTCCGCAGACGTAACGCCTAGCTGTTTCATAGCAGTAAAAATACCTTCTGGGTGAGGTTTTGGATGTGTGACCTCATCCCCTGTGATCACGACGGAAAAATACTTGTCTAATCCCCATTCTCGAAGGGAGATATCAGCGCTTTTTCGTCCCTTTCCGGTTACGATTCCCATTTGGATGCTTGCTGCGTGAAGTTCATCGAGCATACTTCGGATATTTTCCGGGTTTTGTACGCGGGAGTGTTCATCTGTGTATACACGATAAAAATGAGCGAGGGCGTTGTCATGAGCATATGTGGGAAGCTTGTTTTGCAAAATGCCTGTCTCTGTGGGGCCAAAGAGAGCTACAATTTGCTCGTCGGTGTAATGCTCTTGTAAAAACTGCTGAAAGGTAGAGCGAAAAGCGGTGAAGATCAAGGGGAGGGTATCGGCAACTGTGCCGTCAAAATCAAACAAGATTGTCCGCATTGGAGTCCTCCTTTGATTAGATAATGAAAATGAAAAAGAAAGAAAACCATCGTATCTGATGGTTTTCTTGGTGACTTACTCATCCGAATCATCAAAAGGATCATCTACATCATCTGTTGGCTCAGCTGGAGTCAAGGGGAACAGGATGTCGAAAAACTTGAATTTTCGACGGCCAGATTCCTTTTTGAACCCTTTGTACTTTTGCAACAGCTCAGAGATGTCTTCCACAAATTGATTGCGTTCATCTTGACTCAAATAAAATTCAGTCAAATTATAAGCGAACGTATTTTGGTATTCTTTCCGAACATCTTGGTCACTTGCGACGAAGCGATTGAGAGTTCGCATGAGGTCCTTTTCCGTAGTACGAAACGGAGTAAACATGACATCGCTTAATTGTTGAGCGTTTTCTTCAATCATCAATTGAAGCTTGACCTGAATAACCTTGGCAACAGGCTCATAATATTTCTCTACAATGGAGCCTTTTACCCGGGTATCCACTTGTTCGAGCAGTCCAACACGCACGAGCTCCTTCACATGGTAGTGTAGCCGTGCTGCATTTTCGCCTAGTTCTGTAGCGATTTGTTTGGCCGTTCTGGGCTCCAAATCTTCAAAGAGTTCCAAAATTTTAACCCGTTCCGCTATAGCAAGCGATTTTAGCGCTTCTGGATCTGTTACTTCAAAAAACTCTTTCATGCGAATTCACCATCCAACTGACTAGGCCAAATTTTATTTTTTTCTATCCTTTTCTGGATCAAAGCGCAACTTGTATGCGGATGAAGTGACTACTAGATTGTGGTAAAATGGGACCAGCAAAAACAGGATATTATCGAGAGGAGGGAAAAGTTTGACGGCAGTAGGACAAGCTGCACCTGCATTTACTTTGCAGGCGAGCAATAATCAGACCCTCTCACTTTCCCAATTTCATGGCCAAAATGTAGTGCTTTATTTTTATCCAAAGGACCAAACGCCGACATGTACTACAGAAGCATGCGACTTCCGTGATTTCCATTCGGGCTTTGCCGAGCTGAATACAGTTGTTCTCGGAATCAGTCCGGATTCTGTGAAATCGCATGATAAATTTATCGCGAAGCACGAATTGCCGTTTCCACTTCTGGCAGATCCGGATCACCAAGTGGCAGAGGCTTATGGTGTATGGGTGTTGAAAAAAATGTACGGACGAGAGTATATGGGCATTGAACGTACTACGTTCGTCATCGACAAAGAAGGCAACGTCGCAAAAGTATGGCCAAAAGTAAAAGTCAAAGGACATGTGCAGGAAGTGCTTCAATTTATTAAGGAAGAGCTTCAATCCTAATGTTTATTTCGCAATGGGCGAATGGAGGAGCATACAGATGAGTGTATCTACGGAATATGTTGTACATAGCTTTTGCCAATTGGCGAACATCCCAAGTCCGTCTGGCAATACGGAAAAAGTAATGGCTTGGGTTGCACAAGAGTTGGAAAAGCTTGGCGTTTCTTATAGACGGACAAACAAAGGGGCAATTGTTGCAACAGTAGCGGGGGCAAATAACGACAAAGCAAGACTTTTGACCGCGCATGTCGATACACTGGGCGCGATGGTAAAAGAAATAAAGAGCAACGGGCGCTTGAAGCTGACCTTGATCGGCGGCTTTGCATTCAATGCGATTGAAGGGGAGCACTGCGTTGTAGAAACTGGCAGCGGCCGTCTTGTAACCGGTACGATACTGTCCACCAAGGCCTCCGTGCATGTATACAGCTCAGAAGCGGGGAAAGCTGAGCGTAATGAGGCGAATATGGAAGTTCGACTGGATGAAAAGGTCACAACCAAAGAGCAAGTCCTTGCGCTTGGGATTTCCGTCGGAGATTTCGTCTCCTTTGATCCGCGCGTGAAGGTAACGGATAGCGGCTTTATCAAGTCCCGCCATATCGACGACAAAGCAAGCGTAGCTGTGCTGCTGGGGGTTCTGAAGGAACTGAGTGAATCCGGCGTGAAGCTGCCTTACACCACGCACTTTTTTATCAGCAATAATGAAGAGATCGGCTACGGAGGCAATTCCAGCATCCCTGACAACGTGGTGGAGTACCTGGCTGTCGACATGGGCGCGATTGGGGACGGACAGACGACAGATGAGTATTGCGTGTCCATTTGTGCGAAGGATTCTACAGGACCTTACCACTACGGATTGCGCAGCCATCTGACCAAGCTCGCACAAGCGAACGGTTTGAACTATCAAGTAGACATTTATCCGTACTATGGTTCTGACGCAAGTGCTGCGCTGAGAGCCGGATATGACGTTGTCCATGGCTTGATCGGACCGGGAGTAGATGCTTCACACTCTCATGAACGTACACATAAAGAAGCGCTCGACAACACGGCAAAGCTCGTGATGGCCTACCTTCAATCAGAAGAAATGCAAGCATAGGAGGACCAGATGAGCAATATGTATCAATGGGCTGACTACTATGACCTCACTCAGCGCGGTGTTGCGGGTGATGTTGAGTTCTATCTGGAACAAGCCAAGCTGGCAGGGGGAAAGGTGCTGGATCTCGCTTGCGGCACCGGGAGAATCAGCATTCCGATGGCGCAGGCTGGCATCGACGTTACCGGAATTGACCTATCCCAGGATATGCTGGCAAGGGCGCAGGCAAAAGCAGAGGAACAAGGTGTGACATCCGGCTTGAAGCTATTGCAAGGGGATATGCGCGCCTTTGATCTGCAGGAGTCATTCTCGCTGATTATGATTCCTTTTCGGTCGTTTTTGCACCTGTTGCATGTTCAAGAGCAAATGAAGGCATTGACGTGCATTCGCAAGCATCTGGCTCCAGGCGGGAAGTTTATCATGAACGTGTTTGTGCCCAAGATTCATCATTTTTACGAGGAAAATGAAAAAATGTCCTTGCGTGGCACCTATCCACTTCCATCGGGGGAAGAGGTTGCGATGTGGGATTACACCCGTTATGACCATTTTCAGCAACTGTCCGAAGTGACACGCATATACGAGCGTACAGATGCACAGGGAGTTGTGACGGAACGGGTGAAAGGTCGATTTACTCTCCGCTACATTTTCCCCGCGGAGCTCCATCATCTGCTTCGTTTAAACGGCTTGAAGGTCACACAACGATACGGTTCTTTTGCAAAGACACCTTTTGACGCAAATAGCTCAGAATTGATTCTGGTCGCAGAAGCTTTGTAAACGGAACCTGTGGAGGGGATACGGAATGAAGATTTATACAAAGTCAGGGGATAAAGGTGAGACGTCGCTGGTTGCAGGTGTCCGCGTGCCTAAGTTTGCGGACCGTGTAGAGGCATACGGTACATGCGATGAAGCCAACTCGCAGATTGGATTGGCTCTGTCCCTGTTGTCTACGACAGAAGAGTGGAAGGAATTGCAGGATGTCTTCCATGTCATTCAGACAAAACTGTTCCATGTAGGGGCTGAGCTGGCGACGCCAGAAGGCAAGAAGGTCGGTTGGCCAATTGCAGAAGAGGACGTTACTTTTCTGGAAGAGCAGATTGACATGTTAGATGCAAAGTTGCCTCCGCTCACCAATTTTATTTTGCCTGGCGGACATCCAGCAGCGGCTGCCTTCCATGTTTCGCGTACGGTC
This sequence comes from Brevibacillus formosus, assembly GCF_003013405.1. Lineage (GTDB taxonomy): Bacteria > Bacillota > Bacilli > Brevibacillales > Brevibacillaceae > Brevibacillus > Brevibacillus formosus. The sequence goes on along the minus strand of NZ_PXZL01000002.1, from coordinate 6,127 downwards.
GTCAGACGTGCAGAGCGCAAAGCAGTCCATGTGGCACAGCAGGAGCAGGTAAACCCGTCTGTGGTCAAATACCTCAATCGATTGTCTGATTATCTGTTCGTTGTGGCTCGTCATATAAATAAAGAGACAAGTGCAGTTGAAAAAACGCTCCACGAATAGTCAAAAGCCCCCTGGGATTAAGCAGGGGGCTTCAATTTTAGGCACGGAGGTAAGTGGTGATTCCCGGGAGAAAGTCGATTTTCTCTGTGTGAAAAGTATCGTAGAGGAGCTTTCCGTCCTTACATGCGTTTCCTTCTAGCAGCATAGTGAGCTGCGTGTTGGTAATCGGGAAGAATGGAAATCTTTCCATCATATTTACCACAGGCTTCATGAAAGCAAGGGGAATGTGAATTTTATTGACCTTCCGCTTTCCGATTGCCTCGCCAATCTTATCTAGGATTTGCCCGTAGGAGAGTGGTTCAGGCCCACCTGTTTCGTAAATTTGATTGGTTGATTCGGGTCTACTCAAGGCTTGGACGAATACATCGGCCACCGTCTTGCGAGCGACAGGCTGCAAAGGGTAGGAGCCATCGCCAATGACCGGTGTGACAGGTAACCGGACAAGATCAGCCAGCATGTTCACGAATTCATCCCCGGGACCAAAAATGACGGATGGACGGAAAATGACGTATGGAATACCGCTCGCTTGCACAAGCTGCTCCGCTTCGTATTTGGTTCGGTGATAGGCGCTCGTGGCGTTTTCGCGTGCACCAAGAGCACTCATGTGGACAAAACGCTTGATTCCAGCTTGCTTGGCTGCCTCCAGTACATTTTTTGTACCCTCTACATGGATACGAGAAAAGCTAATGCCTTTCCCTGGTTGTTCGCGAATAATTCCGACGAGGTGGATGATAGCATCGCAGCCTTGCATCGCTCTCATCAATGATTCTTTATCAAATAGATCGCCTGTCGCTTCCGTTATATGTGGATTGGCGGTTTCGTTGTAGGGAAGCTTACCTGTTGAACCAGCTCTGGTGAGGCAAACCGTCTCATATCCTTCTGCCTGCAAGCGCTCGAGTATACCCCGTCCAACAAAACCTGTGGCACCAGTCAGGAATACTTTCATGGAAAACCTCCTCCCGTTAAATACTTCCAGACTCATTGTACAACAGTTGCAGTCTGCGGTGCTATCGATCGCTGTGTTGACCAAGGCGGTATAATGTAGGGAAAAGGGGGATATATTTATGGCACAACGCAAAGTACCTGTTGCCGACATTTTGGATAATTTGCAGCAGCTTTATCCGGATGCGCACTGTGAATTGAATTATACAACCCCGTTTGAACTTCTCATTGCGACCATTCTTTCTGCCCAATGTACGGATAAACGGGTAAATGAGATTACCGCACCCATGTTCCAGCAGCTAAACCAGCCGGAGCATTACCTTCATTTGACACAGGAAGAAATGGAAGAGCATATAAAAGGGCTCGGGTTGTATAAGAATAAGAGTAAAAACATTTTAGAGACCTGTAGAATCTTGTACGAAAAATACAATAGCGAAGTTCCACAAACGCACGCCGAGCTCGAAGCGTTGCCGGGAGTAGGGAGAAAGACTGCAAATGTCGTTTTGTCCAATGCATTCGGAATTCCTGCGATCGCGGTGGATACGCATGTATTCCGCGTAGGGAACCGGTTAGGTCTTGCGAATAGCGACAATGTGGACGAAGTGGAGCGTCAGCTCATGAAGCGCATTCCGAAAGAGAAGTGGACGGATGCACATCATTGGCTAATCTGGCACGGCAGACGTGTATGTTCGTCGCGCAATCCACAATGCGGCAGTTGTACCCTTCAATCCATGTGTAAGTTTGCACAGGCGGAAGCCAAAAAAGCTAAAAAACCTGCAACTAAAAAGCCTGCAAAAGCAAAGGGATAAACTTGATTTTCCACTTCTTTCTGTTCAAATCGAATGAATGGATATTGACAGTTTTCGCCGACTAGACGTACACTTATTTATAGTAATTCTAATCAATGACATTAGAGAAGCTTGTTCTTTTGTCTTGCGAAAGACTGTGGGGTGTAACAAGATGGTACAACGTGTGGAGAAAGCTGTTGAAATCCTGAAGAATACCGGGGTTCGTATGACACCTCAGCGCCATGCAATTTTGACCTATTTGCTGGAAACGATGACCCACCCGACGGCTGACGAAATATATAAAGCCCTTGAAGGCAAATTCCCGAATATGAGCGTTGCAACGATTTATAACAATCTACGAGTCTTTAAAGATGCTGGATTGGTTACAGAGCTCACTTACGGGGATGCGTCCAGCCGATTCGATGCCAATGTGGAAGAAGATCATTATCATGCGATCTGTTCCTCCTGTGGTGCAATCAGGGACTTCCACTTTCCGTATTTGCGGGATGCAGAAGTAGCTGCTTCCAAAGACATCGGCTTCAAAGTAACCGGACATCGTATGGAAGTTTATGGCGTTTGTGATTCCTGTCAAAAGAATCCCCACTAAGAATGTAGTTGATGGATGAGCACCTCCTGCTTGAATCGGATAATCCCGGTGATGCAGGGGGTGTTTGCTTTTGGAGGACATCTCCCTTTCTGTCGATATCTGTAACCTTTTGGCTTCTCGTACGTCTTCTTCTTGGTAGGAAGCTTGTTCGTGAATTACCAGAATACAAAAGGTTGTGAATGGATTGAACCAACGCTATGATCGGAATAATGAGTCAAATCATACAGCCCAAGTCAGAAGACAGGCTTATGTACCGGGAAGCAGGTGGAGATTATGAGCAGGGAGTCAGGCAGAACTCTGCGACCAAGACGAAGAAAACGAAGGGCTTTTCGCAGGCTGTTTTTGTTGAGCTTTTTCTTGTTGGCCATCTTCGGCAGCATTTACTGGTTTTTTGTACTTCGTGCCTCAACCGAGCATGTGCAGCCGTATAATGGTGACAAAAATGTGATTGTATACGAAGGCTCGCGGAAAGAGTCCACGTATATATTGGAATCAGAGCAAATATTGCTGCCCTTTGATTTCATTAAAGAAAACATTGATCCAGCGATTTTTTGGGATGAGCCTACACATTCCGTTATCGTCACGACGAAGGATAAGGTGCTTCGGATGGAGAGCGGAGAAGTTGTCGCCTATCTGAACAAAAAACCTGTGGATTTACTCGTTCCGGTTAAAGAGGTAGACGGCACACGCTATGTCCCGTTGGATCCTTTGGAAAAGCTGTATCCTTATTCTTTTGAGCGAAAAGCAGATACGGGTGTCTTGGTCGTCGAAAAAGAGGGCTACGAAATCCAGCAAGCGAAAGTGATCGCTGCCGAGGAAAAACAAGCAGTCCGTACCGGTGCTTCTCACCGAACCCCGATTGTAGCAGAGCTGTCTGCGGGTGAGGTTGTCGACGTTCTTGGCAAAAAGGATAACTGGTATCGCGTTTTGACGGCCTCGGGTGTCGGGGGATTCATTTCAGAGAAAAGTATTGAAATGACGGATGTACGCAAAGTCCAGCTGGAGCACATGACTGCTACTGGACAACAACATGATGCTTGGAAGCCTGAGGGAAAGATCAACCTCGTATGGGAGCACGTCGTCAGTAAAAATCCGGATGTTTCAAAAATTGGTGCATTACCAGGGGTAAATGTAGTAACTCCTACTTGGTTTGAAATGAAGGATGCAGAAGGAAATCTATTGAACAGGGCCGATCCTGCGTACGTCAAATGGGCGCATAAAAGGGGCTACAAGGTTTGGGGGTTAGTTACAAACGGCTTTAATCCAGATTGGACCAAATCTGTTCTCAGTAGCTATGACAAGCGAGATCAATTAATTGCCCAACTCTTGTACTACGCTCATCTATACGATCTCGATGGCATCAACATCGATTTTGAGAACGTATATTTAGAAGAGAAAGAGGAACTCGTTCAGTTTGTTCGGGAGCTGACGCCGTATCTCCATCAGCAAGGACTGACCGTTTCTATAGATGTGACGATCAAGTCAAACGCTAAGCAATGGTCCATGTTCTTGGATCGGAAAGCTTTGGCCGAGGTCGTCGATTATGTTGCGGTGATGACATATGATGAGCATTGGGCAGCGAGTCCAAAAGCTGGTTCTGTCGCATCATTGCCATGGGTGGAGCGGGGCTTGCAAGGAGTGCTGGAAGAAGTCCCTAACGAAAAGCTGCTGCTGGGTGTACCTTTTTACACTCGCTTGTGGACAGAATCCAAACAGGCTGATGGCACTGTGAAGGTGAGCTCCAAAGCTTATTCCATGACAAAAGCCCAGGAATGGATCAACGAACGCAAGCTGACACCAGTTATGGATGAAGCTTCAGGTCAACATTACGTGGAGTATAAAGACTCGAAGGATGGCAACGTCTATAAAATGTGGATAGAAGACGTAACTTCCATGAAGAAGCGTATGGAGATCGTCAATAAGTACAACTTGGCCGGTGTAGCTTCTTGGCGCCGTGGTTTTGAAGTGCCAGAGATATGGCAAGCAATTGATGAGACTCTGAAATAAAAAATAGACAGCTTTCACGAAAGAAAGCCACTTGCACCCCGAATGCTCGGGAATTAGCAGGTGGCTTTTTACGTATGAGAAGGAATCATATTATGTCTGATTTTGTTGAGGATGTCCGTCTTCTAGGCGTAATGGTTGTCCACAAAACATACAGGCGTCTTCTTTACCCAACATCTTCGTAACTTTTTGGCATGAAGGGCATTGCACCTGCGGAGCTGAAGTGGAGACCATCCCGGAAATCATAAACAAGACTGTACTGCCCATTGTCAGAATGAACCCGATGATCAAAAGCAGCGTCATAAAAATGTAAGAGCCTTTCAAGAGGCTTCCAAGTAAAGGAATAAAGTCCAAATAACCTGCAAAAAATGCGTACCCTGTATACATCAGCAAAATGCCGATTACCATGCTCCAGTTGCCCCATGTGCGCATGCGTTTGATCTTGCTCAGGCGTTCTGTATTTTTCATGATCATTCCTCCTACCCTATAGTATAGCATACAAAGGATTTGCTGTTGACAAGCAGGAAACCGACAAGACTTGTAGAATCCATAAGTTCAACCCAGGGGGCAGGGAGGAACAAGGCATGACTTTAAGGCAGACGTATCTGAAAAATCTCCAGCAGCGTTTGGATGTGCAAGCGGTGCTCGTTTTGAATGATTCGGATATGCTAGTGCCCTTTCGCGAGGGAATCTTTTATTTCGTCGTAGTAAATGAGCCCCAAGCTGATGGTAAAATCCGTCGCATGCTTTTTCAGGAACAAGTGATCATCGAGCAGCAAATCAGCACGTGGCAACTGGAAAAGGGAGCCATCTGCGGTTTGGATGAGCGACTTGCCGAGATGCTTCGAAGAGCAGAAATCGTTTGGGACAAAGATCATTATATGAAACAAATGAAACTGCGCCTGGCTAGTTTGTCATCTTCTCTCCAGAAAAAACATATCTGTAGGGAGTATTCCCAAATCCTTCGTTTTTTTCACGAGACAAAAGAGTTTTTGCAGCAAGGTATGATGCTGGATGCGCATCACTCTGCCATTCAAACGATTCACTATTTGGCTCGTCTCATTGTATATGAAGCGGGAGATCATCCTCAGCCAGCTTTATGGACGCAAGTTAAACAGATAGATCCTTCTATTTATAAGTTGTATGAGGAGCTATCTTTTAATGCAGAGGCATTGGAGAAGCGAATTGAACTACTTGTGCTGGCAATTGAATTTTGGATTGCATCCAGAACAAAGGAATCTGTTCGATACCTGGTTGAGCTCATGGAGACGAAATCAGGGCCTTGGCGTTTGGAAGAGCTGATGAATCATCCGATGATTCAAGAGGCAGAGATCGAGATTCCTCTCGTGGTAGATAAGATGCTTCAGCGCTTGTTGATCCAAGAAGTCGTATGTAAAGAAGGGGAAAATGGCGACAGAGAAACAGGTTTTATTTTAATGAGATAAAAATTTTTCAATTAGTGTTGACTTCTGTATGTGATCCATGTTATATTAACAAACGTCGCTGCTGCGCTAACGCAGAGCGGCCGAGAAAAAAGTTTAAAAAAACACTTGATTTCGCAAGTGGTTATGTGTTAAATTAATAAAGTCGCCTCTGGGCGGCGAAACGAAAATGCTCTTTGAAAACT
>NZ_PXZL01000019.1 GCF_003013405.1 Brevibacillus formosus | reverse complement strand
TTTTCATTGCGCCTCGGTCGGTGTCCCTAAGATCTTCGCTTTTTTCTCCTGTTTCCTCTACGAGCTTTCCGTTTTAAACGGGTTTTAAATGCCTTAACAGATTGAATAATGTAATCAGTCACGACAGAGAAGAATATTTCCAGACGTAGCGACTTGTGGAGTCCTACTAAGCGGAGAAGGGATTTGCGGGCAAAAGAAACGCAACCGTGCCTACGCGGCGTAGCGGCTACCACTTTTGCGTTTCCCCGCAAATCCCTTCGGAGCGGACAGTCTCAGCCCTCAGCAGGACGGAGCCTGGAGCCTAGTCTGGAAATATTCTTCTCCCCACCGCAGTCTCGTACCCAAGCCACAAAAAAACCGACACATCTCTAAGGAATTGTCGGCCCATTTCCATTCAAAATAGACGAGGCATTCGGTGCTTCCTCAGGGGTAGCGCGGCGTACACTTGGAACATTTCGTGGCTCATGCTCAATTTCTGGAAAAGAGTGAACCGTCACGTACATGCTTCCGTTGCTCGCGATCGCACGGATCAAGACCGGGTAGGCGTACTTGTTTTGAAACACAAAATCAGGACCGTACCAGCTCACGGTTGCGTCTCGACCTGGAGGTACATACGCTACGTTTCGACTGTGAGAATAGCGCTGCATAATGTGCAAGCCTGCCTGGTCTACCGCATTGAACAACGTAGACGATACTTGGCAGATTCCTCCCCCGATGCCTTCCGACAGCTCTCCCCTGACTATGATAGGCGCCTGCAAATACCCTTTTTCTTTCGTACGCTTGCCCACTACCTTATTAAAAGAAAAAACTTCTCCTGGCAATACCACATAATTGTTAATCGCCTGTGCGGCGAGCTTGATGTTGTGTACGCGATTTCGGTTGCCTGCATTGAAATAGGTCGCATATTGTCCGATCCTTTTTTTCCGAACCTGACTGATAAGAGTCTTGTCTACCTTCGGGAATACCTCTTTATAGCTAACATTCATGCTTGCGGCTCCCGTACCGTAAAAATAATCGTAAAAACGCGCGCGAAATGCCAGGTCATCTAGCCTTCTTCCCTTGACTTCTGGAACAATGGCCCCGGCGTTATTAATCGTTGCATTGATTGGCTCGATGTACGCTTTTTTTGCCAACTCTTCCACCATTCGCGCAAGCTTGCTGTCATCGACTAAAGGAACGCCATCAAAGGGAAGAGAATAATCAGCCCGATTGAGCATAGCTACCGTCTTGCCCTCCATCTCTATCTGCAAAAAATTCGTTGGGTCGAGGGGATTGATTAACAGTAACAGAGCCAACGTCATAGCAAAACCCATCCGGCTGCTCACCTCCATTCTCCAACAACGATCATCTTCCGTTATTGTAGTATGAGCAGTCGAACGGGTTTCATTCTACGACTTGAATACGATTAGCTCATCTTCGTCAGTCTGCTGACGATCGCTTGCGTAACTGCCTTGAGACGCTGCTGATCCACCGCGTCCTGGTAAGCTTTGTTCAACTGGTCGCGCAGCTCCTTGGCAGCGAGAAGATTCGCCGTTGCTTCTTTCACTTTTTGCTTGTATCTCACTTGAATATCCATTAATTCTTCTTCATATACCTCATCTGTGCCTTGTTCAATTGCCCGTTCATACATATCGATAACCTCATCTGTATCTTTGCTTGGAAAATACTCATGGGGTGCGGTGCTGTCAAAAATAGCAAGGCCCTTCTCAGGAATAATGACCATATCAAGGCTGTGCGGGTCTAGCCCACAGTGGTACACTTCCACGTCAAAGCCGCGTGTTTTGGCTTCCTCCACCAACTTTTTCAGCATAGTGGACTTGCCAGAGCCTGGTCTGCCCTTTATGAAGTAGCGCTTCTCCAAATGGTCGGTCAGCTTCATGATATGATCTACGGGCCCCTGCGGTGTCGCTGCCCCCAAATACATACGCCGTACCTTTGCTTTCTTTTCCAGTTGTTCCTCTCCGAAGAACAAGGCTTTTACTTCTTCCGTGACGCGATTGGCTTCTTCTCTGTTGAGGTGCTCAATGTAGGGAGCCTCCCACTCATCGTGGATGCGCAGCGCCTCGCCAAAAGCTTGATATGCCTCTTCACTCTTCCTAAAAATCTCTTCGTACCAACTGGCAATCTGGTCTTTGTCATCCACTAGCTGATCAATGTTGAGCATCGACTGCAAATTAACCTGAATTTCCTTTACACCCGGAGAAGCGGGTCTCCAAATCCGTGGATAGCTTCCATCCATGATCGCCACTTTATACTTTGGAAAAATAACACCATCAAACTGCCCGTTCACAAAAGGCGAATGAATCCACTCTACTTCATCTGTCTCTCGTGCTATTTGATTGCCAATCGCCTCTATGAGCGGTGAGGTAATTCCTTCCACTGTCCCTGTCAAAATATAGACGCGCTCCAAGCCTTCCAATACGGAGTCATAAAACGTCTTGTATCCTCGCGCGGTATTCCCTGCGGCATATATATGGCGAACTTTTGTGGCCATTGCCTTTCCCTCCTGTACTTCTTCTAGTGCCATTGAATCGATGTATTGTATGCACAAAAGGGAGAATAGGCGTCTGTCTACAACCGTAAAAAAACCGCTGCCAGCTAATATTCATAGCTCACAGCGGCTTTTTGTCATTCGGGTATTATTTATTCAAATCCGTCATTTTACCAGTAGACATATAAATAATCCATTCGCAGATGTTCGTAACATGATCGGCAATCCGTTCCAAATATTGCGCGACCAAGAGCAAATGCGTTCCTTGCGAAATGGCCTGACTGTTTTTCGTCATCAATTCAATCAGATCATGGAAAATCGTGGAGTACAATTTATCAACAATGTCGTCGCGTGAGGCAATCTCTTCTGCCGCTTCTTTGTTACGTGCAATATACGCATTTAAGCAATCTCGCACCATCGCCTTGACGTGATCAGCCATCATCGGAATATCGATGAGGGGTTTCACGTATGGGTCCGCCATCAAGCGTCGGGTCGTCTTGGCAATGGAAACGGCATGATCACCCATTCGCTCCAAATCCGTCACCAGCTTCAACATTGTTCCCAAGCGTCGCAAGTCACCTCCGACTGGCTGTTGCAGCGCAATGAGACGGAAGCAATCGCTCTGTATTTCTTGCTCCAACTCATTGATCACAGGATCACTTGCGATAACCTGTTCAGCCAGTTGGGCATCCCGCTCAACCAGACTCTTAATGGATTTATGAATGGCTTCTTCCACCAACGTACCCATCGTCATGAGCTTGCGGTGCAGTACATCCTGCTGTTCTTCAAAAGCGTGCCGTGACATTTCCCTCTTCCCCCTTCTAGTGTCTGACATGTCAAATGGTACAAGGCGATTGTATTGTAGAAGTAAAGCTACTATTTTGTTTGTGTAAATGTTTTTTCAGTTGTTGTTTTAGGTAAGGGGAAGCGTAACAGTGAAGGTTGTCCCTCTTCCTTCCCTGCTCTCCACACTAATATGTCCGTGCAAATTTTCCACGAGATGCTTCACAATTGCGAGGCCCAAACCTGTTCCACCTGAATCGCGGCTGCGGGCCTTGTCTACGCGATAAAACCGCTCAAAGATACGCGTGAGTTCCTTTTCCGGAATGCCGATCCCGGTATCCATGACTTGAATGGTGATGTTTTCGCTGTCTGCTTCTGTCTTAATGTTGATTTTTCCACCTTCTGGCGTATAGGCGATCGCGTTCGCCAACAGATTCAAGATGATCTGCTGCAAGCAATCCTTATCCGTCATCAGCCAAATATCTGGCTTCGGTGAAGGGAGCGTGATCGTCAATTCCTTGCGCTGTGCCTGGTCATGCATGATAGCAACTGCCGAGCTGATCAAATCCTGCAAGTGAACCTGACTCAGATGCAATGGGATTCGCTTTTGCTCGATTTTGGAAAGATCTAAAATATCGCGGATCATTCGGTAGAGCCGCTCGCTCTCATCCGAGATGATTTGCAGGAAGTTGCGACATGTTTCTTCGTCCTGCATCGCCCCTTCAAGCAAGGTCTCCGTGAAGCCCTTGATCGAGGTAATCGGCGTGCGTAGCTCATGCGATACGTTTGCCACGAAGTCACTGCGCATCTTCTCTAGGCGGCGAATGTCGGTGATGTCATGCAGCACCACGACCACCCCCCTCGACTCCCCCTTGAAGTTAATGTAGGGAGCAAAATTGACGTCAAGGATGCGCTCCTGCGGGTAATAGATGTGCACCTCTTGGCGGAACTTCTCGCTTCTGTCGAGGCACCTGTCGATGTATTGGCTGAGCCCAAAGCTTTTGCCTGCCTCGATATGCAGCTTCCCTACGATCTCATGTCCAGCAGTGCCCAACAGCTTTTCAACGGCTGGATTGACCAGCATGATCCGACGTTGTTCTGAAATGAAAATCACGCCACTCGTCATATTGGTCAGCACCCCTGCCAGTCGCTGCTGATTCTCCGAGATTTCGTACATCTGCTGCTCCAGGCTCGATGCCATGAAGTTAATCGCGCCTGCAAGCTGACCGATCTCGTCCTTTGCTTTGATTCTCACACGGCTCTCATATTGGCGCTGTGTAATGTTGCGGGCTACCCGGGTGATCTCCTCGATCGGACGAATAATGGAAAAGGAAATGCGAGAAACGACAATCGATCCGACTACCAAAGTAACCAATAAACCAGTGAGCAAGCTGTACCACATTTTGTGGATCGTATCGGTAATATCTTTCATCGACATCGCTGAACGAACAACACCGAATATTTCGTTGTTCAGTTCAACAGGTACTGCAACGTACATCATGTCATAGCCGAGCGTCTCACTGAAACGGCGGGAAATCCCTGTTTCTCCTTGTAACGCTGCCTTCATCTCTGGTCGGTCATGGTGGTTTTCCATCTCTTCCGTGTGGGAGGAGTTGTCGTACATCACCTGACCATCCTTGTCGATAATGGTGATCCGTACTTCATCCGTTGGCGCTACTTGTGTGACCCGATCCGCTAACGTCGCCTTATCGGTAAAGACATTCGGGATACGGACAGCCTGAGCAATGAGCTTCGACTCGCGGGACAATAGCTCATTCAGTGATTGGAGGTAGGAATTCTCCAGCACTTTGGCAAAATACATCCCCATCACCAATAGTACGAGAGAGATTAAACCCAAAATAGTCAAAGTGAGTTTGATTCGAAAGCGAGTCAAGGTAAATCCTCCGTTATCCTTCCAGTTTGTATCCTAATCCGCGAACTGTTTTGATGTATTTCGGGTTCTTCGTGTCATCCTCAAGCTTTTCGCGCAAATGGCTGACATGCACGTCCACGATTCGAGAATCCCCGATAAAATCGTAGTTCCAAACAGCGTTCAACAATTGATCGCGCGTCAGTACACGCCCTTGATGGCTCGCTAAATAGTTGAGCAACTCGAATTCCTTTGGCGTCAGCTCGACCTTGACGTCTTTGCAAAACACCTCGTACTTCTCCGGGTAGATGCGAATATCTCCAAATTGGAGCAACACCTCTTGAGGCGCAGTAGTCGCTTCTGGCGTGTTCTGAAACCTGCGCAGGATTGCTTTCACGCGGGCAATTACTTCTCTCGGGCTAAAAGGCTTTGTCAAATAATCATCGGCACCAAGCTCAAGCCCCAAAATCTTGTCGAGCTCATCATCTTTCGCTGTAAGCATCAAGATCGGCGTATTATTGCGTTCTTGACGCAAGGTTTTGCACACGTCCATTCCATCCATCTTGGGAAGCATCAAATCAAGAATGATAAAATCTGGCTGCTCGCTCTTCACCATTTCCAAGGCCTGTTTACCGTCAAAAGCAGTTACGACCTGAAATCCTGATTTTTCAAGATTAAATTGCAATAGCTTTACAATAGAAGCTTCGTCATCCACTACCAATACTTTGATCATCTGTCTGTTTCCCCCTAGCGTTGCAATGCTTGCGCTCGATTTTCTAACCTACGTCCCCTGAAAAATACTTCTCTCTACAATACTCAGTCTGCCAATGCTCATTGCGGAAAACAAGTAATTTTTTTGTAAAGACATGCCGAATGCGCTCATAGAACCTTACTTGCTTGGCAATAGTATTCCTCTTTTAGGTAAAGGTATCTACATGAAAAAGGTCTTCTAACTGTTGTGGTCGGGAGAAGCCCTGCCACATGTTTTCCAGTCGCCTATATCCTCTCTACGTTCGGGCGGTCTCCTTCCAAACATGTGACAGTGCTTTCGGACAGCTGTGGATGTATGTATTGCTTTTACTACGTTTTGCAAGTGGACTCAAAGAAATTTTCCAGCTAACCCACACGTTTTTTCCTTGAGCGCTTTTTATAAATAGCCAAAAGCTGCGTAGAAGAAGCGAATTTCCAGTCCAAGCGCCTCTGGAGCCCATCTCAGCGTAGGAATAAATGGCGGGGAATTTCAGCTTCACTCATGGACTACCTCCTCGAAACATCTGCGTTTGAAGCGCTCCCGCCATTTATTCCGAAGCGGACAGTCAATCCCCCTTGCGGGGCGGAGGCCGAAGCGCAGACTGGAAATTCGCTTCTTCCCCCCACTAGAGCCACTTTGACAAGAAAAAGACGCCTTCCCAAAGAAAGGCGTCTTACATGTATTGATCTTATTTCAAAACAGCCATTACGCTGCGTACGGAGTCAGCAGATTTGTCGAGCGCTGCTTTCTCTTCGGCAGTCAGATCCAATTCGATCACTTTTTCGATCCCGTTTGCGCCGAGCAGGGTCGGTACACCCAGGTAGAGATCGTTGTAGCCGTACTCTCCTTGGAGAAGAGCAATGGATGGCAGAATGCGTTTTTTGTCCTTGATGATGGCTTCAGCCATTTGTACCAAGGAAGCCGCAGGTGCATAGTAAGCTGATCCGTTCCCCAGAAGGTTTACGATCTCACCACCGCCCTTGCGGGTACGCTCTACAATCGCATCCAGACGGTCTTTCGGGATTAATTTTTCCAATGGGATACCACCAGCATAAGAGTAGCGAACCAAAGGAACCATGTCATCACCGTGACCACCCAGAACGAAGCCCGTTACGTCTTCTACAGATACGTTCAACTCCATCGCCACGAAGGTACGGAAGCGAGCTGTATCCAGAACGCCGGATTGACCGATTACGCGCTCTTTTGGAAAGCCGGACGTTTTGAAGAAGGTGTACGTCATCGCGTCAACTGGGTTGGACAGTACAAGCACGATAGAGTTTGGTGCATATGTTTTTACTTGCTCTGCAACAGATTTCATAATGCCAGCATTGGTGTTAACCAGGTCATCGCGGGACATGCCAGGCTTGCGGGCAATACCTGCTGTGATGATGACGAGATCAGCATCTTTGATGTCTTCATAGTTGGCAGTACCTGTGATGCTTGCATCAAAGCCTAATACTGGCGAGGATTCCATCATGTCGAGCGCTTTACCTTTTGTTGGGTTCTCCAGTTGCGGAATGTCAACCAATACGATGTCGCCCAGTTCTTTTTGCCCCAAAATGAATGCAGTTGTTGCACCAGTGAAGCCACTACCGATAACAGCGATTTTTTTACGGTTGAATGCCATGAACGATTCCCCTCCAAAAATGTAAGTGTAAAAATTTGTGCCCAAATCTATCTTACATGTTTTGAATCAGAGCGTCAGCAAACTCGGAGCATTTCAGTTCTTGTGCTCCTTCCATCAGACGAGCGAAATCGTATGTTACTGTTTTCGCGGAGATGGTTTTTTCCATGGAGTTGATGATCAGATCAGCTGCTTCGTTCCAGCCCAGGTGACGCAGCATCATTTCTCCGGACAGGATCACGGAGGATGGGTTTACTTTGTCCAGACCAGCGTATTTCGGAGCTGTACCATGAGTTGCTTCGAAGATCGCATGGCCAGTCAGGTAGTTGATGTTTGCACCTGGAGCAATACCGATACCGCCTACTTGTGCAGCCAATGCATCAGATACATAGTCACCGTTCAGGTTGAGGGTTGCTACTACATCATACTCAGCTGGACGAGTCAGGATTTGTTGCAGGAACGCGTCAGCAATTACATCTTTCACGATGATTTTGCCAGCTGCTTCTGCTTCTTTTTGTGCTTTGTCAGCGTCGCCGCCTTCAGCTTTGATACGATCGTATTGTGCCCAAGTGAACACTTTGTCGCCGTATTCTGCTTCAGCCAGTGCATAACCCCAGCTTTTGAACGCACCTTCCGTGAACTTCATGATGTTACCTTTGTGAACGAGGGTAACGGATTTGCGCTTGTTGTCAATTGCATATTCGATCGCTGCACGAACCAGACGCTCTGTACCATCTTTGGAAACAGGCTTGATACCGATACCAGAAGTTTCTGGGAAGCGGATTTTCTTCACGCCCATTTCGTTTTGCAGGAAGTCGATAACTTTTTTCACTTCTGGAGTACCTTCAGCCCACTCAACACCAGCGTAGATGTCTTCAGTGTTCTCGCGGAAGATTACCATGTCTGTCAATTCAGGATGTTTCACTGGGGATGGAACGCCATCGAAGTATTGAACAGGACGTACGCAAGCATACAGATCCAGCTCTTGACGCAGTGCTACGTTGATAGAACGGATACCGCCGCCTACTGGTGTAGTCAGAGGACCTTTGATTGCGATCAGGTATTCACGAACAGCAGTCAGCGTATCTTCTGGCAGCCACTCGCTGTATTGGTTGAAGGATTTTTCACCTGCGAATACTTCGAACCAAGCGATTTTCTTCTCGCCTTTGTAAGCTTTTTCTACAGCTGCATCCAGAACGCGAACGGAAGCTTTCCAAATGTCAGGGCCAGTACCGTCACCCTCGATGAAAGGAATGATCGGATTGTTTGGAACTACCAGTTTACCGTTATCCACAGTAATTTTTTCGCCTACAGTTGGTTGCGTCAGGTTTTTAAACACAAAAAATCCCTCCAGTGTTATATATATTTGGTGATTATGAATATTTCCAGACGTAGGAGAACTACCACTCTGTTGTGGTAGTTCTCAAGCTTGCGCTCAGGAGCGATCAGCTTGGCTGACCACCTGCCCTCCACGCTCGAAAATAGCGAGTTCTTAGCGGCGGTCAATTGGAACGTAATGTTGGTTGACCGGACCGGTGTAATCCGCACGAGGACGGATCAGACGATTATTTTCATACTGTTCCATGATGTGTGCTGTCCAGCCGGACATACGGCTGATAGCAAAAATCGGTGTGAACAGGTCCGTTTCGAGGCCGAGTGAAATGTAAACAGATGCGGAGTAGAAGTCAACGTTTGGCTTCAATCCTTTTTCACCGGAAATCATTTCATCGATCTTCACAGACATCTCAAACAGCTCAGGGCGACCGATTTGCGCGGTCAGTGCTTTAGACATTTCTTTCAGCCATTTCGCACGTGGGTCACCGTCTTTGTATACACGGTGTCCGAAGCCCATGATTTTTTCCTTGTTATCCAGCTTAGTGCGGATGTAGGATTCTACGTTGGCCATGCCGCCGATTTCGTTCAGCATTTTCGCTACTGCTTCATTAGCGCCTCCATGCAGAGGGCCTTTGAGCGTACCGATTGCAGACACGATACCGGAATAAATGTCGGTCAGAGTCGCAACAGTTACGCGAGCAGAGAATGTAGATGCGTTAAACTCATGGTCAGCATGCAGGATCAGGGCAACGTCAAACGCTTTTACTGCTGTTTCTGTTGGCTCTTGTCCTGTGAGCATGTAGAGGAAGTTTTGTGCAATCGTGAAATCTGCACGTGGAGCTACTGGCTCCAAACCTTTACGCATACGCTCGTAAGCAGCGATCAAGGTAGGAGTTTGTGCCATCAGACGGATAGATTTCCGATAGTTGGCTTCAGGAGACATATCTTGCGCTTCTGTGTCGTAGAGCGCTAACGAAGAGACAGCTGTGCGCAACGCCGCCATTGGGTGTACGCCTTTTGGATAGTGGCGAATGCTTTCCAGCACTTCTTTAGCCACTGCTGCATTTTCACCCAATTGTTTTTTCAAAGCGTCCAGCTGATCACGCTTCGGTAACGCTCCATGCCAGAGCAAATATACAACCTCTTCAAAAGTTGCATGTTCTGCCAGCTCATCGATGTTGATCCCGCCATAGCAAAGAACCCCATCGACGATCGAACAGATGGATGATTGAGCGGCAACAACGCCTTCAAGTCCACGAGTAGTTGTCATAGAACTCCCTCTCCTTTTCCACTCAAGTAGTAGTGCTTATCTAGTCTTCGCTTGTCCGCCATGACTGATAAACGCCCTGATCAAGTCCAAAAAGACGACTTTTTGAACATCTTATCTATGAAATTGTAAGCAGCGGTTTCTTTCATCCACCACTCTTGACAGGGAATGTATCCACGCAAATCCTCACAAGGTCGTACATGAAAATGACGCTCGTTAAAGGGGAGAGGCGAGAGAAAAGAATCCACTAAGACGACCCAATTATAAAAGATTATTGCGATTTTGTGAATAAGGTTAGCGAAAAAATGTTTCGAAGGGTGAAACGGAGTTTTGTTTTTTCGCGATTCTTGCTCCACCTATCAGGCATGCTGCATAATAGAAATATCAGTATTAGGTTCGCACCTTCGCGGCGGAAAGGAGAAATCGTTTGAATCAGGAAAACTGGGTAGAGCGCCTCTTTCAAATCATTCGATTGTTATGGGTTTGCCTGCTTGTCTATGTAGGGATTTGGGTATTCCAACATGCAACACCCTTACTGTACCCATTTCTAATCGCTTTAATCATTGCGCTCATCATCAACAAACCAGTTACGTTCATGACTAGAAAGTTCCGGATTCCACGCTGGCTTTCGGTCATTATCGCGCTCTTGGTTTTGATGCTGCTCGCTGGCGGAGTGGTCACACTGATTATCACGGAAACGGTCGTGGAAATCGGAGAGCTGGCCAAGCGTTTGCCAGTCGTTGCACAGGAGCTGGCCCATTATTTGCAAACTACGATTTCTCAAGACTTTTTAATGGGGCTGTACAATCAGATTCAGTGGTTTTATGATCAGCTTGATCCAGGATATCAAGAGAAGCTCACCAATACGGTAGGCAGCGCGATCTCGACTATCACGAATGTCGGGCAGAACCTGATCGTCAAATTCCTGGATGGATTGAAAAACCTGCTTGTCTCACTCCCTAATATGGCAACAGTTTCCGTCATTTCCATCATGGGTGCCTTCTTTATCTCTAAAGATTTTGCTCTTTGGGAAGAACGGGCTCGCCGTCTTTTGCCAAAAGGAGTAAACAGCCGTCTCGATCAAATTTTCATCGATTTGCGCAATGCCTTGTTTGGGTTCGTCAAGGCGCAGTTGACTCTCATCTCCTTAACCGCTGCCATTGTGATTATTGGCCTGTTGTTCATGCGTGTCGAGTACGCGATTACGATTGGCTTGATCACGGGCTTGGTCGATCTCTTGCCTTATCTTGGGACAGGGACCGTCTTCGTCCCTTGGATCATCTACATGTTTTTCAAAGGCAATTACACGATGGTCATCGGCTTGTCCATTTTGTACGGGGTCGTCTTGATTTTCCGTCAAATTATCGAGCCAAAAGTCGTTGCCGAAAACGTCGGTCTCGACCCGCTCCTGACGCTGGTCGCGCTGTTTGTCGGCCTCCAGCTGTTCGGATTCTTGGGCTTGATCATCGGACCTGTTTCACTCGTCTTGATCAATGCTTTGGTAAAAGCCAACGTCTTCGTCGATGTATGGGGCTACATCCGCGGGAAGAAAACCTGACCCCATGTAAAAAGAACCGCTTGCGAGCAGCTTGTACATAGCTCGGAGCGGTTCTTTTTTATAGAGAATATCTGTGTATTAGCGGCGGAAAAACAATTGAACACGGCCAGACGAGATGAGGTTCCACAGCCAGCGCTTCAAGAGATGACGAATAATCATCCTCGTGTACGGAATGAGGAAGACCAGTCCAATCACATCCGTAACGAATCCAGGCAACAAGAGCAAAATGCCGCCGATTAAAATCAAAACACCATCGATGAGCGAATCCGTAGGCATTTGCCCACGCGACAACTGGTGCTGGACCATGCGAAATACTTGCATCCCCTGCTGCTTCGCAAGCCAAGCTCCCAAGATCCCCGTAAGAATGACCAGCACGACTGTATTCCAGCCGCCGATCCAAGAACCAATGGTAATAAGCCCCCAAAGCTCTAAACCAAACGCAACGACAAACAGAATGGCAAAAAAGCGGAACATGCCTATTCCCCTCCTTTATGCTGAGAGTCCAACCAATCATAGATGTCAGGCACCGCTCGCGACAAGCGAATCGGCTTCAAAGCTGTGTTGGTAAATACATGCATCGTCTCTCCTGACACCAACAGCTGTTGGTCAGGCAATCTAACAATCTCGTAAGCAAAAGTGAGACGGACAGGACTGATCTCTTTTACACGCGTCCATATCTCTACTTCATCGTCATAGCGGGCGGGCTGTTTGTAAGAGATGTTCGCATCTGTGACAGGCAAGAGAACGCCTTTTTCCTCCAGCTCACGATAGGTGATCCCCGCATGGCGAATCAATTCTGTTCTTCCTACTTCAAACCAGTTCAAATAATTCGTATGGTAGACCACACCCATCTGATCGGTTTCGCCATAGCGGACACGCAATCGATGGGAATGAATAATGGGAGTCATTTTGGATCGCTCCTTTCTCTATAGAATGATTGTACCATAGTCCCCCTACTCGAGGCTCATTGATATAAGACCAGTGCCGTACGTGGCTGTAGTCGCGGGGAGGAAACAGGAGAAAACGCTCAGCTTCTAGGTCCACCCGCTGTGGGATTGACTGCACGACTCCATGCAAAAAGCGAAACCGCGTCCAAAGTGGTCCATTCAGGTTGCTGGCTCAGAGGTGGACGCTTAAGAGCGTGTTTCGCTTTTTGCATTCCGTCTCGGTCGGTGTCCCTAAGATCTTCGCTTATTTCTCCTGTTTCCTCTACGAGCTTTCCGTGTTTAAACGGGCTTTTAAAGATTTAAGTGAATGAAGAAATGTCATCAGTTACGCTAGAGAAGAATATTTCCAGACGTAGCGACTTGTGGAGTCCAACCAAGCGTAGAAGGGATTCGCGGGCAAAAGAAACGCAACCGTGCCCACACGACGTAGCGGCTACCACTNNTCCCTTCGGAGCGGGCAGTCCCAGCCCCCAGCAGGACGGAGCCTGGAGCCTAGACTGGAAATATTCTTCTCTCCACCGCAGCCACATAAAAAAACAGAGGCAGACTGCTTTTTGCAGCCTCCCCCTGTCTTATATAATTCGGATCGCTTAACGAATCGGGCAAGCTCCGCCCTCGCAAGATTCAGCCGTGGACAGATCAGCCTCGCCGCCGGTTTCATACTGCTGCAAAATCGCAGGATCAAATGGCTTCATGGACTGCTTCAATGCCTCGTACTGTTCTTTGGTGCACTCTTCATATGGAGCTAATTGGTAGTTTCCTCCATCCAATTGCAAGAAGGATACACCTACGAAATTATCCCAGTTATCGTAAACGATGTCTTCTACTTCTGCCCACTCTTCCTTGCGTACCGTAATGGTGTTCGAAGAGTTGTGCTCGGTATATTCTTTCTGGAAACGGAAGTACGTATCGAATTGGCGTTTTGCACTTACTTCGTTCTTTGTTTCTTCTGCACCTGATGCCACAGGGAAATCGATTACGAGTGTACGTGCATTTGCCATGCGCTCTTCATACGTTTCGCCTGGTGTTCCTACCTCTGGGTTGACTGTCCAGCCAAGAGCTTGTACTGCTTTTGCCAATGGATCCTCAGCATTGATGCGAATGCGGCGGATGTAGTACGGCGAATGGGACCAGTGCAGACCGCTGGAGACACCACCAGCTACCTGAGACAGCGTACCTTCCGGCTTCACTGTCGTTACCAAGAGCGGGGAGTTCACACGCAGCTCATACGCATAACGGTTTGCCTCGTCACGAGCAGCATCGCCCAGCTGGCGCAGCAATTCGAGCTCTTGCTCTTCTGTATAGCCAAGGGATGCCAGCGCATCCTTCACACCTGTGAGGGAAGTTCCGAGCAAACGGTCACGCTGTTGAACGGTATCCCAATGCGGCAGCTCCAACGTAACCAGCGTCATGCGCAGACCGGCACGAGCAGATTTGCGTTGTGCTTCGAGCAAGCCATCGAGATCCAGATATTTGGAGCCATCCTCGCGATCCTTCACGAATTCAACCAGATTGACTGTCGTCAGGTTGCAGACGCCATAAGAATCGAGCAGGATTTCTGCACAAGGGTTCAAGCCCTCTGCATTTGGACGACGACGGTTTGCTTCTTCCAGGTTGATGAAGCCCGGTTCGCCTTCCAATTGCATCAAAGTGAACACGAGGTTCAAGAATGGCTTGGTTGGTTGTTTAGTAAAGGCAATAGAGTTGTTGGACATGCGGCGGTGATCCAGACCAAAGCGTCCGTCTCCTACATTTTGGATGCTGTCAAACCATACAGGCTTGTGCTCTCCCAACAGCTCGCCCACACGACGGTGATGGTTCAGCTGATCCTCAGTCCAGAAGCCGTTGATGCCGTATTTCGCCAGCATGCACTCGTAGTCATCGTGATCAAACAGGAAAATTTCCGCTGTACGGCGCACGCCACCTACGACGACGTTTGCTCCGATGAGGTTTCCAATGTCGAGAATATGTATCGGACGGATTTTACCGTATCCTTTTTCATCACTCTCGATTGGTGCCAAATGCTGGTCGATTTGGTTTTTCAACACTTTATCGATTCCTTCAAACATTTCGCGAAGCGGCTCATGACCACTAGCAGTACCGCCAAAACGCTTCAGTCGCTCGCCTTTCGGACGCACGCTGTTATAAGAAATTTTCACGGTGTGAATGTGCTCGTAGGTGGAATCTGTCAAAATTTGCAGGTAGAGACGTAGGGATTCTACCCAGCCTTCTTTACTGTCACCTACATAAATTTTGGCAAAGCCGTTATCTAGTACATTCAGCTCAGAACGCTCCAGGCGCTGATGCTTTGGCAGCGGTCTGTATTCAGAAGAAAGCAGCGAAACATTCGTGCGAATCGGGCCCAGTCCAGCAGCCATTTCCTTCGTGCATTTGAAGCCTACGCCAGTTCCTACCAAGAGAAGGTAGAACAAATCGCCCAAGTCATCCCAAGACTTGATGTTCAGGAAAGAGCAGTTGAAGTTCGCCAACGGATACAAATCCGCTACGCCGTTGTCTGCACCGCCAACCCACAAGGTACGGCCAGACAAAAACTGACGAAGGTTAAACATGTTGTCAAACAAACCTTCTGCCTCTTTTTCCATTGCGCGAGAATCGGCGTACATTCCGATTTTGTTCAAATGCTGATAAGCCAGCTTAATATTGTAATCCACCGAGCGGCGGCAAGTTTCTTTCCACGTTTCACGTCTTCCTTTTTCCGGTACAAAACGAGAATAAGTACGGTAGTAAACAAATTGTCCCAGAGGACTCATATGGTTCGGAAAATCAGGATATTGATCTAAGAATTCATCCCGCAAAAATTGTGTTCGGGATACGGTTTCAGTCGCCAGCATATCGTTCCTCCTTCAAATCTTTCCTCTCTAGTTTACCTATCTTTATCTGTAAAACTCAATAGTTTTACCTATATATTGTGCGAAATAATTTTCGACAATACTAGATGTTGTGTTTACCCTAAAAAAAACACTTGACACAAAATCCCGAACATTAGACGTACAGAAAGACAGTTTTATGTTCAGCCTTTTCCTGTCACCGAGCGCTACAACACCCATTCTGTCATGATTTGGAAATACCGAACGTATGGATTTCATCCGTCCTGACACAAAGCCACCGACCGATTTTAACAGATTCCCACTCGCTTTGCACCACCTAATAATCACCGTTATCTGGTAAAACTTATCAGGTAGTTCGTCGGCTTCTCCTTTTTACACAAGCCAAAAAAGGGTGACGCTTAGTCACCCTTCAGAGGCATTCTCCATGAAATATAAATAGTTTTACCTACAGAATCCGGGCGTGTCCCGAATAAATATGCCCGCGTTCGGAATCTACTGTTACAATTTGTCCGTCCTTCAATACATCCGTAGCAAATTGCACTCCTACGATGACTGGAATGCCGAGATTCAGGCCTACGATGGCTGCGTGAGAGGTAAGTCCGCCCTCTTCGCAAATCACCGCTCCAGCCTTGCCAAACGCCTCAATCATATCGGAGTCGGTACCGATGGTTACCAGAATTGCTCCTTCTTCTACCTTTGCCAGTGCCTCTTCCGCTGATCTAGCAATCACTACCTTGTTTGTGACAACTTTTCGGCCGATTCCTTGTCCTTTTGCTACTACATCGCCAATGACGTGGATTTTCATCAGATTTGTTGTCCCAACTTCACGCACAGGTACGCCTGCTGTGATCACAACGAGATCGCCATGACGAACGAAGCCTGCATCAAGCGCCTCTTGAACAGACATCTCCAGCATTTCATCAGTTGTGTTTGCCATTTCGCCCTTCACCGGATACACGCCATTTACGAGTGCAAGACGGCGAATAATCGCTTCATGTGGCGTTACAGCCACGATTGGTGCTTTTGGACGGAACTTTGATACCATGCGAGCTGTGTGTCCGCTTTCGGTCGCTGTAATAATTGCCGCTGCGTCCAGATCCAATGCTGCATTGGATACAGCTTGGCTGATGGCATCGGTAATCGTCACTTGTTTGAGCTGTGCTTGTGCATACAAGATCTCGCGATAATTCAGCTCTTGCTCTGCACGTACAGCGATACGCACCATGGTCTCGACAGACTCAACCGGGTATTTACCGGCAGCCGTCTCTCCGGAGAGCATGATTGCGTCCGTACCGTCAAAAATGGCGTTCGCAACGTCACTCGCTTCCGCACGTGTTGGACGTGGGTTGCGCTGCATAGAATCAAGCATTTGTGTCGCCGTGATGACTGGCTTCGCGAGCTCGTTACACTTCTTGATCAGCTTCTTCTGAACAAGTGGTACTTCTTCTGCCGGGATCTCTACGCCCAAATCACCGCGCGCAACCATGATTCCATCTGTTACTACCAGAATCTCGTCTACGTTATCGACGCCTTCCTGGTTTTCGATTTTCGCGATAATATCGATACGCACGTTATGGCGCTCCAGGATTTGGCGAATCTCCAAGATATCCGATGCTTTTCGAACGAAGGAAGCCGCAATGAAATCGACTCCTTGTTCAATACCGAATTCGATATCCTGTGCATCCTTTTCTGTGATACCTGGCAAGTTGATTTTGACACCAGGAACATTGACGCCTTTTTTGCTCTTCAGTGTTCCACCGTTTTTGATCAAGCAGACGATTTCGGTGTCACTCACTTCCTGTACTGTCAACCCGATCAAACCGTCGTCGATCAAAATCGTATCACCGATATTTACATCACGAGGCAATTCTGGATACGTAATGGAGACGCGCTCTGCGGTACCCGCTATTTCTTCAGTGGTGAGGATCAGCGTATTTCCTTCTACGAGCTCGACTGCATCTACTGCAAGCGTACCCGTGCGAATTTCAGGACCTTTTGTATCCAACAGGATTGCAACGGGTTTCCCAGTTTCTTTTGATGCCTGACGAATGTTTACAATTCGCGCTGCATGCTCCTCATGGGAACCGTGCGAGAAATTCAAACGCGCTACGTTCATTCCTGCTTCGATCAGTTTTTTCAGCGTTTCGACCGATTCACTCGCAGGTCCGATGGTACATACAATTTTTGCTTTCCTTAACATAGGATGTAAGCCTCCTCAGCACTCGTAAAAAATGTCAGTTTTATATAGATAGCGTGCGCGCCAATTGATAAATGGATAAATCCAATTGATGCTTTTTCGCCAATGCTTCCTGAAAATCAACATCCACGATCTGGTTGTTCTGAATCCCAACCATTCGGTCCTGCTTGCCTTCCAGCAACAAATCGACAGCTGCGGCACCCATTCGGCTCGCCAGCATTCGGTCCATCGCAGTAGGCGAACCACCACGCTGAATGTGACCGAGTACCGTCACGCGAGTCTCCCAGCCTGTCTCTTTCGTGATCGCTTCAGCGTAAGAAGTGGCACTTCCTACCCCTTCCGCCACAATGATGATGGAATGCTTTTTGCCACGGCGTTGTCCTGCATGCAGACGCTCAATAATGTCGTCCATCTCCTGCGACGCTTCCGGGATAATAATGGACTCGGCACCAGCTGCAAGCCCTGCCCACAATGCCAAGTCGCCAGCGTCTCGCCCCATTACCTCAATAATGTACGTGCGTTCATGCGAGGTGGCCGTATCACGGATTTTATCGATCGCTTCCACAACGGTATTCAATGCGGTATCAAACCCGATCGTGAAATCAGTGCATGGAATATCATTATCAATCGTACCCGGTACGCCAATAGTCGGGAAGCCTTTTTCGGTCAGCTTCTGTGCACCTCGAAACGACCCGTCTCCCCCAATCACAATCAGACCCTCAATTTCATGAGCACGTAATTGTTCCACCGCTCTTTGCTGTCCGGCTTCCGTCTTGAACGCTTCACTCCGAGCAGAGTAGAGAATGGTTCCTCCCCGTTGGATAATATCCCCAACAGAGCCCAGAGACATCTCCTTGATATCTCCCCTCATCAGCCCTTCGTATCCGTGGTAAACCCCAAACATTTGTACCTCGTGAAAATGAGCACGACGTACAGCCGCCCGGACTGCGGCATTCATTCCAGGAGAATCTCCACCGCTAGTGAGAACTGCAAGTTTCCGCATGGAATCCACCTCTCCAATCGTATCGTCTTTAGCATGTCATTTAACGGAAACAGTATGTACCATACTTTGTATGAAACATGCTGTATCACTCAAATCTTCATATCTGTTATACACTCGAAAGATATGTGCCATACTTTTTGAAAGCTCTGATAACTCTTTCATTCGACTTCGATTGTAGCAGATTTTCCTCGGAGAAAAAAGAAAAAAACGCCCCCTGTTTCTTACAGGGAGGCGAATTCTCCGATCTGTTTAAACTTCTCGTAACGGTCCTGTATCAATTCATCTGGAGTTAAACGGCCCAACTGTTCTAGTTGTTCCGCTATGACCGCCTTGACCATTCCTGCCTGCGCGATCAAATCACGATGGGCTCCTCCGAATGGTTCATCAATAATTCCGTCAATGACTCCTAATTCCAACAAATCAGGTGCCGTAATTTTCATCGTCTCCGCTGCACGCATGCCCAAGCTGGAATCTCTCCACAGAATCGCAGCGGCACTCTCCGGTGCAATCACGGAGTAATAGGAATTCTCCAACATATAGATGCGGTTGCCTACGCTGATCGCCAAGGCTCCGCCGCTTCCGCCTTCCCCGATGACGATACAAATAATCGGCACGCCAAATGTCGCCATTTCACGCAGATTGCGAGCAATCGCTTCGCTCTGACCGCGCTCTTCTGCCGCTTTTCCAGGATATGCCCCTGATGTATTAATAAAGCAGATGATCGGGCGACCGAATTTATCCGCCTGCTGCATAATACGCAATGCCTTCCGGTAGCCTTCTGGATGAGCCATCCCGAAATTGCGCTTGATGTTGTCTTTTGTGTCTTTCCCTTTTTGGTGACCGATAACGGTAACCGGACGTCCATCCAGCTTGGCAATTCCACCCACAATCGAATGGTCGTCTCCGAACAAACGGTCTCCATGAACCTCGATAAAATCGGTAAAAAGTAGTTGTATATAGTCCAAAGTCGTTGGCCGTTCCGGATGACGAGCCAGCTGTACGCGTTGCCATGGAGTCAAATTGCCGTAAATTTGCTCAGCAAGCTCTTTTGATTTTTGTTCGAGACGCTGTACTTCGTCAGAGAAATCAATTCCCTTTTCCTCAGTAAAACGGCGCAGTTCTTTAATCTTATCTTGTAATTCTACTAATGGCTTTTCAAAGGAGAGCTCGCCTGCCATGTTTCTACTCCTTCCCGAGACGTGTGCATCTCTACCAGTTTGGACAGCGTATTTCGCATGTCCTTACGGTGTACCACCATATCGAGTTGCCCGTTTTCCAACAAGAATTCCGCTGTTTGGAAGTCTTTTGGCAACTCCTGACGGATCGTTTGCTCAATGACTCGACGCCCAGCAAAACCGATCATAGCTCCTGGTTCTGCGATATTGTAATCTCCCAACGAAGAAAAGCTGGCTGATACCCCACCATATGTAGGATTCGTCATGACCGAGACAAACAGTAAGCGTTCGCGATCCAATCGAGACAACGCTGCGCTGGTTTTTGCCATTTGCATCAAGCTCAATACGCCTTCTTGCATACGTGCTCCACCAGATGCACTGAACAGAATGAAAGGCAAACGCCGTTCGATCGCTTGCTCAATTGCGCGGGTGATTTTTTCCCCGACGACCGATCCCATACTCGCCATACGGAAGCGAGAATCCATGACCCCAATCACGATGCGATTTCCACCCAGGACACCTTCGCCTGTAATGATTGCCTCGTTCAAATTGGTTTTGGCCATATCTTGCTCCAGTTTTTCCAAATAGCCAGGAAAACCGAGTGGATTGGCTGTTATCAAATTGGCATCAAATTCTTCTGTCAGAACCCCATCATCCAGAAGCGCTTGCAGACGCTCTGGAGCGGACATAGAGTAGTGGAACTGGCAGCCTTTGCAGACGCGCAAGTTCTTCTCCAAATCCTTTGAGTAGTGAATCGTCCCACAATGTGGGCATTTATTCATCAATCCCTCAGGGACTTCCTTTTCTTTCGTACCCGCTTCCTTGCTAATGTTGGTGGAAGCAGGGACACGTGCTAGTGTCTCTGAAGGAACAGTAGCGAATTTACGCTTTTTCCCAAAAAGATCTTTAAGCACAGGTACACCCACCTTTCTCTTCAGTGAAGGATCGTGCCGAGCACATCCCGGACTTCGTTTAGTTCACTCTCCGGCACGAGAATCTCGTATTGCTTCGAGACCTTGCCTTCGCGAACCTTTACCAAAAACCCTTCATCTGTCAAACGTTGCTGTATCCGTTCTGCAATTTTAGCGCTAGGAGCGATGTAGATGACCGTCCACATGCTGGCTTCCTCCTCAATCGTCCAATACAGGTCTGCATCATCATATCACAGCGCCAGCGCCCCTCGCAAATTGGGGGAAAACTATAGCTTGCTGTTCTCCAAATGCTGCTTCATTCGCTCTAATGCCACGTTCACATCGCCTTCGCGAATGGCTTCCATAATCTGTCGATGCTCTACGAGTGCTGCACTCGCTCTGCCTTCGCGCGACAGTGATTCGATACGAATACTGTTGCTGTACTCAACCAAAGGCGTCCAGATGCGATGCAGAATCGAGTTGCGACTGGAGCGACATATGACACGATGAAACTGATAGTCTTCCTCCGCAGGTACCTCGCCTCTTGCTACTCTTTCCTCTGCAATGGCCAGGATGCGTTCCATTTCATCAAAATGCTTGTCAGTCGCCCGTCTACAGGCTAGGCGGACAGCATCCAGCTCTAGCATTCGCCGCATTTCGATCAAGTCCTTCTTGGTTTTGGTATCCCGTAGGATAAAAAAGCCAAGAATATCGATCAGCCGATTGTGTCGGTAATGCTTGAGGAAGGTGCCTTCCCCGCGACGCGTCTCAATGAGTCCGAGCAGCTCCAGAGCCCGAAGAGCCTCTCGTACAGAGGAACGACCTGCTCCCAGCTGCTCGGACAGCTCTCGCTCAGACGGCAGCTTGTCCCCGGGCCGCAAGTTTTGCTCCTGTATGATTTCATGAAGTTGCAGGAGAATTCCTTCGTAAACCTTTCGATCTTGGGAAGAGTCGAGCACGATTATCCTCCTTACTCGTACCTTCAACGAGGAGCACCCTCCACGTTTGTAAAATACCTACGTTTTTTCGCGGAGGGTGTCGTCGATGCCTCGATAAAGAGTATTTTACGCTTCTTGGTAAGAGATAGCTGTCAATTTTGTCGTCTTTTGTTTTACTTCTTCCGGATCAACTGTGATGCGAGCAACACCGGTTTCCATCGCTGCTTTTGCTACTGCCGCTGCTACGTTTGGCGCTACACGTGGATCGAATGCGGAAGGGATCACTTTATCCGCAGTAAGCTCTTCTGGCGTGATCAGGTCTGCGATTGCATATACAGCAGCCAGCTTCATTTCTTCGTTGATCTCTGTTGCACGTACATCCAAAGCGCCACGGAAGATTCCCGGGAATGCCAGTACGTTGTTTACTTGGTTCGGGAAGTCGGAACGACCTGTACCAATTACTGCCGCACCTGCTTCTTTTGCTTCTTGCGGCATGATTTCTGGTACTGGGTTTGCCATAGCGAAAATGATCGGATCGCGGTTCATCGAACGAACCATGTCCTGTGTAACAGCACCAGCTACGGATACTCCGATGAATACGTCAGCGCCCTTCATTGCATCAGCCAGGTCACCTTGTAGCATGCTGCGGTTCGTAATTTTCGCCATTTGTTCCTTCACTGGGTTCATACCGAATGGACGGCCTTCGTACACGATTCCTTTTGTATCAACCATGATCACTTCTTTAACGCCCATGGAAATCAAAAGCTTCATGATCGCGATACCAGCTGCACCTGCACCGTTCGCTACTACGCGGATATCTTCCAGCTTTTTGTCAACCACGCGCAGAGCATTGATCAGACCTGCCGCTGTAACGATCGCTGTACCGTGTTGGTCATCGTGGAAGATCGGGATGTTTGTTTCGCGCTTCAGACGCTCTTCGATTTCGAAGCATGCAGGAGCTGCGATATCTTCCAAGTTCACGCCACCAAAAGTAGGCTCGAGCAGTTTTACTGTCTCTACGATTTTATCTACATCTGTCGTATTCAAGCAGATCGGGAATGCGTCTACGCCTGCGAAGGATTTGAACAGAACCGCTTTCCCTTCCATAACAGGCATTGCGGCTTCTGGTCCGATGTTTCCGAGACCCAGCACAGCAGTACCGTCGCTGACTACTGCAACCAGATTGCCTTTCATCGTGTAATCATACACTTTGGACTTGTCATCAAAAATATCTTTGCAAGGTTCAGCAACCCCTGGAGAATAGGCAAGACTCAGATCGTAAGCATTGCGAACGGGTACCTTGGTCACTGCCTCCAATTTTCCTTGATGTTTTCTGTGAAGCTCCAGTGCTTCCTCTCTCAGGTTGGACATGATATCCCACTCCATTTCACGATAATAGTTTCTATGATGGCTTGTAGGCAGTAAAAACGCCTGGGTTATTCCAAGTGGTCTGACCACTCATTGAGTTATGCTCTCAATATAATAAAAATCTGTTCTCCTGTAAACCTGCCGAAAACGGCGAAAAAGGGAGGACATTCCTCATCCTCCCCAATTTATAGGCATTTCTTTCCGAATTACGCTGTCAGGCCCCACAATTTCTCGCGCTTGCTCCAAAAATGACTCATCTACGTCTACCCAATTTGCTTCCGGCAAGCGAATTGTCTGTCTTTTTCCTTCGTAGAAGAGGATAACGGGAATCGTTCCTTTTTTTTCGACAAACAAGCGTGAAAGTCTTTGCAGTGTCGAATCGCGCTCTTGCTCTGCCGATATTTTGACAAATAATACGGTCTCGGACTTCGGTTGCGGCAGCGTTTGTGCATCCCAGAAACGGGAAGCCAAGAGCTTCACCATGTCTTCCTGGTGATCGACTCGGGCTTCGGCCACGACGATTTGTTCACGCTCGAGCAGTGGCGCATACTTCGCATACACCTGCGGGAAGACAACCAGCTCTACAGGCGCCGTTTTGTCCTCTAGCGTAATAAACGCCATCTGGTCCCCTTTTTTCGTTTGGATGCGTCTGGCTTCCGTAATCATTCCGAATACTTTCACCGTCTTGTCGCGCGGTACGTCACCCAGCGAAGAGATAACCGCTACTTCGGGACGACTGGCGACATGGGCAAACTGATCAAGTGGATGACCCGAGAGGTATACCCCGATCAAGTCCCGCTCCTCTTTTAATTGCTGCGTATGTGAAAGCGGCGGTACCTCGGGATATTCTGCCGGTTCGCGCAAAGGTGCCGCATCTTCTTCTCCTGCAAAAAGATTGAGCTGGTTGGCGTCACGCTCAATTCTCTTGCTGTTTGCCTTCCCTACCGCTTCATCCAGCAATAGCAAAAGCTGACTGCGATGGCCTGGCAACGAGTCCAGCGCGCCGCATAAAGTAAGCGACTCTACTACTCTGCGATTGACTAACCGCGCATCCACGCGCGCACAAAAATCAAAGACATCGCGATACGGTCGACCTTTGCGCTCTTTCACGATCGATTCAATGGCACCGTAGCCGACGTTTTTCACTGCGGCCAAACCAAAACGGATCGCATCCTGCTCCACTGTAAAGTAAGCCAAGCTCTTATTCACGTCAGGCCCGAGCACGGTAAGCTGCAGTCTCCGCGCTTCCTCCGTGTATTCGGCAATTCTTGTTTGACTGCCAATGGACAAGGAGAGCAACGCTGCCATGAACGCAAGCGGATACGTTGCTTTCAAATAAGCCATCTGGTAGGCGATGACCGCATAAGCCACCGAGTGGGCTTTATTGAAGCCGTAATCGGCAAAGCGCACGATCAAATCGTAGACTTGATTGCCCAGCTCTTCTCCATATCCTTGCCGGACACAACCAGCCACGAACTTCTCCCGCTGCTCCGCCAATAGCTCCCGTTTCTTTTTCCCGACCGCTCGGCGCAAAATATCTGCCTCGCCAAGACTGAAGCCTGCCAGTGTCGAGGAAATCTGCATGATTTGCTCCTGATAAATCATAAAACCGTGCGTCTCCCGCAAAATCGGCTCGAGAACAGGATGAGCGTACTGCACTTTGCTAGTCCCGTGCTTGGCGGCGATGTACTGTGGGATGATCTCCATCGGCCCCGGACGATACAATGCCAGAACCGCAATGATGTCATCAAGGCTGCTCGGCTTCAAATCTCGCAGTACATTGCGCATCCCCGAAGATTCCAGTTGGAAAATGCCCGTTGTCTCCCCGCGGGAGAGCATACGAAACGTTTTCTCGTCATCTGTCGGCAGCTTATCCAGATCAAGCGATATTCCCTGCTCCTGCAAATGACGCAACGTCTCCTGAATGATTGTCAAATTGCGCAAGCCGAGGAAGTCCATCTTTAACAGACCGACTTCTTCGAGAATTTCCATCGGATACTGAGTAAGCGCCAAGCCTTCATTACCCGTCTGCAATGGAACGTAATTCGTCAGCGGTTCACGCGAAATGACGACGCCCGCTGCATGCGTAGAGGCGTGACGTGGCAAACCTTCTACGCCCTTTGCCGTTTCGATCAGTTTCGCTGCCTGTTTGTTTTCCCCGCAAAGCTTGCCGATATCCGGGTTGATCTGCATCGCTCGTTCAATCGTCATGCCTGGCGATTGCGGAATCATTTTGGCCACGCGATCCACAATGCCCAAAGATAAGCCTAGCGCCCGCCCAACGTCGCGCACTGCTGCACGAGCCGCCATCGTACCAAAGGTAATGATCTGGGCGACGCGATCATGTCCGTACTTGCTCGCTACATAGTGAATGACTTCGTCACGGCGCTCTACGGAAAAATCGATATCAATATCGGGCATCGTCACCCGCTCCGGGTTAAGAAAGCGTTCAAAGAGCAACTGAAAGCGAAGTGGATCGACATTCGTGATTTTCAAAACATACGCGACCAGGCTACCTGCCGCTGATCCGCGTCCAGGTCCAGTCGGTATCCCGTTTTCGTGAGCGTACCGCATGAAATCCCATACGATCAGGAAGTAATCGGTGAAGCCCGTCCCTGTAATTATCGCCAGCTCGTGATCCAGACGCGCTTGTGCCTCTGGCGTAATCTCGCCGTATCGCTCCCGGCAGCCCTTTTCACACAGTTCACGCAAATACTGCGTCGAATCTTGTCCCTCTGCCAAAGGAAATTCCGGCAAAATATGCGCACCAAAGGAAAGGTCCAGCTTGCACCTGTCTGCAACAGCTACCGTATTCGCTAACGCCTGGGGAGCAAAAGCAAAGAGCGTTGCCATTTCCTCTGCACTTTTCAGATAGTACTGATCCGTCTCGTAACGAAAACGGTTTTCTTCGCCAATGGTCTTGCCTTCTTTGATCGCCAGCAAGATATCGTGTTGCTGGTGATCCTCCCTGTGGATATAATGAACGTTGTTCGTCGCAACCAGTTGAATCCCCGTCTCCTGGCCTAATTTCACGAGACGAGCATTCAGCCTGCGCTCCACTTCCAGTCCGTGATCAGCCAGCTCCAGGTAAAATTGCTGCTCACCAAACATTCGCTGATACTTGCGAGCTGCTTCTTTCGCAGCGTCCGCTTCTCCAGCCAGTAACAGCTTGGCTACTTCCCCTTGCTGGCAGCCGCTCAGTGCAATGAGGCCGTCTGTATGCTTTGCCAACACCTCTTTATTGAGACGCGGAAGGATGTAGTTGCCGTCTGTATTCGCGATTGTCGCTAGCTTCAGGAGATTTCGGTAGCCCGTTTCGTTTTCAGCGAGAACGATCAAATGACTAGGCGGCGGTGCATTTCGCACGCGATCTTGAAGATTTCCTTCTATTAGGTATATTTCCATCCCGATAATCGGTTGGATGCCTGCCTCCAGACAAGCTTTATAAAACGGGATCGCCCCGTACAGATTGGCATGGTCTGTCATCGCCAATGCATGCATGCCCAATTCGCTGGCTCGCTTCACTAGCGCATCGATACGTGCTGCTCCATCCAGCAGACTGTACTCCGTATGAACATGCAAATGGACAAAGGAGGTCATGATATTACCCCTCTCACTTTTCACGATTGAAACTTTCTTACTTACATTATACCGGAAGTATAGCGCATACGGACGTTAAGAACAAACGTTCTTACATGTATTTGACCGTCATCCCCTGATTTTGGTAGGATGGGTAATACCAGAATGGCTAGAAAGGATGAATCCATCTATGTGGTCTGCCTTTTACATGACCGGTGTTCTCGCTTCCCTAGTAGCCAGTGTCTACTATAGTATCCATGCGCGCAGACGAGGCATCCATCCGCTTGAATCGCGTATGCTGCTGGGGAAAATGAATGTGTCGTTGGGGATACTCGTTTCTTTGTTCGGCATCAATCAGTTTACTTTTGATTCTCTCGATACGATCCGCATTGTCGTTGGGTTGATCATGCTGATTGTAGGAGCTATGAATTTATTTTTGGGAACTCGCAATTATTTCCGTTATCGTACAGCTTGGCAGGCAGAATTGAAAAAAGGGGTATAAAAAAAAGGGCATGAGAACAAATTTACGTTCCACATGCCTTTTCATTTTGGGGAGAACCATTGCTAGAAATACTTTTCCTCTATTCCCAGCTGTTTATCATACAAACCCGATAGAGCTCTCGCTATAATTGATTTGTGTGACATTCTATTGCTTCGACAACCTGAGCGGCAGTGCCGAAGGTTGTCTTTTTTTTATTTCAATTTGGAAGGGAACCATTTCCAGTTATTTCAGATCTTCGGCTTTCGCCCACATTTCCTCGGGGTTCAGCTCATAGATGCCCTCCTCCCGATACATATAATGATTCATGATGAATTCCCGGCGAATCGTAGCATAATCCTCGTGGAATTGGCGGATGTATTCGTTGATCTCTTGTTCCTTGTATTTGCGGCCTTTTTCTAACCCTCGGACCATGTATTCAAAGACGATCAGCTTTTTCTTACGCTGAGACGGGATTTGTTTTAGTTTGCCATCTGGCGTAATGAAGCTGCGAATGACTTGCATTTTTTCCGCTGCCATCTGGTGCCTCCTCTGAATATGTGAGTCGTCTTGCGCAAAAATGTCCTCTGCTGTCGAATCCTTTGCTTTTTCCATGACGTTCACGATTGCCTGCGACTGGCGTTTTACATTGGCTTCGTGCAGGTAAAAGTAAATGGTGTTTTTATCACGACGTTCGTAAACGACACCTGCTTCCCGAAGCTTTGCCATATGGTGGGTGATGGTAGGAGGTGTTACGCCGAGCTTGCCGGCCAACGCCTGTCCGTGCAGGGGGCCATTTGCCAAAATCGCGAGAATGCGTACGCGTGTCGGGTCTCCGAGTGCTTTGTAGAAGGTGACGAGTTGGTCTAATTGCAAAATGGGGCACTCCTTTCTTTGATTGATCGTTCCGATTAGATGATGTTCTAATTAGATGATAAGTTGGATTTCTTTGTCTGTCAATTCGTAGGAGATAAAACAAATTCTATATCGTTGCTGCTGGTGGCAGCGGAAAAAGGAGAAAACGCTCGAGCTTCTTTGGCCCCCTGCATGGGGGTCATTCCTGCACGTCTCCGTGAAAAAAGGGAAACCGCGTCCAAAGTAGTCCTCTCAGGGAGCATGTTCAGAGGTGGACGCTTAAAGGCGTGTTTCCCTTTTTCCACTGCGCCTCGGCTGGTGTCCCAAAGAGCCTCGCTTATTTCTCCTTTTTCCTTGTAGCGGCTGTCTGTTTAGTTGTGGCTGGTTTGTCAGTGAATCAAGATGATATTAACTTCATGCAATAACTTTCAAAATGCTTTTGCCAAAGCTGCGTAGAAGAAGCGCATTTCCAGTCCAAGCGCCTCTGGAGCCCATCTCAGCGTAGGAATAAATGGCGGGGAATTTAAGCTTCACTTATGGAATACTTCCTCGAAACTTCAACGTTTGAAGCGCTCCCGCCATTTATTCCGAAGCGGACAGTTCACACCCCTTGCGGGGCGGAGGCCGAAGCGTAGACTGGAAATGCGCTTCTTCTCCCCCACTACAGCCACTTTTCAACACAAAAAAGAACAGTCCATAAGAGACTGTTCCTGTCTTTTAACGCTCAATTATTTGCGCCGTAATCATGGCCTGCCCCACGAGCTGTTCGCCGTGGAATACGGATACTTCGACTTTTCCGAAGCGGCGGCTGATGTCCAATAGGCGCGGCTTTACTTCGATGTGGCTTTCCATCTGGACTGGCTTTAGGAAATAGACGGTGATATTTTCCGGTACCATGTCTCCTCGACGATGGTGGCGCAGCAGGTTACAAGCAGCCTCGACCATGACCGTCGTCATGATTCCGCTGGCAATCGTACCAAGATGGTTGGTCATTTGTGGGCTCACATCACCCAGATAGACCATCTCATCTGCCTGTCGCTCCTCACGGAAATGGGACATGATCAGATTCGGGAACGTTTCACTCATCTGTGGTTGCTTGGCTGTAAATTGCAGTGCTTTTAACACATCGTTGCGGCTCAAGACCCCGACGAGCTTGCGATGGTTGTCTACGACAGGCAATAGCTCGATTCCTTCCCACACCATGGTGTGCGCAGATGACGCTACGGATACTCGTGGCGAAGTCGTAATCGGGTTCTTCGTCATGACCTTGTCGATCGTCGCGGTATCCTCATGACCGATGATGTCTTTGGAGGTAACAATCCCGATCAGGCGCATCTGCTCATCAACGACGGGGAATCTCGTGTCTTGATACAGCTCTGTATACTGATGCCACTTGGCAACAGAATCTGATGTCAATAAGACAGGCGTTTCTGCAAGCGGCTTCAAAATATCCTCTACCATAACGATTTCTTTTTTGATCAGGCGATCATAAATGGCTCGGTTAATCATCGAGGCTACCGTAAAGGAGTCGTAGCTAGAGGAGATGATTGGCAGCGCTAAGCGGTCAGCCAGCTGCTTGATTTCCTCGCTTGTATCGAATCCCCCAGTAATTAATACAGCAGCCCCTTGCTGCAAAGCGATTTTGTGCGCCTGATAGCGGTTACCGACAATCAAGAGACTCCCGGCATCGATATAGCGCATCATAGCTTCGAGCTGCATGGCCCCTATTACAAATTTATTCAAGGTCTTGTGTAAGCCTTCACGTCCAGCTTGCACATGACCATCGACGATGTTCACAACCTCCGCAAAGGTCAAACGTTCGATATTTTCCTTTTGCTTCTTCTCGATTCTCACCGTACCGACACGCTCAATCGTGCTGACGTATCCTTGCGTTTCCGCTTCCTTGATCGCGCGGTATGCAGTCCCTTCACTCACATCCAGGTCTTTTGCGATCTGCCGCACGGAAATCTTCGAACCGATCGGAAGGCGATCAATATGTTGCAAGATTTGTTCATGCTTCGTTGCCATATTGCTATTCCCCCTTCCTTTTCTCCCACCCGTTCCATGTACGTGCGCTCCTTCGACCAATATACCCGAAGGCGGGGCAAAAAAAAAGGGTAGCTTTTTCGAAAGCTACCGACCAGAAAGTATATCATTAAGGGGGTTTTCATCGTGCTTTTATCATACCCAAGGAATATTACAGGATTATTACAACACAGTTACAGTTTCTTTTCAGTTTTGTTTAACTGAGGAAATTTGCCAATATACCTTGGACAAGCCCAATAATCCCGCCAAGGATAAATCCGAGCACGGTAATCATGCGGAATTCCTTGCCCGAAATCCCTACTACCATCTCTTCAATTCTTTCAATAGGGAAACCCTCTACTTGCCGGGTAACAATATCCCGAATGGCCAGGCGCGAAAATATTCTTTCTATGTTTTGTTGCAGCGTGTCCACCATCCACTTGGCCAAACGAGGCACGAGTTCCGTTGTCACCGTTTCAGAAATAGGCGCTGTCAAACGATACAGAGGCTCGTCCACGATGCGCAAGCTTTGCTCCTCCAGCTTGGCAAAAAGCTTCTGCGCCCAGTCGTCTACTTGATCTCGCCCAATCCAGGCAACCACTTCGCCCACATTTTTGTCCAAGAGCTTGTCCGCTTCGCTATGTAAAAAGTAGTGAACGCGTTCCGAAAGCTCTCTGCTTTGCAATAGCTCATCGAGATACGGGAGAATCTTGCCCAAAATCTTGTCATCCCCCAGAAACATCCCGACCAAGCCACCAAACATGCCTCCGCCTCCACCGAGCAATCCACGAACCATATTTTGCAAGGTTTGCTGTCCTTCCGGGGAATGCAAATACTCGCGGAACCGTTTCAAGAGCAGTTCACTTATACTGCCCAGTGCAGCATCCAAACGCTCGCGTCCGTTGTCCGTTACCAACTCTCGCAGTTTTTTCTCTTCATATTGTGCCAGAACCTGTTCGACAAAGGTACCCCATTTCGCCTCGATAGGCGCGCGGACACCCTCACTCCACGTTCCGTCTTCCTTAAATAACTGTGGCATCACCGTGAGCAATGCTTGACGTAGACTACGCTCATCTGTCATCCAGTCGCGGGCGATGGTGTTCATCCATCCTGTCAATGTGCTCTCCAAACCACTCTGGTTCAGCGCACGCTTGACCCCCTCTGTCGTCAGCAAATGTTCTTCGACGAGTCTGCCCATTTGTATCGCGATATCGTCCCGTCTTCTGGGGATCAATCCCGGTGTAAACGGCACTTTCCATCTGCCTATATACCACGGTTTTACTGGTTTAAACAGCATTCGGATGGCTAACTCATTCGTCACTCCACCAATGACAGAACCTACTGCAATGTTCACTAATATTATCCAAGCGTTCATAAATCCTAACAACCTCTCTTCTCTACATGGCACCAAACGTTTTGGATGCTCATACCATAGACTAACTTTGCCTGATGGGAAGGGGATACTCATGTCCTACGTTCCAACAATCGTTGTCGAAAACGAGATAATATCGGAAGTAGACCTTTACCTGCCCCAGGCGCACTTGCGCAAATGGAATCTTTCAACACCGTCCACCATTGCAGTCCAATTTGGAAGCAAAACCGTTTCCGCACGCGTAGGCGGTTGGGAACGGGGAGGCAAAAACTCGGGTAAAACCCTCATTCGACCATCTTTAGCTCAATCACTTCATTTGCCCAAGGGCGTTCCACTCTTAGTCCGTTATGATGCGAGTCAGAAAACAATCGTTTTCGGGCCGTATATAGGTGTTCTTGTTTCGAGCTACAATGCAGCGTTCTCGCAAGGACCGTTTGGACACCTAAACTCTTTCTTTCAGGAGATGTCCGATATCACCCGTAAACGCGGAGGGATCCTTTGCACATTTCGGCTTCAGGATGTTAACTGGGATGCAGGAATCGTACGCGGCCTCGTTAGAAAAGGAGGCGTCTGGAGACAAACCGTACTTCCGCTTCCACAATGCATTTACAACCGACTCGTATCCCGCCAACGCGAACGAAGTGAACAGATGGCCAACTGGGTCCAACGCTGCAAGGACGCTTCTATTCCCTTTTTTAACGAGCGTTTCTTGAATAAGTGGCATGTACACGCCGCTCTCGAGAATCAACCGACAGCCTCCGAACATCTTCCCAGCATGGTTCGCTATCTGAAACAGGAAGACCTGCGACAAATGCTATCCACCTATCGCACCGTTTATGCCAAGCCAGCTAACGGTAGCATGGGGCGTGGGATCATTCGAGTTCGCAGTTCTCCCGAGGGCTACCAGCTCGCGTTCCCTGGGGGATTGCGCAAATCATTTACTAGCATTCAGGGCTTACATCAGTATTTGCAAAAAAGGATAAAAGGCACATCCTATTTGCTGCAGCAAGGCTTACCGTTAATCGGCATCCAAGGACGACCGACAGATTTTCGTGTATTGGTACAAAAAGACCGAAAAGGCGAATGGTCCGTCACTTCCATGGTCGCTCGCCTGGGATTAAACCGCATTGTTTCCAATATATCCAGAGGCGGACAGATGATGACTCCCCTTCAGGCGCTGCGCGTTTGTGGACCACGGGCGAGCGCGATACGACCATCCCCTCAAACGTTACGCGCAGTAGCACTTAAGCTCGCGATCCTTTTAGAAGAATCACTGCCTGGGCATTACGCAGAATTCGGAATTGATCTGGGAGTCGATGTCCATGGACGGGTGTGGCTATTGGAGGTCAACAGCAAGCCATCCAAGTCAGCCAAAACAGTTCCGTTGCCTGAGGGGGCCGAAGAGCTACCTCGGCGCGCTCGCCCTTCTGTCGTTCGCATGCTGGATTATTCCGCCTTTCTAAGTGGTTTTCCCCGGACCATTCAACCACAAAAGACGATAAAAAGAAGACCGAAGCGCAACAAAAACAGGCGAAGGTGACCTACATGACAGCATCCGAGAGAAGTCTTGGCATCATGGCCCGGTGCCAAGGCTCCCACTTTGTAGACAAAGGGTATTACAAAAAGCTTACGCTCTATGGACGCAAGCACGGTATTCGCGTCTTCGTTTTTTCACCACGTCAGGTTAACTTTTCCACCCGTATGGTAAAAGGGTTCGAATATCGCAGTGGGTCCTGGCACGCAAAAGACTTCCCAATCCCCGCCTTTATCTATGATCGTTGCTTTGTGGGCCCATCTTATCGCCACTATAAACCATTTGTGGAAAAGTTGCAAAACGATCGCAACATTACGTTTTTGGGGTATGGTCTGTCTGGAAAATGGCAGGTGCACCAGATGCTCGCTAAGTCCCCTCTCCTCGCCCCGTTGCTACCACCTACTGAAATATTCTCATATCCTGTACTCCATGCAACCTTGGAAAAATACGGGGCAGCCATCATCAAACCGATGGCGGGAACTCACGGTATTGGCGTCGTGAGAATAAAAGAAATGCGCACTGGCTATGAAGCTTCTGGACGAAACCGAGACAATAAACCTTTCACGAGGCGAATTCGTGACACTGCCGGATTAAAACGTTTTGTCTCTGTCTTTACTGCCGGCCGCAAGTTCCTGGTACAGCCCTATCTGGAGTTGCATACCCCAGATGGCACCCCATTCGATGTCCGTGTTCTCGTTCAAAAAAACGGGCTTGGTAAATGGGGGATAACTGGCAAAGCTGTGCGCCTGGGAGACAAACGCAGTATCACCTCCAATTTGCACGGAGGAGGGAAAGCAACACTTCTGGCCTCTTTCCTGCCCCTTCACTTCACATCTGCAAAAGCGGCACGCATCGAGCAAACAATCAACCGAGTGGCGGAAGAACTTCCCCGTTTTTTGGAAGAGTCACACGGCAGACTCGTTGAGCTGGGAATCGATATTGGCATCGACACCGCAGGTAATGTCTGGATCATCGAGGTAAACAGCAGACCAGGGCGAACCGTTTTTCGCATGATTGACGACCCGACTGCACAACTGCATTCGATTACTCAGCCTGTTCGCTACGCCCACTATCTCATGAAAGAGCGTGTAGGAGGTTAAAGCATGGAAACGTTTAGAATGCGGCTTCGCTTCCTTTCCAACCCCCGTATCAGTGGGATTATCCTGCCAGCTACTCTCTTCCAACAGCTGCAGCTGCGGCAACGCCAAAAAATTAAAGTCTTACTGGGTAAAAAGGAAGTAGTCGCAACTGTCTTACAAGATAAACGCAATCCGGATGCGAACGTCATGAAAGTGACGACGCTCTTGCAAACGGAGCTGGGCATTCCTCACCCTGGCTTGATCCAGCTCAAACTCGAGGGCTCCGCACTCCGAATCGGTCCTTCAATCGGGATCGTTACGACTGGCATAAGACGAGATCCCAAGCAGCCAATTGGCTCTCGCACCTCGTTTTTTTACAATCTGTTACAGGCACAAGAAGGGAAAGGCGTTTTCTACTATATATTTTCTCCAACCGATGTGGACTGGGAATCCAATACGGTCAAAGCGTGGTTTTTGCGCAGAAACAAGTCAGGCGGCTATTTTTGGAAAAAGCATGTTACCGCCATGCCCGATGTCGTCTATGATCGTATTCCCTCTCGGTCGGCAGAAAAGCATGAAGCCGTTCAGGAATTCAAGTATCGACTCGCCAGTTACCCCAATTTACCAATGTTCAATCAGGGCTTTTTTAACAAATGGGGTGTGCACCAACTGCTGTATCCGAATCCAGAAGTGAATGAGCATATCCCGGAGACTTACACCTCTCCTTCTCTTACAACGGTTCGAAACTTGCTGCGTAAATACCCCATCGTTTATTTGAAGCCCAAAAACGGAAGTCTCGGTTACGGGATTGTCAAAGTGGTTCGCCAGGCAGGCGGTGGCTTTACTGCCTCTTATCATACAGGCAGCGGCAATGTAAAAAAACAATTTTCCAAGCTGTCCAGCCTTTATCAGCATGTCTTCCGCAGTCGTCGCGTCAGTGCGTATTTGGCACAACAGGGCATTCCGCTCATGACATTCCATGGACGTCCGTTTGATTTCCGTGTTCACCTGCATAAAAATCAACAAAACGAGTGGGTTGTCTCCTGCACGGCAGCCAAGGTTGCAGGTTCTGGCAGCGTAACTACCCACGTACGTACAGGTGGCACTGTCATCCCCGGCGATGACCTGTTGCAGCACCTGTTTGGCAGACAAAAAGCCCTCATGACCCAGCGTATTTCTGATGCCTCAATCCGACTCGCTACCGCAATTGAACTGGCAAAAGGGATTGATTTAGGCGAATTGGGGCTGGACATGGGGATTGATACGCAAGGCCATGTCTGGATGTTCGAAGCGAATTCCAAGCCTGGCCGTTCTATATTCAAGCACGCCCGACTCAGGCAGGCTGATCAAGAATCCCGCAAGCTGCTCGTCGATTATAGCTGTTATTTGGCCAATTTCTAGTCGCACGCGATCTGTACCGTTTTTCAGGAAGGAGGAACACCATGCTTCAGCAGCGCTCCGGGTGGCTGACGATCCTCCCTAGCGGTAGATGGTTCGTACAGTTACCACGGCTAGTCCTTAAACGCTCGCCAAAGCCACTGGTCGCCAGTCTCGGTCCCTTTTCTCATACGAAACGGATATACGCTGGTTTACCTCGCGTGCAAGCAAGCCGTATTCGTACACGCATTAACTGGAAAATGGCGGGCGACTCCCTGAAGCTTGGCCCATTATTTGGCATATTGACCGTTGGTGAAGGGGCAACATTTTTAGGAAATCGCGAGAACTTCAAGGATATTACTAAATCGGGAAAGCAATGGGGTGCACTCGTATATGTGTTCACTCCACAAGGAATCAATTGGGAGAAGAAAAAGGTGCGCGGCTATTTGTACAACAATCGTCTAAACTCGTGGCAAGAGGTGATTCTACCTTTCCCCCATGTGGTTTACAACCGAATTCCGACGAGAAAAGCAGAACGGCGACCTGAAGTCCGAAGAGCACTGAACCGTATCCATGAGATGCCAAATGTCACATTGTTTAATCGCGCCTTTTTTGACAAGCAACAGCTGTTTGCGATGCTTGAGTCTCACCTGGAAGTGCAAGCTTTTCTACCGGAGACGAAACAGCTGGACACCTTGGCTCGCTTTCGAAGCTTTTGCACGGAGCATCGCTTTGTCTACTTGAAACCTGTGCGGGGTAAAGCTGGTCAGGGAATTATGCGCATTGATTTCAAAAACGATAAGTGGTTCCTGCAACGGTTAAAGGAGCAAAAGGCCATTACTCGCCGCTTTTCCAATTTGAATGAGGTATGGAAGCACATTCGGCTTCATGTTAAACAACAGAAGTACATCATGCAGCAAGGTATCCGTCGTGCTCGCTACAACGGCAAACCTTTTGATGTGCGCGTCCTCGTACAGAAAGATGGTGAGGGCGAGTGGAGCGTAACCGGAGTTGGCATCAGAAGGTCTGGCTCGCAAAGCATCACCACTCATGTGCCACGGGGAGGCTCGATCCACTCGTTATCAACCGTTCTGCAAGCTTTGTTCAAAAATAATCCCGAGCAAATGGAAAGACACATTCACGAAACAGCGCTCGCCATTGCACGGTCTTTAAATGCAGAATGGACGGATTTGGCTGAAATGTCGATGGACCTTGGCTTGACAGAAGAAGGAAAGCTATGGCTCTTTGAAGCGAATGCAAAGCCTGAGAAATTCGATGAACCATCGATCCGACGATTATCATTAGCGAATTTGATCCACTACGCACAGCATGTCTCCCGCTTGCAAAACAAGCGAGGCATTGCCGCAGGATAAGGGAGTCGAACAGCCTAGCTGATTCACAGACGACCTTGGTGCGATTTGCCCGTCAGGAAGGGGAACGGCGCATCACCCAACGAACGACTGGCTGACGCGATTGACCCCCAGGCTGTTGGCTCATAATGGGTCAATCCTTCCTGATTGTAGATAAACGCTACCGCAATTGGTGAATCGGCATGCTGGCTGTACGTGCGGGTAGCATTGAACAATGAGGCAAGTCTCACATTTTGATCTAAAGGAACATGCCGTTTAGACTCCGGCATGTTTTTTTCGTTTCGAATGCATGACCTGATCAACCTTGGAAAAAATACTCCATGGAGGTGGTCTTAACCATGACCTACACAAATAACAATATGATGCAATCTCAGCAACAACCTCAATTTTTTGGAGCAGTAAGCCCTGCAGGTTCTATGTTCCAACCAGGCTTCGCCGGAACCAACGTACAAGAAGTACAGTATTGGAACCAAGGCGGTCATGCACAATCGCTTGGAGCGCCTTCATCTGCTGTATCCTTCAGTGGCGGAGTTGGTGGTGTCCAATCCATCTTTTCCCCAGGCTTTGCGAATACCAATGCGCAAGAAGTAAGACAGCAAAATGCTAGCTTTCCAGCACAACAACAACAGCAACAACAATTTGGTTTTGGTCAAAATCAGGCATCCCAGTACATCCAGGCGCAGCCATCGTATCAACCAGCATTTGGTGGCGGAGCTAACTCGGTCTTTTCTCCTGGCTTTGCTGGAACTAATGTTCAAGAGGTTCAGGCGCGAAATCAAGCTGGCTATAGCAACTTCGCGGGTCAAACTGGCTTCGCTGGACAAACTGGCTTCACTGGACAAACTGGCTTTGTGAACCAAGCAGGAAACGCTGGCAGCATCTTTTCCCCAGGCTTTGCCGGAACCAATGTTCAAGAAGTACGCCAATTGAACAACACCGGCTTCGGTCTGCAAGCACAGCAGCCTCAACAGCAACAGCAGACTTTTGCTAATACACTCGGCATGGGAGCACAATCTGTCTTCACTCCCGGTTTTGCTGGCACGAATGCACAAGAGGTGCGCCAATTGAACGCTCCAGGTCAGGTTGCTCCACACACAGGTTCAATCTTCCCTGGCACTTT
This sequence comes from Brevibacillus formosus, assembly GCF_003013405.1. Classification (GTDB taxonomy): domain Bacteria; phylum Bacillota; class Bacilli; order Brevibacillales; family Brevibacillaceae; genus Brevibacillus; species Brevibacillus formosus. The sequence continues at coordinate 29,941 of NZ_PXZL01000019.1, read as the reverse complement.
CTAAATGAGAAAAGCGTGACCATCCATCGCGACGGTCACGCTTTTTAATATGGGTGATGGTTCAGGGGTGTACATTTTCCCAAATCGCTTGATACACGGCGTGCAAATCTTGCAGACTCTGTTCATCCACTGTAAAAATAATACTGCCAAACACGTAGGCATCCTTCTGCACGCAGGACCATCCATCCCCGGTTGATTGGAACTGCGCCTCCACACACGCCTCCGTATGATCCAGCAGTTGCCGTACCGCAACATGCTTTTCCAACGATGGTCGATATTTTTCCATCACTTGCGCAAGGCGTTCATCCTGACGCGCCAGCCGATACAAGGCAAGCTCAATCTGGAGCCAGCAGGTCACATAAAAATGGAACTCCAAAAATAACGTGTGTACGGCTGCACGGATTTTGTCGTGGTCACCAGCTTCCAAGGCTGCGCGTGCTTCCTGTTTTTTCTCCTGAATCAAGTCAAAATGACTGACTGCTCCGCGGTAAAATTTGCGCACCACGTTGTACAGCATCTCTGGCGTACGCTGCGGAAGATTTCGATGTCGGTTTTGCACATCTCGCATGGCTTATTCTCCTCTTTCCGACGCTCGTTTTCTTCTATTGTACAACAATAGTCTACTCTTTCCCGGTTTTCCAGTAGTCATAGGCATGTACGGCGAGCCCCCAATACGAGGAGTACCGATCCAGTGCTTTTGTCACCAGATCCAGCTGCCGGTCCATTTCGCCCATGCCTTCTTCGTGAAAGGAAATCCCGTTCCCTTCGTGGCTCTCTTTCGTTTCCACGGCGACGACCAGCTTTTTCTGGAGGCTCTCTGCGTACTTCATCTGATTTTCAACCAAGCCGATGATGCCAGGAGCGCGATCGCGAAATGCCATCAAGGTCGTATGATCAAGCTGTTTAATCATCCAATGCGAAAACGGCAATTCAGGCTGACCCGGAGTCGGTGTCTTGTCCAGCCATGCGGCGAGATCGACGCTTGCTTCCAAGGATGTTTCTTTCTTGGTCTCTTCGACAAACGCTTCGATGTTGCCCATCCACTGGCGCAAGACCTTCTCTTTATCCTCGCGCCAGACAGGAAGAACGTACGGCTCAATGTCTAAGTGAATGCCGTGAAACTGCTCTTCTGTCGAGACAGCCTCATTGTAAGCTTTCACCCAATTCACGAGCTTCATGATCTTGCTCCGACTTTCAGACAGAGCCCAAATCGGATGACCGCCCATCGCATGAACCTCGATACCCGCTTCACGAGCCTCTCTCACGAAATCGCGATAATAGGAAGTCGGCTGTTCCAAATCTAGACGAACATAGAGGAGATTCACCCCGTTTTGTTCTGCAAAGGAGAGAATCTCCTCCTTTTCCGTGCCAATCAATTCTGCACGCCATATGTAGGTGCCTTTGTAGCGTTGCTTCGTTGCCGGGGGCAGTGGAGTCGCCTCCTTCCAGTAGCGATAATCGTGAATCGCGACACCAGAGAAGGACGGATGCTGTGCCAAATGTGCTGGCAATTGCTCTAATTGCTGGTTCATGAGAGCCGGGCCTTCCTCTGCAAAAGAAGTGTGGTCTTCATCCAGCGGCTTCATATTCACAGCCACCAAGACACGTGTCTCTAATTCATCCGATTCCTTCATTTCCTGATCAATCAAATTCAGGATGCCGTTTTGACCAGAAAGGGTGTCACGATACGCCATGATACATACCGTATCAAACTTGCTGATCATCCATTTGGACAGAGACATCTCTTCTTGCCCCGGAACAGGAATATCGTCCAGCCAAAATGGAATGGCTGCACTGGCAACCAAATCCTCATCTTTTGACACCTCGGCTGTGAACACCTGCACATTGGCTTGCCATTCACGGATAATCCGCTTCTGATCGGTCTCCCAAAACGGCAAAAGATACGGCTCGATGTCTAACTGAATCCCGCGAATACGCTCATTCTTCTGCGCTTCACGGTTGTAGCTTTTTACCCAGTGGACGATGTTCATCATCCGCTTTTCATTGCTTTTGAGTGACCACGCCGGATGGCCGGCTACCGCATGAACCTCGATCCCCATCTCTGTCGCTTCGCGGATAAAATCGCGGTAGTAATCATAGGGCTTGTTCATCTCGATTCGCAAGTAGACGAGATTAATATCGTTACTTTTGCAGAAATCGAGAATCTCTTGTTTCTCTCTCCCGATCATTTCGGATTGCCAGATCCATGTTGCTTTACTCTTCTTCTCCGCGGGGGAAAAGCCGAACAGAAAGCCGACCGTCAGGCAGAGAACACTCAAATAGATGCGCGCAGCTTTCATTCGTCAAAGTTACTCCTCTCGTTGACTTGCGTGCTTCCAGCTCTCGTAATCATGGATCGCACTTCCTGCAAACGCTGGGTTGTTTGACAGCTCCTCCTGTAAAATGGCCAACTGGTTGTTCATCTCTTCTGTGCCTTCTTCATAAAAGCTCACATGAGCGCCTTCCATCGTCTCCATGATGTTGACGCCTACGATGACCGACCCTTTTTTGCGTACATTGGCATCATCGACGATCTTTTCTACGATTTCGACGATCCCATTTTGCCCAAGGGCTTGATTGCGGTAGGCCATTAACGTAATACTGTCGAGTCGCTGCACCATCCAGTTGCTCACTTTTTCATCACTGTCAGGAACGTTTACGGAGTCGATCCAAAAAGGCAAGTCGGCACCGACAGCGAGATCCGTATCTTTCTTCGTCTCCGCTGCCAGATAGCTGACATTTTTCAGCCATTGCCGGACGATTTCTGCCTGGTCTTCCTTCCATGCAGGCAACAAATACGGCTCGATATCGACGTGAATCCCCGAGAATCGTTCATCTGGCTTGGCACCGCGATTGAATGCCTTCACCCAGGAGATCAGGTCGTCGATGCTCTCTCGATTCGCTGTTAACGCCCAATTTGGGTCACCGCCAAGCGCCTCTACCTTAATGCCTGCCTGGTTGGCTTTTTCAATGAAGGTACGATAGGTCTCTGGCGCAACAGCTGCTGGTTCAACGTGAAGATAGATCAGGTTGATGTCGTTCTTCTCGGCAAACTCGATCATTTCATCGGTTTGGGTCTCCATTTGCTTGGCATTCCATATCCAGGTTGCTTTTGTCAGCGGAGAGCGGGTGTTTGCCAACGACAGCATGATGGTCGAAGCTACTGTCACAAGGAGCAGCGCTATCCACAGCCAGCTATAGCGACGAAGTACCTGCATCAGTGCTGATCGGTACCGTACTGTTGTGTCGTCGCTCCCACTCCAGCAAAAGCCCGCTCACCAAACGTACTGCCGTCAACCGCTGAAAACGGCTGAATTCTCGTGTAATCCTCGATGCTCTTGTTTTTAACCAGCGCGTGCGGCCCGATCTGGCAGCCTTCACCGATCTTTGTGTCGCCAAAAAGGCAGGTTCCCGGATAAAGCACCGTATCACGCCCGATCATTACGTCCGAGTCGATGTATGTCGAGGTCGGGTCTATCATCGTAACTCCGTTTCGCATATGGAAATCGTTGATTCGCTTGCGCATCAGCTGTTCCAAATCTGCGAGCTGCACACGATCATTGACGCCATTGCCTTCTTCGGGATCATCCGTTGCAAACGCCGCTACCAAATGACCTTGTTCTTGCAATAGCCCCAGAACATCCGGCAAGTAAAACTCCCCTTGCGCGTTTTCGTTTGAGACCATCGGCAGCATCGAAAACAGCTTTTGATTGTCAAAGCAGAAGATTCCGGTGCTGATCTCGTTCACCTTTTTTTGGCCCAAGGTCGCGTCTTTTTCCTCGATAATTTTACGGACATCGCCGTTCTCGTCGCGAATGATCCTGCCATAGCCTGTAGGCTCGTCCACAATGGAGGTCAAAACCGTAGCTGCTGCTTGTTTGAGCTGGTGATACTCAAGCAAACTTCGCAACGTCTGTTCTTGTACGAGCGGTGTATCGCCATTCATGACAATCGTCACGCCATCCTGCGCTCCAAGAATTTCGTGGCTCATCCAAACAGCGTGAGCGGTACCCAGCTGTTCCGGTTGATACGCATACTGAACGCGGTTTTTCAACTGATCTTTGACTGCTTCGGCTCCGTGACCGACAACGACGACCAAATGGCGAAGCGACAAGGCTTCCAATGTCTCTACGACATGCTCAATCATCGGCTTTCCGCAGATTGGATGCATGACCTTGTAGAGCGAAGACTTCATTCTGGTTCCTTTTCCTGCTGCGAGTACTACTGCATGTATGTTCATCCTATCGCCTCCGTCTTGGTCAGCTCCCCTTTTGCAAGCTGACCTTGTTGGATTTGCTGATCGAAGTATGGTTTCAATTCATAGGTCAGTGTGTCAATCATCATGCTCAAATTAATGTCTTTCCTCTGCACGCCCAGCTGATAGGCCTGAAGCATAATCTCCAGTAATTTCTCCTGATTCAACGTCCGCTTCGAGGTGTTCATTCATCTTTCCCCCTTTTTCCTTCCTCTCTTCACTTCATAACGACTGACGTTTGTGTTTACTCAACTGTTACACTTTTGGCCAAGTTCCGTGGACGATCTACGTCATTGCCAAGCGCAACAGAAGTGTAATAGGAAATGAGCTGGAGGGGGATCACGCCTAAAACCGGCGTAAACAAGGCATCTGTGTGCGGAATCAGGCAAACATCATCAACCGAGCGATGCAGCTCTACATGTCCATCTAAGGTAATACCAAGAACCTTTGCTCCACGGGCTTTCACTTCTGTAATATTGCTGATCATTTTCTCATGGAGCTCGTCCTGTGTAGCCAAGGCGATGACTCTCGTTCCCTCTTCGATCAGCGCCAGCGTGCCGTGCTTCAGCTCCCCTGCCGCATACGCCTCCGAGTGAATATACGAGATTTCCTTCAGCTTGAGTGAGCCTTCCATCGATACTGCATGATCGAGTCCTCGCCCGATGAAAAACAGATGCTGCTCGTCCTTGATCGATTCAGCGAAATGACGTATCTCATCCGCATGTGCGAGAATATACTCGACTTGATCCGGGAGGGCTGTCAGTTGGTGAAGCAATGAGACACGGGTGTCAGCGTCCAGTGTTCCCTTCGCTTGCGCCAAATAGATACCGAGCAAGTAAAACGCAATCAGCTGAGAGGTATATGCCTTCGTTGAAGCAACCGCGATTTCAGGGCCTGCATTTGTCGTAATCACGTCATCTGCATCACGGGCAATCGAGCTACCGACTACATTCGTAATCGCTAGTACTGCTGAGCCGTTTCGTTTGGCTTCACGCATAGCTGCCAATGTATCTGCTGTCTCCCCAGATTGACTGACGGCAATCGTAAGCGTATTAGATTGAAAGAGTGGGCGACGGTAACGAAACTCCGACGCTACATCCACTTCTACCGGAATCTGTGCCAGTCGCTCGATCACATGCTTGCCGATCATGCCCGCATGATAAGCGGTACCGCATGCGACAATGTAGATTTTCTCCACACGCTTGGCATCCGCTTCCGATAATTGAAGAGTAGGAAAAATAACCTTTTGCTGTGTAGCATCGATTCTACCTGTCATTGTATTGCGCAGGGCACGCGGCTGCTCGTAAATTTCCTTTTGCATATAGTGTGCAAAGCCGTCTTTTTCCGCTTGCTCCTTGTCCCACTCAATCCGTACCAGCTCTCGCTCAACTGGCTCAGTCGTATCCAGGCGCATGACGTGAACGGAATCTTTGGTCAGAATTGCCAAGTCTCCGTCTTCCAGAACGTACACATCACGCGTATGCTCCAGAATCGCCGGGATATCAGAGCCGATGAAATTCTCATTCTCCCCTACCCCGATAATCAACGGGCTCGCCATGCGAACTGCTATCAGCTTGTCAGGTTCATGCTCCGTCATCACACCGAGGGCAAATGCTCCGCGAATTTTGCCAGCGACCTTCTGCACCGCTGCAACCAGGTTGTTATTGTATTCCTGCGCCAAGAGATGCACGATGACCTCTGTGTCTGTCTCCGAAGTAAACGTCACGCCTTTTTCGATCAACTCCTGCTTGAGATCCAGATAGTTTTCGATAATGCCGTTATGCACGATCGAAAACTTGCCGGATTGATCAAAATGAGGATGAGAGTTTTCATCAGACGGTCGTCCGTGTGTTGCCCAGCGCGTATGACCAATGCCGATAGAGCCCTGCAAGCCGGACTTTTGGGTTTGGCTCTCCAGTACGTCAATTCTGCCCTTTGCCTTGCGGATGCCGATCGTTTCCCCGTCGCAAATCGCAATACCCGCTGAATCGTAGCCTCTGTATTCCAGCTTTCGCAGCCCATTGATTAAAATCGGCTGTGCTTCCCTGTTCCCGATATATCCCATAATTCCGCACATGTATTCGGTTCCTCCCTTGTTGCGTATAATGTTCGGACTTTGTATTATGCGAGCAAGCTGACGACTTCCTTCTCCTGCTTGATAGCCACGGAGGTTCCGATGCGATACACATTCGGATTCGTGATGCCCTCAAACGCATTTCGTGTATCGATAATGGCCACTCCCAAATCCGCCAGCTCCTGATAGGCAAAGCATTGGTGATTCGTAATGAGCACCATGCAATCGTAAGTCTTGAACGCCTCGTAGTCATTGGCGATGGAGTGGACGATCTCGCCTTTTTTATTCACAAAGCTCTGCGCATACGGGTCGTAATAGTCAACAGTTGCTCCGCTATTGGTGAATAGCTCGTAAATCTCCAGACCTGGTGATTCCCGCAGGTCATCTACTTCCGGCTTGTAGGCCATGCCGAGAATCAAGATGCGCGAGCTGTTGATCGCTTTGGCGTAAATATTGAGCACCTGTGCCGTCTTGTTTCGCACGTAGTCCGGCATGTTGTCGTTAATCGATTGAGCGATTTCAATAAATTGGCTGTGAAAACGAAAGCCCTTGGCCTTCCACGACAAATACATCGGATCGAGCGGTATGCAATGCCCACCGATTCCGGGTCCCGGGTAAAACGGCATGAACCCGAAAGGCTTGGTCGATGCGGCCTTGATTACTTCCCAAACATTGATGCCCATTCTGTCGCACATCATCGCCATCTCATTCATGAAGGCAATATTGACGCTGCGGAAGGTGTTTTCCAAAAGCTTGGACATCTCCGCCACCTTTGGCGAGGAGACCGGCACGACAGTTTTGACCAAGCTGCCATACAAGAGTGTGCCTAACTCCATGCAGCGTTCTGTCGTCCCGCCGATGACCTTTGGCGTATTGTACGTACTGTATTTGCGATTGCCCGGATCGACCCTCTCCGGCGAGTAGCAGAGGAAAAAGTCGATGCCAGCACGATAGCCCAGCTTTTCAAATTCGCGCTGGATCAACTCCTCCGTTGTTCCCGGATAGGTTGTGCTCTCCAGCGTAATGAGCATTCCTCTTTTCATGAATCGCTTGATTTGCTCGACAACGTTTGTAATGTAAGAGGTATCCGGGTCCTGATTGGGACTGAGTGGCGTCGGAACGCAAATGCTGATCGCATCCAGCTCCTCGATGACGCTATAATCAGTCGTCGGAAAAAAGCGGTTGGTCGCGAGGCATTCCTGCAAGGTTTCATTGGAAATATCCTGGACGTAAGACTCTCCTCTTTTCAGGCTCTCGATTTTTCCGCCATGCAGATCGATTCCGACTACGGTATAACCGCTCTTGATTGTCTCTACCGCCAGCGGCAGCCCTACATACCCAAGCCCAATGACACCCACTCTCGCTGTCTTTTGTTGAATCTTCTGTTGCAGTTCCTCGTATCTCGCCATCCTCGGTTCTCTCCCTTTCTCTTTCTAGAATTATAAAATCAGCCTTTTCACCCTGGCTTCCAGTTCTACCGGGGAGAATGGTTTGGTAATGTAGTCAGATGCTCCCATTGCAAATGATTTTTGCACATCTTCTTCCAGACGTTTGTCTGTGAGCACCATAATTTTGCTCATAGAAGCGCTGATATGCTTGATTTTTTCCATGAGCTGGTATCCATTGAGGATAGGAAGATTCAGGTCGGTTATCACGAGATCAGGGGCGACCTCCTGATATTTTTCCATGCCATCCATCCCGTCATTGGCTACCGTAACGAGATACCCTTTGCGCTGAAAGTAGATGCTCAAAAACTCGTTGACAGTCTCATCATGGTTAACCAGCAAAATACTTGCCGGCTCCTCTTTTGGAGCGGGATTCTGCTCGTAAATCTTGATTTCCCCATGAGCGCCTGGCTCTCTCATCTCTTGGATCATCCGCATCAGCATTTGACCGGACGAGCGAGAGCTTTCGGGAAAACTCGCAATCAAAAGGCTGCCTGTTAGCAATTTGTGCTCTTGCAAATAGTCTTTGACACGCAAAGCATAGAAATGGGTGTTCGAAAGCTTCTGTCCTTCCAGCAGGATTCCGAAGAGCTGCTTGTTCTTGTCATACGCATAGTGCAAGGCAACCTCGGAGCCGTCTCCTGAACGAGTGCCCAGGTCTTGCTTGATCAGCTCGATTGACTCTTTCGTGAGGGTTTTGCAAGCTGCCAGAATAACCCCACACGCCAATTGTTTCTCCTCCATCTTGCTCAGATGCTCGTAAAAAACTGGTACGAGATTACTCATGATCTAGCCTCCAAACTTGAAATGTTTTCGCTGCCCTTCGTCTGCCAGCTCGTCCGCGTCATCGTTCCCCAGGAGTTGTTGTTGCGCAAAAATTCAATATGACCGAGGAATCTCCAGATGACGCCGATTTGCCGATAGCCGAAGAACATCAGAATCGTATAGAAAAGCATTTTGACAATGTCCCGAAAACGCGGATACCGTCGAAACGCGATTTCCTCCAGCAATAAGGAGCCAATGCCAAGCAGCACGCCATACAGCACATTGAGCAAGCCGTAGAGTAAGAGGACGTAGCCGTTGGTCATATCCAGCAAGGTGTACCCGATGAGGGCCAATAGACCTGTGATGCGAAAGTACGGATTCAAGGTTTCAAACAAGATATTGAACGGTAGCGTGAGCATCCCGAACAGCTTGTACTTGGGGCGAAACACCATGTGTCTGCCGTACTCAATCATATTTTTCAGATTGCCGCGTCCCCATCTGCGCCGTTGACTGCCCAAAATTTTCAGCGTATCCGGCGCTTGTGTCCAGCAGACCGCATCGGGGCAAAATGCCACACGGTACGGCAGCTTGTTTTCCAGCATGTACTTGTGCAGCTTGATGATGATGTTCATGTCTTCACCTGGATACCCCTCACGATAGCCGCCTACCTTGATGATGTAATCCTTGCGAAAAACACCGAACGCACCCGAGACGATAATCAATCCGTTGATTGCGCTCCAGCCGATCCGTCCCCCGAGAAATGCCTTGAGGTATTCAACGGATTGCATCATCGGCAAAAACTTGTCTGGCAAACGAATGTCTTTCACGACACCGTCTTCGATCTTGCAGCCGTTGGCAATGCGGATATCTCCCCCGATGGCAACTGTTTCATCCGGGTTTTCCATATACACCTTCGCAATGCGAATCAGCGCGTCTTTTTCCAGCAAGGAATCTGCATCAATGGATGCGATCAACGGATAATGGGAGAGATTGATCCCCGCATTGAGCGAGTCAGCTTTTCCTCCGTTCTCTTTGTCGATCAAATACAGATTCGGAAAAGCCGGATTGTGGTAAATTCCCCTGATGTTCGACGTATGCAGAAGCGGCTGCAACGGCATGTGCTCGGAGTAAACCAGTGAAAATTCGTCAATTAATACCTGCAAGGTAGCATCCTTCGATCCATCGTTGACTACGAGCACCTCGTAGCGCGGATAGTTCAAGGATAAGAGCGACCTTACATTTTCAATAATCGTCAGCTCCTCGTTGTATGCCGGCACGAGAATCGAAATCGGCGGAACGTGCTCAGAGCCTGAAAGTGTCTGGAATCTCGAATAGATGGAGCTTTTTAAGATTCCCATGATGCTCTTGAACGAGAACAGCATGATGATGAAGTACAGAGAGTTGATCGTGATGACGTAATAGATCGCAAACACACCGTAGTAAAGTAGAAAATCTCTCATGGCAGCCTCCTTTCGCTCTATCTTTCCAGTGCCTGAACCGTGGAGATCGTTTTGCGGTACGACTTGCGGTACAGATGCAGCTTTTCGTTGTATTGCACGAGCTTCTCTGTCGCTGTTGCAGTCCCACCCTTAAGAACCAGCTTTTCTTTTTCCAGCTCCTCCTGGATCACTTGATGAGCCATCTCGCTCTTATGACCGTTTCTCTCTTCCTGCAAAATTTCACACAGGGCAGCAAAGCCTTCGACCTCTAGCTGCGCCAGGCTGCGTGCACTGTGATGACGAACCCACCAGTTCGCATCGCCCACCGCCTTTTTCAGCAAGGCGATGTACGAATACAATTTCAGTGAGCCAATTGCTTTCGCTGCCATTGCCCGAATTTCCCAATCTTTGTGGTTCATAAAATCCGTGACTGCCTGCTCATTCATATAGCGGATATCCCGACTCATAAGCTTTACTGCCTTGATTCGGACTTCCTTGTCAGGAGACTGAATGAGCTGGTATAACGCAGGCTCAATGCCGGGCTGGGCATGCACGGCGTAGCCTATCAGTCCGATTTTGACCAGTTCAGCATCGGATTCTTGTAAAAACTGTGCGAAAAGCGGTGCTGTATCCACCTGCGCATCACTGATGATGTCCACGATAAGCTGTTGGACATTTTTCTTCGCTCCGACAACGTGGGTCACCATTTCCCGCAAGTCTTCTGTGTTGCGTGCACATTTGGCGACGGAGCGCGCAATGATAAAAACACTGGTGTCATTCGTGTTTTTTTGCAGGAGGGTGAGTAGTGCAGGTACGGCGAGCTTGGAGCGCATGATCCCCAAATTGTAAGCGGCATCCACTCTCGTCCATTTCCACCAGCCATTTAGTCTTTGCATGTCCAGCTCTACGAGTCCCATATCCTCGCAGAGCCAGATCAGCTTGTCCCGATGAATGCCTGTGACTCGCTCCATCAGCTCAAACAGCTTTTTCTGAATGATTTGCTTTTCTTTTTGCGTCACATCGCCATAAGGCACTTGCAAGCGCTCCTCTTCTTCCCCGTGTGCTTGCAGGTAAACGAAGTAGTCGCGATATTTTTCCAGACAACGCATGGTCTGTTTCTCCACCGAAATGTTGCGCAGCTTCAGTGCGAACAAGACAAGCAAGCCTAGCACTGTCAATCCACATAGCGCGTACAGAAAAACAATTGCCGTCGCCAATGGTGTTTGCACGTTTGCCACTCTCCTATCCAATCAAGGCTGAGTCCCGATCTTCACCGGAGCCTCAATCTCATGGAATGCTTTTTTTAGTATGGAATAGCTCTGTTTTTTGCGTTCGTGATAGCCGACCTGCTCCCAGCCTTGCCATGTATACATCGGGAGCTTCGTCACTGCATAAGTGTTTTGCCCGACAATTTGTTTCGTCGCTGTATCCACCAAGAGCGGCACGATGCGAATGCCTTTCGTCGTCTTCGTCGTGAAGCTTTTGCCGTCATCTTCATAGCTCATGACGGACAAGGAGCTCGGGTCTGTAAATCCAAGCAGCATCCACGGTACTCTCAGCTCTACCACTTTGCCCTTTGCTTGCCAGGCGGTTCGTGAGTCGTACTGCGGGTCTTCGGCATCTGTCGTTCCCCGGATTAGCTTGCCGACCTCGACTTCCTCCAACGGATAGTACTTCTTGCTGTCTGGCGGCTCCATCTCCAGGCTAACAGCCAGCTTCCACGGCTTGAAAATCCCGGAATTGTCTTTTTTCTCCTCTTCCTTGACCGCAAGCATGCCGTAGCGTTTTCCGTATAAGCGTGCATGAAAGTCGTAATTGGAAGCGATTTGAATCTGGCTCTCGTCTGCTTTTCCCAACGCGATCAACGTCTCTAGCCCCTCATCCAATGTCAGGCCGGGAAGCTGAGCCGCATGCTTGTTCCCGCCAGGAAGCGTATCAACGCCCACATAGAGCTGTTGTTTTGCCGGGTCAAACTCTTCCTTCAATTGAGCAAGGAAATAGACGTACCCTTCATCATGTGTCATCCAGATTTCCTCGACGCCCGGGACTTGAACATCGAGGCGTTGCTTCTCTTCCGGCACGAGCTGATCCCAATCTGTGCGATTCCCATCGATGGTCAGCACGCCTTCTTTGTTCGGATACATGCCGAGGACTCCAAAAAGGGACTCGTTGGTCAACACATTGATCCACAGGGAGCGCCGATCCTCCGGCAACTCAAAACGCATCGTGTTCCACGTTTTTTTGAACCACTCGTCCTGCCAGACGAATACGATTGCTCCTGCATACCCCTCCTGATGAATTTCTTGCAAAAGATCGACATCAATCTCTCCCTGCTGCTTTTCTGAATGACCACCCTGATTGCGCCCCAAATTGCCCAGATGGGCGACTCCCACCGATGCCGGGACCCCAAATTCCGTCACCATGATCGGCATGTTTTTGTGATACTGCTTCAGTTGTCGCAAATACGCTTTGTACGTATCGATTTGCCCTGCATCGTTCTTTAGCTGTTGCAGGGTAGTGTCGTAGCGGAAGAAATCCGGATAATACGGGTACACGTGATAGGAAGCGAAGTAGCCTGCCTCCCATTGCGTCGGCTCTATATGGGTAGGATCGACACTGACCAAATCTTCGTGATGGATCGGCTCTCCCGGATGTGATAAGGGGTCTGTTGTCACCCAATTGGTGAAGGTCATCGGATGCTGCCAACCGTATTTGCTCTCCTCCACTGCGACGGTATCCACCATTTCAGCAAGCCATGTCTCAAAAGCAGTTGCATTCGGTGTCGCGTGGAAGTACTTCCCTTGATAGGGAGCCACTTTTTGATGCAGGCGGTTGGTGTTTCGCACCATCACCGGGTCCCACTCGGTCCCTGTGTGCCAGCCGATCAAGTATTTGCCCGCATTGGCACGGTATGTACCGCTTGCCTTTCCCGATTTTTCCGGCAGGGTGATATCTCCGTAGACAGCGCCGACTGCATCCTTGATTTCTTGTCGAAACTCCTCGCGAATCTCTGGCAAATAAGCGTCTTTCTTTTCAATCAACAGCTCTTCTGGACTCCAAATGCCCTGCATCAAATAAAGAGGGTCCCCTTCTTTGCGCCGATTGTAATCAACCAGTGCTTCATAAAAGACAGGAGAATGGATGGTATACACACGAATGACGTTCGCTCCCATCTCGTCGATCATTGCGAACCAGCGCATGTAATCCTCTCTTGTTATGGGAAGCTCACCCGGATAATGACCCGGTAGCGATGCCCCCAAATTGACGCCTTTCGCAAAAAAGGGCTGCCATTTCTGATTCTGATAGACTTCGAACAGCTCGCCACTTGCGCGAAATTTCAATTGAGCACCTGTAGTCGTCTCCATGCTTTCGACTCGATCTGCTGCCCAAAACCACCAGAAGGCACTTACCCCCACCACGACCAGCATGGTCAGGCTCATCCAGCGCCATCTTCTCTTTTTTGTTGGCTCCATTTCTCGTCAACCTCCGATATGTTGCCACGTCACAGTCATTGTAAACATAGGGAGCAAATCGTTCCCATAGACAAAATTCACTATTGTGTCTTTTTTAGATTTGTCATGAAAATGTAATATTGGGGCGGATTCACCTCCATCGTCCTACGTTTTTTGGAGGGAAGTCCTGCAACCGGGACGGTCTTCTGGCCCACACTTTTTCTCAATTAGGTATATTTTCGCTTCCTTTTTTTTCCTTTTCGCTTGTGAAAATGGTAGGTTGCTACTATTTGGAAGAAGATGAATTTTGCCGATATAGGGGATTATTTTACAAAAAGAATACAAAGTGTTTCTCCGCTTGATTCTTAGGAAGGTTTGCTTATAATAGATATTATAGGTCTATAATAGTGGTTTTTGGCTTTTAATTAAGGATATAAAGAATCTGCAAAGGCGGTATGCAAACATGAATCAACTTATCGATGTAGGGATTATTGGCGGCGGACCAGCAGGTATGAGTGCCGCTCTCGCACTTGGCAGGGCAAGAAAAAGCGTGGTTGTTATCGATGAAGGCCGTCCGCGGAATCGCGTTACACGTGAGTCACATGGCTTTCTTACGCGAGACGGCATCACGCCGAGTGAATTTCGTCGCATTGCAAGAGAGCAAATCAGCGCTTACTCCTCTGTTCACTTTGTGGAGGATACAGCTGTAACGATCACGGGACACGATGGAAATTTTCTCATTTCGACTGCACAGGGAACGACCTATCAAAGCAAAAAGCTGTTGTTCGCAGTGGGAATGAAGGATCTTCCTTTGCCTGTTAACGGATTGGCAGAAGTGTATGGAAAAAGTGCTTTTGTCTGCCCTTATTGTGATGGATGGGAATTACGCGACCAGCCACTTGTCTTGATTGCCAACGGAGAGAAAGCATTACATTTGGCAAAAATGCTGTCTGGTTGGACCCATCAATACACCATCTGCACCAATGGACCAGATCAATTCACGGAAGAACAAAGAATGGAGCTGTTGCAGCATCGCGTTCCTGTCTTTGACTCCCCGATCGAGCGAATTGTATCTGTCGATGGGATGGTACAGCGCGTTAATCTTGTAGATGGCAATAGCATTTCGTGCACGGGGATCTTTTTTGCCCCAAAACTTGTCGCTGGATCTGACTTGCCTAAAGCGTTAGGCTGCCAGGTATCAGAAGCAGGCATGGTCATCGTCGACAGTTTTGGGAAAACGAGCGTACCGGGTGTCTACAGTGCAGGCGATGCAGCAACTACACAATACCAGGTGATTGCTGCCGCGGCTCTTGGCTCTGTAGCTGGCATGAGTATCAACAACGAACTGCTTGTAGAGGAATGGAATCGCCAGAGTTAGCTCCATCCCTCCGTGTTCCTTCCATAAAAAAAGGACAATCCCTCCGTCTGCAATAGATGGGTGGGACTGTCCTTCTTCTATATTATAGAAGCGAAGCTCTTTCTTTGATTACAGCGTCTTCTGTCCTGGTTTCCAGTTCGCCGGGCACAAACCGCCAGCTTGCAGGGCTTGCAAAATACGAGTCGTTTCTGTGACGCTGCGGCCTACGTTCATGTCAGTTACCACTTGGTAGCGCAGAATGCCGTCTGGATCGATGATGAACAAGCCACGGTGAGCTGCGCCGGTCTCTTCGTCCAGAACACCATAAGCTCGTGCCGTCTCTTTTTTGAAGTCGCTCGCGAGCGGGAAGTTTACTTCACCGATGCCATTTTCATCGCGGGGTGTTTTGATCCATGCCCGGTGCGTATGTACGCTATCCGTGGATACGCCCAGCACTTCGCAATCCAAATCTTCGAACTCTTCCATGTTGTCGCTAAACGACGTTACCTCTGTCGGGCAAACGAATGTGAAGTCGAACGGCCAGAAGAACAAAATCAGCCATTTTCCTTTGTAATCAGCCAGCGACACACGTTCTTCCAGTGTCTCGAGGTTTTTCGTTGTAACCATGTTAAAGTCAGGTGCTGGTTTTCCTACTTGAAGTTGTACAGTTTGCTGTGTTGTCATTGCTGTCATGATAAATCTCTCCTTTTATATGGTATCTGCTAAAATTTACTTCGCTGTCTCTTCCAATGCTGCCAGTGCTTTTTTGATGCGTGTCGGGTTGAAGCCCAAAATTTGCTTTTCACCAATGACTGTCAAGGGAACGGACATCACGCCCAAACGGCTCAGCTCCTGGCCGTACTCTTCTTTTTCATCAATGTTCCGCTCTTCGAAAGAAATGTTTTGTTCTGTTAAATACGTCTTTAATTGCTTGCAGAAGTTGCAATTTGTGCTGGAGTATACGATTGCTTGTGCCATGTTTGTTTCTCTCCTTTTCTTCTATTTGTACTGTGGAACAACTTTGGAGCGCTTGTTGATGTATTTGTCTACAGCCATAGCCGCAATGGCACCGTCTGCCGCAGCGACTACTGCTTGCTTCACAGGTGTTTTGCGCACCTCTCCCGCTCCAAATACGCCTGGAACAGAAGACTGCATGAACTCATCTAGAATCATAAATCCTTCCTCATCGAGGGGAACTTGTCCATCCAAGAAATCGGTACCCGGCTTGCTGCCAGACAGGAAGACGAAAACCCCGTCTACGGAAAGCATTTCCTCCGTTCCTTCTGCCCTGCGAATGCGCAACCCTTCGACCGCCTTCTCTCCCACGATTTCCAATGGGCGCGTGCGGAAACGCATTTCCGTGTTCGGCAGCTCAGGTAGTTCATCTACTCCTTGCAGATCAGCGCGCGGCACCAAGAAAGTGATCTTGTCCGTAAATTTGGTCAGTGCATGCGCTTCTTCCAATGCTTCCTCCGAATCACCGATGACTGCAACATGCTTGCCTTCATAAAAAGCTCCGTCACATGTCGCGCAAGTGCTCACTCCTCGTCCGAGCAATTGCTCTTCTCCTGGAAGCATACGGTTACGCCCTTTGGAACCAGTCGCTACGATCACGGCCTTTGCTTGGAAAGTACCATGAGCCGTGAAGATGCTTTTTTCCTCATCCTCTACATCTACAGCAGAGATCGTCGTCTGGATAAATTCTGCACCGAAGCCCTCCGCTTGTCTGCGCATTTTATCCAGCAGTTCTTTCCCAGTCATCTCGCCTTCAACCCCTGGGTAGTTGGCAATTTTATGTGTCAGGGCAAGCGCCCCGGTTCCGGGTGCCTTATCGATGACGAGCGTCTTTAGATTTCCACGAGCTGTATAAATGGCAGCGGAAGCACCAGCTGGTCCTCCCCCGATGATGATGACATCATACATGAACGGCTCCCCCTTTCCTTATTATCAAATTGTAATTATTATCAACTAGGAACAATTATCATTGTACTTGATATATTTTTAAAGTCAATATCTTTTTGTAATAATTTTAAATAAGGATTCTAAGATTCGTATCACTCGGCACCCTGCATACTTGTCTGTATTATTTTACGATTCCGAATTCACTTCATCTCGTTGACGAAACAAGTAAATCAGGATAAAGTACCACTAACACTTGAACGCACAAAAGCAAGAAAGCACAAAAGTACGAAAGTAAAATGTACCTTCTCACTGCTTCAGCCTGATTTAACAAGGAGTTGCCATTATGAACAAGCCATTATCTTTTTCGCAAAGTATTTGGGTGCTTGTCACCGTATTCGGAATCTTGTTTCCTGCCCTTTTCTGGGGCAAAGTTGAGCCGCATATGCCGCTCTTCCTCGCAACCATCGGAGCTGCCACTCTTCTCTTCCTGTTCGGCGTTCCGTGGAAGCAAATGGAGGAGGGCTTGATCAAAGGCATTCAAACCGCGATCGCCCCCATGCTGATTCTTTCCTTAATCGGCATTTTGATCGGGGTATGGATGATGAGTGGAACCGTTCCGATGATTCTGCACCTCGGCATTTCGCTCATCTCACCGGAGTACTTCACACTCTCCGCCCTGTTTCTGACGGTGATCGTCTCAACTGTTACAGGAAGCTCCTTTACCACGATCAGTACGGTAGGGGTCGCTATGATGGGGGTCTCGACTGCACTCGGACTTGATCCGTTGATTACAGCCGGAGCCATTATTTGTGGAGCATGCTTCGGGGATAAAATGTCGCCGCTCTCCGATACGACCAACTTTGCAGCAGCCATTGCAGGCGTTTCGTTGTCGGAGCACGTCAAGTTCATGTCACGCACTGCCGTTCCTGCCCTTGTCATTACCGCAATCTTCTTCGGAATTCAAGGACAAAGCGCCAGTGTGAATCTAGACGCCATTCAAGGAATCCAGCTTGCTTTGGAACAAAATTTCTCGCTTAGCCTCTTATCGCTGCTGCCAGCATTCGTCGTCCTGTTATGCTCAGCGCTGCGAAAACCGATTTTGCCTACATTGGTATTCGGGATTTTGAGCGGGATTGTTGCAGCTGCTCTTTCCGAAGGAGTTACCTCTCCGGTCGAATGGATGACTGTCATGCAAAAAGGCTTCACCAGCAATATCGCCAATGAAGCCGTTGCATCGATTGTAGACCGCGGTGGACTGTTGTCAATGACCTGGTCCCTCGCCTTGATTTTGATTGCCTTGTCTTTAGGCGGTATCCTGCAATACAGCGGTGTGTTTCATGCACTCTTTTCCGGATTCATCAATCGAATCAAACGAGACGCTGAGATGGTCGGACTTGCCGGATCTTCTTCTATTCTCGTAAATCTGCTGACAGGAGAACAATATTTGTCTATCCTGCTCCCTGGGCAGATGTTTCGTGAAGCATTCGCAGCTCGCGGAATGGCGGGCAGACGACTGTCTCGTACTCTCGAAGACTGCGGGACACTCGTCAACCCACTCATTCCATGGGGAGTAAGTGGTGCATTCTTTACCGCTACCTTGCATGTATCCACACTGGAATACTTGCCTTACGTCATCTACCTGTGGATCTCGCCAATTTTGACGTTTCTATTCGCCATGCGTCGGCAGAAAGCTTAGCCGGCTGCATACACGGTCGTACAGTTTTTCCCTTTGCGCTTGGAGCGGTACAGTGCCTCATCT
Source organism: Brevibacillus formosus (assembly GCF_003013405.1). GTDB lineage: Bacteria > Bacillota > Bacilli > Brevibacillales > Brevibacillaceae > Brevibacillus > Brevibacillus formosus. Next base: position 11,493 of record NZ_PXZL01000019.1, on the reverse strand, counting down.
GCTGCCCGCTTCAAGCCATCTGCCGTGTTTGCGTCTTGAGGATAGCGCGCAATGCCAACACTGACCGCTATCAAGATGCAGCAATCGTCCTGTATTAAGGGGCGCAACCGTAAATATTCCCGGATGGCATGCGCTTTTTCTTCTGCCATCTTCATGGACGATCCGGGGCAAAGCAGCATGAACTCGTCTCCCGCATAACGATACGCAGTATCCTCTGGCCCCGCCACTTCTTTCATCGCTTCGGCAATTTGTTTAATCAATGCGTCCCCTGCATGATGACCATAATGGTCGTTCACCGCTTTTAAGCTGTCTGAATCCAGCATGATCAAAGAGACAGACGCATCCTCTTCACTCAGCAGCTTTTCCAAATCACGATGGAAAGCACGATAGTTCGCAATTCCTGTCAGCTCATCCTGAAACGACATCTGGTACATTCGCTCATACAAACGCGCCGTTTCGATAGCACTTGCTACCTGAAAACCAATGATTTTCAGTAGTTCCTCGTGCTCTTTTTTATAGGCGAATTCGCGATAAGACTGGGCAGAAATAACGCCTTTGATCTGATTCCCCAGCATGAGTGGAACGAAAATGCATGTATTCGTATCAATTTCCGGGCTTCCCCAGCGGATCATTTCCGGCTCGCTTGGTTCGTTCTTCATCGTCTTGATGTGGATGGTTTCCCGTGTATCAATCACTTTGGACACCATCGCTTGCCCATAAGGAATCGTGAGCGGACCATAATTGACCCCATTATCGATGCTGATCGGAATTCTGATCTCACTGTCGCCTTCATCATAAAAGGCAATAAAGAAAGCATCTGCACGCATGACGCGCGAGACCAGTTCGAATGCTTTCCACAAAATTTTGCATTCCTCAAATGTTTTGGCAAAAATGTGGCTGAGATCGTGCAAAATCTTCATATGCTCAGAGATCCACATCATTTCGGTTACCTTATTTCGCAGCTCCACAATCTGCTTCAGCAGTTCTGCATGCAAGGCACTGTCCTGTTCCGACAGCATGCTGTCTACCTCACGAGATAACGCTTCAACCTCTCCAAGCTCGACTTCTTCTATGTTGCCAAGCCATTGGCTATAACGCTCCAACAACTGTCTTGCATACGCTTCTCTAACGTCGTGCTTCTCATGCATAGTAAACCCTCCGGCTATTGGGTAGCTTTACGCTTTTTTTTCATGATATCGCTCAATAGCTGCACGGATGGCTTGCAAGACAGCTCCCTGACCAGGTGCTAAAAAACGTTCTTGGATCGCCTTCGTGATCTCCTGCATGCCATCTGCAACTGTCTTGCCTACAAGCAAGCTCACCAAAAACTCGCTCGTCTTGTCCATGACAAAGGTAAAGCTGGCGTCGCAAATCACTTCGGCGTCTACATCAATGATGAGTACACAGCCTACCATGGTAGAAACCTCGTACAAGGTAGTTCCCTTGGGGATTTGGGCGAAGCCTGCTGTCAGTACCGTATTTTTGTTCATCCAGTCGTCCTCCTAGCTGCTGATCGGCAAGCATACCTCAACTGCCGTTCCGTTACCTGGGGTACTAATCAACCGCAAAGTCCCCCGATGGTTCTCGATGATTTTGCGGCTCACCATCAATCCCAGGCCCGTCCCCGTTTCCTTCGTCGTGAAAAAAGCCTCTCCCAATCTCGCCATCTGATGGGCCGGGATCCCCACTCCGTTGTCTTCAAACCGAATGATGACCCGGTCATCTTCACACCGCAGTCGAATCACAATTTCTCCATTCCCTGCGGTCGCTTCGATCCCATTTTTCAAAAAGTTAATGAAGGCTTGCTTCAACTGATTCTCATCGCAATGGATCAAGGGGACTTCCGATTCGAAAACGACCTGAATCATGACCTTTTTCAAAATCGCCTCCGTCTCCAAGAGCGTAACCACATGCGTGATCAGGTTGGACAGATCGCGGGCTTCAAACACGGCCGTATGCGGCTTCGCCAAGACCAACAGCTCTGATACAATCATCTCAATTCGCGCCAATTCCGAGCTCATGATCGAAAAATACTCCGGCTTTCTCATGCCGTCCTTTTGCATTAATTGCACAAAGCCTTTTAACGAGGTAAGCGGATTGCGTATCTCATGCGCGATCCCTGCCGCCAATTGCCCGACCAGCGCGAGTTTTTCCGAGTTTTGCAAAAATTCTTGCGCCCGTTTGCGTTCCGTAATATCACGAATCAGGATGTACATGGAGAGCTTGTCCTGAATCGTCACGGATGTTCCACACACTTCTACGTCCGTCCGACTGCCATCCAAGCGGATCAGCTCGACCTCAATTGGCGAGGCCGTTTCCCCTTCTTCCAAAGTGCGGATGAGGCCCTTGATCTTCGGTTCATCACGGGGATGGAAAAATGACTGAAACGGATACCATAACAGTTCGTCCAAGCCGGAAGCCCCAACCAGTTTCATCCCTGCTTGATTGACGTATTGAAGCTCCCCAGCACGGAAAATGAACGCGCCTTCACCTGAAATATCCAATACTCTGCACTGTTTGGAACCATAGCTGTCCCCAAACGGGGCCGGAAGCTTCTGCACCATCGCATAATACCCAATTGATGTGCCTTCCTCCCAAAAGGTTCCATATGTAATATGCACGGGGATGCTTGTCCCATCTTTATGACGAAAAGCGGTGAAAAAAGGTCTCGGATCACCATTCATCGCAAATTGTGTTTGAAGGCGTACCATTTCCTGTTCTTCCGAAATAGCCAGCTTCCAAAATGAGGACCCTTCCCATTCTTCTACGGAGTAGCCATTCAACACTTGGCAGGCAGGATTGCCTTTAAAAACTCTACCAAATTGATCGAGCAGAAAAGTGGCCTGAATCATTTGATCAAAGAAGGAACGATAGAGATGACCACTTCTCCATCCACTGTCCAATAAATTTTTCATCGTGCCCCTCCCTCCTGGGACGAGAAAACGGCTACTCCAAATTACGGAAATAGCCTACAACGTTCTCAAATCCTATTCTCACCCAATTTTACCCTATTCGTTCTGTTGTTTCCATCCCCCGGAAAATTTAATTGTGCGATTTTTCCAGTACCTCTGAACTGACACGCAGTTTCCCTGCCTTTTTTTCGTCAACAACGAAGCCCAGCTTTGTGAAAGCCGCTACCAGCGCTCCGACGACAGGGGATACCGTGGGAATGATCGTTTGAAACGAAGCTCTCCCAATCAGTTGTTCGCGAAGGATTGTACTGGCCGTTAACAATCCTCCCGCCAAAACGACTGGTACAGGCTCCTGAACCTTTTTTAAGCAAGCATCGGCTAATTCTAGCAAATCCTCCACTCCTTGCATGATCAATGCATTCGCCACTGGATCACCTAGTGCTGCGGCTTGTTCCACGAGTTGACTCGTTTTTGCCAGCTCCATCCGCGGATTGCTTCCCCCGTAGATTAGGCTGATCAACTCATCAGGACGCTCGACGCCATAGTGGTCCATAAACAGTCTCGTCAGTACTGTCGATTCACCGCGCCCATCGTATTCGCGCAATACGGCGCTTGCCGCTTTTTTGCCCAAATCAAACCCGCTGCCCTCATCCCCTACCAGATACCCCCATCCACCTACACGATGCCGCGCCCCCTCTTTTGAAAAGGCACAGGCAATCGAGCCCGTACCAGCAAGGAGAACGACGCCTGGCTGCCCCCACGTCCCCGCGTAAAGAGCTGCGATGACATCGTTATCAATCAATAGCCGTTCTCCCCACTCATCAGCAAAGGATTGCTGAATTCTTTCCTTGATCTGCGGACGATCTGCACCACCAAGCCCAATAAACAGACCGGCTACCTCCGCTGCTTTGGCACCTGCCTTTATCCTCACAGCATCAATGAGTTGGCGTAGAGTAGCTTCCACATCCCTCCAGCTTCTGGAAAGCGGGTTTGATGATTCCCCCACCACAATTGCCCTTACCTGTCCCGCCTCATTGCAGATGGCTGCTCTGGTTTTGCTTCCGCCCCCATCGATCCCAATAAACCACTTTTCTCCATTACTTGACTGCACCTGCCGTCAACCCCTCCATAAACTGCCTCGATGCCATCAAAAACACGACGATCATCGGTAAAGCAGACAACGTGAGCCCAGCAAACAGCAGGCTCCAATCCGTTTCATATTCTCCAAACAGCACCATCATGCCTACCGGAATCGTCTTGAGCGCTTCCTCTTGAATGAAAATCAACGGGAAGAAAAAGTCGTTCCACGCATGGATAAAATTAATAATGACCACCGTAGCCAAGGCCGGTCGAATCAGCGGCAAAAGCACGCGCCAAAACACCTGAAAATGGCTGCATCCATCGATCCGCGCCGCTTCCTCCAGCTCAATCGGCAACGTCCGAAAGAAGCCAGTCAAAATAAAAACAGAGATCGGAATGCCACCCGCCGTATAAATCAGAATCAGTGACCACAATGAATTCAAAAGGCCGAGATTCTTCATCAGCAAAAACAAGGGAACGATCCCCAGCTTGATCGGAATCATCAGGCCAATAATGAAAAAGAAGTAGAGCCCCGCTGTCCATTTAAAGGAAAAGCGCGACAAGTAAAAGGCTGCCATCGCAGAAAAAACCGTAATCAACAAGACAGATAGGACACTGACGAATACACTGTTCCATAAAAAGTCAGCAAAAGGCACGACTTCCCACAGCTTTTTGTACGTATCCAGACTAAACGTCTTCGGAAGGGAGAGCGGACTCGCGAATATCTCCATATTTGTTTTCAAGGAAGAAGAAATCATCAGTACGATCGGATATAGCGCGATTAACGCAAATAAATACGCCAAAACATAAGATACAGCTCTCCCACCCACAGTCATTTTCACATCGCATCCTCCTTTCCACTCAGGAACACGCAATTAGTGTTGGACTTCTCGTTTCCTCATCAAATAGAGTGACAGCACCGACACAGATCCGACGATGAAAAACAACACGACAGCCAATGCCGAACCGAGTCCAAGCGTGACATCCCCACCTCCGCTGCTAAACGCCATGCGATAAAAGTAAACAGCCAGCGTGTCCGTCGAATAAAACGGCTCACCCATCGAGCCTTGCATAGCGTAGACGAGCTCAAACGCTTCAAACGCCTGAATGAACGTAAATATCGTCATAATCGTGATCGCTGGCATACACAGCGGCAAAATCATTTTCCACAGCATCCGCAAGCCTGTTGCTCCATCCAACCTCGCCGCCTCTATCAAATCCTCCGGGATCGACTGAAGTCCCGCCAAAAAGATCAGCATGGCAAAGCCTATGCCAAACCAGCAGTTAATCAAAATGATGGCGAGAAGCGCTGTATCCGGGTCACCCAGCCATGGTCTGGCCCATTCCCCTAGACCAATTTTTGCCAAAATGCTATTCAGCGCACCGTAATTCGGATTTAAAATCAACTTCCACAAAAATCCAATTACAATTACAGACAACAGCCTTGGCATGAAATAAACGATCTTGAGAAACCCGGAACCTCGTATTTTGCGATAGATGAGAAAAGCCAGTCCGAAGGCAATCCCATTTTGCACAATCATTTCGACCACAAAGTAGAAGACGTTATGCCGAAAAGCATTCCAAAACATTTCGTTGAAAGGCTCTACCGTAAACAGCGTAATGAAATTTTGCAGTCCGACAAAAACTCCGCGCTTGATGCCATTCCAGTCGTACAGGCTGTATAAAAATGCCGAAAAGATTGGATACACGACAAACAACGTATAAATAACAAGCGCGGGCAGCGGAAACAAGTGAATCAGCCAGCGCATCTGCCCCTTTGTTCGAATGCTTTTCTTGTTTACCGTCTCGATGATACTCACCCCTTCTTACGAAAATCATCGCGGCCTGTTCAGAAGGCGGGAGTGAACCTCGTTCAGGTCCACTCCCCCTTTTCCATCTGCTATTTTCTACTTTTTAAAGGGAGGAAACCAGGTAGCCGCCGACTTTTGTACTTCTTCTACGACCTGCTCAGGGGTGAGCTTGCCTAAATACATGCCTTGGAGGGCGTTTTCCAATGTTTGCTTCGTGGTTGGTTTTCCTTCCGCGAAGTTGACGACCATCAAATAGGGTGTGGCGCTTGATTGGGACAGCTCTGCCATCTTGTTTACCAGCGGATCGTCTGTCGATACACCTGGCACCGCGCTGATTCGTTTGAACTGATTGGCGAATAGCTCCCCAAACTTTTTCGTCGCCATGAATTCCATGAACTTCAATGCTTCTTTCTTGTGTTTGGACTTGGCATTGACGGCATAGGAACCATCGACCCAGGTTGTCAGGACTTGTTTTCCGTCATTGGTTGGCATTGGGAAGAAATCAAGTGGCAAATCGGGGTTGAGCTTTTTGATGCCTTCCAGTTCAAAGCTGCCATTGATGAACATCGCTGCTTTTTCCGTGGCGAACAACGTCCGCATATCATTCAATTCGAGACCCACATAATTTTCCGGGAAATAAGGAATAAGTTCTTGCATACGCTGCACGGATTGAAGGAACTCGGCGCTTTTTAAGTCACTTTCTCCTTTTAGCAGCTTGTCGAGATAGTCCGTTCCGCTGTAGCTAGCTGGGGCAATCACACCATGACTGAGAGAGAGGAGCCAGCCTTCCTTTGCTCCGAATGAGATCGGGACGATTCCTTTCTCTTTCAATGTTTTGGCTGTTGCGATCAGCTCATCCCAGCTTTTCGGTGCCTGGAGGCCATTTTGCTCGAAGATTTTCTTGTTATAGTAAAATTGCGTGGAGTTCAGGGATAGTGGGACACCGTAGACTTTACCGTCTTTACCTGTGGCGGCTGCGAGGACGTCTTTTGGTATGGTAGATATGCCTGGCACATTGTCGAGAGGCTCCAGATGTCCAGCTTCAGCCAGGGTAATACCCGGAGCGTAGGGACGCAGCTGCAAAATATCTGGGCCACTGTCGCTTTGGAGCGCCGTGTTGAGGATGGTATTGTATTCCGTTGCTTTGAATGGTTTGAAGTCGATCTTGATATTCGGATTGTCTGCCTCAAAAGCTTTGATGATGGCTTTGTAGCCCTCGGTGTCTTCTACGCGCCAACTGTGCATCGAGAGTGTTACCTGCTGTCCTCCACCCTGCCCGCCGCCAGACTCTGTTTCGGTTCCTCCACTGCTACATCCTGTCACCACCATCACCGCAGCCAACACGATTGAAGCTACATAGCCAAAACGAAATTGCTTCATGCGAAACCCTCCCCTTTTTCTTCCCTTAGGTCTGCAAAAGCTGGGCCGTAACAGCATCGTGCAAGATCGGACGTAATTGCCGAAGCTGATGATTGCGGCCTAGATGAACGGCGTTAGTGAGAAAGATGACAGCAAACTGTTGCTCTGGGTCGATCCACATACTGGTACCAGTAAAGCCCGTATGCCCAAAGCTCTTACGATGAAAGCCGCTTCCACAGCTCAACGTGGTGGAAGCTTGATTGAGCTCCCAGCCATACCCTCTACTCCCCCCTGCTTGCTCTGTATGATTGCGAATCGCCAGTTCGTACCATTCGCTCGAAAGTATTCGAGGATCTTGGTACAACCAGCTCATCGCGTATCGGCAAAGATCGTCAGCCGTTGAGAAAAGTCCAGCATGTCCGGCAACCCCTCCCATCGCAAATGCTTTCTCATCATGAACCTCGCCTGTGATGTAGGATTTGGTGAGGCTACAACATTCAGTAGACGCAATATTCCGATAAATCCGCTGGTTTGGACAGAAAACGGTATGTGCCATGCCCAATGGGGTGAATATGCGCCGGGTAACAAACTGGTCCAAGCGCTCTCCTGTTACCAGCTCGATAACGAGGCCCAGCCAGATCATGCCTAAATCACTGTAAACCACCTGGGCCCCTGGCTCGTGAATCAATTTTTGCGCATACAACAGCTCTGGCAAATCAATCTGGCTATCGCGCCTTCTCTCTGCCAAATCTGCCGGCATTCCTGAGGTATGCGCAAGCAGCTGCGCGAGTGTGATCCGCTTTTTGTCAGCGGGACAATCGGGGAAAAACCGACCAATCTGATCATCCAGCTCTACCACTCCCTCCTGCACGAGCAAGAGGATAGCAGGCATCGTCGCCGTCACTTTGGTGAGTGACGCCAGATCAAACATGGTATCCGGCGTCACCCGCTGGTCTTTGGCGATACTCGTCGTTCCGACATCACACGCATACCAGATACGACGATCTCGCACGATCCGCAAGGCAGCTCCCGGTAACAAACCGTTGTCCACCCATCCTTGTAAAAGCAACTCCAGATCGTCCATGTCTTCCCTCCCTTCTCCTACGTCGACGAGCGTTTCGTCCGACTGACAGCAAGCCTTGATTTTTCCAACAGGGGAATGACTTGCTCTTGCATCCTGCTGATCATGGTAATAAACAAAATATCGATGACGTTCAATTGGGCAATGCGTGAAGCCATGGCTCCGCTGCGAATGCTTTTTTCCACCGAGCTGGTGAACAGCCGAATGTTGGCTAGTTCGGCTACTGGCGAGGGACCGAATTTCGTCAGGGTAATGATGGTCGCTCCCTGCTGCTTGGCCTCCGTCAACGATTGAATAATGTCTTCGGTCTGTCCTGAATAAGATATGCCGATAACCACGTCTTTTTCCGTTAAAGTGACTGCCGATGTCAATTGTGCGTGAAAATCCGAATAAGCCTCGCACCACAAATTAATCCGCGAAAATTTTTGCCGGATGTCGTCGGCAATGACTGCCGATGCACCGACGCCGTAGACATCGATCTTTCTGGCTACCGACAGCACGTCGACTGCTTTCTTTACTTCTTCGTTGGACAAGACGGAGAGCGTATCCTGGATGGATTGAATATTGTTCCAGCTGACCGCTTGCATAATCGATTCAACTGACCCCTCCATCATAATCTCCTGATAGCTGCCTATCGCCGTCTGTTTCGTCAAATCTCCCGCGACACGCAGCTTTAGCTCCTGATATCCCTTCATATTAAGAGAGCGAGCCAAACGGATAATCGTCGCCTCGGATACCCCACTATATTCCGCCAATTTTTGGACAGATAGCTTCACGACATCTTCCGGGTGAGCCAGGATATAATCAGCGACTTTTCGCTCCGAAGGCTTCAATTGATCCAAGATTGCTTGCAGGCCGACAAGCCCTCCATTTAACATATGTGACATCTCTTTCTCCCCCAAATCTTATCTACATTTTATGTAGCATTATTTCTTTAGTCAATTGTTATCTAATAAACAATATTTCAAATCCGCGAAGCTCAGTACAACTCTTCTGAATTTGTTCTCCCTTTTTCAAAAAATTCCCTCCTTGACTTTCTCGCGGCGTCAAGCTTTACGCTTGCATCGCTACCAGGAATCAAAAGGAGAATTTTCCCATGAAAACGTTACTGATTAAAGACTGCATGATATTGACGATGGTTGAAGGAGAGAAGCCATTTCTCGGAGATATTTGGATCGTGGATGGTCGAATCGCTAAAATAGGATCATCTATTGAAGAGGAAGCAGACCGTGTCATTCTAGCTAAAAATATGGTAGCGATGCCAGGTCTCATCAACGCGCACAACCATGCCAGCATGTCTTTGCTGCGTGCTTTTTCCGATGATCTCAAGCTGATGGATTGGTTGGACAAAAAGATGCTCCCGGCGGAAGCACGGATGACAAGAGAAGATGTCTACTGGGGAACGACACTGGGGATCGCGGAAATGATCGCTTCTGGGACGACCGCTTTTGCCGATATGTACGTGCATATGGATGCTGTTGCCCAAGCTGTACTTGATTCCGGGATAAGAGCTTCCTTGACTCGCGGCATGGTCTTTCTCGAGGATGACGGAGGACGACGAATGGCCGAAGCCTTGGACCTCATCGACAACTGGACGGGGGCTGGCGATGGCAGAATTACAACGATGCTCGGTCCGCACGCTCCTTATACATGCCCGCCGAAGCCTTTACAAGGAGTCATCGAGCTTGCCTGCAAGCGCCAAATCCCGCTCCACATCCATCTGGCTGAAACGGTTGAGGAAGGAGAAAAAATTCGGGCCAAGTACAATCAGACTCCCACGGAGTATTTGCATGAACTGGGCATGTTCCACGATACGCACGTCTTGCTCGCGCATGTTGTTCATCTGAATGAATCCGATGTCGCGCTTCTTCGCGGGATGAGAGGCGGTGTCGCACATAATCCTGTCAGCAATTTGAAGCTGGGCTGCGGCATCGCCCCTGTCAGAGAGCTGATCGAGGCTGGGGTCACTGTCGGGATGGGAACAGACGGTGCTGGCAGTGCCACGACTCTCGATATGTTTGCCGAGATCAAAGCCGCGACTTGGATGCAAAAGCTCAAGCACGGTGATCCGACGGTACTGCCTGCCGAAGCGGCCTTGCGCATGGCTACCATCGAAAGTGCGAAATTGCTTGCGATCGATCACGAGGTCGGAACACTGGAAGCCGGAAAGCGAGCTGATCTCATCCTGATCGATCTGGATAAACCACACCTGCAGCCTGTCCTTGACATCCCTGCCCTGCTTGCATACAGCGCGACGGGAGCCGATGTGGATACAACCATTGTGAACGGAGAAATTTTGATGCATCAACGCCAATTCCAAACCCTCCATTGGGAGGAAGTAAAGAGAGAAGCCACAGCACGAGCCAGACGACTCGTCGAGGGCCTGTAATTGCTTATGTACTCACAGGTTGCGTAGGCAGAAGCCAATCGCGAGACACATCGCAAACACGCTCCACATGAAATAAGGAATGAGCAGCGAGGATGCGATTTTGTGGTGGGGACGAATGGCGCGAATCAGCACCCATGCCGAATACATCACCAAAATGGTATCCAGCGCAGCCAATACGAGCAGTTGATAACCGATAAACAACACGAAAAAAAGTTGATGAAAAAACCAATTGATCCCATATAAAAGCAAAAGCTCGCGGTCTATCTGCCTCGTTCGAATTAAAATCAGTAACGACCATGCTATGAGTGCATATAAAATGAGCCAGATGATACGAAGCAAGTAAATTGGTGGTGTTCCATCTGGCTTGTCCAGGGAATCATACCAGGCCCCACCGTCTGGAAAAGCAATTCCACCTAGTGAATAGAGGACCACTCCCGCAAGAAATAGAAGACTATAGTGCACCAATCTCATCCAGGTAGTCACCCTTTCCTCTTCTTTCTCTTCTATATCTATGAGTGGTCCTTCTGTTTTCATGCTAGTTTCAGAGATTTCTTTTTGGTATTAAAAACTTTTTGCTATGTTGCTGGAGTGCCGGGGAGGAAACAGGAGAAAACGCTCAGCTTCTAGGGCCACCCGCTGGGGGATTGACTGCCCGGCTCCATGAAAAAAAGCGAAACCCGCGTCCAAAGTGGTCCATTCAGGAGGCGTCTCAGAGGTGGACGCTAAAAGCCTGTTTCTCTTTTTTTCATTGCGCCTCGGTCGGTGTCCCTAAGATCTTCGCTTTTTTCTCCTGTTTCCTCTACGAGCTTTCCATGTAATTCGATTTTTTAATGCCTTAATAAATTGAAGAACCTCATGATT
>NZ_PXZL01000018.1 GCF_003013405.1 Brevibacillus formosus | reverse complement strand
AGTCCTACCGAGCGGAGAAGCGATTAGCGGGCAAAAGAAACGCAACGTGCCCGAGCTACGAAGCGGCTACCACTTTTGCGTTTCCCCGCTAATCGCTTCGGAGCGGGCAGTCCCAACTTCCCCGAGGGACGGAGCCTGGAGCCTAGACTGGAAATATTCTTCTCCCCACGACAGCCACTTTACGTAAAACACAATATCTACGAAAAAAACGGCACATCCTGATAAACAGGGTGTGCCGCCTTTATGGTGATGATTAATTGTCTCGTTTCAGTGGCTCGGAGAGATCTACGTGCCCCATCAGCGTTTCTACTTTCTTGCCATCCTCCAAGAAGACAATTTCCTTTACTTCCGGGAACTGAAAGAAGGTATTCTTCAACGCATCCAAAGCCATCGTCTCGCCACTTGAACCCATATTGAACTGATTTTTGCTATCCGTATCAATCATCAGGGTGCCTTTATCAATTGTAATGGAATGGTACTTAAAGTCTTTCCACAGTGGAAAGTGCACGTCTGGCTTTACAGGCGTCTCCAACAGGGCAAGTGTCTTTTTGTACTTCTCGATATCTTCTGCAAACGTGATCTCTTGCTCTTCTTTTTGCAGCTCCATCACATTATTATCCGAATAGTAAACGGTGACCATTTGCTTTTTCAGAGTCGGCTCTGTTGTCGATGGATCAGTGTTTGAACCAGATGGCTGTTCTACTGGTGTGGTTGGCTGTGGTGTTTCTGTCGCGTTTTGCCCACATCCGGCCAAAAGCAGCATCACTAACGCTGCCATCCAGATCACTCGACTTTTTTTCATCGTGAAAAGCCCCCTTACTGATAAGACTCGTAGTATTCGCGAATAGCCGCAACAATGGCTTTCGCGATTTTATCTTGGAATGCCGGATTCGTCAGCTGCGCATTCTCCTGAGGATTGGAGAGGAAGCCTGTTTCGGTCAACACAGCAGGCATTTTCGTGTTTTTGATCACATAAAAGCCGCTCTTTTTGAAGCCTCGATCCGGGAACTGCGTTGCCCCACGCAAATGTTTATGTACCACTTGGGCAAAGTCTTTACTGTTTTCATTATAATAGAAAGTTTCTGTTCCTGCAGCCGTCGGTTTCGGGAATGCATTGGCATGAATAGACAAGAACAAGTCAGCTTCTAACTCATTGGCAAAAGCAACACGCTCTGACAGTTCATAAAACACATCCGTTGTTCGTACGGGAACGACTTGAAACTCTGGATATTGCTTCAGCAAAGCCACAATTTTATTGGAGACAGCCAAGTTGTAATCTTTTTCATTGTTGCCAGCGGAGCCCTTCGTGCCTGGGTCTTTTCCTCCATGGCCGGCATCAACGACGATCAGGTAGCCTGTTTTCTTCGGCTTTGGCGTCAATTTTACTTCGATACCGTCTTTCGTGTAAGCCAGCTCATACGTGCTCTTTTGGTTCAGCTCAATAACGACGCGAACCGTGTCAGGAGATGCACTGTATTGGCTGTAACGCAGGTCAGCGATGAGAGGTTCTTCTTTCGCTTGTTCTGCCTGGTTCTGTTCGTCAGAATCGGAAGCTCTGTCTTGGTCTTCATCATCAGCGGAGGCCGTCTCCTCAGATTCGCCTACGTTATCGTTTTTCTCGTCTTGACGTTTTAGATCTTCGATTAAATCATCATCCAATGCGGTTTGTGGGAGATCCAAGACAATCCGGTGTGGACCTGTCATCACAAAGGACTGAGGAATCACAGGTATGGTCGTTTCAATACGAACACGGTCGCCGTCCTCAGATACATCTTTCAAAATATTGAGGCGATCGATCTCTACCTGATTATTTTTCTTGTCCCACGCATATGACCCTCCAAGCTCGTCCTCCAATTGACGTAATGGAAGGACCAACTGATCATCAATCGTCATCCCGCGCTCAGGTCTTTTCCACGCAAAGCCTTTTTGTCCCACTTGCTCAGCTACAGCCTGTGCGGACGCGTACATCGTGTCTTCCACTTGATACAGCTTGATCGGCTGGGTTGGCACCTTGCCGTTCAGCTTGACCTGTGGTGTTTCGTTCGCAATGACAGTACGTGTACTGTTGTCCCACCCGACTGTAACACCAAGTGACTCCCCGACAAAACGCAGTGGCAGCAGCATACGCTTTTGTGAAATAACAGGCGGCGTATCGAGCTTCACTTGTTTGCCGTTCAACATTGCTGTACGGGAGTCTAGTGTAAGGGAGAGCTGCTGTGTGCCCTTGGTAATGACAGCTGTTCGAGTAATGTCATTCCAATCCACATTTGCACCTAGCCCTTCGGCGATGACACGAACGGGTACCAACGTGCGCCCATTCTTGATGACTGGCGGCACTTCAGCATTCACTGCTTGTCCACCAATCATGAGATTGACAGTTTCCTCTGAGGCACTGCTTGCTGCAACCGCCCAACTGGGGATTAGCAGCAGGACCAGCAGTGCAAACAGCAGAGGGTAAAATCGTCTCTTCATCCTGACCTCCTCCGTGATGTCTGTATTCTTCGTTATGTGGCGTCAGCCAATGTGCAACGTTCACCATTCTATTAGACGCTAGATGATCTGTAAAGTTTATAGTCTTTTGGTACCAAAATGAAAAGACCGCCTCCGCAAGCCCCGCGAGACAGTCTTTGTAACTGAGCATTGGTTATCGAAAAAATCCCCTTCTCTCTTGCCTACTTACTTCCTGAACAGGTTTTTTTATCATGTTCAAGCCCCCGTTGGCAAGAAATTGCTGGATCAGGGAAATCACAGCTGGATTCGACAGCACCTTAATGGAGTCGGCTACCTTTGGGTTTTTCAATTGGGGAATAGCGTCGCCTAGATACGGTAAAAGCGGCAGTAAATCTTCGATAGAAATGGCAGGCTTTTGCGGTGGGGCTGCAACTTCCACTTGGGCGGTATTCCGGCGTCCTCCAAACAGCAGACCTCTTCGTTCTCCTGTACCTTTTGGAGGTGCCTGTTTGAGACGCCCCAGTGTATTCTTCATATCCTGTAGCTCCTGTCGCACCTGACTCATTTCTTTCATCATTTGGGCATTGTTTGTATGTTGCGCATCTACAAGTTTGTTGATCGATTCTAGCAAATGGTTCCTGGGGACAGCCTGCTTCTTTTTCGCTTTCATTTTCTCAACGATAATCCCACCTCCCTCCTCACTCTACCCCCTTATCTAAAACGTTTTTTTATATTTTCCAAATCCTTTGCAGTGACACCTTTTTTCGAAAGCTTATTCAACAAACTTCCGACATTTTCTGTTTTCTGCATCTGACGAAACTGCGCAGCATACCCGTTAACCTCTTGCTCGGTCAATTTTTTCCCTGACTTTCTGGCCATTTCACGAATAACTTCCTTAATTCCCGCATCTGTCTTCAGCTTTTCCTTAGGAATGGATTTAACAATGTTGAGCAAAGAACCAATATCCATCAATATCCCCCCTGGTTGCAGTTAGTTCCTTTTTACTCTATGTAGCCAAGGGCGTAATGGATTGGTCATTTGTCCATGAGACAGAAAAAAAGAAGAGGGACTCGAAAATAGCCCTCTTCACCTGCATTCTTATTTTTTGGTGAGATCCGCATATTTGAAATCGATAGCACCCAGACCATCGATTACGACATCTTTCAGATTCTCGTTCTGCACCCAAGATTGAGTGTAGAAGTAGATTGGCATGATTGGCATTTCATCCATCAGGATTTGCTCAGCCTGCATGAGAATTGCTTTGCGTTTCTCCGGGTCTTGCTCCAGAGCGGATTGGTTCAGAAGCTCCTTGTACTTTGAATTTCCCCAACGTGTATCGTTGTTTCCGCCATCTTGTTCTTGGAACATTTCCAAGAAGTTGATGGGATCATTGAAATCACCCAGCCAGCCTCCACGAGCGATTTGATAATTACCTTGGTGTACATCTTCTAAGTATACCTTCCACTCTTTATTTTCGAGCTTGATATCTACACCGAGGTTTTTCTTCCATTGATCCTGTATTTCTTTTGCGATCTTTTTATGACCTTCGGATGTGTTGTAGATGAGTGTAATTGGAGGGAGTTTGGAGATACCCTCTTCCTTCATACCTTCTACCAGTAATTTCTTTGCAACTTCCAGATCATTGTCTTTAAAGTAACCGTCTTTATTCAACGCCACGCTCGGTGGTACAAAGCCTGTTGCCGGTACTTGACCCGCTTGCAGGATATCGGCGGTGATGCTTTCACGATTAATGGCATACGCGAACGCCTTACGAATTTTTGCGTTGGTAAACGGTGCTTGCTCTGTATTGAAACGATAAAAATAGGTGCCGGCGATTGGCTGTGTCTTCAATATGCCAGCTTCCCTCAAAGCCGGAAGCGCGTCGATTGGCAGAGCGGACGTTGGAGCACCCGCCCAATCCAGCTCGTCGTTATCAAACATGGACAATTCCGTATTCTCATCCTCTATCATGGTGAATTCGATTTTGTCCAATTTTACATTGGCCTTATCCCAGTACTTCTCGTTCTTTACGACAGTCAGATTGCTCTTGTGTTCCCATGTTTCCATTTTGAATGGTCCGTTGCCGACAACCGTCTTTGCTTCATCAGCCCATTTTTTGTTGCCCTCAACTACCTTCTTGTTCACCGGAAAGTATGTTTTAAAAGCAACCAGCTCCGGGAAAAATGGTGTCGGGTTTGTCAGTTCCACTTTTAGCGTCTTATCGTCAATCGCCTTTACGCCAACGTCTCCCGCTTTGCCGATCCCTTTGTTGAAGTCTTCTGCACCTTTCACATAATACAACTGGTAGGCGTAGTTGGAAGCTGTCTTTGGATCGAGCGCGCGCTTCCACGCATATTCGAAGTCATTTGCCGTTACTGGGTCGCCGTTGCTCCATTTTGCTTCACGAATTTTAAATGTATAAGTCTTCCCATCCTTAGAAACGGTATAGCTCTCTGCCGCGGCTGGGTGCACCTTTCCGTCTTTTCCGAGACGTGTCAGACCTTCGAAAATTGCCGTGATGATCGTACCCGAGGTAGTATCCTCCGCAATTCCCGGGTCTGCTGTAGGCGGCTCCGAATGCAGATTCATTCTTAATACCTTAGGCTCAGCCGCTTGAACAGCGCCTTCGTACCCGGTCATCATTCCACCGAAAACGAGGACTGAACTCAAAGCTAGAAAAACACTCTTTTTCATCATATACACCCCTATCTTCCTAATGAGAATCTTCCAAAAATTATTATACAGTAAAAGTTAAAATTTGGAAGTTATATAGGTAAAAAAAGAAGAAAGGTGAGTATAACACCTCTCTTCTTTTACATGCCCAGCTATTATTTCTTTTCTACGAAATCTGCGTACTTGTAGTCTACAGCACCCAGACCATCGATGATAACATCTTGTACTCTGTCGTCCTTCACCCAAGATTGAGTGTAGTAGTAGATTGGCATAATTGGCATTTCATCCATCAGGATTTGCTCAGCCTGAGCCAGGATTGCTTTACGTTTTTCTGGGTCTAGCTCCAGAGCGGATTGGTTCAGGAGTTCTTTGTACTTCGGATTTTCCCAACGAGTATCGTTGTTTCCGCCGTCTTTTTCCTTGAACATTTCCAAGAAGTTGATTGGATCGTTGAAGTCACCCAACCAGCCTGCACGAGCCACTTGGTATTTACCTTGGTGTACATCATCCAAGTAAACCTTCCACTCTTTGTTCTCGAGCTTCACGTCTACGCCGAGGTTTTTCTTCCATTGGTCTTGGATTGCCTCAGCAATCTTTTTGTGACCTTCGGAAGTGTTGAAGGAAAGAGTAAGTGCCGGGAATTTGGTGAGACCCTCTTCTTTCAGTCCTTCTTCGAGCAATTTCTTCGCTGTTTCGATATCGTTATCCTTGTAGAAACCGTCTTTGTTCAGCGCCATGCTTGGTGGTACATAGCCTGTTGCAGGCAATTGACCAGCTTGCAGGATGTTGTCGATCAGGCTTTGACGATCGATCGCATAGGCAAACGCTTTACGGATTTTTACGTTGTTAAACGGTGGTTTTTCAGTGTTGAAACGGTAGAAGTAAGTACCCGCGATTGGCTGAGTTGTCATTTTGCCGGATTCTTTCAAAGCCGGGATCGCGTCTGTAGGCAACGCAGAGGTTGGAGCTCCTGCCCAGTGCAGTTCACCGTTTTCCCACATGGACAGCTCTGTATTCTCATCCTCTACCATGGAGAATTCGATTTTGTCCAATTTTACGTTGTCTTTATCCCAGTAGTTATCGTTTTTGGAAACAACGAGCTTGCTCTTGTGCTCCCAAGAATCCATTTTGAATGGACCGTTACCAATAACTGTTTTCGCATCGGTAGCCCATTTCTCGTTGCCTTCCACTACTTTTGGATTAACTGGGAAGTATGTTTTGAATGCAACCAGCTCCAGGAAGAATGGAGTTGGGTTTGCCAATTCTACTTCGAGTGTTTTATCGTCAAGTGCTTTTACGCCAACGTCTTCTACTTTACCTTTACCTTTGTTGTAGGCTTCTGCGCCCTTCACATAGTACAGTTGGTATGCATAGTTGGAAGCTGTTTTTGGATTAAGAGCGCGTTTCCAAGCATATTCGAAATCTTTTGCCGATACAGGATCGCCATTGCTCCATTTATTATCACGAATTTTGAATGTATATTTTTTACCGTCTTCAGAAACAGTGTAGCTCTCTGCTGCTGCTGGATTGTATTTACCGTCTTTACCAACGCGAGTCAGACCTTCGAAGGTAGCAGTGATGATAGTGCTGGAAGTTGTATCTTCCGCGATACCTGGGTCAGCTGTTGGTGGCTCGGAGTGCAGGTTCAGTTTCAGTACTTTAGAGCCAGATGTTGGTGCAGAATTTTCTGTCTTTGCTCCGGAAGCGTTGCTATCTGCCGGTGCCGCCTGGTTTCCGCCACCGCATCCTGCGAGTGCCGCGCCAAGAACGAGGATAGAACTCATTGCCACGAAAACATTCTTTTTCATACAAGTAATCCCCCTTTTCTAAATCTTTTTTCAATATACATGGTTTTATATATTTTTTAAATATGTTTTAGAATGATTTAATAAATTTTTATTTATTTATAAAGATGATTAATGAATTATAAATTACATTGATCGATAAATTTATTTTCCAAAACATTCCTCCCTCGATAACTTTAAGAAAAACCGTATAATATCAAGCTTTTTCAGCATTGAGCATTCAGACACTTATTTATAGATATACATTTCCATTCACCCAATTTTACCCAGATTCAATAAAATGTGAATAGTAATTTAATTTATAATTTTATAATTCCTCGTTTCGTTGTCATTCCTCTGCTCATTGTTTTCCTTTAGAAATGGTTTACAAAAAAAGAAGAGTGCCGTAGCACCCTTCTTTTTTTACAACGAGTTTTTTATTGAATGTCTGCCCATTTCCAGTCTGCGAAACCGAGACCGTCGAGTACTACACCTTTTACTTTGTCTTTTTTCACATAAGAATGCGTGTAGTAGTAGATTGGAACTGCTGGCATTTCGTCCATGAAAATAGCTTCTGCTTGTGCCAGGATTTGTTTGCGTTTTTCTGGGTCCTTTTCCAGAGCAGATTGGTTCAGCAGATCTTTGTACTTCGGATTTTCCCATTTCGTGTCGTTGTTTCCGCCATCTTTTTCCTTGAACAAGTCCAAGAACGTGTATGGATCGTTGTAATCACCAGTCCAGCTGGAACGTGCGATTTGGAATTTACCTTGGTTCACATCTTCCAAGAATACTTTCCATTCTTTGTTCTCCAGCTTAATGTCTACGCCGAGTGCTTTTTTCCATTGGTCTTGGATGGCTTCGGCAATTTTCTTGTGACCTTCAGACGTGTTGAAGGAAAGAGTGAGGGTCGGCATTTTGGTAATGCCTGCTTCCTTCATACCTTCTTCCAGCATTTTTTTCGCTGCTTCTACATCGCCGTCTTTGAAGTACGGGCTTGTTGCCACTGCCATTGTTGGCGGGATCAGACCCATAGCTGGTTCTTGGTTTGCTTGCGTGATGTTGTCGATGATAGATTTACGATCGATTGCATAAGCAAACGCCTTACGGATTTTCGCGTTGTTAAACGGTGGAACTTCCGTATTGAATTTATACAAGTACGTACCCGCGATTGGGCGCGTTTGCATTTGACCGGATTCTTTCAATGCAGGGATCGCATCGGTAGGAAGTGAGCTCAAAGGTGCTCCGGACCAATCCAGATCGTCATTGTCGAACATGGACAGCTCTGTATTTGCGTCTTCAACCATGGAGAAGTTGATCTTGTCGAGTTTTACAGCGTCTTTATCCCAGTAGGTATCGCTCTTCACGAGAACCAGTTTGCTCTTATGTTCCCATGTTTCCATTTTGAATGGACCGTTACCCACGTGAGTTTTTGCTTCGCCCGCCCATTTATCGTTGCCTTCCACTACTTTTTGGCTAACTGGGTAGTACGTATAGAATGCAGTCAGCTCCAAGAAGAATGGTGTTGGGTTTTTCAAAGTCACGACGAGTGTTTTATCGTCTTTCGCTTTTACGCCAACATCATCAGCTTTTGCTTTACCCTTGTTGTATTCTTCTGCATTTTTCAGGTAATACAATTGGTAGGAGTAGTTAGATGCTGTTTTCGGATTGAGCGCTCGCTTCCAAGCATATTCGAAATCCTTTGCAGTAACTGGCTCTCCATTGCTCCATTTGCTGTCACGCAGGGTGAATGTATAAGTAAGGCCATCTTCGGATACGTCAATTTTTTCTGCTACAGATGGATGTGGTTTGCCATCTTCGCCAATACGAGTGAGACCATCAAATGTTGCACGCAGAACCGCACTGGAAGTAGAATCCTCAGCCAATGCAGGGTCAGCAGTTGGTGGCTCGGACATCATGTTCATTCTCAATTCTTTAGGACCACTTGTTTGCTCCTTAGAAGCATTGCCTTGCTCGCCTGCTTTCTCACCACCGCCGCCACAGCCAGCCAGCGCCGCACTAAGAACCAGGATAGAACTCATTGCTGCAAAAACGCTTTTTTTCATGGTGTTGACCCCCTTTTTTTCTATCGGTAAAGATTCATTGAACGCTACTCCACAAATATACTGCATTTTTAGTAATATTGAAGACATTTTAAGTAAAATTAATTATGTTTTATTCAAACATCAAATTCTATTAAAGGAAATAAAATTGGTAGTTTCATCATGATGAAGTATGCCTCGAACATAAAAAATTATGCAGCAATAAAACGACCCCTCCAGCCAAAAGGCGAAGGGGTTCACTATGATTTAAATTTGGACTCGCCGATACTCGTTCGGCGCTACACCGACGATTGCTCGAAAATCTCGAATGAAGTGAGAGTGATCGTAGTAGCCTAGGGAGGTAGACAGGTCCAGCCAATCTTGGACCGTTCCTTGGTCAATCTGCTCCGCTGCTTCATGCAATCTGTATCGTTGGATGACTGACTTCGGGCTAACACCTACATAACGGTCAAACAAGCGCTGCATCGTCCGCATGTTCATACCGGTCAACTGAACCGCGTCCTCGACCCTGAGTACGGATCGATCTGCCTGAATCATCCTGACGATTTCACTGATGCGCGCTACATTCGGGTCAGGCTTCGGCAAATGTTCGAATAGAAAGGCTTCTACCCTTTTTATCATTTGCTCATCATCTGGCAGGCTTAGCACTTCTTTCTCAAGCTGCTCAGTGGCAACACCAAACACGGCTTCCAAACTCGTAGAAGTGCCACTCAGCTTTGATATCGGGGCATTCAGAAACGGATAAAAACCTCCGGGCCTGAATTTTACTCCGAACACCTGACCTTGTCCCTCTAAAAGATGTGAGGAAGTCGTGCGGGCTACACCAAAAATGCCAGTTGCTCCTTTTTCAAACACCAGATTCACATTGGGATGAGCCAGTACGGTTTGCAAGTAAGGAAGTTCCGTACGCAAATCCCACCGGACGACCCAGTAATGCTGCACGAAGTAGCTGATTTCAGCAGATGGCTCGTATCTGGCCAGCGAAAATTTTTTCTGTCCAATTATGGCATGCAGTACACCCTTTGGGAACTTGGCAGTCTGATTTTCCAAGGCGCTCCTCCTGTCGTGTTTTTACAATACACACTACCGAATTCTTCTTATAGTAAGAGTAGTAGTTGGGAGACTGGATTACAATTCCCAAATGAAAAAATCAGGGGGTAAAACGATGGATCTTCGCTTCGATTACTATATTGGTGCTACGCCAGAGCAGGTCTGGCATGTCCTTACTTCCGATGAAGGCGTAAAGAGTACTTTCTTTGGCTGTACGATTCGCTCGACTTTTCAAGCAGGGGATGAAATGGCCTACGTTGGTCCGGGAAAAGACGGTGACGATACAGTGCATGTATACGGGGAAATTTTACAGTTCGAACCTCATCACATTTTCAGTTTCACTGAACATCCTGGTCCTGCCTACTACGAGAATCATGCAGAATTGCAGTCTCGTGTCACCATTACCTTAGAACCGGTTGGCGGTTGCACCAAGCTGACGCTGATTCAGGATCAATGGACAGAAAACCATCCCTCCCACGCAAGTGCCAGCAGCAATTGGCCGATGATGCTCTCGTCGATCAAGACGTATGCGGAGACAGGCAAGACACTTGATTTTGGCTACTAATACAAAAGAATCCCGAGTCCAGCAATTTCGTTGGCCTCGGGATTTTTGTTCTATTCGTTACTCCGTCATTTCTGCCCACTTCAGGTCGATAAATCCGAGTCCATCTACTTGAACGCCTTTCACCTTTTCACTTTGCACCCACACATCCACATCCGTAAACAGCGGAATCAACGGCATGGCATCCATAAAGATTTGCTCAGCCTCCGCAAACAGCTGCTTGCGTTTCTCTGGATCAGTTTCTACCGATGACTGTTTCAGCAGCTCTTGGTAGCGCGGATCTTCCCAGCCCGTGTCGTTGTTGCCTGTTTTACCATCTCGGAACATTTCCAGGTAGTTCATCGGATCATTAAAGTCCGCATTCCAACCGATACGGCCCATCTCGTAATTGAGCTCATGCATATCCTGCAAATGAACGGCGGCCTCCTTTACCATGAGCTTAATATCAATGCCAAGCTTTTGTTTCCATTGGTCCTGAATCGCTTCGGCAATTTTCTTATGTCTGTCGCTTGGATTGTAAGACAAGGTGATCGGAGGCAGCTTTGTCAAGTTGAGCTCCTTCATGCCTTCTTCCAGCAGCTTTTTCGCTGTTTCTACATCATTATCCTTGAAGTATCCGTCTTTTTTGATAATCATGGATTGCGGCAACATCCCCATCGTAGGCACCTGTCCGACTTGTGTGATGTTATCTACGATGGTTTGACGATCTACCGAGTATGCTAATGCTTTACGAATTTTCACATTGCTGAGCGGCCCTTTTGTCGTATTCATCTTGTACCAATACATCGTTGCTTTTGGATGAACAACGAGTTTGCCCGACTCTTTTAGTGACGGAATCGCATCGGTGGGAAGTCCACCGAGTGGCTGGCCTGCCCAATCCAGCTCACCGTTCTCGAACATGGACAGGGCTGTATTATCGTCCTCGATCATCGCGAACTCAATGCGATCGAGCTTTACTACGTCTTTATCCCAGTAGTTCTCATTCTTTTCAAGCACGATCTTGCTCTTGTGCTCCCACGCTGTCATCTTAAATGGACCGTTGCTTACGTGCGTCGCTGCTTCGTTTGCCCATTTGGGATTGGCCTCCACAACTTTTTGGTTAACCGGGTAGTACGTATAGAAAGCCGTCAGCTCCAGGAAGTATGGGGTTGGATTCTCCAGCGTGACCTCCAGTGTTTTGTCATCAATTGCCTTCGCACCGAGTTCGTCAGGCTTCGCCTTGCCTTCGTGAATTAGCTTCGCATTTTTGATGTAGTACAGCTGATAGGCATACTCGGCACCAAAGGTCGTGCCGAGCGCACGCTTCCATGCATAAACGAAGTCATGGGCAGTGACTGGGTCTCCATTGCTCCACTTGGTGTCACGGAGCGTGAACGTATACACCAGTTTGTCATCTGAGAGCTTCACATCCGATGCTACTGAATTTACTGGCTTTGCGTTTGCATCGAAGCGAGTCAAGCCATCAAAAGTAGCACGAATGATCGCTCCCGAAGTGGCATCCTTTGCAAGACCGGGGTCTGCTGTCGAAGGCTCACTCACAATGTTCGCCCGAAATACCTGCGGCTTTGCATTTGCAGGCTTTTCAGCAGGTGCTGCTGTTCCCTCAGCCGGAGGGGTTGTCGTTGATGGCTGCGTACTCGTGGAACATCCAGCTAACACGCTTCCGGCGACCAGCATCGCGCCAAGAAACATCTTGAGATTTCTTTTCATCAGAAAATTCCCCCTTATCTATATTTTCCCACTTCAAACACAATATACTCGACGGGAAATAAGTTGAAAACGGGGACGAGATAGATTTAACTAAATTTTATAAAAATTCACTATATTATAAATAAAAGTGAAACCCAACCAGCTTTGGAGCCAGTTGGGTTTCTTTGATTGATCAATTATTTCTTCATTAGAACGCTGGGATAATCGCGCCTTTGTATTCATCTTCAATGAACTTTTTCACTTCAGGTGAGTTCAGTTCTTTTGCCAGCTTTTGAATAGCTTCGGAATCCTTGTTGTCAGGACGAGCTACCAAGAAGTTTGCGTATGGAGAATCTTTATCTTCAATAAACAGAGCGTCTTTGGTTGGAACAAGCTTTGCTTCCAGCGCGTAGTTCGTGTTGATCAGCGCCAGATCTACTTCTTCCAGTACACGTGGCAACATTGCTGCTTCTACTTCTTTGAATTTCAGGTTTTTCTTGTTCTCAACAACGTCTTTCACTGTACCGCTGATGCCAGCGCCTTCTTTCAGCTTGATTACGCCGTTTTTCTCCAAGAGTGCGAGTGCGCGACCGCTGTTTGTCGGATCGTTTGGCAGTGCGATTGTTGCGCCATCAACTAATTCATCTACAGATTTTATTTTTTTGCTGTACGCGCCGAATGGCTCGATGTGTACAGGCACTACTGGCACCAGGTTCATGTTTTGTCCTTTATTGAAGTCTTCCAGGTAAGGCTTGTGCTGGAAGAAGTTTGCGTCAAGTTGTTTCTCGTTCACTTGAACGTTAGGTTGTACGTAATCAGTGAACTCTTGGACTTCCAGGTTCACGCCTTGTTCTTTCAGTTTTGGTTGAATGAACTTCAAGATTGCTGCATGTGGAACGGGAGAAGCGCCTACCTTCAATGTTACTTCCTTTTGTCCGCCTTGTGCGCCGCCTTCAGCTGGAGCAGGTGCTGTTTCGGTTTTGCCTCCGCAAGCTGCCAAAGAAAATGCCAACACAGTAGAAAGTACAGATACGACTAGCTTTTTCATGAATGATTTCCCCCTTGCATGTATTTAGTCTTATTTTTTGAAAATCTATATGGAAAGATCCTATTTGCGGCTGAATTTCAGAACCAGACGGTCCCCCAGCGATTGTAGGATCTGCACCATCACCAGCAAAATAACAACAGTCACAATCATGACATCGGTTTGGAAACGCTGATAACCGTATCGGATCGCCAAATCACCCAAACCGCCACCGCCAATTACACCAGACATTGCAGTGTAGGAGACCAGCGTAACCGTCGTGATCGTAATACCTGCGATCAGACCTGATCTAGACTCTGGCAAAAGGACATTCCAGACGATCTGCCAATTGGAAGCACCCATAGATTGTGCGGCCTCAATCACGCCTTTATCAATCTCACGCAGAGAGGTTTCCACCAAACGCGCGAAAAATGGAGCAGCACCAAACACGAGCGGCGGAATGGCACCCAGTACGCCGAGTGAGGTTCCTACGATCATTTTCGTCACAGGAATCAGCAAGATCATCAGAATGATAAATGGCACCGACCGCAATACGTTGACAACGAATGATGCGATCATATAAAAAGTGCGGTTTTGCAAAAGCTGTCCGCGTGAAGTCAAAAACAGAATGATGCCCAACGGCAAACCAATCAGGACGGTAAACAGGGTGGAAAAGCCGAGCATCGTGAGCGTGTCCATCGTACCTTCGCCGATTTCAGCCCAATCCACATTCTCGAATGTCCAGTCCATTTATATCACCTCTACTTCCAAGCCACGTTGGCGCAGCGTTTCAATGGTCTTTTGATTTTGTGCAACATCGCCTTCTAGCTCGATCACCAGCTGACCATACGGCGTATCCTTCATGCGGGAGATCGTTCCCTGCAAAATACTGAATACCGTACCTGTCTCTTGCATCGTTTGGAACAGGATCGGCTGGTACGTTTTTTCTCCGAGGAAGGTGACACGAGCAATCGTGCGGTTCCCCGAAGCCTTTTCGTGCTCGACCGCTTCGCGCAGCTCTGTAGAATCTGCTACTTGCTCCACGAATTCTTGTGTCGTTGGATGCTTCGGACGAAGGAATACATCCAGTACGTTACCCGACTCGACGATCTTTCCTCCATCAATCACGCCGACACGATCACAAATGGAGCGAATGACGTGCATCTCGTGGGTAATTAACACAATGGTCAAGCCCAGCTTGCGGTTGATGTCCAAGAGCAGTGCCAGAATGGAGTTCGTCGTCTGCGGATCGAGAGCCGATGTAGCTTCGTCGCAGAGCAGCACTTTTGGATCATTCGCGAGCGCACGGGCGATCCCGACACGCTGCTTCTGTCCGCCAGACAGCTGGGACGGATATTTGTCCTTATGTGCCTCCAAGCCCACCAGCTTCAGCAGCTCGTTTACTTTCTTATCAATCTCTGCCTTCGGACGCTTTGCCAGCTTGAGCGGAAAAGCGACATTTTCGCCGACTGTCGAAGAAGACAGCAAGTTGAAGTGCTGAAAAATCATGCCGATTGCGCGGCGCTTTTCTTGCAGCTTCCCTTCATCCAGCTTTGTCAAATCGACACCGTCCACAATAACTTCCCCTGAAGTTGGGCGCTCCAGCAAATTGATGCACCGGATCAACGTACTCTTCCCTGCACCAGAGTGTCCGATAATCCCGTAAATCTCGCCTTGCTCTATGGAAAGGTCGATCCCCGTTAACGCTGGGATGGTTTTACCCTGTACTTGATAGCTTTTATGCAAATGACGCAGTTGGATCAACGCATCCACCTCCCGACCATAATCTTGATAAAATATGAAAACCCCTTTTTCATAAACGAAAAAGGGGCTGCAACGCAATGTATACGTTCGCATCCACCCTTCTCATCTACACAAGATCCAAACAATCCTGTAGGAATTGGCACCGCGACGTTCATTCGAAAATGAACCGGCTGCCGGGCTTCATAGGGCCTGTCCCTCCGCCTCTCTTGATAAGAAAGATATCTACGTATATTATGTTCGTTTTTTCTATTTCTTGATGATACAAAACGGATTATATCCTTTTTGAAAATATCACGTCAATAGTAATAGCAGGAAAAAGTTTTTTGACACACTTAGTCCATTACACCATTACGGGTAACTGTCGCCTTTACTTGAAATTCAAACCTTGCCTTTTTGTACTTCTCTCTCCATTCATCCATAGCCATTTTCTCTTTTCTCCTCACGTTTGCCTTATAGACAATGCCAAAGCCTGTCGGGTCGACCTCCAAATCTTGAAGCTTTTTCATGACTATCCTTGCTTGTCTTTCTAATTCCTTCTCCAGGGCCTCCTCCATCTTCCTCATCAACCTCGGATTATCCAGCTTAATCGGAACGGTCAGCTCTAAAATTCGGGCTTTTAGATGGATATTCACTTTGTATTTTGGTGGATCAACCTGTTCCAATTGGACTTTTGACTCGCTGTTGATCGTATCAAAGACTAATTGCACCTCTTCTTTTTCTCCCGCCGGGCTGTTGGGAGTCATATTGAAAGTTTTAGCAGGGACTGATATCTCATAGCTTCCCGTCTTGTACTTGCCCCGAATCAGCTTTAAGATAAATGCTTCATTGGGCGAAATCCAATCAATATATTTATCTCCTTTAAACAAAGCCACGCCTTTGATAACAATTTCGTCACCTTTGCGTGATACATAAGGCATTTGCGAATCGATTCCCTCGTCATAATAGGCTCGAATAAATTCATGAATCGTTGAGGATGGAATTTTCTCTCCTCTGATATTTTGATCGATCATCCGATACATGTATGTTCCGATATTGCCCTGCGATTTATAGGGATATGTCAGCAATTCATATGTCTCCCCCTCGTACACGCAAAGGAAGATTCTGCTTGAGAGCGATGGATCGCGGTACAGCGTATCGATTAGGCTTCCGATTCCTGCCTTGGCCATATCGTTTCCATAGAGCGCTACCCGCAACTGGCCTGCCAAGACACGTTTGTCCGACTGCAAGTTTGTCTTATCCCGTATGCCCTTGCTCGTCTCCCCAACATCAGACATTATCTGCATTTTTTCTTTTGCCTCAGGATTAATGGAGGGCATAACAATGGTCGCCCGAATTTGTCTATCTTTCGTCAAGTCGTATCCAACCAGGGTTACGAGGCCTGTTTCATCAAAAATTTGTCGATTAGCGCACCCCGTAACTGAAAAAATGAGCACAAGCAAAAGGGTAAACCCTCTCTTCCCGATCAACCATCCCTTATTTTGGCACCGATACATCAGCAGATTCCTCCTTGGCTCCACCTGTCCCCTGCCTCCAAGCTACCAACAGGTAAAGAACATAAGGATACGCATAAGCCAGATACATCCCAATCTGGCCGTAAATATCGTTCAGTGTGTTCATTTCCTCTCTAGTGACAAGGAACAGCGAAGAAATGAATATGATCGGCAATATACCATACAGGATATTTCTCATATTCCAGCCAAAAGTCCGTTTCAATCCTCGTACTCCAGACCAGATGTACATAATGACATTCGGAAGGATAATGATCATCCAGATGGAGATGGCAACCAGCTCAAACCGCTCCAGGATTGGGAAGTAGACCATTTTTTTCAAATTCAAAGTTGGCCATATGGTCCTCATTAACTGCCCCTGACTGAAAAACACCAAGGAAACAATCATCACAAACAAGTAGATCAAGTTGGTTGTCAGCACGCCAAACTGCGCCCCCCGATTTAAGCGCTCTTTATCCTGCACAAAGGGATAGACGGCATACAGTACTTCAAATCCAATCGTTGACAATGACATGCCTATCATCCCTTTTAGCAGTTGCCCTATATTCGCTTCCAATACCGGACGTAAGTAATCCCATTCGGCAAAGCGCAAGGGAAAGAACAAATCACCTATCAACCAGATCGCAACAGATACAGAGAAGAAAATATACCCGGCAATTACCCGAATTCCCCCAAGAATCGTGTACCAAGCAAGAAAGAGGATAATGGCGGTCAACACCCATGTAGCCAAGTTGGGAAAAACCCAGGTCTGCACAACCTCGACATAGCCGCGCAGAATAACCGTTGCCGACAAGAAAAAATACAAGGTATAAAACAGGCTCAAAAATGCCCCTAGGTGTTTCCCGTAAACCTCCTGATGAATTCCATAAAGGTCGGCGGACGGATATCTCTTCAAAGTCTTTAAGATGACCCAGACGGTTACATGCGTCACAATGCCTGCCATCAAGACGGATATCCACGCATCATGTCCAGCTTCTTTGGCTACAACTCGTTGGTATCCCAGGATCCCAACCCCGACTTGCGTGGATAGCACAATAAAACCCGTATGAAGAGACGAAATGGTATTACCAGCTTTGACCTCATCATTGACCTTCATAAACTCCCTCTCTCTCGTTAATCGATGTCCTCTTTTTGCCTCCCCCTTTCAGGGTCGAACCGCATCTTCTGTTTTGGAGTAAAAAACATTAGTCGTCTCGGTAGTAAGGACAAAGGTGCGCGTATCAAACTATTTTTCCAATCCGAAAAGCGCACGGGAAAAACCGGATACATATAAGGGCGGCCCAAACTCTTCTGGCGCAATAAATGACTTGCCAGAAAGCTGAAGCCTGCCACGATGCCAACTGCCCCCAAAAGGCCAGAGAGGAGTATCATCGGAAAACGAATGACCCTGATGGTGGAACTGATCATATAGCTGGGTGCAATAAAGGAAGAAAGGGCTCCTAACGCCACGATAATAATCAGAATATTGCTCGTAAACCCCGCCTGCACGGTTGCCTGTCCGATCACGATACCGCCAACGATACCGATCGTCTGCCCCACTTTCGTGGGCAATCTCGCTCCTGCTTCCCGCAACAGTTCAATGATGAGCTCCATGAAGATCGCTTCCCAGAGAGGGGGAAAAGGCACGCGCGATCTTGACTGAGCGAGCGAAAGCAGTAAATCAGCCGGAATCATTTCATAATGGAACGTAAGTGTGGCCACATAGATGGGCGTCAATAGAAGAGAGATAAACATGGCAATGATTCGCATCACACGATTAAAACTAGCCAGGTTCCATCTCAAATAGTAGTCATCAGGTGACTGGAAAAACCGCAAAAAGGTGGTTGGTCCCAAGATTACAAACGGGCTGCCCTGTGCAATCACCACAATCTGGCCATGACGCAATCCTTGCACTGCGCGGTCCGGCCGTTCCGTCAATTGAAGTGTTGGAAATATCGACATCTCGTTATCTGCCAGATATTGAGCCAATATGCCCGCATCCATATCGCTCTCCGCTCGGATATCCTGAAGACGCTGCCTTATTGTATTTACATTTTCCGGGTCTGCTATTCCGTCCAAATAAAGAATGGAAACCTCTGTCGGAATCAACTCACCAACTAAGAGGCGTTCATGGAACAGTAATGAGCTTGGCAAATACTTGCGAAGAATGCAGAGGTTGACCTGAATCTCTTCCACAAAGGCCAGCTGTGGCCCCAATACCACTGTTTCAATTTCAGCAGACTGCACACTCCTTCCAACCGTATCCTCGCTGGGGACTGTAACACCGTATTCAGCCCCTTCCACGTGGATGTAGATGTCCCCGCTCAATAATCTGGAGATCGCATCTGTTTCCCGAAAGATACGGTTCCCTCCAGCTGTTCCAAGCTGTTTCTCGACATGTTCAATTCCGGCCTCATCCAGGCATAGAAGACGGAGTTTGGGCATTAGTTCGTTGTAAACTATTTTGGAGTCAGCCATGCTGGATAAAAAATATATTTGTACGCGTCCATCTGGCCGATCAACATGCTCGATAACCAGATCTGCCGTATGAGTGAACCACTTACGATTATCCTCCCGATCCATCTACCATCACCCCATTTCTAGAAAACCATGGTTAGTCTTCCCTAATACATGTCAAAGCTTGCCTTTCTCCATGATTTTTGCCACAAAAAAACAGCACGCCTAATTTCGCGTGCTGTCTGTATTGCCCTCTATTGTCTGTTCTGCTTCCGATATAGCAGGTTTGGTTTTCTCCTGGATAAACAACTTAACTTGATCGACATCCGGAACCAGAACTGAACCTGCGCGGTGGGACTCACGGAACATCCCCATTGGCGGCAGCTGATAGTTACCTGGCTCTAACGTATTCAATTTTAATCCGAGTGCAGATAGCTTCAGCATGTCCGCCGAGCTAATATTGGTTTGAACATACGGTGTTACTTCCTTCAAAATGGTAGGAAGCTGGATCAGCGTTGTACCATTTTTCATCTGATCCACGACTGCCGTCATTAATTTCCGCTGACGCTCCGTCCGTGTATAATCGGAGGTCGCATCATGGCGGAAACGAACATATTGCAAGGCTTTGTCTCCATCCAGCTTTTGCAGACCCTTTTTCAGATTGATATCGTAGGCACCTTTGTCTGTCGGGTCATGATAATACATGTTTTTTTCTACATCGATCTCGACTCCGCCCACTGCATCAATCAGAGCCTTGAAGCCTTCAAAGTCAGTAATCACATAACGATCCACCGGAAGTCCAGTGAACTGACTAACGGTTTCCATTGCCAGCTCAGGTCCACCTTCTACAATCGCAGAGTTGATCCGCGAGCTACCTTTACCCGGAATATCTACATACGTATCACGCAGGATTGAAAACATATCATAACGTTTCCCCGTAGGATCGATGCTGACCAGCATCATGGAATCAGAACGAGGAAGCCCGTTATTTTTCATTCCTCTGCGGTCTACTCCCATCAGCAGGATATTGACCCGTTCCTTGCCATCCCACTCCGGTATTTCTGCTGCTTTGGTGGAATTCCCACCACTAGGCGGTGCTATGTTGGGTTCTTGAATGTTTTGAGCAAATTGATAAAAAGAGTATCCGTAATATCCAGCTGTCGCAGCCATCACGACAAGCAGAAGAAGCAACACTCGTTTCCATATTTTCATAAAGTCCACCTTTATTCTCTCTATCCTCAGTTGATGTCATCTCTCCACTTTGTTTAGTATACTCGAATTTGCGGAAAGTGGAGCAGCCTTTATTTGGGTACCTGTGACATTATATACATTTCATTTTACAAAGTTTAGAATATTCACTATACTATTCTTATCCAGAAAGGTAAGGGGTGCATTCGCGTGATATCACCGTCAGCTTTCCTCAACCGCTATCCACGTGAGGCCATTTTCTTCCTCATCGCCAGCTTTATTAACTCCTCCGGGAGCGCTTTTATGTGGCCGCTTACTACCTTATACGTACATACCATTTTGCAACGCTCGATGACAGAAGCTGGATTCGTCCTGATGATCCAATCACTGGCTGGGATCTTCGGCCAATTCATCGGCGGTTCGTTGTTTCATCGACTAGGTGCCAAGCGTCTCATTGTCGGCGCATTAATTATTCAAGGTCTTATTCAATTTTCCATTCCTTTCGTTCAGAGCTGGCCTGCCTACCTGCTTCTTATGTTGGGGCTTGGCTTTACGTTCAACCTGTCATTCCCAGCCATTCAAGCATTTATCGGTTTTCGCTGGAAAGAACAGCGCCGAGAATTGTTTAACATCGTCTACGTCGGCAATAATTTGGGGATGGCAATCGGTACCGCGTTGGCCGGCGTCATTGCTACCTTATCCTTTCAGCTTACTTTTTGGTTCAACAGCACGAGCACCTTATTATTTGCCTTGTTCTTCTTCCTTTTTATGAAAAACATATCTCATCAGGAGCTGGTCGGAGAAAACCTGGAAGAACAACAAAAGCATCGCGTGAAAAACAACTTTACCCTGCTATTCCGCTACCAATTGTACTTGTTTATGGCCTTGGGCGCAGCGTTGATTTTCTTTTCCAATACGGTATGGAACACAGGTGTAGCTCCTTACATTACAGAGCAGGGTATGCCGCTGTCATCGTATAGCTGGCTGTGGACGATTAATGGCATTATCATTTTTGCCGGGCAGCCCATCACGTCTTGGATTAAGCGGCTATTGAATCAGAGCTTGTCCGCACAGCTCGTCGTCAGTTCCATCGCGTATGCTGTCGGTTTTGGGTGTATGCTTGTCTACCACGGTAGTTATTACGCATTTGTTGTCGGAATGGTTATCACTACATTTGGAGAAATGCTCATCTCGCCCACTATCCCTACTTTTATATCGGAAAAAACCGGAGAGAATGCACCATTTTATTTGGGAATCGTAGGAGCGATTACCACCGGTGGAAGGCTTTTGGGGCCGCTGGCTATGGGGTTCATGTATGACCATGGTGGAATTAATCCGACTCTGTTCTTGGCAACGCTTGTCTCTGCGGGTTCGGTCCTGCTCTGTTTGTTGCATGCTTATTTTCATCGGGAAAAACGAACTGAGGTTGCCAAATACTGATTTCAATTGCAAAGAAGCCGCCCGATCCCTATTACAGGAACGAGCGGCTTGGTTTTCACACTACTTCTTTTCTTCCTTGATTTGCACTTCCCAATCGACTTTGTTCTCTTTTATTACATGATCGAGGAAGACTGATATTTCCTTCACATCTTTTTTCTGAAAGAGCACTTCTAGCTTCCCTTCGAGTTTTATCGTACCATTTTGGTTTTCTTTTTTGTTGACCATTAACCTTACTACTCTGGCCTCATTCCCGTTTTCGTCCTTTACCGTCAATAGCTTTGGAAGTCCCACAATATCTTTGGCAAGAATGGCTTCCACTGGAATATCGATTAAGGTATCCCCCTCATTAACTTCCATTTCGATCGATTGAAATGTGATTTGGTTCCCAGCTACATCCACTTTTTTCGGATTTTTCTCCAGTTCAGCAAGAGATAGCTTGGTTTGAGAAGAGACTTTCTCTCCTGTATAGACAGCATCGAGCTTCATTGTCAAGTTTTTTGCTGGGTCCAGCGGCATGTACGTATGGACAAAACTCCTACTTGGCTGCAACTTCGTTGTGAAGTCAACCGACGAGCCATAGCTCATGCCTATGATATTGAGATTGTGATCCCTTTCATCGGATTTAATCATATCATCCCATTTGCCCACTACAGTCCCCTTTTCATCGACAAGCTCGTAACGAAAACCCGCCACTACTTTCTCATTCGGATTGCTGTTTGAGAACTCTAGCTGCGTAGCAGTGGGAACAAAGCGCGCTTCTTTTAGCTCTACTGTTGCCCCTGTTGGAGTTTTTAATTCCTTGTTTAACGCTACTGTTTTCATGGCTGCTTTTGCTGGTCGCATATCAATCGGTATATCGAAATTCCACGTGCCTTTCGTATCTGTCAGGCGCTTCACGCGCATTTCCAAAATCAATTCGTCCGGCATCGGATTCGCTTCATTAAAGTATACACCCAGTTGTCCTCCGTAGGCGAAGTTTTCACCGTTCGGCAGCGGCAGCCATCTCAGCAATTCCGATTTATCATCTAAATACGTGATTACTTTGCCATTTTTATCTTTCAGTCGAACTTCCCTGAATTCATGAACAGTGTCACCTGAAATAATTGAGAACTGATCCTTCCAGAACGAAGGAATTTTTTTGCCTGACGAGTCCTTCACCGAGCCCAGAACCATGATACGCAAGGGATCGGCTACAACTGCACTAATTTCCATGGTCAGACCTTGGTCTGTCACCTTCATGTCAAGCGGCTGTACAAAGCCGTTTTCTGCCGCTTTCTTCACGCCAATGTCCGTCTGCTTTTTATCAAACAGGTCAACTACTTGTTTCGCATTGTAAGGTCCTTTTGTTACCGTGATCTCACTTGGATTGATCGATGCATAGATTCCATTCATATAGTTCGCAAACGTAGGAGAAACTGCTGTTCCGAATGTAACCACCATAGCCAACCCTGCAACTGCAATCGTCGTTTTCTTCACAATATCCACACTCCGCTTTTTCCAATTTATTTGAACTGGTTGTTTTTGAATTGGTTTGAGTACGTTCATCGGGTAAGCGGGGAGCTTTTCCATGACATTTTGGATCGTTGCCTCCGTCTGCCAAACATCTTCGGCTTCATCATCGGAGTTATCCAGCCCATCCAAATATTGCTCAAACTTGATCTGGCACCCGCTGCATGTATTCAGATGCCGTTGTACGTCTTGTTTCATTCGCAAAGGAAGCTTGTCTTCCAAATACGCATTCATCATGAATGTATCCAAGCATGTCATAGGTGGAGGTCCCCTCCTTTACCCGAATTCGCAATGGCATGTCTGAGCTTGGCCTTGCCTCTGGAGAGACGTGTTCGCACCGTACTGATGGGCACATCCAACTCCTTGCTAATTTCCTCGTAGCTCAAAAATTGGAGGTAACGCAGTTCCAGGACGACGCGGTATTTGGACTCCAGGGTCATCATTCGATTTTGCAAAAAGACTTTCTGCTCTTTCGCAAGGTATTCGAGCTCAGGTGTATGACTGGTAGCCAACTCAATCTCTGCTTCTGCAACGGGAATCGATCGTTTCCGGTTTCGCAGTTCATCAAAGCAATAATTGGTGGCAATCCTGTAGAGCCAGGCACCAAATTCGGAGCTTTTGCTGTAGTCACCCAAATGGTAATACACCTTGATAAAGATCTCCTGAGCCATATCCTGCTCAAGATGCGGCTGTCCGATCATCTTGCGAATGAGCAATCTGACCCTTTTGTTATATTTTTGTATGATCTGAGAATACGCCTCTTTGTTCCCTTGGAGGACCTCCTCAATGATCAGCCTGTCGTCCTGCATCTGTCTTCCTCCCCATATCAAAACCTGTATCGAGGGCTACAGGTTCAAAAAGGTACGCTGCGCAGCTATCACCTTTTTGCTTATACACCTTAATACGACAGAAAATGGTGGAAAAAGATCGCAACTTTTTTTGAAAAATATTCATGGAAGTGAAATAGTCGATAAATAAAGTCTCCCATCGACGGGGGATTTTTCCATGCAAAAAAAGCTGCCGAGGGTATCTCGACAGCTGATGAAAAAATAGCAACCGATATTCAGTTGTTTCTCACTGGAGGGCAAGTAAGCGACTTTCCGTTGTCTTGCGGCCCAAGTCCGATGATGTACGGTACCGCCACACGGCTCCATTCTACCGGATTTGGTGCAGTGTCCACATCTTCTGGCGAGCATGAACGGAGCATGGCAGTATCGATACTGCCTCCTGGATCAAGCGTCACGGCCGCCATTCCCTCAGGTAATTCGGCTGCCAATGATTGCGTCAATCCTTCGATGGCGAACTTCGAAGCGCAGTACGGCGATAAAAACGCTTCCCCGTGTCTTCCCCAGTACGAGCTAATATTGACGACGACTCCGCCTTTTGCGCGCTGAACCATAAACGGTAAAAAGGCGCGAATCACATAGAAAACACCATTCACATTGATGTCCATCACTCTTGAAAACTCATTTGCTGCTAGACTAATGACTGGACTGTTCCGGTTTATAATAGAGGCATTGTTAATCAACAGATCGGGAACGCCCACCTCGGCTCTAACTTCCTCTGCCCACTTTTCCACCTGCTCCATGATTGAAACGTCGACAATAGAAAAATGATGCTGATCTCCGAATTGCTTACGCAATCCTTGCACCTCTTTTTCCGAACGACCGCAGCCTGCGACCGTCCAGCCTGCTTCGTGAAAACGCTCGACCATTTCCCTGCCTAAACCACGTGTCACGCCTGTAATCACTACCAGCTTGCTCATTCTCTCTCCCCTTCCATTAATATACTTATTAAACATTTTAGTATAGTAACAAAAGGAAATCAATCCCAATAAATTTGAGTGAGGGCTGTAATGCTGGGAAGGAAACAGGAGAAAACGCTCAGCTTCTAGGGCCACCCCCTAGAGGATTGACTGCACGACTCCATGCAAAAAGCGAAAGCGCGGCCAAAGTGGTCTCTTCAGGATGCATTTCAGAGGTGGCCGCTTAAAGGCGTGTTTCGCTTTTTGCATTGCGTCTCGGTCGGTGTCCCTAAGATCTTCGCTGTTTTCTCCTGTTTCCTCTACGAGCTTTCCCTGTTTAAACGGGCTTTTAAAGATTTAAAAGAATGAAGGAATGTCCTCAGTAACGACAGAGAAGAATATTTCNNGGAGCGGACAGTCTTAACCCTCAGATGGACGGAGCCTGAAGCCTAGACTGGAAATATTCTTCTATTCACTACAGCCCCATTTCAAACGATCACTAGCACTAAGTCTGTAAAAAAGACGCCCGTTACCGGGCGCCTCGTGATGTTTAGTGGTTTCTTATTTGTAAGTGTCGTAAGCGTTGGTCAACAGGCCAGCGATTGTCGCCAGTTCGTTGTTCTCGATCTGATGACGCTCGATCATGGTCATGATTTTGCCATCTTTCATGATCGCGAAGGATGGGGAAGACGGAGCATAGCCTTCGAAATACTCACGTGCTTTTGCAGTCGCTTCCTTGTCTTGACCTGCGAAAACAGTGAAGATGTTATCCGGCTTAGTAGCGTGATTCAAGGAATGTACAACTGCTGGACGAGCGAGTCCTGCTGCGCAGCCACAAACCGAGTTCACGACAACAAGTGTCAGGCCTTTTGCGTTTGGCAGTGCTTGCTCTACTTCTTCAGCAGTGCGAAGCTCTTGAAAACCGTTGCGAGTCAACTCATCGCGCATCGGTTGAATTACTTGGCTCATATATGCTTCATAAGACATCATTGGGCAACTCTCCTTTTTATCACGAAGTTCAACTTACGTATTATTATACCCCGACTGCCTCTACCCGAGAAAGCAGGAGCTACACTTCCATCAAAATGGTAAG
This sequence comes from Brevibacillus formosus, assembly GCF_003013405.1. Classification (GTDB taxonomy): domain Bacteria; phylum Bacillota; class Bacilli; order Brevibacillales; family Brevibacillaceae; genus Brevibacillus; species Brevibacillus formosus. Next base: position 115,425 of record NZ_PXZL01000018.1, on the reverse strand, counting down.
AATCATTGGGTTACGGCCTGTTTTTTCATAAATGAATGGCTTGATCACTTCATTGATCTGTGACTTCAGCTCAGACCATTCCTTGATTTTCTTATCCAATGCTTCCTGTAGACGCCCACGAACGAGCTGTGTCGCTTCCTGAATCAAGGATTCTGAACCGCGTACGTATACGAAGCCGCGGCTCACGATATCTGGGCCTGTCAAAATTTTGAAGTTCTTCATATCCAGGCTGACAACCACGACCATCAAGCCATCCTCAGCCAAATGCTTGCGGTCGCGCAGGACGATATTGCCCACATCGCCGATACCACTGCCATCAATGAGGACAATCCCTGCTTGCACTTTGCTGAGCCACGCTTTTTCGCGGTTGCAATTCAGCACTTCGCCGTTGTCCATAATAAAGATGTTGCTCTCCTCGATCCCAACCTGTTGGGCCAGCTTGGAGTGAGTCTTGAGCATCCGGTATTCCCCGTGGATCGGGATGAAATATTTCGGACGAATGAAGTTGAGCATGAGCTTCAGCTCTTCGCTGCTGCCATGACCCGATGCGTGAATATCAAATTCGTGACTCAATACTACGTTGGCACCAGCACGGTACAGCTTGTCTATCGTGCGGCTTACGTTGATCGTATTTCCTGGAATCGGGGATGCAGAAATGATCACCGTATCTTCTGGATAAATGGAAACGGTACGATGGGAACCGGATGCAATCCGGGTCAACGCTGCCATCGGCTCACCTTGACTGCCTGTGCAAATAATCAGCACTTGGTTGTCTGCGTAGTTATCGATGTGCTTAATATCAATCAGCATGCCCTCTGGCATCTGGATATAGCCCAGCTCTTGTCCAATCAAGAAAACCTTTTCCATACTGCGGCCAATAACCGCCACTTTGCGATTGCATTGCTCCGCAGCATCTACCACCTGTTGCAGGCGATGCACGTTGGAAGCGAAGGTAGCCAGAATGATGCGTCCACGAGCTTTGCGTACTACATCGAGAATCCCTTCCCCTACCGATCTCTCTGACATCGTAAACCCAGGACGCTCACTGTTCGTACTATCGGACAAAAGCGCCAAAACGTCCCCGCTCGCACCAATGCGTGCAATTTTTCCGTACTCCGTTGTTTGTCCGACTGGTGTCATGTCAAACTTGAAGTCACCCGTGTGAATGACCATTCCCTCTGGTGTATGAAGCACAATTCCCAGAGAATCAGGAATACTGTGGTTCGTCCGGAAGAATGTCGCCTTCAGCTTCGCAAAAGGAATTTCCGTATCTTCCGAAATCGGAATCAGCTTCACTTCATTTTGCAAACGGTGCTCTTCCAGCTTCGCCTTGACCAAGCCCAGGGTCAGACGACCACCGTAAATAGGCACCTTGATTTGCCGTAAAATATAAGGAATCGCACCAATGTGATCCTCATGTCCGTGCGTTAACAAAAGTGCTTTGATCTTGTGCTGGTTGTCCACTAAATAGGAAACATCCGGGATAACCAGATCAATACCGAACATTTCATTCTCGGGGAATTTCACCCCGCAGTCAATGATGATGATTTCGTCCTCATACTCGACGCAGTACATATTTTTTCCGATCTCGCCGAGGCCGCCCATCGCGAAAATCTTAACGTCGCTCAAACTCTTTCCTCCTAACATCGTCGTGCATGATTATGGGAATCCGAACCAAGCATGCCATTCTTATTATATCACAACGTAAGACGTTCGTTTCATCCAGTCTTGTCTATTCCACACATTCATCTTCGGTCAATAATCGAATACTGATACTCTAAATCAGCAACTCGTTCATCGGTAACGACACTAGCCCTCGTCCAGAAGTCGTGCTTCGCGTAAGAATCGCCCGTCCATACCTCCGTAATTTCTCCTGAAGAGAGTTTTAGTGGTACGGCCTCTACTTCTTTTAATACGGTCCCGCTTTTGTTTTTCAATCGCAGCTTCAAATCGATCTCCAACGGCTGGTCCGACTGATTTCGCACCAGGATGAGACTTGAATACGGATACCCGGCACAATTTTTTGTACACTCTTGTCTGCTGTATACGAGAGCGAGATCAATGGGCTTCTCGTTGTCCATCTTCGCCTCTTTCCACTGGTCTTTTGCTTTTTGTACGACGATGACGTATTCCGCTTTCTTCAAAAAAGGCCCCATCCCTAAAAAAGCAGCAGCAAAAAAGCTAAACAAACCAAAGGCTGTGCACAGAAAAACGAGGTTCATTTTCCAAAACTGTTTTCTCATCGTGATCAAAAAGCCAATATACAGGAGGATACAAACAAACACCAACAGGATACAAAAGTATAAAAAGACCTCCAAATCAGACTCCGTGGGTAACACCGGAATGCCGTACTTCACTTGCCAATATACATTCGCGGCGAAGCAGCCTCCGTAAATCAATACGGCTGAAGCAATCGTGAGCCCCCATTTTTTCCAGAAAGGAGGCTTTTGAAAAATCGCCGCAAGAACCCCCACCAAAACAGGAACGCCAAATAAGGGAATGAGCAAGTAATGCATCGAATACCTCCTGTACTTCATTGTCATTATTTTCTACGAATGATATTCCGAAAAGTCTTCAAAATACATGGCAAGCCATTTCGAAAAGGAGGCGGATAAGCAAGTGCAAACCGCTCGTCGCCTATTTCGCTATCGGAACATGATGCCCCTTCTCTCTATCGTGCTTTTCATGCTCATCTTTCAGCCGTTTCCTACCTATGCCCAGCCTCCCTATGCAAAATGGGGCAGACTCGCGATGCAGGAAACGATGAAGCGATATCCAAACGCTCAAATTGTGGACTACCTGCATGTCGGACGAAAACAAAAAACGCCCACCACGTCGGAAGAGACGTTTAAGCTCTTGCTTCAAGAAAGCAATCGCAGGTGGGCGTTACTCGTTCATATTGAATTCGTGAATCAGACAGAAGAAGTCGTAAACATCTCCTATGAGGAGACCCGCTAGTCAGCGAGCTGTACCATCTCTTTCATCATGACTTCCAGTTCCATGTTGGCTGCCATCCCGTACGCGCGGCGCATGTTTCCATCTCCATCCACCAGGAACATGCGAGCCGTATGGGAATAAGAACCATCTGGCTCCTTAATGACCATCAAACCAAAATCCTTCGTCACTTTCTCTACAGCCTGAGCGTCCCCACGCAGGAACTTCCAGCCACTCTGATCTGCCTTGAACTTGGCTGCATACTCCTGCAAGACTTGCGGCGTATCGTTATCAGGGTCAAAGGAAATGGAAATAAACTCCACCTTGTCTCCGAACAGTCCCTTTTCCTTCAACTGATCTTGCAGCTTGGCCATGTTGAACGTAGTCGCCGGACAAATATCCGGGCACTTGGTAAACATAAACTCTACCAGTCGTACCTTGCCAGCACTTTCATTAAATGTATAGGTTGTTCCGTCACTGTTGTCTAAGGTGAAGTCCGCGATCGGCTTCAACACCTCGATCTTCTCTTCTGTCATGTAATGATAACCGAATACTCCAACGATAGCCAAAATGATAATACCAGCTAGCACAGGAAACCAATGCTTCTTCATTGCAGATTCCTGCTGCAATTGTGTTCCTTCACTCACGGGTTGCTACCTCCCTGCTTGTCCCATGCGTGATGCCTCCTGTTTAAACACGGGAGGCATTCACACTGTTTCCATAACAACAACGTCTTACTGTTCCACTTCACCTGGCCATGCGAGCATGCCGCCAACCATATTCGCCACGTCATACCCTTGTGCACTCAAATACTCTGTAGCTGTATTGCTTCTGGCACCACTGCGGCAAACCATCACAATCGGAATGTTCTTATCCAGCTCATCGATACGATGCGGCAAAAAGCCGAGTGGGATCAGCTTTGCCTCTTTAATGTGACCCGCATTCCACTCATCGACTTCGCGTACATCAATGACTTGCAGTTCCTCTTTGGCTTCCAGCTTTTCCAACAGCTCTTGTGGTGTAATTTCCTTTACTCCATGGCTCATCGTTATTTATCCTCCTATATGTACGATCAGATCAGTTGTAACCACCTCCATGATATCACACGCTATTTTACTTTTCTAACGCGAAGAGCACTTGGCTTCACCATGCATCTATGCTCCCCATTTTCTACCATTATCTCCTATTTCGATGCGGCAATAGCCACACGGGATGTGAACAGGTTGAGACAAAACCGTTACAAATTAATGGCATGAGTGAACACCTTTCATCCATATATACATAAAAACCTCCCCGATAACTGTATATTCCTCATTGACAGCATGGTTTTATTTTCATACAATTACGACAACAATTATTTTCATCAAGAGCGGTGGAGGGACAGGCCCTACGAAACCCGGCAACCAGCAGACTAGCTGCATGGTGCCAATTCCTGCAGAATCCAGTGATTCTGAGAGATGAACAAAAGCTCGTGCATGTTCGGAGCCTTCTTCTTCTCAGGAGAATGCTCCGTTTTTTATTAGCCGATTCCCCATAGCAAAAGGAGAGATGGACATGTCCGATCAACAACAATGGAAGCCAGAAACACTTGCGGTACACGGTGGGCAGGAGGTTGACCCTGTAACAGGCTCACGTGCTGTTCCGATCTATCAGACGACCTCCTATGTTTTCCGCGATACGGAGCATGCAGCCAACCTGTTTGGCTTAAAAGAGTTTGGGAACATCTATACCCGCATCATGAATCCCACGCAGGATGTGTTTGAGAAGCGTGTAGCCCTGCTCGAAGGTGGTGTTGGTGCACTCGCGACCGCATCCGGGCAAGCTGCCATTACATTCGCCATCTTAAATATTGCGCATGCAGGAGACGAGATCGTCGCTTCCAGCAGCCTCTACGGCGGTACCTACAACCTGTTCGCCCACACTCTTCCCCGCCTCGGAATCAAGGTTCATTTTGCAGATCAATCCAATCCGGAAAATCTCCGCGCCTATATCAACGAAAGGACAAAAGCCGTGTTTTGCGAGACAATCGGCAACCCGCGTATTGATGTCGCTGATATCGAGGCGATCGCCCATATTGCCCACGAAAATGGCGTGCCTTTGATCGTGGATAACACCTTCGCAACTCCGATTTTGTGCCGTCCTTTTGAGCACGGGGCCGATATCGTCGTGCACTCCACCACCAAATTCATCGGCGGCCACGGAACAGCAATTGGCGGTATCATCGTAGACTCTGGAAAATTCGACTGGAACAACGGAAAATTTCCAGGTCTGACTACACCAGACCCAAGCTACCATGGCGTCGTCTATACAGAGGCAGTCGGTCCGCTGGCCTATATTATCAAGGCACGTGTTCAGCTCCAGCGCGATATCGGAGCAGCAGTCGCTCCAATCAATTCCTTCTTGTTCCTGCAAGGATTAGAAACTCTGCATCTGCGGATCGAGCGGCATAGCCAGAACGCCTTGGCAGTAGCCCAGTTCCTCGCCAATCACTCTGCGGTAGAGTGGGTGAGTTATCCGGGATTGGAGTCAGACTCCCAGCGTGAATTGGCCCAAAAATATTTGCCAAAAGGTGCTGGCGCGATCCTGACCTTTGGAATTCGCGGTGGCGTTGAGGCAGGAAAAACATTGATCGAGTCAGTGAAGCTGTTCTCCCATCTCGCAAATGTCGGGGACTCCAAGTCACTCATCATTCATCCAGCGAGCACAACACATCAGCAGATGACAGAAGAAGAGCAGGCAGCCGCCGGAGTGACCCCGGGACTTATTCGCCTCTCCGTCGGCACAGAATCAATCGACGATATCATCTCTGATTTGGAGCAAGCACTACAGCGTGCGTTGCAATTATCCACGGTCGGTTAACCATTCTTTTTCAGGAAGAAGAATCACGTCATCTCTTTGGATGTGATTCTTCTTTTCCTTTTCTATTTTCGTTCGAGAAATATTGAATTTTACATTCGTAATTTATAAAATACATAATCATGCACAAAATTTGGAAGGATGATCACATGAAGATTTTGAACATTGGCAGTGAACGAACGACCTATCGGGTTGAGCTCTCGTATTCTCCTTTATTCGAAGCTGCCTTGGGAATCGCTGCCGCTACCTACGATCAATTGCATCACACGATGGAACACCCTCCTGCCTACTGGCGTCAACTGTTGGACGAGCTATCACCTTCTGTACGCCAAGAGGTCGAATATGCGAAGGAGCACAACACGTGGAAGACGCTTTTGCAACTGCTCGATCTTTGCCCTTTCGCTGATCTGGATTCCTTTCTCTCATATGTCAGAGAGCTCTCAACCGAACAGCTCCGATACGAGGCCCTCCCTTATCTCGGTGAAAATATGCAGGAAGCACGGCGGAAGGCTGCACTAGGAAGCAAGGATGATTGCGCCGCTTTGCGGGAAGCGTGCCGCACGCACCTCTTTTTTGAAACGTACATCGGACATATTACTTCCGTTGATGCAGAAGAGCTGCGGGGCCATATTCTCCGATTGATGGAAGGCTGGTATACCACTCATATCAAGCCGCGGGAGCAAGAAATCGTTCGCATGCTAGAACGGGATTGGTCGCAAAAGCAAAACAAGCTAGGAAAGCTCCCCCCAGAAGCCTTGGTAGAGTATGCGACGGGATCGAGCTACCTCCCAGAGCCTGCCGTGACACGTGTACTGCTGATCCCGCAAGCGATCTATCGCCCGTGGACGGTACAGGCCGATGCTGTTGGGACGAAAATTTTTTATTACCCTGTGGCTGACGAAAATTTGCACGATGCTGTAGTTCCTAATCAGCCACCGCCTTCACTGGTACAGGCCTTGAAAGCACTCGGAGATGAGCACAGGCTGCGCATGGTCAAAATGCTGGCGGAAAAGGATCTGAGCCTGCAAGAGATAACAGATCAACTCTCCATGGCGAAATCGACAGTACATCATCATCTGTCCATGCTGCGGTCTGCCCATCTCGTTGAAACAGCAGGCTCCCGTTACAGACTCCGCCGTCATACGCTGGACAAGCTCCCCCTGTTATGGGATGAATTCCTGGACAGGAGCACCCCATGAACCAAACCGCTGTACAAGCCTCTGTCTGGCAGCAGCGTTCTTATCGTTGGATTCTTTTCGGTCAGCTCATTTCAGAACTCGGCGCCTCACTCGGTACCCTCGCCAATAGCTGGTTAATCTATCAGGCAACAGGCTCACAAGGTGCGGTCGGACAGATGTGGCTCTTGTATTTCTTGCCGTCGCTCGCTATTCAGCTGGTAGCCGGACCGTACATCGACCGATTCGATAAGAAGCGTGTCATGATTTTTTCTCAATGGATGCGAGCTGCTGCGTTTTGTTTGTCCTTTGCGGTCATTACTTCCGGGACTGAATCACTCTGGCCGCTGTATTTCACTGCCTTGATCAACGGTCTCGTTCAACCGCTGTATGTGCCAGCCAGTCAGTCGCTCCTCCCTGCTCTGGTCAAAAGAGAGCAGCTCCTCCAAGCCAATGCCTATTTGGATAGCGTCCTGCGAATTGCCTTGATTACAGGTCCGCCTTTGGCTGGGATTCTCGTGGCGAGTATCGGAGGAGAGTCCGTACTCGCATTGGTCGCGATCAGCTATGCGCTCAGCGGTTTCTTTCTGGTTCTTTGCCCAATCGCCTCAGCGGATACCGCCAACAAGAAGCAATCGTGGCTCGTCATGTTTAAGGCTGGTCTTGCGATTTTTTGGCAGAAACCCCTTCTGCTCTGGCTTGGCCTGTATTCAGCTCTCGTCCAATTTGCTGTCGGAGTCACACTCGTACTAAACCTGCCTTTTGTAGCAGGCGAGCTGCAAGGCACCTCGTTTCATGTAGGCTTGTTTTTGGCTGGCTACCCGTTGGGATATTTCTTCGGTTCCTTGCTCGTGCCTCGCTTCCGTAGCAGCTTCGGACAGCCCCTGATCATGTTGGGATCACTGGTACTAGGTGGCTTGAGCTTTGTTGCGATAGGCTTTACTCATGACATCTGGCTCGCCATCACCATCGAACTACTGGCTGGTCTGTTTGCTCCCTTTTTCCAGGTACACAGCACAAGCCTGTATCAGCTTCACGTTCCTTCCGAGCTAATGGGGCGTGTACTGTCTGTCCGCTTGCTCATCGTGCGCGCGACGATGCCCGTCGGTATTTGGCTTGGCGGACAGCTGAGCGATCAGGTAGGGATTCGCCCTCTTTACATCTCTGTAGGTGTCGTCATCGTTTTCGCCGCGCTGGCAGGAATATTATTTCGAAAATTTGTAACTAACAGGATATTCCATATATAATAAAAATCGTATGACTCCTAAATATTGAATGGGAAAAGGAGAATTTTCATGACTCATCCGACATTGGATAACCTTCAGCATGCTATCAGCAGCGTCATCGTGGGCAAGGAAAGTCAGATCCGCCTATTAGTAACAGCCTTGCTAGCCCGTGGTCACGTATTGCTGGAGGACTTGCCCGGAATGGGAAAAACTGTGCTTGCCAAAACATTGGCGCAAGCGATTGGCGGCTCTTACAACCGTCTGCAATTCACCGCGGATCTACTGCCATCTGATGTCGTCGGTCTACACGTGTTCAATCAACGAACAAGTGAATTCGAACTGCGAAAAGGACCTGTTTTTGCGGATGTCTTGCTCGCAGATGAAATAAACCGGGCCACTCCCAGGACTCAATCCGGCTTGCTGGAATGCATGGAGGAACGCCAGGTTACGATTGAAGGCGTCACGCTGCCACTCCCATCGACCATGCTGGTCATTGCTACCCAAAATCCGATTGAATCGGAAGGGACCTATCCGCTGCCGGAAGCGCAGTTGGACCGCTTCCTTTTCAAGCTGTCTCTTGGCTACGGTACGCGAGAGGATGCCAAAGAAATTTTGCGGAGGTTCCGCAACGGCTCCCCATTAGAGGCGGTCGAGCCGGTCATCACTGTCGAACAAATTGCGGCTCTGCAACGCGAGGTCACGACCGTTCACGTCAGCCAACCGGTGGAAGACTATATCATCGACCTGACGGAAGCGACTCGCCAGCATCGCTCGGTTGAGGTAGGCATCAGTCCGCGTGCCATGCTCGCCCTGTTGAGATCCGCCCAGGCTTACGCGTTCATTTCTGGACGTAGTTTTGTTTTGCCGGATGATGTAAAAGTGGTGTTTCCAAGCCTGGCAGCTCACCGCATTCGCCTATCCATGGAAGCAGAGCTGCATGTGACGGAGCAGGAAGTCGTGGAGCAAATATTGACCAGTGTCCCCGCTCCCGTCGAAGAAAGCGTGTAGCCCTATGATCACCAAGCAAACCTTTCACGTAATCGGTTTTGTCTTGCTGCTCTTCGCCGTTTTTTCTGGGCACTGGTTTTTCTTTCTGTTTGGGGGCTTTTTCTTTTTTCTCCCCGCTGCACAAGACTGGTGGGCCAAGTCCATGTCCAAATGGGTATCGCTCGAATGGTCCAGTGATCAAACGCGCGTCCTGTCAGGGACACCCGTGCACATTACAGTTCGCTTGCACAATCGTTCATGGCTGCCTTTGCCTGCTACCTGGCTTCGCTTCACACTGCCGGAGCATGTCGCGGTGGAAGGCGCAGACGAGGTGCGAATCCTCAATCATCGGACGAGCGTTCGCCTGCGATTTGATCTGCCGATGCGGCAAAGTGCCTCACGCACCTTGATTCTTATCCCAAACAAGCGAGGCACGGTCTGGCTGACGGATGTTCAATCCGAGACATTGCCATTATTGGGCGAGGAGCCTACTGCCATGACATTGTCGATTTCCTTTTCCTTGCTGGTCTATCCGTTGCCTCTTGCTCTTTCTCCCGTCGTGCTCGCTGAATCGGAACCGGACGGGAATCGGCTTTCTCGTCAACGCCAACAGGACGATCCCACTTTTCAGCGTGGCGTTCGGTCGTACATGCCGGGCGACCGTTTCAAGCATATCCATTGGAAGGCAACCGCCAAAACAGGCTCACTGGAGACTCGTCTTTTCGAGTATACAGCCCATCCGAACTGGCGAATCGTCGGACATATCCTGCCCTCCTATGAACCGTTGATGCAAAAGTATAACGATACCACCAATGAACGGACGATCTCCTGTCTTGCGGCTTTGGCTGGCCTGTGCAGGAGAAAATCGGTCGGATACGAGCTGTACCTTACCGTGAAGCAACGAGGACGTGAGCATTTTCATTTGCCTGCGGGAAGTGGCAAGGCACACCACCTGCACGTCATGACCCAGCTGGCCCAAATTCACCATTTTGTGACAACGCCACTGGCACCTGTTCTTCGCCGGTTAGAGGGAGCTCATGGGAAGGAAGCCATTCTCATTGTGACACCACGAATGGACCCATCCGTACAAGCCTCAGCGGAGCGCCTTATTCAATGCGGTCATCAGGTTGCGGTGCTGGATGTTTCTTCTGACCCTGTCACCATCCAGCGCTTTGATCATGCTCGCTTGAAAAAAAGGAGCGTGATGATGGGATGACACTCTCGTTGATGGGCCGCTGGACGCTCGCGTTTTGGCTGGAGGCCATGCTGACAGGCATTGCCCTGATCCTGTTTGGGTATATGACAGCAGGCTTTGGTCAACTGCTCGCGTTTTGCCTGGTCGCTGCGCCCCTGCTCATGGCTGGGAGCTGGTTGTACTATGGTGGTGGCGGTCGATTTACGCTCCATCTGTTGCTGTATCCCCTTGTGTTTTTCATAGGAATGGGCTGCTTCTATCTCTACGATTCGTGGCTCATCGCGCTTATACTGGCTGCTATTTATTTTTGGAGAGTGCAAAGCGCTGCATCGGAAGGTTATCGACATGACAGTCTGCAGCGCAGATTTGTTCTGGCGCTGATGGTGGGCCTGATACAGCTCGTGATAGCTGTACTTTACACCTCCATTGTTGACCCGGGTTCCTATTCGCTCGCAGCCTCTTTTTCCATGCTTGTCCTCATTACTCTCAGCTATATTTTGGTGGCGATTGTGGCGTTCGTACTGCGGGAAGGATCACTTTCTACGAGGCTGCCTGCACGCATTAGCTTGCTACTCGGCAGTCAAGTGCTTGGCACTCGTTTTCTTTTGATCGCGGGTTATTTGGCTGTCAGCTCTATCGTACTTGGTCTCATCTATTGGATCTGGAGCTGGATAAAAGGACCTGTCAGCGCTGGACTGTATACCCTCTTTGAGCCTGTGCTTATTTTCATTGTGGAATGGTTTGAACATTTGTATGAGAGGGCGAACCAAAAACAGGCAAACATGCAGATACTCATGGAAAGTACAGGGCAAAAAGCAGATCGTCCTGTGGAACAGATACAGCTCGGAGAATCACTCTTTTCTGTTCTGCAGCCATACTTAATCATTGCCTTCATCCTCGCCTGTGTGATTCTGCTCAGCCGATACATATGGAAAAAGCGCTTCAAGGGGACGATTTTGCTGGAAAAAGAAGTGGCGGCTGCACAAAACACCGTATTGACCACTGTTCCTCCCTCTTCCGGTGAAGAAAGCGCAGAAGATGGCTCTGCTAAATGGTTCAAACAGCCCGTTGGTTCAGAGGATGATCCCACCAGGTACGCCTACTATCAATTCCTCGTCCTCATGGAGAAGCAAGGAGTGCCAATCGAGCTGCATGAGACACCCCAAGAGTTTTTCAATCGTCTGCGCGAACTGCCCTTGCTAGATGCAGGTCAGCTGGATGCAGTCTCTCGCATCACACGTTACTATCAGCAATATCGCTATCAGGAAAAGCCTCTTCCCGAAGCGGATTTGACAGCAATGCAGCAGGCCGTGCAGACGCTCGGCTCTCGTTTCTCTGAGACGTAATACCGTTCACAACCACGTGCTATGCGTTAGCCGTGGTTGTTTTCTTTTTCTCTTGACATCGAGATGCCCCTCCGGCATAATTTCTTCAATTTTGCCCGCTCCCAAAATGAATTCACCAAATGGTTAATTGAATAAGAAAGGAGGATGCTCCGTGCAAGATTTGCCTGACTGGCTGCGTAAGCATCTTCATGTCGCGTACATACCCGGCTATGAGTTTTTCTTAAGTCTTCATGTGCTTGCAAAGCCGGAGCACCACACCTCCCGCTTGCATTGGGCGGAGGAGTTGCTCACTGCTTTACCTGCCCCGCTCTTGAAACAGCTTCACTATTTTAGTTCCATGTCTAATCAGTTTCTCGATGCCATGGATTTCCTGGCGCCTTGGGAGGAGTGCTTTGAGCATTCTGTTGAGGCCGCATTGGAGCGTGTACAGGCGATGGATGCTGGCGAGTTTGCCCAACTCATGATCGGTCCCGTCTATCATCCCAGACAACTTCAAGCTTGGATGCAAGGACGCACGGATGAGATTTTTGATGAGCTGAAACCGGAGCATCGGGAGCTTTTGCGCCATCCGCTCTCAACCAAGAGAAGCTTTCTGGAGTTTTGCTACGACTACCTGCCTTTTTTCCAGACAGAAGAACGGCGGATTGAACCGTGGCTCGTCCGCGCAGTACATGAAGCACAAGAGCAGATCAAGCTTGATCCGCTTCCGTTTTTGTCGCAGGTGCACCCTCGCTTGAAGGTGCACGAGGACTTCTTGCAATTTCATAAAGCAAAAACGTACACATTTGGCTATTCGGAGCTGGCGCGTATCCATTTGCGTGTCTCTACTTTTGTCTCGCCGCATTTGTTGCTCGGCATTTACAACGACCATATCTCCGTGTGCTTATCCGTTGAAGTTCCCGGCACCAGAGCCACCTCGGTGATTCCCACCGACTTCATCACCAAGATGAAGGTATTCAGTGATCCGACGCGGACAGCGATTCTCAAATCGTTATTGAATCATCCTTACTGCACGCAGCAGTTGGCTGACCTGCACAACATCAGTGAACCTGCCGTCAACAAGCACTTGAATCTGTTGGTAGACACAGGCTTTATCTGGAGTGAACGGCGGGGACGGTATGTGTTTTACCGCGCGATTGCATCACGGCTGGAACAGCTCGCCGTCGATCTGCATGAGTTCATCGATATGCCTGTTCCCGGACTTGTCTCCCCACCTGCTTCATCACATCCCCCAGAACGGAGGAAATAACGTGTTTCATGTCGCTAAAGCTACCTTTATCCGCAATACCCGCGTAATGATTCGTGCCTATCCGTGGTCGTTTGTCATCGGCCACATTTTTTCCGGGGTGTATACGGTGCTGTTCGCCTTTTTCGCCTATCACTATGTATTTGCCGGGCAGTTGGACGAGAATTTTGCACATCTCACCGGCTCGTCCGATTACTTGTCGTACGCCATCCTCGGCGGAGCTTTTTATGCGTTTGCCGTCTCGACCTTGATGAATGTCAGCCGCTCACTGATTACGGAACTACGGGAAGGAACCTTGGAGGCGGTTTTGCTTACCCCATCCTTGCGCAGGGGGTACTTTTTGGGGAATGTCGCTCAACAGCTCATGCGTACTTTGTTCGAATTTTCGGTGATTGTGCTTGTTGGGGCGGTTTTTGGACTCACGCTCTCTCATACAAACGTATGGAGCGCCGTCCTTGTCTGGATATTGTCTACAGGGGCTTTCTTTTGCCAGGCACTCGTTTTGGGTAGTCTCATGCTTTGGTTCCGCGATACGTACATCACACAAAACACGCTGTTTGCCGTGATGGCCTTTGTCAGTGGGGTGACGTTCCCGATTCCGTATTTGCCTGAATGGGTGCAACCACTTGGTCTCATCATGCCGCTCGCGCCTGCGTTGGATGCTTTTCGGCAATGCGTGATTCAAGGAGCGCCGCTGCACGCCGTTTCACCACAGCTGTTTCATATGGCAGCTCTGTCCCTCGTCTATCTCGTCATTGGCGTGTGGGGCATTCGTCGGATGGAAAAACGCGTCATGGAATCGATTTTTGGATAACGAACGAGGAGGTCAACTATTATGCTAATTGCAGAAAATGTACGGAAGGTATACCAGGTGAAGGAGAAAAAAGGATGGCTTCGCCAGCAATGGACAGAGGTCGAGGCAGTCGCTGATCTGTCCTTTCGCATGGTACCCGGCAAAATTATTGGATTGTTAGGCATTAATGGTGCAGGCAAAACAACAACGATCAAAATGTGCTCCACACTGCTTACCCCGACCAGCGGCACGATCACGGTAGACGGATATGACGCGGTAAAAGACGATCGGTTCGTCAAAGCTAAGGTCAACATGATCGCAGGGGGCGAGCGCATGCTGTACTGGCGGCTGACAGGGCGGGAAAACCTGCAATATTTCGGCAGTCTGTACGGTTTGCAAGGGCAGGCCTTGCGCAATCGAATCGATTCGTTGCTCTTGCAGGTTGGCCTGTATGAGGCTGCCAACACGCCTGTCGAGCGTTATTCCAAAGGCATGAAGCAACGACTGCAAATCGCCCGCGGCCTGATCAATGACCCGCGTTACCTGTTCCTTGACGAACCGACTCTCGGTTTGGACGCCCCTATCGCCCGGCAGCTTCGCAAGCATGTGAGTGAGCTCGCTTCTCAGCATGGAAAAGCCATTCTGTTGACCAGCCACTACATTCATGAGGTAGAAGAGCTTTGCGACGAGGTATACATCATCGATAAAGGAAGGCTCGTGGCGCATGATACACCGGAGCACCTGACCAAATCGCTCCACCTGGATACAGCCTTGCAGGTAGTGATCCCCTCTCTTTCCGACTCGCTCGATTACGATCTGCGCCAGCTGGCTCAAGATTACGGCGGCTCGCGTGAAATCGCAGAAACAGATGAGCAGACCTGGGAAGTGACATTACGGGGAAAAACGGATATGACGACTCCGCTGCTTTCCCTCTTGGCTGCTCACCAGTCCCCTGTCTTGCGTCTCTCTACCCAACAGCCATCACTGGAGGACGTCATCCTGCACATGGCAGATCGGAGGGGCGCATGAAGCAGCTAGGCAGCCTGCTTTGGGCGGAAATCATCAAGGAACATCGCCATTCGTTTCACAGCAAAATGATCTACTTCTCGCTCTTGGTCTGGCCCGTCATCAATTTCGTCACCGCGTATTATTCGTTTGCCCCGTTCCGGATGGGAGGTGATTCCCCTCTTGCCCGGTTCATCAGCTACGAGCAGCTGCCGCTGTACCTGTTGACTGGTTATTTAGGCTATATCTTTTATTGGTGCCTAGTGCAGTCATCCTGGCAAATGAGCTTTGAACGGCAAGCAGGAACCATGGAAATGATCTTCATCAGCCCGGTCAACCGGCTCGCTTTTCTGTATGGGCGTTCGCTTTCCTCGTTGATCGAGGGGGTCTGGCTGTTCTTTTGCTTTGTCCTGTTAGCCTTGTTTTTTGTGGATGGCATTCGGCTGAGCGGCTGGTGGGCGCCTCCACTTGCCTTCCTCATTTTGCTGGTATCGGCCATCGTCTGGGGCGGCTTTCTCTGTGTGCTCTTTCTGTTTTCACGCGACGCAAGCTTTCTGTACACCGTTTTGGATGAGCCGATGCTGATCTTTTCCGGTGTCCGTCTGCCCCCGATGGCCTTTCCGGTTTGGGCCAAGGTCATTTCCTTTTGCTTTCCCCTGACCTACGCGCTTCAGTTGATTCGCGAGCTGCTGATGGAGAGAGCGTCGTTGCAAACCATGCTGCCGAGTATGGGACTTCTCGCCGCTGTTCTGCTGGTGCTCGTGACAGCGACTGTCGTGTTGTTGAGGCAAGCGGAGAAGCATATGAAAAAGACCGGGAACATGGTGATGTATTAAGTACGGTTGAAATAGGAGAGAGTTCCTCGGGATGCGAAATCGGCAAAACATTTGACAAAGTCAGGGCCCCATTTCATTGGAGACCCAATGTGATATCAGAAAACCCACGTCCAGTCACATATGGGCCCTCGCCTCTTTGATGACTTCATAAAGCGTTTGCTGATGCAGCCGGTCACCGTGGACATCGACTAGAAACAGCTTTTGGAGTACCCAGCTCTCCACGGAGGCAAACAAATCATATAGCGCAGCTTTTACAGTCTCAAGTCGGCAGTAAACGAGTCTGGATATGCGTACCCACGTCATTTCGGCCATCGAATGAGAAAAAATCGTCGTACTCATCGCTTTCCCTCTCTTCTTATTCATCCTAGGAAGCATATTATATTGGGTTTAAGCGAAAAGAGTAGACTGTCATTTTTTACCTATCAGCGGTATAATAAAGGTAATCAAGCGACGAAATCCAAAAGCGCCCTTTCCTGACTGGAAAAGGCGTTTTCTCATACTTTTCGCGTAAGGAGTTGATCCCCATGACATCTAAGCGAAACCTTTTCCATATATTCCCGTCTTAAAAGTAAAATGATATATCGAATTGGTACGGGAATTTTAAATCCCCACTATAATACTGTTCAGTTGGAGGTCTTTATGAGACGACTATTTATTAGTGTTGTTTGTATTGGACTATTATCCGGATGCGGAGTTGCCACTCAAGGTCAAGAAATACACCAGCAAAACACCCCGATTGTTGATTCCGAGGCTCCAAAAAAACATCCAGAAGTAAGCAAAATCATCATCCAGAGAGGAAAGGAAATATTTGTATCGGACAGTTCCCTTATTTGCGATGGGCTTCTTGAAAACTCGATGGATTTGTACACCGTTGCTTATCGGAGGGATGGCAAGCTGATAGGCACGAAAGATGAGAAGGAGCTACCTTTTTTACAAGAGAGCCAACCTTATCTCCAAGGAAGTCAAGATGAGGGAGAAAGCACGCAAGACCATACGTATATTCGATTGGTCAGAGAGCCTTTTATTCCAGAAGTTGGGGTCAACGAATTCCCGAGAAAGGACATCGTGCTTTTCTTAGAACCTACCGTTCCTAATGATGCCTTTGTTGGCGTTCAAAACCCACAAAAACTAAAAGAATGGAAAATTTATCAAGTGGAGGATTATGGGATATGGTTAAAAAAGCAAATTGATTTAAAACTCAATTTAAGTAAAGGCCTTTGAACGCTCCCTCCACTTAGACTATCACCTTGAAGTGGGGGATTCTTGGGTAATCTCTCGCAACCGAGAGAGGTTTACCAAGCTATCCCCGTAGCCCCTACGGTTATGACAAAACGAGTACATTGGACTCTAGTCTCTGAACTACTGCTTGATTTTCACTTTTCAGTCAGAGAGGGCGAATATGCTTAAACATTTTACGTGACAGGGCTTTCCCCGCCACAATCCCATATGTTCAGTTTTCAATGAAAATCTGTACGTAAGTCAAGCTATGCGAGACTTAGAAATGGGAGTCTTCTCGGCTAAATACGGTAAAAACAAGAAGCACCCGTTTTGAGGTGCTTCTTGCTTTTGGATAACAGGTTAGAGGCGCTTACGAACGGATTCCAGATAATCAATAACTTCATCGTAGTATTTGTCATGATTGGTACCGCCGTAACCTGCATCAGCAATATAACGTGCACATTTTTCTGACTTAGGATTATTTGTGCCCTTCAAGTAATCGATTAATTTGGAGTAACGCTTTCCTTGTAAGAAGTCTGCAAACGCTTCTCCGTGAGTTGAGCGGCCAGGAAAAACTGCCCACCCGTTTATCCCTTCACCGATATTCCCTTCAGGGTAGGTCGAGTCTACATACATCATATTCGACCAGTTCTGGTTCTCAACTTGTATATCCTTTTTTGACCATCCCGATTCTCCCCCCCACATAGCAAGGATTAATTCAACGGGCAAACCGTAGCAAGCGTCACGGGTCCTTCTTGCTACCCCTTCAAACGCATCAATAAAAGCACGGATTTTATCATCCCCTCTACTATTGGGATTGTATCCAACATGGGTGTCTACAATGCCATCGATCTTCACTCTTTTTGTAGGAATTGGTTCATACTTTGCCATTCTTCATTTCTCCTTTTTGATAGTTGATCAACGACTTTTTGACCGGTCAATGTCGCTTCATCTATCTAGGAAAAAAACAGAGGCAAATAGAAACCGTTTTTTCAAAAAAAGTTAAAAAAGTTTTCTCTACAACAAAAAAGAGGCCACCTTAGAATAGGTGACCTCCGTTTTTCCGTTATACCTGAAACCCACCAGCGCTACCATCTGATTCGTTGAAATCAACCAGAATGGTGTTTCCGTTATCTAACTTCAAATCTTTGTCGATGGCATATTGATATAAGTCGCGGTATTTGTAATCCTTGCCTTTACTCCATGCCTTACATTGCCAAAAATAGCTTATTCCCGGTACTTCGTCGTCGATATGCTTCACTACATAGTAGCTGCCATAACACCCGACTTTAAAAGCATCGCCATTCATCCGTTCGTACTTTTCCATCGCGGATTTAACCCCTCTGAAGTAGTCCTTAACTGCTTCAAGCTCTGATTTGGAATCAGCTTCAAAATCAACAGCAAAATAAATAGGGGTGTTGTACGGTTGACCCACTGACTCTGCTTGCTCAATAGCACTCTCGCAAGCATGCTTACCGTTTGCATAGGTAAATTCACCTTTGTCTCTACCACCATTTTGATACACCGCGACGATGTACAATCCGGCTTTTGAAATCAATTTTGCTTCTTCCCGGGTGAGCTTCTTCCAATTCGATTCTCCGTAGTAGCGGCCAATGTACGAATACCCTGCCCGTTTGATCGCTTCTAGGTTGCTCTTCGTTGAATTATTTTTTCCTGCGTAATCAATTCCTTTTGCCATGCCTGTTCTTCCTCCTTAGATTTTCGAATGAGCGACTAGTTGTCGCCTTCACCTATCTAGGAAAAAAAACAGGAAAAATAGAAACCACTTTTTCACACTATTTTTTTAGAAGCTGGAGAGCAGAAGCAATCTGTTCGACTTCCTTTTCAAATTGGTTAGAGTCATTACTTACAGCTACATAGGTGCTATTCAATTGAAAATATAGTTCTGCGACGGCAGCCTCAACATTGTCCTTATGATTCGAGAAGGAAATCCACTTTGCAGGAGTATCGTTATCGAGTTTGGTTTCTTGCTGTTGTATAACGGCACCCCCAAGTAAAACCTCTTGAGGGGATAAACTAATTTCTAATGTTTGATCACCTTGCTCATTTTCGAATCGGAGAGAAATCTGTTTTGTTTGCTCGCTACCGGAAATCTCCTGTAATGTTAAACCCTCTCTAACAAATAGCGGGACATAAATATTCTGTATACCAAATTTCTCTGCATCAGCCATTATTTTTGTTTTATTTTCTTCCGTCAATGTCAACGGTACAAAGCCTTGAGGCACTTCTTGCTTAACCATTTGTTGCTGTTGGGAAGCAGGCTCCTGTGATAGTTGACTTGGCTGTGAACATCCTGCAACTAAACCCACGAAACAAACAATCGAAAACATCAAGTTGTTTTTCACATTTAATCCCTCCCTCTAACTTCATGACAGTCTCGAGTATAAAGAAAAATAGTAATTTTTTCAATTTATGGTTGCTTTTTGCGCCCATTATTTACCTATGTATATGAGGGTTGAGAAATTTCAGGGAGAATTTTAAGGCTGTTTCAATTGGAAGTACAAATACATTATGGCAGGTGATTTTAGTGGAAGATGAAATGCTGAAAGAACGTTGTAGAAGAGTCCTTAAACGGATTGCTTGGAGGATGCAATACGCTGCTAAAACTCGATTTAATCAGGAAACCGCTATCATTGAGGAGGTATTTGGCGAAAACTTAATAGATGCCCTAGACTCGAGCATATACGTGCAGGAGCTACTCATGCAAATTCCCGAAAAACCCCGATTCATCATTAAGAGTATTGTGATCGACGGACTTACGGAAGAAGAGGTGGCCAAGCAGCTAAATATGACTCGACAAGGGGTACACAAATGCAAAAAGAAATACTTGAATGTATTGGCGCAAAAAATCAGTCATTCTCCATCATTTTGAGACGTGCGCAGTCGTGATAAGCAAGCCTTACTCAGCATCCTCGATTTTCTCCTTCCAGTTATGGAGTATCTCGCTTCTTTTATCAAACTGCCACGTGAAGAAAGCATAGATAAATGAAAATAGCCATGCTGGAGGTCTATCCGTCATGGCAAGATGCAAGCATGATATCAACAGAACTTTTTTATCGAATCGAATGAAACCAATCTTAAAGTAAGTGTCTCAGCACAATGAGCGCTTTCCTTACTCCACCGTTAACAGCTTCTCCACAAATCCCCCAATTTCCCGTTCCCGATCAATAAAATGAACCTCCAAAATCCAATCACGCGGCTGACCGTGCTGATCCGGTTCCCTCATCGGCTTGTGGTTGTCTGGGTGAATGTAGTTATCGATGTCATCCCCTTGAATTTTTTCATGTGGGAATTCGCCGATGAGATGTCCTGCGTGTGGACCACCGTACTCCCAGCCGTATGCTTTGGCGAGCTCGCACATGTAGGCAAACAGCTCGCTGCTTGTAATATCCGGCTTGGACAAAAAGTAAGCCTTGCCCTCGTCCCATGCTTTTTCAATATCGTCGCGCAGCTTTTGTTTTACCGGATCATTTCCCAGCACATACGTCCGCCCGAGATCAGCTTCCCAGTCCTCAAAAATGGGCCCGAAATCGAGAAAGACAATATCTTCGGGAGCGACAGTCAAATTCGGTGGATTTTCTCGGTATGGATACAGCGTGTTTCTGCCCGCTCGCACAATTCGCTTATGCCAATATTTTTTGATCCCGAACAATTGAAAGGCCAGCTCGTAAATCTCCTTGTTGATCTCTTTTTCCGTCACACCGCTGCGAATGATGCCCTTCTCTTCGATGGTGGCAAATAAAAACTCGGCTTTGGTCTCTGCTTCACGCAGTGCCTGATGTCTCTTCTCCACTAATGGATTCATCATTTAATGGCCTCCTTTTCCGTTTACGGAAGAGCTAACTCATACTTCTCGCCCAACTCTCGCAATTTTACGATAATAGACTGCTCTACATGATCATCCACGGTGATTTTTTCCTTCGCTAATGCAAGCAGCGGTTCATACTCGCCAATCAATACAGAATGATGCGCTTTTTCAAACAGCGGCAAGTCATTCATGTCGTTGCCAAAGCAGATGAACGGCTCCCCTGCCACATCGAACCGATTCAGGGCAGTCCATTTATTCACCCCCCGATACGTGAGGTCGAGAATGCCTTCTGCGGAATGATAATGCAGCGTAACGTCGAGTTCCTTGATTCTCGCCATCAATTCTTCATAACGGTCACACGATAAAATCAGGATTTTCAGCACGGCATTCAGTTGATCCACGTCCACGCGGCTGGCTGTCCGATTGGGATCGATATAGCTCAAAAAAGGATGTGTCGATACACAATTATGGGCGTAATTCCACGAGTCATCAATGAAATACTGCGCGCGATAATCCTCGAGAATGCTAATGATCTCATGCGCCAAACGATCCGGGATCGGCACGCAGCCCTGCAAGCTCCCTTGGTGATGTGTCATCGCTCCATTCGCGCCAATGAGGAGATGGTTGGCAAACCGCTCATCGAGTACAGGCAGCATGTCCCGACATGGTCTTGCGGAGGCAAAACCTACGGTATGTCCCGCCTGTTCGAGTGCAAGCAGGCTATCCAAAATATTCGTTGAGATCGGTTGACCCTTGAAGCAGATCGTCCCATCCAGATCAAAAATGAATTTCATTTTCCCACCCTTTCCATTCGCTGTTCTGTCCATCGTAATGGATAGCCATTCGAGGCTAAAGGGACAGATCGTTCAAGATGAGTGGGACAGAAAGCTGATCTGTTACTCGAACCAGGCGCTAGCCAACAAGCGAATGCCCTCCTGAATATCGTCTGGAGTCAATGCTCCGTACCCTAGCAATACCATCGGATACTCTCTTGTATCATGGAGCCAGTATCGGGCAGTTCCATAGACTTTTACACCCTTTTGATAGGCACGCTCCATCAGTTCGGCTTCCGTATACTTACTTTTTACGGTCAAAAACACATGCAGTCCCGTATCCTTCCCTTCCATTTCCACACGTCCGTCCATGTAACGAGCGATTGCCTGAAGAAACACCTCTCGTTTTTCCACGTAGTTTTTTCGCATGTGCTGCAAGTGCCTATGCCAATAACCATCGGACAAATACGCCGCTAGTGTCAACTGATCCAAGCAGGAAACAGGTTGGTCGTATTCAGGCACGCGCTGGTGAAAACGCGATAACAGCTCGTAAGGAAGGACGACGTAGCTGACGTTTACGAGCGGCAGCAATGCTTTGGAGAGCCGCCCAATGTAGACAACCTTTTGGGGAGACAGACTCTGGATCGAAGGGATGTAGCTCTCTTGATATTTGAACTCCCATTCGTAGTCATCCTCTACCAGATAAGAATGCGATAAGGACTCCGACCACACGATCAATTGGTTTCGTTTCCCCAGAGGCATCGTCATTTTGTTGATGAATTGCTGGGAAGGACTCACGTACATGATACTTGCCCCGCTTTGTCTCAGCTCTTCGATGGATACACCGTCTGCCTCCAAGGAAATGCCGTGTACGCGGTAGCCACCGTTGAGAAACGTATTTCTCGCACCATCATAGCCCGGATTTTCTACGCCAATCACATGCTTCTCTCTGTCCAGAAGCTGGACGACAATCGACACTAACTGTTGCGGGGTGGCTCCAATAATAATCTGCTCCGGAGTGGCGAGGACTCCTCTCGTTTCATGCAGCAATTTCGAGAGTTCCTTTCGCAAGATGTATTCGCCTTGAGCCAGCCCCTCCACCATAT
This sequence comes from Brevibacillus formosus, assembly GCF_003013405.1. Taxonomy (GTDB): domain Bacteria; phylum Bacillota; class Bacilli; order Brevibacillales; family Brevibacillaceae; genus Brevibacillus; species Brevibacillus formosus. The sequence goes on along the minus strand of NZ_PXZL01000018.1, from coordinate 92,900 downwards.
ACGTGCGCTGATGTTTGGAAATGAGCTTGTTGCGCAGCTTATTCCACGGATGAAAAGGGAATGCCCCCAGCTCGATGTTGCCGTAGCGAAAATCATAGCGAATCGGCGGTATACGAGAGTCTTCTCGTACCGCTGTGTGCTGCCCGGAAGGAGTCCCTGCCTTGTACGTCACCTGATACCCTTTTTTCGGAATGCTAGTGACGTACCCTTCGGATACTAGTAGTTGATAAGCGACTTCCACGGTGTTTTTGCTGACAGCAAGCGATTGAGCACAGCTTCTTATCGAGGGGAGAAATTCTTCATACGCAATTTGGTTACGCAATATTTCCGCTTTGATAAAATGATAGATTTGGATGAACAATGGCTCTCCCTCTGTAAAACGAATGGCAGATAGCTCTCGCAACGAACAGGAACCCCCTTCCTTTTTTGTTTTAGTCTACCACATATTGTATTAAGCCTGAGTGAACAACAAAAGATCAGCTATCCGCCAGAAGGCTTTGTCTCTTTGCCCTACCGAACTGAAAGTAGAAGAAGACCAAAAGACACACATGCATCAGGGCCATCATCAGATAAATATTGCTGTAAATGAAGCCGCTCGTATAAGGATTCACCGGGTTCCAATTGGTAGTCGCGCCAAGATCGATCACCTTGCTATATACCGCAGACGCGATCCCCATGGAAATGAAGCTCAGCATCGAAAAGATTCCCATGCCTACTCCCGCCTGCTCCTTCGTCAACGTCCTCGAGATCGAGTTCGCCATCGAGATTTGCATAAAAGACTGCCCCACGTTGCCCAGGATCAGGAAGAGTGCAATGCCTAAAACCGCAGCGCTTGTAAAAGTAGACAGCAACCCAAAGCAGCCAATCAGTAAGCTAGACGCAACGAAATACAGAAAAGCATTCCCCCGCCTGTCCGCTAGCCTTCCTCCCACACGACCAAGCAATGCCGAAGCGATCGCCGCTGGAACCATCACAAAGCCGATCCAGCTCGTCGATAGCTGCTGCACCTGAGCCAAGAGCAGCGGACTGAGATAATAAAGCGATATCCCCATTCCATTTATGAGAAATGCCATCAGAATCCCGATTGTATACTGCTTGTTGGCAAATACCTTCGGCTGGACAAACGGATCAGCTACCGAACGAATTCGTACGACGAAGAGGAGCAACGTAACCAAACTCGCCAATGCAAACCACCACGATCCATTCGTTACTCCCAAAAGCAGTGACGTCACGCTGATCGCAAGTAAGGAGCCACCCACCCAATCAAACTTCCCACCAGACCCGATCTCCTCATCCTCCAAATATTTGCGGTAGAACGGCAGCGTTAGCAAGATCAGGAGCGGTATGGAAAACAGCCAGCGCCAATGGGCAAAGCTGACGATTAACGCCGCGACCACAGGACCGAGTGCACCGCCAAGAGCCAACCCTACTGCCGTTCTTCCTAAAACTGAACCCCTGCGCTCAGGCGGGAAGTATCGCAAAGGAATGAGCATCGCAGTAGCCGGAATGACAGCCGCCCCTACTGCCTGCAAGCACCTTCCGAAAAGGGCCATCGAAAAGGAATCGGAGACCAACCCGAAAAACGAGCCAGCCGTAAACACCAAGAGTCCAAACGTCAGCAAATTCTTGAGCTTGTATCGATCCGCCAGCTTGCCATACGTCACGGTTCCGATCGCGTATAACAATCCATATGCGGTCGATAGCCAGCTCACCTGCGCTATGCTCAAACCAAACTCCTTGCTAATTTCGGGGAGTGCAATGTTAAACACCAAAGCACTCATGGAGGATATGACCAAGGTAAACATCAAGATTCGGATTAGTATTTCACTGTTTTGCTGCGTTTTTGTCGCTTCCATGCCGTATCTTCCCCTTCACTTTGTTATTCGTGTTTTGACTGTCAGTACTGACTGACATAGAAGTGATAAAAAAACTAGGGAGTCAAACCCCTAGCGAAAACCTCTACACTCTCTTTGATAAATGCATCTAGGGATATCCCTGAAAAATTGCTAGTGCCATCCAGATCGTTCAAAAACGCCCCGAAATTCATAACCATAAAGGCAGTCGCCTGTGCCTCCGGGTTTGTTTGGATCATCTTGCCCTTTTTGCCCATCTCTTTGAAGTAATCTGTAAAAAGTACCATCAACTGTCGCGGGTGCTTTTGTGTCCGCTCGCGGAATCCGGGTAAATGGGCCTCATCCTTAATGCTAATCAAAATCATTTTCCGATTGCGGTTCATCATTTCGTGATACGTTCGGCTGATTAAAAGCAAATCCTCGCGCAAATCCCACGTAAGCTTCTCCGCGAAAAGCTTTGTCAGTTCTTCCGTGTAATGAAAACGGTCAAAGGCGCTCTCCAGCAAATTCCGCTTGCTGCCGAAGTGACGAAACAACGTCTTCTCGCTCAATCCTGCCGCAGTGGCAATTTCTTGCGTGGTTACGCCGTTGTAGCCTCTTTCCGCGATGAGATCGATTGCGGCTATCATCAATTTTTCGCTGCTTGTAAGACTTTTGCTGCTGCTCATTGCTATCCTCATTCCCGGAAGTGATTGTCAGTACTGACTGACATTCATCTTAAACCGACTGTAAATAAGTGTCAAGGGCTCACCATAGAAAAGGGCTTTCCCCGACCCATTCAGTCGAAAGGAAAGCCCATCGCTCTTTTACCAGATTAAAACGCTCTTGAATATTGCTTCGGTGGCTGCAGCTCATCCGCCGACAGCTCATGAATTGCATGCAGTGCCCAATAAGGATCACGCAGCATACCACGCCCGACTGCTACCAAATCCGTATCACCATTGCCAATGGATGCTTCCGCCACTTTTGGATCATCGAGGTTGCCGACTGCAATAACCGGGACATCCAGTGCCTGCTTGATCGCTCGTGCCAATGGTACTTGATAGCCAGGATGAACACCTGGACGTCCTGCTGAACCAATCGGTCCTTCCCCGCCGCTGGAAATATGGAAAATATCCACACCTGCTTCCTTGTAACGGCGGCACAGCTCCGTGCTGTAATCCAGCCCATATCCACCATCCACGTACTCTACAGCTGAGACGCGCATGATCAGCGGCATGTCAGCTGGCATGACTTCTTTGATCGCCTGAATAATTTCCACGCCAAACAGCGCTTTATCCCGCCCGTACTCATCGTCTCGCTGATTCGTCAAAGGGGAGTGGAACTGGTGAATCAAGTATCCGTGTGCACCATGGATTTCAATGGTATCAAACCCTGCTTCCACCGCACGTCTCGCTGAGTCCTGGAACTTGACGACCATTTGCTTGACCTCTTCTGTCGTCAACGCCCGTGGCGTTTTGTATCGCGCCCCTGGGAAAGCAATCGCGGATGCGGATACAGGCACTTCTGCGTCTTCCGCTTTGCGGCCCGCATGAGCAATCTGTATGCCGATTTTGGCCCCATACTTATGAACCTCGGAGACGATCCGCGCATACGCCGGAATCTGTTCGTCAGACCACAAGCCCAAATCACCGTTGGAAATTCTGCCATCTGGCTCGACATCGGTCATTTCCACGATGATCAGACCGGTTCCGCCTACTGCACGAGAAACATAATGAACAAAATGCCAATCCGTTGGTGTTCCATCGTGTGCATCCACAGAGTACTGGCACATCGGCGGCATGACAATCCGATTTTTCAAGCTAAGTCCTTTAAACTGAAACGGGGTAGACAACAACGCCATTTGATCCACTCCTTACTTTTTTTTATTATCATGCCAAAAGTAAGCATCTTCTGCAATCCCAAGTTGCACTTTTGTCCAGCTGCTGTGGTGGGGAGGAAACAGGAGAAAACGCTCAGCTTCTTGTCCCACCCGCTGAGGGATTCACTGCCCGCCTCCATGCAAAAAGCGAAACCGCGTCCAAAGTAGTTCTTTCAGGATGTTTTTCAGAGGTGGACGCTTAAGTGCGTGTTTCGCTTTTTGCATTCCGTCTTGGTCGGTGTACCAAAGATCTTCGCTTTTTTCTCCTGTTTCCTCTACGAGCTTTCCGTGCTTAAACGGGTTTTTAAAGACTTAAAGATTGAAGAACATCATCAGTTACGCCAGAGAAGAATATTTCCAGACGTAGCGACTTGTGGAGTCCNNGGACAGTCTCAGCCCTCAGCGGGACGAAGCCTGGAGCCTAGACTGGAAATATTCTTCTCTTCACCACAGCGATATTCTATGTAAAAAAGCCATCCGCATAACGGATAGCTTTTATAATTTACGTCTTTATTATTCTGGCATCGTGCCAATGTAATTGGATTGCGGGCGAATAATGCGGTTTTTGCCTGCCTGCTCCAGAATGTGCGCACTCCAACCGACCACACGGCTCACGGCAAATGTCGGCGTAAACAAATTGTCGTCCAAACCAACTGCGCGCATGACAGCTGCTGCAAAAAACTCCACGTTTGTATTCAGCTTGCGGCCTGGTTTGTACTCTTCCAGCAGCTGCAAGCCTACTTTTTCTACATGTGTCGCCAGATCGAACCACGGATCGTTGGACGACAGCTCGGATGCAACGACGCGCAGAGCAGTTGCACGCGGATCAATCGTTTTATAGACACGGTGTCCGAAGCCCATCAAACGTCCGCCGCTCTCCAGCTTGTTGCGCAACCACGGCTCTGCATTTTCCTTCGTGCCGATCGCCTCGATCATCTCCGTCACTTCAGATGGTGCTCCACCATGCAATGGCCCTTTGAGGGTTCCGATTGCTGCCGTAATGGAAGAAATCAGATCGGATTCAGTTGAGCTGACGACACGACCGGAGAATGTGGATGCATTCATGCCATGCTCCTGCGTCAAAATCAGGTACGCATCCAGTGCACGTACGTGTGCCGCTTTCGGCTTTTCGCCCTTGAGCATATACAGATAGTTCGCTGTATGATCCAGCTCCGGATTTGGTGCCAGAGGCTCGCGGCCCTCCAGACAAGCGAAGCGATACGCAACGATTGTGGGCATCTTGGCAGCCAGCGCAATCACCTCATCGATGGTTGGCGGGAAGCCGTGCGAGGAACTGCCCAGCGCCGAAACACCTGTACGCAGGACACTCATCATATCTACATCTGCCGGGATCAGCTTCAGGATTCCTTTTACGTGCTCCGGCAGCTCACGGTTTGCTTTGAGCTTATCTTTTAAATCCGTCAACTCCTGCTCGCTTGGCAAATGTCCGAACCAGAGCAGGTGTGCCACTTCCTCAAATGTGTGGTGAATAGCCAAATCACGCGCCCAATGACCGCGGTACACCAGCAGTCCATTAATCCCATCCACCAAACTAAGGTCTGTTTCTGCTACGGCGATACCATCCAAGCCGATAGCCAAAGGATGTTGTTTTGTCATGAACACCACTCCATTTTCATCTCTTTTCTCTTCAGTATATCGATTCATAATCGTGAAGGGAAATAGAAGAAAAACGGGGTTTTGATCACATTTTACAATCAGTTAGCAGGAGCTGGAACTGCCTTCTTTTTACGTCCGTACGTCAGGAAGCGCCACAGCTTTTCCATCGGCCCTCGATTAAATCGCTTCAGCCACAGCCAGCTTGCGAGTAATTGAAACGCATAGATCGGCAGCGCGAGCAAAAACCAAGAAGAGAGCGGCATGGCTGTAATACTGAACAAAGGAATCAAAATGGTCATGATGACTGTCTGACCCAAATAAGTCGATAACCCCATTTGTCCCGTGTAGGCAAATGGCTGGAGAACTTTCCGTACAGGCTCACGATCCAGCAACAGAAACAAGCTGGCTATAAAGCACAGCGCCATAGGCAGCGTACTCAGATCAACCAGTATTTTATTCACCTGTTCAAGCTTTGAACCAAAGACGACACCGCTAGCCCACACAATCCCTGCTGCGATCGGAAGACTGATTGCCAAAGTAGTTACAGCGATTCGTTTCAACAATGATTTATGCTCGCGAATTTGAGCAATCAAACCGCGTTTTCCCGCATACAAACCAAACAGGAACATCACAAAGATCGGTATCAATGTCGTCTGGAGTGATGCTACAAATGGATAGACTTCTTGACCATTGAGCGTCTGTACAAGTGCCACGCCTTGAGTGAGCATGTACACTCCTCCCAGACTGGCTGCCCATGCTAGAATCGTAGAAGACTTTCTTCGATAAAATGGCATCAGTAAAAAGCCGAGAAGCGCGTACACTGTCAAAATATCGCCAAACCAAATAACAACGTGAATGACACCAATAGCAAACATCGCGAACAACCGTCTGCTGAAGAGGCGAAATACTTTTTGTCCACGCTGTTCAGCCCGTGACATAAAAATGTAAAAACCCAAGCCAAACAGAAACGAAAAGATCCCGAAAAATTTCGTCTGAATGAATAAATCATAGCTCAAGCGAATCCACGCATCGATCCCCGCCTCTATTGGCATAGGAACGTCTTCTGAATACATGATAAAGCCTGGCAAGTTCACCAGCAAAATCCCGAACAATGCCAATCCCCTTACAATATCAATAGAATAAATCCGATCCTTCTGTGTGATTGGTTCAGCCTGCATATTCGTCATTCCCTCCTGCTGTCTTTAAGCAGGGTTCAGTTTAGCATACATATACTCATCAAAACTATCGATTCACCTTACCTCTACCTTACAGGCTTGTTATTTTCTATGTCCGTCCCCCGGCAGAACAAGCGGCATCGGTGGATACAAGGAATGCAAGATTTCCATAAAATGCTGCGCTGGCTCGCTTATCCCTGCTTTGGGTACCAGCAAATAAGAAGCGACCTTCGGTAACACGAGGCCAGGTGTGGGCAGTTCAATAAAGCGGTTTTCAAACAAATCCCGATCGACAGCCGTCCGAGGCAAAAAAGAAACGCCCAACCCATCCTCGATGAATCGCTTTGTAATGTCTACCTGCGAAACAGCCATCGTACGCAAGGAAAGCCCCCTCTGACGCAAAAGCAACAGCAACTCATCCCAGTAGCCCGGGTGATTATGGGTCAGCAGACGATTCGATTGCACCTCTTGCTCCCAATCAGGCAAGGGCGCCTCCATATCTCCGCCGCTGTGAGGAACTGCAAAAACAATAGGATCTTCGTACAAAAGATAAGTAGACAACTGGAATTCTCCCGGCACCATCCGGGTTAAGCCCAGATCAGCCTGTCCATTTTGAACCAGCGGGCCAATTTCCACGGAGTCAACAATTTTAATCGAGATATCTACATCGGGATAGAGCTTGGTGTAACGGTGCAGCAAATGGGAAAAACGGGCACGGGCGATAATCGGGGAAACAGCCAGTTGAAGCTTTTCCCGATATCCTTGTCTCCAAGCCTGCAAGTCCTCCATACTGTTATGCCACTGTTGGAGGAGTCCTTTTGCATGTGGCAAGTAGCGTTTGCCCGCAGCCGTTAACCGAACGCGCTTGCCGACCCGTTCAAACAGCTTGATCCCCAATTCCTTTTCCAATTGTCGTATATGCTGGCTGACAGTAGGCTGCGCAATGAACAACGCTTCTGCTGTCTGGTGAAAATTTTCTGTCGTGGCCGCCACCATAAACGTTTGCAGCACGCGAAAATCCACATGATCTCCCCCCTGCTGTCGCTTTTTCTTTGTTCTATATGCATACAAAAGGAGGAAGAATGCAACTTTTTGGGTCTTTCTTCCTCATTTTTGAAGAAATTTACTGGAAACCGTTCCCCTTCTTACTCCTTATGGTACAATACAAAATCGAGTGCGCAAAATCATTGCGCACATTGGATTCAGCGAAGAGAGAGAGCAAAAGGGGAGAGAAAAGATGGAAACTGCAACAAACGTGAACCCACCGCGCAAGAGCAAGAAAAAAGCATGGCTGATCGCGGGGGCAGCGGCTGTCGTTGTGCTGGGTGGTTTAGGAACCGCTTATGCCAAGTACGATTTGTTTAAGAGTGCAAAAACGATTTACCTGCAAGCGGAAGCGGAGAGCATGATGAAGTTTTCCAGCGACGCATCCAAAGCTTACGGGGAATACCAAGACTACATGAAGCCGTACCTGGAAAAACCAGTTCACTCCACCACTGAGTTGAGTGAAATTGCCCTAGACGCAACTATCCCAGACCCGCAAGCACAAAAAATTCTCGACATGCTGGGCAAAGCGAAGTTCGTGATGCAAAGCAACATCGATGAACAGAAAAATCAACAATCGGGGAACCTGGAAGTTCACCTGCAAGATAAAAAGCTGGCAACTCTTGAGTACTTCATGAATGATTCTGTTATGGGCTTCAAGCTGCCAGAGTTTTACTCTAAATACGCTTATATGGACCTGAAAGATCGCGATGCACTTAAGGAAAAGCTGGGCGGCGAGGAACTGCCGAAGCGCTTCGTGAGCTATAGCGATTTAAATGAAGCGATCAATTTTAACCAAGATGAACTCAAAGCGGTCATGACTCCGTATGCCTTGCTGTATGCTGACAGCATCAAAGACAGCCAGGTAAGCATCAAAAAAGACGTTTCTTTCTCTGAAGAAGGACTCAAGGCTGATGCACGAGAGATCACCGTTACTTTCAGCGATCAAGAAGGCGCGGCTCTGGCGAAGCAAATTGCAGAAAAAGCAAAAGCAGACCAGAAGCTGTTTGACCTGATTTACAGCCGCTACCACAATGTAGCTACCCTGATGCTCGACAGCGGCTACAAAGTAGAAGAAATCAGCAAAGAAGAATTCAAGAAAAATTACGAGCAAGCCTTCGATGATATCATCAAGGATACAGAAGATACTGACGCCAAATCAACTGATCAATTGAGAATGGTCGTGCTCGTGGATGGCGATCATCAAATCTTGTCCCGCAAGCTCTTGCTCGATGAGAAAGAGCAAAAAGATCAACTGGTCTACAGCAGTGTTTCTTACGATAAAGGCGCTGAAACGTACTACCGTTACTCCCTGCACAACCTGTCTGATCAGCAAAGTGGCGAAATGTCCTTCACCTACAGAGCGACAGAAGAAAAAGACAAGACAAAGGGCAAGTTCAGCATCCTGATGAAAGAGACCGACCAGCCAATTCTGGACCTCTCGACTACTTTCGAGACAACCAAGCAAGACAAGAAAACAACCGGAAACTATGACTTTGCACTCGTAGTGGCAGACGAATTCTCCTCCGACCCTGTTGCTCTAACCGGTAATGTTACCGTAAACGAGACGAAGACGGACAATGGTGTAGATTCTGATGGCACGGTAAAAGTGAACTTCTCGAACCCTACTCCAGATATGCCAAAAGGCTTTAGCTTCAAGCTGAAGTCCAAAGCAGAATTCGGCAAAGCACTGGAAATTCCAGCTATGACTGCTGACAACTCCATCAATTTTGCTAAGGCAACTGACCAACAAATGATGGAAGCGCAACAAGAAGTCATGCAAAACGCAGACAAATTCATGAATGAAAACGCTGAGCTCGTGCAACAGTTCATGATGCCTTAATTGTTTCGCGATAAGAAAAATCTGCTTATAATAGCTACTAGCAAGCTGGCATCGCTCTAAACCGATGTCAGCTTTTTTATTAAATCACGATTTGCTCTAAATATTCCGATTATATTCAATAGAGAGACCTCCTGAGGGAGGTCCTTTCTCAATGTCCATTATTCTTACTGATAACCTTTGATCACAATATACACAATCGCTACATAAAATACGATTCGATCCACAGTCCGATACATCGACTTGGACACCGGAATGCCGAGCCAGCCCACTCGCAACGGCCACAATAACTGAATACGTCCCACCAGCATATCGCTGATCAGATGGGACAAAATTCCCCAAAGCCCTGCCATGGCAGCCAAAGAATCGCCGAACAGCAGGAACGGAAGGAATAAAATCACCCAGGAGTGTGTGACCGTACGATGGCCGAATCCTTTTTGCAGCATTTTGGACAAAGGTCCCATCAAGTTTCCGAGCTTGCTATTTGCTTGATCGATATCGGGTACAAGTGCCATCGTTGCACCAATGACACTGCCCTTCCACGAAGGATAGGCGCAGTAGCCTGCAATGGCACCGAGTACCATATGTGTTTTCCATGTCATTTGCCTTTCACACCGTCTTTCTTGTTAGTCTTGAGAGCTTATGAACGGTTGGTGGAATGGCAACCCAATGTCATCATACATACAGGCGTTACGTCTCCAACAAGGACATAAAGCTCTCCGGATCGAGTCCATCTCCTTCGATCACAATGGCTGTCATTCCAGTTTCACTGCCTGATTCGTGCCCTTCTCCTGTGATCCAGAATGCTGCCTGTCCACTCTGGATTGGGATGCGCTCTGTACCTTCACCGCGTACCCAGCCCTCACCGTTTACGACGAGAAAAAGCTGAGGGCAAGGCGCCGGATGATAACCGACAATCCCGCCAGCTTCCAAATGGATACATCCTATCGAAACGGAATCAGGTGTGCGGATAACACGAGAAATCGCCGCATGGACGGAATTATAGCGATCAATCGTTTTCCCTACTGGCTGATCAAATCGGAATCGTTTCATATTTTCCCCTCCGCCTTTTGACGTGCAAGCCTTATCATAGCGCAAGTAATAGCGCTGTGACAGACTCATCTTCTACGATTACTCCCGAGACCAAATATTTTGGTAGTCGACAACACCAAGCGCATTCACCGAAACACCGGTCAGAACCGAATGGTGCATCGGCGAGGTTTTGGAGGGAGGATTGAATGACGATGCTATCTACAGCATGCCGATTCCCCTCCCACAGGAAGAGTTTACCACAATCAGAACGTACGTTCTATAAAATATTGAGAAATTTAACAGCGGCAGTGGGGAATCTCGTAAAAACACCCCTCAGAATCATTTTGTCGATTCTAAGGGGTGTATCCTGTGGCGAAGCTTTATACCTTGAAATGGCCTATCAGTTTTTCCAAATCATCCGCGAGGCTCGCCAGCGAGGCAGCGGAGGAGTAAATTTCCTCCATCGAGGCAAGCTGTTCTTCTGTAGCAGACGAGACTCCCACCGACAGAGAAACAGCCGATTGCGCGACAGTGGCGATCATCTGCATCGATTGTCCGACCTTGCCTGTACTTTCCGTAAGGGTATGTGCAGCAGTCGATACTTCTTGAATCTCATTCGTCACGCCCACTACAGCATCGCGAATCTGAGAGAACGCTTCTCCTGCTCTTGCGACACCCCCCATCCCATCTGTTACTTCTTGAGAGCCTTTTTCCATCGTGAGGACCGCTTCGTTCGTCTCCATCTGGATTGATGCTACCAATTGGGAAATTTCTTGTGCCGATGCAGAAGCCTGCTCTGCCAGCTTTCGCACTTCATCCGCCACGACAGCAAAGCCTCTGCCATGCTCGCCCGCCCTCGCCGCTTCGATGGCGGCATTCAATGCCAAGAGATTCGTCTGACCTGAAATTTGCGTAATGACTTCGACGATTTGACCGATTTGCTCGGAGCGTTTTCCTAAACCACCTACCAGCGCAGTCAAATGCTCCATCGTTTCTCCGATCCCGTTCATCTGGGATACCGACTGCTGGATGGTTCGATCCCCCTCTGTCGCCAGCTCAGAGGTACTGGCAGCCGCAGCAGACACGCTTTGCGCACGTGCCGCAATTTTTTCAATGCCTGCGGATATTTCTTCGACCTCCTGCTGACTCTCCTCTACGTTTTGGGATTGCCTGTCCGTTCCTTCCGTCATTTCCTGGATCGTGATGGCGATCTGTTCCGTAGCTTGGCTCGTTTGCTTCGAGCTCGCTGTCAACTGTTCAGCCGCGGCTGCAACCTGCTGGGCATGCCCGCGAACCTGAGAAATCAGCTCTCGTAAATTGGCTAGCATCCGGTTGAATGAGCCTGCCAACTGTCCAATCTCGTCTTTGGAAAAGACGGTCAACTCTTGCGTCAAATCTCCTTTTCCGTCAGCGATATCATGAAGCTGTTTGTTCACTCGATGCAGGGGTACCACAATGGAGCGAATCAGAAGACCGCCAACCACAATCGCGACGAGAATCCCCACTACATTAAAAAGCAACTGGATCATGGCCGAAATTTCTTCGTTCTTCGCCATCTCCTGTTGATCTGCTTCGATTTCATTGCGCACCTCTTCGACCAATCGACTCACAACCGAATCCAGTTCTTTTCTCGATTGCCGTTCCTGGCCGAAATGCTGAGCGATGGCTTCTTCACGCAGTCCATTATCCTGTGCCTCTACCACTTTATGACTCGACTCCAGAAAGGACTTGTATAGTCTCTTTGCCTCCTCCATTTCTTCACGATGGTGAGAAGACTCAAGAGAACTGTTCATTTTGGCAAACAGGCTGTCCACCTTCGCTGCCTTTTCCTTCAATTCCATCCGAAATTCTTCATCGCCTGTTAACAAGTAGGCTCGTTCGTCATTATTTCGACCTGTCATGATAAATTGCATTTCGCGCAGGTCCGTCAATAATTTTTCCTCTTCGATAATTTCTTTGTAGGATGCCTTCATTGCTAGCATTTGCAGGTGCATATACGTACCTGAACCGAACATGACTGCCAATATGACACCAAAAGCCAGGATGATTTTTGTTCTGATTTTCACAAGATGTGCCTCCCGTCATCTGATACTCTTGTTCATACCCGGCTCCTCCTTCCTTCAAACAATTTGATGTGCAAACAAAAAACCGCCAGGAAAAATCCTGACGGTTCAAACATTCGGTACGCTAAACTCCGAGCTTTGCAGCCACTTTATCCTCTATGCTGTAGTCAATTCCTTGCAAAACGTTCTCAGGAGGATGATCAATCTCCCATGCAATCGTACGTAGCATAGACTCCTCTGTGGTTGTTTGTTCTGTATACCCCAGCTCTCGCCTGATTTTTGCAGTATCCAGTTGAACATGCTGCCTCGTTTCGATTTGTGGGACCCACTCATTTGGCAGCTCTGTTGAAGACGCTGTAATCACTTTGCCATTCCAACCATAAACGCTGCCGATTCGTTCAATCCACTCTCGCATCGACAAGCATTGCTCTTCCGCTACGTGGTAAATCTGATTTTTTGCTCGATCGTTGGTCGCCACCAAGCAAATGGCATGCGCGATGTCTTCTACGTAGCCGCGTGCCCAACGCCAAGAAGCAAAGCCTTCTTCGAGCAAAATAAACGGACGTCCGTCACGCATCTGCTGAAGGTACGGATAGACGCGATGCTGGTAATCATGTGGGCCATACACCATCGGCAGGCGCAATATCGTGCCTGGCAGACTCTGCTGCCCCATCACGACTCGCTCCACGAGTACCTTGTCATAAAATTCGCGGTCTGGTCTGGCCCCGCGGAACGGATAGCGCTTCTCGCAAAGTGGAGACTGCTCCGTAAGCGGCTCGGTCGTAATTGGACCGGATTCGATCTTGTTCACCCGGCCAAACGCCTGATACACGTCACAGCTGCTGATCGCTACGACACGGCCTGCTATATCCTGAAACGTTTCTATCAGCTGACGGGCATCTGCTTCTGAGTACGGAAACAGATCAATGACCGCATCGGGAGCAAAAGAACGAAAGGCCTCCCGGTATTCACCGAGCCGGGAACGATCTCCCGTGATAGAAACGACACTCTGTGGAAGAGAGGCTGCGCCGAGGGTAAGCCCCCTATTAAATACAGCAACCTCATGACCTGCTTCTGCCAAGCGCTTCACTGCATGTGGACCGATAAAACGCGTTCCCCCCAAAAATAGGATCTTCACCCCGGCACCCCCATCTTTACAATTTTTCGATCACTTTATCAATCAAGCCGTATTCAAGCGCCTCTGTGGCGGTAAGGAAATAGTCTCGGTCTGCATCTTTTTCAATTTGCTCGACTGTCTTTCCCGTACGCTCAGCGATGATCGTATACAGCATGTTGCGATGTCGCATTATACGGTCTGCTGCGATCTTGATATCGCTCGCCTGTCCTTGACTGCCTCCCCACGGCTGGTGGAGCATGACTTCTGCATTGGGCAGCGCGTACCTTTTGCCTGGCGCTCCTGCTACGAGAAGCATCGCGCCCATGGACGCTGCCATCCCTGTGCAGATCGTGGACACATCAGGCGCAATGAAACTCATTGTATCAATAATCGCCATCCCTGCTGTGACAGAGCCTCCGGGCGAATTGATATAAAGGTGAATGTCTTTTTTCGGGTCCTCTGCTGCCAAAAACAGCAACTGAGCTACAACTGCATTGGCTACCTGATCATCGATGGCACTCCCGAGAAAAATGATGCGATCCTTCAACAACCGGGAGTAAATGTCATAGGACCTCTCTCCATAACTCGTTTGCTCGACTACTACCGGAATGAGATTCATGAAAAACCCTCCTTCGCTTGTTTGCGCTCGATTTTTTATGCGGCCATCCGCATGCTGGTTGCTTGTGGCACTGCCACTGATTTTTTGTTAAATCCAGATGAAACCTGCGTCACGACTGCCGGATTACTCGCCGGGCCCACTAACCATGTCTGAACAGCTGCTTCTGTTTCAACAGCAACCCCATTTCCGTTTCTGGCAGGCATGGCAATGACCTGATCGGTTTGAGGCTGGACTCGACTTTCCCAAACAATTACGGGTTTGGACTTGGTTGACTCCATAGCTTGTGCCTTCATGCCTCGTCTCCTCCTTGTTTTGGATATACCGCGAGAACCACCTGATACGTCTCTTGTCCCTTTTCTTTTGGCTGATACTTCGCTACAAGCTGATTCACCAGTTGGACGTATTCCTCTACAAAAGCACTGCGCTGTTCCGCACTGGCTAGCTGAATACTCGCATTCAGTGAGGCGCTCGGAACCTCCACCTCTTGATCGGAGCGCTCCAGCAAGAGCATGGCATCCCGCTTGATTCGTTCTGCTGTCTGGACCAGATGAGACAGCGACCCTTGATCCTTCATTTGCTGAACGGTATCGTTGCCCCAGTTCAGTCCTTCCGAGAGCACATATGTCCGCGCAATCGCCAAATAAAGCACCTCGACGAGATTGCGCACCTGTCGACTCCCTACCCGCCTGACCAACCCGACTTTTTCCAAGGCCTTCAGGTGATAATTAACACGCTGCGGGATTTCATTGATACCACGTGCGACTTCTGCTGCCGAAGCAGGCTCTGCCAAACGGCTTAAAATTTCGGCACGGAGCGGGTTCAATAGCGCCATCGCCTGTTCCGGCTTCTCGACTACATATGTTTCCAGTTGTTCGTGCGCCACAACAACACCTCATGACATTAATCATTTACGTAAAAATAGTTTATTACGTTGATTTTTGTTTGTCAAATGATGGTTAAGCCTTTTTTTCGACAATGTCAAAAGCCCCGCTATGACCTGCGGAGCTTTGTTTTTTATTACTATTCGGTTTGCTCAATGAAAAGAGATGATTTCGCCATCCTGCGGAACATGTACGCGGCCTGACAGCTGTTTTTCCTGCAAGCATTCATTCAATTCCCGGCGGCTGAGCAAGCAATGGTTCCACGTCTCCATATGGGCAACGAGAACACGGCTGTCGGGCGCGGCATTTGCGACATGGACGATATCCTCCTTCGTCATCGTGATCGGGTCTCCCGTCAAGAACCGGGCTGCGCCTGCGAAAACAACGATCGCATCCGGACGATACTCAACAATGGCCTGCTCTACTTCCTCACACCAAATCGTATCCCCCGCCACATACAGCGCCGGCTCACCATCCCGCTCCAAGACAAAGCCAGATACTGGCCCCATCTGCTGTCCAATTTCCCCTGTTCCGTGTTGACCACCTGTTCGATGCAAGTGAACCCCTTGCCATGTATACTCCTCTTCGATGGCAATGACTTGTTCGAAGCCATGCTGCACCAACTTATCCAGATCTGGTGGCTGGCAAAATACAGGAAAATGCTTCGGGAGAAGGCGGATGGCCGCCTCATCGAGATGATCGAAATGGGTATGCGTCACCAAGAGGGCGTCCACGCCAGCGATTACCTCCTCCACGGATATGGGCAATTCTACTCCTGGATTCGGGCGCTGATTGGGCGTATTTGGTACTGCTGGCATTTCGCCCTTGGAGCTAAACATCGGATCGACCAAAAATGTCAGCCCTGCATATTCCACGCGCAAGGTAGCATGTCGTACAAGCTGAATCTGCATGTCATTTCTTCCTTTCCTCGTTATCGTTATAATGGATGTACGTTTATTGTATAGGACCGTAAACAGTTGCCGCGAAACGATTGCTGGCTACCGACTTTCGCCGTGAAAGGAGATACGCATGCTAGACCAAATTGATCTCTCCATCCTTGCCTTGCTACGAAAAAACAGCCGCTTGCAGTGGAAGGACATCGGCGAACAGGTCCATCTAAGCGGTCAAGCCGTCGGCAACCGCATTAGACGAATGGAGGAGCAAGGGATTATTCAAGGCTACACAACGCTCATTGATGAAGCCAAAATCGCCCCTTTCCTCACTGCTCTGGTCACTATGTTCATGACCACTACCGATCATTCTCTTTTTACTCGTTTTATCAAAAGTCGCAGCGAGATCGTCGAAGCACATCGCATTAGCGGAGAAGGCTGCTATACCTTGGTGGTGCATGTCCCAGATCAAGAGGCCCTCAATCATTTTTTAGATGCCCTGCTTCCTTTTGGGAACTACCGTGTCAATCTATCGATTAACAAATTGAAATAGTTGGCAGTTTGGCAAATGTATTCGCTCTCATGATTTTTCAAGATTGCACGATTTTGTGAACAAGAGTAGAATGATGAATACGAAAGGAGGAGAATCGCCATGGAAGATATGCTGTTGCTGCTGCTTTCGCTGGAAGAATTCTTCGCCTTGGTCGCGCTTTTTGTAGGATGCTTCACTTCTGCTTTTTGTCTCAGACAGTGTTGCCTGCAAAACCGGGCTCTACCTCAGAACGTCACGGATATGTACCGACCTTCCATTAACACGTTGTTGGTTGAGACTTATCCAATGGCGGCAAGGCAACCGCAGCGCCTTCGCTTATTCAGGCGCATACAGCATACAGACAGCGAGATGGATACATATGATTCCTTCGTTTTGGATCGCGTAGCGTAACGAACATCCAAAAGGAGGTTGATCATATGATCGCCAAATATATCGGAGAAGCTTTGTTGTTTGTAGTAGGTCTGCCTATTTTCGCTTATCAGACATTCGAAGGAATACACGCATTGGCAGATTTCTTCGCGCAAGTTTCCGATTTTACCAATTTCAAATAAGCATGACGCATAGAAAAGCCTGACCGCTTCCTTTGACGGTCAGGCTTTCTTTAATCTGCCTGGATGCGGTCTCCTCTTGTTGTCGGCTGCGAGATCACAAGAAATTCCACATCCTCTGCTCCCTCGTTTTTCATCTGGTGTTTGACTCCCGGAGGCACTTCTACCCCTTCCTGCCTGCCCAGCACATGTCGAACGCCATCCACTTCCAGCATAGCCTGTCCTGACAGCACGAAGAAAAACTGTCGCGACCGCTCGTGATAATGACGCACTTCTGCTGTATTTCCGGGCATTCGCTCATGTATGACGCTGAGCTCTTGGCCTTTGACCAGATGCCATCCATCGCATTGATCTCCCCAATGATAGTGCTCTGCATTCTCCTTGCTGATTTTCGCCATGCCTGCTCCTCCTCCAGTTTTTGCTCTATCTTCACACGCTGAGGAGCATTTGTCACCAAGTGTTTACTTTTTCTACTGGCTATGTTAAAATCTTTGTGTATTGCAAGTGAATATTTGATTCGTTACTGGAGGAGCCTGTCATCATAGGGTTCTTTTTGTCTTTTTTAGCGACAAAAAGAAAGCTGTGATTGCAGGCTCTTTTTTATTTCGTAAAAAGGGGGAAACCAAATGCTTATTTTTCAGCTGGCTGTCATTTTGATCGCCTCCAAAATCGCCGGTGACATCAGTGTGAGGCTGGGACAGCCATCCGTTTTGGGGAAACTGCTCATCGGTATTGTCTTAGGTCCTACCGTTCTCGGGCTGGTCACAGACACAGAAATCCTCAAGGAAATTAGCCAAATCGGGGTTATCCTGCTCATGTTTATCGCGGGCTTGGAGACCGATATTGATGAGTTCAAACGAACCGCCAAGTCTTCAACCAGCGTAGGTGTCGCAGGGATTGTCGTGCCTCTTGCACTCGGTTATGGTGCCGGGATTGCGATTGGTCTCTCCAACATTGAAGCGATCTTCCTGGGCCTGTTGCTCTCTGCTACCAGTGTGAGTATTTCCGTACAAACATTGAAGGAATTGGGCAAGCTAAAATCAAGAGAAGGCGCAACGATCATGGGAGCTGCTGTGATTGATGACGTTTTGGTCATTCTGGCACTCGCTTTCTTGATGAGCTTTGCTGGCGGGGACGTAAATCTCGGCATGGTGATTTTGAAAAAGGTCGCGTTTTTTGCCATCGTCATCGTTCTTTCCTGGAAGGTTGTCCCTTGGGTTTTGAAAAAATTTGCTCCGTTGCAGGTTACAGAATCGGTCATTTCCGCAGCTCTCATCATCTGTTTCCTGTTCGCTTATTTTGCTGAATATACAGGGGTTGCCGCCATCATCGGTTCCTACATCGCCGGTGTTGCCATCAGCTTGACCAATTACAAGCAAGAAGTAACGCACAAGGTCGAAACCATCAGCTACGCGGTTTTCGTACCAGTGTTCTTCACCTCGATCGGGGTAACGGCACAGTTCTCTGGCATCTTGGAAAATCTCGGACTGATTGTGCTCCTGAGTGTCATCGCGATTGTTTCCAAGCTCATCGGTGGTGCTTTTGGCGCAAAAATCACAGGCTTCCCGTGGAAAAACTCGATGGCCATTGGTGCTGCCATGGTATCGCGTGGAGAAGTGGCACTCATTATCGCCGCCATTGGTTTGGAGAACAATTTGCTCACTCAAGACATGTTTGCCGTCCTGATTGTCGTCGTACTCTTGACGACCATCGTCACTCCGCCAATGATGAAAATGTTCTTCTCGAAAACATCGCAGCCAGAAGGAATGGCGTTGAAAAAGAACGCCTAAAACAACGAAGACTGTTTCTCGCCATAGACGCGGGAGACAGTCTTTTTTACTATGGAAAAAATACCCTCTCTTCTGATAGGAGGAACACCGTCATGAAAATTGTAATCGCCCCAGATTCCTTTAAAGGCAGCCTGACTGCCAAACAAGTGGGCGAAGCCATTCGCTCAGGGATTCAACGCGCACTCCCGCAAAGTGAACTCATCGTGAAACCGATGGCTGACGGCGGTGAAGGTACTATGCAATGCCTTGTCGATGCCACAGCTGGCAGAATACTGACCGCAACCGTAAAAAACCCGCTCGGACAGGACATTTCTGCTGAATTCGGCATTTTGGGTGACGATGTAACCTGTGTGATTGAAATGGCTGCTGCATCTGGCCTTTACTTGATTTCTACCGAGGAACGCAACCCGTTCGTCACGACGACCTATGGCTTTGGTCAGTTGATTACGGCCGGGCTGGATCAAGGCTGCCGCAAGTTCATCCTGGGATTGGGTGGCAGTGCTACCAATGACGGAGGCGCTGGCATGCTTCAAGCCCTCGGGTATGTGCTTCTCGATCAAGACGATCAGCCACTCTCTTTTGGAGGTGGTGAGTTATCACGACTGAGCCTGATTGATACGAGGCAGGTTGATAAGCGGCTGGCTGACTGTCACTTCGTCATCGCGTGTGATGTCACCAATCCTTTTGTTGGATCTAATGGCGCTTCTCACGTTTTCGGCCCGCAAAAGGGAGCCACACCGGAAATGGTGCTGCAATTGGATGATCATTTGCGCCATTTCGCTGACTTGATCGAAAAGACCTGCGGCATCGCCATTCACGATTTGCCTGGGACTGGTGCTGCGGGTGGTGTCGCTGGTGCCCTTCTCGCTTTTCTGAATGGCCAGCTGCGCTCCGGGATTGAGATTGTGATCGAGACGACCGGACTCGCGGAAGCCATGGACAAAGCCAATCTAGTGATCACAGGCGAGGGACAAGTCGATTTCCAGACTGCCCAAGGAAAGACGCCATGCGGAGTTGCCCAACTCGCGCAACGATACGGCATTCCCGTCATCGTCCTCGCTGGTTCCATTGGAAATGGCATCGACACCCTTTATGAAAAAGGCGTTTCTGCCGTTGTCAGCATCACCAACAAACCGATGACCCTAGATCAATCAATGCGCGAAGCCGCCTCACTCTTGGAGCAGACAGCCGAGCAGGTTATGCGGATTTATAGCTTGAAATCCTGATCGGCCCCTTGTTAACCGTATATGAGTGCATCGACAAGCCTCTGATAGCCGATATCGGAAAAGAAATCGAATGTGGCTTCGGCGGAGTCAATACTCCCATCGGACTCGTCATCATTTTCAGTACATAGGTCAGTAAAATTTTGGAAAACCCCGGTACTGGTGATGCTTTGGGTGTCATCATCAAAGGGACTCCAATCGCGGACGATGTCAAATGGTTGCGGGATGGCAGGCTCCTTTTTCATTCGCTCCGGCTGGGCGCCTTGCTCGGTACCATGGCAATCGGCAGCGGTGCAATGGTATTCATTTTGGGGCTCATCCTGTTGCATAGCTTTTTCAGATTCATATATGTGTTTAAGTCTATCGGCTGTTGCACGCCAACTGAATTTCTCCAAGGCAATTTGACGAGCTTCTTGCTTCATTTTCAAATACAGTGGCTTATTCATGATCAGCGAACAGATCGCATCGGCGAAGGCTTGCGGATCTTTATATTGCTTGATCAGCAAGCCAGATCGGCCATGCTGAATCACTTCTTTTATTCCCCCGTTTTTCGAGGCAACGACTGGCAATCCGGAAGACATCGCTTCGACGTTAACAAGTCCGAACGATTCATGCTTTTGCGAAGGACAAATGAACAAATCGGCTTTTCTGAAAATGCGATGGATATGACAATGGGGGATCGTGCCTAGGAATTCGGCATGTACGCCAAATTTACGAGAGAGCGACTGCAATTGCTTTGCATATTTGCTTGTTGGTGATCCTCCTGCAATCATTACTTTGACTGGTTGGGCTACCTGTTTATTCACGAGCTTGACTGCTTGAAGCAATACGGGAACGCCTTTGCGTGGGATAAGCCTGCCTGCGAACAATAAGGTGAAGGCACGCGGATGAGAGGTTTTTTGAATAGGGGAAAAGCGAGATGTATCAACACCAAGCCATGCAACCCGGATTTTTTTCGACACACTGGGAAACCGAGCAGAAAGCCGACTTTCAAGCGAGGAGCTGTTAGTGATAATCAAGTCTGCTTTTCGCAACCCGGCCAAAGTCTCTGCCCGGCTGGTTTGGGGAAAGTTTACAAAAGTCAGCGAGTGAAGATATAAGGACACAGTAGCTTTCGGAAACATCGCTTTAATCGAACTGACGAACTCCGGACGGTTATCAAGTTGCAAAACGTCAAATCGGCGTTTTTTCAGGATTTTTTTCACATGGGTCAAATATTTCGCAGGACTGCCGGTAGGAACGCGATAGATGCGCACCCCGTCGATAACAGAAAACTTCGGATAACGAGGATGCGCTCTGCTGATGATCGAGACCGAGTGCCACTTACTCAATTCTTTGGCGATCGCCAGAATCGTTATTTCGACGGACCCCCCAAGAATGGGGGGAACGGGAATTTGCTCGGGGGCGATGATCACGATTTTCATACCGATCCCTCTCCTGTTTAAGAGCTAGGACTTGCAGAAAATTCTTCATTCGATAGACACAAGTACATTTTATGTTTTGGTGATAAGAAGGTGTTGGGCACGGTGCCTATGGCGTTCAGACATTTTTGGGAATCACTTTGTTTCCCTATGAAGGGTATAGCGCTTTAAACGCGGGGAGTATTTTTTCAGTTCCAATCGCTCGGGATGATTCCGCTTGTTTTTGGTTGTGATATAGTTGCGGTCTCCTGTTTCAGTGCATTGCAGGGTTACATTCACTCGCATAGATGTCAGCCTCCTCTTTTTTGGTTACAATGTCGTCTCAATAACAGCATCTACTGTCGGGAGGGGGTCGGGCAGCTTACTCCAGTCCGCCTCGTATTCCTCATCGTTCAGGAGACATGCATCGAGATGCTTCACGATTTGCTCCTGATTCAGATCGATCCCGATAAAGACGAGCTCTGTGGTTCGATCTCCATGTACGGGATGCCATGTTTGCTGCCAGTCCGGCTCCTCTACCAGAATGGCTTGTTGCTCTTCTGCCGATAATGCTGCTGTCCAATAGCCTGCCGTTCCGATTTCGATAGACGGTCCCGCCTGACTGAGCGTCATCGCCACGTCATTTCGTGTCGCCAACCAGAAAAATCCTTTGGCACGCACGACCTCCTCTGGCCAATCCTCCAGCCACTTCTCAAAACGGGCTGGATGAAACGGCCTGCGACTGCGATAAACGAAGGAGGAAATTCCATACTCGTCCGTCTCAGGTGTATGCTCTTCCTTTTGCAGCTCAGCAATCCATCCCGCTGATTGACTGGCAGTCTCGAAGTCGAACAGATGGGTATTCAAAATTTCTTGCGGGTCCACCTGCCCACGAACAGCGCGGATAAAGCGAGCATTTGGCTGTAGTCTGCGCAGAACGGCTTCCAGCTGGATTAAATCGTCTGGAGCGACGCGATCGCATTTGTTCAGAATCAACACATCACAGAATTCAATTTGGTCGATCAAAAGATCCGCGACCTCACGGGAATCCTCTTCGCCAACTGCCTGCCCTCTGTCCAAAAGGTTTTCGCCAGACGAAAAGTCATGCCAGAAACGGTACGCATCCACTACGGTCACCATCGTGTCCAAGCGGCACAGGGATGATAAATTGATGCCATTTTCTTCGTCTACATATGTGAATGTCTGGGCGACAGGAACCGGCTCGCCTACTCCGGTTGATTCAATCAGTATGTAGTCATACCTTCCCTCCAAAGCCAGACGCTCTACCTCCGTCAGCAAATCCTCCCGCAAGGTGCAGCAAATGCAGCCATTCGACAGCTCCACGACCTTTTCGTCCACGCGTGAGAGACCACTTCCCGAGAGAATAAGAGAGGCGTCTACGTTTACTTCGCTCAAATCGTTAACGATTACGGCGACTCGTAGCCCGTCCCGATTATTCAGGACATGGTTCAGTAGCGTCGTTTTGCCCGCTCCCAAGTACCCGCTCAGGACTGTGACGGGGATTTTATTTTCAATCATGTTCATGCTAGGTTCTCCTTTTCAGCTTTCTTAAAACGTAATAATTACGATTTGTTCGTTATCATAACGCATCAAAATATTCAAAGTCAATACAAAACGTAATTATTACGATTTAACGAACCGACGACTAATGCCTGCAAATTACTCATAAAAAAATCAGCCAGATTTCACTCTGACTGATTTCCTCTACGCCTACTCCACTATTGTTTTTTCGCCTTATTCATCCCAACTGCTTCACCATAAACCCCAATGATTGGCTGGTACGCCTGCCGATCATTCAATTTCTCCTGCTCGACGACTGGCTGCAGGCGATTTTCTTTCCACGTAAGCTGACTGTACACATGACCTGTCGCAGTCGGCATCGTGACGAGGATGTCTTTTACCTGATCAGCATTGCCATCTGTGATGGTGAGCTTCGGAAGAATACCACTGTCACGTTTTCCTACAGGGATAAACATCTGCTGATTGTTCTTCCCTTCACGAACCACGAGACGCAGGTTATGGGCCGTCTGATTCATCGATACGCCCATCTTATCCCCTATAAGAAAAATGTGATCCTTGATGTTGTCTCCGGTCACGTCTGCATACTTCGTATCAAGGACAAAGGTACTATCGCTGCCCATATTGAAGCCGCTATTAATCCTTACATCTGGCGACTGCACATTGTCCCAGTCTGCTTTTTGAACCGTTACCTGTAAAAGCTGCGGCTTTTTGTCGACGATGTTCCACACACTGGTCGCCACTGCCAAGCGATCCTCCGTGTTCAGCCCATACAAGGTTTGCTTGCCCATGTAACGCAGGTTGCCTTGGGCATCCCGGAATGGCACCAGCTCCGCAAGTTTTTGCGTATATCCATCGGTTGCCTTTTGCAGCTTTCCATTGGCATGATAAATCCCTTGCTTCACGTACGTAGCCTTATTTTCCGATATATCTACTGTACTCGTCGCTTTTGTTTTTGTGTTCGTTACTTTTGCTACAAATCCATCGACAAATTGTATAGTGAACGGGATATTTTGCTCTGGTTGCAATAAGACTACTGGCGCGAACGCTTGCGATTGGGTGCCGCTCGCTTGAACCGGTTCAGCCCCAACGCCCGAAGCCATGAGAACTGCGCCGCTGCAAAGAACTGCCGCCATCGTTTTGTGCCATGGTTTCATCCTATTCTCCTCCTTCGTATAGATAACATCCAACTCCTATCCTACATTTTTAAACGAATTTGCTAGGTAAATTGTTGCTAGTAAAATGTTCCCTGTTCTCTCGCACTTTTTTCCTGTATAAGGTAGCTTAGAGCATGTTCGCTCGTTCTTGAAAAGCTCGATAACGGGTTTTTTTACCGTTTTGCAACAATTTTGCTGGATGGGCAAGCTACAATATAGTCAAATGGATGCAGCAACAGAAAGGAACATTTGAAATGAAAAAGGCTTGGCTCGTAACGACAGCACTCTGCGCTTCGCTTGTTAGCGGTTGCGGACTCACAGATACACCCAATGAATTGATGCGCGCCCCGTCAGCAGACGGCGATCAGAAGTCGATCAATCAGGCCGTCATGCAATTTTTGCCGGCTGGGTCACAATTATCTGTTCCTCTTCATCCCGCAGAAGCCAGTGCCGTCTCCCTACAGGATCTAAACGGGGATGGGGTTGCAGAGGTCGTCGCTTTTTACAAAACCGAAAAAACCGATTATGAAATCGGTGTGCTTGTGCTTACCCAAAAGCAGGGAAACTGGGAAAAGCTCTCCTCCTTTACTGGCGTCGGCAGCGAATTGGATTACGTCTCTTTTCAAGATCTCACAGGGGACAAAATTCCGGAAATGCTGATTGGAATGGGAGGCGGCGAAGATTTGAACAAAGAGCTCTCCGTTTATTCGCTAGCGAATAATATGACTCAGGAATTGATGAAGCAGCCCTATTCCATTATGGCAGTAGGCGATTTGACAGGAGATGATCATGCGGATCTCGCTCTCGTTGTTCTCGATAAAAATAACTTCACATCCAAAGCCGAGCTGTATGGGGCGGCGAATGGCACAATCGCAAAAAAGACGGAGCTAGCCCTTGACGGATATGTGAATGGTTACTATCAGGCTATCATCGGAAAAGCATCGCCAACCCGAAACGGACTATTTATTGATGCTGGTTTAGGTGCTCACTCTGCTTCCACTGAACTACTCCTCTGGGACAATGGACAACTGTCCAACCCTTTGGCAAAAATAGAAGGAGAGATGGACCTGACCTTCAAGCCTTATTCTCTGGAAAGTGAAGATATCAACGGTGATGGCATCATCGAGATCGGCACGAAAATACAACCTGCTGGGACAGAGGATTTGGCTATGGCAGAAATCCCTTGGGTCTCCTCCTACTTCCAATGGGACGGGAAAACGGGCTTGAAACACATCGAGGATCATTATCAAAATTATGCACAGGGCTTTGACCTCAAGATTCCGGCAAAATGGGGCGAAAAGTACACCATCTCCATCAACCATGATACGAATCCACTTCTTGTCCGATTCCAATATTACGGTGCAAATGGGAAAAATAAGGCAGAATTACTAACGCTGCAAAGCATTCCACAAAACGAATGGATCAAATTTGAAAGCGGATTGAAGCAAAAGCAAGTTCCCTACATTTTGCTAAAGGAAGAGGGAAAACAAGTCTTGATCGCCATTTTACCGCAAACGACACCTACCCTTGGAAAGGCTGCTCTCGCAGAATATCGATCGATGCAGCTTACCGCAGAGGAGGTTCGTCATCTCTACAAGCCGGTGACGAACCGGGAATAAAGTGAAATAGTAAATCCTTATCAAGGAGATTTGCCCTATGAAGGTTCTATTACTGGAAGACGAGAAATCCATCCGCGATTTTGTGCGCATCAATCTCAAGCGCGAGGGCTATGAGGTAATCGAGGCTGGGACCGGAGAAGAGGCACTTGATCTCGCCGATCAACAATCGGACATCGTCATTGCAATTCTTGACGTCATGCTCCCCGGTATTGATGGCTTCGAAGTATGCGGGCAGCTGCGAAAAAAATATCCGCGCCTTGGGATCATTATGCTCACGGCCAAAAGCCAGGAGCTGGACAAAGTCATGGGTCTCGAATTCGGGGCGGATGATTACGTCTCCAAGCCATTTAGCCCTGCGGAACTGCTGGCCCGTGTCAAAGCGTTGCACCGCAGATTGACACCGATTCCTGAGGCTGAGGACAAAAATGAAATTAACATTGCCCCCTTCACGCTGCTGCTCGATGAACGCAAGCTGACTCGGGCGGAACAAGAAATTGACCTCACGCCGAAAGAATTTGCCATCATCAAATTACTCGCAGAAAATGCGAACAAAGCCATCAGTCGGGACGAGATTTTGACAGCAGTTTGGGGTCAATTTTTTGTCGGGGACTTAAAAATCGTTGATGTGAATATCCGCCGAATCCGGCAAAAAATCGAGGACGATCCGGCTCATCCAGCTTTCCTGGAGACAGTCTGGGGGTATGGCTACCTGTGGCGAAAGGACGTCCCAGATGAAAGGCATTAAGAGTAGGCTGGTTCTTCATTTCGGCCTGATCCTCCTTCTGATCGTACTGCTCTTGGAAGGACTGTTTTACTGGGCCGTTCATACGTATTACATCGGGACTGCGACCGAAGCATTAGTGACCCGCAGCACGACCTTCACCAATTTTATTAACAAGTACGCCACTGGCTATCGGTTAAAAGACAAAGCACGATACATTTTGGAGAATGTTTCGAATCAGGAATACGCCAAAATTGAGGTCTTGGACCCGGGAGGAAAAGTCATTCTCAATTCATACGGCTTTCAGACCAGCGAGATCATCAATACTCCTGACGTCATGGATGCCCTCAAGGGGCAAAGTGGTCTGTACATTGGGAAAAGTCCACAGTCACGAGAGCGTGTCATCGCGGTGTCCAATCCGCTTACGTACAGCGGAGAATTTGTAGGCGTTCTGCGTTACACAATCTCCGCTGAACCGCTCTATCAAGCAGTAAATCGCATTGCCTTATACGGCGCTGGCGTTGGTGCAAGCGTAGTCGTCCTCGCTTTTGCACTCAGCCTGCTCATGGCAAAACGAATCGTCGACCCTATCGAAGAATTAACGAATGCTGCCAAACAAATGGCGGAAGGAAATTTCGCTGTCCGCGCGCCAAAACGATTCGATGATGAGGTAGGTACCCTTGCCGATACTTTCAATTACATGGCAATGGAGATTGGGAAAAACGAAAAGCTGAAAAATGACTTCATCTCCTCTGTCTCCCATGAGCTGCGAACCCCACTTACGTCAATTAAAGGGTGGGGTGAAACACTCATCTCAGGGGGTTTGGAAGAGCCTGAAGAGACGATGCTCGGTTTGGAAGTCATCTCCAAGGAGACAGATCGTTTGATCGGGCTCGTCGAGGAATTGCTCGATTTCTCGAAGTTTCAATCCGGTGAGATGAAATTGTCTCGTGAACGCATGGATGTCCGGGATCTTCTTCAAGATTTGCATCTTCAATTTTCGGTCCGTGCCAACGCGAAACAAATCGAGTTGAAACTGGAGACTCCCCCTACCCCACTCATGGTTATGGGAGACCCGAATCGGCTGAAGCAAGTATTTGTGAATCTATTGGACAACGCGTTGAAATTCACGCCACAAAAAGGGTCGATCGTCATCGCAGCTTCCTTGTCAGGCGATAGGCTCCTTGTCACCGTCACGGATACTGGTGAAGGCATTAACCCGGAAGACCTGCCGCATGTTACAGAAAAGTTTTTCAAGGGACGCTCCAAGCTCTCCGGCAGTGGTCTGGGATTGGCGATCTGCAAAGAGATCATTCAACTCCATGCCGGACGGTTTTCGGTCAGCAGCGCACTTGGTCAAGGAACATCGATTATGGTGGATTTACCGTTGCTGGCGAATCAATAAGGCAGGAAGAGCGAATCGCTCTCCTGGGGAAGATATGAAAAAAACTCACCCTGCCCTCATTAGCATGAGGAGTGGATGAGTTTTTTTCTGTTTGTACACGCTATTAGAAGCTGTTTTGAATGACCAATTCTTCCAGGCCAAAACGGGAAGTCGAATAGGCTTGCACGCTTGCTTTCCCCAAAGTCAGCATGAGTGTTGGCAAATAGCGGGATGGGATATTCAGCTCTTTAATGAGCGCATCACGGTTGTAGCCACCCATTGGGCACGTGTCGTATCCTTTTGCTTTTGCCGCCAGCATGAGCTGCATCGCTGCATAGGACGAATTACGGATTGCTTCATCACGCGCGATTTCCGGGTTGTTATTGTACGCCCCTTCGATTTGTGCGATCATGCTCTCCCGTACTTGCTCTGTAACGTAACCTTTTGCCAATGCTTCATCATAAACAGGGCGAGCAGACTTATAAGCCTCCAGATCGCCAAGAATGATGATCGTAGCGTAAGCATCCACTACCTGCTGCTGATTGTGTGCGATTGGGAGCAATTTTTCTTTGATAGCAGGATCGGTCACGACGAGAAAACGCCAATGCTGCAAATTCCAGGCCGAAGGTGCACTTGCTGCAAGACGCAGGATTTCGTTCAGCTCGCCTTGTGGAATTTTTTCATTCGGATCGTATTTACGCACGCTGTGACGGGCTTCCATTACCTGTTCAGCGGAAATTTTCACTTCTGTACTCATGGTTAAATCTCCTCCATACTGTATAGTACGCTGTTAAAAATATACTACTTACTTTATTATCGTTACAAACATTTTGCAATTACTTTTTACAGTTCGCTTTATACCCTATTGTTTGGAGGCACTCTCGATGAAATACACGGATAACATTGTCATCGTCACAGGCGGTGGCCAAGGCATCGGACGGGCTGTCGCCACCATGTATGCTGCCGAAGGGGCACATGTCGTCATCGCCGAATACAATCGCGCAGCGGGAGAGGAAACGGCCTCGCTAATCAACACGACTGAAACAGTGAAAGGCACAGCCCATTTCGAGCACATCGACGTCAGCGTGCCGGCGCAGATCGAACAGTTGATGAGAACCGTCGATGAACGCTGGGGGCGGCTCGATGTTTTGATCAACAACGCGGGCTTGTCTGTATGGGAATCCCCTTATGAACTGACAGTCGAAGCGTGGGACCATATCTTGAACACGAATTTGCGCAGTGTTTTTCTCGCATCAAGGGAAGCAGCCAAAATCATGCGTCGCCATGGTGGAGGCGCGATCCTTAATCTTTGTTCGACGCGGGCTCACATGTCCGAGCCTCACTCGGAGGCATACGCGGCTTCCAAAGGAGGCATTTTATCCTTAACACATGCGCTTGGTGTCTCACTCGGCCCCGATGGGATTCGTGTCAATGCGATCTCTCCCGGTTGGATTGAACACCGCGATTATGCCGCTCTTCGTCCCGGTGATCATGCCCAGCATCCGGCGGGTCGCGTAGGTACACCCGACGATATTGCCCGTGCGTGCCTATTTTTGACACAAAAGGACAACGACTTCATTACGGGTACTGAGCTGATTATAGATGGCGGAATGACACGCAAAATGATATACGAGCCATAAGCTAAACCAATGTCCTCCCTCTTGAATATGTTGTGCTAACAAGAGAAAAAGGAGGAGTTGTATGCCATTTGAAGAGGAAGACCTCAGAATTCTCGCCCTATGGCTTTTGGCAATCGGGTATCTGATTCTTGCCTTTACCGAATTGGCAGCGCTAGAGTTTTTTTAAAAAAGGAGAGCCGCTCGCTTCCAAACGGAATGAGCGGCTTTTTTCGTACGTATTGTCTTACCAAGTGACAAAAGGCGGCGAGCCTGGTGCCTGGTGCTGAATTTGTTGCAAAATCGGATAACCGTAGGCGAGAATAATCAGGAAGGCGACCAATCCAATCCAAACTGGCCAGCGTTCCAAAATTTTTGGAACTTCTTGGGTCGTTTCTGTCTCGGCAATCGGATATTCTGTATTCCCTTTTGGTGCGTAGAACGTCAGGTACAGCAAGATCAGGATCAAGAGAATCGCAGATACGAACAACAGTCCTCCACCGAAAGCCATCACGCGCTGGTAATCCATCCAGCCCAGAGCTAACGGATGATCCATATAGGTTGTGTAGTCTGTGCGGCGTGGCGCTCCTTGCAGGCCCATCGTGTGCATGGCGAGCGACATCAAGAACATTCCTACTGCCCAGAATACCGTTTGCACCATTCCCATCCGATTCGCAGTCTTGGTCAACTGCCGTCCGGTCAATGCTGGAATCAGCCAAAAGGTGACACCGAAGAAGGTGAGCGCAACAGCTGCTCCTACCGTGATGTGGAAGTGACCCGTAACCCAAATCGTATTGTGCACGACCGCGTTAATCTGGTTACTTGCATTAATAATTCCCCCAGCTCCGCCAGGAATGAAGAACAGCATCCCTACAAATGGAGCAAAGAAACGTACGTCTGTCCAAGGCAGTTTTTTGAACCAACCGAAAAGTCCAACTCCGCCTTTTTTACGTCCAGTCGTTTCAAAGATGGCAAACATCGAAAATGCTGTCATCAAAGATGGGATTACAACAATCAGCGTCAGTGTAACGTGGATCATTTTCCATGCTGGTGAGATTCCCGGCTCCATTAATTGGTGGTGGAACCCGACAGGAATCGAGAACAACAGCAGGCAGATAAAAGCGAGTCGGCTGAGCGAATCACTGAAGATGTGACCGCCGATGATTCTTGGTAAGCATACATACCACGCCATATAAGCAGGCAATAGCCAGAAATAAACGAGCGGATGACCAAAAAACCAGAACAGCGTACGACTGAGCATGACATTAATCGTTGGGACCAGCCCGAGTGACCACGGGATGAGTTGGAACAGAACCTCCACCGCTACAGGAATCGTCGCAGTAATCCACAGGATGTAAGTAGTGACCCCCATGTAGAGAAAAAGCGGAGACGTTTTCCCTTTATTTTCGCGTTTCCATTTGCGATAGCTGGCAAAAACCCCGAATCCCGCTAGCCAGCTTCCTACTACGAGCAAGGCAGAACCAATGTAAAAGTACGGAGATGCTTTGAGTGGTGCGTAGAATGTATAAAGGACAGAGGCTTCATTCATCAGAATAGTGACAACAGCCATCAACGTCCCTAGCGTCATGAGAATCCAGCCTGCCCATCCAAATTTCAGAGCGGCTCCGTGCAGGGAACCACCTGTGGTGCGGGCGACTCCTGAGAAAATAAATCCGACGATGAAGTACGTAGTAAAAATAAGTGCCATCAACACGCCATGGGCGGTCAAAATTTGATAATAATTTGTCCAGCTCGGCAGTTCCATGATTCCACCGCGAACCATGCCCTGTACCATCCCTGCCACTGCTGCCAATCCGAATGCAATATAAGCTACCCACACATAGGCCAAACTAAGTGTTGCCGCAGAACGCTGAACCGGAACATGGGGGAGTGTATCGTCGATCTTCCGTGCGATTACCATAGAATTCACCTACCTTTATTTCACAATAATTGTGGTCGCCATTACCTGATGACCTGCGCCACAGTATTCGTTACAAAGGATCAAATACTCGCCTGGCTTGTCAAACGTATGTGTCGCCGAGCTGATGTGCCCAGGCAGAACCATGAAGTTAATATTGGTCTCTGGAATCTGGAAACCGTGAATAACGTCTGGACTCGTGACGTGGAAATTCACCGTTGCGCCAACCGGTATTTCCATCTTGGTCGGAGCGAAGCCGAACGCAAATGCTGTCATGTAGGCGTCATATTCGTTGTCTCCTACCTGCTTCAAGCCTGGTTTATCAAAAGGAGGCGTCTCCGTAACCTTCTCCGGATCAATCATTTCCATATTACTTGGCGGAGCCATCCCCATGGCAAACGCATTGACGCACAACAATACAATAAATAAGGCCAAACCGCCTGCGCCAAGCATCAACCAGATTTTTTCATATCGATGCAAATGCATAAGTACCCTCCTTTACTTCCTTATTACGCCCTATCCAGAAAAAGCCCGAATACACCCAACCAACCGACTAAAATGATACCTCCGACGATCAGAACCGCGACAAACGTTCCCTTCAAGTCTTCCTGGTCCGTTTGCAGCTTGCTGGATCTAGATTTCTTGCCTTTCTCCGCCTTGTCAACTTGCGTCTCCATCGCGCTCATCTCCTTTCCTACGTGCCTCATGGGCGCGGTGTAGTTTTCACGCCTTCATTCTACCGCTGGAACCCCTTGGAAGTAATTCGGGGAAATCCCCTAAAATGTTCCGGGAAACCCCTGATTTCGACCGTTTTATGACCGTTTTTGGTCACAGGTTCGACACAAAAAAAGACGACCCCGTATTGGGATCGTCCTTACTCAAAATCCAGCCAGCCCTTCTTAATCGCATACCGCACCAAATCAGGCCTCGTACGCAGGTGGAGCTTTTCCATAATGTGCGCTTTATGCGATTCCACCGTCTTAACGGAAACAGTGAGCTGCTCAGCAATCTCCTTGTTGCTGAAGCCCTTTGCAATCAAGACCAGCACTTCTTTTTCCCGATCAGTCAGGATGTCGTACTTGGCCTGCTCCTCACCGTTCTTGACCATTTGCAAAAATTCCTCGATCAGAGATTTCGTCGCAGATGGATACAAATACGCCATGCCTTGATTGACCGAACGGATTGCCGTGATCAAATCGAGGTCAGGGGCACTTTTTAATATATAGCCGGCAGCACCAGCTTGCAGTACCCGAAACAAGTATTCCTCGTCATCATGCATCGTAAGCACGAGCACCTGAATATCTGGTGCCGTTTCCTTCAGTCTGGCCGTTGCCGTCAAGCCGTTTTCCCCAGGCGGCATGCTCAAATCCATCAGGACGACGTTGGGCCGGACTTCCAATGCTTTTTCACATGCCTCTTTTCCGTCAGCTGCATAACCGACGACTTCCATGTCCTCCTGGGCGTTGATCAGCATCCCCAGCCCAGAGCGTACAATCGCATGATCATCAGCGATCAAGACGCGAATGCTCATCCTCTACCCCCTCCTTCGGCACCGGAATTCGGACGATCACCGTCGTTCCTTCCTCGGGTGCGGAGCGAATATCAACGGTACCACCAAGCAGCTGGGCACGCTCCTTCATGCCAAACACACCGAGACCTTTGCCGATGTTCAATGTTTTCTCTACTTCAAACCCTACGCCGTCATCTACAATCGTGACGACAATTTCCTTCTCCCGATTCTCGAACATGATTCCCAGATGGCTCGCCTTTGCGTATTTTGCCGTATTGGTCATAGCTTCCTGTACAATCCGGTACAACGCTGTTTCCATCGCAGCAGAGTATCTGCGTTTCTCCCCCTGAACATGCAGCTCCACCTGGATATGAAACGTCTTTTCTACCCGTTTCATCAACGAACGTAAGGCAGGCAACAAACCGAGATCATCCAGTGCAGACGGACGCAGCTCCAGCGCCATGCGCTTCACTTCCTCCATCGCCTTGGAAGTCATATTCACCAATTCCGAGACATGCTGCATAACTGGCTCGCTCAATTCTCGTTGTCTGACTACGTTTAGACCCACTAAAATACTATAAAGCGCCTGCCCTACGCCATCATGCAGCTCTCGGGCGATGCGCTTTCGTTCTTCTTCTTGTGCTTGGATCGCAAAATTCGTCAGCTTGTACTGGTAGCGCTCTTTTTCCACTCGCTGTTGCGCAGACATATCACGCAAAATCATGACCAGCTTCCCCTGCGCTTCATCCTCTAGTCTCGCAGAGCTGGCAGCGACAGGGTAATCCACACCTGATTTCGTTCGAAGCCTCATCTCGAATGAAGGCATTTGCACACGCTTAAAAAAGCAATCCGTGCAGCTCGTTTCTTCCATACATGTTGCCATTCCGAGACACAGCTCGCAAATATGTTTATCTCGAATCAGCTCTTCTTCTGTCCAGCCCGTCATCTGCTCCAACGCAGCATTGGCCTTTATGATTCGTCCCTCCTGATCAATCACCAGGATCGCATCGCTGACGTTGGCAAAGATGGACTGCATCAGGGAAAGCACTTCACTCGACGTAGCCATGGCTCCTCCTTTTGAGACAATCATCCTAACGTTATTGTAAAGTTTCCATAAAAGAAAGTGTATCAGGGAATTCCCTGAACATCATGAAAGGAACAAAAGAAAACGGGACAGCAAATGCCATCCCGTTCTTTCTCTTACTCTACTACGATTTTCTCAGCTGTGCCGATAGGCGGCAGGCTCTTCGTCATCATTGGACCGTAGAAGGCCACTACTTGCATATCCTCTTTCAGCTCAGCTGGAGAGAGTACTTTGTTATTTCGCGCATTGATGATCACCGTTTTCTCGGTAATGTTCAGGTTGATTTTTTCTTGGGAGGTGGCGGTAATACCGCGACCCTCTACGAGCATTTTGTAGTTGCCATCTTTATCAGCAGAGATGCTCGCTACTTTTCCCGCTGTTCCCAGGACGTCCTGAGTCTCCAGACCGCCTTTTACCGTGATGCTGAGCACACTCGTTTGTGGCGGCAAGCTCATCGCCATGAATTTTTCGGTTGTAGCATCTACCGCCATACCCAGCTTCAAGTCTTCTGGCTTCAGCACTTTCCCAGCTTCATCCGTAATTTTAGTGTCTTCTGTCAGGTGCAGGATGATGCCAGACTCATAGATGTTCAGTGTAACCGAGTACCCTTTATCGGATTTATTGATGTTCGTAATGGTACCTGTGCGCATAGGAGCGATTTCGTCCTCCACTACAGTCACTGTATTATCGGTTACATTCACGTCGGCTTGCAGAATTTCGTCAACGAATGCGACTGGCACATAGGTGCTGCCATTCAGTACGCGCGGCTCTGCTCCCAGCGTTTTGTACATTTTTGCGAAAGGATAGCGATCCTCTCCTTCTTTTGCGTAACTGGTGATCGCGCCTCTTTGCACTTCTGCTGCTTTTTCCTTGTCGTTCCAGCTTACTTTGAAACCGAGGGCTTCAGCTACGGGACGAAGTGGAACCAGTACGGTTTGTTGGCCTTTATCGAAGATCGCATCTTGTGCGATTGCTTGACCGTTAATGTTAACGGAAAGTTCTTTTACTGGTTCGGAGGTTGCAGATACTACGCTAGTTCCCAAAACGGCCAGTGCCGCGATTGTCATCATACC
Organism: Brevibacillus formosus; assembly: GCF_003013405.1. Lineage (GTDB taxonomy): Bacteria > Bacillota > Bacilli > Brevibacillales > Brevibacillaceae > Brevibacillus > Brevibacillus formosus. Next base: position 57,773 of record NZ_PXZL01000018.1, on the reverse strand, counting down.
TGTACGGATTGCTTTCATGTTGATTACGCCTCCAATGTTCTTGCTTGTTTTTGTGTGTCTCTATTCATTGGACGGCACCCTTTCAGAAACGTTTCAAAAAAATTTTCATAGATGTGTAAATCGTTCGCGTATATGCGAGAAACATCACGGCTGGCTTGGGATTTCGTTGTTTTGCAGCATCGGCACATCAGGCTTGCCTGACGGGTTATCGTACAAATAAGTCGGTACCTTGCCGACGATCAGGGCTTCGGAGACCGGGATTTGTGTGGTGACCGTCTGTTGCTTGGTCGCAAACGGGATAATGACCCGCAAATCGACCTCGACGTGAATGTAGACAGTCACCAGCACCATGTTGATCCCGGCTTGCTTCAGGCCTGTTTCCAGCTTGGTCTTGACGGCTCCAATCGGAACGAACGACACCGGAATCTCAGGCCCAAAGTGCTCCAGAAAGACGTTTTTGGTAGCCAAGCCGAGTGGTATGGTTGTCTGGACGTGCTCCTGCTCGAATTCCTTCAGGCGATTTTGAATACGAGCTGTCGTTTCCCCTACAATCCGGGAGTACTCTTTGAAATTAAAATTCACTGCTTTGATGCTGCCATTCTCGTCCTTCTCCATGATGACAACTTCGTTAACGTCGACACCCTGCTGGGTCATCCGTTTGGTGACTGCATCGGTAATGGCGAGCTTGGCGACCTGCTCTGCCTTGGCCTGGGCAATCAACATCAACGTCGGCTCTACCCTGCGTTCCACAACGATAAACAAAACGATCAACACGACAATCATCATCAGTGTCCATGCAAAAATTCGCCTACCGCGTCTTTTCCATCCACCCCTTCTCAAGCGCACGATGGCTCCCTCTCCCCTTTGGCGACTCGGTTAGTCAGGACGAACCGTACGCATAGCTGGGCGTTTCTCTTTGCCTGTGCGCTGTCTGCCGCTGGTAAGCACCCCACCGATGCCTGCGACAAACGTAGGAACTCCCGCTGCGACCAAAATTAATGCCCAATCGCGCAGATTTAGATCCGTTGTTTTGAAGATTGGCTGAAGCGCCTCCATGTATACGACACCGATCACGAGCACGATCGACGAAAGCACGGCCCAGACGAGGTATTTGTTTTCAAATACATTCCGGTGAAAAACGCTGTATTGACTCCGGCAATCGAAAACGTGAATCAGCTGTGCCATAACCAACGTGACGAAAGCGACAGTCTGGGCGTGCACCAAGTCATTCGGATTATCTTTGAGAGTCAGCCAGAAAGCCAAGAGCGTCATGGCCCCGATGAGAAAGCCGCGGCTAATAATCTTCCAGCCCAACCCTCGGCTGAATATGTTCTCTGCCTTGTTGCGCGGCTTCTGATACATCGTATCTTTCTCCGCCGGATCGATGCCCAGCGCCATGGCCGGCAAACCATCCGTCACGAGATTGACCCACAAGATCTGGATCGGAACCAAAGGCAAAGGAAGCCCGAGGAGCATTGCAAAAAACATGACGAGAATCTCGCCTACGTTGGACGCCAGCAAATAACGGATGAATTTTCGAATGTTGTCATAGATGTTGCGCCCTTCCTCGACGGCAGCGACAATCGTAGCGAAGTTATCGTCACGCAGCACGAGATCGGCCGCTTCCTTCGTCACATCCGTACCGGTAATCCCCATCGCAATCCCAATGTCTGAGGTCTTGATCGCAGGAGCATCATTGACACCGTCTCCGGTCATGGCGACCACATGTCCTTGGCTTTGCAGGGCACGGACGATCCGCAGCTTGTGCTCAGGGGACACACGGGCATAGACAGTGACGCGCTCCGCATACTCTGCGAGCTGCTCATCTGACATGCTATCCAGCTCCCGCCCCTCCAATACTTCACCGTATCCACGCATCAAACCAATCTGCCGGGCGATTGCTTCTGCTGTTACCTTGTGGTCGCCTGTAATCATGACCGTCTTGATTCCTGCTTGATGGCACAGATCGATCGCTGGACGCACCTCTTCACGCGGCGGATCGATCATTCCGGCCAATCCGACAAAGACGAGATTGTTTTCGAGGGAGCCGATTGGCTGTCCCGGGCGATAGCCTTGCAGCGTCTTATACGCGAAGCCCAGTACGCGCAGCGCTTTGCCTGCCATCCGCTCCGTTTGCTCCAATACTTGGTGACGAAGCGTCGCGGAGAGTGGTATGAGCTCTCCTTTCCACAAAATGTGCGTCGATCTAGCCAGCAATGCCTCTGCCGCGCCTTTGGTCAGCAGGGAATACACACCGTCTGTCCCCTTTTCGACGACCGACATCATTTTGCGGTCAGAATCAAAGGGGAGCTCCTCCACACGCTGTCCCTGACTCTTTTGGTTGCTACGCTCTGTATTGCCGCCCAATGCCTTCGCGGCAAGCACCTTGAGAGCACCTTCTGTCGGGTCGCCTATGACTTGCCAAAAGCGTGACGTCTTGCCCATCCCGAGCAGATTGCGCGTGCTTTGCTCCTCGCAAGTCAAACGGGCGTTGTTGCATCTGTCTGCGATTCGGATGATTTGCGTGAGCGCTCCGTCACGGGCAGGAGATACCATTTTCCCCAGGTAGTGAAAGGATCCCTCCGGTGCGTAGCCGCTACCGCTCACCTCATACGTGGAATCGCTGTGCCACACTTGGGTAACGGTCATTTTATTTTGAGTCAGGGTCCCTGTCTTATCGGAGCAAATAACAGAGGCGCAGCCCAATGTCTCGACTGATGGGAGCTTGCGTACGATCGCATTGCGGCGGATCATCCGCTGGACGCCGAGCGCTAGCGCGACAGTCACAATCGCCGGCAAGCCTTCCGGAATTGCCGCCACTGCGAGACTCACCCCGGCGAGGAACATCGTAAACAGCTCATGACCATGCCAGACACCAGCAGCAATGACTACAATCGTCAACAGCAGTGCAACGACCACGAGAATTTTGCCCATTTGCTCCAATCGCAGCTGCAAAGGGGTTTCTGCTTCTTCCGCTGTATTCATCAGGTGCGCGATTTTCCCAATTTCCGTGCTCATCCCTGTCGCTACGACGATACCGCTCCCTGTTCCTCCGGTCACCATCGTGCCCATGAACGCGAGATTCTTTTGGTCGCCAAGCGGTACAGTGGAGGCCTGGGCTGTCTCCAGTTTTTTCACGTTTTTTCCGACGGGGACAGACTCCCCTGTCAACGCAGACTCCTCTACCTCTAGCCGATTGGCCGAAAGCAAACGTAAATCTGCGGGAACACGGTCCCCGGCCTCCAATTGCACCAGATCACCAGGTACCAGCCGCGAAGCCGGTATCATGGAAATGTGCCCACCCCGGATGACGCGCGCCATCGGGGATGCCAGCTCCTTTAGCGCCTGCAAGGATCGCTCAGCCTTGGCCTCCTGAATAAATCCGAGGATCCCGTTAATAAGGATGATCGCGATAATCGCAATCGCATCCAGGTACTCTCCGAGGAAGTACGAAATCAGTGTTGCAATGAACAGGATGAGTACCATAAAATCCTTGAACTGATCAACAAAGACCGAGTAGAGAGGCTTTCGCTTCTGTTCAGCCAACTGGTTGGCACCTTGTTTAGCCAGTCGCCGCTCCGCCTCCTGCTGAGTCAACCCTTGCGCAGCATCACTATGAAGGGCTTCGGTCACGTCGGCCGCCGCCAGCGTGTACCATTTTCGAATTGGCTGTGTATCCACCTACATCTCCTCCATCCACATCTCACTCATTTTCATGTGTATGCAGACGAGCTAGAAAATAAAACAACCCGTCCATTTATCCGGACGGGTTCCATATTTTTGGTATAAATCACTACTTCAAGCTTTTGGCTACGCCAATGCAAATCAACAAAATCGGCGGCAGCCAGGTGAGTCGCGTCAGCCATCTGGCCTTTCCGGCGCGCCTGCCGAGGGCAATTCCTATCACAAGAAGCAAGGCGCTCATCACCGCAATACAGAGAGCGACGAGCAGTGGCGAGTATCCCAAAAACGTAAGGCTAATGCCTGCCCCGAAAGCATCCAATGACAGGGCAAGCCCCAACATGACGGCCTCCCAGCCCATAATATGCCCAGAACGGTCAGCATCGGCTTTGGACGGATCTTTTAAAATCTGAATCATGACACCAAAAATACGGAACTGCGACAATAATACGATGGGTTCCTGCTCTTCCTGTTTTTCTGCGGCTACAACGGCGTTGCTGCTGTCAGCAGTAGACTCCTGAGCCTCTGTTCCCGACCTTGCCGCAATGAGCCGCCACAAAGTAAACAACCCCATGAGAATCAAGACCGCAGCACCAATATACTTGCCGATCTCGGGTGTTAACCATTCAGTGAGGGATGAGCCTACGAGCATGACACCATAGACAACAGCAAACGAACAACCAGAAACGACGACGAGCGACAAAAAGGGCATCTTCATGTTCCGTAAACCATACGTCAATCCTACACTGACACTGTCCATGCTGATGGCCAGGGAAACGAGCAGGAGTGCGAGCCATCCGCTCATATGTGGTCACCTCTTTCCCATTGCCTATTAGGTATACGCGAAAAGCTCCGCTGATGTGCAAAAACGAATCATTGCCATCTCGATTGGAAAGTGCTACCATTAAATTAAACAACGTTTAAAACGATGTTTAACAAAACGTTTTTGCTTCCAAGAAAAAGGAGGTTGGTCATGTCACAGATAGATAAAAACAGCGAAACGAAAGCGAAAATTTTGCAATCGACACTGGATTTGATCAAGATGGAAGGCTTCGAGAGTGTGACGGTGCGGAAAATCGCAGCGGATTCCGGTACCAACGTAGCTTTGGTTAACTACTATTTCGGTTCCAAGGATAAGCTCATTAATGAAGCCCTCAGTGCTTTTCTAGGCAGCTTTACAGCTACATTTGATCTCTTGGATAACACATCTCTGCTTCCCCAAGAACGACTCAAGCAGTTTTTAATGAGTTACGTGCAGATCATCCAGCAATATCCCGAGCTGGTTTCACGAATCTTTTCGCTGGGTGGCGCTGTATTTACCTCGCAATATGAGTACGGCCAATTTCTCAAGAGCATTGGGTTTGTGAAAATTGAGGGAGTTTTGAAGGAAATTACCCACGAAGAAGACCATGAGGTTCTTATGACGATGATCATGCAGCTGTTTGGAGCGATTTTTCTGCCAGCCTTGCTCAAGTCGATATTGTCTACAGGCGCTGGCATCGAGGTCGCTTCCGTCGAGCAACAGATTGATTTGTTATTCGCACGCTATTTTCATGAAAAATAGGAAATAGGGGGAGACACAAATGGGCTTTTTGCGAAAATATTGGTCAGACCTTGGTGTGTTGGTGGCAGTCGGCGTAGGGCTGTATCTCATGCTGCAATGGAGTACCATTCCTGCTATTGAGCGGCTATTGTGGCTAAGCTTCATCGCCATCCTTGTTCATCAATATGAAGAGTACCGTTGGCCGGGATATTTTGCCGGACTGTTTAATGGTTTGATTTTCAAAAGCAGCCATCCAGAACGATACCCGCTGAATCCACAGTCTGCGATGATCATCAACCTCGTCATTGCCTATGTCTTTTATCTGGTTCCCCTCTTGTTCCCGACGGTCGTCTGGCTCGGCTTGGCACCGATTCTCATGGGCTTCTTCCAGTTTATCTGGCATGGAATTTTTGCGAATCTGAAAGCAAAAACCTTCTACAATCCGGGTTTGTTCGCCGTTATCCTTTTCCACATCCCAATCGGGGTATGGTATATCCGGCATATCATCTCCACTGGCATGGTAACCACATCAGACTGGATCATTGGGACGGGCTACTTCATCGTTGCGGTGTACATTCTCATTGTGAAGGGGAATATGTGGCTAAAGGACGAAAATTCGCGTTATACCTTTACTCGTCAGCAGTTGGGGCCTTACGCTCACAAATCATAAAAAAACTAGCTCTTGTAACAAAAAAGAAGAGGCCCCTGTCGGCCTCTTCCTTTTCTTTGTACTATTTGATTTCAAAAGGTACTTCCCACTTCACGTCGTGTTCCACCATATAGGTAGCGTAGGATACCGTGAGCTTTTTCGGTTGTTGCTTCAAGCGCGGAATCGTGATCTCACCTTTGATCTGTACCCGCCCGTCCTTGTCTCTGGTGCTTTCCGTACTCACTGACGCAGGGTAAGTCTTCCCATTTTCATCCTTTACAGACCAATCGCGGTTCTCGACTATGCCTTTTCCTAATGTCCCCTCTATGGTCATTACGGCCTCACCTAGATCTTCGCCGTTACCTGGCTCCCATGCAAAAGAAGAGAATGTAAAGGTACTGCCTGTCTCATCCTTGAAAGTCGCAGCTTTCTTGTCTAGTTCTGTTGGAACCAGATCAAATTTAGGCGAAGCCAGCTTTTTCTCATAAATTTTCTTTAGCTCAAGCTTTAATTTTTGTTCTCCCTGTATCGGGCCAAATGTATGCCACCAATTCAAGACATCGCCTTCTGGTCTTTCTTCCGCTTCTTCTTCTGTTCTTGGTGTGAAAAGAACATTCTCCTTGTTATCAAGCCCATCATCCAATGATTTCATATCCCAAGCTGCTACCACTTCCCCTTTTTCATTGGTGATTTCGTACATCATATTCTCTCCCGAAAAAGCAGGATCACGCTCTTTTTCTGTGATAATGGCCCCTTGCGGATTTTTCCGATCGTACAGGATCGACGTTCGTTCAACCTCCAAATAAGCTGATTTTGGGAAAGTGGTATCCAGCATGACCCGTGTCGCACTCGGGGAAAATTCGATATTTTTCAGCTCAATCCCGAGCCCTTGCGGCGATTGAAAAGCCGTATCCTTGAAGGCAACCGTTTTCGTCGCTTCCTTGGCTTTCTTCATATCAATCGGAACTTCAAATGACCATTTTCCTGTCTTATCAGCGATTTCTGTCTGTTCTAAATGTAAGGTCAGTTGGTCAGGAGTCGCCTCAGTTGATTCGAAGATTTCGTTCAAAAATCGCTCTGTGATAAAAAACTCTCCATGACTTCCCGAATTATCTCCTCCATCATCCTCGAACCAATCTTTTCCGTTCTGATCAATCAGCTTCGCATTCAAAACATGATCTTCAATCTTCTTGCCGCTCTCGTCGTACACATTATAGATGACGGCGATCCTCATCGAGTCAGCCAACAGCTCTTTTAACTCGACAGTAATTCCTTGATCGGTCGCCTTTTGCTCCAGCTTTTGAACAAGGCCTTTATGGACGGCGTTTTTCATACCGCTATCCGCATCCTTTTCAATCTGGAACATGCTATTCACATAATTCGCAAACGTAGGTGATACAACCGTTCCTGTCACCACCAACGCCGTAAGTCCTGCTACTACCAATCCTGTCTTCTTCACAATATCCCAACCCCTTTGTCTTCTAGTTAGGGAGGAGCGCTTTCGCTTAGAACGTGGAGGAATTGCATCAGACAGCTTATCCATGACCTCATCTGTAAACACATCGGATACAGGAGCCTCCAGAATGGTGGAAAAATCCTCTTCCTGAATGCCTTCTACCCACTCTTGCAGTTGCTTCTGGCATTGTGGGCAATTTTCCACATGTTGCTCCAATCCTTTGCTCTCGGCAGGGGCCAGCTCATCGTTTACGTATAGCTTCAATTGATTAAACATGAAGCATTTCATAAATAGCTCCCCCTCCCATCGTTTTCGCCAGGCTGTCTCTCATCTTTTTGCGGGCGCGGAATAAACGCATCTGAATGGAACTCTCCGAGAGAGACAGTTGCTCGCTGATTTCCCGATACGACAGACGATGGATGTAAAACAGGACGAATACTTCGCGATACTCCTCATCCAGCAGCATGATGCTGCGTTCCAGCTCGGTGTCCCGTTCCTTTTTCAACAAAGTCGTCTCAGGCGTGTCTAGATCAATCAGCTGCTCCTCATCGATTTCTACTTGCTCTGTCCGTTTGCGTTTTCGCATTTCATCGAAACAATGATTGCTCGCAATTCGATACAGCCACGACGAAAACCTGTACTCAGGCCGATAGTCATGTAAACGATAAAAGGTTTTGATAAACACGTCTTGAGCCAAATCCTGTGCGTCTGGCATGTTGCCGATCATCCTGTACAAATAGCCAACGATCTTGCCCTTGTACCTGTCAACAATTTGTCTGTACTGCTCATGATCGCCAGCCAGGATTTGCTCGATTAGTTCCTGATCGTCCGGCATTTTGCTACTCCTCCATCTATCACAGATCAAGCCAGCGGGGAATGCTGCGCAGCTTCCGTTTTGGTTGATTCATAAGCTATTACGGATTTTCTGGAAAAACCTTTCTCTACTTTTAAAAAATTCTATAATCACTTTTCGAAATAAAAAAGGAAGAGGCCTCTGTCAGCCTCTTCCTTTTTCTGTGTTTCATCTATTTGATTTCAAATGGCACTTCCCAATTTACGTGGTGCTCTACCGTATATTCAGGATAGCAAATAGTAAGCCTTTTCGGTGCTTGCTCCAATTTCGGAATGACCAGCTCACCTTTGAAATGTACACGTCCATCTTTGTCTCTGGTGCTTTCTGGATTCAATGTCGCGTAGTAAGTCTTCCCATTTTCATCCTTTACATACCAATATCTGATGGAGACCACGTCTTTTCCTAGTGTACCTTCTACAATTATCACAGCCTTACCTTTTTCCTCCCCGCTAGCAGGTGTCCACGAAAAAGAGGAGAATGTAAACGAACTGCCTGTCTCATCCTTGAAAGTCGCTGCCTTCTTGTTTAAGTCTTCTGGAATGAGGTCGAATTTGGGAGAAGCCAGTTTGTTCTCATAAACTTTTTGGAGCTGAAACTTTAACTTTTGTTCACCCTGTAGCGGGCCAAATGTATGCCACCACTTCGTGATATCGCCTTCTTGTTTACTGGACAGTCCAGAGACGTAAAGAACATTCTTCTTTTTCGCGATTCCTTTATCTAATCCAAACATATCCCGAGCTGCCACGACCTCACCTTTCTCGTTGGTAATTTCGTACGCGATATCACCTCCTGATAGAGTAGGTTCGACTTTTTTGTTTGTGATGTGGACTCCTTCCGGATGATCCTTATCATACATGAGCACTGCCCGTTCAAACTCTACGTAAGCTGATTTTGGAACCGTTGAATCCAGCATAACCCGTGTCGCACTTGGGGAAAATTCGATTTGTTTCAGTTTAAGCTCAAGCCCTTGTGGTGATTGATACACGGCGTCTTTGAACGCAACCGTTTTGGTCGCTTCTTTCGCTTTCTTCATATCGACCGGAATTTCCAATTCCCACTTCCCTGTCTTGCCTTCGATGTCTGTTGGTACGATTTTCAAGGTCAGTTGGTCAGGAGTAGCCTCCGCCGATTCGAAAATATCGTTCAAGCTCAGCTCAGTGATGAAAAACTGCCCATGACTACTCCCAGACTCCTCTCTTCCATCCTCCGCCAACCAATCTTTTCCGTTGGAATCAATTAACTGAAGCTTCATAGAGTGGTCTTCTATTTGCTTGCCATTCTGGTCGTACATATCAAAGATAATTGCAATCCTCATCGAGTCAGCCATCAACTCTTTTGCTTCGAAAGTAATCCCTTGATCGGTTATCTTCTGCTCCAGCTTTTGAACAAGGCCTTTATTCACGGCATTTTTCATGCCGCTATCCGCATCCTTTTCTATCTGGAACAAGCTATTCACATAATTCGCAAACGTCGGCGATACAGCGGTTCCTGTCACTACCAACGCAGTAAGTCCTGCTACTACCAGTCCTGTCTTCTTCACAATATCCCAACCCCTTTGTCTTCTGGTTCGGGAGGAGCGCTTCCGTGCCGTACGTACGGGAACCTCTTCGAACAGTTTACTCATGACCTCGTCCGTAAAGGTATCGGGTACAGGAACTTCCGGATAGGCGGAGAATTCCTCTTCCAGCATGTAATCTACCCACTCTTGCAGCTTGATTTGACATTGTGGGCATTCTACTGCATGCTGCTCCAGTCCTTTGCTTTCGGCAGGGGGGAGCTCGCCATTTGCATAGAGCTTCCATTGATTAAACATGAAGCATGTCATAAATATCTCCCCCTCCCATTGTTTTCATCAGGCTTTTCTTCATCTCTTTACGAGCACGGAACAAACGCATTTGAACAGCGCTCTCCGTAAGAGACAGTCGCTCGCTGATTTCCCGATACGACAGACGCTTCAAGTAATGCAGAACGAACACCTCGCGATACTCCTCATCCAGCAGCATGATACTGCGCTCCAGCTGGGCGTCTCGCTCCTTTTTTAACAGAGTGGTTTCTGGTGTCTCTGGATCAACGATCTGTTCCTCCACAATTGCTGTCTGCTCCGTCCTTTTGCGTCTTCGTATTTCATCGAGACAATGATTGCTCGCGATTCGATACAGCCATGAAGAAAACTTGTGCTCTGGCCGATAGTCTTTCAATAGGTAAAAGGTTTTGGTAAACACGTCTTGAGCCAAATCCTGTGCGTCAGGCATGTTACCGATCATTTTGTACAAGTAGGTCACGATCTTGCCCTTGTACCTGTCAATAATCTGACTGTACAGCTGGTGATTGCCAGCCAGGATTTGCTCGATCAATTCCCGATCGTCCGGCATTTTTGCTACTCCTCCGTCTATCAGCGATCAGCCTTTGGGGAATGCTGCGCAGCTTCCGTTTTGGGTGATTCAACACTAATACGAATTTGCTGGAGAATCCTTTCTCCTTATTTTTGAAAAATTTATTTTTCTGTCAAAAGAGGGGCTTCAAAGCTATTTGTTTGAGTCAACATTGTGGAGGAGAAGAAAAAGCACAGTTCTCTTCGACTCTGACACGCCAGCAGGGGGGATTGACTGTCCGTCTCCACTTTAAAAAGAGGAGCGTCGAGCCAAAGCCACCCTACGGGCGGATGTTTCTCAGGGAAGAAGTGTTCGACAAGCGTGGTCCTCTTTTTAAAGTTCCGACTGGGTAGGCGTTGTCAAGGTCTGCGAGCCCTGTGCTTTTTCTTCTCACCGGCTTTCTTGGCTAATCGGTACCTTTTAAAACTTAGGAAGATCCCCAAAAAAGAGCCCGACAGCCTGAACGAATCAGAACTGTCGAGCTCACTCGCTATCGAAACTATTTCATAGATGGGAGGGCTTTAGCACGTGCAGCTAGTGCCCGGGCCAGCAACTCTACCAGCTTCTGCGCATACTCGCCAGTAGTATCCCTTGCTCCTGAGAATTCCGTCACTTCCATACTTGTCACGCGCGAATCTCGCAAGACAGTTGCTAGTAATGTCTCCGCTTCGGACAGCGACAATCCTGTCTCACTTGGGGAATAGGCCGCTGGCATCGCGTCTTTGTGCATGATATCTACATCGAAATGAACGAGGATTTTGGCATCAGGCGGGATCGATTGGAGCATATGAGAAACTCGTTCCACTAGGCTTCCCTCTGTGAGCTGAGCCAAGGTCATGACGTCAACGCCGAAAGTCTCTGCTGGCATCTGCTGGCAGCCGACAAGGCGGATTCGCTCTGCATTCCAGCCGCTTGGCTCGATCCATTGTCCACGATCCTGAAGCAAAAACCACAATCCCATCCCTGCCGCCCCAATACAGCGAGAAGCCGATGGAACTACTGCATCGAGATGACCGTCAAGCACGAGCAGATACGCTTTTTCCTGATACCGAGACTGATGAGCCTGTGCCGTTGCAACGACCAAGCTGCAATCGCCGCCGAGCATCAAGACAAAGTCGTCTGTATCGAGCCACTCTTGTGCGTCCTTTTGCAGCAAATCCCAAAACATGCGCGGAGCCGGCCAATTACGAACTGGTGGAATATTATGGCGAGGCAAATCATCGGGAAGATGCAGATTTCCTACATCCTGCACATCCAAGCCATGCTGCTGCAACTGCTCGATCAATCCTGCTGTACGAAGCGCGTCAGGAGCCAATTCTGTACCAGAGACATATGCCCCTGTGAAATGCGGGATACCAGCTACTTTTACTTTGATAAAAAGTCCCTCCCAAGGAAATTCATCGTATGACCATCCCTAAAAGTATATCACAGCTTGGCTTGCAATAATTGGATGAGCTCACTGACGGACGGCCGCAGCCAACGATCTGGCAAGAAAGCTTTTTCCCCGCGCAGCAATTGGCAAGCAAGCGCATTCGGATGGGCATCTGCACTCAAGAAATACACTTGGTTCACTGGCTGCGGGAGCGCGTCCATGACTTCCACATATTTGTTGACATACACCTGCAACGCATCCCGATAAGCTGGAGTTGTTAGCGCCGCACCACACCACACATCAATTCCGGTCAACTCCTTGGCATGAGCTGCATCCAAACTTTTCGCGAGCGAGCAGACAACGAACAGCAGCTTCTCTGGCGCCAGCTGGAACCGCTTCTGATACTGCTTGGCAAAACGGGCAAGTGTTGCATTCCAGGACGGAGTATCGTAGCTGCCGAGATCAGGGATGCATTTGAGTGCCCCGACTAGCTGCTCTCCCCTCTTTATAAACAAGAGACCATCGATCACTTGAAACGAAAGCCCGGTCAACTGCCCGGACAAAAACTCACCCACCCGCTCATGCATGACGCGAGAGATTCGCTGTGAGGATTTGCGCTTTAGCTTTTGCCGTATGCGTACCTCTTCTTCCTCCAGGTAGACCCGGATCAGCCTGGAAAACAAATCTGCCTCCGCAGTTGGCTCTAGTATCAGGCACTCCAAACGGCTATAGGCGTCTGCCACGCTTTGATCCCATTGCCCTTCTTTTTCTGTGCCCATCATTACCCTCCCTTACATCAAATCGGGTGCGTGATCAGCCACGACCAGCACATCCATGTGTCGGACCTCCCGCAATAATCGCTGGATGACCGAACCCTCGAGAATTTCCTTCCAGCGGGTCCGCGCCGACTGCCCGATGACGACCTGCGTCGTTCCTTTTTCGTTCATATGCCAAACCAGCCGGGTAAAAACCTTGCGTCGGGAAGGGGCTTCGTACCGTTCGAAGCGACCCCCGAGTCGCTCTGTTAGTGCCTTCAGCTTCGCTAGCTGTGTCTCTTCCTCTTCCGTCAGCGACAGATGATCCTGCACGTAAGCTACATGCCACGACGCCTTCAGCCGATAGGCAATTCGAAACCCTCGGCGAATCAATCGTTCACTGTCTGCGCGCAAATTCACACAGACAAAAATAACTTCCTGCTGCCGCCAAGGCCCGCGCAGCGTTCGTCGTTCCCACGCCTCCAAGCGTTCGTCGACGTCGTCCGCCACTTCACGCAAGGCCAACTCACGCAATGCGATCAAATTCCCCGTTTTGAAAAAGTTGGTCAGCGACTGCTCCACCTTTTCCAGCGCGTAAATATTGCCCTCCCGCATCCTCTGACGCAACGCTTTGGGGGAAATATCAATCAGCTCTACCTCATCTGCCTGATGCAGAATATGGTCCGGCACCGTCTCTCGCACGCGGATTCCCGTGATCTGCTCGACGCTGTCGTTTAGGCTCTCGAGGTGCTGAATGTTCATCGTGGATATGACGGAAATACCCGCAGCCAATATCTTCTCGACATCGTGGTATCGCTTCTCATAGGCACTCCCCGGCACGTTCGTATGTGCCAGCTCATCCACCAGTACAACCTCCGGATTTCGCCGGATAATTTCGTCCGTATCCATTTCTTCTAGGGTCACATTTTTATACGGAATGCGCTTGCGCGGAATAAGAGGAAGTCCGCCTACCTGCTCAATGGTTTCTTTTCGTCCATGCGTTTCCAAAAGCCCAATCACCACGTCGATGCCATTTTCAGCGAGCTCGTTGCCTTCGCGGAGCATCGTGTACGTCTTGCCGACACCAGGTGCGGCTCCTACATATACTTTTAGCGTCCCGCGCTTGATTTTACCGATTTCTTGCTGCATCTCCTCATCGGAGAGCCGTCGGTACGGATTGGGCGTTTTCGCTTTTTCGCGTTTGGTCGGCATGACGCGCTCACCGTCCCGCTCGGAACGATCTGCCACGATCAATATATCAATATTTTTCGTTTGCCGAAGAATCTTATGAACGATGGAGCCATACCATATCTCTTCCCAGCGCGTACGCTTGGACTGCCCCATGACGATTCGGGTCACATTATTCTCCATCGCATAGGCGACGAGCTCGTTTGCTACGTCCTTTTCACGTGCAAGCATCTGCTCTTCAAAGGTACCTCCGACTTTGTCCACGAGCTTTCCGATGGCTCTCTTAAAAGTCACTTCTTCCTTCGTCAGTTTCTTGGACAAAGGGAGAAAACAGACGACCAAGAGCTCTCCACCGAGCCGCTTGGCAACCTGTTGCCCGCGCCGTACCAATATCGAGCCGTTCCAATGATACTGAGCAGAAACCAGCACCTTTTCTGTGGCTCCTGAAGCCCCTACCATGCCGTGCTTCTCCCGATAATCCTCCAAATCCTCGTTTACACCCGTAGCTACGAACCGAAGAGCGAGTTCCCGCAGCACATGAAGATTGTCTCTGCGAAACAACGGATGCTTGGTTCGAATCGGGTTGCGATCGTCTTCTTGCAGCCTCTTCAGAATGGCTTCTGGCGTGACGTCGAGCAATTTCACCTCGTCAGCCATGGCAAGCGTATCCTCAGGGACACACTGGTCAATCCGCACTTCTGCTTTCGTCAGTCGCTCCGCCATTTCTTTCATCCCGGCCAATTCGTAAATGTTGACCGTCGCAATCACACTAATATTGTGGTTCAACAAATACTGAACATCGTCCAGGCTGGTTGGACGCGGAGCATCTGGACGATTGCGATGAGCCAAACCGTCTACGAGCACGACTTCTGGATCTCGCTCGATAATAGCTGCAACGTCCAGATCATGCCTCACTTCCCCGAGGCAATACCAGATGATTGGCTGGATTTGCTCCAAGCCCTCCCTCTTTTGCGCCAGCTTGGGATGAGTGGCCTCACCTGAGCCAGCTACGACCACATCAATCTCTTTTTTCTTGAGTGACTGCCCTTCCATGAGCAGGTGATAGGTTTTACCTGAGCCACTGACAGCTCCCAGAATGATTTTCAGCCTGCCCCGGTGCATTCTGGAGATGGACTGCAAGATTTCCTCCGGGGACTTTCGCCGATACTGCTCTACCATCTCGCAGCCCTCCCTTCACTCTTTACTTCTTCAATGCGTCCAAAGCTATATTCAGCTTCACTACATTGACACGCGGCTCTCCGAATACCCCCAAGCTTCTTCCCTCTGTATTCGCTTCAATCAGAGCCTGTAGTTGTACCGGTTCGAGATTACGGGCCTTCGCTACACGCTCTACTTGTATCTGGGCAGCCTTTGGCGAGATATGCGGGTCCAGACCGGAAGCGGAGTTGGTCAGCAAATCAGCCGGGATGTCTTCCTGCTTCACGCCAGGATTCGCTGCCAGAAATGCGGCAATATCCTTTTGCGTACGTTCGATCAGGGCCGGATTGGATGGCGCGTAGTTGTTCGAGCCGGAGCCTGACGCATTGTTATCAATAGAAGAAATGCGTCCCCAGAAGTACTTCGGATCAGTGAAGGTTTGCCCAATCAGCTCGGAGCCAACCACCTTGCCGCTTGCATCCGTGATGAGACTACCGCTTGCTTGTGCAGGCATGACAACCTGTGAAATTCCTGTCATCGCCAGCGGATAGGCGACACCACAAATCAGCAGCAAAACGAGGCTGAGACGCAAATTTTTCCATATCATATCGGTTCACCTTGGCTTTCTTTTTTCAATATGAGTTACACCAGATTCAATCCGATCAAAATCAAGTCAATCAGCTTGATACCCACGAACGGAACGATAATTCCTCCCAGACCATAGATCACCAGATTGCGGCTGAGCAGCTTCGTCGCGCTCATCGGGGTGTATTTCACACCTTTCATCGCCAACGGAATCAGGATCGGGATGATGATCGCATTGAAGATCAACGCGGACAAAATCGCACTTTCCGGTGTAGCCAGACCCATGATGTTGAGCGCACTCATTTGTGGGATCGCCAGCATGAACATCGCTGGAATGATCGCGAAGTATTTCGCTACGTCATTGGCGATACTGAACGTCGTCAATGCACCGCGTGTCATCAAAAGCTGCTTGCCAATCGCCACGACCTCGATGATTTTGGTCGGGTCAGAATCCAGATCGACCATGTTCGCTGCTTCCTTCGCCGCTACCGTACCCGTGTTCATTGCCAAACCAACATCGGCTTGTGCGAGAGCTGGCGCGTCATTCGTACCGTCACCTGTCATGGCGACCAGCTTGCCTGCCGCTTGTTCTTTGCGGATCAGCGCAATCTTATCCTCCGGCTTGGCTTCCGCTACGAAATCATCTACACCAGCTTCACGGGCAATCGTCGCTGCTGTCAGCGGGTTATCTCCCGTGCACATGACCGTACGAATTCCCATGCGGCGCAGCTCTTCAAAGCGTTCGCGCATCCCTGGCTTTACGGTATCCTTCAAGTAAATCAAACCGAGAATCGTATTGCCTTCTGCTACAGCCAATGGCGTGCCGCCCGCCGTTGCAATCCGGTTTGCTTTTTCATCCAAGTCAGCAGGGATGTTGCCCCCTTGCTCTGCCACGTATTTTTTGATGGCGTCGACGGCCCCTTTGCGGATGAGGACACCGCCTGCCAGATTCGTCCCGCTCATTCTTGTTTCAGCGCGGAACTCCACGCCTTCGGAACCGGGCAATTCCAGTTCAGCAGGTGCCAGCCCTTGTTTTTTCGCCAGCTCTACAACAGAGCGTCCTTCCGGTGTTTCGTCATGGACCGAGCTTTGTGCAGCTACTCGGTTCAATTCCACGCTTTTGCTGTTGCCTACGGTGACAAACTCGGCAGCCATCCGGTTACCATGCGTGATCGTTCCTGTTTTATCCAAAATAATAGTGTTGATGTCACCGGATGCCTCAACCGCTTTACCAGACATGGCGATGACGTTAAACTGTGTGACTCGGTCCATACCCGCAATCCCAATCGCTGACAAGAGTCCGCCAATCGTAGTCGGAATCAAGCAAACGAGCAAAGCAATCAGTGTCGCAACCGGAATGGCTGCATTTACATAGTTGGCAATAGGCAGCAAGGTCGTGCAGACGATAAGGAAAATCAGCGTCAAGCTGACCAACAGCGTATTCAACGCGATTTCATTCGGGGTCTTCTGTCTTTTCGCGCCCTCTACCAACGAAATCATGCGATCCAAAAACGATTCGCCGGGATCAGTCGTCACCCGGACGCGGATGCGGTCACTGACTACACGTGTGCCTCCCGTGACAGAGCTGAAATCGCCACCTGCTTCTTTAATGACCGGAGCGGATTCACCCGTAATCGCTGATTCGTCCACAGAGGCGACACCCTCGACGATTTCCCCGTCGGATGGAATCAGCTCGCCTGCTTCCACGATAACCAGATCGCCTTTTCGCAGTTCTGTGGAACTGACGACCTGAATGCGGCCATCTTTCCCCACTTTTTTTGCTTGCGTGTCCTGCTTCGTTTTTTTCAAGCTTTCTGCCTGTGCTTTGCCGCGCCCTTCTGCCAATGCTTCTGCGAAGTTGGCGAACAAAATCGTCACGAACAGGATAAAGCTGACGATACCGTTGTAAAACGAGTCCGAAGCTCCCCCAAACAAATTTGGCACAAGCGTCAGGAGAAGCGTAATGAAGAACCCGATCTCTACCACGAACATGACAGGATTTTTCATCATCACACGCGGGTCCAGTTTTTTGAAAGACTCGACAAAGGCCCGCTGGTACAAATCTTTAGGAAGCGCAACCGTGCGCGTTCTACTCATGGAAAATTACTCCTTTGCCTCTAGTATTCATTTTCAAATCGATGTTCAAAAAGTCGGCTTTTGAACTTCCTCTTATCATCGGATTGTGAGCCACTCGGCGATTGGGCCGAGAGCAAGCACAGGCAGGAATGTCAGTGCACCTACGATCACCACAGTCGCAATCAAAATCACCGTGAATACACTATTGTCTGTGCGCAGTGTACCCATCGTTTCCGGTACTGGCGTTTTTGCGAGCAAGGAGCCTGCTACCGCCAGCATCGTAATGATCGAAACGTATCGACCGAACAGCATGACGAGTCCCGTAGAAATGTTCCAGAATGGCGTGTTGTCACCCAATCCTTCAAAACCGGAACCGTTGTTGGCTGCCGAAGAGGTGTACTCGTACAGCACTTGTGAAATGCCGTGGAAGCCTGGGTTCGATACTGCGGACGATCCCATATCTGTTGCCAATGCAATGGCGGTTGGCGCTAAAATAATCAGGGGATGAGCGAGGATCGCGATGGCGATCAGCTTCATCTCTTTTCCTTCGATCTTGCGGCCGAGGAATTCAGGCGTACGCCCTACCATCAGGCCCGCCAAGAATACAGCCAAAATCGCATACATCAAAATGTTAATCGTTCCGACGCCATCTCCGCCGAATACGCAGTTGAGCATCATTTCACCGAGCGGAACCAAGCCGCCAAGCGGTGTCAATGTATCGTGCATGTTGTTCACGGTTCCTGTCGTTGCCGCTGTTGTCACGGCGGTGAACAAGGCGCTTTGTGCGATGCCAAATCGGACTTCTTTCCCTTCCATGCTGCCCATTTCTTGTGACAGGCCAGCTCGGCCCAGCGCCGGGTTGCCGTTTGCTTCATTGGCATATGCCGTGATCAGGAACGCCAGAAACATCACGAACATCGCTCCAAAAATAACCCAGCCTTGCCTGCGGCTCTTCGCCATGAATCCGAATGCGAATGGCAGTGCCGCCGGGATCAAGAACATCGACAAAATTTCGATCACATTCGTTAGCGGTGTCGGGTTTTCAAACGGATGCGAAGAGTTTACCCCGAAGAATCCTCCCCCGTTTGTTCCCAGATGCTTGATTGATACGAGTGAAGCGACCGGACCGCGAGCAATTTGTTGCTCCGTTCCGCTAATCGTTGTTGCTGTCGCCGTCGGCTCCATCGTCTGCGGCACGCCTTGGGACACCAAGAGCAGTGTCACAACAATTGCCAGTGGAATCAACACCCGTATATGAGCACGCACCAGATCAACGTAGTAGTTACCGATGCTGCGCTGCCCTGTCAGCCCGCGCATGAAGGCCATTACGACCGCGATCCCTGTCGCTGGCGTCGTAAACATCAGGTAAATAATGACCAGCATCTGCGATAGATACGACAATCCGCTCTCCCCGCTGTAATGCTGAAGATTGGTATTCGTCAAAAAGCTGACGGCTGTGTTAAAGGAAAGCAACGGCTCCATCGCCGCGATTCCACTCGGGTTTCCAGGCAGCATCCCTTGCAAACGAAGCAAGAGATACGCAATCGCTACCATCGAAATGTTGCTGACCAGAACAGCCATTGCGTACTGCTTCCAGGTCATATCTGCTACACGGATGCCAGACAGCTTGTATATCGCTTTTTCCACCCCGCCAAAAACACGGTCCAGACGGGTCGCCTCCAGCGAAAAGGAGCGTGCCAAATATTTTCCCATCGGTATGGCGAGCACGAAAAGCACCACCAAAACCAACGCTATTTGTATAAAGTCCACGATAGTTCCTCCTACTCCCTCTAAAAAATGGCTCCAAATAATCGAATGATTCGGGTAACCCCTAGTATTTCTCCGGGTAAATCAATGCGTGGCACAGGTACATCGCAAGCCCTGCCATAATCAAAAGCAACCATATCATTTCTCTTTCCCTCCCTGTTCTCTTACCACGGCGTCACAAAACTTGATGAGTGCAAAAAATACACCGAATGAAAGCGCCAAGAGCAGTATGGAAACCACATCCATGCCATGTCCCTCCTTTTTTGCCGTACGAATTATTCCGTGAAGTCTGGCCGAGTCGTCTCTCTCGCTATCCCCTGTACGAGCTTTCTTTTAAAGGTAGTTCAAAAAGTCGTCTTTTGATCACGTAGTAATCCTGAGGGCTTATGCGGCATCGAAAGAGCCGTTCACCTTCAAAGTCCGGTGCTCATGTAGGTCCCCTACACTCCGCTCCTCCTTCTTCAGGTTCACGCCACTTTCTCGGTGCTGAAAAGCCAACTTTTTGAACACGCATTTTTTGAAGAAAACCTGCCATTTGGGATAAAAAAATAGACCAATGCTTACGATTTCCCCGAAAGATTGCCACATTTGACCGAACGAAAGATAAACAGACGAAACAAGTCGCCCGCCTTTTCGCGGCAAATAAAAACGATCCTTTGTATCGGAGAAAAAGTACTCATTGGTCTACCTAACGCCCAGCCGACTTTAAGTTGCCTTCTTTGCGTTTTGTCTCCCGTTTCCTTTTTCAAAAAAACAGCTATTTACTTGTAAGTAAAAACGGTCATTGGCCGTTTTTGAGCAAAACGAAAAGACCTGCATTACGTTTTGAGTCAACCTTTGTCGTCCCATACGGAAAACAAAAAGGCCTCCTCAAATAGGCGGTCTTTAGACCTCCCTCGCTTTAGCCGACGAAGTTAGCTGACGGGTAGGATGGCGAAAGAGTGTCTCATCCCTCCCACGATTCATGCGTGGGATTAACCCCTACTGATTGGGTCCTCCGTTCCCGAGTGCCTCGGGATTTGGCCATATTTGCAATTGTTGGTTACGAATCTCATTATACGTCCGGCATAATCGGATGTTAATGTCCTATTTCAGTCTTTTTCACACGATTTTTGCATTCTTTATCCGTGTAAGCGATTTAAACCTATCAGCCCTCATCCGATCATGATATTTCATCGTTTCTCTTCCGTTTTCACATTATCAGCCTATTTGTTTGACAGCCTCTAGACAGCTGAGTAATATTAGGCACAATGATAAATTATGGGAGGTATGGCGTTTGGCCATCTCTAACAAAAAAAAGCTGGAAGCTGAAATCAGCGAAGCATTCATAAAATTTCAACGCGAGCTAATTGGACGAGGTCCGCAGGAAGCCAAGACCTACATCGTCGGTGACATGGTCATCGCTAGATTCAAGGGCGTTCTCACCGTCGAAGAAAAGCATCTGTCCAGTCATGATAAAGGCCGCCGCATCGTCAAAGAAATGCGCGAGGTTCTCCGTGAAATGTACAGCGAAGAATCGGAAGAAATCGTAGAAAAGCTGACCAACTGCAAGGTACTATCGAGTCATAGCGACATCAGCACGAAGATGGGGGAACGGATCGAGGTGTATGTATTGGACAAGGACCTCGAAAAAATGTTGGGCTAATTTCATGCAAACAAGGCTCCGCCTCATTTTCAGGCGGAGCCTTTTCTATCCCTCTCTTTAGCCACTCATTTGTTCAGCCAACCAGCCGTAGCCTTTATACCCGGGCTGGCTCACGATGACGTGATTCGCCCCGAGCGCCTTGTATAACATCGCGTTCCGATGCTCCTGCGTCATCACAAAAATCCGGCAGGTGCCCAGCTGCTTGAACAGTGTCAGCAAGTCGCGTCCCTCCGCCCACTCATCGGGAA
Organism: Brevibacillus formosus; assembly: GCF_003013405.1. Lineage (GTDB taxonomy): Bacteria > Bacillota > Bacilli > Brevibacillales > Brevibacillaceae > Brevibacillus > Brevibacillus formosus. Next base: position 36,425 of record NZ_PXZL01000018.1, on the reverse strand, counting down.
AGATGTAGACGGAATGGTAGAGCAGCAAGGATTCCTGATCACGGTAGCACTCTTCAAATGAAATGGGCAAAAACCGCTGAATCGTCTTGTCTCCAGGCCCGACCGTGAATGAGAAGGCACCGGGATTCTCCCCCCAAATAGCAGGCAAACTGTCGCTACATAGTGTCTGGACAAAAGAAGTGAATGCTTCTCCCTTGCCCATTACAAAATAATGCTTCATAGCAGCGCCTCCCCTTCCCTTATTTGAGGTCCTCAATGGACGAGATGTTCATGTACGAAGGAACCACGAGTCCGATTTTGGTTCCGTCGAGATTTGGACCCAAATCCTTGATTTGCCCACCGAATTTTTCCAAATAGCTCGTATCTGTAGACGGCAACCACGCCGTAACCATTCCATCTACATCCCCAATGGCCACTCCTGCCCACATCGGTCCAGTCTGCACCTGACTCAATTCGACCTCATACCCCAGCTTCTGCTCCAGCACATGCTCTACGACGTGCGTGCTGGCAATCTCGGAATCCCATGCTACATAGGCGAGAGTCAGCTTCTCTTTTTGGACAGGCTGTATGCCCTCCACCCATTTTGCTACTTTGGCTTCGTTGTTTTTTACCCATTCCGCAGCGGCCACTTCCGGATCTTTTCCGTCAATCATTTGAACCATGACCGATTCCATATCAGCTGGCTCCCACCAGAACTTATCCAGAAATTGATAGGCAGCAGGCTGATCCTGTTTCAGCCCTTTGCGCACGATGGTATGGATTTGTTCCGGTCCGCCAAAGCCGTTCTTCGGGTCCGCCAAGTATTTCAAATCCATCTTTTTAAACATCCAATGCGGTGTCCAGCCCGTAATGATAATCGGTTCCTTCGCCTCGTACGCCTTGATCAAGGCTGCTGTCATTGCTGCATCTGAGCCTTCGACAAGCTGCCATTTATCCAAGCCATACAGGTTCATGACTTCCTCTGTTTTCACCATCGAGCCTGCTCCTGCGTCGATTCCGATGATTTTGTAGTCGAGCTTTTCTCCTAGCGCGTTGTCCGACGTCTCAGAAGCAATAGGACCGACCACCGTTGCTGTCGGTATTTGTGTGTTTGTGTTTTGACTGGAGCAGCCTGCAAGCCATGCAGTCGCCCCCATCATCACTGCCAGTAAAGCTGGAACCATTTTGTTCATCATGTGTTTCGCTCCTTTTTTCCTGCATATTGGGTAAGCCGATCCAAGACGATTGCGATAATCACGATCGATAGCCCCGCCTCGAATCCTCTTCCTATATCCACTTGCGATACGGCTCGATATACGTCTGCCCCCAAGCCTTTCGCCCCGATCATAGCCGCTATGACCACCATCGACAGGGCGAGCATGATGCACTGATTGACCCCCGCCAAGATCGTCGATTTCGCATACGGCAGTTGCACCTTCACGAGCTTTTGCCACCCAGTTGCGCCAAAGGCGTCCGCCGCTTCCTCCATTTCCGCTGGGACCTGACGTATGCCTAAGTTCGTGAGACGCACGATTGGCGGCAAAGCAAAAATAACGGAGGCAATAACTCCCGGCACCTCGCCCAAGCCGAAGAAAAAGATCGCGGGAATCAAGTAAACGAACGCTGGCATCGTCTGCATCAAATCAAGTACTGGTGTGACCAGATTGCGAAACGTATCGTGTCTCGCGCAAAGAATGCCCACTGGAATCCCGATGACGATCGAAATCATGGTGGCAGTGAGGACGAGTCCAAATGTCTCGATCGTTTCATCCCAGTACCCCAAGTTGTGGATGAGAGAAAGTCCGATAACCGTAAAGACCATGGACGCTCTCCCTGCAAAAACCCACGCAGCGGCCCCTAGCAGCAAGATGAGAATCAACGAAGGTATCTCCGCCAAAACCGTGGAACAGTATGTCACCATTGCGGAAATGACGATAGATAACGGATCAAACAAAACCCCTTTGTACTGTCCCAGCACCTCCACGAACCCTTCCACCCATTGGCCAATCGGCAGCTTAGGCACGGCTTCCATCACTCATCACCTCTGCTCTCTGGTGCTCTTGGACATTGACTTTGCCTACCAGCCCGCCTAGCACCGCTCCTTTTACGATGACACCCAACAAACGCTGCTGCTCGCCCACTACAGCAATCGGGACGTGCAGGTCTGCCATCATCGGGAACAAACTGTGCAGACGTGCGTCAGGTGGAATGGTAGGGAGGTCGGTTTTCATGATCTTCTCCAGCGAATCTCCCGTACCGATCGCGAGTGATACGTCATACGCCGTAATCAAGCCGAGCAGTGTGCGCTTTTTGTCCACGACGTACAAGCTGGACACACCGTTATCCATCATGAGTTGCAGCGCCACTCGCGCTCCTTTGTCAGGCGTGATTGCTTCTGCCCGTTTCATCACATTTTCAGCAATGAGAACCCTGGACAGGTCAGCATCCTCTACGAACTTCCGCACGAATTCATCCGCTGGGTCTGCCATGATTTCTTCCGGGCGGCCGATCTGAATGATCTGTCCGTCTTTCATAAAGGCAATCCGATCTCCCAGCCGCAACGCCTCGTGCAAGTCATGTGTAATGAACAGGATCGTCTTTTTCATTGTCATCTGAAGCTCCAGCAGCTCATCCTGCATATCTTTTCGAATGAGCGGGTCCAGTGCACTGAACGCTTCGTCCATTAAGAGAATATCTGGATTATTAGCCAACGCCCGCGCCAATCCGACCCGCTGGCGCATACCTCCACTCAATTGATCCGGGTACGCATTTTCCCACTCGGCTAATCCAACGAGCGCGAGCGCTTCCCGTGCTTTTTCTTGCCGGAGCCCTGGTGGAACCTGTTGAATCTCCAATCCAAACTCGACGTTTTCTCGTACCGTCCGCTGCGGAAACAAGGCAAAATTTTGGAAAACCATCCCGAGCTTCTTCCTCCGCACCTCGCGTAAAGCTGCCGCCTTCATATCCACGATCTCTTCCCCATCGATCTCGATGCTTCCGCTCGTTGGGTCAATCAGTCGATTACACATTCGAATTAAGGTTGATTTGCCACTGCCGGACAGGCCCATGATGACGAAGATTTCACCTTCTTTGACTTCAAAGCTGACCTGATTGACCCCGATGGACTGACCGGTTTGCTTGTAAATTTGTTCTTTTGTTCGTCCTTCTGTCAGCAGCTTCAAGGCCAGCTCGGGATGCTTTCCGAACACTTTTGTCAGTTGATGGACTTTCATTTTGGACATGGTATCCCTCATCTTTCTTTTTTCGTAAATGTAAAAAGCCCGCGAAGTTTCCACACTCCAGCAAAACCAAGCAGGCACGCTTGATTTTTACTCGTGTTGAAAATCCGCAGGCTTACGTAATACCTGGCGTCCATTTTCAGGACTCCCTGTACTCTGTCTTCCTGATTTCGATTGTCAGCGGTTTATGTCGTACCGACTGCCTCCCAGCGATCCACACTATTTCCTTCACGTCTGTATCGCATAAGCTGCTCATCGGTATTTCCATAAAAAATAGGCCGATCCATTCTTTTTCTCCAGAACAAAGGTCCCAAAGAAAAAGCCTGCATCGGCCTATCACACGCCCGCAAGGAAACACCTTGTTGCGCATTATATGCCTAGACTTTATCCATCCATGACCTTCCCTGCTTTGGCCGACGAGGTTAGCTGACGGGTAGGATGGCAGAGAAGACATTTCCTCATCCCTCCTGATCACTCAGGATTAACCCCAAAAGATTGGTTCCCCCGCTTCCGAGAATCTCGGAACTAGGCCGTATGTGTTTTGCTGCATCGTGATTGTGATTTTGATTATACGCTCGCTTCCAGTTATTGTGAACGTTCATTTTCATTGAATCAAACAGAATAGCGCCTTTCTTAATGAGTCGCATTGATTTAGATGGTTCATGCTTATCCAATTGAAGAATCCCTTGGCTATCTTTCCTTTTTACACACAAACCTCTACGCATACACGCTCCCCATAGGAAAAGCGCTGGCTGATGTCCGTGACAACCTCCCAGTCATCCTCCCCGACCCGGATGGAATAAAGCAGCTCTCGCCCCTGAAATTCCACATGAGATACCTTTCCGACAACGCCCTCCATTCCTTGCTGCCACGCTGTGAGCTTCAACTGATCGGGACGAACCGGCAATATTTGCTGAGCGCGAAAGGAAGAAAAGTCGCGGGAAACGGCAATCGGTACCGTTGGCTCTCCTTGCCTCTCCAACAGAAAGGTACTGGGGCAAGACCAGTTTCCTTTTAAGAAGTTGGCCCGTCCTACAAACTTGGCGACAAAAGGCGATTGGGGCGAATAGTATATATCCTGTGGGCTACCTGCTTGTTCCACTCTGCCGCCTTTCATTACGACGATCTGATCCGCCATAGCCAGTGCCTCTGACTGATCGTGTGTGACGTAGACGATGGAAGTCCCCAGCTCGCGGTGAATAAATTGGATTTCCTTGCGCATTTGCATACGCAGCTCTGCATCGAGACTGCTCAATGGCTCGTCCATCAGAAGCAGCGTAGGGTTAAACACGATGGCCCGCGCCAGAGCAACGCGCTGCTTTTGTCCACCAGAGAGCTGATTGGGAAATCTCTCTTCCATTCCTCCGAGACCGACCATCTCCAGCATTTGTGCCACCCGTGCTTTTGGATTATCTTTGTAAGCGGCAGGCACGTGCTTTTGATGTTGCAACGGAAACACAACATTCTCATAGACAGTCAAATGCGGCCAAAGTGCGAATGACTGAAACACCATACCAATCCGCCGCTCCTCTGGCGGCTTTCTTCTTGCCTGATCTGCTACGCACTCTTGATTGACCCAAATTTCTCCGCTGGTAGGCGATTCAAAACCCGCCAATAGCCTAAGCAGTGTCGTTTTTCCGCAACCGCTCGGCCCGAGCAAGGCAATGAATTCTCCTTGTCCAATTTGTAGATCCAGATGGTGGAGCGCCGTCACATCTCCGAATTTTTTGGAAACGCCCTTCACTCTTGCACTGTTCATCCTTGTATCCTCCGTTGCCAATATCGTTTCCACAAACCGCCCATTGCCAAAACCAGCAGGATGGCCGCTACAATCAACGAAGAAAGGGCCGTGCTATGAGTCGTTGATCCCGCCTGCTCAAAGCTGAAAATAACGACACCGATCGTTTCCGAACCGGATGACCACAGAAGCGATGATATCGTCAATTCAGTAAATGCTGTCAGGAACACCAGGAACAAGCCTGTTGCCATTCCCGGTGCATAGAGCGGAAGCAAAATCCGGGACCACCTCGTCCAAAATCGACCGCCGTTGATCCGTGCTGCTTCTTCCACTTCCTTGCCCACCTGCATAATGGAGACCGTACTGCTTTTTACTTGCAAGATCAAAAAGCGAGTCACATACGCAATCAAAATAAGCCAAACCGTTCCATATATTCCTGGCTGCCAGCCGGGAATCGGCTCGATCCACGTTAAAATCATCGCCAGCCCAAGCACCATACCGGGCAAAGCATACGGCAAAGCGACAGCTCCTTCCATTACTTTTCCCATAAAGGAAGGCCGATGGATGCGCCAGTAAGCGAACCATGTTCCAGCCACCACACACAAGACGCCAGTCAAGCAGGCCAGCATCAGGCTATTGCCGATTGCCGCTCTCGTTCCAACATGGTCGAACAGAACAAACGCAAAATGCTTCCACGTCAGATTTTGCGGAACAAAAGGTAACCCATACGCCTTGATGAAAGCATTCGCTGCCATGGACAAGAGAGGAAGCACACTCGTCACCAACAAAAAGAGTCCCACAAGAACCTCCACACCCCGTCGATATCCTTCCAAGTGACGGCGAATCGATTTGTCCTCGGCACTGGTCTGGTCCACCCGGCTTTTACGCAAAAAGAGCCACTGTACTCCTGTTCCCGCCAATGCTATCACGCCAAGCAAAATAGACAAGACAGATGCCCTCGCAAAAGCGCTAGGTCCAAATCCGATGACCTCCTCATAAATCAACGTACTCAATAAAGGGATATTTTCCGGGATCCCGAGAAACGCAGGGACACCAAAATTATCGAGTCCGGAAATAAAAGCAAGCAGTCCGCCTCCTGCAATTCCCGGTAAGGCGAGTGGGAGTGTCACCTTGCGAAATACAGTCGTAGCCGTAGCCCCTGAAGAATGAGCCGCCCATTCCAGTTCTTTGGGAATCCGATACAGAACGGACAGCGTGAGCATGTAGACCAACGGATAATGCGTTAGACCCATTACAACAATGATCCCGTCCAAGCCATAGACGTTCCACAGCTCCAAAGGCCCACCATAAAGCCAGCTCGCTACCCGATTCAATACACCTTGCGGACCTGCCAGTTGTGTCCAGGCCAAGGTCATTACGTACGAGGGAATCAGCAATGGCAACAGGGCAAGTACGTGAATGGCAGACTTCCAGCGTATATCTGTATAGGCGCATAACCAAGCCAGCGAAACGCCAATGACTAACGCGATGAGCGTAGAAGCTCCTGCCGCCATAACGCTGTGACCGATAGCGTTCCATGTGCGTTCATGTGTGATCACATCCGCAAAGTATCTAAGACCGATCCCTGCTTCTGTTTGCACACTAAGAGCGATCAACTTCCACAGCGGATAAATAAAAAAGAAGGCGACCGGCACCAGCACGATCCATGTGGCCGCCTTTTCCAACGACAGGGGCACGGCCATTTTTCGCCGTTCCCCCATCTTGCGCTCGGACACTGCTGCCTGCCAGTTACTTTGCACCCATCATCTCTCCAAATTTCTTTTTGTCCGCCTCTCTGTTCGCTTCAAGATCATCTGTATTCGCAGAAAGCACTTTGATCTGGTCTTGAGCGCGTAGCCCTTCCGGAGCAGCGATTCCTTTTCTGATTGGAGTGTACCCAAGACTGCTTGCAAGCTGCTGTCCTTCTTCCGAGAGCACATAATCGACAAACGCTTTTGCTGCCTCTGCATTTTTCGTTGCTTTCATGATCCCGATTGGTTCGGTTATGACAGGAACACCCTCGTTTGGATAGATGAGCTCGACTGGAGAGCCGTCTTTTTTCGCCCGAGCTACGAGGTAATCCACAACCATCCCATATTCCTTTTCGCCGCCTGCGACGCTTTTCAATACAGCACCATTGCCTTTAGTGACTGTCATCTGGTTTGCTTTGAGTCCGGCTATGTAGTCCCAGCCAAAATCAGCCTGCCGAGTAAGTACGCCTATGTTATAGGCTGCTGCCCCAGAGTAGAGTGGACTTGGCATGATCGCTTTGTTCGAGGCTGCCGGACCGGTCAGAACCTTCCAACTGTCCGGCAGAGCGACAACCTTGCTGCTGTTGACGGCAAGAACAGTTGCCATTACTTTGGTTCCCGTATAGGCGCCCTCTGCATCCTTCCACTCCGCCGGAATGTCCTTAGCCTCGGGCGAAGCATACGGCATGAGCAAATCCTGTTTTTTCAGGCTAGCAAAGGTCGGTGCATCCGCAACCAAAAGCACATCTGCTTTTACCTGCCCAGCATGTGCCTCCGCCTGCAAGCGACTCATCACTTCCTCTGTACCGGAGCGGAACAGCTCTACTTTTACCTCCGGATAATTTTTCGAAAAACCCTCGATCAATGCTTGCGCGTCTGCATCTGGCTGGGAGGTATAAAAGCTCAGCGACCCTGCGATTTTGGCTGGGGCTGGGGCAGACGTCGCTGAAGTGTTCGCCGCCGGAGTTGGTGATGTCGAAGAAGGCTGGGAACCGCAGGCTGCCAGTCCGAAGACAGAAACGGCTGCGAATAAAGAAAGGGTCCATTTTGGGCTAAGAACACGTTTCACTTGTTCATTCCTCCTAAAAATCATGAGTGGTTAACAGCTAAGAGCTTTGCTTCGCGCCTTGAAACCATTTGCCGATTTTTGCCTTCATGGCAGTATTCGTCATGTTTAATTGCAAAGGAGTAATAGTGATATAACCGTCGCGAAGCTTGTAATAATCGGACTCCTCGTCCTCAAAGTGGAGCTCACTCAAGTGGTCGGAGAGCCAGTAGCACATATACCCTTGGGGATCGTTCAAGCCCACATATTGATAGCGCAGAACATCCATTGCCAGCGGCGTGACTGCTACTCCTTTTACCATTTCCCTGGACAAATACGGGAGATTGATGTTCAGAACAGTTTCGGGACTGAGCTTGTGTCTGAACAGGGTTTCAAATACTTCGTAGGCAAGCGGCTCGACGATTGAAAAATTCGGGTTTGGCTTCAGCGTAGCGAGAGATATGGCGATGGAAGGAATCTGGTACATCGCCCCCTCAATCGCTGCTGAGATCGTGCCTGAATAAAAGACATCCCGTCCCAGATTCGGTCCACGGTTGATTCCAGATACAATTACATCTGGCTTTTCCTTGAGAATGACCTCAATCGCCATCTTGACGCAGTCAGCCGGTGTGCCATTGACGGCCCATGCTTCCAGTGAGGTTTCAAAAAAGTTTACTTTGTTTGCTTTGACTGGCGATTTCAACGTAATGGCATGGCTGATCGCACTACGTTCTTGATCCGGGCAGACAATGGATACATTACCAAAGGGCTGAAGGGCCTGCGCCAGACAAAGCACTCCACTTGAAAAAATTCCATCGTCATTGGTTACGAGAATATTCAAAATAATACGGACCTCCTATCCAAATGAAACACAATCCTCTTGCCGTAAATAAACCATGTTTTGCTTGAGCTGAGACAAGCTCCTCGCATCATCGAAGCCTTCCACAACAACGGGTCTCTTTTCTTCAAACAACAACGGCCAAATCCCTGGCAAATCAATCTCTCCTGTTCCTAATGGCACATGCAGTTTGGTTGCCGTAGCGTCACTCACATGAATTTTATCGATCCCCTCCAGCTCGCGGTAAAATTGAGTCAAGGAACAGGAAAGAGGAACATGAGCAATATCAAACGTCGTTGTCGTCGGGTATTCCAATGCCGCTCTCAGTTGATTCACATCTTGCGGTGTCACGATCATTTCCTTCGGCAGAGGCTCAATGTGCTCAATAGACAACATACAGTCTTTTTTCCTCGCTTCGTACGCCAGCTCATTTACGCTCTCAATCAGAATCGGCTCATGCCAGCTTCGGTTTCTGGGCGACAGCGTCACTCGTCCCGGATGGATGGTCACACTTTTGACCCCGATTTCACTTGCTAGCGTCAAGGAACGCTTCACTTCTTCAATAGATTGCTTGCGGATGCCTTGATTCAGCGAACACAAATTTAAATCCCAGCTAGCTGCATGCAAGGTCAGCTTCATTCCCGCTCGTTTTGCCGCCTGTTGGATTTCTTTCGGGTCACTTTGGTAAAACCAGACGTGCTCCGCCCATACCTCCATACCCGCAAATCCGTATTGACGCGCAATTAAGACAGCCGCCTCAACCGGGTAAGCCCACATCAGTGTTGATGAAACATACAGCATTTCCACCACTCCTTTACCTCCGCCGGGATTGGCACGCTACCGACCGGATATGGGTTGCGTGAGCGATGACCGTGAAAGTCGCTTCCTCCCGAACGAATGAGATGATGGGCTTTGGCTTGTCTCTCCCAAAAAGCCATCTGTGCTGCCGAATGTCTCGGATAATATACCTCAATGCCGTCGATTCCGTATTCAAGCAACGCATCAAGCTGAACCTCAAACGGGTAGATGCCAGGATGAGCCAGTACAGCAATTCCGCCCGCTTCATGGGTAATTTCAATCGCTTCCCGTGCAGAAAAGATAGGACGAGGCACGTAAGCGGCACACCCTTTGCGCAAATACATCTCAAAGGCAGACTGGGGAGATGAGCAGTAGCCCCGGTCGGCAATGACCTCTGCAACATGCGTGCGAACCATCACGCCGCCGTTCGCCCTTGCCATGCACTCTTCCATAGAAATGGACAGCCCCAGTCGATTGCAGCCCACAACTATCTCGTTGATCCACTCGATACGCTCCCGTTGCCGTCTTTCCATGACATGAAGCAAACGAGCATCGGATATATCCAAGCCGTACCCCAAAATATGTAGCTCGTCCTCCGATCCGTCTGTATTCCACTCAATTCCCGGTATAAGCTGTATGCCGAGCTGTTGGGCATCCTCACGGGCAAGCAGATAACCATCCACGGTATCATGGTCGGTAATGGCTAAATAATTCACACCACGCTCTTTGGCCTCCATGAGCAATTCCCGAGGTGACAGCTTTCCGTCAGAAGCAGTCGTGTGCATATGCAAATCCAGCATGACCATTCCTCCTGTTTCACTATCCAACGTTGCTGTGTTTTCTGTTTGATTTCATTTTAAATCCCGTTTTTTAAGGCCATATAAAGCACCTAACAAGGTTTGATAAAAGTAAAATCAGGTGTTCATGCGATTTTGTTTCGTTCATCCGTCGAAATATGTACGTTTGATTAACGATTTACGAATTCTTTACAAAAAAGAAAAAAAGCTCTTGCCTCAATCAGGCAGGAGCTTTTAGATAGACACGATGATTAAACGACGTCGTAGCCTTGGTCTTCGATTGCTTCTTTCACTGCATCGAGAGTCAGGTTGCTCTCGTTGTAGGAAACTTCAACCTTTTTTTCAGCCAGGTTTACTTTGCCTTCTGCACCCAGCTCTTTCAATGTGTTCTCGATGCGCGCTACGCATTTGTTGCAAGACATGCCTTCTACGTTCAATGTGATATTTGTCATGATCAATCTCTCCTTACATTTTATGTTGTATAGATAAGGCGGACAAAGCCGCTTGTTACTGTTGTTACAGCTTCACCCGTTGCAGTCTCAGTGCGTTGAGTACAACGGATACGGAGCTGAAGGCCATTGCGGCACCGGCAAGCCATGGAGCGAGGAAGCCGATTGCGGTAATCGGGATGCCCAAGGTGTTGTAGGCTAATGCCCAGAACAGGTTTTGCTTGATGTTACGGATGGTGAGTTTGCTCATCTCGATGGCGTCTGCGACACTGGTCAGTTCGCCGCGCATCAGGGTAATATCGGCCGCTTCCATGGCCACATCTGTACCTGTACCGATTGCCATACCGACGTCAGCGGTAGCAAGTGCAGGAGCATCGTTGATACCATCGCCGACCATCGCTACTTTTTTGCCTTGTTCTTGCAGTTTTTTCACTTCTGCGGCTTTGCCTTCAGGCAGGACTTCTGCGATGACGTGATCGATTCCTGCTTCACGGGCAATAGCCTCGGCGGTTTGACGGTTGTCACCGGTCATCATGATCACAGTCAATCCCATTGCTTTCATGCGCTGAACAGCTTGCTTAGAGGTTGGCTTGATCGTATCCGCTACGGCAATCAGGCCAGCGAGCTTGCCTTCGACGACTGCGAGCATCGCCGTTTTACCGGAGCGCTCCAGTGCCAGCATGGTATCAGACACTGCTTGGTACGAGATTTGATGTTTTTCCAGCAAGCGGCGGGTACCGACGAGTACTTCTTTGCCAGCGACGGTTGCCCGGATACCGAACCCAGGAATCGCTTCAAATGAACCTGTATCCGACAGAGTGATTCCTTTATCTGCAATACCGCGAACGATGGCTTGAGCCAATGGGTGCTCGGAGTTTTTCTCAGCGGCGCCGACCAAAGAGAGCAGCTCTTGTTCTTCAATATCAATGGCGATGACGTCTGTCAGTTCTGGCTCACCTTTGGTTACAGTCCCTGTTTTATCGAGGACGATTGTATCCAGGTGGTGAGCAGTCTCAAGATGCTCCCCGCCTTTGAACAGGATACCCAGCTCAGCTGCGCGTCCAGAGCCCGCCATGATCGAGGTCGGTGTTGCCAAACCGAGGGCGCACGGGCAAGCGATTACGAGTACGGCAATTGCTTTTTCCAAAGCCTCACCGAAGTTGCCAGGTATAACGAAGAAGTACCAAATTAAGAAGGTAAGGATGGCAATCCCTACTACGATTGGGACAAAAATCCCGGAGATGCTGTCAGCTACTCGCTGAATCGGTGCTTTTGTTCCTTGTGCTTCTTCCACTACTTTAATGATTTGCGCCAGAGCTGTTTCTTTTCCGACCTTGGTCGCCTGGACCTTCAAAAAGCCGTTTTTGTTCAAAGTGGCGCCGATGACGGTATCGCCTGCGGCTTTATCCACCGGAATACTTTCACCAGTCAGCATGGATTCATCAACTGCGGACTGTCCTTCCATAACGATGCCATCGACAGGTACTTTGTCTCCCGGCTTCACGTGCACGACATCGCCTAGTCTCACTTCTTCTACAGGAATGGTCATTTCGACGCCATCTCTTACGACTACTGCTGTTTTTGCTTGCAAGCCCATCAGCTTGCGAATCGCTTCCGAAGAGCGTCCCTTTGCTTTCATCTCAAACAGTTTACCCAAAACGATCAACGTGATCAGTACCGCACTGGTCTCAAAGTACAGCTCGAGCATGTGGTCGCCATGAGCACCGATGGAGTTGATCGCGACCCATAAACTGTAGAAATAAGCAGCCGAGGTACCGAGAGCAACCAGCACATCCATGTTGGCACTCTTGTTGCGAAGGGCTTTGAAAGCTCCGACGTAAAATTGTGCTCCGATGATGAATTGTACCGGTGTGGCCAATGCGAGCTGTACCCACGGATTCATCAAGCTTTCAGGCAGCCAGATAAACGAGGTGAAGGAAAAGTGGCTCACCATCGACCAGAGCAGCGGGAGTGACAGAATCGCGGAAATCCAGAACTTGCGGGTCTGCCGTTTGATTTCTTCCTGGCGACGATCTACTTTTTCTTCTTCTTTTCCTTCTTCCTTGCGAGTGGCCTGATACCCTAGCTTCTCTACCTTTTGAATAATGTCCGTCACACTTACCTGTGAGGAATCGTACTCGACAGTGGCTGTTTCCATCGCCAGGTTCACGTTTGCCTTCAGAACCCCAGCTGTTTTGTTCAAGCCTTTTTCGATCCGTGTGGAGCAAGCCGCACATGTCATTCCCGAGATGTTTAGCTCCACCTTGTCAGTGACGACGCCATAGCCGAGCGATTCAATTTTGGAGCGGATGTCGTCTATGTTCGTTTTCGTTGGATCGAACACGACTGTGGATTTTTCCAAAGCCAGATTGACGTTGGCGGTCTCTACACCCTCCATTTTTCCCAAGCCCTTTTCGATGCGCAGTGCACAAGCTGCGCAAGTCATCCCTGAGATTGCGACTGTTGCCTCTGCTGTTTTAGCACTCATTTTAATCCCTCCGAATACCCTGTAGGGGTATATTATATCGTATCGTTTCCCTTACGTTGTTTCCTGATCACACCTTTACTATACAATACCCCCTCAGGGTATATCAAGTGCTTTTTTCAATTTTTTTCTAAATGGGCTTCAAATGCTAAAAACACAGGGAAAATCTTAGTTGTTATCAAGGATGTGACTAACAGCTAATCACTTACGTATTCATTCAGAGTAAAATCATTCAGACACAAAAGGCTTTAAGGAGATTGAAATGATGGAAACGAAATCACGGAAAGTCATCTTGGTTGGCACCATATTCTATACGATTTTAATTTTATTTTTTATGTTCTTCGCGTTTAACAGGCTCGACGGTGCAGCCAGTGTAGAAGGGTACACCTTTATCCTTGTCCCAGAAGGAGTACCACTTAAATTTCCAGAACTAAATTATTCATGGATTGTTGATTTTGGAAACATCGCTGCTTTTATCCCTTTTGGAATACTATTTCCCCTGTTGTATCGTGTAAGATTTGGGAAGTTCATATCCTTGTTTGTCTTAGGTATTCTTGTTCTAGAAACTTTTCAAGCTTTAACACATCTTGGTAGCTTTGATGTAAATGATGTGATATCCAATACAATAGGGGCAGCGATTGGCTATGTTGCCTATCGAGTTGGATTTTCTTCAAATATTTCTTATAAAAAGCTCATGGCTTCGGCTCTATCTATTGTTGTACTTATATTTGGGGTCAAGGTGGTCTCTGAAATCATCAAAAAAAGAGAAGGCCCTATTCAATCATTAACGGTTATGAAAGAAACGACAGGAACTACCCCTATGACTGAGAACCTCCCAAGTTTCACCGTAGCAGGTGAGCGAATAGAGCCGAAAATGAACGTGTATAGCAGTGAAGGGGAATCAACCAAAACATACAACTATATTCTGGGGAACCAAGAAAATGTCTGGCTTTCTTTCTATTTCGGCATTCCCGACAATGGAGACGCTAAGGGTGAAGCCAAAATCATCGTAGATGGACAAGAAATATCTCAGTTAAACGAACAATCCTATCAAGGGGCAGAAGCTTTAAAGGAGATGCCTTTTAACGAGGTAAACGAGATTACCATTATCGTTTCCGGAAACGCTAAGCTGTGGGATGTTGGAATCCGTGGAATGCAACATTGGTGGGAGTGAGTAAAATAAACGAAACGAGCCCTAGAAGCAATTCTAGAGGCTCGTTTTTCTTTGACTGTTTTGTTGTACAATCTCTCTTATTTACCTTGATTCGCTTCTTTCTGATAAGCTACCGCGATTTTCGCAGCTACTTCAGCATTGTGTTTCACCAGCGCGATGTTCGTTGCCAAACTCTTGCCTTCTGTCAGCTTTTTCACTTTATCGAGCATGAATGGCGTTACCTGTTTCCCTGCAATGTTGTTTTCTTTTGCTTCCGCGAGTGCTTTTAGGATCACAGCTTCGATTTCCTCGTGATTGAGTGCATCTGATTCTGGTACTGGGTTCGCGATAATCATACCGCCTTTGAGTCCCAGATCCCATTTGGTGTTCATCATCTTACCGACTTCTTCTGGTGTATCGATACGCATGTCTACACTAAAACCGCTTTCGCGAGCAAAGAAGGATGGGAATTCATCTGTGCGGTAGCCCACAACTGGTACACCTTGCGTTTCCAAATATTCGAGTGTGCGGCCGATATCGAGAATCGATTTCGCACCTGCGCATACTACAGCTACATCTGTTTGCGCCAGCTCAGTCAGGTCAGCAGATACGTCCCAAGTGATTTCGCCTTCACGGTGTACCCCGCCGATACCGCCTGTTGCAAACATGTGGATGCCAGCCATCTCAGCTGCGATCATGGTAGCGGCTACTGTAGTCGCACCGATTTTACCGCTAGCCAAAATGTAAGCGAAGTCGCGACGGCTTACTTTTGCTACATTTTTGTTCGTCGCAAACTCTTCCAGCTCGCTGTCAGTCAAACCGATTTTGATTTTGCCGTCCATGATCCCGATCGTAGCTGGTACAGCACCGTTGTCTCGAATGATTTGCTCTACTTCTTTTGCCATCTCAATGTTTTGCGGGTATGGCATACCGTGCGAAATAATCGTCGTCTCCAGCGCAACTACCGGCAGGTTGTTCTCCAGTGCGTGGCGTACTTCCTCAGTAAAGGTCAAATATTGTTTCATCTCTTATCGCTCCTTTTCGAATTGTTCTACGGCCAGTTCCAATTGTTCTGCTTTTAATAGAGGAGATACGGACTGCTCTGTTTGCAATGTCAGAGCGGATGCTGCCAATCCAAGGCGGCACGCTCTCTGGAAAGACTCTCCGTTTACAATGCCATACAAGAGTCCCGACGCGAACGCATCTCCCGCACCTGTTACATCTACCACTTCCGTTGGATAGGGAGACATATGCTCCTCAACATCCTCGGATTGATAGTAAATGCCCTCTTCGCCCAAAGTCACAATGACGTGCTTGACGCCCCGTTCCCTGATCTTGCGGCAAGCCTCGGCGCATTCTTCGATCGTCGTGATCTTCATGCCAGCCATCAGCTCGGCTTCTTCGCGATTCGGCAAAATCGCTTCTACTCCGTCCAATTGCTGTGGGAGCTTCTTTGCTTTAATGGAAGAGACTGGGTCAACGAAGAGCAGGATGTTTTCCTCCCGGCAACGTTCGATGATGTAGGCCAAGCAGTCCGCCGGAATGTTTGTATCGATGAAAACCACGTGGGCTGCTGCTATGTGCGACCATTTCTCCGCGAACATCTCCGGTGTGAGAGCATCGTAAATATCCATGTTCGCCAAGGAAACAACCATCTCGCCATCAATATCGAGAAGAGCGGTATACGTTCCCGTCCGTTGTGTAGGCAATCTCCACACTTGGCTGATGTGCACCCCGTGCTTTTTCGTCTCCTGCAAGAGCCATTCGCCTTCTTTATCCTCACCAACACTCGTAATGAGTGACGTATTGCAGCCAAGACGACCGAGGTTCTCCGCGATATTCCGTGCCACTCCTCCACACGATTCCATAATCGTTACGGGATTGGATGAGTGTAGACGCACCTGCTGCTTGCCGCGTGCTTTGCGGTCGAGGTTGGCCCCACCGATACAAGCAATCATTCCTTCATCACGAAGTACATAAGCCCGTCCTTTGATTTCCCCGCGCTTGGTCAACTGTGCGATGTAGCCAGCTACCGCTGAACGTGAGATGCCAATTAGATCAGCCAGCTCCTGTTGCGTGATAAAAGGATTTTGCCGGATATGATGAAGGATCTGCATGTCTTTTTCCACGGTCATCCTCCTTTCTTCTGTTACGCTTTCACAGCTCGTTTACAAACAAAAGTTTATCACGAGGACAATTGTTTGTACAGATGTGTTTTGCATTTTATTTTTTATCTTAATTTGACAAACAGGAATACGATCATGTAGGATTATCTTAAATTAAAGATATCTAAATTTCGATATAAAGGAGGGTCCGTATGTCTGACAAACCACTGCGAAATGATCCCCTCGATCTTTTTGTCGTTTTATCAAGGTCATACAACTGGGTTACCGCTCACTCCAATCGTCACATTCGCGAGCATGGACTTAATCCAACTGAATTCGGGGTACTAGAGGTATTATTTCATAAAGGTCCTCAACCATTGCAGCAAATTGGCGAAAAAATCTTGATCTCCAGCGGAAACATCACATACGTCGTGGACAAACTCGAAAAGAAGCAACTGCTCATTCGCAAGCCCTGTTCGGAGGACCGCCGCGTCATTTTTGCGGAACTCACTGAAAAAGGGCATCAATTTTTGTCTGAAATCTTCCCTCCTCATCAACGTGCCATTGAGAAAGCGATGGAAGGTCTCACACCAGAAGAACAGCGTCAAGCAATCGAGCTGCTAAAAAAGCTGGGACGAACTGCTCAGGCTACTTATTAGATGAGCAGCCCCCCTCTCTTCACCACAATTGTTTTAAAAAAGTGTTGACAAAAGATCCGATACGTAATAATCTTAAAATCAAGATTTATACATTAAAAGTTAGCGACTTACTAAACGGAAGGGGATTAAGATTTTCATGAGTAAAGTACTTTTTATTAAAGCAAACGATCGCCCAGTTGAGCAGGCTACAAGTGTAAAGCTGTACGAAGCTTTCACGAAAGCATACAGAGAAACACATCCAAATGACGAAATCGTTGAGCTGGATCTGTTTGCTGAAAACCTCCCTTATTACGGTAACGACATGCTGACTGCTATGTGGAAAGCAGGAAACGGCATCGAGCTGTCTGCTGATGAGCAAAAACGTGCTGACTTGGTTAACAAATACCTGAACCAGTTTACAGCAGCAGACAAAATCGTATTTGCTTTCCCAATGTGGAACTTCACTGTTCCTGCAGTTCTGCACTCGTACATGGATTACCTCTCCCAAGCAGGCAAAACATTCAAGTACACAGCTGAAGGTCCAGTTGGTCTGATGGGCGACAAAAAAGTAGCTCTGTTGAGCGCACGCGGTGGCGTTTATTCCGAAGGACCTATGGCTGAGCTTGAAATGGCAAACAAATACGTTCGCACGCTCCTCGGCTTCTGGGGCATCAGCAATGTATCGGAAGTGATCGTAGAAGGTCACAACCAATTCCAAGACAAAGCAGCTGAGCTCGTTGCAGCTGGTGTAGAAAAAGCAGTAAAACTGGCGGAATCCTTCTAAGGCCCGCCAGCCTTTTTGGACAATTATCTCAAAATAAAGATATACTAATTAAAAGTAATTAAGGAGAGATGAAAAGTGTTGGATACTGGATTGTTGTTAATTCGTTTGGTCATTGGTTTGACGTTTGCAGGTCATGGTACACAGAAGTTGTTTGGCTGGTTTGGTGGTTATGGTTTGAAAGGAACAGGCGGCTGGCTGGAGTCCATTGGAGTGAAACCTGGCGTAATGATGGCCTTTGTCGCTGGATTGTCTGAGCTCGTTGGCGGTCTGATGTTTGCGGCAGGCGTAGGAATCTGGCCAAGTGCTATTCTGCTTGCTTTCACAATGCTGGTTGCCATTCTGAAGGTACACGGGCAAAATGGATATTGGGTCACACAAAACGGATACGAATACAACCTGACATTAATCGCAGTTGTTATTGGTGTGGCGTTGATCGGTCCGGGCGCATACATTTTGTTTTAATAGTAACTCCTTACAACCCGTAAGCCAGCAATCGTACTAAGGGAGGAACATCAGATGGAAATCCGCGTCTATACACAGAACGAGCAAGCAAAAGGACATTTTGGCGACGGTGAAATCGTAGAGAATAAACCAATTGGCTTCCCTCATGAAGGCTCCGTTGTCAAACGGGTAGGACCACTTTTTTACTGGGCATGGGCAAAATCATTGAAGACATTTGAGATTCCGCTGCACCCTCACTCCGGCTTTGAAATTTTGTCATACGTCCTCACAGGGACAGTCGGACATCGGGACACGCTTGGAAATCTTCAAGAGGTGTCAACAGGCGGCGCGCAGATTATGCAAACCGGTTCAGGCGCGTACCATGCAGAAGAACTTGGCAAGGATACGGAAATGTTTCAAATCTGGTTTGAACCGCATCTCGCGCAAACAACAAAGCAACCGCCGACTTACAATCAGTATGATCATGAGGAGTTTCCGTCTGAGGATGTTGATGGAGTGCAAGTGAAACACATCATCGGATCGTCTGCGCCCATTCAGTTGGTTACGGATTCCTCGATGAGCGACATCACGATTCCCGCTGGAAAATCGTATGAAAAAGAACTCCCGGCTGGTTATGCTCATGCAGTCGTTATAGTGGAAGGGAACGGAAGCGTTGCAGAGAAAGCAACTGTCAGCGAGAATCACACCCCGGCAACCAAAGGTGACTTTGTCGTTCTCTCCTCCGAGGAAAGCAGCACAGCCATCTACACAGCATCAACGGATGCTCCGCTCCGCCTGGTGTTGATTCAAGTACCAACTGAGGTTGATTATCCACTTTATCGTAAATAATCTACTCTTCCAAACGCCCTTATCCTATCATCAAGCCCGGCCGTCACATTTTTGTGACGGTCTTTTTCGTATAAACTCCGCCTCCTCATGGGACATTAACGAGGAAATCGTTAACAATTTTTGGTGCCGATCAGAAAGGAAGTTGAACGTGGAAGATATCGTGATGACCAGAGCCATATTCGGGACGACTATGGCCTTTCACATTATTTTTGCGACCATGGGCGTTGGTCTCCCACTCATGATCTTGCTGGTGGAGCTCCTCTTTTGGCGGACGCGTGACCGCGATTACGAGATCATGGCCAAACGCTGGACAAAAGCCCAGGCGATCTTGCTAGGTGTAGCGATCCCGTCTGGAACGATTGCTGGGGTCCAGCTTTCCCTGTTATGGCCTGGGTTCATGGAGATTGTCGGAAAGGTGATCTCGCTGCCTTTTCAGATCGAAATATTCGCTTTCTTCGTGGAAGCTTTATTTATGTCCATCTACGTCTACGCGGCTCACCGCCTATCCCGCAACATGCGTTTGCTGAGCTTGTTCATGGTTTTGCTTGGTGCGACGGCCTCCGCCATCCTGATTACGAATGTCCACGCCTTTGAAGGCACGCCAACTGGCTTTCGGATGGTTGATGGGCAGATCGTCGACGTGGACCCGTGGAAAGCTTTTTTCAATCCCAGCTTTTTCGTGACGGCAGGTCATGTAACTGTCTCTGCTTATATGACGGGGGCATTCATCGTCGCAGGAGTAGCAGCGTGGAAAATGCTGCGCGCCGAAAAAGGCAGTCGGGTTTATTTGTATCATCAAAAGGCACTCTTGACCGGTTTAATCGTGGGCGGCACCTTTTCCCTTTTAACCGCCTTGAACGGTCATGAATCCGCGCAGCTTTTGCATAAATACCAGCCGGAAAAGCTGGCCGCTGCCGAAGGACTGTTTGAAACACAAGCCTATGCCCCACTCGCAATTGGCGGCTTTACCGATCCCGAGACGAAAGAAGTCAAATACGCTATCGAGATTCCATGGGCGCTCAGCTTTCTTGCAGCCAATCGCTTTGACGAGGTCGTGGTCGGTCTGGACGACTTTCCAAAGGAGCTGTGGCCTCCACTCTACGTCCATACGCTTTTTAACGGGATGGTCATTATCGGCAGCTTGTTGATCTTTGTAGGCTTCATCGGCTTCGCTTGGAAGAAGTTGCTGAAGCGCTCTCAATTTCCACGCTGGGTTCTCTGGGTATTTGTCGCAAGTGGGCCGCTCGCCTTGTTAGGCATCGAATTCGGCTGGATTTTTGCCTGCACTGGGCGCCAGCCATGGGTGGTTTATCGTGTGATGAAAACAGTAGATGCCGCTACCCAAGCAGCAGGCATCTCTACCCTGTTCTGGATTTTCCTCTCGGTGTACGTATTTTTCGCTATCGTCACGCTGCTCGTATTCCGCAGCTATTTTGGCCGCCATCCCTTGGAGCTCGATCCGCCAGAACAGCCGAAAGTGGACGGAGGAACGGCATGACCGACACGATTATTGCCATTACGCTGCTCTGGATTTTCGTCGTCATCTATTCCGTCGCGGCCTCCTTCGACTTCGGTGCAGGTTTTTGGTCGATGATTTATTTGAATCGAGAAAAAACCAAAGCCACCCAAATCGCCAATCGCTACCTCTCGCCCTCCTGGGAGGTCGTGAATGTCTTTATCGTGTTAATTGTTGTCGCCCTCGTTACCTTTTTCCCTGGCGCGACCTACACGCTGGCGAGCCTGCTGCTGGTTCCCGGATGTCTCGTGGTGTTATTGATCCTGATCCGCAGTACATTCATGGTGTTTTCGCATCTGATTTACAAGTATGACAAGATGCTCAGCATCGTCTCCGGCGTTACCGGGATATTGGTGCCGGCTCTGTTAATCAGCGTGCTTCCTGTGACGCAGGGCGGGTTGTCTCGGACGATCAATGGTGTAGAGTATCTCGACTGGGGACTGTTTTTGACCAGCCCGCACGTCTATTCTTTCATTGGTCTTGCCATCAGCAGCACACTCTACCTCTCGTCGCTGCTTCTCGCGGACTACTCCTTCGTCGCTGGTGAAAAACAAGCCTTCGCTGTTTACCGCAGGGATGCAGTGCTACTGGGGCCGATTACGCTGCTTGCGGCATTGGTTACCGTGCTCACGATGCAGATAGAGGCAAAATGGCTATATGACCGCATTCTCGACTATTTGCCTTGGCTTATTGCATCGGCCGTCTGCTTTTTCATTAGTTATATATCTCTCATGCTGCCCCAAGACCGTCGATACTTCGGCATCCATCTTCCGCGGATTGCGGTCATTGTCGCCACAACACAATACCTGCTCGCTAGCTATGCGTACGGTGCAGCGCGCCTCCCCTATATCGTCTATCCCCAAGTGACGATTGAATCCAGCTTTACACATCCGGATACGTTCCACGCTCTGTTCATTTGTTATATGGTCGGCTTTGCGATTCTCGTACCCGGTTTTATTTATTTCTGGCGTCTGTTCATGAGGGACGAGCAGTATGTACGGCAAAAATAGCAATTTCGCGATACACAAAAGTAAGAGGCTTCGCCCTGATTCAGCGGAGCCTCTTTTTTGTTTGGTCAAAAGCAAGATCAGAAGATTTTCTCTTCCTCCAGCATCATTTTTTGCTCATCATTCCATCGCCTAAACCAACGCTGGCTTTTTCGCAAGCATCGTGCCTTCCTGCGCGTAACGTACGTGCCAGGAGAATGCCTTTTCCAATACATGCGGGGTATGCCCACCGCGTGTGAGTGCTTCCTCGTAGTACGCCATCAATTGATCGCGGTACATCGGATGCGCACAATTCTCGATAATTTTGATGGCCCTTTGACGCGGAGCCAAGCCTCTCAGGTCTGCCAAGCCTTGCTCGGTGACGATAACATCTACATCGTGCTCGGTATGATCCACATGGGAGGCAAACGGAACGATGCTCGAGATGTTTCCACCTTTGGCAATCGACTTGGTTACGAAGATGCCCAGACGTGCATTGCGCGCAAAATCACCAGAGCCGCCGATGCCGTTCATCATTCGCGTACCCGATACATTGGTCGAGTTGACGTTGCCGTAGATGTCCGCTTCAATCGCAGTATTGATCGCAATCAGACCGAGGCGGCGAATCAGCTCCGGATGGTTCGTGATTTCTTGCGGACGCAACAGCAGCTTGTCACGGTATTGGGCAAAATTTTCGGTGACATGCTTCATCTTGTCAGCCGTCAGCGTGATCGAACAGCCTGAGGCAAACGAAATTTTACCTGCATCAAGCAAATCAAACACCGCGTCCTGCAACACTTCCGAAAAGACAGTCAGATCCGTGAATTCCGAATCCAAAAATCCGTTGAAAACCGCATTCGCTACCGATCCAATTCCCGATTGCAATGGCGCGAGATTGTTCGGCAAGCGTCCCTCTTTTACCTCCTGACGCAAAAACTCGATCAGATGTGCGGCAATCTGCGCCGTTTCTTCGTCCGGCTCCACAATCGTCGACGGAGAATCCAACTGATTCGTCAGGACAATCCCTTTTACTTTATCTGGATCGACGGGAATCCCTGCTGTGCCCATTCGCTGATCCACGGACGTGAGCGGAATCGGTTCACGCTCTCCTTGTTTTGCAGGTGTATAAATATCATGGATGCCTTCCAACTCCACCGATTGAGCCATATTCAACTCAATGATGACATGCTTGGCATTTTCCACGAAAATATTAGAGTTCCCCACGGACGTAGCCGGAATGATCATGCCCTCTTCTGTAATTGCAACCGCTTCCACAATCGCATAATCAATAGCGTCTATCGCTCCCTGGCGAATCGCTTCCGCTGTATGCGACAAATGCTGGTCAACGAACATCATGCTGCCATCGTTGATTTTTTTGCGCATGACCGGATCTGCTTGAAACGGCAATCGCTTGTTGATGATCCCTGCTTCCGCCATCACGGCATCTACATCGGAGCCGAGTGAAGCTCCTGTATATACGTTTACGCCAAAAGGCTTGTTCTCTTTTTTCGCCAGCTCAGCCAATGCGAGCGGCACGACCTTGGCATCACCAGCACGCGTGAAACCACTTAACCCGATCGTCATGCCATCCTCAATCCATCCTGCTGCTACCTCAGCCGTCACGATTTTATCTGCCAGTCGTTTATCGCGTAAGCGCTCCCACATCATTGTGACCTCCCATGCCATCTTTATTGCTTTTACACTAGCACATGGATTCTGAGCGGGCACTCGATTTTCAACAAAACAGAATTTTTACGCGGCTATCAAGAAAAAACGGCAGCGAACCATTCTCATTTATCAGATATTTCAGAAGCCGAGCAATTGCCGAAACGAGCTGGCGTACGACTGACTCACAGGAACTCTTGTCTTTTGCTTGTCCTTCATCTCCAATAAAAACGTCGAATGAAAATGCGGGTGAATAAAGCCGATTGATTCCATATTGACGAAATACGAACGATGACAACGAACAAATCGCTCTTGCGGAAGCATGTACTCCAGTTCAGCCATGTTGTATTTGTTCGCATATGATCCACTAGCCGTATGCAGAAGCGTTTTTCCTTCATGAGAGCTGATATAGATGATCTCCGTTAACGGAATAGGCAACCAGCCGTCCTCCCCTTTTCCGACCAAAAACGATAGACGCGGCTCCGGATTTGTGAGCGGAACGTTTTGAGGCGGATAGATGGCGGTAATACAGCCCACGACCTGACCATTTCGCACCAATGGAAGCGAGAGTCCATAGTACGGCACACCAAAAATACGACTCTCCACCTGATGCCCCACTTTTCCCATTTCCATGAGCGCTTGATGTGTAGCGGAGCCAATGGGAACGAGATCCCCTGGCGTAATTTTCAAGTCAATATTGGAACTCGGTTGATAGTACAAGTATTGTGAGCCGTCCGAGATTGCGATCGATACCCCGTCTGGCACGACTTCCCCAATCATTTGCAGCACCTCTGGAACCAATCTGTCCTCCATGCTGATTCCTCCTGCTCCTTTTCGATCTTCCCTACCTTCTATTAAAACACATTTCCCCACCCGCAAATCAATCCTTGTCTTTCCTCTCTATACAAGCGAATCCATCCGATTACAGCCAGGCATTGTGCTATCATGAGATTACAAAACATTCACGATTGTTTGAGCAAAGGCGGTGCAGCATGGACCACACCATTGTCTTGATTGCAAAAGGAACGGACACTCTCGAATTTTTGCTAAAAGAACTGCGGGCTTATTTCGAACCGTATTGCAAAGTCATCGGTTACGCTAGCCATGAGCACATTCCCGATTTGAGCGGAGTCGATCATGTCTTTATCACAACCAAATCCCCGGAGCTGTACACAGTTGCCCGTCAAGCTGTCGCTGACTCCGTACCCATCACGGTTTTAAACCGTTTTTTCGAGCTGCGCAAAATGAAAGCGCTGATGCAGATTCCTCCTGGGACGACCGTCCCTGTCATGAACAATTCGCCCGTAACGGCACAAGAGGTCATCCAAAATTTAATAGAAGCGAACGTCGATCATATCAATTACGTTCCTTTTCACCCTGGCTGTACATTTGATGATCTCGAATTTCAGTACGCAATCATTATGAGCATCGCGGATGTACCGCTGCCTCCTCACGTGGAGGTTATTGATCTCGGATTTCGCAAAATCAACATTCATGACTTGATTGATATCGGTCGCAAGGTAGGCGTGCCCAGTGAATGGGAGCGTGAATACTTGTCTTCCTTCATTTTAGAAATGTCTGAGCTCGCAAAAATGCTCGGCACCTCCTACGCAGAAGTACAGAAGCTCAACAGCCAGCTGCAATCTACCTTTCAGGCAGTCAAAGACCCCGTGATCGCTTGCAACGAACAAGGGCTCATTACGTTTATAAACGACGTCGCCGTTGAGCTGTTTTGTCCACACGCATCCTCTATTGTTGGACAACCGTACACGGTGATGAAGGAGCATAGCTTGCTTCAGCCCTTTTTTGAGCAGGAAGATCAGGAGGACGCCCTCGTAACCATTGATCACAAGCAATTTATCGTCAGCAGTCAAAGCATCCGCCGCAGGCATGAGCATTTAGGCTTCGTTTGTACGCTAAAAGACGTGACTGAAATCCAGCGCTTGCGAACCACGCTTACGTTGCGCGGCCATACAGCCACCTACTCCTTTTCCGATATCAAAGGACAAAGCCAACCGCTGCTCCAAGCCATCGAGCTCGGCAAAAAAATGGCAAGAAACAATCAAACGATTCTGCTGACAGGCGAAAACGGGACGGGAAAAGAGCTGTTCGCCCATGCCATTCATCAGCACTCGCTACGCAAAAACGGCCCCTTTGTCGCAATCAACTGTGCCTCCTTGCCGGAAAACCTGCTGGAGAGCGAGCTGTTCGGCTACGAAGACGGTGCCTTTACAGGAGCACGAAAAGGCGGAAAGCCCGGTCTGTTTGAGCAAGCGGACGGTGGGACGATTTTTCTCGATGAGGTGGGGGACATCTCTGGAGCCATTCAGGTCAAGCTGCTTCGCGTGCTGCAAGAAAAGCAGGTCATCCGTGTGGGCGGTACAGGCATTCTCTCTGTGGATTGCCGCATCATCGCCGCTACCAATCGCGATTTGGAAGACGCTGTTTCCCAAGGAAGCTTTCGTGAGGACCTGTTCTATCGCTTGGCTGTCCTGCCGATCCAAATTCCCGCTTTGCGTGAGCGGATCAGCGATATTCCCCTTCTTATCGATGAGCATCTGGAGCAGCAAGGCATTCGCAAAACATGGTCGCC
The DNA here is from genome assembly GCF_003013405.1 of Brevibacillus formosus. Lineage (GTDB taxonomy): Bacteria > Bacillota > Bacilli > Brevibacillales > Brevibacillaceae > Brevibacillus > Brevibacillus formosus. The sequence goes on along the minus strand of NZ_PXZL01000018.1, from coordinate 10,576 downwards.
AGAAGTCATGGAGCTTTTCTATCGCCATGACTGGCGGGGGAACATTCGCGAACTGAAAAATGTCGTCGACTATGCCATTACGGTAAGCGAGCATCCTGTCATCGGTATCCAGGATCTCCCCAAACGTTTGACGGATAGCCTGTTTCAAAAGCAGCAGACGGCTTCTATCCCCCAATTGGACGACAACCGCGACCTGGATATTTTGTATTGCTTGCATCATTATTACGTGTCCAACAAACCAGTCGGACGTTATCAATTGGCGCACTCTCCTGAACTGCAATCCGTAGGCTGGACAGAGAGCGCACTGCGACACAAGCTGAAACTGCTAGAGCAGCAAGGTTTGGTTCGTTCAGGAACGACCCGACAAGGAACCTCCATCACCCCCGCGGGTATCGAATTGTTGCGAAAACACGGGCGGATTTAGCTTCCGCCCAATGAATAATAGGATGTATTAGGCTGCATAAAACCTAATAAACATTCCTAAAGCTCGTTTTCTTCCCTTACCTAGCCTATGAAAATCTACTGAAAACGCTTATATTCGGGAAATTTCGACACTTGGCACGACCCTTGCTTGTCATAAACAAAAAAAAGCGAGGTGACCTCATGTCTACACATCCATTGAAACCTGCAAAGAAACGTTTTTCTGTGCCGCATACCTATGCCATCCTCTTTATCATCATCATTTTGGCCGCCCTGGCTTCCTACGTGCTCCCCGCTGGTGAGTTCGATCGCGTCAAGGACGCTGCCTCAGGCAAAACCATCGTCGTCAACGGCAGCTACCATTCTGTAGAAAGTGATCCGGTCTCGTTCTTTGACATGTTCAAAGCGATTCCAGAAGGGATGCAAAAAGGCGCGCAAATCATTTTCTACATCTTTATTGTAAGCGGTGTATTCGGAATCATCCGCCAGACCGGAGCGATTGAAGCCGGGATCAATAAAGGTGTCCGACACTTGGAGGGTCGGGAAAAGCTGCTCATTCCTGCTTCCATGTTCCTCTTCTCCATCGGTGGCTTTACGATGGGAATGGCAGAAGAAAGCATCATCTTCGTTCCGATCGGTATCGCGCTGGCTCGTGCAATGGGCTTTGATGCCGTAACAGGTACAGCCATGATCACCATGGGGGCGGCAGCCGGCTTCATGGGTGGGATGATCAATCCATTTACAGTTGGGGTGGCGCAGTCGCTCGCGCAATTGCCGCTCTTCTCTGGTCTTACCTTTCGTGCTGTTGTGTATGTCTTCGTCCTCGCTTTTGCCATCTGGTACGTCATGCGGTATGCGTATCGTGTCAAAGCAGACCCAACCAAGAGTGTGCTTTATGGCGTAGAGAATCACGCTAGTCAAGAACAGGCAACAGTAGACATCCCAGATTTGAATGCGCGTCACAAGCTCGTGTTCCTGGTAATGGTCTGTGGCCTCGCCTTCAACGTATACGGTGTATTCAAGTTCGAATGGTTCCTGACCGAGCTTACCGCTTCCTTCCTGATCATGGGCCTTGTTGCTGGTCTCGTCGGAGGTTTGTCAGTCAATACGCTGTTTGATTCCTTCGTCGCTGGTGCGAGAGCCGTTACGTTTGGCGCGTTGATCGTAGGTTTTGCCCGCGCGATCACGGTCGTCCTGGAAGACGGAAAAATTATCGATACGATGATTAACAGTCTGACTTCGGCGATTGGTCATTTGCCAGATGCCGTAAACGTCTTGGCTATGTTTGTGATTCAAGCCTTTCTCAATCTCTTCATTTCTTCCGGCAGTGGACAGGCAGCAACTACGATGCCGATCATGGTGCCGATTGCGGATCTGCTCGGCATCCAACGTCAGATAGCGGTCCTTGCCTTCCAATACGGCGATGCGGTAACCAACTCCATTATCCCGACTTCGTCCGCGTTAATGGGCTATCTGGCTGTTGCAGGCATTCCGTATGAGAAATGGGTCAAATTCATTTGGAAGCTGCTAGCTGGTTGGGCCATAATCGCTTCGATCGCGCTCATTGTAGCAGTGACAATCGGCGTTTCGTAACAAAAGAGCTTTTCTTAAAATTGGCTGCGTCAAGTGGATTGGCGTAGCCTTCGCTTCACTTTTCGACTACTCACGAACAAACCGATGGAGGAACCATGCGCACAACGATCAAACAATTGCAGCCCGCCATTTTTTCTCTATACGAGCATTTACACCAGCATCCAGAGATAAGCTGGGAGGAAGTACAGACTACCTCGTTTATCGCTGACTTCTTGAAAAAACACCATTGCCGCGTCACTACCTTTGACGACGTGACGGGAGTTGTTGGCGAATGGGGCGATCTGACGCCTGGAAAATTGACTGTAGGCGTACGGGCAGACATGGACGCACTCTGGCAAGAAGTAAACGGCGTCTTTACCGCAAACCATTCCTGCGGACACGATGCGCATATGACCATGGCATTAGGCGTCCTCATGGTATTGCAAGCAATGGATGTCCAGCTCCCTGGTCGCCTAAAGCTCATTTTCCAACCAGCAGAAGAAAGCGGAAATGGTGCACTTGCGATGGTGAACAAGCAAGTAGTGGACGATATTGATTTTCTGTACGGTGTCCATCTTCGTCCCATTCAGGAAATCCCGCGCGGCACAGCTGCTTCTGCTATCCTGCATGGGGCGGCAGGCACAGTATTCGGGCAAATCAAGGGTGCCGATGCTCATGGCGCCCGGCCTCACCTCGGAGTTAACGCTATCGAGGTAGCCGCAGCAATAGTCGAGCAGTTAAAAGGCATTCATCTCGATCCTCTCGTCCCTTATTCCGTCAAAATGACGCAGCTTGCAGCCGGCAGCAAAAGCAGCAATATCATTCCGGGCTCAGCACAGTTCCACTTGGACCTGCGGGCACAGACGAATGAAGTCATTCACGCCCTATTTGCCCGTGTCGAGCACATTTTGCAGCACGTTTCCCGTCTGTATGAAGTAGAGCTGTCTTACGAGATCACCGAACGCGTCTATGCGGCGGAAGTGAACGAAGAAGCGAGACTGATCATGGCGGATGCCATTACCCAAGCCTTGGGGGCAGAGAAGCTCGAACCGCCGATTCAGACACCGGGCGCGGAAGACTTCCACTACTATACCAAGGAACGTCCACAGCTTCGGGCGACCATGCTTGGCTTAGGCTGTGGTCTAACACCAGGACTTCATCATCCGCAGATGACTTTTGAAAAAGAAGCACTGCTAGACGGCATTGAGATTTTGGCAAGAACGGTATTGAAAACGTTTGAGCAACAATCCAAATGAACGGTTAAGGAGAGATGAACATGAAAATCGAACGCGTGGACCTGCAACGAATCAAAATTCCGTTGAACTCCCCCTTTGAAACGAGCATGGGAGTCGAGACCCACAAGGAATGCATTCTGGTGCGTGCGTATAGCGGTGCCCATGTCGGCTTCGGCGAAAGCGTCGCAATGGACGTCCCTGTTTACAACGAGGAGGATGTCGATACGGTCTGGTACATGCTCGAAAAGTATTTGATCCCGCAGCTGTTTTCACGGGAGATCGAGCATCCTGATGATGTATCCCGCCTCTTCTCCTGGATGCGCCGCAACCACATGGCTAAAGCCGCTTTAGAAGGTGCCGTCTGGGATTTGTACGCCAAAATGAACGGCATCTCCCTCTCTCAAGCATTGGGCGGAGCTCGTACGACGATTGACGTCGGTGTAAGTATCGGAATCGAGCCGACCATCGAAAAACTGCTGCAACGCGTAGAAGGCTTCATCCGTGACGGCTACAAAAAGATCAAAGTGAAAATCAAACCGGGCTTTGATGTCGAGCCAATGCGTGCGATCCGCAACACATTTGGACCAGACGTTCCGCTGATGGCGGACGCAAACTCTGCGTATACGCTGGCAGACATGGAGATGCTGAAGGCTTTGGATAGCTTCGGTTTGATCATGATTGAACAGCCCTTGGCCCATGACGACATCATCGACCATGCGACCTTGCAAAGAGAGCTGAAAACGCCGATCTGCCTCGACGAAAGTATTCATACGGTGGAAGATGCCCGCAAAGCACTCGAGCTCGGCAGTTGCCGGATAATCAACATCAAGATCGGTCGCGTAGGCGGTCTGACCGACGCCAAGAAGATTCATGACCTGTGTGCGACACGCGGCGTACCTGTATGGTGCGGAGGAATGCTGGAGGCAGGAATTGGACGAGCGCACAACATCGCGATGGCCTCGCTTAGCAACTTCACGATTGCTGGCGACACATCCCCTTCACATCGTTACTTTGCGGAGGATATCGTGACACCTGTCATCGATTTTGCAGCACCTGGTATGCTGGCTGTACCGACAACACCAGGGATCGGTTTTGACATCAATGAGTCTGCCATTCGCAATGCCCTGATCGAGCATAAAAGCTATTTGGCAAACCGTGAGTCGACGACTACCCTGATCCCTTCCTGGTAGTCGAGTTCCTGAAAGGAAACAGGGAGCGCCCCTTTGGCCTCCCTGTTTTTTATGTTCTTATACCATGATAGTCAACAGCTTGCATACGCTGCGCTCTGCTGCCGGTCGCTCTTCTGCTGGAAGCCGCTTGAGCAAATCAAGTGCAGCATAAGGAACCTTCAATGCATGTGGGTCGGTGTATGTTTTCTCCCAGTATGCAGGTGAGAAGATTTCGGTAAACGCGGGCTCCCTTACTTCATCCTCCAACACAAACTCGGGCATTTGTCGATCGAGGTACATTTGGATGCGATGGTTTGCCATCCCTGCCTGCACCAAATCGTGGTAGCCGAACCGTTCTAAATCGGTCAACGCATGACCATGCGTCACATTATGCTCGACTTCACCTGCAAAGAAATAGTGTACCCCTTCAATTGTACGTCCTGGCACGATGGTATCCAGCTCATCAAAAATTCTTTTTGTCATTTCGAGCGTCGTATCGTATGGGGCTACTTCCGCTTTTACATCCTCTACGGTGATTTCAAAATAATTGGGAATGCCCCAGTAACGATTCGGTCGATCCTCTGTCGTCTTCTGCAGCAGTGTCACGAGTCCGTCCACCACACTCGGTCTGATCAAATCAGGTCGTTGCCGCAATGCTTTTAATGCCATCACACCTAATGCGAGGCCATGTCCCGATGTCCGGAGCTGTTTCACATTATTCCGTAGCCCGTCGATGACAAGCTGTAATAAGGAGGGGTCTGCTTGCTCTTCTTGATCCAAAGGAACAAACCATTCCGGCTTTAATTCGCGGTATGCTTCGCAGGTCCGCTCTATACCTTCTTTTACATGCTCTGGCAGATCGTGCTCCTGATTCATGTAGTATCCGGCCAGAAGAGCTGCCCCGTAGTGCCCTCCGAACCATCCCGATGCACCTGCACGTGCCATACCCACAACTCCAAGCTCCAAATACGAATCGAGTAACCGCATATCCCTTCCTCCTTTTTCGATTTGGTATGTATTCATAATATAACAAACATTTTTATTTGTTAAGTATAAAATGAAAAATATCCCAGATCCTCTTTTTCCCGAATGCGGCCGATCCAAATGGCTGTTCCAGATGCAAAAGGGGCGTCTCTAAGCCGAAAAATCGACTTATGAGACAGCCCCTCTTCGTAATTCGAGTGGTTTGTGCCTTATACAGCTGGATCCCGTTTCAAGGCATGGTTAGCTGCAATCATTTGTTTAGAATCCCCACCAGTAACGGTGCATCCCGGTAGCGTATTGGGTGGCAAGCGTTTGACGGAAGGAACTTTGCGCAAGCTGGGATGCGTCACTCGCATTCGTAATAAATCCGGTCTCTCCTAAAGATGCCGGCATGTTGGTGTATTTTAATACGTAAAACTCTGCTTCTTTGACTCCCCTGTCATTTGAAAACGAATTTCTTAATTGGTTGTACGTTTCCGTTGCCAATCGCCTTCCGGTTGTCGATCCGGGGTAATTGTAAGTTTCTACTCCATTGGCCGAGGAAAGGGATGCGGCATTGATATGCATGGAGACAAAAAAATTGGCGTTTTTGGAATTGGCATAAGAGGCTCGGGTAGACAGAGCAACCGTTGTATCAGAGCTTCGCGTCATGTAAACCGTAGCCGGATAGTTGGCAACGATGTAATTTTTGGATCGAAGGCCTATGTCCAAAGTCAGGTCTTTTTCTTTCAAACCGTTGCCCAATGCTCCTGGATCATCTCCACCGTGTCCAGGGTCGATCACGATGATTGGATTCGCTGCAAGAGTGAAAGATTTTTGGTTAATAACCATCTCTTCGGCTGCTTTCTTCTTTTCCGGGCTGTAATTTTTTGGTGCGGGTGCGCTGTCCCACATAGGCTCGTCGGCAATTTCCTTCTCCGCAAATGCGGGAGCGGCCATCCCCGTCAAGCTACAGCAAATGAGTGCAGTCAACAACAGTTTTCCTACTTTCATGGTAATTTCTCCTTTATCATTTTTATTTATTCGAAAGACTTACGAATTGAAAAGAAGGCGTAAGTCACTCCAAAACGCCAAAAATTTATTCCTTTGCAAATTCTCAGGCAAAAACAGGTAATTGTTAGATTTCTTCTGTGACTCGAGCCACTTACGGTACACCACGGATTCTTTCTCTAGATAAATGATTTGCTGTATCTTTTGGCTTACTTCCGGGAGGGTCTGTGTTCTTGGCGGCATGACTTCAGCAGGGAAAAACCAATAGGTCCACTGTTGGCTCTCAAAAGGGCCAACAATCCGCATTACGGGAGAGTGAAACACGGCCTTCGCGATCATCTCGTTATAATGCTCGGACATTTGAGACTGAGCGACCAGTTCATGCAATCCGGCACGCCCCTCGGGATCTTCGCTATATTGCTTCAGCAGGGATTGAAAACGTTCCGCTGATGCTGCTTTCAGCTTGTCCAACAAGAGCTTGTCGCCATTTTTAGCCCGTACATAATAAATGGTTCGCAGTTCGGGAATGCGAAAAGACTCGATTTGTTCCCGGTAAAATCTTTCTACTTCTTCTTGTGTCACCACAACATCCCGAGTCACGATCTTTTTCACTTCAAAACCAATCATCGCCCGTCTTATGTTTTGAATGCTGTCCTCTTCCGTCATGTTCATCTGGCGCAACGTTTCTTCACGCTCCGCTTTCGTGCTGCCCAGTTGTTTTAATTGTTCTTCAATCAGACGCTCATCCGTCTTTACCCCCATCTGTTTTCCAATATCAAGGATCAATTCTTCCAAGCTCAGTTGTTCCAGCAGCCTTACCTCCTCGTCCGCTGAGTACGCTACCCCTTGGAAATACTTAGGCTTAATTCTTTCCCAATCGTCTCTGCGGAAAAATTGATCGCCGAAAACAAAAAGAAGGGGCTGGTACATCAAAGCCGCATACAGAGAAATGACTCCCAGAAAACCAATCGGTACAAATAAATAAAGCCATTTTCTTCGTTTTTTCATGTGTTCAAGCCATCCTCTCGTAAAACAGATGAGGCCAAGTAGATATCCAGCTAGAATTCACTAGATAGTTTGGAAGATAATATTACTACCTTGAATATATTTCCAATAGATAAATATATCTACATGCCTTAGTGCCGTTTTCCCTGGTTTTTTCATAGGTCTTAGGAAGTGATTATCGTCGATTGTTGTCAACAACGATGGTTCTTTCACACCACAAGCCGCAGTCATCCAAGAGGACAGCGATACCTTTCGAGGAGTGAAAGATGGTTGGCCAGCCAAATAAGAGGGGGCTGTCCCAAAAGGGCAAATCCGCTGAAATTTAAACATCAGGAACATGGATATATCAACGTTTGTGAAATGCAAAAGGGGCGTCTCTAAGCCGAAAAACCGACTTATGAGACAGCCCCTTTTTGTGAGCCATTCTAAATTCTCGAAGCAGCACCCTGATCCTATTAGCGTTTTTTGTAAAGCCTTGAAACTACAGACTGTTGAGCTTCTCCAGGCGCCAGTTATCTACTCCATAGAGGCTTTTAATACGGAGTATGTTCTACCATTTTCTTTGCTCAATCCAGCTTAAAATCTACTTCGTCTGTCTCTGGTCGATAATCGACAATCAACCCTTTTCCATTCATATACCACAGCTCATCTTTTTCCATATAAAATGTGATGCCATCCTCTACTGTCGAAATGCCGATTTCATTCGGCAACTCTTTGGCAATCCCCATCGAAAATGAATCCTGAACCGTACTAACGCCTCCGTACCGGACAAAAAAACGAATGCTGTCTCCTTCTTTGCATCCCCATTCTTCCCGAAACCATGCTACCGCTGCTTTAGTGATCGTCATGTTCATTCGTACAACCACTCCTCTCTGCTTATAGTTTACCTCAATTTAGAGATATTCGAAACATAAAAGTATGTTAAATGGAATTGCTCCACTATTTGAAAAAAGAACCGATTCCCTACGTTGGGAAAACGGTTCTTTCCTTCTATTTAAGACTTTATTGGAAGTGTAACCAAAAAACTCGTTCCAATACCTACCTCACTGCTGACCTGAATTTTTCCGTGGTGAGCATCCACGATCCATTTGGCAATGGAAAGCCCCAAGCCTGTGCCTTCTGTCGCACGAGAGCGCATTTTATCCACCCGATAGAAGCGATCAAACAAATACGGAATATCCTCCTTGGAAATCCCGATCCCACTGTCTTTTACGAGAATCGAAACACGGCCGCCTTCCTTTTTGCAAGAGACATATATCCGGCCATCTTGGTTCGTGTACTTCAAGGCATTGTCCAGCAAGATGACCATGAGCTGATGCAGACGTTCTTGGTCCCCCACCATCTCAATGGGTTGCTGGATGTCTGTTTCGAGACGAATTTCCCGTGCGATGGCAAGTTGTGCAAAAACCCGGGTGCATTTGATCGCTACCTCGTCTAAGCGCAGCGTCTGATTCATGATCTGCAGCTCGTTAGAATCACTGCGAGCCAGTGTGAGCAAATCCGAGACGAGCTTGCTCAAGCGCTTAGCCTCCTGCATCCCAATCATGATTTTTTCACTTTCCTGCTCAATCGTATGGTCCGGGTGTCTAAAAAGCCTCTCCAGATTGACCATGATCGCCGTGAGCGGCGTCCTCAGCTCATGAGAAGCATCGGCAATAAACTGCTGTTGTTTTTCCCACGAGACTTGGATCGGGATTAGTGCCCTTCTCGCCAAAAACCACCCAACCACGATCGCAATGACAATACTGATAATGTCACCGATCATGACGACGTACAGCAAGCTGTCCAGCATGTTTTGCTCAGGTGCCAGATTGTAAATCAGTTGAAACTGGTACGCGGTCTGTATCCGATTGCCTACAATAACCTTTTTCGGAACAGTAACTGTCTGTACGCGGTAAACTTGTCCATTCACTGTTTCCGTTTCGATTCCGTCTGCTTTTCCGTTATGCTGGAATTTTGCATAATCCTCTTGCTCCAGTCTATCACCAAATGCGGTCCCGATGACACGACCAAAGCTATCCCAAACGAGCAAAACATATCGGCGATCCAGATCGTTAAATTTTTTCCTCTCCTGACGGTTGTAGGGAAAAGGGTCGTCTTCAATTCGATGGAGTCGAGGCAAAGAATCAACTGCCAGTCTTTGACTGACTTTGGTCATTTCTCGGTCCACCTGCGAATAGAGTCGGTACTTCATCGTGTAGTAGACTGCGCTCCCCAGCCCGTTCAGCAAGAGAAGCACCACTACTACGTTCAACGTTACGAGGCGAATCCTCGTTTTTCGAAACATCATTTGTCTTCCTTTTTCAAAATATAGCCCACATTGCGGATCGTTCGGATGAAGCCTTCGTAAGCACCCAGCTTCTTACGCAGGTAGTGGACATACAAGTCGACCACTCCGTAATTCGCTTCTGAATCAATTCCCCACACGCGGTCAAAAATTTGTTGGCGCGTCAATATTTGCTCCCGATTTTGCAAGAAGTACTTAAGTAGCTCGTACTCCTTCGTGGTTAACTTCATCGGCTCATCATCAACAAAACCGTCATATTCATTTATCTTCAGCGATAGAGGACCGTATGCCAGCTCGCCTTCTGGGTTTTGTTTCCCTTGTCGGCGTAAGAGGGCTCTCACTCTCGCCGTCAATTCTTCTGCCGCAAAAGGCTTGACCAAATAATCGTCTGCTCCGGCATCCAATCCCTCGACTCTTGACTCCACGCTATCTTTTGCCGTTAAAAATAAAACCGGCGTCATTATACCTTTTGTACGCAACGTTCTCACCAGTGAAAGGCCATCCATTCCTGGCATCATAATGTCCAGGACCAACAAATCATAGATGCCGCGTTCCGCCAATAACAAGCCGTCATCTCCGCGCTCTGCCGTATCCACCTGATATCCTTCATCGGTCAGGACTCCTGCAATTGTCTGAAGCAGCGCTTTTTCATCCTCCACTGCAAGAATAAGCATATTGATCCCTCTTTCATTTGAACAAGCTGTATGTCATTCAGCATAGCATAATCGACTGGAATCACAATCATGACCATACTCGCCGATCTCGGCTGTGCACACGCTCCTTTTATTAGAGCACGTATTTTTTTGAATCAGATTTGTATGTGCTGGCGGAAATACAAAAAAGCTGCATTCTCCATTACTTTTACAAGTAATCGGGAATACAGCTTTTCGCCTCATTCCTTCAAAACTGAATAC
>NZ_PXZL01000017.1 GCF_003013405.1 Brevibacillus formosus | reverse complement strand
ACTTTAAGGGGTGCATTTCAGATTTCAAATATAGCTCTCTTTCTTTGAAATGTCATGATAAAACTCGCACGTTACCATTTTAGTGTAATATTATCGACAAAAGCTGAATCAGATCCACTACTTCCACTACCATCTTTTACATACCTCAAAGTAATTGTATGGAGTCCGAATTGAACCGGAGTCTCGAACTTTGTCCAAGGAACGTTACCAGATACACTCAGAACTTTCATTCCCCCAATGAAAATTTCAAAAAAATCGTAGTTACTTTCTGTGCTAACTTTATAATCCATAGACAAAATTGCACTAGAGACAGTTGAAGGAATATTTAAATTAAAACTAACTCTGGATTGTTGTCCGTCGGAAATATCTTTATTGGTAAAACTGTATGTGCCATCATATCGATCTAAATTGGTACGTACCCAGTCGCCTGAGAAGTCAAATGCATATTGTGCGTCTTCAAAATCCTCCTTAACTACAGTTGGGGATGAGTTATACACTTCTAATGTAAAAGGACCTGTTTGAGAGTCATCTTCTCCGGAAACACTAATGTAAACTGTTTTTCCAGCATCAAGAAATACAGCTGCATTCGTTACTCCTGTCACTGTTCCATACGGACTAAACCCTAGCAATTTATAGCTTTCATCATAAACACGAATATTAGTTTTCATTTGATTAGTTGTTTTAAACAAGTATCTGGCGGATATTGGAGCCACATATTTAAAATGTTTTACACCACCATTAACTAAATTGCTATTAGTATGAGAACCTGTGATTGTAGTAGCGCTAGACGTTAATTTCCCTGTATATGCATTTCGTGGGGTCCACGGGGAAATAACCATTCCCTTTCCAAAGACGACATCCATACCATCTTTACCCAACTCTTCTACATTTGACAAAATCAAATTTTTAATTTGATTAGCCGTATAAGAAGGATTCATTTGCCAATACAAGGCAGCTAGTCCTGTTACGTGAGGAGTTGCACAAGAAGTACCATGAAATAATCCGTACTCCTTAGAAATATCATAATGATTAATCCCATTTCTATTGGCGCTTGAAGGAATAGTTGTCATTACATTATGACCAGGAGCAGACACATCCAATTCAGGACCACGACTTGCATATACGGCAGGTTCTTTATTAGCCTTTAGACACCCTACGGATAATACAAAATCGTATCTTGCTGGATAAATCATATTGTCATTCATTGCCCCGCCTACATTTCCTTCATTACCGGCACCACAAATTATTAGAATATCATGAAACAATGCCGCATCTCGAAAGGCGATCTTACGGTTTTCCACATCTACAATTCCACCAAAGCTGCAATTAATAATTTTTACTCCTTGGCTAACCAACCACTCTATCGCTTCGATTTGAGCTGCTACGTCCAAACCATTTCCAGTTTCGTGGGTAATTTTTGCACAATAAAGAGACGCTTCAGGAGCAATTCCCACATATCCTTTATCATTGTTACGTGCGCCAATAATTCCTGCAACTGATGTTCCGTGACCCAGGTAGTCAGACTCTGGTGGCGTTGTATATCCATAGACTGCTGCATAAGCGTTATAGCGGCCTGCATATACAATATCCTCATGATTTGCGAAACCTGAGTCAATAATACCCACTTTTACACCTGCACCCGTGTATCCTCTTGAAACGAATTCTGGTAAGCCAATTAATGCAGATGGCCATTCTGGTGGGTTTTGTGCCATTAAGGGCCGGTCTTCAATATTCTCCTCCACCGCGAGAATGTCTGGGTCATTTCTTAACGAAACAAGTAAACTTTCATCCGGATCACTGATAATAAAGGTACGAGGTAAATTCTTGAGTTCTTTTTGTACTTTGGCTCCGTGTTTAACTAACTTTTGCATGTTACTTTCATGTACTTCTTTTAATGTCGTTCTCTTGAAAGTTTTCTCCTTAAAAGAGACCAAGTAAATTTTTTTCTTCATAAATTTTCTCTCCTTTGATTTTCGAATTTTCTGATCAGATAGCAAACAGAAAAGCCACCCGGGGTTCCGAGTGGCTTATTTCTTATTTGCTTGTCTCCATTTTATCAAAGAGTTTTGTTAGCTCACAGAATCGTACTGTACTGTAAGCTTGTGTAATTAATTGTCAGCCTAGTAAGCTCATCATATTGATCTTGTTTTGCAAAAGAAAAAGCACCGCGTGGGTGCTTAATTTAAACTATTTCTTACTAGGATCACTGTGACAATAACCCCTGCGATACTTGGAAGAATAGTTTTCGAACTAACAACAATATCAGGTATCGAAATTCCTAGATAAATTTCTGGCAAAATATCACCCCCTATACTTCCATTCTGAGGTAATGGCAGGTGCTTGTCTATATAAAAAGCCCCACTCTTTCGGCAGGGACCGCCGCCGCGAAACCAGTCCTTACGCCTACTGTGGTCACAGGCTATAGGAAGCGGTGCAGCAGGTAATTCTGCACACTTGAGACAGAATCGGTGTATACGAATATGAGAGATACTGGACAAGGGGCGATGAATTCCATCCTATGAAAGTAAGATTTATTGGCATTTCTACTAACCCAGTAATGGCATCCCAAAATGCAGACATATTCATACCATAAAAATCCGGAAAATTTAAAGAGCTCTTTAGCAAAGAATGTAAATCCTCGTTACTTTTCACATTTGATACATCTATCGCAATGTGAAATACCCTTTCATCTCTCTCTTTTTCCCCTCCCATATCACTTCTCTAATTGTAAATAAAAGTATATTCACAATTTCTCTTTTGTTAAATTACGATACCCTTCGCCTTCAGAAACGCCCGGCATACGGCTTGTGGTGCCGTATCCCCAAAGCCATGAACAATATCGCGGTCTTCTCCAATGCTCAAACATCTGTAATCAATTAGCCCACCATCCATGAATCTCGTCTCGATTTGGAAAGGAAACCCTTGTTTCGCTGCTTCCTCCACCAGCACGTCCATGCCTTCCCATGTGGTGGAAAATCGGACAAATTTGTTATCGCACGCCTTGCAATCATCCGCATTGCATGGCATGTATCCAGTCAAACCAAGCGCTTCTGCTACTTTTCTATCCACCTCACGTCCTGCTTGCATCCCGTTCCCCTCCCCAATTCCAGAGTCCTTGCTGCCCTTTTGCTGGCACCGGATCGATTCGATTTACGTCCGTCATTCCCCAGGCGTACCGACCTGGTTCAAACCATCCGAAAAGCTTTTCATGTCCGTCGATCCTTATCCACTTGTGTCCAGTTTCACCGCCATACGCAATGATTCCGTCATCCGATAAGGAAATTGGGAGACAATCATTAAGACTACACGTTGCCACAATCGCCCCCGTTGGCAAATTGTCTGCTGTATACCCGTGCAAATCCAAAACACTTCGGAAAGGCTCTTGTTGGCAAATCTCCTTGTCCACTTTCTTAGCGGCATGAATCGCAATGGGTCCGCGATACCTAGTTGGCCAGACTCTGGTTTCGAATCGTTTTTCCCCCAGGGCGATCAGCGTCGCCCACGGCTGGTGAATGGTTATAGCTTTCATGCCGTTACCTCCCTGCTGAACTTCCCAGTCTCACCCTTCACGTAAGAAATGCCCGTTTGAGTAACAATCACTCGCCATTTCTCAAACATATCGGCGTACCAGGTAGCTGCATAAAAAGCATGCTGCAAGCTTGAAAACTGCTCTGCATCCTCTTGTTTTTCAACGTCATCGTAGCCATATTGCTCTATTTCAAAATTTCCGTTGTGTTTGAGGTAAGTTCCTGTCTCGACGTTGTGGATCACGCAGGTCATTGTGTTCTTTCCTCCTTCTCACAAGTAATGTTTTGTAAAGCCGATTCCTTTAATATTCGGGCCTCTTAAGAACAAACTTCTCTCCATCCCACCATTGCGCGTAATTCCAAACGACATTGGTTAAGTCGAACTCCTCGCCATCTAATGAGTTCCTGCGAATCCAATCTTCTTGATAGCCGAGAGCTTTCAAAACATTGTGGTTTTCGTGTTCAATTCAACATTCACGTAATAGCATGCTTCTCCATCGGCTTCATAGTCCAGCACTTCAAGCATATTTATTAAGTCGATTGCTTCCTGCTTTTCCATTTCAAATCCCACCTTTACAAATCGTGTGTTTTGTTACCAAATTTCTCAACATACGTTTATAGTGGATAAGGAAATACATTCATGTGAGGTGATTAAATGTTAGAAATATTTAACGATTTTTTCTTTTGGGCTTTTGAGAGACATCAAAATATTCCTAAATTGGTATATTCGCCCACTATTCCTTCTTCCTTACTGTTACTTTGCTTATAGAAAAAGCTTAAAAGGTATCATTCTTACTCTAATTGCGCTGTCGACCAGTATGTTCTGGTTTCCAAAACCAGACTTTGTAGATCCATCTGTTCAAGAGTTCTTAAAAATGGAGAGAGATTACCTTGTAGGCGAATGGGATATTTCAAAAATCCTTATTACATTGCTAGTGCCTTTATCCCTATTTGCACTTGCCTATGCCTTTTGGAAAAAATCATGGAAATATGGGGCTTTGGTTATTAACTTAATTGCATTATTAAAAATAGTTTGGAGCATTTACTTTGGTATGGAATCTGGGTTGTCTGTAATTGCTCCTGCAGTCTTGGGATTGCTCATTTGTAACGGAATTATTGGACTTTGCTATTACTTTCTCAAGAACAAGAAGTCACCATAATTACCGTTTTGTTAATTTGCAGATACAAAGCGCGGCTTGCTTACATGGGGCGCGTAAAAATCTGCCTTAACTGATTTCCCGCCCCGCGGTACCTCGATCAGTGCCCGCGGAATTGCTGACACGTTTTGGGCTTTGCATTGGCTGCTTGGAGTATCGGCGGGTAGGTACTGATGGAGTCGCCTGCCCGCAGGCAATATTACAAGCACTTCTCCTCGCTTCGCCTTGGTTGATCCACCTGCCTAGCTTTCCCACTAAAACTGTATCGCCGGGCTCGTAATCCAAGTGATAAAACGTTTTGCCGTGCGCGATTGTCATCTTGTGTTTCATTCTGCTTCCCTCCCTAACTATTTCGTTAACTTTAACTAATGTCTCCTAATGCTCAGAAGCGTTATAATTTGTATATGACCCTAATTTCTCCGATTGGGATGATGTGAGTATGAGACGTCCTTACCTCGTTGGAATTTTTCTATATATACTTGTTCTGGTTCCAGCATTAGATGTAATACTTTCAAAGCATCATCATGGATTTCAAGTTTTAGTGGTTCTTGGAAAGAAACTAGCTTTTTCCTGGTTAGTAATTGCTACAATCGTTTTCTCCCTGTATTGTTTGCTTATTTTTACCTACCGAAAAGGGCGATTACCGTTTATGAGCGCAATCACTGTTTCTGTTGTTGTAATTAGTACCTTTATTATTTGGGAAGTTTATTTTTGTGATTTATGTTATCCAGCTTTTCATGTAGGTCCAAACAAACCACCTTTTTCTAAGTGAATGTTACTTATTACACATTGTGTTAAATTGCTTGTTCCTTTCAAAAATGTGATTTAAACTTCAACTAAACTCTCTGTTTTGCAGAAACATATGGTGATGAATTATGAATAAGAGGCTAAGAAAAAAGATTCATTAACAGCTTTTGGTAGATATCTGTTTTGAGATTAGCGTATCTGCGTATTGGAGAAAAAAACTCAAACACACTCCCTTCCATGTCCCAATCGAAATTAATGTCTCCAACTCAATGTATCTGCCTTCTGAACTTCGTCAAAAGATAAGACAATTCAACCTAAAATATTTTGTTAAAAAGCTGCCATATCACTTTACACACGACTTTGGTTATTATCCGGATAATTATGTGTTTTTTTGCTTCACCCCACTTGAATTTCCTAGGGTAAAACAATTGTCAATAAACAATCCAGCTACAATGTAACGGACATCCTGAAATTGCTTCTACTTCCCCTCAAACCTGTTTTTATATAACAATGAACCATCGTTACAATTTGAGGAGGACCTAGTTGGACGTCGATCAAAAAGATGGACATGCATATACAAAGCAGGATCTAATCGATTTTATTCAAAGATCGCTCGCTGATTTAGAAAACAATCCAGATTGGGAAAATGTCTCACTAAGTCATTATCTCGAATCGATGGCTGCTTGGCTGGAAACCCACTTAGCGCCAGATACCCCTTCTTGGGAAGCTTTCGCTAAAATCCTAGAGGCATCCAAATACTACGAATAATTTAAAGAGCTAATTAGCATATTGAGCATTTTGATCTATCCGCTATATGCCGGGCAGCGAAAAGATTGTCTGCTGCCCCACTTGATCATCTGCCATTGGATTGATCCAGATAACTTCTGTTCTGATGCAGCCCATTTCCGCCAAAGCTTTCTTTTCTTCCCTACGTCAATGCTTTAGGCGAATGTTGTATAAATCATTATCGTAACCACTTAGTATCACTGGTCCCGGATGTTCGTCTAATGCGTCGAGCAATTCAATATGGTCAGCATGCGTCATCTCATTTTTGTACAGACGTTTGCTCCCTGTTGATAACAAATACGGTGGATCCGCATAAATCAAAACGCTTGGATTTGTATATCGTTCAATCAATCGCAGAGCTGGCTGTTGTTCTATTTGTACCCTTTTCAATCTATCCGTTACCGTCAATATCCGATCAGGTACTTTCTGTCGGATGTTTTTCCACCCCTCGCCATCCAGCACCGAAAAAAACATCCTTGCCCTTTCAAGTTCGTTCCCCTCTCCTCTACGTGGCAGGAGTTGTAGTATTCTTCTCGACTATAGGGGGTCAATTTAACCTTGTTTGCTAAAATCCTGTGGATGATCACGGATAACTTTGAACAAATTTTCCACATCTCCGTAATGGTCATTGATCGTTTCAAGTGCGGATGATTCTTTGTTGAAAAATACCGCTCCGGATCCGAAGCATGGTTCCAAATATGTGGTATGTTCTGGAATATGTTCGATTATCCAGTCAGCCATGCTACACTTGCTGCCTGGATAGTGCAAAATCCTTGGTACTTTCACCGCTCTCACTCCCCTCAATTATCAAATCATGTGTTCTGTTAACTAACTTCAGAGCATATTCCCAGAAGTATGTGTATGGTAAAATACCCCAAATGGTAGACTGACCGATTTGAGGAGGAAAACTTTATTAAGTTGTTTACGAAGGAAGTAAAAAGGGTAGTAGTTGATGGTTCTTTATTTCATTATGTTATGGACCAAACATCTAGCCGCGATAGCATTAAATTCACAATCTATCCAGCAAGAACCTTTAAAACAAAAAAGAGGCGGAATAATCACCGCCTCTTTTTCCCAATCAATCCCAAGCAAACCTCTGCTCTTTCCAAGGATCGCCATACATATTATAACCGTTCTTCTCCCAAAACCCTTGCTTGTCTTTCTCCATAAACTCAATCCCACGCACCCACTTGGCGCTTTTCCAGAAGTAGAGATGCGGTATGACAAAGCGCAGCGGCCAGCCGTGTTCAGGGGTCAAATCCTCGCCGTTATGCTTCGTAGCGAACAAATTGCCGCTTTTCATGAAGTCGACAAGCGGAATGTTCACCGTCCATCCATGCTCAGCGTGCAGCATGACGTACTTCGCTTCCGGCTTCACCTTTACCAGCTTCAGTACTTCCTCTACCGGAATGCCTTCCCATTCATTGTCGAGCTTGCTCCAGCCTGTGACGCAGTGAATATCGTTGGTCGTACCGCCTTTTGGCAGAGCCATCATTTGCTCATAGGTCAGTGTTACTTCCTCTTCGACGAGACCGAAAAGACGAAAGCTCCACTCGGTGGACAGGTCTGTATATTCAGGAACCTCCCCGTAGTGCAGGACAGGAAAACCTGTCGTCTGCTTCTGATTAGGGGGAATACGGTCGCGTTTGGTGTCTGATGATGGATTGATAAACATGTTGTTTCCACTCCCCTCGCTGATCAGCGTTCTCGATTATTTCCCAACCCGCAGCAGGGAGTGATCTACCTTGATGCACATGTCCTGCACAACCTCGATGCCTTGCTCTGCTACCAATTTAGCAGCTTCTTCGTTGGCAATGCCTTGTTGCATCCAGAACACTTTTGGCTTGTTCAGCATTTTCAATGCTTCCTGCGCAACAGGCGGGATGTCTTCGCTGCGGCGAAACACGTTGACGATGTCTACTGGCTGATCAATCTCAGTCAGGCTGGCAAGCACTTTTTCACCCAAAACCGTTTCACCCGCGATGACAGGATTGACCGGGATGATCTTGTAGCCCGCGTTCTGCATAGCTTGCGATACCATATAGCTGGTGCGGTCCGGCTTGTTGGACAGACCCACTACTGCGATCGTTTTTGCATCCTCCAGCAGTTGACGACGTGCTTCGTTGCTTGGATTTTGTGCCATGTGAAAACACTCCTCTTTTATATTGAAATGAGATATTGAACTACTTCTTATTCACTGCGGCTGGAAACAAACTCAACAATGGTGCGCGTCATTGCTCCGGTTCCGCCAGCTGGTTGCATGTCGCCGGCACTTGCTGTGTACGCCGTACCCGCGATATCCAGATGTACCCACGGTGTGTCGCCAACGAATTCTTGCAGGAAAACACCGCCGATGATGCCGTGGCCATAACGTCCACCAGAGTTTTTCAAATCGGCAAAACGGCTCTTGTTCAAGCTGCGGTACTCATCGAAGGTAGGCAGCTGCCACAAACGCTCACCCGCCACGTCGGCTGCGTTCATCAGCTCATCCAGCAGGGCTTTGTCGTTGGTCATGGCGCCAGAGCAGAAATGGCCGAGGGCGACCACAATACCACCTGTCAAGGTAGCAGCATCCACCAGGCAAGACACTCCTTGCTCTTTTGCATAGGTGATGCAATCAGCCAGCACGAGACGACCTTCTGCGTCTGTCGTAATGATCTCTACCGTTTTGCCGCTCATGGTCGTGATGACATCGCCCGGGCGGAATGCCGTTCCGGATGGCATGTTTTCCACGGTACCGACGACAGCCAGTACGTTTACTTTTGGTCTGATCTGTCCCAGCGCCTCCAATGCGCCGATCATCGCAGCTGCTCCACCCATGTCCGACTTCATGTCTTCCATGCCTGCTACTGGCTTGATGGAGATCCCGCCCGTATCAAACGTCACGCCTTTACCGATCAAGCCGATGACATCGTCCCACGTGTCTCTTCCTTGATATTTGACTACGACGACATAAGGCTCAAGCTCGCTGCCTTTTGCTACAGAGAGAACTCCGCCCATCCCCAGCTCTTCCAGCTTTGCTTTTTCCATTACTTCCACAGTCATGCCATAGCGGTTTGCTACCTCGACCATCACATCCTTCAAAGCGCGGGGAGTCAAGTAGTTTGCTGGTTCATTGACGAGCGTGCGGGCCAGATTCGTCCCGGATACGAGCGCTGAACCACGTGCAACACCTGCCTGTACCAATGAAGCATCGGCATCTGCTGCCAAAATTTGCACCGTCGCAATTGGGTCAAACTCACGCTTTGCCTTTTGACGGTAGCCCTCGTAATTGTATTCGGCAAGGCCAAAGGCTTCCGTCACTGCCTGTGCCAGACGGTCGGCACTCAGATGCTCTGTTGTTGGCAAATCAATTACCACTGTTTTGCCGTTGCCTTTTCCTACGACAGTTTTGGCCGCTCGTCCCCATGCATTTCGGGCTGCGACGAAATCAAATTTCCCTGGTTCACCCATCCCGACGATCAACAGTTTTTTTGCAGCTACGCTGTTCATTCCGTGGACAACCGTAATTTCCTTCGCCTCACCCGTTACTTCCTTGTCCTGTTGCAAGTCACTCAGACTGCCTCCAAAAGCTTCGTCCAATTCCGGGTATACTTGCGAAATCTCCTCGCCCTTCCATAGCGGGACAATCAGTTCATCACACGCGATATTCACAAGCTGTCTGCGTTTTTCTACTGCTACTTTCATATACTCTTCCCTCTTTCTCTGTGGTAGGATACAATATGGGCACATTTGTTTAACACGATGTGTCAACATATAAGCGCAAGGGTGGAAACGTCATGGCTTTTGCCTCTGTGTAAGAAATGACATCCTTTTCCGGCAACAATTTCTCGCATTCATCTATGTAACGAAGAACTCTTGTTACGTCCAGTCCCCAGTGAACTGGCTGGTAACGAGTCAAATACTTTCGTGCATTGCCTAACATCCAGCGAGCACCTTTTATATTGCCGTACTCTTGGTGGTACAGTCCGACTGACAATTGCAGCAATCCTTGCAAAAACTTGTTTGACTTGTCTTCCATCCAGATGTCTTCCAACAGATCGTGGCATTCGTAGTATTCTCCATCATTGAATTTTTCAATGAACTGCAAATACTGCTCGGGATACCCCATGGGTGCATGCCTCCGTTTCGAACCTTCCATCTTTATGGTAACACAGATTGGCAGTGACTTTACATCCAAACAAAAACTTCACGGATTAAGACAACGCCCTTCTGTTACAATAATCCTAGAGATAAGCGCACAGTAGAAAGGAATGGATTTTCCGTGGCGGATTTTTTTGAAAACTTCCCCTTATGGGCAGCACTGCTTGCCATAGGGATCGCCCAATTTATCAAAATTCCCCTCCATTTTTTTGCAACGAAAACGTGGCAATGGTCACTGCTCATGAGTACAGGCGGTATGCCCAGTTCTCACTCTTCTGCCGTGACAGCACTATCCACAGCCGTGGGACTGCGTGAGGGCTTTGGCAGCAACATGTTCGCTATTTCCGCCATTCTCGGTGTGATCGTGATGTTTGATGCCGCAGGTGTCCGCCGCCATGCCGGTATGCAAGCCGTTGTCTTAAATAAGCTGGTCGATGAATTCAACCACCTGCTAGAAGGAATGAAATCGTTAAAAGTACGACCTAACCAGGAAAAAGCGAAAAAACTGAAAGAATTGCTCGGTCATCAACCAATCGAGGTACTGATCGGCGGTTGGTTAGGCGTCATGATTGCGTTATTGCTCCATCCGTTTTTTTAAAGGAGGGCTCCCATGCGCATTGTTTCCATCTGTCCCAGCAATACCGAAATCCTGTATTATTTAGGCCTGCATGAGCATGTCGTCGGTTTGGATGATCACTCTGATTGGCCGCTGGAGTGGCAGCATCTCCCCCGGGTTGGACCCGATTTGACAATCGATATGGACCGGGTCGCTGCTCTCCAACCGGATCTCGTCGTAGCGTCGCTCTCTGTACCTGGCATGGAGAATAATATAGAAGCTCTCCGCGACAGAGACATTCCTCATATCGTCCTGAACCCTTCCCGGATCGGGGAAATCGCTCATGATATCCGACTCGTCGGTGAGGCGACAGGAACACAGAGGCAAGCCGAGCAGCTTGCGGTCCAATTTGACGAAACCATTGAAAGCATCCGACAAAAGGCTGCGACGTACGCTCAACGCCCCAAACTGTACTGGGAATGGTGGCCGAATCCCATCTACACACCCGGTCAGGAAAACTGGTTGACTGATGTTAGTGACATTGCGGGTGCCATCAATATTTTTGCAGACTATCCTGTCGCGAACGTCAAAGCAACGCGGGAAATGGTCATGGAACGCAATCCGGATCATATTTGCGTTGTCTGGTGCGGAATAGAACTGAAGCGAATCAAGCCTGACATGATCACAAACCGCTCCGAGTGGATGAACATGACCGCGATTCGAAACAATCAGGTCCACTTGTTGGAAGAAGGCCTCTATTGCCGCCCTTCTCCTCGCATTTTGGAAGGACTGGAGAAGCTGGTTGATTTGATTCATACAAATTGACACAAAAAACGTTCAAAGCTTGTGCCTTGAACGTTTTTTCTTTTTTTCTTTCATGCCACCGATGCGGCATCCATTCGTTTTCGTTACTTGCTATTCAGTTTGTTGTTTGCCGCTGACGGGTTCCGCCATGGCTGCGATTCCTTTTTCATTCAAGCTATTCAGAAAAGCTTCCGTTACTTTGCCTTCACCTTTTTTTACGATATACACATCCACCGATTTTTTCCCCCATTGCGAGAATACGTCCTGCTTGGTCTCGAAATACAGGTCAATCTTATGGCCGCGAATCGCTCCACCCTTATCAGCTACAACGCCATATCCATAACCGGGAATGTACAAAATGGTCCCCAGCGGGAAAACGCGCAAGTCAGCTGCGATCGTGGAATAGTCGTCTCTACGTACTTTTACACCTGAATAGGTAATCCCATAGGAGGGGTGAGATGGATTTTTGCCCGTCGACTCGTATCCCGCATAGTAGCCTGTCGCTACTACACGTACTTTTGGATATTGCTCGTGAAATACATCCGCTTTATCAATCACTTGAGTAAGAGAACTGGCAGATACCGTCCGTTTTTTGACGACACGTTGCCCCTCTTTCGTTTCCTTGATTCCAAAAGTGGATGAGACACCGTGGTCTCCCACAACATTATAGCTGTATCCATCGCTTGCGAAGGCCGTCAAGACCAGGATGAACAGCGCGACGATACTTACGAACTGCTTTCCATTCATTTCTTGGTAAACCTCCTCTCGTTTCTAGTCATGTCCCGACGAGGAGGAAAGTATACACAAATTTTGGTTGATTACAGAAATATTCAGTCAGTTGCCCATTTTTCCAATCAAATGCCAAAAGAAAAACAGGCCTAAAACAAAGGCCTGCTTGATCTTATTGTTAAAACATCCGATATCCTTTTTTGCGAAGCGTTTGAATGGTCATGCCACTCGCCACTGTACCTGCCATGCCGCAGCCCAGAATG
The DNA here is from genome assembly GCF_003013405.1 of Brevibacillus formosus. GTDB lineage: Bacteria > Bacillota > Bacilli > Brevibacillales > Brevibacillaceae > Brevibacillus > Brevibacillus formosus. The sequence goes on along the minus strand of NZ_PXZL01000017.1, from coordinate 49,251 downwards.
AGCGCATCCCAAATTCCCGGAACGATTTGTTGATACACAAGTGCCCCTACGACTATACCAACACCGATCACAACAGGAAACCATGTCGTTTTCAAAATCATGTTTAAAATAAACCCAATGCCAAACCCAAGCACGGAGAACAGAACAATGGATACCATAAATTGCATCAAGTTCATCGACGAAAAAGACCTCCTGCCACCTTCTCCACCTTTTGCCACTATTTTAAGCAAATACAGGAAAGACGGGCTATTTTCGGTATTAAGTGTAGCAAAAAGGCGAGGGGTCGGTCAATAAGAGAAGCCTAGCGTATGTGTTGCACGCCTGTCAGAAAAAACCGCCGATGCATTCGCTTCGACGGTTTTCTATAGAGGTTCCGTAATCATTATTGATGAGAAGAAACAGCTTCCTTCTGAGCTTCCTGTGTGCCAGCTCCGTCACAGTTAGGGCAATTCTCCGAGCCCCCCAGGAGCAGTTGGAAATACCCTTGGCCATGGCAGTACGGGCACTGTTCTTGTTTTTGTCTCATGTTGAGCTCCCCTTTCGGCATACATGCGTGAAAATTAATTGCATGTATATTCAGATTATTTTGATGTATCTAACTATATCAGAATCTCCCCTTGGTTCACAATGCAGTTCATTGCGAAAAAACCATAAAAAAACCGCAATGTAAGCGGAAACATTACGGTTTATCTAGCTTATTCGCAGAATTACTTAAAAATTTTATAGGAAGTGTATTGAAAAATGGGATCGATAGCAAAGGATTGACCTGTCATTCCCTGCTCCCGTTTGATATAGTCCGGCAATATGATTTTCAAATAAGTCGAAGACAACGGATCATGAAGCAGCTCTTGTATCGGCATAAATCTCGCCTCCGCGATCTCACCTTCCTGCGGGCGCGGTTCTCCCCCTATGTAATCCATCCAAAACACGACCATATTGTCGCTAATGGACTCCCGAATAACGCCTGAACGGATTCCCGCTACTTGTCGTACGACTGCCTCGACACCCGTTTCTTCCATTACCTCACGCACTGCTGCTTCATCTACTGTCTCACCTTCCTGCACGAACCCCGCGGGAAATGACCATTGTCCTTTTAGTCCGCTGTACGTTTTTTTGACAACCAATGCTTCTTGCCCACGAATGACGATCCCGCAGGCGCCTAGCCAAACCTTCCCTTCACGCATCCAGCTCGCTCCTTTCACATCCTAGCTAAACGAAACCCCCGGCTCTTCTTCGCCGGGGGTACCTATCAATCATCCTCGTCATCAAGGAGCCCATTATCGATCATGTATCGCAGATTTTCCCGATCCCTCTCGCGGCCCTTTTCCTTGAGCCGCTCGATGGCAGGCAGGATGAGAATATCTACTTCACGCTGTACATGCCATGCCAAATCGTGTCGCCCCTGCTCCTCCAGATAAAGGCCCACTTCCATCATAGCGTTGTACCGATCCATCTCTTCGCGGACCATGAGCCCCCGGACTTGAATGCTCGCGTGACGCATCGTTTTACAGCTTTACTTTCTTCAGCGCGAGACCGACGCCACCAATTTTGTACAAGTAGCGCAGGTCGCTCGCTTTTTTCATCATGGCTGCTGTGCTGCCGAACAGCTTTTTCGAACCAACTTGCCCAATACCCTCGCCTTTTCCAAGAGAGGCCAATGTCCCTTGCAGATGCGGGATGAATTTTTGCGGAAGATCGCCACGAACCAAGGCAGCGAGATTCTCACCCAGCGTCTCGCCTTCCTGTACCGCAATTTGCGCAGTTGGCGGGTAAGGGCGACCTTCTTCGTTGAAAATCAAGGCACAATCCCCTACGACAAAAACATTTTCATAACCAGGCGCACGCAAGTATTCGTCTACCTTGACGCGACCGCGCATGACTTCGAAGCCTGCTTTTTCCACGATGCTGTTGCCGCGGACTCCTGCTGCCCAGATAACGGTCTTCGATTTGATTTCTTCTCCGGTATTCAACAGTACGCCATCTGGGGTGCACTGCTTGATGGGTGTTCCAATTTTGAACTCGATGCCTTTTCTCTCCAATACATCTATTGCGTATTGGATCAGCTCTGGGTCAAAGCCAGGCAATGCAGTTGGTGCTGCCTCAATGCAGTAGACTTTCACCAGTTCTGGATCGACATCAAATTCTCGGCACAGCTCTGGCAGACGATCGCCGAGCTCTCCACAAAACTCAATGCCTGTAAAGCCAGCTCCACCTACGACAAACGTCAGGTAGTCCGTACGATCCGGCTCATTTTTAAATTTGGAGAACATGTATTCAATATGCTCGCGAATATTACGGACCGCATTGATACTGCGAATGCTAAACGCATGCTCCTTGAGTCCCTCAATTCCGAACGTTTCTGGCTCGCTGCCCAATCCGATGACGAGATAGTCATACGACAGCACCTCGCCACTTTCGAGCGTGACGGTCTGCTCCTCTGGCTGAATGGCTTGCACCGTTCCTTTGACAAAGTTGACTTTGTCCTTGTTCAAAATGCCATCTAGACTGACGCGAGCATGATCGGCCGGTGCTGTACCTGCAGCCGGCTCATGCAGCCATGTCGTGATGTAGTGATAGTTGTGCTTGTTGACCAAGGTGATTTCTGCCTCATTGTAGTTGAGCTTTTTCTGAAGCTGCAACGTTGTGAGCAAACCACCGTACCCAGCGCCAAGAATCAGGATTTTGGGTGTACCCATCAGTATCCCTTCCAATCATGTATGATGTCATTGTCCATGGTAACTTAAGGAAGATTGTGCGATTTTTCACGTGGTCTGGTACAAATTAAGATGCCCCAATTCATGACCCGTGTAGTATCGGAATTATTGCCCTGTCATGCCATCCGAACCACTCTGTGAAAAAATGCACAAAGTCAGACATAGAAAAATGTGACAAATTCTTTACAGTCATCCTCATCTTATCGGCAACCGATTGGATTTGCAAGGTTTTTTTGCCTATCATCTTTCGAATTTTCTCTCCTGTTTTTCCACTTGTATGGGTTATAATGGTTGAGGAGTTCGCTTACGATTAATTCGGAGGTGCTTTGGATTGAATTTTCTGCAAAAGGACGAGCAAATCTACGACATTACGATCATTGGAGGCGGCCCTGCCGGGTTATTTACCGCTTTTTACGGCGGGATGAGACAGGCCAGTGTAAAAATCATTGAGAGCATGCCCCAGCTAGGCGGGCAGTTATCCGCTCTTTATCCGGAGAAGTACATATATGATGTAGCCGGATTTCCAAAGGTTTTAGCACAAGATTTGATCAATAATCTGAAGGATCAGATTTCACGCTTTCAGCAAACCATTTGCCTGGAAGAGAAAGTGGAAAATGTCGTAAAAAAAGTAGACGATGTGTTTGAAATCACAACGGACAAAGGCTCTCACTACTCCAAATCCGTCATCATCACTGCTGGGGTAGGAGCGTTCGAACCTCGCAGGCTGGAACACCCAGATGCCGTCAAATATGAAAAATCCAATCTGCACTATTTTGTTACCGATCTGAACTCCTTCAAGGGACAGCGTGTAGCTGTTATTGGCGGCGGTGATTCCGCACTGGACTGGTCCCTCATGCTAGAACCTATCGCAAAAGAAGTACACCTCATCCACCGCAGAGACAAGTTCCGCGCACATGAACACAGCGTAGAAATGCTCATGTCCTCCAAAGTAAATGTCACGACACCTTACGAAATTTCAGCTTTGCACGGCGAGGAGCGCATCGAAAAACTCACGCTGGCCAATTGCACGACAAAAGAAGAAATCGATCTGGAAGTCGATGCAGTCATTGTCAACTTCGGCTTCATCTCCTCTCTCGGTCCGATCAAGAACTGGGGGCTGGAGCTCGAAAAAGGCTCCATCGTGGTCGATACCCGCATGGAATCAAACATCCCAGGCATTTTCGCAGCAGGCGATATCGCAACCTACCCTGGTAAGGTGAAGCTGATCGCAGTTGGATTTGGTGAGGCCCCTACCGCTGTAAACAATGCGGTTTCCTACTTTAATCCGGATGCCAAATTGCAGCCTGGCCATTCTTCCAGCATGGACAACTTCAAATCATAAAAATGTTTCGTCCCTGTTGTTGCCTCCTATGGCTGCGACAGGGATTTTTTATTCCTTTGCATAACCGCTTTTGTTCGCGTGCAAAGTAGGAGGAGCGAGGAGGCGATACGCTTTGAATCATCTCTGCCCAGTTTGCAATGGCTTTACTGCCCTCCAACAAGCGTGTTCAACGTGCGGTCAAGCTCTGCAAGATGCAGGCCGTCTGTATGACTTTTATGGCGACTACAGTCCTTACCGGGAGATAGACGATTCCAAGATGGATAATGGTTACATGGATCGTACGCACCACCAATGCATCCATACAGGCTGGTGTCCCTCCTGCCAAACCGAACAGATGGTCTTTCTGGATGAATGGACCCCTGCTGTGCTTGTAACAAATATGGAAAAGGACGCGTACCAGTAAGTCGGTCACGTCCTTTTTTAGTTCGAAACGTTATTTTTTCTTCATGGCCAGCTTTTCCGCCATGCGAGAATTGTTTGCTTGCATTTGTTCCAACATTTGCTGGAGTGATTCCTTAATCTTGGCTGTATCACCAGATTCAATCGCAGAGTCAAAAGCTTCGTGTGTTTTCTTCATTTGCTCAATCCGAGCTTTTCGGACGTCACGCTCTTCTTTTGGCCCCATGTTTTTGTCTTTCCATTCCTTAAACTGCTTTTCCATCTGTTCGTTGGTGATTTCGCCCTTTTTCACTTGTTCATTCAGCTTGTTGATCAGTTGCTTGCGTTCTTCACGCTTCGCCTGCCACTTCGGGTCGTCACTCAGCGCCTCGAACTCGCTCATTAACCGATCGCGTTCTTTAAACGCTGCCTGCCATTTCCCCACACTATCCGGTGCGTATTTTTCCGCTAGCAAGAGCATGTACATTTTTTGATGAACGCCTCTGTTTGAGCTGTGTCGCACCTTCATGTGCTTCTCTCCATGCTCATCATGGCTGTGAGTCGGCTTGCTCGACTGGGCAACTGTTGCAGATACATCGTGTGCCAACGCGACACCTGGCATAACAAGCCCCATTACCAGCGCTGTTGTCATCATTCCTTGCTTCCACATCTTCATGCTGTTCACTCCTTCTTCTTAGAAAACTTCTATGATTGACCCGTTAAAAAGGGCGCAACTCTTCTCTATCCAGCCCCAATAGTTTTACAAGGCCCATTTGCTCGAGATCACTTTTTGTTTTTTCGGTGCCATACTGATAAATAAGCTGGTAGATGGCTCGCAGGTTGTCATCGTATTCGTCGTTGTCCCGATCCGGCATGTCAGACCATAGCGTATGCCCATGCATCCACATCATGAAATCCCCATGGACACAGTTATTGAACAAATCTCGCATCATTTCCACTTGTACGTCGGTCGCTTCGATCTCAAAATCGTACGTGGCGGAGCCTTTTTCATCGCGAATTTCTGCCACGGTCGTTCCTGCTTGCAAGGTCACGTAGTAGTGTTTCTTATCCAGTGTCACTCATCTCCTTTTTGGGACGCATCACCGACTTGAAAACTTTTCCTCCTTACCATGTGCAAAAATCACGAAAACATGTATATAACAAGCAAAAAGCCCTCCGTCATGGGGAGAGCTTTTCCTACGTGAATCTACTCCTGTATGTTACGATCGATCTTCTTTCCGCAAATTATGCCCGGTGTTCTCTCCCGTTTTCGGAGGAGTGCTGCGTGAGCCGGCGGATGCTTCCGTTGGGCGCTTGTCTTTGTTGTTGTGCTTGGACATGTGGTTTCCTCCCTTACTCGATGAGTAGCTGCCCATGTAGTATGTCCCCACCTGTGAAATGAAAAAACACCTTGACCCGATATGCAGGCCAAAGTGCTTGTTTGTTGTTTTATGCCAATAAGAGAATCGAATTATTTCACGACTAATTTTGCTACCATTTTGGCATGATCTGGTCCACAGATCACGTTGCAAAAGATGGTATACTCGCCAGCTGTATCGATTTTCATCGTTTTGCTGCCATCTTTTTGGAGATCTACATCCAGCCCTTGGATACCAATACCGTGAAAGCCTTCTGTCGACTTGAAGTTGATCGTGAACTCTTCGCCAGCTTTTACTTCATAGGTTTCTTGATTGAATTTCCAGTTACTAGCTTCGATATTCACTTGTGTGCCAGTAGTTGCTGCAGGAGCCGTGCTAGCAGCTTCCTTGTCTCCGCCGCATGCTGTCATCAACATTGCAGACAATGCAACTGAAGAAATCAATAGACCCCACTTCTTGTTCACTTTTGACCCCTTCTTTCTTCTTTTTCTACACTTCCATCTTACTCGATGAAACCAATCCAAAATCTGGGATCATGTGAACGAACAGTGACGAATTGGGGAAAGATTGTTGAACATCATTTTCGGAACAATCCTCTCTTTCCTCCGTCTTATGGTTTAGAGGAGTGGATCAGTGATGATGTTCAGGAACATTCAAGGTATTCTTACCGTTTTCTCGTTCGTGCTTCTTTTCACCTTTCTCATCCAGCCTATTCCTGCGTCGGCCTGTAGTTGTGCCAGACCTCCTGACCCTTTAACAGCAAAGGATCGGTCTGCTGCTGTGTTTACAGGCAAGGTGCTCCAGGTAAATGAGCGAACAGACTGGCTTCGTTGGCTTCCCTTTTGGGATAAACCAGAGCGAGGGGGCTTTGACGTTATTTTCGAGGTGCAGTCTACGTGGAAAGGAGTGGATCAGACACAAGTTCAGATCGTCACCAGCGGTCTTGGAGGTGCATGCGGCATTCCTTTTCAACCAGGTCAAGAATACCTTGTCTATGCCTCTTATTGGGAGCTAAATGAGCTGGAAACCAATATCTGTACACGTACTGTCATGAAGTCAGATGCCAGAGAAGACTTGCTGGCGTTAGGTCCTGGTGCCATGCCTATCAGTTCCGCCAATCTAGTATGGAACGATTATGTCTTTACAGGCACCGTGGTCATCACCTCTGCGGGAATCTTTCTTTATCTCTTTTGGTTCCAAACAAAACGGAGACGATAGATCACCTCGTCTCCGTCCTCCCTATTTTCATGGAAGATAAGCTTTTGCCCGATACTCCGAGAGATTAAAGGACTGCCAGCTATTGTCCTCATACAAAATCTCTTTTCGCTCTTGCAGCATCTCCATAAACTTCTCTTCTATCTTTTTGTCCTGCACAAGCTCCATAACCACTGGTATGGCGTCATAAGACAGCTCGCTCAAATACTCGATGTCGATGTTTCCAGTCGCATGATAGCGCTGTACATTGTTTTTGGCAATGATGACGTCCATATTGATGTAATTCAGAATGACGTAGCTCACGAGTGTCAAAATCGCGTAATACTTGATCAAAGAGAAACCATCTCGCCAAATTTTCAAAAGAGCAATGATAAACAGCACAAACAAAAATATCATGAAAACGTGAGCTAACAGCCGCGTATGCGTGTACCCGTAAGCATCCTCATACAGCGAAAGGCGAAAATAGGCGGACACGAGCATGAAGCCCGTACAAATCGTCAGCATACTCAGCAGAACCTGTATGATCCGATAGAGCATTGGTTTTGCCCGGGAAGCGAAATACATTGAGCATAGGAGAATCAAGAAATTAATAACGGTGACCGTCACCAGCTCATTGAAGCCATTTCTAGCATACTCGGCGTACGTCAATTCATCTGGTAAAACTCGCTTTGCCCCGCTGAACAAATACGATATCTGAATATATGTAAACGCTGTGTACACGATATTGATGATCGCCAGAATCGTTACAAGGATAACTCCGTCCCAGACGATCTTTTTGTCATCTTCAGGCACAGGCGGTTCTACTGCTTCCTCTCGTTTCCCGAAAAGAGAATACATGTAAGCAAATACAAGGATCGTAATGAGCCCGATTAGCATCATTCGAAAGATTGCTTCAAGTGAATCGACATCAATCACCCTTCGCGGGATTTGACCCAGAAAATGTCCAAACACACTATCCGCATTCGAGAGCAAGGAGAGTAGAATCACCAGAAGAGGCAGCGAGATGCCGATTCCGATGAAAACCTTCTTCATTACGCCATACTTCTCCTGGTCCAACCTGTCCTTGATCCGTTCCCTTATCAGCCTAAATGGCAAGCGCGTATACTTCGGAGTGTAAAGAATCAATGTCTCCACTATCTCCATGAAAAAACCTGCTTCGTACCATTTCGCTTGATGACGCTTGGTGATCAGGATCGTTTGGATCACGAATAAAAATGGAATCAGTACCAGGTTGAACAGATGAAAATGAGAATTGGAAAATAGAAAAAAGGTTAGCGCCAGTAGAAAAATCGGAAGCGTCCATATCCAGTCGAATACTTGCTTTCGAGAAAAGGGTAAATGAATGCGTTGCCTAGCCTGCCAAATAAAAAGGCCGTACAAGCCGATTACGAACAACAGATAAGAGATACCCAAGCCTTTCCCGTAAAACATCCAGTCAAACAGTATGCCGATCCCAAATGCCCCTAGCAAAAGCCACTGTAAGCCTTTTTGTTCTTGCGCAGCATCAGCCAATCTCTTCACTCCTTACATTGACTTTTTGCCCGAAAAAAGAACGTAAGAGCAGACTCCATAAAAGAGCTGCTCTTGTAAGTACGTGCAGAATTGGTTAAATGTTACAGTTTTAACCTGAACTGTTTTTACTTTAAATTCTCGACAATCAACAGCAATTCTTTTTTCGTCAATGCTGGATTCTTGGTACCCACTTCAATGAGTCTGTTTTTGTCCTCTTGATAAACCTTTACAAGTTTTTGTTCTGTTCCATCCAATAGCTTCTGGGCTACATACATTCCCTCATATTTTTGGACTTTCACTTTTTCTACAATTGCATCCTCTCCTGCTGCTTCTTCGATCCATTTCAAACCTTCAAAGTTCGTGATGGCGATGTACACGTCACCGTCCGTCCCTGCTCCTTCACTCCCTTTGTACAACGTAAAGACTCTATTTATTGTCGGCTTAGGAGATACTTTTCGCATGACGATTTGTTTCTTGTCCTTCTCCGCCTCCTTGTGCATTTCTGCGAATAATTCTGGTTGGCTATAATCAAACGGATACTCGACATGTCCTTTTAAAAATTTGTAGCCACCCTCTATCTCTGCTGGTACCTCATAAAAGCTGCCCACTTCTTTCTGCAACGGTGGTGTGGTTAAATGTTCAACAGGAATATATGTGAAGGAAACACGTTTTTTCGGATTGTCCGGTCCAGGTATATAAATAGCTGCCCCTTCTCCTGGCTTAAGCGAGTTTCGCGCGTCTTCAAAGGTTTTCATCGTTTCAGCGCTGCTTTTTTCCTGTGGAGCAGCAGTCTGCTGCACTTTCACTACCGCTTCCCCTTTTTCATTCTTCAATTCGTATGCCTTCATGGCTGCATAAGCGGATGTTCCTCCAAACACAAGAATAGCCGCAACAAGTAATCCCAATCTTTTTTTCATCTGTTTTCCCTCCGATATATTTGTTCGTTCCTTGATTTTTTGAAGGACTTGATCCTTGACATCGAAATCATTGGCGGCTGCTAGTAACTGCTGTTTCCAATCATCAGGTTGCTGAGATCGAGTCATGTCTATCACCGCCTTCACTCACGAGCATGTAAGATTTACATTTTTTCAATGCACGCTCATACTGTTTTCGCAGCGTAGCTGGCTTTCTATCAAACAACATGGCCAGCTCGTCGTAGCTGCGTTCTTCCACCACACGCAAGATCAGGAGATTCCGCTCCTTTACGGATAGCTTTGATACCGCTACATGAAGAGGGTTGTTCAAGTACTCGGTATCTTCTATCTTCTTTTCACCCTCATGGCGACTGACCGTCTGAACCCCCGCACGCAAAAAAGTGACTACGCGATTCAGCTTCGCCCTGTTTAACAAGTTCAGGCAATGATGATACGCGATCTTATACATCCATGCCGAGAAAGAAACGTTGTGTCGATAGCTGTCCAACTGCTCGAATGCTTTCAAGAAAACCTCCTGGACAGCATCCTCCGCTTCCTGTCGGTGTCCCAGCATGTGATAGCAATACACGAACAACGGCTTTTGCATCGCATCGATGATCAAACCAAATTGGTCGATATCCCCGGCTCTGACCTCCTTTAGCACTTGCTCCATTTCGTTATGATCCAAGCCCTCTCACCTCCGATTCGCACGTATAACAAACAAAGGCGTCATTTTGTGACAGGTTGCCGCAAAAAAAATCCATACCGAAGTATGGATTCCTTGTGTTATTTCCACTGAACCTTGTAAAGCTCATTGTTTGCTTTGGCATAGAGAATGTATTGTGCGGGTACGTTTATCTCTACAATCGCATCGCTCTTCAAGTCCATGATCTTCTCTGTTTTATCTGAAGCGAGCTGTGTCCGATACAAAGCTTTGTCGCTGTCCAGATAGAACATGTTGTCACCTACGACATCAACGATCTTGCCCTTGATTTGCTCGCCATCTTGCAAATGCTTACCCTCTTTGGAAATCAGCACGTGCCGAGAGCTGCTATCCACATAGGCAATCCCGTCTGTATAAACCTCAAAGCTGCCGCCCTTCTCAACATCTATTCTCGTGTCATCTTTAGTAAGCTTCGTTTTTTCGGTCCCATCCAGCTTCATTTTATAGAGTCCTTGATCACGGGTGTCATGGAAGTAATACCAGACATTTGAAACCGTTGCATAGTCTACATTTTCAAGAACTTCCTCTTTTTTGTCCGAATTGGTTTTCGCTTTATACAGCATCGCTCGGTTGTCGTCAGTATAAGCCGTAAAGTACATATCACTTCCATCCATGACAAAGGACGTAATCTTGTCTCCCGCAAATTTCACAGCTTCTGGCGTGCTGCTACCTTGCTTTACCTTGTAAAGAGAGCTTTGTTGCAGCCCTTTTTCCGCTGCTGGATCGTTGACCTGCAAGTAATAAATCTCTTGATTTCCACGATAGATTTTACCGGTCACCTGCTTGGCTTGAGTCACTTTCATCGGACTCTCATTGACCAATTTATCCTTGTAGATCGTACCTTTCAGCTTGCTGTCTGCATCTGCGACAAAGAAGTATTTCCATTCATCTCCTACCCGAATGATGCCAGACGCAGCACCCGTTGTCTCTTGCTTGTCCTCACCCTTCATGGTTAGTGTGAGTTTAATTTCATATTTTCCTTTTTCCGAGGGAGTAAAGGTTCCCGTTACCTCGTACGTCTCTTTTCCTTCTGTGACCTTCACATCCTCCATCACGAGATCCTCATCGGGACCAGTGAAGTGAAATTCCGCATCTCCTTTTATCTTCCCATGTTTCGCAATCGTTGCTGTTATCGTGACTTTCTCGCCCACATTCACATCGAGCTGTGGAAACATCGTCAGATTGCCGGCCACATATCCTTTTGACTTCACCTGTGGTGCCGCATCAATCGAAGCTGGAATGGCTGTACACAAAAGGATGGCCGAAAATACGCAAGCAGTAAGCCGTTTGAATTTCATCATCATAATCCTGCCTCTCATCTATTTATTTCACTTCCAATTATTCCTAACTATAAATTCTAGTCCTTATTTTGTAAATTTTTTTCATTCCGAACAACAAAATACCCCTTCAACTCGTGCGCAATCATTCACACAAGTCGAAGGGGTTCTGTCTTATTTGTCCTTAGTCGTCACATTTCTCCGCTTTTCCTTCAGCCAACGCTGTTTTGAACGAAGATCCACACCCACAAGAAGCGACTGCATTTGGATTCTCGATGGAGAAGCCTCCGTTAGGCTTACGATAGGCTATCGGTAGGCCAAAACCACGTCAGAGCAACGTTTTGTCACGTTTTTGGATGATTGAGGATTGCTTTCGGGATTGTTAATCGCGCACCTATATAACGGTGGATAGCGCTGCTACTATAATACCCAAACGGACAAGCTAGCGCAACTTAAATCGGAGGAAACAAATCCCCGTACTTGACGCTAGGATTCCACTTCCTAACCGCTCGCAACACCTTCTCAATCGTAATCCTGCGCGGAGCATAATCGCGGTAGGTCATGGGCGAGCACGCTCCTTTAACGTTAGTCCTCTTACTGTACTCCGCTGGTTTAGGACAAAAAAGAAGCGCCCACCGACTGGATGTAACTCCGATAAGTGGGCGCAAGTTATAGTTGCTCAATGCATTTAAGGCGCAACATGAGGGGATGTCTGTGAGCAGAATAAAAAGTAGCCAGATGGCCCATAAAAAGTAGCCAAGTGGCTACAGTGGAGTGTGATAGACTTATATCAAAGGAGGGAAACAAGCTTAAAACACAACATCTAGTATTGTCGAAAATTATTTCGCACATTATATAGGTAATCTATTGAGTTTTACAGATAAAGATAGGTAAACTAGAGAGGAAACAGATGGGATTCTCGCGGCGACTCTCCTATAAGGGGAGGTGATAGCCATATGGAGATCGAGTCCATTCTTGAAGTAACATATTGGATCGTAGTAATATACGGAGCGTTGTGTGAAAATGACAAAAATAAACGCAAATAATCCACCTAATGGTTTGGCCGCCGCAGGTGGATTATCGTGAGAAATACTCGCGCCGTGAGAAATCCCACTGTCACGCTTTATAAAAATCCGTTGATGTTTAGGCATCTGCGGATTTTTTTTCTTGTGTTGAACGTTAAACAAGATTTGCTAACTGCTAACCTTAATCCAATTATAAAGTGGTGTGATGTTGTATTCAACATAAAAGTTATACCACGTTCTCCGTGTTTCTCTTATACCATATCAGTATAGACCAGAATCGCCGCTCTTATCCCGCCTAACATTCCGCGCAGCTTCTTTAAACCAAAAAATGCCCACTATCGATCTCTCGACGGTGGGCAATCGTTATTCTATCGTACGTTATTCTATCTAGTCCGTATCACCTGACGCGCAAGAGATAACGCAAGCCTATCGATCACCTTCGGATCGTTCAAATCGCCACCAGCCGCATTTACCACGAATGTATTACCGGAGACATTGACGCTTCCGCCGGAACCTCCGGCGGAATACTCGCGATTTTCCTGCTTTGTCAGTACGCGCTCACCTTCGTGCATACGTGCAATGTAGCCGTCGCGTGGGATATACGAAATTCCATTATAATGTGAACCGTCTGGTTTATCAGTAAAGCTCGGCATAAACGTGTCGAACGCCCAAGTTCCTGCTTGGTTAGCGCGCATTATTGGTGACGACATTATCGCATTACCGATGACACTGGTTTCCATCTCGCTTTGTATGCCCTTGGAGATGCTCGTCGCAATCCTAGCGCCGATTATGAGGCCAGCTTTTGCGATATCTGGCGCTTTTTCCTCAAGGAACAAGCCGAAGTCTTTGGCAATCCGTGACGCACCTGACTCGATCATTTGTTTACCGGATGAGCTATACCATTCCTCAAAGCCGCCGATAAGGTGCTTCCAAAACGGAGGTGGTCCGCCTGCCCTGTCCATTATTTCCGCTTGCTTGAACTTCATTTCGGCTTGTCCCGTAACTTCCCATTTCTGCGGATTGTTGACGTACGGGTCCATAAACTCGCGGATACTCTTTCCGATCTCATCGAAAGTAGCCGTAATCTGCGGTCCATATTGCGTCGCCATATCCGCGAACATGAGTGTCAGGTCCTTAATTGTTGGGAGCAGCGGTTGTAACGCGGATATCTGAATGGTTTCGATTGCTCCGCTCAACTGTTCGATGGCACCTTTCGCGTTGTCCATCTTCTGTTTGGCAACGTCTAATGCGGATACTTTCGACATTTCCGTTTGGAATTTCCGGACACCTTCGGCTCCTTCGTTATAGAGGACGGTAGCGGCGCGGATGGCGTCTGATCCGAACATTGTTTCGAGTGCGAGCATACGTTGTTGATCGGTCATTTTGCCAAGCGATTTTTGCAAGATACCCGCGATCTGGTCGAGCGATTTCAACTTGCCGCGCGAGTCGTAAAACAAGTTGCTGTTGTTTTTCGTAAGGATGCCGAGTCGTTTGAATAACTCGATTTGGTCTTTCGTCGTCGGCTGTAAATTCGAAAGCATCGTTTTCAGTGAGGTCCCACTATCGCTTCCCTTAATTCCCGAGTTTGCAAAGAGTCCGAGCGCTGTATTCGTATCCTTGAACGTCATACCGACACCCGCTGCAACTGCCGATACCGCCGAGAGAGAATAGCGGAGCTCCTGGACACTCGTCGCGGATGCGTTTGCGGTTCCCGCCAAGATGTTCGAGGCTTGTTCCGCGGTCAGTGTATCACGCTTATAGGCGTTAAGCGCGGTGGACATGATCTCCGCGGCATCTGCCAACTCAAGCCCGCCAGCAGTCGCAAGGTTCAGCGCGTGTTGGAGTCCCCCTGCTTGAACAGCCGCGGGAGTTAACCCGGCTTTGAGCAGCTCCTCGATTCCCTGCGCGGCTTGGAGTGACGAGTATTTTGTACTTGAGCCCATCTCCATCGCGAGATCACTCATGCGCTTCATTTCTTCGTTGCTTGCACCCGTGAGCGCTTTAATAGACGACAATTGCGCTTCGTAATCCATCGCCTTATCCAGTGAGCTAAACGCGACTCCGACCGCCGCTGTTCCCGCAGCCACCCCCCCGAGCAGTCCCGTTACCTTACCTATAGAGCCCGGCATTGAGTGGAAAGACCGTGCCATCCGATTGCTGTCCTCTGCCAATTGGCGCGTTGCCCGACTCGCATTACTCGTTGCGCGTTGGTACATATCCGTCGAGTTCGCAGCACGTCGGAACATATCGTTCGTACGCGTCATATTTGCGAGGATACGCGTCAGCTTTGAGCTCATTTCGTCTTTGAGGATGAGGCGGGCGGTTAAATCGTATGCCATCGCTATTCACCCGCCCTCTGACCGATTTTAGCGATAAGATGGTCGCGGGCTAGGTCAATCGCGCCAAGCAACACCGCAATTTTCGCTACTTCCCTTCGGATCGGTCGCGAGTTCTCCGGCCACTTTCGTCTCAACTCGTCCAATCGCGCTACGCATCGGTACACCTCGTCCATGTGGCGTGCGAATTGTGCAGTCTCCTCGACCCTATCGCGCTTGAGCTCCGCCACTATCTGACGGAACTGGACGTAATCGGACGGAAAAAATCCGCGTGTTCCTTCAATCACTGCGGCGAGTTTCGTGGTTGCCGCGCTTGCTGTTACAGCCATTGCATAAAAGTCCACGATTATTCCTCCCCGTTCACCATCTCGGCCAGTTTGTGGATATCCGCCGCGATCTCTGCGTCAGACTTACGTGGTAATTTCGATTCGTTTTCATGCTCGATTACGTGGACATCCGCGAGTTCCCTCTGCAACTTGTACCATAGCTCGATCGCTTTTATACGCGGCTCCGGCATGCGGATCAGTTTTATAAGAGCGGCGTCCACCTCGCTCCCGTGAGCGTGCAGCTTATCGCGCGAGATCATACGGTGGTACTCATTGAACTCCGGAATCTTGAGCCATTCGTACAGCGTAGACCTGGAAATACCGATCCTCTCCGCAAGCTCATCCTTGGTTAGTTTCTTTCCACTTGATAGCTCACAGAATTCATTCGCAACAAGGTCTTGCGCCGCTCGTCTTTGTTGGTCAGTCAAACTTCGGCCAATATCTGATCTTCTTTTTCCCATGCTTATCACTCCTTAAATTAAGTGCTCAATCTCGCTGTAATGACGCCAGGCGGCATCCTGTTCCGCTTGATACGCGTCCGGATCGTTCTTCAAGCGCTCGACTTCCGCTTTTATCTTGGCTTCTCGAATATGGTGAGGCTCGGTGCTTTTATAATCGTAGGTATCAGCCCATGGTGACTCGTTTAGGTATTCCAAGAAGAAACTAAACCTGCGCATCTTGGAGGTTTTGTCAATCTCACTCTCTTTGCCTTCGTTAATGGCTGCGTTAATCTCGTCCATCTCTCGCAGACACCACTCTACGCTGCTCGCAATAAGACCGGAGTGACGTCCGATGCACATACGCGCCAGCTTCGCCGTCTCGCGGTATTTCTCCAATTTCGAAGTGTCAACGTGAACTAACGACCCCGACGCGATAACTGCCGCATACTGGACCGCGATCTTGTAAAACGGTGCCAACTGTTCCGCTAGAATGACGCCGAGCGGAATCGGTACGAATTTCTCCGGTGGCTCGGGCGGCTGACCTTTAGCGATTCGGCTGGCTGCGACTCGTTGCCGGAGCTCCTCCGTCTTTGCTGCGATTTCTTCGTTTGTCTCAAACGCCATCTAATCTCCTCCTGTATAAGAAATAAAAGCGCCACCCGTTAGGGCAGCGCTCTGCGTCGATATAGCTATGCCTGTTTTGCTTTTTCTAAAGACTCTTGATAAGCCTTTTTCTCGTCGTAGTTATCGGGGTCATTAATGGAGAGGGCTGCTAGGCTTCCTAAATCAGTCTGGACCACCTGGACAACCAGACTATTGAACACATCGCTTTTCTCTAACGCTTCTGCCGATTGCAATATCTCCTCCGCTTCTCTATATTCTTCGGACTTGTAATCGTCTTTCAGCTTGCGGAATACCTCCTGCAATTCCAGTTGGGAGCGTCCTCGTTCTTGACCACCCATGCCGGAAACAATCGGAACAATTAAATTTCCGAAATCTTCACGAACCATTTCCGCGAGGTATGGGTCTTCTATACCGCCAGTAAATTCCATTAATGCTTGTTTTGCTCTAGCGGGATTTGGTGTAAGTGCAATCGTAGTTTTCAATTCGCCTAATTGCTTTCGGAAACGCTCGATTGTTGCGTCATTTGGCTTTTTCATAGGAGCATTAATGATCTTTTCGGCCTTCATTTTTGCACTAGCCAGTTCCTCCCGAATCCCTTTTTTCATCATCTTTGCCAGGTCGATTAGTTCCTGCTCTTTATCTTTCTTTAACTCCTTGATAAGGTATTCCCTTCCATGCTCTGAAAACTTCGGATCGCGTTCGATCTTTTGGATTTCGTCGCGAAGTTGTTGCTGAAATACGCGATAAGTACCTGTAGACCCTTGTATAATGTCATATACTTTTTGAATGTGTTCTTTCATAAATGCGTTTCCCCCTTAATTTTTAATTACTGTTGGTCCTCGGATACCACGCGTGCAACGTCTGTGGGTAAGCGACGATGACTCTGCGCAGCGACAAGTTCATTTTCGTGAATAAACGGAGCAAGTCTGTCCTCGAATACGTGTGGAATATGAGGATGCGCTCCGTGTTGGCCGTTTTTGTAATAGTTATAAACCATCTCGTTAAATTGAGAGTAGAAAGGTTGATAGCGATCCCTCACTTCGTGCAGGTCCAAGACAGCGTTGAAATAAGCGGCGCGCGCATCCTTCAACCTCGCGATAATTGGGTCAACCTCTGCGGCACGTATCGCGGGAATCTGGTTTAGCCGGTAGTCTTCCGCTAGATGCGCAATTGTAATACGATCTGCCTGTGCCTTCTCATCAGAAATAAATTGATACACCTGCACTCGCTCCTGCACCGCTAATTCCGCAGCTTTTTCGGCATCTACGATTTGTGTGCGTAGCTTACCCTTTTCTGCTGTACAATCCTTCCCTTCTTTCAATTCGCGATGCACACATGCGTCATACTGCGATCTAAGAGTTTGTACGTGCTCCTTTGCATCGCGCTCTTTCTCCCAGTAACGATCTCGCAATTCTTTGAACTTTTCATCTTGCTTCTTAAACTGCTCCATTAGTTCCCATTGTTTGATCATTGTTATTCCTCCGTTTGATTGGTTTATTGAAAGCGCCTCGACCGTCTCCAGTTTTGGCGCTATATCAACGCAACGCTTCAATTGCTCCCATACCCTCAACCTCGTCTGACTTATCCCGGAGTCCATCACGAATAAGCCTGGAGAGTTTCCGGACCGCCTGGCGTATTTCTGCGCGTTTGACCTCGATTGACCCCGCGTTCTTGTACCGGACTGCACCACGTAGGATTGTCGTTGATATGCGTAAATCCTGCGCGATAGAAAGGTAGCGAGCGTAATAGCAGCCGCTCTCTTCCGGCCGTCTCCCTGCTTTGCCATAGCTTACGGAATTCATCTTCGCGGTCCTGGAATGTACTCGCTATAAAGCGGGACTCGCGCGGGAACTCCGTGCGTAAACGTTCGTCATCGTTAACAAGCGTTTGGAGGCGCTGTGCTTCCGCTAGTAATGCGCTCTGAAATGAGTCAGTGGTCATGACGGCAATTCCTTTCTTGGAGGATTTTGTAATTTCTTGTAGAAGAACTCCTAAACTAAGTAGGGAGTGATTGATTTGTTAACATTAAAAGACTGGACTATTGAAGGTATTGCAGATGTCGTGTTGTTTGCAAACGATGATGCTGTAACTGCTATCCAAAACGACGTAGTCATCGGCTATATTAAATTAACGAAAGAGAACAACCCGATGATAGAAAGTGTTAGCCCTAATTACAGGGCAATTATTTATCCTGAAAATAAAAAGATCGAGGTCGGGGTCAAACCAAGACGCTAGTCACTAAACTCCAGAGCATTTCTGTGACATGAAATCAACCTCTAGAGCCTTGATTACCTGCATGGCTTCATTAATGGTCAATTGTTGCTGGACTAACCACTTAAGCACGGTCTCACGTAGTTCATTGTATTCACAGTGTCCTACACATTGAGGTACTAAGTAGACACCTGTAAATTTGCTCATCTTATCGCCTCCTTTACTGTTACTTTCTCCTCTCGTCCGTCGGAATCGGACGGGGGGATTTTATGTGTGCATTTGGTTCGCAAATCGGTGATTTCGCCCTATTTAAGCCTACATTTCTAATGCATTCGATAGCCGGTAAGGGGAACGTAGCCCCGTGCTTCAAAACCGCCAAAACTGCCTAATTGCGTACACACTCAACGTCAACACCGAGCATCCGCCGCATCGATCGTTTCCTCCGATTTGGTACGCGATACTGCACCGCGATCCGTTTGCCTGCGCGATAATACCTCGCCATCGGTTCAACGTCAGGATAGTAACGGCGGATTCGCGCCATGATTCCGATATCCTCCGTGTAGGCTGCGAGATGGTCGGCGTCCAAGCGCCAAAGGGCGTTATTCATTACTTGACTTTTTCACCTCACTTGACATAAAATTAAGTTGGGTAATTATGATCAAAAATCTAATATGTGATCAAAAAATAATTAGGCGGGTAATTCACGAAGTCTCTGCGCGCTTTCAGGAGTCAGACCGAATTCCGCAACGATCCGGATAGCTAACTTCCTGCTAACTTGTTTCATTCCACGCTCAATCTCACTGATCATTCCGCCTGTTACCTTGATCCGTCTACCGAACTCGTCCTGGGTTAGCCCTTCTACTGCACGTAACCGAATCACCAGCTCACTATCAACTTTGACCACTTCACTCACTCCCTTTTAGTCAACTTCCTACTGAATACTCAACTACAAGGGCAAATTAAAGAACCCTTTGTAGCCCTTCCCACCTTATAGCACGGTTGTCCCGACTGTCAGACTGTGCCGATGATTTCGATAGTTCTGCCACTCTCGCGCCCGCATCCATTCTGCCGATACCTCCCGCATGTTGTACGTCACGACGTCGCCCGGTTCCTCCGCGTCTCTCCATCTCGCATTACCTTTCGGATTATAGCGTTTACCCTCGTACTCCGATTCCGGAACCCACTTCGGAGCGCGTCTCCCGTTCCGAAACCGCTTGTCCATATCATCTGCGTTGTCTTTTGCGTAACACCCGCTGTCTCGCGTCTCATTTCGTCCCATCCTCGAGTCTTTTGTCGGTGTCTCTGAGTAATACGGAATCTCGCGCATCTCTACCGGACTGTAAAACGGATACTCTAACGTATGTCGCTCCTGGTCCTTCTTTAACCGCTCGTCGCCCGTCCGCCCCACCCGCTGCCGAATCTTGTCCTTATACGCGAGACACTCGTCGCCGCATATCTTCGCGCAGTTGTTCCGACTCCGGTCTAGAAAAAACCATTCGCAGACTTCGCAGCGCTTGATCCGGTGACGGTTGCGCGGCCCAATCCGGAGACGACCGTAATAACGGAGCAATACGAAGTCCGCCGCACCTGACCCGATGTACGGACGATCCTCCACCGCGAACTCATCCGGTACTCTCGTCCGCTTGAGGCCGCGCGTATGATCCTCCGCAAGTATGTAGTCCGCCAAATGATCGAGTAGCGCCGGCACCGATGGGCGACCGTTGATTAACGTATGGGCAGACGTGCCGACCGCGAGTAACGGCTTGTCCTCGACTTTCGTATGATCCAATTGCGCCCACCCTTCGGAAATGAGCTCGTCGATAATTTCGCGAGTCAATTTGTTACGAGAGGCGAGCGATGTTTCCGCGTGTTTGCGGTAATGCTCGCGCTTGTGATTCGGGAAGCCACGGCGGGCGATGGCGGTGAGTCCTGCGTGTTGAATTGCCTGTTTTTGCAAACGACGACCTCCATTCTGAGCGATTCCCGTTTATGGGGCGCGGCTCTTTCGTTTTTAATTGGTCTTGTCTTTGCGCGATAAGATATGTGTTAGTTCATATATGACTGACCTCGCGATAGAGGGAACGTAGTGACTGATTGATGCGATATCTTTTTATCGTTCTTGTTCTTTCGTTCTTGTTAATTCGTTATTATTACTTTCCTATGCGCGGGATTCCGTTGGTTCCCAGACTCAGGAATCCGTGCCATCCCGTAAATAGGAATCGTATCTTTTCGGATAGAAAAGCGGTAGATACAGCTTCTTGACGTTCCCCATCCACGCCACTTTTTCGGTCATTACGAGCCCCTCCGATTCCATGATAGAAACGAGCGGTCTGATTCGGTCGCCGTGAATCCCGGTATCTCTCCGGATCTGCTCAACGGTCGGGTACGCCCACATGTAGAAGTCGTTTGTCTCTTTCCCGTGAGCGTGCGCCTGGAGGTACATATAGATCGTCAGCGCGTCTCGGGCGGTCGCACCGTCATACTTCGCAACGAGTTCCGGCATTATCTCGCGGTAGATAGCGTGAGGGATCGGTGTGAATCCGCCGCCTCCGTCCGATAGCACCCGATGTTTTTGCGCGGCTGCCGTCCGCCCCGGTTCCATCAGTCGCTGATAACGTGAATCGCGTGCTTGCATTCGTTCGTCCTCCGTTCTTATCGCGTTATAATCGAACCCATACCGTAGGCCAACGCCGTGAGCACGTCAGCCGACGGTGTGATTTTTATTCTTGCTCGTAAGCATCGCATCGCCTGTTGTTCTGATAATACTGATCTTGAATCCGGCCAGCAGCGCCCCTTAGCAGCTCAATTATGTCTGCCGCATCCTGATCGCCTACTATTTCAATCTGGATACCTCGTACCCAACCTCCTTTTCCATTGTAGTCGCCGACTGTTAACTCGCGGCCATCGCTCATTGTAAACTTGAACTTCCAAAAAAGCGCACTGTTTTCTGGTTCAAACGCGTCAGTTATTGCAATTGTGGTTACGCCATTACAACTTTCACAGCAATTCGGATTGTGCCTTGCCGTAGTTTCGGTTTTTAATGCAAATTGACCGAATGTCGTCATATTTACCTCTCCCTTTTCGTTTTATCCGGCCCGATCGGTTCGCGCCGTTTGCTCCTCTACTTGTTCATTCGTAGCTCAATCGCTTCTGCACACTTTTGGCGCAGGAAATTTTCCCGCTCATTACTTTTGTCGTACGCGATCGCCTATTTCGCGCACCCTCTATGTATTAATTCGTACACCAAATTGTTTCGCACACTTTCCGGACAAAAAAAAATAAAGCGACCGTTTGGCGCCGGCGCTTTCGTTCATTATCGATCCCATTCCGTTGGCGCGAAATGAGACCCCTCCGTTATCGGCCCGCCTATCGCCGACAACTTCATCGGCAAGCTGTATTTATGCGTTCATGTCTTTCACGATTACGTTATGTTCCGCAATGCACATTAAAAACTCCGTTAGGCCGAAGTGGTAAAGAGACGATATATCAAAATCATCTCCGACCTCTATCTCGAATAGCTCCGCGTCCGTAGAGTAAACCCCATTGTGCCCATAAACCTGCGTTACCGTTGCGAAGGCAAGTGACATTTTATCGTAGGTAATTGCGTACCGATCGGAGATTAGTATCCCATCGAAGATATCCGCAACGATAGAACCATCGACATCATCGTAACTAGTTAAGATTTTTATGTTTTTCATATTAAAACCCTCCTTGGATTTGGCTCCGGAACTGTTCCGGTAGCATCTCGTGGTATTTGAAGTAATGACCATATATCGAATAGTTGAGGTACTCGCGCATCATATCGAGCCCGCTCATGCTGGCGAGTTTATCGACGAGGGCTTGTACCATCTGTTCGGTAATCTCCGGTCCCTCAAACATCGGTCGCTCGCGCAAGTCTGATTCGTAATAATCTTCCGCCTTCTTAACGCGGCACCAATAGAGTATTTGATTTGGCAAATAGTCCTCGCTGGCTACGTAAAAGCAATGCTTGTCATCGATAAGCCATCCCGGAGCCGTTCCGTATTCGTCCGCCTCGTCGTCGTAAAATCGCAGCGTGATCGGTGTCATACGCGGCGCCCCCGTTCCTGTTCGGCTATGAGCGCCATAAGCAACCGCAACCGCGTACGCAGTGTCAGTCGTTGGTACGTCCCTGCCTTCATCCTCACTTTTCGTTTCCTCCTATTGGATAACCATTGAGTATGTGTTAAGATATCAGCAAGTCAACTAGTTAACTTCTTGTGATGTAATCATATCGCTATCTTGTATACATGTCAACTAGTTAACAAGTATTTTTTTGGAGGAGTTTATCCTATGATTCGTATATCCCTAGACAAGATAATGAAAGCAGAAGGTTGGGACCAAAAATACGTTATTGAAAAGACAGGTTTGAATAGAAATACGGTAAAATCATTGGTAGCAAACGCTAGCACACGCATTGATTTTCCTACTTTAAATGCCTTATGCAAAAACCTCGGACTAACGCCATCGCAAATTATTGAATACACTCCAGACAAAGAAGAGTAAAAAAAACGCCCACCAACCGGAAATTCTCCGACAGTGGGCATTTGTTACTTGTATCATTTCCTCGTTACAACCCTCTCTTAATTATAGTTTTCCATTTTCTCATTTCACCACCTGATTAAGCGGTGAGTGTTTCTCATGTTCGCTTTTTATATAGGCACTCGATAGATGTGTGTACCTAAGAACTTGACGCGGATCAACGTGACCTAGTAGCAACTGTAGTAATCGCGTATTATGATTCGCTTCCAAAAACATAGTTGCTCCGGTGTGGCGAAGAAGATAAGGATAGATACGCATATCTAGTCCCGCTGCTTCGGCGTACTTCTTTAGTCGACTTCGAAAATGATTTGCACTCATTTTTTCTCCGTATACAGTTAGAAAGACGTACTCAGAATTTGATTTTTTGCTCGTGTAGTCTATCAACTTTCTCAATAATCTCATTGTGTATTCAGATATTGGCAATACTCTTGACCGCCGCGATTTGGTCATCGTTGATCTGAGGCGTATTATCCCCCGTTCGAAATCGATGTCTTTCTTCTTGAGCGAAACAATTTCACCAACTCTGCAAAAAGTATCAATTTGGAGAATTAGCATGGAGAAATCTCTGTAGCCACTATATGTAGTGCGGTCTGGGGCACGAATAAGTTTCTTAAGTTGATTTACTGACAGTATATTTATATCCCCTTCCGTCTCCTTAACATTTTTTATATTAGCGAAGGGATTAGAATTAATTAGTTTTTCAGCATGTAAAAACCGGAACATGGTTCTGAGTCCCTTTAGTCGCATATTAACAGTTACCGGTGAAAGACCCTCTGTCTGATACTTTTCTGGCTTATGCGAATGACCATTCCATTTACGTTTTGATTTCAGCATCCAAGTAATATAATTTCTTATCACTGACGGCGTCACGCTTTTCAACTTCAACTCAAAATCATTGCTTTTTAAGTATCCGCAGAAAAAGCGGTAGTTTTCACGATATGTTTCTAATGTTCTCTCCGCTATTCCCTCCGCAATTTTAGCGCGATAGAAAATGTCGAATAGGTCATCGAGTAATTCTATTCGATCCTGCTCTCTCCTTACATAATCATTTTCCACCCTTTTAAGCAACTCAAAAACGTCATCAAGCGTATATCTATTCTGATCTTCTTCATGATTAATCAATTAATTTCATCCCTTACGTAATTTTGCTGTGCTTAAAAATTACAGTAGAAATCATCGAAATAACAGTCTGATTCTTTTGTTAGTTTTAGCCGATATAAAAATATGTGCAACTATAACTAACGCTAGATGACGCGTGTTAACGATATAAGCGATACTTAACGCATGCCCAACGTAAATACATGAAGAGATTACGTAAAACAAACGCTAACACCCCGCTAGGTCAAAGTTAGTTTTTGATACGCGGATTTTTGACGCCTACTGATCTCTTTGTGCAGTCGATAAATAAGCGCTCCCACACGCACGGGATGCGCTTTTCTTACGTTCATACTCCGGACGGTATCGTAACCCTCCCTCGATAGGTAACGCGCTAGATAGGCGAAAATCAACCGTAGAATTGACGCTGGCTAAAGAAAAGACCGCTATCCCTCGCGATGAAGGAAAGCGGCTTTTTGTTATTTGTATCGACTCAAATTAGTCTTCGCGTACTCATTATCAGGATTCGACTCGACCGCTTTTTGATACGCTTCTTTTGCTTTAGCTACGTCACGCATAGCCTCATAGCTAACGCCAAGCACGTTCAAGCCGTCGGATTTTTTGATGCTGTCGGTTTCGGAATCCACGAACTTTTTGGCAGCATCGATCGACTCCTCAAACCGCCCCAGCTTCATATACGATAGAGCTAACCCAAAATTAGCATCGTTGTGCGCACTATCTCGCTTAAGAGCCTTGTTGAACCACATTGCCGCCTCATTCGGACTTTCCTTCTTTTCTCCTATCCCGTTCAAATGCAATTGTCCGATCCTTACCATTTGACCCGCAATACTGTCTCCATAAGTTTTATCCGCGAACACTTTCCACTCGTCGTTTTCAACCACTACCAAACGCTTGTAGGTATGGCTTTTATCCTTTTCCTCCGTATAGCTGTGTTGTTTTTCCGTCACGTCGAATACGATTGTCTCACGGTTCTTTTCCGCCTGCTTAACCTCGACCCCGTTCAACTTGTAGAGCTCCGCATTCAACTGCATAAATAGCACGAAATCCTCTTTACTCGTAGCCTTCCGGTCGGCCTCCGATAGAAGTCCGTACGCTGCGTCATAGTTCGCGTTGATTACGTTCGTGTAGTACGACTCTAGCGTTTCTTTCGGATCGCCTTTCGGACCGCATCCGTATAGTGTCGCGATTAAGACAATAACGAATAATGATAGCGTAAACCGTTTCATATCGGACCCCCATCCGCATTAGTTGCCTAATTATACCATAAAAGGCGCGTGCTTACGGTGAACACTCGTCTCATTCGCAGATTCAGAGCCCAAAAGTTTAAAAATATTGCGCAAATTTTTTTCGACTTTAGCGCTTTTGTAAATATGAGTCGCTTGGGTAAACTCAAGACCCGGGGTTTTAAATCCTGCGCGCAAGGTGTAGATACCAGACCGCGGGGTTTCGGAGGGGTGTCCTGGGGCTTCGCACGACCGACAAAAACTTGAATTGTTTCCGTTTTTGACACTATTCCGACCATTCATCTACATGTATACTTATGCATTTGTGTCAGCTAGTTGAGTCCGAGAATAAAAAGTTATGTCGCGTATGTGAACTAAAGTGCCCAGCGCCGTTATGCGGTTTCTGAGCGTATTCATCCGTTGCATACGTCCTCTTGTTCATGCATACGCAACAATGGCGTAATGTAAACGTTTATGCATCGTATGTATAATTGCATAAAACGTTTATACATGCATAACGAGTGCATAAACGCCTCGGTTAAATTGGCGTAATTGTGCGTACAATCGCGACAATATCGACATGATTCGACATACCCCCGAAGTTTTCGGAGGGGTCGCGTGCCGGAGGCTCCCAGCGGATGAAAACACCTCTATTCGGAAACAAACGGCACTATTCCCGACCGCGATAAGCCCATACGCCGCGCTGGATTTCGTCACTTTGACGGTAACTTCCGATCCCTCTGAGTTAGCGCAGCTCGTCCGGTGCCTCCCGTCAGCGACCGCTATAGTAACTTTACATGTAAACCGGAGAACCCGCGTCACGCCTACGTTTGAGCCCCGAAAATTGCGCCGAATGTACAGTTTTGTAAACTTAATTCGCGGCATAGTTGACGGATAGACACGCGTCACTACGGTGTTTTGCGGACATTGCCGGAGATAGGATGTGATTACCCGATTCGTACCGATAACGGAAAAAAACGCCAGCCGGAAATGGCTAGCGTCTCTTTATGAACCGATTAACTGGACTGTGTGCGTCGTGACTGTTGCGCATGTCTTCCGTATCCATTTGAACGTACCGCCTCATGGTTCGGATATCTGCCCAACCTCCCATCTTCTGAATAGTGAACGGATCAGCGCCGTTAAGCACCATTCCCTTTGCCCACGTATGACGCCATACATGGCTCGTCATTTTCTTGGCGCTTATTCCAGCCCTCTCTCCGTAATACTTCAACCGTTTATTAAAGTGATTCGGTGATAACGGCTCGCCGTAACAAGATAAAAACAAACGATCAGTCGTAAAGTGTTCGCGATTCTCACTGATGAGCTGTAGTAGTAGTTTCGCAGTATGTGCGGATATAGGGATATGGCGCGGCTTTCGATTTTTTGAACGTTCGCCGGGTATTGTTATGAATCGCGTTTGAAAATCAATGTCCGGAATTCGAAGACCGAGCAACTCTGATGCCCTCATTCCAGAATCCAATAGACACGTCATTCCGACAAAATCGCGAAAGCCTACAAAATCGCGCCTATCCGGTTGCTCCAATAGAGCCTTCACTTCTTCATCCGTAAAGCAATTTGTTAGATCAACGTCCTGGCGAATCAATTTTACGTTCGTAATCGGATTTACCTCGATCAACTCTTCGCGCGACAGATGGTTGAATATGGCCTTTAACGTACGTAGCCGTATATTTACCGTCGTATCAGAAAGACCGATCCGCTGCTCTGACGTGATAAACTTGTGCCCATCGTATCTCTTCGCGTCATACCGCATGTAGTTTACGTGGTCGCGGAAGTGATCCGACGTAAGCTCGTCAACGTACTCCACATCGTAATTATCGTGTAACCACTTTGTGAATTGCTTCCAATGATTGCTGTAGCCCGTCAAGGTCCGCTCTCGTACTCCCTCCGCACATTTAGCGGAAACTACTAGATCAAAAGCTTGGTCAAACGTCAGTCGCGGATATTCAGTGCCCGCCTGCCGCCTTCCGATTGGTGTACGTTTTGCGCGTTTCTTCAACACCATAAGAAAAAGCCTCCTCAACGGTATTTTTACGCAATCCACCGTTAAGAAGGCCGTTATCTACAACCCTAAAACGTAAATTTCGGGGTTGTTATTGTACATTCGCGCGATTGATAATCCGCAGATTTTCGAGTGCAATCCTCAACCCACGGTAGGCTTCCCGAAAAATTCCGGTTAGGCTACCGACTAGGCTCCGGTCAGATTACCGGAATCGAAAAACGTTGATATGCCGCCAATTAGTCGTCACATTTCTCCGCTTTTCCTTCAGCCAACGCTGTTTTGAACGAAGATCCACACCCACAAGAAGCGACTGCATTTGGATTCTCGATGGAGAAGCCTCCACCCATCATCGATTCCTTGAAATCGATCTCTGTACCTTTAATGTATGGATAGCTGTCCTTATCGACAACAATTTTTACACCGTTTTGCTCGAAGGTCTCGTCGCCTTCCTTCATCTCTTCGTCCCAGCCCATCCCGTAGGTAAAGCCGCTGCAACCACCTGTTCTGACACCTACCCGCAAAAACACATCGGGCTTGCCTTCTGCCGCCAGCATTTCTTTTACTTTCAGACTGGCGCGCTCTGTCAATGTAATCATGCTTCTTTCCCTCCTTCACAGGCTCATCATTCCTGCACTTGTTACAACCAGTATATTCAGTTTACTAAGAAACGCTTCTTCCCACAAGGTTCCCCTGCACTTTACGCGCTCATTCTCTCTTTTCAAATAAAAAAGAAGGGTTTCCCCTTCCTATGCAAAATGTGCATTGTTTTCCATTAAATAAAATCTATACGTTTTCTTCCGGTTCCCTGCCTTAGACAGACTATGATCGATCTGGTTCAGTTCGTTGTGTAGTTGATCAATTTGTATACTGTATTCTAGGACATCTGGATGATCTAACCCAAACTCTAACCCCATATTTACCATACGCTGTCGAAGGAGTTCGATTTTCTCGAGCAAAACGTCCCGCATTTGAAGCTCCTCCTAATAATAGATCAGGCTTTCTTACTATATTTTACAAGAACAGCTAGAATTTCGCAAACGGAAAATTCCTACTTTCCCCAATTAATGCCGATATTTGTTAGTTTTTTACAATATTCCGCACTTAGAAATATCGGCTTTTCATCACCAATAGAAGGAAAATCTGGCGAAGAGGAGCCGTGTGTAGAGTTGGAGAACTTATGATATTGTTCGTACTTACCAAGAGGTTTATAATATAGGTGCTCTTGTTGCCCGAGATTTACTCTATTCCTAAGAGCCTTTCCACTCCCATGGAACGAATATCGATTGGGTATGACTGGATTAAAGCTCTTTCATCTAAGAACCATTGACTTTGAAAGGAAGTGTTTGGAATGGCGCTTGAAACGATTGCCATACAGGACAAATCTCTCGCCGGAATCGCTGAAAAAGTTATGCATGGCGAAAGACTTACCTTGGAAGACGGTGTCACCCTTTTTAATTCCAACGATCTTTTGACGATTGGACAATTGGCTAACGTTGTTAACTATCGCAAGAATCAGGATAACGTTTACTTTTTGCAAAATCTGTACATCAACCCAACTAACGTGTGTGAAGCTCATTGCAAATTCTGTGGCTTCCGCCGCGATGAAGGGGATGAGGGTGCCTACACGATGAGCATGGAAGAGCTGCTTCATTATGTAGAAACGCGCTTCCATCCGGGTATCCGTGAATTCCATATCGTTGGCGGACATAACCAGCACAAGCCATTTGAATACTACCTCGACACCCTTCGTACCTTGAGAAAGGCGTACCCGGATGTGACGATTAAATCGTATACAGGTGCAGAGATCGAGTTCTTCTCCCGTATTTCCGGTCTATCCATCCGCGAGGTTTTGCAAGAGCTGATGAAGGCTGGTCTTCAAAGCCTTACTGGCGGTGGCGCTGAGATTTTGACTGAGCGCTATCGTATGAAAATGAGCCCGGAAAAAGCGAGTACAGACATGTACCTGCAAGTACACCGCACCGCTCATGAGTTGGGCTTGAAAACACATACCACCATGCTGTACGGCTCCATCGAGACATTGGAAGAGCGCGTGATCCACATGCTCCGCCTGCGCGAGCTGCAAGATGACACAAACGGCTTCATGGTGTTCATTCCATTGGCCGTTCAACCGATCAAAGCAACAGCTGGCATCAAACGCCGCAACTCTGCCATTGATGATTTGAAAACAATGGCGATCAGCCGTCTGATGCTCGATAACTTCCAGCATATCAAAGCATACTTCATCAACATCGGTACCCAGCTCACACAGCTTTCTTTGCAAATGGGAATTTCCGATGCTCATGGAACCTTGATCGAGGAGCGCATCAGTCACTCGGCCGGTGCACTTACCCAGCAAGCTCTGACTGTAGATGAGTTGGTTTGGTTGATCAAAGGCGCTGGAAAACGCGCGCTGGAACGCGATACCTTCTACAACGTGATCAAAGAACATTAATCCATAAAAAAGCTGATGCTCCAAATCACTTGGGCATCAGCTTTACTATTTTGATACGTGCACGGTTGATCATGCTCCCCAATGAACATCCTAAGAGAACAATCTTACAGAGGAAAGTCTGCATCCAGCAGCTCTTCTTCCTCCCGTAATTTATTCTTGATTTTCACCAGTAATTCATCCGCTGTTGGAGCTTGTACCAATGTGCCGTTTACAAGCGCGAATGGCTCCATGTAGCATTCACCGCAATACCCCAGACAGCCGTACTCGAGTACGTCCACATCCAGATCAGGA
The DNA here is from genome assembly GCF_003013405.1 of Brevibacillus formosus. Classification (GTDB taxonomy): domain Bacteria; phylum Bacillota; class Bacilli; order Brevibacillales; family Brevibacillaceae; genus Brevibacillus; species Brevibacillus formosus. The sequence goes on along the minus strand of NZ_PXZL01000017.1, from coordinate 19,172 downwards.
TCATTTTCCAATGCATCCACGACGGATTGCGTATAGGAGGAAACATTGCTCGCGCAAAATTCTACTAGTGGTTTCATCTATTGTCACCTACCGATTATTTCGACATCATCACGTACTTTATTGTACCTCGACTTTGATAAAAATCCAGCGGAGAAAACGGGAAAAAGATTCTGCTTGCATTTTTAGTGAAAGAGACTAAAAATAGAGTGGGTGCTGTAAAAAACGGACAGAAGAAAGGACTAGACCTTCTATGAAACGACTTGTGATCCTTGGAGGAGGATACGGGGGTCTTCGTATTATTGAGCGAGTCCTGTCCCCTGATTTACCAGATGACGTATTTATAACCCTCGTAGACCGTATGCCGTTTCATGGCTTGAAAACAGAGTATTACGCTCTGGCGGCAGGTACTACACCGGAATCTCACCTGCGTGTTACTTTTCCAAACGATCCACGCCTGACCGTCAAATACGGTGAAATTGCTGGCGTGGAATTGGACGAGCAGGTCGTCAATTTTGCTAACGGGGACACCCTCTCCTACGATTGGCTTGTAATCGGATTGGGTTGTGAGGATCGTTACCATGATATCCCTGGTGCTGATCAATTTACATGTTCGATCCAAACCATGGGAGCTACTCGCAACACATACATGGCAATCAATAATGTGAACCCATACGGCACGGTTAGCGTTGTGGGCGGTGGTCTTTCCGGAGTGGAAATGGCTGCTGAGCTGCGCGAGAGCCGTCCCGACCTGAATGTGCGCATCATCGACCGCGGTCAAAGCATTTTGAGCCCATTCCCGAAAAAGCTTCAGGAATATGCTTCTCAATGGTTTATTGAGCACGATGTACAGCTTGTTTCCATGGCAAATGTCACTGGCATCGAGCAAGGGATCGTGTACAACCACAACCAGCCTGTTGAAAGTGATGTTATCGTATGGACAGCAGGTATTCAAGCTAACAAAATCGTGCGCTCTCTACCGATCGAAACAGACAACATCGGACGCGCCAAACTAAATCAGTATCATCAAATCCCATCCCATACGAACGTGTATGTGGTAGGTGACTGTGCAAGCACCATCATCGCGCCGAGCGCACAAACCGCTGAGATCCAAGGCGATCAAATTGCCTTGATGTTGAAAAAAGACATCAAAGGCGAGGAGTATCCAGCTTCATTGCCTGCTCTCAAGCACAAGGGCTTCCTCGGTTCCCTCGGCAAAAAGGAAGGCTTTGCCAGCATGGGAAAAATGTCTCTGGTTGGTCAGATGGCTCGTGTCATCAAGAGCGGTCAGCTATGGATGTACAAAAAACATATGGGATAGTGCACAAACCTGTTGGCCGGATGGTCTAACAGGTTTTCTTTTTTATATAATCTCCAAGCTGAATCGGCATAATATCGTAGACCGGAATAACCAGCTTGGAGGTTTTTTCAATGGAACCAAACACATATGAGGATATGAAAGATACGCTGGCTGATAACTACATGCCGATGACTTCCTTTCGAAGCGGAGTCGAAGAGACAGTCAGACCAGATGTAGAATGCTACACCATTCAAATTGTGAACATCGCGCTGGTCGGTGATTCAAAATCATGGGTTCTGGTAGATGCGGGGATGCCACAATCGGCGGAACAAATCATCGAGATTGCCCGGGAGCGCTTTGGTGAGGAAGCCAAGCCGAGAGCCATCCTGCTTACTCACGGCCATTTCGATCATGTTGGGGCAGTCGTCGAGCTCGTAAAAGCGTGGAGGGTTCCCGTCTATGCCCATCCGCTTGAAATCCCTTATTTGACAGGCCAAAAATACTATCCGGAGCCAGATGGAACGGTTGAAGGCGGACTGCTTGCGAAGATATCGCCGTTGTTTCCAAATGAACCAATCGATGTGGGCAGCCATGTTCATCCTTTGCCCGAAGACGGGAGTGTTCCCGAAATGCCTGGATGGCGCTGGATACACACACCTGGACATTCGCCTGGGCACATTTCGTTATTTCGTGATGAAGACAGAACTCTCCTTGCAGGAGACGCTTTTGTTACGGTAAAGCAGGACTCGTTGTATCAAGTCGTGACTCAGCAAAAGCAATTGACCGGTCCTCCTGTTTATTTGACAACCGATTGGCAGGCAGCTTGGCAATCCGTCGAAAAGCTTGCCAATCTCGCCCCTGCGTATGCAATCACTGGTCACGGTCCACCTATGTATGGTGAGGAGTTGGCCGATGGATTAGTCCAATTGGCTGCTGAGTTTGATCGTGTAGCTGTCCCCAAGTATGGACGTTATGTGGATATGGAGATGTAGACTGGCAAAAAAGCTGACGTCGGGATGGTTGGACGTCAGCTTTTTATGGTTGGTAAGACGATACCTTCCTAATCAACCAACTCAGGCTGGAAGCGCTCGGCCAATAATCGTGTCGCTCTTGCGGGATCAATCTCGTACATTAGCAGTTCTTCGCCCCCTGACGCCGCCACACACAGCCGTTCCCCGGTCGGTGAGATCAGCGTCGTCGTCACTTGTTGATCCGGAATCGCGTAGTTCACACTGGCGAAGTAGATGTTGTTTTCCAAGCTTCGGCAAACCATTGCCCCGTTGTAAAAATCGGGATTGCTGACTTCCCCTGTAAACATCGGATGGAAAACGATGCTCGCCCCACGGCGTGCCGCCCACCGTACCGTCTCTGGATATCGCCATCCCTCATGGCAAATAACAATGCCAAACGCCACATCCTCTATCGTAAACAATTGGCGCCCTTCGCCTGGAACATAGTCAAACTGATCCTCATCTGGATCGATCTGATTTTTTATTTGCAGCCCAAGATCTTCTCCCTGTTTCCCCACCACAAAGGCGACTAGATGATAACCGCGCTCATCTTTCCATTCCATCGGTAAAATGACGGCGAGCTGGCATTCCTTCGCCAGCACACGAATCTCTTCCAAAGCTCTCCGTTGTATCTCATGATCGTATGCCTCCACCTCATAGCCTACACCGCGCAGCCCCGGAATGACCGATTCAGGAAAGCAAATCAGATCGCAATTGTTTTGTGCAGCGTTGATCATCTGCTGTTTGATGATTGTAAGCCCCTCCGCCGCTGATTGGGGAAACCTCGTCTGAGCCAAGCCTATTTTCATGGAGAAATCCCTCTTTCTATAGAAGATTTCTTTTTAACCTCGTAAAAAATTCAAATCTATCAGCCTGTTCAGGCAGAGCAGACACCTGTGCATCCCCTAGCTCGAGGATGGTCCACGAGCCATTTTCCAGCTTGGCGATATCCATAGTAAAAAAGCGGCTCTTGATTTTTTTCGCTACCTCTAAAAATGACTGGAGGTCTGGCGGCGTATCGTCATATTGTCCTTCCTCCCAGTAATTTGCCATGTACATGGGTTCGCCATCCAAAAAGAAAACACGATATTCCTGAGATAATGGCATGTTGCTCTGCGAGTGATGGGTCAAAAATTGAAGCTTCACAAATTCTCGAAAGACGACTCCCTCATTCAACTCATCCTGTTGCAGCTCCAAAAATCGGCTGGTCACTTGCTGTACCTTTTCTTTATCGGAAGCATCGGGAATATAGCAAGCCTCATTCCAGTCGTGTTTTCGAGATTTCACATAATCTTTGATCATAATCGGAGCCTGTCCAAATCTATTTACGATCCGATACACGTTTTCAAATGACGCGTCTATCTCTTCTTTGTGCAGCCAGACCGACAACGGGGTGAAATCTTTGATGACCTCATAAGATTCAGGCAGGTAATGGCAATGCACGTACTTTTCGGGTGAATTGATTAACTCTACATTTTTGGCTAGCAGGGCGTCGTACAATTTTTGGTACAGGAACGGTTTTAGCATCCATCCCCTGTAGATAGCCATTACTTTTTCAGGAGAGGGTTGGATTTGTTTCACAGCCGCTAATGGGTTGTCCTGGTATATCAGTTGTTCCAAGCTGATCAGCTGAATGTCCAAGCCGAGTTGTTTTGCGCACGTATACTCATATTCGTAGGTTTCATCGACTTTGTTTTCTTGAAATGGCTGACTGCAAAATAAGACTTTCATCTGCACGATCGTCCTCTCAGAAATTGGCAATACCATCCCATTATACAAGATAATTCTTTGAACGTAAAAAACCGTCAAGACTAATCCTGACGGTTTCCTCATTTTGCTGGTTTATCGCTTTTGAACACGTAAAACAGGTACTTTTTTTGGTTCAAAGGTGTCTGCCAGTACCTTCTCTTGAATGACATTCAGCTTCAGCAAGCTCGAAATTTTCCCGGTATCGGCCTTCGACATGAGGCGCCAAAGCGAAGGATCCGGCAAAGCGTTGTAAAGGCGATCATCGTTGTATTCTCGCCGCTCCTGATAGGAGATCACCAGCTTGTATTCGCCTTCTTCTGCGCTGCCTGCTTCGCTGTAAGCTTCGATCAGTTTACTCCGCAGCTCGTTTAACTCTTCCTCTACCTGCTTCTGAATTTCCTTCAACTCGTAGTAGCGAGCAATCGGTTGGTCCATCCGCTCTTCCTCCTTTGGTTACCCCTGTACCCAAAATCCATATGAGAAAAAGTCGGTTGATAGAACCAGTCGCTGGCAACGAAAAACAGCCTCCTTTTTCATTTCCGTCATGAAAAAGGAGGCTGCGGATCAAGCTCTACCATTATTACTTTTCAATCATCGTGTTGATCGCTTCACCCGGGTGTTTTTTCAAGAAAGTAGAATACTCCACTTCCCATGGATTCCATTTGCCGTCACCTTGGTAGCCCCATACGGAGTTGATGCGGGAAACGGTATCTGTGTTGTTCATTCCTACAAGTCGTTGCTCCCCGACCAGCTCAAATGTGCCGTTCGCATCCATATCGACTGGAGTCAAAGAACCGAATGGATAGGAGAATACAGAAACAGCATCTTCTGTTGGCTGTACTTTGCCCGCTTTGTCATACAGCTTGGCAGCTACGTATACATCCTGGTTCGCACTTACGTCAAGCGTCAGCGGCTTATCCAAGTGGGAGCCTTTGCCCTCTACTTTAAAGCCATCCACGAATTTCCCCTCGTAACGGATTCCTTCGTTTTCTTTTTCACCAAAAATCACGGCTGGTTTGTTGTTTTCAAAAGTAGCGATTACGTGGCTGTAAACACCGCCGCTTCCGCCAGTCGCTGTTTTCACGAAGGCATCCGCAACATGATCACCCGTGAAGTCTACGAGGGTCAGCTCGCCTTCATAGCCTCCCAGCTCTTTGATATCGGTTTGGCTATAAGCGCCGGATTTTCCGTCTTTCACTACGATGTTCATATTGGAAGAATAGATGTCATCCGCTTTTTCTTTTTCACCAATCAGGTATACGACGTCATCCTTCTTATCGCCATTCACGTCAGCCGTCTTTTGATCGATCACATAGGTGTTTTTCGCAAGCTTCAACTCAGCTGCGGCAGAAAACTGCTTTCCTTTTTCAGAATCTGCATGAGCTATTTGTGTATTCATTGCAGAAAATCCAGCTACGCCTACAACTCCTGCAAGCAGCAAATATGTAACAGGCTTCATCCATTTTTTATTCATCGTTATGGCCTCCACTAAATGTTAGGTTATTGGTTACATTTACTACTATAGGACGAAGCCTGCTCTATTTCGTTACAGAATGTTTACGAATGATATACAAAAAGTAAACAGCACGTTACTTGATGTTATCCAGCACACTTTTGATTATGGCTGGCGAGTCCTGACGGATGTTCAGATTGTAATGCTGTCTGACCGCATGATAGACGGCATCTACGTTTTTGCCGCTTTTATTTTTGCGATAGGCAGCCACTTGCTTGGCAAACTTCGGATGATGGATGAGATCACGGCTCCAGTCCCATACGCGGGGCTTCATCGCATCCTTTCGTGCTTGGTCGAGCAACTGCGGGAATCGCGGGATCATCCATTCACGGATGCTTCTCGCTGCATTTTTGTATTCGGCTGTTCCATGAAGTGCGTAGTTTCGATAACTCAAATAAGGCTCTCCATTCAACTGGATGAACTGTGCCGCGTAGTCGGACAGCATGCTTTCATTCAGCTCCACTTGATAATACTCCCATCCCCTGTCCGTCTTTTTCCCCGGCATAATAAGCGTGATAAAATAAAACAGGTCACCATACGTACCAGAATCCACGTATGGTTCCGGACCAGGGTTCATACTAAGTAGTGTGTGCGGATCAAGGTTCATAGTAAGTAGTGTCTGCGGATCAATATACTTTTCTTTGTCTACTACAAAACCAGGCACCCCTACCTCAACAGCCCAGCGAACGGCAACATTTTCTGAATCCTTCAGGTCAATTCCACCGTGATAGGGTCGGGTCTTCCCAAACATGCGATAAAGCACTGTAGCTACGAATTCCTTTGTCGCTAATCCATCGTCAATCTCGTTTGGCATGACGTATCCAGCCTGAACGAGTGGCTGCAAACGAGCGTTCATTTCGATTTGCGCACGGGCTTCCCGTAATTTTACCCGCTCATCCGAAAAACCCTTTACATTGTCGATCTGGCGGTCCATGTCTTCCATATTGGCGTCTGTGGGATATGCTGGAGAGAGTATTCCGATAAAGTGATAGACATTCCATAGAAAGCCTTTTTTAGAGGTTTGAAATTCATCGATATTAACGTGCATGTCATTTATATAGTCAGTAGAAGAATAAGGACGTAGTCCAAAAGGTATCGGTTGTGGATTCGTAATCGATATTTCCTGTTCTTTCGAAAACAAGTACTTTTCTGGATTCGGCGGAATCTCGTATGTAATCATGTAATCAGATTCTGCTTCTGCGATATTTTGAGTGGAAGTAGGAGCCAGTATCCCCGCAAAACACAGCGTACAAATTAGCACACCACTCAGTATTGTTTTTCCATCCATACCAAAAAACACCCTTCGCTATCAATATTGTTAGATAGACGTAAAAATGAGCTGTTCGGTTTCGCACAGATTGAAAAAAAGCGACCAGGCTCATGCATCTGGTCGCTTTAAAAAATGATTGTAGTTCCCTCTATGGTTTATTCGGCATCTGCTGTCGAAGCAATCGGCTGCACGCCCATGCTCTCCAGCTTTTCATAGATGTCCTTTAATTTCGGATTTCCCTCACCGACAATTTCCCCGGAAATTACGACAAGCGGATACCATAAATCTTCCTCGATAATGCGATTCGCCCAGCTTTTGTCATCGTCTGTCTGCGGCTGTTGAAAGTCGCTATAAACGATGCGGATGCTGTCACTCCCATATTTGCGAGAGAGTGCCGCCTCCAGCCACTCGGCTGTTTCCTTTGCAGATGGCAAATTGACGCAGCTTGCGCACAATTGCTCTGTCCCAAAAACCTTGATATCGACAGTCACTATATCCGCCCTCCCCCGGGTCAGCTAGCTTAGGACAATGCTTGGTCCAGATCCTCGATCAAGTCCTGAACATCTTCAATACCAACAGAGATGCGTACCAAGCCATCCGTAATACCGAGCTCAGCACGGCGCTCTGCCGGGATAGAAGCATGTGTCATGCGTGCAGGTACGCTGATCAAGCTCTCCACTGCACCCAGCGATTCTGCCAGCGTGTAGTATTTTACCTTTGCCAACACTTCGTCAGCACGCTCTGCGCTGCCTACGTCGAAGGAAATCATACCACCGAAGCCACGCGCTTGCTTTTTGATCAGCTCATGACCGGAATGGCTAGACAGACCAGGATAAATGACGCGTTTGATGTCGCTGCGCTCAGACAGCCATTTTGCCAGTGTACGAGCATTATGCTCATGCTCTTCCATCCGAATTCCCAGCGTCTTCATACCGCGCAGCAAAAGCCAAGAATCCTGTGGTCCAAGCACACCGCCAATTGCATTTTGCACAAAATGGAGGTCTTCGCCCACTTGCGCATCTTTTGCTACAACCAGACCTGCTACCACGTCGCTGTGTCCGCCCAAATATTTCGTTGCGCTGTGGAACACGATGTCAGCACCGAGATCCAGCGGATTTTGCCAGTATGGTGTCATGAACGTATTGTCTACCACGAGCAGTACGCCTTTTGCTTTCGCGATGCCTGCCAATGCGCTGATGTCGCTTACTTTCAGCAGCGGGTTTGTTGGTGTTTCCATAATGATTGCTTTGGTTTCCGGGCGAATTGCCGCCTCTACTGCTGCCAAATCGCTTGTATCTACATAGGTTGCTTCCAGACCCATACGGGAGAAAACACGTGTAACGACGCGGTAAGTACCACCGTATACATCGTCACCTACCACGAGATGGTCACCTTTGTTGAACATGGAGAGGATGGTAGAGAGTGCCGCCATACCAGAACCAAATGCAAAGCCGCGTGCGCCGCCTTCGATTTCTGCGATGTATGTTTCCAATGCGTGACGGGTCGGGTTCCCGGTACGGGAGTATTCGAAGCCCTTGTGAACGCCAATGGCTTCCTGTTTATAAGTACTTACCTGGTAAATTGGAACGGATACGGCTCCTGTATGTGGATCTCCATCGATTCCGCCATGGATCAGACGAGTTTTGATACGCATCTTAAATTCCTCCCTGGTAAATTTTCTTGCTCAGATAACGTTCGCTGCCGTCGGCAAACAGTGTAACGATATTCGTCCCTGGAGCTGCTTCTCTTGCTTCGCGCAGTGCCGCTGCCATGGCTGCACCTGAGGAGCTGCCTACGAGCAAGCCTTCCTTGGCAGCCAGCTGCTTAACCAGATCGAATGCTTCCACATCGAGAATCGTGTGAATGGCGTTGAAGTAGCTCGTATCCATGAACGGAGGCAAAAACTCCATGCCGATCCCTTCTGTTTTGTGCGGGCCGGATTCTCCTCCATTCAAGATGGAACCCTCTGGCTCGACAATGACCGTTTTTACGTTTGGGTTTTGTTCTTTCAGGTAGCGAGCAGCCCCCATGAAAGTACCGCCAGAACCAGCGCCTGCCACAAATACGTGTACTTGGCCGTCCATTTGACTCCAAATTTCCGGACCTGTTGTTTTGTAGTGTGCGTCCGGATTCGCCGGGTTAGCAAATTGCTGTGGAACAAAAGCACCTGGAATGGATTCTGCGAGTTCTTTTGCCTTGGCGATTGCACCCTTAATCCCGAGCTCTGTCGGTGTATTGACGACTTCTGCTCCGAGGGCACGCATCAGCTCTTGCTTTTCCTCGGAAAACTTCGCTGGTACGCAGAAAATGACTTTATAACCAGTTCCTACAGCGGCCAGCGCTACACCAATTCCTGTATTTCCTGCTGTCGGTTCAATAATGGTACCACCTGGGGCCAATTGGCCGTTCTCTTCTGCGGCACGAATCAGCTCCATGCCCAGTCTGTCTTTTACGCTGCCCCCTGGGTTAAAATATTCCAGCTTGGCGAACAAGCGGACACCCTCTGGAAGCTCAAATTGAGTAATTTCGACGATCGGCGTATTACCAATCAATTCCTTCACATTGCGAAATACGTTCACGAAGATCTGACTCCTTATATTGAAGTACTTGCTTCTTTCTTTTTCATTATAACATGCAAAGATTACAAAAAGTCCATGCTGCTAAACTTCGGTGTGTCAACGAAACTTCAAAGTGTCAACAGGGCATGTAAGCCATGGATTTCTCACCATGGTATGATTATAATAAAGGAGAGGTTGGAAAGGAGTGAATGTAACATGGATATCATGGATCAAGTACAAGAAGTTCTCGATAAACTGCGTCCTTACCTGCAACGTGACGGCGGAGACGTACAACTCGTTGATGTAGAAGATGGCATCGTGAAGCTGCGCCTGATGGGTGCTTGCGGTAGCTGCCCTTCCTCTACCATCACCCTGAAAGCAGGAATCGAGCGTGCACTGGTGGAAGAAATCCCAGGGATCAAAGAAGTTCAACAAGTATTCTAATCCAGTCACATCGACATGAAAGCAGCTACAGCAACCGCGTAGCTGCTTTTTTCATTTCCTCTTTTCCCTTCCTTTTTCAAAAAAGGCAATGATACGCTTCCCGTATTCGTCAGGAACTAACGCATAGCTGCGGACGTGACTCGCTCGTGGTACGATCCAAATCTCGGAATCTTCGTCTTGAGTCAGCTCAAAGAGTCGTTCGCTGTTTGCCAGGGGGATCGTCGTATCGCCTGTCCCGTGTATAAAAAGAATAGGTTTTTTCGCTTGCTGGACTGCCTGATACGGATTGACGTCTCGCGGGTTGGCTCCTAGCAAAACAGGACACAAGGTAAGAATGAGCCAGTTGAATGGAAAGCGGGGCAGGCCCGTCCACTGCGGCAAGTTCTCAGCCAAGTATTCACGCAAGGAATAAAACGGTGAATCTGCCACAATCGCTGTGATGCGTTCATCCACTCCGCCAACCATCAAAGAGGTTGCTGCCCCCATCGAAAATCCGACGAGACCAAGTCTGTGCTCTGGCTTCTTCGCTGCTGCAAAATCGATGGCCCCAAGGAGGTCTTGCTGTTCTCGAAGACCAATCGTAGTCAGTGCTTTGCTGGACTCCCCGGAATTGCGAAAGTCGAACATCAATACATCAAAGCCGGCCTGAACCAGTCTTGCAGCCAGAGACAACGCTGGCAGATGTGGCTCTAATCTGTTTTGACTATACCCGTGAGCAAAGATCAGCGTGCTTCCATTCGAAACTCGCCCATTTTTTTCTGCCGACAAATACCATCCAGCCAACGAAATCGTCGTTTCCCTGCTCGAAAAAACAACCGGCTCAACCTGTTCGATTCCAAAATCTCGGGGTTCCATGTGAATCGGTTTTCGTACAGGATGCGTCAAGCGCCAGGTTACATGAAACGAAACGGCTACTGCTGCAAGCAAGAGCAGCGCGAAGAGTCCTGAAAGTAAAACAAAGAACGTGTTCATACCGCAGTCAGTGGTCCCCTTCCACTTAGCACCTCTACGATGTTAGCAGCAGCCAGCCTCGCCATCTCCGCCCTCGTTTGCACAGTTGCACTACCAATATGTGGAAACGCGACTACATTCGGCAGCTGCAAGAGCGGGTTATCCATTGGGACAGGCTCAACCGCAAAAACGTCCAGGCCAGCCGCCCAAATTTTCTTTTCAACCAACGCTTGATACAATGCGGACTCATCGACTGTCCCACCACGAGAAACATTGATAAACACAGCGGTTTCTTTCATGAGCGAAAACTGTTTTTCCCCCATCAGCATGCGCGTGTCCTCTGTCAGCGGTGTAAGCAGAACGACGTAATCGGACTCTTGCAGAAGCTCCGCCAAATCCGCATACCGTGCCCCTGTCTCTTGCTCAGCCTGCGGTTTGCGATTCCGGTTGTGATACAAGATTCGCATGCCAAATCCTTTGGCGCGTCTCGCCACAGCTTCCCCAATTCGCCCCATTCCGATAATCCCCAGAGTCGAACCATATACATTTTGTCCAGCCATGAGAGTCGGACTCCACGATGTCCATTCGCCCTGTAATAAAAATCGGTTGGCTTCCGTCAATCGTCGGCCTGTCGCCATCAGTAAAGCGAAAGCCAAATCGGCAGTAGACTCTGTTAGCACATCGGGCGTGTTGGTTACGATGACCTCGTGTCGTCTGCACGCTTCCAAATCAATATTGTCGTAACCGACCGCCATGTTCGCCACGATACGGAGTCGTTTTGTACTCGCCAAAAATTCTTCGTCCACTCGTTCTGTCAGCATGGTCAAGACGGCATCTACATGTTTAATCTTTTCCAGCAACAATTCACGCGGGATTGGCGCATTTTTTGTCCATTGTTCGACTTCGGCTACTTTTTCAAGCATCGCGATCACTTCAGGATTGAGTTTCCTCGTAACGAAAACTTGTTGCTTGATCATCTTTTTTCCTCCACAACCAGTCAATTTGTGGAATGGATACGTCATAACGCTGTGCAATGAATAATGGGTACTTTCGAAGTCCGTCTTCCATTTTGGTTAGCTCGTCTTCCAGCTGCGTTTGCCATGCTTGAATGTTGACTTCCTGGCGCTCTTCTACTGGCAACTCCATATAAGTTTCTACGAGCTTCAAAAACCTGCCTGGGTAGAGCATGAGCGCATAAATCACGGCATATTCAGCGGGAAGCAGAGCAGAGACGCTGTTGTAGCCATCGAGAAAGCTGGACACAGCCTCTTCATTCCAGCCGTTTCGCTTTGTCTCGGCTTTGATCCACTGCCCCACATCGCGAGTACGCATATCAAGAACCCAGTTCCATTCACCTGCCATTAGACGTACATCCTTCTCTTTCCATAGCATATACCCTTGATCAAAATTTTGGTAGGCTACTTTCCCGAGACTCGCTGTTTCCTTCACGACTTTATCGTATCCGGCATCCAACAAATATTGAACGGACAATTCCCCGAGCTGAGTAATGTACGTGAAGCAGGTCAACAAATATTCATCCATTGGCGCGAGCTCTACATTTTCCTCATCCATTTCATCCCGGTACTCATTAAAATTCCGCAGCTTTTTGCGCCACATGCTCGGCCAGTTGCCAAGAGAGCTATAGGGTATAAACATCTTGTCAGATGAAAAATCACTCGTGGCCTGATGGAACTTCGCGAGTGACTGACCACTGGCATAATATGGATTTTCGGGAACCGCCTCTCGCACGCCTCTGTATAAATAGTAAAGCTGCTCATCATCAACGATGTGAGCCTGCCCGCTTGTTGTGTTGACCAGCTTTAACAAGCGAATGTTTTGCTGTTGGCTTAAATGTTTTTTTACTTTCTCAATAAACTTACTTTTGTATTTATATCCGGCTGGCGCCTCGAACATGTAGAAAAGGCCTCGATCCGTTTCCAGTACCTTGCTTGCCCCCGTCGTACGATATCCCTGAAGTTCAAATCCGTACTTCTCTTGAAGAAGCTCTTTTTCTTCCATACAGTTGTTCACCCTCCTTGCATACTGCTCTTCTGGCATTGTATGTCGGTAGATCGGGATAGGTGCCTATCTGTATGCAGATACTAGATGCATTCATGCCGACTTTCTGGGTGCTGAAAAGTCGACTATTTGAACACGCACGTGAAAAAGGAGGAACCGCAAGCATGAGTGAGCATCCACTAAATAGCGAGAGTTGTCTAGATTTCGTTATTGAGCTATTGGAAAAACGAGGAGTCAGTTTGAACGACATTGCTGAAATTGTCATGTTCCTGCAGTCACAATACATCCCGGACATCAACTTGGAGTTGTGTCTCGAGAGTGTCGCGTCCGTCTTGAAAAAACGTGAGGTCCAAAACGCGTTGCTGACCGGGATTCAGCTCGACATCCTCGCAGAACAAAAGCAGCTGCTGCCTCCGCTCCAGGCGATTATCGAAACAGACGAGCCCTTATACGGTATTGACGAGGTACTCGCCCTCGCCATTGTCAACCTGTACGGGAGCATCGGATTCACTAACTTCGGTTATGTAGACAAGCTGAAGCACGGCAAACTCGCCGAACTCAACGACAAGCGTTTTGGTGTCCATACTTTTTTGGACGATCTCGTCGGAGCGGTCGCAGCCGCCGCCTCCAGCCGCATTGCCCACCGCCAGAAGCAGCAGGAAGAATGCGCCGAATCATAGTGAGATTCGCTGCTGCCATTCCGGCAAATTTTCCGCAATATGGGTAGGCGAAGCATGATGCTTGTCTGCTTCTTCGCGCGTGGAATAGCCTGTCAAAACGAGCAAGCTGTCCAAGCCGCTGTTGGCACCTGCCTCAATGTCCGTATATAAATTGTCCCCGACGATCAGCGTATCAGCCGCAGCAATACCAAGCTGATTCAGAGCGTAACGGACAATAATAGACTCTGGTTTGCCAATCACGATTGGTTTGGTCGCGGAGGCAACGGAGACGGCTGCCACCAGTGAACCATTGCCAGGGAACAGACCGGCATCTGTCGGCAGGGCTGCATCTGCATTTGTAGCGATAAAAGTTGCTCCTGCACGGATAGCACGTGCGGCGATCGCCAGTTTTTCATACGTAAACGCACGATCAATCCCGACAATGACATAAGCCGGGTCTTCCTCTGTAATCACATAGCCTGCATCCGTGAGCTGATCATGCAAGCCCGCCTCTCCAATCACGTACACGCGTGTTCCCGCTGGTGCCTGCTCTTGTAAATACGTAGCAGTAGCCATACTCGTGGTATACACGTCGCTAGCCTGTGCTTCTATGCCCATTGCTACCAGCCGTTCTGCCACGTGCTGTGCAGAGGCTGAAGAATTGTTTGTCAGGAACAAATACGGAATTTGGTGTGTTTTTAAGTGGGTGATGAATGCTGCTGCTCCCGGAATCGCTTCTTTCCCCCGATAGATCGTCCCATCCAAATCAAGCAAATAGCCTTTATATTGTTTCACGTTGTTCCATCTCCTATCTGTTGTCGTAAGCCGGTTGAACAAGCTCTCCCCTGTTAGTGTAAACCTTCGTCCTTCCAATCGCAAAAAACAGGAAACGGCATTATACCGCTTCCTGTTTTTTGTTTAGGACCTGATCGGCCCTCTTCTAACGAACAATGTTCGTCAGTCCCGTTATTTCTTGAATTTGACCATAAGTGGCGTGCCGGCTTCCAGGTTCATTTCCCCTTTATGACGGACATACACGACCTGGTTTCCTGGAAATGTTGGTGGATTTTCGGGATCAAAATCCCGCCAGTTTTTTTGCTTGCCAACTGCGTACTCCATGTATTGCGTCGCGTTGACAAGCACATTATCATCATCGTCTGCCTGTACATCCGGCGGCAACTGCTCGATTTTTCCATTACGGATGCTGAGCTTCTTAATTACTTTGTCGTGTTGGTAGTCATACGCTTGGATGACGACATCATTACCGTACACTTGCAAGCGCAGCCCTTGCTTGAAAGCCCCTCCATCCGGCGTGACTTTTTCGCCACCGTCTGGACCGGCTGACATCCAACCCTTTTCAATGCCGGCCGTGTTTACGACAGTAAAGCCGCGTTTGTCTCCGCCTTTGACTTTCTTTTTGCCTGCCCAGTCCGGCAAGTTCAGATCCCAATGGGTGTGGCTCGAGAAGAAAACAACTTGCGGATAGTCTTTCAAGATGTCAAGGAGCTTGTCCACATCCAGGTAATCGTTCTTGTATGGATTTTGTCTGGAGCCCGAGACACTGTCCGGGAGCACATGGTGCGAGAATACAAAAATGGGCTTATTCTTGTCCTGCTTGCTGTAATGCTTCAGATTATCTTTCAGCCAATCCAGTTGCTCGTCGCTCATATATACTTCATCCCATAATTTAGGATCGTGGTATTTCATGTATTTTTCTGTGCCGAGGAAGAGAAAGGGATATCCATTGATTTCTTTTTGGTGATAGACCTTGTCTTCTCCGCTGAATTGGTAGAAGTTATCGAACAACTCTTCTTCCGTTGTGCCGTTTGGCCAGCTACTTTGTGCAAGCGTTTGGGGATTCTTCCACTTCGGCACATAAAACTCATGATTTCCGATGCTGTACCACACATTTTCAGGGTGAGGATTGTTATCGAGCACATCTTGCACGGCTTCATATTCAAAATCGTAGCCGCGAGGAGTAATATCACCGTTAATGATCAGTGCTTCGGACTTTGGATTTTCTTCATTGATGTCTTGCAAAACGTGATCAAAATCTTGGAGGTCTCCTTGAATGTCACTGATCACGTCAAATGTCATCGTCATCTTTTTCTCAGAAAATTTGTCTTTTGCATGTGCGGAATCAACAACTGGCAGAATTCCACCCAACAAGATGGCAGAAGCAGCTATACTTGATACCATTTTTTTCATTACGGATCTCTCCTCATCTGTTTTTCGTCACGACAGCTATCCGGCTAACCAAAATTATCTTGATATCATTCCGCCTTTCCGTTGTTTTTCTGTGTGTTTTGTTGTTTTTTACACCATAAATAGTAAATGTCCAACATAAAGAAAACGTTAAACCAACATTAAGATTGCTAGAATGAGAGCAAAAAGGTACTTAATACCTGCGTGATTCTAGAAAAAAAGGCACAGGACCCTAACCGAATCCTGTGCCTGCCTCGTTCTTATTTAGTACAGCCGGTTTTAAACAAAAGAAAAAATCCACCCGATTCGAGTGGACTGTCGTTATAACTATTTTATTTCGCTTCCTTGATGTGAAACACGCATTTGTCTCCGCCTTTTGCCATGCACGTGGTTTGCTCGACATTGGCTTTCAAAACCCGACGGAACAAGGAAAGCTCACAGCTACACGCTTGGTTGAATTCACGAGCTACTTGCGAGATTGGGCAATTGAACTCTTGAATCCGATAGCCGTCTCCATTTTCGTCCTTTTCCCATTCGACCATATAGCCTTTATCGTTTTGTAGCTCGGCCAGCTTGGCTACACGATTTTCCAAGTCACCTTGCATGTGGGAGCGATAAGTCTCCTCCAAGCGATTCTCGCGGCGTCTAAACAGCATCTCTATTTTGGACAAACCGTCGATTTCCTTTATGTCCTGTAAAAAATCTAATGTTAAATGAGAATAATTGCGCGGGAACAGCTCGTCTGCTTCCTGCGACAATGAATAAACATTCGTTGGGCGTCCCATCGCTTGCCGAACAAGCGTAGACTTGATCAAATTATCTCTCTCCAGGGTGTTCAAATGACGCCGTACCGCCATTTCAGTAATCCCTAGCTCGACGGCCATGTCGCTGACAGGGAGTGAACCTTTGACCTTGAGCATGTGCAGGATTTGATCACGAGTGGACGTTCCTTCGTTTGTCATACGTATCACCGTCCTTTCTCCCTATTGTAGTGGATGAAGACGTTTTAGTAAACAAACGAAAGTCTTTTGTATAAAATATCCGCTACGTTTGTGGATAGATTGAAAACATCTTTTTAAAAAAGTTCTTTTTTCAAGAAGGCTCTAACCTGTGGTTCAAACTGACGAATCATACCGGCAGCTTCTTCTACCAGGCTGTACATCTCATTGACCGGCACACTCGTATAATCATTGACCAGATGCTTGCGGAAATCAGTCACACGTGTCAGGATCAAAGCCTGTTCATCCGTGATGACTTGCTCATCCCGCAAAATTTCCACGATGTCGCTGTAGCTTCCTGGATCTCGCATAATGAATCCGTCGATCAGCGCATTTCCGACATCTACTATTCCTTCGATAGACAAGTGCAGGGCTCGCTCCATCGCAGCAACAGCTACTTCATCTGCCAAAACCGCTTTGGCTCCTCGTTCGCTGAGCTTGTCCAACAGATCAAGCATACGAGACATATGTTCCAATACTTGGTCGATTCGTTTTGTATTCACGTCGTACATATATTTCTCCTTACTTTCGCTTTTTTGATTTGCGTTTTGAGTAGTAAACGGTAAACACAAATGTTAGCACCAGGACGAGAAGCACCAATTCCCCTTCCTGCAAATAGGAATTGCTCACCGGTTTCACCTCTTTTCATCCCTCAGTATACCAAATTTGTACGACCTGTCACGAATCGGTGATAACTTTATGTTACAATGATGGGGTGAATTTTTGCCGGCAAGAATAAGGGGAGGAACATACTGTGGAACGCGAATTGGCTCTGGAAATTGTGCGGGTAACGGAAATGGCTGCACTCGCCTCTTCTCACTGGATGGGACGCGGGAAAAAGAATGAAGCAGATGGAGCAGCGACCAGCGCCATGCGCGCCATGTTTGACACGATCAACATGAGGGGTACCGTCGTCATTGGCGAAGGTGAACTGGATGAAGCCCCCATGCTCTATATCGGAGAAAAGCTCGGTAACCCGGAAGCAGGCGGACCTGAGGTAGATGTGGCGGTTGATCCGCTAGAAGGAACGACGATTGTCGCCAAGGGTCACAACAATGCCATGTCTGTTATCGCCATCGGCGACCGTGGAACACTGTTGCATGCACCTGACATGTACATGATGAAAATGGCCGTTGGCAAACGTGCTGCCGGATTAATCAACCTTTACGATCCCGTGGATAAAATGATAGAGGTTGTAGCAAAAGCAAACAACAAGCGCGTGCAAGATGTAACGGTCATTATTCAGGAACGCGACCGCCACCAGGCGATTATTGACGCCATTCGTGAAAAGGGTGCGCGAGTGAAGCTTTTTGGAGATGGCGATGTGGGTGCTGCGATTGCTGCCTGTCTGCCGCATACAGGGATTGACCTGTTCTTGGGGATCGGTGGTGCGCCAGAGGGCGTGATCAGTGCCGCGGCGATCAAGTGCCTGGGTGGCGACATGCAAGCCCAGCTCAAGCCGCAAAACGACAGCGAGCGCGAGCGCTGCATCAAAATGGGGCTCGACAATCCGGAGCAGCTTTTGATGCTGAACGATCTGGTCAAAGGGGACGACGCCATTTTTGCGGCAACAGGCGTTTCTGATGGAGAGCTGTTGCAAGGCGTCCGCTATCTCGGCGATGATATGGTGGAAACTCATTCGATCGTCATGCGTGCCAAAACCAAAACCATCCGCTTTGTCCGCGCTGTACACAATACCGAACACAAACCAAATCTTTTATGGAAGTAGAGGGACACCTATATGGCAAATGATTTGTTCTACTTGTACGACGAGGCGGAGGATACTCGAACGCGCTTCGTCAGCTTCATGGGAGAAGCTACCCGTTTTGACCTCGCGATTACGACGACCAACCGTTTTTATGGGAAAGCGATTGTCATCAACATTCAAAATGGGCGCTCCGCTATTATTGGACATGATGATCTGGAAGAAGAAGGCTATTTGGAATTCGCGTTCAACTTGAACGAGCGCGAAGCCGAAGAATTGAAAGCATTTTTGGAAGCAGCCATTTAATTCACCAAAGGAAGAGCGAATGCGGGCTCTTCCTTTTTTTATTTGTAGCCCCCGCCCATTTCCTGCTGGACAATGCTCCTTACAGGCAAATGCCTCGTATACTGCTACTGCACAGATGCACAGACAGATAACGAGAGGAGTGCCAATCGCAACATGCAACCTTATCCATACGATCAAAACCAATACGATCAAACTCAATATGATTCAAACGAATACGATCAAAACCAATTTGTTCCTGCCCAATATGACCAGTCACCTTATTACTCAGCAGACCAGGATTTTCAATACATTCCAGAGGATCAGGCTCATCCCGTTTTTTTCCGAAGAAGACGTGGCCCTGAGGTCGTTGTCGTCCCACAGCCATATCCTTGGTGGGGATGCAATACATGCTGGCCTGGCTATTGGCCTACATGGGGAGGCTGGCCTGGTTGGAATCCCGGCTGGGGTGGAGCACCCGGTGGTTGGGGTGGGGCACCTGGTGGCTGGGG
>NZ_PXZL01000016.1 GCF_003013405.1 Brevibacillus formosus | reverse complement strand
GAAATGGGGTCTTGACCATTGGTACACTGGGGCTTTCTGTTGTTCTTAAGTTAAGTGACTGACTTAATTATCTAGTAACGACAAACATTTTTATCACTTAACAGGACTTTGTTTGAAGAAAATAAAGTATTAGACTAGGGTCGCTGAATTGCCATGGTTTTTGAGTTGACGAATCGTCAGCAATACAAAAATAAGTTTTAGACTGATCTATTAAAAGAAGCAGCGGCGGACCCAAACTCAAAAAATAAAGTATTAGACTGCTTCTGTTGTCATTCACGGATATCGGTTGAATTTATTTCTGAAATTACTTTATTCTAATGACCACCTTTCCTTTTGCCCTTCCGCTTTCTAGGTAATTAAATGCTTGACCGGCATCTTTCAAATGATACACCTTATCAATAATCGGCTTTATGAGACCTCCTTCAATAAATTCCTTTAAAACCCTCAATTGTTCTCCGCTCGGTTTCATGAATAGGAAGTGATACCTCGTTTTGCTCTTCTTCTCCAGGGCCTTGATCTTACGGCTCGCAATGGATAAAATTGTAGTTTTCATCCAACCCAATTTCGCCTCTTTTCCAAATCTGCCGTTTGGCATGCCGGAGATGGATACGATTTGTCCGCCTGGTTTCAGTATGCGGAATGATTTCTCCAAGGCTTCTCCACCTAAAGTATCAAAAACAGCATCATATCCGCTAAGCATTTCTTCAAAATTTTCTTTTTTATAATTAATAATTAGATCTGCCCCCAATGATTTGACCAATTCATAGCCTTTTTCGCTTGCTGTTGTGGCAACAAAAGCACCCAACAACTTGGCTAGTTGGATGGCGAAGGTTCCTACGCCTCCCGAACCTGCGTGAATCAAAATTTTTTGGCCTTTTTGAAGGTTTAATATTTCAACAAAAGCTTGGTAAGTCGTAAGTCCAATCAGCGGTATCGATGCTGCTTCTTCAAAGGTTAGATTCTTCGGCTTCTGCCAAACGTCTTCCTCATGAACAGCAATAAATTCGGCTAATGTTCCGATTCGGTTTTTGCGGGGTCTCCCGTAAACTTCATCTCCGGGTTTAAAAGTATTCACCCGAGCACCAACTTTGACTACAACACCAGAGAAATCATTCCCTAAGATTAGAGGAAACCTGTAATTCAATAGGAATTTCATTTTCCCTTCCTTAATCTTAAAATCAATAGGATTTAAGCTGGCTGCATGAATTTCCACTAGAACATCATGTTCTCCGATAGTAGGCAATGGTTGTTCGGACATCACTAATGGAACATTTTCCCCGTATTTCTCAATGATCATAGCCTTCATTTCAAAGCACTCCCTTTTATGATTATTAGTTTAAACGAATGAACCAATAGTGCATAGTAAGATACTCCCTAAAGTATTCCCTTCACGTCTTAGGGGTAATCATTTGACCAATTGCATGCGTATTCAACAGATGTAATTAATGATTTGAGTTGTTCAAGCGGTTTACGGACAGTTAATACATAATAGTTCTCTACGCCCTTTTTTTCGGATTTAATGTAACCAGACTGTTTCAGCACCTTTAAATGATGGGATACAGCCGGTCTAGACAAATTCATATGGCCTGATATTGTATTAACATTAAGTCCTAATTTGTTCTGCGCCAACAACATAATAATCGCTTGGCGGTTTTCATCCGTCAGCACTTCCAACAATGGGATACAATCTTTAAATTGTTGCAGAACATGCTCGGTTTGTTGGCTCATTCATTCCACCTCTTTGGTTCATTCGTTCAATCTCTTGAACGTAATTATAGCTATTTTTATAACAAAATCAAGCTAAAGGACGGGGGTTTCAACATTTCAAATTTTGACTGCTGCCCATAAGCTTAAAAAAGTAGCGTCAGTCTAATACTTTATTTTTCAGTCTACAACTATATTTTTCAGTCTATCCTGAAAATATTGTTCGAAAGAACAACCGAAAAAGACAATAGGGTATCGGCCCTGAAACCATAGTAAAATGGCTAGGGCTACCGAAAGAAGTGCCTATTGAAAATGAGTTATGGATATTAGGAGGCTGTTGAATCAATCGAAACTGTTACACCCAAAGATTCTAGTTTTCTTATTGATTGTTTTATGATTGTGTTGCGTTTTCGTTCCTCATAATAGGTCGGACCTAGTTCGATATAGGGCTGTTTCCGTTTGAGAATATAGTAGACCATGGACAATATACTGTGAGCTACAGCAATGGCAGCTCGATTCGATCCCCGGCGTGCCGCAATACGATGGTACTGGCTGGATAAATACGTTTCTTTCGTTCTGGCAGCAGCTCTCGCTGCTTCCACAAGTGTGCTGCGTAACTTTTTGTTTCCTTTACGAGTTTTTCCCGATAGGCGTTTCCCGGCGCTTTCGTTCTGACCTGGGCATAACCCTGCCCATGAGCACAAGTGAGCAGCAGAGGGAAACTGGTCCATATTCACGCCAATTTCAGCTGCAATTGTTTCTGCAGTCCGTCTGGCCACGCCGGGGATCGTGTCGAGCAGAGTCAGGTCATTCTCAAAAGGGAGCATGCGCCTCTTTATTTCTTTATCTAGCCTGCCAATCTCTTCGTCCAAATAGTCGATGTGCCGAAGTTGGGCACTAAGCATTAACTTCTGGTGATTACCTACTAACCCGTTTAGAGCGCGTTTTAAAGCCTCTTTTTTGCTTTTGAGCTTCCGTTTCGCCAGTTCCGACAAGTTATCGGGATTCGTCTCGCCCGAGATCAGCGCCTCAATCATTGCGCGTCCTGATTTCCCAAGCACGTTGCTGACGACGGTCGAAAGTTTAATGTTGGCGCCTTCCAACACCTTTTGAATGCGGCTGACTTCTCGGGCTCGCTCCTCAATGAGGCTCCGGCGGTACCGAATCAATTCCCTAAGTTCACGCTGCTCTCGTTTCGGGATGAAGCTGCCTTTCAAAAGACCGTGCCGTAACAAACCGGCAATCCATTCCGCATCCTTCACGTCGGTCTTACGACCGGGCACGTTCTTAATATGCTGGGCGTTCACTACAAGTGTTTCGATCCCTTCAAGCTCCAGTAAGTTGTAGATGGGTTTCCAGTAAGCACCTGTACTTTCCATTGCGACGTGAGTGCATCCTGCCCCCTTGATCCAATCCATAAGCAGGATTAGATCGTCGGTCATTGTTTCAAAGGTTCGGATTTCCTTCCCTTTGGGTGTCATGATGCAGGCAACGACGTTCTTTTTGTGAACGTCAAGCCCGCACACATGGCTGTAAACGACGTCCATTCAAAAAAACTCCCTTACGGCATCCAAGATTGAAGGGCTGGTGCAACAACCACCAAATGGTTATTCTATCCTGCGTGCTTCCAAATTGGAGCAACAATCTGTGGTGCACCTGGTCGTTGGGGTCTGTCTAAAACACGGGCTCGAAGCACCATTGACTGCCGACCTCCCTTCGCCAGCCGTAAGTTAATTATATCGACGTAATCCATTTTCATCATCTGATGGTGCCGCGTAAGCGGCATGTGGGTCTAATACTTTATTTTCACCGAACAGGAAACGACAGATTGGATGAAGAAATGTTAACCCGTCTGCTCACGCAAGCATCCTCCGCTATCTAGCCTCGCCAGTAGCAGAATAAGCCCGTTGCCCCGTAAGGTACAGTAGCTGCAAACAGCCTGTTTGATTTCACTTATATCGTGATATGTCTTCGTTCAATGCCAACCACTGCACCGCCAACCCGAACCTGGTTGATTTCACCGCTCTCGCTCAGGCGCAATCCTACCTTAATTTCAGAAGGACAATCCATCGAATACCCTTGCCTGAACATGACGTGCTCCACTTCCCGCAAAGATAGTTGGCCATGTTGGTACAAATAGCTGAGCAGGGCACCGTTGGATGTTCCTGTCGCGCTCTCCTCGGGAATATCGTACAGCGGCGCAAAATTCCGACATTCCGCAGCAGCATCGTCTGGAGTATCCATCGTGAACAGATGATATCCAACCACATCATATTTTTCGCTGATGGCGGTTATGGCGTCAAAATTTGGCTGAACTTCATTCAAGAGCTTCCTGCTGCGGATCGGGATCAAAATGTCCCGCAGCCCCGTCGAAACAATCTGGATGGGCAACCCGGTTTCCAGATCCTCGGCATCCATCCCCAAAGATGGGGCGATTTCCTGACAGGATATCCTTTGAAGAAATTGTGGTAAGGCTTGTGACAAATAAACAATACCCTCAGAGCTAATATCGACATCCAAAATCCCTGCCTTGGTTTCTATCTTATAGGAGGTCCCTTCCTTAGCCAAACCCAGCGAATGCATTAGTCCAAATGCAGCAATCGTGGCATGTCCGCACAGATCAACTTCGCTGGCGGGGGTGAAATAGCGGATTTTGTAATCCGCAAGCAGGGATTTTTCCATAAAGGCCGTCTCCGAAAAGCCCAATTCCTTCGCTATAAGCTGCATTTCGGCAGCATACAGCGAAAGGCCACCCTCCAAGACAACGCCTGCTGGATTACCGCCACGCTCCCCTTTCGCAAACGCATTTAACGTATACACTTCCACATTCATGTTCCGCTCGTCCTCTCCTTATCTTCAAAAACCAATGTATTTCAAAACAGCGAAAAGCAACGATCTCGAACTAATCAAGTAAAGTAAAATGTAAATTAACCAATATCTCTCGTAAATTGATGGACTCATGTTCGGCAAAAGCCTTAAGGTCTTGTAATAACTGCCACTGAACACTTGCCGGTTGAATGTAAATATGAGGTGGAAACTCTTCACTATCAATTGATCCAAAGCCATGCTTATCCAATATAACCATTTGATTTATGACTTGAGGAATTGTCATGCTCAATGAATTTTCTACCTCTTGGCATGAAACGCGCATCATATAGTCACGATAAGCTGGCCCTGCGAGTTCTACTAAAGCGGCGAAGAATTTACGCGAAGGCAGGTTTAATTTAGCTAACGAATTATAAAACTCTGTGATTTCGTTAAGTGATTCTTGATACTGTTCAGGTGTCAATTCTCCCCAGTTAAGTACCTGCATAAAACGCGCACATGTATTTGGTTGTGCCCCGCCACCCGTATTAAGAGTAAACGATTGACTTTGGACGTTTGTCTTAGGTATCGGGTGACTTACTAGATTTAAGTGGCGATGGCGTAAGTCTTGGAACCTATCGTCAAGCAGTTTTGAGATTGCCGAATTGGTATAGTATTCAAATGCGATTCCATTTGCAGAACAGAGTTCTTTACATTCATTAATCTCGTCAGGATGAGGATCAAAACGTAGAAAAGCTATACATAAAGCTCCGTTCGCCTCGCCCTTTTCTAATAGTTTTTCCACACTCTTAATGATGTCTTCCTTCACTTTTCCCTTCCCAGAATCACCAGTGGCTTGGATGTATACATATGACCCATCTTTACGTTCACACCAGGCATCAGGTGTACCTTTACGAGTCTGAAAGGTTCCTTCCACAATTCCATTATGTGAAACAGGGCCCCAATCCTTGTATAATCTAGGTAGAAGGTCCACTGCAAGGCGTTGAATCTGCCCTGCATTTAAACTTTTTAAAAGAATCTCTGTATGATTGGCAGTCATTTCATTAACTCCCCCATTAGTATGTATCGAAATTAAATCGGAATGGCAGCTTCGTTTTTATGGAAGATCCCTCACAGCAAATGAAACAGCGGCGACCGAAGACCTGAAAATAAAGTCTTAGACTCGCCGATGTTTTATTCAGCTATCGTTATCCGATAGTTGAAGACTGTTAGTTCCACTCTTCCTTCAAAATAGCGTAGTAATATTCATCCCACCATTCATTTTCATGGGGAATACATTTCTTGAAATAACCTTCTCGTCTCATTCCAATCTTCTCCATAACCCGATATGATGGAAAATTCTCTGGCTGACAAGTTGCAATTATTCGATGTAAATTCAGTTTCTCGAATCCATATTTCAATATGGCTAATGCTGCTTCAGAAGCGTAACCTTGATTGTGAAAGCTGGGATTGAACACCCACCCAATTTCATATGTATGCTCACCAAAATATTTATGAAAAACAATATGACCTATAAGCTTTCCATTATCCTTTAATACAACAGGGAAATTTTGGGCTTGTTCGCCGATGTTTTTCTTTATAAATTCTTTGACTGTCTCTTTGTTATAAACCCCTTCAGGTATATATTTCATAACACTTATGTTCGCAGTATATTCAAGAACTGTTGACCAATCCTCTAATTCAAAACTTCGGATTATCAATCTATCCGTAGTTACATACATTGCTTTCCCTCCAACCTTCATTTTGAGTCTAATGTTTTGGAGCTGGGGATCTGACTTTGGTCGTCGCTGCAAAATTAACTAAAATCATAATTTTTTCACTATCATCTATCCTTATTTGAACATAATTGGTGAAGGATGGTCAATTAAGGTATGATAGGATAAAGCTCGAAATTGACCCAAATTTTAGTTAGTATTTTAAACTTCTGATTGTAGATTTTAAACTAATTTCCATGGATGTGATTACATTGACTAAGCATTCCCACATGCGTCCATTCGCGAACTTAATTTCATTAAATGAGTTGGTCAATCTAGTCATGGCACACGTCTTCACCATAAAAAGGAAATGGATGGCCAAAGATATCTATGAGATCTCCAGGGCGTTAGAAGTATTTCCAATGAGCGAAAACCCAACATATGTTTATCGAATCATGAAGAATCTTGCTCAGAAAGAAATTCTACTCATGGAATCTACCTGGTCAACGACCGAAAGGCCCACTCTATACTATTCGGTAACAGGAAAGGGTACCATTCACTTTTATAGTGGTGAGCAAGCTGTAATTAAAACGATGCCCACTAGAATACGACAGCTTCGTCATTTCCTAAATGATCTCGAGAAGAAATTGAGTGAATCTCAAAGCACTCCCTCCCCGCTTTCAGAGGATCAGAACGATTTTATCATTGGAGTAGCAGACTACTATGACTGGCTTCTTCTACGAGCAGCCCTAGATGGTAAATCACCGCATACCTATAAAGATTTAGGGGAAGATTTCGGGAAACCAGTGAACTTGTCCTACTTGTATAAATTACATGACGATTTGGAACAAATTGGGTATATTAGTGATGACTGGATAACTATCAAAGGTAAAGAAAAACTGGTCAATTTAGAAGGTGCACTATTTGCGGAAGTTCTGAAGGCGAAGGAGCGGATCACAAGGCTTGAAAAAACCGAGTCTTTAGTTAAGGGATGGATTAAAGAGAAAGGCATCACAGTAAACCCTAAAACGGGTCATTAGTAGTGTTAAGAGAGGTGCTTTATGGGGTATTCGAAGTTAAATGAGCTAATTCGAGATGAGGTTATTAGTCGTTTGCTTCCGGAACAAAAAGACTTCATAGATAATCAAATGCGGCGTGGCAAGCGAACTCAATGGTTAAACATTATGGCAGAAATGAAGGGAATATCTCTAATCGATAGTGATGATTATGACACCATTGTCAGTAAGGTTGGAGGTTGGGTCCTTAGCAATTACGAGGATCGAGGTGTCCGAGATCAAAAATGTGAATGTGGGCGACCGATCCGCCATGTGTACCATGTCACAAATCTAGATACGCGAGATGAGCTCATCCTGGGTAGTAAGTGCATTCAAGACTACACAAACTTAGATGCAGCTACCGTAGGACGCATTAAACGTGGTATGGAGAGCATCGATTTAGAACGTGATGAAATACTGCGTAAAATCGAAGATGGATGGCGTCTACCATTCTTTGTACCAGATGATCTAGAGTTGCCCGCAGATATCCGAGAACACCTTTCAGTAGGCTTACCTCTGCTTGATCGACAAGTAGCTAGGTTAAATGTCCTTTTACAGAACTACACGCGGCAGCGTCCTTCAAGAGCTTCTGAGGAAAAATCGCGTACAGAGGATTATCAAGTCGACCTGTTTACTACCTTTTTTGACGAACCCACTTCTGTATCAGACGAGATCCTCACTAAATCTAATAGGGAGCGCGTTCCTAGTAGATCGATGAGTGAGCAAATGGAGAATCAAATCCCCCTTACATGGATTAATGCGATAGAACGTTGCCTCAAGTCATTGACACAAACATCACAAAAGTCAGTAACTGCACTAGATGTGGCGAACATAGTCGCAAGTGAATTAGGTTTGCAACACGATCGTTACCTTACTGGTAAGCCTCGTACATATTACCTAGTTGCACTTTATTTAGATGAAAAAACATATACCGGGAATCTCGAGTTAGTATCCGCTAGCCATGATAACCGACTATATTCTTTGAAGAATCACTAATGAAGAAACAAAGGCCAGGTTGAATTCTTGGCCTTTTTGGTGTATTTCCAAGTTATTTAGAACTGTATGATCGGACTCTGAAAAATTACTAATATGACTTGTTGAAATTATTATATTAATATAATCGTTATCATTTTTATAAATTTTATTATTAATATTCATGTCAGGTATTTTCCCTTTGTTCTTCGCATATTCTTATATACATGTCACAATTTTGTTGTCTATTCGATATCCGAATAAAATTATTCGAAAGGTAACTATTGGGTCGAATCCTGTATTGCCCTTGAACTACGTCACTTGTTACCCTATCTATGTTTCCAATTTGTTGTACCTATTTCCTTCGTTACCAGTGGTAGATAACTACTAAAATTATATTTCATAACCTATTTTGGTACTTTTATCCTATTTTAAATATTTATACATTTTTTGACAACATTTGCGCTTATTTTCTGATAAAACTAGTATTGTGAGATGTCATTCATTGACAAATAAAAAAGTGGAGGTATTTTATGAAGAAAAATTTATCTTCTATAATTACTTGTGCTGTCTTGCTAACATCAGTCTTTATTGCACCGATAGCTGATGCAGCTAAAGCGGATTTCTCGGGTTTGAGTAGTAAAGATTTAGCCAATAAAGTTCTTTCTTTAAGCAGTAAACAAGTAAAATCAGAACAAAAATCTTTGGAGTCAGCTATTGCTAAGCTTTCAGACAAAGAATTTGATTCATTTATTCACAATTTGGTAATGGCTAACAAAGGCGATGATAAAGAACTAAAAGACAAACTAAAACCAATTGGAGTAGAATTAGAGACAAAGAAAAATGATAGGATCGGGCCTACAGCAATTGAAGCAGGTGACTTGAATTTCTCAGTTTCAAGCGCGAAGCGAACAGGAGAATCTTTCTATCGGCTTATCGCTTCCTGGGACCCTGATATATCGGAAGTGTACCCCGCAACTTATGATTTGGTATCTATTGAATGGGACCCTAAAGTAGGACAGTATTACTCCTCTAACGTAGGAAGTACAAGTTATACAACAGCTAGAGATGGAAGTAAACGTTTAGAAGGAGTTTACCTGTTTAATGTACACGATTATAAATTGGGCTTTGGTTCATATGCAGCTGTCTATGTAACTAAAAAGACTAACTCTACGTTAGAGTATGGTTCTAAATATGTGCACACGTATGATACTGTATCATGGAGCGGTAATTTCCAGGCTAATTTTACTTGGGAAAAACTAGGCCCAACCGGTGGTGCGTCGTTTTCACTTTCTCCAAGCATGACAGAGAAAAGTTGGCAAGTCTGGGACGATGGTGCCCTGGAGTGGTAGTATTGTAATATGAAAATTTTAAAAAAGCATTCGGTAATCCGAATGCTTTTTTTATCTTACGAAAGAAAGGAAGAAAATACCTCATGAAGAGATTACTCTCCTTAATATTGGGTTCATCCCTCTTTTTGGCTTCTTGCAGCATAACATCATCGGAGCCTACGCATAATCAATTCCAAATTACTTTGACTGATGTATTCAAACATCAACATACCTCCTCGGTCTATCAGTTTGAACTTATTACGAAAGAACTCTCCAATGTAAAAGACAAAGAGAGGTTGGCATATCTATCAGGAATGATTGATAGCTATTTGATTTCTAATCCCCTTTTCCTCCCATCCATTATCTTTAACAATGGAGAAACAAAACAGATTATTGCCGATGAACAATTACAATCCGAAATCGTAACGTTGTACCAGAATAAAAAAGAATATCTTAAAAAGATACAGTCATTAATAAATGAGAATAACCTATTGGAGATCCAAGGTAAACAAGATGAACTCAAGAAACTAAGTGAACTTATGGGAAAAATAAATGATGATAGGCTTTTCAGTAACGATAAGCCTAAATTGGATTCATTGAAGAAAGACCTTGAAAATGTGATTAAGGAATTCTCAAACTAAAACTGGCACAAGCGGCTCGCCGTGGCCTCGGCGAGCCGTCGCACTGTCGGGCATGAGCTCAATCGGACGGCGTGCCCGGATACCATACGCCGAACCACTGTTCAGCGCCGTAGTCCTCGAACCGCTCCAACTCGGTGAACCCCAGCTTCGCCGCGACGCGCATCGCGGCCTCATTGGCGGTCTGGGTGGAGAGCACCACCGGGCTCGCCGGGATGCGCGTCGGCGAACCAGTCGAGCGCCGCTGCGCACGCCTCGGTGGCGTACCCGCGTCCCCACGCCTGCGGCAGGAACATGTAGCCGAGCTCGTGTTCCCCGCCCTCTGGACGGATGTGACCCTTACGCTCCGGGCCCCGCCGATCGAGCGTGATCATGCCGATCGTTGTTCCGTTGAGATCGACCACGAAGAAGCCGAAGCGCTGCCCGGGTACCTCGGGCAGCGCTTGCTCGAGCTCTTCACGCGGTCGGGAGCCGCCGACGTAGGTGCCCACCTCTGGTGAGGCGAACAGGTCGATCAGCGCCACACGGTCCCGGGCCTCGGACTTACGGAGCTCGAGCCGCTCGGTCTTGATTGGGGCAGGTGGCCAGGCGACGGGGTGCACTATAATCTCTTCCGACATGTTGTAATCTCCCTTCTCTGTTTAATTCTATTTGCCATGTCTTACAACATATGTAATGGCTTGCACTCTAATTCGTAGCTCTTACTATCGAGTAGGCGTACGAGGGACGGTCTATTTGATGATTTCGAGCTTATCCCCCAGCAGGATTTGCAACTTCGGAAGAACGTCATCTTTGAAAAGCTCAGGCCACTTAGCGGACATGTAAAGTACCATGCCGTCATGTTCATCTCCATGTTCTTCGGTATAGTCGAGTAAGTAGCAGTAATCTTCGACCCGCGCATTCCGATTCACGATCACGCAGGCAAACATCCAACTTGTTAGCTCGAATGACTGTAGGATTTCTTCTTTCGTGTTAGCGCGATACCATAATTGGTTTTTCAAATTGACTGGGCGTTCAAAAGGGTACAGCCAGGTGGAACTAGTGGTTTCGACCAAACGATTTTTGACAAAAGTTTGCGTTGCCTCATCACGATCCTCTAGCATGTAGAACGAATTCATTTCGTGTACAGCGGTGCCAATCTTCCGTAGAAGTTCATCATCCAACTCATCTAATGGGACTTCTCTAAAACGGGCTAACATTTGATCCATCAAGGCCTCATTAGCTCTCAGATCACTCCCAGGCGCATAATGATGAAGCAGTATTTCCTTCACCCTTAGGCAAATAGTCTGATTTGGGTCATAGATCATATCGGCGTGGAAAAAGTGCACGGAATCTTTAATTAGATTCTCCCTATGCGGATCGAATTCTCTGTCCCAGTTCGTATATGAGAAAAGAATATCCTGCCACGGTGCACGAAAAGCCAGAATGACCTCTGCCATTGTATCAAACACGCTTGGACCAAATCCTAATTCGTAACCTTGCTCCAGTCGAAAAGGAGAAGTGTTCATCAGTAACTTCAAATTTTATCCTCCCTAATGTAGTCCGCATTTTTCCAAATGATAGTGCCATGTTTAATTTCATGATTTATCTCACAACTAAATCCAAACTTCTTATAAAAATGCGTTAATCGTTCGATATGGTCCCAATCAACTTGGGAAATCCATCCGGTAATGCATTGTACATTCAATTCGTTACCGAGCTGCATAATGGCATTCATTAGGATTGTTCCATACCCTTTGTTAACTTGATCTCCCTCAATGCGAATGTCCGCAATTCGCAAATGCTTTTGTTCTGTATCAAATACTAGATAAGTATTAGGATCAGGAACCATCACTCCATCATTGGAGATTACCTTCATCCCGAGATTAATATCTACTTCGTCCCACCCGTCACCAAAGAACATTCTATATATCATTATCCTCTCGCAAATTTTATTCTGAGCAATGTGAATTACCTTATGGCCATCTTTTTCTAGTTCAGTTTTTTGCCACTGGACTTCATATTCTACATTGTCTCTTTTCTGCAAAGGGAGAGGTTCATATTTTCTATTTAATATGGAGAATGGATCAAAATTAAAAAGGCTTGCAAGTGTCTTATCAATTGAGTTCTTATTTTTCACTATTTGCTCACCTACTCAATCTACATTTTATATAATCATTAACATTAACCGTATCATTTATAAATTTATTAACCTCATTATTAATATCAATGTAAGGTTTAAATGCTTTTATATCAATGACTAAGCGTTAATGCACCTAATAAAATCAATCAAAGATTGTCCCGATTGAAAATGAGGTAGCATAAGCAGAAAAAGGTATATTGAATTGTTGCATTTTTATTTGGTCCATTTCTTCATCTGACATCGGGAAAAAGGCATTCCCGGGCTCACTATGCAAATAGAAATCACCTTGTTTTGAATTACAATGCTCACAATGGTTTAAGTAGTATGAATGAGAAGCTGTTTTGCTGAAGTTAACAACATATCGAGTGGTAATTCTCTGGATCACTTCAAGAACCCTCTCAGATAAAACAGTGATATTGCTTGGCATTGTAGAGTAATCTTGGCGTACCCAACGTTCAACACTTTCTCCATGCTCTTCTAACAATTCAAAGCCCTCTGGTAAGCAAAATGAAAATACTCTTGTCTTCTTCCTACACTTCCAACACGCTTGAACGGATTCGGCTATTTCAAAGCTATTTGCACGAACATTAAAGCTCTGAACTTTAGTAGGGAACCATTTCTGAAATGGTTCGAGGTCTATCTCATCTGAAACATACCACACTTTTTTCTCAAGATCCCATTTAGCTCCAAGACTCTTTGCATAGTCTTTCTCCGAAAAAGGGACGCGCAAATCGTATCTATTCAAACCAATTCACCACCCAAGCTTTTGATTCTGATATTGTTCGAGAAAAATAAAGTCTTAGACTGTACTTGTTGATTTGAGGCGGTTTTCATCATCATAATTCAATTGCATTCGAAAAATAAGTTGTAGACTAGAACACTTTTCCGGAGAGTCTAAAAACATTATTTTTACTTGAAAATCTTATGAAATTAGTATTTTCGGCATTCAATCTACAGCATTATTTTACCGAGTCTAATACAACGGTTTGTGGAGTAAGGATTTCCCCTGTCTCGTGGTCAACATTCTGCTCTACATCTCACCCACCTCCATGAAAAAAAGCACCGCTCTGGTGCTTTTTTTCTTAGTTTGATGTGTCGATCTCTAGTATTTCGAAGGTACCTGAATTACTTCCAACGAACACTTTGTTATCGGCTACTCTAACCGATCTTTTACCAAAACCACTCGTAGTGAACTTTAAACCCATTTTAGAAACAACTTTAATGTTGTTATTGTTTTCTATTTTGATTAATGATGTACTGCTACCGCCTTCATCCAGAACTACAGCATAGTTATCAGCAACAGCCTCAACAGTTGTCCAAATTTTTGAAGTTGTACTATCAATTAGACCTTCTTTAATAAATTTCCCTTCTTTATCAAAAAGTAAGTATCGCCCACCTGTACCAACTGCTAAAATCTTATCATTAGAAAGTCTGGTAACATCTTTGATTGTGTAAGATTTCTCACCACCAGAGGAAATTAATTTTCCGTTTTCAAGTTCTTCTACATCATAGATTGAATTCAAACCATTACCATGTACCCACGTACCAGACCGAATAATACTTAACGAAGAATTCATTATGGTATAGTAACCAGTTTGCTGAACCATAACAATGTTCCCATTTTTAAGTTGCGTAACTCCCGTTATATATTCGGCTCTAGCTAACTGACCTCTTGTAATTTCATCGCCAGATGATGTTGCAAGTATCCACTTACCGACATTCCCTACTAATAAAATATTTCCATCTTCCAAAGTTTTCATATCATGTATTGACATGGCCGGTTGTGTATACATTGCAGTTGTATATGCTTGTCCAGTATTTGCGTCTAATATTACATATCTTCCATCTGTTCCTGCTGCGATAATGTTTCCATTTGCGGTTATTTCAGCACAATTGATGCTCTTGTTGACATGCTCCCATTTTCCACCTGCTACCGAGGTTATTGTAGCCGCACTAGCTTCAAACGGAATAGATAATAAAAAAGCACATACGAGGAATTTTGCTACATTTTTTTTAAAGTTCATCTCATTCTCCCCCTTTATATTCTTTTAATAATAACCATTTTATGGATTATATCACCTAATTACAACCTTTTTGTATTTTATTGGTAACAAATTAAAGTTCCACTTAACTCATTTACATACAAACCATTGACACAGTAGTTTATTACAGACAGGTGTAGCCCATGAGCACTTATAACAGTCATGTTTTTTGTCCAGTTTCGGTACTGGTTCCTTGATCTTCCTCATGGTCTTCTCTCCATAGAAAAAGCCACCCGTTTAACTGGATAGATCCCATTTCACAATGTTTACTTTCCTAACTTTCATTACATAATCCTCTACTAACCTTATTAACTTCTTGATCATCTTCAAATGTAACCTTCTCATACTAGGTCAAATGAATTGTTCTTTTTCGCTCCATCTTTCTTGATTGTAGCTTTCTAGTAGCGCTTGTAACGATCATAAGTCCCATTGAAGTTCATCATCAAAATCATCATTTAAAAAACATTTACATAGTTTCCTAAAATTGGTAATCTTGCAATTGTAAAATAAATTCACTAGGAGGGTTATCTAATGAAAAATGTTAAAAAAACATTATTATCTTTAATTGCATTAGCTACGTTAGCAATACCGTCCATGGCGTATGCAGATGGATATCATGCAAGAAGTGTAACCTATGGGAATTACCAAGCTATTAATGGATTTTTAAAGATTCCTTCCTCATATGCTGGCAACGAAAAACCATCGATAGAAGCTTACCCAGAGATGTTTTTTGGAATGTATAACAAAGAGAATAAGGGATTTGATATAGGTTTAGCTTATGGTCTAAATGGAAAGAGAGAATGGAGATTAGTTTTTTGGAGTTCTCCGGAAGCTTATGCAAATCAATGGGCATCAAGTGATCATGCGGTGCCCAAAGTAAAACCAAATGATGAATTACAAGTGCAGGCAACTGTCTTGAAGAAGAATAATGAATATTACGCACAAGCAGATGTATACAAAAATGGCTCTTGGATTGATGGCTTTGAAGTACCGATTAACGCTGATTGGGCAGCAGATTTCTTAGCTAACGGTGGAAATTTTAACCGCGAATTAAATATAGCTGCTAATTCCTCGTTTGACATTTATACCAAAAGTGGAGCTTACTTCAATAATGCACAATGGGGGAAAACATGGCTTATTAAAGATATAAACAACTCAGATAGTTGGACTGGATGGACTACCGATATATCCCAAAATTACGAGCAAGGTCCTGATGAGGGAGGAAGCGACCTAAAAGGTTCCAAAGTATTCACAACACAAACAGTTAAAGACGGGTTTATTATTGACATTGTTTCAATGAACTTTAGAAAGTAAGTATTCAATCTTTAGGTGTTAAAAGATTTGGCTACTTTATTTTCATTAACACCTATCTGATTGATAGAATCCGCAAGGGGGTTACGACAAGAGCATAGAAAAACAAAAAGTGACCCCTCTAGGCCACTTTTTGTTTGTTTCATTTTATCTGTTATGCGTATTGTATCCTTGCCATTCATAAGCATTGCCCAAAATTTCAAGAGGGACTTTATAGTCATTCATGTTGTGACCACGCAACTGAGATTTCTCATAGACCGGATACCCATTATCTACTTCAAGCTTTTAAACCTCGGAAGGAAGAGACTCTGTAATTTCCTCGTTGGAGCCTGGTGTTCGATGAAAATAATGTATTAGACCCACATGCCGCTTACGCGGCATGTGGGTCTAATACATTATTTTCTCAGTCTACAACATTATTTTCACAGTCTAATACTTTATTTTCTGAGTCTAAAACATTATTTTCATCGAACAGACTTGTTCTTATTCCCTTCAACCCTTACTCAACCGTCACACTCTTCGCCAAGTTCCGTGGTTTATCCACGTCAAGGCCGCGAGCGACAGAAGCGTAGTAGGCAAGCAATTGCAATGGAATGACGGTCAGAATCGGTGTAAGCATTGGCAGAGTAGCTGGCATGTAAATGACCTCATCCACACTCTTCGCCAGGTCGTGGTTGCCTTCAGTCGCAAAGCCCAGTACATGAGCGCCGCGAGCTTTTACTTCCACGATATTGCTTACCGTTTTTTCGTAGATGTCTGGTTGCGTAGCCAAAGCTACAACTGGAACATTATCTTCAATCAGCGCAAGAGTACCGTGCTTCAGCTCACCAGCTGGATACGCCTCGGAGTGAATGTAGGAGATTTCCTTCAGCTTCAGAGAGCCTTCCAGCGATACCGCATAATCGAGGCTGCGGCCGATGAAGAACAGGCTGCTTACCTCTTTTGTGCCCTCTGCAAAACGACGAATTTGATCATCGTCCTTCAGCATGGAAGCGATTTTGCCAGGAATCTCGCTCAGGTGCTCAACCACTTCAGCAACCTCAGCAGCCGCCATGGTGCCTTTTACTTGAGCCAAATACAGGCTGAACAAGTAAAGGGCTACGACTTGGGAGGTGTATGCTTTTGTGGATGCTACCGCTACTTCCGGACCAGCCCACGTAAAGATCACTTCGTCAGCTTCACGAGCCACAGAGCTGCCTACCACGTTGGTGATAGCCAACACCTTCACGTTGCTCTTTTTCGCCTCACGCAGTGCAGCCAGCGTGTCCGCTGTCTCACCAGATTGGCTGATGACGATCATCAGTGTCTTGTCTGTGTAGATCGGATCACGGTAACGGAACTCGGAAGCGACTGCTACCTCTACAGGTACGCGAGTCCATTTTTCGATAACATCCTTACCGACGAGACCTGCGTGCATGGAAGTACCGCATGCCACGATGTAGATGCGATCGTATGTCGCCAATTCCGCATCGCTCATTTTCAGCTCAGGCAAAATCACTCGCTTGTTGCTCTCGTCAATGCGGGCACCCATGGTATCGCGAACAGCTTGAGGCTGCTCATGCATTTCCTTGAGCATGAAGGAATCATATCCGCCTTTTTCAGCTTGTACCAGATCCCACTCGACATGGAACAGTTCCCGCTCGATTTTTTCACCGGTCTCTGCGTTCATCAGTTCCACACCATCGCGAGTCAAGACAGCCATTTCGCCTTCGTTCAAAATGTACACGTCACGTGTATGCTCCAAAATAGCCGGGATATCCGAACCGATAAAGCTCTCGCCTTGACCCACACCAACTACCAGTGGGCTAGCCAAACGAATCGCTACCAGCTTATCTGGCTCGTGCTGCGTCATGATTCCCAATGCATAGGCACCACGCATGCGTTGAACAGCACGACGCGCTGTAGAAACGATATCGCCATCGTACATGTCGGCGAGCAAGTGAGCGATAACCTCGGTATCTGTCTCAGAAGTGAACGTGTAGCCTTTTGCCAGCAGTTCTTCTTTCAATGGCAGGAAGTTTTCAATAATCCCGTTGTGAACGACTGCAAAAGCTGCTTTCTCGTCTGTATGTGGGTGGGAGTTCTCGTCAGACGGTTTTCCGTGTGTCGCCCAACGTGTATGCCCAATTCCCATAGAACCAGTCAATGGCTTCGACTCCAAACGACCTTCCAGAACAGCCAGACGTCCCTGAGCTTTTGAGTACTCCAAGCCGTTTTCGTTCACGACAGCAACCCCTGCTGAATCATAGCCGCGATATTCCAGCTTGCGAAGTCCTCCGATTACGATGTCTTGCGCTTGTTTATTTCCAATATATCCAACGATTCCGCACATAAGTGTATGGTCCCCTTCCAAATTGGCGAGGGACATTCCACCCGAACAATGGTACGGGGGTGAGTCCCCCGCCATTCCATGTTTTTTATAGGTTCATTTTGTTTCATTTATTTCGGCAATGGCAAAAAACGTATCACACGCAAGGTTTTGTCCATCAGATCACCCTGATGTTTTGTCCCTGCGCTCTGCGGCAGTGATACTGCTGCCGGGAGGTATCCGCCGAATCCTTCGATAAACCTCCACCTCGTCCACTAAGGCTCCATGTCGGGCAGCCTCAGTGCTGGCGCTTTCCAATGGTATGCATTTGGTTTATGATCCTTGTTCTTTTTTACACAACCCCTCCTATTTTTTTCTTTCTTGGTGCTAGCGCACATGAACACTGTACCACAGATTTTGGAGAGCGACAATATCTTGTCGTCGTATTGTAGTTGTATGCAAAAGAGAGCGGCATCGAAACCGCTCCCTACAACTTTTTACACTAATTTTACACCAATTGTTGTTTGACTACGTCAACGATCCGATTCACGAGCCCTTCCAACTGTGCCGCATCTGGACCTTCTGCCATGACACGTACGATTGGCTCTGTTCCGGACGGACGAACCAGAACGCGACCGTTGCCAGCCAAATCTTCTTCTACTTCACGAATCGCCTGCGCAATGGCTTCATTGCCATTCAGCTTTGACTTGTCCTCTACACGGACATTGATCAGGAGCTGCGGATACTTGACCATCACTTGTTTGAGCTCGGACAATGGCTTGCCAGACTCCTTGATGATGTTCAAGAGCTGCAGACCTGTTAACAGACCGTCTCCTGTCGTATTGTAGTCCAGGAAAACGATATGGCCGGACTGTTCACCACCGAGATTGTAGCCGCCGCGCAGCATCTCTTCTACCACATAGCGATCCCCTACAGCAGTCTTCGTCGTATTGATGGAGCACTCTTCCATTCCTTTGAAGAAGCCCATGTTGGCCATTACGGTCGTGACAACTGTATTGTTATTGAGCCTTCCTTTAGCCTTGAGCGCTCGTGCACAGATCGCCATAATATAGTCGCCGTCGATGATTTCACCATTATTATCCACTGCAATGCAACGATCTGCGTCCCCATCAAAGGAAAGACCCAGGTCAGCTTTATGCTTCAATACTTCTTCTACTAGACGTTCTGGATGCGTTGAACCGCACTGGTCATTGATGTTGATTCCATTCGGATTCGCACCAATCGTGATCACTTCCGCGTCCACATCCGCAAACAGACGAGCTGCCAATGATGAGACAGCACCATTTGCACAGTCCAAGACTACCTTCAGACCGTCAAATCGCTCAGATACGGTGCTCTTCAAGTGAGAGAGGTACTTTTGTCCACCCTCCAGGAATTCCAGAACCGTCCCGATTTGTTCGCCTGTTGGTCGAGGCATCGTATCCTCTGCCGCGTCCAAATACTGCTCTACTTCAGCTTCCACTTCGTCGGACAGTTTAAAACCGTTGCTGCCGAAGAACTTGATTCCGTTATCCGGAAACGGATTGTGAGAAGCGGAGATCATAACACCCGCATCTGCACCAAGTGCACGTGTGAGATACGCTACCCCCGAGGTGGAGATAACACCCAATCTGACTACTTCTGCTCCAACCGATAACAGTCCAGCCAAAAGTGCGTTTTCCAGCATTTGTCCGGAAATGCGCGTATCGCGCCCAATCACCACTTTTGGTTTCCCTTCCTGCTTGTGTCTGGTGAGAACGTAACCACCAACGCGTCCGATTTTAAATGCCAGTTCGGGTGTCAGTTGTGTATTTGCTACACCGCGTACACCGTCTGTTCCGAAATACTTCCCCATGATTGTCCCTCATTTCCTTCCTTGTGCACACAACAGCTTATGTCTACCTTTGCTTGTTCGTGATTTGAATTGTGACCTTTTTAGGTGCGCTCGCAGAAGTCTTGATATACTCCGACTGATTGAAGATGTAATTCAATGGTACTTCGTATACACCCGCCGGCATATTGCTTACATCTGCTACGACCTGCAAGTCTTCATGCCTCAACTGATTCAGCACTACTGGAGCGCCGATCACGTCGAAGTCGATTGTAGACATCTCCTGGCCATCGGTGGATAGTACCTTTGCTTCCATGCTTTCTGATAGCCCGCTAATGCGAATCGGAATTTTATCCAAACGCTTGGTCGTTGATGGAACGACTTTCAGCGATACGGTCAAATACTCCGGCTCTACCTTCACGATATTATCCATTAACGGTATCTTTAGCTCTATATCTCGATCTGATGTAATGTTGCCGAGATCGATTTCCGGCCCTGGGTATGTGTTGGATTTGATGCCATCAATGACTTCCTTCGGCCCATATACCGTGACCTCTTCCACATTCATACCCATACTAGCCAAACTATAGCCATTCGGCAATTCATTCGTCAAGTTTAATTTGATTGGTACTTTAGCAAACGGGCTCGTTACGGGAATGTTCACTTCTACCGTAAGCGGCACCACATCGGCCCCCTGAATGACGTTGCCAGACTTGTCCACGACTTTGAGCGGAACCGTTGTTTTGATTGCGGAAGTAGCCCCTTCCAGGTCAACCGAAGCCTTAACTGCTGCTACCTTATTTACTTGGCTTTCTGGCACCCTTACAAGCGCTCTAAACGGCTTCACAATAGGCTCTCCAGCCGTGTAACCAAGGGCGACCTGTCCCAATTTCTCCACGGAAACTTCACGCTCAACGGTCTTCTTCTCTTCCAAGGTAATTTCCACGATATTCGGGATGATTCCTACCTTGACTTCATCCGGGAATCCCTTGTACTGAACAGGTACACGATGTGTTCCTTTGCCCAAGCTCGTCGCATCGACATACACTTCCCACGAGTCCTCCGGAAAGAAATTGTGTCGATAAAAAGGATTATTGCTTTCCAAGGCGACCTTTACCGTTCGTTGTTGCTTGACCACCTGATAACGGTCCGTATCGTATTTCACATGCAAATTCACACTATCAATAAAAGTTGGCTGACTTGCCTCAGGAGTCGTCGTTTGTTCGGCTTCCAGATTGACAATCATCCACGTCATGATAGCCAAAAGCAACGCAACAGCACGTGCAAACCAGTGACTGTTTAACCATTTATCCATGTTTTCGCCTCCATTGCCAACGACTTCCCATGGATTTGCCTTTGGACAGAGGCTGAAGCTGTTCTGTCAGCATCTCTGCCAGTTGCGCCTCCGTCAGATTACGATTCATTGCTCCATGCGCGGCAAAGGATACCTGACCAGTTTCTTCGGATACGATGATCGCAATGCCATCGGAAACCTCACTTAACCCTATTGCCGCTCGATGACGTGTCCCCAACTCCTTGGAGATGGAATTGTTCTCAGACAGTGGAAGATAACAGGCAGCCGCCATAATCATGTCTTTTCGCATAATGACTGCACCATCATGCA
Source organism: Brevibacillus formosus (assembly GCF_003013405.1). GTDB lineage: Bacteria > Bacillota > Bacilli > Brevibacillales > Brevibacillaceae > Brevibacillus > Brevibacillus formosus. The sequence goes on along the minus strand of NZ_PXZL01000016.1, from coordinate 4,050 downwards.
ACGGTGTATTCGGGATGAAAATATTAATCAGCAGCTCCGAGCTGACTCGCCCATTAATGCCAATCCCCGTTTCCACGTAGTCATTTAGACCCGTCTCTCTCTCAATGACGATCAGTGCCCCAATGCGACGCTTGGCCATGTACGTAACCGATTTGCCCACCTCTTGAACCAAGCGGCTAACCGCCTCGTCATCCTGCGTGCTGCTTGAACGGGAAAAAAGCTTTCCTCGACCAAGCTGCTCCAGTGCTCGACGCAACTCCGGCTGGAAGATGATGACGACCGCCAAAACCCCGAATGTAAAAGCTTGATTCATCAGCGCGTGCAGTGCCGTCAGCTGGAAGTATTTGCTGAGGAACCATGTGATGACGATGACCATAATCCCCTTCAGCAATTGTACAGCGCGCGTCCCACGAATAAGCATAATAATTTTATAAAACACGTATGTAACGAGTAAAATATCCGTTGCATACCGTAGCAAATCCCCATAATCCATGGATATCGATATCATAACGAAGCCCCCATATCTCGCTCCATCTAATGAAGTCAGTCTATCTCCTGCGGAAAAAGCACGGCTCCACTGCCGTGCTCTGATAGCTGTACTCTCTATTTTCTCTTATGGCAAGATCGGAAGCAAGTCATTTCCAATATTTTTCACCTCATACCAAATCCAATCTACGATTGCTTCGATCGATTCGGTATTTCCTGCGACTTGGGCGGTAGATGCCACGAACACTTTTCCTTCAATGGCCACAACATTTCCTGTTACATGCCCTTGAACATCAATGTTTCCGTTGCGGACAACCAAGTCTCCATTAATATTGGTTCCAGCTGGTACAACCACGACATTGCGTTCACGATCTATTTTTAATTTATCCAAATTAGCAGAGGATACCTGTAGAGTGTCATCCTGATCAAACCAACTGTTGAGTACGCTGCCGGTCATCAAGAAGAGAAATACCGCTGCAGCTGTCAAAAACGGATGATTACGAAGCCATCCTGATAACAGATTCGCCTTCGTCGGCGCAGGCAATTGCGCAAGTACACGAGCTGTAAAATCAGAAGAGACATGAATATGTGAAGCGCTTTGAACAAAAGCGATGGCTCTCTGCAACTCATGCATATGCTGGCGACAACTCACACAAGACTCTATGTGCGTTTGCAATTGCAGATTGGCTAATTCATCAGTGTCCCCATCCAGATATTCGTGGATGAGGCAAATCATATCCCGGCATTCCATCGTGATTTTCTCCTTTCTCACATCAATCGCAACTTGCTGCGTAATGCTTCCCTTCCTCGGTGAATACGCGTCTTGATTGTCGTTATGGGAAGCTTTACGATATCGCTGATCTCCTGCAACGACAAATCCTCGATATAACGCAAGATCATAATCGAGCGATATTTGGGCTGTAAGTGAGACAAAGCATCTTGCACGGTCTCTTGCAGCTCCTGCGTTACGACTTTGTCCTCCGGTGTTCGCTCGTTAGAAGACAGGCGTGAATACCAGTCCAGGCCTTGCCCTGGTTCGGTTTCTTCATCCAATGAAAAGTCAGGTCGTTTTTTCCGGCCACGGTCGATACATAGATTGGTCGCGATCCTGTAGATCCACGTGGAGAACTTATAGCTGTCATCGTATGAATGCAAATTGGCATAGACACGCAAAAATGTTTCTTGCGCGATGTCCTCTGCATCCTGACGGTTTCCCACCATACGATATGCGAGCTGAAATATCTTGTCTTTATAAATCTCGATTAACTCCGCAAAAGCTTCACGGTCTCCGCGTTTTGCCCGCTGAGTCAACCGTTTCTCTACAAAATCCATGCGATCCTCCCCACAATACCGTAATCCTATATACGGATGATACGGCATATGGTTTCATTTTTAATCTTGTGTTTGTGCAGATAATTTGTTGGGAAATAAAGGAATAAGAGTATGGCTTTCCTCTATATATAAATAATGATAGCTCATTTATCTTACAGGTGGAAAGGAGAGTGCAACGATTGTCAAAAAAAGACGTTCTCCTCGAGATTGAAATGCTGCGAAAAGAACTCAACGATCAGTACAAAAAACAAGCCTGCATTACTCCAGAATTAGTTTCGCTAAGTGTACAACTGGACCAACTATTAAATAAACTTCGTCTCCATCCTTAGAATGTACCGCTTTCCCCTATCAATGTAAAGATGCGGTAAAACAAAAAAAGAGGGCCCAGTGCCTCTCTTTTTTCATGATATCCTTCTATTATTCTACAGTAATTTATCACCAAAAACAGAACTCATTAAAGCGACGGCAACGCGAGCTGTCATGTTTTCTCGGTCAAGAATCGGGTTGACCTCTACGAATTCTGCCGAACAAAGAATATCTGCATCTGCCAGCATTTCCAATGAGACATGCCCTTCACGATAGGAGATACCACCTATTACTGGCGTCCCTACTCCCGGAGCATCATGTGGATCAAGCCCATCCAAGTCGAGGCTCAAATGCACGCCATCTGTTTTTTTGGACACATGCGCGATTGCTTCATCCATGACTCGAGCCATACCCAACTTATCAATTTCATGCATGGTGAAAACCTTCATCCCAATACGCTTGATCAATTCACGCTCACCTTGATCCAGATCACGCGCACCGATGATGACCACGTTTTCTGCCTTTACCTTTGGTGTATATCCCCCAATGTTCGTCAGACGCTCATGCCCATACCCCAAGCTCGCTGCCAAAGGCATACCGTGAATATTTCCCGATGGAGAAGTGGCACCTGTATTCAAATCACCATGAGCGTCAAACCAAATGACACCCAGATTTTTTACGTGCTTAGCCACACCCGCTATGGTTCCAAGGGCAATACTGTGATCGCCACCCAATACGAGCGGGAAGCGACCAGCAGTCATGATATCGCTTACAACATTGGCAAGCTTTTCATTGGCTTCCACGACTTCATCCAGGTACTTATGGTTTTCCGTCTCAGTGAAGTGATGAGGGCGCGTTACAAAAATATCTCCTCGGTCTTCAATATTGAAACCCATCTTTTCCAGGCGTGCTACAACACCTGCATAACGGATAGCGCTAGGTCCCATATCAACTCCGCGGCGGTCTGCACCTAGATCCATCGGTACACCAACAATGCTCATGTTTTTGTTCATAAAAGTGCCACCCTTTCCTTCGTTCATTTCATTCTCTACTCCTATATTGTAGCCCCGGAAGGCAAAATGACTCAACTCGACATGATTTTGCATAAATAACCTGTCGGACAAGCTTTGTCAAAAACACAAAAAAACGAGCAACCATTTTGGTTTCTCGTTTCTAGTAAGCATATGGAGCGGGTGATGGGAATCGAACCCACGCGACCAGCTTGGAAGGCTGGAGTTCTACCATTGAACTACACCCGCATAAAAAAATGGTCGGGAAGACAGGATTCGAACCTGCGACCCCTTGGTCCCAAGCCAAGTACTCTACCAAGCTGAGCTACTTCCCGATAAGTGGCGTGCCCTGAGAGATTCGAACTCCCGACCTTTTGATTCGTAGTCAAACGCTCTATCCAGCTGAGCTAAGGGCACTTATTATGATTTTAAAAAACTGGTGAGCCATGAAGGACTCGAACCTTCGACCCTCTGATTAAAAGTCAGATGCTCTACCAACTGAGCTAATGGCTCGCAAAATGGCTGGGGTACTAGGATTTGAACCTAGGAATGACGGAGTCAAAGTCCGTTGCCTTACCGCTTGGCTATACCCCAACAACCCGCAAAATAAAAAATGGTGGGGAGAGACGGATTCGAACCGCCGAACCCGGAGGGAGCAGATTTACAGTCTGCCGTGTTTAGCCACTTCACTATCTCCCCATTTTTTATGGTGGAGGCTGACGGGATCGAACCGCCGACCCTCTGCTTGTAAGGCAGATGCTCTCCCAGCTGAGCTAAGCCTCCAAATCCCTGACAAAGTGACGAGTATGCTTCTTAGCATACTCTGAGAACTTTGCAGGTACCTTAAGCATTGTTAAGGTGTTTTTAGGTGACCCGTAGGGGATTCGAACCCCTGAATGACAGCGTGAAAGGCTGC
>NZ_PXZL01000015.1 GCF_003013405.1 Brevibacillus formosus | reverse complement strand
ACTAAACGGGGCCTTGACCAGTTGGGGAGGTGGCTTTTTTAGTTGCTTGTTCCCTTAACGGCCTTCACAGTAGCCAATGCAGCAGCGAGATCATCATAAATGACATTCCCTACAACAACCGTATCAGCAATCGCAGCCATTTCTGCCGCTTGCTCCGGGTTACGAATTCCGCCGCCATAAAAGAGGTGGGCTTCGCCCGCGCCTGCCTTGGCAGCCTTCACGATTGCCGGATCGCCGTATGTACCGCTGTACTCCATGTAGACAATCGGCAAGCGGCAAATGTTCGTCGCTACCTGCGCGTACGCTTTGGCCTGCGAGGCATCCGCAATCGGACGTGCTTTCGTCAGCTGTGCTACGCCCGCTTCCGGATTGGCGATGATATAGCCTTCTGTAATAATCTCATCCCAATGAATATAAGCGCCAAACGCTTGAAGCCCCGATACATGCGGAGCAAAAATCCAGTCTGGATCGCCAGCGTTCAATACGAGCGGGATCAAGTACGAATCAAATCCCGGCACGACCGCATCCAGCGAGGAAATCTCCAAGACAGCCGGTACTGCGTAACGACGCAATCGCGACATCAATTCGAGCGTATTGTCATAGGTCACACCGTACGTGCCGCCTACAATGATCGCATCTGTTCCGGACTCGCAAATCGCCTCCAAGGCCTCGTCATCGATTGTTTTATCCGGGTCTAGTTTAAATGTATGGCGCCAGCCACGATAGTCAATCAACGTTGCCTGCCTCCTAGCTATTTTCCGATCCGCTCAAGCGCCATCTGGTATCCGTCATTTCCATAGTTCAAACAGCGTTTGACGCGAGAAATAGTCGCCGTACTTGCGCCGGTCTCTGCTTCAATCTGATTGTAAGTAAAGCCTTTGCGGAGCATTCTCGCCACTTCCAGACGCTGTGCGAGCGACTGCATTTCGTTCACTGTGCACAGATCGTCAAAAAATTGATAGCACTCTTCCATCGTTTCCAGGGAAAGAATAGCTTCAAACAACTGCTCGAGCCCTTTTCCTTTTAATTTTTCCAATTGCATGTCTGTCACCTCTGTTATATAGTCCGTCTTTCGAGCGGTTTCTCACTGTACAATTTTTAAGCACTAAAGCTTCAACAATTATCTTAGAAGAAACCGCCTTCATCCGCAAGCCCTAATCCTTACTGGAACTGGAGGGACTTCGACAGACCCGGTGAGTTCGGCAATATGGACACCCAGGTATTTCCAGGCAGAAGCTGCACTTCTTGCGTCAAAGCCGCGTCCTCATAGGCACGGATGACTCCATTGCTTCGCTTCCATTTGATCTTGCGCGCTTTTCCTTGCTGGAACAAATAACCGTCCCCCGGACCGATTACATCGACAGATAGACGCCCTTCTTTATCCAGCACGCGGTGTTTGGCGGAGATGACCAACAGATTAGTCGTGGACAACTGTTTCTTGTCGCTCAAGTCCAAATGCGGCTTGCCTGCCGTAAAGCGCATGTATTTCTTTTGCTCGGCATCATATGTAAAAGCAGCTTTATTCAATGAGTGGAAAGTCAGATCTACCTGTGTTGCAGGCACGCCTTCCTTGATCTCGGCATTCTCCGGCAGGAACGTAAAGTGAGGCACCTCTGCCGTTTGACGCATCCCTTTATCCTGCATCGCTTTTTCCAAGAGCTCTGGCTTGGTGTACAGGTTATGTGGCATCTTGCGGAATTTTTCTCTCCAAAAGTATTGACCGTTCGGGATTTCATCCAGATGACTGAGGTCTTTTCGCGCCAAGGCTTCCAGCGCATCCGGACTTCCCCCCGCGTGAACGAGGACCGCATCAAAACCAGTCCCGATCTGGATAAAATAAGGACGGATACTGCGGACAGGTCCGATTACTTCCGGTTTTTGGCTTTGGAATATCGCTAGAAAGCGGGTCATTTCCCCTTCTGACAATACCTCATAAATCATGTCCGCTTTGTTGATGCCTGTTTGTGGACGTGCGGGCGGAGCGTTGTTGATCATCACCATGATCGGTCGTTTGCTCCCCAGGTTTTCGTGACTGCCAAGTCCTGTCATCGGTGCCTTATACGCGTATTCGATGGGCTGATTCGTTTCCGGTGGCGTTTGCACAATCGGCTCAGGTATCTGCGGACTCGGTTGGGTGTCCACCGGCTTTTGACCGCAGGCCGTCGTTAAGAGCATGAAGGCTAGTACCATGAGAGACGATTTGACTGTTCGTTTCATATGAATCGCTCCTTTCCATCTCTCGTTGTCTTTTTTTCCCTGTTTCTTTTTCCAGAAGGATACAGGGGAATCCTGCTTCCACACGTTTTCCACGATTCTCATACGTCCGTGCCACACATCTCGTTTTTGGCTATGCTACAATACTGATATAAAACAGATGCAAAGCGAGGCCAAAATCTATGAATACCCCCTACCTCGTCTATCTGGTGGACGATGAAACGAACCTGTTGGAGCTCTTGCAATCGTATTTGCAAAGTGCTGGATTGCAGGTGAAAGCGTTTTCCAGCGGCAAGGACGTCTTGCCGTTACTTGATGAAGAAACACAGCCACATTTATGGATATTGGACATCATGATGCCCGACATCGACGGCTATGAGCTCTTGCGTCTTATCCGCGAAAAGTCGAATGTTCCCATCATCTTCATCTCCGCTCGCGATCAGGATGTCGATAAAATCATCGGACTGGAACTAGGCAGCGACGACTACTTGGCGAAGCCATTTCTCCCTCGCGAACTGGTCATACGTGCGAAAAAGCTGCTCCAGCGCACCTATGAGAAGCCTGGTGCCGCTGCTTCCTCTACCCAAACCTTCCAAGACTGGGTAACGGTCGATCCTTATATGATCTCAGAAAAAGGCAGACAAGTAAAAGAAGGCGACGAACTCATTGATTTAACCACCAAAGAATTCGAGCTCATCGTCTACCTTTTGCACAATCAAGGTCTGGCCTTGAATCGTGAGCAGATTCTGACCTCTATCTGGGGAGAAGACTACATCGGCTCAGACAGAGCTGTCGATGACTTGGTGAAGCGCATCCGCAAGAAAATGCCCAAGTTTCCATTGGAGACGGTCTATGGCTTCGGCTACCGAATGACGCGTATATGAGCAAATTCCGACTAAAAAACCTGCCGATTTCCAGGCAAATCCTCATTTTGTTCATGATCCTGACAAGCGTCCTCGGGGTCGGCCTTGGCATCGGGTATCCGATGGCTGTCAAACAGTATCTGGTATCCAACACTTACTCGCTCTTGGAAGAAGAGTTTTACACCCTATCTGAGCATATCTCCTTCAACGAGCATAATGAGCTGCTGCCTGTCCCGGCTGCGGCCCCTTACTTTTTACAGCTCTTGCTCCAACGCTATGAGTACTCATTTGATATGATCGTCTATGCAGAGAACGGTCAGGAGCTGGGGCGCCGGAGCAATAGCAATGGCCGCATTCCGTATGAGGATTCCAAGGAGCTGTTCCTAAAAGCAGCCACATACCCAAGCCAAAAGCTGCAGCATGGCTCGCTGGATCGTGGAGACGAGAGCTATTTGTTCGTCAGCAAAAAAATGGATTACCACGGCTTCCCCTATTACATGGTACTGTTCTCCAAGGAACAGGAGCTCAACCAGATCAATTCGATTTTGACTCGTCAGTTTTTGCTCGTGTTTGGTCTGCTGCTGCTCGTCAGCTGGCTTTTGGCCGTGTGGTTTAGTGGATATTTGAGCAGACCGCTGCGAACACTGGAAGAGCTGTGTAAAAAAATCGCTCGTCGTCAGTTCGATATCCCGCTTGCGATGGATCGCGGAGATGAGATCGGACAGCTCGCCCGCTCATTCGATATGATGAAGAACCAACTGAAGGAATACGATGAGTCACAGCAGCATTTTGTCCAAAATATTTCCCATGAACTCAAAACACCGATCATGGCGATTCAAGGATACACGCAAGGACTCATAGAAGGCGTCTTCCAGGGCCCTCAGGCTGAAAAAGGGCTATCCATCATCATGGAGGAGAGCAAGCGCCTCGAAAAGGTCGTCGGACAGCTCTTGTATATCACGAAGATCGAGTCTGTCTCTCAAATGATGCAAGTCGACCGCGTCGACCTGTCAGAGATGATGCACCTGTTGAAGCAGCGGCTCTCCGTGCTCAATCCGCAAATCGAGTGGGAGTTAAATCTGGCAGCCGACTTGATCGTGGAGGGAGACGGCGAGCAATTGAGCACTGCGTTCGTCAATATCATGGAGAATCAACTGCGCTACGCCAAAAGCCGACTTACCATCACAGGGAGGCACGCGGGAAAAAGCGTCGTCGTCGCGATTTCCAATGATGGGCCACCTATTGAGGAGGCGCTGCTGCCGAACTTGTTCCAGCGTTTCCGCAAAGGAAAGTCGGGCAAGCATGGGCTTGGACTCGCTATTGCCCGTGCCGTCTTGGAAGCACATAAAGGGACGATTGATGCCCGCAACGATCCAGATGGACCTTGCTTTACGATGATCGTACCTGTTGAATTCAAAGGCCGATTGAACTGATAAAAGGTTGTTCAAAAAGTCGTCTTTTGATCACGAAGTAGTCCAGAAAGCATAATCGACATCGAATATGGCGTTCACCTCCGAAGTCCGGTGCTCATGTAGTTGACCACACTCCGCTCCTCCTTCGTTCGGTTCTCGCCATCTTCTCGGTACTGAAAAGCCAACTTTTTGAACACGCATTAGGAGAGGACACTTGTCCTCTCTTTTTCTATTCTAAAGGAGAAATTCAATAAAAGCGTAAGAAGATACCGTGACAAATCCGAGCTTCTCATATACGTGCATCGCAGCGGGATTATCCGTAAAGACCATCAAATAAACATTCGCAGACTTCTCCAAGCCAATCCGGGAAATATCTGAGCTGATTTGCGTACCCAACCCTTTTTGTCGATGATGAACTGATGTTCCAATGTTCCCGATTTCTACGTAGGCTTCGTCATAGACATGAAAGCCTGCTACGGCCATTGGCTCGCCACCTTCTGAAAAGAGCGCGATGTGTGGCATTTCTGCTACTTCCTCCGCCCGGAAACTAATCATGCCGAGCTCTGCCGCCATATTCTCCACGATCTGTGCTTCGGATAACTCCAGTATTCGTGATTCTCCCGCAGGTAAAAGATGCTCTGGATCTGTTAGTTTCATCAGATGCATGGTACGTGTGTCGATTGTATTCGGAATCTGTACGCGCGTCAGGAGAGGCTCTGCTAGTGCTATCACGCCCTTTTGTCCATCTGACAGGCTGCCATTTAGCACTTCTTTCATATAGGAGAGCATCGGCTCCACCTCGTAATTTTCATCCCCCTCTACCACATGAAGAGAAAATGCATGAAACGGCATTCCTTTCAAGTAAGACCCGATGGCGGTTACTTCTCCTTGGACGCTGTCCGTTACGACGACGCTCCTCTCCGTTCGCAAGTACATATTCCCGTACAAAATATACGAATCTTCTAACGAAATTTGCTCCAAAAGCTGAAGTTGTTCATGACCTGTTCGCAATATTAACAAAGAAATCACTCCTTCTATCAATTCCCTATTGACGTTGTCGAACTTCACGGTTACCATGGTAAAAATTTCTCTAATAAAGAGGCAGTTCAAAAAATGGAGACCAACTTCACCTAGGAGGAGAGAATCGTGGCTTTTTATTACACAGAACCATCTCGGACGTTTAATGAGTTTTTGCTGTTGCCAAATCTCACCACAAAAGAATGCACACCGAACAATGTGGACTTATCCACTCCGATTACCAAGTATAAAAAAGGTGAAAAGCCTGCCATCACACTAAACATACCGTTCTCATCCGCAGTCATGCAAGCAGTTTCCGACCATCATATGGCGGTCGCATTGGCTAGATGTGGCGGTATTTCGTTTATTTTTGGCTCCCAGTCCGTTGAGAGCCAAGCAACCATGGTTCGCAAAGCAAAAGGCTACAAGGCTGGTTTCGTCGTTAGCCGCTCCAACCTCACACCAAGCCATACGCTGAAAGACATTTTGGAATTGAAAGAGGCGACAGGCCACTCCACCGTTGCCATTACGGAAGATGGTACGGCAAAAGGCAAGCTGCTCGGAATCGTAACAGGTCGCGATTATCGCATCAGCCGCGACTCTCAGGACAAACTCGTCAGCGACATCATGACACCATTCTCGAAGCTGATCTATGGCAAATCCGGCATCACGCTCTCCGAAGCCAACGACCTGATCTGGGAGCACAAGCTCAACTGCTTGCCAATCGTAGACGAAAATCAAAATCTCGACTTCCTCGTTTTCCGCAAGGACTACGATTCCCGCAAAAACAATCCGCTGTCCCTTTTGGACGCGAACAAGAGCTATATCGTAGGTGCCGGTATCAATACAAAGGACTACAAGGAGCGCGTCCCTGCGTTGGTGGAAGCAGGCGTTGACATTCTGGTCATCGACTCCTCTGACGGCTTCAGCGAATGGCAACGCGAGACGGTTCAATATGTAAAAGAAAACTTCAATGTTCCGATCGGTGCAGGTAACGTCGTCGATAAGGAAGGCTTCCGCTACCTTGTGGAATCTGGCGCAGATTTCATTAAAGTAGGGATTGGCGGCGGCTCCATCTGCATTACCCGCGAACAAAAAGGAATTGGACGCGGCCAAGCCTCTTCCCTCATTGAAGTGGCAGCAGCTCGCGACGAGTACTTCAAGGAAACAGGCATTTACGTCCCGCTCTGCTCCGACGGCGGAATCGTACACGACTACCATGTGACACTGGCTTTGGCTATGGGTGCAGACTTTGTCATGCTGGGACGTTACTTCGCCCGCTTCGACGAAAGCCCGACCAAAAAAGTGAAGATCGGCAACAACTTCGTGAAAGAATACTGGGGAGAAGGCTCGAACCGCGCTCGCAACTGGCAACGCTATGACACTGGCGGCAAAAGCAGTCTCGTCTTTGAAGAAGGCGTAGACTCCTACGTACCATACGCGGGAAGCCTTCGCGAGAACATGGACCGCACCTTGAGCAAAATCAAATCGACCATGTGCAATTGCGGTTCGCTCTCCATCTCAGAGCTTCAGCAAAAAGCGCGAATCACCGTCATCTCTGCTACTAGCCTGGTAGAAGGCGGCGCACATGACGTTATCTTGAAAGAAAGCAGCATGGCTGCTGAGTAAAACAATTCATTCGTAGTCAGAAAAAAACAGTCTGCCGCAGTTCTAGCAGACTGTTTTTTTTCTTCTTAGGGCCCCCACACTCAATAGGAGAACGGGCAAGAACAAACCGTACGTTAGGGAATAAGGCATCCAAATTTCTGAAACGAAAGTATCAAAATAAGGGCGGTTAGGCATCGTTGCCAATGCCACCACGATCATGATCATTCCCAGCGGAAATGTCAATTGGCGGTAATCCCGCAACCCCAGCGTATATGCGATTCCACGGCTCGTCGCATAAAAGCAAATGGTAATTTTGACAAAGAGCGTAATAAACCAGATAACGGCCATCAACACTTCGATTCGCTCAAAAAAATTACCGATACTGATTTTTTGCGCAAGTGTGTAGCTTGGGTAGGCAAGCAGTACGGTAATATCAGCACCCAGGACCAAGATTGCCACAGAGGTAATCATCGTCAGGAAGAAATTAGAAAAAAGGCTGCCCAAGATATAGGCTTTGGCGGCACGCGCTGGCCGCTTTACCAAGGGAAACATCACGATTAGAATGACTGTCTCCAGCAAATAACCCATGTACCGGAAGTTCCCCCCAAATATAGGCGCCATGCCATGCGCAAGGACAGGCTTCACATTTTCTATTTGAATCTGGGGGGAGATAAATACGATTAAGACAAAGAACAGCAACAGAAAATACGGAAACAACAGCTCACTTACCCGAGAAAAGACTTCTGCTCCACTGCGAACCCCCATGACGATGATCACTGTAAAAAGGACAAGAATAATTTCGATGGGGGTCTCCTGCATAATCTGTGTCGTGACAAAATCGCCAATCTCCATCAGCATAAGCGAAGCGTCGATGAAGAAATAAGTGATAAACAGAATAGCCACCACTTTCCCCATCCATTTTCCCAATATATCCTCGCTGTACTGAAAGATCGACTTGTTCGGGTAGCGCATGCTAAGCGAAATATACAGATAGGTCAAAAGAAAGCCTTCCCCCCACCCTATGAGGGCGGAGATCCACGCATCTTGCTTGGCAGCGGTAGCAGTAAGGGAGGGAACGTACAAAATCGCGTCGCCAATCGCAAAAAGCGTCACGAGTATCATGAATTGCCTTGCGCTAATATGACCGTTGTTAATCAATCCCTCTCGCTCCCCCGCCTCACTGCTGGCTACTGCTTCATTCCACAATTCCATAAATGAAGTCGCTGAATGGTTTATAGACAAATGTGATCCAGTCCAACGGGTTCGGAATATTGACCTCAAGCGATTCGGCTATGCCAAGTCCCGTCCCGACTACAAGCAAAATGAAGAAAACCAGCATTTCCTTCTTCATCGCGTTCCTTCTCAAATAAGGCACCTCAACGAGGGCAATCAGTAGGCTGATCAGCAAAATCATTATGATGGTCCACATGCTATGCGGCGCACCTACTTTTTCGCTGGAATACCTTTACCATTTCCCCAGATGGAAAAAGTTATGCTCTAATCCTTTTTGATGAAAGGAATAAACGAATTGCCCACCTTTCCAGTCCGCCTGAGCCTGACGTCCACTTTTATCTTCACGTTCAGGTCGGTGAATTCGGAATCCCAATCTTCCTTTACCTTCTCCCAGCCTTTAGGGTCATTGTGGTAGATCGACTGCCCAAATCCAAAAACATCGGAATGGTATTGCTTTTGCGCTTTATGGATGGCACTTACGATTTTCTCCCTGATTCTCTTTTCCACATCCGCCTCCAATTTGTAAATGGTTTGGGGATTGGACAAATCTTTCGGACACGCCACCTCGCCTACATTCCCTTCTGCCGACACACTGATTTCTATTTGCGGGTTGCCATTCTTCACCTTCCCGTTGACTGTTGTTTTGCTCCGAATGATCTCAATATCGATTTTATGTTTTTTGTCACAAGGAATTTCTTCTACTGTACTGTCCACTTTGTCTGTGATATAGCTGAATCCGATGCTCTCCTCTTCGTTCAACCAACCCAGCAGCTTATCTTTTTTGAAGACCCCAATGTCCTGGTACTTCAACAGATTGGGCTGGCTATCTTTTTGGGAGCTTATATCGGTTGTACCCGTTTGTACCCTCCCTTTCAGCGTAGCGCCTACCAGAACCGGCTCTACACCTTCCCGGAGCAAATCAGCAATAACTTCATCCAATCTCATGGAGACAATCGACCCCCAAGCTTTCTCTCCCGTTTCCAAGCTTTTATAGAGCTTCGTAGCGGGAATTTTTTCCAACGGGTCGATCATGCTGAGGATTTGAAGAGCTGTTGTATCCTTCGCCAGAATGACATAAAAATCGGGTCGAACCTCATGATCACGAAACAACAAGTCCAGCGCTTCTTTTATCCCTTCTCTTGCTACCTGCTCCCCCAAAACCAGCACCTGGATATGGGAAAAATACAGCCTTCTAGGCGTTTCCGTCGTCATTCTCCGGATTCCCTCAAAAATGCTCGATCCCCGCATACTGTAAGTGGCAACAGCTGATTGGCTTATCTTCCCACTGTTTGTTGACGCTACCGCTCCAGGATTGACGATTTGGGCGGAAATCACGTACTCTCCGTTAATCTTGTCGATACCTGTCCCCATGACGATCGCCAAGTCATTCAATTCTCTGCGGTTCCAGCAGCCTGTCAAAAAAACGAGAAGAGTCAGGGTAAGGAGTAACACACCTTTTCGTTTCATGCCGTCTCCACCTCGGCTAATAATTTATCATCACATCGGCACGATACTTGCGCTATATTTTACTTTTTCGTTCTCTGACGCTGTTTTTCTGGCGCAAAAAATGGGGACGCGTATGCATCATCCAGATCGGAATCCGAAGCAGTGTGTCCTTTTGATCAGCCAGATTCATAGGGGCAAGCGGAGCCATATACGGGACACCAAACGAGCGCAAGGTGCACAGGTGAATGCACAAGGCGATCATCCCCACAAATATGCCGATAAAACCAAAGCTGGCGGCAAGCGCTATCAAGCCGAACCGCAACAGGCGAATCGGAATGGACATGGAAAAGGAAGGGAAGACAAAGCTGGTGATAGCCGTAATGGAAACGACGATGACGGTAGCGGGTGAAACCAGTCCTGCCTGCACGGCAGCTTCCCCCAGCACGAGTGCTCCCACGATGGAAATCGCGGACCCGACCGCCCTCGGCATGCGTACCCCTGCCTCTCGCAGCATTTCAAAAGTAAACTCCATTAACATCGCCTCTACTGCAGCAGGGAATGGCACTCCTTCACGTTGGGCAGCAATGCTCATGATCAGATTCGTTTGCAGCATTTCCTGATGAAAGGTGGTAATGGCAACATAAATGGATGGACCAAGCAAAGCGACAAAGAAAGAAATAAGCCGCAAAATACGCAGGATCCCAAAATCTGCACGCATGTAATAGTCCTCTGGGGACTGGAAAAATTGGACAAAGACAGCTGGTACCAACAAAACAATCGGTGTACCGTCCACCAGAATGGCGACGCGCCCTTCCAATAGCCCAGCTGCAACCGAGTCTGGACGCTCTGTATTGTAAACCGTCGGAAACGGAGTAAAGGTATGATCCTGTATTAATTCCTCGATGTTACCGCTCTCCAAAATACCGTCGATCTTGATCTGCCCAAGCCGCTCTCTCACTTCTGTCACTACGCTGTCCTGCACGACTCCTTTTATATACATCATCGCGACTTTGGTTTGGGTCATCTCCCCAACCTGTACGGTCTCCAACCATAGATTGCGATTATTGATCCGTCGGCGCACCAATGCCGTATTGGTCCGGAGGTTTTCCGAAAACGCTTCTCTAGAGCCGCGGACCACTGTCTGCACGGAAGGCTCTTGTACCCCACGATCTTCCCACTGCTTCGTATTGATGATAAAGCCGTATGTATATCCCTCTACCAGCATGACGGTATCCCCGGTCAGTATCGCATCATACAAATGATCAAAGTCATATACCTCTTCCACTCCGCCCATCGTCAGCAGGAAATCCTTCATTAGCATCAACGGCTCTACTTCCCGCTCGGCCTCTGTAGGGATAACCGTTTTTCTTGCATGGATCATGAGAGACTCCAGGAAGCTGCTAATCATATTTTTATCGACCAGACCCTCGGTGTACAAAATCCCCACCAGTAACTGATCGACTGCTTCTAGACGGACTTGCCGCGTCACGAGATCCGTGCTGTTGCCCAGCTCTTTCTTCACCTTTTCCAGATTTTCGTCCAACGAGCAATGAAAAAGCGCAGGTTGTTTTTCTGTATCCATCATTTCGAATCACTCTTTTTCCAGTTCGGGATATGTTTACTATCCCTCATGGCTCCGGGGTCTATGCTGACGCAAAAAAGCCCCCTATTCAAGGAGGCTTTGGAACTGAACATGCTAGTCGACAACTGTTCCCATTGTTATGGCAAACGATATACGGCAAATGGTTCCCCGTATCGATACGTGTCACTCAATCGGTCCAGCTCTGCCAAGGTCGCTTCATCCAGTGTCACCGCTGCACTTTGCAAATTATCCGTAAGCTGCCCTACACTGGTCGCGCCCACGATCACCGAAGAGACAGCCGGTTTGTGCATGAGCCAAGCCAAGGACAGCACACTGGAGGATACACCAAGCTCCGCCGCTACCTGAGTGATCTTGCGTCCAAACTCCAGCTTGTCTTCACTTAACAACCGGACGAAGCGCGGCTCCTTGTCCGCCCGCGAACCAGCTGGAGTCTGTTCTGCGGAGGTATATTTGCCTGTCAAAATTCCGCCAGCAAGCGGGAAGTACGGAATAATCCCCACCCCCTGGTCAAGACAAAGCGGTACGAGTTCACGCTCCGGTGTCCGATCTGCCAACGAGTAGCTCACCTGCGTCGATACGTATCGATTCAGCCCTTCCCGCTGACTGATGCCAATTGCCTTCATCAATTCCCAAGCCGCATAGTTGGAAGCCCCGATGTAACGCACCTTCCCGGATCGAACCATGTCATCAAGTGCACGGAGTGTTTCTTCCAAAGGCGTCTCTGGATCAAACGTATGAATTTGATATAAGTCCACATAATCGGTGCGCAAACGCTTCAAGCTGTTCTCCAGCTCCAGCATCAGGTGATAGCGTGATGAGCCTCTCTGATTCGGTCCTTCGCCTTTTACCAAACCAGCCTTCGTCGCCAAAACGACCTCGTGCCGCTTCCCTTCCAGCGCCAGCCCGATAATTCGCTCCGATTCTGTTTGCGTGTAAATATTTGCCGTATCAATAAAGGTAATCCCGTTTTCGATTGCGGTATGAATGATGCTTACTGACGTTTGCTCATCCGCACGCCCTCCGAATGAGTTCGTGCCTAATCCCAATGCTGATACCTTCAATCCACTGCCACCGAGTCGGTAGTATTTCATATTGTGATCGACCTCTTTTCATAATAGGAGTGCTCCTACATTATCTCCTATTTGGGTGGGGATTGAAAAATAAGATTAGGAAAGTTTATTTTTCGAAATATTCTGGATTTTCTTCATAGTTCTTGATACACACATTTGGGATACATTTAAAAAATCTGCTGTTTGCGTCTGATTGTAGCCTGCCATCCTTAGTTGCAGGACTTGCCATTCTTTTGATGAGATTTGATTTTGCAGTTGCGCAAGCAAAGCAGTAACATATAGCTTGTCCAGCACGTACTCTTCCACGTCTCGTCCTTCGTCCTTCAAGACATCCATAGCAGTGGCTGCTTCATGGCTCGAAGTGGGTGCCTTCAAGTATGGCTCTTGTAAATACTTCACAGGTCTACCGACGTCCAACGCTTTTTTGATCTGTTCCACATTTTCACCCAACAGTACGGACAATTCTTCATTTGACGGAAGATATCCCAGGTCTGCCTCTATTTTACTGATGTGATGGAGAATTGTTGTTGCCGTTCTAGTCGGCCGTACAATATTTCCGCTATCTCGCAAAAAGCAGTTGATCTCCCTCACAATCGTTATGACTGCAAAGGACGAAAACTTCACGCCTCTTGCTATATCAAAGGCTTTGATTGCCTTGATGATTCCCATTCTCCCCAATTGCAAGATATCCGCTTTTTCCAAACAATATTGCTTCACTAATGTCTCCGGCTTTCCGATATATTTGTGCACGGAATGCCAAATGAGCTCTTCATTTGCGAGTATAACTTCCCCAAGATACTCACTGTCTTCCTTGCAGCGGCGAATATTTTCCATGTTATACAAGGAATATTGTTCTTTTTTCTTGCCCAATCTCTGTTTTACGAACACGGCATGTTCACTCATAATACCTCCTCCCAGCCTATCTTTATGATTCTCTTAATAAGCCGTTCATTTTTTTGTAATGGGTCATGACTTTTGTATAGTAGCCATCGTGATATCGTTTTCGGTCGACATTTCCCTCACCTTGGTTGTAGGCGATGATACTTAAACGAAGGTTTCCATATTTCTTTTGCAAGAGATCCAAATACTTGATACCTGTTTGTAGATTGATCACTGGATCAAACAGGTCATCAGGGTGAACTCCCAGCCAGCTTCCTGTGCGCGGCATGATTTGTAATAATCCTCTTGCCCCCTTGCCGGAGATCGCGTCGTGCTGAAAACGGCTTTCCTGCCAGATCATCGCCATGATTAAAACCGGATCTATTTCGTATTGCTTGGATAGTTTAAAAATCGTTTCTGTATATAGCTCGACTGTAGCTTTATCAAGTCTCGGTGCAACCTGTGTGATTACGTTTGAAAGCTCCTTTTTTCTATGCAACTGCCTATCGGTGTCCCTGGCCAGTTTCATCACAGGATGAGCTTCCGACAGTCCCTTTTCTACGGCTGGCAGTACAGCATTTGCGGGAATGAACACTGCGGCAACAATAGCGATTAATTTTGTTAGCACGTAACTCGCTTTTTCAGATGTAGCTGATGGACTGCTTGCAGAATGTTTTTCTGCATTCTCTCCACTCCAATTGCCGTATCCAGCGCATAAACCGATCGGCGCGAAGCATCAGCAAGGGAAAGATAGGCTTCCTGCACCTTTTGCAGCATGGCATGATTCGCATCTACTTCGGTTCGCAGAAAAAAGGTTGCATCAGGTCGCTTCGTCAAATCACTCATCGTGGCATACCAGGAAAGAGGAGTATCTTTTATATAGAAGAAGTAATAATTGGACAGTTCGTAATGATCAATGATGATAAAATCAACATTATCCTTCGAAATCCTCGCCATTTCTCGCTGGTAGTCCAGAAAATCCGCTTCAAAAAGCTTACCTACCGCTTTCTCATCCAGCTCAATTTCGCAGCGAAGCCACATGCCAATGACCGCTCCGATTGGGGTATCTAAACGTGGAAACGATACTCTTTTCACTTTATATCCGAGGCATCGCAAATTTTCTTCCAGTAACGCCGCTTGGGCTTCCTTCGCGTTGGCGTCAATTCCTTCGAAAGCGACAATCGTGGGTTGTCTCATGGCGCTACATCGTCTCCTCTTTTGTCGAGATTTCCTCTGCTGCTTCGCGAAGCTTTTTCTCTGCTTCAAGTTCAGCAGCCTGAGTAGCCAAATGATCTGCCAGCATTTGCTCGAATTCTTCCTTTGTAATCTCGTAAATCTCGGAATGGAGTCGGTTCACTGTGTACCCCATACCGTCTGTCAGCAAAAAGTTTGTGTAGGTCAATGGCTCCTCACGAAACTCCTGCTTTTCGTAATCGAAGGCAATGACTGCTTTTTCAATGCCCGCTACACAACCGCCGAACCAAATATTTACCTCTTCTTCTCCACCTTCGGCTGTAGGCGTTGTATGCATATTGGTCGGAACGTGTACATATTTTCCAATGACCTGATGGGCAAGCTCCTCGGTCAATTCCTCATTCATCTTTTTCAACAAAACTGCCATGCTGGATCATTCCTTTTCATCGATTATTTGTGTATGTTCACAGCTCACCGTACTGCTTCAAAATCGCCTTGATGATTTGACACACTCTTTCCTTGCTGATATTGAATCTCTGGCCAATTTCCTCGTGGTAATAGCCTTCGCTTCTCATCTGGAGAATCAGTTTGTCTCGCGTGGACAGCTTCATATACTCCATAATGTCGATCATCATTTCTACTTCCTCATATCGAAACTCCTCAATCGGAGCAGCAATACGGCTGATCATTGTTTCCTCTTCATTCTCATCTCCATCAGAAACAAGAACTGCATTACTGTTTGTCAGGTTTTTTTGCGTGCCGGCTTTTCGCAAGCAGTCGCGAATTTTATTCGTAATCACATGATCGACAAAGGTAGTCACTCTGGCTTTTTCCTGGTCGTAATCCTTCATCGTGCGATATACCTTTAAGAGAACCTCCTGAACGACATCATCATGAGTCATTCCTGCAAACGTCATTCCGGTCAGCTTGGCTTCACAGTTTTCCTTTGCCTTCTGCAAAAAATCATCGACTTTCCCTGCGAAAAATAACTCGTCCATTTGGTGAAGTTGATCTGTCATGAACTTCATCCCCCTCCTCATGCTCCTATTCACAGTTGCTCTATCACACTAGGTAATTGGAGGAGGGTTTTAGCAACCAGCTTTCAAAATTTTTTTCGGACAAGTTTGCAAGGTACCAGCGGTGAATACTTTTCCATTCAAAATCTTCCATGAAGCACACTGACGCTTGATGTACCATTGGCAATCGCGGCAAATGTCATGAACCACACAACGACAAGTCATAGGCACGACATCCTGTTCCTTTGCTGACAACACGATGTCATTGACTGTCATTTTCTTTTGGCAGGCTTTTTCATAATCACATCCCTGACAGGCCATGCTACCCACCAATCCTGACGATCCCAATTCCTTTTAGGGACTCAGGATTCACTTGAACATGCTCGCGAAAGAACTCTTCCAAAACGGCTATGGGGGTGTCTTGGGTCGACGTATATTTCATGACCTGCACCTGCTCTCCATCTGCCGAAAAACTAATCTGATATAACATGGTTTCTCCCCTCCTTTTGCCTCTTGTCGAATCTATACGAAGCGATTTGCGATGAATTAAGCGGATTTTGAAATAAAAAAAACCAGCCGTTTATTCCAGCTGGTCCTCTACGTATAATTCCTCTATCATTTCCTCTGTGATATTCATCTTCCCAAATTCCTGACAAACTCTTTGAAATCCAAGCAGCAAGGAATCATTTTCTGTGAAAACCTCGTTCAGATCCATTCCCAGCATGCCAAGCGCATCACTGAGCTCCTCCCAACCTTCGCGATCGATATCCTCTCCTAGTAGAAATTCAGCTAATGCAGCAATAATTACGACATACAATACGGCTTTTTTGGAATCTCTCATTCTTATCCCCTCTATTCTTATTGTTTGAAATAGAATAGACAGTTTGGAATGAGTTTTCTCCCTATAAAAAGAAAAAGCCCGCTGTGGACGGGCTTACTTTACATCTGAGATGATTTTTTGAATCAAGCTTTCATCAATCAAATGGCTGGCTACTGTCAATGCCTTAGCCATTCGTTCCTTATCTCCATCCAAAACCTCGTGGATAATGTGACGCACACTTTCTTCATTCAGCATGAAGTTCTTGGCCATCGCCATAATCCCGACAACGGCTTCATGATCTTCAAGCGCCTTCGCAGAAACTTTTTCCTTCGTTTGTTGAATGATGATTTGTATCCTATCACTTCGCAATGTTATGACCTCCTGGCTTATTTACGACCGAATATGTATTCCAAGGGAGACTTCTTCCCCATCTGTCTAACCTATGAACGTAGAAGGAGCATCTTTTGTTCCAAAAAATCTCAGCTAAAGGGGGTGAATCATTCGTGGTTGTCGATCTCTATCATCATCTCTATGAATTACTTTCTACGGATAGCCAGTTGCTCGGATTACTCGGCATTGCTCCAGAAGACAAGGACTCCCTATCCAGGCAGATTATCAAGCAAAGAAAGCTCGCTCCGCTATCTGATGTTGCGAAGCCTCTCCTTTCCTTCTACGCAACTTCCGGAAAGCGCGACACCGATAATCCCCTCCTTCTCACCAGCTTTTTCCGATTGGATGTGATCACGCCTGGTGATATCGAGCTGGCGCATCAAATCGCGAACCATCTTTTCCATCTATTAGACGGCAAAAGCTTATCGATCAATGGAATAGAAGGTTTGGACACCTATGTTGTCTCCCAGCAGGAATCCGATACAGGCCATTCCTCTGCGTACTGTTTCACACTGGTTACGAAGTTTACTTTGCAAGTTTGTTAGACATTTCAAAACCCCGTCTATCCTATGACAAGCTGATCGCGGTTCCCTTTTCACACGATTCAGCAACAACACCCAAATCCCCTATCTAGAAGGAGTGACTTTCATTGTCTAAAAAAATGATTATCAAAGGTGTCGGTCAATTTCTTGCCAAACGCGCTTCCAAAGATGGAAATGGCGTCGAAGTCATTACGCTTGGTAATATGCAGGACCTGAAAATTGACATGAATGTTGAAATGGAGGATATCTTTGGCGGCGATGGACTCTTCGCCATTGACACTCTCGTCAAATCCAAAAGCATTGAGATTACCGCAACGGATGCCAAATTTGATCTGGCGGCTCTCGAGCTGATGATGGGCTCCAAGCTGCAAGAACAAAAGAGCGACTATGTGTATGTACTGGGTGAGCAAAAAGCAGTTACTGCTGGCAGCCTGGATCGCACAGCATCCACTGGCGACGCTGGTGTTTGTGAAGTCGAGTTTGGCGGCAAGCTCTTCAACGGTGGCGGATTTGCTGTTCGTCTAAAAAATAGCAATCGCCTTTTGAAACAAGTGAAGTTGAGCACGTCTGCTGCACCACAAGCTGATGAGTTCATGGTGGATACTTTCAATAACGGCAGCGATATCAAAACTCGTTTGATCTTCTCTCCTGCCCTGCTCAATGAAGATGTGGTCTTCAACTATCAGCGAATCGAAACCGTAGACGTGGTTGACATTTTGATGGATGAAGTGCCATTCCCGGTTCATGTCGTCCATCACGGCTCTTTCCTGCAAAAGGACGGAACCTATGCAGGCATTGAAACAGAGCTGTTCTCCTGCATGGCAAAAGGCAGCTTTTCGATCGATGCGGCACGCTCCACGGCCAGCACTTCCGCTATTTCCTTGTCCGTTATTGATCCAGAGCGAGCAGATGGCAAGCTAGGCAGTGTGAAACGCTTCGTATCGGCCAAAAAAGTGTAACTCTTTAGAGGTTAAGCAGGCTGAGTGGAGAGCCCGTGCTCTTCGCTCTTGCCTTGCTTTTTTCAAAGGGAATAACTTACAACGAATCATAGCGAACGACAACTCATTTTAGCAAGTAGATATATTTAACAAATACAATCTAGCATTGTTCAAGGAGGGATTCTTCCGTGCTAAACCACCAAGTAGATCTGGAAAAAAAACACGCAGAGATGATGAACCAAGAAGCTGTAGAGCGTATCAAAAAACAGCAGGAGGCTGATCTGGTAGAGGCTATTTTCTTTGAAGATGATAGTGAAATCATGCTGCGTGACGGCAAAACCTACCGTATTCCGCCTGTGACCTTAAAAGACGCCCGCATCCTGATGAAAAAGCTAGGAACCATCCATATCGACGCGATCATTCTCAATTTTCTCCCCTATGAAAACAAGGAAGAAGACCTATTCGATATCCTGCTTCTGGGCTTTCGCAACTACCCTACGGTTACTCGTGAGTACTTGGATGAACATTGTGATTTGGAGACGGCCAAAAAGCTTATTAACATTCTCATTGGTCTAAACGGCTTAAAAAAGTAGAGAGTGGCGAGGGTGACAGTTCCACCATTCGCGATACGGAATCTGGTGAGCCACTTGATTGGGGCGATCTATTTTTTCATCTCCATAAGGACTGTGGTTTGAAGAAATGGGATATTTGGGAGTACACCCTTCCCCAAGTAGCAGAATTAATGAAGAGAGTGAACAAATACATTCAATTTGAGGTAGAGACACGCATGGGACTTCCTTTCTTGAGAAGAAAGGGTACGAATTCTGCTGCCAGTTCTCCCCATGCATCTAGTTCGCAAGACTATCAGGAAATTTCCGAAGACGATATTGCCGTACTTGGCAAAGTGTTAGGTGGTCTATAACCCGTTTCTGTCTATTCTAAGACCAGAACGGGATTTTTCTTTTGAGGAAGGTGATATTCATGGAAGCTCAACGTTTGACCGATGCCCTCCGCTCTATAACGAGTGCTGCACGGAGTGTTGTAGAGCAGTCGGCATCCCCATTTCGAGCCGAGCAAGCTACCCCATTTTTTCAAGCAATGAATCAGCAACTGTATGAATTACGCCAGATGATACGCGACATTGAGTCGAAGCCGCTCAGCTTTTCCCGTAAGTATGAGTCTCAGCCTAGTTCCCATGCTGCTCCTGCTTCCCGGCTGTCCGTAAGCACTGGAGCCATTTCCCCGTTCCGCTTTGCTACTGTTGCTGATGCTCCCGTTAAAAGAACAGAAAAGTTCTACGGCAAAAGAAGCAACCTTCACCCAAAAGTATGGGAAGAGGCTGCCGTAAATATGTTGCGAAACATGATGAGCAGCGGCCTTCACACGCTTATTTCCTCGATGGACATCGAAAATTGGGAGTCAGCGAAATCTTTGAACCGCATGATAAAAAAAGCAGAACGCAATTTTTTGTTCAAAGATACAAACATGATGGATTTGGCTCAGACACGCGTTTCAGGACGAACGACGAATCAAAAACAAGTGGAAGAAGAAGCACTTGGTTTGCGCGAATACTTGCGATCAGGAGTCAAACAAGACCTGCGGGATATCGCGCTAACACATGCCGTCAGCCTTGAAGAAGTAACCAGAGCCTACTATACGTCTTCTCGCCAATCAAATGATCCGCATGTAACCGTAGCCGATATTCGAAAGAAAGCAGCCATGTTACCAAATGACCCTCTTGCTCCCCAAACCCGGATGCAAACCATCTGGCAGGCAGCCTCCCTTGAAGCCTTCAATATTTTTAAAAATCAGCCCGGTAGCTTTCCCTCGCTTTTGGTGCACCTGCTTCAGCGCATGAGAGAAAGCCAGAGCCAATTATCGCTCGCTGTTCGTCTGTTGAGAAGTGCTGTGGATCAATACGGAGGAAAAGCCGCCTACGTCAAAGCCCGGCGCAATCTTCATGAAGGAAGTGAGCAGCGAAGACAAGAGCATGTTACCACACTGCTTGGTCAATCCTCTTCTCCCTTTACACAAGAAGCGTTGGAAATCCAGTCCTGGCAATTGCAAAATCTATCTTCCTATCAGGCAGCCCGCACTCGATTGATTCGTAACAGGTTGGAACAGAAAAAGGTACAAGAGCTGTATCCTCACAATGATCGATTGCTAAAGGCATTGATTGCGGAAGAGAAAAAGCTGCTGAAACAGTTGCATCTGCTCTGGTTGAAGATGCGCGATGTAGAGCGTCAGGCACATTTGCTCGCCAGCCGAATTCATTTGGTTCAGCGCGCATTTGGTGGATTGCAGAGCACGATTACCACCTTGATTCCTGCCGTCTCCTCGCTGGACGAAAGACTGCGTGCTCTCTCTGATACATCCGTTGCTACTGATGAGCAAATCAAGAACATGACCAGTGACTTAGAAGAGCAAGAGAAACAACTCCAGAAAACACGGGAAGCCTTGAAGGAATTGACAGAAGCACTATCCACGGCTGTACCCAAACCTCCGACTGCCACAGCGGGTCCTCAGGCTGCTTCCTCAACTCCAGCCGCTAGCAGTTCATCCTCTGCCGCTAGCAGATTGACCCCTGTTGCTGCTCTCCTTTTTGAGGAATTCTCGGGGGATTTCAAGACGAAAATACGGGAAAAGTTCTTGAAAGGAAAAAAGAAGGAGGACAAGAAAGAATCGGACGATACGGCGGATGATACGGATGAGTCAAGCTCCACACCGGATATCCCAACAAGAGAGAGAGCAAACAGAGATTCAACGCCTCCCGATGATACAACCCAGAGAGTACCACTTTGGCGAAAAGGATTAAAAAACGCCGGGAAATTGTTAAAAGGTTTTGGTCTCATAGGCGTTGGCATCACGGCGCTAAATTTTGTGGATAGCCTTAACAAAGATTGGCTGCAACCTATGTTTATGTCCGATTCCCAGAGACAAAGCAGAGTGTTGGAAAATCAAAAAGGCCTCGTGGATGACTTCGTGAGTATTGACAAAATGCCTCCTGGTTTAAAGCATGCTTTTTTTGCATCGACATTTCTTACAGGTCTTGGAGATGGTTTGATCAACTTCATGGGTGGCACTGCTCCTTCATGGGGCGATTACTATAACGCTTTCGAAGCTGCTTACAAATATGATGGCAAAGACCTCAAAAATGAGTTAAATAAAACCTTCCAGCCAGACAGCAAGGAAGCTGACCTCGAACTCGAAAAACTCAAAGCAAAATATAAAAAAGACGATGAAAAAGAAAAGTACTCTCGGTTTATTGATATTGATGGAGACGGCTCCAAGCTGAACAATACCGCCGTTCCTTCATGGGATGAAGTCAAAACACTTGACCTTGGCAAGGAAGTAGTTGGTTATAATCTGGAATTACTCGACTTAAAGGACGCGATCCTTGAAGCCAATTTTAAGAAAAAAAAGGCTGAGCTATTGGCTCAGGGCAAAACGGAAGATTCACCAGAAATGCGAGCTATCAGAGAAGAGTACTACTCTGGTAAAGGGGAAAATAATAAAACATCCCGTTCTAAGCTTGACAAGCTCACATCGAACATCCCCGACAATACTGATGCCAAACTAGTAGGACAATTAGCACTCGCGGGCTTAGACGCTTCTCATGCACAAAATAATCTTGATAAAATCAACGAAAACGCTAGCGCCGAAATTGAATCTGCGATGAGCAAAGTGAGCTCTGACCTGGCAAATAAAGAGCATCAGTATTACATTGACCGAAGCGAAGCACTCTTAGCTGGTCACCGTCCCAATTCCGAATTCATTAAGAAACTCGAGGAAAAATATTTACGCAGTACGATTGAGTCGTTAGATGCAGGGAATTCTGACATGGATCGTCTTTTGGCCGAGTACCAAAACAACGAGACATTCAAGAAAAGCATTGAGGACTTTAAAAAAGGCCTCGAAAAAGCCAAGTACGACAATCTCGTATCTCTGCATATGTCCAAGCAGCCTACCAAAGGAACCTTCAACATGCCCGAAGGCTTGCAGCCACTTACCTACTGGGGCATGCAAACGGCCAATGGAACACACAGCACCTACGACTTTACCTATGGCGGCGACAGCAATGTGAACATTACCATCGCCAACATGAGCGGAACGGAAGCTGACCTCCAACGCCTCGGCTCGACCGTCAGCGAAGCCGTTCGCAGCACACAAGCAAGCCTTTCTACCGAATTAAGCCAACAAGTCCGCTCTGGAATCGCCACGAGCTACACGAGATTGTAAGGAGGTACAGAAATGACCCAACAATACGCCTTTGGCACTGCCAATCAGCGCTACAAAAAAAAGCTGTTCCTTGATACTGGCTTTGAGTTTATCGAAGTAAACGCCCGACTCATCGAGCCGTATTCTCCGCCAAGCCCCCAGCCTTCCTTGCGCGAAATCAAAATCATCAACGCTCCCTCGCACATCCACCACTCCGGTTTTAGCAGCTACCAGTGTTCATTGACCTTGCTTTTTCCAGACAAGGAATCGTATAACCAGTACTTGAGCTACGCAGGCTGGACCCACAAGTTTTACGATGAAAAGGGAAGCATTTTTCTGGGAAGCGCAGAATCTATTACCCCTCAAGTACTTGAGGCAGGACGGCGCTACAGCGTAACCGTCGATCTGATCCTCATCAAAAAAGACTCAATTGAGCGCGAATCACGCTTTCAGTTTCAAGATATTGAAGGGCATTGGGCGCAGAAAAACATCGAGGAAATGGCCGATCTTGGACTAATTACGGTTATTACCCGAGATGGGAAGCCCGTCATTTACTTCCGCCCCAATGATTTCGTGACGCGCGCCGAATTTATTGCTTTTTTGAATCGGACAAGGCGGCTGGTAGAGCGGATGATTCGGGAATAGCTGAGGCTGTTCCGGGTTTCTGTCTACTCTATATAGGAGGTGATGAAAATGATCAGCTGGGCTGATGTGAATGAAAAAGATTGGTTTTTTAATGAAGTAATGGAAGCCAGCAATTATTTGATGGCCGACGGAGAACCGTTCATTCAAGGAATTGCTTATGGCTCCTTTGAAAGCAATGCTCCTTACTTGTATGAGGAGCAAAAGGGCTCTACCGGACAAAAAGTATTTACGCTCGCAGCCAAATTGACACCGGGTGCAGATAACCCCCTCTTTGTCTATATTGACGGCACGCAAACCCTGTTCAAAGAAATTCGGCCGAATCAAACTGACCCGAACAAAACGGACGTCGAGCTGTATTACGCACCATCTGCCAACTCGGTTGTCGCTTTTTCCAGCTTCGGCAAGCCTGCCTTGGATCGTTTTGGCAAACCGATTCCTCCCAACTCCTCTTCCTTTGCTTACCCGAACAAACGCCTCGATAACGGAGACACGTATTTCTATAATCCCTTTAGCCGCCAATTCAACGAGTATTTGTACGCATATGGTCGCTCCTTGAAGCGAATTGATGTGCCAGAAGAGGAATGGAAATCGACACCTGCCCAAGACCTCGCCAAAAAATATATCGGACTCAAGCAAGACGTCTACATGGTCAGTCCTGCTCCGAGTGCAACGATTTATCTTCCTTACAATCTAAACGGCGTACAGGTGCGCTTCATCTACAACAGCTACGAAAACGGCGCTCTCTTTATGCGAGGCGGATATTTTTCAGTGAAAAGTCCTGGCGTATGGAGAAACGATCGCTTCTTTCCCAATGCCTACATCAATCGGGCAGAGGCTTTTCTGCTCATTGATCGGCTTCGGCGTTCTTTTTACCAACGCTTTACGGATTCACAGCCTCCCACACAGCGGCTGGATGAATCCCACATGGCATATGAGGGACAACGTGTTTTTCGTCTGAACGGTACCTATCCTGCGGGTAAAAAGCTGCTTACGGTCAAAGTGGATGGAAAAGTGGTGAACAGTTCCGACTATCAAGAATTTGATGATCATACGGTGCTGTTCAACATGCCGCTTGAGGCGGGCAAAAACGTTCATTTCCTCTATGTCAAAGAGACGAGCACCCGCTTTGAAGATGTCGGGCGCGAAAAATATATGTACAACAGCAACACCGGGGAAAAAATTGCGCTAAACGGCGGGATGACAGGCAGCAAGCCTTCATGGTGGGCACCATCCGTCCTCTCTATGGAAGACGAGCGGTTTGGCAACGGAGATTACCTGGTCGAGGGCATTGCGATCAACAATTTCGTCGATGGAGCGGCTGTCGTCAACCACATGTACGAGGTATCGTCATCCAACGCGGAAGAGAAAGAAAAATGGTTCATGCCTTACTCGCTGCTCACCCGGGCACAGGCCGTCTCCTTTTTGAATCGCTTTCGAAAATGGTCCCTGGAACGTTTTAAATAGGAGGTGCTTTCATGCAAACGATGTCCAATGAGCTGCGCAGAATTCTCTCCGAAAGACTCAAACTGGGAGAATTGTCAAAACCCGCATGCCGCGTCGAGATAGATCGACTCATCTTCGTGCCGGGCCGTACCGAAGAACTCGATTTCATTATGAGTGATCCGCAGGAAGAGAAAACATTGACCCGCACCATCATTCAAGATGGTTCAGGAGAAGGCGGAACTGCTCTATCCAAGATTTCTTTTGTCTTTCCCGTAGAGGGCAAAAGCATCCGAGATATTACCGCCTATATGGGCGACAATCGCAAACACCAAGGGATCGATATCGCTTGTCCGGTCGGTACGCCTATCAAAGCGACCTGGGCTGGCAAGGTAAGAAAAGTGAGTGTGTCTGAGAAATATAGAAGCTACGGCTTTCACGTAGAAATTCAGCATGCGGATGGCATGTGGACCCGCTACGCCCATATGAGCGAAATCCACGTCAAAACAGGGGATTATGTCACGCAGGGCACCACAATCGGAAAAAGCGGCAATACAGGCGATGTCCGCTCTGCCGGGGTTAAGACCATGGGCACCTATGACGATCCCAATTCCCCCCGTTCAAAAGGAAGAGGAGCTCATCTGCACTTTGAAGTCTGGAACGGACAAGCCGTCATCGATCCGTTTCCTTATATGAATGGCTCGAAGCATCTGTTCGCTGCCTCTTCCAATAACGGCGCAGGTGTCACAACCGATGCCACCTATGTTGGAACGCCAGGAGCAACTCTTTTTGATGAACGCTTTACCAATAATACGTGGCACACAAAATCTGTCTACAAAGTAGACGAGCTAACCAAAAAGCTATCCATGATCGAGAGAAGCTCGACGGAGCATAGCAACCTCACCTTTACCTTTGATCCCAAAGGGTACAAGACCGTCTTCCCATCCCCTACTGTAACAACAGGCATGAATCTCAAGCTGACCTCCGTTCACCCCGGCATTTTTAGCATGGGGTTCTCCACCAACTTCGGTGAAGGTGCCGGCGAGCTGCGCGTTTTTTTCAATGGAAAAATGCAAATCAAGGTCAACAAATTCTCCGGGACAGAAAACGTTGAGATTCGTGATATTCCTTTTCCCAATGGCGAAATGGAAATCCGCATCGAGCTGTTCTGGAATGGAAAACAAGTCAATCGCTTTTCCCTCCAATACATTCAGATCAAGGAATTGCAAGGGCGACCCGATCTGTACGGGAACAAAGATAAAGTCGATCCGACGATACAGCAGGAGTTTTTTGAGGAACGGGAAATTACGAGCACCTTCATGCCTGGTCAGCCCCGAAAAGTATCGCTTCAGGTCGGAAAGTTTGTCTATATGGACACCCTTACTCTGGACAATATTAACCATATCGAAATGGACGACCAGTTTGAAATGGAATCATGTGAGGCACGAATCACGATTTCAAACCCGGGCGGCTACTACAGCCCGGACTATAATCCGTTTTACTTTCCCGAAACCTACAAGGAAACCCCTTGGTCTTATTTTGTGAACGGATTCCATGTCGGTGTCCTCTCTGAAAATACTCCTGTTCGGATCTACATAGGTTACGGTCTGAATTTGATGCGAGTATTTACTGGGTTGATCGACAAGCTCGATTTGAATGGCGAGGAATCGACCATGACCATTTACTGCCGCGATATGTATAAAAAGATTTTGAACAAGGTCATTACCGAGGACAAGCAATATCCCCCAGACATCGGACATTCTGCCGCGCATGATACCAATGTTTTTTCCTCGATGTCTCGTCGGGACAAAATCATCTCGATGGCCAAAAAGCAGGCCAAGCAGCAGGGTCCAGAGCTCGATTATAAATTTCTGCTAGCCATTGCGGAGCACGAAACCAAAATGGGCACGTTGGGGAAAGGTCTGCCTCCAGGAGACTTCATTCTCGGGTATGGATGCTATACCGGTGAAAAATGCGATCCGCAATACCAAGGGATCGAACGACAGCTCTATCGCGGAGCCGTTCGCTATCGGGAAGCCATGGCGAGCAAAGAGTGGCGCTTCCAATCTGTCGACGACGTCAAATATTTTTGGCAAGGAGGAGATAAAGGAGCCTATCAATGGGCGAGCGATACGAATTGGTATAACAGCGTGTGGCAAATCTATCAAAAATTCCGTTCCAGCACGGAGTTTGATTCGATTCCTGAGTGGGAGGGTACCGCACCTGTCCCAACCGAACCAACTGCCAAAGCCGCCTACCTCAAATCAGCCATCGTACAAGACTTGATCGCCCATGCAGGAATGTATGGCTGGCGCAGCAATCCGCAAGACATTTACTACCCCTATGCCATCGTACAAGAGACGAGCTATACCCATGCGACGCAGGCAACAGGCAAGGTTTTCAAAGCTGTACCGGATAAAGAGGGCGAATTCGTAGAAGTCGATGCCGAATCCATTTTGACCCCAAAAGGTTGGAAAAATCCTTTTATTGAGCCGCCCGGACGCAAATTCGAATCGTATCAATACAAAGTGGGAGAAGCCATCTCGGAAATCATGAAAGATACAGAATTCCGTTCCTATTGTGACCGTTACGGTACGTATCGCTTGGAAGAGATTGATATGAATCGGCCGATTGTGGCTACTTATACGGAGCACGACAATTTGATCACAATTCATAAGACGATCGATTTTTCCCGTGGCAGAAGCCACCTAGTCATTTTGGACGAAGAAAATAAGGCTGGTCATTTCGTAGATACCGAGATTTTGATGGAGCTAAAAGGCGAGGTCCGCACAGGTGTGAGGCATGTTCCTTTTGCGAAGACAGACGAATTGAAGCGACTGGCCGCGCGAAGAACGTTTTTTGATATAAAACGCTTGTGCCGTACGCTGCAAATTTCCATCCCCGGCAACCCTGCCCTGGATGTTCTCGATCGCATTTACATTATCGACTCCAATACAACCACCCGCGAAGCGTATACGATCAAAGGAATCCGTACGATGTTTGATGCGCAGAACGGCTATATGCAAATCCTCGATTTATTTTGGAGCAACAACGAGGGGGCGATTGTGTAATGGCCGGGATTGCGAATGATTATTTGATTTATCCGATTCTCGATTTGATCCGTGATGAAGTCCACCGTATCACGACAGTCACAGCAGACCCGTTCGCCGAGGAACCCTCTGTTCGTCTGATCCGGGAGCATCCCCTCGATCCGGAAAAGGTCACGGGTGCCAAGCTGTTCTACGAGTCTGGCTACATGCTGGATATTTCCCTCACGTTTGGCTCTACAGACACTACCACCTTCCCCCTTGAAGTCGATCAGCTCCATCCAGACTGGGAGTACTATTCTCTATGGCGCTTGACCTCGGTTACCGCTGCGGGCTACGCACCTGACGGAAAAACGGTAGGATCTTACCTGATCCGTCTACTCTATGATACGAGGGGCCTCTTAACTGGCACCGATGTCCTTCGTATAGAGAAAGAGAGGTGAGTACAAGTGGGCTTCTCCGTTGTTTATTCTGGCGGGGGCGTGATCGACAAGGTACGTGAGCTCCCCTACCCGCACTTTTCCAAATTTACCGAGCCCTTCATTCGCGGACGCATGATTGATGTGACTGCGTCCAAGCAAGTCTTTTCCGATACCTATGCCCTTCCCTATCCGACAGAATTTTTATCCGTGGCGTTTGCTACCAATAACTACTGCGTCGGCGATTACTGGGAGCTGAGTCTGGACGGCGTGAAGGTCTGTGAGACGATTTATACCAAAGAGCTCCCGGAGTCAGTCTCGATGGGAAACAGCTTTGGGATCGTCTATCCGTTGAAGCCAAATGCGCAGGTCCGCTTTGACTTCCACAACATTTCAGGTACGGAAAAGAAAGTTTGGTACAATGTGAAATTTTTACGCAAGAAACTGTAAAGGAGGCGTATGGATGCCTAGTAAACAAGTAGCTTGGATCGAGGGCGAGGTCACAGCCGATTTGCTCATCAACAAGCTGGCTGATGAAATCGTCAATGCCAAAATCCCGGAGACTAAGAACCGCTGGGAAAAGGTGTTTGAGGTTAATGAAGATAAGTGGGTTACGTATACGAAGACGATTGTTGCAGATACGCAAGGGACGTACAAGCATACGGATGGGAAGACATATCCGGTTTATGTGTTGCCGGATTTGCGGGAGTTACGAGGCAATGGAGGGACTCTGCTCGTTGATAACAATGGTTATATCTTTGAAACGATTAATACAGAGAATGTGAAATCAAGTAAAAAAATTCAGGTAAAAGAGTTTGTCTATAAAAATGATGCAGGGAACGATATCACCCTATCTGTTCCCGGTCTGCTAGTGGTGAATGTCGATGATACCGACCCTGCTAACACCGTCAGGAAGAAATGCTATGTAGTGCAACAGGGCAAGTATGAGTTGGATGGGGTAACATTCACCCCTGGAAAAGAGTGGGATGAGTATAAACTCATTACACAAATGCCCTCTGATTGGAACGATCTTCTTTCAAAAGGTCAATGGTCGGTATTTTACTACTCTTGGGAATGGACTTATGTCCGTCCTACCCTCTACAAATTCGGAATGGTCAAATACATTGCCAACCCCGTTCATCACTATGACCGCACTGTCGTCCTAAAAGCCGTTCCTGACGTACCTTCCGGCCAAACGCCTAACGATTATTTCGTCATGCTGAAGCATCCCATCCAGCAATACAACTACTTGGATGTGTCCTACGGCAAAGGCTTCACAGGCAAAAATCCGGTTGGAAACTCTGCCGATACGTACCAGCTTGCCTGCGACAAGAGCACCGTCATCCCCGGTAAAGTCCCGGTCGTCCTCGACCAAAAACAGGCCGAACTCCAATACAACAAATGGAACAATCCTGACTACACCGACAAATACACCCCGCCTCACGAAGCATGGGCACACGATTACGACGACAAGGTCGAAATCAAAAGCCCTTCCTCCCACTTTTTCTACGGCGCTGACTCTGTCGTCTCTTGGGTACCAAACAAGAAACGTCGCCCAGACTATTGGGTCGAATACAACCTCTCCGTCAGCAATGATCGTGTAGCAATCGTGATTGAGGGCGATCCATCGCCTGATATGGATGCCTACTACAGCAGCTTTGCTTATATCGGTAAAACTATTCCTTTTGCTGACTATGACCACAAAGGCAATTTCGGAATCACAGTCGGCATGGGCGATTTGACAAAGGAAAAATCAGGCTTCCTTCCAGCCGACATCAAGCAGGACACCAATCCTAACTATTCGGGCTGGGGACGTTATACCTCCAACGGCATGTACTCCTTCTCCATGCTGCAAACCCGAAGCTCCGTCTACTTCCAAGCGTACTACCCTGCCTTCATTACCCAGCTCCCCAAATACGATGGAGTGGGCACAATCCCTCCTGAGCTGTCCAAAATGGTACTGGAAGCAAACGGCTTCCAAAGCTCGAAATGGACGAAGAAATATCATGCATCGCCGATCTATCTGGTACACCAGTTCGAAGGCTATCGTGGCTACCTCGACAGCGTCGTAGCAATCGAGGACCATAATCTGATCAACAAGGACGAGCTCGTCGTAGATACAGAGGAACCAAAAGATCCGAAGAACCCCGCTGCCGGAACTTGGACAGAGGTATACAAGTTCTTCCGAATCAATACCCCTGTTAATTTCTTTAAGTACTCCCCCAACCCTACCGATTGCACCATCGCCATCTTAAAAGAAGTATATTAAAGGAGGATTTTCACATGGCCAATTTTAAATACATTGAAAAAATTACCACTTCTAAAGAGCTTCTGGATACGATTAAATCCGAAATCGAACAAATCACTAACTATCCGCATAATGCATCTGCTGGTGAAACACAGGAGAAATCGACCTGGACGGTCATCACAGATCTCACCAAAAAAGATTCCGCTTCCGGCAAAACCTCCGAGCTTGTCTTGAAGGGCATCTCCAATATTAACAACGTGACCAAAGAGTTTTATGTCAAATTCGTCAACCCAGGCTTCACTAACCCGAAGGAACACAGCTCCTTGACGGTTCAAGTTTTGGAAGGATACAACGCGACTGCCAAAACCTTCACAACAGAAGGACATCCAGTCAATTTCGAATGGGCTGACGAGAAATTCGTCGTAAATGGCAAACCAACAGATCGCACGATTGATAAACCTGTCTACCTGTACATGAACGTGATGAATAATCGCCTTTCTCTGGTAGCTGTTGGCGATCCGGCTGTTCACTTTGAAGATTATCGCAAGAGCTTCCTGTACGTAGGCGCACTCAAGCCTTTCAAGTACAACATGGATGATGTGGTTGGAAACATCATGCTGACCGCTGGAGCTGTCGCTGCTGAGCCTGCTGCTCCAATCGCCCCACACGATTATGGTCAATACACCTCTTTTGGCAACAACACCTTGCAAATGCTCGCGACAAAATCCGGCATTCGCTTCCAAAAGCACTACCCTGCCTTCATTACCCAAGCTCCACAGCCGGGCAAGGCGTATTCCGACAGCAAGCTCGGGGACACGGGTCTTCTTCTGGAGCCACAAGGCTTTAACGCATCTGCTTGGACACGCCGTTACCATTTGAGCCCGATTTATGTCGTGCATGGCTACGATGGATACCGCGGCAGCTTGGATGCATGCATTGCCGTTTCGAAAAACAACATTCTCCACTTGGATGAATTGATCAT
Source organism: Brevibacillus formosus (assembly GCF_003013405.1). Classification (GTDB taxonomy): domain Bacteria; phylum Bacillota; class Bacilli; order Brevibacillales; family Brevibacillaceae; genus Brevibacillus; species Brevibacillus formosus. The sequence continues at coordinate 9,816 of NZ_PXZL01000015.1, read as the reverse complement.
TGATGTCGATCCGAGCGACACGACCAAGAAACACAAGCAGGAAGTATACCGCTATTTCGACCACAATACCGAGCAGAATTTCATGAACTACTCCGCCAACGTAAAAATGGGGGTCGCTTTCCTGAAGGAAGTTCGCTACTAAAAGAAGTCCCTCTAAAACCGTATAGCTAGCAAAAGGGGGAAAACTAGAACGCATCTCTGGTGTTCCCCCTTCTTTTTGGGAGGTGAACCATTTGACCGGGATTTCTTCTCTAACAGCCTATCAATTCAGACTTGCAGACCACTACGCTTCTATTCGCAACTATATCGGAAAAGTAACTTTCACGACTTCGCCCTCCCGTAAGTACTCCTTCGTCTATATTCCCTACGGGCAAAGTGCCAGTATGGTCATGCTGGATTATTTGCTCGCAAATCGGAAATCATTTTCCGCTGACCATCAAGATTCTTTGCAGGATATGATCCGGAATGAGACTAGCATGGCCAATCCCATGGAGTTGGTCGTGGTTTCCGATCGCTCGCCGTTTAAAGAGAGCTTGCTTCAGGACGATGCCTTGGATGCAGACCGGATCATTAAGCAACCGTTACAAGTCATTCGTCGTGTACATTTATCAGATCGGATCAAAACAGCAGGAATGGCAAAGCTCAATCCGGCCCAAATGTCCGTGCGTGTGAATAAGGATGAGCTGCATATTGATTTACCTCCAGCATCCGCCAGCCGTTCTATTTTTGCAGATGCGACCGTCAGGAAAGATCACTCTAGCGCAACACGGACTGAACGATTCGCCGGAAAAAAGATAAACGAGTGGCTCACGGGAGAGCGTACTTCCACGTTCGATTTATTCGTCAACACCGAAAGAAGCTTGGCTGAGCGAAAGTTTTGGGCTTCTCTCTTTGTGCAGATAGAAAGAGAAAACGCAACCAGATCAGTCACTCACAACCTATCTATTGAGAACAGCCTACCTCTTTCCAACCGCGATAACAGACAGACCATGTTTACGGATTGGTCTCATTCCATTGGCGAGCGCCATTTTTCCTTCGATATGATCCGACATTTCGTGCAAGCCTTCCACCGGATTAAAACAAAGCCGACGAAGGTGCTTCGCGACATGGACTGGGCTTACCTTAAAGCCCGTCAGTATGACGCCTTGCTGCACTTCCTTCATCGCGCAAGCAGGATTGCTGCGCAAAACTTAGCTATCCATCGAGCTTCTACAGGTTTTCGTACCATGCGTCAAGATGGTTCCCTTTTACAGAAGCACGACTGGGGCTATCGGGATTTCACGCGTCTTCTCTCCCTAGATTCCTTTTCACCAACAGCCTTCCGTCCGTACCAGAATGACTTGTACATTAATCGCTCTCGACTCCATGCTGCTCGTCCCTATCAATCACTAGGCACACTCATGATGGAATATGCAATTGGCAATCGGGACGTGGTTTCAGACCTCGCTATTCTCTTGTCACAACTTTCTGGAACCCGTTTGATTCAAACTGATGCTTCACTTTTGACGCATCTTGAACAAGCCACTCGACAAAACAGACACCATCTGTTTATCCCAAATCCCCTCTCTGATTCTCGGCGCGAAAAAGTCAATCTACTCTGGGTTCCCCAACATTTTGAGCTCGGAAAGAAACACCTTTCCCGCCCCACTTCCATTATGACGGATGACCTTCGCGCAAATCGCCAGCTCGTACATGCTGCTCATCTTTGGGAAAAGGAACGCGCGATCGATCTTAGTGGGGGCAAAGCACCTAAGCCATCCTTTTATCAGGATGAGAATGACATTTTCGCCAATCTGGAAAATGTACGCCCAAGTCTCCTGGCAGAGGATATGATCTTCGCGACCATCTTACGATTACTGCCCGCTCATCTTTTGGAAGACATCCTCGCTTCCAAAGAATTTCCTTCCCACCTGATGGACGACATGATTTTTGCCTCGCGCCTGACAGACGGCCAAAGCATTCTGGAGGCACTCATGGAATGGGCGCTGACCAACAAGACTTTCGATGCTTATGTAGATGAGGAATTTTTGGAGGGTGTGCGAACGCGGGTTCAGGCATTGATCGAATCTGAGGTCATTTTCAGTAAAACGTTGCAAGACAGAGCCGGCATTCTTTCCTTTGATACATCGGAATCCACCCGCCCGAATGAGGTTCTCTCGCATCTGGAGGAGGACAGTGTTGCAGGAAACCGGGAAGTATTACTCTCTTCCACGGTTGAAGGGGTCGAAATCACTAGTCAAATGGAGGTAGCCCCTTCATCCATTACAGAGGCACTTGTCGGCGAAGATGTATTCCGCCCAGCTGAGCTGCAAATTGAGCATCCTTTTGGTTACGTGGAACCTGATCCGTCCTTTTTGTTCGAAGAGCATACAGCCCGTAAATCCGCTCACGCCAGCGATCTTGACGAGTTGCCAGTCACTGCACTGTTGCGCAGCAGAATCACGGAATTGTGCAGCGGCTATCTCTTCGCTACCTCCCCGCATGAACGAGCCAGTTACCTCGTCGATTTATACGATGTGGCAGAAAAAAGCACGCGTGATGGAGAGCTCCAAGACGATGAATGGCGAAAGTATGCCAAGCTCGCGCTGGAACAAACGGTATTGCATGAGCAACTGATTGCCTATCAGCCGGAAGCAGCTGCTCATTTGATCGAATCTATCCTCAGTTACAAACAACCAGATCAAGCAGTTATCAACGCAGATTGGGTCGCTTCAAACCAAGAGCACGCTACCTCGCTGCTCACCCAAATCATGGGTAAAAAAGAACTCGCAGACGCCGTCATCCTGGAATACTTGGCTGGCCAATTGGATCATAGAAAAGGTCATATCGAGAAACCATTACTTTCTGTTCGCGACTACAAGAAAGCATGGGCAGATCGTATAGAAGAAATAGGACAAGGTTTGGTCTACGACTACTCTAACGATGTACTCGAGGCTGAGCATAATCCCGAGCATTGGTCAGGTGGTTTTTCTGTTCCAGAGGCATACGATCCTCACGATCCATTCAATGCATACTATCCATGGACGACGGATATGAATGCACTCGCGATGGGGCAAGACAACTGGACACGTTTTGGCTCTGGCACTTGGGAGCATAATCGCAACCAAGGCACTTTTACCCATACCAAGGGCTCTAGTGGCATGAGCGGCTACATTCGAAATGACTTTACCTATTCAGACTATCAGTTTGAGGTCGATTTCAAAGTAGATGAGCCCGCAGATGGAGACAGCGCTGGCATCGTGTTCAAATATCACAACGACCAGAACTACTGGATGTTCGTCGTCAGTGACGGAAGCGCCAGCGGTATGCCGCGGCCCATGCAGCTTTTCAAAGTAGAGAATGGTAGATCAACTATGTACTCTACCCCGATGAACCCGTTTGCCTGGGAAAAAGAGAAATGGTACACGCTGCGTGTTTTGGTTACGGGAAACCGCATCCGCGTCTGGGTAGATCATAACCTGCAATACGATTTTACGGATTAGAGGTGATCATTTTGGGTCATACGTTTGGCATTTTTTCTAAATCAGTGGGCAACGTCACATTCGGAAAAATGCGCTCCTCATTAGTAGAGGGCGCATTCCACCCGAATCATCCGGACAATCCGGACAGCCCCAATCGTCCTCGTGCAGAGGATCGGTACGCTGGGTATCAGAATCCGCTTTTGGGCGATCCCGGCAAGGGTCAAATTGGTCGTTGGCAGACGGTCAATCTCGACTCTCTCGAAAGCATGATCGATCAGATGATTGAGCAATTTGTCCGGGACAAAAATTGGTATGCCAAGGTTCGTTGCCGCGAAGCGCTTTGGAACATGTACCGTCGCCTGGAATGGTGGGTCAACCAGCAAATCGATCCGCAAAAAAACGACTACCAGCGCGCCTTGCTCATGGTTCGAGATTGCATTTACAAAATCCTGAAAAACGCCGAGCAACCGGATGGAACCCATCAAAATGTTTCGCTGCCAGTTTGTCCGGCTCCTTATTATCATCACTTTAGCGGTTACTATCTCAATCATTACGATGCCATCGATAAAGAAGTCCCTACATTTGATATGCGTACTCTCCCGCTGTCCGATAAGTTTCACGGCTTGTTCCGATATGTCTCCTCCACCGAGGATCAAGAATGGAAGATGGTTCACTCTGTCGGCTCCAATGAGATGGCGGGGAGTGAAAACATCATGAAGCTGGATGTGACCACACTCAAGCACGGTAATTCCAGCAAAGTGACTTTTCAATGGCGCTTTAAAAAGCAAGGATTTATTCGTTTCAAGTACATGGCTAGCACCGCTCCTGGCGATGGGTTGCTGTTTTTTATTAACAACAATCAGGTTGGCGGGGAATGGAATCAAAGCAACAGCTGGCAGGAAGCAAAGTTTCACGTCAAGCCAGGGCAGACGTACAAGTTTGATTGGTTTGTGCGGCGGATGAGTGATCGGCGGTTTGGGAAAAATGCGGTTTATGTCAAAGATGTGGAGTGTGTTGAGGTGGTGCAGAGCTTGGATGAGCAGACGCCGCCGGATGTGGATACATTGGGGAACAAGGCTTTTGCTGATCCCAAATGGCAATGGCTTACCAGATCAAGCAAAAGCATTATGACGACTTACTATAACGGTGAAGTGACCGAGGAGATCAATGGGAGAGAAGTCTCCATCTCACTAGACAACGAATGTGACGGTGTTTTTTCTTGGAGTCATAAAATGGGGAGAGTAACTCCACCCTATCAATTTGATGTTAATACTTTTTTTGATGACACTTTTCAACAAAGCATTATGCATGGTAGCGGACTATATGGAAGTTATGCTTCTTCTCATCATGGTCCTCCATGGTCACTTGATCCCTACGAGCACTACTCTGAGACCACATCCGGTGATGCTAACATTACTTACGATGTTCGCATCGGAGATAAGACCACGGTCAATGTAAAGGGCGAAGTAGAATTAATCTGCCCTCCTCTGTCGATTGATCATTACAATCCACAAGTTATCTCAGATTTGGACGCAGATACAGCACACTTCTCTTTTTCCGGCGTAAACGTTTGGAAAAGATGGTCTCATCCTGATTTCAATATGCAAGCATTGGTAATGGAAGACCCCATACGCCAAGGTACTGGCGATGCATCCACTACCGTTACTCTTTTTGACGATGGCTGGTTTGAATTTGATTATGCTTGTGATTTTCGCCCTTCTGAAACACTTGAGGTGCTGGTAGACGGGGAGCAGGTGCTTGTGTCAGCCTCTACCACAGAGATCCAATCGGCAAAAATCCCTCTTACCAAAGGCACTCATACGATTACTTTTCGAGTGACAGACAGTTATACGGAAGAGCCTTTTCGAGCTGAAAAGGACACGGACTTTGATTACGATGATGATTCCGAAAAAATACGTGGCCGCTTCGGAAGCTATATTTCTGTAGATCGCCCTAATGATTGGGACTACAGCCGCACCAAAAAGATGGCAACTACAACCGAGAATAGAGCAGAAATAGATTATCAAGTGAAACTGAACCCAGGTGCTTCACTGAATTTTACAGAGAAGGTTTTACTGGAGCCTGTCATTGATGTAACAGACTTTGACCCGGATCGTTCCAAATACGTTCGTGTCTTTTCAGAGGACTTCAATTCAGGTGACGAACGTTGGAGCAGAGATATAGATGTCCGGGATAACTGGAAATGGGTAGACATTTACCAACTCTATCATCCTGAATCGAATACTGGAGATATTGATGATGGTGTTCTGATGGTCAAGGATCAGGATGGAACTACAAATCGCGTTTATTTACGTGATATTGAATTGAAAAATCCTGGCTTTGTCCGCTTTGAATATGGAGGAAAGTACAGCCGTTATGAATCGTTGAAGTTATATGATAACGGCAAACTGATTTGGGAAGGAAACGAAAATCACGAATCAGCCGTAGGTCTTTATCGGGAAGTTGCACTCCCTGCTGGAAAACATTCTTTGAAATGGGTCTACGAGGATTTGGAAGAGATCGAAGTAGAGGTAGGATCTGGTTCAGGGGCTGGAGGCAGTGGTTCAGGAGGTACTGACGAACCTGAAGAACTTACCCCGGAGGAAGGGGGGCAAAAATGTTACAAGGCTGGGATTAAGAATCATGACATAGATTATTCCCTTTACGATAGTGGATTACCTAGTAGTATCACAGGAAGAATGTTTTATAAGGGACATGAGCAATCAAAAAATGGCGGAATTGTCACTCGGGAAGTGACTGCTCCTAGTTTTGCCTCTTATACGTATTCCGAGAAGCTTAAAGTATTTGGGGGAACAGGCATACCGAATAACGCCCCTTCAAAATCTGATCTAGATTATAGCGGATTGAAACTAAATTCAAATCTGAAAATGATAAACGGATATCCCGTTTTATTTACAGATTCAATCGTTCCAGGTAACACGGTTAAACACGTCATCAGTTTTACTGGTGGGGGTATCATAACATTACGTTGTAAATTCGCTTCTTTAGTAAGAGATCTGGATAAAAGTAAAGAACCAAAAATAGGGATAGAGTATAAAGGCTATCGAGCATCCTTTCAGATGGTGTTATCCTCCACCCCACAAGGTAGCGGTGATTTAGTATGGTCCTGGACCCAAAATGCAGGTAGTTCTCGTGACTATAAAAATATTGATTGGTCAAAAGCGAAGGATGTTTTCGTTAAGCTAGATGATTATGGCAGACTATTCCCAGTAAGAAAGTGGTATTTACAGCTTATTTTTAAGGATGAATACCCTGATAATGATAGGGTAGATAGTAATCTTCAGTTTGCCGCTATCAATAATTTAGTAATAACCACCACACAGCGGGATAACGAAGGAGAAGATCTTTATGACACGACAGAAGTAAAAATGGAAGTCATCGATAAATCCACAGGAAAATCTATAGGTAAACCATACCCAGCCTACTATAACGGTGTAAGCCAATACAATAAAGCAGAGCGGGAGCATCCGATACAGCTAGTCATTCCACCAGGTAAAACCTATCAAATCCGATATACACTTGTAAAAGGCCCTGGAACGAAAGGCGGATTACACGGTAATGGCGGATCATTTCGATTGTCTGAAGGAAAATTCAAAGAGAAATGGGAAGATTATTGTCATGACTCTACCGGACATTACTACCCCAAAAAAGAAACGCCTTATACGGGAACTCCCCCAACCCCACCTGCTACAGAATGGGTAATCCCTCCCGATTCATGGTGCTGGCTAGATGCCATCGAAGTATGGGAAAGCCCTGATCCGGTTCGTTTATGCAAAGACACGAGATTGCGTGTCAGAGTCTATGACGAGGATTCCGACGAATTGATCTCCGAGGATGAATACGATGGTGATGACGAGCAATTAATCGAAGTTGCATTAAACAACAATACCCCAGAAGCAAAAAGGTACAGAGTGAATTACCGATTCTTAACGAAATGCGACGACATGGTTTCCCTATCGGACGCACATGTGCAATTGGAAGACGTGAAGCCTCTCAAAAAGTCATCCTGTACCGTCAGTGGGTTCAAGGTCACCGAAAATACGGCTATTTGGATGGGGGGATGCAACGGAAGCAAGATGCATTTGAACGTGTATGGACAAAACGGAGCTTTGATTCATTCACAAACCTTTCTGGAAGAAGGGCGGCAATCCTTTGGCCTCGCTTCTCTCCTACCTACCTCCTCCCCCTCCTATCGCTTTGAATTCATCACTGAGCAAAAAGGCACAACCAGCGCCGTAACTGGCAAAGAGTACAAAACAACATTCCGAATGAGGGATTTCCAAGCCATAGAAACATGGGAACTGATTCCCGAACCTTTCAATTCCAAGCTCGAATTTTATATCGACAACGTATTAATGGACACTTTCACGCAACAAGGCGGCTTCTATGATCACTACTACCCTGTCGAAGCAGGCAAACACACGTATAAGTGGAAATTCATCGCGCAAAGCAGCGGACAAGTCTGGGATGGTTGCGAAATAGACTACATCAAACTAACCAACTGGATCTGCGACAAGGTCCTCGTCACCCCCTACTGCGATCCCGGCAGCGGAGACAAATGCGTCGAAGCACTGATCAAATGCTTGCTCGCGATCTGGAAACAACGCCCTGAGGCATGTGTGATTGGCAAACGAATATGGCTATTTACGTAAGGAGGTACTTCTATGAGTGTAGTTTCTCGGCGTAAATCGGGGTTTCTCTTCGAGGATTCTTTCGATTCTCTTACCCTCGATTCCAAGTGGAACATGACACCAAATGACTCTTCAAGGTGGTCGCTATCAGACGCTCCAAGCTCGCTCCGTTTAAAAGGCGGAGCCGAGCCGCTTCAACTCTTTTTAGACACACTTACACCCGTGAAACAATTCGTCCTCGATATGAAAAATTCATACAATCCGAAAGCTTCCGGAAGCACAGGCGGATTGACTGTCTTCATTAACCACAATGACTTTTTCCACGTCGAAGAATACTACGATGCATCGCAAGGCACTGCAAAAACCTTCCCCTGGCTTCGATTAATACGCGACTACAATACCTACACCGCGTATTGGTCCAAGGACGGAGCCATCTGGCACATCATCGGTTCGGAGGAATTCAATCGCCTTGCTCCCAAAATCGGTATATTTCTCAACAGCAGCGCTACAGACGACTATCTGGACATGGAACACGTCCGCGTTTTCTCCCTCCCCACTCTCACAGTCTCAAACCTCTCCCCCGGCATCCGCGTGGAGCTGCTCGATTCTACAGGAACCGTTGTCGACTCCAAAACGTGCCGGACAAGCCAAACATCCATTCAATTTGATATGACTCAGCATCCTATTCCTTTCACTGGCTCCCTACGTTTTGCGGAAGCAGACGGAAAAACAACCATTAGTTCCAGCGACCAGATGGAAATGTGGGGCGGAGACGAATACGACTTTTCCCCCTCTCTCACCCTCTTTTTTATCGATGGCGAAGGAAATGAGGTCCACCTGCAAGACAACACGGAGGAGTTTCTCGGTCATATGCTCCAAGGCCAGTATAGGGAAGTGAAAATGATCGCTCGAAATACGATGCATCATGGGACTTTTACAGGTATCCAAGGGGTTCTCACCTCTTATGCAGGTACCGATCAGTACAAACGGCTTGTAGATGTCGCTACAGACAAAAATGGCGTGCCTGGTACGTGGGGCGACTCCTTCACCCTGCCAGATACTGCGGCAGGAAATGAACAAGTTTTCTGGACGCGGATTTCTCGAGAAACTGATCCATCTCTCGTAGATAAAACGACGCATGTCCATTTTGGGATCAATTTCTCCGCCGTTTATACCAAATAAATCGAAAAGGAGCTGAACGTATGTCGGTCAGAATCACCCGAACAGGCACCGAAGTCGTCCTCGATCATAATGAGTTGGCCAACAAGGGAAAACGTACCCACGCCGAAATCGACTCCTACCTCCAGGAGCTGGATGATGCCAGAGAGAATAAACCGAGCTTACAGGATAAATTCCTTGAGCTAAAAGACAAAGACGATGAACAGGATCGTCAGCTTGATGCCGTGAAAGGTGCTGTTTCTACCTTTCAAACGGGGCTGAATACGTTATCGTCAACGGTCAGTGCGGCAGAAGCGAAAAATCAGACACAAGATCTCCGTCTTTCACAAGTCGAACAAAAAAACGCACAGCAAGACCAAGCCATTTTAAAGCTGCAAAGCGATGTCTCCTCTAACCCGAACGCCGAGGTGGTTGCTGCACGCAGGGATCGGGATGGGAGAACTTTTCCCAGTCTAAAAGCTCGGTTGGATGATATGCAGGGGAAGATTGGTTCTGGGGGTGGCGGGGGAAACAATGGGGGAGCC
>NZ_PXZL01000014.1:360-20568 GCF_003013405.1 Brevibacillus formosus | reverse complement strand
ATTCAGTTTTGAAGGAATAAATCCTTCAACGTTCCTCGGTAGCTCAGTTGGTAGAGCAATCGGCTGTTAACCGATCGGTCGGCGGTTCGAGTCCGTCCCGAGGAGCCATATATACGGAGAGTTACCCAAGAGGCCGAAGGGGACGGTTTGCTAAACCGTTAGTATGCGCAAGCGTAGCGAGGGTTCGAATCCCTCACTCTCCGCCATATGTTTTAATCTCATAGCTTCATGGCGGTGTAGCTCAGCTGGTTAGAGCGTTCGGTTCATACCCGAAAGGTCGGGGGTTCGATTCCCTCCGCCGCTACCATATTAGTTGCGGTCGTGGTGGAATTGGCAGACACACCATCTTGAGGGGGTGGCGGGGCGACCCGTGCGAGTTCGAGTCTCGCCGACCGCACCATACTTCATAATCCTGGCCCGTTGGTGAAGCGGTTTAACACAGCAGCCTTTCACGCTGTCATTCAGGGGTTCGAATCCCCTACGGGTCACCTAGCAAAACGCCCATATCAATATGGGGCCCCCGCAAAGTACTCGGAATATGCTTCAGAGCATTAACGTCACTTTGTGGGGAATGTGGAGGCTTAGCTCAGCTGGGAGAGCATCTGCCTTACAAGCAGAGGGTCGGCGGTTCGATCCCGTCAGCCTCCACCACTTATATAATAGGGCAAGGAAGGTCAGTCAACACTGACACTCGATAGTCCTGATCGTCGCGGGATGGAGCAGCTCGGTAGCTCGTCGGGCTCATAACCCGAAGGTCGCAGGTTCAAATCCTGCTCCCGCAACCAAATATGGAGCTGTGGTGAAGTTGGAGTTCACGCCGGTCTGTCACACCGGAGGTCGCGGGTTCGAGTCCCGTCAGCTCCGCCATTTTTCTTAAAGAATGGCAAAGATTATTCATAAATGGCTCGGTAGCTCAGTCGGTAGAGCAGAGGACTGAAAATCCTCGTGTCGGCGGTTCGATTCCGTCCCGAGCCACCATTAATTAAATTCAACTGCGCCGGTATAGCTCAATTGGTAGAGCACCTGACTTGTAATCAGGGGGTTGTGGGTTCAAGTCCTATTGCCGGCACCACCATTGGGGTATAGCCAAGCGGTAAGGCAACGGACTTTGACTCCGTCATTCCTAGGTTCAAATCCTAGTACCCCAGCCATTTGCGAGCCATTAGCTCAGTTGGTAGAGCATCTGACTTTTAATCAGAGGGTCGAAGGTTCGAGTCCTTCATGGCTCACCAGTTTTTTAGCTGAACAAGCAAAGCTGCGTGATAGTAAAAGCAATGCCTTTTCTGTTCTAAGTAAAATGCGGGTGTGGCGGAATGGCAGACGCACCAGATTTAGGTTCTGGCGGGCAACCGTGGGGGTTCAAGTCCCTTCACCCGCACCATACTATGACAGAAAGCTTTGTCCTCAGTACTAACCTCATAAGATGTAACATGCGGACGTAGCTCAATTGGTAGAGCGTCGCCTTGCCAAGGCGAAGGTCGAGGGTTCGAGACCCTTCGTCCGCTCCATTTATTTGTGCCCTTAGCTCAGCTGGATAGAGCGTTTGACTACGAATCAAAAGGTCGGGAGTTCGAATCTCTCAGGGCACGCCATATTTCATATGAAATCGAAGAGTAGGAATAGATCCTACTCTTTTTTTTATAATTCGTTGTGTATTTTTGCAAATTTTAAGCATTTTTCCCTTGTATCTCCTATTTGCATCCATTACTTTAGAATTACGCTGAAAGCATGGAGGAACAGCTGTTACAAACCTGCGGAAGAATATCATGGAACAGGAGTTGTATCAACATGAACCCTATCAAATTGGAACAAGTAAATCCTGCAATAGCCAGTTTAATCGATAATATAGAAAAAGTATTGATTGGTAAACGTTCTGTAATTGAACTGATGGTAGCGGCTGTTCTAGCGAATGGTCACGTTTTGCTCGAAGATGTACCAGGCGTTGGGAAGACCATGATGGTGCGTGCATTGTCCAAATCAATCAGCGGTGAGTTTAAACGTATTCAATTTACCCCAGATTTGTTGCCAACGGATGTGACAGGGGTTGCTATCTTTAATCAAAAAAGTCTGGAGTTTGAGTTCCGTCAAGGGCCGATTTTTGCAAATGTCATTCTTGCAGACGAAATCAACCGGACTTCGCCAAAAACACAATCCGCACTCTTGGAAGCCATGGAAGAGCGCTCGGTAACAATCGATGGTGCTACGTATCGATTGGCAGAGCCGTTTTTTGTGATGGCAACGCAAAACCCATTAGAGTATGAAGGGACCTTCCCATTACCTGAAGCTCAATTGGACCGATTTTTCATGCAAGTAAGCTTGGGGTATCCAACGGTAGAGGAAGAAATGCGGATGTTGTCCAGATTCTCGGCAGCGAATCCATTGGAAGAGCTTCAACCGGTTATGACCACCGCCGAGCTTGCGGAACTTCAACGCCAGGTATCGACGGTCAAGGTATCGGAAGGAATAAAAGAATACATCGTGCGTCTATGTCATCGTACGCGTGAGCATCATCATATTTATCTAGGCGTGAGCCCGCGCGGTTCCCTTGCTCTTTTCCGGGCTGTTCAGGCATTGGCATTCGTGCGTGGACGTGATTATGTCATTCCAGATGACGTGAAGGAACTAGTTCCAGTAGTGTTTGCACACCGTATGATTGTGAAACCAGAAGCAAGACTGGAAGGAGCAACCGTAGATCGGGTGTTGGCTATGATCTTGTCTGAGACCCGTGTCCCGGTAAGCTAAGGCGGTGATTGCAGATGAGACAGCAAAGGTGGGGTAAGCTCAAGGCGATTGCATTAGTCCTGATCACTTATGTATTCGCAAAATTTCAAGGTGGCTTCTCAAGCTGGTTTCTTTTCTATAGTAGTTTGGTGTTTCTCCTGTATGAAATTGTCGCTTATGTACTCATGTTCACGAAGCTAGAAGTCGAGCGTGAATTAGATCGCAATCGTTTGCAGGATGGGGAAGACGTCATTGTAACGATACGTCTGCGCCGGAGGATTTGGTTTCCGCTGGGCTGGAATATGGTTATGGAGCCGTTGCCGGCGAGGCTGGCTGGCGTGTATGAGCCTCATCGACAACTGATATTCCCGTGGTTCAAAAGGGAAGTCGAGTTTCGGTATGTCATACCCAATGTACCGAGGGGATACTATCGTCTCGATGAATGTGTAGTGAGTGGCGGAGATTTTTTTGGATTTTTTGAGCGTCGCAAGGTTTATTCGATATCGCAGGAGTTTCTCGTTTATCCAAAATACAAGGAATTGACCCATTGGGCTCTGGGTGACGGGAGCTTCAGCGGGACGGTGCATGTCTCCCATCGACGTTCTGACGATGTAGCAGCAGTACGCGGCGTAAGAGACTATCATCGGGGCGATCGATTGAGCCAGATTCATTGGCGCGCTTCCGCACGGGGGACGGGTCTGAAGACGAAGGAATTTGAACATCAGGCGATGAATCAGGCTGTCTTTTTCCTTGATGTAGAGAAGGCGAGCTACCAAGGGAAGCCTGTGCACTTGTTCGAAACAGCGGTGAAGCTAGCAGCGAGTCTTGTCGCTTACGCCAATCGGAATCAATACCATTATGGGCTCGTGTACAAGCAAGCAGAACGTATATCGATACCACCAGGGCTGTCCCATGCCCATTTCCTCAGAGTTTTTGACCAATTAGCACGTGTCGCGCCAGAAGGACAAGAGTTATTTGCAAAAATTGTGGGAAGAGAAGCATTGGAGCAGCCTCAAGGGGTCACTTTGATTATTATTACACCGCATGTAGAAAAAACGTTGATCAGTCGTTTGGTCACACTCGCTCAAAAAGGCAGACGGGTGCAGTTGTTTCTTATGCAGAACGAGTCAACGATTTCGCATGAACAAAAGCAAGCGTTGCAACTGCTTGGCGCAAACAAAGTAACATGTACGTCTATTCACATGGATGATCAAGAGTGGAAACGGATTGGAGGTGCATAGACTCATGAGCGTTTGGAAGCGTCCAACGATTTGGGAATGGGTCTTGGCCCTTTTTCTGTTCCTGATGTTAAGAGAGTGGCTGATTCCTCTACAGACATTGACCGATACGGGCGTTCTGTGGCCGTTTTATGCGATTGTGGGTGGAGTTATTATCATTGACCTGTTGATCCCTTATCGGTGGTTAACCTTGCCGATCAAGGCACTGGGGCTAATGGTGCTTTTGCATGCTACTCTATTTGACAAACCGTTTTTTGACTCGGAATGGATTAGTGAATTGTACGGGCAGATGATTCATGATCTTCCGTTAGCGTTTCAACAGGATTGGGCCAACATGTCGATCTTGTCGCGGAATACCATGTTTGACCTTGTCTTGGTGTTATTAGCGACGATGTTAACGTATCTGGTGCTGGAACAGCGACAAGGCTTATGGTTTGTCTTTTTGACGGAGCTGTATTTGGCTGTGTTGGATACCTTTCTCCCGTATGATGCCAGTGCAGGGGTTGTACGGACGCTGATTATTGGTTTCCTGATGCTGGCTATAAGCCATCTGATGAAGATGACGAACATGGCAACATTGGCAGGGAAGAGAAGCCGAATCATGTTCAACTCACTCCTGGCTTCGGTGTTGGTCATTATGGCTTGCATAGGCATCGGTTATGCTGCACCGAAGGAAGGGCCGTCATGGCCTGATCCGATCGCCTTTTTAACAGGGAAAGGAAACGATACCCCTGTTGGCGTGATGAAAAAAGTAGGATACGATAACAACGACGAACGGTTGGGCGGTCCTTTCCTGCAAGATAACACATTAGTGTTTATTGCAAAGACGAACGAGCGCAGCTATTGGCGCGGTGACTCGAAGGACGTGTATACGGGAGTTGGCTGGGAAAAAGGCGATAGAGAGTATGAGTCAATCCTGGACCCGCAAACCTATACATGGGAGAATACGTTGTTCCAAGGGCTTGAAACGAAGAAGGTTCAAGCTACATTAGAATTTAAAGGCCCGCAGCAATTCCCGACTGTCTTTTATCAAGGTCAGCTGAAAAAGGTGAGCAACTACGCTCCACCAGAGGCAACCGTTGTTTATGACAAAATGAATCAGCAACTAGAAGTACGGGCGGGAAAAATCAACTTGGTTCAGCTGAGTGAGAAAAACGGTCGGCCAGAGTACGGCCCCAATCCGCTTTTGCTAAAACTGAATCAATACAAGGTCGAGGCAGAAGTGCCGATTGTCAGTGAAAAGGCCGTAACGAATGCCGGAACGAACTATCCGGATGAGATCAAAGAGCGCTATTTGCAAGTGCCAGCCTCGGTGCCTCCGCGAGTGAGGGAGCTCGCTGCAACGATTACCAAGGATGCGAAGACTCCTTATGACAAAGTGAGAGCGATCGAGAATTACTTGCGCTCAAGTGGAAAATATAAGTATGAAACGAAAGACGTTCCAGTCGCTGCAGAAGGTCAGGATTTTGTCGATCACTTCTTGTTTGACAGCCTTCGAGGGTACTGTGACCATTTTTCCACCTCGATGGCGGTTATGCTTCGTACTCTGGATATCCCGACACGTTGGGTCAAGGGCTTCGCTCCTGGTGAACGAGTAGGAACGGATGCGCTTAACTACGAGACTGTAGAAGTGCGCAACAGGGATGCTCACTCGTGGGTAGAGGTATACTTCCCGGGGATTGGGTGGGTTCCTTTTGAAGCGACGAGTACATTCATGTCACCTGTTCGTTTTAATTATGATTTGGTCACCTCACAGCCTGAGATCCCCGTTCCGTTGCCAAATATGGCGAATCAAACGGACATCGACCGTGGGAATGGACGTTTCAATGAGCTGGAAGAGGGAGACAGCCCAGCAGGTAGTGGGATTAAAATTCCATGGCAAGTAAACGCGGGATTGGCAGTAGTCGCTGTCGTGGCAGGAATTATCGCGTGGCGACGCAGACAAGACATCCAGCTATGGTGGATGCGCAGGCAGCTGAATCAAGAACGAGGCAGTGAGTTCCCGGATCGGTATCATTTACTGATGCGAATGATGGAGCGAGTCTACACGCGCAGACAGCCAGGAGAAACGTTGCGGGAGTACGTGGGCAGGATGACCCTGCCGGCAGACAAGCGACAAGACCTACGCTATTTGACGGAGCTGTACGAACGATCCGTGTATGGCTACAAAGAGATGGAACAAAAGGCGAGAACAATAGCAGAGCAAATACTAGAACGATTAATCCGTCAATTGAAGCCTTGAACAATACCGTTCCATCTGCTAGAATGACGATCAATGAGACTCGTATAATGATCAGGAATAGGGCCTGAAAGTTTCTACCGCTAGACCGTAAATTTGGCGACTACGAGGAGAGCACATCGGATTTTTGTACATGCAAACCGCACATGTGTACACAAGCTGGGACGTTGCCTCCGTATTGTTTATCGGAGATAGCAGTCCCGGCTTTTTTGCAAATATGCGACAACTTCGCATGGCATGCCGACACTTGCACGTCCTGTATGTTACAGGAGAAGGGGGATATGATGGACAAGTCAATGGAAATGGTCGTCGTACTCGATTTCGGAGGCCAGTACAATCAGTTGATCGCGCGCCGTGTACGCGATCTGGGTGTTTACAGTGAACTGATACCGTTTAATACACCCGTTGAAAAGATTAAAGAGATGAATCCAAAAGGGATTATTTTCTCTGGCGGACCTGCTAGCGTGTACGAAGAGGGAGCGCCAACTGTAGACCCGGCGATTTTTGATCTGGGCTTGCCTGTATTGGGTATTTGCTACGGGATGCAGCTGATGAGCCATTTGACGGGCGGAAAAGTAGAACGTGCGGGTAAACGCGAGTACGGAAAAGCTGAATTGCGTATGCAGCAAAAACACAACTTGTACGACAAATGGGATGCAAACGAAATCGTGTGGATGAGCCACTCTGACAAAGTAGTGGAGCTCCCAACCGGATTTGTCATTGATGCAGTAAGCGACAGCTGCCCGGTAGCTGCGATCAGCAACCTTGAGCGCAAGCTGTACGGCGTACAGTTCCATCCGGAAGTAGTTCATACCCAAAAAGGTACTGAGTTCATTGGAAACTTCCTGTTCAACATTTGTGGATGTGAAGCGACTTGGAGCATGACGACGTTCATTGAGGACGAGCTGGTTCGCATTCGTGAAACAGTCGGCAACAAGCAGGTACTGTGTGCGTTGAGCGGCGGTGTGGATTCTTCCGTAGTAGCAGCGCTGATTCACAAAGCGATTGGCGATCAATTGACGTGCATGTTCGTTGACCATGGTCTTCTGCGCCAAGGGGAAGCAGAAGGGGTCATGGAGACATTCGCTGAGAAATTCTCCATGAAAGTGATCAAGATCGATGCTCGCGAGCGTTTCATGAGCAAACTCAAAGGTGTATCTGACCCAGAGCAAAAGCGCAAAATCATCGGTAACGAGTTCATTTATGTATTCGATGAAGAAGCAGCGAAGCTGACAGATATGGACTTTTTGGCACAAGGCACGCTGTATACCGATATCGTGGAGAGCGGTACAGCAACTGCACAAACGATCAAATCGCACCACAATGTGGGCGGTTTGCCAGAAGACATGAAGTTCACGTTGATTGAACCATTGAAAACATTGTTCAAAGACGAAGTACGCAAACTGGGTACAGAGCTGGGCTTGCCAGATGAGATTGTTTGGCGTCAGCCATTCCCAGGACCAGGCCTCGGCATTCGGGTTTTGGGTGAAGTGACGGAAGAAAAACTGAAGATCGTTCGTGAATCCGATGCGATCCTGCGTGAGGAGATTGCCAAGGCAGGTCTCGATCGCGAAATCTGGCAGTACTTCACGGCTCTGCCAAACATGACGACTGTAGGGGTAATGGGTGATGTTCGTACGTATTCTTACACAGTAGGGATTCGTGCGGTAACGTCCATTGATGGTATGACTGCTGACTGGGCGCGCATTCCGTGGGATGTATTGGAGAAAATCTCTGTGCGTATCGTGAATGAAGTAGACAATGTAAACCGCATTGTGTATGATGTAACGTCCAAACCACCAGCAACAATTGAGTGGGAATAGGAACAAAAAAATGACTCTCTTTTATTCGCGTGATTTGCGAATAAAAGGGAGTTTTTTTTGCTCCAGAATCATCTCGTTCCATACATCATGAGAAGCTTTCCATTTTCTTTTGCAAGAGCAATATAAATGACCCCGCCTAGCCATCCTGGAGGAAGAGTTCCTTCGTAATCCAAGCTTCTGCAATAGGGTTGTAGCTAATAGCGAAGGGAGTTTCCTCCAAAAACTGAGAATAGTACTCTGCTAAATAGGGGAAGATTGCCGTGGCAGCTGCATGTTCATCTGCAAGCTCACCAAAAGCAATTTCATCTCCAAACCGATCTTGCTGGAGAAGAGTGTCGCGATCGGCGAAATAGAGTTCAAACCTCCCGAATAAATTCTCATCATACAAATCACGTTCTACAAAGCCATATTCGATGACTTTTTCTTTTGGATGAACGTTGTGCTTGCTCTTTTTCTTATCGTCGACCCGTACGGTGATTCGATTGACTCGAAGCCGGTCACGTTCTCGTTCCTGCTTCGCTATTATTTGTTCCCAAGCATCCATAAAGTTCAATTTGGATCACCTCCATCTGGTTATGAATTATAACACAGGCTTTCTTGGAAAATATCCGGATATTAAACTCTTTATAAAAATGAATGTTCGTATTTTCGTTGACATTCCCTATGTCACCTGATACACTTCTCAATGTGAGCAGGTAATATAGGAAGGTTCGTATATTCTTGAGAATATGGCTCAGGAGTTTCTACATGGTCGCCGTTAACGACCTGGCTACGAACAAAATGTCATCGGGATTTGGTTTTGTTATTATATTTGGAATTATTCCCGGAGTGTTTTGTTTGACGGCCAGGCGCATGATAAGAGCGTCCGGGCCTTTTTTTGTGAAAGACGTCTCGACGGTTTTCATCAAAAAAGATGTGACCGTTTACGGTCGGCAAAAAACAGTTAGACTATTTTTGGCAACAAGATTAGTATGGGGGGACTTATAGGTGCGGAAGTATTTCGAGTTTGACAAGCTAGGCACCAATTACCGTCGCGAAATCATCGCAGGTATCACTACTTTTTTGGCAATGGCATATATCTTGGCTGTCAATCCATTCATTCTCAGTGGTGCGGATCTGCCGCCAGATTTGAAAGCAAACTACCCTGAATTCGGGGCTGTCTTTACCGCAACGGCTTTGGCTGCTGCTCTCGGAACACTGTTAATGGGTATTCTCGGACGTTTGCCGATCGGTCAAGCTCCGGGGATGGGTTTGAACGCATTTTTTACTTATACCGTCGTTCTGACGATGCAAATTCCTTGGCAACAGGCTTTGGCTGGCGTATTCCTTTCTTGTACGATCTTTTTGATTCTGTCCCTGACAGGTGTTCGTGAAGCGATCATCAAAGCGATTCCACAAAGCTTGAAGTACGCCGTTTCGGCAGGGATTGGTCTTTTTATCGCGTTTATCGGTTTGAAAAACGCAGGTATCATCGTAGCAAATGATGCCACCTTCGTAGCACTGGGACATCTGACCTTCTATCACGAGGGCATGAAGCCGGAAGAAATTTTGGCAGCGAAAAATGCATTGCTTGCTGTGTTTGGTCTGATCGTGACGGTCATTCTGCTTTCTCGCAAAGTCAATGCAGGTATCTTTATCGGAATGCTGATTACAGCGATTACCGGAATGTTTTTCGGACTGGTGAATCTGCCTGAGCAAGTTGTTTCTGCACCACCGAGCCTTGCTCCTACATTCGGTGCTGCGTTCCAATATCTCGGTGATCCATCCGCATTGTTCACCGTGAATATGCTGATTGTTGTTTTGACGTTTTTGTTTGTAGACTTTTTCGATGCAACAGGTACGCTCTTGGGTGTAGCAAACCAAGCTGGATTGCTCCGCGAAGACGGCAATTTGCCACGTCCAGGAAAAGCACTCGCTTCCGATGCGATTGCAGGTATGGCAGGTGCGGTACTCGGTACATCTACCACTACAGCTTATGTTGAATCGACAGCAGGGGTAGCGGCAGGCGGACGCTCCGGATTTACCGCAGTTGTCACAGGGATTATGTTCCTGCTGGCGTTGTTCTTCTCGCCGATTCTTGCGATTGTCACACCTGCGGTTACAGCACCAGCGCTCATTATCGTCGGTGTTCTGATGGCTTCTCACATTGCAAAAGTGGCTTGGGATGACCTGGATGAAGCGTTCCCTGCATTCCTGACCATTTTGTTGATGCCATTGACTTACAGTATTGCAACAGGTATTGCGACGGGCTTCATCGTATATCCGGTGATGAAGGTAATGAAAGGCAAGGCTCGCGAAGTGCATCCGGCGATGTATGTGCTGTTCTTCGTCTTCCTGGCGTACTTCATCTGGTTGCGCGAATAGAATTTTTTGAGAATCAGGCTCTTCGTCCGCTGGACGGGGAGCTTTTTTTGCGCTATGATAGGAAAAATCTTTTTTCACGGAAGGATGGACCGATTCCCATGACAGGTCTTAACATGTTCCTTCAACAGCATCACCACACGTAGAGCGTTTGTATCTTCGGAAATTTTTCCGCAGGTGCAAGCGCTTCTTGTGCTTCGTGCCTGCGGTGGTGTATTTAGGAAGCCATGCGGGCAAGAAGTTGCCTTGCATGGCTTTTTTGGTTTTCTCTATCTGATAAAGGAAAGGGTGTTACTCATGGAAAACGAAGTATTAAAAACGGTAAAAGGCACAAAAGATTTCATGCCGCAGGAGCAGATGCAACGAAACTGGATACGACGGACGCTCGAGGCTGTATTCGAGACATACGGCTGCAAACCATTAGAGACGCCAATGCTACAGCACTACGAATTGCTGGCATCCAAGTACGGCGGCGGGGATGAAATCTTGAAGGAAGTGTATCGCTTAAACGACCAAGGAGATAGAGAGCTCGGCCTGCGCTATGATTTGACTGTTCCATTGACGAAGGTAGTGGGCATGAACCCTGAGATGCGGATGCCGTTCAAGCGGTATGAGATCGGAAAAGTATTTCGGGACGGTCCGGTAAAAACCGGGCGATTGCGCGAATTTATCCAATGCGATGTCGATATCGTGGGAACGACATCGGTGCTGGCTGAAGCAGAATTGCTCAGCATGGCATTTGAGGCATTCAAGCGGCTGGGGCTTGACGTGTACATTGAGGTCAACAACCGCAAGCTGTTATCTGGGGTGCTTCAGGAGCTGGGAGCTCCCACCATGCGGGCCGGGGATGTCATGCTGTCGCTGGATAAGCTCGAGAAGATCGGCGTGGATGGAGTCCGTGATGACTTGCGGGAGCGAAACGTCGAGGAGTCACTCGTGTTGGCAATTACGTCTTTCCTGCAAGAAGGGGTGATTACCCTGGATCTGTTGGCAGAGCGCTTTACATCCCCGCTTGTTCAGGAAGGGATTCGGGAGCTGCGCGATATGCTTGCCTATGTAAAAGGAGCGGGTGTGGGTGGGGAGCTTCGTTTCTCTCCATTTTTGGCAAGAGGCTTAGGGATTTACACGGGAATTGTGTATGAGATCTTTTTGCAGGATGGAAGTATAACGTCCAGTATCGGCAGTGGGGGACGTTACGATCAGATTATCGGTCGGCTTTTGGATGATGGAAGAGAGTATCCCGCTGTAGGGATTTCGTTTGGGTTGGATGTCATTCTTGCAGCGCTGGCAAATCGCAACACGGAAGAGCAAAAAGCTGCCGATGTACTCGTTATTCCCCTCGGGACAGAAGCATCCAGTCTTGGCCTGGCCAATCGATTGCGCGAGAGCGGCATTAGAGTCGAGCTGGAGTTGACAGGTAGACGACTGAAAAAAGCACTCGATTATGCAAACAAAGAAGGCTTTGCTTTTGCGCTGATCTATGGGGAAAACGAAGTGAACAGCGGGCAGGTCGTCGTCCGAGATATGCGAGAGGGAACGGAACAGCCGGTTCCTTTGGAGTTGGTTGAAAAGTGGTTGTCCGACAAGCTATCAGGGTAAAGAGGAAAGATAGTCTTTTTCTTCCATTTTTTGTACAGTAGAGAAAAGGGGGAGATGGCGTGAAGAAATGGGTCTCAATGGTCGGTTGTAGCTTATTGTTTTTGACGTGGATGTTGCCTGTGAATGCTGACGAGGGTACTGCGCTTACGCGTAAACCACTCTATCGGGCTAATGTGCGAATTGATCCAATCAAGAAAGAAGTAGCAGGAACCGTAACGATTACCTTTTGGCCAAAAGACCCTACTCGTGCTTATCTCCATCTTTACCCGAACGTATTTACAGAAGAGCATCAAGGCATGCTATGGGAGGAACTTTTAGGCAATGGTCCAACGCTTGGCTCATACACTAATAAAAAGCTCTTGGTCGATGGTGTAGCGGTTGTCGGCAAACAGACGAAAGATCTGAACATCCTCGAAGTGCCGCTAGAAGGACAGAAGGGCCCACGAAAGATTGTGATGGAGTTCGAGATGACTCTTCCGCGAAACGACGGCAGGATGTCGTACGATGACCAATCGATCTGGCTGGGGAACTGGCTCCCGGTTCTTGCGGTTTACGACAAGGAAGGCTGGCATCTCGATCCGTACGAGCCTGTCGGTGATCCATTTTACAGTGAGAACGCAGATTATGATGTGAACGTGACGCTGCCAAAAGACTATCAACTGGCTAGCACAGCGCCTGACAGGGCTGCGAAACAGGTTTCTGCTGGCGAGAGAGAAAAGACGATACAGCTCTGTGCAGAAAACGTGAGGGATTTTGCCCTCGTCGTCATGGATGCCTCCTATCAGCGAACGGAAACGAAGGTGGGCGAAACAGTCGTCCGAACATGGTGGCGGAAAACAGATGATCCGGCAACTGCTGCGCAGATTCATGAAGCAGCAGCGGAGTCTCTCGCCTATTTTCATCATCAATTGGGTGCTTACCCATATAGCGAGTTCGATGTGGTAAGGACTGGTGGCGCGATTAACGGGATGGAGTATCCGGCATTGGTCTTTCTTGACGGGCGTCATTTCTTTTCAGGGGAAGAAACGGGTATCGTCACGGTTGTCCATGAGACGGCACATCAGTGGTTTTACGGCTTGCTCGGAAATAATCAGGTAAAGGAAGCATGGCTGGATGAGGGATTCACGGAGTACGTGACGCTCTCGTATTTATTTCAGCAAGACCCGCTGTTGGGAGCAGAACGTGTGCGTAGACGGCTGGAGCAGGGCACCTCTGTTCAGTATTATGTGGCAGAGGAACTGCGCCCTTGGCAAGCGCTGTCTGCATTTCCCAATAATCAGAGTTATAGCGATCTCGTCTATTCCCGTCCGTCCTCGATGCTCTGGCTATTGCAGGGAGCGTGGGGGGAAGAAAGGGTACATGACGTTTTGAAGCAGTATGTTGAGAAATACCGTTATCAGGTGGTGACTGGAAAGGAATGGGAAGCATTTCTATCTGAAATGGCAGGAGAAAATGCAAGCGCCTTCTTGGATTATTGGTTGAGGGTAGACATGTCCAAGCAGGAACAGGCAGCAGCTTGGCTGGAGCGCCAACGTCTCAAGCATCAGAAGAAGTAATCGAAGGCAGGGGATCACGATGTGGCGGAAGCATTGGGTGGTCATCGCGGCAGTAGGAGTCGTTTTGACTGTATTCTTGACCGTCCGGCCTTGGACAGGGCAGGCTGTCTTAGATGCTCAGGAGCTTGTGCCGATTGACCACAAGCAGGCTGCAGTCACTTACAGGGCCGACGTACAAATCGATATGAACAAGCACGTGGTGAAGGGCATGCTGACGGCTCGCTTTGTCCCACAAGATGACCAAGCTTTTTTTCATTTATATCCCAATGCTTTTTCTGCGAATGCTACTCTCAGTGGAGAGAACTGGGAGGTTGTGCTGGGCAAACAACGTGAGCCTGGCGGTATCAAGATAAGCCAAGTACGGGTAAACGGAAAAAGTGTCGGTGTACAGTATGCAGGTAAGAACAATACGCTTTTACAAGTGCCCCTTCCTGAAAGGACATCGTCTGTTGAGACGGTAGTGGATATGAAATTTCAGCTCGAGGTTCCTTATAACAATGGCCGGATGTCTTACCATGATCATGCGATGTGGCTGGGCAACTGGCTGCCGATTATGGCGGTCAAGGACGCAGGAGGCTGGCGGCTCGATTCTTATTCCGCGATTGGCGATCCTTTTTACTCGGATGTGGCGAATTATCATTTGCGTGTGCAGTTATCAGAGGGGTACCAGCTTGCTACGAGTGGATTGGAGAGCGTGGCTGTCATCACCGAGACGAGACCGCAACGCCTAAAAATCTATGAAGTGGACGCATGGAAAGTTCGGGATTTTGCCCTTGTCGTCATGGACAATACGTACCAGCCCATATCTGGACAGGTCGGGGATACTATCGTACGTACGTGGGTGCAGAAAAGTGATGACCCGCAAAACGTAGAACGAATACATGAGACTGCCAAGGAGTCTCTCGACTATTACGGAAAACAGTTCGGGGTGTATCCGTATAAGGAATACGATGTTGTCAAGACAGGAGGTTTCTTTGGGGGGATGGAATACCCGAGCCTCGTTTTTATTGCCCAGGAGTATGTTGACCGTAGCGACGCCATGGGGGAAGCGGTCGTAGCACATGAAACGGCACATCAGTGGTTTTACGGGCTGGTCGGAAACGACGAGGTGCGAGAGGCTTGGTTAGATGAGGGACTGACAGATTATGCGACGATGGTATTTTTGCAGCAAAAGTCCCCTGTACGTTCACAAGCGTATATTCAGATGCGGCTGGACCAAGCGCGTGCAGCGGAAGGATATGCGAACCAAGGAGTCACTGCAAAGTCGTCGGTGGAGGCTTTTCCAGATTGGAGGAGCTACAATGACCTCGTTTATGGGCGAGCAGGTGCCATGTGGTGGAACTTGAAGGAAAAATGGGGAGTCGAACGACTGCATCAGGTGCTGCGTCAATATGTACGAGATCATCAATACAAGCAGGCGAATGGGGAGCAAATTACAGCGCTATTGACTGCAGCTGCCGGGGCGGATGCCAGTCCCTATTTAGATTATTGGCTTCAGGTCGAGCTAGAAAAAGCCGAAGCGGCCAACAATTGGGTAGAAAAAGGCAAACACGAATAATTTTTGATACACTAATTTTAAATGTTCGGAAACGAGGTTGACAGGCAAACTTTCTCC
This sequence comes from Brevibacillus formosus, assembly GCF_003013405.1. Lineage (GTDB taxonomy): Bacteria > Bacillota > Bacilli > Brevibacillales > Brevibacillaceae > Brevibacillus > Brevibacillus formosus. Next base: position 5,416 of record NZ_PXZL01000014.1, on the reverse strand, counting down.
CTGCTACACTGAATATGTTGAGAGAAAACGAGTGCGAATAGCCCAGGCGATGAGAGCGGCGCAAAAAGCCGTTAGTCGGTTGGGTTTTCTTCTGATGTTACAAAACGTAGGGGGCGAAATGGTTCATGCTACAGCCTTTGGTAGGAGTCATTATGGGCAGTACGTCAGACTGGGAAACAATGAAGGAAGCTTGCGCGATCTTGGACGAATTGCAGGTACCGTACGAAAAGAAGGTCGTGTCTGCACACAGAACGCCAGACTTGATGTTTACGTATGCCGAGACTGCTAAAAGTCGCGGCTTGGAAGTCATTATTGCGGGTGCGGGCGGGGCAGCTCATTTGCCAGGAATGGTGGCTGCTAAGACAGAGTTGCCTGTCATTGGTGTACCGGTAAAATCATCCAACTTGAATGGTCTCGACTCGCTTTTGTCGATTGTGCAAATGCCAGGGGGCGTGCCTGTGGCGACGGTTGCGATCGGAAAAGCTGGAGCCATTAATGCAGGGTTATTGGCTGCGCAAATTTTGGGGATCAAATATCCAGACGTACAAGAGCGGTTCGTGCAAAGACGTGATGATGTGCGCAATAAGGTGCTGGAGGCTAGTGAACTCGAATGACAACCAAAGACCGTAAGCAAATCAAACCAGGATCGACCTTAGGAATACTCGGCGGAGGACAGCTTGGACGGATGATTGCTCTTGCGGGACGAGCTATGGGCTACCGCTTTGTCACAATGGACCCGACAGCAGACGCACCATGCGGTCAAACAGCTGATCGGCAAATTGTCGCCAGCTACGATGATGTAGAAGCAGCGATGCAGCTTGCCTCAGTCAGTGATGTCATCTCTTATGAATTTGAAAATGTCGATGCACAGGTGGCTGAAGTGTTGGAGAGCCGCGCTTATGTACCGCAGGGGAGCCGCCTTTTGCGTATCACCCAAAACCGGATTCGGGAAAAGACTGCCATTCGCGAGATCGGCATCCCGGTTGCTCCGTTTTGTGTCGTAAATAGCTTGGAGGATTTGCAGAACGCCGTGCGTGAACTGGGGCTGCCTGCTGTCATGAAGACCGCAACCGGTGGCTATGACGGTAAAGGACAATGGGTATTGAGAAGCGAGGCTGAGCTGGAGGAGGCGTATGAAACGTTATCCAAAGCAGGTACAGAGCTGATCGTGGAACAATTTGTACCATTCCAAATGGAGCTGTCTGTGATTGCTGCACGCAATCCGGCGGGAGAACTGGCTGTTTTTCCAGTGTCAGAAAATATTCATCATGAAAACATTCTGCATTTGAGCATCGTACCCGCTCGTATTTCGGCTCAAGTAGCAGCCCGCGCGGAAGAAATTGCTCGTACGATTGTAGAAAAGCTGGATGTGGTCGGACTCATTGCAGTTGAGCTGTTTTTGACCGAAGATGGTCAGTTGTATGTCAATGAATTGGCGCCTCGACCGCATAACTCTGGGCATTTTACCATGGATGCTTGTGTGACCTCGCAGTTTGAGCAGCATGTTCGGGCGGTTTGCAATCTGCCTTTGGGATCTACAGAGTTGCTCTCGAGCGTCGTGATGGTTAATATTTTGGGAGAGCATCTACAGCCTGTCATCGATCAGATCGACAAGCTGCCTCGCACAGCCAAGCTCCATTTGTACGGAAAAGCAGAGAGCAAGGCCAAGCGGAAAATGGGGCATATCAATGTGCTCGCCCCTACTGTAGAAGAAGCGCTCACCCTGATTGATGAGCTGAAAATCTGGACGAATACATCGGAGGTATTATCATGATCGAACGCTATTCCCGACCGGAAATGCGCGCCATTTGGACGGAAGAAAACAAATTCAAAGCGTGGCTGGAAGTAGAAATTCTCGCGTGTGAAGCATGGTCCAAGCTGGGCGTCATTCCTGAGGAAGACGTGAAAAAGCTGTGGGATAACGCTACTTTTGACATTAACAGAATCTATGAGATCGAAGAAGAGACACGCCATGATGTGGTGGCGTTTACCCGTGCGGTATCGGAAACCTTAGGCGAAGAAAAGAAATGGGTGCATTACGGACTGACTTCTACCGATGTAGTGGATACTGCTCTGTCTTACCTGCTGCGTCAGGCGAATGAAATATTGGAGAAGGATATTCAAGACTTCATCGAGATTTTGGCCGACAAAGCACGTGAGCACAAGGATACAGTTTGCATGGGCAGAACACATGGCGTACATGCGGAGCCTACGACTTTTGGTTTGAAGCTGGCCCTGTGGCATGAAGAAATGAAGCGCAACCTGGCGCGTTTTCAGGCTGCGAAAAAAGAAGTGGCGTACGGAAAAATCTCTGGCGCAGTTGGAACATACGCAAACATCGATCCGTTTGTGGAAGCGTACGTGTGCGAGAAGCTGGGGCTGTCGGCAGCGCCTATTTCTACTCAAACCTTGCAGCGTGATCGCCACGCCGAGTACATGGCGACATTGGCACTGATCGCAACTTCTTTGGAGAAATTCGCGACAGAAATTCGCGGTCTGCAAAAGAGCGAGATGCGTGAGGTAGAAGAGGCATTTGCTAAAGGACAAAAAGGTTCTTCTGCAATGCCACACAAGCGCAACCCAATCGGCAGCGAAAACATTTGCGGTCTGGCTCGTGTCATCCGCGGTCACATGCTCACTTCCTATGAAAATGTTTCCCTGTGGCATGAGCGGGATATTTCCCACTCCTCTGCGGAGCGCGTGATTTTGCCAGATGCGACACAAGCATTGAATTACATGCTGCGCCGTTTCATGAACATCGTGAAAAACTTGACAGTGTTCCCTGAGAACATGAAGCGCAATATGGACCGTACCTTTGGATTGATCTACTCGCAGCAAGTCATGCTCAAGCTGATCGAAAAAGGCATGAGCCGCGAGCAAGCCTATGACACGGTACAGCCTCGTGCGATGCAGGCGTGGGAAGAGCAACGCTCCTTCCGTGCGATCGTCGAGGAGGATGCAACGGTCAGCTCTACACTGTCCAAGGAAGAGCTGGATGAGTGCTTTGACTACCGTTACCACCTGAAACATGTGGATACGATTTTCCAACGTCTGGGATTGATTTAAATGCAAGTGCCCTCGAATTTTTCGGGGGCTTTTTTTATTAAGAAGCCGTAGTGGGGGAGAAGCGCATTTCCAGTCTACGCTTCGGCCTACGCCCTGCTGGGGGACTGGAAATGCGCTTCTCCTGCGCAGCTTATTTATAATTGCTTGAAAGTGAATTCAAGGTGTGAAAGTACTACTAAGCAGACACACCGTATAGCATGAAAACTGCTTTGAAATGACACGCAAAAACGGCTTTAAATGTTCAGTGAAAATAAAGTTTTAGACTGGCCTTAGGCATTAAGCTAACGGGCAGATTTGCGTAATAGCGTAACAAGTTGTTTTAGTAGCATAGTTTATGGTTGTTTTATATGATAGGAATAAACCAAAGGGGAATGTTATGAAACCAATTATGATTGATTTTCCAGATGAGTTTCATACTGAACGATTAGTAATTAGAATGCCAAAACCAGGGGATGGTAAGGTTGTATTTGAAGCCATTAATGCTTCGATAGATGAGTTGAAACCTTGGTTAAAGTTTGTACAAAATGAACAAACCGAATATGATATTGAACTTGCAGTTAGAGAGGCACATGTAAGATTTATAAGTCGTGAAAATCTAAGATTCCTTGTCTTCATGAAAGAAACGGGGCAATTTGTTGCTACGTCAAGCTTACATAACATAGACTGGGATGTACGGAAATTTGAAATTGGATATTGGATAAATACACGTTTTAGTGGCAATGGGTATATGACTGAAGCAGTTGAAGGTATTTGTGATTTTGCTTTTAGTCAGTTGAATGCCCGAAGATTGGAAATACGTTGTGATACTAAAAATACTAGAAGTAAGTTAATACCTGAGCGATTACACTTTGAACTTGAGGGTATTATCAAGAACGAAGATTTATCGGTTGATGGAAGCGAATTGAGGGACACATACATTTTTGCAAAGATACAACGATGACATGTTGGATTAAACTAACGGGGAACGTTAGTTCAACAAAGACAGCGACAGTCTAAGACTTTATTTTTTCAAGTCTTGGGCCGTCGCTGTTTCTTTGTTTAGTCAGTCTAATACTTATTTTTCGAAGGCTAGGCGTTTAAGTCCATAAGAAATGCGTAATATCAAGGTCGCCAGTCTATGACTTTATTTTCTTCGAACATTAAAGACAACTTAAAAAATTCCTTAAGAAATTTTTAAAGATTTCTTTTGAAAGTTGTAACCGAAATGAAACCTCTTCCGTACCTACTTGTGCGAGCTTACAACGAGCCCATAAGTACCTTACAAAAGTGTAAGCTTCCTGAAATAAAACTCGATGGTTCCTGCTTCGTTTCGACCGTACAATGAAATCAATTCATACGGATCACGAAACGGGAGATCGATTATGACGACAGCAATCATGTATCCAAAATTAAGTCACCAACAAATTTACGAAGATTACTCTGCTAAAATATATCGCTATTTCCGCTACCGGGTAAAAAACGTCTGGGATGTGGAAGACTTGACAACGACTGTGTTTATTAAGGTGTACTCCAAGCTTGAGCAGTACGATGGCCGTCATCCTTTTGGTGCCTGGATTTTCCGAATTGCGCACAATGCTTTGATTGACTACATGCGCAAGAAGCGGGAGAGTCCGGTGGATCAGGACACATTTAGCAATATGGTCGCAACAGATAAGCTGCCGGAGGAGTGTCTTCTGAATCAGGAGACAACCGAGGGTTTATGGGATAAGGTGCACACGCTGACAAAGGATCAACGCAATGTGATCGCCCTGCGCTATCTCGGAGATTTGCGAATGAATGAGATCGCGGAAATTTTAGGCAAGACAGAGGCTTCGGTGAAAATCCTGCACTTCCGTGGGATTAAGAAGCTCCAGCAATTGATGACAGAACAAGCTTAAGGGGGGGACAACAGTCCTGCCCTTTTTTCTATTGAGGAGCTGTAGTGGAGAGAAGAATATTTCCATGCTAGGCTCCAGGCTTCGTCCTGCTGGGGGTTAAGACTGTCCGCTCC
>NZ_PXZL01000014.1:0-332 GCF_003013405.1 Brevibacillus formosus | reverse complement strand
AGCTCGTAGAGGAAACAGGAGAAATAAGCGAAGATCTTAGGGACACCGACCGAGGCGCAATGAAAAAAAAGAAACAAGCTCTTAGCGTCCACCTCTGAGAGGCCCTCAGAATGGACGACTTTGGACGCGGGTTTCGCTTTTTTTCATGGAGCCGGGCAGTCAATCCCACAGCGGGTGGACCTAGAAGCTGAGCGTTTTCTCCTGTTTCCTCCCAGCACTACAGCAACAAATAGAGATTCCTATTATGTAGCTGCGGTAGGGAGAAGAATATTTCCATGCTAGGCTCCAGGCTCCGTCCTGCTGGGAGTTAAAACTGTCCGCTCCGAAGGGAT
>NZ_PXZL01000013.1 GCF_003013405.1 Brevibacillus formosus | reverse complement strand
CCCTTTATAAAGGGCCGCGTAATACGAGAGCAGTTTATTGAGCAATACGCCCAATGACCAACCGTCTACGATGATATGATGGAACGCCCAAACGAATTGAAACTTGTTCTCCTCTGTTTGGAAAATCGCTGCTTTCATCAAGCTATCTTTTGTCAGGTCAAACGTATGATGCTGACGCGTATACGCTTTTATGTAATCGTTCAGATCATTTACAGGCAAATGAGTAATGTTTTCGAAATGCACAACTGCTTTTTTCTCTTTAAAAACAACCTGTCTGGGACGCTGCAGGTTTTGATACACAAACACCGTTCGCAATACCTCGTAGTTTTCTACAAGCTTGTTCATGCTCTCTTCAAAGGTAGGCAGATGAAAATTTCCTTGGATCGTTGCGGACATCTGGAGGCAGTAGGCACTGCTCTCTGAATCTTTGATAGCATGAAACAACATGCCCTCTTGCAATGGAGTTAACGGATAAATTTTTGCGATATTTTCCTGCTTTTTCATTACGCACCTCAACTCTGTTATTGATAGATTCAAAGAGGGTTCCTCCAATAAAAACTCTCTTGCCCAGCTTTTATTGGAGGAAAAACATTAAATCATTTCCAGTATGTTCTCCAGTTCTTCCATGGAAAGGTCGTCATCCCCCAGATCGCTCGGAGTCAACTCCCCTTCTTCTTTTGCCATGCAATGGTCGATGATACGCCGTAAGTGATTCCGGTAACTGTACGCTAAGTTTGTTATGGTTTCTTCTTTGTACTGGAGACTGCTGTATCCAAAGCTGATCTGGAGCTTTCCATCCTCGATCAAGCCGGAAATGTCCAAGAGGAATACTCTCTCTGATTCTGGACTGAACAGCTGTCCTGTCCCGAGCGGTGAGAAGGTATATCCGCCCGATTTTACATCTGAGTCAAATTGCCCGAGATAGTTAAAGCTGATTTCCGGCTGCAAGGCAAATGACAAGGATAGCTGCGTCTTGCTGGACGTCATCGTACGTAAAATCTCGTAGCCAATTCCTTTTTTCGGAATGCGGCGCAGGTTTTCTTTGATCTGCTTGATTTGGTAAGCCAAGTCCTCTGATTTTTCCATATCAAGTACGACAGGGAACTGGGATGTGAACCAGCCAACCGTTCTTGTGACATTCATTTCATTCTGAATGTCCTCGCGTCCGTGACCTTCCAGGTTGATGACAGGGCAGTTGGTATTTGCCCATTCTTTTACGGTTAACCCCAAAGCTGTCAGCAGCAGATCATTTATTTCTGTGTGATAGGCATGATGCACGTGACGCAAAAGGTTTTCTGTCTCTAGTGCTGTCAATTCGACCTTTACAGTGTGCGTGTGCTTTTGTTTCCGATCGGCTGTGACAAAATCAGTTGGCAATGCGACTGGTGTAGTGGTGCTCTCCAGATTGTGCCAATACGCTACTTCCCGTAACAGCTCGTCACTCTGTGCGTAGCTCTCCAGTTGAGCCGCCCAGTCTTTATAGGAATCTGTTTTCTTCGGTAAAACGATCTCCTGATTTTGGAGAGCCTGTGAATAGGCCGATGAAAAATCTTCAAACAAGATTCGCCAAGACACGCCATCCACGACCAGATGGTGTATGGCAATCAGTAAATGGTCGCCTTCTTTGGTTGAGAAGAGAGCCAAATGAACCAGCGGTCCCTGTTCCAAATCGATACTGCTTTGGATGAGATCGGACAATTCCAGGATGTGCGCTGCGCTATTTGCATGTTCCCTCACATCAAAAGAATAGAAACGGAATCGGTCATCGGTAAGCCCTTGATTGATTTGCGTCATGATCCCATTTTCCTGTTTGTATATCATTCGTAACGCATCATGATGCTCGACGATTTTATGGAAGGCTTGCTGTACAAGGGCTGCATCAAAGCCTTCTTCACGATAGAGCATGACAGCCTGATTCCAATGGTGACGATCCGTGAAATTTTGCTCGAAGAACCACTTCTGGATGGGTGTCAAGCCAATCTCGCCCTCTACGACTCCCTGATCACTCTCTCTGTTGTTCGGTGTTACATGGATAGCGACTTCCTCGATCGACGGATGTTGGAACAGCTCTTTCATCGCAAGCGTCCAGCCTGATGCGTACAGGCGCGTGGAAACTTGAATCGCTTTGATGGAATCCCCACCCAATTCAAAGAAGTTGTCTTTTATACCGACTTGCTTGATACCCAAAACGTCTGTCCAGATGGTAGCCAGCAATTGTTCCAGCTCGTTTCTGGGTGCCTCATATTCTCTTCCCGAATTGTCATCCTGGCTTGGCTTCGGTAGTGCTTTTCGGTCTATCTTGTCGTTGGGGGTCAGCGGCATCTTATCCAGTTGGATAAAGAAGGATGGAACCATATAGCCAGGCAGTTCCTTCGCAAGATGCCTTCTCAAATCGGCTATGGACACTTCTGATGCTGCTACGACATAGGCGCAAAGATACTGGCCGGCAGCAGAGCCATCATCTCGGGCAACCACCACCGCTTGATCGATGTTCTCATAGGCGAGTATGGCGCTCTCGATTTCCCCGATCTCGATTCGATACCCGCGTACTTTGACCTGTTCGTCAGCCCGACCGACGTATTCGATCGTGCCATCCGTCCGCCATTTTACCAAGTCACCTGTTTTATACATGCGCTCTTCTGGTTCAAACGGATTCACAACAAACTTTTCATCTGTGAGCTCCGGTTTGTTCAGGTAGCCTCTTGCAAGCCCAGGTCCTCCAATGCATAGCTCACCCACCACACCAACCGGTTGCAAGCGATGTTGTGCATCAACGATGTAGACCTTTACGTTGGCAATCGGCCGGCCAATCGTGATGTCTTGACCGGGTTCAATAGAACGGGAGATGGTGGAGACCACGCTATTTTCAGTCGGACCGTATTCATTGTTGATCCCGATTTTTGGATGCTTTTCTTTCGTTTTTTGAACAAGCTGTGCAGGTAACTTCTCGCCTCCCAGTGATACGCAGCGAAGCTCAGGGAAGTCTGCCACAGTCGAGCAATCCAGAATTGCTTGGAACAGACTCGGTACACCATAGTAATGTGTGACCCCAGTGGATGCGATCAGCTTTTTCAACGCGATCGGGTCTTTGGCTTCTTCCTCTCTCGGCAACACGCACACAGCACCTCCGAGAAGCGGCGCGAACAAGCTCGCTACAAACCCATCGAAAGCAAAAGAGAACACTTGCAATGCCTTGTCTTCCGGTCGGAAACCATATTCATCTCTTCTCCACTGCAAGCAGTTGATGATCGCACGATGCTCGATCATGACTCCCTTCGGCTTGCCGGTCGTACCGGACGTGTAAATGATATAAGCTAAATCGGAAGGCTTGTTGATGCAAAGCAGATCGTCAGTCTGTGAAGAATAGTTCCTAGAGTCGCCCAAATCGATGATCTGTGCATGACTAGTCACCTTAGGGATCAAGTGAAAATGAGTAAGCACGAGTTTCGCCTGACTGTCCTCCATCATGTAGCGGATTCTTTCTTCCGGGTACTCAGGATCGATGGGCAAAAAGGCGCCGCCCGCTTTCAAAATGGCAAGAATAGCAATGACCATCTCTAATGACCGTTCCAGTAACATGGCGACGATTTGCGATGGCTCAACACCTTTCTCACGCAAAACGGATGCGAGCTGATTCGCTCTTTCATTCAACTCTTGGTACGACATTCGCTGCCCTTGGAATACCAGCGCTGTTTGATCGGGCATTTTTGCCGCCAGTTCTTCAAAGAGCTGATGAAGGGTTTTGTCTTTGGCGTATTCTCTGTCCGTACGATTGAACTCCACCAGTAACAGCTGCTTCTCTTCTTCCGTCAGCATATCAATCTCTTGCAGCATCCGATCAGGATGGGCCGCAATGCTTTTCAGGATTTGCAAGAAGTGACGGGACATCCTGTCTACCGTATCTTTTTTAAACAGCTTGGTACTGTATTCCAATCGCAAAAACAAGTCTGTTTCACGGTCGGTCATATGGAACGACAGGTCGAATTTCGCTATCGCCGGAGCGCTGTCGGATTCATAATGGCGATAAACCAGTTGATCAAGCGTTTTTGGGTCCAGTTCATCGTTTTGCAGGATGAACATGGTGTCAAACAGTGGATTACGTCCCGGGTCACGCTGAATGCCAAGCTTTTCAACAAGACTTTCAAACGGGTAATCCTGATGATCATAAGCATCCAGGGCATTCTGCTTGACTTCCATCAGAAACTCCTTGAAGGTCTTTTCGGATGTCGGTTTGTTTCTGATCGCCAGTGTGTTGACGAACATTCCCACAACGGGCGCAAGCTCAGATCTTGACCTGCCGGAAATCGGCGTTCCCACAATGATGTCATCCTGCCCGGAATACTTCGAGAGCAGCACATTGTACGCTGCCAGCAAGACCATGAACAGCGTCGTTTTGGTTTCGGTCGCCAGTTCTAGCAGGGCATCCCGCAGTTGGTGGCCAGTTGAAAGCGCGATGTGACTACCTTCAAAGCTTTTTACGGCTGGTCGCGGGTAATCCGTCTGTAAATCCACGGCTGAAATGTCTCCTGCAAACGTACGAAGCCAATACTCTTCCTGTTGCTTGAAGGCATCTGACTGAAACAAGCCCTGCTGCCAGACAGAAAAATCCTTGTACTGAATGCGCACCTCTGGCAAATTTCTTCCCTGGTACAATTCAGCTAGCTCATTGAACATGATCGTGACCGATGCAGCATCTGCGGCGATATGATGCATGTCATAAAGGAGAAGATGACGCTCATCCGAAATTTTCACCAAGCCCATGCGGATCAGTGGCGGAACAGAAAGATCAAATGGACGGACAAACGAGTGGAAAATTTCATCGATCTGATGCTCCTCCGCTGTTTGATACTCCATTTCCACTTTCACATGGCTATGAATTTTTTGGACCAGCTCACCCTCGATTATCTCAAATGATGTTCTCCAGATATCGTGTCGATCCACCAATGCTTGCAGCGCAAACGCCAATTGCTCGCGAACCAGCTCGCCTTCCAGCATGATCATGCCAGGCGTATTGTAGCTAATGCCGGCCCCTTCAAGTTGATAGAGCAGATACATTCGCTGCTGGGCTGATGATACCGGGTAGTAATCTCGCGGCTCTGCTGGTTGAATAGCTGCATCTGATGCAGCTTCGCTGTTTTCAATCAATCGGGACAAGGCACGAACAGTTGGAGAACCAAAGAAATGCTTTAAAGATAGATCAACTTGAAACTCTCGATGCACATGCGCTACTACCGTCATAGCTTTCAAAGAATGTCCACCCAGGTCAAAAAAGTTATCCATCACTCCGATGTCGGAGATGCCAAGAACGTTTTCCCATATCTTTGCCAGTGTCGCCTCTACTTCATTGGCAGGCGCGACATACTCCACACCTGTCGCAGGCTTTCCTTCAGGCTTCGGCAGCGCTTTGCGGTCGATCTTGCCATTTGGCGTGAGCGGGAAAGCATTCAGTTGAATCAAATAGGTCGGGACCATATACGCTGGCAGTTCTTGCGATAGATGTGTTCGAAGAGCCACTTCCGAGATGTTTTCTTTACTGGTGAAATAGGCAGTTAGATACGTGTCCCCGCTTCCATCCGGATAAGCGACGACAATCGCTTCATTTGTCGTTTCATAGCTGAGAAGAACCGATTCTATCTCCCCGATCTCTATCCGGTATCCTCTCACTTTTACTTGTTCATCCAGGCGTCCTATGAATTCAATCGTACCGTCAGGGAGCCATCTGCCAAGGTCGCCTGTCTTGTACATGCGTTCACCTGGCTTAAATGGATTGGAAACAAACTTCTCCTCGGTAAGCTCTGGTTTGTTCCAATATCCGCGTGCCAACCCAAGTCCGCCAATGCATATCTCTCCCACTACACCAATTGGTAGCAGCTGGTGCGAATGGTCCACGATGTATATGCTTGTGTTTGCAATTGGCCGTCCTATGGTGATCGGAGCATCTGGGAGCGCATCGCACAAATAGGTGGCGATAACGCTGCTTTCTGTCGGACCATACGCATTGATAGTAATCATCTGCGGATTCATTTCTTTGCACAGCTCAACCAGCTTCGGCGATAGCTTTTCTCCCCCGAGCATGGTCATTTTCAGTGGACTGATCTCTTCGGGGGTGCTGCATTCCAAAATCGCCTGGAACAAACTTGGCACGCACACCGTGTAGCTGCAACTCCAGGTTGAAATTAGGTTTTTGAGCGCGATTGGATCTTTGGCTTCTTCATCCTTCGTCAAGACAACAGTTGAACCAGATAGAATCAATGCAAAGAAAGTAAGGGCAAAAGCATCAAAGGCAAAGGAGAGAGCCAACAAGCCTCTGTCATGGACAGATAGGGCAAGCTCTTCTTTGTTCCACGTCGCACTGTTGACAATACCTTTGTGCTCCCCCATGACCCCTTTTGGCTTACCTGTCGTACCCGATGTGTAAATGATATAAGCTAGATGGGTAGCCGTATGAATCGGGTCAAGGTTTGTGGTGATACGAGAATAGTTACTCTTATCCTCCAAATACAGGCATTCCACTCCAGCAGCAATCTTTGTTCCAAGATGCTCATGAGTAAGCACGAGACGAGCTTCGCAATCTTCCAGCATATAAGCAATGCGATCATTCGGATAATCTGGGTCGATAGGCACATATGCCCCACCAGCCTTGAGAATGGCAAGGATTCCAATTACCATCTCCAAGGAACGATTTGCCATAATCCCAACTCGTTGGTCAGCCTTTACTCCTTTTTTCCGTAATGTACGAGCAAGCTGATTAGCCTTCTTATTGAGCTCCTGATATGTCAATTTTTTGTCCCCGCAAACCAGTGCGATTTGATCAGGGGTTTTCAGCACTTGTTCTTCAAATAGCTGGGGAAGTGTGCTTTCCAACTGAACAGGCTTGAATGTGTCGTTGAAATGGATCAGCAATTCCTGCTTTTCCTGCTCGGTGAGCATCTCCATTTCGTAGAGAGCCAAGTCCGTGTTCCGGATGACTTCATGCAAGATTTGGATGTAGTGACGCGACATGCGTTCGATGGTCTCCTGCTTGAACAGCTTGGTGCAAAATTCGAAGCAGAACATAAGACCGGCATGGTCTTGGCTTGCTTCGAGAGACAAATCGAACTTCGCCATTTTGCCCTCTGACACGTAAGGCGTCACTGTCATGCCCTCGATCTTGATGGGATTGGCGTCCATATTTTGCAAGATGAACAACGTGTCAAACAATGGATTGCGGCTTCGATTTCGACTGACCGCCAGCTTTTCGACGAGCTCCTCAAACGGGTACTCCCCATGCTCAAAAGCAGCGAGTGTATTGTCCTTTACTTCTCGTAAAAATTGCTTGAAGCTTTTGGTTGCCACAGGCTGATTTCTCATTGCCAGCGTGTTGACGAACATACCCGTGATGCTTTCCGTGTCAGGGTGTGTTCTTCCAGCTGTCACGGTTCCTACCACCATGTCTTCTTGCCCGGAGTATTTCGCGAGCAAAACATGGTAGGCTGCCATGAGCACCATGTAGAGCGTAGTACCAGTTTCGGCCGCCACTCGTTGCAAACCATCCAACAGTTGTTTTTCAGAACGGAACAGATAACGTTCGCCCTCAAAGCTTTGAACAGACGGTCGAGAGTAGTCCAAAGGTAGGTTTAAGACAGGAATTTCACCAGCGAATCGCTCGGTCCAATACGCTTCTTGCTTTCTGTATTCATCTGTCTGTGCCAAACCTTTTTCCCAAAAGGCGAAGTCTTTATATTGAATGCGTTGCTCTGGCAAAGATTTGTCTTGATAGAGCTGCGCAAGATCATTCAGGATGATTTGCGATGACACGCCATCCGAGATGATATGGTGCATATCGATGATCAGGACATGGCGCCGCTCTCCCAGCTTGATTAGTCCAATCCGACTTAATGGCGCTTTTTGCAAATCAAACGGACGCATGAAATCCGTGATGACTTGATTTAAACGATCTTCTGTTGCTGCCATGTAGGTGATTGGTAGTTTGCATTCCGGATGGATGCGTTGAACCGGCTCACCGTTGATGGTATGAAAGGAGGTTCGCAGCGATTCATGACGACTCACCAGACCGGAAATGGCATGCTCCAGCTGCGGCACATTCAAATCTCCATCAAGTACCGTCACAACGGGCAGATTATACACCGTACTATCCGGATCGAGCTGGTTTAAAATCAGCATGCGTTTTTGCGCTGAGGATACTGGATAATGCTCTTGCATGACGACCCGCGGAATAGCGAGATACGTTCCTTCCTCTACACCTTCCACATACTTAGCGATTTCTTGAATGGTTGGTCTGTCAAACAAGACGCGAAGTGGAACATCTGCTTGGCAGTCTTTTTGCATCCGGGAAATGAGATGAATCGCTTTTAGCGAATGACCCCCCAGCGTGAAAAAATTGTCCTGAATGCCAATCGGGGACACTCCGAGTACGCTTTCCCAAATGGCTGCCATTTTCTGTTCCAGTTCGGTTGTCGGGGCGACGTAATCCGCACCCGTAAATGCATTCCCCTCTGGTATAGGCAAGGCTCTTCTGTCTGTTTTTCCGTTAGGTGTGACCGGAATCCGCTCCAGCTTCATAAAGAACGAAGGGATCATATACTCCGGCAGCGTTCGCGATAAGTACGCACGCAGCTCCTCGTTGCTGACTTCTTCTGACAAAACGACATAGGCGCACAAATACTTTCCGCCAGTCTCATCCGTTCTATCGATGACCACGGCTTCCTTAATCAAGGCGTGGTTGAGCAAGTGCGATTCGATCTCGCCCAGCTCGATGCGATGACCCCTGATTTTTACCTGATGGTCGATCCGCCCTAAGAACTCGATATTGCCATCTGGCATCCAACGAGCGAGGTCACCAGTTCGATACATTCTTTCTCCGGATTGATACGGGTTCTCGAGAAACTTCTCCGCAGTCAGCTCCGGATTGTGCAGATATCCTCTTCCTACATTGGCCCCAGAGATATACAGCTCCCCAACAATGCCCTCTGGCTTCATCTGCAACTTTTCATCCAGGATATAAATGCCTGTGTTGCTGATCGGTTTTCCGATTGGCGGCAGCTCTGGTATATCCATGCTCGGGTCCATCGTGTAGGTGGTCACCACATGTGTCTCAGACGGCCCGTAATGATTGTGTAAAAATACGTGATGGTTCCGCAGATATTTCTGTAGCTCATGAGTGACGACGAGCTGTTCTCCGGCTGTGATAATGTGCTTGACGCAACGCGGGAAGCTTTGCGCATAATCTTTTTCGTTAAAGATAAATTTCAAGAAGGATACAGGGAGGGACAAAATGCTGATCTGTTTTTCCTGGATAAAGGCAAACAGTTTTTCTACGTGACGTCTCATCTCATTCGTGATGAGATAGAGCTGTCCCCCGGAAAGCAGTGTCGAGAAAATCTCCTGGTAGCAAACATCAAAGCTGCATGTGGTATACTGCAATACTTTTTCATGAAAATCGATGTTGGTCTTGGCAAACGTAAAGTGCATCAGATTTGCCATGTTTTTATGCTCAAGCATGACGCCTTTTGGTTTACCTGTCGTTCCTGAGGTATAGATGATATAAAACAAGTCATCTGGATGATTAATCATTTCGACAGGCGCACTGCTCTCATCCCAGATGGCTGGAGCACTGATATCTATTTTTTCAGTAGAAGCAGAGACTTTCTCGAGTAAATGCTGTTGGGTCACTACTAATTGAATCCCGCTATGTTCCAGCATGTAGGCGATTCGCTCTTCTGGCAGCTCCGGATCAATCGGTACAAACGCACCACCGGCTTTCAAAACCCCAAGAATTCCAACAATCATCTCGATGGAACGATCCATCATCGTTCCAACTAGACTGTCTGCTGCAATCCCTTTTCCTCTCAAAAATCTGGCGAGCTGATTGGACTTTTCATCTAGCTCCCGATACGTCAGATGCTGTTCTCCGAATACGACGGCAACCTGCTCGGGTGTCCTTTCCACCTGTTCCATAAAGAGCTCGTGCATGGTTTTCGTAGGATAAGCAGCCGAAGTATCCAGGTTTCTAGCCATTAGCTGTTGTTTTTCAGTTTCTGTCAGCAAGGTAACCTGTTGTAGGGTGACCTTCGGACTGTTTGCCACGCAAGCCGCGATCTGCTTGAGGTGTCCAGCCATTTTTTGGATAAAGGCTTCGTCGAAAGCAGCGGCATTATAATCAAACCGCATCGAAATCTCTTCTTTGGGCATTACCATGACAGTCATGTCATAATTGGTAGGCTCAAACATCTCGACCTCGGAAATGGCAAAGCCTACTTGCTGTGTCGACGCCTTTTTCTGCATGGCCTCGACTAATGGATAGTTTTCGATGACCATCAGGTGATCGATCAAATCTTGCTTCAATACGGAATTGTTTTGAATATCGTACAAAGGCACATGCTCATATGGCTGGGATTGCAGTGTTCTTTGGTGCACATCCTTTATTAAGTCGACAAAGGTTTGATCGTTTTTCGCTTGAATGCGTAATGGAATGGTATTGATAAACAACCCTACCATTTTGTCGATTCCGACGATTTCAGTTGGTCGCCCGGATACAACAGAGCCGAATAGCACATCATTCGTACCGTTATAGGATTGGAGGAGAATCCCCCATAAGGATTGAATCACAGTCGGCAATGTCACTTGATTTTGACTTGCGATTGCAGAAAGCTGCTGCGTCAAGTTACGGTCCAGTGCAAAACGATATTGCGCCGGTAGAAAGGCATTGCTAGAAGACTTCCCAAATCTCGGCAAGGAAGTTTGCTGCTCAAACTGTTCCAGATAGTCTCTCCAATATGCGAGAGCAGCCTCCTTATCTTGCTTTTCCAGCCAACGGATAAATTGGCTGTATGGCTGCACCGGGTCAAGGGAAATCGGAGTGCCGTTCTTTAAGGATAAATACACGGAAAGCAAGTCATCAAAAATAATGCTAAAGCACCAACCGTCCATGAGTATGTGATGAAAGCTCCAGATGATTTGGTATTCGCTCTCCGACATTTGAAAAATAGCCACTCTCATCAACGAATCTTTCGCCAGATGAAAGGTTTTCTCTTGGTCATTCCTTTTGTATTGGATGTAGCGCTGTTGTTTTTCTTGCTCGTCGTATGCAGTTAAATCGCAAAAAAGGATGGGAATGGGCCGTTCCTTTAAGACAACCTGCAAAGGCTGCTTTAATTTTTCATAGAGAAACAGCGTACGGAATACGTCGTATCTCTCTACCAGGACATGCAAACTATTGGTAAACAAACCAACGTCAAGATCGCCTTGAATCGAAATGGACATCTGCACAAGATGAGAGTTATGTTCTTCATCTAGCAAGGCGTGAAATAACATTCCCTCTTGCATCGGCGTCAATAAATACATATCTTGTACTTGTTCTTTGCTAAAAACACTCATTCCGGCACCTCGATATCGACATTATTCGTCTTTATTTGTCATTTTTGTCTAAAAATGTAAGTTGGGAGCATGATTTACCCCATGAAATTTTAGCAAGTGATTCTTTAGTTAAGCGTATTGGCAAGTACTTCGAAAATGTCGTCCATTTCTTCCATTTGAAGTCCTTTTAGACTAAAGTCACTGGGAGTCCGTTCGACTTCTTTTTTCTGCGAGCAATGCGTAATGATTGCCCGGAGATGTTTTTGATAGCTCTTACTCAATTGATGGATGGACTCTTCTCTAAACTGCTCCTCACTATAAGTAAACGTGATGAGAAGCTCCCCACCTTCAATTCTTCCTGTAATATTCAAGGCGGTATAAATCTCCGAATCGGGACTCAGATTGTTCTTCCCATCCGCACCGAGTGAGTTGCCTGAACTATAAATAGAACGGGTAAACATTTCACTGTTAAGGCCTGAGTCAAACTGCCCCAAATAGTTAAACGTCACTTCTGGTCGTAAGGAAAAGGACAAGGAACGTCGTTTTTCAGGTTTAGTCATATATTTTAAAATTTCATAGCCAATGCCTTTATTAGGGATCTTCCTCAGGTTTTCTTTCGTGCATTTGATATGGTCAGGTAAGTGATTCATTTGACTCAAATCTAGTAAAACTGGATATTGGGACGTAAACCATCCGATTGTTCTTGTCACGTTAGCGTGTTCGATCACACCCTCGCGCCCGTGCCCTTCCAGATTAATCACGATTTGGTCAAGCCTGCTCCACTCTGCAACGGCCAGCCCCAACGCTGCCAGTAATAAATCATTGATTTCTGTTTGATAAGCAGAATTTGCCTGTTTCAACAATTGTTCGGTTTCCTCTGCCAGCAATCCGACCTGTATGTTTCGGATACTCTTCTGTTTGCAGCCCACCGTTTCATAGTCTTTTGGAAGGGAAGCATTCCTAGCTCCGGATTCAAGATTCTCCCAATACGGGATTTCTCTCATCAATGCATCACTATTCGCATACTCGTTCAGCCACACTGCCCAATTTTTAAAGGAATCCGTTTTTTCTGGGAGAACGATTTCTTTTCCTGCTAGTACCTGACTGTATGCAGTTGCTAGATCCTCAAACAGAATGCGCCAAGAGATTCCATCCATGACTAAATGATGGATGGCCAAAAACAAGTGATCGCCTTGAAGCGTATGGAACAGGGCTGCCTTCACCAACTGACCCTCTTGTAAATTCATGCTGCCATGCAAACGCCTCGTCTCTTCTTCAATTGCTTGCTGGACATCCGAATGAGTGGTCAGATCATATTGAAGGAATTGGTATAATTCACTACCCAATCCACGATTCTGTTGAACAATTCTTCCATTCTCGTTTTGATAGATCATACGGAGCGCGTCATGATGCGAAAGTATTTTATCCAAGGCCTTTCGGATAGCTTCAGGATCAAATCCTTGTTCGCGATACAGCACATACGATTGATTCCAATGGAACATATTCGTAAAGTTCTTTTCAAAGAACCATTGTTGAATTGGCGTCAAGTTAACAGGGCCTTCGATGATTCCCTGCTCGCTTCTCCTCGTCGTACTTTTGACATAGAGAGCAACCTGTGAAATTGTCGGGTAATTCAGCAAATCTTTCGTGTCTAGCTTTCGTTGATAGGCATGCAAACGAGCAGCGACCTGGATCGCTTGAATGGAATCCCCGCCGAGTGAGTAAAAATTGTCGCGAATCCCAATTTTCTCGATTCCTAATACCTCTTGCCATACGGTTGCGAGAATCGCTTCTGTCTGATTTCTGGGAGGTTCATATGCTGGATTTGTCTCAGCAGTAGCATCAGGTTCTGGCAATGCTTTGCGATCAATTTTGTCATTCGGAGTGAGCGGCATTTTATCCAGCTTCACGAAATAAGAAGGAAGCATGTACGCAGGAAGCTTTTGAGCGGCATATTCTCTGATCTGCGCAGGAGTTACTTCCAGTTGCGAAATAAAATAAGCGCACAAATAGGGTTGAGCATGTTGGTCTTCTCGAGCGATTACTACTGCCTCTTTTATTTGTTCATGCTTCAGCAAAACGGACTCGATTTCTCCCAACTCAATCCGATGACCCCTGATTTTCACCTGATGGTCGATTCTGCCGAGAAACTCGATTTCTCCAGTCGGCAGCCATTTGGCAAGGTCTCCTGTCCTGTACATCTTCTCTCCTGGTACGAATGGATTATCCACAAATTTTTCGGCGGTCAAGTCTGGGCGATTCCAGTATCCTCTGGCTAAGCCTACTCCGCCTATGCATAATTCTCCTTCACTGCCAATTGGCTGAAGTTGTAGCTCTTCATTGACAATATAAACGGATGTATTTTGAATCGGTTTGCCGATTGGGATCGTTTGGTTGACGAGCACATCGGAAGGTGCCTCCCAAATCGTCGCGCAAATGCTTGTTTCCGTAGGTCCGTATGCATTCACGTACCTGACTTTGTTTTTCCATTTATTCACTAAAGGGAAGTTGGCAGCTGAACCTGCCGTAATCATGATGCGAAGTGTAGTAATATGATCTGGGGTGAGGTGAGTCAAATATGTGGGTGGCAACGTGATGATGGTCAACTCATTTTCATTCAAATAGTTTTCAAAACTGATGAAATCATGAATTGTCTGTTTCGAAAGGATATAGAGGCTGGCACCGGTTAGTAAAGCCATGAACATTTCCCATACCGATGCGTCAAAAGACATGCTGGCAAACTGTCCAATCCTGTCTGCAGGTGTTACACCAAACGTATTTTGAAAGAATGATTGCAAATTCGCGATCCCTTTATGCTCCAGCATGGTTCCTTTCGGCTTGCCAGTTGTTCCTGAAGTATAGATGACATACGCCATGTCAGTAGGCTTGCATGGCAAGTGAAGATTGGAATCTGAGCGAGTATCTAGCTGTTCTTCCTCGAGCACGACTACAGGACCACGGTATCCGACATCATAAACAAGTTGGCTGACGTTTTTCTGGGTGATGACGATTTTGGTTTGACTGTCTTGAAGGATATATTGAATCCGATCTTGCGGATATTCGATATCGATGGGCACATACGCTCCTCCAGCCTTGAGGATGGCCAGAATAGCCGTAACATTTTCAATGGATTTCTCCATCATTACACCGACAATGCTGTCTGTTGTAATCCCTTTTTCGATCAGTGCTCTTGCTAATTGATTGGCCTTCCTGTTGAGCTCCTGGTAAGTTAAGCGCTCATTTTCATAAACGATGGCAACTCGGTGTGGCACAGCCTCTGCCTGTTCCTCGAATAACTGATGGATCGACTTATCCTGTGGATATTCCGCTTTCGTACCATTAAACAAGGCTACCTGTTCTTTTTCCCACTCCAAGTCGATGAGATTGGCCTGATTTGCTAACATATGTCCCCTCCGATAATTGGCAAACTTTTGTCTATCATGAAGTGTGACAATACAATGAAATGGTCGCTAAATCTGAAGATGGAGCCTCAGTGACAAATGGATCATGTTAGAAACCCCCTCATCAACACCATTTAATATAATGGCCAATTGTAACAAAATATGTGGGTTTTTGTGTATTTTTTGTAACTATTACCCATCTTCATATTACTATGGTCATGAACCAATTTTCACCTACAAATTTTCCGCGATTTTACATTTTTTCACAATGGGAATAATTCCCTGTTTACTCGAAGCGGTTTTCAGGACAAAAGTCACTCTCCATTTTTTGGTCAAAACATGTGCACTTGTAATCTAGCCGAATGGATTCAGGACATGATTCCTGACCCTTTCGAACAGGAAAATACATTACCTAAAAACAAATATGCTGGCCTGCACACCTCCTTACAATCCAGCAGAATAACGTATTCATATGCACCTGTTTAAGAAACTGTTATTCATTATAACAGAGAGTGTTTTGGAAATCAGTCAAAAAATAGTCAATTTATGTTAAATGTGTTACTTTTTTACCAACTTGTCCTCATTCCCTCCAAAAAAGGCTCACACTTTCTGGTTTCATTCGAAAGTTTGAGCCTTTTGGAACATTTTTCTTTCTGGGATAAACACCGCTGAAAAAGATACCAGGCTACCTAATAAAAGGCAGCCTGGTATCTTCTATAGGGGCCTAACTCCCCCTTTTTACTTGGATGAATTAGCTAGCACGTATCAATTCCCGATCTCGTTTGCCGTGTAGCCAGTGATAAAGCGGGATGCTGAAAAGAATAAAGGCGACCATCCCTCCGAAAATCGTACGATATCCAGTATGCGGTACGATAAATCCGAGCAGATAGGGCCCGATTCCTAATCCTAGATCATACATAATGTAGTAAGTAGAGGTTGCTAATCCAAAGCGATGCGGAGCTGTCACCTTCACAGCTACCGTTTGGGCTATGGAGTTAAAGTTTCCGAAGCCTACTCCAATCAATGCAGCAGATAGCAGCAGCATCCAGGATGTTGAGGCTTGACTGAATAGAAGCATCCCGACAGCAAATATCACCAGGCTTGGGTATGTCACGATGTTCGCCCCTCTTGCGTCCATTAGCTTTCCTGAGAATGGTCGCGAGAGGATAATGACAATGGCATACACCAAAAAGAAATAACTCGAAGCTGAGGAAAGATTAATTTCTTCCGCATAAAACGATAAAAATGACAAGACACCCGAATAGCTAAAGCCGATTAATAAAGCGATGAATGAAATCGGCAAAGCTTTCGGCTCGATGAATTTCGAAAGCAGAGAACCTTTTTCTTCCTCTTTCACACTTGTGGAAGGAAGCGGAAGATTGATTTTTGCCATGGCATAAAAGATCAAACAAATCAGGGAAAACACGACATTCATCGTAAAAATCCAGATAAAACCATTTTCAAACCGCAATAAGATCATACCGAGGAAAGGACCAATCGCAGTGGCTAAAATCGCACTTAAACTGTAATAGCCAATCCCCTCACCCTTGCGAGACGCTGGCAGGATTTGGGCAATAATGGTACCCGTTGCTGTACTGGCAATACCAACGGCAATTCCTTGTAGCAATCGATTTACCAGTAAAAAGCTGATATGGACGGCAAAAAAGTAAAGCAACGAGGTGACAGCAAAAAATCCCAATCCAATCCAAAGCGTTTTTTTCGTACCAATAAAACTAATGGCTCTACCGGTGAGTAGTCGGCCAATCAAAGCACCAATAATAAAGATACTGGAAACTAATCCAGCTGAACTGGTTGTAGCGTGAAATTCTGTTTTGGCATACGAAGCAATCGTGACCATTAGTAAGAAATACATAAGTGTCAAAAGAAAATTAATGAAAGAAACAATGACGAACTCTTTTGTCCAAAGCCTTTCCTTTATCACTGCTTACCCTCTTCTCTTTAAGTTCATGATGAGTTTTTCCAGTACGATGGCTACTGCGTCTCTTTCTTCTTGTGAGATGCCCTCCATTAACTCTTCCAAGAATGGTTCAGTCGCTTCCATAATTGTCTTATGTAGCGCTTCACCTTTCTCTGACAAGTACATAATTTTTTGCCGTTTGTCTTCACCGGATAAAATCGAAATCATTTCACGCGCAGCTAATTTTTGCGCAATGGGTGTAATGGCAGGCTTCTCTACTTGCCAATAATCGGCCACGTCGCTAAAAGTAGCAGGACCGTTATTTTTGAGATAACGAATTAACGCCCATTGTGTGACGGATATACCGAATGGAAGTAACTCCTCTTGCAATTGATTATTGTATATACGATGTGTGAATGCGACCTTTGAAAAGAACGGGTACATGTTAGCTCCCCTTATTAGTTAATTAATTTAATTAATTATATATCTTATTTTGCTGTTTGAGAAGGTTTAAATTATGGTGGGTTTCCCTTGTGGCTTTTTCCATGTACATTCGTCTAATCTATATCACCATACAAAAGGAGAAAAATTATGTTGGTAAAAAGGCTTTTCGCCATTCCCTTCTTATTATTGCTTTTCTTGATACTTTGTTTTCCAATACCTGTGCTTGCCAAGGATTCCTCCATTCAAAATCCGTATTATGTATTTAGCTGGGATGAGGCAGGCAATGTCCGCATTACCGATCTGGCGAAAAATGAAGTCCTCTCTTCCATTCAGTACCAAGCCGAATATGGGGCAATCTACAATGCAATGACTCCTTCCCTTCCAAAAGGAGCCAATCATATAACGTTGGATCAAAGTCCTCCATTTCAACCGGGGGCAGCCATCGAACTTCGCTCCGAATCGTTTGGCGGCAGAATGAATGCTCCGCTTGTCCATCAGGCTAAAGTGACTGCCGTCCGAGGAAATGACGTATATTTCTCTCCACCTACGACGAAAGTGATCGACCGGAACATTTTTATGAAACGGGGCAGCCATTGGGTTCGTAAATGGGATGACGTAAAGGTGGAACAACTGGAGACGGGCACTGGTAACACAGTCATCGTCACAGCTCACACTCCGATTGCAGTGGTTACAACACAATATGCATTGCACAAAAATAGCCCAGCCATCGATATCACTGTAAAAACCACCTACAAGCGAGAGGCAAAGGTTTTTCGTGAAGCGTTCGCCCTGCAATTCAAGCCAAATGTAACAGAGGTATATCGCAAGAATCGGAAAGTGGACACACAGAAATTCCAAGCTTCTTACTGGCTGGATCACCAAGGTGCGAAATTTGGTCAAGGGAAGCAAGCAGCTTTTTTGTACCATGCCCCCAACGTGTCTTCACTTGAATTGAATACGATGCAAAAACAGCTCATTGTGAATCTGGATCACATGAACGATCACAGATACGTACAGCAAACGTCTACGAATCAAGTCGGAAAAGTCCGCCACGCTTCCGAATATCGCGCAAACGACGAACGGACGAATTCCTTTTCGCTGGTAGTTGGGTATCAACCGAAGCTCATGCCGCGTTTTATGAGTCAGCCTTCTGGTTTTTTGGCGACACATGTATGGACAGAGCATGCTGACGAGCAGACGCTGCAAACGAATCGTGCTGTTTATTTCGGCTCCGAGAAGATTACATCGTCGGCACAAGCAACAGGGGGCTTTGTCAAACACCGGATTCCGGTTACGAAAAGCGTGTTTTACTCGAATCCGTATTTTCAACCGAAATCACCTGTCAATGTCGCTATTGCGCAAAGCCCTGAATTTTTGCAGTTTCTGGATGACCTCAATCGGAACGGTAATGATATTGGTCTACACACCCTCTATCCTTATGAATTAAGGCATTATCAAAAGACTACAGAGGATGCGTTACAAGTAATGAAAGATCGCTTCCAAAGCAGGACATGGATTGACCATGGATATTTGAAGTCTAGCTTTGCCTTTAACGCACTCGACATCCAAACGGCGAATTACTTGGCACATCAATGGAAAAAATACGGCACGTCGTATTTTTGGCACTACAGCTCAGAAGATATCGCCAATCCGAATAATGGCCTTGATCTGTACCAAACCCGGAGAGGCGACTCCTTGCGCACTCCTCTCTATTGGTCGCATCCGACAGTGACTGGCCCGTTTTATTCTTGGTCGGCTGCTAGCATTCCGGAAGATACACTATCTTTGTATCGGGAGCAAAATCTCCAGCAGCTCATTCAAAATCGGGGGGTGTTTATCAACCATACCTACTTGGCAAGATTTCCGTCCAAAAAGCAAGGTGGGAAATTCGTCATACGAGATGCCAAAGGTAACTGGATCATCCATCCGGATTTTGACCGCTTGTTGAAGCGAATGGACGCGCTGCGCGATCAAGGCAAATTGCATTTGACGACCGTACGTGAAATCATGGATTATTGGCTCGCCCTCTCTCAAGTCAGAATGGAATATGCACCAAACGGCACTATTGTTCTGCACAATGATGGCAAGCACAAGATTTCAGGTCTTTCCATGGCGGTAAAAGCTTCGGAAGTTTATGTGAACGGGATGAAACCGTCGCAAAAGAAAGCGGATGGCGACCTTATCTTTTGGTTCGATCTGGAGCCAAATGCAGCTGCGGTTATTGCTGCGAACAAAGTGGATAGTACGGCACTTCCGAAATAAAAGTAAAATCAGTGACCATAAATACAAGAAGAAGCTTCCCTAGCAGTTCCAGGGAAGCTTCTTATTCCTTCATCTATTGAGACAATTTTACCAAGCTGTAGTTTTTCTTGCCTTTGCGAATAATGATGAAGCGGCCACCGATAGCGAGACTTGGCGTTACTTCCAGTTCCAAATCAGTAACGCGCTCGCCATTCATGGAAATAGCGCCTTTTGTAATATCCTCGCGTGCTTGACGCTTGGATGGCTCAATGCCGACCTCAACGAGCCAGTCGACAATGTTCTTCGTTTCGAGAGTAGATTCGTACGTCGGCATTTCTTTGAAGCCTTGTTCGATCTCATCTGCGGATAGCGATTTAATATCACCAGTAAACAAAGCTGCTGTAATGCGCTTCGCCTGCTCCAGCAATTCCTCGCCGTGCACAAATCTCGTCATTTCCTCAGCCAGCGCTTTTTGCGCCTCGCGTTTATGTGGCTCGGTCTGTACTTTTCCAGCCAGCTCTTCAATTTGTTCTTTGGAGAGGAACGTAAAGTATTTCAAGTATTTCACAACATCGCGGTCATCGGTATTCGCCCAGAACTGGTAGAATTCGAATGGTGTTGTTTTGTTTGGATCAAGCCAGATGGCTCCTCCTGCTGTCTTCCCGAATTTCGTACCATCTGCCTTCAGCATCAGAGGAATCGTGAGACCAAATGCTTTTGCTTCGGGTCCTTCTTTTTTGCGAATCAGATCGAGACCGCTCGTGATGTTGCCCCATTGGTCGGAACCGCCGATTTGCAGCTGAACATCTTCATGTTTGTACAGATGCAGGTAATCCAGCGATTGCAGAATTTGATAGGAAAACTCCGTAAACGAAATGCCGCTTTCCAGTCTGCTCGACACAACATCCTTGGCAAGCATTGTATTGATGCTGAAGTTTTTTCCGTAATCCCGCAAAAATTCAATAACATTGATTTTGTGCGTCCAGTCGTAGTTGTTCACCAGACGAATTTGGTTGTCGCCTTCTGTAATGAACAGCTTTTTCATCTGTGCGGTGAGTTTGTCGACGTTCTCCTGAATTTGTTCCAGTGTTTGCAAAGAACGCTCGGATTGACGGCCGCTCGGATCGCCAATCGTACCTGTTGCACCACCGATCAAAATAACCGGGCGATGACCAGCGAGCTGGAAGCGTTTCAGTACCATGAAAGGAATCAAGTGACCGATATGCATACTGTCACCTGTAGGATCAACACCGCAATATAACGAGACTGCTTTTTCATTCGTTAATTCTCGCAGCCCTTCTGCATCTGTTTGCTGATTGATGGCTTCGCGCCATTCGAGTTCGTCGATAATATTCACTGCCATACACTCCTTCAATCTCCTATGGTAAAAAACAAAAAATCGCCCCTTGTCTATTGTAGACATAGGGACGATTGAATAACCGTGTTACCACCCATCTTGCACCAATGGACCCAAGCGTTAACGCAGGCCATTCATGCCACTCGAAGCGAGTTATCGTTCGCGATTCCGCTCGGCATTACCCGAGATACTCCAGAGTGTAATTCGCTCGCTTATTGTGTACCGGGTTTCATCAACCCCCGGCTTTCTAGGACAGGGAATAAGCTGCTACTGGGCTCTTTCAACGTATGTTTCATATGAAATTAAAGTCAGTATATTGAATTCAAATAGCAATGTCAACCATGTTGCAATGATTCCGCCACGATCCCTTATTTTATTTTCGTAAGACCGTCGGAAGTGAGTTCATAAACAGCTGTTGCGACTTCATGTAAATACCGTCGATCATGCGAAATACTGATAATCACACCGTCAAAAGCCGTTAAGGCGCGGCACAGAACAGGAGTCGTCAATGGACTGAGGTTTCGCGTCGGTTCATCCAGTATCAATATTTCGCACTGATCCAAAATCATTTTTAACAGGAGCAATTTCGCTTTCTGTCCCCCAGATAAGTTTTTAATGGGTTGATGCATCTCATCCTTTGTAAATTTCATACTGCCTAAATGCGTATACGCTTTTGTAATCGCATCTTTCATTCCCGTTGTGTCCAAGTATTCAATCGGTGTTTTGGTCGAATCCAGCCGGTCTTCGTAGTTTTGGGGCATGTACCCGATCTTTAGCGACGAGTGGTGGACTAGCTCATCCATGATTTTTTTCAGCAACGTCGTTTTTCCGATCCCATTTTCCCCAATAATCGCGACTTTTTCTGACCCCTTGATCGATAAATGAATCTGTTTCGATAACTGTTTGTTCGCTATTTGCAGTACTTCCAATGAATAGTCGAGGATTTGTTTACTACCGGGGACATGTACCGCTGAATCAAATCGGAATTCACTCGCTTCCTCCACACTCGGGACCTCTAGAAATGATTCCGACGCTTTCTCCATTCGCTCTCTTTGATTTTTCAAGGACTTGATTTTCTTTTGCAGTCGCGGATCTGACCGTACGTTCCGATGCTGATGCTCTGCCTTATTCCAAATGTCATGCCATTTCTCCATTTGCTTTCTATGATTAGAAGCTTGTTTTTTGGCTATCTGTTCTTGTTTGCTCAAATTGTTCTTTCGATTGGCGAGGTAATTCTCATATGGCTCTCTTGAAAACGTATATTTGGGTACTTGTTTGCGCTTCGTCAGTTCCATATGAAGGATGCCGTTTGCTGTATTCGCAATAAACGTTTCGTCATGCGATACATATAGGACAGGAATAGCCGTCTGTTGAATAAACTCTTCTAGCCACTCCATCGTTTGAATATCCAAATCATTGGTAGGCTCGTCCAGCAACAGAACATCATGCTTCTGTGCCAACAGACTTAAAATGCGGTATTTGAAACGCTCACCACCGGAAAGAACACCCAGCTTTTTATCTGAATCCAATGCATGAATGCCGAAATCATCCATCGCCCTCACCAGTTCTTTAGTCCATTGGTTTTCGGCAAAAAAGTCGGCAACGGTCATTTGTTTTTCTTCGTCCGATAGCTCCTGTGAAAGAAAACCGATGGAACATTCGTTTCGCAACACGTTACCTGCAAATGTGCAATACCCGGCAATCATTTGTTCCGCGCAAATCAATTTTAATAAGCTGCTTTTTCCATTTCCCTCTTCCCCAATGATGGCAATCTTGTCACCAGTTTGCAGGGTCAGATCCAAATTTTGAATGAGAGTCCTGTCGTCTTTTTTGGTGGTAATCGTGATATTGTGCAGTTCAACCATTTTTGGATTCCCCATTTCGTTTTTGCGTTTCTCGTCATTTACTCTTTGTTCATCTGGATCACCCCCCTTTTTTGACAACAAAAAAAGATGCTTCTGTCCAATAAACAGAAGCATCTTGCTCTCGTACTAGAAATCGCTATATGAAAAATAGATCATACAGGAATTCAAGCTATGAATTTGCGGGTGAATTTGGCTTCTTGTTTATTATAGGATTGGCTTTTCCAATAAATAAACAATTGCGCAAATGATTCACCCTCCGTTCCATGTAGTTGACTTCAATATAGCATGGCCTTCTAAATATTGTCAATGATGCTATTCGACCAAGGCTAGCAATTCTGCAAGCTTCTCTTTGATGGGGGAAGATTCCTTTTTTACCGCCTGTACGAGCTTCTTGTTCCCGCCGAAAAGGCGATAAATAACCGTTTCCCGTTGGTAATCTTCCATCGTTGCGAGCTCCCCGATAAGTGCATCCACCAGTTCAGTACGATCGATGGTGATATTTTTCAAAGGCTTCGCTGAGTCGCTACTGCCAAGCACTAGAGAGACGAGTACAGGGATATTCTCTACAGTTACACCATGCGCCTCCACAAAAGCTATGGCAAAATCGTCCTGAGCTGACTGATGCTCCGTGTCGACCAGCTTCATATAGCGACGAAAGAGTGGAAAATAATCGCTGCTAGACAAGCCGAGAGCCAATACCGCATAAGTGCCGGGCATGACGGATTTCTCACTAGGCTCTACATCCCCGTACCACGCGAACTCCTCCATCGCAAGCTCGGCATAGTCTGCGATTTTTGGATATAAGGCAGGATAACGGGACGCATTGGCAAAAAACTGATGGAGACCTGACTTCGCCAGCTTTTTTACTGGCAAGTAATTCTTTTCGCTGCTCTTCAGCTTGAGCTTGTACCCTTTGGGAAAGCCTTCACGCAAAAGGCCGTTGATAAACTCGACGGCTTCACCGTACGCCGCTTCCTCCTCAGATACAATCCGGATGTCAATCGCTTGCAAAACGTCATTGGCGCTTGCTTGAATCAGACTGCTTTTATACTCGCTATCAAAGCGGCCGCTGCCCCGTTTTACATAGTCCGCAGCCCGCTTGGAGCCAAGCTGAACAGCGAGGTCCAGATACTTCTTGCGAGTATCCGGCTCCTTGTTACCTATTGCGAGAGCGACGTACAGGAAAAAGTCCAGCTCCTCTGTTTTTGGTTCCTGACGCTCCTGCTCGGGTTTCAAAACCCAATCCAATCCATAATGCCCGGTACGATCGAAAAATTTGACTAAAAACCGCTCATTCGCCCAGCCTTTTAAAGCCAAAGCAGAGTGGTATGTCCACGAATCACTGCGTTCTTTATTGGAGCGCAGCTTTTCGCTAAGACGCTGGATGAGCGGTTCGATTATCTCCTGCTTTTGTTCCATCAAATCGGGATTGACGAGACAACGAGCGAAGAAGAAATCGTCTCTTTCTTTCGGACGTACAGGAAGCTCCGCTTTAATTTTTGTCTCGATGAATTGATCCAGTGCTTTTTTTAGACTCTCGCGTTTTCGTTCGTTGATGAAATGGCGAGAATGGCATTGCACCGATTGTTTCCACTCGAATTCGAAAACAAGCTCTAAGCGGTAATTAAAAAAGTGAGATGCATAGTCCGTGGAGTGGAACAGAGCTTCCATTCGATCACACAGTGCGGGAAAAAACTCTTGCATGAGCATTTCCTCTGTAAGCTCCTCCATGTAAGAGCCCGCATCGTATTTGTACGAATCGTCACTCCAACTGAATGGTTCATGGACATCCACGTGGATTTTGCCATTGGCCCAATTGAGTTTTCCTTTTCTCCACGCCACTCGCAGGTAGTCTTTGACCCCCGCCTGCAGTACACTCCAGTCTTTGATCTCGTTGATCCGCTGGTTCTCTTTTTTATAAATTTCTTGGATGGAAGTCCATACTTCATTTAGAAATGCTTCTGCTGCCTGATGCATTGACTGACTCTCCTCCTCGCCAAAACCAGCGCTGCCGACTTAACCTATAACCTTGACGACATTGCCCTCGCTATCGGTAATATTGGTTTTTACAATGTTTATGGCAATTCCTTTCAGGGAAGGAATCTCAAAGCTGCTTTCCTTTGGAAGCAACTGCTTGGTAAGAGCACTGGTTGTCGCATCATCGATAACAACGCGAATGACGTCCTCTCCTGGAATGCATTCAGGCTTGTCGCCTGGCTCAAATACAACATGGACATCGGGTCCTACCAATCTCAAGCTTTCCCCTTTTCGCATACGTCCGCGGAGAATTTTTCCGATGACTTCCGCTTGCTTAGCTCCCAGCCTCAGGGTCGAAGGCGTATTTTTCAAAAAGCCTTTTTTACCTGGCTCAAAGCCTAGCTGGCTGACGAACAAATAGGCAGTGTTGGAGCCTTCTTGTTCCATTCCTTTTTGAACAGCATCGGAAACTGTAGAGTTGCGAAGGAGAGAATCCCGCTCAAGATCGGTTATGTAGGAAGGCATGTACGGCAAGCCAGATTGGAGTACGCCTCGTGTATTCCAAGCCATCATTGCATCGAGTTCATCACCTGTGATCCCGACCATCTGCAAAAATTGCACCCGACCATTCGGCGTATCGATTTCGGCAAGCTGTGGGTCCGTGACAAAAGCGAGCGCAGTCAGTTGGGTATCGGCGCCCAAGCATATCGGTCCGTTCGCATCCAAATGATCCCCTGCTTGAAAAACATTGCCCGTGTTGAATACGTAACGCCCCATATTTTGAAGCAGATTCAGCGCCCAAGCCGGCGGTTCTTCCTCGTCGTCCTTTCGCGCCAATCGAAACGTCAATTCAAAACCAAAACCGCTTTCCTCTTCATTCTCGGATTCCTTTTCATACAACTCGGTAAATCCATAGGTAACAAAATGCCAATGCGGATAAGGCTCGTCCGCTTTGTAGGCGCTAATTCCATCTAATGGATCGGGGCCCCCCAGTGCATACGAGATAAGCGTGCCGTAATGTTTAGGCTCCTGTTCTCCATAAATCTTTCTCATCTCCTGATCAATGGCATCCCAGCCAGCTGACATCATTTCTTCATTCCATTCTTCGTTCATTTCTCTTGCCTCCTATGTAATGACTGTCTTAACAATAGCCAAAATGAATTTTGGATACTCTATTAGACGGTCAATACCAACTTAGCAAATTACATCGTTCTCATTCCCTTCAATATCAAAGTCTTTAAGTGGTCTGTGCTATCCCATTCGGAACGACTGGCTTCGATAACCAGTGCTGGTCAGTTTGCACATGATTTTTGCGCACAAACTTGGCCGCAGATTGTTTAAAATCTTCGTACGAAAACCGCTCCGTTAATCGTACCACGTACCCCTCTTGTTCCCCACCGAATACAGATTGTTTGGTGTAGCAGCTTTTTACGGTCTCTTCGCTCCAAATCCCTCTGTATAAGACAGGTGCTGTTTCTAAGCCAAGTAATTCAGCCCATTCTACCGTTTCATCCCACGATAAGCATTCATTGTTTTCATTCCAGATCGAGAAAACGTAGAAATAGCTCGTTAGGTGCTCGTAGTAGATGGAGTGCAGCGCATATACATTTTCCCCGCAAATTCTCCAGCCTTCCGGGATATGAAACGAAATCGTCCCGTGCAGCATCTTTACCCAATGTCTAGATGCGTGATCTTTGCTATCGAGTGACCTTGCATGGATATGGTTTCGGTACAGCGTGGTATTTTCTCCATCCAGCTTTTCTGTCACAACTACTTCTTTTCCTTCGAAGTGACCAACCGTTCGCAAAATTTTATCATCGTCGGTTCTACTTCTTGACCAAGGTAAATGAAAGGTTCTCGGGTATTTTTTCAACATCGTTATTCACCTCCTTATTTCGCATAGGCATCACCTTCCTTGAAAAAGTACAGCTTCCACAGGTACTCATCGCCCAACAAATGATAAATCTCGGAAATATCTTGCTGCGTTCCGTAGTTAATCTTCATGTGCATTTGAATCAGGTTGACGACTTCAAAAATAAAATCATCGTCGAATCCTAATTCTTTTAAGAAATGGCAAGCAATTTGCGCAGATACATGCTCATGTCCGTAGTAGGAGTAATGGCCTTTCATCGGCTTGTAGGTTTTGCAAAATGGTTTTCCTGTATCGTGAAACAAGGCGACCACCTGCATGAGAAATTTGTCTTCTTCCGTGTAAAAGGCGTTTACATAATCGAAAACATGATAGGTATGTTTGCACAAAGGGTACTGATGATAAGGGTTTTCCTGATTAAATTGATACATCTCTTTGAAAATCGGAATGGCATTCAGCCTGCCGAAAAGCTCTTCATAGGAGGGTTCGTTTTGAAGCAATTGAACGAACTCTTCTTTTTCAATGCCATAAGGAACCGGCTCGTGCAAGAGATGAATGTGATCCCATCCCTCATTCTTGATGGGAAAATGGAAGTTCTTCCGCATCTTCGCCAAGATGTATTCGTCTACGGTTCTCTTTCGGGATCGATTGCGCTCCAGGCAAACCGAATAAGGAACATCGAGGTAATAGCATTCCTTTTGGACATCGGGAAATTTGGCAAGGACCTTCATTCTTTTCTCTCTGTCAATATTAGTAGCGTCCAAGATGACATTCTTTCCATTCGCCAGCTCTGTTGCGATTTTCGAATAAACCTCAAAAAATACTTGTGCAGACTTTTTTTGTTTTCGCTCATCACCGAATAAGTTTTGGCGGATTTCATCCGTAGACACGATGGTTGCCCGTTCCTTCTTGGCAATTTCTTGTGCCCACTTGCTTTTGCCACTGCCGGCAATGCCTGACAAGACGATTAATTTCTTTTTCACTTATATCTCACCTCCTTTCAATAAAAACATAATTTCGACATGCTTTTCCAATATTATACACACTTCGCGTATAGATGGCACCCTTCTTTGTTCCTAGATTTTCTGTTCTTTACAGCCACGGACCAAAGAAATTCTGGACAGCTTGCTCGGAATAGCTATCTTCCCCCCGCCAATTCACAACGGCGAAAAAGTCGTTCTTCCCGCCACGCCCTGGTCTGTCCTTGCTTGGAGCCAAGATCCCAGCGGATGCAAGAATTTCCATAAAGACATCCCGTTCGTTCTTGCTAGATGCAAAAGCTCCATTAAGGCGCTTCTCCAGTTGACGAGCGGCATCGGTTGGTTCACTGCTGGCGATGATGGCTAGCACTTGACGGAGGATGGCTACATCTTCTTCCTGTACCGAAAAAGTTTCCTCCTTGCTTAATAGTTCCAGATCAAGCATGAGGTACAGTAGATAGTTCAGGCGTATACCTCCCCACTTGATTCTTTCGAAATTCAATACATTCAAATCTTCATTCGTATACTGCTCTCTGCTTGCAATATGGTAGCGGTCGCAAAGATGGCAGTCTCCGTACATGGCAAAGTAGATGCCGTTTTCTGGATTCGTATACTTGCCAGTGTTACTTTCGAACGCGTGTGCCTTCAATGGCTCCGTCAAAGCCCAGCTAGACAAGGCGCTGCGCAGGTGCACCTTTCGCGTCGAGAGACTGTGCAAAAATGCTGCGGCGACTTGTTCTTTCGTCACTTTTTCATGCAGAGCAATAATTTTGTCTATGCACTCCTCGTGACTGATCGTTAACGGGTGAAACATGAGACCTTTGCTTTTTGCGTATTCAAAATCTTCTCCCGAAAAATCGTACGGAGCACTGTTCCAGCCTTTGCTGCTCCAAAATGTTTTCATCAAGATTTGCTTTGCTTTTTTATCCATTAAGCAATTGCTCCTTTTTTCTTCGGCTTTCCATATATTAGCTCGGATCGGACGTATGAAAAAAGAGTCCAACATGTAAAAGATCGTTGGACTCTGATTGCATGCGATCATGTACCGCAAAACGTTTGGTAAGGACATGCTGATTCCGCTGGCAAAGTCGTGTATTCTACCTGTTCAGGAGTGTACGCATATGGATCAGAAAGAACTGCCAGGAGCCGTTCCATCACAGTGTAGTCGCCCTCTTTCCATGCTGCTTCCAATGCTTCTTCTACACGATGGTTCCGAGGGATGACTGCCGGATTGCTCTTTTTCATCAACTGTTGTACCATGGCGGTGTCTTCTGGCTGTCTCGTCAGTCTGGCTCTCCACTGCTCATGCCATTCCGTGAATTCGCTCGTGCCAAACAGCACGGTTTCTTCTGGTTGGTTAAGCGTGAAAGCACGGAATGTATTCGTATAGTCAGCTTGGTGGTCCTTCATCATGTTGAGCAGACCTTCGATCAGCGCTTCATCCTGTTCCTCTTCGTTTAACAATCCGAGCTTTGCCCGCATTCCTGTTAGCCAATTGCCGTGATACAGCTTGCCAAATTCAGCAAGGGCATCTTCGGCCATTTTCACAGCCTGCGCTTCGTTGTCATGCAGCAACGGCAATAAGCTTTCCGCAAAACGAGTAAGATTCCAAACGGCTATGTACGGCTGATTTCCGTAAGCATAGCGGCCCTGAACGTCAATAGAGCTAAATACCGTTGCAGGATCATATGTGTCCATGAAAGCGCAAGGACCGTAATCAATGGTTTCGCCGCTGATCGTCATGTTGTCGGTGTTCATGACCCCGTGAATAAATCCTGCGAGTTGCCACTTGGCAATCAACGCAGCCTGACGCTGGATGACTTCGTTCAGCAGAAGGAGATAGCGGTTTTCTTCTGCTGTGATCTTTGGGAAATGTCTTTGCAATGTGTAATCAGCTAGCGCGCGGAGGTCTTCTATGGAACAAAATCTTGCCGCGAATTGGAACGTGCCTACTCTGATATGACTGGCTGCAACACGCGTCAAAATAGCACCAGGCAGCTCGGATTCGCGATAGATCGACTCCCCGGTTGTCACTACGGCAAGGCTTCGAGTCGTAGGAATGCCAAGTCCATGCATGGCCTCGCTTATGATGTATTCACGCAGCATCGGGCCAAGGGCTGCTCTACCATCACCCCCGCGTGAATAAGGTGTTCTGCCGGAACCTTTCAGTTGGATATCAAAGCGCTCGCCTGTAGGCGTAATTTGCTCACCAAGCAGGAGAGCACGACCGTCGCCTAGCATGGTAAAATGGCCAAATTGATGTCCCGCATATGCTTGAGCGAGAGGCTCTGCGCCTTCCGGGGTTTTATTTCCCGCAAGCATGGCTATGACTTCTTCGCTTTGCAGTGCTTCGACATTCAGCCC
The DNA here is from genome assembly GCF_003013405.1 of Brevibacillus formosus. Taxonomy (GTDB): domain Bacteria; phylum Bacillota; class Bacilli; order Brevibacillales; family Brevibacillaceae; genus Brevibacillus; species Brevibacillus formosus. Next base: position 713,900 of record NZ_PXZL01000013.1, on the reverse strand, counting down.
AAGCGATTTAGCCAATTGTTCATTGAGAATGGCTAGCTTCGGTGAACGTACAGGAGGTGGATTGAGCCTGGAAAAAAACGATTTGGGCAGCGTTGTATAGCTGTTATCGAAGTTCCATCCCGGTTCGATTGTTGCTCTTTTGTCCGTCATTGTATCTCCTTTGATCGATTGGCGTTATTTGAATGGACGTAACGGTACGCATAATACATTTTGCCAATTTATTATACCCTTTTCATGCAAAATTGGATCACATTCGCACATTTTCCTCGCCGAATATATTTCATGAGTTGGAGGAAAAATACCATTTACATAAAACCAAAAGGTGTTATATCATCTTAAAGTAGAACCTAAAGGTGTTAGATTTTCACTATGAAACGGAGCGATTTATCGTGGAACAGAACAATCAACAAGCCGTAGAAGATATTAAACAAACCATCGTTTTCGACGCCCCTATTCAAAAGGTATGGGAGAAAGTATCCACTGCGGAAGCCATTTCTGCTTGGTTTATGCCGAATGATTTTCAGCCAGTGGTAGGTCATGAGTTTCATATCCAATCTCCTTTTGGGCCGTCACCGTGTAAAGTGTTGGAAGTAGAAGCGCCACATCGCCTTTCTTTTGCTTGGGATACAGACGGTTGGATCGTCTCTTTTCTTTTAAAAGACCTGGGAGATAAAACGGAGTTTACCCTCATTCATGGTGGATGGAAAGCGGCAGATGAGATCATCGGAAAAGCAAACGCGAAGAGCTCAATGATTCGCGAGAAGATGAATCAAGGTTGGGTTGGAATTGTTCATGAGCGTCTGAAAAAGGTTGTGGAAGGCTAAATGTCTGCTTCAGCAGAAAAGGTTGATGTATTTCAAGCGATCGCTGACCCTACTCGTCGAGAAGTCCTTCGCTTGCTAGCTGAAAAAGAATTGCCGATCTCAGCAATTACCTCTCATTTCCCCATAAGCCGAACTGCTGTGGTCAAGCATCTTCATATACTTGCTGACGCAGATTTGGTTACGGGACATAAGGTAGGCCGTGAGAAAATTTATCGGTTGCATCCCGGTCCCCTGACAGAAGTAAAGCAGTGGCTTTCCTTTTATGAGCAGTTTTGGAACAATAAGTTGTCAATGTTGAAGCACCTTGTGGAGACCGATGGCGATACGGCATTAACCATCGTGCAATCGGAACCGGATCAAACAAGGAAATAGCTTGTCATGCCCTTCCCTCTTGATCGATTGACCCAGGATCAAGAGGGTTTTCCTTGATGCAGGAAGATCAAATTCATATTGTAAATAATCTCCAATTGTTGTCTTCGTGCAAGCACGTCTTGTTGAATGGGAAAGATGATTGAAGGCAGTACAATTTGAGCGACGAGCCAATTCATAAGGAGATACTTCATGAATCATCAAAAAATCATTCATTTCAGCGACAAGGACTTGGATGGCGTATCCTGTGCAATCCTGAGTCAAATTGCTTTTTCCAACCAAGAAGTCGATTACCGCGGAGTAACTCCTTACACTGTCAACCAAGAAGTACAGAAGTTTATCGAGGAAGAGCTTTCTCCCGATATGTATGTTGTAATTACCGACGTAAGTACCAATGACGAGGTCGCAACGCATATTCAGAAAAAGGTCGACCAGGGACATGCGTTTGTCTTGATCGATCATCACCCAACCGCCCTTCCTCTGGCTTCCAAGTACGAATGGGCAAAGGTTATCATGGAAGAATCAGGGAAAAAGACTTCGGCAACGAGCCTTTATTATGATTACCTGGTAAACCAGGGGTATCTGGCTCCCACTGGCGTTCTCTCTGACTATGTAGAGCTGGTTCGTGCGTTTGATACGTGGGACTGGGATGCAACCGGTACTGTACAGGCTAATCAACTGAACATTTTATTCTATATGGTCGAGCGAGACACGTTTGTTCAGAATGTACTGGGACGCTTGCGTAGTGAAGGTGATCATACGGATCAGTTCGTATTTGACGAAGTAGAATCGATCCTCATCTATACAGAAGAAAAACGAATCGATGAATTTGAGCATAAAAAGCTGAAGCAAATGAAGCTGATTCCGGTAGAAATCGATTTAGACGAACCAAAAACGTATCAAGTGGGCGTAGTTTTCCTTGAACAATATCACTCCACAACAGGCAATTTCTTATGTAAGAATGCAGAAATGATTGATTTCGTCGCCATGCTCGATCCTGGGAAAGGCAGAATCAGCTTTCGAACGATTCGAGAAGACGTGGATCTGTCTGTGATCGCCCAGCATTACGGTGGTGGTGGTCATCCAAAGGCTTCTGGCTGTTCCTTTACGGGCGTTACGTTAAAGACTTTCGTGTACCCTGCTTTACGAACGGATTAGAGCAAAAAACAAAAAGCCCAATTTCTCCATCCATAAAAATTGAGAAATTGGACTTTTTTTATTCCTCCAGAAAATACCCGATTGTTAAACAGCCTTTTTTATTTTTATTGTGCCTCTCCGATCTCATAACGCAGTTGGATGGATCCGCTTTTTCCGTACAGCTTCGTTTCTATCAACTTCATATCGTGTCGTGTTTGGATGTTGTCAAAGTAAAATTTGCCGCTGCCCATTAAGACCGGATGAATAATCATTCGGAGTTCATCAAGCAAATCAGCATGAATCAAATTTTGAACAAGACCCGCGCTTGCAGGAACAATGATATCACCTTTGATTTGTTTTTTTAGCTCCTTTATTTTCTTCATGACATCAGAATGAAGGAGTGTAATCGTATCGGCGTAGTCCCCCCAGTGAACTTCCGTAAGCTCACTATTATTGGTTGCTACAAACTTTTGTGTCTTATTCATAGCATCAGCCCAATCACCCACTTGGAACGGCCAATAGCTTGCAAAACCTTCATAGGTGACTCGCCCCATCAAGATTGCGTCAACCCTCTGGAAGAACGCAAGACCATCATCTGTGGCGTCGATGATTCCAGGCAACGCCCAACTAACCATATTGTCTTCTTCTCCTGTCGGCCCAGTGTAGATACCATTCAATGTGCTGCTTACATTTGCAATTATTTTTCCCATTGGATCTCCGCCATTCTTTCAAAAGTATTGTCTAAAAATTACCACATTTCACTGCTTAGTATTTCTTCTCGATTGCTCAAATTTCCCTTTCGAAAAGTACCTTCTCCTTATACAAAAAGGAAGGTGAGGAAAACGAAACGGTTTTCCCCACCTTCTTCCTTTTAGAGACTTTTCGTCTCATTACAATTCAACGATCTTTGTAGCAATGTTAATGCAAAACTCCCTGTCATGCTCCACAAAAAGAATCGTTGGCGAGTGTTCAAGGAGCAGCTCTTCAATTTGCATGCGAGAAATGACGTCAATAAAGTTTAACGGCTCATCCCAAATATGAAGATGTGCTTTCTCGCAAAGACTTTTCGCAATGAGTACTTTTTTCTTCTGCCCGCCACTAAAAGCGGAGATATCCTTCTCAAATTGCACGCGGGAAAAATCCAGCTTGCGCAAAATCGATTTAAACAGACTCTCTTCGATCCCGTTGTCTCGCGCGAAGTCGGTGAGATTTCCCTTTAGATGGGAAGTGTCTTGAGAAACATACGAGATTTTCAGTTGACTCCCCTTTCGGAAGGTGCCCGTATAATCGATGTTCTCTCCGCAAATGAGCTTGAGAATGCTGGATTTTCCTGAACCGTTCTTGCCTGCCAGCGCAATACGCTCCCCTTGCTCAATCGTAAAGCTGACGTCTGCGCAAACTTGCTTCTCTCCGTAATAAATCGAAACCTTCTCCAGTTCCGCCAGTTGATTTTTATGATAAGCAAGCTGTGCAATCTTTAAGCTTTCCTGGTTTTCAATGTTTTTCAGCAGCTTCGATTTTTCATCAATAGCGGATTGCTGTCTTTGCTCAATCGACTTGGAGCGCTTCATCATTTTCGCAGCCTTATGGCCGACATACCCTTTGTCTACTTTGGAACCGGAATTCAATGTTCCATTTTTCGTCTTTTCCACAGCGTCTGACCAGTTGCTTGTACGTTTAGCTGCGTCCGACAAGCGTTTAATGTCTTTTTTGAGCTTCTCGTTTTCAGCAAGTTCATAGTTATCCTGTCTCTGTTTATTTTCCCACCAATCGGAGAAGGTTCCTTTTTGCACCTCGATGTTCGTCTTGTTGATGGACAGGATGTGGTCGACACAGTTGTCTAGAAATGCTCGGTCGTGGGACACCAGAATATAACCGCTTTTGGAATGGAGATAATCACTGACGAGCTCCCTTGCATGCATATCGAGGTGATTCGTTGGCTCATCAATTAACAAAAAGCTGTTTTCCTTTAGAAATAAGGCGGCTAACATCACTTTTGTTTGTTCCCCGTTGGACAAAGATTCAAAGGGACGATATAGCACATCCTCTGAAACCTTTAAGAGGGAGAACTCTCTCATTAATTCCCATAACTGATAGTCCGGGACAATGTCTTGAACGATATCAAGGGTCAGATATTCTTTGTTCTCGACTTGGAATGGAAAGTATTCAAAGCTGACATGAGCACTAATCTTTCCGCTGTATTCATATTTACCAAGCAACAGGTTGAGAAAAGTTGTCTTCCCCCTACCGTTTCTTCCCGTAAAGCCCAATTTCCAATCTGTATCGATTTGGAAGCTCACGTTTTCAAAAATGTTATCGAAACTGCCTTCATAGGCAAACGTCAAGTTATTTACACTGATTAATGACATACAACCATCCCCCTGTATGCAAAAAATAGAAAAGCTACAAGAAAGTTACTCTCTTGTAGCTCAAATAAATACAGCAAATCCAACTCAAAAAAAAGAAGTCAGATAAGGATATATTGTTTGAGTGAAGAGATATAAGTAACTTTCTTGCACATAAAGAATAAAACACGCGAAAGATATCGCTGTTTGTTTTATTTTTTAAGCAAGAAAATTATCCATTATACTCTTCAGCTCCAGTCATTAAGTTACCAGCATCATATCATATTCATTTGTACGTTTCAACAAGTAATATTTCCGTTTTTTTACTGTGCTTCTATCGAAAACTCGTGTCCCATTGGACCAATTGTCTTGCTCAACAATTTCCGAACAGGAATTTTTTTCCATAAAGAGAAGGGTATTTCAAATCTGTTTAGAATTATCATACTTATTGAAATTTTATACTTATTGCATTCATATGGAGGAGTAAATAATGAAAAACGTGGTAAGAAGTCTGGGTATTCTCGTCTTGGCATCCACATTCCTGTTAGTCCCGACTCAAGCAACAGATGTGGTAGCAAAAGGAAAAGACTTTATCGTCCGTCCACAAAAAAATATCTTTGAAGGAAACTGGCGGTATGGTGATACGTTAGTAGTGGCATACGATACGTTTTTTCCGAATGGATGGATTTCGATTGAAAAAGAGCCACATCGTGGAACACAGCTTGGATATGAAGTAGCAAAATATATTAATGGCGCTAATTATGGGCAAGTGGAAAGAAGCTTAAGCTTTAACATCCCTTCTGGTTGGGTAGAAATCGGTCGAGGTTATAACAGCAAGAGACAGGCTTATATAGATATCAGAAATGAGAATAAAAAACGGTACCAGCCTCATGAGCTGGAGAATAAATGGGTTGGTACCAGCCAACCTGTACCATATGGCTGGGTCGTGGTAAATCTAAATCTCTTTGAAAAACATATCGTAAATATCACCAGTATCCCTACTGAATCCAGCATTGAAGCGATCAAGCATCCCTCGCCAGCCTTTGCTTATGAAATCCCAAGAGGCTGGGAAATCACTGTAGACGGGACCAATTCTCGAATCCTCACGAGAAAGTACTAATTCATACAATTGCGAACTGAGATAAATAAACGACCTGTAGGTAGCATGATGGAAAACCATTCATGCAACCACAGGTCGTTTTCGTTATTCGAATTGCAGCTCTCAGCGGCTCATTGATTTCAGTAATTTCAGTATTGACTAAAATAACTGAATTTAATTAAGATAATACACATAACATCATTTAGGAAGTGATGCACATGAAAAAGGCTACTTCGATTAGTGCTGTGCTCTTGTTTGTCACTATACTCGTTGGAGTTCTTGGCACGTACAGCATCATTATGGCACTTCCACTTATTGGAGAGGAATTTCATCTGAATCCAGTGGAGCAAGGCGCGATCATCAGTGTTTATTTTTTAGGCTTCGCGATTTTTACCATTCCAGGAGGGATCATTGCTGATAAACGAGGCTCGAAGCAAATTATTGTAATCAATTTGGTACTGTGGGCAATATTGACTGCGCTTACAGGGGCGGTCACAGGTTTTGTAGCCTTACTCGTTGTCCGCTTTTTGTTGGGGTTTATCGATGCCCCACTTATGCCTGCTATGTTAAAAGCAATTGCCGAACGAACACCTGCAAACATCCGTACAACCACTTTATCCATCGTTTCAACAGCCGAACCTATTGGGACTGGACTTGCCCCTTTTCTCGTAGCACCATTGATTGCGATACTGGGATGGCAAGAAGCTGCTTTTTTTACAGCATCAATCGGCCTGCTCTTGGCCCCCATTCTCTGGATATTCCTTCCCCGTCCTTTCGTAATGGAACCACCTTCAAGCTCAGCATCAAAACCGAAACCTATCCCTTTCCTATCTCTTTTGCGTAATGAGCATTTGCTGAAACTAACAAGTATGCTCTGCGGAATTCAAATCGTGATGGTTGGCTGCTTGACATGGGTACCTACCTACTTAACAACGGAAAAGCATCTCGCTATTACCCAATCAGGCTTATACTCATCGCTTCCTCTTCTCATTTCCATGCTTGGTAATTTGGCAGGCGGCTGGTTGTTTGACCGTTATTTTCATCAAAAGTTTCGAACGTTGGTCATTCCGTCCCTTCTGTTCTCAACGATTTTCCTTACGCTCATGATCCTTTCAGAACATGTCAACCAGTTTCTGTTGTTTGAGTCGATCTCTTTGTTTTTTCTATCCTTTACCACTCAACCCATTCTTGGACTTACCATGCGTATCATCCCCTCAGATGCTTTGGGCACTGCTAGTGGAATTCTGTTAACCGGAGGAAAACTGGCAAGTATTCTTACACCAATCGCGATGGGCGCATTCATACAGGCGTTCTCTTTTCAAGCCGGTTTTTCCCTGTTGCTAGTAGGTGCAGCAATCGCTTTGGTTTCATCCTTTCTTATCCATATCAAAAAAAGGAGTGAGGAGCTTGACTGATTTCATTCAAAAACTGCTGCAAGAAATGCCTGATTTTTCACATTTTCTAACCATTGAGGAATTGGACACCTCTTCCCGTGAATTAGCTGCCGCCTATCCAGATCTTGTTACCCTCAGTACCATTGGTCACTCAACAGAAGGACACCCAATCCTCATGCTGCGAATTGGAAATGGCCAGCATCGCGCGCTGTTTGTGGGTTGTCCGCATCCAAATGAACCGATTGGAGCTCTATCGTTAGAGTATCTCAGCAAAAAACTATGTGAGGATTCTGCCCTATTAGAGCAAATGGATTATACATTCTATATCATCAAAGAAATCGACGTAGATGGTTGCCGACTGAATGAAGGTTGGTACGACGGCCCATTTTCTCCAGATCGTTACATCCGCTGCTACTATCGTCCCAGTATGCTCGAACAAGTTGAATGGACATTCCCGTATGCCTATAAAACGTTGAGCTTCAGCGAGCCCATTCCTGAAACCGTAGCATTTATGCGGGCGATTGATGAAGCCAAGCCGCATTTCCTCAACAGCTTGCACAGCTCCGATCAAACTGGAACGTTTTATTATGTATCAACCCCTCTTCCCGATGCATTGTGTGAACAGATCATAAAACTGACCCATGATCATCAATTACCGCTGATGATCGGTGAACCGGAGGCACCATTCATGCCCCCTATCCAACCCGGTTTTTATCAGCTACCTGAGCTGTCTTCTATGTACGATTACTACCAAAGTATCCTGCCTCCTGGAGAAGACCCTGCGAAAGCAATCCTCATGGGGGGCTCATCCCGCGATTATGCTGGGACACGTTACCGTACCTTTTGCCTTGTTTCGGAAATATCGTTGTTTACGGACCCAAGGATGGGAGATAAATCTGAAACCACTCATAGTTACAAGGATGCTACGCTGGACATAGCCAAACTGGAAGGTGAACAGATTGCTTTTTTATCCAAACAGTACAAAAGCGCACAGGCATTCATAACGGTACCAACCAGATTTCAGCGGTCTGTAGAGGATTTTCTGATCGGTATGGAGGATGTTCGATCCCATCATTTACAATCAGCTGAAAATGATGCAGCTTTAGCACGCTTCGCAACAGTAGCTGAAATGTTTGACCTGAAATTACGCACTTTATGGAGTTCTCTATGCTGCTGTAGCATGCTGATCCGCATGCTGGATGCCCAGCCCGACAACATCACCCTTTCAGAGATTCGAGCAGATTCAGAAAAATGGCTGAATCAAGGCTTACAAGAGCTACTCTCCTTTTTTAACTGGTCCATGCGTCCGCTGCGCGAATTGTGCGCTGTCCAGCTAGGTTCTGCCTTGATGATCATGGAGTATCTTCGTCAAACCCATGAAAGCACTACCACGCCACTAAAATCATGAATGATCCGAGCGCCTGTCAGCAGAACAGGCGCATTTTCTTTTGGTATTTTCTGAAGAAAGCGATGACTATTGGTAGTATAATAGACAAAAGCATGGAAATCGGGCAAAACGAGGAAAAAGGAGTCATGAAGTTGGACAAATTAACGGCAGAAACGATGCAATTGATTGAAGAAATGGCTCTCCATCACGAAAATCAAGGGTTATCCAGAATTGCTGGCCGGATTATTGGACTGTTGATGGTCTCTCAGGAACCCCTTTCATCCGAGCAGATTGCCACAACATTGCAAGTCAGTATAGGAAGTGTGTCTACCAACATCCGCATGCTTTTAAAAATTGGAATCGCGGAAAAAAAGAGTGTGACAGGCGACCGTGTGAGCTATTACATCATGGCACCAGATGCAATTGAGGAAGAGTTTATACAGGGTTTAGAGCGAATCCTGTCATTAAAGAATATCATAGAAAAAGGAATGCAAATTGAAAATTTGAAGGAAAGTGAGCTAGTTATGCAGCGATTCCATGAGATGCTGGAAGCAATTGAGCTATACAGGGAATCTCTCAATCAAATGATCACGGAATGGAAGTCTCGTCGCATGTAACATCAAACAGCTCGTATCAATGGAAAAGCAGAAAAGGCAGCTTTGGCGTTGAAAAGCCACAGCTGCCTTTTTTCATAAGAGGATGGTATCGATCATTTGACTGGTGATATCTCATCTTCCGTTACCCATTTGTAGTTCTTTATTTCTCCTCCCCCTGTCGTGGGAGTGTAATCGATCATATAGACCGTCGTTGTATTTGCTGTATCGAGTTTACCTGATGCGTCGAGCATCCCTTTCACATGATCCGCCTTCAAGACGACTTCCGTTCCTGGATTATACGGTTGCTGGATATGGTTCTTGATTTCTTCTTGAATGATCCATTTATAACCCTTCACAGGGGGCTCACCCGTTGTAGGTGTATAGGTCACTGAATAGGCGGTTGTGTCGTAAGCCCCCACAATTTTTGCTTTTGCCCCTTGCATTCCCGGTTGGTGATTTGCTTTCAAGATGACTTCACTCCCTACTGTAAACGTAGGTTTCGGCACAATCTCTACTTGCTCCAGCACATCCGGTGCAGCAGCACCGCCACATGCACTTAACCCCATTGCAGTAATCAGCATGAGCGATAACAGTTTCCATTTTTTCATTCTAAACACCCCGAATTCTTTGTTGTCTGTCAAAGGTATTATGGGTACACAATACCTTCCTTATCCACTTGTATCCTGCTTGATGCTTTATTTGAATGCATCCTTGGACGGGCTTGGCAAATCCTGCGCATCTGTGTACAGCAACATCTTCCTCCTGCTAGCCATTCTGCCAGTCAACTCTTGTCCATACAGACGCACCACCCAAATAAAATGTTTCATGTAAAAAGAAACCAGTTCGAAGGACCTGCTCGTGCCCTGAACTGGTTTTCGCTCTATTCCGCTGCAAGTATGTACTTTCTGAATAAAGCAAGAGGCCGCAAAGAATGGTCGTACAGCTCACTGCTGAACACAACAATCATCTTTTGCGAAGGGACTATCAGTATGTACTGCCCTCCAAAGCCAAGGGCAAAATAATAGAAGTTGTCCTCTGTCCAATCCTTCCTTGAATCGATTCTTTCACTCCACCAATGCAAGCCGTAAGACCCAATCCTCTCGTATGTCCGAAATTTTGGCTGAATGGATTCTTGAACCCATGCTGCTGAAACAATTTGTACTTCTTGCCATTGACCGCCTTGCAGATAGAGTATTCCTAGCTTTGCCATATCACGCGAAGTAAGGCGTAATCCGTCTCCCCCGTTATGAATACCCTGTCCGTCAGAATACCAATACGAGTCTTTGATGTTTAGAGGCTGAAAGAGATGCTTTTTGGCAAAATCATATGTGCTCATTCCTGTTGCCTTTTGCAGGATGGCAGACAATAAATGCGAACAACCAGAATTGTAATTCATCTTCTCTCCAGGTTGGTCAAGAAGCGGCCGATCCAGCACAAATCGCACCCAATCCGAACTGTAGAGCATCCGGGGAAATGATTGCCACTCGCCGAACTCTGGCCAATCAAAACCAGGTGTCATCGTGAGCAAATGAAACAAGGTAATGGAACGTTTAACGGGATCGACAGACTTTTGCTCTAAATAAGGAAAGTAGGAAGAGATAGGTGTATCCAAACCAGCGATCAGTCCTTGATCCAATGCGATTCCAATGAGCACCGAAATAAAGCTTTTCGTGCAGGAATTGATCTTTTGAAGCTTTTGCGCTTGCTTCTTGTTTTTATGGTATTCGTAAGCCAGATAACCATCTTGAATAATGAGGCAGCTGACGATCTTTTCATTTCTGATCTTTCTGTCAAATTCCTTGAATAGCTCTCTATCTAACCGCGTTTTTGCAGGGTCTGCAATTGGAAACAAGGGGGAATGCACGTGATTGTTCCTCCTTCGACCGATCGGTATTTAAGACTCTTTGCCTGGTATTTCCCCGCGTAGGTAACGTTCACCCCATTCACACATGAGATCCATGATTGGTTTGAGCGATTCTCCCAATTCACTTAATTCATACTCAACCTTTGGCGGTACTTGGCTGTACACGGTCCTAATGACGATTCCATCCTCTTCTAGCTCGCGAAGCTGCTGAGTGAGGATTTTTTGGCTAATGTCCGGCATTTGTTTCTTCAATTCACTCGTTCTTTTTGGCCCGTAGTATAACTGACATAAAATCAAGGTTTTCCATTTGCCACCTAAAACATCTAGTGTTGCTTCAGAAGGAATTTGGTATGTATGTTTGAGCTTTGGTCTCATCGATTGGCTATCCTCCCTCATTACTTACGATTTTGACAGGAACCTTTTTGTTCCTATGTTACTTTTTGGTATTAAAAGCACAAAAAAGTGCGTACTTTTCACAATTCATTATATGGTGCATGATACGGATATACCAGCACCTTACTTGTAAGTTTTGCTATCGATCGCATCAAAGATTTTGGTGTACAAATTCCTACAGAAATAGAGGGTGTATGAAAATGAAAGTATTGACAGTTGTTACCCATCCACGAACCAATTCCTTGACCTTTGCCGTTGCAGAACGTTTCGTACAGGGCCTAAAAGATGCAGGACATGAGGTTGAAGTTTTGGATTTGCATCGCAGTGGTTTTCACCCTGTTTTATGGGAGGAAGATGAGCCAGATTGGAACAACGGAGATAAGAAATATTCCGAAGAGGTCGAGATTGAAATGGAGCGCATGAGAAAACACGACGCGTTAGCCTTCATTTTTCCGATCTGGTGGTTCAGCATGCCAGCCATGCTGAAAGGATATATCGATCGCGTCTGGAACAACGGGTTTGCCTATGGCTCACGTAAACTGCACCATAAGCATGCATTGTGGATCGGTCTCGCTGCTGCTCCTGAAGATCATTTTCAAAAAAGAAATTATGACCAAATGATAGCGCATCACCTCAATGTCGGAATCTCCAGTTACGTCGGAATCGACGACTCGAGGGTTGAATTCCTTTATGACACCTTGGCGCAAAATCCTGCGCATATCGAGCTGCTGCTGGACCGTGCGTATCAAATGGGATTCCATTATGGGAAGAAAGAGAGCCTGCAAGTATAAAAAATGTCTTTCTATCGTAGCCTGTGGTGGGCGTTGCAACTTATCGCCCACCCCTTCTGATTTACCGGATGTTTAAACAATAAAAAGAAAGCCCTCTTTTCTTATGAGAAAAAGAAGGCTTTCGAACTATGTGCATACGCGTTACGCAAGTACCTCAACCGTAAATCCACCAGGAGCTTTCACATAAAACGTCCAGCCATGCGATCTTACTGGCGGTGCCACTTGGTAACCATCTTCTTTTAAGCGTTGATTGATTTCATTTACTTTCTCTTCGCTCTCCTGAATGAAGCCGATATGGAATGTCTTGGGATATTGGACTTCGGCACCCTTCATCAAGGTAAACACCAGGCCGTTATCGTCAAAGAGGACCCCAAAATTATCGCCACGGGCATCATCCGACGTATCTAACTTTTTCAGGCCAAAATATTTCTCCAGGAAATCAGAAGCAGCTGGAACATCCGTAACGGTAAGATTGACGTGATTCAATTTCATAATGACCACACATCCTTTGCACGAGATTAATTCCAGCGTAGCACATTCATGCAAATGCTAATCTTGTTAGGCTTCGAGGCTGATCATTGTTATGAATATCCGTCACGTATCTTTAAGGTTTCACGATAGTAGATCTATTTGCTCACAGCTACTTTTGATTTGTTTACGATATGAATAGCATGACCTAACGCCGCTTCGGCAGCCTCCAGCCATACCTCGCTTAAAGTGGGATGCGGATGCATGGTTAACGCCACATCTTCTACACGCGCAGCAAGCTCAAGTGCCAGCACACCCTCCCCGATCAGGTTCGATGCATCAGCACCTACAACGTGCATTCCCAACAATAAATGGCTTTCCTGATCCACTATCACTTCTGCAAAACCTTCTCCTTCATCCATGGCGAGTGCTCTTCCATTCGCCCGATAAGGGAACGCCGCTGACTTGACCTTGTATCCTTGAAGCTCTGCCTCTTCGCGTGTCATCCCCACACCCGCTATTTGCGGCTCGGTAAAAATCACATATGGAACGTAAGGGGAGTCTACGCTGCTAGGCAGCCCTGCGATCACCTCGGCTGCCACAATCCCTTGCTTCGTCGCACGATGGGCTAACGCAGGGCCAGGTGTTACATCGCCGATGGCGTAAATATGCGCCTTGTTCGTACTGCCAGTCGATGTCACGGGAATATAGCCGCGCTCGTCCATTTCTACTCCCGCCTGAGCAAGTCCGAGTTCACCTGTATTAGGCACTCGCCCTATCGTGACGAGCGTTTTATGTGCGGTGATACTTTCGGAACCGTTCTTTTCTGAAGTGCATGCAAGCGTGACTCTTCCGTTCGTTACCTCAGCCTTCTCTACTTTTGTCGCGATCTTCACCGTCATCCCGAGCTGTTTCGCCTGCTTGAGCACTTCCAAAGAGAGATGGGCAGCTGTTTGCGGCAAAATGCGCTCGGCTGCTTCAATGACGGTCACCTGTGATCCAAGCTTGGCGAACGCCATCCCTAGCTCCATTCCAATATAGCCGCCACCGATTATGGCCAGTGTTTCCGGTATTTTATCCAATGCCAGTATATCAGTAGAATCCAGAAAATATTCTCCGTCTATTTTCAAAAACGATGGAATGAATGGACGTGATCCTGTCGCGATAATCGCTTGTTTGAATTTGTACGTTTCAAAATCGCCACCCGTCTCTACGCCAATTCGATCACTCGAGAGAAATGTCGCTGTCCCCTTCACGACTGTAACCCCATTAGCCTCACAGAGATAATCGACCCCATTGTTCAGTTGAGCAACGACAGAAGACTTCCACGTCTGCCAGCTCGGCATATGGAAGGTCGCTTTCCCCGTCGGCAGTTGGATTCCCAGCTTATTCAGACTACTGAGCTTGTGGTATTCGCCTGCTGTATGAATCAAAGCTTTCGACGGAATGCATCCGCGATTCAAGCAGACTCCACCCAGTACTTCCTTTTCAATCAGAACGACCGATTTCCCCAGCTGTCCGAGACGAATAGCGGCTGCATAACCTCCTGGCCCACCACCGATGACAACCACATCTGTTTCGACTGCTACTTCGCCGACTACCATTTATACCATCTCCGCAAACAATAGATTCGGATCTTCCAGCAGCTCCTTGATCCGGTTGGTAAAACGTACCGCCGTCACGCCATCGATCAGGCGATGATCGAACGAAAGTGACAGGTTCATCATCCAGCGAATAACGCCTTCATCCTCACGTACGACCCAGCGCTTCTCCATTTTGTGCAAACTGATAATGGCTACTTCCGGGTGATTAATGATTGGAGTTGCTTGCTGTCCCCCGATTGGACCTACATTGCTGATCGTGAAGGTGCCACCTGTTATGTGCTCCATCGTCAATTTGCCTTCGCGTGCCAATCTTGCCAGTTGATCGATTTCTTCTGCGAGTTGAAAAATCGATTTATGGTCTGCATCCTTGATGACTGGTACGATCAAGCCCTCAGGCGTATCGGTTGCAATGCCAATATGGTAAAAGCGCTTGAGCAGGATTTCATTCGTACGGTCGTCAATCGACGCATTCAACGTCGGGAATTCCTTCAGTGCGATGACTAGCGCCTTGATAAAGAACGGCAAGAAGGTCAGCTTGATATTTCGCTTATCCGCATGTGGCTTTAACTTTTCGCGTAAAGCACGAAGCAGATCCATCTCCAGCTCATCGACAGAAGTAACATGCGGAATGATTGTGACTGATTTCACCATATGCTCGGCAATCTTTTTCCGAATGCCTTTTAAAGGTAGCCGTTCGATATCTCCCTGCGACGAGGTGGCTGCACGAGTAGTGGTTCCTGTTTTCGGCTGAACAACCGGTTCAGTCTCAACCTCCACCGTACTTGCCTCCAACAGACGCTCATTGCCAGTAGCCGACGTTGGAAACTTCGCTGGTACTGATTTTTGCAGTCGATTGGCGAATTGGCGCAAATCTTCTTCCGTCACACGCCCTGCTGCTCCTGTACCCGTGACCAACTCAATATCAATCTTCATTTCCCGTGCCAGCTGCCGAACGTACGGCGTAGCCAATGAGCGGCGGTGATCAGCACGAGCTGGCGCAAAATTGACTGTCTTATCCGGGTTTACGACCTTTTCTGGAAGCTTTGTCTCTTCCTTCTTTGCTTCCGTACCTGCATCGATCACGAGAAGGGTAGTTCCGACTTCTACGGTTTCCCCTTCCGATATGAAGATTTCACGGATGATACCAGTCACTGGGGCAGACAACTCGGCATTCACCTTGTCTGTCTGCACCTCCAGCAGTGGCTGATCCTGTTGAACGGATTCGCCCGTGCGAACCAGTACTTTTACGATTTCTCCTTCATGCATGCCTTCTCCCACATCAGGAAGCTTGAACTCAACCATATGACTCGCTCCTTCTCTTAAAACGTAGCCGTTTCCATAATTCCGTCCTTCACGCGTTCAGCCGTTGGCAAATAGTCATCCTCGATGCTGAATTGCGGGACGGGCACGTCAAATCCGGTAATCCGTTTCACGGGAGCCTTCATGTAGATCAATGCTTCATCATTGATTATGGAGATGATCTCTGCACCCAACCCAGCAGTCTTATGCGCCTCGTGTACGACAACTGCGCGTCCAGTCTTTTTGACCGAGGCTATAATCGTATCCCGATCCAATGGATAGAGCGTGCGCAGATCAATGACTTCACAGCTCAAGCCGTTTTCGCGCTCGATCTGTTTCGCAGCATCCTCCGCGACACGCAGCATCGCTCCCCAAGCAAAAATGGATACATCCGAGCCTTCCTGGACGACCTTCGCTTTTCCAATGGGCACTCGATACATTTCTTCTGGAACCTCTTGTTTAAATGCGCGATAGAGCTTGGTCGGCTCCAAAAAAATGACCGGATCGGGATCTTCCATTGCGGCAATCAACAAGCCTTTTGCATCATAAGGTGTGCTTGGTGCCACAACCTTCAAGCCGGGGACATGAGCAAAAAACGTTTCGACACTCTCCGAATGCAGCTCAGGCCCGCGAATCCCTGCCCCGTACGGCGTGCGTATGACCATCGGTACATGGTACTGTCCGCGAGTACGATAGCGCATACGTGCAGCATGAGAGACAATTTGCTCAAAGCCTGGATAAATAAAGGCAAGGAATTGAATCTCGACCACAGGAATTTTCCCGTTCATGGCAAGGCCGATTGCTGCTCCGATTATTCCCGCCTCAGCTAGCGGCGTGTCTACTACACGGTCCGGGCCGTACTTGTGAATCAAATCTTCCGTTGCCCGGAACACACCACCATTCACACCAATATCCTCGCCGAGCAGCATGACGCGTGAATCATCTGCCAATTTTTGATCCATGGCCTCCGTGATTGCTTGAATCATCGTCAGTTTGCGTTTCATGCTGGGATTCCCTCCTGCTTCGTTGGCTTGACGAGCTCGCTCTCCTGTTCCGTTGCCATCCACGATGGTTCAGCGTAGACGTGCTTGAACATGTCTTCCGGTTTGGACTTCGGATAGCTCTCCGCTTCGACAAGAGCTGCGTCGATCTGTTCATTCACCCGTGCAATCAGCTCTGCTTCCTTCGTTTCATTCCACAACCCTTGATTCTCCAGAAATACACGCAGACGTTGGAGTGGATCGCGTTCTTGACGCCATTCCTCGGACAAATTCTCTTGATCCCGGTATTTTTTCGGATCATCTGCGGTTGTGTGTGCGCCATAGCGGAATGTCACAGCTTCGATCAACGTCGGTCCCTTGCCTTCTAACGCACGTTGCATGGCTTCTTTCATGGTCAGCCAAACAGCGAAGATATCATTGCCGTCGATCCGAACCCCAGGGATGTCATAAGCCGCCGAACGCTGTGCAATTGTTTTCGATGCAGACTGCTGTGAAAACGGGACGCTGATCGCGAAGCCGTTGTTTTGACAGAAAAAGATGGTCGGCGTTTGAAATACGCCAGCAAAATTCAATGCTTCATGAAAATCGCCCTCTGAGCTTGCTCCGTCACCAAAGTAGGCGATGCTGACATGCTTTTCGTTTTGCAGCTTGCTCGCCCAAGCAGTCCCTACCGCATGAACTATTTGAGTCGCAATCGGTACGCAGGGTGGCATGATGTGCAAATGCTTCGGGCTGATACTCCCTTCCATGTGTCCCATCCAATAAAGGAACACCCGTGCCATGGATTGACCATGGACGATCGCTGCCGCATGGTCTCGGTAGGTTGGGAAAAGCCAATCTCCTGGAGTTAATGCCATCGCGCTGCCTACTTGCGAAGCTTCCTGCCCTTCAAAGGGCGCATACGTACCCATTCTTCCTTGTCGTTGCAGGTTAATCGACTTGCGGTCAAAATGGCGAACCAGCACCATATTTTCATACATCTTGATCATCGTCGCCTCGTCTAATTGTCCCTTGAGATCACCAACCAGCTCACCTGCTGGACTCAATACCTGATATAATGAAGACATGGAAACATCCCTCTCTTTTTCGCTGAAAAACACCTCGGTGTCTTTCGATAATGTGATTCTGCTCGTCTTGCTTCTGCTTTCGTACTTATAGAAGAGCAAGTAGCATGCCAAAGATTTGAAAGCGATTTCACAACAAAACGATTCGAAAATGATCATTTTTGCATATGCACAATTGCGCATGGATGATTAATTCTGATTATTCCGTTTACAAGCCTGCTTAGGAGGACTTCGATGTACCAAACCAAGTATTTCCAAGCCAGTGACAATCATGAACTCGCAAAATTGCTGACGACCATCTTCAGTACGTCTCACGATGGATTGGCGATCTGTGACCGTAACGGGTACGTCCTGCTCTACAACGAGGCGTACTTGAACATCACCGGAGTTCCCGCCGATATCTTGAATAATTTTAGCTTTATGGAGCAAAAAGAAATGCATCTTGTTCCTGACTCTTCTGCTGTACGAACGATTTTGACAAAACAAACCCATAGTGTCGTGATCGATTATGCAAACGGTCGGCAAGCGATTAACACGGCTACTCCGCTGCTCGATGCAAACCAGGAATTATTGTTTGTAGTGGGAAATGTGCGTGACGTCACAGAGCTGAATCAGCTTCAGAAGGAGCTGGAAGAAACACGTCAAATCAGCTCGGCGTATCAAAGGGCTCTGGAGCATATCCAAACCGATGGTGACTTTGACGAGCAGATCATTTATCGCAGTGGGCTTATGCATCGAATCGCTTCACTCGCCAAACGCTTTGCGACCAACGACTCCCCCATCCTCTTGCTAGGCGAGTCTGGTGTCGGTAAAGATGTCATGGCGAACTACATTCACGCTCAAAGCGGACGAACAGGGGAATTTATCAAGATTAACTGTGGGGCCATTCCCGAGCATTTGCTCGAGTCAGAATTGTTTGGCTATGAGAAAGGCGCCTTTACGGGGGCAAGTCAGTCAAAGGAGGGATTGTTTGAGCTGGCGGATCGAGGAACCATTTTTCTCGATGAGATTGGAGACCTCCCTTTTCCTTTACAGGTAAAGCTCTTGAATGTGTTACAGGATGGACGGATTCGCAGACTCGGGGGGAAAACATCGCGTCAAGTTAACATGCGGATCATCGCTGCCACCAATAGTGACCTGGAAGCGATGGTGGAACAAAAGCGTTTTCGGCAGGATTTGTTCTACCGGCTAAACGTACTTTCTCTCACCATTCCACCCTTGCGCGAACGCCGCGAGGATATTCCGGCTCTCATTTTCTACTATTTGAAAAAGCTCGAATGGAAGTACCAGCAAGAGATGCGCATCGAAACAGATGCGTTGGAGGCGCTGATGGATTATGATTGGCCAGGGAATACACGCGAGCTGAAAAATGTGGTGGAACGTTCTTTCCATATGTGTGAAAATGGGCGAATTACCTTTGACCAGTTGCCAGCGTCTATTCGCAATACCCAACAGACAGCTCTGCCGCTCCAACTCGCTAAAATGGATGAGCTATTGCCGCTAAAAGAAGCGGTCGAACGGTTTGAACGAGCGTATATCCAACGTGTCTTGAAGGAGACAGACACCATGCAGCAGTGTGCGGATAAGCTGCAAGTGAACATATCCACGCTCGTTCGAAAAAAGCGAAGCCTCGGCATTAAATAGTGCAAAAGGAAAAGCCCGATATATTGGTAATATCCCCTTTGAGTAGACAGTGTCAAAAGCCAGCCCACCTAACTTTTTGTTATGCCTAAAAAGGTCGAACATTCAAATGATATTCGGAGGAAGAAAGGGATTATCTAAAGGCGTAGGTAGAATACCTACAGAAGCGCCGTCAATTGTAACGGAATTCAAGTACGGTAACGGCCAGAAAGCGTATTTAAGTGCTATTCTCGACCTTCATGATAAATCAATCGTCGCCTTTGTATTAGGGCGTTCCAATAACAATCCACTTGTATTCCAGACGTTGAAACGGGCCTTGCAGGAAGCAGCCCCATGCTTCATAGCGACCGAGGCTACCAATACATTTCCTTGGGATTTAAGAAACTTTTGGATGACAACAACATAATCCAGAGCATGTCCCGTGTGGGACGATGTATCGATAACGGCCCAATGGAATCTTTTTGGGGGACCCTCAAATGTGAGAAGTACTATTTGCACACGTACCATACTTTTGAGGAGCTTGAGAGAGATATTGAGGCCTATATCCACTTTTACAATTACGAACGATTACAATCAAAACTAAACGGCCTCAGTCCGATGGAGTTCAGGACCAAGGCCGCCTAAATTTTTATTATTTGTACTGTCTACTTGACGGGGTGCAGTTCAGACTTCAAAAATAAAGTCTTAGACTACCGTTGTTTTAATTGAACTAACGTATATTTATCCGAAACAGAAATTTTTGAATTCATTTCTTCTGCAAAGAAATCGTTAACTGACTTCCTTGATAGACTATAATAAATTGCCCTCCGTCATACGGAACTACTTTTTTCTGTTTGAATGTCATTACCTCCTTGATGATTTCGAGAAAACGAGGAGGGGGTTCGATATCAAATCGACGGAAGGTATCTATGGCAATCAGAACCGCGTTGTCGTTTTCGAAATCAGAGATAACAATTGAAGAAAGACCACCAAGGTGCACGTCCTCTTCATTCCTAAAACCATGAAAATCGTCACCAAACTCCGTAAGATCTTCAAAAAGGATGAGTAGTTCGAGCTTTGCATCATCTCCATTTTTTTCTGCAGGGATAATCTCTCGCTGAATAGCCCTAAACATGGAATTGACATTTGGATGGAGTGGTTCAACATAATACCCTGGATAATCCATCAACACTTCGTGAAGAACCCCTTCCTTTGGATCAGGGAACTGATTATTAGGTAATGGTGGCAATTTCTTTGGATCACTTGGTTGTTGAGGACGAACCCGAAGTTCTTTTAAGCCCTTGGTTTTTAATTTCTCAATAAATGCTACCGCTTCTGCTCTGGTTAAGAAACTCTTGCCATGATAGGATAATATGCTCGTTTGCCCGTTGAGTTTTCCGCTTGCGTAGCCTTGGCTGAGAATATAATGAACTGCAAAATCCCCGCGATAGTTCACCCCATCTGCCCCTGCAATGATTTCTGCTACTTCGGTTCTGGTGATCGGCCGATCCCTATAGAGAAACTTAGATTCCCAACGATTTATATACTTTTGCTGTAATTTTGAATAAGGATATTGATATTTTTCGATGGCTTCATAAATCGAGTCTGCCCAATGTTCTAATTTCTTATTGTTAGGAGTAATCTGAACTTGATAAGCTCTGGACAACATGGTAAAAAATGCGGCAACAGATACATGTTCATCTGGTGCAAAGCGGTTACCCGGATATCCTTTTATGATCCCTTGATTTACTGCTCTTTCAATAGTTCCTTTTGCCCAATGATCATTAGGTACGTCTGAAAATGTTGTGGCAGTAGCTGACGATGAAAAGAGTGATAATGTTAAGAATGTAATCAAAGTCATTAATTTTATCTTCACTTTTCTATAAAACCTCCTTGATTCTCTTAAGAATCGTTGAGTTAAGTAATTATTGTTTTTCATTGAATTCACTTAGAAAAACCATGTCATATTATCATTTTTATAAAAATGGTTAAATCTTTTTCTTAGACGCTTATGGTGGTGTATTTGTTTCTTTCTAAAAAGGAGGCATCGTGCATCGGGATTTACGGGACCGTATCAGCGGAATCAAACGAAAAGAAGATGCCGAGCAAGCGGCCGTCGCTTACTTGGATAAGCTGTATTCCTCTCTTCCCCGTTAAACGACTACGGTTAGTAAGAGCACCCTCCTCCATAAGTTGGTGCTCTTTGCATTCAGGGGAACAATCTCCCCCTAAAATCCTTCCAGTAGACAGCTGTCTCCCGAACTCGTCACGATGTAACTAACATTCCTGTTATGTAGAAGTCGCCATTATGGGAGAGCAGCCGGATCCGGACTTTGTACACCTACTGTTCATACGGAATACAGCCTGTTGTTGGAGGCGGTTTGCAAGCTGGAGCCGGAACTCATCTTAATTCAGTACTTTATTTCACATTTCTGCCCGTTCAAGAAATGGCCTCAAAGTCAGTCTAATACTATATTTTCTCAGTCTAAAACATTATTTTCACGGTCTAATACTTTATTTTCTTTAAACAGTAGCCTCCGTATAATTAGTTTTAGACTAATCCGATTAAAGAAAACAGCGGTAGATCTAGGAGCAGAAAATACAGTCCTAGACTGCCGCTGTTGTTTCAGTCACCATTCAACTCTGCTTGTAGAAGGGCTTATTCTGTCGCTATTCGACCATGGCCAGCGCAAAATGCACCTGTTCCGATGCGTGATAGCCGTCCGTTCGCCCATTGAAATACCGATTTTGGATGTCAACTGGACGTAAGCTCTCAATGAGGCGGATCCCTATCTTTGCAAGATCAGAAGCCAAGGTCGACGGGTCGAAGCCGGTTTTTATCGGTTCCCCTATCTTTTTCAATTCATCCCGAATTTTTTGTGCACTTCGAGCAGCTACTTGTGCTTCAAAGTAATCAAATATAATTAAACTTCCTGTTGGGGCAATATCAGTGATCGAACGAAGTGTTGCGAACACTTCATCTCGTGACAAGTACATTGTGACACCTAACCAGCTAAAGATACTTGTGGCTTTCGGATCGTACGAGACTTCATTGAATGCCTCTGCCAGACTTTCTTTTGAGAAATCGACCGGAACAAATTGCAAATTTGGCGGAGTTTCCCAACCTAACTCAGCCAGTCGATTACGTTTAAAGGTTTGTGTAGCCGGGTGGTCAACCTCATATACACGAATTTTTTTCAAAAGTTCCGGGTGTCGAAAAGCAAACGTATCCATTCCTGCCCCGAGTATCACATACTGCTCCAGTCCCTGTTTAACAACCTTCTCAACGGTTTCTTCCGTATACTTTGAACGGCTGACCACCTGGGGTAAACCCATTGATTGTAAAAAGAATCTCAAAGCAGTAGGTTGCTCGGAGCTAGATTGTTGCTTGAGAGCACTCGACAAGCCTTGTTCAATGAGCTTACGTCTTTCCTCTGGTATCAATTGATAGGCTAGAGTATCATCAAAAATTTTTGGGCTATCATATGTGGCGTGATAGCCGCGAATATAGGCAGTCATGATGGAAGTTAGGCTAACTTGGTTTTCTTTCATTTGAATGTCCCCCCTATTTGGAATTGAATCCACGGTACTCCAAAAGGAAGTATATCAAATCAACACTAAATTACAACAGCTTAAAATTTAATAATATCATAAATAAAAATTTTTGTCAAGCTTGTATTTTCTGGTTTCTACATTTTTACAACAGGGTTTCAGGGAGTGGAACACTGTAAAGGAATCTAAAACTTCATCACCTTCCCAATCGCGTAATGGACTCAAAGTTAGTCTAAATCTTTATTTTCACAGTCTAATACTAAAACATTATTTTCAGTGAACAAAAGTACGTTATTTCTTGTTGCATGAATAGGCTGTTTTGTAGCAAAATAGAAACATATGTTCCTATTTCGCGGAGGTTTTCATTTTGGCAGGCAGACTAGAAGATCCGTTCGGTATGAAATTCATATTGCCGGAACATGTAACATTACTCTATCAACACCAATTAGATAAGCAACTTGTTAAGCAGCCAGTAATTGAAGAGGATGAACTAGCGAGTTTCAGGTTCAGGTTATGGAATCTAAAACGGGCCTCATTTGCTCCTTTACCCAACCTGAAAAATTGATCGTCTTGGAATATTCAAACATTGCTTTTTCGATTGGGTCTTCCAGGTTAAAATGAACGGGCTTTTTATCGGTTGCAGCCACGCCCCTTCCGCTCCCACTCCGCCTAACCAACTCTGATGTATACAATCTATTTCAATAATATTTTGAAGAAACATCATAATAGGAAATAATTACTATTTTATGCATTTAGGACAAAATGCGAAAAAAATATCAATTTTTGGTTGATATATTAATATTGTAAAAATTCCTAAAGGAGGTGAAATTTAATAAGTACTAGATTAATAACCAACCTTCAATCCAACAACAAATAAAAAAAAGGTGAGCTAAATGAAAAAAGGATCTGGCGCAAGTACCAGCGATTTTTATACATGGAAATTTCCAACACTCCCTTCAGGAACAGCTACGTTGGAAGTTTACTTAGGCAGTTCTAAGTTCACAAACAGAGACGCAGAGTATGATGCACTTTCCGAAGGATGGGGTTATACAGAATTTGTAGGCTCAGTTAACCAGTACTCTGCTCCATCCGGCTGGAACACTGTAGGTGACATTAGATTGGATAACGCTAAAGCAAATGTTACTGTAAGTGGAGAAGATTATAGCGGAGCTTCAAGCACACAAACAGGTGCCGACGCTGCTTCCCTTTAAGTAATGAAATTATATTAAAGGATGCGATTAGAATGAAAAAAACATACTCTGTAATTCTCGCAACCTCTTTGGTTGGTTTGGGATTGACTGGTTTTTATGCCGCAAAAAGTAATGCAGAGGAGGCTCCAAGAACTGAAGTAGAGCAACAAACTGAAGCACAACAACAGACCGAATCCATTTTGAACGTCACCGTCACTGATTCAAAGTCCATTCAAGAAAAAATGCTAAATGCTATTGATAACTATCAGAGCGTTAGTGGCTCCTATCGAATCATTCTCACCCCTATTGGTGTGGACGAAACAGTAGAATTTGAAGTCCAACAAGGAAAGAATCCACGTAGTCATGTAAAAGTAGAGAATAATACGAAGGGAGAAATCATCAAAGAAACTGCATATGATGGAGAGTTTTATTGGACTGTCAAGCATAACCAAAAAATGTATAAGAAGACTAAGGCCAGCAAAGAAAATGGAGCAGCTTCTTTCGACAAGAAAGGGCCACGCACATCCAAAAACGAAAAAGGAGAAAAGGTCTTTGTTAAAAGACCTGACCCAGCCTTTTCCTCAAACGCAAAAGATGTCATTTTTCCACAAGACTATGCATTCTGGTTGACTCCTACTAATCATAAAATTGTTGGAGCGGAAAAACTACTTGATCGGTCTGTAATTGTAATTGAAGGACAACACGAAGATCTTATTTTAGCAGAAAAGCATCAAGCAACACACTTTAAAATGTGGATTGACACAGAAACCGGTGTGTTACTTAAATTAGAAGAAACAAATGATAAAAATGAAGTTACCAACAGTATAGAGGTACTCTCCATTGAGTTTAATAAGAAAGCGAAAATGTCGACTTTTAAAGCCCCGGCTGATTACCAAAACATGACGTCATCGATTGAAAAAATTGAATTTGACAAAACAAAGCAGTCTGAAAAGGAATAGTAAAGAAATGCAGCTGTAGAGTTCGTACTGAAAAACGGCAAGTGGGAAAAGCAGTAAACACGAGGGGCGGCGAAAGCTGCCTCTTTTTTTTGGAATAGATTGAATAGAAGGGCAAATGATGTTGGCGGTTACCCTATTTTCGTTTTTTGGGTTTTTGGCCAAATGGATCTCGCTTCGATCGTTCGTATTTGGGAAACACATTCCTGGAGAGATGGCCTCCTGCAGCCAGCTTTTTTCTCCAGAAAACGAATATTCACTCTTCGATCATTAACAAATCACACTCGCCACACCTTACAGATATATCGGGCTTGGAAGAGCGCACTGTCAGCTCGCATCCAGGACAAACCCATTTGTAAGAGTTTGACTTCTTCTCGCCCTCTCCGCCACCACTGCCGCCGCCCCCAAAGGCTTTGCGGGCAATCACGAAAACACCCTGATTAATCTCCAGTTCCATGATCTTCTTTTTGGTTTCCTCGGCCAGCTTCTGAAAAGCCCAACCGTATTTCTTATCTGGCTCCTTATCCGGAAAATAAAAACCGCGCCGCTCACATTCAGCTTTGAAACGCTTATTGTGATATGTCCCATTCCTGGATGTGTCTTGCACGCCCTTGACAGCGTTGTACAAGTGAACCATTTCAAGGAGCATGGTATCCATCGTCTCCAAAAACTCAACATCCAGGTACTCAGCCGAAATATTCAGCTCATACTTCCTGATCTTCCCCTCTCGATCTCCCCACACTTGTAAACAGCCAGTCGCCGGTTGAATTCCGACGACTGGCTGCTTAAACTTGTATCTTTCTTTGAAACATACCTTTTCTCCAAATCAGCGTGTATTACTAATTTTAAATGATGATGCTTTGTCATGAAAACCTTCCAAGATAAATACCTGTTCAGCATTCGTATCATTTACATATTCTCTTTTAGCCCCACCATAGTTTGCATGTTCAAAAAGTTCCACTTTTGTATATGCTCCTACAATCACAGTTGAAGCCATATCGTTAAAAGAACTACCAATTGGACTATTGGCGAATGAAGGTTGTGAGACTGTTTCGGTATAGTAATATCCTGAATTGCCGTTATTATTATACGGATGTTGTAAAAACGTTACACTATGCTGTGGAAGTGGATCAATTTCGTATGACGATATCGTATCATTAAAGGTAGTGAGATCGTAGGTTTTCACATCATTACTATCATTTATGATCGTATGTCTATATCCGCCTTTATTCGAATGTTGATACCCCACAAGCCTTGTGTGTGGGTCCAAATTTACACTAGAAATTTTATCTTCAAAGTATGCTCCGCCTGGATAACTTCCCACCCAGTTTCTTGAGACTGAATCTCTAAAAGACTGGCCTGTGCCTGAATAATTTTCAAAAAATGTTACAAAGTTACGCTTTGAATCATCTGCATAGGCATCAAAAGTAATCCCCGGAGGTTTTGCACTGTTAAGGGCGTCATTGAATCGTTCATCATTGATTTTAATCGTTGCGGATCCAAAGTCTGTTTGCATCAGTGTATTTCGTACATGAAGGTTCGGATAACCATCCCATCCAACTAACGGTGGTGAAAACCATTTACCTGTATAATTCTCAGGTGGTTCGTCATTACTGTTTGCTAGACGAATAAAATGAGTGGAACCTCCATCTTTGTGGTAAACCACTTTTGGGTGATTGTTTTCAAACAGTACGTTGGATCGAGGATCTACTTTCCAACCACGATGTTCTGAACGGGACACATATTGGATTTGATTATCTTGAATCCACACCACCACATGTTCCCAGTCATGTCTGTGCCCACTTGCCGCCGGACCAAGAGTAGACTGATCTTTTTCAAAATAGCTAGCATACATAATCGCAGTCCAACCGTTATTCGTTTTGGATCTAGAGTAGGTATTTGAGTTTTCGAGCTGTCGAGGGTCTCGGCAGTTCCCGTTCACGTCTCCACCTAGAGCTAATCCGGGATTAGTCCTCCCCTCAGGGGTTATTGCTGAGGTGGCATAGCATCCATCTTTATCATAGTCATATAACGGTGCAAACTCCAGTTCTAATTGCGATGCATTCTGTGGCAGCGAACTAATTACATCTGCACTTGCATTTCCAGCATTCAACAGCATTGAAAGTGCAAAAACGGAAACGACAGTAGCTTTAGAAATAGCTTTTTTCGTATTAATTTTGGATCCCTCCTAAAAATTTTTAGTAATCAACAATTTGTTGATTCGACTAATCATATTATGGGATAAATAGTATGTAAATGAAAAATATTCCAGTAAATAAACGAATTTAGCTCTAATTAAACAACCTGCCTCCGATGACATTTCGGCAGCAGGTTGCGGTATTAGGATCGGCTAACCGTAGATGCTGTAAACGGATCATTCAGATGGAGGAGATCGAGGAATCATATCGAGAAGACGAAAACTAGCAGAAAGAACCGTCAGTGCATTCTTGACGGTTCCTCCTCGTGATGAATCGTTACAATCGATTTCATTATTTTTCTGCAAGCCTAGCCTAGGGGTAAGACCAGGTTCGGGCTTTCTCATTTATTCTCGCAATACATCCAGACCTATTTCACAAGCCCTTCTCTTAATGTGTTGATCCCATGCTCCAGATACCCCTTCAAACAGCTTAAGACGTACACCCAGCCTTCCTTATTGTCGACCATTTTTTGCAGGAGCGCTGGATCCTCTTCTTGAAAACCCTCTTCGTTCACTTCAATGATCGTCGTGGCTTCATCCACCGCTTTTAACGTAATCGTTACAATATTTTCTTCTCCAGCCCACTGGAAAACGATTCGTTTATTCACTTCGATTTCGTGAACGGTAATCCCCACTTCTGCGTTGTAAATATCGTAGAATAACGTAATGCTCTTCCCTTCCTCCCACCTTGCTGAGCTGGAAGAGAACCAGAAGTTGCCGATTTTCGCCGGGTCCACGAATGCTTCGAACAATTCTTGGGCAGGCCTGTTAATCTGAAATTTTGTAAGATTATTCATGCGCTCGTCAACTCTCTTTCGGATTGCTGCTTCCACCGTATCACAATCATACTTGTGAGACAAATAATTGAATGACTCCCTTTTATTCTTTTACTGCTCCAGAAGTCAAACCTGAGATAATCCGCTTCTGGAAAATCAACACCATCACCACAAGCGGGATCGTCACAATAATAGACGCAGCAGATATTTCTCCCCACGGGATTGTAAACATTCCCTGAAACATGACGATTCCCACAGGCACTGTCTTCATCGCTTCCTGCGTATTCAACGTCAAGGCGAACAAAAATTCATTCCACGCTGCTATAAAAACGAGGATGGCGGTCGTGAAAACCCCAGGCATGGCGAGTGGGAAAAATACTTTGGTCATCGTCTGCCAAATGCTCGCGCCGTCTACTTTGGCTGCTTCGCCCAAATCACTCGGTATTTTGCGGAAAAAGATCGTCAAATTCCAGATGGCTAGCGGCAGCGCAAAAGTTGTATAAGGAATAATTAGGCCTGTGTAGCTGTTCGTTAAGCCCATCGATTGCATGAACATAAAAATAGGTGAGATGGTAGCGATCTGCGGAAACATGGACACAGCAAGTACAACACCCAATATAATCGCCTTTCCCCGAAAGGACAGCCAGGCAATCGCATATGCAGCAAAGGAAGCGATCGTAATGGAGTAGAGAGTGGTTAACGTCGCCACGACAGTCGAATTCCACAAGTAACGGGCAAACGGTCTTTCCGTAAAGACACGGACAAAGTTGTCAAACGAAGGATTTTGGATGATAAAATGAAAGGCTCGATCTCCAAACAGCTCCGCTGGTGGCTTCAATGCTGCGAGGAGAATCCATAAAAACGGAAACATCACAAGAAAGACGAATAGCAGTAGACCCACGTAAAACAAGGGACCCGTATGTTTGCGCATCCAATCAACTCCTTATTTGCCACTGCCGTCACTCAGCAGATCAGCTCCCAATATTTTGACATAGCCGATGGAAATCAATGCCACACATAAAAAGACAATGACTGCGAGCGCAGAACCTTCTCCGAAGCTCATTTGAGCAAACATCGTTTTATACGCGTAGATAGAAATGGTCTCGGTCGAGTTCCCGGGTGCCCCACCTGTCAGCGTGTAAATCAGGTCAAATACGCGGAACGCATCAAGTGTGCGGAACAATAACGCCACCAGAATGGTTGATTTCAGCATCGGAAGCGTGATACGAAAAAATTGCTGGGTGCGGGTGGCACCATCGACAGATGCTGCTTCATACAAGCTCTGGGGGATCGTTTGCAGGCCAGCGAATATGAGCAAAGCCATGAACGGCGTGGTTTTCCACACGTCTGCCAAAATGACGGAAAACATGGCTCCAGCCTTTGTCGTAAGAAGCATCCCCATATCCGAGATCAGCCCCGCCTGCTCAAAGAGATAGGCGATGATGCCATTCTGCCCATCGTACAAAAACTTCCACATCATCGCGGAGATGACAGTCGGAATCGCCCACGGAATTAACACGGTTGCCCGAACAAGACTCCTTCCACGAAAAGGTCGATTGATCAACAATGCAATCAATATGCCGAGCACCAGTTCAATGGCAACGGAGATAACGGTAAAAAACGCCGTATTGTACAGAGCCCCCCACATCCGCGCGTCCGTTAAAAACTTTTGGTAGTAGGCAAAGCCAACAAAATTGGGCTCGATAATCGAAGCTTCAATGCCTTGGATCACGCCAAGAGCACCCTCTGGCTTCGAAAGCAGCTTTTGTTCACTCATTTGCAAAAGAACCGCTCTGACTTCCGCCAAGCTGGTTTTGATAGACTCTGTTTGTTCATTTGAGAGGCTCACATATTTGAGTTCTGTCGGGACTGGTTTAAAGTCCAGCAATAGCTGGTCGATCATTTGGTATCGGTTCGCGATCTCGCCTGATTGGTTGAGGGAGGTGTTCGTTTGTTCGATTTGCGCTTGGAGCGCGTTCAGTTTTTCCTTTGATGACCCTTCTGCAGATTCTGCCTCCCTCTTTATATACCGGAGCAGATTGGGTAACGTGCTGACGTAACGTTCCATATCTAGTCCGTATGAAGAGTGAATCTCTGATTTCGTCGGGTCGTTCAACCGGATGTCGTGCAGACTGATCCAAAAGGATCGCATGACAGGCCAAATCGCGATAACAAGTATGATGAGCAGTGCAGGAAAAATCAGCAAATACCCCATTTGTTTTTCTGAGAGAGACATTTTGGTTGATCGATTCATCCGTTCACCACCTTCCTTCCCGCTAGAAGCTTGCTTGTGCTTGCCAGATTGTTGTGCAACTTCCAAGGAGGCCGGTTAGCCCCCCTTGGAAGCGCCATATGTTGCCGCTTATTTTTTGATCAATTCGTTCATCTGCGTTTCCATGTTTTGCACCGCTTGCTCGGCTGTTTGCTGTCCCGCGAGCGCTTTGGACACTTCGATCTGGATTACTTCCGAAATTTTTGGATAGATCGGAGTCGTTGGACGGGATACAGCAGCGCTTACGCCATCGACGAAATCTTTGTTGGCAAACAACGGACTGGCTTTTTGAACATCGGCATCCTCGTAAGCTGGCAGGTAGGTTGGTGCGAGCCCACCTTCTACTGCCGATATTTTCTGACCCTCTGGACCTGTCATGAATTTGAGGAATTCCCATGCTTCTTTTGGGTGCTTCGAGAACTTGTTGATTCCGCCCATCCAACCGCCGAGCGCTGCTGCGGAGCCTGCATCGCCTGCTGGCAGCGGAGCGATCCCGACTTGATCAACGATTTTGGACTGGGCCTGATCCTGCGCCAACGCGAACTGATACGGCCAGTTGCGGATAAATGGTGCCTGCCCTTCTAGGAACGCCGTGTGTGATTCCGGCTCCATGAATGTGGTGATATTGGTTGGGACGAAATCAGATTTGACGACCTCGATCATTTTTTTCAATCCTTTGATCGTAGCTGGATTGTTGACTGCTACTTTGCCTTGTTCATCCAAAATTTTTCCACCGTACGATGCACTGAACTCGACAAAATTGCAAACCAATCCTTCATATTGCTTGGCTTGCATCAAGTAGCCGAACTTCGTGCCGCCCTTGCCCTTCGTTGCTTTTGCTTGGGCAATCAGGTCATCCCACGTCTTTGGGGCTTCGGATACGAGATCTTTGCGGTAAAACAAGAGTCCCGCGTCGATAAACTTGGGCATGGTCCATTGCTGACCGCCAAAGTTCCCGGCATCCATGGCCCCTTTGATATATTTTCCGGTTTCGATCCCGTCCTGTTCCATCAGGCGGTCGAGCGGCAGAAGATAACCCGCTTGTGCGAATTCAGCTGGCCAGATGACATCGAGGTCAAACACGTCGATCTCGGAGGATTGGGCACTAAACATGGTGACGTATTGATCATGACTCTGCCCGGAATCAGCAGGCATCTCACGAATTTCTACTTCGATATTCGGATGGGCCTTTTGGAACGCTTCCACGAGCTTTTTGGTGGAATCCGTCGCGTCCTTTCCGCGTGCGTAGACAAGCTTGATTTTTTCGGCTGTGGGCTGTGCTGGCTCTGTTTTGGGTGCGGTTGGTGTTGAAGGCTGTGATGGAGTTGTATCTGTAGAAGCTTGCTGAGGTGTGGAAGAACATGCTGCCAGTGAGAAGGCCATTAATAAGGTAAGTCCAACGGATGTAAGTCTTTTCGCAACTTTCATCTAAGTAACCCCCTATGCTCATGTTAGAAACGGACTGCTTCACCTTTTTGTGCGGATGCGTAGATGGCTTCAATCAATCTGTTGATGTACAAGGCTTGTTCCGGTGTGCAGAGAACCTCTGCTTTCCCTTCGATGGCGTCTATGAAATTACGGAATAAGAGTATGCGTTCTTTTTGAGGTTTTGGTGTTAATTCTGTCGAAGCAGTTACGCCGTTCCACTCGTGGTAAAGCGTGAACTGG
Source organism: Brevibacillus formosus (assembly GCF_003013405.1). Taxonomy (GTDB): domain Bacteria; phylum Bacillota; class Bacilli; order Brevibacillales; family Brevibacillaceae; genus Brevibacillus; species Brevibacillus formosus. The sequence goes on along the minus strand of NZ_PXZL01000013.1, from coordinate 682,034 downwards.
TTCTCCAATAAACGAAGGGATGCCCCACCCTCTTGTCCATATAGTTGAAGGAAAACGTTTTCCTCTGCGATGTGAGAAGCCCAGCTTGCATCGAGCGTAAGCGACAATCCGTTCTCAAAGGTGATCATCGCCACTGCCATATCTTCCACGTCAAACTTCCCGTTATCATCGATCCTTCCCCACTCTGACAAGCCGCGTTTGTGAGGTCCGAATTGCGCGTACGTCTGTCCGAGGACGGATACAGGCTTTGGATGGTCCAAGAGCCATAAGGTCAAATCGAGCATATGTACGCCGATGTCAATCAACGGACCGCCGCCTGCCCATTCTTTTTGCGTAAACCAGCTTCCCCATCCGGGTATTCCATTTCGTCTGACCCATCCGGTCTTGGCATGATAAATGTTCCCCAGCTTTCCTTCCTTCAGCCATGTTTTGACTTGCAGGGAATCGCTTCGGAATCGGTTGTTTTGTGCTACCATGAGGATTTTGTCTGCTTTCTTCGCGGCTTCGATCATTTCCTCTGCTTCTTGGGCATTCATCGCCATCGGCTTTTCGCATAGCAAGTGTTTGCCTGCTGCAAGCGCACTTTTTGTTGCTTCTGCATGCAAGTAGTTCGGGACACAAACAATAATCGCGTCTGTATCAGACTCTTGTAGCATTGTCTCGTATTCAGTGAAAACTTGTGGAATATCATGCCGTTTCGCACGATAGGAAGCCATTTCTGAGGAAATATCTGCAATGGCAACTACCTCTGCTCGCGGCTCTTCCCTGATCGCCTCCAGGTGTGCTTCTGTAATCCCCCCTGCACCGATGATTCCGATTTTCCATTTGCGCTGATTCGTCATATTCTCCCCTCCTACACCCACCACAGATTCTGGACTGGTTCTCGCAAGATGACTTGCTGCAGATTTTGAACAGCTCGTTGAAAGCCTTCCTCAATCGACATGATGGCATCCTCGTGCTCGATGCTCACGACATAATCGTATCCATTCATGCGCAGTGCACTCATCATATCTGCCCACGTCTGCTGTGAATGACCATAGCCTACAGTCCGGAAATACCACGCACGTTCATGTAGATTGGCGTAGGAATTCATATCCGTCAGCCCGTACATATTCACTTTTTCCTGGTCAATGTACGTGTCTTTGGCATGGAAATGATAAATGGCTTTTTCTTTGCCCAAGATTTTGATTGCAGCTACTGGATCAATCCCTTGCCACCACATATGACTAGGATCGAAGTTTGCCCCGATTCCCTCGCCTACCTGTTCCCGCAGCTTCAACAGTGTCCCTGGTGTGTGGACGAGAAAGCCGCCATGCAGTTCCAACGCAACCTTGACATGATGCTCAGTCGCATAAGCAGCCCATTCGCGCCAATACGGGATGAGCTTTTCGTTCCATTGCCAATGGAGCACGTCTCGATACTCATTGGGCCAAGGAGCAACAGGCCAGCTGGGGTACTTCGCTCCTTCGTGGTCGCCTGCCGTGCCGGAAAAGCAATTGACCACAGGCACCTCCAGCATCTCGGCAAGCTGTACCGTTTTCACAAACGTATCGTGGGACTGCTGCGCAAAGCTTTTATCTGGTGTCAACGGGTTGCCGTGACAACTGAGCGCGCTGATTATCAATCCCCGATCCTCTACTGCTTTTTTGTACGCTCGTCTTTTTTCCGGATTTTCCAACAGCTCATCCAGGTTGCAGTGTGCATTGCCCGGATAGCAGCCTGTGCCGATTTCCACGGCTTCTAAACCTGCCGCCTTCACATGATCCAGCATTTCTTCGAACGACTTCTCGCTAAAAAGAACGGTAAATACGCCAAGCTTCATATCTCTTCACCCCTTTTGAATGAGTAAACTCGGTTGCTTCTTCTATATGGTAAGACTTGTTGCCTCACTTCAGTAAAGCGCTTACGGTTTGGCGAATCACGAGATGGTGTGGGACGGTGCTCATTCTCTCTACAGGTTCATTGCGGATTTGTCTGAGTAACTGCTCTGCTGCGGCTTTTCCGTACATGAACGGGTCATTGTGCACGGTGGTGAGCATGGGGCGGGATAATGAGGCGAGCTCCAAATTGTCGAAGCCCATGACGGAGATGTCTTCTGGTACACGAATGCCATGGTCATACAAGTAATTGAGGACGCCCACCGCCATCAGGTCTGTGGCGACAAAAACGGCTGTCGGGCGAATTTTTTCCTCACAAATACGGCGCATGGCTTCGTAACCGCTCTTGGCTGTGAATTCCCCTTCCACGACGAATCCTTCATGGATCGGCAAATCATGTGCCCGCATGGCTTTTCGGTAACCGCCCATGCGATCCAGACCGCACGGCGGGTCCCACAGTGGACCAGATATACACGCAATCTTGGTATGGCCTTGCGAGATGAGATAGGCCGTAGCATCATAGGAGGCTTGCACATTGTTGACGTTGACAGTCGGAATCTGATAGCCGGGCAAATCGTGGCCGGTAACAACAAGGGGAACCTGAATTTCTTGCAGCGTCTGGATATTGCCCTCCAGGAAATGAATGCTCGCAATAATGACACCATCGATTTGTTTTTCTTTGAACAGTCGCAAGTACTTTAGCTCTTTGTCCACCACTTCATCGGATATCGCCAAGAACATGCTGTAGTCGTACTCACTAATGACGCTGTCAATTCCGTAAATGAGATTGGAGTAAAAATTGTTGGAGATATCGGGAACCATCACCCCGATGATGCGGGTTTCCTTGCTGACCAAGCTCCTGGCAATCGCATTCGGCTGAAAGCCCGTCTCCTGCACGATTTTCAAGACTCTTTCCCGCAGCTCTGGACGGACTGGCTTGGAATTGTTCAGCACGCGCGAAACAGTCGCGATGGAAACGTTGGCGAGTTGTGCGATGTCTTTAATGGTTACAGTAATGGTTCTTCACCCACTTTCTATGTAACGGGTAAACGTTTTCCTAATTTGAAAATAACACCCAACTTTTGTTTTGTCAATATTCAGTTAATTACAAACACTGTTGACATCGCATTAAAGTTACTAAATAATTTAGTTACTAAATTAATTGTGTTTGAGGGAGGTTTTGTCATGAATGTTTTCCTTACAGGGATAACAGGTTATGTCGGGTCCGTAGTGGCCAAGTATTTTCAGTCCCAGGGGTATCAGGTTGCTGGTCTTGTTCGATCGGAAGAGAAAGCAGAGCTGTTGCTCTCACAAGGCTTCACCCCGATTATTGGCGATCTTGCGGATACCACCCTGTTAACAAAAAGCGTTAAAAAATTCGATGGGGTCATTCATATGGCGATCTCGCACACTCCTGATATGGAAAAACTGGATGTAGCAGCGGTTCAGGCAATGCTTGATGGTTTGGAAGGCACAGGGAAGCCATTCATTTATACGAGCGGAACGCTGATCTATAACGATACGTACGACAATGTCGTGGATGAGGACTCTCCTCTCAACCCTTTGCCTTTTCTCCAATGGAAAGCGAACCAGGAACAGGAAGTTTTAAGAGCTGCCAAGCGCAATATTCGTACGATCGTCATACGTCCTACACTTGTGTATGGTCGTGGCGGTGGACTCATTCAAGCAACGATTCAAAGGACGAAGCTCTCTCAATCAGCCAACTATATCGATGACGGGCAAACCGCATGGTCTACTATCGATGTTGATGATTTGGCGAGGCTTTACGAATCCGCTTTTTTGCGAGCACAGCCATGCTCATTATTCAATGCAACTTCCAAGGAAATGATCACGACAAAAGAGCTCATGACTTCGATTGCCAAAATAGCTGGGATAGAAAAAGTGGAATCATGGAGCTACGAGGATGCGGCCAAAGCATTAGGACCAGCCGCTTGGGGGGCGAGCATCAACCAGAGGATATCTGGATTGCGCGCTGAACAACAGCTGCATTGGAGCCCCTCTGCGAACTCGCTCCTCAAAGAGCTGGAGCAAGGTTCTTATCAAAACAATAAAAAACCATAGTTCATCTTCGAACTATGGTCATGCTTCATCGCTATCCTGGTAGGTATGCAGGAATCTGATTGATTTCGTTAAAATCCGTATGAGTGCCTGCGCATCATCCGTACCAAGATGCTCATGCAGCTGCTGAAAACGATTAAACAGCTCTTGCTCCCTCGCTGCCACAAAATCAAAGCCCTCTTTCGTAGGGGCTACGAGAATGGAGCGTCGATCTTTGGGTCCCACGGTACGGGTGATAAGCCCAAGCTGTTCGAGTGATTGAATGACATGGGTCACAGCTGCTGACGTTATTTTCAACTGTTTGCCTAGCTCGGAGACTCTGATGCCGTTCGTACCAGGTGGACTAACGTAGGTCAAGTAAACAAGCATATTCAATTCGCTCTGCCGGAGGTCTTTCGAAGGACTGAAAACATGTCCGATCCGCTTCAACTGACCAAATACGAGAGCTAGCTCTTTCGTCGTCTGATCAATGGTAACATCCGAGTTTGTATGGTCTGTACTCATCCGTTTAGACTCCCATTCTTTGATGGTATCAATCGATTATTTACGAAATGAAATGATATTGTCAAGAATGAGAGTCCACTTACTACCCGAAAAAGCACCGTATGCCAAGGTCAGAACTCCGGCATACGGTGTTATTCCTAACTACTCTATTCTGGGAAGCAGAACTGCATCTTGCTAAACGATCTGCGCAATTCGATCACCTTAGATTGGACAACCTCTGGCTTTTCCCTGCCTGACAACACACTTACAATCAACTCTGCAATCGTGTCCATCTCTTGTTCCTTCATGCCAAAGCGAGTGACTTCTGTCGTCCCAATGCGCAGACCGCTTGGAAAGTCCCAATCTTCAGGACCGTCACCAGGAATCAAATTTTTGTTGGTAATGATGTTCGCTTCTGCCAATCGCTTGCCTACCTCGTACCCACCGCCAAACTCTTTTACGTCTAGAATGACTTGGTGTGTACGTGTATAGCCTTTGTGTGCGCAAAGCACCCGTATTCCCCGTTCATCGAATGCTTTTCCCAGTGCTTGTGCATTCGTCACAATTTGCGCCATGTATTCCTTGCCAAATGCCAAAAACTCCGCCGCCGCCGCTGCTAATGCCGCTACCCGGTTGACTTGATGTGTCGCGGCAAGGGCTGGGAAGATGGCATCTGTAATCGGTACCGAGAGTTCCGGGTCATTCCAGACGATGATGCCGCTTTGTGGACCGCTAAACGTTTTCCCAGCAGAGCCAGTCATCACACATGCCCCTTCTCGCAACGGGTCCTGAAATTGACCGCCACCGATCAACCCCAACTGGTGTGCGCCATCAAAATAAATGCGACCGCCCCATTCTTTCACGATCTCAGCCATCTCCTTCAGTGGAAATGGAAATAAGGTCATGGACGCTCCTAGGGTAACGAGCTTTGGCCTAACTTGCCGTGCGACTTTAGCGAACTCTTCCAGATCAACGGTAAGCTCAACGGGGTCCATGGGCACATCGACAATTTGCAAACCACGAATGCCAGCAGGCCCGTCTACCCGATTGCTGGAATGCCCCCCAAACGGTTGCGCGATCGTCATAATCGTATCGCCCGGTTGCGTTAACGCCGCGTAGACCGTCATGTTCCCGATCATGCTCGCTACCAGTCGATGGTCCGCAAAGTTAGCGTGGAATACTTTTTTTAACAGCTCAACACATAACGCTTCGATTTCATCGATATATTTTGTGCCCGCGAACCATCTCTGCGTGCTGCCGATATGTCCTTCCGCAGCGCGAGTACCAACCTCAGAAGCGAGCAATTGACGTACGATGGGCGTGGTGGGTGCTTCTGGTGCGAGCAAATTCAAACATTCCTCGCCTCGCCAAATCGCATTGCGGTTGACAGCATTCACGATCTCTTGCTGAATCAGACGGTGAGACGGACTCTCTTCGATAATGGATCGCGCCCATTGCAAAACACGCGAATCATGTACTTCCCCCTTCATTTCAACCGTACTCATGCCATTACCCCCTATTCATCATTGGAATGGTCCGTAAGCAATCTGCCAAGGCTGATCCAGTTTTCTTCCACCAAAGAAGAGGCAAGCTGACTGTTGTTGTCTCGAAATGCTTCGATGATTCTGCTGTGCTGTTTTACTGATTCCCCCCCTTCTAAGGAACCAAACCGAGCAAATTCCAAACGCCGAACTTTCGGTACAACTCGCTCAAGTGCCAAATAGATTTCTCGATTACCCGCAGCCTCGAGGATCACGTCGTGAAAGCCGTCATCTGCTTCAATCGCTTTGATCACATCTTGCTGTTCGAGCGCGACCCGCAGCTTTTCATTCCATTGCTCCAGACTACAGATGTCCTCCCTTTCAAATGGCATCGACAATCGTGCTGCCACCCCATGTAAGGCCGCAACAACCGGAAAAGCGTGCTTCGCCTCCTTTTCAAGTAAGGGTGTTACCCGTGTGAGAGATCCCGGAACGGATTCAATTAAACCTTCGTCTTCCAACCGTTTGAGCGCTTCTCTTACGGGTGTTCGACTCACGCCAAATAAAGCCGCCAGTTCGTTGTCGTTGACTCGTTGTCCTGGCTTTAGTTCTAGCATGATGATCGCTTTTTTCAAGCCTTGGTATACTTGTTCGCGTAATGTGGGGCGTTCGATCTGTTTGATTAGGTTCGTGTCCATAAAACCAATATATTGGTTTTGTTGATTTCTGTCAATTCTAAATTTTCGTATATATCAACTTGAACGAATACACTATACGAACTCATTTTATTTTGCCTCTCTAACTATTTGCAGGTATACCAAAGTACCAAAGGTATTACAGGAAAAAAGGCTGCCCCACCAGTATCATTTACGAATGGGTTAGCCTCTTCATTATTGAACGATACCTATGGGTTTGTTGGGTCATTACAATACTCCCGAACAATCTGCTCCTTCATCTCTTCAACCGGAAACCCTTCCGGATAAGTCGTCATCATCAGCATTGCGCCCTGGAGCGCCGACGAAAAATAGAGTGATCTCAATCTGGGCTGCTTTACGCCTAATTGTTTGAAGATCTGGCACTGGACTTCAAACTGCCTGCGTGACTCCTCATTTAACTGCTCTCTGTAAGAAGCAAGTACCCGATCATCTTCCGGCTGCGTTTGCAAATTCAAGTAAAAACGATAGACATCCGGTCGCTGGTAGACGTTATCAAGCGCACCGTCGACTATATGGCGCAGCTGTTCGTGCGGCGTTGCTAGCTGAGTCGCAGCCTCCATCACTTCTTTTACTTCCTCGATCCGTACCTGGACCATCGCGGCGAGAAGCTCTTCTTTTCCTTTATAATAATTGTAAAGCAGTCCCTTTGATATCTGGGCCTGTTTGGCTACATCGTCGATTGAGGTCGCGTGGTAGCCTTTTTTTATGAACAGCGTCATCGCGGCATTATGGATCTTATCTTTTGCAGCTTGGCGAATTCGCTCATTTTCAGCTGGGGTACGCGGCACGGTTTACGTCAATCCTCCAAAAAATCAGTGATGGCGCGAGCGATTTCTTCTGGATGTGTCAACGTTGGTTTATGATCGGCACCCGTTATCTCGATAACCCTATGCTCTGGCAAAACTTGTTGAAAATGTTCGGCGATACGGTGTAGATCAGGCGCATCTTCCTTGCCGAGGAGAAAACATGTTTTATCAGCCAAATCTCCCAGACGCTCAATCGCAGGTGGTTGCGGCCATATGGACTCCCAAGTGGCCCACTCGAACATTTTCGCTATATTATGCTTCGTCATCTCTACCATGAGGTCCTTCTGGGGACTTGCCATCACGACGCGGTACGAGCAGGAGGACAGAGAAAGCTCCAACATGCGGTCAACATCCGGTGCTGCCGCTTGAATTGTCTGCATCCATTCTGTGAAAGGCTTGCTGAATGTATAGCCTGACAAATCTGGAGCGATCAACACGAGCTTGCTCACTCTCTGAGGATATGCCAAGGCAAACTCTGTTGCAATTCGCCCGCCTATCGAGTGCCCTACGAGCGTGGTTTCATCCAGCTGGAAGTGATCCATGACAGAAAGCAAATCATCGACGTAGTTCGCTGTCTTTGTTGGGGACGGCGATTTCCCACAGCCGCGTCCGTCAAAAGCGATGACCTGATAATGCTTCGCCAGAATCGGCGTGACAAAGGTCCAATCTCGCAAATCAGCACCGCCACTGTGCAATAGAATGACTGGTTTTCCTTCCCCTGAAACCTCATAGTACAAATCCATCGGTGATCCCTCCATGAAATGTGGATTTGGTATATGATCCCAGTTTATTGTTGAATGAACGTTTAGTCAATAAAAAATAAGTGTATTTCCCATACAAAACAAAAAGCCCTAATCAACCTGATCAGGACTTACTTCTACACGCCAGACACTGAAATATCACGCTTCCGACTGTATGCGCTTCGCCTCTGCATACAGAACTTGAATGAACTTTTTCATATTAATCCGAATATCTGAACTTGGCGATGCGGCATTGCTCTTTAACTCCGCCATCTTCTTCCACACGTACGTAAAATCAAAAAACTGCGAAGCGTAATTTTCGAACTTCCAATTCGACAGGTCAGCAAGCCCAAGAGACGCCAAGTGATTCAGCGACTGATAGATCGCTCGACGGACTCTCTGCTCAGAAGCTTTGACTACCTTGGCGATTTGTGGATCGTCCACTGCTACTCCGAGCCTTTCCTGTGCTACTGCCACAAAAATCTCTTTCAAGGCCGGAAATCCATTTTTAAACGTATGCGTCTGTTCGTATCCATGCAAGAAGTCCAAAATATCGAGCAAATCATTGCTACCATTGTCTCCCGCTATGCCCAACTCTGTTAATAGAAATTGCCCCGCCTCGCGAAGGGGTTTGCCCAGTGACGGACGAAGTTGTCCGGAAGGCGGCTGGTCCACTTGCATGACCGCATTCAGCGATTTGTGAATGTCTCGTATCGAACGCTCGAGGCGAATTTTCTCGATCACTTTTTGAAGAATTGTCACGACTTCGATCTTGTTTACCGGCTTGATAATGTAGTATTCACTTCCAAGGGCGTAAGCTTGGGCAATCAAATCTTTTGTTTCAGCCTGAGAGATCATGACGATCTTTCCTGTGAATGTCGGCTTCACTTGGCGAATCGTCTCAATCCCATCCCGGTTGGGCATGAACAAATCGATCAGCAAAATATCTACATTGCGTGCGGTTAACGTATGACCGTCTACCATCGAGCCGTCAGATGCTTCCCCCACAACTTCGCCCAGATTCTCGTCTTCTATAATTTCCGTCAACATGAGACGTACAGCATCATCGTCATCCACTAAATAAAACAGCATCTTCTCACTCTTTCTTCGTTATCGGATCAATTGGTAATCGCATGAGAAAAGTTGTCCCCTTCCCATCTGCTCCATCCTGTAGGGAGATTTCCCCTTGCCATTGTTCTACCAATTGTTGTACATAAGACAGTCCGATCCCTGTAGAGGGGTTGCCGGTTTGATCGTATTTCGTAGTAAAGCCAGGCTTGAACAGCAGAGCCTTTCGCCTTGGAGGCACTCCCGGTCCGTCATCGTTGATTCTGATTTCCACAAGATCCCCTATCCGATCAATATCAATGGAAATAGCTCCTGTTTGCTGGATGGCTTCTACAGCATTTGCCACCAGATTATTGATCAGGGAAAGCATCATGAATACATGGTAGAGCGGATGTGTCCCCGAAATGGAAGCTGTGATCTGTATGTCCTTCTCCAACAAAGTAGCATACTTCATATTGCTTCGTCTGATAATGTCCACGAGCTGATGGATGTCCATATAATCCGTAATGCTTTCATCGGAAATCAGCTTGTGCAGCCCTGCAAAAATGCGTTGATTATCCTTTTTAATCTCGTGAACCTCGCCTGCAACAATCAATGCTTTCTTGGCAAAGCTCTCTACACTCGTGGCTACCTGTTCCTTATGAAGCTCATGCAAGCCTTGGTATAGCTCGAAAGACTTCATACTAATACTCTCGGCATTTTGCAGCGTTTTTTTCAAATGAATCGATTCCTCATACAAAGTGGAAATCAGCATAAGCATGTGTTCGTTCTGTTTTCTTGTCTGTTGCTCTCGCGACTGTGCTTCGTACAGCTTCATCATGTTGAGAAAACTAATCACGATAAAGCTGTGGGATAGGGCGATGACGAGCATTTCTTGCACCGCTCCCCATGTGAGGACGGTATCCAGCAGTACATGTTGCGAGAGAAACTCAATGAGGTCAGCCAACACTTCGATGACCATTCCCAGTAATCCAACCAAAATGGTCCTGTTGTGAAAATGGCGTATTCCGGTTAAATAAAACAGAACACAATAAGCGAAATAAAAGAAAAAGCTAGAATAATGCGCTTGGAGAGAAGCCTCCCATGCTGTATGATTCCCGGCGACAAGGTCAATCACAATCCGGAAGCATACGACCGTTATCCCCGTCAAAAAGCCAGCGAAAACAGATGGAATTCTTTGAAACAGTAATAAAAAGAAGAAAAAGGTCGGGGCTCCGAAGCTGATTCGAAATGTCTCATTGACGGGATAAAATTTCAACTCCCCTGCCAATGGGACCGTAATAAGCATGAGCACCAATATATACCAATCCCGTTTTACTTGTGTCTGAACACGCACGCCTTTCACTTCCCACGTTGTTTCTTGATGCCCCTATCTATTTTTACCGAGGATTCGCATATAGGACAAGTAAAAAAAAATGTGAAACTCTCATGAAACAATCTGTGAGTTTTTGTTTTATTTTGTAGGGTGGTTGTAAAGTGATCATTATATGTATTTTGCGAGGTGTGGAAGCGCTTTCTCTTCCTCCTCGCGTAAGAGCAGTGTATTCGATTTTTGGGGGGACAGGCGTTGATTCAACAGGTTTTACTTGTGGATGAATTAGAGCAATGGGTGGAACAATATCGTTCCAAGGCATCTGAAGGAAAATGTGCCAGTTATATCCCGGCTTTGTACAGAACCGATCCGAATCAGTTAGGTATTTGTATCATCGAGCCTACAGGAAAAATGCACACCGCGGGTGACTGGGAAGTTCCTTTTACGATGCAAAGTATTTCCAAAGTAATCAGTTTTATTGCTGTTTGCTGCTACCATGGCATCCCTTACGTGTTGGATCGGGTAGATGTAGAACCGACTGGAGATGCATTCAACTCCATTATCCGACTGGAAATGAACAAGCCAGGTAAGCCTTTTAATCCGATGATCAATGCGGGAGCGATTACGACATCTTCACTCCTCCCAGGTCAAACACCGGATCATAAACTGCGTTACTTGTATGCATTTTTCAGTAAAATCACAGGTGTTACGCCGATGGTGAACGAGGAAGTGTTTCTTTCCGAATGGGAAAACTCTCACAGAAACCGGGCACTCGCCCATTATTTAAAGGATACGGGCTATCTGGCCTGTGAAGTGGAAGAGGCTTTGGAGGTTTACTTAACGCAATGCTCGATTGAAGTAACCACCGAGCAAATCGCCTTGATCGGTCTCCTGTTGGCACTCGACGGCTTCCATCCGCTTCGCAACGAACAAGTTCTCCCAAAAGATGTCGTCCGTTTAGCCAAAGCGCTGATGCTCACATGCGGCATGTACGATGCATCGGGCAAATTCGCCGCGAATGTTGGCTTGCCAGCAAAAAGTGGCGTCTCAGGCGGAATCATGACGCTGGTTCCACCTAACCGCAAACCACATTCACCGTTTCAAGATGGCTGTGGAATCGGTATTTTTGGACCTTCCATTGATGGTTGTGGAAACAGTGTAGCGGGCGTTTCTTTGTTAAAACATATGGCTCACGAATGGGATGTAACAATTTTTTAGAGAATACTAAGGAAAAATTCATAACAAAATCCGGGGTGACACAATGCAACAATTCCTACTCGATGTAACAGCTTCCATAAACGATTTTTTGTGGTCCTATATTATCATTATCATGCTAATCGCGTTAGGCTTGTTCTTTACCTTCCGGGGCAAATTTTTGCAAGTGCGTATGTTGCCGGAAATGATCCGTTCTATTAAAGAAGGAAGAGCGAAAGACGATGGTGGTATCTCCCCTTTTCAAGCTTTCGCTATTAGTATGGCCGCGCGTGTCGGCACAGGGAATATTACGGGAATTGCCATTGCCATTGCTCTAGGTGGTCCTGGCGCCGTATTCTGGATGTGGGTCATTGCAATTATCGGTTCAGCTTCCAGTTTTGTTGAGAGTACGCTCGCTCAGATTTATAAAATCAAGGATAAGAACGGTTTTCGTGGCGGTCCAGCCTATTACATGGAAAAAGGGCTGAACAAACGTTGGATGGGTGCCCTGTTTGCTGTCCTCATCACCCTATCGTTTGGTCTCGTATTTAATGCCGTGCAATCCAACACGATCACGATTGCTTTTGAAAATTCGTTTGGGACAGATCGATTGATACTGGGTATCATCATGACGATCGCATTTGCAGCTATCATTTTTGGCGGTGTAAAACGTATTGCGAAAATGTCTGAGTACATCGTAATTGTATTGGCTGTATTGTACATCGGGATGGCACTCTTCATCGTAATCATGAACATCTCCGAGATGCCTGCACTGATCGCGTTGATTGTGAAAAACGCATTCGGCTTCGAACAAATCGCGGGCGGTTCTCTCGGTGCAGCGCTCATGCACGGTATCAAGCGAGGATTGTTCTCGAACGAAGCTGGTATGGGTAGTGCGCCGAATGCTGCGGCAACGGCGACGACAAGCCATCCAGTGAAGCAAGGTCTGATTCAAGCATTCGGTGTTTTATTTGACACCCTTGTGATCTGTACAAGCACAGCTTTCATCATTTTGCTGTCCGGCGCGTACACGCAACAAGGACTGAGTGGCATTGAGCTGTCACAAGCAGCACTGAGCATTCATATCGGTCCTTGGGCTTCTGCCTTCCTTGCCATTATGGTATTCCTGTTCGCCTTCAGTACATTGATCGGGAACTACTATTACGGCGAGACTAACATCGAGTTTTTAAAGACAAGCAAAGCATGGCTCTTGCTGTATCGTTTAAGTGTTCTGGCCATGGTGTTGTTCGGATCAGTGGCAAAGGTACAGCTTGTATGGGATTTGGCCGATTTGTTCATGGGCTTCATGGTCATTGTCAACCTGATTGCGATCGCCATGTTGTCAAAAGTCGCGTATGCTGCGCTACATGATTATTTGGAACAGAAAAAAGCAGGAAAAGATCCTGTGTTCTACAAGGACAGTATTGAAGGTCTCGATAATATTGAAGCCTGGGATAATGCTACTCCTTCCTCCAACAAATAGCTCTACGAATAAAAACGAGAAGCCTGTGTGGTAGCGGCTTCTCGTTTTTCATTTACAATCGCGGATCGATCTCTTTTTCCTTCGCCGCTTCAAAGAGCAGCGTTGCGACTACTTGTTGATATTCCGTATTTTCAGGAGAAATGTCGTCGAATTTGAAACCAAGCATCCGCTCACCCAGCCTGTGCTCCTGCATCGAAGTCTTGAGCTTTTGTGTAATATTTTTCTGATTAAAAAGCTTGCGGTACTTGTGTGGGAAGCGGTAGTCGTAGCCATAAATAATCGACAAGTACTCCGGATTGCGAACCTTCATGGCAGGAACGGCCTTCTGATTGACGAGCTCTGGCTTGATCACGATGCCTTCCATTTTGTTTTCCAGTGTAATCGTGGAAAAGTAACGAGCTGCTTCTTCATACGCATTCGGCTCAGACAAATCGATAGTGAGAAAATGATCGTCATTTACAAAGCGATACATCTCGGATGTTTTCCAATCGGGCAATTGCTCTTCCCCATTCAAATAGACGGTCTTTAGAATCGTAAAAGGCTTGTAGGCAAGCTCCCCTTCTCCTGCATAGAGCTCCATCTGTTTTTGGTAAATGTGATAGGCCTCCAAATGCTCGTCTACAGGAACGTAGCTCTCTTTGATTTCTCGTAAATACTTATAGTTTTGATACAAGCTCGAACCGAATTTTTCCGTGAGTGCACCCTTGGATAGGTGGAACTGGTCTTTTTCGAACCCACTCTCGTCATAGCTGTGAATGAGTTGGTGAAGCGCCTCTTCAAAACCGTTTTCCTGCAAAAACGCAAATTCACTGCGCAGCGCGGATTCAATTGGTTTGAACTGCTTTTCGATCAAGCCCTTCCCTATTGCACTCCACGGCAACAATTCGCCATCCAAGATGAGCATCGCTATTTCATTTCGCTCCATGTATGCGCGGAACCTTGCATGCAGATTTTCATAAATCGGTGTCAAATCAACCTGATTGATGGCATAACCGTTTCTGCTGATCGCAAAGCATTTGTCTCGATCATGATGGAGATAGAGATTGCATCGCGAACCCATGTATTTCGGCTGCAACACGACTTGCTGAACGCCACGACTCGCAAAATAATCCAGCCCCGCCTTCAACGACTCCAATTCCTGAGTCGCCTCATCCTTATCCGCCGGGGGCATCGTTCCAGAAATAAAATTGACCTTATTTTCCGAGCAGTAACGGAGTCGACGGAGTTCTTCCTCTTCCAAATCTTCCATTGATACTTGTTTTTCTGCATGGAACAAGAGCGGCAGTTCATCAGTCATCACTCGATGCTTAGACTGAAACGATTTGAAAAATGGCTTGTGTGCGATCACGACTGACGTTAAAGCATTTCCGTGCACACATCCGGTATCGAGATGGAGCTTGTTTTTCAGGCGAAACGTTTTTTGTGCCGCAATATGTCCAAAAATATGGTACGGGTGGTTATTGACCGCTTCAACCGTCAAAAATGCGAGCTGCTCTTCCAATGAAGCTGTCCGGTCTATCCGAAAATTGCGTTGGCGTCGCATCGAATTCGCATCAAGCTTTCCAATATACTTCTTTTTGCAAGGAGCATGTGTTACATAATAAGACGGGCCAGTCAGTGCGTTAGATCGATAAAACGGCTGAGCCAGCGTATACAGGTGATTGAACCTCTCTGTTAAATCAGCGTCTTTTTCCAGAACGTGTATGGAATCAAAATAAGTATCCAGTAGCTGTGGGTCTACCCCTTTTAGTTCCTTGCACAAGTACTTGTAGACAAAATTTTCGTGATTCCCGAGAACGAACAAGAAATGCTCTTGATTCGTGTATAAAAACTCGATGATCTCCCTTGTTTGCGCTCCTTTGTCGATCCAGTCCCCTGCTAGGATGATTTTGGTATGCTGTACCCTGTCAGTCGAGATGAGACGATTGTCCTCGAGCTTGAATCCGTAAGTTTGCAGGAGACCTTTTAATTCGTGGACGCATTCGTGAATGTCTCCGATGATGATGTACCTTTGATCTTTTGGGAGGATTGTAGCCAGATAGGCATCCTTATTTTCGATCACGACCTCATAGCGAGGATTAGCCACCCCATCTGCTAGTGCGTAAAAATCTTTGTGCCGTATCCGGTGAATGTTGTGGTACCCTTCCTTGGATAATGCCCGGAGCACTTCTTGCTTCAACCGGAGAATATGGTTGGTAATCAGTTTTTTCGACCGCTCGGATGCGTAGTAATCTTCCCGATTGCGATAATCAAAGAGGATCACTTCCAATCGGTAATTGTTCTCTGCTGCAATGTCGCGGACTTTCGAGCGGAAGTCTTCTGCTAGCCCTGTTGTATCGACAACCACGAATTCGGCGTTGATCGGAAAAGAAGTCACTAGGCGCAGCTTTTCAAACAGGAGCTGAAATGCCTGCTCGCTGGCTTCCAGCATCACCTGATCGTACTTGTCGTAATCATGGCCCAGCAGTTCCTGGCGAATGCTGTCCGAGGAAATATATTGAACATTTGCTTTTACGTTTTTTTGCTCATTTTCAAATGAAAGTCTCGGCATGAGTACTTCCTTGGCAAAAGTCGTTTTCCCACACTCAGTAGGACCGACGAGCATAAAAATGGTATGAACCTGCGTCTGTAACAGCATCGTTACGCCCCCTTTCTCTGGACAATGACGCCTTGTGTGGTGTGGATGTCGTTCACGCCGTCACCAATGGATACAAATTGCCCCTGTACTCCGGCTTCTTCCATGATCTCGGTCATCCATGCCTGGAACTCTTCTTGTCCCATTTCCCATTTATGATCGTCGTGGCGATAGCCCTCCAGCTCATAGAACTGATTAAAATCCGAGTTCGGTGTTGTAATGATAAAATGGTCAAAATCCAATCGACTGCAAATTTGCTGGATGAGCACTCTCGCTTCCTCTTTGCTCATATGCTCAATGACCTCAGTCAAAATGACATCTACCTGTTCCCCGTTGTAATCCTGTAAAAACTGATCAAGCGAGCGGAACAAAATCAGATTCGGGATTTCTTTTTCCTCGGCCCTGCGTCGGACTAATTGCAGTGATTGTTCATCGATATCGATGGCATAGTAATACTGCGGCAGCTTGGTAGCAAACGGAATCGCATAAAATCCTTCTCCGCATCCGATATCCACAATCGATTTGGTAAAAGGAAGCTTACGCGCAATATAGTTCCTTCTCTGCAAACCGGTGCTGCCATACTCCAATTGAATGGGGTAGCGGCTTGTCTTCTCGATCTCGGTCTTGTACTTGCGATAGCGCTCTCTGGTTGTCAGGAAGTTGCGAGCGAACAGACTTCGTATGTAAAAAGGTGCGTCGATGACATGGATGCTTTTGATGTATTTATCCAGGATGTTATCGGAAATATCGATGTACTCTTTTCCAAACATACTCAAGAATAGACAGAGCACACTCACCACGTGGAGAAGCTGATGGAGACTCGTTCTCGTTGTGATGCTCAGAGCATAGCTCTTATCGGCGTGATGCTTGAGCTCAAAGGTGAAGTCCTTCAGATGCTTCTCAAAAAATGACAGATATAGCAGTCGTTCGATGTGAATCATGTTGATGAAAAAAACATGCTCGTACCCTTCTGCATCCCGTTCGTCGTGTTGCTTCATCGGAGCGGAAAAAAATTCATTAATCGCATTTAACGGAAACAAGGGTGTATTGTACCGGGAGACATTCAAATATTCAAAATGCTCCTGCTCGGATTGTTTGTAGGAGACCTCATTTTCTGCATCTTTAAAGTAAACGTTATAAGTATCCGTATTGGAAAACCACCCGTATGCGATGCCTTTTCGAATGGATCGTAAACTCAGTCCGGAATTTGGGTTTTTCTTGATCATGTACGAGAAGTCCGGGTTCTCTGATCGTAGCTGAACAATGGCCATACGTTGTCTCACCTCTGGAATAGAAGAATGAATACCTACTGACAATTTTTGCTTTTCTAGCCCATGCTGAACAGGGTAAAAGTATTACGACCTACCAAAAATGACCGGAACATTTGCTTCGAAATGCTGTTCTTGGTATAGTGAAATCCGCGATAACAAACCAGCGGGAGGTGCGTCAGATGCCTTATTACAAGCCGATTGAGATCGCTCGCGAGCTACATATTAGCACGAGTGCTTTGCGCCATTATGAATCATGGGGAGTCGTTCCTGCTCCTGATCGTGCAGACAATGGTTATCGACTGTATACAGAGATCCATCTTGCCTATTTTCGTTGTCTGCGCGCCATGTTCCCCGGCTTCGGAGTCGCCGTCACCTGTGAAGTCCTTCGATCGATTCAAAAAGCGGATATGGATGCTGCCTTTTGGCTCGTGAATAAAGAACAGGCCAACCTCCAACAAGAGAAGGTCGCAGCTGACCAAACACTCGAACTATTGGAAAATCTCGACGTCTCCTTGGCCCCAAACAAAAAGTGGCGAAACCGCATGACGATTGGTGAAGTCGCTGCTTACACAGGAGTCACAACGTCTGCGATTCGCCATTGGGAAAAAGAAGGCTTGCTCGTACTTCCACGTGATCCTGAGAATGGCTACCGCCAATTCACCTCCATGGATATACGAAAGATTTTGCTTATCCGCACATTGCGCAATACGGTGTATTTTTTAACGAATATGAAAGAAATTGTACAAGCAGTAGAAAATCAAAGTATTGAGCAGGCCAAAAAAGTGACTGCGGATGCGATCAGAAGCATTCACGATCGCAATCGCCACCAGATGTACGGAGTTAGGCGGTTGGTTGAATTGTGTGAGGTGCTGAAGCTCGTGTGATTAGCTACTGAATAAAAAAGGATGACCCCGGAGCTTCAACCACCGAAGCACCTTTACGGTCATCCCATTTCTTATTTCTTTTCTACGGCATGTCCGCCAAATTCATTGCGCAAAGCAGCGACCACTTTTCCGTGGAACGTATCCTCGTCCAACGAACGGTAACGCATCAGCAAGGACATTGCAATCACGGGTGTGGCTGCCTGTAAATCCAGGGCGGTTTCCAGCGTCCATTTTCCTTCCCCGGAAGAATGCATGACCCCACGGATTTCATCAAGCTTGGCGTCTTTTCGAAAAGCTCGCTCTGTCAAGTCCATCAGCCAGCCCCGGATGACGGACCCATTTGCCCACACACGTGCGACCTCGGCAAAATCGTAGTTATACTGGCTTTTCGCAAGCACCTCAAAGCCTTCCCCAATCGCCTGCATCATGCCGTATTCGATTCCATTATGGATCATTTTCAAGAAGTGGCCGCTGCCCGCTTCCCCAGCGTACAAATATCCGTTTTCGACGTTAATGTCGCGAATCATCGGCTCGATATGAGTGAATGCTTCCCGATCTCCACCAATCATCATGCATGCTCCGTGGCGCGCTCCCTCCATGCCTCCGCTCGTACCTGCATCCATGAAGTGAATGCCTTTATCTTTTAAGCGTGCATAGCGATCTAATGATTGCTTGTAGTGAGAGTTGCCACCGTCTATGACGATATCCCCTGCATCAAGCAAGGTAGAGAGTTGATCAACCAATTGATCCACAATTTCTCCCGCCGGTACCATCAGCCATACTACGCGAGGTGTCGGCAGCTTCGCCACAGCGTCCTCCACCGAAATTGCTGGAATCGCGCCTTCATGACTCAACTCTTCTGCACGCGTAGAATCTACATCATAGGCTACAACTTCATGCAGATGCGAAAGCAAATTTAGCGTGAGATTGTACCCCATTTTTCCTAATCCGAGGATCGCTAGCTTCATATCGTGTACGTCACTCCTTTTTGGATTCATATCCGTTACCACGTATTATAAGACAAAAATTTTCATCTTTCATCAAAAATGAAGAAAATTTTTTCGAACCTATGAAAAGGAGTCTGATTTTCCTTATACTATCAGTACAGAGTCACAATGGAACGTTAGGAGGTACCTATTAATGAACGCTTCCACCCCGCATGCTCCTCGTGTGCTCACGCAATTACGCGCCATCTATACACAATTAAGCGGGAAAGAACAACAGATCGCCGACTATATTTTGGAGCATGCCAGCGAAATTATTCACTTCTCTATCACGGAGCTAGCCGATCAATGCCAGTGTGCAGATGCTACCGTATTTCGTCTGTGTCGCAGACTTGGATTTCGCGGCTACCAAGCATTCAAGATCGCCTTGGCTAGTGAAGTCACGAATCCTAAGCAAACGATTCACCAAGAAATCAATCTCGACGACGATGACGTCAGTGCGATTGCTGAAAAAATTTTCACAGCGAATATCGAGACGATTCGGGACACACAGCAAATTATCAATAAAGATGAGTTAATGAAAATCGTCTCCTGTTTGGAAAACGCTAGCCGAATCGAGTTTTATGGCTCGGGAGGCTCGGCCGTCATCGCCCAGGATGCATACCACAAATTTATGCGTACAGGTATTCCCTGTCTCTATCATTCTGATGCTCACTATCAAGTGATGTCCGCCTCTCTACTTACTGAGGGTGCTGTCGTCGTAGGCATCTCGCATTCTGGGTCCAATAAAGATATTTTGGCAGCCCTCCAGATTGCCAAGGAAGCCGGAGCAAAAACAATCGGCATCACGAGCTATGGAAAATCTCCTCTCGTGCGTCTGGCAGACATGTGCTTGTACACGACTTCGCGCGAAACGGTATTTCGTACAGAAGCCCTGTCGTCCAGGCTTGCTCAGCTCAGCTTAATTGATCTGCTCTATGTAGCTGTATCCTTACGGCGGCAGAATGATACGATCGCCAATATCCAGCACATTCGCGAAGCCATCTCACTTAAACGCCTGTAAATCAGGCGTTTTTTCTTTTGCTTGCCTCCTCTTGCAACTTGCGGGTGAAAAATGCAAATCATACAGACATCGCGTGAAGTGTTCAATTACGAAATAATTTTTTTCTTACTGCTTAACAAATGAAAAAAATTTCGATATAATCTCGTTATCTCCATGACAACACGTTGAAAGCGTATTCAATTAGGGGTGACTTCTATGACGCAATCCTACTTTATCGGGCTTGATATCGGGACAACCAGTACCAAAGCAATTGTTTTCACTCCTTCCGGTGCCATCCGTGGTACGGGTAATATCGATTATCAGCTACTCGTTCCCCAGCCGTCTTGGGCTGAGCAAGAGCCGGAGACGATTTTTGCTGCTGTCATCCAGGCATTGAAACAAGCACTGGAGCACGCAGGCATTGTAAAAAGCGAGATCGGTGGTATTGGCTTCTCTACTGCCATGCACAGTCTGATCGCTGTCGACCCGAGTGGCAATCCCCTGACGAACAGCATCATCTGGGCTGACAATCGGAGCGTGGCACAAGCAGATCGACTAAAAGCAGACGGTGTCGGTCATCAGATTTACTTAACAACGGGCACACCTATCCATCCCATGTCTCCTCTGCCCAAAATCATGTGGCTACGGGAGAACTTGCCAGATACGTTTCGCCGTGCAGCCAAGTTTATTTCGATCAAGGAATATGTCATTTATCGGCTATTTGGTGAGTATATCGTCGATTACTCTATCGCTTCTGCTACGGGGCTGTTTAATCTCAGAAAGCTCGACTGGGATGAGGAGGCGTTGCGAGTCGCAGGCATTTCCAAGCAACATCTCAGTGAGCCTGTACCGACTACCCATATCCTGCGAGGAATGAAGATTCGTTATGCGGAAGAGATCGGGATCGATCCAGATACGCCTTTCGTAGTCGGGGCCAGTGATGGGGTTTTGGCAAACCTCGGCATTGGAGCTATTGACCCCGGGCAAGTAGCCATCACCATTGGCACGAGTGGCGCTGTTAGAACAGTCGTTCCAGAGCCGATTACGGATCCAAAGGGACGGACTTTCTGCTACATGCTGACGGAAAACCATTGGGTGATTGGCGGACCCTCAAACAACGGTGGGATCATGCTTCGCTGGTTCCGTGACGAATTCAGTTGGCCCGAAGTGGAAAAAGCCAAACAACTCGGCGTTGATCCCTATGAAGTCATGATTCAAGCTGCTGAGCATGTTCGAGCTGGTGCAGACGGGTTGCTCTTTCTCCCCTTCTTGTCGGGTGAACGAGCTCCGTATTGGAACGCACAAGCAAGAGGCTCCTTCTTCGGTATCGGCCTGCATCATAAACGCGAGCATTTTATTCGAGCTGTTCTCGAAGGAATCTTGTTTAGCGTCTACAGCATCGGTATCGCCCTGCGCGACCTGGCAGGTGGAGCCACGGAAATCCGTGCATCGGGTGGATTCGCCCGCTCGCGGGAATGGCGGCAGATTATGTCTGATATGTTCGGGTATGAAGTGCTGATTCCGGAGAGTCATGAAAGCTCGAGCTTTGGTGCCGCTCTTTTGGCAATGCATGCATTGGGAGCGATGGATCATTTGCAAGATGTGAAAAAGATGATTCATATTTCCCATCGCCATGAGCCTGATTTGGATCGATCCAGTGTCTATTTGGAGCTTTTCTATATATACGAGCGTGTTTATTACAACCTGCTGGAAGAGTACAAGCTGATAGCCGAATTCCAAAAGCGGTTGAACAACTAGAGACAACAACTAGGGAGGGTTCATCATGCCACTCGTCATTACACTGCTGTCCATCGTCTTCCTGCTCGTTCTCATTACTCGCTTCAAACTGAACCCATTTATCGCACTGTTATTGGCCGCTGGTTTTGTGGGAATCGCATCCGGCATGCCGCTTGTAAAAGTTGTGGATTCAATTAAGGATGGGATGGGTGGCACTCTCGGCTTTATCGCGATCGTGCTAGCCTTGGGAACCATGCTTGGCAAAATGATGGCAGAATCTGGCGGAGCCGAACGCATTGCCCGTACGCTTATCAACCGCTTTGGTGAGAATAACGTACACTGGGCCATGATGTTCGTGGCGTTTATCGTAGGGATTCCGGTATTTTTCCAGGTTGGTTTTGTACTCTTGATTCCACTCGTGTTTACGATTGCCAGACAAACAGGGGTCTCCCTTGTCAAAATCGGAATTCCGCTCGTAGCCGGCCTTTCCATCGTTCACGGGATCGTCCCGCCACACCCTGCTGCTATGGCCGCTGTCGATCTGTTCCAGGCGGATGTCGGTAAAACGATTCTGCTCTCCATCATTGTCGCACTGCCTTCCGCAATCATTGCAGGACCGATCTACGGCAGTTGGATTAGCAAACGAGTCAAGGCCAGCATCTCTCCAGAGCTCGCTTCCCAGTTGGCGGAGCCAAAATCCGAGCGTGATTTGCCCAGCTTTGGGATCACTGTCTTCACCGTCTTGCTCCCTGTGCTGTTGATGTTGTCTGCAACGGTTGCGGATGTGACTCTGCCAAAAGAACATACGATTCGCCAATGGGCTGATTTTATCGGAAGCCCGATTACGTCTCTGCTGATTGCCGTGATTGTTTCCTTCTGGACGCTCGGGTTCAACCGTGGTTTTACGAAAGACGATATTCTCAAATTCACAAATGATTGCTTGGCCCCAACCGCGACAATCTTGCTCGTCATCGGCGCAGGCGGCGCATTTAACAAAGTACTGCTGAACAGCGGTGTGGGTGACTATATTGCCGAGCTCGCTACGGCATCTGCGATCTCCCCTATTTTCCTGGGCTGGCTGATCGCGGCCTTGATCCGTGTGGCAACAGGCTCCGCGACCGTCTCCATGATGACGGCTGCCGGTATCGTAGGTCCGATCGCGTTGCAAATCCCTGGAACGAGTCCGGAGCTTTTGGTCCTGGCAACAGGTTCTGGCTCCCTGATCCTGTCTCATGTAAACGATTCCGGGTTCTGGCTGATCAAGGAATACTTCAATATGTCTGTACAAGATACGCTTAAAACATGGACAGTGATGGAGACCATTCTTTCTGTTGTGGCAATCATTTTGATCATGGGACTGTCCTATATCGTGTAACACAAAATGAAAAACAGGTCTTTCCATCCATATCACTGGAGGTAAGACCTGTTTTTGATCTGGCTGGGTAACTTGCTACTTCATTCGTTTGGCAATCGGATGGTCTTCATTCAGCTCCAGCAAATCCCACAGGTTGCCATATAAATCCTGAAAGACCGCCACCATTCCATACGGCTGTTCTTTTGGCTCTCTCACAAATTGGATTCCTCTTGCGACCATCTCATGATAATCTCTCCAAAAATCGTCTGTGTTTAAAAAGAGAAAAACCCTCCCGCCAGCCTGATTCCCGATGAATAACTCTTGCTCAGGTTTGGATGCTTTTGCAAGCAAGATCGTAGTTCCAACCGAACCAGGCGGAGATACGACAACCCACCGCTTATCCTGTTCTGGCTGATACGTATCTTCCACTAAGGTAAAGTTGAGCTTCTTCGTGTAAAACTCAATCGCTTCATCATAATCTTTGACGACTAAAGCGATATGAACGATGGATTGAATCATGATCTCAATACCTCCAGACTTCAAGGTTATTTTTGGAATGAAATAAATGGTTTGGGGCAACCTATGCCTTGGGGCTGCACGTTTGATATAGCAGAGCTTCCCAACACTAATCGAGGGAGTGACAATCTTGGCTACTGACAACGAACGCAATGACAACAATGCTGTTGACAACGTAGAAGCAAACCTGACAGGCAATGGAGCTGCTGAAGCTGTAGGAACAGTTGGCGGTGCGGCAGTAGGTGCTGCTGTAGGTTCTATTTTAGGCCCGCTCGGCACCATTGCAGGCGCTGTTGCCGGGGGTGCACTTGGCAACGAAATGGGGGAAAATGTGGCGGCTGATGGCAATGACACGTGGGATGTTGCGAATAATGTTGTGAATAATGTTGTGAATAATGATGCCGATAGAGACCGAACAGAATAAAACAAGCTTCTTCTATGTTTGAAAAAACAGGGTGCAGGGGCAAACCTGCACCTCTTTTCCATTAACTGATGTAGAAAATGAGTCCTTTCCCTTGCGCTACTGCTCTCTTGAAAAATGCTTGAATGAACTGAAAATGATGATACATGTACGCGAAAAATCCTTCCGCTTCATCTTCCTCATGAAGTGGGTATACATCATTTTCCAACAAGGTAGGAAAATGATATTTTTCTTTTAGATCTGACTCCGTCATATTGGCAATAGCCTCATACGCTGTTTTTACCTGGTCACTATGTAAATAGAATGCGCCAAACTCCCCGAATTCAGCTGCTTGGTCGGTTAATAATGGTACCACGTAGCAAAAAGGCGGCTCTCCATCCATCAGTTCTCCGCACAATGTAAAGGGAATGGCTTGCCAGGTTTTATCTATATCCAGCATATCCTCTTCTTTTAGCTCTACCTCATATAAATCGATCGTCCCTGCAATCCATGAATCGATCATCTCGTCATTTGCTATCATGTAATTGCCGCACATGCCCACTGCGATCCCTCCTCCACCTTTGAAAATGTTCTTTTTTCGAGTTACTCATCATCATAGCAAAGTTTCTTCCACTTCCCAATCCCCTACCGCGTCGCATTGGTTACCAAAAGAAAAAAAGCCGACGACTCACAAAATAAGTCATCGGCCATCTCCTTATTTCCCCACTGAAACAAAGGATTGCTCGGGCGCTTTCTTTTTCGGTGCTTTGGCATCGCCTTTCTTCTGGCTCATTTCAAAAGCTGCCAATATCGCCTCTTGGCGCTTCATACCGGATTTCTCCAACTCCTCCATCGTGGAGACGATTTGCTTGTAATCTTTTGGAATGACTTTGACAAACTGTTGGACGGTACGTTCCCATTCATTGAGCAAAGCTTTTGCATGACGGCTGCCTGTGTGGCTGACGTGGTTTTCCAGCAAGCGTTTGACTCGAGTAATCTCCCGTTGATCTTCCAATGTCTCCAGGAGTACCATCTCCTGATTGCACATCGCAGCAAACTTCTCTTTATCCTCAGCCAGAACGTAGGCAGTACCACCCGACATGCCTGCTGCAAAGTTTTTTCCTACGGGGCCGAGAACCACAACGCGTCCCCCAGTCATATACTCGCAGCCATGGTCGCCTACTCCTTCAACCACTGCAGTCACGCCGCTGTTGCGAACGCAGAATCGCTCACCAGCCATCCCGTTGATATACGCCTCCCCGGAGGTCGCTCCGTAGAAGGCAACGTTTCCGATAATCATGTTTTGCTCGGGAGCGAATTTGCTGTTTTTCGATGGTGCGACCGTTATTTTACCGCCCGATAACCCTTTTCCTACGTAGTCATTTGCATCTCCCTCGAGATGAAGCGTGATCCCTCGCGGAACAAATGCCCCGAAGCTTTGACCTGCCGAGCCAGTAAAATGCAGGCGGATGGTATCCTCCGGCAGACCGTGCTCGCCAAAACGTTTGGTTACCTCGCTGCCCAAAATCGTACCGACCACTCGATTCGTATTGGTGATGGCGAGCTTTGCCTCTACCTGCTGCTGTTTATTCAATGCTGGCTTGCACAGCTTGAGCAGTTTTTGACGATCCAGCGTTTCTTCCAGCTTGTGATCTTGGTTGCGCTGATGATAGCGGCCCACATCCTCGGAGACATCCGGTTGGAACAAGAGCGCGGACAAATCAATGTGCTTGGCTTTCCAGTGTTCTTTTGCCGTATCACTCATCTTCAGCACATGGCTTTGACCGACCATCGACTCGATGGAGTGATAGCCCAGCTCCGCCATGATCTCACGAACTTCACGGGCAACGAGACGCATGAAATTCACAGCGTGCTGCGGATCGCCTTTAAACCGTTTGCGCAGCTCGGGATTTTGTGTCGCCACTCCCACTGGGCATGTATCGAGGTGGCATACGCGAGCCATGACACACCCTATCGAAACAAGTGGTGCCGTAGCGAAGCCGAATTCCTCCGCACCGAGTAGAGCTGCAATGACGACATCGCGTCCCGTCATCAGTTTGCCGTCTGTTTCCAGAACCACACGGTCGCGCAATTGGTTGAGCAAGAGCGTCTGATGTGTCTCAGCAAGACCGAGTTCCCATGGCAGTCCTGCGTGCTTGATGCTTGATTTGGGGGAAGCGCCAGTGCCGCCATCGTGTCCACTTACCACAATGACATCCGCAAGACCTTTTGCCACACCAGCCGCAATCGTTCCAACTCCCGCCTTGGAAACGAGCTTCACGCTGATTCGTGCACGCGGATTCGCATTTTTCAAGTCAAAAATCAGCTGTGCCAAATCCTCGATCGAATAAATATCGTGATGAGGCGGCGGTGAAATGAGTCCAACTCCTGGTGTCGATCCACGTACTTCGGCAATCCACGGATAGACCTTGCTTCCTGGCAATTGACCGCCTTCGCCTGGCTTTGCCCCTTGTGCCATCTTGATCTGGATTTCAGAGGCATTGACCAAGTAATGACTGGATACGCCAAAGCGTCCGGATGCGACCTGCTTAATGGCACTGCGTCGCAAATCTCCGTTTTCATCCATGATGTAGCGTGCCGAATCTTCGCCGCCTTCCCCGCTGTTGCTTTTCGCACCCAAGCGGTTCATGGCGATTGCTAAGGTCTCATGCGCTTCCTTGCTGAGAGAGCCGTATGACATCGCCCCTGTTTTAAAACGATGAACAATGGAGTCAACAGATTCTACCTCGCTCAGTGGGATCGGCTGTCGATTCGACTTGAAATCGAGCAAATGCCGCAGGGCTACGAATTGCTGTGCCGTCGCTTGCTCCGCATAGATTTTGTACTGCTCATAGCTGCCTTCCCGGCAAGCTTTTTGCAGGGCATGAACCGTCTTCGGATTGAACAGGTGGAACTCACCATCACGGCGGAACTGAAAATCGCTGCCTGCCTCCAATGCTTCCTCGGAATGCTCTGGCAAAAATGCTTTCGAATGGCGAATCAAAGTCTCTTGCGCAATCACATCCAGTCCAATCCCCGAAATCTGAGAAGGCGTACGGCTAAAATAGCGATCGATGACAGCGGAATGAATGCCCACCGCTTCAAAAATTTGTGCGCCACGGTAGCTCTGAATGGTTGAAATGCCCATCTTGGACATGACCTTTACGACACCTTCTATTGCTGTTTGCAGGTACACTTCGACTGCTTCGTCGCTTGTGGTATCCTTCAGCTTAGCCGATACAACCAACTGGTTCACAGTTGAGATCGCGACGTATGGGTTGATCGCGTCGGTACCGTAACCAATCAGCATGGCAAATTGGTGCACATCCCGTGGTTCACCGGATTCTATGATGATGCTCGCCTTGGTACGTGTACCTGCGCGGACCAGATGATGGTGAAGTCCACTTCCAGCCAGCAAGGCAGGCATTGCAGCCAAATCTTGATTCATTCCGCGATCAGATAAAATCAGCAAGGTGCAGCCAGCAGCAATCGCTTCATCCGCCGCAGCGAACAATTGATCAAGTGCCAGCTCTAGGCCCTGCTCGCCCCCTTGGGCCGGGAAGAGTATCGACAATGTTTTTGCCTTGAACTCTTGGTATGGGTTCGCGCGAAGCTTCGCCAGCTCTTGATTGGAGATCAACGGATTGGACAAACGAATTCTGCGGCAATTGCTCGCATCCGGTGCAAGCAGGTTTCCTTCCGCACCAAGCACAGTATGAGTCGATGTTACGCAGGCCTCCCGCAGCGCATCTATCGGCGGATTCGTGACCTGGGCGAAGGACTGTTTGAAATAGTGGTACAAGAGCTGTGCACGATCAGACAGTACCGCGAGAGGAGTATCTACGCCCATTGAACCAATGGGATCTTTTTGTTCTGCCACCATCGGGGCAAGTACCTTGTCGACTTCCTCCTGTGTATAGCCAAACGCTTTTTGGTACGCAAGCAAGCTATCTCCTTGCAGTTCCTCCATGTGACCTGCTGCCGGCAAATCCTCGATAGCATGCAGGTTGTTTTTCACCCACTGCTGATATGGCTGTTCGCTTGCGATTTTTTGCTTGATTTCTTCGTCAGATACGATTCTGCCTTCCTCAAGGTCAACAAGCAGCATCCGTCCAGGACTAAGCCGGCCTTTCTGAACAATCGTTTCATCTGGTACTTCGAGAACGCCAACCTCCGATGAGAAAATAATGGTATCATCAGACGTCACATAGTATCTCGCCGGTCGCAAGCCGTTTCGGTCGAGAATCGCGCCGATGTGTCTGCCATCCGTAAAAGAAATAGCTGTTGGGCCATCCCACGGCTCCATGAGGCAGCTATGGTACTCGTAAAAAGCTTTCTTATTTTCGTCGATTCGCTCATCCTGATCCCACGGTTCAGGAATCATCATCATCGCAACATGCGGCAAGGAGCGACCTGCCAACGAGAAAAACTCCACGCAGTTGTCCAAAATCGCTGAATCACTGCCCGCCATATCAATGACTGGCACCACTTTTGCCAAATCAGCACCAAACGCCTCGGACTGGAACATTTTTTCACGAGCCATCATCCAGTTCATGTTTCCTTGCAAGGTGTTGATTTCCCCGTTGTGAATCAAATAACGATTCGGGTGTGCCCTCTCCCATGTAGGGAATGTGTTCGTGCTGAAACGCGAGTGAACGACGGAGAAGGCAGAAGTGTAAGAATTATCTTGCAAATCAAGGTAAAAAGCATCCAGTTGTCCTGGTGTGAGCAAGCCTTTATAGACAATCGTACGCGAAGACATGGAAGCGGCGTAAAAATCAGCACCTGCTGCCCGTTCCACCTGCTTGCGAATGACGTACAGCTTCCGTTCAAATGCCATTTGGTCCTGTATATTCGAGCTGGCTCCGATGAATACTTGGCGGACATAAGGCTGACTGGCTACAGCCGTTTTCCCGATTTTCGTAGCGTCGACAGGAACCGTTCTCCAGCCGAGCAGCTTTTGTCCCTCTGCTGCTACAATCGCCTCCAGCAGAGCTTCATACTTTTGCCGTTTCGCTTCATCCATCGGAAGAAACAGCATACCTACACCGTATTTTCCTGGCACCGGCAGCGTGATATTCAGCTCTTTACAGGTCTTTTTGAAAAAGGCGTGTGGAATTTGCGTTAAAATCCCTGCACCGTCTCCCGTTTCCGGATCACTGCCTTGACCGCCGCGGTGTTCCAGTTGGCACAGAATTTTCAGACCTTTCCGGACCATATCATGCGTCGATTTGGATTTCAAATTTGCAATAAAACCAATTCCGCAAGCGTCATGTTCGAAAATCGGATCGTACAGACCTTGCTTAGCAGGCATTCCTTGTGTCGTCATGTATCTCCACTCTCCTTGCTCTCTCTGGTATGTACATTTTAGATTGAGTGAAACGATACAAACAATATATAATTTATGCAAAATCTATCTCAAATCGAGATCAATAGGTAAGGTGGGGGTATTCATGGAGCTACGACAGATTCAATACTTCATCGAGGTTGCCAAACGAGAGCACTTCACCGAGGCCTCACATCATTTGCACGTCGCCCAGTCGGCCCTTAGTCGGCAAATCGCCAACCTGGAGGAGGAGCTCGGTGTGTCACTGTTCCTCCGCGAAGGTCGCAATATCAAGCTGACGACAGTTGGAAAAATTTTTTTGCAGCACGTCGAAATGGCGATGAACGAAATCGAGAAAGCCAAGGAAAAGATCGAAGAGTTTCTTGATCCGTCTCGGGGCACGATTCGTGTTGGTTTTACGAGCAGTCTTGCCGCCAATCCCCTTCCGACGGTCATCTCCGGTTTTCGCGCGCGTTATCCGGACATCGGCTTTCAATTGAAGCAAGGTTCTTATCAGGGATTGATCAACTCGGTCATCAACGGAGAAATAGACTTGGCTTTTCTTGGACCTGTTCCCACTCAGGAAAAAAATGTGCGCAGTTACATCTTCTTCGCTGAAAATATCGTGGCGCTCCTTCCCGCGAAGCACCCGCTGTCCAAACAACCAAGCTTGCGTCTCAGTCAGTTGCAGGAAGATACTTTTGTGTTGTTTCCATCCGGTTTCATCCTGCGAAATATAGCCGTCAATGCTTGCTCACAAATGGGCTTCTCTCCTAAAGTTGCGTTTGAAGGGGAAGATATCGATGCCATTAAAGGGTTGGTGGCAGCAGGCTTGGGCGTCACTTTGTTGCCAGAGCTTACGTTAACGGATAACGTTCCTCGTGAGACCGTGAAAATCCCGATAAGTGAGCCATTGGTTACGCGAACTGTGGGCATTATCATCCCCAACAACCGGGAGCTTCCCCCTTCTGAAAAGCTTTTTTATCATTTTCTGAAAGAGTTTTTTGATGTGCTGAGTAAGTACAGTTAAACTACTGACAGACAGTTGTCAGTAGTTGGGCCTTAAAATCAGAAGTACCATCCATTTTAAGGAGGAACTTCGATGATGAGTCACAACCAAACCTTGCGGGGCTTTGCTACGATCAGTTATTGGGCGGATGATATGCAGGCGGCAAAAAAGTGGTACACAGAGCTACTGGGCATTGCGCCATATTTCGAACGCTCTGGACCGGATGGACAGCTCGCCTATGTCGAGTTTCGTATTGGCGACTACAAGCACGAGCTAGGCCTCATTGATCGTCGGTTCTCGCCTGCAAAAGCGGTACCTGGCCCGGGTGGCGCAGTGATGTACTGGCACGTCGACGATATCGAATCCGTACTGGATAAGCTTTTATCCATGGGAGCAAGAGAATACGAGCCCCTCATCCAGCGTGGTGACGGATTCATAACGGCTTCTGTCCTTGATCCATTTGGGAATGTCCTCGGCATTATGTACAATGCACATTACCTGGAGATTCTCGCTTCGTTTCAACCAGAGTAAGAAAAAGTCCTGATGAACAGATGCATCAGGACTTTGTGTATCGATCTCCGTATTTTAAAAAATAGTTGGCACCATGCCCCCGTCCATACGAATTGGTGAACCTTTAAATGCGGTTGCATAAGGGCTGGATACGAATGCTACCAGCCTGCCTATTTCAAAAGGCCTGATAAACCGCTGTAACTCGGATTGGGGCAGGTTTGCTGCCATAAATTGCTTCTCTTTTTCCGAAAATGCCATGTCATCAGGAAACAAACGATCAATGATTTGATAGACATTTTCGGAAAGCGTTGGCCCTGGCATGATTGTATTGGAGGTGACTTCTGTTCCTACCGTTCGTTTAGATAGGCTTTTTGACAGTGATAATAGCATCGATTTCGTCATGCAATACTGGGGCATTTGCCCTGAAGGCATGATTGCTTCTTCACTTGCTATAAAAATAATTCGTCCATAATTGTTCTTCAACATGTTAGGCAAGTAAAATTTAGATAATCCATTTGCGGCTAGGACATTTGTTCGGAAGTATTTTTCCCATACTTCATCGTCAACATCTTCATAGGACATGATCTCATAAATACCCATATTATTAACGAGAATATCAACGTGGGGATATTTCTCAAATAAAGCTTCTCTTTGCTGCCTATCCACCAGATCGGCCGTAGCATTCTGAGGGGAAGTATCCGGGAATTCCGACTTCAATTCATTTACGATACGCTCTACCTCTTCATCATTCCGTCCATTTACGAGGACATTGACGCCTTCTCTGGCAAGCTCAATGGCAATTGCTTTCCCAATACCCTTCGTCGATCCAGTAACTAAAGCAGTTTTGTTCCTTAATCCCATATCCATGACACTTGTCTCCTTTGTAGTCATTTACGGCAAGCTGACTAGAAGTTCATCTTGGAACATCCTTGTGCTCCGGATAGAGATTATCGTACTTTTTCTGGATCGTTGGGTAACTAGCGTACTACGCCAAAGTTCTTGCTGAACCCGCCAAATATGGAAACCTTGAAAATGCTAGCCCTGCTAGGAGCGGGTTATGTCAGGGCTTCTATGACGGCGGGATTAACCCGATAGTATTCGGAACGCCAATTTGAAGGTGTATCGCCTTCCCAAAGGCGAAAGGCTCGGTAAAATGAGTTCTGATCTTCATATCCCAGTAAAAAAGCCACTTCTTTTATATCGAGCTTGGGGTCGGCCAAGTATTCTCGTGCCTGTTCATGCCGAGCCTGTGTTAACAGTTGCTTGAACGTTGTGGATTCATCCGTAAGTCTGCGCTGCAAGGTACGATCGCTCATGCCCAGCTCGCTCGCAACAGCTCGAATATCAAGGCGGCCTCCGGTTAGACTTCGCTTCAAAATCCACTTGACCATCTCAGCAACGGTATGACTGTACTGTTCATCCAATGATCGATCCAATACAGGTGTCAATATCTCCAGCAATTCTTTGTTATACGAAAGAAAGAGGCAGTCCAGGTCGCGTCGATGGAGTGTTAATCGGTTCGCGGTGGTGCCAATCCGTATCGGACAACCGAAGTAAGCTTCAAGTGCAGTTACATCCCCCATCGAGTGAGAAAATTCCACGGACTGTGCAGTTAATCGCTTGCCCGTGCCTCGTCGTCCAAGCTCTAAAAGAAAGGCGAGCGTGATTCCAACCAGGACTGGTGGTCCGGTTTGCTCACTATGCATCCACTCCAATTCGATTGTACAGCGCTCTCCCTCCTCTGTTATACGCAACTTTTCCGGAGGGCACAGTTGTTTATACCGTACCATTCGATTAAGCGCGTCGCGATAGTCACGAGCATGGTAGGTCGCTAAAACAGTTGGTGGATATTGTGCCGTTTCAAAAGTGGTGGAAAGCTTGATGATTCCGGTAGCAATGTCACCAGCTAGATCGGAGTACGCTTTCCATATTCTGAAATATTGAGCAGTGGTGACTACAGCTGGTTCTGTAAGAATGGTGAGCGGCAGGCGCGCTTTGCGAATGAGGTCATAGGGGGCAATCCCTAGTCGTTGTAATCCTGCCCAAAATCCCGCCGGGAATTTTATTCGGTCTGATTTCATTACGTATGGATCTCCTTTGGTTGCTTACCGATTGATTCCGCTTATGCTTAAGTATACATGACGCTGATCGTATCTGTTATTATTGCTTGCCCATCGCTTTCATGATTTCTTCAATCCCGTCTATTTTCGCGAGAGCCATCGGTCCTGGTAACGAAGGATCTGCCAATTCATAGACCCGGTTGTTTTTGACCGCGTTCAAGCTATTCCACACGTTGCTTCCTTTCAAGGCCTCTTTCACTCCACCTTGGATCGGCGCTTGCCAATTATTGATGACAAACAGGTGGTCTGGATTTAATTGAGCGAGGCTCTCCAGGGAGAGCTGCCCATTTTCATTTACCCCTTCTGTTCGCTTCAAGCCAAGTCCATCATAAAATGGATCGAAGCGTCCATCATTCCAAGTAATAAACTGCTCTTTCCCTCTGTACATGACGAACATGACGGACTGCTGACTGCGAAAGCCGAGCTGTTCTTTGTATGCCGCCGATTTTCGATCAAACTCAGCCAGCACATTCGCAGCCTTCTCCTCTTTTCCAATAATGGCTGCTATTTGTTGAAGGGTTTCACGCCAATCCCCAGCCTGTGGCAAGATGACAGTTGGTGCAATTTGCGATAATTTTTCGTATTGGTCGCGCATGTCTTCTGCGGCAATGATGACATCTGGCTGAACAGCCAGCAGCTTCTCCAGATCAACCTCCATCCCCAGATCGATGATATTTTTTTCCGCTACTCGCTTGCTGAGACTGGGGAAATTCGCCGTAATGGTCGATACACCTTGGGCAGCAATCGGATACTCATCCAAAACGGCCAAGTAGTCAACAAAAGCAATGTACGGCGTCGCGATTTTTATTGGTTTTTCCTGAATGACTGTTTCACCTGATAGATGCGAGATCGTGCGTGGAAAAGCACTCTCGCTCTTTACAGGCGTTGCGTCTTGGTGTTCCACATGTTTGTTCGTAGCTGGTGCAATTGCTTGTTGGCTCGATCCTCCGGCGCATCCTGTTATCATCAGAACTAAAATGATAGAAAGGGCCGAAAAAATAGTACCTCGTCGCTGCATACTCCGTCTTCTCTCCTTTTGAGGTTCTCCTACATAATAAAACATGTAAATGAGATTCGTTATCAACGCCCCAAATAATACTACTGGCCGATCATCCATACCACCTGTAGACGGAATAGTTTGCTGGTTATCGGGATACTGAGCCTACCTGTTAGAGGAACGTCTCACAAATTCGCTTGGGTTGACTCCATATTTCTCCCGGAATGCTTCCGCAAAGTAGCTCGTATTGGTATATCCGATGGCACTCGCGGTTTCAGTCACATTCATTTCCCCTTGTTGAAGCAAAAACAAAGCTTTTTCCAACCTCTTTTCTCGCAAGTAGCCAAAAACGGTTGTGCCGAACATTGCTTTAAAGCCTGCCTTCAGCTTGTAGTCATTTAAACCAATCATCCGGGACAGCTCAGGTAATGAGGGCGGTTCTACCATGCATTCCAACATGATCTTCCTTGCTTGCTCGATCTTTTCTTTGTCTCTTTTCGATAAAGGAGCAGACGCCGTTTCGCTATCAAACAGAAAGGATTGAAACGCCAGCGAAAGCAGTCCCAAAACGCCAGTTTCCATCTCAATCTTTTTCACTCCCGGTTTGGTGGCGAACTGCATCACACGCTGGAGTGCAACGGAAGCCGCAGGAGACAGCTTTTCCTGAAAGATACGGAACGATTGTTTTCCAAGAACTTGTGCGAATTCAATGGACCGCTTTCCGTTCGACTCCTCCATAAAATGATGAAAGGTCGACACCGGAATACCGATGCCAAGCATGTAGAACGGCTCATTTCCAATATATTCAAACCTCGCTTCCACTTCTGACATGAATTGAAGCGAGCAAAGACCAGGCCCCAATTGGTGCTCTTTACCTTGCACGCTTACGCCTCTTTGCCCTTTTAAACAAAAATTCAGCTCTACCATAGGGCTTTTCGTACATAGAGAGATGCTCTCAGATCGGTAAAATGTATAATCGGATACAACAACTTCCATATCATACCGAGGAAGAAACCGCCGAACATACCCCTCCCCCATCTCTGGATGAAGGGTCAGATGTGTTTTCTGATCCACATTCTGTGTATCCAGATTCATGCTGTCGAAAAAGTGATGAAAGTTTTCTTGAATATCTGTAGAACTCAACTCTGTCCACCCCATCTGATGTTTAAATGCACATGATAATCATTCTCAAATTATAGCGGATGGAGGAAAGTTTTACTATGATATGGGAATAGTGGCACATTTCAGCAAGAGAGGGGTTGTTCTTATGCTAGATTTAGCAAGCCCTGTATGGGGGAAGCTACAAGGTCCTTATGGTCTTTCCGATCGCATCCCTGCGTTCATACAGCATATTGGGCACGACTATTTTTCCGAGGAAAAAGAAGAGTTGTATTGGGAGCTTCTGTATCATCAAAATACGATTTATCCATGTACATATGCTGCATTCCCCTATTTAGTAGGGATCGCTTTAAAAACGGAGGACCCCGATATTTTGTTGGACATCTTCATAACTTGCGGCATTTTCGAAGCCAGTAGCGAAAATGCACCTCATTTGGATGTGCCATCGGAGTTTTTACGAGATCAGACACCATTATTGGATCATGAGACCATCAGAGAGATCTATCGTGAATACCGACATGCCATTCTATCACTGACAGAGCAGACAGAATCCATCCTTCACCTAGCACGGATGGGGGAGCATGAAGCAGACAAGCGCTACATACTAGCTGCGGATGCTGCGTTTCGCGGGGACAAAGATGTCGCCAACATGCTTCTCACCTTTTTGGAGGGAGACGAATATGTAACGGTGTGTCCGACGTGCGATCAGTCAATCTACTTATGGCCAGATAAGGATGAAGAGGTTTTGTTCGCTTACGAAGATGATCCCGTTTCTCACGGTACAGCGAAACGATTTTCAATCGTCGCCAAAAGACCGGACATGACAAATGACAGCGGACTTCAGAGATTATACCAACGTGCACTTGAGATTGGGGATAAAAAGCTGCTTGCCCATCTTCCTTATCTTGCTGGTGAATTGAACTGCTGCTCATGCGACACCCCTATCCAAGTTTGGTCGGGGCTTTTTCCATAAACAGCAAAAAGGCCCCAGCTAATGCCGTGGCCTTCTTGCTGTTAGCTTGCAGATACATCCGCCAAAGAGCCTTTCGTTGCTTGTAACAAGCCCTCTACTGCCATCTCGATCTGGACGCCAATGTTTCCGCCACTGACGATGATCGTCTCTAGCGATTGTGCTCGTTGATCGATCACCGTCGGAAACAATTTCTTCATCCCAACTGGCGAACATCCACCACGAATATAGCCGGATACCTTTGTGATCTCCTTCACGGGAATCATCTCGATCTTCTTCTCCCCGACTGCTTTCGCCGCTTTTTTGAGGTCAAGCTCGGCTTCAACGGGAATGACAAACACATAATACGATTTGCTCGTCCCTTGCGAAATCAATGTTTTATAGACAACGTTTTCTTCGCGACCGATCTTTTGGGCGACAGCGATTCCGTCGATTTTTCCATCATCTGTTGCATATGTCAGCATGGTGTATGCGATTTTTTCTTTATCCAATATCCGCATCGCATTCGTTTTTCCTTGCTTCATGCCATTCCACCTCCGCTACACGCTGGTCAACAAAATATAATCTATCTTAGGGGATGGCGTTCTACTTTTCAACCAAAAAACGCCACTGACACAAGCATGTCAGCGGCGTCTATTGATTACTCTTATTGAATCGTTACTTCGTCAATCTCGATATGACCTGCAGGGCTAATCCATACACCCTGTACATTCTTTTGAATGGCCGCCAAGGTTTCGGAGAATCGGAACGGAATCAGCGGAGCTTCGTTCATTTCGATTTGTTGCGCTTTTTCATAGAGTTGTTTCCGTTTTTCTGCGTCTGTTTCTCGGCGGCCTTCGTCAATCAGCTTGTCTACTTCTGGATTGTTGTAGAAAGAATGGTTGCCAGGTGCGCCGTGTGCTTTCGAGTGATACAGGTTCGCTTGGTTGTAATCGGCATCGCCCGTAGCATTTCCCCATCCACTCATGAACAGGTCTGTCTCCCCTTTGGATGCTGCATCGATATAAGCCCCGAATTCCATCACATCCAGTTGCAGGTCAATACCGATTGACTTGAGCTGTTGCTGTAAAACCTCTGCTACGCTAATACGTGCTTTGTTGTCATTCAACGCGATTTTTGCTTTGAAGCCGTTTGGATATCCCGCCTCTGCGAGTAATTGCTTCGCTTTCTCGACATCATACGGAATGTCTTTTACATTCGGGCTATACCCAACCATCGCTGGTGTAATCGAGGAGTGAGCTGGTGTTCCCACGCTGTTGTAAACGCCTTCAATAATGGTTTTCTTGTCGATTGCGTGGGCAATGGCTTGGCGGACACGCACATCATCAAACGGCTTTTTCTTTGTATTCAATCCAATGTGATCGACAGAGAATCCAGGGTATCGACCCAATTGCATGGATGGCGAATTTTGTACGCGATCGATGTCCGTCACAGGCAGGTTTTCTGCCACTTGAACCTCTCCGGTCTCAACCATGGCAAGGCGAGTTGTGTCTTCCGGTACGGTTTTGAAAACGACTTTATCCAAATTTGGTGTACCGCCATAGTAGCTATCGTTTCTCACGAGAACCACTTCTTGACCCGGCGTCCATTTTTCGAATTTGTACGGGCCCGTACCGGTTGGATGCTTGCTCAATTCTTTTCCATATTGTTCAATGGCTTTCGGGCTGATGATACTTCCCTCTGCGCTCGCCAAAACAGACAAGATCGGTGCGTACGGGTAATTCAGAATAAATTGTACCGTGTACTCATCTACTACTTTCACTTCTTTGATTGCTTCAAACATATTAATCCGGCTGGAGCCAACGGCAGGGTCTTGAACGCGAGCGATCGTTGCTTTTACCGCTTCCGCATTGAAAGGTGCGCCATCATGGAACGTCACGCCTTGACGCAGCTTGAATTCCCACGTCAAGTCATCGAGCTGCTTCCACTCACTTGCCAGGGATGGGACGTATTTGCTTTCTTTATCCATACGGACAAGCCCTTCGTAAACTTTGTGATGAATGATTGCTGCTGAAGGGATTTGGGACAGGAAATGCGGATCGAGGTTGTTCGCATCGGACAGACGCGCGATGACGAGTGTTCCTCCGGTTTTGCCAGCTTCGGCAGTACCCCTTGCTTGTCCGGCGCTAGTCGACGCATCCTGCCCCGACGAACACCCAGCCATAGCCGCAGATACCGCGATTGTCATGGCTATCAGCGTGTGATAAAAGCTCTTCTTTCTCATCTGTGTTCCCCCAATTCTTGTTGCAAATGTTTTAGCATTCAAACATGTTTTATTTTAGACAATATTCAGTCATTGTATTTTCACTTTGTTTACCTTTATTTTCAGTTTCTTTACAACTTTGTATATAAACAAAAAACTCTCCCCTTTGGTAGCGAGAGAGTAAAAAAGAGAGACTCCTCAAGAATCTCTCTTTCTTCACTAGACCCTATTACGATGATCGAGTCAAAGGCTTTTTCATCATATTGATGTACTGCGCCACATACAAATACTGCTGTGTTAGCAACTCGGCGTCTGCTTTTACTTCCTGCAAATAGCGATTGCCCTCCACATGCAGGTCTTCTATCAATGAGCCCAGAAAGCTCATATCGTATTCGGTTGCGAGCTCTTGCAATTTTTTCAATTCCTGCAAATCTTGCTTGTCAAGTTTATGGATTCCTTTGAGTAACAAGCGTTCCTGCCAATCAGTCAGCTTTTCGGTAAAGGAATATAACTCCTCCATGATTTTGCGTCCACTCCCTCACCGTTATAGGTCTAGCTTAAAGCTCGTCAGCGATTTACCCTGCATGATGCTGATCGGATAAAGCCCATCTCCTATTTTTTGCACAAGCAAATACACATCGCGCAACTCTAGCAGCCGCTTGTTTTGTTCGAGATGACGTATATTCCGGGCAAATTCCCCCTGATAGGAGATACTCAATGGGAGGGAATCACATTGCTCGTCTTCGATCGTCAAAATCAACTGCTGCGTCTTCTGATCGAAATCGACTTGGTTGAACTTCTTCGCTTTCAATAGAAAAACCGAGTCCAACGCAGTCTCAAACATATCTCCTGCCGCGTCCTTCCAATCACTTGACCAGTCGCGAACGAGTACCTTGCCGAGATCCAGCTCTTCGATATTGTCCCTGGGAACGATGGTTAGCTGCGTCTCTTCACTGGAAGACAAGCGCTGCTCCCGATTCGTCTTTGCCTGTGTCAGGATGACCTGTGAATGAGAGAGCTCCTCCATGGAGATCAACCCACCCCAAGGTACCTTGCCTTTATAGCTGTCCTTAAAGGAAAACGATATGCCTTCATAATACACGGGACGCGCTTCTGTATACGTGTAGATGCGTTGATCAGAAAGCGAATAAAAGTAATACGTAATTCCCTTGTACCCTGACCGCGTCTCCCATGGATTTGCTCCCAAAGCGTACAGACTTAACTGCGGAACCATATGGTACTTACTCTTGAAGCTGCCGAGCAGCTGCTTTTTCACTTCGATGTGATCGGTCCTCTCTAGGGCAAGCAAACTGAGATACACCCGGGAAAGCCGGTCGAGCAGCGCTTCCGTCGAAAACTTGACATGACGCTGAAAAAATAAGTTCAGCTCCCCATGAATGCCGCGAATGTCTTTTTCCACGCTGGGAAGATTGCCGTTATGCGCGGCGATAGCAAGCAGCTCCAGCCGTGTACAAATCGTCTGGGATAGCTTTGCCAAGCCGATGCCAAGAATCTCTGCGATTAGCGCTTTGGCTTCCGCTACGACATCTGTTTCATAGCTGACATCGGTTACGGATGCTTGTAACTGCTCACGATCCTGCAGCTGATGCATGGCCCGATAGCGCAAAATGACCTCCAGCTTGTGCAAGCAATTGCCCTTCGCCTTGCAGGTGCACATGCTCTTCCCGATCTCCGATTCACTGTCAAAAGATACGGAAATATCTTGGGTACGCAATGTCATGGTTAAAAAGGATGTTTCAACGATATCCATCTCCTCGAAATAGTCGAGGCGAAACAGCACTTCTTCCAGCTGTGCTGGGGTAAAAGCCTTGCTAATGTGAGACGGCTGCAATTGCAAGAGCCAGCTAAAGTCAGGCTTGTAGGTCTCCAGCTCTTCCTCGGTCTCTGCCCCTGCTTGCAAATGGTTTTCGGCATAGTAGACGATGGCGATGATGACATGCTTGCAAATCTTGTCTGATGGACATGAGCAGGAAAAGCGATCAATATTTGCATGAAGTCGGCATACGCTGTCATCTGACAGCGCACACTCGACGTAATCGTCCCCGAACTCGTAGGAAACGGTCATTCCTTTTTCCATTTCCTTGATGGAACGGTTGTAAATTCCTTTGTTCGCGTATTTGATCAAATACTCTTCGTTGCACAGCGCGATAAACCGATGAAATTCTGATGTGAAATCCGCCATCGTTATTTTCCTGCTGCTCGCATGACATCATAGACGGTTTCGCTGAAAATGCGTGTTGGAATATCAGTGAGCTTCATTCGATCCACTGGTTTGAAGTAGAAATGCTTGTACTCGGCATCTTTATTTGGAAAGAAAGCCAACGCTTCCAGCTTCACATCCTCCATTCCTTCCCAATACGAAATGCTCGCCCCGCTGATTTTTAACTCAGCCACCATACCGTCATACAGTTTGTAAAACTCGTAATAATAACCGGCATCGAGCGGCGTTCCTTTGACCCAGCCGAATTTCTCCATCATTTTCGCAAAAGCAGTCGGTGAATACGATTCAACAGGAAGGCGGAGCACTTCATTGGCTTTTATTTCTTCTTCCGTTGGCAGGAACGCTTCACGACTTAACTGCTCGAACGGTTGCGTAATTTCGTAATCTTCTAGCTGAGTACGCCAGCCGTTCAACGTTTCTTCGTCCAGCTCCAGTGGATGAATCAAACCAATGAGCTTCTCATCTGCCAACTCATACTCATCCTCGTCCACGGTGTTAAATGTCCCGTCGTCCATATAGCGGAACGTATCTATGAGCTTTCCGTCCTCGTATACACCCCAGATTAGCCCAATGGCGAATTTTTGCATCAACACGTTCTCCACAAAGAGACGTTTCCAAGCTGCCGTTGACCAATAACGCGATTTCGACAGGGACTCCTCCAGACGAAGAGATTGCACTTTCACCATATTTTTCAGATCTTTTTTCAATTGAGCAAAAGTCAATCGCGCTTGTTCTGCCTTCTCCTGATCGTCTTTCGCGGACGGTGCGGGCAGATTTTTGACCGCTTTTCCTGTGCTGTCGTTCGTAACTTCCAGCTCCAGCTCGTTGCTGACTTTGACCGTGAAGGTGCGGTCACCGTAGTCAAACATTTGCTTGCCAGACGCATCGAAGCCAAGCGTCGTGACCAGTCGGTCTTCCAGTTCCATCGCGGAAATGTTCTGATTCGCAGCCGCCATGGACAGCGCCTCTTCTGCTGCTGATTTGACTTGCCTGTTTTTGATCGTACGCTTGATCTGGTCGATTAGACGCAGCGCTGTCAAATCATTCGAGAACGACAGAGCACGAACACCGTCCGCAGCCAAAGCACCGCGAGAGTGATCTGTCCACTCCTTAATCAACTGACCGATCGTATCGACTATACGTCGATCTCCGAAGGCGACGCAAAGCGGCATGACCCATTTTTCTTTGGCGACTGCTCCATTATCGATCCATGTGCGCAAAACTTCTGTAGTAAAGTCAGCAGCAGATGCCGCTTGCAGAGACGGTTTCAAGTCAAGTACCAGCTGGTTTGGCGCTGTCGGGAAATCGATTGAGGCGGTTAGCATGTACTCCATTACTTCTTTTCCCAGCTCATTGCCGTCTTGGTCGCGAAGGACTGGCATGCGCTCGAGTGGCATCCATTTAATCCGTGTGAGCTTGCGCTTGTCTGTCAGATTGCCCAAATGGGTCAAGCTCGCATCTGGCCCTTGCTCTTCGGCGTCGATAAATGTTTGCAGCAGCGTTTTAAATTTGCTGCTCTTTTCATTTGTCAGTAGCTCTTGGAAAATCTCCTTGTTATCGTCCAGAGAGCGAATCGCATCCAGCGCCATTTCCTTAACCTTTGCTTTTTTCTCGGTTTGATAGACGTGCAAATAAAGCTCCTTGTCTTTTGCCTGAAGAAACGCTGCACCAGCAAGGCCGCTCACTTTCTTCGAGCTGTCAGCCAACCCGAGCAGAATGGCTTGGTTGCGCAATTCCTCTGACAGCGTCTCCTTTGCCGCCAATAGGGTTTGCATCACAAACACGCGAAGCTCCGTATCCAGCTTGTCAAATTGAGCCAGACTCATATCCGGATTTGCTACGACCAACGAACGATACACCTCTTCATTGACGTCAGTATAATAATAGTGCATCTCCTTGATGGACAAAATCTGATAGAAAAGTGTCTGGACATCTACAGCTTCGTCCTTCCGGTAATGATCGATGATGCCGGTCAATCGATCCTGAAACGCATGAGCAAAGCACATATGGCCTACTCTGCGATTGGACTTGTCTTTGTAGTGGCACATGAACGGAATCAGACGGGCAATAAACCGATGGTCCACAGGCAAGAAGCTCAACAGGATCATCTGCTGTCTTACGAGTTGTACGTCCTCCAGATGCACATGCTCGAGCACATCCTCTAGGGCAGCTTTTTCATCCAAATAGCTCGCCAGCTTCGTCGAGCCCTTCGCACGTCGCAGCGCGTCTTGAATAATCCCTTCCAAAGAAGGCTGGAAATCGGAGAGATCCACGCCTGCTGCCGCCAGCGTTTTGTATAAAAATCCTTTGACCATCGGGATTGAAGCAAGCTCAAGCGCTCGTCTTGATTTGGTTACATCTTCAAGCGCCAGCTGTTTCACCTGCTCCCAAAGCGTCGGGGGAGATAGTAAATGCTCGCGAAGTCCCAGCAGTAGATCGTAAGGCTCCTCCATCTGCACAAGGTCAGCCAGTCTCTTATCTTCGGACATGATATCAAGCGGGAACATGTCAAAAAAGATTTGCAAGGTGTCGTGCAGCTCCCGGTCTATCTCCTCTTCCTTCTTCAGGAATGC
This sequence comes from Brevibacillus formosus, assembly GCF_003013405.1. Taxonomy (GTDB): domain Bacteria; phylum Bacillota; class Bacilli; order Brevibacillales; family Brevibacillaceae; genus Brevibacillus; species Brevibacillus formosus. Next base: position 638,943 of record NZ_PXZL01000013.1, on the reverse strand, counting down.
ACTGGTCCCGCCTTTGACGTGAATGCGGAAATACAGCAGGCTGATGATCAGTTCCATATAACGCTTCAAATGCTTCTGATTCAAAAGGGAGCCTTCCTTGACCTGCTCTCCTGGATAATATTTTTCTCGCAATGCAGCCTTTTTCTCTTTGAGGTATAAAGGATACAACGACTCGTTGGTCAGCAAATTGTTGCTCGAAAACTGCATGGTCACGACTTCTTTGGCAATAGCATGCAGTTCTTTTATATATTCGCGCGTATCGCCTGTAATCAGGTAATAATAGATCGGCATCAGCTTTTCCTTTGCTTCTTCCAAGAAGCTCGGAGAAATCGTGTACGCATACGAAATGAATAGCAAAAATTCGGCCCGATCAAATGTCGAGGAGTAGTCACGGCTGATGCTTACACGATAATCCTCCGCGGCTTTTAACAAAAATTCGGCAAACAACGCATGTCCGAAATGCTCGATCGTTTTTCTCATGGCCTCCAATGCTTTCTGATCTTTTGCTCGGATATCAGCATCATCGATGTCCTTCATACCCTGAAGTTCGATCTGATCCAGGAAGCACTCATCCATCACATTTTTCTTATCGTAAAAACGGTTGCTAGCCTTGTAGATCAGCACCGCTGCTCGATAGAAGGCCAGCTCCTCGCCGCGTTTTTTCAGCTTGTCAAATTCGGATCGAACCGTATAGCTGTAAAACCTCGGGTCCTCTGCGATTGCCGGGCATTCGTCTGTGTCACCTGCAACGTAATCAGTGATTTGATCGTACAAATGCTTGTTTCGATCACTTGCACTGATAAACTCCTCCACAAATTTCTTCGTAACCGGATTCAGATCTGTCTTTCGTAAAACCATTCCTTACTCCTCCTTCTTTCTATCTCTATTTGATAACCTTGCCTATCCATTGCGCGAGCTCATCAGGCGTAATGGCGGCGACATTTGCTCCCATATCGCTCAATACCCTCGCAGCATGCTGGTTGTACGTAGCGTTACCATTGAAATCCAAAGCCGTCAGCACTAAGAACTTGCAGCCCGCATCAATGATTTCCTTGCTTTGGCGATACATTTCCTTGATTGGATAGCCTTCCTCCAAATCACTGACGAGGATAAATATCGTCTTCGATGGATTTTCGAGCAGTGATCTTCCGTATTTGAGCGCTTGTGCAATATGAGTCCCCCCACCTAGCTGCACACTCATCAGCACATCGACCGGATCATCCAGTCTATCGCTCAAATCAACGACCTTCGTATCAAAAATAACCAGATGCGTCTTCAAGGCAGCGAGCTTGTAAAAAATACTTGCCATAACGGAGCTGTAAATCACAGAGTCCATCATACTTCCGCTCTCGTCCACGACAATGACGATGTTCCATTTGTTGTGATGCTGGATATTGCTGTGGAAATACAGCTCATCGATGATAAAACGGCTATTTTTGCGATCGTAGTTTTTCAAATTTTTACGAATCGTTTTATGCACATCCAGATTTTTCATCGACTTCGTATAGCCGCGTTTGTGGCGATTGCGCTTGCCGACGATGCTGGTCTGCACTTCATTCTCAAGCTGGCGCCGGAGATCGTCTACGACCTTGCGCACAATTTCCTTTGCACTTTTCACGACCTCTCCTTTCATCCTGCCTTTAAATTGGAGGATGTTTTTCAAGAGGGTCATGTTGGGCTCCATGCTTTCCAACACTTTTTTGTCTGTCAACAGCTCTGTCATGTTATAACGTTCCAGAGCTTGCCGCTCAAGAATTTCTACCGTCTTCTTGGGAAACAGCTTGCGGATTTTATTCAGCCAAGTGGGAACCGTCAATGCCGAATCTCCTCGGCCGCCTTCTTTTCGGTAGCCTTGCTCTTCTCCGTATTCCCGGTTGTATAAAAATTCAAGAGTCGAGTCTAGTTCCTGGTAGGAAAACTCGGATGATTGATAGCCCCCGCTGCCTTCCAATGATTCCTCGGCATGAGAGCCCAATAACAACCGCCAGCGGTTCAAGGCTTCGCGGCTCAAATCAGGTTCCATTTGGCAAACTCCTCCTTGATCGCTTGATCGAGCATGCGGGCATCACGCAAGGTACGCTCATCGATGACTGGATTCGTGACTTGTTCCACCGTCGTTTGGAAGAGAGCTGCCACTTTTTCCGAGAGCATACTAATTTCCATTGGGCTAAAATATGTAAACGCCAATCGCAGTTCAGGCACTACCTGCAAAAAGTCGTCGTAGGCCAAGGATGTAATCATCTGATGAAGATCTCGCAAGATTTCCTCTTGATGAAACAGGTAGTCACGAGCCACGATAAAAACGCCATGTAAATACGCGGCGGTATGCAGCATTTGCTCAGGCGAGCCGAACATGTAGGCACGCGCACGTCTGGAGATTTCTGCGCGTTCGATCACTTCAAGATTGCATAAGATCGCGACCACTACCCCCTCCAGTTTCGCAGGGAGCTTGTCGTTACGCAGCAAATCCAGCAGTTGATCACTGAAAATCTCTCGGGAATCATCCGCCTGTCTCTTCTCACTCAGCATGTAGAGGAATTTGAGCTGATCGGCCAACTCATCCAGTTCGTTGGGGTTCGGGTTTCCCTGCTCAACGATTTTGGTCACAGCCTGGTAATATACTTCTTCCACCAAGTTCTCCAGCCGTTCTGTTTCGCTAAGACCGAACAACCGTTTTTGCTCCAAAAGAATGGTGAGTGTCTTCAACGTTTTGCAAAGAGAGAGAAAATGTCCATCCTGCCTAACGGACTCTTGTACAGATTCAAAGAGCCTTTCCGACAGCTCTTCCAACCCCATAACGACTGACATCAAAAGCCATTTTGCCAGTTCATGGCTCTGGTGCTGCGGCAGTTCTTTTACCATATCGGCTAGCTTATGCGCGGCTGCTTCCTTCACCGTCCCACCGTAGACCGAGCTCTCGATCAGACGGGCTTCTACGAAGGAGGAATAGCTGTAGCGCCATGTTTCTCGGACGAGATTGACATTTCGATTGTTCATCCAGTCTGGTCCCGCTTCTTTGGCGCAAAATTCTGTGCCCAAGAACTGCATGCAGTGAAAGAACTGGCTGGCTTCACGATGCGACTTCTTAGCATACAGCTCCAGCACCTTCTGATTGCGCCCTGTTGTCGTGATCGCGAGCTTTAGCGATTTACATCTGTCTTTGCAATCTCGAACGATAGGCACATCCAGTGAATTTGGGGCAACTTCACCGATTCCGTCTCCGGTCAACAGCTCTCGTAATGTCTCAATCGGCTGTGAAGTTGCAATCGAGCGTTCGCCTTTAGTAAAAGCAGAGAGAACGGAATCGATCAGCTCATAGGCACCGCCCTCAGCCTTTTCCCGCATGACAGCCAAGCCGTTCATGAGGCTGTACGCTTCGATCGCATCCGCAGTAGACGTCGTTTCTCCCTTGCCACGCAGTCTTTTTAGCAGTTGCGGAAGGTACGTTAACGCGCTTTTCGAGAAGGGAGCAGGCTCCTTCTTCTCCAGTGCCTTCCACACACTCTCATAGTAGTGAACGTACGGCATCCCGCTTGCGTATCCATTCAACTGATCTGCTTCCTGGTACGTGTACACCATCGGATATATTTTTTCTTCCTGCACCTTTTGTATCTTGTAGGAGGTCTTGCGCTCCTCGATGAGTCCGTATGTATGAAAGCCCCCGGTAATCACGAGAATTCTCGCATGTTTTTTCTTTGCCTCTGCAATTTTTTGACGCATGTGCGCCTCACGAATCAAATCGCCTTCCGCTTCCAAAGTAGCGTCATCATAGCATTTTCGAGACAGGTAGCAGTAGGCAAAGACATCCTTGACGAAATCCTGCGTCTGTTTGCGAATACCATCAATCTCAAAAACCTTTTCCCACAGCTCATCGAAGTTCCGGCATTTCATCGTCTGGCACAATCGCTGAATAAACTGCGAGCCTGCCAGCATGCGCTCATCGTGATAGGACAGCTTTTCATTCTTCTTTTTCAAATCATGGCCGTCTTCCAAGCTTTCCAGGCGGCTTCCGTAGCTTAAATCAATGAAAGCAGCAGGAATCTGCCGACGTTTTGCTTCAACCAAAGCAACATATTCCGGCGAATAAAGAAGAAACGGAAAGTAACAGACGTATTTTTGCTCCCCTGAGGCGTACGCATAATAAATGCTCACAGGAGGCTTCGTCCGTTCATCCGTCAAAATCGGAATGATATGATTGCTATGGTCCGGGCCTTCAATCAGAATAATTTCCGGTTGGTACTCTTCGATCGTTTTTTTCAAATGAAACGAGCAGGCTGGACTATGATGACGAACCGGGAAATAGACGACCTGTTTGCTGAGATTGTAGACCTCTTCTTCGACAAATGATTTTATGAATCGGTCCTGATTCTTTATTTGATCCATTTCTTCTCGTTGTAATACGTTCCCCATAGACCCTCTTCCTTTGCCCGTTCTTTGACCACTTTGGTAAAGTAGGTTTTCAGGATATTTGCGTCCTTTTGGTTTTCCTTGACGACCGCTCCCAGCATATTCTGTACCAGTCGATCCATGGAAATTGGCCTGCCATCATAGTAATGGGACGTCATCGCACTTTGGACATAAACGGATACGGCTTCGGCTGTACTCATCACGGATTGAGGGGAATCGATTTTGAACCCTTCCTTGGTCTCACCCATGCGCAGCTCCATGAAGGTCGTCGCCAATATCTCAACCACATCGCGATCGATTTCGATGTTTACGCCGCTTTGCTCCAGAATCACTTTTGCTTGGGATTCGATAATTTGCGCTTCCATTTTCACATGATTAATAGGCGCAATTGTCTCGAAGTTAAAACGGCGTTTGAGCGCGCTGCTCATTTCATTGACGCCTTTGTCCCGCAGGTTCGCTGTTGCAATGATATTAAAACCGGGCTTCGCAAACAGGATGCCGTCTGACAGCTCGGGAATGTTCATCACCTTGTCGCTCAAAATACTAATCAACACGTCTTGAACCTCAAACGGACAACGGGTAATCTCTTCAAAACGGGTAATAATTCCCTTGCTCATTCCGTTGTATAACGGGGAAGGAACCAACGCTTGCAACGAAGGACCTTTGTCCAGCAGCATTGCATAATTCCAGGAGTATTTGATCATATCCTCTGTCGTTCCTGCGGTGCCTTGAATCGTATTCGTGCTCGTACCGGAGATGGCCGCAGACAGCAGCTCAGACAGCATCGTCTTTGCCGTTCCAGGCTCACCAACGAGCATCAAGCCGCGATTGCCCGCCAACGTGACGATCGCGCGCTCAATAAGCACATCGTCTCCATAGAACTTCTTCGTAATCGATATACTTTCGCCCTCATAAGAGAGGGGTTCATCCGTTCCTAAAATAAAGTCGCGCACAGCTCTGGGCGACATCAGCCAATTGGGAGGTTTTGTCCCTGTATCATGGGATCGCAGCGCATTCAGCTGTTTCGCATATAACACTTCCATAGGTGGCTTCATTGTTTCCATCCAAATGCCCACTCCATTTCTGGTTGTTCTTGAAAAAATAGGTACACTATTAAAAATGAAAACATATGTTTGTTAGGAAAAGAAGGGTATTTGTACCCAATATTAGGTAAGATATGTGAAAAAATGTGAAAGGAGTACTACAAGCGAAAAAAGCGCCCTGGGTCCCCAAGACACTTTTCTCGCTTTATTTGAAGATTTTTTACAACAACGTCCGCAAGCTCCAAAGCTCCGGGAAAAAACGGTGATCGAGCGCCCTGCGTAAGTACATGACGCCTGAGGACCCTCCTGTTCCCGGCTTTTGGCCTATGATGCGTTCGACTGTCGTCATATGGTTAAAACGCCATTGTTGTTGCTGACTGGCGATGTCCACCAGCTTTTCTGCCAACTCGTACAAATCCCAATACTGGTTTACATTTCGATACACGGTCAGCCAAGCTTGCTCTACACTCTGGTTTGGTTGATACGGCTGTGACCAGTCGCGATTCAAACATTCCGGATCAATCGGCAAGCCGCGAGCAGCCATCTCCCTGATCGCCGCATCGTAAATGCTGGGCTGCTGCAAAGCCGCACTCATTTGGGCGTGAAGCTCTGGTTGATGCGCATACACCGCGAGGACATGCTGGTTCTTATATCCTAGCGTAAATTCGATGAGTCGGTTTTGATAGGATTGAAATCCGGACGAATGACCCAGCTTGTCACGGAACTGGAGGTAATCGGCTGGCGTCAATGTAGAAAGGACATCCCACGATTTAATCAATTGCTGCTGGATACGCGAGACTCGCGCGAACATTTTGAAAGCTGGCTCCAGATCGTGATTGCAGATGCACTCATTTGCTGCTGACAGTTCGTGCAAAATTTGTTTCATCCATAGCTCACTCACCTGATGAATGATAATAAACAGCATTTCATCATGATGGGTAGATTGACGCTGTTGACTCGACAAGATTTGATCGAGCTGTAAATAATCGCCGTACGTCATTTCTTTTTGGAAATCAGTATGAATCTGTGTTTCCAGTGAGGTGTCGTTAGGTTGATTACTTCCTTGTTCATGTGGTCTCATCGCGGCATGACCTCCTTTCCCATCTAATTCCTTTCAACCCCTCATTCCTCCTGCTGAATCTCCCTCCTTCTCGCCCGATATTATTTCGCTGCTTCTAAGTATTTCAAATCGATCAAGCCATCGATTTTATTACTGGAAATATAGCCGGCTTCCTGGCTAATATCTGCCATTTCCTGAATAACTTTTTCATTGACCGCCGTTGTTACTTCCAAACGGGAAAAAGCTGCCTGCACTTCTTTTTTGCTCAGCTCTTTGCCAGTCAGACTTTTCAAATGCTTGATGATCAGGTCTTGGCTTTCTTCGGGATTTTCCTGAATGAATTTGACTGCCTTTTTATGTGCTTGCAGGTAGGCGGTTGCCAATCCTTCTCGTTTCAAAAATTCATCGCTGGCTGCTACCACGGTATTGGTTGATTCTTTCCCCCAAGCGAATTGATCCCAGTCCAAAAGCAATTTTCCTCCCGCCTGATTTTCCAGTACATATCCCCACGGCTCCTGCGTTGCAGCACCGTCAACGGATTTTTGTACAAATAATGCTGCCGTATCTGCCGGAGCCGCCGCATACAGTTCCACATCGCCACCATTCGTCGTCGGTTTCAGTCCAACCTCATTCAGTGCTTTTCTTAGCATGACATCCTGTGTGCTGCCGATTACCGGAATCGCGATTTTTTTGCCTTTTACATCTTTTAGTTCCGTAATAGTGGTTGAACCATTCATGACGAGGACTGCTCCGCCATTGACCGCACCTGAAATCAAGCGATATCCGGGATGCTTGACATAAAAGTTCAACAGTGGTCCTGGTCCGACTGTCCCTACATCAATTGCTTTGGTAGCCATCGCTTCCATAAACAATCCGCCATTGGTGACCGTTTTTGTTTGAATCTTCATATCAGCACCGAAGGCTTCCTTAAAATAGCCTTTTTCCAGTGCAATGATCGTTGCGCTGTGGGTCAGATTTGGGAAATATCCGATCTTTATTTCCTTCTCAGAGGACCCTGCTCCGCCTGTAGAGCACCCGCTCGCAACCCCCATCAATAATAGGGATGCGACAACGGTACTGAACAATTTTTTAAGCATGTGACACACTCCTTCGCTATTTGTCGTTTTATGAATGAACTCCCCACTTCATCTGAACGTTGCGTTCGATCCGTGAAAAGACAACATTGTCGACGATGGTACCGATGATCGCAATAATGATCATGACAGATATCACCAAATCCATTTGTCCAAGTGAACGTCCCATCTCGAGCAATTGACCGAGACCACCGCCACCCCCGAGCAGCTCACCAGCCATGAGTGCCCGCCAGGAAAATGCCCAAGCAATTCGAAGCCCAGAGATGATTTGCGGTACGGATGCAGGAAGAATCACCGTTCGTACAAAGTGAAAGCCAGTCGAACCGTAAGTCCTGGCTACCCGCTGATATAGCGGCGGGACATTTTTGAAACCGCTGGTCGCGTTTACCGTCATCGTCCAGGTCGCCCCGATCGTCACGATGAACAGAATGGAAAAGTCATTTAAGCCAAACCAGATAATGGCAAGCGGGAACCAGACAATGCTCGGGATGGATTGAAGCGCCGTCACGACAAAGCCGAGCGTATCTTCTACGAGTTTGTATCTCCAAATGAAGTAGCCCAATATCAGACCGACGATAATGGCAATGAGAAAGCCCAACAGGATTCGTCCCATGCTTTTTCCAATCGCGGCGGTAATTTGCCCGCTTATCAAGCCATTTACGAGTGTTTCGAAAACCTGGGTCAAGCTGGGAAACATGAACGATGGCAGTCCAGATAATTTAGATGTGACTTCCCAGATCCCCGCTATCATAGCGATGAAGATGACCCGTCTTAAAGCTGTAGTCATTGCCCATTTCCTCCTTCAGCACCTTTTCTATCTCTTCTTGCAGGATCGACAGCACCTTCTGCTCTGTGTTTACTGTCACACTGTCCGGCATGACTCCATCGCGCATAGCAGGAACCGCAATGATTTCCTTGATTTTTCCGGGGCGTGTGGCAAAAACGACGATCCTCTCCGCAAGCTGAACAGCCTCCCGGATATTATGGGTGACGAAAAAAATCGTGACCTTGGTCGTCCGCCAAATCTCAAGCAACTCCTTATGAAGAACCATCCGCGTCTGTTCATCCAGCGCCGAGAAAGGTTCATCCATCAGCAAAATGTCGGGTTCCATGACAAGTGCCCGAGCTATGGCTACACGTTGCTTCATCCCGCCTGAGAGCTGATGGGGATAGGAATGAACATACTTGCTTAAATGGACCATTTTGAGCACTTCCAGGGCCTTTTCGTTGGCTTTCGCTGTAGACATTTTCTTCAACTTGAGCCCGTATGTAACATTTTCCAAAACGGTCAGCCATGGAAATAATCCTGCTTCTTGAAAAACGACAACTCTGTCGGGCCCGGGCTTATTCACTTTGTTGCCAGCAACGTGTATGTCACCGCTATCAGGTTGATCCAATCCCGCTATCAAGTAGAGCAGCGTCGATTTTCCACAGCCAGAGGGGCCGACAATGGAAACGAAGCTGCCCTTTTCCACTTCAAGATTGATATCATCCAGCACCTTTACTTTTTGTTTCTGCTCATTCACAAAATGTTTCGTAACATTATCAATAGTCAGATACATGGCTGCACCTCTTTATTCCAACTTTGTCGATGGGGATTATGAAATAAATAATGATTAATCCTATCGTTTTTGTCAACTATAATCCAATAAAAAAGGGAAGGCGGCGGGCACCTTCTCCTATTCAATGCACTATCCAAGTTTTATGTGCAGCATAACACCTCACCTACTTTACTACTTTTTTCCCCTACAACTTCGTCGGATCAAATCTTCTCTCATCCAAATAAGCTCGCGCATGCCCCCAGAAATACTTGCTTGGCTGCATGTAGGTTTCCAGACCTGCCCGCTCGATCGTGCGATTCGCCTCTTCATTCGCTTCTTTGAGGATTTGCTTTTCATCCACAGTCAACACACGACGCTCGTCCATAATTAGTTCCCCATCGACAATGACATGGTTCACATCTCCGCCGACTGCCTGATAGACGACACGATGGACATGCATGTTCTCCGGATTCAAGTGGGCCTGATGCATATTTACAGTAATGACGTCCGCTTTTTTACCAGCCTCAAGCGACCCCAGCTCGTCATCCCAGCCGACACAGCGTGCCGCATCAATCGTGACCATTTCCAGCAGCTTGCCCGGCGGGAGGTAATAATAGTCACGCAGCGCCGCTTGTTGCAGCAGTTGCATTCTGCGCATAGCCTGGAACATGTCAAAAGGAGTCATCGGCGAGGTGCCGTCTGTGGTGATCGCAACAGTCGCTCCCATCTCCAGCAATTCCGTAATCGGGGTGCGTGCATTAATTTGACCAAAACCAGGAGAAGCACTCACATTCGTTCCTGTTTCGGCCAAAATTTTCGCCTCGTCAAAAGAAATTCCCCGACAATGCTGCAAGTGTACGTCTGGGCCGAGCAGCGCGTACTCTTTGTCTTGAATCGCGAGGTGAATCATGCCTCCAAAAGCATCGGAATGGATGCGCGTGTCGTACTTTTTCGCAATCTCCCTGATTTTCCGGGCTTGGTAACGGTCGAAATCCGTTAGGCCAAACAATTGGTCAGCTGGCGTCGGATAGGACGGATTGACAGAGGTCACGATGACAAATGGAGTTATATAAGCTCTGGTTTTATCGTGATTCGCGTGATTTAGTGCTTCGATCACTGCTTCTGCTCCAGCGAGAACCTGCTCATACGTGACTTCCTTCGTTACTTTTTGTCCATCGACCCAGCGGCTGAAGGGATGCGGCCACGGTGGGTTGCATGGACCTGTCGCTACGATTTCACGAACGCCAACCTCGTTGTACGCTTTGGCGTGATTCAAAGCAAAGATCGGATCATCTGAGCGTGGCATCGAGCCTAGTACGCTAACCCCTGTCGTAATTCCAGCCTTTAGCCGCTCCAACGCTGACAGCTTTCCCTCGTAGTACCAGAAATCGTCTGTCACGTAGTGTTTATAAGTGTTGGTCATGATTGGCATCCAGTCGTTGATATTGTCCGTCGCAATCGTTTTGAATAACGAATGTCCGCCATGACCATGTGCGTCAACGAAGCCTGGCAATATACAATGATGCGCGCAGTCAACTACCTTTTGCGCGGGATACTTGTCTTTTAGAAGCGGAGTGTCGCCTACCTCCAAAATTCTTCCTTTATCAATGGCGACTGCCCCGTCCTGTAATACCCGACGGTCTTTGTCCATGGTAATGACTACCCCGTTTACAAGTAACAAATCGATCAAGATGCATCTCCCCCAGCCTCAAATATAAGGGCGGTGCCCATAACACCTACTCCCCCTCCCTACACCTTAGCTCAATTTTGGCATCTTGTATTTGCAAGAAAATTACGACTTTTTATAATATGTTTACCTTTAGGTTCCAAATGGAAAAACCACCTTCCCTTGAAAGAAAGATGGTTTGAAGGTTTTAGGCATCCGCTTTTCGGTTGCGGAGGAAAAAAATGAGGAACGCTACCCCCGCAAATGCGAGTACAACATAAACGACATTGGAATAGAGATCGAAGTAGTACAGAATGTCTTCCCACGATTCCCCCAATAAGTGACCAGCCATCACGAGGACGATGTTCCAAATAAACGTACCAAGTGTTGTAAACAACAAAAACAGCGGGAAATTCATTTTGGTCATACCTGCTGGAATGGAAATCAGGCTTCTGATTAATGGGACCATACGGCAAAAAAAGATCGTCCAGTATCCGTATCGGTCGAACCATTCATTCGCTTTATGGATATCTGCCGGTTTAATCCGCAGAATATGCCCCCATCTCGCTACGATCTTCTCTATTTTTTTGACGTCTAGGTAATAACCGATTCCATAGAGAATGATTGCCCCGATTACCGAACCGATTGTAGCTGACATGATTACGCCAAAAACCGTTAAGGATGATTGCGTTGTCATAAATCCACCGAACGTCAAGATCACCTCAGAAGGTATGGGTGGAAAGATGTTTTCCAGTGCCATCATCAGTAAGATACCGAAGTAACTATATTGTTCAATAATTTGGGTCATCCAGTTCTGCATGCTATCCCTCACAATTATTTACCAATGCTTATCTCTCCAGTATAGAGACACGCGTTGCATAGTTCAATGAAAAGCGATCATCTTTTCCTTTATTTCAATACGAAAGAAGGAAGTCTTGGGTTACCTTTCCTTTGAAAATTTTCATTTTAAATATTTCTGAACAAAAAACATTGCAAAGGGAGGGAATATATGGAATATTAAAAAGGTGCCTCCATGCACATTTTTTAAAAATGAATCGTGAGGAGGTGAACTGTGTGTTTCGCAAGATTGTCCATTCACTCGTATGTTTTCTACTGGTTATAACGGCTGGCGCCGTGAATGTAAACGCTGCGCAACCAAAAGCAACCGGCATGTTTTTCATTGACAAACCATTCAAGAAAGAAGGACTTCGGTTTCAAGTGACCGTTACCGAAATCGACAATCCAAAATATGATTCACCAACGTACCACGTAAATACGATTGTCACCAATATTTCGCGGAAACCAATCACATACACGACTGGTCATTGCTATGGTGTAACAACACGACTAGAAGCGTATGCCTCTGGAGACTCTTGGGAGCTTCCTTACCCTGAAAGTGAACCTGCATGTCCCACGGTCATCCAGGAAAAAACCTTAAAGCCCGGGAGAACTATCGAGCAAGATGAATATTTCCGAACAGACGAACTGCCGGATGGTCTTACGCCAGACTCTTTTGAATTGAATTCTTCCGTACGCATCCTCGTTGGACCCGAAGATGAACGTAAAGAGGAATTCGTAAAGATGCAGACGAAACTTCTTCCAGGGCTATCCCTCAATCCAGATGAGATCGAGCTCCAGGCTGAATCAAGTGTACTCCCTAAATCGTATTACGAACTCAAAGTGACAGGGAAAGCCTCCAATAACGATATCAAACGCGTAACGATTCAGGTCTTTAATACGGTCATTACGTTGCGAATCGACTCGAAGTCAGGAGAGTTCTCCACGAAGAAAAAAGTAAAAGCAAAAGGCCCGTCCCTTCAATCAGGTGTACTCGAGGTTACGTATAACGATGGCACGAAGCATACCTACAACGTTCCCATAGAAAATTCCAGTAACTGATGTTCTCCACGAAAAAAAGGACCGCCATGTGTGCGTCCTTTTTTCGTGTGAAACCCTGCTGCTGTTCTTCCGTGCTATTCCTTCTGCCTAGACCAGTAAATCATTGTGTCGTCCCTCTTTATTTCGGTAAAGTTCATTTTGACTAATAATTTTGCCGAATCTATGTTATCTAGCAAGCACTTCGCCGTAATCTTTTTCACATCTGGCTGCAACAATGCCCAATTCGCTAAGCCTTCAGCCGCCTCGTACGCGTAGCCTTTTTTTCGCTCGGCTTCAATAATTCCATAGCCGATGTCTACTTCTCCCTCCGCATTCGGTACTCCTTTGAACCCTGCATCCCCGATGATCTTCCTGCCAGCCTTTGTAATAATCATCCACGATTCAAATCCTGTCGGTTCCCCTGTGAGTTCGAGTGCTTTGATGATTTTGGGTATCGTTTCAATCGCATCCTCATCAGGCCAGCCTTCGCCTAATGTAAGCCCCATATCCAATAACTCTTCGTAATCTTCTTGCAAAATATTCGTCGCTATTCTATGTGTAAATGGAATCAATATAAGCCGTTGTGTATGAATACTTTTTTCATTCACGGATAGGTACCCCTTCCTCTTTTCTTTATTGTCGGTGTTTTTTTCAGAAAGGGTCTATTCCTACACCTCAGCTACTCTTTCAATACTCCGATAGGAAGAATCACTCGGGCACCACCATTATAGCATGATTTTCCATCCCTTTTTCTTAGAACGAATGGAAGATTGATTAATTGGAATCTTTTCCGAATAATGAGAGATAACGAATGAGGATGGACACCACGGAAATCCAGTTGGTAAGGAGTGAGAACATGTCCACAACACTTAACACTGAGCTTGTCCGCATTCAGCCCTGGGCGGATGACGATCTTCCCTTGCTGCGTCTTTTGAATGCCCCAGCCATGATGGAGCAGCTTGGAGGCCCAGAGACGGAGGAGCAGCTCCTTGCTCGGCACGAACGATACGTCAATAAGGACGGACAGCTTACGAGCAAGATGTTCAGCATCGTACTGCTGCCAGATAACACCCCTGTCGGAAGCATCGGCTATTGGGACCGCATCTGGCAAGGAGAAAACGTATACGAAGTAGGTTGGAGCGTCCTGCCCCCCTTTCAAGGGAAAGGAATTGCCTCTGCGGCTTTAGCCTTACTCATCACACGCATCAACCAAGAACGAAGACATAAGTTTATTCATGCCTATCCCTCCGTGGACAACCCTGCCTCGAATGCCATTTGCCGTAAGCTTGGTTTCACTCTGCAATCAGAATGCGTCTTTGAATACCCTCCTGGAAGTTTAATGCGCTCCAATGATTGGCGATTAGAGGTTGCATCCGGACATTTCCCCATTGAAAAAGTCCGGGAGCAATTCCCCGCACTACAACGAACGTACAAAGACAAGCCAGTTGTTTATCTCGATGGCCCAGGCGGCTCACAAGTCGTAAAATCCTCCATGGACGCGATCTATCGCTATATGGCGAACGGTGGAGCGAATTTACACGGCTCCTTTCCAACGAGCAAGGAGACAGAAGCCATCCTGGCAGATGCCAAGCAAGCCGTAGCAGACCTCTTCCATGTGAGGCCGCTAGAGGTAGCCTTCGGTGCGAATATGACCACCCTGACCTTTGCGATTGCGCGTGCATTAGGTCGACATTGGAAGGAAGGGGATGAGATCATCGTCTCCGAGATGGATCACCGCGCCAATGTAGACCCGTGGCTGACTGTTGCCGCTGATCGCGGAATGACCGTTCGGTGGTTGAAGGTGGATAAAGAGACACTTACGTTACAACTAGATGAACTCGATACCCTCCTTACTTCCCGAACCAGACTTGTGGCAGTCGGGCTTGCTTCCAATGCTGTCGGAACGATCCATGATCTCGCTGCCATTTCCCAAAAAGCGCGCGCAAAAGGAGTCGTTGTTGCTGTCGACGCCGTGCATGCGGTCCCTCACTTCTCTATCCATCGTGACGAGATCGGAGCCGATATCCTCCTCTGCTCCGCCTACAAGTTTTTTGGCCCACATGTAGGAATCGCTGTCATCCGCAAAGAAATTTTTGAAGCACTCGATGTTTACAAATTGGTTCCTGCCCCCTCTTCTTATCCAGATAAACTGGAGACCGGAACACAGAATCATGAAGGGATCGCAGGAATCAGACCCGCTATCGAATTTGTTGCGTCGCTTGGTCTCGGTGATAACTTCCCAGACAAAATCCGTTCTGGTTACGAGGTGATCGAAGCTTATGAAAATCAGCTGGCAGAAAAACTGCGAAAAGAACTAGGCGCAATGAAGGGTGTCACCATCTATCAAGCGGGTGAAGATGTACCGAAAACACCGACGATCGCTTTTCGAATTGAAGGGTTTTCTCCCCAAGAAATATGTGAGCGATTGTGTGAGGAGCATAGCATATTCGTTGCGGACGGGGACTTCTATGCGACAACACTCGCCAACGGTTTGGGAATCAATGAAAGTGGCGGCTGGATACGAGCGGGGCTGGCACCGTACAATACCCGCGAGGAAATTGATCGTTTCATTCAAGGTATCAAAGCCATTATACGAGCATAATACAAGACCCGGGTCAACGCGACTCGGGCCTTTTACGTTTTTATCCATGAAGCCCGGTCTGAAATCTGGCGCGGGGGCGATAGTGCCCGACCGGAATTTGAATCAAGCAGGTTTTCTCTTCGGTCTCCAGGTTGTAAAGATCATCACAATTCTCCACGTCAAATCCGAGTAGCGGGTGACCGCCCATTCCACACGTGAACGCTGCCAAAAGCAAGTGATGCACGACGATTCCCGCCTCCATCTGTTGGATGCGATATCCTCTAAACCCTAGCTGATTGATCAAATGATCGCGTTTACCCGCCACATGAAAGCATAGCGGCACTTGATACAAATTCACATTGTCCAGGGTCATTCCGTCTTGCAGGCGTGCTCGCACATCCCCATAGACAATCGGATAAAGAGCGTGTTCCATTGGTTCGTAGGCATATGCCCCATCTTGTAGCCCTTCTACCTGATGGATGCTTACAAGGAGAGAAAGCATTTCCCACGCTGCTTCTTGATTATTTCCCAAATCATTGCCGTACGATAGAGCACTCATCGTCATTTCCACGATACGCGCTACCTGATTCTGGTTTGTTTTCTTTCTGACAAAGTCCATTTCTGGTGAAAAACGCTCCCGACAGTATTGCGCCAGATCATAGGTCGGTTTCTCCAAACGCGGGAGTAGGATTCGCTCATCGAAACGACGAGTCTCCTTGCTTTCAAAGTGATCCGAATATCGTCTCATTGCATGGGTAGATTCCTGCGCGGCAGCTTCATTCATTTGCAGCAGCGCAGGATATTGCCTCATTCTTTTTGAGCGCATCACATGCACATGCTTTTGCTCAGGCAGTGCTCTGATTAGCTCGCTTGCCGTCTCCTCTCCTCGTTCTGTCCATGGTGCCGGTGAGTGCGAATGCCTCTCCCCTTCTGCTTGAAGTGATAAGGGAACTACCGCGTATACACTCTCTTGATCGGCAGACAATCCTAGCAGTGCATTTATCGCTCTATCGAGGTACTGGTAATGTACCGCGGTCGTCACACCGAACTGGTTTGCCATTTCCTGCAATTGTCCCAGCAGTACACCAGCATCGAGGCCCTGCAATCGATAGGAAAACTCATCGTACTTAAAAAAGTTCTTCCAAAAATAGATGGATACGAACGCAACTCCAAAGCATGCATGTACTGGACAACTGCCACCAAGTGCTCGGCTAAGGACATGGTCAAAATTCCCTTCGTGCAATTGGACGAGTCTATGATGGGCCACATCGTAGTGGTATAGACCTGGCGGAATACTCGACAGCTTCAAATACACATACAGCTCACTCGGGTAGAGTCCTCCACCTGACGGAACCGGTCTCCGATTGGTTACAAGCGGCAAAAACGACTCAGATTCTGCATCTGCCGAGGTCGTGGTTAACAACGATTGGCTGATTTGGATCAGTCCGTAGCTATACCATAGCCAAGCGCCCAATTGAGGAAGAGACATCTCTTGTGAAACCGTTTGATCTACGAGTGATAAAGGAACATCTTCTGGCAGTGGAATGACAGGTAGTCCCCTGTACACTTTGTATGTCAGTGGCGCATCCCCCCAATCCACTTCAAGATCACTTGACCTGGCGTTTTCTATATCAAAATGAAGGCGGTACAAGAAATTTTCGAGGCTCATCCGGCTCACTCCCAGATGCATGTTATGGAAACGGATGCGGAAAAGGATTCAACTCGTCTACACGCAGCGGTTGATTCGCGTAACCCAGTTTCACAGGGACCTCCAATACTCTTTTCAACCCCGTTACTCGCGTGAGATGATGGCCAAAAGTCATCGGGAGCATGCCAGGAATCAATACGCGCACGCAAGATAAGCCGTGCCGCCCTACCTCTGGTGTCGTTTGATCCACCACAATGACATCGAGATCTAACTTTTGGAACACACCGAGCAACTCCCGCAAATCGTCCGTCAGATCACGATTTTGGTTTCGTTTAGGGAATTGTTCAGCGAAAGAGACCATTGGACGTGAATCATCCATGAGAAAGGATAAGCGCTCCGCTGCTTCCGGCAAGCTGTAAAGCATCGCATGATCGTCCATCTTTTTCACCAAGGACGAATCTTGAAGCATGCGCAAGTATTTGTCTCGATTCGCTTCGTATTTGTCTGTCAAAGGCATGAGCATAGCAGCCGTTTCGAAAATGGAGCTTTTTACAGCGCGGATGGGGTCAGGATGCGCTCCTGCTGCACAAACGAAGTGCAGGCCTTCCGCTCTCCGATTTTTCGCAATCGTCCATACAGCAGGTATTCCATTTTCCATGGTCGCATCGAACAAGTACAAATCGTAATCGGTAACGGTCTGCATCCGATCGATCAACAGAAGCAATTCCCGATCATCGACCGTAGTCGGATCGAGGCGTGGCAATGGCAATTGGGCATACCAGGTCAACAAGAAAGCATCTCGCTCCACCACTTCGAGGATGCCGTAAAAGATCGCCTCCTCCAAACTGCCGCCTAATGCACAGCCATTGGAGGTCTCAAATACAACTCCCTCCCCGAATCCCATACTGTAGTAGGCCATGAGTTCGGGTACAAGAATGGGTCGCTCTTCTTTAAAAGAATACCCCCATACCCAGTTCATTTCCCGTTTGGGATCAAACGGCTGAAACGGAAAATCAGGCAGGGCATACTGCTCTTCTGAATGGGTTCCCGCCGTCGTCGGATCAAGGGCATGCGAAGCAAGGTTGGCATAGCAGTCGCGTACCATCGTCCTCTTTCCACGCGGCATCAGCCCGCAATATCTTTCCATTCCTTCCAAAATCGCCGTTATCTCACTATCCGCGTAGGAAACAGACCTGCCGGCCGTACCCTCATCATGGGAAAATAACGGCAGATTGACACTTACATCTGCGAACACAGAGACAAGATCACGTGCTTTCCCATTCAAAAATCCAGTACGGGAATCTAAAAATTCGGTGGAGAGAGCTTGTTTTAAATCGGCGATGGATTTGGTCCGATAGCTGTCTAGACTTTGCTTTATGATAGGCTTCAAGCGAATTCTCGCCTGCTCTTCGGAATCCTCGGGCAGCTGACTGCATACCGGACATAACGGATTCGGCAAAAAGAAGTGACGCGTGCTTGTCAATGTTTGTAAATCAATGAATTGGATATGCTCTGACAACTGGGCTTGCCTGCCTTCAAAAATACGATCAACCTCCGTGCTTACATGGTATGCCGCCTGTAACAATCCAGAGCGGGATGCCCACGGGTCACGCAGTATGCCGCCTTTTTCACTCAGCATGTGTTGTACCTTCCACATCTCTTTGCGATCGCGTCCCGCCATCAGTCGCCGCATATCTGCACACTGGGAGCACCCTGTTTGACCTGGACGAACCAACGGACCTACGATGGCCTCCCCAAATGAAACAAAACCGCGCAGCCATGGAATGTTAGCTTGTCGAAAGTTTTTTTCTGCCTGCAAATGCAAAGCGGGATGATAAGTATCGTGCAAAAGGAGAGCCAAATCTGCTACGCTTGTCGCAGACTCCATGTTTTCACTGCGCCACACATGATAGTCCTTCCTCAAACGTTCCGAAACCAGCTCTGCCAGTACTCCGTCTCCAATGATAAGAATGTCAGCGCTCATCGAGGCACCTCCTGCGAGAGCAGCAAGGCGAACACTCCGCCAAGGTCTTCTTCCAGGAAAGGCTCCATCGCGGCATTGATGACCAGCGGAGAAAGGTGATGAAGGGTCAGCACCTCGACAGCCTGTTTCCAGACTTCTTTTTCCGATTCTTCCTGAACGCTGTTGAGTGCAACCTCGATGGCTTCACCTGCCAATCCAACAGATTGCGCTGTCAGGACATACTTGGACACTTGAGTGGTTGGAGTCTGAATCTGTTGCAAGGCATACATCAGCGCTGATCGTAATGCGTCTCGCTCCTGCAAGCCAATGCTTCCGTACCATCCCGTGCGTGTTCCCACCCAATACACCGGAAATCCGTACACCCCATAGCCCTTTGCAATCGTTGGTTTTTCACCCAATGTAGTAAATGACCGGATATAAAATTGGCATGGTTCATCAGCAATCGTGTCAGCGTGGACAGGTCTCGCTGTTGGTTGTCTCCCTTTCATATCTGCTACATATGTGAGCGTCAAGCAATGCCGCAGTGCGCGATTAAGTCCTTCAGCCGGCGTTTCCCCTGCACCGACTCCGATATTGCCATTTCCTACAGCTGAAAAGGCAGTGTCTATGGTTGCGAGGTGGTTCACCATTCTACCAACGTACAGTTCTGCCCCAAGAAGTCCCGCTTCTCTTCGTGCCTCTTCATGGGTATAACCAGGGCAGACGACTTGCGGCATCAGCTCCGCCGGGCCTTCTGAGACAGGATCGACGGCTGTAACCATACACTGTGTGAGCGGTAATTGCGTGAGCTCGCCTTCCTCCCAGCTGTGAAAAATTCCTGTATCCGATGAGGTCCACGACTGAAACAGAGACTGTAGTCCTTCCTTTGGTTCCGTCATATTGGATAGCCGAGATTCGAGCTCCTTTCTATCCAATACCTCCAGGCTCATCTCTTTATTCACCAGCGGATGGGGCAGGTATGATCGCCAGCCGCCTTCCAGTGTTTCCAGATTCAGTACATACACCTTGTTTTCATCCTCAGCTTCATTGACACCAGTCACATGTTTAAACCATTCGAACACGGCAATATTGGCCAGGATTGCTGCTGCCGTCATTGAAAATGGATGTTGATCGGGATCCGCACATAAAGTCTGTCGGTGCAAACGGCGCCAAGCCGATTCTAAACAAGCTGCTGATTCGGGATGAATCAAAGGTCCTGCTATTCCTTTTTGCATCAGACAAACGGCAGGAACAAATACTTTCTTCCTCCCTCTGCACGCGGAATGAATGACGCTCACTTCATCCTTGTTTACCTGCGCTGAGGTGTACAAAATAGCAGCGAAAGGCTCAATAGCCTCCGACCACTCTGCAATCCCCCACGATGCTGGTTTCAGCTCCCCCAGCTTCACGTGCGGGTCTTTCCTGCGTGTATGCTCGATGATTGCGTCTAATCGCTCACGATTCGTGGGTGCTTCATTCGTGATGACGTAATGGAATTCAACGCAGCCTGATTCCAGCAAGGCATGGACAACGGAAAGAAGAAAGGAACCTGCCCCAACTATCAATACTTTTTCCGTACGATATTTTTGAAATAAATATCCACCCGATCCGCCAAACTGGTCCAAAAATTCAATCTGTTCTCCATAGGCCGACATGATTTCAGGCGAAAGCTCATGCGGCTTCTCTAGACTCATGTCTTGAAGAAATCCATTTTGTAAAAGCGTTCCCGCCACCTGGTATATTTGTTGTTGGTATTCTTCCGGCAAATCGTCGGTTAATTGGGCCAGCGTGTACTCCCCATTAAACATCGGCATGAGCTGGTCAACCCATCGGTCAATCATATCCCCCTTCATTCGAAATGTTCCGATGTTGTTCCGAAAGTATACACTCCCATCTGAATCAGGCAGATAAACCGTATCCCGCTTTACTTTTATGCGCATTGAAGGATTCAGCCTAACCATTCTCCTCCCCCTTATTATGCGAGATCAGCTTTTGCGACATGATGTATCATCGTTATTTTATGTAGAATACGTTGTCTCACATGCCAGCGGGAAAAACAAAACCCCTGCCAAGACGTCATCCTGGCAGGGCGCTTCATTCGGTTTATCGTTCGAAAATATCGCCATTCATACGATAAAGCATGGGAAGAAGCAAGTGCAGCTGCATGGGAAGAAGCAGGAACAGCTACAGGAGCAAGAGCAAGAACAACTACAACGCCCGCAGCGGCCACAACCACATCGGCCGCATCCACATCTACCACATCCGCATCGCCCGCGAACAAGTGTCGCTTCATTCATTTTTTGTTTATCCCAGCGCTGTACTTGATCTGCTTTTATTTCGGAAGCCTTTAGTTTTTTTAGCTCTTTTTTGAATTCATCCATTCATCTTCACCTCCGCCACTTCATGGAGCTACTCTAGATTTATGAAGCGACATTGGGTATTTGTTCCATGATCATGCGCCCATTTTTAAGGCGCTTACTATTTATGCAATGAACGGGATATGTGAAGCAAATTTAACATTTGTCCTTTAATGCCATGTTCAAAGCATTTTTACTCGCTCACCAAGAGTATGTGCAGTCATAATGAACACCTTTGTAATAGGCCATCTAAATAAGCCCAAATAAAAAAAACTTTAAAGCGATGTTTGCCTAAAGTTTTTTAAAGTATTACCTTGCCGATACGGTAGATATATGGTTTCAGTCAATTATTTACCTCATTCTTTTCAGTATGTTAAGTTGGATCTCCGTCTAAAGAAAGAGAACGGTGTCGGGGATGCTCGGAAAGAATGGATGAAATCAGACTTCTCACAGTGGCATGGGAGGAGGCAAAAATTCGATCCTTATCGTCGAACATCTCTACCAATTCCCCTTTTTCGAGTACCGCGAGTCCATCACAAATAGAGTAGGCAGCTTTTATATCGTGCGTGATGAATAGGTATGAAAGCCCGAATACCGATTTTAATTCTCTTAACAAGCCTAAAATGTGGGTTTGATTCACCATGTCCAAGCTACTTACCGATTCATCCAATACAATCATTTTAGGTTTCAAGGCAATTGCCCGCGCGATATTAATTCTTTGGAGCTGTCCTCCGCTAAATTGGTTAGGGTATTTCCGCATGTCCTCTGGATTTAACCCGACCATTTCCAGCAACTCTCCGATTTTTCGTTTTTGCTCGTTCAAGGACAATCTCTCATAGTTATCTAACGGTTCTCCGATAATCCGTTCGGCCGTCATCCGTGGATTTACCGATGAGTAGCAATCTTGAAACACGACTTGAAGATCCCGTCGCAACACTTTACGAGTTTGTATATCCGTGCTATACAGATCGTGACCTTGAAAAAAAACCTGTCCCTGTCGAGGCTTTTCCAATCCCAGAATCACTTTGCCCAATGTACTTTTTCCTGCACCGCTGGTTCCCAGTAGACCCAGACACATTCCTTGTTCAATCGTAAGAGAAATGTCGGAGAGGACGGGCACTCGTCGATCTGACCGCCAAAACAGCCTCGGTACGCCATAAGAATGGGTTACGTCTTTTACCTGAAGCAGCATGCGCTCACCCCCTGTTTCCGTTTTTCATAGAATAGACAGTAAAACCATGCAGGAGAAAATAATTAAACAGATTCCCTATTCAACTGTTGTAAAGGAAAGGCTGGTCTGGCATTCAGCAGTTTTTTCGTATACGCATGCTGAGGATGATCGAACAACTTAAAGACATTCGCCTGCTCTACGATCTGTCCATGCTGCATCACTGCGACTTCGTCAGCCAATTCCGAAATGACACCCAAATCATGGGAAATCAGCATAATCGATGTGCCGTATTCCAGACGCAATCGGTCCAGCTGCCTCAACACTTGCAATTGATTCACCACGTCGAGCGCTGTAGTCGGCTCATCGGCAATCACGACAGATGGTCGCAAGCACATGGAAATGGCTATCATCACCCGTTGTAGCATTCCCCCGCTCAATTGAAAGGGGTACAAGTTCATCAGCTTGGGTGGATCAGGCAAATTCACATCTTCCATGGAAGTGACCGCCAGCTCGATTGCTTGTTTTTTTGTTAGCATGGTATGGGTACGAATCGTTTCAATGAATTGCATACCTATCGTATACACCGGTGTAAAGGCACTCATCGGATTTTGCATGATGAAGGCGATTTCTTTCCCGCGTATACGTCGCATCTCCTCTGCTTTCAAGCCGTTCAGTTCTCGGCCATTCAATTGAATACTGCCTTCTACGATGGTATTTTTCCTGTCCAGAAGTTGCAGGAGGGAGTTGCAGGTGACAGTCTTCCCGCTGCCGCTCTCCCCCACAAGGCCGAGCACTTGACCGCTTTTCAAATCAAAATGAATATCCTGAATCAGAGAAAGCATTCCCTGCTCTGCCTTTACCTTGACATGCAGACCGCTCACCTGCAATACTTTGCGTGGTTCTTCCATCACTGGCCTCATTCCCATTCAAAAACGTCGTTTTACCCCAAATCGTTCCGACAAAGCTTCCCCTAGTACATTGAATGTAATCACGACAAACAAAATCATCAGTCCCGGATACAGCATTAATTCCGGATGACTTCGTATAAAGCTTTTTCCTTCGTGGATCATTGCCCCCCATTCAGGTGTTGGAGGCTGAATGCCCAAGCCCAAAAACGACAGCGCAGAGATGTCCATGATCGCCCATCCCATTTCCAATGTGCCCATCACGAGAATCGGAGGCAGTATATTGGGGATCATGTGCTGCTTGATAATTTTCCATTGCGAAGAGCCGCTAATTCGAGCTGCGATAATAAAATTGCGTTCCTTCAAGCTGACGACCATGCTTCGGAACATCCGGGCATAGTATACCCATTGCACCAGCATCAACGCCAAAACCACCTGTATCAGTCCAGGCCCAAACACTCCGACAATCCCCAATACCAGCACAAGATTCGGAAACGCCATGACCCCTTCGCAAAACCGCATCAGTACTGTATCAATCCAACCGCCTTTGTAACCGGCAATGGTTCCGACGATCAAGCCTATTCCTATCGAGGAAACGAAAATCAAGAAGGCAAACCCCAGCGATATGCGGGCTCCATGCAGAAGACGAGAAAGATTGTCACGTCCCAAATGGTCTGTACCCAGCAAATGCTCAGCGGAAGGGGGCTTCAACTTCATCGCTACATTCACTTTAATTGGATCATGAGGTGATATCCATGGAGCCAAAACGGTAATAATGGCGAAAACCAGTACTAAGACCGAGCATACTGTTATGGTTTTCTGTCCCTTGAGAACGGTCCGTATATGCGGAATCACTGGTCGGTTCTTCCTTTCAAAGAAATTCGGGGATCCATATACAGCTGGACAAGATCAACAATCAGGTTGCACACGATGAACAAACAGGCTGCGAGGAGTACGTAGCATTGGATAACAGGAATATCCCGATTAAAAATCGCCTCGACAAAATAGCGTCCGAACCCCGGCCAGGAAAAAACTTGCTCCACGATAATGGTTCCCGTGAGTAATTTGCCGAAATTCATGCCCAAGCCGGTAATCACCGGTGAAATAGCAATTTTCAACACATGCTTCACCATAATGACTTTTTCTTTAATGCCCCGAGTCCTGGCATATAAGACATACGACTCCTGCAATTGTTCCAACACACTCGCGCGCAGAAGACGGGTATAGATCGCGATCAGTGCCAACGACAACGTCATGGTCGGAAGCACTAGATGCTCCCACGACCCTCTTCCTTCTACAGGAAGCCAGTCCAGTTTGACGGAAAAGAAAAAAATCAATAAGTACCCAAGCCAAAATTGCGGAATGGAAGCGCCGAAAAAAGAGAGCAGCCTGCTGAAATTATCAATCAGGCTGTTTTTATAAACCGCTGACAAAAAACCGAGCGGTATACTAACAATCATGGCGAACAAAATGCTGCTGACGGCGAGTTGAATGGTCGCAGGCATCCGGGCCGTAACCTCACCCCAAACCGGCTCATTCGTAAGATAAGATCTGCCGAAATCAAGTCGGCAAATCTTCATGACAGTTTGAAAATATTGTACGATCAAAGGCTGATCCAAGCCAAATTCATGTCTTTTCTCAGCCAATAACTCCTCAGTCGGATGAATGTGGGCTGCGCTTAAATAAGCCTCAGCCGGGTCCACCGGTGAGATATGGATGAGTACAAACGTGATAAGAATGGCAAAGAGAACAATTGGAATGATAGCGAGAATTCTCTTCCCGATATAGCTGACCATGAGTTGCCTCCCTGCTGATTACTTGCTGATACTAATCCCGTAGAATGGATGTTCATCCCTATTCGCCGGGAAGCTAAAGTCTTTCACATTTTTCTGGTAAACAACCGTTTTCTTGATGTAAGACACCGGAACGATAACTGACTGGTCCTGCAAAGTTCTCAAAATGGAGTTGTAAAGCTGTTCGCGCTTTGCCTCATCCGTTGAGGCAAGGGTTTCTTTTATTTGTTGATCTAATTCTTGTTTCATAGACAAGTGCGAATGTGCTTCCGAAACGCCCCATCCTTTTTCTGCCACAACATTAATGAACGAGTGCGGATCATATGGCGCTCCGTAGTTGTACCAGAAATCCAAGTCAAACTCGCCTGCTTTCCGGCGTTTAATTTGAACCGTCAATTCAAGACCCGTAATGTTAAGTTTAACACCAATCGCTCCCCATTCGGCTTGCATGGTTTCCGCCATCGCTTTTTGAATGGGGTCGGTCTTATCATAGATCAATTCCAACTCAAGCGGTTGACCGTCCTTCTCCCGTACAGTTTTGCCTGCGGGAAGCTTCCATCCGGCTTCATCAAGATAAGCATTCGCTTTCTCCACATTGTATTCGACCTGTTGGACATCCATATTGGTATACGGGAAGTTTTTGGACAAGATGTTGTCCGCCTTCTCCTCCAGACCTAGCGTGATGCCTTCCACCATTGCTTGCTTGTTAAATCCGTGCTGGAGGGCCATGCGTACCCTCAGGTCAGCTAGCTTTTCATTGGAGGTATTCAAAAGCAAGCTTCTCGTTCCGACAGGGTCGGATAACTCCGTCACATATTTTCCCGATTCTTTCAGTTGATTAAAGGAATCCATGCTGATGGCTCCTTCACCATATATCAAATCCAACTCACCTTTTTCAAAAGCCATTACGCGCGTCTCTGCATCGGGAATGATCTTTACGGTTACTTTATCAATCTTTGGACTCTCGCCCCAGTAATTTGGGTTTCGGGTAAACACAGCATATTCGTCTTTCTTGTATTCGGCCAGCACCCACGGGCCGGTCCCAATCGGCTTTTTTAAGCCCTTGGAAGTGTCGCCGTCATCCGGAAAACCCGCTTCACCCAGGAATCGAACCGGACGGACTAGCGCCAAATCCTGCAATGCAGGGTAATAGGGTTCCTTCAAAGTCATTTTGAAAGTTTGCTCGTCCACTACCTCTGTCTTGTCAAGAGCATTAATAACGCCAAGCCAACTATGCAATTTTGGGTTCTTCATTACAGCATCAAAGTTTTTTTTCACAATAGCTGCGTTAAACGGGGTTCCGTCCGAAAATTTTACATTTTGACGGAGCTTGAAGGTATACTCTTTGCCATCCTTCGAGATCGACCATGATTCTGCAAGATAGGGTTCAAGTTTGCCCCCTTCCTTATAGCTAACCAACGGTTCATAGATCATCGATTGAGCAAATAATTGTGAAGGGTTATATGTATGAGGATTCATCGGTCCGACATCCCTCGGCCAAGATAATGTGATTACCTTTTCCGCTGAAGCCGCCTTGTTTTCACCATTTGACTCTGTTTCCTTTTTCGTGCACCCCAATAGAGTTGTTGATAAGAGTAGAATAACAGCTACCATCAATAAAACGGCCTTCTTAGTTGATCCAAACATAAAGTGGTATCTCCATTCTTATATGTTAATAATGATTATCATTTACGTTTATAATAGAGAAGGGCACATTTTATGTCAACAGAAAACATTTTCATAGTTCGATTGACTTAAAATAATGTTGAAATTATATAACTTTTAAGGGAAGCCATTTTGACTTCCCTTAATCATTTAACGTATATATTCTTTTTTAACCATTGTCTGAAATACTGCAATTGTTCCGGAGTATGGAAATAGTGTTCTCCATTCTCCATTACTTGCAAATTACAGTTAAAGCGTTTAGCAAATTCAGATACAATGTCAAACTCACATAAGTTATCTCCTGAACCATAGAGAATGGAAGTCGGATTATTCCAAGCTACAATAGGGTGTTCTTTCACATAACAGTAGTAATCCCAATAGAGAGTTTGTCCAATAGGTGTGGAAATTTCTTTCTCAATTTTTAGTCTACTTTCACTTACGTTAAACCATGTCATCATATTATCTATAATACGTTCCATATTTACCACAGGAGAGAGAAACAAACACTGATTCAATGGCTCATGGCAATATTCTAATAGGCTGAAATATACTCCCATGCTACAAGCAAAAATGCTTATATGATTTGATAACGATTTTGCATATGTCATAATTTTATTAAGGTCTTGAACACAGTTTTGAACTTTACAAAGATAAGTATCATCTTTACGTTCACCATGTTGAGGCAAATCAAAACTAAGAACTTGATAACCTACTGCTGTCGCTTCTTCTGCAAATACAATAATCGAGTCATCTGCCTTATTTGACATGTTACCATGCACAACTATAAATAACTTATCTGATTTGTCCCCCCACAAAATTGCTGGAATATTTCCTATCAATAAATTATGCCTTATCATTACGTCTATCCTCCATGAAAATGTGTTCTTACTCTTTTCAAGCAAAAAAAAATGACACCGATGAGATACTTATCGGGTCATCTTACTTTTATATTATAATATTTTCCAAATCTACATCAATCGATAATTATATACATATTTCGACATACTTAATCTATTCATCTCTACAACTTGAAAATAATCCCCATCAGCGAGTAAATAATCACCGTCGAGAACAGCACCGTCATATGAATCAGCGAATAAATAAACATTGTTTTAGACCATTTCTGTGAATCCATTTTCCGGTATCCAAAAACACTCAGAACCAGCCATAAAACATTCAGGAGCAGGGCCATAAATGTAAGACCAGCGCTTAATGACCAAAATAGAAAACTGCTGGCAATTAAAATGACCAAATAAACATTTGTTTGAATGTAGGTACGTCTTGCACCTTTGACCACAGGCAACATCGGAACCCCAGCCGCCTTGTACTCATCATGCTTGCGAATCGCAATCGCATAGAAGTGAGGCATTTGCCAAATGACCATGATGATAAAGAGACCAAGGATAGCAGGATGCGTGATATCTGGGTGAATGGCAGCCCAACCGATGAGCGGCGGCATCGCGCCAGAAATACTCCCTACCTCCGTGTTGTAAACCGTCCTTCTTTTGGTCCACATCGTATAAGGCACGACATAAAAGAACAGTCCGAGAAAACCCATGATAGCAGCCAACGGTGTTGCCAAGACAAGAGCCACCAAGCCAAAAATCGTCATCAAGGAGGCGAGCCATAAAACAGTCTTCGTTGATATATCCCCTGTCACCGTAGGTCTGTTCTTCGTCCGCTCCATGATCGAATCGATATCGCGATCATACACGTTATTAAAGGCACCCGCTGCACCCATGATTAAAATAGAGCCGATTGTAGCAAATAAGATTTCTGGTAGCTTATCTAAAAGACTGAAGTGATACGTATATAAAGCCAATGTTAATCCGGCAAACATCGGAATCAGATTCGATTTGATAATCCCCGTCTTTACCGTTTGCGCCAAAATATTGGACATAGGCCGATTCCGCGTTGCTACGCTTTCTTCCCTCTGCATTCGTACACTGTCCCCTCTTACTAGATGATCTATATCTATCGTACTCCAAAATAGCATGACATAGTAGACGGTTAAATCCTACAAAACTGCCATTTGTATCTTACATACCGATAAGCATTTAAATACTATATGGAATGTTAATTCTATATGGTATGATTGTCAAGAGAAGGAGGCGGACGAATGAACAGACGCAGATTAACCCAAGCAGAGCGTAAACAGGAAACACGCCAATTGCTCATTGACTCAGCCATTGAGATTTTTGCTCAGTTAGGCTTCCACGGGGCTTCCGTTGATAAAATCGCAGACCATGCTGGTTTTACCAAAGGAGCTGTTTATGCTCATTTTCAGTCCAAAGAAGATCTCTTTCTCGCTATTTTGGAAGGTCAGATGCAATTACATGTGTCGAATATCCATCACGTAATTGATCACCAGCCATCATTATCGCATTTTATAGAAGCCATGGACGCCTATTTTATGTCCGTTCAGCAACAAAATCGTACGTGGAACATGCTGAACCTGGAATTTTTGCTTTATGCCATGCGCGAAGAGTCTGTTCGAAAGCGATGGTCGAACATGATCATCGAGTCGGTACAGCATCTTTCCAAGGCCATACAGACATTGATGCCAAAAGAAAGTGACTCTACTCTATCTGCTGATGAAATGGCATGGACGATTCTTGCTTTAGAGAATGGCATGGCCATCTTTTATTACATAAGCGGCGACCAGATGCCCCTGTCTTTATACGGAAAAGCTTTGCAAAACATGCTATCGTCAAAATAGCGAGTGCCTCAAGCTAGATCGTTTCTGACTGGGCAATCCGTTGCTTCATGATTCGATTGACTCTCTCTGAACCATATAGCATGAACACAATGTAGAAGGCTATAAAAAACGGTAAAATCGAAACGGTCGTCTGTGCAGCAAGCCACCCTAGCAACGGAGGCAAAAACGTGGCTCCCGTATACGCTACAGCCATCTGATAGCCCATCAGCTTTTGCGATTGCTCTTTCCCAAAGCGTTCTGGGGTATCATGCAGCATACAAGGATAAATCGGAGCGAAGCCCAACCCGAGCAACAGTAAACCGATCAGCGAATAGTAGGTTGGTAATGGCAACATCAACAGCGATGCCCCGGCGAAAGATACGAGAAGTCCACTGCGAATCAGGATGCGGTTGCTCACTTTGAAGGTTACAAAGCCCGTGATAAATCGCCCAACAGTGATGCCACCGTAATACATGGCTACCCACACCGCTGCCAATGCCGCAGGTAGCTCTTTCACATTTACCAAAAAGCTGCTCCCCCATAATCCCACCGAAGCTTCAGCCCCACAATAGAATAGAAAGGTCAGCAAAGTCAGCTTGACGCCTTTCGTCTGTAACATTTTTTCGCTCCGCCCGCGAGACGGCTGAGCCTGTGACTCTTTGACAGCATGGCTCTGTATGTTCTCCATCCGCTTCCACAAAGGAAGTGTAAACGCGAGAAGTACGACTAATGCAAATTGTATAAGAGAAATGGTAAAGTAGCCATTCCGCCATAAATCATGATCGTGCATAAAGCCAGACATAATAATGGGGCCAAGCGTAGCACCCACTCCCCAGAAGCAATGCAGCCAGCTCATATGATGGGCTTGATAATGCGTGGCGACATAATGGTTCAGTGCAGCATCTACAGAGCCAGCTCCTAGTCCCAGCGGCAATGCCAATGCCAGCAACCAAATAATCGAAGGGGCAAAAGAAAAGCCGAGCAAGGCTGCCGCCGTCATCAAACAGCTGATCAGGGTGATCTGTCCTGTCCCCAGTCGTTTTAATAATGCACCGCTCATCAAGCTAGATACGATCGTTCCAGAAGCAATCACAATATTGATCACACCAGCCATACCAAATGCCGCCCCATATTCTGCTTGCATGACCGGCCAAGCTGCCCCCAGTAACGAATCGGGAAGACCCAAGCTGATAAACGACAAGTAAATCATGATCAAAAAGAAGGTTGCCACGATTCCCCGCCCCCTGCTCATTTTTACATTCTTACAGTGAGTCTATTCAGCAATTTCTCTCCCTCTGTGTTGAACCGCTTGTTCTTTTCAAGAAATTCGTTCACTTCCTGTAATTGGGCTGGCCGATAGCCTGGTCCACCACATCCACAGGAATGATAGGTAAACCCATGCTCATAGAGAATTTCAACCTTTTTCCACTGCTTCACATCCGTTTGCTTTGGAGCCTTGAAATCATGCCCCATATCCTTCATTCCCTCACCGCATTGCGGACAGCTATGCTTGATCTTCTTCCATTCTTCCTCCGTCATCTCATACTTGGAGGTTTGCTTGAACACTTTTCGGCAAGGAAAACAGGCGTATATTTGTTTGTATGGACCATACATCCCATATCGACACATGATGATCAACCCCTATCCCATTCATCTGCCAGTTTCTCTTTTAGTTGGATGGCGAGCATTCTCCAGCGGTTGCGTTCCTCCGATTCCGCGATTTCCTCCTCGTCCATTTCCAGCCAATAGTCGGCATCCATCAGTTCATACATATCCAAAAGAGTGATTGTTGCACAGGCAGGATTCTCAAAAGCCGCAATCATCGCCTCCGGTCCGTCATCCCAGTTGTAGCCATTCACGACAGCATGAAGGAGAACAGATGAATCAAGCAGTTTTATTTTTTGGCACCGCTTGTGCTCAGATTCCTCATATAAAATATCGTCCACCGCATCCTCTTCCTCAGAAGACAGCGTTAGACGTACTGCGCCTTTCGTTTCGAGCAGCAGGTCTGCAATCGCTTTGTCCATTCTGGCGGCATTCCAAGCAGTGGCCAAAATGCCATGCTTAGAATCAAGCTCGGCTCCCTGTTGCAGCAATCGTTTTACGGCTTCGACTTGCTTGAATTTGACGGCTTTTTTCAACGCGGTTTCGCCCAACTTGTCTTCCGCCTCCAGCTCTGCGCCTTTATCCAACAGCATCTGAATCGCTTCTGGCGGCATTCGGTTTGTGATAAAAAGCATCAGCGGTGTTCTCCCGCGTTGATCTCGTTCGTTGATATCTAATTGATCCACTGCTGCTCGCACGATCTCAATATCCTTTGTCTTGCTGACGATTGCCCATTCCATCCGACTTCTTCTCCTCTGCTTCTATCTAGACAACTCCCGTTCCGGTATTGCTATGTATTCCCTTTTTTAACGAGCGTACTGCCGACGAAGTCAAAGCTCAGAGGCGCCCCTTTTTTGTCAGGTTGCCATCCCAGCTTGATCGCATCTTCAATAATCGCCGCGACATCGGCTGGCTTTATCACTCTCATATCCAAATGCTGCACAAGTGGAAACTCCGCCCAAAAGTCATTCACATCGGATTTTACGTACACGCGAATTAACTGCCCTATCCCTTCATTGTGCTGAATCGTCAACGCGAGCAGACCCTTCGCTGCTGGGCTAATGACCCATCGATATCGCTGTTCTCCTACCGTTATGCCCCTCGTGCCTTTTTTGGGTAATGCCATGGCTACCTCCTCATTGCGAATAAATGTTCATCAGTTCTGCCAAATACGCTTTTATTCCGTCTATTATTTCCGGTGAATGCTGTACACTCACTTCTTTCCCCAACCCAATCAAAAACTTTGCAAAAAACAAGATGTCACTTCTCGATACATTTCCTTCCAACCAACCACTTCCATCCTGCCGAACATGCAGCATAGATGCAAGCCAAAGTTCAGCCTCACAAGCCTGCACACCTTCAATCGTCAGCTCTGCAAATAAGTGGACGGTGTCCTGATCCTCGACGGTTTTGACCTGTCTATTTTCCAAGTGAATGTCTCGAAGATCCAACGGCGTCAATGCCGATGGTACGACGTCATGGATACGGTCACAACGGAACACGCGAATATCTTGATGTTGATAACAATAAGCCGGACTGTACCATAGACCGTTTTTTGTATAAATTCCAATTGGCTGTATCTCCCGTGTGGATTGTTGTCCACGCGTTTCATAAGTGATGCTTAGCACTTTTTGTTGGATGGCGGCATCCAGCAGAGTGGATAAATGCGGAGAGCTTGCTTGCCGCTTCGGTGTCACAAAATCAACACGGCGTTTCATCTGATCAATGCGATCGCGAATATCCGGAGGCATGAACTGATAAAATTTGTTCAGCGCCGAGGAGGATTCTGTCTCAAATGGCAGTGAGGTATGGTGTCGAAGAGCATGGATCGCGAAAAAGATTGCGACCGCTTCCTCCTCTGAGAATGCAATAGGCGGCAAAATCCTTTCCTTCAAAACATGATATCCGCCATGCGGTCCCACCTCAGAGTACAAAGGCACCCCTAACTCACTCAGCTCTTGCAGGTCGCGGAGTATTGTTCGCCCTGAAACGCCAAATTCGTTAGCAAGCTCACTCACAGTAAACTTGCGCTTCCGGTTGACAGTCATCATCATTTCCAGCAGTCTTTTTGATTTTGGCATGGTATAACTCTCCAAATGTTTTTATTATGACAATTCCTGTCACTATTATCTGTTATTGTGAAGGAGAAGTCGAGTTGGACATGATGCTGATGATAACTAAGGAGGAATAGCTGTATGCTTTATCCACAAGAAAAAGGAACGATAACGAGAAAATTTTTCCAATCAGGTAACGTAAAACTATCTTACCTTGATTTCGGAGGGGACAGTCAAAGAGTTTTGCTCCTGTTGCATGGTCATATGAATGATGCGCGGACCTTTACCGGGTTTGCTTCCAGATTCACAGATTGGCGCGTGATTGGATTGGATCAACGAGGCCACGGCTGGAGTGAGCATGCTCCAGATACGGACTATTCACGTGAAGGCTACCTCAACGATATTCTTGCCTTTGTTCAGACCGTTTTGGATGGAGCTCCTGTTACGATCGTTGGGCATTCTTTAGGAGGCGTCAACGCTTATCAATTTGCGGCCCGTTATCCTGAGCTTGTGGACGCAGTCATTGTAGAAGATATCGGGGTAGAAATTAAGGCCGACTTATCCTTTGCAGAAAAACTCCCACATCGCTCCCCTTCTTTACACGACCTAAGGAAATCACTTGAAAAAGTCGGCGTTCGGGCGGTCGATTATTTTTCGGAAAGCGTGTTTGAGGATGAACAAGGCTGGGGATTCCGTTCTGATTTAAAAGGCATGCCTATCTCTCAGCGGCACATTGACGGTGAATGGTGGAGCGATTGGCTAGCGTCTTCTTGCCCGATCTTGCTGATTCATGGAAAAAAAAGCTTTGTACTGGATGAAAGTCAAGCCGAGCGCATGGTGACCCAAAGGCCAAACACAAAGCTTGCAAGCTTTGCTGAGTGCGGGCATGATATCCATTCTACAGACCCTGATGGATACTATCAGGCTGTAAGAAGCTTTCTTGACGAGTTGAAATAATAGAATTAAGGCTCCTCCATAATAAACAGCCAACCCTCTTTGGATTGGCTGTCATTTACATGCTAGCTTTTTGTGTTTAATTCTTTTTGGTTTTTTTGCAAACATAGGATGAGAGTAAATGTCACTGCCCCTAGAATGGCACTGCAAGCTAACGCTACAATAAAAGAGTGCAATTGTAGTTGAAGCGCTGATGTACCGGTGTATGTAGCTGACTGGGACAGGACAGCAAAAAATACGCTTCCAATGGCTGCAATCCCAAGTGCATTGGCTGTCTGCATAAAGGTGCTTAAAATACCGGAGGCTGAACCTACCTGCTCTTTCGGTACACCTGACATAATTGTCCCCATCAGTGGTGCCCCAACGAATTCTTGTCCCCAACCTATCAAGAAGAACGGCATGATCAACTGCTGCCAATGCAGATCGTTCCCGTAATAAGAACACACTGCAATCACCGCTGCATATCCGGCTATTAATAATGTTGCGCCCCATTTCAACACGGATGCATTTGTTTTAGCCAATTTGGGGCCAAGCAGGGAGGCTATAAAAAAGGCGAAACCAATGGGAATAAAAGCAATGGCCGAGTCTATCGCCGAAAGGGACAGGGCGTCCTGAAGCGTCATTGAAACAACGAGAAAAAATCCACTGTTTCCAATTTGATAGGCCAAAATTGTAAACACACCAAGGGTGAAAGTGCGCTCCTTGAATATGTTTACACGTATTAACGGCTCATCCCCGCGTAGCGTCATCCGTTTTTCATGGAATTGGTATAGGAAAAATAAGGCTATCGCTCCCACAAAGCTCAAATAGATCCAGAGAGGCCATCCCGCTTCTCTACCGACGACCAAGGGATAAACAAGCAACAGCAAACCGCAAGTAAGAATGATAATGCCGCGCACATCTATTTTCTGATTCCCATTCGATGGGGGTTCTCTTAATAACGGAATAATCATGAGCATTGCCAAAATTCCAATAGGGAGATTGATAACCATTAACGTCCCGAGTAGTAAAACAAACAGTGCCCACCATCGTTTTGTGTCCAACTTCCTTGTCGTTTCTGAATGGGTGTAGTTCATACAAAAGTCACTTCCCTGCCAACGATTAATAGAGGTATTCATAAATACGACTATGATTCAGTCAAAAAAAGAGGAAATACTCGTTATAAGTATTCCCTGTAAGGGGTGATAATGCGTACATAGTCACTCCCATATTTCTCTTCCAGCACTTGGCCGAAATCTTTCTCGATCTGACCCATGATGATGTCATGGTAGAACGCATTTTGCAGCAACTCAATGAGTGACGGGTGGTCCGTCTCCAGTATAGTGGGCTTGATCCCACGCCCAAAGCTGCCCAGCAACGCCGAATGTGCATCGCAAAGTATAGAGAACTTCCTGGATTGCACTTGATTCCATTCCGCACTCCTTTTATGTACGACAACATTTTTTAGCTTTGCATGGCATTCGCCAATGGATATTAGCGTGACAGCAACCCCTTGTTTTTCTGCTTCTACCAGTGGTTCCTCTACCCAATGAACATCTTCAGACCAAATATCGACAACAATGCTTTTGTTTGCATTTGAGACGATACGTTTAATGGCTGTTTCAATCGCTTTGTCACCTTGCCAATTATAAAAGGAAGGGGACGTTCGGGGAGTGGATTTCAACTGTTCTTGAAGTACACGGGTTGTTTGATCAAATTCCGATTGTAACAAACGAATCAGCTGCTCGATCGGTACCGCATCATAAAGAACAGGCTCCGATTCGATCATGCGGCACATGCCCTTTTCGGTCAATGCTCGAAGTGCAGCGTATACGTTTGTCCGAGAGACGGAAACTTTCTTGGCCACTTCATATCCAGAAATTTTTGGTTCCTCGTGAAGTACCAAATAACATCTGGCTTCCAGGTCTGACAATCCTATTTTTCGGAGCTCATCAATCAAGCTGTTACCTCCGTTCTTTTTAGTAGTATAAATGAATACTACTGTTATTCCAAGATAAAGTCAACACTCCTATGAATCCAGCACCCTCCAACCAGCGCTGGTCGCAGAAGACTTGTTTGCAGCCTTTTTCCAGGGGCAATAACACTTTTCCCTCCATCGGGTAAATGAAAAAAGAACTGTAACAAAAGAGCGATTTCTGTCACAGTTCTTTCATGCTCGTTACAAATCCAGCTTATTTTTTTCCAGAAAATTCGTAGCGAAATTCCCCGCAACAAAGTCCGGATGCTCCAGCAGCTTCTCATGGAAGGGAACCGTCGTATGCACGCCTTCGATGACAAACTCACCCAGCGCCCGCTTCATGCGCGCCAATGCTTCATTGCGATCTGTTCCCCAAACGATCAGCTTGGCGACCATTGAGTCATAGAAGGGAGAGATTTCGTAGCCGGGATAAACCGCACTGTCCACGCGCACACCGTAACCGCCAGGCGGTAAGTAATTGATGACCTTCCCTGGTGATGGCATAAAGTTTTTGGCAGGATTCTCGGCATTGATCCGGCACTCGATTGCCCATCCGTTGATTTTCACGTCTTCTTGTGAGAAGGTTAACGGATTGCCTGCTGCGACAGATATTTGTTCTTTGATCAAGTCGATCCCTGTGATCATCTCTGTCACGGGATGCTCTACCTGAATCCGCGTATTCATTTCCATGAAGTAAAATTGGCCGTGCTTGTCGAGCAAAAATTCAACGGTACCCGCACCGTGGTACGAAACCGCTTTGGCTGCCGCTACCGCAGCCTGCCCCATTTGCTCGCGTAGGGCTTGGTCCAGCGCCGGAGATGGCGCTTCCTCTACCAGCTTTTGATGACGACGTTGGATGGAGCAATCCCGCTCTCCCAAGAACACAGCGTTGCCGTGCTTGTCGCCCATGATTTGAATTTCCACATGCCGCGGCTCTTCCACGTATTTTTCCAAGTATACGCCGGCGTTGCCGAATGCCGTCTCCGCTTCTTTCTGGGCTTGCCGAATGGCCTTGGACAACTCATCGGCGTCAAAAGCGACACGCATGCCTCTACCGCCGCCGCCAGCCGTTGCTTTTACGATGACAGGATAGCCGATTTTTTCCGCCACCTGCAATGCTTCATCGATGTCTTCAATCAAGCCTTCTGTACCTGGAACTAATGGAACATTCGCTTGACTCATCGTTGCTTTTGCTACGGCTTTGTCACCCATTTTGGTGATCGCTTCGGGATCTGGACCGATAAAGGTAATGGAGCAATCTTGGCAAAGCTGGGCAAACGAAGCGTTTTCCGCCAAGAAGCCATAGCCCGGGTGGATAGCGTCTGTCTTCGTGTGAAGTGCGACCGTCATAATCCGTGCCATGTTCAAATAGCTGTCTTTGGACGCCGTAGGTCCGATGCAATACGCTTCATCCGCCAATTCTACGTGCAATGCTTCCCGATCCGCCTCAGAAAAGACAGCGACTGTACGTATCCCTAGTTCCTGACAAGCACGGATAATGCGGACAGCGATTTCGCCGCGATTGGCAATTAATACTTTCGTAAACATAGGCGCTCTCCTTCCTACTGAGTTTTGACAACGATCAAAGCTTTTCCATAATCGACAAACTGACCATCCACGACGAGAATTTCCGTGATGATTCCGCTAACGGGGGTCGTAATATCGGTAGATAGCTGAAGAGCATCAGCCGTGCAGCGTCCAACCTTTTCGCCTGCTTGAACGGTCTGCCCCACTGTCACATCCGCATAGAACAGTCCTACTCCTAAAGACATGACTTGTTGTGTCACTTCCTTAGGTGCCTCAGCAGCAACATCGACGGACTCAGCAGTGGCGGCTGCCTCCTGATAACCATTCTCCACTTCGCCCACCTGTATAGGCGTATTGACAGCCACGACATCTACTGGTGCGCTTTTCTTGATCACGATTCGGGTCTTGCCCTTCTCCCATTCCAGCTCCTCAATGGAAGACTGATTTACCAGCTTGATGAATTCACGCAGTTCATGCAGCTTCATAGCACGATCAGAGCTCCTTTCTAAAGCGGGATATTCCCGTGCTTTTTGTACGGACGATCTTCCTGCTTGTTTCTTAGCATCTCCAACGCTTGCGCCACCTTTTGGCGGGTTTCGCGCGGATCGATGACGTCATCCACCATCCCGAGACTTGCCGCGACATATGGATTGGCGAACTTTTCACGGTAGAGGGCAATTTTCTCTGCGCGAGTCGCGGCCGGGTCCTCACTTTGTTCGATTTCCTTTGCAAAAATGACGTTGGCTGCCCCCTCTGGACCCATGACGGCAATCTCTGCATTCGGCCATGCATACACGACATCTGCTCCAATGGATTTGGAGTTCAGCGCCACGTAAGCCCCTCCGTAAGCTTTGCGCAAGATCACCGTGATTTTGGGAACCGTTGCTTCTGAGTATGCATACAAGATTTTCGCCCCGTGACGGATAATCCCTCCGTGCTCCTGATTGATTCCCGGGAAAAAGCCAGAGACATCTTCAAAGGTTAGCAGCGGAATGTTGAAGCAGTCGCAGAAACGGATGAACCGTGCCAGCTTATCCGATGAATGAATGTCCAGCCCGCCTGCCATGACCTTCGGCTGGTTGGCGATAATGCCGACACTGTGTCCATCGATACGCGCCAGACCGATAACGATATTGCGGGCAAAGTTTGGCTGTACTTCCATGAAATCACCGTGGTCCACGATTTTTTCGATGACCTTGCGCACATCGTATACTTTGGTGCTTTCAGCAGGTACCAGCTCCAAAAGCTCCTCTTGCCAACCATTATTCTCCTCTGCTTTTACCACAGGTGCGCGATCGCGATTGTTTTGTGGCAGGAAGCTGAGCAGCCTGCGCACTCCTTCCAATACTTCCTGTTCGGTTTCTGCCGTAAAATGGGCATTGCCGCTCACCGTCGAATGGACTTTTGCTCCGCCTAGGTCCTCCGCGGATATTTTTTCACCTGTAACAGTTTCGATCACTTTTGGACCTGTGATGAACATTTGACTCGTCTTTTCTACCATGAACACGAAATCAGTTATTGCTGGAGAGTAAACCGCTCCTCCTGCACACGGTCCAAGGATGACAGAGATTTGCGGAATCACACCGGAGTAAATGGCATTGCGGTAAAAAATCGTGCCGTAGCCATCCAGCGAGCTTACCCCTTCTTGAATGCGTGCGCCGCCAGAGTCGTTCAGACCGATAAAAGGAGCGCCGTTTTTCGCTGCCAAGTCCATTACCTTGGCGATTTTCATCGCGTGCATCTCACCCAGAGCACCGCCAAATACCGTGAAATCCTGCGCGAACAAATAGACAGGGCGACCGTTGATTTTACCGTAGCCCGTCACGACGCCCTCGCCTGGTGCCTCCATCTGGTCGAGACCAAAATGCGTAGCACGGTGCTCAACAAACGGGTTCAGCTCCATAAAGGTATCTGGGTCAAGCAGAAGCTCGATCCGCTCGCGTGCAGTCAACTTGCCGCGGTTATGCTGGGCATCGATGCGAGCATCACCGCCGCCTAGCTGGATTTTATATTTGCGTTCCATCAATTCATCAATTTTTTCGTACATATTGCTGCTCATATGGACCACCATCTCTCTATTCCTTTTTCATGATCGCATTCTCATAGATCGCCACTAATTGCTGTACAGCGCTCGTCGGTGAAATCTCGCCACTCGCAACGGCTTCTTCAATGGAGGGAAGCAGCTTGGCTACTTGCTGGTTGCCGAAAAAGGTCGCGCGCAAGTAGTCTTGAGCCATACTGTGCATCCAATCGAGTAGCTGTGCTTTGCGCCTTGCCTCGAAGCCACCCGTTTGAATGGTGGTTTCACGAAATTGACCGATGACCTCCCAAATATCTTCAATGCCTTCCCCTGTTAGCGAGGAACACATGTATGCTTTCGTCTCCCAGCCAGTGGTTGCCGGCTGCAAGTAATGCAGAACGCGATTGTACTCCCCTTTGGCGATCAAGGCACGCGTGCGGTTTTCCCCATCGGCCTTATTGATCAGAAGCGCATCTGCTATTTCCATGATGCCTTTTTTGATTCCTTGCAGCTCATCGCCCGCACCTGTCAGCATCAGGAGTAAAAAGAAATCGACCATGGACCTGACTGTCGTCTCGCTTTGTCCGACGCCGACCGTTTCAACCAAGATTACATCATAGCCTGCTGCCTCACAGATCAGCATCGTTTCTCGGGTCTTCCGATTGACACCGCCTAGCGTGCCTCCAGTGGCAGACGGTCGGATGAACGCCTGTGGATTGCGTGACAAGAGCTCCATTCGTGTCTTGTCACCGAGAATGCTCCCGCGTGTAACTGTACTGCTCGGATCAACGGCCAAAACAGCGACACGATGACCTTTTTCGCAAAGCATACTGCCAAATGCTTCAATGAACGTGCTCTTGCCCGCACCTGGCACACCGGATATCCCTATGCGTATGGATTGACCTGTATGAGGAAGCAGCTGCTTGATCACCTCTTGGGCCATATCCATATGAGCGGGAGCGTTGCTCTCGACCAGTGTGATTGCCTGTGCCAAAACCGTTCGGTTATTCTCTCGTACGCCTGTGACGTATTGATCCACCGATAAACGTGGGAGGCGTGCCCTGGAGGAAACGTTCAAGAAATTCTTGTCAGCCTTGCCCCCGGTCATTGTCCAGCAGCCTCCAGGCGATACACGATCTCTTGGAGAACGTGCTGGGCTGCTACAGGAATGACTGTTCCTGGCCCAAAGATAGCTGCGGCACCATGCTCTCGCAGAAAGGCGTAATCTTGTGCTGGTATAACACCACCTATAACGACGACAATATCCTCGCGTCCCAGCTTCTTGAGCTCTCCCACCAGTTGTGGCAGCAATGTCTTATGTCCTGCCGCAAGCGAGCTGAAGCCGATCACGTGCACGTCATTTTCAATTGCTTGTTTTGCTGTTTCCTCAGGTGTCTGGAACAACGGACCGATGTCGACATCAAAGCCCAAATCGGCAAAAGCGGTCGCAATCACTTTCGCGCCCCTGTCATGTCCGTCTTGACCCATTTTCGCGATCATAATACGGGGACGTCTGCCTTCCCACTGCTCGAATTCGTCTGCCATCTTGCGGACTGCCGCTACCTCATCGGCATCTGCGTATTCGGAACTGTAGACGCCGCTGATGGAGCGAATGACCGCCTTGTGTCTCCCCACGACCTTTTCATAGGCATCCGATATTTCTCCCAAAGAAGCTCTTGCTCGCGCCGCTTCAATGGCCAGCTCCAACAGATTGCCTTCACCCGTTTTCGCGCACTCCGTAATGGCCTGAAGTGTTGCTTGCACTCTCGCCTCATCCCGGTTACTGCGCAGCTCCTGCAAACGACTGATTTGCGCTTCTCGGACCGCTGTGTTGTCGACTTCGAGAATTTCCAGCGGATCTTCTTTGTCCAGACGGTATTTGTTCACGCCAATAATGGCTTCCTTCGCCGAATCGATATGTGCCTGACGGCGTGCTGCCGCTTCCTCGATCTTCATTTTCGGCAATCCCGTCTCAATTGCTTTTGCCATACCGCCAAGTGCTTCGATTTCTTCGATGTGCGCCCACGCTTTTTCCACGAGCTGCGCCGTCAACGACTCGACGTAATAAGAACCTGCCCACGGATCGACGACCTTGGTTATCTCGGTTTCGTCCTGCAAAAACAACTGCGTATTTCGCGCGATCCGAGCTGAAAAGTCTGTCGGCAACGCAATCGCTTCATCCAATGCGTTCGTATGCAGAGATTGGGTATGCCCCAGAGCAGCCGCCATGGCTTCGATGCACGTCCGCACCACGTTGTTATACGGATCCTGCTCCGTCAAGCTCCATCCAGACGTTTGTGAGTGTGTCCGCAGTGCCATCGACTTTTCGTTTTTGGGATGGAACTGCTTGATCAGATTGGCCCAAATCAAGCGGCCTGCCCGCATTTTCGCCACTTCCATGAAGTAGTTCATGCCAATCGCCCAGAAAAATGACAGCCGTGGCGCAAACGCATCGATGTCAATACCTGCTGCAAGTCCCGTGCGAACGTATTCCAAGCCATCTGCCAACGTGTAAGCCAATTCAATATCCGCGGTCGCACCCGCTTCCTGCAGGTGGTAGCCTGAAATACTGATGCTGTTGAATTTGGGCATGTGCTTGGAGGTGTAGGCAAAAATATCGGAAATGATCTTCATCGACGCTTTTGGCGGATAAATGTAAGTATTCCGAACCATGTATTCCTTCAAAATGTCATTTTGGATCGTTCCGGTAAGCTCCTCTTGTGAAACCCCTTGCTCTTCAGCCGCCACGATATAGAACGCCATAATCGGCAAAACCGCTCCGTTCATCGTCATGGAGACGGACATTTTATCGAGGGGGATGCCGTCGAACAAGATTTTCATATCGAGAATGGAATCAACTGCCACGCCCGCTTTCCCGACATCACCGACTACCCGGGGATGATCGGAGTCATAGCCGCGATGCGTCGCGAGGTCGAAGGCAATCGACAGCCCTTTTTGTC
The DNA here is from genome assembly GCF_003013405.1 of Brevibacillus formosus. Taxonomy (GTDB): domain Bacteria; phylum Bacillota; class Bacilli; order Brevibacillales; family Brevibacillaceae; genus Brevibacillus; species Brevibacillus formosus. Next base: position 596,396 of record NZ_PXZL01000013.1, on the reverse strand, counting down.
CCGCAGCCAAATTCCGTCGGTAAAAAGCGTTACTCTCTTCCGCCGTAGAAAATCCGGCATATTGGCGAACCGTCCATGGCTGAGTCACGTACATCGTCGGATACGGCCCGCGCGTATACGGTGGCAAACCAGGCATGTAGCCGAGGTGATCCATTCCCTCCACGTCTTCCATTGTGTACAGAGGTTTAACAGGGATCTGCTCTAGTGTCTGCCACATTTGCTCCATTCCTTGTGGGTTCGCACCCAATTGGGGGAACAAATCAGACACATCTCGTTTGGACTGATAAGCCATTTTTGAAAAATCGGGTCGCTTCATTATGAGCTCACTCCTATCCGCTCCTGAAGTTCTCGCAGCATCTCGTAGCAATTGGAACGCATGTGGATGCAGTCATCTACACCGGCTGCCTTATAAGTAGCCAGCTGCTCTGCCTCAGGCAAGCCAGCCAACAGAACCGTCATTTGAGGTACACGTTGCTTGATTTCATGAGCCAATGGAGGCACCTGCTCCGGATAACTCGTATCGTCCGAACAAATGACCGTGATCATTGCACCTGATGCCACCGCAGCTTCAGCCGCCTCTTGAGTTGTAGAGAATGCTTGCTTGCGTATAACATCAAAGCCGCCAACCGCAAAAAACTCTGCTGCGAAGTCTGCCCGGGCCTTATGCTTTGCCACTGGCCCCATCGTCGCTAAGAACACGGTCGGTCTTTTTCCTGTAGCTTTCAAGAAATCATCGCCCTGTATCCGCAGGGCCTCAAAGCGTTCGGATGCCCGGTGAATACGGAGTGGCTGGATGATTGTCTGCACGGAATCTTCACGGCTCATGGCTTTGGCGATATCCCCCACAGTCGCTCCATGAAGCACAGCTTTTACTGCACGTGCCACGAGCTCATCGGTATGTTTTGACAACTCGTTGAGCGCTGCGGAGACGAGAGTCGCGTTCTGTTTTAGCCGATGGGATCGTGCTTCCGCTGCTCGCTCTTCGTGAATACTCGGAAGGCTCTTGGCCTCTAGTGGCAGCTCAGCCGTATTGGCATACATGTTGGTTCCAACCAAACGCTTTTTACGGGTATCAATGCTCGCCGCTTTTTGATCCGCGATTCTAGCGATCAAGCCTTGTGGGAAGCCTGCCTCTAACGCGCTCAGCATGCCACCCTGCGCTTCTACCTGCTGGAACAGCTCCCATGCTTTTTTCGCTAATGCATCTGTTAGCCATTCTACGTACCAAGAACCTCCCGCAGGGTCGATCACTTTTGCCAAATGCGCTTCTTCTTGCAAAATGATTTGCGTATTTCTGGCGATTCTTCTCGAAAACTCATTGGCAGGGCGGATGGCTTCGTCAAACGCGGATACATGCAGACTGTCTGCTCCGCCAATGACTGCTGAGAACGCTTCTGTTGTGGAACGAAGCATGTTGACATACGGATCGTAAATCGTCTTCGTCCAGGCCGAAGTTCTGGCGTGAATCGTCATCTTTTGGGCTTCCGTTGATCCACCGTAGGCCGCCACGATGTTTGACCAGAGCATTCTTGCAGCACGCAACTTCGCGATTTCCATGAAAACATCTGAACCAATCGAGTATGAGAACTGCATCCGTGCTGCGATATCATCTATGGAAATTCCCCGCTCAAGCATCGCCTGCAAATAGTCGACCCCTGTGGCCAGTGAAAAAGCCAGTTCGTTTACTGCGTTTCCGCCGCCGTCCTGATAAGGATTGCTTTGAACCAGGATCGTTTTCAGCGCAGGTGCATGATCCTTTGCCCATTTCACCACACTTGCCATAGCGTTATAAGCTGCCTGCAAGGAACAAGGGAGCTTGCCCTCTGTAAGCAGAACCGTTACAGGGTCTTGGCCGATGCATCCGCGAAGCTCGGAGACTTGTTCGCCTGTCGCTTCAACATGTGCCAAAATGAGCGAAAGAATGGGCAAGCCCAGCGCTCCCGTGTTCACGTAAAGAGGGACCTCGGAAAGCTTCACCCCTTGAAATGCCTGCTCTATATCCTCTCGGCAAAAAACAGATACGCCTTTGTGACCAATCGTTTCTGGCAAAGCTTCGTCAGGGTCAAGCCCAGCCAAAGCCGCTTGATCCACCATCAGATGCAGCATGGTTTGTCCTCGCGCCAAATCGTTTATGGCTGCCTGATTGAAAGCTTCTGCACTGGGTGCGATGATCTCCTGACAGACATGCCATTTGTGTTCCTTATGCTCGCCAGCCTGCTGGTTCCCTCTGTGAAAAGGCGCTTCTCCTGGTAGCGCTTCCAGATGCGGCAATGTTTTGACATCTTCGTATCTATAGATTGGCTGGCGAACAATCCCTTCGTACGTATGCGTCAGTAGCTTGGCATCAAAGGATGCACCCTTTAGCGATTTCTCTGCCGCTTCCCGCCACTGCTCGTACGTGGGAACGGAGAATTCCTTGAACCATGTATGTTTGCTCACTCTTCCAGTCCTCCCCTTAAAAGCTGCTCCATTACGCTTGCTTCACCAGGAATAACGGCTGTCCATGCTCGACCAGCTGGCCGTTTTCCACCAAGACTTGGACAATCTCTCCTTTTACTTCTGCTTCAATCTCGTTAAACAGCTTCATGGCTTCGACAATACAGACAATGGTAGTTGGCTCTACCCGATCATTTACGGATACGTATGGTGCTGCGTCAACGGCAGGTGCTGCATAGAAGGTTCCGACCATAGGTGAAGTAATTTTGTACAAGTTTTCCGTCACTTCCGCCGATTTCTGAGGTGCTTCCACCGGAACGGTTGCGACCGGGCGCTCAATCGCTTCTTTTTTAGGCAAAAGAACAGCGGGTGCCGCCGTCACGATTGGCGCGCTTTTGACTTGTACGGGGGGCTGATGTACGGCTGTGACTTGATTCCCATTTCTTCGTTTGATACGCAAAGAAGAATCTTCGTCATTTACCTCAAAAGATTCTATGTCCGTCTGCTCCAATAGCTTCACAAGTTCTCGCATTTCGTAAATGGTAAGCACGACTATTCCTCCCTATTCCGAATCTGACTACACAATCTCCGAACCGACTAGTTGGTCTGTGGTGATTGAGCAAGACCGACCAGTTGGTCTTTTTGATATTATAACAAATGTCAGAATACTAGTACAGACCAACCAGTTGGTCTGATCCGGTTATTTTAGATGGGACCATCAAGCGACTATGCCCCTGTCTCCTATCGAAAAGCTTGAGTGTAGCCGCATGATCCTAGTTAGCCCCCTACAATGACTTGAAGGGATTATCTTGTGATTGCAGGAAAAAACGCTGAAAGGCCGGGTTTTCCATCGATTCTGATTTCAAAACGGAATGAAGAACCATATCTGCATAAATCTCCGCGATTTGCTCGATCGAGTACGTCCCTGACTTTTGATACCACTTGTAAATCCAGTTCACCATGCCAAAAATAGCCATGGACACAATCGGCACGGGCAGCTCCGGGCGGAACTCACCCGATTCGATCCCGTCCGAAATGACGGTGAACATAATTTTTTTATAGCGATCCCGTTTCGTTTCAATATCCGTGTAGTACTCCGGAGCTAAAAACAAGCTTTCCTGATAAAAAATCGTAACCTGAGAGCGGTACAGATCAATCATCATAACGAAGGATTTTACGATGGCCTGCAGTCGTTCTGTCGGGGTATCCCACTTCTCGTAAGCTTCCTCTGCTTTCTCCAGCACATACGTAATGAATTGATCATGAATGATGTAGAGAAGTTCATCCTTGGATTTGAAGTTGTGATAAAATCCTCCCTTCGACGTGCCGCTTTCTTTCACAATTTGATCCACAGTCACTTTGTGGTAGCCATTTGCTTCAAACAAGCGCATGGATGTTTCAATAATACGTTCTCTGATTGATTTTTCGACCATTATCTTCACCCGTGAACATTATAGCATAACTGCCTAGCAAAAACGCCGATTCTCTTCGGTAAGAGATCGGCGTTGCTTCTTTAATTCGTTGGTGTGGAAACAGGTACGACACCTGAATATTCTTCGAGCGTAATCCCTTTTTCTCCGATTTCTTGTGCGATCTCGACACCTACATAGCGCAAATGCCACGGCTCATAAATATAGCCAGTAATCGAGTCTTTTCCCTCTGGGTAGCGAATGATAAATCCAAACTTCTCGACGTTTTCATCCAGCCACTTCGCTTCCTTGGTTCCGGCAAAGCAGCTTGTTGCTGCGCATTTGCCATCCTTACCAGAGACATCAATCGCGAGTCCCGTCTCATGCTCACTCGTCCCAGGAACTGCACTGTAAGTCCGTGCCTTCTCTACCCCGTCTTTTTTTACATAGCGATTAAACAGCGCTTTCTGGTAGGCGTGGGAGCGATAGGCAGAAACGCCCGCCAACTGAACACCATCAGCCTGGGCTGCCGCAAATAACTGCTCAAGCGCACCCGCTGCTTCTTTGCGCATTTTTCGTTTCTCGCTCTTTTCAGGGAGCAAGTAAGGAACGTTTGGGAACACTAAATCATTTGGCTGATAGTTCTCCGGAAGCTTGCGCTGTTTGTTCACCAGTACAGCAATACTCTCAGGCTCACCCACGACCGCGATGTCCGGGAACAACAGCTCAGACGGCTGACCCGCTGGCGGCTTTTCTGCCGATTTCGTTTCCGTTGGCTTCGCTTTCTGGGGTTGCTCCGGTTGTTCTTGCTTTGGTGTTTCAGCAGGTGGAGGCGTTGTCTCCTCCTTTGGCTTCGCTTCTTCCTTCTTTGGAGGAGTTGGTGTCTCCACGGATGGTGGTGTCTGTGATTCTTGAGGAGCAGCTATACTGTTACATCCAGACAACACAAATGTCATTGCCGTTACGAGCACGAGTGGATGCAAAAGCCGGTTTCGAAAACTTCTCATTGTAACGTTCCTTTCGTTTGGGAGCTGATCCAATTATGTAGGTAATAAAAGTACGTACCTATTATGACATAATTGACCGGCTTTTCGTTACATGTTTTATTGAGAAATCACGACCTGATCGAGATTCAGATAACCCGCTGGACTGATGGAGAAGCCCTGAATACGGTTGCTGATCACAGCCAAATTCTCCAGATTGCGAATCGGAACAACCAAAGCGTCTTGCAGCTCCACTTCTTGTGCCTTTGCGTAGATGGCAAGTCTTTTGGCCGGATCTGTTTCGATACGACCAGCCTCGATGAGACGATCCAGCTCGGGATTGCTGTATTGAAAGCTGTTGCCCGCCCCTCCACCCGATGTATGAAACAGATTGTACTGATTGTAGTCGGCATCCCCAGTTGCATTTGCCCAGCCACTGACAAAAATCTCATGATCCTTCGTTTGCTCAATGGTTCGGACAAACTCATCGTAGCTGACGACTTTTAGCTCCGCGTCGATGCCGATCCCTTTTAATTGCGACCGTATCACTTGGGAAACCAAGATTCGATCCTGTCTATTGAAGGTAATCATTTGAATAGGAAAACCATCTGGATAGCCTGCCTCTGTTAGCAACCGACGCGCTTGATTGATGTCGTACGGATAGCTTTTCACAGTTGGACTGTAGCCGAACACATGCGGTCCCATCGGGGAATTCGCCTTTGTTCCCACGTTGTTATACACCCCTTTAATGATCGCTCCCGTCTCGATCGCCATACTGATGGCTTTCCTCACACGGATATCGTTCAGTGGTGGACGTGATACATTAAACCCGATAAACTCCGTCCCGAGCGCATCACTGCGGTACACGCGCATCTGGTTGGAGGCTTGAATTCGATCCAGCTCCATGACAGGGATGGACTCCGCGACATGTGCTTCTCCCTTCTCTACCATCGCAATGCGGGCCTCACCATCCGGAACAACCTTGAAGACGACATGATCAAGCGTAGCGGCCTCGCCCCAGTAGGAATGGTTTTTGCTCAACGTAATTTGACTGCCATGCTCCCATGATTGGAACTGATAAGGGCCAGTACCAACCGGGTGCTGCGATAATTCCCGTCCGTATTTATCGATTGCAGTAGCGCTGATGATGCTCCCCTCGTGACTGGCCAAAATAGAAAGCAAAGGCGCAAATGGCTTGTGAAGGATGAATTGTACTCTGTACGGATTGATGACCCTAACCTGCTTTACTTTTTCAAACATCGCTGCTCGAGGAGAAGCCACCGCTGGATTTAATACGCGATCGAATGTTTTCTTGACTGCCTGTGCATGAAAGGGGGTCCCATCGTGAAAAATAACGCCTTGTCGGAGAGTAAACTCCCAAGTAAGATCATCGATTTGTTCCCATGCAGTTGCCAGCTGTGGCTGAATATTCATGTTCCGATCACGTTTGACGAGCCCTTCATACACTTTTCCTTGGACGACACTCGCCTCATTAATCGTCAAAATAAAATGGGGATCGAGATTGGCTGCATCCGACATACGTGCAATGATTAACGTCCCACCCTCAGCAACGTTTTGGGGTGTCGGTACGATTTGGTTGTTGTGAGAAGGCTCCTGACCGAAAGAACAGCCTGCTATGGTCATGATTGCTGCGAGTAACAGTCCAATTCGTCTGTGTAAGGATGTCTGTGTGTACATTGGACCCTCCCTGCATTCTCTTATGTTTCCCTCGTTGTATGTTTAGCAAAAAGACCGCCCTTCTCCCATGTTTCCCGGAGAGCAGCGGTCCACACTCTATTCTTTTTCAAACAATCGCTTATATTCCCCGAAGCCCTCTTCCTCCAAACGATCCTTCGGAATGAAGCGCAATGCGGCTGAATTGATGCAGTAACGCAATCCATTTTCACCTGGACCGTCCTCGAAAACGTGGCCGAGATGAGAATCTGCTTCTTTGCTGCGAACCTCTGTACGAATCATATTATGTGTCAAATCCACATGCTCGGTTACGTTCTCCTCCTGCAATGGCTTGGTGAAGGATGGCCACCCGCAACCGGAATCGAACTTGTCCAAGGAACTGAACAAAGGCTCGTTGGAGACGATGTCAACGTAGATGCCCTCTTCTTTGTGATCCCAGAATTCGTTCGTAAACGGACGTTCTGTCCCGTTGTTTTGCGTGACCTCGTACTGGAGCGGGGTCAAGATTTTTTTCAATTCTTCTTGCTTCGCACGGTCGCGCCATGCTTCCTTGGTGAATTTCGCTCTGCCTGATGCCGCGCGGTAATACTGGTAGCGAACCGGATTTTTCTTATAGTAGTCCTGATGATACTCCTCCGCCGGATAGAACGGTTTGGCTGGCAAAATCAGCGTTGCAATGGGCTTTTGGAAACGACCGCTCGCTTCCAGCTCTTGCTTGGATTTTTGCGCAAGCCTTTCTTGCTCTTCATTATGATAGAAGATCGCCGGCGCATACGATTGACCTCGGTCACCAAATTGACCACCAGCGTCTGTCGGGTCGATTTGTCTCCAAAACATTTGCAGCAATTCGTCGTATGAGATCAGGGACGGATCATATGTGATTTGGACCGCTTCATAGTGTCCCGTCGTATCAGAGCATACCTGTTCATAGGTTGGGTTTTCGACATGACCGCCTGTATAGCCGGAGACGACTTTTTGAATGCCTGGCATCTTGTCAAACGGACTGACCATGCACCAGAAGCATCCGCCAGCAAAGGTTGCGATTTCGAATGGATGTGTATCGCTGTTCACGCATTTCGCCTCCTGTAAATGTAGTATGTAACACTATCATCTACGATTGTACATGGTTTGCAAAAGCAAAGTCCACTCTGGAAGTGCTGTGAGGGGTTCCAAATAAAAAAGGAGACCTTTTTATAAGAAAGGCCCCTTTTTCGCTATCAGATTGCATAATCCTTTACTCGTATGCTGCTACTCTGACAGCGCTTTGGCAAACCCAGAGAGCATGACAACCATATGGGCAATTCCTTCCTCGAAGTCTTTCAAACGGATGGATTCGTTCGGCGCATGTACTTTGCAGCCAACCCAGCCTACCCCTGTACTGACGACAGGAAGCTTCAGCTGTTCACCAAAAATATACATCGGACCTGTGCCTGCCGCGTTTGGCGAAAGCACGGGTTCATGATCATATATGACGCGAGCCGTATCCAGTACATGAGCAACAAATGGATGGTGGAAATCGGAGCGATACGCTTTCTGTCCGTTGATCATGGTGACGGTAATATCCGTAAAACCATGCTTCTCCAAATGATTCTCGATGCATTTCATGATGTGCTGTGGATCTTGTCCTGGGACAAGGCGGCAATCCAGCTTGGCCATCGCGCTTTTCGGCAGCACCGTCTTCGCGCCCTCTCCTGTATAGCCGCTATCCAGACCGCAAATGGTCATGGTCGGGTGGAATACCATAGCTTCTCGCGGGTCCACGTTGTTTGACGCGGTAATCAGTGGGCGTTTCAAGCCGTATAGCGCTGCTGTCGCCTCTTCACTGAACGGCAATTCGGAAACGACTTTCTTTTCATCCGCTGTCGGTTCCTCGATCCCATCGAAGAAGCCTTCGACCAAAATCTCGTTTTGCTGATTTTTCATCGTCGCCAATGCCTGTACGAGGCGCCATGCTGCATTGTCTACATAGGCACCGACAGAGGAGTGCATGTCGATATCTGCCCCAACACATGTCAGCTCTAGGTAGGCCATTCCTTTGATCCCGGCAACCATGCTGATTCGCTCATTTTCGTCCTTTCCACCGAATTCCCAAATGCAGGCATCCGCCTGGAAAAGCTCCTTGTACGCTCGAAGATATGGCTCCAGATTCGGGCTGCCGATCTCTTCTTCTCCTTCGATCAGAAACTTGATGTTGCAAGGCAAACCGCCCGCTTGCTGCTGCAAAATCTGAATCGCCGTCAGACGCGCGACGAGATCACCTTTATTGTCGGCAACCCCACGCGCATACAGCTTTCCATCGATGATCGTAGGGTCGAACGGCTCCGTGTTCCACTCATGAAACGGTTCAGGTGGTTGAACATCGTAGTGATCGTAAAACAGGATCGTTTTGCTGGCGTCTCCCTCACTGCCTGCTGCAAAAAACGCATACACCACTGGATTGCCCCTGAGATTATCGAGGACCTTTGTCTCACCGCCAACCTCATGAATCATCTTGACCACGTATTCAACCGTCTCTGGGATGGCCTTATGCTGTGCGGATACGGTAGGAAAACGCAAATATTGCTTCAGCTTCTCGATTGCATGCGGCAAATTTTCTTGCACGATGCCTATAACTTGTTCTTTGTTCACGATCGGGCACCTCCTACTGGCATTTACCTGCTTATTCGACTTTCTCTTTTTGGTGTGCAACCAAATAACTGTCGAACCAATCTGTCGTATATTGCAGTCTCAACACGCGTTGCTCTGGATCACCACTGCGGGAAAGCTCATGACTGGCACCCGGGAAACGGACAAACGATACCGGAGCCTTGCCTTGATGCTTCAATGTCACATAAAGCTGCTCGGCCTGTTCGATCGGGCAACGGTAGTCATGTTCCCCATGCATGATCAGCAGAGGCGTCTCGATGTTCTCTACCAAGCGAATCGGTGAATGCTGCCACATTTTTTCCGGATTCGTGAATGGATTTGCCTGAATCTCTTCGGCAGTGAAGAAATACCCGATATCACTGACACCGTAAAAGCTTACCCAGTTGCAAATACTCCGATCAGTTACACCCGCTTTGAATCGATTGGTTTTACCGACGATCCAGTTCGTCATGAAGCCACCGTAGCTGCCCCCTGCGACACCCAAGCGGTCCTCATCGACAAAATCGAAATGATCACATGCAAATTGCACAGCCGTCATCAAATCGCGGTAATCGTTCCCGCCATAGTCACCGCAGCACGCCTGAACAAATCGCTCTCCGTAGCCAAAGCTCCCTCTCGGATTCGTATAGAGTACGGCGTAGCCTTTTGCAGCGAGCAGCTGGAACTCGTGGAAAAACGTATTTCCATACATGGAATGAGGCCCGCCATGAATTTGCAGAACCATCGGGTATTTTTTTCCTTCTTCAAAACCGACTGGCTTGAGCATCCAACCGTGCAGCTTCCAGCCATCCTTTGCGACAAACTCGATTTCTTCTGGAACCGGGAGCTCAATGCCCGCAAATAGCTCTTTGTTCAGTGCTGTCAAACGTTTTTCTTCTCCGTCCTTCAGGCTTACTTGATACAAGTCGCCTGGCGTAAACGGGTCACTGATAGCAGCAACCACCGTTTGTTCGTTTTCATCCAGCGAAAAGCCGTAAATATTCCGGTCCCCCGCTACGACATGAGTGACTTGTCCGTCCAATGTCACGTGATAGATGCCGGAATTTCCTCGTTCACTTGCAATAAAGTACATGCCTTTTCCGTCCGCTGTCCATACAGCACCTGGATTGGGGTGACCAGGCGAGCGCATGTCTCCGATAGTGGAATCGCCAACCTGTACATCCCAATCCGCTGTGATGCACGTATAGTCGCCCTTTTCAAAATCATATACCCAGATGCGCTTCTGTGCTGCGTACAAATGCGTGTCCAATTCACTTCCGATATACGCTAGCTTCTTACCGTCGTGTGACCAGGTTGGGTAGGCAAAAATCCCTTTGCTGTTGGTCAGCTTTTTCCATTCTCCCCCTTCAAAAGGGATGAGAAAAACGTCAACACTATGCTGAAAATCAGGGTCTTCTGCTCGGTTCGCCGTAATCGCGAGCCATTTTCCATCCGGAGACCAGGAGCCAACCGTATGATTGTACGGGCCATCGCTGAGTGGCGTAACCTCGCCTGTTTCTACATGAACAATGGCCAACTGCTTGTTTTTCTCGTAAATAAACCCGAGATCATCGGATTTATACTTCATTCTTCCGACATGAATGGCTTTGGCATTTCCTTTTTCTTCGGTTCCCTCCTGGTCTGCAAATGTTTCTCCCTCATCCATGATCGACGAAAAGACAATGTATTTGCCATCAGGTGACCAAATCGGATTACTGACGCCGTTTTTGCAACACGTGAGCTGCCTTGCTTCTCCTCCGTTAGCATCGATCAGCCAAATTTGTGGTTTTCCAGATCGATTCGAGACAAAGCTAATCTTTGAACCATCCGGCGACCAGCGCGGAAAGGTGTCGCGGAAGCCAGACGTCAAAGGCTGTGGATCATCTGCATCCAATCTGCGTAAATACAAGTGATTTTGGTATGCGTGTGACTCATCGATTTGATTTTCCACATAGGCAAGCGTGTTTCCGTCTGGTGATAGCTGCGGATCGCTCGCGTACCGCATTTGATACAAATCTTCAGCCGTTATGCCTCTTTTTGCTTGCGTCATTCTACTCACTCCTCGATTTTATTGGTGGATCCAAGCTTCTCCAAAAAGAACTGGGAAATTTTTTGATTCAACGTGATGTGATTGTCCAGTTTTTCGGTAAAGTGACCTTCATCCTCAAAAATGTGCAAATCGACTTCTTGTCCCCTGCCTCTCATGTCTGCTACAAGCTGTACTGCTTCGCTGACAGGAACACGCGTATCATTGCGCCCATGGAATACGAGAAGCGGAGCCGTGATCTTATGGGAATGATTCAAAGGAGCAATTTCTTCAAAAAAGTCATCGTCTTCGCCGAGGAACCCGTACTCCACCTCACGCAATCTCCTTCTCCATGCGCCGGTGTTCTCCAGAAAGGTTTTGAAGTGGGAAATCCCGACAATATCAACACCCGCGGCCCACAGGTCAGGGTAATGCGTAAGCGCAGCCAATGTCATGAAGCCTCCGTAACTGCGGCCCATAATGCCGATCGCATTCGGGTCAACGCTTGGGCGGTTGCGTAAATCTTTGACCAGCCAAGCCAAATCTGCTACAGAATCCATCCGCTTGCGACGATCGTCGAGTTGGACATATTCCCGACCGTAGCCCATGCTGCCGCGAACATTTGGTGCTACCACCGTAAAGCCTTCATTCGCCAAAAATTGAAAAACGGGATGATATTCCGGGCGAATTTGGCTCTCTGGACCGCCATGAACGTAGACGACGACTGGTTTTTTCTCAGAATGTTCAGATGCATCTTTGGCATAAAGGAAATACGGAACTTCCAAGCCATCAAAAGAGTGAAAGGTGCACAATTCCGGCTCGATGAGTTTATCCTCCAGAGCATCAGATCGACCAATGTTCGTCACACGCCTGCTAGTTTTCTCCGAAATGGTGTACGTCCAGATGTCGCCTGGAAGTGTAGGACTTTTCAGTGTAAAAGCGAGCTGATCATCATCCACCCACGCCAAAGAAGAGATCACTCCACGTGGCGCTTGCTCCACCCGCTCCCAGCGTTTCTCTGTCAAGGAATAGAGAGCAAGTGCGGAATAGCCTCCTTCATTGATCGTAAAGGCAAGCAGCCTCTCGTCGGGGGATAATTTAGCCACCTCAATGTCCCATTTCGGGTCGTGCACCAGTTTGTTCAGCTGTCCTGTATGCAGTGAAAAGCGGCACAACGCTTTCGTGTTTTCATCGCGGTCAGTTACAAGATATCCCGTTTGGCCGTCTATAGACAGTACCAAGGAATGATAGCGCGCATGTTTACTGCAAATGGCGAGCTTTTGTGCTTCCTTCGTTTGCAGATTCAACAAATACAGGCAATTGTCAATGTTGGTCTCCTGCACGCTGAAAATGAGTCCTGTCCCGTCTGGCAGCCAGCAAATTGGATCTGTGCGCCCATCATAACGGAAGACTTCTTCATACGCACCGCTCTCGACATCCTGTACAAAAATATCAAAGCTACGCGGATTCCGACGATTGCTGGACCACGCGATCTTTTGCCCACAAGGTGACCAGCCACCCAAATAGTGAAAATAAGCAGGAGCGTCCGTCAACGGTTTCACGACTGCTCCATTTTCTGTTAGCAAAAAGAACTGCTGCCGCTCATCTCCCTTGTTGTCCATACCGACAATCGTTTTCGTTCCACACGGGGAATGGTCAACTTCTACTACTCGATCAGGGAAAAAGGTCACTTGCTCCGAGCGGTTGGACTCTTCATTCCAGCGCCACAACTGCGCGATGCCTGTCAGCTTCGTTAAAAAGGTAATCTCTCTACGCTGCGGTACCACCTTCAACTGATACGCGGATTTCACTTGCAGATAGTCCAAAATCACGAGAAATCATCCTTTCCTCACTTGCTAGATGTTCGTTGGAGTATGTAAAGAGAAAAAAGAGGAGAAGCTCCTCTTTTTTCCTATTTTTTTGTTGCCCAGCGAGCGCTTGGGAACGCGTTAACTGGATAAGTGAGCCCTTCCAGATTCGGTTTCACCAAATAGTTTTGCTGGTAGTGGTAAACTGGAATGAACGGCATTTCATCCATCAAAATGGCTTCTGCCTGGTGAAGCAATTCCATACGCTTGTTCGGGTCTTGCTCAACTTTTGCCGCCATATTCAACTGATCATACTCTTTGTTCACCCAACCAGTACGGTTGTTCGGACTTTCACCCAAATAGTAGTCAAGGTTAAACGCAGGGTCGTTGATTTGACCTACCCAGCCCATACGGCCCATTTGGTAGTTCTTTTGTTTCGTTGTATCCAGATATACTTTCCACTCTTGGTTTGTCATTTTCACTTCTACGCCCAAATTTTTCTTGAGCATTTCCTGGATCGCCTGCGCTATTTTCTTGTGGCTTTCATCGGTGTTGTACATGAGTGTAACTTCTGGAAGTGTGGACCAGCCTTCTTCTTGCATACCTTCAGCCAGCAACTTCTTCGCTGCTTCGTAATCTTCTTTGAAGTAGTCTCCGCCCTCTTCGCGGAAGTCTTTTCCGTTTGGTTGCATCGCTCCACGCGGAACCATAGAGTAAGCTGGTGTCTCTCCACCTTGGCTAACCATTTCTGACAGTGCATTACGGTCAAGCGACATGGCGAATGCTTTGCGAACTTTTTTATTCGTAAATGGCTCTTTCGTTACGTTAAACATGTACATATAGGTACCGTAGTAAGGAACGGATTTAAAGTCTGGACTCGATTTTTCTTGGGCGAGGATGTCAGATGGCATCTCTTTGTTGAAGTCGAGCTCACCGCTCTTGTACATCTGATAAGCAGTCGTGGCGTCATTCACCATTTTCCAAGTGATCTTCTCCATTTTTACGTCCGCTTTGTTCCAATAATGCTCGTTCTTTTCGATAACGAGCTCAGAGTCGTGCTTCCAGGATACGAGCTTGTAAGCACCGTTAGAGATGTAGGTATCTGCATTTGCTGCCCATTTTGGAGTGGCTTCTGCCTGCTTCTTGTTGATTGGGTGCCAGTAACGGGTAGCTAGCATTTTGTCAAAGTACGACGTAGGAGCAACCAGCTCGATTTCGAGCGTTTTTGCATCCACGGCCTTGATGCCCACATCTTCTGCTTTTCCTGTGCCCTTGTTGTATGCCTCTGCTCCTTTAATGTAATAGAGCAAGTAAGCCGTAGTCGAAGCAGTTGCTGGATCCAGATGCTTCATATACGTGTAAGCAAAATCCTCGGCTGTCACTGGCTCGCCGTTGGTCCATTTCACGTCATCGCGCAAAATGAACGTGTACTTCAGCTTGTCATCAGAAAGCTTCACTTCCTTGGCTTGTCCCAGGATCGGATTGCCGTCCTTATCCTTGGTGTACAAGCCTTCCCCCAAGTGATCCATGATCCAGAAGGAAGTGGTATCCGTCGAGGTGAGCGGGTTCAAGTCTGGCGGCTCAGACTTGGCATTGAACACAACTTCTTGTTTGACAGCAGCGCCTGGGGTTGTGGTACCTCCAGTCGATGCTGACTCACCACTACCGCCGCATCCAGCCAGAGCCGGAATGACGAGCGAGAGTGACAGGGCAAAGGCAGCTATTTTCTTCACGTTGTTTCCCCCTATATTTTAAGATTGAAAATCGAACTACTGATAGAGATGGCAAGCAACCCAATGGTTCGGTGCGGCTTCCTGCCATTCAGGAACCTGTGCCGCGCATTGCTCCATGGCCTTTGGGCATCTTGTTCGGAAAACACAACCGCTTGGAGCGTTGGCAGGACTCGGCAAATCGCCCTGCAAAATGATGCGCTCCCGCTTGATCGTCGGATCAGGAATCGGAATCGAGGACAGTAACGCTTGTGTATATGGATGAAGCGGCTTTTCGTACAGCTCGAAGCTGTTTGCCATTTCTACCATTTTGCCGAGGTACATCACTCCGATTCGAGTAGAAATGTGCTTCACCATGGACAGATCGTGGGCGATAAACAAGTAAGTCAGCCCCCTGTCCTGCTGCAAGTCTTCCAAAAGATTCACGACCTGCGCTTGGATCGACACATCAAGTGCCGAAATCGGTTCATCTGCGATAATAAATTCCGGCTCAACCGCAAGTGCCCGGGCTATCCCGATCCGCTGCCTTTGGCCTCCGCTGAATTCATGGGGGAATCGGTTCGCATGTTCCTTCGACAAACCAACCAGCTCCAGCAATTCTTTGACCCGATCCGCTCTTGCTCCACGAGACAAGCCGTGAATATCCAAGCCCTCCGCAATAATGTCCATGACGGTCATGCGCGGATTCAGACTTGCTTGCGGGTCTTGAAAAATCATTTGGACGTCGCGGTGGAACTGCTCTGCCTCTTTCCCTTTTAAGCGGTGTGCATTTTTACCTTTGAATAAAACTTCTCCATCTGTATTTTCATAGAGACGAATCATCGTTCTGCCCAACGTCGACTTACCGCAGCCACTCTCTCCGACTAGTCCAAGCGTCTCGCCGCGATTAATCGTGAAGGTAACGCCGTCGACCGCCTTTAGCGTAACTCCATTACCGATTTCAAAATGCTTTTTTAGATTTTTGACTTCAACCAACGCTTGGCTCATCTACGTCTGCCTCCCTGCTGCCACCAGTTCTTCCAGCTTCGGTGCCCGTGGATCATGTAGCCAACATGCAGCTTGGTGACCCTCAGTGAATGTGGAAGCTTCCGGCATTTGCTGCTCGCATATTTCCATCGCAAACTGACAACGCGGAGCGAACGGACAACCTTTTGGCGGGTGGAATAAGTCTGGCGGCGTTCCCTCAATCGGTACCAGGCGTTCCTTTTCCACACCATCGATCCGCGGCAGCGAGCGCATCAAGCCCCATGTGTACGGATGCTTCGGATTTGCGAAAATATCCTCTACCTTGCCTGTTTCCACAACAATTCCTGCATACATGACCACGGCCCGGTGCGCGATTTCGGCTACGACACCCAAGTCATGTGTAATCATCACGATGGAGAGCTGCTGCTTTTCTTGCAATTCTCGAAGCAAGTCCAAGATTTGTGCTTGAATGGTTACATCCAATGCTGTCGTCGGTTCATCTGCAATGACGAGCTTTGGATTATTGGCTAGTGCAATCGCGATGACGACACGTTGCCGCATTCCCCCGGAAAACTCATGCGGGTATTGATCAACCCGTTTTTCCGGATCGGGGATACCGACCAGTCGAAGCATCTCCATCGCTTTTTTCCGTGCCTCTTCTTTGCTGACCTGCTGTGTACGAACAAATCCCTCGACGATTTGGGCGCCGACCTTCATCGTCGGGTTCAGTGCTGTCATCGGGTCCTGGAAGACCATCCCGATCTCAGCTCCACGAACCGAAAGCAATTCCTTCTTACTCATCCCCGTGATAACTTTTCCGTCAAAACGAATCTGACCATCCACGATTCTTCCCGGCGGGTTCGGGATCAAGCCCATGATCGCTTGGGCGGTTACACTCTTTCCACAGCCGCTCTCTCCCACTACCGCAAGCGTCTCGCCACGATCAACATGAAAGGTAACTCCCCGTACAGCCTGTACCTCTCCACCGTACGTTTTGAAATGTACGCGGAGGTTTTCTACTTGTAGCAAATGATCCGCCATGTCTGATCCTCCTATCTTCGTGGCGTGGTTACTCGCGAATTCTTGGGTCCAATGCGTCCTGCAAGCCATCACCAAAAACGTTGAAAGCAAACATCGTCAAAGAAATCATCAGGGCCGGGAAGAAAAGTCTCCACCAATCCCCTGTCAAAATAACGCCGAGTGCATCGTTTGTCATCGTGCCCCAGCTAGCGATTGGCGCTTGCACACCCAAGCCCAAAAAACTGAGGAAAGATTCTGCAAATATCGCTGACGGAATGGTAAACGTCAAGTTCACGATGATGACTCCGATCGTATTCGGAATCAGGTGGCGTAACAGAATGCGAGGGAATTTGGCACCCAGCACTTGGGCAGCCATGATGAACTCCTGGTTTTTCAATTGCAGGATTTGTCCTCGAACGAGACGAGCCATCCCTACCCAACCGGTTGCGGACAACGCGATGATGATGGTAACAATTCCAGGCTCCATGACAACCATCAGCATGATCACCACGAGCAGGTATGGCAGTCCGTACAAGACCTCGATCAATCGCATGATAATAGTATCGATTCGGTCACCCTTTTTGCCTCGACCTGCCATGTAACCGGCAATACCGCCGACGGTCACTCCGATGATCAAGTCAATTAACGCTGCCGATATTCCGATAATGAGTGAAATCTGCGCTCCGTACCAAGTCCGTGAAAACATGTCGCGACCCAGCTCATCTGTTCCGAACCAATGCTCGCTCGAAATTTCCTGATTCGCATTCAAGAGACTCTGATCGGAATAGCTGTACGAAACGAGATGTGGTCCTATGATCGCCATGGCAATCAATAAAACAATCAGAGTCAAACCCACCATGGCCAGCTTGTTTCTGACGAGCTTTCTCGTTACTTGTTGAAAATGAGTAAGGCTCGGTCGCATCTGGGCGATCTGTCCATCTGCTTTTTGAGCTTTAGGTCGAAACAACTCATTTACTGATTGATCTACCGCCATTGGCTACCTCCCCCTGCTCGATAATTTGATTCGTGGATCGATGAACATATAGGCCAAATCAATCAAGAAGATAATGAGCACCAGGATGGCACTGTAGAATACTGTGGTTCCTAGAATAACGGGATAATCTCGATTGAAAATGCCATCGACGAAGTACTTGCCAATCCCAGGTACCGCAAAAATCTTTTCGACGACGAACGTTCCAGTTAACAACCCCGCGATAAGCGGTCCCATAAACGTGACAATCGGCAAAATCGCGTTGCGGATGCCATGTTTGACCACTATCAGAAAAGTCGGAATTCCTTTTGCCTCAGCGGTCCGTATGTAATTCTGATTCATTACGTCGATCATGCTCGTCCGCATATAGCGTGTAATGATCGCTAACGGTCCAAAAGCAAGTGCGAGTGAAGGCAGAACCGAGTGTTTCCAGCTGGTAAGCGTTGCTACTGGGAACAACGGCCATTTGATTGCCAAGTAATTAATAAGCAATGGCGCCATGATAAAGCTGGGTACAGCAATCCCTAATACTGCTAAAACCATTGCCGCATAATCAATCCAGGTATTTCGGTTTAATGCCGCAATTGTTCCGAATAAAAGTCCGAAAAAAAGGGCAACCGCTATCGCCTGCAAACCGATCAGTGCAGATGAACCGAAGCCATCTTTGATCATATCATTGACACCGCGTGTCTCCGACTTAATAGAAGGTCCTAAATCGAGCATGACCAAACTTTTTAGATAAAGCAAATACTGCATCGGCAGCGGTTCATCCAAATTGTACTTGGCACGCAGATTGAGCAATATTTGCTCGGGCAATTGATCTGATTCCGACGCGAATGGATCACCAGGGATCATATGCATAAGGCTAAAAGTCAACGTTACAATAATCCACAAGGTGAGTACCATCATCAGAATTCTTTTAAGTAAATAACGCGACATCTATTCGAGCCCCCTAGTCCAGACTTGCAAAAAGATTAAGAAAATTAAACGCACCCTCCTTTTGTTCATAATTCAAAAAGTTGACTTTTCAGCACCGAGAGGATGGCGAGAACCGAACGAAGGAGGAGCACAGTGTAGGCCATCTACATGAGCACCGGACTTCAGAGGTGAACGCCATATTCGATGTCGAATTCGCTTTCTTGACTACTTCGTGATCAAAAGACAACTTTTTGAACAACCTCTTTAACGGAAATTGACCTAAAACATTCCTTAATTCAACAATATAGTGCCGTGATTATTTAATGTCAATTCTGATTTTTTTATTTTTTACATCGATTCATAAAGGAATTTGCTGAAAGTTGTCAAATATAAAATAATTAATACGGAAATTTTCCCTAAAACATCCCTATTTAAAGCCTCGCGGTTGCTACAGCTCGCATGCCCATTCGATGGGTTATATTCTATCTATATAAGAAAGACTGGCATACTAGAATGCCGAAAAAAGGATGGATTTCCTTCCTGACGTATTGTTTATCCCGTAGTTAACTTTTTTGGAGGACATTTTGATGATAAAAGTTGGCATAGTCGGTCCAAAAGATTCAGTAGATGCAATGGTAGCTGTAGGACGAGAGTTTTCCGATCACATCCTGCTCACCTCCTTTATTTATCAAGGAGTGGAACAAGTACCTGCCTATGTAGCCGAAAATGATATGGAAACAGACATCTGGTTCTTCTCTGGAGTCGCCCCCTACTCGATGGCAAAAGCGCATATTGGCAAGAAAAAAGCCTTTTATCCGCAAGTCAATTCAAGTGTCCTGACAAAAGTATTGCTGGAATTGGTATACCGCGATGGCTTGTCTTTGGATCGCGTGAGCTTTGATACCGTTTCGGAAGCGCATTTTCGTGAGACTTTAGAGGAATTGGGCCTGCACTGTGAGAATCCATACCTAAAGCCGTACAAAGAATTCAGAAAGAGATCTGAATTGGTAGCTTATCATACCCGCCTTATCCAGGAAGGCAAGGTAGACGCTTGTGTCACGGGAACGCTTTTCGTCACAGAAGAATTAAAACGACTGGGAATCAGAGTATACCGAATGGGCTTTACGCGCTTCATATTTCGCGAGATTTTCAAGCAAATTCTGCAAGAGGGTGAAACGCTCCACTTCAAGCGATCCCAAATTGCTGTTCAATTGATTGAGGTATCCGACATGGAAAAGCTCGTAAATGAACCTGCAAACGCGTACGAGCTGCGCCGCCTCGACTTGAAGCTGCAAGAGCTCGTCCTCGATTACACAGAGTCGATTTCCGGTAGCTTCGTCGCGGTCGGCAATTCTAAGTTCATTATTTTTTCCACCCGCGGTTCGTATGAAGACAATCCAGATTTTCACCCTACGATCCTTTTGGAAAAAATCAAGCTGCTCACCCATTCGCATGCGAATATGGGAATCGGCTTTGGTGTCACAGCATTGTCTGCTGAGCGCAATGCACAGCTCGCTCTCGGTCACGCCAAAAACCATAGGGATGCCGTGATCCTCGTTGACCATGACGGTTCGATTGAAGGACCGCTGCGTCAGCCGAACAGCATCAGCTACGAATATTGGACACAGGACAAAGAAATCAGCGAAAATCTGAAAAAAGCTGGTGTCAGCATTACGACGTTTAACAAAATCCTCTCTGTCCAAAAAGCGCTGGGGCAAAAATATATCAGCGCTTCGATGATCGCGGAATGGATGGGTATGACCCCTCGCAATGCGCGTAGAATCTTAAGTGACTTGGCAGAGCACAACATTATCGAGCTCATTGGGGAAGAGACGCCAACGAACCGGGGGCGCCCACGGAAAATTTATCGTATACTCCCCTCCCCACAAACCACGTAAATGCTTCTCCATGAGAAAGGCGTAAGCCGAGCACATAGACTATATAATATCCAATGATCAAAAAGGAGGTTGTCATATGCCCGTTCATCCACAGATTCAACAAATTTTAGACGTCTTCAACCGCTCACGTCATGATGTTGATTTTAACCAATTGACCCCACAGATTATGCGAATGGCGACTGATCAAAATCGAGATTCAAGCGTGGAACGCGAACAGGTAAAAAAGGTCGAGAATCTATCACTTCTCTTAGAAGGTCGTTCCATTCCGATT
Source organism: Brevibacillus formosus (assembly GCF_003013405.1). Lineage (GTDB taxonomy): Bacteria > Bacillota > Bacilli > Brevibacillales > Brevibacillaceae > Brevibacillus > Brevibacillus formosus. The sequence goes on along the minus strand of NZ_PXZL01000013.1, from coordinate 575,620 downwards.
CGCATATACACACCAGAAGGACATGCCCCCTTCCCTGCGCTCGTGTACTATCATGGAGGCGGATTTGTGATCGGCAATCTCGAAACGGTAGACTCGGTATGTCGCAACTTCGCAAATAACGCAAAATGTGTGGTCATTTCTATTGATTATCGGCTCGCTCCTGAACATCCCTTTCCTGCTGGATTGGAAGACGCCTATGATTCTCTCCTATATATTTCGGACCATGCCGATCAGTTTGACATTGACCCATCACGGATAGCGGTAGGGGGAGATAGCGCCGGAGGTAATTTTGCCACCGTCGTGAGTCTCATGGCTAAAGAGCGACAGGGCCCGCCTATCGTATTTCAATTATTAATATATCCAGCCGTAGGAATTGTGGACACCGCTCCCTACCCATCCATGCTGGAAAATGCAAGTGGTTATTTGATGGATGTGGAATTATTGAATTGGTTCCTCTCTCATTATCTACCGCCAGCCGATCTACAAAATCCATATCTTGATCCGATCAACGGAGCCGATCTCACTGGACTGCCTCCTGCCATGGTGATTACAGCCGAATACGACCCTTTGCGGGATGGCGGAAAAACATATGCGGACAAGCTACGCGATAGCGGTGTCGATGTCGTCTATCGGAATGAACAAGGCTTGATCCATTCCTTCATTGGATTCCATACTACTGTCAAGCAAGCGCAAGAATCGTTGGATGAGATGTCGGCGCAATTACGAAAAGCTTTCAAGGTGTAGGCATTACCATGGTAGGAAGGGTGAAATCATTGACTAAACATACAGACGACAAAGTGACCATTCGCTTCGTTCGTATCGAGGATGCGGCAGCCATTTTATCTTTGCAGCGTGATGTGGTTTGTGAGGGTGATTTTTTTATTGCTGTTTCCGAAGAGTTCAACAAAACCATGGAGCAGCAGCTTGAGTGGATACAAAACATCATCGACAATGACAGGGAAACCATGTTCGTAGCGGAAATAAACGGTGAGTTGGCTGGCATGGTCGTGTTCGTATCTCCGGCTCGCAAACGTTTGTCTCATACAGGTTCGATCACGATGATGATCCAAAAAGCTCACAGAAATAAGGGCAGCGGCAAGGTTTTACTGAAGGAGTTGTTAGCTTGGGCAAAGCAACATCCGCTCATTGAAAAAGTGAGCTTGGGGGTGTTCTCCAACAATCTGAGAGCGATTGCTTTATACAAAAGCCTTGGATTTGTGGAAGAAGGACGAAAAGTGAAAGAATTCAAGCTGGCTGAGAATGAATACGCAGATGATGTCCTGATGTACAAATTCGTATAGCGTCCATTCGTTTTCCTTCCATGCAAAAAAGGACCTTCCCATCAGGTCCTTTTCTTATGAGCAAGTAAGCCCTATACCGATTTAGATGGCTGAACAGATTGTTTCTTTTGAACACTGGCAACAATCACACCCACGACGATCAACAAGGAGCCTCCCACTTGAATCGACGTCACCTGTGAACCAAGCAGCAAAAACCCGACCAGCATCGCTACAAAGGGCTGCAAGTTAAGAAAAATAGCTGCTTTGCCCGTCCCTACCACTTTTAATTGCTGATTCCAGACGATTCCACATATTCCTTGCATGAGGATTGCTGTCAAAATGAGCATCGCCCATGCCCACACTTCATGGCTGATCTGCGCCCCGGGCTCGATCGTCAACAGCGCCGCAGGAGTCAAAAACAAAGTGCCAACCGTCGTCGAGTACACGGTGGCAATAAACGGCTGGATCGTTTGCGTCAGTTTGCGAATGATGATCATGGAGGACGAGAATGTGACCATGGCAATCACAATGAGTAAGACTCCCTTGGAAATGGACAGTCCAGCCCCAACACCGACTACGAAGAATGTTCCCATAAGCGCCAATCCAGATCCGATCTTCATACGCAAGGTAAACTGCTCCTTCAAAAACAAGGAGGCAAGCACTGCGGTGACGATCGGTGACAGGGAAAGAATCAACGATGCCGTTGTCGCGTCTGTCGTCAAGAGCCCATTGAAATACGCCGTTTGATTCGCAAGCGTCCCAATCAAGCCAAGCAATACAAGAAGTCCTAGCTCACGAGCTGTGATTTTTACGAATTTTTTGGTCAGCCACGCGTAAATGATAAGAAACATAGATGTGAAAAGCAAGCGTACATCTGCCAAAAACAGCGGAGGAAACTCTTTAACCAGCATGCTTCCGAACACAAAATTACTGCCCCACAGCGTCACACAAAAAAGCAACAGCAAGTACGACCGAATCATGATTGTTCCTTCTTTCACCCGATGCATTATTCTTCCGTTAGCTATCGTACAGGAGAGTGCGAAAAAAGTCCATGAGCTGATCTGCTATTGTTTGATGGAAATTATGTTTGGTTGTCCGCACTGTCACATAAAAAAGACCAGCGAACGACTTGGTTCACTGGTCTTCCCGTGTTTTATTGTACCATTTCTTCTAAAGGGGGTTCCTCAGTTGCTTCTAGTGCCCCTTCCATCTGCCCTGCCTCTTCTACAGCCGACTCTTTCTCTTTCGCCTTCTCTTCCTCTTTCACTTCCGGCTTCTTCTCTGGCTCCGTCGGCGCGATTGCACTCGCCACGAGTGCCGCGTATTTTTGCGAGCCTTCCTTATTCGGGTGAACTCCGTCTTTGTAAAAGTAAGAGCTTTGTCCTTCACTTGCCGTATACCAATCCACAAGAACGACATGCGGATGGGCTGCAGCCGTTTCCGCCAGCATCTTATTCACGACGCTTTCCCACGGTTTAGGTACGCGAGAATTGACGAGAATGATTTGCTCTGCGCCATCGAGTGATTGCAGCAGCTTGTCGAGCTGCCCTTTACTAAAGGCGCCGTTCGAGCCCAATTCAATCACGACGCGGTTTCCCAATTGACCTTTTGCCTTGAGCTGGGCAATCACCTCAGGAGCTTGCGCCATTTGCCTTCCGATTTTGGCATCCACGACGATTCCTGGCAAAAGCTTCTCCAGGTAAGGAGCCACGTCTATCATGACAGAATCACCAATCACAGTGATTCCTTTACCGGAGCCAATTGCTTTTATCGGCTCTTGTTTTGGGTTAGGCTGTTTGGAAGCATTCGAATCTTTCTGCTTCTCCACAGGCTTCTGCTTTTGTCCGTTGTTATTTGTCTTCTGCTCGTTTTTCGGCTTTGTCGGTGGAGTAGCTGGTTTTTGAACCGTTTCCGGCTTCTTCTCTACGATTGGCACCTCAGGACCATGGGGCTTATCGGGGACCTTTGTCTCCGTGACCGTTTGAGTTGGCTGCGTGACATTTCCAGCGGTTGCATCTGACGTGAGCGAAGCGATCCCATAATACGTGACACAAAGAGCAATCGCGCAACCAGTTGCCAATACACGGTTTAATCGTTTTGTTTTCTGCCCCGCCTTATTGGAACGATGCCAGATTCTCCCTAATGCGCCGTAACGAATAGGCTCTTCGAGATATTTAAATGACAGCGAAGCCAGCAAAATGCTTGCGAGGAGCTGCAAAACCGCTCCAGGTACCGCCATCCACTCTCTTTCCGCTAAAAACGGATTCGTCCAAACGATAACAGGGTAATGCCACAAATATATCCCGTAAGATCGAACGCCGATCCAGCGCAATGGCTTGCAGCCCATCCAGTTCGCCAAGCTGCTTGCCGGATGTGCGAGTACGGCGACCAACACGGCACTGACGACAGACAGTAGGACGAGCCCGCCCTCGTACAAATAATCATCATATTGATTCGTCTTCCAAATGCTGTACAAAAGAATTCCTAAGCTCAAGAGACCGCTTAGATCAAGGGTAATTCGCGCTTTTTGCGAAATGTTCGTCGTAAGCAAGCGACTCGGCCACATCATGGCGAGTGCGGCACCAATCAATAACCCGAAAACCCGTGTGTCCGTTCCGTAATAAACGCGACTCGGATCAAGACCTGGCTCATACAAAACGGCCATAGAGATGGCGGATAGTGCAGCCAGCACCAGAGTAATGATCATAATTGGACCCCTGCGTTTCAGGAAGCGTAGTCCCAGCGCTAGCACCAGCGGCCAAATGACATAGAACTGTTCTTCTACTGCCAATGACCACAGATGACCTAATGGTGAAGGCGGTCCGAATTTTTCAAAATAAGATACATCATGAAAGACCAGCCACCAGTTACTTACGTACAGAACGGCTGCTCCTACATCTCCGCGGATGGTTTTCAACTGGTCTGGCGAAAAGGTGGCTACCCCTGCCATCACCACAAACAGCATGAGGAAAAGCGCTGGGAGCAATCTTCTGGCACGGCGCAACCAAAAGTCTTTCATGTCGAGTCTGCCATTCCGATTCCATTCTGCAATTAATAAGTCTGTAATCAAATATCCCGATAATACGAAGAAAATCCCGACACCCAGTAACCCCCCTGGTGCCCAGTCGTAATTCAAGTGATAAATAATGACTGCGAGTACCGCCAGCGCACGAAGCCCGTCGATCCCAGCCATGTATCGACTGCTGGAGCCTTTGATCGGTTCAGGCATGCTGGTGGCCTCCTATCGTTGCATGTTGGCGAGTGATTAATTCGTTCTGATTATTAATTCTTTTCGTACCCATCGTCCTTTTCATTTTTTTATGGTGATTCTTCGTGCTCGCCATGCAAAACATCTAACATTCTCCCCTTTTTACTTCCGTTCTGTTTTCATCATTTGTTGTTGGGGGCAGTCATTACACATCGGGAATTGCGTGCTCTATGAATGCAAAAACCCCTGTTTTTTGGAATCGTGCGAAAACGGGGGTTGGTCTCGTTCATTATCTTTATGGAAAATGAATTCTTCCCATCATCATTGCCCGTATTCAGGATGTGATGAACTACTCACTATCTCGTTGTTTTTTTGGTTCTCTTACTCCCTTATATATGCACCACACCTTCCTTATAGTGGATGGTTTCACAAGGAAATTACCCGGTCCTTGTCTTACGTTAGACTCTTGCTGAATGTTGTTTGTAACCTGATTATATGACGATTTCGGGGGATAACTCGTTACAAACTGTTTACATTCTGACCATGTTTTTTCCCGGAAAAAACGCGGAATAAAAAAGAAGCTGCTGGTATACTTTCCCCCATCAGCTTCTCGATTGTAGATCATCGCAGACCACCACTGTCAGATGCAAAATGCAACGTGTTTACTTGTCACAAAAGATTTACGGATCAACAGCCTGGATCCGTTCGTAAATTTTGCGAGTTGTATTGACATTCCTGATTGTCATTTGTTGATAAACCTTTGAGCCAATAAGTATCTGCATGATGTAAGGCCAAATCCAAAAGCTAGTATGTATAGCGTCTTCTAACGGTTATTCCCCTATCACTACCATTTTCTCCAATTGAAACAGGAAACACAAGACAAAAATAAAATCCCCATCGATTACCAGCACCGACGAGGATTTTCGCTTGATTATCCCATTTTAAATATGATGAGTAAACAAATAATTTAAGAAAAAACCACCGCTGACAACCGCGATCACCATGCATACAATGCCGCTTTTCACCCGTTCGGAAAGCAATCGCATAAACCCAAGACAGAAAAAGACTCCTGTGACCAAAAAATAAGCGACTCCAACCCAAAAAACATTCCAAGGCAAGCTCGCAAAATCTACGTTACCCAAACGTGAACACCATCCCTGTCCGATTCTACTGATTACTTGTATGTACGATACTCCATTATAGCATTTGTTCACGCTTACTTTCCCATTTTTGCAAAATGCGTAACAGAAGTGTCATACATCTTTGTCTTCATGTTTTCTACACAATCGTTTGGTACGCTTTCTCCAACAGCGCAAAGGAGGAAAAATTGCACATGAACAAACGGAAAATACGCCCGTGGGCTTATCCCTTGGTTCTAGGTGGCGTTTTGCTGTTATCCGCATGCTCCACTGCCACTGACAATTCCACGATGGATCATAATGGACACAACATGAATTCTTCACCACAAGCACCAGCAGAAACGCAACTGCAGCAAATGTCTGCTTCCAGCGACTCGTCGATGGAGGTGCTGACAGGCAATGCCTTTACCCTCACGGCAAAGGAAACTATGCTCCACCTCGATGATAAGACCATGAAAAACGCATGGACGTACAATGGAACCGTTCCAGGCCCACAGCTTCGTGTCAAACAAGGAGAAACAATCAGCGTGACGTTGAAAAACGAATTGCCCGAGCCAGTCACCATTCACTGGCATGGCTTACCCGTCCCGAATAATATGGACGGAATACCTGGCGTGACCCAAAATGCCGTAAAACCAAACGAAAGCTTCACCTACAAATTCAAGGTGGACGTTGCCGGGACATACTGGTACCACTCACATCAAAACAGCGCCGAGCAGGTAGACAAAGGCTTGTATGGTTCCCTCGTGGTGGAACCGACTACGCCAGAGCCAGCTGACAAGGACTTTACCCTCGTTCTGGATGAATGGATGCAGGACGATAGCATGGCAGAAATGCACGGAAGTGGCATGAGTCACGGCATGAGTGCCCCTTCTTCCGATAGCTCCTCCTCTGGTGGTCACAACATGTCCGGTATGGAGATGCCCATGAGTGACGCTGAGATGATGCCGTTGATGTATACGATCTTTTCCGTGAACGGAAAAACAGGCCCGGCAATCCAGCCGCTATCTGTTAAAGAAGGAGAGAAAGTCAGAATCCGCCTGATCAATGCCGGATACTTGAACCACAAGCTGAACCTGCAAGGTCATGAATTTAAAATCGTGGCAACAGACGGACAACCCATCAACAATCCGCCCCTCGTGGGAGGCCAGCTCCTCAATATCGGACCAGGCGAACGATATGATCTCGAATTCGTCGCAAACAATCCTGGCAAATGGTTACTAGAGGAGCGCAGCACTAATCCTGGCGCCAAGTCCCTTGTCGTACCCATCGTCTATGAAGGCTCGGAAACAAAAACAGCCAAATCCGAAGCTGGCGATATGCCGACGATAGACATTACCAAATACGGCGAGGCGGCAAAAAGCAGCTTTACGCTGGAGCAGAAATATGACATCACGTATCAAATGGATCTGAACACGGAAACGGCAGATGGAAAAATGGCCTTTACCATCAATGGAAAAACGTTCCCGGATGTCCCTCCGCTCAACGTCAAAAAAGGCAATCTGGTCATAGTCACGCTGGTGAACAAATCACCAAAAGATATCCATCCGATGCATTTGCACGGACATTTCTTCCAAGTATTAAGCAAAAACGGACAGCCTATCACAGGCTCCCCTCTGGTCAAAGATACGCTGAACATTTTGCCGGGTGAAGCTTATGTAGTCGCATTCGAAGCAGACAATCCAGGAGATTGGATGTTCCACTGCCACGATTTGGGCCATGCTGCGCAAGGAATGGTATCCGAAGTAAAATATGAAGGCTTCAAGCCAGATTTCGTCGTCGACCCTACTGTCGGCAACATGCCGGAATAGCCATAGAAAAAAGCAGGAGCCTTCATGGCTTCCTGCTTTTTCATTACGCCAATACACCGTCCAAAGACGTTTTCCATTCTACGCCAGCTGGGAAAACATCCTGTACTTGCTGTCTCAGCTTGTCGTTTTGGCTCAATTGCGGACTCAAGATCGATACCAGACCGCTATCCTCTCGCGAACGGATCAAGCGCCCGATGCCTTGACGCAGTCTCAGCAGCATGTAAGGCATATCTACCTCGTCGAAAGGATTCGCTGCACTTTTTCGTTTTGCTGTAAACACCGGATCATTCGGCGGGAATGGCAGTGACCAAATGATCACATTGGACAGCGAAGGCCCCGGAACGTCCAGCCCTTCCCACAGGCTCACCGCACAAAGGCTGCTTTTCTCGTCGTTTTGGAACTGAGAGATCAGATGGCTGATTTCTGCATCTCCTTCAAACAAGAATCGCAGATCCGTACAGGTAGGATCGTTTTTGATAGCGGCCTTGAATTGCTGTAATTCCTCCATGGAGGAAAACAACAGAAGCGCACTACCTCCTGATTTTTGCAGTAATTGGCTAGCCTGGCTCATTTTTTCCGCAAAGGAGTCGGTCGCAGAGAGTGTCGGTACGTATACCTCCATTTGCTTGTCGTATTCGTATGGAGAAGCCACCGAGAAAGACAGGTATTGCTCAATGCCCAAGCTGTCCGCCACATACTTGAACGATCCATCAACAGATAAAGTCGCAGAGGAAAAGACAATCGGCATCTTTTGTGAGAAGACGCGCTCTTCCAGTACTTCCTGCACCTTTTTTGGCATGACGACCAAGGTTGGCCCTGTAATCTCTTCACTCATCCAGGAAATGACGTGATCCGGGTCTTGGAAAAGTCCCAGTGCCAGCTGCATCATTTCCAAATGCTCCTCGACAATCCGCAGCTGGAACTCGTCCAACGTATACAGACCACCCTCTAGCGCCAGCTCTTCTTCAATCCAACTGACGAGATTCGTAAAACGGTGGATGGTTGCAATGAGTTCCGGATGAAAATGGATTTCTTTGCGGTTGGAGCCCATCACAGCCTTGCTCTCTTCGTTCAATCGGGAGAACATCTCCTCGCTCTGGGCAATGGCTTCTTCAATGGCAATGGCGAGCTCTTCCCTAATCTCACCCTTCAACACACGCGTAATCGTTTCTTCGAAGACGGAGTGATTCAGCTTGTACGTTAATGCTTTTTGGGCAGCAGGCTCCAGCAGATGACCCTCGTCAAAAATGACTGAGCTATGCGGTGGCAGCAACGGCAGTTGACCTCCGCGCTTGCGGATCTCATAGGTCCACACATGCTCCATATAAAAGTCATGGGAGCAAATGATCAAATCGGCTGATTGACGGTAATGATTTCTGGAAAGGGTCTGCCCACACCGGTGCTGTCTGTCGCACACAAAGCAATCCTGAAAAGTATCCCAGTTCATCTGCGCCCATTCTTGATCATCCAGGTCAGGATATGTGCTGCGATCCCCGTACGGATAAAACGACTGCAAGGCCTCGTGTGTATGAACAAACGAAGGCAGCTCTTGATAAATATGCTGGAAAGCTTCGCTTGTCTCAGGCTGGAATCTCGCCTCATCCAGCTTGCGCAAACAGAGATATTGGTCCGGAGATTTTCCGAGTCTCGCGTCAATGGTTAGGTTGAGATGGCGAGCCAGTTTGGCTATATCGCCTTCCGGTTTTACGAGCTGCTCAATCAACGACTCATTGGCACAGGCAATGATGGCGGGCTTTCTGGTATATCGTGCATAGCAGATAGCGTACAGCAAGTAAGCCAATGTTTTCCCCGTACCAACTCCCGCCTCTGCAAAAATCGTTTGCTTTTCTATAAAAGCCCGTTCAAGCTGAAAGGCCATGTAGATTTGCTCATCACGCACCTCGAATCCAGCCTCAGGCAATACTTCATAAAAAACGTCCGCTACCCAATCACTCACCTGAGGGATGAACGGTTGGGACGGATCGTAGGCAAAAGGATAACGTTCCAATTGTGACCTGCCTCCAATAATGAAAAGAATCGTCAAGCATAGAATTGCCAAAATGTAATGATGACATGTCTTGACGATAAACACAATATAGATGAGAGAAAAAACCACTCCATTTCGTGGTAAGATAAGGATGGTAAAAAAGTAGAATGAAATAGGAGTGAACAAACCTATGAAAAAAGTAATGTTTATTGAAATGGGAATGGGCATCGACATGCATGGACAAAACGTCACCAAAGCCGCAGTCCGCGCTGTACAAAATGCTATCCATCATAATTCGATGCCTGGACTGCGTTCTGTCCTGCCAGGAAACGATATCCATAACATGAAAGTAAATGTGAGACTGGCCGTTCCTGCTGACAAGGACAAGCTCGATTTGGAAACGGTTCGTAAAGCACTGCCTTATGGGGAAGTCTCCTTTGAAATCGTCGATGGCGGCATGCTGACGAGCAGTGGGGTCGTGATCGCTGAAAAAGAGGACAAGAACGACCTTGCCTATATCGTCATTGCTTCGGTAGAGGTAGGATACTAGAATCCCGGCTCATCAACTACATGTGGGTGAAACTGATAACGCTCCAACTCTATTTCTCCTGCTGCTGACACAACTATCCCTTCGCTTTCCAAGGTCATTTTTTGCAGCGTGAACGAATCCAAATCTTGCAATCCAATCTTTCCTTGGGCGTTGATAACCCGATGCCAAGGAAGCTTGTGCTTTTTGGACATGGAATGAAGGATGCGAACAATTTGTCTGGCAGCTCTCGGACTCCCGGCCAACGCAGCAATTTGCCCGTAAGTCATGACATAGCCCGCTGGAATCCCGGCAATAATGTTTAGTGCGCGCTGCGTAAATTCGGTCATGATGACTACTCCTTCTTGCTTGATCAAATCAAAAGGCTTGTGACTCCTCGAAGATCACAAGCCTTTTCTTCTTATTTCAGGTTAAAACAGTCTTTCCAGCTCGTCAACCAGACTTCCGACGTAGGCGACTGCCTCGCGGATTGGCTGCGGATCTGACATATCCACTCCAGCTTTTTTCATCAACTCCAGCGGCGTCAGCGTCCCTCCTGCTTTGAGCACCTCGATCCAACGGTCAACGGCAGGCTGTCCCTCTTGCTTGATGCTCGCTGCCATTGCTGTGGAAGCGGTCAAACCAGCTGCGTACGTGTACGGATACAGCCCCATGTAATAGTGCGGTTGGCGCATCCATGTAAGACTCGCTGCCGCGTCCAGATCCACTGCATCACCCCAGAAGTCTGCGAGCACTTGCCCTTTCCATTCGGAGAGCTGTTTAGCAGTCAAAGGTACGTCTTTTTGCGCTCCTTCGTACACTTTTCGTTGCATTCTCGCTTCTAGCAGATGCGTGACAAAGTTGTGGTAATACGTATTCATCAATTGCAAAATGACCCAACGCTTCAGACGAGGATCGTCGGATTGCTCCACGATATGCTGCGCGAGCAAGAGCTCATTGAGAGTGGACGGCGCTTCGATAAAGTACAGCGATGGACGAGAGTTCGTAAAGCTTTGCTCTCTTGTCGCCAGCATAAAATGTCCGCAATGCCCCAGCTCATGAGCCAGCGTGAAAGCACTGCGCATATTCCCCGACCACGTAATGAGAATATAAGAATGCTTGCTATAGGTCGTTGAGCAGAAAGCACCTGTCGATTTGCCCACGTTATCTACGTAGTCGATCCAGCGTTCATTCAGCGCTTTTTCCATAATGGCTGTATATTCAGGCCCCATCACTTGCAAGGATGCCAGTATCTTTTGCCCAGCTTCTTCAATCGTAATTGGCGGGCTGAATTCTGGGTCTAGCGGTGCCTTCAAATCACAAAAAGCAAGCTTTTCGAGACCGAGCTCTTTTGCTTTGAGCTTCGCATAGCGCCGCATGTGCGGAGCGAGTTCATTCCCGATGATATCCAGTATATTGTGGTACATATCCAGTGTAACCTGCTGTGGCTTAAGCAGCATGTCCGTTACGGTTTCATAACCACGCAGGCGGGACATGACGGTTTGTCTTTTCACCTCTGACGCGTATACCGCAGCGAAGGAGTTTTGGTAAGAAGCGAGTGTCTTCGAAAAGGATTCGTACGAAGCACGGCGCAGCGTCGCATCGGAAGACATCTCATAATCAGTCTCAAACAGCGCGAAGGATACGGGACGCTCATTTCCCTCCCCATCCTGGACAGGAACAAATGACATGTCCGACAGCTTTCCGCGCAAATAAATGTTATATGGTGCACCGAAAACCTCGCCCATAGCCGCAAATGCTTCCTCGGTCTCAGCCGACAGTCGGTAAGGCTTTGTTTCCAGCAAATCATTCAGGCTTTTGCGGAATATTTCGAGTCCTGGCTCTTCCTTCAAGAAGCTCTCGATTTTTCCTTCAGGCAGCGCCAAAATCTCGGAGGGTATAAAAGAAAGCGCAGCGTTTAGCTGGGACACGACATCCCCTACCCGTGCAGAGTTCGCTTGGTTTTGTGGATTCGTCCCGTCTTCAGACGACCGCAGTCTGGCATAAGACGCTGCGATATTCGCCCGAACATTGATCGCCTCGTTTGCCTCCAAGCATGCCAACAACGTCTCTCCACTCTTATGCAGCTGACCTTTGAATGCTGTGACGACAGGCAGATGCTGTATAATTTCTGCTAATTCTTGCTCCCACGCTTCCTGGCTCTCAAACAGATCGTTCAGGTTCCACGTATACTCGACAGCGACTTGATCACGTGTCTGTCTTGTCTTCACTGTGACTGCCTCCTTTAATTCTGCCAATAAAATATTTTTTATGTAATAAATTTGCCTTTTCATTTGAATTTTCCTACAATTAATCAAAATAAACAAGTGGATAACTTGCTCGAATTAGGCCGTAATCTGTCTTTTTCTGCGCTTTCCTAGGAAATTCTTTCAAATCATAAGCAGGTGATTTCGGGGAGGAAGGTAAAATAGTTAGAATGCAAGTAAGCCTTTTGTTGTTAAAAGGAGGAAATGAACGATGTCTTTTGAAACCTTGTTTGACCGTTACGCTGATCTCGCTGTAAAAGTCGGCGTGAACGTACAGCCTATGCAAACGTTAGTAGTAACAGCTCCGCTATCTACTGCTCCTTTTGTGAGAAGGGTAGCAAAAAAAGCGTACGAAGCGGGTGCCAAGCACGTACATATTGATTGGACCGACGATGAACTCACACGGATGAAATATGATTTGGCTCCTGATGAAGCGTTTCGTGAATACCCGCAATGGAAGGTACAAGGGTTAGAGGAAATGGCGGAAAATGGCGCGGCGTTTCTCTACGTTTCTTCTGCGAACCCCGATTTGCTGAAGGGTGTAAATCTAGACCGCATTTCTACTGCCAACAAAACAGCGGGTCAAGCTCTCCATAAGTTCCGCAGCTATACCATGTCCGATAAAGTGAGCTGGTGCGTGCTAGCAGTTCCATCACCTGCGTGGGCCGCCATGGTCTTCCCGCATTTGCCACAGGAGGAACAGGAGCCTGCTCTGTGGGATGCTATCCTCCGAGCTACTCGCGCAGATATGGATGACCCTGTCCAAGCTTGGCATGACCATCATGCGACATTGAATAGCAAGGTAGATCAGCTCAACGCCAAACAATACCGCTATCTTCATTACGAAGCTCCCGGCACCAATTTGACGATTGAGCTGCCTAAAAACCACATCTGGATTGGCGGCGGTAGCGTAAATAAAGAAGGTGTCTCCTTCATGGCCAACATGCCGACAGAAGAAGTATTCACCGCGCCATTAAAAGAAGGCGTCAACGGAACCGTTCGCAGCACCAAGCCTTTGAGCTATCATGGGAATTTGATCGAGAACTTTACGTTGACGTTTGAAAACGGAAGAATTGTCTCGGCAACTGCTGAAAAGGGAGAAGAATCCCTGAAGCAATTAATTGAAACAGATGAAGGCTCGCATTATTTGGGGGAAGTGGCTCTGGTTCCTCATCTGTCCCCTATCTCGCAATCAGATATCATTTTCTATAACACGCTCTTTGATGAAAATGCGTCCAACCACTTGGCGATCGGGAACGCTTATAGTGTGAATATTGAAGGTGGCGCTGACATGAGCAATGAAGAATTAGCTAGCCACGGAATCAATATCAGCCTTACTCACGTCGATTTCATGATCGGCTCTGCCGAGATGAACATTGATGGAGAAACAGCTGACGGCAAGCGTGAACCATTATTCCGCAACGGAAATTGGGCTTGAATCTAACCTGAGAATGGCATAGCGAGAGGCTGGATTTCTGTCATCCATGACAAATCCAGCCTCTTTCTTTTCTCGGATACAACATTTTTTCCCCGGAGCACTTTCATGAAGGGGAAATTATCGGATACAAGTGTCCCTGCATGGCAAAGGACGCTTTCCCCGTTTCCTCGGAAACAACGACGATCAGCGCATCGCTTTTTTCACTCAAGCCCAACGCAGCACGATGTCTGGTTCCCAGCTTTTTTTCCCCTACCACAACCTGAGATAATGGCAGGACATTGGCCGCGGAAACGATATGATTTTCCCGAATCAGGACGGCCCCATCATGCAAAGGGCTGCCAGGATAAAAGATCGACTCCAGCAAGGAATGGCTCATCGCAGCCTCAATCGGTATGCCTGCTTGTAGCAGCTGATCAAGCGGGTCCTCACGCTCAACGACAATCAATGCTCCTTGGCGCCTTTTGGCCAAGTGCTGCACGGCCTTGGATAAATCCAGATATTTTTCCGTATAGGGTGAGAGATAGCATTGTAAATAAAAGGAGGCTGCTACTGTTTCGAGTCGGCTAAACTTCGTCCGTATTTGATCAAACGTCCCGAGCACACATTCATTTTCATTTTTTAACGCATGGATGCTCTCATCTAACGTAACGGATATTCCCCTCAGCTCTTGCAGCAATTCCGCCTTCAGCGATGATGTGTCACAATTAACTTCCAGCATATGAACCCCTCAATTTCCATTTCTCTTCACGCTTCGTTCTTTGTTTGATTGTTCCCCACCCTATAGGAAATCATTCTATTTCTTAGATGATAATTCCACTGTTAACCGGACATAGTAAAACACAAATGATCAACAGCTTATGGAGCGAAACCGACATGATAACGGAATGGAATGAGTTTCTTTCCATCGCACAAGACTCGAATGATTTTAAGCATTACCCCCTGCTCAACGAGGAAAGTCCTTTTGTTATTTCGTACTATCAAACCTTGATTAAAACAGAGCTGCTGCAAAAAAATCTCTTGCGCCCCCTTCAAGAGCGTATGGAAGCAAATGAATCGATCACGGACCTGCGCCACTTTTCCCGCTTTCTCCATGTAGAGGATATTATTTATACAGATGACATACAGACAGTCGTCTCCAAAATCATGACAGGCTATGCAGCCATCCAATCGAAAGACAATCTACAGTTCTTCGCCCTTATCAATCTAGCCAATCCGACTGAAGGACTACGAACTGATAACGACACGGAAAATGAGTTTAGTGTTGTTGGACCAAAGGTAGGCTTTGTTGAAAACATCGATATCAACCTGCATCTGATTCGTCAACAAATCAGCACACCCAAATTAATCATTCGAGAATTAACCTTAGGTACGCTCTCTCATACGCGCATCGCCGTCGTTTATTTGTCTGGCATAACGAATCCTCAGCACATTGAAACCGTTGAGCAAAGACTACAGACGATTGACTTCGATATCATTTTTGATTCATCACAGCTCGATCAAATCATGAGTGATAATTCGAATACCCCTTTCCCACTGTTTCTGTCTACAGAAAGGATTGACCGGGTCATTTATGCGTTAACTCTCGGGCAGATCGTGATTATTTCCGATGCATCTCCGTATGTCATTACCGGTCCAACCACGATCTTTGATTTCTTCATTTCTCCCGAGGATTATTATTTACCGTGGATCTTATCGTCCTTGTTTCGGTTGATTCGTATTTTTGGTGTGCTTTTTTCTATCTTGATGACACCTGCCTATACGGCGGTTCTCACTTTTCATTTGGAAATGATTCCGCAAGACATGCTGGCTCCCATCATTTTATCGAGGAAGTACGTCCCTTTTCCTCCTGTCTTGGAAGTGCTTTTCCTGGAGCTGACGATCGAGTTCTTGCGAGAGGCGGGTGCCCGGCTTCCGACAAAGGTCGGGCAGACTCTTGGAATCGTAGGTGGAATCGTCATTGGTCAAGCATCAGTCGAAGCAGCCTTGACCAGCAATATATTGCTAATCATCGTAGCTCTGTCGGCGCTTGCCTCTTTTACCACCCCCATCTACAAAATGTCAAACACGATCCGTTTCTTGCGCTTTCCGCTCATTATTTTGTCTGGAATATGGGGCGGGCTTGGGATTGCCATCGGTCTCATGTTCATGCTGACTCATCTACTTCAGCTTAAATCGTTAGGAACACCTTACCTTGCTCCGCTTTACCCTTTTCGCAGACGCAGCTTCGCGGACAGCTTCATTCGCTCTTCCTATAGCAGAACGGCCAGAAGGTCTGCTATTATGCGCGTCATCTCGCAGTGGAGATACGATCCTGACAAGGCCACTCAGAAAAGAGATATAGATGAATAGATGAAGGAGCCATCGAGGAAACCATGGTTGCAAAGAGGAAATGGATACTGGTGTTATTGATATGGATCATGACTGGCTGCTCTTCGACTCGAATCGTCAGCGAAGTACAACTGATTCATTCACTGGGTCTCGATCTCGAAGACCAAAAAATAGAAGGGGCAGCTATCACTCACGTGTACGGAAAGGAAACGACACAGATAGAGCTGCTGGAAACAAAAAGCTCGAATTTATTTACGATCCTCCCTGACTTTAATACCATCACTCCTTCTCAAGTGGAGCTAGGGCAATTGCGTTCCGTCATTGTTGGGAGAAAATACGCTGAAAACGGAGTGGAAGCGCTGGTACATACACTTTGCCGCGATCCCTCTATTGGTTTTCGCCTTCAACTCGCTGTAGCGGAAACAAAGGCATTGACGATTCTGAAAGGCATACGTCATATGCAAATTCCTTTTTTCATCTCCGATAGCGTCGCTCAAAATATCAAAACACTGAATTTGCCCAAGACCAACCTGCATATTTTCTTGTTCAATTTATACGGCGAGGGCCGTGATCCTTACCTACCCTATTTCGTCATGCATAATGACAGAGTGAAGCTGGATGGTCTCGCGCTTTTTCGAGATGACAAATTCGTGCATCGCATCAATTCGAAAGAAAGCTTTTTGTTAAAAATCATGGTTGAAAAAGCCAAGAGTGGCCAAATTCCATTTGAGGTGACGATCAAGAATCGAAAAGAAACAGGGATGTTGAAAAATCTGCATTCCCATGCCGTCTTCGATGTCAATATGAACGAATCTGTTCCCAGCATCAGGGTAAAGCTCATGATAAATGGGCAAATCAGCGATTATTCGGAGTGGCTGCAATTATCCAATCCGCAGGTATTGCGCCAAATGGAAAAAGAACTTTCCTCCTACCTGCAAAAGGAGGTGACGATTTTTATAAAGCATTTGCAGAAGCTTGAAGTTGATCCGGTTGGATTTGGTGATTTGGTTCGCAGTCGAAGCACGTCATGGGACTACTCCCACTTCAAAAAGATGTATCCACACATAAAAATCGCCGTGACGGCCTCGATTAAGCTGGAGCAAACAGGTGAGTAATGAATAACCAGGAGGGATCAGGTGAGTACTTCCATTCGGGAAAGCGCGATGGTTTCACCTTTTTTTGTATTCTTTCTCGTGCACGCCAATATCGTGGGGATCGGGATACTGGGCTTTCAACGGACAATCGTATCCCATGCCGGATACGATGCCTGGATCTCCCTTCTACTTGCCGGGGCAAGCATCCATCTCATTATTTGGATGCTCTATTTTATGTTGAATGCGGGCAGCCAAGATCTGTTCTCCCTTCACGAGCTCTGCTTTGGAAAATGGCTAGGCAAGCTGATGAGCTTTGTCGTATTGATCTACGTCTGGATGGCTGCTTTTCTCATCTTGCGTTCTTACGTCAGTATTGTGAAGCAGTTTATTTTCCCTCTCATGCATACGTGGAGTACGACGCTAATAATCTTGCTCCTCATTCTGTACATTGTTGCTGGCGGTTTTCGCACGGTTACGGGCGTCTGTTTTTTAGGTGTGGTGATTCCGGCGATTTTAATGCTTCCTTTATTTCTATTCCCTTTCGAGTACGCTCACCCAAATAACCTGTTCCCGATGTTTTCGCATAATCTCACCGCTTTGATCGCATCTGCCAAAGACGCTGTTATCAATTATATGGGCTTTGAATTAGTGCTCTTCTACTACCCGTTTATCAAGCGAGCAGCTCACTCGCAAAAATGGGCCCACGCTGGCGTCCTTATCAGCACGCTTCTATATGTAGCCGTCGCCATCGTAACATTTCTCATGTTTAGCCACGGTGAACTGGATAAGATTATTTGGCCGACGTTGACCATGCTCAAAATCGTCGAAATTCCGATTTTGCAGCGATTGGAGTTCATTGTGATCTCTCTATGGCTGTTCGTGATTTTACCTAACATCTGTCTCAATCTATGGGGGGTTACCCGCGGAATGAAACAACTATTGGGCATCAGTCAAATCCGCTCCCTTTTGCTTCTCCTCATATCTTTGGCAATGGGTTCCTATCTGCTCGAAGGTACGACTCCATTGCTCATGGCACTCGATTTTTATGGGAAAGTAAGCCTCGTTTTCATTTATGGCTATATCCCGCTATTGTTCGTGCTCTTCCTTCTCTGGGGGAAAAAGCGAAGTACCGCACGACACCAGACTCCCGGGCCAGAAACAGAAAATGCCCGATAGATGCCTATCGAGCAAATCGTGCTGAGATGGTAATGCCAGCTTCTAACAAAGCTTCTCGGATGCTCTGCGCGAATTCCAACGCATGGGCACCGTCGCCGTGAATACAAATGGAATCGGCCTGAATCGGGATATCCACGCCTTGCTGGGTCAGGACGCGTCCCTCGCTTATCATACGAATGACTTGTTGAAGGGATTGCTGTCGGTCTGTAATCAGCGCATTCGGCTGACTGCGTGGTGTCAGCGTGCCATCGTGCTGATACGTACGGTCGGCAAACACTTCGTGCGCCGTAGCTAGTCCGATTTTTTCGCCAGCACGCGTCAATTCGCTCCCCGCCAAGCCATACAACACCAGTTCCGGATTTACTTTGTAGATGGCCAACGCGATAGACTCAGCCAGCGCGGGTCTTGTGGCTGCCATATTGTACAAGGCCCCATGTGGCTTCACATGATGCATAACGCCCCCTTCTGCCCTGACAAACGCTTGCAGTGCGCCGATTTGGTACACGACTAGATCGTACGCCTCTTCAGGAGAAATCTCCATGTTTCGGCGACCGAAGCCGACCAAATCAGCGAATCCGGGATGGGCACCGATTGCCACACCTGCCTCTAAAGCCATTTGCACTGTTTTTCTCATCGTCACAGGATCGCCAGCATGGAAACCACATGCCACATTTGCAGAGGTGATATAGGACAAAATTTCTTGATCGTTGCCCAACTGATAGGCGCCAAAGCTCTCTCCCAGATCACAGTTTAGATCTACTGTTTTCATCTTTTCACCTCCATCCCACGGTTACTTCTATACCAAGCTTGATCGCCTTCATCAATGAATCCCTCTCGATAAGCGCCTTTTGAGCATCACGCAGAGAAATTTCTTGAAAGTGAATCTTTTCGCCTGGCCGCAACTGGGCGACGATCGGCAAATCTATCGTTGGCACATAGCCTATCTTCGGATAACCTCCAATGGTTTGTCTGTCTGCCATCAGGATAATAGGTTGACCGTTTGGCGGAACCTGTATCGTACCAATGGTGACCGCAGCCGAGATCAGTTCCATTGACTTCGTAAGTTCGAGCGCCGGTCCTGTTAAGCGATACCCCATCCTGTCTGATTGAGTAGACACTTGAAAGGTTTGTTCGAAAAAGCTTTGACGACTCTCTTCCGAAAAATCTGCGAATTGCTCGCCTAGTATCACCCGTACAACCGCTTCTCCATTTTTTACAAACGTATTTGAAGGAATAAACCAATTCGCTTGGTAGAAGGGAGCCGCTCCTGCCTTTTTTTCCAATTGGTTAGCGAGAAATTGGCTGAATGCACCTGGAGAGCTTTGAACTAGCTTATCTCCTGCCGCAAGCATTCTACCCGCAAAGCCTCCGAAGCTTCCACGGAGATTCGTACTACGACTTCCCATCAAAAGTGGCACATCCCATCCGCCTGCGACTGCGAGATAGGCGCGACAGCCTTCCTGGGCAAGGCCAAACTTCAAGATGCTTCCACTCCTGATCCAGATTGCTCGATTGGGCAGGACGGATCTATCATTGATCGTGACTTTGAAGTCACCACCACAAATGGCTATTAGCATGTCCTTATGAAACAACAAGCTTGGACCTCTCATCGTCAGCTCCAGAACCGCATCCGTTTGTTGATTGCCAACTATCATGTTCGCAATCTGTACAGCTTGTTTGTCCATCACCCCACTGACACTGACCCCATACTGCTGAAAGCCAAATCTACCTGTATCTTGAACGGTTGTGCAAAGTCCTGGCGTAATCACCTCTACACTCACTTAGTACACCTTCTCCCCGTTATCGTATTCCCGCTCGGAGATAGGACGGAAACGAACTTTATCACCAGCGCACAAGAGACTTGGAGAACTTTCACCTGCCTGAAATAAGCTCAATGGTGTTCTTCCGATAATTTGCCACCCACCTGGGCTCTCTATCGAATAAATACCTGTTTGCAATCCTCCGATTCCTACACTACCCTTCGGAATAGATAGTCGTGGCGAGGAACGTCGCGGCGTAGCCAGTCGCTCATCCATTCCACCGAGATACGGAAAGCCAGGAGCAAATCCGATCATGTACACCAGGTACTCTGTTGTCGAATGGATCGAAATCACTTCCTCTATACTAAGACCATTTTGTTTGGCAACAACTTCTAGATCCGGCCCAAAGCTCCCACCATAACAAACCGGGATTTCTACCAGTCTGTACTCTTTAGAGTGAGTGTTGGAGATTTGCTGCGACATTTGCTCAAGAATAGCAACAGCACGATCGTATGGCAAAATATCATCAAGTGGATCGAAAAGAGTAATCGGATCGTAATAGACTGTAACAGTCGTAAAGCCAGGTACAGATTCGATCATCCCGGGGAAAGGATGCTCCTGTAGGTATTCGTAGAATTGGATGACCTTCTCATGGGTCTGTTGATCGATAACCTCTCCTAGTTTGACCATGACACCCGAGTCCCCAAGAGGAGAGAATTCATATCTAGGCAACGGTTTTCCCTCCATTTTCGAATATCGGCACTGCCACATGAATGGAAGGGAGGAGGGTTTCTCCTCCTGCTCAGCTAATTTGTCCGCCTTCCATGACAATATCTCGATCATTAGATATGGTCGTCTCGATTGCCAATCGCAAGCCTTTTACAATTGTTTCTAACGCCATGCTTGGCTGCCCTGCTTGCCTTGCTGCCTGTTCAGGCAAATAAGGGATATGGATGAACCCGCCGCGTACGGAAGCTTCTTTCTCAGCAAGGTAATGCATCAATCCATAAAAAAGATGGTTGCACACATATGTACCCGCCGTCTGCGATATGGAAGCCGGAATTCCTTGTTGTTTTAACTCGTGTACAATCGCTTTGATTGGTAATGTAGACCAGTAGCCAGTAGGACCATTTTCCCTGATCGGTGTATCAATCGGCTGATTTCCTTCATTATCCGGGATTCGAGCATCATTGACGTTAATCGCTACACGCTCAACCGCAATATCTCCTCGTCCACCTGCTTGACCGATACATAACACGATGTCCGGATTCGTTTCATCTATCGCTGTGTACAGATGTTCGATAGATTTTTCAAAAACCGTAGGAATTTGGCGCAGCTCTACTTTATACAAATCAGACTCGATTTTTCCCAGCTCTTTTACTGATTCCCAAGCAGGGTTAACCATTTCTCCACCAAAAGGATCAAACCCTGTTACTAAAATGGTCTTCATAATTGCCTCCTCCGATCCGCATCGGTCTCATTCGTGTGAGTCGAATATGGTCTTGTCTATACTGTCGCGAAACACGCCGTGGGCTGGATGCCACACACTCCATGACAGCACGATTGAAAACTTTATGTGTTTCTATGCAATCTCGCAATGCTCCTCCCGCGACCGTCTCATCAGCCGCTTCCGTTATTAAATCAAGCGTCACCCATTCAGGAAAACGAGAGAGTAAAGAAGGAGAGGTTCTGTTCGGCTTTGTAGGCCAACGATAAAACAAGAAATCTTGATCAGTAGGCAATGGGAAAATGGCGGGCTCCCAATTATGTCCATACCGAATGTAGCGCTCGATAAAGCGTTTATTTTTGTTCCACAGACGCGGATGATGTCTCAGCCCTTCCTCGGCTGCCTTTTGAACCGTATCAAGAGCGACAGCATGATGAGGATAGTCAGATCGCTCCATCTCGCGGCCAATTCCGTAAAAGAGTGAGATCGGCAACCAATAGGATACTGGGAATCTCGGCGGGCTATTGTACCCTGCGAATGGTTGTGTCCATTCATGCGAAGGGATTCCGTGATCATCAATGATCACATCCGGCAACCAGCGATAAAACAGTTGGGGAACTACCCGCGATTCGCCAAAAACACTCGGCTGAAAACGGTGATTGGTATATTCTAATCCAACGGCATTATAACGGGCAGCATGATGCTTCCAAAATGGATTATCTTTGACGAGCTCTTGATGAAGTGCGACCCCATCCGGATTGGCAAATGGAATCACGATCAGATTGAAACGAGTAAGCAAATCCATTTTTTCGGTTATGAGCTCTGCCACCAGTTCACGTGCAGCAGGCATACTGGAAACCTCGTTTGGATGATGTCCGGTTTCGAGCAAAATGGTTGGTTTATACAAAGATAGCTTGTGAGTTGATACGTATGTAGAAATCTGGGGTGCTGTTACTTCCACTGCAAAAATCGGCCTTCCTTCAAACGATTTCTCTACTTCCCAGATATGCACAGACGGATGTGTAGCCAGCTCTGCCCATTCGCACATATCTGGATGATGGTTTCGGTGTAGATTAGGAAGCTTCCGTTCTTCGATGCTGGTACTCTTTTCGTTCGTTCTCTGGATGCGTGCTTTTACAGGAGCAGATTGCTCTGCCTCGAAGTATAAATGAGTCGTTTTGATAGAGAAAGCTGGTTCCTCTTTATATTCTTTTACGCGAATGGTTGCCACTGGAGAGCTTCCTGGTTTGACCTTTACAAATGGTCGCACCGCCCCAGGAGAATTCCACGCCACTCCCGTTTTTCTTTCACCCAAATACGCATAGTAGTCCAGCGTATAAAAATAAATATCTTCATGCAACGCTTCTAACGACGATATTGTTTCTTCGTCTATGTCTAGCCGTTCTTCCTGTTCACTCATAGTGACGGTTACCTCTATCGAATGAAAGAGCGGAATGTTTCCGTGATACGGTTCATTTTGTTTACATAACAATCCTTCCGTCAACTCAGGTAAAAATTGCTGCGTATAGAATTGCCAAAACCTCTCCCGATCCGTAGGAACCAAGAATTGTTCTTTTGTTGTTCCATAGGAGAAGAAGAGTCCTGACGTAGTTGGATAAGCTCGACTTTGCTCGTCGGCATACGGCACTGTGGATACAGGTACATCCAAATTCCATGTACCTAAGTGCTCCAACCCGACTCCCCAAGCCTCGACTTGGTAAGTATAAGGTAGGTTCTCATCCATCACGAATGATACTTGCGACAAGGACAAGCCCAATTCTTTTTCCAACAACTGATCAACCGGGTATAATTCTTGAAGCCATCGATGAGAAAGCTCCATGCCTCCTTCTCTTTCTTCTCGTTGGAAAGAGATCAAAATTCGTTCTACTCGTTCCCCTGTACGTACAAGAGACGGCAAAATCGTTTCTTTTATCCAGCACAAGCCTGGTTTAAAAGCAGAGTGAATATGTACCGTACTATCGTTATCCGGAAGCAGCTCCGTGATTGCGCTCTTCCAGCATCGCTCCAACGCACGTCGAATCTCTTTTGGTTCTGACAAAAACGCGGTGACCGCAAGCGGAGAAGATAAACACCCGTCCGTCTCCTTTTGACTAACAATCGCGATCAACTGCTCATGAAACAACTGTTCTATCTCATTTCGTTCGCCCTGATCTTTCCATGTTTTCTCTATAAATAAAGGGAATTCCTTCTCTTTTGGCTCGTCTGATACTTCCCATGCACCAAAAGTCCCCCCGAGTCGGTGCGAAGTGGCAGTCCCGAAATAATCAAGCGCAGCAACAATCGCTTGTCCTCCCCCTGAAAGCTGGATGACTCTTGCTGTCTTTTCTTTAGGGTCTGGGATTACTTCGACCACTCCACTTGCTAGAGGTGCTTCACCATTCATGTGTAAAGAAAAGGTGAGCTCCGCAATCCGATTTGCTTCTCCTGTGAGCGGGAAAAGTATCCCGGTCGAGGCTAGACCAATCCGAGCTGCAAAGCGGGCGGCAGACATAACCGCCTCTGCAGTATGGATCCCTGTAAAAAATACATCTGTCCGACTCGTTAAATCCGTACGCCCTGCTTGATAGAACCCTGCCGTCGTCCAAAGCTCTGCCAGACTATCAAGCGGAGTTGGTCTCTCTACGATAGGACTTCCCTCATGCGAGCTCATCAGCCCGTACTGGGCTATCGCAATTTGATAGACAGGTGAAGCATCCGCACAAACATATAGTTGAACTTCATGTAAAGAACAACGAATCCTTTCAATGTCACCGAGTGAAGTGGTTGCAGGTACTGCATCTGTCCAATACGCCGCCATCCAGCGCAGTAATCGGCTAAGACTCTCCTCGCTTCCACCAACGAAAGCAATTCGATTGTTCCCTCGATCGAGAGTGCATGAAGCATCATCCACGTCGCAGGATGGCTCAATACATACTGTGCAAAGCCACTCACCGCTTTTCGTGCTGCTAGCAACCATCGGTGAATCTTCAAAATGAATGGAAGGCAGATCCAGCTCACTTGTTTCAAGGCCTAATCGGGCACAAAAATCAATGAATCCTTCTACGACGATTCCCGTTTGAAAACAGAAGGAAACAGACAATGAATCAGCTACACCATCATTGTTTCGGTCCGCAACTAACCCTTTCGTTGTAAAAATATCACCTAGCCCTCTCATTGGTTAGCCCCCTTACACGCGCAGATTTGGATCTAGCTCATCACGCAGCCAATCGCCCAGCAGGTTAATTCCAAACACCGTAATCATAATGGCGATGCCAGGGAAAGTAGCAACCCACCATGCCGTCTCCAGATAGTTGCGACCGTCTGCCAGCATGCCTCCCCATGTAGGAATCGAAGGGTCTACACCCAACCCAATAAACGTCAACGATGCTTCCAACAAAATGTTGGTGGCTACATTTAACGTTGCCAATACGATGATCGAAGAAGAAACGTTTGGCAGGACATGTTTTCTGATGATCCGCAAATTCGTAGCCCCGATTGCTTTTGCAGCCTGGACGTATTCCATTTCTTTTACACTCATGACCTGTCCTCGAACCAGGCGTGCAAAGCCTACCCAGTTACTGATCCCCAGAACAAGTATGAGCTTCCATAGACCTGCCCCAAAGACCGTCATGACAATAATCGCAAACAAAATGAAAGGGAATGCCAGCTGTACATCTGCCAAGCGCATTAACAGATCATCTACCCAGCGTCCGTAAAAGCCTGCGATGAGGCCCAGAATCACCCCGATAACTAAGGAAATCAGTACGGATACAACACCAACCAATAACGATATTCGCGCTCCGTAAATGATTCGGCTCAGTAAGTCACGTCCTACCTGATCGGTACCTAGCAAATACTCGGATTTCCCAGTATCGTCCATCCACGAGGGAGCAACCAGCCGTGCACGCAAATCAGCTTTATCAGGAGTGGATGGCGCAATTACCGGAGCGAAAAGTGCGGATACGACGGCAAGCATAAGCAAGAACATCCCCGTCATTGCCCACGGATTTCGAACGAATCTTCTGCCCATCTTGCTCCATTTTCCACGTTTTTTGATTGGTGGATTGGTCTGATTGTTTGTAACTGTCGCTGTAGTCATTCGCTTTTTCCTCCTCCCTGCCTAATACGTGGATCAATAAAGCCATAACTGATATCAACCAACAGGTTCACGAAGATCATCAAAAAAGACAAGATAATCACAGAGCCTTGAATCACTGGAAAGTCACGTTGCGATATCGCGTCAATCAGCATACGCCCGATACCTGGCCATGAAAAAACCTGCTCAATAATCACGGTACCGCCTAACAACGTTCCAAATTGCAGTCCAATAAAGGTTACCGTTGGGATTAATGCGTTTCGTAAGCCATGCTTGATGATGACAAGCCATTCCTTGATCCCTTTGGAACGGGCCGTATTGATATATTGCTGATTCATTACCTCTAGCATGGAAGAGCGAACTAATCGAGCCAAAATCCCTGACAAGATGAGTCCGAGTGCAACGGAAGGCAGAACCAAATACTCCAGACCTTCGTAACCAGAAGCAGGAAACCAGCCCAGCTTAACGGCAAATATGATGATTAACATGATCCCTAACCAAAAGTTAGGAAAAGAGATTCCTAGCAATGAAAAAATGCGTCCCAAAAAGTCAGCTACACTGCCTCTGTAAACGGCAGAAATGATACCTACTGGAATCGCAATCAACAAGGCGACAAACATTCCCCCGAAGGCAAGCAGCAAAGTTGCTCCCATTTTCTCCTTCATCATGTCGATCACGCTCTCACCCGTTCGGAAAGAGGTGCCAAAATTACCGGTAAACATATCTTTTAAATAAAGCCCGAACTGTACATGAACGGGCTCGTCCAGACCGAGATTTTGCCGAAGCTCAGTAATTGCCTCTTTGGTAGGCTCACCTGCTTGAAACATGATCGATACTGGGTCACCAGTCATTCGCACCAGGACAAAAATGACAAGAGTAATAGCAAGAACGACAAAAACACTATGTAGTAGACGTCTAATTAAAAAGGCTGCCATCCCGCTCCTCCTTTATCAAAAATGAAGGGAATAGAAGAGACATCTTCTACTCCCCTGTTCAAAACATTCCTTATTCAACCGATGCTTCGCGCAAATCGATACGTTCATCTGTCGGAGGTTGGAAGCCTTTTACGCGTTTGTTTACAGCCCACAGGTTGATCGATTGATAGAGCGGTACATCTGGGACTAGCTCATACAGACGTTGATTCAGCTCTTTAAATGCTGCCAGACGCTTTTCTTGGTCAAACGTGGAGCGTTCTGCTTTCAAAAGCTCCTCTACTTTTTCGTCATAGAAATCAGGGTTCCAGAACTCGCCTTTGTGATACATCAGATAGGCAGTATTATCAAAGTCGAGCGTCCATCCACCCCAGCCATTCCGGTACATATGTCCTGCTTTTCCGTTCGGAATGAGGTCAGAAGTAAATGTGGAGGCGTCCACCAGATTCAGCTTCACCTTGAGACCGACTTGACCTAATTGCATTTCGATCGCTTGTGCTACCTCTTTAAACGTAGCATCTGTACCAGGGAGGAAGAGATCAAGCTCAGTTCCTTCCTTCACACCTGCTTCTGCTAGCAGTTGTTTTGCTTTTTCTGGATCATAATTACGTAATGGCAGGTTAGGATCATAGCCGAAAGACATATCGCTTTGGAATGAATTGACGCGCTTACCATATCCGCCGAGCAGCGTTTCGATAATCAAGTCCGCATCAATCGCGTAAGCAATCGCTTCACGGACTTTTACATTGTCGACTGGCTTCATCGATGTATTGAAACGAATGGAATAAACGGTTGGCGAACCGACTTGCATCAGTTCAAGTTCAGACATGCCCTTGATGGATTCTGTTTGGCTAATCTCGACTTTTTTCATAATGTCGATGGCACCTGTTTGCATTTCAGCTAGACGTGTAGTCGCTTCTGGAATAAAACGGAACGTTACTTTTTCCAGCTTCGGTTGACCTTGCTTCCAATAGTTTTCATTTTTCACCAGTACAACCTTGTTATCTTTTTCATAGCTATCCATTTTGAAAGGACCCGTACCTACTGGATGCGTGTTAAAGTACTCGTCCCCTTTTTCCTTATAATACTTAGGCGGAACGATCACACCGCCATAACCTGCCAGCTTTGTAAGGAGTACAGGATCTTTTTCCTTGAGAATCATGTTGACTGTAAACTCGTTCACCACTTCTACTCGGTCAATCGAAGCATAGTTCGCTTGCTGTGGTCCTTTTTTCCCTTCTTCACCAAGCAGGCGATCAAATGTAAATTTCACTGCTTCCGCGTTGAATGGCTCACCGTTGTGGAAGGTAACTCCTTGACGAAGTTTAAATTGAAGTGTCTTGTCATCCTTGAACTCCCACGATTCAGCGAGTCCTGGCTGGATTTTCAAGTCAGTGGTACGTTCGACTAAGCCTTCAAATACAGATGTTGCTACAGTACTCCAATCAAGCAAAAACGTATCAATCGGATCCCAAGAGTGCGGATCTCCATTCACACCAAGTGTAAGTTCATTTTTTGCCGGAGCTTGCGCTTCTGTCTTAGATTGCGGATTTGGCTGTGTGCTCGTGTCAGCTGGCTTACTCGAACATCCGCCCAAAGCAGCAGCTAGCACGAGTAATGCGGAGCAAGCGGTGATACCTATCTTCTTTTTCAAAAAAAGTCCCCCTTTTCTTTTCGTTCTGGAATTCATGTTGAAAAAATATGATAGCTGTCATTTGTTCCTATTGGTTATACAAATGACAGGCAACATATCGACCATCGCCCATCGATTGAAATTCGGGCTTGTCCGTTTTGCAAATTTCCATACAATCAGGACAACGCGTATGGAACGTGCAGCCACTCGGAGGATTCGCAGGGCTCGGTACATCTCCAGTCAAGATGATGCGCTCACGCTTCGTTTTTGGCTTGGCAATCGGAACTGCGGACAGTAATGAGCGTGTATAAGGATGCAGTGGCTCTTCATATAACGCATTTTTAGGTGCCAGCTCAACCATCCGTCCCAGGTACATCACTCCGATCCTGTCGCAAAAATGCTTCACGACGCTCAAGTTGTGAGAGATGAATATGTAAGTGAGTCCGTATTGCTTTTGCAAATCCCTCATCAGGTTCAATACCTGGGATTGAATCGATACATCGAGCGCAGATACTGGCTCATCTGCCACAATCAGCTTGGGATTAAGCGCTAGCGCACGTGCAATGCCGATCCGCTGTCGCTGACCGCCACTAAACTCATGAGGAAAGCGTTCCGAATTTTCTGGTTTCAGACCGACAACCCTCATCAATTCCGCTACTTTTTCCTTGCGTTCTTTTGACGTTTCATACAGTTCGAATATGATCATCGGCTCTTCAATGATCTCCCCAACTGTCATTCGCGGATTGAGGGATGCGAACGGGTCTTGGAAAATGATTTGCAAATCCTTTCGCTTCATCCTCATCTCATTTGGGGAAAGTGCCGCTAAATTCTCTCCTTGAAAAATCACTTCGCCACCCGTAGGCTCGAGCAATCGTAGAATGGCTCTGCCTGTGGTTGACTTCCCGCAACCGGATTCACCTACAATTCCGAGTGTTTCCCCTGTTGCAACGGTAAAAGAGAGATCGTCAACAGCTTTGACGTGATTCGTTACCTTCTTCATTAAACCACTACGAATCGGAAAGTATTTTTTTAACCCTCTCACCTCAAGCAAGGGTTTACATTCTGATTTTTCCAAAAGATTCACGTCCTTTCCGCTTACTCATACAGCCAGCATCTGCTTTTTGTACCATCGTTCACATCGAATAACGGTGGAGCTTGCTCGTAGCATTTGTCCATAGCCTTCTGGCATCGTTCAGCAAAACGGCATCCTGGGGGCATCTGACCTGGACTCGGAACGGTCCCGCCAATCGTAAACAAGTACTCCTGCTCTGTGTCCATATCTGGGATCGAACCCAACAAACCAACCGTGTACGGATGCTTTGGAGTAGCAAATAGCTTTTCTACCTCGGCTTCCTCGACGACTTGCCCTGCATACATGACGACCACCCGATCGCACATCTCTGCTACCACACCAAGATCGTGCGTGATCAGCATGATGGTCATCTCGCTCTTCTGCTGTAACTCTCTCATCAGGTCAAGAATCTGCGCCTGAATGGTCACGTCTAGTGCGGTCGTAGGCTCATCTGCAACCAATAGAGAGGGACTACAGGACATCGCCATCGCAATCATCACACGCTGTCTCATCCCGCCAGATAGCTGATGGGGATACTCATCAACGATTTCTTCCGCTCTCGGAATCCCGACCAGCTTCAACATTTGGATCGCATGCTCTTTGGCTTGTTTTTTGTTCATACTTGTATGATTCAAGACGAGCTCCATGATCTGCGCCCCGATTGTATAAACCGGATTGAGTGAGGTCATCGGTTCTTGAAAAATCATCGCGATCTCTTTTCCTCGTACCTTCCTCATCTGATCCTTGGAAAAGGCAACCAGGTTTTCACCGTTGTACAGGATCTCTCCTCCGGTGATTCGCGCGGTTCTCGGCAGAAGCCCCATGATGGATAGAGAGGTGACACTTTTCCCACAGCCCGACTCCCCTACTACTCCAATCGTTTCACCTTTGTTGATTTGAAAACTAACTCCATCCAAAACGGTAATTTCTCCATTATCGGTTCGGAATCTCGTCTGAAGATTTTTGATTTCCAGCATCAAAGTCCCGCCTTTGCATCTGAATAGCCCAGCTTGCTCATGATTTTATTCGCTACTGCTTTTGTCTCCTCTACCAAATACCCCAATCGATCGATCTGAAAGCGTGATGTAGCTCCAGCCAAGCTCAAACCTGCTATTACTTCTCCCGTAAAATCTCGAATAGGTACGGCAATTGCTGCGGAATCCGGCTCCAATTCACCGTAGCTGACTGTATAGCCGTTTTTACGTGCATCGTGTATCCATTGCCATAGCAAATCTTTGTCTATATTTGTGTCTGGTGAGATTTTCTTCATGTCTACCCGGTTCAATAATTCTTCGATCTCATGATCCGGCATAAATGAGAGTAAAATGCGCGGGCATGCACCTGCGTACAACGGTGATTTTCTACCTACCTGCGTATATACACGAACATACTGGCGGGTATCGACTTTTTCGATGTACACCCCTTCGTCTTGATCGCGAATAATCAAGTTGACTGCCTCATCCACCGTATCTCGTAGCTGCTGCATATACGGGAGCGCGATTTTCCTGATCTCCAGCCGTTGGGCGACAATGTTCCCAAACTCCAGCAGCTTCAATCCCAATTGGTATTTAGGCGGATTATGAGTGGTCGTTTTGGAGACAAAGCCGCGCATTTCGAGCGTCTGAAGAATTCGAAACACCGTACTCTTCGGCATATCTGACAACTCGACAAGCTCAGCCAGGCTTAATTCACTGTTTTGGATAAAATATTCTAGAAACTCTAGCGTTTTTAACACACTTCGGTTTGCCGTTTTTTCTGTTTTGTCCATTTTCATCACCATTCGCTTGTCCCAAAATACGGAACATTATTTTGTATTTTGGCATGACACAATATTAAATGAATTCAGTTATTTTCGTCAATACATTTTTACCCCTTAACAATTAGGTCGTTCTACCTACTGGCTCAGGGGTAATTTGTACGTAAGGTTTTAGTGAATATTCTTTTTCTTAAACCGTCCACCAGAAACATCATGAATATGACCGATTGCCAAAAAGGCAGAGGAATCGATTTCCTCCACGATGGATTTCAGCTTCGCTTCTTCCAAACGGGTGATGACACAGAAGATGACTTTTTTGTCATCTCCGGAGTATCCACCTTCTCCATTCAA
This sequence comes from Brevibacillus formosus, assembly GCF_003013405.1. Taxonomy (GTDB): domain Bacteria; phylum Bacillota; class Bacilli; order Brevibacillales; family Brevibacillaceae; genus Brevibacillus; species Brevibacillus formosus. Next base: position 544,319 of record NZ_PXZL01000013.1, on the reverse strand, counting down.
ATAGGTAATTCCCCGCCCCAGTCTCGCCGTTAACGCATCGCCAATTTCTGCTGGATAATCACTGATGATCCATACTGATCTGGATTGTTCGAGTCCGACCATGGTAATATCGATCATTTTATAAGCGATGTAGTAAGCAATTAACGAGTACATGGCCCGGTCCCACCCAAAAATGAAGCCGGCACTGCCCAAAATAAAAATGTTAAAAAACATGACCATTTCGCCGACCGAAAACGGACTTTTCCTCGTCATCAGGATTGCAACAATTTCCGTTCCATCCAGGGAACCGCCCGCACGAATGACAAGTCCCACACCGATTCCGATGATGATTCCGCCAAAAACAGCAGAGAGAAGTAAATCGTCCGTCAAGCTAGGGACATGATGGAGGTAGTTCGTCCCCAACGACATCACAACGACACCGACCAGCGTAGAGACGGCAAATGTCTTGCCAATTTGCTTGTAGCCAATAAGTAAAAAAGGCAGGTTCAGCAGGAATAAAAATAATCCGAGCGGGCCTCCCGTCAGCTTTGAGGCCATAATGGAAACACCAGTTACACCACCGTCAATGATGTTGTTTGGAACCAGAAAGATTTCCAGCCCGACTGCCACCAACAAAGCTCCAATGACGATTCCGAGAGCTCTTAGTGCGATCCTTCTTTTTTTCGTCCGCTTATGAGTGATCGGAGCAACCGTTTTTGCATCCATTTTGATCATCCTTAGCCGTTTTTTCTTACCACTTCATCTTTCCCTGCTAGCAAAAAAAATAGCCAGACAGGATTTCTCCCAGCCGACTCTTTCTCATCCTTTAACCCCAAAGGGCAATCGAAATAATGCCAATCGTGATCATCAAAGACATGGACAGACGCCATACGCGTTGTCGCTCCTTTAACAAGAAAACCCCGAGCAGCGTACCAAAAACCGTACTTACCTCACGAATGGGCGCAATAGCTGCCAGCGGTGCCAATGTCATGGCAAACAAAAACAACAAATATGAGCCTGGTGACAGGACGGCACCGAGTACAATCGTTCGCCAGTTTTTTTGCCACTCACGGCGAATGAGTCCCTTCTTCCATACGAAGCCCCCAGCGACAATCAGACAGGCAAAGTTGGTTATTTCCAATAAAGCGAATGGAGATAATTGTTGGACGATTTGCTTGTCGGTTAACGTGTACCCTGTAATGCATAGTCCAACAGCAACAGCGTATTGCAGGGCGAGCGGATTCACTGGTTGAGCCTGACGATCTGTGCCTATCATCCCACTAATGGCGAAGACTCCGATCACAATGCAAATGACTCCTAGCCATCCCGGTACCGATAAATACTCTTGAAAGAAAATCGCGCTGAAAAACGGAATGAGAAGCGTCCCCGTCCCCCTCATGATAGGGTAAACCTGTGAGATATCCCCGTATGTATACGCCTTTGAAATCAACAAGATATAGCATCCTTGAAAGAAAAAGGACATAAACAGAAATAGAACCAAAGACCATGTCAGTTGCAAGTGTATCCATTCCCATATGAGAACAGGCAAGAGAATCACAGTTGTTGGCAATGTAATCAACAAAAGGAACGCCATTTTGTTCTCACTTTTTTTCGTGAACAGGTTCCAGACTGCGTGCGCAAGGCCAGACGATAGTACGAGCAGAATCGAAATCGATAGCATGTGTGCCCCTTCTCTCTCTTGTTGTACAAACACAACCAAAGACAATTAAACACATTGCGTTTAGTTGCTTTTCGTTCGACGTGTAAAGTATACACCCAGTTCCCGCAAAAATTAAGCATTGTTTCCGCTTATCGCCCAAACCATTTTATTGATGCTTCGAACACACGCATCTTTTTCCATTCTCCGCATTTTGGGTTATAATGGAGGGATGACACTTCGTTCGGAGGATCTGACTACATGCTGCAAAGAGAGTTGACTCGGGAACAAGCGATACAGGTAGGCGAGCAAATCCTAATTGCCGTCGAAGGACACATCATTGAACGGGGCTATACGTACTTTTCAGATGGCGCCGTCTTCAATACACGCGTAGAACAAGGTCAATATTTGACAAGTGATGTTCAGGGTTCCGAGGTGTATCATGTTCGCCTCGATATGGAAACGGTTCAAAACAGCACTTGTACGTGCCCTTATTCGCGCATTTGCAAGCATATTGCTGCTACTTTTTTTCAGATGTACAGCGTGTTCGAGAATCCTCGCACATTTTTGACCCGCTCCCAACAACCAAGACGAGCTACTTTTTCTCCTCATCTGCTGATTCCTACTTATAAATACAGCCATACCGCTCCTGCTCAGCAGGATACAGCGTCTGTTTCCTCGCCGCTTACCGCGAACAGCTCCGTCAAAGAGTGGTGGGCATTTTTTGAGAGCTGGACACGCAATCTGTTTGCGGCCATGGAATCGTATCGAGCTTCCTCTGAATTATTATCGAGCTATCAAAATGTGTTGAGTGTTGCTGCCTCGTGGCCGAAGGATCGGGCACAACTCTTTGTCATTCATGCCAATCTGTTTCATCTCATGAAGCTGACACAATACGTTAAAACGTACCGCCAATCATACTGGTTCCTCGATTTGGTTCAGACAGCCGAGCGGCTATTGGATCAATTAGAAGGAACGTTGTACTTTGCAGACATCCCTGCTCTTTTAACTGACCATCAGGATGCCATCGTTGATACTCTTCAGCTGACCAAGCAATTGAAAGAAAACGAAGCCACCTCCCTCTACTGGATATTCGCCTATCAAATGTTATGGTGGATGCTATTGAAGAAGCCAGAGTGGATACAAGAGGAGATCCATGTGCTGGATGAGCTTATCAACGATGAAAACAGTTCTGCCGACGAAAAGGAAAAAGCGCTGCTGCTCCGTGCCCACTTTTATGTCATGGAAAAGGAGGACGAAGCTGCTCTACAAATCTGGAAAAGAATGAGCCGCTTGAACCTCTCCTTTTACTTATCCTATATGAAATCATTCGCTCGCAATGGAGAATGGCAGCGATTTCTCGATTGGACTGCTTCGTTGACATCCTTAATCGGTCAAGCCGAGACACAGCATTACCGACTCGTTATCGCCATTTGGCAGGAAGCGATGGAGCAAGTGGGACGATCCGCTGAGTGCGGGGCCAAGCTGAAGCAGTTCTTACCGAGCAGTTATCACGAATATGCCGCCTATTTATATGAAGAACGACAGTTTCAGCAATGGATTGATTTGCAAATGTCGTTTCAAGTGCCTATGGCAGATATCTCGATCGTGCAGGTGAAAGAAATCGAGGAAGCCGAGCCAACTCTGCTCTTCCCTTTTTATTTGCGCGAGGTGAACAGGCTCATTGCGGAACGTAATCGAACGGCCTACAAAGAAGCGATCAAGCTCATGAAAAAGGTAAGGACGATTTACAACAGGGCAAACCAAGATGCGCGCTGGGAAAAATACGTGGAACAATTATCTGCCAAACATAATCGGTTACGTGCTTTTCAAGAAGAGCTAAGGAGAGGAAATTTCAACTTATGAATACCGTCACTACATTGGTTCTAGACGGAGAGCTTTTGGCAGACGGACAATTCTTGATTACTGGTAAAGACACGCAAGGAGCGGTGGTCGATCCAGAAGAATTGGCAGGAACACTGTTTGCGTGGGATGAGTCATCCTATTACGGAACCTTCCTGGACAAAAACGAGCATGGCGTATTGCTCAGCCCTGCCAAGGCCCTCTCCTTTTTCGTCTCCCCCCAGTGGCTTTTGCATCGGACCTATTCATCCAGCACGCCATTTGAACAATTTACGCATGTCGCGGGAATGATCCGTGATTCGCTCGCAGAAGGCTCCATTGCCCCTGATTTTTCTTCCTGGAAAAAAGGACATATCGGCTGGAGAGCCCTGCATAATTCCGACGATTTTCCGGAGTATGGACACAGGTGGCTTTCGCTCGTCGTGGAGGAATCCTTGCAAGGTACTGGCGAGATCGGGCGAAAGTGGGAGCAGCTGTTGACGCAATACCCGGCTCTGTACGTCATGGGCGCGGAGCTTTCTCCACACCTTCAGGAACAAGAATGGTTGCAATCGATAGGCTGGCTGCCAGATACAACACCGTTTCGCACATGCTTGCAAATCGTCGAGGCTGAGGAGCACCCCAATGACTGGCAACTCCAAGTGTATTTGCAGAATCGTGAAGAGCCCGATCAATTATTTCTCATAGAGCCACACCAGTTGACGGCTGAGGGAGTAGCCACCGCTCGCATCCCTGCTGACTGGCGTGAACACTGGAATCGTTTTCTCACGGACCTGGCCAAATGCAAAGAGATTCTCCCTTGGCAAAAAGACACCCAGAAGAATCAAATCCGTTTTCTCACCCGACTGACGAACGAGCAAGCATGGATCTTTTTGACTTCGAGCAGTTTGCAGTTGGTGCAAGCAGGCATTCACGTCTTTCTGCCAGCATGGTGGGAACAAGTGCGCCGGGTTAAACCGAAGCTAAAAGCCAAAATTACATCCTCTGTCGGAGCTAGCAGACAGTCCTTCCTGGGTGTCTCCCAGCTTATGGATTTCGAATGGAAGCTCGCCTTGGGACCTGTGGAGCTCAGCGAAGAGGAATTTGAGGAACTCATTAAACAAAAACAGCGCCTGCTGAAAATTCGCGGGCATTGGGTACAATTGACTCCCGATCTATTCTTGCAGCTACAGGAAGCGCTCAAGAAAAACAAAGCGAAAAACGGCATGACGCTGCGCGATGTCATGAGAATGCACCTCGCCCCTACTGTGGAGGTTGAGGAGCTACCCGATGATGAGTTCGATTTCGACACTTCTCTATCTGTTGAAGTTCAGCTAAACCAGCATTTGCGAGAGCTGTTGAATCAATTGCAGGAAACAAAGCGTATCCCGATCATGGAGCAGCCATCTACTTTTCACGGGACGTTGCGCCATTATCAGCTGGAGGGCAGTTCGTGGCTGTTCTTTTTACGCCGCTTTGGGTTGGGAGCTTGTCTGGCCGATGACATGGGATTGGGAAAAACGGTTCAATTCATTACGTATTTGCTACATGTCAAGCAACATGGCCCAGCCAGTACGCCTTCTCTCTTAATCTGTCCGACCTCCGTCATAGGCAACTGGCAAAAAGAGCTGAAGCGTTTCGCCCCCTCTCTTCACGTGATGATTCACTATGGCAATGATCGCCAGAAGAAGGAAGCGTTCTTGCCAGCGATCAAGGGAGCGGATCTGGTGATTACCTCCTACGCCCTGTCCCATTTGGATGAGCAGGAGCTAGGAATGGTTACATGGGATACGATTTGTCTCGACGAAGCGCAAAATATTAAAAACGCCTATACAAAGCAAGCGTCCGCTGTGCGCGATTTGAAAGCATGGCATCGGATCGCTCTCACAGGCACTCCGATCGAAAATCGTCTGAGTGAGCTCTGGTCCATTTTTGATTTCTTGAATCCTGGCTACTTGGGAAGTCTCGGGGAATTTACCCAGCGCTTTGTTCACCCCATCGAGCGCGACCAAGACCAGCAGCTCATCAATCAAGTGCAACGACTTATTCAGCCTTTCCTGCTCCGTCGTGTGAAAACCGATCCGAACATTCAACTCGACTTGCCTGACAAGAATGAGAGTAAGGAATATGTGCCGCTGACCACCGAGCAAGGCGCACTTTATGAGACAGCGATTCAAGATATGTTTGATCGTATGGAAAAAGCCTCCCCTATGGAACGGCGCGGTCTGATACTGACGACATTGACACGTCTCAAACAATTGTGTGACCATCCCGCCCTCATTTTGAATGAAATCTCCACAACAGATGAAGCCAGTCGCTCGCACAAATTGGAAAGACTGCTGGAATTGGTGGAGGATATTCGCCAAAAGAAAGAGCGTTGCCTGATTTTTACCCAATACATCGAAATGGGCAATTTGCTCCAACGAGTGCTGACACGACAAGGCTATGGACCTGTCTACTTCCTTAATGGGGCCACGAAGAAAGAAAAACGCGATGAGATGATCGCTCGTTTTCAAGACCCGACACTTCCGGACGATGAACGCGGAGCCATCTTCATCCTTTCCTTGCGCGCGGGTGGAACCGGCTTGAACTTGACGGAAGCCAACCACGTCATTCACGTAGATCGCTGGTGGAATCCTGCGGTAGAAAATCAGGCCACTGACCGTGCTCATCGCATAGGACAAAAGCGCAATGTTCACGTCTACAAATTCATCTCGCTCGGGACAATTGAGGAACGCATTGATGAGATGATGGAGAGAAAGCTATCGTTGAGCCAGCAAATTGTCGGGACGGGTGAAAGCTGGATCACGGAGCTATCTACGGAAGAGCTGCGGGATTTGTTCACCCTTCGCCATGATTGGCTAGACACGAAAGGATAGATGGAGAATGGAGCGAGTGAAACAAAACGACAGCAATTCCACTATGCGCCGCCCTACAGAAGAGCCCAAGCTACCTGAGGCATGGCTGCGTTTTTTGGAAGCTGTTCAACAACAATTTTCCGATAACCAAACAAAGAAAGAGTAAGTGAGAAAAACCCAAGGCCTGATCACGTATGGTCCCTAGCCTTGGGTTTGATTTTGCTAGTGGAAAGGAAATTTCCATACGTCGAGGTGTATAGAAAAAACCCTCCGCAATGGGAGGGTCAGCTACGCGCGAATTCTCATCAGAGCACGCTCTTCTTCTTTTATCCGCGGACAGGTATAGCAATACTTTTGCTCCCCCGTCTTATAGTACAAACAGCATTGGTTCTTGATCCGCACTTTCGCTTGCGGATCGCGCATATCCTCGATCCAACGCACCTTCACCTTAAATGGATTTTTTTGCAATCCAAAGCTCTCGCCTTCCAATTGATTACAGAGGACATCGTAGTCAGCCCTTACTTGCTGCTTGATGCTATCCTGTTCTACCAACGCCACAAAAGCATCCGTATGGTAATTGTACCTGGTTGGGAACTGCCCCCAAAGCATCGCTTCGGGGTTTCCCGTTACCTTTGCAAGAGTCGTGAGCAACGGGTGCAGGAAGTCTCGGAAATACGCACGATAGCATTCCTTCAGCCAGATTGTACGCTCTGCTTCGCTGAAAGGCGCTTCTACGATTTCATACGCCGGGATCACGAAGGCGAATTGCGGATAGTCATCCTCGTAAAACAATTCAATCGTCATATGATCCAGCGTCATGGTAAGTGCACGATTCCAGACAGAGATCATGTACGAAAGACCGAGAGAAGGGCTCGTGAGCCAACTGCTGATGTAAGTACCAGCAGCAGTCAGCTCATGTGCCTTGATTAACGGAGCATAGATTTGTACGAGCTCATTCATATGTGTCGGGTCTACCAAATCTCTTGCCTTCATTGAAAATAAGGTATTGGGTCTCTTTTTGGAAGAAATATTAAAACGCTGTGCGAGAAAATCATCATCCCATTGTTGCAACACAATCTCTCCCTCTATTCGTTATCAAGAAAAAACGCTGTTTGACTGGTCGAGGTACGTGCCAAACTGTGCTTGATACAGTCTGCTATAGATGCCTTCACGAGCCAAGAGCTGATCATGGCTTCCTTGCTCGGTAATGCCTTGTTCCGTTACAACGATGATTCGATCGGCATTTTTAATGGTAGCCAGTCTGTGTGCGATGACCAATGTCGTACGTCCTTTGGACAATTCCTGCAAGGACTGCTGGATCGCCGCCTCCGTTTCGGTATCAAGTGCAGAAGTAGCTTCATCCAAAATCAGAATCGGCGGGTTTTTCAAGAACATGCGCGCAATCGCCAGTCTTTGTTTTTGACCACCGGACAATTTGACTCCGCGTTCACCAATAATCGTCTCCAGACCAGCAGGCTGAGAACGGATAAACTCTTCTAATTTAGCCAGACGTGCTGCTTCCCAGATCTCTTCCTCTGAAGCGTTTAGTTTTCCGTACACGATATTTTCGCGAATCGTCCCTGAAAAGAGGAACACATCTTGCTGAACGATCCCGATTTGGCTGCGCAATGACGCTAGCGTGATTTGACGGATATCCATTCCATCAATGGAGATGCTGCCCCCGTCGATCTCATAAAATCTTGGCAAGAGGCTGCACAACGTGGTTTTTCCTGCTCCAGAAGGGCCTACAAACGCAATGGTCTCGCCCGCCCGGATGTTCAAATCGATGTTTTGCAAAACAGAAGACTCTTGGTCGTAGCTAAACGAAACATTCTTGTACGAGATATCGCCCTTCAAGGACTCTACCTGGATCGCATCTGGAGCATCCGCAATATCTGGTGCTGTGTCCATGATTTCGATGTAGCGTTTGAAGCCGGCAATTCCTTTTGGATAGCTCTCGATAATCGCATTAATTTTTTCCAACGGACGGAAAAATACATTTGTTAACAGTAAGAAAGCGACAAATTCACCATAGGTCAATTCACCTTGAATCACAAACCAGCTGCCGCAAATCAGGACAAACAAATTGACTAAACGCATCAAGACGTAACTGACGGAAATATTTTGGGCCATGATTTTGTAGGACAGCAGCTTGGTGATCCGAAAACGCTGGTTGTTCTCTGCAAATCTTTTGTTTTCAAATTGCTCGTTGGCAAAAGCTTGTACGACACGCATTCCGCCTACGTTGTCCTCAACACGTGCGTTGAAATCCGCCATGTCGCCGTACAGACGGTGGAACGCTCTCGTCATTTTACGGTTGAAGTGAACAACGAAGAATATCAAGAGCGGAATCACCAAAAACGTAAGCAGTGCCATTTCTTCATTTATATTGTACATCAGGAGAAAAGCACCGATTAGCGTCATCACGGCGATAAACAGATCTTCTGGACCGTGGTGCGCGACCTCCCCGATCTCCATCAAGTCATTCGTTAGGCGAGATAACAGATGCCCCGTCTTGGTATTATCGAAAAAGCGGAAAGAGAGCTTTTGAATATGGTCGTACAGCTTCTTACGCATATCCGTCTCGATATTAATTCCAAGCATATGTCCCCAGTACGTGACGACATAGTTCATCCCGGCGTTAAGACCATACAAGGCCAAAAGTCCAATGCACGCCCACACGATCATGTTCCAATCCTTACTTGGAAGTAATTGATCGACAACCATGTTCACTGCAAGCGGAAATCCCAACTCCAACAAGGCAACGAACACTGCACACGTGAAGTCGAGGATGAATAATCCACGATAAGGCCGATAGTAAGAAAAAAATCTGCGAAGCATTGAAGCAGCAACTCCTCTCTCAAGAACAACATCAATCAAGTATTTGATTTTGAAAATCATTTTCATTATATATGGATTTGACTTTTATATCGATGTTTTATTGGAATTTTTTTCTTCACGGAGCACATTGGCAGAAAAAACGGTTCGAACCTCCTTATCCATCAAGGAATGCGAGGCTCGAACCTGAATGTCACTTAGCGTAAATCTTGATAAGCAGGCACCCCACCCGCCCCTTTGGCAGAGAGGATCGCATTGACAACCGCTTCCGCCAGCACTTCGACACTCAGCGTCCCGACGAGATTGACCGAAGCCTCCACGCCCCCTGTGGCGATGGCAAAAATCGTATCTCCATCACTCATCGTGTGAACCGGATGAATCGTTTTGGCGAGTCCATTATGCGCCATTTGCGCGACTTTATTCGCTTGTACTTTGTTCAAATTCGCGTTGCTCGCAACCACTGCGATGGTAGTGTTTGTCCCTGCCGGAACCGGGGGAGTTGCCGCATCGATCATCCATGACAGGCTTTCGCGGATCTTGCCATCCTCTCCCCTTGCTCCTGCCAAAATTTCTCCTGTGGAGGGTAACCGCACTTCTCCGACGGCATTCACCGCTACGATTGCACCTACGACGAGACCATTTGGCAGACGGCGAGAAGCTGTTCCAAGCCCACCCTTCATTGCTCGCTTCATCCCCGCCATTTTTCCAACTGTCGCACCCGTCCCTGCCCCGACATTGCCTTGCTGGACTGGCTGTTTGCTGGCAAGACGTGCTGCCTCGTAGCCCATTTGTTGATCCGGACGGATTTTGGCACTGCCGATCGATAAATCAAAAATAACCGCAGCCGGAATGATCGGGACGACGCCCACTCCGACGTTGTAGCCTTGTCCCTGTTCTTCCATATAACGCATGACACCGCTTGCGGCATCCAATCCATAAGCACTGCCCCCTGTTAAAACGACTGCATTGACCTCCTGGACAGAATTGATCGGATTCAACAAATCCGTTTCTCGTGTCCCAGGTGCAGAACCTCGTACATCTACCCCGCATGCTGATCCTTTTTCCAGAACAATCACTGTACAGCCAGTCAAGGCCTCCTCATTTTGGACTTGTCCGACTTTGACTCCCGGAACATCGACAATCGTACCACTTGCAAGCTTTGGCATTCGGGGTGAGCCGTTTTTCGACGAGCTTCCTTCTTCTATCGCTGGCTCCTGTCCAATAGCAGTTCCAAGCGTCAGGAGAGAAGCAGGTACGGCTGCCGCCAATCCTAGCATGGCTGTTTTTTGGAGGAATTTCCGCCTGGTTACGGATGGTTTCACTAGCAATTCTTCATGCTTCTCTTGTACTTGCTTCGCATCCTTCCAATCCTTGGCCATCGTCGTATCCACCCTTCATCATAAAAGTTAAATTATTTTTTGAAATTTCAGACTTATTTTTTATCATAACTTGTTTCAGCGACCCGCTCAATTCCCCTCTGCACTTTTGGTCGGAAAGTCGTATATCTTTTTGCCTTTTTACAGTTTCCTTTAAAAAAAGAATGGCGAAGATGAAGCCTTTTTACTATAATGAAAAACTGTGAAAAACGGCCCCGACTTTTCTGAAAGGGGAAAGTCACTATACGATACAGAAATGAGGAACATATTTGAACCTTCAACAACTAAAAATGGAATGGTTTTCTAACGTACGTGCGGACGTACTGGCAGGTATTACGGTTGCACTTGCCCTGATTCCAGAAGCCATCGCTTTTTCTATTATTGCCGGTGTCGATCCAATGGTTGGATTGTACGCTTCCTTTTGCATCGCAGTCATCATTGCGTTTGTCGGAGGAAGACCAGGCATGATTTCGGCAGCTACTGGTGCTATGGCATTATTAATGATTACTCTGGTCAAGGAGCATGGCATCGAGTATTTATTTGCGGCGACTGTTCTGACCGGTATTTTGCAAGTGATACTGGGGGCCTGTAAAATCGGCAGGCTGATGACCTTTGTCCCTCATACCGTTGTGATTGGTTTCGTCAATGCGTTGGCTATTCTCATCTTTATGGCTCAGCTTCCCCATTTCATTGGGGCGACCTGGGTAATGTACGTCATGCTGGCTGGAACGCTTGCGATCATTTATTTGTTGCCGCGTCTCACCAAAGCAGTCCCTTCTGCTCTCGTAGCAATCATTTTCATGACTGTCATTTCCATCTGGGCAGGTCTTGATGTACGAACCGTCGGTGACATGGGTGAAATCACGCGTCAATTGCCAATGTTCCACCTTCCTAGTGTCCCGTTGAACTGGGAAACACTCATGATCATACTGCCTTACTCCTTTCCACTTGCATTGGTCGGGATTCTGGAATCATTGATGACTGCTGCCATTCTTGATGAGATGACAGATACGCGCAGTAACAAAAATACGGAAGTGAAAGGCCAAGGGATCGCCAACATCATCACCGGATTCTTTGGCGGAATGGCTGGTTGTGCCATGATCGGACAGTCCGTTATCAATGTGAAATCAGGTGGGCGTGGCCGCCTGTCCACCTTGGTTGCAGGGATTTTTCTCTTGTTCTTGATCCTGGTGCTTGGGGACGTCGTCAAACAAATCCCGATGGCTGCCCTCGTCGGTGTCATGGTCATGGTATCGATCGGGACATTTAACTGGCAGTCTATACGGGATCTGCGGAAAATTCCTTTTGGGGATGCCATTGTGATGATTACTACGGTGATCGTCGTCGTCGCTACGCACGATTTGGCAAAAGGGGTCATTTCTGGTGTGATCCTGAGTGCAGTCATTTTTGGCTGGAGGATGGCTCGGTTGCATGCCTCCTCCTATGAGAGCGATACGGGCGAAAAAGTGTACACCGTCTCAGGTCAGCTCTTCTTTGGTACCATGACACACTTCGTCGACCAATTTTCCTTTCAGGATGATCCCCAGCAGATTATCATTGACTTTTCTCGTTCCCATGTCTGGGATTTGTCAGCTGTTACGGCTATCTCGAAGGTCGTAGACAAATACAGACAACTGGACAAATTCGTACTCATCACCGGACTTAATGAAGAAAGCAAACGATTGATTGATCGTGTGGGTATAAGTACTCCTGCCGGACATTAATTTGCCGTTTTCAATGAATATCCCCTAACGGATACAAGAGCTCCATCTCTTGTCGTTAGGGGATTTCCTTTTGTGCAAATGAAGTCAAGATTTCCTCTTATTTCATTTTTGCAATAGTCCGATCATATTTCCGAATTGGTCAGCATCATTTTGCAGTGCTAGAATGATCAATAACAATATTCCTGCTTTTTAACTGCAAAGGTTGTGACAGAAAGATGGAATTTTCATGGAAACGTAATTTGATTGTGTTATGGATTGGGGTATTTTTCTGTAGCACCGCCTACTCCATCTCCATCCCTTTTTTGCCCATCTTCCTCCATACTTCACTGGGGGTCAATGAGCATCTGGAGGCCTGGTCCGGCATTTCGTTTGGCATCACTTTTTTAGCAAGTGCACTTATTTCGCCATTTTGGGGCTCTCTTGCGGACAAATATGGACGAAAGCCTATGTTGATTCGTTCTGGATTTAGCCTCGCTTTGTTGTACTTTTTGACGTATTTGATTACGGACCCTTATTTGTTTCTTGTGTTACGGATCTTCCAGGGCTTGCTTGCCGGCTACGTACCTGCCGCCATTGCGTTGGTAGCGACGAATACACCAGAAAAACACGTCGGGTACGCACTGGGGATTATGGCGACTTCGGGAGCAACAGGAGGAATCATCGGTCCGTTGGTTGGCGGTGTCGTCAGTCATGTATGGGGAAACGCGGAAGCATTCATTTTTTCAGGATTTGTCGTGCTCGTAGCAGCAGTGATCGCTACTTTCTTCGTGAAGGAAACGAACTTGAACCGCTCCGGCAGCCGCTCGAGTGTGCGGGAAGATTTGCGCGCTGCGATGGCAAACCGGCCGTTGATGTCGATACTGGGTATGAGCCTGATGGTCACGATTTCCGTTATGCTACTTGAACCTTTACTCACCGTGTACGTCATGCAATTGGGCGCTTCGCAGCAAGACGCTTCCCTCAGCTCCGGCATCATTTTTGCGGCAGTCGGAATCGCGACAGTCATTGCTGCTCCACAATGGGGAAAGCTGGGGTCAAAGGTCGGCTATTCCAAAATCTTGTTTATCGGCTTAATGGGTGGAGCGATCGGAAATTTACTGCAATTTTTCTTCACCAATCTGTATGGATTTGGCATTTTGCGATTTGCGTACGGACTGTTTTTTGCCGCTGTTTATCCATCAATCAACGCCATGATCGTAAAGGTCACGGAACCAGAATTTCGCGGCAGAGCATTTAGCTTGAACCAATCCTCGACGCAGCTCGCGACGATGATGGGGCCGATCATTGGCGGTGTTCTCGGGGGACTCATCCCGATTCGCTACGTATTTATCATCAATGGTATTGCGCTGTTGATTACTGCCATCATGATTCGATCCATACGATCACAATTGGCCGGACAGCCGTTGAAGCAGCAAACAACGGAGCGTCAGCTAGCTACGAAGTAACGAGAGTAGCTTGATCACATGCGAAAACTCCCTCTCAAGCGTACAGGTGAGCACCTGACGATGACAGAAGGGAGTTTTTTCACGTCATCCCCGCCTTTTCTTCTACGATTGCATTCGCTACAATGGTAGGTATCGAAAGGATGAGCAGAAGATTCTGACAACAAAAAGTCAAATTACATACGCCATGAAACGACCCGTATATTCCGATTTGACGAGACCACTTATTTTGTCTGGGGAAAGGGGAATACGTACATGTCGGGGAAAACCGTGATCTTGCTTGTTCTGATCATTATTGGACTGATCTGTGTCAATCTGTTTGTCTCCAACGGTTTCATTCGCCTGCTTGCTATCGCAGGAATCTTAGGGATTACCTTTGTTCTACAAGGGGCCGTGATTCGAAAGAGATGAAGCGAGCGGTTACCAGCGAAGGCGGTCTAGACCGTCACACTGGCTTTTTCATGAAAAACAGCAGCGGGCTCGGTTGAAAACGCTACTCCTTGCCCGCCATTGTTCCATTTGCGCAACTTACTCGTGCTCTTTCCCCTCTCATGAATGGACGAGTACAATTTTGCCACGCACTCTACCCGTTTGACTAAAGAGATGCGCATCTCGAACCCCTTCAATGGTCAAGGGATATATCTTTGTCAAGCAAGGCTTTACGCGTTTGGCTTCCACTAGCTCACGGATATGATTCATGTTTGCCCTATCTGGACGCGTAAACACAAAACTAACATCCAGCTCTCGTTCTTTCTCAACCGCATCAGCGAACGAAGGTTTCCTGGCATCACGCTCGCTGATAATCGTTGCCACTCTTCCTTGCCGCTTCATAAATTTTAAAGCTTCACCGTATGCTTCGCCACCCAACGTATCCAGCATGAATGTAAATTGTGTAGAGGTATGAAGTGATCCCTGATCATACACGATGACTTCATCTGCTCCCAGCTCGCGGACATAATCGCTGTTTTTGGAGCTGGTTGTCGTCGCCACATAGGCACCTAGCGCTTTTGCTAGCTGAATCGCCATGGAACCGATCCCACCGCTTCCCCCCAACACCAAGACTTTATCTCCCGCTTGTACGTTGCCTACCTCCACCAATGCCTGCCAAACCGTTAGACCGACCAGAGGAAGCGAAGCTGCTTCCGCATACGACAAACCACGTGGCATCGGGGCTACGATATTCGCTGGAACGACAATTTCATCTGCGTATGTCCCTTCTCTTTCCAGCTCTGGACGAAAGAAGACATCATCCCCGATTTGAAAATCCTGCACATGCGTACCGACAGCCGTTACCGTGCCCGCCGCATCCCACCCTAAAATAAGTGGCAGTTCAAAAGGAAAATCTGCTTGCAACAGTCCTTCCCGCACCTTCCAATCCACAGGATTTACTCCGCTCGCTTTTATGGAAATGAGTAGATCGTCCGGCCCGATCGGCTTTGTTGGCAGTTCAATTTCTGTTAGCTGTTGGATGTCGCCGTATTGCTTAATGCCAATTCCTCTCATAGAACCTCCCCTTTTCATTCGGCTATTTTTCGCAATTGGTTTTCGATGTGACTCTCTCCCCATTCACACATGATATCCAGAACCTTCGACAGTGTCTTGCCGTACTCCGTCAAGTCATACTCGACGCGTGGGGGAACCTGCTGATACACATTGCGGGAAATGATATTGTCCGCTTCCAATTCTCGCAGCTGCTGCGTTAACATTTTTTGCGTGATGGCAGGCATTGCGCGTTTCAATTCGCTTGTCCGCTTTGTCCCTTTTGCCAACAAACAGAGAATTACTACTTTCCATTTCCCCCCGATAACTTCCAATGTTGCCTCTACAGGGATATTGTATTTTTCCATGTCCTCCCCTCCTCATACGAAGATGTGCTCAAACTCGCTCCGGTGCGTCGATATGGGCCGGGAAATAAGGCAATACTTCTTGTCCAAGCTCATCGATGACCTCGTCAATGGGACGCTGGCTAGGGAACAGGGCAAAGAACAAATGATTGACGCCGATCTCTTGATACAGGGCCAGCAGTTCTACAAGCATTTTTCTACCGACTCGGTACCCTAATCGAATTGGCGTGACCGACTCATCCCGATTTTCCGCAAGATCCAGGTGTAGAGGCTGAATAAACGGCTTGAATACACCTGGGTGATATTTCTGGACAAGCTCTCTCCATTCTTGGATGGCGTGTGCTTGGTTGTATGGGTCACGTGGATAATAAATCCAGCCATCTCCGTTTTGCGCAAACCAGTCCATCGTTTGTTGACTGTACCCCGTGATAAAGGTAGGAATGGGCGCAGTCGATTTAGGCACCAGATTCGCTCCATTAATCATACCGTATGGAGAGTTGATTTTCGGGAAATCCTCTGCCATAACCTTCTGCAAGTAGTCGTAGCCATCGCGAAACAGCTCCGCACGCTGTTCATGCGGCACATTCAATCCATGAAAATCAGCCCGTCTGTCTCCAGAGGAAATCCCCATCATCAGACGTTGGGGAAACAAATTTTCAATGGTCGCTGTCTCTTTTGCCACTCGCAACGGATGCCGCAGTGGAAGCACGATGCTCGAGGTACCGAAAGCGATTTTTTTGGTTTTCGCAGCCAAATAGGTTAAATAAATCATCATGTCATAAATTTGCCCCGTTGCAGGGTCACCAAAAGCGGGGTCCTGCAAAATCACATCGCGCAGCCAGATACCAGTAAAGCCGTAGTCTTCTGCCGCTTGGACAAGTTCAACCTGGCGCTCCATTGTCGGTGGTTCCCATTCGTATGCCTCCAGCGGAATGTGAAATCCTAACGTCATTTTTCCTTCTTTGAACATTCGCTGAAAACCATAGTGACCGGCGAATTTGCTCAACGCTGCTCTCTCCTTACGTGATGGATTTGGGAAACCAACGGCGGACACATGCTTTGATCCGCATCCGCCGTCTTTGTTCGATTAACGACGAGTTTTTTCCAGCTTGCTGCTGATTACCGTGAGTAAGGCTGCACCTAACACCATCACTCCGCCGACCCATGGAGTATGAATCAGTCCAATGGTATCGACGATGATTCCTCCCACGAACGCTCCAATCGCAATGCCGAGATTGAATGCCGCAATGTTAATGGCAGAAGCTACATCAACAGCACTTGGCACGTATTTTTCAGCCAACTGCACGACATATACTTGTAAGCCCGGTACGTTCATAAAGGCCAAGAGGCCCATCAGCATAATCGTGAGGGTTCCCACCCATTTGAAAGGCGCAGTAAACGTGAGAATGACCAGAATGATCGCCTGAATGATAAACATCCAGCGCAGCGCTTTTACTGGATTCTTGTCGGCCGCTTTTCCTCCGACCGTATTTCCAATCGCTACTGCAATCCCATAGACGAGAAGAATCAGACTGACGGCACTCGCCTGATAACCTGTAATTTCTTCCAGAATCGGACCTAAGAACGTAAAGGTTACGAAGGTACCTCCGTAGCCAAGCGCCGTAATTGCAAAGACAAGCAACAGTGGCAAGTTTGTCATTATTTTCACTTGGTCTTTAATAGAAGCAGGCTTGGCTTTTTTCAAATTGCTTGGTACCAGAATCGCTGTCGAGATAAGAGCAATCACGCCAAGAATGGCCACTCCCCAAAAAGTCGCTCTCCATCCAAACATTTGTCCAATAAACGTTCCCAAAGGTACACCTGTAACAGTAGCAACAGTCAGACCTGTAAACATCGTCGCAATCGCACTGGCACGCTTGTTTTCTGGCACCAGATCGGCTGCGATCGTCGAACCGATGGAGAAAAATACCCCATGAGAAAACGCAGTAAAGAAACGGGCAATGATTAATATTGCAAAGCTGCTCGACAAGGCTGCCGCACTGTTTCCGACTACAAAGACAATCATCAAAAGCATAAGCAGCATTTTGCGTGGAATTCGACTTGTGAGTGCTGTAATAATCGGTGCTCCAATAGCTACCCCTAATGCATATCCAGAAATAAGAAGTCCTGCTAAGGTGATGGTTACTTTCAAATCCTGTGCGACTGTAGACAACAAACCGACGATTACGAATTCAGTAGTCCCGATACCAAATGCGCTGATTGCGAGAGCAAGTAAAGCAAGAGTGGAGTTTTTCGCACCGATTGCTTGCTGCTTCTCGTTGGATGTAATAGTGCTCATCTGAGTTGTATCCTCCCTTTATTTTTCTTGCCGTTCACAAAGCAGGGCCCTTACTTATCATGATTGGCGAATATGTTGGTTCTGAATGCTATTATGTCTCATGCCTAACTTGATAGGAAGTACGTACTTTCAAGTATCATAGGCACTAAAAAGTACCTTATAGCCATATTCAAGCAACAAAAAAGCCGGGAAGACTGTCTTCCCGACTCATAACTTATCTTTCTTGCAATGCTATTTTTAATCCCAATAAGATATAAACAGAGCCTACGATCTTGCCACTCCAACGGCCCAGCCAGGAAATTCGCTTCACCAGATGCCCCAGTGGTCTGATGCTGATCGCAATCAACGCGGTGTAAAAGAACCCTAAGATAGCGAAAATCAGCCCCAGGACTAGGAATTGGAAAATGGCTCCCCCACGCTCAGGATGTACAAATTGTGGCAGAAACGCCAGAAAGAACAACGCCGTCTTCGGATTCAGAACTTCTGCGAGGATGGCTTGCCCATACGATTGCAGCGGTGGCAACGGTGTTACTTTTGGCAGCTCTGGGTCAACCGGTTTTTCAAGCATGGCCCGAACGCCTAAATAGACCAAGTAAGCCGCTCCCGCAAATTTTACGAGATTGAATGCCCATGCAGATGTCATCAAAATCGCGGATAAACCGACGGCAGCAAAAATCGTATGAATGAAGTCTCCGGTAGCAATGCCCAGCCCAGCCATGATCCCTGCTTTACGTCCTCCCTGAACGGTACGCGTCGCAGTTAACAGGACAGCGGGTCCCGGTATTAAAAAGAGGCCGATCACAACAGCTAAAAATGCCCCCATGGTAGTCCAATCAAACATGTGCTCTCCCTCTTTGTATCGAATATTCAAATTCTCTTTCTATCATAAACGATGTACAGCCAGAACGATACGGTATAGGCTTACTTTTCGCCTTCATGAGCTTGTGACGGAAACAAAATCGTGATGGTCGTTCCCTCCCCCACTCTGCTATCCAATGAGATGATTCCCTTGTGCGCCTCCACGATCCCTTTCACAATCGTCAACCCCAATCCTGCTCCACCGCGTTCTCTTGCTCGCGAGCGATCTCCCCGATAAAAACGCTCGAAGACGTACGGGAGGTCCTTTTGATCGATGCCTGTGCCGCTGTCCTTCACTTGCAACCGGACCATCGGACTCGGCTTGTCTACCGTGACTACGACTTCTCCTCCCGCTGGCGTATGCTTGCAGGCATTCGTCAACAAATTGGCTACGATTTGCGCCAGTCTCTGCCTGTCCCCTTTGATCCAGACAGCGTGATCACCTTTGAAGTGAAATTTCACTTGCTCACGGGCAAACGTAGCACTCATCGACTCGGTGACTTCTTTGACAACTTCACGTAGCTCCACCTCTTCACTGCGCATTTGCAAGGAACCTGACTCCACCTGGATCACCTGATCTAAATCGCGGACGAGACGGCTCAAACGCAGTACCTCAGACCTTGTGCTTTCGAGATTTTTGGGAGTTGCTTCCCAGATGCCGTCGATCATCCCCTCTACTTGCGCCAGCAAGGTATTCAGTGGTGTTCGCAATTCATGGGCAATATCGGAGGTCAGTCGCTTTCGCAGCTCTTCCTGATGCTCGAGACTATGGACCAGGTTGTTAAAAGCAACGACCAATGACGTAACTTCATCCTTGCCACGAGGCTCCGGTACGCGTATGGACAGATTGCCTCGCGCGACTCGTTGCGCTGCGGTGCTCACTTGTACGACTGGACGCACCATGGTCCGAGCGAGCGGTATACTGATGATAATGACCAGGATGAGCAGCACAGCCATCGTCCACATCGTCGTGTTTTTATGGGCCCATTGGAAATGACTTTCCAAGGTCATATAGGCACTCCGATCATCGTGGCTAATCACTAGTTGCCCAATCATGACACCCTTACTGACAAGGGGAATCTTGTCAACACTGTAATTGCTCGGATGGACTGGCCGCTTGCCCCACTCGTTTTTCACTTGTTGCTGCTGATCCAGGAGTATGATATGTAATCCCAAAACCTCAGAAACTGCTTCAAGCTTATGATAGGCTTCCGCTCCCCAGCCCTGATTGTCCTGATACGCCTGGAGTGCGACTCGCGATATTTCTTCGTTATGCTGATTTCTCACTTCATCGGCATACATGGAAAAATGAACATCCATTTCCTTTACGGACAACAACGAGGAAAAAAGAACAGCGCATGCGCCGACTGTCATGATCACAAAGGCAAGCTTTACCCAAATATGCTTCATCGTGGCCTCACTTCTTCATGGGATCGTCAAAGCGATAGCCCAATCCATACACCGTCTTGATATACTCCGGTTGCTTCGGGTCTGCCTCTATCTTTTGGCGAAGATTTTTGATATGCGTATCAATGGTTCGGTCGTATCCCTCGAAATCAAACCCCATTACCTCACGCACGAGCTCCTCCCTGCCCCACGTCCTCCCCGGATAACGGACAAGCGTTGTGAGCAAGCGGTATTCATTTGGCGTAACCTCCAAAGCGACTCCATTTTTCGTGACTCTCTTCTCATTCATCGATATGGTCAAGTCGCCAACTTCAACGAAATCGGAGAGTGTTGAATAATCGCCCGCACGACGCATGACGGCTCGAACACGGGCTACAAGTTCTCTCGGGCTAAAGGGCTTGATTAAATAATCATCAGCGCCAATCGTAAGACCGCGAATTCGATCCGCCTCTCCACTTTTCGCCGTTAGCATCAAAATCGGGACACGCGACTCTTTGCGAATTTGGACGCAGACTTCTTCCCCGCTCAGATCAGGTAGCATCAGATCCAGAATGATACAGGTCAATGAAATCGTCGTGGCCATTTCCACTGCTTCCTTGCCAGTTTGTGCGGTCAGAACATGATAGCCTTCCTTTTGCAGATAGGAGGACAATATTTCTAAGATTTGCGGCTCATCGTCGACTAGCAAAATGGTAGACATGTGAATCCTCCCTACTCCTGTTGTGTTTGATCTTTTCCTTTTTTCCAGAAAAGCAAAAAGACGAGAGCACCTGCTAGCAAGGCAAAGAGCAAGCGAAACTTGTTTTCACGAAATGTTATCAGATCATGGCCAACGAATGTTTCAAATACCATCGACGGCACTTTTCCTAACAAGGTCGCCACAAAAAATTGCGCGAAGGTGATATTCGTCAAAGCCGCGCCCAAATTAATCACACCCGAAGGCATCAACGGATTCAACCGGAGCAAAACAACGGCAAGACATTTGCGAAAACTCGTCGTTCCATTGATGGCATGTACCCATTTGAATGATTTCAGCTTTTCGAGCCGATCTGCTTTTTTGATCGTGTAGCGATAAAGGAAAAAGGCGATGCAAGCACCCGCTACCTCTCCCGTTAAGGAAATCAAGAACCCTCCGTACAAGCCAAACACGACTGCGTTCGCACCCGATAAAAAAATGGACGGCAATACACCTGCCACACTGATCACGATGTTCAATAAAATACTGCCGATAATCCCCAGCATCCCCAAAGAACGAATCCATTCTGCCAGGGCTTCTACATTCGTTATCCAATCCATCCGTCTGTATGACTCCCCTCTGCCACTCTCTCTAGAGTAAACGAAACTTGTGAAGAAATCATGGAAAAAAGCAAAACAGTCGTAGCCTGATCGACTACGACTGCTTGTATGATTGGATGCACCATTATTCTTCAGCGATCGCGATGTACAAATCCACTTGTGCGTTGTTGGGATCAGCGCAGCGCACTCCGTCATATCGCTCGAAATCTCCAGTAAATGTCCGCTTGTTCCCCGGTTGATGGGACCACTCCCACACCTTCGCCCACGCTTCCGTCACAACCTCTACTATCGGGCCTACGCGAGTCGTAAATACGGCATAGGTAGCAGCAGGCAGATCCTTGACTGTGAGCTCAGCAGGAAGCTCACCGTTCTTTTCTACCTCGGTTCCTACTAACATGGAGTACTCGCCGGTCTCATCACTCTCGTAATCGGAGTACACCCCTAGAACAACACCCGGTTCTTTTTGATGGGGAGTTTTGAAAGGATGCTCTTCTTGATAATAGCGCTGCCACAGTCCCCCAATTTTCCCATTCGGTCCGCATTCCGCCTCATTCGTTGTCCGAATTTGCAAGCCAGCTACACGAATTTCATCCAGTTTGACAATCGTTGGGTTCATCATTAACCACGCTCCTGTAAGAGTTTGTTTACATGACTTAGTATAACGACCATACCCTGACAACTATCTGTCAACGTTCTACCGTTTATTCATAAAGTTTCGCCATTCTTTTTACCGTATCCCCAATTCTCTGCCTCACATGCGCAGGCTCATGTACACACAGGGCATCGCCAAAGCTAAGCAGCATCCCGTTTAACCATTCATCGTCTGTCATCATCGTTCGTACCAACAATGAACCATCCTGCTGGGTCTCTATTGCTTCTGGCGCAAACATATCCCGTACCCTTACATGTACACGCGGCGCAAATTCGAGGACAAGAGAAATGCGCTCTGCTGTATCCCATTCTTCGAGCCATTCCAGTTTATCTATTTGATAGGGACGAGCCAAAAACTCCTCTGCCAGCACAGACATGTCTGCAATCCGCGATAAGCGAAACAGACGATCCTCCTGGCGCTGTAAACAATAGCCATACACGTACCACACATAACCTTTGATAATTAGTGTGACAGGCTCAATGGTGCGCTCTGTCGCATCGCCTTGTATTTTCGTATAAATGATCCGCACACGAAGTCTTTTCTCGATGGCTTCCCGCAGCTTATTTACTTTCTCGGCGATTGCCGGTGTACTTCCCCATGGATTGAAGTCATAAACAACGGGATGTGCACTTCCTTGCAAAGAGGATGGTGCAGTGGTGAGCAACGCTTTTATTTTTTCCAGAAGCTGTCCGATTTGCTTATCGTCTGTAGAGGAATGAACCCCTTTTAGCGCTGCAATCACCGCGACTAGCTCGTCCAGGGATAAGTATTGCCGATCGATCGTAAAATTCTCCATGATCTCGTATCCGCCGCTTGCCCCAGGGTACGCTACGATCGGAATTCCGGCTGCATTAATGGTTTCCAAATCCCGATAGACTGTACGCAAGGATACTTCAAAGTGATCGGATAGTTCACGAGCGCTCACACGACGTTTATTCAACAGCATGATGACAATAGCGAGTAGCCGTTCTACCTTCATGATCGCCTCCACTTTTCTTTTGAGTCAACATAGTGGTGGAGAAGAAAAAGCACAGGTCTCTTCGACTCTGACACGCCAACTGGGGGGATTGACTGGACGTCCCCACTTCAAAAAGGGGACCGTCGAGCCAAAGCCACCCTACGGGCGGAAGTTTCTCAAAGGAGATGTGTTCGACGAGCGTGGTCCCCTTTTTGAAGTTCCGACTGGGTAGGCGTTGTCAAGGTCTGCGAGCCCTGTGCTTTTTCTTCTCGCCAGCTTTATTGGTTCTTCGATACCTTTAAAAATTTGAAGATCATTCGGTATGATTGATCATACAAAAAAGGAATCTGCAGCCAAAACGTGCTGCACATTCCCTTTTTGCCTTGCTTCATTCAAAGCTATACGCCCATACGTCTGCGTTGATTGTTTGGTTTTTTGGTGAGCTGGCTTTTCATCGTTTGGTTTTTCGCCTTTTGATTCAGTGGGTTATTGGCCTGTGCTTGCGCTTGTTTTTTCTCCGCCAATTTGCGCTTCATCGCCTCTTGCAGGCTGATTTTCCCAGGCTTTTGCTCAGTGGTTTCTTTTTCGTTTTGGTTTGGCTCCGTCATGCGTAGCAACTCCTCATAGAAATTGGTTATCTTCTATGTATTCTAGTGCAAGACAGGAGGAAGCGCCAGTGGGAATCTACCCGTTAATCGCCCGAAGCTGTGATAATTTTACACCACTCGCTTGGTACTTCAAAATTTCCTCCAAAAGCTCTGCAAGGTAAGCACCTGCCTCAATCGGTAGCGTGCCACCCTTATGAATATTAGAAATAACCGTACGATCCGATTCTACCGTATTGGCATCCGGTTTGTAAATCATGTAAGCACTGAGACTTTCTGCCGTCGCAAGCCCCGGTCTTTCCCCAATTAAGGAAATGACGACCTTGCAATTGACAATGGACGCGACCTGATCCTGAATCCAAACGCGGCCTCTGTGAATAAACACTGGCTTCCCGACACTGATGTTTCGCATGGACAATCCCTGCATCAAGGCAGGCAAGAGGTCTGGAATGGTCGCCTCACATGCAGAGGTGCTCAGTCCGTCCGATATGATGATTTGCACGTCTTTGTTTTTATCCCCATTCTGCTCCAGCCAGCGAACAGACTCATCTGATAGCATCCGACCGGAGTCGAGGTTCATTAAATACTCCTCCATGCTCGTCGCTCTTGAATGGAGGACAGGTAACTGCAGGCTCTCGATCAGCTCTGGACTGATGGTTTTCATGACCGCATCGCGTGCTGCTGCCTGATCAATCCGAAATTGGAGGTAGCTTCCCGTCTTCATCCGGGTACCCGCCCGCCCGATTCCGATGCGAGCTGGCGTTCTTTTCATCGCCAGCTCCAATGCTTCTGGATTGTTTGGGTTCTTGACTCCGCATTGCTTTTGCTCAGGAAAATGAATAACTCCATGACCTTTTTTGGACAGCTCATCGATTACGCGCTGGACGAGATCCTCCATATTGATCTGTTTCATCTTGCTTCCCTCCCCACTCGTTAGTCAAAAATGGTTAAATCGCCTGCACGCTCTGTCAAACGACCATTTTCCATAATGCCCATTTTTTCCAACCATTTCTCGAATTCCCGGAGAGGTCGCAGTCCCAAAAGCTCGCGGTAGCTGGCGTCATCGTGGTAGCTCGTGTCCTGGTAACTGAGCATGACATCGTCCCCACCAGGTACGCCCATATAAAAATTCGCCCCTGCCAAGGTCGTCAGCATCCCTGCAATCTCCTGGTCATTCTGATCCGCATACATATGATTCGTATAAGTCGGAGCGATTCCCATCGGCAAACCATGCAGCTTGCCCATGAATAAGTCCTCCAGATCGGCACGAATCATCTGTCTGCCATCATAAAGTGTTTCTGGCCCGATAAAGCCTGAGACGTTATTGACCATAAACGGCTTCCAGTGACGGCAAAAACCGTACGTACGCGCTTCCAGCGTCTGCATATCGACGCCTTCATGAGAGTCCAGCGACACTTCGGAGCCTTGCCCTGTCTCAAAATACATGACGTTTGGTCCCGACGCTGTGCCTTTTCGAAGCATCAAATCCATTGCCTCATCCAAAATCTCTTTGTTTACCCCGAACGCATCATTCGCGCGTTGGGAACCTGCCAGACTTTGGAACATCAGAGAAATGGGCGCTCCGCCGCGAAGAGCCTGCATCTGTGTCGTGATGTGAGCCAGTACGCAGTTTTGCGTAGGGATTTCCCACTTTTGCATGAAATCATGTGTCATTTTCAAGAGCTTGGTAACGCTTTCAACAGAGTCATTATTAGGGTTAATTCCGATGACAGCGTCGCCTGATCCATAGGACAAGCCTTCCTTCATCGAAGCCAAAATGCCATCGGGATCATCGATCGGGTGATTTGGCTGGCAGCGGAACGCCAGTCTTCCCGGCTCGCCTATCAGTGTGTTGCAATAGGCTTGATGCTTCATTTTTTGTGAAGCCATGACCAAGTCAATGCTGGACATCAGTTTGGCCGTAGCGGAAATCATTTCGCTGGTCAGCCCGCGACTAATTCGTGTCAGCTCAGGCATTCCTGTGGAAAACGACAAGATGTACTCCCGTAGTTCCCCTACTGTCCAATTTTTAATCTCATCGTAAATAGAGAGATTGATATCATCATAAATGATCCGCGTCACTTCGTCTTTTTCGTATGGAATGACTGGATTTTCATATATATCACGAAGTTGCATTTCGCTTAATACGACTTTCGCCGCCATCCGCTCCAGTGCGGAATTGGCTGCTAATTTACTCATGTGATCGCCAGACTTTTCTTCACTCGCTTTTGCCAATACATCACGAACCGAAGTAAACTGGTAATGCTGTTTACGTACCACGCAAGCCAATTTCATCTCTAGCTTCACTCACTTTCTTTTCAACTTTCCGTAAACTCTATCTCATGGAACGAAAAAAGCGCTTCGAAACATAAGACGAATTGCTCGCCTTGGTCCAAGCGCCGTTGCTCTTCATACGATTCACTTTTTTGCGTTCATTGTTTGCCCGTAAGCACGAACTCCACTGCCGGTAGCAGTTCTTCCTCCATGACGGGTTTGACCAGATAGGCACATATCCCTTTCGCTTTGGCTTGCATGACCATGTCCTTTTGACTGTAAGCAGTCAAGAGAAGGATAGCCGCGTCCGAATGCTTTCGGATAATCCCAGTCGCTGTCAAACCGTCCATAATTGGCATTTTCACATCCATAATAATGAGATGCGGGTTCCACTCTTGCGTCAATCGAACGGCCTCTTTGCCGTTTTTTCCTTCAGCTACGACGTTATATCCCTGCTCTTGCAACATCTCGACCAGGTCCATACGCGTTATGGGGTCGTCGTCTATGATGATAACTCGATAATGCTGACGCAAAACTCCACCTCCCGATCACCAGTGAACGGACGTGCCAACTACTCATCATTCAATACGCCAACCGACGCCGTTGTCGGTTTCTTGCCTATTTTTGAATACGTTTATTATATCTATATTTTCAGGCTAATTCCAGCTTAAATCCTGTCCACCCTTCGCCCTCGTTACTTCATAGTGAAGGAACGAGAAAAAATCAATGTACGATTTTCGGCTGCAGCCATTTTTGGTGAGCGATAAAATGAAAACATAAAAACGGAGGGGGAAACAAATGATAACGGCCGAGATGAAGTCCGAGTATTATCAGGCGTTACTGGATAAAAATTCAGAATACGAAGGTGTCTTTTTCGTTGGAGTCAAGACAACTGGCGTATTCTGTCGCCCGACATGTCCAGCAAGAAAACCTAAGTTTATGAATTGTGAGTTTTTTGATCATGCCAAACAAGCACTCCTGGCTTCATTCCGGCCCTGCCAACGCTGCCGTCCACTTTCACATCCCAATCATGTCTCAGAGCTCGTGCGTCTGCTAGTAAACGCGATAGAAGAAAACCCCGAGCAGCGCTGGACGGAAAAAGACTTTCAAAGATTATCCGTGGATGCTGCAACAGCGAGACGCCAATTCAAAAAGCGTTTTGGCATGACGTTCGTCGAATATGCAAGGGCGCGGCGTATGGGGATTGCACTAAAAGAAATCAGAGAAGGAAAAGCCATCATCGATGCCCAACTATCCACCGGTTACGAGTCCAGCAGTGGTTTTCGAGACGCATTTTCACGAATTATGGGGGCAGCACCTACTCTTCTTGGAGACCATCATATCTTAAAGGCATCGTGGCTGGATACGCGACTCGGTCCCATGATAGCTATCGCAGATGAAGAAGCGCTATATCTACTTGAATTCATTGACCGCCGCGGCTTGGAACGAGAAGTTGAACGTCTTAGACAAAGAACGAGGTCAGCGATTATCCCTGGTTCCACAGCGCCAATCCGTTCGATTGAACGTGAGTTAGAAAAGTA
The DNA here is from genome assembly GCF_003013405.1 of Brevibacillus formosus. GTDB lineage: Bacteria > Bacillota > Bacilli > Brevibacillales > Brevibacillaceae > Brevibacillus > Brevibacillus formosus. Next base: position 516,869 of record NZ_PXZL01000013.1, on the reverse strand, counting down.
TTTTGACGGAAAGCTAACACAATTTGCAACGCCTTTGTTTTTGTGCGGATCCCCTTTTCAAAGAATGGTCTGGGAGCATTTGCAAACGATTCCTCCAGGTCAAACTTCATCCTATTCCGAGGTTGCAGCAGCTATTGGGAACCCAAGTGCCTTTCGTGCTGTCGCGCAAGCAAATGGTGCGAACCAGTTAGCGATTGTCATTCCTTGTCACCGGGTCATCAACTCCAATGGTGAATTAGGAGGTTACGGAGGAGGACTTTCATGCAAACGCTGGCTGCTTCATCATGAAAAAGAAACATCCCTCCCCATTTGACTCGGATTCGTGAAATATTTGGAAAATGGATGCGGGCACTCCTTTCTCGTAAAAATGCCCTCGCTTACGCAAGGGCATTTTTTTCTTATTGTGCTTTTTCCGTTATTTTCTGGCGCAGGTTATCTACGAGCTCGGACATTTTAACTCCGCCCAAAATATCCTCCATGGCATGCTGCGCACGGGTCAAGATCAACTCCAGCACAAACTGTATATTCGCTCCCACTGGACAATCGGGATTCGGTTGCTCATGGATGTGAAAAAGTTGCCCTTCTTCCACGACATCGACTGCACGGTAAATCTCTAGAAGCGTGATTTGATCCAGTTCCTTGGCGAGAGAAGCTCCGCCGGCTCCGGCACGTACGTTTACGAGCCCAGCCTTCTTCAACAGCCCCAGCACACGTCGGATCACGACCGGATTCGTATTCACACTACCTGCGATCCATTCGGAAGTGCAATGCGAATTAGAATCAATGGAAAGCAGTGATAAAATGTGAACCGCAATGGAGAAACGGCTGCTGATTTTCATACGTTGTCACCCTTTCGTTGTAATGATTATAGTTACACCACAGACGAGAAGTCAAGTTAACCATACCGTCACATTTCATCCCGTCGAACTTTTATTCATTCTACTATAATGACTGTGTCAAGTGTTCCCGTAATCTGGAAGGAGTGTTGACAAAATTGATACTTCCACAAATTGAAGTTACACCTGCTACAGCCTTAATAGATGTTCCTGTCCATATCTCGCTAAGCGGTTTTATCCCCAATCAATTAATCACTCTTCATGCCACTCTAAAAAATGGGTTGCCTGGAGGAGATTTGACAGCATCATCACATGCTATATTCCAAGCAGACGAAAATGGCTCTGTTGATTTAGTTTCCCAAGCTCCCTTATTTGGTACCTATGAGGGAATTGATCCGATGGGGCTTTTCTGGTCGATGAATGTCCAGACCATGCGTTTTTATCATGCCTATTCCCTGGACGATTTTCAGTTCACCCCTCGCTCCACTGAAATCGAACTGACGGCAGAAGTCTACGATAAACCCGTAGCGAAAGCCGTTGTGAAACGTATTTTTGTCTCTCGCGACGTGTCGATACAAAAAGTGACAGACCATGGGTTAGTCGGTCTGTATTTTTCAAAACCTCACACTGAGCAAAGACCCGCCATTGTCGTACTTGGTGGAAGCGAAGGTGGAATTGGTTCCTGCTCACAATTCGCAGCTTTGTTCGCCTCTCACGGCTACCCGGCGCTAGCACTTGCTTACTTCCAATGCAATGATCTTCCTGACGATATCCGCCAGATCCCGATCGAATATGTTCAACGCGCCATTCATTGGCTGCAGCAGCAGCCCTCCGTTCACCCCGAGAAGATCTCGTTATTCGGACGCTCCAAAGGAGCAGAATTGGCATTAGTCACAGCATCGATCGATCAACACGTACATGCTGTTATTGCTTCGAGTCCCAGCTCTACCGTTACGATTGGTACAGATAAGGCATTCGCTGGATCAGATACGTTCTCCCCGCAATCCTCTTGGTCGTTTCAAGGAGAACCTCTTCCATTCGTGCCATGGACAGAGGAGCAGACAAAAGTCTCGCAGGAGCGGCTCGAAGCAGGTCAACGTATCGATCACATCCATACTGAAGCATGGGCTGCTTGTGAGTGGTTAGAGGATGCCGAAATTCCGGTAGAAAAAATCAATGGTCCGATCCTCTTCCTCTCCTCGGATGACGATCACTGGTGGCCAGCAGCACAGCATTGTGAACAAATGGTCAAGCGGTTAGAGGACCATCAGTTTGCTCATTCGGTGGTGCATTTGCGTTACGCGGATACAGGACATGGGATCCGCTTTCCTTACATACCGACGACCCGCACGCAGCTCAATGGTGGTACGCCCAAAAACAACGCCTACGCATCCGAGCACTCTTGGCATGAGGTTCTTCAGTTTTTGGAACGGACTTTTCCAGAGTAAAAAACAGGGAAAGCCTACTCGCATGACGAAGTAGGCTTTACGATCTATCATTTTAGAAAGGATGTATAGCCCTATGGACTGCTTATTTTGCAAAATTGTAAACGGAGACATTCCGTCTAAAAAAGTGTATGAGGACGAGCATGTATTGGCTTTTCACGACATTAATCCTGTTGCCCCTGTTCACGTCCTGATGATTCCGAAAAAGCATATTCAATCCGTTCTGGCTATCGAGCCTGAGGACAAGGAGCTGATCGGTCACCTCCATCTGTCTCTGCAAAAAGTAGCAGAAACAATGGGCGTGAAAGAGGATGGCTTCCGTATTGTAACCAACATTGGCAAGCACGGACAACAAACCGTCTTCCATTTGCACTACCACCTCATTGGTGGCAGACAATTGGAGTGGCAGTTCTAATCAATAGCAGCTACTACTCCTTATGAGAGGCAATGTGGCGGGCGATACCTTCACCATGAAACCTTCCATTTTCGATAAAAATGGCGTTCGCGTGGTGGCCCGCCGCAATGACTCCCGCTATATAGAGACCTGGAATGTTCGTCTCCATCGTCTCGGGATGATGCACTGGTATTCCCGTTTCCTCGTCAATCATAACCCCTAACGAATGAAGGAAGGTACGATCCGGACGGTATCCAATCAGAGAAAACACATGGTCATTGGCAAGCGTAATGACTTCCTCCCCTGTTCTCACCTTAATGGAACGCTCCTCAATGCTCTCGACTGTTGCACCGAACAGCATGTGGATGCGTCCTTTTTTGATCAGACTCTCAAAAACAGGTCTTGTCCATGCCTTGACCTTGTCAGATAGCTCCGTTCGGCGGCAAATCACCGTTACTTCTGCTCCCGCCCGCTCCAGCTCCATCGCCGCGTCAACGGCAGAGTTGTTTCCCCCTACTACCGCTACTGCAAGCCCTGTATACGGATGTGCTTCCTTGTAGAAGGACGAAACCTTTGGCAACTCCTCGCCTGGTACACCCAGTCGATTCGGATTGTCAAAGTAACCTGTGGCGATCACCAAGTTTTTCGCTTCGTACGTATGTGTTTTGGCGAATCGGTCTGTGGTCGTGACTTGAAAGCCAGCTGGTGTCTTCTTCGCTCCTGTCACCGTTTCATATACATTCACGCGCAATTTTTCTCGCGCTGCTACCAGCCGATAGTAATTGAGCGCCTCCTGTCTGGTTGGCTTGTCATTCGCCGTAGCAAAAGGAACGCCCCCAATTTCCAGTAAATCAGGTGTACTATGAAAAATCATATAGGTCGGGTAGCGATAAATCGAATGGACCAGCGACCCTTTTTCAATAATGATGGGATCAAGTCCAGCTCGCTTGCAGGCAATTGCCGCTGCCAGTCCACAAGGACCACCGCCTACAATCAGTACGTCTTCCATTTCTCTCCGCCTCGCTTCATTCTCTCTATTCTTCTTCCTCCATCATATCATATCGCGTTTACAACAAAAGAGTTCCCCGGCACTCCTGCAAGGTTTCTACCAAAATCTGACCAATGAAAGAATGGTTCTCTCTCCTTATACTGGATGTATGATGAAAAAACAAAACATACATATCTGGTTAGTCTCCTTTGCTTTTCTGGTGTACGGACTCTCTTTTGCCATAGGAGTCCCTGCATCCACAGCATCGACGAAAAATTTAAAAGATATCGCAAACAGCTATGCGAAAGAGCAAATCCGTTCGCTTCAGGCGGCAGGTGTCATCGCTGGGGATGAAAACGGGTATTTTCACCCGACTCGCCCTGTGACGCGTGCTGAGTTTGTCGCGATGCTCACACGAACGCTCGGTATGAAACCCGTGGTCAGCAACGTAGCAGCCTACTCGGATGTCCCGAAAAACTCTTGGGCATACGGGTACGTACAAGCTGCTGCTGGTCTTAACATCGCGAATGGCATCGGTCCTACTACTTTTGCTCCGAAGCGGACGATCTCACGCGAAGAGGCCGCTGCGTTTCTCGTACGTGCACTGGAACAGAGCATTTCGCCTTCTTACCAGCTGCCCGTGAAGGATGCCAATGCGATTTCCAGCTGGGCACGCGCCTCAGTCAGCCACGCCATGCAGAAAAAATGGTTGGTTGGCTATAATGGCTACTTCCGCCCGACCCATGCACTATCGAGAGAAGAAACCGCTGTTATTTTGTATCGAATTCAGGAGAAACTGAAGAAGCAAAACGTTACAGCAAAGCCACTTGTCTCTCTCGGATGGCAATACCAATCCACGACAGAGGAGTTCATTGCACAAGTCAAGAAAAGCGGAGTCAACACGCTGTCGCCGCGTTGGTACTTCCTGCAAAAAGACGGTACGATTAGCGACTTTTCGGATGCTTCACTCGTCCATTGGGCACGGGCAAATGGCAAGCAGGTGTGGCCGCTATTCGGAAATAAATTTGATCCCGATGCCACTCGCGCCATGCTGTCCGATCCCAATAAACGAAAAGCAGCCGTCCAAAAGCTTTCTTCATTCATTGATAAGTACCAGCTAGATGGGATTAACATCGATTTTGAAGGCTTCTCTCCTGCGGATCGCAACAACTTCACCTTGTTTATCCAGGAGCTCGCGACAGCTCTTCACACAAAAGGCGCTGTCCTATCTGTAGATATTCCGCCTGATGGTGATTCAGACTGGAGCGACCCTTTCGATTTTGCTAAATTAGCAAAGCATGCGGATTATTTGGTAGTAATGGCCTATGAAGAGCATTGGGTAGGTGGGTCAAAAGCAGGCTCCGTGGCATCCCTGCCTTGGTTTACGAAAGTCATTACCGACCTGCTTGACGAGGTTCCAACCCAAAAGCTGATCGTCGGTATGCCTCTTTACACACGCGACTGGTATCAATCGAATGGGACATTGAAGTCGACAGATATCAGCATCCCTCAGTCTTACCAGTTGCTCTCGCAATACAGAGCAAAAACAGTGTGGGACGATAAAGTTGGACAATACCGTTCGACGTATCAAAAGCAAGGCATCACGCACACGATTTGGCTGGAAGAAAGCCGTTCGATTGGGCTCAAGGCTCAGGCTAGTCTGCAATGGCAAATTGGTGGACTCGCGTACTGGTACGTTGGCTCTGAATCAACGGATATGTGGACAGCCATTGCCAATTCGATAACCCTTACACATGCACGTGAAAAACTGTAAGAATCATGAAAAGAAGCGCCCTCGTCCGGCTACAGCCGTGGCAGAGGCGCTTCTTTTTGTTGTGCTAGGCAAATCTCAGTAAGTCCCGGATGAGCCCGCGCCTCCAGGATGTTTGGGCGCCTCGACGACTTCGTCCTTCGACGCTTTTCGAGTTTCAAACAAATCGGTGCTTCCTGCTGCATGCGTCCCCAGAACTTTCAATTCTTTATTTTCCACTTCCTGATTGTTTTGTTCAGTCAATTGTAATCCCCTCCAGGATGCATGTTACCAGTAGTTTGTCTCGTTTATGCGATTATTAGCCGCTTATGGGACGATACGTTCTGCCCAACAATCTCCTATTGTTGCAACATGAAAAGTACCGTATATTGAAATGCTACCCCCTAATAATCAATTCTGCATTTACTGCCCAAGACAATATCTGATTTTCATTTTATATACTTCGATGAATGAAGGAGGAATCAGCTGTGAAGATGGAAATTTCAGATAACCGCACCATTTCAATCTTTGTGCCGGAGAGTGAACTGACTGAGCGCGGCTATGATCAAAATAATCACGAGGCCACTCTTTCAATCATTAACCATTTGATTGACGAAGCGCTTTTGTTTGCAGAATCTACACAAGCTTTTCCGGCAATGGACATGCCTTCACGTACGGAGGTAGCTTTCGTCCCCTCTCAAGGGATGTATATCACCATTACCTTGCTGGAAAACCAAGAAGAAAAAACAGAAGGAAGCAAAATAGTGTTTCCTGAGTCAGCATATTCGCTCTTACACTTCAGAGACTTTGAAGATTTGGCTTTCTGTGCTTCGAAAATGCCTGAGCGTATGCGTTCTAGCGGAAAGCTGTATGTATACCGTGATAACTATATACTCAAGCTTCAGGCTTCAGATTTTCTCTTGGCGGAGGATTATCAGAACGCAGTCTCCATCGTTACTGAATATGCGACAAGACAAGCGGATACGACAGCCGAAGTCCTGGATACGTACGGAAAAGTCCTGTTTGAGAAAGATGCTTTTCTTGAAATAGCATGCTTGTTTCCTTGTTAAATGAACAGCAACTGCCTTGTCATGAGACAGCCAAACAAGCCAACCCTCACAGTTGGCTTGTCATCTACATACTGTCTTTGTATACGTTTACGCCTTGAAATTAATGAAGTGGAATTCGGTCGGGATCTACCTTGTCTTCCGGGTTAACGAAAAATGCATTTGTCTCCTCAAAAAAACGTTCCTGATTCGTCGGAGCCACGTACCCCAACTCAACTCCCGTCGCCTTTGCAAGGAACGGGTCCAACGTACACAAGTCTGATTTTCCGATGTCTGTAAGGGCAGTTTTCCCGAGAGTAACTGCTACTTGTTCCATTTCCTTGACACAACTGCTAAGGTATCGGATCAAGTTCAATGATCCTTGGTCAATATCGAGTTGGTCTGTCATTTTCCCTGTATACACTACTAAACTTGTCGGAGGCTCAAACGGAACTGCTTTTACCATTTGCTCACTTACCAGCGCCATAATCGCTGCTGTGCCAATATAAACTGCATCTGCTCCCAAAGCAATCGCTTTTAGCATTTGTCCGGGGGTCACCAACCCTCCGGTCGCAAGCAAGCTGATATCATCGACTATTCTTTTTCGCGCAAGGAATTCTGTTGCTCTTGAGACTGCAAATAATGTAGGAAGTCCAACATCGTCCTGCAAGGTAGGTGCCCCTCCGTGAGTTCCCCCTTCTGCGCCATCGACTGTCACGAAATCCACTTCTGCTTCTATTGCCATCTGCAATTCTTTTTCAATGTGATGCGTTGCTGCTATTTTTAATCCTACAGGTACCCCTGTTTCGCTTTTCAGCCGTCTGACCAATTTTATAAAATCGTCTTTCGAATTCACGTCGGGGAGCCGAGAATGAATCCAGGCGTCTTCCCCTGGTTTCAAACCAAAAACCTCTCGATAATCCTCACCAATATTTTTTGCTGCGGTTCGTTGGGAGGTGGAGCCTTGGGCACCTTGACCCAGTTGGATTTCAATCGCATCCAGGCGTTTGTATTTATCCGGCGAATTCATCCAGCCCCCACGGTTATATTGCCCAATAAGGAGCGAAGCAGCATCGCGTTCTTCCTCCAGCAGCCCCGCTTCCCCTGTGTTTGTTGCTGTCCCGATGGCTGTCGCTGCTTTTGCCAAAGCTATTTTTGCATTTTTGCTTAAGGCACCGCCAAACGACATGGCTGCAATCATGATTGGAACAGTGATTGTTAAGGGCTTTCTGGCACGAGGACCTATCGTGACTGACGTGCTTATCCCTACCTCCTCTGGAGTAGGAAAGCGGAAAAGGTGGACAGGATTAAAAAGCATTTTCTCCCAAGGAGAAAAATGAAGCGGACTGCCAAGTGGTCGTGATATTGGAGTTCCTTGATTGGCACGCATAGCGATTTCCATTAAATTCGTGATTCCCACTTTATTTGTAGCTGGCACCATTTCAAATAAATTTTCCGTGTACTGATCCTTTATCACCCTTGTAATCGCTTTATCTACAGTTTCATTCAAAGCAGAGCGTATCAAATTTTCAATGAGTCTCAACACGGCGGGCACTCTCCCCAGGTTCGTTACTCATGATCGCAGTTTGTAGCCCTTCAATTTTTTGAGCCATGGACAAACACATTTGCTTCATGGTGCCCAGCTGTCTGGATGCATTTTGTTCTTCTACCGCAATGTCTATTAACTCCCTTTGGTCGAAATTAGTGAGTCTGTTATAGTGGTCTCGCTCGATGGTTGACAGTGTTCCTGCCATGGTTTCGATACGTAAAAGCTCAGAATGAATATAAGACAATGTGTGCTTCAGGTCTTCAAGGTTATTCAAATCCGTGCACCCCATTTTTTCTTTTTACTGTCTTCCGATCTGGGAAGTTCTATTCATCCTTGGGTTTCTGCATGGAAGTGCCCTCCTTTCTTCATACTGAAAGGGAACAAAGGAGGAAAGGTTCTTGTCGGATATTTTGATGAGCCCTGAATTAAAAAGAAAAACAGAAGAAGCTATCCAAGGTCTCACATTCACGAAAAATTTCCGTTCTGCAACAGCCGAGGAATGGTATCTGTTTTTGCCGGGATACCGAGATCCGCAGACGGAAGGGGCTTGTGGGAAAGTATTCATTCATTACGACTTGATTGGAAATCGGGATGTGTTCATCAACACCACCGTGATTTTCGATGACCCAAAACTGCATGACCCTACTCTGCATCCGCTAGTCTACGCCGTGGTAGATGAGACCGTCAATCGTTTGGTGGGCTATGCAAATACGTTGCTTTCGGTACATGCAGGCTTCAATTCGTACTCAGCTGAATACGTGAGCTAGCACCACTTTGCAAAATGTCCGTTGGATTATCTTGTAACTTCAGGAGGGAACACGATGAAAAACAACGATGAAGATTTGCTTCAGGCAGCCGGGGAGGTCGCCGACAAAATGTACGACCCGTCCTTTTACAAAAGTGAATCGCTGACAGAGCAAGGGCTCGCCATCACACACGAACAAGTCAGCGACAATTACATGGAAGGTACAAACGACGGAAAAATCGATGAAAATGCTGGACAAAAAAATATCGAGATACCACGCACTGGCTACGAAAACATGTTTTAAAGTCCAGTTGACCATCTCAAGCTAAATTTCTTCTCCACTTTTTTCCTGAATATCCATTGATTCTATACAAACACTATCAAAGGTTGACAGTAACCCAATTAAGATTACAGGAGGCTATTATGCAACGATTTGCTGCTCATGAGTTTTTGGAAACACAAGAAGCACTCCGCTCCAAGCACGCCGCGATTGAAATGCACGGAGTACTTGCCGAGATGGCACAAGACCCTCAATTAACAAGCATCATTAACAGACATCAGCAATTGATCATGAACGCATACCAACAAGGGATTAGCCTCTTGCAGGGAAAAGGCTTCAACATTGCACCAGCTCCTATTCAATTGCGTGTAGCACAACCTACAGCAGTTGGTCTTAATAACCCGCAGATGGCTGCTCCCAACCCACACCCGACACGCTTGTCAGATATGACAATTGCTACTCTGATGCTGAACTGGCATAAAGCGGGTTCGGCAATTGGCATGCTCTGGGCAGCTGAGTGCGTAGATCCAGGTATCCGCCAATACCATGTAAATGGCGCAAATGCTTGCCAGCAGATGGCTTATGAAACCTGGCAATACATGAATGCCAAAGGCTACTACCAAGCTCCGCAGCTAGCTGATCACACGATGAACACGATGATTAACGCCTACCAGCCTCAACAACAAGTGCTCCTGTAAGCCAAAAAACCGTCCTTGTTTGGACGGTTTTCATCTTATGCTAGGGCATGGCATCTTGGAATAAGAAAAACCTTCCCGCTTCCGGAAGGTTTTTATGTTACGATGTGTCAGCTATCTCGAACGGTCTCGGTATTATTAGACCAGCCCCAGCTTTCTATTGCTTGTTCCTCATCACCACTGCCCGTAGTGTCTTGTAGACTTTGGATGACCTGTCCTTCTTCGTCTTGCTTCGAATGGTTGTCCTTCAGGTTTTTTGGCATGTCCATGGCTCTACCCCTCTCTTTTTCGGTTGGCTTGGGCTAGCTACTCTGGAGAATACCCTTCGGATTCGTTCAGCAAGCCCTCATACTGGGTAATCGCTGAAATCAAATCTGGATGGGTATCTCTGTTTGTCACAGCCAGCTTTTTCAGATCGAAATACACTTCTGATAATCGAAAGAGAGGATCGTTACGCTCAGAACCACCACTCGTTGCAGATTGTGTCACTACCCCATTCGTTTGCAAATAGAAGGTCTCTGCCGGGACATTTTCAATATCCTGCTTCACCTCTTTAATCACAGCCTGCAACCGTTCTGGCATCATATCATTGTGTTTCTCGAATTTTTCAATAATCGTAAGGATGTAATCCTTTTTGCTCATCGATCTCGTTCATCCTTTCCTTTAAGCATGTTTTGTTAATGTGCCCTTAAAACAGGAAAGGCATTCAAAAAACTGCCACCTCTCTCGCATCACGCACAAGAAGAAGTGGCAGTTTTCTTTTTCCCTATTCGTTTATCCGACTTGCTGGAGCAACTTTCCCCGCAGTTTTGCGAGCATGTCCTCGGTCATTTTGTCCAGATCGTATTCCGCTTTGAAGCCCCACTCTTGCATGGCAGCCGTAGCATCAATGGAGTTCGGCCAGCTGTCGGCAATCGCCTGACGCACAGGGTCGACCTCATAGGAGAGCGTAAACTCAGGAATATGTTTACGGATCGCAGCTGCTACATCTTCTGGCTCAATGCTCATCGCAGTCACGTTGAACGCGTTGCGGTGAATGAGCTTGGAGGCATCTGCTTCCATTAGGGCAACAATCGCATTCAGGGCATCAGGCATATACATCATATCCATGTACGTACCTTTGCCGATGTAGGACGTATACGCTCCATGCTGGATCGCCTTGTAGTAAATGTCTACTGCATAGTCGGTCGTACCACCACCTGGAGGCGCTACATACGAAATCAGACCTGGGAAGCGTACGCCGCGCGTATCTACCCCAAATTTTTGATAATAGTAATCGCAGAGCAACTCACCGGATACTTTATTTACACCATACATGGTCGTAGGGCGTTGAATCGTGTCCTGCGGCGTGTTGTCCTTCGGTGTAGACGGACCAAATGCACCAATTGAACTCGGAGTAAAGAACTGGCAGTTCAACTCACGTGCTGCTTCCAGAGCGTTTACCAGCCCACCCATGTTCAGGTTCCATGCCAAGAGCGGCTTGGCTTCTGCTGTGGCAGACAACAGGGCAGCCAAATGCATGATCGTATCCACGCCATGTTTCTTCGCCAGCTCAAACATCCGGTTCCCGTCTGTGACATCAAGAACTTCGAATGGACCCGATTGCACCACGGGATCTTCTTCGTTTTTCCGGATATCTGTAGCGATGACTTGATCCGCTCCGTAAATATCGCGTAATTTCATGATGAGCTCGGAACCAATTTGTCCTAACGCCCCGGTTACCAGAATTTTTTTCATTTCAGGATCCCCATTTCTTTCCCAACTTTTTCGTAGATGCTAAGGGCACGATCCAGCATTTCCTTGCTATGCGCCGCTGTTGGCATATTCCGTACACGGCCGGTTCCTTTTGGTACAGTCGGGAACACGATCGCTTTCGCGTACACGCCCTCTTCATACAGTCGCTTGCTGAATTCTTGGGTCTGCTGTTCGTCTCCGATAATGCAAGGAGTGATAGGCGTTTCGCTCTCTCCGATATTGAAGCCGAGTTCTTTCAAGCCTTTTTTGAGGTAGTGTCCGTTATCCCACAGCTTGTCGTGCAGCTCGGTGCTGTTCATCAAAATATCGATAGCTGCAATGGAAGCAGCCACATCCGCTGGCGTCAGCGCAGTCGAGAACAGGAAAGGTCTGCTGCGTACTTTGAGCCAGTCGATCAGCTCTTGGCGTCCCGCTACATAACCGCCGACTACCCCAATTGCTTTGGAAAGCGTGCCGATTTGGAAGTCGATTTTATCAGACAGGCCAAAATGCTTAACTGTTCCTGCTCCTTTGCCGAGAACACCAGAGCCGTGAGCATCGTCTACATACGTAATCAAGTCATATTCCTCGGCTACCTCTACGATTTCCGGCAGCTTGGCAACATCGCCATCCATCGAAAATACGCCGTCAGTAATGACCATCAGCTTTTTATATTTGCCCGATTCTTTCGCTTCCTTCGCTTTCGCACGCAAGTCATCGATATCGGAGTGGTTCACACGGATAATCTGTGCACGAGACAGGCGGCATCCATCAATAATGGAAGCGTGGTTCAACTCGTCAGAAAGAATCGCATCATCCTTGTCCATGACAGCAGAAATCGCAGCCATGTTGCAGTTAAAGCCAGATTGGTAAGCGATTGCAGCTTCCGTATGCTTGAAGGCAGCGAGCTTTTCTTCCAGCTTCACATGCAAGTCCAAGGTTCCGTTAATTGTGCGCACAGCCCCTGCCCCTACGCCGTATTTGCTTGCTGCTGCAATTGCAGCGTCCACAAGGCGTTGATCAGTAGCCAAGCCCAGATAGTTATTGGAGGAGAGGTTGATCAGTTCTTTTCCTGCAATCGTAATGACAGGACCATTTGCGCTTTGCAATGGATCAATGACGTTGTACAGTCCCTTGCTCTTCAAATCTGCCAGATTTTCATGTAAAAAATGTTCAAGTGTTTTGCTCGCCAACGAGAATCCCTCCATTATTCAGCCATCGATTAGTAAGTTCCATATAAACAATTGTTCACGCTGTATGGACATATCATTTTGATAAAATTCGCATAAAATCAACTTAATCTACAGACAGTTTACCACCATTTACTTAAAACGTCCACATCACAAAGACATATTGTTAACGCTTTCAATCATTTTTCTTTCGATAATGCCATCTCTCCTACTTTCTCCTTTTGTCGCAATTCGTAGACTCCTGAAAATGAAAAAACCACTCTCTTGCTTCCATGAGCAGATCGTGGCCTTTTCCTCATTTTTTTGCCTTTTGTGATTTTAAGATACCAGGCTTGGTGTCTATCGTACGCACAAAACCGTTCGTTTCGAAGCGATGCGTCATCAAGGACTCTACTGGTCTGCCATTTTTAAAATGCTCTTCCACCAACAGCTGTGCATCTTCTGGCGTCACGTTTTCATACCAGATCCCCTCGGGGTACACGATCATCACGCATGCGTCCTCACAGCGTCCGTTGCAACGCGTGCGGGTTGTATGTACATAGTCATCCAAACCTGCGTTGGTAATCGCTTCGCGTATCGCTACCGTAACCTCTTCGCCACCCTTGCGCATACAGCTTCCACCGTTACAAATCAGTACATGATGTCTCGTCTGAGATAAATCCCATGTTGCCACTACTAATCCACTCCGTTCTTGTCCAACATCCAACTACACTCCTCATCATGACGGTTTCTTGTTCAATTTGCAATTCCCAGAACGTTTGGTTTTTGATAGAATATATGTTCGTATACGATTCATAAAAAGATCTTGGTGGTGAAAGCATGTCCGTAACCAAACAGCGCGATGCCTTGCAGCTTTTGCAAACAGTGGGCTCATACCCGTGGTATGTCGAAAAATTTATTGAGCATAAAAAATCCAAAAAGAACTCACCCTCCACCTTGCTTGGATACCTTCGCGATTTCTCTTTTTTCTTTCGCTGGATGATGACAGAAGGATTGAGTACCGCGACGGATATGAAGGACATTCCATTGAGCGATTTGAATGACTTAAAGAAGGAAACGGTAGAAAGCTACATATTATACTTGCAGGAGTCGCATTTATATGAGCGTTCAGCTTTGCTCTCGAACCCTACCAAAAGCGCGAAGAAAGAGTACAGTGACCGCACCATCAGCAGAAAAATATCAAGCCTGAAATCGCTTTTTCATTACTTGTCTGCCCTCGCTGAGGATGAGAATGGGGAATCGTATTTGACGCGAAATGTACTCGCCAAAATCGAGCTGGAGATCACGGAGCTGACTCCCCTCGCACGCGCCCACGCCATTCGGGCAAAAATCCTGATTGACGACGAAATCTATCAGTTCGTCGATTTTGTCTACAACGGATATTTAGCTCATTGTGATACGGAAAAAAAGAAGCAGTATCACATGCAAAACCGCGACCGGGATACTGCCTTGATCGCGATGATTCTCTCCGGTGGCTTCCGTGTGTCAGAGATTGTCAGTCTCGATCTATCCGACATTATAATGGAGAAAAACCAGTTGAAGTTGATTCGTAAAGGAAAGAAAGAGGACGCTCCTTTTTTCAGTGACTGGGGCAAGGAGTACTTAGCCAAATACTTACAGCTGCGTGACAAATACAATCCCGAACCCCAAGAGGATGCTGTTTTTCTCGCTGTTTCCCCTACCAATCCGAATGGGCATCGCATCGAAGTACGGTCTGTCCAAAAGCTGGTCAAAAAGTACGCCAAAGCATTCGGCATCCCTGATTTGTCTGTTCATAAGCTTCGGCACAGCTTTGCTACACAGTTTCTTCGCTTGAACCCTGACCCCCATCAGCTTCAAGCACAGCTGGGGCACTCCAAAATTGAAACAACCATGCAATATGCGCATGTATTAGAAGATGCGCTGGGCAAGGCTGTGAACCGAACGACGTAAAAGTCCCTCAACAAGAACAAGTGACCAATCTGCATACCATTGCGGACTGGTCACTTGTTCACTTGCTTTTTACACTTCCATCTACATCCCCCGCTGACCTTTACAAGCGTTCAGCGGTTTATAGTGTCTTGACAGCGGATCGTGTCAGTTACATGCTCGATCTGTTCCATAGCAAAAATCCCCTGCCATCCAGACAGGGGATTCCATACATTTTTTACTTCACTGCGCGTTTGGCAGTAGGAACAACCGATATCGACTCGTTCTTAGCCAATGCACTCTCTCCTTGATCGATCACTGCCAATTCGTTCATCCGATTCAGCACAACCGCCTGCCGCTCTTTGGCTCGGTCCCAGTTCTTTACCGGTGAGTAACGCTCTGGTCCTTTCGGCAAAGAAGCCAGCATTGCCGCTTCGCCCAGGGTTACCGCTCGATCTCCTGTTTCTGTTGCTTTTTTTCCGAAGTAAAAGGGAACAGCCTCGCCGATCCCGTATTTTCCGTGCCCGAAATAAATGACGTTGAGATACATTTCGAGCAGTTCTTTTTTGCTGTATCGCTGTTCCAATTGCAAAGCGATCGCGACTTCCTTTACTTTTCTGGTCATCGTTTTGTCATTTGTCAGAAATAGGTTCCGCGCCAACTGCATGGTGATTGTACTTCCGCCCTGCACGTATGCACCTTCCTTTATATCCACCCAGATCGCGCGGCTCAATCCAATCGGGTCCACTCCTGGATGCTGCATAAACCGATGATCCTCTATCGCAACGAACGCCTTCCACACATGATCAGGCATTTCGTCCAGCTTTACATAGCTGTTGGATTGCTGAACAGCAGCCAGCTTTTTTTCATCTATCCATATATTCCCTGTCCACGTAAGCACGATCGGCGCCAGGATAGCGGCCATCATGATCACGAGAAAACTGATACGCAGTCGTTTTTTCCAACGAACACCGAATTTCTTCATGCTCTTGGGCATGCTCGCCGCTTCATACAAGTCGGTGTTTCTTCCTAATGGGATTGGAAGGTGGTTCATGCTGCATTCCCCCTTGCCTTGCTTCTACTCATATTGTAGGGGATGCGCGCATTTCGTCCCATCGAATCCACTTACAGCAATCTTACAATTTCGTAAGACAAACTCTTCACTACGAATGCTGATTTTGCTGTGCCTCCTGCTGCCGCAGCTCGATCCGCCTGATTTTACCGGAGGTCGTCTTTGGCAGCTCCTGTACAAATTCGATTCTGCGTGGGTATTTATATGGAGCAGTTAATTGCTTAACATGATTTTGCAATTCGACGATCAACTCTTCGGATGGCTCATTTCCTTTTTTCAAGACGACATAGGCTTTTACCACATGCCCGCGCTCTGGATCAGGACTGGCAACCGCCGCACATTCCGCTACTGCCGCGTGCTTCACCAACGCATCCTCGACCTCAAACGGACCAATTGTATATCCGCCTGAGATGATAATGTCGTCTGAACGTCCTTCGAACCAGATGTAGCCATCTTCGTCCATGCGACCTTGATCACCCGTCACGTACCAGTCGCCGCGAAACGCTCTGGCAGTGCGCTCGGGATCATCCAGATAGCCTTTGAACAGCGCTACCATATGGCGATCAATAGCAATATCGCCTACCTTGCCTACTGGCAGCTCCGCTCCTTCTTCGTCAATAATGGCGATCCTCACAACTGGTGAGGGCTTGCCCATTGAACCTGGCCTTGGCTCCATGCCGACAAAGGTACCCACTAACAAAGTGTTCTCTGTCTGTCCGTATCCATCTCTCACGGTCAATTGGAAGACGCGGCGGAATGTGTCGATTACTTCCCGATTGAGCGGTTCACCAGCGGAGCATGCGGAGCGCAAAGCGGACAGCTTGTATTGTTCTAAATCCGTTACTTTTGCCATGATTCTGTACTCGGTCGGCGTCGCACACAAGACAGAAACCGGATATTTTTGCAGAATCGTCAAATAATTCTCCGCAGAAAACTTTCCTTTATAGACAAATGCGGTCGCTCCCAGCCCCAACGTAGAGACAAATGGGCTCCAGATCCACTTGGCCCAACCAGGTCCAGCGGTTGCCCAAACCACATCACCTTCACGAACGTCCAGCCACTGCGTAGCGGCTACAGCCAAATGCGCAAACGGCCAACCGTGAACGTGCATAACCCCTTTTGGTCCTCCAGTCGTACCTGATGTATAAGACAGGAAGGCCAACTCATCCGACTTCGTGTTTACTACCTCAAATTCTGTGTCCTGCCCCTGGAGCAACCCCTCAAGCGAAATCCAGCCTTCTTTCTCTTCGCCCGTCGTGATGTAGTGTTGCAGCGTAGAACAGTTGCCTCTCGTTAGATCAACCTCACTCATTGCTCCCGCGAAGCTGATCACAGCCTTTACTTTTGCATGATTGATCCGGTACTCGATATCTTTGTAACGCAGCATTTCAGACCCTGGCAAAATCACTGCCCCCAGCTTCAGCAGTGCCAAATAGAGACCATAAGCCAATGTTCCTCTAGAAACCAGGACGAGTACCCGATCCCCATGCTCGATTCCAATGGAACCAAGGCCATTTGCAATCTTATTTGAATATTGGCGCAAATCTTCGTACGTAAGGATATGTTCCTGACCTTGTTCATCTAACTCCCAAACGGCTCGTCTCTCCGGGTGTTTTTTCGCCCATTCGTCCACCTGGGCAGCGAAGTTATAATTTTCTGGAAAGTTCAATTTCATAGGTACATCCCCACCTTTTCTAAGATTGATAAATAATAATTCGACATCACTATAATTCTCACCTTTTTCTTTCGACAAAAATGGGACAAAAAAAGGCCAACCTTTTGCATGGGTTGACCTCCCTTTCTTTCATTCCAATCGCTCTACATTCTCCGTGAACGTCGCAGCCTGCACGGAACGCTGTTTTCTTTTTTCCCTCCACTCTTGAAAGCTGCCGACAATTCCACTCGGAAAGCAGAGAACGACCAAAATATAAAGCAAGCCAAGGAAAATGACCCATCTCTCGAATATCGGGTGAAGCTTCGCCAACTCAGTCAGTCCGTGATGGGCCAGCTCTACGATCCCCGACCCCAAAATAGAGCCAAATAGCGTACCCAGCCCACCGATCATGCTCATCAAGAGTGCATCCAGCGTCGTTTCAATCGAAAACACTTGGGTGTTTACGAATCGCAGCATGACTGCGTACAAGCCTCCACTAATCGCAGCAACCACTCCAGCGACAATACTGACGATTACCTTATAATGAAGAATTTGATAGCCTAACGCTTCCGCACGTTGTTCATTTTGACCGATGGCTTTCAGTACCTTGCCGAGTGGAGAGTGCGTAAACGCCCGCAAGATGACGAACAGCATGACCATTAGGATTAGGCATACATAGTAAAAGGACAAACGATCCCGAAACAGCTCGGGCACCGGGAAGGTGAAGCCATCCCCACCCATCGTCAGCGAGCGCCATTTTTCTGCCAATACGAATAGCAGCTGGGAAATCGCCAAGGTCAGCATCGCATAAAAATGACTTTTCAATCGCAAGGACAGCATCCCGATTACATAGCTGAGAATCCCAGATAGCACGATGGCAACGAGTACGCCAAGCAAGAAATAGCCGATCGACGCGTCAAAGTTTTTCAGGAATAAAGACACGGAGTACGCACCTATTCCGAAAAACATACAGTGTCCGAATGAGACGATCCCCGTATAGCCGAGCAACAAATCAAAGCTCATCGCAAAAATCGCAAAGATAAAGATTTGGGTGAACAAGATGTACATGCTCCTGGAGTCTGAAAGAAACGGCAAGACCGCCAAAGACAAAAACACAAACAGAATAAAACGATGGCTCAACAATCCGGATGTAGTCAACGCATGATCACCCCTTCGCTCCAAACAGGCCGGATGGTTTGATAAGCAGAACTGCCAACATCAGCAGCATATTCACTGCCAGTGAAAGCTCTGGAACGAAGTAAGCCATAAACGAGCCAAGCACCCCTACTAAAAGCGCCGCAATCATAGAGCCTTGAACGCTTCCCATCCCACCGACAATAACGACGATGAATGCCAGAATCGCATATTGCATACCCATTTCCGCAAAAATAACCCCAGAATACGGTGCCAAGAGACTTCCTCCTAGCGCAGCCATACCTGCCCCCAGCAAAAAGACAAAGGTAAACACTTGTTTAATATTGATGCCGAGTGCCTGCACCATTTCCTTATCGATCACGCCCGCTCGGACGATCAAGCCTACTCTGGTTCTTGTCAATAACAGGTGCAACCCGGCGTACACAACTACTCCCACTGCGATGACAAACAAGCGATAAGTGATCAGTATGATGTCACCAAGCTCAATGCTACCTTGCAAATAATCTGGTAAAACTGCCCGAATGGGATTGGGGCTCCAAAACACCTTGAGCAATTCACTGATCACGAGCATCCCGCCCAGTGTCACGAGCAGTTGCTGAATATGATCACCATACACGGGACGGATCAGCACGCGCTCTAACACGAAACCGAGCAGCATCCCAATGACGACAGCACCTGCGATGGCCAGAAGAAAGCTATCCGTCAATCCGAAAAGCCATACACCAGCAAAGGCTCCCCAGGCAAATAATCCACCGTGGGCAAAATTCAACACACTCATTAAGCCAAAGATCAACGTGAGCCCGGAAGCGAGCAAGAAAATGAGTATGCCTGTCGCCAGTCCATTTACAAGCAGATTAATCGCGACATCCATTTCATTCTCCCCCTCCCCGTTATTCGCTCAGGCAATGCCCAAATATTTTTGTCGCGTATCTGCATCATCCTTCAACTCCTGCATCGCGCCACCGCGGACAATTTTCCCTTCATCCATCAAGTAGTACTGCTCGCCGATCATGCTCGCCATCATAAAATTTTGCTCAACTAAAAGCACGGTCGTTTTTTGCTTCATCGATTCGATGTGGAACATGAGCTTTTCAACCATGATGGGCGCCAGTCCCTTGCTCGGCTCGTCAATTAACAAGAGTCCGTTGCTGTTCACATAAGCTCGTGCAATCGCCAGCATTTGCTTTTGACCACCGCTTAAGTGCCCACTTTTCTTTTTCCAGTAGTGACGCAGGTCAGGGAATAGATCCAGCATCCACGCGAGCTTTTCTTTTTGTTCGTCGTCATTTTTTTGCATGGCGAGCCGAAACGTCTCTTCTACCGTAAAATCATGAAAAATCCCTTGATTCTCCGGTACATAGCCAATCCCCTTACGCGCGATGGAGTAGGTCGGCAAATGTCCGATTTCTTCTCCTCGATAGCGAATTTGGCCATGACGGATCGGGGCCAGCCCCATGATGGAACGAAGCGTCGTTGTTTTGCCAGCGCCGTTTCGTCCAAACAGCACGGTAATACTGCCGGCTTGCACGGATAGTGAGACACCCTGCAAGATGTGAAACTGGTCGAGGTATGTTTCAATCTGATCAAGTTGCAGCATCATGCTTATACAACCCTCCCAAGTAGGCAGACTGCACCTGTTCATTTCGCATCATGTCAGTCGGTGTCCCCTCTGCCAATAGCTCTCCATGAAACAGAACAACCATGTGATCGGAGAGTGATTTGACCATGTCCATCTTGTGTTCGATTAGGATGATCGTGCACGAATTGCTGTCCTTTATTGATTCGATCACCCTCAATACAGCTGGGACTTCCTCCAACGAAATCCCCGCAGTCGGTTCGTCGAGCAAAAGAACATCCGGACGCAGTCCAAGGAGCATGGCCAGCTCCAGCTTTCGTTTCTCCCCGTGCGCCAGTAGGCTTGCCAGCACATCCGCTTTTTTCTCCAGCAATACGAGATGCAGCAATCGCTCAACTTCCTCAGCCTGTCGCATCTGATCTGCCTGGGAAATCCATAGACGAAACCGAACTCCCTGTGCGGCTTGCACTGCTAATCGAATATTTTCCCGTACCGTTAGCTTGGGAAATAAGTTCGTCAATTGAAACGATCGGCCAATACCCAATCTCGTTCGTGCTGCTGGGGGCAAGTGTGTAATATCTTGCCCCTTGTATTTGATTTTTCCTTGCGAGGGAGTAAGCTGTCCGCTTAACAAGTTAAACAACGTCGTCTTTCCAGCTCCATTCGGTCCGATGATCGAGGTAAATCGTTGCTTCGGTATGCGTAGCGATACCTTGTTTAAGACTGTTTGCTCCCCGAATGCTACGCTGAGGTCAACCGTTTCCAACAAGTAATTCATCACACACCTCCTCTACTTCTGGTTCCTGACAGGTGGTGCTGTCTCTTCCATCGTCATCTCTCGAACGAGCACAGGTACCGGATGATCGACTCCGTCTTTTTTCTCGAGCTTGATCGCGTATAATGTTTGCAGTGCCTGATGGTCCTCCACCCGGAACTGCATCTGGCCCTTCGGCGTATCAAAGGTCATCCCTTCCATCGCAGCAATCAGCTTCTCCGAATCTGTATCGGCGTTCGTCTTTTTCAATGCTTCCACAATCGCTACGGCTGCCGTCATCCCGCCTGCCGTAAATAAATCTGGAATCTCGCCTTGAAAACGCTTCTTGTGCTCATCGATGAGCCAGTCGTTCATTTTCGTTTTCGGGAGCGAATGGTAATACACCGAGAAGCCTTCCATCCCGATCATTGCCTCCATTGTTTTCAAAGCGGCGATATCAGGTGCTCCCGTAGATACCTTGATGCCTTTTTGCTGAACCTGCATGTCTTGCAGCTGTTTCCACGGGGAGTTCGAGCCTGCCCACGTGATGAACACATAGTCGGGTTTGGCGCTAATGATTTTTTGGATGTTGGCTGTAAAATCAGTCGTGTTCGTATCCACGTATTGCTCTTCGATGATGACTGCCCCTAATTTTTCAGCAGCGGTCTTAAAGGCTTCGATCCCTTCTCGACCGTAGGCGCTGTCTTGAGCCATCGTCGCAATCTTTGTTCCTTTGGAAGCGATTGCCGCAGCGCCTGCTACTGCGTCCTGTGAAGAATTTCGACCTGTGCGAAAAATGTATTTGTTCCAGTTTTTCCCGGTGATACTATCTGCTACAGCCGGCTCTACGACCATGATTTTTTTGTACTCCTCTGCCAGAGGAAGGACAGCTAGTGTATCGCCTGAACTGGAAGAGCCTACAAGAAAATCTACCTTGTCAGTTTCTAGGAGCTTCGTCGCTTTTTGGACGGCGACATCAGGCTTCGTCTCCGTATCCTCCACGACAAACTCGATCTTTTTGCCAGCGATCTCTCGCTTGCCTTCCGTTGCATAATCGAGTCCGAGCTCAAAACCTCTTGCCGTCTGCTTGCCGTAGCTCTCCAATGGTCCCGTGAGTGATGCGAGTACGCCCACCTTGATCGTATTGCCGCCGCCAGATGAAGCGCTTTCATTTTGGCTGCAGCCAACAGCAAGCACGACAGACATCGCTAGCGGGAGCAACATTTTCCATCCTCTTTTTTTCACGCCAGTCCCTCCTCGAAAGTCAAAATGTTCATTGCGATTCGGCTAGCCATTCCAGTACAGTTGCAGCCCACGTATATCCAGTTCCAGCACTGACAGCTACGACAATATCTCCTGGGGCAAGACGTCCCTCTTGCTGTGCGACATGCAGTCCAATACAGGGATCTAGTGCAGACAAATGCCCGTAATGATCGAGATAAACGGCCTGCTCCTCGCTCAGCTGCAGACGTTCCAACAGCTCCAAGAACATCGAACGCTTTGTGTGCAAGGGAAGCAGCAGCTTCAAATCATGCAGGGATCGATTGCTTTTTGCCAATGCCTTCTCTACGACATGGACAAAGTTTGGTATCGAGATGGGATCAAGTCGTTCTTTCATATCGCTCGGATTCGGCACATCGATGTAATGGAGTCTGTTTTCCACCGTTTCATGACTAGGTTTGTGCCTCGAACCGCCTGCAGGTACCCTTACATCATCGTGAAAAGAACCATCCGTGATGACACAGCTATGGAGAATTCTGCTCTTAGTAGCACCGCGCTTTACGAGAGCCGCTGTCCCCCCATCTGCAAAATTAAACATGAAGCGTGAGCGAGGATTGTCGTAATCGACGATTTGTGATTCTTTACAGCCAGCAACCAACAAGATGTTTTCAATGGATGCATCTGCCGTTAGCATATCTTTGGCAACCTTCAAGGCGATTGGAAAGCACGAGCTGACGTTCATCATCTCGAAACCGTATGCGTTTGTCGCTTTTAGTTCGTATGTAATCTTTGGTGCGCTGGACCATACATAGTAATCTTTGTGCGGGCTGCCAAAGTAAATAATCACGTCTATCTCAGATGGATCGATCACCGAGCCGGTCAGCTGTTGGGCAGCGAGCACAGCGAGGTCTGATGCATGAAGGGTGTCATCTGCGACATGCTTTTGATATAGACCGAATTTTTCGATAATAATTCGTGCGGGGATTCCTGTTTTTTCAGCCAAACATTCAGCTGTTTCTACTCCCTCAGGAAAAAATACGGACGTCGCTTCCACTCCGATGGTCTGGTCGTGGATCGTATTCGCTTCAAGATGATTCATACTTTCGCTCCTTCCTTCGGTACGAGCATCGTCGCTGTTCCAGTCAGAACTACTTTTCCACGCTGATTCGTACATTCCGTAAGCAATCGGATGATGCCACGCTCTTCTTGATACTCCAGCACAGTGGCGGTCGCGGTGATCGTGTCTCCGATCAATACCGGAGCTGTAAACTGAATGGTCTGGTCTTTGTAAATGGAACCGATGCCAGGCAGCTGCATCCCGAGCAATCTGGACAACATGCTCGCCGTCAACAGTCCATGTGAGATACGCTGGCCGAATCGCGTGTCTTTTGCGTACTGTTGGTCGATATGCACCGGATTGTAATCCCCACTCATTCCTGCAAATAGAACGATATCTGTTTCCGTAATCGTTCTGCTAAAAGATGCTTGCTCCCCTATTGCAAATCTCGCCATGTGAATCACCTCATTGTGTAATGGAATCTGTCTTCAACCTGGTCAATGCTTGCTTGATAATTTTCCCTGTTGCATTGCGTGGCAGCTCAGTTAAAAACACAAATGACTTCGGGATTTTATACTTCGCCAGTCTTTGCTCACAGTGCGCTTTGATGTGTGCTTCCGTGATGACTGCACCTGATTTGGGCACGATAAACGCCTTCGCGACCTCTCCCCATTTTTCATCGGGTACACCAACGACTGCGGCTTCCTGAACACCATCCAGCTCGCCGATGACCTGTTCCAGCTCCAGCGGATAAATGTTCTCCCCGCCTGAGATAATCATGTCTTTGCGCCTTCCTACGATATAGGTGAACCCTTCTTCATCAAAACGTGCCAAATCCCCTGTGTACAGCCACCCATCGCGGATGGTCTTGGCTGTTTCTTCTGGTCTGTTCCAGTATTCCTTCATCACATTTGGACCTTTGACAAGCAATTCTCCGATTTCGCCCTGACCCACGTCTTTTCCGTCATCCGAGATCAGGCGAACTTCGCAAAACATGACGGGCTTGCCGATTGAGCCGGCTTTTCTTCTCGCATCTTCCTTCGCAATCATAAACACAGTGGGGGATGTTTCTGTTAGGCCGTATCCTTGTCCAAAAGGGAGGCCTCGCTCCTGAAAATGCTGGATGAGTTCCTTGGGGCATGGAGCGCCGCCGTTGTAAAACCAACGGACGGAATCGAATGATGTGGTCGCAAATAAAGGGCTTTGACGAATGGCTTCATGGATGGCGGGCACACCCATCACGATGGTGACTCGGTGCGTTTCGATTAGTTGAATCGCTTTATCAGGGTCGAACTTCCCGGCGACAACGACGCGTCCACCAGCAAGCCATGTAGGGAAGGCAAACAGTCCGATTCCCCCGATATGAAAGAGTGGCAATAAGACAATCGAGCAGTCTTCTGAGGTGAGATCAAGCGCGGCTACATTGTGAACGGAGTTCCAAAACATATTTTCTTGGGTGAGCACTGCTCCTTTAGGCTTACCTGTCGTTCCTGATGTATAGCAAATGATGTATGGATCATCTCCACTGCCATCATCTGCATCGGTCCTAGTGTGCTGGGATGACTCACTCGGGCCATCCTGGCTCCAAGGAAGTTCTCCCGGTTCCAGCCATATCATGTGCGCGACATTGGCCTTCGCCTTAATCAACTCAATGGTGGGAGCGAACTGGGGCTGGGCACATAACACGCGAATACCACTATCCTCAAACTGATAGTCTAATTCTGCAGGGGTCAAGCGGATATTAAAGGGGACAGCAATCGCACCGAGTTTGGCGATGGCAAACAGCAGAAGCACATACTCCAAACTGTTTTGGGACAAAATGCCGATCCGGTCCCCTTTTTTGACCTGTAGCTCATAGCGTAAATAATTGGCAAGATGTTGGATCTGTTCATTCATTTCTTGATACGTAAGTGATTGATCGTTGGCAATCACTGCGATCCGCGTCGGAGTGATTCGGGCTCGCTTTTCAATCCAATAAGCAATTCCGTGCATGAACTCTACTCCTTTGCCTATAAAATGGATCGGTTACGGCTTGGCAGCAATCCCTTTCATAATCATTGACATGGCTGTTTCTAACACCTCTTCCGGTACGTCTTCATTTTCCCAGTAAACCCAACGCATCCCGATGAATTGTCCAATCGACATGAGAGAATAAGCCAGCGTCTCATGATCCATCTCTCGAAACGCACCTTCGTTCATGGCGTTCTTCAAACTTCGTACGTACCCCGCTGCCAATTTGGCGTAATACCAGCGATACAGCTCCTGGTCGACGAGCGCAGCCTGTTGAATAATGCTGTACATGTTGCGATGATGTTTGATCCAACGAAAAAAGGCGAGAAATCCTAGGCGCAAATTCTCTTCTTGCGTGGTTGCTCCCATGATCGCTTCTTTGATCGTCGAACGAAGCTCTCTGCTCAACTGCCTAATCAATTCATCATAGATCGCTTTCTTCGACTCGAAATAATTGTAAAACGTTCCTTGGGACACCTGTGCATGCTGTGTGATCAAGACGATAGATGCATCATAATAACCCAGCTCGCCAAACACATGCTCAGCGGCATCCAGTATTTTTTTGCGGGTTTCCTGTCCTTTCTTGGTCAAAACAGGGGTAGTCTGACTATTTTCTGACACCTGAATCACCTCTCAGTTTTATTATATGTATAATTCTAAATATTACAACATATTTCATTCTCTATTTTTCTGCGAAAGGATCATTTCCAATAATTGACGCGAAACGATTTGAACGAACAAGCGTCTCTATTTATACAGAAGCATCATACAAAAAGCTCCCATGCGAACGCACGAGAGCTAAGTAACCATATAGGGCTTGTCTGATTAAAGAACGCGCTTGGCTTTTACCACACGCTTCTCCCAGTTTGTCCCATCATACTTGGAGTAAGTCACACCCGGACTGCCATACGTGTGCAAAATTTTCCCGTTACCCGCGTAAATCGCAACGTGTGTGATGCGGTCAGAAGAGCTGTTGACAGATGCCTTCATGAAAACCAGATCGCCTTTTTGCAGATCATTTTTGGAAACGGTTTTCCCTACAGTAGATTGCTGGCGGGAATCGCGCGGCAGTGTAATGCCCGCTTCTTTAAACACGCGTTGTGTAAAGGAAGAGCAGTCGAACGTTTTGGTTGTGCTGCTGCTGGAACCGTATTTGTACTTTGTGCCCAAATATTTTTCGCCATTTTTGATCACTTGATCAGCAATATTGCTGACTGGCGGTTCTGGCTTGCTAGGAGTCTCAGAAGAGTCTGTTTCCTCAAGAATACGACGAGCTCCTACAAATTTGTCACTGTACTCCGAATATGTTTTTAAAACTACCTCGTCTTCCCCTTGCGAAGAATAGACGAATTGGTCACCGCCTATGTATATTCCCATAAAAGTTGGGCTGCCGCTTCCGCTGGAGGCGAAGAATACCAAATCCCCTGGCTCCACGCTTTTTTCGGATACTTTCGTCCCAGTCTTGTACAGGCTAGAGATTGTGCTCCCGATGGAAATCCCTACTTGTTTGTACGTATACGTAGCCAGCTCCGCTGATCCGAATTGCTTCGGTCCCTTTGCTTTGTACTGGTAATCCTTCCCAATCAGAGAAGTAGCAATATTCGCAACCTCTGATTGTTTTGAATCTTGTGTCTTAGCGGCCACTACTCCAACTTGACCACCCATTAACAGGGACGTACTCAGCATGACTGCTACTGTTGACTTCATTACCCAATCTCGTTTCGTCACTTTCTTTTCCTCCTTGTCATGTTGTGGCACCCGTCTTGGGTACATGGACAGAATAGCGCAAGAGGAAACAGGAGGATAAGACCGTAAAATTTTCCAATGATGGAATTGGTAGCATGGGACTAGTCTGAAAACAAGGTGTAACGTAGGCGGTTGCTACTTCTTAGTTCCATGGAACCATAAAGGTTACAAAACGGTTTCAAGGATGGTTTTCTTCGCGAAAAACGGCTATTTTGCTGGCATGAGCCCCAAACTAAAACCATCTTCTGCTTGTTTCTGTCAGAAGATGGTCCTCGATTCTCCCTATTTCATTTTCGCTGTAAACTGCCCCCACGTCTCTTCTCCCCACTTGAGAGTGAGGACATCGCCATCCGAAACCGGTCCTACCCCCGCTGGCGTACCCGTGTAAATGATATCTCCTTGATCCAGTCCAAGATGTTCGGAAATATAGGCAATAATCGTTTCCAAATCAAAAATCACATCACGCAGATTGCCGCGTTGTACTTGTTCTCCATTTTTCAGCAAGGAAAAATCAGTTTGGTGCAGCTCATGGATACCAGGGAAAGAATGAAATGATGTCAAAATAGCTGAATTTTTAAACCCTTTTGCCAACAACCATGGATGCCCCGCTTTCTTCAGCTCGCTCTGAACATCCCGCAAAGTAAAGTCAATTCCGAGTGCTATTTTGTCAATCATCTCGTCAAGTGTAACGCCAGCCTCATAAGGTCTCGCGATGTGAATCACAAGCTCCGCCTCATAATGGAGCTCTCCACGAGATGCAGGAAGGTCAATGGTCTTTCCATTTGCCAGTGCAAGCGCATGTGTTGGCTTATCAAAGATCATTGGCTTGGTCGGCACATCGTTCCCCAACTCCGCAGCATGCAATCGATAGTTGCGACCGATACAGTAAATATTTTTGACTGACTCCATTTTGTCCTCTCCTTTGGTGGCTGTCTCTTTTTTCACTATATCATGGCTGCATGGCGTATTACAGCTTGTCTTGTTCGTCCTCATCCATGCAGTTTTCATAGCCAGGCCAAAGACGGGCATTTCCTCGTGCTTCTACCTCAATCACGGTATCACAAATAGATTCCAACGCACTCTCCAGATCCATCTCTTGCTCAGAGCTCCAGGAAAATTCGTAATGAAAAATCACTTGCTGCTCTGTCGCTTCGGAGAGGACAAAGGCAAACCGCTGTTGTTGTTCCACGACATGCTTTCTAGCTTCAACTGTCGCTTCTACCGAGAACAAACCATCCCATTCCGCAACCATATATATAGAAGTAACATCAATCCATAGGGAGGGAGTATCATTCGTCCGCCGGAAAATAACAGAGTCCTCCCGATAAAACCCGTAGCCAGAGGGCAGCGCACCCGAGAGCTTAAACGGGATTCCTACAGGCAAATCATGTGGCTTCAATGCGTGGACAAGTCTCCCAGGCAAAAGATAACACCCATCCTGCTGGCGGTCTAACCGTTCTCCCATGACGAGAACCTCTTGATTGTGTGAATCACCTGTCACCTGAACAAACATCACGGCACCTCCCTCTAAAACAGTATGGTCAGGAATGCATGACTCAAAACCAAAACAGCATCCATTTTTTTCCTGGAGAAATGCCGAAAAAAACAGGGTTCATCCATAGGATGCCCCCTTTATTCCTTCTAAGCTACGCACGTATGATCGCAATCACAATATGTTCGTCATCGTATGATTTTGCTTTGATTTTCACAGGGAAATCATACAAGTTGGTAAATTTAAAGTCCTTATAGCCATACGCTACTGTAGCATCTTGACCCGCTGGCACGTATCCCACTGATTTGCTGTGGTTATGCCGTTCTACCATGGTCATCCCTGCTTCCGCAGCTGCATTGTAGAGTGTGCTGGAAACCTGACAAATCCCGCCTCCATAGTCATCGACGAGCTGGCCGTTCTGAATAACCCCGGCCTGTTGCCAACCATCCTCTGGCAAATTCGAATTTCCCACTATTTCATTGAAAGAAAACACCTGTTGCGGCTTGATTTTTTCATTATGAATCTTGCTCAATGCTTGCTTGATGTTATGTTTGCGCGCATCTGTGCTGTTTTTCATCGATGAGTAATAAAAGCCGAGAACCTCCTTTTTCTTGAGGTCCATTTTCTCCACATACTTTTCCTGTAACTTTTCCTGCAACTCGATAGCAGGAGTTAACGAGTCTAATTGCAACGCCATTGCATGCTCAGGCGCGGAGTTCATACCGAGCGAGAATACAAGGGCCACTGTAGCCAAAGTGATCAGCCAATGCCGAACTTTCTTCATTTCTACTTCCTCTCCCACATTTGTTGATCGATTTGCTGACGCGAAGCTCCCGATTGATATCGTCTATCATTGTTTTTATGCCTTGCCTCTTACAATGTTACGTATGGGAAAAGCGACAATCAACCTGCAAATGTTGGGCTTTTTGTCCTACAGCAGTTCTACTCGTCGTCCTCATCGATAACCCCAAGGGCTTTGTTCTTTTCTTTAAAGCGCTGGTTATGAGAAGAAACGTACGCCATCCGATCTGCTACCGGGTCAATGTGCAATTTGGCACTGTTTACGGCTACAGCCGCATCGGTGAAAGCTCCCGCGATCAACGTAATCTTGCTGTCAAAGCTCGCAAAATCTCCCGCCGCAAAAATCCCTGGTAGATTCGTTGCCAGACGAGGGCTGACAAATACGTTCCATTCATCCATGTCCAAGCCCCACTCTTTAATCCCGGTGAAATCTGCCTTCAATCCGTGATTGACGATAATGGCGTCTACATCGATTTGCTCCGTCTCGTCTGTCTCCAGATGACGTATCGTCACTTTATCGATCGTTTCTTTGTCTGAGCTTTGCAATTGCGTGACCGCATATGGCGTGCGAATAATCGCAGAGGACTCTTTCATGCGCTTCACATTCCGCTCATGTCCACCAAATACATCACGACGATGCACAACCGTTACAGACGCTGCGATCTGCACCAGTTCATTTGCCCAATCGACCGCGGAGTCACCGCCCCCTGAGATGAGGACGTGCTTGCCACGGAATGGCTCCAGTTCCTGCACCGTATAATGAAGATTTGTCACCTCGTAGCGCTCTGCTCCTTCGATCTCCAGCTTTGCCATTTTCAAAATACCTCGACCCAAAGCCAGTATGATCGTGCGAGTCCAATGCCGTCTCCCTGATTTTGCAACGAGGATGTATGTGCCGTCTTCTTGAGGTTCTAGTCCAATGATCGCCTCACCTAGGACGATGGTGGGATCAAATGTCTTCGCTTGTTGCACCAGGTTGGCAATCAGCTTTTCACATAGTTGTGGTGGTACACCGCCTACATCCCAGATCATTTTTTCTGGATAGATCAACATTCGTCCACCGAGGTCTTCTTTCGCTTCAATGAGTTTCGTCTTCATATCGCGCATTCCGCTATAAAAGGCAGCGTACATCCCCGCAGGGCCACCGCCAATAATGGTTACATCAAATAGCTCCAACTGTTCTCCCACAACTACCCCTCCACTGTCTTTCTTGTTTGTTTATGAATCATCAAGTCTTGATGAAAATGAGATTCATTATCACAATGTGATTGTAATGGAAAATGGAGGAGGATTCAACATTGAAGAAAAAATAAAAAAGGCTCGTTATTAGCTTCATCAGCTAATTTACGAACCTGTTGTTTGCCATATGGTGCGGTCGAGAGGACTTGAACCTCCACGGTGTTGCCACCACTAGAACCTGAATCTAGCGCGTCTGCCAATTCCGCCACGACCGCATAAAAATGGTGCCGGCAATAGGACTTGAACCCACAACCCCCTGATTACAAGTCAGGTGCTCTACCAATTGAGCTATACCGGCACATTACGAGAAACTATTTAATTCGCACATTCTAGTGAAAGAATGGCGGAGCTGACGGGACTCGAACCCGCGACCTCCGGTGTGACAGACCGGCGTGAACTCCAACTTCACCACAGCTCCATGTGGTTTTTGTCCCCCATCTTGCGGCGACTTCTGTAATATAGCACGAGCCTATCTCGTAATGCAATAGTTTTTAAAAAATAAAATAAAGATTATTTTTTTCATAGATTTACCAAGCAAAATCCGATAGAATTTTAGCTAGATATGCAGATTTTAGTAGATTGGTGGAGACGATGACATGAAAAAGACTTCGAGGCTACTAACCTTCCTCGCCCTCTTCACTCTGCTGCCTACTGCTGCCCATGCTTCCTCATCGGCATATGTGGTATCAGCAGGTGATACGTTGAGCAAGATCGCTCGCGAACATCAGGTCACGGTGGATCAAATCATTCAATGGAACCAACTGAATGATGATAGATTGTCAATTGGACAAACTTTGTCAATTCATGGTGCAAGCACTTCTGACTCCATTGCGACTGACATTCCTTCCGATGTAGCCGTCGATCAGAATGATAACGCTACCACTGAGTCTAAAGAACTAACAGCTGGTGAAAAAGCCCGCGTCACTGGTGATGTGCTGAATGTGCGTAAAAAGCCTTCGACTGACGCAAAGGTGTTAGGCAAGCTACGATTCGGTTCTATTGTAGAAGTCGTAGAAACGGGTAGTGAATGGACGAAAATCGAATTCGAAGATCGTGAAGCTTACGTTGCTACAGAGTTCCTCAGTCCAAACCTCACTTCTAGCGTTTCGCTGCCTGCCGAGGTAAATGCAGAAGATCTGGGTCGAATGAAGGAAATTTTTGAGCCATTGCTCAATACACCATACGTCTTAGGCGGAACCACCCCGAATGGCTTTGATTGTAGTGGCTTTACTTCATACGTTTTTGAGCAGCTTGGGGTTACACTTCCTCGCACTTCTGAAGATCAATTCCGTGGCGGTCAAGAAGTGTCACTTGATCAAGCTCAGCCTGGTGACCTCTTGTTCTACGATTCTCTTGGAAAAGGACGAGTGTCCCACGTAGCGATCTATCTGGGTAATGGGGCAATCGTGCATGCGAACGGCGAAGATGTTCGCTATGGCAAAGTCGAATACATGCATAAGCTCTATCCGTTTTACGGTGTGAAGCGTTACGCTAATTTCCAGTAAGCTTTCCTACACAAATAAGAAAACAAACAGCCCTATCTGCCTTTGCAGCAGTTCGAGGGCTGTTTGTCTTTCTTTGCCTAATGTATTTCGGTATTATGGGCCTGCTGCTGCTGTTGCCCTCCGATTTCGATTTTGCCCAACGCTTGCTTCATTTTGTCGAGCTGAAGTTGATAATCACGAACGACTACGGTAAGAACACTGACAGACTCCTTGAAATCCGGCTCGCTGCTTACTCTGTCGATGGCTCTATGTAGATGCAGCATCTTGTTCTCCGTTTCCCGTAATAGGTCGAGTAACTGCAATCCGTTTACCACGTAATCACCTCATCTGTTTTTTCTTACTTTCTCCTTCCCCTCTGTTCCCTATGCGCATAAAAACGCTTTGCAGCATGAATAAAAAACGTCCGCTCATGACATAGCGGACGTTCTTCCTATTTAGTTCAAGCGAGCAGACGCGAGCTCAACGAATTTGTCGATATCTTTTGCAACCAAAGAGAGAGAGTTCCGCCAGAAATCGACTGAGCGTACATCAACATCCATGATGGCTGCTACATCCGCAACACTCATTTTGCCTGTTACGGACAAGAGCTTGTCGTATTGCTCAACAAAAGCTTCCCCGCGCTTGAGATACTCTGCGTACAAGCCTTTCGCGAACAGAAGCCCAAAAGCATACGGGAAGTTGTAGAAATTGTAATCCGCGCTATAATAGTGCGGTTTGCACACCCACATGTACGGGTGTAGAGCTGCAGGATCCAAACCATCTCCGTAAGCGTCCTTTTGCGCTTGCAGCATCAGTTCGTTCAGAGTGGAAACTGACAAGGCACCTTCTGTTCTGCGCTCAAATACAGCAGTCTCGAACAAGTAACGGCTATAAATATCGACGATCACCTGGCTTGCCCCGCTGATATCATTTTCCAAAATCGCGAATGCTTCCTCGGAGGTCGCTTGTTCTAGTGCAGCATTGGCAATGATCGTTTCGCACAAAATGGATGCTGTTTCGGCGATTGGCATTGGGTATTCACTATTCAAGAATGCTTCGTTTACGAGACATTCTCCGTGATAGCCATGTCCCAATTCATGTGCCATTGTGCTCACATCACTGTAGCTCCCTGTGTAGTTGGACATAATTCTGCTCTCCCCTACGATGTGCAGGTTGTAGCAAAATGCCCCTCCACGCTTGCCTTCACGAATCTCTGCATCAATCCACTGATTGTCATAAGCCCTTGCTGCATAGTTTGCGAGCTTTTCGCTAAAGCTACCAAAGTGCTTCACGATGAAGTCGCGGGATTCCTCGTATGAGAACCGCATGTCTGCCTCGCCCACTGGTGCAAACAAATCATAAAACGGCAACTGAGCGCTCTTATGACCGAGCAGCTTCGCCTTTGTACGGAAGTATTGATGGAAGGATGGCAGGCTCTCACGCATTGCCTGAAGCATCGCTTCGAGTGTCTCGCGGTCCATGCGGGAGTCTTGCAACGTTTTATCCAGCGGTGATTCATAACCTCTGAGCTTCGCTACAGTAATAACCTCGCCCTTAATTCCATTCAAGCTGGCAGCAGCAGCTTCATCGATTTTTTTGTAAGCCGCAAGCTCCGCCTCGTATGCCGTTTTGCGAAGCTGCGGATCTTTTTCGTTGGCCATGTTCCGCACCACTGGCAATGGAAGCTGTTTGTGCTCCCCATCGATTGTAATATCTACAAGCAGTGTGGAAGTCAGCATTTCATGGAGCTTTGTCCATGCATTTGACCCTGTATTTTTCATTTTTGCCAAGACGATTTCTTCTTTTTCGCTCAGCATGTATTTGCTCTTGTCTGACATTTCTGTCAACATAAAGCGATGTGTCTCTAACAGCTCCGATTGGCTAATCAACTCGTTCAGGTTGCTCAACGATCCTAACCATTTTTGGAATTGTACGCCTGGTTCTACCAATTCAACAGCCTGATTCTGTACTTTTTCAATCGCGAGCAGTGCTGCTTCATTCTTGGCATCGACGCTGGCAGTCAGCTCTCCGTAGGCGTACAAGCGGAATTGCGTTTGCAGGACGGAGGTCATCATCGTGATGTATTTCTCCATCTTCGCTACTGCATCTTCTGAAGATTGCAAGTTTTGCGCTGCCCAGCTTTTGATCTCTTCTGTTTCACGTACTAGCTTCTCCCAATCTTGTTTCCATTCCGGTGCATCAAACGAGGAATACAAGACTCCCAAATTCCAACGCATATTCATGGGCACGCGCCTCCTTTTCGCTTATGTAACAAGCCTATTGTAAAAAAAATTAGATGGATTCTGCAAGTTTTTACTAAGAAAACTTCTTTTGCAGGCGATCACGCTCGCACTGGCTGCGTCAAAAACGTCAATGCCGACAAAGCAAAAAGTTGGGTGGATTCCACCAATTGGTCAATGGCTACATACTCATCTGCATGATGAGGAATATGGCGATCGCCTGCCCCTGTCGTCAAAATCGGAATGCCGGCCTTGTGCAGGAAGGTTCCATCTGTCGCACCTGGAACGCCATTATATACGGGTTCTTTTTTCGTGATTTCCCGATAGGCACTCGCGACAGCGGTCACGACTTCTTCCTTCATGCCAGTCAGCGTCCAAGGACGCTCTTCGATGACTTCCAGAGTGGCTTTGAACTTGTCATCTTCTTTGCTTAATTCTTCTAATATGGCACTAATTTCTTTGAACAGCTCTTGGTGGTCCTGCCCGGGTACCGTGCGAATATCAAGTGTCGTCATGCATTGATCGGGTACGACGTTGATTTGGGCGTCTCCTTTGACCGGGGCCTGCAAAATCGTCGGAGTGATACTCGGCCACCCCAACATCGGGTGCTCGCCCAGACGAGCCATTTCCTTGCGCTCCAGCTCCTCTAACGCCACTATGGCGCGTGCCATCCTTGTGTTCGGATTTATTCCCGTCAGTGGCATGGCACCATGCGCCATCTTGCCAAACGTACGAAGGATCGCTCGCATGGCTCCTTTTTGCGTGATGCAGAGCTGATTTTCTTCCGGTTCGCAGATGATAGCAGCATCAACGTTGTTAGCCCAGCCGCGACGGATGAAATCTTTGATCCCGATCATCATGCTCTCCTCATCGCAAGGGATGCACAGGAGGATTTTGCCTGTAAAAGACTGTTTGGATCGTTGGATAGCTTTGACGGCACATATCGCGGCAGCCAGATTTCCTTTTGTGTCACAGGAGCCACGCCCGTAGATACGCCCACCAGATATTGTCCCGCCAAAAGGGTCGTAGCTCCAAGCATCCCGATCCCCTTCTGTTACGACATCTGTATGGGCTTCGAACAAAAGCGTTTTACCAGGTCTGCCCGAATCGTAAAAAGCGATGACATTCGGTCTGCCTGGCACAACCTCCTCATAGAAGACCTGCAAACCCATATTGCGAAGATAATCGGCGACAAATAACGCGACCCGCTCTTCATTCGCCCCTGCCTGATCAGGGCGAAACACACTCGGAATTCTAACGAGCTCCTGCGTTAGGCGCACAACCTCTTGCTCGTCAACAAAGGATATCACCTGATTCATCCGCCAATCCTCTCCTCTGCATCCAATTATGTTATACCTATGCCTGGAAGTAACTGCGATAAGATGGCAGTCCCCCCGCTTCCTCTGCGTGCTTAACTGCTTGAATGACGGCTTCTGCCAGCACATCTGTGGACAAAGCGCCCACCAAGTCTACACTCGCCTCAATTTCGTCTGTTGCTACAGCAAAGACCGTATCGCCATCGTACATGGTGTGAATCGGACGGATCGCACGGGCAAGCCCGTCGTGTGCCATTTGCGCTACTTTGTTTGCTTCTGCTTTGGACAAGCGGGCATTGCTCGCGACTACGGCAATCGTCGTGTTCGTGCCTGGAGGGATCGGGGCAAAAGCATGCTTTCGCATCATCTCCAAGCTATCCCGAATGGTTCCCTGTTCATCTCTCGGCCCGGCTAAGATCGTCCCTGACTGAGGATCTACCACATGACCGACCGCATTCACAGCGACGATGGCGCCTACCACGAGTCCATTGGGTAAAATCACGGAAGCTGTGCCCAATCCGCTCTTCATTGCATTCCCAAATCCATTCAGCTTGCCTACTGACGCACCTGTACCAGCACCGACATTTCCTTGTGCCACTGTCTCACGGCTTGCTGCCTGTGCTGCCTCATAGCCCATTTGACGATCAGGCCGAACACGATAGTCGCCTACAGCCAGGTCGAACAAGACTGCCGCAGGAACGATAGGAACGACGCCATAGCCAACATCCAGTCCGATGCCTCGTTCCTCCAAATACTGCATGACACCGGTAGCAGCATCCAAACCGTATGCACTGCCACCCGAAAGGCAAATCGCATGGACGACACTCACCAGATTTACAGGGTCCAAGAGGTCCGTCTCGCGGGTGCCCGGGGCTGAACCCCGGACATCCACGCCGCAGACAGACGGCTTTTCCAGCATAATCACACTGCATCCCGTTAATGTTTCTTCGTTATGTGCATGCCCGACGAGAACGCCGGGTACGTCAACTATCGTTCCGGTCATTATAAGTCTCCTGAAATTTTCGATTTTTGCCTGCCTGCTGAGCCTAATTTCTTCCAGGCCGCCACGACAGCCAATGTAACAATGACAGAAACAATTGCTTCTGGCAAGCCGCTCGTGATTGCGACTGTGGTCGCTACACCGAGAGTCATATATCCTCGAATGACGGCCATGCCCAGTACCAGGATCGTGTTTGTCATCGCCCCGATAAAACCAGCGGCACCAATCGCCAAGTACTGATTGATGTTTTTCAAGCCGACATAGGTCAAGTAAGCAGTCACACCGATAAACAAACGTGGCAGGATGGCTACCAGCGGGTCTTTAAAAAGCGGAACGGTGGCATTTAAGAAAGAAGAGACTCCAAATATAAGGCCAATGATCATACCAACGCCCCAGCCCTCCATTATGCCCCCGATGACAGCCGGGATGTGCATAATAGTGGCGTTGCCCGCTGCTGTCGGAACCGGAATGTAGCCGAGACGAGTCACCCCGAGCAAAATCGCGATCGCACCCAAAACGCCTGCAATGACAATCTTGCGCACGGTCAAGCCTTTCTCCATGCATACTCCTCCTTTTACGAGTTTTATGTGGAATGCCCTACTCGGGCGAGTTCCCGCTAGTCTCCCCTACCAAGGTATGGCGAGCATGACCGCAGAAATGACTATGCTTGCGATCAGCGCGACGTAATCTTTGCCTACCGCCTTGTACTGGGTGTATCTGGTTCGTGAAGCACCGGGTGTGTAGCATCTGGCTTCCATTGCCAAAATCAAATCTTCTGCTCTGGAGAGCGCCACATTAAACAGCGGAATGA
Organism: Brevibacillus formosus; assembly: GCF_003013405.1. GTDB lineage: Bacteria > Bacillota > Bacilli > Brevibacillales > Brevibacillaceae > Brevibacillus > Brevibacillus formosus. The sequence continues at coordinate 479,681 of NZ_PXZL01000013.1, read as the reverse complement.
TGATGGGAAACATGTCTTTTGTTCTCTGGATGATCCGCCACCATTCTCCTGTCCCGAAATCTGCACCACGGGACGCTTGTGCTTTCATCATTTTTTCCATTTCCATCGCGAAGGTAGGTACAAAGCGCACAGCAATCGTGATGATCAATGCAAACGCATGAACCGGAAACTTTACTTTTTCCAGAGGCCCCAGCAGTCGCTCCATTCCGTGCGTAAGTTCCGTTGTAGAAGTACTGAGCGTGAGGACACTCGATAAGAAGATCACTTCTACAAAGCGCATGGCAGACACAATGACGAGGCGTACACTCTCACTCGTGATCGTGATGAAGCCGTATTTCAAATAAACGGTTCCGCCATTGACAACCTCGCCGTAAAAAAGCAACTGCATGATCGCCAAAATGATGATAAAGGGGATAGCGGGCTTAATCCCGGATATGCCGTAATGCAGGGGAATTTTCGAGATTTGAAACATCCAGATACAAATGGCTAAAGCAAACAGGTTGCCTACGTATGTATCGCAGATGGCAATCGCTAGAATGAGGATGACGAAAGCACCAAGCTTGAATCGAGGATCGAGACGATGAACAACCGAAGCAGTGGGTAAATATTGCCCGATGGTAATATTGCGCGTCAATTCAAATTCTGCTGACATGTGGACCCCCTCCTTAGCGGTTCAACAGTTTCAAAATTTCCATCGCTGTTTCTTCGGGTAAAAAAGCGCTAGGATCGATGCTGTAGCCCTGCTCATGGAGCCTGTATAAAATATCAACCGATTCCGGTGTGCCGATATGATGTTGCCGCAGCAATTCCTGGTTGCCAAAAATTTGTCGAGGTGTCCCTTCGCAGACTGATTGGCCGTTTGCCATGACGTAGACACGATCAGCAAGCTTGGCGACCTCTTCCATATTATGCGAGACGAAAATGACCGTTAGCTTTTCTTCACGATTGAGACGGCGGATGCGATCCAATAGCTCAAGACGAGAGCGCGGGTCCAGCCCTGCTGTTGGCTCGTCAAGCACGAGAACCTTGGGTTGCAGGGAAAGGACGCCAGCCAATGCCACCTTGCGCTTCTGTCCGCCACTTAAGGCGAAAGTCGGACGGTCTTTCATCTCCTGAAACGAGAGGCCGACCAAGTCCATCGCCCACTGAACCCGTCGCCGCACTTCCTCTAAAGGCAGCCCCATCCGAAAAGGGCCATAGGCTACATCATCACCGACCAGTTTTTCGAACAGTTGATCCTCCGGGTTTTGAAAAACGAGCCCTACTTGTCTGCGCAACGTACGAATATCGATCTTCGGTGAAGATACATCCATTCCATTGATGATAACCGTACCGGACTGCGGGCGAATCAGGCCGTTAAAATGCTGGATTAACGTCGACTTTCCCGATCCGGTATGACCGATAATCGCCAAGCATTCGCCCTCTGCCACCTGGATGCTTACCTGGTCGAGAGCCCGATGTTCGAGGGGCGTTCCTTGCATATAGATATGAGATAGATTTTCTACGTTTACGATCGGTTGCATCATGAACCACTCGCCTCCGCTTGTCTGACGTATAGACGATTAACCTCCGCAACAACTTCCTCATTGTGGATAAGATCAGGTGTAAATTCGCTATATTCGGAGTGGACGAGCTGAGCAATTCGGCTCGCGTCTGGAACATCCAGATGTAGCTCGCGAAGTCTTTCCTGATGGGAAAATACCTCTCGCGGAGTGCCCTCCAATACGATCCTGCCGCCCTCCATCACGATGACGCGATCTGCTTCCGCTACTTCTGACATGTGATGGGTCACTGTGACGATCGTCATTCCTTCGCGATGCAGCTTGCGAACGACTGCCAAAATATCCTGTCTACCGTAGCTGTCCAGCATACTCGTCGCTTCGTCCATGACAAGGACTTGCGGCTTCATGGCCAATATCCCCGCAATGGCGATCCGCTGCTTTTGGCCGCCAGACAAATGATGGGGAGGCCGATGGCGAAATGCACTCATTCCTACTGCCTCTAGTGCAAAATCCACACGTGTTTTCATCTCTTCCGCCGATGTCCCGATGTTCTCCAATCCGAAAGCCACATCGTCCTCTACAATCGTCGCGACAATCTGATTATCCGGATGCTGAAAAACTATCCCGACACGGCTCCTCACTTCATGGATTCGTTGTTTTTCACGCGTGTTGATCCCGTTAACGATGACGTCGCCTTCCTTTGGAGTCAAAATTCCATTGAGATGCTTAGACAGCGTTGACTTACCGGAGCCATTATGACCGATGATGGCGACATACTCTCCTGGAAACACTTCTAGGGAGACATTTTGCAGGACAGGAATTTGTTGATCTTGGTTAACCTGATAGGCAAACGAGACATTTTCTACACGAATAATCGGTTGTGGTGTCATGCTCTCCCCTCGCCTCTTCGTAAAAGTCGTATGTGTTGTGTCCACCATATAAATAAGCAACTACCGTGCCAAATAAATATGTTTTTAATTTTCTGTAAATTACACACGTAACGGTTCCACTCTGTTGCAAATATGCATCGCTGATGTTGCAATTGCATCAATTTCTACTACCTTTCGTAGCGCTTCATCTTTCTCCATAGGGTGGACCGATCCATTCCCAAAATTTTCGCCGCCTCCCCCTTGTTTCCCTTTGTCTCCGCCAAAACCTTTCGGATGACTTCTGCTTCTCCCTCTTCTTGATCTCGAGAAGATTGACGCTGATACAGCTTCTTGGCAAAAAAAGCGGTGTCCTCTTTGCCAAGCGCGTCATTCTTGCAAAGCAAGACCATTCTTTCCACCACGTTGCGCAACTCTCGTACATTGCCTGGCCAGTCGTATTGTTTGAGAACGTGGAAAACGGCCTCTTCTACTTTCAGATGCCTTTTATTTTCCCGTTCCTTGATTTCTTCAATGATCGATGTCACCAATAGCGGAATATCTTCAATTCGCTCTCGCAAAGCAGGCAACTCTAGCGTCAACACATTCAATCGGAAGTACAGGTCTGAACGAAACTGCTTTTCCTCCACCAGTCGTTCCAAATCCCGATTCGTCGCCGCGATGATTCTCACATCGACAGGGACGATGCGTTCTCCGCTGATTCTGCGCACTTTTTTCTCCTGCAAGATACGCAAAAGCAACGCTTGGATCGGGATCGACATCTCTCCGATTTCATCGAGAAACAGAGTGCCTCCATGGGCCAATTCAAACAGCCCGGGCTTTCCACCTTTTCGCGCGCCTGTAAAAGCGCCCTCCTCGTATCCAAATAACTCGCTCTCCAATAAATTGCCAGGGAGAGCCGCACAGTTAACCGGGATGAACGGACCGGTTGCACGCTGGCTGCTCAAATGAATCCCTTGGGCAAACAACTCCTTGCCAGTCCCAGTCTCCCCCTGTATGAGAACTGTCGCATCTGTCCTTGCAAATGTTTCCGCCCATTCCTTCGCTTCCCGGATCGCAGAAGACTCTCCCACGATATCCTCCAGGCGGAATTTGGCTTCCAAGCCGCTCTCCATGCTCTGCTTGCGAATGCGCATCTCCATTTTTTGAATGTCGGTGATCTCTTTAAAAGTGGAAACCGCACCCACGATTTCACCCTCCACGACAATCGGCAAACGGTTGATGATAATTTGTCGATTAAGGATCGTCGCAATGTCCCCAATCTCCTTTTTTCCCGTTGCCAAGATTCTCAACATATCTGAATTGGGGATATAACGGGTAATTTTTTGTCCAACGATATTGCCTGGCAGACCGAGTATTTCCATCGCGTTTTTATTGACCCCGATAATCATGGAATCCCGATCGACCGCGATGATGCCGTCGTGAGAAGCGTCAAGAATCGCCTGCATGTGGATGTCATGAATCATTTGTCTGGCTCTCCTTCCTCGGCATGCTCAAGCATGACTGCTACTTCTGGTGCTGGCCTTCTTGCCCGGCGCTTTTTTCGTTTCTTTTTCCGTAAAATGAAAATGGACAGAAGCATCAGCGCGAGGATGGCAAGCTCGATCGGTTGTGCCAGCTTTGCAGAAGTCCAGCCACTCATGCCCAGCAAGTGAAAGATGACGGCTATGTAAAGGAAGATTGATGCTAGGTTTTGAGCTTTCACCTGGTTCACCTCTGTTTTTGCATGTGAATGTCTGAGAGTAGATCTGCCTGCTCAAATTCCTTTTTGAATTTGGTAGACCCGCACAGTGTGATCATTTTCATTTTGAATCCCTCTTCATACACCTCGTATTTTTCGCAATAATCTGACTTACACTCTACGAAAAACTCCCATGGAGCCGTGAACATAGCTCCACAGGAGAGTTGGTCTTGTTGTCTTTCGATTAGATAGGAAGCAGCTCTACAAATTCTTTGCTTTCCAAGTCTTTCACCATGTCGAGCCATGCTTGCGGCTTTTGTGGAAGCACAGCGTAATAGCGCTTCAAGAACGTGACGATCAGATCCGCTTCGAGTGTCGTTTGCTCTTCGTTTGTCGGCATGAAGCCCAGATCGAGTCCGGATACCGCTTCCCCGTCATTTTGCCAGGACGGATGCACATACGAAAAGTTCGTACGTTTGTAGCCCAGATGAGAGAGCACTTCACGGCGTACAAATGGGTCCATTGGCTTGATTCCGCCAAAGCTGTGTTCTTCCACGCGGTACGGGTCGTAGATTTCAGCAAACATTCCGTACAGCTCCTTGCCGTTTTCAGCAGCAAGAGCGAGCAGATCCTTTTGACGCTCTCTGGCGAGGAATCGTCCCACTCCGAGTCCTTCTCGACCAATGATCGTGAAGTCTGTCATGGCTATGTTCATGTCCGTGTAATAACGGTATTCGGTAGCGCCCACAACTTCTCCTTCGTGTACAGCTACAAATACGCGAATGCCTGGATCCTCGAGTGGCTCTTTCCACAGATCGTACGCCAATACTTCCTCAGGCGGGAAAACCTCTTGCATCAAACGGTGCATCTTCGCAAACAGCGGATTGTCAATATGTTGAATACGTACGAATTCCATCAGTCAAATCCCCTCTCAATCGATTATGTCGGATTACGTTCTACAGATGCTGCTGAAATGGATTTTTCCATTCCATGAGTGTCGCGTAGTTGCGAGATTCCTCATCTTCCAAATAATTCGCCACGACCTGAACAGGCGTGCGACCGCAGCGCATGAGAAATGTAATCACCGGGTCTCTTACTTCCCCTGTCAGTACTCGCTCCAAATACTGCTCAGGTGTCCATTGGTCTGCAAAACGTCCATATCCCGGCATGCGACCTCCACCCAGCAATCTGCACAGTCCTTTTTGTACCACCAGCTCATACATCGCTTGCATCATCTGTTGACCCAATCCCAGCTTGCGGAAGCTCGGGCGGATGCAAATATCTACGATGTACAGCGTGTCCCCTTGCGGATCATGGTTACGGATATAACCGCTATCCGTGACATCCTCCCACTTATGCTCGGGGTGAGCCGGATCAAATTTCACGAGCAGCCCTGTCATCGAACCTGCCAAAACGCCGTCCACTTCTACACAAATGGCACCTTCCGGGAACAGCGTAATATGGTTCGTCAGCTGCTCCTGGTTCCACCATAGCTCAGACGGGAATGGCGGTGGAAAACTCTCCGCCTGTATTTGGATCAATTCGAAGAAGTCAGCGTGATTGTAGTTGCGAATAACAGCTTTGCGTGGCTTGTTCCCTTCAAATACATACAGCTCTTTTCTGTACATATGCATCCTCCTGCTGTCCAGAGTCACGATGGAATGCTTACTTCCAGTCTGTATACAAATCGGTGCGGCGGTCGCGCCAGGTTGTGACAGAGCCTTTTTCCCGCACGTCGTATAGCAATTGAATATCCAGATCAGCGGTTACCATCATGTCGTGGTTGATTTCCCCTTCAGCAAGAATGCCTCGCGGAGGGAACGGAACATCGTTTGGCGTCAAGATCGCCGCTTGTCCAAAGTTCGCTCGCATGAAATCAACTGTCGGCAGCGAACCTACAGTACCAGTCAGCACGACATACACTTGGTTTTCAATTGTCCGTGCATGACTTGTATAACGTACGCGATGGAATGCATGGCGATCATCCGTGCAGGATGGGCAGAAAATGACGTCTGCGCCCCGTGCTTTGGCGATGCGCACCCACTCAGGGAACTCAATGTCGTAGCAAATAATCATCGCGACCTTCCCTTTGTCGGTCTCAAAGATTTGCAGAGAGTCGCCAGCCCCCATATTCCAGCCTTTTACTTCCCATGGCGTGATATGGATTTTTTTCTGCTGGCCTACACGTCCATCCGGGTAAAACAGAAAAGCCGTATTGTAAAGCTTGCCGTTTTCTTCGATAATGTGCGTCCCGCCAATCAAATACATCTCATATTTGGCAGCGAGGGAACGAAACAGCTCGACATATCGGTCCGTGAATGATGGCAATGCCGTAATCGGCAGCGCATTGCCCTGCTCGTCTCCAATTGACATGAGTTGAGTCGTAAACAGCTCCGGGAAAAGGAGAAATTCTGTGTCGTACTCTTGTGCGTTTTTCACGTAGTGCTCAACTTGATTGGCGAAGTCTTCAAAGCTATGTATGGTATGCAGATGGTACTGCACAGCGGAAACACGCATTTTCATGCCATTCTTCCTTCCTCAGACGTGATAAGAACCTCTCAGAATAAAATATATCAAAAACAGTCTGGAAAGTCTCGTCATGGGCTGTATGAAAAAAGTCGCCAATCCGCTTAGACGGGCGACTCTCGCTATTATTGGTTGGTGCTCATCCGCAACACGGTTTTGTAGAGCAGCTCTGTGCCCAGTGCAATGTCTTCATAGGCTGCATATTCTTGCGGATTATGACTGATCCCGTCCTTGCAGCGGACAAAAATCATCCCGTAATCACAAACGTAGGAGAGCGCCAAGGCGTCATGGAAAGGACCGCTCATCAGCTCGCGCACAGAGGCACCGAGCTTGCTGCTCTCCTCATGCATGATTGCCTTTATCCAGTCGGCACAGTAACGCGGGTCACTATTCGTATCTTCCGTGATGGTATAGTACAATCCACCTTCTACGGCGGCTAGTTCAATCGCCTCACGCAACGCTTGTTCGCGCTCATCGCGACGTTTCAAATCGATGTCCCGCAAATCAATCGAAAAACGCACCCGCTCGGGAATGATGTTGCGCGAATCCGGGAAGACCTCCAGGTGACCGACTGTACCGACTGTTGGCGCTTGTGGATCGAGCTTTGCCAGCTCGTTCACTGCCAAAATGACTTTTGCCGCCCCGACTAGTGCATCCTTTCTCATCGGCATCGGTACGGAACCAGCGTGTCCGGCAAAGCCAGTCAGCTCGACCGTCCACCACAAAGGCCCCGATATCGCCGACACGATTCCAATCGCTTCTTTTGCAGCATCGAGAATCGGCCCCTGCTCAATATGCAGCTCCAGATAAGCACAGATGCTGCCCTTTGGATAAATAGACGCTTCCAGGCGATCAGGGTCGCAGCCAAAATCAATCAATGCCTGCCTGCGTGTGACCCCGTTTTTGTCCGTCCGCTCCAAGTCTGTCGGGTCCAGCATGCCGAGAATGCCTTTGGAACCAAACAGTCCTTTTTGAAACCGGCATCCTTCCTCATCACAAAACGCAACGACTTCAATCGGCTGTGCAGGCATGAATCCCTGTTCTTTCAACGTCTGGACGACCTCCAGTCCCCCCAATACGCCAATCACACCATCGTACTGACCACCGTATGGCTGCGAATCGATATGCGAACCTATCATCAAGATCGGAGCTTGCTCATCCTTCCCCGCCATCCGGCCAATCAGATTGCCGAAGTCATCGACCCGCGTCTGAAGGCCTGCTTCTTCCATCCAGCTACGCACCAGCTCTACGCCTGCCCGGTCTTCAGCGGACAAAGCGAGTCGACATACCCCCGTTTCACCTATTTTCCCGATTTGCGCCAATTGCTCGATTCGTTTTTGCAGTCGTTCTTCATTGATCGTAAGCTTTCTCGCTTTTACGTTCATGCTTGCAGAACCTCCTCATCTTGGCGTTGATAGACGAACTCCCCATCTATCATTGTTTTGTCTACGCGCAGCTCTTTGATACGATCTGCCCGCGTTGCCAAAATATTGCCGTCCAGCATAACGAGATCAGCCAGCTTCCCGACCTCAATGCTCCCTTTGATCCCCTCCTCAAAACTGGCGTACGCTCCGTTCCAAGTAAACATGCGAATCGCCTCCATGATGCTGACCCTTTGATTGATCCCCACATCCTGGCCTGTTTTACTCAAACGATTAACAGCAGCATGAATCCCAATCAGCGGGTTGAAATCAGTCACGGGACTATCCGAAGCTCCTGCCGCAATGATCCCCGCGTCGAACTGATCCCTCGCCGGAAACATATGCCCGACACGCTCTCCGATGTTTTTCACATACGAATCGCCGTAATCGTAGATAAAAGCAGGATTCGGAATGGGTACGACACCTAGCCGAGCCATTCTCGCTAACAGATCAGGCGCAGATACACCCGCATGCTCAATCCGATGTCGGTGATTCTCGCGTGGATGGGCTTCTAGTGCCGTTTCAAAGCATGTCAGCAGCATGTCAATCGCCCGATCTCCCTGGGCATGAGCGGTAATTTGAAAACCTTTTGCATGTGCCTCTCCCAAAATGGTATTCAACTCGTCCTGTTCATAGTAGAGAATTCCGTAATCATCTGGTCGGCTGGTGAACGGTTCACGCATGGCCATCGTGGGAGCAATGCTTGCCCCATCGGTAAAAACCTTCGCGGGTCCGATACGGAAGCGAGCATTCCCCGTACCCGTTACCATTCCGGCATCGATCATCTTTCGGACAAAATCATCGGATTGATTCAGCGCACAAACCATTGCGTAGATGCGAACTTTCACGTCACCTTTTTGTACGGCTTTTTGCATCGCCCGATAGTTCTCTGTACCGTATCCTCCCGCATCATGGACGCTCGTAATGCCCGCAGCAACAAAGTCTTTCGAAGCCAATCGCAGCCCTTCGATGTACTCTGCTTCTGTAAAAGCAGCTTTTTCAAACATGTTCATATGTGCCGTTTCGATGAGGAATCCCGTTAGCTCACCATCTGCATCACGATCAATACGCCCACCTTGGGGATCCGCTGTGTCTCTGTCGTACCCCGCGATGGCAAGCGCTCTGCTGTTTACGACAGAATGATGAGCGCACGTTCTCATGACAAAAACAGGATGCGCTGTCGTCACTTCATCCAGCTCGGCAAGCGTCGGATAGCGTTGCTCGACCATGAGATTTTCATCGAAACCACATGCCCTTACCCATTCCCCTCCGGGTGTTTTTTCCGCTTGTTCTTTCAGTGCAGTGAGCAGATCATCAATCGACCTGATCCCTCTCGCTTTGCAATCGACCCCCAGCTTGTTCGTACCGTAAATCGTAATATGCAGGTGGGCATCGATGAAGCCGGGCAATAGACTCTTCCCTTGCAAATCAATGACTTTTGTATGTGATTGAATCAACTGTTTCACATCTTCACTAGATCCGACAGCAAGAATGCGATTCCCTCTGACTGCCACCGCCTCTGCCACCCGATTCTCTTGATCTACCGTGATCACCTGTCCGTTGAGAAATACAGTATCTGCCATATAAAACTGCCTCCTTTTAGGAAATGAGTATTAAAGAGTAGGTGTCCCTTCTGTGTTTGCGGCATGACGATTCAGTGCAAAAAGATTCTTCGTCACAAACGTCACAGCAAACATCACGACGAGATTGACTAGCAATGCCACGACACCAATGTTCAAGTCTTTGACAACGGCTGGCCAATTTGGGAACATGGTCGCAATCGTCACTTGGAAAATGGTCACATATGCAACGGTTGATACCCCACATAAAATCCCGGCAAACGCACCGTATTTATTCACCCACGGCTTCGCAGGAAGACTAAAAAGCAAGGCCGGGAATAACTGTGTGACCAAGCTGTAGCCCATTAATAACAGCGTAACGAGCGTATCTCCCCCACTCAGTGCAAAATACAGCGAGATCAACGAAATGACAGGCACCAACCATTTGGCAATCCGGGCGATTTGTACGTCAGATGTGTGCGGAACCATGACTTTGAACACATTTTTCGCCAAGAGCGTCGCCCCTGTCATCAATAGCATCGAGCCTGGTACGAGCGCCGTCAGCAAGCCTGCCGCTCCAATGATCCCGACTACCCACGGATCGAATGTTTGCAACGCCAGACGGAGCAAGGACAAATCACCGTCCGCCCCTTTTAAACCAGGCACTTGCAGAATCGCTGTAAAGCCGACAAAAAACACAAACAAAAGCATCAAGGTATAGAGCGGCAGCATGATCGTATTTTTGCGGAACACATTTGCATTTTTCGCTGAAAACACAGAGCCGAACGTATGGGGCCACATGTAAAAGCCAAACACCGTGACCAGCACCGTAGAAATGTACCAGGAAATGCTTAAACCCTCCTCGGGGAACGTCAAGAAACCAGGATTGGAGGCTTGTACGGCTTCAAACATTGGCTGGATGCCCCCGTAGTAATGAAACGGAAGGTAAAGCCCGAGGAAAACGACCACAAAGAAAATCATGATGTCCTTGATCGCAGCCGTCCAAGCCGAACCGTGAATGCCTGAGATCATGACGTAAATCGTCACAACAATGACCCCGATCCATATCGCAGCAGCAGGTGAGATCGAGCCATAGGATGCTTCCGATACGATGATCCCAAGGCCTTTGAATTGGAGGACGAGATACGGAATAATCGCAATGACTCCGACTGCTGCAACCAAAATGCCGAGTATCGGACTATTGTATTTGCTTACAAAAAAGTCGGATTGGGAGACGAGCTTGTGCTCTTTGGCATACTGCCAAATTGGCGGCAAGAGCCAGTAGGAAATGACATAGGCGAGTGAAATATAAGAGAGAACGTAGTAAGAAGGTGCTCCTTTGGAGTACGCCCAACCACTGCCCCCCAAAAAGGTGAATGTCGTATAAATTTCGCCTGCTACCAGCAAGAAAATAAAGATCGAACCGAATCCTCTGCCGCCAACGGTCCATTGTTCCATATTCATGTCTTTCCCTTGTTGCGCACGGATACCGGAATAGAAGGACAGCAATAAAAAGGCAAAAATAATGATCAAAGCGATATTCATTGGCCATCCTCCTTCGTAGCAGGGTCGATTTTGTTGAGGAATGCCATGATGGCGGACGTTAAGACAACCCAGAGAACGATCCAAAACAGGACAAACGGCATGCCTAATACGTAAGGCTCAACCCGATTCACAAACGGAATTCCTCCCAGCATCCCAATGAATGGCAGTACCCCTAGCCAATCTCTCGCTTTCATACGACTCCCCCCAGTTTGCTCGATTTGTCCCATTGCCTGTACACATCCTGGACATGTACATTATTATTATCGAAAAATTCAAATATCTCCTTTGTTCACATGGCTAGAAAATGGAACGGGGTTTTGTGCGAGTAGCTAAAAGATGAAGAAGGCATGGTGAGCGTAATGATTACTGTCCGAGAGCTCATACAAGTTGGTGGCTTTGATGAATCGTCAGTGCTTGCAGGCGCGGACTCTTTAGAAAATGAGCTGCTGAATGTTACTTCCTTTGATTCTCCCGATGGCCATAGGTGGTTGCGATCTGGTGAATTCGTTCTGACGACAGGCTTTCCATTCCTCTCTCAGCAAAAAACATGTACAAAACAACTGATAACACTCATCGATGAGCTAGTCGCCATCGGCACACCTGGGCTTGCCATCAAATTAGGTCGATACATCGAGGATCTTCCTGAAGCCGTTCTCTCCCACGCTACGAAAAAGGCATTTCCCATCCTGTCCTTTCCGATGGATAAAGCTTGGTCAGATGTCATCGTGCCAGTCGTTCAGTACATCAATGACAAACAACGCATCGAGCTGGACAGAACCCATGCCATTTATGAACGGTTTCATCACTTTTTGACGGGTGGAGCTCCGATTTCTACATTGACAGATTTACTGTCCGATATCCTTGCTGCTCCTGTCTCGATCCATGTCCCCCAGCATAAATGGAAATGGGATTCCTCGTTTGGTTCGTTCCCACGCGATGATTCATTGGACAAGCGATACGGTCAACGCGCCCCGATCCGATTAATACAAGAGCCGCTTAGCAGACAAAAAGAGGGAATCCATGTCCGGTGGCTTATCCACAACCAAATCGTGCAGGGAACCATTATCATTGGACAGCGGGAGCGTGATCTATACGCGTGGGAAAAAGTCGCCATCGAGCAAAGTGCTGCCCTCTTGTCCCTTGAAATGCAACGACAACGAGCCATCCAAGAAACATTCCAACGTTTTCGCAATGATTTTTTGCAACAACTCGTCAGCGGCCAGATCTTCTCACATGAAATGCTCATGCGAAAGGCGGATGAAGTCGGCTGGGAGTTGTCCGATCACTATATCGCGATGCTCCTAAGCACCTCCCCCCATGACAAGACCGGCATGGAACTTTGGCAAGAAAACCATCATTTTCTGAACGCGTTGCACAGCTTTTTTTCTTCCAATGGAACGATTCTGTATGGATTGGATCAGGAAAATCGTGTCCTCTTGCTCGTGCCGAAGTCTATTCTTGCGTCCACTGAATCGCTCTCGCAATGGCTGCAAGAACAGTGCTTAAAGACGTTCACCAAGCAATTGGATCAGCCTGTCTTTGCAGGAATTGGGCGATATCATCCTGAACGGGAAGGCATCGTTCGCAGCTATCGGGAAGCGCTAGTCAGCTTGCAAACCGCATTACATTCGGCAAGCCCAGCCAACGCCGCTTCTTTTCGCGTCAAAAGCTACCACGACTTGGGACTCGAGCGAATCATGTACGCAGTCGATCCTGCGACAGAAGCCCAAGCGTTTGCAGAAGAATGCCTGGGCAAAATCCAAAGCTATGATCGAGAAAAGAACGGACAGCTCTTACAAACCTTGCAAGTGTTTTTGCAAGCGGATGGTAATTACGCCGAAGCCGCGCGTCGTTTGTATGTCCATAAAAATACAATCAAATACCGTATCCAGCTCATCCGAGAGTGGACCGGATTGAATGCGGAAAACGGGCACGATCAAATGCTGCTGCGCATCGCCATAACTGCACATGTCATTGGGCATCGTCTTTAATCTTGGTATAATGAATGGGAAAGCTAGGTAGGAGGAACAACAGATGAACGAGTGGTTGAATAAACCCGTGAAGACGATACAGAGACCAAAGAAACGAGGCACAGTAGAATATATCGATGACCAGTATATCGTGGTGTTCTTTACTTCCCCGCGAAAAGAGCGTGTTATTTTCTCGAGCAAGGAAGCGTTCCTTAACAAAATCGAGTTCGTGGAAGACCCCGCAACATGAGAAAAAGCCCCTGACTTCAGCACGATTTGTGCGAAGCCAAGGGCTTTTTATATGTCGTAGGCAGCTTACGCGTAATGCTCGTCACGCAGGCGTTTGATTTCATCGCTCTCCAGGTATTCGTCATACGTCATCATTTTATCAATGACACCCTTCGGCGTGAACTCAATGATCCGGTTCGCAATCGTTTGGACGAACTGGTGGTCATGAGATACGAACAGAAGTGTACCGTCGAACTCAATCAAGCCGTTGTTCAATGCAGTAATGGATTCCAAATCCAAGTGGTTCGTCGGTTCGTCCATGATCAATACGTTGGCACTCGCCAGCATCATCTTGGATAGCATGCAACGAACTTTTTCTCCCCCGGACAATACGTTTGCCTTTTTCAGCGCTTCATCTCCAGAGAACAGCATACGACCGAGGAATCCACGAATGAATGTCTCGTCTTGATCTTTGGAGTATTGGCGCAGCCAGTCAACCAGGCTCAAATCAGAGTTAAAGTACTCGGCATTGTCTTTTGGGAAGTACGCTTGGGAAGTCGTAACGCCCCATTCGAAAGAACCGCTATCAGGCTGAACTTCGCCCATCAAAATTTGGAAGAAGGTTGTTTTCGCCAGCTCATTTGGTCCGACAAACGCAACTTTGTCCCCTTTGTTGATGGTGAGGTGAAGGTTTTCAAACAGTTTTTCGCCTTCAATTGTCTTGCTCAAGCCTTCGATGGCTACGAGGTTTTTACCCGCTTCACGCTCTGGCTTGAAGTTGATGAAAGGATATTTACGGCTGGAAGGACGAATGTCCTCCAACGTAATTTTCTCCAACAGCTTTTTACGCGAAGTCGCCTGCTTGGACTTGGAAGCATTCGCAGAGAAACGCGCAATAAACTCTTGCAGTTCCTTCATTTTTTCTTCTTTCTTCTTATTCTGATCACGAACCATTTTCAGCGCCAATTGGCTGGATTCGTACCAGAAGTCGTAGTTACCTACGTACATTTGGATTTTGCCAAAGTCAATATCCGCAATATGCGTACATACCTTGTTCAGGAAGTGACGGTCATGGGATACAACGATGACGGTGTTTTCATAATCCGCCAGGAAGTTTTCCAACCAACGAATCGATTCGATGTCCAAGTGGTTCGTCGGCTCATCCAAGAGCAGGATGTGTGGATTACCGAACAGCGCTTGCGCCAACAGAACGCGTACCTTCTCCGTACCAGAGAGGTCCTTCATCTGCTTGTCGTGCAGGTCTGTCGGGATACCGAGGCCAATCAGCAAGCTAGCTGCATCTGCTTCGGCCATCCAGCCGTTCAACTCTTCGAATTCTCCCTCGAGCTGGGACGCGCGATTGCCGTCTTCCTCAGAGAAATCTTCTTTCATGTAAAGAGCGGTCTTCTCTTCCATGATCTCGAACAGGCGCTTGTGGCCCATAATTACCGTTTTTAACACTTCGTACTCGTCGAATTCAAAGTGGTTCTGCTTTAATACAGCGATACGCTCGCCCGGTGTCACCGAAACGTGACCGCTCGTCGGCTCGATCTCTCCGGAGAGGATCTTCACGAAGGTAGACTTCCCTGCACCGTTCGCACCGATGAGGCCGTAACAGTTACCTGGGGTAAACTTAATGGATACATCTTCAAACAGTGCGCGCTTGCCGTAGCGCAGCGTCACGTTCTGAGTGCTTATCATCGTCGCAATACCTGCCTTTTTTGAATCGTTCAAACACTTATCTTACCAGAGATGACCTCATTTTGCAAAAGATAAACGATTTGGCGCACAGCAAAAAATACTTGATTCATGAAATGGACTTTGGCAGGGAAAACTACCATGGCAATCCAGTGGGAAGGAGGCTTACGATATGTCCAAGCAAAATGGTGTAAAAAATGAGATGGGAAAGAAAGAAAACCCTTCGCAAACACGGTCTTCCAACACACTTAGCAAGGAACAGACACGTTCCAAGCAACGCGGCGAGTAGCGATTGCCTCCATCAAAAACCGGCCTGCGCATATGCAGACCGGTTTATTTGCAATGTATCGACTTAAACACTTGCCTGCAACGGAACGAGGGCAGTACGATGTGTCTGTACAGGCTGTGAATCCACATAGATCGA
The DNA here is from genome assembly GCF_003013405.1 of Brevibacillus formosus. GTDB lineage: Bacteria > Bacillota > Bacilli > Brevibacillales > Brevibacillaceae > Brevibacillus > Brevibacillus formosus. The sequence goes on along the minus strand of NZ_PXZL01000013.1, from coordinate 464,240 downwards.
TACATTGTGCAACGTTACGTACACAATGCTCCCCTCCTCTACGTTCAACTCCATAAAGCGCTGCCTGCTCATCTCTGCCTCAAATACTTCCTCCGTGTCCAATCGCTTCAGATCTAGGCGAACAATTGGCCCCAAAAGCGAAATATGGTTAATCTCAGCCTGAACAGATCGGGCAGACTTCCCCTCAGGCGGACGCAACGAAATCTCTACATCATGTGGCCGCATGTATCCGACAGCGGGAGCCTCCACCGCTTTATCCTTCCAATCCGTCTCGAACTCCGCTTCACCGAGCTTGATTTTGCCATTTTGGATTCGTCCGTGAAACAGATTGACCCGCCCAAGAAAGCTGTACACGAACGGATTCGCCGGATGATGATAAATTTCCTCGGGCGATCCTACCTGCTCCACTCTCCCTTCATTCATCACAACTACCTGATCCGCCAATTCCATCGCTTCCTCCTGATCGTGTGTCACGAAAAGAATCGTCAGCCCGAGCTTCCCGTGCAAATGACGGAGCCAGCGACGCAGCTCCTGTCTCACTTTCGTATCCAAAGCGCCAAACGGTTCATCCAGCAGCAAAAATTTTGGTTCCACTGCCAACGCCCTCGCCAATGCGACACGTTGGCGCTGGCCGCCGGATAGCTGTGAGGGATAGCGATGAGCGAGACCTTCTAGCTGCACGAGTTTTAACAGCGAATGAACCTTTTCACTGATTTCCTCCTTGCTCGGTCGTGTTTTGCGGGAACGAACGGACAATCCAAACGCAATATTGTCAAAAATGTTCATATGCCGAAACAAGGCGTAATGCTGAAAAACAAACCCAACCTGCCTCTCGCGCACGTCGCGGTTCGTATTATCCTCTCCGTTGAAGAGGATGCTCCCCTCTTGTGGTTGCTCCAGTCCAGCGATGAGACGCAAAAGCGTCGTCTTTCCCGATCCGGAAGGCCCGAGAAGCGCTACAAGTTCGCCTTCCGGGATGTGCAGATTTACATTTTTCAGGGCCGTAAAGCTTTTATATGACTTCGTAATGTTCACTACCTCGATACTCATCCGGCTCTCTCTCCTGTCACGTCGTAGTGTTGTTCCTCATCCAGCTTTGCCTGCCGCTCGGTTTTCCACTCGATCAAGCTTTTCAGAATAAGCGTTACTAAGGCTAAGGCAGCAAGCAAGGTGGCTACCGCAAAGGCAGCAGCGAATTGATATTCGTTGTAGAGAATCTCCACATGCAACGGGAGCGTATTGGTCATGCCGCGGATATGACCTGAAACGACGGATACTGCCCCGAATTCACCCATGGCGCGGGCATTGCACAAAATGACCCCGTACAGGAGCCCCCATTTTACGTTTGGCAGCGTGACACGTAAAAATGTTTTCCAGCCGCTTGCTCCGAGCGAGACTGCTGCTTCCTCCTCGTCTCTCCCCTGTGCTTCCATGACCGGAATCAGTTCACGAGCGACGAACGGGAAGGTAACAAAGGTTGTCGCGAGCACAATGCCTGGAACCGCGAAAATGATTTTGAAATCCCATTCCGCAAGTAAGGGCGCCGCCACACCTTGACTCCCAAACAAGAGGACAAAGATTAGACCCGCAATGACTGGAGATACGGCAAATGGCAAGTCTATCAACGTAAGCAACACATTTTTTCCCGGGAACGAAAACTTGGCGATTGCCCATGCAGCAGCGATCCCGAACGTCACATTCAGCGGTACACTAATGGCTGCGACTAGCAAGGTGAGCTTGACAGCAGATAACGTTTCCTCCTCTGTAATGGATGCCACGAACACCTCCGCCCCTTGCCGAAACGCTTCTGTAAAAACTGCTACTAGCGGCAGGATCAAAAACAAGCCGAGAAAGAGCAAGGCCACGATAATCAGTGTCCAGCGGATATAGGCCGGCTCCGTCAAATGTTTCATACGTAATACCTCCTAACGGGCGGCATCGAATTTATTGATTTTCCATTGCAAGTAGTTGATGATCAAAAGCATGACAAAGGAAATCACAAGCATGACTGTTGCAATTGCCGTAGCGCCTGCATAATCAAACTGCTCCAGCTTGGTCATAATCAAGAGGGGCACTATCTCTGTTTTCAACGGCATGTTCCCAGAGATGAAAACGACGGAGCCATACTCCCCTAATGCCCTGGCGAAGGCTAGCGCAAAACCCGTAATGATTGCCGGTAACAGATGCGGCAAGACCACCCGCCAAAATGTATTCCATCGGGTAGCACCCAACGTAGCCGCCGCTTCCTCCATTTGCAAATCCCAATCCTGCAAAACAGGCTGGACGGTTCTGACGACGAAAGGAAGACCGATGAATGTTAGGGCAACCCATATACCAATGGGGGTGTACGCTACCTTAATCCCCCACTCCGCCAGATACTGCCCGATCCAACCATTTTCGGCGTAAATAGAAGTCAGGGCAATCCCGCCTACAGCGGTAGGTAAAGCAAATGGGAGATCAACAATACCGTCAATGATCCGCTTCCCCGCAAACTGATAGCGAACCAACACCCATGCCACCAAGACACCGAACACTGCATTGAGACAAGCCGCAAAAAAAGAAGTCATAATACTCACGCGAATAGAGGCAAGGACGCGCGTATCCATAATTGTCCCAATGAATTGCTCCCAACTCATCGTCGAAGCTTTTAAAAATAAGACAGACAGAGGGATCAGCACCAGAAGACTCAAGTAGATGATGGTATAGCCCATGGTCATGCCAAATCCTGGCAGAAACCCTCTGTTGCTGAGTGATTTTCTCATGAAGGTATCTCCTCTGAGGAAAGTGTAGGTCTATGGTTTATAAAGTTGATCAAAGACGCCTTGATCCGAAAAATGAGTCTTTTGTGCTTTCTTCCAACCGCCAAACAACTCATCGATGGTAAACAGTTGGATGTCAGGAAATGCTGGTTTATGTGCTTTGAGTACTTCTTGTGAACGTGGACGGTAGTAGTGCTTGGCTGCGAGCTCTTGGCCTTTTTTGGTATACAGGAACTGGAGGTATGCTTCTGCTACTTCTTTTGTCTTGTGCTTGTCAGCGTATTTGTCAACGATGGTGACTGGCGGTTCAGCCAAAATGCTCAAGGACGGATTCACAATCTCAAACTTGTCTTTCCCTAGTTCATTGACAGCGAGATACGCTTCGTTTTCCCATGCAATCAGCACATCCCCAATGCCACGCTCGACAAATGTAGTGGTCGAACCACGTGCCCCAGAATCGAGGACGGGTACATTATTAAACAATTGTGCCACGAATTCTTGTGCCTTCGATTCGTCTCCCCCATTTGTCTTCAAGGCATAACCCCAGGCAGCCAAGTAATTCCATCTGGCTCCCCCAGATGTTTTCGGGTTCGGAGTGATCACGGAGATACCAGGCTTGATCAAATCATCCCAATCTTTGATTTGCTTCGGATTGCCTTTGCGCACGAGGAACACAATTGTGGAGGTGTAAGGCGAGCTGTTGTCTGATAGCTTCTTTTGCCAATCGGCAGGAATCAGACCGCGTTCGGCAATCGCGTCAATGTCATAGGCGAGGGCAAGGGTGACTACGTCTGCTTCTAAACCATCGATGACGGAGCGGGATTGCTTGCCTGAACCGCCATGTGATTGCTTGATCGTCACTGTTTGACCTGTTTTTTGTTGCCACTCTGAGGCAAACTCCTTGTTGATATCTTGGTAAAACTCTCGCGTCGGATCGTAGGAAACATTGAGCAGCTCTACCGTAGAGTTGCTGCCCCCCGCTCCATTACCAGTTTCTGCTGGTGCAGCAGCCGAGCAGCCAGCCATAGCAGCCGCCATAACAACGATTCCTACGCGTTGCAGGATCGTGTGGACCTTGCCTTTCGTGGTTTTCATACAGATCACCTTCACTCCTCTTTTAATCTACAGTATTTAACTCGGAATACTTTGTTATTGAAGATTATACCTGCCTTTCTGTTCCTGTCAACGATATTTCCATCTACCCTATGCTAGGCAGGTAGGCCACGTTCAAATGTTATTCGCCTATCCAGCAAATTTGGGCCCGCCCGTTCTATTTTTTTCAAAAAAACAAGCCTTCCCGCTCAAATGGGAAAGCTTGTTTCGATCATACTGTGGCACTAGCATATTTCCTCCGGTCAAAAGCAAAAAGATCGGCGTCCGCATGACTTCCTTTTGTAATCAGATCACTGATGATTTGGGCGCCGATCGTGGAATAGACGGTTCCGTTCCCTCCGTAGCCTAGCGTGAACAAGCAATGCGGATAGCCTTCCTGCTCCCCAAACAGCGGGAGTCCGTCATGCGTTCCAACAAAAGTCGCACCCCAATAATATTCGGCTCGCATTGGAATCTGCGGAAATAGCTCTTGTATCTTTGCGAGCAATTGATCCCGCTTATTAAGGCTAGAAGCATCCTGCTTTTGCAACGGTTCATCAAGTCCTCCGACAATCACTCTCCCTTCCGGACATGTTCGGATATACAAGTAAGGACGCGCTGTTTCCCAGATTAAACATCCATGCGGCCAGCCCGTAAACGCTTCAACTTGATTGGTCACGATGGAATACGAGCTGGAAATCACGGCATTGGCATTGCGCTTCATGGATTGTGCTTCGTAGCCAGTGGCAAACACTGCACGCCTGCACGCGATTGTGCGCCCACTGTTGGTATAGACCAAAAGCCCTCCGTCCTGCACTTTTTGATGCACGACTTCTGTGTTTTCATATACGCGCATCCCTTTTTTCACAGAGTGGGCGATCACACCATTGGTAAATTTATACGGATTAAACTCCGCATCTCCCTTGGAATAAATAGCACCTTCCTTGGAAAAAGAAAATCGCTTTTCTATATCTGCTCGCTCAAAATACATGACTGGAAAGCCGTACTTCTTCAATAACTGGTACTCTGTTCGCAAGCTCTCCGCATCGGCTGGTTCGCTGGCATAGTACAAGCATTCACGCCTTATGTAATCTGGAGATCGGTCTAGTTGTCCGGAGATTTTTTCCAATTCATCAACAGCCTGCCGCGTCAGCTCGTAAAAACGAACTCCTTTTTGTTCACCGAAAGAATGCATGCAGGCCGTCAACGTTTTATCATTGCATATTTGCAGCAAACCGGTGTTAGCGCTGCTGCTGCCCCCACTCACCCGCCGTTTATCCACGAGGATGACATCCACATCATGCTGTTTTAAATAATAAGAAACGAGTGCTCCTGCCTCACCGCCACCAATGATCAGGACATCACACTTTACGTCCTCGGTCAGCGCGGGATATAGGGAGGGCGCTGGCAAGGTTTCTGGCCAATACAGTTTTCCGGTCACGAATATCATCAGCATGTCCCCTCAAGCTGAAAGTATCAATACAGACGTTACTTCAATTCTCAACCATAGGATAACCAACACGCCAACAGGCATCCGCTTCCCTATCGCCCAATTCATTGCTTATACGTTATGATGGGTGTCAGAAGGAGTGATTGCGCTTGATTACCGTATACGTAAAGCTTCCGCATGAAAATGCAGTTGTTCGAGAAATCGCAGGGACGGACGAACTGCAGGAGCTGGTGGGTGGTGATTATGAGGTAGTGGAAGATGACCATCTGGAGGGTATCTCCCTCATTGTGAATGAGGATGCTCGCGGAGTAGAAGCAAACAATTTCCCCATCACGTCTGACGGTTTTTTAGACTGGGTCTATGGACCATGCGTATTCGTCAAAGCAAATGGACGTTCGCTGACGGCTGACGACCTTTCAAGAATTGACCAGTTTTTATCCGCTAAAGGATGAGGATTTGATCAAAACAATGACCCCTGACGTATCAGCCCAAGTCCATTTACACGGCTGATGATCAGGGGTCATGTTTTTTTACTCGATAGAACTAACTCTTGATACCGCTGCTGCCGAAGCCGCCCGCTCCTCTTTCAGTCTCATCCAGCTCATCGACTACTTCGAACTGCGCGACTGGGACGATTGCAATCACGCCTTGTGCAATCCGATCCCCTTTTTTGATCAAGTAGCTATGTGCATCGACTTCTTGTTCAACGGTTACTTCGTTTTCGCCAGCGCCCAGACATACCTTGCCGCTCTTTCCGGATGCGATCCGAATGTTATCCATCAGAACGCATACTTCACCGCGATAGCCTGCATCAACTGTCCCTGGTGCATTGGACAAACGCAGCTTTGTTTTTGCACTGATGCCGGAGCGAGGGCGCACTTGCAATTCAAATCCTTCTGGAAGCGCGAACGCCAATCCTGTTGGAACTTTTGCAGATTGTCCTGGGGCAATCAATGTATCCTCTACCGCCACCAAATCAAAGCCCGCGTCCATTGCTCTCGCGTAGGCTGGGATTACGGCGTCTTGGTGGAGCTTTTTAATTTTCACCTGTGTAACCAGGCGCTCATTTGTCATGGTCATGTAATGTCTCTCCTCTATAGCCTGTCAGCTGAATACCATTCATAGTGTACAGGATGCGATCACATCCAGCAAGAAGCACCGATTTCATAAAAACCTCACAAATCCCTTTCTTTTTCAGCGCGTTTAACAATGGAATGTGGTATAATCACCGTTGCATCTAAAATCACAATTGAAAAAGAAAGGTGGAATTGTACCTTGCAAGTACAAAAACCATATCGCATTTTGTTGTATTACAAGTATACTCCTATTGAAAATTATGAGGAGTACGCAGCCGAGCACTTGCAATTTTGCAAGGATAACGGGCTGAAAGGGCGGATTATCGTAGCTCCGGAAGGCATTAATGGAACCGTATCCGGAACGATTGAACAGACCGACGCCTACATGGACTATGTGCGAAAAGATCCACGTTTTAGTGATATGTGGTTTAAAATAGATGAGTCTGAAGGGCATGCGTTCAAAAAAATGTTTGTGCGCCCGAAAAAAGAGCTTGTAACCTGGCGTTTGGAAGAGGATGTTGATCCGAATAAATTAGTCGGCACCTATCTGAAACCAAAAGAATGGTACGAAATGATGCAGGAAGAGGACGTCGTGATCCTCGACGGTCGCAACTACTACGAATACGATTTGGGACATTTCCGTGGTGCGATTCGCCCTGAAGTAGATTCATCCCGTGAGTTCCCTGAATGGATTCGTGAAAACATGAGCCAGTTCAAGGATAAAAAAGTCCTCACCTACTGCACAGGCGGTATTCGTTGCGAAAAGCTGACAGGTATATTGCTGCAACAAGGTTTTGAAAATGTTTACCATCTTGAGGGCGGTATTGTCACGTATGGAAAAGATCCAGAAGTCCAAGGGCGCCTGTGGGATGGAAAATGCTACGTGTTTGACGAGCGCATCTCCGTACCGATCAACCATACAGAAGAAGACGTCGTTATTGGCCGTTGCCATTACTGCGGGACTGTGGAAGACCGCTATGTAAACTGCGCTAACCCATTCTGCAACAAACAGCACTTCTGCTGCACAGAATGTGAGACAAAATTTAAGCGTTCTTGCTCCGATGAATGCCGCGAGCACCCTCGCAACCGTTATGTAGAAGCGGAAGAAAAAGCGAAGCTGCAAGCTGCTGGATCAAACGCATAATTTGATACAAACACAAACAAGCTGATTCTCGCGTAGAGAGTCAGCTTGTTTTTTATACGAAAAAGGCTCACACTCCCCTCGCCTTCCTTTTCCCTGAATTTGGTACTATAATAAAAATCAAATCATTCGTAAAAGGGGATACATTATGTTATTGATTCAAGAAACGAGCATTCTCGAATGGCAAGCTGCGATGACAGCTGGAACCACGACTTCCCGGGAACTTACCCTCGCCTTTATGCAGCGGATTGCCACCTACAACAAACAAGGCATCCGAATCAATGCCATTTGTGAACTAAACCCAGACGCACTGGCGATCGCAGAGTCATTGGATCGGGAAAGAGCGGTGTCAGGCAGTCGCGGGCCGCTTCACGGAATCCCAGTACTGATCAAGGATAATATTGCGACCTATGACAAGATGCACACGACAGCTGGAGCCCTAGCTTTAGCTGATTCGTTTGCCTCTGCGGATGCATTTGTCGTAACCAAGCTCCGAGAGGCGGGCGCTGTCCTTTTAGGGAAAACAAATCTCACGGAATGGGCTAACTATATCTCCAATGACATGCCAGATGGCTACAGCTCACGCGGTGGACAAGTGTTGAACCCATACGGTCCTGGTGTACTAGAGGTCGGCGGGTCTAGCTCAGGTTCAGCTGCTGCAATTGCCGCAGGATTTGCCGTTGTGGCAGTCGGTACGGAGACTTGCGGGTCCATTCTCCATCCAGCGGAGCATAATTCACTCGTGGGAATCAAACCTACTGTTGGCTTAATCAGCCGTTCGGGTATCATTCCGATTTCCCATAGCCAAGACACAGCCGGACCGATGGCGAGAACCGTGACTGATGCAGCTATTTTGCTTGGCGCGCTTACTGGTATTGATGAAAATGATCCGGTGACTGGAAAAAGCGAAGGCTTGGGTCATACCGATTACCTCCCCTTCCTCGATGCAGACGGTTTGCGGGGTGCGCGCATCGGCGTTGTACGCTCCAGGTTTTTAGCTGAGTGTAATGACGAAGAAATCGCCTTGTATGAAGCAGCTATTGAAAAGCTCAAAGAGGCTGGCGCAACTGTCATAGATGCGGTCACCATTCCTACAGAAAATGCCAAGTGGGATAGACAAGTTCTGGTGCATGAATTCAAGGTAGGCGTCAATGCGTACTTAAAAACCCTACCAGCCTCCTACCCGATCAGATCCTTACAGGATGTCATTGCCTTTAATCGGGCCCATGAGGAACAAGCCCTGCTTTACGGGCAAGAGCTGCTGGAAGAATCCGAGCAAACAAGTGGTACGTTGACAGAGCCGGAATATCTGGCGAATCGCCTGTTCGATTTGGAAATGACACAGAAACAAGGCCTTGATGCTGTGATGAAGGAGCACGAGCTCGACGCCCTCTTGTACCCCGGTAGCACGGGTTATGCTATCCCGGCCAAAGCTGGTTACCCATCCATTACGGTTCCGGCTGGCTATACTTCCGCAGGCAAGCCATTTGGCATCATGCTCACTGGATTGGCATTCCAGGAACCTACTCTACTTCGTCTGGCCTACGCCTATGAGCAAGCAACTCGACTGCGTGTAGCTCCGAGTATGACTACTGCGTAAAGGAAGCACAGAATGAACCGATATTACGGACTTTTTATTGGCACAGCAATCCCTTTCAAGCACCTGAAGAAAATCATTCGCAAATTCAACTATGCTTACTATGGCAAAGCCAGTCCCGAACGACAGCAGGACTTTATCGAAATTATTCCAGAATTCCACATCCGTCACTCTGATTATCCACACACTATGCTAGAGTGTATCATGGTGGAACCTGCGTATTTGAATAGATTTTTAGAAATCATAAACAATCTAGATTTCACTTTCATCCTTTGCCAGTATCGTCACGGTCATTTTCAAACGATTATGAATGGAATCGAGTATAGTGTTACGAGCTATCGCTCCTTGGAAGATGTCGTATATCTGCTATTGGAAGATGAAGATGATATCGAAGGGAAATTCGCTAAAAAACTGCGCACGCTCCCTCTTGAAAAGCAATTTGCCTCAGCCCCTGGAATCAAAACGAGCGAAGAATATCAGCATCTCCTAGATACGTGGGTAAAGGACGTACTCACCTATCCAGCAAAAAACGCATGAGACCTTTTTGGCCCCATGCGTTTTTCTCTTTCTACATCGTCTTGCTTTCTTGCTCCGCTTTACCAAGTCGGTCTTGGAACAGCTTGCTCAATTGACCGATATTTACTTCCCATTCCTCATCCTTGTAATAAACCGTCGCTTTGGATTCGCCTTTTTTGCCTACGATACGAATACTCGATGTCTTCACTTCATAGGTGCCATCCTCCTTGAAGGAAATATCGGCATCCTTGAGCTCTTTGTCCAAGACTGGTGTAATCGTCTTATCGACGACTTCCTGCGTCGCGACTGCTGCTTGACGTCCCATTTGGATCACTTCTTCAGGACTGAATTGGAAAAACAATACGAGCACAACACCAATAATAGCTGCAAGCGAAATAATTCGAATGATACTCCGCACCACCCATTGGGCAGCCATGATGATGATTATGATACCTAGCGCAATCGGCCAGTAATCTTTGATCAGTTGAAGTATTTGGTCCACGTTTATCCCTCCTTCGATTTCAGTCTCGCCAAAAAATATCGAAACCAAATCTTCTTACAGAAAAAAACCGTCTCAGCGAAAGCGGACGGAATTGCAAAAATGGGTTGTCTTTCATTAATTCTCGTAAAAAATGCAAACTCCTGCTCTCATTTTCAATCGTTTTAAACGAATATTGACATCCTATTCATCTTTTAGACATAATGGGAATCCGAGAAAAAATGGAAACGGGTGATATGGGATGAAACAAAATCTGTATGATCAACTGGATTTTTATCAGGACTATCAAAAGCTCCGTCTGTCCGGTCAATCGGAGAATGACATTATCGAACAGCCTGCTTTTCGCGGTTGTCTGCCCTCCCTAAAAGGCTTGCGTGTACTCGACCTCGGATGTGGTGGCGGACAGTTTGCCAGGTACTGTGTGGAGCAAGGAGCACGTGAAGTGATCGGTGTTGATCTCTCTCACAACATGTTGGAGTATGCCCGGACGAATAACAGCCATGAGAATATTCAATATCTGCATGGCTCTCTGGAGGACATTGAGCTTGCTGATCACGACTACGATCTCATTACGAGCTCTCTCGTTATGGACTATGTTCGGGACTATGAGCACGTGATCAACAAAGTAAGCCGCGCCTTGCGCAACGGGGGACATTTCGTTTACTCCACACTCCATCCGCATATTACCGCTCGCAAGAAGGTCGAGGGCTGGGTACGCGACGAAGAAGGACAGAAGCATTTCTGGCCCTTGGACAACTACCTGGAAGATGGAGAACGTGAAATGCACATGATGAACGGCAGAAAGGTGCTTTTTTACCATCGCTCCATGTCCACTGCTGTCAATACGTTAATCCAAGCGGGGCTTACCCTACAAGAGATCATCGAGCCAACCTGCACGCCAGAAGGACTCCTCTTGCAGCCGCATCAGATTTCAGAGGTAAGAAGACCGACTTTTATTATTTTCAAGACCCAGAAAACTTTGAAATGAATGAGCAAAAGCCCGGAGGAATGATCCGGGCTTTGTTTACATAACAAACATTATGTACCTTACTCGATTTTGGTTTCCAGACCTTTCGCATAATACTCATCCTGGATTTTTTCTGGCACCATACTCCCACCCGTCGCCCATACAATATGGGTCGCCTTTTTCATTTTTTCCGTTAGACCTTGCTTCATTAAGTAGTGACGCCCTGCCTCCTGCTGAAACAATCGAGCAGGTCCTGGCATGCCAGCCAACGCAGACGGCTCCAATCGAATCGATTCGTAATCACGCAAGGCACGCAACAAGGCGTATAGCTCCTCGTCAGCGACTGTATACACACCACTGAGCAGATTTTCCATCGTTTTCCCTACGAATCGCGAAGGACGCCCAACAGCCAGACCATCCGCCTCTGTCTTGTTATCTATTCCAAAGTCTTGAACGGAAACGTTGTCATGCTGTCCTGTCATTAAACCTAGCAGCATGCAGGGAGAATGAGTAGGTTCCGCAAAAAAGCAATGAACGTTGTCTCCGTAAATAAGCTTCAAGCCGTACGCCACACCGCCAGGGCCTCCCCCCACCCCACACGGCAGGTAGACAAACAGCGGGTGTTCGCTATCTACTGTAATCTGCTGCTCCTCTAACTGTTTCTTCAATCGTCCGGCTGCTACTGCATAGCCGAGGAATAGACGCTTGGAGTTCTCATCATCGATGAAGTAACAATTCGGATCGGCCTCCGCCTGCTTTCTGCCCTCTTCCACCGCTTTCCCATAATCCGATGCATATTCGACTACTTGGACCCCTTTTGCCCGCAGCAATTCTTTTTTCCATGCTTTAGCGTCCGCTGACATATGAACAGTGACTTGAAAACCGAGCTTCGCACTGATAATCCCGATGCTCAAACCGAGGTTCCCTGTCGAGCCTACTGCAATGGAATAACGGGAAAACAGTTCCCGGAACGCTTCCGAAGCCAAAATAGCATAATCATTGTCCGGTTGCAGCATCTGATGCTTTTGAGCCAATTCTTCTGCATGTGCCAGCACCTCGTAGATGCCGCCACGCGCTTTGATCGAGCCTGCAATAGGCAAATGGCTGTCGCATTTTAACCAGAGATCCCCTTGTATATTCGATGCAAATCGAGATTCTAGGTGCTTTTGCATCTCTTTTATCGGAACGAGTGGGGACTCGATCAGTCCACCAGCAGCGCTCGTCTCGGGAAAAGCCAGTTGAATGAACGAGCCAAAACGCCGCAAGCGTTCTTCTGCGTCCTGGACTTCCTCTGGCGTAACGGAGAGAGTTGTTTTTGCGAACTCTTCATAGCAAGGGTTCGTCCAAAAAACTTCATCCGTCTCCATCATCTTATGGAGAAGTGGATATTTCGTTTTCCACTCCTCTATTGTTAGCCCTTCGACCATCTCATTGTTTCCCATCTTGAACGAGCCCCCTATTCTTCCTTCCACTCTTCTTTGTTATTATAACGGAATATTACAAAACTTCTTTAAAGAAAACCAAATAAAAATAACTGCTGAATCCACTCATTTGATACAATGGTCGTTAAAGAAGTTGACTGTAACAAAAAGGAAAGTGATAACATGTATCGCTATACCATATGCTTTCTCAAACATAGAAATGGAATACTCATGCTGAATCGCAATAAATCACCGTTGATGGGGCTATGGAATGGCGTAGGCGGTAAGCTAGAGCACGGAGAGACTCCACTGGACAGTGTCCTTCGCGAGGTTCGGGAAGAGACGGGCATTTTGCTAGAAACCGCTTGCTACAAAGGAATTGTCTCTTGGTTAGTCGATGGAATGGAAACGGGCGGTATGTATGCATTTCTCGCTCATCTTCCAGAAGACTACGAGCGCAACCAAACCCCACAGGCAGTGGAAGAAGGCATACTTGACTGGAAAGAGCTAGCGTGGATCTTGGACCCCGACAATGCTGGCGTCCCAGAAAACCTTCCCATGTTTTTACCATACATGTTGGAAGAAGTAGATCCTTGTCAGCACTTCTTTACGTACGAAAATAACCAGGTTGTCAAATACGAAACAGCTCCATTGCAAAAGCCGGTAACAACTTGAATCGGAGGAGAAACACGAATGGAAATTCGCAAGCTTGCAGAACTGGAACAACCGCCAATGGATTTACTCTTATTGGCTGACCCCTCTGTCAGATTGGTGAAAGATTATTTACAAAGAGGTCATTGCTACGTCGCTGTTCTAGAGGAGAGCATCGTAGGTGTCTACGTCTTGATACCAACCAGACCGGATACGATTGAACTGGTGAATGTTGCCGTCGATGAGGCCCATCAAGGCAAGGGCATTGGCAAAAAGCTCGTTCTTCATTCCATTGAAGTTGCCAAATCTCTCGGCTATAAGACGATTGAGGTCGGAACAGGGAATTCTAGTGTAGGTCAGCTCGCCCTTTATCAAAAGTGTGGATTCCGGCTGAATTGGATCGATCGGGACTTTTTCTTGCGGCATTATGAGGAAGAGATTTACGAAAACGGGATTCAGGTCGTGGATATGGTTCGCCTCTCTCAAGATATTTGAGAAGATTGTCTAGAAACAGTGTGGCAAGAACGAGTATACATAATTTATATTATTTTATCTTTTTATAGGAAAAGGTGATGCCAGGTGATCACGCATTTTTCTAAATTAACCTTACAAACTGTGTCCATCCAAGGGGTGCATCAGGTTTATGCAGACCGACTCGGCTTTCCGATCTTATCTCAATCAGACAAACAGATTACGTTTCAAGTCACACCCGATTTTCGTTTAACCTTTGAAGAAGTGTATGAACCGATCTCCCCTGCCCATATTGCTTTTCAAGTGCCTTATTCCCTCTTTCATGAATCAGCGAAAAAGATCAAAGAATCTGGTCTTTTGATTGTTCGATGGGAGGATGGGCATGACATTGATCAAGAGAAGGGACGGATGAACCTGTATTTCCGCGATGGAGACGGGAATCTTCTTGAGATTATTGCCCACGAGTATGTGTCAGAAGAGGTCGTCCTGCCATCCACTCCCCTGCACATTCTGTATTTAAGAGAAGTGGGCTGTCCCGTAGAAAGTGTGCCTGTTTTTACGCAATGGCTAAAATCAAATATAGGCATGAAAACATACGAGGATGGCGATATTTTTAACTTCGTCATCGGGGGAACGGCACATATTGTAGCCACATGGAAAAACAGGCCTTGGATTCCCATTGCCATGAAAGCGTTGCCACCGAAAATGCACGTCACTTTTGGAACACCTGACCAAACGTTCCTGCAAAAAGTACGGAGGCGCTTTGAAAAAAGCAACGTCCTCTTCCATTCGGATGCCCATGAACTTACCTTTGTCCGGGAAGGATACTCTTTTTCTGTTATCCATACACCCGATTACGCCCCTGACACCGCGAGCAAATTGCAATTACCACTTTCTATCTCCTCCTAACAAATACAGCGGTAGTCTAGGACTTCAAATGTTGTCCCTGACTACCGCTGTTCTTCTTTCACGCTATCCTCTGGCGACTTTTCTCTTCAAAAGTGGCTCGCGACCTTCGCGTCCTTGTGTTTTTGCTAGGTAAATGGCGTATTCAAGCGGGCGGGTAATGGCATTCTTGTACTGCTCCGTTGCCCCCATCTCCCGGAAAATTTCCCGTGCTGGTTTGGGATTCACTTCAATCAGCCACGCGCGCCCCTCTACATCGATGCCAATGTCCAATCCAAATTCAACCATCCGTCCAAAATGATCCTCGAGTGTTTCCGCTGTTTGAAAAGCGAGCTGCTCGCAATCATGCACGATCTGCGCGGTGTGTTCCTCCCCAAACCTCGGTCGGAGAAATACCGATACAGGGATAGCTTTTCCGCCGCCATGCAGATTAGAGGTGGCACTGCGTTCTGGACCCACGCGAATCCCATGACCTGTAATGCTCCATTCCCCCTGCCCATTCTTTTGAATCAAGAGGCGCATGTCTACTGCACGCGAAGGAACCAGCTGTAATCGAAGCCCTTGCTGAACGATGTATTTCTCCTGTCTCGTCCAACGGTCTACCCATCTCTGGGCGGCGGCTTTGTCTCTTACTACTGTGGCTACTTTCGCCCTTTGCTTGTTCCGGCCGAGTAGTCGTAGTTCGTCTCCACGCTTTTCAATGGACAAGATGTTTCGTCCCCCTGTTCCATTGAGTGGCTTTACGTAGAGCAATGAATGCTTGCCTAGCATGTTGACCAAGCTTTGTCGGTTGTATAGGTAGGTCTCCGGAAGCCACCGATGCATTCTGGAGTCCCGATGAAGCACCTCATGTACTCGCCATTTGTTTGCCAAGCGATTGTTTGCGTACAAAAAATTACTCGTCCGCCGAAAGGCCACATAGTTCTTAAACGCCTGTGTCGGTGTATAACGGTATCGGTCGAAAACAGCGTCTGGACGGTCAAATATCCTTGCTTGCCAGCCGCCACTCTTCCCCGGGACATAGCCTCTCACCTGCTTGCCGCCCCCAAGCACATCGTTTGGGGAGAACAAGAAAACGGTACAGCCCAGTTCTTGTCCAGCCTTGAGCAGTCGCCGAAAATAGGTTGGCTCTGCAAAGCGTTTGCCTTCCCGCCAAGTCAAGATGCCGATTATGGGTCGTTTCAAAAGACCACCCTCTCTCGTTTCCTCCTTGGCAGTTTATTCAGTCTGTCGCCAAATGGCGATTATCTCAGCTTCTTTTCCAAGTGAAACAGATCGAGTGGCAACGGAGCCGTGACTTCGATGATTTCTCCCCCGAATGGATGCTCAAATTTGAGCACTGCTGCGTGCAGCGCTTGTCGCTTAATGAGTTCGAGCTTGCCACCATACAGTTCATCTCCTAAAAGCGGGTGCCCAATATAACTGAAGTGAACGCGAATTTGATGCGTTCTCCCCGTCTCCAATTGACATTCTACTTTCGTAGCTGTTTGAAAACGTTCTTTTACCTGGTAGTGGGTAATCGCTGGATCGCCGTTAGGTGTGACCCTTCTGCGCGTCCCGTGATTCCGATCTTTTCCGATGGGTTCATTGATTTTCCCGCGCTCTTTGGGCATTTGTCCCGAAACATACGCGACATAGGTACGCTTGATTGTACGCTCACGCAGCATTTCATCTAAAAGCGCAGAGGCCCACGCATGCTTCGCGTACAGAACGACGCCTGACGTATCCTGATCCAGCCGATGAACATGGCGGACTTTTGCTTCCAAACCCGTACGGAAAAAGTGCCCCGACACAAGATGATCTAACGTCACATGATGATAGCGTTCGGTCGGATGTAACAGAAGGCCAACTGGCTTATTTACAATGAGCAAATGATCATCCTCATACAAGATCTCCGGTGCTTCACTGGCCGGATCAAGCCCCAATGGCTCAGGCTTGCACATCCGCAGGCGAATTTCCTGCCCTGCTTTTCCCACAACATGCTGAGCGACAGGTGCACCGTCCAGCAATACTTCTTTGTGTTGGAATAAAAGATGGACCTGCTTGCGAGGCAGCTTCCACTCTTCGCGCAGCAGGTTCCCAATCGGGATAGCATCGTCTTTGTCTCGTAAATGAGCAACGAGCCATTCCCCTTCTTTTTTCATGTTTAACATTTCTGTCTATCTCCCTGTTCTATGTTCATGCGATTACGCTTGCTCGAGTCCTTTACCCACTTGAATGGCACGGTCTAAGAAATGCTCGATCTCCTCGCGACTTTTTCCGAGTTTGCTCACGAAGCGAACGAGTTCTTTACCGTTTTGGAACGCAATAAAGCTTGGAATGCCGAAGACATCGTACTTTTCAGACAGGTCCGGGAGAGTATCACGATTGACTTCTACCATGTCCAGCTGTTCTTTGTATTTTTCCTCCACGGCAGGCATGAATGGATCAATGCGATGACAATCTGGGCACCAATCCGTGAAGAATTTGACGATGACTGGCTTGGTTGCGGCGATTACTTGCTCGAATTCAGCTTCTGTCTTAATTTCTCTCATGTTATCTTCCTCCCAGAATGATTTGGAAATAGTGTACCACAGGTGCGGGAAATCACTCTATATTTTTCCACCCTGCTCGATGAGACATTGCACAAACGCTTCAGCCGGGCGTGACAAAGGTTTGTCTTTTCGATACGCCACGACGAGTGTGCGAGAAGGTTTTGTTTTGATCCGCACATAAGTTGGCGGCTCGATCGTGCCAGGTGCGAGCGTAATCATTTTCGGAGCAAACGACAACCCCATGCCTGCTGCAACAAGTGACTGAGCAGTCTGGATGTTCGAGCTCTCAAACACGATTCGCGGTCGGAATCCTGCCTGCTCACAGAGCCGAAGCGAAATCGTGCGGAATCCTTGTCCTTCTTTTAACAGGATAAAAGGCTGATCGGCTACCTCTGCGAGATCGACTTCTTTTCGTTTCGCGAGAGGATGATTGGCTGGTACCGCCAAGAAGATTTCTTCGTTGATCGCTGGGATGATTTCCAGAGACGGGTCACTGATGGGCATGGTTAGCAGGCTGACATCAATTTTCCCCCGCACGAGTAGCTGCTCCAAATGACTAGATGTTTCCTCCATCAATTGCAGCTCGACACCGGGAAATTGCTGTGTAAACGTAGGCAACACCCTTGGCAGCACGTACGCCCCTGTAATCGGGAGACTTCCGACTAGCAATTTGCCGCTTTCTCCTACTGCATAAGCCCGCATTTCCCTCTCTAGCCCCTCTGACATGTCGACGAGCGTTTGCGCTACTTGTATGAAGCGCTGGCCCGCATCAGTCAGTTCTACGTGCTGCGGCAAGCGATGGAACAAGCTGACACCGAGTATTTTCTCCAGCTTGGCAATTTGTTGGCTCAACGACGGTTGGGCCAAATGTAATCGATTGGCTGCCCGGGAAAAACTGCGTTCTTCCGCAACAGCGAGTACATAACGAATTTGTCGTAACTCCATAAAGACCTCCCGATAGGCAAAAACTATCCTTCTTATAATTATTATATCTTTGAACTATTCTCTTTGCCATGTTACAACCTTGTTAAGAGTTTTTGAACGAAGGAGGAAAACAAAATGACAGCCCGTACGATGTTTGAAAAGATTTGGGACAATCACGTTATTCACGAAGAGGCAGGCAAGCCGAGCCTTTTGTATATCGACCTGCACCTGGTTCACGAGGTGACTTCGCCGCAAGCCTTCGAAGGACTCCGTTTAGCCGGTCGCAGAGTACGCCGTCCAGAGCTTACCTTCGCAACCATGGACCACAACGTACCGACTGCTGACCGTTTTAATGTCAAAGATCCGATTTCTCGTCAACAAATGGAAACCTTGACGGCGAACTGTGAGGAGTTCGGGATTACTCTCGCGGATCTGAACAGTCCGGATCAAGGGATCGTCCACGTCATTGGTCCTGAGCTCGGGCTCACGCATCCAGGCAAAACAATCGTCTGCGGCGACAGCCACACCTCCACTCACGGAGCGTTCGGTGCCCTCGCCTTCGGTATTGGTACCAGCGAGGTGGAGCATGTACTCGCAACGCAATGCCTGCAGCAATCCAAACCAAAAACGATGGAAGTACGCGTAAACGGCGACCTGCCATTTGGTGTAAGTGCAAAAGATTTAATTTTGGCGATTATCGCAAAATACGGAACTGACTTTGCAACTGGCTACGTCGTAGAATACACAGGCGCTGCGATCCGCAGCCTGACCATGGAAGAACGCATGACTGTGTGCAACATGACGATTGAAGGTGGCGCTCGTGCCGGCTTAATCGCTCCTGACCAGACTACGTTTGACTACTTGAAAGGCAAGCGCTATGTTCCGCAAGGAGAAGATTTCCTTGCAGCTGTTGAGGCTTGGAAAGAGCTGTGCACGGACAAAGGCGCTGTGTTTGATGCCTGTGTAGAAATCGATGCAGCCGAGATCGCACCGCAAGTGACGTGGGGAACGAGCCCTGGTATGGGGACGAACATTACGAGCACGGTTCCAAGCCCTGAGTCATTCGAGACAGCCGCACAGCGCAAAGCGGCACAAGATGCTCTGGCGTATATGGACCTTGCGCCTGGCACCCCTATGAGCGAAATCAAAATCGATCGCGTCTTTATCGGCTCCTGTACAAACGGTCGGATCGAGGACTTGCGCAAAGCAGCCGAAGTGGCAAAAGGACGCAAGGTCTCCCCTTCCGTACACGCGATGGTCGTTCCTGGCTCTCAAGCAGTTAAGCAGCTTGCTGAGCAAGAAGGCTTGCACCTCATTTTCCAAGAGGCTGGCTTTGACTGGCGCGAATCTGGTTGCTCCATGTGTCTGGCCATGAACCCGGATATTCTGTCCGAGGGTGAGCGTTGTGCTTCTACCTCAAACCGGAACTTCGAAGGACGTCAAGGACGCGGGGGACGGACACATCTGGTCAGCCCGGAAATGGCAGCAGCAGCCGCTATCGCAGGTCACTTCGTAGATGTTCGTGAATGGAAAAGCGAGAACGCTAGCAAGGAGGTCTTCCAATGAATCCATTTGTCATCCACACCGGAGTGGTAGCCCCACTCGATCGTGTAAACGTAGATACGGACGCTATTATCCCTAAGCAGTTCTTGAAGCGCATTGAGCGCAGCGGTTTTGGCCAATTTCTGTTCTACGAATGGCGCTTTACTGTCGATGGTGAGCCAATCGATTCGTTCATTCTGAATACACCTGCGTACAAGGAGTCCACTGTCCTTCTTGCCCGCAACAATTTTGGCTGCGGCTCCTCTCGTGAGCATGCGCCATGGGCACTCCTTGATTATGGCTTCCGCTGTGTGATTGCTCCATCCTTTGCGGACATTTTTTACAATAACTGCTTCAAAAACGGCATCCTGCCGATCAAGTTGAGCGAAGAACAAGTCGATGAGCTGTTCAATCGTGCTCAAAACAAGCCGAACTACCAACTGACCATCGATTTGCAAGAACAAGTCGTTCGTGACAATGATGGTCTCTCCTACCCGTTCGAGGTTGACTCGTATCGTCGTTACTGCCTACTGAATGGTCTCGACGATATTGGAATTACGTTGCAGTATGAGGATAAGATCGCTGCATACGAGGCAAGTCGTTAGGTTTTCATCCATAGCGTAGCGCATAGAAAAAGCGAAGGCATCCACTAATGTGAGCCTTCGCTTTTTTCATGTTTTCCTATAGAAGAATATACATGTGGCTCTCATCAAAGTATTGATCGCCATTTTTCAGTGCACGCTTTTCTAAACCATATGGAAGAAAACCCATTTTCTCATAGAGACGAATGGCAGCCGGATTGGTCGTCACGACAGCAAGCTGTACCGTGTCGATATCTCCCCGCTCCTTTAAGTAGGCTAGCTCTGCCTGCATGAGCGCTTGTGCGACACCTGTCCCGCGATACACTTCACGAACGTACATGGAGACGATAGAAGCTTTGTGTCTCGCTTTCTGCCCTCTGTGGCGGAAAAAACCGATGATGCCAGCCAGCTCTCCTTCTACAAATGCTCCAAAATAGCCGCTATCACCTGACTCCCCTTGAGAAAGTCTTTGCCGCCACTCTTCCATCGATACCTGCATTGCCTCTTCATAGGTAGAGCCGAATGCGTCTGGGTCTGTTTGCAGCCCTTCCAGTCTAATCTTTACCAACTCTTCTGCATCGTCTGGTCCCAAAAATCTAACTTCCATGCTAGGCTGCACCTCTCCTATTTTTAATTTCCACTTATCTTAGTCAAGAGTTGCTCGAAAGTAAAGAACTATCTAAAAAAAGCGCCAGGAGCATCTCCCTAGCGCTTTGAACTCATCCTATGCAGTTCCCGTTTGGTTTGGATTGCTTTGTCCAAATAACTGCAACGCTTGCTCCCGTAGCTTGAACTTTTGTATTTTACCGGAAGCCGTCATCGGATATTCGTCTACAAACTGTATGTAGCGTGGGATTTTGTAATGAGCAATCTTCCCTTCGCAATAATCCCGCACCTCATCCTCGGACAACGTCTCGTTAGGCTTTACCCGAATGCACGCTAATACCTGCTCGCCGTATTTGGCATCAGGTACACCTACAATCTGTACGTCCAACACTTTTGGATGCGTATAGAGGAATTCTTCCACTTCACGTGGATATATATTTTCCCCTCCGCGAATGATCATGTCTTTAAGCCTGCCCGTAATCCGATAGTAGCCTTCTTCATCGACGGTTGCCAAATCTCCGGTATGTAGCCAGCCTTCGTGATCAATCGCTTTCACTGTCTCCTCCGGCATGTTGTAATAGCCTTTCATGACCAAATATCCTCGCGTGCACAGCTCGCCTTGCACCCCTGGCGGCAAAATGTCACCTGTCGCCGGATCGATAATTTTTGCTTCTACCTCCGCATGCAGACGACCGACAGTGGATACTTTTCGCTCGAGGGAGTCCTCTGGTACAGTCTGTGTGATGACGGGAGATGCTTCGGTTTGTCCGTACGCAATTGTAATGTCTCGGATCCCCATTTGATCGACGACCTTTTTCATGACCTCAATCGGACATAAAGACCCAGCCATAATGCCTGTACGAAGCGAGCTGAGGTCACGTTCGGCAAACGTCGGGTGGTTCAATTCGGCAATAAACATCGTGGGTACACCGTATAGTGCTGTGCAGCGTTCTGCCTCCACAACCGCAAGTACCACGCCAGGATCAAAGGCGATGACAGGAACCATCGTCGCACCTGTCGCCACACATGCCAAGGTCCCCATCACACAGCCAAAGCAGTGGAAAAACGGAACCGGAATACACACCTTATCCTCTAACCCGAGCCGCTGACATTCCGCTACCTTGATCGCATTGTTGACGATATTGACATGTGACAGCATGACTCCTTTAGGAAAGCCAGTCGTGCCAGATGTGTACTGCATATTGATGACATCATCAGGTAGGAGCGTCGCCTGACGCGCGATCCGCTCTTCTTCCGTGACCAATGCGGCACGTTCGAGCAAATCACTCCACAAAAACATTCCGGGTTGTCGCTCATTCCCTAGATAAATGACATTTTTTAAATGCGGAAGCCTTTTGGATTGCAGCGCTCCAGGTTCACATGTCTGTAACTCCGGGCAAATCTCTTGAATCATGGCGAGATAATTCGCATCGCGATAGGAATCTATTAAGAGAAGCGTCGTCGACTCTGATTGACGCAGCAAATACTCCAGTTCATGTACCCGGTAGCTCGTATTGACTGTTACCAGTACACCGCCCATTTTCGCTGTGGCAAATTGCGAGATCACCCATTCTGGCACATTGGTTGCCCAAATCGCGATATTTTCCCCTTTTTGAATGCCAAGGGACATAAATCCTCGCGCTGCTTGATTGCATATCGCTTGAAATTCCCCAAACGTATAGCGAAGACCTCGTTCGTGATAAACCAGCGCTTCCTTTTCCTGATACTTACTGGCTGTGTCGTCTAACATGTTGCCGATTGTGGTCATATGAATCATACAAGCACCCCCAAAACATTCAGACTATTCTGTAGAATTCTTCTTTTCCGCCACAATCCCTTCTTTTTCCGTTAACGTCCTTCCCTCCCTTCCTCCCCAAAAAGAAAAGCGTCCCTTTTGCGGAACGCGATCTGTTTTACTTCACAACGATTTTTTTCGTAGTCTCTACCTTGTATGGCAGATGATTGCTGTAGTTGAGCTCTACGCGAATTTCATGCTCTCCCTTGGGCAACTTTTTCAGCAAAAACTCTGGTTGATAAATCATCCCTTTTGGTTCGCCATTCAGGTATAAATGTGCGTGTCCCTCTCCGAAGACTGGGGCTTCGGCCAATTCACCACTGTCCTGGACAAACGTGAAGTTCTCAGTCAGCAAGGATACTTCTGCCGTCGTCCCATCCACCTTGACCTCCATGTTCAGCGCCGGCTTTTCTGACCCTGCTGGCTGATTCACGGGAGCCGTCGTTGTAACAGAAGCAGTTGGATCTGATGGTCGATAAGAGTCCGAGACGCTCAGGGGGTCTTTGACCAAAAGTACGATTCCCGCTACCAGTGCTACAAGAAAGACAATTCCGCCCAAAATGAGATTGCGCATACTGATAATAAAGACCTTCATGTCTCTACTCTCCCTTTCGCAAGTGCTTGTCACTTATTTGTACATGCATATGCGAGAGTGAAGAGAGTTAGAAGCAAAATCTTTTCTAGTAGTCAGTGCTCAAAAAGTTGGCTTTTTACGTTCGTGATCAAAAGACGACTTTTTGAGCAACCTCTAGTAATTAGCGGTAGTTAATAAATTGCACTTCCAATGGCAGATCAGCCTTGCGAATCGCGTTGATGATTTGCTGCAATTCGTCTTTGCTTTTTCCTGTCACGCGAATTTGATCGTCTTGAATCTGTGTTTTCACTTTGAGTCCTGTATCTTTGATGATGCTGTTGATTTTTTTCGCATTGTCTTTGTCGATCCCCTGCACCAGCTTGACACGCTGGCGGACAGTGCCGCCCGCTGCCGGTTCAATTTTGCCGTAGTCGAGGTTTTTGATCGGGACATCGCGTTTGACGAGCTTGCCAAGCAAAATGTCTTTTACCTGACTGAGCTTGAAGTCGTCATCAGAGACGAGTACCAGCTCTTCCTTTTCCAAGGAGATGCTGCTCTTGCTGCCTTTGAAGTCAAAGCGATTTTCTATTTCCTTTAATGCGGTTTGAATCGCATTGTTCACTTCGGACAATTCTACTTTGGACACGATATCAAATGAGCTCTCTTTACTCAAAGAAATTCTCCTCTCTACTATTAGATCGCGCGGATCAAGCCACCGTCGACGAGGAAGGATTGACCTGTCACGTAGCTGTTTGCTGGCGAGGCCAAGAACGTCACCATGCGAGCAAACTCGTCAGGCTGACCGTATCTGCCCAATGGGATTTGCTTCTCCCAATTTTCCCTAACTTCATCAGCACTGATGCTCTTCGCCTCTGCGGTAAGCCCATCCAGTTGTGCCACCCGATCCGTCGCAATTCTGCCAGGTCCAATGGTGTTAATCAGAATCCCATCTGGTCCGAGTTCTGAAGAAAGCGTCTTGGAAAGGCCCAATACCCCTGTACGAAACGTATTGGAGAGGAGCAAATTCTCAATCGGCTGTTTAAAGGACGAGGAAGCGAAGTTGATGATTCTGCCAAATTGGTTCGCTCGCATATGAGGCAAAACAGCACGAATCGCACGTACATAGCTGAGCAAATTTAGCTGGAAGGCTTGCATCCATTGCTCGTCGGTGAGCTGATCGAATCTGCCTGTTGCAGGTCCACCTGAATTGTTAATTAATATATCGACGCTGCCAAAATGCTTGACCGTTTCTTCGACAACACGCTTGATATCTTCTTCCTTAGTCACATCCACTGTTACGGCAAGGGGTGATTTTCCAGTAGCCTGTTCAATCTTAGCACGAACGATTTCCAGAGCAGCTTCATCTCTACCGCATATCGTGACATTGGCTCCTTCTTGGGCGAGGCACTCCGCTGTTGCCTTCCCCAATCCTTTTGAGGAGGCGAGTACCAGAGCCGTTTTTCCTTGCAAAAACAGATCCATTTGCATGCTCCTTTCATAGTTCACTCATGTTTGTATCTTGGTCTCTTTATTCTACAGAACTTTCAGACGAAGGAAAAGCAAAAGAGAAGGGGTACAGCACATACTCCCCTTCTCTTGCGAATTACTATACCTCTGTCGGAGGTACGTTTTTGTCTTTGTTTTGTTTTGCCTCTCGTTTTGCTTCGCGCTTCGCTTGACGAGCCGCTTTGCGCGCCAGTCTTTTTTCCTTCGCCCCCTCAAACAGGGAGTACAGGACAGGAACGAGCACCAGCGTAACAATGGTGTGGAAGATCAAACCAGCGATTACGGCAGTTGCGAGCGGTGCTTCCAAATCAGAGCCTTCCGCCATCGCAAGTCCCATCGGCAGCATCCCGAGAATCGCCGTCAGCTTCGTCATGATAACAGGACGAATCCGTTCTTTGGTTCCTTGGATAATGGCTTCGGCTGTATCCATTCCACGCTTGCGGAGCAAGTTGATCCGGTCGATCAGGAGAATCGCATTGGAAACGACGATACCGACCAGCATAATAATCCCAATCATCGCCATTTCACCGAATGTCCGTTGTGTAAGGACGAATCCTAACACGACACCGACCAGTGCCATTGGAATAGTCAGCATGATGATGAACGGCTGGGAAAGACGTCCGAACTGAGCAACCATAACGACATAGATCAATGCAAGCACACCGACGAATACTAAGATCGCTTGTGTCATATTCGTGCTTTGCTCTTTCAATTTTCCGGCGATCTCTACTTTGTAGCCCGCTGGAATCACTACACCTGGGAGCTTCTCTCCGATCTCACGACCAACTCCAGCCAAATCGCCACCTTGAAGCTCAGCGGAAACGGTGATAATCCGCTCGCCTTTTTTGTGCTGAATCGTAACTGGAGATTTGCTATAGGTCATCTCTACCAAGTCAACCAAAGGCACTGCTGCACCATTTTTCGCGCTCACCATGACGTTTTTGAGTTGATCCGGGTGCTTCAGCCAGTTATCAGGCATTTTAGCAACTACGTTCACTTCGATTCCGTCCTGCGTGATAGAAGTAATTTGTTGGCTGCCAATCAGCACGCTCAATTGTTGTAACAACGAACGATGATCTACATTCAGCCTTGCGAGAGCTTCTTCTTTTGGCAATAACGTGACCTTTTCCTTGCCTTCTTTAAAATCGTTACGAATGTTGCCGACACCGGAGATGGTAGAAAGCATCCCTTCCAGATCGGTAGCGATCTTGCTCATCTGCTCCATGTCATCGCCGAAGATTTCCAATTGGATCGGCGCGCTGCCACCCTGTTGTCCGAAAGACATAGAGACCGATTCAATTCCTGGCAGCCCATTCAAAATATTGTTGATATCTTCATTCAAAGCTTCCTTATCCCTTGTTCTTTCTGTTTTCGGAATCAAGGAAATGAATAACTCTGCACTTTCCTTGGAAGCAAAGAAGAATACATCTTTAATTTCGGGGATTTTCCGCAGAGCATCTTCCCCGGCTACAGCTGCTTTTTGTGTTTTTTCCAGTGTAGACCCGATCGGCATTTCAATATTGGCAAAAATGATATTTTCATTTGGATTGATCCCTTGGCCAGTTTTCATCATTGGCGTAAGGAATACTGATCCGACTAGCATCAAAATCGCCAGTATAATCGTTTTGACGCGATGTCTAATCGCAATTTGCAAAAGTCCGCTGAATGCACGGATGATAAAGTGTTCTTTCCCTTCACCTTCTAGCGAAACATGCTTATCCTTTTGCAAGAAGCGATTGGAGAATACGGGAACAAAGAAGAATGCTGCGATTGTTGAGGCGATAATGGCAGCAGATACAGTAAACGCGATCGTTCCCAAAATCGGTTTGAGCCAGTCTTCAAAATCTGCAAGGACGAGCGGCAAGAAAACGATAATAATCGTAAGCTGCGAAGTAAACACAGGCGTCAATACTTCTCTCGTTCCTTTTACAATCGCCTGTTTGAGCTCCTCGCCTTTCTCTCGATAGTGATAAATGCTCTCCAGTACCACAATCGCGGCGTCAACGATCAATCCGACGGATAAGCTCAAGGACAACAAGCTGATCATGTCAATGTTGTACCCGCCGATTTTCATCGCAATAAATGTCATAAAAGCAGAGAGTGGCAGCGTCGTTGCAATGACGAGAGTAACCCTCCAGTTGCGAAGGAATACGAACAGGATGATAATTGCAAGCGCTCCACCGATCATCACATCACGACTGAGGTTGGAAACCGCATGCTTAATGAAGGAAGCTCCTTCAAACATTACTTTGATGGTATATTTGCCGTTCGCTTCTGCATTTAATTCGCGAACAACCTCTTCTACCTTTGCTTGCGTGGTGATCAAATCATAACCATCCGATCGTGTAACGCTCAAATTAACAAAAACGGAGCTGTTCGTAAGCGCTACTTGATCTTTCACTTTTCCGCGCAAGTCCTCAATGTCTGCGAGCTGATCGAGGGAAACCGCTCCCTTCGGCGTATCGATCGACAGTGCTCTCATTTCCTCCGCATTTTGGTACGAATTGTCGATCATGACTACTGTGTCAAAACCTGTGTTCTCCAGCGTCCCAATCCCTTGTTTCCAATTCGTATCCTGCAGTTGCGAGATGACTGCCGCAGGATTGGTTTGATATGCATTCAGTCGATCAGGCAACAGGGAAATGGCAATTTTATTTTCGAAGCTTCGGTCAGAAACCGATACTTCCTTGACACCCTCGATTTCCTCAATGCGGTCCTTGATCGATGTTTTGGCCAAACTCAGCATCGTCTTCGGATCAGCGCCTACGAGGGCATAGTCAATCATCTGTTCGCCACCAAAGCTGCTCTGGTTGACTTCTACGGAATCAATGGCTTTGGGAAAACTGTTGCGGAGGCGGTTGACGGCATTTTGTACGTCTTGCTTGACTTTTTCGCCTTTTCCTTCATTCGCAGAAATATTGATACTAACATAGCCAGCACTCGTTGAAGAAGAATATTTTTTAATATCATTAATCGATTTTAGCTCTTGTTCTACTTTCTTCGTTATTTTCTCTTCCATCTCTTCAGGAGGGAGTGACCCACCCGAGATTCGAACAAAAATGTCCGGGAAGTTCGTCTTCGGTACCAATTCAATATTAAAGCTGAACAAGGACCCCAGTCCGGCAAGGATGAGCAAAAATGTAAACAAATAGACAATCAGTTGTCTCTTAAGCAAAAAGAGAATCATCTTGTTCATGCAACTATTCTCCCTTCGCCTCTACTTTTTGCCCTTCGACGTAGAACGTAATTCCACTGCGCAGGAGCTGGTCGCCTTCTTTCACTCCAGATATGATTTCGATGGAGTCTCCGACCATTTGACCGGTCTTCACTGGTTTTCTTACAGTCAGGCCATTCTCTACTGCCATCACATAATGGTCGGTTTGACTCACGCCGACACTTTCCAGCGGTACGAGGAAGCCATTCACTTGGCGCGGTACCTCAATCGTAGCTGCCATTCCTCCACGCCAGTAACCATCTGCATTCGGAATCGTGATCTCGACGCGGTACTTCCCTGTATCCTTGTTCACTACGGGAGATATAAATGCAATGGTTCCTTCACTTTTCTTACCATCGTCCGACAAAGCCTGCACTTTCGTTTTTTCACGGAATTGACCGATCAAGTCATTGGAGACATCCAAGGTTACTTTTACATCAGACAAGTCAACAATACGAATAATTTCTTGACCTGGAGAAGCCTGCTCTCCGATTTGCAGCCTTACGTCGACGACTGTTCCCGCAAATGGCGCCTGAATTTTCGCATCATCCAAGCTCTTCTTCGCACGGTCTACACCACCTGCAGCAGCTTTAATCGATGCGTTGGCAACCATGACATCTTCTGGTTCTGCTCCTTTTTGCAGCTCATTCAGAGACAGCTGAGCGTCACGCAGTGTAATCTCTGCTTGCGTAACGGCCCGTTTACTCGCATTTATTTCGTTTTGCGAAATGGCTCCACCAGCAAACAGCTTCTCACTTGTTGCGAGATCCTGCTTTGCTTTATCCAGACTGTCTTGCGCGCTTTTTACCTGCAAACGCTTCTGCTCAATCGCTTCTGCTGTCGCTCCCTTTAACGTCTTGATTTTACGCGCTGCTGCTTCCTCCACCTGCCCCTGTGCTGCTGCAATCTCTTTTTGGGTGTAGCGCGTATCCAATGTGGCCAATAGCTGACCTTGCGCGATTTTTGCTCCTTTGGTGGCGGAGATCGCTGAGATTGTTCCACCTGTACCAAACGACAGCACCGCGTCCCTCTTGGCTTCCACCATCCCTGTAACTGCGAGCATCACTGGCTTTGTTGCCTTTTGTACCTTCACTACCTCTACTACCTTCGCTTTTGCCTCTGTCTGCTGTGGTGCCTCTGGTGCTGGTGCTGAACAACCAGCAGCGACTAACATTACCGAAGCCAGAATAATCGATGCCCGTTTTTTCACAAGAATTCCTCCAAATTTTCACAATCATTCCTCATGGCGTAATTGTGCCAGTTTTTACCTCTGCTGCAAAACAGTCAGCGGGTGGAAATTCATATCCGCCCCGAGACGGAGAACAGTACCTTACAGCGCATAAATAGATACGCGAGAGGACTGGGAAAGTTACCTTTTATTGGACGATCTTGAAGAGAAATTTACAAAAAAAAGCAGCCAAGTCCTAGACTTGAACTGCCTTTTGAATTTGGTCTATGTTATTGTTCGACCAACTGTTCCAGTTCTTCGAGCAATTCCTTGAAGACACTCAATGCTTCCGCAATCGGTGTTGGCGACGTCATGTCTACGCCTGCGCCCTTGAGCAGATTGAGCGGATAATCTGAGCTGCCGCCCTTGAGGAACTGTAAATAACGATCCACAGCTGGCTGACCTTCCTCCAAAATCTGCTTGGAAAGAGACGTCGCGGCTGAGAAGCCAGTCGCGTACTTATACACATAAAAGCCACGATAGAAATGAGGTATCCGCGCCCATTCCAAATCAACTTCGCTGTCTACGACCATATCTGGACCGTGATAGGCAACATTGAGCTCACGGTATATCGTACTGAGAGATTCGGCTGTCAGCGGTTCTCCCTGCTCTTCTTTTGCGTGCACGATTTTCTCAAACTCGGCAAACATGGTTTGACGGAATACGGTGCCACGGAACTGCTCCAGATAATGATTAATCAAATACATACGCTGTTTCTTATCTGTCGTCGTCTCGAGCAAATGATTCATCAGCAATGCTTCGTTCAGTGTGGAGGCTACTTCTGCTACGAAAATCTTGTAATCGGCATACGTGTAAGGCTGTGCGTGATTGGAATAGTAGCTATGCAAGGCATGCCCCATCTCATGTGCCAGCGTAAACATGTTGTTGATGTTGTCCTGGTAGTTCATGAGGACAAACGGATGGGATGTATAAGCACCCCATGAGTAGGCTCCGCTTGTCTTCCCTTCGTTTTCATGCACATCGATCCAACCGTTGGAAAAGCCCTCATCCAAAATGCGACCGTACTCCTCACCTAGCGGATGAAGTGCTTCTTTGATCGTAGAGACAGCTTGGTCATAAGGGATTTTCATGTCCGTTTCAGGTACGATCGGCACGTACAAATCGTACATGTGCAATTCATCAACGCCCAATAATTTTTTGCGCAAGGCAATGTATCGGTGCATGAGCGGAAGATGCTCATGGATCGTTGCAATCAAATTATCATACACAGGGAGCTCCACATTGTCAGCAAACAAGGCTGCGTACAGGGCAGACGGATATCTTCTCGTCCGCGCGTAGAAAACATCCCCTTTGATGGCAGATGTCAGCGAGGCCGCGATCGTATTACGGAACTTACCATATGTACTGTACAATGCTTCGAATGCTTCTTTGCGCACACGTCGGTCCTTGCTTTCCATGAACTGCGTATAGCGTCCCTTGGTCAGCTCGACTTCTTCGCCGTTTTCATCTGTGATCATCGGAAATTTCATGTCTGCGTTGTTGAGCATCCCAAAAATTTTGGATGGAGAGGACGCAAGCTCGCTCATGTTTGCCAGTAATGCTTCTTCCTCGGCGGATAGCGTATGTGGCTTAAAGCGAGTAATCTCTTCCAACAAAATGCGGTAGTGCTCAAGACCTTCTACTTCTTTGATCCACGTCTGCAAGTCTTCCGTGGGAATCGCCAAAATCTCCGGCTGTATATACGAAATGGAACCGTATACTTGCGTGCTCAGACTAGTTGCTCTGTCAGTCAACCCTTGATACTTGCTATTCGCATTGTCTTCGTCTCGACGCATACGTGCATAGACGTACACTTGGTCAAGCGTCTTCAACAATTCGTCTTGCAGAGTCAACACGGCCAGCAACTGTTTACCGGAAGTAGCAAGAGAGCCTTTCATTGCTGCAATTTTTTCTGTAAGTTGTTTTACTTTTTGTACGTCCGCTTCCCAATCATTATCCGTGGGATACATGTCCTCAAGACGCCATTTGTATTCAGCGGGGACGTCACTGCGTTTCGGCAGTGTTTTGCTTTTATTCACCGTGATCACTCCCTCGTTATTCATGTAAGATGAAATGGTCAAATCATCCATATGTGTATCCTATCGTATTATGCCTACAGGTTCAAATCAATCAGGCACTTCCACGCTTTCCACAGAAAAAAAGCCGAGCTTTCCCGAAATGGAAAAGTCAGCTTCTCCCTACTCCAATATAGTGAAATCCCGCTTCCTTTACCTCCTGGTTCGGCCAGGCATTTCGTCCGTCTACCAACAGAGGCTGCGCCATGCTTTGATGAACCCGTTTCCAATCCAGTTGGACACACTGTTCCCATTCTGTGACTAATAATGCGGCTTGTGCTCCCTCGCATGCTTCTTCCGCGGATTGCGTATACGTGATCTGTGGAAACTGTTTGCTGACATCAGATGCTCCAATCGGATCATACGCCTTCACGGAAGCGCCTTTTTGCAGGAGTGCTTCTATCAATTTGAGCGATGGCGCTTCGCGGATGTCATCCGTATCCGGTTTAAACGTCAACCCCAGAACGGCAATTTGTTTGCCTTTCAGATCAGGGAGTTGCAAGCACAGCTGCTCCAAAAACCAGACAGGCTGCGTATTATTCACCTCTCGCACTTTATCCAAAATACTCAAGTGAATATTGTGCTCAGCTGCGAGCCGCAATAGCGCAATCGTATCCTTCGGAAAACAAGAGCCGCCATAGCCTACTCCTGCCCGTAAAAATTGCGGACCGATTCGGCTGTCCAGTCCCATTCCTCGCGAGATCGTCACAATATCCGTCCCCAGAGCAGTACTTAACCGTGCCAGTTCATTCATGAAGGAGATTCGGGTAGCCAAAAATGCATTTGAAGCGTATTTGATCAGCTCCGCGTTTGCTCTGGTGGTGATAACTCGCGGTGCCTTTACACCGTTGTACAGTTCCTCCATGCCAGCCGCTGCCTGAGGATTATCTACGCCAATGACAATTCGAGAAGGCTCCAATGCGTCCAACAATGCACTCCCTTCCCGTAAAAACTCCGGGTTGGATGCAACAGATACCCCTTGGCAGCCAGCCAGCATCCCCGCTACTTTTTCGCCAGTTCCGACTGGTACGGTACTCTTGATTACCACGATGCGTTCTTGCGGTGCGAGCGAATGGACCTTTTCAATGTCAGAAACAGCCCCGAGTAAATAGGTTAAATCGGCTGTGCCGTCGGCTGCTTCAGGTGTCCCTACACAAATGAAAAAAATCTCTGCGTCCTTCGCCTCCGTCAGATCCGTATAAAATGTAAGCGCGCCATCATCCAATACTTTTTTCAATGCCTCATCTAAGCCCGGCTCGTAAATCGGCGAGATCCCTTGGCGCAGTTTTTCTACTTTGGATGCAACGAGATCAATACCAGTCACCTGATGACCGTTCATGGCTAGGGAAACAGCAGTCGTCAAACCTACGTAACCGGTCCCAATAACGGCAACTTTCATTCCTTCACCTCATCATTTTTTCGACACACGCAAATAAAGCTCTTCTAGCCTCATCCGTTGCTTATGGATATCGTGGTTTTTTTCTACCTTCAGTCGAGCCTCCGTCGTGATTTGTGCCCACTCGTGACTATCTGTTAGTACACGGTTTATCATTTTCCCGAGCGCAGTCGGCGATTTCTCCGGGACCAAATATCCCGTCACTTTGTTTTCGACCAGCTCCGGAATCCCCGCGTGATAGGTGGAAATGACAGGGCGTCCACTGGCCATCGCTTCCATGATGACATTGGGGATTCCCTCTTGATTGCCATTTCTCGCTGTCTTGCATGCGATGATGAATAAATGGCACTTGGCCAGTTCACGCTGGACTTCACGATGTGGCAGAGCCCCTTTGAGCACGACTTGTGTCCCTAAATTGTTTTTCTTGATCAGTCGTTTGAGCTTCTTTTTTTCTTCTCCATCACCGACGATGATTAGCTTCGCCTTGGGGTGTTTTTTATGCACGTGAGTAAACGCCTTGATTAGCGTATCCATCCCCTTTTTTTCAGTCAGTCTCCCTACGCTTAGCAATCGGTACTCCCCATTTTCCACGGGCTGTGGAGGCAGCATGGGAAATTTGCGCAAATCAATTCCTGAGCGGATAAGGGTAATTTTGGACGGGGGACAGCCCAGATGAATCAATCGCTTTCTCATGTGATTGCTGACGACTGTAAACGCCTGGCCCTTTCGAAAGAGACGCTTAAGGGACCGTCTGTACACTGGATTTTCTTTTACGCGCTTGGTCGCATCAAAGCCGTGAAAGGAAGTGATCAGGGGGAGCTTGCTTTTTTGTGCATAAGGAAGCAATTCTAATCCAGCAGGACCAAAACGGGCATGCAGGCATTTAATTTTTTTTCGTCGCAGCCAAGTGGAGAGGCCGGCCATATGCTTGCGCACATAGACCGGCGAATAAGGAAATTGTTTTCGGTTAAAGGCTCGCTGTCGGGTCAACACCACGGGTTTGACCACTTGATGTCCAAGCAATTGCTCGTAAATAAATGTCTCACTCTTGGGAAGAAACTTTCTGCGATAAACGAGGACCCGATGCATGCAACTGGCCTCCTTTATGACGGGTGTTACCCCTTCGATTGCGAACGAATCTCTGCTAATTGATGGCGAAGGCCCTCTTCCAGTGCCACTTTTGGTTTGTATCCCAAGCGTTGTTGGGCAAATTGGATATCCGCACAGGTTCGTAGGGAGTCACCTGCCGGACCATTTTGATACGTAATGCGAGGGGTCAGATTCATTAACGTGCCCATGATGGACAGCACATCGATGAGCTTGATTTCCCGCTCTCCACCTACATTAAAAATGTCACCAGGAACAGCGTGCTGTGCAGCGAGCAGATTCGCCTCTACAGCGTCTGTCACATACGTAAAGTCTCGTGATTGCTGGCCATCACCATAGACGATGACCTCTTCGCCTTTCATCATTTGACGAAAGAAGCGATGAAAAGCCATATCGGGACGCTGTCTGGGACCGTATACCGTAAAGTAGCGCAGCATGGTAACCGGGAGTCCATAAGCTTTCACATAAACCGAGCAGATTTGCTCCATCGCTTCCTTGGTCACCCCATACGGGGAAACTGGGCGAAGAGGCGCATTCTCATTGGTTACTGTCCCTTGCATCGTCCCGTATACCGAAGAGGAGGACGAGACCACGATGACAGGCGGCTTCGGTCTTTGCAAGCAAGCCTCCAGTAATTCTTGTGTGGCCAAAATATTATGGCTAACATAATCAGCGAAGGACTTTCCCCAGCTATTTCTCACGCCCGGCAAGGCAGCGAGATGGAAAACGACATCGACGTTCTCGAGCCAAATGTCCCAACGCCCCGTCTGAAGCGTTGTAGAGTGGAAGGTGAAGGCAGGGTGCTTTCCTATTTCGGCCAGATTACGCAGTTTCGCAGCTACATCGTAGTTATCGATGAATCCGTCGATCCCGATGACTGTCACGCCATCGTTCAACAATCGCTGCGTCAAATGAGACCCAATAAAACCTGCACAGCCGGTGACAAGAGCTTTCTTCATCGCCTCCGACGCCTCACTTTCTTGAGCCTTCTAATGACTAAATAACCGTCCTTGTAACCATAGATGGCCTTGTATTTCTTGCCCCACCTTTTCAGATAAAATTTGAATGTTTTTTTTCGCAAATAATTACGGCGGAATTTCATCTTGCTATCCGTGAGCTGACCTTTATGCTTCGTCCGGTTGTAAAGGGTTTTGTTGATGTACCTCACCCGATACTTTTCAATTAATCGCAAAATGATTCGCCGATCCTCCATAATCCTTCCCTCATACCGATCCGAGGTGTCCCAACCACCCACTTGATGTAGGGCTTCTACACGATAGCAACGCGGAGAAACCATCCAGCGATTGTACTTCAGAAACTGGTATTTGTTATGAAATGTCTTGTGCTTCACTTTAATCGTCTTGGTATATTTTCCGCGTTTAACTTTCCAGATGTTCATGTTCCCATAGAAGAGAGCTGTGCTCTTCTTGCTTTTGTGAATGTACTTTTTGAGTACGGCCAGCGTTCGTTTCGGTAACCAGTCATCGGAGTCGAGTTGTACAAGATAAGGGGTATCTACCATTGACAATGCCTGATTCATGACTTTGCCGATTCCAG
This sequence comes from Brevibacillus formosus, assembly GCF_003013405.1. Lineage (GTDB taxonomy): Bacteria > Bacillota > Bacilli > Brevibacillales > Brevibacillaceae > Brevibacillus > Brevibacillus formosus. Next base: position 429,055 of record NZ_PXZL01000013.1, on the reverse strand, counting down.
AATTTTGTTCCATTCGATGATACATAATGTTTGGGTGGTACATATATTTTTCAATTTTACTTCTGGTTCGATCGGTGGACGCATCGTCAATGATCAACAGCTTCCAATCTTTTGAGGTTTGATTCAAGACACTTTTAATGGCTTTGCGAATAAACTTGGCGCGATTGTAGGTCGGAATGACTACAGTAAAGGTCGGATTCATACGTCCTCCCTCTTAACAGCCGGAATGCAAATGGACGATTTGTCGCTTACAATGAAAACGCCCGTACTGTTAGAAGATTGACCCGTCATCATCGATGAGCGGCCAAAAACGCTGTTTGTTATTTTCCATGCAATATCATGCAACGAGCAGTTTTCCAGCAAGATACTATTTTCGAGATACGAGCAATTTTTCAAGCTTACGCCATTTTGGATCGAGACGTACGGTCCGATTTGGCAATTTTCAATCACACAATCATCACCAATTAGTACGGGACCCGTAATCTTCGAATTTTTCACAATGGTTCCTTTGCCAATTTGATGTTGATTGCCTAGCTCCCTCGTAAGCATCCACTGGTTGGCCTCCAGCCAGCGATCGATGGTTCCCACATCCGAATACTTTCCGTTGGTGACGGAATGGGCCAATTTGAATCCGCGATTAATCATCGATTGAATCGCATCCGTTATTTCTAGTTCGCCTCGGGGAGATGGCTGCAGGGTAGCAATCGACTCAAAAATAGGTGGCGTAAACAGATATGCGCCAATCACTGCCAGGTTGCTCTTTGGCTGACGTGGCTTTTCCTCTACAGAGATTAATCGTCCTTTTTGTACTTCTGCAATCCCATAATCCTGTGGTCTCTCCACTTGACTCAGCATCACGACACCGTCAGATTTCCCCTTCGTAAACGCTTTGGTAAGCCCGTGAAGTGAATCCATCAATAAATTATCACCTAGTAGCAAGATAAACGGTTCGTCTTGCAAAAACGGTTGCGCTAGCTGGACAGCATGGGCAATTCCCAGTCTTACCTCCTGCCGGATAAACGTAATGGTAGCCCCGAATTGACTACCATCGCCCACCATGGGAGGAATCTGTGATTGTGAAGGATGTATCACGATGCCAATGTCCTGAATGCCCACTTCACGCAGTTTGCGAATGCAATAGTGTAAGACCGGGTGATTGGCCACAGGGAGGAGGGTTTTCGGTTGCGAATAGGAAAAGGGGTGCAGTCGCGACCCACGTCCAGCACACAAGATTAACCCTTTCACAAGTATCACTCCCCAGTTGTGCTCTGCGATACTTATAAGGTATGCGTATCTGGATAGCTGGACAGGGCAGACGTCCACATCGGCGAAAGAAAAGGCAACCACCTACATCATTTTCAGTCGAATCAACCTGTTTTTAAAAGCTGTTGTTTCTCTTCAACTCGTGTTGGCACTACGGTTTCAAATACGTTCAGATAACCTTGCGCGGTTGCATACCAAGAAAAAAACTTTGCTCGTTGTAGGGCCTGTTTGCCCATTTCATTCCGGATAGCTGGTGAACTCCACAACAGTTCCCAGACAGCAGGCAATCCTTTTTCCCAATCTTTTGGCGGGATGATAAAGCCACTTTTCTCGTGGGCAACGACTTCACGAATGCCGCCACGCGGAGTGGAAATGACAGGCTTTCCGGAAGCCATTGCCTCTAAATTGACACGGCAAAACGCTTCTTTCCAAACAGACGGTGTCGCTACGACATCCCCAATTTGATAGTAAAGCGGCATTTTTGCGGATGGGACGAAATTGACGAAACGCACCTTTTCCCCTAAGGGCTTCGCAAGGCGCTTGAGCTCGCGAACATATGGATTCAGGCGATTGCTGCCGTATCCCGTACCGCCTACAATGACGAGTCTGGCTTTCGGGTCTTGTTTGCTCACCTGGCGAAAGGCTTTGATCAGCACATGTACCCCTTTTCCGCGCATGAGTCTGCCGGCATAAAACAAGACGCGATCATCTGGCTTCAATCCGAGTTCTTGACGCATTTTTTTGACCGCTATCTTTGCAACCTGATAAGGCGTGACATCGACTCCGAGATGAACCGCATGAATTTTATTCGCTGGAATCTTGCACGTCCGAATAAAATGTTGACGTAAAAATTCACTGTTCGTAATAAAACCCGTTGCCAGTCGAACGGCACGCCGCATGTTTTCCTTACTGATAATCGGCTGTGACCCGTACACGTGAGAGTGCATATTCACAAAGACCGGGATCTTGGGAAAATGGCGTTTTAATGTGAGAACATAGATCGGTCTATTTTCCACAAGAATGACATCGGGCTTATTCTTCTTGATATGGTTAATAATCCGGCGTAAATATGGCTTTGGCCCTTGATACGGGACACGAATGAACTGCCGGTTTTCTTCCACGGATGAGGTTGGGTAGGTCGCACATTGACGAGTGTAGATCGTAACGTTATGCATGGGCTCGATCATCTTTGTGACCTCATCAATATCATGTTCGACTGAGCTTCCTTTGACCGGTGGCACAGAAAAGGGACCCGGACTAATAATTGCGATGTTCATTTCGCTCGAGCTCCCACTCCTTTTTCAGTGAAAGAACTACTTGATACAAGTACTGCAATTGTTTTGTATGGTTTCCTTCAAGCTTCTCCCATCTTTCTTCCCACAAAGCAAGCGCCTCTTTCAGTTCCATCACTTCTTGCTCAAGCTTGTGAACCTGTTCCACGACTGCCTCATCTGTCTCTCTCATAATAATTTCAAAGGTAGGTTCCAAGACCAGTTCCTTTGGCTGCTCTACTGTTGTATTTACGACCAGCTCCTGGACGTTTTCCGTTACTTCCTCATCCTGCTTTTCATTGGCTTTTACGATTGAAATACGTTGAACTGCCTCATCTACGACATAACTTCCTGAAAACACACCTGGTGTCACCCAATGAGACAGATCCCATTTTTTGCGTTTTTCCACAAGTCATCGCCTCCTGAAGCTTGCATCTACGTAATATGTTATGACAGACAAGGAAAATGGGTACGTGTACGGTGACATAGAAAAAACCGCTTGATTTGGTTGAAATCAAAGCGGTTGCCCATGGTCTTTCATATTTGCTTGTCTGCGGAAGTTTAAGCTGTAAAGACGCGCTTGTTCTACGGTTGTTATCTGTTGCTTTTGCCATTCGAGCAAGATTCTGTCGATATAGCGGATGTGGAGCTTGCCGACGGTTGCAGCCTCACGCAAAGCAGTCAAAATCAATTCTTCCTGATAGCCGTCCTGTTCGGTCCACATATGGATATTCTCCAATTCAAACGGCGCTAGCGGGCGGCCAAATGCCTGCTCAAAACGAGCGTAAATGGCAACAGGTTCGGCATCCAGAGAAACGGCCACTTCCATATAAGGGTCTATGCTTCTCGGGTCTGCTTGCTGCTCCCGCCAGGTGTGGTACAGCTTTTTGTACAACGGGGTCAAATTGTATTGCTCATGACGCATGCCAGTTTGTGGATCAATAAACTCATCTATCGTAATCCAATCTTCTTTTAATAGCTTTTGAAGAGATTGAATCAATCTCCTGCTGGTCATGGACATGCGTTCCTCCAGCTCAGTTAAGGTCGGGAATCGATTCCCTTCCTGCTGAAAGGACAGCAAATGAATCAGTAGCATCATCTCGTCATCAGTCAATGACATACGCTTATACATTTTCAAAAGAAGGTTGGAGACGGATGTTGCTCCTTCTTGCAACAATTGCAATATATGGGAGTCCATAACGCATATTCACCTCTGGGTTGGAATAACAAGGGAGTGCGTAAAACGCGCTGTCAAACAATAGGAACACCCTGCTGCCCTCTCGCAACAGGGTGTAGATCGTTCATCGATAAAGGAACTCTCTTATGGATAGAGACGATTCAGCATGCGTGGGAATGGAATGGTTTCACGCACATGATCCAGACCGCAAATCCATGCAATCGTACGCTCCAGACCCAAACCAAAGCCGGAGTGAGGAACGGTACCATATTTGCGCAGATCCATATACCAGCGATAAGCCTCTTCCGAAAGCTCATGCTCAGCAAAACGTTTCTTCAAGAGTTCTGGATCATCAATCCGCTGGCTACCCCCGATGATTTCACCGTAGCCTTCCGGTGCGATCATATCCGCGCACAGAACCACTTCTGGACGTTCAGGGTGTGGCTTCATGTAAAAAGCCTTGATTTCGGTAGGATAATGAGTGATGAAAACAGGCTTGTCAAAGTGATCCGCAATCATCGTCTCATCCGGTGCTCCGAAGTCGTCTCCCCATTTGATCTCGCTACCTTTTTCCTGCAAGAGTTTGATCGCATCATCATAAGAGATGCGTGGGAACGATCCCGTTACATTTTGCATTTTTGTTGTATCGCGCTCCAGCGTTTTCAGTTCGCGCTCACAGTTTTTCAATACGGATTGTACCACATGAGAAACAAACGCTTCTTGAATACGCAGATTTTCTTCGTGATCCACGAAAGCCATCTCCGGCTCGATCATCCAGAACTCGATCAAGTGACGACGTGTCTTGGATTTCTCGGCGCGGAAAGTTGGACCGAAAGAGTAAACGCGACCTAACGCCATTGCGGCTGCTTCCATATAAAGCTGGCCGGACTGCGAGAGATACGCATCCTCATCAAAATATTTGGTATGGAACAGATTCGTGGTACCTTCCGCAGAGGTCGGTGTCAAAATTGGTGGATCTACTTTTACGAACCCGTTCTCGTGGAAGAACTCATACATGGCGCGAATCACCTCGGAACGCACAGCCATGACTGCACGCTGACGTGGAGAACGCAGCCACAGGTGGCGATGGTCCATGAGGAAGTCAACACCGTGTTCCTTCAAGGAAATCGGATATTCCTCGGCGATCTGAATAATTTCCACACCAGTTACTGTCAGTTCGTAACCGCTTGGTGCGCGGTCATCCGCACGAACTACACCGGTTATGTAAAGTGAGCTTTCTTGTGTGAGCTGCGATGCATTCTCCCACACTTCTTCCGCTACTTCCGCTTTTACTACTACACCTTGGATGAAGCCAGATCCGTCGCGAAGCTGCAAAAATTGAATCTTGCCGCTGCTACGTTTGTTGTATAACCAGCATCCTAGGCGTACTTCTTGTCCAACATGCCGCCCGATTCGGGCAATCGTCGTCAACATTGAATGATTCCCTCCATTTACCATGCCACGCAAATACAGACTAAGTATACCAAACAATTATACTATTGGGGGCCTGCAAATTCAATGAAAGTCTCCCTGTACAATGTTAACCATAAAATAGTTATGTAAACAATTTTGCATTTGGGAGACCTGATCTCAACATCGGCCTCCCTGCTTCTGAATCATCCACTCGCCCCATTGTTGTTTCCTACCGAATTATTTATCGTTCTCGAAATCGTATTCTTCACTACTTTCATAATCTTGTTCGAAATCACTTTCATCCGTGTCGTGATCCTCCATGTCATCCTCTTCCGTGTACTCATCTTCCATGTCTTCATCATCCGAATCTTCGTCTTCCATGTCTTCCTCTTCCGCGTCTTCATCATCTGTATCTTCGTCTTCCATGTACTCATCTTCCACGTCTTCATCATCTGTATCTTCGTCTTCCACGTCCTCATCTTCCATGTCTTCATCATCCGTATCTTCATTATCCATGTCTTCCTCTTCAAAGTCGTGATCGTGATCGTCCTCGACTTCTTCTGCCTCCAGTTGTCGCCTCTCTGTTGACCATTCCAACATTTCGTGTGGGACATCTACTCCTTTTACCCCAATCCCAATCCAGTGAATCACCCCAGTCGCTTCCTGCCCCTCTTGATTGCGAAATACGGTGATGATCGCGGAGGTCCTTTTCGTGTATTTAAGCGACGTATAAATTCCTGGTTGATTTGTCATTGCCACCATACAATAATGGGTATCCGCATAAGGCTGTGGCAATCGAACGGTCACATCTGTAGACTTGCTTGCGGCAGAAAGCCTGAAGGGGACGAAACCGTATTGTTGCAAGGTTATTCCTATATGATTATGCGTCTCAATTACCGGAAAGGATAATTTCTCAGCATCAATCGACTGATCCGCAATGTGATGCGTAGTGACAGCTTTGGACGCAATTTTAGAACCGGTCACGGAGTCCTCTGCCAGTTTTTCCTGCGTAATGATCCGGTTTTGCAGATGCTGTTCTGTTATGCTCCTGCTAATTAGATGACTTCCTTTAAGCGTTCCTTCCTTAATATGAGTTCCATCCAAGCTGCCTTTTATGACATGCGCACCATGAACGGAATGGCTATCTAGCTTGCTCGCATCAATACTCTGATCGGCTATTTTTTCTCGAGTGATACTGCCGTCCTGTATTTTTTCCTTGGAAATGGAGTTACCCTGAAGATGGTCTGCTTGAATGATATGACTGTTGAGATGTGTAGATGAAATTGCTTTTTCCGCAATCTTTTCGCCCGTGACGGCTGATCTGCCCAGATGGCGTGTCTTGATCGCATCTTTGGCTATTTTGGGCGCTGTGATTACGGCATCTCCAAGTTTGCTTGTCGTAATGCTTAGATCTGAAATTTTGTCTGTGGAAACAGATTCCGGCGCCAATTTTGATGTGGTCACCAAATGGTCATGCAGGTGCTGGGTCTGGATGATGTACTCGCGTAGATGATTGCCCCCAATGAGTCTGTCAGTCAAATGCTGTTCTTCTACAGATCTTCTTGCCAGCTTTTCTGAGCGAATGGACCCGTCAATCAGATGTCGTGAGCTTACACTCTCATCGAGCAAGTGTTGCTCTCCTACACTCCTGTTCGCCAATTTGTCAGTAGTGATAGCCTTATCAGCTATCTTGGCTGTGGTAATTTGCTGATCCCCAATTTTTTTAGCCGTCAGCATCCCGTCTTGCAAGTGACTCGATAGGACACTGCCAGCTTGTAAATGTGTGCTGCCGATTGACTCTTTGGCGAGCTTTTCTGCCGTGACACTGTTGTTGTCCAAATGCTCAGTCAATATCGCATATGGCCCCACTTTATCACTGGTCACCGCTTCTGGATGTAGATGCTGGCTATAAATGGCTTGAAATGCGATGTGATGATCCGTGATGCTGCCAGCGCTAATGTTGCTGCCATCTATTAGCTCTTCCGTGAGATGATGGTGGTAAATGGAGCCTTCACGAATATGCTGAGACTCAATTGCATCTTCATCTATCTTCGTGGAAGTTACTGCTCCATCGCGTAATTTATCGCCTGTGACAGCTCCATCCTCAAGCTTCACTGTGTTAATCACATAGTTGGCGAGATTACCTGTTTGAATAGTCCCCATCTTTATTTTTTCCGAGGTAATCGATTGATCCTGGATCAACTCATTCGTGATCGCTTGCTCCTGAATATGCTTGCTCTGGATCGAGTGGTCGGCAAATTTCATCGAGTCAATGGTTTTATCGGCTAACTTTTCGGACGTAATGCTATGGTTGATCAATTTTTGCGCGGAAATCGAGTAATCCTGCAAGTGCTCTCCACTTACGATTCCCTGCCCCAGATGATCCCTCTGTACCGCATGCGGTGCGAGTTTGGTGGAGGTTACGCTCTTGTCCGCGAGTTTGCTGCTGTCCACCGCATAATCCTTCAAAATCGAATTATCCACGGCGCCTTGCTTAATCTTGGACGCATCAATGGCACGGTTCGCAATTTTTTCTGTTGTCACCGATTGATCTGTCAAGTCGTCTGTATAGACAAATGATTGGACACGATCATCATTTCGGTCTTTGATGACCTTTGAATAAAAGTTCGGATTGGCAGTTGAACTTTGTTTGGAGGATACGTTTTGTTTGGAAGATGCGTTTTGTTTAGAAGATGTATCCTGTTTGGAAGTTGTATCCTGCCTCGAGGTTGAATCCTGTTTGGAAGTTGAATCCTGTCTGGAAGTTAAATCCTGTCTGGAAAACGAGTCCTGTTTGGAGGATAGGTCCTGCTTGGGTACTTTGGGAATCGGTTTTTGTTGCTCTTTCGGTGTGGCTGCAGAGAGGGGAGGTATTCTGTGAGTGCTCTCCAAATTACTTTCAAGCAGATTTAATTCGAGGTCTTCCATCCACTCCCGATCAGGTGATGATGTATATGAGAGCGGTAACTCGTGCATGGTCTGCCTAAAGGTTTTGCTCAGACTTTTGTTAGCTTTTCGCCGGTTCACATTGGCCATAGGGTCTCCTTGCCTCCTGATTTCATTCCCGTATCACTTTTGTAGGATATTCATCCATTTACCTATTTGGCACCGTGTCTACAAAATTGTTTCATCCTGATTTGCCTAAGTTGCCAGCAAACACAAAAAAACCTGCTTCGCCTATCTTCCATTGGCTAGCAGGTTCTTTATCTTCACTTTATACAGCTACTTCTTCCTTAGTTTGTGACAATAGCGCCCTGAACTCATCACCTTGCAAAACTTCCGCTTCCAACAATGTATGCAAGCCCATTTGGAATACGGAGTCATACTGTCTCAAAAGATTGCGAGTTTCTTCGAGCAATCCTTCCAGCAGACGCTCAACCTCGTCATGAATCCGATTCTTATCCACGTATTGCAAATGTACAATCCCCAGCTCGGACATACCGCTTTGTACAATTTCCTGTGCCATTCCCAGTGCTTGCTCAAAGTCATTCTTCGAACCAGTACTGCGCCCACCGTAGTAGATTTCCTCCGCTACGGCTCCCCCAAGGCTAACCATGATTTGCTTCTCCATCGCTTCCTTGGTATACAGATAGCGGTCTTCCATTGGATTTTGTCGGACATATCCTAGTGCTTTGCCACGTGGACTCAGCGTGACCTGCGAGACAGAGCCTGGTCGCACGCTCTCGCTGACAATGGCATGTCCCAGTTCATGGAGAGCAACGCGCTTCTTCTCTTCCTCTGATGCTTGACGATCTACCTTCTCACCGAGCATGACCTTGTCTACGGCATAAGCAAAATGCTTCGCAGTGATCTTTTCCTGACGGTCACGCATGGCGTAAATGGCTGCTTCATTCGCTACACTTTCCAGCTGTGCGCCAGAAAATCCGAATGTCTCCTGAGCCACTTTTTCCAGTGTGACGTCCTCGCCTAGCGGTTTATTGGCCGTATGAATGGTCAAAATCTGCTCGCGCGCTGGCTTGTCTGGAAGATCAACGCTAATATGACGATCAAAACGACCAGGCCGCAACAGCGCTGCGTCGAGCATGTCCTTCCGGTTCGTAGCTGCCATGACTAAAACCCGCGGCTTGTCAGTCGTAGCTACACCATCCATCTCCGTCAACAGTTGATTCAAGGTTTGATCGTATTCACGCTGCTGTTGACCGTCCCTTTTTCCACCGACGACATCGATTTCATCGATAAAAATAATCGCGCTGTCTTGCCCATTTTTCTCTGCTAATGCCTTCGCTTCTTGAAACAGTTCACGGACGCGTTGTGCACCGACACCGACGTACATCTCTACAAACTGGGAACCTGATGCCGCAACAAAAGCAGAATTTGTATAGTTCGCTGCCGCTTTTGCCATCAGGGTCTTACCCGTACCAGGAGGTCCTGTCAAAAGAACACCTTTGATAGGGCGAATCCCGTACTGCTCTATTTTGTCCTTATACACGAGAAAATCAAGCGATTCTTTCAGTTCTTTTTTGGCGCGTTCCTGTCCACCGATATCGGCAAATTGCACGTCCGATTTCGGCAGCTCATGCTTGTTTACTTTTCTTTTCCCTCCGAGGGCAACATTCCCGCCTTGTCCATTTTGCTGGCGGATGACCAGAAAATAAATCGCACCCAGTACGGCTCCGAACACCAAGAATGGCGTAATGTTTACACCTAGAAAAACAAGAAAAATCAACAGTGCAGGTACGACGCCGATCAGTATTTCTTTACGCACGTGCCGTCACCTCTTTTTCAATCGAACGGGGGATGATGGTGTAGAAATCCTCCGTTCCTTTTTTCAAGTAAACATAAATATTCTCGTCATCCATCAATGCAGATGCTTCGTCGAGCTGATTCCCCTGTTTCCATTGTTCCACGAGGGCTGGAATGCGGCTATATTCATGCAACTCCACCGCTTCTGTAAACACAAATTGACCGCTTTGCCAGATATCGTTCATCGTTGTCGACTCGTTGTCGATGTCAATGACCACTTCTTTTTCCCCTGCGATCTTTTGTGTTTCCGCTAGCAGATTACGATATTCTGCTGGAAAAGCGTCTGGTTTTGTAACAGTTACATCTATTTGAATTTTATCTTTGCTGATCTCCAAATTGCCCAATGTTGCGGACTGCATCTGTCCTATTTCTGCACGGATTGGCTCCTCAATCTCCATCTTTTGATACAAGAACCATCCGCCGAACAGGAGTGCCAATGTTGCCACCAAAGATAATCCAATTGCGCTCTTTTTCAACTGCACGGCTACTCCCCCCATAATTATCGTTCTCGTTTTCTCTCTATGCAACATTCACAGTATATCATATGAGTATATCATTTTCTTATACATATGTTGGATGGAATGCCAAACAGGCCTTCTCCCATAAGGAAAAGGCCTGTCGTTTTGCAAGCGTCTTAGGTTGGCGCGAGCACGTATGAGGTTAACAAAGCGCCAGTGAAAAGATCATAGTGAATGTAGTGAAAACGACCGTCTTTGTCTTTGACAGTGACTTCCCAAAATTTCTTATCGTTTTCGAGACCAGGAACCAAATGAGTGATCTCCGATTGCGGGAAGGACTTGTAAACCGCCTCTTCTACATTCTTTTTTGGAACAGCAAGATCCATGCGATCAAAGCTAACTTTCTGATCGGTCATCCAAGCTACTACTTGTGTCCCCGCTTTATTTTTCCCAATGACGACAGCGTAGCTCTCCTTGCCTCGGTATTCATCAATGGATTCAATCTCCGTGATCGTCGTGCGATCGCTGACCCACTGACGAACGGTCTCCTCAAATTGATTGCGCGCTCCTGCTACAGAAGCCGTCAGGTGATAGGCGAACCCAGCTCCCGTAAGTAAAATGACGGCTACGATTGATAGGATAATTCGTACTAACACAGCAAAGTAACTCCTTTACGTGGCTGACATTACAATCGGAATCGAAGCTGGTCTCTCTTCACTCCAACTGCCGTTTGTATTTGCAAATCCAGCTCCAGTTGACGAAGCTGCCCCGTAGTTGACTCGTACCATAGTTGGTAATTGACTTTCATTCCGTTCGTGACATTCGAAGTCAAATCATGAATAGGGAAGGATGGGCCTAGCCACATCGATAATAGCGAAGAGACTTTCTCAGATGGGACCGCTATCCGATATCCACTCCATCCTTGCCCCGCAGTATCCTCAAGACGTTCAGGACTGACCGATTGCAAAACTCCCTTGAGCAATACTGCGTGCTCATATGGGGTGAACATCGCATACGGCAGTGCAGCATGATCCTGTATCTGGCCATCAATTCGCACCGATACTGCCTGCCCATCTCTTCTGGCTATTTCGAGCTGGTGGCCACCGATTTCTCCTGCGAGCTGAAATTGTTCATTTTGATATCGCCCATGCAAGGTCTGATCCTGCATGTAAACCAGAAATGAGCGTTCTTCGTCCCTCGTGATCTGCTTCAAAAGCTCCGCTACCGTCGTCTGCTCCGTCCCCGTTGTTTGTCTGACCGCAGACGCAGTATTTGTGCTGCCTGTATTGGCTGATCTACTTACTGTCCCCAATACAACCCCGAGGAGAAATAGACCGAGTAGGATTGGAATGAGCCACCACAGCATTTTGGGCCGGATGTACATGTCGTCCCCCCTGTCCCATTTTTGTCTTTAGCCTATGCTATACGGGAAGGTTTTAGAACGACACGGAAAAGTTGCTAATCATAGCTTAAGGTCGGGCGGTCATACTACACATACACCCCGAGGAGGTGAGCGCGTGACATCTTCGCAACAAACCACATCTCCTGACATACTTGGGTTTCTGTTACAGGAATACCGCGTCTCCTGGGCAGGATTGTCGTCTCCCTTGCGTCAATGGTCGCACACACCCACTCTTCATTTTCGCCATCATCTCCTGACAAAAGCTGTGGCAAAAATGAACAACGGAACGTCGTAGTATCAAATTCCCCTACCTACACCTGCACTGCCTTACTCCTGTCCCCACCTGACAGGAGCCTTTTACCGTTTTAACGTTTGGAATACACGATTCGCTTCGTAAATCGCGCGCTCCTCATCGATGGTCAACAGCTTATGATTACGCATTAAGAATTTACCTGCTACAATCGTATCTTTCACATCTCGTCCATTTGCAGCGTACACTACGTGTGAAATCGGTTGGTGTGCCGGGTGGAAATGCGCTTGGTGGCTATCCAGCACGATCAAGTCAGCTTGCTTGCCTACTTCAATGCTTCCGAGCGTTTCCTCTTGGAACACCCCTTCTGCACCATAACGAGTAGCCATGCGTAGTGCTTCCTCTGCTGGAACCGCTACTGGATCGTTGTTCACACCTTTGTGCAGAATCGCAGCGAGCTTCAATTCCTCAAACAAATTCAAATTGTTGTTGCTTGCTGAGCTGTCGGTACCCAGCGAAACGCTTACGCCTTTTGCCAACATTTTCGGAACAGGTGCAACACCACTTGCCAGCTTCAGGTTGCTCACTACATTATGAGAAACTCTCACGTTGTATTTTGCCAAAATGTCGATTTCTTCATCCGTTAGGTGAACAGCGTGCGCGACGAGTGTTGGACGGTTGAACATTCCCAGCTTTTCCAAATGAGCAACTGGACGCAGTCCGTAGTCTTTCTCGTTTTGACCGACTTCCCAAGCGGTTTCAGACATATGGATATGAAGCGGCAAGGACAGCTCATCGGCTTTTTCGATAATTTGGGTAATAAATTCTGGCGAGCAGGTGTACGGCGCGTGCGGTGCCATCATGACGGTAATACGCCCATCTGCCTGATTATGCCATTCTTTTGCAAAAAGAGTCGCGTCTTTCAGCTTTGTTTGACGTTCTTCTTCGGAGCACAGACCGATCATCCCTCGGCAAAGGCGGGCACGCATTCCAGCTGCATCGACTTCCTTCGCCACAACATCCATATGATCATACATATCCACAAACGTGGTGGTTCCGGTACGAATCATTTCAATAAGCGACAGTTGGGTACCCCATTTTACTGTGTCACCCGTGAATTGCGCCTCCAATGGCCACATTTTGTCTTCCAGCCATTGTTGCAGCGGCAAATCATCTGCATAACCGCGCAGGAGGGACATACCAGCATGTCCATGCGTGTTAATTAATCCAGGCAGTATGTAGTCTCCTTTTTGATCGATAACTTCATCATATCCCGCTTCCGTCAGGTCCTCAGGAGTTGGGCCCACATACGTAATCTTGTTGCCTTCGAATGCTACGGCACCATCGTAAATGACTTCATTCGTATCGTTAACGGTAATAACTGTTGCGTGAATGAGGATCGTCTTTTTCATAGTATACACTCCATTCTTACGTCAAGTAGTAGGCCAAGCTTTGCAGGTTGGATGTCACATCCGCATAGTGAATGCGAACATCTTTTCCTGCGCGAATCGTCGTAGGGGCAAAATTCAAGATCCCCCTGATACCCGCTTGAGTCAACTGATCACATACGGATTGCGCTGCAGGTGCCGGTACCGTAATAATCGCTAGCTTGATTTGCTTGTTTACGATCGTTTCCTCCAGCTCTGATAAAGGCTGGATCGGTATACCCGCGACTTTTTTGCCCTGCTTCTCTGGATTATTGTCAAAGATGGCCGCAATCCGCATGTTATCTTTCAAATAAGCGTTGTAGTTACTAATGGCATGGCCCAAATGCCCCGCTCCGACCAAAGCGACACGGATTTCATCCGTTAGCTTCAGGATTTCACGGATTTTTTCCACCAGATAATCGACATCATAGCCGATTCCCTTTTTTCCAAAGTCACCAAAAGCTGCAAGATCTTTTCTGATTTGGGCAGGATTCACATCAAGATTCTTGCCCATCTGTTGGGAGGAAACGGTGGTCACCTCAACTTGCTGCAAATAACTGAGGTAACGCAGATAAATCGGCAAACGGCGGACGACCGCTTCCGAAATCTTTTCGTGTTTTGCCACGTTCGGTCTTCCCCCCTAATTCTTTTGCTTCAAAATCCGATATTCTTTTCCATTCGATAAAATGGTAATGGAACCGTCGTGGCTGGTAACGTATGTCTCGGCCCATGACTCACCCAGGCGCTCCATGACTTCCGTCTGACCGTCTTTCATTTGATCCCGCGATCGGCCTGTCTGAATAATGGCGACTTGGGGATCGACTTGCGTCAGAAATGGCTGCGAAGAGCCTTGATTGCTCCCCTGACCGGCTACCTTTAGCACTTCCGCCTTCAGTTTGTCATTTTGCCTTTCCAACAGTCGTTCTTCTGCTTTCTCATTCACGGCACTCATAAATAAAAAGCGCAGTTGGCCGTGCGTCAATCGAAAAACGAGAGAATTATTCTGGGGCGATAAAAACAACGGTTCATCCGGGAGCAAAACTTCCATGGAGATTTCTTGGTCAAGAGTGAGAACTTGTCCTTGCTCTGCTTCCATCTGCTTTTGATTGGAGCGAAGCAGCACGACATGGCGAATGGATGGTGCGATCAGCTTAGGCAAAATGACGGCATCTACGAGCACTTGCTGGCTCAATGAAGCGTAGCCTCCCATATGTTCCGGCTGGTCGTTCGTCAACACCACATAATCGAGCCTTGTAATCTTTAGCTCTGCCAAGCGCGCTGAAAGAACGGGCCAATCTTCTGCCGTACCCGTATCAATCAGCATCGTTTTGCCACCTGGCATTCTCAGAAGCGTACTTTCACCTTGTGGAAGTGCCAAGTAGGTGATAATGAGACCCGAAAATTCCTGTTCTGTCTCTGTTTCAAACGGGTCATCTATCTTCACTGCTGCTTCTTGCAAATACAAATGGCTATCAATCGAGCATGCGCAAAGGAAAATCGCACTAAGAACTACAATCCACCAACGCCACGCTTTTTTCCATAACATTTATTTTATCACCTTAATCCCTATGAGACTATTGCTTCATTTTATGAATCTGACAGGGATTGCATACTAAGGAATGGCTCTATGCGCTCTCGCAGTGTTGGCCATGGACCGCTTTCGATTTGAAATGGCGGCAAAGATTGAAGGAATGAGCGTCCATATCTCGACTCAACCACACGCGTGTCAAGAACGATCACGACCCCTCGATCCAAATGATGGCGAATTAATCGTCCCACCCCTTGCTTAAATTGCAGAACGGCTTGCGGAAGAGACAACGACATAAAAGCATTTTTTCCTTCTGCCTTCAAAAGCTCTGCCCGTCCTTGATAGACAGGATGGTTCGGTGGAGCAAACGGAAGGCGAACAATGACCAAACTGCTCAGCCATTCCCCCTGGATATCGACACCTTCCCAGAAGCTGCTCGTTCCAAGCAGAACACTTCTCTCCATACTTCGGAACAGTCGCACCAGCTTGCTCCGATTGTTGCTATCAATCCCATGACCGAATAACGTATACGGTTCTGGAGCCTCCGCCAGTCGTTCCTTCATCGCCTGGTAAACAAGTCGGAGCATCGAGTGGGAGGTAAACAGGATCAGCGTCCTTCCTTTCGAAGCCAGTACGACATCCACGCACCCTTGAATGACCGCTTCCAAATACGTGTGGTCACTCTCTTTGCCTGGGGCGGGGAAGTCAGATGGAATCAACAGCAGCCCCTGCTCCTCATAATGAAACGGCGATGGCAGTGACAAGGTACGCACTCGTTCTTCGGGCAGTTGGTCGAGACCAAACTGGCTTTTGATGTAGGAGAAGCTGTTTTTGACCGTCAGAGTAGCTGATGTCAAGATCAGACTCCGCTTTTGCGCGAAAAGCGGTTCTGCCAGTGATTCGGCAACCTTCAAGAGTGCTGCTGACAAATGAACCTGCTTGCGAGCTGTACGGGACTCTACCTCCATCCAATACACATACTCGGCATCCTGCTCAAGTAAAAAGAAGTGAAGCAGCTCCACGGCGGTCTGCCAGTCTTTGATGAGACCAAATAAATCTGTCAGTAGACTGCGTACGGCAAAAGGAGGCTTTTCCTCTTGCGGAGTCGTTCGCAAAAGCTGCTCGATGCTCGATGCGTATGCGGTCATCCCTTCAATCAGCTTTTTGGTTACTTTGCGTATTTTCTCGTGCTTGCCTACAAACGATTCAATCCGATAACGTACCGTTTCACGTCCGGCGTCCGTCGTCTCCTCCGCACGATCTGATGCCCATGCATACAAGAGCTGTGTCCATTGCTGCGCTTTCTCTCGCAAGGCAGCGGACTGTTTTCTTAGCTCCAAAAGCTTTGCGGCGACATCTTCTTTTACCGCAGGCATCCAGCTTTGCAGCTCTTCTGCGAAGCGGGCAATTGCCCCACTCTCTTCAACCGATGCACGATCTAGCAAGAAAAGAAGCTGCGTGGTTGAAAACTGCTTGCCTAAATGTTGTGTCGCTGCATCCTCCAAATGATGGGCCTCATCGACGATGGCAACTTCATACGGAGGGAGGATTCTGTTTTCCGCTTGCAAGTCGCTGATGAAAAGGGCGTGATTGACGATGAGCACATCGACATCGCGAGCCCGTTCCTTCGCCTGAAAATAGTAGCAACGACTAAACCACGGACAAGCCCGATTCAAACAAGAGCTCGTATCACTTTTTACCTGTTGCCATAGCAACTGGCCACTTGGAGGCATGCTCAGCTCTTCCACGTCCCCGGTAACGGTTTGCGTAAGCCAGGTCAGCATCTGGCCTTTGACCAAGCGCATTTCTTGGCTGCTTCCTTCCACAGGCTCGTCCACGGCTTGTTCAAATTTACGCAAGCATAAGTAGTTTCCTCTGCCTTTTAGCGTCGAAGCTGTAAAGGAAAATGGCAACGACTCCTGCAAGGTAGCGATTTCCTTATGGAATAACTGCTCCTGCAATTGAATGGTATTCGTACTGACCACCAGCTGCTGCTGATTGTGATGAGCCCAAATGATCCCCGGCAATAGATAGGCTAATGATTTTCCCGTACCTGTCCCTGCCTCTACCAATAAATGGGCGCCATCCTCCATTGCCTCATAGACGGCATGCATCATCGCTTCCTGAGCATCCCGACGTTGATACCCCGACATTTTCGCCTGCATATGCCCATTTTCGCCCAAAACATCCTCAAGCTGGTCGGCAAACGCTTTGGTCATTGTCGCATCGAAATGAGGACGCTTCAGAGACGCTGTTGCTTTTTCTTCTCGCTTCCGAAGGGCCAGCTGGCGATAAACATCCCACATGTCTGAGGAATCCGTTTCGGTTGGCGTTCCATCCAACTCTGGCAGCTCTATGAGCTTTTCCATCTCGATCGTGCGTAGAAGAACCTCGATATCAGAGCGAAACGAAGAAACGAGCATCTGCAGGCGCTGGATCGTCACGAGCGGCAGTTTCTTTAAAATATCCAGCAAGTGAAGAAACAGCTGCGCCGTGGCAAGTGCATCGCTGTCTGCTTGATGGGGATTATCGTGCTCGATTTCCAGCTCAGATGCCAGTTCTCCGAGTCTATAGCTATTTTGCATCGGCAAAAGAACGCGAGATAGCTCCACGGTATCAAGCACGTAGCCGTCAAACGCATAATAGCCCTGGCTCAGCAGGGCTTCTTGTAAAAATTGGAGATCAAAGCTCGCATTATGTGCAACAAAAGCTCGTCCGTCCAATAAACGCAAGAAATCTGGAAACACTTCTTCCAAGGAAGGAGCATCTGCAACCATCTCATTGGTAATCCCTGTTAATTGGGTAATAAACGGCGGAATATCCTGGCCCGGATGAATCAGGGTGGAAAAACTCTCGGTAATCTGCCCGTCATCGATTGCGACAGCACCAATCTGAATGATGCTGTCACCTTGGCGTGGATGGCTTCCCGTCGTCTCAAAATCTACAACTAGTAATCGATTCAAACGTTGTCACCTCGTAACCTGGGCGGAAACATTCAATCCGCACCCATTCACATTCGGCAACGATGGGAAATATTCCTGCTCTCCTGTACATTTAAGGCTGTACGAGCTCGGTTTGCATTTCTGCTTGACCGAGCTTGCTTGCGCATAATTGCAGATAGATGGGGATTTCCCATAACTGTTCTGCGAATGGCAATGCCCGTTGAAAATATTGTTCAGCTAGGCGCCAATTTTCTTCCACAACTGCGATTCTTCCCAGATGAAAATACCCTAACGAACGTACATATGGCTCAGCGTCTTCCAGGAAATACTTTGCCAACCGTTTTGCTTCTTGTGTATCCCCCAGCTTCTCGTATGCGGAAATCATCCCGGATTGTCCGAGGCGATTGTCTCGGTTTTTCTCCAGCATGATCCGAAACGCTTTGATTGCTTCCTCTACCCTTCCGTCAAACAACAGCATCCATCCATAACTAAAAAGAAAGTCGTCATTTTCGGGTGCAAGACTGATGGCTTTTTTGACGAGCGTCAATGCCCGCTTCGTACCTGCAATGAGCCACGTATTCCAGGCCAATCCATGCCACGTCCACCCATCTTTTGGGGAACGCTCCGTCAAAAAGTGATAGCAAATTTGTGCCCGGTGATAATTGCCCACTGTTTCGTATAAAGAGGCCATTTCTTGAAGAGTATCGCTGTCCAAGTCGCGTGTCGGAAGTTGCAAGCCTTTCGGCGGGCTCCATTCCACCGTTTGGTCCATCCTATGCAGTAATTTGGCAGCTCGCAGCCATAGCATCTGCGCTTCCCAATCGTGCTCGTTTTTTTCTAAATACGGTTCCAATTCGTCCAAAGCTTCCTGTGCATCGCCATCTCTTAAATAGCAGAGCGCGAGGTTGTACTTGGCTTCTTCCTGTTCTGGCTTGATCTCGAGAGACGTCTTAAAAGCTTGCGCCGCCTCTAGCCATTGCTCCTCTTCTGCCAGTATGCAACCGATGGCATTAAAGCTGATGGCCACAATGGTAGGTGAGCTTGCTGTCCTGCCGAGAAGACGGAATTCCCGAAAGGCTAATTCTTGCTCCTCACACAAAAGGAGACTGTAGGCGTAATACAGGCGTCCACTTTCCCAGTCTGGCGATTTTTGAACTAATTCTGCAAAACACTTTTTCGCGTCTTGAAACATGCGCAAATGATAAAAGCCTTCCCCACGGCGAAAAATCGGCTCGTATTGGTTCGTTTCAACAGCCTTTGGTGATTCTGTATTCACCTTCGACTGATCCGTCTTTTTCTCTTCCGCTGGAAGCTGTCCTTCCATTTCCTTGATGCTACGAATCGCATTCGATAATTTTTCTTCGAATTGCAGCCACAGGTCAACGACTGTATCACTTACTTGGCGCAATTGAAACAATTGTTCCGCGAGCTGAAGACGTTCTTGTTCGGAAGCCCCCTGCCACTTCTCTTCAATCGTCTGCGCTTTGTTACGAAGCGTATGAAACCAGTCCTCGATTTTCACAAGAAAAGCCACCCCCTATGAGGCATGAGTACTTTCATTGTCTCACAAGGCAGGTGGCTCTATGCAGGAACAGACAGATCGCTTACAGAATCGTCGCGTGTACTTCTTCAGCAATCAATTCTTTGATCTGATTTTTTTCATCCATGATGGCAACACGTGGCTTGTAGGTTCTCGCCTCTTCATCCGTCATCATCGCATAGGCAATAATAATAACGATATCGCCCTCTTGTACGAGACGTGCAGCTGCTCCGTTCAAGCAAATGACGCCACTGCCTGGAGCACCTTCGATGACGTATGTTTCCAGACGCGCTCCGTTGTTGTTATTGACGATTTGTACTTTTTCATTTGGCAAAATATCCAGTGCATCCAACAAATTTTTGTCGATGGTAATGCTGCCAACATAGTTCAAGTTTGCTTCAGTTACCGTTGCGCGATGGATTTTTGCTTTCATCATGGTGCGGAACACTAAGAATTCCTCCCTTATCACTACTTGATTGATGTAATCGTATTGTCGATCAGACGTGTTTTGCCAAAACGAACAGCTAGCGCGATGATCATCGTCTGACCTGCCGTTTCTTGCTCAATTGGTGTAAGCGTTGGATAGCTCAAAATTTCCACATAATCAATATCTGCCAGCGGCTTCTCAGAAATCATTTGCGTGATACGATCCTTGATTGTAGAAAGAGCCACGCCCTCACTCAGCCATTCTTCTGCTTGCCTTAGGCTCTGTGATAGCACGAGTGCTTGTGCTCGCTCATCCGCTGACAAATAGACATTCCGTGAGCTCATCGCCAGTCCATCCGCTTCGCGGACAATCGGGCAAGGAACGATTTGTACTGGCATCGATAAGTCGTGAACCATTTGCGTAACAACGGCTACTTGCTGGGCATCCTTTTGTCCAAAAAAGGCATAATCAGGCTGAACAATTTGAAACAGTTTATTGACGACGGTCGATACGCCATCAAAATGACCCGGACGAGAAGCTCCACACAAAGGAGTCGTCACATTTGTCACTGAAATATTGGTCAGCATCGGCGTCGGATACATTTCACTCACTTCCGGAGTAAACAGGAGGTTCACTCCCGCTTCTTCTGCCATTTTACTATCCCGTTCGATATCACGTGGATAGCGTTCAAAGTCTTCATTCGGTCCGAATTGCAGTGGGTTTACGAAAATACTCATCACAACCAAATCGCATACTTCACGGGCAGCTTTCACCAAGCTGAGATGTCCTTCATGCAGAAAGCCCATAGTCGGTACCATCCCGATCGTTTTGCCTTGCCGACGTGCTTCTTTTATATGAACGCGCATCTCTGCGATTGTGGAGACTTGTTGCATCATCGTTTTCATCATGACTGCTTTCCTCCTTCCCCGTACAACTCCTTGATGGTTTCTTCAGATGCATGGAAGACATGCTCTTGCCCTGGGAAGCTTCTTGCTTCAACTTCTTTGTTATATGCCTCAACTGCTTCACGAATAGTTTCACCAATGTTTGCGTAGCGCTTCACGAATTTCGGCGTGATATCCGATGCGTAGCCGACCATATCATGGAACACCAGCACTTGCCCATCACAAGTCGCACCCGCTCCGATTCCAATCACAGCGATATCCAGCTTGTTTGCAATCATGCCTGCAACCTCTTCCGGAACACATTCCAGCACAATGGCAAATGCGCCCGCTTCTTGAATCGCAAGGGCTTCGTCCAACAATTTTTTGGCTGCCTCCAGATCTCTTCCTTGTACTTTGTAACCGCCTAATTGGTGTACGGATTGCGGAGTAAGTCCAATATGTCCAACGACAGGGATACCTGCTTGTACACAGCGTGTAATGATTGGGGCCAGTTCACGGCCTCCTTCCATTTTGACCGCCTTGGCCAGCCCTTCTTGCATTAGTCTGCCCGCGTTTTTCACCGCTTCTTCAACTGTTCCGTGATAGCTGAGAAAAGGCAGGTCCGCCACGACAAATGCACGCTTGGCTCCTCTCGTTACTGCTTTCGTATGGTGCAGCATGTCCTCCATCGTAACAGGGATGGTGGAGTCATAACCGAGTACGACCATTCCCAATGAATCACCGACCAAAATCATATCAACGCCAGCTTCATCCACTAATTTCGCTGACGGATAGTCATAGGCGGTCACCATGGTAATCGGGGTTCGCATTTCTTTTTTCTTGCGGATACTCGAAGTCGTAACAGGTCTGTCGTTTTGTGCCATTTTTCATTGCTCCTCTTTCGCATCAAGCCCGTGGATCGTGTGAGGAATAAAAAAACCTTCTCGCGTCAATCGGGAGAAGGTTGTCCATGTCAAAAAGACATTTTGCGTTAGCGGATTCCTTCTGTCTCGGTCCACACAGGCTCTGAGCAGATTTTTGTCCTTACACGTATTGATTTAAGATTACACGATAGATACAAAAATACTCCGGGAGTACCGTTCACGAGGTGATACAGCCTCCAAATTGGAGTATAGCAAATGATTTAATCATTTGCACGATAATTGACATCAGCCGAATAAACTTTGTGAATCTGTCCCGCCTGATCCTTGACCATGAGTACGCCTTCTTCATCCAAGCCAACAGCACGGCCTTCCAGCTGTTGTGAAATCGTCTGGAGGGTCACCCATTTGCCAATGGTGTACGAATGATTCTCCCACTCTTGTTTTACACGCTCGAAGCCTGCCTGCAAATAGTGGTCGTACTCTTCTTCAAAAATTCGGCAGAGCCGTTGGATAAACGAAACGCGCTTGAGTGGCTCGCCAGATTCAATTCGAAGTGAAGTCGCAATCTGTGCCAAGTCTGAAGGAAAATCGCTTTCGACACTGTTGGCATTGAGCCCTATTCCGATTACTAAATAATTGACCCGATCCGATTCAGCATTGAGTTCTGTCAAAATCCCGCATACTTTTTTATCTCCGATAAAAATATCGTTCGGCCATTTGATTTTGACAGGCAGCCCAGTCTCTTCCCGGATTGTTTTCGCTACAGCAACTGCCGTTAGCAGCGTCATCTGAGGTGTCTTCGGTAACGGAATCGCAGGACGGATGATCAAGCTCATCCAAATCCCCGTTCCTTTGGGAGAATGCCATGGTCGGCCGAGTCTGCCTTTCCCGCCCGTTTGCAGCTCTGCCAGCACGATCGTACCTTCTACTGCCCCTTTTGCCGCAGCCTCATGTGCGAGGGGTTGTGTAGATATCACCTCATCATAAGCGATGACATTTTGACCGATCCGTTTCGCATCCAGTCCAGCCATGATTTCTGCTGCTGACAAGCGGTCAGGGGCAACCAGCAGGCGATACCCCGATTTGCGTACCGCCTCTACCTCGTAACCATCCCGGCGCAGCTCTTCGATATGTTTCCAAACCGCCGTCCTCGAGCAACCACATGTTTGGCTTAATTCTTCACCAGAGATGAAATTACCCGGCTGGTCACGGAATGCTTGAAGGATGACTTGCTTAATGTTCATCTTGTGCAACCTCTTTCTTTGCAACTTCGACGAGTGCTTCAGGTGTATTTGGTAAACCGTGCAGAGCTGTTTGTCTAAGCAACGATTCCAAGACGCGGACAATCCACTCTCCTGGCTTTTTCTGAATGGCTACTTGCAGGTCAAGCCCTGTGATTGCCAGATCCTTGATGGTTTTGACAGGCATATTTTCGTATTGATCGAGGAGATCTTGCAACGAAAACGATTGCCTCTCCTTCCACCAACACGCTTGCAATAAAAGGTAGAACTCGTTACAAGTGTCCCAGCCGACTTCAAGCAGAAGTGGTCCCCACTCGATCGCTTGAGGGATATCCCATTGCGGCTGCAACCGCGTCAGAAGTTCAACCAACCCATTAATTGCTTCTGTTTCACGTTTGGACATTTTGAGGAATTGGCATACTTCACGCGATTGCGCAGGTGAATACTTCGCCGCAAACAGTAGCAACGACCATTTTTGCGTCAAGGTTTGCAAATGACGGAGCCGCCAAACATGCTCTTTTGAGAGGATGAACAGTTTTTCTACCTCAGGGGCATAAGCCATGAGCCTCGTTTCATTTAACAACTGACAACCAACCTCTGGGGCATTGCTGTCGAGCGTTTTATTCAGCTCTTCCCGTATGCGCTCCACTGCAATATGAGCTAACAAAGGTGCAGTCTGTTTCATAGCAAGCATCGTCTGGTCTTCTATAGCAAAACCTAACTGGGAAGCAAACCGGACTCCTCTCAAAAGCCGAAGGGCATCCTCCTGAAATCGCTCTAGAGGGATACCTACAGCCCGAACCAACCTATGCTCCATATCCTCTCGTCCACCGAACGGGTCGTGCAATACTTGATGACGATCCATCGCCATCGCGTTCATCGTAAAATCTCGTCGCTCCAGATCGAGTCGAAGTTCTGAAACGAACTGAACCTCAGCGGGTCGACGGTAATCTTCATATTTTCCTTCCGTCCGAAACGTGGTGACTTCAAACATCTGCCCCTCGACTTTTACAGATACAGTACCGTGTTTCAGACCAGTCGGGACATGATCGGGAAACAATCGGATGACGTCGCCGGGATGGGCATTCGTACATATATCTATATCATGAACAGGTCGTTGTAAAAGCCAATCGCGGACGCATCCACCCACGTAGTAAGCTTCGAAGCCGTGTTCCTCCAATCTGTCGAGAACACGCTTTGCCAATTCTATCGCCAATCCAATCCCCCCTTCGTGGTTTGCTCCGCCTGATCTACACAAGGAGGCGTTTTTCATGAGAGTTTTGTATGGATTGTTCATTTTCTTATCCAAGGTGCATCAGCTAGCCAAAAGCTCTATCTTACGTTCAAAAGCTTAGTTTTTCTTCGGATTTGCTTTCCAGCAAGTTGGCGTAAAGTGCTTCATACTGCGAGGCAATCGTTTCGTGACAAAACGTTTTGCAGGATCGCTCAATGCTATTCGCGGAGAATTCGCGGTATAGCTCTTCGTTTTGCAAGAGACGTATTGTTTCTTTCGCCATGCCTTCCACGTCCCCAATTGGGCGCAAGAAGCCGTTCACACCATCCAGAACGACTTCGGGCAAACCTCCCGCCACTGTTGCGACGACAGGCACACCGCAAGCCATTGCTTCGAGCGCGACAAGTCCAAAGCTTTCCTTTTCGGATGGTAGCAGCATGATGTCTGCCATCGACAATACCTCTGCGACGTCCTCCTGCTTACCGAGGAAGCAAACATCGTCATTCAGACCGAGCTCAGCGATCATCTTGCGGACCAGACCCATTTCGGGACCTTCACCAATGAGGATCAGTCTGGAAGGCACTTCTTCACGTACGCGCGAAAAAATTTCAATCACATCCGGTACTCGTTTGACCGGACGGAAATTTGAAATGTGCATAAGAATTTTTTCGCCATTTGGTGCAAATACCTTTTTCAGCTTCGCAACCTCTTTCGGGTAGTAACGCCGCTTGTCTACGAAGTTGTACACTGGGATAATTTCTTTTTCCGTATGCAGCAGCTCTTTCGTCTGCCTGATCAAATCATTGGACACTGCGGTGACCAAATCGCTTCGCTCAATGCCGAATCGGATCATATCACTCAAGTTCGAGTCATAACCCAAAACAGTAATATCCGTCCCGTGGAGGGTAGTCACAATTTTCAAATGATCCCCAACCATTTGCTTGGCTAGGAACGCACACAACGCATGTGGCACAGCATAATGCACATGTAATAAGTCCAGGTTTTCATTTTTCGCCACTTGTGCCATTCGGTTCGCCAAGGTCAAATCATAGGGTGGGTATTTAAAAACATCATAGTTGTTCACTTCTACTTCATGATAAAAAATGTTCGGGTGAAACGCGCCTAAGCGAAATGGCATTCCACCTGTAATGAAATGGACTTGATGACCTCTCTCAGCCAATAGCTTGCCAAGCTCCGTAGCTACTACGCCCGATCCGCCCAACGACGGATAGCAAGTAATCCCGATCTTCATACAGTGTCACTCCTTCTCACAAGCTCTTTAATACATACGGAGCTGCACTGACAAATCCTTCTGCATAGGCTACACCAGCCTGCTGACCAAACAGTCGCTCTCGATACTCGACAGACTCCAGATACCCATTGGTAAGCGGCGTTTGAACACTGTCTTCTTCTAGCTCAAACTGACTGCGGTAGCAGCGCAGCGCCTCCATTTTTTGCGGATAAACAGCGGTGATATCCACGACAACCTGCGGCGTGACAGTGGAATTGATAAAATAGTAAAGGAATTGCGATGGTCGATAGGCAGGCAAAGAAGGCTCCTGCAAATACTTGCGGATGCCCGCATTAAACACCGCCTCGCGAACGATTCGACTCACGCTTTCATGATCTGGATGACGATCCGCGAAATAAGGCGCAAGCACAATCACTGGGCGTGTTTCCCGAATGAGCTTTACTACACGCTCAATCGCATTTTCCCTAACTGCTTCCAAGCCTCGATCAGGCAGGCCAAAATTATAGCGAGCAGCCACTCCCATCACGTGGTCAGCTGCAGCCGCTTCCTGTTGCCTTCTCTCCACCGTTCCATTCGAAGACAATTCCGCGTAAGTCAAGTCGAGAATCCCCACGCGCTTTCCCTCTTTGGCAGCCAAAATCAGACTGCCTGCCGCGCCGATCTCGACATCGTCAGGATGAGCGCCGATTGCCAAAATATCGAGTGAACTCATGCTTCATTCTCCTTATGTACCACTTCGCGCCAATCCAGTTGTCCCAGTTCCAAGGCCTTCAGCATGATTTCTGCCGAACCGAGATTGGTGGCAAAAGGTATCTTGTGCACATCACACAGTCGAAGCAGTGCGATAATATCAGGTTCATGTGGTTGAGAGGTAAGCGGATCGCGCAAAAAGATAATCAAATCCATCTCATTGCGAGCGATCATCGCACCGATTTGTTGATCGCCTCCTAATGGCCCTGACAGAAATCGGGTTAGGGAAAGCGACGTAGCTTCCATGATTCGCGACCCAGTTGTTCCTGTGGCATAGAGGTCATGCTTTGCCAAAATAGATTCATAGGCCATCGCTAGTTGCACAATCTGTTCTTTCATTCGATCATGGGCAATCAATGCAATTTTCAAGAAAA
Source organism: Brevibacillus formosus (assembly GCF_003013405.1). Taxonomy (GTDB): domain Bacteria; phylum Bacillota; class Bacilli; order Brevibacillales; family Brevibacillaceae; genus Brevibacillus; species Brevibacillus formosus. The sequence continues at coordinate 402,574 of NZ_PXZL01000013.1, read as the reverse complement.
CCTCTCCCTTTATGGCTGGGTATCGTGTGTATGTTAATCAAACGTTTAATCAAACAGATGTTCCAATCCATAAATCAATCCGTTCATATTCATTACGGCTTTAATAGCCATATTTACCCCTGGCATGAAAGATTCCCGGTTAATCGAATCGTGACGTATGGACAGCGTTTGGCCTGTTGCTCCAAACAAAACCTCCTGATGGGCAACCATGCCTGGCAGGCGGACACTGTGAATCCGGAAGCCTTCGTAATCTGCTCCGCGAGCGCCTGAAATTGTTTCTACCTCTTCAGGATGCCCTTGCTTTAGCTCTTCCCGAACGGCTGCAATCATCTCTGCGGTTTTCAAAGCAGTTCCACTTGGCGCATCCAGCTTTCTGTCATGATGCAGCTCGATAATTTCTACATGCGGCATATATTTTGCTGCCATTGCGGAAAACTTCATACATAGAATCGCTCCGATTGCAAAATTCGGGGCAATGATGGCACCCAGTCCCGCTTCTTTATAGCGCTCACTCATCTCTTGCAGCTGCTCTGTTGTCAGCCCCGTTGTTCCAACTACCGGTCTTACACCACGAGCTAGACAGAGCTCCATATGACGATACACCGTATGCGGTGTCGTAAAGTCTACCAAAACATCCGGCTTCATTTCGTCCAATTGTTGATTGATTTCCTCTTCGCTCACACGCGTATCCAGATTGCCTGTAAACACAAGCGCGGTATCCTGCGCCAGCATTTTCACTACTTCTTGCCCCATCCGACCATTTGCGCCAGCAACTGCTACACGAATTTGTTTAGTCATGCTGCTCGTTCTCCTCTATTCTCGTCCAGCGATCTTTATCGCGAGTATTAAACTTGTGCATAATACGATCAAACGCTTCCTGCAAATCGATTCCGAGTGAGTTTGCGAAACAAATCACGATGAAGAGTACGTCACCCAGTTCTTCTTCTACTGTTTTTTCGCCTTCGTCCTTTTTCTTCGGTTTTTCGCCATAAAAATGGTTAATCTCTCTGGCTAATTCGCCTACTTCTTCTGTCATTCTAGCCAGCATGGAAAGCGGAGAAAAATATCCTTCTTTAAATTGCGATATGTATTGATCAACTTCTTGCTGCATCTCTTGCATAGTCTTTTGCCGTACCATCCGCCCACTCCTTTTTTCACATTCTTCTCTCTTTCACCTATCGTACTAAAAAAGGCTTCGTTTGCCAAATCACAATACTTCGTCTTTCCAGCATATGGACAATCAAACGAGCGTTCATTTATAATGGCTTTCGGATAGCCCTCAGGTAACACAAGAATTACCTGCACATCATGTCCGGGGGGAAACCTTTTCCTGGTCCGGCGAACAGGAGGAAATATGAAAATTCGTCTTGACAGTATCATTGCCATTATCATCGGTTCTGCCATTATGGGATTTGGTATTAACGCGTTCAACATTCCCAATCATCTAGCTGAGGGCGGCATCACTGGTATCAGTATTTTGATCAAGCTGTTAGTTCCTGTTGTGGATCAGGGAATCGTCTTCTTTGTCCTGAACGTACCGTTATTTTTCTTGGGCTGGAAAATTCTTGGACGAACTTCTTTTTTCTACACGATTTTGGGAACGGTTTCTCTTTCCGTCTTTTTATCCTTATTTGATGGTGTGCTTCCGTTGCCAATGAAAGATCGCTTGCTTGCTTCTCTGTATGCCGGGGTAGCTGTTGGTGTCGGTTTAGGGATTATTTTCCGTTACGGCGGAACGACCGGCGGTGTGGACATCATTGCCAGACTGCTTCAGAAATACATGGGTATCAGTATGGGAAGGACGTTGTTTTTCGGTGACATTTTGGTCATCGGGGCGTCCCTCGTCTATTTGAATCTAGAAAGCGCCATGTATACCCTTGTCGTCGTCTTTATCGCAGCACGTGTCATCGACTTTTTCCAAGATGGCGCTTATGCAGGAAAAGCGTTGACGATCATCTCCAACGAAGCAGATAGCATTGCCAAGCACATTCTCGATGTAGGTCGTGGTGTGACACTCTTAGCAGGTAAAGGCGCCTACTCTGGCGAGGAAAAGAAAGTCATCTATGTCGTTGTCAGCCGGAACGAAGTCATGCGTTTTAAAACCCTTGTGCAAGAAATTGATCCGCATGCTTTTGTCATCGTAAACGACGTACATGAAGTTCTCGGAGAAGGCTTCACCCTAGATGAAAACAAGAAACCGCTTCACGACTAGCATGAAGCAACGCAGAAAAACCCTTGCCTTTTTGTACAGGCAAGGGTTTTTGTACCTTTTAGGTCGAACGGATTTCTCCGTCATATTTCTTCCACGCCACATAAGACAAGGCCATGATCAAAGCTATCGAGATAGAGGCGAGAATAACAATAGGAGAATCTGGCCGCATCATCAAACGAGCAAACGTACTCTTTTCTTCTCCTACAAAAGCCACTTGAAAGGAGCTGTTCAATTCTCGCAACGCCTCACGAACCAGCTGCCAATCTACTTGGGTGTTTCGCATCTCTTTGGATATGATATCGTACGCAACCGTAATCGAGGACATTTGCCCCTCTGGAAGCTGAATGCTCATCCCCGGCTTAATGGCCAAAAATAATCGGTAGTTCTCATCGAACTGTTCGCGAAATTGACTGAAATTCCGCTCAACAGCCGATAGCTGCAGGTTTTGGACCTGTGTGACGAGAGAAGGATAGTAGCTACGCCACATCGGCTGGTGGTCATGGGTAAGTGCGTCTATGGCGATACGCACCCTCGTGGCATGCCATAGCAATTGCTGCTCACTTGCATTTGCTGAAGCAAAACTTTGCTTGGCTGCCAGTATCGACTGGGTCACTGCATTCAGACTCTCAATACGTATCGGATTGGGCAAATGCTGGTTCGGAAATCTTTCTGCTAGCTGGACGATGCGCTGCTCTGCCCCTTCAAGGTCTCCCTTTTTTACATACGTCAGAAACTCATGCGCAATTTGATCCAATGCTGCCAACTGCTTTTGCTCTATCGGTTGATTTAGCTTCGTGTACAAATTATGAATGGGCCACGACAAGAACAACCCGATCATGAGAAAGAATAATAAAAACCGGATGTTTTTCTTCAACGCAAATAACCTCCTTCCCTAGTACAGCCTATGGAAAGGAGGACAAGATTAGACCTTATTTGTCGTATACTTCATATTTACCCACCAGATCACCGAGATCGAGATCAGACTGAGAAGAACCGTAAACAAACCAACAAAGCCCTCATACGGATCCAGCACACTCGGCAGCCACGGATGGATGTCCATGACGTAATCGAGAAAATCATTATTCAGTGTCCACAGCGCAGCGATTCCCACCGGCAGAAGACTTAGCTTGTAAAAACGCGCATACAAAACAGATTCCACAGCCATGCCGGTGTGGGAAATGATCAACATCACATCTGTCCAACGCACTTCATTGCCCATCATCCAACCAGCCACGATAATGCAGACGGCCCAGACACCGTACTTAAAATTGGTGATGCCAGCCAAAGCTTCCAGTACAGGAATGTGGCGACCCAACAAATAGGTAAGGAGTACAAGCGAAAAAAGTCCGCTACCTGTCGGGCTGTCCGGGACAAAAGGAATCAAATATGCTGGTGTCTCAGCTAATTGGTTACCATACCAGATGAAACCATATATGGTTCCTAAAAAGTTGACGACGAACAGCGTCCAAAGAAACCACCTTTTGCCCAAAGATTGCCGAAACCACTCCCATATCCAGATCATTTATAATCGTCTCCCGCTGTGTACGCCGCTAACGAAAAAGCTGACCGCATTATCAGCCAGCTTTTCCCCTATTAGCTTATTTCAAGCCAGCCATGTATTCTGCTAGCTTTGCGATTTCTGCTTCATCTTTGATCATACCGCCTGGCATTGCGCCTTTACCGTTCTTGATGACATCAGAAATCTTGGCTGCATCCAAAGTTGCGCCGATTTTTTGGAGGTTTGGACCCATGCCACCCTCCATGTTTTTACCATGGCACCCCATACAGCTTGTTTGCGCTTTCCAAAGCGCATCTGCTTTAAAGCTGGTGTCAGCAGGAGCAGGTGCAGTTGCACTCGATCCCTCTTTGCCACCAGTTCCTTTCCCTTTATCTGGGTGAGCCAGATGATACTCATGGTTTGCTGCCCAAGTCAGGTAGAAAATACCAACGAGTGCAGTCAGCATCAAGCCTGTAGCAACTGGACGCTTGCTAGGACGACGCTCTTTGCTGGTATCCAGCCAAGGCGCCAACATCAGTGCACCAAATGCGATACCTGGAACGACAACGGTACCGAGTACGACCCAATCCCCTGCAGCCCAAGGATATTTCAGCATTTGATACAGGAACAAGAAGTACCAGTCTGGCAACGGAATGAAAGAAGTATCATTCGGGTTTGCTTTGTCAGTTAACGGCGACGGATGTGAAACCGTTAACACTAAGAAACCAACCAAGCAAACGGCTGCCACCATCCACTCTTTCAACAGGAAGTTTGGCCAAAACGGCTCGTTTTTACCTGGAAAGTCGGAGTAGGATGGAGAAATGTTTGGAATACGCTTCGCCGATACTCGGGAATCTCCGACGAAGGTAGCATCTTTATCTTGTTTTGCCATGCTATTTCCTCCTTTTTTCGAAGACCGATTATAGTGGACCCGAGATACCTTGCGAACGGATCATAACAAAGTGAGCTCCTAGCAGACCAAGCAGCGCGCCTGGGAGGAAGAACACGTGAATCGCGAAGAAACGGGTAAGGGTTTGTGCCCCTAGAATGTCTCCGCCTGTGAGCAATGTTTTTACGTATGGACCGATGAAAGGTACAGAGTCAGCGATCTGCACACCTACTTTGGTCGCAAAGTATGCGGTGTTATCCCAAGGCAAGAGGTAACCTGTGAAACCGAGACCCAGCATAACGAAGAAAATCAGTACGCCGACTACCCAGTTCAATTCACGAGGCTTTTTGTATGCACCTGTAAAGAATACACGGAGAGTATGTAGGAACATCATCACGATTACCAAGCTGGCACCCCAGTGATGCATACCGCGTACGATTACCCCGAACGCTACTTCGTTCTGGAGGTACTTAACAGATTCGTAAGCATTGATAACGTCTGGTACATAGTACATCGTCAAGAACATACCAGACAAGATTTGAATAACGGTAATAAAGAACGTAAGTCCACCAAAGCAGTAAACAAAAGCTGAAAAATGATGTGCCGGGTTCACGTGCTCAGGTACTTCGTGGTCAGCCAAGTCACGCCACATCGGAGTGATGTTTAAGCGCTCGTCGACCCAATCATACATTTTTTGCATCATTTTAGCCGGTCACCCCCGGACGAGGATTTGCTTTTACTTTACCTAAATACAATTTTCCATCTTTGACTTCTGTCTCATACTCATCAAGAGAGGCCGTCGGTGGCGTTCCCAAAATGTGCTCGCCATTGATCGTATAACGACCCATGTGGCAAGGACAGAAGTACTCATTCGGTTGACCTGGGCCAGTTCCCCAGCTAACCGTACACCCTAAGTGCTTACAGATCGGGGACAGAGCAAGAATCTCACCCTTTTCGTTCTTGGTAACCCATGCAGTAAGTGTTGATTCTGATTCATACCAACCGTCCTTGGTATGGACCTTGAATTCAACGCGTTTTGGCACGGCACTAAATTCATCCGGACTGCCGACAGCTACTTTATCTCCACCTGCATGTCCTTGCAGAAGGGGGTCTACCGCAAAGCGAATCATTGGGGTGATCATTCCCGCAGCTAGGAATCCGCCAGTTCCCATCAGGGCGTAGTTCAAAAATGTACGCCTGGAAATTTCGCGTTTGTCTCCCATATCTTTTTCCCTCCTTATCCTGTAAAATAGCGCTACGATGGCATTTTTATACATATACACTAGGTCAATCCCAATCATAGCTAACCCCTATAAAGATGTCAAGAATGTCCAGTGGACATGTCTTTGCCCAAACGATGCGTGACATGATATTGTTGCCAGATTGTCAAATTTAAGACCTTGCCCCACCCATTTTTCTGTAGTATTACCGGAAAACGCTTTCTCTATTGCGTCTCTTATTTAGGTCAAATCGATTATCTCAGCCCAGTTTGCCACAACTTGATGACCTCTTTGTACAGCACATCCACGGTTACTTCAAATCGCAAAGAAGATTCCAAGTCTTCATCCCCAACTAATAACGTCAACACGCCTTCTTCTGTCCTCTCCTTTACTTGAATCTGTTCTCCACGAAAATGAAGCAGTACTTTATAGGGGAATTCCGCCGGTGTTCGTTGTTCCAGCTGTTGTTCTCCTATTTGATAGCTTAACGGAAACAGAAGCACGCGTCCCTTCAGCCGCTGCTCAATCCCAGCAGCTACATTTAATAAGTAGTTCATGCGTACAACATGGTCTTCTACTTTTCTGTCCGAACTGTACAAATAAAGAGGGAGCAGCGCGGTATCCACAAAGGATCGCAACTCCTCCCAGTTTTCAAAATCGTTCAAGTTCCATTGCATAGAGCTGTCTCCTCATTTCCTTGTTCATTTCTGGAAACAAGCGTACCATGAATGGTTGGAAACTCGCAATAACGCATACGTTTATGTATTTAGGCTTGCTCGTAAGCCATGATTTCTTTTAATTCGTCTGTTAAGCGCAAAAACAGCTCTTTGTTTTTCGATGCAAGTGCCTCATCAATTTCCTGGATTAGCGTGCGCTTGCGATATTGACGCATCTGCTCGTCAATCACCATTTCAGATAGCAAACCGGACACCATTTGATTATTCGTTCCGTACGCGTTGGAATAGAAATTCGGCCACTCCATACCCATCCCTCACTTCAATAAAATAGTCGTTTCGGTAAAACCATTGTATTTTCGAAGCCAAGTCTGGCTCGCATACGTTGCGGTGTATAACCACTGCTCCTGTTCGTCTTGCCCGACGCGCAACAATCCAAGATGCACCATCATTTTGCATACCCGATTCACCAAGATATCTGTAGGTGAATCGTAGTAAAACTCTTTCATCCAATGGAGCAGCGTGTCCATCAGAGATTGCTGACTTACCCATCCAGCTGACGCGATCAACGGGATGAGCTGAACCAGCATCGGCAAGTTTGGGACAGCCCGCTTGTACAGCCTCATCCAGAAGCGAATGACATCATGGTACATTTGATCGTTATACGGTTGCTCCAGTCGCTCCCTCCCTGCTTCCGATAATGCTACCTTGCCGTCCGCTTCTACGATCCAACGGTGATAGTAACAGAAATCGTAGAGCAAGGAAAAGCGGTCAGGGTATAAATCAAAATGCAACCCGTACCCAAAACGCCATTTTTGCGGCAATAGCGGCTCTTCTTTTACGTACAAAAATTGAAAAAGCTGCTGCTGATGACGCTTGTACATGCCACCTTCTGCGGTTAGCGGTACTGGCTCCTGCTGGAGAAATTGTAAAAATTGCATGATATCATCGCATAGTGCTGTGCCTTCATCCCTGTATGCTTGCGGACCGGGATGAAAGAATGCGTTTGACTCACGCCACTTTGTCAACCATGCTTGCAAATACGGCTCACGGATGTCCAGCGGAATTTGGTACTGCCCTACTGTCTTGCTTTTCGCAGGAAAAATCCATCCTCGCTTCATTGCAGCCGCGACAAACTTCCGCCCTTCCTCCTGCTTTTTTTCCTTTTCACACGCCAGTGCCACTCCAGCCTTTGCCAACAAATCCTCAAGCGACATGACCGTACGCTTGTCTAGGAACAATTGGAGCAAAAAATGGGTTTCTGCACTGCTCAGTTGCTCAACTTCTTGGGAGATTGTCAACCTGTGCCTCAAGCTAGACAACAGTGACGTAATCAATTCGTTTTTGGAATGAGGGTTGCATTCGCATCCGTAATGGTTGGCAATCTGATGGAGCTGCCGGATATCGGTGTACACCAAGATCTCAGCCAAGTTCATCTGTGCATCCCTTCTTTACGATGGCTTACTTGTCTCTCATTCTTGCCAAAATGCGGAAAAATAAACAGGAAGCCACCGAAGTGACTTCCTGTTTGTCGATTTTTTATTACTCCTCGTCGGATTCATGGTCCCACTGGTCGTGAAGCTGTTGGTATTCCTTCGCTTCCTCATAGCGCCCGGCTTGCGTCAAAAGGGCAATCAGCCTGCGGATCTGATCCAAATCAAAACCGGACAACGATACATATTGCTTTAGCGCCTCAATAGCTGCTTCTGTTTTCCCCATCGAAAGATTCACATCTGCAGCTAATGGGTAAGCTGCCACATACTCCTCGTCAACCGCTTGCAGACTGCTGACCAATTCTGCTGCTTCATCCAGTCGTCCTACATGGAATGCCATCAGTGCACATCCGTAGAGTACTTCTGGCGAACGATCCATGACCAACGCCTGACGGAATACCTGGTAAGCCTGTTCGAATTGACCGCTTTGTGCGTACGAGCGCCCCTTTGTCAAAAGCATGGACAGACTTTCATCCCCGGCTTGTTCGAGGAGCTTCATTGCTTTCTCGTCTTCTCCAATGCGGAAATACAAGTTACCCAGTGCTGCCATAATATCTTGGTTGTCTGGCTCCTTCAGTCTTGCCTGCTCCAAATACTTGACCGCTACTTCATCTAAATCTTGGAGTGAATACAGATCCGCTAGCAACAAGTCAAGCTGGATGCTTTCAAAGCCAGATTCTTTACATTCATAGAGAAGATGTTGCGCCGTCTCAAAATCGCTGGAATCCAATGCAATCTCCGCTAGCAGCAGCTGGCATTCTCTTCGCAAAGAGGAATCCATTTGCGGATTTTTGGCCATGACATCTGTCAGCAATTGACTCGCCTCTTCCAAATGACCGAGTCGATACCAGACCTCTGCCAAATACATCATGACATCCGGCAAATCTTTTCCATGCTCCTGAACCTTTTGCAGAGCGGTCAAGCCCAACTCCACTTCATCGTTTTCGATCCGCTTGATCGCTTCGTCTATGACATACAGCCACTTTTTCGGCATATCTTTCACCTCATATGTATTTTGCGTGGCCTTGTTGCTCTACGCGTTTGTTGAACAACCACTCTAATAAAATAGCCACAAAAGACCGTCCGAAGACGGTCTTTTCTTTTACTCTTGATCATATACCATTATGCTCGCGTTAGCCAGCTCATTGTAAGAACAGTAATAAGGATTCCAAAAATACTAAGTACAATGCTGTAATTCGGTTTGGCTAAATCAGTAGAAGTCGGCTTCCCATCGAGCGGTACGATCGAAGCAGTAGCATGTTCCAGCGAATCTTCTTGCGACGTATATGCCTGAGCCTCTACCACATATGTACCGTCGTCTGTTTGCATGGAAGAAGAAATAACTTGCGCTTTAGGCGTGTTAATCTCCATAACTTCTCCGTTAATCACAAGCGAATTCGCATGCTCCGTGGTACTTGTATTCACATATAAAGTGAACGAAAAGACCATCAGCAACAAAACAGCAACACTCGCAGCCATACGTCGCATTCTCGCTGTCACACTGAAAATCTTTCTGCCAATTGGGATCGCCCACTGCTCTTCCGATAAAATACGGGCCATCACCGCGTCTACAATGGAACGAGATGGAGTTACAGAATGGTATTCTTCTTTATCCATTTCCATCCACTCACCACTGTCCGACCAAATCTCATAGTCGGAACGACAGGCATAGCATGCAGCCATATGGTGATCAACCCGGCGTTGGGTCACCTCAGGCAACAGATTTTCGGCGTATTCAGGCAGAATTTCCTGGACTTCTTCACATCTCATCATCGATTCATCCCTTCAGCTTCATCCAAATGAGGGTCCAGGATGTAGTTTTCCAACTGTCCACGAATACTTTGCCGCGCTCGAAACAGTAGAGACTTCACAGAGCTCACTGTTAAATCCAGAATTGTAGCGATTTCTGTGTAATCCATTTGTTCGTACTCGCGTAATATCAGTGCTGAGCGTTGCTTCTCTGGCAAGCTGTTGATTGCCAGTCTTACCATGCTCTCCCGTTCATTCCGGAGCAAAACTTGCTCAGGCAATGTCTTGGGAGATGCCATAGGCACTTGCAACGTATCATCCAGATACACGTCAGAATTGCGGCTCTTGCGCAATTCACTAAGTACGGAGTTGCGTGCAATCGTATAGAGCCAGGTGGAGAATGTAGCTTCTACATCTCGGAAAGAATGAATGCTCTTATACGCCTTGTAAAACGTCTCCTGACATATATCCTCCGCTATATGCTCTAAATGTGCCTGACGCAAAAGATGAGTGACAAATGAGAGGATCTTTTTTTCATATCGACGAATCAGTTCAGCATAGCATTCCAGATTACCTTCTTTAATCTCTCGGATAAGCTGGGAATCGGTCATGATCAGAGATTACCTCCTTGCGATTCCGATCCCTCAGCGGCCTTTTGCATAATTAGACTGCTGGGGATGTAAAAAGTTGCGCGACCTTACGATTCTTTTTCTCGTCTGTCTACTGGAAACCATTCACGAAAAAACCCCCAAACCGGGGTTATATGACATAAGCGTAGGGCTTCGTGTCGAATAAGCACTTACCCATACCAACCAAAGGGATAAATCGCATATTTCGATATATCCATTTACCGTTCGACATAACAGATGTTGGAAGATGCATTTCACTAAAATTGAGAATAGTGGAAAGATCATTCTTTGTCAACCAGTTTTCCTTTTTCAGGAAAACGATATCAGCGTCTGCGCCAGTTGTCAAGCTTCCTTTTCGCGGATACAGTCCAATTGCTTTTGCAACATTTGTCGAAGCGAGCCTGACTACCAAGCAAAGCAATTCTTCAGGCGTACACCAGCTCTTTCGTGTATCAATCCGCACATCGTGAATCGGAGACGCTACCTGCCAGCTCCCAAACCATTGACGATGCAATTGACGAAGACCTTGATCCGTCACTTCAGCCGGCAAACGAAAGATATGCAGGTATGGGTCATTTTCTTCAAAATGAAAGGCCGCTTGAGAATCTGTAATGACAGTACGAAATCGCCAATAACGAGTAGCTTGCATCCAAATCTGTCGAATGAGTTCCCGTTGTTCTTTTTTTAAAAACGGTTCGTCTTGCACCTGCATGTGCAGGATCGTATGTTTAGACGTATGAAGTTGCAAAAGCGTTTCCCATTTTATTGTGGAAATTTCTTCTGGATTTCGAATCGTGACATGAAACGAAGAATAGCCATGGTTCATCCAATCCGCTAAGCGGTCACCGTGAAGATCGGCGACATCGATTTCTACATGCCAAACATAATCCAACAAACTGTTGAAATGCTGGGTTTGTTGATATTGAATTTGCGGTCTGCTCATCCAACGCTCTGGCCGGAAGACGTCCACCAGGCTTGTACATCCGGAGCTGATGAGATTTCGCATGGCATCTATATAAACATCTACATCTTTGATTTTATACAACGAATGTGTCAGGAGTGCGACAAAACCGGGCAAAAGATACATTCCGCTAGCATCTATTTCTTCATATGAATCGTTGAAGGGGTTTTTCGTCAGGGTATCTTTAGCAATTCGAACAATTTTCCCATGACGGATCCAAATATCTGCCTCTTTCATTCCCCGTGCTGTGACAATCGTTCCCCCGCGTATGACCATCCCTTGCTCCAGCATAGCTCGTCCCCCTCCCACTTCTCTTGCACACACTACCCTTGTACGAGCATATGCACAAAAAGGGGAAAAAGTACTCATTTGATCCAAACCGCTTTTAAACAAAAAAAGACCGCCGTTGATGTAAGCGCATTCAAACGACGGTAGCACACACGTGCTTTCTTATATTGGATAGGAGTGGAGAGAAACCATACTGTAGTTTTATAATAAACGGAATGTAAGCGCTTGTCAAATCATTTTTGCTAAAATTCGGAACGCTTTGTCCTCCCACAAAAAAAGAAGCCTGCTACCCTATATAGGAACAGACTTCCTTCCATTCTTTTATTATTGGCTGATTTTCACAAGCAAGTCATGGAAGCCAGGGAACGATACATCAATCGCATCATCATTTTCGATTGTCGTCTCCCCCTTGGCAACGAGACCTGCGATCGCCATCGCCATGCCAATTCGGTGATCCCCCATGCTATCGATGACAGCCCCTGTCAATCCCGTCTTCCCTTCGATGATCATTCCGTCATCAGTAGGTGTCAGCCTAGCGCCGAATTTGGACAGTTGACTCACCACCGTGGCAATACGGTCCGTCTCTTTTACTTTTAGCTCTTCGGCATCACGGATTACGGTTTGTCCTTTGGCCTGCGTTGCCATGACCGCAATCACCGGAATTTCGTCAATCAAGCGTGGAATGATATCTCCGGCAATTTCAATACCGTGCAGCTCCGAATGCGTCACGAGGAGGTCTGCAACCGGCTCTTCATTTACGATTCGTTCATTCAAAAGCTCCAGGCTTCCCCCCATCGCCTTGACAACATCGATAATGCCCGTACGGCTTGGGTTGATTCCGACATTTTCAATGAGAAGAGAGCTGCCTGGTACGACCATTACAGCCGCAATCAAAAAAGCAGCGGAAGAAATGTCACCCGGAACAGAAATAGCACGGCCCTTCAGTTTTTGTCCGCCTTCGACTGAAACAGTCAAGCCATCACGCACGACTTGTACACCAAATGCTTGCAGCATACGCTCCGTATGATCGCGGGATAAGTGCGGTTCTGTTACACTCGTCACGCCTTTTGCCTGCAATCCTGCCAGCAAAATCGCTGACTTCACTTGTGCACTTGCAACTGGGGATTGATAAGCGATCCCTTGAAGCTCTCCGCCTCGAATAGATAACGGTGTGTATTCACCGTCTTTTCTTCCATCGATTTTGGCGCCCATTTGACGGAGTGGTCCGATCACACGACGCATTGGTCTTTTTGCGATGGACTCATCGCCTTCCATCACCACATGGAAAGGCTGTGTTGACATGATCCCTGCCATTAAGCGAATGGTCGTACCGGAGTTCCCTACATCCAGATGCTGAGATGGTTCCTGCAAGCCATACCAGCCTTTTCCTTGTACGGTTACGGCATCTCCTTGTTGTTCAATCTCGATCCCCATCCGACGAAAGCAGCTAATCGTGCTCAAGCAATCGGCACCCGGCAAAAAGCCTTCAATGGTTGTGGTGCCTTCTGCTAGAGCACCAAACATGACTGCACGATGGGAAATGGACTTATCTCCTGGCACGCGAACGGTACCTTTGATTTGTTTGGCTTGTTGTACGCGAAGCATTACTTCCACTCCTTTTCTCTCTCACGCTCTCCCAGATCACCAGTCGCACTGTGAAGCGTCTTCGTTGTAAAGTGTGTTTGCATAAAAAACTTATGTGCGCTTGTATACATTGTAATCGAAAAAGCGAAGAACTTCCTCTCCCTTTTCCAATTCTTGTTGCGAATGGAACGTAATGCGTAGCACCCCATAAATGTCTTCCCGTGTCTCTCTGATTTGGAGATTCGTGATGTTGATTTGTCTTGCTCCCAATAATGTCGTAATTCGTCCGATTTCACCCGGGTGGTCCGGGATATCGATATACAAATCGTTCAAAGGAGGCAATGCACCCGTTTTGCGCTCAGGCAAGCTGTCACGGAACTCTCGCGCTGTTTTGAAGAAATGCTCGATTCCTTCTGGATCTCCCTGTTCTACAAGGTGAACGACATCTTCCAATGCGTTTGCCCAATCTTTTGCGATTTTGAGGATCGGATCACGGTTTTGCAGCAAAATATCACGCCACATCTGAGGGTTACTCGATGCAATGCGCGTAATGTCACGGAAGCCACCAGCAGCAAGCGTTGCATGCCAAGCATTTTCCTCATCATACCCTGCTACCAGATTGACCAGAGCAGAAGCGAGAATGTGCGGGAAATGACTAACCGCACCCACGACCTGATCATGCGAATCCGCGTCCATTTGTACGATTTTTGCCCGAGTCAGTGCAAGTAGTTCAGACAATTGCTTTACTTTTTCTACAGGTGTTCCCGGCGCTGGTGTCAAAACATAATAGGCGTTTTCCATCAGACGATCAGAAGCAGCTTCCACGCCGGATTTATGCGAGCCGGCCATCGGATGTCCACCGATAAACGTAACATGATCGGGAATGACATCACCCGCTTGTCTCACAATACCTGCTTTTGTACTGCCAACATCTGTAATGATCACACCTGGTTGCAGCTCCATTTCCACTAACGAGCGAATGGTTGCAACGATTTGCTCTACAGGCGATGCGAGGAAAATGACATTTGCTTCTCGAACTGCGGTCTGCAAATCAGTTGTGCCAGCATGAATAACACCAAGAGTCAGTGCTTTATCCAAACAATCTTGACGTAAATCGTAACCGACTACCCGAATATTGGGATCGCGTCGCATCGACAGCGCGATTGAGCCGCCGATCAACCCGACGCCGATTACAGTAATAGTGGTTTTTTTCATCTCCACTCTCTATCCTTCCTATATCTCTCTTAGACAAAGATGCCGAGGCATGCCCGGCATCTTCGTCCTTTTATTTCAATGCTCCAGTGACGATTTCTTTTAAGACAGAAAGAATCTTATCATTTTGCTCTTTGGTCCCGATGGTAATACGTTGAAAACCCGGGAAGCCTAGCGCATTTCCAGAGCGAACGATGATGCCTTGAGAGAGCAGCTTTTTGAATACTTCATCAGAATCCTTTTTCAAATCAACCAAGATAAAGTTGGTCTGGGATGGATAGTAGGAAAGTCCCCACTCGTCAAAGGAATCGGTAAATTGCTTCATGCCTTCACGGTTACGATCGCGGCATGCTTTCACAAATTCCTGATCTTGTAACGCCGCACGTGCTGCTACTTGGCCAAGTGTGCCTGTATTGAACGGCTCACGCACATGCTCCAGAGAGGAAATGAGCTCTTCTGACGCGATCCCGTAGCCGATACGAAGAGCAGCCAGACCGTAGATTTTGGAGAACGTACGCAAAATAATCAGGTTCGGATACTCAGCGAGCATCGGGACTGTTTGCGGATATTCTGGATCCACTACATACTCGTAGTAAGCCTCATCCAAAACGACCAGTACATCTTTTGGAGTCTTTTTCAGAAAAGCTTCCAACTCGGATGCTGTTACAATCGTCCCTGACGGATTGTTCGGGTTACATACCCATACGACCTTCGTTTGTTCGTTGATGGCAGCCGCCATCGCTTCGAGATCGTGAACGCCATCTTTCAACGGCACCTCAATCAAGTCTGCTCCTTCAATAATCCCATTTGAGCGATATTGCGAGAACGTTTGCGTCGCCATGACTGCGTTTGTTCCTTCGCTCAAAAAAGCACGAGAGATCATCAACAGAATTTCATCAGACCCGTTGCCAAAAAACAATTGGCCTGGTTTGACTCCGAGGAAGTCAGCAAGATCCCAGCGCAGATTAAGGCTTGCACCGTCTGGATACAGGGCCAAATTGTCCAACTGTTCCGAAATGGCAGCTTTCGCCTTCGGTGAGGAACCAAAAGGATTTTCGTTGGACGCCAGCTTGATGACTTCGGTCAAACCATATTCGCGTTTCACGTCATCAATGGGCTTGCCAGGTTGATATACCGGGGCATTGAGTATGCGTTGTTTCGGTTGCATCCACGTTCACTCCAGTCACATTTTTCCCACTATTGTAGCGCACTGGCTAACTGATGTACAAAGGTTTTTATTTTTTCTACAGCTTCTGGCATCTGTTTGGGGTCTTTCAACTGCTCAGCATGCTTCTCGATTTGCTGTACAATGGCACTCCCCACGATGATACCATCCGTATGGGGTGCTACTGCTCGTACCTGATCCGGCGTGGATATTCCGAAGCCTACCGCAGTAGGTACCGATGTGCTGGCCTTTACTCGTTCGAGAAAATCTGCCAAATCCTCGCGCAGGTCAGCACGGGCACCCGTCACACCGAGCGACGATACACAATAAAGGAATCCGGTTGCTTGCGCGCCGATCGTATTGATTCTGGAACTGGAAGTTGGTGCTACGAGCGAAATGACATGAATGCCATGCTGTTTTGCTGAAGTTACTGCTGGGCCGTTTTCCTCAATCGGCAAATCTGGAATGACAACTCCGTCCGCACCATAGGCAGCAAGATCGGCAAAAAAGCGCTCGATACCATATTGCAAAACCGGATTGAAGTAGGTGAACAGGACGATGGAAGCCTCCATACCTGATTCGCGGAGCCTTTTGACCAATTGCAAAGCATCCCTGATCGTCACGCCATTTTTCAGTGCGCGCTCTGAAGCCCGTTGTATCGTTGGGCCATCTGCCAAAGGATCAGAGTAAGGGACGCCGAGCTCGATGAGATCTGCTCCTGCTTCAACCATCGCTTTTACGAGATGAAAGGTCGCTTCTATCGACGGATCGCCTACCGTTAGAAACGGGATGAATCGTTTGCGATCACGATCCGCGAATAATTGATCGATTCTGTTAAGGGCTGTCGCCATGATTACTCTCCCCCTTCTGCTGTCAGCGCTTCTTGAATAGTAAGTACGTCCTTGTCGCCTCGACCGGACAAACAGATTACCAATATTTTGTCTGAAGACATCTCTTTCGCACGTTTGATCGCTTCAGCTATCGCATGTGCGCTCTCCAACGCTGGAATGATGCCTTCCGTTTGGCAAAGCACTTGCACTGCCTCGAGTGCTTCCGCATCTGTTACCGATGTATAGGTCACTCTTCCGCTGTCTTTGAGATAGGCGTGCTCAGGTCCTACTCCTGGATAATCTAAGCCAGCCGAAATCGAATGCGCTTCTTGTACTTGTCCGCCTTCATCCTGCAACAAGTAGGTTAAGGAACCGTGGATAACTCCCGGGCGTCCAAGTGTAAGTGTTGCCGCATGCTTTTCGGTATCGATTCCTTTTCCTGCCGCTTCTACTCCTCTGAGCGCGACAGACTCATCCTGAATGAACGGATAGAACATGCCAATCGCATTACTGCCTCCACCGACGCAAGCAACGACTTCGTCTGGCAGCCTTCTGAGCATTTGCAGCACTTGACTGCGCGTCTCTTCTCCGATAATTTTTTGGAATTCGCGAACCATGTACGGGTATGGATGTGGGCCAACCACAGATCCAATGACATAAAACGTTTCATCGACATGGGAAACCCAATGGCGAATCGCTTCGTTTGTCGCATCCTTAAGTGTACGAGAGCCGGATACCGCAGGAATGACTTCGGCACCAAGCAGCTTCATCCGAAAAACATTCAACGACTGGCGACGAATATCTTCTTCCCCCATGAACACCTTGCAAGAGAGTCCGAGCTTTGCCGCCACGGTTGCACTTGCTACTCCGTGCTGACCAGCGCCCGTTTCGGCAATAATTGATTTTTTGCCCATCCGTTTGGCAAGCAATGCTTGGCCCAAAGCATTGTTTAATTTATGTGCGCCCGTATGGTTGAGATCCTCTCGTTTCAAATAGATTTGGGCACCGCCGACCGCATTCGTCAAGCGCTCTGCATAGGTGAGCGGGGTTGGGCGTCCAGCATACTCGCTGAGCAGTCCATTCAACTCCTGAACAAATGCCGGGTCACGCCGTGCTTCTTCAAAAGCGATCTCGAGCTCCGTCACCGCATTCATCAAGGTTTCTGGAATAAATTTGCCTCCGAAGGCACCAAATCGCCCGTTTTCGTCAGGCACGATTCGCGTAGTTGTTTGAATGTTGTCCATGCGCCTTCACCCTCTCCACCAATGTTTTTATTTTCTCAGCGTCTTTTTCGCCATCCGTCTCTACGCCACTGGACACATCGACAATCTCTGCTTGATACTGTCCGATTAATTCTCCGACATTCTCCGCATGAATCCCGCCAGCGATGATGCAGTCTGCTTCCTCGCATGCTGCTTGCAATGCAGGAATTTGCTCCCACGAAAACTTTTTCCCTGTGCCACCTGCTTGACTAGGGTCATACGTATCAAATAAAAAGCCACTGACAATGCCTCGATAAGATTGAATTGCTTGCACAGCATCGGCTTTTCCGCCCACGGCCAACGCCTTCCACACCGGAATAGCGAACCGCTCCCGAACTTGCTGGCAAAATTGTGGCGTCTCCTGTCCATGTAATTGGATTACAGATAACGGCGCTTCACTTAGCACCTCCTCCAGCTCTTCCATCGTCGGATTAACGAATACACCAACAGCAGGAGGATGGCCCGGAACGGCGGCAAGCAATTGTCCAGCAGTCTTGGCATCGACTTGTCGCTTACTTGGGGCAAAAACAAGACCCACATAATCGACTTCCGGTGCTTTTAACAGGGCAAGTGTTTCCGCTCGCTTGATCCCACATATTTTCAAACGAGTCATACACTCACCCCCGGTGCCACATCTCCCACGAGATCAATAACTGCGCGCTCTACATCTGTTTGGCGCATGAAATGCTCTCCGACCAGTACAGCCCGGGCACCTGCACCTCGTACATTCTCAATATCCGCTGGTGTCGAAATCCCACTTTCGCTCACGATCGTCAATGACGCAGGCAGTTCCGCAATCAAGTCATGCGTAACGGCAAGGTCAGTTTGAAACGTATTTAAGTTTCGATTGTTGATCCCGAGCAATTTCGGTTCCATTGCTTGAAAAACAAGCTCGCATTCGCGTTTGTCATGCACCTCGACCAGTACATCCATGCCCAGCTCCTCGGCAGTTTGGTTTAGGTGGCGAAGCGTTTCCCGATCGAGGATGGCACCAATGAGCAACACACAATCAGCGCCTGCTGCTCTTGCTTCCACGACTTGAATTTCATCCAGCAGAAAGTCTTTTCTGAGTAACGGACGTTCAACTGCCTCATGAATTTGCCGTAGATAGCTCAAACTCCCTTGAAAAAAGGATTCATCTGTCAAAACAGACAAACATTCTGCGCGAGCGGCCTGATAAGACTTTGCGATAGTCACTGCTTGGAAATCAGGGCGGATTAACCCTTTTGACGGGGATGCTTTTTTCACTTCGGCAATCACGCTAACAGGCCGTACACTCGTCTCCAATGCCCGACGAAATCCGCGTGGACGTTGGACTTCCTTCGTTGCATAAAGCAATGCTGAAACTGTTGTATCTGCATAAAGACGTGCGATCTCTTCACGTTTCTTTTCTACGATTTTACGAAGCATGAATCATACCTCCTGCGATGTGACGAACGTGCTCCAGCTTGCGCATGACCAGTCCGCCGTCGATCAGTTCTGCTGCACGTATAACCCCAGTTTCAATCGAACTAGCCCGATCTGCGAGGTAAAGGATCGCTCCCGCATTCAGCAAAACGATGTCGCGCGCTGCCCCACGCGCTCCGGAAAACACGTCGTGAATGATCTTGGCATTCTCACTGGCATCACCGCCGCGCAAAGCATCCTTCTCATGTCTGCGCAGACCGAACTGCTCTGGTTCGATTTCATATGTTTGAATACGCCCATCCCGCAACTCGGCAATATGGCTCGTTCCCGTGACGGTCAATTCATCCAAACCATCCGAGCCTGCTACAACGAGCGCTCTTTTCACATCGAGCTCGTGTAAGACTGCGGCTACATTCGGAAGCAGTTTAGCATCATAGACGCCCATCAACTGGTGGCTGGCACCTGCTGGATTCGTCAATGGTCCCAGCAAATTAAACACTGTGCGAATCGCCAACTCTTTTCGCGGACCAGCCGCATGCTTCATCGCTTGGTGATAAAGGGGAGCGAACAAGAAGCAGAGATTGGTCGCGCGCAGGCAATCTGCGGCGTCCTTTGGAGATAAATTGACGGGCACTCCCAACGCTTCCAACACATCAGCACTGCCGCTTTTGCTGGAAACCGCACGATTCCCGTGCTTGGCGATGCGTACACCGTCAGCTGCTGCGACAACAGCACTCGCCGTCGAAATGTTAAAAGTATGACTTCCGTCTCCACCTGTTCCGCAAGTGTCTACCAGACCTGGCAGATCGATGGGAAAACTTATCGCCCGCGCTCTCATGGCTTTGGCAAAACCGATAATCTCTTCCACCTGCTCGCCTTTCAAACGAAGACTCGCTAAAAATGCACCAATCTGAGCTGGAGTTGCCTTTCCGTCCATAATCTCGCCCATAGCCTCTTCTGCAACCGTTCTTGTTAAGTGCTTCCCAAGCAGAATTTGTTCCAGCGCGTACGTTAGCATGACAGCTCCACCTTTCTGACAAACATCTGTTCCGCTTTTTCTAACGCAGAGAGCATTGCTGCTGCTTTGTTCACCGTCTCTTGGTATTCACTCGCAGGGACCGAGTCTGCTACGATGCCTGCACCTGCCTGTACATGTGCGTAACCATCCTGAAAGAACAACGTACGAATCGTGATGCAGCTATCGATCGAACCATCAAACGAAATGTAGCCGATTGCTCCCGCATACAGATGGCGTGCGTCAGGCTCGAGCTCTGCAATAATTTCCATCGCCCGCAGTTTGGGAGAACCAGATACTGTCCCAGCCGGAAAAGCACTCAGCAATGCATCGAAAGCGTGCAGTCCCTCCCGAAGCTTGCCAGTCACATGCGAAACCATATGCATCACATGGGAGTAGTTTTCAATAACCAATGCTTCCTCCACTTTCACGCTTCCGTAAGCAGAGACCTTTCCAACATCGTTGCGCCCCAGATCCAGCAGCATGTAGTGCTCGGCTCGCTCTTTTTTATCAGCCAAAAGATCAGCCGCCAATGCAGCATCTTCTTGTGGAGTCGCCCCTCTTTTTCGCGTTCCTGCAATCGGTCGCATCTCTACTTTTTCATCCTCTACACGCACGAGCAGTTCTGGTGAAGTCCCGACGACTGTCTCACCCTCGTATTCGAGATAGTACATGTATGGGGAGGGATTCAATGTACGCAGCAATCGATACACCGCAAAAGGATCGACATCTGTCTTTACAGAAAAACGTTGGGACAACACGACTTGAAAAATATCACCGGCCGCAATGTATTCTTTCGCCTGCACGACTAGTTGCTCGTATTGCTCACGCGTCATATTTGGCTGTACGGTCAATGGCGCTGGTGTATCAGCCGCTACTTGAATGCGTTGATCCATTTCAAGCGGAGCCGAAACCTTGGTAGCCAGCTCCTCGATTCGTTCGCAGACTTGTTTGTATTTTTCGCCAATAGTATCCGCAGTGTCTCCTGGTTCTACATGGAGGTTCACAATTAATTGTATTTCCTGCTTCAAATGATCAAATGCGATCATCTCATCGACGAACAAAAAGCGCATATCCGGCACTCGTACAGCTTCCTTGCGATGTGCTGGTAAATTTTCGAAGTAACGCAGCGTGTTGTAGCCAAAAAAACCTACCGCACCACCACTTAGACGAGGCAGCCCGGGCAGCTTCGGGCTTTTGTAGCGATCGGTTTCTTCACGCAAAAAGGAGACGGGATTTCCTGTCTGGACAAGCTTTTCGCCAGTACGATAGGAAATCGTGATTTCTTCTCCTTTTGCTTCTACGATTTGAAAAGGATTCATGCCAATGAACGAAAAACGCGCCCAACGCGCACCACCTTCTACACTCTCCAGCAAAAAGGAATCACTCGTGCGAATCTTCTGATACAGACGAATCGGTGTCTCTTGATCCGCCAACAGTTTCAAGCTTACAGGGATAAGGGAATACGACGCCGAGAGTGTCTTGACCTCGGCAAGGGAAGGGAAATACATGGACTCTCATCTCCTCAATTCGTGGGAGAGAAAAGGGAATGAGACATCCACCTTTTCTACACCCGCTTCTAGAGCGAGAGGTAGGGGGAGAAATTTTTGTATACAAAAAAATCCAGACAAAGAGACCTGGATTGGGTGTCAATATGTACCCAGCCTTCTCTTCTCTCCTCAACCTAACTCATCTCAACTCTGCTCAACTCATTCTCTGCTCTCAGCCGGCTTTTGCTTATTACCGGAAAAACGAGGCGCTCTCGTTTCACTTATGGTAAAAGAGAGCACCCTAATTTGTCAACCGCGATTTGTCAAATCTGGGCGTAGCTTGACTGCTTCACGCAAAAAGACGTGATGAATGTCTTTTGCTGTCTTGTCTGTATTCACATGCATCATGACACGAATACAAAGCGGCAAGCCACCCGGTACCGGGATTTCTCTTGCGCACATGAGCGGTACATATTGCCAAGCCTCTCCTTCAAGCAGGCGGGCCGCTTGAGCGGGGAAGGTCGCACAGAGGTCCTCTGTCGTCGTGATAATAATGCTGCCAATGTCTTCCGGGTTTACTTCATTGCGGCTTACCATTTCTTCCAACAACCATTTTGTAGAGGAGACAATCTCTTCACGCGTATCGGCTTCCACCGTAACCGCGCCTCTGATTCCTCTCATTCCCATCCTTATCCCTCCACTTCTTCTCTCATGACTCCCAGTATGAGTTCTTCTTCTATATTTTTGACGACTTCAACCTGCCCAATTGCCCTTGGCAACACCAATGCCAGCTTTCCGCCTACCGTCTTTTTGTCTCGTTTCATGGCTTCCAGCACAGCTTCTGGCGAGAGATTACCCGGCCACGCTGTTGGCAGGTGGAACAATTCCATCATCCGTTTCGTGCGATTGTATACACCCGTCTCGGCAAAACCAATCCGTTCCGCTACCTTCGCTGCCAAACACATCCCAATTGAGATGGCTTCCCCATGATTCAGGGTGGAGTAAGCAGATAGCGCTTCAAACGCATGACCAAACGTATGGCCCAAGTTAAGCAATGCACGTTGCCCTTGTTCTGTCTCGTCTTGGGAAACAATAGCCGCTTTGACTGCGCAACCTTTTTCAATGGCTTTCCCTAATAATTCTGAATCGAGCTGCCATAGCCTATCAGCGTTGTCTTCCAGCCAATCGACAAAGACAGCGTCGGCGATCAGTCCATGCTTCACAACTTCTGCAAAACCTGCTGCGACTTCCCGCTTCGGTAAGCTATGCAAGGCTTTCGTGTCGTAAATGACAACTTTGGGCTGATGGAAAGCACCAATGAGATTTTTGCCGAGTGGATGATTGATGGCTACTTTTCCACCAACCGAGCTATCATGTGCGAGCAAGGTAGTCGGCATTTGAACGAAATCAATGCCGCGCATGTACGTAGCAGCCACAAATCCAGCCAAGTCACCGACGACTCCACCACCGAGAGCCAATACAGCAGACTTCCTGTCCAGTCCTGCATGAATTGCCTCTGTCATCAATCGTTCGTAGACAGCCAAGCTCTTCGATTGTTCTCCAGCAGCGATAACAGCGGAGTGGGCCTGATACCCATGCTGGCGCAATACATCAAGCAAAGGCTCTAAGTAATGAATGGCTACATTCTCATCTGTGACAATCATCAGCTTGCTAGTAGAAGCAATTCCTGCCTCTACTAGCAACGCTGCTGCATCCTGCAAAAGACCTTCGCCTATCACAATCTGGTAGGAACGCTCCCCCAGCTCAACAGTCAGCTTCTCCACGCTCATTAGAATTTCTCCGTGTACGCACGGTATTGACGTACGTTTTCTTCCATGTCGTCAAGAGAATCGGAAGGGAATTTTTCGCACATGGCACTCGCGATCTCCCATGCTACCACTGCCTCCGCGACCACACTTGCCGCTGGAACAGCACAACTGTCGGAACGCTCAATGCTCGCTGAGAATGGCTCTCTCGAATCAATATCGACACTCATCAACGGCTTGTACAAGGTAGGGATCGGCTTCATGACTCCACGAACAACTACAGGCATTCCTGTCGTCATTCCGCCTTCGAGTCCACCTGCACGATTTGTTTTACGGCTGTAGCCTGTTTCTTCGTTCCAAATAATCTCGTCATGAACTTGCGAGCCTTTCAGACCGGCTGCCTCGAATCCGATACCGATTTCGACACCTTTGAAAGCCTGAATGCTCATAATCGCTTGCGCAAGACGTCCATCCAACTTGCGGTCCCATTGCACGTGGCTACCCAAACCAATCGGCACGCCTTCAACGATAACTTCTACGGTACCCCCAAGGGAATCCCCGTCTTCTTTTGCTTTGTCAATCGCTGCCATCATCAGTGGTTCTGCTTCTTTATCCAAGCAGCGTACTGGCGATTCTTCGGTGCGCGCAATCAGCTCATCCAGACTGACTTCTTGTCGCTTCGCCACGATCTCGTTGATCTGGAGTACCTGGCCTCCAATACGGATACCAAATTGAGCCAGCAATTGGCGGGCTACTGCGCCAACAGCTACGCGGACAGTGGTCTCACGAGCGCTGGAACGTTCCAGAATATTGCGCATATCTCGTTGATGATACTTAATCGCCCCGTTTAAATCAGCATGTCCAGGGCGTGGACGGGAAACACGACGCTTTTCTTCAGCGCCTTCCTCTACAGGCTCAGCACTCATGATTCCTTGCCAATGCGTCCAATCCTTATTTTCAACGACCAGTGTGATAGGAGCTCCGGTTGTATATCCATGGCGGACACCAGAAAGAATTTTCACCTGATCCTTTTCAATCTGCATTCTTCTGCCGCGTCCATGGCCTTTCTGACGACGTGCCAACTGCTCATTAATTTCCTCAATGGAAATCGGCAGGTTGCTCGGTACGCCCTCGATGATAGCTGTTAATTGCGGCCCGTGGGATTCCCCTGCTGTCAAGTAACGCATCTCTATCCTTCCTCCATCCTCCAGGCAGCCTGTATCCCCTTAAGGTTCTCTTTTCGGGGTGCTGTCCTTTATCACTTTTAAGCGCTATAATATCATACCTAGTACGCCGTGGAAATACAAAAGTGGGAAACGTTTGCGAAAAACCTTTTCTTCTTACAGGAAAACGCCCCTCCGTATTAGGAGAAGCGCTCTCTTTACGCTATCGCGAATGAATCAGGATTGACATACCTACACATTGAAAAAAGGATTGGGGCTCAGCGGTTTGCGAGTGTGATCCACGCGTATCAAATCATCTAGTTGTGTCCTCTCCGCCCCTAAAATCTGACCACATTCCTGCAGCGTGATCAGCCCTCGACGGTATGCCTCGATGACCTTGTGTTTATCCATCTGCTGCCTCCTCTTGCAAAGTAGGTATTCCTAGTCTTGGGAAAAAACAGCAGAGATATACCAAGGCCACCATGAATCAACCCATTTTTCGATAGAAGAACGTATCCTCTGTCTCCAGTTGGTATTGTTGCGGCTGAAAAATTTGCTCCGTGCTGCCGACAAAGAGTACCCCGCCAGGTTTCAGTGCCCGGCTAAACTTATGATACAGCTCATGCTTTGCTTCCTCGGTAAAGTAAATCATCACGTTCCGGCAAATGATCAAATCAAATTGGGAATCAAATGAGTCCGCCAATAAATTATGTTTTTTGAACGTTACTTTTCTCTTCACTTCGTCCGTTATACGATAGCTGAGTGTGTCTTTTTCAAAATACTTCGCTACGAGGTCTTTCGGACAATCTTGCAGGGAGCGGTCCGTGTATACCCCTTGCTTTGCTTTTGCCAGTGCGCCCTCATCAATATCGGAAGCGAGCACGGTCGCATCCATCTTCTGGCGCAACAAAATCAGGGAGAGTGTGTACGGCTCCTCCCCTGTGGAGCATGCCGCACTCCAGCATTTCACCCGCGGCGATTGTTTTGCCAAGCGTGGCAAAATTTTATTCTCGAGAACTTCCCACCGGCCTGGATTGCGGAAAAATTCCGATACGTTGATGGTCATCCTATCGAGAAACTCATAGAAAAGCTCCTTGTCTTTAGCGATGGCATCGAAATACTGGGCAAATGTGTTGTACCCCCGCTTTTGTCTCAACGAGGTTAGACGGCGCTTCATCTGTGCTTCCTTGTAGAGGGCAAGATCAATTCCAGTCATTTTCTTCACACTAGCTATAAATTGGAGAAAGTCCTTATCTTCCATGCTGAATCGTACCCCCTTTGCAAACTCCCTATCTTCATTCGCTATATTTCGTCATTATCCTATCTGTTTTGACAAAGATTTTGACAAAAAAAAGAAAACCCCAATGAATGGGGCTTTCTCGATCAGTCTTAGATCCAGCGTTGGATGGTTTTCTCGAAGGAAAGAACTTCTTCAGCGGAGAACCACAGGCCGATTTCACGCTCAGCGCTCTCAGGAGAGTCAGAACCGTGGATGATGTTCATGCCAACGGAAGTAGCGAAATCGCCACGGATCGTACCGGAAGCAGCGTCTACTGGGTTTGTTTTGCCCATCATAGCACGAGCAGTTGTGATTACATTGTTGCCTTGCCATACCATAGCGAATACTGGTCCGGAAGTGATGAAGTCTACCAGTTCACCGAAGAATGGGCGCTCTTTGTGCTCTGCATAATGTTCTTCAGCCAGTTCGCGGCTTACTGTCATCAGCTTAGCACCTACGAGTTGGTAGCCTTTTTTCTCAAAACGGGATACGATTTCCCCGATCAGGTTGCGTTGTACGCCATCTGGTTTTACCATAAGGAATGTTTTTTCCATTGTAAGTATGCCTCCATTAGAGCTATGTATTGGTGCATAGGACACCAACGAAAATTTTATCAAAACTAGAGTGGTCAAGCAACAGGCAGACCGTTAAAATATCATTAAAATTTACGATCAATAATATAATTGGCGATACCTGTCAAGGATGTCTTAGCCTGGTTGTTAGGCAAATCAGCGAGAATGGCATGCGCACGGGCGATATAGCGTTCAGCGAGGCGCTGCGAAAAGGCAATGCCCTCATCTTCTCGCACCATACGAACAGCTTCATCCGTATGATCCCAAAACGTATTTTTCGCAATCCAATCCTGGAATTGCGCACGTGCTTTTCCATGATGGGCTGAATAAAGTGCAGGCAACGTAATGTTTCCATGCACCAAGTCGCTTCCAGCAGGCTTCCCTAACTGCTTCTCAGTCCCTGTAAAGTCCAAAATGTCGTCCGTAATTTGAAAAGCCATTCCCACATTGTAGCCATACCAGTACATTTTGCGAATCATATCATCTGACGCACCGCTTGCCACTGCTCCTAATTGACAGCTAATCGCAATTAAAAGCGCCGTTTTTCGTTTGATTCTGCGCAAATAGGTACGGAAGTTTTGGTCCCAGTTATTCAAATCCTTTACTTGCTGGATCTCTCCCTTGCAAACCTCGACGATTGCATTCGAGAGAATTTGGTGCAATTGCGGGATCGGGAGCTGGGAGGCAATGGCCAATGCACGTGCAAAAATATAGTCGCCGGCGTACATGGCTACTTTGTTATCCCACTTCATCCGCACGGTATCTTTCCCGCGACGCTTATCCGCATCATCAATCACATCATCATGCACCAAGGAAGCCATGTGGATCAGTTCGAGAGGAACGGCCACATGCTTTAGCTTTTTGATGTCGTAATTGCCCCACTTACCGCCAAGCAAAACAAAAACAGGACGAATCCGCTTTCCTCCGGCCTTGAGCAAGTGAGTCGAGGATAGATACAGCTCTCGAACCGGCGTATCAATTGCTTTCTCCAGTTCATCTTCTATGTATTGGACATCTTTTTTCATCTTGAAGTAAATATCGACTAGATTCATCCGTTCCACCTATCTCGTCAACGTAGTATTGGTCTGTCGGCCGCCAGCTTGCCACAGATCGACGGTTGCAGGTGCCGATAGAAGTCCCAGCTCCGCTGCGCATCGGTAATAGTACTCCAGTCCAATCCGCTGAACGTCACCGAAATCGTGCTGTAATCCTTGGAAATAGTGGATCCATTGCTCTTTCTCTCCACCGAAATGTGTGTGAACGTAGTCAATCAATGGGGCTGAATTTGCCCTTGTCTTCCTTTTGCTCTCTAAAAAAGAGGCATGGACGTCCGCGATCAAGTCATGATGATCGGCAATAACCGCTCGACGAAGGGCCCAAATAGCAAAGGTCATCGAATAGCCCGTAAATTGATGCCACAGCTCTCCTAAGTCGTAGACATAAAGGTCTTTGGCCGTTCGCTCAGCGGAAATGGCGTCATCCCCGATCAAGAGCGCTGCATCAGCATCCTCCAGCATTTCATGCAAAATAGGTTCCTGTGTAACGTAGGAAATCTCATATTCGTAAAACTTATGGAGAATGATTTTTAAGAGATTCACGGTGGTAGCCGATGTGTTGGTCAAGGCTATTTTGGCACCGTTTACTTGTTCAATCGGCTTTTTGCTGAATAAGAAAAGGGAGCCTACTCTCCCCTTGGCACTGACAGACAGATCTGCCAATGCCACGTATTCGGAGGCATGCTCTGCATAGCTAAACGAAGAAATCGGTCCCAAGTCAATCTCGCCATTCGCCATTGCTGTGTTTAACTGGGCAGGAACTTGGCGGATGAATTCGATTCGGTCTTCGAATTTTGCCTGATCAAAATAGAAGTAAACCGGCAATACATTGGTATACAAAATTTGTCCAACACGCAAAGACTTTTGCATGCGTTTATTCCCCCCAACGCCGGAATAGCGAATGTGGTACATCAATTGCATCCAAAGTTTTCCCTACCACAAAATTGATCAGATCATCCATGGTTTGCGGTTTCTGGTAGTAGCCTGGCATGGCAGGCAGAATCTTGACTCCCAGACGGCTTAATTTGAGCATGTTCTCGAGCTGAATCGCATTGAGAGGCGTCTCTCTCGGAACGATGACCAATCGCCGCCCTTCCTTGATCATGACATCAGCAACGCGCTCCAGCAAATTACCTGATGCGCCATGTGCGATGCCAGAAACAGTCCCCATCGAGCACGGTACTACGATCATACCGTCACAGCGATAGGAACCACTGGCTGCGGGACAATTGAAATCTCGCAGTCCCCAATAATGTAGCTCACCCGAAAAGTCTTGTTGCAGCTTCTCCTGCAACAGAGCTTCTCTGTCATCCGTGTGCCAATCCAGTTCATCACGAAATACTTGCCAGCCTGCTTCTGTAATCATCAAGTGAACGATATGTCCAGCACGCAAAAGCTCCTGGACGACTCGAACACCATAGATAGCACCACTTGCACCCGTTATCCCGACAGCCCACTTTTGCTTGTTCATGCAATCACCAAGTCAATCATCGTAAAGGTAAACATCACGACACTCAAGATGCCGTTCATATTGAAGAATGCCATATCCAGCTTGGACAGGTCTGTTGGTTTCACCAGCGTGTGTTCATAAATCAAAATCGCACCCGAAATGAGTACACCTAACAGGAACCAAATCGACAAGTCTGCAACTACATACAACGACATCAGACCAACGAAAGTAAGGACGTGGCATACGCGGGCAATCAGAAGTGCGTTGGCAATTCCGAAGCGGCTAGGCATGGAATAAAGTCCTTCTTTCCGGTCAAAATCGGCGTCCTGACAGGCATAAATGATATCAAAGCCTGCTGTCCAGAACATAACGGATGCAAACAATAGAAGGCCGATGCCATCTACTTGACCCGTTGTCGCTACCCAGCCCCCTAGCGGACCAAAACCGATGGCAACCCCGAGAACAAAGTGACAAAGCCAAGTAAAGCGTTTCGTATAGGAATACAGTACAAGAACAAACACAGCGAGCGGCAACAGTTTCACAGCCAAATCATTTAACTGGAATGCAGCTATGAACAACACCGCAAAGGACACCACGATAAACAAAATGACTTCCACAATCGAAATGAGACCAGCAGGAATCGCTCGTGTGACTGTCCGAGGATTTTTTGCATCAATTACCCGGTCGATGACACGGTTTAAGGACATCGCTGCACTGCGAGCGCCCACCATCGCTACCGTCACCCAAAAAATTTCCGACCAGGTAGGCCAGGCATTCTCTACTACAATGCTTCCCAAAACAGCTCCCATAAAAGCAAAAGGCAAGGCAAAAAGGGAGTGCTCGAATTTAATCATTTCCAAGATGATTTTTAATTTACGTAGACCCATCTATGACACTTCCTATCTAGTGAAGAAATACCGGTTTACTCCCCATATTATGGCTTTGTGCCAATATGCAAGGCTGATACGCCGCCCATAAACAATTTGACCTGAACCGGGTCCAAGCCTGCTTTCTGAAACATGCTTGCCAGCTCGCGACTGTCCGGGAAATTGGTCAGGGATTGTGGCAGCCACGCATACTCTTCGTATTTGTTGACTGTCAGCTTCGCGATAAATGGCAAAATTTTGTAGAAATATAAGTAAAATAGCTTCCGGTACGGAATGAATGGTGGCTTGGACACTTCCAAAGAAACGACTTTACCGCCCGGCTTCACAACACGCGCCATTTCATTCAAGACCTGCTGAACATCCGGTACATTGCGCAGGGCAAACCCGATTGTCACGAAGTCAAATGTATGATCCTCGTAGGGCAGATTCATTGCATCTGCGTTCACTAGCTTTACGTTGTTGCCAACACCTGCGTTCGCTACTTTATATGCCCCTACATCCAGCATATTCTGGCTGAAATCAAGGCCAACAACACTGCCTTCTTTTCCAACAGCCTTAGCCAATGCAATCGTCCAGTCTGCTGTACCACAAGCAACATCCAACGCTGTATGCCCTGGCTGGATATTCATCTGCTTCATCGTGTAATTACGCCAAGCAATATGACTGCCAAAGCTGATTACATTATTCATTTTGTCGTAATCGTTTGCAATGCTCTCGAAAACGGAGTGAACGTACTCTGCTTTCTCATTCATCTGTGTCTGGTTCACTTGGCTACATCTCCTCAATTACCTTCTTCAAGCGACTGATCCGATGGGAGTACCGTGCCGTAATGGATGCAAGCATGTTCCGCGTCTCTGCCGGATGCAGCGTACGCACCATTTGCTCACATAAACCGATTAATTCGAGGGCTTTCCCCTCAACGCCAGACAAAACTTGCGCGAGTGTAGCTCCGGGTTTTTGCAGCAAAAAACGGGCAAAACCCAAAGGGACTTGTTCTTGCCATTTGAGCTGTTCCCACTCTCCGATCACACTCTCTACCTTGGCTGTTTCCTTCATTAGATCGCTCCAGAAGCGACGGCGATCAATTGAATCGGCATACTCCTCTACAAATGCCACGTATAAGCCCGTATCAATCGTATTTCGCAGTTCCCAGTACTCTTCATCTGATAAAATCTTGCTATCTCGCCCAGCGATGTAGAGTCTCATTTTCGCTTCGTTCACTCGCTGAATGGCTGCCGATAACACTTGAATGGCTTGGATTTCACCCGCTGATGCCAGGAGGTGATAATAGCGACTGCTGTAATAGTCACCCGCAAGTACGGTCAGCTGTCGGTTTCGCTCCGCGTTCTGTGAGGAGTCGTACTCATTTTTCACCAGCTCATGCGTGTCCAGTCCCAATTGGACAAGTCCAGTTGCTGTACATAACACCGAAGCCTTTTCCTTCGGCATGCCTTGTTCCAGCAAAAAAAGGTACAACAGCTCAAGACGATTTTCCGCCATGGAAGGAACGTCAACATAATGTTCTACATAGGAATGGGTGATTCTCTTGTAGATTTGTTCGATAATGGACCGAACCTCTTCTACATTCGGGGAAAGTTCTTTGCTCATGCGTCCTCCTCCACAAGCTGCACAACCTAAAGATGTCTGCCTGTTCCGTACTGTCCTTACTCTTCGGTCTTCCTCTGCCGTCCGGTCAAAAGGCCGTCTCTACTATCATACCATACTTCTTCCATCAGGGACTAATTCGCTCATAAAAATACGGCTCGATTCGAATAGGAAATGTACTGCTTACAAAGGTCTGGATATCCGATGGGTCGGTCAAAGGTTTGTCATATCCTGTGAGATTTCCAGTTGTCGATTGTATGGCAATCAATAATCTCGATTCTTTTGGTGGATCCGTCTCCTCCAACAAGCGATAGTACACGGGCCCGACATTGTCTGCATAGGTACGCAAGTCGTATGTCAAACGGTAAAAATCTTGATAGACGGTGTTTAAGTCTACTTTTTCGGCAGGTTTCACCGCAAAATCGACATAGATCGATGGGTTTTCCCATTTTATACGCTTAATATTATAATGTGTCGACATCCTTGTAAACAAATCAAGGGCATTTTGCTCGCTTAAGTGAATGGCATGTGCTGACTGAAATGTCGGTATATCCGCTTGCATCCACTGATTTGTGGGAACGAGCGACAGCATCAGAGCCAAGAAAGTGGAAACAGCAATCGCCATCAACAATTGGCGCGGCATAGACATCCCTCCTCTCCTCCATTGTACAAACAAAAAAAGCAGGCTATGCCTGCTTCTTAGCAAAACGCTTGCTCTTTATTCGGTCGTATCCACGACACCATGCTGCGAATAAATCACTGCTTTCCCTCGCACCTTGATCGCAGAGGTGTGCTCCGTAAATTGAAAAATCATCACTTCGCCTTTATCGAGCTTCTCTGTATGATGAAAACGCGTATCCGAGCCTCTTGTTAACCCGATCACATGAACGCCATTTTCCTTTGCTTTCACTACAAAATAATCTTGATTAAATCCCGATGGTTGTGCCAATGTGTTTCCTCCTGACCAATACGGTATGCGCGTACGTCTAGAATGATGCCCCTTCTGACTCCAGTCGGCTCATGATCTTGTCTACATAGCGCTGTGTCTCTTGCGGCAATTGGTCAAACTTCGCTTCTAGCTCGTCATCACTGCTGATTCCCAGACGACTCATCCGACCAGGACCAGCATTGTAAGCAGCAAGTGCCACTTTCACATCTCCATCATAACGATCCAAAAGCGATTTCAAATATTTTGTTCCACCTTTAAGGTTTTCATCAGGATCGTATACATTGCGGACTTGCATGGCTTTTGCCGTATTGTCCATCAGCTGCATCAAGCCCTTCGCCCCTGCGTGAGATTCTACATTCGGATTGAAATTGGATTCGGCTCTGACGACCTCTCTCACCAGATCAACGTTCACTCCGATCGCTTTCGCTGTCTGATCAATCTTGTCCAAGATTTCCTGGGTAGGTACAGATGACCCTTTTGCAAAAGACAAGGACTGCTCATTTTGAATATGGGTAGGAATCTTCCAGCTCCTGGAACCATCTAGTTTGGCCAAAATCTCCTGTGAACTGATTACCCGCTGGCCGGTTGTTGCTAACTGGGACTGCAAGATGTCCGAGAAGAGCCCCTCGCCTCCATACGAAAGCGAAGAGGCATCATAGTTTTGCGGCAATGTTTGCAAATATGGTTGAAGTGATACAGGCACCTTCATAGCATTGAACAACCCTTCCCTAGCTTGTCTACCTATCATTATAAAAAAGAAAGGTCAGGAAGCCAATAGCAAAATGGTACTACTTGGGAGAATAGCCATTTCACATAAAAAAAGAAGCCTCTGCTCAAGGCTTCTGATCGTTATATGCAGATGGTCGGAATGCAGGGATTCGAACCCTGGACCTCACCCACCCCAAGGGTGCGCGCTACCGGGCTGCGCCACATCCCGACTGTACATCCGTACTATACAATATTTTACCTATATAAGTCAATATAATTTCCTTATTTTTGCATTCTGATTAGCGCATCAAACTAATGACTTCTGCACGTGCAGCCGCATCTTTCTCAAACATACCGCGAACTGCAGAGGTGATCGTTTTCGAGCCTGGCTTTTTCACGCCACGCATCGTCATGCACATATGCTCAGCTTCTACTACCACAACCACGCCGTGCGGATCGAGCTTGCGCATAATCGCGTCAGCTACTGTCGCGGTAATTCGTTCCTGCAACTGCGGACGTTTCGCCACGGTATCGACCGCACGCGCGAGCTTGCTCAGCCCTACTACGCGGCCTCCACGCGGTACATAAGCGACATGCGCTTTTCCGAAGAAGGGAACCAAGTGATGCTCACACATGGAGTAAAACGGAATGTCCTTTACCAACACCATTTCCTCATGATCTTCGCTAAAGACAGTCTCGAAATACTGCTCTTCGTCTATATGCATGCCCTCAAATACTTCGGCGTACATTTTCGCAACTCGCTTAGGGGTATCCAGCACTCCTTCACGATCAGGATCATCCCCCACTGCCTCAAGGATCATGCGAACAGCTTGCTGTATTTTATCTAAGTCGACGTTCATCATTGTACCTCCTACGTAACGGCATACGCCTTGTTTCTCATCACTACGGTCTGCCTGCTCCAAATCAGCACCAGACTTAGTGCCTGCTCGCGATCAAAGCCAATCTTACCATATCGTTAAAAAAAAAACAAAAAGATATCCCAGAATTTTCATAGGCAAACTGTATGTACATAGAAAAAAATCCACATTATATCAATGTGGATTTTTTTATGTAAGTGCTTCGTTCTCAAAAGAAACAACTACTTGATGGAGTCTTTGAGTTGTTTACCTGGTTTAAACGCAGGTACTTTGCTGGAAGCGATTTCGATCTCTTCACCAGTTTGTGGGTTACGACCTTTACGAGCCGCACGTTCACGAACTTCGAAGTTACCAAAGCCGATCAGTTGGACTTTATCACCAGTTTTCAATGCATCTGCAATTGCGTCAAGAACTGCATCAACTGCTTTCGTTGCATCTTTCTTGGTGAGTTCTGTGGTTTCAGCCACTTTTGCAATCAGTTCTGTTTTGTTCATTTTATTCACCTCCCCTCAAAGAACACCAAGTCCTAGCTATTATTTTTCTTAACCGAAACGAAGCGTTTTATACACGAATGGTTGTTTTTACCGATCTGACAAGCTTATAGTAATACACCGATTTCTTAAATTCAAGCCCCTCCTGTCGAAATTGAACGAAATACAAGAAAAAAAGGCATCTCGTCATGTCAGATGCCTTCCCTCTATTTGTTGTTTATAGGACTTCAGAACTATTATTAGAGTATGATCGCTATCAGGCCACCCGATCCCTCGTTGATGATTCGACCCAAAGTCTCCTGTAATTTGTATCTGGCGTTGTCTGGCATCATGGTAATTTTTGCCTGAATACCCTCTCTTACGATGGAATGGAGCGAGCGTCCAAAAATATCGGAGTTCCAGATGGAAAGCGGGTCTTTGTCAAAATCTTGCATTAGATAGCGGACAAGCTCCTCACTCTGCTTCTCTGTTCCGATAATCGGAGCGAATTCAGACTCGACATCCACCCGAATCATGTGAATAGACGGTGCTGTTGCTTTGAGTCTGACTCCAAAGCGCGGTCCCTGGCGGATTAGTTCAGGTTCGTCCAAGGTCATTTCATGCAACGACGGGGCTGCTATACCGTAGCCCGTACTTCGGACCATGTGCAATGCTTCTGCTACCTGATCAAACTCGCGCTTGGCATGTGCGAACTCCTGCATGATTTTCAGCAAGTGATCTTTGCCATTTATCTCTACACCAACAATCTCCATCAAGATGCGGTCATACAGTTCATCTGGCGCGTAGAGGTCAATCTCTGCAATCCCTTGCCCCATGTGCATACCAGCAAGAGAGGCTCTCTCTACGAAGTCATAGTCATTGAAGAAGCCGACGACACGGTCCACATCGCGTAACCGGCGGATGTCCTGCACGGTCTCACGTACAGCTTCCTCGTAGTTCTGACGCAGCCAGTGCCCGTTTTCCAGCACCATTACCCAGCTCGGCAGATTAACATTTACTTCATGAACTGGGAATTCAAACAGGACTTCTCTCATGAGGAGCAAGATTTCCTGCTCTGTCATATGATCAACCGACAAGGCCACGACTGGTACATCGTATTTTTCCTGGAGCTGTACACGAAGGTTTTGTGCTTCGTCGGAGCGCGGACGCGTCGAGTTCACAACGATCACGAACGGTTTTCCGACTTCCTTCAGCTCGTTTACAACCCGCTCCTCTGCATCGATGTATCCTACACGCGGTATTTCCGCGATGCTGCCATCCGTTGTCACAACAATCCCGATGGTTGAGTGTTCCTGGATCACCTTGCGTGTTCCGACTTCCGCCGCTTCCTCAAATGGTACAGGCTCTTCATACCACGGTGTATTTACCATTCTTGGACCGTTGTCGTCTTCGAAGCCTTTTGCCCCTTGCACCGTATAGCCAACGCAGTCAACGAGGCGGACATTGATGCTGAGTCCTTCTGTCACATGTACATTAACGGCCTGATTCGGAACAAATTTGGGTTCGGTTGTCATGATTGTTCGTCCTGAAGCGCTCTGCGGCAACTCGTCTGTCGCTCGTATCCGCTCCGCTTCAGAGTTGATATTCGGGATTACAACTTGCTCCATAAACCGCTTGATAAAGGTCGACTTTCCCGTACGAACAGGGCCTACCACTCCGAGGTAGATGTCTCCGCCCGTCCGCTCGGCAATGTCTTTAAAGATGTCGACTCGTTCCACCATCGATGACCTCCTTCTATTTGTCTATTTTTACACTATGACCGATTTTCCGAATTATCCCTGACCGCCAGTATTTTCGTAGGGAATCTCGTACTAGTTTTGTGGACAGTACAAATATATGTATTTTTGCGTTAACTAGAACAAAAAAAACGACCCTGACCAGAGTCGTTTTTCACGAAGTTAATTTAGTTTAAGAAGCTTCGGTTCACCATCGACCATTTCATATGGAAACGATTTCGCAGGCACAAACATGGAATTGCGCGCCAGCACGTACCTCGGGTCTGTTTTTTCCGGCACGGTTACTTTTGTCTCCCGAAGCAATTGCGCGATATCCGCAGCATAATCAATCCCGACTATTCCTTCAGCATTCATGACCAGTGGCAATAAGTAAGTCCCCATCGTAGACGGCACCTGCCACGCTTTTAACCCGAGCCGGTCATGATCGATGGAATAGTATCCATTCCCCAAGTCAGCGAGTACAGGCAGCTTTTCGAAATGACCCTTGTAACGGTCTACTTCGCTCTGTACATCCGCTACTGTGCTGACAGCGGTCAAATGAATGAGCTTCACTGTTGGCTTTGTTTCCACATCAATCAGTACGTACTTATAAACGCCGCCTTTTTCGAATGCGTTGCCAGGTACATCCGGCATGTATTTCGGGATCATCTTGCGAAAATCAATCTCGTATTTTTCAAAAATAGGAGTATCGAGGGATTTCGTTACGATTGGCAACACTGCTGTGTCTTTTTGGAATTGCTCAATCGCTTTTTGTGTTGCCTCTACAAAAAAGGTACTAGGAATTTGATTCTCTGCTCTGCGCTCATCCGGATACAAGCATCCAGATAAAAGGGAGGACAGAATCGTCAAACTGATCAGAAGCTTGAACGATTTTCGCCACGATTGCCACATCTTATGTACACACCTCTTACATTCCATCTTCATTTTCTTTGCGTTGTCGCTCGAGTGCAGCCGCTACTACTGATTTCAGCTTACTTTCTGGAATCCTGACCGTACAATCCTTTTCCGTCGTTTTTGCCTGACAGGCCAAACGAATCCCATTCGCGAGATCCTTTTCAGGCAGCTTGCGCTTTTCCAGAGCTGTTGGCGGGCACAGCAGGCCGTTTTCAACGACCACGCGGCACATCAGACAAGATGCGTGTCCACCGCATCTCTGCGGGATTACAACGCGAGCTGACGAAGCAACGCCGACCAAGGTTTGCCCTGTCCGCGCCTTCACACTCTTCTTGCTCGGGAGAAAGGTTACTTTCCCCATTCCGTCACTTCCTTTACTAATACGGCCGATGAGCTACCTTGATTGTTCCTGATGAAACAATCTTCGTCTGGCAGCCTAATCTGTAGCCTTCTGCGCGTTCAGCCTTACGCAATCGTAGTTTTTCTTCTGGTGTCACTTCGTTTAAGTGCTCTGCCCCTTCCAAAACATGTGTACGGCATTGTGCACATACCCCTCTTTGGCACGCATGCCCCCACACGATGTTGTTCTTTTTGGCAAGAGCAACAATCGATTGATTCAACTCGATCGAGACTTCATGACTGCCAGCACGAGTTAGTAGTGTGATCGCCGACATTGATAATCCTCCCTAGACAAAAATCACAATCAAAATCATGACAAGCACGACGAGTAATAGCAAGAATGCGAAGGTCTTCACAAGGAACCGCAAAAACCCATTGCTTATTTTTCTGGCAAAGATCATAACTAAATTGCAGACGAACATGAGCCCAATGGCGATTAAGGAAATGTTCATCTTTGTCATAGGATCAATATACATCGGGACTGCAGCATCCTTTGCATTTTTTGCTTTATTATACCATACTTCCTCCTCTTCGTCTGACGCTTGCGAACCTAATACTAGACATTCGCATAGACTATCGTGATGAATTCGCCCATTGGAGGGATGAAACGTTGAGTAATAAAGTAAATAATCGAAAATGGCGGAATCCATACGCGCCTATACCCAGCAAAAAATTAAGCGACCAAGTCGAAAATGTCTCCCTTTCCATTTCACCGAAAAAAATCCTGCCCGCGGTTGATTTGCGGACCTCTGTTACGAAAATGCGCCATAACATCAAAGGGATCGGCAGCACGATTCGGCAGGTAGAAGACACAATGGATTCGTTGTACGGGGCGATGGAGATGATTGAGAACCTCGGAAAACGCACGCCTGAGCCTGAGGTCGTTGCCGAAAAGCCTGCTGGCAAACGGAAAGCAGCTCCAGAGCCACAAAAGGCTGCCGAAACAACAACACAGCCGGAGTCTGGCTTAGGCAACCTTTTGGCCAATATAGATATCGGGCAATTACTGGGTCTCCTGCAATCCCCTTTGGTCCAGAACCTGATTACACAGGTAAGCAGCAACTCCAAAGAAAGAAAAAAAGAGGGATAAGATCCCTCTTTTTTTCTTGCAATCTGTAGGTCAGCCATGTCCCTGTAGAGCCATGATTGTTCCTAGTCTTACTGTATGACGGTTTTGGTTGCAGGTAACGGGCATAATCGCCCATTTCTCTTATTTGAGCAGCTTGGTCAAGGTGGACATGTCATTAAGATTAATTTCCTGATTGCGAAACATTTCAATGACCCTATCTTCCTTTTCAGGAGTTAATTGCTTGCCGCTAAGGGTAGCGAGCGTGCGAATGATTTGACGCAGCTTGGTCTCGTCTTCAAAATCACTGCGCTTGACCTGACCAGCTAGTGAGCGAAGCTTTTCTTCATCGACATTTTCCGTTGCTTTTCCTTGCAAGCGCTCAAAAAGTCGTTTCGACATATTATTCACGTGAAATCTCCTCCTGCACATGGGCTTTCACCCTATCGTATGTGCAGAAGCCTAAATCGGTGATACTTCACTCATGACTTATTCCGCATCGGGATTCAGGTACGCCATTTCAAAGGTTTTTCCGCGTCCCATCAGTTCTTCCACGCCTTGACGAGCTTCTTTTCCTTCAAACAGCATCCCATACAGAACAGAGGTGATTGGCATTTCAACCTGCTCGCGTTGCGATAAGGAAAAGGCTGCATTTGTCGTGCGAACGCCTTCGACGACCATGCCCATCTGTGCCAGTACGTCATCGAGTTTTTTTCCTTGTCCGAGCATATAGCCTGCACGCCAGTTTCGGCTGTGTTTACTCGTACATGTGGCAATCAAATCACCGACACCAGCCAGGCCAGAAAACGTAAGTGGCTTAGCACCGAGCTTGATGCCCAGTCGGCTAATTTCCGCCAAACCACGGGTCAACAGGGCTGCCTTAGCGTTGTCCCCATACCCTAAACCATCAGACATCCCTGCACCAAGTGCAATGATGTTCTTCAACGCTCCGGCGATCTCAGCGCCAATCAGGTCCGGGTTGGTATACACTCGAAAATTTGTATTCATCAGCAAATCTTGAGAGCGCAGCATGCTTTCTTCCGATTCAGACGCCATGACCACTGTCGTTGGCTGCCGTTTGACTACTTCCTCGGCATGGCTCGGTCCTGACAACACAGCCAATCTGGACGCAATCTCTTTCGGCACCTCTTCCGCAATGACTTCTGACATCCGCTTCAGGCTTTCCAATTCAAAGCCTTTTGTCGCATGAATTAACAGTACATCCGGTTCCAGGTGCGGAGCCACTTGCCGACAGATTTGGCGCATGGCATGGGAAGGAACAACGAGAAGGACAATGCGCTTGCCAACGACAGCTTCTTGAATATTGGTGGTGGCAACAATGTTGGTCGAAAGCGTTTCTCCCGGCAGGTACTTCTCATTCACATGCTTGCTGTTTATTTCTTCTGCCAGCTTGGTATCCCGTACCCAAAGCGTAACCTGATGACCGTTGTCCGCCAAGACTGTAGCAAGTGCCGTTCCCCAGCTTCCGGCCCCAATCACCGTAACATTTTGAATCAATACGTCCCCCTCCACTTTTCTCATGTCCGTTCGTACATTATCCCAGCTTCCGGTTGGACTTGTCTCCTAGTTTCCGTTCGTTACCTGCAAGAAGATTGCGGATATTGTTATAATGACGAATGTAAGCAAAGATTGCGATCGCCAAGCTCGCCCAGATAAAGGAAGTAGGTTTGTCCAACAAGTAAAGGGTAAATGGAATGACCGTTACGATAACCAATGATCCTAATGAAACAAAGCGAGTAATCGCAATAACTAAAACTGCCAACACGGCAGCGATCAAAAATGCCAAGGGAG
The DNA here is from genome assembly GCF_003013405.1 of Brevibacillus formosus. Taxonomy (GTDB): domain Bacteria; phylum Bacillota; class Bacilli; order Brevibacillales; family Brevibacillaceae; genus Brevibacillus; species Brevibacillus formosus. Next base: position 362,286 of record NZ_PXZL01000013.1, on the reverse strand, counting down.
AAAACCCTAACACGACGCCTAGCGTGGTCGCAATGCCTTTCCCTCCGCGGAATCCAAAAAAGATCGGCCAATTATGACCCGCGATAACAAATAGACCTGCCACTGCGTACGCTGCCGGGTCCCCTGTCATCAGGTGAGTCAGTCCCATCGCAGCTATTCCTTTTAGTGCATCAAGAAGGAGAACGGCAATGCCGGGGCCTTTTCCTAACACCCTGAGGGTATTGGTTGCACCGGCATTTCCGCTGCCATGAGAACGAATGTCAATTCCTGCGACTTTTTTGGCGATAAGATAGCTAAAGCTAATAGAACCGATTAAATAGCTAAGCACCCAGGATAATAACACCATGGCGTTTTTCTCTCCCTACGTTTTTTTCCGTGTCCAGATTCTAACTGGTGTGCCTTCAAACACAAATGCTTCACGGATTTTGTTCTCTATGTAACGTTCATAGGAGAAGTGCATAAGTTCCGGATCGTTCACAAACAGAATGAACGTCGGTGGTTTCACTGTTGCTTGTGTCGCATAGTTGATCTTCAAGCGTTTACCGCGATCAGATGGCGGAGGTGTACGGATCGTCGCATCTGTTACCAAATCATTGAGAACCGCGGTAGGAATCCGCATCGCATGTGCTTGAGCTACTTCATTGACCTTCGGTAGAATCGTATGGACACGTTGCTTCGATTTTGCAGACACATACATAATCGGAGCGTAATCTAGATATTTAAATTCTTCGCGGATCAATTCTGTGAAGCGTTGCATCGTTTTGTCGTCTTTTTCAATAGCATCCCATTTGTTCACGATAATAATGACACCACGGCCAGCCTCATGTGCATAACCCGCGATCTTCTTGTCCTGCTCGATAATGCCCTCTTCCCCGTTAATGACAACAAGAACGACATCGGAATCTTCAATGGAACGCATCGCACGCATCACACTGTATTTTTCCGTTGTTTCATACACTTTCCCACGCTTGCGCATACCTGCCGTATCTACGAGAACGTAGCTTTGGCCATCACGCTCAAACGGCGTGTCGATTGCATCACGGGTCGTTCCGGCAACATCACTGACAATAACTCGCTCTTCACCGAGAATCGCATTCGTCAAGGAAGACTTTCCGACGTTTGGACGACCGATGATGGAAACACGAATAACATCGTCTCTTTTCTCTTCGTCATCCTCTGCTGGGAAATGCTGAACCACTTCTTCCAGCATATCGCCCAAGCCAAGACCATGGCTACCCGAGACAGGGAATGGCTCGCCCAGACCCAAGGAATAAAAATCGTAAATATCCGCACGCATTTCCGGATTATCCGCTTTGTTCACCGCGAGAACGACAGGTTTTCCTGTCCGGTTCAGCATCCGTGACAGTTCAACGTCCGCATCTGTCACTCCTGTACGGCTATCTGCAATCATAATGATGACATCTGCTTCGTCAATCGCAAGCTCTGCCTGGTAACGCATCTGTGTAAGAATCTCGTCGGTCTCGCCAAACTCAATTCCACCGGTATCAATCACATGGAAAGTATGCGTTAACCATTCACCTTTCCCGTACAGGCGGTCACGGGTTACTCCCGGCATATCCTCCACGATCGCGACTCGTTCGCCAATCAATCTGTTAAAAATCGTGGACTTCCCCACGTTGGGTCTCCCCACAATGGCTACCACTGGTAATCCCATAATCAACAACACTCTCTCTCATTTTACGTTTTGACTAGCTAATCATACCATACACTACTTATGCCGAACAATGATAAGGGTATCGGTGCTCACTTCATGCACCATCCCGTCTAGTATCTTTTCCAGCGTGAAGGCTGTTTGCTGCATCTTCTCCTTGGTAGACTCGATAAAAATCGGCACACCACCTGCTATCCTGTCTTTGTTCGTCGTAATCACCGCCAAGATTACTCCTGTCATGGCCTACAGCTCCTTTTTCACGATTCTAGTCTTCGTTGGCATTCGGAAGACGCTCTCGAGAATCGGGACTGCACGAATTACGGACGTTGCACGTTCTACATCTTTTTCTTGCGGCAATAAAAATACACCCAGTCTTCCTGACTGTATATCACGTTTTACCAGCGGTGTTAGCGATGGCTCTCCCGTATCTGTATATACGCCAAGCTGCGTCGCGACATCGTGCAAAATCGCCTGCCGCTGTCCCGGGTGGGCAATTGTGACCTTGGCATTGGCATCCTTCGGCGTCAAAATAAAGCCCACACCTTGCTTGCGTATGATCTCTTGGGCATCTGCCAACCCGACGTTCATGATGTAAATGTCGTTTACATACAAGTCTTTTCCTTCCATTCTCACTTCCCCCGGCTCAATCTCTGCAATCAGCGATAGAGTTTTTCCAGAGCGCAGCTTGCGAGAAATCAACAAGGCGATGACACCTGCAATGATACCCCCCCACCAATGAAAGAGAATAGTAGCCGTCGTTGTCACCAAAGAGGTAAACATGACCATGTAATTGCGTCCTTCAAACACCATTGCGATTCCTTCGATATAGGGGCCGCCACGGGGTACCAGCTCCTGCGTATCGATCTCATTGAGCGTAGTGCGTTCCATGTTCCTGACATCGCGAAATTGTTGAGCAGCCAACGTCAAAAATGTGACTGCCGTGTAATTCTCCTTGAGCAGCGCTGGAATCGCTAACGCTCCGAGCGCGGATGCGATCACCCCAAGTGAAACGTGAATAATTTTTCCGTGGGGATAGGTTGGATATTGTCGATAATCTGTTCGCAAAAGATGAATCCGGCACATAATGCCGAATAGGAAACCCAGAACTAACGGAAAAACATAATCATAAGCTAGCAATCCCTTCAACACCCTAGCGTCACCTACCCGTATCGGAATGGGAAGACTCTGTTTCAGCTCTGCCAAGGATACGACGAATCGCAGACCAGACTACGCTGACGAGTGCCCATAGTGATAGGCTACTCCACAGCAGATCTTGTGCATATTCCGATCCCCACTGACAGGAACCCGACAATTTCCAAAAATATAGCGAATGTATCGCATCTGCGAGAGGCAGGGAGAGCATGAGCTGAAACAGCTGTCCCAGATTTGTTCTGCTCATCAAAAAAATCGTACTGACTCCAACAGCGGGTACGATGATCCGCTCATCCCAAAACAGCAAGATCGGATCGGTAAAAAACAGCCAGCGTAGCCAAAATAGCAAAAGAGCCGTTGCCAGCGCACTCAGCAAATACAATCTGCGTATTTTGGACATGAGCTTGGTGTAAAGGACAACGCTTGCGATCAGTGGCAATATCGTTCCACTTAGACTAACTTGAATGGGGGCAAAATAGATTTCCCAGCTAACAAACGTACACATTAAAAATGCGCTGATCACTGCGAGCACTCGTCTGCGTTCCATCTTCATGTTTTGCAGCTGCAAGTCAAAGCTACCCATCCAGACAAGACACAGCAAACACCACTGGATAAGGATCGCAACGGTTCCCTCGTTCATGTTCATCTCCTCAAAATGTTGGTTGTCTCCCCCAAAAGTATGCCTCAACCAAGGAAATTTCATGAATCGAATGCTCGTCCACTACCTAACGTTGCGCCAGTCTCTCCAATTGCATGTGACGAAGCCTAGCTCTCTCTGCTGTTTTACCTGTGATCATAACAGGCGTACAAACAGCGTCAGCCAGACCTTTTATTCCCAGTGCCGTCATCGCCACACGAATTTGATGATGCCATTTGTCGACGGTAGACAAGCATTCTACCAGAGATTCGCGTTGAACCAGACGCAGCATTGCCCCTGCCATCCCGACAGCGGACGCACCTAAAGAAGCGGCCTTGACTACATCGAGTCCATGACGAACACCGCCTGTCGCTATGTACGACACTCCTAAATGACCGACAGCATTCGCTTCCAGCAAGCTCTCTACCGTCGTGAATCCCCAATCCTCGAACATAGCGTGAGGATGATCACTTCGCATATTTTCGACTTGAGCAAAATTTGTTCCGCCTCTTCCACCCACATCGATTGTTCTGATCCCAATTTCTATGAGCTTCTCGATTGATTCCTTTGCCATTCCAAAACCGACTTCTTTGACAATAACCGGCACATCCAAACTCTCCTTGATCGCTTGAATCCGCTCGAGATAGCCGCGAAAATCCCGATCTCCCTCAGGCATCAACAGCTCTTGCATGACATTCAGATGGATTTGCAATCCGTTCGCTTCTATCATCTCCACTGCTGCTTTTGCCTGCTCTACTGTCGCCTCTGCCCCGACATTTGCAAACAAGATCCCCTGTGGATGTTCCCTTCTAACAATCCGATAGCTATCCGTAACATCTGGATCACGCAGAGCGGCCATTTGTGACCCAACAGCCATAGCCAGTTTTCGTTCCCTAGCAATGATCGCCAGTTTTTGATTGATCTGCGTAGTCCCACCAGCTCCCCCTGTCATCGCATTAATCATAATCGGTGAGGAGAGTCGCAAGGATGCGATCTCGGTATCCAGTGAGGTTTCTACAAACGCTGCATTCGGCAAGCTGTTCGGAACAAAGCTAACATCATCAAAGCTATTCGCAGCATTTTCCCCGGTGATAAGAGCATTTCGAATATGGTCCAGTTTTCTAATCGAACGACGATCCATTGTACTCCTCCTAGACTTTCGCTCTCAGAAAAAAGGGATACGCCAGAGCGTATCCCCCATGAATCTTCCTTTTTTCTTACTTGAACTTGTCTTTCAGATCACCGAACAACTCGCCCAATGTCACGCCCATTGGTTGATTGTTTTCTTGCGTGAATTGTTGCTGTTCACGCTTGCTCGCGCGTTCTGCCTGCTCTACACGGTCTTCTTCTACTGCACGGATACTGAGGCTAATGCGCTGTTCTTGTGGAACAACATCCAAAACCTTCACCTGTACTTCTTGGCCCTCTTTCAACACCTCACTCGGTGTATTCACCCGGCGATTTGCAATCTGGGAGATGTGTACGAGGCCTTCAATTCCAGGAGCCAGCTCAATAAATGCACCGAAGGACACCAAACGTTTTACCGTTCCATTCAGAATAGAGCCCGCTTTGAAATCTTCTGCAACGTTCGCCCATGGACCTGCTTGCGTTTCCTTGATGCTAAGGCCAATACGCTCGTTTTCACGGTCAATTTTGAGGACCTTCACATGTACCTTGTCGCCTTCCTTCACGACATCGGACGGCTTATCTACACGGTTCCAAGCAAGCTCAGATACGTGAACCAATCCATCAACACCACCGATATCCACGAATACGCCAAAATCGGTCATGCGTTGAACTGTTCCTTCCAATACTTGACCCACTTGGATTTTATCCATAATGGATTGCTTTTGCACTTTTGCTTCGTCTTCCAAAACCGCTTTGTGGGACAGGATGACTTTATTCTTTTCCTTATCCATTTCTACGACTTTCAAAGTCAATGTTTTGCCTTTGTAGTCGGAGAAATCTTCCACGAAATGACGCTCTACCATGGAAGCTGGAATGAAGCCGCGAACGCCTACATCAACAACAAGGCCGCCCTTCACTACTTCTTTCACCGTCGCTTCGATGATTTCACCCGCTTGCATTTTTTGCTCAAGTTCAGACCAAGAGGATTCCATCGCTACGGCTTTCTTGGAAACAACGAGCTCTTCTTTCTCATCGTTTAGCTTGATGACTTTCACTTCGAAAGTATCACCAACCGCTACTACATCAGATACCTTTTCAACATGCAGTGGAGACAATTCGCTGATAGGAATCAGACCATCGTACTTGTAGCCTAAATCTACAAGCGCTTGTTTGTCCTCAACTTTTGTTACGGTTGCTTTTACGACATCTCCTACGGAAATGGTTGTTGCATCCGTCAAGCTTACGTTCGTTTCTTCCATCATTCAAAAGACCTCCTTAATACCATCCAGTCCCAAACGTCTATGTACAGGTTGTGTACAACCTCACTACACGAAGCGGGAGCATGTATATTTTTAACTGTCGCCTGATGGCTGGCAGTTAGTACTGATGAAGCCAGTAAGTTCCAGCAGATTTAGTATTCGTCCCTTTAGCAATTCTATACCGTTTGCTAAGAGAGATGCTGGTTCCGTAATTGCTTGATGTGCTCCATAATCAGATCGCTCGTTTCCTTCAATGTATCTGCGCTTGATTTGGCCTCGCGCAATTGAGTCAGATCGATCGGTTTACCGTAAACGATCTTAATGGAACGAAACGGTCGATATGGCCCGATAATGGCTACCGGAATGACCGCAGCTTCTGATTTGAGAGCGAACATCGCCACACCCGGCATCGCTTCCCCTGGTTCCCCTGTTTTGCTGCGGGTTCCCTCAGGAAAGATTCCAAAGATTTTTCCATCTTCCAGCAATTTGAGAGTCGTGCGAATGGCCGCACGATCTCCTGCACCCCGTTTGACCGGAAATGCACCGAATTTCGTAATGAGAAAGGATAAGACCGGAATTTTGAACAGCTCTTCTTTGGCCATGAAATGAACCTGACGCTCGATGCCACTCCCGAGTAGAGGTGGGTCCCATAAAGAAATGTGGTTGGCACAAAGGATCACTGGGCCTTCCTTAGGTATATGTTCACGCCCGATCACTTGCCAACGGTAGACAAGCGAAAAAATGATGCGAAAAAAACCTCTGAATAAACGATAGTAACTCAATGGGTTGACTCTCCCGTTCGCTCGCAGATTTGCAAGATGCGATCGACCACCTGATCAATGGTCATTCCTGTTGTGTCTACCAAAACGGCATCTTCCGCCTGGCGCAACGGTGCGACTTCTCTCTGCATGTCCCGTCGATCTCGCTCTTCGATTTCTTTTTCCAGATCAGCCAAGTCTGCCTGGGTACCTTTTGCGAGTAGTTCCTTCCAACGGCGTTCTGCACGCTCTTGGATGGAGGCCGTCAGAAATATCTTCACATCGGCATCAGGCAAAACATGAGTACCGATATCTCTGCCGTCCATGACGACATTGCCTTGAGTCGCCAATCGTCGCTGGAGTACAAGCATTTGTTCACGTACGGAACCATAGCTCGCTACAATAGAGGCGTACTGGCTCACTTCTGTGGAACGTATCCAGCTCGTGACATCGATTTCATTCCAGTATACATGTTGTTGTCCGTTTTCCCGAACCAGTTGAATCTTGCTTTTTTGCAAAAGTTCGGAAACTGAAGACTCATCGCTGATAGAGAGCTGATGATGGTGGGCTGCCCAAGCGAGGGCACGATACATGGCACCCGTGTCAATGTACACGTATTCCAGTTGTCCCGCTACTTTTTGGGCGACAGTACTTTTGCCTGCTCCCGCTGGTCCATCAATGGCAATGTTCATTACTTCTCACCTGCTATGTACGTTAGTTCGGATGGGAATAAAACAAGAAAAGCTTCTGTCGAAGCCCTTTCCCATTCTTTGTGTGATGAAAAACGTTATTGCGTTTTTCGAATTTGGCTACAAAAAACGATCCATGACCGTTTTCTATGTTATCTATAATAGTACCATAGTATGGAAGCATGCGCAAACCTTTAGGGCTCTCTGGACACGCCTTCCAAGCGCTCTGTTTCGATTAATACTAGTCTTGCGGGTACGTACTGAATGAGGATTTCGCCTATGGTCAGTACAATCGCACATACGACAACTCCAATCATGATGACTTTTTCTATCCGTTTGGAAAAGCTGCGAAAACGATCGTTGTACTGACTGGTCAATAGGGTCACTTCCTCTGATGAAGCGTCAATCCACAACGCCTTTTTTGCGAAGCTCTAGCTGTCTCTCGTAACACGCTCTAACCACTTTTGCCCGATCTTGCTCGCTGATTTGGGTGAACTTACCCGAAATCCACTGGTGCAAACCTTTTTCTTCTGCTGGTTTTTGTCTGACAATTTCCATCACAACAAAAGCATGTTGAACCTGTCCATTTTTGCTTGGAAGGGAAATCCAGACGTGCAAGTTGTCTTTTTCCTTCAAGTGATAGGTTTCCTCACAACTAAAAGACAGCCCACCACCACTGATATCTAATGTTCGTGCTAGAAAATGATAACGTCGAATCGGATCATCCAGTTTGACTGCGATGTCTAGCGTGGTGTCAATTCTCAAGTAGTTTCGTCGCTGCGTGCGCACAATCTCCTCTTTAGCCGGCAGTTGCAGAAGCAGTACAGGAATATGATTGTTTTGCCTGCCGACAATCGCAGAGCGGAATTCATAGCGTGAGCCATCCTCGCCAACATACCAAACCAAGCATTCTGTCCCTGGTTGAAATAAGCCAGTCCGTCCAGTGTTTTCGCTGGTTGGCAACTCGATGGAAGCTACATCATCCTTCAAATCAGCCACACGGCTTTTGAAAGTTTGCAGCTCCATTTCTTCTGAGGAACTCGTGAAGTTTAGTCTTATTGTTTGTCCTATTCGTGGAAGCATCATAAAGTAACTGTTCCTCTCCTTCCCTATCACCCTTTCCATTATATACCCTTTTGTTTGGAATCAGCAAATAGGGAAAGCCGCTTAGAAACTAGCTTTCCCCCTATTTTTTTAGCACTATTGTCCTTCGTTCTGTCCTGATCCCGTTTCCATTTTCACAACTTCTTCTTCTTCTCCATTCATGGCATTAATGTAGACCATGTACGAATTTCCTTCAAAGCTGCCTGTCATTTCCCACGTCAGCACTTCTTTTCCATCGTTTTTCCCTTCGATAAGGGCAAGTCGCTGATCCGTCACTTTTACACTCGGATTGACTTTTTTCCTTGCTTCTTCTTTTGAGAGACGGGGCTTGGAGAGAATTCTCTTTTTGTGATTAAACAGATACTCCGTCGAATTATAGGCAGTAACCTCTCCGTTGTCCAACGCAATCTCGACGACCACCCCGTCCGGATAAATTCTGACGCCATCCTGAACCGGCACAAACGTAAAGAGTGCGTTGCGGTCGTAGCTGTCAATCTCGGAGACCTCCATATTGTCAAATCCATGGTTGCTCAAGAACACTCGACCTTTTTCTTCCGCCTGCTTCATATCCAGCTTTTCCTCGCCAACTCCACGCTCGTTCATCATCCAAACGACTTTTCCACCGCGTTTGGTGACATCGAGATTAATGGCTGTCTTGTGCCCGTTTGGCGTGACACGCACACTATACGCCGTGTATTCCTGCCCCTTGCCGTTATCGTTAACTTCTACTTTCGCATCTCCTGGCTTCAACCCGAGAAACGCCAATGCATTCTTCTCTGCTTCCTCTTTGGTGGCTGGTTTGCCATCGATCCCTTTGATTCGCTGCTGCTTTTTCTTATCGAGACTCTGTATCCCGACGCCCCAGTCCAAATCAGGGTATTCTTGCACTTTTTTCTCAATGGTTTGGAACCCGTCGATGATGGTATTGTCCTCTTTGTTTTTATTAGAGGCCAATGCCGTCTCCACATCCATCCATCTCAATTGCTTGTCCATCGCAACGGCTTGTACCTTGCGCAGCTCATCCTGGATATCCTTTGCTTGGGTGTGAAGACTCTTCAATGTCTTATATTCACTCTGACTCAATGGCACCTTGTCCAAATCACGCACGGCGACACGGTAGGAAAAATCCGCCACCTTCGACAGCATTTCTTCTGTTTTGTTAAATGCCATCAAGGTCAATGGCAGTTGTCCGACATCCGCTTGTGCCGCATAGGAAAGGCGCCAGACATTCGTCAAAATTGGGGTCATTTGTCTGCGCGAGTTGACCACCAGCGATTTGCCAAGCTCATCGTGCAGCTTATCCACATGATAAGTAAGATCGTGGAAAGCCCGTTGGTATGAGTTTTCCGCTTTGATCAAGACCGAGTTCTTCTCATTGTGCTCCTGATATCCCCACACGCCAGCGCCTATTAAGGCAACTAGGGCAACGGGAAATAGCACGCGTGCTGTTGCTCCATATACCATCCCTTGCCACTCCTCCTTTGATTACGCATCGATTATCTGCAAAAGATGTGTTTCCCGATCTTTTTAACCTGCGGCCTGGTCCAAATCCAACCGGATGTTGCTGTATCCGGATTAAAATAGTACGTGCAGCCTCCCGTCGGGTCCCAGCCGTTTAGTGCGTTCTTCACTGCTTTCGTCGCACTTTCATTCGGTGTAAGCCATATTTGACCATCAGCAACTGCTGTAAAAGCGCGTGGTTCGAATATCACAGCCGAAGGCGTATCAGGAAACGAAGGGCTCTTGACGCGGTTCAAAATAACGGCGGCGACAGCTACTTGCCCTTCAAACGGCTCTCCTCTTGACTCCCCGTAAACAGCATTCGCCATGATTTTCAAATCATTGTCAGAGACTCGTGAAGGATGAAAGCTGGCTTTGGTTTTGGCCGTCTGATTCTTTGTAGCAGGTGCAGCCATCTGCTCTTCTTGTACGGCAGCTACATTCTTTTCCTTCCAGACAACCTTGTATCCACTTAAGCCCACTGCTACCAACACCACCAACACACCTGCGATCCAGATTGTACGCACGGCTGAATCCTCCTTGGCATGTATTGAAATCTTTGCATAGTGTTGGTGGAGGAAGAATGGATTATGCATGTGAATGTGGATATAGAAAAAGACCGATGCTATTTGCATCGGCCCACGTAGATTCGTCACGCTTTTTCAACTGGGAATGGAAAAGATCAGGACTCGTCAATCCGAAAATGCTTGTCGTTGTCACACAGGCACTGCTTGAACCCTGTTTCTATTTGCCCGCCAGGTTCTCGTTGACCACGTAGTGTAAACTTTTCTCCACATACATTGCATTGAATTGTCACTTTTGCTCGTTCGGTTTTTAGCACGTATGTCTCCTCCTTACCGTCTATTGTGGACGTGAAGAGAGATTTTTAGAACCGAAATCGTGTGCTCTTTGTACCTTTTTTAAGCCCTGCCACCACAAAATAAGCATGAATGGAACAATCACTACCAGCCAGTTTTGCACTGCCAAAAAAATCAAGTTGTACAGAGCATGCAAGCCTATCGGCAAGGTAATCGACATCCATAAAAAAAGCCGCTCATGCTTGGCGTCCTTGGAAAACTTGGCCCGTCCCAGATAATAGCCCATCCACACCGCAAACAACGCATGGCTGGATACTGGCAAAAAGGCACGCCAGATGGCGATATTCGTTCCATTGATAATGAGGTAGAACAAATTCTCCAACGTAGCAAAACCAAGTGACACCGCAACCGCATAAACAATTCCATCGTATGGCTCATCAAATTCCAAATGTTTATAAACCGTAAAATAGATGACCATCCATTTAAAAAATTCTTCCACTACAGCGGATTGGAAAACTTCCGCGACAATGCCATCCCGCCAGTTCCATTCATTCTGCATGATGTACTGAAGTACCATAATCGGTACGACCAGCAGCATACCAAAGATAAACGACCGGATTACCATCGAAATTGGCTCCGGTTCGAGACTGTCACGCAGGTAAAAGTAACTTAAGATGGCGATACCGGGGGCAACTGCCGCGCCGATCAAAGCAATCATCTTTTATTACTCCTTTACACAAGACTACTGTTCATCGTACCATGAATACTGGTTGATGAAAACCCGCTACAGGAGAGAGATCATGTCAAAAAAAATTTTGGTAGTGAACACAGGCGGTACGATTGCCATGTCTGTCGATGACTCAGAAGGCGTAAAGCCATTGGATGATCAAGCAGTCAACAAAATCCTTCCTTTTTTAGAAAAGCACGCGGATGTCACCATGAAAAATCTACTCAACCTACCTAGCCCTCATATGACTCCTGCGATCATGAATCAGCTGCGACTCGATATTGAGGAAGCCTTTCAACATGATCACTATGATGGCATTGTCATTACTCATGGGACTGATACGTTGGAGGAGACTGCATACTTCCTGGATCTGACTTTGTCGGTCAACGTCCCGATTGTCGTGACTGGAGCCATGCGCAGCAGTAATGAGCTCGGTGCTGACGGTCCCGTCAATCTCATTTCTTCCGTTCGTGTAGCCGCAGACTCAGACAGTTTGAACAAAGGCGTTATCGTTGTTTTTAATGACGAAATTCACGCGGCACGTCATGTAACCAAAACACACACGAGCAATGTCGCTACCTTCCAGTCGCCACAATACGGACCGATTGGAACCATAGCGAAAAAAAGCGTGCAATACCACCACGCTCCATTGGATCGAGAGCATTATGCCATTACCCATGCTGATGCGAATGTGCCGTTGATCAAAGCAGTTGCTGGCATGGACCCTGCTTGGCTACAGTTTTTATTGGAGCAGAAGATTGATGGACTCGTTGTAGAGGCGTTTGGATTAGGAAATCTTCCTCCCGCCATCATCCCTACCCTGCAGCAATTACTCGACAAAGGCGTGCCAATCGTGCTCGTCTCCCGCTGCTACAATGGACAGGTGCAGGATATCTATGACTATGAAGGTGGAGGCCGCAAACTAAAAGAGATGGGCATCATCTTCTCCAATGGCTTGAATGGGCAAAAAGCTCGTCTCAAGTTAATTGTAACGCTGCAAAAAACAAGGACTTTCAAAGAGCTGCAGCAGTTGTTCGACCATTAAATAATAGGACTACAACCTCCTGGTTCTTCAGGAGGTTTTTTTCTCTTTGGAAACATTTTGTACGATGCTGTTGTGGTGGGAAGGAAACAGGAGAAAACGCTCAGATTCTAGGGCCACCCCCTGTGGGATTGACTGCACGACTCCATGCAAAAAACGAAACCGCGGCCAAAGTTGCCCCTTCAGGATGTGTTTCAGAGGTGGCCGCTTAAGAGCCTGTTTCGCTTTTTGCATTGCGTCTCGGTCGGTGTCCCTAAGATCTTCGCTTATTTCTCCTGTTTCCTCTACGAGCTTTCCGTGTTTAACCGAGTTTTAAATGCCTTAAAAGATTGAAGAATGTAATCAGTTACTACAGAGAAGAATATTTCCAGACGTAGCGACTTGTGGAGTCCTACCGAGCTCCGAAGGGATTCGCGGGCAAAAGAAACGCAACGTGCCCGCGCTACGAAGCGGCTACCNNGGAGCGGACAGTCTCAGCCCCCAGCAGGACGAAGCCTGGAGCCTAGCATGGAAATATTCTTCTCTCCACCACAGCCACATCACACGCCGCCAATAAAAAAGGCCCCGCCATAACGGCGGAGCCATGTTTTTCAATATATGGAGGGTTGTTTGAAAACTTATACCCAACCGCGGAAGCGAGAAGCCTCAGCCATCTTGCGGGCACCAACCATGTACGCAGACAGACGCATGTCAATGCGACGAGTTTGAGACATGGAGTATACATTTTCAAACGAACGAACCATTACTTTTTCCAACTTCTCTTCTACTTCTTCCTCAGACCAGTAGTAGCCTTGGTTGTTTTGTACCCACTCAAAGTAGGAAACAGTTACACCGCCGGCACTTGCCAGTACGTCTGGAACCAGAAGAATTCCACGCTCAGTCAAAATTTTAGTCGCTTCCAGTGTAGTTGGGCCGTTAGCCGCTTCTACTACGATTTGCGCCTTGATGTTGTGAGCGTTTGCAGCTGTGATTTGGTTTTCGATCGCTGCCGGAACCAAAATGTCGCATTCCAGTTCAAGAAGCTCTTTGTTGGTAATCGTGTTGTTGAACAGTTTTGTAACTGTACCAAAGGAATCACGACGATCCAGCAAGTAGTCGATATCCAAACCGTTTGGATCATGCAGCGCACCGTATGCATCAGAGATACCTACAACTTTAGCGCCTGCATCATGCATGAATTTTGCCAAGTAACTACCAGCGTTACCAAAGCCTTGTACAACTACGCGAGCACCTTTTACGTCGATGTTGCGACGCTTCGCTGCTTCACGGATGCAAATGGTTACACCTTTTGCAGTAGCTGTTTCACGGCCATGGGAACCACCCAGCGCAATTGGTTTACCCGTAATGAAACCAGGCGAGTCAAATTCACGGATACGGCTATATTCGTCCATCATCCACGCCATGATCTGTGAGTTCGTAAAGACGTCCGGAGCCGGAATATCTTTAGTAGGACCCACAAGCTGGCTGATTGCGCGAACGTAACCGCGGCTCAGTCTTTCCAGTTCGCGGAAGGACATTTCACGCGGGTCGCAAATGATACCGCCTTTACCACCGCCATATGGCAGATCGACGATACCTGCTTTGAGGCTCATCCAGATAGAAAGTGCTTTAACTTCATCCTCAGTAACTTCCGGGTGGAAACGAATGCCCCCCTTGGTCGGACCTACTGCATCGTTGTGCTGTGCACGATAGCCCGTAAATACCTTTACTTCGCCATTATCCATGCGAACCGGAATACGTACAGTCAAAACGCGTAGCGGTTCCTTCAAGAGTTCAAACATCGATTCTTGGTAACCTAGTTTCTCCAGTGCTTCCTTGATCACCGTTTGAGTTGAATGGAGCAAGTTCAATGATTCTTGCTTTTCTTTCCCTTCGGTGCTTTCGGTTACCACGTCTTGATTACCCATTACTTACCACCTCAAAAATGTTTTCGGTCAATGCCGCCTTTAGTATACACGCTTGTATCATTTATGAGAAGCTTAAAAATGTTTTTTTTCCATTTCGAAAACGTTTTCGTGCCTTGTTTTGCATAATCATTCAATTATTTACCTTCCATTTTGAAACCGCTTTTACAGACTGCGTTTTATACAAATAGCTTCAAATGCACGTCCAGCCATGATTGTATTGTCCCCAAACTTGTTTCTTTCATTACAGGATTAGTGAATTTATGCCATAATGGAAAAAGTAATGTGGAAGTTTATTCATGGAGGTGTTTTTATGAAAAAGAAGTCTATTTTGTTCATTTTTGCCCATCCCGATGACGAAACGTTTGCTTGTGGGATTTCCATTTCCAAATATAGTGAGACCAAAATGGCCAGCACTCATCTATTGTGTGCAACAAAAGGGCAAGCAGGAAAAGCTGGTGAACCACCGTTATGCACACCAGAAGAACTACCCCGATTTCGTGAGCAAGAGCTTCGCGACGCTTGTGCCATACTCGGGTTCGATCAAGTAGACGTCTGGGAATATCAGGATAAGTTCCTAAACACAGTGCCCGTCGATGAGCTCGTTACACGTATCCACCAGGCTATTCACCAGATCCAACCGGAAATCGTCGTTACGTTTGCACCGCATGGCATCTCCGGACATCCTGACCACTTGGCGATTAGTCATGCTACCACCCAGGCTGTCCTTTCTTTAGGCCCAGATACGAGTGTGCGAAAGCTTTATTATGCGACTCGCTCATCCGAGGAAGGGTTTGGTACGATGAAGCCTCCTTTTTCGGATCCAATCGAGAGCATTACGACGATCATTCACGCACCTGAATATATGCCGAAAGTAGCAGATGCCTTGAGGGCACACAGAACGCAGCACTTATCAGTTGAACGCGTGTTTCCAGGTGTAACAAAAGGCGAGCACTATTCTGTTCCGCCAAACAATCATTACATCTTGGCTTGGCACAGCCTTCCGAACTATACCATTCAAGGTAAAGAGGCTGATTTTTTTGATGGCCTAGCATAATCTGTACAGACAGCAACAGCACCTAGTTGGTTGACTAGGTGCTGTTTTATATTCCCAGACATTTCTTTTTCGATTACGTGAAATGCCTGCATATTTCTTTTACAGCATCGTCGGCAACGATCACTTTCCCGTATTCTTCCAACACATAAATCGTTATCGGCGTCGCTTCTCCGTACTCAGAGAGGATCGCAATTAGCTTGTGATAACGCTCCTGATCCAAGTCGACTTCCTCCAACACCAGATGATATTTCCCCTGGTAGAAGTAGGCAGCTCCACCATTGGTCAAAAGGGCGTTAATTCGATGGGCGGCTTCAACCATATGCTCAAAGTCCCGGAAGGCATACATGATCAAATCGCTTTCTTCCAATGTAACCTCTAGCTCGTATACATCCTCGTCTTCGAATTCTTCCTCTTTTCCGTCCTTTGAGCCCGTCTTGCCACGTGTTACGATTACGACCATTCCCTGAGCTGGCAAGGCGAACACTTCAACTGCAACAGGCCCTGATACCTCAAACCCTAATTCGTGATAAGCCTGTTCCATCATGTCGTTGAACAGTTCATGAACTTTAGGAATGTCACGCCACATGTCTTCTTTTTCTATCCCGCGCTCTGAGAGGTCGTCAAAAGTTAAAAAGATTCGTATTTTATCTTGACCAAGGCGTTCAACACGCATGACTGTCCCTCCTCGCCATCCAGTCGTACTACAAAATATGATGGTAAGCCTGTAAGAGTTCTCCACATTCTCCGGCGAATACCCGTCAGTATTCATCCATTTTTTAATGGACTGGAAAATACGGGGTAGTCCTATCATATCACATTTAGTTACTGGAACAAAGCTACCATGACACCTACGCAGCATTCGCCTATCGATGTCGAATCAACTCACGAAAAAAGAAACTTTGTTGTTGCCTGTCATTTCCTGCGCTTTCCCAGGAAAAGTTCCCCCTCATTGTTCCTCATTCTGTATTTATATTTAGCTCTGCTAGTTCGGGTTCCTTCTCGTTCATAAAGGTTTGTACATGAAAAAACGCCCAGAATCAGGCGTTTTTCTACATCTCATATTCACGCAGCCGCTTTTGAATCCAAATGGCCGCCTGTGTTCCATCTCCCATGGCAATCGACACTTGTTGAGAATGCTCATTGATATCTCCAACAGCCCAGATGTTGGGATGATCAGTTTCTTTTGTTCGCGGATTCGTATGGATGTGGCCCTTTTCATGAATTTGCACGGAAAAACCACGCAAAAGCTCTGTCAATGCATGAGCACCAGGAAAAGCGAGAAATGCTCTTTCTACAGACAACCGTTCACCTGAAGAGAGCTCGATCTCTTGCAATTGCCCTGCCGTATGATGAAGGGCACATACTTTGTCCTCCCGATACAAAATCCCTCGCTGGCTCAGCCCAGAGACAGCCTGCGTATCCACCTGCACTTCTGCATGGTTGATGACTGTTAACCTGCTAGTATAATAAATAAGTTCGTCTGCCATCGAAACAGCGTGCTGGCCCGCTCCAATGATTGCCGTGTCTTTCTCAACTGTTTCATAGCCGTCACAGTCCGGACACAAGAAAATAGATATTCCTACACAATCAGAGAAGCCAGGGATCGTTGGGAACGGATCACGAATGCCGGTTGCCAAAACCAGCGTTCGTGAAGTGAGCGTATGTATGCCATTTTTCGTACCTATTGTAAATAAGCCGCTTGAGTCAGTTGCAAGCTTTGTTACCTCATCTGTTATGAAAATTGCACCGTATTTTTGAGCTTGCTCCTTGCCCGCTTGACGCAAAAAATCGCCACTAACCCCCTCCGAAAATCCGAGAATGTTTCGGTAGGCTTTGGCGATTGTTGATCGACCACCTGGCATGTCAATGACTGCAACGCGCCGGAGGCATCTTGCAAGTTGAATGGCAGTTTGAAGTCCTGCAATCCCGCCGCCGACAATGACCGTATCATACTCCACTTGCATCCACCTGCTTATCCTTTTCCCGATAGCATTGCCAGTGGAGCACGATCTCATTACTGTACGAGTGGAACCAAAACAATTTTCCCTTCGACGAGCCCTGCTTCAGAATGGAGCCCGTTGTATTTTGCGATTCGCCTTACGTTCGAATTATTTCCGTAGTACTTTCGTGACAGCATAAACAACGTTTCCCCCTTCTTCACCACATGCTTGACGACCTTCGATTTCGTTGCAGTCGGTGTTGTAGCTGTTTTTCCCAGTGTAGCAGCTTTACTAGTAGAAGGACTCGCAATCTGTTTTGCCTTGTTTACTGGTGTACCAGTCGAAGCTTGGGTTTGGACGGGGCTCACAGCAGATGTCTGTATGCTTGTGGTCGCCTTCACTGCAGGCTCAACCGGTTTTGAATCGGTCGTTTTCGCCTTGGGTGGTGGGGGGATCACGCTTGCATTGGGATCAGGCTTAGAAGGAAGAACGACGGATACAGGCTCCTTTTCTCCTGCCTCGCTTCCTTGCGAAGTGGTATTCGCTTTGCTAACATCTTTCACTTCAACATTACCAGAAGCTGCTGACTCGTGTGCGACATTGGCCCTGTACAACTCAAGACCAATCAACCCGAAAAAAACGAATCCAAACAAGTACAATCCCGGTTGAATCCACTTTTTAAACGAGAACGACGCTTTAGGGCGAGTATGACGGGAGCGTCGGGGTGGTAATGGATTATGCTCAAGATTCACTCTTCCTCCCCCTTTTCTTGATCGTTTTTTGTAAATAAAATGCTAACATGACGTCAATAAGGATATGAGCCACAATCGAGGGCCAAAGGGACTGATAGTGGGAAAACAAGAGTCCCAAGATCAAGCTTGTACCAAATACACTTATGATCATGAGCGGTTTTTTTAAATAACGTATGTGGATCAGTGTAAAAATAAGACTGCTCCAAAAATTCCCGGTAAGCGATTGAATGACTCCACGGAATAGCCATTCCTCCCCCACCCCTACTACCATACAGACGAGAATCGTGGTGGATGGTAACATGGTACCAAAAACTTTTTCATTGATACTGCCATCATCCTGCCACCGTTTAGGCAAGTAACGATCCATCGCAATACTCGCGATGATAATACCTGCGGCTACAAACACGGCCCACAGGACGGCATCCCAGTCTGGCAAAATAAACAAGGACAGAGTAGCCTCCCAGCCCAGCACTAAGAAGCTACCGGCTGCAGCCACTCCCATCACGATTCCTTGTGTCAACCATAGATTCAGCCGAAGAGTGGCTTCATCCACCTCTAGCCGATCTTCCCTCACTTGATGTTTCTCTCCTTCTATTTGTTCGGCAAAAGAGTGTCTAACGCCTGCCGCAAATTCCATTTGATTTGTTCATTCTTTACGATTGCATGGTCATTCGTTTGGAAATACGCTTCCGTATTTAGACCGCATTTCTTACAGCAGTACAGATCAAATTGATGATCATTTTCTTTAAAATACGAATTGATGCTCGCGCGCAAACAGTTTTCTCCTCTTACGTACGATACCATTTCTGCCAGCTTTTTTTGCTTAAAGCTTTTTCTCTTTTCTGTTTCCTGCCAAATGATTTGAGCCTTTGGATACGACTCTCCCGCAGCGGCAGCTTCGTGTGAGGCCAGCACTCTTTCTGTATAAAAGGCAAGAAGTGCACCCATTTCTTCGGATATGTCCATCATCGCCAAGGCCTCGTTCGTCAGGGGCACTCCGGTATTGCACAACTGCTCGTATTTTTGAACTTGCGCTTGTGTCGGGTACTCCTTTTCCAGCATGTGCTGATGAATCTGCCAATCGTCCCACGAAAATAAGAGCAGCGCATACCCAGGCTTGCCGTCACGGCCGATCCGCCCGATTTCTTGAGCGTATGCCTCCAAACTGGCTGGCATTTGGTAATGGATGACGTAGCGAATATCTGGCTTGTCGATCCCCATGCCAAATGCATTGGTTGCAATAATAACATCCAGCTCGCCCGCGAGAAACTGGGATTGGATCAGCATTCGCTCCATGCTGTTCATCCCCCCGTGGTAACCGTGAACGCGTTTTTTCCCATCGAGTTGATAAGAGGCTGCCAACACATCTACTGCTTGTCGCGTGCTGCAGTAAACGATCCCAGGTCCCTGCAAACGATCGATCTGATCAAATACATAGGAGCGCCTGTCTGTTTCCTCCGCAACTTCAACCAGATCATAGGCGATATTCGCCCGATTAAGAGACTGCAACACAACATCTTCCTTTTCAATGGAAAACAAGTTGCAAATTTCTTCGCGAACAGTCGCCGTCGCAGTTGCCGTCACAGCGAGAACAGGAGGTGCTCCCAATTGTTTCACGACTTCAGGCAATCGCAAGTAATCTGTGCGAAAGTCATGCCCCCATTGCGAGATGCAATGCGCTTCATCAATAGCGATCAGGGACACCCTTGCCCTCTTTAATACCTGTTGAACATAGGCCTGTTGAAGCTTTTCCGGAGAAATATACAACAGCTTGTACGCACCTTCCGAGAGACCTTTTAAGATTTCGCGGGACTCTGTCGGATCCTGCATACTGTTCAAATAGGTAGCTGGAATTTTTTTTCGCGCTCGGAGCTGCTGCACCTGATCGACCATCAAGGAGATCAATGGGGAAACCACGACGGTCAGACCCGGCAAAAGCATTGCTGGCAGCTGATACGTGACTGATTTCCCGCCACCTGTTGCTAATAGCCCGAGAACACTTCGTCCATCCAATACACGTTCAATAATGGACTCCTGACCGGGACGGAATGAGTCGTATCCAAAATGCAGCTTTAATCTGTCGTACATGAGCTGTTTATTCATTTTGCCCCCCTTGTCGCTCGTGCCAGTGCCAATCGGATTTGCAAATACGTTACTGTTGCTTCCAACTGATCCTTGATGAGCCGGAGTCTGCTTGTATCAAGTCGCTCACTCGTCTCCACGATCTCTTTAGCCAACCCATTTGGCAAATACGTTGTCATATCCCATTCCGGACAGCGCAGGGCAATCTCTACCAAATGATCTTCTATTGTACTTTCTTTCATTCGTCGTCTCTTCGCGATTTCTTTTTTATCACAGCCAGTCTGAAGCAGTGCATACGTTCGAGCAGCACTTTCCGTTAGACGTGGATCAAGCTTGTGGGATTCTGTAACAAGTTTTGATAAAAGAGGATAATGAGTGCTCTCTGCAAGCAGCGTCTGAATCGACGCGGCTAGCCCGTATCGAAATTGCAGCGTGAGATAACTACGACTTGACTGGCGAATCTCTGCTACTTGTCCCATGGTCTTGCCGACTTGTCCTACTCCTGAGAGTTGACAAAATAAAAGCTCCTGCACATCTTCAGCCAGAGGCTCCCATAATCGATATAGTTCGTCAGACAATTGCTGTTTCCAAGCATTTCGCATTGCCCCATCAGCCAATTGGTTTTTTACCCAACGCTGTGCTGGCTTGTCCGATACCACCGGAATGAAACCGAGATCACCATGAAGCATTTGCGAGATCGTCTGCACCATAAGATGAAGTCTGTTCCAAAAGGGTTCGATTCGCTCCGCCAAATCAGACTGGGTAAAAGGTGCGAACCATACATCAAACCGATATTTTTGGTACGTGTGTTTGGCATGCTGCAATCCTGTATCAGAAAAGGTAAATGTCGGCTTCGCGTTCGTTCCAACTGCATCAACAGGTAAAATCCAGCCCGCCTGAAATAAAGTTGAAACTATTTTCTCCCAATCCTCTCTTGGAAAACGAGAAAACATCCGATAATACGGATAAAGGGTATACAAATGCACATCTTGCAGTGTCTGATTGGCTTTTCTGCCACGCAGTATGTAGTAGGCTGATTGCAGCGTTCGTTCATTGGCCAGAGGTAACATGGCATTCAAGGCGACCGCACATAAAAGGTCCTGCTCCTCTGCCGCACTGTTCCGACTGTTCATTGGTACTCCTTACATCATTCTATATTTTTCAAAGCTCTAAAGAAGCGAAGTAAACTGCATCATTGTATTTGGAGGCTAGTATGACAAAGCGATTGAAAAGAACTGAATTTATGATGGCGTACATGATCATCATAACACTTGCATGCACAGTTGGTGGATTTTTTTTCGGGGCCCACTATATGAAGACACAATTGGAGTCGGAACAAGCCGCCGTACTCGAAGCTGAGAAAAAGGAAGCCGAAAAAGAAAAGCTGCTGCGTGAGCAAAAGCTGTACAACGAACAGGACTTTATCCGATTTTACTATGCCGTTTATGCACCGCTTCTTGATCTGAAGCAAGCACATTTTGATACGATGGGTAAATGGAATCAAATGAGCGAAAGTGAACGGACCGAAGGCTTGAAGCAGCTCAGCAAATTAGCTGACCAGACAAGGAAAGAGCTGGAGAAAAACGTTCCCCTGCCGACGTCCCCCATGCTGAGACAAGCTCACACCACTTTTACGAACAGTGTACGGGCGTATTTGGATAGTATGGAGCAGATTCGTTCCGATCAAAATAATGCTACGCCTGCTTCCATTGGAGCTAACCTGACGCTTTTCCAAAATAACTGGCTAACGGCACAAGAAATGGTGTATCACTCCATCGCGTCTTGGGAATCGGCTTATGTGGTGAAACAAGCCATGCCGAAGCAAGTACCTGGAGCCGTTAGCACCGCGCAATGGAAGCAGTATCCGTTCCATTACCGCACCTATCTCGCAGCTGTTGCCATGTCAGCAAGCAATCAATGGAGCAGCTATAATCCTGAGGACCTGACTGCAAGACTTGATTTGCTCATCGCATCTAACGAAGTTCAAGCACTAGGAATCAAGGATTTAGCCGCTGCCGTGAAGATTTTGAACGCGACAGATGCAGTATCTGCGGGAGATTTTAAACGCTTGAATACACAGCTCTACTCCGTGCTGAAGGCACCTGAAATCCCTCTTTATAAGTAGTCGTACATTTTTAGACTGATTCAATCTTGAAATCTTGTCACCAAGAGCATACAATGGTCTATGATAGTGGACGTACCACTTCGGTATGGGAGGTGAAACCACGATGACTACATGGGTAGATAAAGATACTTGTATTGCTTGCGGTGCTTGTGGCGCCACGGCTCCTGACGTCTTTGATTACGACGATGAGGGCCTTGCGTTCAACAAGTTGGATGACAACTCTAACAGTGTTGAAATCCCGGATATCCTGCATGACGATGTTCGTGATGCTGCTGAAGGATGCCCGACCGACTCTATTAAAGTGGAATAGTATTCCATCTACTAATGGAAGAGACCTCTTACGTACTCCGGTATGTAAGAGGTTTTTCATTATGCCCTCACCTCTCCCCTCCCTTAAACGGATGATCGACAACTTCCCGTTCTTTTTTTTTGTGATTTTTCGCTAAGATAATAGCAACAGCAAAAACCGAACATTAAAATGTGTTTTTTCCATTTTTTGTGATGTCAATATCTTAATGTTCGTGTTTTGGTCGTTTTCGATGTGTTTCTAACATAAAACTGAGTATTATTCACGAACGATAATTGATATAAAATAAATAATGTTCATTTTTTCTCGTTTTTCTTCTTGACGATGATATTTTGACGTGATATCGTAAGTACAAATCTTACGAAACACCTTATAAAACAACGGCGTTGACGAAGAAACGCTGTGATCGAGAAATCCCCAGAGAGCCGATGGTTGCTGCGAATCGGCGGTTTCTCCCACGGTTAAGCACTTCTGAGCTGCTGCGTTGAAAAGAGGGTTCACCCATCCCAGTAGACGCAAACGGTAGATCCGTTATCTCTTTTAGGTCATGTACCTACCAAGGCTCTTTTTTGAGAAAAAAGGAGCGAATGAGGGTGGCACCGCGAAGCAAAGCCTCTCGTCCCTCACTGTTCTGTAATAGGAGCAGTGTGAGAACGGGAGGTTTTTTTGATATGCACATATAGAGGAGGAGAAAACCATGTTTGCAGACAAAATGATCTTGAGAATCCCTGGCCCTACCCCAATTCCACCACGTGTTCAAACAGCGATGAGCCAACCGATGATTGGACACCGCAGCGGCAAATTTTCCGCCCTTTTCGCCCGTACTGCTGAAAGACTGAAGCCTTACTTTGGCACCCAGCAGGACGTATACATCTTGGCAGGTAGCGGAACAAGCGCGCTGGAGATGAGCGTTGTAAATACGCTTCAACCAGGCGATGAAGCTGCAATCCTTGTCAGCGGTGCATTTGGTGAGCGTTTCGCAAAAATTTGCGAGCGTTACGGTATTATCGCCCATCGGTTAGAAGTACCTTGGGGAAAAGCGGTAACACCTGAGCTGGTTGAAACATTCCTACAAAAAAAACCGCAAGTAAAAGCCGTATTCG
The DNA here is from genome assembly GCF_003013405.1 of Brevibacillus formosus. Classification (GTDB taxonomy): domain Bacteria; phylum Bacillota; class Bacilli; order Brevibacillales; family Brevibacillaceae; genus Brevibacillus; species Brevibacillus formosus. The sequence goes on along the minus strand of NZ_PXZL01000013.1, from coordinate 338,530 downwards.
CCACTTACTGTGAAACATCCACTGGGGTAGAAAATCCGATTGCTGACTTGGCGAAAACAATCCGCACACATTCGGACGCCCTCTTTATTGTGGATGCAGTAAGCAATCTTGGTGCCGTACCATGCGAAATGGACGCTTGGGGTGTCGATATCGTGGTAACCGGCTCGCAAAAGGCTTTCATGCTGCCAACAGGCCTTGCCTTCCTCGCTGCGAGTGAACGCGCATGGCAAGTGATTGAGCAAAACAAATCGCTCGCCTTCTATTTGGACCTGAAAGCATACCGCAAGAGCTTGGCAGAGCAAACAACTCCGTATACGCCTGCTGTATCCCTCGTTTTCGGTCTCGCCGAAGTATTGGATATGTTGGAGGAAGAAGGCTTGCCAGCTATCGTAAAGCGCCATGAACTGATGAGAGACATGACTCGCGCAGCGATGAAAGCTTTAAACATAAAACTGATGGCGGAAGATCAATACGCATCGACGACCGTAACTTCTTGCGACCCTGAGGGTGTCTTTCATGCAGAAGCTCTCCGCAAAATGTTGACTCAGCAATTCAACATAACGATCGCTGGCGGTCAGCAGCACTTGAAAGGCAAGATCTTCCGAATCGGGCACATGGGCTATTGTGAGCCATTGGATGTCCTGCAAGTCATTTCTGCCATCGAATTATCGCTTCACCAAATCGGTGCTCCAGTTGAGCTGGGTGCTGGTGTAAAAGCTGCTCAGGAGGTGCTCATCGCACATGTATAAAGTACTCATTACCGATCCACTTAGCGAATTTGGAATCCAACAACTTTTGGACGCTTCTGATGTAGAAGTTGTTCGTCAAACAAACCTCTCCCCTGCCGAATTGATCGATGTGATTGGCGACTACGATGCACTGCTCGTGCGCAGCCAAACCCAAGTAACAGCAGAGGTACTCGCTGCCGGCAAAAAGCTAAAGGCAGTAGGTCGCGCAGGTGTTGGGGTAGATAACATTGATATCAACGCTGCCACTCAAGCAGGTATTCCAGTCATCAACGCTCCAGACGGCAACACTATCTCTACTGCGGAGCATTCGTTTGCCATGCTGATGGCTGTCGCTCGGAACATCCCTCAAGCTCACAAGAAGCTGGTTGACGGTACATGGGATCGCAAAAGCTTCCAAGGGGTTGAGCTGAACAACAAAGTACTGGGAGTCATCGGTATGGGACGCATCGGTTCAGAGGTTGCGAAGCGTGCGAAAGCATTTGGCATGACCGTCATGGGCTTCGATCCATTCATGACTGAGGAACGTGCGCAAAAGATGGGTGTTACCAACGCAACTGTGGATGAAATTTGCCGCAAAGCAGATTTCATTACCGTCCATACTCCGCTGACAAAAGAAACCCGACATATCATCAGCACGCGTGAATTCGCGAAAATGAAAGATGGCGTTCGCTTGATCAACTGCGCTCGTGGAGGAATCATTGACGAGAAGGCTCTCTACGAGGCGATTACCGCAGGAAAAGTCGCAGGGGCAGCTCTGGACGTTTTCGAAGAAGAACCACCTGTAGACAACCCTCTCGTCGGTCTGCCACAAGTGGTAACGACTCCACATCTGGGAGCTTCGACCATTGAAGCACAGGAAAACGTGGCCGTAGACGTATCGGAAGAAATCCTGAAGGTTCTTCGTGACGAGCCATTCAAAAACGCCGTGAATTTGCCTTCGATCCCTGCGCACGTGATGGAAAAAGTCCAACCGTACTTCACGTTGGGTGAAAAGCTGGGCCATTTCCTTGCCCAAGTGACCGTAGGTTCCATTTCGGAGATTTCGATTAAATATAGCGGTGAATTGACGGATGTAGACACGTCTCCGCTGACTCGCACAGTCCTCAAGGGTGTACTGTCCTTCCGTCTAGGCGAGGAAGTCAACTATGTGAACGCCCCGATTCTCGCAAAAGTGCGCGACATCACCGTAACGGAGCAAAAGGCAGCACAAAACAAAGGCTTTACGAACTTGCTGACCGTTAGCTTAAAAACGACGCAAGAGACACGCACAGTGGCTGGAACGCGACTCAATGGTTACGGTGCGCGTATTGTGAAAATTGACGACTTTGCGATTGACGTAGCGCCAGAGGGCTACCTGCTCTACATTCACCATAATGACCGTCCAGGTGTGATCGGACGTGTGGGTTCCATCTTGGGTGAAAACAGCGTGAACATCGCAACGATGCAGGTAGGACGCCGTGATATCGGTGGGGACGCGATCATGATGCTCTCTGTCGACAAGCCATTGACGCCAGAGCTTCTCGATACGATGGGCGAGCTGGCGGAAGTGAAAAGCGTTACACAAATCGAGCTGTAGGTTCTCCCTTCTACACAAGAACAGACCTGGCCAAATGCCAGGTCTTTTTCTTTACCCTGATTTTGGTTAGAGCTATAATGGGACAAGATAATTCTGCACACCAAGGAAGGAGCTTCTTATGACGAACCAAGCATTATTCGCTATTGGTATCTTTTTAGTTACCTATGCATTTATTATTAGCGAAAAGTTACATCGTACCATCGTCGCCATGTCTGGCGGAATTCTCATGGTCTTGTTCGGGATCGTTACACAGGAACAAGCGATTCACCATATCGACTTTAACACGCTCGGCCTACTTATTGGGATGATGATCTTGGTTGCCATTACGGCGCAAACCGGTGTATTCAAGTATGTGGCCATCCGTGCTGCAAAGGTCGCACAGGGCAAACCGATTCGTATCCTTGTCTACCTGAGCTTGATCACGGCCATTGCCTCCGCCTTTTTGGACAACGTTACTACTGTACTTCTCATCGTACCTGTGACGTTTAGCATCGCCCGCCAGCTCCAGCTTAATCCGATTCCTTTTTTAATCAGTGAAATTATCGCCTCCAATGCTGGAGGAACCGCTACGTTGATCGGTGACCCACCGAATATCATGATTGGCAGTTCTGTACCGGAGCTCGATTTTATGAAGTTTCTCGTGAATTTGAGCCCAATTATCGTCGTGATTCTGGCTGTTACTGTCGTTTGCCTGGTCCTGATATACCGTAAGCAGTTAGTAACATCACCTGAGCTGAGTGCAAAAATCATGCAGTTAAATGAGCGCGATGAAATTACCGACAGCCGTTTATTGAAAAAGTCATTGACGGTGATGGGGTTGACCATCATTGGTTTCATGCTCCATGGGGCCCTTCATTTGGAATCGGCAACAATCGCTTTAACTGGAGCTTTTCTTTTGCTCCTCCTTACTGGAGAGCATTATTTAGAAGACGCGATCAGCAAAGTCGAGTGGAATACGATTTTCTTCTTCATCGGCCTGTTTGTTCTCGTCTCTGGTTTAGTGGAAACTGGCGTGATCAAACAGCTCGCAACGGAAGCGATTAATCTGACCGGTGGAGATTCATTGAAGACCTCCCTGTTGATCCTCTGGTTGAGCGCAATCGCCTCTGCCTTTGTTGACAATATCCCGTTCGTTGCCACCATGATTCCCATGATCAAGGAAATGGGAGCACTCGGGATCACCAATTTGGAGCCGCTTTGGTGGAGCCTTGCACTCGGGGCGTGTTTAGGAGGAAACGGTACCTTGATTGGAGCGAGTGCCAACGTGATTGTTGCTGGCTTGGCCTCAAAGGAAGGATATCATATCGGCTTTTTCAGCTTTATGAAAATCGCCTTCCCGTTGATGATCCTGTCTATCTTGATTGCTCATGTCTACGTTTATCTACGCTATTTTATTTGGTGAGGAGGAATCGCTCTTGTTTCATTACACCTATAATCAAGAGGAAATTGAGATCAACGAACATATTTCACAGCAAGATGCTACCTACCACATCGTCGTAAAATCTGAATCCATGCGAGCTCGTGTCAAAGAAGTTCGTCGTTATTTTGAAGGGAACAAAGACTATACGGATGTCCTGTTTTTTTCACGAGAGGATGGGTCTTTCGAAGTAATCGTCCGGCACAATATGATTGAATCCTTTTTGATTCACGCCTTTCGCTTCAAATGCTTGAAATCGATTTGTTGGGAATAAAAAAACTCCGCCGTGCGTAGGAACGGCGGAGTTTTTTTGTCTATAGAATGGAAAGGATATCGCGAACATCATCGAGAATAAAATCTGCTTTTTCCTCTTCAAACTTGCTGCGTGCGTCTTGACCAGACAGTCCAGTCAATGTCGCTGCAAACTTGCAACCGATTGAGCGAGCCGCCAGAAAGTCTGCGAGTGAATCGCCGACGATCAGCACCTCTTCTCCATTTTCGATTGGCAATGAAAAATGGACTGCATCGCTAATCGGCGCATCGAGTCCGAGCAACCCTTTTACATAGGAGTAAGGGTGTGGTTTGGACATCGGCGCAAAGCTAGGAAATGCTTCTTCCGCATCGAGTACGTGAGAGGCAGTTACGACACGGTTCGGGTCGAACCATTCCAGTATATTCATCTCACTGAGGGGAACATGCGTCTCGATCGTAGGGCGCCCTGTTCCAATCCCCAGTGTGTATCCTTTTTCTTTTAACGTGCGGAACAACTCGACCATTTCCGCAGGTGGTACAATTGGAATCTCGTCTGACAAGAAGCCCTTCTTGCCTGGCTGCATGGTTTCACGGCCAATCGATGCCGCCACGCGCTCATCACCGAGATACCATTCTTGAAACGTCTTTTGAATCAACTGCCATAGATCACTATTGCGAGAGAACATTTCTGTTGAAATACCGCAACGTTCTTTTGCAATCTGATTCAAGTAGAGAAGCATTTCTGCTTTTTGTGCAGAACCTTTGGCAAAATCAGCGGTGAACGCTGCGTAGTCTACTTGGAAATCAGGAGCATAAGTGGCAGCCCACTCTTTCACTTTTGCCAGTTGCGGTCGATCAATTTGTTCGACAAGAAGGCTTGTTGCTTCTGGAACTTGCGTTTTAACCGCTTCAATCAAACGAATCAACTGATAGGAAAACGCGAGGAAAACCATGTCCCAGTTGGAGTTGATTCCACGTGACTTGATAAAGTTTAGCACTTCATCATGAGCGAAAACTTGTTCGCGCACTCGTCTGATTTGTTCTTCTTCTGGAGAATGTGTGAATTCCTCGCCTGCAAGCCCTACATACTGCGGACTGTACAAAAATTCCCACACTGTCAATGCAGAAGCATCAAAGTAACGCTCTTCACTCAACATAACCCCGTCAACATCAAATAAGATCGTTTTGATCATTTTCTCTCTACACTCCTACTTGTTTTTATGCAGCATCAAGGCGATTGTAAAAGTTGTTCCCTCACCCAGTTTACTTTGCACACTGATGGTGCCCCCGTGTGCCTCGACAAGGTTTTTCGCGATGGCTAGTCCAAGACCAGTTCCGCCTAGTCGTCCACGTGTGCGAGCCTTGTCAGCTTTATAGAATCGCTCAAAAACAAACGGCAAATCTTCTTGCGGAATGCCACTGCCTGTATCGCTTATCTCAACCAGCAACGTTTTATCCCCGCGAGCCCGAATGGTGACGCTTCCCCCACTTGGCGTATGTCGCAGCGCATTATCGATCAAGTTCGTTAGCACTTGTTCCATGCGATCAGGATCAATGAGCACGTGGGTATGCGTCGTCGATATTTCAAGGAAGAGATGGATTTCACGTTCCCTAGCCAAATTCGTGAATTTGCGTTGAATGCGCTCCAAATACGGACGCAGTTCCAGCGTTTCCTGGAACAATTCCACATGCCCCGCTTCCATCCGCGCCAGATTGAGCAATTCATTCACCAGCTTGGTCATACGCGCTGACTCGTCATAGATGATCTGCGCCAATTCTTTATGCTCTTCCGGTGTAGCCACAATATCATCCACAATCGCTTCACTGTACCCTTGCAACATGGATAAAGGTGTTCGCAGCTCATGGGATACGTTCGCCACGAAATCATTGCGCATCTTATCCAGCTTACGCTCCTGCGTGATGTCCCGAAGAACTGCGACAGCACCTCGGATTTGATCCCGATCGTTCAAAGGTACCATGACAACGGACCATATCCGCCCTTGAACAGGGATATCCTCTGTCACTTCCTGTCCGGTTTGCAAAACCTCCTGATAGAACGAGAACAGCGGCACAGGCTCATCCGAATGCTCGAAATCCCAATCCCGCAAGAAACGTTCTGCTGGCGGATTCGTCACGGCCAGCTTGCCGTTCGCATCTATCATCACAACACCATCTACCATGCTTCGAAGAACGCTAGCCAGCTGCTCCTTCTCTTTGGACAGTGCATCGACTAACTGATTGAGCTTGCTTGCCATCGTGTTAAACGAAGCCGCCAGTTCACCAGTCTCGTCTTGGGTCCTGATCGGGATTTCAGCATGAAAGTCCCCTTCCGCAATGCGATGCGCCGTTTCTTTCATCTGACGCAATGGAATCGTAAGACGCGATGAGAGGAAAAAGGCGAATACAGTGGTAGAGACAAATCCGATGACGCCAACCACAAAGATTAAAAATCTGACTTCACTAACCGTATCATCAAAATCTTCAATCGCCTGATACATGACCACTGCTCCCGTTTTCCCTGCTGCCATTTCTAAAGGAACAGCGACCGCGAGAAGCTCATGCTTGTTATTTGTATGATCGGCGGAATTATTCACATCAATATATATCGTTTTGGGTGCAGGATGCTTGCCTGCCAGCGCATCAGGCAAACTCAATGCAGGATTTTGGAGCAATTGCTCTACTGGAATACGAGGGAGCCCAGCCCCCTCGCTCATACCAACTTGCTTGCCTTTTTCGTCGAGAATGACCATGCCCGTATGATGGACCAAACCAAACCTGGAAGCCATCTCCATAGCGGCTGTCATATCTGGACTCTGCGCCAAACCGACTGCGATACCGTCTGCCAGATCGTGCAAATTCTTGGACTGCCGATTGCTATAAAAGCTGTCAAAGGATTGAACGAGCAACAAACTGAAGATCGTCAAGACGAGAGCAAATAGGGCAATAATGGTCATCCATAGCTTTCCGACTACACTGCGAAAAATAACGTCCACTTTACTTAGGCACCTCTAGCTTGTATCCGACGCCCCAAACCGTAGCGATCATATTGGCTGCTTGTGGAGAAACACGGTTCAATTTTTCGCGAAGACGCTTGATATGCGTGTCCACCGTACGCAAATCGCCAAAGAACTCGTAGTGCCACACATCTTTCAACAGCTCTTCACGCGTAAACACTTTATCCGGCGACAACGCCAAGTAGTGCAAAAGCTCATACTCTTTTGGAGTCAGGCTCACCTCTTGGCCGCTTGCGATGACTTTGTGTGCATCGTGGTCAATGGTCAGTTCCGGGAAAACAAGGACAGAATGGCTGTTGAATGTCTCAGTCTTCAAATAAGCTGTTGCGGAAGATCGACGAAGAATCGCTTTTACCCGGTACATGACTTCACGCGGGCTGAACGGTTTCACAACATAATCGTCTACCCCAGCCTCAAACCCGTGAACGCGGTTCGTTTCTTCCCCTTTTGCCGTCAGCATAATAATAGGGGTTGCCTTGAATTCTCGAACACGCTGGCATACCTCGATGCCGTCCATTCCTGGCAGCATCAAGTCGAGCAAAATGATATCATAGTCACTTCCCACAGCCATTTCGACTGCTTGCTCTCCATTATCTGCTTCATCAATCAGGAAGTTTTCTCTTTCCAAGTACATTTTCAGTAGTCTGCGAATGCGCTCTTCATCATCCACTACGAGAATACGTGCCATTTTTTCCATCTGGAACACCTCTTGCTCTCATAATATCGTAAAGCCGTTAGAAGATAGTCCAAAAAGCTGGTGGTAAAACCAGCTTTTCGAGGAATTTCTACACCCCAGCGTAAGAGTGCAAACCAGCAATGACCAAATTGACCACGACCAGTGTAATCAAAATAATGACAAACCCGATGACGGACATCCAAGCTGATTTTGCACCGATCCATCCTCTGGATAGACGCAAGTGCAAGTAGGCACTGTAGAAGAGCCAGACAACTAATGCCCATACTTCCTTCGGGTCCCATCCCCAGAATCGTCCCCATGCCTCTTCTGCCCAAATCATCGCAAAGATAAGGGCCCCGAGAGTAAACACCGGATATCCGATACTGATTGCTCGGTAACTGATCTCGTCCAGAAGATCAGGATCGACGCTCTCAACCGAAGGCTTGATAGCAGCCCCTAATCGTTTTCGGAAAATCAAACGCATTCCGCCATACAGAATTGCCCCTGTAAGGACTGACCACAGCATCGTGTTCAATTTGCGTGCAGCGTCTTTTCCTTCCATCCAGGTAGGTGCCTCAAAGAGTGGAGACATTGGCCCTTCCTTGATGATGGTTGAATCAGCAGGTGCAACAATTGCAGGCAGGATGTACTCCACTTTCGGTTTTACCTTTTGTCCCACTGCATTCATTTCTTCTTTCTTCATTTCAAATACCGTCTTTTGATCCATACGAGCAAAGGTAGAATCCATCAAAATGAATCCAACGAGCATCAGGACCACAGCCAGCACGATCTCCAGCCATTTCGTGCTTTTCGTGGAAATATGCTGTGGAACGGTACGGATCAAATACATGAGACCCGCTGCAAAACCAACCGCCAAAATACCTTCACCCAGGGCAGCTGTTGTCACGTGAATGTGCAGCCAGTAGCTCTGCAAAGACGGAATCAGTGGGGTGATTTCCTTCGGGAACACGTACGAATACGCGAGCATGATAACCCCAAGCGGAAGGACAAACGCTCCAATAGAGGTCAGCTTGTAGATCCGGTAAATAATTAAGTAGGCCAGGATAATGCAGTAATCCAAGAATGCCATAAACTCAAACATGTTACTCGTCGGGCTATGGCCGCCGGCAATCCAGCGAGCAACTACGTACCCTGTTTGCGCCACAAAACCGATAACGGCTAACCAATACGCAATCCGTCCATAGCGCCCTTCATGTTGTTTGGGATCACGCCCAGCCCAGTTTTTACCCGTCACGGCTACAGCGAACACGATAGACGAGATCACGTAGAGCAGAAAAGCGATATCCAATAACCAGTCACTCAGTTGAATGAGCTGCACGTTGTTAGTACCCCCTTTGAAGCTTTAGGCCTTGGCCTTCGTTTTATCTTCTATCGTGACAGGGAGCTCAGCTTGTTTAACCAGCCCATCTACTTCTCTGCGAAGACCGAACCAGTTTTTATTCGTATGAGCCGCTACCAAGATACTTCCCTCTTGCGTCTGTACCCAAACCCGACGATGTTGCCAGAACACACCGATTGCAACGCCCGCAAGGAAAATGAATGAACCGAAATAAATCAGTGGCAACGCTTTGTCCACCCGTACATTCAGCCCTGCAATATCGATTAAATCAGGCATTTTGATGTCGAGTCCGTAACGAGGATCCTTTTTCTGTGTAAGAATGGTTCCTTCTAGATAAACCAATTTTTCGTTGTAGTTGCCATTCTCTCCAATGAGTTCCAATGCAACCATCGGATTTTTTGGCAAATTGGTTTTCGTCGCAGGCTTCCCGTCTTTTCCCATTATAAAATCGGGGAAGTAATCCAAAATTCGTACCGTGAACCCATCCGCAATGGTTTGCTCGGGCTGCGGATTGTACAGATCAATTTTGATAAGGCCGATCTCTTTTTTATTGTTTTTCAAATCGACCACTGTAAAATTGAGGGCTCCAAGCTGCATCTCTTGCACGCCGCTCTGATAAATGTAGACGCTGTCCTGCACCATCGGGTGATTCACGACGATCGGCCCCTTCTGCACTTCTACCAAATCCGGCTTTTTCCCTGGAACGCCAGCGCTTTTATTTTCATATAAAATGGCATCTGTCTGGTAGCTCTTTACGATGGCTCCGCCCTTAAGCTCCAGTTGCTCCGGCATTTCATCTTCCGACCAATACTCTGTCGTGTAGTTCTCGTTTTTTATGTAGTAAGGGGTATTCGGAATCGCCATTGTTTGGCCCTCACGCACCCAGACGTACTCGTCTAAGTAAAAGCCAGGCAGGCTTCGCATTAGGGTACCGACCAAAAATAATATCAATCCAATGTGATTAATGTAAGGACCCCAACGGCTAAAACGGCCTTTTTCAGCCATAATCGCTCGTTCCGTGCGGAAAATGCGGTATCCTTTTTCTTTCAATGCCAGAGCGGAGGCGTCCAGTATCGCTTCCTGATCGGCTTCTGGAGCAAGCTCACCCTCTGCAAACAGCTTTTGCCCTTTCAAAAAGGACTTGTGCTGGTTCAATCTCGGCTTCTTTAACGCTTTATACAGCGGTACTACGCGGTCCAGACTACAGATAACCAAAGATGTACCGAGCATAACTAGGAGCGTCACAAACCACCAAGACGAGTACATATTGTGAAATCCAAGGCCGTAAAAAATCGTTCCCAGCGTTCCATATGATTCCGTATAAAAACGGGCAACATCAGCTTCAGTCGGTACGGGTACTGGTATGTACATTTGCTGCGGAAAGATGGTTCCGACTGCGGACGCCACCAAAATGACAATAATGATACCGATTGCAATTTTGACCGAAGAAAAAAAGTTCCAGACTCGATCGATTACCTTCGTCTTATTCGTTTGAGAACGTCTTGCCATTCCTTCATAACGCATGTCAGGAAACGATGTCTGCTCGTGGACTTCCACATTCAAAGGCTTCCCGCAAGACTCACAGAGCAGCGTCCCAACCGGGTTGGTATGACCGCATTCGCATTTTCGCTGATCCATCATTGCTCCTCACTTACGGCAAGATTTTTGTTATTTTTGACTCAATCATGGCTTCATCCAACTGCCCGATAAAAACTTCCTGCACTTCTCCATCTGGGTCGATGAAAAAGGTCGTCGGAATCGGACCGATTCGATACAGCTTTGTAATTTCCGATTGGCGATCGAGCAAAATAGGGAAGTCAATCCCGAACTGCTTTACGAATGGTTCTACGGCAACTGGCGATTCTCCTATATTGACGCCAATTACAACCAATCCCTTGTCTTTAAACTTCGTATATTGCTTTTGCAATGCCGGCATTTCTTTCTTACAGGGTTCACACCATGTGCCCCAGAAATTGAGAATAACACCTTTTCCTTTCAAACTTTCCAGAGTCAGCTCTGGTCCATTCAATTGTTCCAAACTAAAATTCGGAGCATCGCTTCCTACTTTCACAGCACCGGGGTCCTTCACAAAGCTGGAGTAGAGTGCAAAGACCAGCGCTACAAGCAAAACACCCAATACCGCGATCCTGACATATGTACGATTGCTTTTGTTCATGAGGCCTTACTCCCATCTACTGCTAATAAATTGCATCCTTTTCCCATTCTATTATAGCGTTCCTAGTTTTTCCGACAGCGTGCAACTTATGAACAGATTTTGAACGAATCAATGTTTCGACCGCGGGCTCCTTTTCTTTTGAACCAAGCCCCGCTTCAGGCTCTCCACTTCCTCATGAGTGAGCTTGCGAAATTCGCCCGGCTTCAGTCCATCTAATGTGAGAAACCCTAAACGGATTCGCTCTAATGTCAACACCGGATGGCCGATCGCCTCACACATTCTGCGCACTTGGCGGTTTCGTCCTTCATGGATGGTCAGTTCTACCAATGCCCTTTGGCTGCTAGACTCTGTCTTCAATAATTTGGACTGACCTGGCGAAGTCATGCCGTCTTCCAAACGAATGCCGGTTGCTAGCTTGCGCACTTTTTCCTGACTGGGGATACCCTTTACCCATGCCCGATACACTTTATCGATTTCATAGCTTGGATGTACCAGCCTGTTGGCGAGCTCCCCGTCGTTCGTCAAGAGCAGCAAGCCGGAAGTATCGTAATCCAAGCGACCTACTGGATATACCCGTTCTTTTATTCCCTTCAACAGATCGATCACTACCCGTCTGCCGCGCGGGTCTGTGACGCTCGTAATGACACCAGTAGGCTTGTACAGCAAGAGATAGACATGTTGCTCCAGCTTAACCTGTTGTCCATTCACCACAATTTTGTCCTTAAGCGGATCGACTTTTATTCCCTGCTCTCGTACGACTTGGCCATTTACCTGCACCTTGCCTTGCGCAATCAATTCTTCACAATGGCGACGAGAGGCGACTCCAGCATGCGCCAATACTTTCTGTAAACGTTCCATCGTTGGTTCACCTCTACAACATCATACCCATTCTTAGTAGTGTGGACAAGAAAAAGGGAAAAACTTCCCCATATCCATAAGGAAGTTTTCAATGCCTACTCTATTTGAGCTCTTTTAAGCGAAAATGTAGGAGACAATGAGGAGCGAGAATATGACACCTGCCAGGTCCGACCACAAGCCTACCTTTAGCGCATACGCGGAATTGCGAATCCCAACTGCGCCAAAATAAACGGTGAGGACATACAGTGTCGTATCTGTACTCCCTTGCATAGTTGCGGCCAGTCTGCCCAAAAAAGAATCGGGACCGTACTGTGCGATCAGATCTGTTGCAATCGCAAGCGAACCTGTTCCGGTCAATGGACGAAGCAACGCCAACGGGACCAGTTCTTCTGGAAAATGCAGCAGATCTAGAAGCGGTTTGAGCGCACGGAGCAATAGATCCAATGCTCCTGACTCCCGAAACATACTTACCGCGACCATCATGGCGATCAGGTGTGGGAGTATGCGAATCGTTGTGGTTAAGCCGCCTTTTGCTCCATCTACGAATGTCTCGTAGACAGGGACTTGTTTCCGCCACCCATACAACAAGACAAAGGCAATCGTCACGGGGATGGCCCAAAGAGAGAGCAGGGATACCCATTGGTACATAAGGACTCCCCCTATCTGTGTTTTCGTCGTATATGCCGATAGCGATACATGCGATCAATCAACAGGGCAACAATGGTGGCAGCAAAGGAAGATAGCAGCGTAGTACCTACGATTTCTACAGGATTCACGGAGCCGTACTGCATGCGGATCGCGATCATCGTTGTAGGAATAATCGTAATACTCGCCGTATTGATCGCCAGCAGCGTACACATGGCAGCCGAAGCGTTTTGCTTGTCTGGATTTAACTTTTGGAGTTCTTCCATGGCTTTTAGCCCCATTGGGGTTGCAGCATTACCAAGCCCGAGCAGGTTTGCGCTCATATTTGAAAGGATATAGCCCATAGCAGGATGCCCTTTTGGTACATCAGGAAAAAGGACTTGAATGATCGGGGACAATGCCCGCGCCAATAGCTCAAGGAGTCCTGACTTTTCTGCAATCCGCATCATTCCCATCCAAAAGGCGAGAACACTGAGAAGTCCGAGACAAACCGTTACTCCCGTCTTGGCTCCCTCAAACGCAGCTGCGTTGATCGCTTCCATCCGCCCCGTCACGGCCGCAACCACAATGCTTATGACAATGAGCCCGAGCCAGATGACATTAAGCACTCCACAGCCCCCCTGACACTATTCCCCAAAACTGCTGCCACATTGATCGTGAAGCTTGCGGAGCCGCTAAAGTCGGCGCATCCACACTAACTAGCAACGGTACCTGCCCTATCATTTTTTCCTTTAAATAGAGTTGAAGAAACCCTGCCAGCTGACCATTCATTTTCGATGTAACGGTTGATTCTCCCATAACGACACGCTTGTGAATCGCCTCTGTCTCTGTCGTTTGCAGTGGATACTGAAAATCGTTTGTTGTGACAAGATGAGTTCCTGCTTCAAGGGTGACTGGCGTGTCAGGCTTTACCTCCTGCCCTTTCTTGACCAGCTCTTGCAGCGGATAATTTGCAAAGCCCCAGTCCATCAGCTTGGCGGAGTCGTTCCAGTCATCAGAAGCATTCAGTGTAATCGTCGCCAACTGCCTTCCGTCCCGTGTGGCGGAAGAAGCCAGGCAGCGCTTGGCGAGTTTGGTGTATCCCGTTTTCACACCATCAGCGCCGTTATAAAGATGAAGCATCTTGTTTTTGTTCAGTAGGCGCCGGTCCCACTGCTCGCCTTCCCATGAGATATCCTTGACTTTCGTTGAGACGATTTGACGAAACACCGGATTATGTAAGGCGTAGGCGGACAGCTTTGCCATATCTTCCGGCGTGGAGTAATGCTGGTTACTGTCATCTAAACCATGCGGATTGGTGAAATTCGTATGCTCCATTCCAATCATTGCAGCCTTTTCATTCATCAGGTAAGTGAATCCGGGCACTGACCCTCCGATGTGCGTTGCAATCGTGACGGCTGCGTCATTGCCAGATCGCAGCATCAAACCGTACAGCAGTTCCTCCAGCGTGAGCTTCTCTCCATTTTTCAAGTAGATCGATGAGCCTTCCACACCTACCGCTTGTGGCGGTACCGTTACCTGCGCATCCAATTTGCCCATCTCGATCGCTACGATTGCTGTCATCGTTTTGGTCAGACTCGCAATCCTCATTTTTTTCGTACCGTTTTTGGAATAAAGAATCCGTCCACTCTCGACATCGATTAATGCTGCACCTTCAGCTGACAAGCTGGGTGGAGCTGCAGCAGCTTTTACCACCGCTGCCGGCGTAAGAGCCATCTGTATAAAAAGAAAAACGACGAGTACGCCGGACAGATATTTTCGTATGTTCATAAACGTCCTCCCCATTTGAAAACTTGGGCTCAACCTTGCCTATAAGGCAAGAGAAAAGCCGTCGTTATCCCACGATACACAGGTTTGTACCATAGTATATGGGGACGAGTCGTATGATAGTACGAAAAACTGTCCGAGCTGTAACTAGTCGTTTGTCGCTTCTTCTGCTTTTCCGAATAGCGCTGATGCTTCTAGACGCGCTTCTTCAATATCAAGATTGACAGGCGGTTCTGGCAAATCCCCCAGTTCCCGTAAACCAAAATGCTCCAAAAATTCTTTGGTCGTCGCGTACAAAATCGGGCGTCCAATCCCCTCTGCTCTCCCCGCTTCACGAATGAGTTGTTTGGATAAGAGGGTGTTCAGTGCTTTTTCGCATTTAACGCCACGGATTTCTTCAATCTCCGAACGGGTCAGGGGCTGCTTGTACGCAACAATAGCGAGAGTCTCCAGTGCTGCTTGAGATAGCGTTGACTGACCTGGAGATGTTGCAAGCCGTTCAAAATAGGGCACATGCTCGGGCAGAGTGGTCAGCTGATACGCTTTTGCCACTTCCACGATTTGAATACCGCGTCCTGCCCGGCGGAAGTCAGCTTTCATGTCTTCGATCAAATCGATGACTTCTTCTTCCGACACCTCAGTGATTTCACTGATTTCTTTGGCATCGATTCCTTCATCACCCGAGATGAACAGCAAGCCCTCGATTACGCCTTTCAGCTTGTCATAGTCCATCGGTATGGGCTCCTTCCGTTCCGTTTTCACATATGATGATGTCTTGAAACAATTGATTTTGTACACACGTAATGTGCTTAGCCTTCATGAGCTCAAGCAAGGCGAGAAAGGTCGTCACAATCTCTGTACGCGTCGCCCCTTGCGTAAACAACTCAGAAAAGCGAACCATCCCACCGCTGCGTACCGCTTGGCGTATCTCCGTCATCCGATCCTTGATGGAGATTTCGTCGCGCGATACCTTGGTCATCGGTTCTTTTTCTTTCGTTTTCTTTACCAGCTTTTCCAGCGCGTTGATCAAATCGTATAGGGTCACATTCGTTACGGTATGATCCTCTTCACGCACATAAGGAGACAAATTCTCTGCGGGACGCGTAAAGACTTGATTACGACCGATCTCCATTTCTCGCAGGTTCTCGGCAAGCATCTTATAGCGCTTGTACTCCAACAGACGAGCAACCAGTTCTTCACGCGGGTCTATCTCGTCTACATCCATATCGAGGAACTGCTGAAAGACATGCTCCTCCTTCTTCGGTAACAGCATCTTGCTTTTAATAGAGAGGAGCGTAGCCGCCATGACTACGAACTCACTGGCCACATCCAGTTGGAGCTCTTGCATCTTGTCAATCGTCGCGAGGTATTGCTCCGTAATTTCCGCTATCGGTATGTCGTAGATGTCCACCTCAGCCTTGTCGATCAGATGGAGCAACAGATCGAGTGGTCCCTCAAAGGAATCAAGTTTGATGCTGTAAGCCAAAAGTCGTCCCTCGTTTCCGTTAGATGAACACGCTTAAGATGTTCACTGCAATCTGTTGAATCCAGGTGCTAACAATAGCAAGCGGAATCCCAAAAATAGTAGAGCTGACACCTGGAATGAAAATCAGCAAGAGCAAGATCCACGGTCCGTATACCTCATAATTATAGTACTTCGAATCCCAACTGCGCGGAGACAAGAAGCGTAATATTTTGTATCCATCCAATGGTGGGATTGGCAAAAGGTTAAAGACGAAGAGTGCAGCATTGATAATGATACTAAATTCAAGCGTTACCTCAATGGCAAAGGCTGCTTTTTCATTCATTCCTACCATCATTCCGGAATAGCGTACAAGAATGTACACGATGCAGAATAAGATCGATAGTATCAGGTTGATAATCGGCCCTGCCACCGAAACGTAAACGATACCTAAACGCTTGTTCCCGCGAAAATGAAGAGGATTGATCGGCACCGGTTTCGCCCAACCAAATGGACCAAACAGAATGAGAATCAAACCAAACGGATCAATATGCGGGATTGGATTTAATGTTAATCGCCCCTCTGATTTCGCCGTATTGTCACCCAGCTTCCAAGCGACAAAGGCATGCGCCCATTCATGCAAAGTGAAAGCGATAACGAACGCAATTAAGCGAAACGGTACCGTTTTCCAATCAAAATGAAAAAGATCCATTGCTTCCTCCAATCATGCGCGTTCAAAAAGTCATCTTTTTGAACAACCCCTGATAAAAATCGTCTATCTTCTAGCATACCAGCAGATAGATAGGCTTACAACCCCATTCCAGCTTGACCCAGCATGCATCCTGACGTAAAAACACCGACAAGGATTCCCTCATCGGTGTTCAGTCAACTTCTATTATCCTACTTTTACTGTACCCATTTTATCGCCTTGTTTGATTGCATCCACGTGTTCCATACCGGAAGTAACGCGACCAAATACTGTATGTACGCCATCGAGGTGAGGGAAAGCATCATACAAGATGAAAAATTGGCTTCCGCCTGTGTCTTTTCCTGCGTGTGCCATGGACAGATAACCGCGCAGATGCTTGTGTGGGTTTCCTTTTGTTTCACATTTGATGGTGTAACCAGGGCCGCCTGTACCTGTTCCGTAAGGGCAACCGCCTTGTGCTACGAAGCCAGGGATAACGCGGTGGAAGGACAGACCGTTGTAAAAGCCTTCATTAGCCAATTTCTCAAAGTTTGCAACTGTGCCCGGAGCTTCTTGATCGAACAGCTCCAGCTCGATTTGATTACCATTTTCCATGGTGATGAGCGCCTTTTTCATATGTTGACCTCCATACCTTGTAAAGTTAACGTACCCATTCTACCATGGAGAACGATTGACGTCCAATTATCCCTCGATGCGGATCTGCTCTTCGCCAGGCAACTCACAGTCGGTAATAAAAACCGTCCCGGCCTTCGCCTTTGCCACCATTTTCACGTACGCAGCCTTTTCTGCAACTTGTTCCGCACTGGTGTACTTCCCTGCATATAAGACGACACCTGCCATCGACATCGAGAGCTCCTGACCGTCACCCATTCTCCGCTTTTCATAAATGTCCGAAAAATACGGCGTAAACGCATCCATGATAAACAATACAACATCATTCGCGCACTGCGCCGTCGTAATCAGGATAAAATCATCTCCGCCAATATGACCGATGAAGTCAGACCCGCTTCCGTACCATTTTGAGGCTTCGCGCAACAAGTTCGCGGTTCGAACAATGATCTGATCACCTACTTCAAAACCGTAGCGGTCGTTAAACCATTTGAAACGATCGAGATCACAGTAGATGACCACCTGATGGTCAATCCGTTTCAGCCGTTGATTCAATTCTCTTTCAATCTGCACATTCCCCGGCAATCCTGTCAGCGGATTGGCAGAGCTAGCCATCTCAAGTTTGATGGAAGCCATTTTGTCCAACAGCTTCTGCACGGTAACGATACCGATGTACTCGCCATTCTCATCAATAATAATGACGACATCATACAAATGATAAGCATCCCTGGCCATTGCGCGCTTCGCTACCTCATCTAACTTGTCGTCTTTGGTAGCTTTGAGCGGGTTGGTATTCATGATTTGAGAAACGGGCCTTTCATAATAGAGCGCGATCCCATATTGACCACCGAGAATTTGATACAGAGAAAACCGCATGACAAGTCCAACCGGTATGCCGTTCTCCAGCACAACCACGCTTTCAATCCGCTGATTTTGTTCGAAAATCTCATGGATGCGTCTTACTTTCACATGCTTTTCAACACTGATTGTCTTCGCCAAGATTTCCGTCATAGCCGGAGTAGGCAGTATTGGCGCTGCTTCTTGCTCAATCCGCTTTTCCATCGTAAATCTTAGAAAATTCATCGCCTTTCCACATAGCTGCGCCATCCCTTTATCCGGCTTGCCTAAATAGTAACCCTGTCCATAGATGACACCGACGTCCATGAGCGTTTCCAGCTCACGCTCTGTCTCGATCCCTTCTGCTATGATTTTGCAGTTCACTTTGTCAGCAAAGGATACAAACGTCTCCAACAACGCCTGCTTAATCGGATCGATATCGATATTGCGGATCAATGACATGTCGAGCTTAATAAAGTCTGGGTAGATTTCTGTAATCGATTCCAAGCTGGAGTACCCTGCTCCCGCATCATCTACGGCAATCATATAGCCTTGCTTGCGGTATTCTTCGATAATTTTTCGAAAGGCAGCGTAATTCGTAATCGCGTGGCGCTCTGTAATTTCAAAAACAATATTTTGTGGCGTCAGCTCATACTCTGCCAAAAGCATCTGCACTTTGCCGCGCAATAGAAACGGATCGTCAATCGCTCGTGGGTCCAAATTGATGAATAGTTTTTCATGAGGCTTCAGGTAGCGTATATGCTCCAATGCCCGCTTGCGACATATATGCTCCAATCGAAACACAGTATCCGTCTCTTGTGCATAATTGAACAAGGCGGCGGGAGTTGCAAAGAGACTGTTGACCGGGCCTCGCGCCAGTGCCTCCCATCCCAAAGCCTCGCCATTTGGCAAATGAATGATCGGCATGAAGTGCATCTGAACGTTTTCTTCTTCAAGTAGCTTATGAAATTGTCTGATGTGGGAATATTTTTCGGAGGTAATCCCATACTTGGCCATGTGTACAGCATGCTTGACAGAGGTATACAGCTCTTTCACGATATCGTCTCCGATTATTTCCGCATAGCCGATATGGACACGAAGCTCCTCGCGATTGACGAAGCTCACTTGTCGATTTAACTGTCGTTCAGCCAACTCCTGAAAATGAATCGATAGCATTTGACAGTCTTCTTCACTCATCATTTTCGAAAAGGAAGTGTAGATCGCAAAATCGTCTCCCCACAGCTTTTGAATCGCGATGATTCTCCCTTTGATTTCAAAGGCTTGACGAGCTACTGCTGGCAAAATGCTTTCAAAAATATGAAGAACTCTCTTGGCACTCGTATCACCATAACGATGCTCTACCTCTGTCAGCTTGACGATATCTATATAAAACATGACGACTTTCTTCTCTCTCTCCACTTCTTGCCGAATCATCGCCTTCATCCATTGGCGTTTGTCCAATGAAATATAGGGTATTCGTCGAAACCGCTTCATAAGAGTCGACAACATGATGAATCGCTCCCCCTCACCCTCTTATTATGCCGAGAAAACATTAAGCCATCATGAATGGGAGATGAAGGATATACAAAACCTTCCCAATCGCTCGGGAAGGTTTGTGCATTTTTTATGAAGTTTAGCGCATAAGCTGCGCACGTTTTGGCAAAACATCATGACCGACTACTTCTGCGTACGTTTCGCGTCTTACGACCACTTCTGCTTCTCCGTCCTTGACAAATACAACTGCGGGACGAGCGATTCGGTTGTAGTTGTTCGCCATCGAATAACCGTATGCACCTGTACTTGGGACTGCGAGAATATCGCCCGCTTGCGCTTCTGGCAGCTTCACATCCCAGATGAGCATATCACCTGACTCACAGCACTTGCCTGCAATGGATACAACTTCAGTGGCAGGTGCATTCATTTTGTTCGCAATCGCTGCTTCGTATTCTGCATCGTACAAAGCTGGTCGCAGATTGTCTGTCATACCACCATCGACCGCAATATATTTCCGGACATTTGGAATGTCCTTATGCGATCCAATTCGATACAAGGTTGTCCCAGCATCCCCTACAATACTCCGGCCTGGTTCGATCCAAATCTCAGGTAGAGGAATCGCAAGCGCCGTCAGCTCTTGGCGAACGATATCTGTAATGGCTTTGATATACGTTTCCGCTGGCTGTGGTGTATCGCCTTCTACATACCGAATACCGAAGCCGCCTCCTACATTCAGTACTTCCGGCAGGAATCCAAGTTTTTCTTTTGCTTCGCCCAACAGTTCTGTCAATCGTTTGACAGCGACGAGGAAGCCTTCTGTTTCAAATATTTGTGATCCAATATGGCTGTGAACTCCCAATAAATGGAGATGATTGCTTTCGTGAGAGAATTGAATCGCCTCAAGAGCCTGGCCGTTTTGCACATCAAAACCAAACTTGGAGTCGATCTGCCCCGTAGAAATGTATTCATGTGTATGAGCTTCTACGCCCGGTGTGACACGTAAGAGAACGGCGACTTTTTCATTCCGCTCTTCGGCCAATTGTGCCAAGATATGCAACTCATAAAAGTTGTCCACAACGAAACAGCCAATTTTGGCATCAAGCGCCATGATTAACTCATCACGAGATTTGTTGTTGCCATGAAAATGGATGCGCTCTACGGGGAATCCAGCTTGCAGAGCCGTGTATAATTCGCCGCCAGATACTACATCGAGTGACAAGCCTTCCTCTTCAACCAGCTTGCACATCGCCATCGTGCAAAAAGCTTTGCTCGCGTAAGCAACCTGGAACGAAAAACCCGTATTGTGAAACGCCTTGACAAATTCCCGGCATTTGGTGCGAATTTGTTGTTCGTCATACACATATAAAGGTGTTCCGTAAGTAGCAGCTAGCTGTGTCGTATCGCAGCCTCCGATTTCCAAGTTTCCTTGTTCATTCACTCGACTTGTCCCGTGTAAGTACATGTTCCTTTTCCTCCCCAATTCATTCGCACCGATGATGTAAATAGACAATTTTTTATAGAGAAAGGCAACCAACATGGAGCGTCAGTTGCCATACAGAAACTTTTGTTCGTAAGGCTTCCCTACAATTTACTACAAGGTTGTGCGTTTGACAATGGGTGATGTCATCCGTTTTCAGAATATTATTGCCGGGAGGAATTTTGCGAGCGAACGATACTCGGCCTGTTGTTTTTGCTTGGCACAGCCAGCCGTACCACAATATCCTTCATCCCTTTGTAGTTGAATGGAATGAACGGCCATAAGTAAGGCGTATTGAGCGAACGGGTGGAAGCCAAGAAAATCAGGATGAGCGTAAGTCCGATCATCAGTCCCGGTGTAGAGAAAAAGCCCACCAAGAGAAGCAGAAACAAGCGAATAAGTCGATTGGCCAAGCTCAACTCATAACTAGGAGTCGCATACATCCCGATTGCCGCCACTGCCAAATACAAGATAACCTCGGGTGCAAGGAGTCCTACCTTGATCGCCACGTCCCCAACCAGAATCGCAGCCAATAAACCTACGGCAATCGAGAGTGGCGCAGGCGTATGGATGGCAGCCATCCGCATCAAGTCCAGACCAACCTCAGCGATCAAGAATTGTGCCAAAATAGGAATGCTACCCATCTTTTTGATCCCTAAGAAATGAAGTGGCTCCGGTATCATGGAAGGGTGCATGACTAAAAGCAACCAGACAGGCAAAACAAAAACCGAAGCAAAGATCCCCAAAAAACGAACCCAGCGCAGATAAGCACCGATCACCGGTGTTTGGCGATACTCCTCCGCATGCTGTACGTGATGAAAATAGGTCGCGGGTGTGATCATGACGCTCGGGGATGTGTCTACATAGATCAATACATGCCCTTCCAACAGGTGCACCGCTGCCACGTCAGGACGCTCCGTATAGCGGACGAGCGGGAACGGATTCAACGTCTGTCCAATGATAAATTCTTCGACCGTTTTTTCCGCCATTGGTATCCCGTCTATCTGGATGTTTTGCAGACGTTCCTTCAAGGTGTTGACCAACTCTTCATTCGCTACATCCTGCAAGTAAGCCACAGCTACGTCTGTTTTGGTACGTTCTCCAATTTGCATGATTTCAAAACGGAGCCGTTGGTCACGAATTCTTCGCCGGGTTAGACTTGTATTGGTTATGAGCACTTCTGTAAATCCGTCATGCGCTCCCCGAACGATTCGCTCCGTATCTGGTTCCTGTGGTGAACGATTTGGCAGTATTTTTGCATCGAGAATGATCGCGTGACGCGATCGGTCGATGATAAGCCCTACTTGACCGACGAGCAATTTGTCCATGAATTCGTCTGTTGTTTCCACCTTGCTGAGCTGAAAGAAAGGGATGAATTTGTGGAACAGCTGGTCGAAAGCGTCGTCTGCCAGCTCACGGTCGCGCACATCATTCAACTCACGCATAATTTGCGAAATGAGCAAGCTTTCTGCGAAGCCATTTATGTAATACAGCAACATTCGTGTATGACCCACATAAAAATCATGGACCCCAATATCAAAGCTCTTACCAACACCGAGTCTGTCGTTCAAATACCTCTGATTCTCTTCAAGATAAGTCGAGATGGGATGCCGTTTTTCCGTGACCTGTGCCATGAGCGCCGCTCCTTTCCATTATCCATTGCACCGCTCTCGTTGTGATGGGACAACCGTTTTGCAAACTATCCCTGCCTTCCATTTTGCCTATATCTCCAATGCCAATGACATTCGGTACATGCAAAGAATTCAAGATGTCTACGGTATCTCCATAAATCTGATGCTGAAGTTGTTCGTCTGCATATCCGTCTTTGTCCACCGCTTCGTCTACAATTTGTCCTTGGTTGTTTACGGAATAAGCGACAGTCGCACCCTTGACCCAGTGTGTATTCGAGGCTACTGCAATCGCACCGATAACTTCGATATCAGGATGCTTCACCACGTATTCGAGTGCTCGCTCCCCTCTACCCTTGCCGTAATCACCATTGTCATCGAACATGACGATAACAGGATCGTATGGCGTCATTTTAATCAGTTCGACTATCTGATTCCCACGCAGTGGGGTCGGATTCCCCGCAGACAGCGATATACATCGACCACCAAATTGCTTAGCGACATTCTCGATTACTTTTTGGGCAATATGATCTCCGTCTGTCACGACTATGACTTTCCGGCGCACTGTGTCCATGCTGGGTCACCGCCTTTTACTGCCTGGACTTACCCTTTGGGTTTAAAAATGAGTGAGGCAAAAAATCCGAATGCAATCGCAGCCGATATACCCGCACTCGTAACCTCAAAAATCCCCGTTGCCACACCGATGAACCCATGTTGTTCGGCCTCGCTGATGGCTCCATGATACAAAGAGTGACCAAAGCTCGTGATCGGTACAGTCGCACCTGCGCCTGCAAAATCAATAAACTTGTCATACACCCCGATAAAATCGAGAAAGACTCCTGCCACGACCAGCGTACTCATGACATGAGCAGGCGTTAGCTTGCCAACATCCAGAAGGAGCTGACCTACTACACAAACCAATCCCCCTACGACAAAAGCAATCAGGTATTCCATTAGCTGCCTCCTTCAAGCGCAACCGCGTGTGCGATGCACGGTATCGAATTTCCCTGCTGAGTGCTTACCGGACTTAAGAGTGCTCCCGTGGCGCAAACCAACACGTTTTTCAGTAACCCACGGTTGAGTTGATCAATAATGTAGCTATACGTGACCACGGCACTGCTTGCACAACCGCTCCCACCTGCAAATACATCCTGATCAGGGGAGTAAATCATCAACCCACAATCATTGTAGACTTGATCCATGTCGTATCCTTCTGCCAACATGAGTTCCTTTAGAATCGGGTACCCGACAGCAGCCAAGTCGCCAGTCACGATCAAATCATAGGTTTCTGGGGAGCGCCCCGTATCTTGAAAATGCGTCTGGATCGTTGAAGCAGCTGCTGGCGCCATCGCCGTCCCCATGTCAAACGGGTCTTTAATCCCCATGTCGACTACTTTTCCCATCGTCGCATATGTAATGCGCGGACCATTTCCCCCTATCCCAACCAATCCCGCGCCGGCTCCTGTCACTGTCCACTGGGCACTTGGGGGCTTCTGTCCTCCGTATTCCGTGGGATAACGATACTGCCTCTCCGCAGTGGCATTGTGGCTACTGCAAGCAGCGATCGCCCTGTTTGCATAGCCTGCGTTTACCAGAGCTGCCGCATTTGCCAGTGTGAGCATCGAGGTTGAGCACGCTCCGTACATGCCAAGCAGGGGCATCGCCAGCTTTTCTGCCGTAAAGTTGGTCGTGATGTTCTGATTCAACAGGTCGCCGGCGAGAATGATATCTACATCCTTGCCCGTGATCCCCGCCTTTTGCAGCAAGGTATTCACTGCATCCTCCATCAGCTGGCGTTCGGCGTCTTCCCATGTCTGTTGGCCTGCATACATATCGTCGTGGATTTTATCAAACAAGTGCGCCAGCGGTCCTTCGCCTTCTTTTGGTCCCACAGCAACTGCCGAGCTTTGCAGACGAACATTTTGATCGAAGTGCCAGGTTTGCCGATTGACTCGTTTCACTGGTTGATTGTTTGACACCGACAGCCCTCCCTTAGAAAAACATGTTGATCAGGCTCTTTATTATTCCCGCAATGAAAGCGGCAACAACCCCAAATACAATGACCGAACCAGCGAGCTTAAACATATTTCCCCCAACGCCAAGCACATACCCTTCGCTCCGATGTTCGATGGCAGCAGAAGCGATCGAGTTGGCAAAGCCTGTAACAGGAACGGCTGATCCTGCTCCGGCATACTGCCCGATATTGTCATACACACCTAATCCTGTGAGCAAAACGGATAGAAAGATGAGCGTCGCAACGGTCGGATTGCTTGCCGTTTTCTCCGTAAATCCGAAGAAGGTGATATACATATTTTGAATGGCCTGACCCAACAAGCATATGGTCCCTCCCACCCAGAAAGCGCGAAACGAGTTAAGCAGAACATTTCGTTTGGGCTGGAACTTGGAAGCCTGCTGTTGATACAGCTGTTTGGTCATCTGCATCGATCCGGGGTTTTTGGATTTTGTTTTGGTTGCCATGCCCTTTCACTCCCTTTGTAAGCTTTCTTCCTATATCCTTCCTTTTTCTAAAGATGCCTATGAATAGTGGTATTTACCATTTCACAGATGGAGCAGCCATTGCAGTAAGGAACCCGTCACTTTTCCCAAAACCACTGCCATCAACAGAAAGAGAAGACTGCCATCCATGTGGATCCGCTTCGCTAATATCGGGAAGACATTCAGTACCTCTGTTAGGCCTGCGGCAAGTGTCCCCACAAATATCCCTGCGAATATCCCGTAAATCGAAGAAACGATAACAGGCAAACGAGCACCCCAGTGAAAAAAATCAATAAACGTAAAAAAAAGCGCTCCTGCCACCAAGGCCCATTCCAGCGAGCGGATATATCGATGAGCATTTGTTAATTGTGTCAACCTTGGAATGATGTCCAGAACGGTAATAAACGCAACCAGCCCGCTCCCTACTGCAAGCCCTCCACCCAGCCCGATCAAAATAAGCAATAAGCACTTGATGACACTCATTTCTTCGTCCGTTGGTTTTCCTTGTTTTCATTTTGTATGTAGTATTGATCCAGGCTTTGCTGATACATAAACAATTCCACTTCTAGCGGACTAGGTTCTTCGTTGATTTTTTTCTCGAAGATATGATTGAAAAACAGAATCATCCCCAAACCAATTCCGATGGAGTAAGGAATCTGCATCCACAAGGGCTGATGGCTTTTTTCACCTGTAATCAGATAGTAGATTCGTTCGTGAACCTGCATCATGCTGACATCGGTATGGAAATTCATGATCGCCAATCCTGAGCCAATGAACAGTAGAAGCCACACCATCGCCACCAAGATCGGGTTCGATTTCTTTCGTGGATTGAGCACCTCAACAATGATTTGGGGAGAACCCTGTACGTCCAGTTCCACGTCGGGATAGACAGAACGCAGCCTTTTAATCACCTGCATAATATCGATAATGATCAAGTTGCCATCCGTTGGCTTTGTCTGGTAAATGGGCATCCGCTTTAACGCTTCCTCGCGCTCTCCATCCCAGTAAAGCTGGCAAATGTCCCCAAGCGTAATCATGGCTTGTGGCTGTACGGCCAATCGCTTTCTCAGGCGCAGAAACAACGCGTCTTTCATGGTACCTTCCCCTTCCATCACATACCTGATTATTCGCTAGTATGTGCCGAGCCACAAAAGCCATGCAAATAAGCGGAAATGATCATTTATTTGCGGACGCAAGCGGCCACATTCTGTTTCACGAAAAACGTCGAGTCGTAATTACAAAACAAAACACCCCTGCCACGTAGTGACCGGAGTGTTCGCATCTGTTAATGCTCAATTTGATCTTTGATCGTTTGCAAAATGCGCTTCTCGAGGCGCGATACCTGTACTTGCGAGATTCCTAGCCTCTCCGCTACTTCCGATTGCGTCTGATCCTTGTAGTAACGCAGGTAGACAATGAGTTGTTCCCTCTCGCTCAACCGACTGATCGCATCCTTGAGCGCAATCTTTTCAAACCATTTGTTGACCCCTTCATCCGCAATCTGATCGATCAACGTAATGGGGTCCCCGTCATTTTCAAAAACCGTTTCATGGATGGAAGAAGGGGCTCGATTTGCTTCTTGCGCAAACACGACTTCTTCTGGCGTAATCCCCACCGCGTCCGCAACCTCCGCAATCGTGGGTGCGCGACCGAATTGCTTGTACAGCTCATCCTTTGTTCGTCGTACCTTATTCGCTGTTTCTTTGAGTGATCGACTTACCTTGACTGTACCGTCATCGCGTAAGAAGCGTTGAATTTCCCCAATAATCATCGGCACAGCATAGGTTGAGAATCGAACATCATAGGAGAGATCAAACTTGTCTACGGCTTTCAAAAGGCCAATACAACCGATCTGAAACAAATCATCCGCTTCATATCCACGGTTGATAAAGCGCTGGACGACGGACCAGACCAGCCGAATATTGCTATTGACGAGAAGCTCCCGTGCCTCCGTGTCTCCAGCTTGGCTTTTGGCGATTAGCTCTTTTACTTGGTCATTGGTCAGAAATGGTTGACTCGCGTTTTTGATATCGGCACCCATAGGCACTACCCCTAATTTTGCAAGGCTTTGGCAAACGCCAGGCGTTTGGTGAGGCGCACAGTTGTTCCTTTACCCACAACCGTTGCCACTTCCAAAGAATCCATGAAATTCTCCATAATCGTAAAGCCCATTCCAGAGCGCTCCAGCTCCGGTTTCGTCGTATACAGTGGCTGCATCGCCTGCTCCACGTCCTCAATTCCACGTCCATTGTCTTCCACAATCAGATCAATGCTGTCCTCTTGAATTCGTACAGAGATCTGTACCACACCCTCTGGATTTTCGTCATAACCATGAATAATGGCATTCGTAACAGCCTCGGATATAACGGTTTTAATTTCTTCGAGCTCGTCCATCGTAATATCGAGTTGCGAAATGAAGGCTGCAACTGCTACACGTGCGAATGCCTCATTTTGGCTCAACGCTGCAAACGACACTGACATAAAGTTACGCTGTACCATCATTACGCCACCCCCAGAACATGCAAAGCATCCGCTTCGTTTTCGCGAAACTTGATCACCTTGAATAACCCGGACATCTCAAATATTCGATAGATCGTAGGATTGATCGAGCAGACGTACATTTCTCCAGATCGGGCAGAAATCTGCTTGTATCTTCCCAAAATAACCCCGATACCAGAGCTGTCCATAAACGTCAAATCAGCCAGACTCAGCACGATATGACGAATAGTAGAGGTACGCAAAAGATCATCTGCCTTCTTGCGCAGCTCCTCTGCCGTATGATGGTCAAGCTCACCTTGCAAACGGATCACTAGCACATCCTGCCGTGTCTCCATCGCAACTCGTAAACTCATAGCTGCCACACTCCTTCTCCCTTGATAGAAACTCTCTTTCTTCCTCAGTGAAACCAATTCCTGCCAGCCGACAAAAGAACAAAAAAATCGAGCAGCCGCGCCTTTCCATTCGGGGCAACTCGATTCTTTTCGCGCTCATGCTGTCTGTCAGTAGCTAATCAAAATGCTCTTGGTGGTTCGCTTGAGAATCTCCCACATGTTGGCTTTATCAACCTGATCTTCTGGGTACAGATCAATTCGATTTACTTCTTTGCCATCTTTCGTGCGGATGAAAATGTGGCCGATTACTTGGTTCTTTGCTATCGGAGCTTGAATCGCCTCATTGATGACAATTTCCCTCTGGTAGGTATCGGCCGATTCTCCTTTTTTCATCAACAAACTAACTGCATGTGGTGTCACCGCATTGATTTGTGGTTTCTGACCTTTATCCACTACGAGTGCACGCACAGGTTCTCCCTTTTTGTACATCGGCATCACCTGAAAGTGTGTGAATGCGTAATTGAACATGGTCGATACTTCATTATTGCGCGTTTTTACATCAGGCTCACCCATGACGACTGCAATGACACGCATGTTGTTACGTTTGGCAGTCGCTGTTAAACAGTATTTCGCTTCGCCTGTGTACCCTGTTTTCAAACCGTCCACCCCTTCATAGAAACGCACTAGCTTATTCGTATTCACAAGCCAGAAGGGGCTTTCTGTATCTTTTCGCAAGTAGTCTTGGTAAGTACCGGTGAACTTCGTGATGCCATCGTGCTTTAAGAGCTCACGTGACATGATCGCAATATCTGCTGCCGAAGAGTAGTGATTCGCGGCAGGAAGTCCATTTGAGTTGACAAAATGCGTATTTTTCATGCCGAGCTGCTGTGCACGTTCATTCATCCGCTCGACAAAACTCTCTTCTGTCCCAGCCAAGTGCTCAGCCATCGCAACAGAGGCATCATTCCCTGATGCAATCGCAATGCCTTTCATCATGTCCTCAACCGTCATTTCTTCACCGGGCTGTAGAAAAATTTGCGACCCGCCCATCGATGCTGCTCTTTCACTTGTTCGAACCTTATCGGTAAGCTTAAGCTCTCCCCGCTCCACCGCTTCCATGATCAAAAGCATGGTCATTACTTTGGTGATACTGGCGGGTGGCATTTTTTCATCGGCGTTCTTTTCATACAAGACTGTTCCCGTATCCGCTTCAATCATCACTGCGGATGAAGCTTGTGGGGCAAAATGATTGTCACCCTTTTGCTGTCCAGCCTTTTCTTTGGCAATAGCCATCGGAGAAAAGATGGTAAGGCACATAACGAAGCATAGAGCGAGGTATCCATTCCGTTTCATAGCAGTCTCTTCCCTCCATTCATGGTTTTATTCTCAC
This sequence comes from Brevibacillus formosus, assembly GCF_003013405.1. Lineage (GTDB taxonomy): Bacteria > Bacillota > Bacilli > Brevibacillales > Brevibacillaceae > Brevibacillus > Brevibacillus formosus. The sequence continues at coordinate 309,107 of NZ_PXZL01000013.1, read as the reverse complement.
CATCATGAAAGGAAAATATTCACACAAAAACGGCTAGATTCTCTTCTCGAAAGCACATCTGGTTAGACAAAAAAATCCCTTCTGCTACTAACAGAAGGGACACTTTCCTAAATGACGAAGCGGCTCACATTTTGCGTTAGCTCGTCCGCCATTTTTTTCAATTGCTCTACGTTTTCATTAATGCGTGCGATCGAATTCAATTGTTCATCCACTGTCTCTACCACACCTGAGATGGATTCACTAATTTCATCCGACATAGTGGCAAGACGCTGCATGGAGTTCGTCACAACCTGATTACCTGCTGCCATTTCTTCCGAGGTCGCCGTCATTGATTCGCTCTGCTCTGCAGCCGATTGAATCTCTGCCACGATATTTTGGAAAGCAGTACCCACAGACTCTACTGACTGCAAGCCTCCGCTCACCATGGTAACGATCTCGTCCATATGCTTGCTCATATCCATTGCCTCATCATTGATCGAATGGGCAATGGCAGCGATACGCTCAGAGAAGGAGCTGCTGTCCTCTGCGAGCTTGCGAACCTCGCTGGCTACAACCGAGAAGCCTCGTCCAGCATCTCCAGCACGAGCAGCCTCAATAGCTGCATTCAGCGCCAGCAAATTTGTCTGCGATGCAATACTTGTAATCATTTCGACGATGCTCGTAATTTCACGAGCCCTCTCACGAAGACTGTGCATTTGCCCAGCAGTACGTTCTACCTCACCAGTGGCACGTCTTACCGTATTGATTACGTTCTCCACTAACTCCATTCCGTTTTGCGCTCTCTCAAACGTACGGGTCGTGGCAACCGATGTAGATTCGGCAGCCACTGCCACCTGTTCAACGCCTTCCGATATTTCCGAGACGGTATTGGCCGTTGCTTGCACTTCATTCGTCTGCGTAGAAACGCGTTGGGCAATCGTTGAAATATTATCCGTAATGACGTTAATGGCACCTTTGTTCTCTTGCGCAAAAAGTGTCAGCTCATCTGTCGCTACGTTCAGTTGTGTCGCTTGTCCCTGTACTAGGGCAATCAGCTTGCGAAGTTCAGCAGCCATGTCATTCATTTTGCGGCCAACCATAGCCAGCTCGTCATTGCCGTTTACCTTTACGTTGATATTAAAATGTCCGGCGCCGATTTGATCCATATCCCGGGCTATCGCAAACAAGGAAAGCCGAATCCGTTTCGCAAACCACCAAATCGCCCAAACCGAGAGGCCGATGATCGGCAAGCTGAAGAGTACGAAGTACAGCCACATTCCGTCCACTTCACCATACACCTCGTCGGTTCCCGTGGACAAAACCACATTCCATTTCAACATCGGAATCGGTGCAAAAGCTGCAAATGAATCAATACCATGATCCGAGTACAATAAGCTGTTACTTGTCTCATGCTTCATCAGGGCAAGCATCTCTTCATAATCTTTGTCGCCAGCCAGCACAAGCTTGTTGTTGTTGTTCGGATTTTGATGGGCGACAACCAAACCATCTTGTCGAACAACAAATGCGTAGCCATTTTCCATGAAAGAGATCTCAGGAATCTTTTGAATCATTTGATCAATCGTAAAACCAACAACAAACAATCGGCTCGTATCGTCGGCCTTTTCCCCAACGGGTGTCGCAATATAAAGAAAACTCTTGTTGCTGCCTTCAACGATTTCTTCATCAGAAATAACCAAGGATTTCGTCGTTAGTGCTCTTTGGAAGTACTGCTTTTGCTTGAAGTCAATCTCATTTGTCCCGGTCAAGGAATACAAGGACTTCCCGGTAGTCGTGTCGATCAAATAGATTCTGGATACTTCTTTATGCGTCTGGCGCAATAAAGTAAACTGCTCCATGATAAGAGGTTGCAACTCTGTCATCATCACACGCTTGGTTGCAGCCGATTTGGTGGAGTTCACAATCGCTTTAATGTCATCTTCCATGCTGTTCGCATGCTGGTCAGCCAGCATTTTCGCCTGGTTAGAGGTAATGCTAAACAATGTTGATTTCGAGAAGGAAAGGGCTATGTATTGTAAAGAACCGATAATAATAAGTACAAGAATTAGACCAAACACAATCATTTTTGTAGCAAGAGAGCCTTTTAGCTTTTCCGTTGCTACTTGGCTAGTCAGGTTTACTTTTTTTAAGAGATTCGAAATTCCCTCCTTCTTTTTCCACCGTGGCGACAAAAATTTACTCATGCTGCTTGCCCCCTTTATCACTGCTACAATTTTCCAGTGCAAGAACTCCGAAAAAATACCCCTGAAAAAACTGCCTCTGGGTACAATACCCATTTTTTTCAGAGGTAAAACCTCCCTTATGAAGGGAAACGAGTTCCGGGCTGCACGAGTAGCCTCGGAACTCGCTATTTGTAATTGATTTAGTTATACAAATGACAAGCTGCGAAATGTCCTGGCTCTACTTCTTTCCATACAGGCACGGATGCAGCACATTCCGGCATTGCTTTCGGGCAACGAGTACGGAAATGGCAACCGCTTGGTGGGTTCATTGGGCTAGGTACATCGCCTTGCAATACAATGCGCTCACGGTTACGCTCAACTTCTGGGTCTGGAATCGGAATCGCAGACAACAGCGCTTGCGTATACGGATGGAGCGGCTTTTCATACAAAGCATCACTCTCTGCCAGCTCAACCATTTTCCCCAGGTACATAACCGCTACACGGTCGGAAATGTATTTTACCATGGACAAGTCATGGGCAATGAACATGTAGGTCAAGCCCATTTTTTCTTGCAGTTGTTCCAGCAAGTTTACAACCTGTGCTTGTACGGAAACGTCCAAAGCAGAGATCGGCTCGTCACACACGATGAATTTTGGCTCTACTGCCAATGCACGGGCAATTCCGATACGTTGGCGCTGACCGCCTGAAAACTCATGTGGGAAGCGGTTCATATGCTCAGGATTCAAGCTCACCAAGGAAAGGAGCTCCTGGATGCGCTCTTTGCGCTTCTGACCAGTCGCCAGACCATGAATATCCAGCGCCTCGCCAATGATATCCCCGACCGTCATACGCGGATTCAAGGATGCGTAAGGGTCTTGGAAAATCATTTGCATGTTGCGGCGCATTGCCTTCATTTCCTGCTGGTTCAAATTCATGATGCTCTTGCCTTCAAATAGGACGTCCCCTTCAGTCGCATCATACAGTCTCAAGATGGTACGACCGGCAGTGGACTTTCCACAGCCTGACTCTCCTACTACGCCCAATGTTTCTCCACGTTTGATCTCAAACGAGATATCATTTACAGCTTTCAGAGTGTTATCTCCAATTGAAAAGAACTTTTTTAGATTGCGTACTTCAATCAAATTATCACGTTTATCCACTGATATCCCTCCTTCTACGCACGGTTCTGAGCAAGCGGATGCTGAAGCCAACAAGCTGCTCGCTGAGTCGTGCTGATGTCGTTCAGCTCAGGATCGATCTCTTGGCACACACGCATCGCTGATTCGCAACGCGCAGTGAATCCACAGCCAACTGGCGGACGCAGAAGGTCTGGCGGCGTACCAAAAATCGGTGTCAGTGGCTCGTCACGGTTCAAGTCAAGACGTGGTACCGAGCGAAGCAAGCCTTTGGTGTAAGGGTGTTGCGGATTGTAGAAAATATCGTCAACTGTTCCTGTCTCAATCACTTTTCCTGCGTACATAACGATTACGCGGTCACACATTTCAGCAACAACACCAAGGTCATGCGTGATCAAGATAATGGAAGTACCGGTTTTCTTTTGCAATTCTTTCATCAGGTCCAAAATTTGCGCCTGAATCGTTACGTCCAAAGCTGTCGTCGGTTCATCCGCAATCAACAGCTTCGGCGAACAGGCGAGAGCGATTGCGATCATCGCACGCTGACGCATACCGCCAGAGAACTCGTGTGGATATTGCTCCACACGTCTCTCAGGTTGCGGAATACCAACCATGGTCAAGAGCTCAATGGCACGATCACGTGCCGCTGCTTTCGACATGTTTTGGTGTTTGATCAAGCCCTCAGTAATTTGGCTACCGATGGTCATTGTTGGGTTCAAGGAAGTCATTGGATCTTGGAAAATCATCCCGATATCTTTACCGCGGATCGATTCCATCTCTTTTTTCGACTTCTTGACGATATCATCGCCATTGAAGAGAATTTGCCCTTTTTTAATTTCACCTGGAGGCATAGGAATCAGCTTCATGAGGGTTTGAGCGGTTACGGATTTACCGCAACCGGACTCCCCTACAATTGCTACAGCCTCTCCGCGGTTGACGTGAAAATTCACACCGCGGACTGCTTTTACTTCACCTGCATACGTATGGAAGGATACATGCAGGTCTTTTACATCAAGAATGCGTTCCATAACGACGTTCCCTCCTATTTACGCAGGCGTGGGTCTACTGCATCGCGCAGACCGTCACCGAACAAGTTAAATGCCAAGATGGTCATGGAAATAAAGATTGCCGGGAAAGTCAAACGCCATGGATAGTACTTCATGGCCGGCAAGCCCTCATTGGACATCGTTCCCCACGATGCAATCGGTGCCGAAACCCCTAACCCGATAAAGGACAAGAAGGATTCTGCGAAAATCGCGGAAGGTACAGTCAAGCTCAATGTTACGATGATTGGGCCCAATGCATTAGGAATCAAGTGTTTGAAGATCAGACGGTTGGCGTCAGCACCAAGGGAGCGCGCTGCCAGTACAAACTCTTGATTTTTCAATTGAAGGATCTGACCACGCACAATCCGGGCCATACCGATCCATCCCGTTATCGTTAAGGCAATAATAATCGTTCCGACACCAGGCTCTAACACTACCATCAACAAAATAACAACCAGCAGGTAAGGAATCGCAAACAGGATGTCCGCAATACGCATCATGATTTCATCTACTCTGCCACCATAGAAACCTGCGAGACCGCCCCAGATCACACCAATGATCAGATCAATAAACGCTGCGGCAAGACCTACTTGCAGAGAAATACGTGCACCGTACCAGATACGCTCAAATACGTCACGACCCAAGTCATCTGTACCAAACCAGTGTTCAGCAGATGGCTTCTTGTTCTTGCCAGCCAAATCAGTCGTAAAATAATCTTGTGGAGTAAGCCATGGAACCACAATGGCACATACGATCAACGCAACAATGAAGATCATGGAAGCCATTGCAACTTTATTCATTCTCATACGGCGCCAAACGTCAGACCAGAAAGAGAGACTTGGGCGCTTGATTGCTTCTGCTTGACGAAGGTCGACGGAAATTGGCTCAAAATGTTCTTTAGTCAAGTTTTGCACGTGTCATTACTCCTTTCCTGCGTCCGAAAGTTTGATCCGTGGGTCTACCAAGGTGTATGCGATGTCAACAATCAGAATCATCACAACCAGGATAATGGAGTAGAACACGGTCGTACCCATAATTACCGTATAGTCGCGGTTTGTAATAGACAATACGAATTCGCGACCAAGACCAGGAACACCGAAAATACGTTCAATAACGAATGCACCTGTCAAGATACCGGCAATCAGTGGACCCAGGTAAGTAACAACTGGCAAGAGCGCATTACGAATTGCGTGTTTAACTGTAATGGCAACAGTGTGCAATCCTTTTGCTTTTGCTGTTTTGATGTAATCTTGACCCATAACTTCAATCATATTGGAACGCGTCAAACGCGCGATAAATGCCATCGGTGATGCGGCGAGTGCCAATGAAGGAAGGATGGTGTACTCAAATCCTTCCCATTTCGCGATTGGAAACCAGCCCAATTGAATAGCGAAAATGTATTGGTAAAAGGACGCCAAAATAAAGCTTGGTACCGATAATCCCAGAACGGCGATGACCATTGCAGAATAGTCTTGCCATTTATTATGGTTTAGTGCTGCGATAACCCCTAACGTAATTCCACCAAAGATAGCGAGCAATAAAGCTTGTGCTCCCAAGTGAGCAGAAACTGGGAAACCACGACTAATCATGTCGTTAACAGTCGAAGATTTCTCCGTAAACGACGGACCGAGATCCCATGTTACTACACCTTTCAAATATTCAAAGTATTGTTCATGCAACGGCAGGTTCAGCTTGTACTTTGCCTCTAGTGCTGCCTTAATTTCCGGCGGGACCTGCTTCTCGGATGTAAATGGACCACCTGGTACTGCTTTCATGATGAAGAAGGTGGCCGTTACAATTAAGAAGAGCGAGATGAGCATAAAAATGATGCGCTTACCGAGATAACGGATCAACTAACTTACCCCCTTGGTAGATTTTTGATTGCTTTCACGTCCCATGTTTACACTGCGGAACGCTGCCGACACAGTGTAAAAATCGGCTGTGTAAATAACCCTTAGATCTCTTGCAGTAAAGCTTCTCTCTCTATTTTCTCTTTGCTGGCAATCATGCCAGCTGAAATTTATGGGAAGGGCTTGCATAGCAGAAGGTATATGTGCAACCATATACCCTCTGCTGCAAATCCCGTTTCCTTCGTTATAAAATTACTCGATGTACGCGCCTTTCCAATCCACGTCACCCAGGCCAGTTTGGTGAACACCTTTAACCTCAGGTTTCTGTACCCAAGATTGCGTGTACCAGTAAATTGGCATGATTGGCATTTCATCCATCAGGATTTGCTCCGCATCTGCCAAAATTTTCTTACGTTTCTCGAGGTCTGATTCCTTGGCGGATTGGTTCAACAAATCTTTATATTTTGCATTTTCCCAACGCGTATCGTTGTTTCCACCCATCTTATCCTTGAAGAGCTCCAGGAAGTTGATTGGGTCATTGAAGTCACCCAGCCAGCCCATCCGTCCAATCTGGAAGTTACCCTCATGCATATCTTCAAGGTAAACTTTCCATTCCTTGTTCTCGAGCTTCACATCTACACCGAGATTTTTCTTCCATTGATCTTGGATAGCCTCTGCAATCTTCTTGTGAGCCTCAGATGTATTGTAGGACAAGGTAATCGGTGGCAACTTGCTCATGCCAACCTCTTTCAGTCCCTCTTCCAAAAGCTTTTTCGCATTTTCTAGATCCTTGTCTTTGAAATAGCCATTTGGATTCAGCACCATGGATGGAGGTACAGCGCCTGTTGCCGGGATTTGGCCCGTTTGGAGAATGTTGTCGATCAAGGCTTGGCGATCGATCGAGTAGGCAAATGCTTTTCTTACTTTAATGTTATTAAATGGCGGCTTTTCGGTATTGAACTTGTACCAGTACGTTCCCGCGATTGGTTTGGTTTGAATCTTGCCTTGCTCTTTCAAAGCTGAAATCGCATCCGTTGGCAAAGCACTCATCGGTGCGCCAGCCCAATCAATTTCGCCATTTTCGAACATGGAGAGCTCTGTATTTTCGTCTTCCACCATGGAGAATTCGATTTTTTCGAGCTTTACATTGTCTTTATCCCAGTAATTTTCGTTCTTCACGAGCACCATCTTGCTCTTGTGCTCCCAAGATTCGATTTTGAAAGGTCCGTTCCCGACGTGCGAACTTGCTTCGCCTGCCCACTTCGGATTTGCTTCAATTACTTTTTTATTAACTGGGAAGTAGGTACGGAATGCGAGCAATTCCAGGAAGTATGGAGTCGGATTCTCCAGCTTTACTTCCAGAGTCTTATCGTCAAGTGCCTTCACACCTACTTCATCAAGCTTAGCTTCGCCCTTATTTGCTTTTTCACCATTCTTCACGTAGTACAGCTGATATGCGTAGTTGGAAGCTGTTTTTGGATCGAGAGCACGCTTCCAAGCATACTCAAAGTCATGTGCTGTTACTGGGTCACCATTGCTCCATTTCGCATCTCTGATTTTAAATGTGTAGGTTAGCTTATCATCAGAGACGGTGTAGCTCTCAGCGGCAGCTTCATGTGGCTTATCGTCGGTACCAATACGGGTCAAGCCGTCAAAGGTTGCCAAAATAATAGCGCCTGAAGTCGTGTCCTCTGCGAGCCCTGGATCAGCTGTAGGTGGCTCGGAATGAAGGTTCATCTTTAAAACTTGTGGCTTCTTCTCAGCAGCAGGTGTTGCAGGCTGTGAAGGTGCTGGAGTTGTTCCTCCTGCCGGTGGAGCGGCAGCTGGTTGACCTCCACCGCACCCTGCCAAGGCGGTTCCTAATACAGCAATCGAGCTCACAAGTGCAAACACATTCTTTTTCAACGCAATAACCCCCAGTACGTTTTTCTTTTTTGTCTTTTTTCTGAAAATAAAGGACGAAAAAAAATGAAAACTACACGAAGCTGCTTGACTTCGGCTGGAAGGCATCAACCCCTTTCATTGCAGGGTCACCTCGTCGTCTTGAACGAAAGAGAAGGTGTCTTTGTACTGCTTCAGTTCCAGTGAAACGTCCGCAGCTGCAATTCCTTCAATTTGAGAGAGTCGTTCGTTGACAAAGGTGATCAGCTCATCATTACTATGGAAACACGCTTGGATGATCAAGTCGTGCTTACCGCTATAAGCGCCTACAAAGCGTACTGCAGAGAATTTGCTTAATTTTTCTGCCACTTCTTTCTGCAAACCTAGCTTTGTGGTTAACCCGATGATAGCCTGCACATGTAATCCTAATTTCTCTGGATCGGGTTGTATTACAAATTGAAAGACTCCGTCTTGCAAAAGACGAGTGATGCGCGATCGAATTGTTCCTTCGCTCACGCCTAGTTGATGGGCGATTTCTGTATATGGGATGCGCCCATCTTCATGGAGGATTTGCAGAATCTGTCTGTCGACATGGTCCAGCTTTTTCATAAATACGATTTTCTGGGAACCTCCATCATTTTTTTACGAATTTCGCAATAATCTTTTACAAACAGTCTAATACAATAAAAGTAATCTGAAATGATAGCGGTGTCAACGAAATTTGACAAGTAGAATAATAAAACTTTATAAAGTCAATCCGAACAGTAAAATATATTTTATATAATAAAAAAACGACTTACATCTTACTATTGAATATGAAAAACTAGATTTAATCAACAATATTTTTTCGAGAAACTGTATTTTTACTCATAAAACAAGGCGTGCTCATGTGCTGTGCACGCCTTGTTTTATTTGATTGATCAACTAATATCCGGACATTCTATGCTTCGATAATTTTGTAAATCAACGGCTGTTCTCCGTCGATTGCCGTCGAAATCTGGAAGGCTTCTTCCATTTCCTTCAAGGCATTTTGCAGAAGATGGTCTTCGTTGGCATGGATGGTGACCAAGACCTCTCCAGCCTTCACCTGATCCCCGCGTTTTTTGTGCAGAACAAGACCTACTGCCAAGTCAATCGGCATTTCTTTTGTCAATCTGCCGGCACCCAAGACAACAGAAGCATGGCCAATCGCTTCCGCATCAATCGCGCTTACAAAGCCGTCCTGTTCGGCTGTAACGGTATGAATGATCTTTGCTTGCGGCAGACGAGACAAATCATAGACGTCCTGCTTATTTCCGCCTTGAGCCTCTACCATTTCCGCCAGTTTATCCACTGCTTTTCCGGAAGCCATCAGGTCTTCGAGCTTCTTACGTCCTTCTTCCACATCAGTAACAAGCCCACCCATAACAAGCATGCGGGCGCCAATAGCCAATACCAGCTCGGTCAAATCGCGAGGACCTCTACCTGCAAGTGTCTCCACCGCTTCTTTCACTTCCAGCGCATTGCCCACAGCAAAACCAAGCGGCTGGTTCATATCGCTGATAACTGCCACCGTTTTACGCCCTACTTGGCTGCCGATTGCAACCATCGCATTTGCTAGTGTTTCTGCCTCTTCAATACTTTTCATGAATGCGCCCTTGCCTACTTTTACGTCAAGCAGGATGGCATCTGCTCCAGCGGCAATCTTCTTGGACATAATGGAGCTTGCAATCAACGGCACAGCCTCTACAGTAGCTGTCACGTCACGCAGAGCATACAGCTTCTTATCGGCAGGTGTCAGGTTGCCAGACTGCCCGATTACGGACACGCCAATATCACGCACCTGCTGCAAAAATTGCTCGCGTGTGCGTTCTACTTCAAAACCTGCGAAGGACTCCAGCTTGTCAATGGTGCCTCCAGAGTATCCAAGACCTCTCCCGGACATTTTTGCCACAGGAATACCTGCTGCCGCTACCAATGGCGCAACAACAAGAGTAGTCTTGTCCCCTACTCCGCCTGTACTGTGCTTGTCTACCTTAATTCCTTGCAGGGAAGACAGGTCAAGCTGTTCGCCTGACCCTGCCATTGCCAAGGTTAGATCTCCTGTCTCTCTCGCAGTCATGCCACGGAAAAAGACTGCCATTGCCCAAGCGGACATTTGGTAGTCAGGAATACTTCCATCTGTATAGCCTGTCACCAGAAATTGAATCTCTTCTGTTGTCAGTTCTCCGCCATCACGTTTTTTGGCGATCATATCGACCATACGCATTGCTAATCCCTCCGAATCCGTTACTTACATTTTGGCTACGATGCCATTGACCAGAGCCAGGAATTGCGATTTTACCTTTTCTGTTGTTTCCATTACTTCATCATGGGACAGAGGTTGTTCCAAGATACCTGCTGCCATGTTGCTAATGCAAGAAATACCAAGCACCTTCACACCCATGTGTCGTGCCACGATTACTTCTGGTACAGTTGACATCCCTACAGCATCCCCACCCAATAAACGCAACATACGGATTTCTGCTGGAGTTTCATAGCTAGGACCTAGCAGACCTGCATATACACCTTCACGGAGCTGGATTCCTTGCTCGGACGCAACTTCATGAGCCAGCTTGCGGAGCTGTTTGGAATAAGCCTCAGACATATCCGGGAAACGTGCTCCCAATTGTTCATCGTTTGCACCGATCAAAGGATTGCGGAACGTCATGTTGATGTGATCGGAAATCAGCATGAGGTCGCCTGGATTGTAGCCTTCGTTAATTCCTCCAGCCGCATTGGTCACAATAATGGTTTCTACGCCGAGCAGCTTCATGACACGGATTGGGAAAACAACGGCATCCAGTCCATGTCCCTCATAAAAGTGGAAACGACCTTGCATCGCAACGACTTGCTTGCCTTGCAGCTTACCAATCACGAGTTGTCCTTTGTGGCCGACAACGGTGGACACAGTGAAGCCAGGGATTTCATGATAAGGAATGATCACTGGATTTTCGATTTCATCTGCCAAGACACCCAGCCCTGATCCGAGTACGAGACCAATGGTTGGTTTTTCTGTCAATTTCGGTTCGATATATGCTACTGCGTCATGGAAATTTGCCAATTTAACTCTCTCCTTTTTTGTGTTTCTTCTATTATATAAATGTTTATTTTTGCTTAACCTTTATAAATGATTAAGGAAGCTCTTCCCAATCACTGGAGCAGTTACTCCAAAATTGTCCGCAATGGTCGCACCCAAGTCCGCAAATGTTTCACGGATGCCCAAATGCTGTCCAGCTTGAATACCCTTGTGATAGACAAGCAACGGAACGTATTCTCTGGTATGGTCGCTGCCATGATGTACAGGATCGTTTCCATGGTCTGCTGTGATGACCAGCAAATCATTTTCTTGTAGCGCTTCCAAAAGCTCAGGAATGCGAGCATCGAACTCCATCAATGCCTGACCATACCCTTCTGGATCACGGCGATGACCGAACTTCGCATCGAAGTCTACGAGATTGACAAAGGAAAGGCCCGTAAACGATTGTTTCATCGTGCCCAGAATCTGATCCACTCCGTCCATGTTATCTTTGGTGCGGATAGATTGGGTAACGCCCTCTTCTGCGTAGATGTCGCTGATTTTTCCAATGGCAATAGAAGCAAGGCCAGCATCTTGCAAACGATTCATGACTGTCGGAGCAAATGGCTTCACGGAATAATCGTGACGATTTGCCGTACGGCTAAAATTGCCCGGCTGTCCAACAAATGGACGCGCAATGACACGAGTAACGGCGAATTCATCACGAAGCGTCAACTCACGAGCTACCTCGCATATATGGTACAGCTCTTCCAGTGGAACAACCTCTTCGTGGGCTGCCACCTGGAATACACTGTCCGCAGATGTATAGACAATCACTGCCCCTGTATTCATATGCTCTTCGCCAAGCTCGTCGAGAATGTCTGTCCCCGAAGCGACTTTGTTCCCGAGCACCTTGCGACCGATACGTTGCTCAAATTCTGAGATCAATTCTTGAGGAAATCCGTCTGGATACGTGTTAAACGGAGTAGATACATGCAGACCCATGATTTCCCAATGACCCGTCGTCGTATCTTTTCCCATAGAGATTTCCTGCATTTTTCCATAATGGGCCATAGGGGTTGCAACTGGCGCGACATTTTGGAGTGGCGCTATATTTCCCAAACCTAATTTTTGTAAGTTAGGCAATGAAAATCCTGCAACTCGTTCCGCGATATGACCTAAGGTGTTCGCTCCTGCATCATTGAACTTAGGCGCATCAGGTTGTTCGCCAATCCCTACGCTGTCCATGACGATCAAAAAAACTCGTGAATACTGCATCTTAACGCCTCCTGTTTACCAGTCATTCGAATTCCAAAATCAAGTCGTCAGACGTCTGACCTGATTCAGAAAATTTTTCTCCGCCCGACAATCAGGCGGAGTCGATCGTTTTTTCATACTCATGCTCGCGGATGCGTCTTGGCATAGATGTCCTTAATCCGCGTTCTGGTCACATGTGTGTAAATCTGGGTGGTTGAAATATCAGCATGCCCAAGCATCTCTTGAACAGAGCGCAAATCGGCTCCATTTTCCAGTAAGTGAGTGGCAAAAGAGTGGCGAAGCGTATGGGGTGTAATCTCAGCACGGATGTTCGATTTTTGTGCATAGCGTTTAATAATTTTCCAAAAACCTTGCCGTGTAATTTGTTTACCCAAGTGATTCAGAAATAATGCAGTATCGCCAGTTCCTTTTACCAGCTTGGGGCGCCCTGCTTGCAAATAGTGGCGAACCATTTGAATGGCAACCGAGCCTAACGGAATGATTCGCTCTTTTGATCCTTTTCCCAAGCATTTGACGAAGCCCATATCCAGATTCACATCAGCACTATCCAGATTGACTAACTCCGAGACGCGAATGCCTGTCGCATATAAAAGCTCAAGCATCGCCTTGTCCCGCAGCCCGGCAGGATGATTGACAGGAGGACTTTCCAAAAGACGTTCCACTTCCTCAACAGAAAGCACTTTCGGCAAGCGTTTTTCAATCTTCGGTGTTTCCAGATGAATGGATGGATCCTTATCTATGTATTTATCCCGAATGAGAAACTGATAAAACGCTCGTATCGATGCCATATTGCGAGAAAGTGTTGCTGTAGCACGTCCTTTTTCCCGTAAAACAAGCAAGTACCCAATGATGTGCGTCCGAGTAGAATCCTCTATTCGAGCAACACCTTGCTCTTGTAAGTACGAGGTAAAGGCCACCATATCCCGTTGATAGGATTCCAGGGTATTTCTCGATAACCCTTTCTCCACAGTCAGGAAATGAATAAACTGATCAATCAGACTGTCCATGAAGCTGTCCCCTTCAGCTGATAAGTATCTTGTATTGCTTTCCACAAAGAAAAAGAAACTCCTGCTTCTCCAGGTAAAAAACTCACACTTGCATTACTCTCCCGTTAAATAAAAGAGCTGCAGACGTGCGACATATCCGTCAAAATCCTGCGCCTGAGAGGTGTTGATGACTTTTACTACCTTCACCGCATTCCCATGTGGTTCATGATAAGGGTTTGCCGGGAGAAATTTGTCCGCCAGCAAGGTAATGATGCCGTAGGAGAGCAAGGTGCAGGTAATGAAAAGAAGCAAGAAACGAAGACCCTCCATCAAGCGGCGATAAGAGACCTTCATCGGTGAGCCTCCTTACAGACTTTCTTTCATTTATATGCACTTGTCCCTCGCTCCATTCGGATCGATCCTCGCTTAGGATTCCACAGGATTAGGTCTGCCATTACAAAAGCTCCCGATGAAAAAAGAAAAACTTCTCCGTTCCCAGAGAAGTCGACTTTATTTGAAGTCCTCCACGTTCACTTTATCTACACAACGATTGCAGATCCCGTAGAAGGTCAATCGGTGGTCGGTAATATAAAAGTTGTAAACATTCTTGACTTTTTCTTCTGCTGTGACAAGCAGATCTTCAAAAATTTCATCCACCGTACCACAATTGAGGCAAATGAGGTGATGATGGTGATAGGCAGCATTATCATCACGAAGATCGTAACGAGCTACGCCATCGCCAAAATTCATTTTATGAAGGATCTTCAGTTCGCTCAACAGCTCTAATGTCCTGTATACGGTAGCAAGCCCGATTTCCGGTGCTTTATCCTTCACCAACAAGTAAACATCTTCCGCACTCAAGTGATCTTCTTCATTCTCCAACAACACGCGAACAGTGGCTTCACGCTGTGGTGTCAGCTTGTAGTTCTGTGAATGCAACTGCTGCTTAATTTTCTCTAATTTTTCTTCCAACATTAATGCCCCTCCCCGCTCGCATGAAACCTGTTCCTATTATAGTAGAGGGGCATCGAATAAGTCAAATGCATAAGTTCTTACCTGAGAATTATTCTTAATTAAGCACAAGCTGCATCAGCCTAGGGGAAATGAAGGTTTCAAACAAGGCTGCAATCGTCAATACCGCCAGCATGCTAAGAACAAGGACGGTATAGCCCATAAAGTGTGGCATGATAACATCTCTTTTGCTCAGCACTCTCGTTCGTATGAGTCGAAGAGAAAACGAAATTCCGCTGACGCCTACAATAAAAAGGGCAGGGACGACTAATAAATTTTGCGGGAGAACACCCACCATGGCAAATGTTACACCTTGCCATTGGAGCTGACTCACCAAAAAACCGACGGTGAAACCGACCACGACTCCTTTTAGGAAGAGCATCAACAAAATCATCGGCAACCCAATAATGGACAATCCCAGCACCCACATGATCGCAATGGTTTTGGCATAATGACCAAACGCCTGCTGAAAATGGGCACTGGTCTCAGGGATTCCATCACTGCCAAGACTGTTAAAAAAATATTGCAGAAAACCGTACAGCTCCTGCTTCTGTGACAATGGCAGTGAATTGACGAGGACGGCTCCGAAAATAATGCCCATCGTAAACAGGACGATCGTGAACCAGTAGAGTGACTGATGCTCTCTCGCATAGGATTGGATAGTTTGTCCGACTCGTGAACGCACGCTTCGTCGCCTCCCGCTTGGCTGATTACTGTACAGCTTATGCGGACGAGTTCTCCCCTATGACAACCTACATCGGGATGATCTTTCCGTAAGTACCGGCGCCGCCCTTTTGGACAGAGAGCTTTCCCTCGCGTGCTTGTACGATGAGCGAAGCGATTTTCTCTCCGACAACATGGGTGAGCTCTTCTTCGTTCACGCGATGCAATACGTTCATCTGTGTACCAAACGACCGATACAGCTTGTCCAACAATTTTGGACCAATTCCCGGGATGAATTCCAACGGGATTTGCTCGATATAAGGAGGACGGAATACCGGATGCTGGCCAGCCTCTACATCCGCCAGCTGATCAATGCGCGCTGCAACCCCTCGCACAATTCGTTGGAAGCCGCATTCCGGACATTTTCCTGAAGCATCCGCCGCGAGCAAAGACTGGCAACCTTGGCATGCCGTCTGATGATACTTGCCAAGCTCAGGGTGTAGACCGTAATTTACATGAACCCCTCTTCCACCGATGCGCTTAATGGCTTTTACCCACTCTTCAAAGGAGCGCTCTTGCATATACACCGCTTGATATTCCCGGCCTATCTTCGCCAGAGAATGGGCATCTGAGTTTGTGAGAAAGGTTTTGTCATGTAGCTCGGATATACGGTCCGCCATAATGGTATTCGCACTCAATCCCAGCTCAACCGCATAGATGAGCGAAGGATCAAGCACTTCGGCCATCGAATCCGTACAGCTCCCGTACAACCCTTTATGCGGCGTAAAAATATGTGCCGGGATCAAAAGACCCTTCAACTGATGGACACAGGCTTGCAATTCCTTCAGTGATGTGTAGATACGCTGAGAGCTTAATTGCACATTTTTGCAGCGTTCAGACAGCCATGCGGTAAATTGCTTCATTTCTTGCAGCTTCGGCAAATAAACGAGAAAATGGGCTGCACCACGCCCTGGCTCTTTGATTTCTACTTCGCACCCCAAGATTAGCAACGTATCTTTGTAGGAAATTCCCCCATCCTCCTGTTCAGTCGCTAATCCCTTTTCCAACAGATCTACCAGCTCATCCTGAACCTCCGGCGAATGTGCATCGATAATCCCGATAACATCCATCCCTTTTTTATCTGAGGCCTCCTCCAAAATTTTGGTGAGAGTCATTTGGCGAGAAGCCGTTATTTTCACAGGTTTACCTGTCCACGTACCACCGATGTGAATATGCATGTCGCAAAAATAGGAAGGGAGCATGGTTCTATCCACGTTCGCGCAGCATTTTGTTTTCCCACGCAAACAATGCCACGACTGTCTTGGCATCCCGTATTTCTCCACTTTGGTGCAGGGCATGTGCTTCTTCGAGTGTTACTTCCAGCACATCAACGAACTCATCCTCGTCTGGCTTGCTTTCTCCTTTTTTCAAACCAGTGGCGACAAAGACATGTAAAATTTCATCCGCGAAGCCTGGCGATGTATAAAAAGAGCTGAGCGGTGTGTACTGACTTGCAACGTAGCCCGTCTCTTCCTCCAACTCGCGCATTGCACATGCAAGTGGCTCTTCCCCTGGCTCCAGTTTTCCTGCTGGGATTTCCACGATCGTACGCTCCAATGGCTTGCGGAACTGTCGAACCACAACCATTTTGTTATCATCGGTAATCGGCAACACGGCAACCGCTCCTTGATGATTCACGATTTCTCGCTTGGCTGTGTTGCCATTGGGCAGAAGCACCTCATCTACCTTCACCTTAATAATTCTTCCGTCGTAAATCGGTTGACTGGAAATGGTTTTTTCATATAAGTGATCATATTTACTCATTGTCGTCATCATCCTTTTTCCATAAAGTCGTTCTAAATCATCAATTCCCTCCATAAGTTGGGAGCATAGAGCTTGTCCACCTTATTGTATCGGAGGAGATCATGAATGAAAACATATGTTAGCGAAAAGCAATTGCGTATGGTCGGGAAAGCTTGGGAGATCAAGGCTTCACTTCGTTCCTGGTCAAATAAAGACCTAACTCTTCAAGAGTACTTAATGAAGCGGGCGAATGCGGGGCGTCGTTAACGCTTTGGATGATGTAGCCCACACTTTTTCCTACAAAATCGGCCGCCATGCATGCCGTTTGAAAAGGTGCAGGGTCCTCTTGCCAATTTCTCCCCATTGTAGAAAAGGACAAGCCATACCTCTTTTCCAGCGAAGCCAGTTCTGACAGGTCTGGGACTTTTCCCTTTACCAAAATATGCTTCCCCGCCACTTCTATTGTTTTCATTTGCCGTGAAAGTAGTTCATCTCTTTCATCCCCGAAAATCGGGATTGTAACTAAAACAGGACAAAGAGCAAATCTGTTTAATATCGAAATGGTATGGTGACTGACACCGTAATGCCTGGTACGTGTGTCCCCAAAGCTGATTCTAGGAATAAAAAAGGGTGTTCCTCCAAGAGTAGATACGGCATGAATGACCTCAGCTAACTGAATTCCCGAGAAGCCATAAGATGTACCCGTACCTGCTACCCCAGGTCCCAACATACAAATAATGATATCGGCATGCTCTACATGCCGCGCTGCCAACAAGCCACTATGAATCGTCAACGACTCGCGATCTCCGCCCCACGCATGACCTGTTGTCACTGTCGCAGCCAAGCTCCCGACTGCTTTTAATTGATGGACGTGCTGACTCAAGGCAATCGGCAAGGATGCGCCGTCCGGCATGACATATACGATACGAGCATTAGGATTTTCTTTATGCAAAGCAAGGACAGCAACAGGTAGAAGACTGTGTAGCTCGCTGATCAAAACAGGAGTACCTTCCAGGGATAAATCTTCTTGTACAAACAAGGGGTGATATGGGCTGGCCTGTTCTTCTACCGAATCAACCGCGAGCTGCCATGGCGAATAGCGCATTTTCATGACATGCCCCCACTCATTCGGAAGGACATCAGTTTCTTCCGGTTGGGAAACCTTCCCTACGACAAAGTGATACCCGCCTGTCCCCAATTCAAGATGAACAGCTGTTGTATTCATCAAAAGCAAATCGCCACTGTTGTAATCCTCCTGTAAAAAAGACAGCACTCTCTCCACTTTGTATCCAGCAACCGATTCTGTCCGGACTTCGAGTATCTGTATCCCTGTTTGCTTTTCCAGAACTTTTTGGACCGTCCCCACCGCCAAACGGAGCACTCAGCTTCCCCCTTTCTTTCCTGCCTCGTCCTCGAGCTTTCTATTCAGTCTATGATGAACAGTGGTTGTCTCAATCATGCAAACAAGTAAGCGAACAAACAAAAAGGCCGGAACCCCCTCTCAGAGATTCCGACCTGTCTTTTGGTTACTCTTGCACTTCTGCAATAACAGCAAGCACCAACTCAGCCGCTTTGTTCAGTTCTGCGATTGGCATGCGCTCGTTTTTTGTATGGATTTCTTCATAGCCGATGGCAAAGTTTACGCTTGGCACGTTGTAGCCGTTAAATACGTTACCGTCGCTTCCGCCGCCGCTTGCAACCAGCTCCGGATTGCGGTCTACACGTTTAACCGCTGCAATCGCTTTTTGTACAACAGGCGTTTCTTCATTGAATTTGTAGCCGTGGTACATAAAAATAACCTCATTTTCACAAGTCGCCCCCATCTCGGCTGCCACTTCTTCAAATGCTGTCGTCATTTTCTTCACTTGAGCTTCCAGCTTGTCCATAACCAAGCTGCGAGCCTCGGACCAAATTTCTACATAATCGGTTACGATATTGTACGCTTTACCACCTTCAAAGCGACCGATGTTTGCAGTTGTGTCTGCATCAATACGGCCCAGTGGCATACGGGAAATTGCTTTACTAGCAACCGTTATAGCACTGATGCCATCCTCAGGATTCACACCTGCATGCGCTGCTTTGCCGTGGATTTTAGTTACGATGCGGTATTGACCAGCACCAGCTACTGTAATTTTTCCAACCGGACCTTCCGAATCGAGAATGAAGCCCATTTCTGCTTTCAGCAGGCTGGAATCCATTGCACGGGAGCCTACAAGTCCGGACTCTTCTCCTACAGTCAATACGACTTGGATCGTTGGATGAGGCAAGTTTTGCTCTTTCATGCTGCGGATCCCTTCAAAGATCGCCGCGATTCCTGCTTTGTCATCGGCACCAAGGATCGTCGTTCCGTCAGAATAAATGTAGCCATCGCGAATTTGAGGCTTGATTCCGTTTCCTGGTACAACCGTATCCATATGGCTGCTAAACAGGATGGTTGGACCTTTTCCAGTTCCCTCCAAGGTTGCAATCAGATTGTTGGCACCATGTCCGGTTTTCGCTGCTGCGTCATCCTCTTCTACGGTAAAGCCCATCGCAATCAGTTTTTCTTTGAGCACCTTGTTGATCTCTGCTTCGTTCTTCGTTTCACTGTCAATCTGGACGAGCTCTAAAAATTCATTTAACAAACGCTCTTGGTTGATCGTACTCACACTCGTTACCTCCTGATCGTACTGCCCGATTTTGGTACATATTCACAAGTTCCAGTATACCGCAAAAAAATTTTTTCTACTACGTAAACGCCTATGATTCTTTCGGATATTGGCACAGCTCATACAAAACGCCATTCGCTGCTTTCGGATGCAAAAATCCAATCAACGCATCGTGCGCACCCGCTTTGGGGATCTCGTGAATAAGAGGTACACCTTGCTCTTTTAATGTGGCTAAACGACCAGTAACGTCGTCTACATCAAAAGCAATGTGGTGGATGCCTTCTCCTCGTTTTTCCATAAACTTTGCTATCGGACTCTCATCACTCAACGGCTCTAGTAATTCAATATGACTTTCCCCGACCTTTAAAAATGCCACTTGTACTTGTTCGCTCTCCACGATTTCGGTTCCAACCAACTCCAATCCCAATTGCTCGGTATAAAAGGGAAGCGTCTTTTCCAAGCTTTTTACCGCAATGCCAATATGGGCAATTTTTTTCGGTGCGCTCATGAATCATCATCCTTTTGTAAGTGGTTGTCTCATTGGCTACAATTCGGTACAATTTCAGCATGGACGAAAAAAGAAAGCCAATGATATCCTTTTCTTCATTCTAGCACAGCCACTTACAGAATCACCTGATAATTTCCTCTTTACCTTGAAAGGAGGTTTGATTAGAATGAGACATCAATCGCTCTTTGCCAAAATCCTGATCGGTATTCTAATACTCTCACTCATCGTTCCCACGTTTTTTTACTTTCAATAAACGAGGGATGATAAACAAGTAAAAACCCCTTTCCGACCGAAAAGCGGAAAGGGGTTTTTCGTTTGTCCCAGCTTGTTTTTATTTGTATACGTATACGCTTGGAGCAGCCCAGCCGACTTTGTAACCAAGATTATCCGTAACGGTACGGATTGGAATCATTGGCATACCGTTTTTGAGAACAACAGGTGTTGGCAGTTGAATTTCCGTATTGCCTACTTTTGCTTTTTTCGACCCAACTGTAAACTTCACGACTTTGGTTCCACTGATAACAGCAACACTTGTATTGTTCCATTGCGTAGTCAGTGCCATTGCTTCTTTAAAGAATTGGGCTGGAACCATGGTCGTATTTGCTTCAATGTAAGGAGCTACAGAGAGAGGATACGTTTTGCCTTGCAGGGTGAAGCTTGCTGTATTTACTTTAAAGGAAGCCGCGTTTGCTGGAATTGCTGTCGACGGTTGTTGCGGTGTTGGCGTTGCAGGCTTTGGTTGAGCCGGGGAAGGCATCCCTACACCAACAGCACGAGCAAACAGCAAACCTCTTTCTTCGGAAGTAAATACGCTGATGCTATATGTGTTTTTCACAGCAGGATTTACGATGTTCGCCGCTGGATTGATCACGACATTAGCATTTGTTGCCGCAGGAATATCCTGAGACGGATAAATCAGAACGTTTTGTCCACGAACTGCAACGAAATTCGCACCTACACCATTCACAGAGATGTTAGCTGGCGCGATGTAAGCCGGTACCTTGTAGCCTACCGGGAATACGATCTCGATGAAATCGCGTTGCTTTTGCAGACCAACACCCAATCCTTTAATTGCCACGTTCACACCCGTCTGCTTGCCAAGTGCATTTTGTGTCAATGCGATAGTTGCAGTGCTGTTGTTCGTATTTGTATTTGGTACAGGAACTGGATTGGTCGGGTTGGTTGGGTTAGTTGGCGTCGGGTTCACCGAAGAGCCACCGATGCTAAAGGCTTTGGATTCCAGAGTTCTTCCGGATACAGTAGCCTTCAACGTGTAGTTGCCAGCCGTTTTTGGATTCGAAATCCACGCTCCGAAAGTAACTTCAACCTTCACTTTGCTAGTCGCTTTGAAGCCGGTTGGTGCAACCAAGGCAACTTTGTTTCCGAGTGCACTAGCTTTCTTCGCTGCTTTCCCATTGAGTAAAAAGTCTGATGCTGTCAAAATGCCCGGTACCATATCAGAGGACGGGAACTCAAGAATCAGTTCTCCATCTTCTTTCAACTCTTTGCTGCCGAAGTCAGCATCA
Organism: Brevibacillus formosus; assembly: GCF_003013405.1. Lineage (GTDB taxonomy): Bacteria > Bacillota > Bacilli > Brevibacillales > Brevibacillaceae > Brevibacillus > Brevibacillus formosus. The sequence goes on along the minus strand of NZ_PXZL01000013.1, from coordinate 287,575 downwards.
AACGTGTAGCTAGTGCGAGCTCCTGCACCTGGATCGGACAGATTAACCGTGAAGCTGTCGGAAGCACTGCTTGAGCTGGAGCCGTTTTTCGTAATTTCGAATTCATCTGACTCATATGTCGTACCATCGTATTTCACTTTGAAAACATATTTGTCGCCAGAACTAGGGTTCTCAATGCCAGCAGATTTGTCAAATTCCAACGTAATGTAATCATCCGAGTCTGCTCCACTCGGAATCTTGATATCTACCGAGCTACCGCTAATACTGACGGATTTCGCTGTATAACCGTTTACTTTTACATCGTCTTCATCAATGCTTGAAGGCAACATGCCTTTCTCTGGGAAAGTGACGGTAATCGTGGAGCTCGTCTCCAGCTCATCGCTGCCTTTCAGAGAAATTTTGCCGAGTTTGAGGCTAACTTTTTCGCCTGCTGCTTTGCTGCTCAGCGTTACGCTGTAATCGTTTTTGGACTTGCTACTGCTGCTGGAGCTGCTTTTTTTGATCTCAACTTCGTCTGTGTCAGAGCTCTCGTTTTCGGTTTCTACACTTACGTCATATGTACCCTTGTCATCAGGATTTGTGATTCCCTTTTTAATGGTAAACGAGATTTTATCGCCTTCATCAAAATCCTCATCCACCGTGATGGTCACTTCATTGCCATCCACTTCTACCCTTTTGACATCTATACCGGAAATATCTTTCTTACTGATATCTTTATCCACATCGAAATCATCGTCGAAATCAACCGTAATGGTATCTCCGCTCGCCAGGTCTTCTTCTAGCGTGAATTTAATATCATATTCACTTTCTTTCCCGGCACCATCGTTGTCAGCTGATACATCCAACTTTTCAACTGCATATGCTTGCGGTACTGCAACAAAAGGTGTAGCGGCCAGCGCTGATGCCAGCACTATTGGTAGTGCTTTTTTACTTTTCTCCATGTTTTTCCTCCCATATTTACCGTTGATCTGGAAAATCTCTCTAGCAGGACGCTATCAGTCTACCACAAATGCTATCTGGTGGGAATCTCTTCTAGATCATTTCAGAGACTTACCGGCTTCAATTGGTAAGACGATGATGCCTCTGAAAAAGTTACATACGTAATGATCGATTTGGAAAAATTTTTTTGCATTTCTTTCATCAAAAAACCAGGTCATTACTTGACCTGGCTTCAATGACACTCTAATACAGCTTGGTATCCGGTCCTACATTCTCGAGCTTTTGTTTCACACTTTGCAGGAATCGCCCACAAATCAGACCATCCAGCACGCGATGATCCAAGGACATGCACAGATTGACCATAGAACGCACTGCGATCATGTCGTTAATAACGACAGGGCGTTTCACAATGGACTCGACACTAAGAATCGCAGCTTGCGGAGCATTGATAATCGGCTGGGACAAAACAGAGCCAAAGGAGCCTGTGTTGTTAACCGTAAAGGTTCCGCCCGTCATGTCATCCATCGTCAATTTCCCTGCACGGGTGCGTGCTGCCAGATCATCGACTGCTTTAGCTATGCCCAAAATAGATTTTTGGTCAGCATGCTTGATGACAGGAACATAGAGAGCATCTTCCGTAGCTACTGCGATGGAGATGTTGATGTCCTTTTTCACAATGATTTTGTCGTGTGCCCACGTGGAATTGATCATCGGGTACTCTTTCAGCGCTTCTACCACCGCTTTGATAAAGAACGGCAGGAACGTGAGGTTGAGCCCTTCTTTTTTCGCAAATTCGCCTTTTGCCTGATTGCGGAAGTTAACGAGATTGGTCACATCTACTTCGACCATCGTCCAAGCATGTGGAGCTTCATGCTTGCTCTGTACCATTCGGTTTGCAATCGTACGACGAATAGATGTTACAGGTACAACTTGATCACCGCTTGCAACCGGAATATCTACGGAAACAGCAGGAGTCGAAGCTGGAGCTGGTGCTGGTGCTGCCGGCGCAGGCGTTGAAACGACAGTAGTTTGTTCGACTGCTGCCACAGGAGCCTGCGCGACTGTTTCTTTCACGGTCTCAGCTGGCTTTTGACCGCCCGCGTCGATAATCGCTTGGACATCTTTGCGGGTAATCCGACCACCTGCTCCAGTCCCTACAACACGGGACAAATCAATGCCATGTTGCTGTGAGAGCATAACAACCGCGGGTGAATAGCGTTGTTTTGGCCCATCGCCGACTGGTGCTTGTTGAATGGATACAGCTGGCGTTGCTGCCTTTGGCTGCTCGGTTGCAGGCGCTTGTGGAGCCGTGGTTTCCGTCGTGCTAGCAGGTGCCGTATTCGTTGCACCTTCCGCACCACTCTCTTCTATATATAGGATCAATGTACCGACAGCAACCGTCTCACCTTCTGGCACGACGATCTCAGTAACACGTCCTGAAACGGTAGAAGGAACCTCTGCGTTTACTTTATCCGTCGTCACTTCAGCCAGCGAGTCGTATTTCTTGACCGTGTCGCCTACATTGACCAACCATTTGCTAATAGTGCCCTCGGTCACGCTCTCTCCGAGCTGGGGCATAAGTACTTTCGTTGCCATGATCCTTGGTCCTCCTCGCCTTAAAAGTTGGCCAGCTCGCGCATTGCTTCCAATACTTTTTCCGGGTTCAGCATAAAGTATTTTTCCATCGGCGGGCTGTATGGCATAGCTGGTACATCTGGACCACATAGACGCTTAATCGGTGCATCCAAATCAAACAGGCAATGCTCTGCTACAATGGCAGCTACCTCACCGCCAACGCCGCCTTCTTTGTTGTCCTCGTGTACGATCAATACTTTACCTGTCTTCGAAGCCGCTTCTACAATCGCTTCTTTGTCCAACGGATACAATGTGCGCAAATCGAGAACATGCGCGCTGATGCCTTCTTGTGCGAGCTTTTCCGCAGCTTGCAGTGCGAAGTGCAGAGTCAAGCCGTAGGAGATGACTGTAATGTCTGTGCCCTCTCGCTTGACGTCCGCCTTGCCAATCGGCAACACATAGTCGTCCTCAGGCACTTCGCCCTTGATCAAACGATAGCAGCGCTTGTGCTCGAAAAAGAGCACCGGATCTTCATCGCGGATGGCTGCTTTCAGAAGACCTTTTGCATCATAAGGTGTCGAAGGTGCCACTACTTTCAAACCAGGAGTGTTCGTAAACATCGCTTCCACAGATTGCGAGTGGTACAGTGCACCGTGAACCCCGCCGCCGAATGGGGCACGAATCGTGATCGGGCAATGCCAGTCGTTGTTTGAACGATAGCGCATTTTCGCAGCCTCACTGACAATTTGGTTCACAGCTGGCATGATAAAGTCCGCAAACTGAATCTCTGCGATTGGACGCATACCGTAAGCGGCCGCACCAATCCCTACACCGACAATTGCGGATTCAGCCAGTGGCGTATCAATCACGCGCTCCTCGCCAAACTCTTCAATCAATCCGTTTGTCGCACGGAAAACCCCACCGCGTACGCCAACGTCTTCTCCGAGGATAAACACATTGGAATCGCGACGCATTTCTTCACGCATCGCCATTGTAATTGCATCAATAAAAGAAATGACTGCCATAAAAGCTCCCCCCTTATTCCCCGTATACGTATGTCATTGTCGATTCTGGTGTTGGATATGGCGCGTTTTCTGCATATTCAGTGGCTTCATCCACTTCCAACTGTACACGAGCAAGCATATCTGCTTCCTTGTGTTCGTCCAAAAGTCCGATCTCTCTTAAATACTCAGCAAAAACAATCAACGGGTCCTTTTTCTTCGCTTCTTCCACTTCTTCTCTCGTCCGATACACACGATCGTCATCGTCACTGGAGTGCGGAACAAGGCGATACATAACGGCCTCAATCAGCGTTGGCCCTTGACCACTGCGAGCACGTTCAACCGCTTCTTTCATGACACGATATACTTCAATCGGATCGTTTCCGTCCACACTGACTCCTGGGAAGCCGTAACCGATCGCACGGTCTGCTACACTTTCACAAGCCAGCTGCTTTTTCAGTGGTACAGAGATCGCGTATTTGTTGTTTTCGCAGAAAAAGATAACGGGGAGCTTGTGGACACCCGCAAAGTTCGCACCCTCGTGGAAGTCCCCCTGATTGCTGGAGCCTTCTCCGAAAGATGCATACACAACAAAATCTTTTTGCTTCATTCTACCTGCCAAAGCCATACCGACTGCGTGTGGCACTTGGGTAGTAACAGGGCTAGAGCCCGTCAAAATATTGTACTTCTTGCCACCGAAGTGACCTGGCATCTGTCTTCCACCGCTATTCGGGTCTTCTGCCTTCGCAAAGGCGGACAGCATGCAATCACGGGCTGTTTGGCCAAAGACCAGCACCAAACCAAGATCGCGATAGTACGGGCACAAGAAATCTCTGTCTTTTTCCATCGCAAAAGCTGCCCCCACCTGCGCTGCTTCCTGACCTTGGCAGGAAATCACGAACGGTACTTTGCCCGCACGATTCAACAGCCATTGACGCTCGTCAATTTTTCTGGCCAATAGCATGTAATAATACATGTCAAGGACTTGTGCATCGGTTAATCCCACTTGCTCATGTCGCTTGGTTGTCATCGTTACATTCCCTCCTTGCTAATTGTGTATCGCTTTTCCGTCGACAGCCTGAGCTGCCTCCATGATTGCTTCGGATAAGGATGGATGTGGGTGAATCGTCTGACCGATCTCCCACGGAGTCGCATCCAGCACACGGGCCAAGCCCGCTTCGGAAATCATATCTGTCACATGTGTACCGATCATGTGAACCCCTAACAAATCATTGGTCTTGGCATCAACGACCAACTTCACAAAGCCGTCATTCTCACCGTGGATCAGTGCTTTGCCCAGCGGCTTAAAGCTGAACTTGCCGATTTTCACATCGTAGCCTTGTTCTTTTGCTTCTTTTTCAGTGAGTCCGACATTTGCGACTTCAGGTCGGCTATACGTACATTTCGGAACCTTGGTGTAATCCATCCGGTGCGGGTTTTGTCCAGCCATGTGCTCTACCGCGAGTATCCCTTCATGCGAAGCAACATGCGCCAATTGCAGACCGCCAATAACATCACCAATCGCATAAATATGAGACTCTGCGGTCTGGAAAAATTCATTAACCACGACTACGCCACGCTCGACTTTGATTTCCGTTGCTTCCAAACCGATGTTTTCTACATTCGCTTGGCGTCCTACTGATACGAGTACCTTTTCGGCTTCAAAGGTTTGGACTCCATCCTTGACTTCCGCCTGAATAGAGACTTTGCCTTCCCCTTTTTCCAACGATTCAGGCAGCACTTTTGCTCCCGTCACGATATTGACTTTCCGCTTTTTCAACAGGCGAGCCAATTCCTTGCTCACTTCTTCATCCTCGAACGGCAATATACGGTCGGCGTACTCCACAACAGTCACTTCTACACCGAAATCATTGAGCATGGAAGCCCACTCAATCCCGATGACACCTCCACCAACGATGACTACAGAAGCAGGCAATTGCTCCCACTGCAACGCTTCATCGCTTGTTACCACATAAGCTCCGTCGATGACCAGACCTGGGAGTGTGCGTGGACGAGAACCTGTTGCCAGCAAAAGGAATCGTGGAACGATCATTTCTTGGTCCCCGTTTTCCTTTTCAATGCGCACAGCACCTGCCTGCGGAGAAAAAATAGAAGGCCCCATGACTCTTCCAAAGCCTTCAAAGACAGTAATGCTGCCTTTTTTCATCAAGTATTGAATCCCTTTGTGAAGTTGGTCGATAATGCCTTGCTTTCGCTCTTGTATTTTTGTGAAGTCATAGCCTACAGCACCTGCCGAGACTCCGTATTTGTCAGCTTCCTTCAGGGTGGAGAATACTTCTGCACTGCGCAATAGCGCTTTGGATGGGATGCAACCACGGTGCAAGCAAGTACCACCGAGCTTTTCCTTTTCCACGATTGCTACCTTCATTCCCAATTGGGAAGCGCGGATTGCCGCTACATAACCGCCGGTACCTCCCCCGAGGACGACTAGATCAAACTCTTGAGACACCACGATCTCTCCTTTCATTCGGAAAGCTAACCTGCGTATTAACGAGAATATGAATATTCAAAGAAAACCGTTTATGTATTCCTGACCGCCCTCCACAAAAAGAGCGGACAGGAGTATGAACTTTAATAGAAAAAACGAGATTAGCGCTTGTAAACAGTCTTGCCGTTTTGCAGGAAAGTATTACGTGATCTTGCAACACTTGCAATGCGCTCTTCCGCCATGCGGTCAGCAGCTTTGTAGGAAGCCATGCCATCACGCTCAGCGATTTCGTAAATTTTCAGGATGCTGTCATAGATTGTTTCTACTTTTTTCAATGCACGCTCGCGGTTGTAGCCTTGCAGCTCATCTGCCACATTGATTACACCACCAGCATTGATCACGTAGTCAGGCGCGTAGATCAGACCCATTTCGTGAATTTGGTCGCCGTGTCTCTCTTCTTTCAGCTGGTTGTTAGCGGCCCCTGCAATCACTTTTGCTTTGAAGAGCGGAATGGTGTCATCGTTGATGATTGCACCCAATGCGCAAGGAGAGAAGATATCGCACTCTACGCCAAAGATCTCGTTAACACCAACGGCTTTCGCACCGAAATCGTTCACTGCGCGATCTACGTTTTCTTGATTGATATCCGTTACGATCAAATGCGCGCCTTCTTCATGCAGATGGCGGCACAGATTGTACGCTACGTTTCCTACACCTTGTACAGCAATCACTCGTCCGGAGAGAGAGTCGGAACCAAACGCCAATTTAGCAGCAGCTTTCATTCCACGGTAGACACCGTAAGCTGTAACAGGGGATGGGTTGCCACTGGAACCGAATGCAGGAGAAACACCTGTAACGAAATCTGTTTCCAAGTGGATCATATCCATATCTGCTACCGTTGTTCCTACATCCTCTGCTGTGATGTAACGGCCATTCAGCCCTTGAATATAGCGGCCGAAAGCACGGAACAGCTCTTCGCTCTTATGCTCGCGCGGGTCACCGATGATGACAGCTTTACCACCACCGATGTTCAGTCCTGCCGCTGCGTTTTTGTAAGTCATCCCACGACCGAGGCGCAGTACGTCCACAATCGCCTCTTCTTCTGTTTTATACGGCCACATGCGCGTACCGCCGAGTGCTGGTCCTAATGTCGTATCATGAATGCAAATGATTGCTTTCAAACCGGAATTTTCGTCTTGGCAAAATACCAATTGCTCGTAATCGTACTTTTGCATGTAGTCAAAGATGTTCACTGAAGAAACCTCCCTAGTATCTTTCGTTTTCCGCTTAAGTAAGCTGGCGTAACAGTGGGCTCCATTTGGAGAATTTCCCGCCAAGAGGTATATGCAAAAGTCATGCCAACAAAACCAAACTTGTGAAAGCGCTTTATTTTAGAGAACGCGGGATGATTGTCCCTACGTCAAGTCTGCATTTCTTTGCATATACGCGCAAAGATTTGCGTGCAATATTTTGCACGCCCATTTCCTTACTCTTCCTGCACATCCATGATGCCCAATTTTTCCATCTTGTAGTACAAACTGCGAATCGCGATTCCGAGGCGTTTGGCTGCAAGGGTGCGATTGCCTTTGGCTGCTGCCAGTTCCCGCAATATGTGTTGACGTTCTGCCTTTTCCACCGCTTCTTTTAATGTACTGCCAGTGGAACCCTCATGCTGGGCCTCTTCCTGTTTAGTTGAAGCGATTCTTCTTTCCAGTGGGGGTAAATGCTCCGGCATAATGATTCGCTCATTGATCCGCATATGAATCATCGCCCTGCCCAGTACATTCTCTAGCTCGCGTACATTGCCTGGCCAGTGGTAGGACAGAAGCATCTGCAATGTTTCTTCATGCAGCTCTTCTACATTTCTTCCGTACTCCAGATTGGCTTTTCGTAGCAGATGCATAGCAATCGGCTTAATATCTTCCAAGCGCTGTCTTAGCGGAGGAATATGAATCGGTACGACGTGGAGACGATAATACAGGTCTTCACGGAAACGTCCCGCTCCGATCGCTGCCTCCAGATTCACATGGGTAGCCGCAATGACGCGAACATCGATGTTGATCGGCTTCGTTCCACCGACCCGCACAACCTCTCGCTCTTGCAGGACGCGCAAAAGCATGACCTGCATACTCATGGACAGCTCGCCGATCTCGTCCAAAAAGATGGTTCCCCCACTCGCTTCCTCAAACAGCCCCCGCTTCCCTCCTCGACGGGCACCTGTAAACGCGCCTTCCTCATAACCGAAAAGCTCACTCTCCAAGAGGCTCTCTGAGATCGCTGCACAATTGACCCGGATGAATTGGTTGTATTTTCGTTCACTTGCATTATGTATGGCGTGGGCAAACAGCTCTTTCCCCGTTCCCGATTCTCCACGAAGAAGGACAGTTGCTGGTGTTGACGCCGCTTTTTTGGCTTGCTCGATCGCTTGCTGCATGGACTCGCTATAGCCGATGATGTCTGCAAAGCTATATTTTGCCTCCAGATTGCGGATGATACGACGAGCTTTCTCCAGCTCTTCTGACAAGCGCTTGAATTCAGAGACATCGTGAATGACGCCAACGCTGCCTTTCAGCTCCCCATCGACCACAACCGGTGCAACATTGACCACGACGTCTTTGCGCTTTGGTCCCAGTTTCATAGGGACGCCTCTCACTGCCTTCTTCGTTTTCAGGACTTGCATGTGCATACTGTCGCCTTCGGAAATATCGACCGTCGCTGGTTTCCCGATAATGTCGTCTTGCGAAAAACCCGTAAGCCTCGTGTAGGCCGGGTTGATCAAAAGTCCATTCCCGTATTGGTCAACAACTGATATCGCTTCGTCCGAAGATTGAATAATCGCTTGCAGCATGCTCTGCAAATCTTTCAAGTTCGTCACTTCTTCTGCCAACGCCATGATTTCTGTAATATCACGGAAAATGGCAACAGCTCCGACAACTTCTCCTCGATCATTGCGAACAGGCACGCGGTTTGTAATAATGCGCGTCTGATTCGGCAAGACTTGCTCCTGATTTAATTCGGGAGAGCCTGTCTTTAGTACAATATGTAACCGAGTGTTCGGTATACGCTCTGAAACTTTTGTATCCAGCACTTCACTCGCCTCGATGCCCATCAATCGCTCTGCGGCTTTGTTGAACAACGTAATAATTCCTTGGCGATTGACGCCGATAATCGCGTCATGCGTGGAGTTTAGCATCGTTTCCCGCTCCCGCTGATTTTGCATCAATGCCGCAATCAGCTTATCGCGTTCCCGAATCAATTTCATGACGATTCTTGTAAACGTTCCTGGGATGAGCACTGTCTTGTCTTTCTTTAATTGCCTGAGGTGCTCATACTCCCCCAGGTCCCCTGTAGCTTCTAAAATGACATCCAGATCCTCATCCAAATAAGGCCGATAATCCTGATCGACGGGAATCCCCAATGATTGGGCCAGCAGTATGCCTGGGGCGTCCGGCCGTTGATCGACGACAGCAACGACTTGTAATCGGTCCATCTGGTTTAGCATCCGCAGGAGTGCTGTTCCACCACGTCCCGCACCAACGATGAGCAGCTTGTGCATGCGAGAGACCCCTCACTTTTCGAAACAACCTCTTTACGATCTTACTCGTTACCATTGTACTCCAACAAACCGTTGATGGACAGGCGTTCTTCCCTAACGTGCGCTCGTTCGTGTGCAACAGGCACGGTGGACAAGGCTGTTGGCATCCGATATGATGAAAAGACCGTACTGTAGTTGTTGTAATCGTTTACGCCTTCGAGAAAGGGGTGAAAATCCTTGGTTTTTCAGAAAATCATTGCACTCTTAATTATGGTAATCCCGGCGGCAATCGCCATGTACGGAATCAAGTTAATCCGTGATGCATTCTTCTATTCTGCCTCTCCGGATGTTGGATTTTTATGGGGAAAACTCATTCTAGGCATACTGGCTTTCGCCATCCCAGTATGGTTTATTGCTGGCTTTATTCTCCATCACGAACGCAAAAAAAATCGCGTACAGCCCCGTTTCATGGTTCCCGAACCTGATGACGAGGACTAGACCAAACCGGACGAGCCAGTCTGGTTTTTTTTATTTTCAGCTTCTGTAGCTCTCCCCCATTGATCGAGTCGTCGGAGCCAACCGACCTGTTCAATGACGCGGGAAAACGAGCAAAATTCTGCCGCAATCTGAAGACACAAGAAAAGCACGAGCATACTCGCCTGTACATAAATCGGTGTCCCGATGACAAAGGAAAAGCCTGCTGCAAATCCCAATGCATTTGACCCTGTATCTCCCAGCATGATTTTGCCGCCAGCGTCATAGGGAAACATGAGCATGCTTGTAATGAAAACAGGGGTCAAAAAAATCCAGTTTGCCGTCGCCGCACTAGCTCCTATTGTCCATAGACCAAATGCTCCTGCCAGTGTTGTCAGGCACCAAAATACTTTAATCGCCCGGCCAGGCCGCAAATCAAATAAGTTGATAATATTGGGTGAGAGCGCGAGCAAACCAAAGGCAACAAAGCCTCCCCACAACGTGTTCGAAAGAAATAGAGTGAGACAAAATGCCGTGCTTGTCCCTCCAATTAACTTCCACATACCGCTGGTCATTCGCCGCTCTCGCCATAACACGCCGAAATGTCCACGAAAGCCTTTTGCCTCCCGATCTGATGCGCGATCATCACGCCATCCCCAAAAGGCCATTGTGATCATGCCTGTTAGAAATAATAAACCGTGCAGGAAAAGCTCACTATTCATCCCTCTGAGCGAAAGCAGTCCGATCAGCACAATCCCAGTTATAGCGCTCGAACATACGAGAATAAGCCCCCCTGCTGTCAGAACTGGCTCTCCATCGTAATTGAGTCGATTCATCCCCAGCGCTTTGAGCTTTTGTATGCCAATTTTATACAACGGGCGGACAAGCACCAGCGGAAAAACGACCGCGACGAGCATCATGAGCATCATGATTTTCGTTTCCACTCCTGCCCCTCCCACCATTTCAAGCATAGCGTTCGGCTGATCGCGACAAACTCTTTCCCGCGATGACAGAAGCCTGTCCAATCGTTTTTCGTCTCACGATGCGAAAAAAAGACAGGGACCTCCGCTACACGGTACCCTGCCCGCAAAGCATCGACAGTGAGCCCCACCTCAATGCCAAATCCCTTATCCTGGCTCCCTAACCGGTCAAGAAGCTCGCGACGTATCGCCCGTTGTCCCGATAAAGGGGCTCTTGCTTCAAAACCTGTCAACATACGGATCCCATGATGGGCCAAGCCTTTTGCTAATCCGAGACCTGCTTTCACTTTGGGAGGTGGCAGAACAGCTACCGCCATATCACAGACATCCTGTAGCACCGGTGTAAGCAAATGTGCAGCTTCTGCTGCGCTGTCTCGCAAATCACCGTCGAGAAGCATGACCACATCCCCACTGGCGCACTTCCAGCCCAATTGGACAGCTGCACCTTTCCCTTGATTGCGCGGCGCTCGAATTACCCTATCCGCCCACTTGCTTGCGATGTGTGCCGTCTCATCTTGACTGCCATCATCCACGACGATCAGTTCATCACAAAAGAAGCGTTCACGGATGGCACGGAGTGTATCACCGATGGAAGCCTGTTCGTTGAACGCTGGGATGACAACGCTAACTTTTTCCACGCGAGCCCTTCCTCTCAGCCAATCTATTTTGCACTTGCTCCAAAAGTGCCCATTGTTTTGCAGGGGAGTCAGGCACTTCTGCGACCTGTATCCAGGAATTCACCCGTTTTTCCCGTAGCCAAAGCGGGGCTTGCCTTGCTACCACCAAAAGAACCCCATCCTCCCAGCTGTTTCCATCGCGATAAGAAACCACTTCCATGCCTACTGAATGCATCAATTGCTTAATCTGTTCAGCAACGTTTCCATCCTCCTGCCAAACATACACCTTGCTTCCTGCCAATTCATCCACATAGCGTATGCTCATGAGTTGGACGACTTCTTGGTTGCTGCGCGCAACTTCCTTTAGCAATCGATTTATTTGCTGTCTTAATTCATGGTTGCTTTTGAGAGCGCGATCGTATTTTGCTTCCATATTGGAAAGAATGCCTTTTGTTCCTTGCATAATCCATGAATGACCCGCCGTCCCTCCTAACAAGATACCTACCCCAAGTGCGACAAATATGGCAGCCAGTGAAATCAAATGATAGCGGAAGGGTATCATGTCTACCTCCATGAAAGTGCGTAGTTCATAAAGTCCAAGTCCTCCACTGGGTCCAAATCATCTGTACAGCATGACGGGCGATCGGATTAATGACGAGTGCGGCTGAAACGGGGAGAAGCATTGCGACTATACACCACCCCCACAGCTTCCATGACTCGCTCGGCCGATAGAGATGACTGACTCCTTTGGCATCAATTAGCTTTGTCCCGATCTTCGTGCGGACCAATAATGTGCTCGCCATACCTTTGCGGCCTTTTTCCAGAAAATCAATCATATTTGTATGGGCACCGATCGTGACGATCAGTTCAGCCTCCTTTTCGTACGCTAACAGCATCGCCACATCTTCACTCGTACCAGGCGCTGGCAAGACATGATAAGGCAAGCCGAGAGCTTTTACGCGAGTCGTTCCAGGTGCTGTCCCATCGACAAAAGCATGCACGACGATCTCCGCTCCGCTTTGGAGCGCTCTGTCCGAGACGCTGTCCATATCTCCTACAATCAAGTCTGGACGATACCCTGCTTCCATGAGGGCATCTGCACCGCCATCGACACCGATTAAAACAGGACGATATTCCCGAATGTAGGAGGATAGCGTAAGTAAGTCCTCTCTGTAATGTTTCCCGCGAACGACGACAACAACATGTCGCTGTTCCATTTCTGTATGTAATCGTATATGGCATAGCGGTTTTAAAAATAGGTCTTTTTCCTTGCTGGCGTACAAAAGTGTATTGTCGATAAACGAAGAGAGTGTGTCATCCAACTTATGGTGCGCTTCATGCCATCGGTTCAAAATAGAGGTAGCCGTCACCTGCTGCAACCTACATACATGGACCCACTTCTCTTCCAATAGGATGTACAGATTTTCTTCACGTATCGTTGCATACTTGCCTTCGATCCATTCCATGAACGAATCCGACACATCTACATCCGGTACCTCATAGAGTGTGGCACCGTTTGTTAAAAGTTGACGAGCCCCTTCAGCCGGGTATTGCCCCGTCATGAATGGCGAGAGGTTGAGGATGACTTTTACCCCTCTTTCCAACAAGGACTGTGCGGCTATCTCATCAACGTCCGGATGATTAATAATGGCGATATGATGGGAGTGGAGACGTTTGCACAACTGTTTCGTCTTCAGATCAGCCGCTACAACAGCCGTGTATGAATGTGCTGCAGAACCTTTTTGTTTGCCCACTTTTCCACCTCCGCCTTTAGTATGCTAAATATTTCCTTTCCACATGCAAAAAACGGTCAGACCGTTTTTTGCAGACCGCCAGCGTTCCCGTCATATTTAATGAAAAACATCGAGATGTTTTTCACACAAAAAAAGAAGCTGCGCATCAAATGCACAACCTCTTTTAAGCGAAGCGTTTTCAGTTTCATCTACGCACCCTTGGCCAGGTAGTAAATGATCAAACCATCTGCGAAAAGGAAAACCAGCAAAGATACAAAGCCAAATAGGATTGCAAATGTGTTTTTCGCTTTAATGGAGTTCAAACAGCCCCAAGCGATAAAGAATGTGAAGATAAACATCAGGATGTCAAATAAAACGATTTTCATTAACGACAACTCCTTCACCATGATGACGCAACAGGAATACAATGGCAATTCCATTATATAGCTTCAGGTATTATGAGACAAGCATATCCAAATTTGTGAACAAAAAATTTCACAATTATTCCCCTTTTATTGTGCCACAAGCAGCTCTACCTATCCATATACTCCAGCAATCTTGCTCATTCCATTTTTCTTGCCCGCCTACGTGATCATGGATGGTATGAACGAGGTCTTTCAGTTCGTCATCGGTTAATTCATGCAGAATGGATCGGCCTTTTCTTGAAAGCAAGTCAGCTTCCAAATCAGACCAGCTATTATATTCTCGTCTTGTCTCCCATAGCGTCGTCTTGTTCACCTGCTCAAGCCCCGCGAGCTTCATCGTGTTTTGCACCGTTGTATCATCCGGTCTTCGCGTCTGCTCGATCGTTAGCAAGCGTGGGTATCGTGTAAAGAAATAACCGCGAAAATGAGTCGGCGAGGCAGGCATTTTGACATCATCCATCGTCCGGTCTTGGATTAAGCAAATTCCTCCCGGTGCCAATAGCCTGATGACTTCTTTAAAAAACTTCTGCAAGTCTTGCTCCGGGAAATGATGGATCAGGGCGCGGGCGAACACAATATCCGCGCACTGACTCGGCAAGCCGGTTGCGCGGGCATCCCCCTGTGCAAACGAAATCTTCGGATCATCGGCGTATTGCTCTCTCGCCGCTTCTACCATCACGCTAGAAAAGTCAATGCCCGTAACAGAAGCAGCCCCTAGCCCAGACCAAGCCTTACTGTAAATTCCACCGCCACAACCGATGTCCACGATGTTTTTGCCTACAGGATCGACAAGTGACAGGATCGTCTGACTCCACGAATCGTCAGCGGTTCTCCCTGTATAGCTCAACTGGTTTTTCTCCGCGTGAAAATCCATTGTCATTGCTATTTCGCCTCCATGAACTCCAATCGGTTCCCAAATGGGTCCTCTGTGAAAAAGCGAATAAGGTGAGGAATTTCTTCGTCAATCCGAAACGATACCCCATTTGCTTGCAGATGCGCCATCAGTGAACCTATGTTTTGAACAAGGAACGCCGGATGTGCTTTTTTCGCGGGAATGAAACCTTCCTCTACCCCAATATGAATCATTTGAGCGCCGCATTGAAACCATACACCACCTCGAACGAGAAGCTTCGCTGGCTTTGGAACCTCCGGCATTCCCAAAAGCTCACCGAAAAACTTGCGAGCTACGTCCTCCGTTCCTACTGGTGCTGCTAATTGTACATGGTCGAGCCCAATCCATTCATGCTTTGTTGTCATCGTCTTCTTGTCCTCCTCTTTTTTTGCACAGAACCATCCATTCGTCAATCTGATGGGTCTTTACTCTGCCTTCTTTTGTGGTAAGTCCTAGATATTCTTTTTGTTCACCCGTAGCATCCAGCAGCATTTTTTCGACGGCAGCTTCTTGCTCAGATGATTCGGAAGTACGCTGAACCCATGGTAAAAATTCAAACCTTTTTTTTCGTTCCTGCTGCTTTTGCGGAATCAAGCCATTCGCTTCAAATAAAGTGCGCCATTCACTCACGGAAAGACAACGAACGTGACTGGGATCGCGAGTTTTCTCTAGTTCATTTATGAATGCCGAGAGTGACGACTCTTCAGGTGAAACGTTGTCGATGAAGAGAAACAACCCACTGGGAGAAAGCACGCGACTCACCTCACGAACAAAAGCCGCCGGATCGGGAAAATGATGAGCCGCGATTCGGCATGTGACGATCTCAAAGGATTCATCGAGAAACGGGAGAGATTCTGCATCAGCCTGAACATACATCACATTATGGACAAGCGCTGTTTCATTGGCCGCAGACGCCGCCATGAGCATCTGGCGAGTCAAATCCGTGGCGACGATCAAGCTCACATGTGGAGCCAATGTCCTCGCTACGTGCCCGCCTCCTGTGGCGATATCCAGTGCCCGCCACTTCTCTGATGGCTGCATCCACTCCACCATCAGTTCCAGGTCGCTGCCTTTTGCATGCGTCTTGCTTTGCACGTAGTGCTCTGCATTTTTTCCAAATTGCGCTTGAACAGCTCGTTTGATCTCCTCATTCTTCATCAGGAACACCTCCTGCCTACATCATATTCCAATGTTTGTCATCCTTGTTATAGAATACAGATAACTAGTTATCGAGAATTTGAATAGGAGGCAACTCACAATGGATCGAGAAAGTCTTGAGGTATTTTTGACGATTGCTCGTCATGGATCGATTAATCGTGCGGCACAGGCATTATTTTTGGCTCAATCAACATTGACGCACCGATTGAAGCAGCTAGAGCGCCAAGTTGGGAGTACGCTTTTTGTTCGTACTGCCTCAGGAGTGAGTCTTACAGGCGAAGGACGTCGGTTACTACCCGTTGCAACGAACATCGTAGAGCAAATGCGTTCCTTTATCCAGGAGAAAGAACAGCGCCAATCGATGAACATCGTCGCAGGAAAAGCCTTTGTCGCCTATGAACTGCCGCGACTGATTGGAGAGTACCGGATTGCCCATCCGAGATTTACTTGCTACGTCCGCTCTACGCTGTACGAGGAGTCCCTCAGCGCCCTGCTAACGGGAACGGCTGATATTGCCTTTCTCGGGAGTGAAATGTATCACCCTCACATCCACCAAGAATTCCTTCCCAGCGATCGACTCCTGCTCGTCATGGCGCCCAGCCATCCCTGGGCAAGCGGGTTTCCAGGTTTTCAGGCATGGGGAACCGAGGAAATGATTGTGTTCGGGAATCAGACCGCTCCTTATCGCCAACGGATTGACCGCTATCTGGCGCAGCAGGGGGTTTTTCCGAATATTATTATGGAATTGGACAGCTTCAATGCTGTTAAAAAAATGGTCGAACGTCAGCTAGGGATCACCATCCTGCCAGAAAGAACCATACAACAAGAGCTAACGACCGGAAGCTTGGTTGCCTACGATATCGCAAACGGCGAATTAGTGCGCCCCACACTCATCGCCTACCTGCATCCAAAAAAAGAGGACGATGCTTTCCAGCAATTCGTCCAATGGATAAAGGAACATTATTAAGAAAAGTTCACTGAAGGGTTAGTACCGTAAGCTCCGGGCGGCAAAATAAGCGAACAGGCAAGATCGTCGTTCCCAATCCTCTGTTGGTGTACACAGCCATGCCGCCTACCTGATACAGCCCTTGTACATATTTACGTCCGTATTGCGGCGCCAGAAGATGACCAATGAAGGGCAAGCGTACTTGTCCGCCATGGCTGTGGCCGGACAGTTGGAGATGCACGGGATGCTCTGACGCCCTATCAGCAAAATCAGGCTCATGGGCCAACAAGATAACGCTGCCCTCTGGCGGGATATTTTCTAGCGCTTTTGATAGATCAGGTACACCATAGAAAAGGTCATCCACTCCCGCCATGTATAGCTGCTGGCCATCTTTGTGCACGACAACATGCCGATTATCCAACACTTCGAATCCAGACGCGACTAATCCATCCCGAACTTTTTGCTGTTCACCAGCTCGATAATCGTGGTTGCCCAAAACGGCGAATTTGCCTAATGGGGCTAGGAGCTGATTAAAAAGGGGAACAGCAGCGAATAGAGGTCGCGTCACTTCATCAACGATATCCCCTGTGAAGCAAATCAAATCCGGCTTTTCGCTCTGGATCACGGCAATAACCGACTCCAGCTCTTTCACTTCAAAATAATGACCGAGATGGACATCACTGAAATGAATGAGCTTTGTCCCCTTAAAGCTTTCCGGCAATCCCGGTATTGTGATGGACAATCGCACAATATCAAGTGCTTTTCGTTCCCATACATGACCGTACACGCCAGTCGCTATACCGAGACCAATCAACCCCCCTACCCATTTCGTGACTTTGTGGAGAAATGATTTCCGCGAAATGGGGGCAAGGTTTGGATCATTCACTGTCCTTCGTTCGCTCATACCCATTCACGACAACGTCCAATCTTCCGGTTACCGGGTCAATGAGTAAACCATGGACGTCCACATTCGGTGGGAGGAGCGGGTGATTTTTAATCGTATCTACGCTATTTTTCACACTTTCTTCTACACGATCAAATCCGTGCAGCCACTTGTGTAAGTTAATCCCTGCATGTTGAAGCGTGGAGAACGTTTGAGCCGAGACTCCTCGCTCCAGCATCTTCTCCATGGTGCGCTTGCTGTCGATCGCGCTCATCCCGCAGTCATAATGACCGACAACCATCACTTCTTCTGCATTCAATTCATAGATCGCCACGAGAATGCTTCGCATGATACTCCCAAAAGGATGGGACACGATTGCCCCGGCGCTTTTTACGTGCTTGATATCCCCATTGTGTATGTTCATGGCTTTCGGCAACAGTTCCACCAACCGCGTATCCATGCAAGAAAGCACAACCAGTCGTTTATCAGGAAACTTGGTGGTCTGGTACTTTTCATATTCATGTTTCTCTACAAATTCACGGTTAAATGCGAGAATTTTATCCAAATTGCGCACTTTCACAGCACCTGCCTCGCTCTTAGTAGTATGTATTTGTATTGTATGCTTTTCTATTTTACCTAGGAGGACCAAAATCTCGCAAGGGACTCTGGCAGTTTATTATCAAATGGTTCATTTTGTCAGGATGTAATGCTTCTCTTCTAAACGAAATTTTTTTGGAGAAAAGAGTTCCTCAATCGTTGAGTAAATGGGTTCTCTTTTTGTGAATTTGTCACCTATCCATAGACCATACAGTTCAACCTGCGCCTTGTCGTGGTCAAGCAACTCTTCGCACCATTCACGGAGATGCATCATTCTGTCCATCCTTTTTTGATAGTCCTCTACGTATTTTTGATACTGACGGGGCCTCTCCTCTTCTGGGTACATCCCGAGTTTTACTTTATCAGGATGCTTGGAAATGCTAAATCTGCAAGCGCACCCCTCTTCAGTTGTCACCCACCAGCCCTGTTTTTTCGGAAAATGCCTGAAAAAATGAGGGCTATTTTCCCGTGACAGCTTGCCCGTCAAAACATAAGGGGAGACTAGCGGCTTCGGTTCAAATCCCGGTGTTTCTTTTATCATAACAAATAATTCTAGGCACATTGATTCAGTTCCTCCGGAAAGAGTACTTTTTAGTTATAGTAAAAATAACCCAACTTTGGTAAAATGATTAAAAACATAATCAGGAGAGTTGCAGATTGAAATTTAGACTAGCCTTCATACTTGCACTAGTACTAATCCTTCCAGCCTGTAGTGAAACGGCAAGCACACCAGAAGTGCCGCTACCTGCATATGTATTAGCCATTGACCGATTTGACGAAAGCACCGGAATGTGGATGGTTGCTTTAGCGACAGAATCAAATGATGAAAAGGAATTGCGCGCTTTAGTTGAAAATACTCGGACCTTAGCGAAAGACAAGAAAGAAGAAGTTAACTCCGTTTCTGTGACCATTATCAAACCAGATGGAAGGATTCCTTCCACTATTACGGCATTTGGCAGAATTGCCTTGACCAGTAAAGGCATGGAACAAACCGGATTAAGCAGTACTTCTGAAATGGTCTTTGAATATAGAAACGCACCCGCAGCAAGCCCCGAAAAACCACCTACTACACCAAATAAAGAAACTTCTAATTGAGTTTCATCAAAGGCCAAGGTTAAAATACCTTGGCTTATTTCTTGCCCCTAGACACTTCTACGTATACTAGCCAATACATTAGGTTAAAACCTGAAATAGATTTCCTAATTGCTCCTTATTTGCGAATGATTCATCAATCGATAAAAAGGATAATAGGGTAATTGCTTTTTTAGCTTTATTTGCCGCAAACATTTTATGATGACCATCCAATAAGAAATGACTATAAACCCATATCTCATCAAAATAATTCAACGGATATTTTATATCTAGGAAAGAAATGCTCAACGCTGTTGGTGTTTCTTCTACATTCACCCTTTCTACATAATCATTTATGGCTACATGATTCAATGATTCACTGGATTGAATGGGTACTATATATTCCTCTATTTTCTTCATACTGCTAATATTCCTTAGCCCAGCCTTATAGTACTCAGACCCAACTGCCTCTCTTTTCATCCTAGGATACACCTTCAGCAAAGTTGCAATATAATGACCTTTGGGAATGAGACAGGATAAATCAGACATGAAATCTTGGTCTAGTCTATTTATCCCTCGATTTAATTTGTTCGATATTTTTGTTGCGTTTTTCATATCCATTCCTGAAACGTCGGCATAAAAAAGACAGGTTTCACAATCTATACCTGTATTGGCGATCTCTTTTCCCTCAATGGTTAAAAACCTTTGACGATAACCAGCCCGCTTAAACTCAATTGGTGATGTAGAAGAACTAATATGAATTTCTTTATAAGACAATAGTTTGCTCATTTTTAATTATCTCCAGATCAGATTAACCTTTATATTTTCTATGAATGATGGCAGAACCAAGAGGAATAATCTTGCCTAAAGGAAACACTGCTGCATCTCCAACTTGTCTCCCTTTTCCAATCTCATTGCATCCACATTTTGGGCTATTATTTTTATATTTCATTAATCTTTTAAATGTTTATTCCACAATGCTATATCATAGTAATCAACACAAAGAGCTTGATTGTTTCGGGTAAATAGATCTAAATGATAATGATCATGACCGAAACTCCTTAGAAATGAACCTGCTCCCGTTCTTGAAAGTGGCTCAAATAAACCAGAAGCATATTCAAATACAATTTTGCTCCCTGTTATAAAAAGAGTGTCATAGTCCCGCTTCATTAATATCTTATCTTTATTTTCCTTATAATGGAACATTAAATAATCTTTATAATCTAGATCAGAAAATTTTCTTGGATTCACTTCAAAACTTCTAATTCTTCCCTTTTGCTTATGTACTTTCTGTCTTAGCTCTTTCCACTGATGCGTATTAAGCTGTAGGGAATGATGCAGGAAAACAAGTTCATTATTCTTTTTCGTATGCGAAAATCTATGCAAGTGTATAGGTAAATCTTTTTCCATATTTGTTACATAAATGATTTTATCTCTGTGATCCGCACCTATAAGTAGAACACAAGCTAAATACTGCAACGATTGTTGATTGCCAAAAATCATAAACATGTCCTTATCAAATTCACATGCAAAAATATCTTTCGCATGAAAGGTAGGAGTTAGAACAATGTACTTTCTATTCTGTAACCAGATTTCTTTTTGAAGGAATTGGATTTTCATAACTGCCTCCAATAATCTATACTTTGCAATTCCCCAACCATATAAGAATCCTACTAATACAAAAAGACACTAGCAAGAAAGTGCTAATGTCTTTTTGTATTAGTTAAGGATCTTGCAAATAATTTTAAGTATCTACATCCTAGCTAATCTTCGCCTCAATCCGCAGCTTGTCCGCCACCATGGCAATAAACTCACTGTTGGTTGGCTTCGCCTTGGTGTTGGAAATCGTATAACCAAACAAGCTGGAGATGGAGTCCAGATTACCACGGGACCATGCTACTTCAATCGCATGACGGATGGCACGTTCTACACGACTAGCTGTTGTATTGAATTTCTTTGCAATGTCCGGGTACAGGACTTTGGTAATCGAGCCGAGCAGCTCGACATCGTTATATACCATTGTAATCGCTTCCCGCAAATACAAATAGCCTTTGATGTGCGCAGGAACTCCAATCTCATGAATGATGCTGGTGATGCTCGCGTCCAAATTACGCCCGCGGATTTGCAGGGTAGCTTGCGGTTTCACAGAAGAAACAAAAGAAGAGGCAGGCTTGGTTGTAATGATTTGACGGATGCGCTGAGCCAGCACCTCCATATCAAACGGTTTCAGAATGTAGTATGCTGCTCCCAGCTCTACTGCTTTCTTTGTAATCTCTTCCTGCCCGAAAGCAGTCAACATGATAATTTTAGGTTGAGGACTTAAGCGCATGGCCTGAATTTGCTCCAAAACAGCCAAGCCATCCAGATGTGGCATGATGATATCCAAAATTAATACATCGGGTACACGTTCCTGCAGCAGTCGAACTACCTCATTGCCGTTGTAAGCAACACCCACAACATTCATGTCATACTGGCTACTGATGTACTCTTCTAACAGATTCACAAATTCTCGGTTATCATCTGCCAACAACACTTCAATCTTGCTCAAGGTCGTTCCTCCTAACAATGGACGGTCTTTTGGAAAGAAGGTGGCGTTCTAGAAGTTAACAAATCTAAAAGGATTATCCATACCAACTTTTTCTCTACAAAAATAATTCGACAAAGCAAATTCCATTCCTGCCAATGACGAAAGATTGAATGATTTAACTGATATTTCGACAAAGATTCCTTTCATTCATGAACCGATTCGTCAAAGGACTGCAAAAATCGGAAAAGCCGCCTCGCTTCGTTTGCGTGACGGCACTTCCTTCAGGCAGCCTTCGTTTTATGGGTTCGGGATTCGGCAGTATCTCGGACGTTCACGCCAGCATCCTGAAGCATCCATTCAATGTAGCAGCCGTATCCCGAAGTAGGATCATTGACAAACACATGCGTGACGGCACCGACGATCTTGCCTTTTTGAATGATCGGACTGCCGCTCATCCCTTGTACGATGCCACCTGTCTTTTCCAAAAGGCGTTTGTCTGTGACTTTAATAATCATCCCTTTGGTTGCAGGAAAATGCTGCTTGACCACATTTGCGATCTCAATATCGAACTCTTCTACCTTTTGGCCTTCCACAACAGTAAGAATTTTGGCCGGCCCTTCCTCTACCTGCTCAGCAAGAGCGATTGGTAACGGCTCCTGATAATAGCTGCGTTTGGGCTCGTCCTTCATTTTGCCGAAAATGCCAAATGGGGTGTTTTTCGTTATATTTCCAAGAACTTCACTTTCATTGTAGAAACGCGCAAATTTCTCCCCAGGGTTGCCACTTTGTCCTTTTTCAATCGATGTGACACTTGCTTGCACGATCTGGCCATCTCCTACGACAATGGCTTGACCAGTATCAACGTCGGAAATGACGTGCCCTAATGCCCCGTACGCTTTGGAATTTGGATCATAAAAGGTCAGTGTCCCTACCCCTGCCGCTGAATCCCGAATATAGAGACCCATACGGTATTCACTGTCTTTTTTATCTTTTGCCGGGTGCAAAGTGAGCGATAGCTTTTCCTTGCCACGAACGACAAGCAATTGAACGGAATGATTCTTTTTCCCCGTTTCGTTAATTAATTTCTTAACGTCGTTCATGTCGTTGATGTACATGTCGTTCATTTTGATAATCATGTCACCAACGTGTATACCTGCCTGTTCACCTGGAGAAAACTTGTTTTTCCCATCGTCTACTAAATGATGACCGACAACCAAAACACCCGCTGTTTGCAGCTTCACCCCGATTGACTGTCCACCAGGGTACAACCGCAGATCTGGCAATACATTTACTTTTACAGCAGTCAGCGGAATGTTATGCCACTTCACCTGCAATTGGGCTTCCCCAGCCCTACGCGGTTCTACAGACATAGGTCTGCTCAAATCAACGGATACCTCACGCGCCTCTGTCCCGTTAACGTGCAAAATATCAGGATTGCTATTGATTAGCGTGCCCATTACCGGCACAGAGACCCGCAGTTGCTCGAGGGACCCTTCCATCAAACGCAATTCACGGGGAAAGGAGGACAGATCGCGGAACGGGGTGGAACTCACGACAAGCGCCGTGATGAGGAGAAGGAGACTTCCCATCCATTTTCTTTTGTTTTGTCGGATCACCAGTAATCACTCCTACCGTTCCCTACCTACACCTACAAAACAAAACGGTCAGTCCGTTTTGATTGACCTCAAGCGGTCATGAGGGACACCTCCACCTTGTGTACCTTTAATGTTGCCACCAGCCAAGCGGATTATGTCAGGAAAATAACCCACTCAAAACATTAGAAAACCAGCCTTCACAAGCCTTTGGCGAGACCATCGTTGTACTACCTACAATAAAAAAAGACTGCCAACCGAATTAGCTGACAGTCTTTCGTTCACGGCCGAGAAGGATCATCTCGCGTGCATGTTCTTCTGTTTTCGCAGTTACCTCTGCCCCGCTCAGCATGCGAGCCAGTTCTGATACCCGTTCATCATCAGACAAACGATTCACCCGCGTCTCTGTTTCATTCTCGCTCATTTCCTTTTTGATCAGAAAATGCGCGTCTGCCATGGAGGCGACCTGTGGCAAGTGCGTAATGCACAGGACCTGGCGCTGCCCAGCTACTCGGGCGAGCTTTTCTGCTATCGCTTGAGCCGCTCTTCCGCTTACACCCGTGTCGACTTCATCAAAAATGAGCGTCTCCACTTGATCAGTGCCCGCCAAAATCGTTTTAATGGCCAGCATGACACGAGACAGTTCCCCGCCAGATGCAATCTTCGCCAAGGGCCGCAATGGCTCACCCGGGTTAGGTGAGATTAAAAACTCGATCTGATCCATTCCGTTCGCGTCTACGAAGCGTTTGATTCCGTCGATTTCTACCCCGTCATCATCCGGTGTCTGTCTGACGTCGATGGCAAAACGAGCACGCTCCATGTGCAGTTCTTTTAGCTGCTGCTCGATTTCTTGTGCGAGCTTTCCTGCACATTCGGAACGAATAACCGACAACTCCAATGCCTCCACGGCCAAATCGGCTGCAAGCTCCTGCAGCTGCTTTTCCACCTGCTGAAGGCGATCTTCGTAGTGATGCATGTCATCCAATTCATCCTGAATCGTGGCAGCGTACTCCAAAATGTCGTCTACACTTTTGCCATACTTGCGTTTTAAAGACTGGATTTGATCTAGGCGGCGTTCTACTTCTGCCAGCTGCTCCGGTTCAAAATCCATTTGGTACGACAATTGACGAAGGTTATGAACCACATCTTCTATCTGATAATAAGCCGATTGGACCATCTCCAAAATCGGAACGAGCTGTTCTTCGTAGTTCACACCACGCTCAAGCTCACCCATCGCATGTCCTAACCAATCCATGCCCTTCTGGTCACCATGCAATGCGCGGTATGCATCTTGAATCGTTGAATAAACTTTTTCAATGTTCATCCACTTTTTCCGCTGCTGCATGAGCTTCTCGTCTTCACCAGGCGTGAGGGTTGCCGCCTCAATTTCATCCAGCTGATATTGCAATAGATCGATACGCTGTACCAGCTCCCGATCATTGCGTGCCATGCGCTCCAGATCTTGCTTTGTTTTGCGGTACGCAGTATACAGGGTACTGTACTCCTGCTTCGCAGCTCCCAACGCACTTTCCCCGTATGCATCGAGCCAATTGATATGCTTGTCTGACTGCATCAGCATATGCGTATCGTGTTGTCCATGCACCGTAACCAGCCATGGCCCTAACTCACGCAGCATAGCAAGGGTTACGAGCTGGCCATTGATTCGAATGATACTTTTCCCTTGATTCGATATATCTCGGCGTACCACAAGCATGCCGTCTTGCTCAATTTGAACGCCGACATTCTTGCAAACGTCAAGTCCGGGGTGACCAGGCGGCAACTCAAACAGCCCTTCCACTTCTGCACGAGGCTCACCGTAACGGACAAAATCAGCCGAAGCCCGGCCCCCTAACAACAGTCCTAGCGCATCGATAATGATGGATTTACCAGCACCAGTCTCCCCTGTCAGGATGTTTAACCCTTTTTGGAAAGAGACCGTTACTGATTTGATGATGGCAAAATTTCGGATCGAGAGTTCCACTAGCATCGCGAGCGACCACCTTCTACAACATTTCCATTAAGCGTTTCGTCACTTCATTGGTATTTTCTTTGGAACGGCAAATAATCAGGATGGTGTTGTCGCCACTGATAGTCCCCATGATTTCTTCCCAAGGAAGGTTATCAATCAGTTCAGCTACCGCATTCGCATGTCCCGAAAGCGTCTTCAATACAATAAAATGATCGGCTTGGTCAATGCTAATAAAGGAATCCACAAGCATGCGTTTCAGCTTTTGCAGTGGATTGAATTTTTGTTCAGCAGGCATTGAATACTTATATCGTCCATCAGGGAGGGGCACTTTTACCAAGTGTAGCTCCTTGATGTCTCGGGATACAGTTGCTTGCGTCACGTTAAAGCCAGCAGTCCGCAAGCGGTCCACCAGATCATCCTGTGTTTCCACCTCTTGATTGCTGATGATCTCCCGAATACGAATATGTCGTTGCCCTTTATTCATATGGATTACTCCCATTCCCCTTGTAATTTCGTTCGTATTGCTTCGAAAAAGCCACCTTTTTTCCACTTAATCAGCGGGGTAACACATGGTGACTTTTTAATGTAAATCTGATCGCCGCCCTCAAGTCGATAACCAAATTGCCCGTCAATGGACAATCCCATCTCTTGATGAATGGCATCCACTTCGACACGGATCGTTTGATTGCCCGACAATACCATTGGCCGAGCCGTCAAGGAATGAGGAGCCACTGGTGTCAGTAATAGCATGTCCACATTAGGGGCTACTATAGGACCGCCTGCAGAGAGTGAGTATGCCGTTGATCCTGTCGGCGTAGAGACAATGACACCATCTCCGCTGAACGTTGCGACGTACTCATCATCGAGAAAGACCGCACATTGAATGATTCGGCAAAATGACCCTTTGGCAATTCCTATATCATTCATCGCCGTGTATGTCCCCAGTGTGACTCCTTTTCGTACCAAACAAGCTTCCAGCATGGCTCTTTCTTCAATGTCGTACTTTCCAGAAAGGAGATTGTCTACTGCCTGAGGCAGATGCTCCGGTTCCGCTTCTGACAAAAAGCCCAATGTGCCTAAATTAATTCCAAAGATCGGGATAGAGTTACCGGCGAGCTGACGAGCAATTCTGAGTAGCGTGCCATCGCCTCCCAATACACAAACCAAATCAGTTTGCTTCCCCATCTCTTCTACAGATGCGCCCAGTTCTGGATGCCCTACATCTGATGCGATATGTTCATCCAGGTATACCTGAGCCCCTCTGTCCTCAAGTAAATACAGCAGCTCCCGTGCAACGATACGTGCTTCGGGTTTTCCTTTGTTCGCTATGATTCCAATTTTCTTCACATGGTCCACCCCAAAACTGGTTGGTTGGAAATCCTTCTTGAACAACCTCATATACAAGTATACAACTTCACATGCATAAATAAAAAGCCTCGATTGTGACAAAACTCCCGAGGCTTTGGTTTTTTATCCTATTTCAAATTCGCGTGTGCAGACGCAACTACCTCTGTTACGCATTGCAACCATGCTTCCGAATCCATGCCGCCCTCACTTTTCTGGACATGCATAACAAATTCAATGTTTCCTTCTCCCCCCGTAATTGGAGAGTAGTCCAAGCCCTTTAACGCGAAACCCAAACCACTGGCAAATTGACCGATGTCAGTCAGTACGCTCTCATGAACGTCTGGATCACGAACGATTCCATTCTTTCCGACTCTATCCTTGCCTGCTTCAAATTGAGGCTTGACCAGCGCAACGACGTCACCGCCATCCGTCAGAAAACGGTACAACACTGGCAAGATCAATCGCAAAGAAATAAACGATACGTCAATCGATGCCGCGTTTGGGCGTTCATATTCAAACGCTTCCGGGTCCATATGACGGAAATTCGTCCGTTCCATGACAACCACTCGTTCATCTTGTCGCAAGCTCCACGCAAGTTGTCCATACCCGACATCAATGGCGTATACAAGACGCGCACCGTTTTGCAGCGCACAGTCCGTAAATCCACCGGTGGAGGCCCCGATGTCCATCATGACACGATCCTTCATGTCGATTTCAAAGACACGCAATGCCTTTTCCAGCTTAAGGCCACCGCGACTCACATACGGGTGTACCTCGCCCTTCACCGTAATCGCAACATCCTCTGCAAATTTGGTTCCCGGCTTGTCACAGCGCTCGCCAGCTACCTGCACAAGGCCTGCCATTACGGCTGCTTTTGCTTTTTCTCTGGTCTCATAATGGCCTCTTTCGACCAAGAGAACATCAACCCGTTCTTTTCTTACACTCATGCTTCCACTACGCCCTTCGAAATTGGCATCAAGGATCGGACACGAGCAGCGATATTATCAGCTGTGAGCCCTACCTCTTGCCGCTGTTCTTTCACACTTCCATGCTCAACAAAATAATCAGGTACCGCGACAACTTGTACATTCATGCCGTGATAGCCTGCACGATTGTAGCATTCAATGACAGCGCTGCCGAAGCCGCCCATTTCACAGCCCTCTTCAACAGTAATGATATCGTAGCCTTCCTTTGCCAGTCGGAATAGAAGCTCTTCGTCCAACGGCTTGCAAAAACGTGCATTGACCAGCATTGGCTTGATTCCTTCTTCTTGAAGCTGATTAACAGCCGCCTCAGCAATTTCGAATACATGACCGAACGAGAGAATCGCCACGTGTTTGCCTTCGCGCACAATCTCCGCTTTGCCGATTGGCAACACTTGCAGATCTTCATCCATTTTGACGCCACGAGTCGGCAATCGTGGATAACGATAAGAGATCGGACCGCCTTTATATTCCACTGCTGTCTTCATCATATGACGCAGCTCATTTTCATCCTTTGGTGCCATAATGACCATATTCGGAATGATGCGCATGAATGCCACATCGTACATGCCTTGGTGTGTCTCTCCGTCTGCTCCAACGAGACCAGCACGGTCAACGGCAAAAATCACATTGAGCTTTTGGCGTGCGACATCGTGGATCAGCTGATCATAGGCTCTTTGCAAAAAGGTCGAATAAATCGCAAAGACCGGCTTCAAGCCTTGTGTCGCCAATCCTGCTGCAAATGTACATGCGTGCTGCTCTGCAATCCCGACGTCAAACAGTCTGTCCGGGTACTTCTGACCGAATGGGATCAAGCCGGAGCCCGCCGGCATCGCAGGGGTCACAGCCACAATTGAATTGTCTTCATCTGCGAGCTTCATCATCGTATCCGCAAAAACGGATGTATACGTTGGTGCAGATTTCGGTGTGTCGCCCGACTCGATTTTATACGTTCCGATGCCGTGCCACTTGACCGAGTCAGCTTCAGCTGGCGCATAGCCCAGTCCTTTTTTCGTGATGGCATGGATCAATACAGGTCCTTTTGTATGCTTGGCTGTCTTCAATGTATCGAGCAAAAGCTCCATGTTATGTCCGTCGATTGGGCCAATATACGTGAAGCCTAGCTCCTCGAAGAGAACGCCAGATACGAGCAAATACTTCATGCTGTCCTTAAAGCGTTCAGCCATGTGAGCTAATTTGCCCCCGACAGCCGGTATCGATTTCAACAAGCCTTCGACTTCATCCTTCGCCCACTGATAGTTCTCAGTGGAGCGAATTTTCCCCAAGTAGTTGTGCAAGGCACCAACGTTTGGCGCAATAGACATCTCGTTATCATTGAGTACAACGATGACATTCTTGCGCTCATGACCGATGTGGTTCAATGCTTCTAAAGCCATACCGCCTGTCAGCGCACCGTCTCCGATCACTGCAACGACGTGGTTCTTTTCCTTTTTCAAATCCCGTGCAGTCGCCATCCCCATTGCGGCAGACAACGACGTGCTGCTATGCCCTGTTTCCCAGACGTCATGCGGGCTTTCCACCATTTTAGGGAACCCGCACAACCCTTTGTACTGACGCAAGGTCGGAAACATCTCCCGGCGTCCTGTCAGCATTTTATGTACGTATGCTTGATGTCCGACATCCCAGATCAGCTTGTCCTTGGGACTGTCAAAAACATAGTGCAGTGCTAGCGTCAGCTCGACAACTCCCAGATTCGGCGCGAGATGTCCGCCTGTTTTCGAGAGCGTTTCGATTAGAAACTGACGGATCTCGGATGCCAATGTATGTAACTGTGGTTGCGTGCACTTTTTCAGGTCTTGAGGATCATTTATAGTAGTAAGCAGCATTGGTATTCCTCACTTTCCACTGTTCGTTCTCCGGCGATTGTGCATGCTGCATATCAATCAAGCCACTAGAAAACCCGGCTTTCCTTATTGCTATAGCCGATTCCGCTTATTTTCAGCTTGATTCATTATAACGGTTTCTTAATAAAAACACCACTTTTGATCAACATATACGAATATGAAGCGATATCTTGCATTTTCTGGTAAGATGGTTTTGAATACATACTCCGAACAAAAGAGGTGGACATCCGTGAGGTTCTCACAAATTCGGTATGAGCGCATGGATATGGACAAAGTTGAAGAACAATTCACGCAATTATTGGAAGCGTTTCAACATGCTGCAAGCTTCTCTGAGCAAGATACGATCATGGCTCAACTGAACAAACTGCGACAAGAAGTGGAGTCTGCGCGGAATGTCGCACAAATTCGCCACACGATCAATACAGAAGATCCTTTCTACAAAGCGGAGCAGGACTATTGGGATGAAGCAACTCCTTTGTATACGGGAATCGTTTCCCGCTACTATCAGGCGATCGTCGATTCTTCCTTCCGCGCTGAATTGGAGGAAAAATGGGGAGCACAGCTGTTTCGCATCGCGGAGAGCACACTCCGTACATTTTCGCCCGAAGTCATTTCTGATTTGCAGGAAGAAAACCGTTTGGCAAGTCAATATGTCGCACTGAAAGCTTCGGCCAAAATCATGTTTGAAGGTGAAGAGCGAAACCTTTCAGAGATGATTCCTTTTACAATTGCGAAAGATAGAGACATGCGCAAACGCGCTAATGAAGCGAAGTATAATTTTATGCGGCAACATACGGATGAATTTGATCGCATCTATGATCAGCTCGTCAAGGTACGCACACGCATCGCCAAAAAACTCGGCTTCAATAGCTTTGTGGAGCTAGGCTATGCACGTATGAACCGTACCGATTACAATGCAGAAATGGTAGCCAGTTTCCGTCAGCAAGTGCTCGAGCACATCGTTCCAGTAGCGTCAAAGCTCGTCGAACGTCAGCGACAACGCATTGGTGTCGATACACTTGAGTATTACGATCTTTCCTTTGATTTTGCTACAGGGAATCCAAGCCCGAAAGGCCCGCCGGAATGGATTGTAGAAAACGGGAAAAAGATGTATGCAGAGTTGTCACCTGAAACGGACGAATTTTACAACTTCATGCTGGACAACGACTGTTTGGATCTCTTGAGCAAAAAAGGGAAGGCTACAGGAGGCTACTGCGAATACATCAGCCAATACAGACTCCCCTTTATTTTCGCCAATTTTAATGGTACATCCGGTGATATCGACGTACTTACGCACGAGGCAGGACATGCGTTTCAGGTGTATGTAAGCCGAGATTTTGAGGTCCCTGAATATCATTTCCCGACCTATGAGGCATGTGAAATACATTCAATGAGCATGGAATTTTTGACATGGCCATGGATGGAGCGTTTTTTCAAGGAAGATACCGACAAATACAAATTCTCTCATCTGAGTAGCGGACTCCAGTTCATTCCGTATGGCGTGTCTGTGGATGAGTTCCAGCATGTTGTCTACGAGAATCCAGATATGACACCGGCAGAGCGTAAACAGGCTTGGCGTGAAATTGAGCGCAAGTACCTCCCGCATCGCAATTATGCACAGAACGAGTATCTTGAGGAGGGCGGGTTCTGGCAGCAGCAAACGCATATTTTCCAAAGTCCCTTCTATTACATCGACTACACACTGGCCCAAATTTGCGCGTTCCAATTTTGGAAACGATCACAAGCAGAGCCAAAACAAGCTTGGGAGGATTATTTAACGCTATGCCGCGAAGGAGGAAGCAAATCGTTCCTCGAGTTGGTACAAGTGGCGAAGCTTTATTCTCCATTTGAGGACGACTGCATTCCATCGGTGATTGGCGAGATTGAACAATTCTTAAATAGCATTGACGATAAAAGCTTGTAATAGGTAGGTATACAAAAAAGCTGGCACTCCCCGTATGGGCTGCCAGCTTTCACTTATTTATTGCGATCACGCACGTAGTCCGCCAATGGGCTGAGTGCTGAATTCTCGATTCCCGCATCTGCAAGCGCTGCTTTTGCCTCCGCAATCAATTCGTCAAGACGTGCCTTCGATTCGGCTAGACCAAGAAGCGATGGGTACGTCGCCTTTTCCCGATCGGCATCGCTGCCAACTGCTTTCCCCAGCTCTTGGGCATCCCCTTCCACATTCAAGATGTCATCCTGAATTTGAAAAGCCAGACCAATGCAAACACCATAGCGTGTTAATGCTTCCATTTGGCCTTCGGATGCTTCTGCGAGGTAGCCTCCCCCGCGCAAGGCTGCGATCAAGAGATCACCCGTTTTGTGACGATGGATAAATTCGAGCTGATCCAGGTTAAGGCGCTTGCTCTCCCCTTCGATGTCAGCCATCTGTCCGCCGACCATGCCAGTTGCTCCTGCACGTTTTCCCAGTTCCGCAATCAGTTTCACGGTAGTAGCCGCTGAAACATCGGTGCGGTCCATGTAAGCTTCCGCGATATATGCGAACGCTCTAGTCAGCAAGGCATCTCCTGCGAGAATGGCTGTTGCTTCACCGAATACTTTGTGATTGGTCGGTTTTCCGCGTCGAAGATCATCGTCGTCCATCGCAGGGAGGTCATCGTGAATCAAGGAGTACGTATGTATCATTTCCAGGGCAGCCGCAAATGCCACACCCCGTTCAATCGGCTTGTCCAGCGCTTCGAGGACTGCCAATACCAACATGGGACGCAGCCTTTTTCCGCCTGCCATGAGCGAATACTTCATGGATTCGTACAAGTTTTCCGGAACTCCTTGCTGCTCAAGCGCTGGCAGGAGTCTTTGTTCTATATAGGCGGTCTTCTCAACCAAATAACTCTCGAATGTATGCACGCCGATCATAATTCTCCTTCCACGCGAAAAGCCTTCTGCTTTACTTGTCCGTCTTCTTCCACCAACTGGGTAATCTTCGCTTCAATTGCATCCAGCTTTTGACCACAAATTCTGGAAAGAGTTACCCCTTCTTGATATAGCGTAATCGCTTCTTCGAGAGGAATATCACCTTCCTCAAGTCGATTGACGACTTCTTCCAGGCGTTTCATCGCGTCCTCGAACTGCATATCAGTCTCTTGTTCAGTTTTCTTGCGAGCCACTCTGCTTCTCCTCCTCCCGGTTCACTTTTTCCACACGTGCAGTCGCACTGCCATCACTTAATCGTACCATGATCTCGTCGCCAGGAGCAAACTGTTCCACCGATTTCACGAGTCTGTCATCGGTGTATACGAGTGAGAATCCACGCTGCATGACCTTCAGTGGACTCAATGCTTCCAATGTAGCTATGCGAGCTGCGAATGCCATCCTTTTTTGATTGAGACGCCCCAGCATCCGTTCGTCCAAAGTGGCGCGGAGTTTAGACAGATTTTTTCTTTTATCCCCAATTTGATCAGCGAGGCGATAGCGCTTGATCTGTTCGTCTAATCGCGTATAGCGTTCGCGTCTTCTGTCCAGCAAATGCTTCATCGATTGGCGCATCCGCAAATGTGCCCGATCCAATCGTTCTGCGGCTTCCTCCAGCCTACGCTCCGGTTGGCGCATCGCATAGGAATTGCTCAATCGTGTCAAACGGTTTCTCTGCTCTGTCATGGTGCCACGCACCGCTCGATGCATCCGTATTTCGAGCTGACGAACTCTCTCGACCCACTCCAAATAATGCGGTACAGCCAATTCAGCTGCGGCTGTTGGCGTAGCTGCCCGGACATCTGCTACGAAATCGGCGATCGTCACATCCGTCTCATGTCCTACAGCGGAGATGACGGGGATGAGTGATGCAGCAATTGCCCTTGCGACATTTTCATCATTAAACGCCCACAGCTCCTCAATGGAACCACCACCTCGCCCTACAATGAGAACATCAATGTCAGGCTGATCGTTTATGATCCGAATAGCGGAGACAATCGATGCGGGTGCATCCGCACCTTGGACAACGGCTGGTGAAAGTACGATCTCTGCCTGCGGATACCGTCTGCGAATCGTTGTGCAAATATCTCGGATGGCAGCTCCTGTCGGAGAAGTGACAACACCGACACGTTTGGGAAAACGCGGGAGCATCCGTTTTCTCTCTGCTGCAAACAATCCCTCTTGGGCCAATTTTTCTTTTAGCTGCTCAAATGCTAAATAAAGCGAGCCGAGACCATCTGGCTGCATCTCTTTGGCGTACAGCTGATACGCCCCGTCCCGTTCATATGCAGAAATAGACCCGCGCACAATCGCTTTTGCTCCATCTTTGGGCAAGAAACGCAGGAAGCGGTTATGACTCGCAAACATGACGACTTTGATGCGTGATTGCTTGTCCTTTAGCGTGAAATACATATGGCCGCTTGAGTGGTGGGTAAAATTGGAGATTTCCCCTCTCACCCATATATCTTGCAGGTGGGGTTCCTTTTCCAGCACCAGCTTAATATAACGATTGAGATCACTGACGGATAAGATATCTTGTAATGCCATGCGGCCCCTCCTTTACAAAAACTTGGCTTTGCCGTGCATGTAACAAGGACTATGCAAAAGAATGGATAAAGCTTATGCCTTATCCATTCTATAATAAGTTGCCGATTTTCTTCTATTGTTTTGCTTGCTTTTTCGCTGCCGCAACGGTATTTTTCAGCAGCATCGTAATCGTCATCGGGCCAACACCGCCTGGAACTGGGGTTAAAAAGCTAGCCACTTCTTTAACCTCGTCGAACTTGACATCTCCAACCAGCTTACCCGTTTCAATGCGGTTCACACCAACGTCAATGACGACAGCTCCCGGTTTGACATGCTCCTTGCCGATCATATGAGCCCTACCGGTTGCAACGACGAGGATGTCCGCCTTTTGCGTGTATTCCTCGAGGTTTTGCGTGCGAGAATGACACATGGTCACCGTAGCATTTTCCTGTTGCAACAGCAATGACACCGGCTTGCCAACGATGTTGCTGCGTCCGATCACCACTGCATGTTTGCCTGCCAACGGGGTGCCTGTGCGCTTGATCAATTCAATAATCCCGTGCGGCGTGCATGGAAGCATCGTATCATTTCCCAATACCATGTTGCCTATGCTAATCGGATGGAAACCGTCCACATCTTTTTCAGGAGCAATGGCTTCAATTACCGCATGCTCTGAAATATGAGCAGGAAGAGGAAGCTGAACCAAAATCCCATTAACGTTCGGATTTTCGTTCAACTGTTGAATGATAACCAACAACTCTTCCTCTGTGATGTCAGCGTCCTTCATAATGATCTCGGATGAAATTCCGACTTCCTCGCAGCCTTTTGCTTTCCCCCGCACATAGGAGTGAGAAGCTGGGTCGTCTCCCACAATAACAACGGTCAAACCCGGTACGATCCCTTGCTTTTTCAATTCAGCTACTTCGTTCGCCAATTCGGCCCGAATACTCTGTGCTACTTCTTTTCCCTGGAGAATGGTTGCAGCCATGGAGAAAATGCCTCCTTTATCAACGTCGATACGTTAAGTGTACCGATTTCTCCCTCAGCTGTAAAGGCGAATTATAAAAAGTTCGCATTTATTTAATGTTCGTCTTTTGCTTCACCCACCCCAACATAGCGACTCCGTAGGCATTATCACCGGAGTAAACGGGGTCACAGAAGTACAGCTTCGCCTTCACGGCAGGGTGTTCCAGACGTTTAATGAGCCGCTCACGTATGTAATAATTGGCAGCTACGCCTCCAACAATCAAGATGTCCTTCGGGCAGCCTTGCTCTACTGCATGGCGCAATGACTTCTCTAGTGTATTGGCAATACATTGCTCTGTCGCCCGCGCAATCTCAGCAGGGCTCGTACTCCCCTTCTCCACTTCCCGCAAGAGCGAGGCTTCCGGTCCAGAAAAACTAAAGGAAAGCCCGTCAACCGCCGAAGAAATCCGAAACGCACCTGTTGCTCCCTTTGCTAACTGCTCCAGCGCAGGACCCGCAGGAAAGGACAGACCGAGTGCAACACCAATCCGATCGACTAGTTGACCTGCGTGCAGATCAATCGTCCCACCGATTTTCTCAATGGCATAACCAGCTGCATGACGCTCGCACAGCAGCACCTCGCTGGTACCCCCGGACAAATGTACAGCCAAAAAGCGGTCTTCTGTCGGACGCACCTCAGCGGTGTATTCCCCCGCCGCAATATGCCCCTCTTGATGAGTCGTCAAGTGCAGGGGAACGCGCAAATAAGTCGCCAACGATTTCCCCAAACCCTCTCCTACCTTAAATACAGGCATATACGATCCGTCTTGCGGACGCGGCTTCTCGCTCACACAAATCGCAGCAATCTCGTAGTTCTTCCACTTCATCTCTTCACTTAATTCCGGCAGGTTCATCACATGCTGAAAGACGGCTTCGGATTGTTGCAGTCCGCGCTTGCCCTCCTTTACTTTCAGAAGGCGTTTTGCTTCTGCGACAATTCGGCCGTCTTCCTCAGCCAAGCACAGTGATGTCCGGTAATTGCTCGTGTCGATTCCCAACATTACCTTACTCATGCTTGTATCTCCTACCTATTACGCCTGCTTGGTTTCACGTGATTGCAAGAAGCTCGACAACACACCATTTATGTACCGGTGGGACTGCTCGTCGCTAAAGAGCTTCGCGATCTCAATCGCTTCGTTCATCACGACTTTGTCAGGTGTGTCTTGCTCAAACATGATCTCGTAAAAAGCCAGACGAAGAATAGCGCGGTCTACATTGGCGATGCGTTCCAATTGCCATCCACGCAGATACTTCTTGATTTCTGTATCAATCTCAGTCAAGTTTTTCAATACACCATCGAGGAGATAACGCAAATACTGTGCATTTTCCTCGGATTCTTCCATGACGAGGGCAACCGCATCGGTTAATGGAACCTCTGCCATATCGATTTGGAAAAGACATTGGACTGCTTTTTCTCGTGCTGTTCTTCGTTTCATACCATTCATTCACCTACTAATTAAAATGAGCTCGGACTTTTCTAATGTCACCGAAACTTGCCTGGCAAAATCTTGTCGAGTATTTCACGCAAGTCTTCTTTATGATCGAGCTTGCGACCAATATAATACCCGGTACCGACAAACACAACAAAAACCAGTGTATCCCAAAATCCCACGAGAAGGTAGATGATGCCTAAAAAAAGTCCGGCAAAAACCCCCATTAGCTTCCCCTTGTGTTCCCACATTAACTCCCGCATCATTTACTTCACCTTCTATTCCACACGTTTACGAGCCGCGTAGTTTTCCTGCTGAGCTACTTCCGTCACGACGATGGCCACCTCAGAAATGTCAACACCAGCAATCCCCTCGACTTGCTCCTTCACGTCAGCCTGTAGCTTCTGTGTCAGTTCAGGCAATGGCGTTTCTCCATCTACCGAAACACGCAGCGTGATCATATTGCCGCTCTCGAGTGCTTTGACTGTTGTTTTCATATCGCGCACTCCTTTCACTCGGCGGGCTGCACGCTCTGCAATGGTCTGGATCGTCTGAATCGTAATGTTGACCTCACCCAAATCACTGCGCTGACGGATTCCCCGTTCTACTTTAGGCTTGTTAGAGCGGAAAGAACTGAAAAAGAAGCGAAGGCTGACTACGAGGAAAATAATCGCGACAATGAGATAGGTGATGTTCGTACCCGCCAGCATCTGATCCACGTATGGACGGAAGAAATCTTGCGGGACCAATCCGCTGGTCGCTGCTATCGCGATGCAGGACAAAACAATGAGGGCAAAGCTATAAATCGTCAAGATAAAGCGGTCAAACAAGTTCACAAGCACCTCTCCTTTCAGCCATGTTTGAAAAAGGAGACAAACACGGCACGCTCCGGAAAACTCCATGAATTTACGCTCAAAGCCTAAACAAAATCAATGTTTTCAAATGAGGAAAATGCCCCCTGTTCGTAGGGGGCATCCATCCGCTGCTTGTTAGCGCACGCGCTGGTGTTCTTCAACCGGTACTGGAGCCGGTACTTTTTCTTCTGCTTTTAACTCAACATCAACGATATGTACGTTTACTTCCACTACAGAAAGACCTGTCATGCTCTCAATTGCATTGCGTACACTATCTTGAATATTTCGAGCGACTTCCGGGATGCGATGTCCGTATTTGACAATGATCGAAACATCCACCGCTGCTTCACGGGAGCCAACCTCTACACGCACACCACGCGCTATATTTTTACGGCCTAAACGTTCAGCTATTTCTCCTACGAAACCGCCGCTCATTTGCGCCACACCTTCTACTTCGGACGCAGCCATGCCGGCGATCACTTCCAACACTTCGGGAGCGATCTGGACCTTACCAAGTTCTGTTCTATCTAAGTCTGGAGTAAACTCTTCCATGCTTCGCACCTCCCTCTAATTTGTAATTCATTATACCAAGCACACCGTATTTTTACAAATCAGCCCTACTTACTCTTCATCCAGGTTCAAGTCGTAGGTTTCCAAGAATTTCGTATCGAAATGCCCGCTGACAAATACTTCGTGCTCCAATACTTTCAAATGGAATGGAATCGTTGTCGTAATACCCTCTATGACAAATTCGCCCAAAGCACGCTTCATACGGTCAATCGCTTCGTTACGATCCTTGCCCCACACAATCAGCTTGGCGATCATAGAGTCGTAGTATGGCGGAATGGAATATCCCGCATACGCTGCACTGTCTACGCGCACACCAAAGCCGCCTGGCGCCAAATATTCCGTGATACGACCTGGCGAAGGCATGAAGTTTTTCGCGGGATTCTCAGCATTAATGCGGCATTCAATAGCCCAGCCATCCATTTTGATATCCTCTTGCGTAAAGGACAATGGTTGGCCTGCCGCTACGGTCAGCTGCTCCTTGATCAGATCAAAGCCAGTCACCAGCTCGGTTACCGGATGCTCTACCTGAATACGTGTATTCATTTCCATGAAGTAGAACTTTCCGTGTTTGTCCAGCAAAAACTCGACAGTACCCGCCCCATGATAGGAAACGGCTTTCGCCGCCGCAACAGCAGCTTCACCCATTTGTCGGCGTAGTTCTTCACTCAATGCTGGAGATGGAGCTTCCTCGATCAGCTTTTGGTGACGACGTTGGATGGAGCAGTCGCGCTCACCCAGGTATACGGCATTGCCATGCTTGTCTGCCATGATTTGAATTTCCACATGGCGTGGACCTTCCACGAACTTCTCCAAGTAAACTCCTGGATTGCCAAAAGCTGTTTTCGCTTCGTTTTGCGCCTGACGGATCGCTTTTTCCAAATCTTCGTCGTCTACAGCTACGCGCATTCCGCGTCCGCCGCCACCCGCTGTCGCTTTGACCATGACAGGATAGCCAATCTCGTTTGCGGTGACGACAGCGTCCGCCACATCTTCGATCAGCCCTTCCGTGCCTGGTACAGTAGGGACACCTGCCGTTTTCATCGTATCCTTGGCTGTGGACTTGTCCCCCATCTTCACAATGGCTTCTGGGTCTGGACCGATAAAGGTAATGTTGCAGGCGGTGCAAATCTCGGCAAAGTCAGCGTTTTCTGCCAAGAAGCCATAACCAGGATGGATGGCGTCTGCCCCTACCTTGGTCGCTACACTCATGATGTTTGCTATATTCAAATAGCTTTCCTTGGATGCCTTGGGACCAATACAGTAGGCTTCGTCGGCCAGCTTCACATGAAGCGCTTCACGATCCGCTTCGGAGTAGACGGCGACCGTACGAATGCCCAGCTCGCGGCATGCCCGGATAATACGCACGGCAATCTCCCCGCGATTGGCAATCAATACTTTTTGAAACATTCCGCTCTCCCCCACCTTATTCTGGCTTCACCAAAAACAATGCTTGGCCGTACTCAACCAATTGGCCGTCTTCTACGAGCACTTTCACGATCTCGCCGCTAACTTCTGCTTCGATTTCGTTAAAGAGTTTCATGGCTTCCACGATGCAAACGACTTTGCTCGCTGTCACTTTGTCACCAGCTTGTACGTAAGGCGGCTTGCCTGGTTCTGGTGCGCTATAGAAAGTCCCTACCATTGGAGATACAATCTTGTGGAGATTTGCGTCATCCGATGCTTGTACAGCTGCTTTCGGAGCTTCTGCTGCGACTGGTGCTGCTGCGACAACTGGCTGAGCCGGGATATGTGCTACTGGTGCTGCAACAGGAGCTTGAACCGCTGGTTGCGTGACGACAATCGTTTCCGTACCATTGGATTTTTTCAGAGACACCTTGGCACCTTCTGTTTCCAAGTTAAATTCTTGAATGGATGATTGATCAATTAACTTAATAATTTCGCGGATTTCATGCATTTTCATTACGAACAAGCACTCCTTCTTTTCTTTCAATAGAGGTTCGTGGAGTCCATTATGTATCCTTTTGGCAAACCATAAATCCATGGTAGCCTGTTGCCAATACCACGTCAAGAAAGGATTTCCCCGCTTCTTTTCCAACAGAAGCGAGAAAATCCTTACCATCATGCCCGTTTCTCCTATCCCTTATAACGAGAAAATAATGTAGCTTGATTAGGATGACTTGTATTGTACGTTAATGTTTGTCGCCGGAATATTCAAGTGCTGCTTCACGTTTGCAATAATTTCCACGACCTCGTTTGCGCTCAATTTATCTTTTTGTACAATGACTGTCGCCTTGTCATTTTGGACAGTTACGACCGCATCCTGGTAGCCACTCGCCTTGAGCATTTCTTCTGCAGTCATCGTAGCACTTTCCATATTGGACAGTTCTTCAAACTTGGCCATCGCTTCTGCTACTGCCTGCGGAGAGGAATCCGTGCTGTTTACGATTGCTAGTTGTTCGTCTTTTTGCTGCGCCAGCATGGCTTCACGCTTCATTTTGTAGCCTTGGAAGATTTCACTCGCCGTTTCTGCTACTGGGACGACCGTGTTCGTTGCGGCTGGTTTCGCTTCTGGCGCAGCAGGAGTCTTGGCTTCCTGCGCGCCGCTTTTTCCGTCTACCGGATTTGCCTTTGGAGCTTGATCGACAGGCGTTGCTTTCGGGGCTTGATCTACTTGCTTGGATTCAACAACCACACCAGAAATTTGCTCTTGCTTCTGGACGGCTTGCTCTTGTCCAGATGTTGGGACCTGTTCTTGCGGCCCCTTCACCAGGTAGTATCCAGAGAGCACAACCATGACAGCAAGCATTGTCAACAACCATACCGTTTGTTTTCGCAGAATCATTCGCCATTACCTCCTACCCTTTTTTGGGCAAAATGGATATTTTATAAGCGGGAACATCCAAAACCTTTTGTACGGCTTCAGTGATCCACGCTTTAACCTGGATGTTATCGGCCCCTTTCGCTACTACCAGGACCCCGCGGATTTTCGGCTTTAGCGTCTTCACAATAACGGGGGCATCTTGCTTGCCGCCTTGCACGATGACGACCTGCTCATCTCGTGACTGGTCATTTTGATTGCGGGTTGCCTTTTCTTTGTCCATTTCCTGATTGGTTGAGGTACGAATATTGCGGTTTTTTTCCACAACCAGCTCTGGTGTTGATTCCAGATTGACCATGACCTCTACTTCGCCGACGCCGACAACAGAAGCGAGGATATCGCGAAGCTGTGTCTCGTAAATGTTTTCATATTCTGCAATGACATCGGTAGTCGGTGATCCCCCCAACACCTGGGAAGTAGCATCGCCTCCAGAAGGACCTGGCGCCTCACTCCCTATATCTCCAAATCCGAGTGGCTGGTCTTTTTCCACTCTGAGGAAGTCCGTCAGAATCATGATGGCTACGCCAATTCCCAAAATGACGATGAAATAATGCAGCGGCTTCAGTTTTTGGTTTTTCCCCTTGCTCCCTACTGCGATTTTCTTTTCTTCCTGCATCGTCTCGCCTTGTTGCTTCAGAAACAGACTTTTCAGCTTTTCCCATAATTGGTTCATTGTTTTCACCTCGCTTCACTGACTGGATCCGCTACTGTTTCTCTCTTTCTCTCGATTCGTCTTTGATGACGACCTGACTCTTCGAAAGCCCCCACTCTTTGGCGACATCATTTGTGATTTGTGCGTAAAGAGGATTGTCATGATGAGCTGTTGCTGCCATTTCTGTTTTGGGATCAGGTTGTATTTCAATGGGTTTGCCAATCGTAATTTCAACAGGCTGGACAGGTTTAATCGGTTCAATCGTGCTCTGCCCTTTTTGCTCTTCCTTGTTCGCGTCGCCGACTACCAGCTCGATTCGCTCAAGGGTGGGCTGTTCCGGATTTTGCTGATTGACGGTAATCGTGACATCTTCGACAGTTACGCCATACTGCTCTTTGACACTGGCTTTTACTGAGGACGCTACCTGTGACTGGACGTAAGCGGTCATCTGTTCGTTTTGTTGACCGAGCAGCTTGTCAGTGATGCGTTTCCACTCTGCCGAAGCAGGCTTGTTCAGCTCTTGTTGGTATCGATCCAGACGAAAGGCCAAATCTTCCTGCGAGAGGCTGAACAGACTGAACACAGGGGAAATGATCGTCAGCAAGAGAATCAAGCCCATCACCATTTTTACGTAGCGTTGCAGTGTCGTATTGGGCAGGATCAGATCGAGGAAGGCAGCCAAAAGGACGAGCAGGATAATTTTTTTCAACCACAGTGTTAACCACGTCATCTCATCACCTACCGAACCATCATGGAGATGTTGCCCGCCGCAATAATGATCGTTATCGCTAGGAAGAACATCAAGCCGACCGTTGCCAAAGCAGCGAAGACGAACAAAAGACTTTTCCCAATCGTACCTAACGCACTGATGATCGGGCTGTTTCCAAGCGGTTGGAGTACGGCAGATGACAGATTGTAGATCAGAGCCAGTACCAGTATCTTCAAAGCCGGAAACGCGCATAGCATGATCAGGATCAAAACTCCCGCCAAGCCCACGGCATTTTTGACCAAGAGCGAGGCATTGAGTACGGTATCTGCCGCATCGGAGAACACACGGCCTACTATCGGGATGAAATTGCCAGTGATGTATTTCGCTGTTCGGAGAGTGACCCCGTCTGCAACGGCTGAAGTCGCTCCTTGTATGGAAATGATGGCGAGAAAGATCGTCAGAAACGAGCCAAGGACACCCATTGCAATATTGCGTAGCAAGGTCGCTAACTGCGTAACTTTGTACCTCTCCGAAAACAGGCTGACGATAGAGAGCATCGCCGAGAGAAACAGAAGCGGGAACACGACATAAGAGATCATCATGCCGCTGGTGTTGATCATGAAGATAATCAGCGGGTGAAACATTGTGGCGGATGCCAGATTGCCTACCGAAGCAAGCAGCGCGATGACAAGCGGAATCATGGCCAGCATGAAATCAGACATGTTTGCGATTGCGTCTTTTGCATAGGTAATGGCGACATGGAAGCTGTTGATCGCAAGTACCATCAAGACGAGATAAGTAATCGAGTACGCTACTGTCGATACCGCATTGCGTTCAAAGGCGTTCTGCATCGTTTCAAGAATCATCGCGAAGACAGTGATGATAATGATGGAGCTGAGCAGCTTGCCATTCATCAAAATCTCATGAAAGATGAACTTGCCCATTCCTTGCAGGACTCCTGAAATACTGAGTTCACCTTGCTGCATGAGGATTTGGATAAAGCCTTCCGATTTCAAATCGGGCAAGTACCCTTTATAGTCGCGCTGCAACTGATTCCAATACTGTTCAACTCGGTCTAGCTGCAAGTGATCGACCTGTTGTTGCACGATTTGATTGATCGGACCGGATGCGGGTGCCACAGTGGGTGTCGCAGTAGCTGACACGGCAACTGGAAACAAGGCAAGGAGCAGGAACCAGAACAGGATCAGCTTGCAAGTGTGTGCCATGGACATCCCACCTCCCTTATGCCGGCAACAAGTCGATCACTGTTTCGATAATGATTTGGATGATCGGTACAGCCATAACCAATATGAGGACTTTTCCAGCGAGCTCGATTTTCGAAGCAATCGCACCTTGTCCAGCATCCCGGGTCATCTGTGCACCGAATTCAGCGATGTAGGCAATTCCGATGATTTTTAGAATCGTTTCCAGAAACACAAGGTTCAAATCTGCTTGAACCGCCAATCTTTCCAAAATCCGAATGACATCTGCTATTTTTCCGACGAGAAAGTAAAAGATGATGACTCCGCTCGCAATCGCCAGCAAAAAGGCGAACATCGGCTTCTGTTCCTTAATGACTAGCGCGAGAATCGTAGCCACCAGTCCTAGTCCGACAATTTGTACAATCTCCATCTGGAGCCCCTCCTCAGTTGAACAGGAAGACGCGTTTTACTTCGGAGAACAAGTCACCGATGTAATGGGACACCATGTACAGGACAATGATGAATCCGACCAGAGTTGCCCAATGCGCAATATCTTCCTTGCCCGCCTGCTTCAGGACCGTATGCAGGATGGCTGTAATGAACCCTACTGCTCCTATCTGGAAAACAGGTGTCAAATCAAAATCCACTGTGAACACCTCGCCTTTAGAACATCAGGATGACGACCAAGAGTCCACCTAAAAAGCCCAAACTCTTGTACATTTTTTCGTACTTTTCCTGTTCTGCTCGAGCCTCCTCTTCCAGCCCTCGCAGGTGGGTGACAGCTAGGCGCAAATGCTTTTGCTGGTCTTCCCGATCGGATGATCCGAGTACCTGACCTAGACTCTCAAGCACCTCTCGCTCTTGTCTGCGCAAGGCTGTCTGGGTCCAGAGTCTATTCATGGCTTGTTGCAAGGCTTCCTCAGCCGAATGCGCCTTTTCTGTCTGAAGAAATTCCGCGGCCAGAAGGAATACTTTCCCTACCTCTTCGGAAACGCGATGACCGACCTTCACAAACGCCCGCTGTAATGGAGTCATCCCAAACACGATTTCCGTTTCGAGCATTTGCAGTGCAACGAGCAGAGCCCGAAGCTGAACGGGACGATTCGCGTAATACTTGCCGATCTGCCAACCAACCATCGACGCCGAAAACAGGATGAGTACGGCTCCCATCAGCTTGACCATGCAACCTTCTCCCTTTCCACCAGGTTCATCCTGTGATCGTAGATGGCCTGGATCGTTCCGACACCTTTAGCACGGCTGAGTACGATATAGCGTGAAAAGGCTCCATATCGAATCAGCTTGCCCAGCATGGGGCGTTCGGCTACTTCCTTAACACTGGCTCCATGCGCCGAGCAAATGACAGCTACACCTGCATGAATCGCTTCCCAGACTGCGTCGCCATCCTCCGCTCTTCCCACCTCGTCCACAATCAGAACATCAGGAGACATGGAACGAATCAGCATCATCATCCCTACAGCTTTCGGGCAAGCGTCCAGCACATCCGTTCGCGGACCGACGTCTCGCTGAGGAACTCCTTGCAAGCACCCCGCCAACTCAGAACGCTCGTCCACAATTCCTACCTTGCGACTTGAAGACCACTCACTCCCATAGCTGATGGTTCGTGCGAT
Organism: Brevibacillus formosus; assembly: GCF_003013405.1. Classification (GTDB taxonomy): domain Bacteria; phylum Bacillota; class Bacilli; order Brevibacillales; family Brevibacillaceae; genus Brevibacillus; species Brevibacillus formosus. The sequence goes on along the minus strand of NZ_PXZL01000013.1, from coordinate 242,646 downwards.
ATCACGCAACAAGGTTGTTTTCCCGCATTGGGGTGGGGAGATGAGAAGCGTGTTTTGCAATTTGCCATCCTCAAACAAATACGGCATGACCTTCCTGGCCGCGCCTTTTTTCTCGCGGGCAATCCGGATGTTGAAGCTGGTAACATCTCTGATTCCCTTCACTTCTCCTTTGTCGAGCACCACTTTCCCCGCTATGCCAATGCGATGACCGCCAACCACCGTGATGTAACCCCTTTTCAACTCTTCTTCCAAGGCATAGAGAGAATGCTGACTGACCTGGTTTAAGAGCTTTGCAGCCTCTTCTGCTGAAAAAAGCCAACCTTGCGCGGGTATCGAGGTGATTTGCCCCGACGATGTCACATAGCTGGATTGTTGCCCAAACCGGACTTCTAGCGGCTGGTTTTGCCGAAGCCGAATCTCTTCCAAATTCTCTCTTACCGCGATAGGAAGGGCCGTCAAAATCGTACGTAAAGTTGCTGGCAAAATCGCCAAGATCTCATTCATCAGGTACCCTCCTTTTGCAGCATTCTGCCTTTGTCCACTTTGACTTACCTCCATCCTATGCAGAGGTGGACGAGATTTATGCAAAAAAAATAGCTTGCTCTCGTGCTAGAACGCGAGTGCAAGCTTTTCCCACTGGGATCATTGATTATTCGTTTTCTTGTTATCCACTGGCTCTATTACATAGTGCTTGAAACCTTCCTCATCTTGGCCCTCGCGCAGATAGATTTCTTCCTGGCAGTTAGGGCATGCGAACTCGTAGGTCGTATCGAGATGGGGATCTACTTGTCCTTCATACATTTGTGCGTCTTCATCATCATCCAAATCGTAGAAAGTCGCGTACTCGTCGTCATCGTCCTCACAATCGACAACGGTTTCATACAAGTCATCATCGTCTTCAAAAAGGTAGAGCTCAATGTCCTCTAAGTCTTCATCCAAAGCCTCCACATAATCCTCAGCCTCTTCCACTCGCGCGTGAAGCTCTCGCAGCTGACCCTCCACCTCATTTAGAATCTCAATCATCTCTACCATAATTTTTCCTTCGGAGCTCTTTTCGCCTACATCCAGTCCATCTGCCAACCCTTGCAAGTATGCGATTCGATTCGCCAATGATTCTGGCATCCACATTCCCTCCCATCCAATCTCTCCCACTTATCGTTCCCCATCGTGATCGCATTTACAAATGGAGGGAAATGGAAACTATTTGCGAACTCCAATCAAAATGCAGGAGATCCCCACCAGAATCCAAGCAATTTTGGCAAAGCTAACGCGATCCGACATCCCTAATAAACCGATTGTAGTGGTAGTGATCAAGATGATTGGTCCGACGATTGCAAGACCTGAATTAATGAGCAGAGCTTTTTCGACCTGATTCACTTTCAAAATGAGCAAAGCTGCAATGATCTCGATACTGCCTGAAAAGACCCGAAGTGCCGCCATACCCATAATTGCTTTTTCCAACATACCGTCTCGTCCTCCCCTCCTTTCACTCTATGCCTGTACCACATCATTTCAGCACTTTTTGAATCATCTCTATAGGCTTTTGCCTTCACTCCTCCCCTTCACTGGGCATACACTGAACCATACGCCTAGAAGAAATGAGGAACTTGCCGATGATAGAGTATGATCAGTCGTTTTTGCCTGACAGCTGGGCAAACCCGTCCGGGCAATTACGTGAGAAGCCCCGCGTGAAGGGCTTAACCATGGTCATTGACAAAGGCCTTGGACTTACTGCATATTCCGACTTGTTAGCACTGGCTGCTCCCTATATCGATCTATACAAACTCGGTTTTGGCACCATTGCTCTGTATCCCCTCGAATTACTCAACCAAAAACTCACCCTCGCAAAACAATATGGCGTACACATCATGCCCGGAGGAACTTTTTTTGAAATCGCCATTCGTCACAATACAATTGCAGATTATATGAAGCTGATTCGGTCACTCGGTTTTTCTGCGGTAGAAATATCTGATGGAACATTCCCTTTAACTTTTTCACAGCGTCAGGAAGCCATCAATTACGCGTTGGACAATGATTTGGTGGTCTACACAGAGGTCGGAAAAAAAACGGCGGAGTATCGCGCATGTCGAGAGGAATTGCTGGAGACCCTCAGCTTTGACCTGCATAATGGTGCCAGTCACGTCATTGTGGAAGCAAGAGAAAGTGGTACTGTCGGTGTGTGTGACGGAGATGGCAAGATTGATGATTCCTTCGTTTTGGACATTGTCACGGCAGCCAAAGAAAAAGCCTCTCGCCTGATCTGGGAAGCACCACAAAAAGATCAACAGGTCTGCTTCATCAAGGCCCTTGGCAGCGACGTTAACCTGGGAAATATTGCCTATACGGATGTATTCTCTGTGGAGACGCTACGGCGAGGATTGCGTGGCGATACAGCCCTTATCATGGATAGAGGGAGGTGTTATCCGTGCGAATAGAAGTGGTGCCGACCGTGGAAGAAATTCGTTTTGAACAGATCAGCAATCATGTAGTCGTCGTTATTGATGTGCTTCGTGCCTCCAGTACGATTGTCACTGCATTAGGGAATGGATTTCGCAGCGTCATCCCGGTCGAAACCATTGGGCAAGCGAACTCCCTCCGCGCCAATGACTGTATTTTGGCCGGTGAACGCCACTGTAAGAAAATCCCCGAATTCGACTGCAACAACTCACCAACCGAAATCGCAGCACTGGGGAAAACGGGAAGCCAGCTTATTCTGACCACGACAAACGGGACTCGCGCCATCCAAAAAGCAGAACGCGCCGCTGCTCTCTTGATTGGCTGCTTCTTGAATGCCACCGCATGCACTCAGCACGCTCTTTCGTATCATCTCGATATTACGCTGTACTGTGCAGGTACTCGGTCGGAATTCGCTCTGGAAGACGGTCTAGCTGCCGGCTTGATGATTGCACAGGCACAGCAAGCGTTTCCGAGCATCCAAATTTGTGATCTGGGTGAAGTTCTAAAAGCGAGCTACCTTTACTACGCTGGAAAATTGAGCCAGCTGTTACCCCACACGACAACAGGAAAAAGACTCATCCAGCACCATCTCGCAAGCGATATACGGTACTGCGCTCAAGTGGATCAATATCAAATCGTTCCTTATATCAAGGAGAAACGCATACTCCCACACCTTGTCTCATAATGTGAAAGGAGAACAGGGACAGGGGTTTTGATGCCAATGATGTCTGGAGAAGTGATGCTGGTCATCCTAATCGTTATCGGTCTTATTGGGCGCTCACCCATTATTGCGACTGCCGCAAGTATATTGTTGGTGTTGAAGCTAACGGCACTGGAGCGTTTTTTCCCAACAGTAGAACGGCGCGGATTGGAGCTCGGGCTGCTCTTTTTGACCATTTCCGTACTGGTTCCATTCGCCAGCGAAAAAATATCATGGAAAGACGTCACGCCTCTTTTCACTACGGTCGTCGGCTTAACCGCACTGGCTGGTGGGGCCATTGCCACCTGGATGAATGGAAAAGGACTCGATTTGCTGCGCTCAGAGCCACATATGATTGTCGGACTCGTCATTGGCTCGATTATTGGCATTGTGTTTTTTCGGGGCATTCCCGTCGGGCCTTTGATGGCTGCTGGTATTACAGCGTTTGTGTTGAAGCTTTGGGAGTGGTTTGGAAGCAAATAAAAAAAACAAAATCCCCCTCTTATACATCCAGGAGGGGGATTTGTCTATGTTGCTTTAACGTTTGGCGTTATTCGACATCTCAAATGGAACTTCCCAGTTGAGGTCCTGATATTGGCGTTGTTGAATAGCGTGGGACAGCTTTAATTCTTTTGGCTGTTTTTCAAGGTCGCGGATGAAGAATGTTCCTGCAACATGCACCCGTCCATCCTTGCCTCTTGTATATGTTGTTCCTTTAAGCGATACATTGTAGGTTTGTTTGGACTCATCCTGTGCCGTCCATTCAGTCGTGTAGACGATCCCTTCTGGCAGTATAGCCGAGAACGAAATCAGTGCACCTTTTCCAAAATAGGTCTCATCCCCGATTTTTTCTTCGTCCTCCGTTGTTTTTAAGGTAAAACCCGTTAGGTTATAGGTGCTGTCACTGTTCGTCACGGTCACCTTACCCTTTAACAAGGTATCCATCGGGATGGTTGCTTGAAATTTCGATGGCTCATACAGGTACAGGGAGTGCATTTTTAATTTGTACGCTTGATCCTTTGCTAATGGAGTTATCCCATTCCATTTCGTAACTCCTTTCCCGTCATCATGCACTTTTCCTCGGTACGAATGCTTTACGTTGTTCTTTCGAATCTGGTTAAGCTCTTCATGTAAGGCATCGTCCCATCCTGCTACTACATTCCCTTTTTCATCGAATAGCTGGAACGCTACTCCCATGTCGATGAAATACCTCTCCATTCTCTCCGCTTCTGTGAACACACCTGTTTTTGGTTCTTTTACAATCCATCCGTTTTGCTCTTTCCATTTTTGGATTTGTTCTTCTCTTTCTTTTGTCCAGACTGTTTCCATCTCTAGCAAACTTGTGCTTGGAACCGTCATTATGTTTTGTAATATGATTTTTATTCCTTGCGGTGTCGTGTACTTTTGTCCGATCTCTGTATGGTGTGCCACTTCCCTTGTCTTTTTCATATCAATGGGAAACTCGACCTTCCAGCTTCCTTCTTTCCCACCCAGTATAGTTGCTTCGACACCGACGATTATCTCATCCGGCAATGACTTGCTATCTTTCAGGAATCGGAAAATATCATGGCTGACGACAAGATACTCTCCTTCTTCACCGTAGGTATAGCCCCCTCCCCCAGGATTCAGTTCTTCACCTGACTTGGTTTTGTACGTAAGGGACAATCCGTCTTTTTCCACATCAAACGGGATACGCTTGCCATTTTGGTCCACGATATTGGCAATAATCGCCATCCGCACTGGATCCGCAACCACTTCTTTTACAACCAGTGTAATTCCTTGATCCGTCACCTTTTTATTGATTTCCTGAACATAACCCTTCTCTGCTGCCTGCTTCATTCCTTGGTCGATGCCCTGTATGGATTGTATGACACTGTTTACGTAGTTCGCAAAAGTCGGAGACACCATGGACCCAAACGTAATGATTGCCGTGACACTCGCTACAGCTAAAGCTGTTCTCTTCATAATGTTTACGCTCCTTTTTTTCCAGTTTGGTTTTGGCTTTGGCAATTTCACCTGCTCTAACGCTGTCATTACCTGGGAAGTAAAATCTGAGGGCAACGCGTTTGGAACGTGCAGGTTCGGGAACTCCTCCCTGCTATCCTCTTCTTCCATCATCAGCCTCTGACAGAGCAGGCAGTCTTCGACATGTCGTTCCAGCAGTTTAGCTTCACCTGCAGATAGCTCACCAGCCAGATAATTGCGCAACTCTTCAGTTTTGGAGCAATTCATAGATTGCAGCACCTCCTGACATTTCTTGCGCGATACTAGTCCGGAGCTTTTTCTTGGCGCGATGGATACGCATTTGTACAGTTGTAACCGGAACACCCAAAATTTCGCTAATCTCTTTGTAGCTCATCTGTTCCAAGTATTTCAGCAAAAACACAACGCGGTATTCTTCACCCAACGCCATGATTTGCTGCTGCAAGGTATCTTGCTTTTCTTTTTCCAAATAAGCTTTCTCGGGTGTATCGGATTCAATCAATCTTGTCTCTTCCAAAGGTGTTTTGGCGTAGTGCTTATTCTTGCGCCACGCGTCTATACACAAGTTGGACGCAATCCGATACAGCCAGGCCAAAAAAGCATCTGTCGGCTTATATTTGTCCAGTTGACAGTACGCTTTGATAAAAACCTCTTGTGTCAGGTCTTGGGCATCCTGTTGCTGCCCCGTCATTCGATAAAGATAGCTGTATAATCGTACTTTGTACTTGTCGACCAGGTGCGCGTAGGCATCCCGATTCCCTTTTTGTACCTGTTGTATAAGCAACCAATCATCCTGCAAAGGAAGTCCTCCTAATTTCAAAAAAGTTCGCTGCGCAGCGTTCATTTTGGCAGGCTCGTATGGATTAACGGATCAACTTGTATTTTCTTTCCAAAAATGAATGCATTTTTTTAAAAAAGTTTGAGTCAACATGGGGGAGGAGAAGAAAAAGCACAGTTCTCTTCGACTCTGACACGCCAGCAGAGGGGATTTACTGGCCGTCTACACTTAAAAAAGGGGACCGTCGAGCCAAAGCCACCCTACGGGCGGAAGCATCTCAAAGAAGAGGTGTTCGACAAGCGTGGTCCCCTTTTTTAAGTTCCGACTGGGTAGGCGTTGTCAAGGTCTACGAGCCCTGTGCTTTTTCTTCTCGCCAGCTTTGGTGGTCAAGCGATCTAACAACATAAGAAAACCGCCCTTAAGAAAGGCGGTCGAATGGCGTCCATTACTTCCATGAATGGTAAATATTTTCCGCGTACTTGGTAATGGCTTCGTCGTAATTTGGATATGGATATCCGAGACTTTCTGCCACTGATTTGGAGTACTTTCGGAATAGGTCATAGCAAGTGAATAACGATTCCCACATCTCTGCGTAGCCATTTTCGCAATAAGTGGACAGTAATGTTTCCCAATCCTTCTTTGAAAGATAGTGATCGATAAATTTGTAGTTTTTCCCGACACTAAAGGTAAACCCTTTCTCACATCCGATTTGCCAAGCCATCATTCGGAGCAAATTCGGTCGGGCAATTTCGTTGAGATGGTCAATCGCAAACAGAATTTCTTTTCTCGCCAAACCTTTGACAACATAAGTAGAGACCATCCAAAATTCGTTGCAGCAGTCATCAAACTCTCTAGCAGTTGGCTTCCGGGTCCAATATTGACGATCGGAAGGGAGCACCTCGTGTTTGATAAGCTCGTCCTTATCCAGCAAAACCTCAACCAGGCCGTCGCTATCTGCAAAATACTGTGCTGTCTCGTCTATCGGAATTAGCGTCAGATCTACTTTATTACCGTCCTCAAATAGCATAAGATAGGAAAACCAATTCCCTAACTCGGGCGGAAAAAGCTCCATATCCTCCGGTTTTTGCATCATAATCCGAGTCCCAAAAACATCGAGCCATTGATCATTTTCCTTGAAAGAATCCATCTCAGTCACAAAATACGAAATATCATAATCTTGGAATGGATCAGCGGGTATATTTTTGTTCGTGCGTGACCCTTCCAAGGTTACCAAGCGGATTCGATCATCCTTCCTGGCGAATTCGATCAGCATGCTCATCATTTCTTGTTCCGTTCTCAAAGCCATACCCCTCCACCTTACTCTTTCTCCGTACCACTTAATGTAGTGCAATTGCATAATTTTTACAATACTGTATCAATTGGAGGAGCAAATAAAAAAAAGCTGCACCCATTTTTGGGCACAGCTTTTCTTGCAATCCTTGCTTTTACGCGCGGGAAACGTATGCTTCCGTACGAGTATCGATGATCAAACGCTCTCCTTCTTCTACGAAGAGAGGAACGTTTACTACGAAACCAGTTTCCAAGGTTGCTTTCTTCGTTACGTTAGAAGCAGTGTCACCTTTTACACCTGGTTCACATTCTGTCACAACGAGTTCAACCGTATTCGGCAATTGAATACCGATTGTTTCTCCGTTGTACTGCATGATTTGCACGTTCATGTTTTCCTTGAGGAAACGCAGCTCACGCTCGATTTGGTTGCGAGTGAACGTCATTTGCTCATATGTCTCGGTATTCATGAAAGTGTACTCGTCTCCGCTCGCATACAGGTATTGCATGGTGCTGGATTCGATGCGGGCAGGGTTAACTTTTTCACCGCCACGGAAAGTCATTTCCGTCGTGTTGCCGTTGCGCAGGTTGCGCAGTTTGGAGCGAACGAAAGCCGCACCTTTACCTGGTTTTACGTGTTGGAATTCTAGCACGGTATAAATATTGCCATCCACTTCGATTGTCAAACCGGTACGAAAATCGTTTACAGAGATCATGGTAGTCCTCCCAAATCAATCAATAACAGAATAAGTATAAATTACACAGGCAAAATGAGCAACTCTTTCGTGGACTTGTTCAGGTTCTCATGACCATCAGCTGTAATCCACACATCGTCTTCGATCCGAACACCACCAAGTCCTGTTACATAAATGCCTGGCTCCATCGTTACGAGCATACCTGGCTCCAATACGAAGGTGCTGACAGTCGACAGCCCTGGCAGCTCGTGAACTTCCAATCCGAGGCCATGACCTGCGCTATGTCCATACGCGTCACCATAGCCTGCTGCTGTGATGATATCTCTCGTTGCTGCGTCAGCGTCTCTTGCGGATACACCTGGCTTCAGAGCTTCTAAACCTGCCAGCTGCGCACGCAGAACGATTTCGTAGATTTCACGCATTTTCGGGTCTGGCTCGCCCACAGACAAGGTGCGTGTGATGTCGGAATGGTAGCCCTGATAAGCAGCACCAAAGTCGAGTGTAACCATTTCCCCTGCCTGAATCACTTTCTCGGACGCACGTCCATGTGGCAGAGCACCGCGCACACCTGAAGCTACGATCATATCAAATGCAGAGCCTGTCGCTCCTTGCTTGCGCATGAAGAATTCCAATTCCAAGGCAACATCGGCTTCACGCACACCTGGCTTGATGAAGCCTTGAATATGCGTAAATGCCGCTTCAGCTATACGAACCGCTTCACGAATAATAACCATCTCGGATTCGTCTTTAAACATGCGGATTTTTTCAAGCAGACCGCTTGTTGGCACCATCTCTACTCCGTCAAATCCTTTGTCCCATTCCTGATAGGTGCTAAAGGATACGCTGCTCTCGAATGCCAAGCGCTTGATCCCTTTTTCTCGCAGGAGTTTTGCAATCGCTTCAACAGCTTTTCTTTCGTTATTTACCACTGTAAATTCAGGCGCTTGTTCTTGCGCTTGTTCCACATAGCGGAAGTCAGTGACGAGAAACGCCTCTTTTTCGGTGACAATTACCCATCCCGTTGATCCGGTGAAGCCACTCAAGTAGAAGCGATTTTCTGTTTTTTCGGTAATAAACGCCTCTGCTCCCACTTGTGTAAGTGCCTCGCGCAATTTATGCAGACGATGTTTCATGGCAACCTTTTCCCCTTTTTTGAATGCTTTTATTTTTTTTCGATTTTACGGACGAGCGCTCTTAACGCCCATTCATACCCATCGATCCCCAACCCGACTACTTGTCCAATCGCGATAGGTGCGATGACGGAGTGATGTCGAAATGGTTCCCGTGCATGAATATTGGAAATATGTACTTCAATCGTTGGCAGAGCCACACTGGCCAATGCGTCTCGGATCGCATAGCTGTAATGGGTGAATGCCCCTGGATTGATCAAGATGCCGTCATGGACACCTCTCGCCTGATGAATCGCGTCGATGAGGACACCTTCGTGATTCGATTGGAGATGCTCAAGCTTTCCGCCCAACTCATCCATGACACCCGTTAGGATTGTCACCACATCCTCCAGCGTTTCCCTTCCGTAAACATCCGGCTCCCTTGTCCCCAATAAATTCAGGTTGGGCCCGTTCAGTACCAAGACGGAAGTCATCGACCATCCCTCTCCCTATAAAAGTTTTTTTATTAATGAAACATTTTACCACATGCCGTTCTGAATCCAAAGTAGACAATCGCCAAAACAACATTTCGAACATTGTTACATCCATTTTGACAAGGAACGGAGAAATCCTCCTACCTTGTGAACTCGTTCCAATCATGATTCTCGTCTGATTGCTCGAGTATGATTGTCATCCCAATGAACAAGCCAAACGACAAATACCAAGCGCCTTCCGTACTTAAGGTGGCGACCTCCCAATTTCCGATGTGAAAGAAGAAACCCGCTATCAATAACATGACCGCCCCGTAGACAAGTCCCAGCCACCACGCACGGATCCGGCTAAATAACAAGCTGAACACAAATGAAGCAACGACTGTTTCAGCGAACAGCACGATACCACCAAGGCACACGCTCGTAAACGTATTTTCGTCCTCGATGCTGATAAAAGGACGTGCAAATGCTCCGATTCCGTACGGGGTCATGTTCAAAAAGTGAGCCATCAATCGAACCAGCCCCCAAATGATAGTTCCCCAGAATGCGACCTCCAAAATCTTCGAAGTGGAGATTCTTTTACTGCCTTGCCTGCCTTCTTCGGTAGGGGATACGCGTGCTTGCTTGTGCCTCCGTCCTGTTTTGCTTATTTCCATTTCCATCACCTCTGTTCTCTAGTATGCTCTTCCTCTACGCTTTTCACTTTTGCTTTACATTTGTTGGAAAAGTGCGAACTCCTTGTAGCTTCAAGTCGCCATTTCCGTTAATATAGTGGTAAGGATGGTGATTGTATTGGCGCAACAAAACGTACCTAGCTACGGCGGTCAGGCCGTCATCGAAGGAGTTATGTTCGGTGGCAAAACCACGACTGTTACGGCTGTTCGCAAAAAAAATCATGAAATTGAGTATTTTGAATCCCCAAGGTCCGAATATAAATGGATTACTACGCTGAAAAAGATTCCGTTTTTGCGTGGGATTGTTGGTTTGGTCGAAGCCAGCGCCAATGGGGCCAAACATCTCAACTTCGCCTCTGAACAATACAGTATGGAGTCTGGAGAAGAGGTCTCCGAAGGTCCATCGAAGCTCACCATGATTTTAGGTGTTGCTGTCGTCGGGGTACTTTCCTTCCTGTTTGGGAAATTCGTATTTACACTCGTTCCCGTTTTCCTGGCAGACTTTTTACTCGGAAAATGGGTACCGGATGGCGTTCCTCAAACGTTGGCTGAAGGCGGATTTAAAATTCTGCTCCTCCTCGGCTATATTACAGCAATTGCACAAACTCCGTTGATTAAAAGGCTTTTTCAATACCACGGAGCCGAGCATAAAGTGATTAACGCATTCGAATCCGGGGTAGAATTAACAGTAGCCAATGTACAAAAATTTTCCGCTCTGCATTATCGTTGCGGGAGCAGTTTTCTCATTTTCTCAGTGTTCGTCGGTGTAGTGATTTACTCACTGTTTAGCTATGACTCCCTGACGGAGAGGGTCGTACAACGCATTGTTCTTTTGCCACTGGTAATCGGCGTCTCTTATGAGGTTTTGCAGTGGACAAACAAGCTCCGTGATGTACCCGTCCTACGTTACCTTGGTTATCCAGGATTGTGGTTGCAAAAGATCACAACTCGTGAACCAGATGACAGCCAAGTCGAGGTAGCCATCGCTTCCTTCCAAAAGATGCGGGAGCTTGATCAGAAGCACGTGCAGGAAAGAATGGTTACGACCGGATAACGTGAGGCATTTTTATTCCCATAGAGGTGAAGCCCTATGTTACGCCGTATTCCACCAGTGATTCTGATAGTGATCGTATTGGCGATTTACGGTTTTTTGATAACACTCATCCATGATCCTGTCAGTACGATTGTCATCTTGGGATTATCCGTTGTACTTTTCTTGGTCGTGCGCAACTATTTACAAACCGGCTCCTTCTTTTCACAAGGCTCAGGAGCAGGTAAACCTAGACAGCCAAAGGTCAAGGTAAAGCCAAAGCCCTCCATTGCTCGGCAAGCAGTGAAAAAGCAGTCGAGTACCCCGCGAAAAGATCATCCGTTTCGTGTGATCGAGGGCAGCAAAGGGAAGCAAAAAGAGAAACAAGACGAAAAATCGCAAAATAATATCTCTCACTAATAAAAAAACAGGCTGCCTGAATTCGGCGACCTGTTTTTTTATTAGACGAGCATTTTCGGAGAGGTATTGCGAAACACTTTGACGTAATCTTCAAAGTCCCATTGTGCCAAAAATTTGTGAGCGGCTGCCTCCCCTGACTCAAACAATTGTTGCCTGATTTCTTTTGACAGCTGAAATTGGGTGGTTCTCACCCCTAAAGTATGGATGAAAATCGTCCGAACGGCTTTTGCCTTTTCCACATACAGGCGGTCGTGTGCATCGAGCATTGTCGCCAGCAATCCACGAGAGAAGGAAAAAAGACCTTTAATGCTGGTCGCTTCTCTCTTGTCTTGATCATCACTCAGACGAAAACCAATCGTCGGCCACCGCGGAGTCCCTGGTACATCAAATAACCACACGGGGTAGTTGCTCAATAATGCGCCATCGACAATATAATGGACATGTCCTGCACTTTGCAGCTTTGCAGGCTGAAAAAAGAACGGGATAGACGAAGACATGCGAACCGCTCGTGCCACTGGAAAATCATCTGGTTCTACACCATACCGTGCCAAATCGTCGGGAAATATAAGCATTTTTCCATCTGTGACATCAGAAGCGACAACCTTCAGCTTACCAGGAGGAAGATCTCCGAATGTTCGTACACCTTTTCGCTGTAACAACTCCTCTATGAACAACTCAATACGATCTGCTCGATAAACCCCTTCTCGCATGACTAGTTCATAGATTGGCCCGATGAGAGGAAGTCTGCCCAGCCCTGAGCTCTTGAGAAAGTGAAGGTAATCCAGCTCTTCAAAGACCGGTTTCAACTCATGGCTGGAATAGCCTGCGCCGAGTAAAGCTGCAACAATGGAGCCAGCCGAGGTACCAGCGAGTCTTTCCCATGTGTATCCATTCTCCTCCATGACTCGCAAGGCACCGATAAAAGCGATTCCTTTTACGCCGCCACCTTCAAAGACCGCATCCGCTTTCACCTTGCTTCCCCTCCCTAAAATTCCTCCCCATTCTCCATGTATAAGACGACAGCTTTTCCGTTACCACAAAGAAAAACGCAAGCCTGATCGGCTTGCGCTATAATACGATAACGATATAGACTATTCCTCTTTTTGCTCATCTAACAAACGAATGTTACGAAGCTCTTCTATACGTTTTGGATCTGCCTCGAAGTACTGAACCAGATACTCCAGGCATGTAATCGATTCCCAGCTCAGGTGGTGCTCGATTCCTTCCACATCCTGATAAATGTGCTCTTCATCCAAGCCAATGATCCGCATAAATTCTTCCAGAAGACTGTGACGGTCCACTAGGCGTTTTCCGATTTTTTTCCCTTTTGGCGTCAAGACAAGTCCACGGTATTTTTCGTAAACGAGATACTTGTCTTTGTCTAGCTTCTGAACCATTTTCGTGACCGAAGAGGGATGTACTTCCAACGCTTCAGCAATATCGGAGACACGAGCATAGCCCTTTTCTTCAATTAAGTTGTAAATGCGTTCCAAATAGTCTTCCATACTCGGCGTTGGCGGCATTGTGAACCCCTCATTTCCAAACCGTTATTTCATCTAGCCAAAAAAGGCACGTAGAAATATGATACCGTGTAATGAGAAGCATTTGCAAGAGAAAAGTACCTATCGCAGCTGTTTTTCTGGTGTTGGGTTCATCATTTGGACATATTGTACAAGTTGTTGACCCAATTGCTCCATTCGCGCCTGCAATCGCTCATCCTTCAGCTTGCCTTCTGGTGTAAAGGCATTGTATGCACTCGGGATGGAAGGGCTAGATGGCAATGGCCATGCATGCAGATTGCGCATGATTAACTGCAAAGTATTGACCGTGTTCGTAGCGCCCATGCTTCCCCCAGCGACACCAATAATGGCAACCTGCTTGTCACGCAAAATGCGTCCTTCCAAGAAGTCAATAGCATTTTTCAAAGCACCTGTCATTGTGCCATGGTATTCAGGCGAACCAATTACAAGACCATCTGCTTCAGAAACCGCTTTGACAAATCGATGGACTATTTCAGGGTACGTACTGGTATCATCACGATCATCGTACAGTGGCAGCTTCCAGTCCGCGAGATGAATCATTTCAACATCGGCACCTGCAGCCTTCGCTGCTTCGAGTACAATATGAATCGCTTGTTTTGTCGTAGAATTGGCATTCATGCTTCCGGCTATTCCTACAATTTTCATGGTTTCACCCCATCGATAATCTAAATACTGGTATGTTCCTCATTATATTCCATTAAGTATAATTTGTAAACATTTATGTTTATTTAATATCATCTGTTCTGAACAGACCTATTTGTCTCATACACTTGTACCAAGTTTCAAGTGAGGATGATGCCTATGGACAAAGTCGCTTGGCAAATCGCCGTGCTTTTTGCAGGGTCTACGTTAGGTGGATTCTACTTGGGTGGATATGAGTGGTTACGCTTTTTTACTTATTTCGGTTCCTGGGGGACAATAGGCATTGCCCTTGCGGCTCTTGGTCTCGGATGGTTCGGCGTCCAGCTGTTGACCTTTTGCCATCGCAAGCAAATTCACTCTCTGTATGAGCTGTACTACGTATTGTTTGGCGAAGCGTTCGCTTCTAGCCTTTCTGTCATCACCCACATTCTGCTATTGGGGTATACAGGAGTCATGCTTGGCCAACAGGCAGATTTCCTCTTGGAGGAGCTCTCTCCTTTATGGTTCATCCTTCTGACCATTGCAGCCATCTTCTTTATCATAAATCGTTGGAGATGGATTGTCACTGCAACAGCTATATCTCTATCTGTCGGTTTATTATTATTCGGATTGATTTTCACCGCACAATCCCATGTGCCAATACCGAGCTTGGGTTATCAATTGAATGTGAACTGGCTGATTCACGCTGTATTTTTCCTTGCCTTGCATTTTCTCATCGGCTTGGCCACGACTCTACCACTGGCACTACGTGCGTCTCATGAGCGAGCTGTTCGGATGGGGGCAATCATCGGAGCCGGAATCTTCCTCTTGTTCACGATGCTAGGTCAAGCTATCCTTCTTGCCCATTGGCATGATGCCCACGCCTCTGTACTGCCTATCAAACAAATTTTGGTTCAAATGATGCCGGGTGGCGATTGGCTTCTCGCTATCCTCTCACTTTTACATGGTGGAGTCATTATCGCAGCCCTACTCTATTCGTTGACACATCCAATTGCGACACGTCAACATCTTCAAATGCTCCCGCTCATTGTCGTCATGCTGCTTGCTATATTTGTTTTCTCTCTCCTCACACTCGTTGTTCCGTGGAGTATGTCTGCAATCGCCAGTGCAGCGACTTATTGCGGCATGTTCCTAATGGGCTGGTACGTTTGGAAGCATCAGAATTGACTGGATTGTTTACTCGTAGCTCCTGTGGTCAAGACAGAATCTTGGCCACTTTTTTTCACATTACAGGATTGCATTATAGGATCGCATTCAATATTCCGATCAGTACCAAAAGTACAAGGATAAACACTAAAATATTTAATGGACTCATCGTCACGGAGGCCTCCTCCATCCATGGTTACTCCCCCTTATTTTATCACAAACGAAAAACGTCCCCCGAAGGAGACGTTTATTGCAAAGCCTCACTTTCCGCTCTCAGCTGTCCCCCATTTGGGGAACCCATCGGATAAGCTGGCGTTGTTTGGTCTGTAATTTTGTCAATCGCTGAAAGGACCGCCTTTGTCGCCGTTGCGATTTGTGCCCAATCAATCTGCGCGATGGAGTCATTTGTTGCTTGTCCCGTCCCTGCACTCGTTACAAGTGCCGTAGGAATACCCGCGGCGGCTAAAGCGCCTGCTGGACCGTTTCGTGCACGTTTCCCATCCTTATCGCTAGGAGACACCCCCGTTGCTCTCAGGAGTTGGATTGGCAGGTTTTCGTTGCCCAGTGAATTGGTTGCAACCAGCTCTGCCTTTTGACTGCCCACCCCATCGACATAGAAGGCTGCAATCATAGCTTGTCGGTCTTTGGCAGATAAGGCATTGGCATAAGCAATCGGGCCTCTACTTCCCGAGGTAACCCCACCAAAGCTGACGAATCTCACTTCCGTATCGATCGGCTTGTCAGCCATATTACGCGCTATCTCAAGCAAGGCCGCTACACCTGAGCCATTGTGATTTGCCCCCGCTGATAGCCCAGCGGAATCATGGTGAGCGGATACCATGACGACCTGCCCGGTTTCATTTTGATTGGGCTTTCGGCTTGCCACGATATTATACGAGGTTTGCTTGGTCGTTACGGCTCCTTCTACCCTGACGGTTCCCTTTACGGGCCGCTTGTCCATGATGCGTTTCTGTAGCTTCATCCCATCCGCTTTGGACAAAGCGATTACAGGAACAGCGATATCCAAGGGTTCACCCAGTGAAGCATTCCAGCCCTCCTCCCGATCATTCCAGATGATCAGAGCAACGGCTCCGGCAGCCGCTGCTTGACGTACTTTTTCTCCGAACGGAATTTCCCCTCGTTTGACCAAGGCAATCTTTCCCCGGGAGGCATCGGTTACAAAATCAACGGCCCTTCCCAAGCCTGCATCCACCACTTCTGCTGTCGCGGTTCCATTAATCCCAAAAGAAAATCCGCTTACTGTCCATTTTTGACCGGGCCATTCTTCCATCGTCAGGGATAGAGTAGTAGGCTTTCGGTACGTATAATAAGAAAAAGGATCGAGCTTGGTCTTGTACCCGTAAGATCGAAGTGTATTTTCCACATAGACAGCAGCTGCAAATTCCGTTTCAGTAGCAGGTGGACGGGCTGTTCTCGCCAGATGCTCGACATGGCTGTACAAGCGTTCATTATCGATCCAATCATGAGCTTCCTCTGCATGAGCACGATGTGAAAGGAAAGGTATCGGCAATATCGTTCCACAGACAAGCAGGGCACATAGCGCATAGTGACGAACAGATCGCATAGCATTCTCCCTTTCCTTCGCTCTTTGCTATTTATTATGGGCGTTTACGACAAATCGAGTCTAGTCAGAATAGTTAGTCAAATAACTTCATCCTGCGCCATCCCTGGACAGCTTTCGCTTTCTTCTGCCCAAAACGTCGATTTTTCGTGTGACTTCCTTCCATATGAATTCTTAATAGAACGGGGCTTTACTCCGTAAGATTATTGATAAAGAAAAGGCGACTTTCAAATTGACCGATGTCCTTGCCTTTTGCTAAGGTGGAATCAATAAAAAAACCGTTTGAAAGAAACGGATTGGAATCTATTGAGGGGGAAGTACCATGCTATATGTAGATGGCAAATGGGTAGAAGAAGGGCAAGTCGCAGTCCATCCAGAGGACCGTGGTTATAACTTTGGGGATGGCATATATGAGGTAGTACGTATTTATAAGGGACGCATGTATCAATGGGATGGACATCTTACCCGTTTGTTTCGAAGTGCCAAAGAAATAAAAATGGAGCTTCCATGGAGCGCAGAAGAGCTGACAGACTTAGCGAATCAGCTGATCGCCAAGAACAACATCACGGAGAATGACGACGCCACCCTTTACTTGCAAGTATCTCGTGGCACCGCTCCCCGTGTACACGATATTCCGTCTGGAATCCAGCCTGTAATTATGGGCTTTGTCCGTCGCAAGGACCGCCCTGTTGCCGATATGAAGAAAGGCTTGACAGCTCAGCTCGTCGAAGACATCCGCTGGCTGCGTTGCGATATCAAAACGCTCAATCTACTAGGGGCTGTTCTGGTCAAACAATACGCAAAAGATGCAGGTGCCCAAGAATCGATTTTGCACCGCAACGGCGTCATCACAGAGTGCAGCGCATCCAATTTGTTCGTCGTGAAAAATGGCGAGTTGTATACGCATCAGGCTGACAATCTGATCCTGCACGGAATTACTCGCCAAGTGGTCATTGATTTGGCTCGGAACAATGGCATCACTGTCCATGAAGAAGCATTCGACATTGCTTTCTTGAAGCAAGCCGATGAAGTATTCCTCACCAGCACTACCGCGGAGATCATGCCGCTCATCTCGGTAGATGGCGTCGATGTCGGCAACGGACAGCCAGGACCTGTCGCACTTACGCTACAAGACTTGTTTGAACAGCATATCAACACAAGTGTACTCGTGTAATCAAAAGAAGCTCTCCCGGTATGTAGATGCATCCGAGAGAGCTTTTTTTATCGTTTAACGACGCAGATTCCATTCGTCTGTAGCATAGCGCGTACTCACAAGTTCTTCTGCCAAAGCGAGTTCTTCGTCCGTAAGCGATGAAGGGATCAGCTCCACTTCCAGTCCGGATGCAAAGCCTTTCGAGAACGCCTCGATGGATTCTTGAAGACTGATTGGCCGAGGGCTTACTTGGTTGATCGTCACTGCTTTTTGTCGGAAGCTATCGATCATCCGTTGTTTTACCCGCTCCGATGGGAAATGCAAGAGTGAGAATAGCAAATCTACGTCCATATCAAGGAGAATAGAGCCATGCTGAAGAATAACACCCTTTTGTCGGGTCTGAGCGCTTCCCGCTACTTTTTTCCCTTCTACCACGAGCTCATACCAAGAGGGAGAATCGAAGCAGGCGGATGAACCTGGAGACGTATACTTTTCCTTCTCCTCTTCACTTGCCAAGGAGACCATTTCCGCCGAGAGTCCAAGGTTTTGGAACCCGTGCAGCAGTCCCAAGCTGATGATTTTGTAGGCTTCCGTCACGCTCGAAGGCATTTTCGGATGGTCTTCGGATACGATGACACTGTATGTCAGCTCCTGATCGTGGAGAACAGCACGCCCTCCCGTCGCTCTGCGAACAAAGCCCAGTCCTCTATTTTGAACTTCCTCCAGATTGATGTCCTTGATGGCCTTCTGGAAATAGCCAATTGACAGTGTTGCTGGGTCCCACGTGTAAAAACGAACGGTCGGGGGAACCTTTCCCTCACTGTGCAACTGCAAAATTGCTTCATCTACTGCCATATTCATCGCGGGTGACATGGCTTGCGTTACGATATATCGCCACTGTTCCATCTATGTACCTCCTCATTCACAACGCCTTCATTGTACGCTTCTGGCACGAGGGACGGCAAGCCTCTGATGGGCTAATTTGCGCCGATAGAAAAGCCGCCCGTAACAACAGGCGACTTCTCCTGGAATCTAGGATTCTGCTTGCGGTTGATAGCGCAGGATTGGCTTTCTTGCCGCTGTCGCTTCATCCAAACGCTTGACCACAGTGGTATGAGGAGCTTCCTGAACGATTTCTGGCGTTTCCTCGCACTCGCGGGCAATTTGCAGCATAACGTCGATGAACTCATCGAGCGTTTCTTTTGTCTCAGTTTCGGTCGGTTCGATCATCAGGCACTCGTCCACGATCAATGGGAAGTAGATCGTTGGCGGGTGATAACCGAAGTCGAGCAAGCGTTTTGCAATATCGAGCGTACGTACACCCTGCTTTTTCTGGATCACTCCAGACAGGACGAACTCATGCTTGCAGACGCGATCAAATGGAAGATGGTAAGCCGTTGCCAGTCGACGCATCATGTAGTTGGCGGAGAGCACCGCATTTTGGGAAACTTGCAGCAAGCCTTCTGGCCCCATCGTGCGGATGTAGCTGTACGCACGAACGAGAATGCCAAAGTTTCCGTTGTAGCCTTTTACGCGACCAATGGAAGCCGGACGATTGCTGTCCCAGTAGAAGCTGCCGTCTTCCTTTTTCGCTACGATTGGTGCAGGCAGGAATGGCTCGAGAATTTTTTTCACGCCGACCGGACCTGCACCTGGACCGCCACCGCCGTGAGGTCCTGTAAACGTTTTGTGCAAGTTCAGATGCACCACGTCGAAGCCCATGTCTCCCGGACGGGCAATTCCCAAAATCGCGTTCGCATTCGCACCATCATAGTACAAGAGGCCGCCTGCTTCATGGACGATTTTCGCCATTTCGACGATATCTTCTTCAAACAATCCGAGCGTATTCGGGTTCGTCAGCATCAAAGCAGCCGTGTCAGGTCCTACTGCATCACGCAGCGCTTGAATGTCAACCAATCCACGCTCGTCAGATGCAATGGTTACGGTATCCAAGCCAGCTACAGCAGCAGATGCCGGGTTCGTTCCGTGCGCGGAATTCGGCACGATAACTTTGGTACGATGGCCTTCCCCACGGCTCTCGTGGTAGGCACGGATCATCATCAGACCTGTCCACTCACCCGCAGCACCAGCAGCTGGTTGCAGAGTAACCGCGTCCATCCCTGTAATTTCAGCCAGTTCTTCTTGCAGGTTGTACAACAGCTCCAAAGCGCCCTGTACGGTTTCTTCCGGTTGATACGGATGTGTCTGCGCAAAGCCAGCGTAACGAGCAACATCTTCGTTAATTTTCGGGTTGTATTTCATCGTGCAAGAACCAAGCGGGTAAAAGCCATTGTCTACCCCATGGTTGCGACGAGACAGTTCTGTATAGTGACGAACCAATTGCAGCTCAGATACCTCCGGCAGCTCAGCCGGCGTTTCGCGAATGAGATGCTTAGGCAAAAGGCTTGCTACTTCTACTTCTGGAACATCCAGTGCCGGCAAATTGTAGCCCACACGGCCTGGTTTGCTCATTTCAAAGATCAGTGCTTTCTCCTGGTCGTTACGCACGTGTGATCGCCTCCAATTCAGCCGCCAATGTGTCGATTTCTTCTTTGGTACGCAGCTCAGTTACTGCAAGCAAGGTATGATTTGCAAACTCTGGATAGTCGAGACCGAGATCATAGCCCCCGATGATTCCAGCAGCCAACAGGCCTTTGTTTACTTCTGCAACTGGTTTGTTCAGCTTCACCACAAACTCGTTGAAGAATGGAGAAGTGAATACGATCTCCAAGCCTTTTGCTTGTAGGGCATTCTTGGCGTAATGAGCTTTTTGCAGGTTCATCATCGCCATTTCTTGTACACCCTGCTTGCCTAGTGCTGTCATGGCAATAGAAGCAGCCAAAGCGAGCAGCGCTTGGTTTGAGCAGATATTGGAAGTCGCTTTTTCACGACGAATATGTTGTTCACGCGCTTGCAGCGTCAATACGAAGCCGCGTTTGCCATTTTCGTCCTTCGTTTGACCGACGATACGACCTGGCATTTTGCGCATCAGTTTGGATGTCGTAGCAAAATATCCGCAATGTGGTCCGCCAAAGGATGCTGGGATACCGAATGGGTGCATGTCGCCCACTACGATATCTGCGCCCAATTTGCCCGGTGCCTCCAGTACACCCAGAGCAAGCGGATTCGAGGATGTGATCAACAGTGCACCTTTTCCATGCGCAATTGGCTCAATCGCTCCCAAATCCTCTACGTTTCCGAAGAAGTTCGGATACTGCACGATGACCGCTGCTGTGTTTTCATCGATAAGTGCTTCCAGAGCAGCTGTATCCGTAACGCCGTTACTGTTGATACCTACTTCAACCAGCTCAACGTTTTGACCATACGCATATGTTTTCAAAACACCACGCGCTTCCGGATGTACAGCGCGGGAAACGATTACGCGCTTTTTGCCAGTGTGACCAGCAGCCATCATCGCTGCCTCTGCCAAAGAAGTCGCGCCGTCATACATCGAGGAGTTGGCTACCTCCATGCCAGTCAGCTCACATACCATCGTTTGGAATTCAAAGATAGCTTGCAGTTCACCTTGGCTGATTTCTGGCTGGTAAGGTGTATAAGCGGTAAAGAATTCACCGCGGAGCAGCATATGATTGACTGTGCTCGGGGTGTAATGCTGATAAACACCCGCACCTAGAAAGTTAACATGCGTGCTGAAGTTTACGTTTTTATTTGCGAGGCGTGTAAAATACTTCACCAAATCTGGCTCGGATAGGGCTTCTGGAATATTCAAAGCACCTTTGAAGCGCACTTCTTCCGGAATATCAGCAAACAGTTCTTCTATGCTCGAAATGCCGAGGGTTTCCAGCATTTCGCGCTTGTCCTGATCAGTTTGGGGCAGGTAGCGGTATTTCACGGACGTTGTCCTCCTCTAAAAGGATGTATGTGTTGTATCGTTTAGTTTTTTGGGCGTTTATAAAATGGAGCGGCAACGACTTCTGCTTTCAGACGTTTTCCGCGGATTTCTACTTCTACTTGAGTACCTAACGCAGCATGCTCGGTTTTTACGAGAGCGAGACCGACGTTTTTCTTCAAGGTTGGAGATTGTGTTCCGGTCGTCACTTCGCCAATGAGCTCTTCCCCCACATAGACAGGGTAATGCGTGCGCGGAATCCCACGGTCGATCATTTCGATCCCTACCAGCTTGCGTGGAGCTCCGTTTTCTTTTTGTGCCTTCAATACTTCTTGACCGATGAACGGCACTTCTTTGTCTACCTTGACAGCGAAGCCAATGCCCGCTTCGATCGGCGTAATGTCTTTGCTGAGCTCTTGTCCGTAGAGTGGCAGCTTGGCTTCAAAACGAAGCGTATCGCGCGCACCGAGACCGCACGGCAACAGACCTTCTTCTTTTCCAGCATCCAGCAAGATATCCCACAGCTCTGCTGCACGATCGGCATCCAAATAAATCTCGAAGCCGTCTTCGCCAGTATAGCCAGTACGGGAGACTAATGCAGGAATGCCGCTCACTTGTACATCACGCTCAAAACGGAAAAAACCGATTTGAGACAAGTCTGTAGTCGTCAGCTTTTGCAGAATAGTTTCTGCCAAAGGACCTTGAATCGCGATTTGTGCTGTCTGTGGCGAAATATTCTCAATCGTTACGCCAGGAATCAGATGTTCTTTTAACCACGCATAGTCTTTGTCGATATTCCCCGCGTTGATGACGAGCAGGTAATGATCATCTGCATACTTGTAAACAAGCAGATCGTCTACCGTACCCCCATCTGGGTAGCAAAGCACACTGTACTGCGCCTGCCCGACTGCCAGCTTGGACACGTCATTCGTCGTCACACGCTGGAGATAAGAAAGAGCGTTTTCCCCTTTTACGTCCACTTCTCCCATATGGGAAACATCAAATAGACCAGCTTTTGTCCGAACGGCTTCATGCTCTTGACCAATGCTTGTAAACTGCACCGGCAGATCCCAACCACCGAAGTCGATGGTTTTCGCGCCATACTTTGCATAAGAATCAAATAGTGGCGTACGTTTCAAATTGGACATGTGGCACCTCCTGTGAACAATAAGATCTTGAAAACTTGGCTTCGCTGAGCCTTTGGCGAGGCCTTAGTTGCACTTATGTCGATAGGAGTCTTATCGACCAAAACAAAACAGAGGGGGAAAAACGGGTACACCAAAATAATGGTGCCCATTTCTCCTCCTCTGTCCTTGGTACCTGAGAGTTACCTTGCGAATCAGGTGAGGGCTACATCGTTCCCCACTTGCAAGTTTCCCCTTTGGTGGCTCATGTGAGCTCTCTCCAGAGTTGCGTCCGGTAGAGGTACTTTTGCCTGAGAGATTCACCGTTTCCGGCTTGCTCCTTCGGCGCTGCCAAACGTTCAAGCAGTCTCTCCCTACTACCATCATTCGCGGTTGTTTCATGGTCATACATAAGTTTTTGCTGTCATTTCCATACTAAGGGATGTACTACCTCTTTATCCTACCATGAGAGACCAAAGTTGAAAATATACAAATTAACAGTCAGATTCAGAAAAACTTAACAAAACACATTGACAATAGATAAATGTTCAGTTTTTTGTCATTTACCATGAAAGTTATGGCAGAGCTATGAAAAGGAGTATCTGATATGCCGAATGTTCCTATTTCATTTGATACGAGTTGGATCAATCCGCTTACAGAGCGCATGCAAGAAGATGGCCCCTGGGATAAGTGGGAGCTGTTCAAGCTCTCGTTGGAAGCCGAGGAGGCAATGGCTGTTCACGATTTTGACCAGCTGCAATGTCTGAAATACCTTCCACTCTTATCGCCATTTCCTCATCAGTTGGAGACAGCAAAACGCGTCCTGTTGGAGATGCGCGGTCGTGCTATTCTCGCAGATGAAGTCGGTCTGGGAAAGACGATCGAAGCAGGGTTGATCATGAAAGAGTATATGGTTCGCGGCTTGGCTAAAAAAATTCTCGTCCTGGTTCCGGCCTCTCTCGTCATTCAATGGACAAAAGAGCTTCATCAAAAATTCGGCATTGCAGCAGTCGCGCAAAAAAAAGAATATATGTGGCGTCAGCATGAAGTCGTTGTCGCATCGATAGATACAGCAAAACGAGATCCGCACAGGCGTCACGTACTCGACATCGATTACGACATGCTTATCATCGACGAGGCCCATAAACTCAAAAATAAGCGGACACGCAACTATCAGTTCGTCAAAGAGATCCGCAAAAAATACTGCCTGCTCCTAACAGCAACTCCCATTCAGAACGAAATGGACGAGCTGTACAACCTCATCAATTTGTTAAAGCCAGGTCATCTTGGCCATACTTCCACCTTCTCTACCAATTACGTAGAGGGCAAACGCCAATCCAAAAACAGCGAGAAATTGCGGGAAGAAATTGAAAAGGTCATGATTCGCAACAAACGAAGTGATGGCGGCATCCAATTCACTAGCCGCCGCGTCCAGTCAATTCCAATTGACCTTTCGCCTGAGGAAATGACGTTGTACGAGGGAGTGACCCGCTTTGTCCGCGAGCAATACCAAACTGGATTGGGGGTTGGCGGCTTCAACTCTCTCGCTCTGATTACCTTGCAGCGTGAGGTCTGCTCAAGTAAGGAAGCTGCGTTTATGACACTGTATAATATGCACCAGCGCACTGGCGAAGACTCTCCCCTTCGCACGCAAATTCTTGAGCTTGTCGAGATGATCAAACAAATTGAGACGCATTCCAAGGCTGCCAAAACAGTTGAGCTCATTCAACAAATCAACGACAAAGTGATCATTTTTACAGAGTACCGCGCAACACAAAACTATCTGCAAAAGTATTTGCACGACCATGGGATCACTTCTGTCCCTTTTCGCGGCGGCTTTAAACGCAGTAAAAAAGACTGGATGACTGATCTTTTCCAGAATCGTGCACAAGTCCTGATCGCGACAGAAGCAGGCGGCGAAGGCATCAATTTGCAGTTCTGCAATCAGGTGATTAATTACGACATGCCTTGGAATCCCATGCGAGTGGAGCAACGAATCGGTCGCGTCCATCGGCTGGGACAAAAAAGGGATGTGCACATTTACAATTTATCGACAACAGGAACAATCGAGGAGCATATTCTCAAGCTGCTGTATGAAAAAATCGACCTGTTTGAAATGGTCATCGGTGAACTCGATGATATTGTGGAACGCCTGAATCTAAGCCATTCCTTGGAAGATAATCTGGTTCAAATCATTATGGATTCTCGATCCTCCAAAGAAATGGCGCTGAAGCTCGATAACATTGGACACGCGATTCGGGCAAGCAAAATAACAAAAGATGCCGTCCCGCTTTCAGAGGCGGCTGACCAATAACTCTGTTTGAAACGAAAAAGAAATGAGGTCTCCTGATGCAGCAACAACAGGTCAGACAATTTGTCGAGCGCTATTTGGCTACTTTTTCTGCCCATATCCTCGAATCTCACCCGGATTACTTTACAGTCAAACTCCCTGTCGAGGTGGACAAAGATATTGGCAATCGCCCTTTTTATTGGAGCTGGGTGGATAAGATGAATTTGGCTTATCAGCCATTGGTCCTTACCTTTACTTTTCATCCGGATTGCACGCCTGAGGGTTTGCGATCCGAGCATCTGCATCTAGGGGCCACCCGCATGCAACAAATTTTCTCCTCTGCCAAAAAGCATGGCAGCTTTGTCTGTATGTACGAGCAACAAGGGGGGCTTTTAGGCAATGCCGGCAAGCGTCGCTCTACCCCTCTCGTGCCTTGGCTCGGGATGAACTTGAAGGTATCTCTGCTCTGCGACAAGCGCCGTGACATTTTATTGTATCTGGGGATTAATTTGCATCAGCCACGGCTGGTAACGGATTTCACTTCGTTTTTATTTTCACTTTCCTTGACCCCTGCGATCCCTGACTACTACTACACGTTGGATCGAAAGGTAACCATACAGGAAGCCCTCCAAATGGCTCAACTGGAAGTCGAACATACGTTGGAACAAGAAGATCAGCAATGGGCAGAGGAAGCGCGTACACGTTTGAGCGAAGAATTGGCCATCTTGGAAGCGTACTATGAAGAATTGGCACGGCGAGAACCGGAAAATGAGCAGACAAAAGCAGAGGAAACCGAAGAAACTGAGCAGCCCGAAGCTCAGTCGTCACTCGAGCAAGAAGCCCTGCAACCCGAACCTGATCCAGCTGGACCAGCTTCTGTCGAACAGCCCATATCTTTTGACGAATATCGGGCGTCTGGCGGACGAATCCTCGACTTTTTACGTACAAACGGAATCCAAATCACCCCACGCGAAGAGATTCAACAAGGAGAATGGAAAAAGAGCACGCCAGATGAGGAGAGACAACGCCGAAAAGACGAGCTGGCATGGCAATACGAGCCGCGGATCGAGGTGTCGTTCATCAACGGCGGCTTGTTCTATTTATCTTCCGTTCCTCCGCTCACGCGGTCATCGAAAGCAAAAAGCATGAGACATCTCCCCGCATCAGGGCGAATCATGTAAAAGATCAACGAGAAAATGTGAAACAGAAAAGACACGTTGCAACAAATCTTTTTGTCATAGCTGGTTACAATAGGAATAGGTTAAGCCTTTACAAAAGGTGGTGCATAGTTGTGACCAGACGATTTCTTCCTTTTATCGCTGCTCTTTTGTCTCTAATACTGCTTTCCTCACCAGCTTTTGCACAAGACGAAGCAAGCTGGGACAAGCAATTCCAAACACAAATTCGAGAATGGATGGATGCAATCGCAAGCCGAGACCCTCAATTCAAGCAATGGGAAGACGCAAAGACGGACGTGCAAACACTTGGTGCAGGGCAGCATCAGTGGCTGGTAAGTATAAAAAAAGCGGAAAAGCAAGTAGGGTATTTGGTGATAGGAGAAGCGCCTGATTCCACTTCCCATGAGAAATTTGTTCTGCTGGAATACGGTGTCGGGGAGTACATCTTGTTCGATGACGCTTTTGCTCCGAAGGAAATCGCGGCGGAGCCAGTTTATGACGGGTTTGCTTCCTACTGGCTAATCACCCAGAAGTCAGATACACAAATGGTCAATGCAAAAACGGGAGAAATGTATCCTACTTCCTTTCAAATTAGTGAGCCCACTGTCGATGCTTTTGCGGGCGAACAGCTCATACAAAATGGCCAACGCCTGACTCAAATGAGAATTTTAAGCGCAGCCGAGGCAGATCCTTTTGATCATATCGGGTGGGTCAGCCAAATGAATTCAACGGACACTGATGTGTCTTGGAACCAATTGTGGCAGCAAAATTATACCTCACCGGTAACATTAGCCGTCCCGATTCATCAGTCACAGGTTTTAGCCCCCTTTGTCGTGGGGTCCCTGCATTTATGGAATGACCAAAATGCTTATGTCGGCGTATGGGATGAGGGTCTGCGCTTTGTCCCTTATTCGTATGCCCATCGCGTCGGAAGATTTTTCGTAAACGAAACAAGCTCTCCTGCCGAATAACCGGTTGGAGAGCTTGCTTTTTACGTTTAATATTTACCGATGTTTTGTAGGAGAGAGACGTTCATGAACGGCATGAAAAATTTCATTGACCGTCATTCCCTCTGCATTAATGACGGGAGCTCCTGTAATCGTTTTGTTTTGATCACCCAGTACGTTGATATCCTGTCCTGTAATAACAATCGCATCTACCACCTGCTGCCAGTTGCCCAGATCAACAACTTCGTAACCATTTTGACGCAGCATCTTGCACACTTCAGACAGGGAATTTTCGACCGCTACTCTCGCCATATGCACCCTCCGTCTCGATCATGATAGGTTTACAAATTTTATTTGCGCCACAACAGTCGAATAGACATGGGAATGGCACCAAACCAGCGTGACGACCAGGACTCGCGCGGAGTCTTACGCAAACGGCGTTCATCTTTTGGGGTGTCCATGTACTGGACAAACAGTTTCGTCAGGTACTTTAAATATTCCTGAAAGGACATCGCACTTGACCTCCTTCTTACTCGTGGATTCACACCACGGCGCAAGCGCTGTCCCCTCTATTGTTCCCCATCCTGTGCTCTTTCAACCACTTGGCTCGTAATTTCCATCACGATATCGGAAAGGCTCTTTCCTGTCGTATCCACCTGAATTGGCGCAAAATCGTATACACCTGCACGCTCCGCCATTAAGGTTTTTACCCTTGTCGCGACTCCTCCTGCTAACAATGGCCGGCCTGTATCATTTTCCAAACGCTTGATGAGCTCTTCTTCCGTGGCATGCAGCGCGATGACGATGCCATGCTCCATCATCATCTCTACGTTTTTCTTCCGTAATACAGCTCCTCCCCCAGTTGTTACGACCTGAGATCCTGCTGCCAGTATTTCCGCCAGACGTTTCGTCTCAACGTCTCGGAAATATGCCTCGCCTCGATCGGTGAAGATTTCTGGAATGCTGCGACCTTCCCTTTCCACAATCGCATCATCCAAGTCCGTATGCTTCAATCCTAAAGAGGCAGCGAGCGCGGCGCCAACCGTGGTTTTTCCTGTTCCCATAAATCCGACTAACACCAGGTTTTTCATTTTGTTTCCGCCCCCTTTCCAATCGTTCGGTATGTACTGATCTTTACCGTTTTTTGTTGTTGATTGTACGCTGTCTCATATCCCAACGCTTTTTCAAAAAAAGACAGTGGAACCATCGTACGCTCTTTGATTTCGATTAACGGGCTGCCTAAATCCATTCGCTTTCCATCTACGTCAGCAAAGCGCTCCCGTTCCTTTATAAATACTTCACGTCCATTTCCTTTCACGCGGATCATTTGCTTCTTGTCGTCCCAGCTAATCGCTAATCCCATTTTCTCACCGAGCTCACGCAGCGGGATATACACCGTATTTTGGGTGACCCGAGCTGGAATGGATGGATAAAAGCTCATGTTATTGATGATCGTGGTGATATAGGGTTCCAATTGCACTGCACCAAAGCCATTCTTATTTGCACTATTGGTATACAGAGTAAAATATTTCGCTTCCCCTTGCAAGGTTTGCCCAAGCGCCTGATCGAGATGCTCAGCACCAATGACTCTGCCATGATAATTTTGCTGGACGCGCTGTAAGAATCGCTTATATGCGTCGTCACCGATTTTGCGGCGCAGGTTGTCAAACAGAAGTGCTCCCCGAGAATACCAGGTCAGCTTAAACTCTTCTTCGGTGACAAACTTCTGCAATGGCTTGTCAAGTTTTCCATTTGGATAACGCTCTTGCAAACGTTTGACATCCCGATTGTACGTATCCAGCAGAGTCGTAGCTGATTGGGCACCATAACGCTTCTGCAAGTAATGAGACACGCCGAGCTCCACCAGCCCCTCATCAAGCCACCCGTGCGAGGACTCCAATGTAGCCACACTGTTGTACCACCAAAGATGCCCCACCTCATGCGGCAGCCAATGATCGATCAGATTATTGTGATGCATGTCTCTTTTGAATACGGCGAGGTTTGCGTATTCCATGGCGTACGTCGTACCTGTACTTGTTTCCGCAATCGCCACGTTCGGATACGGCAACGGACCGTACATGTCAATAAAAGTAGGAAAGACCGATTGGGCAATGGTCTTGATTCTTTCAATGTTACCTTTATCAACGGAAGCAATGTCCACCGTTAAATTCGGAGCAAATTGAATCGTTTCAATGTGATAAAGCGGGCTTCCCACCAGTCCAAAGTTCAACAGATTTTTTGCTTGATAATGGACTTGCTGCTTGTTCCCACCGATTGACTTCGCTTGCCCTCTGCCCCATGAACTGACCCATTTGTAGCCTTGGGGAGAGGTAAAAGACACATCGTAATCTCCATAGTGGTAAACGAATGGATCACCGAAATCAACGCGTTGCGGAGGGTCATACCAAACGCCTTTTTGATTTTGGGCACCGAGCATCGGGTACCATGTCGTCAACGTCCAAATATCGTCTTTCACCCCAAAACGTGTGCCTCTACGTGGAACCGGGTTCTCGAATTCAATGGTCAGGGCGCCACGAAGCTCCTTTCCAAGAGGATTTGCCAGCTTTACCAATGATTGACCACGTTCAAAAGAAAGCGGCTTGTCCTTGTAGCGAATCGACTTCACCGTCATTTTGTTCCAAAGGTAATCGTAAATATACAGCCGTACATCTGGCGTTTTCGGATTATCGAACTCCAAGGTCATGTTTCCGGTTATTTTTGCTTCGGACGTATGTAATTCAGCTTGAATCTTATAGACAGGGTTCAAATCCTTTACATAAGACGGCAGAGGCGGATCATATGAAAATGGATCGACGAACTTTTGCTCCTCCTCTTGTGATTGATTCATGGCAATGATTTGAGAAATAGCTGGCCAATACGCGACGACCCCAACTGAGCCAAAAAAAATGAGGATCGTCACACATACTAGCAAGCTCGTTTTATGTAGTGATTTCATGACAGCCCCCAAATAATAAACCGCCCGGCGGTAGGCGCTAAATGTTTTTGTTTCATTGTAGCAAATATATGTCAAACTGAGTAGAAATTCAGGAGATTCGGTAGAGAAAACGCCATATTTGGCGATGATCTTTTCTGCGGAAAATAAAAAAAGCCGCCACTCATTGTATCGTAATGATTGGCAGCTTTCTTTAGTATTTACCAGGTTTCGTACATAATTTTTCCGGTCTGGCTAAGATCATAGCCCCCGACTGCTTCCAATTCCTTTTGAAATGGACGCGACCCGAGAACATCAAGAACAGCCTGAATAAGCTGCTCGTTGTCCTTGTTTTTCAACAAGACGAGGTCATATCGCTCATGCACAGCTGGGACAAACTCCACTCCGACGAGTGAAGCTGCCTTTTCAATGCCCACCCCTACGTCTGCTTCGCGCCTTGCTACTACCCCTGCGACTGCCAGATGATTGGACTCTTCCCGTTCATAGCCAATCACGTCACTCCCCGCTATTTTTGCCAGTCGAAACTGCTCTTCTATCAACGTGCGTGCACCGGACCCTTTTTCCCGATTAACCATGCGAATGCCCGGCTTCGTAAAATCGCTCCATGCTTTGATCTGTTTCGGGTTGCCTGCCTGGACGTAGAATCCTGCCCAACGTGACAACATATTGATGACAACAAAACGATGCCCACACAAAATGCGACGAATATACGGGACATTGTATTCATTGGTATCTCCATCGTACAAGTGCGTGCTGACGATATCAGCCTTACCTGTATACATCGCCACGAGGCTGTTCAGAGACCCTACGTACGAGCGCAGTGGCCGGTATGCCTCATCCTTTTTCTCCAAATGGCCCGCCAGTAGGTCCAAGCTCACATCCTGCCCGCTGATAATGATATTGCGGCCTGTACCAGTCTGCTCATATCGTGACGATTGCTGAGCTTGTCCTGTCTGCGGGATACTGACGGCTGAGGCTTGTCTGTATTCTCCCTTTGCCTTCGCCTTGTACGCTTCCAGATCGCTTTCGTCTACGCGCATTTGCCGACCGACGCGATAAGCGGGCAGCTCTCCTTTTTTAATCAGATCGTAGACTGTCAGCTTGGAAATACGTAGAATTTTTGCTATTTCTTCGGTGGTGTAAGAATTTTGTTGACTCATGTCCCGCCTCCGTTATCTCCTTTGCTCTATTTTCAAACAAGTGTCGTAAAATCGCAATTGATTATTCATTACGAATCCATATAATCTAGTTATGTCCAGTTATAATTAATTATAACTAAATATAATTATGGAGGTCTTTTTTTATGAAGAAGCACTGGTTAGCCTTCTTGACAGCATTTTGCTTGATGCTGACAGCTTGCTCGACAACGCAAACCACACCCCAAGCAAGTGAGCCAGCCAAAACTGATGCAGCGAAGGTAGAATTGATGATTTCTGCTGCTGCCAGCTTGACGGATGCCTTGAATGAGTTGAAAACCCAATACGAAACAGAACACCCGGGAACGACCCTCACCTTTAACTTCGGAGGCTCTGGCAAACTCGCCACACAAATTACGCAAGGTGCTCCGTCTGACGTATTTTTGTCTGCTAGCAAAAAAGACATGGACGGTTTAGAGGAACAGCAACTGATCGTCAAAGACACACGTCAAGACTTCACGAAAAACTCGCTGGTTCTCATAGCCGGTAACACAAGTGCTGTCGCTATCACTTCTTTTGAAGAGCTGAACAGCGCAGCGATTAAGCATATTGCCGTCGGTGAGCCCGAGACAGTCCCGGCAGGACGATATGCGAAAGAAACATTGGATACGCTGAAAATGTGGGATTCTCTTTCGGCACAAATGGTATTTGGCAGCGATGTTCGCCAGGTTTTGACCTTCGTAGAATCCGGTAACGCGGAAGTCGGTATTGTCTATTCCAGTGATGCCGCAGCTTCGAAAAACGTTAAGGTATTAGCGACAGCCAAACCTGAATGGCACAAGCCGATCGTTTATCCAGGTGCGGTCGTCAGCGCGTCGAAGAACCCAGATGCAGCAAAAGCTTTTCTAGCCTACTTGACAAGCGACAAAGGAAAAGCGATCTTACAGAAGTACGGGTTTCAATAAACCAATCGAATCAAAATTGGAGGTGGCAAGCGTGATCGAAACCAATCTCACTCCTTTGATGCTTTCCCTTAAAGTAGCTGCGCTCTCCACCTCCTTTGTATTTGTCCTTGGGATGGTTTTTGCAAGGTGGATGACACAAAAAGATTTTTGGGGAAAGAATGTGCTGGAGTCCTTCTTTTTGCTTCCGCTTGTTCTCCCTCCCACTGTTGTTGGCTTCGGCTTGTTGCTGCTTTTCGGAAAAAACGGTTTTCTCGGCCAGCTTCTGCATGAATGGTTCAATATTACGGTCGTCTTTACGCTGACAGGAGCCGTTATTGCCTCGATTGTCGTTTCCTTTCCGTTGATGTATCAGAGTGCAGTCGCTGCCTTCACGGGGGTTGATCGTCGTTTGGAGAATGCGGCACGCACGATGGGTGCTTCGGAATGGCGATTATTTTGGACCGTTACCTTTCCATTGGCTTGGCCTGGCCTGTTGGCTGGGTTTGTTCTTTCTTTTGCCCGTGGTTTAGGGGAGTTTGGCGCTACGCTGATGCTCGCAGGATACATCCCTGGGAAAACCGATACGATTCCCGTCGCCATTTATTTTGCTGTTGAGGCTGGTCAAATGGATAAGGCATTGTTCTGGGTCATCATTATTGTTTCCTTGGGTATGGGTACGACTCTCTGGCTGAATTGGTGGAGTCGTCGCAATGTGCGCAGGTACGCCAATCAAAAGTAAGGCAGGTGAATGGTAAAATGCTCGCCGTCCACATACAGAAGCGTTTGCCTGATTTTATTTTGGATGTGTCTTTTTCGGTACAAAAGGAAATTGTCGTGCTGTTCGGACCATCCGGCTCTGGCAAAACAACGATATTGAACAGTATTGCAGGTCTGGTTCATCCTGATGCGGGGATAATCCAATTAAATGAAAAGGTCTTTTATCGCGACGGACAGAAGCCGCTTCCTGTACAAAAACGCAACATCGGGTATTTATTTCAAGATTATGCGCTGTTCCCTCACATGACCGTCGAGCAAAATGTTCGCTACGGCTTGAAAAAGGGACATGAGCTGAATCTGGCTCCATTGTTGTCCACGGTTGGAATCGATCATCTGCTGCAAAAATATCCTCACCAGTTATCCGGGGGACAAAAACAAAGGGTGGCACTCGTACGTGCGCTTGCGACTGAACCAGACATCCTGCTTCTTGATGAGCCTTTATCGGCGCTGGATGCGGATACGCGTAAACAATGCCAGGATGAGCTGCTTCGCCTTCACTCTATGTGGAACATCCCGTTTCTGCTGGTCACCCATGACCGTGAAGAAGCCGAGAAGCTCGCAGATGTCATCTTCCTGATCGATAACGGCACAATCAAAGAACGGAAAAATGAAAAAAGCCATTCAGCAACGTCCATTTCCCGATAATGGGACGGCATTGCTGGATGGCTTTTTACCTATCGAGCAGTGATTGGTTCAATTTTCACGTCGTTTTGCTTTGCCCACTTATGTACTTCGCCAAGGAATTGCAGTACGTCATGGCTCTCGTGATGGACACAAAGGGTATCGGCCGCCAAGTCAATGTGCTCGCCATTGACCGTCATTACTCTTTGTTTTAAAACGAGCTGACGTGTCTGCTCCATACGCTCTTCCTTACTGATCAGCACGCTTCCTTCCAATTCACGCGGGGCCAATCGACCATTCGGCAAATAAGCCCGCTCTGCAAACACTTCCTCTGCCACCTGAAGCCCGTGTTCCAAGCCTGCCTCTACAAGCTTGCTGCCAGACAGTGCATAGAGAATCAGCTCTTCATCAATATCCGCAATGGCTTGGACAACCGCTTCCGCGAGCTCTGGGCGTTCAGCCGCTTCGTTATACAGCGCGCCATGCAACTTTACATGGTGCAGCTCTCCGCCGAGCGCTTTTGTAGTCCCTGCCAAGGCTGCAATTTGATACAGCACCAGCTCATACACTTCATTGACAGACAAGTTCATCGAACGACGTCCGAAGCCTTGAATATCTGCATAACCGGGATGTGCCCCGATTTTTACATCATGCTTAAGTGCAGCTTCGATTGTTCTGCAAATAATATGGGGATCCCCTGCATGCAATCCGCAAGCAATATTAACGGAGGTGATCCATTTCATAATCCCCAAGTCCTCTGATTGTCGACCTCTGCTGAAGCCCTCTGCCATATCGCAGTTAATATCCAGATGAATCATGTATGCTCACCTTTCTTTCCCTAATCTATCATTGAAAACGCATTCATGCGCGTGACTTCTCGTTTTCTTCCACATTAGCATACCATGTACGCCAGTTTAACAAAAGCAAAAAAGCTGCCGAAAAATGGCAGCTTATGAACAACTTATGTCGAACCAACGGTTGCTTGGCTGCTTTCTTCTGTCTGTAAGGTTTCTGCTAGTGCCATTACCTGGTTCTTTTCTTGTTTATAATCGTATTCCTTTGCCTTATCCGGTCTGGCATTGTTATACTCTACCGGGATCTCATGGCGATGGGAACGTTCAATTTTTGTCACGAAGTGCAGCTTTTCCATAATGCGAATCGTTTCATCCAACAAATTGGCATCCACATACATCGAAACGTAATTTAAGCGCTTGGAGATGTAATGAATGGTGCCAAATTTGCGTAAATTTTTGGCGGCACGCGTGTTTTTCACCCACACGGCGACCCCCAGACGTCGCTCTCTCATGTTTTGCCGTCGGTCTCCTTCCCAATCGTGGTATACTTACTGGTGAAAGCTTATTACAGAAAGGAATCGTGGTCTATGCTGGCTACGTTTTATCATCAATTCGAGGAAGCGCTTCACCGCGAAAAAATCGTCACCCATAGCAGTTGGCAAACCTATGCAGGCCAGCTCTTTTTCTATGTATGCAGTACGCTCCCTGCTCCTCTCTTAACAAAGCAGCTCATGGAAACAGGAGAGCGCCTGACCACTGATACCAAATTACAGCCAGAATGCATTTACGTGCGTTCTGATGACGTGCAGCATGTGTATCGCTTCCGCTTTCGCGTACCTGACGAAAAGCAATTTTGCTGTGGCAATCTTTGTGAAGACTGTTTTCTGCTGCGCCAAAATGAGTCGGGAACAGCGTGAATTACGAAGGCTTTTTCACGCTGCAGCCACAGCTTCCGCCCGTCCCGCAACCGCTGCCCTGCGCCTCTAAAAATGGATTGTTGCTCGGTACCTTGATCGTTTCCGAGACGGAATGAGCAATCGTTCTACTCACCTGATACAAGAGCTCATCCAGAGCATCCTCTGCTCGCTTGAATGCCTGTACGGAATCCCTCAGTTCAATGCTGCGCTTCAGTTCCCGTACTTCTTTGGATATATGATTGTAATCCGGGTGATACTTCCCGAACCGTTGCACATCTTCGTACTGTTCCTTCTTAGCCTCGAACACGACGAGCAGACGTTGCACTTCCTCATCTGCTTCCATTTGGCGTTTGGCCTCCAGATACTCCGAGACCTCGCGCGATTGGTTAATCATCGTGGACAGCTCATGAGACTCCATGATCAACTGTGTCATATCCACAGCTTCCAATGTTTCCATTAAGCGAGACCTCCTTTCGCCGTAAAGCCTGAAAACTTTACGTCATTCCTGATTGTATCATGATGCACACCCTTAGTACAGATATTCGGGCACTACAATGCGCACTCGCTCAATGTTGTCGAGACGGTAGCACTGTTTGCCGCCCTGTCCAGCAATCGAAACCATCCAGTACCCCATTTCCAGACGTACTTCTGTCGGTAGCCCTCGCAGCTTTTCTTTTCCGCTTTGCTGGATCTCGACTTCCAGCTTCAGTTCTATGGCCCGCTTAAACAAATCCCGCATGGACTGTGGATGGTACGATTGGAAATGCTTCGTCCACATTTTTGGTAGTGCTGCGATTTGCTCATTTTGCTCAGGGAACGTGTTTTCTATAGCATAACCGTCCCAAGGCCGTTCAATGAGAAGCAAGCCTTTATTCCCCGCTTGACTGTTTTGGAGTGGCTGAAGCTCTCTGCTTGCGCTAGCAACGTGTGACAGCACTTGCGGCTCATAACCAAAGTGACGTAGGAGACGGATTAGTTCTTTTTCCTGCGAGAACGGAATCAAAAACGAAGTCGGTGAAATCACTTGGGTAAGAAATGGGCGAAAGTCAGGAATTTCGCGCCATTCCTCCAGAAATCCAGCATGTGCTGTCCGCACGAGGAAATACGGCTCCATTTGAATCTGCCTGGCTGTTCTCGCCCATTGACTCACCACCTCAATCAAGCTCTCAGGCAACGGATGAACACAGGAGGCACGGAGCTTTTCTATGACTTGCTCTTCCGTCCCACCTTGAGCCAAATACGATTGCAACAGCCTTGCTTGCAATTCACCCCGAATCAATTGCCCATCAAATTGGAGCTGGCAAAATCGGCTGATCTCCCATACATCCAGCAACGGGACAAGAGGAGGGATTGTAATGGCACCTGTGGGGTCCACAAACCAACCTTCCTCCGACGATAATCGCGGCAAACTGCTCCAACGCCAAAAAATCCCTCGCTCTTCGTCCATTCCGAGCTGAATCCATCCTAAGCCTAACAGTAAATGCAGCCATTGTTCCACAATGAGCTCCTCTGCATTGTCAGGCAAATGAAATCCTGATTCTTTTAGCATGCGTAATTGTTCATGGATGGAACACCACTGCTCAACAGGAACCTGCCTCATCAATTGAATGAAAAATTCCCACCAGTCGCCATGCGGCAAAAATTGTTCCATGACGAGTTGGTACATGTCTTCCCAACGTACGAGTGGTTGTTGATGCAGCCATTGCTTCGTTCGATTTAGATCGAGTACGAGTTCTCGCTCTTCTCTATACACCAAGCCCAGTCTGAGTGCAATATCAAGGACAACGGTCAAGGATAAGCCCTCTCTTTGTTCCTGATCGAGTGGCGGAATGATGATTCCTTTTACATGCTCGTCTGTAAGCGAGAGTAGCGGCAGCATTTTTTGCGACATCCTACGATGAATACTTCCTTTTTGCGTAATGGGAATTTGGTTGTCTCGAACAAACAACAAAAGCCCAAAAAGATCCAGCTGTATCCCCCTGCCTGCTGATATATAATAAGGGAGCGTTTTTGAAAGAGAAACATAAGCCTGAGAGGCTTCCGGCAGCATTTGGTTTGTCAACTGCTCGCGAACCTCTTGTGGCATCAAATAGCCAATCTCACTCCACATTTTCCGTACAGTCAAGATCAGTCCAAGCCGCCGCAATTTCGTCAAGCCGACTGACAGATGTCTGTGCTCTTTTTCCGTTTCGCGTTCCCAAGTTCGTTTGCTAAAAAAACCTCTCGTCGCTTTGGTTACGAAAAGCCGGATAACGGTTCGTTCCAGCTCATCTGCCTGTCTCCATACTTGCCCAATAAAAACCGGGTCCAATAATCTCTCTGTTAAATCTTGCTCTTCGGCAATCTGATATCGTTTGGTTTGTTCATGTAGAATCGCTTGTCGCGTTGATTCGGACAGGTATTCCAGCGAATCCTTCACACGCACGCCTGTCACCTCAGTCTGTATGATGTTCGATTCATTATTTTTACCAATTGGAGGGATCTTGATGTTGCATGTATTTCCTAGTTTACTCTTAACAGCAGCCTTGGCCTTAACGGGTACACAAGCCTTGTCACCTCAACATCCTACCGTATCTGAGCCTGTGGCGAAAGAGGTTGTACAAGCAGATGCTACTTACGAGGCTGTTGCTGCTCCATATCCTCCTGCCGTGCAGGAAGCTTTGAAGAAAGTTCGAAAAAATGGCGGACACACCATCGTTCGTGCCAATGGAAAATCCTATGTAGTCGTGGGTGCAGGACAGCGCCCTACAGGAGGATATCGTTTAGTGGCGGACCATGTCAAGCGGACAGGCCCTCATGCCTTTGCCGTACACGTTCGGGTACAAGCACCCGCCCCAGGTTCGATGAAAACCCAAGTTATCAGCTATCCGACTTTGGTGATTGCCCTGCCAGACCAGCAAGCAAAAGTCAGCGTGCATATGCGCTAGTCTATCCATGAAAAAAGCCGACAGTTCGAATGCCACAAGGCGTATCGAAGTCGGCTTTTTTCCTTTTCCCAACAGTTACCCTTGCTTTTCAGGGCTTTACCTCAATGGAAAAGCTCTCTGCAACACCATATGACTCGTGGTTATTATGGGCCAATTCTACCTTGACCTCATGCTTCCCAGCCGGGATATCCTTCATGACATAGCTAGGCTCAAATACTTTGGCGATTTTTTTGCCGTCGAGGTACAGATGAACATGCCCTTCTCCGTGCTTGTTTTCTTTCCCCATGTTTTCGAGGGAAAAAGAGAAGTTCGTAACGGTTAATTTGAGTTGTAAGTCATCTTTCACAAGGGTATGCGTTACAGCAAGTGTCGGCGCTGCGTGATGAGCGTGCGACTCGTCTGCTGCCACTTCGGTTTGCGCTTGTTGGTTCGTATACACAAACCATTCCACACCAGCCGCAATGGCAATCAATAGAAACAAGCGGAAAAGAAATCGTTTGGTTTTCACCGGAGCTGCTCCCTTCCAAAATGAGTCTTACCCCAGTGTGCCCGACTCCTGATTGGTTCATTCATCCATTTTTGCCTCATGATCCCCCCTGCTATCCATACATACTCAGCTTTCCAATAGGCAAAAGTAACCACAAGATGTTTTGGGGAGGTCATTGACTGCGTATGAATACATGGAATGAAACTCTTTCTATTTTTGCTTTAGGAGGAGTATATGAAATCGGCAAAAACATGTACGGGATTCAATATGGAGATGAAATTGTCCTCATCGATTGTGGTTCGAAGTTTCCCGATGAGAGTTATTTAGGAATTGATCTAATCATACCGGACGTTAGTTATCTGCTGGAAAATCAAGAAAAAGTACGCGCCTTGATTGTCACGCATGGGCATGAGGATCACATCGGGGGTATTCCCTATTTTTTGCGACAATTAAACGTCCCTGTTTACGGTACCCGCTTAACGTTAGGTCTTATCGAATTAAAGCTGAAGGAGCATAATTTGCTTCATCAGTCCACCCTCATCTCCATCGATCGTGACTCTACTATTTCATTAGGCTCGCTCACAATCAGCTTTTTTCAGACGAACCATAGCATTCCAGATTGCTTGGGTGTCGTATTTGAGACAAAAGCAGGCTCCATTGTGCATACCGGCGATTTTAAATTTGATTTAACGCCGGTGCATAAGCAATCCCCCGATTTGCACAGAATGGCTGAAATCGGCCAGAAAGGCGTATTGGCTTTGTTGTCGGAAAGTACCAATGCGGAGCGCCCAGGCTTTACTCCATCAGAAAAACACGTAGGCGATCGTCTGCTAGAAGCATTCAGTAAGGCACAGCAGAAAATATTTGTCTCGACGTTCGCTTCCAATGTATACCGTCTCCAACAAGTCATAGATGCCGCAGAAGCGACAAATCGAAAGCTAGCTTTGCTGGGCCGAAGTATGATCAATGTGGTCAAAATCGCATCGGAACAAGGCTATTTACATATACCAGAAGACATGCTGGTAGAAATAGAAGAAGTGAGCGAGCTCGATCCAGCCCGTGTTGCTGTTCTATGCACGGGAAGCCAAGGCGAACCCATGGCTGCTCTCTCTCGATTGTCGACCTCCGGTTATCGACACGTGAAAGTAGAACGCGGCGATACCGTCATTCTCTCTTCTTCCCCTATTCCAGGGAACGAACGAAATGTAGCGCGCATCGTCGACAACCTGTTTATCATGGGTGCCAACGTAATTTATGGCTCCGGGACAGGCATGCATGTATCCGGTCATGGCTTCCAGGAAGAATTGAAGCTCATGCTCACTCTCATGAAGCCAAAATACTTAATCCCCATTCACGGCGAGTATCGGATGCTCCATCAACATCGTCTGTTGGCTGAATCTGTCGGTGTTGATTTCGAGTCCATTTTCATTGTAAATAACGGAGATGTCGTGGATATTCATGACGGTGTGGCTGTGCAGGAAAGAAAAATCCCTGCTGGAAATACGTTGGTGGATGGTTTAGGAATCGGTGATGTAGGGAATGGAATATTACGGGATCGCAAACATCTTTCGGAAGATGGCATCCTCGTGATCGTTGTGACGCGCAGTAAAACCGACGGCAAGATTTTGTCGGGTCCTGACCTTATTTCTCGCGGATTCATCCATGCCCCGGAATCAGAGGGCCTGTTGGAAGAAGCGACTCGCATTGCATCCGAGGTGATCACCAATTTGCAGGAAGCGAATGTGAGTCAGTGGAATCGCTTGAAGCAAGGAATGCGGGAATCGATTGGGAAATTCGTATATGCCAAAACAAAGCGCAGACCCATGATCCTGCCGATTATTATGGATGTGTGAGGGAAAAGCCTTCTTTTACGGAGGGCTTTTCTAGCATGTTATTTTCAATCTTGGGGTGATTTGAAATGGTGAAAATGGTTAGACTTTTAGCGTGCTTTCTTGCAATTTTTTTTATTTTCTTTGCTTCAGTTCCAGTGTCTGAAGGGGCAGAACTCAAGGCAAATGTCATTGTAGATTCAATGATTTATGGAAGATCAGAGGACAACAACACGTTTTTTATTTATGCCCTATTACTTAATCTAGGTGAAGCAACCGCTACAAATTTTAGCTACGCAGGTCTCTCATTTGCGGGCAAAAACGGAATGGACCACTTCTACCCCGAAACTAGCCACACTGTTATCAATTCATCGTTGAAGCTAGAGCCGGGACATTTTGTAGAAGCAAAATTTGAACTGCCCTTAGATTTTATTGATTCTAGGTTTAAAAACATAAATGACATCAGAAAAATTAGTATTTTGATTATCCGCGATAACTCTGCTCCTTATAAAGACGACTCAGCTGTGATTGTGACCGTAAATAATAAAAAGCTTGTGCAACAAACCTTTATTGAAAATGATATCACTTATGTTTCCCTTCGCGAGTTAGCCGACGTTCTTGGTGCTACGATCCTGTGGAATGATCCTACCCAAACGGCAACGCTCATCCTAAGAGATATCATGGATTACGATAGACAAATAGTCATACCGGTTGGCAGTGATCGCTTTATTAATGAAGGTCGTGAAACTACTGTGTCGGGAAAAGCAAAGCTGTACAATAACACCACTCTGGTTGTACCTTTACGAGATATTGTAGAAATGCTGGATTACTATGTTGTTTTTGAACATAAAGGGGGTCAGAAAACCATCATCGTCGTTCCGAATAATCTTTACAGATGAGTAGAGAAAAGCTTTCTTTCCTGAAGGCTTTTCTCAACATAATATTTTCAATCTTGGGGAGTTGTTCCGCCGGCCTTTGAACCACAGCAGCCATAGAAACAAAAAGAGAGCCCACCAGCTCTCTTTTTTAACCTTCAAAATATCTTCTTCGCATCCCGCTCTTCCTTCAAAATCTCTACAGCCT
The DNA here is from genome assembly GCF_003013405.1 of Brevibacillus formosus. Taxonomy (GTDB): domain Bacteria; phylum Bacillota; class Bacilli; order Brevibacillales; family Brevibacillaceae; genus Brevibacillus; species Brevibacillus formosus. Next base: position 201,101 of record NZ_PXZL01000013.1, on the reverse strand, counting down.
CGCGGAAACGCATAGAGTGAACGACTTCACGCTCCCGCAAAAACTTCAAGCTGTCCTGCAAATCAACATCATCGGTCATGTCGATCAGCCATTGATACGTAGCGCGTGCTTTTTCTTCGGCCGCGATATCCTCATACAAATCCGCGATCGGATCTCCTTTGGCTTGAATATAGGCAGCCGTCCACGGCACACCACTGGCATTGTGGTAAAAGAGCGCCCGGTCATGATTGGCGTAATGGTCACCCAGTCCCGCTTCCTTCAGCTCTTCGACCGTCGCGTCTTTGGTCAGCTTATACACCATCGTGGCAATCATCTCGAGGTGAGCGAATTCTTCCGTAGCGATATCTGTCAACAATCCGACCACTTTATTCGGGATCGTATACCGTTGGTTCATATAGCGTAGAGCGGCTGCCAGCTCTCCATCTGCCCCTCCGTATTGCTCAATCAAATACTTCGCCATTCTCACATCGCACTTACTGACACGAACCGGATACTGAAGTTTCTTTTCATAGATCCACATCGGTTTCGTTATCCCTCTCTTCTAAACTTGCCAAGGCCATGGATCATCATTCCACTGCCACGGATAGCCTGAATAGCTGCGGCCAAGATTTTGCAAGGGCCCATATAACTTCTCATACTCGTTTGCCAAAACCCAGCGTTGTTCCGTTAAATCGTTAAACTGCTGGAGCGCATTCTGATCCGTTGGATGGGTATCTAAGAAAAGATTTAGCTCTACCAGCACAAAGTCGATCGCTTGCAGTTGTTCAAGCAATGCGTAATATTGTTCATCGCCAAATCTATTTTCAGCTGTCATGTGCCTCCCCTCCCTAAATGACTCAGTCTTGGATCATAGGGGCTAAAAAGTGCCGGCCATAGCGTGCCTAATTTCAACGCTTCCATCGGGCTGTATTGCGGCAAGTTCTCCGGCTGAAACGTCATGAACAGCTGAGGTGGCACCTGGTACGTCTTTACCCGAATAGGCGGACAAGGATCGAAGGGACCAACGTACGGAAAGTAGTCGCGTGTTTGCGAATGCAATGCCAATATCCTCCTCCAACTTGCAATGTCTGTTCCTTCATGACTACACTATGCTGCCCACCCAGTAGGCGTGATTGCTACCCCAAAAAGAAAAACCGCTCTCCTCCTAATGGAAAGCGGTTTCCACCTTTTCGTAAGGCATTCGCCTCCCCCTTTGCTTCATCCTGTCACTTGCAAGCGCCCAATCATGCCGTTTTCTTTGTGTCCCGGGATCGTACAATAAAATTCATAGGTTCCTTCCTCCAATGCCTTCCACACTGTTTCAACAGACTCTCCCGGTTTGGCGTGCAAATGAACCACACGCTCAGCCATTGCTCCATGACGATGTTCGCTGCTTGATTCTGAGATCGTAACGATTTTTCCCTGAGACACAATCTCGATATCGTGCTCTACATTGCCATCATTTTGAAAGACGATTTTGATCTCCGTATTTTTTCTCACAGTAATTTGGCTCGGTTTATAGGAAAAGTCGACGGCTGTGAGGTTGATTTCTGTCGCACGATCACCTGCATAAAGAGTCGGGGATGGAAACGGTAATGATTGAAACCAGAAAAAGACGGCAAGCAGCAACACAACAGGAGTAGCTGGATGATGAAAAAAGGAAGACCACTTCGTTTCTATATGATTGAAATCAATCAGCTTGGCTACGAGCAGCATACATACGGTATAGAGCATGACGAAAACAAACAGGAGAGACTCTACCTTTTCACTGGGAACCATTTCTCCCAGCATGGCGCCCATCATCCCGCCCATGACGCCAGATAAAAGTCCTTCTACAATGCTCAGGATCGACAAGGGAACTCCTAGCAGAAAACCAGACAGTCCACCTGCCAGCATTCCCCACATAGTGGATACATAAAGGTCTCCCCTGTAAACATCGCCGAGGATTAACCCTCCGATCAGTCCAATCATCATACTGACAGACATCGTGCCTATCATGCCTTGCATATGATCGATCCCCTGCTTTCGTCGCCATATAAACCATGTGAAGCAAACGTAAGCGAAACCGACGTAGATCAGGACCTGATACACCGCGCTCAAGATACCACCCCCGAGTATATTCCCCACATTGTAAAGTATGTCCTACGCCAACTAATTAGGACAAAACGAACTAGAAAAGGACACCCTCGTTGGATTCCTTCATTCTGCACGTTGGCCAGATTTTGCACCGCCACACTCGACCGCTTCATGCCGCACGCACCTAATAGCAACAACATAGCTATATTTCGCCATTATAAAAAAGCTTCATTTCTGAAGCTTTTTATTTCATCAGCTTATTCATCGTGGTTAACAGCTCGTCAATGACTGCGTTGTCCCCTTCTTGGATGCGTTCAATCACACAGGATTTCATATGTCCTTCCAAAAGGATACGTCCCACTGAATTTAAAGCAGATTGTACCGCAGCAATTTGATTCAAGACATCATCACAATAAGCATCCTTCTCCACCATGCCTTTAATCCCGCGAATCTGTCCCTCAATCCGATTGAGGCGCGCCTGCAAGTTTTGCTTGGTTTTTTCTGAATGATGACTGTTTCGATCAGATGTATGACAAGACTGTACAACGTTCAATTCCGCACTTGACAATGAGATTCCTCCTCTACTCATCCTAGCAAACATACGCTTCGATTATCATCCAAATTTTCAAAACCTGGCAGGTTCCATATTCACTGATCGATCAGGAAGACAGCCCCAATTCTTTTCGGACATTTTCCAATCCATATCGCTCGACAAACTTGAAAAACTTCTCTCTCTTTTTCCCTTGCGTCTGATACAACGTAATGATGCTTTGGACGATGGAGGATAATTGTTCTTCCTTTACCTGCTCGACCAGAAGCTCGGCTGTTTTAGCCTCCATTGTTTTCGATTGGCCTCCGACGTAGATTTCAAAGGTTTCTTTTCGCTTCACTATCCCTATATCTTTTACCAACGGCTCTCCACAGGCATTTGGGCAACCCGTATAACCAACTCTCATCGTAAAAGGAACGGCCATCCCTGCGATCGTATCATTCAAATTTCTCGCTGCCATCAGCCCTTCAATCTCCGCTCCTTTGCAAAAAGAGCAGACAGACAAATTCTTCACAACAGAGCCCGTTTCGTACACGCATAAGCCTTTTTCACGCAAACTTTTTTTCGCATCCTCAGCCTTCTCTTCATTCATCTCAACGATAAGCTGCTGAAAGGTCGAAAGTTCAATTTGTGCATCCGCGCCAACGATTTGACCAATCGCCACCATATCTGCTGGAGCAAACACGGAACCGCCGACACGAATTTCTGGACTTACGGCAAACTGCACACGCTTCATAAGGCATTCCTCCTACAACGCTTAAATTTGAAATATTCGGTCAACCGATAGGCATAAGAAAGGCTGCAATTCTTCAATCACAGCCTTTCCCACACCCTTTGCTTTAAACGACATCGTATCCTTGATCTTCAATGGCCTCTTTCACATTGTCCAGCGAAACAACGGATTCATCAAAAGTCACGCTTACCTGATTGTCAGCAAGGCTTACAGTTGCTTTGCTAACCCCGTCTAGTTTTTGAAGAGCACCTTCTATAGAGATGACGCAGTGATTGCAGGACATTCCTTGTACATTCAAAGTGACGTTCATAATACATCCTCCTTTGTTTTTGGGAAGCTTATCTTGATTACATTTTACGATACCCCTGTAGGGTATGCAATACCCAATTTTATATTTTCTGCTGTAAACATAAAAAAACTCCCCGTCGATAAAAGACAGGGAGTCAATGCTTACGCTTCTTGACTGAGATGCGTCCTTATTGGCATAAAAAACACTTGCTCCACCTCATTCGCGGATAATGGGCGACTGTAATAATACCCTTGAATTTCCTTGCAATGATTTTCTGTCAAAATATCCAACTGATCCTTCGTTTCAATGCCTTCTGCAATCACATCCAATTTGAGATGCTTTGCCATCGAAATGATGGTGGCCACAATGGCTTTATCGTTTTCATTTCGAGACAGGTCTGTTATGAAGGAACGGTCAATCTTTAGCTTATGGATCGGGAACTTTTTCAAATAGCTCAATGAGCTGTAACCGGTTCCAAAATCATCCAAGCTGATTCGCGTTCCGATTTTGTTTAACTCATGCAGGATACTGATCGATACTGCCGGGTCCATCATCATGCTCTCCGTGATTTCCAGTTCCAAAAAGTGCGGGGCGAGCTTGGTTTCCTCGAGGATATTTTTGATGTACTGGACGAGATTCCGTTGGTGGAATTGATGGGAGGACAAGTTGACGGAGACGGGTATCAACGGTCCCCCTCCATCATGCCACTGCTTCATTTGCCTGCACGCTTCGCGAAGCACCCATGTACCGATCTCATAGATCAACCCAGTCTCTTCAGCAATAGGGATAAACACTCCAGGTGAGAGCAACCCTTTGGTCGGATGGTTCCACCTGACGAGCGCCTCCACTCCGATCATGCGATTACTTTCCGAATGAAATTGAGGTTGATAGTACACCATCAGCTCTTTTCGTTCAATTGCTTTTCTAAGATCACGCTCTATTTCAATATTTTCCAGCAATTGGACGTCAAAATCGGGCGTGTAGAACAGATGACCATTTTTCCCCTGTTTTTTCACCTCGTACATGGCCGTATCCGCTTTTTTGAGCAGCGCGACAGCATCCGTTCCGTGGTCTGGGAATATCGCCGTTCCAATACTCGCTGATATGTAAAATTCACTGTCTTTTAGCGAGAATGGCTGTTTCAACGCTTCAATGATCTTATCCGCTAAACTCGCCGCTTCCCTGCGGTCCGCTCCTGTCTCGCAGAGGACGGTAAATTCATCTCCACCCATCCGGGCAATTGTGGCGTGGTACCCTTCCGCACTCTTTGCAATTCTATCGCTGACCCCTTGCAAAAAGATATCGCCGTAGGAGTGACCCAAGGAATCATTGATCATTTTGAAACGATCGATGTCGATAACCATGACGGCAAAGCTCGATGAATCTTGGCTGCTTTTTTCAATGGATTGATGAAGAACTTGATTAAACTTTCTTCGGTTCGGTAAGTCTGTCAGTTCATCGTGATAAGCTAAATACTTGATTTTTTCTTTTACGCGATTCTCTTCGGTAATATCCTTCACAATGATGTGATTCCCCACCACTTCTCCCTCAATCTCAACCGGGACATTGAGTACACTCAGCTCTACGAGATTTCCGTTCGGATGAAGAAGGGTCGTCTCAAAATTATTGCGAATGGGCTGAAAAGACTGGGCAAAAGAATCTTTGGTGATGGCCCTTTTCTCCTCAACAATATGCTTGCCAATTTTCGATACATGTTGATTGATGAATTCTTCCTCCCGCAGTCCACCAATCTTCGTAACAGCTGGGTTCATTTTGATAATACATCCACCTGTATCTAAGGAAATAATGCCGTACTCATTATTTTTATAAAGCGAACGATACCAGCTTTCACTTTCTTGAATGACCGTATCTTTTTGCGAGAGTCGTTTGTTAATAAACAAGCCGAACAGGGTAATGCCCAACAGTAAAAAAGTGGCCAAAACAATGATATAGGCCAATGTCTCCGGCTCAATCTGCGTTCCCATTTCTATTGTCGGCAGTTCCGTTACGTAGAAATGCGCTGCAACCATTCCGGTGTAATGCATACCCGCGATTGCGGCTCCCATGATAAGTGAGCTGCCCAATTTGTATAAATACGCGTATTTCGATTGATCACGGCGAAAGTAAAACAACAGCCAAAGTGCCGCTGCTGAAGCAGTCGCTGCGATGATAATGGATAGAATGACGATCCACATATCGTATGTAATTTCGATAATCATCGCGGCCATACCAACGTAGTGCATCCCGGATATTCCAGCAGCCATAAGAATTCCAGCGATACCTAGCTGTCTCGCATGTAAGTTGCTTTTCGTGACGGTAAACAAGGCTATGCTTGAGACAAAAATGGCAAGAATGACAGATAGGATGACATACTCCATGTCATACAGAACCTTAATAGGGAGGGTAAGTGCCAGCATTCCGACAAAATGCATGGACCATATTCCAAGCCCCATTGTTGTGGCACCAAAAATCAACCAGAGGAGCTGATGCTTCCCTTTACTTGTACTCACTCTGGCTGCCAGATTGAGAGCAGAAAAAGAAGCTGCAACTGCGATTAAATAAGATAGTATCACAAGGAAACTGTCGTACGTCCCATGTATCTGGTGATCCAAGTTCCTTCACCACTTTCCTTTTGTTAATCTCGATGGTTTCACTTAAATCATGCTGCCTGATTCACCATAACGATTTACCTGCAAGTAGGAATCGATTTCTTTCGTGGGCAGCGGTTTACTATAGAAATACCCTTGGACTTCATTACACCTTTGTTCCTTTAGAAAATCAACATGTTCTTGTGTTTCTACACCCTCTGCAATAACAGCTATTTTCATGTTGTGTGCCATATCGATGATCGTTTTAATAATCGCTTGATTCTGTGGATTCAAATTCCGAAGAAAGGATTGGTCGATTTTGAGCCGATCGATCGGAAATTGACTTAGATAGCTCAAAGAACTGTAGCCCGTCCCGAAATCATCGATACTGATGCTTATCCCAAGACCTTTCAAGCGATTCAAAATCCGAATCGTATAGTCTACATTTAGCGCCATGCTTTCCGTGATTTCCAACTCCAAGTATTGCGGAGCTAACCCCGTTTCTTCAAGGATCGAGGTAATCATCTCAATGAGATTGTTTTGCATAAATTGGCGTAAGGATATATTCACCGCAACAGCCAGCTGTGTAAAGCCTGCTTCTTGCCACACTTTTGTCTGTTGGCAAGCTGTTCGCATTACCCATTCCCCAAGCGGTACAATTAAGCCTGTTTCTTCTGCGATCGGGATAAATTGAATGGGTGGAATGAGGCCAAGGTCTGGATGTTCCCAACGAATCAACGCCTCCATGCCAATAATCTGCCCCGTCTGCAAATGAATCTTCGGTTGGTAGTGCAGCGTAAATTGTTTCTCATCCAAGGCTCTTCGCAACTCTCTTTCAAGCTGTAGCTTTTTGGATAAAACCTGATGTAGCTCCTCCGAGAAAAATTGATAATTATTTTTCCCTTGCTCTTTTGCCAAATACATGGCAGCGTCCGCATGCTTCAACAACGCTTCAATATCGTCTCCATCCTCCGGATACATGCTGATGCCGATACTTGGTGTGATGAAGATTTCGATATGGTCTAACGTAATCGATTCGGACATGCTCGTGATGATTCGCTGCGCAATTTCACCGACCTCTTTGTGTGTGACACCTGTGAGAAAGATGGCGAACTCATCTCCGCCTAGTCGTGAAACAGAATCTTCTTTTCGCAGACAACCGATCAGACGATTTGCTACTGCTTGTAAAAGGACATCCCCTATGGAGTGACCCAGCGTATCATTTATGTTTTTAAATCGATCCAAATCGATGAACATGACGCCGATTTTTTCATCTTTATGTTTTGCTTTGAGCATCGCCTCTGCCAGTTTTTCATGAAAAAGCGTTCGATTCGGCAGGTTGGTTAAGGAATCGTAATGGGCCATGTAGCGAATCGTTTCTTCCGCCTTTTTTCTCTCGGTGATGTCAATCATCGAGCCTACCATTTCCACGATCTCTCCGTTTTCCTCAATAGGTGACAACGTTATGTAATAGTCATTCCCGGATAGTTTCAGTTCGAAGGTAACAGACTCACCAGCAAATGCTTTGCGAAAATAGCTTTCCATTTGCTCCGCTACCTCATAAGGAAAGATTTCATACGACGTTTTTCTCAGCATTCTTTCGGACGTTAGCCCAAGCTCTTCCGCAATTTTCCCTTCACACAAGGTATAAGTGATGTTCCCTTTCGGATCTGTCACGATCTTGAACACGCAGTTTTGCAAGTTTTGGACCGTCCTGCGAAAATCGTTCTGCAAGGCTTCTGCCAAAGCTGCCTCTGCTTCAATCCGGTCAGTAATATCCGTACGGATCGAAACATATTGATACGGAACTCCCCGCTCGTCTAGAAATGGCACGATGGTCGTATTCATCCAGTATTCATTGCCGTTTTTGGCGCGATTCTTCACTTCACCCTTCCAGACACGTCCTTGCTTGATCGTTTCCCACATCAATTTAAAAAACGACTTAGAATGATAGCGAGAGTTAATGACCCGATGTGTATTTCCAACTAATTCATCCACTTCATATTTGGAGATTTCACAAAACTTGTCATTTACATAGGTAATGACTCCTTTGTCGTCTGTAATCGCTACAATCGAAGATTCATCCAGTGCATTTTTGATATCGTGCAAGTCCTTCATCGTCTTTGAAAGTGACTCTTCCATCTGCTTTCGTTTCGTGATGTCCGTCCCGATTGCCACGTACTGATAAAGGAATCCACTGTCGTTCATGAACGGAACTAACGTCATGCTAAGCCAATATTCTGAACCGTCCTTTGCCCGATTTTTCATCTCGCCTTTCCATACTTTTCCTCGGCTGATGGTCTCCCATAGCGATTTAAAATAATTTCGCGGATGGAACCCGGAATCCACGATGTTATGGTTCTTTCCGATTAATTCCTCTCTACTAAACTTGGATATTTGACAGAAGTTGTGATTGACGTAGGTGATGATTCCTTTTTCATCTGTTATCGAAATAACAGATGATTCTTCCAATGCAGATAATGCATACTTTACATCTCTGATTTGATTAAACACATGGCACCCCCGCCTGTTCTCGCATTACAATTGAAACTTACGGATGGAATGCTGCAGCTCTTCTGCCATTTCAGCGAGTGTACGGGAAGCGGTTGCAATCTGTTCCATAGAAGCTGTTTGTTCTTGTACAGAAGCAACTACGCTTTGCGTGTTTTCCGCTGCCAGGCTTGAAACATGCGCAATTCCCTCTATAAATAGTTGTTTCCTCCATCGTAATTCTACGATTTATTTCTTCTTTTTGTGAAATATGATCGTTATTTTATAATCCCTTCCTCTTATGTAACGGCATTTTCCATAGGTCTTTTGACCTTTTTTATCATATAACATCGTTCTGTAACATTTCTGAAATTCTTTTCGACAAGGAAAAAGCCCCGACTGCCAAGGCAGACGAGGCTTGCATATCCATTTATGCGGCTCATGTTTCTTTCATGTCTTATCGTTTTGGCGCTCGAAAACCTGCTTGCTGGGCTTCTTCCTCCGTCGCAAACCACATCTCCGGGGTTGTCTGCTCATAGCTAGCAGAGCCAGGAACGTGATAGATTTTCTCGCCTTTGCTGTTGATATTGCCCTTGATGGTCTTTCCTTCTGGCGGTGCAGTGTCTGCTGCAGTATTGTTATTGGACTGTTTTTGGGGCTTGGCTTTTTCCTTAGGAGCCTCTGCTTGCTTCCCTCCTAATGCCCACAATCCGCGATTCTGCTCCCTGGCCTCCCGCTCCGCTGCCAGGAACAGCTCTGCTTGGGCTACATTCGGTGGGATCGTCATAATCCGGGCGTAACCGTCACGAACGAGCTTTTCATTGACAAAGGTGCCGTCTTCCAAATATACGTAAGCAAGCAAACGCTTGTATTTGTCATAGGGCTCGACATCGAACTTCAGCTTAACCTTTTTGCCCGTTAAAAGTTCCTTAGAATAATTGCTCGCTTCTTTCCCATACGGTTCGACTGGATGGTTGGGTTTCACTGTCTCCGGGGTATCTACCCCAATCATACGGACTTTTTCCCCGCTGTCCAGCTCGAATGTATCGCCATCGACCACTCGTTTGATCACAGCATCCATCTCGCCGTTAGCTTCCGGCTGGCCGGACGAACCACATGCCGATAGCAAAAGAGCCAGTGCGAGCAGATATATGGTTACTCGTTTCATAGACTTCCTTCTCCTCTTCTATGTTGCATTGTTTTCCAGCGTAGTGGATTTGCCAACATAGGTCAATAGGAGAGAAAAAGTACAAACGTTCCTGATTTTTGGTAAAATAATGAAAATGGGAAAGGGAGCGATTTTTGATGGGTTGGACTGAATTTCAACTTGTACCAAACCAGTACAACGACGAATGCAAAAAAATCGACGAGCGTATTCTTCAGCTACTTCATGAGCGAAAAGTGCTTGCCAACGGGAAAAGATTAACCCCACCGCAGGAAATCAGACAGGAATGGGCTAAGAAATACGGTATGGATGAAGCTAAGCTTGGCTGGTTTCTGCATACATTAAGTTCTGAAACAAGACCTGTATTCCCTGATGAGTACGGCGAATTGATCGGTGTGCTGCCTATTATGAAAACAACTGTGCTTGATGGTTTTACCTACACATTGACACATGCTATGCAACACAAGAATTTGAGCATCGTTCATGTCGAGATAAAATCGGGAATGACCGAGGATGAGAACATTGGTAGGATACGCCCACATCTCATGCTCGAAATCGCGAGCTCACAGGAGCACCATGTACGCAAAAGCGGAGCGCGCGGCTCTGACCGAGAAATCTCCCTGCAGTTTATGGTCAGCCCTGCCCTCCCCGATCAACTCGATAGTGTTGGCTTCTCCTTGACTCCCTACGCAGCACCCCGGGAACTGCCACCGCTCGAGTATGTTTTGGATAAAGCAGTCCATTTTGAATAACGAAAAAAACGACCTTCACACAAGGTCGTTTTGTCTATACGTCCAGACTTTAGTCACGATCGGCACTAAACAAGAACAACAGGACGACCACGACAATAATAATCCATATAAATTCCTCGTTTTCGCGATCAAACAAACCGTCGAACAGACCCATGGCGGAGTCCTCCTTTCCTTCTCGCTACAGCCTATGCAAAAGGCTAGACGTGTGCCAGTAGTTGGAAGAGCCCAAAAGTGAAATGCGTGTTCAAAAGACGACTTTTTTGAAAAACCTCCAGGAAGGTGCTACTTACAAGTAGACAAGATCAAATGCGTAAGGGTTCCTAGCTGTCTTACTTCATTTGTAAAACCAAGATTGGCAAGCTCCTGTAGCAATCGAGAGCGATCCGCATAACAGCGATCCTGAATATCTGCTATCACTCGCGTATGACCTTCCTTCTCTAGGGCATCAAGATGAGCTTGTCTATGCGTCTGATCCACAAACATCAAATCGGCTATGACCAACCGTCCCCCTGGTTTGATCACACGACGACATTCCGCCAAGGCAAGCTGCTTTTGATCATCCGTCAAATGGTGCAAGGCGTAACTCGTAGCCACAAAGTCAAACCGATTTTCCAAAAACGGAAAGGCGAAAAAGGTTCCCAGCTTCGTCTCGACCTCTGGGTGTTTCGCTCTGCATTGCTTCAGCATTTGCGGTGATTGGTCGAACCCGCTCATCCGGGCTCCTTTTTTCACGAGACGCCCTGCGAGGTTTCCCGTTCCCGTTCCGGCATCCAGACCGCACTCTCCTGGTTTGACTGCAACTGTCGCGACGACCTCATCCAGCACGTTTTCGTACGATTCATGACCATTCCCGCCATGTACCCATTCGTCGTAGCGGTCCGCCCATTCATTAAAATTCCATCGATCTACCCAGTTATCCCGAGTCTGCTTCAATCGCTTGTTTGCCTCTGCCAATGTAAACAGCTCTGCTGGGTCAATCGATTCTCTACCCTTTATCCGCTCAATCATCGCTTCTGTCGTTTGGATGACCTTGCTCATTTCTACCCACCTTGTATACATAAACGAACGCTGCAGCTCTAAATAATGGAGAAGAGTGCCTTCCTGATCTTTCATTTGAATCAGAAGCTCCCGAATATCTTCTACCGCCACCCCGACCTCGCGCAAGGTAATGATGGTTTGCAGTCGCCAGACATCTTCCTCTGTGAACTGGCGATACCCGGACGCATCTGCTTTCGATGGCTTGATCAGCCCTTTTTCTTCATAATATCGAATTGCACGCGGTGTTATTTGCAAGCGATGGGCCATGTCTTTGATTTGCATGGAACTCTCTCCCTGTATCATTCTTTCCTTATCATAAACCTTGACGCAGCGTGAATGTACAGACAGAAAGAAAAAAAGCTGCCGGATTCCTCCCGACAGCTCATTTCTCTTTTATTAATGTGGCGCCGGCTCAGAAATTTGTTGGAGAGCGTCACTTGCCTCATCGTGGTGAACTTGACGAACAGCCATATCTCCCAATGCTACAATTCCGACCAGCTTACCATTATCGACAACCGGCAGGCGACGAATTTGATGCTGAGCCATAACCCTTGCAGCTTCATCAACCGTCATTCCCGGCTGACCGAGAATAATGTCCCGGGTCATGACTACCTCGGTTGCAGTCGATCCTTCATGCTTTTCAGCCAAACCGCGAATCACAATATCACGATCCGTAATCACGCCGATCACATCATTTTTTTCATCCACAACCGGAATGACCCCTACATTCCAATCGCGCATTTTGCAAGCCACTTCATACACATTATCCTTAAGCGTCACAGTAGCGACATCTTTTGTCATAATTTCACGCAGGGTGCGATTTTCCAGCTTCGCCATTTCATTCTCCTCCTTTTGCTAATCAACGATTGTAGTTTGTCCGCTCGCCTATCGTTTCATTCGCAAGAAAGAGTATGATATATTGCGCTTCTTCCAAAAACAGACTATGATTAATAAATGAATATCTCACCCATTTTTAGGAGGAAAAAGAATGGTCATTAAGGACACGGGTATTGGCACGAAAGAAGTCTTTTTCGCCGATCTGGAGCATTATATGAGCGAACTCGGCTTTGATCGCGGCGCTTGGGATTACAAGCATGCTACATACGATTATAAAATCCAAGATAAAGGTAACGTTTTCTACCTGCGCATCGAAGCGAACGTGACGGAAGGCAAATTGGAGGATACGCACGCGGTCCTGAAGCTCGAAGATCCTTATATGGGCAAACATCTTTTCCCACACGGTCTGGATTACGATTACCCAATGCCAGACTCCGTTGTAAAAACTGCGAAGTTGAAGCTGCAAATGCTGGGCGAAAAGCTGTCCTCACACTAAAAAATGAAATGGCACGGTGTACAGAGAGGAGTCCCCTCTCTGTTTCACGTAGAGGGGGGTTCTTTTTATGAAGACGAGGGGCGTACCTGACTTCTTGCTCCTGTTTTTGACCGCCCTACTAGTTGGGTTTGGCATAACCATGGTGCTCAGCTCCAGCTCCATTTTCGCATTGACCAGTTTTACAAGCGGGGGCTGTAAATATTGTGGCGGCGATGAGCTCTATTTCGTAAAGCGACAATCCATTTTCTTACTGGTGGGTGTCTTTGGAATGCTGGTCGCCATGAACATTCCCTTCTCCTTTTATAAAAGGAATTTCTTATTAATTGCGCTGGTCAGCTTCTTTTCCTTGCTCCTGGTGCTCATACCGGGGATCGGCCATGAAAATAACGGAGCTCAATCTTGGTTTAAGTTCGGTTCAGTTACCATTCAGCCTGCAGAGTTTGCCAAGCTTGGTCTCATCCTGTACTTGGCAGCAATCATCTCCAAAAAAGGGAACGGGATACTGAAGCTCAAATCTGGTTTAATGCCACCACTGATGGTAACGGGAATGTTTTTTATGCTAATCGTCGTCCAACCCGACCTCGGTTCTGCGGCCATCTTGCTCGGTTGCGCTTTGAGCGTCATGATCTGTGGCGGTGCCAAAATCCGTCACCTCTTCGGACTTGGTGCCCCTGTTGTGACTGTTGCATTATTGGCATACATCACAGCGAAGCCACATGCCTTGAACCGGATCTACTCCTTTCTCAACCCGTGGAGTGATACAGATGGCACTGGCTACCACATTATTCAATCCTGGATTGCAATTGCACATGGCGGTCTGACTGGGACAGGCTTTGGAAAAAGCATTCAAAAGTATTTGTATTTACCAGAGATGCATACCGATTTTATTTTCTCGATCATGACAGAAGAGCTTGGTTTTATCGGTGCCTCTGTGTTCCTCTTGATTTTCTTGTTTTTCCTGCTGCGCGGCATCCATATTTGTCTACGCGTAAAAGACACCTTTGCCAGTCTGGCAGGAATCGGTGTGGTCAGCATGTTCGCCATTCAGGCGATCTTAAACATTGGCGGAGTAACGGGTTTGATTCCATTGACAGGTGTACCATTGCCGTTTATCAGTTATGGTGGTTCCTCCTTACTCGTATGTCTGCTCGCCACTGGCTTTTTGCTCAGTATATCGCGGGAAGTCAGTCGCCAGAAGGTAGAAGAGCAATTGCAAAAACAGCCTTATACCATGTAAAAAACAAATATAAGGGATACCGGATGCGTCCAGTATCCCTTTTTTCTTACTCATTTCGAAGAAGTTCGATTGTTTCCACCCGTACATTCACGGCTTCCACATAAAGACCTGTCAATGATTCCACCGCTTCTTTTACTTTTTCCTGTAGGACGTGACAGACGTGATGAATCTGCGCCCCATAACGAACGGATACACGCATGTCAATGGTGACTCTGTCGCCTATTACGGATACGGTAATGCCTTTCGCGCCGCCATTCAGCTTTTTCGCCAAATCTTGATAAATTCCGCCTGAACGGACTGTGACTTCCAACACTTCTTCTACAGCAACGCCAGCAATGATCGCGATCACCTGATCTGCTACTCTGATTTCGCCAAGACTTTCAGCCATCAGGACGCCCTCCTCTTCGCCCGTTTCGTTCTTCCCCCACTGGTTTCGTTTGCCTTTTCTTTCATTATAAACAAATCATGCTTGGGCTTGGAAGGAAATTTGTTTTTTTCTCTCCGTTAGTGTCGGAGACGTGCAATGTATGTCAACGAGTGTCAATTGATCCGCAGCAAGTGCCTCCCGCAATACCGGCTCCAACGCTTGTACCTCTTTGACGACCTTGCTACTGACTCCGCAAGCATTCGCCAATTGTTGAAAATCTGGATTACACAATTTCACGCCAAAAGGGATCAAGCCCGCCTGACTCATTTTGACTTCTTCCAATCCCAGGGTCCCATTGTTCACCACGAGAATCACAATCGGAAGTTGGAGCTGGGCCGCTGTCATAAGCTCTGCCAGATTCATTTGAAATCCCCCATCCCCAGCGACGCAGACAACCTGCTTTTCAGGATAGGTTAGCTTTGCAGCCACCGCCGCAGGCAACCCGAATCCCATTGTACGCCACTTTCCCGAAAAGAGTGGGGTCTGTCTTTTCCCACGGAACGCACGATTAAACCAGATTGTGTGCTCACCCGTATCCAGGACGATAATCGCATCTTCATGGACCACTCCCCCGAGCGTATGCATCAAGGTTTGTGGCTTTACTTGTTCGCTCGCTTGTTGAATGACTGCTTGTTCTGTCTCCTCACCAAACCCTTCATGCCAACGCTTGATCTGTTCCTGCCACGCACCGTCCTGTCTGTGCGATTGCAAACGTCTCATCCAGATCGGCAGGACATCGTCCAATTCAGCTGTAACAGACTGGAGGTAGGGATGTGCATGTATCGATCCAGGCTGATGATCTACTTGAATGACGGACAGCTTCTTTGGCAAAAAAGCGCGAGGGAACCAGCTCGCTCCCAAAATCAGCAACAAATCCGCTTCCGCTAAGGCATGTAAAGCTGTTTCGCTGCCCCCCTCTCCCCATCCGCCGATCACAAGTGGATGAGATTCATCTACCGTCCCTTTTGCTCCTAGCGACAGCAACACGCCTGCCCCTAGCTGTTCTGCTAGCTTCAAACACAAATCCGCCGACTTGCGGGCACCGATTCCAAGTAGAACGAGAGGCTTTTGCGCCTTCGCAATCTGCTCGGAAGCGAGCTCGATCTCCATGCGATCAGGATAAATGGCTTGTGGAATGCGTGGAAGTGCTGCAAGGACAGCTTCTGAAGTCGTTTGGGTGAAGACGTCCTTGCAAATGGCGAGATGTGTTACTCCTTTTTGCTGCATAGCCGTGACAAATGCTTTGTGCAGAACACTTTGGATTGCATCTGGATGCGCAATCGTCGTCGAATAAAAACTGATGGGACGTATCATATCTTCTTGTGAGAGAAACTGCTTGTAAGCACCACCCAGCTTGTATGTCTCCACTTGACCTGTAATCGCAATGACAGGCACTCGATCCGTATGGGCATCTGCAAGTCCATTCAGCAGATTGACGAAACCCGGCCCCATCGTCGCGGTACAAACAGCCGGAATTCCTGTCAGTTTTGCTTCCGCACTTGCCATCATGGCCGCAGCAGATTCATGCTTGCAAGCAATGTATTGAATGTCGGATTGCTTCGCTATCTCATCGAGCCAGGCAAAGATGCCGTCACCTGCCACCCCGTATATTCGTTTTACTCCCCATCTGATCAATTGTTCCGTCAAATATTGCGCGACCTGTATCAAAATCTTCCCCCTTCAGGACAAAGTACAAATACATGTACTCGTAGTCTACGCATTCTCCAATATTTTACTAAGGCCAAAATGACGGAAGTTGGAGAACCTAACAATAATCAACTGATATAAAAAACCATACCCGAAGGAGGGTAAGAAATGAAACAGCCTGTCAAATGGCTGCTAGCTGTAGTAGTATTCGCACTTCTGGTTACGTCTGCGATTATGGTATCTCCCGTGCGCTCGGATGCATTCAGTAAGCAGATTGTCAAAGTAGGGGCAGAAGGCTCAGACGTGCGTGAGATGCAGTATCGCTTGAAGCACCTTGGATTTTATACAGGAAAAGTAGACGGCGTATTCGGATGGCGTTCTTATTGGGCGTTGCGTAACTTTCAGTATGAGTTTGGCTTAACCGTAGACGGTGTCCTCGGGGCGCAGACAAAAGTAAAGCTGTACAACGCAACGAAAAATTATAAGCCCACCGCTTCTGATCTCGGGGTGCCACAAACCGCTACACCTGCACCATCGAAGCCTACTACGCCTTCTAAACCTACGTATCACGCTGCCGGAGTATCGGAGAACGACCTGCGCTTGATGGCGAATGCCGTTTACGGTGAGTCGCGTGGAGAGCCCTACATTGGCCAAGTGGCAGTGGCGGCTGTTATTCTAAACCGGACGAAAAACCCGGCCTTTCCCAATACACCAGCGGGCGTTATTTTCGAACCTCGTGCCTTTACAGCTGTGGCGGATGGACAGATTTGGCTGACACCGAACGAGCAGGCAAAAAAAGCAGTGAATGACGCACTCAAAGGTTGGGACCCAACTGACGGAGCTATTTATTATTTCAACCCGGATACTGCTACATCGGGTTGGATTTGGAGCCGCCCTCAAATCAAAAAGATCGGCAGACATATTTTTTGCCGTTAGCATTCCATAAAAAACAGGCACGACAGTCGTAAACTGTGTGCCTGCTTTCCTTTTCGTTTTCATTTTGAACGCTGTGATTGCATATGCTGAGCCATCTTGACGAATCGTTCTTCCGGTTCTGTTGTCCCGCAAACTCCACATTGTATCATGTAGTTCTCACCTTTGTACGGCTGGTGAAACATATCGAGCTGGTCTTGATGGAGTTCTGCTACGACTTCGCCTGACTGTGGGTCCAGTCTTATATAGCGAGGGGTCTGTTCAATAACAGTGAACCTCATCCGATTTGATTTACATGTCGGGCACAACAAAGGCTGGGTCATAAAAAAACACCTCCCTTTTCTAGTTCATGGTTAGTTTTGTCCAGAACAGGAACTCTATACCTATAAGGTTTTAGGGATGAGTAAAAACTGCTGAGGTGATGAAATGAACTTGAAACTCTTTTTCTCATTAGTTGGCGGGAGCATGCTGTTAGCCCTTTACGCCCACTATTTTTCTGGAAATGAAATGCTCCAATTCGCCACTGCTTCACTTGCCATCATTTTTTTGGCGGCTTGGCTCGGAAAATCGACAGAGAGCGTCGCCCATTATGCTGGGGACCGAATCGGCGGCTTTCTTAACGCTACCTTCGGAAATGCCGCAGAACTCATTATTGCTTTTTTTCTGGTGAAAGAAGGCTTGTTCGATATGGTCAAAGCCTCTATTACGGGTGCGATCATCGGAAATATGCTGTTGGTTCTCGGCTTGAGCACGTTACTGGGCGGTCTTAAGTACAAGGAACAAACCTTCAATAGCAGGCTGGCAAGTCACAATGCTTCCTTGATGACACTCGCAATCGTCGCATTGTTCATACCGGCGGTCTTCATGTTCGATCTGCCTGCGATCAAGGTGGAGATCATCAGCATCGTCATCGCCAGCCTGCTCATCATTGCCTACATTTTGTGGCTCATCTTTTCAATGATTACCCACAGCGATTTTTTATCGGATATCGAGCCGCAAGAAAGTGATGCGGTATGGTCAAAGGGTGTCTCTCTCTTGATGCTTGCTGTCTCCACCTTTTTCGTGGCCGTTGTCTCGGAATGGCTGGTAGAGGGAGTGCATCATGTCTCCGAATCGTTAGGGTGGTCAGAGTTATTCGTAGGTGCTTTTGTCATTGCGATCATCGGGAATGCGGCAGAGCACAGTGCTGCCTTGCTTTTGGCACTAAAAGGACGCATCGGTGCAGCAGTCGAGATCGCGATCGGCTCCAGCTTGCAGATCGCGTTGTTCGTAGCCCCTACGCTCGTCATTCTCAGTCTCTTGCTAGGCAATCCGATGGACATCGTGTTCACTTCCTTTGAATTGGCTGCGATCGGAGTTGCTACCTTTATTACGATTTCCATCACACGGGATGGCGCTACGAACTGGTTTGAAGGCGTACTTCTGTTGACAGTGTATATTATTTTGGGTACGGTCTTTTTCTTCGCGTAGGGAGCAGGAACAAAACAAAGGCTCCGCCATCCTAAAGTGGCGAAGCCTTTCGTTGTTTTACCAGATACCCAGCATTTGCAGGAACACTGCGAGAATCGCGATAGGTGCTACATATTTAATCAGGAGAAGCCAAATGATAAACAGGCGCTTGCCCAGAGGAGTATGCGCCCCCAGTTCGTTGATCAAGGTCTCGCGCTTCATTTTCAAAGGAACGAAGATCGCAATGAGCAGCGCTCCCAGCGGCATCAAGATATTGCTGACCAAAAAGTCCATCGCATCAAAGATAGACTTGCCGAACAGCGTAACCTCGCTCCATACACCGAATGACAAAGCTGACGGGACACCGACGATAAAAATCAAGAGACCAACCACCCAAGCGAGGCGCTTGCGCTTGGTTTCGTCCCCCTTTGTAAGGGAAGCAACGATAATTTCCAGCATCGAAAAAGCCGAAGTCAATGTAGCGAAAAGGAAAAGAGCCAAAAAGATTAACAGAAAAATGCTGCCGAAAGCAATTTTTTCAAACACAGAAGGCAGTACGATAAACAGCAATCCCGGCCCTGCTGTTGGCTCTACACCGAGGGAGAAAACGGCAGGGAAAATCGCCAAACCGGCAAACAGTGATACGAGGAGATTCAAACTGACAATCGAACCAGCAGAACGAACCAGACTTTCGTTTTTGGCAAGGTACGAGCTGTACGTGACCATGACGGACACCCCGACGCTCAGCGCGAAAAAGGATTGACCCAATGCGTACAGGATCGATTCCGCACTCAGCCTGGAAAAGTCAGGACGCAGAAAGAAGGAAACCCCCTCCATCGCCCCATCCAACGTCAAGGAACGAACCATCAATACCATGAATAAAAGGAACAAGCCAGGCATCATGTACTTGTTAGCGGACTCAATTCCACTCGATACGCCTCTCGCTACTACCCATGCGGTAATGAGCATGAAAACCAACTGGGCAACTACTGCACCAATAGGATCACCGATAACGTCACCAAACACTTTATCATACGCTGGGCCTTGCAATTGACCAGTAAACCCGCGAAGAAGATAACTAAGAATCCATCCTCCCACTACACTGTAAAAGGACAAGAGCAAGAAGCAAGTGACCACCCCAAGGCGACCGATCCAATGCCAGAGTGACCCTGGCGCAACTGTTTTATATGCACTGATCGCCTCTTTTTGAGTACTGCGTCCGATTGTGAATTCTCCTAACAACAGCGGAAGACCAATTGCTAGCGTAAAGATGATGAATAGCAGAAAGAATGCTCCACCACCGCTCGTTCCGACCATATAAGGAAATTTCCAAATGGCCCCCAGTCCGATCGCCGAGCCTGCTGCTGCCAAGATGAAGCCGAGCCTGCTCGTCCATTGTTCGGCTTGTTTCATAGTTTTTCACCCTCCAAAGATTTTCTTTAACTGCTCAAAAATGGATACAAAAAAACCCGCCCCAAAAAGGGACGAGTTAGTTATTTCTCGCGGTACCACCCTACTTAGACATCCCCTATAGGCGATGCCTCGCTTCGTCATTGATAACGGGTATGACCCGGACTCTCCTACTGGCGGCGCCTGCGTTCAGAGGTCAGCTCAAGAGTGAATTCAACGGGGCTTGCATCAGGCTGCTCTCAGTCTATGGCAGCCTTCCCTGTTATGCAGCAGGTCCGTTTACTAGTCTCTTTCCTTGCTTGTTTCTATGATTCGGTTTGTTGGGCGTCTTGCGCTAAATAAAAAAACTCGTCCAAAAAAGGGACGAGTTATTCGCGGTACCACCCTGATTAAGTGCACGGGATACAGATTCCCTACGCACTTCTCTCCATCATTGATAACGGGAATGACCCGATTCCTCCTACTAGGCAAAAAGCCATTAAGAGGGCTGCTCAGGAGGGAATTCTACGGGGCGCGCTTCAAAGCTGCTTTCAGTCTAAGGCAGCTTCTCCCTGAAAAGCGGTGATTCCGCATACTAGTCTCCGTCATTGCATTTCGAAATTAATCAAAAATTATAGAATTTAATTTAATATAAATAGGCGAAATAGGCAAGTGTTTTTTCTTTCAACAAAATGAAAAGCGAGGATAATCTCCGCTCTCCTCGCCTTACTTTTGATTAAACAGTTCATGAAGATGGGCCAATTTACGTTCCAATGAACCCATAATTTCTCGACCAATGTCTTCGCTAATCAGTCCTAAGCGGACCGCGTACTCTACTTCACGAGAAAGCCCGAACATTTGGGTATCCAGCACTTCTTCATACAGTGGGCACTGCGGCATGGTCAGGTTTTCCATCTGTACGTCGATCAGCTTGTAAATTTTGTCGGCGTCTGCTTGAAGCAACGCTAGCGCTTTTTGTTCCAGATCGGGAACCTTAATTTCTGTCAAAACCTATCCCTCCGTTTGCCTCCATCCTTATCATACATAGTACGCGATTCTGGGCCATTTGAAAAGGGGAGAAGACAGATCAACTGCAAGAAGCTAAAAGATACCAAGCTTCCACTCTTTTGATAGCAGCTCCAACAGCTTGACACCGGCTACCGAATTTCCTTTCTCATCCAACGACGGACCGAACACACCAATCCCCATACGATGTGGCACTGTTGCCATAATACCGCCGGCAACCCCACTTTTCGCAGGGATTCCTACGTCAATTGCAAACTCACCAGAGGCATTGTACATCCCACAAGTCACCATAAAGGTCTTGCAGATTCGCGCTACCTCCTCCGGGATCACTCGCTCACCCGTATTCACGAGAGTTCCGTCTGCGGCAAGCACCATCCCTAATGTAGCTACGTCCTTCGCTGTCACTTCTATCGAGCAATGGCGAAAATACAGATCAAGCGTCTCTTCTACATCCGTTTCCAGAATGCCGCTGTCCTTTAGAAACCAAGCGAGGGCACGATTGCGATCAGCCGTTTTCTTTTCCGAACAATAAACTGCGTGATTGATAGAAAGAAGAGGATTCCCTGTCATTTTGCGCATCAAAGCCAGCACAGCATCTAGCCGCTCGTCCACGTTGGCACCACGAATCATGCCCGCAACCGCGATGGCTCCTGCATTAATCATCGGGTTCAACGGTTTATGGGATTCGGTCGTCTCCAGCTTAATAATCGAATTAAACGGGTCTCCCGTTGGTTCTTTCCCCACATGCCGAAACACGTAATCCTTCCCGTTCTGGCATAAGGCCACGATCAGAGAGAAAATCTTGGAGATGCTTTGCATTGAGAAAGGCACATCTGCATCCCCGGCAGAAAGGATCGTCCCATCTGGCAAGCATACAGCCACGCCCAATTGATACGGTTCGACTTTTGCCAGTTCTGGGATGTAAGACGCTACACTCCCCTTGTGTGTATACTCAAGTGAATGGTTGCGTACTTGCTCCAATTGTTTGGACGCTTGTGTCAAATCCATCGAAAAACCCCTCAGTCTATTACGTCGATGTATACAGATTCGATTGTAGATTTCTACATGACCCATGTCAAATTTTCCCTACTTCTGAACAGCGTGCTCCAATCGTTCCATCGCTTCGACTAGAATCGATCTTGGGCAAGCAAAATTGATTCGCATAAAGCCTGCACCATCCCGCCCAAACGTCGTGCCATCGTGCAAACCGAGCTTTGCCTCCTCACGAATGAGCTTGTTCAACTCTACCTGACTATATCCTAACTGTCTAAAATCCATCCACCCCAAGTATGTTGCTTCTGGAATTGCCATGGAAACCGCGGGAATACGAGTCGATAAAAACTCATGCACATAGGCAGCATTCTTACGTAAATAGATCAACAGTTCTTCCAGCCAGGCTTCCCCATGCTGGTAGGCAGCGATCGTTGCTTCCATCCCAAACAAATTCAGATTTTCATAGCCCATTTTGGATGCTGTGACCTGGAAGTTCCGCAATAACTGCTGATTTTCTGTCATCAAATAGGAAGTGTACAGACCAGCCAAATTAAACGTTTTGGCAGCTGAAAGGAAGATCACACTCTGTTTTGCCAACTCCGGTGCCAGCGAATAGTAAGGCGTATGAATATTTGGCTCATAGACTAAATCCGAATGAATCTCGTCGGCAACCACAAGCACGCCATTTTCTACACACAATCTTCCCAAGCGCTCCAGCTCTACTCTGGTCCATACACGCCCAATCGGATTATGCGGTGTGCAAAGCAGCATGAGCTTCACCCGCGGGTCGCTCAGCTTTTGTGCGAGATCATCCCAATTCATTTCATACCGGCCGTCACGCTCCAAGAGTGGGCTGGTAACGACATGACGCCCGCGATTTTCAACTGCATGATAAAAAGGATGGTACACAGGCGTCTGGATCAAGACTCCATCTCCCGGGGCTGTATAAGCCTCTACTGCTACATGAATGCCGGGAACCACCCCAGGTATCCCTGTCATCCAGCTCACTTCTACCTCTACAGCAAATCGCTTGTATATCCACTCTTTCAAGCTCTGATAAAGGGCATTTGACTTCAACGTGTATCCGTATATCGGGTGACTCGCCCGTTTGATCAGTGCCTCCGTGATTTCAGGAGCGCAAGCAAAATCCATATCCGCCACCCACAGCGGAAGCATCCCTTCTCCGTTCACTTTTGGATTCTGAATCTCCCATTTGACACTGTCTGTCCCTCTGCGTTCAATTCGCTGATCAAAATCGTACACGTTCGTTCCCTCCCTTATTCCCTTCACATACATACCCACAGCATAAACCGTCTTTTTCCAATTGTCCAAGCTTCTCGTGTACAAAAAAAGAGCCGCCCTCATGAGCGACTCTCTATTTGTTTATGAATAGACTAGCGAACGTATACGCCAGGACCAAATGGGAGATCGAGGAAGTACCATGCTGTCAATTGCAAGATCCAAACGACCAGGAAAACGATTGCAAATGGAGTCATGGTAGAGAAAATTGTTCCCATTCCTGCATTCTTATTATACTTCTGGTAGAAAGCCAGGAAGAGCGGGATGTACGGATTCACAGGTGAGATTGTATTGGTTGCAGAGTCCGCTATACGATAAGCGACTTGGATAAACGCCGGATTGTAATCCAGCAGCATCAGCATTGGCATGAATACAGGTGCGAGAATCGCCCACAGCGCTGAACCACTCGTGATAAACAAGCTACAGATTCCTGTGAAAAGTGTGAAGGCAATAATGATCGGCAAGCCTGTCAAGCCCATGTTTGTCATGAATTCTGCCCCATTGACAGCCATCAAAATACCAATGTTGCTCCAGTTAAAGAACGCGATGAACTGTGCAGCTGTAAACGCTAACACAATAAAGCCGGACATATCCTTGATGGCTTCGGACATGTAATGCGGAATGTCCTTCGATGTTTTAATCAGTCCCATTGCTCTACCATATACAAACGATACGGTCACAAAGAACAGCAGGATGATAGGAATGATCCCTTTCAAAAACGGTGAGGTCAAGAAGTCACCTGTCTTTGGATCGCGCAGCAATGAACCTTCAGGAACGACCAGCAATCCTACAATCACTACGAAAATCAACGCTGCGATACCCGCTTTGCGCAGTGCTTTGTTTTCCTGGGGAGTTACTTCTTCGAATTGTACGTTTCGATCTCCGTGATACGCGCCAAGACGCGGTTCGATAATTTTATCGGTGATCCATCCTCCAAAGAAAGCGAGGATGACAACGGAAGCTGACATGAAAAACCAGTTATCTACTGGTGTAACCATTGCATTCGGATCAATCGTTTTCGCTACTTCGGTACTAATCCCTGCCAAAAGAGCATCTGTACCTGCAATGAAAAAGTTCGCTGTAAAACCGGAGGATACACCAGCCATACCAGCTGCAAAGCCTGCAATCGGGTGACGCCCCATTGCCAAGAACACGAGACCACCAAGCGGAGGAATAATAACCATGGCTGCATCAGAAGCAAGATTTCCCAAAATACCGACAAAAACAATTGCATAACTGACAACCGCTGCCGGAATGCCTGCCATCATTTTGCGCAGAACTGTCGTCAAAAGACCGATTTTTTCCGCCAGTCCAATTCCAAGCGTCATCGCCAGAACGAGGCCAAGTGCTGGAAATTCAATAAAGTTTTTCAGCATACTCGTTAAAATCCAGTGAATACCTTCGACGCTAAGCAAACTCTTAACGGCAACCTCTTCGCCTTTTGCAGGATGCATGACCGAAAAATCCATGGCTGCGAGGATTGCAGAGACTACCATCAATACGCCACACAAAATAATGAACAGTACAAATGGATGCGGGAGCTTATTCCCTACCGTTTCAATCCACTTTAGGATACCTTTTTGCTTCATCAGATCTACTTGCACATTCGTGCCTTTCGCCATAGTTTCGCCCCCTAAGTCGTTTGAATTCCCTGAATGTTCCTGTGACTTTGCAACCATCCTCGGGATGAATGATGTGGTCTTCCTTCTCTAGCGCTCATCGTCGTTGATGGTTCAGCGGGAGAAAGACGAAGTGAGTATCCTACCCTACATGAAAGCCCTTCCAAAAATCGAAAGGCTTGTACACAATGCCTTTTATCTGACTTCAACTTTTCAGTAGGAGTTCAAATATCACAGGCAAAGTTCACTCTCACATAATAACTTTCTAATAAGATTATATATTCTATAAATTGCATGTCAATAATTTTTAGACTATTTTATGAAATTTTCGCTTTTTGGATAATTGCTGTCATTTGCGAGTCTATAGTAATATAGAGATTGATTATGAACGACCACGGAGGAATGACGTATGTCTGATGTTATCGTGTTCAAAGGGGCTATTGCTTTCCCTATTACATTGGATCCAACCGTTTGGGTTTTTGATGAACGCAAATTCGATTTGAAAACATACTCGGGCGAAGATGATAGCTCCCTTGCTACCCAAGCTAAGTATTTGGCTGGCACGGGTACGCAGTGGGATAAGGAATTACGCGAAGGGGCTACGCTTCCTTCCGAACGAAAAAGCTTAGCTGAAGAACGTAAGGTGCTCGAGGGCGAGTACGGAATCCGTCTTGATCCCTTTATTACAAACGCTGAGCCCCTACCAGAGGTGACTCATGTCCGTCTTCACCGCGAGAATCAGGAAGCGATCGTTCTTCCACTAGCAGAGGCTAGAAGGGCCATCCTGCAATTCTCCAAAGACGGCAAGCCTATTAAAGAGGATGGTCCTGTGTACTTTTATTTGCCCGAAGTATTGCTTGCCAATGAAGAACCGATTAAAGGAATTACTGCTGTTGAGTTTATTACGGAACAAGCATAAGATAGCAAAAGCCATCCTCCGTCGAAAAAAGAGGATGGCTTTTGCCATATGTTACGTATGTGTGATGATTTTGCTCTTAGGCGCTGAACTGTGTGATACGGATATTCCGATGCTGTAGTTCTTCGCGAAGCAATTCGATAAAAGCTGCATCTAGTTGAAGGTCGACAGCTCGATGATATACTTCTATCAACATTTGGTCACTTAAGTATTTCACCTTTGCTCACCTCCATCTCTAATATGAGCCCATTGTAACAGAAGCATTTGTATCGAACAATCGTTCGGATATCCACAGCCAATGTGGACATCTTGTTGGTAACATGTGGGCAAATTGTGTGTAACTTATAAGCATCCAAGCATTTCCTTTGTGGATGTTTTTTTCCTTTTATCCACAGTTAGTCGAAATTTGTCGAACGAATGATGAGACTATTCTGTCATAATGAGCCCACTAAAAAAGCCACCCTGTACAGGATGGCTTTCGTTGTTGCTATTATGCGTTTGCAGCTTCTGTCACGTGCAGAACTTGCTTGATGCGATCAATTGCCCAATCCAGGTCTTCTTTGCTGATAACGAGTGGTGGTGCAAAGCGAATGGTTGTCTCATGTGTTTCTTTGCACAAGAGCCCCAGTTCTTTTAGTTTTTCGCAATATGGACGAGCCGCTGTAGTCAGCTCCAAGCCAATGAACAGACCGCGACCGCGAATTTCCTTGATGATCGGGTTATTGATTTCTTTCAGTTTCTCCATGAAGTATGCGCCCATTTCCAGGGAGCGCTGTACAAGACCTTCGTCAGCCAATACATCCATAGCTGCGATGGCAACTGCACATCCCAGTGGATTTCCGCCAAAGGTAGAACCGTGGGAGCCTGGCTCAAATACGCTCAAGATTTCTTTATCTGCTGCTACTGCGGAGATCGGGAATACGCCACCACCAAGAGCTTTCCCCATGATGTACATGTCTGGTACTACATCTTCCCAATCGCTGGCAAACATTTTACCTGTGCGACCGAAGCCTGTTTGGATCTCATCGCAGACCAGAAGTACGTTGTTTGCTTTACATACCTCTTGCGCTTGCTTCAAGAAGCCCTCTTGCGGAATGATGATTCCTGCTTCGCCTTGGATCGGCTCCAGCATGAACGCTGCTGTATTTGGTGTAATCGCTTGCTTAAGCGCTTCGATATCACCATAAGGAATGATTTTGAAACCTGGTGTGAATGGTCCGAAGCCACGTCTGTACTCTTCTGCAGAAGAGAAAGAAGTCACTGTGACAGTACGTCCATGGAAGTTGCCTTCACATACGATGATTTCTGCTTGGTTTTCTGGTACTTTTTTCACATCATAAGCCCAGCGACGAACCGCTTTGAGTGCTGTCTCTACTGCTTCTGCACCAGTGTTCATTGGCAGGATCATTTCTTTCCCTGTCACCGCAGAGAGCTTTTCGTAGAATTCACCCAGTTGGTCATTGTAAAAAGCACGGGAAGTGAGCGTTACTTTATCAGCTTGATCTTTCAGAGCTTGGATGATACGTGGATGACGATGTCCTTGGTTCAGCGCAGAATATGCACTCAGCATATCCAGATATTTATTGCCTTCCGGATCGTGTACCCATACGCCTTCTGCTTTGGAAATAACGATCGGTAGCGGATGATAGTTGTGCGCACCAAATTTTTCTGTTTGTTCAATAACCACGTTTGTTTTACTCATGTCGTTAGCCTCCTTCAAGATCACTTGCTAAAATTATCTAGCAAGAACGATGCCAAATAGAAAAACCCCACAAAGTCGATCCAATTCGATCAGACGAGCAAAAAATTTTGCATCTGGCATTCATATTCTTTTGCAGTGCATAATGTTTTTGCACCCATTCCCTTTATGCTATGATACCCTCATAAGGAAAGGCTGGTGACCATGTTGTCGTCTTCTATGCATAATGCTTCATCTGACACTCTCTTGCGCATTTATGAACATATTTTGGACAGAATGAATGAAGGTGTGCATGTCATCGATGCGGACGGGACAACGATTGTCTACAATTCAAAAATGACCGAGCTGGAATCGATGACCAGACAAGACGTTTTGCACAAACCATTGGCAGAGGTTTTTCAGTTCCCGTCTGGACAGGAAAGTACCTTGCTCACGTGCTTGCGTACCGGAAACAGCATTCGCAATACACGCCAAACGTATTTTAATGACAAGCAAAAGGAAATCTCAACCATCAACAATACCTACCCCATCATTGAAAATGGCAAGATCATCGGCGCAATGGAAATCGCAAATGATGTTACCAAAATGGAACGATTGATCAGAGAAAACCTGCTGCAAAAAAACGGATCACGCTACACATTCGAGCATATTATCGGGAGAAGCGGTCCTATTCTCGATGTCATAGAAAATGCCAAACGCGCAGCACGCACCTCCTCATCCGTTTTGGTAGTCGGTGAAACTGGTGCCGGGAAAGAGCTGTTCGTGCAAAGCATTCATAATGCCAGTCTGCGTGCATCTGGTCCCCTTATTTCACAAAACTGCGCTGCACTTCCAGATAGCCTGATCGAAGGGCTTTTGTTTGGAACTGCTCGCGGAGCATTTACCGGCGCAGTAGAGCGGCCTGGATTGTTTGAGCAAGCGGAAGGCGGAACACTTTTTCTCGACGAAATCAACTCGCTTAGTATGCCACTCCAGGCAAAATTGTTGCGTGCTCTGCAAGAGAAGTCGATCAGACGTATTGGTGACACAAAGGATCGATCGATCGATGTACGAATCATTGCCGCTATCAATGAAGACCCTGTTGAAGCAATCGCCAATTCGCATTTGCGAAAAGACCTGTACTACCGCCTCGGAGTCGTCACGTTATTTCTCCCCCCGCTTCGGGAACGCAAGGAAGATATTCCGATGCTGGTCAGCCATTTTATCGAAAAATACAATGAGCTGTTCCAAATGGAGGTCAGAAGCATCAGTGACGAGGTTCTGCAATTTTTTATTCAGCATGACTGGCCTGGCAATGTGCGTGAGCTTCAGCACTTGATTGAGGGGGCCATGAATCTGATGATTGACGAATCAACCATCCGTTATGAGCACTTGCCCTTACACTTTTTGCGTCGTATGCCAGCCGCTTCTGTAACGATCGAGCAACCCTCCCCTCCCGCATTGCCTTTTGTAGACGAAGGAAAGCCTTTGAAGGAAACGATGCAAGAATTCGAAACAGCATATATCCACCATGTTGTGGAACGCTATAACGGAAATATTTCACGAGCAGCCAAGGAATTACAAATCAGTCGTCAAAGTCTGCAATATCGTTTGCGTAAGCTGGGAATCAAGGGATAAAGAGTATCATTAAAGCGCATTTTGGTTTGAGTTAACATTGTGGAGAAGAAGAAAAAGCACAGTTCTCTTCGACTCTGACACGCCCGCAAGGGTGATTCACTGCCCGTCTCCATTTCAAAAAGGGGACCGTCGATCCAAAGCCACCCTACGGGCGGACGTTTCTCATAGAAGAAGTGTTCGACAAGCGTGGTCCCCTTTTTGAAGTTCCGACTGGGTAGGCGTTGTCAAGGTCTACGAGCCCTGCGCTTTTTCTTCACCAGCTTTGACGGTTCATCGTTCCCTTTTAAAAGCTTGTTAACTTCATTTCTATCAGTCCAGTTATTACCTTATCATTTTTAATAAACGCCAAGAGATTTGGCGTTTTTTTAATTATTTTGCATCAACCTGCCGAATCATTTTGCGCTTTTTGCCAGTATATACCTCAAAAATAATATTTTCATAAAGTATTTGATTTGGTATCATTCTTGCAGAGCATATATGGCTATCGCGCTGAAAACGCATACATCCATTTAACATACCGCGTGAAGGAGAGGGTTATATGTCCCAAAGCAACATGGAACAGCACAATCAATTGAAACGTACGATGAACAGCAGACACCTTTTTATGATTTCTCTTGGGGGCGTAATCGGAACCGGGTTATTTCTCGGATCAGGTTATACAATCAGTCAGGCAGGACCAGTTGGTGCCATTCTATCCTATTTAGTTGGCGGCTTTATCATGTACCTGACTATGCTATGTCTGGGCGAGCTGACAGTTGCCATGCCAGTGGCAGGTTCGTTCCAAACATATATGACCCGCTTTGTTAGCCCAGCACTTGGGTTTGGTGTAGGCTGGTTGTATTGGCTAGGATGGGCCGTGACGGTTGCTTTGGAATTGTTGTCAGCAGGATTGCTGATGCAACGATGGTTCCCTGATTCACCCGTTTGGATGTGGTGCGCAATCTTCGGTGCCGTGCTCTTTTTGTTAAATGCCTTGTCGGCTCGAGCGTTTGGTGAATCCGAGTTCTGGTTTTCCAGCATTAAGGTAAGCGCTATCATTCTGTTTATCATTTTGGGCGGAGCTGCGATGTTTGGTTTGATCGATCTGAAAAACGGTCAGCCTGCTCCCATGTTCTCCAACTTTACCGAAAGCCCGCTTCTTCCTTTAGGGATTACAGGCTTGTTGATGACGATGATAACCGTGAACTTCTCCTTTCAAGGTACCGAGCTGATCGGGATTGCCGCAGGAGAAAGTGCGAATCCAGAGAAGACTATCCCGAAAGCCATTCGAAACACAGTTTGGCGCACACTCGTTTTCTTCATCCTGGCAATTGCCATTGTGGCAGCGATGATCCCACACCAACAGGCGGGTGTGATTGAAAGTCCTTTCGTCATGGTATTTGACAGCATTGGAATTCCTTATGCGGCTGACATTATGAACTTCGTTGTCTTGACTGCGCTTCTGTCTGTTGGCAACTCTGGTTTGTACGCAGCAACTCGCATGCTTTACTCCCTGTCCAAAGAAGGAATGGCTTCGAAAAAGCTTGGGGCAGTCAATGGAAAAGGGATTCCGATGAACGCATTGTTGATTACGTTTGCCATTGCTCTCTTGTCTCTTCTGTCCGGTATTTTTGCAGAAGATACGGTGTTCATGGTATTGCTGTCTATCGCTGGTCTCGGCGCACAGGTGGGTTGGATCTCCATCTCCGCTTCGCAGCTCGCTTTCCGTCGCCATTACCTGAAAAATGGCGGCAAGCTGGAGGATCTGAAGTTCCGTACACCTTTGTACCCTGTACTGCCTTTGATCTCCTTGATCTTGAACTTGCTCGTTCTCGTGAGTCTGGCATTCGATCCAGAACAGCGTATCGCCTTGTACTGCGGAGTTCCATTCATGATTGGAGCAATATGCGTGTATCAATTCCATTTTAAAAAGAAACTCGAAGCGTAAATCAAAAAGAAAAGCTTGCAGCCCCTACTTTCAAGAAGGGACCGCAAGCTTTTCATGTTTTATATGCGATGCGTTAGGCTTGGCAATGCTACAATGAGATTCGGACAATTTCCGTAACGACTACCATGGCAAAGACTGCAAATCCAAGGGAACCCGTTACCAGCAACATGCGCTTCAGCTTTTTCATATCTTCCATAAAATTCCCTCACTTTCTTGCGCCAATCATCTCTATCGTTATATACGTATGAACGATGGAAAATGTTTCATTTCGCCCAAAAATATTTATGAGCGAGCTATTTTCTTTAGATCATTCCCGATTTGTCCGGTTTGTTGTTCCATGCGATGCAGCATCCAGGCCACCCCAAACCCGATGACCAAACAAATGGTCCATGGCAGCCACGGCGTTTGCAAGCGCAGCCCCACATCGTACACCCATCCTCCCGCTACCTGTCCGAATGAACCCCCGATGGCAATCGAATACCCGTTGAAGCCGTAATAGGCACCCACCAAGTCCTTGGGAGCAAAACGGGGAACGACATCCACCAGATTCGGAACAGCAATCATAGTACCCAGTGCAAAAAGGAACACATCCAAGAGAATGAGCCACAATGAGTCGGCAAACGTGAACAAAAATAGTCCCACGCTCATAAACAACGTCCCGATGCCAATCAAGGTAAGCCTTTGCTGATAACCCTCCAGCAATTGTGTCACTTTCATTTGAAATAGGATCACAAACAGCGAAAGCGCAGAAAGCACGATCCCTACATTCACCTTGCTATGCGTAACATTTTCAACAAACAGCGGTATCGTTAAAAACACCTGCATATTCAAGTAATAATACCCCATCAAAATAAAGGTATATCGTACAAACAGCTTGTCCTTCACTACCGTGGACATACTTTCCCATATACTATGCCGTGTATTCGTGGCGCGAATCGGTGGGAATAAAAAGAAGATCACGATGGCATTCACTCCGAAGACGGCCCCTGCAAACAGCGAGATGTACGTAAAATCAATAGCCGAGAGTGCTGTCCCTACGATTTGGGAACCGACAACCGCAATATTACCAAGCACATTGCGAAGGGAGAAAACTTCTTTTCGAATGGCCTCGGGTGTAATAATCGCATAGGCAGCAGAGCAAGCAGGCTCAAACAATGCCCCACCCAATCCGGAAAGAATCGCGGCAACAAAAAAGTGCCACGTCTCGGTACAAAAAGCGAACATCGCAAAACCAACGGCACGGACGCCCAATCCAAGGAACATCGCCCCTTTGTATCCGAAGGCATCCGCGATCACACCGCCTAAAAAGGCAAGACCTTGCTGGGAGAACTGTCTGACACTCAGGACAATCCCTGCCATCGCCAGTGTCCATCCGATGCTGCCCGTCAAATACAAAGTAAGATACGGGATTAATGCATAAAAACCCATATTCATCATAAAAGATGTGCTTAACAAGAGCTTCACTGAAAAAGGCGTTTCTCGCCACCATTCCCACTTCATTCCAATACCCCTCGCTCTCCCGATAGCCCACATGAAATAAGGATATCCCCAGCTTAGCGAACAGGGTATAATTTGGGAAACGAACATTTTTGTATATGGTAATCAAATATTTAGATAAGAGGGATTCCAACTGTATGGACTTCGAACAATTACGCGCTTTCTACACATTGGCCCAAACGAAAAATTTCACCAAGGCTGCGGAAATGCTCCACTTAGTCCAGTCTACGGTGACAATGCGAATCAAGCAACTGGAAGAAAAAGTTGGCAAACCTCTTTTCATTCGTGATAAAAGAAGTGTTGAAATTACCCAAGCAGGCTTAACCCTTTTACCGTATGCTGAGAGAATCCTCAAACTGTCCCATGAAGCCCTAAATGAAGTCGCTTCCCTCCAGCCTTATGAAGACTATTTATCAATCGGCAGCTTAAACGCGATCTGGACTTCCACCCTCGAGCCGATCTTGAAAGAGTACCACTATCGGTATCCGCAAATTGCG
Organism: Brevibacillus formosus; assembly: GCF_003013405.1. GTDB lineage: Bacteria > Bacillota > Bacilli > Brevibacillales > Brevibacillaceae > Brevibacillus > Brevibacillus formosus. The sequence goes on along the minus strand of NZ_PXZL01000013.1, from coordinate 167,936 downwards.
ATCAGCACCAAGACAGGCCACTCGTCCGATGTCATCCAGTATTTGCTGGACAACGTGATTCAAATCGGAATCGTATACGTTCCCCCCTCCTTGCCTAACTTTGACGTCATTCCAACGTGGGATGACGAAATTGTCTTGGTTTGCTGTCCAGAGAGCCCCATTGCCACATCTACACACGTCGATTCGCGCGAGCTGCGCAATCTGCCGCTGCTGTACATGAATTGGGGCCCGCCTTTTAACGAGTGGATTAGACAGACACTGCCGCGTAATTACGTACCTAAGCTAACAGTAGACAAAGCGGAGCTCGCTATCGATCTGATCAAAGAAGGTCTCGGCGTGAGCTTGTTAACGCGCTCTACCGTCAAAGCCGAGCTTGCGGCAGGTACTTTGAAGGAACTAATCATAACAGGCAATAAGCCTCCCAAACGGTCGGCGTACATCGTTTTGCCGAAGGACAAAAAAAATAAACCCAGCGTAGAAAAATGGCTGAGTCTAATGAGTGAATTAGGGTATTCCACCTAGCTTCGTGATTATCTGGAATGCGGTATGGGGTCGACGACCGTGCTTCGTCTCCCCAACCATTCTTCATAGCCAAGGCGGAGGACAAAATACCAGCACATGGACAGAAAAAAGCCGGTAAGCACATCACTCAAATAATGAACGCCCAAGTACACACGGCTGAACGCGAGCACTGCCACGAAAAGAAAAACCGCAGGCTGCACGAGCGACGACCATCTTTTCTCCGCAAACCATTGGGCAATCCAAAACGCGACCATGCAATAAAAGGCTGGTCCAATCATCGCATGGCCACTCGGAAACGAAAAAGACTCCGGCAGCTCAATCAGATTGACGCCACTCGGTCTAGGTCTGGCAAAGAACAGCTTTAAGAGCTCATTTGCGACTTCACTGACACCGAGGGAAATGAGAACAAACATTGCCTCCACACGATATTTCTTTATGTATAGGACAACGATCATCATCACCGCTACTGGTACAAGGAACACGCCTCCTCCCAGATTGGTTACCAATCGAAAAAAAGCAGTCCCAACATCCGAGCGAATCGACGTCGCAAATGCAATGGCAGCTTGATCCATACCTGCCACTTTCTCCGCTACATAGAGGGCAAACATAATCATAGCAAGAACAGCAAACGTTAGTGCTCCGCCTACATATCCATTTTTTCTAGTTGTCTGATTCATTGTTGATCTCCTCGTTCCATCAAAAAGCGCAAGGACTCAGCAAATCGCTGATCGTCTTCACGCGTGCGAGCAGCAGGCCCTTTCGTACGACCTCCCCCTCGTCGATATCTGGCTTTTTCATTCCGTTCTTCCAAATGAAACGCTATCCGTTCTGGGTCAAAAACCATTCCGTGCGGTGTCAGGGCATGGGCTCTCTTCCCGAGAATGAGAGCTGCCAGACCAATATCCTGTGTCACCACGACATCCCCTGAACTCGTTTCGTTTGCCAGCTTCATATCTACCGCTTGTGGACCGGCATCTACCGTCACATGATTGGCGTTGCCAATATGATGATTATAACTGGCAAAGGTCAAACAGATCCAGTCGAGCTCCTTGCACAATGCTTGGGCAGTTAATAGTGCCTGGCGCGGACAAGCATCCGCATCGATAAGAACACGTCCCTTTGACATGGTTGCTCCTTTCGTGTGTATTTCTCTCCCCGTACCGATTCATTTTTGGTATGATGGAGGTGGAGAGGAGTGAGTTCACCTTTGCGCTATCAATTTATCCTTGATGAACGGCTAGGTATACGACTTCCCGTGCTGCATCTGGAATGGGAAGATTATTCGACTGTAGAAAGAGCGGACATGTTGCTGGAATGGGAAGAAATCCGCGCAACCATTCCGGATCAAATACACCGGGTAGAGAAGGTTATCATTGAGAAAACCAAACAAATGTCCGAAGAAGAAAATTTCGTAAGATCTTGCGAATTGAACAGTGAGATCCACGAATTGGCCAGTGTTATTAACGATCTTAATATATGGTTCCGTGTCCAGCAAGACCATGACACCAAAATCCATCAATAATTCGTTTATGAAAATCCAGCAGCTCCTTGGCTTCTTTTTAGCCTCGGAGCTGTTTTTTCGTGGAACGCTATGCTTTTTTTCGCTTGCGACCAATTTCTAGCGCCTTCAGCCCTGCCACATGCGGGGCAGCCATCGAAGTACCATTCAGCTTTTTAAACTGATTGCCCGGCCACGTAGACAAAATATCAACCCCGGGTGCCTTCATATTTACTCCCTTGCCTCTCGCACTGAACGACGCCAATTTTCCCGTTTGATCAATCGCGCTAACCCCTAAGACACCATCGTACCGCGCTGGATACTCCGCTTCTCCCCCTCCGTTGCCTGCCGAAGCTACCAATACGATTCCTTGTTGGTGGGCCCGACCAACCGCTCTCGCCATTGCTTCGCTGTATTGGGGCATACCAAAGCTCATGTTGATCACATCCATCTTATTGGCAATTGACCATTGCAGAGCCTGCAAAATGGTCGACAAAGATGATTTACCCTCATGATCAAAGGCACGGACGTCATACAAATGGGCCTCTGGAGACACTCCGACAATTCCTCTTTGGTTCATCTCGGCAACGATGATCCCCGCGACATGCGTACCGTGTCCATTTTGTTTGCCGCGTACGAGCTGGATGCCACCCTTTATTTGATCCTTCAAATCAAAATGATCGCGGGAGATTCCCGTATCGATGACAGCGACTTTGACGCCTGCTCCACGCCCCTTTCGCCACAATCTTTGTGCCCCCACATATCGCACGCCCCACGGAATTTCATCCTGCCCTTCCGCATGAACGTTTACGGTAATGTTCTCTTCCACCATCGCCTTATACCGTCGAAACAGCTCCTCATGCTGCTCAAAAATCTTTTCTTTGACACACAAGCATGAAAGGTCATCATAGCATCGCCATGGAAGTCTCTCGGTTTTGGTCAGAACCTTGGTTTTCAAATCTGACAGTATCTCGGTAAATGGCGTATCCCGATGAAAGCTGACAATTTTCAACCCACTAGCCTCCTGTCATGCATCGTTCTGACTCATCCTATGTCACGGCTCCCCCTATGGGTTTGGGCCATTGCACAACGTTAAGCAAAATAGGCGAATAGCGGCGTGAATCTGTCCAAGCGAACTCCCTTGCTTTTCCATATAACTGCATAGGGCAGGCGTATTCTTTTGAAAGGAGCGAAAACATCATGGCAAAAGCAAAAGCAAAAGCAAAAGGAAAAGCAAAGGCAAAAGTCAAGCTTAAAGCGAAGGGCAGTCCACGTGATTTATTGAAATCCATCAACAAGAAAAGCAAGAAAAAATGGACGATGGGTGATGTACGTTCGCTGGCAAAAGACTTCTCCATGAAAGACTTGAAGGATGACAAGAAATTAAGCGCGCTGATTAAAAAAGTCAGCAAGGCGGTTGGTGTCAAATTATCCGACCAACAAATATCCAGTGTAAAAAGGCAAGTACACGATCGCCTCGGATAAGATATGTCTCCCCCTGGCTTCGCCCTCTTTGGTTGGCGAGGCCTTTTTTATGCAAAAACAAAAGAGAGAGCGAAAAATCGCTCTCCCTTCTGGCGAAGCTACCCAGTGTTTTCGTTAGTCGCAAGAGCAAGCAACGATAACAAGCAATACGAACAACACCAGTATTAAAGCAAAGTCGTCAAATCCTCCGTTGAACAGACTCATTCGCTTTCCCTCCTTTGCCAGCAACTAGTCATACTGTATGTGCGAATGCTCAAAGATGATTGGACTATCGCCTATACAAGACCGTTTTTCACGGTTTTACACAGTTACTGGAAAATGGAGTGGAGATTTTTGAAGGTTTCCCATCTACTCATCTCCTGACGATGTGTTTTACTTCCAGCCTGCAATGACTTCGTAAAAAAGCCCGTCCTTCCGGTAATACGCTTCGGATTTGGAGAAGTTCAGGTAGCTCTGTGCCTCTTCAAGCTGCTCTCCCGTCAAAATGACCTGGCGTTGCTTGTTCACTTCGTCTCGATATTCGACAACGAGACTGACTTCTTCCGACTGACAATGTTGAATAAGTTCTTCTGGTGTAGCAAAGGTAATCCGCTTCATGCTCCCCCACCTCCTCCATCGTGATCATTCATTATAGCAAGGATTATTTCTTTCTCCCATCGTTTCTCTCTCGCTTAACAGAAATGCTGCCGAGATCATCAGCCAATTGGGTCGCCGGAAAAATTTGCTGCGCCTCTGCCAACAAATCCTCCATCGAAAAATCCCCATCTTCATCTTCATAACGTGGACTGAAGTGAGTCAGACACAGTTCTTTCACGCCCGCCTCTTTGGCAATTTGAGCCGCCTCGCGTGCTGTGGAATGTCCGCTTCTGGTCGCCAGCTCCTTGTCGTGATGGGCGTAAGTCGCTTCATGGACGAGCAAATCCGCCCCTTTTGCCAGCTCCAAAACCGCTTGGCTCGGCTCCGTATCCCCACTGAAGACGATTTTGCGTCCTGGCTGGGGCTCTCCAACGAAGTCCTTTCCGTCCAGAACACGTCCATCCTCGAGTGTGACCTGTTCTCCTCTTTTCAAGGCTCCAAATAACGGCCCTGACGGCACCCCGGCCTGCTTTGCCCGTTCTACTTGAAATGCTCCTGTCTTTTCCTTTTCCATCACGGCATACGCAAACGAAGGCACGCGATGTTTGGCCATTCGACAGCTCACCACGATCTCTTCGTCCTCGTAGATTACGCCTTCACTGACGATTTTTATTTCCAATGGATATTGCAAATGAACCGGACTTGCCTCCATGACAGCTCGAAAATATCGGTCGAGTCCTGGTGGTCCGTACAGCTCTAACGGAGTCGGTTCAGTATTGCGCAAAGACCGGCTCGCAAGCAGTCCGATCAGTCCATACAGATGATCCCCATGCAGATGCGTGATAAAGATTTTATCCAATTGACTAATTTTCATCGGTGCTCGCAGTAGCTGGTGCTGAGTCCCCTCTCCGCAGTCAAACAACCACCACTTTCCTGCCTGTAAAAATCGCAAGCCGATCCCACTCACGTTTCTTCGCGTAGTGGGTGCACCTGATCCGGTGCCTAAAAATGTAACGATCACGCTATGTCCATCTCCTTTTTGGCCTTCCCTCATCATGTGCCTGTCTCTCTCTCTAGGCATTCACCCTTTTTTGTCTGGGCGCATAGCCTACAACATACAAAGCCTAGCAAGGAGGGACTCCTAATCATGAAACGATTTTTGGCGCTGGGGCTGGCCGCTTTTCTCGTTATGACGGCCGTCTTGACTGGCTGCTCCAGCACTCCCGAAAAAATAAGAATTGGTGAAGTGACTCGTTCTTTGTTTTACGCCCCGCAATATGTCGCACTTGAAAAAGGATTTTTCAAGGAAGAAGGTCTAGAAGTGGAGCTCTCAACCATTCCCGGCGGAGATAAAGTGATGTCGGCTCTGTTATCTGGCGGCATCGAGGTCGCGCTCGTCGGCTCCGAGACCAGCATCTACGTCTCTCAGCAAGGAGCTGCCGATCCTGTTGTCAACTTCGCGCAGCTCACACAGACGGACGGCACCTTCCTCGTCTCCCGCACCAAAATGGATGACTTTACTTTCGACAAGCTAAAAGGCAGTGTCTTCTTGGGTCAACGTAAAGGCGGCATGCCGCAAATGGTCGGAGAGTATGTACTCAAAAAGCACAACATCAATCCGCAAGCCGACGTGGAACTCATTCAGAATATCGAATTCAAAAATATCGCGTCTTCCTTCGCATCTGGTACCGGAGCGTATGTACAGCTGTTTGAACCGGAAGCCTCCCGCTTTGAACAGGAAGGAATCGGCCATGTCGTCGCCTCTTTTGGCAAAGAGAGCGGAACCGTTCCTTACACTGTCTTCATGACAAAACAAAGCTATATCGACAGCAACGCAGCAGCTATCCAAAAGTTTACCAATGCGGTCTACAAAGGGCAACAGTGGGTTGCCAGCCACAGTGCAAAAGAAACGGCTGATGTGATAGGCAAGTACTTCGAGCAAATCGATCCGAAGATTCTGGAAACCGCTGTACAGCGTTACCTCGAACAGGGCTCCTATGCGACAGATCCCATTCTGGACGAAAAGGAATGGAACCAGCTACAAGATATTATGGATTCCGCTGGTGAATTAAAGCAACGCGCTGATTACAACAAGCTGGTAAACACCACTTTTGCTACCCAATCCAAGGAAGGGAAATAGGCCGTCATGAAGCAAATTTCTTCTACGCCGGCAAAAATAGAACTCGGCCACGTGACCCATCTTTATTTATCCACGACCAGGGCGTTCATGGCGGTCCAAGACATTAACCTGCGCGTGGAGGAAGGCGAATTCATTTGTCTGGTTGGTCCCAGCGGTTGTGGCAAGACGACGCTGCTCTCACTCATTGCAGGGCTTGAGAAGCCGACAGCAGGCAAGGTGTGGATCGACGGAAGAGAAGTCAATGGAACGTCTAGGCAAGTTGGCTACATGCTACAGCAAGATTATTTGTTCAACTGGCGCTCCATCGAAGACAACGTGTTTCTCGGGCTGGATATCCAAGGCATCCGTACCAAGGAAACAGAGGAATACGCGCTACATCTGCTTGATGAAATGGAGCTGTCTGATGTGCGCAAATCCTCTCCCCTGCAGCTGTCAGGCGGTATGCGGCAACGGGTTGCACTCGTCCGAACACTCGCCTGTCAACCTGATGTGCTGTTGCTTGACGAACCATTTTCGGCATTGGACTATCAGACTAAACTCAAGCTCGAAGACTTGATCTTTTCAACACTGCGTCGGCATAAAAAAACGGCAGTCCTTGTGACACATGATCTCTCCGAATCAATCGCGATGGGCGATCGCGTCTATATCTTTTCACGCAACCCGGGACGCATCAACAGCGAGATTGTCGTACCCAGCCCGATCCGGGATGCTCTGCCATTCGACGCCAGAAATCATGATGGATTCCAAGACTTGTTCCATCGCGTGTGGAAAGAGATGGAGGTAGTATCTGATGCAGCCAAAGGAAATTGAATCCGTCCATCGCCGCTACTTGCAGCTAGAAAAGCGTATGAGCTTTTCCGTCTTTACCACACAACTGTTCCTCTTTCTCGTTTTTCTCGGTTTATGGGAGCTACTGGCTCGAACCAATACCATTAATGCGCTCATCTTCAGCTATCCTTCCAAGATTTGGGCTCAATTTTGGTTGCAGCTGCAAGATGGCAGCCTTCTCCCGCATGTCGGCTTGACCGTATGGGAAACGATTATCGGCTTTCTCTTAGGAACGATTCTGGGAACCGTCATGGCAACGATCATATGGTGGTCCCCTTTTCTCTCCCGCGTCCTAGAGCCTTATCTGGTGATTGCCAACAGTATGCCAAAGGTAGCCCTCGGTCCGGTTTTCATCGTCGGCTTTGGCCCAGGTTTGCTCTCCGTCATAGCCATGGGGTGCGCGATCTCAGTCATCATCACCACGATCAACGTCTATACCAGCTTCAAGGAAGTTAATCAAAACTACGTCAAAGTCGTGCAAACACTCGGAGGGAGCAAACGGCAAATCTTCACGCTCGTTATTTTGCCAGCTACCATCCCAACCCTTCTCGCTACGCTGAAGGTAAATGTCGGACTTTCGTGGGTCGGCGTCATCGTCGGAGAGTTTCTCGTATCCCAGCAAGGCTTGGGGTATTTGATCATATACGGCTTCCAAGTGTTTAATTTTACCCTGGTCATGATGAGCTTAGCCATTATCGCGGTCATCGCTACCTTGATGTATCAAGGCGTAGCCTATATAGAGCGGCGGCTCACCACCCAGTTTAAATAGATGGCTTCTAAAAAACGGTGCCAACCATCTACCGGGGATGATTGCACCGTTTTTTCATGGGCAAATATGTTCTGACAGGGTTAGGGGCACAGTCCCCCTTCTTACAGAAAAACGCCCGACAACGAATTGCCGGGCGCTCTAGCTATCGATTTACTTCCAAAACTTCCACTTGCTTTTTTTCGTCGTCGGATCGTCCATTTGGCTCTCGACGGCTTTCTGTTGGGCGGCTGCTTCCACTTCGAGCGCTCCAGGTACTCGATTCAGGAAGTGATCGACCATTGGCTTGTAGTTATCTGGCAAATGCTCTTGCATGTTTCGCAGGATGACGATTGCCTTTTCCATTTGATCGGTCGCCAACAGAGCATTGGCATAGTTGAAGCCCGCATACGGATACGGGAAATGTGGCGTCCAGAACTTTTCACAAATCTGAATCAACTGATAGACATAACCCGCTTGTCCCAATTCACCGGTCACAGTCATGACGACCTCAAAGCGGTCCTTCGCTCCTTCAATCGCTACCGTGTACCATTTCATCGCATTCAGGAGGTCCTCCTCCGTCAAAGCAAGACGAGCCAGTTGAAGCTGTGGTCTCCAAGCGCCTTCTTTACTTGCCAGCGCCTCCAGCTGCCCTTTCAGCTCATCCTTTTTTCCTCTTTGCAAGAAGCTCTCGACAAACATGTTCAAGCCATTTTCTTGATTCGGGTCTTTGTGCAAGCCTGTATGTAGGGTCTCGAACGCTTTTGGCTCATCTCCTTCAAACGCGAAGATTTTTGCCAAATTGGTGCAAGCCGTACCCGAGGACGGGAATCGTTCCAGACAATCTGTCAAGATTTTTTTAGCGCTTTCAAACTCTCTCGCCTGCATATGAACGACTGCACGGAAAATGAGAGCAGACTCAATTGGCCCGTATAATTCGAGAAGCCTGTCGGCAGCGACAGCGGCTTGCTCATGAAATTGACCCTTCACCAACTCCATCGCAAAATCGCGAAGCTTATCTTTTTCATCCCAGTACTTATCCAGATTTTGCGGAATTATTTTTTTCTGGTAATCCTCTCGGGACATATCGATGGTTTGACCAAACTCATTGGTAAACGTCACAAATTCAGACATGAAACAGCCTCGCTTTCATTTCCTCACAAAAGTTTCAAATGCTTGTACCGCCAATTAGATCCATGCTTTGATATTTACTTTACGGATAAATTCCTCCATTGATTCCTTCGCGGGTTCGTCATTTGCCTCTTCTGCATCTTCCATGCCCATCAGTTGTCGAAACAGTGCTTCGTTCCTTGTCGCCAATGCAAAATCAAGTAAAGCCTCATGCGAGATGCGATTTGCTTCTTCCTCCAGCAATTGCTCCTCCAAGGCGATGTCCTCTTCTACAACGGCGATATGCTTATCAATTTTCGGAATGCGTAAAACCCAAGAAAATGCGCTGTCCGGATTGCGGTCACGAGCAATCAGGTAACCGTATTCACCCAAAGGCAAACCTTGCTCGAAGGAGTCGGCAACAATGACGACGCGTTGTCCAAGCTTGAACATGAGCGTCAACTCCCAATAAAGATTAATTCTAATCATACTAAATTGTATGTGTTCTTGGGAAGAGCAAACCCCTAAGGATAGGAAAACGCATAAAAAGTTTGTTGCCCGAACCAAAATAAGGTACAATTTTTACTAGTGAATGGAAATTGGTAATGAGGTGTACAAGGTATGGGTGAAATGTCTACAGGGTTTTCCCTGTTTATCGTTGGCTGGACCATTGTTCTCGTAAGTCTGATGGCGATTGGCGGGTATTTCATGTTCCGCAAATTTCTCAAGTCTATGCCCAAGCAAGACGGAAAATCTGACTTGGATTGGCAGGATCATTACATTGATCAGACACGTGCGCTCTGGACAGATGAAGGTCTGACCTTGCTCAATGAATTGGTTGATCCTGTGCCACAGTTGTTTCGTGATGTTGCGAGACGTTCTATCGCAGCGAAAATCGGCCAGATCGCGCTGGAAGAGAAAGCAACCACCATTACAACAGATTTGATTGTAAAGGGGTACATCGTAGCAACCCCCAAGCGTGACCACAAATGGCTCATTGCCCACCTGAAATCAAAAGAAATCGACTACACGCCCTATGAGAAATATTTGAATGCCGAGGGATAATTGAAACTTCCTGTAGAGTCATCCGTAAAAAAGGTAAGACCTTTTTGGCAAGGAGACGATGTGGATGTCAGTCCTACTCACGATTTTGGGGATCGGTTTTGTTATTTTGATCGTTGCGATTGTCATTGTGGCGGTCCTCTTTAAGAAAGGCGCCCGGTTCTTATGGAAAATGACCGGACGTGGCTATCACAAGTACAGCAGCAGTGATTACCGATATCGACCCTCATGGAAGATGGGGCATCGAACATACGGTCATCGTCACTATCGTCGCAAATATTCCAGCCATAGTGGATTTTTTAGCAGCTGACGTTATGAAAATGTGAAGGCACTCAAATTCGTTTGGGTGTCTTTTTTGTGTGGAAAAATCGAAAACTAAGGAAGTTCCCCAAAAAACAAGCAACAAACCTCCAAAACCACAAGACTCGTGGCTCTGGAGGTTTGTATGATTTAAGCATCGCTGCTTTTTTTGTTTACGTTTTGCGGCCCTCCAGATACTCCACCCGATACCAGGAATGCCATGACTTCTGAGCTTTCCGTATCAAGCAGCTGTACCTGATCACTCGGGAACAACAAGAGATTTCCTGCAAAATTGTACGACTGCGGCAAGTAGACAGCTACGTGATCTGTGAGACCAAAAGAATCGAGGCTTTCTTTTGTAATAAACCCAATGGCCTTCGCATTTCCATCCTTGGATAGCGTCACAAGCACCGGCTTGTTAAAGCTCTTCTTCTCCCCTACAAACGCTCCTATCAAATCCTTGATGGACGTATAAATCAGTTTGATAAACGGCACTTTCTCGAAGACGGTGGACACGAGCGAAAGAACTCCGCGTGTCAGTACATTGGATGCAAGGAAGCCTACAATCGTAATGCCGAGTATGGTCAAGAGGACACCAAGTCCTGGAATTTGGAGATTAAACCAGTTGTGAACCAGCAGATAGAACCAGTTATCCACGGTCGTGAAAATCCAATACAAAATATAAATCGTCACTGCCAAAGGAATGACAAACAATAGCCCCTCAAAAAAATAGCGAATGAAACGCTTCATCTCTCTTCTCCTCTCTCCTAACCACAATCCCTTAATTATTGTACCTGATTGGATTGCCATCTGCTATGATGAAGAAAAAAGAGAAAGTAGGGAGATTCATGCAAGCACTTGTCACACCTCAATGGCTCAAGGATCATCTGAACGATGAAAATTTGGTGATCGTCGATTGTCGTTTTGCTTTAAGTGCTTCTGAAGCAGGTGCAGAGGAATACACGAAGGATCATATCCCGGGAGCCCTCTACTTTCATCTGAACCGTGACCTTTCCGGCTCCAAAAGCGAGCATGGTGGACGTCATCCTCTCCCAGATACGGAGCTGCTGGCTGCCCATTTTTCAAATGCGGGAATCGATGCCAACACGACTGTCATCGCCTACGATGATCAGGAAATGGCAATGGCAGGACGTCTATGGTGGCTTCTGCGCTACCTTGGTCACGATCGGGTAGCTGTACTCGACGGCGGATACGCTGCTTGGAAAAAGGCTGGCTATGAGATAACCGCAGAAGTACCTACTGTACAAGCTCGTCAGTTCGTCCCACATGTCCGCCACGACATGTTAGTTGACATGGAAGGTGTCAAAAAACGCAGCGAGCACACCGTATTGCTCGATTCTCGTGCGCCAGAACGCTACCGTGGCGAGAACGAACCGATCGACGCAAAAGCAGGACACATACCTGGGGCGCACAATTTCTTTTATAAGGACAACCTCGCTGCTGATCAGACGATGCTTCCGGCAGACGAGCTGCAAAAACGTCTCGCTCCTTACGCTGATAAAGAATTGATCGTCTATTGCGGCTCAGGCGTGACGGCTTGCTCTAATTTGCTCGCTTTCCATGCTGCTGGTCGAACCGATGTGAAATTGTATTTGGGCAGTTGGAGTGACTGGAGCTCTTATCCAGATAATCCGGTGGCTACCGGCGAAGAGTAATTCCATCAGTGGACTTTCGGCGATCGCTTCCCTACGACATTGGGGAGCGGTCGTCTTATTTTTCTTCCTCTATCATTTTCGCTATCATTCATAGATAATAATTATCATTATCACAAACTTGTGCACGTGCCTGAAAAGGTGGATGGAATCATGAAACATAACAAAGAATACGAGCCTTGTCGCCAAATGTCACTCCACGAGGTTCGCGCCTATATGGTCTGTAACTTCGATCGTCCGTTAAACGTAACTACGTTGGCAGCGATGGCGAACTTAAGTCCGAGCTATTTTGGCGATTCGTTCAAGAAGGCTTACGGACAAAGTGTCATGGATTATGTAACGAGTCTGCGTATCAATCACGCCAAGCGATTGTTACGCGAGACGGATATGAAGCTGCGGGATATTGCGAAAACAATCGGGTACAGCGATGAGTTTTACTTTAGCCGGAAGTTCAAGAAGGAAGTGGGTGTATCCCCCTCCGCGTATGAAAGAGCTTCCGAGCGCAAAGTTGCCGTCTACTCCCCTTCCCTGCTGGGGCATCTAGTAGTACTGGGGATTATACCAGTCGCTGCTCCTTTGGATGCGAAGTGGACCCCCTATTACTATCAGCAGTATCAGCAACACATCGCGGTTCATTTAAAAGCAGTCGAAACGCCGTGGAATGATGACAATCAGGAAATCATGCTTCTGGCTGCCAAGCCGGATGTTGTCATTAGCCACGTAGAGCTTCCCGAGACTACCAAGCAACGCTTGTCTGCACATGGCATAGACGTCTTGACCCTCCAATCTTCTGGCTGGAGAGAGCAATTACGTGAAGTTGCCAGCTACACGGGCAAAGAAGCAGCTTGTGACTCCTGGATCGCTTTTTATGAAGCGAAGGCCGCTGCCGTTCGCGCAGACCTGCAATCTGTGCTCCAGCAAGATAAATTTGCCATCATTCGCCTTTATCGGGATGGCATCCATCTTTACAACAATAAGGGAATGAAGGAGCTTCTGTGCGGCGATTTGCAGCTTTCTCTTGTGGAAGAGGAAATGGAACCTTGCAATCGGCCTATCACGCTCGAGCAGCTTGCGAGCTTTGACCCGGAGCGAATCCTGTTGTTCGTTTGTCTCGATGAGTCGACACGCATAAGCTGGCTGACGCTACAGCATCATTCGCTTTGGAGAGGACTTCGCGCTGTTCAAAATGGGTACCTCTATCTCTTGCCTTCTAATCCGTGGTACGAGTACTCACCAGTAGCCATGAACCGGATGCTGGATGAAATCCTGCTAATGGTAACAGGGAAAAGTCCAAATGCGATTCAAGGTGTTGTCCATGGAGCCCCTTTCTTGGGTGAATTATAATGTTTCCCAGTGAGAAACATTATCAACGAGAGGGGATTCCCTAGTATGACAAAGAAAACAAGTCTTGCGCTGATGCTGACCACGACGATGCTCGTTGCTGGACTGGCAGCAGGCTGCGGGAACAACGTAATCAGTGAGACAGTGACACAGAAGGTCGAATCATCCACGACTAGGAGTGCCGAAGGATCGGCAAAGAGCTCTTCTGACAAGCCTGCCTACCCGCGTGTGCTAAAAGATGAAATGGGTAACGAGGTGACATTGCCTGCTGCACCTGCCAAAATATTCGCTCCCAATCTGGAAGATACTTTGGTCGCACTGGGCGTTGCTCCGGTCGTGCAGTGGTCTTCGGGCTCAAGACCAAAAATGTATTTGCAAGATCAGCTAAAAGATGTGCCGTCCATTGCCTTCACAGGTGGATTGCCTCCAGAGCCGGAAGGGGTTATGGCCCATGAGCCAGACCTCATCCTTTTACACAATGCCAACCATATCGAAAGCGGCGTGTACGATAAATATAAGATGATTGCGCCTACGTATGTGTTCAAGCAAGCAAATGCTGATCTTGAATCTTCCGTACGCATAGTTGGCGATCTGTTGGGCAAGTCGGCGGAAGCTGAAAAAGCTTTGCAGAAATATAAGGAGCATGTCGAGGCAGCCAAAAAGGAGCTGGCCCCTCATATCCAAGGCAAAAAAGCAGCGATTATTCGCTTTAATGGCAGAGGGATGTTCTTCATCAAGTATGATTTCTTCAGTGGATACGTACTTACCAATGAGCTAGGCTTTTTGCCGAGCCAGGTTGTTTCCGGCGGTGACATTCATTTATCACTAGAGAGCTTACCTGATTTGGATGCGGACTATATTTTCCTCATCAATGACGCTGGTACGGGGGATGCATTCGAAAAAGATTTGACAGAGAGTCCGGTTTGGAAAAGCATGGAGGCTGTGAAGAACGGCCGTACGTTTAAAGTAGAGGGAGATCACTGGTTAAGCGGCGGCCTGATCGCACATATGAAAGTCATTGAGGATGTGAAAGGATTGATTGCAAAATGAAAATGATAGAGAAAAACGGCTACTCCCCTCGTAATTGTGTAGAGTGGACACTGCAATCAAGCCAAGGTCGTGACTATCGGATTATGATTGCGATTCCGGAAGCTAAAGCTCCTCCCGAAGGATATGCGGTTATTTATGCCGTGGATGGCGATGCGATGTTTGGAACGATTGCGGAGACGGTGAAGTTGCAAACACGCAAGCCCAAGGGCTTTAACCCAGCCATTGTTGTAGGAATCGGCTATCCATCACGTCTGCCATTTGATATGGACCGCCGTTGTTACGATTTGACCATGCCCGTGGATTCGGCTTCACTTCCTGACCGACCGAATGGGGAGCCTTGGCCAGAGCATGGTGGGGTTGATTTGTTCCTGGATTTCCTTGAACAGCAGCTGATGCCAGCTATTTCTTCCGAATGGCAGGTAAATCCGAAAAAACAGGCGATTTTCGGCCATTCCTTAGGTGGTCATTTCACACTGTATACGCTGTTCTCGCGTCCGAAGCTTTTCTCACACGTCGTATCAGGGAGCCCTTCCGTCTGGTGGGGCAACGAGGAGGTATTGAGAGAGCAAGAGCGCTTTATCACCCAATGGAAAGGCGATCATGAACTAAAGCTGCTCGTCATTGTTGGCGGCGATGAGCTCTCCTTCATGGTCGAGGGTGCACAACGCGTTGTAGAGCGCATGGAACCACTCACTACCAAAGGTGTTCAAGTGAGCTTCATCAAATTCGAAGATGAGGGCCATGTAAGCGTGCTGCCTTCCGCTATCAATAGACTTGTGCGGTTTGTGCTTACGGATTAGCCCTCTGAAACTACTTTCGTAAACGTAAAGGACAGACAAATGATACGATATATGCGTCTATTGCTTCATTTTGGCTATCAAGAAGCTATGTCTTGCTTGTTTCCGGTCTTTATTTTTGGTTCGCTCGCCTTATCCAAATTCGTCACCATTCCTGGTTTTCCCAGGTACGACCTCCTGCTGTTGCTCTGCCTGCTCTTCCAGATTTTCATGGTGAAAAGCGGTTTGGAGTCTCAGGACGAATTGAAGGTCATCACGGTCTTTCACGTGATCGGGCTGTGCTTGGAAATATTCAAGGTGCATATGGGTTCTTGGAGCTATCCGGAGGATGCGTACAGCAAGGTATTTGGCGTTCCTTTGTACAGTGGGTTCATGTACGCCAGTGTCGCGAGCTACTTATGTCAAGCGTGGCGTCGACTAGAGGTTTCTCTCTCTGGCTGGCCAAATCAGATTATCGCCACCATTTTGGGCGCAATGATCTATCTGAACTTTTTCACCCACCATTATATTTGGGATTTGCGTTGGGTGCTGATGGCAGCTATTTTCATTGTCTTCTGGAAAACACGTGTTTATTTTAGCGTCGCGAATGAGCGGTTTTTCATGCCCATCCCTCTTGGTTACTTTTTGATCGGTTTTTTCATTTGGATTGCGGAAAATATAGCGACGTTTCTCGGAGCTTGGAATTATCCGAATCAGAGAGCAGGCTGGGAGCTCGTGCATCTCAGTAAAATCAGCTCGTGGTTTTTACTTGTCATCGTGAGCTTTATTATCGTGGCGGAATTAAAGCATGTAAAATCCAGAAGATCCCAATCCCATAATAGCAAGAAACACATGTAAAAAGCCTGCCCACCCTTCGTACAAAACGTCAAAGGGTGGATAGGCTTTTCTCTTCTTATTTACTAACGTTGCTGAGTACATCCTCAATCATTTGGCGGTTGGCAATGACGCCTGTGTACAGCCAGCTGGAATCTTTCGCAAACGTAAACGCATTTCCATTCTTCACAGCAGGGATATTCGCCCATACTGGATCCTTTTGCAATTGTTCTACAGCAGTCGGATTACTGTTTACGATAAACAAGTACTCGGCATCGAGTTCAGCCAATTTCTCCATGGAGATCGCGTTCCAGTTTGCTTCTCCTGACTTGGAGATTTCCTGAACGATAGCAGGAATCTTAAACCCGAGGTCCTTGTAGAGCACATCCCCGCTAGACAAGTCCTGACGCGCTACGTACACATTTTTCCCCGTTATCCACAGTGCTGCCGCTGATTTTTCCCCAATCGCCTGCTGCAGCTTTTGCTTGGACTCGGCTGCAAACGTCTCATAATCTGCCAGCACTTTCTTCGCTTCTTCCCCCTTGTTGAGCACTTCTCCTACTGTCAGGAGCTCTTTACGCCAATCGCTGTTCTTTTCTTTTCCAATGGTGTAAGTAGGGGCGATTTTCGAGTACTGGCTATACTTGTCCCCTTGGACCAGAGATGCGCTATCCAAAATAATCAGGTCGGGGCTGTGGCTCATCACGACCTCTGGCGGCAGATCATAAGGAATCGCTGGAATACCCGCCAGCTCTTTTTGCAGGTAGCCTTGTACTTGGCTGTTCCCTACTGACCATTGAGCAACTGGCTTCACTCCCAACGCTACTAAATGATCCTCTAAATAAGAAGCGATCACGCGCTGAGGTTGAGCTGGGACGGTTACTTCATTTCCCATCGCATCCTTCAGTACCCGTGGAGCTTCAGCCGCTGGTGTCCCGGTTTGGCTGTTGCCCGCTTGTCCCTCTGGACTCGCAGCGTTCGGTTGGCCAGAACAAGCACTCACGATTGTAACTAGGCTTGCCAATACGACACTGGCTATCGAAAGTTTGGCTGTTTTCTTCATTGGTGTGTTCCTCCATCTGCGTCATGCCATCAAGCAGCGACAACTGCCAACTTGACCGCGTTTTCATTGAGAATAATTATCATAATCACAATGGGTATTATAGCGGATTATGGCTAGATGCTCAACTTTTTGTTTTGAAAACGAAAAAAGACCCCCTGCTTACTTAGCAGAAAGTCCGTATCCTCCTAGCGTGGAACCCCGCTTAACAAGAATCGATGCAGTCCCCCGATCAGACATACGCCAGCTGTTACAAAAAACGCAATGAAGTAGGAATGGTGCCAATTCCCCAGCAAGCCTGCCAATACTGGGCTCAATACCGCTCCGATCGACAGTACCGCCGAGTAAATACTAAACACACTCCCGTAAAGCTCTCGGGGTGAATGTACCGTCAAGACGGTCGCAAAAGCTGGGAACAGCATCCCAAAGCACGCGCCGAAGAAAAACATCATGACATGAATCGGAATCGCCAACCCGATTGCCAGGGCGTACAGAAGAAGGCTGAGAACTCCCAATCCGGCAAAAGTCCTCGTCTCAACGGGGACGCGATGCAGCCAAAACTGGCACAAAATAGCAAGTGCTCCCAACCCTTTCAAGCTGAACAATATGCCAGTAACGGCTGGGGACAACCCTTGTCTTTGGATGAGCAAAGGCACTTCATAGATAATCGTTCCTTGAGCGTAAATGATCGCAAATCCCCCAAGAAACGCAGGATACAGCATTCGATTTTCCAAGATGGCGGTTAGGTTTTGCTTGCCCCCACCTTTGATTCGTGGCGTAGACGACATATTTACCTCTACTCTTTCAGGCAACATCATCCAAGCGAAAACGCCAGCAATGATCATCATGTAGCCCAGAATCACGAATGATTGACCATAGCCGAATTGCACCGCCAAAAAGCTACCGACTGCCGGGGATACGATGCCTGCCGAGGTAAGGACCAATCCCTTTTTACCCATAATTTCGCCCTGCTCAAGTGCCGTCTTCCCTGTTTCTCCGAGCAAGGCAGAACAAGCGGGAGATACAAACGCCATCAAAAACCCAAGCATCAGTCGAAAGGTAAAGAAACCCGCGGTGTTTTGCACAATGCCTTGACCAATCAGCATCACGCCAGCCAAAATCAATCCACCTGCGATAAACCATTTTTTCGGATAGCGATCAAGAAAAGGGCCAGCGAGCAGGTTGCCTGTCAAATTGCTGATCGCATAACCCCCGAGCACGAAGCCGATCATCGCAGCGGATACACCCAATACGTTTAAATACGGCGCAAGAAGAGGCGTCTGCGCGTGCATGTCAAAGGAAACCAGAAACAAAACCACTAACAGGAGAGCTCTCAAAGCAATTCCCTTCCTCTCTAACGGCCTGTCTTTATGCCAGTATATGAAGGCAATGGTACAAGTAGGATACGAAAAGAAGCTGGAAGATTCAGAATAAATGTAGCAATTATTTTTGTATTACCGTAATATTTACTGTAATACCGTAATTGTTTTTGGTCAGGAGGTGACTTTTTGGAGCACGTTTACAAAAAAATACGAGAACTTCGTATCCAGCAGGAGCTTACTTTAAAGGACTTGAGTGAGAAATCAGGATTCTCCGTCAGTTTTTTATCACAAGTAGAGCGTGGTAACAGTTCGCTCGCGATTACATCTCTGCAAAAAATTGCGGAATGCCTGGGTGTCCCCATTACGTACTTCTTTGAAGTAGAAAAAGATGTCACGTACCACACGCCCATTGCAAAGCGTCAAACGTTGCAGATTGAAGGGTCACCTGTGAAGTACGTTCGAATCGGCGGGAATTTTCCCGACAGGGCGCTTGAACCCCTCCTCAACGTGTTGCCACCCGGACAGACGAAGCATGTCGCGTTTCAGCATCCCGGTGAAGAGTTTTACTACGTCGTTAAAGGATGTGTCACCATCGTAGTCGACGAAACAGAATATTGTCTCGAACAAGGAGACACGATCCACTTCCCTTCCTCTCTCCTTCATACGTGGTACAATCCTTCCACTGTAGAAGAAGCCGAGATTCTGTCCGTTTTAACGCCTGTCATTTTTAGAACCTAACGCAACGTGTGCTTTTCGCATTGTCTACCAATAAAAAAGGGTGATCTGGATGCAAGAAAGACTGGAAAAGCTGCACGCGTATATGGAAAGCAGGAAACTGAACGCATTGATAATTACGCATCCCAAAAACGTGTACTATTTTACCGGATTTTTGACAGAGCCACATGAACGTTTTATGGGCCTCGTCTTGGTGAGAGGCGAGTCCCCCTTCCTCTTCGTTCCACTGCTGGACGGTGAAAAAGCACGGGAGGCTTGTCCGGCCATTATGATTTATACGCATGACGATTCACAGGATGCACTAACCGTGCTCCAGCATTTGTTGCCAACTCCCCTCTCTCACATTGGTGTGGAGAAGAACCATTTGACAGCGAAAACATATGAGGCACTTGTATCGATTGTGCAAGCTACAGAAGCAGTAGATGTCGGAGAATTGCTGTGTAATATACGCGTGGCTAAGGATGCATCTGAAATCGCTACGATCAAGCGAGCGATTTGGGTCATGGAGGAATCCCTACGCCGTACGCTCCCTCTGATATCCGTCGGGATGACGGAACTGGACGTCGTCGCAGAGCTGGAATACCAGATGAAAAAGCTAAAAGCACAAGGCCCTTCCTTTTCAACGATTGTGCTGGCTGGAGAAAAAGCTGCACTGCCCCATGGCGACCCGGGTGATCGGGTGATTGCGGCAGGAGAAGTTTTGTTGATTGACGCAGGCGTGTATGTCGATGGGTATGTATCGGACCTGACGCGTACATTTGCTGTCGGTCAACTTGGGGCAGAATTGCTGGACATGTACGATACGGTCTTGCAAGCGAATCTGGCGGGGATACAGGCCGTTCGACCAGGGGCTCTGATCGCAGAGGTTGACCTAGCTGCACGAGCTGTCATTGGGGACCGGGGCTATGGAGAATTTTTCATCAATCGTGTCGGGCACGGGATCGGACTGGAGCTTCATGAAGCTCCGTACGTTCACAGCCAGGCAGCAGGAGAACTCATCCCAGGCATGGTTTTCACGATTGAACCGGGCATTTATGACACGAAGATTGGTGGCATCCGCATTGAAGACAATGTGCTCGTCACGAAGGATGGCGTAGAAGTATTGACTTCTTTTCCCAAAGAGCTGCAAATCATCGGATAAATGATAAAAAAAAGGCTGGTGTCGTTCCTATGAAAGTGTTGGAAACAGATCGTCTCATCCTCCGCTGGCAAACTGCCGAAGACGCTGATTTTGTCTTGAAACTGATGAATGAGCCTTCTTGGATTCGATTTATTGGCGATCGTGGCCTTCGTACAACGGAAGACGCCCGCCACTATATTTTGAATGGCGCTGTCGCGATGTACGAGAGTCTTGGCTTTGGTTTGTATTTGACGGAGCTGAAGGAAGAAAATGTTCCGATCGGTTTATGTGGACTGATTAAGAGGGATTCGTTGGAAGATGTCGATATCGGCTTTGCGTTTCTGCCCGCATACTGGGGCAAAGGCTACGCGTATGAGGCAGCCTCTGCTGTTCTTGCCCACGGAAAAGAAGTTGTCGGCTTAAAGCGCATCGTAGCAATCACCAACCCCGATAATGCGTCTTCTGCCAATCTTCTAAAGAAAATCGGCCTGCAAGAAAAAGGGATGATTACCCTCTCAAAGGATACGGAGGAGGTCAAGTTTTTTGCCATCGAGTTCTAGTTCATGCTGTCCAAATGAGTGGTGGAATTGGTGAAATGGATAAAGAGGGCCTCACCGTGATCGGGAGGCCCTGCATTTCTTTTTCAATTAAGAATGAACGGTTTTCAAGCCAAGAGAACTCTCGTGGAACTTGATATTCGAGTACTTATCCATTGCGACACGCAGCTGGTACTCGCTCTCAAACAGCATAACCGGACGGCCATAACGGTCGGAAACGGTTCGGTTCTTCACAGCATCGAGGTCTGCTTTCTCCCCTTCGAGCCAGCGAGCGATTTGATACGGCATACGCGTCAGCATGATGTCTACCCCGTACTCGGCTTTCAAACGGTATTCCAGTACCTCGAACTGCAGCACACCTACCACACCAAGAATCAGCTCTTCCATCGGATGGGTACGGAATAACTGTACCGTTCCTTCCTCTGTCAATTGCATGATCCCTTTTTGGAATTGCTTGTGCTTCATCGCGTCCTTCACCATCACCTTGGAGAAAAACTCTGGCGAGAAGTGCGGCATTTCTTCGTACTCAAAAGATTTTCCGACACAGAGTGTATCGCCGATCTGGAAAATGCCTGGGTCAAAAAGACCGATGACATCTCCTGCGAACGATTCTTCGACTATTTCGCGATCCTGTGCCATAAACTGTACCGGCTGCGCCAATTTGATGTCTTTGCCAAGACGAACATGCTTAACTGACATCCCCCGCTCAAACTTGCCGGAGCAAATACGCAAGAAAGCGATGCGATCTCGGTGAGCTGGATTCATATTGGCTTGGATTTTAAAGATGAAGCCGGAGAACGCGTTCGTATACGGATCGATCAAGCCTTCTGTACTCTTCTTCGCGGAAGGTGCTGGCGCCATTTGCAGGAAGTTATCCAGGAATGTTTGTACACCGAAGTTATTGATGGCACTACCGAAGAAAACAGGCGTCAATTGCCCTTTATTGATCAGTTCCGGATCGTATTCATCTCCCGCAACATCCAGCAGGGAGATTTCGTCCTGCAGTTGCTGCCACAGTTCTTGACCAACGCGATCACCAATCAATGGATCTTCTGCTCCCTCTACAGGGAAAAAGGAAATCTCTTCGTGCTGTGTATTGCTTTGATACAGCTCGACACGAGACTTCATACGGTCAAATACGCCGCTGAAATAGCTGCCCATCCCAATCGGCCAGTTCATCGGATAAGAACGAATACCCAATACGCGCTCAATTTCCTCCAAGAGCTCGAATGGATCTTTTCCGTGGCGGTCCAGCTTGTTCACGAACGTAAAAATCGGAATACCCCGCATACGACAGACCTTGAACAGCTTGATCGTCTGTGCCTCTACCCCTTTTGCTACGTCGATAATCATCACAGCAGCGTCAGCAGCCGTCAGCGTACGGTACGTATCTTCACTGAAGTCCTGGTGACCAGGTGTATCCAAAATGTTGATGTGGTGTCCGTTGTATTCAAAATCCATCGCACTGGACGTAACGGAGATTCCACGCTTTTTCTCGATCTCCATCCAGTCGGAGGTGGCATGCTTGGAATTTTTGCGCCCTTTGACCATCCCTGCTTCACGGATGGCTCCACCGTAGTAGAGCAGCTTTTCCGTCATTGTCGTTTTACCCGCATCCGGGTGGGAGATGATGGCGAAGGTACGGCGTTTTGCTATCTCATTTTCCCATTGGGGATTGGATTGACTCATCTTCATTCTCCTGTCATCGCAAATAAGTAACACATTCGTTTCCTCTACGATTATACCGACAAATGCGTGCCGCATCCACCTAGTAATTTTTTGCTAAACCGATATAATATTCAGTAGTAAAAATTTTTTGACTGCATGACTTACATATGAATCGCCAAAATATTACAATTTTATAGGAGGAACCCTATGTCAACGACTGTGGAAACACGTACGGCCGAATTCCGTGACTATGTGAAGAAAATAACCAGCTACACGCAAGCACTGAACGTTCTTTATTGGGACAAGGCTACACAAGCACCGCGCAATGGAATGGATGCCCGTTCCGAAATCATCGGGACATTGGCTGGCGAGCAATTTAAGCTGGCGACGTCTAAAGAAATGGAAGCGCTTTTGACAGAGCTGAGTGAGCCATCTGTCCTCGAAACATTGGATGAAATTACCCGTCACAGTGTGCTGGAATGCAAAAAGGAATTTGACCGCAACAAAAAAATCCCTGCTGACAGGCATCAGGAGTACGTTGTACTGACCGCCAAGGCAGAAACGGTGTGGGAAGAAGCTCGTGCCAACAACGACTTTTCCATGTTCCAGCCATACCTCGAGAAAATCGTGAACTTCCAGCTCGAGTTCATCGAATATTGGGGTCATGACGGCAAAAACAAGTACAACACCCTCTTGGACATGTATGAGCCTGGCATGACTGTCGATCAGCTCGATCCGATCTTCGCCACCTTGCGTGAGAAAACCGTCAAGCTGGTAAAAGCGATCGCCGACTCTCCGAACAAGCCAGACACCTCCTTCTTGACGAAAAACTTCCCAGTGGCAGACCAGGAAGCATTCAGCCGTTATATCCTCGAGAAAATCGGATACGACTTCAAGTCTGGCCGCATGGATCGCAGTGCGCACCCGTTCTGCACCACCTTCAACCCTGGAGATGTCCGCATTACGACGCGCTACGCTGAAAATGATTTCAATTCTGCACTCTTCAGTTGCATTCACGAGGCTGGCCACGCGATGTACGAGCAGAACATTAATCCAGAACTGCTATTCACACCACTGTGCGATGGTACCTCTATGGGGATTCACGAGTCTCAATCCCGCTACTGGGAAAACATGGTCGGACGCAGTCTGCCATTCTGGAATCACTTTTTCGCGGACCTGCAAAAAGCGTTTCCTACCCAGTTCGAGGGCGTATCTGTAGAAGATCTGCATCGTGCGGTTAACGCTGTCACTCCTTCCTTTATCCGAACAGAAGCAGATGAGTTGACGTACAACCTGCATGTCATGATCCGCTACGAAATCGAGAAAGGCTTGATTAATCAAACCATTCAAGTGGCTGATCTGCCGAAAATCTGGAACGAAAAAATGAAAGAATACCTGGGTGTCGAGCCACCGACAGATACATTGGGTGTGCTTCAGGATGTACACTGGGCAGGCGGAATGATCGGTTACTTCCCGACTTACTCGCTGGGTAATGTGTATGCGGCACAATTCGTCCACGTTATGGAGAATGAGATTACCGGTTACGAAGAGCTTATCGCAAACGGAGATTTCGCCCCGATCCGTGAGTGGCTCAAGGAAAAAATCCATCAGTACGGTAAAATGAAGAGCCCTCGTGAACTCGTTCAAGCGATTACAGGCGAAGGTACAAATGCGACCTACTTAATGAATTACCTTGAGAAAAAATACACAGACGTATACAAGCTGTAAGCAGTTCTACCCTTGCTATCCAATGTTCTCCCTGCTCTGGGAGGACATTTTGTTTTACACAGTTACCTTTCGTAACCTACGTACATAAAAGTGCATCCTTCCCCCCGGGGATAAATGCTAGTACACTGCACAATATACATGAGATTCCTATTGTCTCGAAAAAGGAGTGTTTTCGTTTGGCTATCGAACTAAAAGGAAAAACCGCATTCATTACGGGTGCAGGTAAAGGTATTGGCCGCGCAATTGCAATCGCCCTGGCAAAGGAAGGCGTGCATCTCGGTCTCTTGGCTCGCTCTGAGGAAAATCTGAAGCAAGTCGCCAAGGAAGTAGAAGCATACGGCGTCAAGGTAGCGATTGCGACCGCAGACGTATCCAATTACGAGGCTGTCACAACAGCTGTTGCTTCTATCAAAAATGAACTGGGTCAGATTGATATCCTGATCAATAATGCGGGCGTTGCCAAATTCGGCAAGTTCATGGAGCTGGAAACAAGCGAATGGGAGCAAATCATCCAAGTTAACCTGATGGGTGTCTATTACGTGACTCGTGCGGTGCTCCCAGGCATGATCGAGCAAAACGCCGGTGACATTATCAACATCTCTTCCACCGCAGGACAAAAAGGTGCTCCTCTTACCAGTGCGTACAGCGCATCCAAGTTCGGTGTACTTGGCCTGACGGAGTCTTTGGCTCTTGAAGTACGCAAGCACAACATCCGCGTCACCGCGCTGACGCCGAGTACGGTAGCTACCGATTTGGCTTTGGACTTGGGTCTGACAGACGGAAATCCTGAGAAGACGATGCAGCCTGAGGATATTGCTGAGTTCGTGGTCAGCCAGCTGAAGCTGAACAAACGCATTTTCGTGAAATCCGCTGGACTGTGGTCAACCAATCCATAGAAATGACATGACAAAAAAGCGAAAAGAGTCCGTCGTACAGGCGGATTTCTTTTCGCTTTTTTTTCGACGTCCTGTGAAATCGCTTCAATTTTGTTCACTTTCTATCCACGATTTCTTCACGCCTTATTCACACCTGCCCAACCAAAAATGCCCTCAACTGGAGTATGATGAACATGTAAAACATTTCCACAAAGTGGAGGGTATCCTTATGATACAAATGCTGTCGAATTGGTTGTGGGGTAATGAAGAACAAGAAGTCGTTCCATTCGAGACGAAAAGATACGTCCGGAATGAAATGGAGCAATTCACGTTCAACGAGCCACAGCAAGTGCTGCCGTATCCGCATCCCCAGCTCTAAGATCCGTTACTTGATCCAATATAACCTGAAGCTGCCGAGTCTGGCAGCTTTTTTTGCTTCTCTCTGAAAGCGCTCACTGATGTGCTACAATGTGGTAAACAGGAGGGGTTCGCTTTGGTCGAGTTCACAGAAAAATGGTTGCCCACATACATTCGCCGCGATTTAGCGGTCTTATTTTGCGGTATCAATCCAGGGCGTATATCGGCTACAACGGGTTTCCACTACGCCAATCCAGCCAACCTGTTTTGGCGCGGCTTGTACGAGGGCGGGCTGACACCTCACAAGCTCTTGCCCGAGGAAACCGCTACCCTCTTAGACTACAATTATGGTATTACCGATCTAGTCTCACGCCCCACCCGTTCCGCAACAGACCTGCGTAACGAGGATTATGCCAAGGGTGCAGAGCTGTTCTTCCAAATGATCCAGACTTACCGGCCTCGTGTCATCTGTTTTAACGGAATTACTGCTTTTCGTCACGCAACCGGACAAAAGAAAGAAGCCATTTCACTGGGGCTTCAGCCAATCAAGTACTTTGGGACAAAAGATTGGTCGGGCAGCTATGTGTTTGTCGTCCCGTCTACCAGTGGGGCTAACGCATCTTTTACACGTGAGGAACGAATCGCCAAGTTTACTGAGCTGAGTCATTTTTTACGCGAGATGAATTGGCACCCTCTCCCCTTGCCCACTAAGTAGATCTTCAGTGTCAACCACTCCTCTTCTTCCGTACAATACTTGTAGCTCTTTACGCAAGGAGGGGCATCGGCAGTGGACGACCTTATCAAAAAAATCCAGAACAAATACGACATGACGGTTTTGCATCACAGAACCATTCGGGATACCTCCAAATCACTCGTCATTTACTTGGAAACGACCAATGGCAAATTCATCGGAAAAGCTTTCCCTCTGGAAAAGGAACGTTTACATTTCATTCTGAATGCAGAAGCTCATTTGCGCAAAAACGGCGTACTCATTCCCAACATTCAACGAACCAAAAATAATAAGCGTTACATAACTCATAGAGAAAATCTTTTCGTTCTCCATCAAAAGCTATCTTGGCCAAATATCGCGTATAACTCCCCTATTCGAATGGAACGGATCGGAATGGTATTGGGCAAATTTCATGCGAGGTCGCTCGGTTTTTCTTCCAAGCATGGCAACCTTTACAATGGCGCTGAAAAATGGTCCGTGGAGTACAAGGCAGATTTAGCTTCCCTTGAGAAGTGGGAGCTTCGACACGGCGGGAAAAATGATCAAAAATACGCTACGATTGCGGAATACCTTCCTTTTTTTAAACAAGCAGGGCTCACAGCCAAGGAACATTTGAGATCCTCTCTATACTTCTCGAAATGGAAAAAGGAACCGCTTACCAATCACTTTCTCTGTCATGGAGATTTTAACAATGGGAATTTGCTTGTCAGTAATCAAAGAATAGCGATCATTGACTGGGATGACGTTCGTTACGATTTTCCGTCTAAAGACATTGCCCGTGTTCTATCCCTTGCTATGCGAAGAAATGAGCAGTGGAACGAGGAATTGTTTGCTCATATATTGCGTGGCTATCTCCAAGAAAACCCCCTATCGATTGAGCAACTGCATTTGCTCTTTGTCGATCTTGCTTTCCCGCATATCATTGAACGTTTTTTACGCAAGAAGCTGTATGCCCAGATGAACCTTGCTGAGATTCAACAGTTTTGCAATCGGGAAGCTCTCAAAACCGCCTTTATGCTAGACGAAATGAAGGCCCATGTGTATTAGACGCAAGGCTATAGCCTGTCTATACACATAGGCCTTCCCTATTTAACTGGCGCAAACCGTTAAGTCTGAGCCATCCTCACCAAAGAGCTTTGTTGGCGCGTATACTGAATGAGCTCTGCCGCCATCTCGTAATAATTGAACGGGGTAATCAGATAGATGCCATTGAAGTAACGAACGGCCGTATCGACCAATT
This sequence comes from Brevibacillus formosus, assembly GCF_003013405.1. Lineage (GTDB taxonomy): Bacteria > Bacillota > Bacilli > Brevibacillales > Brevibacillaceae > Brevibacillus > Brevibacillus formosus. Next base: position 140,604 of record NZ_PXZL01000013.1, on the reverse strand, counting down.
CCTTCGCGATTGCGATTCCTTCCTGTCTGGCGGCTTCTCCCTGTACCTTTTTCATCCGTTCCAGAGCTTCTGTCGACAGCTTGATTCCCGGCACTTCATTATGCAAAAACTCCGCATTGCGCGAGCTGGTCAGCGGCATGATCCCGATAAAGACAGGAATGCCAATATGCTTTGTCGCCTCGTACACATTCCGAATGGACTCTGCATCATACACAGGTTGCGTCATAATGTAGTCCGCGCCTGCCTCGACCTTCTTTTCCAAGCGGGCAACGGCAGCATCCATATTTCGGACATTCGGATTAAAGGCTGCGCCCACGATAAACTGGGCTTTTTGCTTTAACGGACGTCCTGAAAACGAAACACCTTCGTTCAACTGCTTCACCATGCGAATCAGATCAAATGAGGTAACATCAAATACCGAGCTGGCACCTGGCAAGTCACCAAAGCGCGATGGATCTCCAGTAATCACCAATATTTGGTCGATCCCCAAAGCGTGCAGCCCCATTAAGTGCGATTGCTGCCCAATGAGATTGCGGTCCCGACAAGCAAGGTGCAAAAGCGGATCAATTCCATGTCTGCTCTTCATGAGGGCCCCAAGAGCCATGTTGCTCATGCGCACTGTCGCCAACGAGTTATCCGCTAACGTAATGGCGTCTGCTCCTGCTTTGTGCAGCTCGCAGCATCCGTGGAGAAATTGGTCTGCATCCAGATCACGCGGCGGGTCAAACTCGACAATGATCGTCGTTGCTGTTTTTACGCGCTCGACAATGCTTGGTTTCTCCCTCTCCCTCGTGCTCTGCACAGAAATCGAAGGACGATCACCAGCTACGATGGTTGGGTTCACACGCGCTTGCGGCTCAAGTGACTCAAGTGCATCCGCAATCGCCTTCACATGTGCAGGTGTGGTTCCGCAGCATCCGCCAATCAACCGTACCCCCTGCTCACGCAAGCGAAGCGCACTCTGTCCAAAATATTCAGGTGATGATTTAAAGGCGTATTCACCGTCAGTCATTCCCAGGCGCCCTGCATTCGGGAATACGGATAAAAGTGCATCTTCTGGAATCACTGTATTTTCAAACGACCGTAGCAGTTCAGCGGGACCAAGGCGACAGTTTAGTCCGATCACGTCAGCGCCTGCGGCTTTCAGCTCGGAAAAAGCGTCTGTCAAGGCGTAGCCATCACGTGTGCGCCCTACTTCCAATGTGGCTAACTGCGCGATTACAGGTACATCTGTGAGCGGACGGATTACCTCGATCGCCAGAAGCAGCTCCTCCAAGTCCAGGAACGTCTCCAGAATCAGTCCGTCTACCCCCGCATGTAACAGTGCAATTGCCTGTTCCTCATACTGGTCACGGTATTCATCCAAAACCTTTTTCTTCACCCGTCCAGCCAAAATCGATCCGATGCTACCAGCTACATAAGCATCATCCTGTGCGGCTTCCCTTGCGATGGCGACTGCAAGCCGGTTAATCCTTGCCACCTTATGCTCCAGACCGTAACGGCTCAATGCATCTCGGTTGGCAGAATACGTATTTGTCTCCAGAAAACGTGCACCGGCCTGGTAGTAAGACGTATGAACTTCATGCACCAAACGAGGGTTGGACAAACACAGCTCCTCAAAGCTGACGCCAACCGGGACGCCCAGCCCGTGCAGCTGGGTCGCCATTGCACCATCTCCTACCAGGAGGTGGTCTTTCAAGTAGGCTCGTAAATCTTTCTTTCTCGTCGTCAACTCAATCCCTTCTCTCCCATTTTCATTTATACGTGGTCGGTTTTTAGACTTCAAAAACAGATGGGCCTGCGTTGAAATAACGTGCTTCTGGGTGAGCAAATACCATCGCCGATACGGAAGCTTCTGGCTCCATCATGAAGCCCTCTGTCAGCTGAACGCCGATATCCTCTGGACGCAATAGACGGAATAACTGCGCCTGATCCTCCAAATTCGGGCAAGCAGGGTAACCGAAGGAGACACGAATGCCCTGATACCTAGCTCCGAAGCGCTCGAGCATCGTCATCTCAACCGGGTCTGGTATGCCCCACACGTCGCGCATGACGTGGTGAATTCGCTCAGCAAATGCCTCTGCCAGCTCCAATGCCAAGGCTTGGAGGACATGAGAGCGCAGGTAGTCGCCACGCTCTTTTAGCTCTGTAGATTTTTCGCGAATCCCTCCCCCAGCCGTTACAGTCAGGAATCCGACATAATCCATTTCCTTGCTCTCCACTGGTCGCAAGAAGTCGGACAGACAAAGATGCGGTTCTTCCAGCTGACGCGGGAACGTAAAGCGCTCCAGCAGCTTGCTGTGGTCTTTTGGATCATAGACCAAAATATCGTTGCCATCTGACTGAGCTGGGAAGAACTGATACACACCGTGTGTCGTAATGGTTCCTTTTTGCTTCGCTTCATTTAATAGCTCTTCTACAATGCCGTACAGTTCCAGTACCTTCTCGTCGCCTGCCTCTATCAATTTATCTACATTTCCTCGGACACCGAGGTGTTTTCCGAGGAGCATCCGCAGGTTCAAATACGGTTGCAGATGGCTGAGCGGGTATTGTCGCAAAACATGTCGTTCACAATCTGGGGGCAGATGGATCGGAACGGTTCTGCTAATGGCTGAGCGAGCTGGCAAAGGTGCCTTTTTCTCCTCGACAACAGGCTGAGCCGTTGCGACTGCTTCCAGCAGATGCTGCTGTTCTTCTACCAAGCGATCACGTTCTTCCGGATTTTGCAGACGATTCACGAGCTCCAGACCATCCATGGCGTCTTTTGCGTATAAAACAATTCCACGGTATTCTGGTGCGATCCGGTTCGATGTGAACTTGCGCGTCAACGCCGCACCACCGACCATCATCGGGACATCAATGCCTGCATCACGCAGGTCTTGTGCTGTAATGACCATTTGCTGCGCGGATTTTACCAAAAGTCCAGACAGACCAATCGCATCCGGCTTTTCTTCTCTGCATGCGGCAATCAGTTGCTCTGGCGGTACCTTGATCCCCAGGTTCACGACATTGTAGCCGTTGTTTGACAAAATAATTTCCACGAGGTTTTTCCCGATGTCGTGCACATCGCCTTTGACTGTCGCCAGCAAGATTTTCCCCTTGGCAGCAGCATCGCTTTTTTCCATGAATGGTTCTAAAAACGATACCGATGCCTTCATGACTTCCGCGCTTTGCAATACTTCTGCCACGATCAGCTGGTTGCCGTTAAAAAGGCGACCGACCTCTTCCATCCCAGTCATCAACGGACCGTTGATGATCTCGAGCGGTGTGTATTTATCCAGAGCCAGCTTCAGGTCTTCCACGAGACCATCCTTGGAGCCTTCGACTACATAACGCGCCAAGCGTTCTTCGAGCGTTAACGAGGAAACTTCTACACTGACTTCCTTTTTCTTTTGGCGATAAAATTCGGTGAAGGCCGCCAATGTCTCATCATTTGTCTCGAATAACAGGGCCTCTGCCAGCTTTCTCTCGTCTTCTGGAATCGAAGCGTAGCGCTCCAGCTTTTCCGTGTTGACGATGGCGTAATCAAGCCCTGCGAGAGTGGTGTGGTACAGGAAGACCGCATTCAGCACTTCCCGACCCGCAGGAGGCAAGCCGAAGGAAACGTTACTGACACCCAGGATCGTCTTGCAAGCAGGCATTGCCTGTTTGATCAAACGAATACCTTCTACGGTTTCTTTTGCAGAGCCGATGTATTGTTCATCCCCTGTCCCTACCGGAAAGACAAGTGGATCGAAAATAATATCCTGTGGCTTTATTCCATACTGGTTGACAAGAATGTCGTACGAGCGTTGCGCGACCTCCAGCTTCTTTTCACGAGTGATAGCCATACCCGCTTCCTCGATAGTTCCGACGACAACGGCGGCACCGAATTTGTGAATAAGCGGCGCCACTTCCTCAAATCGCTCCAACCCGTCTTCCAAGTTGATCGAGTTGAGAATGGCCTTCCCTTGCGAATAGCGAAGTCCCAGCTCCATGACCTTGGCATCTGTCGAGTCGATCATGAGCGGCGCTTTTACTTTTTTCACGATGAACTGTAAGAATTTTTCCATATCTTCGTATTCGTCACGGTCAGGGTCAGCCAAGCATATATCGATGACATGTGCGCCGCGCTTCACTTGAGCTCGGGCAATGTCAGATGCTTCTTCGTAGTGACCAGCTGCAATCAAATCACGGAATTTTTTGGAACCGATGACATTGGTCCTCTCCCCTACCAGCAAGGGACGATTGTCATCCTCGACATAAACGACCTCGATCCCGGAGACCGCGCTCAGCGGTTCTACAGCTGCACTGCGCGGCTTGCAGTCTTTCAATGCTTCTGCCATCGCTTGAATATGGTCAGGCGTTGTTCCGCAGCAACCGCCAGCCACGTTTATCCAGCCTTGTTCAGCGAACGCCCGCATTTTCGAAGCAAGCCCCTGTGGCGTTTCATGGTAATGGCCGTTCTCGTCTGGCAAGCCTGCGTTTGGATAGCAGCTGACCGCACATTGGGCAATTCCTGACAGAGTCCGCAGATGATCACGCATGAACTCTGGTCCTGTCGCACAGTTCAGACCAATAGAGACAGGCTTTATATGCTCCAACGAAATGTAAAACGCCTCGATGTTTTGACCTGCCAGCGTCGTGCCCATCGGCTCAATCGTACCTGAGAGCATCACCGGGAGCTCCTGGCCAAGCTCTTCAAAAGCTTTGCGAATCCCGATTCCGCCAGCCTTGACGTTCAACGTATCTTGCGAGGTTTCCAAAAGAAGAACATCGGAACCGCCTAGAATCAGACCTTTTGCCTGACGATAATAAGCCTCGACCAGTTCTTCGAAAGTGACACCGCCTGTCAACGAAAGGGTTTTGGTCGTAGGTCCCATTGCACCTGCTACATAACGCGGCCACTCCTCCGTGGAATAGGCATCCACCGCTTCTCTGGCCAAGCGTGCTGCCGCTATATTGATCTCAAGGTCTTTCTCTGCCACATCGTACTCAGCCAAAACAATGGAAGCAGCACCAAACGTATTTGTTTCGACAATGTCTGCGCCCGCCTCTAAATATTTCTCGTGAATGGAACGGATCACATCTGGTCTGGTCAGATTCAGGAGTTCATTACAGCCATCATAGGCTTCACCGCCGAAATCATCAGCAGTCAGGTTCGCCTGTTGAAGCATGGTGCCCATTGCACCGTCCAGAATCAGAATTTTCCGGGAAAGCTGTTCGCGAAAAGTTGGTTTCATTGACGTGCCCCTTTTCTCCCTTGCATCGGCTTATTCTCCGTAATTGGGTAAATAAAATAAAAAAATCCTCTTCTTTGAAAGAAGAGGATTTGTCAGCAGATACGAAAACGCCTGAGACATCCTCTTATCTTTCAAAGCACGTAGCTTTGCTGGAATTGGCACCGGATTTTTACCGGTTGCCGAGGCTTCATCAGGCCAGTCCCTCTGCCTCTCTGGATAAGAGTCGTACACTTGTCATTTAGTTGGTTTGCGAAATGTATGGAATGTTTGCAAGTATCTTAACACCCCCTTTGTCTACTCGTCAATTGTGAATTGTCTATTTTTTACTGAACCACTTCTCTTGCGCGCCCATTTTTGCCTAAGCTGGGCATCCGCCCAGTCCAATATCGGCATTCGTGTATAGACTGGAGTATAACGGAAAGGAGGGGAAACAAAGATGAGTACATCTTACTGCGGAAACGGATTCTTCGGTGACTGCTTCGCAATCGTGCTCGTGCTGTTTATCCTGTTGGTAATTATCGGGTGTTCGTGTGACGACTGTTAGATACGTGTAAAAAAGGCTATCCCAAAAGCCATCAGGAATGGCTGCGGGATAGCCTTTTTTTCTTGTTATTTGGTGATGATCTTGCCTGTCACGGCATCCAGAGTAATATATTTGAACGCCAGCTTTTCGTCACTCCACGGCACATACGCCAGCTTTGGTTGAGCTATTTTTTGCCCATCCACATCTCTCATCAAATAGACCAGCTTTAAAGGCATGACGCGTAAATACGCCTCAACAGCCTTGTCTTTCGAGACGATCTCGTCGGATGCTGGAAGCTCCACCAACTCGTGCGTCTCTCTGTAGTTTTCGAACTTTGTCACTTTGCCAGAAGACGGATCGACTGTTACTGAATAAGCCACTTTTGGCCAGCGATCCTGTACTGGAATGCCATCCTTGCTCATGAGATATCTGAATTCCCATTCGCCCGATGACACAGGATTCGCTTCGTCTGGCTGTATGACTTTCGCCAATTGCACTTCTTTTATGCCTGGATCAACGTATTTAGGCAGAAAGGCAAGTGCAGCCTCTTCCGCTTGCTCGCGTTTGACTGTCACTGCTGTATCGGAACGCGGTGTCCCCAGCCCGACGACACTGCCTGTTTCTGCGAGAACTTCTACGCCGATATACTTGTCATTTTTATCATTCCAGACGTATTCCTTGCGTCCGTCACGGTTACTCTCTCTATAGGTCGAGTCATCCACTTGTATGCCGAATTCCGCCTGCAGCAACGCTTTTGCCTCATCCTTGGAGCGAACCTTGACGTATTCCTTTGGAGATTCGATCGGATGTGCTTCCTTCGTATTCAACTGATCATAAGCAAGCCCGTTATCTCCCGTTCCATACACCATCTTGCCATTGGTCGCGTCGATATACCACTCCTGACCATCTTCACGTCCTCTTTGCATGAAGGAAACAGCTGGTGTGTACTCCAGAATGGGCTGCCACATATCCCCTTGTTTTGATTGTGGCTGTATTCTCGGATTCTGCGCGTATCGAAGCTTCATATGCTCGCTCAGCTCTTTGATGGCTACCTCTTCTGACACAGCAGTCGATACATCCGGGTACTGCGACGGCTCAAATGATTCGAGCCCCTTATTGAAATATTCGAGGTGGCCAGAGTCGGTTGTTTCGATGCTTATTTCATCAGACAACACCGGCATCCCGTTATAGTATCTCAGGTACAATCCCGGATGGTTGGCGTCCAACAACCGATAGTTCTCGCTATCAGCCCCGAGCAGCTTGTTCAGGAACTGTCGCTCTTGCTCCAATGCTTTTGCTCCTTCTGCTCTTTTCTGGCTCTTTGCTTCCTTTTCATCCTTAAACAGAAGCCTATAATGTTCCAATGCTTGACCATTGCCAGTGATCACAAGGGAAACCTGATGCCCCTCTTTGTTCGTTTTCCCCAAAATGAATGACATGCCATCGTGGTTCTTTTCTTTATCCAAAAGAAGAAGGGATGGGCTCAAATCGGGCATGGCATCTGTCAGCTTGGCGAAAAAGGCTTGTTCGCTCTTGTTCAATCGCCCGAAAAACGCGACTTGCTCACGTTGGTCAATTCCAACCGACATTACGTCGAACGGGACGGGCTGGCCGTTTTCGATCCGTTGATAATTCACGCTCATCCATGGGTCTTTTACCATATGCTCGTCGGAATAGATCTGAGTCTCGACGAGCTGATAGGTCTTACTTTCCTCCCCCAAAAAAGCTTGAAGAAATGCGCTTGCTGCATTCTCAGCAGTCTTGGCTGATGGCAATTTCCCTTCCTTCTGTTCTCCCCGATCACCATTGATTGTAAAGCTCTCAATTTGTCCTGTCTGTATATCATAAGCAACCTTGGCACGCGCATTATCGCCTTCCAGTAACATGAGATCACTGATTCCATAGCTTGTACGATCCACTCTTATTGTCATCTTGCTCAAGGCTGGAATCACTTTTTTCAATGGTAAGACGGCCTCTTCCGCCGACACCATTACACTGTTCTGATTTGCCTCTTTATTATTTGTTTTCGTAGCAGTCGTTGCAATCGCATTCGTTACATTCTTGCCACTTGGCAACTGTGGAAACCAGCCTTGCTGGTGCATTCCCACAGCAGTAACCGCCAAGCAAGCTGCCAGCGAACCCGCCACGAAAATTCGGTTTCGATTCTTGTATTTATTCTTTGCAATCGCACCTCTGATCCGTAATTCCATCTCTTTTGTAAACCTCACTTCCTTCACTGATTCCTCACTTGCGCTCCGTACCGCTTCACGCATTTGCTTATCTACGTCCATTCCAATCCCTCCTTTTCACACAATGCCTTAAAATGTTTTCGGGCCCGTGACAATTGGGTTCGTACGGCATCTTCTGAAATATCCAGCACTTGCGCCATCTCTCTTATCGACAAATCCTCATAGTAATGAAGTACCATGACTTTTCGGTACAGCGGCGAGAGCTTCATCACCTGCTCCGCTACTTGTACCTTGCTCATTCGTCCGATGACTGCCGATTCAACGTTTGCGGTGTCGACCTCTTCCGGAGGTGCTTCCCCTTTGGAGAGGTAGGTAGAAAAAATCTGGCGAAAGGACCACGAACGCAAATATTTGCGGGACTCGTTGATCGCGATTCGATACAGCCACGTTTTCACGCTACTCTGATGGCGGAACTGATCCAGCCCCCGATACGCCTTCAGGAACACTTCCTGGGTAATGTCTTCCGCAATTCCCCGATCCTTGACGATCAAGTAGGCTAGCTGCACGATATTGTCTCCGTACTCGCTCATGAGTCTCGTCAGCTTCTCCTCGTTGGTCAATTGCAGCGTCCAATCCGCTTCGCTACTTTTGGCACTTGCATTCACGCGCTGTTCACCTCCTTGTTTCGTGTTGATATGTATTTGATCCAGCTGGCTTATTTTTGTGACAAGATTATCCAACTATTTTATTTATAATCCTTTTCCCTTCTTCCACTGCTGCACTCCGTTGCGTTGCTTTCATTGTCAGCGCACATTGCTTTTGCTATCATGAGGCTTATTGTAGAGCGAAAGGAACGAGATGACATGGATGACATGCAAGCACGTGAAAAAGACAAATTTCTGTCCTGTTTGGAGACCATAAAAGAACTATCCAAATCCGAATTTGAAACCTATTCCATCGTTAAGAATACCGAAACCGGGGAACATTATCTTCACTATTTTTTGTCCCACATTAACTTGTCCGAGGGAGGCAGAAGAGACGATTACGATCATTTCCTGCCGATTGAATCCGACGATATTTTAGCGATTATGTTTGGCGAACAGCCGTACCAGTTTCCAGAGAACTGGCGCTCCGCCTATTTGCGCAGTGGGAATGACAATCGATTGATCCCGTTCGATCCATCGGAAAATTACGATCTGGACGATGCCGCTGCTGCCGAGCTGGCCATGCTTGAAAAGCTGGAACAGTACAAAGAGCAAATGATGAATGCGGAGAACCTCAGCGCGGAAGAAAAGGAAGAGCTGACCAAGCAATATTTTGCGGAATTAGATAAGATTTTAAAAAAACCTTGATCGAGACACCTTGCATCATGACGGTATAAACAGCTATAATTCTAGAGAAACAACGAATCGTTGAAGAGGATAGTACTCCTTGTGTGAGGACGAAAGCGAGTCGGGGACGGTGTGAGCCCGATGCCAAACCATGTGAGGAAGCGCCCCTCGGAGATGCGGCCTGAACATTCTATCCCAGACATCATGGGCAACGGATCGTGTAGGGCTATGCCGGGACTGCCCGTTACAGCAGGTCAAGCGGTTTTTGTCTTCCTGTGCGATGGAAGAGAAAAACAACAAGAGTGGCACCGCGGGAGTATAACCTCTCGTCTCTTTTTCACAGGAGACGTAGAGGTTTTTTTATTTGAAAGGGGTAGAAATTTAGATGAGCTACAAACACCAAGTCGCTGAAAAGATTGCCGCTGCGCTCTCCTCGCTGGGCGTAGACACACTGACCAAAGAAGCCGTATACGGCATGCTGGAAACACCACCAAACCCTGCAATGGGCGATGTGGCCTTCCCTTGCTTCCAATTGGCAAAAGCATTGCGCAAAGCACCACCGATGATCGCAGCAGAGCTGGCTGGACAGCTCTTTGGTGCACCCTTGCGCGAATCGCAAGCAGTTGGTCCGTACGTCAACCTGTTCCTGGATCAAGAAAATGTGGCAGAGCAAGTAATCGGAACCATCCTTACCCAAGGCAGCACATACGGAAGCAGTAATCTCGGTGAAGGACGCAAAGTACCAATCGACCTCTCCTCCCCAAATATCGCGAAGCCGTTTTCCATGGGTCACCTGCGCTCTACTGTGATCGGGAACGCGATTGCCAATATCATGGAAAAGCAAGGCTATGAGCCAGTGCGCATCAATCACTTGGGTGACTGGGGTACGCAGTTCGGTAAACTGATCGTTGCGTATCGTCTCTGGGGTGACGAAGCAAAGGTAAAAGCAGAACCGATTAAGGAACTGCTCAGCCTCTACGTTCGCTTCCACGAAGAAGTCGAGAACGATCCTACTCTGGAAGACCAGGGCCGTGAATGGTTCAAAAAACTCGAGGATGGCGACGAAGAAGCACAGCATCTGTGGAAATGGTTCCGTGATGAGTCACTCAAGGAATTCATGAAGATCTACGACCTGATGAACGTAGCCTTCGACTCTACGCACGGGGAAGCATTCTACAACGACAAAATGGATCGCGTTGTTACATTGCTCGAGGAAAAAGGTCTGTTGACTGAATCCGACGGTGCGATGGTCGTGAACCTCGATGAATACAACATGCCGCCATGCCTGATCAAAAAATCAGACGGCGCTACCCTGTACGCAACGCGTGATTTGGCTGCCGCTCTCTTCCGTCACGAATCGTACGATTTTGCAAAAGCACTCTATGTCGTAGGAAACGAGCAACGCCTCCACTTCCAGCAGCTCTATAAAGTATTGGAAAAAATGGGCTATGCGTGGTCCGCGAATATGCACCACATCCCATTCGGCATGATGCTCAAGGACGGCAAGAAAATGTCCACGCGTAAAGGAAAGGTTGTTCTCTTGGAAGAAGTGTTGGCACAAGCCATTTCTGATGTCCAAAAAGTCATCGAAGAGAAAAACCCTACACTGTCCAATAAAGAAGAAGTGGCTCGTCAAGTCGGGGTAGGCGCAGTTATTTTCCATGACTTGAAAAACTTCCGCCTGAATGATGTCAACTTCTCCTGGGAGGAGATGCTGACCTTCGAAGGGGAAACAGGACCATACGTGCAATACGCACACGCTCGTGCATGCTCGCTACTGCGCAGAGGTGGCTACCAGCCAGCAACGACGGTGAGCCTGGCTTCCGGTGCACTCGACAGCAAAGAGGCTTGGGCAGTGATTACCCTCTTGAACGCGTTCCCAGAGGTAATCGAGCGTGCTGCCGATAACTTTGATCCGTCGCAAATCGGCAAGTATGTAATCGACCTGGCGCAAACATTCAACAAGTTCTATGCGAATGTGCGCATCCTGGCTGAGGAAGAAGATGTGAAGGCATCCCGTCTCCAGCTCGTAGCAGCAGTCGTTGCTGTACTGAAGGAAGGTCTGCGTCTGCTCGGTCTGGCTGCTCCAGAAGAAATGTAAGAAAGAATACGAAAAGCCGGTTGCTTCTTCTTGTGGGGAAACGCCGGCTTTTTTGATTGTCCCGTGTCATCATTATTTATCTGTGAGATAATGGAACGATGGCAGATAAAAGAGGTGAGCAACGATGGGAAGAAGTGTACATTTCGGCAAGACGGATTTTACCTTGCGTCTCACTGGCTTGCATACGCTCTTAGCCTTAAAGAGTACGATCACGTTACCTTATCACTCGATCAAGCATGTCGAGGTCGGTTCTTTTATTCCGCCAAAATGGATGTTGCGCATGCCAGGGACGTCTTTTGGACCATTGAACATTTATGAAGGAAGCTTTCAGCATCAAAATGAATGGTACTTCCTTTCTTTTACCCAGACTGATTCGTTGTTGATCCTAGAAGTAGAGGGTCATGTCAAATATCAGCATGTCATTGTACAGCTGGAAAACCCAACAGAAGTGGCGGCTACATTGCGAAAATATTTACGCGAACAAAAGGCCCCCTAATAAGCGATCAAGCTTCCATGGCAAAAAGCCCCGACAATTCAACGTTCGGGGCTTTTTCATTTGCACATAATAAGGTTTACATTGTCAAATTTTCATAGATCACTGACATTCCCATGCCACCTGCCATGCACAGCGTCACCATGCCATACTTCTCGCGTCTGCGCAGCATTTCGTTCATCAACGTCACAGTCAGTTTGGCTCCAGTTGCCCCTACAGGGTGACCCAAGGCAATCGCGCCTCCATTGACATTCACCTTGCTCGTGTCCAGCTCCAAGCATTTGATCACAGACAAAGCCTGGGCAGCAAATGCCTCATTCAATTCGATGAGTCCAATGTCACCCTGCTTCAATCCCGCTTTCTCCAGTACTTTTTGCGTGGCGGGAACTGGTCCGATCCCCATCACGTCAGGCTCGACTCCTGCGCTGGCAAAAGCCTTAATTTTCACGAGTGGAGTCAAACCCGCTTCCTCCGCCTTTTCACGAGACATCATCAATACAGCGGCTGCGCCGTCATTCATCGGACACGCATTTCCAGCAGTGATCGTTCCCTCTTTTTGAAAAACACTTTTCAGCTTGGCGAGCTCTTCTAGCTTAATATCATGGCGCACAGATTCATCCTGGGCAAAAACACGGGTGCCTTTGCGATCCTTGATTTCAATTGGTACGATCTCATTCGCGAACGTTCCCGCTTCGATTGCTGCCGCTGCTTTTACGTGACTCTCAAAGGCAAAACGATCCTGCTCTTCACGGGTAATACCGTACTGTACAGCCAGCCGTTCTGCGGTCATCCCCATATGCTCGCCGGTCAGCGAGCAGATCAACCCATCGGACAAAAGAGCATCCTCCATGGACAAATTGCCGAATTTGCTGCCCCAGCGGTTCTTCACGAGGTAGGGAACACTGCTCATGGACTCCACTCCGCCCGCAATCACCACGTCCTCTTGACCTGCTGCTATGGCTAGCGCACCGTTGCCAATCGCCTTCAATCCTGAACCACATGCTTTGATGACGATGTGACCATAGACATTGCGTGGAAATCCCGCCAGCTGCGAGCTGATACGTGCAGCATTGAGTCCTCCCCCATGTACGTACCCATTGCCAAAAATCACTTCATTGACTTGTTCCTTCGGCAAGTCAACCTTATTCATCAAGCCTTCCAATACTTGCCGTCCCAGCTCTGTTGCCGGTACGTCTCGCAGGCTTTTCCCAAATGCACCCACAGCACTGCGCACACCTGCGACAATGACCACGTCTCTCATGCCCCAGCTCCCTTTCGTTTTTACGCCATTACAGTACACGGTTCAAAAATTCTCTCGTGCGCTCTTCTTTCGGATTGTTGAAAATCTCTTGGGGTCTAGCCATTTCGATGATCTTGCCCTGATTCATAAACGCCACCCAATCAGCCACTTCCTTGGCAAACCCCATCTCGTGCGTCACGATAATCATCGTCATTCCTTCTTGTGCGAGCTGCTTCATTGTCTCCAGCACTTCCCCTACCAGCTCTGGGTCAAGCGCTGAGGTTGGCTCGTCGAAGAGCATGATCTCCGGTTTCATCGCCAGCGAACGCGCAATTGCCACGCGTTGCTTTTGGCCACCGGAGAGGCTGGATGGGTAGGCGTCCGCTTTTTCAGAAAGACCTACCTTTTTCAACAGCCGGAGCGCTTCCTGCCTCGTTTCTTCCTTGTCCGCTTTCTTCGCAATCAGCGGAGCCTCCATGATGTTTTCCAGAACGGTTTTATGCGGAAACAGATTGAAGTGCTGAAACACCATGCCTACCTTTTGCCGTACTTTGGTCAAGTCATCCTTCTTCGGATCGATGCTTTTTCCTTCGATATAAATCTCTCCGCCGTCCTTGATCTCCAGAAAATTAATGCATCGAATCAATGTGCTTTTCCCCGATCCACTGGCACCGATCAAGACGACGACCTCGCCCTTTCCGACTTGCAGGGTGACATCCTTGAGAACTTCCACTTTTCCGAAGCTTTTCTTCAAATTTTGCACGCGTATCATTTCTCTTTGCTTTTCCATCGTCTTTCCCCTCCGCTTTACGCCTCTCCTTTGGCCAAACGCTTCTCCATGATGTGGACCACATACGTAAACGCCATGACAATAACCAAGTAATAGAGCGCCACAATCAAAAAGTACGTCATTTCATCAAAGGTTTCCGCAGACAAGCGGCGGGCCAGTGAGAACAACTCATCCATGGCAATGAATGCGGCCAGAGACGATTCCTTCAAAGACAAAATAAACTGGTTGCCAAGCGGCGGGATCGATCGTTTCAACGCTTGCGGCAAAATGATCCGACGCATGGTCTGACGAGCGGACATGCCTAAAGACAGACCTGCCTCCATTTGTCCTTTATCAATCGACTGAATCGAGCCTCGGAAAATCTCTGCGATATAAGCTCCACTGTGGATCGCCAGAGCAAGCGCTGCCGACCAAAATTGACCGAGGTCAATGACTTTGTAAAAGCCGAAATACAAGACGAAAATTTGCACGACCAACGGCGTACCACGGATGATCATGATGTACGTATTGGCTATAAAACGTGCAACTGGAAGCTTGGATACCTTTAACAAGGCGACAAACAATCCGATAATCGAGCCTACGATAACAGAAGCGATCGTCAGCTGAAAGGTCAGCAGCAACGGCTTCCAAAAAAACGGCAATGTCCGGAAAAACTCTTCTGTCAGATGGGCAAAACTGGGCACTTGATGCCACCCCTCACTCGTAATGGAATATACTTCTCATACCAACTCACTATTCGGCTTTGCTAATGTCGCGATTAAAGTACTTTTCACTCAGTTTCGCGTAAGTACCATCCTCCATCATTTGCTTGTGTACTTCGTTGATTTTATTAAGCAATTCCGTATTTCCTTTGCGCACTGCGATTCCATGTTGGACTTCAGAGAGTGGCTTCCCGCTTTTCTTGAGCTTCAAGCCTTGCGCAATGGCAATCTCCCCTACGACGCTATCTGTAATCACGACATCGTGTTTGCCCTGCTCCAAGGCACGCAGAGCCGTTACATCGCTGTCATACGTTTTGATGTTGTCTGTATACTCCCGCGCCATCTTTTCGTGTGTTGTGCCGAGTGCGACTGCCACTTCTTTGCCTTTTAAACCTTCCAGCGTGCTAATCGTCCCATCCGGGCGAACGAACAGTTGCCCACCAGACAAGTAGTACGGGTCTACGAAATCAACCTGCTGCTTCCGCTCTTCTGTAATCGCATGGCTGGCAATCGCCGCATCGTAGCGTCCTTCCTTTACCCCCGCGATAATACCGGAAAAAGGCGACGTGACTGGCTTTGGCTCAAGCCCCAAGCGCTTGGCGATCTCATTGCCGATCTCGACATCAAATCCGGTCAATTGACCATCCTTGAAGTAGCTGAATGGCTGATATTCACCGGAAGCCGCATAAACAAATACGCCTGCCTCTTTTGTCATGGACGATGCATTTCCAGCAGGAGCCCCACCCGCTTGCCCTCCCGCACTGTTAGTGGATGCGCCTTGGCTACATCCGCTTACAAGTAGTGACAACGAAAATACGACTCCTGCGATCGTTTTGATTGTTTTTTTCATGTGCTTTATCCCCCTGTTCTATATGTTCGCGCTTACATTTTTCATTACTCAACCATTTGTAAATTTTCTGAAATCATTAGAGGTGCCCCGGTATTTGTGATGACATTTTCCAAGGTGAACGGGTACATTACCTCTGTCAAAAGCAAGCCTCTTTGCGTGACCTCGATTACGGCCCTCTCGGTGATAATGAGATCGACGCAGCCCTTCGCCGTCAGTGGCAGCGTGCACTCCCTGCGGATTTTGGGCTCACCTGCCTGATTGACATGGCTCATGAGCACGATCACTTTCTTGGCGTAATAGGCCAGCTCTGCTCCTCCACCAATACCATGAACACGTGAGCCAGGAACAATCCAGTTTGCCAGATCTCCTCGGCGATTCACCTGCAAAGCCCCGATAAACGCTGCATCCAGCTTTCTTCTTCGGATCATGCCATACGCTATGGTGCTGTCGAAATACGATGCCCCTGGGACAACGGTAACAGGAGCCCCACCAGCGTTTGAGATATGCTGGTCCTCTTCTCCCTTTAACGGCGTAGGTCCGACACCCAAGATTCCATTCACCGAGTGAAACATGACCTGCCATTCATGCGGGATAAAATCAGCGACGAGCTCAGGTATCCCGATCCCCAAGTTCACTGCCATTCCGGGAGTGACCTCTTTGGCCGCACGCCACGCAACCATATTTCGCTGATCCATTTCCAACCCCATTAGCTGTTCCCTCCGCCACGAACCACGATATAATCCACAAAAATGCCAGGCGTCACGATTTTATCAGGGTCCAGCTCTCCTGCGGGTACGATCTCTTCCACCTCAGCGATTGTGATATCTGCCGCCATCGCTACTAGCGGATTCAGATTTCTTGCCGCCTTGTCATAAATGAGATTTCCGTAAGTATCCGCCTGTTTCGCATAGACGATCCCTACCTCCGCAGTAAGGGCGGCTTCAATCTGACAAGATCTTCCGGCAAAAGCAAACGGCTCTGCTCCTTCCATTCGCTCTCCTCCCACATGCGCATCCACAACGATTCCTGGAATACCAACACCTCCTGCCCGAATCTTTTCTGCGAAAATTCCTTGTGGACAAAATGTCACTTCCAGCATTCCGTCCATCAATTGTTGACCTGCTTCGGGATTGGAGCCAATATGTGTGGTTATCAGCCGCCTCACCCGTCCATGACTGATCAGCTTTCCGATTCCGATTTCTGGATACCCCGCATCAATTCCGATAAGTGTCAAGCTTTGCACGCCTTTGTGCAAGATCGCATCAATCAATTGTGCCGGGGAGCCAATCGTGCCGAATCCGCCATACATCAGCCGGGTGCCATCCAGAACATGCTCCACTGCTTGTTCGTGCGTCACCAGTTTTGATAACATCGCATGCAGTTCCTTATCTCTTATTCTTGGGTAAATCGCTTACGTCCAACTATATAAAAGCAACTCTTGTGCCAAGCTTAAAAACGGCAAGAAAACGCAATCAAGCTACAAGCAATTCCTATTGCTGAGTCGAAATAGACTCACTTTTGAAACGAAAAGGCAGGAAAAGTCTAACTTTTTGCTCGAATCGATTTCGACTCAACTAGTTTTAAATTCGACTCACTATACAACAATCAATTTGATCTTGTACAATCAGTTGAAAAACCGGGGAGCTACTCAACATGGAAAAAGCTGCGGAGATACTAGCACTGTCTTCTGTTGATCGTTTTATTGACATCCTGAACACACTGGCAGATGGCATATTCATTGCTGATGCACAGGGAACTACTTTATGGTTAAACAATGCCAGTGAGAACCTGTGTGGTCTGCCAAAAGCCGAACTCATCGGGCAAAACGTATCCGACCTCGAAGAAATGGGGATTTTCAGTCCTTCTGTCACCCGCTTGGTCTTGGAAACGGGAAAACCGACCACAACCATTCAGCTCGTCAATAATAAGGGAAAATTTCTGGTGACCGGACATATTATCCCGGATGAGGATGGAAGGCCGGAGCTGATTGTTTCCCACTCGCGCGATATCACTGAGGCAGCCCGTGCCAGTTCACAGCTGGAAGAGACGGTTGCTTTGCTAAAGCGGTACAGCGAAGAGATTCAGCTCATGAAGTGGGAAGCGAGCCAGAGCTCCTCCCAAACCTTGATTGGCAACAGCCGTTCCTATCTCGCCTTGCTGGAATTAATGAAAAAAGCAGCCCCTGTCGACACGACCGTGTTTATTACAGGTGAAACAGGCGTAGGAAAAAGCTATCTTGCGGAGCAAATCCATCAATTGAGCGAACGAAGCAGCGGTCCGTTCATCCACGTCAACTGTAGTGCCATTCCCGAAACCTTGATCGAGTCAGAGCTGTTCGGCTACCACAAAGGCGCATTTACGGGGGCGAGTCACTCGGGGAAAATCGGATTAGTGAAAATGGCGGACAAAGGGACGCTTTTTTTGGATGAAATCAGCGAGCTTCCCTACCACCTGCAATCGAAATTATTACTGCTCCTGCAAAACAAAACGTTTATGCCGATCGGCGGCACGAAAACATATACAGCTGACATCCGCATTATAACGGCAACCAATGCCAACCTTCAGGAACTCGTGCGGTTGGGCAAATTCAGACACGACCTGTACTATCGCCTTAATATTTTGCCAATCAATGTTCCGCCATTACGGGAGAGAAAGGACGATATTTTCCCTTTACTACACCACAATTTACAGCGATTCAATAGCAAGCATAACCAGAAACGGCGTTTTTCCCCGGAAGCGCTGGATGTTTTGCATCAATACGAATGGCCTGGAAATGTGCGGGAGCTGGAAAATTTGGTAGAGCGGATCGTCATCACGTCCAAGCTGGATGAAATCCAAGTCAGTGATTTGCCAGAAGAACTGCGGAGTATTCGTGAGCTGGAGGAGGGAATTCTTTCACTCGGTTCTCTGTCTCTTACAGAGCGGATGGAGAAAATTGAGATGGAATTTATTCTGCAAGCATTGCGCACACACAAAACGACTCGCAAAACAGCAGCGGCCCTCGGCATAACCCAGTCGCTACTTATGCGGCGGATTAGAAAGTATGGGATTCAGCTAGATTCCGAGGAGGAATGATTAGGAAGCTGAGTCAACATTGTGGAGGAGAAGAAAAAGCGCAGTTCTCTTCAACTCTGACACGCCCGCAAGGGGGATTGACTGTCCGTCTCCACTTCAAAAAGGGGACCGTCGATCCAAAGCCACCCTACAGGCGGACGTTTCTCAGGGAAGAAGTGTTCGACAACCGGGCCCCTTTTTGAAGTTCCGACTGGGTAGGCGTTGTCAAGGTCTGCGAGTCCTGCGCTTTTTCTTCTCACCAGCTTTGTTGGTTCATCGGTACCTTTTGAACATAAGATCCTCATCAGTTTAAACTGAGGGATAATCTTCACAATGTTCCATGCTACTCATTAGATAATTTGACTACAACAAGCCTTTGGTGTGGTCTTCATTGCGCCTATACATTCTTATTAGCATAAAAAGGAGCGCTACCTCGCAGCGCTCCTTTTCGTTCTTGGATTACTCCTCAATCTTCTTTGCTTTTTTGCCAAACCACGTATTTGCAACCAGCTCGACTACTTGCTTCGGCAATGATTGCGGTGCTTGTATTTCCGTTCCTTCCTTGTCCACTGTACGGTACAGCAAAGCTTTGTCATCCGCTGGGTCGGACATGGTTTGCAGTGTCCTTTCGCCGATTTGTCCGGCGTTTGTCCACTCCTCGATCATCAGCTGATACTCCCCTGGAGCCAGCTCAATGTAATCCTCGTCAGTTACATCCACAATCGCATATCCATCATGCTCAATTTCAGCATCGTATGTATTACCGTTCGCCGCTTCGTACAGAGCGAGCTCCTCCGGGTTATTCAAGTTTTCTGTCAGATGAGTAAAATCCGCAATCGTCACCTTAATACGCTTTTTCATAGGTACCCCTCCCGTGTTGAACACATCATTTCACACTCTACCACAACATGGTCAGCCCTGCCAATTGTCTCTAAGCAGACGAACATGTTTGATTTCTTCGCTATGTCCCCCTTCTGAGCCTCTCGCCGTTTCCAGAACGATGGGAAGTCCTTGCAATTCGGGTGTTTGCAAAAAAGCGGCAATGGCTGCATCACCGATCATTCCTTTTCCGATGGAGGCATGCCGATCCCGAAAGGAACCACTCGGATAAACAGAATCGTTCAGATGAACGGCACGCAAGCTCGTAAAATAATCGAGCTCTCGCATCCGATCGGCTACTTCCCCCCAATCATTCCCTTTCCACAATCCGCTGGCAAATGCATGACACGTATCCAAGCAAAAGCCTACCTTTTGTGGCTCAGCAAACAATTGTCGAACCTGTGTAAGCTCTTCGAGTGTCGTGCCCATACGGTTGCCTTGCCCGGCATTGTTTTCGATTAACAGCTGGGCTTTTCCATTCCAGCCATCCAGTATTTGATTGACCATCTGGATCATGATTTTGTAACCGGTAAGGACATCCGCGCCTTTATACTGGCCAAAGTGAACGACTACGCCCAACGCTCCACAAGCTTCGGCAATTTCAAGGTCATTTCGTACGGAGCCCATTGTCACTGCGAAAAGCTCCTGCTCCTCGACACAAAGATTCACCGGGTATGAGGTATGAGCAATCGACAGCATACCGTTTTGCTGACAAAAAACGCGACACCGTTCTGCATCCCGGGCATCGAATTGCTTGACGCCCAAGCTACGCGGGTTTTTCGGAAAAAATTGAAATGATCGTGCTCCTTCTTTGTATGCAGTTTTCGCCGCCTCCTCATACCCATGACGAATACTGACATGACAACCGATTTGCAAGGTAATCCCTCCCTTCCTCGCTTCCTATTACTTTTCCCTCTGTCCCTTTTTCTCACTCGAGCACTTGCGCTTCCTTGTTAGATCGAATAAACTAAAACTAAACCGAACGTTCAGTCTAGAAAAAGGAGCTTTTAAAAAATGTCAAAGCGTCGTCTCGATGGAGAGAAAACCAAACAACATATCGTAGAGAAAGCCACCGAGTTATTTTCTCAGAAAGGCTATTCAGCCACTTCCATTGAGGACATTTGCCAAGCAACTGGAGCGAGTAAGGGCAGCCTCTATTACCACTTCAAAAACAAGGAGCAGTTGTTCCTGCATTTGCTTGAAAAGCAGTACAACGAATGGGTAGACCTGTGGCAGGAAAAAGAAAAAGAATTCGAGACATCCATCGATAAACTGTACGGCTTAGCTGCTTTTTTCTTGGAGGATTTTTTGTCCCACCCTCTAAAAAAAGCAGGCGAAGAGTTCTCCGGCAGCCAGCTCGCCGATCCAGTTATTTTGGAACAAGTGCTGGAAATGCTTGGCTCCACGTATACTCTCTATACTTCGCTCTTCCAAGAAGGAATCGACCGAGGCGAGTTCGCCCCATGCGATCCCGAAGAAATGGCGATGATACTGGAAGGGCTCTTGAACGGAATGATTAACGTAGGTTATCAAATGGATGACGAGCGTCTTCATGCTCTACTGAAGAGGAGCATTGACGTTTTGCTGCATGGCATTGTTGCCAAGTAGCATTTTTTTACCTTCAATTAAACCGGACGTTCGGTATAAATTTTCGGGAGTGATATGACCTATGAAAGGTCTTTGGGGAAACAAAGTTTTTCTCACCGTTTTTATCACGGATACATTAGAAAATATCGGTATATGGATTCGTAACATGGCCTTGCTTTACTATGTGATGGAGACGAGCGGCAACAATCCGACCGCCGTATCGCTTTTGACTGCTATCGAACTTGCGCCGATCTTGGTTTTTTCGATTATTGGCGGGGCATTGGCTGATCGCTGGAACCCGAAGCGAACGATGATAGCCGGGAACCTGTTAAGCGCCCTCTCTGTATTGGTCATCGTGTATTTGCTCTGGCAAGGGATGTGGATCGCTGTATTCTTTGCGACCTTTATCTCGGCTGTCGTGTCGCAGTTCTCCCAGCCTTCTTCTGCCAAGATGATGAAGCGTCATATTCCTGATGAGCAAGTTGCAGCAGCTGTGTCTATTTCACAAAGTACGGGTTCGATTTTTCTGCTGGTTGGCCCGATTGTTGGTACCTTTTTCTTTGAGCAGTGGGGCATCTACCCTTCCCTGTTAACGATGGCCGGCCTGTTCTTCGTCTCGGCACTGATCTTGCTGATACTTCCCACCTCAACTGCCAGTGCAACAGAGGAAGGTGGAACTCTCCTTTCTGAGATTAAAGCAGGTTTTGCCTATGTAAAAAAGCGACCAGCCTTGCGTCGGATCGCCATTACCTTTTCATGTCTGGGCTTATCCTCGGGTTTTATCAATTCACTGGAGGTATTTGTCATCACGGATCGTCTTTTACTTTCCAAGGAAGCCATTCAATGGTTTACCGCGCTAGACGGTTTGGGTATGCTGTTGGGCGGCATTTTGGCTTCCATTTATCTGGAACGCTTGAATAGTCGCTGGGTCATTACAGGTGGATTAATATTCTTCGCTCTCTCCGTCGCCGTAGAAGTTCTCTCTGTATGGATGTACCTAACTGCAGCGATGCGCTTTTTTACCGGAATAGGGATGGCATTTTTACAGATTGTAATCGGTATGTTCATGATCAAGCTCGTGGATGAAGCATATATCGGAAGGGTGAATGGAACGATTTCACCGCTCATGGTCGGACTCATGATGGTCGGTTCCTTTGCAGCAGGTCCGCTCATGCAGATGACTTCATTGATTACGGTATTTTTGATTGCATCTGTCATCCTTCTGCTCGCTGCATGGGGATGTAATCGAATCAAGTGGGATTCGGCGGAAGTAACACAAGATGGAGCTAACCAACTTCTCGAACACAAGCAGGCGCAAACTCTATCGTAAGAGACATACGACCAAGCAAAAAAGCTGTCCACCAAACGGACAGCTTTTTCTAATAAAATGCTATGCTTTCACAATGAGTAGTGGTGTTTTCGTACGATGAATCGTTTTAAACGTCACACTGCCGAGCAGCGTACCTGCGACTGCACCTTGGCCATGATGACCGAGCACAACCAGTCCAGCATCGATTTCTTCAGCGGTCTGACGGATCACAGTCGCTGGATCTCCGACCACGACCTTGCTTTCAAAAGGAAGCGATGCAGCTTCAAGCATCTCCTCGCAAGGTTTTAACGATTCACGTCCCCAACCTTCGAGTGTATTCATGTTATCCCAGCCTACGCCATAAACACCTGCATATGTGACTGGTGGGATGACAACGGACAAAAGCGTATACGATACATCTGGGAGGTGCTGACTCATCTCGATGGCTTTTTTCGCAGCTTCCATCGAATGATCGGAGCCATCTACTGCAATGAGTACTTTATTCCAAGGGAAGCGGTTCTCATCTGTCTCCTCTGCAATGAGGAAGACCGGAACTTTAACATCATGGAGTGTCGGATAGCTGACACTTTGCAATAGAAAGCCTGTAATGCGGCCGTAGCCATGTGTTCCCATTACGATAGCGGCATAGTCATTCGCAGCGTGCTTCGCAATGACTTCATGCGGCTCTCCGAACTCAATCTCCAATTCATACGTGATACCGGCTTCTTCAACAATCGACAGGAATTTTTTCAGATCTTCTCTTGCCTCATCCAATTGATAATCTTCTACAACATCTCGTCCCAACCTTCTGACAACATTGCGTGAAGGGAACGGAGAGATGGCATGAAGCAATGTGATATCATGCTTATTTTTGGCGTATGCCAGCGCAAAGCGGACCGCCTGAATGGACTGCGCTGAGAAATCAACAGGGACTAGAATACGGGACATAATGACACGTCCTTCCTCTTTTTCATCTGGCAAATGCGGTGTAGCTCTATGTACCCATCTGCCTTGAGTCCATTGTAGCCCTGTGGGCCCTACGTGTATGTAGGGGTTTTCCCTGATCTTGGTAGGGATATTCCCTGATAGGGAGTCCTATTCTTTCACTGTCCTAGTCCATGACAGCAGTGATAAAAATAGTAGGCTTCTCACTCAAATCAATGTCCGTAATCTCATGATCATCCACCATCCGCCGAGTCGCCTGCTGGTCTCTTCGAATGACCCGAACGACTGGACGTGAAGGCAAGCCTCTATTTTGGTCAATAATCACCCCGATCTCTCCTGTCGACAGCTTCAGCGAGGTTCCTGTCGGGTACATGGCAATCGAGCGCAAAAAGTGAATGACCATTTTATGATCAAAGCGTTTCTCCGCGAGCCCCATGACTTTTTCGCAAGCCTCATACGCAGGCAACGTCTCGTCTTCCGCTGAAAAAGGCGAGATGAGATTATCATAGTAGTTACAAATCGCAACAATCTTAGCGAAATCATGAATCTCATCGCCAGTCAGTCCTCGTGGCTGCCCACTACCATCCACCCATTCATGATGCTGCAAAGGAACGTGCGCGGACACAATGCTCATTTCATGTTTTTTTCGCAACAGATCAAAGCCCAGCCACGTATGATGATTAGTCTTGCTGTTCTTTTTATAGGCTGGGGCTTCCTTGTCGACTGACAGCTTTCCAATGTCATGCAAGAGGGCTCCGATGGCGAGCTCTTTTAATTGAGCCGTATTATAGCCTAATCCTACGCCCATTACTGTCGCCATCATGCACACATTCAAGGAATGAATGTACATAGCATTGTCAGTCGTGCGAATTTCTCCCAGATTCAAGAGCACGCGACGATTTCTTAAGGTTTCGTCGATGATACTTCCCACTGATTTTTGAATGCCGCGGACATCAAAATTTTTTCCAGACTGCACACACGAAATCGCTTGTGACAGATTGCGGATTGCGTCCTTCCGAGTAGTCTCCGTGACGACCTCCTGCTCTTTCACTTCATCGAGCAGCGGGTCTTTGATGCTTAGCATCGTGACGCCAAACCGACGCAATTTATTAATCATTCCGACAGTCAGCTGGACACCTGCATGCAAGAGCGTCAAGCCCTCGCTTGTATAAATGCTTCGAGCCAAAACGTCTCCTGGCTCTACTAGGTCTACATTCACATATTTCATGGGGTCTTTCCTCCTGATTCCATCCTCCCCTGATGCTTCTTCCCTTTCTTCGCTTTGGAAAAACCTGTTTCACGTGATTTTGCCGAAAAAACATCCGCTAGGCAGATATCTCCTCATTTTTCAGCTGTTCCTGCCAAGACCAAGCCATGTACAAAGCCCAGAAAATTGGGTATGAGCATCCTGGTAGCCTTGTCTGTAATAATGCTCCAGCTTCTCCTCTTGACGTTCAAAACCTCGTAGAAAGGTACCCGCAGGAGGTGCGATAACAAACGCTTTACCTTCCTTCTGCATCTCTTTGACCTGCTCTAAAGTCTCGTAATAGATGCGAAAATGACGAATAAAAGCTTGGCACAAGCGCGTACTTCTGGAAAAAAGACGCTCGACAAACGAAAGCTTGCGCATCCACTCACTTGGCGGACATGAAGAAGTAAGCACAATAATATGCTTTTGATTGCCATCAAGCATGGACTTCATGAAAGGTACCGGATGCACGATGCCTCCATCCCATAGCTTACGTCCGTTGATCGTAACCTTGGGCGATAGAAACGGAAGACTGCACGAAGCTCGAATCACATGGAAAATATCCTCACAGTCGTCTTTCGTAAAGTAAACAGCTTCCCCTGTCGTGCAATCCGTCGTAACGACGACAAACTTTTCCTTCGCTTCGCGAAACCGATCAAAGGCAAACGGTTCCAGCTTGTTAGGCATCTCATTGAAAATAAAATCCATACCAAATAGTGAGCGCTTCTTGATCAAATTTTTATAGTGAAAGTATCGGGGATCGCGAATGTATTTCATATGATAAATCTTGCCCAATCCGCGCTGCCTCGCCAAGTAAGCCGCTCCATTGCACGCACCTGCTGACACGGCAATCACATACGGGATGTATAGCTCCTGCTCCATAAAGTAATCCAAAACGCCAGCAGTATATATCCCACGGCTACCCCCTCCCTGCAAAACGAGCCCGACCTTTTCCATACCAATCACCCATTTTGATGTCGTTTACCCGTAGTATGAATAATTGCCCAATGAAACATGCAGGGCCGGGTCGCGCCAATGAAAAAGGCGACCCTCAAACGGAGTCGCCACTCAATCGTCTTTTTTCATCATGCTGTACTCATCCCGGACCATCGTTACGTCTTGCGCTTGCTGTGTCAACTCCAGCTTATAGAGGATATCTGCAAGCACCGCTGCATAAATCAAGGTTAACTCCCCGGTATTGACCGGCTCACGAAAGTAGCTTCCAATCATTTCATAGCCTTTTCGCTTATAGGCTTCGGTATCTTCCTCTTCCAGCGCTTCACATAGCTCCTCAATCAAATCATCCAGTGCCAGCCTTGCGCGCTCATAAACGTCTGGCTGGTCATGTGATAAAGCGTCTGACTCTTTCGTCGTACCCACTTGCCCCTCCTCCTTCTACTCCTAGAGTGGGGCACACGGAAAGGCTTTATGCAGATTCCTGCTGCGTTTCCCCAGGTGGAACTCGGATTCCCGTCAACGCCTGAAGCAGTACACGTTGGTACTTCATTTCGGCATCCGGATCAGGTCGATCCAGTAGTGTTCCGAGCACCGCCCCTAAAAAGCCGAGTGGTATAGAGACCAATCCAGGATTCGTCAGTGGAAATAGTGGCTCCGCACGAATAAGTCCGGTTAAGGGATGCATAACAGTCGGTCCCAAAATGACAAGGACTACTGATGCCGTTAACCCTGTCAGGACGCCACAAATCGCTCCTCGCACGGTAAACCGCTTCCAATACAACGTAAACAACAGCAGTGGCAAATTGGATGATGCTGCTACCGCAAACGTTAGCGCAACAAGAATCGCCACGTTCATTTTTTCTGCACCGATAGCCAGCCAAATGGAGATCACGCCCACCGCTACTGATGAAAGCTTTGCCATGGTGACCTGTTCTTTTTCCGATGCCTCCCCTCGCCTGATAAGATGACTGTAGACATCATGCGCGAACGCAGAAGAGGCGGAGAGCACTAGCCCTGTCACGACTGCCAATATCGTCGCGAAGGCAACGGCAGCAATATACGCCATCAAAAACTCTCCACCGAGAGCATCCGCCAATAGCGTAACGGTCAGATTTCCCCCGAAGCCGACATTTTTCAATGCCTCATAGCCTACAAACGTGCTCGCCCCGAAACCGAGAAAGATCGTCATTAAATAAAAGGCGCCGATGACCCAGGTAGCGGTGTAAATCGAATTTCGAGTCGTCTTTGCGTCCTTGACTGTGAACAACCGGGAGATAATATGGGGAAGTCCCGCGGTACCGAGAATCAAAGCCAAATGCAGGGAGATCGTTTCCAGTGGATCATGAAGTTGATTACCCGGCTGCAAGAACTGTTCCTGAAGAGGTGTAATCGTACTTACATGGGAAAACATTTCAGAGAAGCTCCAATCAAAACGCGCAAACACCGTCAGACTTAGGATCAATGTACCTGTCAGGAGCAAAATCGCTTTAATAATCTGAACCCACGAGGTCGCTACCATCCCGCCGAACACGACGTAAAATGTCATCAGGCTCCCGACAATCAGGACCGCCGTATCGTAACGCACTCCCAATAAATAATGAATGAGGGCACCCGCCCCAACTAATTGCGCCAGCATGTAAAAAATCGTAATTAATAGAGTCGTACAGGCAACAACGCCACGCAGCCAACGACTGTCAAACCGGACGGCAATCGCGTCTGCCAACGTATAGCGCCCCAAATTATGCAATGGCTCCGCAACTAAAAACAAAATAATCAGATAAGAGACAAAAAAGCCAATCGCATACACGAACCCGTCGAAGCCGTACATCGCAATCGTTCCCGCAATCCCCAAAAACGAGGCAGCACTCATGTAATCGCCTGCAATGGCAATGCCATTTTGTAACCCGTTCAAACGATTTCCTGCTGCATAGAAGTCTCTCGTCGTCCCAGTCTGTTTGGCAGCTGAGTAAGTGATGGCCATCGTTCCGATAATGACGGCAAGGAAAAAGATGATCGTCGTCACGGACAATACCTCTCCCTTCTTGCAAAAATGAAAAAAAGACCAGGGGCTAACCCCAGCCTTCTCTTCGTGGCATGAGCTTCCTACGTTTACTGTTTCTACGCTGAATCTTTCATTCCTGTATTCGCTTTCACCAAAATTTCATCGTACTTCTTATCATCACGGGAGCTGGACAACAAGGTTCCGATCCACGCTGCCAAAAACCCTAACGGGATCGAGACAATACCCGGATTCGGCAATGGAAACAGCGCTTCGCCGACCAAAATGGCTTTTCCAGCCACAGGATTCCAAACATTCGGACTCAACGCAACCAGAATGAGAGCACTGAACAATCCGACGAGCATCCCGCTGATTGCTCCTGCTGTATTGAATCTTTTCCAGAAGATCGTAAACAAAATCACTGGTAGATTTGCACTCGCCGCTACTGCAAAAGCCAGGGCAACTAGGAAAGCCACATTCAGATTTTGCGCAAACAAGGCGAGCAGGATAGAGACAATCGAGACTCCGACAGACGCCCATTTGGCCATCTTCATTTGCTCATTTTCTGTTGCTTTTCCTTGACGTAATACGTGTCCGTAAAAGTCGTGCGCGAAGGCAGAAGCCGCTGTCAGCACCAGCCCAGCCACTACTGCGAGAATGGTAGCGAAGGCAACCGCAGATACGAAGGCGAACAAGAAGTTACCGCCGAGTGCTTGCGCTAGCAGGGGAGCCCCCATGTTGCCTGCTGGGTCCATATTTCCCGCTCCTACAAACGCTGCCGCTCCGAAGCCGAGGAAGATCGTCATGACATAGAAGGCACCAATAATCCACGTCGCGTACACGACCGACTTGCGAGCTGTCGTGGCATCTTTTACGGTGAAGAAACGAATCAAAATATGCGGCAATCCAGCTGTTCCGAGCACAAGCGCGAGATTCAGGGAAATCGTATCAAGTCCCACTTTAAACTTGTTGCCAGGATTGAGGAATTGCTCTCCCAATGGTGTCACCGTCTTCATTTGCTCGAACATTTTCAAAAGATTAAAATCGAATTTGGCGAAAACCATCATGGAGATAATAAATGTCCCGACCATCAACAAAACTGCTTTGACGATCTGCACCCACGAGGTTGCCGTCATCCCGCCGAATACGACGTAGATCGTCATCAATGCCCCTACGATCAATACGGAGGTCGTGTAATCCAGCCCCAAGAGCAGCTTGATCAAGGCCCCTGCTCCAACCAATTGCGCGATCATATAAAAAATCGAGATGGCAATCGAATTGAGAGCGGCGACACCACGAACCTTTTTATTGTCAAAACGCGCGGCTATCATATCAGCCATCGTGTATTTTCCCAAATTACGCAAAGGCTCTGCTACCAAGTAGAGCACAACGAGATACGCGACGAGAAAGCCGATACTGTAGAAAAAGCCATCAAACCCGCTCAGCGCAATCATTCCGGCGATCCCCAGGAAGGAAGCTGCCGACATGTAATCTCCCGCAATCGCGAGGCCGTTTTGCCAACCCGTCAGTCCTCCTCCAGCGGTATAAAACTCACTGGTCGTATTCGTCTTTTTGGAAGCGTAAAAGGTAATGATCAGTGTCAACAATACAATGACGAGAAAAAGTAAAAATGCAGTAACGTTCATTAGCCCCTTCCACCTGCCTCTTGTTTGATTTTCTCTACGAGTTGATCAAACTGCTCTGCCCGCTTGGTGTACAGAATACAGAGACCCCATGTCATGACGAACTGAGCAAAGGCAAATACCCACGCCCACGAAATGGCTCCAAATGCCGGTTGATTCAATACGGTGAAGTAAGAGGTTAAAATCGGAAGGGTAAAGTAAAACACGAAGAAAAAAATAGAAGATGGCAAAATAAACGCTTTTTTTCTTCTCAAAAGCTCTTTGAAAGTAGCTGACTGAATCACTGCTGCATAATCAACAGCCTGCTTCTTCTGATCCTCGGCTTTTTTTGCCGAAGCGGATTTGCCCATGGGAACCTCCCCCTCATCTACGAAATGTAAGCGCTTCCTATATTGTAGAGAATGCTTTTTTATCCGTGTATTTTTCTGCGTAAGATGTCGGGGAGAGCGTGTCAGTGGCAGAATTTTAACCACAATCTGCAAACGATGGATCGCTAGGCTTACTCCTCGAGACGTTTGAGCAAATCTTTGGCAGAGGTCCGAGATACGGGAATACGCGGTCTGCCTTCTCCCTTCAAAATCAGATTGTAGGCACCGTTGAACCATGGCTCTAGCTCGCTCACGAATTGGAGATTGACCAAATAGCTTTTATGGGTACGGAAAAAATCATATGCAAAAAGCTTTTCCGCCAGTTGTGTCAGAGTCATCCGCGTCGAATAGGTAGCCGTTTGGGTGACGATTTGCACATATCGCTCCTCCCGCACCGCATAGACAATCGTTACTGGATCAATGACCACTAATCTGCTGTTGTCTTCTACCAACAGCTTGGTCCGTTTTGTCTGGACAGGCTCTACTTTCGGCTTGACCAGACGCTCTCGTATCCGTTGCATCGTTTCTACCAGCCGCTTTGGCTCCATAGGCTTCAACAAATAATCGACGGCGTAAAGCTTAAACGCATCGATGGCAAATTCCTCATACGCAGTACAAAAAACGATGAGGGGGTGCTGCTTGCGTGAGGCGAGCATTCTCGCTGCCTGCGCTCCTTCCAGCTCAGGCATTTTCATATCGAGGAAGACGACATCCGGTTCGTGGACATCGACCATCTCCAACAGCTCTCGTCCATTGGTGGCATAGGGCAGCAGTTCTACATCTCCTTCTTGTAGCAGTAAATAGCTCAGTTCTTCGCGTGCTAGTCGCTCATCTTCTGCAATCATGACGCGTATTGGCATCAGGCACTCACCTCTTTTGTAATCGGAATCGTAAACGTAATCATACTGCCGCCTTCTTGTTTGTTGGCAAAATGAAGTTGGGCATCTTGTCCGCACAAGCTGATCAGACGTTGGTTGACATTATGGATGCCAATTCCGTTGCCCTCCTTACTCTCCATCGGCACCTTTCCCAAAACGGGCAGCAAGTTGTCAGGAAAGCCTTGGCCATTATCTTCGATTTGAAAAACAACATGCACATCCTCCCGTTTCACATGGAGAATGATCTCACCGCCGTTCGTGATGTCGCGAACACCATGCTGAATGCAGTTCTCAACTAACGGCTGCAACGTGCCAGGAGGAATAAGGGCTTCCTCTACCCCCGCATCAATGATAGTGCGAACGGCGAATTGCTCGGAAAATCTGATTTTGATAATTTCCAAATAAGCATGCAGGTGATCCAGCTCCTGTCTCACGGTGACAAGCGGACTCGCTGTGAGCTTCAGGTTGAATCGCATGAACACGCCAAGCTGAACGGTCATATGCCGAGCTAGCTGCGGATCAATTCGTATCAAGGTCACAATGGAATTCAACGTGTTGAACAAAAAGTGAGGATGAATCTGCGCCTGTAGCATCCGCAACTCAGCATCCTTCATTAACCCTTTCATTTGTTCCGTGAGAGACAGGGTCAATTGATTGGAGATCAGGTTGCCAAGCCCTTTTGCCAATGCTTCCTGGACTTTTCCTATTTGTTGCGGCCTCCGATAATAGAGTTTGATCAGACCAACGACGCTGTCCCCCTCTTTAATCGGCACGAGAATCGCGGCATGCAGGTTACAATTTTTGCGCTTGCATCCGACGCTCTCTCGCGTCAACCCCTTGTCGATTCCACCGCTATACAGGGCCCGCATATCGAGCTCACTATGGATCGCTTCTCCGGGATGATGATGATCCGCCCCCACTCCTACATGTGCTAGAAGCCGTTCTCGATCGGTTACCGCAACCGCCGCTGCTTTCGTTTCTTTTTGTAAGACGAGGGCTGCTGACTGAGCCGTTTGCGGTGTAAGCCCCCTTTTCAGATGTGGCAAAATTCTTTCCGCTATCGTAAAGGAACGCTCCGCTTCAATGGCTGCCGAACGTTCTGCCTCTTGTAAGGCAACCCGTATCATCGTCGTAAAAATCGCAATCGAAACACTGTTCGTGAGCACCATTGGAATCCCAATCACGTTGACCATGGTTCGCGCCAGCTCAGGCGGAGCTGCCATGATCAATAAAAGCGACATCTGAATAATGGGTGCGAACATGCCAATGAACATGGCTTTGGACGGAGAAATAACCCGCTCCTGTGAGAAAAAACGCGCTACGTATCCTGCCAGCAACCCCGTGATCGGGATCGACAAGCCCATCGGTGCTGCGGCGAATCCGCCCAATTGAAAGACATGAAGCCCAGCAATGACACCTGCCCCCAGGCCAACGAGAGGCCCTCCTAACAAACCTCCAATGACGACTCCTACCAAAGTAGAATTGGCGATTATCTCGTCATAGGACAAACGAAAAATCCAAAACGCAGGAAGATAGCTCTCCCCTTGCACGACCACTCCTGCATATGTACCTGCAATCCCAAACAATCCGAACATGACGGAAAATGCGATTGAAGTCCCTACGTGCAATTCGCGGTCTAAGAGCTGTCGAAACAGCGGTGTCCTTGTCAAAATAAATGCTAGCGTCAAAAGAATGCCCATTCTTTCAATGAGCAATAACGTGAGATTGTCCACCGCAGCCTCCCTTAGTTTAAATCTTCTATAAATTCCGCATATTGCTGTCATTTCCCTGCTGGACAGACAACCTCGCTAGGCTAATTGCATACGCTGTGTGTGCAATGCTTCAGGAGAAGGGTGATCATACCATGTGTGGAATTGTAGGATGGATTGATTGGGAAAAGGACTTATCTGGTGAACGTGATGTGCTGCAAAAAATGACCCAATGCCTCAAGGATCGAGGCCCTGATGCAGAAGGCTTTTGGCTGACTCCTCGAGCGGCCCTCGGTCATCGTCGCCTTGTGGTCGTAGACCCTGCTGGCGGACAGCAGCCTATGTCGGCTCTCAAAAACAAACATGCCTGCACCATGATTTACAATGGTGAATTGTACAATACCGAGGATTTGCGAGCAGAACTGCTTGCTAGCGGACATACTTTTCAATCTCATTCGGATACGGAGGTGCTTTTGCACACGTATTTGGAGTGGGGCCCCGATTGTTTGTCAAAGCTAAACGGCATCTTTGCTTTTGCGATCTGGGACGAACGCGAACAAAGATTGTTTGTCGGTCGTGACCGTATGGGGGTTAAGCCGCTGTTTTATGCACAAAGAGGCAGTTCATTTCTGCTCGCCTCCGAGCTAAAAGCCTTGCTCGCTCATCCCGAAGTCAAGCCAGAGCTCTCTCGTGAAGGCTTGGCGGAGGTTTTCGGAATCAGTCCCGCTCGTACGCCTGGCCATGGAGTTTTTCACAACGTACACGAGGTTCGGCCCGGCTCCTATCTGTTGGTGACGCGTGATGGCGTCAAGCAAAAGCGCTACTGGCAACTCGAAAGCCACCCACATACGGATGACCTAAAGACAACTGCGGAACGTGTCAGGGAGTTAGTCACGGATTCGATTGAACGCCAATTGGTTGCGGATGTGCCCGTTTCTACCCTCTTGTCAGGCGGGTTGGATTCAAGCATTATTACAGCTGTTGCGGCAGATCATTTTCAAAAAACGGGCCGCGGAACCCTGCACAGCTACTCCATCGATTACGTCGACAACCGAAAACATTTTACGGCGAGTGCTTTTCAACCGAATGAGGATGAACCTTATGTGCAACTCGTTACAAAGTTTCTCGGAACCCAGCACCACACGATTGAGTTCGACACTGACGATTTGATCGAATCCTTGAAAACAGCGACACTCGCCCGCGACCTGCCGGGGATGGCTGATGTAGATGCGTCCCTTTACCTGTTTTGCCGCGAAATAAAAAAAGAGACGACCGTCGTCCTCTCTGGCGAATGCGCTGATGAAGTATTTGGCGGGTATCCATGGTTTCACCGAGAAGACTTGCTACATGCCGGAACGTTCCCTTGGTCGAGAGCAACGAAAGAACGTGCCTCCTGGCTATCACCTGAGCTGTGTGATTGGGTCAAACCCGAGGAATACGTAGCCATGCGATATGAGGAATCTCTCGATGAAGTCCCACATCTTCCAGGCGAAGATCCGATTGAAGCTCGCCGACGTGAAATGTTTTATTTGAATATAACGTGGTTCATGAACACGCTGTTGGATCGCAAAGACCGAATGAGTATGGCGGCCAGTCTGGAAGCGCGGGTCCCGTTCTGTGACCACCGCATCGTGGAATACGTCTGGAACATCCCATGGGATATGAAGACGCACGGGAAACGGGAAAAAGGCATTTTACGAAAAGCCATGGAAGGAATCTTGCCTGATGAGGTTTTGTATCGCAAGAAAAGCCCGTATCCGAAAACACATAATCCCGCCTATACGGAAGCCGTTCGCTCTTGGCTGCTGGATATTTTAAACGACTCTTCCTCTCCACTGCTACAACTGGTAGATGTTCCAACAATTCGAAAAATTGCCGAGTCAGATGCACAGGCTTCGAGCATTCCGTTTTTTGGTCAGCTCATGAGTACACCCCAGTTGTTCGCCTATCTTGGACAACTGGATTATTGGCTCCGGGAGTACCGTGTTTCCATTCGAGCCTAGCTATACGAAAATCCGATATGCTAACAAAAGCTCCTCGCCCCTTATGATTCGGGGGAATTGAGGAGCTTTTCGTTACTTTTTGTTTTTTCCCCGTTGCTTGGTTCTACGTACGGGTTGTGCCTTCGGGTTGAGGGGTATGGTAGCAAGAGATTGATATCTCAGATCAAACTGCTCGCCTGAGCGTTTCATGATCGTGAACGATTTGGTTGCGCCGACTCGGATCAACCGGTAGTCCACTCTTGTTTTTTTCCCTCCCCCGCTCAGTATCGCAGCCACGGTCCGATGATCCGGCAGATTCACTTTAATCTGCAAAGACAAAACGGTTGCAGGAAAAGGTGGGATGTCACGATAAGGAACACAGAGCTTACCTTTTAGCATCCGCAAATGGAGATTCCGAATCATCACTTCCGTCAATTGCTTCCCCCAATACCGGCGGAAAATACGGGAGATTTTTCGTTTGGTGTTGTACTTTTCGGGCAATGGCGTGTAATCCACACCGTTTACGGTATAAACGAGCTTTCCTCTCGGCGAATTCGCGATCTGAGTCCAGACATGCTCTGCTGAAGTGATAAACTGCTTGAGCCTCTGCAACTCATCCAAGGATTTCACCTCCTCCTTAAACCGTATGGTGGTGGGCTTATGCTAGTACGCCCGATTTCAGCGTTCCAAACGCCAACGGATAATAATTCTGAACATACATATAAATTGCAATCATATTATCAGGATGATAGAATATAAACCGCTTTCACTTCTCTTGTCGGGAAGTGCGTTTTTTTGCCTTTTAAGTTTAGCACTATTTAATTTCTTGGAGGTTGTAATGAATTTCATCATTCCCATCGCTGGCTTATTCATCGTGATCGGGTTAGCATTATTAGGAAGCAATGGACGTAAACAGGTCAAATACAAACCGATCATCGTCATGATTGCTCTGCAATTTTTGCTCGCCTTTCTTCTTCTGCATACCAAGTTTGGGTTTATATTCGTTTCAGCCATTTCCAAATCGTTTGAAAAGCTTCTTGCTTTTGCTGCGGAAGGGATCAATTTCGTATTTGGCAATCTGGCAAACGAAGGACAAATGTCCTTTTTCCTTGGCGTATTACTCCCAATCGTCTTCATTTCCGTCCTGATCGGTATTTTGCGACACTTCAAGATTTTGCCGATTATCATGAAGGCAATTGGCTTTGTTCTGAGCAAAATTAACGGCATGGGTAAGCTAGAGTCTTACAACGCTGTTGCTTCTGCTATTGTCGGCCAAAATGAAGTCTTCATCACTGTGAAAAAGCAGCTCGGCTCCTTGCCGGAGCACCGTCTGTATACGCTTTGCGCGTCTGCTATGTCCACTGTTTCGATGTCGATTGTCGGTGCGTACATGACGATGATTGAGCCGAAATACGTTGTCACGGCCCTGTTCTTGAATCTGTTTGGCGGCTTTATTATCGCATCGATCGTCAACCCTTATACAGTGAACGAAGAAGAAGATTTACTGGAGATTCAAACCAATGAAAAGCAGTCCTTTTTCGAAATGCTCGTCGAGTACATCATGGACGGCTTCAAGGTAGCGGTAGTCGTGGGCGCAATGCTGCTCGGTTTCGTAGCTTTGATCGCTGCTGTGAATAGCTTGTTCGGTATGATTTTCGGCTGGACGTTCCAAGAAATGCTCGGGTTCGTCTTCGCTCCTTTTGCCATCCTGATGGGCATTCCTTTTGCGGAAGCGATGACGGCTGGTAGTATCATGGCGACGAAGCTCGTAACAAACGAGTTTGTAGCCATGATCGAGCTGGGCAAAGTCGTATCTGAACTGAGTCCACGTACAGTAGGAATTCTCTCCGTCTTCCTCGTTTCGTTCGCGAACTTCTCCTCCATCGGCATTATCGCTGGTGCGGTGAAAGGATTGAATGAGAAACAATCCAATGTGGTTGCTCGCTTTGGGTTGAAGCTGTTGTTCGGTGCCACGCTGGTTAGTCTTTTGTCTGGTGTCGTCGTCAGCTTTGTCCTGTAAGTGACATAAGAAAGTGTCCCTCTGCCATGTGCGGTAGGGACACTTTTTTGAATGCAAAGGGTATAGCCAAGTTAAAATTGTTTTGCAATTTGATCGTCTCCTCATTTCTTATGGTTCACCCAAGCTCCCTTACAAAAAAAGGATGATTGCATGGTTTGTGGAAATGAACCAAATGAAAAAAAATCTGGAGGAGATAAAATGAGTGACATTGGAATAAATGAAATGAGTCAAAAGCTCGACATCGGTGGAGTTAGACTATGTTTTAAATATTTTGGTGAAATAAGTGATTTTCCGACGGTGGTTTTTGATTCTGGTTATGGGTGTACGTTGAACTACTGGAGTTCGATTGGTGGTGACATTTCAAAGCATACTAGGATGTTCATTTATGACCGAGCAGGTATAGGGGAAAGTGAAAGTGATAAAAGACCTCGTCATAGTCAGCAAATCATTGAGAATCTTAGAAGCTTGCTTCAGAAAGCAAACGTGTCTCCCCCTTACGTTTTGGTCGGGCACTCTTTTGGGGGATTGAATGTTCGACTATATGCAAGTACATTCCCAGAAGAGGTTGCCGGAGTGATTTTATTAGATCCATGTCATGAAGATCAAAATAAAGTCATGGTGCCTTTGTTCTCTGAAGAAGTTCAAGCAGCGTACTATGGTCAGTTTGTTCTGGAAGGTTCTATTCAAGAGATGGAAGAAAGCTTTGAACAAGCTCGAAATTCTAAATCACTTGGCAACAAGCCACTCATTGTCGTATCGGGTACATTACAACCTCATCATAATCCCGAATCTATGGCTGCTTGGGTCCACTTACATAAAGAGCTTACAAAATTATCAACCCGCAGCAAGCATATCATCGTTGAAAATGCTGGACATGCCATTCATATTGATCAGCCAAATGTTGTCGTAGATATCATTAAAGACATGCTGCTTTTGTGTAAAGCTCAAAAATAATTAAGGTGAATTGGTTCTACAGCAACTATGATCATTGGACAACTCCCTCACTATAAACCATCCCATCCTTTCGGGTAATAAAAGTAACCAGCGAGTGTCCGGCTACAATCGAGACACTCGCTGATTTTTATCATATGACCTTTTCCACATCGACACGTCCGGAAAAAAAGGTAGCTCCTCCCCCCATGTCCGCGATGCGATCCGGGGTCAGCGCATTTACATAATGCTTTGAGTGAGGAGCATCAGCCCACAAGCCTTGACTAACCACCACTCCCGGTAAAACATTTTCTCCTATCGATACAACTAGCTCGCATTCTCCCCGCTCATTCCATATGCGGACCGTATCTCCGTCACTAATGCCTGATGCAGACGCATCTGCCACATTCATATGCAAGCGCGGTATTTTCTCCATCTTCTGATGTTTTTCATTATTCGAGAACGTGGAGTTCAAATAATTGTGATTGGGCCCAGGGACAAATAAATACGGGAAATCCCCATCATTCACCAATGGCGTGTACGTCGGTAATGGGGGGAGCCCTCTTTTTGCCATTGCTTGCGAGTAAAGCTCAATTTTGCCACTTGGAGTTGGGAGATGTTCCAAAAAGAAGGGTTCCAAATTCGCTTTGGCATATTGTTTTTCGACCAAAGTTTCATACGTGATTCCTTCCAAATGAGGATTGCCGTGCCCCTTCAACGCCTGTCTGACCATCTCAGCATCACTGTCTTGAAAAGCAGGTTCGTCATATCCCATGGCAGCAGCCAGCAAGCGGAAAACATCCGTATTGGACTTGCTCTCTCCAAATGGGGCGATCACCGGTTGCTGAAGTTGAATGTAATGATGCCAATACGACGTGTAAAAGTCCGTATTTTCATAAGAGGACGTCGCAGGCAAAACGATATCGGCATAAAGAGCCGTCTCCGTCAAAAATAAGTCATGTACGACCGTGAACAAATCCTCTCTCGCCAAGCCCTGCCGTACTTTGTTTCCTTCTGGTGCAACAATGGCCGGATTGCTCGTGTAGACGAAGAGCGATTTCACCGGCGGCTCTGTATCGAGCAACGCTTTTCCAAGTTCATTCATATTGATGACTCTCGTCTGTTTATTTGCCAGCAAATCTGGTCGCTGCAGGGCAAGCTTGTTGTGCTCCAAGAAGCCTTTATTCCCTTTATTGGCCCCACCGCCTTTGACAAGCCACTGCCCTGTCAGGGCCGGAAGACAAGCTATCGTCCTTACACACATTCCACCATTGTCGTGATGCTGAATGCCATTTCCAATGCGAATAAAGGACGGGGATGTGGTGCCATACATTCTCGCCAACTTGTAAATATCGTCGACAGGGACACCCGTTATAGCTGATACGGTAGTAGGATCGTAGGTACGAACATGTTCCTTAAGCTCTTCATGTCCTACCGTATACTTTTCCATAAAGGCTGAATCCACCAAGTTTTCTGCAAAAAGCACATGCATGATGCCCAGCGCCAAAGCCGTATCTGTTCCAGGCAAAATCGGGATAAACCAATCAGCCCAGCGACCCGTCTGATTTTTGTGGACATCAATCACGACGATCTTCGCTCCATTTTTTCGAGCCTGTTCTGC
Organism: Brevibacillus formosus; assembly: GCF_003013405.1. Lineage (GTDB taxonomy): Bacteria > Bacillota > Bacilli > Brevibacillales > Brevibacillaceae > Brevibacillus > Brevibacillus formosus. The sequence goes on along the minus strand of NZ_PXZL01000013.1, from coordinate 102,034 downwards.
AAACACCACTTGATGCATGTTCGTGCTAACCGTATTGATCCCCCACATGATGAACAGCTTGGAATGAACAGTGTCTTCCGGATCTGTTCCAAACGCTCCGCCCATCGTGTAGCTGTACCCTACAGCCCCTGCACTGTTGCATATCGTCCGGTCAAGTTGACTAGCCCCCATACGATGGAAAAAACGGCGATCCATGCCTTCCACACTAATCCGCCCCATGTTCCCGTAAAAGCTGTAAGGCAAAATGCTCTCGGGACCGTCTGAGTCGATCAAGGCACGCCAGCGTTCAGTTATGGTGGTAATAGCTTCCTCCCAGCTGATTCGAATAAACTCCCCGCTCCCTTTTTTGCCAACACGCTTCAACGGATGCGTGAGTCGCTTGGGATCGTAGATGCGCTCTGTCATGTTGCGGACTTTGTTGCAAATATTCCCCTTCGTCACCGGATGGTTCGGATCCCCTTCAATTTTGACGATTTTCCCCTCTTTTTTATGAAGGAGCAATCCACATTGGTCCGGGCAATCAAGTGAACAGACTGCTGGAAAAACACCGCTTTCCTGAGTGGTATAAGTCATGAAGGTTCCCTCTTTCTCCTAACCATAAATGGCTTTTATACGCTATTATAATCGATTGAAAAAAGAAGGCACTACCCCTGCGCAAATGAGAAGTTACTAATTATTATTTTTATGTACCATTCGTCTCATTAGGAATTCTAATGGTCCGTTCAGCTTGTATTTTTCTAAAATCGTGGCCAATAGCAGAGAGAGAATCCATATTCCAACCGCAACCAAAGCAGCCATTCCGTTACTAACTCGTCCCCCTAAATCAAGTGCTACTGGCGACAAGAATAAAACCAGCATCGCCTCATTCCATACATAGAATGTCAAGGAACGTTTTCCTAAAGCCATAAACGACTGGAGTAAAGGCCCCGCTTTTTTTACCTTTGCCCCAATGATTCCAAAGAAAGCCGCATAAGCTAATCCTCCAGCAATTCCAGTTAAAATGTGGAATCCATAAACGAAACCAGCGAGAAAAAAGCTTGGGTTCCATCTGCTCCCAATAAAGGTTACAGGCAGTGCTCCTAGTATGGAAACAGCTAAGCCGATCGTTGTAATAATAGAAAGTGTTCGTAACTGTTGCTCGGGCTTGGTTAATAATTGATAGTTGGCAATCCACATACCCAGCAAAACGGAAGGAAGAATCGGGAACATACCATGAATAAAAAAGGGAATAAACGGAAAATGAGTTAAGCTAAGTATCAGCGTGCTAAGATAAGTGTCTGTAGTTAAAAGCTCTGGAGGAAACCCATAATCTCCGATGGATTCCATCGTGAAACCCCACATTATCGGATTGGCGATAATATAGAATACCGTGATAACAATAAAGGTTCGGATCAGAGTCTTGATTTCACGTGTTAACAGCCAACTGACGAGAAGTCCAGCTACCCCGTAGGCCATTAAAATATCTTGACCGCCAATGATCACCACTAAAACGGCTCCAAATACTATCAAATACCAGGAACGCCTCCGGACCGCCTTTAAAGCATCTTTTTCTCTTTTACCTTTCGCCATTTGACTATCAAAAGCCAGTACCAAACCATAACCAAATAAAACAGCAAACATCGCTCTCGCTCTGTTATCGATGATGAGCATGCCAAAAAGATTGACAACTTGATCAAAGAAATTCTGACTTTCCATTCTGTGAACGATCCCGGGTTCCAGAGCGTACAGATACAGTGGGGCATGCGCGAGTGCTATAAGTAGTAACATAGCGCCTCTGGCCAGATCTAATGAAACGGCACGTTTTTTTGTCTCCGCCGTTTTCATATGAGGTAAAACGGACATATGATCCTCTCCTCTTTCGTTGCCAAAAGTTCAACGGTATCGTTAGCCAATGAGCTTCATCACCATTTTTACGAGCTCAACGGCGTATTGCTCCATAGGTATAGATGAATTTGGCTTAAGCATTCTTTCTTCGATCGCTCCGATAATAAAGGATGCGACTATTTCTGTTTGAAAGGATGACGTAAATTCCCCATTCTGTTGGCCTTCCTTGAGAATATCCACTAATATCGTTCTTAGTCCGTCCTCTTCCTGTTCGTCTTCCATTCTGTAATAAGGCACCCCGTTTTCATTCCGAGCAGTAAAGACAATCTCAATCAAGGCAATCGTATGTTTATAATGGGTTTCTTGATAGGTCAGATGTGCCTTTATAAAAGCTTCCAGTTTTTTTGTTGCAGAATGTGATAGCACAACGTTCCTACGAATAAAATCAAGTTGCTTCGCTACCAGAAACTGCAAAGTATGATTCATGAGATCAAGCTTGTCATGAAAGTGATAGGAAATAAGCCCTGTGCTGATCCTGGCTTTTTTTGCTACCTTCGTTAAGCTTAAGTTGTGATAGCCGACCTCTTCCAATGTATCAATGCAAGCAAGAACAATCTGCTCTCTTCTAGCCTCGGCAATAAAAGAATCAGTCATTGCTTTTCCACTCCTGATGCTTATTTTTGATCAATTAACTAAAAAATTGATCGGTCGATCAAATTGTAGGAAGAATGGTTTCATTTGTCAAGAAGACCCCGAGACAATAAAAAGGACACCATCAGTGTGATGGTGCCCCTCTGTCTACGATATCAGAAATCCCAATTCAGCAAGTCCTCCAGCAGTTCGCGGGAAAATGCTAATTGCTCCGGTGTGTATTTATCCAGAAAGCTCTTAAATCGCTGTTCAATGTCCTGATGCAACTGGTGATGAATCTTATACAGCTTTTGTCCCTTTGCGGTTAGTCGATAGTACACTTCCTTCTTATTATCAACCAGCTGTTGCCTTTTAATTAACTCAAGCTTCCATAACTTTTTGCTGATCCGTGTTATGGACCCTTTCGTTAAATTGACTTTTTCCGAAATCGTGGTGACATTGATGGGACCATGATCCCCGATACAGGCAATGAAATGAATTTCGGATAGGGTAAGGTTTAGCTTCATCCCCATCTCGGATTCCAGCTTCTGCATTTCCTCTGCCATTCGCGCAGTCAATTTGCTTTCTCGCAGCTCTTGCTGCGTGACTAGCTGTATGTAAAGCTGTATGATCCGCTGCTTGGAAAGTTCTGTGCTTTGCATATCATGTCTCCTAGATTACCATCTCCTCTCCATTATATACTGATTGTTTCGAGAAAAACAATTCCATTTTGTTTTGTGCAAAACAATCACATTTCAATCATTCATGTCCGCACCAGTGGGTGATTCCTTTCCGAATAGCTTCCATCGGATTGGATTCCTCTTGGGAAACAGCCCATGCGACATATCCATCCGGTCGAATCAACGCTGTATACACATCATGCCAATCAGCAGCTCCCTTAGCAAGCGAAGCGCGAACTACATGGACATGCTTGTATTTCGACCAATCGAGAGCATCGTCCAATCGTTCATCCGAGCCGAAATGCAGCAAGAGGAATGAACCAGAATGAAAAAGCTCGTATGCATTCTGGCACTCACCGTTCACCAGACGCAGATTCAACTCTGTAAAACGTCGACCATTCAATACATGCGGCTGCATCTCCCCAACCGGTTCATACTGGACATTGAACGCAGAGATTTGGGTAGCCAGCAGATAATTTGCCTCGGGTATTTGCAGCAGGTTGGACACCATATTCCTTAAAGCGATAATGGATGGGGAGAATTCCATGCTACCGAACAGCAACGATTGCACCTGTGTATTCGTTAGCAATGCGGTATTGATGGGGAAACGCTCCGTATGATAGCTGTCCAACAGCCAATCCGGTGCCCAGCCTTTTAAATGGGCCGCCAGCTTCCACCCCAGGTTGATTGCCTCTTGCAAGCCAACGTTCATCCCCTGTCCTCCGGCTGGGAAATGAATATGCGCCGCATCTCCCGCCAGGAAAATCCGTCCTTCCCGATAACGCTGAGCTTGCAAAGTCGCATTGCCAAAACGAGTCATCCAAAACGGATCGGAAATTCCTAAATCGTCTCCAAGAATACGCTGCAAACTAGCGCGCAGTTCCTCCAGTGTAACTGGTTCTTCCTTTGGCACAGCCATTCGCTCTGGATCGATCAGCACCACCCGATGCATCCCTTTTGGCAAGGGTACAATCATGACCAAACCTTGCTCATTAAAGCGGGAAAAACTTCCGGATTCTGGCGGATTTTTTAAAACAACATCCCCTTGCATAGCCGTAAAAGTCGCATTCTTACCGACAAACGGAATGCCTGCCTGCTTGCGGACAATGCTGGCAGCGCCATCTGCACCGACCACATAGTGTGCCGTCAGCACTGACTTTCCGTTCGGCCCGGAAGCCTCAACCTGAACCCCGTGCTGATCTTGGTGTACGGCCATTACCTCCACTTCTCTGCGTATTTCCACCCCTAGACTTTTTGCCCACTCATCTAGTATCTTTTCCGTGTCATGTTGGGGAATAATCAGGGTGTAGTTGGAGGAAGAATCCAAGACAGAAAAATCCAAGCGTGTATCAAGCGCAGCAAAATGCCCCGTCGAAATCGGCTTTCCTCTATCAAGTAATTTCGCTTTCAGCCCGCGCAAATCCAGGATTTCAAGTGTGCGCGGATGTACAGTGAGTGCCCGTGAATACGGGGTTGTTTCCTTTAAGCGCTCAAGCACGCACACCTTCACTTTAGCCAACGCCAGCTCTCCAGCCACCATCATGCCAACTGGTCCACCACCAACAATTATCACTTCATAATCGAACTGCATCAAAACCACTCCTCTTTTTGTTTTGCACGAAACAATATGAATATAACACATCTTCTTTTAATTGAAAACCATTTTCAATTAAATGCTTTTTAAAGACGATGCCAGCAAATGAAAAAGCGACCCCTTCTCGAATGGAGGAAGAGATCGCCTTTTTCTATTTTCTTATCGTTTTGCTACGACAATGGCATAGACATGACCTTGGTCATTTGTCCACAAATCCACTTTGTCCTTGGAGGAAAGATCGCTTTCTTTCAAGTCATTACCGTTGTAGTATTTGATCTTCGCGTCTTCCGTCATCTTCAAGCTCGTCGATACGTCATCGAAAAATACGTATTTGTCTTTGTTCACACGGGATTCAATTCCGACGAAACTCACGTTTTCTTTCGCCAGCTTTCCACTGACGGAAGCAGCAATGACATCGCCGTCACGATCAAGGGTCAATGTCACGTACTCGAATTGATCGACGCCTTCAATCGCATCCTCATCCGTTACATCGTACGTCTTGCCGTTAACCTCTACTTTCGCGGAAGTCACTTTGCCGTCATCGTTACGAACCTCAACAGAGTCAACCACGCCGCTTACTTTCCTAGGCGCACCTGTAATGGCTTTTACTTTGCCAGCGTTGTTGAGTGTCAGCGTGTACTCTTTGTCGTTTGATGCTGCATCGCTGTCAATCGTTACGCCGGACAAGAGCTCATACACTTTCCCGTTCACGGTAATTTTGGAACCGGATTTTTTCGTCACGTATCCTTTTACGGTTTGCTTTTCCAAAGCCAGCTCCACGATGTCATTCGTGCCAACATTGTATTTCCATGTAAGGATGCGGTGGTCATTAAACTGATCGGTTTTAATCGTTGTTGGTGATACGGAGCTGCCATCGACAGTCAGCTTCGCGTTGGTCAAGATATCGTAGGTTTTTCCGTCGATTTTGACAGTTGCCAGTTTTCCTGATGCATACGCAGTTGTGTCCGAGACCAGCTTGTTCGTGGCTGCCCCTACACCCTGCTCTACTTTGATCAGATTTCCATTCTTGTCAAACGTAAGCACTGCAATTTGGCTGCTCGTCAACTCATCCAGCTCATCTACTTCGTCTTCGTCTACGAACAGCTCTGTATCTTCATGCACCTCGTAATTGACACCGCCAACGCGAATCAGGTTTTTGTCTGTATCAACGGTGATCGTATCTGTGAAGCTCAATTTCGTGTAAACAAGCTCAGATACTTTGCCGTCCACATTAAGTGTCAGCTCGACCAAGTCATCTTTTTCGATGTCAGAGAACGAAGCACTTGTTGCTTTTGCCTCTGGATGCGCCTTACCTTTGATCGTTGCTTTGGAATCCAGAGTGTAGGTCGTACCGTCTACTCTCAGCTCTTTCTTCGAGTTGGAACCGCTCACGGAAGATACTTTTTCGACAATTCCTTTTGTTGTGTTGTCGCTGATCGTGATGGACTTGATCTTGCCATTGTCACCAACGACTGCCACAAACTTTTGGCCGATGTGAGAACGACTTACATTTACGCCATCTTCTACTTCCAAAACGACTTCTTTTCCATTGACGATTGCCTTGAATTTCTTTTCATCGCCTACAGCCGTTGTAAAATTAAGGCCAGTCTTCACGATTCCTTCGACTATTTCGGAGTCAGAAGTAACTACGGTGAGGAAAGCCACTCGGCCATTTTTCGTGATGTATTCCACTTGCGCGCCTACGACCAGATTGCCGTACACTTGGGCGGAATCAGCCATTTCGATTTCTTTGTTTTGTCCGACTAGTTTCAGCTTTTTGCCAGACTTGTCATACGAAGCGACTGCGCCCTTCACTACTTGAAGCTTCTGAATAGTTCCTTTTGCATTGCCATCTTTGTCGTAGTACGCGCCGTTTGCGTAAACAGGCGTCTCCATAAAGCGATCGGTATACTTCGCAACGATCTCACGCGGAGCTGCTGCTGTCGGTGTTTCCTTTGCATCGTAAATATCTGCTCTGTCCGCTTCCAGCAAGTACGGGATGTACCACTCGCTTGAGGCTGATGGACGTACATCAATCTTCAAACCTTGAACGTAGACAGTCAACGCTTCCGCAATTTTTACATTGTTGTTTGGTTTGAAGGTTCCATCTGGATAACCTTTGATGATGCCTTGGGATACCGCAAGATTAATGTATCCTGTTGCCCAGTGATCTGCTGGCAGATCTTTAAATACGGTCTTTCCTTGAAGTAGCTTTGCTTGCGCATCTGTGTACCCGAGTGCCAGCACCGCAACTTTGGCGAACTCCGCTCTCGTCACTTCTTTATACGGTTTGAAAGTGCCATCGGTATAACCTTTCAGAACACCCGCATAATTCAATTTCAGAATTGCGTCTTTGTTCACATTTCCCCCGATGTCAGAGAATGGCAGTGCCGTAGCAGCCCATCCGGTACCCGGCAATGCAAGCGCGCCTGCCAGAACCGCTGTCGCCAATATTTTTTTGAGATCCTTGCTTCCTCGATTCTTTTCTTTTTGCAAAATAAACCCCTCCATCAATGTAACAGTGTTATCAGTTCATTCTCTCCAGCAGACACTCCCATTTGAAGAAATGATGGAATAGTCCACAGTAGAACTGTTTTCTTCGGCCGAATGCTCTTTTTAGACGACAAGATATCCCAAAAAGTTTCAAAGCTTGTTCACGGTAAATCATTCCACTGTGTTTCAATCATTGATAAGTAGCGGGTTAACGATATTTCGCAGAACGTAAAAAAACCACCTGAGGTCAGGTGGTTTTACGTTTCATTCCAGCAGGAAATGCTATAAGCCAGGTTCTGTCTCTCCCGTGCTTCAAGCGGGGCAATCCCTCGCACCAAGAGCGGTAGCCATCTATCTATGGCATCCGAAGATACCATCCGTCCTTTCCGTTTGATTCCTTCAGGACGGTTCCCCTACCTAATTTGGGTTTCTCGCTCGCAGGGTTTACCGCGTTCCATCTTTTCTGTCGCCAGAAAAGCTACGTTTCTGTGGCACTTTCAGCGTACTCGGGCCTCAGAGAGAGCCCTTTCCACGCCGTCAGCAAGGCTTAACACCTCACTGCCCTGGCTTGCACCAGGTACGAACACTCCAGGCATCTCAGCCTGGGCGAGCCTGGACTTTCCTCTACCGCCAATCGTCGAAACGATTGCAGCAGCGACTACCCACATTTCCTGCACATCAGAATCAGTAACATTTACTCTATCACATGCCTCATACATGGTCAACAAGCAGGATTTGGAAGGTTAGTGAGTATGGTTATTCGTTATTTTCGGTCGGAGGTCTTTACATATCGATAATTCTCGATATAATTATGCGTATGGATCCAATTGAAATTTTCAAAGCGCTGTCCAACGAGTCTAGACTTCAAATTTTGTATTGGTTAAAAGAGCCTGAAAAACATTTTACGCCCCATGAAGGAGTTGATATGAGGAAAATCGGGGTATGCGTCAGCCAGATAACTGAGAAATTGAATATGACCCAATCAACCGCATCCCAATATTTGTCCATTCTCCAACGAGCCGGCCTTATCAAGACGGAGCGTATTGGCAAATACACGTATTATACCAGGGACGAAGAAAAAATACGTGAAATTGGAGCCTTTTTTAGTAGTCAAATATGATCGAAATAAAGCTGAATGCTTCATGGAGTATTCAGTTTTATTTCAAAAGTACATTTCGATATATCTCGATATATCAATATTTCTTAGTTTAGTTCAGCGTTATTGGACCATATCTGATGAAAGATGCAAATAGTTTAACAGGAGTGAAATACATGTCGAATACATGGAAGGTTTACTTTTTGGCATTGGTTAGTTTTTTAGTTGGGACATCCGAGTACGTGATATCAGGCATCCTTGATAAACTCTCCAGTACCATGGGTATCTCAATTACAGCGGCGGGTCAGCTTGTTACTATTTTTTCATTTGTTTATGCAATTTCCACCCCGATCATGATGGCACTAACTGCGAAAATGGATAGAAAGAAGCTTCTCGTTAGTGCACTAGGTATTTTCGTGTTAGCCAATATACTGTCATTCGCTATGCCGAAATTTGAATTGTTTGTCCTGGCCCGTGTGATCATGGCGTTAGGAGCAGGAATGGTTGTTGTGACTGCGTTAGATATCGCGTCCAGGATCGCTCCTGCAGGTAAACAGGCAAGCTCGATTGCAACCGTCATTATGGGATTTACCGCATCATTAATCATTGGTGTTCCCCTCGGACGCGCAGCGGCGGCTGCATTTGGATGGCAATCCGTTTTCGGTATCATTGCGCTGGCAGGACTTCTGGCGATGTTTGTCCTGTCCCGGACGATCCCGCAAGTGCAAGGGGATGAGCCGGTACCTCTGTCTAAGCAGTTAGCATTATTGAAAAACCCGAAGGTCGCACTTGGCTTATCGATTACGTTCTTTTGGCTGGGTGGGTATTCCCTCGCATATACCTACATTTCACCCTATCTTCTCGAAGTCGCAGGCATGAATGAGAATTTGTTGAGCGCAGCCTTATTGGCGTTCGGCGTAGCTAGTCTGATCGGTTCCAAATTGGGTGGTTTCAGCACTGACAAATGGGGAGTATCCCCCACTTTACTTGGTGGAATGATCCTTCACGTTGTAGCTCTCGTTTTGCTTTCAGTTACTGTCACTATCTCGCCTCAACCGTTTACAGTTATCGCCATTTTGGTACTATGGTCTTTCGCTGCATGGTCTTCCGGGCCTACGCAACAGTTTAATTTGGTACGGATTGCACCGAATAATTCAGGGATCATGCTTGGTCTTAATCAATCCATGATGCAGCTCTCGATGGCCGCAGGGGCAGGTATCGGAGGCATTGCGGTTGAGCAAGTTTCCCTGTCGTCGATTACATGGTTGGGTACGATTAGCGTGGCTATCTCCATCCTTGCTTCCCTATTTTTAATCGTTATGTTAAAAGAAAAGGTTGCACAACAGAACACAAACTTATGAACTTCCCCCTCATAAAGCGAGCTTATCATGTCGGGGAAATTGTACAGTAACATTTATAATGGACACATAGTTGTTTGAGCTTACAATGTGGTGGCCTGTACCTTAGTGGTACGGGCTTTAAGCTCGAATAAAGCATTACCTTGCCGATGAGGCAAATATATGGTTTAAGTCACAAAGGTTCCATTTGTAGTACAATAGATAGGCGATAAGGAGGTAGGACGATGATCACCATTACTCCAACTGCGGCAGTACGTCTTGCACAAATGTTTGCGGACGAATCGGATGCTGAACAGCTCGGAATCAGACTCGTCCCGACTACGACGGGATGTGGCAGCTATACATATAGCATCGCCATTACGGAAGCGGAAAAACATGATCTCGAACAAGAAATAAGTGGTATTCGCTTCTTTTATCAAACACATGAGATAGACAAGCTATCTGGGACAGTCATCGACTGCGATCCTGCAACTGGCCGCTTCTCTATTTTCCATCCGCGCCCGATGCAAACAGATTGCTCGCTTACTCATTGATTAGGAGGTAACTATGCTGCTCTTATCATTTGAAAACATCAAACCGAAGATTCACCCTACTGTTTTCCTGGCAAAAGGCTCCGTCGTTTCTGGCGATGTCGAAATTGGCGAGGATTCTTCTATTTGGTACAACACCGTGATCCGCGGGGACATCGCTCCGACAATCATTGGAAAACGCGTCAGTGTACAAGACAACAGTACCCTGCATCAAAGCCCGAACAACCCGTTAATCCTCGAAGACGAGGTGACCGTTGGACATAACGCCGTTTTACATAGCTGCGTGGTACGTCGCGGCGCATTGATCGGAATGGGCGCGATTGTGTTGGATCGTGCAGAAATCGGAGAAGAAGCGATGGTTGCTGCAGGTGCACTCGTTCCTCCAGGCATGAAGGTGCCGCCTCGCTCGCTTGTTGTCGGCAACCCAGCAAAAGTAAAACGCGAACTTAACGAGGAAGACTTAAAAGAATTCGTGCGCATTCGCCAATCGTATGTGGATAAAGGCAAGATGTATCGCCAACTGGAAGAAAGCCCGCTCGAACGGGAGTAGGAATAAGAAAAGGGAGGTCGAGGGCGCATATGCACCTTCTATCCTCCCTGTTTTTTATGAATACTTTTTCAGGATTCAATGACGCTGCTGACCTGCATGGAACAAAAAAAGCGGCGTATCCATAGTGGAAACACCGCTTTTCCTTACGAAGCATTCTGCAATCGATCTACCTCGCGAATGTGCTCAAATAGCATATACGAGCGGATCGCTGTCTCTAAATGAAGCCGATCCGGTTCTTTGGTCGTGCTGTATTTTTGAAAGAAAGCCGACAGCTTGTAAAGAAAACCGAAATATTTACGCACGTAGCGATCCCCGAGCATGCCAACAAGCAGTCCTGCTACTCCGCATGCGACGCTCCATTCCAAGGGTAAAAAGAATACAGACAAAATGAACCCCGTAAAAAACCACACGACCAGATTCGTCGAGCAACCGTCATTCACGATATTTGCCCGTTGAATCTCTTTCAGTGCTGCTATCGACTTCTTCCCCCCATAGCTAAACACTTTATGTTCTGCACCGTGAAATTTTTTCATCTTTTTCGGAAAAACGAAGTGAAAGCCCGCGATGTATACAGCTGCCCACATCGGATCGATGATGGCCCAGTCAGGCTTCAAGATCGCTGCCAGTACATAACCAGCAAGCAGGAGGTGAAACAATTGATAGTACCACGGAAAGGAGAAAAATATTCGATACCAGAGCTTCCCAATCGTTTTCAATGTGATTTTTTCCGCCCACATATGAATCACGCCGTCTTTTACTTCCGCGCAAGCCAGCACATTACGATCATGAAAAAGCACACCGCGTCCAAAAGACATCCCCATAATCATCTCGTTAGCTATTCTCCTTCCGCCCTAATGTCGTTATAATAGGTTGAGTTGTACGCAGAATGAAGGAGGTTTCACAATTGATCCGCATGGTTCCAACTACACCATTAACACCTTTACACGATCCATGGGAGCCGTTGTTCAATGCGACACCCCCCGCCTATAAACTTACCAGCGTCGAGTTTACTGTAACGAATCTGTGCAATCTCCGCTGTGAGCATTGCGCGGTTGGTGATACATTGCGATACAAAGACGATCCCGCTCTCCCTGTCGATCTCATACTCCGTCGTCTCGATGAAGCAAAAGATCTGCTTACTATCAGTATAACAGGCGGAGAACCGATGTACAGCGAGCGCACCGTGAAAACTGTGATCGCGCCTATTCTACAATATGCAGCAGATCGTGGGCTGCGGACCCAAATCAACTCCAACATGTCTATGCCGTTTTCTCGATATGAGTTGATCCTGCCTTACATCGATGTCATGCATATCTCGTGGAACTGGTCTACTCCCGAAGAATTCCATGATATTGTTTACGCAAAAGCACGGCAGCCGGTTTCAATCAAAAGAGCGGAAGCACAATTTCATGAGATGATGGAAAATGCACGCAAGCTCTCGGAAGCAGGTGTATTTGTCTCAGCCGAAACGATGCTGAATCATCGCACATGGACAAAGCTCGCTACCCTCCACCGTCAGATTCAGGAGATGGGCAGCAAGCGACATGAGGTGCACCCGATGTACGCGAGTGATTTTGCCCGCGATCTGGATGTCCTTTCACTCGATGAGCTTCGTCAAGCCATTCATCGGATGCTCGATGTACGTAATGAAGATTTGTGGATGCTTTTCGGGACGCTTCCGTTTTTCGCTTGTAGTCCTGAAGCAGCAGACAGGGAATTGATCAGCAGACTGCGCTCTGCGAAAAATGTGACGACTCGCAATGATCCAGATGGTCGCAATCGTCTTAACATCAACATTTTCACCGGCGATGTCATCGTGACTGATTTCGGGGATGTAGAGCCATTGGGCAACATTCAAACCGATCAGCTTCAGTCAATGTTTGAAAAATGGCAAGAACACACGCTGAACCAGAAGATCAATTGCTTCTGCCCTGCCGCTGGATGTGCAGGACCGAACTTGCTCGTTGCTAATACTTACTATCAGGAGACTGATTTTACTTCGCGCAAAGCACTCGTCTAATTGGGCACACTAGGGCGTGAGGTGATCTACCATGAGCAGACGCAAACGCCCTCTTGTCCCCGAGGCGAGAAAAGGACTGGACGCCCTAAAAGCGCAGGTTGCACACGTTGCTGATCCCGCGCAGGCCAAATTCGAGGTCGCAGAAGAAATTCATGTTCCATTGCAGCCCGGCTATAATGGACAGTTAACCTCTCACGATGCCGGTCGAATCGGAGGACGCTTGGGCGGCAGTATGGTCAGAGAGATGGTTCGGATGGCCATGGAAGGCATGAATAAAAAACCGTAAACCTATTGTTTGGGAACCCCGCTATTTGATGGATGCGAATGGCGGGGTTCTTTGTCGAGTAATCGACTATTGCCGAGTCGGACACTGGCTATCAAACTGATTCCAATCAGAATCAAACCAGTAATAAAGACGTCGTGCAAAGCTTCACTAAAAATCAATCCCGCCTGCATCCGCCATTCTACGATGCTCCCAAACACACTGATTCCAATCGTCCCCCCAATGGAACGAAATAATTGCGATGTCGACATGGCAACGCCCCGATCTTGCGGTTTTACTGCGCTGTGTGCTGCTGTACCAAGTGCCGGATAGATTGCCCCCATGCCTAGACCTGTGACAATCATGTAGCTGATGAGCTGTGCGTTGGTTGTCCCTACATCAATCGTGCTCAGAAGGAAAAAGCCTGTCGCCATGATGAATAAGCTGGGAATTAGAATCGCTCGAAATGAAGCTTTTGCCATCCATCTCCCCCCAACCGTTGAAGAAATCGCCGCGGACAACATGAGTGGCACTAAAAGGAATCCAGCTTCTGACGGACTTGCACCGCGTACCTCTTGGACGAACAGAGGAATGTATGCGATTGCCCCGAACAAAGCGGCACTCACGAAGAATCCTACAAGATTGCCATATCCAATGGCCGGGATGCGAAATAAGGAAAGCGGAAGCAGGGGCTCCTTTGCTTTGGTTTCAATCCAGATGAACAAGCCGAGAAGTAAGATACCTGCTCCCCCTAACCCGATCTTGTATTCCCTGCCCTCCATGACAAGGGACAGCAGGATGAGAATAATGGATGCACTCAAGCTAATCACCCCATACCAGTCGATGACAGGCTTCTTATCGTAGTGCCGCTGTTCACGAAAGGCTAGGGTAATGATCAAAAAGGCAGCGATACCAATAGGAAGGTTGATAAAGAAGATCCATCCCCATGGCAGATGCTCCACGAGAATTCCTCCCAAAGAGGGACCGAGTATACTCGTCATGGCAAAGACAGCTCCGAAAAGGCCTTGAAATTTGCCTCTCTTTTCGGGTGGATATAGCTCACCCACAATAATGAACGCAACCGGCATCAATGCCCCAGCGCCCAAGCCTTGGATTCCTCTCGCTGCAATCAGACCCGTCATGGAATCTGCCATGCCGCACAGAAGAGATCCTAAGAGAAACAGAAACAACCCGATCAAATACATTTTTCTCGGTCCAAACAAGTCTGCCATTTTCCCATAGATGGGCATGCTCGTGGTCGATGTGAGCATATAAATGGCGAACACCCAGCTATAAAGAGAGAGACCTCCCAGCTCTTTGGTAATTGTCGGCATGGCTGTTGAGACAATCGTTTGATCCAACGATGACAAGATTAACCCCATCAGCACTCCACCCGTAACGAATCCTACGCGGCGCTTTTCCTTTTCCATCTCCATTGCACTCCCCTTTTTGAAGTCAGTTGATAACAGCTCCAAAAATATAAGGGATTTTCCAAAAAAAGAGTAGACTTTTTCTTTCAGATGAGTTATTCTGATGATAGAGTATGCCCCTAAGAACTACGAATAAATCATAAATAAAAAACCGCCTCCATTATGGACGCGGTTTTTTTGTTTTGCCATTCATCTCAGCTTGTCGAGCTTTTTGGCACTTGCCTTACGAGGTCCAAGCATCGCCTTTCCTATGTCGCCCACTTTGTTTACAGAATCAAAAACTTGGTCGATCACATCCACCAGTTCCCGAATCTGTACTACTTTTCCATAGACGCCCATGAAATGGTGTCGGATGTTTTTTCCATTTAACCCTAGCATGGCCGCACCTCCTCTTAATCCTCTCGTATCACTTTATGCAGGATCAGGCGAAGAGGAAATTGCGAAGTGTGGAAAATTATTCGGCAATCTACCCAGCTGCTTAGCGTGGACGAGGTGTACCAGTCGGACGTGGCCGCGGAGGTTGTGTTGGCGTAATGGCACGCTCCAGACGAGTGACACGGTTCTCCAACCGATCTACCCGATTATCCAGCCTGCGATAGTCTTCGCGAAGCGCATCTACCCGATTCTCCAGTCGATTCAAGCGACGCTCGACATCTGCACCAGGAGCTGGTGTCGGAGTAATCGGGATGTACAAATTTTGACCGACGTAAATGTAGTAAGGATAGGCGATATTATTCACGCGGATCAATTCCTGAACGGATACACCAAAACGAGCCGCGATGCTGTTCAGCGTATCTCCCGAACGGACTACATAGTTCACGATTCTCACTCCTTTTTTCTGTGATCATTCGTTATTAACCTATGCCCGCCCTGGTACACGCGCAATAAACCAATACCCATTTTGGCAAAAAATAGTCAAACACCCAGTACAACCGCCGTTACAAACCTGAAAGAGCAAGGCTCAGCCCCATCAGCACTTTGAATAGACAGTCACACCTTCAAGAAACACTTCTTCCACTTGCTTCAATACCTCTATCTCTTGTAGCGGATCACCTTTTACCACTAGCAAATCTGCAAAATAACCTGGCGCTAACGTACCAAACTTACTTCCTTGGTCCAGCACTTCAGCAGCATTTTGGGTAGCAGCCTGAATCGCACGAATTGGCTCCATCCCCAGCTCGACCATCAGCTTGATCTCTTCTGCAACTGGTGTAATCGGATAGCCGTCCAATACGATATCCGTACCCGTAGCGATCTTTACGCCTGTATTTATTAATCGTGCGAAGTTCTCCCGGTACGCCTTTTCTGATTCGATGAAAAAGGCCCCCTGCTCAATAAGTCCTTCGCTCAATATACCTTGATTCGCCTGTTGCTGCTCATTCCAAATATGTTTGTAATAATCAGCAATCTGGAAGAAGGTGACCATGGTCGGTACCCATACCAGTCCTTTTTCTTTCATCTGTTCTGCCTGTTCCACTGTCATATGCGTAGCGTGCTCGATCGTATCAAATCCCGCATCAATCGCCATCTGGATCGCCGGTTGGAGTGAGGCATGCACACAGCATTTCCGTCCTAAACGATGTGATTCATCAACCGCCGCATTCAGCTCTTCTTGTGTGAACTCCGGCGTTGGTGTACGATGGCTCGTCATGAGCTTGATCCAGTCTGCCCCTGCTCTCACTTGTTCACGCACGGCTGTCCGCACTTCCCACGGACCATTTGCTTCTCGCAGGGCACCCTCTAATTGCCAGCCATGCCCCCCTGTCATAATAATCCCTTGATTTACCTGAAAAAGACGAGGGGAAACAATGAACTTGTTCTTAGCTGCCAGCTTCAGTGTACTGCACAATCCATCCGGTGCTGCAACATCGCGGATCGTCGTGACCCCCAAAGAAAGTGCCTCTTTCAAGTTCGCTGTCGCAAGTAAAGCCACGAGTCCATCGTTGTTGCGATATTCAGCGGAGTCTGGTTTGCTCCACCAATACCCGATGTGGACATGTAAATCGATCAAGCCTGGCAAAATGGAGCATCCGCTGTACCGCTTTACCTCTCCTTCCGAAATGGAATCTGTAAGCTCCGATTCTTTCCCTACTGCTACAATCTTTCCTCGCTCATCAATCCCGACAGCGCCTTGTTCGATTACATGTTCTCCATCTCCGATAATGACGCGATCAGCAATCAACCATTTCATTCCTGTCCCCCCTGTCAAAAATGAAAATCCATCTGTCCGCAATCCTAGTTAGTCCCTCGAAATTTCATCATCTATCCAACTATTTCCTTCTCCTCTTCCACCTAGTTTGAAAAAAAAGCCTCCAGCAGCACATGAAGTGCGCCAGAGGCTTTCGTATTACATTCCTTATTTAAATACAGGTGCTGCAAACTGAGCCAATTTCTCTGCGGAAGACTTTTCCACATCCGCGTGCAAGCTGTTGCCATGAGAATCCATGGTGACGATTGCTGCAAAGCCTTTTACGCGCAGGTGCCACATCGCTTCTGGAATACCGAATTCCATGAAGTCGACACCTTCTACTTTTTCCAAGCATTCTGCATAATACTGAGCCGCTCCACCAATCGCATTTAAGTACACAGCGCCATGCTCGTTCAATGCTTTCAGGGTTTTCGCACCCATTCCGCCTTTTCCGATAACGGCACGGATTCCGAATTTCTTGATGATTTCGCCTTGGTATGGCTCCTCGCGAATGGAGGTAGTCGGGCCAGCCGCTTTTACATGCCACTCGCCTGCTTCGTCCTTCAGCATAACTGGACCGCAATGGTAGATGATGCCACCGTTCAGGTCTACTGGACAGTCATGATCCATCAGGTAGCTATGCAAGGCGTCGCGTCCTGTGTGCATTTCACCATTGATAATGACCACATCGCCCACTCGGAGGCTGCGGATTTGTTCTTCAGAGATTGGCGCTTCCAGAACAACCTCGCGGCGCTTTTCGCCCGCATCATCCGTAGCTGCTACCGGGGACAAGTCCATCGCCACTTCTTCGTCTTTATAGAGGTAACGAAGGATTTCGCCAGTCTCCGGATTCAGGCGAACACCTTGACGGCGGAATGCCCAGCAGTTGTACGCAACGGATACGAAAAAGCTTGCTGGCAGGCGGTTTTCCACGCCGATTTTACAGCCAAGCAGAGTCGAGTTACCACCAAAGCCCATGGTTCCGATTCCGAGTTGGTTTGCGGTTTCCATGATGTAGTCTTCCAATGCAGCCAAATCAGCGTTTGGATTGACATCATCCACTTTGCGGAACAATTGATGCTTCGCCAGTGCATAACCGGAGGTGCGATCTCCACCGATTCCTACGCCGATGAAGCCGGCACTACAGCCTTGTCCTTGTGCTTGGTATACGGCGTGCAAAATGCACTTGCGAATACCATCCAGGTTGCGGCCCACTTTGCCCAGGCCTTCGAGCTCACAGGGCAGAGAGTATTGGATGTTCTTGTTCTCACAGCCGCCGCCTTTGAGAATCAGCTTGATCTCGATTTCATCCTCTTCCCATTGCTCGAAGTGAATGACAGGTGTACCTGGTCCGAGGTTGTCCCCTGTGTTTGCACCCGTCAAGGAATCTACGGAGTTGGAACGCAGCTTACCTGTCTTGGTTGCTTCTGCAATCATTTCTTTGATGGCTTGTTTAATGATCAGCTGGTTGACTCCAACCGGAGTTTTCACTTCGAATG
Organism: Brevibacillus formosus; assembly: GCF_003013405.1. Taxonomy (GTDB): domain Bacteria; phylum Bacillota; class Bacilli; order Brevibacillales; family Brevibacillaceae; genus Brevibacillus; species Brevibacillus formosus. The sequence goes on along the minus strand of NZ_PXZL01000013.1, from coordinate 83,880 downwards.
TAGGCATCCCCGTATCTTGACAGATCGGAGAAACATTTTCTTCTGCCATGACAACGTTTTGCGCAATCGTAGACAAAGACAGCGCTGCACGTGTGCCAAGATCCTCTTTCACTTTAGCTGCATTGACGGCACGACGCACGTCTGGTGGTAGATTCGTAGAAGTATCCGTGATGAGTTCCAGAATGCTTTGCTTCAAGTTTTCCATCTATGACGCCCCTTTTGACGTAGTGGTGTAAATGGTAGCATAAACCGCCTATTATTATAGCACACGCTCCCCCACCTGTCCGTAGATTGATGCCCAAAGAGTGTGTGAAACATTCCGTAAACATGCGTCGTCTTATTACCGACAACAAATTTTGGTAAGCAGCAGATATGAGGGGGATCAAAATGAAAAGAACATTTGCCGGGCTTCTCGCCTCCGTGCTGGTGGTGACCGCTATACCCTTCCTGTTCACGACGGGTACAATCGCAGAGCCAACCGTTCAAGCCACGGGATCTTCAGAAGATTTGCCAGTAGTCGGTTCCTATGCGGAGCTAAAAAAACTCATCGAATCAAATCAAGACAGCAGCTACCATTACTCCACCCTGGAAATGGGCACCGCTTTGCCAGCTGCCGCACCTAGCACAGCCAACAAAGTAGCGGACACTTCCGGTGGCGCAATTCGCGGTGATTTTTCCACAACGAACACACAAGTGCAGGGCGTCGATGAAGCAGATATCGTAAAATCAGATGGAACTTATCTTTATCAATCCACGCAAAATGAAGTACGCATCATCAAAGCGTATCCAGCCACCGAGATGAAGGTCGCAAGCCGTATCAGCTATGACAATGGAAAATTCGTACCGCAAGAAATGTACGTAGACGATCGTAGACTCATCGTCATCGGGCAAGCGGATGAGACCATCTCCTATCCTCCTGGTCCTGCTTCCAAAAGAGGCATCCCCCGTTTCCAAGGCATGCAGTCCGTAAAAACCATGATCTACGATATTACGGACAAAAAGCAACCTAAGCTCATTCGTCAACTGGAGCTGGAAGGTCAGTACATGTCGTCCCGCAAAATCGGCGCGAGCTTGTACGTGACAGCCAACCATTACATGGATACGTATCGTATTTTGCAAGAGAAAGCAGAAGTGCCAGGCCCAACGTTTAAAGACAGCGCCCATCATAACCAGTACCAAACCATTCCCTACAGCGAGATTCGTTACTTCCCGGATCACTTTCGTCCAGAGTATTTGATCGTCGCTGGCGTGAATCTGGATGATTCGAAACAAAAGATGTCACTGCATACGTATCTTGGTGCTGGCGAGAACATCTATGCATCCACCAAGAATCTGTATGTGGCCGTCACCCAGGACAATGTACAGCCAGTAGCTGTTAAACAAAAAGGAGTGACAGCTCCTTTGATTGCCCCTCCCATTGAGTCAGATACAGCCATTTATCGTTTTGCCATGAACAAGGGAGACATTCAGTATACGGGAAAAGGGTCGGTGCCTGGACGTATTCTGAACCAGTTTTCCATGGATGAAAACGACGGTTATTTCCGAATCGCCACCACGAGCGGGAACATGTGGCGAGACGATGAGCATACATCAAAAAACAACTTGTATGTACTGGACAACAAACTCGAGGTATTCGGCAAGCTGGAAGGCATCGCTCCAGGAGAACGCATTTACTCTGTCCGTTTCATGGGAGATCGTGCCTACATGGTCACCTTCAAAAAAGTCGACCCGCTGTTCGTTCTGGATCTGAAAAAGCCTTCTGCGCCAAGCGTACTAGGTGCCCTCAAAATCCCAGGTTACAGCGACTATTTACACCCGTATGACGAAAACCATATCATTGGTTTTGGCAAAGAAGCAGAAGCAGATAAAGACTGGGCGTACTACCAAGGGATGAAAATTGCCCTCTTTGACGTCAGTGATGTAACCAAACCGAAGGAAAAGTTCAAGACTGTTATCGGGGACAGAGGAACGGACTCCGAGCTGTTGCACAATCACAAGGCTCTACTGTTCTCCAAAGAAAAAAATCTGCTCGCCTTTCCTGTATCCGTCCACGAACGTACGGCTGAACAAAAAGCCAAAAACGATATGCGCGAATACGGCCACTTTACTTTCCAAGGTGCCTACGTCTATCAGCTCGATTTGCAAAAAGGTTTTCAATTGAGAGATCAGATCACCCATCTGTCGAAGGAAGATGTCGCGAAAGCAGGCGAAGGCTGGTACGACAGCTCCAGCAATATTAAACGGATACTCACGATTGGCGACACGCTCTATACCGTTTCAGATGATTACGTGAAAACGCAGCAGCTCTCTACCCCCAAAAAAGAGAATATCTTGCCATTGGCGAAATAGCGGTAATGCTCTGTCACGCGGACAGGTTCTGTGCTAAGATGGGGTAATAGATGCAGCGTAAATAGAGAGGGTGTCACTACGTGGAGTATTTGAGTTTAAATTTGACATCAACGCTGGCAGGGATTGCGGCTGTGCTGTTGGTGATGTTTATTCGCCTGCACTGGCCCTTCCGCTTTCAGTACATGGCCAATCTTTTCAAACGCCGTTTGAATATTCGATTGCGCTGGCTGGAGGCTTCCTATCGGAAGAACCGTTCCCGTGCTGTCGCTATGCTGGATAAATCAACCCATGAGATCATGCTTGGCAATTATGAAATGGCCGAAAAATATATCGTTCAAGGAATCAACGTCTGCAAAGAACGACCAACGTTATTCAATCAAGCGATGATTCACTACTTGTTTTACAACCTGGCGATCGTTTACTATTCCTCCGAACGATATAATGAGTCATTGGAAGTGGCGTTTCGTATTTACCAGCGTGATCAGGGAATGACTGATTCCTTAGCTCTTATTGCCTGCTCGCACGCCCGCCTGGGTGAAGTAGAGAGTGCGATAGAAGCTTACCAGCTGATCGCAAGCAAACGATCGGCAAAAGACTGGAAGCTCTTCTGCTTGGCAGAGATTGAAGCTGCCAAAGGAAATTACGAGCGAGCCCTTTCCCATTTGAAGCAATTGATGGACAAATCAGCTAGTCTTTTGCATCTGAATCACACCGTTCTGGAAAAACGCTTGGAAGAGTGGAAAAAAGCCTCTACACAGGCCAGCTAATCGATTGACGACCGCACATTGCTTTATGTGTGCGGTTTTTATTTTCCGCTTCCCGTAACGCTGCTCTATGCACAGTCGTATTACTATCAAGAAAGTGAGGTATTTTTCATGAAAAAATTCAATGCAACTATACTTACTGCCTCAGCACTTGTACTCGGTCTCGCTGTAGCGGGCTGTACATCTGGAAAAGATTCTGCATTTTCTGCGGATAACCCTGTTGCCAAAATTGGTAATGTGACCATCACTCAAGAGCAAATGTACGACAAATTGAAAAAAGATGCTGGTAAGCGTGTCATGGCTGATATCATCACCTTGGAGCTGTACAAACAGGAAGGTGCTGCACGAGGAATTACTGTAACCGATCAAGAACTCGATGCGCGTGTGAACCCAGTCAAAGAAAAATTGGGATCACCAGAAAGATTCCAACAGTATTTGAAGGATAAGCAAATGACTGAGCAAGAGCTCCGTGAAGGCGTGCGCGCTGTTATGCTGCGGGACAAGCTGTTCGAGAAGGATAACCCGATCACCGAAGAACAAATCAAAGAATACTATGAGAAAAACAAAGATAAGTTCGAAGGAACATTTGAAGAAGCTCGCCCGAAAGTGATCGAAAAAGTAAAAGCCAGAAACAAACGAAATAATATGGATAAATGGATCGATGAATTGTATAAAAAGCATAACGTCCAAATCATGGATAAAGATTTAGAAAAAGAAAAAGAAGTGGAAGAAGAAGAAGAAACAACAACTTCCAGCAAGTAATGCAAAAAGACTTGTGCAAGCCGGCAGTACGCGGCACACAAGTCTTTTTTCGTTATGGACGAGCAATCGCAATCAACTCTTGCAAAAACACCTTAATTTCGCCTTGAAGAATGGGACCATGACCAGTAGCCAAATACTCAATGGGCCAATCCTGCAAAATCTCCAAGCCCTCCGTAAACTCTGTCGCTCGCTCTGGTTCACGGGCTACCCATTGCTTCAAGTGTTCTTTATAAGCTGTCCGACAGTCCACTTCTCCGCCAACGATTTGACCGAGTTCTGTGTTTTCAAAGCACAAATGATCGCCAACAAAGCATATTTTCGACTGGGGATCAAAGAAGGCAACTGAGCCTTCTGTATGAAAAGAAAGCTGTCGGAAACGCAGGGAAGGGAGATCTCCCCCACTACCTGTAAACGTATGGCCGAATAGCGTCTGTGAAAAATCGTCCAGTTCGTAATAATCGTCAAGGTGAATCCAATTGTTTCGAGAAGGGAACATATCGGCATTTCCAATATGATCAGCATGCCGATGAGTGAAGTAGACATATTCCGTTCGCTCTGGCTTGGCTCCGATCTCTTCCAACGCCTGTTGAAAAAATGAGCGTTGCTTGCGCTGATGAGAATCAATCAATACAAAGGCATTCCCTTGTTTGATCACGTAGCTGTTCACGTAGCTATTCCACGCTTCCTCATAGGTGATGATCGCCCAGGTGGAGTCTGTGATTGGTGCAATCACATTGTTCATGCCTCCATCTCTCCTCTCCTCCCAGATACAATTTCTTATTGCTATTATACACAATCATGCACAACCGTGCTGACTCGTGCCCAAACTTATCCAACACAATCAAACGGTCGCCTCTTCCCCTAAGCTTACCCAAGATCTTCCTTGCGAGCGTTGAATGTGAACAGGTACGCCGAAAAAGCTTGTCAGACGTTCAGCCGTTAAGACCTCTTCTGTTTTTCCAGCTTGGTCTACTTTCCCCGCTTTTAGCAGCAAGGTATGCGTGAAGCAAGGCAAAATTTCTTCGATGTGATGAGTGACATAAATGAGCGTGGGCCCGTTTGGCTGTTTGGCGATTTGTTCAATCATGGCCAACAGCTGTTCTCTTGAAAGCAGGTCTAGTCCAGTGCAGGGCTCGTCCAGGATGAGCAATCGAGGGGATGCCATTAAGGCGCGAGCAATCAGTACTTTTTGTCTCTCCCCTTGCGATAAAGCGGCAAAGCGTCTGTTTTTTAATGCATGGCATCCAAATGTATCGAGTAAATCCGACGCTTTCTCTACGTCCGTCTCCTCTGGAACGGAATACAAGCCGATGGTTGCCTCCCGTCCACTCAAGACGACACGAAGTGCGGTTTCATGCTCGTGAAGCTGTGCCATCAGCGCCGTGCTTACCCAGCCGATTGATTTACGCACCTCACGCAAGTCGACTGTTCCGTAAAGATTGCCTAATACGCTGACCTCCCCCTTTGTCGGCCACACATAGCCACAAATGATATTCAACAGACTGGTTTTACCAGAGCCGTTTAAACCGACCAAACACCAATGCTCCTTGTCTTGCACTTGCCAGGCAATATCTCGCAAAATGGTTGTCTCATCTCTTTGCCAGGTAACCTTTCTTACATCAATGATCATACTCTCTCCACTCCTGACTTTCACAGTTGTATGTGCAAAGAACCTCCATGGCATATGGAAGCACACGGAGGCCCTAACTCAAAAACAGTTTCGTTAAAATTTGCCTTGAATCTTGAATACGATCTCCGCAAACAGCGTAGCGAATAGGAACGTGCCGGTAAAGACAACGAGAGACACGACTACGATACGCCAGCTAAGCTGTTTGAATAAATGAACGTCTTTTCCAAGTGACAGACCTGCATACGCAAGAATCGGTGTAGCCAATGCGAGCAGATTGATCTTGGCGATCGCAGCAGCCGTATATTCATTTCCTGGAAAAAACGGGGATGTCGCAAGCATCGCAAACAAAGAGATCCATACAATGACGGGGGATTTGAATGGAAGAATGCGAGTAAAGCCCATTCCGATCAACGTAATGACCGCCAAGAGCAAAATACCTGGCAAAGATTCCATGATTGGTACTTTATAACCGATCCAGTTACCGATAAGAGCGATTAAACCGATGATAGAAATCGTCAAGATTTGATTCATGCGCTTTTTCTCCCCCCTTCTGCCGCAGAAGAAGCGCTTTTGCGTCCAATGATAGGCTCAAGCCATGCGTACAGCTTTTGTGTGACCGGCAAGGAGAAGAAGATGCACACGTACGTTCCGACGATACTCATCATCAAATTTGCCGCCCCGGAATAAAAGGCAATGTCTTTTTGCGCTTCCGGGAAAATAACAGCCAATGAGCCTGTTGCTGCTGCCATCATACTACCGGAACCAACTGCGGCTCCCATCGCTAGTGAAATCGGGTGAAACAACCCGCTGCTTCCTAAAATACTTGCGAGAATTGACATATAAATGGCACCAAACAACGTTCCGCAAATGTATACACCCAGCGCGCCGCGAGCTTCGGCAGAATTTGCTCCAAACTTGTCAACAATGATCGCCAAGTTTGGCTCGCGGTCGAGAGAATAAGTAGCCCCAATTGCTTCACGCTTCAAACCCAGCCACAATGCGATTGGCAGACCAAGTGCGATTGTCCCTACAATGTGTCCCATCTCTTGAACAATTAAGGATACACCAGAGCCGAGCAGCTTTGGCAGCTCTGGACCGATATTGGCTCCCAGCTTCGCAATAAAGATCAAAAACGAAATCCCCAAAATATTGGCTGCGACGTTCATTTCTTTTTCACTCAAAAATTTAAACTTAGGCCAGCTGATTGCCCCGCCTAAAACGAGTGCGTAGAGCATGGGAAACAGAGCGATAACCCCGATGCCAATACTGATTTTTTTTGTGCCGATAAATTCTGTCAATGCGACGAGAATAAGTACGAGAAAATGCAGCTTGTACTCATTGACGCGTGCCTCTGCCATACAACATCCCCCTCATTCTATATCGCTCTACTCCATGACGACTTTTTGAGCTGCCCGAACAAACAATTCCACGCCGCGTACCATTGCGTCTTCATCAAAATCAAAGCGTGGATGATGATGCGGGTATGTAAAGCCTTTTTCTGGATTGCCAGCACCCAATTGAATAAAACAGCCTGGAGCTTTTTTCAAATACTCAGAGAAATCTTCACCCGGCATCAAAGGATCAATGTAAATAATCTCTTCTTCTCCCCAACGCTCGCGGATGGTATCCTCCATCAGCTTGGTCACCTGCTTGTCGTTGACAACCGATGTGTAGCCATGTGAGAACGTGAATTCATAACTTGCGCCATGCGCTTCCGTAATTCCTTTGACAATTCGTTCAATCCACATCGGAATATTTTTGCGAATCTCCGCATCGAAGCAGCGTGTGGAGCCCGTCAGTGTCATCGAATCTGGAATAATGTTATACGCTGTCCCTGCATTCAGCATCGTCACCGAAATAACGACCTTGTCCAACGCACTCACATTGCGGGATACAATTTGTTGTAGGCCAGTAATAACCTGTGCCCCAATGACGATCGGGTCAACAGATGCTTCCGGTTGCGAGGAGTGCCCGCCTTTTCCTTGAATCTTGATATCGAAGCGATCTGTCGATGAAGTAAGTGCCCCGTAAAGAACACCGAATTTCCCGACAGGCATGTACGATGCCAAATGAATGCCAATGATCGAATCCAGTCCGTCCGCTGCACCAGCTCTTACGATTTCGGCAGCCCCACCCGGCGGGAGCTCCTCAGCATGCTGGAAGAAGAAACGAACCTCACCTTTGATTTGATCCTTGTACTGGGACAAAATTTTTGCGGCTCCCAACAGCATCGCTGTGTGACCGTCATGTCCGCATGCGTGCATCACGCCAGCTTTTCCTGATGCATATGGCACATCATTTTCTTCATGGATCGGGAGAGCATCAATGTCGGCGCGAATGCCAAGAACTTTTCCTGGCTGTGATCCGATCAGTCGAGCGACCACACTCGTTTTGGTTGGCCGCGAAAGCTCTAAATTCCCGAAAGATTCCAACGTTTCGTAAATAAATTGGGACGTTTTCTCCTCTTCAAACGACAATTCTGGGTGCTGATGGAGATATCGTCGCCATGAGATTACCTGCTCAGCTACTTCATCCGCCCATTTCTTCGTTTCCAAACTCACACAATCACTCCTTTTTTTGCTTCTTTCCTCCAACATTTCCCGAGTCAGTTAAGTTTAGCTAAAAAAAATATCGTTTTGTGAATTCTATCACGGAACGCTGAAAATAACAAATGTCTATTCCACGAGGACAAAGCTGTCGAATCTACATTTGCAACTGTCTATTTATTTGTTATTTTAGAATTTTCCATCGATAATGTCCATGTAAAATATACTAATTTCCGTCCTACTGACAGCTTTTCATCCTCTGCCATTCGTTATCCATAACCGTCCTTCACGAAAAAAAGCCCCTATGCCCATACAGACATAAGGGAGACCCTTCACATTCTGTGAGCCGGGACCTCTTTTTCATTAGGAGTCGCGAAATCTCGCTTCCTGACGTTTAATCTCTTCCTCCGAATTGCCCAGCGCAGCTTGCGGGCCCTTGAAATGCTTCCGGTAATAAGCCAAATCCATGATCAGAAGCACAAAGAACATGGCGATCAAGGCATACCCAGCTGTTTGATTGGGTGGAATCACCATCATAATCGAGATGAAGACGATCCAAATCAAGCTCAATACATTAATGGGTTTACTCCAGTTCCCCAAATGCCAGGGACCGTAATGCTTCCGCTGAAATAGTCCACGCGATTCCGCCCGGAGCTTGAGGTATAACGGAATCCCGTAAGCGACATAAAGCCCAACGACACTTACCGCTGTAAGAAAGGCCAATGTCGTATACGACGTGTTCGGATTGATGCTTTTCACGATGTAATCGAACAAGGCAAGCGCAAAGGAAAGAATAATAACCAGCCAAATCGCTTTTGCCGGCGTTCTGTATTTGGTCGAAATTTCTGCCCACTGATGGCTCCACGGCATTCCTTTGTCACGTGAAAACGCATACAACATTCGCGAAAAAGAAGTAATCGACGCCAAGCCACAGAACCACATTGCAAAGGTAACCAGCCAAAGCACCACCGAACCAAATGCGCCGCCTAATGCCTTACTGATCACATAAATAAATGCATTCTCCGCTTCACTGGCAGCCGCCGCGTTTTTGATAGATAAGGTGACAAAAGCAAGCATGATAAATCCAAAAATAAAGGAAAAGGCCACAGACGTATAAATTCCCCAAGCAGCACGAACCCGCGGGTTAATCGTTTCTTCAATTGTGTGCGCTGATGCATCATAGCCGGTAAAGGTCCACTGCGCTTGTAACAACCCAATTAAAAAAGCAATCGCGTACGGTTTGTCTGAAAAGGTTTGACCAACTTGAAAGAGGTAATCGAGCGGTTGCAAATCATGACGGGAGAAAAAGATGAGGCTTCCGACGAGTATGACGACGACGCCAATATGGTACCAAGCGGAGAAGTCATTTAACCGGGCAACGAGTCGAATTCCTATGTGGTTAAACATACCGTGCAAAAGGAGTGTGATCCCGAACAGGATTAGCGTGGTCTTTTCTGTTGAGGTATAACCAAACGCACTCGCGAGGAGCGGGTCCGCAAACAAAGAGAACGAATAGTCAATGCCTGCGACAATCCCGATTTGGCCGATGAGATTGATCCACGCTGTGTACCAGCCCCACCGTTTGCTACCTAAAATAGCTGCCCAATGATACAGCGCTCCGGCTGTAGGGATCGCAGATGCGAGTTCAGACATCGAAGCTGCAATCAGGATGACAAATAACGCGACCAAGGTCCATCCGAAGCCCATCATGCCAGAGCCGCCATAAAGTAAACCATGCCCGTACAAGGATACTGCACCAGTCAAAATAGAAATAATCGAAAATGAGATCGCAAAGTTCGAAAAGCCACCCATATCCCTCAGTAACTCCTGCGCATAACCAAACTTGTTCAGGTCTCTCTGGTCCTCGAGCAATTGCTGTTCTTTTTCCTGCTGCATTTCGTTATCCCTCCCTCTCTGCTTGGGAACCGATAAAGCTCTCATGCGCGCTTTCATCAAATTGCCGGACACTTTCGTTTGCTCGATACCCAATGGCAATCGCAACTCCAATGGTAAACAGCAATAAGATGATACCTAGAGCCAGCATTCTCTCCCTCCTTTCTTCCTAGATGCAATTCCTTGACAAGTTAGCAGGAATAGTACATTTTACGTGCCAATTCGACAGCTATACCACCTCATTTGGCTGGCAGATGCAAAACAAAAGAGCAACTCATGAGAGCTGCTCCTCTTGTTTAACTAACGCCTTTTTGGTCTTGCAAATAAAACGCTACGTCTTCACTCGGTAACGGCCTGCTGAATAAATAGCCTTGCACTTCTTCACACAGATGCTCCTGCAAAAACGCAAGCTCCTCCTTTGTTTCTACCCCTTCCGCGATTACATGCAGTTCCAAATGATGGGCCATGGAAATAATCGTGGACACTATGGCCTGATTGGAAGGCTTATCGATCATGTCGCGCACAAACGAGCGATCGATTTTCAAACGATTCAACGGAAATTCTTTCAGATAGTAGAGGGAACTGTAGCCCGTCCCAAAGTCGTCAATCGCAACGTGCACCCCTAATTGCTTTAATTCCTTGAGTGCCTGTGTGGCGCGCTGGACGTCGACCATGCTGCTTTCTGTGATTTCCAACTCCAAGTATTCCGGTGCTAACCCTGTCTCGTGCAGAATCTCAGCGACCATCTGGGTAAAGTCTTGTTTGAGGAATTGACGTGCAGATAGATTGACGGCTACTCGAAGCGGCATGAGTCCTTCGTCTTGCCATTGCTTGTTCTGTTTGCAGGCCGTCCGCAGCACCCATTCTCCAATCGGTACGATCAGCCCGGTTTCTTCTGCTACTGAGATAAACTGGTCTGGCAAAAGCAAGCCTCGTTCAGGATGATCCCAACGAATCAAAGCTTCTACACCAACGATTGCGCCTGATTTGGCACTTACCTGTGGCTGGTAATGCAATAAAAATTCTTGTCTGGCCAAAGCGCGATTCAATTCATTTTGAACATTCATTTTGTCATTCACTGCTTGCTCCAGATTAGGTACGTACAAGTGGAAACTGTTCTTCCCTTTGTCTTTGGCTGCATACATCGCCGCATCTGCGTTACGCATCAAGACAATTCTGTCTTGCCCATCCTCTGGATATCGAGAAATCCCGATACTCGTCGTTATGTACAGTTCGTGCCCATGGATAAAAAATGCTTGTTCAATCCTTTGGTTGATTTCATTCGCCATGGAAAATACTTCTCTTTCCGTGACATCTGTAAGAATCACCATGAATTCGTCTCCACCAAGCCTGCTCACCGTTCCTTTTTCACCTACGCAATCCTGCACACGCAAGGAGGCTTCCTGAAGTAACAGGTCACCAAAATCATGCCCTAATGAATCATTTACCAGCTTGAAATGGTCGAGATCCAGAAACATTACGTAAACTTGCTGATCTGTTTTTTGTGCCTCCATGATTACTTGATCCAGTTGCTGTTCGACAAAACGTCGATTCGGCAAACCAGTCAACGAATCATGAAAAGCGAGATAATTGATTTTTGCCTCGTATTCCTTCTTGTTGGTAATGTCTCTCACAATCATAAACACACCCGTAATCTGCTGATCGACAAATACTGGGGTATGGGTCATGTTCAGATGAAGCTGACGCCCCTCTCTCGTGGTCAAAGTAATATCGTAGTTGTGCGCTTCACCTTGCACTGCATTTGTAAAATGCGTCGATATGAGCTCTGCATCTGTAGAAGTACACATCTTCATTAATTTTTCGAGAGGCAAGCTCTGCTCCTTTGTCAATCGCATCGCCGCAGGATTCATGACGCTTTGGCTACCATCGATCGAGTAAAAGATTACCCCGTCGTAATTGTGCTCAAATAGCGATTTGTAGCGTTGATCACTTTCTAGAACGCGCAAGGTCTTCCCTGCGAATTGCTTGTCCACGTATACAGAAGCCAAGGTCACGACTAGAATCAACACGATGACAATGCCAATCATGGTAGCGATCAGCCCTGAATCATCATGCGAGACCACCGCGTTTGTCATGTGCTCGTGAGCGACGAATGTGGTGGCGTACATTCCGGTGTGATGCATGCCGGTAATGGCAGCCCCCATCAACAGCCCTGCAAAAATTTTACGCCAGAGACCTTCTACTGAATCCACCGAACGCAATTGAAACGCAAGAATCAACGCAACCATCGAAAACAGGATGGCCACGAAAATGGATACGGTAAACCATAGCCAATCGTACAGAATAATGGCGTTCATCATCATCGCTGCTATCCCTGTGTAATGCATTCCGGCGATACCAGACCCAATGACAACTGATCCTGTTACTACCCTCGTTTTGGACATGGACTGCTCGCTCACGATCCATAATGTAAGCGCTGATGATAACACGGCCAAAACAATCGAGAAAAATACGACCAAGTTATCATACTGGACAGCAATCGGCAGATGCAAGGCAAGCATGGCAACAAAATGCATAGCCCAAATACCAAGCCCCATGGAGACGGCTCCAGCACATAACCAAAACACACGTCCCCTGCCTTTTGCATAATGGAGACGTGCGCCTAAATCTAATGCTGTGTATGACGCCATTGCTGAAATAAAATAGGAGAGAAAAACCAGAGTCATACTATAGGATTGGTCAAGACTATTCATTGCATTCTCCTTCAAAAACCTCTACCGAAGTCTACTCACGAGGAACGTCCGCATTTTTACGGAAAGGTTGTAGGCGTGCCTGTGACATTCTCCCATCTTATCCGTTTTATAATTCCCTGGCAAGAAGCCGACGACGTTCCCGTTTTGGAGATACTACAAAGGAATGCTGCTGCAAAGGAGGGAGATTTCCTTGATCCGTATGGGCTATGCCTGCATCAGTGTAAAGACGAAAAACAATCCAAACAAAAAAACGACGGTTGCCCAAGTAAATAAATTAGATCCCCCAGCTCGGTTAAAAAAGCTGCGGCAGGTAATGCAGGCAAACTTTTTCAATTTAATGGATTTGCTTGCTTATAATGTTGAAAATCAGATCTTTTTGTATCGACTTCCTTCTGAATTTGTTCCCCTGGCTACGCATCCAGTAGCAGCTGAATGGGATTGGGCAAAAGAATTCGCATGGGACTTCCAAAAGGCAGGGAATTATATCCGCAATCATGGCATTCGTTTGACAGCTCATCCCGGACATTACAGCATATTAAACAGCGACAAGCCTTCTGTGCTGGAATCGACAATTGCCGATTTTTCTTACCATGCAAAAGTGTTTGATTTACTGGGGCTCGACGATAATTCCGTCTTGGTAACACATGTGGGAGGGGTATACGAAGATAAAGCCTCTTCTCTCGACCGTTTTGCATCCAACTTCGAGCTGCTTCCTGAAAACGTCAAGCGCCGTTTAGTCGTGGAAAACGATGACACTTCTTTTACCATGCGTGAGGTACTGGAGCTATGCGAACGAATCGGTGTCCCGATGGTGCTCGATATTCACCACCACAACTGCCATTCTGATGGTGAAGATTGGACGGAATACCTTCCACGGATTATTCAAACCTGGGGAGAGCGAACACCGAAGATGCACATGTCCTCGCCTAAGTCAGCAAATGACTTTCGCGCTCATGCAGACGATATTGACCCGGAGGCGTTTCTTACATTTGTCAGTGCGCTCACGGATTACAATGTGGACATCATATTGGAATGTAAAAACAAGGATGATGCCCTACTTACTTTAAGACGCGAGTTAAAGAAAAAAGGAATCGCTGTTGAAGCATTTACGAATTGAGTATAGAAAAGGACGCCGCTTCATTAGCTGGCGTCCTTCCTCATGCGCTTCAAAATGAACATCCGCAATCACACCCACGCCCTCGTCTTTGCCCCCGACTATGTCGATAATTGTATCCCGAGGAAGAGCTGCTGCCACTCGAAGATGATGAGCCTCGACCAAAGGAACTGCTACCATCATTCCATAATTGGCAACGGTCATGATAATGATGCATTCTCCGCTCATGATGCTTGTAATGTCTGCGGTATTCCATGTATTTGCGGCGATTTTCACGATGCTCATCGCATTTGTGGCGGAAATACTCCATCCGATCCATATGGAACTGGAATTTGAACAGGTACTGCTCCAGTTCCCTTCCTATGTTTTCATTCGGTCGTGCATTCGGCCTAACATTTGGTCTGATATTTGGTCTAATATTTGGTCTAATATTCGGCCTGATATTTGGTCTTAGATTTGGCATCATATTTGGACTTTCGTTCGGCCGCACATTTGGTCTGACATTCGGCCTTACATTCGGCCTTACATTTGGCCGCATATTTGGACTTTCGTTTGGCCTTACGTTCGGTCTGACATTTGGCCTCATGTTTGGACTCTCATTCGGTCGCACGTTTGGTCTAACGTTTGGCCTCATGTTTGGGCTCTCATTTGGCCTTACATTCGGTGAAGCATTAGGCATAGGGTTTGCCGGCATCCGGTTCGGTGGCGTCGGATTTGCTGGTATCCGATTTGGCGGCATGACGTTTGGCACGTTCGGGTTAGCCAGATTGGGAGCAGGCATGATCGGTTTTTGCGGCATTGGGCGCGCCGGAATAGAATGATTCGGATTGATTGGACTTTCCGACTTGGGCTTTTCAGGAGAAGGCTTGATAGGTGACGGCATCGATGGAGACGGCAATGGCATCGCTGAAGAAGGCGGTTTCGGCATTTCTTTAGGACGCCTTGGGAGTGCGGTAGGCATAGGCGGCATCTTACGTCGCTTTTCCACGGAATTCTACACGTCCTTTCGGATGAACTAACACAGTACATGGTATGACATTTATCCAACTCGAGAGACGACTATCGCCCAGTTTAAAAAAATGGACTAAGCCCGTTTTTTGCTCTCTAGGGAAGCCGCCGTGACAAGATCATCTTGACTGCACGTAGGCATTTGATACAATGGTAGCAATAGCTAAAATAATCAGACAGTTGCATATGAACGAAAGTGAGGAAGAACGTATGCCGCGACGAATGCAGGCTTACACGTTTTTATCCAATCACATACATGCTCTCGAGCGAGGGGTTAGGAGATGATATCCTAACCCCTCGCTCTTTTCGTTCTCTGCTCTGCTAAAGGAGGAAATTACAGATGAATCAGCAAGTAAACGTTGTAAAAGTAGATGGGGATCAATTGCGAATCGAAGATGTTGTTTCCATTGCAAGAAACGCCACCCACATTCAGTTGACCGAAGAAGCATTGAATCGTGTTCGTGCTTCACGTGCCATGGTGGAGAAAATGGTATCGCAGCAGGAGGTCGTATACGGAATCACCACTGGCTTCGGAAAATTCTCCGATGTCATGATCCACGATGAGGACGTAAGCAAGCTGCAAGAAAATTTGATTATGAGTCATGCTTGCGGGATGGGCGACCCTTACGCCGTTGAAGTTGTCCGTGCGATGATGGCATTGCGCATCAACGCCTTGGCAAAGGGGTATTCGGGAATTCGGGAAGAAACATTGCTTCAGCTAGTAGAACTATGCAATCGTGGGGTTCATCCGATTATTCCTCAACAAGGTTCCCTTGGTGCCAGCGGAGACCTGGCTCCTCTCGCTCATATGGTACTGGTCATGCTCGGCAAAGGTGAAGCGCTCGTCAATGGCAAGCGGCTATCCGGCAAAGAAGCGCTAAGCAAAGTAGGTCTCTCCCCTATTCGACTGGAGGCAAAAGAAGGTCTGGCTCTAATTAACGGTACACAGGCGATGACCGCACAGCTTTGCCTCGCCTTATATGATTCACGAGTCCTGCTTGAAAGCGCTGAATTGATTGCGGCGATGACGATTGAAGCGCTGCGTGGAATTCCAAAAGCCTTTGATCCTCAGCTCCATCTCGTCCGCCCGCATCCAGGACAGCAGGAATCGGCGAAGCGCTTACTCCAGCACTTATCCGGCAGCAAACGAACGACTGCGCAGGGTGAGCTACGCGTCCAAGATCCATACAGCCTTCGTTGCCTCCCGCAAGTGCATGGTGCAACTCGTGATACGCTGGAGTATGTATGGACCACAGTTACACGTGAATGCAATAGCGTCACCGATAACCCTATCCTTTTTACGGAAACAGGCGACGTCATCTCCGGGGGGAACTTCCATGGTCAGCCAATGGCATTCGCAGCCGATTTTCTTGCCATTGCCATCGCTGAGCTGGCAAATATTTCGGAAAGACGCACGGAACGTCTCGTCAACCCACAGCTAAGTGGTCTACCCGGATTCTTAACCGAAAATGGCGGACTCCATTCTGGATTTATGATTACGCAATATGTAGCCGCTTCCATTGTTTCTGAAAACAAAGTGCTCTGCCATCCGGCATCAGTCGATTCGATTCCGTCATCTGCCAATCAGGAGGACCATGTCAGCATGGGTACGACTTCTGCTCGCAAGCTTCGCACAATCGTATCAAATGTCACCAAGGTGCTTGCCATCGAATATTTAGCAGCAGCACAAGCTATCGATTTTGGTTCGGGAGATCTTGGAACAGGTACAGCGAGAGCCTATGAGCAGTTGCGCCGGGTGATTCCCCGCCTGCATGAAGACCGCGAAATGCATCCTGATCTCGTAAAGGCAGAAGAGCTGATCCAGCAAGGGACACTCGCATTTGTGACGGAATAATCGTTGGTGTATAGGAACGACTGTCTTTCTCTGTTATGATGGAGCTAAGGATAAGCATGTAGATCAAACCACTTGAAGTATGGAGGGCTGTCTCATGAAAGCAGGCAGAGAACTGGACCACCCTGAGTACCTGTTACTGTTTGATGGGGTTTGTCATCTGTGCCACGGTGCTGTCCAGTTTATTTTGAAGCGTGATCCGCATGGGCACATTCATTTTGCTTCCTTGCAGTCACAGAGAGCGCAGGAAATTTTGTCTCATTACAACTATCAGGAAAAAGACATGTCATCCGTGGTCTTTATCGCCAACGGACAGCTATATACAAAATCGGATGCGATCTTGCACGTTGGCCGCAAGCTTCAAGGTGGATGGCCTCTGCTGTCAAACATAGCTCGGCTCATCCCAAGGCCTGTCCGCAATCCGATTTATGATTGGGTCGCGAGAAATCGCTATCGATGGATGGGCAAAGCAGAGCAATGCATGCTACCTACCCCGCAGATCAGATCCCGCTTTTTAGATTAAAAGAAAAAGGAGAAGTCGCTGTCCTCTCGCGGCTCCTCCTTTTTTGTTCGCTGTGCCCAATCATTCGTTCTTGAATGACAATCCCTTCTCGTTCAATGCTGCCCGAAGCTTCGGCATAGATGCTGGCCCCATCCCATGAAATTTCAGAATCTCTTTTTCGCTGTAGCTTGCGAGCTGTTCCAAGGTAGTGATTCCATTGTGTTCTAGTGCCCTTCTTGCTGGTGCCGAGAGCAGAGAAAGAAATCCAGTATCCGGTTTGCGTTCTTGCTCACAGATTGGACAAGTCGGACAGTCACTGCTTTTCATGTAAGAATGACCATTCGCGCACGTTCTTACCGTTTTTTGGGAAGTTGTCATGGCACGCACCCTTTTTATTTCGACGTCGCTTGTGGATGCTCATCGCTTACATAGTCAGCTGCTTTGGCATTTGCCTCTACCTGCGCTGGGCTCTTGCTGCCTGGGATCACGGTTGTAACAGCCGGATGCTTGAGGCACCACGCCAATGCCCACTGCGCCATATCCATTCCTTCTGGAACTTCATTTTTCTTGATTTCTTCTACTTGGAGCAAGAGCTTGTTGACATGCTCCTGATCGTGTCGATGCCGCACATCGTTACCACCGAATACAGAACCTGGCTTATACTTTCCGCTTAAATAACCACTCGCCAACGGAACGCGAGCCAACACACCCAGGTCTTGCTGCTGGCAGGAAGCAAAAACACCTTCTTCCGGCTTTTGATCCAGACGATTGTATACTACTTGGATTGCTTTTGCATTCACCGAAGTAGCGGCAGATGTTTGATGCATATTGTCATTTTTCGCAATCGAGAGGCCGAGATGACGGATCGTTCCTGCCTGCACCTGTTTGTCGAGGTAGGTCCACAAGTCATCGTTATCAAAAGCCTCGTCAGGTCCTGAGTGGAATTGGTACAAGTCAATATAGTCGGTTTGTAAGGCTTGAAGCGATTTTTCCAATTGCTGCTGAACTTCAGCTGCTCCATAATGATTGGTTCGAGAAAATTTGTCATGAAAATGATGCCCGAATTTCGTCGCCACAATCCAGTCTTCCCGGCGGCTTTTTTTCAAATATCCTCCGATAAGCTGTTCGGACAGATGATCGCCGTAGCATTCCGCTGTATCAATCAAGTTGATGCCGAGATCTTTTGCTTTGTCGAGAATCTGGTCAACAGCTTCTTGGGAGAAATCCATTCCCCACTCCCCGCCAAATTGCCAGGTACCTACACCGATCACGGATACGTTCAAATCCGTTTTTCCTAGTCTGCGGTACTTCATTGCCCGATTCCTCCTCACATGGATAAACGAGAATCCCCTGAACGAATGTTCGCTCAGGGTGAAGACTAAAAAAATTAGATGTTTTTCTCGATGTTCAATTGACTCACGAAATCTTGCAGATTCCCTTTTCGTTCTTTGCGCATTTTCTTGCGCTCATCCGCTGTGGCCATCAATCGCTCTTCTTCCTCTGTTTCAGGGATGATGGCTGGCACCTCAGTTGGATTTCCTTCCTCATCTAAGGCAACAAAGGTAAGAAAAGATGTCGCGGTCAAAATGCGCTTGCCGGTCTGGAGATTTTCCGAGACGACTTTTACGAAAATCTCCATAGACGTTTTGCCCGTTGACGAAACAAACGCTTCCAGGCAGATGGAATGTCCCATTTTAACGGGAGCAAGAAAATCAATCGAGTCAATCGATGCTGTCACAACAGGGCGACGCGAATGTCGCATCGCAGCGATTGCAGCTACCTCATCTATATAAGCCATCATCGTACCACCAAAAATAGTCCCATGGTAATTCGTATCAGATGGCTGAACCAGTGATGCCTGAATTGTACGAGATTCTTGAGTTGTCTTGACGTTCATCGCTGTTGCTCCTTTATCAATCTACTTGATGCATACATCATCATATCACAAGGCATTCAACGTTCCAATTGATAGCTGCTCGCAAGGATGCCTTCTATTCTCTCTGCATCATCTTGCAGGATATAACGTAACAAAGGGAGATTCCACTCATAGGCTGGTCGATAGCCGTCTAATGCAAACAGCTTGTCGTCTATATGCGTGGCAAGCTTGCGGCGGGCCGGACTGGCACAGTAAAACTGCTCCAAATAATCCGTGCCCCATCTGGAAAAGGAGGACGTTTCATTCGTAACGGCCGTTAACAGAATCCCCTCCTCTGTATCAATCAAATCGATTGGATACAGTTGACAGCTGAATGGCTTGAGAGGCTCTACTTCACGACCAGCTTGCTCGGCATAAGCATGAATCGCACAGCCGTAACGCCCATCTTTTTCTTGATAAAAAAGACAATTGCCATGTCGCATGCGAATCGTTCCTGGAGGCTCATTGCGATCCCAAACTCCATGAAGAAGCCAATGATTGCGTTCAGACTCATCCTGGAGTCCGGCAGAGATAGAGGGGATTTCCCCCTCCAAGATTGGAATCTGCCATTCTTCTACTGCGTAAGGTTGTCCACCCTCACAGCAGGTCTCACGATGAACGGTCCTGCAATTCCAACAGTCCAAGTGAAACAGAGCACTGAGGGCTGTTATATCAACCAAATATTGTCCCGCTCTCACCAACGAATGCTTGTTTTTCTTTATATATTTTTCGCAGTGGTACGCCTCTTTATCAGACATGGGATCGGGCGTGCCTACATAGCGAAAAGCTCGCTTCGTTTTCATTTTTGCAAAACAATCTCCGCTTCTGTTCCAAAAATACGTAAATGGCCTTCCTCATAGCTAGCCAAATCTACCTCATCACCCGGAATCTCCATCAGGATTTCCATTTCTTCGCCCTCTGCTGTCGTAAACACGAGCAGGAGATCTTTTTCTTCAAATTCATTGTCAGTCAGCTTGGTTTCCAGAAGCTGCGCTTGAAATTGTGTTACCTCTTCCTCTTCTTCACTATCGGTATCCCATTGGGTAAAAGTCACGGAAGCCTTTTGATTTTTATATTCCGCCAACAGCTGAATCAATTGCTCGTGTTGTTGAATGTCCATCTAATAATCCCTCCGAAATGGTTCATACTGCCCATCATAACAAAGTAGCTCGTAAAAAGCCAAAAAGAAACACCGCTTCGCTATGGGAAGCGGCTACTTCTCTTCTGCCTATCAGCTTACTTTGCTAATGGTCTGGGCTAATGCAAAATCTTTGCCGGTTAAACCTTTTGCCTCGCGGGTGGCTAACGTAAACGTGACTGTTCCACCTGCCAGATGAATCTCCACGTGCTGATTGTCATGCTCAAGCATCTCTGCCACACGGTTGACGAAACTGATCGCAGTGGAAAAGTCACGACAGTGGTACGTGCGTGATAGCGCCATTCGGTCTTCTACCAGCTTCCAGCCAGGTACCTTGCTCAGATACAATTTGACCTGTTCCAAAGACAGCTTGCTCATTGTAGCAATGCCCCCTTTTACCCGATAAATGGTTGTTACACCATCATATTCACGAGACGTACAGGTTATCCGCAACCTATTGCTTCACAGCATAAAAAATCATACGCGGTGATTCATGCGCCACATATTCGTCAAACTGATAATTTCCAAACACTTGAATTTTTTCGAATCCTGCCTCTGTCAGCATGGCAATCATTTGCTGGGCAGAAAACAAGCGAACCTGCTCCATATACTCACGCGGTTCATTCGAAGACTCATCGGAAATCAGAATCCGCTTTTTCACAAATCCATCCTGGATCCAGCGTTCTTCTTTAATCAACATCCCACTGACTTCCTTCGAGGAGTGCGGCACGAGATTATCGATGACATACGCTGCATTTAAGAAATCGATGACCACTTCACCTTTTGTTTTGAGCGCTTGTGCCATGTTACGAATAACGTTAGCATTTTCTTCATCTGTGGAGAAATAACCAAAGCTGGTAAACAAATTCACCACGATATCAAATTCTTCGTGAAACGGAATGTCGCGCATGTCACAGCGGGCAAAACTTAGCTGTGGATAGTTGTTTTGTTCCTCTGCCAACTGTAAAAGAACAGGTGACAAATCCACACCAACTACTTCATACCCCCGGCGAGCCAGCGCACGCGAATGACGCCCGCTCCCGCAGCAAAGATCAAGTACGCGCCCTGTGTCCTTTACCGGCAATCTTTCCAACAGATTAGCGATCTCTCCATCTGCTGCCGAGTCGTCCCTATGACGATACACAAGCACATAATCTTCGCGAAAGCTGCGTTCAAACCATTCTTCTGCCATGTCTGAGCCCCTTTAATTCCAAGATGCTCTTATTATACCACAGCGGGGTTTATCCGTTGCCCATTTGCATGTGGCAAAGTGTAGGAAAGCTTTGTTGAAAAAATTGCGAAATCACTTTACATACATACAGTATGTATGTTAAATTAACCTCATCCAAATCGTGAGGGAGAGATCCGTAATGAAAGTGAACAGCTTTTACCCTGTCATTTTGACAGAACAAGTTGAGGCCAGCGCGAAGTTTTATCGTGAACACTTTGGATTTGAAATTGTTTTCGAAGCAGACTGGTATGTGAGCCTGCAAAATTTAAGCAGCACTCCGGCATTTGAGCTAGCCATCTTGGATTCTTCTCACAACACGATCCCACAAGGATTCCGAAAGCCAGTAGATGGTGGCCTTATCCTTAATTTCGAAGTCGATGATGTTGACGCTGAATACGAGAGACTTATTGTGAAAGCAGGTCTTCCTCTCCATCTCGACATTAGAGACGAGGATTTCGGTCAGCGGCATTTTATTACAGCCGATCCAAACGGCATTTTACTTGATATCATAAAGGTAATCCCGCCTTCTGCAGCGTATGCTGACAGTTATGTTGACCCTGTCTAACCTGGCATGAAATAAGTAAGGAGATCGTATAGCATGAAGATGTCAAAAGCAGAGCAAAAACAGCAGACGATGCAAAAATTAATCGACGTAGCAAGAGAGATGTTCTCCAGGCAAGGCTACGCGGATGCCGCCATGGAAGACATCGTAAAACAAGCCGGGGTGACCCGTGGTGCACTGTACCATCATTTCGGGAGCAAAGAAGGATTATTTGAGGCAGTACTTGCTTCTGTCCAACAAGAAATCGGAGAGCGAGTAGAAGCTGAAGCTGCGAAAAGTGGGGAGCCTTGGCAACAATTGATCTTGGGTTGCTTGGCATTTGTCTCTGCGGCAGTCGAACATCGCAACAAGCGGATTTTGCTTATCGATGGACCTTCTGTCATCGGATGGGAAACGTGGCGCCGGATGGACGAGGAAAACTCCATGCGGCATCTCAGGGAGCAGCTTCAAACGATGCAAGATCAAGGGTACCTACGTCCCGTTTCCATCGATGCTCTGACGCATTTGCTGTCTGGTGCCATGAACGAAGCCGTGCTCTGGATTTCGGAGACGCCTGATCATGAGAAATCTCTTGCGGAAGTTTCAGCAGCAATGACCCTTCTCTTGGAAGGATATCGCACCAAATAAAAGCAAAGTACCCCTGCTTCCGCCTTCTTACCGGCAAAATGCAGGGGTGCTTTTGTTATTGCTATGGGCTTCTATGATGAAAAGCGTGTAGCTCGTCCAATCCGAATTTTTTCAGCAGCCCGAGCAATAATGCTCTCTACGGAAGATGGGTCCTCCACAACGTCGTATTCGTTGATATTGACCCGCAAAATCGGACAGGAAGTAAAGGAGGCAATCCAGCTATCATAGCGGCCAAATAAATCCTGCCAGTAATCGACCGGAGTTTGTTGCTCCATCGGACGCCCGCGCTCTTTTACGCGACCAATAATATCATCGAAGCTTCCCTCTAAGTAAATCAAAATATCCGGATGCGGGAAGTAAGGCGTCATGACCATCGCTTCAAAAAGTTCTGTATAAGTGCGGTAATCTTCTTCTGTCATGTTGCCTTGCTCGTACAGCATGCGGGCAAAAATCCCGGTATCCTCATAAATAGAGCGATCTTGGACAAAACCGCCGCCATAATCAAACATCCTTTTTTGTTCTTTAAAGCGTTCTGCCAAAAAGAAAATTTGCAAATGGAAACCCCAACGCGATAAATCGTTATAGTAACGGCCCAAATACGGGTTATTGTCAACCTTTTCTACGGACACACGAAATCCGAGCTGATCTGCCAAGGCATGTGTAAAGGTGGATTTTCCTACCCCTACTGTCCCGCCGATCGTAATCACTGCGTTGTTTGGTATCCCGTATTTTTCACGAAGTGTGCTGTTTTGAAACCTCGACATGTAAAAAACTCCTTATCCCCATGCTTACTTTTCCTTCGTTCCCTATCCTTCTTGTCCCATCAACTCTTGAATCCGAGGTGCAATTCGATCTAGTACAACCTTCAAATCTTCTGGTCGATGTACGAAATCCAAATCGTCACAATCGAATTTGATGACAGGCGTATCCGGATGATGCTTTTCAAACGCTTCCATAAACTCGTTGTAATCAGCAATCAGGTTCTCCATATAGGTGACATCCATGCTGCGCTCCATTTCGCGATCGCGCATTGCAATCCGCTTCATCACGGTCTCAATCGAAGCAGTCATGTAGATTACCAAATGGGCCTGAGGTAAATCCTCTGTTAGGATATCATAAATTTTGAGGTACTTTGGCAGGTTATCTTCTTGTAACGTCCGTTTGGCAAAAATCGTATTTTTGAAAATATTGTAATCAGAGACAACGGAAATGCCTTGATTCAGGAACTGTGAATGAATATCCTGCAACTGCTTGTAACGATTGCAGAGGAAAAACATCTCGAGTTGAAAGCTCCATTCGGCAATATTTTCATAAAATTTACCCAGGAACGGGTTTTCGTAGACAATCTCTTCCAGCAGCTGCAAGTTGCATGCACGGCTTAGTTCCCGTGATAAAGAGGTTTTCCCAATACCAATAGGTCCCTCAACGGTAATTAATATGGACTTCATGTATGCTTCGATTCCTTTCAAGAAAATGAGAGCACTCCATATTCTAGCATGTATGTAAGCGTTTGTCGAAAACATTCGCATCGTGTCGTTTGGTATCGTTTGGTAGTATGCTTCACAAAAAGAAAAACTGCTCTTCATCAAGAGCAGTCTGGTTCTTAGGTAAAATATTCAACACGAGCTTGCGGAAACAGTCGGGCAATTTCGCTTTCCAAATGGGCCTGCAAAGCCTTTGCTTGGATGTCGGGATAGACATACTTCCCTTTCCCGTATTTCCCCCATTTGTACTTACGGTCTTCTTCCTTCATCTCCAGCTTCGTTTTCGGATAGCGCTGGAGGATCAAGCTTTTAGCAATCTTGGTAAAACGGTGCTGGATCAACTCGAACGTCAAATCCTCCATCGCTTCGGGGACCAACTGCGAACGCAGCCGCTCCAGCAAATCGGTATACCCCGCTTCCCATCCGTCAAACCAATACAAAGGCGCTAAAATAAAGCCGAGCGGATAACCAGCCTTGGCTACCTTCCCTGCTGCCTCCAGTCGCTGATGAAAGCTGGATGTGCCTGGCTCAAAATTTTTGATGACATAGTCGGCATTCATGCTGAAGCGAAATCGAGTATGCTTGTTGTGCTTGGCATCCAGCAAGGAATCCACGTGGTGAAACTTGGTCACGAAGCGCAACCGCCCAAACTCCTGCTGGCCCATAAACTCAATCGCTCGTTTCAGATTGCCCGTAAGATGCTCAATGCTTACCGGATCAGATGTACAAGCTGCCTCAAAACGAGTAATTTCTCCCGGGCGTTCTTGGATATACTTCTCGGCCTGCGCCAGAATCTCATCTGTATTGACGTACACCCGTACATACGGCTTTGTCCCGATATTTGTGTTCAAATAGCAATAGTGACAGTGGGCAGCACATCCCGTAGCCAGTGGGATGGCATATTCTGCGGAAGGCTTGGAAGTCTCGAACTTCAATGTTTTGCGTACACCAATGACCAATGTCCGCTTCGCATTGCGATATTTCTCCACTTCTGTATCCCCAGGGATGCCACGAACCTGATTATGGCTGGTCGTCATCTGCATCGGAATTCCTTCTTTTTGAAAACGGCGATACAGCTCTTGACCTAGTGGATAATTCAATGCATGTGGCTCGACGAAAATATAATCCGGAACAAACAGGTTGCTCGCTTTTTGCTCCGTTTTTTCAGGTCTTTCCAAAAGGGTCGTTCCCATAGCCATCATCCCCCCTTCACCTAGTATGCCCGTGCCATTCGACTGGACCTAAGGGGAAGTATGGCTTTGCTCCGTTATTTCAGGGTGTTCTTAAAATGGCGTAGCAGCGCCTTTGCTTGCTCCTGCTGCGTTTGCGGTACTTGCAATGTATAGACATGTCCTGCTTTTTTGGTCTGTCTGGACAAAAGCCTGACTCGAATTCCTTTCATTTCCAAATAACGCCGACATTCCTGCGCAATCCGCGGGAGGCCATACGATTCATGAATCGTAACCCATTTGATCCACATGCACTGCACCCCATCCCC
This sequence comes from Brevibacillus formosus, assembly GCF_003013405.1. GTDB lineage: Bacteria > Bacillota > Bacilli > Brevibacillales > Brevibacillaceae > Brevibacillus > Brevibacillus formosus. The sequence goes on along the minus strand of NZ_PXZL01000013.1, from coordinate 58,291 downwards.
ACACACTTCTTTCTTTTACAGTAAGCAGTGGACAGGCGATTGGTTCAAAAAAAAGAGCTCGGCTGACAATTTATGAAAACCGTTTTGGCACCTGCGCCGTCTAATTCTAGAGGAGGGGAAAAAGTGAATCTGGAACAGCTCGTTTCGCGCGCAAAAGTTGGGGATGATGATGCCTTTTTTCAACTCGTCAGCCTTCATAAAGAACAACTGTATAAAATCGCCTACGCCTTTCTTCGTAATGAGACGGATGCATTGGAAGCCATTCAGGAAGCAACGTGCCGTTCCTATCTAAAGCTGACACGATTGAAACAGCCTGCATATTTTCGCACATGGCTGACCCGCATCCTTATTCATATTTGTCTGGATGAGCAAAAGCGCCGAAAACGGATCATCTTGGATCCCATGGAGGATGACGTCCAAAGTCGTGCAAGTATTCCTATGGACGACCAAAATGTCGAGCGTATTCAAATCGAAGAGGCACTCGCTCGTCTCAGCCCGAATTACCGCCACATCATTATTTTGAAATATTTTGAAGATCGGACGATACGCGACATTGCAGAGGTACTCGGTCATCCGGAAGGCACCATCAAAACATGGCTGCACAAGGCTTTGGGTGCACTTCGCAAAGATCTCGGGAAAGGCTGGTGAGCTTTATGCGTGAAAATGAAAAAAAGAATGCGAGTCCATTCATTGTTCCCGCTGAGATTGATCAATACATTCGAAGAGGGATGGAGCAAGCAAAAGAGCTGCGTCAAAATCGGAGCCGCAATCGGTGGATACGCATTGGTTCTAGTCTGGTTGCTTGTTTGTTTATTTTCGTGTTTATTTTTTCCGTCCGCCTTTCGCCTGCTGTTGCCGCTTATGTCAGCTCGATTCCCGGGATGGAAAAGATCGTTGAGTTTCTTCGGGATGATAAAGGCTTGCAAAAGGCAGCAGAACACAATCTTGTCCAGGATATTGGCGCCAGTGATTCAGTAGAAGATGTGACGTTTACCATCGATCAAGTTTTGGCCGACGAAAAACGGATGGTCCTCTTCTATACACTAAAACATTCTTTCACCGATAAAAAAGTAGGCTTGCACAAGATCGAGTTGTTAGACCAAACAGGAAAGGAATGGAAACATGGTATGTCTTGGTCAAGCATGGAGAGCGAAGACCCTGTGATTCAGAATCGTATTGATATTATGATCGAAGAAGCCAATGAAATACCCGATTCGATGACTGCAAAAATCACGCTAAAAACCGATAATCTCGAACAAAAGACTCCTCTCTTGATCGACTTTGCTGTAGATAAAAACAAATTCAAGACTTTTGAGAAAAAAGTGTATCCAGTGATGAAGGATGTCACAGTTGACGGTCAACGCTTTACGATTGAACAAATCGCAGTATTTCCCACTCAGACTGAAGTGAGCATTCGCTTTGATCCAGCTAACCAAAAACACGTATTTGATTTTGATAAGCTAAGGCTCGAAGATGAAAAAGGTGAAACATTCGCTTTTTGGGGAAATGGCGTTCCCGTTCGAGACAACGGTGAGAATGGGAGGATATACCATCTGGAGAGTATTTATTTTGTAGAGCCCGAAAAGCTTATTCTCAAAGCCGATGGCATTCGTGCTATAGACAAAGATAAATTGCAAATCGTGATTGATGCGAAGACCGGCACATTAACAAAAGTGCCAAATGATCGCCTAACATTAACGGCACTACGTCAAGTTGATGATGTCGTTGGCATGGACTTTTCCTTGAAGGTTCCGCCTCAAGATAAACACTCTTATATCTCCTTAGGGTATGATCTGACGGACGACCGGGGAAATAAATATGATTCTGTGCAAGCAAGCTCCTCCTCAACAGATGATGAATCTATTCAAAACTATTCCATACTATTCAAGCGAAAAACAAACAAAGGCACACCTACTTTCTATTCCTTTCCTCTGTCCAGCTATCCTGAACGCCTTCAAGGTACTTTTTCTGTAGAAGTCAAATAAAAATTGCCCCATCAGCGATTGCTTGTACTGCATCGCTGTGGGGCATTCTTTTGATAAATTTAGTCTACAACCGCCCAGTGATTGGTCGGCCCATGCCCGCCACCCAATTGTGGTGCTGTCTTAATTGCTTCGAAGATAAAGCGATTTGCTTTTTCAACCGCAGTGATGAGCGGTGTATTTTTGGCTAACTCTGCTGTGAGAGCCGCTGAAAACGTACAACCTGTGCCGTGGGTATGACGTGTATGGATGCGCTCATGGGATATTTCATGGAATGCGGTACCGTCGAACAAAATATCAACAACAACATCCCCTTGCAAATGTCCACCCTTCATCAGGACATTGCGGGCGCCTAACGCATGTATCGCTTTTGCCGCTTCGCGCATCTCGTCTGTCGTCTCGATTCTCATGCCAGTCAAGCATTCTGCTTCTGGCAAGTTAGGTGTGACGACTTCCGCGAGTGGCAGCAGCTCTTTTTTCAATGCAACGATTGCCTCGTCCAGCAGTAATTTTGACCCTCCCTTGGCAATCATCACAGGGTCTACCACCAGCTTTTTCAGGCCAAACTCTTTGACCTGTTCCGCAACAGCACGAATGATATCAGCGTTAAACAGCATGCCCGTTTTCGCCGCGTCAGTGCCAAGATCACGCAGCACCTCATGCATTTGCTGGGCAACTGCCTCTGTCGGCAACGGATAAACGCCTGCTACGTCCAATGTATTTTGTGCAGTGATCGCTGTGATTGCACTCATCCCGTACACACCGAGTTGATGAAAGGTTTTCAGGTCTGCCTGAATCCCAGCTCCCCCACCGCTATCTGAACCCGCTATTGTCAACGCTTTCGCAATCGTGCTCATGACATTCCCTCCTGCTTTCCACCTTTTCTCACCTGAGTATACCATCCGCTCGTCCCATTCGGTATACTTAAGGAATGTTTGCCAACAGTCATGCAAGGAGGCGTCTGCATGTCCTATCGGATCTTTTATTGGTTGACCTTTTTGATTCCAACCATCATCATCGGGGGTTTTGAATTTATCCGTCATGACTTTCTGCTGCCCTATATGTCTATGGAAGTCGGAAATGTGTACATTACCCTCTTGACGCTCTTTCTCTCTTTTTTATTCGCTACCTGGATGTTTCACACCCTTAAACAAATGAATGCACGAATTGTCGAGGAACAAGCTCGTCGCGCTGTCTATGAAGAACGGGAACGCCTTGCCCGCGAATTACACGACGGGATTGCGCAGTCTCTGTTCTTCCTCAACGTAAAGCTGAAGCAGGGACACTTGGACGATGCACGGGTCGCTGTATCTGCCATCGACAATCATGTTCGCCAAGCCATCTTTAACTTGCGCTCATTGCCAGAAGAAGGCAGTCTGGATCAACGCCTTGAGAAATGTCTGGCGCAATGGAGCGCTTTATCTGGGATCGACGTTGCTAGCGAATTGCATGTCAAAGACGGCTTTTTCACTCCCACCGCAGAAGTGCAACTGTTCGGGATCATCCAAGAAGCTTTTGCCAACATTCGCAAGCATTCTCAGGCCAAGCATTCGTGGATTCACCTCACGACGGATGAAACAACTGGCTGGCTTCTCGCCGTTGAGGACGATGGCATTGGGATTTCCAACCCTTCTCCCGATACGAAAAAATACGGTCTGTCCATGATGCGTGAGCGAGCGCGCCAGTTGAACGCCTCCATCGACATTCAGGTACGACCGGCAGGCGGTACGATCATCCGCTTATCTTCTCATTCAGGAGGAAAAACACTATGAACGCTTACCGTGTATTGATTGCCGACGACCACCCTATGGCTCGTATGGCCATTCGCAGCCTGCTTGATCCCGATCCCTCTTTTGAGGTCATCGGAGAAGCGCAAAATGGCGAGGAAGCCTTTCTCTTATGCGGACAAATACAACCGGACCTTGTGCTCATGGACATCAACATGCCGAAATGGAGCGGACTCGAAGCGACCCGTGAGGTCAAAAAAGCATACCCGCACATCAAGGTCGTCATTCTCAGCGTCTCCGATGACGTTGCTGACCTGATCACGGCCATTCAGTTCGGTGCCCAAGGTTACTTGCTGAAAAATTTAGAGCCTGACGACTGGATTAACTACTTGCATGCCTTGCTCGGCGAGGACAGTGAGTTGACTCGCGAAATGGCAACCCGTCTCATGTACCGCTTCCGTCAAGAAGAGGCGACGGATGAAATGGTGCCCGCTGTTCTGACCCCACGAGAGCGAGAGATTGTCATGTATGTGGGAGCCGGAAAAACGAATCGGGAAATAAGCGAAGCGCTGATCATCGCTGAAAACACTGTGAAAAACCACCTGAAAAACATTCTCGAGAAGCTGCAATTGGCTAATCGCGTCCAGCTCGCTGCTTATGCGGTTCGCCATCATTTGGTTATCAAATAAAAAACATTGCTTTCTGCTCGATCAACTGTCATCCTTAGAAAGATACGTTTTCCACAGACATAAGAAATGCAGGTGATCCGCATGATCGAAGTCAAGACCTCCAAACTAAGCAATGGAGAATTAAATAGAGGTGTATTTGCAACGCAAGATATCCGAAAAGGCGACCTGATTCATGAAGCGCCCGTGCTGCCCTATTTGAACGAAGAGCATGAGCATATCGAGAAAACCTTACTCGCGGATTATGCATTTGAGTACGGCGCCAATCACACAGCCCTCTTGTTAGGCTATGGCATGCTATTTAATCATTCCTACACGCCAAATGCCACGTATGAGATTAACTTCGACAACCACACGTTTGATTTTTATGCGTATACGGACATTCAAGCGGGTGAAGAAATCTTAATCAACTACAATGGTGATGAGGATTGCGATGATCCTCTCTGGTTTTATGAAGACCAACAGAAAGAAACAGACGATACCAAATAAGCTTATGACTGTAAAAAGAAAGAAAACCCGGAAACAGACACTTGAAAAAAGTGCCCGTTATCCGGGTTGTTTTGTAGAATGCCATCAACTGCATAGCCTTGTTAAATCACCATCTTAATCTTTAAATTTAGACGGGTTCTCAACATAACTTTCCATAACATAGCCACAATCTGTACAGATTCTATAAGTGATAATAGAACCAAGAACAAAAAACTTGCCTACAGGAAACACGCTCGCATCACCGGACTGCCTCCCTGTTCCAATCTCATTACATCCGCATTTTGGGCACTGCTCTTTTTGATTTTCCATTTTTGCACCTCGCTTTTATATCAATCGAATAATTCACCGCTGTCACTATATATTTAGTCTATTTCTTTCTTACAGGATCACATCTTTGTTTCCTTTTTGGGAGAATCCTTCGCAACCAGGAACCCTCCCATCAGGCAGAGAATCACCCCAAGCCCTGATAAAATATAGCCGTATTCAAAGGTCTGTAAATAATATTGCAAAACAAACAGGACCATCCCTATTACGATAGCAATTTTGCCAACCCATTGTTTTCTCACAATTTAATCCTCCGTATACAAGATCTTTGGCTGTAAAACAAGAAATCCTTCATGATACCTTCTACGTTGTCCCCTACCTTATCGTTTCGGAATTTTTTGCCCCTTTTTCGCCACGAAAAAAGCACCCTCTAAAATATTCATCGGCTTCAACAACAGGGTGTGTTCCAATGGCTATTTTAAGGGGGGCACGTTACGGGGCTGTCTTTTTTATGAGATCCTTCTCTATTAGGTCACTAGCGTTTATTTTAAATGTTCGTCGAAAAAAGCTTTAACAACATCCATCGTTTGCTGTTGTGTGAAACCGTTATGCCCTGCTCCTTTAATTTTATACATACTTGCATTGTTTCCAGCTCTGCGCAATGCATAAAAAAGTTCAACGCTTTGTTCATAGGGCACTACATCATCTGCGTCACCATGCATAATCAATATGGGCGGAGCATCCGAACGAACATACTCGATGGGACTCGCTTCTCTTGCTCTTGCTTGATTCTCTTGAATCGCTCCTCCCACTAGCTTAGACTCCGGCGAATGTGGTGAATCATGGTCAAAAACAGAAGGGTATTTGCTCATGGACAGTAATTCGGTTGGCCCAAACCAATCCACAACTGCTTGAACCACACATTGATTTTCCTCTGATCCCAAAGCATCTAACCCTGCTAGTAAAGCTAAGTGTGCACCGGAGGAATCTCCCCATAGACCGACTTTGCTTGGATCTATGTTGTACTTCGCAGCATTTGATTTTAGAAATTGTATCGCATCCTTCACATCATCGAGTTGAGCAGGAAAAATAGCCTCTGAACTAAGGCGGTATTGCACGCTTGCAACGACATACCCGCGTTTGGCGAATTCTGACAGCTGTGGGATAAAGGCGAACAAATCTTGGTCGCTCCATCCCCATCCACAACCTTGCAGATAGATAATCAATGGATAAACCTCTTTGTTACCCTCTCGATTAAATAGAGCATCCATCGGATTTCTATATACCAATAAGTTTAGCTTTAAAGGGTTGTTCCCTTTGTCGGAATAAATGATGTTTGGAATAAGTTGAAGAAATGAATTTACATCTTGATCCCAGTGAAGTTCTTTAATTTCAGATTCATAACCAACCATTGCTAAATCCTCCTTGTGTAATCATTTTTTTGAGAGGGTGGGCTCGTTGTTAGTAAAACACTTACAACAAAACCAAAAAAATTATGCTCCCGAAGAAGCATTTTTTTTTCTAATCATGATCTCAGTAATTTCATGGATGGAGACTGCTCTCAAGACCTCTTCCATAGCTTGTTGTGCCTTCAATAAATAGATTTCCAAAACATCATGGATATTAGATCCAACCCAACAATTTGGATTGGGATTTTCATGCCAATGGAAGAGTTCACCCTCGACGACTACATCGACGGCTTGATAAACGTCGTATAAAGAAATAGAAACTGGTTCTTTTAACAAGTATGCTCCACCCGATCCACGTTTCACTCCGATTAATCCGGCTTTTTTCAAAAGTCCACTGATTTGCCGAATATATCCCGCATTAATATTCACACTATCGGCTATTTGCTCTGAGGTCATATTATCGGTACGGACACTTATAAGCGACAGTATATGTACTGCGATGGTGAATCTGTTACTGATTTTCATTGTACCACCCCTCGTTGTAACCAATATACTAACAACGAAAGGTGGTGTCAAGCAATCTATAGCAGTGGATGTGCGAAGACTTACTTTATCCTTTTCTCGAAAAAAGATAGCCAAAGACCGGGCTTCACTTCTTTTTTATCCGTCAAGGTAAAACCATGTCTCCCATACAACCGTACGGCCGGTTCGTTCAAAGAACCAGTCGCGACGATGATCTTGCTGCTGCCATGCTCGTGGACAGAGGCAAGCAATTGACTCGCGATTCCCTTGCGAAAATGAATAGGATCTACAATCATTCGGTGAATATCCAATGTATCTCCTTCGATCAAAAAAGATACAGCCCCAGCCAGCTCGCCTCCTTCTATGTAGCCATAAAACGTTTCTCCACATGCTCTCAGTTGTTCTACTGATTCTCGCAGGGGAGGAATATCTTCTGTACCAATTATCTCTGCCTCTACACGATATGCTCTTTGCTGCATGTTCCAAAGTTTTTGTACCGTTTGTTCATCCTGTAAATCTAGTCGCACGATCATTTCGGTTCCCCCGCATTTTAACTGTCTGTTGCTGCTTCAAAGCTGTAATACACATAAGGATCTTTCGGCGCGGAGACGGCTTCTACCTGAGATGCTTTGAGCACTAGCATGTCGTATCCGTCTACCTGACGCAGCTCGAGCTTTCCACGAACTTTTACCCAGCTATCTTTTGCCCATTTGTTCGCGTCATCCTTTTCCACCAGAACGCCGTAAACACTGGAATCTGCTGTACAGCAGGTGACGGAAAAACGCGCTACAACAAACTGCTGCTTGGTAAAATCAGGCTGCCGATATACAAATCCCATCGTTTCAAGCTCTTTCCCAGCAAATTCTTTTGCATATAGCTCCATTGTGGTGAGTCCGTCCAAGAACACTTTGTCATTCAGTTCAATCACTGGCTGTTTATGTAAAAAGACGGCGATATCCGTATAAAAGTCACCAAATCCCCCGTTCGAGAATCGTTGCCGCAATTGCTCGTCGTCTGTTGCTTGCACTGGGGGTGTTGCTACTTGATTGGTAGTCTCTGACTGCGGTTCTACGCTTGGCTCGGCATCTTCTTTTACCTCTGCTGTCTGCTTTGCATTCTCTGTTGCATTCGCATTCATATTCGCGTTCGCCGTGACATCCGCCAGCTTTCGTACATCATTGCTGAGTAGCGTGATCCCCCGCTTCTCGGCTACATCACTGCCAAGAATTTTATCCGGCATGACAAATCCCATTACGATGGGGAGTATAAACAAGCTATAAACCAAAAGGGAGCCCATAGGTGTACGCGGAACTTTGTGCTGCTCCTCACAATCGCAATCGTAAACGCTACTGCCAACAAAAATTTGCCGTATGCTGACAATTGTCAACAGGGCCAGGATGACGAGTGTGACATAGCTGAACATGTGCAATCGCGGTGCGAGATAATGACTGAGTGTTTCCGACAGGATCAAATAGGCCAATAACGCTGTAATGCCTGCCAAAATCAAACTGCGCATGATATGATGACGCTTCAATTTGTTCTGATCCATATTCTCCTCCTTACATCGGTATGAGCATGGTGACGCAAATCACCAAAAGCGTAATAGCTACGACCAGCTTGACAACAAAACCAAAGCGAAACGTTCCAAATAGCATCAACGTCGTTTTTAAATCGAGCATGGGGCCAAAAACCAGAAAGGCAAGCAACGAGCTGCTTGAAAATGTATTGGCAAAGGAAGCAGCGATAAACGCATCTGCCTCTGAGCAAAGCGAAAACAAGTACGCCATCCCCATCATGACCAAATTGGAGGTGAGCGGTGTTTGACCGATGTCCATGAGCGTATCCCGGCTGATGTACACCTGTAAAAGCGCACTGATAAACGCACCAAACAACAAATATTTCCCCATGTCGAAAAATTCATCCACCGCGTGGGCAAACGTCGAGGATAGCTTTCCACCCGTCGCTTTTACATGGTCGGCTTCATGACTGATTTGCGATTCCATGCCGAGCCGTATTGGATTTTTTTTGACAAACAGGAACACAAGCATGCCTACAATTAGCGCAACAACGAATCCCGCAATGCCCCGGTAGAGAGCCATTTCCGGCTGACGCGCGAAAGCCACATAGGTCGATGACAAAACAACGGGATTCACAATCGGTCCCGCCAATAAGAAAACAATCCCGACTGACAGCGGCATCCCTTTTTGTATCAAGCGACGAACCACAGGGATAATGGCACATTCACATACGGGGAATAAAAATCCCAGTAACCCGGCAAACGGCAGGGCAACGAGTGGATGCTTCGGTGTCCAACGCCTTACCTGCTCTTCTGTCACAAACGTCTGGATAAACGCAGAAAAGAATACACCCAAGAGGACAAACGGGATTGCTTCCAGCCAAATACTAAGGAAAAAGGTTTTCACATCAAGCCACAAAGGGGACCATTCTATGCTCCAACCGGAAAACAAGCCGCTGTCCCTGCCCATTGTTAACCAAACGACACTTAGTCCAAGCAGGAGCGCCCCGATTATTTCAACCAGGAATTGGCGAATCTTCAGAATCAAGTGGAATTTCTCTCCTCTCTTTTCGCAAATAGGTATCATTCCTATTTATATAAAGGCACCGATATTTCCTTCTTTTCCTTGACCTTTTTTTACAAAATGAACAGGTTGTCCAGCCTTCCCTTCCCCCTTTATCCGTCTTATAATGGTGGAAAATGGTACGGTTTGGGGTGAAGGAAATGAGCGAAGACATTCAGCGCATTCCCACTGATCTAGAGGTTTGTGAAGTCCAGACGATCGACGAAGAAAAAGTAAACAGGCTTCGGCCCAGAATGATGGAGACGGAAGGTGTCGCCCCTCTCTTCAAGGCTCTTGCAGATGATACGCGAGCAAAAATCATTTATGCGCTGGCACTTGAAGGAGAGCTATGCGTATGCGATGTCGCTGCAACCATCAATAGTTCGATTCCCAATACCTCCCACCATCTGCGCTTGTTAAAAAACATGGGTCTCGCCCGGTACCGAAAAAATGGCAAGCTCGTCTATTACTCACTCGACGACGATCATGTCCGCCATTTAATCATGTGTGGTATTGAGCATGCTGCCGAATTGAAGCAATCAAAGCCGTAAATCCACTGGCTTTTATCCGGGTCCGTCACCAATAGTGGCGGCCTTTTTTGCTGATGTCCAAAAAACATTCAAACAATTACTTGAATATAATAATGAATATGGTATGATTTAGGTAATCCTTACCGGAAAGAAGGCCCGAATCATGAACGACTATGACGTCATCGTAATTGGCGGAGGGCAGGCAGGACTTGCTCTCGGTTATGCTCTCAAGCGTAAAAGCCGCCGTTTTGTCATCTTGGAGCAAAACAAACGGATTGGTGATAGTTGGCGCAAGCGGTACGATTCACTCGTACTTTTTACGCCTCGCAAATATAATTATCTGCCTGGCCTCGCTTTCCCTGGAGAGCCGCATACACTCCCAAACAAAGACGATGCAGCAGATTATCTGGAATTGTACGCGAAACGTTTTGAATTGCCAGTCATGCTCGGAACTACCGTTTTGGAACTTAGCCATGCCGGATCTAGATTTCAGGTTCGGACACCAGACAGCTTGCTCTTCGCGAACCAGGTAGTGATTGCTACGGGGCCCTTTCATACACCCTATATCCCAGCTATCGCAAACAGCTTGGACCCCAGCATTCGTCAATGGCACACCGAGCAGTACAAAAATGAAAGCCAGCTCATTGACGGTCCTGTCCTCGTCGTGGGCAGTGGCAACTCTGGCGCACAAATCGCAGTAGAGCTTGCCGCTCATCGACCCGTTATTTTTTCACAAGGCGAATCACGTTCTTACTTGCCGCTCTTCATTTTTGGAAAACCTATCTTTGATTACATGAAGGTACTCGGATTACTTGATGTCCCCCGCTCCACCTGGCTTGGACAAAAATTGAGTCAATCACCTGATCCCATTTTCGGTTACAAAAAGCAGGTCCGCGAATTGTCCAGATCCGGAGCACTGCGATTGGTTCCCCGGGCAGTACAGGTGAATGGAAACACTGCTATTTTTGCTGATGGAACTCAAGCAACGGTTAATAACATATTGTGGGCTACCGGTTTTCGACCGAACTACGATTGGCTTAACGTCCCTAATTTGCTCGATTCCCACGGCCGACCGATTCATCATCGCGGGATAACAAAAGTTCCTGGCCTATCCTTTCTCGGGCTGCCCTGGCAGCATACACGAGGATCAGCGCTTATGGGCGGTGTTGGGAATGACGCGCTTTATTTAGCAGAGCATCTATAATTCATTCATGTTATAAGGAGGACACAATTATGGGATTTCATCATCACGATCATGGAGATGGTCATGGTCACGACCACCATCACCATGGAAAAGGAGCCAGTAAACGAGCTCTTCTCATTTCTTTCCTCATCATTGCTGTATTTTTGGTTGTAGAAACCATCGGGGGCTTCCTCACCAATAGCTTGGCGTTGCTCTCTGACGCTGGACATATGCTAAGTGATGCATTAGCGCTTCTATTGAGCTTGATCGCTGTTCATTTCGCTTCACGACCACCTTCTGCCAAGAGAACATTTGGGTTGAAACGTTTTGAAATCTTGGCTGCACTGACCAATGGTGTGACACTCGTGCTGATCTCCTTGTTCATTTTCTGGGAAGGGTTCCAACGCATGTGGAATCCCCCTGAGGTTGCCAGTGGCTCCATGATCATTATTGCCTCAGTTGGACTCTTGGCAAATATTGCTGCAGCGATGGTACTCATGCGTGGTGACACCAAGAACAACGTCAATGTACGCAGCGCCTATCTCCACGTTCTCGGCGATCTTCTCGGTTCTGTCGGTGCAATCGTTGGTGGTATCCTGATGTGGGCTTTTGGCTGGTACATTGCCGACCCGATCATCAGTATCGTCGTGGCTGTCCTGATCATGCTGAGCGCATGGCGCGTAACGAAAGAATCCGTCAATATTTTGCTGGAAGGAGCCCCTTCCCGGCTGGATACGGCAAAAGTGGAAGAACGACTCAGTCAGCTGTCTGGAGTTATCAAAGTGCATGACCTGCACATTTGGACGGTTACTTCCGGATTTGATTCCCTGACATGCCATCTGGTTGTTCAGGACGATTTGCCCAGCTACCCTGTGTTAAATGACGCACTGGTCCTTTTGGAAAAAGAATTCGGCATTACACACGCTACCATTCAGATTGAGAACTCCTCTACTGTACATGGTGACTTACATTGCCAGGCAACAGCCGATTCCCATGATCACGATCATAACCATAAGCATGAGCACAACCACGACCATCCGCATGATCATAAACAACATAACCATTCCTAAAAAAAGAAACCATCTCCCGACATTTCGAGAGATGGTTTTTCTTGTGATTAATCTTCCATCGTAGACAGGTCACCAGTTGGTAGACCTAATTCCCACGCTTTCAAGACGCGGCGCATGATTTTTCCGGAACGAGTTTTTGGCAACTTGTCGCGGAATTCGATTTCACGAGGAGCAGCATGTGCAGCCAATCCTTCCTTTACAAACTTGCGAATCTCTTCCATCAACGCTTCACTTGGCTCATATCCAGCTCGCAGCGCGATGAATGCTTTGATAATTTCACCACGAACCGGATCTGGTTTGCCGATGACGCCTGCTTCGGCTACTGCTGGATGCTCCACGAGCTTGCTCTCTACTTCAAACGGACCAACTCGCTCACCCGAAGTATTGATCACATCATCAATACGGCCTTGGAACCAGAAGTAGCCTTCTTCATCCCTGTATGCAGAATCCCCGGATACATACCAGCCTGGGATGCTGAAGTATTCCTCGTACTTCGCTGGGTTGTTCCAGATTTGTCTCATCATGGCCGGCCAGCCCGCACGGATGGCCAGGTTCCCCATACGATTCGGCGGCAGCTCATTTCCTCGATCGTCAATAATCGCTGCATAAATACCTGGGAACGGCTTACCCATCGATCCAGGCTTGATTGCCATACAGCGATAGTTAGAAATCAGCTGAGCACCTGTTTCCGTCATCCACCAGTTGTCGTGAATGCGTTGATTGAACACGCGCATGCCCCAATGAACGACTTCTGGATTGAGTGGTTCGCCAACGCTCAGGACGTGACGCAGACTGGATAAGTCAAACTGCTTGACGAGTTCATCCCCTGCCCCCATGAACATGCGGAACGTAGTCGGAGCACTGAACCAAATCGATACTTTGTTTTTCTCAATCACTTTATACCAGTCTTCGGGAGTGAAACGTCCACCACGTACGACAATGGTTGCTCCATTCAACCAAGGCGAAAAAATGCCATACGAAGTACCCGTTACCCAGCCTGGGTCTGCTGTGCACCAATAAATATCATCCTCTTGCAAGTCGAGAATCCATTTCCCAGTTTGGTAATGCTGGATCATGGCATTGTGGACGTGGAGGACACCCTTTGGCTTACCGGTTGAGCCTGAGGTATAGTGCAGGATCATGCCATCCTCACGATCGACCCATTCGATTTCCAGCTCGGTGGAGGCTTCTTCCATCGCTTTTTCAAAGCGGATATGACCTTCTTTTAGCTCCTCTTCTGCACCCACAACAATCACGTGTTTTAGTGCAGGCAGGTCGTTTACTGGAATACGTGGCAAAAGTGCAGGTGTCGTAACGATCGCAATGGCTTCGCTGTTTTCCAAACGATCACGCACAGCCGCTTCCATGAACGCTTCAAATAGCGGCCCTACGATTGCGCCAACCTTGATCGTACCTAAAACGCTTACATAAAGCTCCGGCGAACGCGGCATAAAGACGAAAACGCGGTCCCCTTTCACAATGCCCAAATTCCGCAAAACATTCCCGAATTTATTGGATAATTCACTTAATTGTGCAAAAGTATAAGTCTCGTCTCTCGTCGCATTGCTGTACATCAAAGCGATTTTGTCTTTCCGATCCGTAGCGAGATGTCGATCAATGGCTTCATACACCATGTTCACTTTCCCGGTCTCATACCAAGAGAATTGCTTCTCCACATCCGCCCAATCAAAATTCGCATATGCTTCGTCATAATTTTCCAGATTATAAGGGCCTTCCGTTGCTGGAATTTTCTCCACGTTCATGTCTTCACTCTCCCACTCTACATCGTTTTTCTCACTACGCAACATTCATAATATTTCTACATTTTTTGCGTAATTCCTCCTACCAGAACCTACTTATTCGATCGTGAACTTTTTCTAGTATAATGACAGTATTCTTACCGCAAAGGAGATGGCTGACCATGATGATCTGGTTTATTTTACTTGGCGCTATCGCCTTGTTGCTTTTTCGAGCCTATCGCAATACATTTGATGTTCAAATAAAAGAAGTAGCGATACCCTTGCAAAAATCCCGACACCTTCAACAACCGCATGATTTTGAGCCGATTTCGATCTTGCACTTGTCTGATTTGCACATGGAAAACTTATCGGTACGGCCCCAGCGCATTGTCGATGACTTCTCGCAGCGTCAGGTAGACCTGATTGCGATTACCGGCGACTTGCTTGACCGTGAAATAAACATTCCGAAGGCAGTTGCTTTTGTGCAATGTCTCCAGCAATTGCAGCCGACACTCGGAACCTATGTGGTTTTTGGCAATCATGACTATGTTCTTGCCCCTTTCAAGCTCGCCCAGCTGAAATCAGAGTTAGAGCGTATTGGCTGCCGTGTTCTTATCAATGAAAATGAAACCATTTATCACAAAGGGCAGCCCCTGCACATTATCGGTGTGGATGATTTCAGCACGCGCCATAGCAACCTGGCCAAGTCTTTCTTCGGTGTACCCGAGACAGGAGCAAGGCTCGTCTTGACTCATGATCCTAATATAGTTTTGCACATGAAAGAGTATGCTTACGATTATTTGTTGTCAGGGCATTTTCACGGAGGACAGATCCATTGGCCTCGCCCCTTTCATCTCGCAACGATGGGGAAACTGCCTAAGCTAAATATCGTGAAAGGTCTTCACGAGATGGATGGTCGATCCTTTTACATCAGTGAGGGCTTGGGGCAAACAGGGGTAAACATCCGTCTGCGTTCCCGTCCCGAGATAACCTTGCATGTCCTGGGCACTGATGCTCCATACAACGATTTGGCCACTCCAGCTCCAGCCCTACAAGAAACCGCTGCCACGCTCGCCCTCGACTAAGGTATAATAACCTTACTTTCGTGTCGAGATGGGGGTCACCTTGTGGAAAAATGGAAGAGAGATGTCGAGCACATCCGACAAACGACGCATTTTCCTATCGAATATGTACAAGTCTCACAAACAAAAGCAGCACATATCCAACAGGATTGGGTACAAAAAGGCTGGGAGCAAGTTGCCCGCCATTCGAGTAACGATGTAGTGACATTGATCCTTATCGAAACGGCATCGTGGCACACTTCAGCCCGAGCGTTGTTGGATCTGATTTTTCCTCATGTGGATGATCCAGCAACGCTTCCTCTCCCAAAACAGATATCCAATTGGCTTTCGAGCATTGTCACTGGCTCCCCTGTTGCAATCCCTGCTCAACTCGAAGCAAAATGGCCGTGGAAAGAAGCGCGCGTCTCCTTTTTATTAGAGCGATGCAGACCGGATCGAAAGGGAGAATGGGATTCCTTGCAGCCCTTGCTGCATGATTTTTTTGAAGGAGGACCCGATTTTATTCCGTTAACGCAAACACATGCCCTTCTCATCGTCCCTGTCTCCATGCTCGATCATCAGAAAACGTCTTCAGAGCTTTTAGAGTGGGCATCTGGCCTGCATGATCTGATTTCGATGGAATGGATGGAACCCGTTCGACTTGTTGTCGGATCGCCAATCACGAGTCCACTTACATTGGGCGACACTCTATTACGACAATTATCACTTGCCCGTGCCCTTCAATCCTATCGACCACAAATGATGGTTGCTGGAGATTGGTCTTATCCGTTAGAACGATGGGCAGCTTCTCTCCCCAAAGAAATAGCAGCCGCTATCGCAAACGAGCTGGCTGCTGTCATAACCGTTCCGCACATGACAGATGAACAACTGGAAACATTAGATACATTGTTCGCCAGACAATTGAATGTAAGCGATACAGCACGACAGCTTTTCCTTCATCGGAATACACTGTTGTATCGATTGGACAAGCTGACGGAACAAACCGGATTAGACCCGCGATTGTTTCCTGATGCCGTCCTGCTCCAGCTCTACCTGCTCTTTCGTCAAAATTAACAAAACATTTCGTATATACTGTCCGTATCCAACTTGCAAATGAATTGGTACCCTACTCTTACAGTCATCCAAGAATTTTCTCTCTCCACAAACACGAGGAGGTGCCTTTTTCATGGCAAAGGTAAGTCTTTCCCACATTTATAAACGATATGGAAACAACGTTACGGCAGTTGACGATTTTCACTTGGAAATTCAAGATCGCGAATTCCTCGTTCTAGTCGGACCATCTGGTTGTGGAAAATCTACCACGCTGCGCATGATTGCAGGTCTGGAAGAGATTTCGGAAGGTGATTTATACATAGGCGATCGCCGTGTCAACGATGTGGCTCCCAAAGATCGGGACATCGCCATGGTTTTTCAAAGCTATGCACTCTATCCGCATATGAATGTATACGAAAATATGGCTTTCGGTCTGAAATTGCGCAAATTCTCCAAATCCGATATTGATAAGCGAATTCAAGACGCAGCGCGAATCCTCGATATTTCGCATTTGCTAGACCGCAAGCCAAAAGCGCTGTCAGGGGGACAAAGACAGCGTGTCGCATTAGGGCGCGCGATCGTGCGTGAACCGCAAGTATTTTTGATGGATGAACCGTTGTCCAACCTCGATGCAAAGCTGCGTGTACAAATGCGCACGGAAATTTTGAAACTGCATCAACGCTTGAATACCACGATCATTTATGTGACGCACGATCAGACAGAAGCCATGACCATGGGAGACCGGATCGTCGTCATGAAGGACGGCCTTATCCAACAGGTTGCCACCCCGACCGAAATCTACAATCATCCAGTCAATCTGTTTGTAGCGAGCTTCATCGGCTCCCCTGCCATGAACTTTGTGAAAGGAAATCTTTCCGAAAAAGACGGGGCACTCTATTTTGATGCGCAAAATATTCATGTACGCTTCCCAGAAGATAAAGCTAAGACTTTACGGGAAAAAGGTTATGTAAATAAGCAGGTTATTTTTGGGATTCGCCCTGAGGACATTTACAGCGACGCCTCCTTTATGGAAGCAAATCCATTTGAGAGCGCATTGGAAGCAGAAGTTGAAGTCGTAGAAAATATGGGCTCTGAATTGTATGTATATTTCCACAATATTGGGGATACCCAGATGGTAGCGCGCGTGGATTCTCGTGAAGCGCTAAAACCTAAGATGAAGGTAAAACTAGCCATGGATCTTGCCAAATGTCATGTATTTGACAGCGAAACAGAAGTAGCTGTATTCTAATAGCGAAATGAGAAGGAGTGTCCCATCCGGCATTCCTTTTCCTATTTTTTGTGCAAAACCTTTATAGAGAGAACACCTAGAGAGATAGCGTGGAGAGGAGCGGATAAGAAGTGGCTTATCAAATCGTCTTTTTTGACATTGACGGAACCTTACTGAACACCGATCACATCATTCCACAAACAACGGTGGACGCCGTACAAACATTAAAACAAAACGGTATCCATGTCGCGATCGCAACAGGCCGAGCTCCTTATCATTTGATGCCAATCGCTGAGCAACTGGGCATTGAGACATTCGTGGGCTTTAACGGGTCGTATGTGAAGAGTGAAGGGAAGATCATCCATCATACGCCAATTGCTACAGATACTTTGGCAAAGCTCGAACAAATGGCTGAGGGTCATTCCCATCCCATGGTATTTTTGAGTGCAGATCACTTCTATGCCAATGCGATGGATCACCCACATATCATCGAGTCTTTTGATTGGTTGGGACTGGAATACCCAGCGTATCGCCATCGCTACTGGGAGGAAACGCCGATTTATCAAGCATTTCTCTACTGTGGCCCAGATGAAGCGAAGTACACAGGAGAATTCCGTGACGTCTCTTATATTCGTTGGCATGAACACTGCATGGATATTTTGCCTCCAAATGGCTCCAAGGCAAAAGGAGTTGAAGCCGTCTTGAAACATTTTGGACTCACTCCTGCTGATGCTGTTGCCTTTGGAGACGGATTGAACGACAAAGAGATGCTCTCCTATGTTGGCATGGGGGTAGCGATGGGTAATGCTCATGAAGAATTGAAGCCGTTCGCCAACATGATTACGCGCCACGTAAACGACAGTGGCATCCAATATGGTTTAGCAAAGCTTGGCTTAATCTAATCACGCTAATTGTAAGCTATTTCCTTCATAATCACTCCCTTCATGTGCACGATATAGATAACAGCACTGGAGGGAGTGAGTTTTTTTGCGCGTCTGGCCTTTTGTTGCCGCTATTGCCTTGGTCGGTCTCGTAGTTGTCCCGTATCGGATGAATCAGAATGCAGAGCAGGAAATGCGCGAACCTCATCCCCACGTGACATCGCTGCAGGCGAGAATTCCCCGGATTAACTACATTGAACAGGTGAAAGATATTCGTCGTGACTTGGAGAAAAAAAGCCATATTCAAACGCTTCATCATAACCAGCGTGATCGCAGTCATTATGTAGAAAATGAAGTCGTCGTGCGCTTTTCACCTCGACCCAAGCAAGAAAAAATTGATCAGCTCGTTTCTTCGTTGGATGCCAAGATCAAGCGCGACGTTGACAAATTTCTCATTATCAAATCAAAGAGCATGACTACCAAGCAGCTTATGAAAAAACTCGCTGAACACCCTGACTCGGTATATGCCGAACCGAATTATCTCCTACTCCCCAATGTGAAGCCGAACGATACGTACTACAATGAATACCAGTGGAATCTTTCTCTGATCGGCATGGAACAAAGTTGGGACGTCAGTGAAGGCAGCAGCGATGTTATCGTGGCAGTCGTCGATACGGGAGTTGATATGAAGCATCCAGAATTTGCTGGTAAGCTGGTCAAAGGCTACAACGTTTTGGATGGCAGCAACACCCCTCAGGATGATAATGGTCATGGAACCCACGTATCGGGTGTCATTGCCGCGAAAACGAACAACGCAGATGGTATTGCCGGTATGTCCTGGAATAGCAGGCTCATGCCGATCAAAGCCATTGGCGCAGACGGTTCGGGATCAGCTGTAGACATCGCACAAGGGATTTATTGGGCGACTGATAACGGTGCAGATGTCATCAACTTGAGCGTAGGCAACTACACCTCCTCTGCGGCTCTACGGGAAGCTTGTCGCTACGCCTTTGAAAGGAATGTCGTGTTGGTTGCGGCTTCCGGAAACGATGCGAGTGATCAGCCTAGCTTTCCTGCTGCCTATGATGAGGTCCTCGCCGTTGCCGCTGTCGATCACCGCAAAGAACGTGCTGATTTTTCCAACTTTGGTGATTATGTAGATGTATCTGCTCCTGGGGTCGATATTCCGAGCACATACATTTATAGCGATTACGCCTCGCTATCAGGTACTTCAATGGCATGTCCTCACGTCGCTGCACTCGCTTCGCTCATCCGTTCCATTCATCCCGATATGAACACCCGAGACGTGATGAATCTCATCAGACAGTCCGCAACTGACCTCGGAGCTCCAGGTCACGATCAGTTGTACGGGTACGGTATGATTAACGTGAACCAAGCCCTTCGCCAAGCCCAGCCGGTCGAGGAAGTCAAAACCGAACAGCCTCCAAAAACAATCGGGGGCTTGCTCAATAAATTCTTTCAACGACTGCGTTTTGGTGGGCAATAAGCTTAGTGAACAAAAAGACGTACGAACTGATTTAGGGCTCGTACGTCTTTTTTATATGGGACCACGCCCTTATTTCTCTGTTAAATCGGATGTCACTGAGGCTTGGGCATACCATATGTTTCATAAGCCTTGCGCAAAATCTCAAAGCTCTGCTTTTTGCGTTCATGGTACGTGGGCAGATCCCATTTGTCCCATTGGTACAAGAGTGGTTTGGAAGCTTCCCGCGAGAATGGCTTTTGATTGGAATGTGCAAATACTTCCACTCCAACACCTTTACTTTCAGTTGGAACGATTCCATTCTCCTCATACGGGTATTTCCAAACCTGTTTGCTGCTCGGGTCAGTATACCCCAGAAACATCCAAGGAATCCGTATTTCCAAAACATTACCCTTTGCATACCAATCTGCCAATGAGTTGTACGTCGGATCTTCTGGATCGGAAATCCCTGGCTTCATGATGCCCACTTCCAGCTCTTCGAAAGGTACTGTTTTCTTGGTTTCCGGTAAATACAATGCTTTGTTGAGTGTCAGCTTCCATGGCAAGAATATGCCCCGATCTGCTTGATCATAACGCTCGTCCCAAGGCAGCATTCCCTTAATATACCCATATAGCCAACTATGCTGATCATAGGCGCTATTGACAAAAATACGAGAATTGCTTTCCCCTTGCATTCGCAGCAAAAATTCGATCTCTTGGGAAAATGTAATTCCTGGTGCTTGATCAGCGGTTCGACTCCCACCACTCAGCGTATCAAAGCCAATATCCAGCCTGTCCTTTGAGAAATCCCAAACTCCTTCGCTCTTCTTTAGCATGAGATACAGGTACGCTTCATCGTGTGAAACAGAGAGTTCAAATCCGGGATAAGCACGTTTGACTCGCTGAAGTCTTTTTTCCCAATCTGCTGTTTTCCCATCAAGGATGATCTGGTCAGAGACGTAATTACCGGGTTCGACCGCGATGACACCAAATTTTTCCTCGTTCGTTAACGGATTGTTCCACATCGCCCTCCGCTCCCAAGGCAGCTCCAGGTCAATCGTATTCCAGGTAAATTTGAACCATTCATCCTGCCATGCGAATAAAAGTGCGCCATCGTAACCCTCTTCATAAATATTGCGTAGCATGTCAGCGTTTATCTCACCTTGCTCTTGTTCCGTATGCATTCCTTGATTCCGTCCAGCTGGCCCATAATGAGTCATTCCACGCGAGCTGGGTACGCCATATTCGGCAACTAACAATGGGATTCCTTTATGGTGGGCACGCAAATCATGTAAGTATCCGGCATACGGATTTATCTTGCCGCTTGAATCCCGGTATGTTTGGTACTTTCCCTCATATCGCAAAAAGTCCGGGTAATACGGATAGACATGATAAGCGGCAAAATAACCGGCTGTCCATTCCGCCGATGCTTTCAAATTCATTGGATCGATCGAGACCATATCCTCTTGTGGCAGCGGCTCATTGGGATGAGCCAGAGGATCAGTCGTCAGCCAGTTTGTGAACGATACTGGATGTTGCCAGCCGTATTTCATCTCTTCCTCAGCCAAATAATCAAGCATGGAGGCAAGCCAACTTTCAAAAGGAGACGCTTTTTCCGTTGCTAAGATGTTTTTTCCCTGATAAGGAGGCATGTCCAGATGAGATGCATTCGTCACCTGTACCGTATATGGATGCCACTCGGTACCGAGTATCCACCCTACCAAGTATTCCGATACATCTGTTCGATATTCACCGCTTGCACGGCCGTACCGCTCCGGGAGAGTCACGTCTCCATGGACTGCTTGTACCGCGTCTTTAATCTCTTGGCGAAAATCTCTGGTTATCTCGGGAGTAAATGCATCCCGTCCTTTCCGATCTTCACCCGCGAGCGCTTCATCCGGCGACCAGATTCCTTGCAGTAGGAGCAACGGCTCTTCTTGTTTTTGGTTGAACTCGTGTAAGGCCTCATAAAAAATCGGAGGTAGAATCGTATAAATGCGGACGACTTTGTTATTCATTTCCTTCATCTGCGAAAACCAGCGCAAGTAATCTTCGCGGGTCGGGGAGAGCTCTCCAGGATAGTGTCCTGGTGTCGTTGCACCGAGGTTGATTCCCGCCCAAAACACGGGTTCCCAGCCTTGCCCGTTGTAGAGGGCAATATCCCCGCCGTCTACTTTGGCAACCAGCTTTTTGCCTTCACCTTCGAATACAGGCATCGGTTTTGCTGCTTTGCTTGCTTCCATTTGGGCTTCGCTTTTTTTGACCAGTTCCTTCCACTTCTCGTAATCATGAATGGCGTACCCGGCGTAGCCTCCAAATTCTTCGAGATTATCTTCGAGAACGGCCAGCTGCTCCTCCAATCCGCCATGCCCTTCCTCATAAAAGGTTGTGTTTTCTCCCTCTGCGCTTTGCAGCAGGTTAAGGCCTACGATTACTTTGTTTTTTTGATCGTTCGCTTCGTTCATGATCGGGTTCACAATTTCCAATACCCCGTTCGGTCCCTCTACCCTGTCGCGATAGGCCATTAATGTTACATGATCTAGCGTGCTGACCAGCCATTTGCTGACAGTTTCCGATTTGTCTTCCAGCGACAGCTCGTACATCCAAAACGGAATATCGACACTTAGCTCCAACGCCGGATCCTTTTTGATTTCCGCGGACAAGTACTCGATATTGGCTATCCATTCGTTTTTGATTACTTCCTTGTTCTCATTCCATTCGGGTAGTACGTGAGGTTCAATATCAAGATGGAGGCCACTAAATCTTTCACCTTCCCCTGCTGATTTATTATAGGTCTGAACCCAGTTTACAAAGGTGGTAATACTTTTTCGATTGGAAACAAGAGACCAGACCGGATCTCCTGCAAGAGCATCTACTCGAATGCCGGATGCATTTGCTTCCTTAATAAAGGAACGATAATCTTGATGGGCAACATTTTCTTGATCAATATGCAAATAAATGAGATTGACGTCATGTTGCTTGGCAAATGCGATGATATCTTCTTTTTCTGTGATAATGAGCTGTGTATTCCAAATCCAGGTTGCGATCATCGGCGGAGTCCTATACAAATAAGCGATGATTGCGATGACTGGTATGATGATGATCAAAAAACCAAGGAGTAGCTTTTTTTTGCTTGATCGATTTTGTTCTGGTTCTATGCTAGCTGTAAAAATAAGACATCCTCCTACTGACTGCGATTATGGGCGGGTACTCATCAACCGTTTAGCATACTGTTCTTTGATGCTCTGGCGTTCTCTGGCGATGGCCAAAGCGTCGTTTGGAACATCATCTGTGATCGTAGAGCCTGCGGCTACATAAGCGCCCTCTCCGATGGTAACTGGAGCGATCAAATTGGCATTGCAACCAATAAAGGCGTGATCACCAACGATCGTTTTATGCTTGCGGACGCCATCGTAGTTGACAGTGATTGTACCGCACCCTACGTTTACATGTTCACCAATATCAGAATCACCAATATACGAAAGATGAGCAACCTTTGCACCTTTCCCGAGACGTGAATTTTTCAGTTCAACAAAATCTCCGACCTTCGCCACCTCACCTACATCTGAACCTGGACGAATATAGGCATAAGGACCAACCACTGCTCCGTCTCGAATCGTGCTATTACATGCATTTGTGTAACGAATTTCTACGTTACCCCCTACGATACAATCACTTACGTCTGCATTTGGTCCGATGACGCAAGCCGGTCCTATTTTTGTTTTCCCGCGAAGGTACGTTCCCGGATGAATAACCGTGTCAGGTCCGATACACACATCGGCATCAATATATGTGGAGGTCGGATCAATGATCGTGACTCCGTTTTGCATATGCTGCTCATTGATTCGCATACGGAGTAATCTCTCAGCGCAAGCCAGCTGGATTCGATCATTCACGCCTGTCCCCTCTTCCGCATCATCGGTCATGAAAGCCCCAATGCACTCGTTTTGCTCGTTTAAAATAGTTAAAACGTCCGGCAAATAATACTCTTTCTGGGCATTATCATTTTTCACCCGGGATATGGCTTGAAACAGCTTTTGATTGTCGAAACAATACATTCCTGTATTGATTTCGCATACTTGCCGTTCTTCGGCTGTTGCATCCTTGTGCTCCACGATGCGTTCTACCAGACCGTTTGCGTCGCGGATCAATCGCCCGTACCCTGTAGGATCGTCTACCCGTGCCGTTAATACAGTTGCAGCTGCATGTTGAGTTTCATGCTGCTCAAGCAATTGCTCCAGCGTTTTCTCCCTCACCAATGGTGTATCCCCGCTCAACACGATCGTTGTCCCCTGTTTGTCTTGCAAGAGGTCTGCCGCCATCATCACTGCATGGGCAGTTCCCAATTGCTCGGACTGGTAAGCATAGCGGACAGAAGCACCGAATTGATTTTTCACTTGCTCGGCCCCATGCCCTACAATCAAAATAATCTCATGGATGCCAAGACCATGTAATCGGTCGACAATATGCTGGATCATTGGTTTTCCACAAACCTCATGGAGCACTTTGCAACGCGTAGACCTCATCCGTGTCCCTTTTCCCGCTGCCAATACAATTGCATAACGACTACTCATGTGATCCTCCCATCAGATCGACTTATTTGGCTTCTTTGAAGTACGGCCTTACTCTGTTGACAATATCCTCAACAATATCTCTCGTTCCCATTGTCGTTGTCTGTTGACCTTTCTCGTAAACCTGCAGCATGATCTCTATCAGCGTTTTTTGATCAAGAGTTTGGTCAGTGGCATCCATCATGGAAAATTCAGCCCCTTACGGAAATAATGTAAATCCGACAGGTCAAAATGGGGAAAGAATCCCGTCTCTCCAAAAAACTGGCTGTTCCGGGATTCTTCCAAATCATATTTTTTATTCAACGGTTACACTTTTGGCAAGATTCCGTGGCTTGTCAACATCATTGCCCAATGCCAAAGAAGTGTAATACGAGATCAACTGTAGCGGAATAACGGTCAGGATGGGGGTAAATACAGGCAATGTCGCAGGCACAAAGCACACCTCGTCTACATTTCGGTGCAATTCAACATTCCCTTCCAACGTGATCGCTAACACATTCCCACCTCGTGCCTTCACTTCGGTAATATTGCTAACCATTTTTTCTTCCAGCTCTTTTTGTGTCACCAAGGCAATGACAGGCGTACCCTCTTCAATCAAAGCCAGCGTTCCATGCTTCAATTCCCCTGCTGCGTATGCCTCTGAGTGAAGGTACGAAATTTCCTTCAGCTTCAAGGACCCTTCCAACGCCACAGCATAATCAATGCCTCGACCGATAAAAAACAGGCTGGCATGATTTTTGATCGACTCAGCATAGACGCGAATATCATCCGCATGTTGGAGTGCCTTTTCAGCCTGCTCAGGCAGCTGTCGCAGATTGGCTATCAAGCATTCTCTTTCTGTTTCCGCGAGTGTCTCCTTCACTTGAGCCAGGTACAATCCCAGCAGATAAAAAACGATTACCTGAGAGGTGTACGCCTTCGTAGAAGCGACAGCAATTTCCGGTCCGGCAAAGGTAGCAAGCACATAATCGGCCTCACGGGCAATCGAGCTGCCTTGTACATTCGTGATGGCCAAGACCTTGGCTCCCAGGCGTTGACTTTCCCGCAACGCTGCCAGTGTATCAGCTGTTTCACCTGACTGACTCACGACAATGACCAGCGTTTTTTCAGATATAATAGGGCGTCGATATCTGAATTCTGAAGCGACATCGACCTCTACGGGTATCCTCGCCAGTTCTTCGATCACATTCTTGCCGATCAACCCTGCATGATAAGCGGTTCCGCACGCTACGATGAATATTTTCTCAAACCGATTGATTTGTTCTGGTCGTAATGGAAAATCCTTCAAAACAATTTGTTTTCCGTCCTCGTCAATCCGGTTGAGCAGCGTGTTGCGAAATGCATTTGGCTGCTCGTAAATTTCTTTTAGCATGAAGTGCTCAAAACCGTCTTTTTCCGTCTGCTCCACATTCCAGTCTACGCGGAACAGCTCTCGCTGAAGCGGTTCACTCGTTTCCACTTTCATGAGAGAAACGCTGTCTTTCTTGAGTACCGCCATTTCCCCGTCTTCTAAGATGACAATGTCTCGTGTGTGCTCAAGAACCGCAGAGATGTCGGAGCCAATGAAGTTTTCTCCTTTGCCTACCCCGATAATTAATGGACTTGCCAATCGGACTGCCACCATTTTATCTGGCTCGTACTCGCAAACAACACCCAGAGCATATGCCCCGCGCATACGCAGCACTGCATTTCGAACCGCGGCGACGAGATCACCTTCGTATAGTACAGCAATGAGATGAGCAATGACTTCTGTATCGGTCTCGGATGTAAACGTGACTCCATGGTCCAAAAGCTCCTGTTTGATTTCCAGATAGTTTTCGATAATACCGTTGTGGACAACAGAAAACTTTCCCGATTCATCCGTATGCGGATGTGAGTTCTCATCGGATGGACGGCCGTGAGTAGCCCAACGGGTATGTCCGATTCCCAAACTACCTCGAATAGGAGATTGGACGAGCCGTTCTTCCAAAACGGCCAGCCTTCCTTTCGATTTGCAAATCTCCATTTTTTCACCGTTAAATATTGCGACACCAGCCGAGTCATAGCCGCGATACTCCAACTTCTGCAAACCATTTGTCAGGATTTGTTGCGCTTGCCTCTCACCAATGTATCCCACGATACCGCACATACGATTGCCTCCCTATTCGGTAATCATCAGTCAGTTTCTAGTTAAGCCAGGAGTACGACTCGTTCTTCCTCGACGTTCATCCTTGCCGGATTCCCCAGCTTGTAAATGTGTTGACCTGTTATGCTGTCAAAGGCATTTCGTGTATCAATGACGGCTACACCCAGGTCAGCAAACTCTTGGTAGTCAAAGCTCTTATGATTCGTAACGAGTACCATGCAATCGTAATTTTTCATTTGTTCCAAGTCATGCGGAATGGAACGAACTGTGTTCCCGCGTTTATCTAAAAAGCTTTGTGCATATGGATCATAGTAATCGACACGTGCCCCGTTTTCCTGAAACAGCTCGTATATATGCAAGCCAGGGGATTCACGCAGATCATCAATGTCAGGCTTGTAGGCCATCCCCAAAATGAGTATCCGCGAATTTTTGATTGATTTGGCATAAAGATTCAGTACCTGTGCAGTTTTATTGATCACATAGTCTGGCATATTGTCGTTAATCGATTGTGCCAGTTCGATGAATTTGCTATGAAAACGGAAGCCCTTTGCCTTCCAAGAGAGGTACATCGGATCAAGTGGAATGCAATGCCCCCCAATTCCAGGACCTGGATAAAATGGCATATAGCCAAACGGTTTCGTTGACGCTGCTTTGATAACCTCCCACACATCGATGCCCATTTTGTCGCACATCATAGCCATTTCATTGATAAAGGCAATGTTTACACTTCGGAATGTATTTTCTAATAATTTAGACATTTCGGCGACTTTCGGAGAAGAAACCGTTACTACACTGGTAACCAAATTGCTATACAGCAGGGCCCCCAACTCCAAGCACTTCGGCGTGGTTCCCCCGATTACTTTTGGCGTATTGTGCGTGTTGAAGGAATAGTTACCTGGATCTACACGCTCAGGAGAGAAGCAAAGGAAGAAATCCTTTCCGACGGTCAGACCCAGCTTTTCGAACTCCCATTGGATCAATTCTTCTGTCGTCCCTGGGTAAGTTGTGCTTTCAAGCGTAATCAGGAGGTTTTTCTTTTTGTATTTGATAATTTCACGGACAACTCCCTTAATAAAGGACGTATCCGGGTCTTGATTTTCACTGAGTGGCGTTGGAACACATATGCTGACGGCATCCAGCTCCTTGAGAACCCGATAATCAGTGGTCGGGAAGAATCGCTGAGCAGAAAGGCTTGATTGGATCACCTCGCAAGGAACGTCCTGGATATACGATCTGCCTGCGAGCAAGGTTTCTACCTTTCGCTTGTCCAAATCGATCCCATAAACAGAGAAACCGCTTTTTGCCATTTCCATAGCGAGGGGCAGACCAACGTATCCAAGTCCTATTACCCCAACTTTTACGGTTTTTGATTCCATTTTTTGCTTCAATTTTGTAAAGTAGCTCATTTTTCTTCCTCCCTTTTATCTATGTTTAAGACAATAGACTTCTCACTCGTGCTTCCAAGTCTACGGGTGAAAATGGCTTCGCTATATAATCTGAGACTCCCAGCTCGAATGATCTTTTCTTGTCGTCTTCCAACCTTTTGTGGGTTAGTACCACGATTTTGGTGCCATGCTCAACTGCATTAATCTTGCTGATGAGCTGATAACCGTCTTCAATAGCTAAATTGACATCGGTGATAACAGCGTCTGGTAAAAATCGCTTGTATTTTTCCCACGCTTCTCTCCCGTTGTCTGCCAAATAAACGCAGTAACCTTTTCTTTGTAAATAGATGCGTAAAAACTCATTTACAGTTTCATCTTGCGAAACAAGCAAAAGACTTCTTTTTACTTCCGATGATCTTTTACCGCTGTATATGTGAATATCACCAGCGCTTCCCTTTCCAGCAGTAATCTCCTGTACCATACCACTGAGAACTTGTGCTGCTGATTCCCCCTGTTCAGGGAAGCTGGCGATGAATACTGGCCCTGCCAACATTTGTTGGGTCTGTAGCTGTTCCTTGATGAAGAGAGAATGGAAATGAGTATTACCTAGCATTTGATCGCCAAGGAGAATACCAAGAATGCTGCTTTGTTTGTCGTAAAAACAATGGATATCGGTAAACCCCTCTGCTTTTGCCAAAGACATTTTCAAATCTTGGATCTTTTCTTCACTGCTTTCATTCGTCACAGCCAGAATAATCCCGCATGGCAACTGACTCGATTCATAGAAGGTAAGCACATGTTCAAAGGCTTGAAATAAAGGAAACGAATACGCTTTTGCAATCTGACTCATGGTATCTCCCTCCTGTGCCCTGTTTCTCTATGTTTTCCAGCTTGTTCTCGTCATGGTTCCCCATGTGTTATTGTTGCGCATAAACTCGATATGACCCAAGAATCTCCAAATGACCCCCAACTGCTGATATCCAAGAAACATGAAGAAGAGAAATGCCAACATCTTGATGTTGTCGCGAACTCTTGTGTAACGCTTGAAGGCCAGCTCTTCCATAAACAGGGAGCCGATTCCGAGCAGCACGCCAAACAAGAGATTCAGCAGCGCATAGATGGCCAGTATTCTCCATTGAGTCATGTCCATCAATGTATATCCAAGCAGAGCCAAAAAACCGGTAAATCTGAAATATGGATTCAATGTTTCGAAAATGATGTTATAGGGAAATGTAATCAGGCCCATAACTTTGTACTTGGGACGGCCAACTATATAGATGCCGTATTCCAGCATGTTTTTGAGGTTGCCGCGTCCCCATCTTCTTCGCTGGCTGCCAAGTATTTTCAGCGTATCAGGAGCCTGGGTCCAGCAAACGGCATCGGGGCAAAAAGCCACTCGATACGGAAGTTTATTTTCAAGCATATATTTATGAAGCTTGATGATGATGTTCATGTCCTCGCCGGGATATCCCCCTCGATAACCGCCAGCTTTGACAACGAAATCTTTTCGAAATACCCCAAAGGCACCAGACACAATAATCAGCCCGTTGATTGAACTCCACCCAATCCTTCCCCCTAGGAATGCCTTTAAGTATTCGACACACTGGAACATAGGCAAGATTTTGGTAGGAAGATTGACTTTCTTTATCATTCCATCCTCGATTTCACAGCCGTTTGCAATTCGGACGATACCGCCGATCGCGACCGTTTCTTCAGGGTTTTCCATGTACACCTTGGCTATGCGGATCAACGCGTCCTTTTCCAATAACGAATCAGCATCGATGGAAGCAATCAATGGATAATGAGAAAGATTAATCCCTGCGTTTAGCGAGTCGGCTTTTCCTCCGTTTTCCTTATCAATAAGATATAAATTAGGATATTGCGGATTGTAATAAACGCCTCGTACGTTGGAGGTTTCCAATACTCTGGAGCCCCCTGCATACTCTGTGCGAGTTAACTGGAACTCCTGTAACAAAACCTGCAACGTTTCATCTTTGGAACCGTCATTAATAACAACGACTTCATACTTGGGATAATCTAGCGCGAGAAGCGAACGAACGTTTTCAATGATGGTCAATTCTTCATTGTAAGCGGGAACGAGAATCGAAATTTGTGGTACGTACTCTGAGCCAGAGAGTGACTGAAAGCGAGAATACATGGAGCTTTTGATGATGGAAAAAATATTTTTGATGGACAGGCTTAGAATTGTTAAATAGAGCGTCTCAATCACGATTACATAATAAACAGCAAAGATCCCGTATGCTTGCAAAAAGTCCCTCATGTCAAACTCCTTTCAGGTATAATTACACGGCATAAACATAACGACTTTTCTCGTCCACCTGCTCATCCTCATTGATTTGCTTTCTGTAACTGGCATACATCTCAATCATTTCAGTATTCTGACAAACCTCCGTATCGTTCTTCTTCATCAAGGACTCGAACACTGCCGTTGCCAAAGCAGCATCATATTTGAACAGTAACCTTACTGACAGGATGCGGACTTCCTTGTCTTCCGAATCAATCTGCCGATATACCAAATCCGCAATCTCCGCGGTTAAAGGAGCAGACCATCCAATCAAAGCGATTTTATTCAAATCCTTGTCCGTACTTCGCAAACATTCAAGTAATAATGGCGTACAATCCAGCTCTGTCTCTTTCATGATGTCAACGGCAAGGTAATGATTGCTTTTTCGATGCTTTACAAGAAGCATCAACATGTTCCTTATATCGTCCAGATTTCTCGCACACTTAGCGATAGATCTCGCGATGATAAAATGAGTGGGATCGAGTTTTTTTGTCTGTAGCAATTCCAGAAGTCTTGGTACGGCTTCCTCGGATCGCATTGCTCCTAGATGGTAGGCTGCATCGATCCTTATCCAATGGAAGCGACTATGCAGCCTTTGGAGGTTTTGCTTGACGAGCCCTGTATCCTCACATAGTGTAATCATTTTCTTTCGGTGGCTTCCCGTAAGAGATTCGATCCATTCAATGAGTTTTTGTTGCAAAACTCTCATTTCCAAACGATTTAATTGCCAGTAAGGCGGTTTGAACCTCTCAGGCGAGTCCATATGAGACTGGATATACGTGAAGTAGTCTTGAAACTGTCCCAGATAAACGCGTGTTCTCCTTTCTATCAACAAATTCCGTGATTTAATCACCAAGATACCCATAAAAAATAGTATAATTATTACAATTAGCAGGCAGATTACCGTTACTGCTTCTGACAAATTGGCATGCAGAATGGATCTCTCCTCTCCGAATTTTTTTGTAAGTTTTTCTGTGCATTCCTATCCATTTCAAGTCGGCAGCGGTTAGCGCCATCCAAGCTCAAACTTTTCTTTATAGAGAACGGTTCGTTCGTTTTGTTCTTTATAAAGAACGATTTGAAATTAGTATCCTGTACAGGCAATGGAATGTAAACTATCAATTTTCTCTAAAAATAGACCAAAAACAGCGAAAATCGACTATTTTGTAGAATATCGTCTGAATATCTCGTTTTTACTCAACCTTAATAGCGAACGCTCCGTTTCTTATAAAGAACGATCATGATTATAGATACTTAGCCATAATGACGCTCCATTTTATCTAGTAGAAAGGTAATTTTTTAGCAATGTCAGTAGAGTCAATTCGAATAAATGAGCCAAACGACACAGGACTAGTCCCACAAAAAGTTGTGTTTCAGCTATATTGACGTTATAATAAACGAAGAGATTTAAAGGGGTGGCTATTACATGATCGGCTCGCGTATACAGCAGCTTAGAATAGACAAAGGCCTTTCTCTTTCTGATTTAGCTGAACGCGCTGGTGTCGCCAAGTCTTATCTGAGCTCAATCGAGCGCGGCATTCAGCGAAATCCTTCTATTCAATTTCTTGAGAAAATCGCACTAGTATTAAATGTGACAGTAGACACATTGCTTCAGGATAAAGATATTCCTTCAAGCGAGAATGTTGATGAAGAATGGTACAAGCTGATCGAAGAGGCTATGAAATCCGGGGTAAGTAAAGAACAGTTTCGAGAGTTTTTGGAGTACAATAAATGGCGGTTAAATCGACATAAATAACATTGTTGCCAGCACTGATATAGTGGTGGCTTATAATTTTTTTTGCATGAATTTAAAACAAAAGTCACAAATACTAGATTTACATATGAAACTGAATTAAGTATCATTTCTGATATAAGCTTTTTACCTATCTACCATTTTTTGGGTAATTTATTTGTTTTTACAAAAGGAGGGTAAAAGGGGAACTAACATGAAAACCACTCCGTCTCCTAAAGATCTCCTAGATAAGGAATGGATCGATTTAATCCTTACAGCACGAAAAATGGGATTATCCATTGAGGAAATTCGTTTTTTTCTCGTGAACTCTCCTCCCTCTTTTAACGAGGAGAAAACTGATTCTTTCGAAGCATAATGTAAACAGCTATTATCCATTACGCTACACTTTCATAAATGATAGGACTTCCATCACGGTTCATCCCTGATCGGGAACCCAAAGAAAAACACAGGCTTATTAGGCCTGTGCTTTTTCTATTTGCATACTTTTTTTCGCAATGTAGTCTGTCTCGTAATATTGAAGATCATTACGCATCTGTTCGAACACTCTGGATAGAGACAAGGTCAATTGCTGCAACTCAGGGACTACCTGCTTGCGGAAAATGATACAATCCTGACCCGTATAGGCCAACCGCCCATCTTCTTCATAGACCTCGCCTTTGGGATAGTAGAAGTTATTTATACAGGTATGGTATACCTGATACAATACTTCTTCGGCAAACTCCTCATGGAATCGTGCGCGCCGGAGTGATACTCCCAGCCTTTCATATGCATTTTCGCAGTAGACTAAAAGGTGGCGCAAGTCGGAAAGATAGTTACGGTAATACGTTTCAAATTCTTCAGGATCACCTGACGCGGATACTAGAGCAGATAAGGTAACCTGATTCAAAAAACGTTCCACTTCCATGCTGACCTTTTTCAACTTGGTGTATGTCTCCTCGCACAATTGCTTTAGATGAGTCGCTGACATAAAATCCCCCTAGCGTTGAAGAATCTGCCTTTTTTAAAATAAGTATAAAGGAAAGATTATTTATTACACAAGGGTTATTTTTATACAACCTGCCTGCCAATCAAGATGCATGTAAACACAAATAAGGCTACGCCATAGCTTTGGCGCAGCCAAATTCTTACATTTATGCCGCCGTTTGTTCTCTTACTTTCCCCTTCATTTTCCTTATCTGCAACAAATAAATGACATAGGCTGCGAACAACCCAATGAGTGTCATGAAACCGAGAACCATAAAGTCATCCATGACTGCTGACAGCCCGTGTCCCTTCGTCAAAATTTCTCTGACACCATCGAGGAAATAGGTCAGCGGCAAAGATTTTGCAATCGCAGCAATCCCGGTTGGCATCGACATCAGTGGCCATGTGTAACCCGATAGCATGAAAGAAGGTACGGCAATCATCATCCCGATCTGAGTGGCTTGGAGCTGGCTGCCGGATACAAAGGAGATGGCATAACCGATAGCCAACACCGCCAAGTTAAACATGGTAGCCAGTAGCATTAGGTCAAACGTGCTTCCGTAATAAGGGATATCGAAACCTTTTAACATCAGTGTAAACGCCAGGAACATGTTGAGGGTTCCTGCCAGAAAGTACGGCAACAATTTGCTCGCTGTAATCGCGAAGAAGCCATGGCGAGAGAGTGTATCTTTCCAAGTGCCCTCTTCTTTTTGTTGGGCAACCGACAATACAATTCCTAGGAACAGTACTTGCTGAAGCACTGTACCTGCAAGTCCGAATACCATGAAGGACAGATAACTGAAGGTCGGGTTATACAACACTCTGTATCGATAGTCGATACCCGTAAACATGTTTTTTCCTTCTTCTCCCCAGCCGCCAAGTGCTTCCATCTTCTTCAGCGTGGTTCCTGCTGAAACAGACTTAATCGCTGTATTCGCTGCCCGAACTGCCGTATTCGAAATCATGATGTTACTGCCGTCGATAACAGTCAATACCTCTGCCTCTCTCCCAGCCTTCACATCCTTTTCTAATCCAGCAGGAATGATCAGGGCGATATTTGCTTCGCCCTTGTCAACCATTTTCATTGCTTCTTCTTCTGTTCCTACGATCGACGTGATCCGAAATGTATGATCGACCTCAAAGGCGCGATAGAGCTCACGACTCAATTCGGTTTGATCGGCATCCACCATGACAGTCGGGATCTCCATTACTTTTTTCTCACTGTACAGAAAGCCGAACATCGTCAAATAAATCAGCGGTACGAGGAAGAGAATATTCCGAATGGTTTTGTTGGCAAAAAGATTTTTCCATTCGCTCCAGAACAGGTGAGAGAAACTATTCACCATTACCAGCTCCTTCAAGTTGCCACTCAACCGTCAGGCCTGGACGCAATTCCGGATCGGACACCAGCAGCTTCACCTGGAAGGAACGAATGTCACGATCACCGAGTTCTTGTGTCGCTTTTTTTACGGCAAAGTCAGCAGCAGGAGCTACAGTAACTACTTTGGCGTCTACTTCTCTGTTCAGGGCTGGGACAAACAATTTCACTTGATCGCCTGTTTTCACATTCGCGAGCATGTATTCATTCACATAAAATTTGACATAGTTGTCTGATTTCGTTTGGATCGTCAAGACGGTGAAGCCTTGCGAAACCAGCTCTCCCTTTTGAACGGCAACTGATTTTACAATACCGTCTACTGGAGCTGTCAGCTTGGTGTTGTTCACATAGGCTTCCATTTCTGCCAGGGCGCCTTTTGCCTGCATGACGTTCGCTTCTGCGGATTTAACATCCAGCTCCTTCAAGCCTACTTGACCTCTCCCTGCTACAGCTTGGTTGTATGCAGCTTTTGCTTGATCCAGTTGTGCTTGTGCGGCATCGACCTGCTCTTTGCGCGATCCAGTTTGAGCCATTTTCAACTGTTCTTCTGCTGCCTTAAATTCCGCTTGTGCTTTATCTGCTTGCATCTGTGCCTCTTCCACTTTCACTTGTGGAACGGCACCTTCCGCCAGTAATTTTTTCATTCGCTCCAAATTTGTCGCGGCAATTTGATTCGAAGTTTGTGCTGCTTGTAATTTCGCTTTGAGCTGTGTAATTTCTTCTGAACGGGCTCCATTTTTGTTCGCGTCAAGCTGCGCTTGCGCCGAGTTGACTGCTGCTTTTGCTTGGTCGACTTGAGCATTGCTGGAGTTATCCGTCACTGATACTCCTTTTTTCGCCTGGTCCAGTCTGACGAGTGAGAGCTTGTAAGCAGCTTCAGCCTGCTCTTTCTTCGCAAGGATTTCCGCGCTGCTTAGCGTGGCAACTACTTGCCCTGCTTTTACTTCGTCTCCTTCTTTTAGTGAGAGCTGTTCGATGGAACCGCCCATTTTAAAAGAGAGGTCTACCTCTGTTCCCTCGATTACACCTGCTAATTTCGTTGTATTCTGACCAGCCATGCTACTCACATTGGAACCAAACAATACGGTTCCAAGCACTGCAATGCTGACTACAAAGCTACCTACACCGATCCATGCACGTTTGTTCATCTGTCTTCTCCTCTTGTTTTACGTTTCTCTAGACGTTATTTTGAAACATTCCTGAAAGCATATAACGAAGCGTCTGTTTATCTGCGGCACTGTTCACTGGCTCTTTGCGAAACTGCTTGCGAAGTACGGTAAAACCAACCATACCAAACAACGCGGAAGCAAGTGTGCGAATATCGATATCCGCCCGAATATACCCCTGCTGCTGAAGTTCCAGCATGTGTGACTCCATTGTGCTGAAATAGCCACCTAGCAGATTGCCAACCATCCTGTCGCGCTGCCCATCTCCTGAGAAGGCACTCAGCAACAGAAAACACAAATCTTGATTCTCGGAAAAGAAGCGAAGATGCTCATCCAGCACATTCAGAATGCGATCCTCCAAGGAAAGCTCTTCATTTTGTATTACATTATCTACATGGTAAATCAGCATCTTCACGCCTTTTTCTATCACGTACAAAAATAGCTCTTCCTTTGTGGAAAAGTGATAATAGAGTGTTCCTTTTGCCACCTGCGCCATTTCCGCGATTGCATCCATGGTCGTTTCGCTATAACCCAATTGGGCAAATGCGGTTAGCGCTCCATTCGCAATTTGATCTTTTTTGGATGGTGCCATCACTCCTGTCCCCTTTCGATTTTTTGAACTGACTGGTCAGTACAAAGATTATATTACGAATACTTCCTAGTTTTGTCAAGCAGCCATTGCTCTATGTACAAAAAAAGATCGCTTTGCGGGCGATCTTTTACTTCTCGATAATTTGAAGGTAAGTCTCCATGGTTGCAGGCATTGGCGCGACACCGAGGTTCTCCCTTAGCTTTCCTACACATTTTTCATACCAGCGGATTGCCTGTGTCCGATTATTCTGCTGATAATACGCAGTCATAAGTAAGCGGTACGACTCCTCCCAGCAATCATCCACCCGCAGAATCGCTTCACACCAACGGATCGTTTTTTCCAATTGCCCGTCCTCTAGCATGATTTTAGCTAACCTCTCTGCTCCGCGTAAAAACAGCGCCTGCACTCTCTCTCGCTCTTCTACACACCAATCCTCATAGCGGCATTCCGGCATGTAATCACCCAAGTAGTACGCAAGCCCTTTTTCCAAAAGGATGGCCCCCTGGCGCCGATCTGATTCTGCCAAGCCCAGTGTAACGAGCTTCTCGAACTCTTCGACATCCATATGGTAGCCCGATGCCAGATTGAAACCGTAAGAGCTGCCATGGCGTTGAATGAAGAATGTGTCTGTTCTGGCAGCACGATCTGGCTCAAGGGCTTTGTTCAATGCATTCAGTGACACTTTAAAATCGCGAATGGCCGCTTCCTCGATACTGTCTGGCCAAAGTCGGTTCATGATTTCTTCCCGGGCTAACAAATGATGTCTCTTTGTCAATAAAAGCTGAAACAACAGCTTGGCCGTCCCACGCTGCCACGCCTTTTCGCTCAGTTCCCGGTCTCCCAACCATACACGGAAAGCGCCCAGCGTCTGAATACGAAGGGTATACCCGGGGTGGAATGTCACGTTTTGCAAGCCCAAATCATTTAACAGCTGAGAGACGTAATCCGGCGATACCTTTCGGCGCTCTGCCTCAATCAGAATCGGCATAAGCTGCTGTACATCATGTGGTGTAAGCAGGGTAGGTCTCTGCAAAAGGAATTGATATTCACCGGACTTCATCAAGGACAGCGCTTGCGTCACCGCAGGCACAAACAAATCCCATTGTTTTTTGCGATAAGCCAAGAAGCTCAGCCACAATTGGCAAATGACGACACTGTAGCTATCCCCGCAGTGACTAAGCCGGTCGGCACAATCGATAAAGGTAGCCCACGCTTCCTCTTCTTTCCCGTATTTGGCATATGCAATCCCGATCGCCATACGTACGAGACTGCCTAACCAGTCGTCGCGCATTGCCTCTGTCTCTTGTATCCCC
This sequence comes from Brevibacillus formosus, assembly GCF_003013405.1. Lineage (GTDB taxonomy): Bacteria > Bacillota > Bacilli > Brevibacillales > Brevibacillaceae > Brevibacillus > Brevibacillus formosus. The sequence goes on along the minus strand of NZ_PXZL01000013.1, from coordinate 20,854 downwards.
CTGTTGCCATACAAAAGCGCTTGGTCGAGTGCCTTTTCTCTTGCATGAAGCAAGGTTAGTCCCAGAAGCGTTTCTGACTTTCCGCGTGTCGACTGGAGCTCCTCCATGATTTGCAAACCTTTTTCATAAAGCTGGCGAATCTCGTCCGTAGGCAAAGTTTGACTGATCAGGGCCGCATGGGCTTTTCGAACATAGCCATTCGCCTCTACAAAAGGTGAATGCGCTGCACGCCCAAGTTGTATGGCAGTTTCTGCAGATTCCCATCCTCGCTCCCATTCTCCATTCAATGCATAGACGAAAGATAACAGCAAAGAGGTTTCCCGATACGATCTGGTCAACGGAGGATGCTTCCTCTGTTCTACCTGCCACTTACTCTCCAAGAGCTGAATGGAGGACTGCAATCGGCCAGTACGAAACAACAGGCGCGATTCCAGCTCAACCTCCGTCTGCTGCTCTAATTCCTGACTCCGTTCATACCAAGCTGCCGCCTGTTTGGCATCTCCGCGATTCGTATAGATTTCTGCCAGCAAGCGGTATAGCCTCGGTGCCATCTCATTCTCTTGCTCAAACGGGGGCAAAAGTTGAATCGCCCTCTTGAGCAGTTCTTCTGCCCGGACGCCTTGCACGCTGTCGAGATGAACGCGTGCTTGCCCTTCCAACCCGCGGCACAATCCGATTTGATCTTGCTTTTGTTCACAGTGCTTCAAAAATTGCTCGTACGAAGAAAAAGCCTTCGCATATAGACAGCGATAACGTTCTACTTCGCCCTGATAAAACAACAGCCAATGCTGTTCGCACTTGATGCGCTCAGGTAACAACGTTATCCACTCGTATAAAAAGTCTAGCTTCCCTGCTTGGAGCAACCTTTCTGATGCTTGGCACAGCCACTCACCCAGCACCTCCCACTGCTCCACGAGACGCAACCGCCCGAAAGCTTTTGCCTCGTCCCCTTTACGTCTGTACCATCCTGCGGCCTTTTGATTGACATGTACGTACGTCGCTTGATTCGCAGCCAGCTTGCTAGACAAAAGACGCTGGAAAAGCGGATGAAAGGAATAAAGAGATCCTGCTTGGACATGAAGAAATAGATTACAACGCTGTGCTTCCAACAGGTGTTCTATGCATCCTTCCCCAAGTATTTGCTTGCAATCCTCCAAATCGAATTGTTCGAGAACCGCTGCCTCCATTAAAAAGCACTGCATACCTGCATCCAGCTGTGTCCAGACTTCTACTTCCAGCAAATGCAGCAATCGCGATAACTCACGCAGACTGTCAGAAACCGTCTGTCCCCTCGTTACCATTTCACCAAAAGTCCGCAGAGCCATCACCCAGCCTTGGGCCACCTCTTCGACTCGGCCCCAATCCTCTTCAGACAGCGTGATGTCGTATTGATCAGAATAAAAGGCCTCGCTCTCCTCCAGTGTAAACGAAAGGTCATTTGATGTAAGCTCCAGACACTCTCCTCTTGCAGACAACAAGTCGAGGGTGGACCATTTCGGTCGAAAGCGCGTTAAAATAACCAGCTTGACCTTTTGTGGAAGAGCCTCGGCTAACCTTTGAACAAATCGATCGACGTCACTACCATTCTCAATTCGCTGGTAATGGTCCAAAACGAGTATGTGGTCAGCCTGAAGCTGTACGCATTCCCCGACAAACCAGTCGACCAATACCTTACTGTCTATGGAGGGCACCGGACTTTGTTCTGTGATACGCTTGAGTTGCTCTCGCAATACCTGTCCAAAATCAGAATGAACCTGACGAACGCTTTCGACGAGACAGAAGACAAACGCTAGCAGGGCATCGTCTCCATCCTGAATGGTATACCAGGAAGCAGCCAGTGCTTCATCATGTAGAAATGTAGCCAAAGAAGTCGTTTTGCCATAGCCTGTCCCTGCATGAATGAGACAAAGCTGCGTATATTTCAACAGGCGTAATTTTTTTGCCAATGCAGGTCGCCGTAAGACATATGGCTTCTGTCCTGGAGGAGTTATTTTGGATATAGGGATGTGGATTGGTATCATACAATGTGCACTCCTTGCCGTTCTCCTGCTCTTCTTTGACTATTTCCCCATTTCTAACTATTCTCCTGCCATTTGAGCCTTAATCGACAAAAAGCCCACCCGGGAGTCCAGGTGGTGCTCTTTCAATCCACTAAATTATATCCAATGACCGTATATCCAATATCATTTAACAAAACTTGGAACTCCTCGTCACTGATGTGCTCTCCGTTTGTAATTCGTGAATGCAAATCTGCAATCCGGTCATAAACAGCGCGATTGGTAGACACGTACAAAATGTTGAAGCGTGTTTCTGCCTGCAAGCGTGACCTCATCCGATCCACAACACGTCTGTGCAGTGAATCTGGATGTCCATTATCGACTCGCACAATTTTTCCAGGCGTATACGGAATGGACGGCCGCGGGTTGACTTCGTCAGGCTTTGGTGTATCGACTGGCAACACACCTACAATCAAGTTATCCTTGTACGCTAACACCTTGATATCGGCTACACCGGGCAGCTTTTCCGCATGCCCTTCCAAGTGCCTCACGAGCTGCGGCTCTCGCTGATGAACCCTCTTTTGGCTAATCATGGCTGCCGGTCCTTTGTCCCTACCGACGTTATCGTTTTGGAAATTAATTCCGAGAGATTCAAATTTGGCCTGATTTCCGTTCTGATCTTCGGTGCCCTGTTCTTTGTTAGGCGAACACCCTGTCAGCAAGCCGGCAAACAGAAGTACAGCAATGATACTCCTACTTATTCGTCTCACAACAAAAACACCTCCTTGCACTTAGTATGATGTGCAGGAGGTATTCTTACTCAGGAAGTAGCTGCCTTATTGAGCGATAAACTCACCGTCTACTGTATCTTGTTTACCGTCCTTTTCTGCTTTTAAAGTGAAGGAACGAATGCCATCATGCTCACCTTCATGTTGGAACTTGAAAGTACCGTCTTTATTGACATCAACCTCAAATGTATCATCTCCTAAGACGACGACAACTTCTGAGTCGGGGTCAACTTTTCCGGTAACTTGATAATAAGCAAAGACGTTCACCTTTTTCCCCTCAATACTTGCTTTATCGAACAATGCTACATGTGTATCGGATTTTTTCTCGTCTGTTGCAGGCTTTGCTGGATCTTTTGGCTGTTCCTGTTGGCCGACTTGATTAGTGTTCACATTATCCGCAATCAATACAGTTTGTGTATTCGGATCCCACTCAACCTTGTAGCTCAGAGCTTCCGCGATAAACCGAACAGGTACTACGGTGCGCTTGTTCACAATCTGTGCAGGTACATCTAGCTTAATCGTTTGTCCATTTTTGTTGGCAATTTTTTGAGTAACGACCAATCTGATGTTATCTTTCCCTTTATTGATGGTAACGGTACGAGTTTGTTCATTCCATTTCACTTCAAATCCAAGACTCTCTGCAATCGGACGAATCGGAACCAGTGTACGTCCTTGGTTGATAATAGGTGCTTGGTCAGGAAACGCAATTTGTTTTTTATTGTACTCCACCTTAACAGCATTCTGTACGGCTTTAGGCGTTACAGTTGCAGGCGCTGCAGCCGCAGAAAATGCTGCCATCGGTACCAAGGCGATCGCCAGCAGTAATGAGGTTACTTTTTTTAGCAAAACATTCACTCCATTTCCAAAAAGGTTCACACGATTCTTAATCTACTATAGGATGAAGGCTGTTTCAAGATTTTCCTCTAGTCTCCTTTTCAAAAGATCATTCTTTCCTAGTAGCTCTCCTCTTTTCCGTTACTTTTCCTCCTCCTTTTGACCTAATTTCAAATTGTTACAAAAATGCAACCATCTTGCTTTCCAAAACCGTTACAATAGACAAGAAGCGACAGTATTTTATCTTGAAAGAGGCAATGTATGATGAACAAATTTCTCCCTTTCCTCATCCTGGCAATTATCTTAACCTTAATTCCTCCCGTAGGAAGCTCCGCCAACACGACTGCCATCCAATTGGGAAGTGATGTACTGTTCAATCAGTTCCACCATCTCATTGAAGGCAAAAAAGTCGGGTTAATTACGAATCAAACAGGTCAAAACAGTCAAATGGTTAGCACGATCGACATGTTACGACGTGATCGCTCCGTCCATTTAACCGCTCTGTATGCACCTGAACACGGCCTCGACGGAAAAACGGTCGCAGGGAAACAAGTAACGAGCTTTGTTCACCCCGTCTACGCTATTCCCGTCTACGGCTTGTCTGGATCAACTCGCAAGCCGACACCAGAAATGCTGAAAGACATCGATATTCTTCTCGTTGATTTGCAGGATATCGGATCGAGAACCTACACATACATATCTACCTTGCAATACGCCATGATAACTGCAAAAGAACAAGGAAAAGAAGTAATGGTACTGGATCGACCGAATCCTCTCGGTGGAACGATTGTCGAGGGTCCTGTAGTTGAACTTCCTTACCGCTCCTTTATCGGAGTGGATACCCTCCCGCTTGCACATGGTATGACCATCGGAGAGCTGGCCTTGTTTTTCAATCGTACTATCGGTGTAGATCTTACCGTCATTCCGATGCAAGGGTATACACGCAACATGATTTACCAACAGACAGGATTGGCCTGGATTCCGAGTTCTCCGCACATCCCTAACTTGACCTCGGTTTTTGGGTATATGGCAACTGGTTTGGGTGAGGGTACCCCTATTCGTCAAGGCGACCATTTCACCTGGATCGGGGCAGAGGGCCTAGATTCGCACAAGTACGCCGATTTGTTAAATGGCAGTCTTCTGCCTGGCGTCCTCTTTATTCCTGAGAATAAAGGAACTGCCGGGGGCGTACGCCTTCAGATCAACGATCCACATCAGTTTAACCCGGCAAAAACAGGTATTTACGCGCTAGCTTATGCCAAGCAATTGCAGCCATTCCCTATACCAAAAAGTACGAGTATGCAAATCTCTATGTTCGACAAGGTAATGGGTACCAACAAAATCGGTCTGCTTCTCGAACAAGGAAAATCCCCGCAGGAGATCGTTTCCTCCTATGAAGCGGATCTGAAGAAATTTGTAGAGCTGCGGCAAAAATATTTGATCTATGGCGATGAACCATTTATCCCGATGCAGCCGCTTCACCAAAAGCACACAAAACAACCGGAACAACCAAAGCAACCAGAACAGCCAAAACCGTCCAAGCCAGCAAAACCAGAGAAACCGACTCCACCGAAGACTGGCAATCATAACGGAACGACCGATCAAACGAAAAAGCCTGAACCAGCTAAAAAACCGGCCCCTCAGACACCGAAGACTTCTGAGAAGATCGCTTATTTAACCTTTGACGATGGACCCTCTCCTGTAACTCCACGCGTTTTGGATACGCTAAAAACGCATCAGGTCAAAGCCACCTTCTTTATTGTAGGCCGTGAGGTGGCTGGTCATGAGGCCATTCTTAAGAGGATTGTAGCTGAAGGACATGCGCTGGGAGGACATTCGTATTCCCATAATTATCAGCTTCTTTACAAAAATATGGATGGCTTTTTTGCAGACCTGGAAAAAGGCAGTCAAATGATTGAAAAGGCAGTCGGCGTAAAACCAACCGTGTTTCGCTATCCAGGTGGCAGTACGAATACTGTCAGTTTGAAATATCAAGATCCTACGCGTTATAACAAGCAGCATACAGTCATGCAGGCGATCAAAGCAGAGGCGAAACAACGTGGCTATATGTTTATCGACTGGAATGTAACCAACGGCGATGCAAGGAGTAACAAATACACAGCCGCGCAAGCACTGGCAAATATAAAGCAGCAAGTAAAGTCACAAAAAGAAATCGTTGTTTTGATGCATGATTCCAGTACCAAGTCGCCAACGGCTGAAGCTCTCCCCGAAATCATTTCGTACTTGAAAGAAAAAGGCTATCGTTTTGAAGTCATTCAAGCCGATCGCCCAACTGTTTCCAACGTAAAATAATCACAGCAGCAAAAAGCCCGCTCCGGATTCAGAGCGGGTTTTTCTGCGCTTTAGACCTTGCGAGTGTCTACGTCGTAAGTGTTTCGTATCGGAGGCGCAACTCTCTTTTCAAGATTTTGCCGCTGGGGTTTCTAGGAAGATTGTCAGCAATCACTACATATTTGGGTGCTTTGAAGGAGGAAAGACGATCTTTGCAAAAAGCAAGCATCTCGTCAGCAGTCAGTAACTCACCTGCTTTTGGCACAACGACAGCCGTCACTGCTTCGATCCAGTACGGATGGGGAACTCCGATTACTGCGACCTCAGACACTTTGGGATGTTGATAAATAAGCTCCTCAACCTCCCTGCTTGCTACATTCTCTCCCCCCGATTTAATCATATCTTTTTTCCGATCAACGACCGTGATATAGCCTTCCTCATCCATAATGCCTAAATCCCCGCTGTGAAACCACCCTCCTTGGAAGGCAGCCTGTGTCTTTTCCTCATCTCGGAAATACCCCAGCATCGCATGGCTGGTCCTGTGTACAATCTCACCTACACTACCACGTGGGACTTCCTTCCCATCATCATCGACGATTTTCGTTTCCACATTTAATGCTGGCTTGCCTGCAGAGCCTACTTTTCTCATCTGATCCTTCGGTTGTAAAACAGTTGCTAATGGCGCTACTTCCGTCTGTCCGTAAAAATTGTAAAACTGAGCGTTGGGGAGGCGTTGACCAAGCTCTTTTAACACTTCTACTGGCATGATTGCTGCACCATAGTAGCACTTTTGCAAAGAACCCAAATTACGCGCGGCAAAATCGGGAGAACGCAGTAAGGCAATCCACACGGTTGGCGGACAAAACAACTGAGTAGCCTTATACTCCTCTACCGTCTGTAGCATCAACGCAGGGGTTGCCTGTTCCAAAATAATTCCGCTTCCACCCAGGTACACGTACGGACCCAAAAAGCAATGAAGCTGCGCACTATGGAACAAGGGGAGTGCGTGAACAGCCACATCATCCTGCGTCATTCCACCTTCGATAATCGTGCTGACATATTCGGAGATGATGCTTTTATGAGTGAGCATAACACCTTTTGGCTTTGATTCCGTTCCGCTGGTATACAAAATCTGCACAACATCTTCGTCCACTATGTCTACTTCAGGCTCATGGTCGTCTGCCGATTCAATCAGCGTGCGAAAAGGCAACCATTCCTCTTCTTGTACTGCTGGTTTGGAGATGAGGGAAAGCAGCTTGGGGGAAATTCCAGCTAAGTGGAGTCCGTCTTGAGCGAGCTGCATGAATTCGGGGGCTACGAAGCACGCACTCACTTCCGCATGACCGAAAATATAGGCGACATCTTCCTTATTCAACATGAAGTTGATCGGCACCATGATGGCTCCTGCTTTCGCTAGCCCAAAATTCAGAATCGCAAAATCCATCGAGTTGCGTGACAGTACTGCTACCCGCTCCCCTTTTTGCAAGCCTCTTGAAAGAAGCGAATGAGCCGTCTTGTTTGCAAGCTGATCAAGCTGCGTGTAGGTCAATACTTCTTCTTCAAAGTACAGGGCAGGCTTATCAGGGTTTCGTCCACGACTTCTTCGCAAAATATCGCCAAGTGCATTTCTCCGAACCCTTTGCGCTTCTAGCATGCAAATTCCCCCATCACTTATAATCTCATCTCCATTATATAATAGTTTTCTTTATTTTCTGATATTTTTACAAAAAAGAACCCACAACTAACTCTCAAAGCGCTCGACCATAAAAAAGACCCCAGTTTTTCAACTGGAGTCGGTTCATTTGTATTTATGGCGGAGGGAGCAGGATTCGAACCCGCGTGAGCTTGCACTCTAACGGTTTTCAAGACCGCCCCGTTATGACCACTTCGGTATCCCTCCGTATTTCAACAATATATACTATATCACAGCTCTACTATTTTTTGCAAGAGCTCTTTTCCCATTTCCTTTATCGCTTGATGGCAACGAGTTTCAATTCCGTCATTTCTTCTATCGCGTATTTGACCCCTTCCCGACCAAGTCCACTCTCTTTCACGCCACCGTACGGCATATGGTCCACGCGAAAAGTGGGAATATCATTCACCATCACACCTCCTACGCGTAGCTCTTCTACCGCTTCCAGAGCCAACGACAGATTGTTGGTATAGACACCAGCCTGTAATCCATAGCGAGAATCGTTTACCAACGTAATACCATGCCGGACCGACTCCACTGGATTTATCAGAACGACAGGGCCGAATACCTCCTGACAAGATACTTTTGCATCTGCTGGAACACCCGTTAATACCGTAGGCTGGAGCATCCGATCCACGATCTGTCCCCCACACTCCAAACGCGCCCCCTGTAGAAGTGCCTCATGAATCCACTCCAACACACGTTCTGTTTCGCGCGGATTAATCATGGCAGAATAGTCCGCTTCCTCAGAAAGCGAATCACCACCGCGAAGTGCTCGTGTTTGCTCAACAAAATGTTCGACGAAATCTCGATAGATCTCTTTGTCCACATAAATTCTTTGCACAGAGATACATACCTGCCCAGAGTAGGCGAAGGCGCCAAAAACGCATCGAGGAATCACTTCATTCAGCTGCACATTACGATCAACGATTACTGCCGAATTCGATCCCAGCTCGAGCGTGACTCTTTTCATACCCGCTCGATTGCGTATATCCAGCCCAACATTTGGACTCCCTGTAAAGGTCACCGCCCTGACTCTCGGATCAGATACGATTTTATCACCTACGCTCGCCCCACTGCCCGTGATCACATTGAGGGCTCCTGCGGGCACACCAGCTTGCTCTGCAAGCTCTGCTAGAAACAATGCGCTAAGCGGTGTCTGCGATGCTGGCTTGAGAACAACAGTATTGCCAGCAGCTAGAGCAGGTCCGACCTTATGAGCAACGAGATTCATTGGAAAATGAAAGGGTGTAATTGCGCCGATGACTCCCAGCGGTTCACGCACGGTATAAGCCAAACGTCCCTCTCCCCCGATAGCTGCATCGAGTGGTACGGTTTCTCCGTGGAGCCGTTTGGCTTCCTCTGCCGCAAATTTATACGTCTGAATGGTTCGAATCACTTCACCACGGGCTGTTTTGATTGGTTTCCCCGCTTCTATTGCAATGATCCGCGCTGCCTCTTCCAAACGTTCATTCATCAAAATCGAGATTTTTTCAAGCAGGAAGGCGCGTTGATAGGCAGGAAGTCGCCGCATGACGGCTGTCGCTTCGTGGGCCGCAGCAATTGCTTTTTCAACCAATGATGAGTCTGCTTGCGAAATTTGTGCAATCTCTTGACCCGTACATGGAGAGAATAGCGGTGCATGAGCAGTGGCTGGCACCCACTCCCCCCCGATAAAGCACGTTTTTTTCATCGGCATATCCCCACTCTCATTGATTGGCGTTCACCATCCAATCATTCTCCCTCATATACGTGCCTTCCTGTCTTGACTTTGAAATATTTGGATATCTCCTTACTCTTTCACACTTTCAGCCACACCGCACCATTCCAGTAACGTAAGCGCAAAGATCTCAGCACAACGGAATACCTCATCCAAAACGATGTATTCATTCGGGTAGTGTGCAACCTGTGTGACTCCAGGTCCGACCACAATCGCTGGCGTATTGGCCAAAGCAGTCAGCAAGCCGCCATCTGTTCCCCAAGGCGATGCTTCCACAATGGCACGATCTCCTGTCACAGCTTCAAACTGCGCTTGCAGAATATCCATCAACGGATGATCGAGCTCCACTGCTCCCGGGACCCAACGAGCTCCGAACCATTCCAGCTCAACAGGCTGCTCTGCAAACCACGGATCGACCTCTGCCAGCTTTTTGAGTGCTGCCGCCATTTCTGCTTTGGCATCGTCCATCTGTTCTCCTGGGGCAACCCCCATCCTTCCTTCCAGCTTGACGAGGTCAGCTACAGACGAAGGCCACTTGCCCCCCTCAATCACCCCCAAATTAATCGGGATCGGAATGGGCAGCTTGGCGTAGAGCGGATCGTCGAGTCGATCGTTACGCTCTTTTTCCAATTGTCCAATTGCTTGAACGACAAGCATGCTCTTTTCGATGGCGCTGACTCCCTCGTAGCGGGTCCCTCCGTGAGCAGAACGCCCTTTGACGGTCAATCTGAACCACATGGAGCCTTGCTGCTTCGGGAAAATTTTCATATTGGTCGGCTCTGGAATCAGGGCAGCATCCGCCTTGTAACCGCGAATGATCGTCGCCAATGTACCTGCACCGCCGCTTTCTTCTTCTACGACGCTCTGAAAAATGACGTCGCCTTTCAGTTGCACACCCAACTTCTGTAGAACCTGGATCGCCAACAACGATGATAAATTTCCACCCTTCATGTCGGTTGCTCCGCGTCCATAAAGCTTGCCGTCTTCAACCTTCCCGCTAAACGGATCATCGTCCCACTGTGCCAGATCGCCCGCGGGCACTACATCCACGTGTCCGTTTAGAATGATGGAACGGCCATCTCCTTGTCCCTTCCACACGCCGATGACATTTGGACTGCCTTCAAACGTCGTACGCGGGGAGACAAAATACGGATGTGACACCAGCTCTTCGCCTTCCATGACCCATAAGTCAACGTCCAACCCCATCTGCCCCAAAAGCTCTGCAATGCTTTGCTGGATGGATTGCTCTTCTCCTTGTACACTCGGGCTTTTTACCCATTGCTGCAGCAGTTGAACAGCAGCCTCTCGATCTTTTTCCAATTGCTCCCGTATAAGCCCCTTCCAGTTTGCCATGTTTTTCCCCCGTTCCATGGTTTTGTCTTTGCTTAGCGGAAAACGCCAACCTCTCCGTCCATCTTGAGCTCGGCTTCCGTTGCTCCAATCACGTCAGCGACACTGTACGGATACATGACTTCCCGCAGATACAACCCATCTGGCATGACCTCCATAACAGCCATGTCCGTGATAATCAAATCCGCAGCTTTTGTTGCGGTTAACGGCAGTGAGCATTCACGAACGATTTTTGAACGTCCGTTTTTATCCAGATGCGTGGTCACAACCATGACCTTTTTGGCCTTTTGTGCCAGTTCCATAGCTCCTCCCATGCCAGGGACGCGTTTGCCTGGAACGATCCAGTTGGCAATGTCACCATTTTGGCTTACTTCCAGGACTCCTAAAATCGTCATATCCAACAGTCCGCGGCGGATGATGGCAAAAGCGGTCGCACTATCGAAAAAGGATGCCCCTGTGGCAAGCGTGACAGGAAAACCGCCCGCATTGCAAAGCATGGCGTTCTCCTCGCCTTTTGCAGGGCTTGGCCCTGTACCGAGAATGCCGTTCTCCGCGTGAAACATGACTCTTTTCTCAGCTGGAATAAAATCCGCAACCAACGTTGGAATGCCGATTCCCAAGTTAATAATCATGCCGTCTTCCACTTCCAGTGCTGCGCGGCGGGCAATACGTTCACGATAGCTCTCGGTTTCTTTTACTTCTCCCATGCCCATTGCCAGTTCACCCCTTCACTTTGGACGATAAAGTTCACGAAAACGCCCGGGGTCACGATTTCTTCCGGGTCGATCATACCTACCTCTACTATCTCATCCGCCTCCACGATCGTAATGTCGCCCGCCATCGCCACTAACGGATTGAAATTGCGTGCACTTGTATCGAACACCAAATTGCCAAAGCGATCCGCTTTTTTCGCATGTACGATCGCCACTTCGGCAGTGAGTGGTGTCTCCAACAAGTATTCCTTTCCATCCAGAACGATCTTCTGCTTCCCTTTTTCCGCGATCGTCCCGATGCCGACATCCGATAGAATGCCTCCCAGACCGACTCCACCTGCCCGTACACGCTCTGCAAGTATCCCCTGCGGGCAGAACTCTACTTCCAGCTCTCCAGCCGTCATTTGGGCCCCTGCGTTCGGATTTGAGCCAATATGTGAAGCTATCACTTTTTTTACGCGCTTTTCGGTCACCAGCTTGCCTATTCCGATATGCGGGAAAGCAGTATCGTTACTGATCAGCGTCAGATCACGCACGCCCTTATCCAAAATTCCCTGAATCAAAGTAGGCGGGTTGCCTACCCCACCGAATCCCCCTGCCAAAAGCGTCATCCCATCGCGAAAATGGGTGAGCGCTTCGGACAGGGAGACGACCTTTTCAAATCGATTTGTCATCCTCGTTCCTCCTCTTCTATCCGATCAGTGCCTTGTCTTGGAGCTCTTGCTGAACAGCTACCACCGCTTCTTTCAGCAGAGATATCAGTTCATCGATTTGCTCCGTAGTAATGGTCAGTGGAGGTGAGATGATGACAGCGTCTCCTGCCACCCCTTCGATTCCGCCCATTGCCGGATAAATAAGCAAGCCTTTTTCAAATGCTTTTTGAATGACCTTCCCGCCTACTCCCCCCGAGAGCGCAAACGGTTCTTTTGTCTGCTTGTTTTTCACAAATTCCAGTGCGCACAGCATGCCAAGACCACGTGCATCTCCGACCAACGGCAGCTCGTCTGCCAGTTCTTTTAGGCGGGCAAGCATATAGGCACCTTGTTCGGCTGCTTTGTCGACTAACTGATGCTTTTCCACATAGTCGAGGACAGCCAGAGAAACAGCAGCAGATTGTGGATTGGCACTATACGTATGTCCTGCCATAATCGAGCCGCTACCTTTTGTAATGGTCTCAATGATTTCGTCCGAGACAATCGTAGCAGCCATAGGCGTGTAACCGGCACTCATCCCTTTACCCAATGTCATCAGGTCAGGCACGACGCCCCAATGGTCGATCCCAAACGCTTTCCCTGTGCGACCTACTCCTGTCATTACTTCGTCTGCGATAAACAAAACCTCATATTTATCACAAATCTCGCGAATACGCTGGAAGTAACCGTCTGGTGGCACGACCGCTCCCCCTGAAGCGCCGATGACAGGCTCTGCAATGAATGCCGCTACCTGCTCAGGTCCGACGCGCAAAATTGCGGTCTCCAGCTCGTTTGCACACGCAAGCGCATACGATTCGAGGGACATGTCTTCTGGTTTGCGATACGGATATGGTCCTGTGATCGCCGGATAGTCAGCCAATAGTGGAGTGAACCGCTTTCTGCGCAAGACGTGTCCAGACATCGAAAGTGCACCCATTGTAATCCCGTGATAGCTCATCCAGCGGGAGATAATCCGGTTTTTCGTTGGTCTACCTTTTTCCTGCCAGTATTGAATCGCGATTTTTTGTGCCGTCTCGGTTGCTTCCGAACCGCTGCTGACAAAAAACGTCCAGTTCAGTGAGCCTGGTGCCCACTCCGCCAGCTTTGTAGCCAGCTTCTCCACAGCATCGCTGCTGAAATGCGACCGGTATACGAAGGAAACCTCCTTGGCTTGCGCATACATCGCCTCAGCTACTTCTTCTACACCGTGGCCAATGCTTGCCGTCACTGCTCCACTGGAACCGTCGATGTAACGATTCCCATCTTTATCGTAAAGATAGATGCCTTTACCGTGAGAAATAACCGGATACTCTTTGCCCAATTCAGGCTTGATTACATAGCTTTTCGTCATTTTCGTCGCCACCTCACTTATTCTCTACCTCTATCCTAGCTGACCAGCACGCAAGAGCCATCCTACGTGCTGGCAAAAAAACATGGAAAAGAGACAAAATCTTTTGTACATTTTGTATAAGAGAACCTTTACCGAGACTTTTGGAGGAGATACCTGATGACCATCACGATAAGAGAAGCGCTGCAACTGCCGGACATGGTTCACACCAGGCTGATCGCAGGAGCAGGCGGACTGGACAATCCGATTCGTTGGGTGACAATTGTCGAGGTGCTGGAGGATACGAGTCGCTTGCAGGAAGGCGAATTTTTGATTACAACCGGCTTTGGGCTGGCTGAGCACACAGAAAAGCTCGCTTCTTTTATTCCTTCGTTGGCGAAGCAAAAGCTGAGTGGCGTTGCGATTCATACAGGTTTTTATTTACGGGAAATTCCCGAGACGTTTTTGACTTTGGCGGATCACTATCAACTGCCATTGATTGAAATTCCCACGGAGATAAACTTTTCAACCATAACCAAAGCCATCTTGCAGCCGATCATGAATCGGCAATTTGAAACGCTGGCCTATTCCTCTGCCATTCATAACCGTATGATTGACGCTGCCCTGTCCAAGGGAGGCCTTCCCGCTATTGCCGGGGAGCTCGCTGCACTTACGGGAGGCGTCGTGTCACTCGTTGATGCATTAGGCTTCGAAGTCACACAGCATGGCAGTTCGGAAGCACTCCTACATGATCAGTCTCAGGAAATCGCGCATCGTGTCCCGATTCGCGCCAATCGCGAGCATTTTGGCACGTTGACCTTAACGAAGCCTGAGCACGCCTGGAAAGAGCTCGATGACGTCGCTCTACAGCATGCCTCTACCTTATGTGCACTCGAATATGTAAAGGAAAGGGCGGTAGCGGCAACGGAATGGCGGTTAAAAGGGGATTTTGTGGAGGAGTTGCTCAACGGGCAGCAGATGACCCATACGGAGCTGGAGAGCCGTTGTCGCATGCTGGGGTACCCGCTTGCTGGACATCATCTCTGTGTCGCTGTTCGCGTAGAGGTAGCCGATCAGACGATGCTCGGAGACATGCATCAAAGTGTCATTACGTTGATGCGGAGGCTTAGCGACCGTCATCAGCGCTCTTATTTGCTTCGCGAGCGGCCACATTGCCTCTTGTTTATTTTGCCGGATGATCAGACGAGCCTACGCCTGTTAGAACAGCTCACTTCCCGCTGGAGAGGGCTGCATCCTGAGCTTGCACTACAGATCGCCTTGAGCAATCCCTGTGAGCAATTGCCAAACGTCGTCAGTGCCTCCGAAGAAGCGATGTTTGCTCTGCAAGCGTACCCGCTGTTGGCCCAATCCCCGCAAATTTTGCGATACCGGGATATGCAGGGCTATCAGTTTTTGTTTCCGTACCATCGTGAAAAAGAAAGCTTGCTCCGCCTGTGGAACCCATTGCTGGACCCATTAATTCGCTATGATACAAAATACAATCAACAGCTGCTCGAAACACTTGAAGTGTATTTGGCCCAGAATGGAAATGGTCTGCAAACCTCGCAAGCCTTGTATATCCATCGACATACGCTCAAGTACCGGTTGACCCAGATCGAAGAAAAAACAGGCTACCGCCTGGAGGATGCCCATCAACGCTGGCAGCTTCAGTTGGCCCTGATGGCCCGTCGTCTGCAACAGCAGTTGTATCCTACAAACAGGTAGCCTGTTATTCCCTCGTCGGGCGAAGCGGCTTTACCCATATATTCATGTCTTCATAGCCTGAAAAAATCGTACAGTTATTAATCAGCCTTCCCCGATATTCATAACCCATTTTGGCAGCCGTCACATTCATTCCTGCAGATTGTGCCCGGGTCAAGGTGTACAAAAAGTAAATCCCCGCCTCCTCCATCCTTTGTTCCAGCGCGATAAACAGCGGTTGGAGGAGACCTTTCCCTGCATGGTCTGGATGGGTCGCGCAATCCGTCATTTCCGCTGAACCAAAGCGTTCGGATACTTCAGCTGAAGCAGCACATGCGATCTTACCTTCAAATTCAACGACATAGTAGACGGTACCTTCTTGCATGGTTTTGCGAATGTAGGACGGATCGTTCATCGGTGTAGGATACGTCGCGAATACCAGTCCATACAAACACGCCAATTCCTTCGTGTCTGCCTCCGTTGCTTCACGTAGGCGGTACCCTTCAGGTAATGATTTTTCTATCGTACTCCCCGCTCGAGATAGACTTAGCGCAAGAATTTCCTCGGCAAGTTTTGCTGCACCAGAGGTAGCTCGCTCTTTTGTCAGATAGCAGGTGAGCATCTGTGCGTTTTCCCCTTGAAAAAAACCATCGATGGTTCCCTCCAGCTCGTAACCCAGGGATTGCCATTGTGGAACATCTTGTTTCTTCCCGTACACAATCACTTTTGTTGCCTCTGACTCTTCGGCCAGCTCCTTCAAGACCCGATTCCACTGCTCGATTTGTGATGGTTCATACACATGCAGTTTTACCCGGCGATTTTGTCGATCAATGATCAGGTCGCCAGCGTCCTGTGCGCCTATAACATTTATCACGGTCTTCATCCTCCCCTACAATACTCCTCCTCTCATTGTAGCAAAACAAGTAAAGCCGTCATCTGCCAATCTGTATAAAAAAGCGTTCCACATGCACAAAAAAACAGAAGGTGGGCATTCTGTTGGGTCATATTTACTCGTTCTTCATACCATGAGAGTAGATGCTTCATGTGCGAGAAGGAGGGTGTTTTTTGTGAGCTGCAATAACAATTTTGCCATGATCCTTGTCCTCTTTGTCCTTTTGGTCATCGTACTTGTCGTAATCGGATAGACTTCTGCAGATGCCTCTCATGTCAGGTCGTATCGAGGGGCCCTTTACATATCATGGTAGTAGGGAATTACACGCTCGAGAAGGGAGGAAGCCCTCGTGCCCCCACTTATCTATGCCCATCGTGGCGCTTCCGGCCTGTTTCCGGAAAATACGATGGAATCGTTTCAAGGAGCTGTCCGACGAAAAGCCAATGGGATCGAATTAGACGTTCAGCTCAGCAGTGACAATAAGCTGGTCGTTATTCATGACCATAGCCTGGAGCGCACAACCAATGGTTCTGGATTGGTGCGTCAATACACATTGCGTGAGCTGCGTCAGCTACGTGCGGATAAAGACTCGTCTATGCGAGTACCAAAAGCCCACATTCCAACCCTACAGGAGGTATTCCAGACGTTTGTAGACACACCACTGCGTTTCATCATCGAGATGAAAAATTTCTTCCTTGATCAACCTCACTTAGAGGAGCTCGTCATCGAACAAATCAGACGCTATCAGCTAACAGAGCGAACCATCATTTCAACGTTTAACTTCGACAGCCTTTTACGAATCAAGCAATTGGATGCCACGCAAACGACGGGACTTTTATACGTTGGACCACTCGCCAAGCCTTGGGAAGTAGCCAGCAGCTATCGTGCTGATCAATTGCACGTCCCATTTGATCAATTGACGGAAGACTTGGTCAAACAAGCAAAGCAGCATCATTTTGAAGTTTTGAGCTGGACCGTAAATACTGGTCGGCAAATCCAGCGAGCCATTGACTGTGGGGTAGATGGACTGATCACCAATTACCCGAAGCGTGCGAGAAATCTCATTCGAAATCTATAAAAAAGAAAGGGAGCCCTGAAAAGGCTCCCTCCTTTTTGGTGCTGTGACATTTACGTGCGTGGCACGAAAAACTTTCCTTGCCAGCTATTCCGTGCTTTCAGTTCTGCATCAATGCCATTCAGAACTTCCCACTTTTTGCGACTCCACATCGGTCCAATCAAGAGATCAGGTGGTCCGTCCCCTGTGATTCGATGGACGATCATCTCCGGAGGTAGAATTTCCAATGTATCCACAACGAGTTTCGTGTACTCCTCCTGCGACAGGAATTCCAAGAGACCTGCTTCATATTGCTTCACCATCGGCGTTTTGCGCAGCAGATGCAACAAGTGTATCTTGATCCCCTGCACATCCAGATGTGCCACAGCATCTGCCGTCTGCATCATCTCTTCGTGGCTCTCTCCTGGCAATCCGTAGATGATATGAGAGCATACACGAATGTTGTGCTTGCGCAACCTCTCTACAGCGTCCACGTAGCATTGATAATCGTGCGCTCGATTAATTAACTGAGCTGTGTGCTCATGGACTGTCTGCAGACCGAGCTCCACCCACAAATATGTGCGCTCATTCAGTTCAGCCAAATACTCCACGACGTCATCTGGCAAGCAGTCAGGACGTGTGGCAATGGAGAGTCCGACTACCCCTTCCTGTTTAAGGATGACTTCGTACATCTCCCGCAGTTCCTCCACAGGAGCATACGTATTCGTATACGCTTGGAAGAAGCCCAAATACTTGGCTTGCGGCCATTTCTCGTGCATGCGATTTTTCACATCATGAAACTGTCTTTCCAGATCCATTCTGCGGTCACCGGCAAAATCTCCAGATCCTCTCGCGCTGCAAAACGTGCAGCCGCCTGTCGCTACTTTCCCATCCCGATTCGGACAGCTAAAGCCGCCATCCAATGGAACCTTGAAAATCTTTTCGTGAAAAGTCCCTCTTAAATGATAATTCCATGTATGGTATCTTTTATCGCCCCACAACAATGGGACGTCGTTGTTGTGAATATCTGTCGCGAGCTTCATTGCTGTTTTCCTCCTATGGGCACCGCTACGTCTGGCGCTGGTGCCTTAATCCCGTTGGCAAACGCTACTTGCTTGATCACGTCATTATAACAAATTCGGCAACGGTCTCGCTACTTTAAGATAATAGGAAAACCACAGGTGAATATTCCCCCTGTGGTTTTTGCTTGTTTACATCACTATTGCTGGATCTCCTCGATACGAATCGCGCGTGTGTGAGAGGTATGACTCCACACTTGGTTTTTCTTCGTAAAGAACGCGTAAAACATAATCGGAAGCCAGGTCAGGAAAAAGAACGGTAGCAAGAGGAGCCCGAAATACCCCTTCCACGGAACTTTATCCAAATAGAGGGCCAAGATTGGCAACAGGTAGAACACGGCAGTAGAACCGTATACCAGCCACGTAGGCAAGATCGTGGATACCGTTGAAAACGTACCAATATCAAAAAATCTTGCCAGAAACAATACCGACATCATTGTCACCATAAGCACGTACATCGGTTGGAAGAGGTAGAAGGCTGCGTCAAGCATCCCCAGCTTTCTCGACTTCACACCATTAAACAAGACAGAACGAATGTAGCGTCCTGCCACATCGTAGTGCCCTTGCATCCAACGCAAACGCTGGCGCATAGACGATTTTAAGTCAATCGGTTTTTCATCCCAGACCTTGGTGTCATGAGCCCAAGTCGGGTAAATACCGCGTTCAATACAACGTGTTGCAAATTCCAGGTCTTCCGTGAGACTTGTTGCTCCCCAGCCCATTTCTTTGAGCAGGTTGCTCTCAACGCACAAGCCAGTTCCGCCCAAAGTGTTCGGCAGTCCCAAATTGTGACGAGCCAGCTGCCACATACGGTTTGTAAACCAGTAGGTAACCGCATAGGACAGCGTAATCCAGGAATCAAACGGGTTCTTGGAATCAAGGTAGCCTTGAATCACACGCGCCCCTTTGCAGAGACGGTCATTCATTACTTTCAGGAAGTTTTTCTCAACCAAGTTGTCAGCATCAAACATGACGACAGCGTCGTACTGCTTTGGTCTTGCCCAGAGGTTCTCCAGCATCCATTCGATACCGTAGCCTTTCCCACGCTTGGATGTGTCAAAACGCTCACATGCAATTGCACCATGCGCCCGACTAATTTCTGCCGTGTTATCTGTACAGTTGTCGCAAATGACAAAGATGTCGTACATTTCACGTGGATAGTCGAGTTTCTTCAGGTTTTCAATAAGCGGAGCAATTACGGCGCTCTCATTGTGAGCGGCCACGAGCACAGCAAACGTCTTTTGCGGCTCAGATGTTACTTGCTCTTTTTTGCGGAATAGGCCTGCACAAGAAACCAGTGTTTGGTATGTGCCGATTACGCCCACCGCAGAAGTAAATCCGATGAATAATCCCTCAATGATCTCTCTAATTACACTCATGGGTTCTTCTCCTCGACCTAAATCAGATTGGGTCTGATCTGAATTTAGGTAGTGTTGTTTTTCCAACATTTCTCTATTGTTTTTCTCTCAATTGGCAGTTTACATCAAATGCGATTCATAAGCAATGACCCAAAAGTGGGAAAAAATAAGGCACTGCTATCACCTTTCCCACCTTTTTCTCTTTCTATTCGACAGTGCTTGGCAGTTGGCAGAAAAAAAAGCCCTTGTCGAAAAAGGCTCTGTTTATTTAGAAAAACACAAACACTCGTTTCCATTTCTTCCTGATTGTTTCCGGGATTGGTGCGGTCGGCGAGACTCGAACTCGCACGGGTCGCCCCGCCACCCCCTCAAGATGGTGTGTCTGCCAATTCCACCACGACCGCCTATAAACGCTGATTTTACTCGTGTTTTTCTGTTGACACGAAGTACGTTTTTGAGTATACACAATCAATTTTCGCAAGTCAATATCGTTTTCAACTGGATGGAGCCCAGATTTTCCCTGTCAAACTATCGCTTTGTTTGCTCAGTCTTCTAGTAGATACGTTTGTCGAAAAAGAAAGTTACATGTCGCAAAAATTTTGAAAGAATGCAAACGCCTCTCTACAAAAATATCATCGTTTCGTCACATTTTCGGAATAGAAAGGGAGCCATATTCTGTGATTTTTTTACATAATTTATGACAAATTAGACAAAACATTTCCAATTGTGGATGAAAGTTTTTTTACTATTTTTTCGAAATAGGCCATTTGACTTATCACTTGCTTCTGATTGTCTCCTGAAAGGACACGCTATCTTCTACGAAAAAAACCTCCTGCGGACGCCACAACGTCTCAAGGAGGCTATCTTTTGAAAAGGCGTGGCGTCCCAGGAGAGATTCGAACTCCCGACCGACGGCTTAGAAGGCCGTTGCTCTATCCTGCTGAGCTACTGGGACTAAAATGGAGGGAGTACCCGGATTTGAACCGGGGATAAGGGTTTTGCAGACCCGTGCCTTACCACTTGGCTATACTCCCGTGTTGTTATGGGGCGATCGATGGGACTTGAACCCACGAGTGCCGGAGCCACAATCCGGTGCGTTAACCCCTTCGCCACGACCGCCATATTTTTATGTAGTTTGGTAGCGGTGGAGGGAATCGAACCCCCGACCTTTCGGGTATGAACCGAACGCTCTAACCAGCTGAGCTACGCCGCCAAAATAAAAATGGCGGAGAGTGAGGGATTCGAACCCTCGCTACGCTTGCGCATACTAACGGTTTAGCAAACCGTCCCCTTCGGCCTCTTGGGTAACTCTCCGTGATTATATGCACCTTCAAAACTAGATATGCATGATTGCTAAGAGTGTG
>NZ_PXZL01000012.1 GCF_003013405.1 Brevibacillus formosus | reverse complement strand
ACAAAATGGGGTCTTGACCACAGGCAGCATGCTTCGTGAAGGGTCTTTTTTGTGGTATTATGATTGTCTTCACCTTATTCATTGCCTCGTTTATTATCTGGCAAGTATGGGAAAATCAAAATCGCCTCTATACTGACAATCTGTACATGAAACGATCGATTTTTACAGGTGTGATGTTTCGAGTGGAATTTATCAAGGAAGCAAACAGGGAAGAAATAGAGCTTTACAGCTTTGTAACCCCAGACACTCGAGTAAATCGCCAACAAATGCACAAAGACAACCAACTGGAGTTTTCATTACTGGAGGATAAAATCGATCTGCTCATTCGAGAAGAGCGCAATGTCATCTTTTATTCCCTAATCTTGTCGTACATACTGTCCGTCTGGTTTATACTGCGAAATCTTATTCGCGATAGTAGCCTTCCTGCTTTAGCATTTGTTGCATGTATTTTCTTCCGTTTTTCTCTCTGGCATTCTTGGTTCAAAATACAGGAGTTGCTTGAAGAGACCGCTTATTATATGAGCAGATTGTAAAGGGGGACGCTATTCATCGCGCCCCCCTTTGTTATTCATTAGATGTTTTCGCCTCAGAGGTTACCTCAATCCCGTTTCTGCGAAACAGCGCCGCCGTCAACCCGACACCTGGCACTTTTTTCCCGGAAAAGCTGCCATCGTAAACGAAGGAGCTTCCACAGGACGGGCTGTTTTCTTTTAAGATGGCGGATGTGGCTCCAACCGTTTTCGCCAGCTTCAGCGCTTGGTTGGCCCCCATCAAAAATTCCTCTGTGACGTCTCGGCCAGTGTCATCTATGATGCGTGCTTTGCCATCCAGAACATCTTCGCCAGTCCCCCCGATGATTTCTGCTGGCGGTCGTGGTGTCGGCAAGCCTCCCAGCTGTTCAGGACAGACGGGAATAGCCTTTCCTTCCCGGAGCAATTGCTCCAGCTCTTGGTCCAAGCATGACTTCTGATCGTAACGGCATTCACAGCCGATCAAACAGGCACTAATCACTTTCATGACAACCGTCCCCCCCTTTTTTTCTAAAGCTTGCGCAGCTTCACGCTTTGCACCATATGATTCTGCCCCTTGTCCAAAATCAATTGCGCGCGAACACGCGTCGGCAAAATGTTTTGGCGCAGATTAGCACCATTGATCTCCGTCCAAATACCGGTGGCTACCTCAGTCGCCTCTTCGTCAGACAAACTCGCGTAACGCTTGAAATACGAGGATGGATCGGAGAACGCCGTCTGGCGCAGCAGCTTGAATCGCTCTACATACCATTGCAGGATATGCTTCTCTTCCGCGTGCACGTAGATCGTGAAGTCAAAGAAATCGGAAACAATGACCTCGGAAATACGAGCATCGTTTTCGTCACCTCTAGGCGGTTGCAGCACATTCAAGCCTTCCACAATCAAAATATCAGGCTGTCTGACGGTCTGCCATTCATCTGGCACGATATCATACACAAGGTGGGAATAAACTGGCGCTTTCACTTCAGGCAAACCCGATTTTACATCGGACAAAAAATTGATAAAGCGGCGCAAGTCATAACTCTCTGGGAATCCCTTGCGCTTCATGATCCCTCTGTCTTCCAGAACCTTGTTCGGATACAGGAATCCATCTGTCGTTACCAAATCGACCTTCGGATGATTCGGCCAGCGGGACAACAGCGTTTGCAAAATACGAGCCGTTGTGCTTTTGCCTACAGCCACACTGCCTGCGATACCGATAATGAAAGGCACCTTGCCATCCTGGTTCCCTAAAAAAGTGTGAGTCGCCTGGTACAGCTCCTGCGTGCCCCCGACATACAAATTCAGCAGACGGGACAACGGAAGGTAAATATCGGAGACCTCGGTCATGGACATTTTCTCGTTTAAGCCCTGCAAAAGGGAAAGCTCGTTATCAGATATGGTCAACGGCGTGGAAGCCCGCAGAGCACTCCACTGCTCGCGATTAAATGTAACATAGGGTGATGCCATGGGAATGTACATCCTTTCCATCATGAAAGTGCTTTCTTTAATTCAACACAAAGTTAGTTTACACCAGCATGACTTTCTTGGGAACAAGGGGGTTGCCCCAAATCAGAGCTGCTCTGCACTTTGCCTTCATGAGTACATAGGAAAAAAGCCGATACCCCATGGCATCAGCTTTGCTTGTAAAAGAATTTCTTGTTATTTTCCCAAGTGGGCTTGCAGCATCCACACATGCTTTTGCAGGCTGTCCATGATCCCTAAGAACATATCGCCAGTCGCTTCATCGTCCCCTGCTTCCGCGGCTGTAATACCTTCTTTGAGCTCTTTGATCAAGAGTGTAAAATCGTTCACGACTGCCTCTACCATCTGATCCGCAGACTCTCCACCTGTTGCTTCCTTAATGGAAGCCTGCTCCATACAGGCCTTCAACGTCGAAACAGGCTTGCCCCCAACCGTTAACAGCCGCTCTGCCAGCTCATCCACATTTTTGGCTGCCTCGTTGTATAGCTCCTCGAATTTTTCATGCAGGGTGAAAAAATTCGGGCCTTTGACAAACCAGTGATAATGATGCAGCTTCATATACAGCACAGACCAGTTAGCAACTTGTTTATTAAGTACGTCGGTTACGGGCCGACTCATTGTCATACTCATCCGGACGCTCCACCTCTCATGGTATAGATATAGCGTTTGTAGTATGTGGTGAATTGAGCGTTTCTATACTTTTCATGTCAGTCCATTTTTTCTACCCGGCTCGTGTCATTTCCGTTTTAAGACGGAACAAGCCTACCTCACTTACTATCCTGTTACAATTTTTTCTGTGTTGGACTCGGTAAACTTTCAAACGCATACCCATTAATCCCGGCAAAATCCATCTTTTTGCGCAAATCACTGACAAACTGGGTAAAATAAAGGCCGCGATCCATGCTGCCCGCATATTTTCTCAAGTGGTAATCGTAGGATAATGAATCGTATATGTGATGTAAATCATCGACGAGCACCTTTTTCATATCCGCTTTTTTAATAGCTGGATCGATACTGCATTCGTTCACGAGCGCCTGTAATGTTTCCTTGAGCGCTTCGTTGTCATAGGACGGATGAGAGAGTAAAAATTTCAAATCGTACAAGTCTTTAAACCTCGGCCTGACAATCGTTTGATGCAGCTTCCAAGCAACCTGGATGGACAGGGGTACGGTGTACGGAACAAGAAAACGATCCCCAAAGACAGGTTGGTACTCCAGCGGAACCGGGTCTGCATCCATTTCCAAGTTAAACGAAATATCCAGATTCAGCTCGTTATAGTCATTTGCTTCCCTTGTTTGACCTTTGAAATAATAGGCAATATCCGTATTGATCGTCGGAAAATCATCTGCCATAGCGTAATCGATATATCTCCAAAATGCATTCTCGCGAAAACTTCTAAACATGACGCCGTCGTTTAGATCCATTTCGGTTACTTGAATCATCCATTGCGTAAATACTTCATGGGCATGTTCGACGTCCCTGATCTTCCCGGCATACAATAAGTCGATATCATCCGCGTCCCGAATCTCTCGGTTGTCCAAATATTGTCTGGTTAGAAGGCTGCCTTTTAATACAAAGGGCATATTCACAAGAGCAATTCTTCTCAACAGTGCTTCCAAAACAATGAGCTCTCTCGCTTCATATTCCAACCCTGCTACATCGTCGTATGTAATCATCATGATCCTCCATCTAAAATTAGGAAATCCAACCGCTGTCCAGCTCTTCACGACTGTCATAGATACATAATTCGTATTGTTCTTTGATTAGCTCGATCTGATTTGCTTGCAAAATGGTATGTATCATTTCTACTCGATCGTAAAACTGTTTCGGGCTTTCATATTCTCGGACGGTGATAAATCTCACCTTTCCATTCGCATTCAAAGAGTTTCTCGAAATATGCCCGCCATGACCCTCGCATAAATTTCGTAACGCCGCGACATCATCGACCTGTACTTTGCCATGCCATTCGAAGTAAGGCTTCGAGTTTTTCAGGATGGGCTGGTGAAAGTACGTTTCTTCCTTTGGAGAAATCTCTACTTTTTTTCGGACGATGGTAAAACCGTTGTTTTGAAACGTAGCTGCAATCTTTTCCATCTCTATATTGGCTTCATGAAAACCTGGTCGTTTAATTACTCCTGTTATCATCGGTTGATTGATGTAATTTCCCTGATCCAAGACGATCATGACCGGTTTCACTTGTTGCGATTGGCAGAGATCGATAAAAGCTTTCTTTTCATCAAGTTGTAGATCGTTGAAGGTAACATGAAACTCAAATTCCATTACTTCACTCCCTGACTTTCCTTGTATTGCATAATCAATTTATTTCCTTTTCTTCCTCTTTGTATCGACATATCTTTGCTATCTCTTAACCGTTACGTTTAAAAAATAAAAAAGTAGAGGTACGTTGAAAATCATTTCTCAACTTATCTCTACTTTGTATGAGTGCTAGTTGCTAACCATTTAGCTTGGTGGTTGCTGAAAAGTCCAGAGAGTGCACTTTTATGGACCAGTACTCCAAGATTTCATCGAGTTTTAAAGCCTAAGTCCTGATCTTTGAGCCTAAAGAGCTTTGATACGTAAGTTTTGAAATCTAAGCGCTAAGCTTTGAGCTTTCATCCTCATATTCACCAAATAGCTTTAGGATGGCCTAGTTAACCCACTAGGTAAGGGACTCTCGTTTATCAACTATTCAAATGATTAGCAGCAAAACACACTGTTAATCCACAAGATTGATTTTG
Source organism: Brevibacillus formosus (assembly GCF_003013405.1). Taxonomy (GTDB): domain Bacteria; phylum Bacillota; class Bacilli; order Brevibacillales; family Brevibacillaceae; genus Brevibacillus; species Brevibacillus formosus. Next base: position 180,880 of record NZ_PXZL01000012.1, on the reverse strand, counting down.
GTAATCGTATTGGATTCACTTAAAATAAAATCGACTTCACACTCAAACTCATCGATTTCTTTACTTAGCGTATCCATTTTCTCTTTCAACTTCAATGGGTCTACGAGCTTCGCTTCATTTTGCTCTTTAAACGGTTTGGAGATCGCTTCCATTTCTGTATCCTTCACCTTGGAGTCTTTGCCAAAGTTCGCTTCGAGCAGCTTTTCTAACCGCAGCTGTACTTCTTCATTTTTCTCTTCAACCTGCGTGACAGCGTGATTGTAATCTCTTCTCATTTTCTCCAGCAGTAATTTCTCATATTGAATGGAGGTTTTTCGCTCGATTGCTTCTGCCACTGTCATTCTCTTGCCGCTAATCGTTACCATCGTCTTTGCGTTGGACTCGACGATCAGTGACTTAATTTTTTGTCTTCTTTTTATTAGATCAATGGTGGATTGGTAGTTGCGCTCTGTCGTTTCCACATACAGTTCTGTTGAAGTATAGCCAGTTACTGGCTTATGCCCTATGGCCGAAGACATGAAAGTCGTTTCATTGATTCCTTTTTGGATTCGTTTATCGAGTAACTTTAGTTCTGAGAGTCCTCTTGTGATAGACATTTCCATCGTGTCATTCCTCCTCGTGGAGTTTGGATAGAAGAATTGTTTATGTATATAGGGGGTTACATTTGGTAGTTTAATATACAACTTTATGTAAATAGTTGTCAAATTTCTTAGGGGATTGGTTTGAAAATTCCGACTTAACCTATCGTATCTAAATGATATGCAATTGGCATCTGTTCAATTTTTTCTAATACCAAGGTTTTTCTTGTAATAAGATTATCGAATTGTTCCAGTGACAGTTTTTCCCTTAGTTGCTGCATAATCCTCCATTTACTCTCATGTTTCCCTCATCGTTAAAGGTGGGATTAGCCTTTGGAAGTTTAATTTCGACCACCTAGCTTAGCTACATTTACGATCTCCCTTATAAAAGGTGTTACAAAAAAGCAATTGTCCAAATCGGCCTCATCCAACATCGCCCAATAATCAATCGTATTCTTATGAATGCGAATATCTTTAAGGAGATTATTCCTTATGGAGGTAGCCCAACTCTCCTCATCCTTTTCTTTAACCATCGCATCATCGTATGAGGAAATAATAACAATCATTAAAGCAAACTTTTCCTCTTTCTCTAGATTAAAGTTTTCATATGCAAATAAGAAATCGGCTACTCTTGAGGAATCGGACACTTCATACTCCCAATCTTGTGAAAACTCATTAGGAGCCGGTAAATTGATTTTCTTTACATTTTCAAAGTTGATAGTGTCACGAAAAGGCTCATTCCCTCTCATCATTCAGTTGGAATAAGAATAAGTTTTTAATCAGGCTGTATTCTATCGCTTACTCAATACTTCCTTTATTCGAATGACTGATCTGCCTTTTCCTCTCCTGATAATTGTTCATCCACATCATTTAAATCGAACTGCTCTTCTATGCCCTACTCTATCTGGTGTAAAGCCGTGAATAAGACAGGAAAAAGCAAAAAAGCCAGGGCCTACCTCCCTGGCTATCACACATTACAGAAGTCCTTCCATTTTCCCTTTTTGTACCGCGTCATCCCGATTCCGCACCCCGAGCTTGTCATACAGAGCAGACGCATAGTTACGGACGGTACCGTCTGACAAATACAGCTTGGAAGCGATTGTTTTATAGCGCATGCCTTGGGAAAGCATCTGCAAAATCTCTTGCTCCCGCTTCGTTAAACCATAAGCATTCTCGTCTTTTTCGCTTAGTTTCGGCGCAACGAACAGATCTTCCTGTTGGTTTACTGGCTGTGCATCCAGCATTTTATGAAACAGGTCCTGTGCAATCATGGTACCACCGCGATGGACGAGGCGAATCGTTTCTGCAAGCTCTCGTGAATCGATCGATTTCAAGAGATAGCCGTCTGCACCACTGCGCATGATTTCCTTGGCTTTTTCAGTATCCTGAAACGTAGACAGGACAAGGACACGAATACCGGGCCATTTTTCCTTTATTCGTTTTGTCGCAGTAATCCCGTCCATATTTGGCATCTCCAAGTCCATCAGCACCAGGTCTGGTTCCAGCTCCTCGCACAGCTCCACAGCCTGCGCCCCATCCTCGGCTAACCCGACTACCCGCAGATCCCGCTGTCCCTCTAATATGGAGCGCAAGCTTTCCCGAATAAACGAGTGATCATCGACGATAAACAAACGAATGATTTCATCGGCGCTCTCTACCATCCTCGGCACCAAACAAGTAACGAGCGTTCCTTCTCCCCGCTCTGAGTATACGGATACTCTTCCTTGCAGAAGAGAGGCCCGCTCTTTCATCGTCGTGATGCCGAAGCCATCCTCCCAATTTTCCACTCCATGACCGTTATCCTGTACTTCCAGCCTTGTCTGTTGCTGCTCAAAATGCAAGGAAACGACGATGTCCGTAGCGTGCCCGTGACGTACGGCATTCGTCAAAGATTCCTGCAAGCAGCGAAACAAGGTCATTTTTACCTGTTTACCGACCGGATACTCTTCTCCAATCGCACGAAACCGCACATTCACTTTTGCATGTGTCTGAAACTCCTCCGCAAGCTGCCTCAGCGAATGAACCAAGGGAAGCGTCTCTTGCGGTGACCCCATCTGATGCAAGTACCCTCTTACTTCCTTCATGCCTTTTCGTGCAAGGTGCAAGAGGGATTCGAGCTTTTGCACCCCTTCCTGCGACGCTATATCCTGACGTAAGGTTTCCATCCCCATAATGATCGAGACATAGGAATGCCCCATCGTATCATGCAGGTCCTTGGAAAGCCGATCCCGCTCCTCCAGCAGAGTCACTCTCTCGATTTGGGTGAGGTATTGCTCCAGGACACTGTTTTGCTTGCGAATAATTTCATTTTGACGATGGTTGACGATGAGCAAATGAAAAGCAAACCCTATCGCATAAGCAAGCCCGACTTGCGGCAAAATCACGAACACATCAATTGCACGAGAAAAAAACATAATCAACAGTGGGATAAAAACAATCGTAATGGGAGCCGACCAGCGAAACGATTTCTCCGCACTATTGGCGGCAATCAAAAAAGCTGGCATCAAAAAAGAAAGGTACGCCTCCGGAAACATAGACGTGAGATAAATCGATAATCCGCCAAACAAGAGCATTTCTGCTATCAGATAGTAACGATAGCTCAGCATTAAACAAATCCACGGGACGGAAAAAACCATCACTTCCCAAAGTATAACCATCCATAAGGGCAAAGTGAGATACTCTCCAAATGTTACAGTTGTAACGGTGAGTGAAAAGCAAACGATCAGACGTAAAAAAAGCATCACCCAGTCATACCAGGCCCATTGTTTTACGATATCTAACAAACCATCATCCCCTAATTGCTTTGAACATCAAGCGCGTGTACCCACCAACTAATTGTACCAGTCCGCTCCCTAGCTTGGAGCACCCGATCATGAGTATGAATCCTAAACCCATAATTTGCAATGCCTTCAGCTCTGAATCCACTACGCTTCCGAAAAAATGTAGCTCCACGAAAGGATAGAGCAACGGTATGAACGCAAAACATACGGGTGCAATATAGATGAGCACTCCGACCACTAGGCAGATACAGCCTAGGACAAATTTTTGCATCAGCCAATAAACGGATATCCAGTTTCTCACATCCATTAATTCCGCCTTTGCCTGCTTCCATTGATTACCTTCTATTCTTTGTCTTGTTTCGAAAGGTTCTATCGAAATATCAGTATAAATCTTCGTCTGAATACGTTCATGCTGGACAAAGGTTTGAGTTGTACGCAAAACATTGGTGAGCAACGGAATTCCCACTACGGTAAATGACAAGGCCAAGCCAAGCACGATACTGACCAAGTAAAAACATAAATAAAATACTCCCGAGACAAATGTATACAGCAAAAAGATAACATTTTGAACGTTACGCATGATCGCTCTTTTCATCTGAGCTAATTCTCTCCTATCTATACCTTTTCCGACATACTGATGACGGTCTGCCCTTACCGTAAACCACTGCGCGTCACATGAACCAGTATCAAAATGTCATATGACAGGCTGCGTCATGTCATTTCATCAAAATCATTTTGTCAGTCGGAAAAGTGATGACAGGAAGTAACTATCGAGTATGACACGAGCTTTGCCATACTGTGCTAAAGCGCTCACTTCAGGAGTCGATGCGCCAAAACGTGTTACCAAAACAAAGGAGAATCGCACATGAAAAAAGTGATACAAAAAATGAGTCTCGTCGTTTTTCTTCTCTCCACGACCTTGATTTCCGCATGCACGCAGTCGCTCGGAGCTGTGGAATCCACTCAGACTGCTTCCATTACCCAAGGACCGGTGGATGCCAAAGAAATAGAAGCGTTTGCCGATCCACTGTTTGCAGAAAAAATGAAAGAATATAATGTGGCTGGTTCCAGCTTTGTTGTCGTCCGTGATGGAAAAGTCCTCGTGAACAAAGGCTACGGCTTTGCTAACAAGGAAAAGAAAATCCCTGTTGATAAAGACACGGTGTTCCAAATTGGCTCAGTATCAAAAACCTTTACCGCCTTGGCTGCCATGCAGCAAGTCGATGCGGGTAAAATTGACTTGCATGGCAATATAGAGGAATATCTCGGTGGGCTAAAAATTCCTAATAATACAGGAAAACCCGTCACCATGTACGACTTGCTCACATACACACCTGGCTTCGCATTTCCTGATGAAACTACCTTTACCGGTCCACAATACATCGGGCAGGACATCTCTATGGATGAATTCTTTCCAAAGCACATGCCGGTCATCATCCGACCGCCTGGCGAAACCTATACGTATGATAATACAGGATTCTTGCTCGCTGGCTACGCCGTGGAAAAAGCAAGTGGAATCCCCTTTGCCCAGTATATGGATGAAAAAGTGTTCAAGCCTCTCGGAATGACCTCGACCAGTGAACGTTTGAAGCCTGAACTCATGAAGAGAATGGCTGCCAATTACTATGATAATGGCGAGCCACGTCCGCTAGAAGGAACCAATCCAACTGATGGTCCGCAGGGAAGCATTATATCAACAGCAGAAGACATGGCAAAGTACATGATCATGCACCTGCAAAACGGAAAATTTGACGGCAAGGAAATCGTCAGCCAGAAAAGCATGGAATTGATGCATACGCACCAGATTTTCGCGGATGACATCCCGATCACAACAGTAGGCTTTGAAAACTATTTTCCAGAGTATACAAATGGTCAGCACGTTGTTTTGAAGGGCGGAAACATGCCAGGCCATTCTTCCCTGATGGTATTGATCCCGGAACATAAAACCGGCTTTTTCATGTCCTACAACAATGATTCAATGGTTAGCGCTGATATTTACAAAGAATTCATGGATCATTATTTCCCAGAAACAGAAAAAAAAGCTGAGCCTGTTTACTTGCCCTTGAGTGAAGCGGATGCGCAAAAATATTTCGGGCTGTATCAACATACGCGTGCCTATTGGACACGCACTTCTATTACCTATGAGAATGGATCACTCGTGCTTGAGAGTGAGGCAACCGGAAAACAAAAGCTGCGAATGATTCGCCCATTGCTATTTGTAGATGAGGCAGGCGAAAAAGTCGCGTTCAAGGAAGACAAAAACGGTAACATCAAATACTTCTATTATACAACACCAAAAGGCGTTAGCCTTGCTGGCGAATCACAAAAAATGGAAATGGAAAAGACCTACTCAGACGTCCCTAACACTAGCAGCTATAAGACCCATATCAACAACCTCAGCGCCCTTTCCATTATGGCAGCGAAATCAGGAAGTAAATTTGATCCTACAGGGACCATGACACAAGGTGAATTTGCTGACGCCCTGATCAAAGCAGAAGGCCATTACGTAATGGCCGGGATGGAAGACGGGCTTAGACAGCAATTGGCCGTGGGCATCCCTAATTTGAACCCTTCGGCACCAATCACAAGACAAGTCGCTGCTGCCATGATCCAAAATTTAAAGCAGCTTGAACCAGTGGCAACCAGCAAAGTGACGCTGCAAGACACAGCCGACGCATGGGCAAAAGATGCGATCACTGCTCTTGTTTCACAAGGCATCATCGATCCTGACACGAAGGTAAACCCAGATGGCTCTTTCACATTCCGTGCAAAAGATTTACTGAAGCGTCAAGAAGCCAGTGCCTTGCTTGACTTAGCATTTGGTTACTATTCATTGCCGATTAAACGATAAGCATTCTTTTCCTCTTTCTGGGATAAAATAGGGACTTGTTGTATACCCTACTCCTTTGAGGGAGGTGACTGGTCGTGGAAAATAGCGATAAACACAGGGGACAAGCTGAGCAAAAAGATTCAAGTGACTTGAATGAGAAGGAAATCGACCTTCAGCATCAATTTCAAATGTTCCCTACCCCTGATGAAAAACGGGCTTCAAAAGTGATTACGGAGTTGAAAGATTAATAATTACTGTCTCCCACTTTAAGGCTGTCGAGAAACTCGGCAGTCTTTTTTCGTCTAGAAAAAAGAATCAGCTTATAAGAGAGCACCTCAGCTACTTGGTTGTTGAAGGCTCTGCGGGCCATGATGGCAGAAACAACTTCCCAACAATTCCCTATTCAAATTCGAATTTATTTTACAAAATAACGATGGATGAAAAAGAAACCACAATACGGACGGTTAGCTCGTATCGTGGCGTATGTTTAAACAAAATTATTGGCAGACCCTTGGCCAACAGTCTACTATTCCTGAAAATGCCCAGCCATCCTATTTTCATCTTCTAAAACAATAATTCTATAGGTTTTATCTTCGACTATTAATTTATTACTAACAGTAATGTTAATATGATCAAACTTCGCCTCAATGTTGGCTTTCAATTCATTCAGATCTGGTATTTCGTTGACAAATAAATAAAGGTCATTGATTTTTAAACACTCAATGTCAATATCCATTTCTATTTTAGATATATCTTGATCTTTACGTTCAATGTTTTCGACTCTACAAATAATTTTATCTCCATTATCCATACCTGCTTTACCTTTACCAAACCGTCTTTCAAACTCATCTTTCTCTTTTCGAGCAGTTTCTAATCCATAACGAGATATTAAATATCCTTGTACTATTTCATATTTCACACTAAAAAGTGAAGAAAGCTCGTAGTAGTTTGGCAGCCCTTCTTTGAAAATATGAACCAATTCACATATAAGATCAGTAAAGTTACTCTCTTTTATGAATCTCCCTAATTGACCTCTCTCGTCGTCGTTCCAAAACCAGTCAAATTCATTTGAATCTGTGTCTACAATCACTCCAACGAAGTAGGGTTTAGCATATAGGAACTTTCTTTCCTCACTATTATTTGTATACATTAAAACTACCTCCCATCAATTCAGCAGATTCTTTCATCCATGCCATATCTAGCGCCACTTGATCTCTTTGCCTTAAGAATTCAGCGTACTCTGGTTTAGTAAGTACATTTTGTTTTGCTTTATTCAGAATTAATTGTGTATCCATAGTATCCCAATTCCATCCGTTTGGTTCCGTTTTATACTAAGTGTTGCTCCATTCGATAATGCATCTCTTATTCCTGCCATATCAAAACCTCTTGCTGTCTCCAAATCCCCCCAACTAAATACACCATTATTAGGATGGTTATGTGTATATATATTCCGTACAGCTTTACCTTTGAGCCGAGTTCGGGCATAAGGTTCAAAATCATCTGCATATAAAAACAGGTCAATCATGGTGGTATCTGACCATAATTGACCTGTAATTCGCAAAGCATTGATGTTAATTTGGGTATAAAATTCAAGCTTCCTGTACGTATAACCAAAATGAAGAAACCTTTATACGGGTATTACATGGGTTAAGTCTGCCTGAGCTTAGCCACCCAATGCATTCCGCACTGGGTGGGTTCTATCCATCAACCGCTGAGACGGTGACAGAAACAAAGAAGACCACAACACGGCGGTTAGCTCGCATTGTGGCGTTTTGGGTTGTGTCATTCTAAATACACTTCCTTGAAATAATAAAATGATCTATAAATTTTGAAGTTTAGTTAAGACTTCCTTAATTCGCATAGAAAGATCCAACTTTTCAAATTCCGACAATTGTTCCCCCACATCATTCATATCGAATTGCTCTAATTCATTTTTTATTTTCAAAAACTCCCCTTTAGCATTAATTCTATATCTGATAAGTAGTTCTGCAAGTGTTGTTCTAACAACTATTTTTTCACTTAATGTACTCCTACATTCACGCTCGAATCGTTCCATTATTTCCTCAACAAGCTCAATTGCATCTTTCTTCTCATTTAATATAATCCCAAAGAAATTTTTAACTTCCTTTTCTATTTCAAAGTAGTAATATCTTGTATTCGGACTATAATCTACAGGTATACTTTCAATTCCATCAAGCACCATATCTCTTCGTTCTAATATGTCCTGATAATCATCTGGAGCTATTTCATGTTGTAACTTATTTAAATCTAGAGAATTTAATGCATCAATTATCTTTTGTTTCGATTTAACAAAAATTTTCGAATGTGTTAAGTGAATTCTCCCTTCCGCAATAGACAATACTGCTTTTTCCATTTCACCTCTTTTATCCATACCGAAGTATGCCTCACATGTGCAAGCAAGAGCTTCAGGACCACTCATTCCCTCACTTTTAAAATAAAAATAGTTTTCATAAAAAGCTCCAAATAAAGCCTCATAATTTCGTTTCACTTTATGTCCTCCCAACAAATTTCTTATGGCTCAACTATCTTATCACCATTATGGATTACCTCAATATCAATATTGGGATAATCTTTTTGAAACTTTTCTATAATTCTGCTACAACTTCCACATGTATCTAATTCGGTAAATAATTTTATTTTTCCACGAGCTTTTGATGGATCTGGCAATTTATCAAGTCTAGATGCCAAATCATTGAGAATTTTATACTCAGTATCATTGTCTCTTAATCTTACATTACCACTCCTATCTGGTGCTTCAGTAGCCTCGTACTTTGGTTTTGTTGGTTTTAATGAATAATCAGCATAGGTCTTTTCCTTATTATCCCCGTTCAATTGGGTACTAGCATATGCATATCCGATTGGTGATGATTCTTGTTCAGTGTTCTATAAGGGGGATAACCGAGAGGCATCTCCAACAGGAACATATCGGACAGCACAAGAGATATGGGTTGACTTTGACCGCCGCACGGTTACACCATACAAAAATACTGGGGTTAGCCACCGGAAAGTCGAATGCTCAAACGGACAAAACAGCACAAACCAAGGTCAAATTTCTAATAGTTGCTTGGAGTATAAATGGGAATCTTGGGGCGCCAGTTATGTAAAATTTAGGCTGGTGTGTGCGTGCGGCAATCCTTTAGAGCCAGCGGCACCAGGAATCGATTATGTGTTAGATGTTAAAGTGTGGAGTAATGGTGGAGTAGAGGTAACTGGCGAACATGATGGATTTCCTGCATACGAAATGTAAAAACAGGTAGATAATGGTACATGGCAACAGTTGTTTCTGCACGATCCCCGAGAGACTGGTGAATATTTGGATGATTTAGTTCCTCCAATGGATCATAAAATTTATGTAGATAACTAATTCTGATAAAAAACTCCCTTTTGCTATGGAAGCAATAAGGGAGTTTTTCTTCAATCGGAGCAAGATTATAAAGTTACTCTATGGAGTTTCTTATAGTTCCTGTTGCACTACGGGATTCAGATGCAAATAATTCAATTTTATACTGCCAACCGTTATTCATGTAAAAATGAAGATAATCTGAGCCGCCTGATTTAGGAAGAGATATCCAACCTGTTCCTGGATCATCTTTTGTCCACTACTTCCAAACTCCGTCACCTTTGTTGTAATAAACAAATAAACTCGCATTACCATCCGCTGAAAGTTGAATTTTGCCGTATCGCCTACGAAGACCATGATCCCTAAGGGTTTGCTGCTTATACGTTGAAATGCTCTGTTGTTTGATAATAAACATTATGTACAGAAACGTCCGAATCCTCGGGCGTTATTGCTGTTTTTGGAGAAAGGTATGGCACCAATTGGTGCCATACTCACCATAACAACAGGATGAAGGAGCGTGCATGTATGAGCCTAACCGTCTTTGCTATGTTGGAATTGTCAACCGTGCACATTTCATTAGAAACCAATCAGATGTTAGAAAAGGACACACTTAGCCTTCCATTCTTTGCAAAGAGCGATATGAACATGCAGTATGGGTGGTTTATATCGGTGCCTTATGATGACGAGGATTGGTTGCCGGATGACTTGCAGAGAATCATGAATCTTGCAAAGGAAAAAAATTTTAAATGGGTCATGCTGGATTGTGAGGGTGCTAGGAGTGAGCATCTTCCTGTTTTTGGTTGGTAGTGCGCCTGCTTAAAAAGAAAACGTTACGGTCGTTCAAGCCGCGACAATCGAGGGAATGGAGGTTCAAGCTGGTAGCCGTATCATCGTGGTTCCGCCTGACGCCGAAGGAGATCAAATAAATATGGGATTGCTGCTGCTTTGGGGCGTGCAGAAGTGGAAGAAGCCATTATGGAGTACAAAAATTTACAGATTGATAGTTATGGGGTACCACCAGCAAATCGCGATTTGCTGGTGGTACCCCATTTTAGAAAAGAATCTTTAGAGAAGAATCTAGTTTCAACCAAAACACTACTTTTGAAGTGCTCTCATAATAGGGGCCTTCTAATCCAATTCCCCTTAGGGAGTTACTGTGACAGAATAAACAACTCTATGACCACTGTTCCATTCAGCAACTACAACACCATTTCCAGGTTTGAAAGCAGTTAATTTTCCGTATCCGTCTAAGCCAATGCAGTCTGTTGGATTTGAATAGGAAAGGGACACAATATCACCAGCAAGTAACCTGTATTCACCGACTCTCATAGAGATGGAAGAATACATTGTAGAATTAGCTACAATCTGATCAGGATTATTTCTTTGTGATGATGCGGCAGATACATCGTTAGCAAATAAATTAAACGAGAAAATGCTTGCAAGTGCTGTTAGAGTTAAGACTGCTTTTTTCATACTATCATCTCCTAATAATGTTATTTATTTTGGAGTTGATCTAGTTGTTGCTCTATACGAATAATAACACCGAACGTGTAAAATAGAAACAAAAAAGTAAGAAAATGGAAATAAATTTATAAATGCTATTGGTAAAATAGTGTTTAAATTCGATCTGACATATTCAATTTAATAACCCGTCCCTTTTTATAGGGACGGGTCAGCTATTTCTTGTATGCATTCTGGCTGATCGTTTTTGGGGTTTCCTACTATTGTGGCCACGGGATAGGCTCTCATTTGATCATGGTCATATGGAACGAGTAACGACTGTAACAAGTCGGCATCGAACTTTTCGCGATCAAGCCATAATTGCTCATCCTGTTTCTTCAATATTACGGGCATGCGGTCGTGTATATCAGCCACAACTTCATTAGGCTTAGTCGTGATAATCGTACAGGAGTGCAGTTTTTCTCCTTCTGGACTTGTCCAAGTATCGTATAAGCCAGCGAACGCAAACGGTTCACCGGTTTTCATCATGATCCGCATAGGCTGCTTATCCTTCCCGACTTTCTTCCATTCATAGAAGCCATCAGCTGGGATGATACAACGCTTACGAGTAAACAAATTTCTGAAAGCAGGTTTTTCCTGGATCGTCTCCGATTTTGCATTGATCATCTTGTAGCCAATCTTTTCGTCTTTTGACCAGAATGGAACCAAGCCCCACTTCAATTGGCCAATGCGCCGTTCTTCTTTATTTTCAATGATGGCAGGTATTTTCTGCCCAGGTGCTACGTTATAAATCTCTCGCCAGTCGAATGGAATGTCCTCAATATCGAAACGATTAAGCAACGTTTCCGCATCAAATACAATCGTAAATCGTCCGCACATTGCGATCACCTCTAACAATCATCATAGCCTACTGAACACGTTACCAACCAGTGCAATACAGACCTCGATGCAATTCCTTTGATCAAATCTAATAACACTTCTTTTGCGGACAAATCAGTTAGTTGATAACCGAATTTTGTTCAAAGTTGTTTACGAGCGTATCAGCCCAGTGATACTATGGATGTAGTAAAGTTGCAGGTAATCCTTTTATACTCAAGGGATTACGGACAAAATAAAAAGACCGACATGGCGCTACCAACACCATGCCGGTTCGTACAGAGAAGGTTCCCTCATGGGATCAGCTCGGCAAACATCAGAGTGTTATAGAACCTAGACCGCCAGGCCGCAAGCATAAGGCGGTCTACTTCTTTTTGGTCAGCATCACGATCAGTGTTCCGAACGTAAGCATAAGCATTAATGCCTCGAATACTGTCATGCTCTCACCCCCCTTGTTATTGGACGTGAGGATGAACTGACCACCTCTGAGAAACCCGTTATCTGTACCGTAGAGACAGTATAGCACGGCAAAAAGCTTCTCCTAGGAGGAGTTTCATAAAAACTTGGAAAAAATTTCAAGATTCCTTTCAGAATGCTATTCAATGTAACGTTAGACACCCCGTATTTAGTCTTCAATTTGACCTGCCCGGATCTCCAATTTGATCCTCCTATTTCTAACATTTATACACCCCATTACGCTCAATTTCGTTCTCATTCGTTCTCGTTTAGGAAGCATTGCATGCCATCATTATGTGTCGATTAACTGGTTACATTAGAAACAAGTTACGTACATAGAAATCGCATGAATTTTTTCTCGTCGTATCACCTACATGTAGTGCTCTGTCCAAGATAAAAGTGTGGGGGCCTCTCTTACAGTGGCGGGACGGCTCATCTGTTTCACCGTATTTTCCACTTTAATTCCTCTCAATGTAACAATCGCGCTTTGCCTCAAAATAGTTGTGATTTGGCTACAAACAAATTTTGGGTGAAAAATGACATTAGAATTTCTGGTTACTCAATCATTCCATATAAAAATGCCCTCCAATAAGGAGGGCATTGAAGGTATCTGCCATGAGGTTTGTAACCATCGAAGAGAGAACAGGCATGGTCGAGAGTGGGTGGAAGTGGAAGGCGGTACGGAGTTCCAAAAAGTGTAACAATTTAAAATGAGAATTTATCCATATTGAATTCATGCCAGTCATCATCTGTCGGTTCTCTAAGAACATATTGAAAACCTGTAAGAAGTATTTCCTTGTATTTCGTAAAGGCATCTTCTGAGATATTACTTTCATGTAAATTGTTCATTATAGCCATTGTATTCTGCATAAATAACAGTGGGTTAGTGAAATCTGTTATGTCTTTCCAGCCACCATAACCGTGTTTTTGTTGCAAAATATCATCGCACTGTCCTTTGCAACTTGGAATTACCTTGGTTATAACGTCTTGGTTGTTCTCAAGAATAATAATGATACCAGGTCCTTTGTCTTCGCTACCCTTGATAATGTCTTTACCACAATTTTCGCATACGATCGTTTTTTCATTACCGTATAAATTTAACATTTCATTTCTCCTCACATTTTTATATTAGGTAAATTGTACTACATCTACTACGCACGGAATTTCTTATAGGCAGCAACAATCTAACTCGCATTCAGAGGAAGACTCATAGACATAGAGAATACGTTTGTTCCACACAAGTTTCATCCTTTCTTTTTTGTATTTCGTTCTACTTTCTACTATCATTTTCGCTGAAATAGTCGTAACGGAACAGGGCGAAAGTATTACGACCTGAGTAATCGTTAAAAAAAATGAGAAGGAAGGGATTAAAAGGAGTTAAAACTGAAAGGTACGAGGTCATTAAAAAACCCCCTTATGCTATGGAAGCAATAAGGGAGTTTGTCTTCAACCGCAGCTTAGATTATAAAGTTACTCTATGGAGTTTCTTATAGTTCCTGTTGTACTACGGGATTCAGATGCAAATAATTCAATTTTATACTGCCAACCGTTATTCATGTAAAATGAAGATAATCTGAGCCGCCTGATTTAGGAAGAAATATCCAACCTGCTCCTGGATCATCTTTTGTCCACTGCTTCCAAACTCCGTCTCCTTTGTTGTAATAAACAAATAAACTCGCATTACCATCCGCTGAAAGTTGAATTTTGCCGTACTTCCCCTTACCATCAACGGCACTTGTCATGCCAACACTATAAGGACCTCCAGTAACACCAGCATCTACTATGAGAATAAAATTCATCCTTGTCAATTCCTTCAATTTCTACCTTCGCATACGCAAAATTTAGATCACCTTTAATCCTATTAGAAAGCTTACTTCTTAACACTTTAACTTTATCAATAATAAAACCTTCTGTTTCTAAATCAATTACTCTTGTTGGGAAAACTTTTCCATGACTTACATTTGGAACTTTACCCGTCCCCTCAGTATCCGGCTTCTTATCTCCTTGAGGATTATTTTTCTTAGTACTATCACCCTTACCCTTAGGAGGCGTAGAATGATTCGAATTCCCAAAATCGCCGTTCACTACCTTTGGTAAATCCTTCTCATCAGGAATCTCGTAAGGTTTTTCAGCATGTTGAGCATGCCCTGTCCTCGATTCAGTATCTGGCTTATTACTTCCTTGAGAATTATTTTTGTTAGCACTATTAGCCTTGCTATTCAGCGACGGAGAATAATTCGAATGTCCAGAATCCTCGTTCACTACCTTTGGTAATACATTTTTATTAGGAATATCGAGAGATTTTGCAGCGTGTCCCGTTTGGGTTTCTGGGGCACGAGAACCAGTATGAACCTTCCCGCCATCCAGTCTATCATCAACCTCTTTATTCGACTGTTCTTTCATTTTCATTTGTAACTTTTCAACTATTGCTTGAATATCTGTCTGCTTATCACCCAGTGTCTTAGCACTCGTCTTCATCTTCCCATCAAAAATCGAGGCGCCACCATCCAAACCCTTTCGACCACCTGGCCCATCCAGCTTATTAGCCAGTTTCACTGTCCGCGTAACGGCTGTACCTGTACCAGCACTAAGAGCGCTTACCGCTACTTCTGCAACCACCATGTCTTTCTTAAACTCATTCTGGCCCTTCGCATAGCTTTGTTCTTCTGATCTGGTCCACAGACCGCCTTTAAACAAGTTATCTTGATCATATTGGGCGTCTTTCACGAATGGGTCGATATAGTCATCGTATAGCCCTTGTCCAAACGACTTTGCATCAGATTTAATTTGTTCCCACGATTTATTGCCCGTTACCGTATCTCCCACGTAATTGACTGCATTCGTAGCGGTTTCTACAGCTCCTCTCGCGAGATCATTTCGTTCGAGGAGTGAAGGTCGCTCTTCCCCAGTCACCCCTTCGTAAATGGCGTCTACCAGATACGATGTTGGTAACGCGGTCGACGCAATATCTCCGGCATCTACTACCACATTCCACAAGCCTAACAAGGTATCTCCGAGAGCATCTAACTTCCCTTTCAGCTCTGAAATCTGGTTATTAATGAGCCCACATTGCCAAGTTGGCAGCCACACTACTTCCCTCCATGCACTTGGCATTTATGCAAATGTTCCTAGGGAAATCTAATCGCCCTCCGTCCCATACAAAACAGGCTCATTCCCTCTCATCGTTCGAGTTGGAATAAGCCATTGAAAGTTTATCAAGTGTTTTTGTCAAGTTTTTAAGAGTTTGGTTTATTGGTTGTATTGTACGATCATATGTGTAATATGTAAACCCTGCCTAATTTTCTTGGTTTTTTTGCTGGTTTATCTAGCGCTGGGTGGAGTTTTTACAAATTTAAAACAACCTTTATCTTGTCGATAAGTAGATTCACTTGAACTTTTTGTTCCGGGTTTTCCCCAATAAATTCTACACATATTTCTTTCAAGCAATCATAGAAATCTGTACTTTTCATAATGATTTCGTTATACGAAGAAGTGTTAATGAATATCATTATGCCTTCTTTAAATTCAATCTCCTCAGAATGCTCTGGAAGTTCATATCCCATCATATGATCTTGCCACGGCTCTCCATTGGATAAACACTCTAGCATATCAAGTAAATCGCTCTTCAAAAAGGAAAAAAAATCTTGAATGACCGGCTGTTTATCTATTAACATAAAACCCTCCTAGTTGCCATAATTTTTCCATTCTAATACAGGGTATACACTCTCTATTTCTCCAGTAGTTGGATTTTTCCATCCTTCAAACTTTAATCCATTTGATGCGGTGCCTTGTATTACCTGTTGCCCACCTCTAGTTAAATATTCGGTTCCGTTATCCATTGCCTCTTGACAATATTTATACATTTGCTCATCAGTAAACACAGTTTCATCGTAAACTGTCTTTTTATGAGTTGATGCTTTAAATTCACTTGTGTATACACCACGTTCTTGTTTTGCTATCTTATAGTACACATCATATACACCAGGGACGGAAGGATGCGGAACCTTGTTCTCTACTTTATATGGAATTCCATTGGCTTCCAAATAGTCGAAAAACTGCTTTGCATTATGACCGCCACTTACGCCTGTTTTATTAACACCCTCAGGTTTTATCAAATGATTTTTGCTGTTAGCAGAATAGTTGTGTTTAGGTACACTATTACCCGTCCCCTCATTACCATTATCACTTCGACGATGATTACCACCACCACCGCCTCCATTACCAGACAAATCATCATGCCGAGCCCAATAAACCCTAGATTGACCCGTATGAGCGTCTCTGAGAAAAACAACTTTCCCCATCTGCTTGAGAAGCTTTTCAACCTCTTTTTGTAATTCAGGAAACGACTCTGGAAAACTTTTAGCCTGTGTCTTTAGCTTCCCACCCTTTAGTGATGAGCTACTGTTCCGGTTGTTATCTGCGCCATCGAGAAGTAATCCCGTTCCATTTCCACCGTCTCGTTTTCCACGTTGGGAATCCCCATCTGGACCTAGGTCAATTGTCTGTTTAGCTGCCTGTTTGTAGGCAGACAAAGCCCCACGGCTTACCACTAGCTCGGCGATAATCAAATCTTGCTTGCCTCTATTTCGACCTTTTTCATAGCTTTCTTCAATCGACCTGGTCCAACGTGCCGCCTTGTGTTTCTTCCAACATGTATTGCCCATCTTTTACAAAGGGTTCTATGAAATCGCTATAGACTCCTTTTGCACCCGACCAAGCCGCTTCTAATGCATCTGTTCCCATTTCTTTCGCCGATTTATTCCCCGTGAGTACATCTCCAGCGTAATTCAAGGCATTGGTAGCACGATCCGCGACTCCCTTTGCCATGATATTTCGCTCGGTAAGTGAACCTACGTCTTCTCCACTCACCCATTCATAAATTTCTTCTGAGCCACCGAACGTTGCTGTGGTAAACACAATATCTACTGTATCAACCACGGCACCCCACAACGCATATCTCCAGAATTATCTAGCTTTGAAAACAAACTTACAAAAAGAAACAAAATATGGTGGATTCCTCTGCAAACAGAAAAGGCTCATTCCCCCTCACCGTTCAAGTTGGAATAGGCCTTTGAAAGTTTATCAAGTTTAGTTTTGTTGATCGTATGGTACGATCCGCTATCAACATCAAATTCAATTCGTAAATATTGTATGTATCACCAGTTAAATTACCATTCATTGTAAAATATGTTATTTAACACAAAATCAATCAATACTTTCTAAATAATCTATGCTTCTTCCTTAGTAATCCAAGGAACATTTCATGAGTCGTTTGATAGATCACTTAAATTTGCTACACCGGCAGAGTAAAGATGACCTCGAATGGATCTTTATTTTGGAAAAAATCATCATACAATTTTCTGACTTCCATCGAATCTAAGTCTTTTCCTTGCATGTTGATTAAACTATCCAACTCTTCTAAAATACTTATTTCCTTTAATGACAATATCTTTGACTTAATAAGTGTGTCTTTCATATTAGGAAGTAAGCCTCTTGGCCAGCAGTCCTCATACACGCCTCTGTATGAATCATACAAGAAAGTGATCTGACTTATTCCCGCATATTTCTGAACGTATGGATTCACTAATAATAAAAATTGCGCAATGATGCCAGAACGCTGACTTAAATAATATGCCTCCTGAGCTTCTTTCAGCAAGGTAGATTTAGCTTCTACAGAATTAGCAAGATAATTCGTATACATTTTTGAGAGTACACTTATTACATATTCTTTCTCTAAATTCTCCTCCAACTTCTTAATTACTTCTTTTTCACTTATTCCCGCTTGTAAAAAACTTATTAAACATGCTGACATCCCTTTCACATTAACAGCTTTTTCGGCTATACATAACACATATTCATCAAAAATTTCCTTGAGGTAGCTTTGACTAAATGTGTAAATATCCAAGCATTCCATAATCGTTTCTATTAGTAAAGCTCTATCATACTTATCTTCTATATGTGGGAGAATCTCTATCATATGCTCTACAAATTCTTTTCCGTAATACTCTAGCAAGCTGGAGTTGTTTTTTATTCTTTCAAGTAGTGCAAAAAACGTATGATATTCGTTTGTATCATTATTTTGCGTTAAATGTTTGAAGAACTCATTTATATATTTGACTTTCTCGTCCACCAGACTGTCTCCCCTTCTCTAGTTAGTGATCCTCAATTTTCACTTTTTTTACGATTTTAAATCAAATTACTATCAATAAAAAGTGGACTCCACCACATAAAAATCTAGTGCCATTGTACTACATTCCATTCAATGCCTTCAGAAGTTTGCCTATAAATAATGCGCATTACACCATTGTTTCCATATTCATCTCGAATATATACAGAATTCCACCCTGCGTAGTTTTGCCCATTTCTTCTATTTTCAAGCACATGATCATTCAATGCCTCTAAACGTGCTCTGGCACTTGCATCACCGCGAGCTTGCGCTGAAATATCATCCAGAATTTGATTAGCTAAATTTCTCTCATGTTTAGTTAAATGACGACTTGCAGGTTTTCCTGATACGCCTCCTCTTATTTGAACTTTTTGATATAAAGCATCTCTAGGATTTAGTATATTTGCATGTTTAATCCCTAATAATTTCTCTGGTGGTATAGATTCTGTCTTAGCAGTGCCAGTCCCCTCATTATCCCCATCTCCACGACGATGATTTCCTCCACCACCGCCATTACCACCAGCCAAATCATCATGCCGAACAAAATAAACCCTATATTCACCCGTATAAGCCTCTCTGAAAACAGCAACTCCACCAAGCATGTTCCCCATCTGCTTAAGAAGCTTATTAACCTCTTTTTGTAAATCAGCAAACGACTCTGTGAAGCTCTTAGCCTGCGTCTTTAGCTTCCCACCCCTTAGGGATGGGCTACTGTTCCGATTGTTATCTGCGCCATCGAGAAGTATTCCCGTCCTAATCCCACTGTCTCGTTTTCCACGTTGGGCATCCCCATCTGGCTCTAAGTCAATTACCTTCTTGGCTCCCTGCTTATAGGCAGACGCAGCCCCACGGCTGAGTAGCAGCTCGGCAATAACTAAATCTTGCTTGCCTCTATTTCGACCTTTTTCGTAGCTTTCTTCAATAGACCTGGTCCACATGCCGCCTTGTGTGTCTTCCAACATGTATTGCCCATCTTTTACAAAGGGTTCTATGAAATCGCTATAGACTCCTTTTGCACCCGACCAAGCCGCTTCTAATGCATCTGTTCCCATTTCTTTCGCCGATTTATTCCCCGTGAGTACATCTCCAGCGTAATTCAAGGCATTGGTAGCACGATCCGAGACTCCCTTTGCCATGATATTTCGCTCGGTAAGTGTACCTACGTCTTCTCCACTCACCCATTCATAAATTTCTTCTGAGCCACCGAACGTTGCTGTGGTAAACACAATATCTGCTGTATCAACCACAGCACCCCACAACGAAGATAAACTATCTCCCCAGAACTCTTTGTTCCCCTGCGTTTCTGCGTCAAAATTTGCCCGCATTCGCTCTTTTTTCACCGTTTCAATACCTTTAGCCTGCACTTGTTTTTCAAATTCACTAAATAGCTGGTTGTACTTCGTTCGTTTGCTCGCCTCTAGCTTAATCTCCTCACTACTGGATTTGTTTTCCTCCAACAGTTCTATCGTATCCGACGCCGTTTTCACGTTCAAGCTCTCAGTCCCGGACAAAGACACGGCTGCCCCTTTCAAGGTCAGGACACCACTCGCACTGATATTCACATTCGAGGTGCTTTTCAGACTGACGCCAACATCCTTGTTCATCGAGATGTAGAGCATCCCTTCCTTGGCCGTCATCGTCAGCTCTTTATCCCCGAGCGTAAACTCTTTTCCCTGCGGATTCCCAAACGTCTTTACACCGGGGTCCTGCATTTGCCGCTCCTGCTTCTCGGCAGCGGCTCCTTTAGGCGCATGGCGCACGGAGTTCATGACCATGCCGTCGTCTTCTTCGGCGCTCGGGAAGTACAGCTTTACCTTTGACCCGATCTCGGGCATGAGGTACAAAATCTGGTTGCCTTCCGCTGCATACGGGAACCACTGGGCCTTGCTTGGCTCTTGCTTTTTGTCCATGTTCAGGTGGAGCTTGACCTGATTCCGTCCGATTTGAATTACTTTTCCGTCGATCGCCGCACCGATAATGGCCTTGTTGTACAGCTTCGTTTGCTTGACGGCTTCTGGCACGGCGCATATGTAGCTCCACCTCAGGAGTCCCTGCTCCAGCTTTCCAGTCACTTTTGTAATGACAAACGTTTGCCCTTCCCGCTGCACCTCATCCCCGATTTGGAGCAGGTCGTCATAATCGAAGGCGTATGTCGTGTACTGGTACTCGCTGACAGACGAGGAGCCGTTTGCGGCTTTTTTCATGTACGGTGCGATGGCCCGGTTGACCTCGTATGGCGATTCATCTTCCAGCTTGATTTGCTTGCGTCCCTCGGGCATACCGATCCACAAGCGTACCTTATGCGCACTCAAATCCGGGACGAGAACGGCTCCAACATGGGACGCGATTCGTTTTAAAAAGGTCCAGTCTGTCTCTTCGTACTGCATGATGAATTTGCCCTGCTGGCGGTCGTCGAAGGCTTGATCGATGACATCTCCACCGTGATAGACGGACATGATTTCGTCTACGACATCCCTGTACAACCGATTCACCTGTTGAAACGAACGTGTTTTCACGCTCATGTCCAACGCATATGTATGCGACACGGCCTTTATCGTGACGTAGTGAATGTCCCGTACGACCTTGATCTCCACATGATCCAGCCGCCCCATGAATATCGGCTGTTTTTGCCCGCCTTCCACCTTGTACAGCTCGATGGGATCGTGGGTGCCAGCACGATTGATGATCTCGTCCTCTTTGTCTTCCGGGACAATTCCTGTGATCGTAAGCTTGGCATGCGTGCCTGTTTGATGGACGAACTCCAGCTGATCCAGCCGGATCAGTCCATATGGCCAGACGACTTTTATATCCTGATAGGTCATGACGCCGCTTGTACGCTGCATGTTCTCTCCCCTCCTTCTCTAGCAAGCGCGATAAGCGTCAATCCTGACCGTCTTTTTCAATCGTGATGATGCCTGAACGATTGCAAACCAGCTGCGACCTGCTCAGCAAAGCATGCTCGTTGTCGATGAGCACATCGTGTTTTCCATCTGTCCATTTCGAGAACGTCTGTGGTATACACTCATCTCCTCCTGCCGCTTTGCAAAACCCAAAGCATCCGATATTCACGCCGGGGACGTGATCGGCGACATTCATGACAGGCTTGTTAAGACTATAAACGCCATGGCACAAGGGTAAATTCAAAATGCCGGGGTCGGTTCCCTGACTGCACTTGAGGGTCGCTCCCCGCACGACATATGAGTACTCGGGGCTGAACAACCCCATTGTAAGTGCTTGAAGTAACGCTAGCATCATTAGACCTATCTCCCCTTCCAAAAAAATCCTCCGCAAGCAACTTCCATATTCCGTCTTATTTTTACATTCCATCTAATAATCGGGATAAATTGGAAAATAATTTATGGGTCAAATGTCCTGTTTCCTTATTTTTCTAAGAAACCCAAAAAGGCCTCCACCAACTCTGCAATGGTTGGGGAAGCCTTCTTGAATTCAAACATATTTACGCTAGCTATATCGTTACGCTCTCTTCGATCACCAGTTCACCGTTTGTCGCATCGAGATTAGCTTCTACGCCCAGGGGGAGAGCGATGTTGCACGCGCCATGTCCGATCTGAATGTTCCAGATGGTCGGCTTTCCGTACGGTACGACGATATTATGAAACACATCCCAGACAGAGAAGCCTTCGCGCTTTTTCGGCTCACAATCGGTCCATGTCCCGAGGACGACGCCCGCACAATCATCAAATAAGCCTCCTTGAGCAAGCTGTGTCAGCATGCGGTCAATCCGGTACGGCTCTTCGTCGATATCCTCCAGGAACAACAGCTTGCCTCTCGTATCGAGCTGGTAAGGCGTCCCCATCAAGGCGGAGACGAGGGCGAGATTTCCGCCGACTACGGGTCCAGCTGCCTGACCTTCGACGAGACAGACGATTTCTTCCCCCGGCGGATTCATGATCGATCCCAATGGCTCGGGGCGAGTCATAGCGCGCAGCAAATATTGCTTGGACCAGTCATCCAGACCATGCGCGATGTCTGAAGTAGCCATCGGCCCGTGAAGGGTAGCCAGATTCGAACGCTGTCCGAAAACAGTATGCAGCGCCGTAATGTCACTATAGCCGATAAACAGCTTTGGGTTTTGGGCGATGAGGTCATAGTCGAGCAAAGGAAGTATTTGCGGGGAACCGTAACCGCCGCGCATGCACATGATCCCGTCCACTTCCTCGTCGACGAACATGGCATTCAGCTCAGCCGCCCGTTGCTCAGGAGTTCCCGCCAAATACCCACCGTACGATTCCCGGCATGTATCCGATATTTTCACCTTGTATCCCAAACCTTGCAGTTCTCCCATTGCTTTGTTCAGCACTTCTTCTGTAGCAGGGCTAGAAGTCGCCACTACTCCGATTGTATCTCCCGCTCGCAATGCTTTCCCTTTGTTCATCTGTCCAGTCTCCTCCTCCGGGTTCTCTCCCCAGTATCGTACATCTATGTCACATGGTGCATAGCCATTTTCGCAGCTTGCGACTTGCAGAAGGCTGGCTGATTCCGAGCGCTTCCGCTACCTTTGTCGTCGTCTTATGCTGCTCATACGCCCGGTGCACGAGCTGCCGCTCCACCTCGTCCATGGCTTCCTGCATCTGCATTACGCGATCGACCTTGATCCCTTTGTGCTCCCTGTACTCTTGGTTATGAATGTAACGTGGAATTTGCGTGGGTGTAATTAGGACATCGTGAGACGTGACGACGAGCCGTTCCACTACATTTTCCAACTCCCGCACATTGCCAGGCCAATCGTATTCACTGAGGATGCGGTAGCAGGTGTCTGCGAGCTGTCTTTCCAAACAGTACTTTTGCGAAAAGACATTGAGAAAGTAATGAACGAGCACGGGTATCTCTTCCCGCCGTTCGCGCAGCGGCGGAATTTCCAATGGGACGACATGAATGCGATAGTACAAATCCTCGCGAAACCTGCCTTCCTTGACCATTTGCCGCAGGTTTTTATTCGTCGCCGTGATCAGCTTTACATCTACTTTTCGCGAAACAGAGCTGCCTACGGGCGTTATCGTTTTTTCTTGCAACACATTCAACAGCTTCACTTGCAAGGAGAGTGACATCTCCCCGATCTCGTCCAAGAACAGCGTGCCTCCGTTTGCCTTTTCAATCAAACCTGCCTTGCCATCTTTGAATGCTCCCGTAAAAGCACCCTTTTCATAGCCAAACAGCTCTGACTCCAGCAATGTCTCGGGAATGGCTCCGCAGTTGATGTGCACGAATGGCTTGTCCACCCGCGGACTGCACTCATGGATGTATTTTGCCAGCACGCCTTTTCCAACGCCTGATTCTCCCAACAAGATCATGGATGATTCTACCTGAGACAGCTTTTTGGCCATCATGGCGACCTGCTCCATGGACTGACTGCGGTAGATCAAGCTAGTCTCTCCTTTTTGCCTGTTGTTCTCCTTGGTCATTTCACTCTGCAAGACCGTCCCGACGTACTTGACTTCATGTAATTCCTGCTGGAGTTGCTCCTGACTCGTTATATCAATGAACGTATGGATCACTCCGCTAAACTCCCCGTCCTGATCCCAAATCGGTGTGCCTTCCACAAAAAGCTTGCGATTTTTGCGGGTGGTTTGAATCGTATGTATCTTTTTCTTGTCGCGAATGACCCGCATCGTGATCGATGGCGCAAAATAACCGAGAGGATAAAACTCCTCGATCGGTTTGCCCATCATCTCCCTGGGATCGATTCCGAAAAATTCCTCGTATCGTCCCGAGCAAAACAAGGTTCTGCCTTCAGCGTCTGTTACGTGCACGATATCAAACAGCGAGCCTAATAACGCTTCATAATCGATCATGGCGCCCTTTACCTCCCGTGCCCCCCGCATCTTGTGAGGTGACACGTACATAGCGATTCGTCGGTCTGCCTACCCCACCATAGCTGACATCCATTCTGACACTCCCGCTCTTCTCCAGATAGTCCAAGTACCGTCTGGCCGTCACTCTCGCGATCCCTACGCGTTCCGCCACGTCATCTGCCGAGAGCGGCTGGCTCTCTTTTTCGATCTGGCGCATGATTTGCTCCATGGTGACAGCGTGCAGTCCCTTCGGCAGCACTCCCCTGCCCGCAGTGGCATCGAATTGTTCTTTTTCTGGACTTTTACGGAATAGCAGCTGGTCAACCTCATCCTGGGATACGGTGCCCTCCCAATCAATCCGTCGGCGAAACTCTCGATAGTTTTCCAACGACTGCTTAATCCGTTCAAACTGAAACGGCTTGATAATATAGTCCATCGCCCCATTGCGCAGCATCGATTGGATCGTGGTTTTGTCCTTTGCAGCTGTTACGACGATGACGTCCACAGCATGTTTGGCGGCGCGCAGCTCCATCAGCGCCTTCACCCCGTCCTGGATCGGCATGAAAATATCAATGATCACCAAGTCGGGAGTAAGCTCATTCACTAGCTTCAGTCCATCTGCCCCGTTGGCTGCAATTCCGACCACGACGAAGCCCGGGACGCGCTCAATGAACTGCTTGTTGATTTCCTGTACCATCGGATCGTCTTCCATAATCAGTACGCGAATGTTATCGTTATCCTTCTCCATGACTCTCCACCTCCCCCATCGGAAACGTTATGAGAAAGCTGGCCCCTTCTCCGCGTGCCGAATGGCAAACCAGCTCGCCTCCCCCTTTATTGACCAACTGATGCACCAGATGCAGACCAAGTCCACGGTGCGCACGTTCTTTCGTAGAAAATCCTCGTTCCAGCATGTGTCGGCGCGTCTCTTCGTCCATGCCGATTCCGTTGTCCTCCACCAGGATGGAGCATATCTCTTCGTCTTGCTCGATGCTAATCATGATCTCCTTCTCCTCGCGTTCGATTCGCTCCAGTGAATCAAAGGCATTCTCGATCAGATTCCCCAAAATAAGCACGAAATTATGATGATCCATGTACGGCGGAAAACGTTCCAGATGACTCCTGCGATCAATGACAACACGAATGCCCAGCTCTCTTCCGCGGCTTACTTTGCCAATCAAGAGCCCAGATAAATTCTCATCCATGATCCGCGTCGTTAAAAAGGAGGTGAGCTCCTCCTGCTGCTCGTTGACCTCGAACAAATACGCGAGTGCCTTTTCATGCTGATGAAGCTGGAGCAAGCCTGCGATGGTGTGCAAATGGTTCATGTGCTCGTGATTTTGTACCCGCAGCGCACCGACGAATTCTTTTACGCCCGTCAGTTCCTCCGCCATTCTCGCCACTTCTGTTCTGTCCTGAAAAATCGCAATGGCGCCGACGATCTTTTCCTCGACCTTGATCAGAAAACGGTTGGACCAGAGCAGCGTATTGCCGACGTGAATTTCCGTGTTGGTAAAATTCTGGCGAAGCTCCAGCACTTCTGGTAATCTGGTGTCGTGCAGGACAGACCGTATGTGCTTGCCCAGCACCTCTCCTTCTATGCCAAAAATTTGCTTCGCCCTGTCGTTAAAGATTGTGATTCGCTCCCGATTATCGATGGCGATAACTCCCTCATGCATGGCATGGAAGGTTGCGGTTCTCTCTACCAGGATTCGCGCGATTTCGTCCGGCTCCAGGTCGAGCATCTGCTTTTTCATGTGACGGGCCAACTGATAGGAGCCCCACACCCCGAACAACAAGGAGAGGAAAAAGGTCAGCGCGATATTGTTTCGCTCGCTGTACAAGATCCCCCAAACATCTGGCATGACACGTCCGACCAAGACAACACCCACCTGCTGATGTTGGTCATCCATGATCGGCACGTAGGCCCGCAGAGCCATCCCCATCTCTCCTTTGACTTTTTGAAAATAGGAGTGCTCGGCATAGGCCTCATCAACCGCAGGGTCCATAAACACCGTACCAATCCGCTCATCTAGCGGGTCTGAGTAACGGACACGCTCCTTATTCAGCACGACGATATACGTCACATCATTAACGACGCGCAGATTGTTTGCTGTCGGTTGGATCACCTTCCAGCCGTCTGGTTCCTGAATGCTTTTTTGTACATTTGGAATCGTCGCAACCGTGCGCGCTGTGGTCATCAGCCGTTGTCCCAATTGGGTTTCTGTAATCCGAATAATCCCTCCGGCCATGATCAGGTTTCCGATGATCAAGGAAAAAAGAACGATTCCGACGGAGAGCAGCATAATCTTCCATTTGATTGTTAAGCGTTCGAACAGGTTCGTTCTTTCCTTTCCATTGGGTTTGCAACTCACATTCATTCAACATAAGCAGGTGTTTGAAAATGAAATCGTTAGTAACCAGTACATTCATTGTCATACTCGGACTTGTGAGCGCTGTCATGATAGGCTTCGGTCCAGATTTCCTGATGGAAAACAGAGGATACGACGAAGAACAGGTAGGGCTGTCCAATCAAATTATCATCAAGTTCAGCCACGTGATCGCGGAAAATACGCCGAAGGGACTGACTATCGAACGCTTTTCCCAGCTAGTGAAGGAAAAGACAAACGGGCGTGTAGAGGTACAGGTCTTTCCCAACAGTATCCTTCACACCGAGAAAACCGAGATGACTGCTTTGCAAAACGGTGAAATCCAGATGATCGCCCCTGCATTCTCCTATCTGTCGAACACGATTCCCGAGTGGGCTGTCCTTGATCTGCCTTATCTGTTTCGATCGCAGGAGGACGTCGAGACCGTATTCAATGGAGAAATCGGCCAAATACTATTTGATAAGCTTGAAGATTCCGACATGAAAGGGCTGGCCTTCTGGGCAAGCGGCTTTAAGCAAGTGACAGCCAACCGACCGTTGATCATGCCTTCCGACTTTGTCGGCCAACGCTTGCGCATCATTCCTGGCGACGTGATCGAAGCTCAGTTTCGTACGCTCCAGGCAATCCCTGTAGGCTCTTCCTTCAATGAATTATACAGCATGCTGGCTGCCGGAAAAGTAGACGGCGAAGAAAATACGATCTCCAATGTGTACACCAAACGGCTCTACCAAGTACAAAAGCACATGACGATCAGCAACCACAGCTATCTGGGCTACGCCGTCGTGATTAATAAAACGTTTTGGAACAACCTCCCCGCCGATATTCAGCAGGCCATATCGGAAGCGATGCAGGAAGCAACAGCGTACAATAATCAATTGGCTGTCTCGATGAATGACAAACAGCTGCGCTTGCTCCAAGAAAATAGGGGGATGCACATCCACGTACAGACAGCAGAAGAACGTGCGGCCTGGATCGAAGCGTTGCAGCCAGTCTACGATCAATTCGCTCCGAGTATCGGAGAGCCCTTGATGCAGAAAATCAGAGAGCTCCACCAACGCCGGTGAAGCTCTCACGCAATCTCCTCGCTCTGCTCCTTGCGCATGGGCAAAATGAGCGTAAAAACAGATCCCTCAGGCGTGCTCTTTGTGAGGAGGAGATCTCCGCCAAGAGCCTTCGCCATCATACGAGAATAGGACAGCCCCAAACCAAGTCCACGTACTTTGTCTTTTTTATTGCTTCCCCGGAAGAAACGCTCAAACACAAGTGGCTGTTCCTTTGCGGGTATTCCTGGTCCATCGTCTTTGACATCGATTCGTAAATCGGTATCCGTTTTGTAAAGTGTGAGCGCAATGTTTCCAGCCTCACCAACAGCCTGTTTCGCGTTGTTCAAAAGGTTAATCAAGATTTGCTGGACACGGCCCGGATCGACATAGATCATCGTCTGCTTTTCCAGAACCCCAACGGTAAGCGTGACGTGACCGAGGTCGTGGACAATCTGCCATTGTGAGGCGATCTCGCGGATCAGCTTGTTCACGTTTTGCTCTTCCTGACAAACGGTGATCGCTCCTACGGCAAATGAATTGAAGTCTAGCAAATCCTCTACCATTTTTTGCAGGCGCTTTGTTTCCTTCAAACAGATTTCCAAAAACTCCTTCTGCTCCTCACCGGAAACCACCTCGTCGTTAATTGCCTGGATCAATCCGCTAATCGACGTAACAGGGGTTTTCAGCTCGTGCGTCACCCCAGCCAAAAGCTCTGTTCGCATGCTTTCCAACTGCCGAAGACGGTCGGCCATTTCCGCAAACGTATGCACCAGCTCGTGAATTTCTTTTTCCTTGATCGTTTTATTGATCAAGACGTCGTAGTTTCCTTCTACGATCTGTCGTGCGGACATCACCACATTTTGAATCGGTTCAGACAGCTTCCGAGCATGAAAATAAATAACTGCCCAACCAAGCACACCCAAACTCCCCAGCATGACGACCAAATATTGAATTTCCTCTTTCCCTACCTTGATATCTGTTTCTGGGAAAAGCAAGATCACCTTGCCAATAATTTGGTCATTGAACTCCAAATTCTTCCTGATTACATACAGGGTCTCACCCGACGGATGCCTCACTTTATTTCGCTTATCTGCCTGCTCCAACAACTCAGGCGCTGCCTGCTGCAAAGGAGGCGGCAGCTTGGTTGGCCGACTGTATACGACCTCGCCTTTTACATCTTCAATGAACAAAATCAGGTTGCGATCAACACCCATAAACTTGCGTCGGTTATCCAATACCTGGTGAAGCTTTTCCCCTACCAAAATATTTCCAACATCATCGACGACTCGATCAGCCACTTCCTCGGCAAACAGCCGCGTGACCTCGATCTGCTTTTCAATCGCAGCGTACTTGATCCAATAGGCAGAGACAGCCCCAATGATGAGCAGTCCGATCACGAGGGTGAGTAGATAGCGTGTAGTCCAATAGCGCAGCAGCGATACGGGCTCATTGTTTTTTATAAACACAGAATTGATACCCAACCCCTCTTTGCGTCTTGATCTCGCCTTCCTGAACTGGCCAATTCTCCAGCGTCTTTCTGACCCGCTTGATCGCCAGGTCTACAGCACGGTCACTCCCGCCATAGTCCATTCCCCATACTTGTTCGATCAATTGCTCGCGGGTAAAGGTTTGATTCGGATTTTGTGCCAGAAAAAGCAGCAAGGACAAATCGCGCGGGTGAAACGTCAGCTCGAGACCGTGCAGCGTCACATGATGGGACTGAAAGTTTATTTTTAAGCTTCCAAATAGTCGGGTTTCCTGATCTTTCACCAAAATAACAGAGCGGCGCAGCACCGCATTGACTCGTGCAACTACTTCATCTGCGACAAAAGGCTTCGTTATGTAGTCATCTGCCCCTTGATTGAGTCCTTTGAGCTTCTGGTCTGTCTGACCGAGCGCCGTCATCATAATGACCGGACAGGAGCTCTTTTCGCGAATGTACTGGAGAATCTCCCAGCCGTTGCGCTCAGGGAGCATGACATCCAACAGAACAAGATCCGGCTTTTTTTCGTCAAAAAGCTCCACTGCCTCGATTCCGTCGTTCGCTTGCCAGACCTCATACCCTGCCTTTTGCAAGTAAGCCTTCAGCACGCGCGATATCACCAGTTCATCTTCTACCAACAAAATGCTTTTCATATCTTCCCTACCTGATTTACAGACATATGATCATTCCTATTCGAGAATTCTCGCATGGTCTCTCTAATAGTCTACGTACTTCTATTCTATCAGTTTACAACCTTGTATTTAAATTTGGCTTTGATGTTTTTGGAAAATAGGAAAAAAGCCTTGCATCCTGTGAAAAGGAGCAAGGCTTTTTTTGTGAGAAATGTCCCCACTTTCGATCATTTTACACGTCAAAGTTGATGTCTTCGTCGCTAGCATCGCCTTCGAACTCATAAATCGTATCGTCAGTATCGCTGTCGATGATTTCACCTGTAATGTCGGCATCTTCGAAATCCTTGTCGTCCCAGATATCTTTGATGATATCTTCAACGAGAGCTTCTACATCGCCATCGTCATCCAGATCATCGAATTCATCTTGGTATTTATCCAGATTGATCTCGATTTCTACATCGACATCATCTTCATCGCCACTCAGGGAGATACTCCATTTGAGGTCTTTGTAGTCATCGTAATCAGAATTCAGATCATCTTCCAGATCATCCAAGGCATCCTGAATATCATCATCATCGTTGTTATTGTTTTTCTTGCTGTTTTTCAAATCAGAGATCTCTTTGTTCAGGCTATCGATGGTGTTTTGCAGGCTTCTGATTTGAGCATCACGTGCAGCCAACTCGTTTGCGTGCTGGGAGTTCGGCTTGTCTTTTACCGTGATGGTGTACTTCGTGCCATCCCATGCTACATCCTTGCTGAACACGTCCGCCATCATACGAAGTGGAATGTACGTCGTTCCGTTTACGATGAATGGTTCGATTGTAGTTGGAACAGCTGCGCCGTTATAAATAACTTTAATGTTGTTGTACTTAGCTTGCAGATTCTTCGTTCCAGTAGCCGCTTGAGAGCTCGTCGGAATAAGTGTGGTAGTCAGAATCAACGCTGAGGCAATCGCCAGATATTGCTTCTTGAACATAGAAAATCCTCCATTCTCCCGGTTGTCTGTTTCTTTCGTGTCACTATGTACATCTCCTACTTTACCTATTGTTCGTGTCGAGAGTATGTCAACAATTGATTTTTTCCTTTCCAATTTGAGGGGATTTCTATGACCAAAAGGACCAAAACAACCAATATGACCGTATCATTTTCAATTTTCCTCACCATTTATACAATGCGAAGGAGAGGAATAAAGCGCTTTCAATTCTTGGAGGAGGAGTGGATTCGATGCGGATCAACTTTAAAAATCTGACCGTACAGGTCGTTATTGCCATCATTCTCGGTATCTTAGTTGGTCATTTTGCACCCAAATTCGGCGCAGAGCTGAAGGTGTTGGCCGATATTTTTGTGAAACTGATCAAAATGGTCATTCCACCGATTGTCTTCTTCACTGTAGTGAATGGAATCGCCAGTATGGGAGACATGAAAAAGGTCGGTAAGATCGGCGGCAAAGCGCTGCTCTATTTTGAAATCGTTACCACAATCGCATTAGCGATCGGATTATTGGTTGTCAACCTGATCAAGCCTGGGGTAGGCTTTGACAAAACGGGACTGACCAGCGGGGACGTCTCCAAGTACACGGAGGCTGCTGCCCAGAGTAACAACGGTTTTATTGATTTTATTGTGAAGATCATCCCGGAAAACGTCGTCGGAGCTATGGCAAATGGCGAGCTGTTGCCGATTCTGTTCTTCGCTGTCCTGTTTGGTCTCTCACTCGCTGCCATGGGGCAAGCGTCCCAGCCTGTCATCAAGCTGTTTGACAAGCTGACACACGGATTTTTTGGCGTCGTCAACATGATCATGAAGGTTTCTCCAATAGCTGCATTTGGCGCGATGGCGTACACGATTGGCAAATTCGGCATCGGATCGCTGACCAGACTGGGCCTTTTAATGACGGCTGTCTATATCACGATGTTTTTGTTCATTATTCTCGTCCTGGGCGGGATCGCGCGCTACTACAAGTTCAGCATCTTCTCGTTTATCAAATACATTCGGGAGGAAATCCTGCTGGTGCTCGGAACATCCTCCTCAGAGTCCGCTCTTCCGAGAATGATGGATCGGCTGGAGAAATACGGCTGTTCCAAATCCGTTGTCGGTCTGGTCGTACCGACGGGCTACTCGTTTAACCTGGATGGTACCTCGATCTATTTATCCATGGCTGCCATTTTTATTGCTCAGGCATATGGTATTGAGCTCAGCTTCTGGGAACAGATCACCCTTTTAGGAATCCTGATGATTACGTCAAAAGGGGCTGCGGGTGTCACAGGTTCTGGTTTCATTACACTCGCCGCTACCTTGGCAGCCTTCCCTGTCATTCCGGTCGAAGGCATTGCCCTCTTGCTCGGCGTTGATCGATTCATGTCAGAAGCTCGTGCCATCACGAATCTGATTGGAAATGGCGTAGCTGCCGTGGTCATAGCCAAGCATGAAAATGAGTTCCATCCGGGACGCGTCCAGCAAACAGACGAAACTGCCAGCGAGTCGGACAACGAGTCAGAAGCAAAACCGCTCATGGCCTAGTCCCTATAAAAAAGAGGTTCTCCTATTGCGAGAGAACCTCTTTTTGCTTTAGTCATTTGGCCATGTTTTACGAAGCTCAACCTCAAATTGGCGCAGGTGATTAATTCGCTTCTGTGCTGCCTGATACTCCTCCTGCCAGCCCTCTTTCTCGCGCTCTCTGATCAGCTCCGCCTTTTTCTCCAGCTCCCTTACCTCATTGCGCAATGCGA
Organism: Brevibacillus formosus; assembly: GCF_003013405.1. Lineage (GTDB taxonomy): Bacteria > Bacillota > Bacilli > Brevibacillales > Brevibacillaceae > Brevibacillus > Brevibacillus formosus. The sequence continues at coordinate 148,285 of NZ_PXZL01000012.1, read as the reverse complement.
TCACGATGTCCAATAGCTCATCCATATCCATGGAGCGCATGTCTTGAATAAAGATCCATTCCGCTTCTGTTAATCGATACTGTTTGTTCGCCATGTTTCATCATCCTTAAAATAACCTCTATCGAAGCCCACTCATGGAGGAGCGGCCACATTTTAGAGGAAAGTTAATATTCCTATTCGTTTATAAGTGTGTCATTTTTTAATAAAAGTGTTTCATTTTGAAGAAAAATGACGTCATCTCGTGTATAATGGTTGTTGTAGGTATGAATGTCGACAATAATCCGCACAACGGGGGGGATTATTACTAAAATATCACCGGGATGGATATAATTCCAAATAATTATTGACGACTTGTTGCCTCACTGGTAAAAAAGAGCAGCTATCTAAGCCAATACAGTGTTTTGCGCGAAGGAGGATCTTACATGTTCTCGATCAGAGAATCCGATTTACCAGGAATCGGCAGGAAGTACCAGGTCGAAACCAGAAGTGGCGACAAGCTGGTAATCGTCATTCACGATGACGGCCGCCGTGAAATGTATCACTTTGACCGTGATGATCTGGACGAAACGATCTCCATGGTTACCCTTGATGATGATGAGGCGAGACAAATTGCTGCCATCGTAGGCGGCTTGACGTACAAACCATCTGCACTGGAAACAGTCGAGGTTGCGTTAGACAAACTCATGATCGAATGGTACAAGATTGAATCGAAAGCTCCTGCCATCGGCAAGACGATTGGGGAACTCAACATTCGTCAAGAAACAGGCGCTACCATCATCGCTGTTATTGAAAAAGACCACAAACAAACGATTAATCCCGGCCCCGAGTATATCCTTTGTACAGGATCTACATTGGTCGTTGCAGGTGAACGGAAGCAGGTGAAGGCTCTCAAGACTATTCTCAGCAACGGAGGTGAGTGATATTGGAGCATATCGTTTTTGAAGTCGGTCTTGCCCTCGCACTCATAGCAATGGCGGGGTTCCTCTCTATGAAGTTAAAATTCTCCATCGTACCCTTCTACATTCTCGTCGGGATGATCGTGGGTCCACACGCTCCCGACATCGGTTTGTTTGATCTCCGCTTTATTGAAAGCGCCCCGCTCATCGAATTTATGGGCAGAATTGGCGTACTCTTCCTGTTGTTTTACCTCGGACTTGAATTTTCAGTAGGTCGCCTGATCAAGGCTGGTCGATCCATTGCCGTTGGCGGTACCATTTACATCATCATCAACTTTACCCTCGGCCTCTTGTTTGGTTGGGCCGCTGGATTCCCACTCAAAGAAGTTTTGATTATCGCCGGTATTACCACTATTTCCTCCAGCGCCATTGTGGCAAAAGTACTGGTGGATCTCAAACGTACAGCAAATCGCGAAACAGAGATGATTTTGGGGATCATCATGTTCGAAGACATATTCCTGGCCGTCTATATCTCGATCGTGTCCGGCTTGGTGCTAAGCGGTGCAACTTCCCTTGCTGGCGTACTCTCATCCGCATTGATTGCACTCGGCTACATGCTCCTCCTCATTATCGTAGGCCGCAAGCTCGTTCCTTTCCTGAATCGAGTATTGAACATCAAATCAAACGAAGTATTTATGATTACAGTGTTTGCCGCTCTGTTTCTGATTGCGGGTTTTTCCGAAACGATCCATGTTGCCGAAGCTATCGGAGCATTGCTCGTAGGTCTCGTCCTGGCAGAAACACAACACATGAAGCGCATCGAGCACCTTATCCTGCCGTTTCGTGACTTCTTCGGAGCCATGTTCTTCTTCAGCTTCGGTTTGACAATTGATCCATTGTCATTAGGTGGAGCCGTATGGTTGTCCATTGGTGCAGTTGCCCTCACCCTTTTCGGTAACGTCGTCGCCGGGCTTTTGGCTGGGCGGAGTGCCGGATTGTCGCCCAAGGCTTCTACCAATATCGGACTGACCATCGTATCTCGCGGTGAGTTCTCCATCATCATGGCTAATCTCGGAAAAGCGGGCGCACTCATGGAAATTTTGCAACCATTTGCGGCTCTTTACGTTTTGATTCTCGCTATTTTAGGTCCACTGCTGACCAAGGAATCCAAGCATATTTACAAGTTGCTCAATGCTGTGTTTCGTCTGGATCGAAAGACACCCGTCAAAGAACCAGCAAACAAAGCAGACGCTGGATAATCGGAGAAGCATGACTACCGACAGCAATATGCCTGCTGTCGGTTTTTCTATTTGATTGCAGACAACATGTTCTCCATGATTTCTTCACTCATCGGGCCGATGTATTTATTCTGGACCACACCGTTGGAATCAATAATGTAGCTGGTCGGAATCGAAATGGCTTTATACACATTCGCCACTTCTTTATCGGGATCGAGCAAGATCGGGAAGCTAATGCCGTACAGCTTCACAAAATCCGCCACCGCTTCCGGGCTCGACTCCGTATCGGTCAGATTGACCCCGAGAATAACTGCGCCTTTTTCCTTGTTCTCTTCGTAATAACGTTGCATGTCTGGCATTTCTGCACGGCAAGGAGGACACCACGTCGCCCACAGATTGAGAATGACTTTTTTCCCCCGTAAATCGGACAGCTTGACCGTCCCCCCACCTATCTGCTGGAGTTCAAAATCCGGAGCGGTATTTCCTTTTTCAACTCCGATCTGCCCGTTGGCTTGCTCGCCAGATGAAGCGATAGGTTCCTGCCTGTTCAAGATTTCCGCATCAATAATGCCCCATCCCAAAAGCCCCAAGAGTACAGCAATCGCCCAAACATTATGATGCTTCTTCATTGGTCGTTCCCCCTATCGGCTTCACTCGTCTGGACAAAAAGAGCAGCAAGAGAGCGAATGCATAATACATGAGCTGATCTCCGGAAAGTCCTGCAAACACAGCTTCTCGATTCGGTACAAAAAAGTGCACATACACTTGGCTAATGGCAAACCACATTACAGGCGCTAGCCAAGCCGCCAAATGAATGAGTCCTTCCTTTGCCCGATGCAGCCACCAAAGAAAGAAGCCGCATAGGGCGACCTGCTGTACGTGATACCACATGCTGCTCTGTTCTAACACGACCGTGAGCAGCTGGTAAACGCCAGTTGCAGCAAAAAAGCCTGTCGCCATTCCCAAGGCGACGAAATGAACAGGAATCGCTTTTTTGTGTACCGTCTTAGTAAGGTAGACGACAACTGCCACGACTGCCAGCATGGCTCCGTTTTCTCCCCCGGAAAAGTAAAGAATGGATGAGGGATTCTCCACCGCTTTCGAAAAATAAAACAGGACGTAGCTGAACTTCCAAACGAGAAATGCCAGCACCAGTGCATTACTCAACAGCTCAATAACTGCTGATTTCATTTCTCTGTTATTTTTAAGCTGAGCGGATATAGCCACAAAGCCGAGCGAAAGCGAAACAATGACCGCCAGCATGCTCATTTTCAACAAAAAGGGGCCTATTTGAAAAGCATCCGACATTTTCGTTTCCTCCTTCAGGAAAATGGCTTACTCTAGGGAAGACAAGTATTCAAACAACTATCACCATATCAGGAAATGGGGAATAAAGGAATGCTCACGAATATTTTAACTTTGCAGGAGCGCTATGCCCTTGCTTTTTCTACGCGAACGGAGCATCCACAAGTGCGCGTATATCGCGATGAATCGGTCCCAGACATGTATAGCCATAATTATACAGAAATTTCGTCGGTTTCCTCGCAAGACTGGGTGCAAGCTTATATCGAGCAAGAGCTTCGGCGTGCCAAAGAGCAGCAGCTCGGCCACTTGAAGCTGGAACTGCACCCGTCGTTACCTTTTTCAGAAGAGTTAGTGTCTTTTGCGACCCGGCTTGGGTTTGAAGTGAATACGATGCTGTACATGCTCGCTCCGCTGGAGGTTGCCGATAAACTGGCGCCGATTCCACAATGCTCCGTTTTACGAGGAGATTCAGCTGACGTCATGGAAGCAGGCATTCGCTGCCTTACTGCTTATGATTCTGTTATGATCAACCCTGATTTTGCTGTTCGTAAGGCGAATCGGAAAAGAGAAGTTTATGAAACCGGTGAGATCATCCCGTATGTGTGCTTTGTCGATCAGGAGCCCGTCGGCGCATGTGAATGGCATCTTCACAAGGAGCTTGTTCGTATGGAGGAATTTTTTATACTGGATGCCTGGCAGCGTAGAGGACTCGGTACGGAAATGATTCGGGTCATGATGCAGGACGCCAAAAAGCTCGGCGCCACCCATATGTACTTGACGACCTATGCAGATGATACGCCGCAGGAAATGTACAGAAAGCTCGGCTTTCAAGAGGTCGGGAGGCATTTGGAAATGATCTGGCGAAAGAGCTAGAAAAAAGCTCCCACCAAGTAGCTTAGTGGGAGCCATACAATCTTTTGCGTTGATCTACTCTTTTATTATGGTAAGCAGCGCTTCGGCCTCCCGATCTCTTCGGTCGGTTTCGCCATTTTTGGTCCATTGTAAAAAGCGGTCGTCCAAAAGCTCTGCCAAGATTGCCCGTTTATTCGCTTCGCTCACCGCCAGCGAGAGGACTTGTCTTCTCATGCTGCCGAGAAAAAGCGTGTAGTCCTCGTATTCCGGTCCCACCCACTCCTCGAGCTGGCGGCGCATTTTCTTCGCCAGTCCCGGGTTGTTCCCACCCGTAGAGATCGCAATCTGCAAGTCTCCACGTGCAACGACAGATGGAACGGTAAAGGAACAGAGGTCTGGGCGATCAACGATATTGATCCACTGATGCGGACGGCACGCTTCGTATACAGCCAGATTGACAGTGGGATCACTCGTCGCCGCGATGATGAGCACTGCCTCTTCAACGTCCTGTGGGGTAAAGGGGCGCAGTGCTACCCTCAGCTTCTTAGCGTGTTCCCATTCCAGGATGGTTGCCGTACAGGAGGGACTCACAACGGTGACATCCGCACCAGCAGCAAGCAGACTGCCGATTTTCCGCTCGGCTACCTGTCCGCCACCGACCACCAAGCAACGCTTGTTTTGTAGATTGACCATCATGGCATAGTGCGTCATCAGGTTCCCTCCCCCTCGGCTTGCTATTGTTGTACTTGCTCTATTCCAAGCGTAGCTTCAAACCAGTTGATTTTCTCACGCATCTTCACGACATCCCCGACCAGAATGATAGCTGGATTCGTGATGTGACTGTTTTGGGCCAAACGTTCCTCAATATCAGCCAAGGTACCTGTTACCACCGCTTGCTGCGGGAGTGTTCCCCAAGAGATGACGGCTACTGGCGTATGTGGATCGCGTCCGTGCTTGATTAATTGGGTCCGGATCAACGGCAGATTGGCTACTCCCATGTAAAAGGCAACGGTGTCGATGCCATTTGCGAGAGCACTCCATTTTTCTACCGCCAGCTCCGGCTTGTCTTCGCGCAAATGTCCCGTCACGACAGCGAATGACGAGCCGTGATCGCGGTGTGTCACCGGAATACCCGCGTACGCCGAGGCTGCAATTCCAGCCGTTACTCCCGGGACGATTTCAAAGGCAATTCCTCGCTCAGCCAAATGCTGCGCTTCCTCTCCCGCACGGCCAAACACACAAGGATCGCCGCCTTTTAGCCGTACGACGACTTTTCCTTCCAGCGCTTTTTCCGCTAACAGCTCATTAATCGATTCCTGTCTCATCGTGTGATGATCTGGCAGCTTGCCGCAGTAGATGCGTTCTGCCGTCTGTGGCGCATACTCCAGCAGCGCTGGATTTGCCAGACGATCATACACAACCACCTCTGCCTTTTGCAGGCATTCCATTCCTTTTACGGTAATCAGCTTTGGATCGCCAGGGCCAGCTCCTACGAGATAGACTTTCCCCGCGCCGCTCATCGGTCACTTACTCCTGCTGATGCGAATGTCGCCATCTCACGAACCATCCGTGTCGCTGCTTCCACGATTGGAAACGCTAATGTTGCTCCACTTCCTTCGCCCAGTCGCAAATTCAGGCTAAGCAGTGGCTCCTTGCCTAATGCCTGCAGGACAAAATCATGCCCTGGCTCCTCAGAACGGTGACCCGCGATCAAGAAATCAGCAACGAGTGGCTCCATTCGAACAGCAAGCAAAGCCGCTACCGTAGCAATAAAGCCGTCCAGCAACACAGGGACACGGCGAGAGGCTGCTCCCATGATCGCCCCTGCCATTGCTCCGATTTCCAGTCCGCCGACTTTTGCCAAAACGTCCAACGGATTGGTTGCATCCGGGCGATGCAAGGCGAGTGCTTCACGAACAACTGTCTTTTTACGCTGCCAGCCTGCGTCATCCAGCCCTGTTCCCCGTCCGACGATTTGCTCAGGATCAGCTCCGGTTAAGGCTGACAGGATCGCACTGCTCGCTGTCGTGTTGCCAATGCCCACTTCACCGACGATCACGACTTTGGCGCCTTCCCCGATAATCGCTTCTGCCATCTCGAGGCCAACTGCGATGGAGCGCTGCGCTTCGTCTGCGGTCATCGCTGCTTCTTTCAGCATATTGCCCGAGCCTGCTCTGATTCGCTTGTTGTAAACACCCGGTGCTTCGACCTCGACCGCTACACCGACATCTACGATTTTTTGAATGGCTCCGATTTGTCTGGCAAAGACGTTGACTCCAGCTCCGCCATGAATCATATTCAGCACCATCTGCGCTGTCACTTCCTGCGGATAGGCAGAGACACCTTCCCGTGCCACACCGTGATCGGCCGCAAAAACAAGCACGCCCGGCGGTGTTACAACAGGCATTGTCTCACCTGTCATCCCAGCCAGCTCAATAGCCAATTGCTCCAAGCGACCAAGGCTGCCAAGCGGTTTGGTCAACTGATCCACATGCTGTCTCGTTTGCTCACTTGCTTCCTGATTTCGTGGCTCAATCGCCGGATAAATGACTGCCATTATATTTGCACCTCTTTTTCTTGAAAAGCCTTCATGTACTCTTCGATCGTATCCAACTTCACATGGCGGCGAACGGTATCCGCCAACAGATCGTACCCCTGCTCTCGTAGAGCGACAAAAGATGGGCGATCGGTGATGGGTGGGAGACCTTTTTTCTCACGGATGGCATTCAGCAACAGCGTGCGGAAGTGGTCATTGTGGAACAGGCCATGAAAATACGTGCCGATCAACTGCCGCTCCTCCTGACAATAGCCCTCTGTACGCCCCTCCATCTGGATAAAAGGAAAATCATTGCGCGAATAAGCGGATTGCCCCATGTGAATCTCGTAGCCTTCCACCGTCAGCTTTTCCTTCGCAAATACTGCTTCACCGCGGGACAAAACGGTCGTTTTCTTCTGCTCCATCGTCGTGATCATCGGGATGAGACCCAGCCCATCAAGCTGCTGCAACGGAGACTCGACCCCAGCCGGATCATGAATGGCTTCTCCCAGCATTTGATAGCCGCCGCACAATCCGACGATATACGTTTTCCCTTTATGATGAAGGTCATTGACCGCCGCGGCAAGACCTGTCTCTCGTAAGAACTGCAAATCCTCGAGTGTATTCTTGCTGCCCGGCAAGACAATCAGGTCAGGTTCACCCAGCTCTTCCAAACGTGTCACAAAGCGCATCCGGCAATCCGGCTCTACAAAAAACGGGTCCACATCTGTAAAGTTGGAAATTCGCGGGTAGCGCAAAACCGCAATGTCAATCTCACGCGGTGTCTCACGCTGACCTTGATAGCGGTGCAAAATCAGCGAATCCTCCGCATCGATCCACAAGTCTGGAATAAATGGCACGACACCAAGGACAGGCTTGCCCGTATACTCCTCGAACCAGTCCAGCCCCGGCTGCAAAAGCGTCAGGTCTCCGCGAAAACGATTGATGATGACGCCGATCACGCGGTCCCGGTCTTCGGGCTCGAGCAGTTGGAGGGTACCGACCAAGCTGGCAAACACACCCCCGCGCTCGATGTCTGCCACCAAAATGACGGGCGCGTTCGTGAGACGAGCGACCCGCATATTGACGAGCTCGCGGTCATTCAGATTGACCTCCGCCGGACTGCCAGCCCCTTCAATGACGATCCGCTCATAGGTACTGGCAAGTCGTTGATACGCTTGCTCAATGATCCGCAAGCCCTCGTCATAAAACTCCGTCCGATAGGCAAAAGCTTTCATGTTGCCGTATGGCTCGCCGTTGACGACAATTTGTGATTCGGAATCTCGCGTCGGCTTGATCAAAATGGGGTTCATGTCAGTCGTTGCCAGAATTCCCGCTGCCTCTGCCTGAACGCCCTGTGCCCGCCCGATTTCTTTTCCATCCAGCGTCACGTAGGAATTCAGGGCCATATTTTGCGATTTGAACGGAGCTGTCTTGTAGCCATCTTGGGCAAAAATCCGGCACAGCGCTGTTGCAATCGCACTTTTTCCTGCATCCGAGCTGGTACCTTGCACCATCAACGGGAGGGTTTTAGGCACGAGCGGCCACCTCCGCACATCGGTTCAGCCAACGCTCAACCAGTTCGGGATTGGAGCCGAAATGCAAGTGAGTATAGCCTGCGACCAGGTTATCCTGGGCATAGCCCTCCGGTTTCGTGCCGCGAAGTCCTTTTGTTTCGTAGGCTGTTGGCAATTGCTGATCCGATGCATACGTAGAGTAGTGGAATTCATGCCCTTTTGCCTGTTCTTCGGTGCCGAGCAAGAAATTGCCTTCCTTGCCGCGCACTTCCCGATAGCCGAGCGCTGCGAGCTTTTTCTGCATGGTCACCTTTCCCGGGATGAGCCCCACCATCGGATAGCTGTCGCCTTCGGTCGTCACGATTGCCTCTGTCAAAAACATGTAACCGCCGCATTCAGCCAAGGTTGGCAAGCCTTTTGTGATCGCAGATCGGATCGATTGTTTCACCGCTTCATTTTGCGATAGCTCTGCTGCAAATTCCTCCGGGAAGCCTCCCCCGATGTACAAGCCATCCGCATCCTCAGGCACTCCCTCTCCGGCTAACGGAGAAAAGAACGCGAGCTTCGCGCCATATGCTTCGAGTAGCTCCAAATTTTCCGGATAGTAAAAATGAAAAGCAGGGTCCTTCGCTACAGCAATGGTGACATTGGCAGATGCTTTTCGCGGAGCAAACAGGGTAGGTTCCGCTTGCAGCGGCTCTGCCTTTGCCAGTTCCCAGATTTGCTCCAAATCGACTGTCTCCGCAATCAGATCAGCCAGCTTTTCAAACAAAGGAGTCAACTCTCCACGCTCGACAGATGGCACCAATCCGAGATGACGTTCCGGTATTTCCAGCTCGTTTTCCCGCTTCAGGTAACCCACGACCGGAATCCCGCACTCCTGCTCAATAGCTGCCTTCACGATTTTGTGATGCCCTTCGCTGCCGACCTTGTTCGCGATGACACCGACAATTCTCGCCTGTGGATTAAGCAATTGAAAGCCTTTGACAATCGCAGCCGCACTGCGTGCCATGCTCTGACAATTGACCACCAGCAAAACCGGAGAGCCAGTCAGGATGCTGATTTCGGCCGTGCTGCCTTTATCGCTGGTCGCTTCCTTGCCATCGTACATGCCCATGACGCCCTCGATAATCGAGATGTCCGCACCCTCGCTGCCGCGGACAAAGATCTCCTTCACGATCTCATGCTCCAGCATAAAGCTGTCCAGATTGCGCGAGGCTCTCCCCGTCACAGCCGTATGATACGTAGGATCGATGTAGTCAGGTCCGCACTTGAAGCCCTGAACGGTGTGCCCTTTTCTTTTCAGAGCAGCCATCAGTCCGATGGTAACGGTTGTCTTACCCGCTCCGCTGCCTGTTCCGGCAATCACAATACGGCGGCTATCCGTCATGCGCGCTCCTCCTCGTGATAGGACATCAATCCGACCGAAATGGTGGTATTGCCCGACTTCTTCTTGGTCAAAACGAGTTCTCCCACGCCAGCGTACAGCTTCGCGGCAGGCTCACTCACTCCATACGCCCCCGTGAACTTGAAGACGGTATCAGATGGATCGCTGATTTCGACCTTGTTTAATTCTTCCGGCGAATACCAGACGAACGGCCAGCCGTATTTTTCGCAAACGGCGATGAGACCCGCTTCATCCTTTTTCAGCTCGATGGTCACTAGCGCTTTAACACTTTTAATCGAAAATTGCAGTTCATCCAGCGTTTCCTTGATGACTGCTTCGATCTCTTCCGCGGAGGTTCCCCGGTTGCAGCCCATCCCGAGCACGATTACCTTTGGACGATAAAGGACGCCGTTGTCCAAAATCGTTTGTTCCTCCGGTGTAAGCAGGCGATGAGAAACGACGAGAGCAGCTTGCGGCTGATCGGCTTTTGCCTCAGCGATTGTCGCGTATTCCTTGATGGACGGCGGCATTGGGGTGTCATGCATCCACCAGTCGCGTTCACCGGATTCATTGATGACGGCTACGCGCTCCTCGTTTACAACAGAAGCACTGACAGGGGTCAGCTTTTCAGCGGAATCCCACTGCCAGCCAAAACGTCTACCGAATAGATCGACCGGAATCGTCTTTTGTACATCAGATGCTGTCGTGATAATCGGACGAGCACCCATGACTGCCGCTACCTCGCGAGCCAGCTCATTGGCACCGCCCAAATGACCGGACAGCACACTGATGACATTCTCCCCACGGTCATCGACGACAACGACACCTGGGTCTTTCTTTTTGTCTTCGAGCAAAGGTGCGATCATCCGAATAACCGCACCCAGTGAAATAATGATGATTAAACCTTTATAAGCAGGCCAGAGAGCGGGAAACAGCATCCGTACACTGTTGGAAAACAGCTGGATGCCGCGCGCTTCCTCATCTCCGCGCTCGAACTTGCTCATGTAGTACAGGTCTGTCCCAGGGAATTTCTGTGCCAGATCCCGCGCCATCTCTACCCCGTGCTTCGTGATCGCGACGATCGCATAGTCTCCGCGCTGCTCGATAACAGGGATTTCTCCCTCGATCAGTTTGATGATCTTCATTATTCCTTCACACCTTTTCTGAACCCGTGTGTAAAGGTTTTATCGTACAGCTTGGAACGGTATTGCTCGCTCTTGTCGTGGATGTTCGGGTCCAGAGCCCAGCCAGCCAAAATCATCGCGTGCTTGCGGATGCCGTTTTTGCCCATGTCTTCGTCCAAATTTTTCAGCGTGGTGCGAACGATCAATTGATCCGGCCAGCTTGCGCGTTGTACGACTGCTACTGGTGTATCCTCACTCCAACCAGCATCGACTAGCTCGCGGACTACTTTTTTCGTCAAAGTCGCGCTTAGGTACAGAGCCAACGTACAATGATGCTCAGCAAGTGCACGCAGCTTTTCTCTTTCTGGCACTGGCGTGCGACCTTCCGCGCGGGTGAGGATAATCGTTTGTGTCAGATCAGGAATCGTCAGCTCGGCGCCTACTGCTGCCGCTGCCGCAAATACGGAGCTCACACCTGGAACGATTTCTACCTCAATGCCTTGTGCTTTTAGCAGGGCGATCTGTTCCATGATCGCGCCATAAATGGACGGATCACCTGTATGCAGACGTACGACTGTTTTTCCGCTGCGAATCCGGTCTACCAACAGCTCTACCATTTCTTCCAATGCCATACCCGAGCTTTGCAGCACCTCTGCATCGGGATTGCTCATTGCGACCAAATCCTCATTCACGAGAGAGTCGGTATACATAATGACGTCTGCCTTTTGCAGCAGCTTCAAGCCTTTTACCGTAATCAAATCAGGGTCGCCGGGACCCGCTCCTACTATGTACAATTTCATTACTTTTTCACCACCATCAGTGTAAGATAGCTAAGCTCTGCCCGCTCCAGTTCACGCATATCGGTCCAAACCATTTCTTCGGAGGAAGTGACCTTGGTCGCTACCGCTGCCTTTTCAGCCAGCCCCATTTCTTTCAGCAAGCCAATGATCATTGGCAGTACTTTTGCTACCTTCAGGAACACGACGGTATCGTGGTTCTCAAGCGCTTTGCGCATGGCTTCCTTGTCTTCTGTTGCCGGGATGATGCCGATCTGCTCGTCGCCATCCGCCAGTGGCAGATTAAAGCGGGAAGCTGCTCCCAGAAACGAAGAGACCCCTGGTACGGTCACGATTGGCACCTCCGGGTGCTCCTCGTGCATGACGCGCATCATATGGATAAACGTGCTGTAAAACATCGGATCGCCTTCCGTTACAAAAGCGACATCCTTGCCTTCAGACAGGCGCTCCCAGACGATCTCCACTGTGTTGTTCCACTCGCGCTCCAAAATCTCTTTGTCCCGCGTCATCGGGAATACGAGTCCGAGCATTTCCTTGTCTGGTGACTGCACGTACAGCTCTGCGATTTGATGCGCGTAGCTTTTGCTGCCCATTCGTTTTTTCGGGTACGCAACCACTGGCGATTGCTGTAATAGACGAAATGCCTTGACGGTAATCAATTCAGGGTCGCCGGGACCTACGCCCAGTCCGTACAATGTTCCGATCTTAGTCACTTGCTGTCTCCTCCTTGTTCTTCTACCTGCTTGGCCCAGGCCGTAATGATGTAGATCGGATTCAATGCTTCAAAACGCGTCAGAGACAAAATCGGCTTGCTCCGCGATAGCTGCGCCAATGTCACCGATGTCTCGAATCCTTCCTGCGCGAATGCTTGTGTCGCTTCGTACAATGTCTCAATGGTCGCTGCGTTCACCACAATCCGGCCATTCGGGCGCAGTCGTGTGCAGCAGATGTTCAACAGCTCGCGCAATTCTCCGCCACTGCCGCCGATAAATACGGCATCCGGGTCCGGGAACTCGTCCAAGCCATGTGGGGCACGTGCGCCCACCACTGTCAAATCCGTGCGAAACTTCGCCATGTTCTGGCGGCAGTTTTCCAGATCGTCCGCGTTCTTCTCTACGCCGTACACTTCACCCTCACGCGCAATTCGTGCCGCTTCAATAGCGACAGAGCCTGTGCAGGTGCCGATGTCCCAGACGATGCTTTTCGCATGCAATTGCAGCTGCGCAATGCTTAAAATGCGCACTTCTTTTTTTGTAATGAGTCCCTTGTCCGGCTTGCGCTGGGAAAACTCCTCATCTGCGATTCCAAACGGCCATACCGGGTTTGGACGGCGTTTTTTCAAAATCACAACATTCAGATCAGAGAAGAGTCCATCTGCCATTTCCTCAAGGGAATACCAGCCTGTCCGCTCTTCCGCGCTACCCAGATTCTCCGCCACGAACGCATCGTACTCGGTCATCTGGAACGAAAGGAGATAGCGGGCGATCGCTGCTGGCGAGTTTTCCCGATCCGTCAACAGTGCGACCTTTTCCTTCCCGTCGATCCGCTGTGCCAGACCTTTGATACTGCGTCCGTGCACACTAGCCAGTGTCGCATCCTGCCATGCTTCGCCCATTTTGGCAAAGGCGAGCTGGATGGAGCTTAGGTGCGGGTAAATCTCCACGTTCAGCTTTTTGGAAAGCAAGCCGCCAATCCCGTAAAAGAGCGGATCGCCTGACGCCAGAATGACCGTCTTGCGCGTCTCTGTGCGCAACTCCTCCACCATGGCAGTCAGTCCGCCTTTCAGCACCCGCTTTTCCCCTGTATACTCCGGGAAAAAGCTGAGGTGCCGCTCTCCACCAACCAACAGTTCACTTTCCTCTATCCAAGTCCGGTACAACGGCAGCAGGCTCTGCTGTCCATCATCCCCGATTCCAATTACTTTCATCGCCTGTGTCATTGATCGTCACCCTTCCCAATAGGGACCCTTTCATTGTGATGATGATGGTTTCGACCTCGATGCCGCCGCCCACTTCCTTTAGTGCAGCGCGGCAGCAGTTTTCGCACATGATCTCGAAAAAGGCGGGCGTGTCCACCATCATATCGCCTACCTGCGAAGCGGTGTTGGCTCCCAAAATTTCGTCAATACGCTCCTGCGAAGCTCCTGCATCCGCTGCCATTTGAGCGAGGAAGCCGAAATCGACGGGTGCGCTTTTGGAATGAACCATCATGACGCCCTGCGCTACCTTGGAAAACTTGCCCATCATCCCGACCAAGGTCACTTTGCGCATACCCTTGTTCTTGCACTGCTTGAGGGAAAAGCCGACGAAATCGCCCATTTCCACGAATGCTTCTTCCGACAGCTCAGGATAAGTAGCGACCCCGTAGGATTCACTCTTTCCGCCTGTCGACAGCACAATATGATCGCAGCCGGCTTCCTTGGCGACGTTGACCGCTTGCGCCACACTCGCCTTGTAAGCAGAAGTGGAAAACGGCACCACGATTCCACGCGTCCCCAATATGGAGATGCCGCCGAGTATGCCGAGTCGTCCATTCAATGTTTTTTTGGCGATTTCCTCGCCCGCAGGCACGGAGATGACGATTTTGACCCCACGCTGGGTCCCGTACTCATCCAGAACAGCCTGCGCGGTTTCCCTGATCATTTTGCGCGGGACGGGATTGATCGCTGCCTCGCCAATCGGAACGGGCAACCCTGGCTTGGTCACCCGTCCCACTCCGAGTCCGCCATCCAAAATAATGCCGGGCTCATCCGACCATTCCACGGTTGAGAGAATAAGGGCACCGTGTGTCGCGTCTGGATCGTCTCCCCCATCTTTGATCGTGCTTGCGGTCGCCTTCTCCAATGAAAACTCACAGCTCTCCATCTGAAAGGTGACGTCCTCACCGATTGGCAGGCGAATCGTCGCTTGGCTTTGCTCTTCCTGAGTAATCAGCGCGATCAAAGCAGCCTTGGTCGTCGCCGTTGCGCATGATCCAGTCGTATATCCGTGGCGGAGGGGCTTTGCCTCTTTTTCGTCCGTTGCTGCTTTGGCTGCCATCTGCTTAGCCCAACCGTTCCGCCATGATCGAAATGGCATTCAATGCTGCTACCGTTACTGGACTTCCGCCTTTGCGTCCCATGTTTGTGATGAATGGGATATCGAGCTTCGCCAGCTCTTCCTTGGATTCTGCCGCAGATACAAAGCCAACTGGCATCCCGATCACCAGACCTGGCTTTGCTTCGCCTTCCTTCACCATGCGGATCAGCTCCAGGAGTGCCGTAGGTGCGTTTCCGATGCAAAAGATTCCGCCATCCGCTTCCTTGATCGCTTTGCGCATGGAAATGATCGCACGGGTCGTATTCAGGCGCTTCGCCTCTTCCATCACATCGCGGTCAGAGATGTACACCTTCACTTGTCCGCCGAATTTTTCAATGCGGTTTTTGCTGATGCCGACTTGTACCATCTGTACATCTGCTACGACGATTTTGCCGCTGCGGATCGCTTCGATTCCCGATTTTACTGCGTCCGGGTGGAAAACAAGGCTGCGTCCAAGATCAAAGTCTGCGGATGCGTGAATGACGCGTTGTACTACCGGAAATTGTTCCTCTGTAAAAGAATGCTCGCCCAGCTCATCTGTAATGATTTGAAAGCTCAAGTCCTCAATCTCTTGCGGTTGTACGGTCATCGGTTTAAATTCTGTTTTGAAATCCATGGTTAGTTTCCTCCAGTCACTTGTTTGAGTTCGCCCAGCACGCTGGCGTAATCCGAAAACTTCGTTCCATAATCGATCTTCGGACGACCGATGACGATTGTTTCGATGCCCATTTCCAGTGCCGCTTCCACCTTTTCGTCAAAAGCGCCTACCTTGCCGCTCTCCTTGGTGATCATCAGCGTGACACCATAATGATCGTAGAGCGCTTTGTTCAGCTCCTTGGAAAAAGGACCTTGCATCGCGACAATGTTTTTTTGCTCGACACCGAGCTCTTCGCATTTCTGCATATTGTCAAGACGCGGCAGCATGCGTGCTACCAGCGTCGTGTCTGGCAAGCCCAGAAGCCGATCCGTGAAGGTTTTCAGCGTTTTGCTGCCCGTCGTCAGCATGATGACGCCGCGCTTTTCTGCCGCCAGCTCAGCCGCCTGGACGTAGTCTTCTACCACAATCAGCTTCTCACTGCCCGGTGAGGAGATGCTTTCCCGCTCGTAGCGAATGTAGGGGACTCCCGCGCCCTGTGCTCCTGCCATGGCGTTTTTGGAGGCTTCCTCTGCGAAGGGATGACTCGCGTCGACCACGCATTGGACGGCCTTGTCTTGGATCAGCTGCTGGATATCGTCGGCAGTCAGTCGTCCGACCTGGACAGGCACGCCCGCCTCCTCCATACTTTTCGCAGCATTGTCAGTGACGACCGTCGTCAACAGCTCGTAGCCCTTGTTCTTGATTTGCAAAGCCAACTCGCGCGCGTCGCTCGTTCCAGCCAGTACCAGAATCATGCTGTCTCCCTCCTACTTGGTAACGTGGTCGTGCTTGTGATCATGTTTGTGGTCATGTTTGTGGTCATGGTCATGGTCGTGATCGTGATGATGGTCATGGTCATGATGATGATGGTGGTGGTGACCATGGTGGTGATGATGCCCATGCTCGTCATCGTGGTGGTGATGGTGATGGTCGATGTGCTCCATCGCTGCCAGTCTGTACTGACAGGTATCACAGTTCAGCTTCACTTCACCTTGCAACGCTTCCATCACACGATCCTTGAGTACTTCTTTCAACAACGGATGGAAGCCAAAATACTCGGCCATTTCGAACTGGGCTTCTGGATATTGCTCACGGAACTTCTCCAGCTGGTCGCTCATTCGTTTGATCAACACACCTGTGAACAGGAAATACGGCAAGAGAACGATACGCTTCGCACCCAGCTTCAGACAACGCTCAACACCCTCGTCGTACAGTGGATACGTCACGCCCATAAAGGCGGTCTCTACCCACTTGGCTTTGTAGCGCTCCCAGAACAGTCGGGACATTTTGTAAATATCGCTGTTAGCATCTGCATCGCTGCTGCCGCGTCCGATCACGAGTACTGCCAGGTCATCATGGTCTTCCCCCGAGGCAAAGCCTGCCTCTTCCATGCGAGCGGTCAAAATATTGATGACTTCGTCGTGAATGCCGATCGGGCGTCCGTAGATGAACTGAACGTGTGGGTGCAGCTCCTTGGCCTCGTCGATGGCAGCTGGAATATGAATTTTTGCATGTCCGGCAGAGAACAAGATGATTGGAATCACCGCTACGCGGGTTGCACCCCGTGCCACGCAGGTATTCAAGCCTTGCAGCATGTCAGGACGGGCAAACTCCAGAAAGCACGTCTCGATAATCGGTACATCCAAGTCCGGTGTTAGCGTCGCCACAAACTGGCGAATCTCTTCATTGCCTTCCGGGTCCTTGCTTCCATGACCTACAAATAATACTGCGTCCATTTTATGTCCCCCTCGTTTTTATTCGGTGTTCTTGCATTAATCTCCGCATGCAGCATTCTCGATTTCAGCTTTTGCTGGCTCGTACCATGCGAAGCCCTCTAGCTCACCTACACGTTGGAAAAACTTGTGGAACCGCTCGTTCGGAAATGCTTCTTTTTTGAATCGGTTCACGATTCGCTCCACGAGTGGAACAATCTCATCTTTTTCGATACCTTCTGCTACCGGAATGCCGGAGTGTGCATTGCGCCCCACCGTTTTTGCTCCCAGGAATAAATCGAACTTGCCTTTGCGGAATACGATCCCGATATCCTCTTGAACCGCGCCGTAGCACGCCATCCCGCAGCCGTTGAAGCCGATTTTCAGTTCCTTCGGCATTTCTTTTCCACCCAGCTTTTGGTGCAGCTCGTCGGCATAAGGGATGCTGTCTTTTTTCTCGCCGTCGCAGAAATCACACGCTTTTACCTGCAAAACGTCTCCAATCGGGCTGAGAATCAGTCCAAGCTCTCGCAAACGGCTCGTGATGCTGTCAGGGTTGGCAGTCGGCACGCGCAAAATCATTTGGTGGTGTGGGGTATATTCGATCTCGCCTTTTTCGCCAGCCACTTCGGCAATCGCCATCATTTGCTGCGGCGTGATTTTTTTGTTGGCAACACCCGGACTTACCGCGCATTCGAAAATCATCTCTGGTGTAAAGGTAGATACCGGACGATGGACTTGGCCTACAGCTGGCTTGGTTTCAATACCTTTCGCCGCATTGATAGCCGTCAACGCCTCCATGGCCCATGCGAAAGGAGCTTTTGGTGCATCTTCTTCTGTTACAGGCGGCGCTTCCAGTACTGCCGTGCTTGTTGCTGCACGATTTGCCGGTTCTGTAGCAGTTACTCTGTCCTCGGTAACGGCTACTGGTCTTTCTGTTCTCGGTGTTGCTGGTGTTGCTGGTGCTGCCGGAGCTGACGCAAGGCTCTCCTCGGAGGCCTCAAGCGACCAAGGCTCATTTTCTACACGCAGACGCTGATGCGGCTTCAGTGGCTGCTCATCGGCAGACAGCGTATATTTGCGCTGATAACCGCGCGGCGTAATCATTTTGCCGTCGTATACAAACGTCGATGTATTTCCGATAATCACAGTGGTCAGCATGCCGATATCATGCTCCAGCATTTGCGCCAAGGTCGTCACGACAACGGTTTCACGTTCGCGATAAGCACTTTTCACGATACCGACTGGCGTATCTGGTGAGCGGTACTGCAACAGGATGCGTTGCGCTTCGACGATCTGGCGTGTACGTCGTCCGCTGCGCGGGTTGTACAACGCGATAACAAAGTCAGCCATCCCTGCTGCGTCAATCCGTTTGGCAATCAGATCCCACGGCGTCAAGTGATCGCTCAGACTGATCGTGCATGCGTCGTGCATGATAGGTGCACCGAGGATCGCCCCACAGGAATTGATCGCCGAGATGCCCGGTACGATTTCGATGGGTACGCCGGTAGCTTCTGTCCAGCCTTTTTCCACCAACACCTCGTATACGAGACCTGCCATCCCGTAAACACCTGAGTCTCCACTAGAAATGACCGCTACCTTTTTGCCTTCCTCTTCCGCCTGACGCACGGCTTCTCGTGCACGCGCCACTTCTTCCGTCATCCCTGTGCTGACGATTTGCTGATTCGTCAAAAGTCCGCGGATCAAGTCTACGTAGGTGGAATAGCCGATAATGACATCGGACTCCTGCAAGGCTTCCCGCGCCCGCTTGGTGATATGCTCAAAACTTCCTGGACCAAACCCGATCACAAACAATTTGCCGCTCATAAGGCCCCTCCCCTTTTCGCTTCCTGTTTATAATAAAATCGATATCATCACGCTAACGAGCAGACATAAGAGCGAAACAAGATACATCAAACGAATCGTCGCGACAATATCACTTGCCTGCAATGGTCGCTTCGCATCTCCCATTTTTGCCCGATTCGACGCAACACCTTGGTAATAATTCAGTCCCCCGAGCTGCACGCCTAATGCGCCAGCGACTCCTGCTTCCGGCAAACCGCTGTTTGGACTCGGATGCAAATGCGCATCTCTTCTGATCATTGCCCAGCACTGCTTCCCATCCAATCGCTGCAGCCAGCTTGCGGCAACAAGTAACAAAGCTGTCAAACGGGCGGGTATGTAGTTCAGTACATCGTCAAAGCGGGCAGAGGCCCAGCCCAGATTCAGATACTTCTCGTTTTTATAGCCAACCATGGAGTCAAGGGTGTTGGCGGCTCGATACGCCATTGCCAACGGTGCTCCCCCAATTGCTGCGTAAATCAGCGGAGAGACGATCGCATCGACGATGTTTTCCGCCACGGTTTCCACCGCTCCCCGACATACTTCCGGTTCATCTAGCCGCTCTGTATCGCGTCCTACTACCATGGACAAGGAGCGTCTCGCCGCTTCCATATCCCCAGCCACGAGATGGCGGGCAATCTCCATCCCCGCATCGGCCAAGCCTTTTGTCGCGATCGTCGTGGAAATCAACCAGGCACCCAAGATCCAGGCAAGCACCGGATGGATGAACGTCGCTACCCACAAAAGCAGCCAAACAACAGCGTAGCTGCCGCCAACGATCACGAGCGGGAACAGGACTCCTGCCAGCTTCAAATGCGACTCCTCTATGACGAGAGAACGTATGACCCGTTCCAATCGTGTAATCCACCAGCCCATGATGATCACAGGATGCGGCAAGCTCCGGGGGTCGCCTACCACCCGATCAATCAAGTAGGCCGCGCATAGTATCCATACTTCTGTCATGTTGTCCCTCTCTTACTCTTCAGGGGTTGTCGCATCCAACTCTGCCCTGCCGCATCCAAGCATTCCGCTACCAGAGCCTCCCCATGCTTAATGCCATCGACCTGCCAATATCGGTCAGGATTGTTTTCGAGCCACGCGGCCTGAAACCAGCGGATCACGCCGCCATGTGTGACGATGACGACTGTACCGGATGCCTCCTCCTCGCCCGCTCCCTCCAACAAGGAACGTAGCCAACGATCCACGCGCATCCCTAACTCTTCCAGGCTCTCCCCTCGTGGAGGCCGATTTCGAAAAGGATCGTCGTACCACCTCGTGGCACGCACAGGGTCCGACTGCATCAACTCATCGTAGGTCATCAGCTCCCACTCACCGAAAGACAGCTCTCTCAAGGCTGGCTCCGAAATAACCGATAGCCCCCAAGCAGCTGCGAATGGTTCGGCAGTCTGCACGCATCTGAGCAGGTCGCTCGAGTAAATCGCAACAGGTCGTCCGATGAACACTGGTAATTCCTTGGCCAAATCACTCACGTGTAGATGCCCGTGTTCATTCAAAGGAACGTCGCTGTGCCCCAAATATCGATGCTCTCGATTGCTGTCTGTCTCCCCGTGACGTATCCAAACTAGCTTCATAACCACCAGCTCCCGACTAACACCAGCAGAACGACCGCTTCACTGCTTTCAATAACAGCCCCGTAGCAGTCTCCATTTAAACCGCCTAGTTTTTTTGCAACCGAGCTTGAAAACCATAGAGCGAACAACAACGACAGGAAAATAGCTGTGATGACCTGCAAGCCCCCAAGATACCATCCTGCGGCAAACACGATGATGTAGCTCACGATGATAGAGGAAGCGGAAAGCCCGGCGCTGATGCCTTTTCCGATTCCTTTGTCCGCTGAGAGATACGGCCAGAGCTTGATCGCCAAAAGCACATGCGTCCGCGCTGCCACTGGTGCTACGATCAAAAGGCTGCCCCATCCCGGATGTGCGAGCTCTGCGACTGCACCCGCCTTGATCAGCAACAGCATAATCGCAGCAAGTACGCCCATGGCACCTACGCGGCTGTCCTTCATAATCGCAAGGATTTGCTCTCTCGGTCTGCTGCTGCCAAGACCATCCGCGAGGTCCATCCACCCATCCATATGAAGACCACCGGTCACGTAGACCCATGCGATCAGCGTCAAAATAGCGGCGATCCATGGACTAAACAACATCAGTCCTGCCTGATGCACACCCCATAGCAATAAACCGATGACCAAACCAACTGCGGGATACCAATTGACGCTTTTTCTCCATGCCTCCTCTGAAGGACGAAGCCACGGAACCGGAATACGCGTAAAAAAAGAGACCGCGTGTAAAAATGCATTCATCCTTTGATCCTCCACGGTATCCCTGACAAAACCGCGTAGACGGCGTCTGCTTGTCTCGCACTTCTCTGATTGACATCGCCCAGCACATCCGCGAACCATCTGCCCAAACGACTCAAGGC
Source organism: Brevibacillus formosus (assembly GCF_003013405.1). Classification (GTDB taxonomy): domain Bacteria; phylum Bacillota; class Bacilli; order Brevibacillales; family Brevibacillaceae; genus Brevibacillus; species Brevibacillus formosus. Next base: position 126,917 of record NZ_PXZL01000012.1, on the reverse strand, counting down.
TACCCCGCCCAATCCGACCTCGCTTGTGACAGCAATGACTTTTTGCGGGGAATTCTGAACGAGGGACAGCCATGCCTCTGCCTCCTGCAACAGGGCTTGCGTGTGCGAAGCACTTCTCCATTCCGACTCATCCACGCTCATCAATCGATTACTCACCCATGTGGACAGACAATCGATCAACACCACATCATACTGCTCACGAAATGCGTGGTAATCGGTTAAGCGCTCTCCTACCTCCACACAGCCCCATTCCAGCGGACGACGTGCCTGATGCAGCTCGATTCTTTGCTTCATTTCATCATCCCAGGCCTTGCCTGTCGCCACGTACAGGACTCGACTGCTCAACGTCATCGCAAGCTCTTCCGCGTAGCGGCTTTTTCCTGAACGGACACCGCCTGTTACCAGCACCAAGCTCATCGCTGTTCACTTCCTTCCGCATGAACCTCACGGAGCGCAGCCAGAAGCCGTTCATTTTCCTCTCGTCCACGCACTGCGATTCTCACATCATGTGCGGTCAAACCGGGATACATCGCACAGTTGCGGATCAGTACACCTTTTTTGCCGAGCCGTGCCTGCAATTGTTCGGCTGTCAATCCTTCCGGCGTGCGCAGCAGCAAAAAGTTTGCCTCAGAAGGCCATACCTGCCAGCCCAACTCACTACGGATGCAATCAGTCAAATACGCACGTTCTGCTTTTATGAGCCTGCGCGTCTGTTCCTCGTATGCCTGCTCTTGCAAGCACAGCTCTCCAGCTAATAGGGCCAGTGCGTTCACGCTCCAGGTCACTTGCTTTTGGCGCATTTTCGCAATGACATCCGGGTGCGCAATCGCATAGCCCAGGCGCAATCCCGGGATCGCGTACATTTTCGTCATCGAACGCATCAAAATCACACGGGGATAGCGCTCCAGCTCCGCCGCCAACGTATACTGCCGCTCCTCCTCCACAAAATCGAGAAAAGCCTCATCCACAATGAGCCACGTATTGGTCTCTTTCGTCCATTCCGCCATTTGGCGCAGCTCATCCGGCTGATACAGGATTCCTGTCGGATTGTTTGGTGACCCGACAAATACGAGATCAGACTGCGTAAAAAGCGTGTACAGCTCTGTAGGATCAGGCTTGTACCCGTTCGCTTCCTTCCCAAAGCAGCCAATGACACGGGCTCCATACTGCTCGGAAAGTTGCGCGTATTCCGAAAAGCAAGGATATACCACACCAACTGTTTGCGGCGAAAGACCGAGGATGGCCAATGCCATTGCCTCCGCTGCACCATTGGCAGGCAGCAGCCATTCCTCCGGCACTTGCAGCCGTTTCGCCAGCGCACGACGAAACACACGATGTCCAGGGTCTGGGTAATGCGCTACAGCAGCCAACGAAGCCATCAGCAACTCCCGGACGCTTGCTGGCATCCCCAGCGGATTAATATTGGCACTGTAATCCAGAAACTGCCCGGGCTCTCGACCAAAGCGCTGCGCTGCGGTCAGCAAGTCTCCACCATGACCGTACGTTTCTATTACACCAGCGCTTGTCAAAACTCTACCCCCAGCACGGCTGGAATCCCTTCATCGTAGTAATGCTTGATTGGCTTCATCTCTGTCACCAAATCTGCGATGTCCAAAATCTCCTGCTTTGCTGCCCGTCCCGTAATCACGAGGTGGATATGACTTGGCCTGTTTTGAATCGCTTCCAACACATCGGACAGTGGCAACACATCGTCAATCGGAAAGCGGTCAATCGCCAATGCATTATTCAGCTCATCCAGAATAACGACATCGTATGCGCCGGAAGAGAGCTTCTCGCTCGCAAAAGCCCAAGCTTCTTTCAATGCCTGACGATGCTCCTCCGGTGTCTTCGTCCAGGTGAAGCCGACGCCCATTTGCACGATTTCAATGCCCAATTTGTCGAAAATAATCTTTTCTCCGTATGTTCGCTCCGGCGACTTGATGAATTGAACCATCAGCACCTTTTTCCCGCGCCCTGTCGCTCGCACAGCCAACCCGACTGCTGCCGTTGTTTTTCCTTTGCCGTCTCCTGTGTAAACGAGGGTCAAGCCCCGCTTCTTATCGTTTTTGTCCATCGTGACCACCTCAAAAAGTGACGTATTTTACTCCGTTGTTCCATCCATACTTTCCGAAGCAACAAAACGGTCATGACCGTTTTGTTGACCGCAAGCGGTCGCATCCACTTTTATGAAAAACGTCGAGACGTTTTTCACAGAAAAAAAGCGCTCTGTTTCCCCCCAGTACGTAAGGAAAAACAAAGCGCGGATAGCTGAAAAGCAACAATCCTCACCTCTTCCTTTGACCCGAAGGAAATCAGTGTAAACATAAAACAGGCAGGTCTCCTGGCTCGAGGATCATCGCTCTTCTTCTCCTTCCCGCTCCCGGATGGGCAGTGGATGGCATGGTGCCTTGAAGAACAGCTACTCTCTTACAGTGGCGGGACCGCGTTGGCTTTTCACCAAACTTCCCTTTTAACCTTGCTCCTGCGAATCGGTTTCGCTAAAACAAGGACCTGTTTCTCTTCCATATGTAAATGTCATTCGTTTCGTTGACAAGCACTTGCTTTAATAATAGCAAAAGCTACCGAGGATTCAAGCAAAAGCTGCCGATTCGTCGCAGGTGTCTATTGGCAGAAAATTTAAGATAATGACCGTTTACTTACTTGATGTTTTTCGTTACCCTATTGGCAAAACAATCGAAAGTGGTGTGCAGTCATGCTATTTCCTCCGATTCCAAAAATACCAGACATGGTCCTGCCCAGCCCACTGCCGATCAAGGAATGCGGCGAACCGATGATCCCCCTCTCTTCCCTTGCGGAACAAATCACAGTCTATCCGGCCTACTACCACGAGGGTTATGCTGGAACACAGCCAGAAGCCTTTTTGCGAGAAGGGGCAGCACGCAGGCTCGCCGCGGCAGCCGCGAAACTGCCTGTTGGCTACAAGCTCGTCGTACTGGACGGCTGGCGCTCGTTCGAGGTACAGGCATCGTTGTATGCCCGTTTTCGTGAAGCCTTGCTTCTACAAGGCTGGCAGGAAGGGCCCGCACTCACGGAAGAATTGAGCAAATTCGTCGCTTATCCAACAACGGACCTCTCCAAACCGTCGCCTCACCTATCCGGTGGTGCAGTCGATCTGACTATCGCAGGACCTGATGGCTGGCTGGAGATGGGAACAGCCTTCGATGATTTCAGTGAAAGGGCTGAGACTCGCCATTATGAAGAACTTGTACAGCCTACCCAAAAAGACATCGAGATTCGAGACAATCGCCGACTGCTCTATCATGTGATGGCCGCTGCCGGATTCGTCAACTATCCAAAAGAATGGTGGCATTTCGAGTATGGCACGCGCACCTGGGGACAAAAAACACAGCAAGAGCCGATCTATGGCGGAGTTTTGTCGATGTAAGAAATGAAAAGACCGTCAGCGCAATACCGCCTGACGGTCTTGCTTATTCCTTTATGAAACAATCACTGCATAAAATCCGCCATGATGATCTCCGTATCAAACGGAGTAATCCCTTCCTCCAAGGAAAATACCGTATCTGCCTCTTCAGCTTGATCAGTCAGCTTCCCTCTCGCCTGTGCGTGAAGCATGAACAACTCATGCAGGGTAGGCTTCACCAACGAGGTGAGCGCTCTTCCCATCAGCTCCACCCCTCCGGCATTCGACTCCACATTGTTGGCAAAACGCGGATCGGAATTCAGGGCGATATCTGTCCAAATCACTTTTCTCTCCACGAGATCCAGAATGACCGGGATACAAATCCGCGTGTTTGCGGCGAGATCAATCTTGTCCTGTACCGTCTGTGGCTCGAAAATTTCTCCTGTCTGTGGTGCCGACCGAATCATCCAGCCTGCGTAGCATTCAGGCAAATCGCAATAAGGCTGACTCGTAAACGAATACAGGTTCATGACGACATATCGACCGCCATAGCGGATGACAGAGTCCATATCGATGTCGATGAATTCGCACGCGCCATTGGGAGCCTCCACAATATCCCCGCTATGACACGCTTGATACTTGTCGGAACGCAAATTGGTATAGGAAATATGCTCCATGTACTTCCAGTCTTCGTTATAGAGCACGGCAGACAAATCGATATCGACTCTGCCTGTAGGGACATCGTTGACGAGCCCTTCCCTCCACCACAGGAAAAAGCGAATCGTTCCTCCATCCGGTATCGATAGTCTGGAGCCGCGTGCAATCGTGCGCAGTGCTTTGCTGGCGGATCGCATCGAAAACGGAACGAGATGCTCCTGAAGCCGCGGATCGATGTAGACGTTCCCCAGCGACGGCAATTGGGCAAAACGGTACAACAGCGATGTCCGGCAAATATCCGCTGCCTTCTGTCTGATGTCCTCTGGAAGCCCTGGCACTCGGTTTTCGATTGCCTGTACTTTCGCCACTTGCCCTTTTGGAAAAAAGGTCCGCCATTCCCCGTAGCTGTCCCGTTTATCAAAGTGATTCATGACTTGCAAAAGAACCGGAGTCGATACACCATCCGCAATTTTCTCGAAGGCTGAAAGGACTGGATTCCCCTGCTCCGTCAAACGCAATAAATGATCCAGACGACGGGCAAATTCCCCTGGACGCTGTTCGAGCAGCTTGATCGCCGCATTCACATCCGTACGGACCAGCGCCTGCTCTACTTGGCTATTGAACGTCTCAACCTTGTGATTGTTGCGCAAAATATCGAATGCTTCTGCCGCTTTCGGATAACGATCCTTATATTCAAACGGATGCAAGATTTCCCCGAGACGAATCCATCTGTTTTTGTAACGATTCATGTCTTCTACGATATTCGAGCTGGCCTCCAGCAGACGGAGGAGCAATCTTCTTTCCCCGCGTTTGAACTTGCGAAATTTTGCAGGCTCTGCCAAGCTAACATCCCCATCAGACAGCGCCACCGCCAGACGCAATACATCTGTCGCCGTCTTGCAATGTTGGGCAAAAAAAGCAGCAGGCAGCTTGTCATACTTGAGCAGCAGGCAAGCAGCGATTGCCACGTTTTCCTTTTGCGGAATCTCTGCTGGCAAAGCTTCTGCGATTCCTTCATAGCTCTGAATCAAGCCCTCCAAGTCTTCCCTGTCAGTAGCAGAGAGCGAGCTATTGGAGCCCAGCAAGTTCATTCCTATCTGAATCAGCTCTTCATCTGTGCCCAAATGAATCAGCTTCAGGCGAGATTCTCTCAGCAAAGGCAACCGTTTTTTTACTTCGCTCACAGGAAGGTCCAACGTCAAATAATGAATGATTGCATTTACAAACAGCTCACCCTCGCTAGCCTCCATGACTTGCTTAGGAAAATTCGGATACATCGGCTTGTACTGGCGGGATGCCCCGATCTTTACCTTGAGCACAGTAACCACGTCCGAATAGAGCGCAAAAAACTCTCCTTCCGACAGGGTCCGAATTCTGTCTAATATTTCCAGGGAAAAGGTATAGCCCAAGCTCTCTATATTACGCAAAGCCGCAGCTAAATAAGAGACAGGCAGTTCATGCTGCCCCTGATGTACGATGATTTTATTTTTTCGGCGGAGGTAGATTTGATTTTTCATTGGCATCACGAAAAAATCAGGAAAGCAGTACCCCTCATGGTGACTAAACCTTTCGCTTAGAAGGAAGGTGTACAATAGCCTGATTTTTTATTCCTTTTTGTAATTTTTAACCATCTTACTTCAATTTTGTCAGATGGTAAAGCTCTCTCTCAGGAACGAGACATAAATCCGTCCCCGGACCTAATTCGATTTCATTCCGCTGCCCGTTATTCCGTATTCATCATCCCTGTAAAGTGAGTAGCAGAGTACCAAAAATTCACAGGAGGGAGAACTCCATTCATGAATGCATCTGTTATGAAAAGTCATACTGCACCCCCTTTCTTTCAAGGAGAGAAATGGTTAGTGTATACCGGCTTGCTTGGCTTCCTACTTGCTGCGCTATGCGCAATCTGGGTCATGCTGTACGGGGGATCCGTCGCTCCTAATGGCGATGTCTCGAAAGCGTTTTCCTTTAATGCCGCACTCGGAATATTTTTATTGTCGACAGCCGCAATCATTCCGTTATCTGCCCTGGGCGCGCGAAGCAGAGCTTTCTTTCGCTGGTCTTATATCCTGCTGGCTTTCTATTCTTACGGAGCGGAAACCGTACAAAACTTCCGAGGCGTGGACCCGAGGTTCGTCAAAAATGGCACACCCTTCGACGTCGCTGTCGGTTCCATTTTTACATTTGTGGCTCTTCTTTTGGTCCTCTTTTATGTATTCATTGCCATTCAGTTTTTCCGCAGAAAAGCGTATGAACTACGCCCAGAGCTGGCCGTTGGCATTCGTTATGCAATGCTTGCGATTATGCTATCGTTTGCGGCAGGCCTCTGGATTTCATTCAACGATGGCCGGGTAGTCGGACAGGAAGGGAATATCATTTGGCTCCATGGCATTGGCTTTCACGCGTTGCAGGCAGTACCTTTTGTCGCTTGGTTAGCTGAACGTAAAAAGCATGTGTCCAATGCTCGTACTGGATTCATCCATCTTGCAGGTATCGCCTATTTGCTCGGTTTAGCTGCAATCGGCTGGCAAACCTATCTCGGGCGGGCTGTTTTGGAAATGTCCGTATTTCCGATTCTCGCCGCCGGTTGTTTCTTGGTCGCCTTCTTTCCAATCGTTTTCTTTCTTCTTCAAAAGAACGATACAAAAAAGCTCTACGACACTTCTGATATTCCGAACTAATTGATTCTCCTTATCATTCGTGATACTTTGTTACCAGTACCTGACATTCGGTAACAGAAACGAGGAGATCGATCTATGACAGCACGTATTGGACTTCCTGCACCTGATTTTACGATGGACACCGTGACGTTTGACAACGGATTTCCCCTGCCGAAGAGCTTGGTAGACTATCGTGGAAAATGGCTTCTTTTGTTCTTTTACCCGTTTGACTTTTCGAAAGTATGCCCAACCGAAATCCTCAGCCTCAACCGCCGGATCAAGGAGTTCGCGGATTTAAATGTCGAGGTGCTTGGCATTAGCGGCGACAGCATACATACGCACAAAGCATGGATGAGATCGAGCGAAGGCATAGGTCCACTCTCGTTCCCGCTCGCTTCCGATTACAGCAAAGAAGCAACCCTTGCATACGGTGTGCTGGACGAAGCAACCAAAGCTCCGCTGCGCGGCAGCTTCATCATCGATCCAGAAGGCATCCTGCAATACGCAGTCATTTCCAATTCCAAGGTTGGCAGAAGTGTTGATGAAACGCTCCGTGTGATCGAAGCTCTGCAATCAGGCGGATTGTGCCCAATGGACTGGAAGCCTGGGCAAAACACGATATCCTAATCGATAGACAAAAAACAAAGGCCGCATGATCGCTAGTACAGGATCATACGGCCTTTTTCATTTTTTAATTGACATAAAAAAAATCAGGAAAGCAGTACCCCTAATTTCAAGTTAGGTTAGAAGGAAGGTGTACTATAGCCTGATTCATTCACTCTACCATTATTTATCTTCTTTGTAAATACTTATCTGGATGCGACCGGATACGGAAACAAGTCAACCACACGTATGGTCTCCCCGCTCTCGTTGGTAAACACGACATGCTCTCTCCGAAGCTCGGTCGGACTCTCCAAGCCACATGCTGCTGCCAGCGAGAACAAGCCTTCCCTCAACTGCAAAATATAGTTCATGACACGCCACTGCTTTTCTGCCGGAACCAATGCCTCTTGGTATTTGGAATCCGTCGTAGTGACTCCTGTGGGACATTTACCTGTATGGCATTGCATCGCCATGATGCAGCCAGTTGCAATCATAAAGCCGCGCGCAGAGTTGACGCAATCCGCTCCCAATGCCATGGCGATTGCTACTTTGTCAGGGGTAACGAGCTTGCCGGAAGCAAAAATCCTGATGCGGTCCCGGACGCCGAATCTCCTCATCGTATCATCGAGAATGATGAGCGCAGCGAAAAGCGGCAAGCCCATGCCATCTGCCATTGCTTTGAACATTGCGCCTGAACCACCCTCAGAACCGTCAACCGTAATGAAATCCGGGTAAATGGACAGCTCCAGCATTTTCTCAAAAAAATGCTCCAATCGCTTCGGATCGCCGACGACGATTTTGACTCCCACCGGTTTGCCTCCCGCCTCCTGCAAACTGCCGATGAAACGCAAAGCTTCATCTGGATTGGTGAGGAACTCGAAGCGGTTTGGTGAATTGACGGTTTGTCCCACAGGTACCAGCCTTGCTGCCGCGACTTTTTCCGTGACCTTGGTGCCCTCGAGGTGTCCTCCGCGTATTTTGGCTCCTTGATGAAATTTCAGTTCGAATGCTTTGATGTTCGGAATGCTAGCCTTTTTCTTGTATTCTTCGATCGAAAACTTGCCCTCGTCATCACGGAAGCCAAACATCCCCGGCCCGATTTGCGAAATAATATCTACGCCGGTTGAAAGGTGAACTTCTGCAACGCCACCCTCTCCTGTATTGATCCAAGAGCCACCTGCCATACGTGCCCCATACCCAGTGGACATGATATAGTTCTCTCCCACTGCTCCAAAAGAGGTAGCGGAAGCACCGAACATCCCTTTGAGCCGCCAGGGCTGCCTTCTGTTTTCGCCCACAACAATGACATCCTCGTCATGCAGCATCCACGGCTTAACCTCTTGTTCCTCGATAAACTTTTCTCTTCTTGTAAACAGTCCTTCATGGGTAATCTCATACTTTTTGCCAGGGACGACTTTCTCGTTATCTACCCGCAGCTCACTCGTCAGCCTCGGGAACATCGCATTGGACAAGTAAAAGCCAGGCTTCTCGTAATCGCGTTTTCCACCAAACGAAATCAGGTCGGTCCTGTATTTGGCCGCATAAACCATACCGACAAAGTCAGAACGGGAGAATGGTTTCCCTTCTGTATCCGATTCAAACCAATACTGGCGAAACTCAGGCCCGAGCTTTTCTAGCAAATAACGCATCCACCCCAAAAAAGGATGGGAACGAATAATGGAGTGCTTCGGTTGTTTAGACAGGGCGTACATATAACCGAAAAATACAATGGGTGGCAGAAGAAGGATGATGATAATGACGCATAACAGAGTGGGTACCACTTGTTCTTGTCCTCCCCAACACAATAATCTAGTAAATCATGTCAAGGATAGGATGCAACAAGTTTTCTGTTTTTAATCGTATTTCTCATCATCCTCCCTAATTTGCCCATCTACGATCAATTCCAGCTCCGTCTCAAAATTCAGGATGATCTCTACAGGCAGCTGCTCCGCAACCTCTGCCATGTCAGGAAGAAGCAGTGCATCCTCTAACGTATCAGGCTTCGTTTCCAAATGATCGTACCACTCGCGGATTAGCTCCATCATGCGATAGAACGAAGCCTCAAACTGATTCGCATCGTCCTCCGCGTCGTCCTCGTGGCTCTTTTTCATCCGCTCCCAATATTCCAGCGTCGTGCGTAGTGCTTTTTCTATGTTTGTATCCATTTATCGTCTCTCCTTTTCGTGTCTTCCTTCTCTTCCATTTAGTATGACCGCTTTGATTGCACAATGCCACCTCAGGTGTAATCCTCTCGACCCTTCCATTTTTTCATAATCGTTGCGTTTTTTGACACGTTTTATAGCCCGGTTGAGTCATACGAAAATGAAAAGAGGCTGTTATCCTAAATGTAGCTAGCAGCCGATGATCCGGCAATAAACAAGAGAGCTCTCTAGTGGAATAGGGGAGGATGCACCCTGTCATTACGATGGAAAGATCGAAAATTATCTCTCCCGCTACTTTTCGTCTTCGTCATTTGTATCGTTGCTTTACAGCTGCCAATTACAGCTAAGGCGACGCCTGCGGATTCTGACTCCTTGCAGGCGATGATTGATCAAGCACGCCCTAACGATACCGTTACCATCCCGTATGGTTTGTACAAAGGTCCAATCCGTATTACCAAGCCGATTCAATTGGTAGCCAATGATCCGGTAAAGATCATCAATCCAACCGAGGAAGAGGCAACGCTCACGATTGAAAGCGACAATGTGAGCGTGCAAGGAATCCATATCGTGGACAAACGAATCAACAGTGACGTAGCCGCTCTTGTCATCCGTGGCGATCAAAACTTCCTGGAAAATGTCATTGTTGAAACGAAAGGGATCGGTATTCAATTACGGCAAGCAGACTACAACACGCTGCACAACGTTCAAGTCATCGGAAAAATCAAAGGCGATGGCAGCCCAACGACCAGTTCTGGACATAATCACGGAGCACAGCCCGAAGTAAAGCCAAAACAAACGGAAAAAGCGAAACGAGGAAACGGAATTGACGTGCGTGAATCGGATCATAACCGTTTCATTAAAAATCAGGTAACGAATGTCGAGGATGGCTTTTACGTCGAAAATAGCGATCGAAACCATCTGGAACAAAATCTGGTGACGAAATCGCGGTACGGCTATCATTTCATGGGCACCTCTGATACGACGGTCATCAACAACATTGGAATGGAAAATGTGACGGGCTCCCAGCTTATGGAGTCGCGCAAATTGACGGTTACCGGGAATCAATTTTTGAAACAGCAAAAAAATCCTGGTTCGCAAGGAATTCTTCTCATTACCGTACAGGATACGCTGATTGCAAACAACACGATTGAGGGGAACCGGGTTGGACTGTATTTAGAGCAATCATCCGGCATTACGGTCAAAAACAATTTGCTCAGTCTCAACTTTATCGGCATGCAGTTTTTATCCTCCTCTGACAACGTTTTAACCGATAATCAATTTGTCTCCAACGTCATCCAAGCACAAGCCCAGGATAGTCAGAACAACAACTTAAACAAAAACTACTGGGACAATCTGCAAGGATTAGATGTGAACGGGGATTCCCGCAGTGATTTGCCGTACGAAATGAATCCTTTTTATCTGGGTTTGACCGATGCGGTTCCTGCCTATCAGCTGTTTTTCCAAGCACCGGGATTCGTGTTTTTGGAAGGCTTGTTTACAAGTGGGGCCGGCTCAGCAATCAAGGACGCATCTCCTTTAATGCAACCCTCGGACACCGTTCTAATGGAATCCGGGGAAACGAGCAGTTGGGGTGCAGGCATTCTTGGACTTATCTTGTTAATAGGAAGCTGTTCGATCATTTATATAGGAGTGAGAAAATCATGAACAAAATGAAAAAATGGGGCACAACAATCGGAGCAATTATCGGCATTAGCCTACTTATGGTCGGCTGCGGAAGCGAAGAGCCGAAACCTGTAGATATCGCGGAAGGCGTAGATAAATGCGACCTTTGCAAAATGCATGTTCCTAACGATCACAATGCTACTGAAATCGTCTTAAAAGATGGAAAAGCACTGAAGTTCGATGATCTCGGCTGCATGTACAACTGGACGAAAGAGAATGGAACGGATAACGTAGCTGTACAATTTGTCCGCGATTACTACACAGCAGAATGGACAAAAGCAGAGCAAGCTACCTACGCTTACGACAAAGACTTCAAAACGCCAATGACATATGGCATCTATTCCTTCAAAGAGAAGTCTGCTGCAGACAGCTTCGTTCAGGAACAAAAGAAAGGCATTGTTATGAGTGCGGATGAGTTGAAAAATCATAGCTGGGAAAATGGCATGAGCAAGCACATGAACAAAGACGGTCATTCTTCCGAAGGTCAACATAATGGCGGTCACGAAAGCAAGCCAGCCGATCACGGAAGCAGCAGTACTACCCCAACCACACATAACTAACAGAGGGAGTGGAGTCTTTGCACATCAATCTGATTGCCAAACGAGAAGTGAAGGTAGGCTTTCGCAATCCATGGTCCTACTCGTTTATGGCTCTGTTCTCCCTGTTTAGCTTGGGACTCTTGATCATCCAATCGCAGTCCTACATGAAGGGTTATACGTATACGACTGGTACCATGCTGAATCTGATTTTGTATTTGCTGCCACTGATGACGATGCTTCTCTCCTCTTTTTCTTTGACGGCGGAAAAAGAAGAGGGAAGCTGGCAGCTCCTCTCTACCTACTCCATGACGACCTTTTCGTTCTTGGTGGGGAAATACTTGGGACAAGCACTCGTGTTAGTTGCGATTGTCAGCTTCGGGTATGGGTTGTCTGGTGTGGCTGGCATGCTGTTAGGGAAAAGCTTTGCATTCTCGACTCTCTTGTTTTTGCTTGCCTTTTCCATCTGTCTCATTCTGTTATTTTTAGGAATTGCCATGCTGATTGGCGCCATCAGTAAAAACCGTTGGCAGGCTTTGACAATGGGGGTCAGCATCTGGTTCTTCTATATTCTGGCGTGGCCTACTTTGCTCATCTCAGTGCTCAGCTTCGTCCCTTATACATGGATCAAGCCTCTGCTTCAGCTCGCAACGTTTCTCAACCCAGCGGAGTTTGTACGAATCTTTTCCGTTGCCAGATTAGGCGGTGGCTCGATCTTTGGACCTGAATACTACAAATGGGTGTACTGGGCTGATTCTCCGCTTGGTGATCTCATCTTTGTCGCACTCAGTCTTGTCTGGATCAGTGCGACCTTGTTCATAGCCATCCGGGTATGGGAAAGAAGGTAATGCAATGAATACGTTTGGACTTACCATCGATCAGGTCTCCAAGGAAATCAATGGCAAAACAATCGTCCACCCATTCAGTATGAACATTGAACCCGGTCAGGTCGTTGCCTTATGCGGCGGTAACGGCGCAGGGAAAAGTACGATCCTGCGGATGCTGGTCGGTATTCTCCCGCCTACTTCGGGAACCATTCAGCTAAACGGGTTAAACTGGAACGATAATCGCGTAGAGTATCTTCAAGAAATCGGTTATATGCCGGATCACTTTACGTTTTCTGCTGGACTTACTGCCAAAGAAACGCTCGAATTTTACGCTTCCCTGCGCAATCGAACCCCAGGAGAGGCGGATCGACTGCTGAAAATGGTAGGACTGCATGAAGTGAGAAACAAACGGGTGTCTCAGTTCTCCAAAGGCATGCAGCAGCGTCTCTTGTTTGCTCAAGCGATATTGGCAAAGCCTGCACTCGTCGTTCTCGATGAACCGACCAACGGACTCGATCCATATTGGATGGATGCATTTGTCGATCTCGTGCGCGAAGTAAAGCTCGCGGGTCAATCCGTTCTCTTTACGACACACCAGCTGCAGGTGGCAGATGCGGTAGCGGATCGCGCGATTTTTTTGATGAACGGGAAAATTGTGCGTGATGGGTCGATAAAGGAGTACCAGCAGCAGTACGGGGCAATTGGTTTGTATGGTGCCTTTTCCGAGCTTGTGAATCAGGCAAAGGCATGAATAAAAAACGCGGGAGATTTGATCGTTTTGATCGGCTCCCGCGTTTTTGCTATTTATAGCGCTTTTGCTTCCATATAAAAGACAGATAAAAACTTTTTTACACTAATCCGGCACTTCGTCGTTTTTTCGCCCGCCTCCAGCTCTTGCATCCGTTGGCGAATTTCTTGAAAGTCAAACAGTCGGGGTGCAAAGTGTTCAAAGGTAGGGTTGGCATAATCGGTCAACCCCAATGAGGAAAGATGCGTAAAGGCTTGCAGGACCATCCGGCGAATCCGTTGTTCCATGGCACGCACCTCTTTGGTAATCCCATGCTCATCCAAGCTGGCATGCACCTTCAGCAGAATTTGTGTGTACAGTTCCTTGAGCTGCAATTCGTGCAGCTTGTCTCCTTGTCGCTCATCCTGTACGAGCCATTCCATGATCAATAGCAGATCGGGAGCACCGGCTTCACTCGCGATCCCTAGCTGCAACAGCAGTTTTCTTGCTTTTTGTGCCAGGATATCCTGATCGGACGACTGACTTTTCAAGCCGCTGGTATTCGGTTCTTTTGCTTTGACATCCAGGATTTGCAATGATTTGCGGATGGTTTGCAGAGAGGCTTCCAGCGACAAGTAGTCCGAGACTCGCTTCAGCACAGCCATGACTTCCAAGCGGTTGATCGGCTTTTGAATAAAGGTATCAATTCCTTGCAAATAAGCCTCTCCGATCATTTCCTTGTTTTCCACCTGTGACACCATAATGAAGCGGCCCGCGAAGCCATCTGCCTGCAACTTTTTGATCGTTTGGATGCCATCGAGCCCCGGCATCAACAAGTCGATCAAAATGACATCGACCCCGTACAGTTGATCAATCGATACGTGACTGCCGTCGCTGGCTTGTCCTACAATTTCGCCCAACCCGCTGTCTTGGATAATCCGTTCAAGCATGCGACGCACTACTGCATCGTCTTCAATTAAAAAGAAACGTATCATCGCTTACACTCCCTCCTTTCCGAGCAATTGGTCGGTCGGAATTTGCACTTCTAAATGCGTCATTTGCTTCTGATCAGGCAAAATACGCAAGCTTCCTTGCAGGCTTTGGACAATTCCGCGGGCATGCGTCAGTCCAATTCCGGTAGATGCATTTCCCTGTTCATCGTATTTCGTCGTATACCCGGGCTGAAACACCCATTCCTGCTCTTCCAGCGGGATTCCCGGACCACTGTCAAGTACACTGAACACCAGATGGCGATCAATCAGCTTCACATTCAGCTCAATCCGTCCCGACGCGGGAATCGCCTCTACTGCATTGGCTACCAGATTGTTTAACACGGAGAGCAACGCATAAATTTGGCTTGTGGACAGGTTGACGTTACAGCTCCACTCGATTCGTATATCTTTTCCCAACATCTCTGCGTATTTCTGATTTGCCCGAGCAACCAACTCACACAGCTCTTTGATCGGAAGCTGTGGTGCTAGTCCCTCCTGATTGATCAGCTTGGAAATGCCCGCCAGCATCCGCTGCGAATCTTTTTTCACTTCATGCACATTCTCGGCAATTGTCAAGGCTGTCGGGGATTCCGCATGATCCGAGGTGAGCAGACGCCTGTAGAGCTGGTAGCTCTCTCGCGTGATTTCCTCCAGATGCGTCATCGATTTGCGCAAGTAGAAGGCTTCTTCATACAGCTCCGTATTGATCATCCGCAGACGCTCCAATTCCTGCTGACGCACCTCTCCCACTGCCCGCAACTGCCTGATCGAAAAGCTGTTGTACAAGCCGACAGCAAAAAAGCTGCGCAAGACCCCAAAGAAGAGAAGCATTAAAAAGCTTTGCCAGGTGATCGGCGGAAAATCAGTGAAATACTGCCGTACTTGGATCTCTACCACATTGGAGACGAAATCAATGGATGCACCTATCAGCCCTAACCATAGAGGGAACTCGCGATAGCTACGCGCACGGAGCAAATAAAACAGGACGGTAAAGCTGAAATAGTAAAAGGCGGAGGGAAGGTGCGCAGCCACACTCTCCATGTACGGACGGTACGCAAAAAAGACATCCATTCCGACGCGAAAACCGAAGATAAACGTCCCTGTAAAAAAACCCGTCAACAATACAGGTACAGACGAAAACCACAGCAACCCGAAAAAGAAAGCAGCGATGCCCAAGGAAAAACGAAAAGACCCTCCTACGGGGTTTACCTTCATTTCTCCAAAAAAAGCAGTTGCCAGCATGATAATAAACAGGATCAAAAGGCGTTCTCGCATAGCTGCTCCTTTCATACGGAAAAAGATCTCCTATTCTTATTTTACTAAGAATCGGAGATCTGCAAAGATAGAACGATTAAGCGTGCTTGTTTTCCAGTCGCTTGGAGACGACTGACAACGCGTAGTTGACAACAAAGTACATCACCGCAATCATCAAGAAGGTTGGGATAACGTAGTTGACATTGCGTCCGTTGATGATTTGCGCATGGTTCATCAGCTCTGGCAAAGCGATTACGACGGCCAGCGACGTATCCTTCAAGAGTGAAATGAATTGGCTCACAATCGGCGGAACCATTCTTCTGAGAGCCTGTGGCAGGACAACATGCCACAGTGTCTGGACATAATTCAGACCAGAAGAGCGTGCAGCTTCAATCTGTCCTTTTTCAACCGAGTTTAAACCGCTTCGTACGATTTCCGACAACATCGCTGCTTCGAAAATAACCAACGCCAGAACAGCGGCCCAAAACTTGTCCAGCTTGATTCCCACTTCCGGGAGAGCAAAATACGTAAAGAAAATAATCAACAAGAGCGGCAAATTACGAATCAGCTCTACGATTGTCCCGAGAACTTGCGAGACTCCGGGAATTTTTGCGTAACGCAAAACCCCTACGATAATCGCAATAGTAAAGCTAAAGACAATTGACAAGAAAGCGACCTGCAAGGTGACCCAAAAGCCTTCGAGCAGGAATGTCAAATGACTGGGCGCATAAGCTCCGATAAAGTCCATGATGTCCCG
Source organism: Brevibacillus formosus (assembly GCF_003013405.1). GTDB lineage: Bacteria > Bacillota > Bacilli > Brevibacillales > Brevibacillaceae > Brevibacillus > Brevibacillus formosus. The sequence continues at coordinate 110,677 of NZ_PXZL01000012.1, read as the reverse complement.
TCCTCCTTAGCGGCTTCCAGCCAAGCGTCGCTCCAAATAGCTAACGAACGCGCTCAACGGAAGGGTCAGAATCAGATAGAAAACAGCTACAAAAATGTACACATCAAAGGTAACAAACGTATCAGCGGAAATCAGGTCTCCAAAGTACATCAGGTCAAGACCTGCAATCACGCCTAAAACAGACGAGTTTTTCACAAGATTGATAAACTGGTTGCCCATCGGCGGGATTACGACCTTGATCGCTTGCGGCAAAATGATATAACGCATCGTTTGTCCGTACGTCAATCCCGAGGAACGAGCGGCTTCTGTCTGTCCTTTTGGAATCGCCAAAATACCTGCGCGGATCGTCTCTGCAATAAATGCTGCCGTATACACTGTCAAACCAAGCGTACCTGCAATAAAAGGCTCCAGCACGATACCAATGGCCGGCAGACCCACAAAAAAGAGGAACACGACGAGAATCAACGGGATATTACGCACAAACTCGACGTAAGCCGTAGCGATCCACTTGAGTGGTCGAATCGGAGAAATCCGAAAGATCGCAAAGAGCGTCCCTAATACAAAGCTCCCGACGAGAGCAAGCAGGCTCGCCTGCAAGGTGTTCCAAAAGCCTTCGAGATACATATCCATGTGATCAAACAAGATAGAAAAATCGATCATCTCTTATGCGATCCTCCTTGTGTGCAAACTTCTATTAGGAATATAAGGGAATGAGCGGCAGAGTAACCGCTCATTCTTTATGGAGTAGAACCGCATTATTTTTTAGGTTTTGTTCCGATCCATTTTTCATAAATCTTGTCGTATTCACCGTTTTCTTTCATTTCTTTCAGCAGATCGTTCACGGTTTTCACGAATTCAGCGTCACCCTTGCTGATTGCAATACCGTATGGCTCTTCAGTGAAGGTCTCTTCTGTTACACGGTAGTTCGGATCTTGCTTCGCCATGCCGTACAGGAGAGCGTTATCAGTTGTCAGCGCGTCACCTTGACCAGCTTTGAGTGCTGTGAAGGCTTCCGCGTAGTTTTCGAATTCAAGTACTTCTACATCAGGAGCACTCGCTCTGATGTTTTTCGCAGAAGTAGAACCTTTTGCGGTCACGATTTTCATGCCTTTTTGCATGTCTTTCAGACTGTTGATTGAGCTGTCCTTTTTCACCAAGAAAGATTGACCTGCCAAGAAGTACACGTCAGAGAAGTCTACTTCTTTTTTACGGTCTTCCGTAATAGTCATCGTTGCGATGATCGCGTCAATTTCTCCGTTTTTCAGCATCGGGATACGCGTTTTGGAGGTTACTTCCTTCAGTTCGATTTTGTTTTCATCCCCGAGTACTTTCTTTGCAATCGCTTTCGCAATATCGATATCGAAGCCTTCTACATTTCCGGTTGCCGGGTCTTTCAAACCGAACAAGTTCAGGTCGTACTTAACGCCGACTACGAATTTGTCTCTTTCTTTGATTTTTGCCAATGTGCCTGTACCTGCTGCAGCTGGTGTACCTTTTGCGCCGCCTTCTGTTGTACTACCACCACCACAGCCTGCCAACGCAGTTGCGCTCAGCATCAGAACGAGACCCATACCTGCTACTTTTTTCCACAGCTTGTTTGCTTTCATCTGAATACCCCTTTTCTCTCTCGTTTTCTTTTTTTAGTGATTCAAAATCCGACTTAAGAACAAACGCGCACGCTCTTCACGCGGACTTGCGAAAAACTCCTCTGGTGTAGAATCTTCGAGAATCGTGCCCTGATCCATAAACACGATGCGATCTGCCACTTCGCGGGCAAAGCCCATTTCGTGCGTTACGACCACCATCGTCATGCCTTCCTTCGCCAGCTTCTTCATGACATCGAGCACTTCGCCGATTGTCTCGGGGTCCAGTGCAGAGGTCGGTTCGTCAAACAGCATGATTTTTGGTCGCATGGCCAATCCGCGGGCGATCGCTACGCGTTGCTGTTGACCGCCAGATAATTGCGTTGGGAGCATTTCTGCCTTTTCCGGAATCCCTACCTTTTCCAAATAGTAGAGAGCGGTTTCTTCGGCTTCCTTCTGCGATACTCCCAGTACCTTGGTAGGTGCCAGCGTAATGTTTTGCAATACGGTCTTGTGCGGGTATAGATTGAAGTGCTGGAACACCATGCCGATGTCCCGACGCAGCTTGTTGATATCGGTGTTTTTATCGTTCACTTTCACCCCGTCTACCACCAGTTCTCCGCTTGTAACCGTTTCCAATCTGTTGATGCAACGAACCATCGTGCTTTTACCCGATCCTGACGGGCCAATGACCACGACGACTTCTCCCTGGTTGATATGCAGGTTGATGTTCTTGAGGACATGAAAGCTTCCATAATGTTTATTTACTTGATGAAAACTGATCAACCTTAAATCCCCCCTTGCTCTATGTCTTATTTTGTATACTAATGTCGAACTACTCAAAACTACTGAAAAAGACAAAGAAAAGTTTTTCTGTTTACAATTTTCTAATAACACGCAATAAAAAAACAAAGTGAACCTACCAGTCGAATGGGAGCCAATATATCATGTAAGACCTGAATGGAGGCCGGCCTATGAAAGAGGAAAACCTAAAGCCTTGGCTCATCCGGATGCGCCAAGGAGAGGAAGAAGCTTTTCAAGAAGTCTATCGAGCAACTCGCACGTACGCCTACAACCTGATCTATTTTCTGGCGCCGCACAAACAGGATGCAGACGACATGATGAGTGAAGTGTACGTAGAGTTGATTCGAAGCATCGACAGGTACGATTTGGACCAGCCCTTTATCCCATGGTTCAACGGATTGATTGTGCGGCAGGTTCGCAACTGGAATCGAAGCATTTGGCGAAGATTCCGCCTGCTGGAGCGGGTAAAGGAAAAAGGCTACGAAGCACCTGTTGCAGGTATGGAGGATAAGCTGGGGGCGATCAGTGATGAGCTGGAGGTCATTCCCGCCGTAGAGAAATTATCCTTCAAGCTCAAGGAAATCGTCGTACTGCGCTACTATCAGAACTGTTCCTTGGAGGAAATTGCCGCGATTCTTCAAATCCCGCTCGGAACGGTGAAATCGAGACATCACTTGGCGATGAAAAAGTTGAGAGAGCATTTTGAGCATCGAATCAATCGTGAGGAGGCATCTTTTCATGTTCATTGAAAAAAAGCTGAGAAATGAGTATGAGTGGGCAGCGCGAAGGGTCCACATTGATCCTGCACTGGACAGCAAAATCGAACGAATAGCCAAACAGGAGTTGGCTGGCAAGCGGCGTTTGCACAAAGGGATGCGCTTTCGTCCAAAGCTGGTACATGTTGCAGCAGCGTTCGCCCTCACCACTGGTTTTGGTTATGCTACGCACAGCTTGTTGTACAAAATTGATGAAGGCTCTGTCCGTATGGAAGTTCAAGCACGCAAGGATTTTACATTGACGCAAATAACCCCTAAAGAAATACGGCTGGAATTGGAAAACGTAGAAAACAAACTGGCAACAGGCGAAACGGCCCTCGTCTATTTCGCAGCGCTTGCAAAAGAGAAGCACCCTCTCTTTCAACAAAACCCTATGATCGGCATAGAAAAGCCGGATGTCGTGAAAGATTGGAAAGCATGGACTGCCGTCCTCAGTGAAGAAGCTTCTCTCTCACATGCTTTGCCACACCAGCTTCCTGATAGCTTTTCATTCCTTGAAGGCAAACAAGGCACCCCCTATGGTGTCATGATGGGTCAAGAAGGACAGCAGTGGCTGCATGAGCTTCAAGAAGAAAGCAAGGCAACAGGTAAAAATGTCGTGTGGAAAGTCGTTCCACAAGCGGCTTCTCCTATCGAAGCGTATACCAGTCTGTATGAGAACGAGCAAAAAGAGCGCATCTTTGTTACGGTAGAGAAATTCCCGAAAGAACAGCTAGATGTACAACTGAGCACACCAGAAACAACGAAATACGACGAAGTAACCGTCAGCGGAAAAAAAGCGCATTACACGAAAAACGACCAGTTCTTGTTTAGTGAATCCGGTCAGTATCAAGAGCTGTCTTGGTTGGATCAAGCTGGAGAGCAACCGATTATGTATCGTGTAGCTACCGATTCGCCAACGGTTTCCAAAGAAATGCTGCTCCAGGCTGCAAAAGCAAGCCAGCAGTAACAATAGGAAAAAAGATAAAAAAAACCAGTTCAACGCTCTTTACGCGATGACTGGTTTTTCCCATTTAACCTATTACGCATTCAGATCATACAGTCCTGGACTGTGCTCATTTGGCTGTTCCGGCATAATAGGAACCGGGAAGCCCTCAGGCGGCGGAACTACTTCCAGACTGCCGCCATTTCTACTCGGCGACTGTCCGTTGAAGATTTCTCCAATACGAGTGTTGTCCAATCGGAAATTGAACTGAGCGTTGTGGAAGCCCATTTCTACATACTTGCGGCACTCAGGATACTTGTTGATGTCGTAGTTGGGGATAGGGAACAGCTTGCCCCAGTTCACGCCTAATGTCTCCAGTGCCTTTGCGAAGGCGTTTTGATGGGCGTTATCCCGAACAATTAGGAAAGCAAGCGTTTCACGGAATGTTTTGTTCGAGCTCATTTCGTAAATTCGTGACTTTTGCAGAACACCCGTAGATTCCAGCACGAGGTTGTCGAGAAGATCACTTATCAAATTGCCATGATTATACACATAATTCCCCATCCATGGATTTCCTGCTGCATCGACAGGTAAGGAGCTTTGCGCACCCACGATGAAATGGTGAGGGTTTGCGTGCTTGACTGCCTCATCAAGCGGTGCTCCGTCAACCCCAGCATTTCCGGGAACCTCTTCACCACTCCCCGTCAGCAATTGATTGATCGTGTGCTGTACGAGCTCCACATGCGCTATTTCTTCCAAAAAAACACCCCGAAGCAAATCACGATACGGTATGGCATTCCCACGGAAATTGTTAGCCTGGAAAAAATATTGCATCATGGTGCGCATTTCTCCAAAACGACCACCCAAAATCTCCTGGATGACTTTAGCTGCCGCCGGGTCTGGTTTATCTGGAACAATCATATTAATCAAATCTTCCTTGTAAAAGTACAAAATGCATGACCTCCCACCAAAGTAGATGAATGCTACGTCTTAGTTTGGATGATGACAATCTACTTTAACCGGAAAAAGCAAGAAAACGGCACTTGAATAAACCCGACTACTTTGTAAAACAGTAAGAACCATATGATGAAGGACTATTTTTTCACACTGTCGCTAAAGGAGAATAAAAATGACTCGATTTTTAATTAAGATGGCTGTTAACGGGATTATTGTTGTCGCTTCTTTATGGTGGTTTGCAAATGCATCCTGGACATCCTCAATTTTAGCGGCACTCGGTTTGACCGTCATCGCATATCTGATTGGCGATCAATTGATATTACGAGCTACCAATAATGTTACGGCCACGATTGCAGATGCGGTGATCGCTGCTATTTACTTATGGGCAGTTGCCAGATGGCTGGATTGGCCATTAAGTTTTGGCGAGTTAATCATTACGGTAGCTCTTTTAGGTGTGGCAGAACTTGCGTACCATCGCTTTTTGGGTATATACGATCATAATCGTATCCAGAAAGAACCCGGAAAATAATTCTCCTCTTCCTTTGAGCGGATATATCCTGTCCCTCTTGTAAATCTTATCTTTGGGTTACATCACAAAGTTAGGAGACCCGAATGGATATCAAAACTCTACTGAGTACTGGGAGGACGTTAATGGGTATTTTATCAGGCAATCCGCAAAATGAACCCATGCATTATGGCGAGGTTTTTGGAGTGTGGATGTATTTGGCAACGACAAAGGGCTTGCTTGCTAGTTATCAAACAGCGCTCAACCATACTGGTGATCATGATCTGAAGAGCTTCCTCGAAGACATTACACGAAGCATGAAACAAGAAGTGGAACAGCTGGATGAATTACTCAAAGTGAATGGGATTGGATTGCCACCAGCCCCACCGGATCGCCCTGTAGCGAATCTGGAAAGCATTCCGGCTGGTGCTCGGATGAATGACCCAGAGATCGCTACCGGTGTTTCAAGAGACATTGCAGCCGGGTTGGTTTCCTGCAGTCAAATCATGGCTCAATCCATCCGGGAAGATATCGGAATGCTTTTTGGTCAGTACCATGTTGCAAAAGCCCAATTTGGCGTCAGATTGCTCCGCATTTTAAAAGAAAAAGGCTGGCTGGTTCCGCCGCCTCTTCATATGCAAGCGCCAGAACTTGTCCATGCCTAATCTTGGTGATAAGCACTGCCTGATGGGTGGTGCTTATCGTTTTTTAGCCTATTTTGGACTGGGGGATACGCGATTGAAAAAAACAATGATCGGTGCCTTTCTTTTTGGAGTAGGCATCATTGGCATGCTGGATGGCATTATTTTTCACCAAATATTGCAGTGGCATAGTGTAGATATGTATGGAGATCGACACCATCAAATCATGAGTGATGGTTTCTTCCATTTATTCGTGACGGTCATCATTTTCCTATCGGGCATTCTCCTGTGGAAAAGCAACCCTGTAGGGACTGCGTATTATTTCTGGAGTAGTTTTTTCCTTGGAGCTGGCATATTTAACTTGGTGGAAGGAATCGTTAACCACCATCTGCTGCAAATTCATCACGTCAAGCCGGGCCACTCTCAATTCTTATACGATATTTCTTATGATTTATTCGCACTTCTGCTGATTGGTATCGGATGGCTACTGTATAGGCGAACAAAATCCAAATAAGCCATTCCGTTCTGTCGGTTAACGGGTAGCGTGCTCGTACAATTTCTGCGCGAACTCCTCCATCAATTCTCGCTTCGCCAACAGCTTTAGCATCCGTTGAGGCAAGCCTTCTACTCCGTAATAAGCACCTGCCAATTGACCGTAGACAGCTCCCGTCGTATCCGCATCATCTCCGAGATTTACCGCCAGGAACAGTCCTTCTTCAAAAGAACTACTGGAATAAAAAGCCCAAAGCGCCGCTTCAAGCGAATCGACGACATACCCCGATCCTTTGATCTCTTTTCTAGTTTTCCCTTTATAGGAGCCATTCGCGACACGGGCGATATCAGGATCTAGCGGCTGCTTTTCCCATAGACCCGCTACTGGAGAAAACGAATCAGTGAGCAACTCCTCTTTGGAAATACCCTGTAGAGCCCCAAGGAGCAATGCCCCCAAAAAACGACAGCCGTCTACTGCCTTTGCTGTCGCGTGAGTAGTGCGAGAACTTTGCGCACAGTAATCGATGGCGAGCGACGGTTGATTAGCATAATAGAGTGCTACAGGTGCTAGCCTCATAATGGAGCCATTCCCTGCCGACATCGGATGATCCGGTCCGCTGAATGGATTTTTCGTCTGCTCAAAACGCCACAGCGCTTCTTTCGTGATATTCCCGATATCGAAGCAATGATCCTTGCAGCTCATATAACCCTCTCGAAACCAAGCTACATAGCGGTTCATCTGATCAACCGGGTCGAAGCCGTTCTGCGTAATCAAGCTCTCAGCCAGGCACAGTGCCATCGACGTATCATCCGTCCATTCTCCCGGCTTTAAATGGAATGGTCCACCCCCGACCATTTCTGTAAGCGGCTCGAAGGTACCCGGTTTGCGAAATTCTAAAGTAGTGCCGAGTGCATCTCCAACGGCCAAGCCTAGCAAGCTTCCAGCATAGCGGTCACGCAATTCCACACCTATCCACACCTTTTTTCAGAATTATCTGTTCATATCAAACAAAACATCTGGCAATGACATTTTGACCGACATATTGTTCGTTCAATTCATCTGTCGCTACCTTTTCTTCTGTGTTCGCAAGCGTGATAATCTGCGGCAGTACCAGCTTGTAACGGTCCTCCATCACGGTTTCAAGAACGTACTGTTCCTCTTCGTCCCACAAAAGAATTCCTGCTAAAATTCTGGTCTCCACACAGATCCCCTCCATTTTTTCTCTTTTGAATATGTACGAAAGACGGGTACAATGACCCGCCTTCTAGTGCCTTGCGTAATGTGTAATGTGTAACCTTACTGCTCTTTTTTCAGACGTGCATCCAGAACAAAGTTGCCGAAGGGCAGTAACGAAGCGATAAATGCCCCGATCACTTTTAAGAAGGACCATTTATTGGTCATTGTAACATGTGCTAACGCCAAAATATACAGGACAAAAAACAATCCATGAAGCGAGCCAGCAATTTTTACTGCGGCTGGATAATCCCAAAAATACTTGAGCGGCATAGCAATCCCGAGAAGGACCAAATACGAGACACCTTCGATTAGGCCGATGAGTCGGAAACGTCCGAGGGCAGAATTCATCATGTGCGGGTACCATCCTTGCCTTTGAAATTATCACCATTATAAACGAAAAACTATCATAATGTTGAAAATAGTCCAATGTTCATAATAAATTCAAAATCAACGGCCCCAGGCTTCTTTTCGGATGCGTTCCATCCACCGCATCTCTGCGTGCAAATGCTCAATGGCACCCATTAGAATCGCTCGTGCTCCCCAGCTAAGCCTCTCTCTTTTTTCCTCCTGGATCGATTCCAATAATTCAGCTAACCGCCTTACCTCTTGGATGTTAATTTCCAAGGCCTCATCCATTTTTTGCGGATCACCGTACGAAGCAAAAGTAAGAGCCGCGTAGATCGGATTGGTCAGCTGCATCGGTTTTTGCAGTTCTTCCAAGAGCAGCTGTTGGAATTGCTCTTCGCCTTTTGGCGTGATTCCGTACATCTTCTTATCTGGGCGGCCAGTCTCACGAATGACTTCTTTGACCTCAATCATCCCGCTCTTTTCCAGTTGGTCGAAGGCATAGTAGAGGGAGCCTTTGGCGTATTTCATGTAACAATCCATTCCTCTAGCCTTCACCTGCTGCTGAACCTCGTAGGGATGCTTCTCCCCTTCCATCAGCAATCCCAGAACAAGCAATTTTAGACTCATGACGATTCTCCTCTACCCGCGTTCCGGTTTCGGCACGGAAGGCGATTTCCCCAGCGCTCGATCATTTCCCATCAGTAAAATGCACACGAGAGCAAGAACAGCAGGAACAAGCGCCCACATAAACGTATTCGCAATCGAAGAAGCGAGAATATCGATCATTTGATCCAAAACAGAAGCCGGAATGGATTCGCGTGCTTCTGGTGTCAAAATCGCTCGCGGGTCTGTAATGGCATTCGTCATCCCTTGACCCCCGAAGGCAGAGAACAAGCCGCTTTCAAACGAGTTGCGTTGCAAGATCCCAAACACGGTAATCCCCAAGGTCATACCCAATGAACGGGAAAAAGAGTTCGTCGAACTGGCCGAGCCTCTTTGACGCATGTCAAAGCCATGAATGGCTGAAATTCCCAAGGTGGAGAAAGAGAAGCCCACGCCAAACCCTGCAATCACCATATAAAGCGTAACGATTGAACGAGGAATATCAGGCGTCAGTGTACTCAAAAGAAAAATACCTGGTATGAAAAAGACGGCCGACAAAAGCATAATATTGCGGAAGCTGGTCTTCGTCGTCAGAAATCCTCCTACTTGGCTGCCAACAACCGAACCAAGCATCATCGGTGTCAACAGCAATCCGGCATTCGTCGCTGACCCGCCATATACACCTTGAATAAAAATCGGCAGGTACACCGTAGCAATAATGAAAGCAGATCCATACAACAGTGCAATTGCATTTGTCGTGGCAAATAACCGTTTCTTGAACATGGAGAACGAAATAATCGGATCAGATGCCCGCTTCTCGACAAATAGAAAAATCACAAACAACAAGAAAAAGGAAGAGAACAATCCAATAATCTGCATCGAATCCCACGCGTATTGATTGCCTCCCAGCTCCAGTGCAAACATCAGACTCACTACAGCACCGACCAGCGTAATCGCTCCCCACCAATCAATGCTTTGCTTGCGGTATTCCAGCGATTCCTTGTAATACATCGCGATCAACCAGAGAGACACAGCGCCAATTGGTACATTGATGTAAAAGATCCAATGCCAGCTGACATACTCGGTAATATACGCCCCAAGCAAAGGTCCAAATACGCTGGACGTACCGAATACAGCTCCGAAAAGTCCCGTCATCTTTCCACGCTTCTCCGGCGGGAATACGTCAAAAATAATCGTGAAGGCAATCGGCATCAGCGCTCCGCCGCCAATCCCTTGAATCGCCCGATAAATGCTCAACTCAACGATGCTGTTTGCCGTCCCGCATAAAATGGACCCTAACAAAAATACAATGAGACCAAATACGTAAAAACGTTTTCTCCCATACATATCAGAGAGCTTACCAAATATCGGCATCCCCGCCATCGTAGCGACCATGTACGCTGATGTCACCCAAACAAACTTATCCATGCCGCCCATCTCACCGACAATCGTACCCATCGCTGTCGCGACAATGGTATTGTCCATGGAAGCCATCAGGAGACCTAGCAGCAGCCCCGCTAATACCATATTCACTTTACTTTCTCTTGCAATCATTGCTTCGCCCTCCTGAGTGGTCAAATCAAAGTACTATACGTTATTATATTCAAATTTGACTACATCTCGAAAAAAACTGCTCCTTTTTCTCGGAGCATTTTTCTCTGTTTATTACCGCCCGAATGGTGTCGGGCTGAATGGGGATGGCTGCTGGGCCTGATTGCCCTTCCACATTTTATACGCCGCTTCTGACATCGGCTCCACTGTAGGCTTAATCTCTCCAGTGAATGGATTCTTATTATAGGGCAGGTTAAACGTCCGTGTCCCGTCGCTCTTACGCAGCAAAGAACCATCCGACAGCTCTACCCAACTACTTCCTGGTACTCCCTCGTCTACGACATAGAGGCCGTTATCATCCCAGGCCGGATACGTTGGCGCGTTATTTACCGGAGGACGTGTAGTCTTCTGTTTCTGTTTCTTGACTGATTTGGTTGAGGTTTTCGTCTTTTGTGTTTTCTTCTTCGGTGTGCTCGTTTTAGCAGCTGCTACCGCTATTGTTTTTGGCTTCCCTTCGCTTTGTTTTTGCGCTGACGCTGGTACAGGTGCTGACGCAGCCACAGGCTTTTCAACCGGATAGGCGGAAACGTTTGCGGCGCGGGGACCTTGATTGGCCAAATCCATAGCAGGCTTTGCAGTAGCTGCTTTTTGCGAGACAGATGCTGTTTTCGTATCCGTCCGTCCATCTGTTTTTACCGCGTGAATCAATGTCGGCCACAAATAGGCGTTGAAGCCTAGTAAAGCGACCATCAAGGCAATACCTACGATTTTTTTCATAATAAGGACTCCTATGACTGAATGATTAGGAAATAGAGCAATGACTTCTGGCCTATATCAAAAGTTTAGACGATTGGAAGAAAAAAGAAAACACCTTACATAAACAAACTCCTTCTCATGTTGGTCTTGAGAAGGAGTTTGTTTTGCGGGAGTTTCTCGGGCGATTCATTTCAGAGCAGCTTCTTGGTTCTGGGAATGCTGTTTAATTAGCTCCATGGTGTGATCAAGCAAGTTTTTGCCTCCCGTTTTCCCATGCCCAGGTACAACGGTTTCGATATGTGGATATTTTTCGATTACCTTCTGAACGGAGTCATCCCACTGCTCTACATTGGCATCAGAAAGATTTCCAAGGTCCTTGGCACCCAGTGCTTTGACGAAGCATCCACCAAATAATATTTTGGATTGGGGAAGCCAAACGGTAATGTTATCTTTCGAATGCCCTTCCCCAGGATAATAGGCTTCTAAGATGGTGTCGCCTAGCTTTATTACTGGCTTTTCATCGAGTGTCGGATTGGGGGAAGGATATCCATATTCTTTCGCTAGTTTTGCCGTCAAACGTGTGCTGCGTACATCTATTTTTTGATTGAGTAATGCCCGGATACCTGAAATGCTGTCATCATGTGCATGTGTAATCAGCGCTAGCACAACGTCTTTCTTCCAATGCTTCTTGATCATCTGTAAGAGCTCTTCCGTTTTTTGGGTGTCCCCCCAGGCTGTATCAATCAGGACAACTCCTTTGGAAGTAGAAACAATTAAGCCATTGTGGTCAAAGATTGCGCCATTCCATTCTTGATAGGATGTATGTAACCATACTTTGTCATTTAATTTTGTTAACACAATGCTTTTCCCTGGATTGGTAATCTGGGTGGGAGTTGATGTTGTAGCCTGGGCAATCGTTTGATTAGAAAAAGATGTCAGAGCAACGGCCACTGTCAGGAACAAACTGCATATTGTTTTCCCTATCCATCCCTTATGAATCTTCAACCGAATCTCCACCTTTCTAACGCGGATTTTGCTTTTGTCTGTTTCAAACATCTAAGCGATATCCATATCGCGGAATCGTCGTGATTTGCTGCCCGTAGTGCCGAAGCTTTTTCCTTAATCGATACACGAGCGCATTGACTTCCACCCGTCCGACATCTGGCACATTCCCCTCATGCAGTATTCGCTCCGGCCAAACGGTCAGCATAATTTCTTCAAAACTAACGGCTTGGTTCGCCTTTTGGTGTAGAAGCTTCAGCAAGTCCATATCTTTTCCGGTTAAAGGCAGCCTAGTTCCGTCGATACGAACTTCTCGTCTCTCCAAATGAAACTCCAAACCTGGCAAAAGCGACGAGATCTTCGGCTGCGTGAAAGGGAGCTCTACCGTATCATCCAGTCTATTGACCTCTCGTAAAAAGACGAGCTCGGCTACCCCTTTTGACAAGCTTATTTGATCCCCGTGACGAAGAATGTGAGAGGAATAATGAAGCGGTGTCCCGTTTACCTCTGTGCCATGCTTGCTTTCCAGATCGATAATTTTGTAATCGTTCCCGATCCTTTGAAAGGCTGCATGCATTCTCGAAATGTACGGACTGGAAAATGTAATGTCCAGTTGAAAGCTTGTCCCCCTCCGCCCGATTGTACAACGATCCTTAGTGAGATATTTGCGAGTGGCAAATTGGCTGGGGTCCCCTTTTTTTACAAGTAAGTATGCACCATTATCTATCATCTGGTGATCACCTCACGTGTTGATCGATTACGGTTTTGCAGCCGTCAGCGCGTCAACAGCAATCTTGGTAGCTTCAGCAATGAGCGCATCATCATAAGCAGCGTCTTGCTTATCTCTCTTAGACAGCACTGCAATGACAATGGGCTTTTTATTCGGTGGCCATATGATACCTATATCGTTTCGCGTTCCATAGCTTGCCGCTCCCGTCTTATCTCCAACCTTCCAGTCCTTGGGAACGCCCGCTCGAATCAGTTTGGCTCCCGTTGTATTGCCTTGCAGCCACTCAATAAGAATCTTCTGCTTGTCAGACGGCAGCACATTCCCTACCGTATAGGCTCGGAGGCTCGTTGCAAGTGCTTTAGGTGTGCTTGTATCGCGAATATCTTCTGGTTTGGCCTCATTCAATTCCGTCTCATAGCGCTCGGATGTCGTAACACCATCTCCAATCTGTCTCAAAGCTGCTTCAAAGCCTTTAGGTCCACCCAATTCTTTGAACAACAGATTTCCCGCCGTGTTGTCGCTATAGCGCACCGCAGCGTCTGCTACCTCACGAAGAGTCATCCCGGTCGCGACGTGTTTTTCTGTGATAGGTGAATACGTGACGAGATCGTCCTTAGTGTAAGTGATGACTTTATCGAGCTCTTCTAAAGGTTTCTGATGCAAGACCGCACCTGCGGCTAAAGCCTTGTACGTAGAAGCAAAAGCGAACCGTTCATCTTCGCGGTAAGCAACTGCCAGATCTGTTTCGGTATCGATCGCATATACGCCGAGCCTCGCATCAAACTTGTTTTCTAGCGCAGCGAACTTTTGATCCATTGCAGATGCAGGCGTTTCCGTTTTTCCGACAGGCGTTTCAGCAGAAGAGCAACCCGCAAGCGTGAGAAGTGTGAGAAAAATCGTTTTCACTGTGAATCCGAACAGTTTAGAATGGTGAACTTTCATGGATGACAAACCTCTTTCTTAGAAGATAGCAATTATAGATTACACAAGTAATATCGTATTACGTTTGTAATCAACTGATTTCACGATAATATTACACGTGTAATCCACTATTGTCAATCTCCTTTTATGCAAGAAAAAGAGCTGCATCCAGCCTTTCTTGAAAAAAAGACGCCCTGTCAAGCAAACTGGATAACCGTAAATGGTTTTTCCAAATCAGCTTGAAAGGGCGTGCTTTATTTTTTAGGATGCTCAGTCGATGCTTGTTTCGCATCCAATATGGAACGCAACTCCTGAATCTCCTCGTCCGATAAAGATTCCTTCTGGATGAACTGAACCAACATCGATTTTAGAGCGCCGCTGTAAATCCGCTGCAAAAATGACTGTGCCTCGGCGTGCTGGCATTCATTTTGTGAGTACAACGGATAAAATGTATAGACTCTTTGGTTTTGATTGACGCCAACAGCATTTTTTTGAACCAAACGATTCAAAAGAGTACGTACTGTTTTTGGGTTCCAATCTGTTTGACCTTGCAAGGAGGAAATAATTTCGTTGGCCGTCTGCGGCGACTTTTCCCATAGCACGTTCATGACTCGCCATTCCGCTTCTGAAATACTTGGCATGGATGTAGACACTGAAGTCTCCCCCTTTCGAAAATAATGACTGTAGGAGCAAAGGCTAGTAGAGACCTTTCGCTTTCAAAATAGATAAGGTTATTTCTGCTGCTGCAGGTCCATTCGCGTCAGCTTCGCTTTGTATATTGGTAGCAAAGAAGTAGGTGCCTTCCTTGTTCTCTACATATCCGACAAACCAACCGTTCACATCTTTTTGATTGACGGTGCCCGTACCTGTTTTTCCGGAAAGAATCGAGTCCGCCTTTTTCGATAACCGAATGGAGTCTTTCACCGTCTGGATATTGTTTTCTTGAAAGCCAAACTGGTTTGTATAGAACGCTTTTAATAATTGTACCTGCTCCACCGGAGAAATCTTCAAGGAAGATTCTATCCAATATTCGCCGATTCCACCAGCTGTATTGGAATTCCCGTAGTTCAATTGTTCCAGAAAAGCTTGAATCATATCCGGAGAGATGCTCTTATCCATCTCTTTAAAATACCAGTTCGTGGAGTTTCGCATCGCTGTAAATAGATCTTGATCCCGGTTCCACTGCTCATATGGATAGTGGATTCCATCCCATTTTAACAGGGAATCTTCGCTCGAAATCACACCGGTCTCCAAACCAAACAAGGAGAGAAAAATCTTGTAGGTGGAGTTGGGTGAAACTCGTTGTGTACTTCCTGCCTCGTTGTAAATCCGATACTGGTCGGCTTTCAAATCATATAAGACAAAACTGCCTTCAAAACCACGGAAATAGTTGTCCAAATCCTCGTAAATGGTTCGATCATCTTGAAAATGATAGCGGCTGCGATCGTCGGCTAATGCGGAACCAACAAGAACCTGACTGACAACCAATACGACCACCACGGAAAAAATGACTGTACTTTTCAACTGCAACAGCTTTGACTCGGCCTTGTGAGATGCGATGTTCTCGATTCGTTTTTTCACAGCCTTCTTGGAACCGTTTAACTGATTGGCCAAAACGACATTTCCGGCTCGACTTTCTTTATCCAAAAACTTAATGATGGTATGACCATATTCCAAATAATTTCGCTTGTCTAAAAAATTTAATACAGCCACATCACAAGCAATTTCACGGTCCACTCTCATTTCCCGAAAAGCCAGCCAAACTAAAGGATGGAACCAATACAAAAGCTGATACACCACCGTCACATAGTTCATGACGATATCATGGTTTTTTTGGTGCATCAGTTCATGCAAAAAGATATATTTCATTTCATTGATCGACAGCCATTCATCAAAATGACTGGGAAGGACTACATACGTCTTAAAAACGCCAAACGTCATCGGAGACTTGACCTGATTGGATTGTGCCAACACGATATGCCGCGTTATTTTTACATCCTTCTTGCATTGTTCAAATAAATCGATGATTTCTTGATTGGTGATCACAGATGCAGTCCGCTTGATCTGCTGGATTTTTAACCAGGCTGATAACGTGATGGAAGCACAAACGATCATGCCGACTACCCATATGCTGACCAAAATCGCAGGAAAGGAGTCTGGTGTATAGCGACTTACCGACAACGTTAAATCCTGTACCCAATTCGCATTTTCAAACACAGGAGCTTGCGCAGCGAGCGTCGAGCTGCCAGCTACCATACGCTGATTCATGTCTGAAACAAAAAGATTTCCAAAATCAAAAAAGGAATTCGGGATAAAAGCTGGCGTCAAAGCGACCAACAAGAGAAACCACAAATGGTATTTCCATTTAGCCGACAGATGGGAGCGAAATACTTTTCGAATCAAGAAAATAAGCGCAATCGTGCAGGAAGAAACGATCAAGCTTATCACCACATGATTGACAGACATGCTACCTGCCTCCCTCCCTTCTTACATAGGGCAATCTAGATAAAAATAGAATCCGCATCAATTTTCCAAAGCAAGAGGAACACTCTTGAACCTGACAGGATTCTTCACGTTGATTAGCACAATTAGCTTCATTATGTCAAAAACGAGATCACGATACAAGTTATCGTCGATTGGAAGAAAAAAGGAAACACCTTCTTTACAAAGGTAAGAAGGTGTTTCTAAACTGATTAGTTTGTTTTCAAAACATCGTGATCGACGTAACGCTCGCCGTTCAATTCGCTGATGATGTTAATTGCCACCTTGGCGCCATCACCAGATGTAATAATCGTATGTACGCTCACGCCCGCGCACGTACCTGCTGCCCAAATTCCTTCGATGTTCGTCTTTCCTTGTGCATCGACATCGACAACGGTTTTGATCCGCGGCTCTGTACCTTCCTTGGTTTTCACCCCAATCGCTTCTGCCAAAGTCACGAGCGCTCCAGTTGCAAGAATCACATGCTTAGCCTCAAAGCTGCCTTTTTCCGCTGTCTCTACAAGTAAGCCTTGCTCTGTTTTGGTGATATTGCTGACTTGATCGGCTACCAGCTCCGCACCGAATTTCGCTGCTTGCTTTTTACCAATTTCAATGAGATCTGGACCGGAGATTTCCATGATGCCGTAGTGATTTTCCATCCACGCGCGCTTGGTCATGCTTTTGTCATTATCAATCAGCAACGTCTTCTTACCTGCTTTTGCAGCAAACAACGCTGCACTCCCTCCTGCCGGGCCTGCTCCAATAATTACGATATCAAACAAAGAAATCTCTCCCTTCCAAAATAACTTTCACAACATAATTATATACTAAGTATGATAAATGTGGCAATATCTATTAACTAGTTTATCCAGTGATTTTTATTTAGCTTCGAACGGAATACACCTTTATTTATTTTCAATGCAACACAATATTCAAAAAACAATTGATATAAGCACAAGTTTATATTACTCTATTAATTGGTAAATATTTGAAATAGGAGGATTAGAATGATTGATTTTATCAAAAAAGGAAAAAGATTATTTTTAACCTCTCTTGCCTCAATGATGCTATTCAGCACTGTTCTTACCTCTAGTTTTGCTGCTGAGACAGATGTATTAACCAAATCATCCGTGAATGAAATGCTTCAATACGAATTTTCAAATGAGGTCATGTCAGAAGACAAAGATGATCTTGAAAAATCACTTACCGATACTTTCGACAACCTAGACCTTGTTCTAAAAGGAATGAAATCCGATAGGGATCTTCAAGAAGCATTTTTAGAAAAGACTTCACTTGAAGATAATTTGAAAAGAGACTTGGAAGAGTATTTTTCCACCAGTCAAGATGATGAAAAAAAGCTGAACAAATTGGTTAATGACGTAAAAGAGCAAATAGCTGAAAAGCATTCGGTATTGCCTGAAATAACGGAAACTCTACTATTGCAAAGTGGCTCAAGTTTTAGAAGCGAAGAAAAAGTTCAACCTACCATATTACCCATTTTATTAAGATTTGCTCTTAAAGAAGCAGTCAAGAAAAAAATGGGGAAAAGGATACAAAGAATGGCTTATGATGAATTTGAAGAAAGAATAGAGTCTGAAATATGGGCAGAAGTTGAAGCCTTGCACGAACAATATGATGGGGATATTGATTATGACGGTCCGGAGTCCAAAAGCGCTAGAAATGGCATTATCCAAGGAGAAAAAGTTTTCGATATAATAAACAAGAGGACGGGAAAAGACTTATTGAGATTTCATATGAAAAGAGTAGATGAAGGTTTAAGCATAGACTTCCATTGGCATAAAAGAGATGATAATTTTAAGTGGCATCATGGTCAAACTAAAATTACGAGAAAAAATCAATTTCCAGAACATTGGGGAGAAGATTAATGTATCGATAATTGGGGTACTTCGATTTTCTCTTCTAAATAAGGAGTGAATGACAATCGAACTGCGAATCGGCTTTGTGATTGGCAAAAAAATTGATTGCAACAAAGTCCGGGAGATTTTATACACCCATGAAAACAAACAAGCTGCATCTTGCAAGGTAGTATTAGACTATATGGAGATGGACCCAGAGATTTTTTTTGATCGTTCCTACTCTTCCACATATCCAGTCCCTATTAAAGATCCCGGTCTCCTTGAAGCTGAACTTTCTCAGTTGTATGATTTTGTGTGGGTTGAAGTATTAGGCAATATTGAGCGACATGGCCACCCTTGCGTTACGATCTCCGATACAAAATATGAAGGTAAGCTCATCCATACATTAGACAAGCGAATGTTCATCTTTTTACGAGATATCATTAGTGACGATCAAGGGATACAACTTCTTGGGAAAATCCTCCATGTCCCAAAACCATTACAATGGCTCGTCCTCCCAAAAAAGGACGGAAAAACCCCACCCCCAGACTATATTCTTGACGAGATGGAGCAATGGGTACGCAAGTTGATTGCATACAAGGTAGACGAATAAACAGGGAAAGGGCTATCTGAAGCGTCTTGTAACGGACAATGAGATAGCCCTCTTCATTTACGAAGATCGCTTAATCCAGAAGCGACGAATGACCAATCCATCGTCGTCTGTACATTCTGACTCAAAAACACCCCCGTTCTTCCGAATCGTTTTTTCCGATCCAACATTATCATAATCACAAATCACCAATACTTCGTTAATACCTAACTCGCTCGTAATATTTAAGGCTTGCGCTAAAATTTCCGTCGCATATCCTTTGCGTCTCTCGGAAGGCCGAATTCCATATCCGATATGCCCGCTGTTTTTGCGTAGACGATCGTTGAGACGATGCCGAATATTCACCACCCCCACTATGCGCCGCTCCTCATTCATGAGCCAATACGTCGAATGAGGAACATAGCCATCCTGAAGATTTTCCTCGCTGCTCTCACTCTCCAGAAATTCCAGATACGCAGGAAAATCATAGGGCTCCCGATCCACCACCCACGGTACGATAGGTTCTCCGCTTTCTTTCCACTCTTCGTAAAAGGAAATATACTCTGCTTGAAGTTCTGCACAAGGCTTCATTAAATACAGTTGCCCAGCCATCGACTTCACTCCCCTTGCACATTTTGGCGTAAAATTCTTTCTATTATATCTGCAAGAAGAGACTGTTACCAGTTAAAGAATTTTTCACCTTCCTGAATGACTTTCATTGGATGATTGAAAAGCCGCGTAGGAAGAAGCGCATTTCCAGTCCAAGCTCCTCTGGAGCCCAACTCAGCTTCGGAAAAAATGGCGGGGAATTTCAGCTTTTATTACATACAAAAACGCATTCGCGTTTTCTGGTTTGAAGCGCTCCCGCCATTTTTTCCGAAGCGGACAGTCAATCCCCTTTGCGGGGCGTAGGCCGAAGCGTAGACTGGAAATGCGCTTCTTCCCTCCACGAAAGCTATAAATAAACAAAGAAACGCGGCACAAGCAACGAATCGCCTGTGCCACGCTCTTAACTGATTAATATTTGTTAAACAACATGATCCAGAGGGAACCTGCAACGATTGTAAATACAATCACCAGTCCAAGAATCAATGTCTGTACGTTGTAGCGTGGTTTTTCTCCTTCGCGGATGTGCATGAAGAAGACCAACTGAATTACGAACTGCAAGACCGCCATTACCAAGATCGAGATCACGGTCGCCGTTTTACTCAAAATCGGGTTCATGACCAGCACGAGTGGGATAATGGTGAGCACGATCGACAGGATAAAACCGATTACGTACTCTTTCATCGATCCGTGACTATGATGTCCGCCATGGTTTTGATGTTGTGCCACCTTACATCACCCCCATCAAGTAAACGACTGTGAAGAGGAAGATCCACACAACGTCAAGGAAGTGCCAGTACAAGCTAAAGTTGGTAATTTTGCGGCGAGTAACCGCAGAGATTCCACGACGCTTCAGCTGCATCATCAACGCAGTCATCCAGAACAGACCAAGCGTTACGTGCAATCCGTGTGTACCAACCAGTGTGTAGAAAGCGGACCAGTAGCCGCTAGTCGCCATGGTTGCGCCTTCGCTCATCAAGTGCATAAACTCAGTGACTTCCAACACTACGAAAGACAGTCCCAAAAGACCGGTTACAGCCAGCCAAGCAATCAGCTGCTTGACATTGCCTTTGTTCATCGCCAGAACAGCGAGACCGCTGGTAAAGCTACTTGTCAACAAGATGAAGGTTGAAGCAATAACGCCTGGCAGCTGGAACAATTCCTGTCCAGTTGGTCCACCAGCAAAACTATTCATCATTACCGCATATGTTGCAAACAACGTACCGAACAACACGCAGTCTGTTACAACGAAAATCCAAAAACCGAGAACCTTAAGTTGCTCATGCTCTTCATGATGGTCGTGGCCGTGACCATGGTCATGATTCGTAGCCATCGTTACACCACCCTCCCCAGTGAAGCCTCAGTGCGACGCACTTCCTCCACCGGTACGTAATAATCCGTGTCGTATTGGAAGGAGCGTGCCCACATACATGCGAATACTCCAATGAATCCAATAACGGCCATCCAAACCCATCCAAATGTGAAACCAAAACCTACCAAGAACCAGAAGTTCGACATGATAAACGGAATTCCCGAGTTCTTCGGCATATGAATCGGCTCCAGTTTGGCCGGTTGTTCTTTATAGGTGCCATTTGCTTTTGCTTCTTTTGTTTCCCACCAGTCATCGAGCTCTTTCACTTGTGGAACAACAGCAAAGTTGTAGAACGGTGCAGGTGACGGAATCGACCACTCCAGCGTACGACCATTCCATGGATCGCCTGTCGTGTCGCGCTCACCATGCTTGATGCTGTAAGCGATTTGCCATACTTGGAAGATGAAACCGATACCCATCATAAATGCCCCAACAGTGGATACCAGGTTCAGGTCTGCCCAACCGCGATCCCAACCGTATGTGTAGTAACGGCGAGTCATACCCATGAAGCCGAGCGCGTATTGCGGCATAAAGCACACGTAGAAACCAATATTCCAGAACCAGAAGCCCCATTTGCCCAGTTTCTCGTCGAGCTTGAAACCGAACAGTTTTGGCCACCAGTAGTAAATACCAGCCAGGTAACCGAACACTACCCCACCGATCAATACTTGGTGGAAGTGGGCAACCAAGAAGTAACTGTTGTGATACTGATAGTCTGCCGGAGCTACTGCCAGCATTACCCCTGTGGCTCCACCAATTACGAAGCACGGGATAAAGGCAATGGTCCACAGCATTGGTTGTTTAAAGGATATCCGACCACGATACATTGTAAACAGCCAGTTAAAGACCTTAACCCCGGTCGGGATCCCAACAATCATCGTTGATATCGCAAAGAAGGCGATAACACTTGCGCTCGTACCCATTGTGAAGAAGTGGTGAGCCCATGTAAAGAACGATACAACGGCAATGATCATCATCGCCCAAACCATTGATTTGTAGCCGAAAATCTTTTTACGTGAGAACGTAGCCACGATTTCGGAGAAAATACCGAAAGCTGGCACTACTACGATATATACCTCAGGGTGACCCCACATCCAGATGAGGTTGAGGTACATCATCGGATTACCGCCGCCGTCCATCGTGAAGAAGTGGGCACCTGCGAAACGGTCAAGGAACAACAGAGCCAATGTTACAGTCAAAATTGGGAAAGCGAAGATAATCATAATGCAGCTGGACAATACGGACCAGCTAAACAATGGCATTTTGGAAAGCTTCATGCCAGGTGCACGCATTTTGAGAATCGTTACGATAAAGTTAATCCCTGTCGCCAAACTACCGATACCGGAGATTTGAATACCCCAAATATAGAAGTTCTGACCTGGTCCAGGGCTGAATTCATTTTGTGACAATGGCGGGTAAGACAACCAACCAGCGTCTGGGGAGCCCCCGATTACGAACGAAAGATTGAACAGCATCGCGCCGAGCATAAACAGCCAGAAGCTAAGTGCGTTCAAGAATGGATACGCTACATCTCGAGCACCGAGTTGAAGCGGTACTACCATGTTAAACAAGGCAAACATCATCGGCATCGCCATGAACAAAATCATGATCGTACCGTGAGTCGTAAAGATGGCATTATAGTGATCCGAGTGCAGGAACTCTACGTTCGGGAATGCCAGTTGCACACGCATCAGCAGGGCGTCAACCCCACCGCGGAACAGCATCAGAAGCGATGCGATCAAATACATAATACCAATACGCTTATGGTCAACTGTAGTCAACCATTCACGCCATAGCCAACCCCATTTTTTATACTTAGTCAGAACGAATAAGATTGCAATGATGGTCAGTACAATCGATACGTCCGCACCGTAAATCAGTGGGTCACCTGTTACAAAGAACGTAGATGCAAAATCCTTAATGTTCTCCCACACGTGGTATTCCTCCTCCCTCTCGCCTAGTGGTTCATACTGGAATGATTCATTCCATGCATGTTGTGCGATTCAGTCTTTTGATGCATATTTAGCGAAGTCTCATTAGAAGACTTGTCACCTGCGGGCGCAGGAGTTTTCTCCATCACATAGTCCATATCGTGACCATGGCCATATTTCGCAACGATCTCTTCAAACATCCCTTCTGGGAATGCAGAGTACGTAAACTTATCTGTCACGCCAGGCTTGCGAAGTTCTTCATAATCTGCCTTCGTCATAGCTGGAGTTGTACCTTTTACTTCTTTAACCCACTTTTCGAACTCATCTTTTGGTTTTGCCACTACATCGAACTGCATTTTTGCGAAGCCTTCACCAGAGAAGTTGGAGCTAAATCCAGCGAATGTACCTGGTTCATCTGCTTGCAGATACAGTTCGGTAGCCATTCCCGCCATCGCATAAATCTGTCCACCCAATTCTGGAACCCAGAAAGAGTTCATCGGTGCATCAGCAGATACCTGGAAGCGAATCGGTACGCCTGCTGGAATCTCCAGATGGTTAACAGTTGCAATATTTTGTTCTGGATACGTAAACATCCATTTCCAGTCCAAAGCCGTAACCTGAATGGTCATAGGGGCAACTTCTTTATTCGGGTTCTCTTTTAACACATAAACATCACGGACAGTAAAGTAACCCAGCAATGCAACGATAACGATAGGAATAATCCACCAAATTACCTCTAGGGTTGTACTGTGTGCCCACTCCGGCTTGTAACTTGCTTTATTGCCCGGTGTATCCCGATAACGGTATACAATGAAAGCGGTAAGCGCAATAACCGGAACGATAATGATAGCGACCAATATCGTGGAAATAATAATGAGATTGTACTGCGTTTCTGCTACAGGTCCTTTTGGATTCAAGACGAGGTATTCGCTACCACAGCCTGTCAGCAGAACGGTGCCCAACACTGCCAAGATCCAAAACTGGATATGCCTCAGCATTTTTCCTCCGCTCATTCTCCTAATCCCTCCTAGTCACAAACAACGAGCATGTAATACTTTGAGAGCGCAGTTCTTTTCAGGTGAACTTTGCCTCACATATGTCGATAGTGCAGTCACTCTCTATGGAGAGGTCTCGAACGAGGTTTAGGAAAACCTTCTTTCTTTATCGTGCATTCACACTTTTCGAGAGTTCCTCACAATAGGGGTTTTTTAACACAAGTGAACTTCACTATTTGCCGCATATACATACTATCAGAGTCTGCGAGCTTTTGTACTTGTTTTTAACGACGTTCAATATTTCGTAGCTTTTCTGTTACAAAGTGTTCACATAGCAGTCACGAGTTGATCATATTCTTGTTAGGATTCTCCTTTAATGATTTCCGACACCCATTTTTGGTCATCTCACCCAATTTTGATTGTCAAGTTTTCTTTTCACTTTTAATAAAAAAATAAAAAAACCGCCAGCTCAGTTGGCTGACGGAAAATTTCCGTATAAATAAAAAACCTCTCATTATAATGAGGAAAATGAGAGGTACTATGAGACTATTTTTAAGTGATTAGGCGTCAGTTCTTTTTAGCGTCATCAAGCGAAACACCGTGCTCATAATGAAGATATTCATGCCAGCGATCAAAAATCCGATCGACACCATCAACGGCAAGTTCTCCGATCTGAAATCGCTTGCAGTGAAAGCCATAATAACAGCACCGGCGAATAATACCGTCCAAGCCATCCATCTTAATACATCTGCTGCTTTTCGATCGTTATTCATAACACAAAACCCCTATCATCATAGATTTTTTGCGTGACCGTTTTTGTTTTATGCTCTTATTGTAACATAATATTCACTTGTTGTTCATATTTTGTTCAATTTTTTATAAAAAATTTGTCAAAACTTTTTTCATAAACCTATTGGTTATCATGTTGTTATAAATTTACTTTGTGTCACAAATATGAAAACCCGCATCAGCCTCTTGACTCAAATGCTTCTGCTCATTTCTATCGTTGTCCTGATCAGGATGATTCAACCGATAGCCGAAACCATTCGGATGGAAACGGGCGCCAGCTGCAAATTCGAGACGTCAGCTTACAGCAACATACAACTATTGATCAAACAGCAGTGGACAAGCTATTTACGAAAGTCGACTTTCACGACGTTCTACGGAACCGTCGGGCTCCGAAAAAAAATACCACTGGGTTCCGCAAAAAACAACCAAATAATGCCTGATGGCAAAAAGAAGGGGAAGCTTCATTTATGAACCTGAAGCTTCCCTTTTTCTTTTCTTACTATCGTTTGTGTCGCACCTGGACGCTTTTTTTGAAACATCGTGATGATGGCAACGGCTGCGATGATCATGACAGCAGCAATCAAGGTTTGGCTTGTCAATTGTTCATCAGCGATCAGCCAGCCTAGAAATACTGCGACAATCGGGTTCACATAGGCGTACGTGGAGACCAGGGAAGGCTCTGCATTTTTCAAAAGCCAAATGTACGATGTGTAGGCGACAATGGAACCAAATCCAACTAAATAGCCAAAGGCAATCCAGGAACGCAGGGTGATCTCCGATATATGCAGCTTCGTCCAATCGTCAAGAAACAGCGACGCGATCCCCAGCAAACTTCCTCCGATGATCATTTGCAGGGCCGTCGCCATTACCGGTGATGAAGGGAGCTTTGCATGGCGCGAATACAGAGATCCCACTGCCCAACAGATCGAGGCAAACAGGAGCGCCAAGATTCCGATGGTATCAATCCCTTGATTGCCTGTGCGCTCAGGATGGACAACCAGCACAGCGATCCCCGCCAAGCCAAACAGGATTCCTCCCATGACTCCAGTTGTTGGCTTTTCCTTGCTGCCACCGATCCAGTTGAAAACGAGAATCCACAATGGAACCGTAGCGATCAGCAAGGACGCAATTGCTGACGGTACCTTGAGCTGTGCCCATGCGACGACACCGTTACCTCCGAGAAGCAGCAACGCCCCAACAATTCCCGCCCCTCTCCATTCTGCAGCACTGGGCAACGCAGCTCCTTTCCAACGCCCGATCAGGAACAGGATCGATCCCGCTAGAAAAAATCGCGCCCCCGCCATAATAAAGGGTGGCATCGATTCAATAGCGATCTTCATTCCGAGATAAGTGCCTCCCCAAAACAGGTAGACCGCTAGCAACGCAATCGTAACGACAAATAATTTCGAATCTTTTTTTCCTGTCATTGTGTTTCCACCTTGGTTTTCAAATTTCTTTCCGGCCATCCTCGTAGATCGTCGACAAGATGAAAGTCGTAGATGTTTCCAGTATTTCTTCATATTGGACCATTTCATCGATCAGATTGGTGATATCTTCCGGTGCCGTTGCACGTACTTTTAGCATCATGCACCATTCTCCCGCTAGTCGCTGGCATTCAATGATGGTCACGTTCGGTACCTGAACGTCCATAATCTTTGCTGTGATTTCTTTGAAGTCCTGACATCTTGCTTTGACGAAGATCAATACCTTCAGCCTTTGCTCTAATTTTCTCCAGTCAATGATGCCACGGTATCCCTTGATAACGCCATTTTTTTCAAGCTTGGCAACCCGTTGGTGGACAGCCGGTCGCGAGATGTGCAGCAGCTTGCTGATTTCCTCATGAGATATTCTTCCGTTTTCCTCGAGCAATTGAACAATTCTCAGGTCAACCTCATCCATCACATACCTCCTGTGGTTATAGTAGCATATTTTCCTTCATATAGACCATTCGTACTCTATATTGACCGAATTCAAACGAATAGTAAATACAGAAGCAAAATATTTAAAAAATAATGCCAAAAACCGTCTTGAAAGCCCCCTAATCATTACGAATCGTTACTTACGTACCCATACAAAAAAACAAGCCCCCGCTCGATTGTAAGCGGGGACAGCTTAGAAGCATCGTCCTTACCATTCTGGCTTCTCAAACAACGCCATCCACTCATCAACTTGGATGGAAACGACCTGCTCTTCTTCTTTTTCAACCGCAAAAATACTACGCCCAAGAGAAAAATCAGACTGGCGAAGCGGTCAAATGTTTTGCTCACGTATGTTTCCTCCTGTTCGTAGCAGAATCCAGAATGAAGGAGGAGAAGAATCACATCTTTTTATTTCGCCATTCCGAGCAAGCCCAGGATTTCCTTCAACATTTTTTAAGCAACAGCATCTGGCGTCATATCTTTTAGTCCAAATATCAGGGGAAGAAACACTCAGGATTCTTACTTTGCCGGGTTTCAAGTATTCACCCGAACCGGATACATCTGTTGCCCGTACGTCAGCATTGCCACCCAAGAGAGATGCGATCGCTTCTCCGCCGCCATCGTAAGAGATGTATTTCACTGATTTCGGACCATAGCATCCGATTAAAAACGCTTCCTAGTTTGTTCATATAATTTGGATAAACACCATATTTACGATTGTTTTCATTTTTTTCACGCCAAAAAGACCTGCCGTTCCAATCAGGGAACGTACAGGCCTTGCCATTGATTCGGCTGTAGTACCGCGTCAGGCACTGGTCTCCTTTGGCTGTTTGATCCTGCTGTGGCGGTTCGTCCATGCACGAGCGCCGAAGGAAAATAGCGTAAGGACAAGGACCAAACGAAACAGATGAAACGCCGTCACTAAGAGCGGATCGGCTCCTGTCGCCAAAGCAGTCAAGCTCATTTCGGCAAGCCCACCTGGTACCGTAGCCAAAATCGCCGTCACGATATCGGTTGCAGTC
This sequence comes from Brevibacillus formosus, assembly GCF_003013405.1. Taxonomy (GTDB): domain Bacteria; phylum Bacillota; class Bacilli; order Brevibacillales; family Brevibacillaceae; genus Brevibacillus; species Brevibacillus formosus. The sequence continues at coordinate 83,286 of NZ_PXZL01000012.1, read as the reverse complement.
ACGTAAGAAATGCCGATGGCAAGCACAATCACCATGACGAACAAGAACAGGGAATGCATGAGACCGAACAGAAAGAATCGACGGTTTTTGGCGATGTCCTCTCGTTTGAAGCCAAGACCGATGCTGACCCCGATGAATATTTGGGCCCCTTGGACCAAGATGCTTGGCAACGCAGGACTCTCTCCCACAAGCGATGTATTCATCGAAATCAAAGCGGTCACAAGCAAGGCACCTAGCAAGAACGGAGCAGGTATATAACAGCGCGATGCAATCAACGCTCCAATGAGACCAGCCACTAAAATCATGACTGTCTGCCCAATCCCCAGCATGTGTTCTGTAGTAGCCGTCTGAATAGCAGCATGCGTAGGTAGAAATGTCACGAGATAAGGGGTACAAAGCACGACGCTGATCGCACGGATCGAGTGGAAAATTGTGATGACTTGTTGATTTCCTCCTGCCATTTGCCCCACCGACACCATTTCCGATAATCCGCCGGGAATATTGCTGAAGATCGCCGTTATTCCGTCTACTCGGCAGACCTTGTAAAATATCCAAGCGTTCACCAAACTGAACAAGATGGTCAAAATCGTGGTGATGAGCATCAAACCGATGTGTCCCGTCATCGTCTCGACGATTTCGGATGTCATTCGCAGACCAAGGGTGATCCCGATCACTGTCAATCCTGCTTGACGAAACCAACGGGGAATCCAAAGATTTTTGACCCCAAGCATATTACAGATAACTGTCGTAACTAGCGCTCCGAGCAGCCAAGGAAGTGGGCTGTGAATGGTAGCAAACAGCCAGCCTCCCAGTGATCCGAGCAGCAATGTAAACAGCATGCGTTGCAACATAAGCGTTCCCTCTCCTATTATCCGACGTTGTATGAAGCTTCTAGGGTGGGAGTACACCTAGTGTAAAACAATTGTTCTCGCAGAAAAAATACAAAATGGTTATCGTTGGCGATTCCTTGTGTGAATAATAAAAAACCGCTGGCTCCCATTCAGGGAGTTCCCAGCAGTTCCTTTTTCCTTGCTTAATCGATGAATGCTATCTCTCCCTGCTCCATGAAGCGTACAAATGCCTTGACCATTTGCAAGTCCATTGAGTCGGCATGATAAAACATCCAGGTACTTCGCTTGATCGGCACCCCCTCCGCTGTGGTCAGCTCAATCATGTGCAGATCGTCTTTGCCATTCAGCACGCCTCGTGGAAGGATAGCGTACCCCAAACCGTTTGCTACCATTTCACTGCATGTATCTGCCTTGTCGACCTCCATGCCGATCAGCGGTGGTTGGGAAAATCGTTCGGTCCACCAGTCGTCCACTAACGCCCGCAGCATCGGATCGGTCTCATAGTCGATTCGCGGCAGGCTGGGCAGGTCGTCGAGATGAATGGGCTCTATGGAAACGACATAGACCGATTCCTCGAACAGCAAGTGCTTTTGGTCGGACCAGTTGTAGCTTCCCCGGACGAAGCCCACATGCACGTCCTGATTATACACGGACTTGTAGACGTCTTTGCTCCATCCGGTCATTACCTTGTACTCGACGTTTGGATAGGCTTCCTTGAACTTTTTCAAGATCATCGGGAGCTTGTACCGCGCAAAATAGTTGGAAACCCCCAGCCGGAGCGTACCATTGACCTCGTCACCCATGTTCAAGACATGCTCCTTGATATTGCGCAGTCTGAGGAGCATTTCATCCGCACATTTGGCCAAGTACTCGCCTTGAGGAGTGAAATGAACGCCTCTACTCCCCCGTTGCACGATCTGTACGCCAAATTCTTTTTCAATCTGCCGTAGTCTTTTCGTCAGCGCAGGCTGGGACAAATACAAGCTTTCGGCTGTCTTTGTAATGTTTTGTTCCTGGTACAAGGTTTGGAGAATGTACCAATCGCGATATTCCATAGCTATAGGGTCTCCGCATGATTATTTGTCACTTCTTTATTTAACACATTTTTCTCCTTCCTTTTCAAATAGTTTCCAATCACAATTACCAGAAGTGCCAATGCTACCGGCAAAATCATATGCAGCGAAGGCATTACCTCCTCCAAGAAGCTGCCAACTGCTTTGTCTCCTACAATCATTTCTCCTGCTGTATATCCAAGCAAAGCCGCCCCCAATAACACGATGACGGGAAAACGGTTCATCAGCTTCATCAACAACTGGCTGCCCCAAATAATGAGCGGAATGCTGATGGCAAGACCGATGATGACCAAAACCAGGTTCCCGTTCGCTGCTCCTGCTACGGCAATAACATTGTCCAGACTCATAATCAGATCGGCAAAAATAATGGTTTTGAGTGCCTCAATAAAGCTTGATCCGCCACCAATATGACTCTCCTCATCTTCACCTTTTAACAGCTTGACCGCAATCCAGATGAGCAAAAGCCCTCCAACGACTTGGACAAACGGAATTTTCAACAGCCAGATAGCAATGAAGGTCAGGATGATCCGCAATCCGATTGCACCGAAGCTCCCCCAAAAAGTGGCTTTTTTCTGCAGCTCTGGACTCAGGTTGCGACAGGCAAGAGCAATAACGACTGCATTGTCGCCGCTCAGGACCAGGTTGATCATAATGATTTGTAGTAAGCTAAGTAAGTATTCTGTCATGATGTCTCCCTCCAATATTGCTGATACTGACAATAATAGACCTATCTTTTCCTTCGTGCAGTATTATTTCTATTAGTTGCATATATTTTTTTGATAGACAGACTACTTCTTGTATCCATACACAGAATAATCCGCCCGCACTTTTCGAATCGCTAACCAAACCGGCAATCCTCTCGCTACCCAACGCAGGGCGGACATAATATTTTGTTCATTTTCAAACTGCTCGACAATGATGACGGTCTTTTCATTGATATACGTCTGTAGCTCTTCCCACCCCATTGCCGAATAGCGGTCATTTCCGTACGTTTTCAGCGCCAAAAAGTCTTCGCGTTTTGGGTCCTTCAGCTGGAGGAGATGTTGAATGGCTCTCGCGCATTCTGGGTGAATGGTGTTATTCATAGATGCCATGCCTCACTTTGGAACTGGATGACCTTTTTCCAGCACCTGATATTTTTTGCTTTCTTTCCTGACGATTTCGATTGCGATTTTGTTCTTATCTGGTACGCCTTTTATCGTGTAGTATGTACTGCCCGGTACGTAGAAGGGAGTATCGCCCTCTTTGATCTCCTTCCATTCGCCTACTCTGCTTACTATCCCAAGCTCGCTATCTAGATTGGTTTCAGTTAGCTCCTCTTCAATTGGAAGGTAATAATATCCATCATGAACGAGGCATTGAAAAGATCTGTCTTCCGATTTTTCGAGCCAACTCGCATCTGGCGAATCTAATGCTGTATTCTCCATCGTTCACCACCAAGCACAAAATACACTCTCTGCCTCAATCTTAAATGATCACAGCAAGCTTCGCACGCAAATAAAAAAGGCCATCATCACTTTGGTAGGATAACGACCTTTTGTGCTTCTGTTGATTCAGTTTTTCTGCTCTCGTCTTCGTCGTCCGTTGTCTCATGTCAGCGAATGCAAAGATGCTTCTGTTGAGCTCTGGGTTTCTTTTGCCTTCACGGGCCAGCTTTTCCCGTTGCTTGCGTGCTGCGCTTTTTGCCATTGTCTTTCACTCCTTTTTACGGCTCTTACAATGAATACCGTCCTTGATGTTATCATAGAACGCTTCCTGTGTGGTTGCAACGAAAATAGTGAAATTGCCTATAACTCTTGTCCACTCCTTTTTCTCTCCCATGAATAGGATAGATTGACAGGAGGTGTTGAGGCTCGATGAAAAAGAAAAGAATCACTGCGAGACGCGTGGAAAACCAAGTGTATTCCAATCGGGTTCTGCGCTCTGAATTCGACCGCAACTGGCGTACGGTAATCTCCAGAACTGGTTACGTTATTTATATTGCAACAGCGAATCGAGCAAAAATCACTGTGCTGCTCTCTGATGGATCTAGGAAATTGCTCATCTTCAGACAAGGTGGAAGAGTATTGGTTGGCGGTGGGGGTACCAGTCATTATAGCAAACCGCATGTTGCAAAGGACTTGTAAGATGTGGGAATCGCCCTGCTCAGTATTGCTTGTGGCAGGGCGATTTTCATGGAAGGGATAGCTCACCTCGTCTTAATGATCACCGTCATTTTTTGCTTCATTTTTGTATCCTGAATCATTCCGATGATCTCCGCTCGTTTCCACACAACAAATTTATGCTCTTGTCCGTTATGCATCTTGATTTTCATTCCGTTTGGGATCACGAACAACGTATTCCGCTTTTCAACTGCCGCAATATCTTTCAAGTTTAATTCGAGAGGTTGTGTTTGAATATTGAGACTGTGTGGTTGAAAATAGAGTCTTTCACTCGTAATCATTAACCTCCCACCTACTCCTTCCATTCCTCTGAATAGGTTTGCCGCTATATTCTCTTGCACGATCGATTCGTTTCCCCTGAGTTCCATTGCTTCCTTTTTCCCCTCCGACATACGATTCGTTTTTTCTCGAATTGGTAGGCACTTCATATTACCATAATTAGGAATGAAGAGACACAGTAGATGGCATCAACGATCTACTGCGCTTCTTTTCATGAACAATCCCTACCTATTCAAAAAAAGCACTAGAGTATTCAACAACTCCAGAAACATTGGCCAAGGCATTTTCTCGCAGCTCCAATGCCATAAATACCTCATCCGGTACTTCGAAAGGTGCTTTTATTCCCCATCGAGAAGCTTTTTGGAAGCTAAACTTCGGGTAATATTCGGGGTGCCCGAGGACAACAACGGAGTGGTATCCCAGTTCTTTGGCTTTTTGGAGGGCTTCGAGAATTAACTTCTTTCCTATGCCTTTGCTTTGGTGATCGGGCACTACGGAAACAGGGGCGAGCGCGAGTGACTCTATGCTCTGATTGTCGTTGCGAATGTTTATTTTCGACAAAAGAATATGTCCCACGATCTTTTGATTCTCTTCATCAATCGCGACTAGAGATAACGCAGGGATGAATGCATCCGATTTTCTGATGCGAGACACCAATTCATGTTCTTTGTGATCCGTGAACTCTGCATTCGCGAATGCATCTTTTACGACCTGTTCAGTAACGGAATAATCCTCTACCTGTTCGACTCTAATCCTCATGTCCATTGTTCACATCTCCTATTCGCTACCGATTGTGTTGCCCATATGTTATCACATCTATACGGCAAAGCGCCCTGCTCGTATGCCTTGAGCAGGGCGCTTCGTTTGTGTAAGGATACAGGTTAATAGGTAAACTTATTGATCAATACTTTCAGTTCTTCCGCCAATGACGATAAGGATTGAGCGGAGGATGAGATCTCTTGCATGGATGCGAGCTGCTCCTCAGTAGAGGCTGCTACTTCCTCGGCTGTTTCGGCATTGCTTTTCGCGATGGTGACGAGCACATTGGCTGTCGCGGTTACTTCCTGAACAGCAGCCAAGATTTGCTGTGCGATCAAGGAAACCTCTGCGATATGTGGATTGGTCAGTCTGGTGCTTTCCATAATGCCTTCAAACTTGTGAATCGTCTCCTCCGAAACGTTCAAGCCTGCTGCCACATCCAGTCTGACTTTTTCCATGTTGTCGACGGATTGCTTGGTTTCCCGTTGAATCTCTGTGATCAATTCAGAAATTTGCTTGGCCGACAATTGTGATTGCTCAGCCAACAGGCGCACCTCTGTAGCAACAACCGCAAAGCCTTTACCATGCTCACCAGCCCGCGCCGCTTCAATCGCTGCATTCAATGCCAGCAAATTTGTCTGCTGGGCAATTCCGCTGATGACATCCGAGATCGTGCCGATTTCTTTCGAACGATCATAAAGCGATTTGGTCATGCGATCCGACTGTTCCACCGATTCATGAATCGACTTCATTTGACTCATGACCTGAGCGACAAAGCTGCCACCCTCTTCCGCCTGAATCGTCGTTTGCTGAGCAGTATCCGACAACACATTGACACTCTCTACAATGCGTGTGACCCCTTCTGAAATGTCCTGCAATGAGCGAACATTTTGGTCGATTCCGCTCGTTTGTTGTTCCGCGCTGCCAGCTACCTCCTGGATAGCAGTCGTTACGTGCTCGTTTGCAATGCTAGTCTGCTGCGCACTCGCAGTCAATTGCTCCGAAGAAGCTGCTACTTGCTCCGCTCTAGTCTCGACATCTGAAATGAGCGCCCGCAAGTTATCCTGCATCGTATTAAACGCATGGCCGAGCTCACCGATTTCATCGGTTGACCGCACTTTAATCGGGTCAGTCAAAATACCTTGGCTCACTCTGACAGCATGTACCTTCACTTCCTGAATGGACTGAAGAAGGGAACGCAATACAGCTGCTACAATGAGTCCTCCCAACAGCAAGCAGATCGTGATCGTCCAAAGCGTTTGCGTGAAAATCGGCTGTGCCGCATCCTCAACCTCTGACAGGTGCATCGAACCGGCGATTTTCCAGCCAGTAGCCGGATTCGTCACATAGTAAATCTTTTTCGGGATACTTTGCTCCTCGTAATTGAATTGACCTGTTTCTCCTTGGTACATATTGTCGTAAAAACTCTCTTGTGCCGCTGTTCCTGCCTGATTTTCCGGGTGGACGACATACTTCTTATTGCTGTCCACTACGATGACATCTCCATTTGAACCGATGCTGACTGAGTTTGCCAGTTGTTTGATCTGTTCAATCCCAACTGTAATGCAGATAACCCCCGCACCATCCTCCGTCGCTTTCGCTACCGCTACTAAAACCTCACCTGATACCGCCGAAATATATGGCTCCGTAACGACGACAGTCCCCTTGTTTTCCATCGCTCTTTTGTACCAGTCTCTCGTCCGCGGATCAAACCCTGCCTGTACTTCTTGCTTGGGAGCGCGGAAGTACTGTCCGTCAGCCGTTCCCAAACTGATACTAGCCGCTTCTGGATGCATACCCATATACATATCCAAATGTTGCATGATTTCATTTTGAACATCAGCCGATTTCACGCCAGGTGTAATTTCTTTTGCCAAATAGTCAGCATCCTTCTTTTTGCCCTCAAACGTACTGCTGGCGATGGAGTTGACCAGATCGACGTTTTCGTTGGCGCTGTCCACGATCTGTTTTTCAATTTCTTTTTTCGCTTGATGGTAAGCCAGGCTTCCAACGACAAGGGAAGGGACTAACAGAATCAAGAGAAATGTGATGATGAGTTTGGTTCGATAGCTTCGAAACCAATTTCGCAAGTTAACTTTCACTTCATTTCATCTTCTTTCTAAGTTGTATTTGGAAAACGTTTCATGTTGGTGAAGTCCTAATTTTTTATATCGGTAACGAAGGAGGGTTAATTAAGCAAAAAATATATAGAACTGTAATAGGTATAAAAGAGCGGGAATTATACCGACCCAGAGGCCATAGAAAAACCGCCTTGCCTATGTATGATAGACAGGACGGTCGGTATTGGTTGACTGTTTAGCAGCGAAATTTATCTGTAAGTACTTCAACCGCGCTTCATTTTCCCCAAACGGATGAACTGTTCGTCACGTACACGAAGCTTTTCTGAGACAGACGTATCCGTGTACGAGTAAATACCTGCTCCGGTCTTGGTTCCGAGATTGCCTTCTGCTACTCTGTCTTCAATGATGGCGGGTGCTTTTGTCGAAGCATCCAGTTCTGGCGCCAGGTTATCCATCACGCGCTTCCACGTATCGAGTCCGCCAAAATCCGCCGTCTCAATAGGCCCGACAAAAGCCCAACGATAGCCAATTCCTTCCTTCATCACCGTATCAATCTGGGCTGCATCTGCCACACCTTCTGCGAGCAAATGAAAAGCTTCTCTCATCAAAGCTGTTTGCAGACGATTGGCGATAAAGCCCGGCACATCCTTTTTCAGCAAAACCGGAGACTTCCCGATCGCTTCCATCAGCTGTATCGTCTTGTGAATCACTTCCTGCGCGGTCTTCTCGTGCCTGACTACCTCGACTAGCGGAACCAATTGGGCCGGATTGAAAAAATGTGTAATGATAAAGCGTTGCGGCGTAGTTGCTTTTTCGATCAGTCGCGCAATCGAAAATGTAGACGTATTGGAAGCAATAATCGCATCTGGCTTTGCGTATTGCTCCAGCTTTTCAAACAGATCCCATTTTAGCTCGATGACTTCTGGTATTGCTTCTGTGATGATTTCAGCAGCAGATACTGCCGCTTGCAAATCCGTGGTCAGGATGATATGTTCGAGCGCCGCTACTTTAGACTGGTCTCCAATTATTCCTTCTGCAACCAGAAGGGAAAGGCTGTGCTCGATGCTAGCTCGCGCTTTTATCAAAAACTCTTCCTGCAAATCGTAAAGAGAAACACGAAATCCAGCCAATGCGAATAGCTGCGCGATTCCATGTCCCATAACACCTGATCCGATAACAGCCGCATGCTTTTCCATAGAAAGAGCCTCCCAGGGTGAATTAGGTTTACTAACAAAGCTTTCCACGATTAAATGCCTAGTTCCTGCCCAGCAAAATCCTACTGCTTTTACCGAAATTCATTCCTATGACGCTTGTTGGTAGGGATAAAGTTTTGTACCATTGAAAAATGTTTAATAAAACCAGTTATTGGAATGGACATTTGATTATACGGAGGTACACATGAAACTACTGAATAAAGTCGTGGTTATCACTGGAGCCAGTCGAGGATTGGGTCTTGAGATGGCAAAGGTTCTGGCAAAAGAAGGTGCGATCGTTTGGGCAACCTCTCGAACCGCGCCTCATCCAAACGAAATTGCACACGCTGAACCGGGAAGTGTAACGAATGTAAAGCTAGACGTGACTGACGAGCAAAGTGTCCTTACCCTATTTGCGCAAGTACAAAGGTTATACGGACGTCTAGATGTTCTCGTCAACAATGCGGGAGTCGGCGTGTTTAAGCCTGTTGAACAAACAAGCCTGGATGAATGGGAGAATGTTTTCCGCACCAATGTAACCGGACTCTTTCTTTGCAGCCGCGAAGGATACAAGGTCATGAAAGCTCACGGAGGCCGTATCATCAATATCTCTAGTGTCTCAGGGTATATTCCCATTGCGGAAAACGGCGTTTACGGTGCTTCAAAATTCGCTGTCCAAGGCTTTTCCCAAATTTGCAATGAAGAATGGAAAAACGACAATGTAAGAGTCTCCACCATTTTTCCGGGCGCCGTTCATACAAATATGACGGAGGACCGGCATTTTTTTGATCCGAGTGCGATGCTCGTACCAAAAGATGTGGCAGATACCGTATTAGATATCGCCTCCCGTCCCCTCCACGTTCGAATCGATGAAGTCAAAATCCTTCCGCCTAAAGGCGTTCTCTAAATCACAGATGAATAAGGAGAGTTTACAAATGCAGCAAGCAGCAATCATCACAGGAGCAGGCAATGGAATCGGGGCCGCAGCCGCAAAGCTTTTGGCTCAACATGGGGTACGTGTCGCTGTTCTTGATGTACAAGAAGAAAAAGCACAGTTAGTCGCCCAAGAAATCAATCACGCAGGCGGTCAAGCCTTGTCCATTCGCTGTAATGTCGGTCAACGAGCGCAGGTTGAAGAAGCCATCCAGCTAGTAGAATCGCATTTCGGGGATATTACCATATTGGTCAACAATGCCGGAGTTGGCGGTCCATTCCACCGAGTCGACGAAGTCTCCGATGAAGAGTGGGATTGGATCATGAATACCAATTTGAAGAGTGTATTCCTATTTTGCAGAAACCTGCTGCCCAAGATGAAAGAAAGGAACTACGGGCGAATCGTAAACATCGCATCCATTCAGGGCTTGCTAGGCTCTGCACATTCATCCACCTACGTCGCCTCCAAACACGGCATGATCGGCTATACGAAAACAATCGCTGCCGAATGGGGAGAGCACGGGATTACTTGTAATGCCATCTGTCCGGGATATGTGGATACCGCGATGGGCGTGCGTCCGGAGGATATTTCAGATTACATGAATCGGGTCATCGCCAAAAGCCCGGTGAAACGCGTTGCTCAACCGTTGGAAATCGCCCAGATGATTTATCATCTCGTCGGACCGCATAGCGGGTACATCAACGGATCGAGCATCACCATGGACGGCGGGATCAGCAGTCATATCGGAATTACGGATCAATTGTCCTAGTTCGGACGCATAGAAAAGGCCGCACGCTCGGTTAGCTTCCACCGGGCATGCAGCCTTTTTTCCCCTATAAAAAGCGGCGGTGCACCTTCTTGCCATCGTACGTAAACAACACTTGTCGATCCTCCACCATCGATTCCAAATGAACAGATTTTCCCCACAAGGTATAGATGTAAGGCAAAGTTTTTTCTACGTATTTGACATCCAGCTCCAGCCCCTCGAAATGATGCTTCAAGTACATCTCGCCGGAGCGTAAGTAATCCCCATCGTGCACGAGTACATAAGGGAATCCCCCATTAACCCGTGTGCCCGCAAGACCATCGCGTACCTTCTCCCACTGCTTTTCCGCAACAACCCAATCATTGCCCTGCTTGCCGAACATATACAAATCCAGATCACTGACGAGGTCCTTGGTCAGGAAGTTGCGAATGAAGCTAATGTCGGACTCCAGCTCGCGCACCTCGAAAATTTTCGCGCGTCCCTCTCCTGGCTTGCGTCCAAAGCGCTCCTGCTCTTCCTTCGTCGGATTATCCCAGCGTTTCTCAATGTCCTCCAAAATTTTCAGGCCCAGATGATACGGATTAATGCTCGTCGTCGAAGGCTGAATGACAGAGGAATGCAGCTTGGCAAACTCGATCGTCTCCGATTCTGTCAGCTCCATTTCCCGCAGGATGCGCATATGCCAGTAGGTGGCCCAGCCTTCGTTCATGATCTTCGTTTCCATCTGCGGCCAGAAATACAGCATCTCATCCCGGATGATCGTCAGCACATCCCGCTGCCAATCATCTAAGATATTGCTGTATTCCATAATGAACAGCAGCAGGTCTTTTTCCGGCTCTGGCGGGAATTTGCGTGGTGCTTTTACCGGCTCGGCTTCCTCTTTTGCTTTGCGGTCCAATCCCCAGAGATCGTCATAAGGGGAGTGCCGTTCGTTCTTCGTCTTCTTGTTCGGCTCCTCTGGCTCTCGTTTCCAACGCAGCTTCGGACGCAGCAAGCTCGGATCGATATGCTCCTGAATCGCCAAGCTCGCATCGAGCAAATTTTCCACAGCTTCCTTGCCGTACTCGATCTCGTATTGTCGAATCCGTTCTCCGCTGGCCGCCATGCTTTCGACCATATCCCGATTCGTGTTGGAGAAGCGCACATTATTTTTGAAAAAGTCGCAGTGAGCAAGGACGTGAGCCACAATAAGCTTGTTTTGGATCAAGGAATTGCCGTCCAAAAGAAACGCGTAACAAGGATTGGAATTGATGACGAGCTCGTAGATTTTGCTTAGATTCAGGTCATATTGCAGTTTCATGCGGTAGAAGGACTTCCCAAAACTCCAGTGCGAAAATCTGGTGGGCATTCCATACGCGCCAAATGTATAAATGATGTCAGACGGGCATATCTCGTATCGCATCGGGTAAAAATCGAGATTGAACCCTTTGGCGATCTCGGTAATTTCGTCAATGGATCGCTCCAGTTCTTTGCGCTCGTCGTTGGTCAAATCGTTTCGCCTCCCCCTTTTGCCGTCGGTCTACTTTATGTATATGGGGGACCGCGCTAAAAGACGCCAGCCTTCCGAAGAAAAAAAGGCATCTCCTACTGGAGACACCCTTGATTTGTTTTTTCGTCCTACCGTCTTAGCCTTGGAACCAGTCGCGCACACCAGAATAAATAAGAGCTCCCGCAAATACGACCACAGTGATCAGACCAACTCCATCCACCAACGGGTCCAACCCACTGAGGAAGGAACCTTCCAACGGCGCTTTCAACAATGCGTAGCCACCGAGGAGTCCTCCAACATTGGAAATCCATTTGTTCATATTACGTCACCTCCCGTCGCAGCGGCCTGTAAGCGTTGCCACTGCGATACTTTACTCTATGTCGGAGATTGACAAGCGGATTGTATGGCAGTCCAAGGCATGTTCACCAAATTACAATTGGGCTTTAGCGGTTGTTCAAAAAATCGACTTTTGATCACGAAGTAATTCTGCCACTTTCTCGGTGCTGAAAAGCCGACTTTTTGAACTTGGATTTTTACGTTAAAATAGAAAACAGACAAATGTACAGGTAATGTGCATAAAGGAGTGACGCACTCATGAAGATGTTTTTGATGCTTGGGAGTATCAGTGGATTTCTTTCGGTTGCGTTAGGAGCATTCGGAGCACATGCACTGAAGGAAAAACTGGACGACTATTCGCTGGGCATTTTCCATACGGGCGTGACCTATCAGACAACACATGCGCTGGCTCTGGTGCTGGTTGCCCTCTTGCTAAAATGGTACCCGGATTCTTCTGGCCTCGTCTGGGCAGGCTGGTGCTTTGTAGCCGGAACCTTGATCTTCTCCGGCAGTCTCTACACGCTGGCGATGACCGGTATTAAGGTTCTCGGAGCGATTACGCCGATTGGCGGTGTACTGTTCCTCGCTGGCTGGGCATTGCTTGCGATCCATGCCTGGAAAACCGTGTCGTAAACGAAAGAGTTCATATGCTTGCAAAAGGTTGGGATATTGCTCCCAGCCTTTTTTCTATGCAAAAAAATCGAAAGCCCGTTGTGTCGATTCTCTAATGCTTGGCGTCTAATTCTGTTGAAGAAGGGAGGGAGAAAATGGAATCCACATCTTTCGATGAGAAGTACTGGATTTCGCGTGCCAAAGAAAAGCGAGAGGACTTTGCTCCTATTTATGATCATTATGTAAAGCGAATTTACCGTTATTTTTCATTCAAAGTGGGGAAAACGCTAGCGGAGGATCTGACACAGCAAACCTTCTTAAAAGCAATGAGTCGGCTTGACAGCTTTCGGGAAGAGTCGCTTTTTTCCACCTGGCTGTTTCAGATTGCCAAGTACACGCTCATGGACGAACAACGCAAGCAAAAGCGGCGCCCGAGAGAATTGGAGCTTGATTCTCTATCTGCCAATTCGTCTGCCTGCTATGCAGAGCAAGCAGCCACCCAACTCGATTTAACCTCTGCCCTGCAGCAAGTCAATGAGATCGAACGGGAAATTATCATGCTTAAATTTTTCGGTGAATGTACCTTTGCCGAGATCGCGCAAATCATGGAAATGGGCGAGAGTGCGGTAAAAAATCGTCTGTATCGTGCCTTAGAAAAGGTAAAAGGAAATCTACGAGGATCGGAGGATTCTTATGAACCGCAATCCAGACGAGATTGTTTCTGAACAAATCGAGAGCTTTGCCAAGTGGCTGGAAGCGCCTCATTCGGAGTTGCGCAGCGGGGCTCTGGCCTATGAAGCTCCTGAACTTATTGGCATCGTCAAACAGCTAGAACGAGAAAACAGAATACACACCCCGGACGAAGAAACCGTAGCACGGATCAGAAGCCATTTATTCGCAACCATGCCACATGAGCAGTCATCAAGTCCCCGTCTCCGCATGAAAAGGATTTTCATTGCCTCTGCAGGCGCTGCGTCTTTCCTGCTTTTCACCCTGCTGGCGCTCGGATTTTCCTCACCCGCATGGGCAGAAAAACTGAAACATGTACCGCTCATCAGCTCTGTCTTTGAACTGTTTCAAGAAGATACTCTACAAATCGCCAACGAAAAAGGGCTAATTACCGCAGTCAACCAAAGCGCAGTCGTCAATGGCATTACAATTACGGTCAACGAAGTATTTTACGATGGGATACAATTGGGTATTGGCTATTTGATTCAGATGCCCGAAACGACCGAAAAAGCAGCCGCCAAGGAAATCGCAGAAAGAATCGTGCTAAAGGATTTTACCTTGGCTGAGCCCATCGATAACACCGGAGCTGGCTGGAGCAGTGAGGTCAAACAGATGGAGGATTATTTGTTCGCAGGTGTCAGTATCATTACTCTCAATGGCACTTGGCCCGATCAGTTTACGATGCAGGCGCAGTTATATGACTATCAAAATGCACAAAGCACATGGAACCTGCAACTTCCTGTTGTGAAGCCGTTTACGAAGATTGACAGCAAGACCCTGACGCCTCACATCAGCCAAACCTTGCGGAGTAATTTTGCATTTCAGGTCAAAGAGGTTACACTCACACCGGTATCTACAACGGTTGTACTAAAAGAAACTCCACCTGACGACAAGCTATATGAACCGTCGTATACTCTCCTCGATCCCAATGGAAAGGAAATTCGTATTGAGGAGGAAAGCACTAATTACGACGAGAATGGGATTTCGCGAAAACTTATCGTTTCCTTCAAAGAAAAACCCGCGTACATCCAATTAATCCCGCATATGAGCGGGAAAGCAGAACCGGATAAAGCAGTAAAAATTTCGTTACAGTAAAGGAGGTCGACCATGAAAATACAACCTTTTCAAGCAATCGGCAGTTTATTGTTGGCAGCTGTTATCGGTTTGACAGGAGTCGCGACTGTAAGTTCGGGGCATGCTCCCACCACGCAGCCAAGTGATGCAAGTAAGCAGGAATCGTTACCAGCTCTCGTAGAGGCTAGTTTTCAAAAGCTGCTTGAAGTGGAGCCCTCGCTGAAAACGTGGAAAATCATGGGGATGCGTAAGTCTCCCATATCAATATCAGGAGACATTCGGGGAGTATGGACATTTACCCTGCACGAGACAGGGAATGCAACGGATAGAGGGAAACGTTTTGCCGAAGTGCAATTCGACAGTACGACAGGAATTTTGCTGCACTATCACGGTGGTCCCTTTCCCGCAGCGAAAGTAACGTCCCGCCAAAAGGATTACTACCTGAAACGTGGTCAAGAGCTTATGAGCCAACTACTTGGCAGTGAAAATACGAAGCAGTTTAAAACCGTTAGCAACCAATCCATTGACACAGGAGATACGAACGGATTTACACGAGAGCTAAGCGATATTACTTTTAAAGCTGAGAAGGAGCAAATTACACTGTCCATCGACTCAGACGGCCGCCTGGAGCAATACCATCGCGTTCGTCTTCCTACCCAGAAAAAGTAATCCAAAATTCGTCCAGACACCAGCTACAATGGTGTCTGTTTTTTTCTTCCTGACACCCTCCATGAATGATTGCCATATGCTGTAGGGTTAGCAGTTACCCCACTCACAAGGAGAGGAAATCATGACAAAGCCCTCCTATACTCGCCCCTCGTACTTTTATAGCGCAATACCAGATGTCTACATGCAGATGGGGTACTATCCGTTTCCTACTCCGTCTGCTACGGAACAGCTGAATCGGAGTGTTCACATTCCGTATGCGATGTCGATGGCGGATCAATGCAAATACTTCATGGGGCAGTCGGAAAAAATAATCGTGGGCGATGGGGCTATCGGGATCGCCGCCTTGTCGAATCCTTTACGCTCCGGTGTTCATTTATTTGTCCATCACTGGATGATCACCAGTCCATCCCCGCACCCGATAGAAGCACATTTCTTGTTTGGCAAAGTCTCCTCAATCACAGGTACGACTCTCTCACGTCAAGTGACCTCTGGTTATGTTCAACTCCCCGCTTGTCCCGCCGCCCAAGGGCAACTTTTGCATGGCACTGGTATGACGGATACCTTTTCTGATCACATCCATACTGCCACGCGAATCATTCCGGCGTCCTCCACCGTTGAGGCGACCCCCGGCGGACAGTGGATTCTCGGACCAGGAATGGCACTCATTGTTCGCGTTCCAAACATTGGTGAGAAGATATCCTTTTACTTTTCGATAGACTGGTGGGAACAACCCGTATATGGGTAGCTCTCACTGGAAAGCTTGGCGGACAAGTTTAGCCGCAACAAAATAGGGAACCCCCTAAAGGAGTTCCCTATCATTTCACTCTGTATTTTTCTTCACCATGTTGAAAAGCCAATTTTCACGTGATAAAATGAGAATTGGTCTGTTGGTCAATCAACGATATGTAACTATTTTATCTCCAATATAATAGTACCACATTCACTTTCGATTGTCAAACCTTCAGGCCAAAAATGGGGAACGAAAAAGGAGCGGTACCATGAGCGTGACTGATCAAGATCGGCAAAACGAACAACAACGTGTTGAACGAGTCATCTCAGAGATAAAGAACCGAATAGATGAACTCAAAGAGCATGTGAATGTCGTGAGCGAGGATATCATCGGAATTCGCAAACATTTTTGGGACGACGTGACAGTCAACTTCGAGGATGCCATCGAAGCTGTCGAGACTTACGCCAGTATCAAGCAGCAAGCGGAAGTCCTGTCCGAGCGTGAACGCATCCATCGCCATGCCCAAAATCAGTTGCGTACGTTGCAGCGATTGTTGCACTCTCCCTATTTTGGCAGGATTGATTTTCAAGAAGAGCTGGAATCGAAGCCAGAAGCCATCTATCTCGGCATTGCTTCCTTGCTGGATAAAAACGACGAGGAATTTCTCGTCTACGACTGGCGCGCTCCGATCTCCAGTCTGTACTACGACTACCCGCCGGGGCCGGCAGCGTACAATACCCCAAGCGGAAGCATAAATGGAGAGATTACGTGCAAAAGACAATACATCATTCGCAACGGCAAATTGCTGCACCTGTTTGATACGGGCGTGACGATCGGCGACGAACTGCTTCAGGAGGTGCTCGGCAAACAGGCTGACTCCCAGATGAAAAGCATCGTGGCCACGATCCAACGGGATCAAAACCGCATCATCCGCAACGAACGCAGCCGACTCGTCATCGTCTCTGGAGCTGCGGGTAGCGGAAAAACGTCTGCGGCTTTGCAACGAATCGCTTATTTGTTATACCGTTACCGCAAGACGTTGACCGCAGAGCAAATCGTCTTATTTTCGCCCAATTCTTTGTTTAACAGCTATGTCTCGACCGTTCTTCCTGAGCTCGGCGAGGAAAATATGCAGCAAACGACCTTTCAGGAATACGCGGAGCATCGTCTAGGTGACGACTTCCGCCTGGAAAACCCGCTTGAACAGATGGAGTATGCACTGACAGCAAGTGATCAGTCTGGATACGAGGCGAGGCTTTTAGGAATCCGTTTCAAATCAAGCTCCTTGTTTTTGCAGGCTATGGATGAATACGCGAATAGCTTGAAACAATCTGGAATCATGTTTCGCCCCATTACATTTAGAAACCAGACACTAATCAGTGCGGCTCACATCCATGAGCTGTTTTATTCTCTCGATACAAGTCTGCCGATCCCCAATCGGATGGTACTCGTTGCGAAATCACTGCTGACAGAGCTGAAAAAACTGGAACAGCATGAACGATCAAAACCATGGGTAGAAGATGAAATGGAGCTGCTTGACCGAGACGCTTACGTAGCTGCCTATCAATCCCTTCGCCGCAAAAAGCAGTTTCGGGAGGATACCTTCGATGACTTCGAACGCGAGCAGGAGCTCTTGGCCACATGGATCGTCAAAAAGCAGCTTCAGCCTCTGCGCGATTTTATCCGGGAACTTCAATTTATTGATACTTGCGCTATTTACCGCCAGCTCTTCTTGTCACCTGACTTGCTCGGGAAGCTTGCGCCAAATACTCTCCAACATGATGGATTGGACAAATGGCCCGCAGTGTGCGAGCAGACAACAGCGCATTTAGAGCAACAGTATTTGGCATGTGAAGACATCCCTCCTTATTTGTATTTGCAGGAACGATTGGAGGGCAAACAGACGAACAACCTCGTCCGTCATGTATTTCTCGATGAAGCCCAAGATTACTCCGCCTTTCAGTTCGCTCTCATTAAGAGCTTGTTTCCCCGTGCCAAAATGACCGTGCTGGGAGACTGGAATCAGGCGATTTACGCTCATGCGTATCACCAGAATAGCTTTGAGGCTGTCACATCCCTATTTGAGCCTGAAGAGACGGAGACCTTCGTCCTGACCAAAAGCTACCGCTCCACCTATCCTATCGTTTTGTTTACACGACAACTTTTACGAGATGGGCATACGATTGAGCCTTTTATGCGCGACGGCCGCTTGCCAACACTAACCAAAGTGACATCACCTCAAGCTCATGCCGATCAAATCGAAGCACGTATACATGAACTCACCGATCGAGGTCATCAGACGATCGCTGTTATCACAAAAACGCTAGAGGAAGCCCAAATCGTTCATGACGCTTTGCAGGAGAGATTGCCGATTCGTTTGATCAAGCCCGCCACTCTTTCCTTTGAGAAAGGAATCTTGATCATTCCCTCTTACTTGGCAAAAGGAGTCGAGTTTGATGCGGTCATTCTTTATGATGCTTCCGCCACATGCTATGGCGAAGAAAGTGAACGCAAGCTTTTTTACACGGCATGTACACGTGCCATGCACGAGCTTCACCTTTACTATTCGGGTGAAAAAAGTCCATTTTTAGATAACGTTTCTCCTGAGTATTACGAGCTGTCTGTTTAAAAAAAGAGATCCAGCTGACCGCTTACAGGTTCAGCCGGATCTCTTTTTCACCTTTTTAGACCCACACAAATCGTGACAAGCAACAGGATCAAATCCATCTCATAACCGCCGACAAAGCCTTTCTCCCATTTCACCGTCACAATCGCTCCTGCCATGATTGCAGCTAATCCCCAGGCAGCATATCTCGCCCCGACTCCGATGATCAGCGCGAGACCGCCGATCAATTCTACGATCAAAACCAGATACGCCAGCCACCCCGGCAAGCCGAGATCGCCAAACGTCGTCACAACAGCAGCCATCCCTTTTTGCAGTTTGGCTATGCCATGGATGAAAAACAAGATTCCCGTCGCGATCCGTAATAAAGAAAACGCCTTTTCGTAAGCCATCTTATCTTATTCTCCCTCCCCTCCACCACTACCATATGCCCACTTGCGTACAATCAGTCTTGTGCTCTCCGACGGGACAACAGCTCAAAGCTCTGGTGCTTGCAACGAGGGCAGCCGCGTTTTTTCAATTGTTCGATTGTCACTATTTTTGCCTGTGCCCCTACCTGGATCGATCTTTTGCAACGCTTGCATTGATACTCGCGCTTGGAAGGAGTTTCTTCGCCTGTGTACAGCGACTCCAGAAATGGATGCTTGATCGTCGGAGCCGTCAGCTCTGTAGTGGTAAGCACGATCATCTGTCCCTTATTTCCAATCATTTGGGCCGCTTCGTATTCATTGAAATGACTGAGCACCTCTCGTACGGTCAAGCCTGCCAGTACGAACTCCCGTTGCATATTCAGCGTGAAATCAGGCGATTTATGCGCAAAGGACAGGAAGATGGACAGTCCTTTGCGCTTTTGCAGCCCACTGATTCCGCGGGATAAAAACAAAGCCATTCCTTGCAGCGTGTAAGGTGGATCGGTGAAAAAGCAATCGTACCCACCCTGCAGCTTCTTCGGCAGCGGCTGCCGCAAATCAGCCTGATGGCAGGCTACCGCCAATTCTTTTTGCTTGGACACATCCGTAATGTATTGGAGAAAGCGCTCATCGATATCGACTACGTCAATTTGCTCTGGACGTTGCTGCTTCCCTGGAAACAAGCGCTTAAGCAAAAGCCCCAGTGAGATGCTGACCAAATCATCATCCCCGACGCATAATATTTTTTTGCCCACCAGGCTCTGATGCCGCAAGCATAGGATGGCCCTGCGCAAGCTCGTCTCGACTGTGCATTTGGACTGATCGAGCTGTACATCGACTTGCGGACGCCCAGCAAAAATCGTCTCCATCTCCGCTTGTAAGTCAGCCAGCTCGGTTTTCCAAGCTTCGTCGTCTCCCATTAGCTTCTCGTACAGCTCTCGATCCAGCCCACCATACCCTAGCTTTTGCTCAATGTACGCCTCCCCTTCTGCGGTGCATCTCACCCCGCTCCCCTGCTGTATGGCACCTGCCTTAATCAGCTCTTTTTTGATCGCAGTTGCCACAGGTACAGGCAAGAGTACTTTTCTTGCCAGCTCTTTCGTAGGCAAACCCGGATGAAAATAACACGCGAGTAGAAACTGTTCGATCACTCGTTGACCTTCTTGTAAACGCACTTGTTTATAGGTGTCTTCGATATAATTTTTCATGTAGAAAACCTCTTTTCAAAAGGGATGGACCCATCGATGCATGCAAAAAAGGCAGAGCATGAACATTCGTTCATCTCCGCCTTGAGGGCATACGTTCGCTACGTGCGCGTGGATAGTCACGCAAAAAAACCGTGCGTAAGAGCACGGTTCCCGTAGTCGAGCAAATGGGTAGATGGATGACCGTAAGTTCTTAACTAATCAAGGCCTCCCTTTTTCCACAGCAAATAAGCCTACATGAAATGTAGTTTTTGCTAAAATACTGGGAGTACCCTATCCAATTGCTTAGTTAAGAACACACACCGACATCAAAACGTCCCCTTTTGAAAAAGATACTTCCCATTATACGGCAATCACAATCAATAGGCAAGAAGCTACATGGCAGTCTCTGCAATCGCATTTGTAAGCTGCTTTCGCTTTTCATGCAATCTACGTCCCAACCAATAAAAGATCAAGCTGACCAGAGCTAATACAGCCATAACCAAGAACATCACGGGGCCACCATATGCGGTGAGCACCATGCCACCTGCCCATGGTCCAAGGAAGCTGCCCAGCATCGTTGCGCTTTGTGCCCCATAGTAAGTCCCTCTCATGTTTGCGGGACTGATCACGTCGATTTGTGCATATTCAGCCGGTACGATCAAGATTTCCCCGAGCGTAAATACGATCATTGCTGTAATAAACCAAGCCCAATCTGGCGAAAAAGCAAAGCCGACTTCCCCTATGGCCATCAATACAGCACCACCTGCTATACGCGCAAACAAGGAATACCGCTCAACCAGCCTCGTTAAAGGAATTTGCAAAAGCAAGACGGTAAATCCGTTGACGCTCATCAATGTTCCAAACAAGGCGACTCCCTCCGAGAAGTTTTCCCGCAAGTATTGGGAGAGCGTAACAGACATCTGACCGTAAACCGTCACTAACAGGATTCCGCCTGTGACAAATGTAAGAAGGACGACATCCCTTCTGAGCACCTGCCAGATCTCAGCCAAACTGGCTCGCTCTACCTCTCCATTCCTCCCACCATCATCGGTTACGCCACATCTCCGACAGGCCACTAATAAAATGACGGCAAAGCTCACTACTGATACCGCAGTCAGAATAAATGCCAGATTGCTCCCGGAAATCCCCAAAAAAGCACCAAGCATAGGACCAATCGCGAAACCTAGGTTGTTCGCAAGATAGCGATTCGAGAACACACGAAAACGTTTATGCTCGGGAGTCAAGTCACCCATCAGCGCTTTTGAAACCGTCCCAAAAATCGATGCCGCCAATCCCATAACCAAGCTGATTAACAGCAAACCGATCGGATGAGGCACTGTAATGAAGCCGATAATCGAGCACGCCATAGCAAGCAAGGAAAAAAACATCAGCTTTTGTCTGCCAAACAAATCCGAGAGAATCCCGCCAACAAATCCCCCGACTGTTCCAGCTAAAGGACCTGCACCGATAATCAGTCCAATATAGGCGTGAGAGAGCTTCGTCGTTTCACCGAGATAGATGGCCAGAAAAGGGATACTCATCGATTGGGTGAGCTGAACGAACACCGTTCCTGCCATCAAGAGATGAACAATCGGGTGATACGCCTCCCACACTTGCCTTATTTTGCTCATACTGATTCAACCTACCCTCTCAACAAAATCATGCCATTTACGTAAGCAAAATCACTCTGATGTATGGAAGAAGGAACGAAGCAAATCCGGGAGACGCTCGACGAAGGCTTCTCGCAGACTGTAGTAGGAAATCGTCGTACTTCCTGTGTAATGAGCACGAATCAGCCCCGCTCTGCGCAACGCCGTTACATGATGATGGACGGTGCTTTTTGCTAAGGATACTTGCTTCTGCAATTCACCGAGAGTGCACGTCTTTTTTGCCAGGCAGCGCAAGATTTGCAGGCGCTTTTCATCCGCGAGGCACTGTGTGATAGGCAACAGCTCCAGGAGCGGCTGTGGTTTGGTCGTTGCCGCATCTTTGACAGGGTACATGCAAGTGGCAAGCCCCCGATAAAAGTCGAGAACAGAAGAATGGGCACAATGATATTGCGGGATCAGTACAACCTCTCGCAAATCTGGCATCGGCTCAATCCAGATGCCGTTCGTTACATGATCAACCAAATCGATTGGAGGCGTTTCTTTGACGCGGACCATCAGCTCATCGGCGCTCCGTTGCAGACTCTCCAAAATGTGTGGGTCCACCTTCGAAAAATAATGTTCATTCCACCGGGTAAGCAACGATAGGCTGTGATCACGAATTTCCCCCAAGTTCAGCGGGATCGTCTCCACCCATGGCGCGAGACGCTCATAAATTTCACCGGGAGGGATGTTCTCCAGCCACCCAAGAAATTCTTCGACGGATTTGGTCTGCGGCGATTGTGCTACCAGCAGCACCAAACGGTGGAGTACTTCCCAGCGTTCATCTGCGAGTTCATCTGCAAAAGACGCCGGGAGCTTTTGTTTTGTCTCCTCTTTCCAAGCAGTACCAAGCAAATAATGCTTGCGCTCCTTCTCGTAAATGTAAGTGTAGAGGCTAATGATACATTCATACGCAGGAGACCATTCTACTCTGATCGAATACAACTCATTCATTCTATCACCATCGAACGTTTAGTTTTTTTCAGTGTATCATTCTTGTTAGATTTTGCATAGCGCCATTTCGTTGGAATAGCCTGTAAAGGTCCTTATGAATGGGGTCTTCATAGTGGAGGAGAAGAAAGCTTTACTGAAACAATGCAAGAAGCAGACGCTGAGGCACCTTGGTCACGCAAAAAAAGTAAGCCCCCAGCTTCAACAAACTGACGGGGCTTACCTATACTAGCTTCCCTTATACAAACGGCGGGTCCCACGCTTTTTTTCGCCAGCCCAACCGATGATTAACGACGTTCAAATCTCGATCCAAGACAACATCTACGCCAAATGGCAGCTTGCGGTTGTACCAAAAGCGCACATCGCTCCACGTGACTTCATAACCGTCATGAATCTCCTTCCACGTGACGTGGATTCGTTGAGCAAATCCAAGAAAAGCACGAACGCCGTCCACACCGACGGTAGCCTGAATGATTGCATCACGCTGCTGCTTCGGATACACATCCTCGAGTATCACACGTGCATACTCGATTCTCCCTGTGTAAAACAGTTCCTCCGTCTCTACGACGAATCGCCAGTGAAAAGGATGCATGCTCGGGAAAACATGGGATATGCCGCTCGTTTCTAATGCCCTTACTACCCGTCTGACGTTACGGTGATGCTGCCAAGCCCGCACGCCAATATACACGAGCGTCATTCCATATGCTATCGGAAACAGCACGCTGGGATCTCCGTTAAAAGCTATCCACCATATCGCCGCTGCCAGATGAACCGCGAACACCAGTGGTTCAAAAATCGCAAGTACATCCAAATGAACCCAGCGCTTGCTAATGGGGCGAATACATTGAACTCCATAGGCGTTTAGCATATCGAGAAAAACATGCAGCATAACAGCCAACAGCGTCCATCCGTACAAAATCCCGAACTGCCCCATGAGACCAAACCCCCAGGCAAGAGGAAGACTGATAAGCAGTGGCCACAGAAACAAAGCGGGAATCGAATGAGTAATTCCTCGATGAAAGCGAATGTAAAAAGAAATACCGCGAAGTCTGGCCACAGTGTCGAAATCCGGGGCATGAGATCCCACTACCGTTGCGACCATCAGCGCTTGAGCAAGCGCCGGATCATGTGCCACTGCCGGCGTGATATGAGCTAAGCCCGCCAGTGTGACACCCAACAAAAGATGACTGCCAGTGTCCATTACGATGCCTCCCTTTACAAGTACTCTCTTCCCTTTTACTGTACGAAAAAATAGCGAGGATTCTATAAACCGCAGGTAAAAGTTATCCGAAGATTTCGTCTGCAATATTAACAATCTCTCAACGAAAAAAGCAGCCTGTCAGAGTAGCGACAGACTGCTTGGCGCTTATTTATTCGTGAATTTATGCTTCTTCTGTCAGACGCAGGAATTCGTCGATGTCTGCCACAGCCAAATCAACAGCTTTTTGCCAGAACTCAACTGTCGTCATATCCTCGCCGAGATGCTTCTTCGCCAAGTCTTCTACCATCAGGCGGCCCGTATCTTGCAGTAGTGCATCGTATTTCGGCGCAAAGCTCTCGCCTTCTTCAAGCGCACGCGCATAGACACTCATGCTGAACAAGTACCCGAATGTGTACGGGAAGTTGTAGAACGGATACGATGTGATATAGAAATGCAGCTTGGATGCCCAGAAGTGCGGCTCATAATCTGCCAAAGCGCCGTTGTACGCTTGCTTTTGCGCCTCTTCCATGATTCGGTCGAGATCAGCCGCGCTAACGAGACCTTCTTTGCGCTTCTCGTAGAAGTTTTTCTCGAAAATAAAGCGAGCGTGGATGTTCATGAAAAACGCGACGATGGATTGCAGCTTATCTTCCAAGAGCACCAGCTTTTCATCTTCATTCGCTGCATTTTTCACAGCGGCGTCAGCGAGGATCATCTCTGCGAAGGTCGATGCTGTTTCCGCTACGTTCATCGCATAGTTTTGGTTAAGGGCTGGCAAATCCCACATGACTTGCTGGTGATACGCATGCCCCAGCTCATGTGCCAGTGTGGAAACATTGCTTGCGCTTCCCGCATACGTCATGAACACGCGAGACTGCTTACTGACTGGGAAGCTCGTGCAGAATCCGCCTGGGCGCTTGCCAGGACGATCCTCTGCTTCGATCCAGCCCTCATCGAATGCCTTTTGCGCAAACTCAGCCATGCTCGGATTGAAGCGGTTGAAGTGCTCCACGATCAGAGCAGCTGCTTCATCGTAAGACACTTCTTTATGTACCTTACCGACTGGAGCTCCTACATCGTACCAGCTCAGCTTGTCTACACCGATCAGCTTTGCCTTGCGCTCCAGGTAGGCAACCAGACGATCCTTGCGAATGTCGATGGCCTGCCACATCGCGTCGAGTGTTTTTTCCTGCATGCGTCCAATATCTAGCGGCTCACGCAGGACGGAATCCCAGCCGCGATGACGGTAGAGAGCGAGACGGAAACCACCCAAGTGATTCAGCGCCTGCGCGCACAGCTCCGTTTCCTTGCCCCAAGCTTCTTTCCACTTTTCAAAAACCTGGGCACGAACAGCACGGTCAGGACTGCTCATCAGGTTAGAAGCTTGCCCTACAGACATCTGCTTCGTCTCTCCATTGACCTCAACCTCAATGGTCATACGTCCCACGACCGCATTGTACAAATCTTGCCAAGCATGATACCCGTCTACGGCTAAATCGTTTGCCAACACTTCTTGTTCAGGCGACAACTTTTCCTGTGCACGGCGGCGACGCTCATTCAGCACAAAAGCAAGCGGTTGCAATTCTTCGTCTGCCAGCAGATTCTCCCATGCAGCCTCGTCGATAGCCAGCAATTGTTCTTCCCAGCGCGTCAATACTGCACCAAACGCAGCCGAGATGCTCTTTACACGCCCACCCAGCAGCTTGGCTGGCTCATCCTTTACATTTTGAGCAGTCAGGCAGGAAATGAATGCACCTGCTTGTCTCACGCGTACGGCAATGCTTTGAACATGAGTGACGACTTCCTTGAAAGCCGCTGTTTCATGCAAACCTGCGCCAGATTGCTCAAAACGTGCTTTCAGGTTCGCAATATCCCCTTCCACAGTCCCTAAAAACGCTCGAAAATCCTCCGATTCACTGCCACCAGGAAAAATCACATCCATATCCCAGCGTTGTGGCAATGCTTTTGTCATATGTACCCCTCCTCAAAAACTCCTTCGATAAAAATATTTCTATAATAAGGTAGCTATTCCCTCCCCATTTATTCATATCATTAGAAAAGCGACTGCATTGTAAGCAGTCGCCAGCTTTTCACACCTATTGAACAGGGATCGAAAACGTCTCCCCTTGTTTTTCAACAACGATCCTGTCCCTCTCGTCCCCCGCTGCTGCCAACAGACGCTCGAACGGCTCATCAACTGGCTCACGCGAGAGCACAAACGTATTCCAATGAATAGGCACCAGCCACTTGGCTTTGGTCTCCTTGAACATTTGCCATGCCTGCTCTGGCGTACAATGCGCGGCTTGATACGAGTCCGGCTTGTAGGCGCCGATCGGCATGAACACCAGATCAATAGGTCCGAATTGCTTTGGCAAATTTTCCATGGAGATATAAGCAGTATCACCTGGGTAGAGGATGCGCACGCCATTTTTCTCAATCATATAGCCGTTGTAGCCATACTCATGATTCCATGGAAAGCGATTGCCCCAATGACGAACAGGAATCGCCGTAATCTTCAGTCCTTCTTTGGTTGTAACGGCTTCCCCCGGCTGCATTTCCTCATATGAACCAAATGGCATATGCTTGAACAGCTTGCTCGTCTGGTGTGCCGTAATGACATGAGTGGAACGATTCGCTATTTTCTGCAAGGTAGGCAGATCGACGTGGTCCATATGGGCATGCGATAGCAAAATGATATCTACCTCGCCGATTTCAGCAAAGTCGAGGGCAGGAGGCGTAAAGCGCTTGGGACCAAAATGGACACCTGCAAGCTTAATCCCCAGCTTCTCGCCCAAAACCGGATCCGTCAGTATTTTCGTACCAAACATATTCAACAGAATCGTCGAGTGGCCGATCCATGTAAATGTAACCTCATCATGACTCCAGTCGGCAGGCATTGGCTTTTTCGTGTCCAGATGACGAAACTCCGGCTTCGGAAGCTGACCCATATGGTACCAGTAGCGGTAAGCCACATAGCCAATCAATCCGAGTGTGAGTACCCCCACTATGGAGCCTACCCATGTAAAAAAGTTGAGCATCAGACAACTCCCTTTATCCAGCTGTGATTTCCCCACTATAGCAAAAGGCATCCTTGCTGTAGCAAGCCTAAAAAAGCGGCAAACTGCTTTTTACGCTCGCTTACTTCCTCCTGCCGGGCTTGCTATAATTGCTAGAGAAAAACGTAGAGAATCGAGGAGAAACCCATGATCCTGCACAAGGGAGAAGTCCTGTTTCGACAAGGAGAAACTGGACCGCTCTATCATCTGAAGAGCGGTCTGTTAAAAATCGTTCGGGTACATGCAGACGGAGCATTGACGCTGGTCAACATCATCGTTCCAGATGAGATCATTCCGCATCATTCGTTGATGAGCCCGAATCCCTATTACGGGACAGCAATCGCTCTCGTGACCTGTGAGATCGAAGTGCTGTCTGCCCCCGATTGGTACCGCCATCTGGATGACAATCCTGAAAAGTGCCGTGATATCGCGCTACAGCTGCAAGGGAAGCTGCGGATGATGCAGCAGCGTATCGATCAACTGACTGAAGTCTCTCCTGCTGAAAAGCTTCGCAAGCTCCAGCTTTGGTTTCAGACATTCATCCCTGTCGCTTCGCTTTCGGATTTGCTAACTCAGGATGAAATCGGTCAGCTCATCGGGCTTCGCCGCGAGACGGTAAATCGGCTGCTGCGCGCTCAAGCTGCGAATCGCGAATAAGCCTGGGCTTTTTTCGTAAGAGCCTCTTTATGCCAAGGTCGCTGCCGGACCAAAGAACTCATAATGAATATCGGCTGCTGGTACTCCCCATTCCAACAGAGCACCATTGATCGTCTTCATGAATGGAATTGGACCACAGAAATAGTAGCTCGCCTCTTTTGTATCGATAACCTTTTGCAGCCACGGCAAGTCGATATATCCTTCTTTCTGAAAAGCACCGTTCAATCGATCTTTTTCGGTCGGCTGTGTATAGCACCAGTGGACAGAGAGCTGCGGATGTTTTGCGGCCAGCTCCTCTACGGCCTGCTTCATGGCATGCACATTTCCGTTTTTCGCTGCGTGAATGAAGGTGATCGGACGGTCTGTTCCCGATTTGATCAGTGTGTTCAGCATGCTGATCATTGGGGTCAATCCTACACCGCCACTGAGCAGCACAACCGGACGGCTGTCCTCTTGCTGTAAGGTAAAATCTCCAGCCGGAGCAGACAGCCGCAGGCTATCTCCTTCCTTCACTTCCTCTGACAAATAAACGGATACTTTTCCTGCTGGCTTATCTTGCATTGCGTCCTCGCGCTTGACAGAAATGCGGTAGTACGCATTCCCTGGCGCATCAGAGAGACTGTACTGGCGAATGTGTGTATATTGCTCGCCCGGTAATTCTACCTTGACGCTGACATACTGCCCTGGCTCATAGGTGGAAATCGGTTGACCATCTGCCGGAACCAGATAAAAGGAAGTGATCACGTCGCTTTCCTTCACCTTGCGTTGGACGATAAACTCTCTGAAATCTACCCAACCTCCAGGCTGCCCGCCCGCCTCTTCATACATTTCGTGTTCTACACCGATGAAGGCATCCGCAATGACGCCATACGCTTCCGCCCACGCCTGTATAATCTCGTCCGTAGCGGCATCCCCAAGTACGTCCTTGATCGCAGCAAGCAGGTTTTCTCCGACGATTGGGTAGTGTTCGGCCTTCACTCCCAAGCTGCGGTGCTTGTGTCCAATCTGCTTCACAACAGGCAGAATTGTTTCCAGCTTATCAATATACAAAGCCGCAGCATACACCGCATTTGCCAGAGCTGTTTGCTGTCTTCCCTGCTTTTGATTGGCGTGGTTGAAAATGTTGAGAAGCTCAGGGTGCTTGGCAAACATCATTTGATAAAAACGTTTTGTAATGGCAGTTCCGTGCACCTCTAGTACAGGAACGGTTGATTTTATGATTTCAATGGTTTTTTGGCTTAACATCGTAGAACCTCCTTGAAGTGCTTCGTACTCTCTATATTTCAAGTGTACGGGAGGTTCACAGATACACATGTGATTCTGGTCACAGGAAATAGAAACGATTTGTGACAATTGCGAAACGCCATAACAAAAAGTCGTCCCCCAACTGTCTTGTTGCAAAAGAAACGATTGCCATGATAGCATATCAGCCAATGATTTGTTATTAAATTCCAACAAAAACACTGAAGGTGAATCAATGCTAATCGTAAACCGAGATGACGAACGTCCAATCTGGCAGCAGCTGCTGGACCAAGCGATCCATAATATTACCTCTGGAAAATGGCAGCCAGGTGAATTGCTACTCCCCTCCCGCGAACTCGCTTCTTTAATTGGCGTTTCCCGTTCAACCATACAGATTGTTTATGAGGAGTTATTCAGCCGGGGCTACACTGTCACCTCTCGCCGCGGTGGAACGAGAGTTAGCGAATGGATTTATGCAACTCGCCCTTCAGAGGATGCTGCGCCCGAAGGACCTGTCCCACCCGAGTTGCCTTTATTAAACGCTACAATCGGTCATTTGCACGGTTGGTTCGGGGACAAAAATAGTCAAAAGGTTGAGGTCGATTTCAGTCCCCATGAGCCATATTTGGACGAACATTTTCAAAAGATTTGGAGACGTTCGTTTTTACAGGCTTCCACAGAAACGAATCTGGACTGTTGGGCTTATGGCAATGCCTATGGATACCAACCGCTACGAGAACAGATTCAACGTTATTTGTCACTTGAACGGGGCGTTCATGTAAATATCGATCAAATCATGTTAACCTCAGGTGCACAGCATAGCATCGATCTGATCGCCCAAGCCCTTTTACATGAAGGGGATACCGTTTCTGTGGAAGATCCAGGCTTCCCTGCTGCCTGGATGGCAATGAAGTATCGGCGTATGCAAGTTGTCTCCGTTCCAGTTGACGAGTACGGATTATGCGCAGACCAGATTCATCCGGGGTCCAAGCTTGTCTATGTTACGCCATCGCACCAGTGTGCGGTTGGAGTCATTATGTCCGAACCTCGCAGGCAACAATTGTTACACATGGCTGCCGAGCAGCAGTTTTGGATTGTTGAGGATGATTACGACAGCGAATTTCGCTATCGAGGCGATCCACTTCCAACCTTGTTCAGTCAGCGTCCTCAGAACACATTGTATATGATGAGTTTTTCCAAAATGATTGCTCCTGGTATACGGATATCGGCAATCGTTGGTCCCAAAGAGGCCATTCGCCAGCTCGCCAAAGTCCATGAATTAACCTATCGTCATCTTCCGATTATGGAGCAATTAACGCTTACTCATTTTATTGAGCATGGTCATTTCATGCGCCATATGAGACGGGTTCGAAATGTATATCGGCGCAGACACGAAGCCATGACGAAGGCCATTATCACGACAGGTCTCGTCGAACACTTCACACTAAGCGGCGTAGAAACGGGATTGCATATCCTCCTTGAAGCTGATAAATCGTTTGATGAAGAAGCCGCGACGATCCTAGCACTGGAAAAAGGAATCCGTGTTTATCTACTTAGCAAGTATTGTTTGAAAAGCGATCGAAAAGGATGGGTGCTAGGCTTTGCTAAAGTAGATGAATCAACCATTGAAGAAGGCATTTTTCGTCTTGCGGAGATTACACGGTTTTACCAGGTTTGAACATTTTTTCTTCTTCTATTGGATTTTCTTTCGCAGTGATATGCTGTGGATCTATTCGGTACACCTGAACCGGACCACCGAATACTGCTGAACGGTATTTGTCTACGTGCTGCTTAGGTAAAGGCCGATTATAGTAGCCTGGCACATACTTATTCATCATTTCTTGTAACATGTATGTAGCTTCATCTAGATCGGCTATAGGCTGTGCCTTGCCAAAAATCATTACACTCATATACGCTGTGTCCGTCTTTGCTGGCACCGGATCAGTAATCGTTCCATATTCTTCACAAACCGTAAAACAGACCTCAGGATTAGCATCCATAACCTGATTTCTTCTCCCGCCGGTGCCACCATGGAAATAAAGCTTCCCATTTGTCCAAACAAAATTGAGCGGAACTACATACGGCAAATGACCATCGACCATTCCAAGATGTCCGATTCTTGCTTGCTGCAAAAATGCCTCAATCTTGTTCTTATCTAATACTTCTCTAATTTTGTAACGCACTCCATCCATTGTTACCACTCCTATTATTTTGAAATATGCTGCAAGTTTATCAGCCATTGGAGTGAATATATACGTCCAAAACCATCTAATTGAAGCAATCCATAACCTACCTTCTAAAGCATGAGAAAACGAAAAAGCTGCCGGAATATCCCGGCAGCAGGCATCTTGGAACCGCACCAACTGTTCTTTTCTCTTCTGGTACCGTGTAAAAATAATGTGGTGCTCATTACTATATACTTCATTGCACGGATCATCTGCCATGCTACAAAAAAAGATCATTCCCAATCAAGCTGGAATGATCTCAATGTTTGTAATCAGTTTTGACAATACCAAGCAGATACCCGTTCCCTTACAAACTCGGCCAAGTTGTCGATGTCATTAATATCGAAAAATGGCAACCCCGGCTGACGTTTGTCTGACCAGCCTACGATCCCTACCAAATTTGTAACAATCGATAAAAGCTCCTCATCTTCTGGCCTGCGAAGCAGGACGAGCTTGGGATAGCCTTCACGCTTGAAGCCTTCTACCAAAACGAGCTGGGCCCCCGCATCTGCCAAGCGCTGGATAAGGACGGGCAACTCCTGCGGCTTTTGTTCCACGATGGCCGTTTTCGTTTTAGATGTGATCGCGACCAGCGAGGCTCCGGCTTCACGATAACGCCAGGTGTCCTTCCCCGGCTGATCCCACTCAAAATCGTGTCCCCCGTCATGCTTGATGACCCCAACTCTTATCCCTGCTTTTTCGAGAAGCGGAATGAGCTTGGTAAGCAGCGTCGTCTTGCCACTGTTCGAATAACCGACAATCTGTAAAACACAAGGTGGCTTGACCATTCGCTATCCCTCTCTTCTCCAGGTTGGGGCGGCATGCGTGAGAACATCAACCAGCTCTCCTGCTTTTCGGCCGCTTCCCCCAGCTGGTATGATCATAAAGCATTCGCTGTCCTTCAACGTCCCCAGATTCCCTGCCTTTTCATTGAAATCAGGGATCGCGTGCAAAACCCCGTCTTTTTCGAGGAGCTTCCCTCGCAGGTAACGCGGGTATGGACAAGGCTTCGTATAATCAACGCCAAGTCTCGCCTTAATCACGTGCTGCACAGCATGGGCTTCTCCCGAGAGGCGACGAATGGCTGCTCGCGCAAATAACTCAAACCCGAGAAAACAGGCACCCGGATTCCCTGATAGAGCAATAAAAGGCTTGCCTTCCATGATCATCGCTGTTGTCGGACTGCCCGGACGAATCGCGATCCGATTGAACAAAAGCTCCGCCTCTGGCTCATCCACTAAAGCCGCAATCACATCAAAATCCCCAACAGACACACCGCCGCTTGAAATGACCAGATCCACGCCTCGCAAGCATTCACTGATTTTCGCCTTTGCCACCGACAGATCATCGGGCAGTCTTGAAAACGAAACAGGGATGCCCCCTGCCTCGGCAATCAAGGCAGTCAGCATCACCGTATTACTGTTGCGAATTTTTCCTAGAGCAAGCGGCTGATCAATCTCCAACAGCTCGCTTCCAGTCGAAATCAGACCGACACGCGGCTTGCAGAACACCTCGACTTGCGAATAGCCAAACGTAGCCAAGCTGGCGAGAGTACCTGCGTTAATCCGCTCGCCCGCCTTGGCAATGATCGCTCCTGTGGACATCTCTTCACCGCGACGTGATACATTTTCCCCAGACTTCATCTCCCGCTTGATCCGCACAGCATCCGCCTCTTCGGCTGGATTGTACGTTTGCTCAAACATGATGACCGCATCCGCACCCGCAGGCATCATCGCACCTGTCATGATCCGCGTCGCATAGCCCTTTTTCAACTCTCTAGCAGGTACTTGCCCGGCCGCAACCGTCTCTAGCACTGTTAGCGTAATCGGGTGGTCAACGGAGGCCCCAACTGTATCCTCAGCTCTCACGGCAAACCCATCCAGCGGCGAGCGGTCAAAGTGCGGCAAATCGTATGTTGCATGTAGATCAGAGGCTAGTATCCGCCCGTATGCCTCCCCGATCTGCACTTGTTCCGTTCTCCCTGTCAGCAGTTTTGCCAACAGCTTGCTCATCGCTTCCTCAACTGAGAGTGTTTGTCGCGAAAAACGCATGGCTTGTTCCTCCTAATCTTGACCACCCATTGCTTCTGCTCGTTAGCCGACGTTTACTTCCAAATCTTCCACTTCTCTCTCCACGTATTTCAAATCTTTGTTGGCGTGGAAAGTGTCCGCTTTTTCAACCTTCACGGCTGTATTGTATTCGGGAATACCTGCGTATGTCTCGTATACACCCTTCGGAATGAGCACGTTCCCTTCCGGCCAGTGTACTTGAATATTTCCGCGTCTGGTGTCCTCAAATTTGGCACGTCCTTGGAACGTTCCATATTTATTGTAAACGACGATATTTTCGCCTTCTGCAATGCGCAGTTCTTTTGCATCCTCTGCATTGATCAGGATATCATAACGGTCCGCATTGTTGAACGGGTCTTTCTTGCTGTAGATCATCGAGTTGAACTGCTTACCGCGACGAGTCGTTACATAGAAGTGTCCCTCTGGCTTGTTCAAATCCGGAATCTCAATCGGAATCAGATTCGCTCTGCCGTCCGGTGTCGGGCATACGCCGCCTTCACACAACCATGCACCGCCCCATTGGAAAACATCTCCGCGGTTTTTCAGATGCTGGATACCATCGTAGTTTGGATTCGCCAGGGCAATCTCTGCGCGAATTTCAGCTGCGCTTGAGAAGTGCATCAGATGCTTTTTCTCTGGATTAACCCGTGCCGCCAGATCAACGTAAATCTCCCATTCCGCACGCGCCTCTTCAATACGTGGCCCTTCCACTTCGGCACTGAAGTAAACCATACGCTCTGTACTTGTCGAAGTTCCGCCACCCGGTTGCTCGTAGCGAGTCATTGCTGGCAGTACGATTACTTCTTCCTTCGCATCCACCAACGTTGATGTGTTGAAAATGATGTCCTGATGTACACGCACTTCTATGCTCTCCAAGCATTTTTGCATGAAGTCCGGATCTGGCATCGTCTCCAGGAAGTTACCTCCACTCGTATAGAACAATCTGGTCTTGCGCTCGTGTCCATCTGGCAGCACTGCATTCTCCAAAGAAATACCGACGATATCTCCTTGCCATTTCGGGATCGGGAACTTCCAGATCTTTTCAATGCGGTTCCAGGATTTTTCTTCAAAATCTCCACCTGGCAAGCTGAATGGATCGGCACCCATTTCACCGGAGCCTTGTACGCCGGAGTGTCCGCGAATCGGCATAAGACCTGTGTGTTTGCGACCCAAGAACCCACGAAGGATGGCCAGATTGGCTACTTGAGAAATATTGTCCGTACCGAATTTGTGCTGAGTCAAACCCATACTCCATACGAATACACCATTTTTGGAGTTGGCGAGCAGTTGCGCGAATTCTTTGATACGCTCGCGGCTGAGACCGGAGGATTCTACGATCTTGTCCCACGATTCATTCATCACATGCTTGCGAAGCTCCTCGATTCCGTTCGCGTGCTCCTTGATAAATTCATGGTTGATCGCTGAGCCTGGTTTGGCTTCCTCCATCTCGAACCAAATCTTCATCACGCCGTTCATGAATGCGATGTCGCCACCAATATTCACTTGGTAGAAATCGTCCGCAATCTTCGTACCGAACAATGCACTATCCGGTACAGATGGAATCCAGTACTTCTCCATCGCTGGCTCTCTGTACGGGTTGATCAGGATGATTTTCGTTCCTGCTTTTTTCGCAGCATACATGTATTTCGTCGATACAGGCTGGTTATTGCCTGGTACAGAGCCCCAGAACACGAGCACATCGGTACCGATCCAATCTTGATAATTACAGCTCGATGCACCAATCCCAACCGAACGCTTCAATGCTGTCTTACTCGGCGAGTGACAAATACGTGATGCGTTGTCGATATTGTTGGTTCCGAGGAAACGAGCCATTTTAGCTGCCGTGTAGTATACCTCATTCGTAATCCCACGAGCGGTCAAGAAAAAGGCCAGCTGTTTCGGGCTGATGTTTTTGATTTTTCTCGCGATGCGGTTTAACGCTTCATCCCAGCTAATGCGGGTGAACTTGTTTTCACCTGGCTTTCTTGAAAGCGGATACGGAATTCTTCCCAGCTTGCGCAGTTCTTCGCTGGACAGCTTGCGCAGCGCATTTACGTCTTCAAACCATTTGGCATCCATGGCTGGCATGGTATTGAGACGCAGTACGTTCAGTCGCGTGGTGCACAAATGCGGTCCAGTCAACGTCTGATCGTAGAGACCGGATACGCCGAGAGCGCAGCCATCACAAACCCCTTGGGTCAAAATGCGATAGGCATAGCCCAAATTATCGCGATTGTCATAGGCCACCTTCATCGTATCGCGAATGTGATGCGGCTTGATTTTTCCGAGTCCCATCGGCATCAGTGAAGCCCATAAGGAAGGCTTCCACGAGGTATCCAGCTTAATTGGTCCGCCATGCTTGGTCTTGCCCATTTCTTTAGTCTCCCCTCTAGTAAACTCCATTGAGACGAAAAAACCACCATGAAACCGTCCCTTGTCCTATAGGAAAAGAGCGTGTTCACGGTGGTTGTCTACGGCAGGTTCGCTACCTAGTCTCAACTTCGTGTTTGCTTTTGCGAATTCCGTTACGTCTAAGCCGGTGAACAGGAACGCTGCTTCGTTTAGACTTACGGTTCGTTTTTCATTTTCTTTTCGATGTCTTGATCAAAAACAAAGATCGACATTCCAAAATCCCGTTCAATGTCAATATCGACGAATAGATCAACGAGTTTTGCTCCAAGAAACGCTTCCATGTCAACTGGCTGGTGTTTCCGATAGATCTCTTTGACCATTTCGGTTCGGGCAGCTCGTAATGTCTGCTTTCCGTCTTCCGAAGTGGCGATGAACTTTTCCACCGGAGAAAGGTTGCCTTCCATCTCGCAGATCGCCCAGTTCTTGCAGAACGTGGTGCTGATCTTGCTAGGTCCCTTTCCCATATGGCGCTTTCGGAAAGCCCTGACCAAATTACTGAATTCTGCTTCGAACTTATTCATCGAGGAAAATCACCTTTACTTCAAATCATTCTCTACTTAAACTTTACCATTGATTAACTAGCCAATTCAACAGACTTTTCTCTTTGTTTGGCTTCTTCCTTCAGTTTTCTGATATCCAGACGGACGAATAGCGAGATCACCAGAGCGACAACGAACATTCCTGCGAAAACACTCATGGTTCCTGTATAGCTTTCTGTCGTCTTGCGAACCCATGCTGCAAAGATCGGTCCTGCCAAGCCGGCAGCAGCCCATGCCGTCAGAATATAGCCGTGAATCGCGCCCAATTGCTTCGTTCCAAACAAGTCACCGATGTAAGCCGGAATGGATGCAAAGCCACCGCCGTAACAGGTCATAATGATGAACATCGCCACCATGAACAAGATCGGATTGGACATATTCGGCAACAGGAAGAACAGTACCATTTGGATAGCAAAGAAAGCTGTGTACGTGTTTGGTCGTCCAATGAAATCAGACAGAGAAGCCCAGCCGATTCGTCCACCACCGTTGAACAAACCGTTTAGCCCTACCATCAAAGCTGCTGTTCCGACAGACATGCCCACCATTTCTTGCGCCATCGGCGATGCTACCGAAATGACAGCGATTCCACATGTCACATTGATAAACAGCATCAGCCACAGCCAGTAAAAACGGCGTGTCTTGATCGCTTCGTTGGCAGTCAATTGGCACAAATCTTTTTTGATTTGCTTGCTGCCAACTGTTCCCTCAGCGGAAAATCCAGCCGGTACCCAGCCTTTTGGAGGTGGAGCCAAATATTGAGCCGAAGCCAACATTACAATGAAATAAATAATGCCCAAAATATAAAAGGTGTTCGCGATTCCTACATTTGCAATCAAAGCGTTCATAATCGGACTGGCAATCATGGAAGCAAAACCGAAGCCCATAATGGCAAGACCCGTTGCTAACCCACGACGATCCGGAAACCATTTGACCAGAGTCGATACTGGCGTGATATAGCCTACCCCAAGTCCGATACCGCCCAGCACTCCATAACATAAGTACAACAGAGGCAAGCTGCTCAATTGGATCGCCAAGCCAGCCCCGACAGTTCCTACTCCAAAAAAGATAGATGCGAGAATGCCAGCTTTGCGCGGGCCGTGCTTTTCGACATAATGACCGAGGAAGGCAGCAGACAGCCCCAAGAACAAGATCGCAATACTAAACGTAAATTGAACGTCTGGCAAGTCCCAGCCGAATTGCTCGGTAATTGGCTTGGTAAATACACTCCAGGCGTACACCGAGCCAATCGAGATGTGGATGCCCACCGCAGCCAACGCGATAAGCCAACGGTTTTTCACTTTTTGTTCCAAATCATTCATCTCCTTCGCAATGGTCTTTAGCATGCTGCGGATTCATCAGCAGCCTTCGCGAAAAAAAGAAAAACTGCTGATTTCACCGACTCACCCAGGTTTCCACAACTGGAAACGAGGGCTACGATGAAACACAGCAGTTAATCATCAGCAGGAACGCTACATCAGCATCAACAAGCATTGTGTTCACTATGTAATTCGCTGCAAGGCTACAAAATAATCGGTGGCAGGGTCGCTGCTCCGTGTCAATCTGTCCTTACGCTATGAATACATGGAAAGACGAAAATTTTATGACACTTTTCATCTCACATAGTATACTACCATGTAAGCGTTCACTCGACAATATTTTCCTCACAAAATAGCCATGAAAACTTCATAATTTCGACAAAAAGGAGGCCCGTATGTCCGAGCTAACCATCACCACCCGATTGCCTGTGTTGAAAATTTCTGCTGACCAACATGGCTGGGAAGACGACGAAATCGTTACCGAGTACCCCCTCACGATTTTCCTCAATGATGAGGAATTCGCTACGATCGTATGTACCCCGGCCGACTTGGAAGAAATGGTCGTTGGTTTTCTCGCAGCTGAGGGTGTCATCAAGAGCTACTCGGAAATCAAACAGCTTACGATTAATGAGGCTCAAGGGTTTGCTTACGTTGATTTGCATAAAGAAACGATTTTGTCGCAGAGCTTTTACTCCAAACGCAGAATTACTTCCTGCTGCGGAAAAAGCAGACAATCCTTTTACTTTTTTAGCGATGCGCGCACAGCAAAGCCTGTTGAAAGCACAACAACTGTCACCCCAGCTCAATGCATGCGCCTGATGAAGGAATTGCAAGCGTCGTCTGAGATCCACCGCCAAACAGGTGGCGTCCACAATGCAGCCCTCTGTACACCGGATGAAGTTTTGCTTCAGTTCTCCGATATCGGGCGTCACAATGCTCTCGACAAGATCTATGGGAAATGCTTGCGAGATAACATTTCCACCACGGACAAAATTCTTGTATTCAGTGGACGCATCTCGTCTGAAGTGCTGCTCAAGGCTGCCAAGATTGGTGCTGGCATCATTTTGTCGAAGTCCGCTCCAACTGATCTCGCCCTGCAATTGGCAGATGAACTGAAGCTCACGGCAGTCGGTTTTATCCGCAATGACAAAATGAACGTGTATACACAAGCCGAAAGAATTCTTCTGCCTTAAAGAAGAAATCAATCAAAAGCGGGACAAGCTTAGAGCCTTCCCGCTTTTCTATGTTTTTTCATTTGGAAATCTCAAAGCCCGAGTTATCCTCTCGGGCTTTTGTTCTTTGAACGTGGGAATTTTTTATTTGCAGCAGCAATGTTTCCTTTTATGCTTGCAGTGGTCGTCTTCATCTTCGTCTTCGTCCTCATCATCTTCTTCATCTTTGTCTTTGTCTTCGTCTTCGTCCTCTTCTTCGTCTTCATCATCTATGTCTTGCTTTTTGCAACAATGGTGGTCATGTTTTTCAAAGCCTTTGCAATCATGTTGTTTGCAGCAAGAGCAGTGATCGTGGCAATGTTCATGCTTTTTGCAGCAGCAGTGTGGCTCGTAGTAATCGTCGTGTTTCTTGCAACAGCAGTGGTAATCGTAATACTTGTCATGTTTTTTGCAGCAGCAGTAGGTGTCGTAATATCTGTCGGTTTTTTTGCAACAGCAGTGGTGGTCGTAATACTTGTCGGGTTTTTTGCCGCAACAGTGGTGGTCGTAATACTTGTCGGGTTTTTTGCCGCAATAGTGTTGACCATGGTGTTTGCCCTGTATTTTGCACTTTCTTGTCATTGCGCTCCCTCCTTTCGTTAGCCATCACTACTATTCATACGGTTTGTCCAGAGAAACGCTTGTATGATAGCCCTCTATGAAAAGCCCCTTTTTTCCAAACGAAAAACAGGACACGTCTCAAGCATGTCCTGTCTTTCTGCGTTTTTCTTCGCTTTTTGCCTGTTCGTACTCTTCCGGCGTGTTTACATTAAATACAGCCCAAGGGTCCAACCATTCATCAGGCAAGGGCACCACTCGCAGTTCATCTAAAGTCCGCATCAATCTTCGCTGTCCATGCAACAGCGCCTGCT
The DNA here is from genome assembly GCF_003013405.1 of Brevibacillus formosus. GTDB lineage: Bacteria > Bacillota > Bacilli > Brevibacillales > Brevibacillaceae > Brevibacillus > Brevibacillus formosus. The sequence continues at coordinate 43,929 of NZ_PXZL01000012.1, read as the reverse complement.
CCCAATTAGTCTGCGTTCTCCGATGGTACACTGCACATAATGGATGGGTTCGTCCTTCTGATTGGGCGACAATCACATCCCAGTCGTCCCTCTCCCTGGCAAATTCAATGAGTTTGGCTATTTGTACACGATCCATAAAAGGTAGGTCGCAGGACAACACCAGCAAAGCATCCTCGGAGCTTACGCGAAAAGCAGTAACCAGTCCACTCACAGGACCGCAGGATGGTACCAGATCAGGTGTTATTGTGACGGGCTGTACATCAATTTGTTCCTTTTGTGTCACTTGAGTGTCCGAAAAATCGTTCGCTACAATGAAGCAAGACAAGCCAACCGCCTGTACTTCCTTTACCAGCTCTGTTAAAAAGGTTCCGTCCCTCCACGGCAATTTTTGCTTTGGCGAGCCCATTCTGCTGCTTTTTCCGCCCGCTAAAATAACCGCACCGATACGCAGCTGCTGCATAAATTTCCTCCTGGTTGTTGACAATAACTCTTATTAGTTTATAATAAGTTTAAACAAATAATTATTATAAATAAGGAGAGATTCTCGATGGAAAACACACTCTACAGCGCTCTAAATAAACAAGTGGCAAACTGGACAGTCCTCTATACAAAACTACACAATTTTCACTGGAATGTAAAAGGACCGCACTTCTTTACGCTCCACGCAAAATTTGAGGAATTGTACAACGAAGCAGCAGCGAATCTCGATTCCCTCGCTGAACGTGTCCTCTCCATCGGCGGAAAGCCTGTAGCGACTTTGGCTGCATGTCTGAACACAGCAAGCATCACCGAAGCACAAGGAAGCGAAACAGCTGAGGAAATGGTAGAAACGATCGCGAGAGACTTCTCCATTCTCGTGGATGAACTGAAGCTGGCTATGGAAACGGCAGACCAAGCCGACGATGAAGCCACAGCCGATATGCTGTTGGGAATCCGCAGCAGCTTGGAAAAACACATTTGGATGCTCAAATCCTTCTTACAATAAGCAAGTAAATCAATAGACACCAAAAGGCGATTGTGCATAGACACATCGCCTTTTTGAGGTCTTGCCTCCCGCGAAACTGCCTATCTCACCCTGCTTTCCTAGAGTGAAAAAATCAGTTTCCGCCCGTCCTTTTCTACTTTTACTTGGGGTAAATACTTTAATGACTTCTGTACACCAATGTAGGGACTCGCAAACTCTACCTGGTGCCGTGCTTTCAATACGGAGCAGAGATCAGCCAATGACATTGGCGACATCGATTCCCGTAACAGGTTTTCGATGTGCTTCGCAACTTCCACATAATCATGACGAATGTGCGCCTTTCTCACCTTCATTCGCTTCATCACATCATCGGAATATTCCTCTGTTGACATAGCTACATCGTCTTGGCTCACTTCTTCTCCGATCCCGGCTTCATTATCCAACTCGCGAATGCGGCTCAGAAGCTGCTTGATGTCAGCTCCCAACTGCTTGTCCTGATCAACATACTGTCGACGCAGTGCCATACGCTGCTCTAGCATGGCCTGCAATGTCATTTGTAACGCTTTCCGTTCGTTAAACATTGCGTTATGTATTCCCCTTTTCGCAAAAAGTAGAATGATGGAATTATATCCAATGATAATATAATTCGTACTAGTTGGAAACGGGGGAATTTGCCCCCCACCTACTATCCATGCAACTACATTTCTCTGCAGGTCCTTCATTTTCGTATCTTCTGCCAGCATGTTTTCGGAATCTTCTTCGAGGAACGGCAAGTAAATCCTACCGTGATACTAAGGATGAACCGGATAATGTGCAGCGCACCTATCGCTTGTTTGTGTAAAATGTCACTTCCCTACCATCCACCCGTGAAAATTTACACTCCACACGAGCGTTTCCGAGCTTCAACAGTGATTCTTTTAACGATTAATGCGGTGCATCTGAATGATCGTCAAGCTCACTTCCGGATCAGCACTGCCGATATGAGTGATCCTCACTGCCAGGCCCACATCCCGAATCACTTTTGAGAACAGAACGCGCAGTACTTAATCAAAAAATTTAGTAGAACACTTTCTCCACGAAAAACACTTTACCAATTATGTATGATCCCATATCACTTTTTTGCGAAAGTTGTTTACCCTATTATTTACGAAAAAAACCCATCCACAATTGGACAGGTTCCTTCTGTAGATTATCAAGCTGTCTTCCCTCAAATCGATTCGTAATCACAAATCGCATATGGCGTAAGCCGTACCGAAGCTGTTCTGCAACAGTGTTATCTATTTTCTAGACAATCCTTGATTACAGATTTTCAGCGGATACAGTATAGGATGGGGAACCGACTATTCCCAATACTTGCACATAGTATTTTTTACCTGCAACTACATTGATCTCCATAGGGGTACTATAGTCAGACGTTCCAATCTTAGTGCGGTCTTGTTCATATACTTGGAATGCTGGAGCCCCTTTGTCACTCGTATGTGTCAGTGTAACGCGAACTTTCCCAGTCTTGTTTGCTTGAAAAACGAAGTAATCTCGGTCATCGAAATCAGTGGTTCCTGAAATGCCTGTGTTTATTGTAAAGGAATCAGCCGTTTCAAAGGTATTGTTGGGCTCTGTTTCCGAACTTGCAGCAAATGCAGAAGAGGATACAGCAAATACTAGAGTCAATGCTAACAGGACTTTTTTCACGAAAATAACCTCCTATATTTTGGATCAATAGAAATATAACACCAATTCAATCGATTGTCAAAATATAATGTTTCTTTAATAAAATTGTCGTTTTTGGTAAAAATTTGATTGTGAATAATGATCTCTCAATTCTTTATCTATCAAAAAGACCCATCCATACCTGGACAGGTCCTTGTTCCCAATAACAGCATTTTTATGCCGCTTTCTCCTCACTCAATCGATCCGTAATCACCGCAATCGCACCATCACCCGTTACGTTACAAGCAGTGCCAAAGCTATCCTGCGCGATGTACAGAGCAATCATCAACGAAGTCAACGTGGTAGTAAATCCGAGCATAGTCTCCATCAATCCGAGTGCTGCCATGACTGCTCCGCCCGGCACACCTGGTGCGGCGATCATCGTTACACCGAGCATCAAGATGAATGGAAACATCACACTAAAGGATGTCGCCATGTCATTTAGCATCATAACTGCCATGGAACAGCTGACAAGCGTAATCGTGCTTCCGGAAAGATGGATCGTTGCACAGAGTGGAACGACGAAGTCCGCGATTTTTTCGCTCACACCGTTTTTCTTGGTCTGATTCAGTGTCACAGGAATGGTGGCCGCAGATGATTGTGTTCCAATCGCTGTGAAGTAAGCGGGAAGCATATTTTTTATCAGCTTGAATGGGTTTTTGCGTCCCATCTGACCTGCTATCATGTACTGCACGAACAGATAGAATAGATGCAAGACGATAATCATGACGAAAACTTTCACAAATACGGACAAAATCATGGTGACTTGTCCACCATAGGTCAGATTGGAAAATACAGACAGGATATGTAATGGAAGCAACGGGATAATGACGGAAGCAATCAGCTTCTCGACGATATCTCTCAAGTCTACCATCACATTTTGCAGGGCATTCCCTTTGATGACAGTCGCTCCAAGACCAAGGGTAAAGGCGAGCAACAATGCTGTCATCACACCTACAATCGGCGGCATGTCCACGGTAAAGAATGGCTTCACCAGTGCTTCCTCCGGGTTGGCATACTGATTCACCAGTCCACCTACCTCAAGAATGTGTGGAAAAATACTCGTACTGACCCAATAAGCAAGCACTCCTGCGAGGATCGTAGACAAGTAAGCAACCCCTGTGGTTACCCCAAGCAAACGCCCTGCCCCTTTGCCCAGCTCACCGATGCCTGGCGCGATAAATCCAATGATAATCAACGGAATCGCAAATCCGAGGAAATTTCCAAACAGGCCACTAAATGTAGCCAATCCTTTCACAACCCAAATCGGCGAAATAGAGCCGATTCCGACCCCAAGGACAATGGCGATCAGGATTTTGGGTAGTAAACCTAGCTGTTTCATTAATATTAAACCTCCGTTAAGTATTGATAAAAAATGTCCACGTGGAATGGACTGTGTCTCTTTTACACGGACTGATGAATAACAAGGTAACACATCCGGGATGAGATTGTCATGAATCATAATAAAGTAAAAATATTCAAATTAAATAAAAACCCCCAATGAGCGTTGCTTACTCACTTGGGGGAACGATTTTATTTGGCGCAAAGCACCTGGCGAAATTCCTCTTCGATGTCTGCCAATACGCGCATGGCATTCGCTAGCTCTTGCTCATTCTTTGTCACGATCAGTGTGTGACAACGTCCAAATTGCTTCGCCTGCCTCTCTTTGATTGCCGCCAACTCTGGCGCATGCTTCGAGTAAAACACAGCGAAATCCAGGGCTCGCCTCGCACCTAATTGGAAAGCAAAATAGGAGAGATGACCAACTTCTGCCGGGGAGAGTCCGCCCTCCTCTTCTATCCGTTTCACTACCCGCAAGATCGCTTCCTTACCGTATAGGACCGAAGCGCTTGGTTTAGCCGATGCACTTTCCTGATAAATCCCTTGGAATAAACGAAGGGCATTTGCAGCTTGCTCCTCCTCTGACGGAATGCCTACACGCTTTGGTGCTGTCCAGTAGTGATAAGAAAAGAGGCGATCGAAGATTTTTTCGGCTTTCCATGCCAAGACAAACTGGGACAATGGCAAGCTCACAAAAGGGAATCCTGCCGGATCATGCAGGTAGATTTCTTGCTCATCCATCCTGTACGCGAGAACAAAATGGTCAGCTCCTCCCAAATAAGCAGCATTGGGATTATACGTCAAATAGCCCATATCAAGTGGTCCGAGCAAAACGGGCCCATTCTCCACATCACGCCGTAATTGCTCCAATGGTGGCTCTCCCTCAGCATCCCCTGACTTTTCCGTCCAGCGAAACCCTAGTAGCTCCAACGCATGACTTACACCACGATCTGGAATCTCTTGTCCGAAATAAATGACTTTCTGCTCTTCATGCCACATCGCCCCAATGCCTACGCCAGAGAGTACTTCAAGTACAGCAGGCGGTACCTTCTCCCCAATCGTCTCCAAAAGCATTGATGATGAATTTGCGTAGCAGTACGCGCCACTTCCGATGTACGGTAACATGCTTTTCTTCTCCCTCTTTCTCGTCAATGTATGGCTTACCTATCATTGACTTCGGGACACATGCTTTTCTGACAACGCTTTGCAAAACGCTTCTTCATTCTTCCTCTTCTTCCGACATGACGAAAAACTCTTTCTCAAATCCGGTTTTCTCCCAAAAAGCTTGTGCTGACTCATTCTCTACATCCACAAACACTTGAATGTGCGAAACTTCTTGCGCGAGAAGCCAGCTTTTCAAGCTGTGAAAAATCGCTTGCCCCGCTTTTTGTTTACGGTACACTGGAGCCACATACAGTTCATCTACATGCCCCGAGTAAGTTTCATGCACCATCTCTTTTTTCATGGAGGCAAGCCCATAACCAACAAGCTGGTCGTCATCGTCAAGCGCAATATGTACGACTCCGTATTCCGATCGGCAATACTGGACCACCTGCTGTTCGATGCCTGCCATTTCTCCATCTGTTAGCTCGTATCCTACAGTTTCGATTGCGTTTTGATTCCATAGTTCTACGATTTCCTTCAGGTAACGGCTATCTGCTTGCAACTGTTCAATGCGCATGTTTGGAAAAACCCTCTCTTACACGAAATATTTTTTGAAAAACTCCATCTTCTCACTCACAAAAGCATCATCCGAATCGGTGCTACCCATGATATGAGGATCATGCATGCACAGCCCCATTAGCCACAATTGGCGAATGCCTGTCATGAGCGACACCGCAGCCTGGTCGTTTTCAGATAAGGGACGAACCTCGGTATATCCTTTTAGAAAAGCATTCCATAGCGATTCCACCAGTTCGTCATCTTCCTCGATCAATATTCGGCTCAGCTTGAAAGCAGCCAAATCATACGCCCGCCAGCCATATCCGCACAGGTCGAAATCAAAGTGGGTACAGGTGTTGTCCTCACAAAAGTTCGTATTAAAATTCCCTTGAAGGTCTCCGTGGCAAATCCCCCAGTCGAGTCCGGCACGGATATGCTCGTTCAGCTTGGCTTCCAGCTCAATCGCCAGCTTTTGGAGGAATTGAAAATCTTCCTTCCGATGCTGCAGACGTGACTCGATGATGGCTAACGGGCGATGAATCAGTGTCTTGGCGTCCCACACCTCGCGAGCTTGCTGTGTGGAAAAGCCTTCTGATTTGACATGCAGCTCGGCAACGGCTCTGCCGAATCGTTCGCTCAGTTCTTCGGTATCGATCTCCTGCTCCTTGCCACAGGCAAAAGTGAACAACGCACCAAAGCGATTGCCCTCTGCTGCTTGCAGTCTCAAGACATGGTTTCCTGAGCCGTCCGCAATTGGCACAGAAACAGATACTCCTTGTCTGTTCAAATGGAGCAACAGCTCCATCTCGAACGCGACAGCTGCTTCCTCTGTTCGCCAATCACTGCGATACAGCCTGAAAATTCGTTTTTGATCAATCGTCTTTACTAGGTACGTATCGTTCATGCCTCGAAGCATGTAGTGAACAGATTGTATTTGTTCGGTTGGATATGCTTCCTGAAGTACTTTCTGTAATGCTTTTTCACAGATGGTTGAGTAGACGACGGGTAAATGCATAGTCATGCTGCTCCTTTTTGCCAAGTATTGGGAAGTTATTATAGAAGACGTGTGAATAGGGAAAAGGACACAGCAAGAAAAAGGACCTTGAAGGGCTAAAGGCCGATCAAGGTCTGGTACAGACTAAACGATTTGTCCCCCTTGCTGAATAAGCTTTTCAAGGAATCGGGCAACATAAGTAATGGATTCGTACTCATCAGAAGGTTTGATGTCAAAAATAGTTATTTCCTCACTTTTCCCTTGATCTCGCGCAATTCCTCGAGGATCAAATCGTATTTGTCGCTGTATTTGTCCAGCAAGTCTTGCAGTCGCCCCTCTCGCTCGCGATTTGCTCTCATAATATAAAACAACAACCAGACAAACAAAGCAGCAAATGGCCCTTGCTGAAGTAATACGGTTGTTACTTGATCTTCCATGTTTAATCTCCCCTTTTGTCACTGTACAGAACGAGTGTTCCCGCATCGTCCTTATCTGTATTTTGTACAAAAGGCTTGTACATAATTCGTTAGAGACAAAAATAATATCCATACTTTTCTTTTTCCTTCTCATTTAGTACAATATATTTGTACATCCTCACAGGAAGGACTGGCACGCTCATGCTATCTCAGCGCTTACGCACAGCTCGTAAGACAAAAGGTCTGACCCAGGAAGAGTTGGCAGAGCATGTCTGCACAACCAAGGGGACGATCAGTAACTACGAGAACAACCACAGCACACCACCGAATGACATGCTGCGGCAATTGGCTGATGTGCTGGACGTTACGACCGATTGGTTGTTGGGCCGCACAGATGAAGTCACGGCATATATTCTCCCAGCAACAGGAGAGACAAATCAACGTTCGTTGGACGAGCTCTTGCAGGAAAAGATCGATGACCCGGACGACTACTATTTCCTAGACGGGTATCTGGATGCTTCAGAAGAGGAGAAAAAAGAAATTCGCCGCTACTGGTACGACTTGAAGAAACAGTGGAAGGTCCGTAAAGTACGCGAAGAACGACCTCCGTCTTTGTTTGACATCACGGAAGACATCAAAAAAAAATAACCCCAATGCGGGGTTTTCTTTTCAGCCAAGAACAGAACGTACGTTCCTTACTTATTCACTTAGGAGGTCTTTGATGCTTCACTCCCTTTTGCAAGAAATCTGCGAACCGCAAACATGGCTCGAGAGTCGCGTGTACTTATTACTTCAGCATCACGGCATCGACCAGCCCGAACAAATCGATCTGCATCTGCTGTGCGAGACATACGGCATCGAGATCCATCGTATTTGCGGCAGGAGTCGGGCACACGCGCATCCCTTTTCGCCGGGACGTTATATCATTGCGGTGGACGAGCGACTCGATCCAGCTACCCAGCGGGTTAAAATCGCGCATGAGCTCGGACATTTGCTCCTTCATGAAGGCATTCAGCCCCAGAGCAGCGAATGGATGATTGACTGGCAAGAATCGCAGGCGAATCATTTTGCCGAGCATTTGCTGCTTCCCATTTACATGATGAGCACCCTTCTGGCCGATTGCTCGCGATACAATGCACCTGCTGTGTTGGCTCAGCGCTTTCAGGTGCCGTTGCCTCTTGCTCGTGCCCGTTTTGAGCGCATACTAAGCCGTATGTATGCCAAAGGCTTTCCCGTCTATGGGTAAATTGCGATGCTATTATGATGCAGGAGGCGATACCTGGTGAAACGAGTCTTTATTGCCGGAGATGCATACACGACTCATTTTTTTGATCTCGCCTTGGACCAAGACGAGGAGCTGTCTCTGTTACCCTCTTTGGAGGTAGCCAGCTATCACGTGGCCCGCTTTGCTCTCATCATGCGAGATGACGGCCTTAGTGGTCTCGGTATTTTTCCCGGAGACGCCTTATTGATCTCTGACTTTTCGATGGAGCCTGTAAAAGACAGACCTGTATTGGTCCGACAGGAGGGGCAGTTCCTTGTGCGAATCGCAGCAGATGTCAATCCATTGGAATGTCTGTTTACAACCACACGCGAGCAAGACACGCCCATGCTGCTCCCCTCGGAAAACATTCGCATTACAGGTGTTGTATCCGGTATTATTCCACGTTCATCATCGTGACATCATTAAGCAGCCAATCCTTGATTGCTGCCACCGTTTGCTGCCACTGCTCCTGCGGGGTAATGGCAGCGGGATTGTCACCCTCCTGCGATCCATAGCTTCCGAACTGGGAGTGGTTTCCCCCTTCTATGGACATGTACACGGTACGCTCCGGCAAATATTGCTTGCTCTCCTCAAACTTTTCCATATTGATCACACCATCGCGGGACCCGAGCAATGACAGCACGGGCAAATTCACGTTTTTCAAGTTCCCCTGTCTGTTCGGATACGCCCCCAGTAAAAACACACCGTTGATTCGGTCCGGATGGTTTACTGCGAATTCGGCTGCCATGGTACCACCGAGCGAATGCCCTCCGATGACAAACGTTTTATTCGGGTATGCCTTTAATACTTGTGTGGCTCTCGTCATATCACTTACAGCCAAATTCAGTGGCATCCGTGCAAGAAAAACATGGTAGCCGTAGCCTGCCAAAGCACGGGCAATTGGTGCATAGCTCTCCGGTTTAACTAATGCTCCCGGATATAAGATGAGTCCCGGCTCGCGTGACTCCCCGCCTTGAAAAATAATCCAGTCATTCGTATCCATGACCGTAATCCCTTCACCGCCTTGCATGGCCGTTAAAGCTGCCTGATCGGGCTGATATGGCTGCAAGTACCATATAGCGAGACAAACCGCTGCAAGTGTCACCAATACGAGTGCCTGAAGCCATTTTTTGCGTGCTTGACTCATCCTACCCACCTCGTTTCCGATCCCATGTATGATGCTACTTATTATGTCTCAAACGCTCTGCACATGTGCATAAATTGTGAATCTCGACATTTTCGTGGTGTTGACGAGCTGATTTTTTCATAGTAGTATTCAAACATACTACTTAACTTTCACCAAAAAAAGAAGGGATGGGAATTGTATGAATCTACAGGATGTGCAATTTTGCGAGGAACTGGTAAGAAGCGTTGGAAAGGAGCTGCTAGTGGAATTTGAAAAAGGCGCGCCCTGCCATAGCAAGGAAGCAATGGCTAAACGCTTTGAAGAGGTGAATTCCGTGGTTGAAGCTCGATTGAAGCAATCGTTATCCAAGCGTTTCCCCACCTATGAATTCTCGGACGCGGAATTCGATCTGGCTGCACAGGAAAAGCCTGAATTCACCAATCCTTATTGGGTGATGGATGCAATCGATGGAGCAGTCCACTTTCTGCAAAATATGCCGATGTGGGCTACCTCCCTCTGCCTGATTGACGGAGGAAGCACGGTTGTTTCCTTTGTCTATGATCCATGCCGTGATGAACTGTTTACAGCAATTGACGGGTGTGGAGCTTTTCTAAACGGACAAAAAATCAGTACCTCATCCAAATCGCAGCTGAGTGAGTGCACTCTCGGCACGCTCTTTGCTTCCTCCGAGCCGATGAACCTATTGGTCGGTAAGTATACAGCGAATTCCTTGACGCGAGTGATGCCAGAGGCTTTTGCCATCCGCATGCAGGGAGCGGTTTCCCTCCATCTTGCTTACGTGGCTTGCGGACGGCTCGACGGTTACTGGGAATACGGTGAAGGGGTGTATGATTGGCTGGCGGGAGCTCTTTTGGTCCAGGAAGCCGGAGGCAAAATTACGGATACGCAAGGGGATGATTTTTGCTGGAAAAGCACAGGCATCGTAGCAGCAGGCTCGTCCATCTACCCTAAACTGATCCAATTGACCCCAGCTTCATAACAGACAGATAAAAAGGGTGAGCCCATGCGCATCACCCTTTCTCCTTTTTCCGCTCACGAAAACGACGCACCTTCATCAGGTTGCCGCACATTTTGTCATCGCACCAGCGGCGCACCCGGTTTCGGCTTTCATCATAAAACACCCAGCGGCAATCCTCGTTGTCACATATTTTAATTCGTTCCAGATGCTGCGGGGCAAGCAACTCCGCGAAAGAAGCCGCAATTTGCGCCATGACGAGGGGCCAGCCCTCTGTTGAGCTAGAATGCTTTTGTATGTAGCTGCCCTCCTCATCTATATACAACACCTGCATGTGAAAAGGAGCGAGAGCCAACACTTTGTTCAATTCCGCAAGGTCCTCCTCTTGGATTCGGTCTCCACGGACAACGGCTTCCAGCATACGTCTCAAGCGTTCCCGCAATTGCAAAAGAGACGCACCACACTCCTCACCAATCGGCAGCGGAGCGGTTAGCTTGTATGTTTGCAAAAAGGATGACAGCCATTCCTGGTTCTCCAAACGATTTTCCCAACGACCAGAGCCACGCCAATCCCGCCAATCACTATTTAAAAAATCGATGCAAAGCCAGTCCATGTCATCAACTCTCCTGACGAAACCCTTCATTTTTCTCTCTTGTATGACCATACAGGATATGGTAACCTTTACTCGTAACTATCGTAATCAGATTTACTAGTTACACACTCGTTTCTTATTGCTATTATAGCGTTTCATCAATCTGTTTCACAGACGAGGAGGAAGCGTATGAATCGGAAGGAATTGCTTTTGCACGGATGGGCATGTGCGTATGACAAGGAAGACTGGTATTCACCCTTAAAAGAAGCGCTTTCCGGGGTATCGGCTGTCGAGGCTAGCTGGCGTCCTGTGGGAGAAGCAGCCAACACGATCTGGGAAAACGTCAGCCACCTTCTTTATTACAAAGAACGCCTGTTGCATCGTCTTTTGGGCACTGAATTTCCTGGCTCCGCTGAGACGAACGATGATACCTTCACCCCATCCGGCGGTCCAGATGACGAAGACGCTTGGCAAGCTACCCTCTTGCGAATGGAAAGCGTCCATCGCCACATTCATGAACAGCTTGCTTTGCTGACGGATGAAGAGTTAAACCAGATGGCTACCTATACACCCATTTACCAAAATGTAATGAGTCTTGTCTTGCATGATGCTTTTCACACGGGACAAATCGTCCAAATTCGCAAGCTGCAAGGCTCTTGGCCTGCCAGACGCTCATTTGAATAACAAAATTTCACATTGATTAATCCTGAACAATCCTTTATATTTGATGAATCACATAATTTCATACATGTTATCCTCATCTTTCACGGTGAGGATAGAGGTCGCGGCTTTTATATCATCCTGTACGAGATTCAGAGAAAATCAATGACTCCAGGTAAGGAAAATCCGCCGAAGCTCATATCGCGTCTCTGTGCGATTGGGTTGGGGCTGTACTCGAAAGGGGCAGAACTGTCACGTTTGCATGCCAAGCAAACGTGGTGAGCTATCTTCAGTGAAGGCTTGGTGGGGATTGGATGATACCGCCCTATGCCATTTTTTGGCTATGGCGGTTTTTTAATTTCCGACCTTCCTTCTCAAAAATCTAGAAAGGTCGTGCAAGCAGCTTATGTCACAAAATCAATTGCAACGTGGTTTAAAAGCCCGACACCTGACGATGATCGCCATCGGCGGCTCGATTGGGACGGGATTGTTTCTCGCGAGCGGAGGCTCGATTCATTCCGCTGGACCAGGTGGAGCTTTAGTCGCCTACCTCGCCATTAGTATCATGGTTTACTTTTTAATGACCAGCTTGGGGGAAATGGCGGCTTTCATGCCTGTTTCCGGTTCGTTTTCGACGTATGCCACACGCTTCGTCGATCCATCTCTCGGCTTTGCTCTTGGCTGGAACTACTGGTACAACTGGGCCATTACCATTGCCGTCGAGCTGTCAGCTTCCGCACTTATTATGAAATATTGGTTCCCAGATACCCCAGCGATAGTGTGGAGCGCTTTGTTCCTTGGATTGCTGTTTGCCTTGAATCTCCTGTCTGTGAAAGCCTATGGAGAATCTGAATATTGGTTCGCCTTGATTAAAGTAGTAACGGTTATCATCTTTATTATTGTGGGTGTGTTGATGATTTTTGGCATTATGGGTGGTCAAGCAGTTGGCTTCCAAAACTTCACCAAAGGCGACGCGCCATTCAATGGTGGCTTCATGGCCCTGCTCGGTGTCTTTATGATTGCCGGATTCTCTTTCCAAGGGACAGAGCTGGTTGGTGTCGCAGCCGGTGAGAGCGAAGACCCTGCCCGCAACATTCCGAAGGCTATCCGTCAAATTTTTTGGCGCATCTTGCTCTTCTACATCCTCGCTATTTTGATCATCGGGTTGTTGGTTCCATACGATAATCCAAATCTGATCAGTGGCGACCTTACGGATATTGCGATCAGTCCGTTTACGATTGTATTTGAAAATGCCGGATTCGCTTTTGCAGCATCCGTCATGAATGCCGTTATTCTCACGTCTGTATTGTCTGCTGGTAACTCTGGCATGTACGCCTCTACACGCATGCTGTGGAACTTGGCGAAAGAAGGAAAAGCACCAAAATGGTTCGCAAAAGTAACAAGTAACGGCGTACCGATCAATGCCTTGATCTTGACTGCGATCATCGGTGCCCTTGCTTTTCTGTCCTCTCTGTTTGGAGAAGGCGAAGTGTATGTATGGCTTTTGAATGCGTCCGGTATGTCGGGCTTCATCGCTTGGCTGGGAATTGCCGTTAGTCACTACCGTTTCCGCAAAGCGTTTATCGCTCAGGGCCGTGACTTAAGCGAATTGCCTTATCGGGCAAAGTGGTTCCCGTTTGGACCGATTTTTGCCTTCATCATTTGCTGTATCGTTATTTTGGGGCAAAACTACTCCGCATTCTTGGGTGGAACGATCGACTGGTATGGCGTTTTGGTCTCTTACATTGGCCTGCCACTCTTCTTAATCGTTTGGCTCGCTTATAAGATTTCCCAAAAGACCAAGCTCGTCCCTCTTGAACAAGTAGACTTCAGCATGGATGAACACACGAAATAATCGAAGAAAAAATCCGGACTTCCGTCATCTGAACGGGAGTCCTTTTTCATGTTTGCCCACATATTAAAAATTGCCCCAAAATAGCCGATAGTATAGAGAAGAAGCATTGAGATCCGTTTCCTTCCGTTCTCACAACTCATCCCAGTCATCTGATAAAAGGTAACCAGATCTCCTACCATCACGACTGAACATGAATCCATGTGAGGAGAGTAGAACATGCACATCCAATCGAATACCCGCTATCTAACCCCCCAGCTATCAACTGCCCAACTTGCACCCAAGATGGTGACAGGAACTCGCCTAGGATTGCCCCGATTGCCCGAGCACGATACAGTAGACCTTCGTTCTCACAAGGCCCGCGAGCTACCTGCAGATGCTATCGAACATCACAGCGTTCAATTATTCTTTAGCACAGAGATTAATGAGCGTTTGGATAAAATTTTCGCAGATAAACCACCTGAGGCTCGCAAAGCCTTTGACCACATCCTGGAGCGAAATTTTTTCAACTCCCAAGCCACCTACACCGATGAAGAAAGAGCTGCTTTGATAGAAGTCGGTTTAACCCAAGGCAAATATTTGGCAGACCAGTACATGGCTGATGAAAAAAATGCTGCTGAATTTTTGGATACCCTCCATTTACTCGCAGGCGTTGCCAAAACCCGAAAGGTTGACCCTGCAACTGGCAGTGTCAGCTACGTAGAGCTTCCGCAAAAGCCGCATGGGGCGCCGAACGACTATGTCAATCCATCCAAGCTGATGGAGCGGCATGATCCAGAAGCCTATAAAAAAATGCAAGCGGCCACAACCAATCAAACAGAGAAAGTAAGCATGCTGATTCAATTCGTCAAAAAGCTGCAACATCGTCCAGACTGGATCGCACAATACCGAAACGAACAGGCTACGCTTCTCTCCGATTTAAAAAATACAAAAATCGCTAACCGCTTTGAGAATGTAAATACAAAGGACGCCACTGAATTTGTTCATCAAATGAATACACTCGCTGAAAAGGCTTCTTTTTCTACCTTCACACCATTGCTACAAACGAATCTTGCCTCTTTTATGAAGATCGTGGCCAAGAAAACGAGTTAACTGCACAAAGATGATCGTTACAGCCTCTGCCCGAACTTCCCTGGGACTGGGGCTGTTTTTTCGTGTACAGTTTCCTTTTCCAGTTAAGGAAATTGACAGGCAGATGGTGGACATACTAACCCGTAAAGGAGGAGACGAACATGAATGACAATCGTGAAAACGACCTGCCTGATTTCAAACAACTGGATGACAGACTGATCGCACAACCTCCCACTAGTCCAATACTCGCAATCCGTACCAATCTGGACAAGGAACCAAATGACATCGACAATCCGTATGTGCAGCAAGACTCTAAACCCACTGGACAAAATAAGGGGGAAGCAAATGACTGATCGCATCTCTAAGGAAAAGCCGGACATGGGCTATAACGGAAGCAATATGCATGGCTATTCGCTTACACCAAAAGAAGGAACTTTGAACCAAACTGCCAAGGCGGCTGCGGAAAACAAAGAAAACCGAGACGAAGAATAGTTCTTTTCCCATTACGTAAAACAAAGCCCCTTTGGGGAAACAGGCAGATGCTCACTTTGCCTTTTTCCCGAAGGGGCTTTCTTTGGATTTCTGACCAAAAACATGGTGAAAAACATTTTTTTATTGACGAAATTCTATTGGAAATATATACTTTTGGTTAATTTGATAATGAGAATCGTTATCAAATTCTTGTATATATGATCAGGAGGTTGCCCCATGAAATCCAGGCTCTTCAAACACATTTACAGCACAACATTAGTCACTTCTCTCCTCACAGGTGGCGCCCATTTGGCTCAGGCCGCTCCACTCGTGGCCACAGCTGAACAGACGGATGTTTCCCCTTTATCGCTTAATTTCGCAGTTGAACAGGCACTAAAGAACAGCGTTGACCTGGAGCTACTTCGGCTTGAGCTAGATATTACGAAGTACGAAACATCCATCACGTTAAGAGAAAAAGAAGAAATCAAAAAAGCCGACATCATGACTCTGGCTGATGCAAAAAAGAAATTCGAAGACGCTGCCAAAGCCATCAAAGAAGTAGTTGTCGATGAAGTCGCCCTGAATACGCAAAAAAACACCATTCAGCTGCAAGTGCAAAAAGCTTTCTTCGAAGCCCAATCATTAGACGCCAAAATCAAAGCGCAAAAGAAAAGCTTGCAAAGACAGTACTGGTTGGACTCACAAGAAACAGAAGCTCACAAAAATCTTGCTGCCCTTGAAGCCAGCTACAAACAAGCATTGGCCAAGCTCAACGAGTTATTGAATGAAAAAGCAGACAGACAATGGAGAATGATCGCTACTGATCTGACCCAGCACGAGCTGCTTTCCCTGGAGCAATTGCAAGCAAAAGCTTTTGAAAAACGTCCTGAGATGATCAAAGCACAAGCAGAAATAGACTTTGCCCAAGTAAGAATTGATTACACGGCAGAGTATTCCGCACTCAGCACACATAAAGGTACAATCGCTAAAAATGAGCACAAAAAAGCGGAACTGCAAAAACAAAAAACCCAAAAGAAAATCGGTCAAGAAGTAAGTGACAACTATACGAAGGTACTGGCAGCGAAAAAGGCAGTAGAGGAAAGTACAACAAAGAAAGAAACCGCATTGGAGCGCTATCAGGCAACAATCGATCAATATAGATTAGGAAAAGCATCAATGAAAGAACTGATGGAAGACGAAGCAAACCTGTTTGACGCCGAAACAAAAGCAATCGAATCGGTTTATCAATACAATCTCGCTGCTTCCACCTTGAACCAGTCAACTGGCTATTAATATTTCGTGTAACGAAAGATCTCATTTATTCATTTAAAATAGAGAAGGCTTCATCCCACAGGGTGAAGCCTTTACTCATTTAACTGCCTCTCGAAAACTCCCGACATCACCAGACGACCACCGTAGAGACCACCGTGTTTTGCAATCAGCAATCAACTCATGAAAGGAATCCAGCCGGAGACGCTCCTCTTCTTTATGTACGCCGATAATTGTTTGGGTAAATTGGGTTGGCAGTGAAATCATTAAGAAAACCCTCCTCGAAAAACCTTCAAAACATCCTCTTGCACCAACTTTCAAGCTGTTCCCTTACAACAGCCACGTAAGAAGAAGCGTATTTCCATTCAAGCGCCTCTGGAGCCCATCCCAGCTTCGGAAAAAATGGTGGGGAATTTATGCTTTTATTACATACAAAAACGCATTCGCGTTTTCAGGTTTGAAGCGCTCCCACCATTTTTTCCGAGGCGGACAGTGAATCCCCCTTGCGGGGCGTAGGCCGAAGCGCAGACTGGAAATGCGCTTCTTCCTCCCACAGCCACTCGTTAAAAAAGGGAGTAGCTTGAAAGCCGCCCCCCCCCTTTATTTCCCGGAAAATGTTAGGACAGTCGTCCCATCAAGCGCTCCATACGTTCAAGCGCCTTCTTCAACTGGTCCATCGATGTTGCATAAGAACAACGGATATGTCCCTGTCCGCTTTCGCCGAACACATCTCCAGGTACAACAGCTACCTTTTCCTCCATCAGCAGCTTCTCCGCAAACTCAGAAGAGCTGAGACCTGTAGACGCCACTGACGGGAATGCGTAGAATGCTCCATCCGGTTCATGGCAAGTCAATCCGATTTGGCGGAATCCATCTACCACATAATTGCGGCGCTGACGGTAGCTCTCAATCATTCGTTCCATATCAGAACGCCCATGACGCAGGGCTTCCAATGCAGCCATCTGAGCCATTGTCGGAGCACACAGCATCGTGTACTGGTGGATTTTCAGCATGCCTGCGAGCAAATCAGGCGACGCGCAGACATATCCCAGACGCCAGCCGGTCATCGCGAATGCTTTGGAAAAACCGGAGATCAGGATTGTCCGATCTTTCATCCCTGGCAGAGCCGCGATACTATCGTGCATGCGGCCGTAGGTAAGCTCCGCATAAATCTCATCGGAGATCACCATGAGGTCGTGCTTTTCAATGATCGGCAACAGTGTTTTCCACTCTTCAGCCGTCATAGTCCCCCCGGTCGGGTTATTTGGATAGCAGAAAATGATTGCCTTTGTACGCGAGGTGATGTGCGTCTCCAGCTCTTGCGGTGTCAGCTTGAACTGGTTTTCCATCGTCGTTTTCAGGAAAACCGGCACACCACCAGCCAAGCGAATAACTGGTTCATAGGAGACATAGCAAGGCTCTACAACCAATACTTCATCACCTGGATCGAGAATGGCACGCAGTGCAATATCAATCGCTTCGCTGGCACCAACCGTCACGAGAATTTCTGTCTCTGGATGATAGCTGACAGAAAAACGTTCTTCCAAGTATTTCTGAATTTCCACGCGCAATGGCAGCATACCTGCATTGGATGTATATGCTGTATGTCCGCGCTCCAAGGAAGAAATTGAAGCTTCTCTCATGCGCCAAGGAGTGACGAAATCAGGCTCCCCTACACCTAAGGAAATGACTCCTTCCATCGAGGCTGCCAAATCGAAAAAGCGGCGAATGCCTGATGGCTTCAACGATTGAACTGTGTTGGATAAACGGTTTTTGACTTTGACTTGTGTACTCACGGCGTAACCACCATCCTGTGATCTTCGTCACGATCTTCCAGCTCAATGCCATCGTGCTTGTAACGTTTCAAAATAAAATGTGTAGCTGTTGAGACAACCGAATCGAGAGTGGACAGCTTTTGTGAAACAAAAGTGGCTACCTCTTTCATCGTTTTGCCTTCCAAAATAATCGACAAGTCATAGCTTGCACCAGACATCAAGTAAACAGCCTTCACTTCTGGGAAACGGCAGATTCGCTCCGCCACTTCATCAAAGCCGACGTCGCGCTTTGGCGTCACTTTCACATCAATCATGGCGTTTACGTACGGATGATCGTCCACACGCTCCCAGTTCACCAGCGCTGGATATTTGACAATGACCTTCTCGGCTTCCAATGCTGCAATCGTCTGCTCAACGACCTCGGTCGGCTCTCCGATCATTTTTCCGATTTGCTCAGCGCTCATGCGACTGTCTTCTTCCAACAGGTGCAACAGCTCTCTTTGCTTCAAGCGATCCATGCCCCACCACTCCAGTTTTCTCTTTATTTTTTTTACACAACCTCATAAAGCAAAAAGCCCCAGCAACCAGACTCATGATTTCCATGAATCCGGTTGCTGAGGCGAAGGTATCGCGGTACCACTCAGCTTTTTTGCCTCTCTCACAAAAGGCAAACTCGTGCTGTCTACAAAGACATGCGCCCCATAACGTGGGCCATCCGCTGCTTTCTACTTGGTATTTTCAAAAGCAGAGCTCCAAGGTGGCTTTCAAAAAGAGTTCGCGGCTGCCCTCTCAGCTAACAGGCAACTCTCTGGACGTCAAAATCCCTTTTTTACTTTCCTTTTCACGGCTGTGTTGTTTGTTTTATTGAATGTCTCAGATTATAAATGACGTTTTCTCTCATTGTCAACCAACAACTTCTGCCTTCTGGACCTCTTTCAAACCGGTAGGCAACCAGACGCGAAACACCGTCCCTGTTCCCAAGCTGCTTTGTACGTCAATTTTTCCCCGATGATTTTCTACGATGGATTGGGTGATCGACAGTCCCAGTCCAGCACCTCCGCTTTTCCGTGCGCGTGAGGATTCAATCCGGTAGAAACGGTCGAATACATGCGGGACATGCTCCGGTGCGATTCCGGCCCCATTATCTCTGATCGCCAGTTCGATCCCATTGGCAATCTTGCTCAATGTAAGCTCGATCTCACCGTTCACAGGGTCAGTATGCTGCACCGCATTTTGAAACAGATTGAGAATAACTTGCTTCATTCCGTCACAGTCGAAAGCAACCGTAACATTCGGTTCTACGCGGAAATGAACGTTTCGGTCACCCGCCAGGACCATGAGCTGTGATTCCATACTGTGCACGACCGCGTCCAACTGCCCTTCTTGCAAAAGGAAAGCCGGTTCCCGATCCATCCGAGCCAGGTACAGTAAATCATTGACCAGTTTGTTCAGCCGCTCTGTCTCGCCATGCATGCTTTTCAATGCTTTTTGCAAATGTTCGGGATTTGCCGCCGCACCGCGCAACAGCACCTCCAAAAAACCATGGATGGATGTCAGCGGTGTTCGCAATTCGTGCGAAGCGTCCGCTACAAAGCGCCTCATCCGCTCCCCTGCTTCCTGCTCAGTTTTAAAGGAGGTTTCCAGCCGCTCCAGCATTCCGTTGAAGACCGCCGATAATTGATCTATCTCCATTTGTCCTTGATCCATCGGCAGACGCTCATCCAAATTACCCGCATTAATCCGCTCAACTGTAACTTCAATACGCGAAAGTGGGTTCAGCGTACGGCGGAGCACAGGCACATACGTTAACAAACCGATAAGCAAGGCGAGTGCAGATGCTGAGAAGAAAATGATCAACTGTGGAAGCAGCACTTCACGCATCGAGCCGACAGGTGTGCTCAGCTGTACAATTCCTTGCAGCTGATCAGGGGAAAGGATTGGTGCCAGTACGACCAAATAATCCGTACCCGTACTGCCTTCCAAAATTTTGTATTTAAAAGAACATACGCCACTAGCCAAGATCTCGCGGTATAGACTCTCAGGAAAGCGCGGGGAATATCCTTCGCTCGGATTCGCAAACAGCTCCGTCACGTTGGCGTCGTTGTCAATAAAGGCATACTTGATATCGGGAGTACGCAAGGAAAGCAACGCGCTGACATACTGATCGTTTTTCGGGAGCGTCTCCGTGTCCTCTAATACCTGAAAAGGAACTGTTACAGCCAGATTTAACAAGCTTTCTGCTTTACTTCGATACAAGAACTGCTCCATTAATAAGTATTGAATCATGCCAATTAGAAGCAGCAACCCGGATAAGATAAATAACGAACGAGACAACAGCTGATAACGCAAAGAGTTCGGTTCTAGGAAGGCGGCCCATTGATTGTTTCGATTCATTTTCATACAAAATCAACCCGATAGCCCGCACCGCGCAATGTGCGGATGATCCGATGCTGACGATCGTTCAGTTTATCTCGCAGGGAGCGAATGTACACCTCGACAATATTCTCCTCCCCACCGAAATCATAGCCCCAGACGTTATCCAAAATCATTGGTTTACTCAGCACCAAGCCGTGATTCGTCACCAAATATTTCAGCAAAGAGTATTCCGTTGGCGATAGCTCCAGAAGCGTATCCTCGTAGGTAATTTCCTTTCGCCTGTCATCGATCTGGAATGGGCCGAGGTGCACCTTGGAGAGCAGATGTGGGTAATGATTACGAATGCGCGCATGGATACGGGCAAGCAGCTCTTCAAAGCTAAACGGCTTGATCATATAATCATCGGCACCGAGCGTCAGCCCTTTTACCCGATCCTCGACATCTTCGCGGGCTGTCAGCATGATCGTCGCTACATTCTGTATCTTTTTCAGCATCCGGCATACCTCGAAGCCATCCATGCCAGGCATCATCACATCGAGAATGACGACATGCGGCTGATGCTCCTTCACCATGGTCACGGCGGTCATCCCATCTTGTGCCGTCAATACTTGGAAGCCTTCATTCTCAAGACCCATCTCCAAAAATTGCAGGATGGTTGGCTCATCATCGACAAGCAATATTTTAATGCCTTTGTTTTGGCTCATTTCTTTCACCTCACCTCCATTTTACCTGATCAGTCCAAGCGTAGCTGAAAATTAGCTGAATAGACCCTGAGTGCGAGCTGAAAGCTATTTACAGAATAATTACCCAAAAAATGTAAATCATACGCAAAATACGTTGATAACTCTCTTCCCAATGCATATTCAACAAACTTTCAGCCAGCTTTCAAGACCCGCTCAGCTTCCTCTCTCATAATGATCCCAGCAAGGCCAAATACATACGACTCAAGTCTGAACACTTCAAAAACATGGAGGTTATCCAATAATGAAAAAGAATTCGGTTATCCTGACTGCCTCAGTTGCCACGCTCGTGGTTGGTATCGGAGGCTACATGCTTTATGACTATTTTGTGGGAAACCATGTGGAGATCCAGCCTGCAGCTGCGGCAACCACAGCCTCATCTACCGCTTCCTCAACGCCTTTGACAGCAGATCAACTGAATAAAAAATGGACGATCAATGACCAGTCCAAAGTCTATTTCTCCGTCACTACGTCGAAAGAAACGGTAAACTTTGAAATGGATGGCATTACTGGCAGTTGGGATGTGAACCTCACTGCACCCGACCAAATGAAAGCAACAGCTTCCGCTGACTTGAATAAGCTGAACTCCGGTAATAAAAAGCGCGACACCCATATCAAATCTCCTGATTACTTCGATACGGCCGTCCATCCAGCTGCTACCTTCGAAGCGAAATCCTTTGAGAACTGGCCATCCACATGGACAGAAGGACAAAAGGCATCGTTCACCATCAATGGCGTCCTGACTGTAAGAGGAATTGCCAAAGACGTAAAAATTAATGCTGACGCGATTTATTCCCAAGGCAAGCTACAGTTGGAAGGAACGTCTGTCGTAACGTTTGGTGACTTCGGTTTGACTAGCCCTCATACGATCGTGGCCAAAACGGAAGAAAACATTACCATTACATTGCGACTCGCGCTGGATGCTGTTTAATCATTTCTTTTCGCAGGAACCACTTCGAGAGACGTCTGACATTCACAGACGTCTTTTTTCATAAATTTTTACATTGTAATATTGACATTGTTAAAACGATATCATAATATAAAAGCATGATAACAGATTCGAGCAAACGGAAAGGATGATCTTGTGAGTACGTCTCGCCTTCGAGCCAAACGCATCCACTTTCGGACGAAAAAGTACCGCTCGCCGGATGGACTTCCTACAGATATTTGCCTCTTTACGATCCTTTCCATCCCGCGCCAAACGAAAACCAAATCGCTGCCACTCAAGCAATTGGCCGTTCTTCTGATCAAGCGAAAAAGCGATACATTTGGAGAGCAATGGGCCTTGCCTGGCGGTTTTTCCCATGAATCGGAGACACTGGACGAATGTGCCTATCGTGAGTTGAAAGAAGAGACGAATATTGACCGCGATGTACACATCGAGCAGCTGAAGACGTACTACAAACCGGGAAGAGACCCTCGTGGTTGGATCCCGAGTGTTGCCTATGTCTCCCTCGTTCATGAAGATTTATTGAAGCACGCACAGGCAAACGACGATGCATCAGACGCGCAGCTGTTTCCGATCGAGGAAGCTTTTGCCCTCAACCTTGCTTTTGATCATCGTGAAATTTTGACTGACGCCTTACAGCGCGTTCGTGAGCAGATGCTGCAAACGACTATCGCCAAAGCATTTTTGCCAGATGAGTTTACCTTGAGTGAACTGCTGCAAGTGATCGAGACCGTCGTTCCATCCTTTTCAGCAAAGGATCGCGGCAATTTTGAGCGGCGCCTGCTTGCGACAACCAGACGGCAAGGACTTCTCGAGCCAGTTCTCTCGGCTGACGGACAGCCTGTCTACTCGACCGAGTTTTCGAATTCGCCAGCCAAGCTCTATCGCTTTACAGGTTTTACCCCAATTGCCATGATTTACTGAAAAAGTCCACATTCAGGAGGTTTTTTCCATGAAAGCTTTGATTGTGATCGACTACACGAATGATTTTGTCGCGACAGATGGTGCATTGACTTGTGGAGAGCCTGGTCAGGCTATTGAAGGACGCATTGGAGAGCTGATCCGCGACTTCCTCGCAGAAGGCGACTTTGTCGTCATGGCAGTCGACGCTCATCGAGAGCAGGACCCGTACCACCCTGAGACTGGACTCTATCCTCCGCACAACATTATCGGTACGGCTGGCCGGAATTTGTATGGCAGCATTCAGGACATTTACGAGGAATTCGAAGATACGATTCACTG
Source organism: Brevibacillus formosus (assembly GCF_003013405.1). Taxonomy (GTDB): domain Bacteria; phylum Bacillota; class Bacilli; order Brevibacillales; family Brevibacillaceae; genus Brevibacillus; species Brevibacillus formosus. The sequence goes on along the minus strand of NZ_PXZL01000012.1, from coordinate 20,482 downwards.
GATGGATAAGACGCGCTACAGCGCTTTCCAAGGCACCGACCTTGCCCTATTGTTGCGCACGAGAGGTATTACTGAGATTCATCTAGTAGGTGTCTGCACTGACATTTGTGTGCTGCATACAGCGATTGAAGGCTTCTATAACGGCTTTTCTGTCGTCATCCACGAGGATGCCGTAGCGAGCTTTCTTCCCGAAGGTCACAAGTGGGCTCTCGGTCATTTTCAAAACCAGCTAGGCATGACTGTTCGAAAAAAATAACAGGCTCATGACGATTGGAGGCAATTTTTATGCGAATCGGCATTTATGGCAGCAGCTTTGATCCCATCACGTACAGCCATTTGTTCACGGCAGCGACTGTCGCTCACCGGAGACGGCTGGACAAAGTCATTTTCGTACCATGCTCTTCGAAGCGTCATGACAAAAAATTGCAGACAGAGGACGTCCATCGCTTGCACATGCTCAAACTGGCTTTGGCTGGCAGCACACACAAAACAAACCAATATGGCGAGCCTCTTTTCGAGATTTCTACAGTCGAGATGGATGCCTTGCCAGGTGAAACCTATACGTACGATACGATGATGCACATGAAAAGGAAGTACCCGAACGATGAGCTCTTTTTCATCATGGGATCGGATTTATTAGAGGGACTGTCGAACTGGGGCAACGCTGAAAAGCTGGTCGCAGGGTTCAACTTCATCGTGATGTCGCGCGAAGGCTATCCGACAGCTGACCTGATCGCAGAGGACGCGCTGCTGCGCAATCATGATGAGCATTTTCTCATTATGAGCAAGGGCATCAACATGGGAATCAGCTCTACCTACATCCGAGACGAAATCCGCAAAGGCGGCGATCCAAGCTTCCTGTTGCCGGATGCTTGCCTTCAGTACATTTATGAAAAAGGAATCTACAAAGAGCCTTACGTATAATCTCCATAAGAAAAACAGCCGAACCTGTGAAGTGTCGGCTGTTTTCTTTGTCGTCTCCATCAACGATTGAGATGATTGGCAATTACAGGCTGTCGTATCTTTTTCTGATAGTTCACCAAGTAAATACTGCACACGATCAATACCAGACCGGCGATAAGCGAATAGGTAACCGGCTCGTCCATGAAAATAGTGCCAGTGACGACTGCGATGAGCGGCACGAGAAACGTAAAAGCTGCCACCTTGCTCGCTTCGCCTGCATTCACAAGCCCAAAGTAAATGACAATGGCAATCGGCACGCCAAATGTAGCTCCATAGCTGAGACCGATCAAATAAGGTACATTCCAGACAATGTCGGACCAGCTTTCTACGCCTGTCCCCAAAAGAGTTAAGGCCGCGCCACCGATGATGCATTGCATGGCAACCATCCACAGCGAATCAACCTTGGCACTGACTTTTTTCACATAGATCACACCCATCGCCCACGACAGAGCCGTCAACAAGCCTAAAATGACGCCCGCGATGGAAACCTGTCCAGTCAGACCATCTGCACTGACCGCAAGTATCCCGAGGAATCCCATGATCAGCCCAATGATTTTGAGCACTGTCATGCTCTCACCCAGCCACAACCAGGCAAAGAGTCCAATCAAGATTGGCTGGAAATACACCAACACAGAGAATAATCCACCTGGCAAATACACGAGTCCAACCGTCTGAATGCCGTAAAAGCACAATGTATTCAGAAAGGCAGATATACAATAGCGCAACCAGTTTTCACGCCAGTTGATCTTTTTCCATTTCGGTAAAATAAATAAAGCAAGGAGAAGTCCGCCAATCAGCGAACGCATTCCTGCGAATAAAATCGGTGGAGTATAGGCGAGCGACATTTTGTAGATCGACCAGCTTAATCCCCACATCAACACCAGACTTGCAACAGCGACTACAGTCTTACCCGAAAACTTTCCCACGAGGGGCCTCCCTTTCTAGCTGCACACTTGCACTTATGTTTTTGTCCGCCTCCTATAGTACCACACAAAAGAAACAGCCGGATGCTCTCACCCGGCTTTGCTTCCTGGCATATTATTGCTGTTCTTGACGCAATAACTGATCGAAATCATCTGTCGGAAGCGGTTTGCTGAACAAATAACCTTGACCGTGGTCGCAGCCATTTTCCTTCAAAGCCGCTACTTGATCGTGCAGCTCAATTCCCTCTGCGATGACATTCATATTGAGACTTTGCGCGATCGTGACAATCGCTTTTACAATCGCTTGACTCTCTTGGTTGTGATGAATGTCGCGAATAAATGAGGCGTCAATTTTGATTGTATCGACTGGCAAGCTTTTAATATAACTAAATGAGCTATAGCCTGTCCCAAAATCATCAATGGAAATTTGGATGCCGATATCCCGAATCTGTTGCAGGACTGCCGTCGCCTCTTCCATTTTGACAAAAATGCTCTCCGTAATCTCGAGCTCTAGCCAATTAGGAGACAGATTTGTTTCCTGAAGAATATCCTTGATCATCTCGACCAGATCTTTTTGATAGATCTGTCTCGCTGACAAATTCACAGAGACCTTCAGGGTATATCCTTGATCGTGCCAGATTTTATTTTGCTTGCACGCCTGTTTCAAAATCCATTCCCCAAGCGCCAGGATCATCCCTGTCTCTTCAGCGATGGGAATAAAGCGATTCGGCGGAATGATGCCCAGCTCTGGATGCACCCATCTGACGAGCGCCTCCATGCCTGTCATTGCGCTTGTCGCAATATCGATTTTGGGCTGGTAGTATATTTGGAACTGCTCTTGTTCAATGGCTTTCCGCATCTCGTTTTCCATCAAGATTCGCTCCAGCGACTTCGCCTCCATCGTCGGATCGAAAAAGTCATAGCCATTCTTCCCGCGCGATTTCACTGTATACAAGGCCGTATCGGCTCTTTTTAACAAATCCTCGGGATTGTCCCCATCCTGCGGGTACAAGGCGATGCCGATGCTGCACGACACGTTGAATACATGACCATCCAATTCAAACGGCCGCTGTAGCTGATACATGATCTGCTCTGCCAAAGCAGTCGCTTCGCTGCGATCTTGCAGCTGGTTTTGCATAATCGTAAATTCGTCTCCACCCAACCTGGCCACAACATCCCCTGGCTTGAGGCATGCCTGTAGACGCTTTGCTGCTTCAACCAGCAACATATCCCCCACATCATGACCGAAAGAATCGTTCACATCCTTGAAGCGATCCAAATCCAAAAACAGCACAGCCAGATTCGATTGGAATCGCTTGGCCTGCATCATTTCCTTGCTGAGCTGTTGGACATACATCCGTCGATTCGGCAGGTCTGTCAACGCATCGTGATAAGCCAAGTGGTGAATCGTCTCTTCGGACTGTTTTCTGTCTGTGACGTCACGGGTAACAAGGAGCAGCTTGGTCACATTTCCTTCTTCATCCATAATCGGATTGATTTTGCTTTCTGTCCAGATCACATCGTTTCTTTGGGTGTTAATCCGGCACTCTACCATGTACTCTTTACGCGTAGAGAAGGCATGCTGAATCGCATAAGCAAAAATATCCCGGTCATCCTCCACAATCCACTCGAACAGGTTATGGATTTCCTCATCAGGAACGGTATGCTCCCATACACGCTTGTGAGACGGGGACAAATAGAGAAAATCCCCATCCAGGTTGATGATGCTGATGATATCCGACGTGTTTTCCGCGATGATGCGATACTTTTCTTCACTGCGCTTGAGCTCGTCTTCCATCTGCTTGCGAGCTGTGATATCACTGCGAATGGACAGGTATTGATAGATTTCGCCCGCTTGATTCTTAAATGGCACGATGGTTGTATCGACCCAATAATAGCTGCCATCTTTAGCGCGATTGCGAATTTCCCCCCGCCAGACCTGGCCAGATCGAATACAGGACCACATTTCTTTAAAAAAGCCTTTCGGATGGTAACCCGAATTAAGAATACGATGGTCCTTTCCAATCAATTCGCTTCGTTCGTATTTCGATATGCGGCAAAATTGCTCATTTGCCCGCAAAATAATCCCCTTATGGTCCGTAATTGCCAAGATCGTGGATTGGTCCAAAGCGTATTTGACATCTGCCAGCTCATTCACAACCATGTTCAGCTCACCATCTTTTTCACGTAGTAGCCCTGCCCAATCTTGGGGTGTCAGTGAAGACATCGTTTGATTTTTCATTTCCATCACCTGCTTTGGATACAGTCAAAAAAAATGATCCTTACAGAAGGATCGTAACGTTCTGAATACAAGTTCGTTCCATTTTACCATGTTTTACCGAAAGATCAACGAGAACAACTGTCGTAGAAATAACATTTTTGCGAAAAAAATGAACCAGTGCATGAAGACTGGCTCATTTTTTCAATGGGTATGAACGGGCTGCTACCCTTACAATCGCGCAAGAATGCTGCGATTGAGGTCTGTGACAGAATTGCTGCCAGACAGCGCCATTGCGACGTCAAATTCATGGATGAGTGTATCTAACACACTCGCTACGCCTTGCTCTCCGGCAACAGCCAGTCCATACAGGAATGGGCGGCCAATCAGGATGGCATTGGCCCCTAAAGCAATCGCTTTGACGACATCTGCTCCTGTACGCACGCCACTGTCGAGCAAGACAGGTATTTTGCCAGCTACTACCTCGGCAATCGCTGGCAACGCATCCAGCGTAGAAATAGCACCATCCATCTGCCGCCCACCGTGATTGGAGACGATGATTCCATCGACACCATGCTCTAAAGCAAGCCGCGCATCATCCGGATGCAAAATGCCTTTTACCAAAATCGGTAGACGGGTATGCTCACGCAAAAAGGCGATATCGTTCCAATTGAGCGCTGGATGATAAATGTTTTTCAACACTTCCTCCACTGCATTCTCCGGCGTTACCTCTGGGAGCCGCGAGCAAAAAACAGGGTCTGTCAAGTAATTCGCCAGTCCTCTTCCTTCGCGCAGTGGCGAATACCCGTTGCGGAAGTCTCTGCGCTTCCACCCTAGCATGACGGTATCTACCGTGAGGACAATAGCAGAATAGCCTGACTTTTCCGCCCTTCTGACCATGCTCGCAGAAACCTCTCGATCATTCGACCAATAGAGCTGAAACCAGCGATAGGCATCGCCCATCACTTCTGCAATCTGCTCGAGTGAGTGAGCAGAAACTGTACTGGCTACGAACGGCACTCCAGCTGCTGCTGCCGCCTTGGCAGACGCCAGCTCTCCAGCTGGATGTGAAATCGTCTGCATGCCTACAGGTGCCAAGAAGATCGGTGTGCGCAATGCTTGATTGTACATCGAAATACTGAGCGTGCGATTCGTTACATCCCGCATCATCCGTGGAATGATTGCCCAACGGGAAAAAGCTGTCCGGTTTTCTACCAGCGTTTCCTCTGCCCCTGATCCCCCGGCAACGTAATCAAATGGTCCATCCGGCAAAACCTCGCGTGCCTTTTTCTCCCAATCCTCAATGGAAATCGGCAATGCCTGCGTCTCCTTGTTCACACGGGTAAATAAGAGTGATTCCTCATTTGTTTTCGTCATCTGGTTTGCTCCCTTTCTGCGATCGTCTTTCATCTTTTTTATCTCAATTCACATAAATTCGCAATAGTCTTAATCTCAATTCTATTATCGAGCTTGTCCACTTTCACACGCTGCCTTTTTCAAGGCGACTTTTTCTTTTTGCCTTTTCGGGCTGCGCGACGGACCCGTTTTTTTGTCTTCCCTGTCTTCATCGTCTTCATCGTCTTCATTCCAGCGGCTCCTGAACCCACCCATGTATTGGTTTGACTATTTTCATTGATGACCTTCACTACGTTGCCGCTATTGTTTCCACCCGAACCGGAAAACGATTTGGTTACGCTTTTCGGAGAGTTGTTTGCCGTATCGCCAAAATTGATATTCCCGACATTATTGGTAATGGTCACCGTGCCTACAAAAGTCGGCAAAACTCCTCCCTCCCCGTTGCGCTTATGGATTATTCCCAGCATATTCGAATCGTTTTGCGCCCGCTTGGACGATGGTGTAGGGCATTTGTCCGATGCGGTCTTGCAAAAAAATCTCCTCGAGTAGACAAATCTACGCGAGGAGAAAGACACATTTTATTGCGCAGTATAACCGCCATCGACCAGCAGGCTTGTCCCTGTGACGAAGGAGGCATCGTCGCTGGCAAGGAACAGAACAGCCTTAGCCACTTCTTCTGGTTTATCCAAGCTTCCCATCAGATGCAACCCGATCAGGTGCTCATTCAAAGCTTCATTGCGCCCAGCAATCAGAGGTGCGCTCGGAGGAACGGCATTATTCCCGTATTTCCATGAACTTTATCAATCGACTCCAATATGATTTGAAAAGCAAAAAATACCCACCAACTCCTTAGCATAAAAAAGGCTGCCGCTTCATTTTCGCGAACAGCCTTTTTCAAACGTTCCTACTGCGCCGGAGCAAAGAAGGTTTGTTGAACGTTCCCGTTCATAATCAGCGCTGATCTGGCCTTCACCACTTGCCCCTCATACGTGAAATCTTGCTCAGAGAAGTTGGCGATCACTTGCAGATCCTCCCCATAAACCGACTTTTGCACGAGCCTGTCCTCGGACAAGACGCGATAATCAGTCATTTCTTGTTGCACCGCTTTTTTATGGAAAGGAGACCACACCTTCAAATAGTTCGTGATCAATAGTTGGTTTGCATCCCACATCTTTTTATCCAAATGATAGAGCGGCGGTACATTGTAAAGCAGCTCCTTGAGCATACGGGTGCCGACTTCATCCTTGATCTTCAGACTGCCCCACTCCCAGTGATGGCTCGTAATCACCGCGTTATTGTACACGAGCTTGTACAGTGGCAGAGAATAGGCAGGATCAATGTATACATGGCGATACTCTTCCTTGATCGGAACCGGTTTGGCGTATCGTTCCGGAATCTCTCCCGCCGGGGACCAGTAGCCTCCTACATAATAGGGGCTTTGCTTGTTTTTTCGCATGTCCGGATCTGCCCATTTGATGACAGGCGTTTCAATGCCGTGGGCAAAGGCAATGCTCCGGCTGGCGAAGTCATTTCCAGTCTCAGACCCGATGACCAATTTCTTTTCATCGCGAATGTAGTCCATACGCGCTAGCTTTGCCTTCATATCCTCGGCCTCAGTCGTCGTGTGCTGCGGCGAATAATCATCGTTGAAATCTCCAGCAGCATCCACATCAATAAACCACGAATTGAAAGCGACATCGTTACTCATGATTTCATCCATGCGCTGTTTGACACTCGGCAGTGAGAGAGTCGGATTCAGCAATCTCCCCTGTTGGAGAAAACCAGCTTTCTTCTCTCCATTTTTCTTTGAGATCGTTGCGTTCTCATACAAGCTCTTATCCTTGAAAATAGCCGTGTTCCAATCGGGATTTTCTTCCTGATGAATCGAATGGTAGGAATCGTAGCTGGCAATCAAATAGCCTGTCTCATTCGCCCTTTGAATGAATGCTGGCTTCATGTAGGCTGCTGTCCAATCCGGCAAACCGATCCATGCCTGATCAATCCCTGCCGCTTTCATTTCTTTCAAGAGATCAGTAGAGTCGGCATTCCCCCACTGTTCCACAGGTGGAACGACATCTTGGAGCACACTTTTCAGCACCTTTTTGTTCAAGTCGTACATCTGTGATTCCGGCAACGTGTCGATCCCTTTTTCAAACGATCTTTTTATCTCTTCATCGACATGTGGAAATAGCTGCGGATTGTAAAACTCACGGGAACGCAAAGCGTAATTCAACCCGCCAAGGATCGCTTTCTTTTGATAATCCGCGACGTAATCCTGCTTCTGAATCTCGCGGAATTGCTGGATGCTCTCTTTTCCGTCCACCCCATTGGAAACCAAGATTTGCTCAAGTGCCCCGATGAAGCTCGCATTCAGTTTCGTCTTCAGTACATTCCATTTCACATCGTTGATTGATAGAAAGCTCTTGTTCCACAAGTAAAAATGAGGAGCGCCGTAAAGCTTTTCGATATTCGGATTGGCTTTGGCTTTTTCAGCCAGGGTCAGCAGTTCTCCCTGCTCCTTGACATATTGCTTGTAAACACCTGCTACGCTAACAGGATCGTTGTCTGTGACATACAAGCGGAACCCGTAGGTCTTGTCTGGATTAATCGTGGGGAACTCGTGCGAGAACGTAAACGCAATCGTCGGATCAACGGCAAAATCGACGGTGTTGTTAAACAAATTGTCCACGACGTACATCAACGCATACTTGCTCTTGTTCACAGCAAAAAAGCGCATGGAAAAAGACTCAGCAAAGCTAAGACTCTCTTCTTTTAAAAAGGACTGCCACTTGCTGTCAGCCGCAGGAATCCATTTCCCCTCGCCCAAAGGCAATAGGTAGCTTGCTCCCTTTACTGTCGGCCAGGAAAAGCTCTCTGCTCCTGTAGAGGTCAGAGTGATTTGCAAATGATCCTCTTTCTTTTTGATCGAGACATCCAGCTGATCGTCTGGGTAGCTCCAGACAATCTCTTGTTCACCTTTCTGTACATTCGTTACCTTGCGCGCAGGCATTGGCTCCGAAGCACTTTCCTTCACTCCGTCTCTCTCGACAAACACTTCGAAGGTCTCCGGCTTCACATCAAAAGTAAAATCTGCATGCTGTTTCGACTGCGCCTGCTCAGTAGCATTATTACTTTCACAACCAACGGCGAGTTGGAGCAAGAGAACAAATACCATGAGGAAAATCGTTGTTCGTTTCATAAAAACCCTCCTAAATCGATTCACTATGTATATCGTATTACGATGTACATATGCAAAAAAAATGGACAAAGCCTTTGCCAAGGCCGCCTTACAACTGTGCGACCTCGGTCACTCAAAAGACTCTTACAGCACTTCCTGCTAAAAGGATGAGGAGGACAGATCGTCATCGAATTTGCTGCTGTTCCGTCGCCTGTGGATCAGCGTCGCCCCTACTCGAAACATCCCATAGCCAAGCAGTCCGCCGAGCACATTTAGCAGCAGATCATCGACATCAAAGCTGCCTAACGAAAACAACAGCTGCAATGTTTCGATGATGAGACTGGCCAAAAGCGTGAGAAAAAACACACGATGCACGCTTTGAAAGGACATAAATATCAGCGGCAGCAACAGCCCAAGCGGAACAAACAACATGACATTGCCAATCAGGTTATACATCACAATGCCAAAGCTGTAATTATCATAATGAAAAACGTAATCCACCAAGGTTTGAAATGGTTTCGTATTTTGGAACAGATGCGTATATTGCGGGACGCCGTATTCCAGCATCCTTTGCTTCCATTCCACGGTAAAAGCTCTACGTCGGAAGCGATCCGGCGAAAATAACAAGAGATAACCGGAGATAGCTACATACAAGAAAAACAAGGACAGGAGCCATTTCCGGATGTATTTATCAATAAGCGGCATGGACTCAGACAGTTGCCGACTGATTGTTTTCGCCGAACCAAATCGTTGAATAGTCAGTAAAACGGCTTCCTGTTCTTCATAGCCTTCTTCGACCAGCTCACTTTTCATGCTGTTCAAATGATCTATCAGCTCATCTTTGACATCCCGCTTTTCCCATTTCGAGCACGGCAAGTGACTGACAACCTGTTCTGCATAATCTTCGAGCTTCATTCGTTTACTCACTTCCCTCATTGCAAAGCAAAATGAGTCTGCTCAAGCTCTGCCAATCCTTCATCTTGTCTTGAAGAAGCCCCTGGCCCGTCTTGGTAATCCGATAATATTTGCGGCGTCCGCCTTCGTTGGCTTCCCCCCAGTAAGACTCCACTGCCTTTTGCGTCTCCAGTCGTTTTAGGGCAGGGTATAGTGTGCCTTCACCGATTTCATACAACTCATCGCTTTTATCGCGAATCTTCTTGGCCAACTCATAGCCGTACTGATCTTTTTGTGCGATCAGCGAGAGAAGCAATAAATCAATGCTTCCTTTCAACAACTCCTTGTTCACAAAAGCATCTCCTCCCCGTGACATGCCTAGAGATTATCACACTATACCTCGTGATACAAGGTAGTTCATCAAGGAAATTTCCGGATAACACTTTTGGTGCTATGCAATTATTGACAATAATAAAATAGGTAATATAGACTATATTCGATCACATTTTTCATGAGTCTACATACTTTCGGATGATCATTCTTTTCTATACACAACCAGATGATAGGTCCATAGAATGAAGCGAAAAGAAGATTTTTACTTTTTTGGAGCAGGTTACTTTTCATTCGTGACTTCATTCTCTCTTACAGGAGGCACTTACATGCTTGCCGACTTTCCAATGATCGTTCTGAATACGGTTCTCTTAGCCTATTTTGCAATCGGTGTGCTATTTTTGTATTCCGAATCCAAATTTTTGCGTAAAATGAAGACTCGTAGAAATAGATAAGCCGATTTTTAGATAAAGGAGTTTGCACGAACATTGAGATCCTTTTTTCGCCAATTTCTGCCAAGTCAGAACCAACCCCAAGAAATTACCTACAAGGAACTGGATTCGAAATTGATCAAAGCTGCTCGCTACGATCTGGATGCAAGCCACCTCTACATCCGTTTTCACGATGGACGCGAGGTCGTTTACTGTCGGGTCACTCCTTACGCTTACAATGCGTTTTTAAATGCTGATTCGTTCAGCGATCATTTTCATTCGTTCATCAGCCAACGGTACTTGAACTATCAGGTGATGTAGCCTGTCAATACAAAAATGCCCTCAGTCTGTCTTCCTGGCACTGAGGGCATTTGTTATTGATCTTCTCTATTTTAATGCGCGATGCAAAAAAGATTTGGTCCGCTCGAATTTAGCGTTTGTAAACAATTGCTCCGGTGTCCCCGACTCTACGAATTCCCCTTTGTCCATAAACATGATTTGGTTCGCCACCTCGCGTGCGAATCCCATCTCATGCGTCACAACCATCATCGTCATATGCTCCTGGGCAAGCTGCTTGATGACTTGCAGGACCTCACCTGTCAGTTCGGGATCAAGCGCAGACGTAGGCTCGTCAAACAACAAGATTTGCGGGTTCATCATCAGTGCTCTGGCGATCGCCACACGCTGCTTCTGTCCGCCTGAGAGCTTTGCTGGATACGCGTCTGCCTTATCAGACAGGCCGACCTTTTCCAAGAGCTCTGCACTCTTTCTCTGGATGTCCGAAGACGCCTCACCTTTGACTACGCGTGGTGCGATCTCCAGATTTTCTTTTACTGTGAGATGAGGAAACAGATTAAAATGCTGAAAGACCATGCCCATTCTCGATGTAATCTGCTTGATTTCTTGATTGCCGGCATAAACGCCGTCCTTCACCAAATAATCATCCTGCACACGAATGCTGCCACCATTCACCTGCTCCAGATTGACCAAGCTGCGTAGCATTGTGCTTTTGCCGGAGCCAGATGGTCCGATTACTGCTACGACTTCGTTCTTTTTCACTGAAAACGAGACATCTCGCAAAACTTCCTGATTGCCAAATGATTTCTTTAGATTCGATACTTGAATGATATCCATATTGAGCCAGCCCTTTATTCGAATTTGAACCTTTTTTCCAGCCACTTAAAGAACAACGTCAACAATAGCGTCATCAACAAATAAATGATTCCGGCAATAAAAAACGGAACGATGGTAAAGTCGCGATTCACAGCCGTTTGTGCAAAGTGAAGCAATTCAGGAACGGCAACCGCATAGAGCAGTGCTGTGTCTTTTACGAGGGTAATGGATTCATTTGCGACGGCAGGCAAAGCCACGCGAAACATTTGAGGCAAAATGATCTTATTGGTCGTCTGCCATTTGCTGAAGCCGAGGACCTGCGCCGCCTCGTACTGTCCTTTGTCGATTGACAGCAGTCCTCCACGGAAAATTTCCGCGAAATACGCTGCGTAGTTCAGTACGAAGCCGACGCATGCAGCGACGAATCGATCCATCACCAAATACTCTCCCACTACGGGCAAGAGAGGCAGCCCGAAGCAAATAAACAACAGCTGCAATAAGAGAGGTGTCCCACGCATCACATACACATACGTATGCGCGAACCAGGACAGCGCCTTATTATTGCTTTTTGCCATTAAGGTGATCAAAAAACCTAATGGAATAGAAAGCAGAATGGCGATGATAAACAACAGCACCGTCATCTGCGCCCCTTCTAGCATGGGCTTCGTAATGGAGAGAATGTAGTCTACGCTCATCTTGGTATGCTCCTAATCCTGAAAATAAAAGCGTGGCTTCGCCAATCAAGCGGCGAAGCCATCGCTGTTCTTCTTATTTCAATACACGATTTTCGCCGAACCATTTTTCCGATATTTTTGCAGCTGTACCATCCTGATTCAACGCATCCAGTGCTTTTTGCAGCTCATTCAACAATGCCTCGTTGCCTTTTTTGACACCTACTCCATATTCCTCAGGGGACAGCGATTCTTCTAACTTCTTAAAAGTACCCGGTTCTTTTGCCATATAGTAATCAGCCACAACCTGGTCGATGACAACTGCTTCTACACGCCCAATCTTCAAATCACTCAGTGCCAGCACGTTATCAGGGAACTCAGTAATCGATTTGACCTGATTTTTGATATCACTCGCATTAATCGCGTCAGCTGCGGAAGACAGCTTTTGCAAACCAATTCCTTTACCGGCCAAGTCTGAGAGCTTGGTCAAGCTGCTATTTGCCATCGTGACCACTACTTGTGCGTTTTTCAGATAAGGCTTGGTAAAGAGAACCTTTCCTTTTCGCTCATCTGTAATCGTATATCCATTCCAGATCAAGTCAATACGACCGCTGTTTAGTTCAGACTCTTTTGCACTCCAATCGATTGGTTGAAACTCGATTTGTTTTCCCATTTTTTCGCCGGCTGCACGCGCATAATCAATATCAAAGCCAACTAGCTCATTTTTCTCATCCCGAAATCCCATTGGTGCAAACTTATCATCAATTCCGATAATCAGCTTGTTCGCGTCAGCGCCAGTATTTGTACTGGAACAGCCCACTACCAATGAAACCATCGCACTCAACAACAATGACATCCATGCTATTTTCTTCATCGTGATGATCCCCCTCGTTCCCCTACTCTATGTTTTACTCTGATAAAGTGGTAATACGTTAACAAGGTATCATGATAGCACATTAGCAAGAAATAGTCGATACTTTACTAAACAAAAGCACCTTAGAAATATACGCCAAATGATTGAGAAAAATGCCCGACTAGCAAATGCATGTCTTTTTCTTTTTTCCGACACTCCCTCGTTCCTCTATCTTTTTGATATACTCCGTAGCTAAAGGAACTTTGCACGCTGTCTGTCCGACGTCCACATGTACTTTGCCAATCGCTGCGGCCACTTCCAGCGCTTCCTGATGAAGTTCCGGTACATACGCGCCTACTGAAATAACGAATTGATTCATGGTGTACCGTACGCGATTCTGTTCCTGATGAATCGTCTCCTTTACTCTCATGAGGAGTCGTTTGATTTCTTCTTTATCCAGCTGTTCGTCGGGGGTAATCGACAAGTAGTTCGAATACGTGTTCCACCCACATGTGGCTACCATCTCTTCCTTTGACTCGATCCATTCTCGTGCCAACTCCATGGCAAAATGGCTCTCAGCGGCTACACTCGCAACCGTATACTCGGCTGGCGCGTACCAAGAGGCTTCCTTGATCCAAGCCTGTAGCCGCTCTTTTGGCATGCTCTTTGGGTCTACCGTCAATCCGGCCAAGTACATGGCGTCGTAGTTTCCCGTATCGTACAGCGCCTGGACGAGCTGCTGATCACGCTTTACCTCCTTGACCAGCTTTTTCATATCGCCGACTCGCACGCCAAACAAAGGCTCTTTCGCCCCATGCCGCAATAACGTTTTTTTCGTCTGTTCAGTCCCCATCGCTTCGAGCTTCTGCATGACTTCTTCCAGCGTCATATTGTAACCCTCCTTTTTCTTCTATTAATAGAATAACCAACTGAGCTCCTCCAACACGAAAAAGCCCTCCATATGCAAAGGAGAGCTTTTTCGTGCTAGAGCTTGACGCTCTTTTCCTATTCTTATTCTTATTCTTACGCCTGATTGCGTACTCTGATATACAAAACATTTCTCACGTTAATGACAACATCATCATACTGGAGCCATCCGTCGTTTTGATTAGCGACCATTTGAATGATCTCTTCCGGTTCCGTCGTTTCGATGCTAATCATTTCACCGCCTCCGGAAAAGTAAAATTGAATCACTTTTACTTCCTTCATCAAGAATCCCCTCCTATTCCTTCTAGTTATCGGATAGTTGGAAAATTTTTGTTACGGGTGATTTTTATGTATACTTTTACCATTACTGCGAAAAGGAGTTTGTTGAAATGCCGGATTCGGTACACACGAGAAAAGGAGCTTAGGCGCGTATGTCCCTCAACTTGTTGGTCAGTTAGAAGAGACCGGATCAACGAGCGGAATGAAAGCTATCCGTCTGATTGGACAAGAACTGCTTGCGATCTTACACAAATCGTGTGAACCCACAGCTACGTCTCCTGTTTTCCTATCGTTGGCCAACCACAAGTCAGACAGTGTGCGTTGCTGGAGTGCCTATATTATCGGCCTGGACAACACCTTATCTCTAGAAGAAAAACTAGTACAAATAAGAAAATTCGCGGCTGATCATCATTTTGGAGTGAGAGAGATCGCATGGATGGCGATTCGAGATTCTCTCTTGCATGATCTGAACCATTCCATTCAACTCCTGAGCGAATGGGTACTTGATGCCGACGAAAATATTCGCCGCTTTGCGGTAGAAGCCACACGCCCTCGAGGTGTCTGGTGTAAGCATATTGACGCATTGAAAAATGAGCCCGCTCGCTGCCTGCCTTTGCTCACACCAGTGAAGTCAGATCCATCCAAATATGTACAAGATTCTGTAGGGAATTGGTTGAACGATGCGAGTAAATCACAACCAGACTGGGTGACACAGCTTTGTGACGAGTGGCTAAAAACCTCTGATACAAAGGAGACGAAAAGAATTGTCACCAAAGCGAAAAGAACGATCCTGAAGACCCAAACCGAACAGAAATGATGAACCGAATCACACATTTATCCCAATTTTATTTGTTGAATTCATTATCCGAGGAAAGTTTGCGCTTAATTGATCAATTAACCTCTTTAACCCCTTTTCCCAAAAATACGTGCATTCAAACACCAGAAACTTTTTCAGAGGGCTTCTACTTCATCAAGCAGGGGAAGGTACGTTTATATAAAGTAAATCGGGATGGTCGGCAGTTCACATTCGATATCCTCGGGGAAGGCAATGTGTTTGGAGAAGTGGATCTCCTCTCACTAGGTACAAGGGAGATGTATATAGAAGCCATCGAAGACTGCCTCATTTGTAAAATGAGTAAAGCAAAATTTGAAAGCTACCTCATCGAACATCCGCAACTGATGATGAAGATCATGAAGATCATTAGCGATAGAATGGTTTCGATCAGCCAAGCAGCCGAAAATCTTGCCCTTCTCCCTTTACAAGATCGCATTATTTCCACGTTAGTAAAGCTTGCCGATCAATTTGGCAATCCTAACAGTTCGGCGTTTCAACAAATTGACTTACCTCTTTCCCATCAAGAACTCGCCAATTTTGTTGGGGCATCCAGGGAAGCTGTGACGGTAGCATTACGTGCTTTAGCAAGAGAAGAACTGATTCAAACAGGCTTTAAATCCATTTCTATTCAGCGGGACAAAATTTTGAAGAAAATGTAATCCAGTTTACATCTTTCGCTCAAAAAGAAAGATATCGTAAAGCTATGGCTTCTACTATTCTTTCGAAAAAGAGGGGAACGACATATGGATAAACCACATTTTCAGAGCCTGCGCGAAGAGCTAGATTTTACAACCATTCAAATAGCAGACTTCCTCACCCGTGAAGTAACAGATGCATTTACAAGATCAATCGAGGAGCTGCGGACCTCTGGACACGCAAAGGGCTTGCCGCTTGGTTCGATTGCGCCTGATTTCACGTTGAACGATCATACTGAAAAGAACATTACTTTGTCGGAAGAAATCGTAAAAGGTCCTGTCGTCCTCACATTTTTCCGTGGATCATGGTGCCCCTACTGCAATTTGGAGATGCAAGCGTACCAAAAACAGATCGATACAATAAACTCACTGGGTGCCCAATTGTTTGCCATAAGTCCACAATCTCCTGCACACTCTCTTACTATGCAAGAGAACAATCGTCTGAGTTTCCCCATTTTATGCGATACCAATAATCAGGTAGCAGAAAAATATGAACTAAGATTCAGGCTGCCTGAGTATTTACATGATACCTACCAATCATTAGATATCGATCTCACTCGTTTTAATAGTGACGATTCATGGACACTCCCCATACCCGCTACTTATATCCTCGATAAACAGGGCGTAATCCGGTCAGTATCCTTAGATCCTGACTACAAAAAGCGAATGGAGCCTACTGAAGTTATTGACATTCTGCGCACCCTAGCCTAACGCCCTACTCCCTACTTAATGAAGAACCAGTTGATACCGCAACTGGTTTTTTCGTACGTTCTTATATTATGAACAATTAGTTACTTCTCCCTACCAAAACTTGACACGGCTAATACAAATGGCTTATATTTTGCATGATTGTGTCTAGCAAAATTCGACACACTTTTACAATTTTTGCTAAAAAATGCAAAAGGCAAAGTCATCGAAAGGTGGCGACGCAAAACCACGGGTCTACAGTCTTCTTTGACCATGATAGCCGGGTTGCCATCATCATGAGACCATTTTCGATGTTGGTAGCTTCGGTTGTTCCATTTTGATGGAATGGCCTTTTTTTGTGTTGACATTTTTGAAAGGAGGATGAAAGCACTTTCATTTTTGCAACGGATGGAAAAACATAACTTTTGAGACGACAAACATACACAACATAGTTCAATCAGAGAAAACGATGGAGTGGAGAAGTTATGTACAAACAAGTAGAAACCGTACAAGAGTTAGCTAAATTTCATGAAATCAAAGAAACAGTATGGACAAGCATGGGCTTCGAGATGGAGTACGCGAAAGAAGGCTCAGCTCAGTTCCTCCTAATCGCCGAAGATGGTGAAGCAGGTGGAACATTTGAAATGACGCCCTTTTCCAAATCAAGTGCTTATATGAAATCACTTTTTCAGGACGTTGTTACAGAAGATATGAAAGTCATGGAGGTAGACAGTCTCGCTGTTTTGCCGAAATACCGCGGACAACTAGGGCAAAAAGGAATTTGCTTGATGATAGATTACGCTGAAAAGCATGGCTATACCCACGCAATCGGGGTGGCAGATCCGACATTTTTTAAATTTATTAACAAGAAGTATCAAGTAAAGGCGACTCAGACCAAAGATATCGTCTTTTATAAAGGGGCCGATGCTATTCCGACCCTCTTCCATCTCAAAGATGTCTATGACAATAAGCACGATCCGAAATATTCCTGGTACAATTCGTCGTCATCCAATCAAGTAAAAGTCGAGGTAGGTGGGTAACATGGATCACATTGATCTATTGAGAAGAAGAAACAATTGGGTCGTAATCGTATTCGCAAGTATTATTACGGTTGTTCAGATCTTAAACCTCTTTCTAGGCGTACCGTACACATTCGTTATCACGGTACTGGGTATTTTGTATGGTGTGCTGGCACCTTTTGCTTACATCTCCAATCGCCCGAGCTTGCGGGAAAAAGCAGCGCCCTTCATGAAGTTTTTCAACTTCGCCGTAATTGGGCTCTTTATGTTCATCATAGTTGGACTGGACCCGCATATGATCAATATCATGACTATTATGTTCTTTGTAGCAGTTATGGGGATTTATCAAGACCGACTCATTAATATTTTGACAATTGTATCGACATTGGGCATTGTCTCTTACTACTTCCTGACACAAAGAGAAACGATTTTCCATTCGACAAGCAATCTTGATCTGATGTACTTCCTGCTCACCTTCTGCTTCGTCTCTATCACGAGCATGATGCATGCTGTATTCAATAACAAGCTGCAAGAAGAAAGTGAGCAACAAAAGCAAGAAGCGATTGCCTCGAAGGAATCGTTACAACGTGTTCTGGATCAGATCAATGAATCACTCACCTCTATGCAAGACTATCAAGAGAATTTGAACAAGGTGACGGACGGTGTAAATGTTCGCGCTGTCGAAACCGTCGCTTCCCTGCAAGACATTATGGAGTCCTTTACGGTCCAGACCAGCAATACAGACGAGCTGCGTCGGGAAATGAGCTCGACGAATTTGCAAGTTGAGGATATGACCCGCTCTGTTATAGAGATGCATGAGTACGTAGAATCGACCAAAGAAGCCACTAGCGAGAGTGGAAAACGCATTGGCAACATCGGCAATGACTTTGAACGATTCATCAAGGACATCCAAGGTACGAACCAGCTGATTCAAGAGCTCAATAAAGAAACCGAATCGATTGGGAAAATCATTCAAACCATTTCCGATATTTCTGCACAAACCAATCTGTTGGCACTCAATGCCACGATTGAAGCGTCTCGCGCAGGCGAACACGGCCGAGGATTTGCTGTCGTAGCAGATGAAGTACGCAAGCTGGCTGAATCCTCCAAGCTATCCTCCGAGTCGATCTCGAGCCTGCTCATGACCATCCGCGAAAAAATGAAGCTCGTATCAGATATGATTTCCGAGTCGCAGACTTCTTTTGAGAAAAATAGCGAGGGCATCCTCGAAGTACAAGAAATGTTCACCAATGTAGACAACTACATGCAAAACTTCGCAGATAAAACGAAGAACCTGCAAGAGTTCATCGTCCATGTTCACAGCATGATTCAGGAAGTCGGCGCAAAAGTAGAAGTCAACGCAGATATTACCGACAAGAACAAAGAGAGTCTGGAAGAAGTGCTTGTTCTCGTTTCTGAGCAAAAAGACGAAGTCGTTAAGGTTTCAGGCGGCTTTGAGAAAATCGAACAGCAGATGCGTGGTCTCCATAATTAACCTTCCTGCAACCGCCTTTTCAAGGGCGGTTGTTTTCTTTTCTCATTTTGTAACTGAACAGGCATATAATAGGAATATTCTGATATTAGGGATTTGAAAGGAGGCACATCATTGATGGATGCACGAATCGAAACCAAAACGATTCAGACCGATCGATTGCTCGTTTCCTACCTGACAGCAGGCGTACCGGAAGGAGAACCGCTTCTCCTCATTCACGGCAATGCATCAGCCAACTTGTTCTGGGATGATACCATTGCGGCTCTATGTGACCAGTACCGTCTGTATGCACCTGATATGCGTGGCTATGGAGCAAGTGAAGCATTGCCCATTGATGCTACACGCGGTTTGCGAGACTGGTCGGATGACCTTCATTCGTTTATTCGGGCATTGGACTTGCCAACGCCCGTCCATCTTGCCGGCTGGTCGTTGGGTGGCGGGATCGCGATGCAGTTTGCCATCGATCACCCGCAGGAAGTCCGCTCTCTGATTCTCATCGCCCCCATGTCCCCTTACGGCTTTGGTGGAACCAAGGATATAGCTGGCACCCCATGCTACAGCAGCTTTTCGGGCTCGGGTGGGGGAGCAGCCAACTCCGAGCTGGTCAAAAGGATTGCAGCCAAAGATATGGGCAATGAATCTCCCTCCAGTCCTCGCAATGTTATGAATCAGCTTTATTTCAAGCCCCCATTCCAAGTTGGCCCAGAGCAGGAAGACCGTTATGTGAGCGCAATACTCTCTACGAGAACGGGAGAGGACTTTTACCCTGGTGCCTTTGAATACGTAAACGATTGGCCCGGTGTTGCTCCTGGAACGACAGGGATTACGAATGCGATTTCCCCCAAATACGTAAATTTGTCCGGTATTGTCCAGATGGAGCCGAAGTGTCCGATTTTATGGATTCGCGGTGCGGATGATGCCATTGTCTCGGATCAGTCGCTGGCTGATTTCGGTACGCTGGGCAAGCTTGGCCATGTCCCCGGATGGCCGGGGGAAGACGAATATCCCCCGCAGCCGATGGTCTCCCAAATTCGTGACGTGCTTGAACAATATCAGCGCGCTGGTGGTTCCTATCAGGAGATTGTCATGGAAAATGTGGGGCACGCTCCACACATCGAGAAAGCAGAGGAGTTTATAGCGCTCATTAGAAAAACCGTCAGGGCATGACCGTGACGGTTTTTCTAATAAGCGCTATTTCGGCGTTTCTTTCTCCGCTTTCGATACCTTCAAGTTAAATTCTCTTTCCTGCTCCTCAATAATCGCTCGATCCTCTGCATTATCTCTCACTACTTTTTGCGTCAAAATCGATCCAACTGCTACCAGAAGCATGCATGCGATATAATACCCCTTTTCGTGCAGCTGAAGACCTGTTGCATTGTATAAACCGATGGAAAATAGCAGTACACCTGCGCCCAATGTAAAGTATGCCAAGAAAGTGAAGGCTCCCGTGTTGCGCATCCGATGCTTTTGTGGATACATTTATAACACCCCTCACATTTTGTTCATGTGGCTCATGCAAACAAATAGAAGTCAACCGGACGATTTCTCGCCCGGTTGCTTCTACGGATTACTTCACAGCTTCCTTCTTTCCAAAGAATGTACGCAACGCCTTGTATAC
>NZ_PXZL01000011.1 GCF_003013405.1 Brevibacillus formosus | reverse complement strand
CGCGAATCCCTTCGGAGCGGGCAGTCTTAACCCCCAGCAGGACGGAGCCTGGAGCCTAGACTGGAAATATTCTTCTCTCCACTACAGCTCAGCATAAGAAAACCAGGAACCGCCCATTTGGACGATCCCTGGTTAGTTAGTAATACGAAATCGTTTCGCTTATTTAAGCTGCTTCACCACCAAATTCCACAGCCAAGTGAGGACGACCGCACCGATGGCTCCGGCAATGACGTTGAAGCCGGCCCACATCCACAGCCAATCACCCAGTACCAAATCGCCCAGCCAGCTACCCAAAAGAGCAGCAATGAGCGAAGCCCACCAGCCTGATCCCGCCGCTTTTCCTGTACAGATCATACTCATTGCCCACCAAACGACCACACCAACGACAGCCCATACGACCCAGAACATTCGTACACACTCCCTCTCTCATGATGGTGACGCTTACATAAGGGCCAAAATAATGACTAGTTATCTGTTACCATCATATTGAACAAAAGAGAAAGTGTGCATAGGCATTTAATTGGTATACAGTTCTGCGCGGCGGTTCGCAACGCTTGGCAATTTGCCCCGTACTCGTTCAATCCGACTTACATCCAGTTCTGTGATCAATAACGTTTCTTCTTCTCCTGCACTTGCCATCACGACACCCATCGGATCGACGATCATGCTGCGTCCGGCAAAAATATTTCCGACCTGATCTGCCGCACATACGAACATTGTGTTTTCAATGGCACGCGCACGAACCAGCGTCTCCCAGTGATCCTCTTTCATCGCTCCCGCTACCCAGCCTGCTGGCACAAACAAAATATCGGCACCCTGTAGCGCAAACTGTCTCGCGATTTCCGGAAAGCGCACCTCATAACATACCATTAGCCCGATTTTGCCAAATTCCGTTTCCACCACTTGATACAGATTATCCCCAGGCGCGATGAAGTCCGATTCTGTGTAGGAAAAGGCATCGTACAAATGTGTCTTCCGGTACGCATGCAGCAGCTGTCCTTCACGCCCTAGAAAAACGGTCGTATTATAGGCACGGTTTTCATCACCCTCGATGGATTCAAACACCCCGCAAACCACATAAACCCCATGCTCCGAAGCTAGCTCCGCCAAGCCGGAAACAAATGGGCCATCCAGCTTTTCCGCCACCTCCGCTGGGGTTACTCCCGACTTTGGCGTGGCAGGTGCGCTGTACATTTCAGGCAAGATTACAAAATCTGCCCCTGCTGCCTTTGCTTTAGCAATGTAATCGGCTGCTTTTTGCAAATTTTGCGTCTTATCCATCGTCGCTGTCAGCTGTGCAATGGCTACTTTCATGAATATCCCCGTCCTTCCCATTCATACAAAGCTCTCGTTTTCTTACTTGCTAGTATAACCGATTTTGACTGAGTTCCAAGTAAATATGCTTTACCAGCTGGACGTCTTGTATATAATGAACTTGTCATCTTGCGTATAAATTTTCACCCTATCGAAAGTAGGTGAGTCCATGTCCATCCGTATCAAGCTGCTACTCTCTTACACAGGGATGCTAGTAATTAGCTTGCTGACGTTTTTTGTAGCCGCCAGCCTATTTACGATTGCTGCGACAGGCGATTTCAACAGCTTTCGCGATTTTTATAAAGTGCATTATCAGCTCAATCCGCTGACAGAACAAGAAGAGAATATTTTCCTTGAATTGAAATATCTTGCCAAGAATGAGCCGGATCAGTTGCAAAATCAGGAGCTGCTTGCCGATTACGATTTCAAGCTCAAAACGGTACGAGCCGGCTTGTATGTCCGCAGAGAGAGCAATCAAGTCTTTACCTCCCCAACCATCAATCAGCCCGAGTTGGAAAACAGCTTGCCGCCCTATGACTTGGACAACATCCAGATTCGCAACACGTTCAACATCGGCGAAAGATTTTATGCGTATGCCAAGTTTGACTTCAAATATTCAGATGGAGCAAAAGGCAGTGTTTTTGTGATCCGCGAGCGCAGTCCATTTGGTGAGGTTATCCGCAAACTGCTGCCCATGCTCGTGTTCCTCCTCCTCGGCGTCATTGTCATCGCAAACGTCTTGTTATACCGCTGGATTACTCGCAGCGTCGTCAAGCCGCTCGATTTACTGCGCAATTCAGCTGAGAACATCAAGGAAGGCAATCTGGATTTTGAGCTCCATTTGTACACAAAGGACGAGATTGGACAACTGAACGAAGCGTTCGAAAACATGCGCAAGCGATTGCAGGAATCAGTGCGACTGCGCCTTGCGGACGAAGAAAGCCGCAAAGAGTTAATTTCCAACATCTCGCATGATTTGCGGACACCGATTACCAATATCAAGGGCTATATCGAGGGAATCCGCGATGGCGTAGCTGATACCCCGGAGAAAATGGACAAGTACGTCAACATCATTTACTCCAAGGCAGTAGACCTCGACTTGCTCGTTGATGAGCTGTTTCTCTACTCCAAGCTCGATCTGAAGCAAGTGCCCTTTACGTTTGAACATGTAGATATCGTGCGGTTTTTGGATGATTGCATCGACGAGCTGCACTACGATTTGGAAAAGAAGGGCATCACGATTCAATGGAATCAACGAACAGCAGAAGGCACCCTGGTCATCGCCGATCTGGAAAAAATCAAGCGCACCGTCTTAAACATCATTGGCAACTCGCAAAAATACATGGATAAACCTGAAAAAATCATCTGCGTCTCGGTTCAAGCGGACGCTCATTGGGCCACCATTGAAATAAAAGACAACGGCATCGGTATCCCGCAAGAAGCCATTCCTCACCTGTTCGAGCGCTTTTATCGGGTGGAGCAATCCCGTAATTCTTCCACGGGCGGTAGCGGTCTGGGACTCTCCATCGCGCGCCAGATCGTCGAGGGTCACGGCGGCAAAATCTGGGTGGAGAGCAAGCAAGGCGCAGGCACGAGTCTGTTCTTTACGTTAAAACGTATCCACAAACAATAGGAGGTGCACATTCCCATGTCTTCACGTATCCTCATCATTGAAGATGAGACGACTATCGCTCAGCTGGAGCGGGATTATTTTGAACTGAACGGCTTTCAGGTCGATTTATGCCACTCTGGCAGCGAAGGCTTGCCACTTGCCATCAATGGTGACTACAGTTTGATCATCGTTGATTTGCAGCTTCCGGGCATGGACGGCTTCGAATTGTGCAGCCAGATCAGACAAGTTAAAGAAGTGCCAATCCTGATCGTCTCCGCCAAAAAAGAAGAGATCGATAAAATCCGCGCCTTTAATCTCGGTGCCGATGACTATATAACAAAGCCATTTAGCCCAAGCGAATTGGTCGCCAGAGCAAAAGCCCATCTGACAAGATACGAGCGTTTGACAGCCCGACAACCTCAACCAACGAACGCAGAGATTCACATTCGCGGTCTCGTCATCGACAAAGTATCCCGAAGAGTCTACGTACGCAATCAGGAAGTTATTTTCACGACAAGAGAATTCAATCTGCTTGAATTTCTAGCGACTCACCCGAATCGGGTTTTTAACAAAAATGAGCTGTTCGAACGAATCTGGGGCATGGATTCCAGCGGAGATATCGCGACCGTTACGGTGCACATTCGCAAGCTGCGGGAGAAGATTGAAATCGATCCGTCCAATCCGCAGTATATCGAGACGGTCTGGGGTGCCGGTTACCGATTCACTGTCTAAGCGTGAATACCATGATCATCACAAAAACCTTCAGCGAAAATGAGAGGAGGGATTTTCCCCTCCACGTCAAAGCTGGAGGTTTTTTTTACGTGTAAGAAAGTTTAATCACCTCTCCGTTTCAAAGCGTCATTGCTTAAACTTTCTGGAGCGCATAATGACTTTCCGCTAAAACGCGGTCGCTCTTCCACGTCCAGGCTTCGGTAGAGGTCATTTTATATTTTTTTAAGAACTTTTTTAGATTCTATTAATCTCTTGTTTCTTGGCAGTTTAGGTCTCTCGACTATCCTACAGGTAGTCAAGCAACACCCCACTCAACTGATCTAAAGGAGGACCAACTGATGAAAAAGCTTTCCAATAAAATCGCGATCATGATGCTCGCAACTGTTATGGGCACAGCAGCCCTGCCTTACGCTGCACTGAACGTGCAAGCAGCTTCCACTCCTCTGAGTGCTCAAGAAATCCAACAAGCCGTGACTGAACTCTCCAAGCTGAAAGTCATGCAAGGCAGTAATATTCACAATCAAGTTACGCGTGCCGAGCTGGCAAAAATGGTCGCACACACTTTTGGCTTGCAAGGCGGCAAAACAGATAAATCCGTAACGTTTACGGATGTGAAAGCAAATGACTGGTTCTACAAATACGCGGTTGATCTGGTATCCCTCGATATCATGCAAGCCAAAGATGGCCAATTTGATCCACGTGGAACCGTGACAGATGCTGAATTCGTGCAAATCATCGCAAAAGCGCTCAAGCGTGATGTGAAGTCGGTTAACTACTGGGCGGAACGCTTCTTCTCCGCAGACAGCAACGTTACTCGCGGTGAGGCCGCTTATCTCTTGAATGTAGCTCGCCAGGCAATCCCTTCTGATAAAGCGACCATCACCAGCGTGCAATCCTTGAACGAAATTACATTGATTGTGACGTTCGATGCTCCGTTGACCGCAGAAAACGAAGCATTTGCCAAAGCAAAAGAAGACTTTGCCTTTAGCGATGGACTGACTCTGACCAATATGCCACGTCTGAAAACAGGTTCTACCAATACTTACATCGTGCCGACCTCGGTTCAAAAGCCAGGAACCACCTACACCCTGACATACAAAGGGAAAAAGGCGGGCACATTCGCAGGTAACGCAACCAAGATCGACATGACAGAGGTGCGCCAAGTAACAAACGACACTTTTGAAATCGAGTCCCTGCGAGCAAATGGTGTCATCGATTACGGATATGTTATCTCTGCCTACAGCGGAGGGCGCGGTGCAAATGCATTGGTGCTGGATCAAAACAACAGTGCAGATGGCAAAACGTATCAAATCATTTCTTCCATGCAGGCAAGACAAGTGACCATTACACCGGAAGGCGGACAGCCAATCGTAGCGAAATACGTGCCTTTCACACAATCAACAGACGGCAAGCAAGAAATTAAATTCCGTCTCCCAGAAGGCCAAGTCCTGACTCCGGGCGTTACGTTCACCATTACATCCGACTGGGCGAATATCGCGAATCCAACCTTCGTCGCAAAAGAAATCGCTCCGCTCCAAATTAGCGAAGCCAAAGCAGTTAGTGAAACTTCTATCACCGTTTCCCTGACTGAAGACCCGGGAGACGAGCTGTTCTCCGGACGCAGCGTAGAACTCACTCGTGCAGACGGAGAAAAGCTGTTGGCGACGTACAAATATTCCAGCCGTAAAGGTACCACAGGCGTGTTTGACATCCAGCAAGATGGTAAACTGAAAGCAGGTACCACATACACGGTAACACCTGTCGGCGATTGGGCTGGCAAATCTTCTGCCGAGCTGACAGTCGAGTAGTCTTTTTATGAGAGTTCAAAAAGTCGGCTTTTCAGCACCGAGAAAGTAACGTGAACCTGAAGAAGGAGGAGCGGAGTGTAGGAAACCTACATGAGTGCCGGACTTCGAAGGTGAACGTTACTTTCGATGCCGAGTTTGCTCTCAAAACTACTTCGTGATCAAAAGATGACTTATGAACTACCTCTTTTGTGTGATGCAGGTATCCAAATCAAAAGAAAGGTGTGGGCTCGCTGTGCTGTATGCAGGTCTATTGACCGCCGTCATGATTCTGTCGGGGTGTGAGATGAATTGGAATACCCTCTTAACGAGTGGCGAGCAGCAAGCAACCCAGGCGGTGAAAGTTGAAATGGATAAGCTGAATCAAGCCTTATTGACAGCAACCAGTCAAGGAGACAAAACGGCGATTGAGAGGCTGCTTGCAGAAGGCGCGGATATTGACGCCACCGATAGCAGAGGCCGTACCTCTGCGTTGATCGCGGTCCACTCCGGTCAACTGGACGTTTTCAACTTGTTGGTTGAACGTGGAGCCAACATCAACATCCGGGACAACAACTTAGACAATCCCCTGCTCTTCGCAAGTGCAGCAGGCCAGTTCGCATTCGTAAAAGCCTCGATAGCAGCAGGTGCCGACACTACCATTACAAACCGTTTTGGCGGAACGGCCTTGATTCCTGCCGCTGATCGTGGACATGTCGAGATCGTCAAGGAACTGCTCACCACCTCCGATGTCAACATTGACCATGTCAACAAATTGGGCTGGACCGCTCTCTTAGAAGCAGTGATTTTGGGCGATGGTGGCAAGAAGCATCAGGAAATCGTGAAGCTCCTGATCGAGCACAATGCCAATGTCAATCTCGCTGATTTCGATGGTGTGACGCCTCTCGGGCATGCGAAAAAGCACGGCTACAAAGAAATGATGGAAATGCTCACACAGGCTGGCGGAAAATAGGGAGATTAATAAATTGAAGAAAAAGGATAGGATCGTCAGAACTCATCTGACCCCTATCCTTTTTCTTATTTTCTAGACCAAAAGACCCTGCAAAACTCAAAACTTTTTCTATATTCAGGCGTCAATTACTAGTAAACTATTCCATTATGCCTATACCTTTTTGATAGGAGCCTGTTTCACATGACCGTCAGCTCGTATACATCGATTCTGGAAACGGACAAACGAATCCGAAAAGCTTCTCCTAACCTTGAAGCTAAGGTGGAGATGTACAAGCTCTTTCTTGCTTCTACAGACGCTATTGAAATCCATATGAGTAACCTGACGCATCCTTTGACTACCATCACAATTTATGACATCCATCGAACAAAACTTGCAGAAGCTGAATATAGTCCGAACGCCCCCATCATCCTTCCGTTTTTTCCGGAGGAAGATGGTCTTTACTACGTGCAGTTGACGATTGGGCCTGATCCAGACCCACAGCACACCTATCAACTGCACGTGGATAAGTACAAACGCCTATCGGGGATCATCAATCAATCGGAGGAATTAAGCGCAGAAAATGGTCCGTACATGATCGGACCAGAGGATGTCATCATAGCTGCTGGGACCTCCATCAGCTTTGAAGCAGGTACATCCATCAACGTACGCTGCCAAAACAAGATCGTCGTCCAAAACGGTGCCTCTATTTCTTTTCGCGGGGAACCAGACAAACCCGTCGTCGTCATCGGCGCCATAGACGATACAACCGCGCACCGTTGGAATCAGCTCGTGTTATCTCCCTTGGCTGAGGCAACCTTCCAGCACATCATTGTGCAATACGACAACGATGAAGATGGCGTGGACTTCTTGACCTCAGCAGCCCCTTTCGTGGCGATCGCCTCATCCGTTGAAGAATTCGAGTCAACGATTGCCAAAGCGAACTATGTGGAACGGGCCGCAGTCGTGTCTCCCTCTTCGCGCCTGGACTTCATCAAAACTTGGTTCCAGCAGTCTAGTCCTTATCGCTTCCATATTTTGGACGACCTCTTGCCTGAGCTTTATTTCGGCATTGATGTCACCACTTTTGCGCGATGGGAAACGGATACGAAGCGGATTAACGAAGAACGTGTAGAAGCTGGTGAAATCAATTACTGGGATTTTGTTAACGGCAACTTCACTGCCGATTTGATAGAAGCAACGCTTCTGTTTGCCAATAATGAGAGCAGCCCGGAGCTGCGAATCCAACGATTGATTGATTTTCTGATCATCGCGCAAAAATGGAGAAGAAAACACGGGTGCTTCAGCCTGTTCGACATGCTCGATCCATTCCATGATCACGACGAGGAATTTTACAAAACGTTTGAACAGATGTCGTCTGCCTTCTGGCTGGCGCACAATACGTCCATTATTCACTGGGATACTCTTTCACGAGAACTCGGCATTTGGCAAAAAGAAAGTTTCTTCGAACGGCAATTCATCAACTCCGTCATGATTCGCCTACACTTCGCAGCAGATTTGCCGTTCTCCCTCCCGGGGTATGGAAACAACATTCCACCTGTCGGCTTTCTCGGCATTTCCATTCACTTTGGCCCGTTCCGCTATCCAGAGGATTATCCGGCTCCCGGGCCTGAATTCGACGTCAATTACGGCGAGCTCTCTACAGCTACCTATGTGAAATTTATGTTCGAATCATTGCTCAATGGCAAAACGAATCCTGTCTACACCTGGTGGATACCTACGCAAGCGGATAAGGAGCTATTTCGAACCTTGCAGGAAAAGGGCATATCGCTGGATTCCCCTCCCGAAGATTGGGACCGCGAATTCGTGCAGCCTGCTAGAAAAACGCTGGAGGAGATTCGGGCCTACTATCTTAATCCAACTCTTCGAGAAGATAAAAGAACAATGACCTCCCACTGTTGAGGTCGGGAGAAGCCATGCCACATGTTTTCCAGTCGCCTGTATCCTCTCTTCGTTCGGGCGGTCTCCTTCCAAACATGTGACATGACTTTCGAACAGCTGAAGAGTATTTCGGAGGTTAGACCTTTTTGGCAGCTATGTCTATGTCTGGAGGTCTTGAGGGAGATGATCTTTATTTCATCTTCTTGTGTAATCTGCATGGAGTATTTCGCTTAAAGACAACTTGGATCAGTATTCTAGAAGCACAAAAAGCTATGTGGAAAGAAGTACATTTCCAGTCCAAGCGCCTCTGGAGCCCAACTCAGCGTAGGAATGAATGGCGGGGAATTTCAGCTTCACTTATGAGATACTTCCTCGAAACTGTCTACGTTTGAAGCGCTCCCGCCATTCATTCCGAAGCGGACAGTCAATCCCCCCTTGTGGGGCGGAGGCCGAAGCGTAGACTGGAAATGCGCTTCTTTCCCCCACTACAGCTACTAATTCACAAAATTTTTCCCATAATAAATCTCGTCCATCTCTATTTGCAATTGCTTCGTAATATCCTCCTGCTCCTCCGGTGTCAGCTTATCCTTCGTGTATCCGAACAAATAATTGTTCAGATCAAACTCCCTGCGTTTGCATTTGGTATGGAAAATATTATCTTGGTACACATTCACATCAATCATGTGGAACAAATCCTTAATTTCCTCGGGAATATAATTTTGGATCGAACTGATGTCGTGATCGATAAACAGCTTGTATCCATGAATATCCCGGGTAAAACCGCGTACCTTGTAATCAATTGTCATCAAGTCCGTATCAAACGAACGAATTAAATAATTGAGTGCTTTGAGAGGAGAAATTTCGCCACAAGTCGACACGTCGATATCGGCCCGGAATGTACTGATGCCCTCCGTAGGATGATACTCTGGATATGTATGCACCGTAATATGGCTCTTGTCCAATTGCAGCACAACATTTTCAGGCAAAGGTCCGGGGGATTCCTCATAAGATTCAGTAGGGACTTCTACGACTGGCCCCTCGGATACAAGAACAGTGACGCTCGCACCTTGTGGTACATAATCTTGTTGGGCGACATTGAGTATATGTGCGCCGATAATATCCGACACGTTTTTCAGGATATTCGTCAGACGCTCGGCACTGTATTGTTCATCTATATATTCGATATACGCTTCCCGTTCCGCTTTTGTTTTCGTGTAGCAAATGTCGTACATGTTGAAGCTGAGTGACTTGGTCAAATTGTTGAAGCCGTGCAGCGTAACGTTTTGTTCTGTTTTTTGTTCCAAGCTTCATTTCCCCCTGTAGTATCGTCCCAAAACTCGTTCGTTCTTACTTTTTCCTCCATCTTGCTCATAAATACTCATTACTTTTGTCCTAACCCAAAATGATTCGATAGCATTAGGGAATCTTGTCATAATATGGTTCTAATTCAATGGGTTTAGTGATAAAATATCGAAGTGTGTCAAAATTTAGAAGAAAGGGGGAAATTATCATGCATTGGTATACAAGCGTATTGAAGAAATACGTTGCCTTTGAAGGAAGAGCTAGACGTCAAGAATATTGGATGTTCACTTTGTTCAACATCATCGTATCTCTGGTAATTGCTCTCGTAGACTCATTACTTGGTACTGCATCTATTTTGGGCTTGGTCTATTCACTGGCAGTATTACTGCCTAGTTTAAGTGTAACTGCACGCCGATTGCACGATACGGGAAGAAGCGGTTGGTGGATCCTTCTCTCGTTTATTCCTTTTATCGGTGCAATTATTTTGCTCGTATTCTTGTG
Organism: Brevibacillus formosus; assembly: GCF_003013405.1. GTDB lineage: Bacteria > Bacillota > Bacilli > Brevibacillales > Brevibacillaceae > Brevibacillus > Brevibacillus formosus. The sequence goes on along the minus strand of NZ_PXZL01000011.1, from coordinate 117,691 downwards.
CCAAGACAGCCAGGGAGACAACCAATACGGTGCGAATCCAAAATCATCGCAATCCTTCTAATGTCTCCATCACCTCTCCTCATAAGGGAGAGGTTTTTTCATTTTTTGCCCAAAGAAAAAACGGCAGTTCGGGACTCCCCAAATGCCGTTTGATCCATTATCGTTTTACGCCTCGTCCCAAAAACGTCGCAGGTTGTCCATCCCAATCTTGGAACCTTCTCGACAATCCTCCATGCCTTCGAACTCGACCGTGATATAGCCATCATAGCCGGACTGCTTGACCAGCTTGACGACTTCACGAATGTTGATGTCTCCTTGTCCGACTATCGCTCCACGCAGGAAGTTGCCGTTGACCGTCTTGAACCATTTGCCTGCGCCTGGGTCATGGTAGGACGGACGGAAGTAAAAATCTTTGAAATGCACGAGCGAAGCGTAAGGCAGATTTTTTTGCACACCGACCAACGAAGCCTCGTCCACGCACATGAAGTTTCCGATATCCAGCGTCGTTTTGAAATTCGGGCGGTTGACCTCATGCAAGACACGCTGCACGCGATCACTTGCCTGTACGAGCCAGCCGTGATTCTCGATTGTCGTTGTAATTCCGAATTGCGCGGCATAATCAGCGATTCGGCGGCTGCCCTCTACCATCTCAGCCAAATGCTTTTCAAAGTACTCGATCGTCGTCTCCTCTACGGGAACAGTAAAAGCGGACACATCGTGGCGCATATGCTTGATGCCAATGCGGTGCAGCAGATCGACATGTGTTTTTACACGTGCCACTTCTGCTTCGAAGGCTTCTTCGTCTGGTTGAATAAAGTTAGTCGGCATCGAGTAGTTGGACAGCTCGATCCCTACCGCTTTTGCCTTATCCCGAACAGCGTCTGCCAATTCGTAGTTATCGACCAGCGTAAAACCGTACGGCACAATTTCCATGTGTTCACCGCCGTTATCAGCGATCCATTGCACGACATCCAGTACATTCATTTCCCCAGCTCGGATTGCTGTCAGCAGACTGTAAGTGCTCAATCCAATTTTCATCAGTTCCACCTCGTTTGATTTATTGTATAGAAAGGCTACTGCTCATCATGATGAGAAATGCACCTTGTTGATAGTCACGACTTGCTTGAGACGATGGGATTCATAGGCTGCCTTCACCACTTCGAGTGTCCGCAGTCCATCTTCTCCTGTAATAGACGGTGGTCGGTCTTCCATGACATTTTGCACAAAATCGGCGATAAGCCGTTCATCCATATCCACAGCCCAAGGCAGATTTTGCAGCTTCGAATCGCGGTCATTGTAATAAAGCGCGTGTTGCTTGAAGACATCGACGTCCAACGTCCCTTTGGTGCCGACAATCCGCATCGTCACATCTCCCCACGTCGGGAATGTCTTCGGCCTCGACCAGCTCGGATCGATTCCTACAATTACGCCAGACTCCATTTCCACGGAAACCAGTCCACAATCCTCTACCTCAATCTCGTAAAAACGTGTGTCTAGCTCAGCGTAGACGCTTTTTACTTCGTCTTGGAGCATCCAGCGGACGAGGTCTATCAGATGGACGATGTGATCCGTCGCTGCCCCGCCGCCAGACAGCTCTTTTTCAATGAACCAGCCACCTGGCATTTGTCCGTGGTTCGTGCCATCGATGGCGAGAATGTCTCCAAGAGCACCTGACTGAACGATCTGTTTGACGTTTTCCATCACAGGTGCAAAACGGACAGGATAGGCAACCTGGAGGATGACACCTTCCTCTTTGCAGACCTGAATCATTTCGCGCGCGTCCGCAATTTCGGTGGCAATCGGTTTTTCGCACAGAATATGCTTTTTCGCTCGTGCTGCCGAAATCACGTGCTCCCTGTGCTTGGCATTTTCCGAGCAAATAATGACCGCGTCGATACCGGATTGCAAAAAGGCTTGCAGATCTTCGTAAAAATCGAGCTGGTAGGCAGTGGCCACTTCCTCTCCACGGCGCGAGTCATCATCCCAGACTGCTATCAGCTGCGCATCTGGGTGCTTCTGCAAATAAGTAGCGTAGCTATGCGCATGCATATGCGCGAAGCTGATGATTCCTACCTTCATCCCTCGTCACCTCCTTGCATAAGCGTCACAGGTTGTCCCGTCCTGACCGATTCTCTCGCCGCGGAAGCGATATCGAGAGCCGCGAGCAGATCACGAGAAGGCAGACATGGCACTTCCTGTTTCTGTACACAGCGAACGAAATGCTCCCGCTGTCGCTGCATCTGGTCCATCTCTGGGAATGTTGGCGAAAGAAACTGCTCTCCCCGACTCCAGCGAATGGGGGTGCTTTCACGGCTATCATGCGTAATCATTCCTTGATCACCGGTAAGCTCAAAGGAAGCATGTTCTGTCCCCTCCGCCCAAGATAGCTCAACATGAGCAATTGCCCCGCCAGCCATCCGGAGCATGACCAGCGCATAATGGACGATCTGTCCTGACTCATTCGTGTACTTGACCTCCCGCGCCATCACACGCTCAACTTCGCCGAACGTCCAGCGCAGCCAATCGAATTCACGCATTCCAAGCGCTTGAAAAATGCATTTCTCTCCATTCCGGGACGATGCGGGAGCACCTCTTCGCAAGCGAATGACGCCTGCCTTGCCTATGGCTCCCTTCTTTATTTGTTCGTGCGCTTGCTCGTATTCTGGAGCAAAACGCGGCGCATTTGCGAATTCCATGATCCGGCTCCCCCTCTTACAGCGAAAACTGAAAGGTATCCTGCAATAAAACAGCGGCAGCTCCTGCGACCTCTACATTTTCACCCAACGAATTCGGCCGAATCTCCAGTTCCTCCGTCAGGATTCCATGTGCGTATTCCATCACGTAGTCTTTTACTTTGGCGATCAACAGCTCATTTTCGAATGCAATCTCACCGCCTAGAATAATGACTTCCGGATTGAACAGATGAATTAGATTGACCAGCCCCGAAGCCAAATAAGAAGCGGTTTCCTCCAAAATGCTGACCGAGAGCGGGTCCTGCTCTGCCAAAGCCTGGCGAAACACCGCTGGAGTAATCCGACCAACATCCTGCTCCACCAAATCCGAAATGCGGCTCGTCTTTCCTTTCGCAAGCGAGGAGACCAGCTTGGAGTAAATCGTTGGCCAACTCACGTAATTTTCCAGACAGCCAACATTTCCGCAGTCGCACCGCACACCTGCCCGATCAATCGTGGTATGACCGAACTCACCGGCTCCGCCTTTAAAGCCCCTGTAGATGGCACCGTTCATCAAAATACTGGCTCCCAATCCATCCCCAATCGTGACGTACAGCATGTTTTGATAATGACTGAAATCCCCGATGGTCTTCTCGGCGAGCAAGTATGCGTTTGTGTCGTTATCCAGCCAGGTTTTCAACTGGAAACGCTGCTCGATCATCTCTTTAACAGGGGCATTCTGCAAGCGGAGCTTTGGATTGTAGCGAATCACCCCATGGACCGAGTCCACGATGCCTTGTGTGACAATCGAGATTCCCATACATGTATCCAGACTCGCGGCTCCACGCAAAAATTGCGCAATGATGTCCAGCAAATAAGCGAGTACGCTCTCCCCTTGGTACGGCTTGACCGAGTGGACTTCCTTTCGTTTAACAGCAGCTTCCAGATTCATCTCGGCAATCGTAATCTTCGAGCCAGAGATCGAAATACCGATCAGAAAGCGACTGTCAGGGGAGAACTGGACTAATATCGGTTTGCGTCCGCCATTTGACTCTCCTGTTCCCACCTCGCACACGAACGAGTCACGAATCAACTCACTGACTGCCGAGGTCACGGTAGTAGGACTCAGTTTGTTCCGCTTGGCTATTTCACTCCGGGAAATGGGCCCGTAATGACGGATCGTATCGAATATGATGGAGCGATTCAGTTCCTGGATCAGCTTTAAATCACCCGTCCTACGCATGTAACCATCCCTTTTATTCAAATCACAAATGGCAAGCGACAAAATGATCTCGGTCTGCCGCTTCTCGTAATGCAGGTGGTGTCGTCTTGCATATGTCCATCGCGAACGGACAGCGCGTATGAAACAGACAGCCTAACGGCGGATTTACCGGGCTCGGCACATCTCCCTGCAAAATGATCCTCTCCCGCTTCGCCCGTGGATCAGGAATCGGAACCGAAGAGAGCAGCGCTTTTGTATACGGATGCCGGGGATTGGCAAAAATCGTTTCCTTTGGGCCGGATTCTACGAGACTCCCCAAATACATCACGCCAATCTTGTCGCTAATATGCTCGACCACGCTCAAATCGTGGGAAATAAACAAATAAGTCAAATGAAATTCTTCCTGCAAATCTTTTAGCAAATTCAAGATTTGCGATTGAATCGACACATCGAGAGCAGAGACTGGCTCATCCGCGACGATCAGCTTTGGCTTCAAAATCAAGGCACGAGCGATTCCAATACGCTGTCGTTGCCCTCCGCTGAATTCATGGGCGAATTTCTCCGCATGATAGCTGGAGAGCCCGACGACCTCAAGCATTTCGGCGACAATCCGATCCCGCTCTTGGGCAGACAGCTTTGTATGAATGAGAAGAGGCTCTGCTACCACATCGCGAATTTTCATCCGCGGATTCAGTGAGGCGTACGGGTCCTGAAAAACCATCTGTACCTGCTTGCGCACTTCCCGCAGCTTTGTTTCCTTCATCTTGGAGATCTCTTCGCCATTGATCCAAATCTTGCCCTCATCCGGCATCAAAAGTCGTGTGACCAAGCGCCCTGTCGTCGACTTGCCACAGCCACTCTCTCCGACCAGACTGAATGTCTCGCCTTCCTTGATCTCGAACGAAACATGATTCACTGCCTTTACGCTTTTTTTGCTGCTTAATAGACCACTATCAATCGGGAACGTTTTTTTGATACCGTCTACCACGACCAGTGATTTAGACATGAACATCCCTACCTTCTCCTTGATAGAGCCAGCAGCGGCAAAAACGTTCTTTTCCCACCGTCGTAATGACGGGCTCCTTTTCCCAGCAGACAGGCATGACATCCTTGCAGCGCGGAGCGAATTTACAGCCCTTCGGCATATTGTTCGGTGTCGGTACGTTGCCCGGAACCGAATCCAGCCGCGCGCGCTTCTGCCCGATTTTGGGGACAGAGCCGATCAAGCCTTTGGTATACGGATGTTTGGGTTCATCGAACAAGTCGTAAACAGATGCTTCCTCCACGACACGCCCTGCGTACATGACCACGACACGGTTGCACATCTCCGCCACGACGCCGAGATCATGCGTGATCAACAGCATCGACATATGCTCTTCAGCCTGAAGCTGCTTCATTACGTCGAGGATTTGTGCTTGAATCGTGACATCGAGTGCCGTCGTTGGCTCATCGGCGATCAACAGGTTGGGATTGCAGGACATCGCCATCGCAATCATGATGCGCTGTCGCATACCGCCAGAGAGCTGATGCGGATACTCCCCCATAATTTCGCTCGGACGCGGAATGCCCACCTTTGTCAGCATGCTCACTGCTTGTTCTCGCGCCTTTTGGTCGGAGTAGCCGAGGTGTAAACGAATGGCTTCCATCAATTGCTCTCCGATCTTCATCACCGGGTTGAGCGAGGTCATCGGCTCCTGAAAAATCATCGAGATTTCTTTTCCGCGAATGCGACGCATATCACTCTCCGAAATCGAGAGCAAATTCGTACCGTTGTAAACAATCTCGCCATTGGTAATCTCACCAGTCGTGTCCTTGAACAGGCGCATAATCGACAAGGAGGTCACGCTCTTGCCGCAACCCGATTCGCCAACCAGGCCAAGCACCTCGCCTTTTTTTATATGAAAGCTGACATGGTCGAGGACGACTGTCTTCTGGTTGTCTCTCGTAAATTGCGTCTGCAGATGCTTTACTTCCATGATGTTCTCACTCATCTGACCCATCTCCCTCGCTTAGTTCTTCGTTTTCGGGTCCAAAATATCGCGCAAGCCATCCCCAACCAGATTGAACGCCAGCACGGTCAAAAAGATCGCAATCCCGGGAATGATGACCACATGTGGAGAAGTGGCGAGATAGTCACGACCCATACTGAGCATAGCCCCCCAGTCGGGACTCTCGGGCGCGGCCCCCAGACCGAGAAAGCTGAGACTGGATGCAGCCAAGATCGAGGTGCCGATCCGCATGGAAAAAAAGACGATCATACTGGAGACGGTCTCTGGAAAGATGTGTCGAAACATAATCCGGCTGCTTTTTGCCCCCATGGATCGCGCCGCTTCTACAAACACCGCTTCCTTGGCAGCCAATGTATTGCCGCGGATCAACCGGGCAAACGATGGAATACTGAACACAGCTACCGCCACGACGACATTCGTTAAGCCCGGGCCGAGAATCGCAACGATGGCGATTGCAAGCAGCAAGTCGGGAAAAGCGAACATGACGTCACTCCACCGCATGATGAGGCGATCCATCCACCCGCCGTAATATCCGCTAATCAAGCCTAGAATCGTCCCAACCACTGCGCCGACCAGCACAGAAGAAAAGCTGACGCCAAGAGAGATTCCCGTTCCTACGATGATACGGCTCAAAATATCTCGTCCGTATTCATCTGTCCCTGCCCAATGCTCTATGGAAGGAGTTTGCAACGTCACATCATAGTTCGGCTCATACGGATCATAAGGGGCGATCCAAGGACCAAACAGCGCGATGACAAACAAAAACAAGATAAAAAACCCTGCCCAGAAAGCTGTCTTTTGCTTCTTCCACTTCTTCCAAAACTCGCGGGCTCGGGATTTCTTTTCAGTGGGAACCACGACATTATGCCCGATTTCTTTTACTACCTCCATTTACGTCACCTCCTTGCCATTAGCTGTCATAACGGATTTTCGGATTCAGTGCCTTGTACAAGATATCTACCAGCAGATTCACGAGAATGAACTCCAGTGAAAACAACAGGATGACTGCCTGCACGACGGGATAATCGCGAAACGCAATGGAATCGATCAACAGACGCCCCATACCCGGAATGCTAAACACCGTCTCCACGACAACCGATCCGCCCAACAGAAAGCCGAATTGCAAACCGGCGATGGTTACGACCGGAATCATTGAGTTTTTCAGGGCGTGCTTGCGAACGACTACAGATTCCTTCAACCCTTTTGCCCGACCTGTTCGAATAAAATCTTCCTTTAATGTTTCGAGCAGGGAGGACCGTGTAAAACGGGCCAGCATCGACATGATTCCTGCTCCCAAGGTTAACGAAGGAAGCACGTAGCTTTTCCAGCTATCGACCCCACCCGTGGGAAACCAGCCCAGCGTGACAGAAAAAACTTGTATAAGAATGAGCCCCAGCCAAAATCCAGGCAAGGAAATACCGGAAATTGCCGTCAGCATTCCTACGTAATCGGGCCATTTATTGCGGAAAACAGCAGAGATCGTTCCAATCAGCAATCCGAGCACCAAGGCCCAGCCCAGGCTCATAAATGTCAACGTCATGGTTACGGAAAAACGGTTTTCAAACATATCGCTGATGGGAAGCCCCGTCTTCAAGGAGTGTCCCAAATTTCCTGTTAACAGGTTTTGCATGTAGTTGATGTACTGGGTAAGCAATGGCTTATCCAAGCCCAGCTCCTGACGCACCCGCTCGATCTCTTCCAAGGTCGCTTCTTTTCCCGCCGCCAAGCGTACAGGATCACCCGGCACCAGATGAATAAAGAAGAAAATGAGCAACGACACGACAAAAATAATCGGGATGATCTCGATGAGTCTCTTCACGATATAACGGAACATGGTACGGTTCCTCCTAAAAGAAAAGCAGCGCCCAGCGGCAGACAATGCCCGAACGCTGCTTCAAGTATTATTGGAACGCCGCTTCTCTTACATAGATGCCGCCACTTGGTGTGATATAAACCCCGTTCACGTTCGCGCGTTTTCCGTACAAAATTTCATCGACTGCGAGGAAAATCCATGGTGCGTCTTTAAACACATTTTCTTGCACGACGCCATACAATTGCTTTTGCTTGTCTTGGTCTGACGATTGTGTCGCTTCCTTGATGCTTTGATCGACAAGGTCATTTTTGTAGAAAGCCGTGTTCGCTCCCGCAGGCGGGAAGTTCTCGCTGCTAAACAGCGAACGCATCGCATTGTCTGGATCAGCAGAGGACCAGCTTACGTACCACATGTTCATTTTTGCTTCTTCTGGCGACTTGATGCCGTAGATTTCATCAGACAGCGTGGCTTCTTCCATCGATTTCACTTCAACCGTGATGCCGACCTTTTGCAATTGCTGCTGAATGAATTGCATGCCCTTCATCGTATCCGAGTTCGTATTGCCCCAGATATCGGTAGTGAAGCCATTCTCGTAGCCTGCTTCTTTCAAAAGCTGCTTCGCTTTTTCGATGTTGTATTCATAGGTGCCTTGCTTCGCATAGTGGGCAATCGTCGGCGACATTACGGATTCCAGCTGTGCACCATATCCGGATTTCACGACTTTAATGAACGCGTCCTTGTCCACTGCATGGTTGATGGCTTGGCGAACGCGCGGATCATCAAACGGCTTTTTCAGCATATTGATCGAGACATAGCGAGTGATGGTGGAAGGTGTGCGCTCTACTTTTACTCCCTCTTCACCGTTCAGTGTCTCTACTTGCTGCTCCGGCAACGGATAGATGACATCGGCTTCACCCGTCTTCAGCATGGCTACGCGGGAGCCGTTTTCAGGGACGGGCTTGTAGACGATTTTACCGACCTTGGCTGCTCCCTTATTCCAGTGATCTGGATTCAGCTCTACTGTCAGATGGTCTCCCTGTACCCATTCCACGAATTTGTATGGGCCTGTGCCGACTGGATTCTTGGTAATGTCCTTGCCGTACTTTTCCAGAGCCGCCGGGCTGATGATTCCAGTCGTGAACTTGTTGATCATCGCGGAAAACGGCTGGTTCAGTGTCACTTTCACTGTGTGTTCATCGACAACCTCTGTAGACTTGATGTATTTGTAGTTCCGATAGGCTCTCAAGTTATTGTCTTTGTTGCTCATCCTGTCGAAGTTGATTTTGACCGCTTCGGCGTTGAATGGTGTGCCATCATGAAACTTCACGTTTTGCCGGAGCTTGAAGGTATACTCTGTCGCATCTTTATTAACCGAATATTCAGTCGACAAACCCGGCATGAGCTTCAAATCCTTGTCGTAAATTAGAAGCCCTTCAAACATTGCACTTTGGACACCTGAAGACAGTGCATCCCCTGTATTTTGCGGGTCCATCGTGATGAAGTTTTCGTTTACGGCGATTACCAACTGATCCTTTTGCGGCGCTCCTGTCGTTGCCCCCCCATTGGAAGCTGCCGGAGTTCCACTACCACTGCCACCCCCACTGGAACATCCGAAAAGTAAAGCCACTGAAAAAAGTAAGACGGATGCGGTTCGCAAAAACGATGCTTTTTTCATTTTCTTTTCCCCCTTGTCTTCATCTACTTTATGGGTGATATCTGGATGTCCATGGATAGGTCTTATCTGCCGATTATCAGGTAAATACAATTTCTCTTCCACTCGCAGCTGATTCGTAAATGCCGCATAGAATCTTCATCATCTCCACGCCGTCCTGCACAGGGCTGAGCGTTTCTTTTTCACCTAATATGCATGCGACGAAGTGATCGATCTCATTTTGAAAGCCTCGCTTGAAATCAAACGATAATTTATCCATCTGCGGGCTGATATTCAGGATCGTGTCATGCTTTTCTGCAATGATGGACAGCTCTGGCTCCACCTCTGCGCCTCCCTTGTCTCCGTATAGCTTGACGGCCAACTCGTCTTTTTTCGCATGCAGCGTATAGCTCACATCCACGAAAAGGGACGCTCCGTTTTCGAAGCGAATGAGTGCATTGGCCATATCCTCGACGGTGTTTTGGGAAGGATCGTAGTCAGCTGCTTTGTAAAAGGAGAGATTTTTGACGTTGGCCCGATTGCCCAGCTTGTTGTATGTATTGCCACTGACGGTCGTTACTTTAGGGCAGCCCATCAAGTACCAGCACAGATCAATGACATGTACACCGAGATCGATCAGCGGACCTCCGCCAGATCTGTCCTTGTCAGCGAACCAGCCTCCTGGATTGCCCAAGCGACGCAAACAGGATGCCTTCGCATAATAAATCTCGCCCAGCTCGCCCGCATCGATAAACTGCTTGAGCAATTGCGCATTCGTATCGTACCTTCTCACAAAGCCTACCTGGAGCAGCTTGCCACTCTCTTTTACGGCTTCTTCTATCAGAAGAGCGCTTTCAACTGTTGTACTTAAAGGCTTTTCCAGAAGCACGTGCTTCCCCGCTCTAAGGGCAGCGATGGCAATATCTGCGTGCGTGTTGTTCCACGTACAAATACTCACTGCGTCTACCTGCCTATCTGAGAAAACTTCCTCAAGCTTGCTGTAGCAGGTCTCAGCACCGTACTTCTGTGCTTTTTCCCGAGCGCGCTCCTCGTTGAAGTCGACGACGGCACGAATTTCTGTACGCTCGTTTTGCTGGTACGATTGCAAGTGCATGTCTGAAATTGATCCTGCACCAATCACCGCAACTCTCACTTTTGTCATGATGTTGTCTTCCTCCTTGCTTCTCATTCATTAATTAATTTTTTCAGTGGAGTAATTAATAAGATGATACAAAATTGTTTTAATTTTTGCAATATAGATTTTCGAAGAATCCTCCTGCCGCTCCCATCACTCCGGCCTCCACTCCGATTTGGCTTGTGACCACCCGCACTTCATTCGCCAGACCAGGGATGCATCTATCTCTCATGCTCTTTTCGATTTCTGGAAGCAACAGTGCGGATGCGTTCATAACCCCGCCCCCGAAGACGAGGACCTCCGGATTAAACAAATAGATCAAATTGGCTGCTCCTATACCTAAGTAAAACCCCGCTTGCTTTACAATTTCAGTGAAACGCGGATCTCCTGCAAGCGCAGCTTCACTAATCACTTTTGCCGTCAGCTCTCCCTTTTCAACAAGGATTCGATCGGTAACGGGCTCCTTCATGGATGCCAATTTGCGACTGACGGCGTTTTCGATAGCAGTACCAGAAGCGTAATTTTCTAAGCATCCGCGATTCCCGCAGCGGCATTGCGGTCCGTTCCAATCGATCGAGATATGGCCGAACTCACCCGCACTTCCATCTCTACCTAAAACCAATCTTCCGTCGCTGACGATTCCAGCTCCTACCCCTGTGCTGACCGTGACGTAAATCATATTTCGTGTACCGACACCTGCGCCCCACAGCCACTCTGCAATGGCCGCAGCATTCGCGTCATTGAACAGGTGAACGGGCAATCCGAATCTTTGCCCAATCAGCGTGCCAATCGGTACATTTCGCCAGCCCAGATTGCTCGCAAAAATGACTTCGCCGCTATCGCTGTTAATCACACCTGCTGAAGCGATTCCAACACCGCGTACTTTTTCGGGATGGATTCCGCTTGCTGACAGGACATCGTGTGTAGCGGACAGCACTCTTTCGATCACGGCCTTTTCTCCCTCTTCCGCGTGCGTAGGCAGTTGTTTTCGTGCGATCAATCGGCCTGTACGGTCCACTAATCCAGCCAAGATTTTGGTCCCACCCAGGTCCAGCCCAATCGCGTATTCCTCTTTTGCCATGCTCGTCTCTCCTTTGTTTACCGTAACCGTTTGCTGTTAATTTCTCCAACGGCTTTATAAATTCAACTTGCTTTATTTGTAGCATACCCCTCTCTTTTCGTCCAGATTATTCAAAAAATTCACTTCATCGGCTGGTTTCTTTTCGAATACCAAGAAGTACATAGGACAGAATAAAACTGTTAAAACGCCCAAAAGGAGGATTGTCCGATGAATAAACAGACGCTGGCTGCCCATGAATCACTGGATATTCATGAAGTACTTAACTTCAAAACACTCTGCCTCGCCAAATCCAAGCTGATGCAAGGCATTGTATTCGATCAGGATTTACGAGCGTTGATGCAAAAAGATGTAGAGCAATCCTTGCAAGCAATCGAGGAGCTTCAGGCTATTTACAAGAACGCGCCCTTCCAGGCACCGATCCCGCAAACGCGTCCGACCCCCATCATAAACTGAAGGTGAAAATTAGATGAACAACGATTATCAAGATCCCATAAATGCGTTAAACATGCCGGAGAAGGCAGATATGACTTTTGCTATGGACTTCCTCATGCGTGCCAAAGAAGGCGTCCGAAACACAGCAATTGCTCTGACTGAAACCGTTACTCCGGAAGCAAGAGCCGTATTGCGAAAACAACTCCACCAAGGAATTGCTCTCCATCAAGAAATCGCGGAGCTGATGCTCAGTAAGAAATGGTTCCATCCCTACGAGCTCCATGAACAGTATCAACTAGACCACCTCTCAGCCTTGGAAACGATCCAAATCGGGCATATGAACCTCTTCCCTGAAGATACTTCGCGCAAAGGCATGTTCGATCGGACACCAGATGAACACCAATGATGGAGGAACTTATCGATGAAGGCTGTTACATACCAAGGCATTAAAAACGTAGTGGTAAAAGAGGTGCCCGACCCGAAGCTTGAAAAGCCCGATGATATGATCGTGAAATTGACAAGTACCGCCATATGCGGGTCCGATCTCCATTTAATTCATGGCATGATCCCCAATTTGCAAGAGGATTATATTATTGGTCACGAACCAATGGGCATTGTCGAAGAGGTTGGTCCCGGTGTAACCAAGCTGAAAAAGGGCGACCGCGTCATCATTCCATTTACGATTGCTTGCGGCGAATGCTTTTATTGCAAAAACGATTTAGAAAGCCAATGTGACAATTCAAACGAGAATGGCGATATAGGTGGTTTTTTCGGATATTCCGGTACAACTGGCGGTTATCCTGGGGGACAGGCGGAGTATTTGCGGGTGCCCTTTGCGAACTTTACCCATTTCAAGCTGCCCGAAAACTGCGAAATAGAAGATGAAAAGCTGTGTTTGATTGCCGATGTCATGCCAACTGCCTATTGGAGCGTAGATAACGCAGGTGTCAAGAGCGGAGACACCGTGATCGTTCTGGGCTGCGGCCCCGTAGGTCTTCTTGTCCAAAAGTTTTGTTGGCTGAAGGGTGCAAAACGTGTGATTGCGGTTGATTATGTTGATTACCGCCTGCAACATGCAAAGCGTACGAACAACGTAGAAATCGTAAACTTTGAGCAAAAAGAAAATATCGGCAACTACCTGAAAGAAATCACGAAGGGTGGCGCTGATGTTGTCATCGATGCTGTTGGTATGGATGGAAAAATGTCCGCTCTGGAGTTTCTGGCGAGTGGCTTGAAGCTGCAAGGAGGCGCCATGGGGGCAATCGTCATCGCTACCCAAGCAGTCCGCAAAGGCGGCACGATCCAAATTACCGGTGTTTATGGCGGACGCTATAATGCCTTCCCTCTTGGAGACATCATGCAACGCAACGTCAACATACGTTCCGGACAAGCTCCTGTGATCCACTACATGCCCTATATGTATGAGCTCATTACCACTGGAAAAGTCGATCCGGGCGACATCATCACGCATGTCATTCCCTTGAGTGAAGCAAAGCGTGGATACGAAGTGTTTGATACGAAAACAGACAATTGCATCAAAGTCGTTCTAAAGCCTTGATGAAATGACAGGAAGGAAGGTGCCGATGCGATGAGCTACGGATTGCACGAACAGCTTGAACTGCATGAAATTGCTTCTTTTAAAACCATTTGCATGACCAAGTCCAAGACAATGCAAAGCCTGGTTTCCGATGAGACGTTGAGACAGCTTTTGGCTGACGATGTTCTTGTATCCACCAGACAGCTCCAGGAGCTGAGCTCTCTACTGACAAAAGCAAATTCTTAGGGGGACAACACATGACTGGCATTCTTCAAAGCTTAGCTGGTATGGGTGGCCTGACGGATCAAGTAATCGCCATGGACTTCCTCATCTCCGCAAAGAGCGGTGTTCGGAACTATGCGATGGCACTGACGGAAACAGGCACCCCAGAAATTAAGGCAACACTAACCAAGCACTTGGAAGAAGCAATCGATTTGCACGAAAAGATCAGCCTGTACATGATTGAGCGAGGCTGGTATCATCCATGGAATGTTACCGAGCAGATTCAGTTGGATCAGCAAAATATCCAGACCGCGTTAAATCTTTCGTGAACGGAAAGCACCCTTTTGAGGTGCTTTTTATATTGTCTACCATTCGACAATATCTCCTAAAGTAAAAGAAATGAACATCCTATAAAATGGTATATATAGCTATTCTTAGGGAGTAGCGATGATATCCATCTCATGGAGTACCGCAGCTTCTGGCATTCACTAGATGAGCGTTTCAGAGCTACATTACCTCTGTCATGAAAGGTTGATGTTCATGTTTAAAAAAGCCTTGATCATCCTGACTTTAAGCTCAGTTGTCGCTGTACCAAGTTTAGCCGCGGAAGCCCACGGGGCCGCTCTACCATTACAGGAGAAGGCGCCAGCCTCCGCAAAAGCAATAATCAAAAATGCCGCATTTGGTCAGGAAGTATGGGTAATGCTCGGCTCGCCTATTCCAACGGGATGGGTCGTGATCAGATCTTCTGGCAATATGAACCTGATTAAGGATATGAACAATGCTCCTTCTGGTTACGAGGTTTGGGTAATGCTCGGCTCACCTATTCCTGACGGATGGGTTGTGATCAGAAGTTCCGGAACCATGAACCAGATTAAAAATTTGAACAGCGCCTCTTCTAATCAGGAAGTTTGGGTAATGCTCGGCTCCCCTATTCCAACTGGATGGGTTGTGATCAGCAGTTCCGGAACCATGAACCTGATCAAAAATCTGAACAACGCACCCTCTGGTCAGGAGGTATGGGTGATGCTAGGCTCGCCTATTCCTGACGGATGGATTGTTGTCAGGTCATCGGGAACAATGAACCTGATCAAGCGCCTATAGACTAATCAGAATAATGGGATAAACCGCATTCCCAATAGCTAGACTCATAGCATGCATCCTGTCCACAAGCTGACGTCGAAACTCAATCGACATCAGCTTGTTTCTTGTTGGCCATAGGCTGAGGACTCCAACTCCTACCTTTTTTAAACAGGTAGTTTTTTTTATTTCCACCATGCATTGGCATGAGCGATTAGTAAATATGGTATAAATTGTTAATTATTTTGTAATTGTCTTGAAAATACTAGATACATATTTTACCATTAGGAAAACAATTTCAAAATACTTAAAAGAGATGGATTTGGAAAGGAGCCTCATGATGTTAGAAAAAATTTTAGGTAAACTTTTATTGTTCATCATTACTTTTGTCACTCTTGTAAATGGATACTTCATTACGCCGACAAACGCACAGGATCAATCCGAATATCGCGTGGATTTTAGCGGTGTATCCGCTCCGATCCCTGTCAATATCCGTACCGGACCGACAACTTCTGCCGCTATCATCGACAGGCTTCAACCAAATACCCGTGTACAATTTTCTGGTTGGACCCGTGGTACCTCGCTCAATGACTATTGGACAAGCTCCCCTGATAATAGATGGTTCTTCTACGAGAAAAACGGCGTGAAATACTATATTGCGTCTGCTTTTATTAATGGAAACCCACCTGCAACCGATCAAAACAATGTCTTAGTTTCGTATCAGGTAACCATTACGACGAATATCCCTGCTCTTAAACAGGCCTATGAAAATGCCATTCAAAACTGGAACAACACAGGCATTGTTTCATTAACACCAACACAAAATGCCCCTATTACCTTAGGTGAAGGCTATGCGAGGGGTTATGATGGATTTGGCTGGTGGCAATTGAATGGCTCCAGAGTAACCGGTGGCACAGTCATCCAATGGAACAGAGTGAGCAACAGAAACGCCGCTTATTTAGAAGCCTTGGCTACTCATGAGATTGGGCATGTCCTACGACTAAATCACAGATCGGATTACTCGATCATGAATAACTCTTGGTTGACAAGAATCACTGCTCCGACCCAAAACGACATCAATGAGCTTAGAAACATCTTTAGTCGATAACTCCATTGCCCACAAAAAAAGACAATGAAATGCACTCTTTTTGGCTGTCGAGAAAGTCGACGGCCTTTTTTGACGAACTGCCCAACTCTTGTGGATAGACTCCTTTCCTTCTCATGCAACAGCGTATACTATTATAAATATTCCTTACCATTCCCAAAGGAGAATCCCAATGAATAATCAAATCCTCAGTGCACGCCTGACTCTCACTAAAGTGGCATTACCCGATTGGGATCTGATCCGCTCCATCTATTCCAACCCGACACTGATGGAGCATATCGGAGCGACCATGAGCGATGAAGATATCCGCCGTAACTTTGAGAAAGAACTCGCTCCATGGAGTCTCGAATCGAACCACTGGCTAACCTGGATCATACGTGAAACGGACTCTGGTAGCGACGTTGGCTTGATTAGCATCTGCACCCGTAACCGAGAAACTCTCACTGCGGAAGTGGGCTTCATCATACTGGAGGGATTCAAGGGCAAGGGTTACGCAACGGAAGCAATCAGACGTGTATTTGATTTCGCTGTGGATACGTTTGGATTCAAAAAATTTACAGCTGTTTGTTCCGAAGAGCATGCCGCTTCACGCCGTGTTTTGGAGAAGGCTGGAATGAAGCTGGATAAAATCGTGCCCGAAAGCACTGAAATTGCTGGCAAGATGGTGA
Organism: Brevibacillus formosus; assembly: GCF_003013405.1. GTDB lineage: Bacteria > Bacillota > Bacilli > Brevibacillales > Brevibacillaceae > Brevibacillus > Brevibacillus formosus. The sequence continues at coordinate 101,064 of NZ_PXZL01000011.1, read as the reverse complement.
ATGACTGTTTTTATTCGTTAGAGAAGTAAGCGGATCTACGTTGGGCTCCCTAGCAAATCCGCCGATTTCTAGCTGCACCTAGACCAAATATAAAGAGCAAGATTGAGGCACAAACCAAAAGCAGAAGTGGAACAGTCCAGCTACCCGTTACATCATGCAGATATCCGAAAAGGGTCGGTCCTATTGCAGCAAGTAGGTATCCAACTGATTGAGCCATACCGGACAGCTCTGCAGCCTGTTGAGCATTCTCTGTGCGTAAGCCAAAAAACATCATCGATAAACTAAATGCAAAACCTCCACCAATTCCGAGCATGATGATCCACCAAACAATGAAATTCGCGCTTCCGTAAAGTAATCCAAGAGTTCCCATTAAAAGCAAAATTGCTGTAATCGTAACTAATGAGCGCTGACTGGACATACGCCCTGCGATAATCGGAACGACAAAAGTAAAGGGAAGCAAGGCTAACTGCATAATGGAAAGTAACCAACCAGATTGGTCTGGACTTGTTCCTTGCTGTTTTAAGATTTCAGGTAGCCATGTGATCAGTACATAGAAAAACGTAGATTGGAGTCCCATAAACAAGGTTACTTGCCACGCTAGTGGGGAACGCCATAAATTCACACTGCTATCAGCCGATTGATTTTGAACGGTGGCTGTTTCCCTATTGCGGCGTTTCATTTGAGGTAACCAAAACAATATGGATACCAAACTAAGAATGCCCCATATTCCCAATGCCCCTTGCCAGCCAACTCCTAATCCAACTGCAATGGGAACACTAATACCAGATGCTATTGCCCCTAATAAATTCATAGAAATGGAATATACACCCGTCATTAAACCAATTCGTCTAGGAAACTCTCGTTTAATAAGGCTAGGCAACAATACATTAGAAATGGAAATTGCCAATCCAAGAACAGCAGTACCGATATATAAAGTAGCGATTCCTGAGAGGGAACGCAAAATAACCCCAAGAGTAAGAAGGATGATAGAAATTAGAATCATTACTTCTACTCCAAACCTTCGTCCTAATTTAGGAACAATTGGAGAAAAAAGTGCAAAGGCTAATAGGGGCAACGTGGTAATCATACCGGCCAGCGTATTCGAAATATGAACATCGTCCCTAATAAGACCAACTAGAGGCCCCACCGAGGTTAAAGGGGCCCGTAAATTAGCTGCAATAAAAATAATCCCTACAATAAACGCAAAAACTGCTGATCTAGTGACATTTGGATTTGATTTTATCTCTTGCTTGCTCATCTTTTTCCCTCTTCGTCTATTAGATTGGATTCGAAACTCAATGAAAATATATTATAATATACTTTTAGTCTTATAATGTATACTATAATACATCAATAGATAATTGTCTAATGTCTATCATCTCTAATAAATCACAACAAAAAATAACCCTCTAGCAACCATTCGGTCGATAAAGGGTCATAGTCGTCGTAGTCTATGAACATACAGGGGATCAATTTTCAGACCCCATATTTCAATATAATATGGAGCACAACAAGCTCGTCGGACTGATTTATATAGGAATGCGTGCCATCTGCACAAAAACTAATCGAATCATATTGATTCAAGACGTACGACTCATTATTTACATGAATGGAAAGGGTTCCTGACATTACTGTCGCAATTTCCGTTGTATTGTGGTGATGCTTCTCTGGATGGTATGAGCTGTTCGGTTGTAAATAAGCTCTATACGTTTCAATTTCATTACTTACGTTTTGAAAGATTGGCTCAATGACCCACTCTTTATTTTCCCCAGCAATTCTGAGTCCCTTCCCAGCTCTGGACAGATTCACACTGTTTTCCGTTGAGAATAACGCCAAGAGTGGTATAGATAAGCATTTCGAAATTTTCCACAGCACCCCGATTGTTGGGTTGGTTTCTCCACGCTCAATATTTCCAAGTGTCAGCTTGCTCACACCGGATAGCTCTGATAAATCTTCAAGGCTCAAATGCTTCTCTTTACGAATTTTTTTTAATACCCCTCCAACCTGTAAAACAACTTGTTTTGGATCATCGGTTTCTAGATTCACTTTAAGCCCCCCTTTGCCACAACGATGGAAACTATAAAAATTTGCTATTAGCATTCATATACGATAGTGGGTGGAATCATACTAAATATACCAGATCATCAATCATAACCCCATAAAAAAGAAACCCTTCCTGCCGAAACAGAAAGGGCCTCCTCCAGCTGGTCTGCTACTTAAACCAGCCTTTTTCCTTGGAATGCATAATCGCCTCGATCCGATTGCTAACACCGAGCTTATCGAGAATGATGGAGATGTAATTCCGCACAGTCCCTGTCGTAATGTACAGCTGGCTGGCAATCTCCTTGGTGTTCTTCCCGTCAGCGATCAAAAGCAGGACTTCCTTTTCCCGCTCTGTCAGCGGATTCTCCTGCCCGTATGCCTCATCGACCAACTCAGGCGCATAGATCCGCCGCCCGGCCATAATGCTGCGGATCGAGCTAGCCAGCTCCTCGCTCGGACTGTCCTTGAGCAAGTAGCCGTTTGCGCCTGCCTTCAGTGCCCGTTCGAAGTAACCTGGGCGAGCAAAGGTTGTAAGAATCATCACCTTGCACCCGCTGCCTTTCAATTCCTCAGCAGCGTCCAATCCGCTTTTGACTGGCATTTCGATATCCATAATGCATATGTCGGGTTGATGCTGATGCACGAGCTTAACGGCATCCTCACCATTACTTGCTCTTCCGACGACCTTCATATCCTCTTCCAAATCAAGCAGGGAAGCAAGGGCTCCCAAGAGCATCCGCTGATCCTCTGCAATAACAATGCGAATCATCCTCCCGCCTCCTGTTCCGGTTGTTTGAAGACGTTGGGTACCCGAATCACTAGCTGTGTTCCAGACATTGAGGACTGGATTTCCATGCTTCCGTTGACAAATTCCAGCCGTTCCTTCATCCCACGCAAACCGTTGCCTCGGTAAACCAATTCCTCCGCCATTCCGATGCCATTATCCGTTACGCTTACGACGAGATCGGTACGAGTGGGTTCAATGACGATGGAACAGGCGGTGGCATTGCTATGCTTCACAATATTGTTGACCGCTTCTTTCAGGCACATGCACAACACATTTTCCGTCATCAGCGAAGTATTGGTCAAATTCGTGTCGCCTTCCAGCACGAATTCAATATCCGCTGCCTTGAAAATTTGCTTGATCCGAAACATCTCATCCTCTAACCGCGTCCCGCGCATTTGCGTGACCATTTCCCGTACCTCTTTCAAAGCGATTCGCGCCGTTTGCCTGATTTCCTCCAGCTCCGTTCTCGCCAGAGCAGGATTTTTGTTGATCAGCTTGTTCGCCAAATCACTTTTCAACCCAATTAGGGAGAGCTTCTGCCCCAGCGTATCGTGCAAGTCTCGGGCAATGCGTTGGCGTTCCTCGAGCTTGACCAGCTCTGATATCCGCTTGTTTGCATGCTCCAGCTCTCCTTGCAGCTTCTCTCGCTTATTCCAGTTGTACGTAGTCACGGGCAAGAGAATGACAGCGATCATGCTAACCAAAACAAACGGAAGCTGGCCAATCAATTGCGCGTTTTTGGTGAAAAAGCCGATGTTGACCGATAAGGTGGTGCTAATCAAATGAACCGTGTACAGCGTAACAAAGCCGATCTTGTTCTCGATATTCCCGATAAAAAACGCCAGGAAGAGCGAGAAATACACATAGCCGAACATCAAGGTCATGGCGACGGATATGATAATCTGCACACTCGTCCAAAAGTAAATTAGCCAGCCCTTTGACAGGAAGGAGAATACATAGCAAATGAAAAACAGAATGATCATGATGATTCCGATCACTGCTTCGTGCGTCGAAGAGGACCGGAAGATGAAATAGAATGGCAGGATGTAGAAGACAACCCACACATAAGGGCTCAAGCCCGTATTTTTTTGAAGAATGTGATACCACTTCTGCTTCTGCATGATTGCCCACCTTTTCTTCGCCACTCTCTCAAGTGTATCGGAATTCAAAGGTTTATGGCAGGCTTATTTTCCTTCCAAACTCGGTTTGGAGCCTTGGAGTGCATCCATGATCACTTCAGATCGAGCAGCAGCCAATCGCTTGATGCCTTTGAAGCTCACAAAACGCTTGTTGCTCTCATCCCATAAATGAAAACGCAGGCACTGCAAGCTGGACGCCAGTGTAATCGTTGTCGCCATATGAAGCGGCGGTGTCTCGTTATGGGCTTTTTCCAGGTTGTAATTCGGTACGCGTGGGCTTAAGTGATGGACGTGGTGAAAGCCAATATTGCCTGTGATCCATTGCAAAACCTTCGGCAGCTTATAGTAGGAGCTTCCTTCTACTGCTGCTTTCACGTAGCTCCACTCTTCTTCGTTCTCAAAGTACGAATCCTCATACGTATGCTGCACATAAAACAGCCAAATCCCAAACAATCCCGAGACAAAAAAGATTGGACCTTGAATCAGCAGGAATGCTTGCCAGCCAACCGCCCAGATTAAGAGCCCATAAAGACTGACCAACAACACATTCGTCAAATACGTATTCATCCGCTCTTTGCGGCGAGCTCTCTTTACATTAAAACGATATTGAAGCAAAAAGACAAAAATAGGACCCAAACCAAACATAACGATCGGATTACGGTACAGCCGATAAGCAATTTTACGCCAAGTAGGAGCTTCGAGATATTCATTAACAGTCAACATCCACAGATCGCCTACGCCTCGTTTGTCGAGGTTGCTGCTCGTTGCATGGTGAATATTGTGACTATTTTTCCACTGTTCATACGGAACGAGGGTAAGCACACCAGTAATCGTCCCTACGATGTCATTTGCCCGACGATTTTTGAAAAAGGATTGGTGGCAGCAATCGTGGCAAATGATGAAGGTACGGATGACGAAGCCAGCTGCGACAATGACGATAGGCAACGTGAGCCAATAAGACACAGACAGACTGAGATAAGCTCCGTACCAGAGCAGAATCAGCGGAACCAACGTATTGAATAGCTGTCGGATACTCTTTTTCAGGTCTGATTTTTCAAAGGGGGCAACATTCTTTTTCAACTGGGCAATGTTGGCTTGATGCATCTATTGTTTCCTCCTCGATCGAAGCGCATAGACACGTGGAATGCGCCGAACGCCATATTCTATCTTTATTGTAGAAAATAGTGTCTGGCCGCTGTAGTCATAAACGTCAAGTCGAAGACATGACAAATGTCATGGTTGAACAAGCGACTGGAAATATTTAAGGTACATAAACGAAGTAGACGTCCCATATTATGCCAAGAAAAGACCCCATCCATTCTTCCGGATGAGGTCTTTTGCTTTGACACCGTATTCTTTTTACTTCACATCGAGGCGCTTCATGATATCTTCGAGCAGCAAATTCGCTGCCTTGATGCCGCCTGCTTTGTTCCAGACCGTTTCGTCTACTTGGTAAACTTGATTGGTTTTCGCCACATTCAGAGATTTGAAGACTGGGCTCTCCATCCATTTTTTTGCATTGTTCGCAATGTCTTTAGATTCTTTCGTTGGCTCCGTTACCCAGTAGAACAGGATGTCCCCGTCCATCGCAGACATACCTTCTTCGCCGATCATTTCTGCAAAATTGTTTACGTCCTGGGAAGCTGGACGTGCGAGTCCCAGCTGATCGAGCAGCACACCGCTAAAGGTATCTTTTTGATAGATTTGTACGCCTTTTTTGGAGAATTTCGCTACGGATACTTTAGTAGAAGCTTTAGGACCCAGCTTTGCTTTCGCAGCAGCTACGCGGTCGTCGAATTCTTTCAGGACTTGCTCGCCTTCCGCCTTCTTGTTCAGTGCTTCTGCATAGAGCGTGAAGTTGCTTTTCCATCTACCGGACAGCTCTTCAGAGAATACGGTTGGAGCGATTTTAGACAGTTGATCGTAAATCTTTTCATGACGCACTTTATTTCCGATGATCAAATCAGGGCTCAGGCTTACAATCGCTTCGAGATTCGGCTGGTCTTCGAAGCCCAACACTTCTACGCCTGTCATCTCGTCTTTGATGTGAGGATACCAAGGATCTTCATCCCAGGACTGTACAGCAGCGATTGGCTTGACGCCAAGTACTAGCAAGGCTTCCGTACCTTCATTTGTTAAAATAACCACGCGTTCTGGTGTTCCTTTAATCGGAGTGGTACCCATTGCGTGTTTTACTTCTCGTACTTCATTGGAATTTGCTGGTGCTGGTGTTGGAGTAGCCTCAGTCGTCGTTCCCGATGCAGCTGGCGCTTGTTGAGCTTGGTTGGCATTGCCTCCGCAGCCGGCAAGGACAACCAGAAAGCACAGCGCGAAGAAGCTGGTCATGATGTGGCGCATGGTACGTAAACTGGTCTTACTTTTCATATCGAGAATGCCCCCACTTCTGCTTATCAACTTATTGATAACAATTATCAATTGATAGTATATAGAGACTCCTCTTACTTTTCTATGGACGTGATTGTCTAATTGTCATGGACCAAATTACCCTTGTGTGCATTGGAGAAAATACGCTGTACTCCTTTGAATCGTATGCTCTCTGCCAAACGGTCCCCATGGGTCCCATTCGTGATTGGCGGGATGGTACACTTTGTTTTCCCGCACCGCACGCATATCTCTCCAAAGCGGGTTGTTCCACAGTGCTGCTACATGCTCCCGTTCACTCCAAAACACGATGATTCTCTCCGGGTTCAATTCGATCAGATCGTTTAGCGCATTTGGTTTATAGGCCGCATGGGTCACATTCGGGTCAGGCGAAAATCCAAGCTTGTGATAAAACAAGTCAGCGAGGGCGTGTCCCTCTACACCATACAGACGCACCTCATCAGCAAGGACGCGAATCATCGTCCATTCACCCGTGCGTGTAACCGGTAACAGTGCATCTCTTGCTTGTTTTTCCAATTTGTCGATGTGCTTGATGATTTTCTCTGCCAGACTCTCTTTCTTGAAGAGCGTCGCCAATCTGGTTTGGTAGTCAATCCAGTTCGGATAGCCGTCAAAGAAGACCGTTCCTTTTATTTTCTCCCAATCTCCTGCCTCCCGATTGTGAAAAAAATTCATCCTGACGATCACATCTGGCGACAAAGTCAAAATCTCTTTCGGATCGATCAACTGCTCTGCATTCAGTGCTTTTGTCCCGCGCAGCTTTTGCTGCAAATAAGAAGGAAAGCCCGTCCTCGTTTCAAAGTAGTTCGGGAAGGAGGGGGCAGCTATCGGCTGAATTCCCATCGCAAGAAAATGATCCTGCAAAAACAGCTTGCTGACGACGACTACCCGCTGGTCACTTTGCTTCATATAAATTTGCGGCGACAATCCTTCTCGTTTTTTGAAGAGTCTACTAAAATACAGCTCATCGGTATAACCTACGTTACGAGCTACATCCTTCACACTTCCTCCAGAATGAGCAAGCAACTCCTTGGCATGCTCCATCCGTAGCCCAGTCAAATACTCCCCAGGCGTCATTCCCGTTGCACGTTTGAAAGCACGGCAATAAGAGCTGGGGGTCAGCCCCGCCAGCTTCGGCAAGCTTCCCAATTCTAATGACTCGCGGTAGTGTTTTTGCATGTAGGCAATGGTCTCCTCAATAGCTCCAATCCCCTTTTCCTCTTTCTTTTTCTGTTCATCATGAACAATACCAAGCAGCTCGTAGAGAAGCGCTTGGCTCCGCAAAAAAGAAGAGTAGTCCCGCTTCCGTGTCAAATGCGAAAGCTCCTCCAATATCCTCAGAAATGAGGCGGGAGTAGAGACAGCCAAAACCTTGACTTCTTTCCTCGCGGGAGCGCTCTCTTGCTGATCGTGTCTCGCTTCCGCGTAATGCAGCCTATATATGTGCAACGGTCCTGATTGGCACCACAATTCTTCTAGCTTCGTCGTCGGACGCAACAACAAGAGCTTTCCGGCGTCGAGCACCTGCTTTTGACCATCAACCGCCATCGCTGCACTTCCTTCTGTCACATAGCAAAGGACATGGGTGTTTACCTCCACCTGACGCAGGTGAAAATTTTTCAATCGCTGTTTGCGAAAGGCGGTTATCAACAAGCCAGGATAATCCTGATAAATCGTCAACAGACTCACATCCTTCTATCACCGGAAAATAACAAGAAAAAGTAGACAAGCTGATTGCAAGAATCAGCCTGTTCTACTTTTATCATGTTGGAGATCTTTTTATTTGGCAAGTACTTGCCTATGCGTCTATTGTGAGGAACGATTTGAACGGAACATCAGCAAGAACAGATAGGGCGCGCCCAGCAACGCCACCACTACTCCTGCCGGAATATCTTTCGGGATCAGGACGGTCCTTCCCAGCAAATCAGAAGCAGCCAGCAATACGGCTCCAAGCATGGCTGAGACGACAACTGCACGGCGATGATGAGGTCCAACCAGCATACGTGCTGCATGCGGAGCGAGAAGACCGATAAAACCTACGGCTCCGACACTGGCAACAGCCGCTGAAGCGAGCAACACTGCAATGACTGCCACAGACAGCCTCGTTATCCGCACCTTTAACCCCAATCCAGTCGAGCTCTCGTCGTTAAATGACAAGAGATCCACCCGACGGCCTAACCACCACGCGATTGGTGCTAAGACGAGGATCGCAGGCAACAGGCGGCCTACTTCCATCCATCCCCGCCCGTATGTACTTCCTGCCAGCCAAGTGAGTGCAGGCGCTGCCAAGATCATGGAATTTACGATCAAGATATTGATAAAGGCGGCACCTGCGGCAGAAACCGCAATTCCTACTAGCGTCAAGATGATTGGATTGAGTCCCCTTCTCCAAGAGACCGCATACACAATCGCAGCAGAGATGATTCCCCCTGCAACGGCCCCAAGCGGCATCCAAGCCGAGAGTTGAGGAAACACGAGGAGCACGATAATCGCCCCTACACCTGCACCGCTCGTGACACCGACAATCTGCGGATCAGCCAGTGGATTTCGTACTGCACTCTGCATGAGACTTCCGCTGATCGCGAGTGCCACACCTGCCAACATCGCTGTCAACAGTCGCGGCATCCGAAGCTCAAACACCAATTGGCTGTACATCTCGTTTCCTTGTCCCATGAAAATAGCGATGATCTCCGTCCACGGCAGGTACAAGTTTCCGCTAGACAAGCTGATCATCCAAACGACCACGAGCAGCACAGCAAGCGTGCACACAATCAACGGATACGAAACTTTGCGTTGTGCTCCACCGACACTCATCGAGCTTCCAGTACCAGCACTCATACTGCGCGAGACACGCAAAGCCAGCCAGATCAACCATGGACCACCAATAGCAGCCGTGATGGCTCCTGCCGGAAGTTCACCATAATGATTGATAAACATGCGTGCAATCGTGTCGGAAGCTACCAGCAGCGCTGCCCCCCAGATGGCACATAGCGGCAACAGCCATCTATGCTGAGTGATGCCTGACAATCGCACCAGATGCGGAGCCACGAGTCCGATGAAACCGATTGGCCCGACCACACTGACACTGACGCACGTAACCAAGATCGCAATAAACATGGTGAAAAGCCGTGTTTTTGCTACCTTTTGCCCCAAGGATTTCGCCGTTTCTTCATGAAGGCTAAGTACATCAAGCTGCCTAGCCATGAAAAAGCTGACCAAAATCCCGGCTACAATCCAAGGCCAACTGAATTCTACACCCGACCAGTCATTTTGCTTCAAGGAGCCTGAGCCCCAGAGGAAAATGCCATTTGTCGTTTCTTCGTTAAACAAGATGATGGCACTCGTCAAGGAGGAGTACACCAAGGTGACAATCATCCCGGACAAAGCCACACGCACAGGCGTACCTTTTTGCCCGCCAGACATGAAGTATACGGTAACAGCTGCGAGTATTCCGCCTGCCATCGCAAATGGAAGCGGGTGGTCATGCAAGAATGATGGCCAAAAAACCATCCCGAACACCACGAAGAAATAAGCACCCGCATTTACGCCCAGTGTCGTTTCCGAAGCGAGCGGGTTTCGTGTCACTGTCTGCATCAAAGCTCCGGCAATAGCCAATGCTGCACCAGACAAAAGCCCCATGACCGTTCTCGGAAGCCTCACACCTTGAATCATATGGTGATCGGAAATGTCTTGCGGAGCAATAATAGCCTGTACAACAGAACGCAGAGAAATGTCTGCCATCCCCTGTGTCAAACTGACAAATGTAAGCACTAACAGAGCGACAAGTCCACTCCCTAACATCAAGAACAATCTCCAGCCCCCTCTTTGTGAGGAGCTGGCTGGAGTGATGTCAGATCGTGTAAACATTTTATTTTTGGCTAAACTCATTATTTTGCCAACAGATCAACAGCTTTATTCGCGAGAATCTTTGCAGACATGGTACCACCATACGGCCACAAATCTCCGCCCAGAGCATAGACGCGATTTTCCTTCACAAAAGTAAGACCGTTCCAAACAGGGTTGTTCTTCAATTGATTCTCAATCACGTTGTCATCATTTTGAATGATATGGAGGAAATTCGCATCCTGCAACGCTGGAAGTGCCTCCACATCTGCCAGTGTCATTCCTGTTTGCTCAAATTTCTTAGGCTTATACTTATTTGTCAGACCAATGTTAATCAAGATGCTTGCTGCTGTAGAGTTGTCCGTAGACAAACGGAATTCTACCGCATTTTGACTGCTGTAACCCATCGCGAGAACGAATGGAACTTTATCAGCACCAGCTTTGGTCAGCTTTTCTTTTGCTTCCGCATAAGTCTTGTCGAGGTCTTTCAAAGCGGCTTCGGCTTCTGCATTTTTACCCGTAATATCCGCAATTTGCTTGAAAATCTCAATCATTCGATCATACTGTGATCCCTGACCTTCAGCAGGATTCGTATCAAAAGCAATCGTTGGGGCAATTTTGCTCATTTCATCGTAATTCGCTTCTACATTTCGTTTAATACCGATAATCAAATCCGGCTTCAACATCATGATCGATTCCAGGTTTGGGGAAGTGCGACTCCCTACATCCACTACTTCTGGAGCAATCTCCACAGGGAGCTTCACCCATTTTTTCATATTAGGAATATCTGCAATCCCTACAGGCTGAATACCGAGAGCCAACAAATGCTCTGCTGAGCTCCATTCCAATGCAACGATACGCTTAGGAGTGCCTTTGATAGTCGACTCTCCCATCATGTGCTTCACTGTACGCACTTGCTCTTCAGCCGGCTTCGCTGTGTCAGGCTGAGCTGTAGCAGCTTGGTTGGAACCAGATGGTGCAGTCGACCCTGCATTGCCGCAAGCAGCAAGTAGCAGCATCGCAGACAAAAATACAAGCATCACTGGTAATTTCATAAGACGCATGAAAAATTCCCCCTTACTTTTCTAGGTGATACATCGAATGATAGTGGATGTTGCATGATGGACATAGCTTCCAATCAACCATTGATTATGATAATGATTATCATTATCCTTGTCAACGGTGGGATGTGTTCACTATATTTTTGTTTACCAGCTGTTCCTGGCTGCGCAGAAGATGTTCAGAGAAAATAAAGTAGTTTGGCTTAATCTCTAAAGTCCCGATAGTGGAATAAACATTTTGGGACTTTCCGAAGAACCCCCTTTAGTGTGACTTATTGTTGGCCAAAACCCAGAAGGTACTTGTTCAATACCGAAGAATATTAATTATGATCGAATGCACCCTCCCACAAAAATAATGATGAAGGAGAGGATCCAATGGAAAAGTTGATCGAGGAGTACAGCCAAGACTATGCGCTGCTGCGAGAAGCCGTCGAAGGATTGTCTGAGGAAGAGCTGCGTTTCCAACCTGCACCGGACAAATGGAGCATCCATCAGATTGTGATCCATGTAACCGATAGCGAAGTCCTGTCGACACATCGGCTGAGAAAAGTCTTGGCGGAGGAAGAACCGCTTCTACTATCATTTGATCAGGAAGCCTGGGCGGATAACCTAGGATATGAACGGTTGGACTGCGAGCAGCATTTGCTCCTGTTCCAAATGCTGCGGGCCAGCATGCTGCCGCTTCTGGCAAATCTGACTCCCGAGCAGCTTGAGCGCGTCGGGCAATATCCCGATGGAGCGCGGTTCACGTTCAAAGAGCTGCTGGAATTTCGCGTCCGTCATGTCCGTGACCACCTCGCCCAGATTGAGCGGGTAAGGCAAGCATATCGGGAGGATAGGGTATAACACTGCGGCAGTCTAAGACTTTATTTACAAAGAACAGAAGAAGCGCATTTACAATCCAAGCGCCTCTGGAGCCCAACCCAGCTGGGGAATAAGTGGCATTCGCGTTTTCTGGTTTGAAGCGCTCCCGCATTTATTCCGAAGTGGGCAGTCACTCCCCCTTTTCTGGGCGTAGGCCGAAGCGTAGACTGGAAATGTGCTTCTTCCCCCACAACTGCTCCGTAAAAAAAGAAAAAATCCCCCTCAAATGAGGAGGATTGATTTCTATTAAAATTACGCTTCTTTCGGCAACACAATTCCACGATAAAGCTGAACCGTGATGTAATAGTAAATCGCATAGATCACAACGAAAATCAGCGTTGGAATCCAGATGTTCAGATACGGATCCAATAGGATGAACGAGAACATCTCCATACCGAGCAATACGTGCATCAGACCGATAATCGCCGGGAAAATGAATACCATGAACAGCTCTTTATAGATCGAACCTACGAGCAACGATTGACGTACGCCGATTTTTCTCAGCATACTGTAACGATCTTTGTCACGGGAAGCACCGGACAAGATTTTGAACATCAGGCAGCTTGCCATCATCGCCAGGAAAGCAATTCCGAGGAAGAAGCCCATGAACATCGTTCCGCTTGTAAAAATATACATCCCCGCATACGTGCTGTATTTCGAAGAAGTGTATACGTCTTTCACTTCCACATTTGCGATAGACCCAATCATTTGCTTTTGACGTTCATCCATTGCTTTTAATTCCTGCGTGTATTTCAAATAGTCGTCAACCTGGGCAAGGAGAACCTTGTGTTCACTTCCAGCGGTTTTCTCATACGTCGCCTGATCCACAACCAGAACAGATTTTCCCTCAATCATCTGGTAGTTGATAAAATTGGCAGATATCGCTTTGTCCCAATCCTCAGGAACAGCATCGTATTTACCGTTGTCTTCTTTTGACGCACTAATGATATACGTCTCTTTTGGAAGCGGATCTGTCACAAGTTTTGGCTTGTTGTCAGCAGAGTAATTTTGAGTGCTGTTCGTGGAAATCAGCAGCGGATTTGCCAGCAGGTCTTCCTTCAAGTAGTAATACGCCTTGTCATCGACTTTGTATCGATACGTATTTTGCTCCAGGACATTCATTTTTTTCAGTGCCTCATAATCCGCTTCAACCGGATCATGCAGATTCACGTCATACACATGGAATACCGAGGTAAACAAATTGACGTTTTGCTGGAAAGCCAAGCCCCCTGCCATCGCTCCGACACCAAGCCCAATTAGCATGGCTACTGTACCAAGGATTTTGGTCAGGTTGTTCACTCGAAAGCGCAGCTGAGCAAAGGTGAATGCGTTCAACTTGCTATCATTCAGCTTTTTATTTTTCTTCAAAGCCTGTACAAGAACTGGCAACAGCGAGATGAAAATCAAGTACGTCCCGATTGTGCATGAAATCGCGCCTACGATAAAGCCGAGTGCTTGCAGGTACATAATCAAGTGCAAGCATGTATAGCCCAGAGCCAACAGAATCACGCCAAGGATGGCTACCAAAACGGCTCCGATTCCTTTTGACTTGATTTGGTCATTTTGCTGCTCGGCACGGATGAGAGCGAGCTCAGTAGCACGAGCCAAACGAGTCGCATTGATCGTAGATGTGATGATAAACAGGATGAGGAAGAATCCCCATGTCATCCAAACCGCCGGCAGATAAAAAGGATAGTACCCATCTGTCGAAATCTCCAGCAGATTCATAAGCAAGACGCCGATGCCGCTTGCAAGCGCAATACCAACCAGACTACCGATCACCAAAGAAATGATCCCCATTGTCAATGTTTCCAGGAACAAAATCTGGCTGATTTTCCCCTTCTTCGCCCCTAAGACCATGTACATTCCGAGCTCTTTGCGCCGCAGCGAGAGTAGGAATGAGTTCGCATAGAAGATATAGAAAATCGTGATAAACGCCAGCAGGAATGCCCCTACATTGAAAACGATCTGAATCGAAGAGATCATCGAGTTGTTTTTCGTGTAATCAGAATTGAGGGCAAGCGTTTGGAACATGTAAAAGATCGAAATCGAGATGACCAGACCCACGAGCAGAACCAGATAGTCCTTCATCATCTTCCGCATACTGGACAAGGATAGCTTTAAAAGCATGAAACGTTACCTCCTAGCGTACATCATGTGATGCACCTAGCTCGGCCAGTACATCCAGAATTTGTTTGAAAAATTGCTGACGATCCCCCGTACGTTGAATCTCGGTGTACAGCTTGCCGTCCTGAATGAACAAGATACGTTTGCAATAACTCGCAGAAAAAGCATCGTGCGTAACCATCATGATTGATACTTGGTGGTTCTCGTTCAAATCTGTCATCGTTTCCAGCAAGCTTTTCGCATTCTTCGAGTCGAGGGCGCCCGTCGGTTCATCCGCCAGCAAAATCGCAGGATCATGCACAAGTGCGCGTGCTGCTGCGGCGCGTTGTTTTTGTCCCCCGGAAATTTGAACCGGATATTTCTGCAAAATCTCTTCGATCCCGAGTGTTTGCGCTACTTTACTTACTTTGTTGCTGATCTCTTTGGAAGGGACACCTTGCAGAGACAGCGGCAAAGCAATGTTCTCATACACGGACAAATTCTCTAGCAGGTTGAAATCTTGAAAAATGAAGCCGAGCTTTTGCGAGCGAAAATCTGCGAGCTGGTTATTCTTCATCTGTGTAATGTTCGTTCCCGCAATTTCAATAAAGCCTTCCGTTGGACGATCCAGTGTAGAAATCACGTTGAGCAGTGTCGTCTTACCCGAACCGGATGGCCCCATGATTCCCACGAATTCACCTTTGTCTATGGTCATCGACACGCCTTTTAAGGCATGCGACTGGCTTTCACCTTTTGTCCCATATATTTTTTGAACGTCTTTCACTTCCAGTACAGCAGTACTCATTCTACGTTCCTCCATTCTATCTGTTGGCTAGCGTTCGTTGTTTTCGTCGCTATTAACTGTAACCAAATTCCAGAACAGGAGCTATTGATGTTCCTTACAGTTTTCTTTACATTTTGTAAGGTTTATTACGTGAGACGAAAAAAAGTCATCCGGCGAGGGATGACTTTTCTTGTGATCTATTTTTTGCCCTTGTTCTCTTCGTGTCTTTTGATCAGCATATCTACGAACATATCAATATGTGCTGTGATCGCGATTGGGTCATAGCGATAGAATGTATCGTAGTCGTTGTAGAAAATCTGATTGTTTTTCGCCGCAGGAGTCGCATTCCAGACAGCGGACTCCTGTAAGGTTTTCAAGGCTTCGCTATTTTTTTCCGGATTGTAGAAGGTCACGAACATGTAATCCGCAGCGTATTCTGGCAAGGTTTCCATGGCCAGCTGTACGGTTTGCTCTTTGGATTTGTCTGCGTGAGGCATTTTCAGCTTCAATGCATTGTACACGGTTTGACCACCGCGCCCTGCGTGATCGCCGAAGATCCACAAATCTCCTTTGTTCGTCAGCTCGTAGAGACCAACCGTTGCATTCTCATCCACGATGCCTTTCAGCTTTTCGCGACCCCAGGCAGCCTTCTTGTCAAAGTCTGCAATGAATTTGTCTGCCTTTTCTTTATCGCCAACCACGTCTCCGAACAATTTGACCGTATCGTAAATGTTTGTCGCCGTACCGTAAGGGAGATAAACGGTTGGAGCGATTTTGGACAAGGCTTCATAGTTGTCATCATACATGACGACGATGAGGTCAGGAGCGAGCTCTAACGTTTTCTCCACATTGATCCGCGGGCTTCCTACGTCCTGCGCATTTTTTAATTGTTCAACGGTAAACGGGCTTTTGAAAGCTTCTGTCTCTGCACCGATTACATTTCCGCCTACTGCAATCAACTCGCCAGCGTAGTAATCGGTCACAATACGTTGTGGCTTGTCAGGAATTTGAATGGTCCCTTTGGGTGTTTCGATGCTGCGCATTTTGTTCCCAGTAGGGGCTTCTGTTGACTTGTCAGCTGGCTTGGAAGCAGAATCTGTTGCGGGTGCTTGCGTTGCCGTATTTGTTCCACCGCATGCCGTCAAAAAAAGCGAGAACACAAAAATAACAGCAAGGACAGCATTTACTGTTTTGTTAGTAAGCATGATGAGCCTCCCTTATGTACGTTTGCAAGATAGATGTAAGTAAGACATTAATCGATATTGATTATCATTATCGTCAAAACTATAACAAAGAGTATTTTTACTGTCAATCGCCCAAGCTTTGCGAAAAAAAGCAAAAAAAATCCCTTTCTGAGAAAGGGATTAGTTGCCGGAGCGGCTTTGTTTGATCATATCGTCCATCTTTACAAAGGTGTAGCCTTTGCTTTTCAGTCTTTCCAGTACAATCGGGAGTGCCTCAATCGTGTGGATGTCATCGAGCATATGCAGCAAAATGACACTGCCATTTTTCGTCTTGCTCATGACGCCATTTACAATATCTTGGGCACTGTTTTTCTTGTCCCAATCCAATGTGGTGACATCGTACAACGCGATGACCTTGTATCCCGTAGCTGCAATCACTTTGGCTGTGTGCTCGTCTACTACCCCAGTCGGCGGACGGAACAGCATGACAGGCTGCTGTTGGATCGCTTCGGTAATGACCTGGTGTGCTTTGACCACGTCCTTCTGCAATTCTTCCATTGTCAGCGTCGTAATGACCGGATGGCTATAAGAATGGTTTGCTACATCATGACCACGCTCCACCATCGCTCTCGCCAAATTCGGATTGTTCTCCACCCCTTTTGCCCGCAAGAAGAACGTCGCTTTTACATCATGCTCTGCCAGAATCTCTAATAGTTTCGTTACGGTTTTGTCGCTTCCCCAGTCGTCAAAGGTTAGCGCGATCTGTTTTTTATTTGTGTCGACCTGAGAGATGATCTCGTACTCGGCATTTTCGAATTGCGGATTCAGTTTTGCTGCGTCAAAGCCTGGTATTTGTTCCAGCGGCTTGCGTTCACCGCCGTTTTTCACCATCTCACTGAGCGGGACAAACTGATAGCCGATATCCGCTGCTGCCTTGGCGATCAACGGAATAGCTGGGATGACCTCAGGATTGATGTCTGTATTGAGTGAGATAATACTGCCTCTGGATATGTAGCGAGTGATGTAATCTCCAATGGTTTTGGCGTCTTTTTGCAAATCACGATCCTTCGGGTTGATGTTGTAGCTGACGACTGCTTCCATCCCGAGATGGGCAGCTGCCAAACGAACGTCATCTGTCACATCGCCAGATTTGGTTCTCACATAGCGAGGTGAAACACCCGTCTCGCGTTTGATGACCTCATTACTCAACTGAATCTCCCGGTAAATTTGCTCGTAGCTGAGCTTGCTCATATCCAGTTGATTCAATGTGTTGTTTTGGATTTCATGACCGCGGGCCAAAATGTCCTTGGCGATGTTTGGCTCCTCAGCGACACGCATGCCAGGGAGAAAAAAGGTTGCTTTGATCTTATGAGCATCTAGCTGCTCCAAAAGACTTTTCATCATTTTATCGTCGCCCATGCCGTTAAACGTCAGAGCTAGTTCCTTGCGCCCCGTGTATACATAAGATAGCGCCTTGCTTTTTTCACCTGTGTATCGGGTGATTTTCTGTTTCTTCTCTATCTTTGGGCTCTCAGTGGATTCTTCTTTGCTCGCAAAAATCGAGCATCCGGAAATGAGCACGACTGTCATGAGCAGTGCAATTCCTTTGAACAGTTTGGTCAATATAATCATTATGGCTCCTTATCCTATCATTTCTTTGATGTCGGGATTATGCAAAGTTCGAGGCATTGATTTTTAACTCTCAACTACCATAGCTAAAATTATACTCTGTTTAGCAATTTTGGTAGAGCAGATATTCCTACCATTTAATAACAAAAAGAGGCGGATCTGCTCCGCCTCTTTTTCTTCCCTATCTGCTTACTTCTGAATACTCACCTTGCCGCCATCCGCAAGCAGCGTCTGTCCTTTTACCACGACGATATCTCCATTCGCTAGGCCGGACACTACTTCAATCAACTCGCTTGTCGAGTTGCCCGTCGATACTTCCACTTGCTTGGCTGTTTCCCCTTCCAGCTTGAACACGTATTGTCTGCCTTCACGATCAAATACGGCCTTGCGAGGTATGACCAGTGAATTCGCTCCTTCTGAACCTTGCGGGAAGGTAACATTTACGACCATATCGGACTTCAATTCATTAGAAGCATTCGGGATCGTGATTTCTACCGGATAGGCTTTGATCTGCGAATCCATGACAGGACTAATCGCCGTTACATTTGCATCAATCGTTTTGCCTGTAGACTGCACGTTTACTTTGACGACTGTTCCTACTTTTACTTTTGTCACATCTGCTTCAGACAAATTTGCTTTGACCACAAGTGGATTCGTTTTGACGACGGTCACAATGGTTTGCTGACCTGTCATCTGTCCTACTGCTCCGGTCACGCTTGCGACAAATCCGTCGATTGGGGAGACAACCTTTGCATTCGCCAATTGCTCACGAGCATTTTGCAGTCTGACCTCGGACTCCGTTACGCTCGCCGCCGATACTTGCACACCCGTTTTTTGTTTGGCGCTTTGCAGCTTCTGCTTTGCATTGTCATAGGAAATCTGGGCTTTTGTGAACGTTGAATTTACCTCTTCCATTTTCTCAGCAGCAATCGCCCCCTGAGAAAACAGCTGTTGATTACGTTGTTGGTTCAGTTTTGCGTCAGCAAGCGCTCGTTCTGCTTCCGTCAAATCATTTTGTGCTTCCACCAAACTTTGGTTAGAGGTGCTGCCTGCTTGGGTTAAGTTCGCTTTTGCCACACGGAGAGCTGCTTCTTGCTCTCTTACACTGTTAGACAACTCATTCGTATCGAGTGTAAACAATAATTGTCCTTTTGTTACGGCCTGACCCAGCTTTACTGGGAGAGATGCAATTTTCCCGCTAGTTTTTGGTGACATTTGGACTTCCTCACTCGGTGCCAATTTTGCTGTCAGTCCAGACTCAGATGTGACCACACCTTGTACCACTGTTGCAACCTGTACAGGGGTAACCGTTTCTGCTGGTGGGGCAGCAGTCGTCGCTGCATCCTCCTGGCTTGCGCAACCAGTGATCAAGGTAAGGGAAAGCAGCGCCACAATCGCGATTCTTTTATTTATGATCATGAATGGTTCCTCCTCTTTTCTCATGCATTTGTCGATTCCAAAGTGGTAAGGCCTTTCTTTTCCTGCTTTTGCTTACGCTTGTTGCGTCTCTTTTGTCCCATCTCGTCAAACCATACGGTAACCACTGGTACGAGTATCAGCGTGATCATGGTGGAGAAGATCAGACCATACATGACGGTCGTAGCCATTGGCGCTTGCAGTTCTAAACCAGAACCAGCAGCAACAGAGAGTGGAGCAATGGCCATAATCGTCGTGAGGGTTGTCATCAAAATCGGGCGCAGACGAGCAGGCCCCGCATGTAAAATCGCTTCATGTAATTCCCAACCCTTTGCACGCAACTGATTGATCAAATCGATTAACACAATCGCATTGTTCACGACCAGACCGATCAGCAAAATGTACCCGATCAAAACAGATACGGTAATAGGTGTTCCTGTAAACAAAAGCCCCAATATGACCCCAGTAAGGCTCGGAGGAACCGAGAACATGATAATAAATGGACTGAAAAGTGATTCAAACTGAGCAGCCATGACCATGTACACAAGCACGACGGACAAGATAATCGCGAGACCCAGATTCACAAAAGAATTTCCCATATCCTCGCTCTGCCCGCCCATTTCGATGGTGTATCCGTCCGGAACATTCAGCTTATTGATGATATTCGTAACCTCCGTCGCGGCCGCTTGCAGGTTATCCCCGATCAAATCGCTTGTGACCGTCACTTCGCGCGTCATGTTTTTGCGCTCAATCGATGGGGGTACGTCGACTTTGCTAATGGTCGCCACGGAAGTAAGGCTAATTTGGGCACCCGTTGGCGTAGAAATGCGCAGGTTCTTCAAGTAATTGATATCTTCCTTATAGTCTTTTGGCAGCTTGAGATTGATATCAATTTCATCTTCGCCCGTACGATACTGAGTAACCGTTTGACCTTGGAACGAAGTTCGCACAGCAGAAAGGATTTCATTTGTTGTCAATCCGTACAAGCTCGCCTTCTCTGTATTGACCTTCACATCGAACTCCTGACTCATTTCCTGAACACTGGTGGATACGTTCATCGTTCCCGGTACCTTGGCTATTTCTCCCTTCACAATCTCGCTCAGTTCCGTTAAGACGTCCAGATCATCTCCGCGAATTTCAATCGAGATGGCAGCTCCGCCCCCCATACCACCGGAAAGGGATTTCACCTTGATATCTGCTCCTGCAATATGCTTGACTTGCTCTTGCAGGCTCACAGCAATTTCCTCTGTCGATCGCTGTCTCGTAGAAATCTCTCCTACATGCAGTTCGATCGTTGCGTTATGAGAAGTAGATGCACCGCTCTCTGAAATACCGTCGCCACCCCCGACCGAGGACTTGACCAATTTCTTTTCTGGCACTTGATTGACCACTTCTTCTACTTGCTTCATTACTTTTTCTGTTTCCGTCAAGACAGTACCCTTTGGCAGCTTGATCTCTACCTGGATTAATCCTTGGTCCATATCTGGGAAAAACCCTGCTCCGAGGGTGGGAACTAGCATCAATGAGCCAATCAACATGGCAAAAGCAGATCCAATCACCGTTTTCCGATGACCCAATGCCCATTTGAGTACTCTTTGATAACCCTTCTCCACTTTATGGAATCCGATATTAAACCAGATTAGGGGATTGAAGCCGCGATAGTTTTCATGATTTGTATGCTCCGGTACAGTTTTTAACATGCGAGCACTCATCATCGGAACCAGCAAGAAAGTGAAAACGAGTGCGGCGATGTGTGAGAAAACGACCGTCAATGCTAATGGTGCGAAAAGCTCAGCAACAATACCCTCTGTCAGCGCAATCGGTAAGAATACGCAAATTTGTGCCAATGCGGATGCCATCACCGCGGTTCCTACTTCTTTGGAACCGACCAATGCGGCTTCCATCATACCCTTGCCTTGTTCCCGCTGACGGAAAATGTTTTCCAGCATAACAACCGCGAAGTCCACTAATGATCCCAATCCGAGCGTGAGACCAGCCAGGGAAATCAGGTTGATTGTTTGACCTGTCATATACATCAAGAGGAAGGTCGATATGATCGATACAGGCAGGACAATAACCGCAATAAGCATAGACGACAGACTGCCCAAGAAGAAGTACAGCATGAGTACGCCAATAGCACCACCTGCAAGAGCATGTACTACCGTGTTGTCAACGGAACTCTGGATATATGTAGAGGTATCGAAAACGATACTTGTTTCTACATTTGCTGGGAGCGTGCTATTAATCTTCTCCAGCTCAGCCCTTACGTCTTTTGCGATTTTGATTGTATTGCCGCCGGTGCCTTTCATCACAGCAATTCCCAAGCTCGGCTTTCCATCAATGTAGCTCAGCTCGGTCACTTCTTTGACCGTGTCTGTTACGTTGGCAATATCACTCAATCGGATGAAGCTCCCACCGACAGAGATTGGAGTGAGTGCTATGGTATCCACATTGGTGAATTCTCCTTGCACGCGAATACTGGTCTTTGCGTCCCCTTCCCGTATCGCACCAGCTGATCCGGATACATTGCTGTTTTCTAGTGCTGCCTTTATTTGATCCAATGTCAATCCATAGGCGGCCAGTTTGGCTGGGTCCACGATGATATCGACAATTCGCTCTTGCCCGCCAGTGACAGTGACAGAAGCAACACCGTTAATTCGTTCCAAGCGGGCCTTAATTACATCATCCGCGATTTTTTTCAGTTTGTTGACATCTTGATCGCCAGTTACAGCCAGATCAATTATTGGCTGGCTTGTCGGATCAAATTTCAACACCCTTGGTGAACCAGCTGATTCAGGCAAGCTCCCTCGGACAAAATCCACTTTATCTCGCATATTCAGCGTGGCTTGATCCATGTCTGTTCCCCACTTGAAATGGAGGATGACCGAGGAGGAGCCGTTAACAGAGGTTGATGTGATCTTGTCTAAATTCGGAACCGTGCCTAGTGCATTTTCGATCGGTTTGGTAACAAGCTTTTCTACCTCAGCTGGAGCCGCCCCCTCAACAGAGGTAACAACTACGGCAACCGGAGAAGTCAGCGATGGCATCAATTCAATAGCCAAGCGCGGAAAGGTAACCAAACCAAAAATGAAGATGGCCACGGATATCATAATCATGGTGACCGGACGTTTAATGGACAGCTCGGATATATTCAAAATTTTCTCACCTCTTCGCGGATAGAAAGTTCCATTGGATCAACTCAGTATTTCCTTTTCTAAAATAAGCTCGCGTAAAGAATCGAGGGTTGCTGGCATACAACCAATCCCCTCTTGCAGATTCATATTCGCAGGTACACGTTCCGTCAATGCTGCCCATACAATTCTCCGATCCGAACTGTCACGAAATCTGCGCACCAAGTTCATCTGTTCCAGCCGACTGATTAAGCCTGAGGTCGTACTATAGGAAAGATCAATCGCCTTGCTGATTTCTCCCATTGTTTTCGGGCTGATCGCGATTTGCTCCAGAATGAGAACTTGTTGCCAGGTGATATCACTTGAATCCAATGCTTGCATGGAAAGTGTGGAAAATACGGTGCTCGTTTCACGTAGAATCTTCGCTAACTGAAACAGTTCGTTCATAAAAGCCTCCTACCCATTGTCTATTTTTCGGACTATCGTTCGGGGCGTTCCCCTCCACAGATCACATTGTACTTATACGATTCGTCCCCGAAGTCTATCGGATAGTCAAATTGTGGAATTCGATTTTATCTATCCAGAGATAGAAGACCGTACACCCGGAGATAGACGACAGCGCATGCTAAAATGAAACTATAATGGGTACGTATTCCAAGAAAGGAGGTTGTCTTCTTGAACGCTTCAACGGCATCATTACGCCCCCGTTTCCTGCTCATTTGTTTTTTTGTATTGATCTCATTTTTTCTCATTCCAACTGCTTACTTGCATGAACCAATCATTCCGTTTATCATCTCTCTGCTCATCATCTTCTGCTTCCTGCTGATGTTTCTCAGACCCAAAAAGAACTGGAAGCCTTATCAAAAAGACATCGCCGTTATCATTATTGGTACCGTGTCATTTATAAAGGTTCTTTATGTAGGGGAAGAGATCGGTCTATCCTTGCCATTGGTAGCTTTTATCGGATTTCACATTCTTGAACGCCGAGGATTGTACTATGCAATTTTTTTTGGCACATGCTCCTTTTCTTACATGTACTTTTATAAAGACTTTATGTTTGAGGAGGTAATAGGCTATGTCGTGGCCTATATCGGATGGTATATCGGCGCACGAGGATTATCTCTTCAAAATCAAGCAAAGGAATCGAGTCAGCAGCATTTGAAACAATTGCAAGAGGCGCATGTTGAACTCCAGGAAGCTCATTCTGAACTTCAAGAAGCCTCTGTGAATACACTTCGTGCCGCTGTCCTCGAGGAGAGAACCAGAATCGCCCGCGATGTTCACGACGCCTTGGGACACAGTCTCACATCGCTAATCGTTCAATTGAATGCTTTGAAATACATGCTGCAAAGCGGACCGAGTGACGCACAGGAGGTTGTCCGAGACATGCTTGCCGTATCCAAGCAAAGCCTCGATGATATCCGCTCGTCTGTACATACATTGGCTGCAGACAAATCCTCTCTGGGGATCACACCGCTGCGTATACTCTTATCACGAGCTCAACAGCATACCGACATCAAAATGCAGCTGATCAGTCCCAATCCAGACATTCCTCTCTCTCAGCAGATGACCATTACGCTTTACCGGATTCTCCAAGAGGCTATTACCAATTCCATACGCCATTCTGATGCAACAGAGATTTTCATCACGATTGAAAAAAAGCAAAACTACCTATTTCTTACAATTTGGGACAATGGGAATATGACGAATCATCATCAAATCAAGCTGGGCTCCGGTTTAACAGGTATCGCAGAACAAACTAAGCAATTAAACGGAGACCTTTCCTATTCCATTCGAGAGCCCCACGGCTTTCAGATCGACATCAGCTTTCCGCTTTGATAAGCAAATACCGATTTATACGGAGGAATGCCAGCATGGAAAATCACAACAAAAAAGAGACCATTCGTGTGGTCCTGGTCGATGACCAAACGATGATCCGTCAAGGATTGGGGTATGTCATCAAAATGCAGAAGGATATGGAAGTAAGCGGGGAGGCTTCCAATGGAGAAGAAGCCGTGCAGATCGTAGGAGAAATCATTCCTGATGTCGTCTTAATGGATGTACAAATGCCGAATATGTCAGGAATCGATGCAACACGAGAAATCACTCGACTCCATCCTTCGATAAAAGTATTAATCCTCACAACATTTGACACGTACGATTACATCGTAGACGGTATTCGCGCAGGTGCTGTCGGCTATATGCTAAAGGATTCCGATTCACAGGATATGTTGGACCTCATTCGCAGGGCACATCAGGGAGAGGCACTGTTCTACACGGCTACAGCTGCCAAGGCTCTAGCGGAGGTTCTACAGTCTCAACAAAAGAGTGACGAGTCTGACTCCGATGCTGACTTTGACTCTGCGCTTCCACCTCTTGTCATGTTTGATCAGTTGACCGATCGAGAGCGGGACGTACTTGAGCAGCTATCCTACGGCAAACGGAACGATCAAATTGCGCAGCACTTGCTCATCTCAGGGGGAACCGTCAAGACGCATATCCATCGGATTTTGCAGAAAATGGGCGTAGAGGATCGTACACAGGCAGTTGCCAAGGCGATCCGGTATAAAATCGTAAAATAAGGAAGGAAACGAAAAAAGCCCAAGCATCTAAACCATGCTTGAGCGTTGATGCTGATTGGAAGAGAATAGCTATTCCATACTACGAGCCTTTTCGAGCTCCACTTCCAACAACGGCAACTTTCTTCCTGGGAACACGGTAGAGGCGATTTCTCCTACTCGCTTTGCCCCTCTCGATAAGTAAAACGGTTCTGCGTACGGGTCGCTGTGGATGGTGATGACTGGGATATCCAGCTTTTGTGCCACGTCCACCATATGCTGCCACAGAGCCTTTCCGTAACCTTTTCCAACTGCCTCCGGTTCCATGAACAAAAAGCCTAAAAACCACTGCTCTTGCTCTGCATCCTTTTCCAAACTCATGAAGCCTTTGATGCTGCCCTCATCCTCTAACACATATACTTCCTGCGTCTCGATATAGGCAGGTGATAGCGTCAGGTCGTCGCGACAGGCATCCATGAATTCGTCGCTGTATCCCCAATAAGCTTTGGAGCGATAGGCTAGCTCGCTCAGTTCGCTTGCTTCTTGTCCTTTACCTCTGCGGATGTTCATCTGAATCCATGCCCTCCTTTGCTACGATATCCGCTAGACGTTGCTTGATACCCTCTGTACAAACACCACCATGATAGGCAATCACAATCTCTATGTCGAACTCGAGCAGTTTGCGGATCGATTGCAGAGCCGTCGTTTGATCTGGCGTGAATTCGGGGTTGAAAGGCATCAGTACCCCATCTTGTGCTGTGAGGGCGTCTCCAGAAATCAGTGTCTTGCTCGGAATATGATACAAAGAGATGTGATCAGGAGAATGACCGGGCGTATAAATCACCTGGATACCGCCACAGTATGGGAGAACATCACCATCCTGTACGGCATGATCGACTTTTACCGGAGGAGCCAGTAGACCGCTTTTGAGCAGGGGTGTTACTCCAGCCAGATACGGAATCGCTGCCTCGTGAGCAACCACCTGTACGCTTCCTTCCGCTGCTGCTACGATTTCTGGCAAGCTGCCGATATGATCCCGGTCTTGATGAGTAATGATGATTTTCGTCAATTTTTCAAAAGGAATCGCTTCTTGCGCCAGTACGTTTTGAATCAGCTCCAATTGTCCGGGGATGCCTGTATCCACAAGAATGGCTTCATTGTCATCCCATAGCACTGCGGTGTGGACGACGAATGGATTACCTCCTGCGTTCATCTCCAGCTTGATTGTTTTGATTCCTTCTGTTTGGGTCAAATCGGACACCTCCAGCATTTGCTTGAATCTGAATCGTATGAATGATTCCTCAAAGGCAGACAAGAATCCTTTCCCAATCTACCCGTTTGCACACAAAAAAATGATCATCGCAATGGACGACCATTTTTCCACACTTACTTTGCTTCCTTCTGACGATAGACTTCCTTCCCTTCAACCAAGGTCAACACGACTTTCGCATCCTTGATTTGAGTGGCCGGAATTTTAAACAAGTTTTTATCGAGCACGATGAGATCTGCCTTCTTGCCGACTTCGATGGAGCCTGTGATGTCATCTACGTGGTTGGCGTAAGCACCATCAATCGTGAAGCTGGCGATCATTTCCGCAAGCGTCGCGCGCTCGTCTGGGTTGGCAATTTTGCTCGGATCGGTTACCCCCTCCTCGATTCGAGTAATGCCTTGTTGAATGCCGTGCAATGGATTGAATTCTGGCGTTACGATGTAGTCAGACGAAGAAGCTACATGCACCCCTTTTTTTAGGAAGCTCTTCATCGGGTATTCTTTTTCTGCGCGTTCGCGGCCCAAGTACGGTACTTCGATCTCATCGTAGTAGCCCTCTTCCTGCATAAACCAGAACGGCTGCACGATTCCGACTGCACCAAGCTTCTTGAAGCGCTCGATGTCTGTTTCATTGACCAGTTGCAGGTGAACGAGCGAGTGGCGAGCATCATGCTTGCCATTTTGTTTTTCAGCGAACTCCATACCGTCCAGTGCTATACGGGTAGAAGCGTCCCCGATGGAATGGACGTGCAATTGGAAGCCTGCTTTATCTACTGCGGCAGCTGTTTGGTTGTAAACCTCTTGCTTCCAGATTAATTCTCCGTTTGTCTCCTTATGTACATACGGCTTTTCCAAGTAAGCTGTGGCGCCTTCTACGACTCCATCCAAAAAGATTTTGACGGCGTTGACTTGGAATAGCGGATGTTGATTGCGCTCACGGATTTTTACGAATTCTGCGATCTGCTCAGGACCTTTTTCCGGATTCGCTGTCAACGCATTGCGGAAGCGGATGGTCAGCTTGTCCTCTTTCGCGAGCTCCTCGTACGCTTCCAATACGTTCGGATAGCGCAGCATATCTGGGTCTCGCACCGTAGTTACACCGCGTTCAACCGCTTTTTCTTGGTAGGCTTCAATTCCGGACTTGTATTGCTGGACGGTGTATCCGCCGATTTTTGACAGCACCAGATTCATTGCACTTTCACGCAACGTTCCAGATGGTTCTTTTGTTTTCGGATCGCGCTCGATAATGCCGCCCTCAGGGTTAGGCGTGTCCTTCGTGATTCCGGCCAGCTTCAATGCTGCCGAGTTCACCCACAAAGAATGTCCGTCATCGGAGGTCAGCGCGATTGGAGTCGTTGGTACGATTTTATCCAATACTTCCTTGCGCGGACCGATACCAGGCACTACCGGATTGCTCCAGCCGCGTCCTTGCAATGCTGGTTCGTTTGGATGCTCTTTTACGAATTTCTCGATGGTCGCAACGTATTCCTCGACTGAGCCTCCGTCAAACAAATCAATGGAGAAAATGAGTCCCGTCGTTTTGCTCGCATGCGTATGGCTGTCGATAAAGCCCGGCAACACCATTTGGCCTTTCAGATCGATTACTTTCGTATCCTTGCCGATGTGTGCTTTCGCATATTCATCTGCGCCGACAAAGACAATTTCATCACCGCGAATGGCCACGGCCTCTGCCCAGCTGTTCTTATTGTCCACTGTGTAGACCGCGCCGTTAGTTAACACGACATCTGCTGGCTGTTTTGTCTCTTGGGCGGCAAAAGCCGACATCGGGCACATCAGCGCTGTGGCGAGCAATGCGCTGGTTAATTTTTTCCCAAACACGTTAAGATCCCACCTATCTATTTATCTAAGATGAAAAGAATGCCAAAACTGATTGTAGCATCGCAACTCTGAAAATTCCATGAAATAAGGTCGGAAAATAGCATTTTTTGCCGATTGATAACGAAATCGATCACATAATGACCACCTAAATTGGTCAAATTGGAAAAAGGTTAATTTGACTCACTTTCATAAATCGATGTATACTCGTAAATGTTTTAGTGGGTAAACATTTAACATCATATATAATTAAGCAATAAAAATAGGAGAGGGTACGATGCAAAGCCAAGTCAATTTTGAAGAACTTTATATACAACTCCAACGAAAAGTTTCGACCGAGTCCCACAAGCGCTTGGACCCACTCGTATCAGGATCACAAGCGATGCTTTTGCGAATCCTAGATATGAGCGGCCCGCAGAAGGCATCTTCTATTGCAGAACGTATGAATATTACCCCCGGAGCCGTTACGAGTCTCGCTGATAAATTGATTGCTTGCGGCTATGCCACGAGAAATCGTGACAGTAAGGATCGCCGCGTAGTGCAACTGGACATAACCGATCAAGGAAAAGATATCCTTCGGCAATACAAAGCCGTGGTGAGGAGCACCATTGAACAGTTTTTTGCAGGCGTATCTGATGAAGACAAGCAACACTTAGTCCGCATCTATCACCAGGTTCTGAAGAATATAGATCAACAAAGAGAGGAGCATTAAGATTGCAACAGCTGACAGAGAAAAAGAAAGTGACGATTATGATCGCGATTATTACGGCCATGTTCTTCGCCGCGATCAACCAGACCATTATTGGTGTTGCCATGCCGCGCATTATCTCGAAGCTCGGTGGCATGGATTACTATTCGTGGGCGATTACGATTTATTTGCTGACCTCAACTGTCGCTTCCGTGCTGGTTGGGAAGCTATCTGATATATATGGAAGAAAACCGTTTATTTTGACGGGTATCGCGTTGTTTAGTATCGGAGCCTTGTTATCCGGGTTTTCTACCGATATTTTTCAACTGATTACGTATCGTGGCATACAAGGGGCGGGTGCCGGGATCATTATGTCCACTGCTTTTACTGCCATGGGTGATCTGTACGAACCTCGCGAACGCGCAAAATGGGGCGGAATCATGAGTGCCGTCTTCGGCGTATCCAGTGTGCTTGGTCCTCTGATGGGCGGCTATATCGTCGACCATCTCGACTGGCATTGGGTGTTCTGGATCTTCTTGCCGATTGGCGTGATTGCCTTTCTGTTGATCATGATTCATTTCCCAAAAGTACCGAAGCAAGAAGGAGAGTCTGTCGACTACTTCGGCTCGCTGTTCCTGACCCTCACCATCGTACCGATGCTGCTCGCCTTCTCATGGGCAGGTAATGGTCCGGGCAAACACGCTTGGGGCTCGTGGCAAATTA
Organism: Brevibacillus formosus; assembly: GCF_003013405.1. Taxonomy (GTDB): domain Bacteria; phylum Bacillota; class Bacilli; order Brevibacillales; family Brevibacillaceae; genus Brevibacillus; species Brevibacillus formosus. Next base: position 71,600 of record NZ_PXZL01000011.1, on the reverse strand, counting down.
TTGGGTTGTTTGCAGCCACAATCGTTGCGTTGATCGTGTTTATTATGATTGAGAGGAAAGTAAAGACTCCCGTGCTTCCGCTGGGCTTGTTCAAAAACGGTATTTTTACTATCTCCAATCTGGTCGGATTCTTCCTCAATGCGGGGATGATGGGCGCTATCATTTATGTTCCGTTCTTTGTCCAAGGGGTCAAAGGCATCTCTCCGACGATGGCCGGTTATGTCGCGATGCCGATGTCGATCGCCATGCTCGCGACCTCCGCACTCGCCGGACAAATCATGACCAAGACGGGAAAATATAAAAAGATGGCGCTGGGTGGACTTCTCGTCATGACCTTGGGTATGGTACTGATGTATTTCATGTCGCCAGCCACACCGATTTACTTGCTCGTGATCTACATGATCATTCTCGGTTTGGGGATCGGGATTGCGATGCCAGTCTTCTCCTTGACGGTACAAAATGCAGTCGCACCGCAGCAATTGGGTGTCGCTACAGCAACGTCGCAGCTTTTCCGCAACCTCGGCGGGACCATTGGAATTGCTGTCATGGGAACCGTCATGAGTGCCAGCATGTCTGCGAAAATGACGCAACTGTCGGGAGCCATGGGTCAGGGGAACAATCCCGCAGCAGCCGATCCTGCTCTCGCAGAGAAGCTGTCGCTCTTTATGAATCCGCAAAATTTGTTGGATCAGCCGAAAATTGAAGCCACGCTGGCTAGTTTGCCACCGGATTTACAGCCACTGTTCACTCACATGCTGGATATGATCCGGGAAGCGATGAGCTATGGGATCACGACTACGTTTTTGACTGGGGCGATTGTAGCAGGTATCGCTGTCATCATCGCGCTGTTCCTGAAGGAAATTCCTCTGCGTAGTGGGAAGATGGGACAGAAGCCGGAGGGCGAAGCAGGAAAGGCGTAAAAAGGGAAAGGAAGAGGCGTTTGTCCTCTTCCTTTTTTTACAGCTCTGCTCTTCCCGTTCGGATCGCATACGCATAGTCTCTGCGCCCGTTTTCTTCCGCTCTTCTCGCTGCCTTCTCGAAATCATACGGAACCAATACATGCTCTATAAGCCACGAGCCACCCTGTGGTTTTACCGTGACGTACTTGGCATGTGGCGTCTTCGATTCCATGGAATGCGGGTACGGCGCTTCCTCAAAATACGCTGGCAGCCCAACACTTCCCGGGTTTACCACGAGCTTGCCATCTGGGAGCCATACGGATTTGGGCACATGAGAGTGTCCGCAAAAAATGACTTTTTGCTGGATGCCTGTCAACTCGATCATCAAGGCGTTTGGGCTTTTCTCGTCAATCCCGTATGGAGCCACATTCTCCAATAAATACATATCATCTACAAAAGGCGTCCCGTGACAAAACAAGAGATCATCTTTCGTCCATTGCTTTTGGAATGACTCGATCCAGCTGAGCATTTCCGGTGTAAGCAATGGTTTCACATATTCGAAAGTGATGGACTCCATTTGCTCTTGCAGTAAATATCTGTCACAATTACCCATGATGTGTACAATTCCAGTCCGCTCCATCAAGAGCTCTGCTGTCTTGACCGGATCAAGCGGTCCAAATAAGGTGTCGCCTAAATTTACAATGGTTTCAATTCCGCGGGAATCAATGTCGTGCAGAACAGCTTCTAAAGCATAAGCATTGCTGTGTACGTCAGAGATCACCGCGATGGAATAGCTGTTTTGGCTCAAGGTCATATTACTCCTTTACGATTGAGGTGTTAGACAGGATGAAAGATACCGTCTCTAAAAGCGCGTTTATTACAAAGGTCGAAGAAATGCTGGATCAATACCACAGCCTCTATGACGGAAATTGTCCGTATGTTTTGAATGAGCGATTGACGTTGGAACAAATCGAACAGTTCGAAGCTTCAGCTCACATAGTATTACCGCAAGACTACAAAGATTTCCTGCTCCATATCGGAAATGGCGGGAAACATGCCAAACAGTTCCCCTTGTCTTTGTCGCATGCAAAGGAAAGCTTGGAAGAAAGCTTACGACAAACAGTAGGCTTAGAATATATGAGTCTCCCCTTTTCCCTAGAAAAATGCAACAGCTGTTTTGATGATGACTTTGACGATTCGGAAGATGATACAGAAGACGATACGATCATAGACGAAGCATATGATCACATGATTATAGAGGCTCTTCACGGTACTATTACTCTGCATAACGATGGATGCGGGTACTTTATTGTCATGATTGTATCAGGTGAGCTTAGCGGCAAGCTGTACTACATTGATACAGCGAGTGGACAGGGGACTCGTTTCGTCAGTGATTCGTTTGCAGAGTATTATCTGAAATGGCTCAATCAGCAGGTGGCCCGAAGATCGGCCTACTTGGAACATAACGACAAATTCGACTGTGTCATTACCGATGTGAAGCTGGGCGGAAATGTTAGGGATTTACACGTACGCAAGCTGAACAACGACTTTTTGTTTCAGTTTGAATATTTTTGCCCGGGTGATTTCATACATGCGGGGGGATATTCCGAGCATACCAAGGTCAACGATCACATTGTTGTCTCCCTCTACATGGAACATCTATCATATAGTGTTTTGGTAGTGACCCAAGTGGATAAACGCACAGAACCATCTGTTACGCATGTTGGAGAGCGCTCCTTGCACGAGGTCATCGGGCGTGTAAACAGGCTGTTTACACACGATATCGGTGGAAATTGCTTTCCCTTGTATGTTGAAGGACTAGATCAAGAAATTTTGATCAAAGGTGTGAAGGACCTAGTTGTTTCCGTCGGTGATGTTTATAAAATCCGTGGACGATTAAGTGGAGAGGTTTATCGGATTTCGCGGTAAAAAGGTTTTTTAAAGAGGATGCCCTTCTATCAAACGAAGAAAGGCATCCTCTTCCTATGCCCTTTTCTTTTTTTATAAAAAAGTTTGAGAGGGGTCCCCCCTCCTCATCGTCTATAGTAATGAACACCAAAACGGTTTCGTCCGTTTTGGTTGACCCAAGCGGTCAGATTACATTTCATGAAAAACGTCGAGACGTTTTTCACAAAAAGGAAAGCTGCGCAGCACCTTTTTTGCAAGGAGGTAACAAACATGCAGGACGATCGAGAGGTCATTGCGGAGGTTCTTCAAGGAAATAAAGAGGCTTATGCTCTGATCGTCAATAAATACAAGGGAAAAATCGCTTCGATTCTCCAGCGCACGCTCCACCATGCTCATGATGCCGAAGACATGGTGCAGGAGGTTTTTATCAAGGCGTACTACAGTCTGCCAGATTATAAACCCAACCACTCCTTCTCTGCCTGGCTGTATCGTATCGCGATCAATCGCGGAATTGACGAGCTGCGAAAGCGAAAGCGGATGCCTTCCGTAATGGAGATGGATGTCGAGGTCAAAGACGAGTGTCCGATCCCGGAGGAAGATTATCTGGTAAAAGAACAGCAACAGGCGCTTCGACAACAGCTGATGGCACTGGGCAAGGACTACAGGACGATCCTCGATCTGCATTATCTCCAGCACCTAAGCTACCGAGAGATCGGCAATAAACTATCTTTGTCTGTGGATACCGTGAGAATGCGTCTCTCTTATGCCAGGAAAAAGCTTCGAGACCAGCTAAGCAAGCCGAAGAAAAAAGGGGGCAACCCATTTTGAATTGCCTTACGCAAAGACAGCTGATCGCCTACATGGAAGATCGTTTAACACCAATGAACAAACGAAATGTCGAAAGTCATCTCGATCATTGCACACACTGTCAGTACCAGCTGGAGCAATGGATCGATGAGCTGCACCAAACAGAAGAAACGATGTGGGAAGACTCCCTCTCAGCAAATATGGATCAAAAGATTATTCAAATGCTCTCCCCTCATCCTGTGAGAGTATTGAACCCTGCTATCCCTTCACACCAACCACCTGCGTGGAAACAAAGGAGTATCACGATCATGAAAAGAATGACGATTGCCGCCGCTGCATTAACCGTCGTTGTATCGGGAGGAATGCTCGTCTCCCCGACCTTTGCTAGTTATGTCCATGCTGCTTTTACGAACAGCCCGATTGGCAAAGCTGATCCTGTAGCACCTGTGAGCAATAGCTTTTTGCAACAAATAGCGGACAAAGGAATTGCTCAAGCAGCCAAGAATGGGTTTGCTCAGTCCGTTAATGTAAGTGCGACCGATCAAGGCCTCACTTTTACCGTGCATGAAGTGGTCGCTGACCCGTTGCGTATTAGCATAGCAGCTTCTTTAAATGACAAGAACGGCAAGCCATTAGACAGCTTTATGTCGGAAATGGTGAGGAGATCTAACAGAGAGCCTCTTATCACCATTAAAGACAAACAAGGGAACATCCTTACACCGTCTGAGGAAAAAAATGCTCAATACCCCAACAAGCCTTGGCACGTTTCCATGTATGCCGAACAAGGTGTCATGAACTTGGATCGCGAGCTGCGAAGCTATTTTGATGATATAAGCAAAGTTCCAGACGAGCTGATCGTAGAGTTTAACATCAAGCAATTAGACGACATCAAGGGGAATTGGAAGCTGTCCGTACCTGTAGATATGAAAAAAGCAAAAGCTGCGATGAAGACGCATGAAATTAACAAAGCCTACACGACCCCGCAAGGACTCAAGCTGAACGTCAAACAGATTACGTTTGCGCCAAGCGGAGTGGAGATGGTCATTGATCGAACTCTTGCTCCTAGCGAGAAAAACGCATACAGCTATGAGCTGGTAGACGAAAAGGGCAAAGTGGTAGCTGCTTGGGATTCGACTTCGATTATTCATGAAGCCAGCAAACGAAACAATTTGATCAATGATGTGAAATGGGATCATACCCAATCCACCGAAAGTGGAGCAAGAGACTTCCATTACTTCTATCCAATCGACGAAAGCCAAAATCTCACCTTCAAGCTTGGGTCTGTATATACAGAGGAATCCGCTAAGCTTAACGCGAAATTGGACACCAATCGCCTCGAAAAGAAAGAAGTCATCACAGCGGAAGAACAGGGAGATCAGTTTACTTTCAAAAAATATCAAAAGGATCCAAACGCGGTCGTTGATGTTGAAGGCTATGACGGCCATTACCGCATGAACGACGATGGAACTGCCACAAAATTGGAAGGCTACCACCTGGCATTTGAGGCAACTCTCTCTCCAGATGCTGCTGCTATGGGTCCCTATCAATACTGGACCATTACAGACGAGACCGGGAAAAAGTACGAAGACATCGAGTACTTAATCGATAAGACTGAGTATGAAAATGAACGGGCGATTTTTGGAGGTATGGTTTTCTTGGAAAACCTCACAACCCTGCCAAAGCAATTGATCATTTCTTCCGACAAACGAATGGTTGAACACAAAAATGTAGAGTGGGAAGTGCCGATTTACTCCGGAAAATAAGAGCTCTTCATACGCAAAAAGGCTGGTGGTACCCATCGTACCGCCAGCCTCTTTTTCAAGTGATATATTCCTGCTGCAAAATCCCCATGTGGACGATATCATGCCATTTTCCCTCTCGAAACAAAAACTGCCGCGAGATCCCCTCCTGCTTAAATCCGAGCCTCTCATACAACCTGATCGCCTTTTCGTTAAAGGAAAAGACCCGTAGCGATACACGATGCAGATTCATTTCCAAAAATGCATAATCCAGCAGCAGCTTCAGCGCTTCTCGCCCATACCCCTTTCCCCAATACTCCTTCTCCCCAATATCGATGATGCACTCCGCATTGCGGTTTTTCAGGTCAATTTGGATGAGGGAGGTAATCCCGATCGGCCGATTGGTTTGGCTGTCTACGATCATGTAGCTCTTCGATGAGCTTGCATGCAGAATCACCTGATTCACAAACCCGTTGGTATCTTCCCACGTATAGACGTCCATAGACGGATTCGTTGTCCGCATGACTTCTACGTCATTTCTCCACGTGTGGTAGACGTCCACGTCCTCACCCGTCATTTTTCTCAAATAAATTCTCTCTGATTGAAACAACATTCGTACCCCTCCTTATTGAGTCGGTCTCAGCATCGCTCTCAATGAAAACAACAGTGCTTCCATCTGCTCGGACACCTTCGTTTTCTCTGGGCCCAAATGTGCGGTATCCAGCATCAATCCATCGATAACCGAGATGAAATAGCGAGCGATCGCCTCGGGTGGTAGCTGTGGCTTGAACTCACCTATCGTTGTCCCATGCGCGAAGAAAGCTGTCAACACATCCACCATTTTTTCATAGCGGGTCGTGATGTATGGATAGCTCTGTTGCTTTTGCTGATCCTTCAGCGACAGGAAAAATTCTGAGTTGGCTTGGGACAGTGTCTGTTCGATTTTCTCGATCTCGCTCTGCTGTTTATAGAGCCATTTGGTGATTTGCTGCCAAGATGTTTCGCCAGCAATTGGTGTGAAAAACTGTGCATCCTGTTGATCCTCGAATTGCAGCAGCTCCAAATATAAGTGCTCCAGGTTATCAAAGTAGGCGTACAAGGCCCCCCGCGATACACCAGCCTCGTCCATGACGTCTTGCATAGTGGCTCGTGTATAGCCTTTTGTGATAAACACACGTTTTGCCGCTTGCAGCAGTTCGATTTTCTTTTTGGTTTTGTATTCGTCGCTTACTTTTGGGGCCATGGGGCTTGGGCCAACCTCCTTTTACAAAATATACACTTATGTCGTTTTTATCAGTGCATTCATTATAAACGACACAAATGTCGTTTTTCAACTCCTCATGATATGTACTGCGCTTTTCCTCCCAACTTTTCAATATAGTAGTCGCATGTCCAGTCAATGAAAAACCTGGGGCATATTCTGTGTTAGATTGTCATGAAAGGGTGGGGAATTCTTGAAAAGAAAAAAATCGAAGGGCTTCAAGAAAGTCAACGGACGTTTGGTACACTATGGACCTTATCAGGATCGTGGTCGAGACCTGGACAATCGCCTTCGAGATGAATGTGAAGAGCTGAATCCGAATAATCCGAGTGGGGCTTCTTGTTGTTACTATTGTGCCAGATGTTCCATCTATGGTAATCGCTATGGCGAATATGACTGTTACACTTGCCGTTCCTATGAATGTAGAGGAGGGTAAACGGCGTTCAGAGGTATAGAAAACGAGGAAAAAGCACCCTGCTTCACCAATAACCGTGATCCAGGGTGCTTCAACGACAACCTTGCTCTATTTTGTCCGATCCGGTATGACAAAGGAAACCGTTGTTCCTTCGCCTTGCTTGCTCGTGATAGACAAGCCCTTCCCATACATTTGCGTCAGTCTCCGATTCGTGTTGGACACTCCGATTCCGCCTCTCTCCTTCTTAGACAAATCAAGAATTTGCCGCACAGTCTCCTCCTCCATTCCGACACCGTCATCCTTCACCTCAAAAAGGGTGGCATTCTTTTGCCGGACGATGCGGATATGGAGAGTTCCCCCTTCTATTCGGGTAAGAAGACCATGATGGATAGCATTCTCCACCAACGGCTGAATGGTCAGTGGCGGGATGAGAAGATCGATACCAGGCTCAACCTCCCACACGATCTGTAACCGCTCGCCAAATCGTTCCTTTTCAATGTAAAGATAGGCTTGGACGAGCTCCAGCTCATGGGAGAGTGCAACTTGTTTTCCTGTATTCAAAAAGTCAAAGCTGATATGCAAGAAGGCGGTAAACGCATCCCCGAGTTTACGCATCTTCTCCGTATCAATGTCACTCAATGCCATGATCGAGCTAAGTGTGTTGAACAAGAAGTGCGGGTGAATCTGCGCCTGCAAGTAGGCAGCCTCCATACGAAGTTGTTCATCGACGGTTTGCTTGAGTGTCGTCAACGACCAGACGCGATATTTCAGCTCCATGCCATCGACTGGTTTGCATACATAGTCATTCGCACCAGACAAATACCCGGTGTATACATCCTGAGACTGGCTGCGCGCAGTTAAGAGCAAAATCGGAAGCTCTGAAACAGAGAAATGCTCCCTAACCCTTTGCGTCAGCTCATAGCCCGACATATGGGGCATCATGACATCGATGATAAGCAAATCCCACTGCTCTGTAAAAAGCAGATCGAGCGCGTCTCTTGGCGATGTGCACGTAGTGATTTGATAATGCGAGGATGAGAGCATTCGATCCAGCACCCTTAAGTTAACCGGGTCGTCATCGATCGCTAATATTTTCGCCTTTCTTTCTACAAACGCATGTGCAGCCGTTTGCTGAAAAGCCAAGATATCTGGCGCTTCACTATGCCTCATCTGGTTGATAGCCGTCACTTGATTGCCCTTATCTATCTGCTCCGCATATTGGCTCTCTGCTGCTTCCATCTCATCTGTACTAACCATGGGCAGCGAGAAGCTAAATACCGAACCTTTGCCCGGTTCAGAGTCGACTCTCAGCTCGCTATCATGCAGCTCGACCAGCTGTGTACAAATAGCAAGACCGAGGCCGATTCCTCCACCACCGTTCGTTGCTTGAGCTCCCTGCTCATATGGCAAAAATATACGTGACTTGGTATGCGCATCCATCCCGATTCCTGTATCGGATACATAGATCGCCAGCTGTTCGTCTACGATCTCAGCAGAAACGACGACAGATCCTTCTTCCGTGAACTTCAGTGCATTGTGAACCAGATTGAATAAAATCTGGACTAGCCGCTTCTCATCTGCCAAGATTGGCGGGATGGACTCTGGTATGTCCATTTTCAGTTGAACAGGCTTGCCTTCTACCATGTAAGTGAGCATGCCGATGATTCCGGAAACAACCGATTGAATATGCAATGGCTTCTTCTGCAACACGATATGCTTGTCCTGCAAACGTACGACATCTAGCAAATCATCCAGTAGATGCGACATTCTGCGGCTGATCGTGATTAAGAGCTCCATATCCTGCGTGCTGCGACCACCCATGACATGCTTTTCATTGTTGACGACAGTCTGGGCAATATTCATGATGCCGTGCAAGGGCGTTCTCAGTTCGTGCGAGGTATGGGCGAGAAACTGGTCTTTGAGCTTGTCCGCTTCTTTCAATTGCTCCGTTAGCTTGACCTTTTCCTCTGCATTGCGAAAGAATAGCTTAAACCAATAGGCAGAAAAGCTGACAAGAGCAGCAATCATATCGAGCGGATAAAACACGTACTTGATATCGATGATTTGATATTCCATGACTGCGGACCATATGACATTGGAAAAAATACTTGTTGCAGCAATAAGCAAAAATACAGCGTCATGCTTGTTTTGCATGAGCATGCGGCTGATTCTGAAAATAAACAATAGCAATGGGCCGAAATAAATAATGACTAAAAATGGCGTTCCAGCTAATATATACACCCATTGTGCTGTTCCCAGTACGATGACTGCCGAATAAAGACTGAGCATGGAAAGGTACGCGCTGAACGGTTTTGTATATTCTTTCTCCCCCTGTTCCGTCAGGCTTCTCACCAATACGATCATCAGCAAAGGCTGCCATATGTAGGCGAGCACTTCCACCTTGGTCGACCATGTATAATCAAGCGGGAGCCAAAGCAACAGCAGGTTGTCAAAATCAGACACCGTCTTTATCCCTACACAGGAAAGCAGTAGCAGGAATACGAGAAACTCTTTGTGACGGGCATTAAATATATACAGGATGCCGGCATACAAGCCATGAAGCAACAAGATGAGGAAAGTTGCCATCTGGAAGCCAATGGAATACCAGCGTTCGGTGTCAATAGCTGCCTGCGACCCGAAGTAAATCGATCTGACGATGCCTCCTTCGATTGGATTATGGAAGTTGGCAGTTCGGACAAGCACTTCAATGACCTTTGCATCCCCTGCAATGTACGTAACCGTGAAGGATGCCTTCTGCGGTGTGTACTCTTCCGCTGTTGTCGCAGGTACTCCTATTCTGGCTAATATCTCTCCGTTAACCTCTACGGTAGAAGATGCCTCCACTTGCGGAACCCATAAGGTGTATGGCTGATTTAGCGGTTGATCGACCAAGATCCGTAAACGGTATGTTCCATAGCCATACGGTGACGGAGAGTCCCTGGAAAAAGCGCTGCTCCAATTGCCAGGCACTTGAAGGTATTGACGTTCGTCATGCGATGATTGCTTGAAATCTTCATGCGTGATGAAAGAACCAGGAAAAAACTCCCACTCCCCATCCAGTGAAATGGACGGAGAATTTTCAAAATCCCACCCGCGCATATCAAGAACCCCTTGAACCACAGGCGGATGCTCTGGAAACGCATGAAACGAAAACCAGAACATCCGAAGCCCTAGCAGAAATGCTAAAAACAAGAGAAGAATCAAAAGATACTTACTTATGAGTGCTTTTGAATGACTCCGATTATGGTTGCTTCGCTTTATCATAGTATGCATCTTTCGACACATTTCGGATTATCCCTTGTCAAATTGCAGTTCCACAGTCCTATTTTTCTCACACAAACTGTCTACTATCGTTATTTCGCCCAAACCGATAAATGGCGATCAAAGCAAAAACCGTAGCGAATGCGAGCAAAATAGCTATGTTCAAATACAAGCTCCCCAGACTGTACCCTTGTTGAAGCTTATTCACCGTATCGAGCAACCAATGCTGGGGCAAGAACGCAGAAATATTGCGCACAGTGACCGGCATGATTTCCATGGGGAAGAAGCAGCCAGCCAGGAGGCACGTCGGTACAATAATCAGATTGGAAATCGCTCCGGCACCTGCTCTACTCTTCGCAAAGGCAACGGTCATCAGAGAGAGTGCGATTGCCCCCAGCGCGAACACGAACAACGGCAGAATCATTTGGCTATACGGGACGCCTGCATCTATACCGAAGACGTTTTTCATGACGAGCAAGGTCACGATGATTTGCAGCAGTAAAATAAACATGCTGACGATAATATTCGAGAATACATAGGATCTGGCCGACATCGGCGAGGAAAGGAGTCGTAAAAAGGTGCGATTCCCTTTTTCTTTTAAAATGATCTCTGACATGTCCACCGCTGAAAACATCATGAACATAATAAGGAATCCAATCGATTGATTCGTCATGCGCGCCACGTTTGAGTTGTTTTGAAGCGCTACCGTACTGAGCTTGTAGCTTTGCTCGTGGTATGCCGCATACAGCTTCGTGAACTTTGCCTCATCCGCCTGTACCGCTTTTCCAATCGCGGCAAGATTGCCGATATAACTGTGCAGCATGGCCTTCACATAGGCAGTAACCTGCTCACCCTTTACGGAGACAATATTCAAGTGCGCTGGCGCCCCTTCCCTAACACTAGCAGCATATCCTGGCTCGAAAACAATTCCGCTATCCAGTTCACCAGAAACGATCTGTTCACGCATCGTCTGTTCGTCGACAACTGTGACCTCAACATGATTCAATCTCTCGATAAACCGGATCGAATCCTGCGTGATCACCTGGTCCCCATCCTGATTGATGATTCCTACATGGATCGTGCCGCTGCCTGCATTGCTGTACATGGTAAGAGACAGCAGAACCCCTGCGATCGGCAAACCCAAATAGGTAAACCAGCTTTTTTTGCTGCGAAACGTCTCCATCAGCGTTTTCCGAATTAGCCATAGCATTTCACTCATACAAAAGCACCCTCCCTTCTACGCATCGTGATAACAGAAAAGATGATAAACGCCATGGCAATGCTCACATTCATCGCAATCGCAAACCATGCGCCTGTCGGATTGTCTGTGTAGATCATTTGCAGCAGACCTGTATTTACCCAGTGAAGGGGAGAAAGATTGGACAGGAGGCTGAAGAAGCCATCCGATTGATCAATCGGAAAATAGGCACCTCCTGCAAAGGAGGCGACTTGCGTAAAAATATTGTTGATTGCCCTTACCCCTTCGCCTTTGAAAAGAAAGCTAATACCGAGGCCCAAACTGACCGCAAGCAGTACCTCTGTCAAAAGCACCAGGATAACCATCCCGTAATGGCTGCCCCAATCCGCTTTGAACACGAATTTGCTGAATAAGAACACGGCTAGTACGAAAAACAGGTTGATCACCGTACAACCGATCACTTTTCCGGTAAAAATGGCACCTTTGCTTACAGGTGCTGCCATTAAACGAATGGCCGTTTTGTTCGTTCGCTCTCTGCTGAATAAATAACTGGCATTGAACATCGCGTAGAGCCCGATCATCGTGGTCATTGCCATCGCGTAATAGTCGATGGAGCCTGGTTTTTTATTCGAATTCAAGGTCGTTTCACGAATAAATTCATTGTTTTGTCCGGTAGCTGAAAGAGTAGCCGCAGCAGTCTCTGGGTCTACCTGAAAAGCTGCGGATGCGAGCGAGTAGCGATCGGCAAAAACGGTTAACATCCCGGCAAGGATATTGCTTCCGATCGCATTCTCACTGCTTCCATAAAACTCAATCCCTTCATCACCGACAACTGCATACCCCGTATAGCGATTCGCTCTTACTTCCTCATGCCCGTCTATGCCTGATTCCGCTTCAACGACCTCGACTCCATTTTTTCCGATAGCTTCTATAAAAGCGTTCCACCCCGTCGATACTTGCGCGTTCGTCCAGTTGCTTTTATACAATAGGCGCATGTCATCCACAGTCCTCGTTTCATCGAATACATTGGATAGAGCAGTACCCAATATCAGCATCAGGATGATGGGAAGTGCCAACATAAACATAAACGTTCTCTTTTCGCGAAGACTGGACTTGATTTCTTTTACAGCGATATTCCATATGTTCATGGCAAAGCCCCTCCTCTAGTCTCGCAAGTTTCGACCGGTTAAGGTCAAGAACACCGTCTCCAGATTCGGCGCTTGCTCTTCAACGGAGCGGATTTCTACCTGATCCTTGATTAATTGTTGAATGATCTGGTTCAGGTTGTTGATCTCCGTTTTAGACACGATTTTGATCGTATTCTCTTCTTGTAGCACCGCATTCACACCAGCAATCGCCTTTAGAGCTTCGAGATTTAATGGTTCATCTGCTCTGACGCCAATCCAAATTTCCTTTGCGTCGGTAATAATCGCTTTTAATTGCTCCTTCGTTCCTTCTGCGATGACTTTTCCATGATCGACGATAGCAATGCGGGTGCAGATTTCTTCGACTTCCTCCATGTAATGGCTCGTATATATGATCGTGCAGCCCATGTCGTTGAGCTTGCGCACCGAATTCAAAATATAATTGCGTGAATGAGGATCAATTCCGACAGTAGGTTCGTCCATGATGATCAGCTTCGGCCGATGGGCAATAGCGCAAGCGATGTTTAACCGACGCTTCATCCCGCCAGAGAAGTTTTTGGGAAAGCTAGTAGCTTTGTCACCGAGACCTACGAATTCAAGCGCCTCTTCCGTCCGTTCGCGAAGCAGTGGTCCACGCAGTCCATACAAGCCAGCAAAAAACCTCACGTTTTCATAGGCAGTCATATCCTCGTAGATCGCAATATCTTGTGGGACGATACCGATGTTCATCTTGGCGAATTTGCTGTGCTTCTCAATGTTTTTTCCCAGCAGGGTAATCTCGCCCTTTGTCACGCGCAACAGGGAGGCGATCATGTTGATGGTCGTGCTCTTTCCCGCTCCGTTGGCCCCCAGGAAACCAAAGATTTCTCCTTCACGCACATTCAGAGACATATTGTCGACGGCGACGAAATCACCGAATTTTTTCGTTAACTGACGAATTTCCAATACATGACTCACATAACTCACTCCCTTCGTAGCTATGTCTGCATTGTAATAAAAAAGGATGCCCTTATGTCAGTGCATAAGTTCATCCCCCGGTATGAGAATTCTCATGTTGTTTCTCATGATCTTTTTCATTCGTTGCGATAAGGCAGCAGAGTGGTCACGCTAAAGCCTCGCGTACCGTCTACTATCACTGTTCCACCAGCGGAAGCGGCTCTCTCCTCCATTCCGAGAATGCCCAGCCCTTTTACAACCTTTTCTGCACCGGCCCCATTGTCTGTGACCACTGCTTTAATGAATGTATTCAGCACCCGTACCTCTAGAGAAATCACTGTTGCCTTCGCATATTTGAGTGCATTCGTGACCGCTTCCGTTGCATTTTGCTGAATGATTTTCCACTGAATCGGTGTAATGACGTCGATATCCCCGTCAAAAGTAAGCGTGGCTGTCACTGTCTCTCTCGCAGACAGCTCATCGACAAACAACCGGAGTCGATTGATTCCCAGCTCCTCCGGCCGTGGCTTCACATCCTTGAGTGTCACTCTGATTCGCTCCAGCCCTTCCTTCGATATTGCGATCGCATTGCGGAGCAGCTCGGATGCCTTGTCCTGATCAGTCGCCATCAGCAGTCGCGACGCTTCCATCTGAATGAGCGCACCTGCCACCGCATGCCCTACATCGTCGTGAATTTGTTGAGAAAGGCGATTGCGCTCCTCCAGTTGAATCGTATAAGTCGACTGGCGGAAGTATTCGCTGCTCTCGTTCAAGGAGCGGGTCAAGCTATGTAAATCCTCTCTCATTTTCTCCCGTTCTGCCTCTAATCTGCGGAGCTTATCAGTTAGCATGCTGCCACACCTATACAGCAAAAAGCTAAGAAAGGCCGTTAGTAAATACATGGGCATCCATTCAGGCAAAGCGATGAACAAAGGCAACAGCATACATCCAAATACGACCACCCTCTGCTTATTGGCCAAATATACGAGCTCCAAAATGTGGACTGGCAAGAGCAACACAAATAACGGGTCTAACACAAGTGTACTTGCTACCACGAACACGATGGATAGCCCCATGAATAATTGCTTATGATTCCTCTTTTTCACAATGAGAATGGTGAGATTAATAGCCAAATACAACAAGTACACAAGAATTTGCCACGGGTCCATTTCAGAAGTGGGATGGGCCAGAAAAGAAGTCACGATGACAAACCCAAGCACCGCTGCCTTATTAGCCATGGTCCATAATTCCATCAGTAGTGACCTCCTTTCAATCCAACATGTTCGTTTCGCCCGTCAAATAATAGATGGCAATTTGCGTACGGTGTTCAAGCGCTGTTTTGTTCAAGATGGAAGTAATGTAATTCGCCACAGTTCCCTCGGAAATAAACAGCTTCTTGGCGATTTCTTTGTTCGATAGCCCTTTGGCGATCTGCTTCATGACATCGAGCTCCCGTTCCGTAAATAAGCTTTGGTCGATTTTGCTTTCGGCAGGGATGGATGCTGTCGCTTTGGGAGGAGCGGTAGTGGACACGGTATCCGTCGCGTTCTTCCCTGTATTCAGGTTCATTTTGATCTTATCCAGGACAACATCCTGCAGTACATGATGGTTGTTATAGACACTCTTGATGGCATCTCGGATGCGGTTGGGATCATTGTTTTTCAATAAATAGCCGCGTGCCCCCGCTTGAATGGCTTCGAGGACAAATTCGTCATCGTCGAAGGTGGTCAAAATGAGTGGTCTGACTGTAGTTTCTGTAGTCAGCACACGAGTCGCTTCCACTCCATTCATGTTTGGCATCCGAACATCCAAAAGCGCGACGTCTACCTCGTTCTGTTTGCAAAACGTCACCGCCTCGACCCCATCCTCCACAATCCCGACTACTTCAAACTCCGCAAAGCTCGTCAGGATGATTTTCATGCCTTCCCGTATAAACGAATTGTCGTCTGCGATCAACACTTTGATTTTCAAAGCAGCTTGCCTCCCGTCGAACAAACCCTCGACCGCATAAAGAGCGGACGTATATTTTTTTCCCAATATTACCACTGTACCGCTTTGCTTCACAATTGTAGAATCTCGCCCCTACTTGTTCTCACTTTCAGGTCACACATGGAAAAATTAACACTTTGAAAATATATAGACACGAATCATATGTGTCAGTATGATAAATTACCTAAGCC
Organism: Brevibacillus formosus; assembly: GCF_003013405.1. Lineage (GTDB taxonomy): Bacteria > Bacillota > Bacilli > Brevibacillales > Brevibacillaceae > Brevibacillus > Brevibacillus formosus. The sequence continues at coordinate 55,851 of NZ_PXZL01000011.1, read as the reverse complement.
CTCTTACCAACCTATCGGGGCCAATTTTTTGAATGGAATACTCTATGGAGGGGAATTTGTGGAAACAGCACAACTGAATAAAACATCTTGGAACACTGGGGCTTATCAAGCGTGGCTGAAACGATTTGGTACACCTGCTGAGGCAGCGGTCAAAATTAAAGAAGACCCCCAAAAGCGAATCGGCAAAGTATATGAGCACATGGGGGATATTCGCGGCAAAAAAATTATCAATTTACTCGGTTCAAATGGAAACAAAGCCGTTGCACTCGCCTTGCTAGGTGCCGACGTGACCATCGCCGATTTTTCTTATGAGAATGAGCAGTACGCCAAAGAACTGGCTGCAGCTGCCAATGTTGACCTGACTTACATCGTATCGGATGTATTGCACCTACCTCCAGATGTATTGTCTGGTGAGTATGATCTTGTTTTTATGGAATTCGGTATCCTTCATTACTTTTTGGACTTAACCGAGTTATTCCAGGTGGTCAACTCGCTCCTGCGAAAAGGCGGCATGCTCGTGCTCCAAGATTTCCATCCGGTATCCACAAAGCTCATTTCCTCACGCGGAACGACTGCTACTATCCGCAAACATAAAGTAACAGGCGATTATTTCGATACCTCGCTTGAGGAAAAGGACATTGCTTTCTCCAAATTTCTCTCGAACGGCACAAATGCCGCAGAATCAAAAGTATTGTTACGCAATTGGACGTTAGGCGAAATCGTTACGGCCATTGCAAGCAAAGGGCTATACCTAAAAATGCTGGAAGAACTCCCGAATCTTTCATCGGAAGTTTTTGATAAAGGAATCCCGAAAACCTTCACGATTATCGCCGAGAAATTATAACGAGCAATTTGCCATCATCTTACTAAATTCCTAATACCGAAAAGAGGAGGCTTTCCCTCCTCTTTTCTTTCACGCACTTATAGACTGACGGTCAGTCATATGGTAATCTGTTTCCAACCACATAGTGACAATCGGAGGAGGCGCCGATGAAAAGAATCGTGAAAGACCCCACAACACGGCGAGCAGAAATATTGGAAGCCGCCGGGGAGCTATTTCGAAATCAGGGTTATGTCCATACAACTGTGGATGCGATCATTCAAAAGGTGGGCGTAGCAAAAGGAACCTTTTATTACTACTTCAAATCGAAGGAAGAGATCCTTGAAGCATTTGTCCAATCCATGGTCGATACGCTTTGCGAAGAATATAAAAAAATCGCAGATGACTCTACCTTACCTGTCATGGAGAAGGTTCGCCAGATGCTGCGCAGCCAAAGCCACCCCATCGACAAGCGAGCCGAATGGATGGAAAGCTTGCATCGCCCCGAAAACAGAGAGCTTCACGAGCGTCTTAACATCGCCATTGTCTTAAAAATTGCTCCTGTTCTGGCACAAGTCATTGAACAAGGAAATAAAGAAGCTGTCTTTCATGTCGAGAATGCCTTGGAGACCGTTCAGTTTCTCCTCGCTGGCTCGCAATTTTTGTTGGAATCAGGCATTTTTCATTGGGAGCAAGAGGAACAGACAAAGCGTCTACAGGCCATGCAGGTGATTATTGAAAGATCACTAGGAGCTGAGCCGGGCTCCTTCTCTTTTCTGTAATGGATGAAAAGGAGGAAAGACAATGAATGCTCATGATAAAGCCTTTCGCAGATTCCTGATCATTTGGTCAGGGCAGCTGTTTTCAGCGATCGGAAGCGGACTTACCGCTTTTGCCTTGGGTGTCTTTGTTTTTCAACAGACCCACTCTACCATGAGCTATTCGTTCATCATTCTCTTCTCTTTTCTCCCCTCCTTCCTTTTACTACCCTTTAGCGGGGTGCTGGCAGAGGAATTGGCTTTTTGTTTATTATTTCCGGCGTACTTGTGGCGCTACTAGGAATCGTAATTGGACGCGTAAGAAAGATACGGGATTTGGAAGGAATGACACTGACAGGTAACAATTCGCACAAATAAAAATATTTTCTCAAAACCTATGCAACTTATTCATATATTCCTCCGTCTTGAATGTCGAGTTCATGAAACTTACACCTAGAAGGAGGAAGATTCAAATGAAAAAAGCTATATCTACTTCGTTGGTTGCTATTCTACTCGCAACAAGTGTACCTGCTGCTCTGGCGGCTGACCTGGAAAGCAAAGAAAAAGGGAACGGCAAGCCCGAAGTAAAGGCAGAAGCAAAAGAAAAATCGAAAGAAACTTCTGTCAAAGAATCTGATACCGATACTGATAGCGACGATGAGAACTCAACCGAAGCTAGCACAGAATCCAAAATCAAAGACGTAAAATTGAAAAAAGAGCTGATCGAGCTTCGCCAAGAGCTCAAGCATGCAGCGGAAATCACGGAAGATCAAAAAGCGAAATACGAGCAGTTGGTAGCTGAACTGGAAAAAACGACTGACAAACATGGAGCTTTGGAGGTTCAGCTTGAGCTTCTTCAGCGCACGTACCAAAAAGGAGATCACACACCATTCAAAAAGCTTGGAGAGCTCCTTGAGAATACTGGCTCGACAGAAGTGAGTGCATTCGTAGATGGAAAACAGGTAAAAGCTGACGTGGCACCGTTTGTACAAGGTGGAAGAGCGTTGGTGCCTGTACGTGCTATCAGCTCCGCATTGAAAGCGGAAGTGAACTGGAAGCCAGAGACTCGCAGCGTAGAAATTACGCGTGGCGAAAAATCTATCACACTGTTCCTCGATAAAAAAGAAGCAACTGTAGACGGGAAAACCATTTCTCTGGACACTGCACCTGTACTGAAAAACGGACGTGTATTCCTGCCTCTGCGCTTCATCAGTGAACAACTGAACGCGAAAGTAGAATGGCAAGAAGAAGGCAAAATCGTCATTATTGACGACATTCAAGCCTCTCAAGAATCCGAACAGGATACAGACTCTGACGATACATCTGCAAAATAATACAGGATAAAAGCCCTCACATAGCTGAGGGCTTTTTTACCGGAGTTCTGTCCGAAAAAATCATATGACTCGGACGTTTTATCTTTGTTACGCTCCAAACCGCTGGCGGTACCCGCATCTTCTGCATAATTCCTCGACAGCTTCCCTGCGTGAAAATCCTTCTATCAGATTATTGGCCCGCTCGCCATCCACAATATCAGTGAAAGAGGTCTGATTGATATTCCCCAGATTAATAACCCCTTCCCCATCGAGACAACACGGCACAACGGTTCCATTTTCGAGAATCGCCGCTTGCGTGCGCAGTCCATGACAAAAGCCTTTTCCATCATCTTCAGGCGCTGTCAGACTCGGCCACTGGAATTCGTAATCTTGGTTCAAATAAACGCGGTCATCGATTTTTACCCCACTGCCCGGCACTACTTTTTCTTCAATTCGATAGTCCAGCCCAAATTCTTTCTCAATCACTTCGAGCGTCTGGCGGTTTCTACTCTTTTGAATGTTCGTGGCGTTATCCTGTGTCAAATTCCACAGACGGAAAGAAAAAATCACTTGATGCTCCTGCGCTTCCCGAACAAATGAAAGAATCTCCCGCAAATAACCTTCGCGGTTGGTTGAGCCGATATGTCCGTCAAAGCTGTGAAGCGAGAAGTTCATTTGTCGGAGCGCGGGCTTGCCCAGCAATTTATGCCGATTTTTCGCGATCAGCGTCCCATTTGTGGTGATGTTGACCTTGAAGCCTTTCTCATGACTGATATCGAGCAACTCATCAATTTTGGGATGGAGAAGCGGTTCTCCTTTGACGTGCAGGTAAATGTAATCGGTGTGCGGTTTGATCTCATCCAGCCTTTTCGCAAAGTCTTCTACTTTAATAAAGCTTTTGCTGCGCTCCGTTGGCGGACAAAAGGTACAGGCGAGATTGCACACGCTGGTGATTTCTATATAGACTTTCTTAAATGTTTTCAAGATGTTTTCCCCATTCCCGATGCCTATGATTGATCATACCCATCATAGTAACATAGGAGGGCTTTTACAAGTAACGGTGTATTCTGGTGGTTTGCTCGAAAACTCGCGTCTACTTGATCCTTACCACGCGCCTTGCATAGACATCACAATCAAAATTCCCATCGCTGCAAATTAGCTCCTTAATTCCTTCATCTCTATAATGGGGAGACAGCGGAACCACGCCCAACATATAATATCCGCCATGTGCAGCTGCTCCCCCATCTCCGCCTTTCACATAGCAATGGGCATTTACAAGCTCATACAGATATGGATCGTATGCGATATACACACCAAAGCCATTCGGTTTCTCCAAGTCTGCGTCATAGTAATACCGTTTTTCCATACCGATATCCTCTAAAAGACCCTGCTCAAGATGATCACTGAAAATCCGCTTAGTTCCTCCCCCGCATATGTACTCCCATTCATCCTCCGTCAGTAACGAGAAGCCTTGCTGGTCAAACTCCTTGATAACCTCCATGAAGTTAACCAAACCATCCGCATTGACTACTTGCTGTACATTTCTTTCCACAAGCATCGGGGGAATCTCTGCTTCTCTTACCGGCGAAAATACGGTTGAAAGATAATCGAGGGCATCCTGTTCAAAACCAGCGATCTCAAGCTCGCTCTGCATCGCAGACAGAATAAATTCATCTTGTTTCACTGGCTGATTCCATCCCAATCTGACTCTACTGCCCGGTACGAATACATACTCGCAGCCGTCCAGCTCATAGATGCCCGTATCCAGGGCTAGTTTGCCTGAGGTAAAGCTCTCTACGCTTTTGAATGTAAAGGCATGACCTTTATAACCTTCAAAGGACTTGAGCCATTCTTTTTTCTTCCCCAGCCCCATGGATAGCCAGTTGTTCATTTGCAGGTCGTCTATGGTTTTCATCCGCTTTTTCTCCCACTTACTTCTGTCTCATTCTTTCTTTGCCCCATTTTCGTAGTCCTCTTTCAGCATTCCGTATATCTCTAGATCCACGATTCCTTTGCCTGACCATAGCGTTGCTTGTCTGAGTGTCCCTTCCTTCATGAAGCCATTCTTCAACAATACTTTCTTTGAGGTCTCATTCGGAGGCATCACTTCCGCCTGTATTCTGTTAACATTGACATCCATGAACAAAAAGGAAAGCAGTATGTTTACCGCTTCCGTCGCAATCCCTTTTCCCCAATGCGCTTCGGACAAAAAGTAGCCAATCGTCACCATGTTTACCTTTTGCTGAAAGTCGAAAGCCTCGATAATGCCAAGCAAGTGATCGGGGTTATCATTGGCGAAGATCCCCCATTTGATCCTCGACTTTTTCAAATAGTCTCTCTCAAAATGCCCGATCATGTTTTTTACTGTCTCTTTGTTATGCTTGGGGATAATGCCGCAGTAGGCAAAAACGTTGTCATTGCTATAGAGTTCAAATACTTCGTCCAAATGCTGCTCTTCGATTTTCTTCAAGGTGAACCGATCTGATTTTAGAATGGGAAACTGGTTAAACAGTACGTCTACGTTCATGATTTCAGCTCCATCTTTTGAGATTACCTAACTTCTTATTTTTTCCAACACGGCTCTTTTTCCTCCTTATCCACCCAATAGAAAAAAGTATGGAAGCTTGCCTCCATACCAGCATCATTCATTTCAAGAATAGTAGATAGACAGCCATAATCCCTGAATCTGCAAGGATATGACTGACGATCGAACCCATCAGTGAGTTGCTCTTGTCTCGCATATATCCCCAAATCATTCCCGCCAAAAACACTGGCAAAATCATCGCGATATTATACGGCCAGCTAAACAAAGGAATGATGGAGAGGAAATGATACAGGCTGTAAAACAATGACGTCAGCAAAATCATAGTTCGCTTTGTCTGTTTTCCTCCCAGCTTTTTAAATAAATATCCTCTCCAGTAGATTTCCTCAAGAAACGGATTGATCACTAGCAAAACAAGGATGAGCAAAACGACAAGGTTGCCTGAGAAATCCCATTGTACCAATAAGTTTTGCAGATCATCCTTATCAAACAAAAGGCTGTGAAAGAAATATCCCGCAACAATAATGGTGAAAAAGGAAAGAAGTCCAGTCAAAACGCCGTGATACATATTGGGGCGGTTGGTTCCCAATCCGATTTGCCTGAATGTGTCCCGCCATGTATTTCTTTTCAAGACGATCATGTCTACAAACGGAACCCCAAACAGCCACCCGTAAAACAGCAAAAACGTGACTGGGACGCTACTCATGACCTGTAAACCAAAAAAGATCATGAGCGTTGGCCCTAGAAATAACAGAACATGCTTCATCGTATCCCCACCAAATCATGGCTTGTTTTTACTAACAAGATTGTAGCGGGGAACACTAAAAGCGAGTAGTACCAACTTCGCGTAGTACCAAAAAAACGAGGGCATGGATCACTCCAGCCCTCGTACTTATTTCTACCCACTCATCTAAATGAGCATCCCCGCAATCGCTGCGCTCAACAGATTCGCCAAGGTTGCTGCAACTACTGCACGCAAGCCCATCTCTGCAAGGTCTGATCTTCTTGACGGAGCAAATCCGCCCAAGCCGCCGATGACCATAGCCAGCGCAGCCAAATTGGCAAAGCCACAAAGGGCGAAGCTGATGATCACAACACTTTTCTGGGACAAATTCGCAATCTCAGGGGCAAAAGCCGTGTACGCGACAAATTCATTGAGGACAATCTTTTGCCCGATGAAAGAACCGGCTTTTAGCGCTTCCTCCCATGGAACCCCGATCATAAAGGCAATCGGCGCGAACAGGTAGCCTAAAATGTGCTCGAGCGTCAACGCTTGTACTCCCACTAGCCCGCCAAGCCAGCCAATAATCGAGTTCAGCAAGAAAATCAACGAGATAAACGCGAGCAACAGCGCCCCGACACCAGCAGCTACTTTGAGCCCGTCCGAAGCCCCGCGTGCAGCCGCGTCAATGACGTTTCTGGACTCCGTATCTTTCATGACTTCCACACGTTCCACTCTGTTTGGCTGTTCTGTTTCTGGCATGATAATTTTCGCGAGCAATAAACCACCAGGCGCTCCCATGAATGCTGCGGCCAACAAATATTCAATCGGAACACCAAGCATCGCATACCCACCGATTACCGAACCCGAAACACACGCCAGTCCGCCTGTCATTACAGCGAACAGCTCGGACTTGGTCATTTTCTCAATATAAGGCTTTACGACAAGTGGCGCCTCAATCGGACCCAAGAAAATATTTGCAGAGGCCGACATGGATTCGGTTTCGCTCGTTTTGAGCACTCGAGACAAAAATCCACCGATGATTTTCGTCGCCCACTGCATAATTCCGAGATAATACAGGACCGAAATCAAGGAAGAGAAGAAAATAATGATCGGCAATACTTGCAGGGCAAAAGTAAAGCCTGCGTTCTGTGCACCGAGTATCCCGCCAAACAAGAACTGAATTCCGGCATTCGTCGAATCAATGATGCTTTGAACGATCGACGCCAAGTACTCCAGAAGCTTTTTCCCAAAATCCCATTTCAGTACAACCAAAGCAAAAATAAACTGAATCGCAAACGCACCAATGACCGTCCTCGGTTGAATCGCTCTGCGATTTTTCGAAAACGCAATGGCTATTAAAAAAATTCCCAGGATGCCGAGAACTCCCCAAATGTATTGCATGAACGTATCCTTTCTGTATCGCCAGCTGTGTCGATATCTAAGATGACTTGCTTTGTTCTAGATCGCTTTTTTCGCTAATTCTGTCATGTAGTCAAAGAATGCATCACGATCTACGTCATAAACCACATGTACCGGGCGTCCGTCAGCCGTCTCAACGGTTCGACCTTGGCTAGCACCTTCTGTAATCACGATGCTGTTAACCTTTTGCACCTTTACAAGATCACTATTGCCAACAAATGCTGTGGTTAATACATCCCACAGGTAGTAAGTCGAGTTGGTCGAGAAGTGTACAAGCGGCGGCACCATTGCGTAGCATTGACCCAAGAAATCGACACCGATATGCTTGCGCTCCTTTGCCCAGCGATCACGAACATCCAGTGTCAGTGGGACTTGGTTCGTGCTCTCCAGTGCGACCATATCAATCTCAATTCCGCTTTCCCATACGCGAGCAGCCGCTTCCGGGTCCCAGAATGCGTTCCACTCTGCGGTTCCATCATGCTCAGGCTCATGCACGTTTCCTTCTTCGCGGAATGTTCCGCCCATCCACACCAGGCGTTCTACTTTTTCTTCGATGGTCGGATCGATATCCAATGCACGCGCAAGGTCAGTCAAAGGACCGGTAAACAGCAAGGTCGTTTTTCCTTCCGTTGCACGCAGCGTTTCAATCATGTGAAGATGGGCAGGCTTGTCCGCTACTCGCGTGATCACTTCTCCCGATTCATTGAGCAATGGCAGTGCGTCTACATAAAATGCATGCATGCGCCAGTCCTTTGGAAAAGGATTTTTCCCGCGGGAATTGGACTCTGCTACATCCAAACCGCCTTTACCAAAACGATCAATGATTTTCCGGCTGGCAAACATCGCTGGTTCCAAATAGCAATCCGCTGGAATGACGGATACCCCCGTCAGATTCACATTATCCATTTGGAGCAGCAAGAATAAAGAAATCAAATCATCAACGCCGCCATCATGGTTAAAGTAAATGTTTTTCTTCATCATTATCTCCAATCTCATACATGGACTCGTATGAAGTATGATTAAACCACTATTATTTGGAACCCTTCAAAAAATAATACTAAAGTTTTACTAAAAAATATACAATCACAGTGAAAAAATGCGGTCGATAGACAAAAAAGAGGCAATCCCTTAAGGACGGCCTCTGCATCTCTTATTTGTTTAACAAATGGAAAACTTGTTCGACGTCTTTGTCCCCTCTTCCAGACAGATTAACAATCAGGATCTGCTCCGAGGACAGAGTGGGAGCCAGCTGCAAGGCATACGCAATGGCATGTGCGCTTTCCAAGGCGGGAATAATCCCCTCTGTTCTCGATAATTCTTGAAAAGCCGCCAATACCTCTTCATTCGTCACCGTGTAATACTCCGCTCGTCCACTGACTTTTAGCTGGCTATGCTCTGGGCCAATTCCAGGATAGTCCAGCCCGGCAGCAATTGAATACGTTTTTTGAGGTTCCCCATTTTCATCTAGTAGCACTAAACATTTAAAACCATGAAGGACGGCTGGAACCCCTTTGGTCAAGGTAGGTGCCTGATCAGGCTCAACACCAATCAGACGAACAGATGGTTCCTCTATATAATGGGCAAAAGCTCCAATCGCGTTACTGCCACCGCCAACAGCGGCGATAACCGCATCCGGCAACCGACCTTCTTTTTCTAAGATTTGTCGTTTTGATTCTTCACTGATAATTGATTGGAAATACTTTACCATCGTAGGGAACGGATGCGGACCAACCGCAGATCCCAATAGATAGAAAGTGTTCTGATAGTTTTGTACCAAATCATTCAGCGCTTCATCAACTGCATCCTTCAATCTTCCTTGCCCTTTGGACACCGCTATCACTTTTGCCCCTAAAAGCTCCATTCGAAATACATTCAGGGCCTGTCTTTTCGTATCCTCCGCGCCCATATAGATCACGCATTCCATGCCAAACATCGCGCAAACAGTCGCGGTAGCAACTCCATGCTGTCCTGCACCCGTCTCGGCGATAATACGCTGTGCACCCATTCGCTTTGCCAGAAGGATTTGACCGATGACATTATTGATCTTGTGGGCACCGGTATGGTTTAAATCTTCTCGCTTTAGATAAATTTTGGCACCGCCGAGTTTTGCAGTTAAATGACGAGCAAAAGTCAACGGATTCTCACGACCTATATATTCTTTCAGATAGTACTTGTACTCTTCGATGAATTCCTCATCATCTTTATACTTTTCAAATCGCTCAGCTAAATAGTCCAATACTTCCTGTAATTGTGGAGGGACAAAGCTTCCTCCAAACTCACCGAAATATCCCTTTTTTGTCTGTTCTGTCAATGACATGCTCATCTCTCCTCAGCTATAACTAGTCCTCAATCCTTCCTTGCATTTTATAAGATCAAAAGAGCGTGTGTCAATTTTGTTTTACGATTATTCAGAATTCATTATTTTGTTGTTAATTTTTACAAAACCATCATTTTAGCTTCATATTTTCCCAATATAGATCGGGTAGTCTAACACAAGTGGTTTATTACGTCGTTTTTTCATTCGGAGGGATATGATGAAGATTCACTTTCAAAAGAAAAGCTTGCTGATCGCAACAATCACGGCTCTGTCCTTGATCGGAACACAAGGAGCAGGTGCAACTCAAAATATAACGGGAGCACCCGTTGTAGCCGAAATTCACGAATGGAAAAATCCTCCTGCGCTCGCTGAAGGTATTAAAGAAGGCGGTTTCTCTGGTCTGGTGCATCTCCCAAACGATCCGCCTTCTATCTTTTATACATTGGCTGACCGTGGACCCAATGGGCAATACGGCAAGGACGAGCTGCGTACATTCCCTGACCAAAACTACACACCACGCTTGTACAAAATTAAAGTGGAGAATGGAAGCATTCACGTTTTAGAAACCATCAAGCTGCGTTTGCCACAGGGCAAGATCAACGCTTTTACGAAAACTACCTATATCAGCGGATTGCCAAACCTCGCTGGCCCTGATGAAGTTCCCTACGATGTAACGGGAACAAAAAAGATTAGTTACGATCCAGACGGTTTGGATTTGGAAGGCATCGCTTACAACCCGGTCGACGATACTTTTTGGTTATCCGATGAATACCGCCCATCCATCATTCAAGTAAGGCGTGACGGCACAATCCTAGGCCGCTATGTACCTAAGGGCACCAAAGAAGCCTTGGTTACCGCAGGCGCAAAGATGGAAATTTTTGATACGCTGCCAGCCGTCTATTCCAAGCGCATTGCAAATCGTGGATTCGAAGGTATCACCATCTCGCCAGACGGCAAGTTCTTGTATACTTCGATCCAAAGTCCGATGGCACTCCCTAATAAAAAATCAGGCGAAGCCTCCCGTAATTTGCGCATTTTAAAAATGGATCTCGCCACCAAAAAAGTTGTAGGCGAGTACATGTACATTTCAGAGAACGCGAAGGATTTCGTGAAAGTGAAACAAAAAGACGTCGTTATCAGCGATTTGGCCGCACTCAGCCAGGATGTGTTACTGATTGACGAGCGAGACAAAAATGCCGGGGCAGACGTACAGCTTAAACGTATTTATAAGGCAGATTTTTCGAAAGCAACCAATTTACTCGGTACTCCTACAAGTGAGCATGACTTCGAAAAACTCAGTCTTGCCCAAGTGAAAGAGAAAGGGATTGTGCCTGTTTTCAAGGAATTGCTGGTGGATGTAGCCAAGCTGAATTATCCGCATGAAAAGCTGGAAGGATTGGCGATTGTCGATAAAAATACGATTGCCGTTGTGAATGACAATGATTTCGGTGTTGAGGGCTATGACGAGAAGGGTAAGATTAAAATCAACAGCAATCCAACGCAGATGTATGTGATTAAAGTGGGTAAGGATTTGAAATAAGAAGCAAAAGAAGAAGTCCTGCACTTTCAGAAAGTGGCAGGGCTTCTTCGATCCAAATAACTATAACGAAGCCCAGGTATTTTCAAGCCACTGATCAAAATCAGCACCTTTTTCTCCCTCGTACGTATCATAGATATCGCTTCTCATTTTTTGCAGTTTCTCTTTGAATTCCTCGAAGGTATGGCCTTTTGGCAAGCTTTTCTTAATTCTTACCAAGGCTTTCGTTGCTCCTTTGATCAAGTCGCCTTTTTTCTGAGCAGGCAATCGTACACCTTCCCCAAATGCTTTCAGTTTTTGAAAAGCAGTCTCTTGCACTTTGTACACCGTATCGTTTTCCATGATTCTCGTTAGTAATTTCACTGTTTCTTCATGCTTCCACTGTCCTAATTCTTCAACAGCTTCTAAGCGCTCTCTCCAATTCGATGTTCGATTGGCAGCCTTCTTTAATTCCTCAAAATTTAGGGGAAGCTCATTTTTGATTACAGGTTTATTCAATCAAATCTATCTCCTTCTGACTATCATCCTTCTATTATGGCACTACGTCACCTGAATAACACCCCCTGCTCACATATAAATTTTCGAAAAACTAGGTCTGTTCCCGTCATCCCCTGAATAAAATGAACGGTATTTTGCCAGTTAACCTGTAGTTTTATCCATCGAGACTTTTTACTCGCGAATGGTAACGCCGCTAAATCTCAACCTCCTGAACCGCCTTATACTGATTTTGCTTTATAGTCAAAAAAGCTTCTTGCCGCTCATGATGAGAAGGCAAGAAGCTTTTCTTTTTTAATTCGGCACGGAATACAAAGACATGATACGTCTTGCAGCTTCTTGGTATCCGCCAGCCTTACGCAAGGAGTCCCCTACCTGTATCGCATGCTCTTTATAGGTGGGCTCGTTCAACACTTGCAGCAAAGCATCCTTCAAAGCTGTCGGTGTGAGCTTCCCTCTATCTAACATAATCCCCGCTCCCAGCTCCTCCACCCGCTTCGCCACAATCGGTTGATCGGAACTCAATGGAATCATGACGAGGGGCACATGAAAATAGAGAGCCTCACTCGCACTGTTCATGCCAGCATGTGTAATAAAAGCATCGGCTTGCTGGAGCACTTCCAGTTGCGGAACGTACGGTTCAACGATGAAATTTGGTGGAATATCATCACCCAGCGCCTTCCGTTCCGTTTCTCTTCCGCAAGAAAGCACGAATTGAGCCGGAATATCTTGAAAGGCTGCAAAGCACATTTTGTACAATTCCACATCTTTGGTCAAAATACTGCCCATGGAAATGTATACGACCTTATCGTATGGAGCGCGTAGCTTTTCAAACGGGAACGAAGGAGAATCCGGGCGCGAAGTAATCGACGGTCCTGTAAAAATGTAGCTATCATCCAGCTTGTCAGCATCTGGCTGGAATTCACGGCTGGTAAAGACAATCTTCATGTCCCCATACTGGCGGGTAATATCTTCAATGGCAGGGACGGCTACGTTACATACACGAGCAATGCTCTGTGCAGTCTGCGTCACTCGTTCATAAAGTGCATCCACATCTACATCATCGCTTGCATCAAACACTTCGACAATATGGCTGAGCGGTTCGGCAAATGCCAGGTTGGTTACGGAGCAGATCGTCGGGATTCCTAATTTCTCGCCTAAAATCGCTCCTCCCCACCCAAACAAGGAGTCAAAAATCAGGTAATCAAATGATTCGTTTTCTATCCGCGTAAGAATTTCGGGAATGCGGGGTTCAATAATGCCTCGCAGCATAAAATCGGTGAAATGAAGAGGGTGTTTGAATTCTGTTGGGTTAAAGCCTAAATCACGAGGTACTTGTTCATCCAATTGATAAGCGCGGAATTGCGCTCCAGTCTGGGCAAGCCTATCCCGATATTCTTCTGAACACATATAGACGACTTCTTCTCCGTTGTCGACTAGCTGCTTCACTAATCCCAATGTAGGATTCACGTGACCATCTGCTGGAATCGTAACATACAATACGCGTGCCACTCACTCCACCTCCAAAAGAATATGCAATTAGAAAATGTTTCCATTTCATTATAGGCTAGATGTCTGGTGAAAATGGGCAAAATCCAAATATTTCATAATTTGTTCAATATTTTATATGAAGATGTTTAGTATCGTGCATAAACCCTTATATCTCAAAAAAACCCCAACACAAAAATCCCTCCAGCTATCATTTCTCCATGTGAAGGGATTTCCAACCATATTATTTAATTAGGAAAGCCCCAAAAACCCGATGCCTACAAGGAGTTTAACTTCTTTACTTTTTTGAGATATTTAAAATACTCCTCTCGAAGCGGGTGCTTTTTACTCAACCACGGTTTGCTATCTTCCCCTGTGTAGTGAATAATGGCCGGGTCTATTCGCAGGTTGCTTTTATAAAGATGTTTGGACTGATAATTCCACTTCGGGTCAAGTTGAAGCCACTTATCATGAAGAATCGCATTCATCGGATCTTGACTGGGATAACGAATAATACTTTGGTTCTTTTTCATGTAATCCATAATCTTTTTTGTGATGTTATGCTCTCTCCATTTTTTCAAATTCATGACTAATACTCCCGCATTAAAGTAATCACAGTCATCCGGAATGGCTAGATCGGCATGTCTTAACTTGTTCAAACCTTGCCAAGAATCCATCACCGCTGCAAGGAAATATTGATCAACTTTTGTGTTCCATAATGGGGTGATGTCCTTTTTTATAACGATATCACTGTCCAAATAAATCACTTTTTCAACTTCTTTGTCCAGCAGGTCTGGAATAGAAATTCGGTGATAGGTCTCCTGAGTAAGATGATCACGGACGAGAAATCCATCATATAGGGTCGGATCAATAGTTACATATTTGATTTGAGCATGGAATCGTTTCACAGTTTTCGTTAAGATGGATTTATTTTTCCCAGAGACTTGACTGTCAATAACGTGAACGATGACTGGGTTTTTCGAAGCCTTATTTTCAAAAAGGGAATATAACATGACTGCGAGATGTATAGCAAAACCATCATTAACGGCTGTTACAATATGAATCGTGCCCACTATTCTCCCACCCCATATCCTTATTGAGCTATATATACACACTATTCATGGACAGCGTTGGTTTGTGTGATGAAAATACCCAATTATTTCTAGATGGGAGCACAATTCACTGCTGCAGACTTCCGCTGATGCCGCTTTTTTCTGTGATCGTTAAGAAAACCGTTATACGACTAGAGCATGTTCCATCCATCCCCATAAAATATATAAGCTGAGAAAACGACTCGAATTCGGCAATGACCTTATCCCATAAGTAGCGATATGGGGGTAATTTGTCCAAGCTCCAGACTGGGAACAAGAAAGTACCTATTTAAAAGGGTGATGAAATATGATCTCCTTTGTGGTTGGCAGAGGTATGGGCCATCTCGGTAGATGCATTAGCATAACGGAAAAATTGCAGCAACATCATCTTCCCATTCACGTGTTTGCCTTTCGGGAAACACATGGCTATTTATCGAAAAACCTGCATAATGACGTCCAATTAAAAGCCTTTAAATCCAAAAAATTCGAGGATGGTAAACAAACCACACTATTAATAAATGATTGGCGCTCCGATGTGCCGCGTTTTCGCAGTGAGGGGAAAGTCGGTGGAAACACAAAGCTCGTGACCCTCTATCACAGTGACTTTATCATCGGTAATAATGATTCAGCTCCGATGCAGGAATACAAAAACCGCATCGTAGAAATCGCCAATCAATCCGATATCTTTCTGCACATGAATCTTATGCCGCCTAAGCAGACCCATCCGCAAATGAACTGCATCTACATCCCTATTCCTTTAATCACCAGGGAAATCAGCCAGTCCCCGATAGAAGTGCGACGTATGTTAGGCCTTGAGCAGAACGAGTCGTTTATTCTGGTTCACATGGGCGGCGGACTCGCTAACCGTTATGAACAGATCGTAAAGTGGTATGATCAAATAAACTCACTTGCCGGCCGCTATCGATTTGTTGTAGCTGGGCAATTGGCAGATGAAGATTACCCATTCGATGAAAGGATCATCAAAGCCCCTCTTATCCCGAATGGCAAAAATCTTGTACAGGCGGCCAGTCTGGTCATTAGCAAACCGGGCATGGGCATTTTAGGAGATTGTATCTCTACAGGAACTCCTTTGCTTTTCCTTCCTCCGGATGATGCGGAACGCGAGCAAAAATTAAATATGCTAAGAGAAATAGCGAATAGTGATAAGGTATCAATCCAGGAACCGGAAGAGATTGTACCAAAGATCGAGCATGCGTTAGCAAATAAAGAGGTCATTCAAAAAAGATTTAGCCTTATCCCTACCAACGGCGCTGAGGTCGCAAGCAAAATTATTGAAATGGCATACCGGATCCCGCTATCCAAATTGGCAAAAAAACAGGAAGATCTCTTGCGTTTGACGCCGTATAGCTCATTTAGAAATAAGGACGGATGACTTTGAAGCAAACAAGGAGGACTGTCTTAGGTAGAAGATTAAATTCTACTTAAGACAGTCCTCTTACTTTTGCGTTTCGGTATCAGTACTATCTACTATCGGCAGAATGTCAAATGCAACGCTTTCTACATGTGTTGAATAGACTGTGAAAACAACCAAGAAAATGTCCACGGATTAGTGTTTGCTCTATTGAGCGATTTGAAGCGTAACATATCTGCTTCATCTACAATATGATGTGCCTAGAACAATCTAAAGAGGTGAGTCGATGGCAGTCGTAAAAGCCAGGAAGAGTGATATTGACATGTTGGCAAGGTTGCTTCGAGCCGAAGCTGTAGGTGAAGGCGAAATGGGTATGCTCCTTGTGGGAAACGTTGGAATTAACCGAATAAGAGCGAACTGCTCCGATTTTAAAGGAATACGGACAATTCCCCAAATGATCAACCAGCCGCATGCGTTTGAAGCTCTGCTTCATGGTATGTACTACCAAAGGGCAAGAGAGAAAGAACGCCGTCTGGCACGACGGGTTGTGAAGGGGGAGCGGTATTGGCCAGCTAAATTCTCCCTCTGGTATTTTCGTCCGGGAACGGCGCAAAATCCCCTGCCTTGTCCGCCGACCTGGTATAATCAGCCGCACGTGGGGCGATACAAGCTTCATTGTTTTTATGAGCCGACTGCGAAAGAATGTGAAAATGTATATAATACTTTCTAATTTTGTAGACAAAAGACAAAACAGCCCAGGCATGGGTGAGTTTACAACAAGGGGCTTAAACGTTAGCCCCTTGTATTCTATTCCAACTTCATTCAACTAATCTCTCTTTCCGAAATCTCCAAAGTCCTCCGGTAACTTATCCTCCAGCAAGATGATAGCTTCTCCTTGCTGTTGTCTTCTTTTAATATTTTCTTTCCCCCACGAACACATAACATCAACGATTTTATTCGCTGTAACTCCATATTCTGTGAGGCTATATTCGACTTTTGGCGGCATTTGCTGGTACACATATCTTTTTACAAGTCCATCCTTCTCAAGTTCGCGCAGCTGCTGGATCAGAACCTTTTGCGAAATGCCATGAATATTGCGTTGTAATTCGCTCGTTCTCTTTACACCCGACATTAATAAGCATATGATCAGAGCTTTCCACTTTCCACCGATAATTTCAAGTGTTGCCTCTATGCCCAGATTATATTGTTTCATAGATTAACACCTCGTACATGCTGCTCTTATAAAATCAGTCTGAAAACTTTATTGTTCCATATTTGTCTTTTGGAGTCCAGTACATACCTTGAGGTAACCATCTTACTTTATTGTGTGTATTTTCTTTTTTTTATGCCTGCAAGATAATGATGTTATTCAAAAAAGAGGCAAGGCACTATGGGGATTTTGGCCTGAGAAGGGGATTTTTATAATGAAAACACTGGTGATTTTAGCACACCCGAACATTGAGACATCTAGGGTAAACCAGCGCTGGAAAGAAGAGCTGCTGAAATACCCAAACGATATTACCATTCATGAGATTTACAAAGAGTATCCTGACTGGAACATTGAGGTTTCTAGAGAGCAACAGCTATTAGAGGTATATGACCATGTCATCTTTCAATTCCCGTTGTATTGGTACAGTTATCCGCCTTTATTGAAAAAGTGGTTTGACGATGTTTTTACTTACGGATGGGCTTATGGATCGAAAGGTGACAAGCTTAAAGGGAAGAAATTAGGACTCGCCATGTCCATCGGCGATAAAAAAGAAAATTATTCGCCAAAGGGCTCTGTTTCTTTTACCGTGGATGAAGTGATCACGCCTTTTAAAGCCAGTACTGTACATGTGGGTGCTGTGGCACTACCCTATTTTTCTGTCTTCGGAGCTTCATTTCAAGCTAGCGATGAGGAAATCAATCATAGTGCAAAAGAATATATCGATTATATCTTTAAGTATCGCAGTAACTGATATCTTCCATGTTAGCTGCCCCATCATATTTTTGGGGTAGGATAGCCCCTTATCGTTTTCATATATACTGAAACACTTCCTCAGATTTTTCTGTTAAATACCCAAAAATTACCATGACGTGATACAAGCACTGTCACTTAACTTCCCAACTCCATAACTTACTATCAGGGAGGACAAAACTAATATCTCCCTGCTTTATGGAGAAAGGAAGAGGATAAATGGTAACATTAGTTGTTTGTGTATTTGAATCTGACGGAAGTTTCTTTTCTGTTGTTAAGCTCAATGGGATAGAAGTTACTGTCCCTATTTCGAGCGAAGTTTATAACCTGCTTAAACTGATCGGTGTCCCTAATTGTCCACAAATCAGTTAATAGGTGGGAAGAATTAAAGTCTGCTAAATCTCTGATTAGAGGCTGATGCTACATCAGCCTCTTTTCATCATTTCTTTCGTGAACCAACCACACCGTACGAGCCATTTTACTTGCCCTCACTCTCGAAATACTACATTACGTACCCATTCTTCTAAAAATAGGTATTTTACGCACGCTGAATGCCTGTACCATTCAGTTTCATGCCTCATATATTAAAAATGATCCTAAGAATATGGAGGTATGCAACTTGGCAATTAGCCCGCTATGCCGTAGATTTGCTGAAATTCTTAATGCACAGGCTACAGTCGTTAATGGTGTTTGTACTGCCCAGACTCTACGGACAAATATAAGAGCTACCATTCTAGGAAGACGGTCGAACTCTGCGTTGACCATCCCCCAATTCCACTCTTTTGAGAGCATTAGGGAGAATGGCACTGCACTTTGTCTGGGAGAAACAGTTATCCTTACACGTGAGATTAACCCATTTATCTCTCGTCTCCGAAAACATGGTATTAAAGTTACTGCCTTGCATAACCACTGGCTGTTTACCAATCCAAATCTATGGTATATCCACTATGAAAAGATTGAGAGACCATTGGTTTTCGCCAGAGCCGTACGCGATGCTCAGAGTGTATTAACGAAAAAGATTGTACGCCCGGTTGTTTGCAGAAAAAAAAGATAAGAAAACGATGGTGGTTTACCGAAAACGCGACGACCTTACCAATCAAAAGGGAATCGTTGATCATCCATGATCTTAGATCGTTATAATGGAGGGAATTTCCAATGAAAAAGAGGAAATCCCATCTAAAGAAATTCAAGAAAGTAAACGGTAAGCTGGTACAATATTCTTATCAAGCTCCAAATCACTATCCTTCTCAAATAACCGGTTGTTTTCGCTGTTGCGGGCGTAATTGGTGTGGTTGGTGTTGCCCAGAGAATTCAATTTGACCAATATAAGTGAGCGTTCTGCCCTATCATTTATCTGGTAGGGCATTATTCTTTTTGAATATCAAAGTAACTAGTTTGTTAATAAATGTATGAATTAGGAGCAGAATATTAAAATCAACTTACCTATTTGGAGATGACCCTTATGGCTAACGACAACAGTAACAGTAATAACAATAACACCAATCCTGATTCCAATCCTTGACACAACCCAGACACTAACAGTCAAGGTCCCAATGTGCACGATCCTAATTTACCGGATACAGGCAACACCTCTCCCACTAACCCTAAACCCGACAAATAGCTGTGTTGTGAGAAACTAATATCCACGTATTAGCCGTTTCTGTAATGAACGGCTATTTGAGTTTTTACATAGTTAAATTCCTATCCGAATTGGTTGATGTAGGCAGCCGTCACGATGAACAAGAGGGCAGACTATCATTCCCCCCACCCATTTAAGTAACACTGTACACTCTACACGTGTGGAGTAAACAGTGTGAACAAGCTGTGAGATGTGCCCCACCATATACTTTTCGGGCTCAATCTAAAGATTAATTAGGAAACTACCGATATAATTAGTATTCCAGAAAATATATTTAATGGGAGTATAATGATCGACGTTATGCTCACATCTCAAAGGGGAATATCTTATGAGGCTTCGAAATCATACCAGAATTTTAAAAGTAATCGCCAGTTTATCTGTTATATTCGCTACTGTAAATTATCCAGTTACCTCCTTTGCCGAAACAGTTGATTCTAGTGAAGTCAGTGAAACAAGCAACGCCGATGACATTAACACCGGTATAGCAAACTTAGACTATGATAATGACGAAATTTTAGCAGTAAGTGGTGATGAGATAGACAGTTTTGTTCCAAAAGAAGCACTCAATCCACACGGCAAGTTTATCGTCGTAGAACGTAAAAAAAAGTCACTTTCCACTTCTCCAGTAGATATTTCGATTATTGATTCTATGGCTAATCGCACTTACCCAGGAGCATTACAGCTTGCAAATCAAGCTTTTGCAGAAAATAAACCCAGTTTATTACTGGTACCAAGAAAACCTTTGACGATTAGTATTGATTTACCAGGTTTGAAAAAGGAAAATTCAATTACTGTGGATAATCCAACATATGGGAATGTGTCTGGAGCAGTAGATGAGCTTGTATCTAAATGGAGCGATAATTATTCAGGAACTCATACTTTACCTGCGCGATTGCAGTATGCAGAATCAATGGTTTATAGCAAATCTCAAATTGGAAGTGCTCTGAATGTTAACGCGAAATATCTTGATTCTACATTAGGAATTGACTTTAATGCGATAGCTAATGGAGAGAAAAAAGTGATGGTGGCGGCATATAAGCAAATATTTTATACGGTAAGTGCTGAACTGCCTAACGATCCATCCGATCTTTTTGATGATAGTGTTACTTTTAAGGATTTAAAACGTAAAGGGGTAAGTGATCAATCCCCGCCTGTTATGGTATCCAATGTAGCTTATGGTAGAACCATTTATGTGAAATTAGAAACAACCTCTAAGAGCAAAGACGTAAAAGCAGCATTTAAAGCCTTGCTTCAGAATACTGCCAATGTAGAAACGAATGCCGAGTACAAGAATATTTTTGAAGACAGCTCCTTTACAGCTGTAGTATTAGGCGGAGATTCACAAGAGCATAACAAGGTCGTTACAAAAGACTTTAGTGAAATCCGGAATATCATTAAAGATAATGCGGAATTTAGCCTAAAGAACCCAGCATATCCGATTTCCTACACAAGTGTTTTCTTAAAAGATAATGCAATTGCTGCCGTTCATAACAATACAGATTATATTGAGACTACCGCTACAGAATATTCAAAAGGTAAAATATCGCTTGGTCATTATGGCTGGTATGTCGCTCAATTTGATGTATCCTGGGATGAAGTTTCCTACGATGAAAATGGTGAAGAAGTACTCACACATAAAACGTGGGAAGGAAGCAACCAAGACAGAACAGCTCCTTTCACTACAGTCATTCCTCTGCCACCTAATGCAAAAAACATAAGGATTTTTGCGAAAGAATGCACCGGCCTTGCTTGGGAGTGGTGGAGAACCGTTATTGATGAGTACAATGTTCCATTATCTAGTGAGATTAAAGTTGAAATTGGCGGAACGACATTAAATCCGACGGGTGGTATTACATTTAAATAGTTGAGAAAAGAAACGGCTGAAATCCTTTTTTTCGAGGACTTCAGCCGTTTTTCTTTTTCTTATTCCTATGCAGGGGAAAAGGTGCAACGCAAAATGGGGCTAAAAAACAGGGAATTGGAAAACTTTGTGAAAACTAGTCATAGTTCTTTATTCCTGCATGCATTTGCAGTCAGAAAGGAGTTGGTAGAATGCAACAACATACCTCTAGGACAACACTTAATCAACCTAATAAGTCAGCCACCAACCAAGCGAATAGGACGGCAGGCACAAAATATTTCATTATTTCGAAACGAACAGGGAGGGTAACAGTTGCATCATTTCATTCACATGCGGTGATTCTCCAAACATGAGATGCTTGTTCCAATCTTCCGTGCCAAGCTCCCTATCACCCATTTTTATAAAACACAAACCTCTCCGATAGTAAATATCTTGTTCGTCTGCATCAGAAAACGCTAAGGCCTCTGTATAATCGGAAATGGATAATTGCCACTCCTCCTGTGCTTCATAGACCCATGCACGGTTGTAAAGGACGGTTGCATTTTTCTCTAGTGCAATAGCTTCAGTTAGATCAGCTATGGCCCTGTCATACTCCCCCATCTCATAATACAGGACAGCCCTATTTGTCCAAGCGGCCATCATTTCCCTATCCTTGTTTAGGGCAGCGGTAAACGTTTTTAGTGCTTGATCATTATTGCCATCCGACATTTCAATTAAACCTAGTGTACACAGGAGCCGCGCATGATCAGGCTCTATCTCTAAACCGAATTCAGCATCTTTTCGGGCCATTTCGAATTTCTCCACTTGATACAATAATGTAGCTCTGTTAAGTAATCCATCAAGATTTTCGGGGTCTATATCAAGCAAGTAGTCATAGTCCGCCATTGCTTTCTCCACATCTCCAAGACGATTGAAGGCAGTAGCTCGATTGAAATAAACCTCTGGAAACGGAGGACTAAGCTTTATCGCTTGGTTATAATCTTCAATGGCTTCATCCAGTCGCCCCATTCGGCTATAAAGGTTTCCACGATCAAAGTAATACTCTGGATAATTGGAATCAATCTGTATCACTTGGCTAAATGTTTCAGCTGCTTCTTCAAACCTTTTTAAAGCTACGTAAATCAGCCCTTTATTATGAAGCAACACCGAGCGATGCAACATATGTTCATCTGGAGCTAGAACCTGATTTAACCTTTGCCATCCTTCCGTAACCAATCGAAGCGCTTCTTCAAGATTATCCATATGTAACTCTACTAAAGCCAGTCCATTTTGGTTAAATACTTGTTGAAATGCACGTTCTTTTTCATCTTCAATCAATTCTGCCAAATCAATGGCTTTTTGTATCCATTCTTTCGCCTTCTCGTGTTCTCGTTCTCGGTGGTGCCTCGTATAGTACATCGAAAATCCATATGAAATTTGCATATGAACTCTAAAATCATCAGTGTTTGCGTACACTTCTCCTAAAAGCGTCGGTATATCATCAGTTTGACCCAATGCAGCCAGAGACGTAGCCATTTTCATTGTAAAATAACGGCTATTATCAAATTCGCTGCTCCAATTCGTCAGTTTCCGGCCACGTAGGCTCATATCGATAGTCGCATCGTAAAAACCCATGTTAATGCTATAACTAACTGCTTTAAACAATGCTTCGCTTGCTGATTTCTCAGAAGTACCGCGCTCCAGATGAAACGGAATGGCGCCTAAGTGCAGTGACCACTGCTCTTCTTTTATAAGAGATTCTGCCCGCTCTTCGTGAAGGCTCTGACGAATTTCAATAGGAGTTGCTTCATAGGCGAGCAATTCCTGCTCACAATCTGATGTGCAGTCAGAAAATATGTATCGCTTCGTTAGCTCAAGTCGCTGTTCGTCAGATAGATTGACTATCCCCATATCTTGTTCGATGTCAGAAAGAATAGCAGTAGGCTCCGTATACGTTTGTAACGCCTTTTTCAGAGCTTCATTTTCCGGTTTTTCACTTGAACTTACGATCACCTGAATCAGGTCAGACTTCGCACGACGCAGAAGTGTACTTATAAATTCTGCATCTAGTTGATCACAGGCCTGCACATTTTCAAAAACCAGGGTCAATTTTCCCATTCGTTCCCGATTCGCTAATGCCAATAAAAGATCGATCAAACCATTCGACATGCGAAGTGTACGCAATTTCGAATAATAGCGTGTTCTCTCTTTCGGAATAGCAAGAGAGGTAAGTGTTTCTACACTAACAGGAATGACTGCTTTCAGTTCTGGTGCTATGGATAAGATCTCGATGCAGTGTGATAAAATCAGGTCTGGCCATTTCGAATAAGCTTCTGGAATAATCTGGCGCAGAAGGTCACCAGTACCTGTATAGGGCCCTCTAAGATTGCAATGACAGTTGCTGACATAACATGTGGAGTATTTCTCTTCGAAGTACTTCTTTTCTCGGTCGCTGCGTCGAGATCCAATCAGCCATTGGTGTGTCATTTCGACTCATCCCCTCTGTTCCATTGATAAATTCCGAATTTCCCTTTTGTTTCTACGCTCTTTTAGGTATAGATAAAATACAATTCCATACTGGATTCCCGTTATAGACAAGAAAACAACGGAATCCCAGAATTTCATATCTTCTCCTGTAAATATGGAGAGAAAAATATTCGTTAAAAGTTGAATAACGACCGGAATCAAATAGAGTATCATTCCTGTCATCATCATCCAGCCAGTTGCGTAAAAAAAGCTGTACCATCTCGCTACCTGATGATCCCGTTCCGTATACTTGGACATATCGACCATCTTGTTCTTTTTTCCAATTAGTCCATACCATATATTTTTCAAATAGGAACGTGTAGCCTCCTGAAGATTTACACACCCCAACATCGTAATCATTAAATAATAGATATCTGTTTGAAGATGAAAATAAAATTGCCAGAAGAAACGCAACAGTGTTGTAAATGCTAGTCCCATACAATATGCAGCTATGATTGTCTTCTCACCTGTATTTAGCCAAATTGCACCAGCAACGATCACCAATAAGGAATACCACAAAATATCACCGAACATTCCAACTAAAAATGGAAGAACACGCTTTCGTTTTGGAAATCCCCAAATACCTGGCATGGAAGAAGTGAAGACCAAAAAGTACATTCTTCTGCCTATACCTAGTTCTGACGGGATACCCAGTCTTCGTCCGGCAAGCATGTGCATCAATTCATGAAAAAAGATCCCTGGAATCTGACCGATCGTCATGCCAAGAAAAACCACCATGGCGTATTCGGAAAATAAGATGCTTTCTCGACCCGGACGAATCTGTGGATATTGGTATAACAACCAAAAGGCACAGGTTATGATGGCACCATAAATCAGCCAACCAAGTGGAGAAAAAGCTAGCTTACCCAACCATTGCCCCGATACTTTCTGCGCTTTTGTTTCCTTTTCCTCAACATCACAAATAAATGTCAGGTCACGTAATGTCTGCAAAAAATCATCCATGTCCACTTCATCGTGATAGGTATCTTGATACCAGGAATGCGCTTCGGCAACCCCCATGCCCTCTTGCAGTTTTCGTACAAGTGCTGCTCCATCCTCAGGAAAAACAGCAAACGTATCCGTCCCAAACCGCCCAATCAGTACTCCTTGCTTATCCTCCAGAAATGTTAACGGGTGTAATTGGATCCTGCGATTTTCGTTCATGACTTTCCTCCCGGATGTTGTCATGCTATCTTCATAATTGAAAAAGAGGGGCAAATGCCCCACTTTTTCAATGTTACTGACAAATCTTTATGCCTGCATGCAAGTGCAGTCGTACATTGTGTTAGCTACTGAAGTCAATTTTACAGGCTCGGTTTTTTGCACAGTAATTTTTTTCATAATAATGCCCCCAATGAATTGTTATTTATACCATATTCGCGAATGTATGGTATATACTGGTAATGATAGCTTGTAATTTTCTGACTGTCAATAATCTTTTGATTTTTTTGAAAATTAAATATTTTCTACAAGAAAACGAAGGTAGGTAAATTAGGATTAAAAATTATGCTAACTAGGGATGTTTAACCTTTGTTACGAGGCGAGCGTCGGGGAATGCTTTTCCAATCTCCCACATTACTCCACCCTTTATATCTTAAGAGTCTTATCGCTTCCATTATGAATCAAATATATTACGAAATAACCCTTCCACATTTAGGAAGGGTCTAGACACCAATGCTTCTTGCTTTCATTTTTCCGTACTAACAGTGTACAGCACTCCACATGTGACGAGTAGACAGTAGGGGTGGTAGCCCCGCAGCGTGAATACAGTGTTATGCGCCGTTGCTGTCTTCGAAGCATCACCTAAAAACCTTTGATCAAGATTCCAACTCCTATTTTTTACTTTGGTATAAAAACTCAACTTTACCATCTAGCAAATATCGATATTCAAATAATTGCATTGTTCTTTCCCTAATTCTCTCCCTTATAACCGTGCCTAGGCTTACCGATCCTTGTGATCCAAGGTAACCATTATTAATAAATGTCTTCTCTACAAATTTTGTTTCCCTTAAGTGATACTGTAACCATTCTTTCTGCGATTCAATTAGTGCTTCTCTTGGTTCTTTATCCAACTTAGAAAGAAGCTTTTTATATATTTGATTCAACTCTTTATCCCAAATCTCTGTATACTTGCTTTCCAAAGCCCCCCATCCCAATGTTGTAATAATCTCTTTGGAATTTTGAAATTTATTTAATTCCACTTCATAATCATGATCTATAGGATTTCGAAGCATTTCATCATAAAATTTTCCAGTCAAATCATAGGTCCCAATGTTCATGGATAACACTTCATTGTTAGAAGGATCTGATCGACCTTCAGTTATTTCTTTCGATTCTGTTCCATTACCTGTACTCACTACATCAGGAGGCAGTCCAGAATTCATTTTTGATTTAGTTTCGCTGTTCAAAGTAGTCGATTGACTAATATTTTGACAAGATGAAAACATTATCGTAATAAAAAATAATAAGAGTATCTTGCCTTTCATATATTATCTCCTTAAATATTATCTTTACTATTTACCGGTAATGGCGCATAACGTCTTATTCACGAACTTGTAAATAATACCATATGTAGGGTATTCGCGAGAACTTTTGAACTCTCCTGCCCGTAACTTCTTACCCTTGAGCAGTTTAATGCCCAAAATCAACGCAATCAGGAAGAACAACATGTCCTTGCCAAACGCAAAGCGAAATTAGAAACCATTCTCGAAACGCAAAAAGACACGGAAGAACAATTCCGTGCCTTTCAAAAGAAAATTGCGGTGTTTGTACAGCTTGACATTGATGATGAACAAGTTCTAAAACAATTGCTCCATCAGGTAATTGAAAAGATAGAAGTCCATCAAGATGGCTCTATCAAGATTCATTACAATATTGCTCACCCTCAGGAAATGAGCGAACTATTGCAAGGGGCTTAATCGGAAGCCCCTTTTTAATTTAAGTAACACTGTACACTCCACATGTGTGGGTTGCGTAAAATAGACAAGTATCCTAGTCGGCAGTATTCGCTTGGTAATAATTAAACAAAGGCACCATTGTAGTTGGACTCACACAATGTCAAAATAAAAAGCACCCTGATTATTATTTTCATCAAGGTACAAAAGGAACTCATTTCTCTGTAAAAAGATTATGTCATCTAATCAATGTCCGGGGTCAGCCACGTTCTGTTTTACTTCAAATATATGCGGCTTATTACCGTAGGTCACATCCGTAGGCATCAAATTAACACACACAGCCAATGACAACGATAATACCATCAAAGCCATTACTTTTTTCATCTGGGGCACATCCTTCCTATTTACCAAAATTACCCATAGTTGTATTATACACCCCTTTAAGCTTTTGGACATACTGTAAATCCATCTGCAGTGAATTTTCATCAAAATAAGTTAGCATTTCGTTCAAACATTTATGCATCTCTTCAAATGCACTAATGACACCATACGCTTTTAAACTGTTAACGTAGCTTTCCATGCCCTCATCCAGTCGCCCTAATTTAGTTTGGAATTTTCCTTTTAGCTGGTAGTAAGCACCAATCGAGCGGTGTTTATAAGGTGTCTGAGGAGTAGCAGGTAAGATTGCTTTCTCGTTCATCAGCACTTCTTCGATAGCATCCATATTACCTAATTCTAAATAAATTTCGAGTAACTCGTTTACCACATGTATCTTGTTCTCTTTGTGAAGTTCATCCATGTACTTTCTTAACATCGGAATAGCGACTTCGTAATCCTTTTTCCTTGCTTTAGTAGTTGCCCGGTTAATCTTGGTGGATTCTACAACGAAATCATATTCAAACTCTTCAAACACATCTAGATGCTGTTCAACTGCATCGAAATTGTCTAAGAAGAAATAAGAGTTAATCATGGCAAGATAGGCTCTTGCCTTTAACTCAGTAATACTTGTTTCAAGTGCAAGACCTTTCTGGCATAGTTCAATACACATTGAATATTTTTGGGTGTTATGAGCATGGAGTCCCATTCTAAAATAGTAGATGATCTTTTCCTCAATCGTAAGGAAGTCTGTGTAATATAAAACCTCTTCACCCATTCGGAATGTTTCCTCTAGCCTTTTCAGATCATTTCTTTCAATCAGATATTTTTTCAATAATGCTTTTGCAATGTACTTCGGCTCTCCACATTGTCGCGCATAATTTGCAATTACCTTGAAAAGAACTAAACAAATTTCGTCATTTGTTTCAGCTATAGCAATGGAGTCAGCGAAGCTATAAAGTCGCTCTAATGCCTTCTCAATCTTTTCATTCGGCGATTGGAGAATTTTTAATGATACTCTTTCCACTAATGAAGAATATTCACACTGAATGACCTCTTGAAGAATTTCAAATAACGTCTCAATCCTAGTCTCATCCTCAAGGTATCCTTCAATAATTTCCTCATACGAGTACGGAAATAGAGCGACTATCGACTTTACTGTTTTAAATTCAGGGCGTTTTGTCTCTCCGCTCTCAATCTTTTGTAGTACGCCCCTACTTACACCAGTTCTATCTTCTAACTCAGCAAAAGACAAGCCATTATTTCTTCGGCTCTCAGACAACATGTCCCCAATTGTTTTCTTTTGCACTATATCCCTCCACAACACAAACTTCCTTTTTTTTACAATGCAATCGAGTAGGATTATAGCAAGTTGATGTTTGCTAATTCAACAAAAACAAACAGACATATTTCGACTGAAATTTGCGAAAATCATCGAATAATGTCAAATGTATCAAGGTAAATTTTCCCATGGTTTTTTTGATATAGGTGCTATAGTGAAAAAAGAGGGGGTGAGACTATGGGGGACTGATAACGATGGTTGAATGGCAAGAAGTAAGCAACGAAGACCTTACACAAATCATCAAGAATCTACAATATGAGCTTAAAGAAGTCTTTAAACAACAGGGCAAACTGACAGACTCCGATGTGTTGAAGATAAGTCAAGAACTGGATCAGTTCATCTTAGAGTACCAACGAAGAAATCTTACTAATCAGAAAGGAGCCAAATTGTAAAAGTGAATGGACTTGTTTTGAGAAAGTGGATCAACAAGAAAGGACGTTCCCCCTTTGCTTCCCGGCAACAGGAACGCCCTTAATAGGAGCTGCTTAAAACTCCTCTTTTTAACTCTATCACGAGATGTTCAGATTCGGAAGAAGGAGATTCTTACGAAATAGACCTAAAAAACATAGCGGAGCATTTGCTCGTTCTGGTAATTAAATCAAAAATGATGAAGAAAGCATGTGAGCAAGTGTAGTAAGGGAAAAATCTAGCGTCATCCCCTTAGAACAGGTAGATTCATAGAAAAAAACATCTAAAAGAACGCACCAAATTAAATGTTAGGAGGATTATTAAGTGAAGAAATACTTTCTAACTTTACTCGCTTTCGCTGTGCTTTTAATAAGTCCATCTGGTTCGTATGCGGAAAATTCTAAGGACGACATCCAAGAAAGAATAGAAAGAGGTGAACTAAAAAAACTTCCTTCAACGGAAATTGAACTTACTATTGATTCTGGTACAGGTGAACTTTTAAACACAGAGGAACTTTCTTCAATTCATCTAGCGGCAATTGAAGAACTTGAAGATGAAACCGGAGAAAAACTAGACAAGAATTTCGAAATATCAGAGTATGAAGTTCAGGAGTTACATCTGGAAGAAAATACAGGTGAGGAAGTCTCCCTTCGTTCAAAAACAGGAGGTTCAGGTGTTAAACTTGTAGCGGGTCTGATAATAGATGAACGAAACAAAGAAATCGTTTCGTATGTAGAAATTGAGGATATCAATGTTGCCAGGGTGGCACTGATTACCGGGAAAGTAACATTGGAGTCTTCAACTAATCGGAAACGATCATACCGTGATGAAGATGTTTTTCACTACACCTTTACAGCTCCCGAAATAAAAGAAACAGCAATGAAAGTAAGCGATCCAGTCAGCATTGTAGATACAAATTTTTGGCGGACTGTAAGCACATCATTAGCAACATGGCCCAATGGGAAAACCGATGCAGACCATAAGGTAGGAAAAGAATTTTTGCTTAACAAAAAGGGTATCGAATATCCTAAGTATAGAGACTCGCATAGCAGAATAAAGATGTTTGAGCCTGATGAAGCCGATCTCGCTTGGGTTCCTAATAATCAAAGAGAGCCTAGAGAATCTGGCATGAGAGGCTTATATATTGATTGGTATGAGAATAAATATGGCACCCCCGATTTCAGTTGGGATGACGTAGATATTCATCACATTATTCCCCTTGCATACGGTGGGGATAACAGCTATGATAATTTAATTCCGTTACCAAAAGACTTCCACCGAAAAGAGGTTACTCCTTGGTGGGCTAGTTATGGTAAGTATGTACCCTCTGGTGATGACTATTAAAGAATAGTAGGTGATTCTCCTTGAAGAACAATTTATCTGAATTGGTATTGGAAGGGTTTAAAAAAAGACTCGATAATAGTAATCGATTATTAGTGCAAAATAGAAATGGAAAAGTTGATACAGCCCATTTTACATTTAACCCTCCTGCTAATGCGGAAGAAATTGAGGAGTTTTTAAGGAGCACTCACTGGCACTTACCAACTGACTATAAGGATTTTCTCCTAATCCATAATGGAGCATGGCTGTTCAAGAGTGTAAGATATGGCGGGGGATATGAGTTACTGAGTCTAGATGAAATTAAGGACAATCATCTCGATTATATGCCTGTGCATTGGTATCCTATCTCGATTAACAATGGTGATTACATCTTTATTGATTCTAACCGAGTCAAGGATGGTCAAAACAACTATTTAGTTTGTTTTAATCATGATGATGTTTCAGTCTCAGAAGGTTATTACTTAAATATGAATTTTGAAACTTGGTTGGAAAGATTAATCATTGCTCAAGGAACAGAGTTTTGGACTTGGTAAGTAGAAATAAAGAAGGGGCTGTTTCAAAAGTCGATTTTTCCGACTGAGAGACACCCCATTTTTAATATCGAAACTCTTGATACATCAGCGTTTAGTGAGATTTCTCTAGTTGTGTGGGTTTCGAAAAATTGACAGCTTTTCGATGTGGCAGTATTCGCTTAAATACGCTGTCTTCGAGAGCCTCGAACAATCTGTAACCCAATCGCCACTTACATTGTCAGGACATTCAAGCACATTGATGCGAACGTATTTTCTTAAAATGGACAAAATAAGACCTGCCTACTGCTGCTTTTTTAGTTTAAATGCAGTATAATGGTTTTATATTTTTTAACGGGGTGAGTGAAAATGATTTTCAGAAAAGGTGAGTTCTTTAACGGCCCCGGCGGTCTTGCATTAGGAGCAAAGATGGTTAGGGTTGTTGATAAAAACGGCGTTGAATACAGAGTTGAGCACGAATGGGCTAACGACATAGATGAATCAGCATGCCGTACATTCATTCATAATATTTGTCCTGACCGTCCTAAATCAGTTATCAATAAGGATGTTCGTGAACTAGATATTGAAACACTTGGAGAAATTGACGCTTTTACTTTTGGGTTTCCATGCAATGATTACAGCATTGTCGGAGAGAAAAAAGGATTGGAAGGTAACTATGGCCCATTATATACGTATGGGGTCAAGGTTCTTAGAAAATTTCAACCAAAATGGTTTGTTGCGGAAAATGTGTCTGGCCTTCAAAGCGCTAATGAGGGACAGGCCTTCAATATGATTATGAGAGACTTAATGGAATCGGGTTACAAAATTACACCGCATTTATACAAATTCCAAGATTACGGTATTCCTCAAACAAGACACAGAATCATTATTGTCGGTATCAGAGATGATATTAACAAAGAATTCAGAGTTCCTGCACCTACACACGGTGAAGGAAGATTGCCTTATAAAACTGCAAAACAAGCTCTAACTGAACCACCTATTACTGCTGATGCACCGAATAACGAGTTTACTCGACATACGTCTAAAGTGATTGAATTCTTGAATCATATTCCTGCTGGTCAAAATGCGTGGTTCAAAGAAATCCCAGAACATCTAAGATTGAACGTCAAAGGTGCAAAAATGAGCCAGATATACAGACGTCTTCATCCTGACCACCCCTCTTATACTGTTACAGGCAGTGGAGGCGGCGGAACACATATGTATCATTGGAGTGAACCTCGTGCGTTGACAAACAGGGAACGTGCGCGAATACAAACCTTCCCTGACGATTATGTTTTTCTCGGTGGTAAAGAAAAAGTCAGACAACAAATCGGAATGGCCGTTCCGCCAGAAGGTGCAAGAATCATTATTGAAGCTATATTGAAAACTTTCGCAGGAATCGAATATGACAGTATTGAAGCAAAATGGAATGCAAATGAATTTGTATTCGAACCCGAACTCGAATTGATTTCTGTATAAAACAAAGGGGTGACTTATTCACAAGTCGCCCCTTTTATCATTAAAACACATTATAAGGATTTGGATATCCTGAAGTATCAAATGCCGGATTATTAGTTATCCATTGGATAACTTTGTTCCAATCATGTTCTAGATTGTCAAAGTGAATTCCGAAATTATCAGCTTGCAATCTAGTATTAGTCTTTGGAATACAACTACCCTTTCGCAAAACTAAAGTATTATTAACACAATGTACAAGCCTATTAAGTGAAGCCCAACCAACTATATCAACTTTGCCGGTTGGAAAATCTTTCACTCTATCCCAGTTTACTGAAGACATAATATATAAATGGGAGAGAATTCCTTCCTTTTGGCGGAAATTTAACTTACTCCATTCAATAAGCATCCAACGGCCGCCTTGTCGAGTTCCTTTAACATCAATTCTCCATCCATTGATAATTGCATCTTGTTTATCCCATACGCCGCGAGGGTAATATTCGAAATCAAGTGCAATCATAATACCAAAATATTTATCCATCATCTTTGAGAATGCTACTTCGGCAATCTTTCCTATCAAGTTGTCACGCCCAATCTCGATATGGCTACGAGGAATTGTGTCTGACTGTCCGAATTCAATTTCCTGTTGATTTTTTGCACACTTATATGAAAATTCAATACACCTTTCTAGCTCATGTTTAGTTAATTCAATAATCATGATGCTTAGTTACCTTTCCGCTTGATTGGTTGCCGCGCTTAAAAATTCGCCTACCGTTGCATACCCTCGATTTTGGATTGTGTTCAAAAATAATTCAACCCGTCTTGACTTGGGTAAATCGTTATCAATGCAGTAGTCTAAGAAACCAAGCAATACATTTGCACTAAGCATAATTCCCTTAATATCTCGGTCGGGAATAGCACGTTTGGCAAGTGTGCTGATTTTTTCGAGGTTCTTTTCGCCACTCCAATCCGCTGCAGTCACGTATCCGAAGAAAGAAACTTGACGTCCATCATAAGCGTCATAATTCGGCAAATATTCGGATGCCATATGCGAAGCCAAATGCGCCGATAAAGGGAATTTTGTACGGTAATTCTTCGCGTCGATGATACCCATAAGCGAATCATCATATTTCAGCAAAATTTCGATTTCAGTTTCAACGTTGGCAAGCGATTTGGGACGCATTTCAACTTCGAATCCGATTGCCTTGAATACTTCGCCCGTTTTATCTTCAAATACAAGGTTATCTTGTTCGTTCAGATACCCTTCAACAAAATCGTTGTTAAGTGCTTGATGAGTGACCTGTTTCAATTCATGGGCGTGTTTTTCAGCTTCCCTCGGAGGAAATTCGTTCATAAGGATTTTTATTAAGGAGTCGTGCGTCAACTCTTCCAAATCAGGAAAATCAGAAAGTAATTCCCGAATCTTATTCGCGGTCTTCGATTTGTTCGTTGCAGGTTTAACGTTACCGTAACTGCTTGCTTTGTAGCTTTCGATATCCAAACCATTATTCTCAGCCATACGTTGAAGTGAAATGAGATACCGTGAATTAAACGGATATCGGTAATCGTACATTTCGATTTCTCCAGCGATCTTCTTCGAATTAGATGGGTCAATACGAAGTGCTTCACCACGAATGTATTCGACAAGGCCTGTGTAATCGCAAATCAACATGAACGTATGTGCAACGTCACCATGCGCGATTTCAAAATCTCTTGCTCCCTTATCTGAGCGTTCGCGATGGTCGAACTCTTCAGCAATTTCCTGCTTCAATAACGTTTTGTCCGCAGGACTTGCACTTCTAAATGTAAGAATCTTATCGGTTATAGAAGCCAATTCATTGTCGTTCTGCGCAGTTAAAACGAAATAAGTAATTTCTTCTTTGGTAACGTAGTAATTAAGTTGGGCTTGATTTGTCAGTTTGATAAGAAACCGTGCTGGACGAATACGGAAAGTCGATTCAAATTGCGGTCGGAATCCCGATTCGAGAAAGTACGCATTTGGGATTTGAAGAGTGAGAATTTGCTTTGTTACATTGTCCCGTACCCTTTCGCCTTCAAGAATTTTCTTACCAACTTTTGTAAGAACTAAGAATCCCTTTTCATCCGTATAGACATAAGCAAACGTTTTTAACATAGCCGCCCAAGTACGTCCGCCCGAACCATCATTGCTAATGTTCTCGCGTTTAACTCCACGGGCATTTAATGCGCGTTCATAATTAAGGTGGGCTTGACGATTACCTGACCATTGAACGGTCAAACCATTCGTTGCATCCCACAAAGCGAGAAGTGCGTCACGATGGAATTTAGGGTCACGTTCAGGGCGTGTGATAAACCAAATTTTACGTTCTGCCATTTTATCAATTCCCTTCTGTGTTTATTCGGGTCAAGATTTGTTCATAAGCGTGTATTTCATCGTAGGATAACTTGCCATCAAGTGCTTTCAGAGCATCAACGTAGAATCTTATTTCGAGAAAAAATTTACACATATCCGCGTCATTTTGCAGTAGATATTCAACGCCGTTCATAGACAAATCTATTGACACGGAAGCAACCTTGAACATTTCTTCGTCAAGGACCTTATGAACTTCAACAGGTTTGAATTTGTAGTTTCCGCTAATAATCTTATTTATTGCAGATATCGACTTTATAAACGTTGAAATTCTCATATCTTCCAGTTCGTTGAAAGTACGGTTAAACCAGTTACCGCTTCTTCCTGTACTACCGCTTAATTCAGCGTGGCTAATTTTGCGGTCTTCGAGTTCTTTATCAAGGTTGCGGGTGAATCGGTAAAGAATAACCTTATTGAGTAGTCCTTGCAACAATGCGCTTTCGTTAGGTACAATTTCAGACATAGATTGCTCACCTCCCAGTCAATTCCAGTTTCGTCCGTTGGTTCTAATGTTAAACAATGCCCTGTTAGCTATAATCAGCTCATGAGGTGATATTCTCGAACAAATCGTATTTTTTGGAGGGAATAGTTTATGGTAGACATGTTTACAAAAGAACAACGTTCAAAAAATATGAGAGCCATACGTTCAACGGGGTCAACGTTGGAAAGTAAAGTCACAAAGGAATTATGGAAAAGAGGGTTAAGATTCAGAAAAAACGTAAGAAAACTTATGGGTAATCCTGACATAGCAATCCAGAAGCACAAAATTGTTATTTTTCTTGATTCATGTTTTTGGCATTCATGCCCAATTCACGGAAATGTCCCAGCTACAAATGTTGGGTATTGGCAAAAAAAGCTAAAAAGGAATATAGATAGAGATATTGAAGTAAACGAATACTATTCAAAGAAGGGATGGAAGATTTTACGGATTTGGGAACACGAAGTGAAGAATGATTTTGAAAGTGCATTGAAAAAAATATCACATTTTATATTGTCTTCCAAACAAAAATAAAAGCCGCCAATAAATGAACATTGGCGACTTTTTCTACACCTGCGTTTATTTTTAAAACCGCTTCTATTACAACCTTACAACCTGTTCCGGTGGTACTGTCATTCCAACATGTTGGCGAAATTTTTCTTTAGAATCCGTAAAGATAAAATCATCTGGAAAGGTTTGCGAACTAGCGCGCTCTCGATAGTTAATGCTCTTGTCTTCCCAATGGTACATCGATCTTCTAACTGGGTATGCGCAGACCTAATCTCTTTCATATTTTTACTTCGGTTTTTTTAGAAACTTTATTCGTAATAATGATCACATACTGGTAACAAAAATGATTTTTACCAATTCTGTTACCTCGTTTCAAGTATATTTGTCAACCCCTCTTTTATATTATCCCAATTAAAGAGTTGAACTTCTTCGTTATTTATATATTCTTTAAAAGGGATACCACTCCAGCCCACCAAAAAACCTCTTAACGTTGAATCACCTTTGTTTATTTGCTCAAAGTCTTTAAGATACCCCAGGAGTTTATATGTACCATCAACAAGATAATCTCGACTTTTTGACCTTTTCACTTCTATGATAAAAAAATCTTTTCGTTGACCATTTATGAACTCCAGCACTATGTCCGGCCTGCGTAGTTTCTCACTAAGACCATAATCAGCCATAATAACACCGTATTTACTAATTCGGGCCATATCCCTAGGTAACTTCTGGTAATAAATTCTTAGTTCAGAATCATTCTTAACAAGAGTACTAATTGAATTTAATGCCGCTCCAATTAATCCAACGTGCTTTTCCTTCCAACCTGATTTTATTGCAACGTTAATTGTTTTAAATAGCACTGCAATTTCAAAAATAGTATCTTTATTAAGGGGTTCTAAAATATTTCCATCAAGCTCTTCTTTCAAATAAAAGGAAGGACTCCTTTGGCAAAATGCCAATCTCTCAGCAATTATTGCTAATTCCCTATAATGCGGAGGCCTGCATTTCTTAGTGAGGTCAACTGCTTTATCTGTAAGTTCCAGCATATGACCGATCTTGGAAATAAACGGATTTCTCAATAGATGATTAGTTTTTGATGCAATTACATCTATTTTTTCCCTCCATTTTTCACCATCATCTATTTCTGAGTACCAGGTAACGTTAAGATATTCTTCCGTTACAAAGTTTCGGGCTTTTTCGTTAATGTGCTTTATGATGTATAAAAAAAGTCTATTCTCAGGCAGATCAAAAATTTGAGCCCTTCTTGAGTAGACATAAAGACTAGAGTCATTACCGGCTGCAGCTCTAGCACTAATTGTCCTCTGCCAATCAATTCTCCCCTTTACTTTGCCTCTTTCAGTAATATGCTCATAAATTGATTCTTTTGAAAGCCGATTTATTATTTTTGGAGCAATTTCATTAAGTAAGTACTTCACTTCTTTTGAAAGAAGAAATCTAACGTTTGCCAACATGTTTAATTCACGTTTGTTCAAGCCAGTCAGATTAAGAATAGCTTCTTCAGTTTCATTTTCTTTCGCATTAGGTTGGATGAAGCGCCAGAGTAAACGACTTGAATATTCGATTATTTCTTTGTGTGTCGTGCTGTTCCAACAGTCGCTTGATCTAAGCACTTTTTCCTCTCCCTCCTATTCATCGATATCCTCTTCCTCATCATCAAATCTTACTTTAGACAACTCGGAAATATTAATATCATAAAACTCACACAAAAAATTTTTTAAATGCTCTTTGTCATCGCTAGATAATAAAACGCCAAAATCTTTATATAGCTTTTTTATTTGAGGAAGAGAGATTCCTTCAAATTGAGGAATCATGAGTGAACAAATAGCATCAACAATGCCTTCTTTTCCTGAATTACCCAAATAAGTAATGATGTCGAGGATAATTGCAGCCCCAATCTTTTTAGGGGCTGTTTTTATAATTTCACTCAATACCTTAATAGTATCTTCATTTCCGGAAAGTCTGGTCTCAATTAACTCAGAAAAAGCTTCTTTAGTCGGGGCCGGAATATAAACAAAAGCAAATCGCCGCATAAAAGCATAGGACAACATAAATAAACTGTTTTTATCATATGTATTCATTGTCGCTATGATACGCCAGTTACGTCCAATATAATAGGTAGCAGTCTTATCTTCATAGAAACTGCCTTTACTCTCAGTATGTCGAATCGTGATATTCTTTTCTCCTGAAACAGTGTCGGTTTTATACTGCAGGGTCACATCTTTACCAGATAACACTGTAAAATAATGTCCAAATGCTTTATCAACTTCAGCTCGGTTAATTTCATCAATGATAAGCCAGTTATTTTCTCGAATACTCCTAAGGAAAACTCCTTCTTGAAAAACAAGTTTTCCTTCTTTATCAGGCATATAACCGCCGATTGTATCAAAAGTACTCCAGTCTGCAACTGCAGTTGTCATAGTATATCCGCTAATGTAGTTTGTTTGTACTGCTTCTTTACAAGCTCTTTCAGCAAGTGTTGTCTTACCTGTTCCTGGCGGGCCAATCATTATTATATGCTTTTGTGAATTGATGAAATTTTTTAGACTTACCATAGGTTTCGATGACATAGCAAAGCCTTTATGTATTTCCTCTAAATCAGGCTCATAGAGATCACTAAAGTCATCATTACTTATAGGGGCCTGTTCGTTTTCAAGAGGTAATTCTAACTCCACTTTCTCACCGTAATCGACTTCAATCGGGATTAGCTGAACTGTAGAGCCTTTTACTCGTGCCATTAATTCTTCACTAATTACAGCAGTTAACTCTTCATAAATTCCGGGATTTAGATCGAGCATAGCACGAATTAATGCAACAGCTTTACTCTCAGGAACTTGCGTTATTGCTTGATTAGGTTCCCACTTTGTAATTGGACCAATCCCTATAATATCGAAAGTATCTTTATAAGATACTAAATCACTTCTTTTTATTGACTGATCCAGTAATACCTTAACATCAATCCTAACTCTGTAATTATTCTTTTCGTATCCTACATCATATGGACCTTGTGCAATGGCTCCAATTCCAATTAACCCTGTGTCCCAAGAAGGTTTGTCTCCTCCAAAAACAATGAAAACCAATTGACCAATTTTCAATTCATCTTTAAACCAATTTAAACCATCAAGTTCAATATTGGATTGACGTTGAAGTATAGCTTCAACTTGTTCTTTCACTTTAGTTTTTATACTGTAGAATGGTTTCCCTTCTTGTTCAGCGTCTTCAAGAATCGAATTAACAGACAACTGAAGATATTCAATGTCAATATCCTTATACTTTAGATACATCTCATATAAGAATTTATTAGCTTTTTCAAGGGGCCTTTGATAATACCCCTTTCTTCCACTCGTTGTAAAATTCGCATCAAAACGGTCTTTATTTTGTTTTAACGTACTAAATTTTATACCATACTTTTTTGAGAGAGTTCGTAATGCAGGCGCCCATTTCCCTTTATAGTGTTCATCAGAACTTGATAAACGGGCAAAGTAAATGCAGGCCAAAGCAAGCTTTTCCTTTGTGCTAAGAGAGAAAATATCTATTTGCATAGTTTAGTACTCCTACTCTTTCTGATAGAATCTTTAGTTATTTGGGTTGGTCTGTAAATTTTACATTTTATCAAATTGAGAAACAATGGCATGCATTAGTTCCATAGGTATACGGATTTAAATAGCCCTTTGTATCTGGAAGGTGATTACTGCTAATCCAATGAAATACCTTTTCCCAGTTTTGTTCGAGATGTCAAAGTGGATAGCATAATTATCAGCTTGCAATTCTGCTAATTTGCATGGAATAGAATCACCCTTCCTTAAAAGCAAAGTATTTTGGACACCTGGTCGGAGTCTCGAAAGAGAAGCACTTCCAACTATATCAACTCTACCAGTTGGAAGTGCTTTTTTCTGTCTCAA
The DNA here is from genome assembly GCF_003013405.1 of Brevibacillus formosus. GTDB lineage: Bacteria > Bacillota > Bacilli > Brevibacillales > Brevibacillaceae > Brevibacillus > Brevibacillus formosus. The sequence goes on along the minus strand of NZ_PXZL01000011.1, from coordinate 16,392 downwards.
TGAACTGAAGACATCACGTATGTATGAGAAAAATTATTATCTTTTGGTTTAAACCTCAGTGGCACACTCGAATATATTCACGAATATTCAGGAGTATGTTATCGCGAGCTGTGAATGGAAGCTTATCAAGCAAAATCCTGTTGATGCGTTAAGAATCCAGTCGCTGAGAACAAGGAAATAATCCCCTACGACGAGAAGGTGGTTGAAGAAATTCCTCTTCGGCTACAGAAAGAACCTAATCATGGTCACTCTAGCTCTTACGTCTGGCCTCAGACGAGGGATTGAGTGGCTTCATATAAACTGGGAAACAGGTGCTATTGATGTAGTGCAAAGCGTCACAATATCGCCAGCGGGTATTGTCCATATGAAAGAAACCGAAAACAAAGAACCAAGCGTAAAGTACCACTCCCCATCTCAATGGTAGAGGAATTTAAAGAGTACTACATATACAAAATTGAGGAACGTGATAAAATTGGTGACAGATGCCACCCAGATGGAAGGGGCTCTTCCACCAAGAGCGCCCCTACCTTTGGTTTCGGCGTTTTATCATTAAAAACGCCTTAGATACAATGATTCCCATTCCCTTAGAAATACCAGCTCTACATTGTTGATCAACCAAGGTGTTCACGCTAAGATTATCTCTGAACCCCTTTGACATGGTTCGATTTCGTTTACTATGAATACCTACAGATTTGCACTACGTACTGCCGATCAATCAGCTACTGATAAATTTGAAGCTCTACTTACAAGTATTAGGGACGAATAGTTACGTCTCCATTTCGTCCCCAACTCCCTATTCGATCATACAAACCCCTTATAGGCCAACAACGCAACCGACTCCACATGCCCCGTATGCGGAAACATATCCACCGGCTGCACTTCCTTCACCTCATACCTCTCCGCCAGCACCTTCAAATCCCTCGCCAACGTAGAAGGATTACAAGACACATAAACCACTCTCTCCGGCTGCATCTCCAAAATCGTCGTCAACAACGCCTCATCACAGCCTTTGCGCGGCGGGTCAACCACAATCACATCCGCCCGTATGCCCTTCTCCTTCCAAGCAGGAATGACAACCTCCGCAGGCCCTGCCTCAAACGTCGCATTCTCCACGCCATTCAACTGCGCATTACGATTCGCATCCGCAATCGCTTCCGGCACAATCTCCACACCGTACACATGCTTTGACTTCTGCGCCAAAAACAGCGAAATCGTCCCGATACCGCAATACGCATCAATGACCGTCTCCGTACCAGTCGCACCCGCGTACTCCAACGTCTTGTTGTACAGCACCTCAGTCTGAGCAGGATTGACCTGATAAAACGATCGCGCCGAAATAGCAAACTTGATCGGACCGATATAATCGTAAATCACATCACTGCCCCATAGGGTCACGGTCTTTTTGCCAAAAATAACATTGGTCTTATCCGGGTTGATGTTCTGCACGATACTCGTCACGCCAGCGACCTGTACCCGAATCGCTTCCACCAGCTGATCTCGTTGCGGAATCTGCTCCTCCGTCGTTACGAGCACGACCATGACTTCCCCCGTCTTGACGCCAACCTTCACGACCACATGACGCAGCAAGCCAGAATGGCGCACCTCGTCATATGCCGTGATATTCAGCTTGGTCGCCGCCTGCTTCACAGCTGCCACTGCTTCATCATTCGCCTGATGCTGGATGAGGCATTCGTTCATGTCGATGATCGAGTGGGATTTCTCCGCGTAAAAGCCGCCGACCAACGCTCCGTTTTCTTCGCCGATCGGTACCTGTGCTTTGTTGCGGTAGCGCCATGGATCGCTCATGCCGAGTGTTGGATGAACGGTAATCGCGCCTTCCCCTTCGACTTGGAACCCTCCAATGCGCCGCAGGTTGTCCCGCACGATTTGCTGCTTGTGCCGCAGCTGCTCCTCGTAAGCGAGATGCTGCAACGAACAGCCTCCGCAACGGTCGTACAGCGGACAGGGCGGCTGGAAACGATGGGTACTCGCTTCTACTACTTCTGTCAGCTTGGCAAAGCCGAAGTTTTTCTTCACATGATCGACGCGCGCATGAACTCGCTCTCCTGCAAGTGCGCCATCTACGAACAGCGTATATCCTTCAATCCGGCCGACTCCCGCTCCTTCGTGGTTCAGTCCGGTTATCTCCACTTCCACGGTTTGTCCGACACGTACAGGGACGTCCAGCTCCACTTTGGCTGTCGGGTGCGGACCGCGCCGCTTCTTTGTTGTCTTCGCCACTATCTATTGCTCCTTTTATCTTGCTCTATAAGTTTTCGTTTTCGCTCCATGAAGCATGCAGGGATGCACTGCGAAAAGCGGCATCCCCACGGCTATTGCTATTCATTTTACTATCTTCTTACGGGACGAACAACTCGATGTGCCCCGGCAGTGCTTCCACCACGCAAGGCAGCTGTCCACCCAGCTCACCGTCCAGATTGAGCTGAACCGTCTCTCCACCAGGCGAAGTGGCTTTGATGTAATCTGCTTGGAAATACAGGATGTTCGGGTCCTTTAAGTGCTCTCCGCGAACTGCCTGTGTCGCCAAGCGAATAAACTCCGCAATATTCGTCTTTTTCACGACGATGACATCCAGCTTGCCGTCTGACAAGTCCGCATCTGGGGCAAGCCAGTCGAAGCCGCCTACAGATCGGCTATTGGCAATGAGAAACACCATGATTTCTTCATCTAACAGCACCTCTTTGCGGCTCTCCAGACGCACACGGATCGGGTGCAGCGACGGCAGCTTCTCCAACCCTTTGACGTAATATGCCATTTGTCCGATTAGCGTTTTCAGCTTGCTCGGGACCTCGTAGGTCAAATTCGTCAGCGAGCCGCCACCCGCGATATTCATAAAATAGCGGTTGTTGATGCGCCCCAGGTCAATGCGTTTCTTCTTGCCCTTGGCGACAATCTCCGTTGCACGTGTGATCGATTTCGGTATACCGACCGCCCGGGCAAAATCATTGCTCGTTCCGCAGGGGATTATTCCAAGAGATGGACGCGCTTTATGCTCTGCCATCCCATTGACTACTTCATATATGGTTCCATCTCCACCAGCGGCCAGGATGACGTCAAAACCGCGAGCTACTGCACGAGCAGCTTCTTCTGTCGCATCATCTTCCCCTTTGGTCGCATAGCATGAGGTTTCATATCCGGCCGACTCCATTAAATCGAGGATTTCCGGCAATCGCCGACGCACGATCTCCCGGCCGGAGCTTGGATTGTAGATTAATCTGGCTCGTTTCAAGGCAGATCCCTTCTTCCTTCCCTCGCTCACGGGGGTACTCTCTTCCATCATATCCTGTATAGCCATTTTTGGGAATCGCTATGCTCCATATAGCGTGATAAGATAGAAAAAGATGGAAAACAAGGAGATAGGGGAGACGCTTGTGAAGAAGATCATCGTGGGAGTAGATGTGGGTGGCACTGCAATCAAGATGGCTTTGATTACGCCAGACGGCGAGCTGGTTACAAAAACGCAAGAGCCGACGCCTGTTTCGGACGGCGAGGATGGCATTTTGCAAAAAATCGTAGACATGTCTCATGATCTTCTTGCACAGCATGACTATTCTCTTTCACAAGTCTGCGGAATCGGTGTAGGCGTACCCGGCCCCGTCGATGGCGGGAAGGGAATCGTTTTCCAAGCGGTGAATCTTCACTGGCGCCAACCCGTTTTATTAAAAGAAAAATTGGAAGCCCTTACAGGTCTGCCAGTCGCGGTCGACAACGATGCCAATGTCGCAGCCCTCGGAGAAATGTGGCAGGGTGCAGGTCAAGGTGCACAAGACCTCGTTCTCATCACACTCGGTACAGGTGTAGGTGGAGGCGTCATTTTGAATGGAAAGGTCATCCATGGCATCAACGGTGTGGGCGGCGAAATCGGTCACATCACCATGACCCCGGATAGCGGTGCCCCTTGCAATTGCGGCAAAACAGGCTGTCTCGAAACATATGCGTCTGCGACTGCCATCATTCGTGAAGGGCGATTTGCAGCTGTAAACGGATCAAGCCCGGCGCTTGCCGCTGTACTAGCCGCCAAAGGAAACATTGCCGCCAAGGATGTCCTCGAAGCAGCCGTAGCAGGAGACGCAGCGGCTCTCGCGATTATCGATCAAGTGGCGCTCTATCTCGGTCTCGCTCTCTCCCACTTGGCGAATGTGCTTAATCCTGCGAAGTTTATGATCGGTGGAGGCGTGGCCGCAGCAGGTGACTTCCTCTTTTCCCGAATCCGTGAATCATTCAAACGCTTCGTTCCATTCACCTACGTCGTCGAGTCCACAGAGATCGTTCCTGCCGAACTCGGCAATGATGCGGGTGTGTATGGTGCGGGCTGGTTAATCCGCTCACAGATGCACGAATCCTGATCAGGCTACATAAAATGAATAGACGCTCCTGCACGTGAAGCCTCAGAGCAAGAGCGTCTTTTTGCTATAGCATTATGAAGAAGCCTGCTTAGGTGCCAGTTCTGGCTCCCCGCCTTTCCCCGAAACAATCAGCGCAGCACCGACGAGCACTGCACATCCTCCCAACAGCTGAAGCAAGCTAAAGGCTTCGCCAAACAACAACGCTGAAAACCCAAACGTGACAACAGGCTCCAGTGTGCTTAGTACCGATGCTTTGGTTGACCCGATCAGCTGCAAGCCGCGGAAGAAAAAACTGATGGCGACCACCGTAGAGAAAACGACGATCCCCAACAACGCCCACCACCCTTGTACCGCAAAGGAAAGATTGACACCACCGTCTTTTAGCGCAATGAAAAAGGTAGAAATGGCAGCAAACAGGGCGATGTACGCAGATGTTACATAGGATGAGACTCCTTTTACCACCCGATTCCCCACCACAATGTAAACGGAATAAAACAACGCCGCCGCAAGAGCCAACAATATGCCAATTGGCTGAATCCCGCCAAATGACAAGCCGAGCACCAGCCCAAGACCGACGAGTGTAATCAGCATGGCGATGACAGTCTTTTTCGTTAACCGTTCCTTCTCGACGAAGTAGCTCAGTATGGCAACAAACACCGGAAATGTGTACAGCAGCAAGGCCGCCATTGAGGTCGGGATGTACTGTACCGCCGAGAAAAAGCTAAGGGATTGCAACGTGTACAAAATCCCGCCGAGACAAAACATCGCGAGCACCTGTCTTTTGTCCAAGCGAAGCGACTCCTTGCGCCAGAGCAACAAACCAAAAAACAGGGCAGTCGCCAATAAAAACCGCAAAAACAAGAGCGTTGAAACAGACACACCCGCTTCGTAGGCGTACACAGCGAAAATAGACATGACGCCAAAGCCAGCAGCCGATCCGAAAATATATAGCACACCGACATACAGCCGATTCACAACATTTCACCAGCTTTCTCGAAATGACAGCGACAAGTGACGCGACAGGTCTGAAAAAAATTTTACGATCAGTGCTTTACCCCCGCTCCTTCTCTGCGGAATATGCGAGACGCGAGAAAAATAGTAAAAACCACATAGACAAGCAAGGAGCCAATCCCCAGAAGCGCATGCGTCGGGTCGACCTTGCCATAAAACACTTCCTTGGACAGTGCGACTCCGTTGAACACGGGCATCACGTAATAATGCGCGGGGATGTCGACCGGACTGACTGGCATCAGCATGTACGAGGGAACCATCGCCAAAAATATAACAGCACTCATGTACGTCTGTCCCTCTTTAAAAGACTTGGCAACCGTACTCAAAACTAGCTCCACCCCTGCAAAGAGCGCCGCCAACAACAAAATTGTCACGATGAGCACCAACAAAGTGACAGGCGAGAAGAAGGCGAGTGTAAAATGATCTACTTCCGTCCCCATTGGTCCCAAACGCATGGCCAGTGTGACAGAAATCAGTGACGCTACTGCCCCCATGATACTCATGGTCATGACAGCCAACAGCTTTGCCGTAAGGATGTGCTGGGCTGCAATCGGCGCCGTCAACAGTGATTCGAGCGTTCCCCGCTCTTTCTCACCAGCGACCAGATCATTCGCTGCGGCCATTCCCGCGGATGCGAGCGAGACTACCAACATCAACGGAATGATGCCAGCCAGCATCCCTCCCGACTTCCTTTCCTCAGAGGCTGCATTTTGAAAGGTGGAGACAATCGGCTGAATCGTCTGCTCGGACAAGCCCGCTTGGTTCAACCTTTTCGCTACGACGTCTTTGCTGTAAGCCTCTACTGTCTGCTCGATCAACGTACGGGCATAGACAGACTTTTGATTGGTCGAGTCATAGGCAACTGATAACTGCGCTGTTTTTCCCGCCGCGATCTCTTCATCGAAACCAGCCGGAATCGTCAAAATAGCGCGCAATTGACCTGCTTGTAGTGCTTGTTTCGGATCCGACGGCTCCAGGATTTGAACGGCGGGATTTTTTTGCAAAACATCAATCAATGAGGATGATCCTTGAACGGCTAACGGGATGTACTCCCTCGCTTCTTTTTCCACATTGCTGTAGGACGTTCCCAGCAAAAAGAAGACGAACGGAATGACGAGCAATGGCACCAGGAGCGTCCCCATCCACGCCTTGCGATCGCGAAACAAGTCCATCAGCTCTTTTTTGAATACAGTCCAAACGACATGCGAGCCCATCAGCCCTCGCTCCCTTCCACGACAGCCATGAAAATGTCGTCCAGATCCTCTGTCCCAAACTGCTCGCGCAACGCATCCAATCCCCCGGCGAACCGCAGCTTTCCCTTGTGCATGAGCGCAACCCTTTTGCACAGCTTGTTAATCTCGCCCATGTTGTGACTGGAAAACAGAATCGTCTTCCCCTCTTCTTGCAGCTTTCTGACCATTCTTCGAAAGATTGTGGCAGCCGTTACATCCAATCCTGTCGTCGGTTCATCCAGCAAAATGACATCGGGATCGTGTACGAGCGTCCGGGCAATCGCTACCTTTTGCTTCATTCCCCGGGAAAAGGCCCCCACTCGCCTGTCGATAAAATCATCCATCTCAAGCATCCGGCTCAGTCTGCCAATCCGCTCTTCAAGCCTCGCTTGCTCCAATCCGTATAGACGACCGAAGTACGCGATATTTTCCCGCGCTGTCAAACGGCTGTAAAGCCCCACGTCTCCCCCGAACAAAATGCCGATTCTACGGCGCACTTCAAGCGGTTGCTGCCGAACGGAAAACCCGCTAATCTCGATGTCTCCCTCGGTCGGGGTCAAAACCGTCGCCATCATGCGCATCGTCGTTGTCTTTCCCGCACCGTTTTCGCCGAGAAGTCCATATACCTCGCCTGCCTCGACCCGAAACGATACATGCTGGACCGCTGCGATCTCCTTAAATCGCTTGCTGACATCCTTGACCTCAATCAACAGCAGCCCCTCCTCTCCCGTATTTTCTCTAGAATCGTACCTTCAGCAAGTACGACGCACGCTTTTCTCCCGTAAACGTCACCTGTACGACACCCGTCCGCCCACGCAAAACCCTCGGTATAGCGCCAGTGACATGAAATTCCCGCCGTTTCTCATCGACTCGCGCGACAGACACGGAGCCTGGGGGCGAAAAGACCTTGTCGCCTTCCAGTGTGTAAAACGAAAGGGTGATTTCTCCCGCTTGCCCGTGGCCTTCTCCCGAAAAACGGATAATCTCCATCATTCCTGACACCGCCGACACTCCCGTGAGGTCAAACAACGGGTGACGCAGGTTCGCAAGCGTCTGCCCTTTTTTCCAGTCCTGCAAAAACGCATCAAACTCCTGCACAGCAACCATCCACGCCACCGAGGAAGTCGTAGGGACATGCGAATGTATTGCACCAAAGACAAGCGCAGAAGACGTCATCACCAGTGGCAGCCAAATAGAAAACATGCTAATTCCCTCCAATAATTGGTTGCCCTTAGCATGCCCTATCAAAAGTTACCCGTATGTGTCTTTGGCGAATCAGAATCTTTTGACTTTAAAAACCGTTTCACTCCTATCCTACAGCGGATAACGCTCTTTCCACTTGGTCAAGGAAAAGCCTTCAAACAGCGCGACGAAAGCCTCCGTATCATTAATATAATGACGGGTTTCTTTTGCTTCTGGATTTTTTTCCAGAAACAGAGTCGCTACCAAATGGCTGACAGGAACACCTTCTGCCTCTTGATCGTAAATGCCCCGCTCAGCGAGCACTTTGCCAAAATAACGCACATAGGTGACGGTTATTGTTTTTTCTTGACCATTTTCTTGCCACGTAGAAATGGAACGATCAAATGTATCAGACGGTGATCCACCTTTTCCAGGTGCCACACTTTCTCCTGCTACAGAAATGAGCTTCATGTACTTCCATCCTCCTTTTTCTTCCTGTACGTTCATTATAGGGGAGAGTGGAAATTGTTACAAATCGGTCGGTTCGTTTTTTGACACCCTTTGCACTACGTGAGTATTCCCTTATGGATATTGACGCCAATCATCGTGTACCCGTCCTTTGCCATTAGCAGCAGCAATCGTCCAGTACTAGCTTAAAAAAGATGCGAGTAAAAAAAGACTTCGCTTTTCAGCAAAGTCTTTTACTTTGTTTGAACTCACCCTGTCTGAACAAAAACAGAGTGAGTTCAAATAAATTAGTTGGGGAGTACTTCATTATTAATTACACCAGACTTTAATTCCTGCCATCCTTCAATTCCTGCCTCATTTATTAGAGTAGAAAGCTTACTACTATCATACTTATCAAAGTTATACTTCTCATTAACTGCCACTTGTTTAGCATAGAGTTTACTGTCAGTCGTAATAGCATACAAATAGTTTTGACTCTCTGCAATCTTGCCATCTCTCATAAATTCAAAACGAAGGAGATAGACTCGATCAATATTACTTGAATTTGCTGGTCTTTTTCCCCTTCATTTATCCATTTGTAAATTTGTTCGACTTGCATTTTATCTTCGCTGGATTCTAATAATTCGGGTTGTGGTTTATTTGACTCATTCAAATACGCTTGAATCCATATCTGTGAAGGTGCTTTTTGAGATTCTTGCGTTGCCTCGATTGGTGTATTTACTGGTTGAGTCCCATTGCACCCAGAAATAAGACTACTAGGTTTCTTTGTCTGTTAAACTAAATGTGTTGGTAAAAAACTCCGAAATTTTTTCTCATCCCGTGTCAGAAAATCCGTGAACCCGAAGTCTACACAGTACATCAACAAATCACGAGGAGTTTTTGCGATGGATCACTTGATAATCAGGCCCAAGGCTCATGAGGAACACACCCAGATAGCAGACGAGACTTTGGTAGAGCAGGCGAAAGCCGGAGATCAGGAGGCGTTTAGCGAGCTGGTCAGGCGTCATCGCTCCAAAGTATACGGCTATGCACGGTCGTACACACAAGAAGCCTTTCTTGCCGAAGACATCGTTCAGGATGCTCTCATTCGCGCCTTTTTGCACCTGGGAACGCTGGTGGACAGCCGACGTTTCCTTCCTTGGCTGCATCGGATTGTGCGCAATCAGGCGTACACACGGCTTTCGAAGGGGGCGCAAAAAAGGGAAACTGTCTTCTCGAGTCTGGGCAAACAAACGCATGAGCAGGAACCAACTGACTGGGAAGACCTCGATAGTATCCTGCACAGGTTGGGACGGTCTTGGTCACACGCTGCGCAGAACAGCAATCCCGAAGAGGCCATGGTGCGGCGTGAACTGTTTGAGACGATCAGGAGCCTGCTGTACTGCCTCAACCCTCGGGAGAGACGCATTGTGGAATCTCACTTTTTTGATCATTTGGCCCCTCATGAGATTGCCCATATGTTCCAGATGTCCCAGGCGAATGTCTACCAAGTGCTATCGCGTTCTCGCAAAAAACTGATTCAGGAAAAAACTCGTGTCGTTGTTGATCAATACATGAAGACGAGAAGGGTTGCGGGGAGTATGAAACAAGCAGTATTGAATAAACCAGAAGCATTCACGATGCCTACTTGGGTTACTTGCGCAGCGGCACTGTACGGATTGGTAGAATCGACCGATCGAAAAATGTCTTTGCCGATGATACTTGGCCTGAGCGGCCATGCCTTTCGCTTGACGATCGTTCCTGAAAATATCCATATTGCGGGCCCGACGATGTTTCACTTTCAGCGGGTCTTGCAGCAGGGTTTGAAAAACATGGGCTTTGAATCTCGTGCCGTCACCTCGTATCATCTATCCTGCGAACCAAGCATTAATGCTAATCAGGTTGCTCCCTCGCTATTGAGCCCAGAGGCACGCGAAAAGCGCCAGCTGTCTGTCCTCTTGCCAGAAGCATTGGAACTGGTTCACCGCTCCATCGACAAAGGGTATCCTGTGCTTGCTTGGGACCTGTTCATGCCAGAGTTCGGATTGATCTACGGCTATGATGATGAAAAAAGAATGTTTTACGCAGGAGACAACTGCCGCAACGACAGTCCCATTCCCTATGAAAACTTGGGGCGGGGTATCGTCGAGGAGTTGTTTGTCCTTGCCATCGACCGTGCGTTTCCGATCGACCAACGCACGATGCTCGCAAATGCTCTCCACTCTGCACTCGTTCATTATCGTGGAGAAGAACCGCAGGACCCGAGCTGCGTCAATGGTCTAGCGGCCTATGCTGCTTGGCAGGAAGCTTATGAAAAGGGTACGGTCGAGCCGAATGGCAACGCGTATACGACCGCGGTGAATGGGGATGCACGTCGCTACGCCTCTCTTTTCTGGAGCGAAATCGCCGATACGTGGACAGATTCTGTGTTTGATGAGGTTCGTCCGCTAATAAAAGAAGCGGCTGGCTTGTACGGGGCGATTGCCGATGACTTTGACACGTTAAGAAAGCTCTTCCCGTTCCCGGCTGGGGGCGAGCCGAACGATGCGGAGCAGGGCAAGCAGGCGATTGCGTTGTTGCAGGCGATTGAGCGAAATGAACGTGCGGCTGTTTCTTTATTGGAGAAAATTCAGGCAGGGCTTGCTGAAACATAAAGCCATTTATTGTAACTCTTACTCACGAGGAAGAACCGTCAAGCATACACTGACGGTTCTTCCTGCTAATTGTCGTCTTCTCGATGTTATTCCTCGATCTCGCTCCATTTAAAAGATCCATTTACGGCATCTACGGTTGGCCAGCCTTTACTTGTATCCAGCTTGTAAACAAGAATGGGTGCATTCTTCTCTTCTGCTCTCGGCCAAATATAGGTCAACTTAACTGGTACTTGTTTGGAAATAATATCTGCTGCCTGTTGGGCTGTTACAGATGGCTTGAGCACAGGATATTTACGATCCTCTGCTGGAACGGATGCCACGAATTCAGCGACCTGTCCCTTATTGGGATCAATTGCTACTCCGTAGGAATACTCCATGAGCGGTATCCCATTTTGCTTTTCGAGAAATAAAAAACCATACTGATCAACGGATTTCTTGTCCTCTTTCTTGGTTCCCTCATACATTTCGACTTGCCACTCGGCTTTTTTAGCATAAGGCTCCAGGAACGTAATCGCCTTTTGCAAGGATTGCTCTTTTGTTAGGGGCACTGAGAGATTTTCGATATGTGCCCAATTTACGTATCCGCTGATATCGCCAGTCACTTCGTTCACCATAATAGAAGCCCGATTAAAATCGATAGGGTTCGACCAATCATAACTGATTTCACCCTGCTGTTCGTCTTTTCGATAGGTTGTATACAGCTTCTTGGTATCAACCCCAAACAAGTTCTCTAAAATTTGCTGATCCGTTGCGCCTTTTGCAATGAATGGCTTCCCTTGGGGTTTCAAAGAAATGTCCTTGATATCAGAAGTATGGAGATTTCCATCCCCTTCTTCTGCTCCCCATTCCATTTCGATCTGCTTTCCCGTCAATGCATCAAATACAGGTGACGTCCTCAGGGTATATTCGATACCGGGTTTCCCATCTGTTCCTTCCCATACATAGCCATAACGAAGGCGTTCGGGCGTAAATATTTGCTTCCGAATCTCTTCTTTTGTAACAGCTTTTTTCGGATCAGCAACCTGTATCCCCGTCAAATCGAGCGGTTGAAAAGATAGGCCCAACAAATGCCCGCCTGAATCCATTTCCACCTCGATACCGTAGTGCGCTCCGTCTATTTCCAGACCATTTAGCAGAATTGGAAAATATACATTCGGGTAGATAAACGACACTTCTTCACCGTATACCGTTTTCGACAATTGAGGCGCATCTGTCATTTTTCGCTTCTTTTCTCCAAGCAACTCTTGCACAGCTTTCTCAGCTTTTTGCACGATGGCTTCGTCTGTTACTTTTTCATTCTCGTCCCAAATGAATTCAGAAGCCTCGTAACCAAGTAATTCACCGCTATGGCGATCAAAAAGCAGATATGCACTCATTTCAGTATCGTCAGGATGGCTCATATACAAATCTACTTGATTTTCATCGTAATCAGAAATAACGACCTCTCGGAACGTCAGAGCTTTTAGGGCAGGCTCCAGCTTCTCCAGTGCAGCGACAATCTCTGCCGCACGAGCAGGCAGCTTGATTTGTTCTTTGGATGGGTTTTCAGCATTTTTCAAAATCATTTCCGGGCTTGCAGCAAATGCCTGGGCACCCGTTCCCAGCAGCATGGTTGTCACTGCAAAAGCAGCCGTTGCACTTTTCCAATTTTGTGTCATGAACATTTCTCCTAATCAATTATGATGATAGCTACGCATTCTATCTTACTTTTTTTCCACTATTTAGCATAGCTCTCAGCGCAAAAAACAGCACTCTCCCTTTACAGAGAAAGTGCTGTCGTATGTTTTGGCCTACAGGCTGTTCAATACTTCCTGAATCAGCTTGTTTACCATTCCCGGGTTTGCTTTCCCTTTGGTTTGCTTCATGACCTGTCCAACGAAGAAAGCAGCTGCTTTTTCGTTTCCGGACTTGAAGTCTGCCACAGCTTGTGGGTTGGAATTGACCGCTTCGACAACGATTTGACGCAGGGCGCCTTCATCGCTGATTTGGACGAGTCCTTTTTCTTCAACGATCTGCTTCGGCTCTTTGCCGGTCTCCACCATCTCTTTAAAGACGGTTTTGGCGATTTTGGAGGAAATGGTTCCGTCCTCGATCAGCTTGATCATCTCACCCAAGCCTTTTGGTGTCATTTTCACATCAGCAAACACCAGGTTGTTGGCGTTGAGGTGTGCCAACAGGTCTACCATCAGCCAGTTCGCTACTGACTTCGGCTCTGCTCCTGTTTTCACGGTCTCATCAAAGAAATCAGCTGTCTCCTTGGAGATCGTAATGACTCCGGCATCATCCTTAGACAAGCCAAACTCGTTCACATAGCGCGCCTGACGAGCATCTGGCAGCTCTGGAATGGTTGCGCGAACCGCTTCAATCCACTCCTCGGAAATCTGCATGCGAACCAGATCCGGATCTGGGAAGTAACGATAGTCGTGCGCTTCCTCTTTGGAACGCATCGTCAACGTCTTCTTGTTCGCTTCATCCCAACGGCGCGTTTCCTGAACGACCTTGCCACCGGAAGAAACTACCTCCGTCTGACGCTGTACCTCGTACTCCAAGCCCATTTGCACGTTGCGGAAGGAGTTCATGTTTTTCAGCTCGGCCTTGGTACCGAATTCTTCCTGACCATACGGGCGGATGGAAACGTTAGCGTCACAACGCAGGGAGCCTTGTTCCATGCGAACGTCAGATACTTCGGTGTACTGGATGATCGCTTTCAGCTTTTCCAGATACGCACGTGCTTCTTCCGGTGTGCGGATGTCCGGCTCGGAAACGATCTCGACTAGCGGTACCCCGACGCGGTTGAAGTCTACCAGAGACTCTCCGCCAAAATCGCTGTGCGTCAGCTTGCCCGCATCCTCTTCCAAATGCAGACGAGTGATCCCAATGCGCTTCGTCTCCCCGTTTACTTCGATGTCGATCCAGCCATTGTAGCCGATCGGCTGGTCAAACTGCGAGATTTGGTACGCTTTTGGCGAATCCGGATAAAAGTAGTTCTTGCGGTCGAACTTGGTCTCGCGGGAAATCTCGCAGTTGAGGGCGAGTGCTGCTTTCATCGCGAACTCTACCGCTTGCTTGTTCGTTACAGGCAGTACACCTGGATGTCCCAAGCAGATCGGGCATGTATGTGTATTCGGCGGTGCACCAAATTCAGTCGGGCAGCCGCAAAAGATTTTACTGTTGGTCGATAGCTCGGCGTGAACCTCCAAGCCGATGACGGTTTCGTACTTGCTCATGCTCTTACCCCCTCACCCATTCCGGTTTGCGACCGTAGAAGCCTGCGGTTTGTTCATACGCATGGGCTACGCGCAATACGGTGGATTCGTCAAATGCACGACCTACGATCTGCAAGCCGATCGGCAGACCGTTTTTGGAGAATCCGCACGGCACGCTGATTGCTGGCAGACCAGCCAGGTTTACAGGAACGGTACAAATATCCTCGAGATACATTTTCACCGGATCATCTACGTTTTCTCCTACTTTGAAAGCCGTAGAAGGCGTCGTTGGATGCAGGATGACATCGTAGTCAGCAAAAATGCTGTTGAAGTCTTGGATGATCAGGGTACGCACCTGCTGCGCCTTTTTGTAGTAAGCATCGTAATAACCAGACGAGAGCGCGTAGGTTCCGAGCATGATGCGGCGCTTCACTTCTGGGCCAAAGCCTTGGCTGCGGGATTCCTTGTACAGCTCGATCAGGTTTGCCGCATTGTCTGCACGCACACCATAACGAACGCCGTCAAAACGAGCCAGGTTGGACGAAGCTTCGGACGAAGACAAGAGATAGTAAGCTGGCACTGCATATTCCGTGTGCGGCATGGAAACCTCGCTCCATGTAGCACCCATGCTCTCCAGCTGCTTCAATGCTGCCAGAACCGCATCGCGAACCTCAGGGTCAATCCCTTCTCCGATCAACTCTTTTGGTACCCCAATACGCAGTCCTTTTACATCTCCAGTCAATGCCGACAAGTAATCCGGTACGTCCACATTGGCAGAGGTAGAGTCGTATTCATCATGTCCCGCAATCGCTTGCAGCACATAGGCGGAATCCTCAACGTTTTTCGTCACAGGCCCGATCTGATCCAGCGAGGACGCGAACGCAACCAGCCCGAAACGGGATACGCGTCCATACGTAGGCTTCAAGCCGACAACGCCACAAAAAGCAGCAGGCTGACGGATGGAACCGCCTGTATCAGAGCCAAGGGTGAAGTAAAAATGACGCGCAGCCATTGCCGCCGCTGATCCACCGGAAGAGCCTCCCGGAACGTAGTCGGTGTTCCACGGGTTTTTCGCTGGGAAAAAGCCGGAATTTTCGTTGGAGCCGCCCATCGCAAACTCGTCCATGTTCAGCTTCGCAACGATGACCGCATCGGCATCCTTCACCTTTTTGGAAACAGTCCCGTCATGGACAGGATCGTAGTTCGCCAAAAATTTGCTCGCGCAAGTCGTGCGAACGTCTTTTGTAACCAGGTTGTCCTTCAGTCCGGCAGGCAAGCCATAGAGAAGACCCAGCTCCTCATTTCCCTTGACCAGACGCTCGTCCAATTGACGGGCATGAGCCAAGGCTCCCTCTTCATCTACATGCAGAACGGATTTGATTTCTCCGTCATGCTCCTTGATGCTAGCGATGGAAGCCTGCACCAGATCCGTTACCGAAATCTCTTTTGCGCGCAGCGCGCTATGTATCTCAGACAATCGCTTGTCAAACAGCGACACAGTGGGTTCCTCCCTTCTCGTTATCCAGTAGGTTATTCGAATACAGCCGGTACTTTAAACTGCCCGTCTTCGTGATCTGGTGCGTTTTTCAGCACGTCCTCACGCGGCAGGGACGGTCTGTTTACGTCTTCACGCATGACGTTTTTTACGTCTGTAGCATGGCTGGTTGGCTCAATATTGGATGTATCGAGCTCATTTAGCTTGGCTGCAAAATCAAGAATCGCATTCAGGTCTTTTGTGTACCGTTCCGCTTCTTCCTCAGTGAGCTGCAAACGGGCCAAATTAGCTACGTGTTCTACTTCTTTACGAGTAATGGCACTCATTCTTTCCACCTCCGAATCGTATCACATAACTTTGATCTTACTTGAAAAGTGCAGGTTCAGTCAATTTTCGCGGGGATTTCGACAGGGAAAACAAATAATGTTTTCGACAAAAAAATATTGATCGATTATTAACCAGTAAAAACTTTGTCTGGCTGTTGTGGTGGGGAGGAAACAGGAGAAAACGCTCAGCTTCTAGGTCCACCCCCTGCGGGATTGACTGCACGACTCCATGCAAAAAGCGAAACCGCGTCCAAAGTAGTCCTTCAGGCTGTGTCTCAGAGGTGGACGCTTAAAGGCGTGTTTCGCTTTTTGCATTGCGTCTCGGGCGGTGTCCCTAAGATCTTCGCTTATTTCTCCTGTTTCCTCTATGAGCTGTCAGTTTGATTCGATTTTTTAATGCCTTAATAAATGGAAGAACGTAATCAGTTACGACAGAGAAGAATATTTCCAGACGTAGCGACTTGTGGAGTCC
>NZ_PXZL01000010.1 GCF_003013405.1 Brevibacillus formosus | reverse complement strand
GGGGAGGCTGGCCTGGTTGGAATCCCGGCTGGGGTGGAGCAGCCGGTGGTTGGGGTGGGGCACCTGGTGGCTGGGGTGGATCCCCTGGTGGTTGGGGCGGCGGTTATTAGATCAAAAAACGAAAAGAGCCCTGAAATACAGGGCTCTTTTTCTATGCTTTTGTTATTCTGATTCGTTTTTAGGAATCGCGCTTTGGCGTATTTGGTCCTGTTGGAACTTTATCGCGTTCACGATTGGGTTTCAATTGATTGGGACGGCGGTCTCGTGAGTTGGAGTCCTTGCCGTTTTTATCGGGGCGATCCTTTTGGAACTTTGGCTTCTCCCCGCGTTCGTTTCTCCCTGCCCCGTTGCGTTCAGCACCAGCATTGTTCTGGCGATCCTGTTTATTTTGACGCGGGTGATAGCGTCTGCGCTCTTTTCGTTCTACATAGGGCGAAGAGCCACCCTCTTCACGAGGAATGTCCTGACGAATATCAATGATGACATCAAAGCCAGCTTCGTCTTGCCCGCTTTGGTCGTCGCTGTTGCCAACATTTGCTTTTACCTTGCGCAAAACGAAGTACGGACAACCAAAATTGCAGAACTCATGCAGGTACTCATCCAAAGCGGCGATCCGCTGCTCGAACGGTACTTTGCGATTGGCGTCAGTATAAAACCCACGAAGACGAAGCTGACCATAGCCCCAGTCCCCTACAATATAATCGTACTTGTCGAGGATGTCGCTATAGCGCTCCTTGAACGCTTCAAGGTTCCAGCCGTCTCGATTTACTTCCATGACTTCATAAGTACCGGCTTGCGTGCGAATCAAACTCGCTTCCTCCTTACGCATGTATACTACGTCCATCTTATCATATTTCACGCAACATGAGCTAAATTTCCCACGATAACTGCCATGTGCCTTTGGACATTCTATCGTGTAGGGGGTGTTACCATTGAAAAAGACATGGTTGTATTCTGCAATTGCAGGTATTGTGCTCTTGGCTTCTGGTTGTAACAACAACGCTGCGCCTAATAACACACAACCGAACAGGACAATGACGAATCAAGCCGCGCCTTACACCAGAAACGTTGATGGAATGCACGTCCGCAACTACGACGGGATGGGTTTGAACAACTTTGACTGGTTCAACGGCGACAACAACAACGGAGTACGTTCCAACAATTTTGGCGGTGGTCACGTCCGTAATGGCATGGGGCTTACCAACAACGATGGAATCAACAATGGCTTGTTCCCAAATGGTACCTATCCACGGGCAAATGTCAACAACTACAACGCCTTCACGAGCGGTATGAGACCGTATAATGCCTTTACGGATCATAACGCAGGAATGGGCACGACAGGAATGGGTACGATGGGTATTAACAACGGGCCAGCCGGTGCGAACCAGTCCATTTATCAAAATCGTGCCTGGAACCGCGGCGGTGCAGGTGTCATGCAAACCGGAATGCCACGAATGGGCTATGCACAGACTGACCGTCAGCATATGCGTACCGCTGGCGTAACCAACGTCTATGTAGATCGTAACACATTGGCGCAGGCTGTTGGGAATGTTACTGCGAGCTGCCCTGGCGTTCAACGGTCTACCGTCTTGGTAACGGATCGAGAAATTTTTGTGGGGCTGAACACACAAGGAGCAGATGCACGTACAGCGAAAAAACAGGCAAAAATGAATGCAGAATCGGTATCACCACGCTATTACAGAGTGTATGTAACCGATAATCCAAATGATATCCAGGAAATCGCTCGTGTTGCCAGCCGCTCCAGCAATGTGAGTACAGCGCGTACAGAAGATGCGAATAGCATTGATACGCTAGTCAAGCGTATGGGTGGAACACCCCAGCCTACGAAGACTACTCACAAAGCTCATACAGGTACAACCAGTCGCTAAAGCGCTTTTCTCCCCCATGAAGTGAAAAACCCCCTCATTTCCGCTCGTATTGGGCGGCTGAGGGGGTTACTTATTATTGTGCTTTCGGCATGGATTCTTTCGCAATCGTTTCCTTCGCGGCACTCGCCTGCTCGTGAGCGTGATAAGAACTCCGCACTAATGGCCCTGACTCTACGTGGCTAAAACCACGCTTCATGCCTTCATCCTTCAAGCGAGCGAATTCATCTGGATGGTAAAACTTTTCTACCTTCAAATGCTTCTTGGTCGGTTGCAAATACTGACCAATCGTCATGATGTTGACGTCGACAGAACGCAAGTCATCCATCGTTTCGATGATTTCCTCCATCGTCTCGCCTACACCAATCATCAGACTGGACTTCGTCGGAATGCTCGGCTGAAATTCCTTCGCCTTTTTCAACAATTCCAGCGTCCGATCGTATTTGGCTCTTGCCCGTACGCGATCTGACATTCGGCGAACCGCCTCAATGTTGTGATTTAGTACGTCAGGCTTTGCGTCCATGACCACTTTTAGCGCATCCCAGTTCCCCATAAAATCAGGAATCAATACTTCTACCGAGGCAAACGGCAGTCGACGACGAATTGCACGAATCGTATCGGCAAAAATCTGTGCGCCTCCATCTGCCAAATCATCACGAGCAACAGAAGTAACAACGACATGCTTCAAACGCATTTGTTCTGCTGCTTCTGCTACACGTTCTGGTTCAGCTGTATCCAGCTCCGTCGGCAGTCCAGTTTTTACTGCACAAAACCGACAGGCACGGGTACATATATCACCCAAAATCATGAAAGTTGCTGTACCGCTTGCCCAGCATTCATGAATGTTGGGGCATTTTGCTTCTTCACAAACGGTATGTAGCGTCTTCGTGCGCATGGTTTGCTTAAGCTCTTTAAAGCTGGCTAGTTCTGATCCTGAAACAAGGTTGATCTTGAGCCACTCCGGCTTGCGTTGCGTCATAGGGCTCACTCCTCATGTGACATCATGGTACAAGACAATAACAATCTCCATTATAGAGGTTGGATTTCGGAGGGGCAACCTCTTTCCTGCCCCGGAAACAATTACCCGATCCGATGAACGGCATGACGCTTCTCTTGACGAAGCAATGGCGCAAGCATGCGCAGCTCTCGCTCATGACAGGTGAAAAGAAACACTTGATGTTCTTCTGCCAGCATCGCGACATAGTCAAGCGTTCGACGCAGACGCTCTTCATCATAATGGACAAAATGATCATCGAAAAAGAGAGGCAATGGCTCCGACTGCTTGGCATGATGCACCAATGCCAAACGCTGGGCAAGGTATAGCTGATCGATGGTCCCGGTGGAACATTGATCCTGTTCGAGCACCATTTGTTTGGTCGGCGCAAGCAAACGGATGGCAAATCCTTCACGGGGATCGAGTCTGACATCCCGATACGCTCCCCCTGTAATATGCTCGATGATCTCCGAAGCCTGCTGATTCACCGCGGGTGTGCTATCCCGCTGCCATTCCCCTACTGCCTCCTGTAGCATTTCCCGAGCCAATTGAAGGGCATCCCGCTTATTTTGCAATTGACGAAGTGCTGCCTGCGCTTCCGCAAGCTCATCAGTCGCGCGAGATAATGACAGGCTCTCGTGAACCGCCATCTCCCCATTTCCTCTGGCTATTTGTTCCCGCAGCTCCTGCAGTCTCTCCTCCATCTCCACCAACTCGATGCGCAATTTGCCTTGCTCGGTCTCAAGCACGTTTTTTTCCTGATCCAGCAAGGTCCGAAGTGTCTCGCCCCAGCTTGCAGACAGCTCAGCCTCCTGCTTCGTTTTCGCCATTTCCGACAGAAGCTCCTCTGATTGTTGCTTGCTTGTGGCTTTCAGTAGCTCTTCCCGTCTTTCCAAAAATGTATCCCAATTACTCGCACCCCATCTCTGAACGAGTGCGGCGATTTCAGCATCGATGGAAGCAATCTCTGCTTGTACCCTTTGAGTTTCCTGTACCGTATCATGATCTGCTGTCTGTTTGGCTCTGCCCGCACCCGCGCCTGCTCGGAGCAAGAAAACCCCAAAACCGAACAGCAACAAAGCGGCAGTTACAGAAATTCCTCCCAGAACTGGATGCCCACTCATGAAACCGATTAACCCGAGAACAGACAGTATCCCTGCGCCGCTCCACATGAGTGCAGCTCCCCGCTTCCTTTTTGCCTGATTGCTTTGTCGGGTGCTGCGTGAGGCTGCACTTCGCGGAGTTGTAGAAAGAGCGGATACAGCCAATGTCGCCAAACGAATATGCAGTGCTTCTCGCTGTTTGAGCAATTGTGCGCCTTTTTCATAATCGTGCTGTAAGGGTATAAGCTGGTCAGCACTCTGTTGAACGGCGACCGATGGCATGTTTACCTGAGTGAAACCTCGTCTTGCCTCTTCGTGAATAACCAACTCTGCCTCAGAGCGAGCTGTTTGCTCCCACCACGCCCAGTCTTGTTGACTGACAGGAGCATGGCTTCGTTGCCAGCGTTCCTGCAACGCTTTTGCTTGTCCGATTGAGCGGTCCAGACGCTGCTGCAATCGGCTGCGCCGCAGTTCTAATTGCTGACATTCTTCTGTGGCTTCCGCTATTTGCAGCGTCAGTTGGCTGATCGTTCGCCACGCTGCTTTGGCGATTTCCTTCTCCTGCTCTTTTTGGGCCACCTTCGTAGCGGCTTTTCCCAAAAGTGTATTTTCGGCCCGTTCTTTTTTGCCGATGAGGGCAACCTCTCGATCCAGATCCGCCAAAATTTGTTGGACTGCCGGATTGGCTTCTTCCACAGTCGTAAAGGTCGGAATCAAATGCTCAGCCGCTTGAAGCGGTTCTCTCCTGATCCACGTCAAATCCGTAAATAGACTGCGTGTAAGTCCCGTATGCTTTTCGATAAAATTCCGTTCTTTGCGTCTGTCTTCCAAATAAAGATCAGTCAGCTCCGTCCATTCGGGGTCCAAAAAGAGGCGCGCCTCCTCCCGCTCCTTTGTCAACTGACGATGTAGGCGATAGGTTTTGCCCGCTAATTTATACGTAATGATCGTTTCATAAGAGCCACTCTGCCATGGACGGTACTTTTCATATTCAGGCAAGTATCGCGTCGTTTTGACGTAATCGCGTTTCATTCCATACAAGGCAGCGAATATTCCCTGAAGGATGGTTGATTTTCCTGACTCATTGGGGGCATAAAACAGATTAATGCCTGGAGCAAAACGGAAGGAAGCATCCTGCCATTTTCCGAAGCCCACTAGCACTAGCTCCTCCATTTTCATCGAATGGTTCCTCCAATCCGCGCTAAAGCCTCTTGCTTGGCTAACCTGACGATTTCTCGTTCATCCTCATTTTGCGCACGGGACTCCGCCTCTGCCAGCTTGGAAAGCCATCTCCCCCAGACGCCACCATCTGCGATCAGCTTGTCCTCATCCACATCGGGCCAGGTCCGGTCTATCAGATGCAGCACAAAAAAACGAGAAAATCGCTGTTGAAGGACGGACAATGGAGGCTGAAAATGGGCTGCGCGCTCCCCTGTCAGTGTGATGTACATCATATCAGAATCCTTTTCCTCTAGGAGTTGCTGCTCCATCCGATCAATGAGCTGCTCAGTCGTTTCTACTCCATTCCCTGCGATTTCCAGCTTTCGAATTTTGCGTGACTGAACAGGAATCGCCGTGAGCTGCAATCTGCCATCATGATCCAGCTCTCCATACAAAACATTTCGTTCTCCCGCTTCCTTGCTCGTCAATCCTTCTGGAGAGCCTGGGTAAGCTGCGAACGGTTGTTTTTTGACAGGATGCATGAACTGTTCAGGCTTGTGAATGTGTCCCATCGCAACATAGTCCATGTCCGTCTGTACGAGCTGCTGCAAGGTGACAGGCGCATACGGATGATGCTCTTCGTCTCCTGAACCGGAAAGCACACTGGCATGCAAAACCATCAGATGATGGGCATACCCTTCCAATTTGCCTGGAAATGTATCCAGTGGCGACTCGTACACATGTGGCTGCCCGAAGCCCCAGCCGTAGATCACGCACGACTTTTCGGGAAATTCATACACGCCCCACTCGGGTGTAAACCAGTAGACATTCCCTGGCCATTCCAATGTTTGATAAAATGAATCCGCTCGCCACGGATCGTGATTGCCAGGTGCGATTACGACAGGGATTGGTGCGATACTGGCAAAAAGATCACGTAAAAACATCGCAGTGGATCGTCTTCCCCCGTGGTATTCCAGCAAATCTCCGGCAATGAGCCAGAAGTCCGCTCCCTTTTCACGAACGAGGTCACAAATTCTTTTCATCGTTTGACGAAAATCATCCTGACGCAGCTCGTAGCGCTCCCCTAACATTTGAAGCGGCGCGTCCAGATGGACATCCGCTGTATGAATAAATGACAGCACGATCAATTCCACTCCTCACATGAAACAGACGAACATACTTTCCCTTTATGATACAGAGGAAAAGGCTGGATGAAAAGCATCTGTCAGAACGAAAAAACTTCCGCCAGCGATGACGGAAGTTTGGAGGACTGATTGTTCACTTGAGCAAACGGAGGAATTCACGCATGAAGCCTGGCAGGTCTGGCCATGCATGGCCGGAAACAAGATTCCCATCAACATGGAGCGTTTCCGTTTGGTAGATCGCTCCGCACGCTTCTACATCGGGTCTGCAAGCCTGGTAAGCTGTGATTTCACGGCCGGCTAAGTGCTCGCGAACGATGGTCAATACTTGGGAGCCGTGGCAGATGGCTGCGACCGGCTTGTTCGTCTCGAAAAAGTGCGCCACAATCGGCTTCAAATGCTCATTGAGCCTGATATGCTCAGGTGCTCGTCCCCCCGGAATAATTAAGGCGTCAAACGCCTCAGGGTTAATGTCTGAAAATGCAACATGGGCTGGAAGCTGATAAGCTGGCTTTTCTGTGTAAGTATCACTGTGTGCTTCGAAATCATGGCAAACAGTGTGCAGCGTTTTCACGCTTGGTGCTGCAATGACCGTTTCATACCCTTCCTCCAAGCAGCGGTAATACGGATAGAAAACCTCCAGTGCCTCTACAGCGTCGCCTGTTACTATCAACACTTTTTTGCTCATCACACAGCCTCCTCATGGCGATTTTTAAGGAATACACTCCTCCTGATTTCAATTCTTTGACGATATGGTGTGCTCCTGCCTGTTTTTCCTGCAAATTTACAAAACTTTCCTCGATAACAGCCAAAAGCTCTTCCAAAAGTATCTTGGATATTCCACTCCAACTGGCAGAAACTACAACCAATGACTACAAGGCTGGAGGGAGAAGGCATGCGGGTTTTCCGCCTAATCGTTCAGATCAGCTTGTGCGTGGTTGCAGCAATTTCTCCACTAGAATCCGCCGCCGGAATCGCTTCGTCCGCCAAAGAGCAAGACCCGGTTCTTCAAGAACGCTTGCAACTCTTTTTGCGCTTGGAATCGATGTACGGCATTCCGTGGAATTATTTAGCAGCCATTGATCAATACGAGCGAACCATGAAAATACGCAGGAAGAAGCAGGAGCAAAAAAATGTTTCGCGGCTAACAGCCTTGGAGATTCCAAGCGATCGTTGGGCAGGTGCGTTCAACCCTGATGCAGAGGATACGAATCCGGTATCTATTCAGTTTTTTGAAGGGATCGGGATGGACGGGGATGGCGATGGTGCCGCGGATCGTCACAACGATCTCGATGCATTCATTACTTTCATTCACTACCTATCCCAATACGGCTTCTCCCATGAAGATTGGCAAATCGGTCTCTGGTCGTACTACCAGCGGGATCGGTCCGTGAAGACGATCAGGCAATTCGCTCAGGTGTATGCAAAGTATCAGCATCTGCACTTAGATGAGCGCCATTTTCCCATCCCAGCGAGGTACGAATACAGCTACCGCAGTACATGGGGGGCTCCGCGCGGCTGGGGTGGTCGTCGTATCCACGAGGGGACCGATATTTTTGCCAGTCACGGCACCCCTGTACTCAGCACAGCCTACGGAGTCATTGAGGTAATCGGTTGGAACAGGTATGGCGGATGGCGAATCGGCATGCGGGACATGGGCAATGTGTACCATTACTTCGCACATCTGTCCTCGTTTAAAAAGGGCTTGAAGCCGGGTGACATCGTGGAGCCGGGGGAAGTGATCGGATATGTCGGCAGCTCTGGATACGGGAAGCCCGGCACCTCTGGCAAATTCCCTCCCCACCTGCACTACGGTATGTACAGGGAAACTGGCGACGCAGATTGGTCATTTGATCCTTATCCGTATTTACGACGCTGGGAGCGGCAAAAGAAGCGGCAATAAAGCTGCTTCTTTTTTATGGGCAGCTCTTTTCATTGACAGACATCATCCGTTAAAAATACAATAAAAACAGAAAAACTGGACAGTCGTCCAAAAAGAGGTGAGAAAGTGACTACCCATAAAAAAGCCGAAGCAAAACGGGCATTTTTGATTGAGCAAGCGACTGCTTGTTTGGCTGAAAAAGGGTATGCACATGTTTCCTTGCGCGACATTGCCAAGGAATCTGGCGTCTCACTTGGCATTCTGCATTATTACTTTGCAAGCAAAGAAGAGCTTTTGCTCGCTGTAATCTCTAGCTACAAAGGACGTTTTATGGAGGAGTTGGAACGCGAAGTGCTCGCAGCTCCATCTGGAAAATGGTCAGCAGCTCTAGCCCGTGTCTTGTGCCGGAGTCTACATGAGGATCGAAAGCTGCATCGGCTCTGGTATGACTTGCAAGTACAGGCCATGTACGTTCCTGCGTTTGGTGAGCAGGTAAAAGTCATTCGTTCCCGTCTGCATCAGCTCATCTCTCGTATGCTTGTACGATTGCAGCGAGAAGAACAATCCACTTTGACCATCGACGAAAACTCCGCAATTTCACTCATCTACTCTGCAATCGACGGATTCCTTTTTCAATTTTTGCTCGATGAGTTACAGAAGCCGGAAGATGCGATTGCCCATTTTGAGCAGGCCTTTGCCCATTTGATGCATGCACTCTTCTCTTCGGAATCTCTATCTCCTGAATCGAGGTGAATCATGATGGCAGTCATGTCCATGCAAAATCCCGCCACTGGAGAGCTGCTTGGCTCTTTACAGGAAGCAACTCCAGAACAGGTAGAACACGCGATGGCACGTGCGCGTCTTGCCTTTCCAGCTTGGTCCACTATATCGTTGGCCGAGCGTCTGAACTATTTGACACGGTTGCGGCACTATTTAGTCGACCACGGCGAAGAAATCGCCCGAAAAATTAGTGAGGCTACCGGAAAAGTTACATTGGAAGCCTACATGACCGAAATTTTTGTCACTGTCGACACGATCCGTTTTTATGAAAAACATGCCTATCAGATGCTGGCCGATCAGCCAGTACCAACCTCTATCGTGCTGTGGCCGAAGAAATCGTATATCCACTACAAGCCGATGGGTGTCGTCGCGGTCATCTCTCCCTGGAATTATCCGTTTCAGCTTGCCATCATTCCTGTATTATCTGCCCTCGTAGCAGGCAATACCGTTATTTTAAAACCTTCCGAGGTAACTGCTTCTACCGGACTGCTCCTTGAAGAGGTGTTTTCCGCTGTTTCTATACCAGATGGAGTCGTGACTGTCCTGCATGGGGGACGGGAAGCTGGACAGGCGCTGGTGGCAGCGCGCCCGGATAAAATATTTTTCACAGGCTCTGTCGCGACAGGCAAAAAAATTATGGCGACAGCGTCGGAGCATTTGATTCCTGTTGAATTGGAGCTGGGCGGTAAAGACCCGATGATCGTGTTTGAAGACGCTCATCTGGAACGGGCAGCAAATGGCGCGGTGTGGGGGGCTTTTACGAACTCCGGGCAGGTATGTATGTCTGTCGAACGGCTTTTTGTCCATGAAAAGGTATATCCTGAATTTCTCAAGCTGGTCACCGAAAAAACAAAAGCCTTGCGCCAAAGCTATCCGAATCAGGCCGAGGTCGGGTCGATGACGTCTTCCCAGCAAATCGGCATTGTCCGTGAGCATGTGAGCGAAGCACTGGCTGCGGGCGCGACTGCAGTCACTGGGGGACTTCCTTCCTCTGAAAGCATGTATATCGCGCCGACCATCCTCACAAACGTGACGACTGACATGAAAATCATGCGGGAAGAGACCTTTGGTCCGGTGCTGCCCATCATGACTTTTGCCACCGAAGAGGAGGCTGTCCGCTTGGCTAACAGCTCACCGTACGGGCTGAATGCCTCGGTATGGTCAGCCGATAAAACTAAAGCGGATCGCGTAGCTCGTCAGCTCGACAGCGGCAATGTGTGCATCAACGACGTCATTATCAGCTACGCCAATCCCCATCTTCCTTTTGGCGGGGTCAAACAGAGCGGTATCGGCCGTTATCGCGGGCCTTCAGGACTGCAAGCCTTTACGCACAGCATCTCTGTCATCCATGATCCAGGCAAACGCAAGCGCGAGTTCAATTGGTATCCGTATACGAAAGATCAGGAGCTCACCTTCATCGGTTTGACGAACCTGTTATACGGCAAGCTCCAAAATGTAAATCGTCGGACTTTGGGTGCGATCTGGCGCGAATTCAAGCGCCTGTTCTAACTACGCCGGATTGCTATCGCTCACTATTTCAGTGTGCCGAAACCGACTATATCCACATGAACCTTGACGTTGAATTTCGCTTTTTTATAAAGGGCGAGACCCGTTTCGCGTGTCCATTTGCCATGATATTTTTGGCGAATGCTCTCCTCTAGCTGCGCCGGGTCAACCCCTTGCTTTTGAAAACGTAGCAACATCTCCATGCTTTCCTTTTTGATCCGTTTCTCAAGCTCTTGAACCAAGGTCCGAAATTGAGCCCGCTTCTCCAAATCCTTGCTGCCTGAATAGCCCACCAGCATTCCTCTTACCCGAAGATCAATGTGGATGACAGGCTTTTTCAGGCTGCCTTCGCTTCTTACTTTCGTTTTTGCCCGCACAAAATCGAAGACGACCCTTTCCGTTTGTTTTTTACCTGTCTTGGTCACATGTTGGAACTCGAAGCTCATACGTGGCAAACGTTCTCTTCCCAGAAACCCCTGAACCATCTTTCCCTCTCGCTGTGAATAAAATCCGATCATCCTGTCTACTCGAAAAAGGGCCGCCTTAAAAATCTGAATTTCTCCGTTAACGTGGATGAGATACGGAAGATTGGGGTCCATCGTGTTGCTGGTCATCATAAAAACAAAATCATGAATGGTCGCAAAAGACGAAAAGGCCGTTTCCACTCGCGGACGGAGCAAGCTGTTCAAATACGTATTGATTTCCGGCCTGTGGTTATAGGTTCCTTTGATGACATCTTTCGCTTTTCCTTGTACAACGGCAATGTATACATTTTCTCCTACAATCGGATTGCGATAGAGATCAAGGATGACTTTTCCGATCCCTACTTTGCGGGCGTATTCTTCACTGAACAAAATCACACGCAATTGCGAAAGGGACATGGTCCTATCTGCTTTTGTCGCGAGATTCAGCATTGCCTCACTCGTCATCGAGGCATTAGTCGAGTACACCTGTGTCGTTTCTTTATTCCTGGCTGGTACCGGTACCGACACGGTGACATTTATCTTTTCACGATCCACATAATCAAAGCCCATAACCCCAATCATAGCCATGTCTTCCAGTGCCGGCCGTTCGAGTTCGCCCCCGCACCCGCAAAGGCTGAGCAAGAGGATAACCGTAACAATAAACCAGCTCACCCTCTTCATGATACCCGCTCTCCTCTACCGAACCTCAAGGAATGAAGCAATAACAAAAAAATCGGCCACAAGATCAATCCATAGGCTATATAAACAGTCACCTTGTCATAAATGTAGCGTTGTTTTTCTACAGATAATGGCCCCACAATGAATAAAAACGAAATGATGGTCGGTAAAAGCAGATGCCACAGCCGCGTCTTTTCTGCCATTTCTTCAAGACCTGTACGCGCAACCCATAAATATCCCGTACTCGTGCTGAGAATGAGGAAGACCCAGAGACCAATCCCGAGATTTTCGATCCGCTCTAAAAAAGACAACTCTACAGCCTTAAATAAATTCAAAATGGGATAAATGAGATTGTCCATTTGCCATTCGGAAAAATAAGCTACGCTTGTGATCAAGATCATGACGTACAGCAAAACAACGATCCATATCCCAATCAGCACATGCTTGTGTGCCTTGTTCTTCTCTTGGATATACGGGTAGAAAAACAGGACCAATTCATACCCAAGCATACTCGCGTAGGAATTGTGCACGGTTTCGGCTATACTGCGCCAATCTGTATTAAACAGAGGAAAAATATGCGTGAATCCTCCCTTTTGAAAACCGTACTGCAAAAGAAAAACCATCCAGCCCGTAAAAAAGAAGGTTAGCAGGCAAAAACGCGCGATCAATTTGATGCCGCCATTTGTAATGTAGACCATGGTCAATGTCAAGCCGAGCAATGGCAATGTGGCTGTCTGATTGCTCAGCATGGAGGTTTGCACCAGCCTGATGTATCCTTCATTGGCGGTTGATACATTCAGAATGGCATAGACGATAATCAGGATATTGAAACAACGTCCCAACCATTTTCCCAACAGCTTTTCATGAATCCGGAAAAGATTATCCTCTGGATAGCGTCGGCACAAGGCCATCATGGGAAATAGAGTTAGGCTGACGATGCATCCCAGCAAAATCGGAGACCACCACAGATTGTAGCCCATTTTGCTTGCATGATGAGCCAATCCAAGTAAATTAACCCCCACCATCGTATTCATAATCAATCCGATTACCAGGATCGGATTCAGGCTGTGAATTCTCCCTCTATCCATCTACCCTAGTCCTCCCCAACTGGCCGGACATGCTTTTGCTTTGCCCGGGACATGCGGTTGCGATTGACGATAAACTTCAATGGAGCACGTACGAGACTATTCATCAAATCGGTCCATTGACGCGGAACCCCCGGGGCCATGTACGGCGTCCCGAGTGACGTCAGATTGAGCAAGTGCGCGAATAAAAAAGCCAGCGCCAGCATCTGGCCGTACATGCCCAATAATCCTGCCATCAAGATGAAACCATAGCGAACGAGCCGAATCGCATTACTCATCAAAAAATTGGGTGGCACGAAAGAAAGCAGTGCTGATACAGAAACAAGGACGATCAGGATATTACTGGCTAACCCAGCTTGTACAGAGGCTGTCCCGATCACGATACCGCCAACGATACCGATCGTCTGGCCGATTTTAGTCGGCATGCGTATCCCTGCTTCCCTCAGGATCTCAATGACGAGCTCAATAATGAGTACCTCAATCACG
The DNA here is from genome assembly GCF_003013405.1 of Brevibacillus formosus. GTDB lineage: Bacteria > Bacillota > Bacilli > Brevibacillales > Brevibacillaceae > Brevibacillus > Brevibacillus formosus. Next base: position 179,851 of record NZ_PXZL01000010.1, on the reverse strand, counting down.
GGCGGAAAAGGCACCCGACTGCGTGATTCAGACAAAATCGTCAGTAAAGCGGGGGGAAGCATTTCCGGATGATACGTCAGGACAGAGACGTAGCTGGAGGTGAGCATAATGGTGATAAACAAACCGAAAAAGCGAATCATCCGCAGCAAGCTCGCCGTTGACCATCGATTGTAGAAGTCTTCAGGGCTGCTAAACATCTCCAGAAAGGAAGTCGGACAGATGGCAGCATCCGGACTGCCATTCAACATGATCACGATCCTGCCGTCCAACAAGGCTGCTGTTGCGTTGTCAGGCCGACCCGTCAAGCCAAATTGCGGGAATGGAGAGTACGGCTTGTCCTCCAGCATTTGCTTTAAGACAGGCATCCCAACAAATCCAGGGTAAATGACATTGTCGAGCCGTTTCTTCACGCGCTCCACATTTTCTGCGTTCGCGATGTTGTCCAGATAAATGATAGCTATCTTGTTCTGCGCCTCGGTGCCAATCGTGTAGCTCGATACTTTCAGATGAGGCGTAGCTAGTCTTCTCCGAAGCAAAGACAAATTGATCTCCAGCATTTCAACAAAGGAGTCTTGCGGTCCAAGGACGGTCGCCTCCGTCTCGGATTTCGTAATGGAACGATGTGGGACCTGAAATGTATTCACATGCAGAATGAGATCCCTTTCCAGGAAAAACAAAATGGTATGACCGCGCAGCAAGTTACTCATCAACGTCTCCATATCGTCAAGAAGACATTCCTGCGAGAAAGGGAGCGCCTGCATCGGATCTCTACCATCGGAACGCTGCAACGGAAGAAAGACATTCTCATAAATCTGGGACACATCCACCAGCGTATCGAGAAAAAAAACGTGTACCTCTTCGTCATTCATCTTCAATGACAAGCTGCTGAGGTCATCCACGTTTTGCATGCATTGTTTTACCATATCCGGTGTAATTTGTTCGCTTCGCCGCGCTTGAACCGAACCGATGCGCCGCTTTTCTCGTATGGCCTCTACTTGCGCTCTCCACCATTCAGTCGGCTTCACGGTAGATCCCCCTTTTTTTCAGGAAAATCTTTCTTACTTTGACCCGTCCGTGGTGATTTTATCCAAAAAAATAGAAAACGGGAGCCGAAGCCCCCGTTGAAACATCTCGTTCTATTATGAAATGATTAAGCGAACTGCCTAGATAAATTAGCCATTTCGATCGCTGCCGTTGCTGCTTCCCAGCCTTTGTTGCCTGCTTTGGTTCCTGCTCTCTCGATAGCTTGCTCGATATTGTCTGTCGTCAAAACACCAAAAATAACAGGTATCCCGGTAGATAGAGATAGGGACGCAACTCCCTTTGCTGTCTCATTGCAAACATAATCGAAGTGTGGAGTGGAGCCACGAATGACAGCTCCCAATGTAACAACAGCATCATAGCGACCCGATTCCGCCATTTTTTTGGCGATTAACGGAATTTCAAACGCCCCTGGTACCCACGCCACGTCTACCTGCTCATCTTCTACGCCATGACGCTTCAGGGCATCGAGAGCCCCTCCGACCAGCTTGCTTACGATCAATTCATTAAAGCGTCCTGCCACAATCCCTACACGCAAACCTGTTCCAACCAAATGTCCTTCGAATGTTCTCATCGTTTATTCCCTCTCCTTATCCGTGCAGATGAAGCAGGTGACCCAGCTTCTCTTGTTTTGTTGTTAGGTACTGTTTGTTGTGCAGATGCTCCGGCATTTGAATCGGCACCCGTTCTTCTACTGTTAATCCATATCCGGTAAGCCCGCGGATTTTTCGTGGATTGTTGGTCAAAAGCCGCATGCGTTGCACGCCTAAATCGCGCAAAATTTGCGCACCGATACCGTAATCTCGCAGATCAGCGGCGAACCCTAGCTGTTCATTGGCCTCAACCGTATCCAAGCCTTCCTCCTGCAGCTTGTAGGCACGCAGCTTGTTAATCAAGCCAATGCCTCTGCCCTCCTGGCGCATGTACAATAAAATGCCGCGTCCGTTCGCTTCGATCTGTTCCAATGCAGCGTGCAGCTGTGGACCGCAGTCGCAGCGATGTGAGCCGAAAATATCGCCTGTCAAGCACTCCGAGTGAACGCGGACGAGAATGGGCTCATCCGGTCCGATCTCTCCCTTGATGAGAGCCACATGCTCTTTGCCATCCAGCTCGTTCGTATAGGCTGCGATTCGAAAATCACCGTAAGCGGTCGGAAGCTGCACTTCGATTTCCTTTTTCACCATGGATTCCGTCCGCATCCGATACGCTATCAAGTCTGCAATTGTAATCAGCTTGAGATCAAAGCGGCGTGCGATCTCTACCAATTGCGGCAGACGTGCCATAGAGCCATCCTCATTCATAATTTCGCAAATGACTCCCGCCGGTATGCCCCCCGCCAAGCGAGCCAAATCAACTGCCGCCTCCGTGTGACCTGCTCTACGCAATACACCGCCAGACTTCGCGATTAACGGAAAAATATGTCCCGGTCTGCGGAAATCCTCTGCGGTCTTCTGAGCGTCCAGCATCGCCAGGACCGTCTGAGAGCGCTCATGAGCGGAAATCCCTGTGTGTGTACTCCCTTCATCAATGGACACGGTAAAAGCCGTTCCTTGCTTGTCTGTATTGGCATTCACCATCGGAGCCAGCTCCAAGCGAGTTGCGTGCTCTTCTGTCACCGGTACGCAAACGAGTCCCCTGCCATGTGTGACCATGAAGTTGATCATTTCCGGCGTAGCCGCTTCGGCCATGCAGACAAAATCTCCTTCGTTTTCCCGATCCTCATCATCTACCACAATGACTGCCTTGCCCTGACGCAAATCTTCCAACGCTTCTTCTATGCGATGAAACATAATTTCTCCCTCCTACTCACGCGAAGCCGTTTTCCTGCAAAAAGGCTAGACTGAGCCCGCCAGATTTTTCTGTACCGCCATGGCTTTGATAACCTAACAAACGCTCCACGTATTTGCCGATGACATCTGTTTCGAGATTCACCAAGTCCCCAGGTCGTCTGTCTGCAAGACTCGTATTCGCCAGCGTATGCGGAATGATCGAAACGGTAAAACCGCTATCGTTTACGTCCACCACGGTGAGACTGATACCGTCTATGCAAATCGATCCTCGGGCAATGACGTACTTCAACAGCTGCGGTTTGGCCTCAATCCGAAACACGACTGCATTCGCATTCACCTCTCGTGAAGCAACCACTCCGGTCCCGTCTACATGTCCGGAGACGATATGCCCGCCAAATCTGTCCCCCAGCCGCATCGCTCTCTCCAAATTCACTCGCTGTCCACTGCGTAGTTGGCGCAAGCTCGTCTTGTTCATCGTCTCTGGCATCACATCGACGCTAAACTGACGATTGGTATAAGAAGTAACCGTAAGGCAAATGCCATTGACCGAGATACTGTCGCCGAGCTTCACCCCTTCGAGTACCTGCTGTGCGCGGATGACCAGTCGACTCGCCTGCTCGTTCCCTTGAATCGATTCCAACACGCCCACTTCTTCGACCAGTCCCGTGAACATGCTCTCTCCTCCTTACTCGCTACGTCTGATCCTCCCATTGTGGGTACCCGCTGATCTGTACATCACCTTTCCCAATAGGAGTGATCGTGACATTTGTCAGCTGTACCGCTTCTCCCATCGTCGCAAAGCCTTGACCACCGAATGGCGAGGGCGCACCGCTTCCTCCGATCAGCTTTAACGCGATATGGCTCACGACCTTTTGAATCGCTCTCGCTTGCAAAAAGGAGCCGTTTACTTCCTGCCCGCCTTCTACTAGCAACGAGGTAATCCCCAGCTCTCCCAACGTATCCAGCACCTTTTCCACGCGAATTGGCCCTGCCGTTGTAATGATCTTTACTCCTCTTGCCTCAAGCTGCTCCTGCTTTTCCCTTGGAGCTGCACCTGTCGTAAAGATCCATGTCTTCGCATCTGCATTCTGGACGACTCGGGCATCCAACGGCGTCCGTAAATGGCTGTCCAAAATAAAGCGAACTGGCTGGCTTCCAAAACGCTGATCTTCCTGGCGCGCCGTCAACAGTGGATCATCCGCGAGAATCGTCCCAATCCCAACGAGGATCGCATCGTGCTGCCTGCGCAGTTCATGCACCTCTGCCCGAGCCTCTGCTCCCGTAATCCACCGACTGTGTCCCGTGAACGAAGCGATTTTCCCGTCCAATGTACTGGCCGTCTTTACCGTCACAAATGGACGTCTGGTTTGGATGTAATGGAAAAAGACTTCATTGAGCGCCTTCGCTTCCTCTTCTCTCACGCCGACCGTCACTTCCAGCCCTGCGGCCCGCAGCATCTCCACTCCTCGTCCCGCTACCAGTGGATTCGGGTCGAGCGTCGCTACAATGACACGACGTACATCAGCTGCGATCAACGCCTCTGCACACGGCGGTGTTTTCCCGTAGTGACTGCAAGGCTCCAGCGTCACGTACACGCTCGCACCTTGCGCTTTTTCCCCAGCCATCCGCAGTGCGTGCACTTCAGCATGGGGTCCTCCTGCCCGCAGATGCGCTCCCATTCCCACGATGGTTCCATCCTTCACAATTACAGCTCCGACCATGGGATTCGGACTGGTTTGGCCTCGTGCCGATCGTGCCAGCTCCAGCGCCAGATCCATGTACTTGCTGTCCTGCTCCATACCGCACTCCTTTCTGTTCCATCATTCCAGCCAAACACAACGCAAAAAGCCCTTGAAACCTCAAAGCGTTTCAGGGCATAGGGAAAGAAGCCTTACCTCATCCGTTTTTTGAAAAAACAAATGAAGAAAGCAAAAAAATCTTCTTCCATCCGGACTGTACCGTCGGCTCTGGGATTTCACCAGATCAGTCGCTGCAAAAGCGTGGTCAGCGAGTCGCGGGCTCAGACGTACGTACGCCATTACCGCCGGTCAGGAATTTCACCTTGCCCTGAAGATTGTCGCTATGAAGTTTTATGAAAAATAAAAACGCCCATGAATATTATGCTCAGGGCGTTCAGAAAGAAGCCTTGCTTCTGCCGTTTTTTTGAAAAAAACAGCGAAACAGGCCGTTCCAAATACCTTCTCCCATCCGGACTGTACCGTCGGCCTTGGATTTGCACCAAGTCAGTCGCTATCAACTGCTTCGATAGCGAGTCGCGGGCTCAGACGTGCGTTCGTCATTACCGCCGGTCGGGAATTGCACCCTACCCTGAAGGCTGGTATTCAGTTATGCAAAGTATAGCATACTTTTCGCTATTGTCTGTAATCATTTACTGGAGAAGTGCACTTTACTCTTGCTCAAACTTTTCAAGAACGGTCAGGAGTTCTTCCAAATCATTTATGTACGCCCTTGGCACAACACCATTTCGCTCCATGTCCAGCTCATTCCCTTGATAGGCAATAAAAGCAACTTGTCCGTCACAGGCCGCCTTTCCATCGATCCACGAATCCCCGATCATCGTCCAAGCTGAAACAGGCCAGTCTGGCTTGCGGCTGCGGATATAGTGAATGCCCGATGGAGATGGCTTCAAGGTCGTCATCTGCTCGCGTGCGACGATTTCATCAAAATAGGAGGCGATTCCCGTCTCGTTCAAAGCCTCCTCAGCGGCGGCATATGCGTTGTTGGTCAAGATATACAGCTGATATCGGTTCTTTAACTCTTCTAGAACTTCTACCGCGTGCTGCTCCAGAACAGCGCCATGCATCCCTTCCTTCTCGATCGCGGTTACCGCATCCCACATCGCTTGCTCCAGCTCTCTCGTCATCTGCTCCGCTTTTCGCCCGATCTCAATGAGCTGCGATGCAGTATGCTTTTCCCACTCAAGTGTAGGAGAAATGATCCCATTGTCCACCCATAGCTGAAAAATGGCCCGCTTCATCTCGGTAAAATCGATCCTGGATTGCAACAAGGTATTGTCCATATCGAAAATAATGCCTTTTTGAAAGGTTTTAATCATTGGGCGCCTCCTTTTTTGACAATTCGCCACTTCCATTTTATCAAAAAGAGGACTATCCCTCCGTCATTTTATAACTTTTGGGACAGCCCCCTTTTTGGGGTTAGGTATTGAGTTCCTATTGCTTTTTCTTTGAACTGTCTACTTCATACGGCACATCCTTTGGAACGCCTCCAGCTGGCCAGTCTTGTGCCTTTTTGGAAAAGTCCGGACGCGGCTTGGACAAAATATAGGCAGCTAGGTCCGCTGCTTCTTGATCCGTTAACGAACCTTGCTTGATACCGCCCATTTCCCCTAGAGGCATATTGCGCTGAATGTAGCCAGCAGCTTTGGAAATTCGGGCCATACCTGCACCAATATTAAAGGAGTTATCCCCCCATAGCGCTGGTCCAGAGCTTGGACCTGTACCTGAACCATCAGCTGCATGGCATTGCATACACGATTTTTGAAAGAGGGCTTCTCCATTGGCCACATTCGGTTGAGGTACGCTCTTCATATCATTTTTCTCTATCCACGGGCGCTCTTTAATGCCTACTGGTACATCTGTTGAGATATACGTCAGATAGGCGACCATCGCTCTCATTTCATCGCTGTTGTAAGGCAATGGCTTTCCGTTCATGCTTCGTTGAAAGCAACCATTGATGCGATCCTCAATGGTAAGCACTTTGCCAGACCTTGGAATGTACTGGGGATAGACTGCGGTGACACCTGTTAAAGGAGAGGTCGCATCCATTCCGGCATTACCGTGGCAGCTGGAGCAGGAGAGCTTATTCCCTGTGTATTCAGGGATCACTGTGCTCGTTTCATTCATTAACTTATGTCCATACTTAATCGATTCTCCCAATGGCCCTTCTGGCACCTTGTCCATACTAGGCGGGGTGTAGGAATCTAGATTGATCGCTCCCGTTGCCCCACTCGCTGTTTTATCTTTGGCCTCATTCACTGTTGTGGGTTGAGCGGTCGGCTGTGTAGCGCAGCCTGCAAAGACCAGTATCGCTACTACTACCATAGACAGCTTCTTCCAGCCCGTCTTCTCTTTTTTGATCATAGCTCTCACTCCTCCATGTTGATCGTGCATTCACACCATGAGAGTAGCAAGAGGCATGCCAAACGATAAAAGCAAGAAAACGAACGGCTTGGCGCTCCCAAACTGCAAGAAAAAGAAAAGACCATGCCAAAATGTCATGGTCAGTATGCGACAAAATGTCACGGTCGCAGCTCGTACTCTTCGATTTTGCGATACAGATTACGTACGCTGATCCCCAGCTTCTCAGCTGTCTTGGTCTTGTTCCATTGCAGAACGTCTAGCACATGCTTGATATGTTCTCGCTCTACATTTTTCAGTAAAAATACCTCTTCCTCTTCCGTTTCTGCTGATGAAAGGAGCTTCCGATCTGACGGGTTGTGAAGTACTGGCTGTTCGTGAGGAAAAAGATCCTTGTCCTCAATCTCCTCTCCTTTTGCCAAAACGACAGCGCGTTCAATCATATGAGCCAACTCCCGAACATTCCCCGGGAATGAGTAGGCCAAAAGAGCTGCCTGCGCTTTCAAAGAAAGCGGTTTGACTGGGTACTTGCGCTTGAGTCGATTCAAAAAGAAAGCGGCCAGTGGCAAAATGTCCTCTCTTCTCTGGGTGAGGGGTGGAATCGTTATATCCATGACATGCAGCCGGAAATATAGATCGGATCGAAACGTTCCTTCTTCTACTTTCTTTTCCAGATCGGCATTGGTAGCAGCAATGATACGAACATCCACCTTGTGCAGAATCGGGCTCCCTATTCGGCGAAATTCACCTGTTTCCAGAAAACGGAGCAGCTTGACCTGCAAAGGAAAAGGCAAGTCCCCTACTTCATCCAAAAAGAGCGTCCCCAGGTGGGCAATCTCTACCAGTCCCTTTTTCTGAGCAGTTGCGCCTGTAAAAGCTCCCTTTTCATGCCCGAACAGTTCACTTTCCAGCATCGTTTCTGGTATCGCCCCCAAATTGATCGGCACGAATGCCTCTGATGCTCGCTCACTACATTCATAAATGAGTCTCGCGATGACATCCTTCCCTGTCCCGCTTTCCCCTTTTAAGAGAACGAGAAAATCCGTACTGGCCACTCGCTTGGCAGTTGCTATGACCTCTTTTAGCTTCGGGCTTTCCGCAACGATTTGAAACGTCGTTTTCCCATTTGTCGATAGAGCTTCTCTCAACTGTTGGTTTTCCTCGGTCAATTGCTGTTTTTCGAGGGCCTTGGATATCAGAACCTCCAATTCATTGAGGTTGTAAGGTTTTGTCAAATAATCATAAGCGCCGCGTTTCATCGCTTCGATAGCTGTTTCGATGGTTCCGTGTCCCGTCACAACAATGATTTGAATGGCAGGTGAGGCTTCCTTGCACCATTGCAGAAAGGCGAGACCGTCCATCCCGGGCATTTTCAAATCAAGCAGAATCACATGTATCGTTTCGCTGGTCACTAGCTTCTGTGCGCTGATTCCGTCAGATGCTTCCAGCGTGGTATATCCCTTTCTCTTTAATCGACTGGTTAATAGATGGCGGAAATCTGCTTCGTCATCAACAATGAGTATACGAGTGTCAGCGTGCATCTTTTGTTCATTCCCCCTTTGCCGACGGCAGGATGACCGTAACAGTCGTGCCTATGTTTGGCGTACTTTCGATCTCAATTTCTCCGCCTAAATTCGTCACAATCCCGTAGCAGACCGATAACCCAAGACCAGTCCCTTTTCCGGGAGGCTTGGTTGTATAAAAAGGCTCCAAAACATGTGGCAAATCTGCTGCAGGTATACCGCATCCATCATCTCTGATCCGCAGACGGATTCGATCATTCGATGGAGAATCAGTTGCTATCTCAATATTTCCATGCTCCTGGGTCGCGTACAGTGCATTGGTTAACAGATTAAGCAAGATCTGCTGAAGCTGTCCGGGCGTAGCGAGAAGAAACGGAGCAGAGGCCGACAGGGATTGGTTCACCGTTACCTGTTTGACACGTATTTCATGGGAGAGGAGGATGAGAATGTCTGTTAGGACTTGATGAATATTTACTTTTTCTACGGTAACGGGTGATTTTCCCGAAAAATGCAGCAATCGAGTCGTGATTTCCTTGCAACGGTTAATTTGTTTGTCCATCGTGTCCAGGTATTGGGTAAGCTCTCCTGTGTCCTGTAAATCTCGAATATCCTCATCCACTAGACGGTCTCGCAAGTCTTGTCCATACAACGACAGAATGCCTAATGGATTATTGATTTCATGGGCGAAGCCAGACGCCAAGAGTCCAATAGCAGCGAGCTTGTCTGCTTGTGCGATGGCGGCTTCTAGCTCTCGTTTCTCCGTGATGTCCTCGATGACCTCCAGAAAAGCAGACGATTCTTTCTCCGGATGCAGAGGAAAAACCTGATGGCGATAAGAACGGACACGTCCATCCTGATCGACTCTGGAGGAAATAAGGTCAGTCTGCTTTTCGTTTACCATTTGTCGCGTTCGGAGCATGCAACTGCTGCATGAACTAAATTGCTGACCAATCGTCAGATGGCAGTCTTTCCCTAGGAGATTAGCTGTATCCTGGAACCACGCTGACGCCGTTTGGTTAATCCAGCGAATGCGAAAAGACTCATCTACGAGAATCAACCCCATCCCCATGCCACTGACGACGAGATCAAGCCGTTTCTTTTCTTCCAGAAGCTGATTGGTCTTCATCTCCAGACTCTGTGCCATTTCATTGCAGGACGCTGCTAGTCTGCCAATTTCATCTGAGGTCGTTACTTGTATTCGTACGGATAAATCGCCCCCTGCGATTTTTTGCACAGCGGATTCGATCTTTTCCATTAATCGGCTAAACGAGACAGAAAACACAATGCTAATCCCCGACACGATAAGTGCGATGAATAAGGTCGTAAAGAGCAGAGATTGTTCTAATTTTGAAAAGGCAGCAAACGCCGTTTGGCTCGACTGTTCCAGCATAATGACCCAATGCGTGACTAAGGACCGCATGGCATAGTTGACCATGACATCTCCATTGGAAGCTTGATACGTACGGATAACAGGCTTTTCAGTTCGATCTGGCAGTGTCCATGAGGGAGGAATCGCTTGTTCATAATAGGTCAAAGAGCCGTCGGAAGGCTTGCCCAACATAAACGGATCTGCAAACCTATCGCTTTTCCCATCCGTGACGAATAAATAGGCCTCGTTTTCATATCGCGCTCGCAGTGTGACCTGTTCGAGCAACTGTTTTACATTGAGCTTTGCGTACATGCCGCCTTTTACACCGTTGGCAGATACATGAGGGATCGCGACCGTTACCAGCAGCTTCCCTTCCGCTGATCGGACAATGCTTCCGATGTATGGTTTTCCCGACTGGATCGTGGAAAGAAGTTGGTTGTCTATCTCCTTAGGTGTGTCCAGCCTTTGGTGCTTCCAGCGATTCAGTAAAAACTGCGACTCTCCATCCTGATGAAAAAGCGCGACCTCCTCTATGTAAGGGGAGGTTTTCAACAACGTATTTAGTAAGAAATAAGCATCATCATCGCTAGGGCGCTCACTGAGAAAACGCTGCTGGACCACCTCCATGGATTGGGAGGTGTGTAAAAAAAGCATATCTAACTGTGCCAACGTATTTTCCACGTAGATCTGATTGGCTCTGTCTACCTCTTCTCGGACCTTTTCTTTACTGGTATACAAATTGATATAACCAAGGATCAGAAATGGGAGGATGGACATGCATAGCCCAAACAGGAGCATCTTTGTCTTCAGTCGATTGATGCGCGGCAGTCTGCTACTCCTCATTTGTTCCTCACTCCATACCATTCTTGTGCCAGTGACCACTGTTGATCGGTTACGGTAATCGGAAGCTTGGACAAGGAAGTGGCATTGACAGCCAACCGCACGTCATCTGGCCATTCGATTGACAGAGCGGTAGGAGGGACTCCATCCAACACCCGAGCCACCATATGAGCAGCCTGCATGCCTTGCGCATGAAAGGAAACGCCGTAAGCGGCATACAAGCCAGCCTTCACCTGCTCGGGGTATGCGCCCATGACAAACAATTGCTTCTCGATCAAAAGAGGCAAGCAATCGGTAATCGCGTCTTCCAAAACATAGCTAGGTAAAGGAAGCATGGCGTCGTATTCTCCTGGAGAGAGCCTAGTGAGCAATTGCTCTAAATCTTTTGGGGAAGCAACCTGCTCCACCTGCAAATGAACGCCAAGCAAGGTTGCAGCTGACCCTGCTTCTACGATGGCTTGCTCTGTCGTAGGAGCATGAGAATCGGCAATGATCAGAATGCGCTTGGCTTCAGGCAACAAACGAGTTGTCAGCTCCAATCTTTTTCCAATCACATTCATTTGGCCATTGCTGATTCCACACGTAACCGTCCCCTCTGTCTCAACAAGCGGTAGCTCGACCATTGAGGCGACACCAATAAAAACGATAGGAACCGTCGTTGTCTCCTGTTGAATCAAAAAGGTCTCGTGCGCTCCTGTCGTGACAATTACATCCGGCTTTTTTGAAATCAAACTCTGGACAAGGGAGCGCTCCTCCTCTAGCGTCTGAACCGTATTCAAATAAACGGGCACATACTGAACACGCGCTCCTTCACTGAGACCTAACGATTGCAATCCAGCCTTTAATCCCGCTACTTTATCTTTTCGCTCCTCATTGGCAATCACAATTCCTATCGTGTACACATCGACGTCCTGTTTTTGCTGACTACTGGACCAATCGAGCAAAGTTCCTGCCACTAACAAGATGAGAAAGAGGATTTTCTTTTGTCTCTTCATAGGTATCACATCCAACTCTCATCATAGCGGCAAATGATTGCTGAAAATGTGAATAATTAACAAACCTTGGCCAATGTATTATGAAAAAAGCGACAGCAATGCGCTGCCGCTTTTTCCTATTCAACGATTACGGAGTGCCGTCTGGTGTATCTCCAGGGGCACGCGGCACATCCGGCTTGCCTTCCGGGTTGTTGTACAAATACGTCGGTACATCGCCAATGATCAAGGAGTGGGTGATCGGGATTTTCGTCGTGATCGTCTGCTCCTCAGTCGCAAAAGGGATGACGATGCGAAGATCGACCTCTACGAAAATATAAACCGTCGCCAGCACCATATTGATGCCTGCTTCCTTCAGCTCTGTCTCCAGCTTTGTCTTGACCGAGCCGATGGGCACGAAAGTCACTGGCAAATTCGGTCCCATCGATGCCAAAAAGGAGTTCCCAGTAGCCAAACCAAGCGGGATCGTGCGGTCTACTTTTTCTTGCTCGAACTCTTGGAGCTTGTTCTGGACTCTCGCAGTTGTTTCGCCCACGATTCTCGCATATTCCTTGAAGTTGAATTGATACGCCTGAATCTGCCCCTCGTTGTTCTTCTCAATTTTGACAATCTGATTGAAGTCGACGCCTTGCTGCGAAATCCGCTTGGTTACGGCATCTGTTATCGCTTCTTTCGCCAATTGCTCGGCTTTTTGCGTCGCCAGGATCAAAAGAGTAGGTTCCAATCGATTTTGCAAAAACACAAGGGTCTGTATCGTCAAAACAAAAAAGATAATCAACGCGATCAAAAACGCTTTCGTACGTGAAAGCGGGTTTCTCCAACGCCGACGGGGTCGAAATACGGCCAATCCCGACACCTCCCAACTGGTACATCCTATGGTTAGAAGGTCGAAAAAAGACTACGTGTATCGAGAGGCCAGATTTCTATTTTTTGGGAGAAAAAACGAGATACAAGCCAAATCCGATCAGCCCTGCAACAAACATCAATTGGGCAAAGACCAGCATCCCAAGTAAAGTGAAGGCACCCGCCAAGAATGGAGCCATGAGAAAACCAGCGAAGTACCCGCTTCGACTCAAAAGCCCCTGCACCCCCATCACCTTGCCTCGCAGCTCGTTATGGGCTTGTTGCAAAAGTGTGCTCTCATAAACCTGTGCTGCCCCGGAAAAAAGACCCGCCAAAACCAAGAGCAATAGCACAGACACAGCATGGTTTGCCGCGAATGCCCCTACAATGCCCACGGAAAAAACACCATAAGCGACGAGCATCCCATTCACCAGCTCCACCCGCAAACGAGCTGCCACATAGGAGCCAATCAAGGCTCCGACGCTCATCGCCGTCCACATCAATCCATGCAGGGTAGCGTCACTACCACGCAATTTGTCCGCCAGAAAAGGCAAACCGTAATTATAGGCAGACGTACTGAGCGATACGAGAAAAGCTAACAGGCTAATCGTCAATAGCACAGGTGTTTCCCGCAAGTAACGAAGGGTGACACGCAAGCCGCTCGCTGCTTTTCCTTTGATATTCGCATCAGAAAACGTAGCTAGGGCATTGTCACGCTTAACCTCCCAACGAAGTCTCGTCAGAATCCACGCAGAGAAAAGAAAGCTGGCGGCATCCAAGATGATCACAATGGTATAACCGTAGTGGTCTGTCAGCCATCCTCCCAGAATGAAGCCTATGATGCCTACCAATGACTCTAGCCTGACCTTTAATCCATTGATCTGGACCAGTTGCTCACTCCCAAATATTTGTGGCAAGGATGCCTGAAAGCTAATATGAAACAGCGTATACAGCATTCCATTGAGAAAAGCCGCTGCGATTAATACATACGGCGTCGGATAAAAAGCGATGGCCAAAATAGCAAGACCTGCCCCCATGTCGCTTGCGATCATGGTACGCCTTCTATCCATTCGATCAGCCAATATGCCTGCCAAGGGACTAAACAGCATCCCTCCTAGTTGTCTTGCAACGAAAAAAGCAGTCATCCAATAAGCACTATGTTCAAATGTAAAAATCAATGCGCTACACGCGATCAAGTTCATGCGTGATCCCAAGGATGACAACGCATTGACATACAAATACCATTTTATATTCATCTGCATTCAAACCTCCCGATCATGACAGGTGGTTTGAATCAACGCCCCCCTCTAGTGGGTGCGTACACTGATTATGGCAGTTGACATACGCATGCCTCCTCTTAAATGAAAATCAGAATGCTCTTGTTCTCGAAACATTTGATGGGGGACGTTTCCCCAAATCGTCCTGTACGGCATTTGTTGCCGTACCTTCATAATAGGTGGTGAGTGAGCTGGTTGTCGATAGCACAAAAAGGACGCTTTTTCTAAAAAAGCGCCCTAAACCTCAAGTAATCCTGTTGATTTACAATGTAATAATAATGGTAAATAAATTCCTTTTGGCCAAACTCAGACTATCACTACTCTTGAAATTTGATCATATGGTGTAGGAAGTATGACTTTCGTTTGGGAGGTTATTTATGAATCTGGAACGTCTGGAACAAGCATTTGGGGCCCTCGTTTCGCCTACGCCTGCCCAGCTTAGACGCGCTCTCATTTCCTTGTCTCCTTGCATGGAACAACTCGGTCCATACATCCCGGAGCCGTTAAACCTGCCTTATGGACGCAAAGTATTATTCTCCACGCCACATGTAGAGGTTGTCTTGATCCATCTGCCAGCAGACCAGGAATCCATTCCGCATAATCACGGTGACTCTTTTGGATGGGAATTGGTAGTCTCAGGCACGTTAACAAATATGATTTATGTCCAAACGAATAATGAAAATGAAGTTCAACGAGCACAAACCACTCATGTCAGCACGGGTGAATGCTATTTTGTAGAGCCTGGGGAAATTCACGCCATTCGCAACAATGGACAAAGTCCGGTTGTCTCCATAAACGTTTACAGTCCTCCATTGCGTAATTGCCGCCAATATTGCCCCTTTGAACCGACAACGTAATACTGATTTTTGCTTTTCTACAGGTTTTCTGTTATTTCCGATAGCTCATCCGCAGAGCTGGCTACCTGTGCCACTGCTTGGTTCATATCCTCCATGACTTTGAAGAAGTTTTCCAGCTCCCGCTGAATCCGTGAGCTCTGCTCTTTACTGTCTGAAACAGCGCTCATGATTCCTTCAAAAAAGGCATTCGTCTCGTTTACTACCGCAGTGCTCGATTGTACCAGCGCCTGAATTTCTACTACGACAGACGAGAGGACTGCTGTCTGTTGGTTCGTCTTCTCGATCAGCTCACGTACACCAAATACTGACTTTTTGGTCTGTTCTGCCAGCTTGCGTACCTCATCGGCTACGACGGCAAATCCGCGTCCGTGTTCGCCAGCACGTGCCGCTTCAATCGCAGCATTTAACGCCAAAAGATTTGTCTGCTCGGCAATCGCCGTCACGACCTCTACAATCCCTTGGATTTTTTCTGCGTTTTCCTCCATCGCGTTCATTTCTTCCGAGATTTGCTTGACGCTGCTCTGAATCAAGCTCATTTGTTCCTGTTGTTTTTCTAGCTTCTCTTTGCCTTCACGGGAGAGGTCTTGTGCTTTCGTGGAAAAGCCCGTGCCATTTTCAGCAAAACGGAGCACTTCTCTCGACTGTTCTGTTAATTGCACAACAGACGCGCTGTTTTCTTCTGAGACCGCTGCCAGCTCATGCGCGGAATTAGTCAGGAGGATTCGCAGCTCGTCCTTTTTGTCTTGATCCGCTCTCCGTGCCTTTTCATGCTCGTTTTCATATTCCTCCAGCACAATTTGCTGTTCGATGCTGAGAATCTTCGTGACTGCTGTGAGAGCTTGTACGAATTCGTCCTTGTTCGGGATGTTTTTTTGCAAGAGATCAATCAAGGAAACCATAATGTTTTGGAATGCACCCAAGTACCATTTTGGTTCCAAGCCAATTCGCATATGTATAACCGCAATTCTACTGCGCTGTTCAATGTAAGCGCTGTCGATGCGTCCGCTAAACATTTCGCAGATATGGCGGTTCAACGTCAACTTCAACCGTTCAATCGTGCTGTTTTGGTTTACAATCTTCATTAAAAGCGGTTCTTTCTCAATACTGGCATAAAAATAGTCCACAATAGCGTCAATATTTTGAATGATAAGTGGCTGAAGTGCTTTCACAATGCTCAGTTCTTCTTCGGTCAGGTTGATCATTGCTAGTTGCTTCGCGAGGGTGCTCTTCCCTACAATTTGCACTTCCCCCTTTTCCTTCACCCCCTGAAAAAAAGATTCACTTTTTCCTTTCCCTTTCAAACCAAAAAAGGTGGAAAACGGACATGTGCTCATAGCCTGAACTCCTTTTATCCGAGTACATATATCTCTGGAATATCCTTTCAATTATATACCCCTTTACAAACGGGTGTAAACCGCCCACCTTGACAATGGGCGGTTGAATGAGCCTAGCTACGACTATATTTCCGCTTTCCTCACAACTACTCGTTGCAGCTTCCAGCTTGTCTTGTCCCACTTCCAGTACGACTCCACATAGGCGATCGTATCGGCGTTGGCAACACCGCTGACTCTCTGCTCCCCTTTTAATTCACAGATGCCATCGCGGTTCTCATCGATAGGCATGAGTACACTGAATGTGTTAGGCATGACCTCTACTGGAGAAACCAGCTTCCCGTTCTTGTAGACACCATTTTCTTCATAGATTTTTTTGCGATCAGACAAATCGAGAACGACAGTCTCCCCCGTCTCCTTGATCGTCAATGGCACTTTGTATTGGTCCTGATAGGAGCCCGAAATCGTCAAAGACTGCGGAACAGGCAGAATCGCCGGCTTGTTGTCCTTGTCTGCGAACAAATAAAACTCAGATGTCCCTGCGCTACCCCCAGTCGGCGCCTGAAGTAAAATTTGCTGCACACCCCCTCCGGTAAAATCACAAAAGAACATCTCCGGCTGATAAGCGCCATACGGTGTTGTAAAAAAGGTTGTTTTTTTCGCAACGGGGTCTTGAACCATGATTTTTAAGTGTTCAAAGTAAGGACTGTCTGCCGCAAACCTCTTTCCTAGCAATGTTATAAGATCCGGTCGACCATCGCCTGTCACATCCTGCCGTTTGATCTGGATTTCCTCAAACACAGTCGGTGGAGGCTGTACGTCTCTCGTCTCCAAGGCAAGAGCTGCTTGTCCCCACCCGGCTCCCGTCAACATCCATACGATACAGCCAATTATACCTGCCCTCTTGTTTGTCCACATGTCGATACATCCACCTTTTCATCTGTTCAGCATATCTGTAGTATGCAAAAAATGGCTTTGGTCATACCGTCCTAAACGGTAAAATAAGAGAGAGGGATCGTAGAAAGTGAGAAACACTATAGCAATGAAACATGCGGTATTATTTGGAGCGACCGGACTCATACGAATCAAAGGAATTACCACAGCTAGCAGCAGCGGGAAAAAGGACGAGTTGACGTTCATACATATAGGATGAAGGCTTTCATCAAGGAGGCGAACTTGCATGACGACTCCCAAGCAACAGCGTCCATCAAAGGCCCCGCCTAGCCGCCGAGCACTTCGCTCTGCTTATGAACTGATTCTCACACAAATCTGGCCCCGTCTCCCCACCGCAACCGAATCCACTTGCAGGAGAATCGAACATGAAGATCAGACTTGTACAAAACGGAATCATCACTGAAATAGAAGACATCGAAGAGACTACTACTCCACCTGTGAACGGGTTTTACTGGATTCATGCCGCACCGTTCGATTTGGATATTTTACAGCCGCTGTTCGGACTGCATCATCTGGCTGTTGAGGACTGCATCGACGAGGAAGAACAGCGGCCCAAGCTGCAAAACTACGATGATCATTACTTTATGGTCATCAATGGCATTACCTTCCACAATCATGATATCTTCCTGCGTGAGATCAATATTTTTTTGGGAAGCAGCACCATCATCACCGTAACGAAGCAGGAGGCCCCGGAATTCACTACCATGCTGTCGATCATCCGGGAAAAAGAAGTGAACCGCCCCGATGCGTTTCTGTACTACCTGGTAGATCAAATTGTCGATCGTTATTTTGATGTGACCGAAAAAATTGAAGACCTGCTTGAAAATCTGGAAGAGCAAATTTTGATGCACACGAAAAAATCCCATCTGGATCAAATTATCGGGCTGCGCAGTGAAATCTTGTACGCCCGTAAAATGCTCGTTCCCCAGCGGGATTTGATTGACGCCTTACATAAAAAAGAACTCCCGCTCATTCAACCTTATCTGCGGAAGTACTTTGGCGATATTGTAGAGGATGCCAGCAAAATTGTAGAGAGCTTTGAAGCTTTTCGCGATCTCATCGGGAACTTGCGCGAAGCGTATCAAGCGGCGCTTGCTGGCAGAGCCAACGATATTATGCGTGTTTTTACCGCCTTGACGACGATTTTTATGCCGTTGACGATTGTGACCGGTATATACGGGATGAACTTTGATGTAATGCCTGAGCTGCGTTCACCCTACGGCTACTACATCGTGCTGGGATGTATGGCGGCTATCGGCACGACGATGTTTGTCATTTTTAAAAAGAAGGACTGGCTCTGATTATACCAAATCGCCACTGGCGATGATCATGAGCGTCAGCATTTTGGACAAGTCATACTCATAGGGATGCTCGATATCCCGACCTTCCTCATCCACCAGCACTCTGATGATCGGACGGCTCGGCATTCCCTTGTTCGAGTCGACGACGACACCAGACATGCCATTGTTCAAAGTGACGGTCAGACCTACAGGGTAGAGAGCAATCGTATTTCGCAAAGCCTCTACATACACTTGGTCAAACAGTTTGCCTGAACCGGAGTAGAGCACCTCCATCGCTTCGTGGGGGAGCATTCCGCGACGGTATACCCGATGCGACGTCAGGGCATCGAATACATCTGCCACTGCCATCAAGCGACCAAACGGGTGAATCTCTTCTTTTTTCAGGTGCCGGGGATAACCGGAGCCGTCCCAGCGCTCGTGATGCTGAAAAGCGCAGTGGGCTGCAAGCAACGGGATGTCGTCTTGCCGACGAAGCATTTCAAAACCAATCTCCGTATGTCTTTTCATGATTTCAAACTCTTCTTGCGTAAGGCTGCCCGGCTTTTTCAATATGTTGTCTGGGATATGCACTTTTCCGATGTCGTGGAGCATACCGCCAATACTAATCTCCAATACGTCTTTTTCTGAACAGCCGGTATTTATGGCGAGAGCTGTACTATACAAGGCAACGTTAAATGAGTGCGTGAATATGTAATTGTCGAAGGCGCAAGCATCTGCCAATAAATTCATGGCTGAATCACAGTTGTTCAATTCATCCGCAACGGTTTGCATGACATCCCGCAGCTTACGTCCCAAACCTTTGTCCGAAAAAAGCTGCTGCCATTTGTCCGGGACTTGATGAACAGTTCGGAATGTATCATGAATCAGGGACATTGCTTGTCTGCGAGTATTTTCGGAAATGACTGTCTCCACGATGATATCATCCGTGCGCTTATCTTGGATGTAGAGACTGTTCACGTTTTTATTTTTGAGTCGAGCTATCATTCGTTGGGTTAGTTCTACTCCGGCGCCAACGAGAATCGTTCCATTCTCTGTATAGATGGAACGAGCCAGTTTATCACCCGGCTGGCATTTTTGAATGGATTTCAGTCGCATTTCCTTTCCTTCGCCTTTCCTCAGGGTATCCCTATTATAGCGTGATTCGACTTGATTCTACATGAAATTTTTTCTAGATTTTCTTTCATGTCTATCGAGGAAAGACACTTGAGACGCATTTGTCTGGAAGAATCCTTGTTTGCAAGGGAGATGATCGTATGCCGCTTATCGAAAAAGAATTAACGCAGCCTCTTTCATTATGTGATGAGGATGGTCGATTGCGTCCCGAAGCGGTTGGCTGGTCCCGTTATCCGTTGCATGACTGCCAATTTAGCAGGCATTGGCTTCGCCGGAAAAAATGGAATTTTTGGTTTATCACCGCACCTGAATGTGCGATGTCGATTGCGATGGTCAATCTGGATTACGCTGGCATTGTCTTTGTTCATTTTATTGATCTGACGACAGGAGAGACCGCGGACAATGCCGTTACGGTTCCTTTTGGTGCAGGGATTCGGCTTGGTGCCGCCGTAGATGAGCCTTGCCATTTTGCGAGTCGCAAGCTCTCTGTGTCTTTTCTGCCAGGAGCCAGCGGAACGAACGTAGAAGCGACTGCCATTTGTCCCGGCGATAAGCCTCTCTCGCTCAACATCGTAATTGATCCGCCAGCAGAATCCTTAAATGTCGTGATTCCTTGGAGTGCGGAGCGCTTTCAGTTCACGTCGAAGCATACGGCCCGGCCTGTGCACGGCACCATTGCCTATAACGGGAAATCCTATTTGCTCGATCGGCAGAATGCTTTTGCCAGTCTGGATTTTGGACGTGGCGTTTGGCCGTATCACACTCGCTGGAATTGGACGACTTGCTCTTTCCGTCATGCGGAGGGTGTCGCAGGATTTAACCTTGGCAGAGGCTGGACGGACGGAACGGGAATGACCGAAAATGGCTTGATGATCGATGGTGTCCTCTACAAGCTGAGTGAACAAATTCGTTTTTCCTACGATCCTGACAACCGGATGCTCCCTTGGACGCTTGCAAGTGAAGAATCGTCTGCCGTACGCCTTACCTTTACACCACTTTTTGCTCGAACCGAGCACAAAAATTTTGCGTTGGTGCGAACCACTCTGCATCAAGTAATCGGCCGATATGACGGGACACTCTTAACATCTGATGGAAAAATAATTGCGGTGCAAAGCAAGATCGGAATCTGTGAAGAACAAAATGCTCGTTGGTAAAAAAGCGTGAGAAAACTAAAAAACCTTTGTCCTGGGACAAAGGTTTCTTCTATAGGCAAACCATTTGTTGTTTTACAGCATTTTCACGACAGCATCCCGCCCAATCATGCCAGCCGTAATCCCCTTCTTCTCCGCCGTCGTCGTCACGGACTCCAGCGGCGCATCCAGCAATTCCTGTATGGTCTTGACCCCCACCGCACGACCGGCAAGAATTTCTCTCGCTGCTAACCTTTCGTTTAATAGCCCCACATCCAGCGCTCCACACATGATGTAGCCATGATCGGTCGTTACAGCCAATAGCGTCGTCTTGGGCAAACGAACGGTGACAGCAATAGCCGTCCCCTCTGGAAAGTGGATTGGCACTACCTCTACCATCAAGATACCTCCTTTTCTCCCCTGTCTGTTGGCGTTACCATCCTATGACATTCAGAAGAGAAATGTGAGGTTAATGCATCATGGTTGTGGGGGATTGTTCATCATCCATTGCAACCTTTCGTTTCATCACTTCAATCATATACGTCGCGAGCATGTGAAACAGCTCTTCCTCGTCCATTTCCTCGACCAAGTCCAGCAAATCATCCCGAGACTGTTCCGCGAGAATACCGACGACAATCGCTGTAATGTCCTCTTCATCGCCATTAAAATGTCCTTTGTACAGCTTGTATACCTCATCAATGAAGCGCATCGCTCGTCTCCTCCCGTTTTCGATAGCATTCCCGAAAACCCGGTCTCTACGATTGGTTTTTTGACGGGGACGATATCTTTTCCCAACGTGGAAGAAACGCATTTTGCAGCATCTGCTGGTCCTTGATCGTCGTGGCGAGCACTTCACGCAGCATCTCGGGCAAAAAAAACGTAACCTCACTGCCGAGCAGCAAATCGGGAAACATGCGATTGTACATAAACATGTCGATCGTCCCGACTCGATACAGACGCTCGCGATCAAGCGGTTGCCCGTTGACTTCAATCTGGATAATTTGCGGCTTGTCATCCTCGCTGTAGCGGATGTGCAATCCGTCCACACACATCCAGCCTTCTATCTTGCCGCGAAAGCCGTACCCTCGCAGCTCCCGATGGACCATTTCCGGTTGAATGGCTTGCTCCAGAACAGTGGCGAGCTGCGCGCCTGTAATCGTGACCGCACAGGCATTGATCGGGTGGGGCATACTGTGCAGCAAATCAGCAAAAGACAAGCTCCCACGCGGCAAATCTGCAAGCAGCAGCCCTCCATTTGCCATGCCGATCTCAGCACCGGTCCATTTGCGAATGCTTGCTGCAATGAAGGAACCATAGGGGGTCTCCTCCGTCCAGCCTATGTGCATGTCTTGCTCCAGTTGAACAATGGGCTGAAACAAACGATTCTCTGCCCATACTTTTTCACGCTTAATGAAGTGGTTCAATGATTCGTCTACCTGATACTGTTCTGACTGAAAAAGCGCTGCTTGCATATCTGTAATCCTTCTACGCTTCCCGTCCCAAACGAGCTTCACATGACCGACATACTCGCCAAATCGCCCAGCTTGTGTGATCAAGGTGCCTCCCAGGCGTTCTCCATGAGGCAGCGCCCGGTGGGAGTGTCCGCCCAAAATGATATCCAGCCCATCGACTTCATTTGCCAGCACACAATCTGTCTGATAGCCGAGATGCGAAAGCAAAATGACAACATCCACTAACGAGCGCAGCGCGGCAATCTGCTCACGCAAAATCGGGATCGGTTCCTTGATCTCCCATCCCATACTTTGATAAGAGGGACCAAAGGGAATTGTCATTCCCAAGATCGCCAGCCGCAGCTCGCCTACGGTATGAATAGCGTACGGTACAGCCCAAGACGGGACAGAATTTGTTGTCGGTTCAAACAGATTGCCCGTAATGATCGTGAAGCGCGCATCTGTGTACAGTTCATTCAGCTTGTCTTTCGGGAGTGTGATGCCTTCGTTGTTTCCGATCGTCGCGTATTGAATCCCGCTTCGGTTCATGATCTCGACGTTTGTTTTCCCAAAGCTCGCTTCCGATCGGATATCCATTCGATCCATATGGTCTCCAATATCGACCGCCAGCACATGCTCTCCCTTGCCCTCCCACTCTTCTCGGTGCTTGCTCAGGCAGGTTGCAATTCGCGGCATCGTATCAAAATGGCTGTGCAAGTCATTCGTGTGCAAAATGTGTAAGGTACAGGTGTCAGCCACGACTTTCCCCTCCCTCTCGTCTCATTATCCAAAAATCGCTTCTCCGATCATTTGTATGGCAATTCCCAATATCAGAACACGCAAAAACAGCACGATGGTGCGACCTTTCATTTTACTGGCGGCAATCGCTCCGAGCTTTCCGCCCGCCCATGCTCCTGGTGCGAGCATCGCCGCATACAGCCAGTGTACGTTGTCGTGGAAAATATTCGTGATTGATCCAACCACGGCTGATAAAAAGATGACCACCATAGACGTAGCCGTGGCAATATGCGGCGGGAAGCGAAACAAAATCATCATGGCTGGAACCATCAGGATGCCGCCCCCCACGCCAAATAGCGACGAGGTAATCCCGACAAAGAAGGCAATCGTAATCACGGACCATTTGCTATACCCGTACACATATTCATTTCCTTCGTTGTCGACGAAGTGGCGTTGGACTTCCCACTCGATGCTGCGTGGTTTGATTTTGTCTTTGACCATCAATACGACGAACATACAGAGCTGAAACAAGCCAAACAGCAGCGAAAAGCCCTCCACTGCTAGTAATGTATTAAGATACACGCCCACAATAGCACCTGGGGCACTCCCGATAAAAAAGAGCATAGCGCTCTCTTTATCTACTCTTTTTTGCTTGAGATAAGAAAGGGAGGAAGATAGGGCTGTTACCGCAATCACAATTAGCGAAGTCGCCGCTGCTACTTGCGGGTTCATCGATCCAGGCATGTACCAGTTCCCAAAATATAGCAGGGCGGGCACGAAAAAAATCCCACCACCCAGACCCGCGATACTGCCAATGATGCCAGCCACGACTCCGATGATGACAAACAAGACAGCTATTATTGCAAGCATGAAACTTCCCTTCTTTCTTGCTACGTGGAGAACAGGTCCATCTGACGAGGATTCAGACCAGTAGGTGCAAGGCCAAGCATCTCCGAAAACTGCTTCGCATTCGCTGCTGCATCTCCTCCAGAATTATTGTTGAACAAAATGCAGACTTCATCCGCTTCCCGTTCGAGCAGCCTAATGTGTTCAACCCACTCTGCAAGCTCTGTCTCACTGTATCGATATAAATAACGGACATCCCGCCAATTTTGTCCCTCTCCCGGATCTCGCCAGCCCGCTTTGTTGCGCCCATGAAAGCGGACCAACGCCAAGGATGGCTTCGTCACGGCAGGAACAATTGGAACCGAGCCTTTTCCGACTTGCGGTTCATCACATACAACATGTGTCGCTTCGATCTTGTGCAAGAAATCCAGCGTTCGCTCCGAATACCGTGATTCAAACCAGCTTTGATGGCGAAACTCCACTGCAAACGGATACGCCTGCATGGCTTGGCGGCAAGCAGTCACATACTGGACATGCTCTCGTGTACAATCGAACCACGGTGGAAACTGAAACAGTAATGCTTTAAGCTTGCCCGCCTCCACGACTGGCTGAATGCTCTCTTCGAACTGACGAAACAATTCCCGTCTGCTTCCCGAAGCGTCCCCCCGTTGATGCCCCGTCATCCCTTGATGAGGCTTGACGATAAAGCCAAATCGTTCAGGTGTATCCTTCACCCACGATTCGTAATTTCGCTGTGGTAAAATAGCGTAAAAAGAACTATCCACCTCTACAATTGGAAAGTGGCTGGCATATACCGACAGCTTGTCCCGATTGCGCACACCTTGTACGTACAATTCATGCTGATCGCCCCAGCCGCAAACTCCCACATGTATCGTAGTCATCGATTGTTAACCTCCAAATCATGCCGAATAAAGAAGAAGGACGAAAGCCGAATGAAAAATCCCGCTTGGTTGGGTGACCCCTTTGCGATTAAGAATAACAAAATATTCCTGACGAAAAAAGTAGCGAAACGCCTCCTGGCCGAAGCACAAGAGGCGTTTCCTTATGAGTATTCTGCTTTGCTCGCAGGTCATGGTGCAACGATTACGGCCTATGTACCGATGCCCATCTCACCTGACAAGCACGTATTCGCTTGGGATGGGACAACGTTTCTTCAAGCCTTGCAACACATCCGCAAGAACAATCTTCAATGGTTAGGTGTCTTGCATACACACCCCCATACACCGCCAATCCCTTCTGCACGCGACATAGCTGGCTGGCATTATCCCACGCTCAGCTATTGGATTGTGGGACTCGCATCTGCACTGCCAGAATGGCGTGTCTATCAATGGGTACAGGATGCAAATAGCGGGTTATTTGAAGCACGCCACTACACACTGACAGAAGCGGCTTGTGCCGATGAGGATACCACTGGTTCTTCTCCTCCAAAAAACTCTTGATACAATGCAATCACAGCACGATCTGCCTCTTCGGCTTTTACCCCGAACATCATGCTTACTTCTGATGACCCCTGATTGATCATTTCCAGATTGATTTTCGCAGCAGCCAACGCCGTAGTGGCTCTCGCAGTTGTTCCCACAGATTGACGCATGCCCTCTCCGACAATCATAACGAGCGCAAGACTATGCTGAACAGCGACGTCATCGGCGAATAGCTCTTGGCGGATGCGCTCTACAATCCGCTGTTCCTTCTCTTCCGTGAGATCGCGCTCGCGCAGAATGACGGAAATGTTATCAATTCCAGATGGCGTATGCTCATACGAAAGCTCTTCCTCCTCCAGAATTTGCAGCAGCTTGCGGCCAAAGCCAATTTCTCGGTTCATCAAATACTTGCTGACGTAAATGCTGCAAAAGCCGCCGTCACTTGCAATCCCCGACACCCTGTTTGTAGCAGATCCTCGCTCAGCCACGATCATCGTGCCAGGCGCAGACGGATTGTTCGTATTCTTGATGCATACGGGTATATCTGCTTGATATGCGGGAATCAACGCTTCCTCGTGGAACACACTAAAGCCGGAATAGGACAACTCCCTCATCTCTCGGTACGTAATCTCTGTTACTTTTTTCGGATCGTCAATCAGGTTTGGATTGACCACATACACAGAGTCGACATCGGTAAAATTCTCGTAGACCTCTGCTTGAACCGCCGCAGCCAGAATCGATCCCGTAATATCCGAGCCACCTCGTGAAAAAGTAACCAGATCACCTGCACGCGAATAACCAAAGAAGCCAGGGAAAATAACGATTCCCTCCCGCTCTCGCAATGTCGCCAATTTGGCATACGCTTCAGGGAGGATATGAGCATTGCTTGCTTCATCCGTAACCAGCATTCCTGCATCCTTTGGATTCATGTAGGTCGCCACCTCACCCAAGCTCTGCAAATAACGAGCAACAACTTTGGCGCATGTATCCTCTCCGGCTGCTTTGACAGCATCCATGAATCTATCTGCGGACAAGCCCGCCTTGTTTGCGAGAACCTCCTCGAGCTCCGCTTCGATCGCCTGACCGATCTCGGCAGAAAGCCCGAGATCTGCCACAATCTCCCGATAGCGCAAGAAAATTGCTTGTTTCGCTTCCCCTATAGGCTCCCCAGCCAAAGATCGCTCAGCATAGGCAATTAACAAATCAGTAACCTTCGTGTCTTCCTTGTGCCGCTTCCCAGGTGCCGATACAACAATCAATCGTCTGTCCCGATCCGCCATAACAATTTGGCATACTTTTTTTATTTGCTCGGCATTCGCCAGAGATGTTCCCCCGAATTTTGCTACCTTCATGATTGATTCCTCCACCCAACTCTCACGTTTTATGCTTTTACTAGCTTAAATTATCCACACAAAAAGAACAAGTGTCTTTTCCACGGAGACACAAAAGAATATTCGTCAAGATTTATCGCATAGTAACGGTAAGTACATCATCACCTACAGCTACCTAGTTCGAAAGTCTCTGCAACGAGGTGAACGAATGAAAAAGCATATCCTCTTTTTCCCCCTTTTGCTAGCTGTCATTCTTGCTCCTTCCTTCAGCGAGACAGCCAATGCCATTCGGGGAAAAAATCGTGAGTATTACGAAACAAGAGGAGATATCGTTTGGGAGGTGCCGACAGAGAGCAAGGTGATTGCCCTTACCTTTGACGATGGTCCTGATCAGGTATACACTCCTCAGATCGCAGCGTTGCTGAAGCAATACCAAGCGAAATCTACCTTTTTTGTCGTAGGCAATCGAGTGAGCCAGTACCCGGAAATTGTCAAATCTCTCGCGAATGATCAACATGAAATTGCCAATCACACTTACAGTCATCCAGATATTCGAAAGCTGTCAGCGAAACGACTGTTAGAAGAGGTGCAAAAAACGCAGGAGACGATCTATTCAACAACCGGGGTTCGTCCCACCCTCTTTCGTCCCCCAGGGGGATATTATGACGAGACCGTCGTCGATACAGTCAAGCAAGCCGGTTTTCTCGTGATCATGTGGTCATGGCATCAAGACACACGTGATTGGAGTGATCCCGGTGTAAAAAAAATCGTTAACAAGGTTTTGAACAACGCGCGGAATGGAGACATCGTGCTATTTCATGATTACGGAGGCAATCGCAGACAGACCGTTCAAGCACTCGAGCAAATATTGCCTGAACTAAAAAATAGAGGGTATACATTCGTTACGGTCAGCGAATTGTTGAGAGGATACGGACGTGTGAAGCAGGTACACTATCCTTGATTTTCTTTCCACAAAAAAGTGCCCCTCGCTAAAAAGGGGCACTACTCTTCTGATCGATTTGATTATTTCTTTTCGTCCTCCGGAATAGAATCGGTCTCAACCTGAACTTTTACAGGTACAGGCGGTTGCTGGGCTGGCACGTTACCACCCTTTTGCATAAAGTCCGAGATCATCTTATTCATATCCAAGCCTGACACGTCTTTTAGCATCTCAGGCAGTTGGGCCATCAGCTTCGTAACATTCCCGCTCAGACGATTGACGCCATCTCCCTGACCGCCTCCCGCATCCACGATCGTTACTTTGTCGATCGCCTTCATTGGCTCGGCAATTTTCTCAGCCAGCTCAGGGAGCATTTTCGCAATAATATCGAGGACAGCCGCATGACCGAATTTTTCAAATGCTTCAGCCAGCTTCTCTTTCCCTTCTGCTTCGGCTTCGAGCTTGAGGCGTGTGACTTCTGCCTCAGCGCTACCGCGGGCTTTTTCAGCCTCGGCAATCGCCAAGCCTTCCAGACGCTTCTGCTCGGCATTGGCTTTTGCCTCAGCTTCAATGCGGTACTTGATTGCGTCTGCTTCTCTCAGCTTCTTCGCTTTTTCCGCTTCTGCCGCCTGTTCCACTGAGTAACGGTCGGCGTCGGCCTTTTTCTTCACTTCCGCATCATATTGCTTTTCGCGGCGAAGAATTTCTTTTTCCTCCAGCTCGATTTCCTTCTGCTTGCGGACGAGATCGATCTTCATCTCTTCTTCTGTTACCTGCTGCTTGGCGACAGCTTCTTGCAGCTTGTAGGCTTGGTCCGCGCTCGCCTTCGCCTTATCCTGCTCTTGCTTAAACGCCGCTACCTTCAGCTCTTTTTCCTTTTCAGCTTCAGCAATGTTCGTTTCCTTCAGCAGCTCTGCCTTACGTGCCTCTTCCTCTGCCTGAGCCTGCTTGATCCGCGCTTCTTTGTCCGCGTCAGCCTGTGAGATGGTCGCATCACGCTTCACCGCAGCGATTTGCGGTATTCCAAGGGCAGCTAAATAGCCGTTTTTGTCCCGGACATCCTTGATCGTGAAGCTGACAACGGACAGCCCCATTTTCTTCAAATCCTTTGTCGCTACCGCTTGCACCTCTTGTGCGAATCGCTCACGGTTCTTGTAAATTTCCTCTACCGTCATACTGCCGAGGATTGCCCGCAAATAGCCTTCGAGTACTTCCTGTGCTTCACCGCGCAGTGCCTCGTCACTCTTGCCCATAAATTGCTCGGATGCGGTCGCGATATCTTCAATCGAGCCGCCAACCTTGATGATCGCTACACCGTCTGCCATGACAGGAACGCCCTGTTCGGTATACACCTCAGGAGTCGATACGTCCAGCTTATGAGACAGAAGACTCAGAAAGTTTGCTTGTTGAAAAATAGGGAGGATAAATGCGCCGCCTCCGCGGACGATCTTCATCTTGCGCCCGGATTCGTCACTGAGTACGTTTTTCGAGCCGAGATAGCTACCCGTCACGATCATGGCTTCATCTGCACCCACTGTTTTGTACCGAGCCCAAAAGGCAATACCCAAAACAAGAAAGACTGCGACGACAACACCTACTATCGTCAAAATGCCGGGATCTACCATCATTTCTCATCTCCTTCGCCAGATTCAGTGTAAAAGGGGATCACATACAAGACATGGTCACGCACCTCGACTACAACGACACGGGTTCCTTGCGGGATAATCTGGCCCTCCAGACTCGCTGCCATATGGTAAGTGGTTCCACTAATCATCGGCAGCAGCACCTCTCCCAGTCCTTCCGCAGGGATCGTCGTCCCGACTTCCCCCAGCTTTCCTCCTAGTTGACTCATGGAATAGCTCGTGGAATTTTCCGCTTGACTCATTGGCTTTACCCACAGGAAGTAAGAGACAAGAGCCAATGCGATGCCAATGCCAGCAGCCAGCATCAACACGACAAGCGTCCCCAGAGAAGTGTACCGCGTTAACAGATACCCCGCTCCGCCAAAGGCAGTCATGCCGCTGACCAACAAAATGGGCTGTGCAATAGGCAGATGCAGATGTCCCAGCCAATCCGAGAGCGAATCGCCAAACAACAGCGAGATGACCGTGTAGATTAGACCAAGTACAAGGCAGACCATGTAGACGGTTTCAAGTACGCCCACGACTGTCCCCCCTTTCTAAAATTGCCTCTATAGTGCATACGAGTGAGGTGGAAATTAGTTTCATAAATAAGGAAATAATCCCTTTTCTTATCGCTTTTTCTGCTGAAGGACTCTTTGGATCCGTTGAATTCCTTCCTCGATATTCGCCGGGCACTCCCACGAATAGGTCAGTCGCAGCCACCCCGCTTCCGCTCCATAGACGCTGCCAGGTGTGAAGACAACTCCCTCTCTGATCGCATCATCCAGCAATTCTTTTTCGTCCCTGGGAGCAAGCAACCGACACCAAATATGATAGCTGCCACCCGGCTCGTTCCATACGGCGAAATCGGAGAGATGCTTGTGCATAGCGCGTACCATCGTTTGTTGCTGCTCCAACAAGTAACGAGACATCCGCTGCTGCTGATTGTTCCAGCTCTCTCGCTCAACAAAATGCCGGGCGAACTGCTGGGAGACGCTGCTCGTGCCAAAGTCCATTTGCTGCTTGGCATCGGCTAGTCTTTCTACGACAGATCTTGGTCCCACCAGCCAGCCAATCCGCAAGCCTGGCGCAATCGTTTTCGAAAGGCTCCCGACATACAGAACAGCACCTGTCTTGTCGATGGCTTTGATCGGCTTGGGCGGTCTAGGGCTTCCGGCCAGTGTCAATGCGCCGTAAGCGTCGTCTTCCACAAGTGGGAGGCGCAGCTCCTGACAAATATCGAGCAACTGGGCTCGCCGTGTCTCACTTAAAATCGTCCCGGTTGGATTATGATAGGTCGGGTTGGCGAAAACCATGCGAATCCGATGCTCCCGCTGCAAGTCGTAGACAGCCTCGGGTACAATACCGTCCTCATCCATCGGCAAGCGAAATAAACGCAGGCCAGCTGAACTGAATAAGGGCAAGGAATACGAATAGGAGGGTCCCTCCATTGCGATTGCATCTCCAGGATTCAAGAGACATAGTGTAATCAGATGCAATGCCTGCTGCGCTCCTGACGTCACCAAAATTTCGTCGGGAGAAGCGTGAATGCCGTAGGTTTCTTGCAAATGCACAGCCAGCGCTTCACGCAGACGCGGCTCCCCCTTTGGGTGTGCGTAGCCCAGCTCAAGCTTGATCTCG
Source organism: Brevibacillus formosus (assembly GCF_003013405.1). Classification (GTDB taxonomy): domain Bacteria; phylum Bacillota; class Bacilli; order Brevibacillales; family Brevibacillaceae; genus Brevibacillus; species Brevibacillus formosus. The sequence continues at coordinate 149,361 of NZ_PXZL01000010.1, read as the reverse complement.
TCTTCTTCCCCCGTCGTCGTTGGTATCCATGACGGGATCATCGACGTTGCCAATTCAGCCTTTGCCAGATTGATGATCGAAGAATCGAAGCACGCATCCTGAATTCGTTTCGCGAGTGGATAGGCTGGCAAGAATGCCCCGCCGTTCGTGTAGGTATACCAGTTTGGCATTTGTTTGACGCCCCATAAATCACGACTGACCCAAGTACCGCTCCCTTGCCACGATTGCAAAATACCTTTTGCTCGCAATTCTTCGTACGCTGCCGATACCGTCCCACGATTGACGCCAAAGCGCCGCGCCAACACTCTTTCTGGCGGCAGAGATGTACCAGGGGACAGCACTCCTAGCACAATCTGTCGTTCCAGCTCTTTGGCGATTTGCATATAGATCGGGACTCCCGCATCTTTGTCCGGCTTCCATTCCATCCTGATCCGCCCTCCACACTTCCTGTTTACGTTTTCCTCATTTTCGACAAATTGGCTTACTGCTCCTGCTGCCAATTGGCTCTACCGTTTATGCTCGGTCGCCTCTAAGATGGAACAACAGAAAACTTTTATTCGATAAAGGATGGGATTCGGATGAGTGCACAGCTTCCTATCGAGAAGCAAGCCGTACAAACAGAGCAGCCAACCACTCCTGAGCAGCTCCATACAGAGAAAATGGGCTTGCTGTATGGCTTCATCGGGGTTCTTAGCTTCAGCTTGACCTTGCCTGCAACGAAGGTGGTTGTAACCGCGCTCTCTCCCCTCTCAGCAGGGTTGGGACGAGCGTTGATCGCGGCTGTACTGGCTGCTTTGGTGCTCCTAATCAAACGAGTATCGTTTCCTACCTGGCAAGAAACCAAGAAACTGTTTCTCGTTTCCGCCGGAGTAGTAGCGGGCTTCCCGTTTTTCTCGTCGTGGGCGATGGAGAGAGTGCCCGCTACGCACGGCGCAGTCATCATTGCGCTATTGCCATTGGCCACGGCAGGCGCAGCGATATTCTTTTCAGGAGAACGCCCCACCCGGAAGTATTGGATTTCTAGTGTGATCGCCTGTGTGACGATTATCGCCTACGCGATCAGTTCTGGCTTTGGTGCCCTCCAATGGGCAGATCTCGCCTTGCTCGGGGCGGTCATCAGTGCGGCGATCGGATACGCGGTTGGCGGTGAGCTCTCCAAGACAATGGGTGGTTGGCAGGTCATCAGTTGGTCGTTGATCTTTGCCTTTCCTTTTCTCATCGTTCCGCTCGCAGGTCCGCTGCTCGCTGAATTAAAACTAGCCACTTGGCCTGTCTGGATCGGTTTTGGCTATATTAGCGTAATCAGTATGTTTCTCGGTTTTTTCGCCTGGTATCACGGCCTGGCACTCGGTGGCGTCTCCAAGGTCAGTCAAATTCAATACCTTCAACCCTTTTTATCGATCATCGCCGCTTGGCTCCTCCTGTCAGAGCCATTGACACTCGGTGCTGTTCTCTCAGCAGTTATTGTCGTGTTCGCTGTCGCAAAAGGAAGAAAAGCTTCCGTACAGCAAAAAACGTAAGAAAAAACACCGCTCCTCTTCACTAGGAAAAGGGCGGTGTCTCTTGTTTTTATTCTGCTTGGCTCAGCATATTTCCTAAGTACATCGGTTGATAAGTGGGATCAGACAAGACTTGCTTGACTTGATCCGGGCGTGTTTTGTGGTCGTTCGGCAGTTGTTTCCACTCGTCTATCGTGACCCAGCCAGCCCATTCGATTTCTTCATCGACGATACCACCTGGCGTAGGGGTTGTCTGATCACCGACGAGCTTCGCCAGAACTCCTACTCCGACTGTATGCTTTCCGTTCCCTTCCTGATCGATCCGATCGTCTATCCAGATCAATCGCTCCATTTCCACAAGGAGTCCGGTCTCTTCCATCACTTCTCTTTTCGCCGCGTCTGGAATCGCTTCCAAATATTCTACGATTCCCCCTGGCAGATTGTAAAAGATGCCTCGTTGTGTCTGCTCACGGATGAGGAGGACTTTCCCTTCGTGTTCCACTACTACGGTGACTCTCAAGCGAATCGCTGACATTTCGCTCGCTCCCTTCTCAGATGGCAGGCGTACGTGTAACATTCAGGGAATCGACACCGGAGTGCGCTAACCATTCCTGTAATGCCATAAGTCCATATTGTTCCAAAAACTTTGCTTCAGAATCCGCGATTGCATGAAGCATCATGAACCTGATTACGTCCTTGCCGTTTGTATAATATTCAAGTCCAGCCTCTTCATAATAGGCAGGGGTCAGTACCATATGATTCAAAACCGATTTTTCCACGATTGTATCCTCGAGTGAAAAGATACTCCCAGACTCCATACGGGTAGATTGACTCTCCCACTGACGAATTACCTGGGCTGCTACTCTTGCCAAATGCGTGATCATTCTTTGCTCAAACTGATAGGAATAGACGAGATACTCTGTGGCTCCCATCTTATGCAGCTCAAGCGTGGCATACGTCCACCATCCTCGCTTGCGCGTAGCTGGATAGACGGCAATCAGGATATCCGCATCCTCGGATTGATACAGCTCTCCTCCACTTCCAAAAAAGCGGCGGCAATGATCCATTAATTGCTTTACCACTATCATATGTGCAACCCCGCTCCAAAAAGTATGAAAACCTCTATGGCTGCCTGCTCATAAAAGAGCAGCTGCACATTTGTGAAAAGGTTTGTGCTCGCCCGAAAAAAGCATGCCTGGATACGTTGGCATACTTTGTTGATGTTAGGCAGCGTTATCTTGTATATACGAACATTTTATCATTGTGTGAAGCGAATGTACATGTTTGAACACGTACAAAAAACCCCCGGTTATCCCAAGGGCACTGTTCTTGTTTATTTCGTGACTTTCGCCCAAATCGTCATGCTTTTTCCATGGTACTTCACCTTGAGCTTCGGAGTTCCTTTTGTATGTACCGTAATGTAGCCATTTTTCTACGGTGGCAATCTCCTCGTCTTCACTGGACCATACCACTTCGTCTGTTATATCTTTTTTCGATTGATCCCGGTAGTAGACGGTTGCTGTGATCTCTTCCTCTTCACCTTCTACAATCGTGACAGATCGATTACTAATGGAAAGTCGACTGATCAGCTCTGCACAAGCCCATATAGACTGTCAGCTTGGATGTTTTTCCGGCATATATGACTGAAATGACGGTCACACCCGGCGCAAGCCCGATCATTTCTCCGTTCTCATTGACCGCATTGAAAAAGTAACCAATATTCTCCATTTAAGTAATAAAACGTAAAGGAGTGAACTCCGCATGACCGACTTCGTATCCATCATATTGATAACACTACCCCTACTTAGTTGGGGTTTTATCGTAAATTCCCAGTCACTTCGTAAAAGATGGCTGTATGCACTGTTCACATTTATCCTTTTTTGGGGGATTGTCGAATTACTATATTACTTTGACCCTCATCCCCTCACTATGAGTAATCCATGAACTAAACTAATGGTGCGATTTTCCCACAATTCTTATATATCAACTTGAATACAGGGAGTAATTTATCTATGAAATTATTTTTAAAGCTCACAGTGGGCACATTAGCAACTGGCTGGTTCTTTCTTCTTTGGTGTATGCAAATGATTCTTGCAAGTGACATTCCGGTAACAATTTCATTCGATGAAATGCAGGATTTCCTTCAGATTTTTTCCATTTCCACTTTCCTTGCTCTTGTCTATGTCAGGTTTGTTGATGATACAAAATTGCATTATTTTCTTGTGATCCCCATCCTATTATGGAGTATGAACACAATTCAGGATTTGGAGTACAATTACCATCCATACGATACCTTGATAAGCTGTGTAAGTCTTATTGGATGTTTGCTCATCTTTCTATACTCTATATTAAAACAGCGTCATAAGTTAAACTGACTCGATCATTACGACTTTGACATGGTATGATTTAGGAAACGCTTTTGGAGGTGTTCCCTTGTTTAAAAAGTTTCAGGAATACACTCACATCGCAGTGATATCCATTTCATTTGTCATCGATTGGATAGCATCATAGAAGGATTTCTTTTGCCCGATCCAATGGTCGGGCTTTTTATTTTCCCGTTCTACTGTTCTCCCTCAGTTCTCATGGTTTCCTCGCTGTAAGGCGGATTAACATAAATCAAGACGTATTTGTACATCTTTCAGACTGCCTGGATAGTCGTGGCACTTCATTTGGAAATTTGTAAATAAACAAACTTCGTGATACATTTTTTGTAAATTCCTATACATAGGTGAGTATTATGAAAAAAACAACTTTGCAAAAGACAGGTTCAATTATCATTTGCTTGATTGGCCTATATTTATTGTTAACGAGTGTGGCAATTGGATTGTTTGGTTTCCTCTATTTAGTTATTGGAATTTGGTGTGTTTTTATGTACTTTGGCAAAAGTGACGAGTGATTTAAATTAATTAGCCCTGTGCAGCAGAAGATATCCCCTTCCTTTCCCCTCATGCACTTAGACATTACCACGCAATCCAGGGGATCAATAAAAAATACGTGTCTGAACGAATCAGACACGTATTTACCCGTTACAAAAACGCTTATCCGATAGAACCTTCCATCTCAAACTTAATGAGACGGTTCATCTCTACCGCGTACTCCATCGGCAATTCTTTTGTGAATGGCTCGATGAAGCCCATTACGATCATCTCAGTTGCTTCTGCTTCTGACAAACCGCGGCTCATCAGGTAGAAGAGTTGATCCTCGGATACCTTGGATACAGTCGCTTCGTGCTCAAGCGTGATGTTGTCGTTCATGATCTCGTTGTACGGGATCGTGTCGGACGTGGACAATTTATCCAGAATCAGCGTATCGCATTTGATGTTGGACTTGGAGCCTTCCGACTTGCGTCCAAACTGCGACAGACCACGGTAGGTTACTTTTCCGCCATCACGGGAGATCGACTTGGAAATGATCGTCGATGTGCAATCTGGCGCCAGGTGAATCATTTTCGCACCTGCGTCTTGGTGTTGTCCTTTGCCTGCAACTGCAATGGAAAGAACGGTACCTTTCGCGCGAGGTCCTTTCATGATAACAGCTGGGTATTTCATCGTCAGCTTGGAACCGATGTTACCATCGATCCATTCCATGTTCGCATCCGCGTAAGCAACCGCACGTTTGGTAACGAGGTTGTATACGTTGTTGGACCAGTTTTGGATCGTGGTGTAGCGGCAACGAGCGCGTTCTTTCACGATGATTTCTACAACAGCGGAGTGCAAGGAATCCGTGCTGTAGATTGGAGCTGTACAGCCCTCTACATAGTGAACGAAGGAATCTTCATCGGCGATGATCAGCGTACGCTCGAATTGACCCATGTTCTCGGAGTTGATGCGGAAGTATGCTTGCAGCGGAGTTTCCACTTTTACGCCTTTTGGTACGTAAATGAAGGAACCACCGGACCATACTGCCGAGTTCAACGCAGCAAACTTGTTGTCTGCTGGCGGAATCACTGTCGCGAAGTATTCTTTCACGATTTCTGGGTGCAGTTTTACTGCGGAATCCATATCGCAGAAAAGAACGCCCAGTTTTTCCAGGTCTTCCTGCATGTTGTGGTACACTACCTCAGATTCATACTGAGCAGATACACCTGCGAGGAACTTTTGCTCTGCTTCTGGAATACCCAGCTTGTCAAAGGTAGCCTTGATTTCTTCCGGCACCTCATCCCAGCTACGGCCTTGCTTTTCAGAAGGCTTTACGTAGTAGGTGATGCTGTCAAAATCGAGGTCGTCCAGATCGCCGCCCCATTTTGGCATCGGCATGCTGTTGAAGATGTCCAATGCTTTTAGACGGAATTCCAGCATCCATGCTGGCTCATCCTTGATCTTCGAAATTTCTTCGACGATCTCGCGGGTCAAACCCTTTTTAGTACGGAATACAGAAACGTCCTTATCGTGAAAGCCGTACTGATATTCCTGTAATTCTGGGCCTTTAACAGCCATCGTTGCTCACTCCTTCGTGTTCATGTCGCTTACCCATCACTATTCCTGCTCCGCCTGTTTGACACCTTGCTCCAATGCTTTCCAAGCCAATGTCGCACACTTGATTCGCGCTGGGAACTTGGCTACGCCAGACAAGGCTTCGATATCACCAAGATCAATCGAGTCATCGATTTCTTTGCCTTGCATCATATCGGAGAATTTTTGCGACAGCTCCAGTGCTTCTGCTACTGGCTTGCCTTTGACAGCATCCGTCATCATGGATGCAGATGACATACTGATTGAGCAGCCTTCACCGAGGAACTTCGCGTCCACCACTTTGCCGTCCTCCACTTTCAAGGAGAGCGAGATGCTGTCGCCACAGGTCGGGTTATTCAAATTCACAATGAGTCCGTCGGATTCTTCCAGCTTGCCGCGGTTGCGCGGTTTCTGGTAGTGATCCATAATGACGCGGCGGTATAAATCATCAAGAGAAGACATTGCCGAAATACTCCTTCGTCTTCTTCAAGCCCGCGATCAGCACATCTACTTCTTCTTCTGTGTTGTACAGATAGAAGCTTGCCCGAGCGGTAGCTGTCACATTCAGCCAACGCATCAGCGGTTGTGCGCAGTGATGACCGGCACGAACTGCGATTCCGTAACTGTCCAGCACTGTCGCCAGGTCATGCGGATGTACTGTATCCAGGTTGAATGTAATTAAACAGCTGCGGTCCTGCTGTGGGCCGTAAATCTTCAATCCTTCTATCTCGCGCATTTGTTCCATCGCGTACTTGACGAGATGTTTTTCATGACGCTCGATATTGTCCATACCGATCTCTTCCAAAAAGTCGATCGCTGCTCCCAATCCGATAGCTCCCGCGATGATCGGAGTTCCTCCTTCAAATTTCCAAGGAAGCTCCTTCCAGGTGGAATCGTACATATCCACGTAGTCGATCATTTCTCCGCCGAACTCCATCGGCTCCACACGCTCCAGCACTTCACGCTTTCCGTACAGAACACCTACGCCTGTCGGACCTGCCATCTTATGCGCTGAAAACGTATAAAAATCGCAATCCAAATCCTGGACGTCGATTTTCTTGTGTGGAGCACCCTGCGCTCCATCAACAAACAAAAGTGCGCCATGCTGATGAGCGATTTGGGCAATTTCCTTGATTGGAGTAGTATCCCCCAATACGTTGGAAACATGGTGAATCGCAACGATCTTGGTATTGTCCGTAATCGTTTCCTTGACCGCCTCCAGAGTAACGGTACCGTCCTCTGCCAGCGGAATGAACTTAAAGGTCGCTCCGGTCGCCTTGGCTGCCTGCTGCCATGGAATGAAATTGGCGTGATGCTCCACCAAAGTGGTCACGATTTCATCTCCCGGCCCCAGGTACTTGCGAGCATAGCCGTACGCTACCGTATTACAAGCAGAGGTCGTACCACGCGTAAAGACGATTTCTGCGGCTTCACGGGCGTTGATGAAGGCGCGAACTTTTTCACGCGCGCCTTCGTACCCATCTGTCGCTATGTTACCCAAGGTGTGCACGCCACGGTGCACATTGGAGTTATACTCCCTGTAGTATTTATCCATCGCCTCGATAACCTGAATCGGCTTTTGAGAGGTTGCACCATTATCCAAATAAACGAGCGGATGTCCGTTTACTTCTTGGTGTAGGATGGGAAAATATTTCCGAAGCTCCTTGGCGTTCATTAGCCTAACTTCCTTTCAAGCGCCTGACGGAGTCTGTTTTTCACTTCTTCTACTGGAATCTCAGCGACAACTGGCTCCAGGAAGCCGAGAATGATCAGACGTTCTGCGCCTTGACGGGAAATACCACGAGACATCAAGTAGAAGATAGACTCTTCACTAAAACGTCCTACCGAAGCTGCGTGTCCCGCTTTAACGTCATCCTCATCGATCAACAAGATCGGGTTGGCATCACCGCGAGATTTATCGCTCAGCATCAGGATGTTTTCCGCCTGTACGCCGTTTGCCTTTTCAGCGCCTTTTTCGATTTTCGTGATACCGTTCAAGATACTCACTGCTTCATCCGTCATAACAGCCTTGCTCACCATGTCAGACTCTGTGTGCGTGCCGATATGCTGAACTTGGGAAGTGAGGTTTTGGCGTTGGGAACCAGTACCTACAGAAATGGATTTGGTCTCTGCGATCGAAGCAGTTCCCTTGAGGATAGTGGTGTTGTTGGCAACGGTATTGCCATCGTTCATCTCACCCAAAATCCATTCCATTTTTCCATCGCGCTCAACTGTTGCACGACGGAAGCTGTAGTCGTGAACGTCTACAGACAGAGAACGTACAGAAGCTACTTGCACAGATGCGCCCGCGCCTACATATACTTCAACTAGGCTGTTCGCAACCATGCTTTTGCCTTCGCCAGATACATATGTGTCCACGTAGGTTACTTTGCTGTTCGCTTCTGCCACGATCAAAACATGTGGAGCCAACAGAGCGTTGTCGCCTGCGATTTCATACACAGCTTGCAGTGGAACATCTACTTCCACGTTTTTCGGAACGTAGAGGAATACCCCACCATTTACAACTGCAGTATGCAAAGCAGTCAGCTTGTGCTCATCAAGTGCGATAACGTTCAGCAAATATTTTTGCACGAGATCGCCATGTGATTGCAGAGCATCAGCAAAAGTCGTGAAGATCACGCCTTGTGCCTTCAATTCATCGGATACTGCTTGAAAAACGGTAGAAGCATTTTTTTGTACCAACAGGTTTTTCACGCTGTCGACATCGATTTGTGCTTTTACCAAATCACTGAGTTCATTCGCCGCTGCCACCTTCGCAGTGGTTTGGAACGGATCGAAATCAACGGTATTCCATTTATCAATCTTCGTTTTCTCCAAGGCAGGGAGCGCCAGCTCTCCCGCCGCCTTCAGTCCAGCGAGGCGCTTTTCCAGGAACCAGGCAGGCTCCTGATTAGCTTTGGAGTACTGGGTGATCGCCTCGGAATCGAAGCGTAGCTGTACATCCACACTCATTTCACTGCTGCCTCCTTCTTCCTACACGTTGGCGTTTACGGTTTCGTCCTCGATGCCGAGCTCTTCCTTGATCCAGTCGTAGCCTTCTGCCTCCAGGCGTTCAGCCAGCTCAGGACCACCGGACTTCACGATACGACCTTGCATCATGACGTGTACGAAGTCAGGCTTTACATAGTTCAGCAAACGCTGGTAGTGCGTAATAATCAAGAATCCGCGGTCTGCGGAGCGCATTTCGTTTACACCAGCTGCAACGATTTTCAATGCGTCGATGTCCAAACCGGAGTCGATTTCATCCAAAATACAGATGCTTGGCTCCAAGAGCATCATTTGCAGAATCTCGTTACGCTTTTTCTCACCGCCAGAGAAACCTTCGTTCAGGTAACGGTGGGAGAAAGATTCATCCATTTCCAGCGTGTTCATCTTTTTGTCCATCTCACGGATGAATTTCATCAGGGAGATTTCGTTTCCTTCGCCACGGCGCGCGTTGATTGCGGAACGCAGGAAGTCAGAGTTGGTTACACCACTGATTTCGGACGGGTATTGCATCGCCAGGAACAGACCTGCACGTGCGCGCTCGTCTACTGCCATTTCCAACAAGTCTTCGTCATTGATCAGCACTTCGCCATCGGTTACCTCATATTTTGGGTGACCCATCAGCGTGGATGCCAATGTCGATTTACCGGTACCATTTGGTCCCATGATCGCGTGCACTTCGCCGCCCTTGATCTCCAAATTCAGGCCTTTGAGGATCTCTTTGTCCTCGATCTTGGCGCGAAGGTTTTTTATTTGCAAATGCGGTACTGCTGTCATCTGAATTCCCTCCATACACGTCAAAAGTGAGTTGGTAAATTCTCAATCCATTCTCAATAACTATCTTATAATAAGAATAATTATAAATCAAGGAATGAAACATATCTGTATTTTTTATATCATTATATTTAGAAAGTCCGATTTTGCGCATGAATCCCTTCCTAAATATTCTTGCCTCCGCAGCATTTTTCCCTTTGTAACTTTTAGGCATACATTTCCGTCTAAATTCCAGGTACTTTTTGTAAAAAACACCACTGGATAACTGGAAAGGAACGGATCATTTTGAAAAAGAGTAACAAAAAACTCGCAATTGGACTAGCTGCTGTCTTACTACTCGTGGGTGGCACCACAGTCTTTGCAAAAACGGGCACAGAGAAAGTATCTGCTCGTTTCTCCAACATTAAATTGATAGTCAATGACCAGGTCATCAAAACGAATGCAGAACCATTCATATATAATGGGAACGTTTATGCACCTGTAGCGACTGTTGCCAATGCACTCGGCATTAAGCAGGAATGGGACAATAAAACTCCTGCTGTCCGTTTTTCAGGCGCTGGCGGAAACAACGGTGGCAGTAGCATTCCAGAAGCAATTGTCAAGCAGGCAAAAGACACCTTGCCGCTTCCTTGTGACACTTCCGATGTAAAAGGCAGCTTGTACTATTGCGGACCAGAGAAAGAAGTCGTTTCCAAAGGTTATGTCAATCTGACAGGAATGAGTGATCAGGAGTTTCTCGTTATGTATCGCTATCACACTATTGAAGGACTCCCCTCGGAAGCTTACCTGACTCTTTTCCGTCAGTCAAATGGAAAAGTTGTACCAATCAATACTTCGAAAGTATTCGATGGCAGCTAGTAACATGAGATAAAAACCGTCGGTCACAGGCTGACGGTTTTTTCTATTTTCACGAAGAAAAAACGGATAGACCTTATCGTCTACCCGTTTCTTTCCTGTTCGATTACTTTACTTTAGGACCCGCATTCGCGATATCTGTTGCATTCGGGAATTTCTTCTCGAAATTCTCAATGAAGCGTGCAGCCAGATCAGCCGCTTGCTTGTCGTAATCTTCCTTGTTTGCCCATGTATTGCGAGGTTGCAGAACTTCAGCAGGAACGTTCGGGCAAGAAGTCGGCACTTGTACCCCGAAGATCTCATCAGCTACATAGTCTACTTTTTCCAACTCACCGTTCAATGCTGCTGTTACCATCGCACGTGTGTAGGACAGCTTCATACGTTGCCCAACACCTACCGGGCCACCAGTCCAACCAGTGTTCACCAGGTATACTTGAACCTTGCGCTCGTCAATCTTCTTACCGAGCATTTCTGCATATACGACAGGATGCAGTGGCAAGAATGGAGAACCGAAGCAAGTAGAAAACTCTGTTTGCGGAGCAGTTACGCCACGCTCTGTGCCTGCCATTTTGCTGGTGTAGCCAGACAGGAAGTGGTACATCGCTTGCTCTTTATTCAGCTTGGAGATTGGCGGCAATACACCGAACGAATCGGCTGTCAAAAAGACGATGACATTTGGTTGCCCGCCCACGCCTGGAATCACAGCACCCGGAATTGCTTCTACTGGGTACGCAGCGCGTGTATTCTCTGTATATTTGGTGCTATCGTAGTCTGCTACACGAGTTGCTTCATTTACGTCTACATTTTCAAGTACGGTACCGAACTGGATTGCTTTCCAGATTTGCGGTTCGCCTTCTTCAGACAGCTTGACGCATTTTGCATAGCATCCGCCTTCAATATTGAACACGCCATTGTCAGACCAGCCGTGCTCATCGTCACCGATCAAGAAACGGTCCGGGTCAGCAGACAGTGTTGTTTTTCCTGTACCGGACAATCCGAAGAAAAGAGCAACGTCTCCGTCTTTGCCTACGTTTGCAGAGCAGTGCATCGAGAGTACGTTGCGCTCTGGAAGCAGCATGTTCATTACGCTGAAGATCGACTTTTTCATTTCGCCTGCATACTCAGTGCCACCGATCAACACTGTCTTTTGCTCAAAGCTCAATACGATGAAGGTCTCGGAGTTCGTGCCGTGTACCGCAGGATTGGCTTTGAAATTAGGTGCATAGATAACCGTGAATTCTGATTCATGCGCAGCCAGTTCTTCTTCGGACGGACGGATGAACAACTGACGTGCAAACAGATTATGCCAAGCGAATTCGTTGACTACGCGGATTGGCAGGCGATAGGTTGTATCTGCCCCTGCAAAGCCATCGAAGACAAACAATTCATCTTTGGATTGTAAGTATTTGAGCACGTCTTGTTGAAGTGCTTGGAATTTTTCGGTACTGATTGGTTGGTTAACCGGACCCCAGTTGATTTTATCGTGTACGGAAGCTTCGTCCACCACAAATTTGTCCTTTGGCGAACGGCCGGTAAACTTCCCTGTTAGCGCATTGAGCGCCCCCTTATCGGTCAAAATCCCTTCGCCACGCTTCACTGCCATCTCAACAAGATTAGCTACAGGCAAGTTATGATACACTTTCGTAGCTCCAAGAATGTCAGTAAGCTTTTGAACCGTATTGGTTTCCATGTGTGAACGATCTCCTTCCCAAAATGTGTACCATTTATTGTGACTTTCTAATTGTCGCTCGATTTGTAATTAGTATATCACATTTAGCTAAATAAGCTACATAATTTTATAATCTCTTATGGAGAATGTGTGAATAACCCTCCTCATGCGTATTATTCCCCAACAGCAGTATTTTGTCCACAAACCAACCAGTCTATCGATTATTCGTTAGGTACGCAGAGACATTTCCCCACAAAAAGAGCAACACCAAGAGTTTACTCTCTCAGTGTTGCTCTCACAAGGCATAAAGATTTACGTATTTTCAAACGTCTTCACGACTGTCTGACACAAAATCGCCACACCTTTTTCCAAGGCCGAGCGTTCAAAATGCATCAGGGGATGATGCAGCCCTGGTACCAAATCACATCCAAGAGCCAGCATCGTCGCCTTGATATGAGGACGTTCCACGGTATAGTAGTGGAAATCCTCCGCTCCCGGACTGACAGGCGCCGCTCGCAAATTCTCTTGACCGAGCACATCTACGATCGCCTGCTCCATAAATGCCTTGGCTTGATCATCGACCTCTGCCGCTACCATGCGAGACCCGGCCTCTACCTCTATGCGTGCCTGAAAAGACATCGCGACTCCGTCAATCATTTGACGAACTCGATTCACCAGGTCATCCATCGCCTGATTCGTCTGCGCACGCAGATCGAGGGCAAAACGCGCCTTGTCCGGAATAATGTTGTAGCTCTCTCCCCCGGCTTGCAGCATGGTCATTTTGACGGTGGCGGGCACCATTGGATTAATATGTACTTGACCGAGACCTGAAATAATCGCTCCCGCTACTTCAATCGCATTGATCCCGAGATGCGGTCTCGCTCCGTGGGCAGCGACTCCTGTGATTTCCCCGTAGAGAAACATGGCTGCACCGTTGTAGATGGCGGGTCCCGCCGTTCCATTTGCCATCTCCTGAATCGGTCTTAGGTGAACACCGTACAAATAATCGATGTCATCGACGACACCCTTCTCCACCAGCTTCAATGCTCCCGTTCCTTTTTCTTCTGCTGGTTGGAACAAAATTTTTAACGTTCCCGGCGGTTGATATCCAGCGGCAACCAATGCTTCTACCGTTTCCACGATCAACGTCATATGGGCGTCATGACCGCAGGAATGATTCGCGCGCCACTCACCGTTCACTTCTTGCCAGAGAGCATCGATATCTGTGCGCAAGCCAACAACTGGCTTCCCTTCGCCCCATTCAGCCACTAATCCTGTACAATCGTCAAAAGTCGTAACACGCAGTCCCAAGGCACGCATGCGCTCCGCCAAATAACGAGTCGTTTCTACTTCCTTCCAGCTTATCTCCGGATTCTCATGCAGATGACAGAATGTTTCGGCAATAGCATCTTTACGTGCGGCAACCGCTTGTTGCAACGACATCACAGTAGACATCAAAGCGCCTCCTCCAAAACCGTTTCTTCCTATTATATCACAATGACCATTGGACAGTTCACCGACAGGTCAGTCGCAAAATGGCATCGAGCTTCAGTTGGTCGCGCAATGGCCCCGCTATTTGCACTTTTTCTTTGGCTAAAACATAGACGAGCTCATCGCCGCCGAACAGCATGTGCATTTGTTTCTCCTCTCCTCTGATGATCAAATCGGCAGGCTGCTCCTCTGTCCATACATTCCAGGATGCAACGCCTTTTGCTATCGTCAATTGCCACTGTGCCGGTGAATCATCCACTACAATTCCGATCCTGCGCTCCCATCCTTCTGTTATGAATCGCAAGTGTGCTTTTCCTTGCAGTCTCTCGCCCAGTTCAAAAAGCAGTCTGCCCATTCCGATCATCTGCACGCCACCCCTCTCTTCCCAATTGGGTTCGTGGCCTGTCAGGTCGAATCCTTTGGCGAGGAATGAGAGTCACTGTCGGCTGTTGTCAGGGGGGACATCTTTTTCTCGACATTGTTAGAAAGGCCTTTTGAGTCAGCATAGTGGAGGAGAAGAAAAAGCACAGTTCTCTTCGACTCTGACACGCCCGCAAGGGGGATTGACTGGCCGTCTCCACTTAAAAAAGGGGACCGTCGAGCCAAAGCCACCCTACGGGCGGAAGTTTCTCAAGGAAGAAGTGTTCGACAACCGGGTCCCTTTTTTAAGTTCCGACTGGGTAGGCGTTGTCAAGGTCTGCGAGCTCTGTGCTTTTTCTTCTCAACAGCTTTGTTGGTTCATCGGTACCTTTTAAAACGTAAAGAAGATCATCCATAACAAAAAAGCATCCGCTTTACGCAGATGCTTTTCGCAAACACTACTCATCAAACTCGTCTTTATCCAGTCGCACCTCAAGGTGGTGACCATCGGGTGTCTCAAAATACAAATTATAGCTAGTAGGCTGTGTAATTGGGCCACGATAGCAAATATTTTCTGCCTCCAGCTTATCGACCAGATAGTCCAGCTCAGCTCGGCTCTGCACAGAGAAGGCGAGATGATCGACTTGCCCTACGCCGCCTTTCCCAGCTTCCCCGCCATGAGGATGAAGACCGATCCGTGTGTATGTGCCAATTTGAAAGTAGACAGGTGCTCCTTCCGTCATATTCTCTTCCGGGATAGGGACTTCCAAAATGTCCTTAAAAAAACGAGCTACCTTCACAACATCACTACAATTCAATGCGATGTGGTGAACGGCTTTCAAATGAAACATTCACACTGCCTCCCACGTCAACTCAGGTCATGCGTTCTTGTGCGACATTAGCTTTTCTTTTATTGTACTGCTTCAATCGCTCGCTTAACCGTCTTAAACGAATCATCAATGCTTCCCGCCAATCGTCATCCTGTAACTCCTTGGCGACCCCGAGCAGATCAAGTGAAATATCGATCTGCTGCTTTAACACTTCGGCGAAGCTGGCTGCTTCATCCGTCATGGTACAATTCTCAAACAACTCGGATGTATTGTCAACACTCACAAAGTCAGCAAAATCCACTTCTGGAGCCTGATCTCCTTGAGCATATTCTACTAAAATTTCATATTCTCCCTCAATACCAGGATGAACCTCAATTCTGTCACATACAGGACAAAACATGATCGGGACATTGTGTACAAGCGTTTTATAATGACGGACTGAGCCTACGGAACCTACCATTCCAGCACCACAACAAAAACTCATATAGTCTCCCTCCCTATTCGCCAATGAAACGTCCACGTCCGTTTTTTGGTCGAAACTTTGTCTGTATCCGCATTGTAGCTTATATGCCCACTAACACTCCACCCGCAAATGCTACCAATAAATGAATCGAAGTAAGATTTTGGTCTATCCATTTTACTCGATTTGCTTAGATTCATGCAACATTTTCTGATTAGTATGAATATTTCTCCTCATTTGCCTAAATCCATCATAACAGGTAGTCTTAATCTATCCGATAATAAGGAATAATAATCATTTTAGCAAAAATTCAAAGGAGAGCGGTTTCATGCTTCGTTTTAAAAGTCTTCGTGCTCGAACACTGACCATTACTCTGCCTGTCATTATCTTAACTCTTTTGCTCGTCGTGGGCATCGGTTTCTGGTTCTCTGTCGACCAACTGAATCGGGAAATTGAAGACAAAATGAACTATCAACTAGATATGGTCGGCAGTAATGTGGAAAAGCAACTGGAAGCCCATAGCAAGGTAACGTTGAGTATGGCTCGCTTTATTGAAGTCGGTCCTGTTTCAAATTCGCTAGAGCAATTAAATTCCCTGCTGTCCAAAACTGTCCTCATTAATGATACGACGGTTGGAATGGGAATTTTCATGGAACCATACGCTTTTGACCCGAACAAGAAACTTGTTGCTACTTACGGGGCTAAGACCGACGGCAAGGTTACCATTACAGCTGAGTACAGCAGCGATTCCTATAACTATCCAAATCAAGACTGGTACAAGCTCGGTATTTCGACCAAGAAGGAAACGGATTATTCCGAGCCGTACTATGACGAGGTTTCCAAGGTCTCCATGGTGACAGTAGTAGCCCCATTTTACACTCCGGATAAAAAGCTTCTGGGTGTGGCTACGGACGATATTACACTCACTGACGTGGAAAAGCTCGTCTCCAGTACAAAAGTAGGCGAAACAGGCTGGGCCTTTTTGGTGGATCAAAAAGGGAGATATCTCGCTCATCCTCAAGCAGACAAGCTGATGAATCATTCCGTTCAATCTGACGAGAATGCTTCCTTGGCAGCAATCGGTCCTTCTCTTCTAGAAGAGAAATCAGGAATGAAGACGTTTACTGACGAAAACGGCAGCAATCGTGTTTATTTTCAAGAGCTCGGAGATACAAACTGGACAATCGCTCTCGTGATGCCAGAAAAAGAAATTGCCGATCCTCTCTATGACTTGTTCTTTCAGCTTTGTACGGTGAGTCTGATCGGTCTGTTGATCATGATTGCTGTCATCTATTACTTCAGCAAATACTTGACCAAACAAATCGATCGCGCCAACCAGCTGTCGCATGCCCTCTCCAATGGAGATTTTACCGCTTCCATGGATATTCAGACAGCAGACGAGATGGGGGTTATGGCGAATCGCTTCAACTCCATGACGGCAACCTTGCGCGAAACACTGGGTCAAGTCAGCTTCAATGCTCAACAGGTTGCTGCTACGTCTGAGCAATTGATGGCAAGTGCGGAACAGACGAGCAAAGCAACAGAGCAAATTGCTCAATCCGTTCAAGAAATTGCCTACGGTACGGAGCAGCAAGTGGATGCGACCGTTCAAGGCTATGAGGTTATCAACAAGATTGCCGTACACATCGAAGCGATGGAAAAAGGCATTGAGGATGTAAATCTCTCTACACAAGAAGCGAACCGCCAAGCCACAGATGGCAATCAGATGGCAGCCAAAACGGTCGAGCACATGGATGTGATCCATAGCCAGATGGCCAAGACCTCTACCATTGTCAATGCGCTAGGCCAACGCTCCCAAGAGATTGGAGAAATGATCTCACTCATCACGACGATCGCCAGTCAAACCAACCTTCTCGCTCTGAACGCCGCTATCGAAGCAGCTCGCGCCGGAGAACAAGGACGAGGCTTTGCCGTTGTAGCCGACGAGGTGCGCAAGCTGGCCGAGCAGTCGAGTTCAGCCGCCGAGCAGGTCAGTCACATCCTCACAGTGATTCAACAGGACACAGGCTCAGCAATTGCGGCAATGAATCATGGCGCTTCTATTTTGGGAGAAGGCATGACTCTCGTTCGCTCAACAGGAAATGCATTTGAGCAAATTACTGGCTCCACGTCAGGGTTGCTCATCCGCATGAATGAAGTGACAACGGAAATGAGAAAGATCAGTCAGCAAATGCAAACGATTGTATCCGCCATTACCCATATTACACAAATCGCAGAACAATCAGCCGGCAACTCTCAAACCGTTGCAGCAGCAGCGGAAGAACAAACCGCTTCCATGGAGGAAATCTCTTCGGCTGCAACGATGCTGGCAAAAATGGCAGAAGAACTTAATGATGCAGTACGAACATTCAAGTTGGAGTAGACCTTCCATAAACGAAGAAAAGCCGGAGCACAAAAGCCCCGGCTTTTTTGTTTCCTATTCTTTTACCATCGCTTCGTATTTGTCTGCATCCATCAGCTTGTCCAACTCAGCTGTATCAGACAATTCGACGACGATCATCCATGCTTGCTCGTACGGCGAGGAGTTAACCAGTTCAGGTGCGTCTTCCAGTTCGCCATTTACTTCTACTACTTTACCAGTTACAGGAGCGTACAGTTCAGAAACGGTTTTTACCGATTCCACGCTGCCAAACGGCTCATCCTGTTGGATTGTCGCGCCTACCTCAGGCAGCTCGACAAACACGATGTCACCCAGCTCTGATTGAGCAAAAGAAGTGATTCCGATGTACGCCTTGTTTCCTTCTACTCGCACCCACTCATGCTCTTCACTGTAACGTAGATTTTTCGGGAATTCCATCGTTTACATATCCTCCTATCGGGTACAATCCATTACACATACATAATTAGACGAACATTCTAGGATTCCTCTTCGATCCCCAAAATTCTGAACAAGCGTTTTTTTACCAGTTGGAGACCCTTCTCTCCTGCCTGAAAATGACGTAACTGAAGAGCCTCGTCAAACAAATAAAAAGCGGGGACGTATTCATTCTGGAATGCATCGACTGTCCTTCTATCATTATCGATTGCAATAGGGTGTGTCAAATGTTGTTCTGCAATCGCCTTCTTAATCATCTCGATGTCTGTATCTTTTTCCGAATGAGGCATATGAATTCCAATGACCTTCAAACCGTTAGCAGCGTATTGGTCTCGCCATTCATTTATGCTTGGCATCGATTCCTTGCACATGTAACAACTGACGGACCAGATATGCACCAAAACAGGACTTCCAGCCAAATCAGCTTTGGTTGCTTGCCCGTTGATCCACTCTGTAATCCCAGGAAAGTCAGGCATTTCTTCGCGCAAACGCATGAAAGCTCATCCCCTCTTTTTTGACTTCAACTGTTACACACTTGTTTTCATGCGGAGAATCCCAGATTGATCGATGGCAGCCGCAGCCTCTAACAGGATCTCAGGAGGTTGGACGAGAGCAATTCGTACATACCCTTCTCCTTCTTCGCCGAAGGCACTTCCCGGAACCACCACGACTCCGGCTTTCTCCAGTAACGCGAAGGCAAACTCTCGTGACGTCCACCCTTTCGGTACAGCTGCCCAGACGAACATGGTCGCCTTTGGAGATGGAATGCTCCATCCTGCCTTTGCCAATGCCTCCAGCAACACATCACGCCGTTCCTGGTAAACAGGGGCAACTGTGTTTTTCCCACCCGTTTCCCGATCATACCGCAAAGCCTCAATGGCCATTTGCTGTACAGGTAAAAAGACGCCGTAATCGATATTGGATTTTACAATCGCAAGCGGCTTAATGATGTCTGCATTCCCTACAACATAAGCGATCCGGCAGCCTGCCATGTTGAAGCTCTTGGAAAACGAATTAAATTCAATTCCCACTTCCTTCGCTCCCGGCACTTGCAAAAAGCTCGGCGCTTGGTAGCCGTCAAACACCATCTCCGAATAGGCCAAGTCATGAACCACGATAATGTCAAACCGCTTGGCAAAAGCCACGACCTCTTCAAAAAAGGCAAGGGTAGCGACGGCGGAAACCGGATTATTCGGATAGTTCAGAATCATGAACGTTGCACGAGCCGCAATCTCCTCTGGAATGTCTGTCAGCTTTGGCAAAAATTCATTTTCTGCCCGCAGAGGCATCCGATAAGGTACCGCTCCCGCCAAATGAACACTGCCTTCGTAAATCGGATACCCGGGATCAGGTACGAGGACGATATCTCCAGGATCGGTCCATGCCAAAGCAAAGTGAGCCAAACCATCCTGTGACCCCATCAAGGAATGAACCTCCCCATCCGGCTTCAGCTCCACCCCAAAACGATACTGATACCAGCGGGCGACCTCTTCTCTGAAGGCCGCCGTTCCATCGCTCAATGGATAGCGAAAAGCGGTTGGTTGCTGGATGGCATGGATTAACGTTTGCAGAAGCTTCTCGTCAGGCTGCTGATCAGGACTGCCGATGCTCAAGTCGTATACCGTTCTTGTTTTGGCAACTTCCCTTTTGCGGGCCTCCATTTCTGAAAAAATATCGGCGGAAAGATGGTTCAGTCTTTTGGAAGGTTGGCGCATCATGCCTTCCCTCCCCAAGCCTTCTCCAGTTCTTCTTCTTTGAAACCAAGGGTTACGGTACGATCGCTTGCGATCAGAGGCCGTTTGATCAGCTTGCCATTGGAAGCCAACAGCTCAAGCATTTCATCCTCTGACATTGTAGGAAGCTTGTCCTTCAAGCCCAGCTCGCGGTATTGGACACCACTCACATTGAAAAACTTGCGCAAATCGAGGCCGCTTGTCTGCCAAATTTGGCGTAGCTCCTCTTTTGACGGCGGTGCATCAACAATCGGAATTTCTTCGAAGCCAATCTTTTGATCGGTGAGCCATTTTTTCGCTTTGCGGCAAGTATCACACTTGTTGTACAGGTAAGCTTTCATCGTCATATGTATTTCCTCGCTTTTGGTTTATGTCGTCGTTTCTTTCATTGTAAAAGAAGTACACCTAGCGGACAACGGTTACCGTATTGTAAAACG
Source organism: Brevibacillus formosus (assembly GCF_003013405.1). Taxonomy (GTDB): domain Bacteria; phylum Bacillota; class Bacilli; order Brevibacillales; family Brevibacillaceae; genus Brevibacillus; species Brevibacillus formosus. The sequence goes on along the minus strand of NZ_PXZL01000010.1, from coordinate 128,960 downwards.
TCACACCAGATTCTGCAGTTTCCGGCACTTCAATCAGCAAGTAGTTATTAAGTATGGAACGATCTGCCCCTTCTCCAAATTCATATGTTTGATAATGGACGAGCATTTCTTCCACCCAGATTCTAATTCCCTCAACCTCCACCGAATCTGTTTCACTCTGCGATGTTTTGATCAAGAGATATGTTTTGCCGTTTAGAGCGGTGTTAAATGTATGGCCCTGACTGTTTTGAATAAGCGGCTTCGCCCACGCTTGGATTTGCAAATCGGCTTCGGCTAGCTCCATCACACGATAGGTTGGATACATATCTTCCGGCAGTAGGTCTTGCTCTTGCTCCACATCCGTCCTATATCCAGCCGTCATATTGTATCCTTCTATCGTCCACATTTGCCCATGATTACTCCTTTTTTTCATCGTCACCTCGTACAGCATGCCTTCTGTCGTCGCTACAAGAATTCTCTTGGGATTTAATTGACTGCCTATCGTTTGAAAGCTCTCGATTTCCGTTTTCAACTCACTCTGCACAAAACGGCGGAGAACTTTTTTGTAGTTATGGTTGTCCGGATCTTTTTGCATTTGTAACAGCTCAGCTTCGTTATACTCGAGGCCTACACCCTTGTCGTCTGTCCAATCAAACGCTTCAACAACGGCGTCACGGTCCACCAACTTATGACTCGCTTGTGTGGAAATAATCGGCGTTTCAAGTGCTGCTTTTTTCGTATTCATATTTCCGATCTGCTTTGCCCCGATTTCGTACATCCCCCACATGCAACCGATTAGCACCATCGCAACCCAAAAAGAATGCAACCAGACTTGCATACCTCTGCCTCCTCACGTATTCACCGTACTAAACAAAAACGACAGCCATGACTGTCTTCTGGCTGTCGTTCATACGTGTTGCTATTGCGGCATGTTGCTTTCATTGCGCCTGCTTTTCGCAGTCTCTTCTTCATTCGTCCGAGCATCCGGATTCACCTGCCACATTTGCGAAAGCGGCGAGAAGGGCACCCCTAGTTGCTCGGCATTCTCGTCTTCCACTGCCTCAGCCAGTGTCCCGGTTAAAGGCATGGTATACTCAATGTGCTCATCCATCTGCCCATCCTCCTTCACATGTCCTAGTGTGAGGAGTTTGCAATTCATTATGCAGATGGCTTTGCTTTGATCTCGACTTGGTAGCCAGCGTGCTTTCTCGTCTGGAATACACCATTGTCAAAGATCAAATACTGTGCTTTTACACCGATTAATCGGCCACCGAGCTGTTGTTCTTTATCAAGCGTCTTGGAATTGATTTTATCCAGTGACTCCAAGATCGGATAAGCAATATCTACCCATTCGTCCTCGCGATATTGGAATGCTTTAAACTGTTCAGGAAAATGACCGTACACTTCGTCACGCATGGCGAGCAAGTCGATTTCCTTCACATCTCCCTTGAGCATTTTGCGCCAGTTGGTCTTGTCAGGCAAAAACTGGCTCAAGTGGAATTCAAGCTCCCCTGCCATTCGACGAGTCGGAACCTCCGCAATCGGAATCGCGCGAATCGCGCCTTGATCCACCCAGCGTCTCAATTCATTATGCTTGCGAGTCAATCCTACCTTTATATCACTCGACACTGCCAAATAGACAAAATGAGGGATCATGCAATATTTCTCGCCGAAGCTCTCGTCCCGGCAAGTCCCCAAGTCAAAATGACATTCATGCGGCTTGACGATGCACAAGTCATTTTCCGGCAGTTTGGTAAAACAGGGATAGCAGTACCCGCTGTTAAACGTCTTGTTTGTTTTACGGCCACAGGCAATACAGTTTTTTTCGCCTAAAAACGAAATCGTCAATTCACTGCCCAGCCATTCATTAAGCGGAAGGCGATACCCGCCGATATTCAAATAGTAGTCTACCGGCTTGTCCCCTCCATGGTACTCGTGTGTTAGTCCTTGCAAAATACCGCGGAGTTCCACCAAACTCTCTCCTCTCCTATGTACGGTTCTTCCATTTTAACATAACCGCCACCTTCTCTGACCGCTGTTTTCTTTTGGTAGCATGTTTTCCCTATCAGGAGGTGAACCTAATCACATCCCAGAAGAAGGAGGCGATTGTTCGTGCGCAAATGCATACGGTACGCCTTGCTACTCGCCTGCCTTCTTGGCTACGGCACCCTCCCTACTTTTGCCCAGCAAACACTGCCTTCGTATGAACCGATCCACAGAATCGACACGGAGAAAAAAGTCGTCGCTCTCACTTTTGATGACGGGCCGGATGCTATCTATACGCCCAAAATTCTTGAGGTGCTGCATCAGTACAACGTTCGCGCTACGTTTTTTGTCCTTGGCTCACAAGTGGATAAACACCCAAAAGTCATGCAGTGGATTTACAAAGCTGGGCATGAAATCGGCAACCATGGCTACCACCATTTTGATCTTAACAAGCTGACCGAGCATGAAGTGTACGAAGAAATCAAGCATGCAGAGCGCTCCATTTTGAAGACGACCGGCATTTTGGCGCAATACTACCGTCCACCCTACGGCATCCTGACACATGACGTCATGAATGCGGTTCAATCCAGTGGCTACGACATCATTCACTGGTCGATCGATCCTCGTGATTGGTCTTTGGCACGCACGGCTAACGTCATTGCCAAAAGCGTCAAGAGTAATGTCTCCTCCGGGGATATCATCCTGTTTCACGATGGGGGCTTAAACCAACGGCAAACAGTCGCCGCTCTCCGGGAGCTTATCACGGATTTGCGTTCGCAGGGTTATCGATTTGTCACGGTCAGTCAATTGTTGGATGCAGCAAAATAATACGGCACCAGTGCCTCGTTTTTCATGATACGAAACGAAGCAACTGGTGCCCTTCTTTTCTACGCCAATACCTTGCCCAAGAACGAACGCAAGCGCTCGTTGACGTTATTGCCAAATACCTCACTGGGATGACCTTCTGCCATGATGATACCTTGATCCATAAAAATGATTCGGTCGCCAACTTCCTTGGCAAAATTCATTTCATGCGTCACGATCACCATTGTCATGCCTTCTTTGGCTAAATTTTTGATGACGGCAAGCACCTCTCCTACCAGCTCTGGGTCTAGAGCGGATGTCGGCTCATCAAACAACATAACCTTTGGATTCATGGCGAGCGCCCTTGCGATTGCGACTCGTTGCATCTGCCCCCCTGACAGCCGCTCGGGATACACATCGGCCTTGTCCTGGAGCCCTACCTTCTGCAAGAGAGCCAACCCTTGCTTGCGGGCTTCTTCCTGAGACATCCTCTTTACTTTTACTGGGGCCAGCATGACGTTTTCCAGCACCGTTTTATGCGGAAAGAGATTAAATCGTTGAAAAACCATCCCGACCTCTTCTCTGACTTTATTTATATCGGTCTTGGGGTCTGACAAATCATGTCCGTTGATGACAATCTTTCCGCTGCTCATTTCCTCCAGCTGATTCAAGCAACGAAGAAACGTGCTCTTGCCCGAGCCAGACGGGCCAATGACACAGACTACTTCCTTTTCTGCTACCTGAGTCGTAATGCCCTTCAACACTTTTAGGTCGCCGTAGTTCTTCGTCAAATTCGACACCTGTATAATCATTTGTCTTTCCCCCTATCGCGATAAAACAAGCTTGGTTGTGGTTCTTGCACTTTCATTTTACCGCAATAGTCAAAAAATTGCATGAATTTGCTACTCAGCCTTTGGCTGCCATCCTTGTAGATAATCGCCTCAATCCCATTTTTTCCAGTGCTTGTCGCATGCGTAACTATGCTCCCGGCGGCTCATGCTAAGCGTGAGGTGGTTTTCATGCATCGAAAAAAATGGGTCGCTCTCGTAATCGTACTGGCCGTTTTTCTATTAGGGCTTTTGGTGGAAGGTATTTACGGGACTTATACAGATCTCGTCGACCACCCTGGGTTCGCTTGGGAAGAAAATGTAGTATCGGGCTATGGCAACAGCAAAATTGTGCAGCTGTTTGTGAACGGCGTTATTTCGGGGCAACAGAATAGCGCTGGGGTGCCTTCGATGACGGAGCTATTAACTGAACAGCTACGCCGAATTGAAGAGGATGAGCTGGTAAAAGCCGTCGTTCTTCGCATTGATAGTCCAGGTGGAGAAGTCGTTGCTACCGATGAATTACACAGACGCTTGCTACGTCTCAAACAGGTCCGCAATCTACCTATTGTCGTCAGCATGGGTTCTACAGCAGCCTCTGGCGGCTATTACTTGGCCACGACAGGCGATGCGATTTTTGCCAATCCCAACACACTAACTGGCAGTCTCGGTGTGATTTTCAATCTGTTTAACTATAGTGAAGCTGCGAACAAGCTGGGTGTGCATCAATACGCGATCAAAAGCGGACGCTTCAAAGACATCGGCAGTCCATCCCGGCCACTGACGGACCCAGAACGGCAAATTTTCCAGACACTCGTCAACGAAAGCTACAACAATTTCGTCGACGTAATCGTCAAAGGCCGCAACCTCTCCCGTCAACGCGTACTGGAAATCGCTGACGGCCGTGTCTATTCCGGTGAGCAAGCAAAACGCCTGGGACTCGTCGATGAATTCGGTGATTTGGAGGAAGCGACACGCTACGCGCTCTCTTTGTCTGGAGAAAAAGAAGCCATGGTCATCCGCTATGCAGACCAGCTCTCCATCAGCAAACTGTTATTCAGCATGAAGCAGTACTGGTCGAATCCTGATCCGCTTGGTCTCAATCGAATATGGGACCGCCAAAGCTCACCTCGCCTCCTGTATCAGTTCATGCCTTAGCCTGTTATTACGGAAAGGAGTGGCTTATCATGAACCAGATTCCCGACGAAAAAAAAGCGCATGAGCCTGATTCCTTTGATCCATATTCAGAAGCCCAACCACAACATTTGTATGCTGGCTTCTGGATTCGTGTGTTGGCATCGCTCCTTGATTGGATGTTCTTGATTGGGATTAGCTATCTCATTTTCAATCCGTTGCGTCGTGTCTTTGCCGTTCCTTACGCCTCTTTTCCATTCATTGATTTGTTGGAGGTGTTATTTGATCTCCTCTATATGATCATGCTGACCTGGTGGACCGGACAAACGTTGGGAAAGCTGATAACAGGCATCCGTGTCATCAGTGCCAGACAAGCGCGAGGCAATCTGACAGGCGGACAGGTATTTTTACGAGAAGTCATCGGCAAATTCCTCGCTTCACTCGTATTCGGATTGGGCTATCTATGGGTTGCATGGCACCCACGTAAACAAGGCTGGCATGATCTGATCGCTAAAACGTATGTCATCCGGGATCGTCGACCATAACCTCCGCTCTATAGCGGGGGTTTTTATTTTTGCTTCCTTGGTCCCTATTTTTGTAGCGGCTTCCTGCCGATACCATTACCAACAAGGCAGATCCTATTCAACCGAGGAGGAAGATCCATGCGTAAACACAAAGTAACCAGCATCCTCGCCCTGAGCCTTTCGCTGGCTCTGCTCGGCCACGTTGCCCCTGTCCTTCCTGTTTCAGCTGCATCTGCTGTCCCTCAAGCAGCAGCCGTTAAAACAAATGATGTCTATAACCTTCAGCTAGGAATGAGCACAGCGCAGGTGGAACAAACACTAGGCAAGCCTGCCCGCATTGATCCTAGTCATACGGGTGTGGAATGGTGGATTTACAATCAAGATTTGAACAATTACATTCAAGTCGGCATGCAAAACGGCAAAGTCGTGACGTTGTTTACCAATGGCGCCAAGCTGAATCTGAATGGCATCAAGATTGGATCTACTACTAAAGACCTACAAAATAGTTGGGGTGCACCGCAAGATACGTTGACGATCCTCCCAAGCCTGCGTATCCAAAAAAATACCCTTACTCATCCGACCTATATCCAAAACAATCAAGCGATCACCTTCTCCATCGATCAGCTGGGTGGAAATAAGGTCGCAGGAGTGCGCATCTCTACTCCTGAGCATTTTGCCACCATTGCGATTGGCTTGATGTATCCCATTTCCTATACGAAATTACCAGAACTGCCGAAACTGACAGACGCACAGATGAAGCAGGCAGCACTCGCATACGAGAAACAAAATTTGGACTTGCTCAACGTGGCAAGGCAACGTGCCAAACTGCCTGTTATCACTTGGGATGAACAAGTGGCAGCAGTGGCCAGAGCACACAGCCAAGACATGGGCCAGCATAACTTTTTCAACCATACCTCCCCTTCTACGGGAAGTCCGTTTGATCGTTTGAAGAAAGCCGGCATTCGCTACAGCTCAGCTGGTGAAAATATTGCCTACGGACAGCTAGACGGGGTCGAAGCCCACATGAGCTGGATGAACTCCGCAGGCCATCGTCAAAACTTGCTCAATCCAAAATTCAAGCAGCTCGGTGTCGGTATCGTTATGAAAGATGGCCGCCCGTATTTTACGCAAAATTTTGTTACTCGCTAACACTACAGCAAAAAGACACGCCGTCGTCAGTGGCGTGTCTTTTTCTGCGAGCACAAGAACAAAGCTATGGCTGCGAAGTTGCATTTGTAGTGGCAGGTGCAGGTGGTTTCGGAGCCTGGTCGTCATCTGAGAAAAACGGGATGATTACCAGACTGAGGACGAAAAATAAAATCCAGGCAATGCCTCTTCTGAAAATGCAAGGTGTCAGCATCGGGTAACCCCTTCCAATCATGCTGTTCTACTTACTATTCATACGCTTCCCTCCTTGATGCCCGTTTATGCTTTTTTGGGCAAAAAATAAAAGCCTCGCCAAAAATTTGGCGAAGCTTATCCATCATTGCTTTTACCCCTGTTTTTGCAACGGCATCGAATACGTCTGTTCTTGAGTTGCTTTTTGCTTGAAAAACAGGCAAGCTGCCGCGAAAACAATGAGCAGCGATCCCATCAGCCAAAAGATCGTCCACGGCTCCCACACGTCCATCAGCAGGCCATTCACATTCGGAGCCAAAATACTGGCGACTCCAAAATTGACGCCCGCGATGATTCCTGCGGTAGGAACCATCGATGCTGGTAAAATATCTGCTGAAAAAGCCAAGCCCAGCGAGTAAAAAGAACCGACAGCCGCTCCTGCTATGGCCAATAACAGCATCATCAGCCATACGTTTTCACCTGCAAACGGGAACAGGAAGAAGGCCAATCCCCCTACAAGCGCACACACGAGCATGACCTGCTTGCGTCCTACTCGGTCACTCAATGCCCCCAGCGGCATCTGCAAGATAATGCTCCCCACGACAAACGACGGAAGGATCAAGGAAACCCATTCAACGGACAAGCCGGTACGCAAGGCATAAACGGGAAAACTGCCGTTGAGTGACGTCTCCATGAATCCGTACAAAAACGAAGGAATCAGCGCCAGCCAGGCAAGTCGCAAAACAAATGCATATTTGTTTTGCTTCTTTTCCGTTTGTTCGATCTGTGCTGGGAATTCATTTTTGATCCGGGATAATAATAAGAAGGCAATGAGATACAGAACAAGCAAGCCGCCAAAAGGTACCCAAATCCCCAAATGCAGCACGCTTAAGCCTAATGGACCAATACTAAAGCCCACGCCATATGCCAGCCCGTAAATGGAAAGATCACGTCCACGATTCTCGGGAGCTGCGATCTTGGTCACCCACATTTGGCTGGCATAATGTAAACCGCTATCGCCCACACCCATCAGTAAGCGTAGTACAAACCAGACCGCCAAATGGCTGAACATCGGGATGAGTGCTGTGGCGATCGTCACCAACAGCAATCCCCATAATATCGTGGATCGGTATCCAATGCGCCGCAGTGGGATTTCCAAAAATGGATTGACCATGACCATCCCAATATACAAGGCTGCGGCGTTGAGTCCGTTCATCACGGATGAAACACCTTGTTTTTCCAATAAAACCGTCAGCATCGGGATCGTCAAGCCTTGGCTTACCCCCGCAATACCGACAGCCAAAATCAACACCCAAAAGGTGTAACGTGACTGTGACATGGTGTTGTTTCTCCTCCCTAGCCCCTACTAAGCACTCTCTACGGAAGCACTCCCCTGCTGAAGCTGATACATTTTTTGATAAAGACCATTTTGCGCCATGAGCTCATCATGGGTACCTCGCTCCATAATCTCTCCACGGGACAAAACAAGAATCTGGTCGGCGTGTTGAATCGTCGACAAGCGATGTGCAATGATAAATGTCGTCCTACCTTTTGATAGTACATGCAACGCTTCCTGAATGGCTAGCTCTGTTTCACTGTCAATGCTTGCCGTTGCTTCATCCAAGATCAGCATCGCGGGATCAGCAGCCAATGCCCGTGCAAAAGAGATCAATTGGCGTTGGCCTGCGGATAGTGTCATACCTCGCTCAACGACTGGTTCGTCATAACCGCCCGGCAGCTTGGAGATGAATTCGTCAGCACGTACCGCTTTTGCAGCCCGCTTCACTTCTTCGTCCGTAATCGTATCCTTGTACATACGAATATTGAATCCAATGCTTCCCGTAAACAAGAACGGGTCCTGCAATACGAGGCCGACATGACTGCGCAACGAATGCGTATCAATCTGTCTCATGTCTTGCCCGTCAATCAAAATGCTCCCTTTGGTCACCGGATAGAACCCGAGTAGCAAATTCATCAAAGAGCTTTTTCCCGATCCGGTGTGTCCTACCAGCGCAATCGTTTGACCGGGCTGCGCCGTAAAGGAGACGTTTTTCAAGACGTAATCGTCACCCTGATAAGCAAACGAGACGTTATCAAAGACAACCTCTCCACGCGGGCGCTCGATTTGTGCGCCAGCTTCTTTCTTCTCAGTGGTCTCATCCATAATTTCGAAGACGCGTCCCGCTGATATAGTCGCCTGCTGCATTTGCGACAACCGATTCATGATCATGTTGATCGGTTCGAAAAAACGTCCCATGTAATCGACAAAAGCAAAAAGCGCACCGAAGGAAATCACGCTGTGGAAGGATGTCGAGCCGTAATACCAGACGATCAGGGTCAAGGAAATTTTCCAGATCAAATCTACCGCTGGGCGCAAAAGCAAGGATTCCAGATTGATTTCTTTCATTCGCACCTTAAAGTAGTCTTCGTTTACATCAGCAAACTCCTTTTGTACACCTTTCTCCCGACGAAAAGCCTGCACGATCGTCATGTTCTGGATCATTTCATTAATCGTTGTGTTCATATCACCCAGCTTCGCGCGAATCACCGCATAGTAGCGAGAGCTGTACCTTTGATACACGTAGACTAACAGTACGAGCACTGGCACGGTCAAAAAGCAGAAGAGGGCGAGCTCAGGCTGCAAGATGTAGAGCGCGATCAAGATTCCAATCAAATAAAGACCGTTCTGTACAAATGTGGCGAGCACACTTACATACAGCTCACGGATGGCTTCTGTATCATTGCTCACACGGGAGACAAGCGCCCCTACTGGCGTTTTGTCAAAAAAGGAAACCGGGAGCTTTTGCAAATGGATAAACAGCTTCATCCGCATTTGCTGAATGATGCGCTGGGCGATCTTTTGCAGCCACAAAATCTGGACGTAATTGAATCCAGCTGAGAGCAAGATCAGTGCTCCATAACCTACGGACAGCCAGACAATGGGCAGGACATCCCCCTGATACATTGCCTTGACTTCCTCTGCGGTCAGCCGAATGCCTGTGGAGGTCATCTTTTGACCTGATTGATCCTTCGTTGTTACCTCGAAGCGTTCCCTCCCGTTTTCTGGCATAATCGGGGTGAATTGCTTCTCCGTGTTTGGATTCACCTTGCCGGAAACCAAGTAATAGGTCGTGCCTTCTGTCAGTACGGTTACTTCTTTTTGATTGATCCTGTCCAAGCCAAGACCCGTCTTTGCTGCGACATCTTCACGAATATAGTTCGTACCGTTCACTGAGGCGACTTGCCCCGCTGCTTGTGGTGGCACTTCGTCCAGTTGATACCAAGGCTTTTGGATCGCCAGAATGTGATTATCAATCATGACCTTGGCTAAAAAAGGCCCCGCCAGCTCTGCACTCGTTCCGAGCAAGAGCAGGAACAGCGCGCCCAGTATTTGCTTTTGAAATGGTCTGGCGTACTCGGTCAAACGCCCCCATACATTTTCTTTGCTCATGAAACGCTCCCCCTTTCAACCAGCCACAGCCTGTTCCATTTGCTGACGACGGTACTGCTCTGCATACCAGCCGTTGCGTTGCATAAGCTCGTCATGTGTCCCCTGCTCGACGATCTGCCCCTCATCCAGTACGAGAATCAGCTGTGCGTGCTGTACGGCAGACAATCGATGAGCCGTGATAATGGTCGTTTTATCCGCGCGCTCCTGTCGCAGATGACGAAGGATGCTCTCCTCCGTCCGCGCGTCCACAGCCGACAAAGAATCGTCGAGAATCAGGATACCCGCATCCATCAAAAGAGCGCGTGCAATGGAAATGCGCTGTTTTTGCCCCCCGGAGAGGGTGACCCCCTTCTCTCCAACCATGGTCTGCAATCCATCTCTGAATTGGGCCAGATCTTTCTTCATCTCCGCAAGCTCCAACGCATGCATAACTTCCTCGGTTGTCGCTTGTGGTTTCCCGAATGTAACATTTTCTGCAATCGTCCGTGAGAACAGTAAATGCTCCTGAGGCACGTAGCCGATTTTTTCCCGCAGCGTATCAAAAGCGAGTCCTTCGATCGGAATGCCCCCGATAAACAGAGCTTGTTCCTTCATTTGATATTGATGCAATAAGGCACGGCACAACGTCGACTTGCCGCTTCCTGTCCGTCCAACAATCCCAAGCGTCTCTCCTTCGCCCAAACGAAACGAGATGTCGGTGAGCGCTGGCTTGTCAGTGCCCGGATACGTAAAGGAAAAATGACGTGCTTCTACGGTATTGGCGATTTGGCTCGTGACCGGATTCGCTGCCTCCGTCACATCTGGATGCTCCACCATTAGCTCTGTAAAACGCTTGTGGGATGCGCCACCGCGCTGCAACACATTGACCAACCAACCAAAGGCGAACATCGGCCAAATTAAAAGTCCCAAGTATAAATTGAACGCAACCAAATCCCCTAAGGAGATGGCGCTAGCGAACACCAGATACGTCCCATAGCCCAATCCGATCAAAAAGCTGAAGCCAATAATAATCGCGATCGTCGGCTCGAACAGGGCGTCGATCCGCGAAACGCTCACATTTCGCTCCAGCGTTTTTTCACTGACCCGGCGATATGCCTCGATATCTGCCTTTTCCTGAACAAATGCTCTCAATACCCGAACACCCGATACGGATTGTTGAACATGATCATTCATCTCTCCGAAGGCTTCCTGCGCCAAGTAAAAGCGCTCATGCAGCAACCTTCCATAGTACGCCGTTGACCAAGCCAAAAACGGCATCGGGATCAGTGCAGCCAGCGTCAGCTTCCAATCAATCACTGTCACCATGACGCCTAGTGTTAGCAAGGTCATGAACAACGCATCGACAAGCGTAAGCACCCCTGTACTCGCCGTTTGTTCAATAGCAGGAATGTCGTTGGTAGCGACGGCCATCAGATCGCCACTGCGTTTGCGGTGAAAAAACGACGGGGTCATTCTCGTCAAATGGGCAAACAGTCGCTCGCGCAACGTCCTCTCGAGAATCAAGGCTCCTCCATTTAACAAGTACCGCCAGAGAAACCGCAATCCATACAAGCTAACACCCAATACGAGCAAGATGACCACTGTTTGCGTCAAATCAGCGTCCGTCAGGGAACTGTTGCGAATCGAATCCACCGTGTCCCCGATTAATTTCGGCGGCCAAAGCATGAGGACATCGATGATAAACAGCACAGCGATTCCAATGACGTACCGTTTCCAATAGGCACGGAAAAACCAGGATAATTGCCGAAGTGTCTGCATGTATTTCACCTCTATTTTATTCAAGCCTACTAGCACGACTAAAAAAGGGCTTGCGAATCACACGCAGCCCTTTTGATCTGTCTTCACCATCGTAATTTACAGAATTTTCATTGTCAATCGAAGCATACAGTTCAATCTAAGATTTTTTATCGGTTTTCCAGCCAAGCCATTCCTCTTTTAACAGGCTGTAAGTGGCATGATCCACGTAATGATCGTAAAGGAATTCGTTCCGGCGCAGTATCCCTTCCAGTTGAAATCCTAATCGTTCCGGGATTGATCTGCTTTTATAGTTTTCCGTAGCAGCCTGAATTGTTACTTTTTCCAAATCCCATGACCCGAAGATCAATACGTCCAAGTAGGTCGCCACTGCTTCTGTCATCAGGCCCTTGCCCTGAAATTGCGCACCCAGCCAATAGCCAATGGACGTCTTTTTGTTGATCCAATCCACCGTATGTACGCCGACTGTGCCAGCCAGACGTCCTTGGTACCAAATGCCGTAGTTGATGCCGCGATTATCGTTGTACTGATGGATCGTCGATTGAATGAATTGACGAGAATCCTCTACCTTCTTCGTATAATTCAGCCACGGCAGCCATTCCATAAGATTCTCCCGGTTCGAATCCGTAAGCAAAAATAACTCCTCAGCATCGGCTAATTCTAATTGCTTCAAATACGTATCTTCATTGATTGCTATCCGTTGAATCGTTTGCATACGTATCTCCCCTTTTCTTGGATATTTTACTTGAAAACACCAAAATGAGCAAAAAGCGCCCGCCAGCAACAACAGGGCGAACGCTTATAAGAAGTTCTTTTATTTTTTGCTATTGCCGATCTCTTCCGGCTTGAAAATGCCTGTCTCCGTGACGATCGCTGTAATGTACTTCGCAGGTGTTACATCGAACGCAGGATTGTACACCTTGATATCATCCGGAGCGACCTGTTTGCCCAAGCCATGGGTAATTTCCTCGGCTGGACGTTCTTCAATCGGAATATCTGCGCCTGTCGGTGTCTCCAGATCGACGGAGGACAGTGGAGCTGCCACGTAAAAAGGAATGCCGTGAGCTTTTGCCAATACCGCTACCCCATACGTACCGATTTTGTTGGCGACATCGCCATTTGCTGCTACGCGGTCTGTCCCCACAATGACAGCCTCTACTTTTCCTTGGGACATGACCATCGCCGCCATGTTGTCGCAGATCAGCGTCACATCAATCCCTGCTTGCTGCAATTCGAATGCAGTAAGACGAGCGCCTTGCAGGACAGGACGGGTTTCATCCGCGTACACCTTTAGGTTCCAGCCGCGTTCCTTTGCCAAATAAAATGGAGCGGTAGCCGTACCGTACGCCGCTGTAGCCAATGCCCCTGGATTACAGTGCGTGAGAATTCCCATACCGTCATGCAACAGAGTGAGCAGATGCTCTCCGATGGTCCGGCATACTTCAGCGTCTTCCTTTTGAATCGCCAGTGCTTCATCGAGCACTGCCGCCTTCAACTCGGCAATCGACACACCGCTTTCTTTTTCAACACGAGCCTTGATGCGATCCAACGCCCAGAACAGATTCACGGCTGTCGGACGGGAGGAGCCCAGGTAGTCTGCCTGCTGGTTCAGTTCCTGCCAAAACTCGTCGTAGTTACTCGCTTCACTGCCACGAATGCCCAGGTAGAGCCCGTAAGCCGCCGCCATGCCAATCGCTGGTGCGCCACGCACTTCCAAGCGCCGGATGGAACCCCATACTTGCTCGGAGGTGGTCAAGTTCAAATAGATCGTTTCTACTGGCAGACGCGTCTGGTCAAGCAAGACCAATGCGTCATTCTCCCACTTAACAGGTGCCAATTGGGTGCTGGTTGTCATACTGTTGTAGCCTCCTGGTAGTAGCGTTCAGTTACTGAGCGTACGATGTCCGTGATATCTGTCGATTCGTCTATGCCGCCGCGACCTAGAATCAGCGCTTCTCCAATCGAGAGAGCCAGACGCTCCGCTTCTGCGCGAGTCTGATCGTCTTCAATGGCATTCAGGTCTGCTACGCCTGCCAAGCCGATGACACGGCGCAAGATTTTGCATCCGGCATAGCCTGCTGTATCCTGAATCAAGCGCTTCACGTAGCTTTGCCACAGTCCTTCGACATGGGCGCTGCGCTCTTTGGCGTGCTTGTGCCAGAGTTGAACGAATTGTGAAACGAATTCATTCCAGACATCCTCAACCGTTTCCAATAAGTATTCGCGGTACGCTTCCCGTTCTCCTTGATCTTTTTGCAAACCGTGCTGTCCTGCGTAATTGAGCAGCAGATTGGCAATGACCGCCCCGATGTCAAAACCGATTGGGCCGTAGTAAGCGAACTCCGGATCAATTGCTTTCAGGCTGTTTTCCGTGATGAAAATACTTCCGGTATGCAAGTCACCATGCAGCAGCGCTTCCGAGCGCGTAAGGAAATCGTATTTCAGCTTGGCGATTTCCAGCTTCAGCGGCTTGTTGTTCCAGATCGCTTCGACTTCACGGCGGATCAACGGGTTGAAGTCGTTGGTAGGCGCATTTTCATACGGATCAGTAAAGACGAGATCTTCTGTTATTTTGCATAATTCTGGATTTATGAATGTTCCGACTAGCGCTTTTTTATCATACGGATGCGCGCCCAGATCGGATGTGAAGAACAAGGTTTGCGCGAGAAAACGACCAATTTGCTTTGCGAATAACGGGTACCGCTTTCCTTCGATCAGACCTTTGCGCATGATGATGTGGTCCCCGACGTTTTCCATGACAGTCAACGCAAGCTCCCCGTCGAAATGATACACCTGTGGCACCAGATCCGGAACATATTTGTGCTGAATGCGGAGTGCCTCGCTCTCGATGCGGGCCCGATCAATCGTAAGCGGCCAAGATTCTCCTACGACGCGGGCAAAAGGCAGTGCTTGCTTGACAATGACGCTCTTACCGGTTGCCGGCTCCTGAATGTCAAAAACGAGGTTAAGGTTGCCATCCCCGATTTCACGGCTGGTCAGCTCTGCTCCTTCGCTAAAAAGACCCGGTATTCCTTTTACGTACTCCACTGCTTCCTGTTCAGTCAATGCGCGGTATGCCATGATCCCAAAACTCCCCTCTACGTATTTTTCCTCTATCTCTACTTGGTTTGTTTGTGTCCCGAGAGTATTTATCGACGAAAAAAGACCTCTTTTCCCGAAGAAAAGAGGTCGCTGTCGTCACGTGTAAGAACCGTGTTGATGTCCCCCTTATCTTCCAGACCACTTTTGTTTCTGCAGGAATTAGCACCGTGCATGTCGCCTGTCAATCAGTCGCTTCCTCACGTCTGAATGGCGTCATGTCGGTTGCCGGGTATCATCGGGCCAGTCCCTCCACCTTCTCTGGATAAGGTATCCAAAACGTATTCGGTTTTTGATTTAGTTTGAATCATACAACCAACGCTTCCACGATGTCAACACCCTTTTGTGCAAAAATTCGCACCTTGCTATCAGTAGCTGTATTGTGTTCCCGATGCCGAAGGTCGCTCCCAATTCCACCAGTCGACCTTGCCTAGAAACGCTGCTGTTATCGACTTTTCGGCCTTGAGCTTTAGCAGTTCTTTCGTAGGTCCGGTGAGGACGGCGCCGTAGATTCGCACTCCGTTTTGTTGCAGGTAGTTGTATCGTTCTGTGATTTGCGGGTCGCTACGAAATAACAAGGATCTACCGATATCGCGAGTCAAACCTTCTTGCTCGGACAAGTACTTCATTTCGTTCAGATAAGTCGCTATCCGCCTATCCCCTTCCCCGTTTACAAGAATAGATCCACCATAATTCAGCTCCCTTTCTGCAAAACCCCATACACTTCCCGATCCTAACATCAATTGTCCCTCTTGACTCTCTTTGGTCTCGATCCCCGTGTCTACGGCAAACCAAACCGTATCTTGTCCCGAAGAGGCAACATGGCGAGAAACCAATTCATAGTACTCCTCGTACGTGAGGAAGCGATCGAAGGAAATTGCAAGCTGAGAAACCGTTCCCTCTGGCAGTTTCTCCATCGTCGTCCAGGCAGGTGAAGTGCGAGATTCCGTATCACCCATTTCCCCGTCTATCGGATAACGGAAATACAGCTTCTGTTCCCTAACCCCATCCGGCCATTTCGGCCCAGCGTTTACGATCCACAGCACATTTGTGCTTTCAAAGCGGCCAGCGTTCTTTTCTTCCGCTCCAACCCTCTCACGCAAATCCATGCTGATATTGCCGTAAAGCAATCCGACCTGCGAGCCACTCCCTCCTACACTAACACCTGGCTGGGTAAAATTGACCATCGACTTCGCAATGCGGAACAGATCTTCATGCATCAGTGACCCAACCCAGCCATTCAGGATCAGTAATAAAACTCCAGCCAAAAAGGGAAGCCCTATGGTGAATCCAGCATTGGACAACCGATTTTTCCATTTCCCCCGGCGAACAATGGCACGCTGTTTTTCAGCGGAAAGTGTTTCAGAATCTTTGGTTTTCACGTTGTCCTCTCGCGTTTCTTCCCCCAACAAAAGCCTTTCCAACCGCTGTGCGTATTCCTCGTCAGCGGCTATTTCTTCCTCGAATTGTTTTGAATCTTCTTCCGCCATTTCCCCACGCAAATAAGCAAGCAGCCTTTGCTCGCGATGATTCTCATCCTTGTTCATCACTGGCTTTCCTCCCTCCACAACTTCCGCATCTTTTGTCGTCCCCGAAGCAGGGAACGCTTGACGTCTGCCAGATCGATCCCGAGTACCTCTGCCATTTCCGCGTAAGAAAACTGCATAGCAGACAACAAAATGACCTGTCTCTGCTTTTCTGGAAGCTTCTCCAAATAGTCGTGGGCCACTTCCCACAGCTCCTTGTTCACGACATGCTCTGCCGGATCAACCGCCGAATGATCAAGTCGCTCTGGCAAGGCTTCCACAAACGCAAATCGTTGTTTCGTCTTCTTGCGATAGCCGTCCACGAAAGCGTGATAGGCTACCTTGAACAGCCAGGGCCGAACTTTTTCCCCACGATAGTCGTCCAAGGAAGAGAAGGCGCGACAAAAGGTTTCCTGTGTTAAATCCTCCGCCAGCCTCTCATCTCGTGTCAGCCGGAAAAGATAGCGGTAAATATCGTTTACATGCAGCTGGTACACATCCTCCAGACCTACTTTCCCAAGCCGTTCACACCCTTTCATCCCTTACCACGAAGGAATTGCCAAAAAGTTTCATCTTCGTCTCATTTTCCTAATAACCTGCTGCACATTCTCTGTAAAAACAAAGATTGACTCCTGACAATGAACGTCATATCATGGGGGAAACGAATAACTCTTATCGCGAGCTGGCTGAGGGACTGGCCCTATGATGCCCGGCAACCGGCGCTATACCATGAATCGTACGCTCATCATTGCGTACCTTGGATAGCGAAACGGTGCTAATTCCAACGGATAAGAGTCGAGATCGAGCAGCTTTGGCTCATCTCGGCTACTGACCCGAGAGATGAGAGGAGACGAGACGCTTTTATAGTCGACAACCGCCTCCCCGCTCAATGGGGAGGCTTTTTTATTTAAATCAAGGAGGATTAGGCGTACCATGAGTGAACAACGTATCCTCGTCACCTATCTCACACAAGCAAAAGACTTGAACAAGAAAGCCCAAGCCATTGCTGTCGGCATGACAGTCGGTTCTTGGACGGACCTGCCGCTTGCCAAGCAAGCTGAGCTAGCGCCGTATCTCGGGGAAGCTGTAAGCGCGACACCGCTTGCGACACTGGAAAATGGAGAAACACGCGGTCTAATTACCGTCAGCTATCCGACTCGCAATTTTACAGCGGACATTCCATCCTTGTTGACCGGAATATTCGGGAAACTATCGATGGATGGCAAAATCAAGCTCATCGACATCGTACTCCCTGACTCATTCCTCCAGGCTTTTCCTGGACCGAAGTTCGGCATTGATGGTCTGCGCGAACGTTTAGGGGCACATAACCGTCCGCTCTTGATGAGCATTTTCAAATCGTGCCTGGGTCTTCCTTTCGACGATCTGAAGACGCAATTCCGAGCACAAGCCTTGGGCGGAGTCGATCTCGTAAAAGATGACGAAATCTTCTTTGCAGATGACCGCGCTCCTTTTATCGAACGGATCAAAGCATTCAAGCAGATCGCCCAGGAGACCGCGGCCGAAACAGGCAAGCCCGTCCTCTATGCAGCCAACCTGACTGGACCTGTGCATGAGCTGAACGAAAAAGCGAAGCGTGCGGTAGATGCGGGTGCTGACTGCCTCTTGTTCAACGTACTGGCCTTTGGCTTCGATGCCCTGCACCGTTTGGCAGCCGATCCTGATGTGCACGTACCGATCATGGCGCATCCAGCATTGGCAGGCGCTTACTATCCATCACCTGACTATGGCATCGCCACTCCGCTGTTGCTCGGTACGTTGATGCGTGTAGCTGGTGCAGATTTGGTGCTCTTCCCATCTCCATACGGCAATGTCGCTCTGGACAAAACAGAAGCGTTGCAGCTCGCCAAGCATTTGACTGACCCACTGAATGGTGTGCGACGTTCCTTCCCGGTTCCGTCTGCCGGCATTCATCCAGGACTCGTCCCACAGCTGTATCAAGACTTCGGTTTAGATCAAATCGTCAATGCAGGAGGCGGAATCCACGGTCATCCGGGTGGAGCAACCGCCGGAGCAAAAGCATTCGTCGCCGCGATTGATGCAGTCATCGCAGGCCGAACATTGGAAGAAGCCGCCACTGAATCACAAGAACTGGCGATCGCTCTGGAAAAGTGGGGTGGCGCACGATGAGCAAGAAGCTCGTCCTGTTCTGCGATTTCGACGGAACGATTACCGAAAAAGACAACATTGTAGCGATTGTCCGCCAGTTTGCTCCCCCTGAGTGGGAAGCCTTAACTGAGCAAATCCTTTCGCAAAAAATAAGCGTTCAAGAAGGGGTCGGCAAGCTGTTTCAACTCTTGCCCTCCTCCTTGCGCCAGGACATTATCGATTTTATTGTCCATGAAGCGACCATTCGCCCGGGATTTGCTGAATTCGTGAGTTATTGCCGCGAGCAAGGCATCGAGCTGTTGATCACGAGTGGCGGCATCGACTTTTTCCTGGAGCCTATCCTGGCACCCTTCGATCTTACCAATGTGCCGATCTACTGCAATGGCAGTGATTTCAGCGGAGAGCGCATCACCATTACGTGGCCCAACGCTTGCGATGAACATTGCACGAACGGCTGCGGCATGTGTAAGACGACCATCATCCGCCGTTACGATCCAGCAACCCATTTCCGCATCGTCATCGGCGACTCCATCACTGATTTGGCTGGAGCCAAAATCGCTGACTATGTGATTGCCCGTTCCTTCCTCGCTGACAAGGCGGAGGAGCTGCAATTGCCGCATAGCAAGTTCGCCACATTCCACGACGTGATTCGCATTTTACAGCAAGTCCAACAGGAGGTTGTCTAAATCATGACCGCAACACTCGAACAACGTCTGGATGCCTTTCGCCGTCTGGATGATGCCAAGCTGACATTTGCCCGCCGGGACTGGTTTCCCGGCACCAGTGGCAATCTGTCCATTAAAATACAAAACGATCCCTTGCAATTTGCTGTAACGGCAAGCGGCAAAGACAAAACCAAGCTGTCCCCCGAAGATTATCTGGTTGTGGATCAAGACTCGCGTCCAGTAGATGAAACTGCTCTCAAGCCGTCCGCGGAAACGCTCATCCACGCCGTCGTCTACAAAACGTTCCCGAAGGCTGGGGCTTGCTTCCACGTCCATACTGTTTGGAACAACCTCATTTCTGAGCTCTACTTTGGACAACGCGCTTTCTCCATCCAAGGACAAGAGCTAATCAAGGGACTCGGAATCTGGGAAGAAAACGCGCGCATTACTGTTCCGATTGTTGAGAACTTTGCCGATATTCCGACCTTGGCTGCCGCCATTGAAAAAGTAATCACACCAGAAGTTCCCGGCGTACTCATCCGTAACCACGGTATCTACACGTGGGGCGGCAATGACTTCGAGGCCAAGCGCCATCTGGAAGCTTTTGAATTCCTATTCGAGTATCACGCCCGCTGGCTGCAATTGCGCCAAGCAGTCGTGTCCACTACAACCACCAATTAAGGAGGAATAAACGATGGCACAAATTCGTTTTCACGACAACAATGAGTACATCTCAGCACCCGAGGAAGTTGTCTCCTTCCTGGATACCCAAGAGATCATTTACGAAAAATGGGGCGTGGATCGCCTTGATCCGAAGCACCGTGATAACTACAGCCCGACAGATGAGGAAAAACAAGAGATTCTCGACACCTTTAAGCCGGAAATCGATGCGATCAGCAAACGTCGCGGTTACTTGACAGCGGACATTATCGTCCTTTCTGACAAAACACCTAACCTCGACGAGCTGCTGGTGAAATTCAAGGGCGAGCATCACCACACAGACGATGAGTGCCGCTTCTGCGTAGATGGTCACGGTATTTTCGCCATCAAAGGTAAAGACGGTCGCTACTTCGACGTCGAGCTGGAGCCAGGCGATCTGATCTCCGTACCACCGAACTACCGCCACTACTTCACCCTGATGGACGACCGCAAAATTAAAGCGATCCGCCTGTTTGTTACTCCAGCAGGCTGGGAAGCGATCTATTAATCGTCAACACCCTGGTCCCATTCGGATGCCAGGGTGTTTTCTTATTTTACGACTCCATTTCCTTTAATAGACACTTCTGGTTTAATTTGAACCGTTGCTTTTGCAAAGGCTGCCGGCCAGTCATCTTGAACTTTTTTCCATTCCTTGTATTCATAGGCGCGCGCATAAAGGCCAAAACCAAACGGGTCTGTCTTGGCTTCCTGGCATTTTTTGATTAGCTGGGCATAATCCTTGTGGAATTGCTTGGCGATCATCTGTTCCAGCTTTTTATAGTCCTTTTCCATGTTAAAAGGAAACAGTCTCTCTGATATCGACACGCGCAAGCTCACCTGAACATCGAAATGGAATGTACCGTCTCGATAGGTCGTCTTCACTTTTTTCTTGACGCCTTTTATGAAAAAGCTGACTCTGTCCTTTATAATGGGATTCTGATCGGTTGGCCCCTTAACCGGGAGAGTAATGGATATTTCCCCCTGTTTTCCATGAAGAAGCATCTGCAAGAGAACCGTATCCCGCGGCTCGATCAATCCGGCATAAACCCCTTTTTTCGTTAACAATGCGGTTCCCATTACTCTCACCGCATGTTTCGTCTTCTTCAATTCCGATATATGGGGCGTCATGCCTTTTTCAAACATTTGCCGATGAAATTCCTGCGCTCTGGTTTTTACGGTCAGATTTCTTTTATTGGCTGTATCAATGAGCTTCGTCAGATGAAGAGCAAGGCGAGGTTTGTCCTTTGGCTTGTATTCAAACAGCTCGTTCAAAGAACCATCAAGCATGACCATTCGTGCGTTGACAGTGAACTTCGCATCACGAAAAACGACATCCAATAACCGAAACCAATCCGGGTGCTGCAACAAACGCTTTCCCAGCACAATCAACTGGATTTTGCCTGATACAGTCAGAGCCGTTACGATCTCATCAAAGCCCATTCTCGACTCTCGCGTGCTAGATGCTCGGACACCGTATTCCTCTGTCTTTTCTTTAGCTTCCCTGCTAAACACTGGGCTTGTCATATAAAAGAGGAGTTCATTTTTTTCATTCAAGTCAATTCCGACCATAAGAGAAAGGGTCGCATCCTCGAGATTCAATCGATCGGTACACCCGGTTAGCATCACGATCAAAACGAACGACAAAATGATCTGCGTAAACCGCTTCATGCTTCTTTCCCCCCAGCTCGTTTTGACAACCAAATAGGCCCCCAAGCCAATAGTGGAAGTAAGTAAGCGAATATCAGTCCAGCATAACTCCAGGTCTGCGTCATTTTTTTCAGGTCAATAAAAGAAGGAGTATACACCCAAGCCATTACCGTTATTAGCGTGAGGAGCACCCATAAATGCTTTCGATGATCCCGGCTATTAAATAACTGGCTTGTGGAAAAAACGGTGAAATACAGGTAGGGCAATGCCGTAGTCGATAAAATGAACAAGTAAAACGCGAGAAAAATAATATCGATGCGCTCCAGAAAGCGATATTCGATCACCTTCCATAAGTTCAGCGTAGGCCATACATATTCAACGATCTCATCCGGGCAGAAAAAAGCAAAGCAAATGATTGTGATGTACAAATAAACGAGCAAGGTCAGCGTGTTTGCTACGACAATGCCGATCGATGCGTATTGCTTTTTCTGAAGAAAGGGGTAAACAAAATACGCCATTTCAAACCCAAGAAAAGACAAAATCGTAGTTTGACTGGCAGTCAATATCGGCATCCACCCCTCTTTTATAAGAGGCAATAAATGCAACCAATGTGCGTCCTTTAAAGCGGTCGCGAGGACAAGTGGCATCCAGAGGGTGAGATAAAACACCAGCTCAGAATACCTCCCAATCACACGCATTCCCCCCTGTACGACCATATAGGCGGGAATCGCAAATAGGGCAACAAT
Source organism: Brevibacillus formosus (assembly GCF_003013405.1). Taxonomy (GTDB): domain Bacteria; phylum Bacillota; class Bacilli; order Brevibacillales; family Brevibacillaceae; genus Brevibacillus; species Brevibacillus formosus. Next base: position 106,653 of record NZ_PXZL01000010.1, on the reverse strand, counting down.
GATGTATGCAGGTGTCTGTGACAATATCCATACATTAATAATCGCAGTGGTATTGGCAATAAAGACGATCGATGCAATTGCAAAATACATCGCCATCAATATCGTCGCCACTTTTCCTAAATACTTGCCCAACAGGAGGTGGAATATATCGATGATCGTCTTATCTGGGTAACGTTTCATCATATTCGTGGTAACGAGGCTTACGAGAACAGCTGCTGCCCATCCAATAAACAAGGATATCCATCCGTCTGTCCCTGCCTGTTCCGCTAATTCTCTCGGTATTGTCAAGACACCGATCCCGACCTGCGTCCCGTGAATGAGAAGGATGTATTGGATGACGGATAACTCGTAATACGCGTACTTTTTCATTTCGCATCCCCCTCTGGCTGATTATCCCCTTGCCGTTTTTCTTGAACCGTTCTCGCTCCCGTCGGGCGTTCAAGCATCTTCCACAGAGGCAAACGAACAAACAGGTCTTTCCAATCTGAGAAACGTACAGGAGCCAGAGGACTTCCATAGGGGACGCCCAAGGATTGCAACGAAATCAGGTGACCAATCAGGGCCATAAGCCCCACTACAATCCCGACGATCCCAAACATCGCCGCCAAGACCATCATGACAAAACGGATGAGTCTAACAGCGGAAGACATATCGTAATTCGGGATGATAAAGGAAGCTATAGCGGTAAAAGCCACGACAATCACCATAATGTTACTTACGATTCCGGCTTGGACGACAGCTTGACCGATGACGATACCGCCGACGATACCGACTGTTTGTCCAATTGGAGCAGGCAAGCGAATACCAGATTCCCGCAGCATTTCCAGTGTGAGCTCCATGAGCAGAGCTTCCAGCAAAGGAGGGAATGGCACTTTTTCGCGCGACTCTCCGATCGACAGGATCAAATCGAGAGGGATGACCTCATAATTGAATGAAATCAACGCAATATAGATCGCCGGCAAAAAAGTGGCCACGATAAAAGCCAGGTATCGAAGCAAGCGAATAAATGAAGCAACAGGCCAGCGAATGCTGTAATCATCTACATTTTGGAAAAAGGAAGCAAAAGAAACGGGAGCAATCATTACACTTGGTGATCGATCAACGACAACGGCAATCTTCCCTTGGAGCAAATGAGAGGCGGTCGTATCAGGTCTTTCTGTTGTGATGAACTGTGGAAAAGGGGAGTATGGATTATCCTCGATATACTCCTCCAGCTCTCCTGTATTAAGGATCGAATCAACCTTGATTCGTCCAAGCCGATCTTCCAGCTCCTGCAGCACCTCTGGATTGACGACATCGGCCAAAAACATAATGGAGAGCTTCGTATCCCCTCGTTCTCCGACCCAAATCTCTTTGATTTTCAGCTCGCGGTTAGGAATATATCGGCGAATCAAGGCGATGTTTTGGGAGTCGGTTTCGACAAAGCCTTGATGTGCTCCCTTCAGTGAGGCCTCCAGCTGCGGGTCTTCAAGAGCCCTCTGCGGCCATCCATTTGTCTCGACCACGAGCGCTTCTTTTCGTCCCTCGATAAATAGAACGCTGCTGCCTTTCAAGATATCGTTCTCTACGGTCTGAAAGTCGTATACAACGGTTACCTTTCCAACGGATAACAGGTCAAAAATACTGGAGCTTTCTCCTTCTCTATGAGACAAAAGGGGACGAAGCACGTTATTGTTTATGGAGTTTTTGTCAACCAGTCCGGTTAGATAGACAAGTGTGACCTTGCCACCCGCATGTCGGCTGTCAAACGTTCGTATCACCAAATCAGGCGTCAGCGTGAAAATCGCATTCAGCTCTGCAATATTCTCGCTTAATTGATCACTGATCTCGCGGACACGGACAGGCTCACCCGAGTGGCTAAGCCTGTCTTTGACCGATGTCTTTTTTCTTCTCAGCCACCCTCTCATCGCCATTTCGTACACTCCCGCCCTTTGCGAAGTATGTTCTGTTAGCGTTCGTGGGAGCTTCCAAAAATATGCATGCGACTTGGCACAGACTTCCGTCAAAGTGACGATTTACGATGGCGGGATTTTGAAGGTGAAACAAGTGCGTTAAATGCAAAAGGAGCAAAGCGTTGAGCTTTGCTCCTTTTTTCGTCTTCTATTTGGAACTACACCACATATGCTCCCGCTTCGATCACGCGATCTGCAATCGAACGTTTGAGTGCCACCGTGTTGATCGGCGTGCGGCGAGTCAGCTTTTTGAGGATCGAGAGGCGCAGACGAAGCTCGTCGCCCTCTTCCATCGCCGCCAATGCTTCTTTCGCCCAGCCTTCGATACGATCGAATGCCTCATGTACATAGACAGCTGTCATTTCCAGCTTTTGCTGCTCAGCTTCGCTGCCATTTGCCGCCATTGCTTTCTCTGTCCGCTTCACGATACTGTCCATTGCATACAGCTCGATCAGCATGTCAGCCGCGAATGCCAAGAGCTCCTGTTCTTTGGACATTTCCTGTTGGTATTTCATCAACGCAGAACCAGCCACCATCAAAATGATTTTGCGCGTGATGTTGATCAGATGCTTCTCCATAGCCAAAGGTGCATCCTCAATCTCTTCTGGATAATAGCTCATCAGATCTGCTTGCAGACTGCTTGCTGCTTGCATAAGCGGCAGTTCGCCTTTCATCGCCTTTTTCACGAGCGTATCCGGAATGAGCATGCGGTTGATTTCGTTCGTTCCTTCGAAAATGCGGTTAATTCGAGAGTCACGGTACATGTTCTCAATCTCATACTCGGACATAAAGCCGTATCCACCGTGGATTTGCACGCCTTCGTCCACGCAGTAATCCAAAACCTCAGTGGCAAATACTTTATTGATTGAGCATTCGATCGCATAATCCGCAATCGCCTTCGCAACCTCGGCGCCATCATCCGCTTTTTCACCCAAGCGAGTCAGCGCTGTATCGAACAGACCCACTGTCCGATAGACGGAGCTTTCAGCCGCATACGTTTTCACTGCCATGTTCGCCAGTTTGTTTTTGATTAAAGTAAAGTTGGCAATTGGGGTTTTGAACTGTTTGCGCTCTTTTGCGTAGTTCGTCGCGAGTTCCACCGCTTTTTTCGAGGAGCCGACTGCGCCCACCGCGAGCTTGTAACGACCAACGTTCAAAATGTTGAACGCGATCACGTGACCCCTTCCAGGCTCACCGAGCAGATTGGCTACCGGCACAGGTACATCTTGCAAAATGACCGTGCGTGTCGAGGAGCATTTGATCCCCATCTTCTTCTCTTCCGGTCCAAACGAAACACCTGGGAATGTGCGCTCCACGATAAAGGCAGTAAATTTCTCGCCGTCAATTTTCGCGTATACGATAAACACATCAGCAAAGCCAGCGTTTGTGATCCATTGCTTCTCTCCGTTGAGAATATAATGCGTGCCATCTGCGGAGAGCGTCGCTGTCGTTTTCGCTCCCAGCGCATCTGAGCCCGAGCCTGGCTCTGTCAGGCAGTAGGCAGCGATTCGTTTTCCAGACGCCAAATCAGGCAGGTAACGCTGTTTTTGCTCCTCGTTTCCAAAGTACACGATCGGCAGTGACCCGATACCGACATGAGCGCCATAGCTGAGTGCAAAGCCGCGAGCCAGCGAGAACTTCTCTGTGACGAGTGCAGTGCTGACTTTATCCAGCCCCAGTCCCTCGTATTTCTCTGGAACGTCTCCAGCCAAGAGACCGAGCTCCCCTGCTTCCTTCAACAGACGAACCGAAATATCAAATTGGTGGTTTTCAAGCTCTTCCAGATGAGGGCGAACTTCATTGTTGACGAAATCCTCTGTCGTCTTTGCAATCATCTTTTGCTCTTCAGTGTACTCTTCTGGCACGAATACATCATCAGCTGAACCTGCATCGATCAAAAAGCTTCCACCGCGGATCAAATCTTTTGTTTCTGCCATTACTATCCCTCTCCTTATTTTAAAATTAAATCATTTCAAAAACGCCAGCGGCTCCCATTCCCCCGCCGATACACATCGTAACGACTCCGTATTTGCCGCCTCTGCGCTTCATTTCGTTCAATAGCTGGACGGTCAGCTTGGCACCACTGCAACCGAGTGGATGCCCTAAAGCGATTGCCCCACCATTTACATTGACCTTTTCAGGATCGAGTCCCAGCTCACGAATCACGGCAATCGACTGAGAAGCGAACGCTTCGTTTAACTCAAACAGATCGACATCCTCCAAGCTGATTCCCGCCAGCTTCAATGCTTTTGGAATCGCAACAACTGGACCAATCCCCATGACATCAGGATCTACGCCGCCAACCGTAAAAGAACGGAACTTGGCAATCGGCTCGACACCCAGCTCGGCTGCTTTTTCGGCTGACATCACGATAACGGCTGCCGCACCGTCACTCGTTTGCGAGGAGTTTCCTGCCGTTACGCTGCCTTGCACATGAAAGACCGGTCTGAGCTTGGCGAGTGCCTCCATCGTCGTGTCTGGACGCGCTCCTTCATCCGTGTCGAAAACACGTTCCTGAACGTGAAGCTTGCCAGCGTCATCCACAAAATGCTGCTTGACTGTCAAAGGTACGATTTCATCCTGAAATTTCCCCGCGGCAATCGCAGCCGTCGCACGCTGATGGCTGCGAAGTGCAAAAGCATCCTGATCCTTACGGGAAATGTTGTATCTCTTCGCCACTTCTTCAGCGGTATGGCCCATGCTCATGTACGCTTCCGGCTTCGTTTCTACGAGAGTTGGATTGAGTGCGATTTTGTGACCGAGCATCGGCACCAGACTCATGCTCTCCACCCCGCCAGCGACAACCACATCGGAGCTACCGACCATGATCTGCTGAGCAGCGTAAGCAATCGTCTGCAAACCAGAGGAGCAAAAGCGATTGATCGTGATTCCCGATACATTTGTCGGCAATCCGGCACGCAGTCCGATTAAGCGAGCCATATTCATGCCTTGCTCAGCTTCCGGTACAGCCGTCCCCATGATGATATCCTCGATATCAGCCGGATCGAGCTGTGGCACGCGGCGCAACAGGTCGCTTACAACTGCGGCTCCCATATCGACTGGGTGAAAATCCTTGAGGCTTCCTTTTTTCGATTTACCGATAGCGGTGCGGGCGCCCGCGACAATAACTGCTTCTCTCATCGTTATCCCTCCCTCTCCCTAGTTACGCAAAGGCTTGTTTTTGGTCAGCATGTGCTGCATCCGTTGCTGGCTTTTCGGTGTCTTGATCAGTTCGAGGAACGCTTGCTTTTCCAGCTCCAAAATGTAGCTCTCTGTCACTTCTGTACCCGCTGGCACGTTACCACCGGACATGACATAGGCAACTTTGCTTGCGATCAGCTCATCATGCTCGGAAATATATCCACTCTTCTTCATGGCATAAATATTTTGGCGCAGGCTCGTATAACCCGTTTCGCCGATCACGCGAATTTTACGTGGCGCTGGCGGCGTGTATCCCTCTTTATCCATCGAAAGCACCAGCTGCTTCGCATCGTATAACAAATGATCAGCATTCACGCTGATGCGGTCAGTTGGCCGCAGGTACCCGAGATTGATGGCTTCCTGGCCACTTGTAGATACCTTCGCCATGGCAATGGCTTCAAACGCCTTCGCCACGAACGGGAACGGATCGACTGGCATGCTGCCTCCCACTGGAACGTTTTCCATTGCTCGGAACAGCATCTCCTTCGTTCCTCCGCCACCTGGCAGAAGTCCTACTCCCACCTCTACCAGTCCGAGGTACGTCTCTGCCGATACCTGCACGCGATCCGCGAGATAGACCACCTCGACACCGCCGCCAAGTGTCATGCCGAACGGTGCCGCCACGACAGGACGATGCATGTAGCGCAGTGCCCGTGCGGTTTTGTGGAAATTGGTGACGAGCATGTCGAGCTCCAGCCAGTTCTCATCCTGTGCTTCCATCAACGCCATTGCGAGATTCATCCCGACGCAGAAGTTTTTGCCTTGATTACCGATGACCAGACCGGCGAAGTTCTTCTGCACTTCCTCTGCGGCCTGACTTGCCATGTGCAAGACATCCATCCCGAGTGCATTGTGCGGGGAGGTGAATTCCAGACATGCGACTCCATCGCCCAAATCGATCAAGGCGGCACCCGCATTTTTCTTGATCAGCTTGCCTTGTTCCTTAAGGGCTGCCAAGTTGATGTTTTCCTTGCTCTCTTCGATGTCTTTGTATGTGCCTCCGATGGAAAATACGCTGCGCTTCCCTTGCTCTTTTTGATAAAAGGAGGTTTTCCCGCTCGCGAGCAGTTCCTCGACAAGTGCCGGAATCTTCTCGTTTTCTTCACGCATTCTTGCCACCGACTTTTCGAGACCGATGGCATCCCATGTTTCGAATGGCCCCATCTCCCAGCCGAAGCCCCACTTCATGGCTTGATCAACAGAGACGATATCGTCAGCGATCTCATAAGCCTTTTCCGCAGAGTACAACAGTACCTTTTTGAAGACGCTCCAGACAAACTCACTGCCCTTGTCCTTGCCGTACGCGAGCGCTCTCAACTTCTCAGGCAAAGTCTTGGCTGTTTTGGCTGTTTCGAGGGAAGGGAACTTCGGCCTCACACTTGGACGGTATTCCAGCGTGTCAACCGACAGTGCCAAAATCTCTTTGCCTTTCTCCGTCTTCACCTGCTTGAAAAAGCCTTGACCAGCTTTTTGCCCGATCCATCTTTTCTCCACCATTTGCAGAACGAACTCCGGCACTTCAAAAACTGAACGCTCCTGCTCATCCGTGCTTTTGTTCCTGACGTTACCCGCCACATGCACGTACGTATCCAATCCGACGACATCGAGTGTGCGGAACGTCGCACTCTTCGGACGGCCGATGACCGGTCCTGTCAACGCATCTACCTCATCTACCCCAAGCCTCAGTCGCACCATTTCGTGGATCGACACCTGCAATCCATATGTACCGATGCGATTGGCGATGAAGTTAGGTGTATCCTTGCAAACGACCATTCCTTTTCCGAGCACATGCTCACCAAAATGCTTCATGAAAGAGATGACTTGGGGGTCTGTATCAATACCTGGGATCAGCTCCAACAGTTTCAAGTAACGCGGTGGGTTAAAAAAGTGCGTGCCGAGGAAATGCTTGCGGAAGTCATCAGAGCGTCCCTCTGCCATTTCGTTGATCGAAACCCCAGACGTATTGGAAGACACGATGGTTCCTGGCTTGCGATGCGCTTCTACCATAGCGAAGACGCTTTTCTTCACCTCGATGTTCTCGACAACCACCTCAATAATCCAATCGACCTCGCTCAAGCAAGCCAGATGGTCCTCGAAGTTACCAACTGTAATTAGTTCGATGTTCTTTTTATCGTAGAGCGGCGCCGGCTTCTCCTTCAAAAGTCGGTCACGGCCCGCTTGTGCTATCCGGTTTTTCACCACGCTATCAGACAAAGAAAGTCCTCTTTTACTCTCATCTTCTGTCAATTCACGCGGCACGATGTCCAGTAAATAAGTGGGAATACCGACGTTGGCTAGATGTGCTGCGATCCCGGCGCCCATGACGCCCGAACCGAGAACTGCCGCCTTGCGAATTTTGCGTTCCATCTCCAAATCCTCCTTTTTAAAAACCTAGTCATGGCATATTCATGGTCAAAAGAATGGCCGCGTAACAGTGAATACCTAATATTCAGACTAGAAGTGCATTTTTAAAACTTCTACTTTCTCCATAGATATTCCTGTGTACATCAGCACATGTCTTGCGTTGAATGAATGCTCATTCAGTATGTGGGTTAAAAAATGACATCCCACGTTTTGGCTGTTTTACACGCCCGGAGATGCTACGCTCCCACCAACTGAATCACCGTTCATTTTTATTGTAATCGAAAATTCTGTCAGTTGCAATCGTCACTTCACGAAAGAATAGAAAAGAGGCACTTTGTTGTCCAGTGTCCTCTTTTCTGTGCTACTTTTCCGAGTAAATTAGCGTTGTGATCTTGCGTCCGTAAGCGTTGGACGCGTCTTCTTCCAATCGGTATTCAATCTGGAAGTCGCCGTTTTTCGGGTCTATATAATGAGCAATCACCCAGAGAGCTTTCGAATTGTTTTCGTCTGCCTTGACCGATACTTGTACCGGTCCGTTGTACGTAGGCACTTGCTCCAGCTTTGCCATGCTTTTTATCGCATCGTCTGTAAAGAGTGCAGACAGCTGCTTCTGGTTTTTGGTTTCGTACGCCAAATTCGCCGCTCGTAAATACACCTGCGCGATGTGCTTCTGATTCGCAGGTGAACCTCGGAACTGCGAAGCTACATCCATCCGGTAATAATCAATCAGTCGATCCATCACAACGATGTATTCCGCACGCGTCAGGATCTTGTTTGGAGAAAAGGTCTTATCTGTGAGAAACAGATTGAATTCCCGGATCGCCAGTGGGTATGGTGAATATGTATCCCGATAGAATCGGTCGCGCTTCCATTCATAATAGCTGTTAAAGAAAGAGACTGTATCCTGTGGTTTAATATTGGCCGTACGGAATTTTTGTGGTGCCATCATATGAAACAAGATCAAGCTGGCCTCTTCTCTCGTCAATGGCCATTGCATCCCGGCACTGGACATCCACCAGTCCGGATTTTCCTTTTCTTGTTTTTTCATCAACTGCCCGGTTTCAGCCAAATATAGATAGTACAGCATCCGGTCTCCTGGATCAAACTTGCCCAGATCATCCGTTTCGATTTTCATCATGGTCTTTAAATTGCTCAGCAGTTGATCTACTTCCCCCCGAAGTAGATAGCGATGATCCAGGTTTGGCTTGCGTTCTGGCTTTTCTATCGGTCCGTATACCGTCTCAAATACGCGATTCAGCATAACCAGAGCTTCGCCTCGAGTAATCGGCTTGTTTGGGTAAAAAGGCTGATATCCCTTTCTCTTTACGATGCCCAGATCCGCCATTTTGTCGATCTGCTCACTTGCCCAATGTCCCTGTATATCCGTGTACATACCAGGCGCAGCCGCATTCGCACTCCCTGAAAAAACGCTTTGCACCACTAGCAGTGCCAAGAGAAAAACGATAGCAAAACGCTTTACCATGACTTACGATAACTCCTTTCTTTTCATGATCGTTTCCTTACTCCCTTTTTTTGGAATTCGTCCCCAGTAGCATCCATTCCTGCCATATTGGTCTATTTTCCTGGGTCTGATCTCTCTCTTTCTTGTATCGGGAGGAAACCGGAACTTCGTTATACTTTTTCAGAAGAAATGAAAAAGAGCCGCACTTTGTATGAGCGGCCCAATTATATCCTTTTCTTCTATGCGATGACTATCCTTCAATCTGCTCTAACCAGCCTGGTCCCCTGGTCGCAAGCAGCCGATATATGAAAATGTTAATGAGAGTGAACAGGACGATAATCCCAAGAGCGATCCCTAACAAGAATGTCCCTAGCGAAAAACTGGCGAGGACGACTAGGCCTCCTGCCATAAGGCCTATGACCAGCAGAAATAAAAAAAGAGCCATCGGTTACCCCAACGGCTCTCATAATTAGTTTTGTGGTACAAAGCTGCCATCACGCAGCATTGTCAATTCGCCCATCATGAATGCTAAATCTTCGTTTTCGTCAAACTTTCCACTTTCCTCCAGCGCTTCCAAACGACGCAGAAGCATGTTGGCAAAATCTTGAATCTGTACCGGATGTGCCTCTGTATCCGCGTCATCCAAAATTTCAAAACCAGTCAAGGCTTCCAAGTGGGTAACGATACGGAAACCGCCGATTTCCCCCAGGAACTCTTGCTTGTTCATTTTTGATTTCTCCAATTTTTGCAGCATGGACAAAATATCATTTGCTACCACGCTCGGAAAAGCAACTTGATAAAAGTTGCGATTTTTCGCTTCCTCGGTTTTGATAATCAACACATCAATACCGTCCGGTTTTTTTGCTTTTTTGCCAAACCCAAACATATATTCCACCTCAATCGTTCGATCTGTCCAACTCTCTCCATGATAGACATAATCCGAGAGTCAGACAACCCCTATCCATATATTTACTGGGCTATTTGTCTTTTTTGACACACACGCTATCGTTAAACGATTGCTCCCAAGTGAGGTGCGCCATGAAAGTTAACTGGAAAAATTGGATGTTAATTCTCGCTCTCTCTTTGCTCGTCACAGGATGCATGACGCAAGTAAAGCAGGATCAGGCCAAAACCAAGGCCAAAACACAGAGTAAGCCTGCCAAGCAGTCTGCCATCCAAAAGCTCGGCGATAACAAAATGGATGTCGTCCTCTTTTTGAAACAAGCCGAGCATCAGCTGGAAAATGTCTATTACGCTGCTGCGGACAATGCGAAGGGAAAATCTGTGATTGAGGATGGTCTCGTCTTTCGTGAATTGCCTAAGCGCTTCGACAGCAAAGACAAGATAACGGGGTACTTCGGTCGTTTTTGGAGCCGTCCACTGGCAGAAGCCATGTACGACAACATGACAACCAAGTTGGTGAAGGATAAGGTATACGTAGCAATCCCACGCGTCGATTATCCGACTTTGATCTCGGTACGAAACACGACTGTTCAAAAAAGCAATGGAGAACTCAGTGTGACCGTGGAGGATGTAACCGATTCCTCCTTTGCTTCTGACCGCACGCTGCGCTACCGACTCGTGCGCGATCAAAAGACCAAACGGTTCGAAATCAAATCACGGTTGGGCGCTTATGGGAATGAACAATTTCAATAAGCCTCTTGACATTTCTGGCAGTCCCAGCGAATAATAGTGAATTAATAAGCACATAGTGAGCGGCAATGACGGGGAATAGTAAAACCGCCCTTCAGGTCCAGAGAGCGAAATCCATCGGCTGAGAGATTTCGTCCTTGAATCGGTTTGAACCCACCCCAGAGCATCCAGGGAAGACCTGGACAGGTTTCTTTCACCTGTTATCAAAGAAAGAGAGCCGGGCGTTTCTTGGCTGAAGTATGCCTTCAGTCCAAAACGTCAAATAAGGTGGTACCGCGTGAGGTTATCAAGCCCTTTCGTCCTTATCAAAGAGACGAGAGGGCTTTTTTGTATGCAAGAAGGGGGTTTTGAGCATGAAAAAAGGTAAATTGCGTTTGGTAGTAAAGGTGGGGAGCAGTTCGATTGCAGCAGCTACGGGCGGTGTTGATCCGGCGAAAATGTCGTTGCTCGTCTCCGCTATCAGTCAATTGCGCGAAGCGGGTCATCAGGTTGTCTTAGTCTCCTCGGGAGCTGTGGCCAGCGGCTATCAAAGTCTAGGCTATCAGCAGCGACCGCGATCCTTGGCAGCCAAGCAAGCAGCGGCGGCCATCGGGCAAAGTCTGTTGATGCAAACCTATACGCAAATGTTCGGCGCCCATAACTTCAGCGTGGCGCAAATTTTGCTCACACGCGGCGACTTTTCTCACAAGGAACGGTATCAGCACGCATTCTCCACATTGTCACTGCTTTTAGATAAAAACATTTTGCCAATCATCAATGAAAACGACACGGTATCCGTAGCGGAATTGACCTTCGGAGACAATGATATGCTTGGCGCACTCGTCGCTGGTCTCATCCATGCAGATTTGTACATGATCCTGACTGATACGAATGGCCTGTACGACAAAGACCCGCGTTATCATGCTGATGCCAAACACATGGGTTGGCTCGAATGTGTGACAGACGAAATCGAGGCACTCGCAGGCGGAGCTTCCCAACTGGGAACAGGCGGTATGCGCTCCAAGCTGATCGCAGCAAAAACCGCCCAATCATTAGGAATTCCCAGCTTTATCGGAAAATTGACGAATCCCACTGATTTGCTGGAAGTCCTTACTGGCAACGGAAATGGGACCTACGTCAACTATCATCCAGAAGCGCCTGCAACGAACGGCGTTCCTACACGCAAGCAATGGATTGCGCTTCATTCCCCTACCCGCGGAAAAATAACGGTAGATAGCGGCGCAGCGGAAGCGATTTTGGAAAACAGCAAAAGCTTGCTCTTGGCGGGTGTTCGCGATGTATCCGGCATGTTCGAGCAAGGTGAGGTTATCGAGGTTTACTGTGAGGGTACGTTGATCGGTCGCGGTATCAGCAGATTTACTGCAGCACAGCTCAGTGATTTTCTTTCCCCTGATAACGTAACGCGACACAGCGGTACTGTTATACATCGAGATGAATGGACGCCTGTCATCTAAATGAATCCATGTAGATAAAAAAAGGAGTTGGAGAAACCATGGAAGACTTGAAGAAAAAAGTGCACGCACAAATAAGCCTGGCCAAACAGGCTTCACGAAAAATGGCCATACTCTCTCGCAAAGAAAAAGACGAGGTGCTCCTCGCAATCGGCCACCAGCTGCTGGCTGATCAGGCTGTCATTCTCTCCGAAAACGCCAAGGACATTGTCACCGCGGAAGCAGACGGCCAGCCTGCCTCCTATCTGGATCGTCTCCTGTTGACGCCGGAGCGAATGGCACAGCTCGTGGATAGCCTGACGCAGCTGGTATCCCTCGATGATCCGGTTGGGGAACGAATCAACTCGTGGACACGCCCAAACGGACTTTTCATCGAACAAATCCGCGTCCCTCTCGGCGTCATTGGAATGGTATACGAAGCCAGACCGAACGTCACCGTTGACGCAGCAGCTATCGCGATCAAAACGGGCAATGCGATCGTCTTACGCGGCAGCCACAGCGCTGTTCACAGCAACCTCGCGTTGGTGACTAGTATTCGTCAAGCGCTCGCTGCGACCGGACTTGACGCGGAAGCGGTGCAGTATTTGCCTTATGCCGAACATGCTTCTGTCGATTACTTGTGCACCGCCAATGGTCTCGTCGATGTCATCATCCCTCGGGGTGGCGCAGGACTGATCCAGCGGGTTCTGCAAATCGCAAGCGTTCCTGTACTCGAAACAGGGGTCGGCAACTGCCACATTTATGTGGATGAAGCCGCTCACTATGACATGGCTGAAAGCATCGTGATCAATGCCAAAACGAGTCGGCCTGCCGTATGCAATGCTGCCGAAACACTACTCGTGCACCGCAGTTGGCCACAGGACAATCAACGTGCCTTGCTTCAAAAGCTCCTTGCGAAGGGCGTTGAGCTCCGGGCTTGTGAGCGTACGTTAGAGCTGCATTCCGACCTCGCTGTTCAACTACACCATGCAACATCAGAAGACTGGGACACGGAATACTCTTCGCTGATTCTGGCCGTTCGCACTGTCGATAACCTGAGCGAGGCCATTGAACATATTACAGCGCATACTTCCGGCCATTCCGAGGCAATCGTAACGGAAGATGAAATCGCAGCCCGTCAGTTTTTGACTGCGATCGATGCAACAGCGGTTTATCACAACGCCTCTACCCGCTTTACCGATGGTGGAGAATTCGGCTTCGGTGCCGAGATCGGCATCAGCACGCAAAAGCTTCACGCTCGTGGGCCGATGGGCTTGCCAGCGCTCACTTCTTACAAGTATGTCGTACGCGGAAACGGCCAAATCCGATAGTCCAAAGGGAGGGAATCACCATGAGTAACCAAGCAACAGCGATTACAGAAGGGCGGATCGGTTTTCTCGGTGCAGGCTCGATCGTGGAGGCCATGCTTTCCGGTATTGTAAAGAAAGGCTTACTCCCTTCTGAGCGTATTTCTGTCACGAACCGCAACAATATGGAGCGTTTGGAACAGTTGGCAAATGACTACGGGATAACTGCTACCCAGGACAAATTTGAGGTAGTCCGTACTTCCGATATTTTGATTTTGGCCATCAAGCCAAAGGATGCAGCAGAGGCTTTGCAGGATTTGCGTGGGGTCGTTCGTTCCGACCAATTGATCATTTCAGTAGTTGCTGGAGTCTCTACCAGCTTGATCGGAGAGTGGCTCGGCGCAGAGTGCCCGATTATCCGCACGATGCCCAATACATCGTCTGCGGTTGGTCTGTCTGCTACAGGGCTGTCCGCGAATCCTTTTGTCCAAGAAGAGCATCGCGAGCTGGCCACCAAACTTTTCGAAGCAATTGGCACCGTATATGAAGTCGCCGAGGAAGAGCTGGACATCATTACTGGGTTGTCTGGAAGTGGTCCTGCTTATATTTACTATTTGGTAGAAGCCATGATGGGGGCAGGTGCCACAGCGGGGCTGGATCGGGAAATGGCACGCCAATTAACGCTGCAAACCGTGATTGGCGCGGCACATATGCTCCTCGATACACGCGAAGAGCCCTCTATTCTCCGCCAAAAAGTAACGAGTCCGGGTGGAACGACACAGGCAGGGCTGGAAATATTGGAAGCCTATCAATTCCAGGAGGCCGTCACGGCAGCCATCCTGCGTGCTGCGGAAAGATCGCGGGAGATGGGGGCACAATACCAGTAAAGTCGTTTTGTCCCCCTTCCTTGTCATGTATAATAGAAAAGATCAAGCATAGTCGAGAAAAATGACGAAGGAGGTCCCATGGAAATTTACGCCTTGTACGGCACCAGTGGAACAGGAAAAAGCACCAGTGCATTAGAACTTGCTCACCGAATGAACATCGACGCCATTATTGATGATGGCATCCTGATTTACCAAGGACGCAAGGTGGCCGGAACCTCTGCCAAATATGAGAAGACAAAAATTCAGGCAGTAAAACGAGCTATTTTTCATTATAAGGAGCACGCTGAAGAAGTACGACGAAGTCTTGGCGAGATTCAACCAGGCCGACTGCTCGTGTTAGGAACTTCACAGCGGATGATTGGTCGTATCGTCGAAGCGCTGCATTTGCCTTTTCAGGTGGACTTCATCCCGATTGAATCCATCAAGCCGCCGCAGGAAATCGAGGCTGCACGCTACGTGCGGGAAACAATGGGCAAGCACACGATACCGATTCCCCGTGTGGAGGTAGAAAAAGATTTCCTTCAGCGCCTCATCTCTTCAGCCCAACAGATTTTTAGCTCGAAAAAAGAAGTCATTGGGGAAACCACCGTGGTTCATCCTCCGTTTTCAGGCGGACGCATCATGATTCATTCTCAGGTGTTGCGAAAAATCGTGCAAGCGACCTGCGACCAGTTTGACGAGGTCCAATATGTGGTCAAAATCGTCTCCTCCTTTGAGGATTTGCCCCGGTTTCAGGTTTCGATTGCTCTTAAACTGCCTTACATGACAAATATTCCTGCACTTATCCAGGATCTTCAATCTACGTTATACAAAGAAGCTCAATATTGTCTCAATATCGCTCCCGCCAGCATCGACATCGTCGTTTCTTCGCTGGAGCTAACCTAATCCGGTCCTTTGTGACCGGATTTTTTTTGGCTGCAATCCTCATGGGTTACATCCTGACTTGTTGCTCATCCTATACATGATTCCATCTGAAAGGAGCAACCCGATGCCATCCATCCTGTCTTCCAAGCCCTTTACTCAAGCTCCAATTCCCGAACCGCCTAAGGTCATTTCAACAAAGGACTTGAGCTATCTCAAGGATGCTTTGTCATGGGAACTGATCGCTTTCAAAAAACTGCATGCTTTCGCACAGCAAGCTACTGATCCCCAGGTCAAGCAATGTCTGGAACAGCAAGGTCAAATGCACCAGCGACACTACCAGAAACTGCTGAGTCACCTGCAAAACAACAACACCGCAGTGATGGCGACCATTCCGCAGACACAGTCCCAGCAACAGCAACAGCAATCCCAACCACAACATCAAATGCAATAAGGGAGGAATCGGGATGCCAAACCAAAACCAGATCGCCAATCCGCAATCCGGTCAACTGCCACAAGTAAAAGGTCCGCAAATGAACGATCGTGATTATCTCAACGATTGTTTGGCTACCTGCAAATACTTGACGGATAACTTTAACGTCGCCGTTCGTGAAGCCAGCCATCAGCAGCTTTATGATGACATGCTGCAAATTTTGAATGAAACCCATCAATCAGCCCGCGATGCTTTTAATCTCATGTTCCAAAAGGGATGGTACAAGCTGGAGGCTGCCGAACAGCAACAACTGCAGCAAGCTTATCAGCAGTTTAACGGGTACTCCACGCAGTTCCCTTATCATTAAATAGCAGAAGACACCTGACAGAAGCGGGTGTCTTCTTTCCATTACCCCCTGCTACGCAGGAGCTGCGCTATTACAAATAGCGCCTTTTCCATGTCGGCTTCCTCTGCGTACACGTAGGACAAGCGAAGATGATGACTATCCGTTTGATCATATACAAAGCCTGGATTTAACAGGACCCCTTTTGCCAATGCTTCCGTAAAAAGCTTGCGCATCGAAACCGCCTGATGCAGACGTAGCCAAATATAAAAACCGCCATGTGGAATACGCCAATCTGCCAGATCGCCAAACCAGCGAGTAAGACATTCGCACATCCTGTCCCTTCTGTGTCGCAGAGCGGTTCTCAGGCGATCCAGATGCCGGGAATATCTATCGCTTGTGAGCCATTCTGTCGCTACCCATTGGGAAATAGCACTCGCTCCGTAATCTGTCTGCATTTTCACATCCGCGAGACGTTCAATGACAGGCTCTGGCCCTACAATCCAGCCAATCCGCAGTCCAGGACTAAGAGTTTTGGACAAGCTGCCCAAATACAAGACCAACCCGCTCTGATCCCTCGCCTTCAAAGGCAATGGTCCCGGTTCGTCTAACCACAATTCTCCATAAACATCGTCTTCCAGCACAGGCAGTCTCTCCCGCTCGCATGCGGCCAGCACTTGCTCCCTTCGGATCTCTGACATACTAATCCCAGTCGGATTGTGGAAAGCCGAGATCGTATAGAGAAGCGCCGCGTTATGCGCCTGTTTTTGTCTCGTCAGCACTTGGGGCGAGATTCCTTCCGTATCCATCGGTACACCAACCAGCCGCATTCCCGATGATTGAAACAAAGGCAGAGAGAATAAATACGAAGGTTGTTCGAGCAAGATGGCAGATCCACGGTGAAGGATGCCAATCGATATCAACTGCAAGGCTTGAAGGGCCCCCGAAACGACCAAAATAGACGCCGGTGAAGCTTCGATCCCCCTGCTCCGCAAATGATTGCTGATCGCCTCACGCAAAGGCAACAGCCCTTTTGGCTCCGAATAACCGAGATGAGTCAATTTGCCCTGCAAGCTAGCCATGACCTCTTCCATCTCCGCAACAGGAATCAAGCTTGGCGACAGCTCACCTGTCCCCAAACGAATGTACCTCGGGTCTGGCTCATAACGATTGATATCTTGAATCGTCGGCGAATTGGGGAGATGGGCTCCTGCCTCCACGTAGCCCAGCCAATTCGGTGGCGGTACGGTCGTCAATAAGGACCACGTGTTGTTGCTGACGACGGAGCCACTGCCTACTGTTGCTTCAATGAAGCCATCCGCTTTCAGCTCTTCCAACGCCGTCACCACCGTACTGCGATTTACATCAAAGGCTTGCGCCAACGCTCTTTGTGTTGGCAATTTACTATTGATTGGCCAATCTCCGCCTGCAATTTTCCCCTTGATATATGCCACGATCTGCGCGTAGATCGGTATGTCAGATGACTTGTCCGGCTTCCAGTCTATCGTCAGCACAGGTACATTCCTCCTCGTCTTATCATTGTACAAATTGGTTGGTTTGGATGTAAACCAATTGGCTGGAGACAACGGATTCACAACCGTGAATAATGGCAGTAATGCAAAACGACCTTTGCATTGAGAGAGACACGGGGAGGAAACCATCATGCTGGAAGCGATTTTGCACGGCTTTGTGCTAGCTTTTGGACTTATTTTACCGCTCGGCGCACAAAATGTTTTCGTTTTTAATCAGGGGGCTCTACAGCCTACATTACTTCGCGCCATGCCCGCCGTACTGACTGCGGCACTCTGCGATACCCTGCTTATTTTATTGGCGGTATTGGGAGTCTCTTTGGTCGTATTGACAGTCACATGGCTAAAAACGATTCTATATGTCGTCGGCTTTTTCTTTTTGGTGTACATGGGATATTTAACGTGGAGTAGCCGTCCCAATACGGAGGATGGAGAAAAGGAGCGCTTTTCGGCAAAAAAACAAATCATGTTTGCTGCCTCAGTTTCTTTGTTGAACCCGCATGCGATTCTCGACACGATCGGGGTGATCGGCACCAGTTCACTCAGCTACACCGGAACAGAAAAATGGGGTTTTACGATTGCCTGCATCCTCGTATCCTGCTTCTGGTTTTTCGGCCTGTCCGTAGCTGGTCGTACGGCAGGACGATTGGACCGTTCTGGAAAATTACAGCGCGGCCTCAACATGATTTCAGCTGTGATTATGTGGGGAGTAGCTGTCTATATGGCAGCCCAGCTATTTATCTCGTAAAGAGTTCGTGAAAAAGTGCATAATCCCCACCTCCTCCACTCAAAATACTCCTATTCGGGTTTTCGAAGTGGAGGTTTGTTCAATGCTTTTTACCAAATCGGATGCACTCTTGGATGACTTGTATGAGATTGCGAAAAATGTGCATCAGACGGCGATCTATTTTAATGAATACAAAATTACTTCACTAGAGACTGTCAAAACCTTTTCTACAGAAATGAAAGAGTACGAAACAAAAGGCGACAAGCTCATCCATGAAATTATCGTGCAAATCAACAAGACATTCATTACCGCCATCGAGCGTGAGGATGTTCTGGACCTTGCCGTCAAGCTGGATGATGTGCTGGACGGGTTGGAATTTTGTGCTTCGCGGCTCTATATATACGACATCATGGAACCAGATCAAACGATGGTGCGATTCGGTCAACTCATCGAAGAAGCTACCAAGCAAATTCTTCTCGCCATCGAACTGCTCCAAAAGCAAAAGTTGTCCGCTATGAAGGAGTACATCATCCGCATTAACGATTTGGAAAGCGAAGGGGATGAATTGGTGCGGGAGAGCATCCGGCAATTATTCAAAACCTCGAGCGATCCGATTCACATTATGCAGCTCAAAGAGGTCTACGAAGTGCTCGAAGATGTCATGGATCATTGCGAGGATGTCGCGGATGCGATGGAATCCGTGATCATGGGCAACTCTTAAACAAGGAGACCTACTTTCATGCAAACGAGCCTTCCCCTTGTTATTGCCGTTATCATTTTGGCTGTTTCCTTTGATTTCATCAACGGGTTTCACGACACTGCCAATGCCATCGCAACCACCGTATCCACCAAAGCTCTCCCACCTAAAATTGCCATTGGTCTGGCAGCTATCATGAACTTTATCGGTGCCCTGACATTTACTGGAGTCGCCAAAACGATCGGTGGAGATATCGCCGATCCAGCCAAGCTGGAATTCGGTGTGCTTGTGGTCATGGCTGCTCTCTTGGCTGCGATCCTTTGGAATTTGATTACGTGGTGGTACGGTATCCCCAGCAGTTCGTCTCACGCTCTCATCGGCTCACTCGTAGGTGCAGTCCTCGCTTCCGCCGGGAGTGCGCACATTAACTGGGCCGGTTTTTTAAAAATCTTTCAAGCGCTTATTATGTCACCAGTTATCGCGCTGGTTGCCGCTTACCTCATGATGAAATTGGTTTATTTCATTTTCAGTCGGATCATGATTCCCCCTACCAAGGTCAACCGGGGATTTCGCTTCTTTCAGATTTTCACGGCGGCCCTGCAATCCTTTACCCATGGAACGAATGACGCACAGAAAGCCATGGGCATTATCGTGTTCGCGCTTGTAGCCGCTGACCTGCATGCAGATACGAGCACGATTCCTTTCTGGGTACAGTTCATTTGTGCGCTTGCGATGGGATTGGGAACCTCTGTCGGAGGCTGGAAAATCATCAAGACGGTCGGGGGCAAAATCACCAAGATTGAACCCATTAATGGGGCCACTGCCGATCTCACCTCGTCTTCGATCATTTTTACCTTTACGCAGTTAGGCTTGCCTGTTAGCTCAACCCACGTCATCTCTTCCGGGATCATGGGGGTCGGTGCAGCCAAACGGCTAAAAAGCGTCAATTGGGGCGTTGCCAAACGCATCGTGATCACCTGGTTTATTACACTGCCGATCTCTGCCCTGCTCGCTGCAGCCACCTATTTGTTGCTACATGTTTTTATCTAAATGCAAAAGGGACGAGCAACAGGCTCGCCCCTTTTTTCTATTATCCGAATGGAAACCCCAAGTAAGATTCTCCATTCTGTAAAGATATTCGCATATCGTCCAAATACTTGTGGGGCCTCACCACACGCAGCCCATGTTCATCATATTCAGTTAAGACACCTTACTCGGTGGCGGCTAATCCCTCTTCTATTTTGAGCACAAGCTTTTCACCACGGTTTACCTTAAATACGTGCTGGTTATAACCTCCAAGGAGTTTGGCTTCAGATAACTGACAACCCAAGTTGGGCAAATACCTGGCTTTTCACACTCTCTGTTGCCATCGCTCATTTCCCCTCTACCGTTTTACGGTCTTTCACTATATACTCACTATTTTCTTCATACCCTCTTCAACAAATTGGTCATCCCGCAACTTGTCCTGCACACCTGCCCGCCACTTTTCTTTCGTCAACAGCGATGCCAAATCCTCACCGAAAAGTCCTTGAATAGCAACTCGTGTGGCAACAATCGTAGTATCTGAAAAACGGTATTCGATTGTTTGCAAATTATCTACCAGCGCAAAGGCTGACACGGAGTTATACAGCATCGCTTGCTTGAACAATTTCGCCTCGACATCGGTCGTCTTGTCCTCGTAATGGATCTCAATCGTAAACTTCTCCGGACGAAGCTGAAAGGTTCTCTTGAGCTGATCCAACGGCAGATGATTGAACATAACCAGATTCGAAGTAGCGCCCATGTACTTGTTTTTGTATGGCAAAATGGATTCCAAATCGTGAGTCAGTGGGCTTTGCTGAGCCAATTGATATTGCTCTGATTGCGCTTCATTCTCCGGGATAATTACGATCTGAATGACCATGAACAGGACAACCCCGATGAGAACCAAGGCAAGAATTATTTTATTTCGCAATGATGTCACCTTCCCCTGCATCGTATTTCAGAATAAGCCGCGGAATGGCATGGAGCCACAGCGGTATGAAGATATATAGAAAAGGCAGCGCATACGCTACGGCAATGTTAGCGAATTGATACGGTCCAGTAAGATTCACTGGCGTTGAAAACCATAGATTGCTGCCAAAATAGAGCGCAGTCGTAAAAACGAGTGTCCCGACAATATAAAGCACCCAAAGCATCCAGCCCGTTTTCCGCAGAAAAAAGGCAGACCGTACATTCATACTGGTCAAATTTTGCGAGGAAGCCGGTCGGTTGATCCCTAGCAAAATCAAATAGACGATTCCGATGAGGCTGCAAATCGCAAACAGACCATAGTTCAAAAAGATACCCATGCCCCAAATTCGCAAAGGCATAGTCACAATCCAGGCAATGAGTGCGTACAGCAATCCGAGCTGCAACAGTTCTTGCATGAGTGGAAATATGTAGACTTTGCGGCGTTCTCCGATAATCGAATCAATCGAAGGGAGATTGGCCTTTGCTTTTTTCACCGCTTCATCCAGGGATAGCCCCTCTGCAACCAAGTCGGCGACCTTTGCCTCCAGATTGCTTAATACTTCCCACTTGAGCTCCTCGATTTGTTTACTCCCTCTATATTTTTGAAACAATTGATCGACATAGTGCTGTAAACTTTCCATCACACTTCCTCCCGCCTTTCGATGAGCTGGTCAATCAATTCTTTGGCGACTTTCCAGGATGCGAGCGCTTTTTCGTACGCCTCTCTCCCTGCTTCTGTCACCTGATAATATTTGCGTCTCCCCCCCTGGCTCTCATCTCCCCAATACGAAGCGATCAGCTTGTTTGACTCTAATCTTTTCAGACTGGTATACAAGGAAGGCTCTTTCAGTTCGTAACGTCCACCGCTGTTTTTGAAAATCGCTTTGATGATTTCGTATCCATAATTATCACCGTCACACAGGACACGGAGAATAATCGTATCGATATGACCCCGGATAATGTCACTGCTGATACTGCTGTCACTCATCTCATTCACCTCGCAACTATAGCATAACACATATTACTATGTGTAACAAAGTAATATGTTACAGACAGCACAAAAAAGACCGTTGCAGCACAACAATCTTTTTGCTTCCACCCTTTATTCAATAAAGCACATTTTCCCATCCACCCGTTCCGCTAATGGCAGTCGCACCTCCAAAAAGGTTTGAAAAATACGTCAATGACTGATCGACGTATTTGTAGCGCAACTCGTAAATGGATCCATCCGAAGACATGGGGCTGACCAGTGGGGTTAGTAGGCTAGCCCTACACGAGACAATCCTCATAAAAGAGAGATAGTAATTGAGTTTATCCGAATAGGAAAAAGGTGTTTATCCCCCTCACTCCGGGGACAGGATAATAGTAACTTCCCATGCTATGGTCTTCAAAGGAGTTGAAAGCAAAATGTCTCGTCACTGGTATCGGCAGCTACGTTATCCAATCATCGCTCTGGCTGTGACATTAACGCTACTTTGGACACATCATCACCATCGTCTGCCCGCTTCGTACGCTGTCGCGACGCGGACACATACCGTTACGATTTCTAGCGCTGGCTTTTTGCCCAATCAATTGACTGCACACGAAGGAGAGCGCGTCTCGTTGATGATCGTCAACACCGATACGCGCCCTCACAATCTATCCATTCGTGATCTGAATCTTACATCCACAGAATTGAAGCCGACCCAATCGACTCTCTTACAGTTTTCAGCCGCCAAACGCGGTCGGTATCATTTCGTATCAGACGCACCTGGCTATCCGGAAACAGGCTTCCAAGGCATGCTCGTCATTGACTAGCTTGCACTTCTTCGTCTGGTGAGATTTGCTTCCACCGTCCGAATTTTATCATGAGCAGAGGAATGATCCCGATCGTGGTGATGATTCCAAAAAACAAATAAATAGCTAGCACCGAAAATGAATCTTTAATCCACCCTGCTACTAAATTGCAAAACATCGAACCAAGCCCGCCTCCCACTGAAAAGAAGATGGCCAGCGCCGTCACCTGAAGGGATGCGGGCGTATTTTCGCGCACAAATTGGGCTGCCGTTGCCAAATAAAAGCCAACGGAAATCCCCTGCACAAAGAACATCGTAATCACGGCAGTGGTACTCGGAGCGGAGCTATACCAAAACCAGCGCATCGCGCAAAAAATCGCCGATAGCAAGAGCGTCAACTCCAGTCCCCACCTGCGGACAATATAACCCGCCAGCTTCATAAAAGGAGCCTCACTGCCTGCAAACAACAAGAAGGCTAGACCGATCCCAGCAATGGTCCCTCCGATATCCTGATAAAACAAGGAAAACCAAATATTATTGGCGTTTACAGAGCCCATCATGCAAAACGATGAAATCAAAAACAACGCAAATCGCGGAATTCGCGCCAAATCTCTTATCCCCGCAAGCATACTGACACGAAACCGCGAAGCCTCTGTCACTTCTTCCGAAACCTTCTGAAGAAACAGAATGGCAATCAGAAACGCCGAGCAAAACGAGTAAAAAAGAACATGTGGCCCCCACTGCTCAACGAGAAGACCGGTGATGAACGCCGCTAGCGCAAAGCCAATTGCTCCCCACAAGCGAATGTCGCCGAACTGAATGCCATGTCCCTTGGCATAACCGAGAGCTAAGCTATCTGAGATGGGAACGACGGCACTTTGAAAAAACGACAACAGGATGTAGAGCAAGAAGACGTAGACAAAGGTGGAGACACCCGTAAAGAGAAGTCCCACCAGCCCGGTGATGGTCAATGTCAGAATCAGCACAGTTTTGCGAATTTGATAGCGATCACAGATCATACCCCACATCGGCTGTGCCACAATGGAAACGATCGGCGCAACTGCACTGATGAGACCAATTTGGGTCCCGGTTAGATGGATGGATTCGTAGTATTGCGTAATGAGCGGAGCAAAAGCGCCAAGCCCGTAGTAAATAAAAAGATAAAGGGCGCAAAGACTAACGTATCTGCCTTTTGCGCCCCCCAGCCCGAAAGCGGAAAGTGATTCTGGCATATAACTCTCCTATTTTGAGGTTAGTTAACCGTGTAAGAAAACATAACACAGAGCATGCCTACATGATTTATTTTACCGTTGGCAATATTTTCGCCATGTTGACGGTCCGTTTTTTCTCCCATGTAGTCGGGTTGAACTCATCGAACTGCTCCAAGAAGGTGATGACTTCCTTCGTCAATGGAGTCGGCGTCGAAGCGCCAGAAGTAACCGCCACATTTTTCTTTCCACGCAGCCATTCAATGTCCAGCTCAGACAAATCAGCGATTCGATACGACGGAACATTCGCGATTTCTTCCGAGACCTGTGCCAAACGATTGGAGTTGTTGCTGCGCGGATCGCCTACGACGATGCACAAATCTGCTTCTCCTACTTGCTCCGCTACAGCTTCCTGACGAACCTGCGTAGCGAGACAAATTTCATTATGAACTTCCACGCCAGGAAAACGCTTAAGAATGGCGTCCATCAGATGTTTGACATCCCATTGGCTCATCGTCGTCTGGTTGGTAACGATCAGCTTGTCTGTTGGCAGCTCCAGCGCGTCCAGCTCTTCCAGCTTTTGAACCAGATGTACGTGATCCGGCGCGATCCCCATAGCGCCCTCTGGCTCTGGATGTCCTTTTTTCCCGATGTAGAGCACATGATAGCCTTCTGCTACTTTTTCGCGGATCAAATCATGTGTCTTCGTTACATCCGGGCAAGTCGCGTCGACGACGGTCAAACCTTTATCACGTGCTTTCTTGCGGACCTCAGGAGACACGCCATGGGCAGTGAAGATTACCGTTCCCTCATGAACCTGATCCAAGAGAGCCAGCCGATCTTCTCCATCCAATGTTTTTATCCCTTGTTTTTCAAACGCCTCGACGACGTGAGCATTGTGTACGATCATGCCCAAAATATGAATCGGGCGGGGCAAGTCAAAGTTTTGCGCTGTTCGCAGTGCCAATACCATGGCATCTACCACACCGTAACAATATCCACGGGGTGAAATCTTGATGACTTCCATCTTTACCCCTCCTACTTTTTATAATGCGTGAGCGAAAGACATTTCACCCAGTATTATACCTTATTTGTCTCCTGCACGCTTCTGTTCGTAAACCTTCAGATTATTGTAGACAACTTTTAAAAGTGGTGTGGACAAGCCTTTTTGTTCTGCTCGCTCCAAGAGATAGCCTTGAAGATGATCTGCCTCCACCGGAAGACCTTTTCCCATATCACGCAGCATGGACGATTTCGTTTGGGGACGCTGATTTTGGAAAGTCTCCATCTGTTTGTCGACGATATCCGGCTTGATTGGTGCCTCCAAAGCGTTCATGACAGAAGCGATTTCGTCTGCGAGCTGACGCGTCAGCTCTACACCCCAAGCCGAATCCCGGATTGGTCCAACCGCGGAATTCATCAATGTAGTAATACCGGAGAACGTCGCAATAAACAAGTATTTGTGCCAGGCTTCCCGTTGAATATTTGCGCTTGCACGCATCGTTCCGTTGATCTTGGAAAAGGCTTGCTCAATTCGATCTACACGCTCACTTTTGCCGCCTTCCCACTCACCGAAAACCGCATCGTGAATAGGACTTGTCTGCACCACATCCCCATCAGCATTCAGCGTCGTCTCAATGAAACAAAGACCCCCGAGCACGCGCTCCCGACCAAAACGATCCCACAGCAGCTCCATATGCGCGATTCCGTTCAACAGCGGAATGACGACCGTATCCTCGCCTACATAGGGAGCAATGGCATCGACGCTATCTTCCAGCGTGTAAGCTTTGTTGGACAATAGCACAACATCAAATGGACCTGCTTCCTCACCCGCTTGGATCAGTTGCGGCTGCTCCAGAAGCAAATCCCCATGAATGCTCTGAATGCGCAAGCCTCGCTCTTGCAGCTGTTTGTATCTACGTTCGCGTACAAGAAATGTTACATCTATCCCCGATTCAACCAGCCTACCACCAAAATAACCGCCAATGCCCCCCGCTCCCAGTACGAGAACCTTCATTTGTATCGCCTCCGCGTTTATAAGTCATGGTTTGTCTACATTTTATTAAAAAGTAACCATTTTCTAAACCCCACAATATAATGTTAGAAAACCTTACAACAAACGTAAGAAAACCTCTTGACGAACAATGAGAATTGTCGATATAATTCGGAATATGGAAATCACGGAAAAACCGAACGTTGATAGTGAATCTTTAACTTTAATTCGTGAATGGAGTGAATCATCTTGGATATGAAAACAGTCTTGTCCACAATTGACACAGAAAAAGTGGAATATGTAGATTTTCGCATCGTTGACCTGCTCGGCCGCCAACACCATGTCACCGTTCCTGCCTACGCGGTGGATGAAGGAACATTCCGCAATGGTGTCGCATTTGATGGCTCTAGTCTAACCGGCTATAAGTCCATTGAGGAAAGCGACATGGTAGCGATGCCCGATCCGGCAACCGCCTTCATCGATCCTTTCGTAGAAGCCAAAACCATGAATATCATCTGCAACATCGTCAATCCAGACAACACCGTCTACACACGCGATCCTCGCGGCATTGCTCTCAAGGCTGAAGCCTATCTGCAACAATCCGGCCTCGCTACTGCTGCTTACTTTGGCCCAGAATCCGAATTCTTCCTCTTTGACAACGTACGCTATGCGTCTGGTCCGTCCGGCTCCTTCTTCCACATCGATTCAGAAGAAGCTTTCTGGAACACAGGTAAAGAAGGACAAAACCTCGGCTACAAAGTACGCAACAAAGGCGGATACTTCCCTGTTCAACCAACCGACTCCCAAATGGATATCCGCAATGAAATGTGCACATTGATGACAAAATGCGGCTTGTATGTCGAGCGTCATCACCATGAGGTGGCAACAGCGGGTCAAGGTGAGATTAATTTCCGCTTTGATACACTGACTCGTACAGCAGACAATCTATTGCTATTCAAATACATCGTGCGCAACGTAGCTGCAAAACACGGCAAAACAGCTACTTTCATGCCAAAACCAATCGTTGGTGACAACGGATCTGGCATGCACGTTCACCAAAGTTTGTTTAACGGCGATACCCCCTTGTTTTATGAGCAAGGCGGCTACGCAAACCTAAGTGAGACTGCGCTGCACTACATTGGTGGTATTTTGCACCACGCCCCTGCGCTGATCGCCCTGACGAACCCGAGCACCAACTCGTTCAAGCGTCTGGTTCCGGGCTACGAAGCACCAGTGAATCTGGTCTTCTCCAAAGGAAATCGTTCTGCTGCCGTTCGGATTCCGATTGCTGCCGTTACGCCAAAAGCGTCCCGCATTGAGTTCCGCACACCGGACTCTACTGCTAACCCTTACTTGGCATTTGCCGCTATGCTGATGGCCGGCCTCGATGGAATCAAGCGCAAGCTCGACCCGCGTGAACTCGGCTTTGGGCCAATGGACAAAAACATCTACGACTTGTCCGATGCGGAAAAACACGAGATCAAGAGCGCTCCCGCCTCTCTCGCAGAAGCACTTGTCGCCCTGGAACAAGACCATGATTTCTTGCTCGAAGGGAATGTCTTCACAAAAGAAGTAATTGAAGGCTGGATTGCACAAAAACGCGGTGAGATTGAGCAAGTAGAGCGGACAGTGAATCCGAAAGAATATGAGTTGTATTACGACCTATAAGCAAAGAAACAGCCCTTCTCTGATGAGGAGGGCTTTCACTTGCTCCCGAATAAAATGCTGTTTCCATTCACAAATTAAAGTTGTACTGCGAAAAAAACAGATGATCGGATGAACATGGACAATGGTGAATCGAACGATAACTCGCTTGCTCATTTGTTTTTCTGCAATTCTTCTCCTAACCATAAGCTTTCCTATCGAAATCGGCCAAAAAATCGTTTACGCCGAGCATTCGTTACCAATCATAAGCGACCAAGGATTTATTACAATTGAGGTTTATCCCAGAAAACACAAGTTAATCGTCAAAAAGCATGGAAAAACAGTAAAAACTTATCCGGTTGCAGTTGGCAATCCTTCTACACCTACACCAGTTGGAGAATACAAAGTCACATCCAAAGGAAAAGATTGGGGACCCTCATTCGGGCCACGATGGTTAGGTTTAAACGTCCCTTGGGGAATTTATGGCATCCACGGCACAAACAAGCCACACTCCATCGGACAGCATATGAGCCATGGTTGTATCCGCATGCGAAACAACGACGTCATCGAACTGTTCAAGATGATTCCACTCGGAACAAAAGTAACGATTCATGGTCATGTATTGGGGGACCTGAGCCACGATCCTAGAGATTTAGCCGAGGGCGACGTAGGCGGAGATGTACAGCTCATTCAATCTCGATTGAAAAGCGCTGGTTATTATCATGGAAACTGCGATGGCAAGTTTCGATCCTCGACAACTGCAGCTCTAAAGAAATTTCAACGGGCTCGAAAATTAATACCAAACGGTGTCGTATCCAGCAGGGTTTACCAAGAGCTGGGATTATTAGAATAACTCTCGACAAGATTCGCGATCCACTACATAAACCTTTTAAACATACTTCCAATCCCATTTGTTCCTTGGAACGTTCTGAAGACCTCGTTTGCTATGCGTACACCATTTAAAATGGTATCCATATCCAGGTTTAGATTGGAAACCCTTGGCGGTCGAGACACTTTTCTCGTCCTTCGGCTTGTTTTTGCCCACTCTTGATAATACTGTCCAAGGGATTCAGGATTTTTTTGCAGCTTTCTGACCGAAACCTTATTTGACTTGAGCCAGTCAGAGAACTCAGGGCTAAAACCATGGATTTTTCTAGCCACTTTTTACTCTCACCTCCATTCATAAATGAATAATGCAAAGGGATTGTATGTCCCTTTGCATTACTCTTTTGCTAAACCCATTTCTTAATCCCAAGCACATCCGACAATGACAAGCAAAACGAACAGGACCAGGATCAGAGCAAAGTCATCAAAGTCATTAAAGAAACCCATTCTGCCTCCTCCTTTCCCTAGACACAGTACTGTATGCGCTTTTCTCATGATTTGCCTGTACCCTCACCTAATAGCGAAAAGGGCGCAAGCATTTGCCTGCGCCCTTTTTCGCTATTGCAATCCGATTTGCGATTTCACTTGCAGAACCCCGCCTCGGAAAGAAA
The DNA here is from genome assembly GCF_003013405.1 of Brevibacillus formosus. Classification (GTDB taxonomy): domain Bacteria; phylum Bacillota; class Bacilli; order Brevibacillales; family Brevibacillaceae; genus Brevibacillus; species Brevibacillus formosus. The sequence goes on along the minus strand of NZ_PXZL01000010.1, from coordinate 77,699 downwards.
AATTCGCATTTGCCCCAATCGTCTCTTCTCCCTCATACATGAGGACGATCGTGTGTCCCCTACCATAATCCAAAATATGACTGCCAACAAGAATAACAACCTGACAATTCTCGACAAAGACGAATGATAATCCAAGACTTTTCGGGCATAAGAATGCAAAAAGAGCCTCATACAAGGCTCCCTTTGCGTTTCCACTACTCTTTTACATAAAACTGATACATCCCGGTTTCTTCATCAGTTGCTTTTGCAATTCGAAAAGCTGCTTCCACGCTTTTCTTGTTTTGAATTACCTCGTAGAAAAAGCGCAGTGCGAACATCAGCGCAGAACTTCCGTCCGGGTAATCATCAGGCCCGATATACGTATGGCAACCACTGTCCAGAAAGGCCTTCGCTAATTCGGGATCACCAAGCGAGCATCCGTTACCTAACACGATTTTTCCATCCAGCTTGGCAAAACGTCTAACCTCGTCAGGACCAAAATCACCCTTTGGCTCTCCTTCCTCGTAAACGTTCTCGCCCAGCTCTGGCATGATAAGGCTACCCTCATCTCCATGGAAATTCAGAACAATCATGTCGGTATTTGGGTAAAGGTCGGTGCCATTCAATACATCAATCAAATCGCTCGGTCGACCAATCCAGTACGTAAAGACTCGAGCTCCAAAATACTCAAGTGTGTTTCGGATTGCTTGGGTATCCAGATCCGTATCCGGACCGACTACTAGGGCAACATTCATTCCAGGTTTACTCATCGTGATATTCCTCCATTTGGTTGTCAGTGGTTTTTGTTTGTAGGTAAACAAAACCATTTACATGGAGGGGGTCGGGCCAACTGGTGAATGGCAAGACGTTACTTCTTGATCATCAAGTGGGAAAACTCCTCTTCAATTGGAATATTTCATAAATTTGCAGTAGTATATCACCCAATACTTGGCATGTAAAGTTTCGCTAATTACGCAAACCCTTTTTTGATTTTGGACTTTATGTCACGATACAGCTCTCCGTATGTAATCGCATGCTCGATATGCGAATAGGAAAGCACGGAATCTCCATCCTTGCTCTCGCAGCACGCAAAGAACAGGCTTTCCATCAGATTGTGATTTTCGATGGAATTGGTAATATGGACGCAATCCTCAATCGAATCATGAGCGTCATGCTTGTAAAAAAGAAACGTCCCTTCTTTGAACGCCCCTTTTTTGTTGGCGTCTTTCCAGATGAGCATGCCCAAGGTAATAAAATACCCTTCCTGGAAGCGGATGACGCCTGTAATGACAGAATTAATCGTGGTCGGAATAATCGCAATCGAGTCATTGAGCTGATTGACGTATTTATACAACGCATTATTGGATTCTCGAAGATCAGCTATTGGTACATGAAGAAGCTGCTTGTCTCTTAACTTTTCTACGAGTTGCTGAACGCATAGCGTTTTATTCAACGTTGAAATCACAACCTCATCACTTCTCCCATTGTAAGTAAGTGCCTTCTTTACGTTATTCGTGATGAATGGACATATCCCTACAAAATCCGCACAAATCTTCTTACCTTTTCATCGAGAATCATTCCATGAAAAAAAGCCCTTCACGCCTTTATATGGACAGAAGGGCTTTTTGGCGCAAATTTACGCCTTTCCTTTTAGGTAATCATCCTTTATCTTCTTTTCCTGTTCAGCGGTAGTCATCTCTTTTTCCAATACTTGATACATCAGTTCATCCTTTACATCACGAGAGATTCCTTTTTCCTGATGATTCGGGACAGATGAACTCGAGACAGAGTCATGTTGCATACGCGTACCTCCATGGCTTTTTGGGGTTAGCTTACCCGAAAGCGCCCACTCCATTCACCACACCCGCTGAACACTGAGCATTTTTCGCAGTTCGTCGACAGAACGAGGAATATTTCCGCCCAGTTCGCGCTTCCACTGCTCAGGCAGTGCTTCCCACACATCGACGAGCAGCGGCATCCCTAGATGAAGACTCTCCAGCATGGCCCTGTTTTCCAATGCCTCCTGCGGATCTCCCGCGAACACAAGCCTTCCTTTATCCATGATACAAATCCACTCTGCCCATTCAAAGGCAATATCCATATCATGTGTCGCCATCAAGACAGTCGTTCCTTGCCGATGAATAGCATCGAGTTCCCGCAACAAATTTTTGGTCTGATAGCGATCCAGATACGCAGTAGGCTCGTCCAACAGCAAAAGCTCGGGCTCCATGACCATGACCCCTGCGAGTGCCAGACGCCGTTTTTGTCCCAGGCTCAAATGATGAATCGGAGCTTCTGCCAGCTCTCTCAGCCCGAATGCATCCAGCACCCTTTCAACCTTTTCCCGGATTACGTCCACAGGCAGCTTCTGATTGAATAAACCGTAGGATATATCTTCTGCGACCGTGCTTGCGATCAACTGATGCTCAGGATCTTGAAAAACCAAGCCCACCTTTTGCGTCATCTCTTGCAATGCGGCTCGTTTGTAGACAAGCGGTTTCCCCTTCCACAGCACCTGTCCCTGCTGTGGCTCGATGATTCCGTTTCCATGCAAGAACAAGGTGGACTTCCCACAGCCATTCCGTCCCAAAAGGACACATTTTTTCCCCTCTGGAATCCATAAGGACAGCCCTGACAGGACGGGTTCCCGCCCTCCTGGATACTTGTACTGCAAATCGATGAACTCCAACAACCGTGATGTCATTACCGCCAACCTCCTGTCCACCACTCAAGCAGCACCAACAGCATACAGCCTGCGATTGACTCCCACTCATAGCGGCGCGAGCGAGCATGGGTATGAAACGAGAGCACCTGCATGCTCTCCCCGAAGCCTCTAGCCGCCATTCCTTTATGCAAGGCTTCGTATTTGCGCATCGCTCTGACAAACAATTGCGCGACGAGAACCCCTGCATCCCGAAGCGTCGCTCGGAAGCCGCGATGACCTCCGCGCGAACGTTGGGCAATCCAGAGCTGGTGAGAAATCGTTATTAACACAAAAATAAACCGATACATGATCATTAATAAGTCAGTCACAAGGACGGGCATACGAAGTCGGCGAAGCACCTGCAGGATTTCGGCAAACGGCACAGTAAACAAAATGAAAGCAAAGCAGGACAAGCTCGCCATGGTACGCCAAAATAAAATCCAAACTTTACTGAATGAGGACATCGGCACATAGAGCACATACGAACCCAGCTCCCATGCTGCCGCGACCTGGACCTGTACTTCTCCTGCTCTCGCCCCTTCTACCAATAAGGCAGGGAGCCCCGCCGCAAAAAATGAGAGTGACACAATCATAAAGGCAAAATAGATACGGACAGGAATCTGGGCATACACCACTACCCATACCGTCATCCAGACAACGACAGCCATCTGCATCCATACATGTCCCACCAGCACGAGCAGTAACAATGCACTCGCCAGCAATAGCTTATGAGCTGGCGGCAGACATTTCAGCCTGTTTTGATAAGAGAGAGAATCAAGCTGCAGCCCGTTCATTTTTTCCGCTTATCCAACCGACCTTTGTACAAGCCCACAGCGTAGCCAACCACTCCCGCTCCCAACGCCGCCTGCACCGCAAACAATAGACTTTCCGTCTCTCCCCCTGGCGGTTCTATCAGCGGTTGAAACCACGGTTCATAGTTCGGAGCGATTTCCTTGATCGCTTCCTCCGCCACACCGTCTGCGCCGCCAAATTCCGAATCCTGTACCAGCAGCAGCGGGACAATAGCCAGTACGATTACCCCCAAGAGTAAAAGCCAGTTCCATCCTTTTTTCACAGCGATTCCTCCCGTTTTAGCAAACGAAGCTGTGTAAGCTCTTTTGCGTTGTAAGATAACAACCAGTTCCAAACAAGAACGGTCAACAGACCTTCACTAATGGCGAGCGGTACTTGCGTGAAAGCAAAAATTCCTGCGAATTTGGCAAACGAGGCCAACACTCCGCCAGATTCAGCTGGAAATGCGAGTGCCAGTTGAATCGAAGTCACTACATAGGTAGCGAGATCAGCCAAAGCAGCAGCCGCAAAAACCGCCAGACGTTGACTTCCGCCCACTTTCATGATCATCTGATAAATTCCATATGCCACCAGTGGTCCTACTACTGCCATGGATACAGCATTTGCCCCTAATGTAGTCAAACCTCCATGTGCTAAAAGCAAGGCTTGAAACAAGAGCACCATGCTCCCTAACACAGACATCGCAAAAGGCCCAAACATAATGGCGCCAAGGCCCGTTCCAGTTGGGTGAGAACTGCTGCCTGTAACTGAAGGGATTTTCAGTGCAGATAAAACAAATGCAAATGCTCCTGCAACGCCAATAAGGAGCTTCATTTCGGGGTGTTCTTTTACAATTTTGTTAATCGAGCGAATCCCAAGAATAAAAAACGGCAAGAAGACAGCCCACCAAAATAAGGCCCAGGATAATGGCAAATACCCTTCCATGATGTGCATCGCGTGTCCTGTCTCTGGTTCATTGAGCAGGAAATACAGGACAAAGCCCGCGATCATCAGACAAGTAGATACGAGACGAGATCGATTCATGTTCATTCCTCCTTCACTGACTTTCGTTCTATTCCTCCAAACAAAAAAATCCCATCCATCAGTGGACGAGATGTGCACACAAAACAACAGACTGACTAGACAGCCTCATTGCCTCGTATTCACCGCTCCTTTCCGCGAAGGTTCTGTGGGTGTGGCTACTAGGTAGGTCTCCTGGCTTCCAGATCCATGCGCTCCTTGTCCTTCCCCATACGAAAATGAGTGGTTTCCTTCTCAAAGAGAGCTCCCTGGTTACAGTGGCGGGACCGCTCGGGACTTTCACCCGATTCCCTGTTACCCTTTATGCGTCACATAAAGGCACCTAACGCCGACAATATACAATTGACAGACAATTCATGTTTGTCCCACATCATTATACCGGATCACTACATAAATCGAAAGAATATAAGCAAAAACGCATAAGCCAATGACCCTCTACAAACGGCGCCATCGACCTATGCGTTACTTGTTCTATCTATTCTTTTGCGTCTACGCCAATTACTTCACTAATATGTTTAAAACCATCGCGTTGCATGAGCTTGAGCAGCTTTTTGTTGATTTGCTTGGCAATACCTGGGCCCTGATAAATCATCCCCGTATACACCTGAACGAGACTGGCTCCTGCTCGGATTTTCGCGTAGGCGTCTTCACCGTTATAAATACCGCCGACACCAATGATCGGTACCTTGTCTCCTACTTCCTGATAAATCTCCTTCACCCAAGCGGTGGAACGCTCCGTAAGAGGTCTTCCGCTCAAGCCGCCCGCTTCCTCGGCAAATCGATGACCGGAGACGGCCTCGCGTGACAGTGTCGTATTGGTGGCAATAATTCCGGATATGCCTTCTTCTACAGCAGCGTGAACAACATCGCGCATGTGCTCATCTGACATGTCTGGCGCTACTTTCAGCAAAATCGGCTTTTTCTTAATGGAACGCGCTTCCATTTCCGTTGCCTTTTCTCTTACTGCACGTACCAAATGACGCAAGCTCTCTGTTTCCTGCAAGTCACGCAGATTCGGGGTATTCGGAGAGCTGATGTTAATGACGAAATAGTGACCGTATGCGTAGAGCATGTCCATACATTTGCTATAGTCGATGGCCGCCTCTTCATTCGGCGTTACTTTGTTTTTCCCAATGTTAATCCCAATCGGAACATCTGAGTATGCGTAATCGACCAAATGCTGGGAAGCCAAATACGCACCGTGATTGTTAAAGCCCATCCGGTTAATGACAGCTTGATGTTCCGGCAATCGGAACAAACGCGGCTTCGGGTTGCCTGGCTGCCCCTGCGGCGTCAACGTTCCGATTTCCACAAACCCAAAACCAAGAGCACCCAACGCATGATAGACTTCTGCATTTTTATCAAAACCGGCTGCAAGTCCGACTGGATTCGGAAACGTCATTCCCCACAGCTTATTCTCCAACCGCTGGTCTTTTACCTGATAGATCATCTTCAGGATGCTTTTGCCTGGAGCAGAATCCTCCACCAGCCTTAAGGCACCAATTGTCTTTTCATGAATCTCTTCCGCATCCTGCTGGAACAGATATTTTCTTATGAGCTGATACATCGGCTGCACTCCTTACTCCGTTTCTACCTTTTTACCTCATAGTAGAATACCATACTTTTTCGAGAGGATGTAACCTTTATACGTGATACATATTTCCAATCAAGCAGGCAAAACCTAACAGCACCACCTTCCGCTTACCACCGAGGACCTCGTTATCAGGTCAATGTTCGACTAAAGGGGTTCGTTCGTGAAATGGTGAGTACGGTTACGCCTGCTTTCGTATAAAAAAGCTCCGAAGAACAGGTAACCCGGCGAAAATACGAAATACGCAAGCACAATAAGCTTACACCTTAATCCCTGACCCGCTTCGGCCGAATGAATAAATAAAAAACTGCTTGCCGTAAGCTCGGACAAGCAGTTTCTTCTTTTCTATTCACCGTTGAAGCTAGTTTTTCACCAGCAAAACTTCTTCAATAGAAGCATACGGCAGGTTATGCGCATCTGCGACAGCTTTGTAAGCTACTTTTCCGTCGATGACGTTTACGCCTTTTGCCAATGCTTTGTTGTCGCGAATCGCTTGTGCGTAGCCTTTGTTCGCCAATTGTACCGCGTAAGGAACGGTTACGTTGGTCAGGGCCAATGTAGATGTACGAGCGACTGCACCAGGCATATTGGCTACCGCGTAGTGAATCACACCGTGCTTCTCATAGGTTGGCTTGTCATGAGTAGTGATGCGGTCAACCGTTTCAATCGATCCACCTTGGTCAATCGCAACGTCTACGATCACAGAACCAGGTGACATCTCTTTAACCATGTCTTCTGTTACCAGACGCGGAGCACGAGCACCTGGAATGAGTACAGCGCCTACCAGCAAATCTGCTTTTTTCACAGCGTTTGCGATGTTGAAGGAATTGGACATCAGCGTCTGAACGCGGCCTTGGAACAGGTCATCCAACTGGCGCAGACGGTCTGCGTTTACATCGATGATCGTCACGTTTGCACCCAGTCCAAGCGCCATTTTCGCTGCGTTTGTTCCTACGATCCCGCCGCCGATTACGACTACCTCGCCTTTTGGTACGCCTGGTACGCCACCGAGCAGAACGCCTTTTCCACCGTATTGCTTTTCCAGGAATTGCGCGCCGATTTGAACGGACATGCGGCCTGCTACTTCAGACATCGGCATCAACAGAGGCAAAGCGCCATTGTCGAGCTGGATGGTTTCGTAAGCGATTGCAATCACTTTTTTATCGATCAATTCACGAGTCAATTCAGGCTCTGGTGCAAGATGCAAATACGTGAACAGAATCAGACCCTCGCGGAAATATCCGTATTCAGCAGGGAGTGGTTCTTTTACTTTCATTACCATGTCAGACGCCCATGCCTCTGCTGCTGTTTCTACGATCTCTGCGCCTACTGCCTTGTAATCTTCATTCGTAAAACCACTGCCTTGCCCTGCGCTTGTTTCTACACGAACCGAATGTCCGTTTTGTACCAGAGCAGCTACACCTGCCGGAGTAATGGCTACGCGGTTTTCATTATTTTTAATTTCTTTTGGAATTCCAACGATCATGATAAGTATGTCCTCCTTGGAAACGCCAATTTCTTTGCGGTTACTATTATTGTACAGCGTATCTTCGGGCATACTCCTTGGAGATTCCTTTAATTTTAGCATCTTTCCATTTGTGAAAATTCACAAACAAACTACTGTTCCCCATCTAATTTGGCTATTTTCAACTCTAAATATAAGGCAGCCCGCTGGTTCATATTGTCGAGGTCGACACGCATGATCTCCTCAATTCGTCTCAGTCGGTAGCTCAACGTATTGATGTGGATATGCAAGCGCTCTGCTGTCTTGTTGACCTTGCCAGCTGCATCCAAAAATGTTTCCAATGTCGTCAAAAGCGTGGTCTGGTTTTCGCGATCGTACTGTCTGAGCTTTTCCAGCCGTTCATTCTGATAGCCCTGCTCCTCTTCCCACTGCTTCAGTTGTAGTAGATATCGATATATCCCAAGCTCGTGATACCCGTGAACCCCTTCATTTTCCTGCGGAAACAGCTTTTTGATCTTGAGCGCATGCAGCGCTTCCCTGTAGCTTTTCACAATATCCGTATAAGACTTGTAATCTCTCCCGTACCCGGCAATCACTTGGCGTCCTTCCGTGACATGTGCTTCGAGCTTGCCGAGCGAGTCGGACAGGAACTGTTCCACCTTGCGAATGAGCACGTCACTCTTGCCTTTTTTTGCATCGGACAGACCGATCAATAAGATGATTTGCGAGCCGTCGACAACCCAGAGCAGCTTGTCACGCATTAATAACGGATACAAGTACTGGTCCAGACGGGCTCCTGCCGCTTCAATAATACAGATTAAATAAGAGGTCGGAAGCTGCATCTGCAAGATGTCCGCTTTTTGGCGAATGGCAGCCTCACTGCTGTGATTCCCCAGCAACAGCTCCCACAGAAATTCCTTGCGTCGCTGCTCCTCCGCCTTGCGTTTTCCCTGCCGCTGGATGAGACGTGAGACAGCTACCCGTGCAGCCTGACGTAGAATTTCATCATCGTCCCGGGTAATCGGCCGATTTACCTCTTGTGCCCAAATGTAACCGAGCACGTCGCTCCCTCTGCGAATGGCAATCGCCACGCGCTTCCCCAAGCCGATTTCGTCCTTGGCCGGGATGTGTACAGGATCGTCTTGCGTTAACAGCTCCTGGAATACGCCGTCCTTCCAGAGGCGCGTCAGCACCTTTTCCGGTACCCGTCGCCCCATGATGGTTGACCAGCGCGCCTCATCTGTGCTTTCTCCGTGTGAGCTGTAAGCAATCAGTTTATGATCGGCATCTTCAACCGTTATCGGATTTTGCAAAAGTTCTCCAATGACATCAGCTAATTCTTCGATATCAGCATGCTGATACTGTTGAAAATAGTTAGGCTCTACGGGCACACTTTCACCTCTTTACCGCTCTTTTCTACGCGTTCCTCTATTATAGTAGAAAACATGACTTCGCTAAACGCTCTCGCTCAATTAATAAGGAGCGGTCGGAATCATATCGCTGTCATGCGAATTGACACAAAGGAATCTGGTGACCTCACCTGTACGGTTCACCCAGTTGTGCGGCACGGATGAATCCATGTGAATACTGTCACCAGGGAACAAATCATGCTCCTCTTCCCCCAGCAAAAGTGTCAGCACACCCTCGAGGACGTAAATAAACTCTTGCCCCTTATGCACAAAAGGCGTGCCTTTTTCTCCATGCGGGGAAAGCGTGACGAGAATCGGTACCAGCGTCGGATTCGCCAAATCACCGGACAGATCCTCATACACAAAAGGCGCTTGCAAAAGCCCAGATCGTTCTTTGCTCGCCCTGCGCACTAGCTCATTCCCTTCACTCGACTCGCCCGAAAAGAAATAGCCTGGGCTCACTCCCAAGGCTTCCGAAATTTTTTTCAATGATTCCAGCGTAATGGAAGACTTCCCACGCTCTACTTGAGACAAAAAGCTGATCGACAGCTGTGTTTTTTCCGCAATTTGTTTAAGTGTCTTCTTTTTGCCGACACGAAGCGATTTGATTAATACACCAATGGTAGGTTCCATTTGCATACCTCGCCGTAAAAAGGATAGGTCTATCATACTCTTTCCTGAAAAAAGCTGTAAAGTTAGCATACGTATCAATTTTTACTATTGCTCGAAATTATATCGCATTTTATAATCTTTATTATTATCAGATTTGTAATCGCTTTATTTTCAAAAATTGAAGTGACACTTCACTCATGAATTGAAGTGACACTTCAATATCTACCGACAAAGGAGGATTACCCGATGGCATTACAAACACAAGCAGGCATTTCCAAAAAGGTTCAAAACAAAGCGTTGGTCGCGAGCCTGATTGGCAGCTCCATTGAGTGGTTTGACTTTTTTCTGTATGGAACTATGGCATCGCTCGTATTCAACAAGCTATTTTTTCCTTCTTCTGATCCAACTGTAGGCCTACTGCTCTCTTATCTCTCATTTGGTCTTCCATTTTTCATCCGTCCATTGGGTGGCGTGATCTTCAGTCATATCGGGGACAAAATCGGTCGTAAAAAGACGCTGGTCTTGACGTTATCGCTGATGGGAGGCGCTACTGTCTTGATCGGTCTGCTGCCTGATTACAATGCCATTGGTATCTGTGCTCCGATTCTTCTCGTGCTGATGCGTTTGATTCAAGGCTTGGGGATCGGGGGTGAATGGGGAGGTGCATTGCTTCTCGCCGTAGAGTACTCTGGCAAAGGCAGACGCGGCTTTTTTGGAAGTATCCCGCAAATGGGTGTAACGATCGGTATGCTGCTCGGTACGTTAGCTATTTCTTTAATGAGTGCGCTTCCCGATGATCAATTCATGTCCTGGGGCTGGCGAATTCCGTTTCTGTTGAGTGCAGCCCTTGTCTTTTTAGGACTCTGGATCCGAAATGGCATCGATGAAACACCAGCTTTTCAAGAAGCAAAAAAGACGGGGAACATTGCGAAGGTTCCCATCGTAGATACATTTCGCTACCACTGGAAGGCTGTTCTGATTGCCGTCGGAGCCAAAGTAGTAGAGACGGCGCCGTTCTATATTTTCTCGACGTTTATTATTGCCTACGCGACGAACTACTTGGGCTACGACCGAATAACGGTACTCAATGCCGTAACGATCGCCACATTAGTGACAACCATCGCGATTCCGTACATGGGCATGCTGTCAGATAAAGTAGGCAGAAAGCCATTGTATGTCGCGGGAACAATTGCGATGATGCTGTTTGCATTCCCTTACTTTTATATGCTGTCATTAAAATCAGCCCTCTGGCTTACCATCGCTACAGTCATCGGACTCGGGATTCTCTGGGCTCCGGTCACAGCCGTATTGGGTACGATGTTCTCCGAGATTTTCAGTACAAATGTACGCTATACAGGGGTAACGGTTGGCTATCAGCTCGGCGCTGCTTTGGCGGGCGGTACTGCTCCACTGATCGCTACTGCCTTGTTAAGCTCCTTTAACTCCTGGGTGCCAATCGCTTTTTACATCGTAATTTCCGGGGTTATTTCTCTCATTGCGGTCTCTGCTACGAAGGAAACAAAGGATATGGATTTGGACGAATCCTAATGGAAAGGATGAATGTCATGCTCGTATTAAGCCGTGAAAACATTGAACAAATCTACACGATGAAAGATTGCTTGGCAGATGTGGAAAACGTCTTCCGTGAGCATATACTGGGAAACGTCACCACCCCTGTTCGTACTGCCATCGACCATCCGAAATACGGAGCAACCAGTCTATACATGCCGTCCTATTTGGAAACGGACGATTATGTAGCCGTAAAAATCATCAGCATTTTCCCGGAGAATCACAAACACGATATCAAAGCACTCCAAAGCGTGATTGTTTTGACTGAAGCAAAAACGGGACAGCATGTGGCGATGATGGACGCAAGCCTGTTGACGATTATGCGCACAGGTGCAAGCAGTGGCGTTGCCACCAAATACTTGGCAAAAGAAAATGCGCAAAGCTGCGCTGTATTGGGCTGCGGGGCACAATCCATCGGACAGATTCAAGCCGTCATGGAGGTCCGTCCGCTGACAAACATTTATCTCTATAACCGCACACGTGAGAAAGCGGACGAAATGAAACAAACACTACTCTCCCTCTACCCGGAGTGGCAAGGCGAAATCACGGTTATGGATGATGCCAATGAAGCGGTAGCGAATGCCGAAATCGTGATTTGCAGCACCAAGGCTACCAGCCCGTTGTTTGATGGAACACGCTTGCGTCCGGGTACACATATCAATGCCATCGGTGCTTTTCTCCCTCATATGCAGGAGGTCGACTTGACTACCGTACAAAACAGCAAAGTCGTGGTCGATACACTGGAGGGAGCCCGGCATGAAGCAGGCGATCTGCTCATACCGATTGAAAGCGGAGAATGGAGCTTCGAGCAAATGCACGCTGAGCTGGGAGACATTCTGATTGGGAAAAAGCCCGGCCGAGAAAACGATGAAGAAATCACGCTGTACAAATCTGTGGGTGTTGCCTACTTGGATACGGCCGTTGCCAAAACGGTCTATGAACGGGCGAAAGCAAACGGCATGGGAACAGAAATCAGCTTGTAAATCTTCTCTTATAGAAAAACAGCCGCCCTCCCATCCGAGATTTGGCGGCTGTTTGCTGTTTGCTTTTTCCAGTTTACAAAAGTCGTGCGATTGCATCGAGAATCTGCTCTTTTTGAAAAGGCTTTACGACGAAATCACTCGCTCCTGTCCGCATCGCTTCCAGCACCTTCTGCCGGTGCCCGACTGCCGAGCAGATCAAAATTTTGGCGTCACAGTCAAAATCCAAGATGTGACGCATGGCTTCAATCCCGTGCATGTACGGCATGGTAATATCCATAGTGACAATATCTGGCTTGAGCTCCTTGTACTTTTCAATTGCCTCCAAACCATTGCTCGCTTCTCCACAAACTTCATGTTGTTCGCCTAACATATCCGTCAGCACCCTTCTCGTGAAGGCTGCGTCATCTACTATCAGCAATCGGGCCATGCAATCTTATCCCCTCGCATCTCGCTTGCTATTCTACTTCCTACTTTTGCAGAAATCGCAAGCCTTGTCCACGAGAGAAAATGACTTCTTTTGTCGAATATCGCGAATTCCGATCGGCATTAAGAAATAAATCCGATTCGCTCGCTGCTCTCATTCGAATCGCTATCGCTAGCGATTTCGGCTGTCCCTTTCGATGCCAAAGGGCTATCTGGTTTCGGATGTGGAGTTGTCTCTCCAATCTCCGGTCGATCGACCTGTGTAACCTCATCAGGAATATGAATCTGGGGGATTTCCACCATATCGTTTTCCATCGCGTGTACGCCTCCCTTCTGTTCCCTCTTGGCAGGGGGATATGTTCTCCATATGCTTAGCCTGTCCGTATCCCTTTTTTCCATGCACAACCCTCAGAGAACCGATATAATAGGCATGACGTGTATCTATATTTTCAAATGGATTATGCTTTTTTTCTATGGAGGAATCCCGCATGCCAAAGCTGCTGCCATTTCCCGTCTTATTTACCGGTTTGGTAGTCGGGCTGCTTTTGCTCATTACCAGTCAGTTCATTACAAGCATGAAGCATCTCGATAAAGTCATGAATAAAAGCAGCCATTCTTCTGACAAAGTGCGTGTCGCCCTGTTGCTGGAGGGTCCCACTTATGATCAAGGCTGGAACAGCAGTGCGCTGGAGAGTATGACAGAACTGCAAAAAAGATTTAACTTTTCACTCGAAATCGCCAATAATATAAAACCGGAGCAGATCAAAAAGGTGGCTGAGAAATATGCAGCCAACGACTATGATCTCATACTCGGTCATGGCCTCATCTTCTCTGATCCTTTTACAGATGTGGCGCTTCGCTATCCGAAATCACATTTTGTTTCCTTTAACGGAGAGGCTCCGCATCCAAATCAGACGACGATTCGTTACGATATGAAGCCTGCCGGCAAGCTCGTCGGTATCCTAGCCGCGAAAATGACGAAATCGGATAAAGTCGGATACATCATGGTAGACAAGCCCACAGAGTTAACTCAAGTAGAAGGCTTTATCGAAGGAGTGAAAAAGGCATCCCCTAAAACCACTATCATAGTCGGAAAGGTTCCTGATTTCAATGATATTGAGGGGGCCATTCGCACGACTCGCGACATGATTTCACAAGGTGTGGATGTCATCTACACCACAGGCGACAGCTTCAATCTCGAAGTGATTACAGAAGCGCAGCGCGCAGGAGTATTTACCATCGGATATATTGCCGATCAACGCTACATTGCGCCAGAATACGTGCTGGCCTCCATGATGCAGGATGTTCGTCAGTGCTACCGCATCATCATGGAACAGTTTATTCAAGGGAATCTCCCCAATGGAAAAGTTATGTACGGACTTGCCGAAGGGGTCAACCATCTCAGTCAATTCGGACACATGGTTCCAGCAGATGTACGTGAAGATTTAGAACGGGAACTGCAAAATCTCATTCCTTCCCGTGGCTCGTATGGAGGTTAATCAGCATGCCCCTTTTCAGCAATCTCGGATTTCAGAAAAAAATCATGCTCAGCTATCTCGTAATGATGCTTCTCATCGGTTGCGTAACGACCCTGTTCAGTTATCAAATGACCAAGGTCACCACCGATGAAGTGTATTTGACGCAAAACCTCTTACCGCAAACGAGTGCCTTATTGGAAGTCAAAAACCAGATATACACCAAGACGTATGCTTTGAACATGTATACATTGACACGCGACGAGTCTTACCTGGATCAGTACTATACCAATTTGATCGATACAGCTCGTTTTTCCTCGCTGCCCAAAACCGAGGCGAACAGTGGCTTGTTTACCATCATTGAATCGATATCTAAACTGGACTTTATTTTTTTGAACAAAATCAATCCGTTGCTGCAAGCAGGGAATGTTCCTGCCGTCAGCTTTGTCCTTACCAATGATGTACAGCCATTGCTCGACCGGTTGGAACGAGATCTGTCTTTTTCACTCAATCAGCTGGAGTATCAGACGAATAAAGAGTTTCAGAACTCGAATGAGAGCATCAAAGTTTCGTTGATCCTGACGTATTCGGTTTCCGTAGCCTCTATCTTGTTTGGGCTGTTTTGTACGTTTTACTTCCGTAATGAGCTGTTGCGCCCGATCCAGTCTCTGATGCAACAAGCCCGTGAAGTATCAAAAGGAACATTCGGTCAGCAAATCGTCTATACCCATCAAGATGAATTCCTTGAGTTGGCGCAGGAGTTCAATAAAATGTCGAGTAGCATCGCCAATTTATTCGCACTAGACGAAAGGCAACGGCAAATTTTGACCGAAGAAAAAAACATCCGGGAGCAAATTTTAAATTCTCTGCCTGTTGGAATTATTACCCGCTCCCATGCGACAGTCGATCTTCATGTAAACCAGTTGGCCAAGCTTTTGGTCAAGCTCGACGATCACGGCTACCCCGTGTCCAAGGATTCCTTTGAAGCACCCACATCCAATGAGCCGACTCCCTGGTTCGTCAATCGCAAAATGACCTTGTACAAAAAAGACGACACACCATTCATTGCCCTGGTCTCCTACATCCCTTTGCACAATCATCATCACGATCAGGAAACCGGGTGGATGGTCGCCTTCTTGGACATTACGGAGCAGGAGCAAATTCAAGAGTACTTGAATCAATCCGAGAAGCTGGCCATGGTCGGTCAGCTAGCAGCTGGAGCAGCTCATGAAATTCGCAATCCGCTAACGGTCATCTACGGCTTTATTCAGCTACTGGAACAGCGTCTATCGAATCAAGAGCGCGATTTGTACTATTTACCCTTGATCTTGCAGGAAATTGAACGGGTCAACCGCATCGTGACGGAGTTGTTGATGCTCTCCAAACCATCCAAGCCCGATTATCGCGAGGTTCCGCTAACCGGTGTCATTCATTCGATTCTTCCCTTGATGAATGCCGAGGCTATGCTACATGGGATTGAAATCGTAGACCGCTGTGATCCGAGCATTCGCATTCACGTCGATGTCGAGCAATTAAAGCAAATCCTGTTAAATTTAATGAAAAACAGCATTGAAGCCATGAAAGACGGCGGCGTTCTCTCCATCGAAAGCCGCCTGGATGATCAAGCAGTCCATATTCATGTCAGTGACACGGGGGAAGGCATTCCCCAAGAATATCTGGTGCGGATATTCGATCCGTTCTTCTCCTTAAAAGAGGATGGGACAGGACTGGGGCTGCCGATTTCGCGGCGAATGGTCGAAAACCACGGTGGGGAGCTGCACGTGAACAGCAAGCTGGGAAAAGGAACGGAAATCATCATTACGCTGCCGCTTATACCAAAAGAAGATTAGGCTTGCGCATCCAGCCAAGCGAACATCTTGCGCGTATACATCTCCATATCTTCCCCGACAAACAGATGGCTGGCCCCTTGCGCCAGCCATTTTTCATACGGTTTACCTGCCCGCGTCAGCGCATCTGCCAATTTATGAGCATGCTCCACTCCCACATTCTCATCTTCCGTTCCATGTATGATCAGCACAGGGCAAGAAATCTCGTCCATCCGATACAAAGGCGTCCGATAGCGGTAAGCATCCTCCTGCTTACGCGGATGACCGATGATTCTGCGCAGCATCCTTCTCAGATCAACCCGCTCCTCATAGGTCAAAAACATGTCGCTGACACCACTCCATACGACGCAAGACAGCATGCCCTTGCACTCCATTGCGGCAAACAAGGCCATGATGCCACCGCGTGAAAAGCCGTAGACGCTGATTCGCTTCTTGTCTACCTTCTCCAGATTGCGGAGCAATTCAAATGCGGCAAACACATCATGCCTGTCTGCCCCACCGAATTCATCCCGGCCCTCACCGCCTTCATTGCCACGGTAATGAGGAGCGAGGATCACGTAGCCAAAAGCAGCCATCTGACTGATTCTCTCGGGTCTGACGCGTCCCACTCCTTTTATCCCGCCTCGGCAATACAGGAGAGCCGGCAGACATGCCCCCTCCTGAAAATAAGCCTCTGGCACAGCCAATGCAGCTTTTACCAGCAAATCCTGACTGTAGTAGCTGACGGTATAGAGCCGCACTCCCGGATAGACTGTCTCCTCAGATGTACATGCGACAAACGGTGAAACATCTAGCTGCATCCTGCTCACGATTCCTCTCTCTGTGATCTCGTAATCGTATCCACAAGCTCCACCATCGAAGGTGACAGCCATTTCTTTTTATGATAAACAAGCTGAATGGAAAACGGCGGCTTATCCGACTGAAACGGGATGGCTGCGAGCACCCCTTCTGTGAGCTCTCTCTTGACTGCCATGAGCGGCAGCAATGCCACACCCAAGCCACAGCGTACACACTGCTTGATCGCTTCCGGATTGCTGAATTGGCAGGCGATTCGCTGGGTCATCCCTGCCTCACCAAAAGTCTCCAGCAGCATGCCCCGATACGTACAGCCTTCTTCGGTCAATACAAGCGGCTCCCCGCCCAAATCATGGACAGTGAGTGCAGTTGCTGTTGTGAATCGATGGGTGGGTGGCATGACGATCACCAAATCCTCCTCGCGAATGACGTGGGTGACCAACTCTGGGTCTGTACAAGGGCGATCGAAAATGATCCCGAAATCGAGATAACCATCCCTGATCTGTTGCACAATTTCTGCTTCCCCAGCCGTCCGCAATACTAAATCAACCTGAGGATATTGCTGGCAAAAAGCCTGCAAATACGGCGGCAGAAAGAACGCCGCCAGTGTATCGATCGTTCCAATGGCAATGGGACCTGTCGTCTGTTGCTTGATCACTTCTTTAGATTCCCCATACAGACGAATCAATTCCCGTGCGTACGGAAGCAAGGCTTCTCCTGCTTGCGTCAGTCGCAGCTTGCGCCCGTATCGTTCAAATAGCGGCGCTCCATACGACTGCTCCAGCTTTTGCATTTGTGCCGTTACAGTTGGTTGAGCATAGCCCAGTTCTTCTGCTGCCCGTGTAAAGCTCCCATACCGGGCTACTTCACGAAAAGTATGTAAATAGACCAGCTCCATCCCAGCTTCCTCCCATAGAAATCAGTAATGATCCTCATTGAATAGTATAGATAACTGTGATGATTGCTTCAATGCTATGCTGTGTACATCACCATCACATGTAACGAGGAGGATTGGATATGTCCCTTGTTTTGCAAACACCCGCCGCGTCACCTGAAGTAGCCCGCACTCATTTTCTCGACAAGCTGTCTCTTGAGACAGATGTTTCTGATGTATGGAGTGACATCCAGAACCGTGTGGAGGGCTTCTACATCCTGGATGCTCGCAACGAGAAAGCGTATCGGGATGGTCACGTTCCCGGTGCTTTGAATCTCCCCCATTCGCTTATTTCCGCTGAAACGACGGCTGCTCTGGACCCGACCCAGCTCCTGGTCGTCTACTGCTGGGGTCCCAACTGCAACGGTGCTGCAAAGGCTTGCGCGAAACTGGCCGCTCTCGGTTTCCGAGTAAAAGAGATGCTCGGCGGGATGGAATACTGGGAAAAAGAGGGGAATCCTACGGAATAGAAAACGCAAAAAAGGACGGGAGCTGATCCCGTCCTTCTTAGTTATCGCAAGGCTTAGTAGCCGCGTTTTGCGTTCTTTTTGTTGATTGTCGCAAGGTTCTCTTCGCTGTGCTTCAACCATTTTTTCATTTTGTCTTCGAAAGAAGCTCCGCTATCTCGTTTTGCATTCCCTCCGCGGTCGCCTCCACGATATCCACCACCACGGCGCTCTTCACGTTCCGGACGCTCAGGCGCTGGGAGTGCTGCGCGAACCGAAAGCGAGATTTTACCTGCATCATCAATGGAGAGTACTTTTACCTTTACTTGTGCCCCCACGGTAAAGTGATCATTGATATCCTTAACAAAACCGTTTGCTACTTGGGAAATGTGGACCAGCCCCTGCTCGGTTTCGCTGACTGCTACGAACATCCCAAACGGTTTAATCGCTGTCACTTTTCCTTCGATGATGCTTCCCACTTGTACTGCCATCCAGTTTGCACTCCTTTTATTTTTTCAGAAAAATGGTGAGAACCTCAAACCAGAAGCCTCATTCTCTTAGTATAGCAGAGAAATTCCAATACTGAAAAGCCTATTCTTTCTAGGTACATATTCCAAGCTAGTTATATCCCAGTTCGAATGCATCCATTGCCATGACAAGTTCTTCATTTGTCGGGATTACCATGACTTTTACCGGAGAGTATTTCGTGCTGATAAATGTCTCACCTTTGCTGGTGCGGTTTACCTCACGATCCAGGTTTACCCCGGCAAATTCAAGACCAGAGCACACCAATTCACGTACGGCAGCACTATTTTCTCCAACACCTGCTGTAAAGATAATGCCGTCGACTCCATTCAGTCGAGCAAGGTACAGTCCCACATGCTTATGCAGAATAGTAGTAAACAATTCCAATGCAAGTTTGCTACGGAGATGTCCCTCTTCTGCTTTTTTCATAACGTCGCGCAAATCATTGGATACACCCGATACGCCCATGAGACCGCTCTTGTTATTCAGAATCTTAATAGCGCCTGCCGTGTCGGTCTTTTCAATTTCCTCAATGTACGGGATGATACCTGGGTCAATGTTTCCGCTGCGCGTACCCATGGACAAACCTGCCAACGGTGTCATCCCCATCGAAGTATCATACGATTCACCATTTCGGATCGCCGTGATACTTACTCCGCTTCCGATGTGGCAGCTGATCAGACGAAGCTGCTCTTTCGGGCGACCCATCATTTCTGCTGCACGGCCCATGACATAGCGGTGAGATGTTCCATGGAAACCGTATTTACGAATACCGTATTGCTCGTAGTATTCATAAGGCAGTGCGTACAAATAAGAGGATGGTGGCATGGTTTGGTGGAACGCTGTATCGAATACAGCTACGTGAATCAAATCAGGAAACAGACTTTGAGCAACTTCAATCCCGGTCAGGTTAATGGGGTTATGAAGCGGGGCAAAACGGGACAGGTTACGAATTTCTTCTTTTACTTGGTCATTGACAATAACGGACTGCTTAAATGCTTCTCCGCCGTGGACAACACGATGGGAAACGATATCTATCGAATATTGTTTGAGGGATTCAAACACTCCCCGAATAGTATCTTCATACTGGTCACGCTGGATTTGCTCCAAATAATCATGCGCAATCAATGTCTTGGAAGGCATTTCATAAAGCTTGTACTTCACCGAAGAACTTCCGCAGTTCAGTACAAGGACATTCATTTTTTCTACCACGATCTAATCCACTCTCCAATCGTTCATCACAGCCTTCTATCCCCATAGGATGGATAGGCTTCCTACATTTTATAACGATATGCTCTTCGTGAATACAGGTAATTGAGAGCAATTATCAACAACATCGTGACAGATCCAGATGCATCGAGCAAAACATCCTGCACCATTCCGGTTCGATCCGGTGTAAACGTCTGGTGCCATTCATCCAAAACAGCCGTCATCACACTACAAAAAGCGCTCCAGGGCAGTGCTTGCCCAAATGAAAGTTGATGCGAAAACACGCGATACCAGCTAAAAGCCAAGAGGGCAAAAACAGTAAAGTGTGTCCCCTTCCGTATCAGGAACTCTATAAAACCAGCGGCCCCCTTTTCTTCCAGGCTCACATCCTTGCCACCGTAAGGAATGGAAATGTCGCCTATACGGTTCTGCAAGCTCTGTTCGTCCACTAGCTTGTCTATCGTTCCTCGCATGTCTTGCTTGGCGTAGGGCTGTGAAGAAGAAATGAACAATCCGAGAAGAATAGCAATCAAAAGCAAGTAATCCCATACTTTCCGATATCGACGCACGTGTTTGCTACCCCCTGCTTTCGATTCTCTTTCCTATCTTACCATGACGCATGCCTGGTTAGTCGGTTACAGCTACGTGAACGATTGAAAAGAAAAAACGCCAACCTATTTTAGCGGTTGGCGTCATGTGTAGAAGAAGAAAGAGGCAGGAAGTCCTCTTGTACAGGCACATACTCCCGGGAATCGCGGTTCGCGGCTTCGGCTTGCCCTGTTTTTGGTGAGCGAGCTTGTTCCCGTTTTCTTTCTTTGAAATCGCGGCGACGTACTTGGTTGTTTTCCCACCAAATCCGCAAATGACGGGCGAGGATCGGCAAGGACATCTCAGAATGGGCAGCCTGTCTTTGCACAGCTGCAAGCTGCATCCCAGGAAGGAGTGCCACCGTGGCAAAAGCCCCCATTAGTATGCCAAACAACAATACGCTGGCGAAGGACGCAAACGAATCATTCCCATTACCCAAGCCCCCAGCAAGCGGAAGGCTGGCTAACGCGATCGCCAAATATATCCCCGCTTGATTGAGCATGGTGCGTTTGGCACCCAGCTTGATACCGTCCCAAACTCGCTCCTGTTCCGCTTGGGCCTTGTACAGCTCATCCATCGTAAGAAGTGCCTGCAAAACTATGACGGCAATGGCAGCCACCATACCATAGAAGCTCATAATGTTCATCGGTCGATCCAACCACAGCAATCCCAGCGCAAAGCCTCCAGACAAGACTGGCAAGAGAACGAGGGCAAATAATCCATCGCGCGTTCTGCGTTGCAAAAGCAAGCTCATGACAAGTACGAGAGCAACCAGACTGCCAATCGTCAAGAATCGGCTGCTCCAATCAACCTTGTTGAGCTTTTCCTCCTCCAATTTCTTCAGCTCATTGTCGTTATATACCGTGTAGCCTTCGGGCATCGTCACCTTTTCTTGCATGGAATAAGGAATGATGTAAGACCACAGCTCAATTCGACTTGGGTCTGAGACGGCACTGCTTACCTTGAATACATACAGTCCATCTTCCCGTTGATAAACGGGCGGCTCACTGCCGATCGACCAATCTACCAGCTCAGATAATCGCACACTACCTTGTGATGTTCGAATCAAAATATTTTTCACTTGATCCGGATAGTCCATCCACCCGTCAGGGAATCGGACGTGGATAGGTACCTGACGCTCATTCCAATAGACACTGCCAGCTGTTTTTTCTCCCAAATAGCTCTCCAGTTGTCTCTTGATCTCCTCCTGCGTAATCCGGTAGCGTGCCAGCATCTCCTGTTTTGGACGAATATCGATAAAGGTCCCCTCTGCACCTGAACCAATTCTTTCATCTGTTACAAGTTCTCGCCCTTCTTTATCCTTTGCACTCTGTTTTTCCATGAATGCCAATACTTCATTGGCAATGTTCTGTGTCGTTTGCAAGGAAGGTCCCATGATCGTCAAGACGAGACGAGTTGCCTTATCTTTATTAATGACTAGCGCAAACGGATCTGTCTGAGGAATATCTCGCAGCTCTTTGTCCAGCACTTTTTCCAACTCTGAGACTGATTGCGTCCAATCGTATTTGTCCACGAGCTTTAGTTGAAAGCTCAAATTCTCTTCGGAGGCAATTGTATAGACATCCCGGACTTCGTCAATGGCGAGCAAACGCTCCTCAGCTATTTGTGCTGCTCGCATGGCCTCATCGATGCTGCTTCCCTGCACCATTGGCAAAGAAAGCGACTTGTCCCCATAATCAAGCTTGGCGTACGGATCTACAAGAATAAATGACTTGAGCAAAAAGACAAAGACAAGCGAGGCAACCAGTGTGATTCCATAAGGCAAATACCCTTGTTCCACCAGTCGTTCCCAGCGATTTTGAAAATAACTTGTCACTTTATTGGCGGCCCGTGGTGTTTCCTCCTCTACTCGTTCGGAAGCTTCCAGCCACGTTCCGGTCAGGACCGGCGTGATAAATCCATAGACAAGAATAAGAGCAAACGTCCCCAGCAACAGAACGGGCCAAGCATCGTACAAGACAACCTTGTCTTCTGCCTTGAGGAAATCAGTGAAAACGACACCTGTCCAACAGGCTGCCACTACCATAACCGTGAGCAAAAACGGCTTCATCAAACCCCACGCTACTTGCAAACAACGAATAAACGAGTACGAGGGCAACCCTGAAAACTGATGAAACAAAGCAGAGCTTGCTCCTGTGAACAGTAGTGAAAACAACACGAGTGGTCCAAGCGTGGAGAGCGTCAAAGGGATTCCCCAAAGCCACATGCCTCCAAGTACACTGCCGACCGCTAAAACGTTTGCCAAAAGCGCGAGTACAGCCCCTGCCCATTGCTTTCGGGTCAGATACAAAAAGAGCGAACAGATGATGGCAGTTAGAGCAGCCAGTGTTCCGAGCTGTCTTAATGCGGCAGTGATTGTCTGCGCGTCATCACGAAACAAATCGAGGCGGTACTTGCCACCCGAAGCCTGATTCAACTCACCAACCGCTTCCTTTACTTGCTTGCTGATTACAGGCAATTGCCCGACATCTGCTGCGTACACCGTGATTCCTAAGGCAGGCGAGCCTCGATACATCCCGATTTGTTCGCCTTTACTCCCGCGTCGATCACGAATGTCAGCCAACGTATGTAATGGCACGTATCCTTTATCGGTGGAGATCAGGTGCTTACCCAGATCTTGCAGCCCTTCCGATTTACTTGTCCATTGAATGATGGTTCGATCCTTATCAGTTCCAACAGAGCCTACCTCTTCCCCAACAACATCTGTCGGCAGTTGCGATAGAACATCAGCAGGTGTGAGCCCATAGGCGAGTAAGATAGACGGTCGGAAAATGATATCTACCTGCTCCTTCAAGGCTTGCTTGTCCATCTCGATGCGAGCGATTCCAGGCAGATTGATCAATTTGTCGTAGACGGTATTTTGGGCAATGTCAGACAAGGTTTGCAAGTCCGTGCCGTACAGGACATAAAAACCAATTTTGCTATCTGCCAGATTGCTTTGACTGACACTCCACTCCTGCACTGGCAGCTGCTTCGTGATTTCTCCCAGCTTCTTTTCCAACCGTTCCTTGTAATCCGAACCGATTTGTTCCGATGTTTTTACAGTAATAACTGCCGACCCTGTCCGAGATTCGGAAGCAATCGTAAGCACACTGCCCAATGAACGTACCGATTCCTCTACTTTTCTCGCGACCGATTCGTCTACCTCCGCAGAGGAGAGCTTGGCTGCTGAGAGATTGATTGTGTATTCAGGCACAGACCGATCCGGAAACGTCTTAATATCCAGCCACAACCAAGCTCCCACCGCAAGTAGACAGCAAATGACCGCCAGGATGCGGGCGAAGGAGGGGATAATCGATAAAAATGTCTTGTTATTCATCCGCCACCTTCACCGCCTCACCATCCACTACATACGACAAGCCTGAAGCAACAATCTGGTCACCAGGCACGAGACCTTCCACTACTTCATAGAAGGTTCCTTGCAGTGCCCCCACTTTGACAAACGTCTTTTCCACTGAATTTTCATTGATTTTCATGACGTAATATTCTTCATCAGAGACACCGATGCTACTAACAGGAACGAGCGCAACATTTGACGCCGGCAACGGATACTGACATGTGACAGTCATGCCGCCCTTCCACGCTACATTCTTGCCGTCTACGGTCACCTCGACTGGATAAGACCCCAAGCTGGTATCCATAACAGGTGAGACAAACGTCACTTTTCCTTCCGCTTCACTGCCGTCTGGAGCTTTCACCTTTACCACTTTACCTGCCTGCCAATGGGCGATTTGCTCCCTTTCTACTTGGAGCTTGACAAGCCAGGAGCTCGTATCGACCATCCGAATGACCTCTGTCCCAGGTCCAGCTTGCTCCGAGGCTGTCTTGGAGATCGCTGCAACCACGCCTGTAAACGGAGCTTTGATCACTGCATCAGCCGCTTCCTGCTTCGCTCGGCTCAATTGAACATTGGCCTGCTGGACGCTTGCATTCGCTTCTTCGATATCCAGTGGATCGGCACCCTTCAGCAGGTTGTTGTACCCCACTTGTTCTTCTTCCAGACTCAGCTCAGCCTGTCGCAGTGCAGAGGCCAGCTTGTCTTTTTCATCTTTCGAGATGGCTCCATTCGCATACAAAATCTCCGCTTTGGTGAGCTCGTCGCGAGCTTTTTGCATCTGTTCTCTCGCTTTTTCTACCTGCAGCTTCTTGGTTTGCACCTCATGACTCTCCGGCCCCTTGGCAGCCTTTTCCCGCTTGATGGCAGCACTTGCTACCTGTCCTTGGGCTGCATGAATTCCTTGCTGCAAGGCCGTTCCGTCTAATGTCGCCAATGTCTGCCCCGCCTTGACAGTGGCTCCCTTTTCAACAAGAATGCCTGAAATTTTGCCTGAGGCACCAAACGATAAAGCCAGCTCCTGACGCGGCGCCACTACACCTGCCACTTCCATCAGTCGCTCATCCTTGCCGTTCTCCACTGTATACGCACTTACCGTTTTCAGCTTGATGACCGTATCTTCTTTCGTTCGTTTCAGACTTGAGACATCCTCATTTAGCTTTTCGCACCCTACGAGCAGCAGGACCACAACCGTGAGACTTATCCATTTATTCGTATTTTTCATTCCTGCAACCCCACATTTCCCCCGAATCTTCCTAATACTAACCAAAAAACGACGAATATTGACAAAATATATTTTACAGAAAAAAATGGTATAGTTGTACTACTTTTCTGTCATTTTACATTATTTTTTATAATCCAAATGTCTCGTCACTTGTTTGTAACTCGTATCTAGTATGATAGAAGAGCAGGGAAACGGGGCATCTGCACTGACCCTATTGTTAGCGCTTACACAAATCCTTTATCTTTTCATGCTGGGAGTGATCGTCATGGCCAAAATTTATACTTCTTACACGGACATCGTGGCTGATATTCACGATGGTGCTACTTTATTAGTGGGCGGCTTCGGACTGGTAGGAATTCCGGAGAATCTGATTATCGCCCTGCGAGACAAAGCAGTGAAAAACTTGACAGTTGTCTCAAATAACTGTGGGGTAGATGATTGGGGACTCGGTCTCCTTTTACGCGAAAAGCAAATCAAAAAAATGGTCTCCTCTTATGTGGGTGAAAATAAGGAATTCGAGCGTCAATTTTTGTCCGGTGAGCTCGAAGTCGAGTTGACGCCACAAGGAACGCTCGCGGAGAGAATTCGTGCAGGCGGAGCTGGTATTCCGGCATTTTATACCCCAGCCGGAGTCGGCACACCTATCGCTGAAGGACGAGAAACGCGCGATTTCGCTGGGAAAGAGTACCTGCTTGAGTATGGCATCACGGGTGATTTCGCACTGATCAAGGCATGGAAGGCTGACAAGATGGGCAATCTCGTCTTCCGCAAAACAGCCCAAAACTTCAATCCGATGATGGCAGCAGCCGGAAAAATCACCATCGTTGAAGTGGAAGAAATCGTAGAGACAGGCGAACTGGACCCTGAGCATATTCACACACCAAGTGTCTATGTGCAACGTGTGATACAGGCACCTTCGTTCGAGAAACGCATCGAACGACGCACTGTCCGCTCATAGAGAGCAAACGAGAGAACCGGATTACATTCAAGGGAGGAAAACACAGATGTCGCTTACACGTGAGCAAATCGCCACTCGTGCCGCTGGGGAAATAGAAGATGGCTTTTACGTAAACTTGGGGATTGGAATGCCCACGCTCGTCGCCAACTACATCCCGGAAGGAAAAACGGTCGTTCTGCAATCGGAAAACGGCTTGCTCGGAATTGGCCCTTACCCGACGGAGGAAGACCTCGATCCTGATCTCATTAACGCCGGAAAAGAAACCGTTACAGCTATTCCAGGTGCGGCCTACTTCTCCAGTGCTGAATCGTTTGCGATGATTCGCGGCGGCCATATCGACCTCGCTATTTTGGGGGCAATGGAGGTTTCTGCTGCGGGTGATCTCGCAAACTGGATGATCCCTGGCAAAATGGTCAAGGGCATGGGCGGTGCCATGGATCTCGTCCACGGCGCGAAAAAAATCGTCGTCATCATGGATCATGTCAACAAGCATGGTGAGACAAAAATCTTGAATGAATGTGCGCTGCCACTTACCGGCAAGAAGGTAGTCAACCGTATCATTACGGACAGAGCTGTCATGGACGTGACACCAGACGGGCTCGTCCTCGTCGAAGTAGCAGAAGGCTATACAGTGGAAGATATCCAAGCCTGCACGCAACCTACGCTACTTATCTCTCCAGAACTGAAAACGATTGGGCTGTAACCTATTTTTCAGGTACAGAACCCCGCTAGTGAATAGCCGACTTCATCGCAGCTGCGTGAAGTCGCTTTTTCTTTCCTTTTTTTGCTTAGTGTGGGCACACTTGCGCGGTCGCCTCCTCCTCACCTTTTCGTATATAATATGGATGATCCATCAAATTTCCCAGTATTTGAGAGGAAGAGATTCCATGTCAGGAACAGTCGGATGCTTACTCATCCATGGATTCGCCGGAGACATCAACGATATACTCCCACTCGCCAAAAAGCTTCGCGAGGCTGGCTATCAGGTGGAATGCCCTACCTTGGAGGGGCATGGGACTACTCGTCGTCACATGGCA
Source organism: Brevibacillus formosus (assembly GCF_003013405.1). GTDB lineage: Bacteria > Bacillota > Bacilli > Brevibacillales > Brevibacillaceae > Brevibacillus > Brevibacillus formosus. Next base: position 50,737 of record NZ_PXZL01000010.1, on the reverse strand, counting down.
AAAAGCACCCGCCATGACTGGCTGCGCTCGGCAGAAGAAGGCTACAAACGACTGGCCATGCGCGCTGACACCATCGTGGTCATCGGTTTTTCCATGGGGGGGCTGCTCGCCTTTCACTTGACGACGAAATACCCCGTCGCCTTGCTAATTACCATCAACACCCCTTATAAATATTGGGATGTCAAAGAAGCGATGCACTATTTGCGCGAGGATTTCTCTACCCACTCCAAACGCTACATACATGGCATCGGCAGAATCCCTTTTAGCAGCATGCTGCAATTTCGCAGGCTGCTGGCAGAAACGAAGCCACTTTTGCCTCAAATTACGACCCCTTATGTCCTGCTGCAAGCAAGGCGAGACGATACTGTACACGCCGTGAGCGCACAAATACTCGCAACCAGTGTAGACGAGTCTGCCTCCCCGCAAATCACCTGGTACGAGCATTCGAATCATATGCTGCTGCACGGCCCAGACAAGGAGGCAGCCATTGCTCACGTCATGGCAACCATCAAGAAGCGCTTTCCATCTTGACCAGCTTTGGTCGCCACAGCCATACAAGACCAACCAGAAGCAAGATGATCGCTATTCCGATGTACACCAGACCCAGACCTACGTGTTCATCCAGCCAGAAAGCAAGGAGCGGCCCCAACGCAGCGCCCAAATCACTTAAAACTGAATACCCTGTCATTACCACTTGGCTGTTGGCCTGTCTCGCAGCTTCATCTGCCGCAAGGGTATCCAGCACGGTCGTGATAATTGTCGCGGTCAGCTGGATGCCGAATAAAATCGCAAACCATAGCACAAGCGAAGACGTTGCCTGCAACGCGGCAAACAGAACGGAAGCGACTAACAACGTCCCGACGAATAATTTCGTCCGGCCATGCCTGTCCGACAATTTGCCTACCAATGGGGCAGCCCACGGCTCCCACCCCCAGCGAATACCTTGGATCACACTCGCAATCACTGCTGCCCCCAGCACGACTCCGCCAATCATGATGAGCGGCTCACGTACTTCGATCACTCTGCTTAGCGTGGAGGTAAACACCCCCTGGTACACCATCGTCACGAGCAATCCCGTCATCAGCGTCAACAGCACCTGCGCCTGACTCCACAAGCGGTTTCCTGTATCCATCTGCTTCACGTCTTTCGGATGCTGACTGGTAAAGGAAGGACGTATATAGCGAAAAACAAGAACGAATGCAAACAAAGAAGGTATCGCAAGTGCGATGGAGGCAACAGAAAGCCCGTACCAAGAGGCAAGCAGCGCTCCGACCAGCATACCGCCAAGACTGCCCAATCGATACAGCCCGTTGTACAAGCCCATGAGCTGCCCGCGATTATGCCCTTCGGAAACACTCACGATCAAGGAATACGCACCTAGTCTTAAAAACGTCCAAGCGACTCCCCACAAGCATCGCATCAGAAGCCACAGCCAAAAGCCTTCCAAGCTGTACGAAAGTGTCGTCAGAAAAGCCAGCACTACTGCCACAATCAAACCTGTGCGTCCGCCCGAGCGCTCATACCATTTTCCAACAAGAGGGCCGATTGGTACACGGATGAAGCGGTTCACCGCAAGCAATACCCCCACTTCCCACAACGATGTTAATCCTGCCTCCTTCCAGAAAAGAGGAAGCACTACATACAGCATCGAATCTCCTATCATGCATAATGCTGTCACCAGTGCGACTGCCACGACTTGTGTCTTTCCACTGACTTCTCTCATCTCCTGATCCTTCTCTCTACTCGTTTTTACGTCTTTCTGAGTTATACCTTACGTGCAATCACTCATCATTTCTAATACATCTTTATCTATCACTCATAAACAAAAGTTATGAATCGAGGTACAGGATGAATTTACATGCCCTTCGCATTTTCGTAGAAGTAGCGTCACGAGGCAGTGTCACAGAAGCAGCAATCGCACTCTCGATCAGCCAGCCTGCCGTAAGTGCCCAAATCCGCAAGCTTGAAAGTGAATTGGACATGACCTTGCTCATCCCGGATGGTCGCGGCATTTCCCTCACCTATGAGGGGCGCTTTCTTTTTGAAAAATCACGCCGCATTTACGACTGGGAACGGGAAATCGAATCACATCTGACAGAAATCAAACAAGGGAAGAAAGGACGGCTAAGGATTGCTTCTACCTATCTCCCCTCCCATTATCTCGTGCCACAGTGGCTGGCTCAGTACAAGCGCGATTATGAAGGAGTCGATGTGGAAATTCGCACGCGTAATTCCATGCAATCCATTGAACTGCTTTTGAGCTGTGAGGTCGATGTGGCCGTTATTATCAAGGAATCGTGGGATGAGCTGCCTATCAATCGGCATCATCTGATGGATGTACCCTATTGGTTTATTTTGCCCGCCCATCATCCGCTTGCAGGAAAAGATATCCGTATGGAGCAGCTCGTGGAGGAACCATTTTTGTTGCGGGAGCAAGGCAGCTCTACCCGCGATTGGCTTTTTACCCTTTGTCGGGAGCATGGTGTGAAACGTCCACAGATCGGTATACAGTTTCACGGTCTGGTCGAATCTATCCACTCCGTTCGCGCGGGATATGGGACGATGTTGGCTCCTGCTCTGGCCGTCAGGGAAATGGTAGAGCGTGGGGAGGTCGGTCGAGTATCCGTGCCAGGGGTAGAGATCAAGCGTCCCTTGTATGTCTGCACACGTGACGATGAGACAGAGCAGCGGCCTGTTGTTGCTCAGTTTTTGGAGTTGGTAAAGCGGGAGAAACTGACTTGAAAATAGGATGAGTCAAAACGAAAAAAGAGGCTCTTCCTCAAAAGGAAGGCCTCTTCTTATGCGCAATGCTTATGGGAACACAATCGTCTTGTTGCCGTACACCAGCACCCGATCCTCCAGATGCCAACGAACTGCACGTGCAAGCACCGTACGCTCTACCTGACGTCCCAGCTGCTTCAGTGCCTCGACGTCTTCCTGGTGCGATACACGTTGAACGTCTTGCTCGATAATCGGCCCTGCGTCCAGCTCTTCCGTGACGTAATGCGCCGTCGCTCCGATCAGCTTCACGCCGCGACGGTACGCCTGCTCGTAAGGCTTCGCTCCGACAAAGGCCGGGAGGAAGGAATGGTGGATATTGATAATCCGCATCGCATAGTCCTCCAAAAAGCGCGGGGACAAAATCTGCATGTAGCGAGCGAGAACGATCAGATCGACGCCCTCTGCTGCTGCCAGCTGCGCTGCTTCTGCCTCCGGCTTGTTATCCTTCGTGACTGGGATGCAACGATACGGAATACCGAAGGACTCGACAGTCTCCTGCATGTCAGGATGGTTGCTGACGACAACCGCAATATCCGCGAACAGCTCCCCGGACTTCCAGCGCCACAAGAGCTCCAAAAGACAGTGATCTTCTTTGGAAACAAACAATGCGACCTTTTTGCGCTTGTTCGCTTCGACCAACGACCATTCCATGCCAAAGCTCTCGGCTACTGGGCCGAATGCTTGCTTGATCTCTTCGCAGCGCTCGTCCAAATTGATGAGATCGAATTCAATGCGCATGAAAAACCGGCCTGTTTCCGGATCGGTCGTGTACTGGTCAGATTGAACGATGTTGGCTCCTTGTTGGAACAAGAAGTTCGAAACCGCCGCGACAATCCCCGCGCGGTCCGGGCAAGAAATCAGCATGCGCGCACGATCTTTGTTTTTCTCACGATACGCGAGCCATTCTCTCTCTGATAACAATTGCATGGTTTACTCTCCTCCAAAAAAACAGCAAAAAGTTGTTTGCAATTATACCATTCCCAGAAGGGATTTCTATACCCAATTAGAGAGAAAAATGTTCACTTATCGATAAAAAAATTTAGATAGAGTGATTTCCAATCCCGTTTAGCAAAATATCTACGGTCAGGGCGATTTGCTCGTCGTCGCTGAACTGCGTAAACTCATCGGTATCCAAAACTTGCCGGAATAATACGAGCCCGATCATCGAGGACAGGATCGCCCGAAAGACTGCCTGCGTCGGGAGCGGGCGCAATTCGCCTACCTCTACCTTTGCCTCGATCAACTTATTTGCCATCTCCTTCACACCCGTGAAAACCGTAGCGATCAGTGCTTCCCTGATTTCGTCATGGAAAAAGGCTTCTTGCAGCAAAATCCGAATATGCTTTTCATTCGCCAGCACCAGGTCGATCCTGTTTCGGTACAGCTCTGTCACGATTTGAGAGAATGCTTTATTGTTCTGTTCTTTGAATATCTCTCGGACATCCTTCAAGATAAACGGCGCCGCGAATTTGACCAATACAGGTGCGACAACGGCGAGTAAAATATCCTTTTTCGATTTGTAGTGGCGAAAAATCGTTCCCTCTGCCACTCCTGCTTCTTTGGCAATTTCAGAGGTGGAGCTGGCATGGAAGCCTTTTTCAGCGAACAGCTTCACTGATGCACGCAAAATATTTCGCTGCTTCTCCGTCATCTCACTCTCATCTTTCAACTCTTCTACATATTGCAACAGGCCTTCTACAAATGTTGGCGGCTTGTTCATCACCCATTACGCTCCTCTTATTCGATCTTCTTGCGGAATCGCAGGATAGCGACCGTCAGAATCAAGAGACAGAAGCTGCTCATTCCGACGACATCCTTCCAGAGCGCATCGATGTCCACGCCCTTTAAGAAGATTCCCCGCAGGATTTCCAGAAAATAGGTCAACGGGACGAGCCCGCCTAACCATTGTATCACGAGCGGCATCGAATCGCGCGGGAACATAAAGCCGGAGAGAAGCACGCTAGGCAGGATAAAGGCAAATGCCATTTGCATCGCTTGAAGCTGGGTCTTTGCCACCGTAGAAATGAAAATGCCCAAGAGAAGCGTCGTCACCAAAAACAAGACAGACAAAGTCACCAAAAGTGAAATGCTGCCTTTGATCGGTACTCCGAACCAATACGTTCCAACCAATAGCACCAGGCAAAATGAAAAGAGACCTACACCTACATATGGGGTAATTTTGCCCAGCATTAGCTCCAATGGACGTATCGGGGTCACGATTAACTGCTCCATCGTTCCCCGCTCCTTCTCACGAACAAGGGAAAACGCCGTCAGAATCATCGTCACATTTTGCATAATCAAGCCGATTAAGCCGGGAATATTGAAGACAATACTCTCCATATTGGGATTAAACAGGACGCGTGTATCCAAGCCGAGTGGCTGTTCCAGCTCACCCAAGCCCTGTTTTTGCAGCTTCATTTCCTGCAACGTGATCGCTTGATGCTGGACGATCAACTGCGCTTGAGAGGTCGCAGTGCGGGCGATATTCGGATCGGAGCCATTAATGAGCATTTGCACATCTACCGGCTCATTGCGATCACGCTTGCGGGTGTAGTCAGGCCCGATTATGAGCGCTACATTTACGGAGCCATCGTCTAACATGGCTTCGATCTCCTTGTAGCTACTTACATGGGCTGCCACCTCAAATACACGCGTATTGACAAACTGATCCACCAGCTCTCGACTGGCAGCAGAAGGGCTTTGATTCCAGACGGCCATCTGGATGTCATTCACGTCTGTATTGACAGCATATCCGAACAAAAACAGCAGCATCAGCGGCATGACCAACGCAATCGCCAGACTGGGTCGATCCCGCTTGATTTGGATGACTTCCTTCTTCACGACAGACCAATAACGCTCCCAGACAAAATGCCTCATCGGACTCCCTCCCCCGCCGCCTGTCTGGCTTCCTCCTGCCTAACCAGATCGATGAAGACATCCTCCAGATTGCCTACTCCCATACGATCGATCAACTCTTGTGGAGTGCCTTCCGCCAGCAGATTGCCGAAAAAGATAAAGCCGATCCAATCACATGTCTGCGCCTCATCCATGTAGTGTGTGGTCACCAGCACGGTAATCCCCTGTCTCGCCAGCTCATGAATCACGTCCCAAAAAATCCGACGGGAAACAGGATCGACTCCAGCTGTCGGTTCGTCCAAAATCAACAGCTCCGGCTTGTGCAAAAGAGCGCAGGAGAGCGCGAGGCGTTGCTTCCATCCCCCAGACAGCGATCCCGCAAGCTGCTTTTCCCTGCCTGTCAGGCCTGCCATCTCAATCAGTTCAGCTTTCCGCTCCTTGCGTTCTCCAGCACCTAATCGATAAACCCCGGCATAAAAATCGAGATTTTCTTCCACTGTCAAATCTTCATACAGGCTGAACTTTTGTGACATATACCCGATCCGTTGCTTAATTTCCTCGCTCTGTGACATGACATCGAAGCCAAGTACCGTCCCCTTTCCCGTCGTCGGGGTCAGCAAACCGCAAAGCATTCGGATTGTGGTCGATTTCCCTGAGCCATTCGGACCCAAAAAACCGTAAATCGAACCTCGCGGAACTGTCAGTGTCAAGCTGTTCACGGCTACCCGATCTCCAAAACGCTTCGTCAACTGCTCGCATTGGATAGCGGTGTTCATTGACCTCCCTCCTCGTCTGCCAGCAGCACATCGGCAGGCATACCTGGTTTGATTTTGTCGAGTCCATCTGTGATGTGTATCGTAACAGCGAACACAAGCTTGGTGCGTTCATCAGGTGTTTGTACATTCTTCGGCGTGAACTCTGCTTTTTCCGAGATGCGACTGATCGTTCCAGTAAACGTCTCTTCCGGATAAGCATCCACCTTGATGCCAACCTCTTGCCCTTTTTTCACCCGATTCAATTGTGCTTCCGGGATGTACACGACGAGCTCGAGCTGATCTGGTTTCATCATCGTAAACAAGGTGGCGCCTGCTTTGGCTACCTCCCCCTGTTCGATAGAGGAGCGCAAGAGAGTCCCATCGTCGGTTGCCGTAATCTTGGACTTTTCCAACTGCAATATGGCTTGATCCAGTTTCGCTTTCGCCTGCTGCTGGCTGGCGAGCAGTGCCCGAATCGCGTAATCGGTACTTCCTTCCTTCACCTGATCAAGCTCCGCCTGCGCTCCTGCTTGCGCGGCTTGTGCTGTACCGATTTGGGCCGCAGCAGCAGCGATGTCTTCTTGTGCAGAACGGTACTGTGCCTGTACCTGTGCTACTTGTGCCGCCCATTGATCTGCCTGCGTTTTTGCCTGGTTCACTGCTTCTTTTTGCGTGTCGAGGTCTTTGGCAGAGATTGCTCCTTTTTCGAAAAGGGCTGTTGCTTCCTCGAGTCTTTTTTGTTGATACAAAAGGGTCTGCTGCGCCCCCTGCCATTGCGATTCTGCCTGCGTCATCTGCTCAGCAGCACGTGCTTTTCCTGCTTCCGCCTGATTTTTTCTCGCTAGTGCCAGTTGGATATTCGCATTGGCCTGCTGGACGTTGGCTATGCTTCTTTGGATCGTCGTGTCGCGTGAACCTGCCTTCGCCTCTTCTAGTCTGGCTGTCGCTTGATCCAATGCTGCCTGTGCTTCTGCCACAGTAATTTGGTAGCTTCGTTTATCGATTTGGGCCAGCACTTGTCCTTTTTTTACTGCACTTCCCTCTTCTGCCGTAACGTTTGTCACCAATCCGCCTACTTCTGCTACGATTGGCACCTCGATGGCCTCGATTGTGCCGGACAGAGACGGATAATTTTCGGATGTCCAATTGCAGCCAGACAAAGCCAGTAACAGTCCCCCGATACAAATAGAGCGAACAACCGGTTTCATAAACGCTTCCCCCCTACCTACATAATAGAGTGAGTAATCACTTTCTTTTTATGAGTAAAAAAACAAGCCACAGAACCAGGCTCTAGACGAACTTTTTGATTAGCGAGTGATTACTCACTTTTAATTGTGAGTATATGCTCCTCTTTTACGAAATGCAATTCCTTTTTCTAAAATGCGCAATCGAAAAGAAATCCTGTCTGATTATTCATGCTATGATGAAGACAAGCTAGACCACGTCCGTTGGCATCGGGTATCAGGTACCGTCGGAATGGAAAGGATTAGGATCGTCGGGTTTTTACATACCATGTAGGGAGTGGAAAATGTATGATGATTAGCAAGGTCGGTCAAATCATGCTGTATGTCAATAACCAGGACCAAGCAGTGAACTTTTGGACCGAAAAACTAGGGTTCCGTGTGGTTTCAGAAGAGAAGAACGGTGAAATGAGATGGATTGAAATTGCTCCCGCACAAGGCGCTGAAACAAGCATCGTTCTACACAATAAGGAATTCGTTGCGAAAATGTCGCCCGGAATGAATCTTGGCACTCCTTCGCTCCTGTTCTTTTCGGAAAATATCGATGACTTACGGAACGATTTGCTCAACAAGAATGTAAAAGTCGGAGAAATTGTGACGATGCCTTCGGGCCGTGTCTTTAACTTTGCAGATGATGAAGAAAATTACTTTGCTATTCTGGAGAAAAAGTAAATAGAAGGAGGCGGCTGACAGGAATGGTCGGCCGCCTTTTGTATCACGCCTCTTTAGTCGAACTTTAATTTGGACAGTGCGTCTTTCAACGCTGAGTTGATTCCTTCGTCCTGCTCCTTGTCTTGCCCCTTCAAATACTTGGCTACTTCTTTCTTTGAAATCTTGCTGCCCTTTTCCTTATCCCGACGCTCCTGGAAGGTTTTCAGTTTTTCCTTGTGCCCACACGCACAGACAAAGGTTTGCCCTTCCCCTTCTCCGCGCAGCTCCAATCTTTTGTGGCATTTTGGACATCTGGCATTGGTCTGCTTGGCAATGCTTTTGCGATAGCCGCATTCCCGATCCTGGCACACCTGCATTTTGCCGCGCTTTCCGTTTACCTCCAGCAAAAACTTATTGCACTCCGGGCATCTGCTTCTGGTCAGGTTGTCGTGCCGGAAAGTCTGATCGCTGTTTTTGATCTGTTGGACGACTTCTTTGGCGTACGTTTTCATCTCTTCGATAAACGCTCGCTTGTTCAAGCTTCCTTTGGCGATGGCACCGAGCTTTTGCTCCCATTGGGCGGTCAAGGTCGGCGACTGCATTTCATCTGGGACGAGCTCCAGCAATTGCTTGGCTTTTGCGGTGACAAAAATATGCTTGCCGCGCTTCTCTAGTAAAAAGCTGTTGAACAGCTTCTCGATCACATCCGCCCGGGTTGCTACCGTACCTAGTCCGCCCGTTTCCCCAATCGTTTTGATCAAATCCTTGCTCTCGTTTGCCATGTATTTCGCCGGGTTTTCCATCGCAGACAGCAGACTCGCTTCCGTGAAAGGCTCTGGCGGCTTCGTCTCGCCCTTTGTCTGGGATATTGACTGGATGTGCAGGCGATCTCCTTTGGCAAGAGAAGGCAGGATTTGTTCCTTTACGTCGTCCTTCGCATCGTCTTCTTCTACATCGTGGTCATAAGCCTCTCTCCAGCCTTGGGAGAGCACCGTTTTTCCTTTTGCCAGAAACGTTTCATTCCCGATTTTCGCCTGGATGGTTGTTTGCTCGTATTCGAAGGCAGGTAGCAACACAGCCAGGAAGCGCTTCACGATGAGATCAAAAATCTTACGTTCCTTATCGCTCAAATCACCGAGAAAAACAGCTTGCTCTGTCGGGATAATCGCATGGTGATCCGATACTTTGCTGTCATCCACGAACGATTTGTTCGCTTTGATCGGCGCACGCAGGATTCTGGCTGCGAGGGGCGCATATGGCTTCATTTGGACAGCCTTGATTCGATCCGGCAGCGTCTCGACGATATCAGCAGAGAGATAGCGAGAGTCCGTTCGTGGGTACGTCACTGCCTTGTGATGCTCATATAGCCCTTGCATGATGGACAGCGTCTGCTTTGGTGAGTAGCCAAACATCCGGTTGGCATCCCGTTGCAGCTCCGTCAAATCGTACAGCTGTGGAGCATACGTCTTTTTGTGCGCACGAGTAATCTCGATGACTTCTGCGCTTTTCTCCTGTTTGAGAGCGGCCATTAGCTGATCAGCTTTTTCCTTGGAAAATGTTTTGAAATCCTTCGTTTGCTGATCCTGCCATTGGAGCTGAATCGGACCCTGGGCCACCGCAGACAGTCCGTAAAAGGGCTTGGGTGTAAAGCGACGAATTTCCTCTTCTCGCGTTGCCACAATGGCGAGAGTTGGCGTCTGGACGCGACCGCATGAGAGCTGGGCGTTATGCTTGCACGTCAAGGCGCGGGTGGCATTGATTCCAACGAGCCAGTCTGCTTCTGCACGAGCAGCAGCGGAGGCAAACAAGTTTTCATAGTTTTTGCCGTCCTTCAGATTGCGGAAGCCTTCGCGAATCGCCTTATCTGTCACCGAGGAAATCCACAGACGCTTGATTGGTTTATTCACGTGAACCAGCTCGAGAATCCACCGGGCAACGAGCTCTCCTTCTCGACCTGCATCCGTCGCAATGACGATCTGCCCGACATCGTTGCGTCTCATTTGTTGTTTGACGACCTGGAATTGCCTGTTGCTTTCCTTGATCACGACCAAGCGCAATGGGGACGGCATAATCGGCAAATCCTCGATTCGCCACGAGCTGAATTGCTGCCCGTACGCTTCAGGGTCTGCGAGAGTGACCAAATGCCCGAGCGCCCACGTCACGATATATTTATCTCCCTCAAAAAAGCCGTTTCCTTTTTTGTGACACTGCAATACCTTGGCAATGTCGCGTCCAACCGAAGGCTTTTCTGCCAGTACAACTGTTTTGCTCATGTACGACATCCTTTCAAACCAATTCAACATCCTGTTATCCATTGTAAACAAAAAAGCAGGAAGAAGGGGCTTAGAAATGTTTCGAGAAAATAAAGTTTTAAACTCTTAGGGTTATGAAACGCTAACGGGCAAGCTCACTTTCTCATTGGGAAAAACTTCAAAAGCATCCTTGACCATTACGTAACGTAACGGTTTATAGTGAATTTACCGGTGAAACGCTAGCGATCAAGAAAGGGGCTGATCATGAAACGACATTGGAAAGTCGGAGAACTTGCGAAGATGGCAGGAATTACGATACGAACTTTACGTTTCTACGATCAGATAGGCTTGTTTTCTCCATCCGGATATTCTCCATCCGGATACCGACTCTACACCGAAAAGGACATTTCACGCCTACAGCAAATTTTGTCCTTAAAGGAGTTGGGACTATCGCTGGAGCAGATTAAAGCCGTTATGACCGGAGACCAGCTCAGCTTGTCAGACATTGTAACCATTCAAATAGACAGCCTGAAAGAAAGTATCCGCATGCAGCAGAAACTCTTGCACGAGCTTGAGAATGTATCGAGTCGGATGCAAAGGAACGAACCGTTTACCGTTGAGCATTTCATGAACATCATACGGACGATGAGAATGAACCATGAGAAGTTTTTCGCCGAGAGAAAATCGAGTATGGATCGCCACCTCGACCGACTTGGTGAATATTTAGATGAGCATCCGGAAGAGCCCGGAAAAGGAGGTTTCGACAGTGAGTGAAAGATCTGCCAAACATTCCACATTTGTCATCGAAAGGAACTATAAACATTCTCCTGCCCGTGTATTCGCTGCATGGGCGGGGCAAGCAGCAAAAGCCAGTTGGTTTCCTAAAGCCGACGAGTTCGACTTCCGCGTCGGCGGCCGCGAATTCAATCGCGGTGGTCCGCCTGGGGGACCCGTTTACACATTCGATGCCTGCTATCAGGAAATCGTTGAGAATAGGCGAATTGTATACTCGTACACGCTGGACATGGAAGACAAGCGGATGTCTGTTTCTGTGACGACAGTGGAATTCGATTCCGTGGACGGCGGCACGCGCTTGATCTATACCGAGCAGGGTGTTTTTCTAGACGGTCTCGATACGCCTGAACAGCGTGAGCACGGAACAAAGGTGATGTTGGATCGACTTGGAGAGGTTCTGGACGGCCAATGAAGGATGCTGCGCTTGAATCGAGTAACCGGGCCGGTTTGAACGAATGGATTGGACTTGCCGTGCTTTCATTGCCTGCACTGCTCGTTTCGATTGACTTGTCCGTCATGATTCTCGCCCTTCCTCACATAAGCGTCTCTATCGGCGCTGACAGTACAGAACAGCTCTGGATCATGGACATATACGGCTTCATGCTCTCGGGTTTTCTGATCACGATGGGGTCGCTCGGAGATCGGATTGGCCGCCGTAAGCTGCTGATGATCGGCGCCGCGGCATTCGGTGCAGCATCGGTGTTGGCCGCTTATTCCAACACCTCTGGAATGCTGATTGCAGCACGGGCGCTGCTCGGCATAGCCGGGGCGACGGTATCGCCTTCGTCCCTGGCTTTAATCAGCAATATGTTCCGCGATCATAAGCAGCGTTCCCTCGCCATAGGCATATGGTTCATGTGCTCCATGGGAGGTATGGCGCTTGGCCCAGTGGTCGGCGGGATGATGCTGGAGCATTTTTCATGGGGTTCGATTTTTCTACTCGGGGTTCCGGTCATGGCGCTGCTGTTGTTGACTGCGTCCCATCTTCTGCCTGAATATCGGGATCCCTCACCTGGTCATTTGGATATGACTAGCGTCGTGCTGTCGATGTGCACCATTCTACCGGCAATATACAGCCTAAAGGAAATAGCTAAGCAAGGTCTACAGACTCTGCCGCTCATTGCCCTCGCGGCTGGAGTTGTTTTCGGGACGTTATTCGTAAGACGGCAGCAACGGTTGGACAATCCGCTAATGGACTTGCGCCTATTTGCAAACCCGGCCTTCAGTACAGCTCTAGGCGGCTTGTTCGGCATCACTTTGACAGGCGCTTCCATGCTCTTCATCGCACAGCATCTTCAATTCGTGGAAGGTCTATCGCCGCTTGCAGCAGCGATGTGCATGCTTCCGGGGGTGGTTGCCTCGATGGCGGGTATGCTGTTGTCGCCGATCATCGCTCGGCGAGTTCGACCGTCGCACCTTATCGGGGCTGGCCTTGCCGTCTCGGCGACTGGTTGTATTCTACTGTCCCAGGTAGAGGCGGGATCCGGACTCTCTACCCTGATCGTCGGTTATATCTTTTTTAATGCGGGAGTGGCCCCGTTTGCGAGCTTGTCCAGCGATCTAATTATCGGATCGGCCCCGCCAGCGAAAGCGGGTTCGGCGGCGTCCTTGCTGCAGACGAGCGGTGAATTCGCATTCGCACTTGGGATCGCTGTATTAGGGAGCATCGGAACATACGTGTACCGCACTCAAATTGCTGGCTTCATACCGAGAGATATTACGACGATAACATCCGGAGCCTACCGTGAAAGTCTGGCTGGGGCAGTCTCAGCGGCTAAAGCTTTACCCGAACCTATTGGTTCAACCCTTCTTCATGGCGCCCAGATAGCCTTTACCGACGGCATGCATGCTGTTGTGGGCGTTAGCGGCGGACTCATGATCGCGATCGCCATACTCACCGTGATCAAGCTTCGGCATATCCCCCCCATCGGGCAGAAAACGCCAGGTGAGATGTAATGATCTGTGGCAGTCTAGGACATTATTTTCTGGTCCTAGGCTGCCGCTGTCACTTTTATCAAGATCTGTCTAAAGTGAAACGCACCAACTTTTTCCTGCTTTTTATACAACGCCGCAAGCTCTGTGCTAATGTACGTACCTACCTCGAGCGCTCAATGGGGACGGCATAATCGGCAAATCCTCGATTCGCCACGAGCTGAATTGCTACCCGTACGCTTCAGATTAGCGAGAGTGACCAAATGTCCGAGTGCCCACGTTATCATATATTTATCTCCTTCAAAAAAGGAAAAAAGGGCCATCTCTGGAATAGAGACACCCCTTCTATCTTTACATTTCACCCTATACACTTGTCTCCCTTTAATGTAGCAGTCGCAAATTTCAATCCAATCTTCACTGATTTTTTTACTCAAACTCTACTGAAATGTCATCTAATTCTAGATCAATTGGTTCTGGATTGTTAGGAATGGCCCCTGCATCAGATGGGGTGCCTGTTGAAAACAAGGAAAAATATTTATAGCTTTCATTCCCTGATGTATCCTTTACTGCTCCTTGGGCTACCGCTAAGAGGTACTCTGCATTATTTTTTAAAGGTGTATTCGGTTGGATCGTTACCGTGTCATTTTTGACGATAAAAGTTGCAGGAACCTCCGCAGCATTTTCATCCATTAATAGGAATTCGTTTGTGCCACTTTTCACTTTGCGATCATACTTAATTGTAATCACCGCCTTTACATCCACTTTTGTTTCCTCTTCATACGGCTTTACATCGATTACTATAGGCGCTTGGTTGTTGCTGGTCACAAACTGAGTTGAATACTTATCGATCAATTTAGTAGAACCAGTCGTGCTTACAATTGCTCCTTTGTCGATCTCGATCGCATATTTCGTATTTGATTCCAAAGTCTTGTCAGGACGAATATAGAGGGTGTTATTTTTAATCTCCAATTTTCCGCTGACTGGTGATTTTCCTTTAACCTTATAGAGAGATACTACTGTTGACGGATCATTGTCAAAAGCAATTGGCACCGAGAATGTAAGCGCAGGTTGAATGTTTGTAGGAACATCTGTCTGCGCAATAATAGGATTAGAAACTGATACGAACACATCCCCAGGCTTTGGATAACTGATTAGGTTGTCGGAAATATACGTGCTATCGAGTTGGTATTCACTTTTGAATTTCGCGTCAATTTCCTGTAGCTGCTCATCATCAAGGAACTGATTCGGTACACCAAGCTCTTCTTGCTCCGATTTTGCTGATACGTTGTTGCTGTTTAGGGTTAGACTGAACATGAGTGTTACTGCGAGTAAGGCTTGAAATAAATTCTTCATACTTCTCCTCCAAAATAGTTTTTGTGTACATAAAAATCGTATTTCATTTTTAAGGCGTAACATACAGTTTTTCACGCGAAATAAAAATACAGTTATTTTGGACGAGGAACTCTTTCATCCATCGTGATCTTCCTAAATTAGAAAACTCGGAGCAAACTCCGGGCCTCCTCCGTCTCCACTCCAAAAAAGCGGTACGTCAAACCAAAAAAAGAACGAAAGCAACAACCGCCTTCGTTCTTCCATACGTTTATGCAAAAAAATTCGGAAAGTCAAAGTCATCCCGTTTGCCCGCCAAAATATTACGTAATAAAAGATCAGCGGTCTCTGTGGCAAACTGGTGATCCTCGCTCGTGATAACGCCTTTTTTCAATGCCTCATCGAGTTCATCCTGATCAAGCAGGTATACTTCTCCTGTCGGCAGTACCACGATGTCGAGGTACAAATCGTCATACCAGATATGCCCGTTCTCATCCTTGCCATGTCCCCGGCAAATATCGATATACCATTGCACGGTATTCCCCAACTCATCCATCATTTTCGTAACCGCATAAGCTTGACCATGGGGAAAATACTGCAAATACACATATCCTCTATTGCCCACACACAGTGTTTGATCCCCGACAGACATGTAGGCAGGCTCACTTACTTCGTCCAGAGTCAGGCGGACAGTGTACCCTGAGAAAGACAAAGCTTCTACCCATTTTTGCTGGTAGCCCAATCGCTTCACGCGTCTCCAACCCGGTCGATCTGCTCGTTTTCGCTTCATAGCCTGCCCTCCCTTGTCGTTTTGGTTGTTTTTACTCTACCATGAATAGGACCGCTTTGTCAGATAGCAAACAAAGACATGCTCACGTAGAACATGCCTAAACGGATGAACCAGCCAGTTATGTTTGGGAGGAGTCGTCCTTTGCTGCCAATCGACTGTGTTTGCGCCCATAAAGAAAATAGATGATCGCTCCGACCGAAAGCCAACCGAGAAAACCGACCTTGGTGAGCTGGGCCAAGCTGGAGAGGGGCAATAATCCACCGAAGGTTGCTACTAATGCAGCCACAACGAGCGTGCTCTTTTGTGGCACCTGTGTGCGGGGATGTACGTGCGAGAAAAGCTCGGGGAGCAAGCCATCTCGGCTCATCGCAAAAAACATCCGGGCTTGTCCATACATCATAACTAACAAAACTGTCGTGATCCCGACAATGGCTCCCAACGAAATGAAGCCTGCTACCCAGTCCTGATTGACATAGCTGAGCGCAAACGCGACCGGATTTTTGACATTCAACAAATGGTACGGAACAATCCCTGTCAATGTCAGTGAGACCGCAATGTACAAAATCGTGCACACGAGTAAGGAAGAGATGATCCCGATTGGCATGTCACGCTGGGGATTACGCACTTCTTCGGCCGCAGAAGACACCGCATCAAACCCGATAAAAGCAAAAAACACCGTTGCGGCACCAGTCGCTACTCCCGCAAAACCAAACGGCATGAACGGACTCCAGTTTTCCGGCTTGACATACATGACCCCAACGACGAGGAACAGGATAACTACCGCTACTTTTATTAACACCATGATAGTATTCAAGCTCGCTGACTCTTTCGTCCCTTTCATCAATAAAGCTGTAATGATAACAATGATGAGGACCGCAGGTAAATCAATGATCGTTCCTTTCGATGCATCAAACGCACTCGTGAGCGCATGGGGTAGGTGGATGTTAAACCCGGCAAGCAATCCCTGGGCATACCCCGACCATCCGCTTGCCACCGCAGCACAAGCCACACCGTATTCGAGAATCAAGTCCCACCCGATCATCCAAGCGACAAACTCCCCAAATGCCGCATAGCTGTAAGTATAAGCACTTCCCGACACGGGAACAGTCGAAGCAAATTCTGCATAGCAGAGTGCGGCAAACACACAGGCAAGCGCCGCAATAACAAAAGACAAAACAAGTGCCGGTCCAGCGTGCAAGGCAGCGGCAACTCCCGTTAACACAAAAATCCCTGTTCCCATGATCGCGCCAATGCCCAGCATTGTCAGGTCAAAAGCACCTAATGACTTTTTGAGGGAGCTCTCTGTTTTATCCACCTGCTCCAGCATTTGCGTAACTGACTTTTTCCTCAGCAATTGATTTTTCCATGACATCATGTGCGACCTCCCAAGCGGGTCATTCACTTCCAAATGTGATTGAAAACAGTTGGAGTATGATCCGTATGGAGGAAAATTATGCACAGACACAGCTTGGATCGAGGTTTGTCAGGGCTACCTGCGCGTTAATCCGCGCCCAATTACATTGGCGGAAACGGGAGCAATCCCGAGCTCTCTTGCCCAAACAGACAACTGCCCCATGTGATGAATCTCGTGGGCGATGACATGGCGAAGCAGCTCGCCCTTTGTGTATAGTTCATCATCCCAGGCGACCTTTACTGATTCGTTCTCCATCTCGTCTGACCAATTCTCGATGAAATCACGCAATTCTACGCGCCAGGCATCTGATAGCTCTTTTACTTTTTCCAGCGTCTTGTATGCTTCGTATGCCACCTGAACATCCGGCTTTCCTTGCACACCCCGAAGCCAGCTATACTCGACGTCAGCAATGTGAAACAAGGTGTACAAAATCGTGCCAGCCCCACCTGTACGCTCGCGCAGCAATTCTTCTGGTGGAAGCTGCTTACACCATTCCATCCACTCGTCCCGTACCTGCCAGTTATACTGGAAAAACATCTTCATCGAGTTCACCCTTTGTATGATGATTATGTAGATTAGGAAAATTTTAAATGATTATAGCACGTACGTTCTTGTTTGGTAAAACCATTAGTGGTGGTCTTCTAACCGTAGTGGTCGGGTGAATCCCAGTCATCATGTTTTCCAGTCGTCTGTATCCTCTCTTCGTTCGGGCGGTCTCCTTCCAAACATGTGACAGGGCTTTCGTATAGTGTTGATCCTCTTCGGGCTTTTAGATCATATTGGTTGGTCAGTTCAAAGTAGCTTCCTTAAATTCTTTTTAGCCAAAGCAGCGTAGGAAGAAGCGCATTTCCAGTCAAAGCGCCTCTGGAGCCCACCTCAGCTCCGGAATAAATGGCGGGGAATTTAAGCTTCACTTATGGACTACCTCCTCGAAACTTCTACGTTTGAAGCGCTCCCGCCATTTATTCCGGAGCGGACAGTCAATCCCCCTTGCAGGGCGTAGGCCGAAGCGTAGACTGGAAATGCGCTTCTTCCCCCACCACAGCAGCTCTAATAAACAAAAAGACCGCCAGAGCTATTACCCCTGACGGTCCAACATACTAATCCATGCTTTCATCCGAAAACGATAAAGAGAATCCACCTGAGAGTAAGTAAAGATAACTAGACACGTTCCCTTTTGGCTTGATGATCTGCTTGATCGCCCGAACGTATAGCCTGATCTGGCCTTCGTATCTTCTTTTCATCTCTTCGATGGCTGCGGCACTGGCCTCTTTTGCCATCCAATCTGTCTTGAAGTCGATCAGGACGAGACTTCCATCCTGCTCTTCCAACAGGCAATCAATGACCCCTTGGACGACAACCTTCTCGTCGCTCTCTTCACCCAACTCCGCTTCTACTTCATAAGCAGGCAACACGAGGGTAAATGGCAATTCACGATGCACGACCGCTGCCGCCTTCATTCGCTGCCCTAAAGGATCAGCGAAGAATCGGGCAATCTGCGAAACATCTACTGCTTGTACCTGCTCGTCAGTTAAAAAGCGGCGTGCCGCGAGTGCCGTCACCTGCTCCCGAATATCCGCTTCATCCAGCGGACGTTTCAAATCGAGATGCTGGAACACTAAGTGCGTAATTGTCCCTTTTTCTGCTGCTGTCAGTCGATTGGATTTTTGCTCAGACAAAAACTTTGGCTTTTCCGTAATGGACGGCAGCGTGAGCGGCTGTCCGCCTTTGCTGACTTTGGCATGTCGCTTGAGTTCGCTGACACTCCATTTCGCAGCTACGCGTGGCGCAATTGGATGCGGGTCCTGCCATCCTAAACGCCTGTCGACAATCTCTCGCAAAGCGTCATCAGACGGTCGTTCCGCGATCGCCTCTCGTCTGGTCATGCGCTCCCACAGAGACACCTCGTCGTTGGTTGACTCTCCTTGGGCACGGAGCTCATCTGCCTGATAGAAGTGAAACGACCAAACCGAATCATCCGGCACACTTCTGACTCTTACGACTTCTCCCGAGCCTTGCTGCTCTGGATATGCCCGCAGCGATCCTGCACCAGGATGTCGCAGCATCGCACGCCCCACCCAATCCAGGTATCCCTTTGCCTGAATCAAGTCTTCGTCACTGAGCCGCTCGCTGTCATCCTGTCTCCCCCAGTCTGTCATACTTTTGGCGAGATCCTTGGATGAACCGACAAGAATGAGCTTCTCGCGTGCACGCGTCAAAGCCACATAAAGCACACGCATTTCCTCTGCCAGCATATCCCGACGCAGCTTTTGCCGGATGCCCAGCGCAGCCAGACTCGGATAGCGCAGCTGCATGGAGGGCTCGACCGCCATCGGGCCAAAGCCCAAATCTTTATGCAGCAAAAACTGGCTCTTCAAATCCATCGTATTAAACTGCTTGCCCATGCCCGCCACAAAAACAACCGGGAACTCGAGCCCCTTACTTTTGTGGATCGTCATGATGCGTACGACATCCTCGTTTTCCCCGATGGTTCTTGCTTCGCCCATATCATTGCCCGCTTCTTGCAGACGGTCAACAAAGCGCAAAAAGCGGAACAAGCCACGATAGGAACCAGCTTCGTATTGTCTCGCCCGATCATAGAGCGCACGCAAGTTGGCCTGTCTCTGCTGACCGTTTTCCAGAGCCGCCACATAATCGAGATAGCCTGTCTCCCGGTACAGCATCGTCAGCAGCTCCGATAAAGCACCTCTGCGAGCCTCTGTCCGCCATAGATCCAATCGGCAAAAAAACTGTCGCAGCCTTCTCTCCCACGACTCTTGGGGCGGGCGTTCCTCTGCATATTGGAGAACAGCTTGATGAAATGGCCCTGTCGAGTAGTGAATGCGGATTTGAGCAAGCTGCTCCTCCCGCAAGCCGACGATGGGAGACCGCAATACAGCTGCCAATGGAATGTCTTGGAGCGGGTTGTCAATGACACGCAGCAAGGAAAGCATCGTTTCTACCTCAGTCGCCGCGAAATAACCCGCAGTCTGCTCGGCATACACGGGAATTCCTGCCGCGTGCAGCTCCTCTTGCATCGTCTGCCCCCAGCCTGAGGTCGCACGAAGCAAAATAACGATATCGCGATAGGCCAGCGGGCGCATTCCCCCAGCCTTTTTATCGAAAACGAGCAGTGGCTCTTCTCCCTCGCCCGGCTCCATCCACCGACGAATACGGCTGGCGATTAGTCGAGCTTCCAGCTGTGCAACACTCGCTTCCTCTACGGACTCTCCCTCGGGAATACCTGCTTCACCCTCATCTGTCCCCTCTGCAGCTACCGCCTGACCTTCTTCTGCTATCGTTGTATTCCGGTCGATCAAATGCATCTCTGCCTGCAAACGGTTCGGCTGTGCTTCAGGATAAGAAGCGCGGTTGATCAGCTCCGCCGAAGGATCATAACCAATCTCACCTACCCCGTGAGACATGATCTGGCGAAACAAAAAGTTAACGGCATCTACGACTTCCCTTCTACTGCGGAAATTCGCCGCCAGATCGATACGCCGACCGATGCTAGCCTCATCAGCATCACCATCTTTTTGATACGTCACATATTTTTCGAGAAACAGCTTCGGCTCTGCCAAGCGGAATCGATAAATACTCTGCTTCACATCCCCTACCATGAAGCGATTCGCTGGCTGACCATTCGCTCCGTCTCGGGAAACCATTTGCAGGATTGTCTCCTGCACGAGGTTGATATCCTGGTATTCGTCTACCAGCACTTCAGCGAACTGTTCGCGCAATTGCGTGGAGATTGACGAAGGAACAGTCTCCCCTGACTCATTCGTTTCGGTTAGAACGCGCAGAGCCAGATGCTCCAAGTCGCCAAAGTCGACCAACCCACGCGATCGCTTCTCCAATTGAAACGCATCCGAAAATGCTGTCACCAGCCTGGCCAATGTCTGCATGTGAGGAGCAATCCGCTGCAAATCCGCGACGTACTGCTCGGCTGTCGTAGAAAAGTATTGCTCGATTTGCTCGGCCAGTTCCTTTTTCACACTGTTTCGCAGGTCTTGCACCTGTTCCTTCACGAGCGGATCTGTGCCTTTCACTGGAGGCAGCTTGGCAAATACAACCCCTCGAACCGCTTCGACGGTCGCTTCCCAACCATCTCTGCAAGCCGCTCCTGCACGTTGCAGGGCAGCCGCTTCCGCCTCAAGCAAAGGCAAATAGCCAGCAGGTCCTTCCGGTGAGCCAGCCAGTAGAACTGCCCTGCGAATCTTAGCGGTCATTCCACCGAGTGCCAGCTCCACAGAACGCAGTACGCTTCTCGTCCACTCCAGCCCGTCCAGACCGTTTTTATCGTGAACCGCAAACATTCCAGCCGCTTCCCCGAGCCATTGTTCTGGTGCCGGATGACTGCGCGAAAACTCATACAGCCTGAGTAGCAGTATGGTAAGAGCATGATCGTCCTGACCGTCCAGCATCACATCAGCTAATGCATGAAAATCCGCGTCATTCTCATACCAGCTCTCCAGCTGTTCCTCCAAGACATCCTGTCGCAAAAGCTCTCCTTCCATCTGATCGGCAATGCGAAAATCAGGATCGAGTTCAATCAGATAGTAATACTGGCGCAAAATCCCCAAGCAAAACGAGTGAAGTGTCGTAATCGTCGCCCGCTGGAGCAGTGCCAGTTGTCGACGCAGATGTGAAGAGTGCGGGTCATCTTTCAATGCTTTTCGCAATGCATCACCGATCCGGTGACGCATCTCTGCCGCTGCCGCATTGGTAAAGGTAACCACCAACAGCTGATCGACTCCAACCGGGTCCTTCTCGTCCAAGATGCGTCGGATAATCCGCTCAACCAGGACTGAGGTTTTCCCAGAGCCTGCCGCAGCTGCCACCAGGAGATTATTCCCGCGCTGGATAATCGCTTGCCATTGCTCGTCCGTCCATTGTTCAGGCTTGGCCTGCAACTGTTGATCCGCCATCGGTCATTCCTCCTTCTCCTGCCATCTGCTGCTCTGCCAGCATGCTCCAAATTTGCTTGTTGTTCCATTTGGCAAGCTGTCGGTGCTCATTCCCGCCGGCATCTCCGTCGAACTTGCATACCGGCCTGTACGAACAGTAATCACAAGCGGTCATCGTCCCGTTTGTGTACGGCGCGATCTGGATCTCCCCGTTAGTCATGCGCGTACTGATTTGCTTCACAGTATCGCGAACATAGGAGGTTAAGGCTTGGAACTGCTCGGCTGTTGCCACGGATGAACGCGACGAGAGCGTTCCGTCCTTTTTGATTTCAAATGGCACCAGCTCTGAAGCCCCTTGCTCTACATAGCCATCCATCATTCTAGCCAGCTCTGGGTCTGCGAGCATCAAGCCTTTCATGCGCAAGCGCTTAGCCCGCTCCTTTGCCGCTTCGTCAGCCGTTAGCAAGCGTTTTGCCGTCACAAAAGGATCGGCTACCTGATAGTAGAAAACGCCACCCATTTCGGCTTTTTTCCCCAGCCATTCCTCGGCATTTGCCACGACAACGTCGAGATAGACGAGCAGTTGCAAATTCAGACCGTTCCACACATCGGAAAGAGACAGCTGCTTGGGACTGGACTTGTAGTCAATCACGCGCAAATACGGGACCTCACTATCCAGTGATTGGTCAACGCGGTCAATGCGTCCAATTAACTGAAGCTCCACGCCATTTTCTAGCGTTAAAGCCAATCCCGGCAAATCTGAATTCGGCCCAAACGAAACCTCCAGCCCTACTGGTGCAAAACGGCTGCGCTTCGCATGCTCCCCGAGTACGTAAATCGCGCGGCCAACTGCTCGCTTCAGCTTGCCGGACAAATAACGATACCGGGCTGTCCTTGTCAAAATGCTGCTGCGAGTCGCAGGGACCAGTTCTTCTACAACCACGTTTGCAAGCTGCATGCTATTGTCTTCCGTCAGCTTGCTCCACTCCAGATTGTCTTCGTTCATTTTTTCAACAGCTCGCTTGAGTGAAGCATGGAACAGCTCTCCCACATCGAAACGCTCCAGCTTGTACATTGTTCTCTCCGACAATCTGAGACCATGGGAAGAGAAATGCGAGAACGGACATGACTGGAACCGCTCCAGACGAGATACGCTCATTTTCAGTTGTTTGCCGTACAAGGTCGTGCTCGTTTCCAAATCCAGCTCCTGCGGTCGATTGAAGTAACGCAAGCCGGACAACAGCCACTGCTCCCGTTTGACGTCGGGAGAAGAGCGAATATACCAGTCGTATACCTCCCACCAGAAGTCTGGCAGCTCTCCTGTTTTCTTCATCGATCGCAATAGCGTCAAAAGGTGGCGGAACACACGTCTCGGATGTCCGAGCAGGAATGCATCTGTCTCGTGCTGCCCTGTCGGTTCATTGTAAAACACCTGATGCGGGATATCCGGCAGTACTTCCCGGATGCGGGTAAACACAGAGGAAGGCAACAGGGCCTTGCCCTCTTCATCTGCCAACGCACAGCTCAGGATCAGCCTCTCCGACGGTCTCGTCATCGCCTGGTACAACAGGTAAGGCTCAGCCATCAGCCGCTGCTTTGCACTCGGTGCCAGAGACATGCCCATTTCAGCCAATCGCTCACGTTCCGCCTCATCCAGAATTCCTTCTTCTTTTGGACGCAACGGAATAATGCCCTCGTTTACACCAAGCAAAAACAGTGCTTTGACATCTGGTTGACGTGAGCGCTCCATTGCCCCGATCAGCACCTGATCCAACGCTGGGGGTACGAGTCCCAATTCAATCGTCTCCAGACCGCTGTCGAGCACACGGGCAAATGTCGCCAGGTCCATGCTCTCGTCGCCCATGACCTCCACGACCTGATCCATCAGCTCGATCAATCCTGTCCATACTTGTCCGTGCACCTGTGCTGCATCGAGATCGCCGTCATTTTCTGCCTTTCGCTGCCAGTGCTCCAGCTTGTTAGGCACATCCAGCGCGATCAGAAGGTTGTACAGGGCAAGGGTCATTTCCTGTACGTTTTTGCCCGTTGCTTGCTTCATCTCTTTTTCAAAGGACAGGAGCGGCGCTGCGTATTTGCGTCTCAACTCATCAATTTGCGCATCTTCCTCGGCACCTGCCTGCCCGCGGAAATGCCAAGCAGATTCTTCTGCCCATTGATAGCCAAAGACACCATGAGCCAGCACGTAGTTTTCCAGTCGGTCGATTTCCTTCCGGGCTGTATGCTCATCGGTAATATCCAAAAGGAGCAGGTCTGTTTTCAAGCAGCGGAAAACAGCGTCGTACCGCCACCTCGTAACAATGACCTCCAATGCCGATCGCACCAGCTCCACCAAGGGATGGTGCATGACGGAGCGCTTCTGGTCCAAGAAGTGCGGGATGCCGTATTCGGTAAACACAGCCGAAATCTCATCTGCGTACGTCCCGATTTCCCGAAGCAAAATCGCCATGTCCTTCCAGCGATACCCTTCTTCTCTCGACAGCGCGAGGAGCTTCAAAGCCACAGCCTCTACCTCCGCACGCCTGTTTACTGCTGAGAGCATCGTCACTTCGTCCGCTCGTCCGGGCTGATCCGGGATCGGCGGGTCTCCCCATTGGAAATACACTTGTTCGACTTGACGCAGCCACGGACTGCGGTTGAATCGCTGTGCCTCCGTCAATAAAATCGGCTTGGCGATTGATACACCCGATTCACGCGCCATCAGTGTCAAGGCTTGGTACGTTCGCAGTGTAGGGTGGAACAGCCCCAGTTCATCCACTGAAGCGTCACGTTCATTCGGGTCAAGCGTCAGCGCAATCGTCACCTGCTTGGCGTGCTGCATCAGCTGCTCGATCAAGCGCAGCTCTTGATTCGTAAACCCGGTAAAGCCATCGATAAATATTTCAGCCTGCTTGATGTACATGGAATCACGCACCATCGTCGCCACTCGGTTCAGGATGTCGTCCGCATCGCAATATCCCTCTGACAAGTAAGCCTCGTACGCATTCATAATCAAGCGAAGGTCATGTATTTTTTGATTGAGATTGGCTCCTCCCCATTCCACATTCTCGGAATGGGTGAAGGATACCCCATACGATTTGCACTCACTAATCAAGCGACCGAGCTGAGCAGCAAACCCAGGCTGTGTCGCCGAGCGCCCGAATACGTTCAGCTCTTCCTTGTGCCGCTCCAAAAGCATGCGCAAAACCATATGCTTACCCAGATCGTCAACAGGCACGGTAGTCAGATCGCCCAGCTCCTGCATGAGCCTGTGAGCCAATCGACCGAAGCTGAGCACTTGTGTCCCCATCACACCGCCCAGCTCAGGCAGTGTGGCGAGTGCATACTCTTCCTGAAAGCTGGCCTGTTCCGGAACGAGCAAAATCATAGGCGAACCCAACGGCTTTTCCCGCAGCCGGGCTTGCATCTGCCGATGGATCGATTCTGTCTTCCCTGTTCCTGCCCGTCCCAGTATAAATTGGACTGCCATGATTTTTCCCCTTCCCTACTCCATTTCCAGATGCAGCGTGCTGCCTTTTCCCATCGGTTCTGCTGGTGTCACGACCAGACGACGCGGCATGCGCACACGAATTTCCGGTACGTGGCTAATGACCCCGATGGTGAAATCGTCCATACGCAGTCGCTCAAGCGCATCCATAACGACTTCCAAAAGCTCCGGATCGAGTGTCCCAAAGCCTTCGTCCAGGAAGAAAAACTCCAGGCGTCCGCCACGCATTTGAATCTCCATCGACAGGGCAAGAGCCAGCGACAACGAGGTCAGGAATGTTTCCCCGCCAGACAATGTGCTTACCGGGCGGCGCATTCCTCCAGCTCCCTCATCCCGCAAAACAAATTCGCCCTCGTCGCCGATTTCCAGCCCGTAACGGTTGGCGGTCATCCGCTTCAGGTGATAGGAAGCGTCTCTTGCGATTGATACCAGTTTTTCCTCCGCAATGAACTGGACAAACGCCTTGGCTTCGAACAATTTTTTCAACTCTTCCAAGCGGCTCTGCTCATCCTGCTGCTGTATCATTTCTTTGTGAAGCTCTTGCCATTTGTCATGATTTTTTTCCATGCGATCCACATGCTCTTTGGCGACAGCGACTTGCTTTTGCGCCTCCTGGAAGGCTTGCTCCCATTGATCCCACGCCTCTTTTGCAGTGGTGAGCTCTTCCTGCGTAAACGAACGGCCTGCTATAGCTTGTTGCAGCCTTTCTTCCTCGTAACGAAGCTGCCCTGCGATTCGCGTGTAAGCCTCGACTTGCTCCTGTGCCTGTGGCAATTGGTCACGCTCAGCGTATCGCTCCCGTACATACTCGACAGTACCGAGACCTGTTTCCTGCAAGCCTTGGTACAATGTCTCGTGAGCTTCCGTGCGTTGCCGTGTGAGGATGGCCAGCGTCTCCGAATACTTGACCAAATTGTTTTGCACCGTTTCCCGCGCCTCGGCGGTCTCTTTGCGCTTTGTCTCTGCCAGCGTGACTGCCTGACGCAAACTGAGGAGAGTCTCCTCTACTCGCATCAAACACTCCTGTGCAGTAAGTCCACCCGTGCGTTCCAGCCATTGGGCATGCTTTTGTTCCCACATGCGCTTTCGATCTTCCAGCTTTTCCTTCAGTGCCGCTTCCCGTGATTTGCCCTCTACCTTCCGCGACTTGGCGGCTTCTACCTGCATCATCAGCTTTCCGCGCAGCGCTTCTTTCTCTGATCGCACCTGCTGCAACTCTGCCAGACGACGATCTGATTTTCCGATTTCCTCGTATCGCTGTTCGATTTCCTCGATGGGAAGTCCATGGCGCTTCGCATCCAGCTCTTCTCGAGATTGCTTTTCTTGCGTGAAAGCAGCGTCCAGGCGAACTTTATTCTCATCGATTGCCTTCTGTGCCTGCTCGAGCAACAGCACGCTCCGCTCCATCAAGCGTTTCTTTTCCGCCTCTTCCTCACGCAAGGCTTCCAGCTGTTGCTGCAATTGCTCACGCTCTGCTTTTAGCCGCTCTCTTTCCGCTTGCTTGGCAATCAGTTCCTTTTCCTCGCGCTGATAGACGGCGAGAAGCTCTTCAAAAGAATCCACGATCCAAGGCTGTCCGTACCCGCGACACTCTGCCTTGATTGCCTCAAGCCGCACCTCCAGCTGTTCTTGTTCAGCCTTTACGCTTGCTAGGCGCTCATCAAAAGCAGCAAGCGCTCCCTTTGCTGCCAACCAAGCTTCCTTGGTTTTGCCTGCTTCTTGTTCAGCCGTACGCAAAGTCTCTTCTGACGCTTTGATTCGAGCACGCAGGGAATCACCCTCCGTTCCCGCTTCAGACGCTTTTGCATGGTTCTGGTGGCCGTGTGGGTGGTGTTCGGAACCACAT
Organism: Brevibacillus formosus; assembly: GCF_003013405.1. Lineage (GTDB taxonomy): Bacteria > Bacillota > Bacilli > Brevibacillales > Brevibacillaceae > Brevibacillus > Brevibacillus formosus. The sequence continues at coordinate 23,683 of NZ_PXZL01000010.1, read as the reverse complement.
ACCGGACACTCCTTGCCTTCCTCTAAACGTTCGCGTAAAAACCGCGCCATGTTTTCCTGCTGCCAGCGTTCCCATTCCTGACGCAGCTCATCTCGTTGGGCCAGTTGACTCTTCACTAGTGCTTCGCTTGCCTCTACTGCCCGAGCCAACTCTTCATTGCGCTCATCCAACTGCTTACGCTCCTCGACGATGTGCTGCGACTTCTCCTGCCACGATGAGAAAGCCTGCAATACTTCCCTCCACTGGCGACCTATCTGCTTCATGTCTGCCAGTACGTTTCTTGCTTTCTCCCATTCTGCTTCGCTCATCAAAGCCGAGTCGGCTGGTGCTGCCAGCTCTTCTCTTTTTTGTGCCAAGCGATTCGCACAAGCTTCCCAGCTGCGTTTGTGCTCATCGGCAGTATGAGTTGCCGCCTGAATCTGCTGCTGTGCTGCGAGTTGTTCTTTTTCCAGCTCACGTACCTTGGCATGGTCCCGCTCCCACTGCTGCTTCGCTTCTCTGGCTGCTGCTATTTGTGCTCGCCATTCAGGAGAGATCGTGACCTGCTTCATCTGCTCTTGCAGATCAGCCCACGCAAGCTCCCAGTTTTTTAAGGCGGCCTCATCCTTTTCCAGCTGTTGTTCTATGTTGGTCAAGGCAACTGACACTTCACTCCACTCTCGCTCCAGACCTGTCCACTCTTCCCGGATCGCCTTTAGCTCCTCTTCCCACTCCTGTGCCTGCACCAGCCTGCCCTTTTGCTGAATCAGTAATGGCTCCTGTACAGCCAACTCGGCATGGACCTTCTGATACGCTTGCTCTGCCTCCTCTACGGCCAAGCGAGCACTCTCCTGTTGTTCGCGGCTGCGTTCCAATGCGGTACCGGTCGCATGCCACTCCTGATCCAAACGCTCATATTGCTGCAGTAATGGCCACAGTCGAATGCTCGACTCCCATTCGCGAATTTTCGCGGTTAGAGATGCCATTTCCGCTTCATTTGCTTCCTGCTGCTGTAGTTGCGCCTGGACGTGCAGTAGCTCCTGGTGCCACTGGTTAAGCTGCTCCAGCTCCTTGAGCTTCCCAGCCAGCTCCTGTTTTTGCTGAGTGAATTCCTGCTCTTTTTGCGCAGCTTCCTCCCACGTTTGTCTCGCCAGCTCCAAGGCTTCCGGACCTGCGTCACCCAGAGCTGCACTCTCCAGTTGCAAACGATGCATCTGTTCCTTGACCTGTTCCAGAGCATGCCGTACACGCTCGCTCAGCTTTTCCCCATAAATATGTAGGCGGAACATTCGTTGCAGCATCTCATTGCGTTCACTGCCCTTCAGCGTCAAGAAGCGGGAAAATTGACCCTGTGGCAAAACGACCGCCCGGGTAAAGTCCTGCAAAGTGAGACCAATCAGCGCCTCAATCGCAGCTGTCGCGGACGTGGCTTTGGACTCCAATACGACATCCGGCTCTCCGGTCAAGGCTCCCGACTGAATCAGCCTCACTTCCGGCTGTCGCTTGTTCCCCTTTTTATCCAGGCCAAATTCCCGTTCCACCGTATATTGCTTGCGCTCATCGCCCGTCCCCAGCTCAAAGGTAAAGGAAACGAAAACACGCTGCTCCAGCTGGTTCAGCACTTCTTTCGGATGGTTACCCCCGCCCAGCCGGACGACCTGCCCGTACAACGCGAGCGTAATCGCGTCCAGGATCGTAGATTTTCCGCTTCCAGTCGGGCCAAATATCCCAAACAGTCCCGCCTGACATAGCATTTCGAAATCGACCTCTTGCATTTCTCGATAGCTGTGCATCCCTGCCAGCTTCAATCGTATCGGTCTCACTCTTCTTCCCCCTCTCCTCCCGTTTCTGCCAATAGACGCTGGAACAAGGCCACGAGCTGCTCATCCGGCTCTGCTCCCCTCTTTCGTTCATAGAAGCGCTTGAACAATTGATCGGACGTCAGCTCTGTCAGCTCGACCCGCTGTTCCTCTTCTTCCTCACGCTCTTCCCTTACGACAACACGCTGTATTTTCAAAAAATCATCCGATAGCTTGCGGACACGCTGAAATTCTGCCGGGTCGATCACGCCAGATACATGCAGCTCCAAGTCAATCCACGCCCCTGCATCGCGTCCCTCTTCCAACCAGCGCTCTACTTGCTCGATTCCCTCTGTCGCCCTCCAGCGTGCCAATGGCCGTGCGCTCGTCAAATAAATGATCTCCTCACGCACTTCTTGTCCTGGCTCCACCTCGACCAGTACGACTGCCTTGCTCTGACCTGCTTCAGAAAAGCTGTACGAAATCGGTGAGCCGCTGTAACGCACCAACGGCTTGTCACTGAGCTTTTGCAGTCGATGGAGATGGCCGAGCGCCACATAATCAGCGTTCTTCGGAAAAGCCTGCGGCGATACAGTCAACGCTCCCCCAATTTGAATCGGTCGCTCGGAATCTGTTTCCTTACCGCCCATGACAAACAAGTGGCTCGTAACCAAATTGACCGTATCCTCACGAAAATGAACAGACAGATCAGCAAGCAATTGCGCAATACGCTCGGAAAAAGCAAGCTGCATCTGCTCCTGGGTAAAGCTTTCGCTCAACAGCTCCTTTAATCGCGATTCAGAAGGATAAGGCAAGGCCAGAATTACCGCATTCGCAGCGCAGCCAGGAATCTTCATTTCCAGCCAAGACGGGCCTCCCTGCACAATTTGCACACGTTCAGACGATGCTTCCTGCGTCAGCAATGGTGCTTCCTTCGGCAACCCCAACAAAACGATCCCGTGCTTTGTGGCAAGCGGCGCTGCTGCCCGCACCCGCTCAGGCTGGTCATGGTTCCCCGCGATCACGACTACACCTCGCCTGCCTTCCGAAGACAAACGCTCCAATGCATCATAAAAAAGCTCTTCCGCCCAAGCAGGCGGATTGACCGAGTCGTACACATCCCCAGCAATGAGCACCAAGTCCACTTCCCGCTCATCCGCTATGTGACAGAGCTCGTCCACAAATGCCACTTGCTCAATACGGCGGTCCCGCCCTTCCAGTTGCCGCCCGAAATGCCAATCGGCTGTATGTAATATCCGCATGACTCCTATCACTCTCCACGATCATGTGTTTGCTTTTCATTGTAACAAAAGACAGCGCTGTTCGCGGTTGAAATTTACTCCACTTTTCCGTAACTTTTGCTTCTGACTGCTCGTCTTCCAACTGAAAGGGTCGTGATTGATCGATCTCATCCTGGAAAGGAGCTCGTAACCGTTGCGTAATTCCCGCTTGTTGCTCAACCTGGCAGTAGGACTTGCCGTCTCCAGTCTCATCCTCACTGCCCCCTCTTCCCTTGCCTCCAAGGCGCCTACCAAGACCCAAGTATTGGATTGGATTAACAAGCAAGCCAAAAATCCAGTTGTTACCTACTATTTTGACTTTCAGCTCGTCAATCTCGATGATGACCCGGAACCAGAAATTGTCGCCAAGCATAACGGCAGCGTACATATCGGGAATTTTTACATCTTGGATCAAAAGCCAGATCGTACGTATGCCCTCATCGCGGAAGAGGAATGGAATCCACCACGCCTGCAATTGGATCATTGGGACTATACGCGTGAAGTGAATCACTCCGAGATCGACAAAAACGCCGACGGTGAACCACGTTTGCTCGCAGAAAAACGAGTATTTGAAACCGTCCAGCATACTGGCGGATCAGGCATATGTGTCTACAAGGCGAATCTGTGGTATTTGGACAAAGGACGTCTGGTCAAAGCATGGGAAGGGCTGCTCCGACAAACAGTTTCCGTGCCGGGTGGTCAACTTTTCCGGACCGTCGGCAGTTATCAAATCGTACATGACGACACTGAAAAACCTTTGCTCTACTACTGGCAAACACAGCAGGAGCTAAACCCTGATACAGGTGAACCACTTCCGGGCAAACCTGAGACTTCATTGCAAATGTATCGTTGGGAAAATGGTGTTTTTGTTCCTTTGAATACAGGAAAACCGCCAGGGAAATAGCCTGACGGTTTGGTATGCAAATGCGTTGTCTTCTATCCGTTGTAACACAAAGCATCTTTGAATCTACTCGCAAATTGTTTTATCAAAGTCGCGTAGGAAGAAGTGCATTTCCAGTCCAAGCGCCTCTGGAGCCCTACCCAGCACCGAAATGAATGGCGGGGAATTTCAGCTTCACTTATGAGACACTTCCTCGAAACCTCAACGTTTGAAGCGCTCCCGCCATTCATTTCGGTGCGAACAGTGAATTCCCCCTTGCGGGGCGTAGGCCGAAGCGTAGACTGGAAATGCGCTTCTTCCCCACCACTACAGCCGCATAATAAAAAGCTGCCCTCCACGAATCAGGAGCGCAGCTTTTCCTTTTATCTTCTCAGCTTTTCATTTGTCGGTGACTTCAACGTCTGCAAACACATGTAGCAGATGATCCCGAACAAAATCGTGATGATCATCGAGTGAGTCAGTGTAGCGTACAGGTGAAGCTTGTAGATAATTACAAAGCCGCCGCTGAACACCTGCGCGATGCAAAGAATAAAGCTCAGGATACTTGCACCGTACAAGTCACGCCGTTTTTCCTTGAAATGACGTATGCAGTAAATCATTGTCCCCAACAACAAGAATCCCAACACCAACGCAGCGATTCTGTGGGCAAAATGAATACCGGTCTGTCCGTACAACTCTGGGATGACCTGTCCCTGACATAACGGCCAGTCACTGCAAGCCATACTTGAACCCGTATGTCTGACATACGCTCCCAGATAAACGACAGCGTACGTATAAATAGCGACGAACCACATCCAGTTGCGGAAGCCTTTTGAGACGGTCGTTTTCACCAGGCTTTGCATTTTTTCTCGCTGATAAACGAACACACTCAACAAGAACACGCCTGAATAAGCAAGCAAGGAGAATCCGAAGTGCAGAGCCAAAACAGATGAAGACTGTGGCCAAATAACGGCAGAAGCGCCGAGAATGGACTCCACTACGATGAAAAACAAACCAAAGATAGCGAGATTGCGAACTTCCTGGTTGTCTTTGTAAAAGCGCCAGCAAAGTACAGAAAAAATCGCGACAACAATACCGGCAACACCTGTAATCAGGCGATGAGAATATTCAATAATGGATGCCAACGTGTATTCCGGAACCCATTTCCCATTGCACAGCGGCCAGTCATTTCCACAGCCGAGTGCTGAATCTGTCTTGGTTACAAGCGAACCGGCTACCATCACGATAAACATGATCAAGGTAGCAAGAAAAGCTAATGGCTTCAGCCATTTTCCCATAGTAAGTCACCCTGTTTCTTGTGAGGATCAAACAACACCTCGTTCTATGTCCTCTTTTACGATAATGAAACATCCCCTGCTAAGCAAGGGATGTTCCGTGAACATTTAGTGAGTGTTTCGTGTCAATAATAGTTGACCATGGTACTAATGACGATCGCTGCACAAAACACTGTCAAATAAAGGATAGAATAGCCGAACAGTTTGCGTGCCCAAGCAAGATCATCCTTAGTTTTGAACCCTTGGAAAAGCAGAACCATGTATACAATCCCCATCACGCCCATGACGAGCAAATACACAAAGCCTAGGCTAGCGTGGATGAACAGCAGCAAAGAAGCCGGGAACAATACCGAACCCCACAGCACCATTTGTCGCTTCGTCTCGGCAAAGCCTTTTATTACCGGTAGCATCGGCAGATTACCTGCACGGTATTCTTCTGTTTTCAGCATAGCCAACGCCAAAAAATGGGGAGGCTGCCACAAGAACAATACCAAGAACAACAGCCAAGCGGTCATGTCCATGGTTTCTGTTACTGCGACCCACCCAATTACCGGAGGGGCTGCACCTGAAATACCGCCAATCACCGTATTGAGAGTTGTCACTCGTTTCAACGGCGTGTAAATCAGCACGTAAAAAATGTGGCCGATCAATCCCCAAACCGCCGCCAAGGGATTCGCATATACAGCCAGCACAGTAACCCCTGCCAGCAGCAGGCCAATTCCTAAGAGGATCGCGTTACGTGCAGAAATTCTTCCGGTCGCTACCGCCCGATGTTGCGTCCGCTTCATTTTTTTGTCCAAATCACGGTCGTAGAAATTGTTTAAAGCTGCACCCGACATAATGACCAAGGCGGTTCCTAGCAAGGTGAAAAAAGCCAGTTTCCAGTTCGGATAACCGTAGGACGCTAACCATAAAGCAGCAAAAGTGGTCATCAAGTTTGACAGGGTAATGCCAGGCTTCGTCAGTTGTACGTAATCCCGAAAGGTAGCTGGCCCTACTGGCTGTGTCTGCAAAGAAGCATCGGCATCAAGCGATTCCTGCACGGTCATTTGCTGGTCCACGTTTTTTACCTCCTGTTTCCTTCTATCTGAACACCCGTTTACTTACCAAAAATTACATCCAGCACGCCAGACGTCTCGCCACCTGGATAAATCCAGTACAGCAGCAGATAAACCGCAGCTCCTGTAATCGAGGTGACAAACCAGACAATGGATGTCCAAGGACCGATCTTACGATGGGAAGCATAGTTTTTCGTGTAAGCGTATCTGAGTGTAATCAGACCCATCACACCACCGACTGTTGCCAGGACGATGTGGAAGAACAAGAACGTCTGATAGATTGGCTTGATGCTGTCTGGTCCGCCAAAATGCGTGTTTCCGATAAACGCCGTTCTGGAAACATAAGTGATAAAGAAGATCGTGGCACAGATCGCAGCCCATTTCATAATCTTCATATGCTTTTCTACTTGCTTTTTCGCAATGGCATACCAGCCAATCGCAACGAGAATTCCGCTAATAACGATAAAAGCCGTACTTACCGTAGGCAATATGAGCCCCATTTTTTCACCTCATTCAACAAACGTTTCTTCTGTCCGCGCGTATTTAAAATGTCGGCTTTTCAGCACCGAAAGATTGATCCATCGGCAGGTCGTCCTGCTTCTCTGCCTTGTACCAATGGTAGAAGACGTAGGCCAGCACACAGCCGTAAACAAGCTCCTGTACCAGCTTCATAATGATTCCGCCAAGACGCTGATCGTTAAATGCGTCGAGGCTCTGGAATAGCTGTGGAGCATTTATATACGTAGCGTACAGCGGTTCCGAAGCAAAAATAATCAGCGCACAGGCTGGCGTAATCAAGACACCGTTTGCAAAAACGTACGACAGCTTTTTCAATCCGGCCAGTTGTCGCTTGTTATCAGACAACGGACTCACAATGGGCCACCACATCGCAAATGCGGCAATCACGAGAATGACATGATAAAACGTCATCCATGCATGGTTGATCGCGACGGCATCAAAAATAAACGGAACATGGTAAAACGAAAACAGGGAGTTGAACAACAGCGCTGCTACTAACGGATGTGTCAAAGAGTTTAGGATGAGCTTCAGCGCTTTCGGACGGAAAATCTTGGCCAAAAGCCATTCAGGCATTGCCAGAAGCATGAGCGGTGGCAGTGCAAAGTACAAGATCGATTGTTGGAGCATGTGTAAACTAAACATGTAATGATGGCCGTAATAACTGATTGGGCTTCCTTGTGCGGCGTAGAACAACACGATTGCCAAAACAAAAAGCAATCTTTGCTTGCCAGTTGCCGGTGTAGCGTTTTCAAAACGTTTATGCATTGGACCTGTTACGAGAAAGTAGACAGTAGTCACGAGCAACGACAAAAGCATCACATCCGGACTCCATAAATCCGAAAAGGTTGCTGATCCGGTAGCCGGTGACATTTCGTGCATTTGATGTGCATTTCCCATGGTTATATCCTCCCTTCCGAATGTAAAATCTTGGACGATGCCACACTCGCTGGGCTTCGTCATATGTACATTTTGTGTCAATATGAAATACCAATTTTTATCTATTAAATGTTGCCCTTGATCCAATCTTCATTATACCGTTGTTTTCCTTTTTCTTTGAAGACAAAAATGAACAAAGTGTTGAACAATACAATTCACAAAATTCACAATAAAACCCATTATGAATTGAGTCACCATAGTGGAGGAGAAGAAAAAGCACAGTTCTCTTCGACTCTGACACGCCCGCAAGGGGGATTCACTGGCCGTCTCCACTTAAAAAAGGTGACCGTCGAGCCAAAGCCACCCTACGGGCGGACGTTTCTCAAGGAAGAAGTGTTCGACAAGCGTGGTCCCCTTTTTTAAGTTCCGACTGGGGAGGCTATGTCAAGGTCTACGAGCCCTGTGCTTTTTCTTCTCACCAGCTTTAATGGTTCATTGATACCTTTTAAAACACTTCTATATGAAAATAAAGAAGAGTCCAGATCTTGTCTGAACTCTTCTTTATTTTCATATCTTACAGTCCGAAGGAAACGAACTTGGTTTCCAAATACTCATCCATTCCGTAGCGGCCACCCTCACGGCCGATACCGCTTTCCTTGAAGCCGCCAAACGGTGCTTGTGTCTGGGTTGGCGATCCGTCATTGATCCCAACGATTCCGTATTCAAGGAGCTCAGCCATGCGGAAGCAACGTTGGTTATCGCGAGTGTACACATAAGCAGCCAAGCCATAGCGCGTATCGTTTGCCATTTGCACGACATCCGCTTCCTCTGTGAAACGAATGAGCGGAACAACAGGACCAAATGTTTCTTCATAGGAGATTTTCATTTCGGCTGTCACGCCAGAAATCAAAGTCGGCTCGCAATAGAAGCCCTTCGCATAATCACCTTCAACCAAACGATTTCCGCCGTATACCACTTGCCCGCCTTTGTCCTTGGCGTCTTCGATATGCTCGAGCACCTTGTTCAAGGCACGCTCGTTTACCAGTGGACCGATCTCCGTCTCTTTCTGGCGACCATCCCCTACCTTCGCGCGCTTCAGACGCTCTACCAGCTTTTCTGTAAATGCATCTGCGACATCCTCGTGGACATACAGGCGGTTCGTGCAAATGCACATTTGACCAGAGTTACGGAACTTGCTCTCAAACAGACCTTTTACGGCTGCATCCAGATCCGCATCCGGGAATACGATGAACGGTGCGTGACCACCGAGCTCCATGCTGACGCGCTTCACTTGCTTCGCTGCGCCCTCCATCAGCAGCTTGCCGACACGAGTGGAGCCTGTAAATCCGATTTTGGACAGCTTCGGATTGTCGATGAACTCCTTCCCAATCGATTCAGGATTTCCAATGACGAGGTTTACGACGCCTTTTGGAAAGCCAGCCTGCTCGATCAGCTCAAACATGCGAATCGCAGACAGCGGCGTGCTTTCTGCTGGTTTTAAAACCACCGTGCAGCCCGCAGCCAAAGCCGGAGCGATCTTACGTGCAACCATGTTCACTGGGAAGTTCCATGGGGTAATCGCCCCTACCACTCCTACAGGCTGACGCAAAACCATGATGCGCTTGTTCGCAACGGAGGATGGGATCGTTTCTCCGTTGACACGCTTGGCTTCTTCTGCGTACCAGACAAAGTTATCAGCGGCACCCAGCACTTCGCCTTTTGCCTCGCCCAAAGGCTTGCCCATTTCAGCAGAAATGATTCCCGCCAGTTCATCCCGATTGTTTTTTACCAGCTCGGACAAGTTGTACAAATATTTGGCGCGCTCGCGAGCAGTCAGTCGAGACCAGCTTGCAAATGCCTGATGAGCAGCGTCGATGGCCTTGTTGGCATCACGACCATCGCCGAAGGTTACTGTTCCAACTGTTTCACCTGTAGCAGGATTCGTAATCTGAATGGACTCGCCACTTTCGGCCGTTACCCATTCTCCATTAATAAACATTTGCTTGTACTCTCCCATGACATTCGCTCCTCTCAATCTCTCTCAATAGATTGGTTTTAGGGCCTCAAACGGATTTTTGCAGTGCCGGCAATACAAAATACTTCGACAAGCAGCAGGGCCAAACAAATTTTCTATTTGTGTATAGGGGGAATCACAGTAGGGACAGGCTACTTCCCATGTGTCTCCCGGTTTGAAGTCAAGCGGGGGCGGCGCGATGCCAAAGCTTTTTAGCTTATCGCGAGCATCCAAGGCGATACGATCAGATGTCCAGGCTGGATCATAGACGAACGCGACCTGAACCTGATTGATCCCTTCTGCCTCCACCAGCTTTTCTGTGATGTTCTTCTTCATGATCTCGAGTGCCGGACAGCCGACAAAGGTAGGGAGCACCTCGATGTGTACGACGTCTGCCTCGACGCGCACTTTGTGAATCATCCCCATCTCCACCATGCTGATCACCGGAATTTCGGGATCCGTTACTTGCTGCAGCAGTTCCCAGCATGTCGCTTCAAGCCCTTCATGCAGTTGCAGTTCTTCTTGCGCCATGAGAGAATCACTCCTTTTTACCAGCCTGCAGCCGGATCAATGCGGTACACTTCAGACAAGGTAGCTAAAGCCTGCACCAGATCAGCGGTATGTTCACCGTAACGGCCACGCTCTTGTGGCACTCCTGGCTCACCCGGCCAGTCGAGTCCTGCTTTATCAAAAATGTCTTTAGTCAGTGCCAGCCATTTTTGTTTCAGCTGCTCTTCTTCTGCAATCAGACCAAACTGAACGATATCGCCCTGGTTTGGTCCAAGATGTGGCAGCTCCCCGGCATCCTCCCAAACTTTTGCAATGGCTGCCTCCAGCCTCTGACGCGCATCAGCCGTACTATTCGCCAATTGCTTCAACCAAACTTGCCAGTGCATCAGATGATAGCGATGCTCTGTCATCATTTTGCGACTGACCAGCGCGAGTGGTGCGTATGACGACTGCGTCAGTGCCTCCAAGCGAACCTGCTTGTATAAGCCGTACACATAGCTGCGAACAATCGCATAAGCCCAATCGTAATGCGGATGATCGTTGTATTCGCCGTCGCCGTTTTTACGCTCTACCAAGATCGCATTGGAAAATGCCTTCGCCTCGCGCAGCTGTGCGAGATCGTCTGCTTTGCCTACCCCTAGTTGCTCAAGCATTTCATAAAACATCACGGCATGGCCCATCATGTCCTGAGACATCGATGAAAAGGCCACATCTTCTTCAATATGCGGAGCCAGCCCAAGCCATTCCGATCCGCGATAAGCCAATATAAAATCGTCATCAGCAAGCTGGAACAACAGGTCAGTCAAGGCTTTTGCAAATGACGGGTTTTGTTTTGCTGCTTCCACTGTTTCTACATGTAAACGGTCGCCCATGATTGTATCCCTCCTGCTTAACTGCCGTTGCCTGCATGCTTCTGTTTTTCTTCGAACTGCTCGCGATGGTGGCGCCATCTCGACTGCAAGTCGCCGTATCCTTTGGTCTCCCGATAGCTCTTGTTATCGAGTCTTTCCAGGAAAGGACGCTCCTCTGGCGGCAGTCCAAAAATGTCGTCGCGCTTGACTACCCACAAATTAAAACAAGGCTCCCGGCGCAAAAAATTCTCCCTCGCCATGCTCAATGCAACTTCTTTATTGGGTGCCAACAAACTGAACTGTTGGACGAATGGAGCATTTACACTTTTTTGGCTGAATACCTCGTATATGAAAAAGTTTTCGCTGCTCATCCACATTCACCTACCCTACTTGTCGGCCGTACGACATAATCGCATCGCGCACCCATTTGGTTTCCTCATAAGACATTACCCGAAGATTCAGACGGTGAGCGGAGCGCGGTCCGTTCCCCTTGACGATTTGCTTGAACTCTTCCCAGTCAGGCTGTTGGTAGACCCATTTATCTTCTGCCTCGTCGAAGTAAATCGTATCGTCTGGCACTGTGAAGCCAAGGTGGAAAATACGCGGCAGATACTTTTTCAGGAATACTTGGCGCAATTCTTCATTGGTCTGTGTACGAATCTTGTAGCGCATGTTGGCTTCCTGATTACTCGTAATGTTCCCGTTTTCCGGCGGTCCGAAAAACATCAAGAGGGCAGGCCACCAACGATGGATGGCATCCTGCAGCATTTGACGCTGTTCATCGGTGCCTTCTGCCAACTCCAAGACGATGCTCTCCCCGTGCTGGGCATGGAACTTTTCTTCCGCACAGATCCGATGCAGAGCGCGCGCGTAAGGTGCATAAGATGTATCGAGGGACATCGATTGCGTGATGATAGCCGCTCCGTCAACCAGCCAGCCAATCACACCAGCATCAGCCCAAGTAGGTGCTTCCATGTGGAATACATTGTGAAATTTCAGTCTTTTCGCAAACAAATCATTCATGATATCCTCACGCGTCTTGCCCAATGGCTCAAGCAAGTCTTCTGCGACGCGAAGCAGCAATTGACCGTGCCCCATCTCGTCTTGGACCTTCGCCATAATCGCCAGCTTTCTGCGCAGTGTCGGGGCCTTTGGTACCCATTCTTTTTCCGGCAAGGCACCCATGATCTCACTGATACCATGCATCGAAATCAGCTTGATCAACTGGTTGCGATAGTCGTCTGGCATCCAATCGTCTGCCTCTATTTTTTCCCCGCGATCGATTCTCGCTAAAAACGCTTCCAACTTTTCGTTTTCAGTCAGATCGGCATGTTCGAGCCTCATTTGCATGGAGAACGCCCTCCTTTTATCAGATATGCATTATGTTAAAATTATAATACGTTTTTATAACGCAATAATAACATAACGTCATACGTTTTTGCAATACGCTTACATAGGGACTCATCTATTCTCCGCGCCCAGTTATATCTGCTGCCTTTTTCAACTGCTCGGCCATATGCCGCAGCTCTTGCATGACTGCATCCAGCTCCTGTATTCGCGTCGACTGCTGTACGCTGTGATTCATCGTCTTCTCCATTTCGCCAGTAACCGTTCCGACGAGTGCATTCATTTCATCCAATAGTTGGAAAATGCCCTTCGCTGAAGTAGCTGTCGTCTGGGAAAGCTGACGGATTTCCTCTGCTACCACGGAAAAGCCACGACCAGCAGCCCCTGCTCGTGCTGCTTCGAGAACGGCATTCAAGCCGAGTACATTGGAGCGCGTCGAGATATTACGGATCAATTCGTTGATCTGGGTCGTTTCTGCAATTTTCAGCCCTAATTGACCGGCTGCATCACTCAGCGTGTGGCTCGCTTGTGCCAAATGATCGGCGTCCTTTGCCAGACTTTCTGTGTGCGAAGCGATATTTCCCAGTGCGTCCGTCAAGTTTTGAGCCAAGCCGTGCAAGCGATCCTCTTGATCGGTCGTCACGCCTGTCGCCAAGCGACCGACTACTTGCCCGTTTTCCACAAGCGGATAGCCGACTGCGATATAAGGAATGCCGTAGAGCTCTTTGGAAATCTTTTTCACTACCCGCTTGCCCTCTTTTACCGCTGTCGCATTGATACTCCCCGGGCGCAATTCGTCCCCTACTCGAATCCCCAGGTTCAAGCCCTGTGCTGGATAATAGGCGAGAAACTTCTCTTTGTCGGTAACTCCTACCATACATTCGGACAAAAAGGCCTTTTGCAAAATCGGTGCAACCATTAAGACGCTATTTAGCAATTGAGACATGCATGATCCTCCTAGCCTTGTAATGAAAACAACAATTCCCCCCGCATTCTTTTTCACAACGCGGAGGGATCGAAGGTCTTTCACTTATTTAACGAGCTGGAATTTTCCATCCTTCACTTCAACCATGATCATGCTGTCTTCTGTCAAACCGTTATGATCATCAGCCGTGAACTTGAATTCTCCGGTTACCCCTACGTATTTCACCTTTTCCAGTACTTCGCCCAGCTTGGAGGTGTCGCCTCCTGCTTGCTTCAAGCCTTCCACGAGCAAATTCAAACCGTCGTATCCGTATCCCGCGAAGCCGTCTGGCTGTGTATTGTAGGCAGCTTGATAGCCATCCACGAATTTTTTGATGATCGCAGATTGCGGATCGTCTGCCGCTACTTGTTCAGGAATGAGCAGTTTTCCAGCTACCATCAGGACACCCTCGCCAGCGTCTCCAATCAGTTCGAGGAATTTGCTGTTCGCAGAGCCATGGCTGCTAATGATCGGAATAGTGAGGTTCAGTTGCTTGGCTTCCTTCACAATCGTAGCCGGTCCAGGGTTCGTGCCTGCTACAATCAGTGCCTGCGCATCAGTCCCTTTGATCTTGGTCAATTGGGAGCTCATGGACGGATCTTTTGTGCCGTACTTTTCTTCGGCTACAATCGTGATGCCGTATTCAGGCGCATATTTTTGCAATTGCGTGGTCCAGCCACTTCCGTATGGATTGCTGTCATTGAGCGTAGCAATTTTCGTAATGCCTTTTTCCTTCAAATATTTGAAAATGCGCTTTGTTCCGTGTACGTCCGTGTGCGGTGTTTTGTAGATGCCGGCACGAACCGGATTGGTGATTTGGTCTGCCGCTGCCATGGAGATCAGCGGGAGCTTTTCTGCTGCGGCATACTCCGCCATCCCGAGAGACGGACCACTGCCTGAGGAACCGAGTACAGCTACGACCTTTTCTTTCGAAGCGAGCTTTTTGATCGCTTTTACCGCTTCCGTATTGTCAGACTTGTCGTCTTCAAAAATGACTTCCAACGGTCGGCCATCCACCCCACCTGCGCCGTTGATTTCTTTTACTAACAGCTCTACCGCTTGCTTCTCCGGTACGCCGAGCGGACTGTTCGGACCAGTCAGCGAGAAAATTGCGCCGACCTTGATCGGGTCCTTGCTGGCGCCGCCAGTGCCTGATTCTGCTGCTGGCGTGGCACCGCCTCCACAGGCGCTCAAGAATACGAGTGAAGCGACTGCTGCTGGAAATAGCCATTTTTTGAATGTTCGTTTTTTCATGGGTGTACCCCCTCATGTATGTGGTTGATCTTGATCAAACTGCTATGTTGGCTACACTGCTTCGTGGGAGCTACCCAAATAAGCAGATTGTACACGCGGGTCATTGCTAATCTCGTCTGCCTTCCCTTCCAGCATGACGGTTCCCGTACTGAGTACGTAAGCCCGGTCGGAAATAGCGAGCGCTGCGCGAGCATTTTGTTCGACTAACAGCACTGTGGTGCCCCACTCCGAGCGAATCTCCTGCACAATCGTCAGGATTTCTTTGGCAATCAATGGAGCCAACCCTAGCGAAGGCTCGTCCAACAAGAGGAGCTGCGGTCGAGACAAGAGCGCCCTGCCAATAGCAAGCATCTGCTGCTGCCCCCCGGAAAGCGTTCCTCCGAGCTGCCATTTCCGCTCTGCCAAAATGGGAAAACGTTCATACACTGTCTCCATTTCCTTGGCAATTTCCTTTTTGCTCGTCTTGGGCATCCGATGCGAGGCACCCAACCATAAATTGTCCTCCACGGTCAGCGTGGAAAAAATTTGTCTGCGCTCCGGTACATGCGCCATGCCCCTGGGTACTACCAGCTCCGCAGGGACATGTGTAATGTCCGTATCACGAAACCGAATCTTGCCTTCCTTGTCGCCGTGAAGACCGCAGATACAGTTCAAAAGCGTCGTTTTGCCCGCCCCATTTGCGCCTAACAGGGAAACAATTTCTCCCTCGTTCACTTGCAGAGTAATGCCGTGCAGCACTTCTACCGGACCGTAGCGAGCCGTGATGCTGTCTACTGTAAGGACTGTCTTACCCATCTTTTTCCACCTCTTTCGCGCTTCATTCTGCACCCAGATACGCCGCAATCACTCGCGGGTTCTCCTGAATCTCACGCGGGGTTCCTTCTGCGATTTTTGATCCTTGATCCAACACAACGATGCGGTCCGCAATCGTCATGATCATGTCCATATCATGCTCCACTAGCAAAATAGCCGTTCCGTTGTCGCGAATCTCGCAAAACATGCGGCTCATCTCCGCCGTCTCGGTATGATTCAGACCCGCAGCAGGCTCATCCAACAAGAGCAGTCGCGGCTTGGCTACCATCGCGCGGGCAATTTCCATCAGCCGCAGCTTCCCATATGGCAAGCTCCCAGCCAAAGAAGACGCTTCCTCCGCCAGTCCTACATTCTCTATCCACGTCTGTGCTTGCTCTTGCATCAGCTTTTCTTCCTTGCGGGACTTTGCCAGATTCATGCCGCAGGAAAAGAGACTCGCGCTTGTCTTGGTATGCATACCGACCATGACGTTTTCCAAGACGGTCATATCGTCAAAGGTTTGGAGGTTTTGAAAGGTTCGCGTGATGCCCAATCCGGCATATTCGTAGCCTTGCACACGTGTCAACGGCTGGCTGCTGAAGCGAATTTCTCCTTCTGAAGGCGGGATCACACCTGACACCATGTTGAGCACCGTACTTTTTCCAGCTCCATTCGGACCGATCAGCGCGAGAATCTCTCCTTCACGCACCTGAAAATCTACTTGATTCACTGCCCGTGCGCCGCCAAAATCACGAGAAAGCTTTTGCACATCCAAAAGTGTTGTCATGTTGCAGCCTTCCTTTCCACCTGCTGCTTTCGCTGTGCTTCGTCAGCCATGGCCTTCGCCTTTTTCGCCTGCCCTTTTTCGAAAGCAGTCCGGATGCGCGGAACCAATCCTTCTGGCATGAACATGATGAACAGCACGAGAATCGCACCGAATACAATCGTGTCCACATCCCCCTGCAAGCCCGGCACTACTTCACTCAAGAGAACCAGCGCTTCACTGATAAAGCCAATCAGGATCGTCCCGATCAAAGCGCCCCAGATGCTTGTCATCCCGCCGATGACGACCATCGTGAGAAACTTGATCGACTCGTGCAGTCCAAACGGCTGCGGATCAAGAATTCCCATGTAATGGGCGTACAGGCCGCCGGAAATACCAGCAAACATGCCACTTACCACAAAGGCATTCAGCTTGAACTTGCGGACATCAATTCCCATCGAGGTCGCGGCGATCTCACTTTTGTGAATCGCCCGAAACGCTCTGCCGACACGTGAATTCAAGAGATTAAGTGAGAAGAGCAGCACACAGGTGACGACTCCCCAAATCAGAAAGTACATGGATAGCTCGCTTCCACCAAAGAAAGTCATTTGCGGAATGCTGATCATCCCATTTGCTCCCCCTGTGACCGGTTCCCATTCCGTAATTCCGATCTGGACGATGTAGCCAAATGCGAGAGTTGCCATCGCGAGGTAGTAGCCTTGCAGCCCCGCTATCGCCCGCCCGAGGATAAAGGCGAATAACCCTGGAACAATCGCAGCAGCTATGAGGCCGATAAATGGCGGCAGACCGTACTTGGTCGTCAATACTGCCGAGGTATAGGCGCCTATCCCCCAAAACGCTGCTTGTCCCAGCGAAATTTGTCCCGCCAGTCCCATCACGAGGCATAGCCCGATGGTTACGATTGCCTGAAGACCGATAATAATTCCGACAGAACGATAGTATTCATCTGGCATCACGAATGGGAAAAGAATCATCAAAAACAGGTAGATTCCTATGCTTTTGCCCCACTTATCGATGATCTGCTTCATCATAGCCCTCCTTTTCCAACGCTGCGTTCCCCAAAGATGCCGGATGGCTTAATCAACAGCATGCCGATCAACACCAGAAAGGCGATCGCGTCCTTCATACCGGAGCTGATGTAACCTGCTCCCAGCGACTCGACGATCCCGAGTAAAAAGGCGGCTACGGCTGCACCCAATGGATTTCCCAGTCCGCCAAGAATGGCTGCGGAAAAGCCTTTGATCCCGAGCAGCACGCCGACATCGTACGACGTTACAGAAAGCGGCGCGATCACAATTCCTGCAATCGCTCCCGTCGCTCCACTGATGGCGAAGGCCAGCATACTCATCTTTGTCGGGCTAATCCCCATCAGGCGAGCTGCCATCGGGTTGATCGAACAGGCGTTGATTTTTTTGCCGAGAATCGTCTTGTCCATCAAGTACCAAAGTAAAAAAAGAATGATAAGAACAGCAGCCAAAATCCAGATACTTTGTTGCGCGATCATCACACCGCCGATCGAGATCGGCTCATTGCTCGTAATCGGTTCAAGTGCAAACGCATCTTTTCCCCAAATAAAGCTGGCAATGCCGCGAAACAGTGTGGAAATCCCTATCGTCAAAATAATCAAACTAATTGGATTAGCCTTTTTGACGTAAGCAATTACATATTTCTGCATCAAGACTCCGATCAAAGTGACCATGAGTATCGCGAGCAATGCCGCCAACCCATACGGAAGGTTCATGCCAATCAAGGCGACTGTGACCATTCCGCCCAGCATCAAAAATTCACCTTGTGCCAGATTGATCACCTTGCTTACGTTGTAAATCGTAATGAAACCAACCGCTACGATCGCGTAAATCCCGCCACTGACGAGGCCGTTTGCAACATACTGCAGCAATTCCGTCATATTCGTGCTGTACCCCCTTTGTTTCTCGTCCACCAAACTGCACCCAAGTAAAACGCTTACATTTTGAATAATGAAAAAATATTTATAAAAAAAGACCCTAGACGTGCTAGGGCCTTTCCTTCGGAGCTTTCGCCTATGCGGATGGCGCAGCTTCATACACGGTCTCGAAGAATCGTACTGCCCCTGGATTCAATAGCTGATAGTAATTTTGGAACAACTGATCCGCCTCTTTGCCCAACCACAGCTCTGGCAACAATTCCTGCGGCAAATCAGGATCGATGAACAAAAACTTGCGGTATTGGTGGACGAGCTTTGTCTTTTCCACGAAGCAATGGCTGTCTGGGACCTCTTCCCCATTGCTAAGTTTGGCAGAAAGCTGCTCGTATTCTTCTCGGTAGGCATCGATGAAGGACTTGTATTTTTCATTAATTTCATCAATATCCCAGCATTTCTGCACGAGCTGCTTCGGATTGCTCCACCCCATGTGCTCGGATGAAAAAATCTCCACATACTCTGTAATCTCGTGCGCTTCCGTCAGATCCTTCACGCGATCACTGAGGTTATTCGGGCTGATCCATGTGCTGGTTGTCAGCATCCCGAAGCCCATCCAGCCAAGCTCCTTGCGCAGTTGATCACGCAGCGCTCGACGCTCCTCTGGGATGTTGTAGCTGGCAATGCACCACTTGCCGTCCCACACATCTGTCTCGACCTTATAAATACGCGCCGCTGCCTCTTCCAGCCGCTTTTTGCCGCGCTCGGATACCGAGTAGAAGCTGCGGTTCCCTACTTTTCGCGATTCCAGCCAGCCTTGGCGAAGCATCCGGGAGATCGCTGCACGAACAGCCGGCTCCGACAGTCCGAATTCCCCCATCAGCTTGGTCAGACTACCAATCCAGATTTCGCTTCCATAATGGCGGACGTATTCACCGTAAATTGTAAAAAGCATGGATTGTGGCTTCACGTTTCTTCTACCCCCAAATCGATTCATACCTATTAGCTGTGTGAAATTGTACCATATTCTGTAGGAAGTGCGTGAATCGATCGAGAGTATATGACGATAAAATCATATAACGTAATTTAAACGTAATTATAGTAAAACATTTTAAAAGAGTCAATTTATTCTGTCAAATTTATCATTTCCCATTTACTTCCTGGTTGATCTCTGCTTGCAAGGCCTCAAAGCGCTGCTTGATCTCGTCCTTTTTGAAGATGGCCTGGACGAACGTCCCGAGTCCTACACGATTACGCGTAGTGTCCGCCGTAACCTCGCACACTACGCGTTTTTCGGTAACCTGCACACAGGTAGCCCGGAACGTGACCTCCTGACCAATCACAGCTGGTCCCACATGCTTGATGTCCACAGCAAATCCCGAACCCTCTTCATCGGCTTCCAGGTACGGCAAAATGACACGTCTTCCCGCCCATTCCATGTAATAAATCATACTGACTGTCGACATCACGGGATGCACGACTTGGCCCTCAAAAACAGGCAGCATGTCCTTTGTCACTGTCACAGTAAATTCTTCCGTCGTACCCGGCTGCAGTCTATCTATCAAGAGTACCTGCCTCCCTATCTGTCCAAGCTACACACGCTCGATAATCGTCGCAATCCCCTGTCCAACTCCAATGCACATCGCAGCCAACCCGTAACGGGCATTACGGCGCTCCATCTCATACAAAAGCGTAGTAAGGATGCGTGCTCCGCTACACCCGAGAGGATGGCCCAAAGCAATCGCTCCGCCATTTACGTTGACCAGATCAGGGTTGACTCCCAGCTCGCGTACGCTTGCCACTGCCTGCGCTGCAAAAGCCTCGTTGAATTCGAACAGATCAATTTGCGTAAGTGACAGGCCTGCCTGCTTGAGAACTTTGCGCGTTGCAGGTACAGGTCCAATTCCCATTACAGAAGGATCGACACCAGCCACTGCGGATGCAACGATCCTTGCACGAGGTTTCAAGCCGGCTGCAAGAGCTGCTTCTTGTTCCATGATGAGCAGAGCGCAGGCTCCATCGTTTAGACCGCTGGAGTTGCCTGCTGTGACGCTGCCATCTGCTTGGAAAGCTGGTTTCAGCTTTTGCAGCTGTTCAATAGTCGTCTCTGGACGTGCATGCTCATCTTGAGCAAACAGTGTGACCTCGCCTTTGCGCCCTTTTAGCTCTACCGGAACGATCTCGGCATCCCACTTTCCTTCTGCCAAGGCACGTGCGTAATTTTGCTGACTGCGCAATGCAAACTCATCCTGCGCTTCGCGGCTAATTCCGTATTGTTCCGCTACCTTCTCCGCTGTTTCTCCCAAGCTGATCGGCGGATACATCTCTTTCATTTTTTCGTTAACCAATCGCCAGCCCAACGTCGTATCGACCAACTGCTGATTGCCGCGCTGAAAAGCCGTGCCAGGCTTCATCATCACCAGCGGAGAGCGTGTCATGCTCTCTGTCCCGCCCGCAATATAGACGTGACCTGCTCCGGCTTTGATTGCATTCGCGCTTTGGTTCACAGCCTCCAGACCTGAGCCGCACAGGCGATTCACTGTCACTCCCGGCACCTCGACAGGCAATCCCGCCAATAGAAGTGACATACGCGCGACGTTGCGGTTGTCTTCCCCGGCCTGATTGGCACAGCCCATGATGACATCATCAATCGTCTTCGGATCAATGGAGTTGCGTTCCAGCAGCTTTTGAATCACCAATGCACCCAGGTCATCCGGGCGCACATCCTTCAGCGCACCACCAATACGGCCGATTGGCGTGCGCACAGCATCTATGATGACAGGCGTACTCATTCTTCCACTCCTCCCATGCACGAGGGCTTTTTTTCTATAGTGCTTCTACTAACGTGGCCAATCCTTGACCGCCTCCTATGCACAACGAAACGATTCCGTATTTCTTTTGGCGACGTCTCAGCTCGAAAAGAATCGTACCTGCCAAGCGGGCACCGCTCATTCCGAGTGGATGACCCAACGCGATTGCTCCACCGTTTACATTGGTTTTCGAAGGGTCCAGCCCCAGTTCTCTCATGCAGGCAAGTGACTGAGAAGCAAAAGCTTCATTTAACTCAAACAGGTCGATTTGCTCTACAGTCATGTTCGTTTCTGCGAGCAGCTTGCGGATCGCCGCTACCGGACCAATGCCCATGATGCGCGGATCAACACCAGCACTGACGAAATGAACAATGCGCCCCAAAGGAGCTACGCCTGTCTTTTGCAGCGTTTCTTCGTTCATCAAGAGCAAAGCCGCCGCGCCATCGTTGATACCGGAGGAGTTGCCTGCGGTGACGCTACCATCTTTTCGGAAGGCAGGTCGCAACTTGGACAATGACTCCACACTGGAATCTCTTCTTGGGAATTCATCCGTATCAAACAGCGTCTCTTCCCCTTTTTTCCCTTTTAACGTGATGGGAATGATCTCATCGCGGAACAGACCTGCATCTATCGCGTTGATAGCCCGGGACTGACTCTCTGCTGCAAAACGATCCTGATCCTCTCGACTGATGCCGAATTGCTCCGCCACGTTTTCTGCTGTATCTCCCATGGTCAGATCGCCATAGAGCGAGACGGGAGCAGAACGAGGTCCGCCAAAAGACTCGATCAGCGTCTGACCGCCGCGTTGATACGGCTGCTCGAATTTTTCCATGATGTACGGTGAACGAGTCAAATTCTCTACACCGCCAGCCAGCATGACCTGACTATGTCCTGCCTGGATGGACTGCGCAGCCAAATTGACTGCCTCTAGCCCGGATGCACACACCCGATTCACAGTCAGTCCAGGTATGGTGTCAGGAAGCCCTGCTTTCAACAAGCCAACGCGCGCAATGTTAATAAACGGTCCGGCCGATATGACGTTACCCATGATGACCCCATCCACAATCTCACCGGATTGTCCTGCCTTCGCGAGCGCTCCATTCAAGACAATGGCTGTCAGGTCGTCGATGGGGGTGTTCTTCAGACTTCCACCCAGCTTGCCGATTGGTGTACGTACAGCTGCTGCTACGTACACCTCCTTGTTAGTCAAGCTCATGCCTCTACACCCACTTTGTCCTCGTACGTGTAAAAGCCTTGCCCACTGCGTACGCCGACACGCCCTGCCAGCACCAGCTTGCGTAATAGCGGCGCTGTGCGATAACGCTCCTCGGCCAAATCACGCTGCAAGCCTCTCGATATCGCAAAAATCTCATCCAATCCAATCCGATCTGCCCATTCGAGAGGGCCGTATGGGTAGTTGGTGCCTTTTTTCATTGCGATATCGATATCGGTAGCGGTTGCTGCTTTTTCCATCAAAGTAAAGGCAGCCTCGTTGATAATGAGTGTTAAAATGCGCGGGAACACGAGACCTACCTCGTCGTTTACGGCTTCCGTTTCTTTCCCGAGCGATTGAAAGAAGCCTTCCGTCGCTTGAATCGTATCCAGCTCCGTTTGCAGGGCAGGGGCAATCTCGATCAGCTCCCGCTCAACCAAGGGCACGAGCGTTCCAAATCCGCAAACGCGTTCAGGATGCTGTGTCCAGGACGCTACCTCTGTCGCTGTAATCGCGAGCGAAGTCGTGATGATCGGTACGTTTGGTGCTAATAAGTCATCCAGCTCGCGTACTTGCCTCTTTTTCGCCTGCATATCGACGCTATTTACTTCCACAGCCAAATCAACCAGCTCAGGTTCCGCCATCGCTTCTGCAAGGGTAAGCACCTGATAGCCTCTTTCCACCATCAAATGATTCAACTCTGCGTACAGCGGGCTTGTGCCCACGAGCAATACAGCCTTATTTGTTGTAGTCATAGAAGCCTTCCCCCGTCTTTCTGCCCAAGCTGCCGGATTGAACCATTTGTTGCTGAATCCGGCTAGGCTTAAATCGTCCTTCATGGAAGAAGTCGGTATAGACCGATTTGGTGGTAGCAAAATTGATGTCGATACCGATCATGTCTTGCAGCTCAAACGGACCCATTTTGAATCCGCCGGCCAGCTTCATGATTCGGTCAATCTGCTCCACACCTGCCACATGATCGCCCAGGATGCGCAATGCTTCATTATAATAAGGACGTGCGATGCGATTGACGATAAAGCCAGGGGTGTCCGTCACTAAAACAGGCACCTTGCCCAACTCTTGCGCAAATCGATACGCCACTTCCACATTTTCCTCGCTCGATTTTTTCCCGCGAATAACCTCAACCAAAGGCATGACGGGTGCCGGATTGAAAAAATGAAATCCGAGAATGCGCTCGGGATGCGAAAGCCCTCCTGCAATCTCCGTAATCGAGATAGAGGAAGTATTCGTTAGTAAAAGGGCATCCTCTCTGCAAATCCCAGAAAGCTGGCTGAAAATGCTTTTTTTCAAATCAAGGCGCTCTGGCACTGCTTCGATGACGATATCGCAGTCTGTCAACTGCTCCATTTCCGATACGAATTGGACTAGCTCTAGCGTCTCTTTCATTTCTTGTTCACTAATTTTGTTTTTCTCCACGTCTTTTGTCAGGATCGATTCCAAATAGACAAGCGCTTTGTCAAGCACCGCCTGATTTGCATCCAGCAGCATGACCTGATGTCCTTTTCGAGCACAGACGAGAGCAATCCCCGCCCCCATCGTT
>NZ_PXZL01000001.1 GCF_003013405.1 Brevibacillus formosus | reverse complement strand
GTACTGAGCAGCCCATTGGGACCTAACGATTGATAGGTTTGAAGGCATTGTTTCATGGAGGAAAAGGAAACATCTAGCGTTCTTGCTAGATGTTTCAGAGAATCTTCTCCGCGAAGATATTTTTCGATAGCGGTAACCTTATCTGCTCCAGCTATTTTTGCTTTATGGGACATAAAAAAATGCTCCTCCTTACAGGTAGACAGTTTTATTATTTCAACTGTCTACCTGAAGGGGAGCATATCACTTCAACGGCGACAGGGCTTTTTATTGATACTTTATACGTTGATGGCATTTCCAACGCCCAGGTCAGATCATAAAAAAGAACCAGGATCACATGTATCCTGGCTGCTGGTGTTGCTTCGTTTACTGTTGGTTGTTCTCCTGAGACATGAGCGATACAGGGCGTTGCGGAGTGAAAGTGGAGATCGCATGCTTGTATACTAATTGTTGCTTGCCTTCGCTATCAATCACAATCGTGAAATTATCGAATGCTTTAATATACCCGCGCAATTGAAATCCGTTCACAAGGTAAATGGTAACCGCGATGTTTTCTTTCCGCAAATGATTCAAGAACGTATCTTGAATGTTGATCGTCTGTTTCATGTACACTACCCCCTAAAAGGACTTGTATGTTATATATTCGGCAATTGTTGAAACTTTCCTGCCAATATTCGCTTGATAGTTTCCACGTTATTCCTCTGTTCGGCTGGATCAGTCATGTCAAACCATTGAATTTCTTCCATACGACGGAACCAGGAAAGCTGGCGTTTGGCAAAATGCCGTGTTCGTTGCTGTATGTCGTTCACCGCTTTTTCTAGCGTGATCTCTCCATACAGGTAAGGGATGAGCTCTTTGTACCCCAAGCCCTGCATAGAGACCAGTGACGCGTCGTAGCCAGCATCCAAGAGCCCCCTCACTTCCTCAACCAGCCCCGCTTCGATCATGAGTTCGACCCGGTGGTTGATTCGTTCATACAGCTTTGCGCGGTCCATCGTGAGACCAATCATCACCAAATCATAGGGTGAATGCTGCGCCCGCAGCTGAAAGTCGGACATTTTGTACCCGCTGCTTTCATAAATCTCCAGTGCGCGAATCACCCGCTTTACATCATTGGGATGCAGGCGTTCGGCTGTAATCGGATCGACATCGGCCAATCGGGCGTGCAGTGCTTCCACGCCTTCGCTGTCAGCCAATCTTTGCAGTCGATCACGCAGCTCAGGGTCTTGAGATGTGGTGGAAAACTGAAATCGATGAGTAACTGATTCTATGTAGAGACCTGTTCCGCCGACGATAAACGGAAGTTTGCCACGTCGGTTGATGTCTGTAATCAACCCTGCGGCACTTTCCTGAAACATCGCGACAGAGTATTCCTCGTCTGGATTTTTAATATCAATGAGGTGATGCGGTATGCTCGCAAGCTCCTCAGGTTCTGCTTTTGCGGTGCCGATATTCATTCCACGGTATACTTGCATGGAATCACCGGAAATAATCTCACCGTCGAACTGTTCGGCCAGCTCCAGGCTAAGCTGGGTTTTGCCGACCGCTGTTGGGCCAATAATCACGACTAGCCTTTCTCTCTGTTGCAAGGTCACTCCCCTCCACCTATCTCTTTGTAGCTGTACACGACCTGCTGGCCGCGGGAGCGAAACGGCGTAAAACCAAAGCGCTCGTACATCCTACCTTCTTTTCCTTCTTTCATTACCACACGTTTTCTCGCAACTCGCTGCGCTTCCAAAACAGCCTCCTCGGAAAGAGCATCTGGATTGGCGAGCTCACGAACTCCGGCGATCCCCGACGAGCTTTGTACCGTTACTTCGAACATGGGATCGAAATAAACGACGTCGAAGGAACGGGCAGGCAGTCCTCTCAGTACTTCTAGATGGTTGCCACATCGCACCTCAATACGACGCATGGCTTGCTCCAATTCTATCGCATCGGAAGACCAGTGCCGCAACCCATCCTCTACTAAGATGGCTAGCAATCGCTCAGATTCGATGCCAACGACTTTCCCCTTTGCGCCAGTCGCATGAGAAAATACAATCGCATCAGCACCCAGACCCAAGGTGGCGTCCAGCACTTCATCTCCTGGTTGAATTTGGCAAGCAACAAGCATAGTATCAGTATCGCCGCGCATGAGCCGCTTTATACGAAAAGCAGATGTGTTCGGATGAAAAAAGAATGGTTTTTTCCCCGGCACTTCCAGACGTGCTCCGAGAGCGGAAACCACCAATACTTCTTGTACCCCATATCGCTTGCGCATTTGACCCAATGAAAAATCGCGTCGATTCACAACTTGTAGCCCCAATGTACTAGCCAATTCAGCTGCGTGACGCAAGGTTTCTTCACCAGGCTCAAGTCCTGTTGTAACAATCACGCCTTTGTTCCCTTCCTTACGTCTTCGCCCTTTTTTGATAAGAACTGCTGTTCTAGAAAAACGACTCGACGGTTTTTACATAAACGGTAACGATCATATTATTGTAAGCAGGATTAATTTTCCGGTCAAATAGAATCTGAACCAAACTGTTTTCCTCTTCGCTATGACAATCATACCATTTTTTATGAAAGCGCGTCGGACTGTAGTATGATTTTCCAGTCCATCCATATGAACAAGACCCGCGAAGTTCCGTGGGTCTTGTTTGTTGCGAATATCTACTCCTCTATGCTAAGGTTCGCCTGTTTGATCCAGTCCAGCCTGCGGTTATTTAACAGACCAAGATTGTAATAAATAATCGATTGAGCGCCTGCGTTCACTGCTGTTTTCACCCTCGCTGCCAACTCGGCTGCTGACTGGATTTGGCTATGATGCAGGGAAAAAGCTGCCCCCAGTGCAGCTTCTGGCGCTACAAGCTTGATCGCATGGAACGTATACGCCACCTCATTGACACTGTCCCCATAAGCGAGCGGAACGACACGATCGAGAGTAGCCGCTGCTTTTCGCAACGAAACCCCTTCCCAATATGACTGGTTCACGAAAAACGGTGTCGAGGACGGAAAACCATCCACCGCAATCCCCATACTCTGCGCAATTTCCTTCAGGCTCCTCCATAGCCCATCCACTACTTCCAGACGGGATTGCTGATAGTGATACAATTCTGGATATTCCAACAGCAAAAAGGCAACTTCTCTCGATTCTGCTGATACTTGCGTGAGAGAATCGGCATCCACCATCTGACTGACTAGCCTCGATACAAGCTGTCGGACTGCTCCTACATCGATTCGCTTCGATTCGGCACGCTCCGTACATGCCCCGCAAAAACAGAGCGAGAGTAACCATTGCAGTGATTCTCCTAACGGCAGAAGACATACTTCATGATGCTCACCATGCTTCATCGGCAAAAAAGCAGTCGCTTCGATCAAAATCCGCTCCGGCTTGACCTGCTCCAGCGTATCGGTAAAAAGCGCCTTGGCGTAGTGCTGAACCTCAGGCTGCGATGGACATAATGCGTATGTGTATGTATCCTCCCAAATGTTTTGCACACAAAGATCTGGATGAGCCAAACCAAGCGTAGAATTGTGAAGGCCAACCCACCATGTATGAAATCCCATTCCTGCCTGCTCACAAGCTTCTTTCATTTTGGCAAGAATGCCTGCTTGTGCGATTTGCTCGTGTACGGTCGGGCGCAAACGGTTATACTTCGACCATTCAGGCGTAAACGATACTCCTGAAAACGGCAGCCTGCGAAACGTTTTGCTTCGCGGGTGAAAAAATCTCCCCTGATGATAGCTGCTATTGACAACTGCTGTATTGCATCTGGCTTCTTGCAAGGTTTGCATTACTGCTTCAATACCACTCTCGGCTATATCCCAGGGATAAATAAACATCCCGTTTTGTCGTGATGAACTCATTTCGTTTCTCCTCGTTTTTGCAAGTAATCATATGTCAGTGTTTGCCAAAAATCAACCTTGATTTTCAAATTTTCTGAATAATACCTCCAAGAAACATCACCAAGGAATTGTCCCAGGCAGGGGGTGTCTGTCAGGGATGCATGTTTCTTCAACATGTCATATTTAGCGTATCAGTATAAATTTCATAAATATTTCATTTTTATTTAACATTTTATTTTTATTTAGCATTTTATTTTTGTTAGAATCTGAAAGAGTTTTACATTACATATAAAGAAAATAGGGGTTGGTTTCATGATTGCACTGGATAATGAATGGAATTCACTTAGGGTGTTCTACGGCCTAACAAAAGAAGACTTAGACCTCTTGTATTCACACAAAGAATTCTTCAGCACTCACTCAAAAGAAATCGTAGATTGTTTTTATGAGAAATTGGAAAAGCATCCTAATTTGGATCAATTGATTCGTACAAATGTAACAATGGACCAATTAAAGAACATGCAGATTTGGTATATCGAAACACTTTCTTCTCATATTATTGATGAAGAATATGTAAACAGCCGAAAACGAATCGGAACAACCCATGCGAGAATTGGATTGTCAGCTTCTTGGTTTTTGGGTGGATACTCACTATATTTACGTCTTTTTTCAGAAAGAATTCAATCGCTAGAAAACTCAACTGCATTTTATCAGGCTCTTATCAAAAGAGTTTTTTTTGATTCTGCAATTATTCTTGAACAGTATATCGGTGACACGATGCGTGAAAATGTAAGCTACCGCCACAATATGGAGCAAATGGCAGCCGAATTGACAGCTACAACCCAGGAAGCGCTTAGAATCTCTTCCGTCTTCACCGACTCCGCAACCAAACTATACGAATACAATGGTGAAATCGCTCATTCCATGAATGTGTTAAAGGAGCAGAATGAGGAGATTGAGAAACTCAGCGGCTTCGTAGCAGATGTTTCTACACAAACAAATCTTCTAGGCCTTAATGCTGCGATTGAAGCTGCTAGAGCTGGAGAGCACGGACGTGGCTTTACCGTTGTTGCTAATGAAGTACGTAAATTAGCCGATAAATCAAATGCTTCATCTAAAGACATCTATCAATCTCTACAGAACATTAATAATCAATTAATTAAAATTGATCAACAGGTTTCATTATCAACTGTTTCCGCTGAGCAATTAGATACTACTTCCGAGCAATTATTTTCTATCATCCATAAACTAGATGGAATTTCTCGTCGTCTTCATAATAAACACTAACTACTTCTGAACGGCCAAAGGAGCTTATTTCTTTGGCCGTGTTCTATTATGTAGCTCCTTCCTTTCTCACGTGCCAGGGCCTCCAACACCTTCATGATGCCACCGCGAGACCGACCTGTCTTGTATGCTTCTTATATTTACACTCCTGCCAGGTTTGCTAAGCCCAGCAACGGTTTGAGTAGCAATAAAGAAATCCGTTGCTTATCCTCCATAAAAAAATCCTCCTGCAAATTTCTCTGCGGGAGGATTGTGATGACAGATTGGGGTAACCGCAGAGGAACACCTGATTTCGATGGGAACCGAAGCAAATAGTCCACACAAAAATACCCTCCCCGGATTTTTCCGCAGGAGGGCATCGTTTACATCACACGCTTAAACATTTTTTCTAAGTCATAACCAGTAAAATGAATGACAATCGGCCTGCCATGCGGGCACGTATACGGACTGCTCGTCTTGCGTAGCTGGTTCAGCAAGCTTTCCATCTCAGCATGCGTCAGGAAGCGGTTAGCTTTAATCGATGCTTTGCAGGACATCATGATGGCAGCCTTTTCGCGCATCAGCACCACATTGGCTTGGGTGTTTTCTCCCGTTTCCAGTACAAACTGAATGAGTTCCTCAATGACCTCCAGCTCAGCCCCTTCTGGAAACCAATGTGGATGAGCGCGAACGATAAAGGTCCGCCCACCAAACGCCTCGATCTCCAAACCAAATGATTGCAAAAGCGACAGTCGCTTCTCCAGTTTGCTTGCCTCTGCAGCTGTATATTCCACCGTATGAGGGAACAGCATGATTTGGCTGGAAATGTCCTCTTCTGCAAGCTTGTCCATGAAATACTCGTAAAAAATTCGCTCCTGCGCGGCATGTTGATCAATTAAATACATGCCTTCGTCATTTTGCGCGACGATATAGGTACCATGGACTTGACCAACTGGGTACATAACGGGAACAGGCGAATCCGTTTCATTTTCTTTGGTTGCTTCCGGAAGTGGCGGTGGTTGTTCGGTACGTCCCGCGGCTGAATTGTCCTCCCTGCTCATTTCATTTAATGGATGCTCAGGAGGTGGTGCCTGGGCAATGTCCCATTGTACCGGAATCTTAGTCTCGAAAGGTTGGAAAGCTTCGCTAGTGCCCGTTTGATCCAACAAAGTCGCCTGCACGATTTCTTGCGGGATAGCCTCTACTTTTGCAGCCTCCAGCTTTTCATAGTTGGCTGCCGACTCTTTCACCGTGCCGTTCTCAATGGATGGTGCGACAGGCGTCACTAGATCCACTTGCTTACTTGGCACCTCCTGCTTGGCCATCCATTCCTGGAGTCGGGGACTCGCAGCTAATAACGGCGATTGCGGAGTGTCAGGCTTGGTGATTTGCAGGTCAAACTGCGGTTGAACGACCTGCGTGACGACCTTAGCTTTTGGTTGCGTAGCCATGGGTCTGACAATTCCCAAGCCTTGTCTCAATGTCTCTTTTACCGAATGTTCTATTGCACTGCACAACTCATCTTCTTTACTGAATCTCGCCTCTAGTTTGGCAGGATGTACGTTCACGTCGACCAGTGACGGATCCATCTCGATCTGCAAAGCCACAATCGGATAACGGCCGATAGGTAACAATGTATGATAACCGCGCATAATCGCATTGTTGATCGAATAGCTGCGCACGTACCGACCGTTTACCAGTGTCGAAAGGTAAGAGCGATTCGCCCTTGTCACTTCCGTCTTCGAAAGAAAACCAGACCACTTATAGTCAAGGGTCTCCCCTGCAATTGGAAGCAACAGCTTCGCGACCTGCACACCGTAGATAGCCGCCATGACGTGCAGCAGCTTTCCGTCGCCAGACGTTTGCAAGAGTGTCTTGCCGTTATGAGTCAGCAGGAAGGAGATCGATGGATGCGTGAGTGCAAGCCGATTCACATAATCAGAAATATGTCCAACTTCCGTGGCGATCGACTTCATGTATTTTAAGCGAGCAGGTGTGTTGAAAAACAAGCTGCGCACACATACTTCCGTCCCTTTTACAGCGGCTTTATCGGAAATCGTTCCGAGCTGCCCACCTTCAATGAAAAGATGAGTACCTACCTCACTACTGGACGTACTGCTCGTCAGCTCCATACGCGAGACTGCCGCAATACTCGGCAGTGCCTCTCCACGAAAGCCCAGCGTACGAATGCGGAACAAATCACGAGCGTTGCTGATTTTACTCGTGGCATGGCGCTCAAAAGCCAGCTGACAATCTTCCCGATCCATCCCTTTCCCATTGTCAACGATCCGAATCATCTCCAGACCGCCTTCCTCAACGTGGATCTCGATTGTCATTGCACTGGCA
The DNA here is from genome assembly GCF_003013405.1 of Brevibacillus formosus. Taxonomy (GTDB): domain Bacteria; phylum Bacillota; class Bacilli; order Brevibacillales; family Brevibacillaceae; genus Brevibacillus; species Brevibacillus formosus. The sequence continues at coordinate 663,818 of NZ_PXZL01000001.1, read as the reverse complement.
TCAATTGCATTTTCAACCAGCTCTTTCACAACCGAAGCCGGTCTTTCCACTACTTCCCCTGCAGCAATCATATTGGCGAGATGCTCATCTAAAACTTGAATGGTTCCCATGAGTGCCTCCCCTCCGGACAAATCCTACCGCTTTTTCAATTGCTGTTTCCATGCATATAGTTTCATCATGGCGTCCATTGGCGTCGTTGAATTCAAATCCAGCTCGCGCAGTTCAGCCATAATCGCTTCTTCCTCCGCCGACGCAAACTGCATTGGTTCTTCGCGCACCGCAGCAACTGGTGCCGTCCAAAGCGATTCGAGCGACATTTGCACATCACTCGCTGCATTTCCATTCCCAGCACTTCCATTCGCCTCAAGCCCGGTTAAGATACTGCGTGCCCGCTCAATGACCCACGTCGGCATTTCCGCAAGCTCTGCCACATGAATTCCATAACTTTTATCTGCTCGTCCCTCTTCAATTTTGTGAAGGAACAAGAGCTTTCCTTCCCGTTCTTCGCATCGAGCATTGACATTCACGACACCACTCAACGTCTCTGCTAACCCGGTCAACTCGTGGTAGTGCGTGGAGAAGAGTGTTTTGGCACCGATTTTTTGGCAAATGTACTCAATGACTGCTTGTGCAAGCGCCATACCATCGTACGTCGAAGTCCCGCGGCCAATCTCATCGAGCAGAATCAAGCTCTTCGCTGTCGCTTTTTGCAAGGCGTGTCTGGTCTCGAGCATTTCCACCATAAACGTACTATGCCCGCCTACCAAGTCGTCGGCTGCCCCGATTCGTGTAAAAATCTGATCGACAATCGACAGCTTGGCCTGTTTAGCTGGAACGAAGCAACCGATCTGTGCCATCACCGTGATCAAGGCAATCTGTCTCATGTACGTACTCTTACCTGCCATATTCGGACCCGTAATGAGCAAAACTTGACGAATGGTCTGATCCATCTCCACGTCATTTGCCACGTATTTTTCGCGCTCCAGAACGGCTTCTACTACTGGATGACGCCCTTCTGTAATGACGTATTCGCCGCTTTCCACAAGCTCAGGGCGTACAAATCCCCGCTCGTCACTTACCGTAGCAAATGCCTGGAGAACGTCCACAGATGCAATGCGCTCCGCGAGGTTCTGCAGTCTTGGTATATGCTTCGCGACTTCACTTCTTACAGCCACGAACAGTTGGTATTCCAGCTCAATCATCTTTTCTTCCGCTTCCAGAATGAGAGCTTCACGTTCCTTCAGCTCTGGCGTGATGTACCGCTCTGCATTGGCCAAAGTTTGCTTGCGCTCATACCGGCCAGCGGGAACGTTGGCAATGTTGGATTTCGATATTTCGATGTAATAGCCGAACACCTTATTGAAGCCAACTTTAAGGGAACGAATCCCAGTCGCTTCCCGTTCTCCCTGCTCCAGTTGGGCAATCCACGTCTTCCCTTCACGACTTGCCGTGTGGAGCTTATCCAGGTACTCATCATATCCCGTCCGAATCATTCCGCCTTCACGAACCGATATCGGGGGATCATCCACTAGCGCATTAGCCAAATAGTTGACTATATCCGTACATTCATCCATCCCATGCGCCAGCTCCATCAATACTGGCGTATTCGTTTGGATCATATACTGCTTCAGCTCTGGAACAGCTTCCAAAGACATCCGCAGCTGAATGAGATCTCGCGCGTTTGCATTCCCGTAGGAAATACGGCCCGCCAGACGCTCCAAATCATAGACACGATCTAAGCAAGTCCGCAAATCGGATCGAAGCAGCATGTCACCCTTCAGGGCTTCCACAGCGCTCAGACGTGCCTCCAATTGATCGCGACTCAGCAATGGACGCTCAATCCATCTGCGCAAAAGACGACCACCCATTGCGGTCTGCGTCCGATCCAACAGCCACAGCAGAGAGCCTTTTTTCGTCTTATCGCGAATGGTCTCTGTCAATTCCAAATTGCGTCTGGAAAAGCCGTCCATTTGCAGATACTGCTTTGCATCGTACTGCTTTAATAGCCGCATATGGGCAAGACTGCGTTTTTGCGTCGTCCCTATGTAGAACAAGAGAGCATTGACCGCCGCTCGCATGGACATATCCAGACCTTTTGCCTGCTCTGCATACTGACTATCCACTGCAAATACGTCCAGTTGGTGCGTATCCACGACAGTAGATGGCAGTGCTGTCTTCGGCAAAACAGCGAGGCCAAAAAAGACGAGCTCCTTGGGGCGATATTGCAATGCTTCATCCAGAACAGCCTCTGCCTGACCCACCAAAGAGGTAACGTACATCTCGCCTGTACTCATATCACACGCAGCAACACCCGTTCGCCCTTCTACTTGGGCCAACGCTGCCATGTAATTGTTTTCCTTATCCGTCAGCCATTTGCCCTCCATCATCGTTCCCGGAGTAATGACGCGTGTCACTTCCCGGCGAACAACCCCTTTGGCTTCTTTTGGATCTTCGACTTGCTCACAAACGGCTACTTTATGACCTTTTTTCAGTAGCTCTGCAATATAGCCATCTGCCGCATGATGTGGAACTCCACACATTGGTATGCGCTCAGAACCACCACCATCACGTCCCGTCAGTGTAATTTCCAGCTCACGGGACGCAAGAACGGCGTCATCAAAAAACAGTTCGTAAAAATCGCCTAAGCGAAAAAATAAGAAAGTATCCGGATAATCTTTTTTGATAGCCAGATACTGTTGAATCATCGGGGTATATTGAGCCATGATTGTCTTCTCCTAGCCTACTATTTCTCGTCGTATTATATCATGATTGTTCGGTAATGTTGACCCTGCATACGTTGGTAGATATGTTTATAGCAGCTTCCATGTCTTGCGAAGGTCTTCGTCCGTTCTCCACGATTGACTTTCGATTAAAAAAGAAAAGTATCTATCCAGATGAAGTCGTGACAGCGTATAGCCTGGTAGCTCCTTTAATTCGTGCCAGACTTGGACTACGTACGGCAGGAGCTTTTCTTTTTCGCCCTGGTAGTACGCTTTGATGAGCGGGAGCTTTAAATGAGGCGTTGCTTCTAGCTTCTCGTGATTGATTGCAACCAAATGGGCCAAATGAAGAATGCCTCGAGCGACAAGGGGATCAACGAGCCAACTAGGGAGTGTACGATATTCGAATCCATATTCCTTCTCCCTTACATCCCCCAAAAATCCATAGCGCTCTCTGCGGCTCATACAGCCTGCATCCTCAATCAGAACAAGGGGAAGAGCTAAGTACGCATCCAGCTTTCGCCGAAGAGAAAAAGTAGGGGTAAGCCCGCCAAAATGAATATGCCCGCCGATTGGATAACCTTGAAACGGCATTCCGCCAGCGAGCCATTCGATAGACGCATTCCCTATTTTTTTGTATGCGAGTGCCAAATTATCGTAAATATGCATAAATAATTGATCAGGGTCCTCCGATGGCGCAGGTCTCAACTCTGCAACTGGGTGCTGATGGAGACCTAATTCTTCCCGGTAGCGTGTCGTATCACATCCGACCGTCCCATTGATGCTCAAAAAGTCAGAAGCAAGTGCCATTTCTCCCGTGGGCTTGCGCAAAGCAAATTCGGGATCAGCTCCCATGCTTTGCAGCTTTTGCGGCTGTTTGCGCATCCGACCTTCCCACCACACTCGAGCCCGCTGCATATATTCATCAGCATGCTTGGCTGGCCAATTTGGTTCCACCTCGACGACCTTAAGTCGATGGGGAGAAGCAGCCGTGATCGTCACTTGACCCGCATCGGCTCCGACGGCATACAAACTGCGAGCTGCCAGCCCTTGCACCACCTGAACCTCCGTTTCGGTGGAAGGCAAGGAGACGGAATGCCACTCGGGTTCCTGTAGGCGGTGCAGTAGCCATTGTGATTGCTCCTCGCTTCTGACGATATCCAGTACATAGTCTTGGTAAAGGCATATCCTATAGGTTCGCCAGCCCGGTCGCGCTGCTTTTCCTGTTGTTACAGGTATTCTCCCCTGCCGGAGCAACCAACGACCTATTTCAGGACGATGCAAATACGCTACCACTTCTTTAGCGTTGGCCGTCATCGGTTGTGTTGCTGGCGTTTCCTGCTTGTTAGCTCGCTGACTCGTCTTTGTGCGTAGAATCATGCCTTCCACACTCCCCCGCTATTCTCTCGTTATCTTATGACTACGCCCAGAAAAAAGTGAGAATGGTACGTACGTATCCGAAAAAAAGAAAAAAGAGGAGATAATTTCTCCTCTTTAGTCGAGCTCGTCGAGTAGCGTAGCGGAATCAAAGTCATCAAACTCGTCACTGTTATCTTCAAAGTCGTCAACCAGATGGAATTCTTTGTCATCACAACTATTGCAGACAACAACGCACACCTTTGTTTCTCCAATGACTTCTACTGCATATTCGCTTTCAACTCTGACCGTGATTGTGCCACCACCACTTAACTCCGCTTTTATGCACTTCGGTTGCTCCACGGCGCGTGCAACGATTTCCAGATCGCCTCTGCAGTTTTTGTCGAAGAACGTAAGCGGTACGAGTACGGAGAACTGAACAGTTTCCCGCTTGACTTCGGTTTGCGTGTTATTAGCAAACGAAAACCACAGGTTGACGTCATACGTACCAGATACTTCAACGGCATCTCCGACTTTCTCTGCTTGGAAGTTCGTGTTTATAATCCAGCATCCGAGGATCGTCGAAGGAGTTTGCGACGGTATGATGGTGTGGGTGGTAGTAGAAAATTTATGGCCTTTGCCGCAGACTGCTTTCGCGATAAGTTCCCGGCACTGTAGATCTTTGTCTATACCCGACATTTCGTTACCTCCTCCATACAACGTTTCTGTACATTTGTATGCAGGGCATTCGACTAGCGTGCAAACAACCACCTTATATTTGGGAAAGTTGTTGGGTATTCATCAAAACAGCGCCGGGAAGGCTTTCTATCAAGAATTAGGAGCAGCAGCCGTCAGATTTTTTCTTTTCAGGCCCGCCACCCGTCTCTCCGGTCAATGGGTTTCCGCCTGTATCCAAAATAATACGCTCCGAAACGGTGTTCGTGATTACGTTCGTGACCATTTGCAAAAGATCGTTCACATCTACCTGCGATTGCTTGAATTCCGTAACGATTGGAATCGAATCCAGTTCCTCATGCAATTGGTTGTATTCGCCTTCCACTTTTTTCACCAGTTCTGGCTTGTTGATGGATTCAAACATCACCATTTGCTTTTGTTTCTGCTTCAATGTATCAATCAAATCTTGCACACGTTCATTGTTCTTGATTTGCAGTTCGGCACGTTTGAAGAAATCAACTTCATTCGTACGCGCGATCATAGCTGCAAGCTCGCGAGCTTTATCAAGAATTTCTTTCTGAGTATATACGTTTGTTTGTTCCATAATGACCTACACCTCAACTTTGGATACGAGTTCGCCGTGGAGTGTCCACGTTTTCGCATCTGTAATTTTTATGTGAACATACTGTCCGATCAAGGATTTGTCGCCGGTGAAATGGACCAGCTTGTTCGTACGCGTACGCCCCGCAAGAACTTCCGAATTCGTCCTCGATTCGCCTTCCACCAGTACCTCGACGACCTGATTCTGCAGTTTTTTGTTCTGCTCCAGTCCGATGCGAGCCAAAACTTCATTGAGTCGATACAAGCGCGCTTTTTTCACTTCCATCGGAACGTTGTCTTCCATGACAGCTGCCGGTGTACCTTCACGCGGGGAGTAGATGAAAGTATACGCAAAATCGTACTTAACCTCTTCCACCATCGAAATCGTATCTTCGAACTGCTCGTCGGTTTCGCCTGGGAAGCCAACAATAATATCGGTAGAAAGCGAGACATTCGGGATTGCGTCCTTGATTTTGCGAACGAGCTCCAGATAATGCTCACGCGTATATTTGCGCGCCATCCGCTTGAGTACTTCTGTCGAGCCGGATTGGACAGGCAAATGGATTTGCTCCACGAGGTTGCCCCCTTTTGCCAGCACCTCAATCAAATGGTCGTCAAAATCGCGCGGATGACTTGTCGTAAAGCGCACACGCGGAATATCAATCTTGCGGATCTCGTCCATCAAGTCTCCAAATCCGTACTCGATGTCATCAAAATCTTTCCCATACGCATTGACGTTTTGTCCGAGGAGCATGATTTCTTTAAAGCCTTGGCGAGCGAGATCACGCACTTCCGCGATGACATCTTCCGGGCGTCGACTGCGCTCTTTTCCGCGGGTATACGGCACGATACAGTACGTGCAGAACTTGTCGCAGCCGTACATGATGTTAACCCAGCCCTTGGTGTTTCCTTCGCGGAGCTTCGGCATATTTTCGACGATATCGCCTTCTTTGGACCAAACCTCAATCACCATTTCTTTGCTGAACATCGCATCGCGCAACAGTTCTGGCAGTCGGTGAATATTGTGCGTTCCAAAAATCAGGTCGACCTGCTGGTAGCTTTTCAGGATTTTCTTGACGACTTTCTCTTCTTGGGACATACAGCCGCAAACACCGAGGATCAGATTTGGGTTGTTATTCTTGAGCCGCTTCATGTGGCCGAGCTCTCCAAATACTTTATCCTCTGCATTTTCGCGGATCGCACAGGTGTTAAATAGGATGACATCCGCATCTTCGACAGAATCAGAGGAAGTATAACCCATTGCCTGCAAAATACCAGAAATCGTCTCCGAATCGTGCTCGTTCATTTGGCACCCATACGTACGAACGTGATAACGCTTTCCTTTTCCGATGTTCTGCATATCTTCTGGGATATTAAAATCGTAATGGACTAAAATCTCTTCCTTACCGCGCTTTTTCGCATCTTTCAGAGAGGGGGCCTGGAAGTATTTCGCATAGTCTTCCGTTTTCTTTGGAGACTTAACGGATTTTAAGTCCACAGTCGCCTCTTTCGTTTCCTTCATCATATATCACCTCAGCTAAAATCATCTATATAAGTAACCAATAAAGAATTATATCATTTTGGGTGATACAAAAGCCAATGCATAATAACCATTATGAGGCAAAATATGTACGAAACGCTGAGAAACAAGCATGCCCTTACCATTGCTACATGCCTCTACAATTTTTTTGGAACTCCGTCTTTTTTCCTATTTTCACCATAATATTTTTTTCTCCTGCAACAATACAAGCCCACTAACCGTCTGAATAGCAGTCAACAAAAACTACATTGCCATTTTGAGGAGGTTAACATGAAAAGAGCACTAGCCGTATTTTTGTCGGTGTTAATGTTCTTAACGGTTATCCCGGTCGTCGGTGCCGCTTCCACCCCTTCGTTCTCAGACGTTCCACGTAGCCATTGGGCATACAAGGAAATTACGGAGATGGCGGCAAAAGGGATCATCAAAGGGTACGACAATCGGACATTTAGACCGAACAATGAAGTTACCCGCGCCGAATTTGCAAAAATTATGATCGCAGCAGCAGATGTAGATATAAACAAAAGCTACGTCGACCAAACCTTTAAAGATGTACCGCGTCATCACTGGGCATTTCTGTATGTGGAATACGCCAAGCCTTACCTGACTGGTTACAAATCCGGCTCCACCTACACGTATAAGCCTGATCAAGCGGCAGTACGCGAAGACATTGCTGTCGCATTGGTACGCCTGTTGGGCTACGATCAAAAGTACAAAGCCGACTTGAATCAATTGAAAAAGTTCCGTGATTACGAAGATATTTCGTCAGCACTGCGTCCGTATATTGCGATTGCGATCCAAACCGATCTGATGAAAGGATACAATGGCAATTTCCGTCCACAAGATCCAATTACTCGTGCGGAAGCTGCTTCTCTGCTCTATCGCGCTATTTTGGATCGTGACGATGATGATGAGATCAAAATTGTTTTCCCTACCCCTGGTCAACCGAAACCTCAACCAGAACCAGAGCGTATCAGTATCAGCGACTCCTTCTCTGATTCCAAATTGAAAAACTGGGATACAGACAAAGCGACAGGAAACTGGGAGGTCTCGAGCAAACAAGTGACAGCTGAATCCGATGACGATGATCTGGATCACTACTTCCTGCCGCTGAATTGGAATGAGTCTGACAAAGTTAAAAAATACGAATTGAGCGTAGATGTTAATGTCGTAGGCAGTGAAGGTTTAGGAGGACTTTACTTCAACGGTAAAGACGGAAAAGCCAATGTTGTATTCGTCCAAAAAGATCGCGTTGTTTTAGGAAAAGTGAATGATGTCGAAGAAGACGATATTGACATCATTACATCTAGCTCCTACAAGCTGAAATCCAGCAATCGCTTAAAAGTAGAAGTTAACGAGAACACTGTTTCCATTTACCTGAACGATCAATACTTGTTCGGTCAACAGTATGTGAAACAAGAAGGTAAAAAACTCGGTCTGTACTTGCAAGAAGATGCGACGAAAGGTGCTCCTCGCAAAACGACTTACCTGGATAATTTCTCCTTTAAAGAGACGAAATAAAGACCCATTTTCCACCCGACAAGCTACCTTGGCCTGTCGGGTATTTTTTCACTCTACTCAACATGCATGTTCTACCAAATGGAAAAAAGATAGCGAAAACGTAGAAATAAACGCATTTCAGATGTTATAATGGTAGCTATTCTTGTCCTGTGAAGGAGCCTTCCTATGTCATTTTCTGTAAATCAACCGTTTCGCTGGATGGACTCCGGTACCTACCAGGATAGTCCACTTGAGCCTTTAATCCGTGATGAAGCGTTGGCAGCCAGTATGCAATCTGAATCAGCAACACCCGTCATTCATCTCTGGGTGTACGATCAGGCGTTGTATCTCGGCCGCAGAGACGCCAAGCTTCCTCATCTCCAGCAAGCCTTGCGTAAGTTTGGTCAAGATGGCTTTGGTTGTGTTCTTCGCTCGTCTGGTGGCGCTTGTGTTCCGCTTGATGCTGGCGTACTTAATATGGCTTGTTTATTGCCTGACACTTCGATTTCCATTGACTCCTTCTTCTCGTTTGTTGCCCAGCTTCTTGATGTGGGCCTGCGTGATTACGGAAAGCTGGAATTTGGAGAGGTGACGGGTTCGTACTGTGCAGGGGAATACGATTTTTCCATTCACGGTAAAAAAATCGGAGGTATGGCACAAAGACGCACGCGACACGGCTCTATTTTGCAATTATGCATTAACGTCGACGATCGGCCACGAGGAGAATGGATGGAGCGCTTTTACCGTCTCGCCGGCTTGGATGAAATGCAAAGTCATAAGCCAATTCCTTCTATCGATGCTTCTACCGTTGGCAGCATTGCGAGTTTGACTGGAAAATTGGCGACTATGGATGATGTAAAAGCACGTCTATTGGAGACAATCCGTTCTGAGTGGGCTGTATCACCTACCCCCTTTTATGTGCAAAATGAGTTAGTGACAGAGTCAAGGCAACATTTGTCGCAGCGATTACACTTATTTTCTTATACCGCAAAAGAACTGGCCGCACCTGACTGGCACTTACCCGAATGACGGGGATTTTACTTGCTTTTGATTCTCCAGGTGCTGCCGGTAAAATTCTGGAGGAATTATGCATAGCAATCGAAAGGGGACGTTTCAGGATCTGAATGCCCTTTTTGTTTTTGGGGCTCTTACTGTCTTGATGATTCACATCCTCAGTTTTTTTCTCGCCAATGAGAAGACGTATCCGTGGAATAGTGATTTGCAAGCCGTTCTAATTATCTTATTAAAATTCGGCCGCTCCTTGTTTATCTTTGCAACTGGAATGCTGTTGTTCTACTGGTATCAAAACCGCCAATTGGATTGGCGTGCTTTCTGGAAAAAGCGCTGGCGGGCTGTTATTTTGCCTTACGTGATTTGGACGGCCATCTTCACCTATTTTAAACATCAAACCTTTGATCCGGCCGTGCTGGTAGGACCCTTTTTCGATAGTCTATTTACCGGTAGCTCTTTCTACCACCTGTACTACATTCCGCTTTACTTGCAATTGTGCTTGTTCTTTTGCCTGATTAAACAGTGGATAGAGCGGTACTTGAATTTCCGCTGGATCATCGTCCTATTCATAGGACAAGCTGGTCTGTACGTTCTCTACCACTATTTGTTCATTACGCCGTTATGGGCTATTGATTGGGATGCAAACCCATTCTTGTCTCTCATAAAACACACTTATGTTTACGGACAGCATTATGTTTTCATGTACGTATTAACTTTTGCACTCGGCGCGTATGCCGGGATGAATGTGGATAAATGGCGAACATGGGTAAAACGCCTTGAGATACCTTCTATTGTTGTGTTGGCAAGTGCAGCTGTTTGGATGGCTTACAGCTATCTTTCCGGGTACAAGAGCTATTACGAGAGCCTGAATATTTTCGAGCCGCTTTACTTGGTGTACACACTCTGTGTAATCATCAGCTTTTACCCTGTATCCAGTTACCTCGGCAAACTGCCTAAACTCGGTCCGTGGCTTGCCCGGTTGGCCAAACAGAACATGGCAATCTATTTGGTTCATCCGTTGATCTTGTTCTTACTGCAAAGCTACGTTATTCATCGACTAGGCTGGTCGACGCCTTCATTGGTTCTCGGCATGTTCGTGATTACACCGCCACTCTGTATTTTCCTTTACGAGTTGACGACGATGTCCTTTTGGATCAATCGAAAAAAACGGGTGGAAGCCAAACCCATTTTCAAAAATCAAACGTATAAAGCGTAAGGGAGGAACTGGTTTCCTCTAAGCTCCTAATGTAAAAAACATCAGGATCTCGCATACTAGAACTAGGGACGATTGTTCCACACCTCGATTACTTGCCTGGCGTAACTGCCGGGCTTTTTTCGTTTTAAGCCCCTCCAAAGCCTTGGCAACGCCAAGTTTTCTAAATGTAGCCCTACCGTTTGTACCTCTCTTACGGTATCATAGAAGGGGACCACAGGCAGTTCTTACTGCTTTAGAAGACAGAAAGAAAAGGTGGTGGATCTGAATGAATCAAGAGATCCCTTTGTTACATATTCCGATCAAAGATCTCATAATCGCGTCCACAAAGGTCGCACATGTGCAGCTAGGTAATTCGCTTGAGCACGCCCTGCTAGTCCTAATCAAGTCTGGTTATTCAGCCGTTCCTGTACTGGATCATCAGTATCGTTTGCATGGGTTAATCAGCACGAATATGATCATGAATAAAACTCTTGGTTTGGAGCGCTTCGAGACTGAGCGTATGTCCGAACATATTGTAGATGATGTAATGGATACGAAGGTCCCTCGATTGCGTGACACCGATGAATTTTTGAAAGCATTAGAAGTGTCCATTAATCACCCTTTTGTCTGTATAGAAGACGACGAGCACTATTTCCAAGGAATTTTGACTCGAAAATCGATTTTGGCTTTGGTATATCGTCACTTTCGCAATCTGCCCTTTCCTTTGGCTGACCAACAACAGCCGGCAGAATCGTAGATCACCGTATACGAAAAGACGGGGCAATAAATGCCACCGTCTTTTTCAAATTCTTCTGCGTTCTTCCTTAAACCAATTGGCCCGGCGCTAGAAGCTGATGTTTCCGTTTCTTTTTTTCCGCGAGCAATGTCTGGGCATACTCCAGTGGATGACGGTACGTTTGTTTAAACATCGCCTTCTCTCCTGCTTTGAAAAAAGAATAGCGTTGATCACGCACATTGACTTCAATTAAATACGGATTGCCTCGCTCGTCAATTCCCATATCCATCCCCAAGTCTGCTAGTGATGAAAAATGCCGACCGTACTGCTTCGCAATTTCCACCGCCGCAATGCCTACTCTTTCCATGACCGCTTGTTGTTGTTTTACCTCAGGAAAAATCGGTGCCAAAGCTTCCGCAAAAGGTACTGCTGTCCCACCACGCGAGAGATTGCTGAGCTTGTTTTTCTTATTGGCGACCTTGGCAACCATCCCGCTAACTGTCCACTGCTTCTCTTTGTTTTTCTGCACCGAAACACGAATATCAAACGTTTTGCCTCCATAACGTGCCAAAGGAATTCCGCGCTGGATCAAAAATCTTTTGTTACCGACCCAACGTCGCACCGTGGAGAGTATCTGCGAATGAGATAAGATCTGACGTTTTTTCGATGCAATGAAGTGATAATTGCCTCCGTGCCGTTCAATACGTGCTACTCCAATTCCAACAGATCCAATTGAAGGCTTGACGTACACCACCTGGTATTTATCCAAGAACAGCCGCAACTGCTCCATGGAATAAGGCACTGTATGGGGCAGATAGCTGCGAATCTGTTCGTTTTTCCAGAGCATCTGATGTACTTTTCTCTTATCTCGTACAACCAAGCCGTTAAATACTGTCTTCTTTTGGCTCAATCTTCGAATGACATTCCGTGCTTTTGAATCCCCTGTCAAAACACGATTGTGGATGACTCGCGGGACTGAAACCAGTTGTGAAACGAGTCGGCTTCCGTTCCAAAAATATCCCTTGACCCGCTCATCTCCTGGCTTCACATGCCGCGGATGGAAAAAAACAGGCTCCAATCCAAGCTCTTTACCGATTTCGACATAATAAGGCAGACGCTCATATGACTTGATGCCATGAATTCCTTTCTCCATAAGGGCCCAATCCAACATTATCCCGATTCTGTCCACGTAGATCCCCCTTGCCACATTGCTCTACATAGGGTATGTGCCAGAAAGGGCAAGAGCGTGCCTATTTTTGTACACCTGTCGGCGACCCGACAAAATATTGCTTTCTCATAGGAATATGTCGGATGCTGCGCTTGCCCGGGAAAGGATCGCGTTGCGTTCTTTTTATTGTCCCCTGCGTTCGATAGCCAGTAAAAATGGTGCTTGGTTTTGCTGATTGATATATTGGTATTTTAAAACCAAGTAATCTAATTGACTTAGCTCGTGGCAAAATGCTTCCACTGCCTCTTTTTCGGTCTCTCCCGCCGGGTGCCCCCAATAAATCATGACTGTCATGATTCCCCCTGGTCTGAGCACCCTCAACCCTGATTGAATCGCCTGAATGGTACTGCTCGCTTGTGTGGTGATTTCTTTGTCTCCACCCGGCAAATAACCCAAATTAAACATGATCGCCGCGGCACTAATCTCCAGCTTGTCAATTTCCTCATGACTGGCGAGCTTCATTTCTACCCTGTTTGCCAGACCTTCTCTCTCAAGTCTCTCTCGCGTTTTCTCGATCGCCTGTGGCTGGATATCGAAGGCGATTACTTTCCCTTCTTCTTGCACCAATTGCGCAAGAAATAAGGTGTCATTTCCATTCCCCATCGTGGCGTCTACCACTGTTTCTCCTGCTTGTACGCGTTCACGGATTAACTTGCGTGCGACTTCTAATACATTTGGAAACAAAGTCAACTCTCCTCTCTATGTACACAAACAACGTTATAAATCGATTTGCAGACCGATGCGTGCGGCATAAACTGGACCTGCGACAAAGGCATTCGCCTCTGCGATTACCTGCGACTCATCATAGCCGTAAAACAAATGCGTAACTAATAAAGAACGGCACGATAGGGATTGTGCCAATTCTGCCGCTTGGCGAACAGACAGGTGCCCATTTGGCTTGGCTGGTAAATTGTAATCCAGATAAGTCCCCTCGCAAATAAACAAATCCGCTTGACTTGCAAAGCCCTTCCAAGCTGTCCCTGGTCCACTGTCAGCTCCGTATACGAGAACGCGTCCGTTTGCTTCTAAGCGCATGGCGTAGCATGGATCACCGTCACCATGGTCTGTCCGTAAAAAAGTAATCGCGACGTCCCCAATGGTTACAGACGTTTCTTCGGTGATTGGGGTAAAGGTGGTCGCTTCTCGATACACCAATGTCTGAGCATTGACAACTGGCAGCCCAGGAGCGTAGATCGGAAGCGGCTTGTCGGCAGGTCTTTGGCCAAATAACTGATGAACCATCAAACCGTACTGCATCACTCCTACATCCGCAACATGATCATGATGATAGTGAGATAAGAGCATGGCATCCAGCTCAAAAATGGGTAAATGCTTGCCTAGCTGCGCAAGAACACCGCTGCCGCAGTCGAGAAGAATTTTGACACGCTCTGTCTCAATCAGGTAACCAGGAGTAGCACCCCCTGGGCCAGGATAAGGAGATTGATAGCCTAACACGGTAACGCGCATATTCGGTTCACTCCCTCTCATAGGATGGAATAAGGTGGGACAGGAGGTCTGAGATGCAAGGAACATGGAGAGCCGCATGGCAGATCGCTTTTACGTATATTGGGACAGTCGTAGGAGCTGGTTTTGCCTCAGGCAAAGAAATTGTAGAGTTCTTTGTTCAATATGGAACACAAGGCTTAGTTGGCATCATTCTGGCGACGACGCTGTTTATTTGGGCCGGCATCCGCGTCATGCTGATTGCCTATCGGATTCAGGCCGATTCCTATCAAGAGGTCAGCACCTATTTATTTGGGCATCCGTTTGGCACTGTATTTAATACTTTGCTTCTAACCGTATTGCTAGGCACTACCTCCGTCATGCTCGCTGCTACCGGTGCGATTTTTTGGGAGTCTTTTCGATTATCCCCCCAAATCGGCATTTGGTTTAGCATGATTTTGATTTTTTTCGTGACGAAAAAAGGGCTGTTCGCCATCCATCACGTGAACAGCATTTTTGTACCGATGCTCATTGGCTTTACTGTACTTGTCTTCCTTTATACGAAGCCATGGTTAGATACGGGTGTCGTCGTTGAATCGTTACGGCCTTGGGCGTGGCTTAGCTCTCCCTTTTATTATGTTGCCTTAAATGTCACACTTACACAAGCGGTTTTGATTCCGATGGGCAGACAGAGTACAAGCGAGAAGCCTCTCATTCTGGGGGGAATCATAGGAGGCTTGGGAATCGGCCTTCTGCTCTTGCTCGCTTACGCTTCTCTGTCTGTAAAAATGCCGGGAATCCATCACGCGGAAATGCCCATGATCGCTGTGCTGCAAGACTTGGGACCAACTATTCCCTTTTTGTTCTCCCTATTGGTATATGCCGAAATTTTCTCGACTCTTGTGGCAAACGTATTTGGTCTAGCCCAACAGATTAGACAAGTTATCCCCCTTCGAGGTCCGACTATTATACTCGGAATTTTGCTCATTTGCTATTCGATCAGTTTTATCGGGTTTAGCGCGCTTCTCCGTTTCCTGTATCCACTCTTCGGTCAATTGGTTGTCTTTTTCCTTGTCATGCTCGTGTACAGGCAGTGGCGCGATCGCCTGTAACAAAAAAACCTCTCCCGTTAAGGAGAGGTTTTTCACTCTATCAAACTTAAGCAAATTCTTTAACCAATTTTTCGAAGTCTTCTTCAGACAAACGAATGTCTTGGTTAGCCAAACCTTCTTCTTTGAAGCCATTTACGAGAGCTTCGTAAGGTTTTTGCTCAGTATTTTGGTAGATCAGACCTGTAATCAGGCCTTTGTGTTGCATAGAGGTAGACATTGCTTTGATACGGTCATGTGGATCGTATCCTTCGATCGTGTCTACTGGTACGATGTTCTCTTTGAACCAGTCGTACGTGTTTACCTTGTTGTAGGTCACACAAGGGCTGAATACGTTGATCAAGGAGAAGCCTTCGTGTTGGATACCTTTTTCGATCAGTTCAGTCAAGCCCTTCAGATCGCTGGAGAAGGATTGAGCAACGAATGTCGCACCTACAGACAGCGCCAGTTCAACTGGAGAAATGGAGGACTCGATGGAACCTGCCGGTGTAGACTTGGTCACGAAACCAGTCGCAGAACGCGGGGAGGTTTGACCTTTTGTCAGACCGTAGATTTGGTTATCCATTACGATGTACGTGATGTTCATGTTACGACGGATAGCGTGTACAGTATGGCCCATACCGATCGCGAAACCATCCCCGTCACCACCTGCTGCGATAACTGTCAGCTCGCGGTTCGCCATTTTCACACCTTGTGCGATTGGCAGGGAACGTCCGTGAATACCGTGGAAACCATAGCAGTTGATGTAGCCGGAAATACGACCAGAGCAACCGATACCGGAAACAACCGCCAGATTTTCCGGTTCCAGGCCTACGTTTGCTGCGGCGCGTTGAATAGCCGCTTGGATGGAGAAGTCTCCACAGCCTGGGCACCAGTTTGGCTTAACGTTATTTCGAAACTCTTTCATAGTCGCCATGTTTTACCAGCTCCTTCACTTCAGCATAGATTTCCTTCGGCAGGAATGGGTTACCGTCATATTTAAGCACGGATTCGATTTTTTCAGCGTTTCCAACGTGTTGTTTGAGCAGGTTTGTTACTTGAGCTTGGATGTTGTGCTCAACAACAACGACTTTCTTCGCTTTGTCTACGAGTGCTTTGATTTCTTCAGTTGGGAACGGATGCAGCAAACGGATTTGTGCATGGTTTACTTTGATTCCCTCTTGTTCCAGACGGCCTTTTGCTTCTTGAATCGTACCAATTGTGGAGTTGATACCCACAACCAGAACATCCGCATCAGCGTGAGGAGCATCTGCTGTTACAGCGCCTTTGAAGTTTTTCAGGACGCCTTCCATTTTGCGCATACGTTTATCCATTTGTTGAATACGGTTTGCAGCATTCTCAGATGGACGACCCGTTTGATCATGCTCAACACCAGTTACGTGGTGCAGTCCGTATTTTTGACCAGGAATAACACGAGGAGAAACGCCGTCTTCTGTTACTTCATAACGTTTGAACAGGTCGTTTTGCTCTTTTTCTGGCAATTCTTGTCCAGCAAGCAGTTTTCCGCGACGGATTTCTACTTTGCTGTAGTCAAATGGAGTTACTGTTTGTTTGCCCAAGGACAGTGTCAAGTCTGTCATCAGGATAACAGGCAATTGGTATTCTTCCGCAATGTTAAACGCCTCAACTGCATCGTAGAAGCACTCTTCTACTGTGCTTGGTGCGATAACTACTTTTGGAATGTCACCATGTGTACCATAGATCATAGCATTCACATCGGATTGCTCGATTTTGGTAGGCATACCGGTAGATGGGCCACCACGCTGTGTGTTCACGATTACAACTGGTTGTTCCGTGATACCAGCCAGACCGATTGCTTCCATCATCAGGGACAGACCAGGACCTGCAGAAGCAGTCAAGGAACGAGCACCTGCGAAGTTAGCACCGATTGCCATTGTTACAGCAGCAATCTCGTCTTCTGTTTGGATAACCGTACCGCCCAATTTAGGCAGCTTTTTAATCAAGTATTCCATTACCTCGGAAGCAGGTGTGATCGGGTAAGCTGGCATGAAACGGCAGCCTGCTGCTACAGCACCCAGAGCGATCGCATCGTTACCGATGAGGAACAGTTGTTTTTGTGGGTCAGCCTTTTCCATTTGGAACTCAGGCAGTTGACCACCAGTCAATTCATTTACAAAATCAAAACCGCGGCGAATGGCATCCATGTTCTTTTCAACCACTTTTTCGCCCTTGCGGAGGAACATATCTTCAACGATGGGACGGTAGCTTTCCACTGAAATGCCGAGGATGGCACTGGAAGCACCAATCGACACCATGTTTTTCATCAGGGAAGTTCCCAGCTCATCAGCGATCTCAGTCAGTGGTACAGTGAAGAAGCGAACAGGCTTCAAGCCGTCCGGCAACTTTGGATTAAATTTCGCATCCGCGATAATGATACCGCCTTCACGAAGCTCATGCGCATTGAAATCGATCGTCTCTTGGTCAAACGCTACGAGAATGTCCAGATCGTCAGAGATCGCACGCATTGGCGTTGTGCTCACGCGAATTTTATTGTTCGTGTGTCCACCCTTAATACGGGAAGAGAAGTGACGGTAGCTATACAGATGGTACCCCATCCGGTTCATCGCCATCGAGAAAATCTCACCAGTACTCTCGATGCCCTCCCCTTGCTGTCCTCCAACTTTCCAGGAAAGTTGACTAATCATTCAGATTCCACCCTTTCAGTGACTGTGAGAAAAGCTGCCTATCACACCTTGAAAAGACTGATAAGATGTGACATTTCTGTGCATAGACAGTAACAATTGTAGTCCTGTCCATGTCAAATTGCAAGTGCTTTTACTCAACTTACTTTTGACCTGAATTTTAATGTTGAACTTGGTACATTAATATCCTCATGCTTTATTGTAGCACGTTTCCGAAAACACGCAACCAATTTCATTGCACAAATTTCAATACTTCCGCCTCTTTATAACGTTTTAACAAAGCTTCTAGTAACTGGGAGTAATCTGCTGCGGATGCCATGTCTCCAAACGTCTCGGTAATCCCATCGAAATCGGAGCCAAAACGTACGTGGTCTACGCCACCCAATGCGCAGATGTGATCCAAGTGGCGCAACAAGTCATCGATCCAGACCTTACGCTTCTCCGATACGGTAAAGAAGTCTACAAACGTCAAGCCGATCGCTCCATCATTGGCGATTAACGCTCGAATTTGCTCGTCCGTCAAATTGCGAGAGTGATTGCATATGCCTCTTACGCTCGAGTGTGAAGCGATCACTGGGGCTCTCGAGTATTCTAGTACATCCCAGAATCCCGGATCAGCACTTCTCGTCCAAATGAAGTAAGTCCACCTGGATTCGGATCTCCATTTCCACTCGCTAGGGCATTGACATGATTCTAGGTCAGCGTCATGCCTCGTTCGCCAAGCCGGAACCACGTACGTAGCTGAACGAGGCTCTCTTCTAATGCATGCGCGCCTTCTACAAACAGAATAGCCCCTTTCTGTCCCTTTAATACGCATTCTGCCAAATCTCCCTTTGTGAAAATGGGGGCGGAACTTATCACTCGCCACCTTTTGATAAAAAATATCGATCATTTCTAGTACTGTATGAAAACGCCGTCAAAACGGCACCTGAGAAGGGACAAAACAGGCAAGCACTTGTATGTCTACATTCCCTTTTTCAAGAGCGGTAAAACCAGAATGTATGCTTGTCTTCTTTATAAAAGTCATCGCAATGCGCATCAAAGATTTTCATATGGAAATGCTCCTTCTCTTCGATAACCTCGGAGGTCATGCTTCTGGACAAACGAAAAAACCTGTTCATTCTTCGAACAAACAGGCAGGTGAAGCATTTGCAGTTGTATCATCTGGGTTCTACGATTAATTTGATTGCAGTTCGCTCTTCTCCATCAATCACGATGTCGGTAAAGGCTGGAATACAAATGAGGTCAACTCCACTCGGCGCTACGAACCCTCGTGCGATTGCTACTGCCTTCACAGCTTGATTAAGCGCCCCAGCGCCAATGGCTTGAATCTCAGCCGCTCCTCGTTCACGAAGAACTCCGGCAAGGGCACCAGCAACGGAATTGGGGTTAGACTTTGCTGAAACTTTTAATACTTCCATCCTTTTTGAACCTCCCGTCTGATAGGAATCCTGTCATCATTAGAATGATATTCGCATAACCCCTAAAAATTCCTGCTAACTCGCTTGAAAGATTCAAAAAATTCTAATCTTATTCCCATTATTCCATAAACGGATGGTCAGAGTCAATTCTGATTCGTTCCATTTTTTTCGCATGCCCAGTCGTTTTATCTAGCGTAATCAGCACCGCATTCAACTGTGCTGGATCTGGCGCTACCTCAAAACGAACAGGGAGCTGCGTCAAAAATTTCTTAATAACAGCTTCGCGTTCCATCCCCAAAATGCCGTTACTTGGGCCACACATTCCTACATCACACAAAAATCCGGTTCCTTGAGGCAAAATACGTTCATCAGCGGTTTGCACATGGGTATGTGTCCCCACGACCGCTGTTACCTTTCCATCGAGGTACCACGACATTGCTTGCTTCTCCGATGTGGCTTCGGCATGAAAGTCTACAAAAATGAGCTTCGTACGCTTCCGTGCTTGCTCTACTAGCTTGTCAGCCATTTGGAACGGACAGTCAAGCGGTGGCAAGAACGTACGCCCCATCAAATTAATAACGGCTAGTTCCCCTTCAGGTTGCTTGATATATGTAATCCCTTTTCCAGGAGCTCCTTCTGGGAAGTTCGCGGGTCTAATCATCCGCGGCTCATCATCAATAAAATCGAAAATTTCTCTTTGGTCCCACGTATGATTCCCGAGCGTAATCGCGTGAACACCCCATTCGAAAAGCTCCTTGGTAATTTTCTCTGTGATCCCGCGACCATGCGCAGCATTCTCTCCATTCGCTACGATAAAGGTAGGGTTGTATTTTCGTTTTAGTAACGGCAGATATGTTTTCACGATCTCTCTGCCAGGCGAGCCCATAATATCTCCAATGAATAACAACTTCATTACCAAATCACCTCATTGCTAGTATACACAATTCCTCTGCTCATTAGAAAACTTGACTTCCGCAAGCAATTGATGTGCGACAAAAAAAGTAAAGTGGCACGCAGCCACTTTACTTTGCATACTCAACTGCCCGTGTTTCACGGATAACCGTTACTTTAATATGACCAGGGTAGTCAAGTTCATTTTCAATTCGTTTCGTGATATCCCGTGCCAGACGGGTAGCTTCCGCATCGTCAATCTTATCAGGTTGAACCATCACGCGAATTTCGCGTCCTGCTTGAATCGCATAAGACTTTTCTACGCCATCGAACGACTCAGAGATTTCTTCCAGTTTCTCCAAACGTCTGATATATGTTTCCAATGTCTCACGGCGTGCACCTGGGCGTGCGGCAGACAAAGCGTCAGCAGCTCCCACGAGCATAGCAATGACGGAAGTTGGTTCGGTATCACCGTGATGAGACGCAATACTGTTCACTACTACGTGATGCTCATTGTACTTCTTAGCCAGTTCAACACCGATTTCAACGTGTGAACCTTCTACTTCATGGTCAATCGCTTTTCCGATATCATGCAGCAAACCTGCACGTTTGGCCAGCTTCACATCTTCTTTCAGTTCTGCCGCCATTAATCCGGCGAGATGTGCCACTTCCATAGAGTGCTTCAGTACGTTTTGACCGTAGCTTGTACGATAACGCAAGCGTCCGAGAATCTTGATCAGATCCGGATGCAAGCCGTGAACGCCTGTTTCAAACGTTGCTTGCTCACCGTATTCACGGATTCGCTCGTCTACTTCGCGACGCGCTTTTTCCACCATTTCCTCGATGCGAGCTGGGTGAATGCGACCGTCTGCGACCAGTTTATCCAACGCTGTCTTGGCAATTTCCCGACGAATCGGGTCGAAGCCAGACAGGATGACTGCTTCTGGAGTATCGTCAATAATCAGATCGATACCAGTCAACGTCTCCAGGGCACGAATGTTACGTCCTTCGCGTCCGATAATACGTCCCTTCATCTCATCATTTGGCAGCGTAACCACGGAAACGGTTGTTTCTGCTACGTGGTCTGCTGCACAACGTTGAATGGAGGTCGTAATGATCTCACGAGCACGCTTGTCCGCTTCTTCCTTGGCTTGAGTCTCAATCTCCTTGATCATCACAGCCATTTCGTGACGGACGGTATTCTCCACATCTGTGAGAATGATCGTCTTCGCCTCATCCTGCGTCAAGCCGGAGATTCGTTCTAGCTCTGATACTTGTTCTTTATATAAGTGCTCTACCTTGCTTTGCAGTTCTGCGATGGCACGGTCACGCTCGGATAATTCTTCTTCTTTGCGCTCCAACTGCTCCATCTTGCGGTCCAACGATTCTTCTTTTTGTAGAATTCGTCGTTCCTGACGCTGGATCTCATTGCGTCTCTCACGCAATTCAGTTTCCGCTTCGGATCGAAGCTTGAACACTTCATCCTTTGCCTCCAGCACCTTTTCTTTCTTAACGGCCTCGGCGTCCCGTTTGGCTTCCTCCACGATCTGTCGTGCAGCTTCTTCTGCACTGGAGATCTTCGCTTCCGCAATCGATTTACGAGTGAAGTAGCCAGCACCCAAGCCGATCAGCAGGGCAACGAGCACAATGACAACAGTAATTATAGGATCCATAGGCTTTTTCGTTTCACCTCCTTATTGTAAGACATCTCCCCGCTTTCCAAGCATTTGTTTTTCATGGAGTGCTCTCACATTTGAACATTCGGCTAAAAAACAAGACCGATTTTACTCGGTCCGCTGAATCCGTACTGCTTTCGCACGGTTGTTCAGTTGTTTCATAGGCAACGAGTGAGCAAATCACAAAAAGTTATGATACACCAAGTAAATACAAACCTATTTTATTATTTGTGAACAAGAATTGTCAAGATCATGCAAATAGAGTTGGCCCTAACTATCGCTTCTATGACGCAATTCTTCACGCATTTGTTGAATGATCGCATGAGAGAATCCCTTGCGCATCAGCATGGACAGCAGCTTGCGTTCTTCATCGGGGTTCGGTGCCCCCTCTATGCGTCGCGCCTTCTTCTCTATCAATGCGCGGGCAGCATCGAGTTCAGCCTGCCTAGACACGCCACGTACTGCATCCTCTACAATCGCTCTGTCCACTCCACGCTGAGTAAGCTCCATACGCAGCATATACGGGCTCCGCGGCTTCAAACGCAATCGCTCGTCTACCCATTGCTTCGCAAATGCTTCATCATCGATGTAGCCGTGATCCTTGCAACGCTGGCATATCTCTTCGGCAATCTGCGTAGAAAATCCCTTCTCTACCAAATAAGAATGCAGCTGACAGCTTGTACGTGGGCGTATGCCAAGGTATCGCAAAGCACCTAAATACGCTTTATGCTTTTCTTCTGCTATCAGGACTTCTCGGCAAAAAGCTTCATCTAATTCTGTTCCCTTAAATAGGTTGTACTTTACCAGTATGTCTTCATGTACGGTAATGGCATACTCGCCTTCTACATCGATATGGTAGCGTTGCTTTTGTTTGATATCTCGATGAACGGCAGTAATCAGGCCGCTCTTCATGATGATTCACTCCTTCGCAAAGCTAAAATAACAGCCTGTCTCATCGACAGGCTGCTCTTCTACTCTTCATTAATCCAGATCAAATGTAGGCTCTTCATCTTGCTCTGGGTCATTTACCGGCTCAGTTTCTGGAACAGAGCCAGGGTTCAGACTGAAGTATTCGCGCACTTTTGTTTCAATCTGAGATGCAATGTGCGGATTTTCCTTCAGGAAGACTTTCGAATTTTCTCTACCTTGGCCGAGACGTTCTTCGTTGAAGGAATACCAAGCACCACTCTTTTGAACGACATCAATTTCAGAACCGATGTCGAGAATGCTACCTTCTCTGGAAATACCTTCGCCGTACATAATGTCCACTTCTGCAACCTTAAATGGTGGAGCCACTTTATTTTTGACAACTTTGATCTTCGTCTTGCTACCCATAATGTCGTTGCCGATTTTGATAGATTCCGCTTTACGAACATCCAAACGAACACTTGCGTAGAACTTCAAAGCGCGTCCACCTGGAGTTGTTTCCGGGTTACCGAACATAACTCCCACTTTTTCGCGAAGCTGGTTGATGAAGATCGCAATCGTTTTGGACTTGTTGATGGCACCGGACAGCTTGCGGAGTGCTTGGGACATCAAGCGTGCTTGCAAACCTACGTGAGAATCTCCCATCTCGCCCTCGATCTCTGCTTTTGGCACGAGTGCCGCAACGGAGTCGACTACGATAATGTCTACCGCACCAGAACGTACCAGCGCTTCCGCGATCTCCAACGCTTGCTCACCAGTGTCTGGCTGGGACAACAGCAATTCGTCGATGTTCACACCCAGCTTAGCAGCGTAAACCGGATCCAAGGCATGCTCAGCATCGATAAACGCAGCCTGTCCGCCTTGTCTTTGCACCTCTGCGATCGCATGAAGTGCTACTGTTGTTTTACCGGAAGACTCTGGTCCGTAAATCTCAATAATCCGTCCACGTGGGAATCCGCCCACACCAAGTGCGATATCCAGAGCAAGCGCTCCACTCGATACAGTAGAAATCTGAACGTTGGAAACTTCCCCCAACTTCATAATAGAACCTTTACCGAATTGCTTTTCTATTTGACGCAATGCACTCTCCAAAGCTGCGCGACGATCTGACAAATGGTACACACCCTTTCAATTTTTCGCTTCTGTTTTGCTTGTCTTCATCATACCTCGAGACAGAAGTGTTTGCCAAGTATTTTTTGCGAACAAATATTCGCATTGCAAAAAAGCAGCCATTTCCTGGTTGTTCCCAGTGAAATGGCTGCTTTTCAGTACTAACAAATTAGGAACGCTTCGCTCCGCGAGGCTTTGCAGGCTCCAGATTGATTCGTTTTCCGTTGATGCGTGTTTGACGGAGTGACTCATATACGAATGCCGCTACCTCTTCTGGAACCTCAACAAACGTGAAGTTCTCGAAAATGTCGATGCGACCTACTGATTTTCCTGGAATACCAACAGATTCAGAGATCTCTCGTACCAGATCCTGTGGCTTCATGTTCGCATTGCGGCCTACGTTCAGGAAGAAGCGAACCATGCCTTTTGCTGCACCCGTCTCACCGAAGTTGTACGCTTCTACTTCCTGCCCTTGTCCTGCTTCTGTATGGAATGCCAGGTGCAATGCAGCAGCAGCTACTTTTTCAGCCGGGTATTGACCTACGAGAGCATCCGCTACCTTTTGATACATATCCGCAATTGCATCGCTTTCCAAAAGGCTAGTCAACTGTTCACGCAGTTGCTCTTGTTTGCGCTCAGCCACTTCCTCCAGGGAAGGAACATTGCGAGAGAGCACTTGTGCTTTTGTCTGCTTTTGGATAAACATCATCTGTCTTACTTCGCGAGGCGTAACCAACGTCATCGCAATTCCTTTGCGACCTGCGCGACCAGTACGGCCAATACGGTGTACGTAGCTCTCAGAGTCTTGTGGAATATCGTAGTTGATTACGTGAGAGACGTTTCCTACGTCGATACCGCGTGCTGCTACATCTGTCGCAATCAAGAATTCAATCGAGCCCTCACGGAACGCATTCATAACCTTGTCACGTTGTGCCTGTGACAAGTCGCCATGCAAGCCGTCCGCAAGGTATCCGCGGGATTGCAGCACTTCGGACAACTCATCTACACCGCGTTTGGTACGGCAGAAAATGATACCCAGCTCTACATCCTCACTGTCCAAGATGCGGCAGAGGCTCTCTACTTTGTTGCGGTCAAACACTTTGTAGTATACCTGTTCGATCAATGGCGCCGTTACTTCTTCACGGCTCACCGCGATCGTTTGCGGCTGTTTCATGTAACGGGTAGCCAAACGCTTGATCTCCGGCGGCATTGTCGCCGAGAACAGCAAGGTTTGACGCTCTTCTGGCATATGTGTGATGATCGTCTCGATATCTTCGATGAAGCCCATGTCCAGCATTTCATCCGCTTCATCCAAAACGAGTGTATGTACGTGATCCAGCTTCAATGTTTTGCGGCGCAAGTGGTCCATAACACGTCCAGGAGTACCTACAACGATTTGTACACCTTGGCGCAGTGCACGAATTTGATGTCCGATCGACTGTCCGCCATAGATTGGCAGCGTACGAACTTTGTTGTATTTGGAGATGCGCAAGAGCTCTCCTGCAACCTGAATAGCCAGCTCACGAGTAGGGGTCAGCACGATCGCTTGTACACGATTGGCAGGCGTAATCTTTTCTACAAGTGGAATCCCGAACGCAGCAGTCTTACCAGTACCTGTCTGTGCTTGACCAATCAGGTCTCCGCCATCCAGAACTTTTGGAATGCAAGCTGCCTGAATCGGTGATGGCTCCTCGAAGCCCATATCGTGAATCGCTTGCAGAATAGATTTATGTAAAGGAAAATCGGAAAAAATCGTCATGAAAAAAATCACCTTTCTTTTTGCATTTGCAGCGCATAAAACAACGCGTATTTAGCGGCACGCCCAACGATTGCGTGCCTTCTTCCGGCAAGGCGCAGCTCTTTTACAACTGTGGGCATTCCTTCAGCCGCGATCCCTACGTAAACAAGGCCAACAGGCTTGCCCTCGGATGGATCGGGTCCTGCCACTCCCGTAACAGAAATCCCGTAAGTAGCTCCCAGCTTTTCTCGAACATGCTCAGCCAGCAATTGAGCTGTTTTCTCACTGACTGCCCCATCTGTTTGCAAAATGGAATCAGGTACTTCGAGCAGCTGATTCTTCACTTCATTGGTATAGCAGACTACCCCGCCGCGAAACACTTGCGAGCTTCCTGGTACAGAGGTAATCAACGAAGCAATTGATCCTCCTGTGCAGCTTTCTGCACAAGCAATCGTCTCATTTCTCTTTTTCAGCTCAGAAACCAGCACATCATGCAGGGACGAGTTCTCCCCCATCCCGTACATATACTGGCCAACACGGCTGAGAATTTCTTTTTCTACAGGCAAGATTAGGGCTTCCCCTTCTTCGACTGTAGCAGCTCTTGCCGTAATCCGCAGCGTTACTTCGAATTCTTTGGCGTATGGCGCGATCGTTGGATTGTCCTGCTTTTCGATCAGATCGAGCAGTTTTTCCTCCAAGGCGGATTCGCCTATTCCGTAGAACCGGAGGACATGAGAATGAAACACTTGTTTATCGGGGAGCAAATCAGTCAAGTAAGGCATCACGTAATTCTCGACCATTGGATACAGCTCACTTGGTGGTCCCGGCAACAGCACGAACGTACTACTGTCATGACGGATCGCCATCCCCGGCGCCATCCCGAAATCATTGGAGAATACATGGCTGCCAGAAAGCACCAGCGCCTGCTTACGATTGTTCTCCGTCATGACAATCCCACGTTGCGAAAAGAATTTTTCAATTCTCTCCATGGCCTCTGAATTCGTTTCCAATCCAATGCCTACATGCCCCGCCACGGTCTCTTTCGTCAAATCATCTTGAGTCGGCCCTAGCCCACCCGTGAAAATGACGAGATCAGATCGCCCTGATGCCAATCGAATCACTTGTAGCAATCGCTCCGTGTTGTCTCCCACAACCGTATGAAAGTATACTCCCACTCCAATTTCCGCCAGCTTCTGAGAAAGAAACTGTGCGTTGGTGTTAGCGATCTGGCCTAACAAAAGCTCGGTACCTACCGCGATAATCTCCGCTCTCATCTTCCTCATCCATTCTCTTTGAGAGTAGAAAAGCCTCTAAACTAACAGTTTATCACTTGCAAACGCTCAAGAGAAGAGTCTTGTGAAAAAAGAGACCAATACCCGCATTACGAGTATTGGATCACGTTACGATTTTTCGCAAAGTAGTCGTACCCGGAGTAAATCGTGATGATCACCATCGCCCAAGTAGCTACTTCGTCGAACGGAATACCGAAGAACCCAAATGGGAAGTTGCGAATCATGACAGCCGTAATCGCTACGATCTGCACCCATGTTTTCAGTTTACCCAATGCACTCGCAGCAATTACCTGTCCTTCTGCCGCAGCAACTAGCCGTAGACCCGTTACCGCAAACTCCCGGCTGATAATGACAATCGCAATCCACGCTTCCAAACGCTGCATCTCAACGAGTGAAATGAGTGCTGCAGAAACCAAAAGCTTATCAGCAAGCGGGTCCAGAAACTTCCCCAAGTTCGTCACGATTTTCTTTTTCCGTGCAATATAACCGTCGAGTCCGTCCGTACTGGCTGCTAGGATAAACACCAAAGCCGCAATCAGCTCGTTATACGTCATCGTCAGGCTGCCAATCGAAAATGTCCCGATGTTGTAACGCACCAGCAGAAAAAACATAACTACCGGCACCAGAAAGATCCTGGCGAGGGTGATGCGGTTGGCGAGATTCACCTAGACTACCTCCCCGGCTAAATCGTATTCATAGGAGTGTGTTATTTTTACTTTTACGATGGAGCCCAGTTCGCCTTTAAAACCAGTGACGAATACTTCACCATCGATTTCCGGAGCGTCATACTGTGTTCGACCTACATAAATATCGTTACGTCCTTCGTAACGTTCAATCAAAACATCCAAGACCTGGCCAACAAAGCGTCCGTTGCGATCTCCGGCTACTTCACGCTGAATTTCCATCAGCATGTTCGCACGTTTTTCCTTAACTTCTTCGTCTACATGATCAGGCAGACGGGAAGCTGGAGTGTCATCCTCGTTGGAGTAAGTAAACACACCCAGTCGATCAAAGCGGATATCTTTGACAAACTCGCTCAGACGCTCGAAGTCTTCCTCTGTTTCCCCAGGGAACCCTACGATCAAAGAGGTACGCAGCGCAACATCTGGAACCTGCGCGCGAATTTTTGCTACCAGCGCACGAATGTCCGTCTGTCTTCCAGGGCGACGCATTCTTTTGAGAATATGGTCTTCCGAGTGCTGCAAAGGCATATCTACGTATTTACACACTTTTGGATTGGTAGCAAAGGTGTGGATCAATTCATCCGTGAAAAATCCAGGGTATGCATAGTGAAGACGAATCCACTCGATGCCCTCTACTTCTGCCAGACGGTTTAAAAGTTCAGGAAGCATCAACTTTCCATCGTAAATATCCGTTCCGTAGTTCGTAGAATCTTGTGCGATCAGACTTACTTCTACGACCCCTTGTGCGGCCAAATGACGAGCTTCTTCCACGATGGACTCGATTGTACGACTGCGGAATCCTCCACGCATCAAAGGAATCGAGCAGAAGGTACAGGCGTTGTCGCAGCCCTCGGCAATTTTAATATATGCGGAGTACGTGCCTTGTTTTACTTTCCGCTTCACTACATCTTCGTACGTAAAAATGGGATTTCCTACAAAAATCGGTCTCTTGCCCTCTAGTGATTCTTCGATAATACCAGTAATCGACATAAAATCGCCTGTTCCGACAATGCCATCCACCTCAGGAATCTCGTTCAAGATATCCTCTTTGTAACGTTGTGTGAGACAGCCTGCCACCACAAGCGATTTCAGTTTGCCGGATTCCTTCAATTCACCCATTTCCAGAATCTTATTTACGGATTCTTCCTTGGCTGCATCGATGAAACCGCAGGTATTGACGATGACCACAGTTGCTTCTTCCGGGTTATCAACCAGTTCATAGCCTTTTTCATCTATCAGATGGGCCATCATGTCCGAATCAACGAGATTCTTTTCACAGCCCAGCGTAACAATCGCTACTTTTTCACGCGTGCCTACCTTCTCTGTCATCTTTTTTCCTCCAATTGGTCACACCAACCCATATTACACCTATCCAGTATAATATAAGCCTAAAGGAAGTGTCAAAAAAGAGAAAAGTACAAAAGGCAAGCATATGCTTGCCTACTGGGTGACCGCCTCTTTTATTTTCATCGTAAGATTGGACGGCATTGACTTCATTTTAGACGTGTCTACCAAGACTCCGTTCACCTTCAATTCCACTACAGTCGGTTTGCCCAAACGAATATAAGCGGATTTCCCCAGCTCAATCGTTTTTTCCTGATCCTTCTTGAGCGTGCCCTGCTCAACATACGTTTTGCCTTTTCCTTCCGAAATACCAAACCAGCTTGTTTCGTCTTTCACCTTCAGATAAACCGTAATTTTTTCTCCACCTTGCAAGGAATAGTTATACATCGATCCTTGCTGCGATTCAAATGTGATGGTTGCCTGAGGAGTTTCCGTAACGTTCTCAGGTGGGTTTGTTCCTGTTTCAGGATTCGGTGTCGTAATAGAAGGAGGCTTTGGTTGTTGAGCAATCGGGGATGTTGCCGCTCCACCACCAGTGCCAGGCGTAACAATTTCCGCTCCAGGGTTAACTGTTCCACCCGGCATTGGCTGAGTCAACTGACCTCCGTTGTTGTTGACGACAGCGAAATAAATAACCCCGATAATCAAGGCAATAAACAATACGAGCAAGGTTTTGGTAACCCATCGCCCCGCTTGTAATGGATTGTTCGCTGAAGCAACTCTTCTGCGACGCAGTCGCTCTACTTGCTCTGTAGGTGGCTGGGCCGGCAAATCGGACTGAAAGTGATTCAGGATGTGGTTCGGGTCTAGACCGACAGCTTCCGCATAACTCTTTATAAATGCACGCGCGTAAAAGTGGCCAGGAAGTACGTGAAAATGACCCCTTTCAATTGCTTCCAAATATCGCCGCTGTATCTTGGTGATACGTTGGATGTCGTCGAGCGTGATTCCTTTTTCTTCGCGGGCCCTTTGCAGGACTTGACCTAGCTCAGACACAGCTGCCCCTCCTTAATTCATTTCGAAATTATCAAAGCCGCGATTGTTGATAAGCTCATATGTAATCTCTTCATCCGGATGATGACGCAGCTCAATAATGTAATGGAAATCATCAAGTTGATACTCTGATTCCCTTACGAATATATCCGGATGCTCAATGATTTTTGCGGCAGGAAAGTTCATAATCTCCCGAAGCAAGGTAAAGTGCTTTTCTGTCGATCGCAGCGTTGAGACAATTCCATCTATCAAATATACATGATCAGTAGACATTTCATCAATGGCTAAGGAGCTCCGCACCGTCTGGCGCAACAAAGTAGAGGAAATAAATGTCCAACGTTTATTGGCGGATACGCTGGCAGCAATCATTGACTCAGTCTTCCCTACGCGAGGCATTCCACGAATCCCGATGAGCTGATGACCTTCCTTCTTAAGGATTTCTGCCATGAAATCGACCAGCAAGCCCAGCTCCTCACGAACAAAGCGAAACGTTTTTTTGTCCTCGCTATCCCGTTCTATATAGCGACCGTGGCGAACAGCCAAGCGATCCAGCATTGTCGGGGGACGTAACCTCGTTATGGTTATGTTGTCCATTTTTTGCACAACGTTGCGCAAAACCTCCATTTTTTCATCATCATCGGTCAAGAGCAGCATACCTCGACGCATGGTATCCACACCATTGATCGTCACAATGTTGATGTTCAACATCCCCAGAATAGAAGATACGTCCCCTAAGAGACCGGGACGGTTACGGGCAATCTCATACTCCATGTACCATTCTTTCTTCGCTTCCATATGCAATCCTCTCCGCCAGCCAGAATTCTCTTCTTATGTAGTATATCACGTTCGTTTCATTCGACAATCGCGAAAAGAAAAATCCCCAAAAGTAGGGGATTTGAATGGCTAGTTGCCAGCGTTCGCGTCATTGCGATTCTGAACAAGCTTCACCATGAGTGATGCCAAAGCTTGTTGCTGCTGTTGATCACCTGCGTCCCACAGCTGTTTCAACAGGCGCTCCTGATCGTTTTTCGGGTCTACTTGCTCAGACAGATAGCTACCGATTTGATAAGCTACATTTTGAAGCGTATCGCTTTCCATCCCGGCTTGTTTCGCTTGTTCTACCCGATCTCCGAGAAACGCTTTCCAGTCGCTAAAATTGTCAAGAATCGACATAGGGAAATTCCCTCCTTTTGTACGTTGCGAACAGATTTGCTGCCCACACAAAAGATAGAATTCCATCATTTCTCGTATTTTATTCATGCATACTTACCTTCTACGTGTACCATCCACCGTTTGGACTAATCACTTGCCCTGTCACATAACTGGAATCCGCCGATAGCAAAAAGCGCACGACTGCTGCTACCTCATAGGGTTGTCCGAGCCGGTTGGCCGGTATTTCTTCCGCGATCATTTCCATTTCATCTGGAGAAAAGCGCTCCATCATTCCACCAGCAATAGCTCCTGGGGCGACTGCATTTACCGTGATTCCGTTAGGTGCCATTTCCTTTGCCAAAGCTTTGGTGAACGTATTAATTGCTCCTTTGGTCATGGAGTACAGCACCTCACACGAACCACCCGTAAGCCCCCAAATAGAAGAAATGTTGACGATACGCCCATACCTTGCACGCAGCATAGCTGGAACAGCAGCTTGGCAGACCAAAAAAGTGGATCGAACATTGAGTGCGATAAGGTCATCGAATTTCTCCACAGTCACATCTGTAAATAATCCGACATCATCCACTGAAGCGTTGTTCACGATCAACAGTGGTGCAACCTGCATATGAGCAAACATCGCGGAAATTTGCTGTGGATCCCGCAGATCAGCCTGGAGGATGCCGAACGGAACACCCCGCTCCTGGCATTTTTGCACCAACGGCTCCAATTTTTCCATATTTCGATTGTAATGCAGATAAAGGGGAACCCCCGCATCAATCAGGTAGGCACCGATCGCCTGCCCGATCTCTCCGGAAGCTCCCGTAATTAACGCCCATGGCGTCTCTTGCTTGAACATGAATACATTACTCCTGTGGCGAAGCGGAACGAACGATGGAAACAGCCATCTGCTCGGTTAAAAAATGCTCCTTCAAACGTTTTTCCACATCTTCGCGTGTGATCGACTCCAAGGTCGGCACTACGGAAAACAGATCATTCCCGTTAAATTTGAAGCTGGTAAACTGGTTAGCAATAAACTCTACAGAGTTTAGAGAACGCAGGAAGTTTCCGATTTTTTTACGCTTGGCACGCTCAAAATCGTCCTGAGCTATACCAGTTTGCTTCAATTGATCGATTTCCGCTTTGATTGTTTCCACTAAACGCTCTGGATCAGGTGTATCTCCACCAATGATCGTATAAGCATAATCCTGCTCGCTGCTGTAGTCAAAATCAAAGCTTTCCGTAATCAGCTCGCTATCATACAAACGCTCATAAACAGCGGAGCTAGTACCGAACGCGATGTCCAATACCAGTTTAGTAGTCAACTCGCGTTTTAACAAGGCTTCCTTGGTTAGACCGTTTTCCTTTTCCTTGATTCCGATCATGCATTTGGGCAGACCAACTGTTAGAAACGCTTCTACTTTCGCCTCTGCTGGCGCTGCCGGCTCTTCTGGAAACACGAGCGTGATTTGTGGCGCAGGAGGAAACTCCTTTGCTCCCTGGTTTTCACGAATGAGCTTCATGATCGCTTCTGGTTCGAAGGAGCCCACGACCAACAAGAGCATATTGGCAGGATGATAAAACGTTTCATAGCACTGATACAAATATTCTTTTGTAATATGAGAGATTGTCTCGATCGTACCCGCAATTTCAATGTTAATCGGATACTTCTGGTACATGGCCTTTAGAAGGTTCATGTACACCTTCCAATCAGGATTGTCATCGTACATGGTGATTTCCTGGCCGATGATTCCTTTTTCCTTTTCTACACTGGCATCTGTAAAATACGGGTCCTGCACATAATCAAGCAGCAGATTCAGATTGTCATCCAGCTTATCTGTGCACGAGAACAAATAAGCCGTGCGATTGAAGCTCGTGAACGCATTGCAGCTCGCCCCGTTTTTACTGAATTCGTGCATGACATCCCGATCTTTTTTCTCAAACATTTTGTGCTCTAGAAAATGCGCAATGCCGTCGGGAACATTGATTTCTTCCCCGCTTCGGGTACGGAAATGGCTATCAATGGAGCCGTAGCGAGTAGTGAACACAGCGTATGTTTTGCTGAAGCCTTGTTTGGGAACCAGATATACTTGCAATCCATTTTGGAGAGTTTCATGATATACCGTTTCATTTACTTGTTCAAAGACCGTGGTCTGCATCTTATGCCTCTCCCTTCTTGTCTCGCAGCAGATAAACCGTGTCGATCGTCACCTTGCTCGCTACCTTCTTGATATCTTCAATTGTCGCTTGGTTGATCCCCGCCAAAAGCTCTTCGATTTTCCGAGGACGTCCGCTAATTACACCATTGTACGTAAAATCAATCATGCCGCGTGCACTGTCCAGTAGCTCACGGAATTGGTTGGACAAAGTCGCACGCGTCTGGCTCATTTCCTCATCCGATATGGTTCCTTGTTGCATCAGATCAAGCTGCTGCTTAATTATCTCAACTGCACGCTGATATTTGCTAACATCAATCCCGGACATAATCATGAGAATCCCTTTGTGGCTCTCTAGTCTGGATACGGCATAGTAAGCAAGACTCTCTTTTTCACGGACATTGACAAACAGCTTGGAGTGAGGAAAACCGCCTAAAATCCCGTTGAATAAGAGCAGCGTCGGGTAATCGTCATCCTTATAAGTGATCTGCGTGCGGCAGCCGATGTTGAGCTTTGCTTGGTTAACATCAAGTCGATCGATCACTTCGCGCTCAGCAGATACGTCCTTCACCGTCGATGCGATCTGCAGCTCTCCTGCTTGGGAGCGTTCCAATGGGATATGCTTGCGAATAGCCTCGCTTACTTCCTGCTGATCAACATCGCCCACCACGAACATGTTGATTGGATTCGTCGTCGTTACTTCTTTAAAATATTGATACAGCTCCTGACCCGTGATCTTTGGCAAATCCGCCACACGGCCTTGGACGAGAAGAGAGAAGGGTTCACCTTTACACATTTCTTCTGTCACCCGTTGGTTCGCATACTTCATTTTGTCGTCGATCAAACTCTCTATCCGTTTTCGTAGCGTCTCTTTTTCCTGTGCCAAGTACTTTTCGGAAAAAGCGTTGTCCTGTACATACGGTCTGACAAGCATATCTCCTACGAATTCGATGGCCTGCTCCAAAAGAGAGGCCTCATTGGACAAATATTTTTCATTCGGTACTTCCATATAAATTTGCAGAATTTGCCGCTCGCCTTTTTTCATGACATCGACATCAAAGATGGCACCGTAAAGGAAATCCAAATGTGCTCGCAATAGCTTCGTTTCTGGAAAACGAGCGCTGGCACGTTTCATGACCATTGCAAGCAATGCTGTTTTCGTTACGTGTTCCTCCGATAGCGCCTGTTCAATCATCGTCACGATCGTCGTTGTCTTGAACTTTTCGGTTGGAAGGATATGTACGTTCATCCCATTGATTTGGGAGCTTTGAAATGCAATTTCGGTTGTAGTAGCAGTCATAGTCCAATCTCCCTTCTCCATCAGCTTACTTCTTACTCTTCTCTATTGTAACCAATTGTTAGGGCATCAAGCATCAGAATCTTCCATTATATATCCCAGTGCTTCATCCTATGCGCTCACGCAAGTCCCGTAATACGCAAATCACAGCGCTTCCATTGTATAAAAAAAGAGCGAACGACACCTTTTTACGAAGGGCGTTCACTCTTTTCCTTACATATCCATTGCATCCCAGTCTCGAGGATCATCCGATGTATCATGCTCTTCAACAAATCGACCACAATCAGACGAAAGACAGAGCATGCCATCCAACTGCTCATCGTGAAAGGGTAAGCCGTGGCTTCCCCCACAGTACGGACAAGTCCACATACGAAGGGCCTCCTTTTAAGCGTGAAGGTACTCCGTAGTAGTTTGTCCCAATTTTAGAGCGGACTATCTACTTTATTTTGCTCCCAAATCCGCAAGTAATCATATGGATCGATCGCCTTCCCCGTGCTGTTACGATAGAGACCAAAATGCAGGTGAGGTTCAAACATTCCCACTGTCCCAGCTCCACCATAGCCTGTATCTCCAACAAAACCGATCAGCTGTCCTGCTTTTATCGTTTTCCCTACATGCAATCCTGGTGCATACGCCTGCAAATGAGCGTAATACATCCGATATTGGCCATTCTCATCCGTAATGTTTACTCTCCAGCCACCATACGTATTCCAGCCCACTTTGTTGATCGTCCCATCGGATACCGAGTAAATCGGCGTTCCTTTCGGTGCCATAATGTCGATGCCCTCGTGGCTACGGACACTGCCGTTATTCGTCTCGGTCCACTCTCGATCGGAACCAAAGCTATCCCCATACGGCTCATACCAACTATTATTGTGGAAAGGAAACCGAAATTGTTCCCCAATCAATTGATCATCGGCGACTTTTGTAGCAATGGAGTGCTCAGCTCTTCGTGCACCTTCTGGCAAAAATAAAATTTGGCCCACCAGTACCTCATCAGAAGAAAGATGGTTATTTTTCTGAATGGCACTCATGTTCGTGTCATGGCGAGCTGCAATTTTTGATAAGGTATCACCCTGTTGAACGACATATGGATTCAAGGAGTATTTCACACTCGTAGCCTTGTCTTCCACAGGTTTGGATTGTATGTATGCAACGGTTGAAGTCTCATCCCATTGGACTTGATAGCCAAATGCCTCGGATATAAAACGGATCGGAACAAGCGTCCGCTTATTCATGATGATTGGAGAGACATCCATCTTCAAACGTTTTCCATCTACATACCCTAACTGGCTGCCGATCGTAAGGGATATATGCTTGCCTTTTTTGTTGAGCCATACTTTTTGAGTGGCGGCATCGTAGCTGACTTCTGAGCCTGTTGCCTCCGCTACTACCCGTATCGGAACGAGCATACGCCCATTTCGATGGATGGGCGATACATCTGATTGAACTCCCTTTCCATCGACAACGACAGAAATGACAGGTCCCGGCTCTTTTGCTGAAACCGTTCCACCGGATACTGCTATCATCAGGCAAAAAACAAAAGCGCCTAGAATCCTGTTCCATCGATAACTGCTGTACTTATGTAGACAGCGGTTCATCTTTTTCCCTCCCCACAGACAATTTGCAAAAACGGAATGGACCGTTTTTTTGCGGACCGCAAGCAGTCACAAAAATTATCGCACAGGGAAAGTGACAGGTTCTAGACGCCAAATTTTGTCAACAAATGATTAACGTGATCCCGTATCGTAAGGTTTGCCCAGGGCCGCTGGAGCACTGGATCGTCCAACTAGACCAGCCATCACGAGAATCGTCAGTACGTACGGAAGCATGAAGATAAATTCAGTAGGAATGTAATTGGTCAATCCGAAGATTTGCACCAAAGACTTGATCGCTTGAGCGACACCGAAGAACAAGGCTGCTCCCATCGCACCCGCTGGATGCCATTTACCAAAGATCAAGGCTGCAATCGCGATAAACCCTTGTCCGGAAACCGTGTTATGGGAGAAGTTACTGGTTGTCGTCAAAGAAATGGTAGCTCCACCTAATGCAGCCAGCATACCACTGATCATAACAGCCGTGTAGCGCATTCTCTTAACATTGATCCCTACTGTATCAGCAGCACGCGGATGCTCACCAACTGAACGCAAGCGCAATCCGAATGGTGTCTTAAATACAACATACCACGTAACGAAAACAGCAATGAAAGCTAGAAAGCTAGTAGGATACGCCTCAAAAATGGCATGTCCGAGATACGGAATTTCACTCAATCCAGGAATACTGAATTTGTTAAACACAGCGGTCAATGTTGTTGTCTGACCTGCTCCGTCAAAAATAATTTTGGTCAGGTAGATGGAAAGTCCAGCTGCCAAGAAGTTCAGGGCCACACCACTGACGGTCTGGTCCGCTTTAAATGTAACCGAAGCAACGGCATGCGGGAGTGCAAAAATACAACCGGCAATCCCTGCCGCAATAAATCCGACCCAAGGTGCCCAAGTACCAAGTGAATCTTGGAAAGCATAGGTCATTACTGCTCCGGTAAAAGCACCAATAATCATCATACCTTCTAGCGCAATGTTCACGACACCAGAACGCTCTGAGTACAATCCACCCAATGCGGCAAAAATCAAGGCAGTGGAAAACACGATGGTATCATGAACCAGGTTGCTGAGAATTAATCCCCAATCCATCAGTTTCCACCTTCCTTTTTCTTCATCAAGATCGGCTTAACGAAAATTTTCACGATGCCATGTGCAGCAACGAAGAAAATAACAGAAGCAATCACGACACGAATCAACTCAAACGGTACACCCGCACTAAACTGCATGCCGCTCGCGCCGAATGTGAGAACCCCAAACAATATGGCAGCAAGGATAACCCCGAATGGAGTATTTCCACCAATCAATGCTACCGCGATTCCATCGAATCCATAGCCCGTATGCTGCGTCATAATCGCTTGATAGTGGAAAACGCCCAAAATCTCAGTAGCTCCACCGATCCCAGCAAACATACCGCCAATGAACATGGCCTTTACAACATTACGATTCACGTTCATACCAGCATACTCAGAGGCATGCGGGTTCAAACCAACAGAACGCAATTCAAAACCAGATTTTGTTTTCCAAAGGATGATATAGAAGAAAATAGCTGCGAGTACGGCAATCAGTGTACCCCAGTGCAAACGAGCATTGTCAAACATTTCAGCGAGCCATCCAATGGTAATAATCGCAGAATCCTTTACCTCTTCCGATGTTTGCTTGCCTGCTGGAATAAAGAAAGCATTCATGATCCAGTTTGCAAAGTAAAGTGCTACCCAGTTCAACATGATGCTGGTAATAACCTCATTGACACCACGTGCTGCTTTTAAATAACCGGCAATGGCACCCCACAAACCACCAGCTACAGCGCCTGCAAGGATAGCAAGCGGAGCATGAATGATAGCTGGAAGGTCAAAAGAAACACCTACGACAGTAGAAGCAATCATCCCTACGATAAATTGACCTTCTGCCCCGATGTTAAAGAGACCGGTACGGAAAGCAAACGCTACAGCCAATCCTGTAAAGATCAAAGGCGTAATTTGGCGAATCGTTTCACCAAAGTTATACGCGCTTCCAAATACTTTTTTAATCAAAGCCGTGTAGGCATCGATTGGATTAAATCCACCTGCCAGCATAGCGATTGCTCCGGTCAAAAGACCAAGAATGATCGCAACGGCAGGAACGAGAAACGATTCTTTCGTGAAGACCGCAATGACTTTATTCATCGTTTCCCCCTCCTTGCATTACTTTTCCGCCGGACATCATCAAGCCGAGCTCTTGCTCCGTTGTCGATTTCGCATCGACAATCCCCACAATGGCTCCCTCATAAATAACCGCAATCCTGTCGGACACATTGATAACCTCATCCAGCTCCAAGGAAAGCAAGAGAACTGCTTTTCCCTGATCGCGTTGATCAATCAGCCTACGATGAATAAATTCGATAGCCCCTACGTCCAAGCCACGAGTAGGTTGAGCCGCAATCAGCAAATCCGGATTCTTGTCCACTTCGCGGGCAATAATGGCCTTCTGCTGGTTTCCTCCCGAGAGCGCACGTGCTGGCGTGTAAATACTTGGAGTTCGAACGTCGAATTCTTCGATAAGCTTGGCCGCATGCTTGTCAATGGCGCCATAATCAAGAAAACCGTTTTTGCAAAACGTTGGATGGAAGTACGTTTCCAATACCATATTTTCACTCATGGTGAAATCAAGAACCAATCCTCGTTTATGCCGGTCTTCTGGAATGTGCGACAATCCTGATTCCGAGATGCTACGCGGACTTTGATTCGTAATCTCTTTTCCATTAAGAAGGACACGCCCACTTGTTGCTTTACGCAAGCCTGTTAAAACTTCAATCAGTTCACTTTGGCCATTTCCGTCGACTCCTGCAATTCCGAGAATTTCACTAGCGCGAACCTCTAAGCTGAGATTGTTCAGCGCATTCACTCCACGGTTACCCATCGCAGTCAAATTCTCAACGGAAAGAATCGTTTCTTTTGGTTTTGCTTCCGTTTTATCGACGCGGAAGTTTACTTCACGACCAACCATTTTCGCAGCCAAATCGTCTGGATTCGTATCTTTTACCAATACGGAGTCAATGACTTTTCCTCGACGAATAATCGTAACTGCGTCACATACAGCCATAATTTCTTTCAGTTTGTGTGTGATCAGGATAATCGTCTTACCTTCTTTAACCAAGTTATGCATGATCTCGATAAGTTCATGGATTTCCTGCGGCGTCAATACAGCCGTAGGCTCATCAAAAATCAAGATGTCGGCACCGCGATAAAGCGTTTTCAAAATCTCTACACGCTGCTGCATCCCTACTGAGATATCCTGAATTTTTGCTCTCGGATCAACTTTGAGCCCGTATTGATTCGACAGTTTTTCTACCGCTTTCTCAGCGCTTTGAATATCTATCTTCAACCCGTTTTTCGGTTCATTTCCTAGCACAATGTTTTCCGTGACTGTAAATGTTTCTACGAGCATAAAATGTTGGTGAACCATTCCGATACCAAGTTCGTTTGCAATCCTTGGACTTGTGATCTGTACAACTTTCTCGTTAATCAGAATTTCGCCTTCATCCGGCTGATATAGACCGAACAAGATATTCATGAGTGTGGACTTGCCTGCGCCATTCTCTCCGAGCAGCGCATGAATTTCACCTTTACCTACAGACAGCGTAATACTGTCATTCGCAACAATGCCTGGGAACCGTTTTGTGATCCCTCTCATTTCAACCACTTTTTTTACCGAGTTCATGCATGCTCACCCCATTTTTCGGGTCTAGTGTGAAGGTAAAGGACAAGGCCAGTAGCTCGAACCAGCCTTGTCCGTTTGCAGCTTCCTTCTTTTTACTTGTCAGGAACTGTGATTTCGCCTTTAACGATTTTTTGCTTGTATTCTTCAACCAGCTTCAGTACGTCTTCAGGAACGTTCTTCGTGGAAGTGTCAGCCAGACCTACACCGTTTTCAGCCAGTCCGAGCCATTGTACTCCGCCTTTGAATTTACCCTCAGAAAGGTCTTTCGATACACGAATAACTGCTTCGTCAACACGTTTTACCATGGAAGTCAATGTTACATCGTCGCCGAAAGTCAGGGATTGGTCTTTGTCAACACCGATTACCCATACGTTCTCGCCTTTAGCTTTACGGTCTTTTGCTTCGTTGAACACACCGTCGCCTGTACCGCCGGAAGCGTGGAAGATGATGTCCACACCTTGACCGTACATGGAGGAAGCCGTAGATTTACCCATGTCTGGTTTGTCAAAAGCACCCGTGTAAACTTTAACTACTTGAATGCTTGGATCTACAGCTTTTACGCCCGCTTCGAAACCAAGATCAAAACGTTTGATTACCGGGATGTCAACGCCACCCACGAATCCAACCTTTTTCGTTTTGGTCATTTTCGCTGCAACTACCCCAGCAAGGAAGGAGCCTTCATGCTCTTTAAAGAGTACAGAT
Organism: Brevibacillus formosus; assembly: GCF_003013405.1. GTDB lineage: Bacteria > Bacillota > Bacilli > Brevibacillales > Brevibacillaceae > Brevibacillus > Brevibacillus formosus. The sequence goes on along the minus strand of NZ_PXZL01000001.1, from coordinate 623,366 downwards.
GCTACGTTAGGAGCATCTACTTCAGCGTCGATGATCGCCAATTTTGCGTCTTTGTTTTCATTTGCTACTTTTTTCAGGTGGTCACCCATCAGGAAGCCGATACCCCAAGTCAGATCCCAACCGTCTTTTACGAATTGAGTCAGGTTTGGTACATAGTCAGCATCTGATTTTGATTGCAGATAGTTTACGTTTTCTTTCGGGAGATTCATATCGGTTTGGAGTTTTTGCAGCCCTTCCCAAGCACTCTGGTTAAAGGAGTTGTCGTTTACACCGCCAACGTCTGTAACCATACCTACTTTGATAGCTTTAGCGGCTGGAGCGCCTCCATTGCTACCAGTTTGGCCTTGAGGCTGTGCTTCTGGTTTGCTTCCGCACCCAGCAAGAACGAGCGACAGGCTGAGTGTTGCCACAGAAAGCACGGATAGAACTTTCTTCATCTGAGATTACCCCCTGTTTTTAGTTGATGAAATTGTTGAGTGAGGTTGCCCCCACTGTTACAACCGTCTCCGTACGACATGAAAGTGAATTTTGTCAGCTCTGAAGTAATTATGGGAGTATAGCACTGGCTTTTCACTTTCGTCGTAATGAATCTGTTTGAGCAAGAGCATGGGAGCAGATTTATCGCAATGCAGCAGGTTGGAAACCTTTTCATTGTAGCCCATGGGTTCTATATCGGCTACTGCGTATGCGATCCTTACCCCTGTTACGCTCTCCAGCCATTTGAAGATAGACTCTCCACTTGCCGCATAGCCCCCGGGCACCAGATGTGCAGGAATGCGGTCCACACAATAAACCACAGGCTCACCGTCAGCCGTTCGAATTCGCTCTACTATGAGAACGCCTTCACCCGGATTTAAGGCTAGCCGCTTCCTCTCTTCTTCAGCAGATTCGCCAAAGGATGTTTTCAGGATCAAGGTTCCTGCTGTATATCCTTGACGCTCGATTGCATCCGTCACACTAAAGAGTTCCCCAATCCCGCCCGAAAAAACAGGCTTTGAATTTATAAAGGTACCTACACCGTGTCTACGAATGACAATCTTCTCTTCCTCAAGAAGTCGGAGTGCCTCGCGAAGCGTCGCCCTGCTTACACCAAGCTGTTTGGATAGTTCGGCTTCAGAAGGGAGGCGTTCACCAGGACGAAGAAGTCCGGTTTCGATATCACTCTTGATCTTGTCCATTACCAAGAGAAACAGTGATCGAACATTCCCTTTGATGCTCATCATCATTCACTCCTGCTGTCCTTCAGCCATCCCAACAGGTAGGACGTCAGACCTCTGATTCGTATGAGACTTAATAACAACAATTTCCGTCAATCTCTTAGAAATTTTACATGAGGGGCGGGTATCATGCAAGCCAAATATTTATGAATAATAATGCAAAATGATTAATTTCGACAGGGATTTTCCTCCTAAAATAGGAAAAAAGACCCTGCCAGTACAAATGTTGGCAAGGTCTCTCTTTATGAAATATTACTTTCTATGGACGGACGTGGAAGACGAACCTCACGAGGCTTGCTTCCCTCATAAGGGCCGACTACTCCTTGGGCTTCCATCATATCAATCAATCGCGCCGCTCGTGTATAACCGACACGGAGGCGACGCTGCAGCAAGGATGCCGATGCCGTCTGCGCTTCAGAAACGATTTGGACAGCTTGATCGTACAGTTCATCATCCACGACTGGCTGCTGTTCCTCTTGCACGTCACCCGGGATCATCTCTTCATTGTAGCGAACCTCTTGCTGTTCTTTTACAAAACGAACGACCTCTTCTACTTCCTTGTCGGATACAAAGGCTCCTTGAACACGGGTAGGCTTGGATGCCCCCATCGGAAGCGAAAGCATGTCGCCTCTACCGAGAAGCTTTTCTGCTCCTCCCATGTCGAGAATCGTTCTGGAGTCAGCCATCGAAGACACCCCAAAGGCAATCCGGGATGGGATATTTGCCTTGATCACACCTGTAATGACATCTACGGAAGGACGTTGGGTCGCGATGATGAGATGAATCCCGGAAGCACGAGCCATTTGCGCGAGTCGACAAATCGCATCCTCCACTTCTCCCGGAGCTACCATCATCAAGTCCGCAAGCTCATCGACGATGACGACGATATAGGGAAGTGGCGCGCCTTCCACTTGTGCATTGTACATTTCGATATTGCGGCTTCCTGTTTTGGCAAACAAATTATAGCGCCGTTCCATCTCGGCCACGACTTTTTTCAATGCAACAGAAGCCCTTCTCGGGTCAGTAACAACTGGAGCTAGCAAATGCGGAATTCCGTTGTACACATTCAGTTCCACCATTTTCGGGTCAACCATCATCAGCTTGACTTCTTCTGGCTTGGCTTTGAACAAAATACTCATGATCAATCCGTTAATACATACTGATTTACCGCTTCCCGTCGCACCCGCCACGAGTAAATGAGGCATCTTGGTCAAATCTGCTACGATCGGCTCTCCGGAAATATCCCGGCCAAGAGCAACGGTAAGCTTCCCTGGCGCATCTTGATACTCGGGAGCTTCCAACACTTCTCGTAATGATACAACCGCTACCTCCGAGTTCGGAACCTCAATACCGATTGCTGATTTTCCTGGGATCGGTGCCTCAATCCGGATATCTTTTGCTGCCAATGCCAAAGCAAGGTCATCCGTCAAGCTGACAATCCTGCTTACTTTTACCCCTGTAGCGGGCTGAACTTCGTAACGTGTAACAGCGGGTCCGCGATGTACCTCGGAAACAGTTGCATTGACGCCAAAGCTCTTCAGTGTCTGCACTAATTTTGCCGCGTTTGAGGTATGATCGACGTCTTTAGCTGTTGAACTCGCTTTGGGCCTTGCGAGCATTTGCAAACTTGGCAGCTCATACGGTATGGTGTTCTGTTCTTCTCCGGTATCTATTGTACCGAAGATTTCTTCTTCTCCTTCAAGCGCAAACGTAATTTCTTGACTCGTTTTTGGTTGTGCAGTTCTCGCTTGATGGCTAGGATCAATCGGTTCCTCATCCTCTTCCAGCGCAATCCGATCCGTAAAATCACGAATTAATGGGGCGTTCGGTTGCTGGATTTCTTCCTCCTGAATAGAAGGCTGTGATTGGGATTTTTGCTCCTTCAACGCCGTAACAGCAATGGCCTCGTTCTCTGCCTCCGATTGCTTTTGCTTGCGAGCCTCTTCGGCTTCCTTTGCTTCTTTCTTTCGCTTCTCGCTCTCTTCCTGCAAAAGCTGTACAGAGTCCTTCACTGTATGCTTCGCCTTTCCGTAAAACAACGCGAGCTTGTCCTTGGCAAACATCAAAATGTTTACATAGGAAAGATTGAACAGAAACATCAGTCCCACAAGGAAAAGGAACACGATCACGAGACCAGTACCAATTGTTCCAACAAGACCATTTGTCACCGCAAAAAACAGGGCACCGACCATTCCTCCGCCTACCCCAGTGGTGGACACTTTCTGGCCATGATCAAGCCAAATTCTGTCCCATGTCACCTTCATAATGCTTTGCTCTGCAAATTTTCCATCTGCGGTAATTTGTTTGTACAAAATCATGTGGTCCCAGGTCAAAATCGCCACACCAATGAGCGCTATGCCTAAGACGCGGTAAGTAAGCTTCGGTGACTTTCTCGTAAACATCATATGTATGGCCATACCGATTAGCAGAACAGGAATGATAAAATCCCATGAGCCCGCAATAAATCGAAATAGAAGTGCCAGTACATTTTTGCCCAGCCATCCACTCTCCAATAGCCCGATCAAGGACAGAACGATGATCAGAAGTCCCAGCAGTTCTATTTTGACAACTGAGGCCAATGCCGCTTGTGAACGCTCTTTTTTTCTCCTACTCAAAGGCACGCCTCCTCCTCGTCATTATACTCGTTATGTACCGAATGTTAAAAAAGGCAGCCGTCGCGTGTTCGGCTGCTGTTCGTACTTCACTAGTATAACACAGGAAATTCATAGAAATACAGGACTTCTTAGGCGAGCCACTCAGGTTGAAACTGAATTTTTTGTCCGGGCGCGTATTGCTCCTTCAGGTAGTCTTGCGGATCTGGACTAATCAGCCTGACGATTTTTCCTTCAAACGGTCCGGTTTGCTCAATGAGCATCGTGGCATGACCCACTGCGATCTCTTTCAGCTCTTGTTTCTCCACTTGCTCCATGTTCTCAAAAACCGTTTCCATCGGAATGATGGAGTATAAGATCATTGGAGTACACTCTCCTCGCCTTTTCGCTCTTTGATCAGTTCGTTCAGTTTTTTCAGCGCGCTACCAAGACCGCCGACTTCATCAATTAAGCCATATTTTACCGCATCTACACCAATCACATTGGTTCCAATGTCTCGTGTCAATTCACCGGTTCGTGTCATAAGCTCACGGAACTTTTCTTCTGATACTTTGGAATGACGGGCAATAAAGCTTACTACACGATCCTGCATTTTGTCCAAGTACTCAAACGTTTGGGGCACACCAATCACAAGACCCGTTAATCGGATCGGGTGAATCGTCATCGTAGCTGTTTCTGCAATAAACGAGTACGAACCCGCTACAGCAATTGGCACACCAATGCTATGACCACCGCCGAGTACGAGTGTGACTACCGGTTTGGACAAGGAGGAAACCATTTCCGCAATTGCTAAGCCCGCTTCCACGTCCCCACCAACCGTATTCAAAATAACGAGCACGCCCTCTATTTTACTGTTTTGTTCTGCCGCAACCAGTTGAGGAATAAGGTGTTCGTATTTGGTCGTCTTATTTTGTGGAGGCAATTGGATATGCCCTTCTACTTGTCCAATGATAGTCATACAATAAATATTGCTTTCGAGCTGTGGGACGTTTGTCTGACCAAGTTGGGTAATGGAATCGAGCAGTTTTTTCTTCGGATCTTCTTGTGCAGGTGCTTCTGATGGCGGCGAGGCAGCAGGCTCCTGATCATTCGTTGGTGATTGTGGCTGGGATTCCTTACTATTTACCGCTGTGTTTGCAAACGGCGGCCTATTTAAAAAATCGCTAAATTGTTGATTCGACATGGATGATCCTCCCTCACTTTCCTCTGTAGTATGGATAAGGGGAGGAAAAATCATGCGCCCTCAAAGGCAAAAAAAGCCAAAAACCCTTATTCTAAAGGATTTCCAGCTTTTTTTCGTGATCCTACACTTCCATGATAATCGGCAAGATCATCGGACGTCTCCGCGTTTGCTCGTACAGATAACGGCCTAATGACTCTTTTACGTTATTTTTAAGTGAAGACCATTCATTCACATTTTCTTCCATGCATTTGACAAGTGTTTGGGTCACTATGCGATTTGCCTCATCCAGCAGCTCTTCGGATTCACGCACGTAGACGAAACCGCGAGAAATAATGTCTGGACCTGACAAAATCGTGCCATTTTGTTTGCTGAGTGTAACGACAACTACCAGTATGCCATCTTGTGACAGTAATTTGCGATCTCTAAGTACGATGTTTCCTACATCACCAACACCCAAGCCGTCAATCAAAACGTTGCCAGCATGGACTTTTCCACCGTAACGGGCCTTGCCCCCTGAAAATTCAACTGTATCGCCGTTATCCAGCAAGAATGTGTTTTCTTCAGGAATGCCAACCTGTTCAGCAAGTAAGGCATGTGTTTTCAACATACGATATTCACCGTGAACGGGAATAAAGTACTTAGGCTTCATTAGGTTAAGCATCAGGCGCAATTCCTCTTGGCTACCATGACCGGAGACGTGGACGGTTCCGTTAGGTCCATGGCCACCATAAATAACATCTGCACCAATGCGCGATAATTGATCGATCGTACGGGCCACGTATTTTTCATTCCCTGGAATGGGAGTGGCTGCAATAATAACGGTATCCCCTGGAAGGATGTCAATTTTCCGATGGGCGGATCGGGCCATCCGAGTGAGCGCGGACATAGGCTCTCCTTGGCTTCCAGTTGATAAAATAACAACTTGTTCAGCAGGCAATTTGTTGATTTCATCGATCTCAACAATCAAGCCCTCAGGGACCAACAAGTACCCTAAGTCTCTGCTGATAGTAATGACATTTTGCATGCTCCGGCCGACAACCGTCAATTTACGGTTGAACTGTGCTGCAGCGTCCACCACTTGTTGAATGCGGTGAACATTTGATGCAAACGTAGAAACAACAATACGTCCAGATGCTTTGCTGAACACATCCATGAGTGCTTTGCCCACTGAGCGTTCCGATCCGGTAAATCCAGGCCGTTCTGCATTGGTACTGTCAGAGAGCAAGCACAAAACGCCTCTGTCACCGATCATCGCCATTTTGGCCAGATCAGCTACCTGATTGTTGACAGGTGTTTGATCGAACTTGAAGTCTCCTGTATGAACGATGTAACCCTCCGGCGTATCCAGGCATACCCCTACACAATCGGGGATGCTGTGGTTTACGCGGAAGAAGGTCGCCTTCATCTTTCCGAGAACGACTTCCGAGTCGCTGTTGATCAATACGCGTTTTGTTTCGTTTAGGATACCCGCTTCTTTTAACTTTGCATCAATTAAACCAAGGGTAAGTTTTGTCGCATAAACCGGGACTTTCAAATGCTTCAGCACGTAGCTGAGGCCGCCGATGTGGTCTTCGTGTCCATGCGTAATAATAATACCCCGAACCTTGTCGCGATGTTCCTCCAAGTAGGTGATATCCGGAATAACCATATCAATCCCCAGCATTTCCTCTTCTGGGAACTTCAATCCGGCATCAATCACTACGATGTCGTCACCGCTTTGTACCACGTACATATTCTTCCCAATTTCGCCGACTCCGCCCAGGGCGAAAACGAGAACAGAGTGATTCGACTTTGCCAAAACGTGTAACCTCCTATATTTAGTTGTCATGTCCACTCAAAAAAACCGCCCCAAATCACTTGTTCTTATTATACCCGAAGTGAAATCATGAACACAAGGAAAAAGAGCCATCCCGGACTGGAATGGCTCTTGATCTTCTATGGAGTTAAACAAGCAGGGAATGCACAAATGCTTTTTCTTGTTCGTTCAGCTCGACTAAAGGCAGTCGAACGCCCCCAACTTGAACACCGAGCTTTTCTAAAGCAACCTTGGTTGGTCCTGGGCTCGGGTAAGCAAACAGGCCTTCAAAAATCGGCAACAGCTTGCGATGGAGTCTTGCTGCCTCCGTATAGTTACCGGCAAAATAGGCGTCCATCATATCTGTCATAGGGCGGCCAACCACGTGACTCGCCACACTGACAATGCCCACTCCCCCGATAGACAGGATGGGCAAGGTTAATCCATCATCGCCACTGTACAGCTCAAAACCTTCCGGGGCATGCTCAATGATTTGCGCCATCTGCGACAAATTGCCGGAGGCTTCCTTGATGCAAACCACATTAGGCAGTTCTGCCAAACGAAGTGTCGTTTCAGCAGTCATATTGACCACGGATCTTCCCGGCACATTATACAGCATCACAGGCAGCTTGGTCGCTTCCGATAATGCCTTGAAGTGTGCGTAAAGTCCTTCTTGTGATGGCTTGCTGTAATAAGGTGCAACGACCATGACAGCGTCCACTCCAATGGATTGTACAGCTTGGGTGAACTCAATGCTGGAGGCTGTATCATTGCTGCCTGTTCCTGCAATGATGTGGCATCTTCCTTTTGCGTAGGAAACCACATGACGGAAAAGATCGAGTTTCTCCGTACGGGATAGTGTCGGTGATTCACCTGTGGTACCACTCAATACGATTCCAGTTGTGCCATTTACAATCAAATGGTCAATCAGTCGCTCTGTTTTATCGTAATCGACCTGCAGCTGCTCATTAAAAGGCGTTACCATAGCGGTAACCAGTCGGCCAAAACGTGCCACTACCTCTCCAACTCCTCTTATCGTGATCAGTAGGTATTTAAAGTCAGGATATCCTCTTACATATGTTGAACATGCAGGTTGAACTGCTGATGAAGTGCGCGAACCGCCCTTACCATGTCCATTTCATGCACGAGTACCCAAATGGTTGTATGAGAGTCTGCCGATTGAAGAATTTGAATATCTTCTTGTGTAAGTGCCTCCACGATTCTCGCCATCACGCCGGGTACGCCCGTCATCCCTGCACCAATCACGGACACTTTTGCGCAATGCGGCAAAAGCTGCGGCTCGTATCCCATTTCCGTTAACAGACGAGCAGCTTTTTCTCCCATTTCATCATGGACCGTGTAAGCAACACCCATTGGGTTCACATTGATGAAATCTACACTGATGTTATGAGTTGCCATCGTTTTGAAGACTTGCAGCTGTGTATCATAAGACCCTTCTTTGTTCGCGACCTTGATTTGAGTAATATTCGGTACATGAGCGATTCCCATAACGACTCTGTCGTTTACAGTGTAGCCCAATTTCCCGATCTCCAGCATAGTCGTAACAAGTGTACCGGGGTCGTCCGAAAACGTAGAGCGAACACGAATCGGCACGTTTGCGTGCATCGCGATCTCCACCGCTCTAGGATGAATAACTTTTGCACCCAGGTGAGCCATGTTGCAAATTTCCGTGTAGGTCACCATACCGAGCCGCTGCGCTTCTTCAACGATACGCGGGTCCGCCGTCATGATGCCTTCCACGTCGGTGAAAATATCCACCGTTTCAGCCTTCAAGGCGACACCGAGGGCGGTTGCAGTCGTATCGCTTCCACCCCGTCCCAGTGTCGTAATTTCCCACTCGGCTGTACGTCCCTGAAATCCTGGAACGATCACAACTTGGTTTTCCTGCAAGTCCTGCAAAATACGACTTGGATCGATCGACATGATTTGTGCATTCGTAAAGTCGTCGCTCGTCACTATATTTGCCTGACCGCCTGTCAAAATCGTTGCTTTAATTCCCCGTGCATTCAACATGCTGCACATGACTGTAGCAGAGATAATTTCTCCGGTATGCATCAGCATATCCATTTCTCTACTCGGCAGTTGGTTCCCATTCGCACGAACCAACTGCAAAAGTGTATCGGTCGCATATGGATCACCCTTGCGACCCATCGCCGATACGACAACGACGAGGGCATAGCCCTCATCAATTGCTTTTTCCATATGGTAGATTGCCCGCATCCGGCAATCCTCCGTCGTCAAGGAAGAACCACCGAACTTCTGGACGAGAATCTTCACTAACCTCTCCCCTATACTCTTGCTTTTATGAGTTCTTCAGCGATTTGTACTGTATTCCATGCTGCACCCTTGAGAAGATTGTCAGAAACGATCCACATATGCAGTCCACGAGGATGATGGAGATCACGACGCACCCGGCCCACGAATACTTCCAGTTTGCCTGTTGCATCAGTAGCGAGTGGATACTGCTGTTCCTCCGGCGCATCTACTAACACGATACCAGGAGCATTTTTCAGCAGGGCCTTTACTTCTGCCAGATCGTAATCCTGTTTCAGCTCTACATATACCGACTCGCTGTGGCCGTAGACCACTGGAATACGTACGCAAGTAGCTGAAACAAGTACAGTGTCATCACCGAAGATTTTTTTGGTCTCATTGACCATTTTCATTTCTTCATAAGTAAAACCATTGTCGGTGAACACATCAATCTGCGGAATCGCGTTGTACGCAATCTGATGATGTACAGGTAATTTGCCTACGGGAAGTACGTTACACTGCGGTTCTTTACCATCCAAAATGTCTCGACTCTGGTCGAGCAATTCATTGATCGCAGATTGACCTGCACCAGATACTGCCTGGTAAGTAGAAACGATAATTCTGTCTATACCAAAACGATCATACAGGGGTTTTAGAGCGGCAACCATCTGAATCGTAGAGCAATTCGGATTCGCAATGATTCCATTATGAGCGAGCGCAGCATCCATATTTACTTCTGGCACAACGAGAGGAACATCCGGGTCCATCCGGAATGCGCTGGTATTGTCAATGACAACCGCACCATGACGCACTGCGTGATGAGCCAGTTCCTTGCTGACCGATCCGCCAGCACTAAACAGGGCAAAATCAACCCCTGCAAAACTGTCTGGAGTCGCCTCTTCCAGTACAATTTCTTGCCCCTTGAAGGTGACTGTTTTTCCTGCAGAACGTCCAGAAGCAAGCAGCTTAAGCTGTTTGATTGGGAAGTTACGCTTTTCTAATAGTTGAATCATCTGCTGTCCGACTGCACCAGTCGCACCGACTACAGCAACATTGAAAGTCAGTTGGTTTGCCATCTCTTACTCTCCTCCTAATCGCGAAAAAGCAGGTTTATTGTTTTTTCTGTAGTCTTATCAGTAGTTAAATCTTTCGATGAGCAAGGGTTGCAATTGTCGTCCTTCCAAAGCTGCTTCGCATGTTTCTACTAGGAGATCCATACGAGCTACAAGCGAGTTCGGTTTTTTATCCGGGGCATCCTGCCCGAACGGTACGAAATACATATTTTTCGCGGCCAACAGCTTGGCAATATTGGCTGCATTTAATCCCAGACCATCATTGGTGGATATGGCAATCACAATGGGTCGCAAATTACGCATCGTCGCTTTAGCCGCCATCAGTACAGCACTATCGGTAATGGCATTCGCCAGTCGACTCGTCGTACTGCCTGTGCATGGCGCAATCAGCATGACATCCAACAGCTTGGAAGGTCCCAACGGCTCAGCCTGAGGAATCGTCGAAATAAGCTCTTCCCCCGTCAGTTCCTTAATTTGTTGCTGCCAGCTTTGCGAAGTACCGAAGCGTGTATCCGTGGTCATAATCGTATTCGATACGATCGGTACCACCCGTGCTCCGGCATCCACAAATCGCTTAATTTGCGGCATGGTTTCCTCAAAGGTGCAATGCGATCCAGACAATCCAAATCCAATGGTCTTTCCCTGAAGCTTACTCATGTTGCATCCCCTCCTGGCGCTTTCCTTTGATCCGCAATAAGACGAGACAATGTTTGGGCTAAAATTTGTCCAGCGGTTTTCGGTGCAACGATTCCAGGCAATCCGGGAGCAAGAAGAGCTTTGATACCTCGTCTTTCAGCGTAACGAAAATCTGTTCCCCCTGGCTTGGAGGCTAGATCAAGTATAAACGCCGACTGAGGCATTTGAGCAATCACTTCTGCCGTGAGTAATAATTGCGGGATGGTATTAAAAATGAAATCAGCATTCGTAACCTGTTGCCTTACTTCGCTTATATGGAAGGGAGTCAATCCCATCTCATAAATGCGTGCCAAGTGTTCTTGACGTCTGGCCCCAACTCTTACGCGGGCCCCCAACGCATGCAATGCTCGAGCCATGGACAAACCTGTTCGGCCCAATCCCAAAACAATTGACTGTGATCCATGAATCGTAATATCCGTATGCTGAATCGCCATCATTAACGCTCCCTCTACAGTAGGGATAGAGTTATAGATAGCAACGTCATCACGATCCAAGAGCTCCACGAGAGGAAGCTGTGTGGAAGCCAACAGCTTTTTCAGATAAGGCTTTGCCATTCCCGTGTAAACCACGCAATGACTCGGCAGACTTGCCACATGTTCGTCTAGCAACTGCAGTTGTTTGGAGCAAAAAATACTTTCCACGTATCCTTGGTCATCGGTCCCTACGATGGGTAGGATGAGGGCGTCCACGTCTTTCAACACATCGCATGTTAATGGTTTCTTCGTTGCCCCTGTAAAATTACTTTCCAGGTTGTCGAAGCCAACTAACGTGACGCTAGCATCCAGTTGTATGCATCGCTTAATGACTTCCAACTGGCGAGCGTCTCCGCCGATGAAGGCAACATGTATGCCCGTTAGCATGCTGCGTTCCCCTTTCCACACATTTTACTGCATTAAATGATCGGAACGCAAAGGTTTTCCTTTTGGAAAAGTTGACGGAAATCCATGCGGTCTACCCCCATCCTATTCCGCTCCTACTACTTCGGTGACAGTAGCGCCTACTTTTGAGAAGCTTGTGCCTCAGGGGCTTGGAGCTGGATGATGACCATATCTGGCCCAATTTTTACGATGGAACTCCATGGGATCACGAGGTCCTCTCGCTTCTTGCCGAACCCAAAGAAACTACCTCCTGGCAAGATGATGGATTGAATCGCACCATTTTCGGGATGGATGACTAAATCGGAATCACTGATGACTCCCATTTTCTCCCCGTTGTCCAGTCCGATAATCTCCTTCCCACCCAACTCGCTTAAGCGCATGGAGAAGCCCCCTTTGTCCTTTCATTTACTGTTGATATACGCAAAAAAATCCGGGCTATGCCGGATTTTTGCCTACAACAAAATATCGTTCTTCACGTTTTCAGGGAAGCCATCGAGTGGGCTCACCATCGCCATTGACATCTTGGAACGGAACAACTGCTGCGCCACAGCCAGAACAGATTCATGGGAAACACGGTCTATTTTGGCGATGATCTCATCTAGACTAAGGTGACGGCCCAGCAAGAGTTCATTTTTTCCAAGGCGACTCATACGGCTATTCGTGCTTTCCAAGCTGAGCATCAAGCTGCCTTTCAGTTGCTCTTTTCCTTTGTTCAGCTCTTTGTCCGTAATTCCATGATCAGCGACATCGCGCAGGACGCGCGAGACAATGTCAAATACCTGTCCTACTTGCTCTGGTGCCGTTCCTGTATACACATGGAACGTACCCGCTTCTTTATAGGACGAATGATAGGAGTAAACAGAGTATGCCAAGCCTCGCTCTTCTCGAATCTCTTGGAACAGACGCGAGCTCATGCTGCCACCCAGCACGTTGTTTAGCAAAATCAAGGAGTAAACCTCGGGATGTCCTACCTTAAACCCAGGTAAAGACAGGCACAAATGCGCTTGCTCTGTGGCCTTGTGATGAGCGATCACATTTCCAGCAAAGTCAGGAGTAGACAAGGTCGGCATACTGCCTGGACGCGAGAAAGTCTGAAAGCGCTTTTGAATGTCTTCAATCAAACTGTCTTCAAAATTACCCGCTACTGTAATCACCGTATTCGTTGGCAGATAGTGCTGATCAATATAAGCGAGCAAATCGTCACGCTTCAAGCTGCGCAGGACATCTTCCGTACCCAAAATCGAATACCCTAGCGGGTGTGTGCTGTACGAAGCGCGTGCAATCAAATCATGCACCAAATCATCTGGCGTGTCTTCATACATGCTAATCTCTTCAATGACGACGTTCTTTTCCTTTTCCAACTCATCTGCATCAAATACCGAGTTGAAATACATATCGGAAAGAACATCGAGAGCGATCGGAGCATGCTGGTCGAGCACCCTTGCGTAATAGCAGGTATATTCCTTCGAAGTAAAGGCGTTCACGTTCCCGCCAATCTCATCAAAGGTTTCCGCAATTTCCTTTGCAGAACGAGTTTTTGTGCCTTTGAAAAACATATGCTCGAGAAAATGGGAAATCCCGTTATTTTTCTCGTTTTCATATTTCGAACCAGTCCCTACCCAGATGCCTAAGGCAACGGAGCGAACGGACGGAATCCGTTCCGTCACGATTCGAAGACCGTTATCACACGTATGACGTTGTATCACGTAAATCCTCCTCGGTTGTTCATCTGTCTCTACCCGAAACCTCGGGGAATTTCTTGTAAACACGTCTAACTATAGCAAACTTCCTTTGTCTCCACAATAAATGAACATGTATTTACGGTGACGGGAGTCTACGACTCGATATGACCTCCGAGACTGTTGTCGGCTGTAGCCCCTTCTTTTTCGCGATTGTCAGCAGTTGATCCAAACTGGCCTCGGAAGTAGAAGTAGGATGCATGAGTACGAGGACACCATTCTCCATTTTACGGCTTATTTTATTGATAACAGAAGCAGGCGAAGGTTTCTGCCAGTCTACCGTATCTGCCGTCCATAGAATCGTCTTCATTTGATAAGAAGAATGCGCGATTTGTACAACGCGCTGGTTAAAAGCACCAGATGGCGGTGCAAACAGGGAAGGCTTTACTTCCAGCGTTTTAAAAATAACATCTTGCGTACGACTTATCTCTTGATGAATTCTCTGTGTTCCCAGTGTGTTCATATCGGGATGGGAATACGCATGATTCCCAATCTCATGGCCACGTGCCATGATCTTTTTTGCTTCTTCTGGGTAACGTTTTACCCAAGAGCCATCCAGAAAGAACGTTGTCTTTACCTTATGTTTATCGAGTGTATTGAGCATCGAATCAAGATACTCATTTCCCCAAGCCACGTTGATCATGAAAGATATCGCTGGTTTATTTGGATTTCCTCGATAGATAGGTTGTGCTCCCAATTGCTCAAGCGAAACCGCTGGAGGTACTTCCTTGTATACCAGCAAATCAGGGCTGGACACACCCGCAGCCAGCATTTTATTGAGGGATTCTTCTACATCGACGACACGTCCATTATAGCCGGGAATCGCCTTCCACGTCTGATCGACGACGGCATCGATTGGCTCTTCCTCTCTACCCTCTCTCCACTTTTCAATCTGCGCCCGTAAACGCGCTTTTTCATTTTCGTTTCGATCCCCATTCACTATTTGGACATTTTTGAGCGTGCTAATGTAATGATGAATAGGCTGATAATTCAAGAGAACAATCAGCGCAGCTCCATATATAACGATGAACAAAAGTCTCCTGGTCCTATTCGTCATTAGGGCGTCGCCCTCCTCTATCAATCGTACGAGTCTCTCTTGTCCAATGTATGAGAGGAAGGAACGACTTAGACATACGAAACGGGAGCAACTGGCACAAAAAAGAAAAAAGCTTCCGTACACGAATTTCTTCGAGTGACGAAGCCTTTTGTTTTTCTTTATTCTGCTTTTGTTGGTGTTTCAGCAGCTTGTGCCGCAGCAGCCTGTTCTTTCAAAACTGCTTTGCGAGAGAGATTCACACGACCTTGGTCGTCGATCTCGGTCACTTTCACTTGTACTTTATCACCAACTGCGACAACATCTTCTGTTTTGGCTACACGCTCTTCAGCCAGTTGAGAGATGTGGCACAAACCCTCTTTACCTGCGAACAACTCGATGAACGCACCGTACTTCTCTACGCGTTTTACTGTTCCCAGGTACACCTGGCCAACAGCTACCTCACGAACCAGATCTTCAATGATTTGTTTCGCGCGCAGATTCGCTTCGTGGTTGATGGATGCGATGAAGACTCTTCCATCTTGTTCGATGTCGATTTTTACGCCGGTTTCTTCGATAATCTTATTGATGACACGACCTTGTGGACCGATTACATCGCGAATTTTCTCCGGATTGATCGTCATGGTCATGATTTTTGGTGCATAAGGAGACAGTTCTTTACGCGGTTCGGAAATCGTGCTCATCATATGGTTCAGGATGTGCAAACGGCCTACACGCGCTTGCTCCAAGGCCAGCTCTAAAATCTCACGGTTGATACCGGAAATTTTGATGTCCATTTGGATAGCTGTTACACCAGCCTCAGTACCCGCTACTTTGAAATCCATGTCTCCCAAATGATCTTCCATACCTTGAATATCAGTCAGGATCGAGAAGGATTTCTCATCTTTGCTCATGATCAAGCCCATCGCAATACCTGCTACCGGTGCTTTGATCGGCACACCTGCATCCATCAAGGCAAGTACGCTCGCGCAAATCGACGCTTGCGATGTGGAACCGTTGGATTCAATGACTTCTGACACGAGACGAATGGTGTATGGGAACTCTGTCTCAGATGGAATGATTGGCTCGATTGCACGCTCACCCAACGCACCGTGTCCGATTTCACGACGCCCTGGAGGACGCAACGGACGTGCTTCACCTACGCTATACGGCGGGAAGTTGTAGTGGTGCATGAAACGCTTCGATTCTTCCAGACCGAGTCCATCGAGAATTTGAACATCTCCCAGCGCGCCTAAGGTGCAAACGCTCAGCGCTTGCGTCTGACCGCGGGTAAACATAGCAGAGCCATGTGTACGGGAAAGAATGTTTGTCTCACTGGACAGCGGACGGATTTCGTGCAAAGCTCGTCCATCAGGGCGGACTTTCTCTTCCGTAATCAGACGGCGAACCTCATCCTTAACAATATTGCCCAGTACTTCGCTAATCATCTTTTCCTGCTCTGGATATGCCTCAGGGTCCTTGGCTGCAAAATGCTCTTTGGTTTCTGCCTTGATATCGTCAATCGCATCGTAGCGTGCTTGTTTTTCTTCGATGCGAACTGCTTCTTTCAGGCGAGCTTCCGCAAATTCACGCACAGCTTGGTCGATTTCAGGATCAACCTCATGCAAAATGACTTCCATCTTTTGCTTGCCGATTTCGGACACGATCATGTTCTGGAATTCTACCAGTTGCTTGATCACGTCATGACCAGCCATGATCGCTTCGAGCATTACCGCTTCTGGTACTTGGTTCGCAGCTGCTTCCACCATGTTAATCGCTTTGTGCGTACCTGCGACAGTCAGGTGAATATCGCTTTTCTCTGCTTGAGCTACAGTAGGGTTAATGACGAACTCGCCGTCAATTCGTCCTACGATTACTCCTGCAATCGGACCTTCAAAAGGAATCTCCGAGACGCATAGCGCTGCGGAAGTACCGATCATCGCAGCGATTTCAGGTGAGCAGTCTTGATCCACAGACAGAACAGTATTTACGATTTGTACATCGTTACGGAATCCTTCTGCAAAAAGAGGCCGGACAGGGCGGTCAATCAAGCGGCTAGCCAAAATCGCCTTTTCGCTTGGACGTCCTTCTCTTTTAATAAAGCCGCCAGGAATTTTCCCAACCGCATAGAGACGTTCCTCATAGTTTACAGTCAGTGGAAAGAAGTCAAGTGGTTTTGGTTCTTTCGAGACTGTAACTGCAGACAGGATTGCTGTATCGCCGTAACGAACCAAGACCGAACCATGCGCCTGTTTAGCCATTTTGCCAAATTCCAGGGTCAGTTTTCGGCCTGCCAGTTCGAAGTCATATGTACGGTATTGTTGCTCCATGATGCTAGCAGTCCTCCTTCACAACAATGTGCGTTTACACACTTTGTTTTCTACCTATATGTATTATTTCCTGCCATGATAAAAATTAAATGGGTACCTTTGGCAGTCGTTCTAGATAATAAAAAAAGCTTCTTTTGTGAAGCTAATGTAAGCAAACCATTTGTTTCCATGCTTTTACTCGTTTCGGATGGGCTTAGCGCATTTCTTGCGCTAAACCCTCCTACACGATAGAAAAAGCGGGCAGAACCCGCTTTCTACAAAACGCTGATTAGCGGCGCAGACCCAGGCGGTCTACAACCGAACGATAGCGTTGAACATCTGCTTCACGCAGGTATGTCAACAGGTTACGACGTTGACCAACCATTTTCAAGAGACCACGACGGCTGTGGTGATCTTTCTTGTGCGTACGCAAGTGTCCGTTCAGATTGTTAATGTTTTCGGTCAAGATAGCGATTTGCACTTCCGGTGAACCGGTGTCGTTCTCATGAGTACGGAACTCTTGAATCAGTTGAGTTTTACGTTCTTGAGTCAATGCCATCATGACTCACCTCCTCATTTTTTATACCGTTCGCCGAGTCTGCCGTCGGTGAGAATCGGACAGCCAAGCTACGGTTATCTGTACAACGTTTTGAATTATAGCATACCATTTTGTGAAAAGCAAAGAGAATCCTTTACGAGATTCCCTCTGCGAATTTTTGCTTTGCCGTTTGTACATCTCGTCCAATTTGCGCGATGAGTGCATCGACTCCAGCAAATTTCTGCTCTTCCCGAATGTAGAACAAGAACTCTACTTCTACTTCTTTGTCATAGATTTCACCAGAGAACTCAAAAATGTGCACTTCTAGTGACTTTTCTTTTTTCTCCAGTTCAAATGTAGGCTTGATGCCTACGTTCATGACACCATAGTAGCTTTGTTCATCCACGGTAAAGCGAACACCGTAGACCCCATTCTTTCCGATCAAGTACGGCTGATTCACTTGGACGTTCGCTGTAGGAAAGCCAATGGTTCGACCACGCTTGTCCCCATGCACGACTGTTCCGCGCACTTTGTAGGAGCGGCCTAACAAATGGCGAACCTGCTCGACATCCCCATGATGAAGATATTCACGGATGATCGTACTGCTCACTTTTTCACCCAAGCGATTTACAGGACCCACGATGTCGAGCCCATAGCGACCTTTGCTCATTTCTTGCAAGGTATGGGCAGTCCCCATCCCGCGATAACCAAAGGTATAGTCGAAGCCAACGACAATATGGCGGCATTCCAATGGAAGAAGGCACTCTGCGATGAAATCTTCTGGATAAATAGCCGCAAAGCTAATATCGAACTTCATCACATATGTGGTATCTACGCCCATCTTTTCGAATTGCTCGAGCTTGTCTGCAAGTGGTGTCAAATAGCGGGTATAACCGCTTTGCCCCAAAACTTCTCGAGGATGCGGATCAAAGGTCACTACCGTACTTTGCCATCCGTTTGCTTTCGCTGTATCAATCGCCTTTTGGATTACACGGCGATGCCCAATATGTACACCATCAAAGTACCCAAGTGCAATTGCACAAGGATTCGCTTGCAGGTCAGACGGAAACGGGTATGTCAGGTAGATCGTTTTCACGGATTACACCTCGGCTGGAAAGACTTTTTCTGGTTTGGCGAAAAGTCCTTTGTCTCCACGGCATACGCGATGAATGCCAAGTAATTCTTCCCCCGCAAACAAGCAAATCAAACTTCCTTCCTCCGCAGTGACGCCCGGAAGCGCAGTCGCAAGTCCATTACGTACTGCTTTGATCCGTTCTGGCTTGACCTGAAACGATGGTAAGAACGAGATTGCCTGAGGGATGGAGACCAAGTGGCGGGAAATGTCTTCCCCATTTGCTGCCTGTTCCTCAATTTGCTGGAGGGGGATTGCCTCTTGCTCCTGGAACGGGCCGCTTTTAATTCGCCGCAACAGCTTCATATGGGCAGGATAACCCAGAGCGCCTCCGAGGTCAACACATAAGGTGCGCATGTATGTGCCTTTGGAGCACGTGCACGTGAATGCAACATCGACAGTATCCCCATCCACGCTAATCTTATGGAGTGTCAGCTCATACAACGTCACTTTCCGTGCCTGCCGCTCGATCACCGTGCCTTCACGAGCTAGGTCGTACAGCCGCTTGCCGTTTACCTTTACCGCAGAGAACATCGGAGGTACCTGCTCCATTTCACCCAAAAAGGATTGGAACAGGGCTTGAATACGCTCCGTCGTAATCGATCCTGCATCTACTCCAGCTTGCTCCACCACTTCTCCGGAAGCATCTTCCGTCGTGGTAGTGGAGCCGAGGCGCATAACTACATCATAGCGCTTAGGCAGCTCTTGCAAATATTCAACTAGCCTCGTTGCGTGTCCCACGCAAATGGGGAGTACACCCGTTACATCTGGATCCAGTGTACCCGTGTGCCCCACCTTTTTCGTTCCATACAATCGACGAATACGTGCTACACAATCATGAGAGGTCATACCAGCTGGCTTGTCGATAACCAGCACGCCGTTCACGTTACTCATCGAATTTCACTCCTACTGCATCGTCCAGCACAGTCCATACTTTTTGCTGTACTTCTGAAAGTGGGCCTTTGATCGTGCATCCCGCTGCTTTTGCGTGTCCACCACCACCGAGCTGCTTCGCAATGACAGCTACGTCAACCCGATCACGAGCGCGCATGCTCACCTTGACCACTCCTGGTTCTGCTTCCACAAAAGAAACGCCGACCTCGACTCCTTCAATGTTGCGGCAGTAGTTGACCAATCCACCAGCATCTTCCCGCTCTGCACCCACTTCGGCAAAATCTGCGGCTGAAACTGTGATAGAGGCAATCAGATTTTGATGGGACAGTTGCAGGGTTTGGAGAGCGCGTCGCAGTACTTTCACATGGGCAAAAGTAATTTCCTCCAGACACCGCTCTGCTACGTCTCCTGGCTTTACACCGTAACCTAGTAATCGAGCAGCGATTTCCATGACGCGCGGTGATGTATTGGAATAGCGGAAACCGCCTGTATCCGTCAAAAGTCCGGTATAGATGCACAGCGCAAGCTCTTCATTGAAAGAAACCCCTGCTGCTTCTGCAACATCAAATAAAATCTCCGCTGTTGCGGCTGCATCCGGACGAACCAGATTTACCGTTCCAAAATGATCGTTGGTCGGGTGGTGATCGATATTCAGCAAAGCAGCGCCAGACGCAAATAAAGACCGTACATCGCCCATCCGCGACTCATCCGCGCAGTCTACAGCGATTACGGCCCCGAACGTTTCGTTCAGTGGTTGTTTGCGCAGGTTATAAAGACGGTCAAACCGCGGCAAGAAGTTAAACTTGATCGGTGTTTCCCCTTCGTTTACAACCACATACTCTTTTCCCAATTGTTCTAGCATGAGCACGACTCCCAAAGCAGATCCTGTAGCATCTCCGTCAGGACTTACATGAGAGAGAACCAGGAAGCGGTCGTGCTCCTGCATAAACCGCGCCGCTTCCTGTACAGCCATTTGATTAGGATTCATCCTGTTTCTCTCCCTCTGTGGAGATTTCCCGCAGGATTGATTCAATTTTGCTGCCGTAGTCAATGGACTCGTCCAGTTTGAATACAAAATCAGGAATGTGACGCAGCTTTACGCGTTTCCCGATCTCCGTACGCAAATAGCCTTTTGCTTTTGTCAAACCTGCAAGAGAAGCTTTACGCTCTTCCTCACTGCCGAAAATGCTGACAAAAACCTTTGCCAATTGCAGGTCACTGCTTACCTCTACATCTGTTACCGTTACGAAACCGACACGAGGATCTTTGAGTCCACGCTGCAATACGAGGCTCAATTCTTTTTTGATTTCTTCACCTACGCGGCTGATTCGTGTTTTATTCATCGATTTTCACCTCCGCTGGCTGCTCCTTACTCGTAGTATTCCGTATCCACGCGAATCAACTCTACCTCTGGATGGTTTTCCACGAATCGGATGACAGCCTGCATTTCTTGTTGTAAAAAAGAGATCTCATTAGCAACGGCAGCGATACCCAACACGGTACGCTGCCATTGCTCGAGATAAGCCACCTCTGCCGCGGAGACGTTAAATCGGCTCCGCAGCTTGCCGATCAGACTTTTGACGATGGCCCGTTTTTCTTTCAGGTTTTGGCTAGCGGGCAGAAACAGTTCAATCTGCACACCTGCTACCATTATTGTTTCACTTCAACCATGACGAATGCTTCGATGACGTCTCCGATTTTGAGGTCATTGAAGCGTTCCAAAGTCAGACCGCACTCATAGCCAGCAGCGACGTCTTTCGCATCATCTTTGAAGCGCTTGAGGGTATCGAGCTTACCTTCATAAATCACAATGCCTTCACGGATCAAACGCGCACCAGCATCGCGGCTCAATTTACCTTCAGTCACATAGCAACCAGCAATGTTTCCGACTTTGGATACTTTGAACACTTCACGAATCTCAGCTTGACCGATAATGTTTTCTTTGAAGACTGGATCAAGCATACCTTTGAGAGCAGACTCGATCTCTTCGATTACAGTATAGATGACACGGTGCAGGCGAATGTCGATCTTCTCTTGTTCAGCCATGCTGCGCGCATTTGGTTCAGGACGAACGTTAAAACCAATAATGATCGCATTTGAAGCATTTGCCAGTGTAACATCGGATTCTGTAATCGCACCAACGCCTGTATGAATGATCTTCACACGAGTTCCGTTGACATCGATTTTCTCCAAAGAACCGCGCAGTGCTTCCACAGAACCGTGTACGTCTGCTTTTACAATCAGGTTCAGTTCTTTGATATCGCCTTCTTGAATGTGTTGGAACAAATCATCCAAAGAAACGCGGGAGCTTTCACGACGCTCGGATTCACGTTGCTTGGAAGCACGTGCTTCCCCGATCGCGCGGGCTTTCTTCTCGTCTTCAAAGACACGGAACTGATCGCCTGCTTGTGGAACATCATTCAGACCTGTAATTTCTACTGGCGTAGATGGACCTGCTTCTTTCAGACGGCGTCCTTTGTCATTCACCATCGCACGCACACGTCCAAAAGCGGAACCGACAACGATAGGGTCACCTACACGGAGAGTACCTTGTTGAACCAAGATGGTTGCAACTGGACCACGTCCCTTGTCGAGCTCAGCTTCGACAACGGTACCGCGCGCAAGTTTGTCTGGGTTGGCTTTCAGTTCTTGTACTTCGGATACGAGCAAGATGTACTCGAGCAATTCCTCGATACCTGTGCGCTGTTTAGCGGACAATGGGGAGAAGATCGTATCGCCGCCCCACTCTTCGGCAACCAGCTCATATTCGGTCAACTCTTGCTTGATACGGTCAATATTTGCTTCTGGTTTGTCAACCTTGTTGACAGCAACGATGATCGGCACATTTGCTGCTTTCGCATGGCTGATCGCCTCAACGGTTTGCGGCATGACACCGTCATCTGCTGCAACCACCAGAATGGTGATATCTGTGATTTGCGCACCGCGTGCACGCATGGTTGTGAACGCCGCGTGACCTGGTGTATCGAGGAAAGTAATTTTCTTCCCTTTGATCTCAACTTGGTACGCACCGATATGCTGTGTAATTCCGCCTGCTTCTCCCGCTACTACGTTTGTAGAGCGAATCGCGTCCAGCAAGGTTGTTTTCCCATGGTCAACGTGACCCATGATGGTAACAACTGGTGGGCGCTCCCGCAGGCTTTCTGGTGCATCTACGTCTTCCAACGTTTCGAAGTTCGTTTCATCGATGATGATTTTTTCTTCGACTTCTACGTTGTAGTCCGCGCAAATGAGTTCGATAGCTTCACGATCAAGGTACTGGTTGATCGTCGCCATGATACCCAAGCCGAACAGTTTTTTGATGACTTCAGCTGGTTCCTTGCGCAGTTTCACTGCCAACTCATTTACAGTCAAAGACTCTGTAAACGTGATCTTTGTAGGTGGTTCAATCACAGGGCGTTGCGGTTTTTGTCCACCACCACCACGGTTGTTATTTCCTCCACGGCGGTTGTTTTGATTGTTGCGGTTATTACCACCACGGAATGGTTGACTCTTTTTGTTATCTTCGAATGTCTTTTGGGTTTGAGGGCCCTTTTTGATTTTCTCACGCTTTTCCAAACCAACATTGGAAGGAAGTTTTACTTTATCCTCAAACTCTTCCCCCGTACGACCCTCCGTTTGATTCGCTGCAGGTTGGTTTGCAGGACGCTGTTGGTTTTGTGGTCGTTGCTGATTTTGAGGACGCTGTTGGTTTTGTGGGCGTTGTTGATTCTGCGGCTTACGGTCAGACGGCTTTGCAGGTTGACTTCTCATATTGTTTGGTTTTCTCTCCTGATTCTTCCCCTGATTTTTTCCATGCTGAGGACTATGCTGATCGGGATTGCCACTTGCACTGCTATTTCCTGGACGATTCGTGCTTGTGTTCTTTGCTCCGCGATCGCTGTTTGGTCTGTCATTTCTAACCGGTTGAGCTTGCCCCGCTTGCTGCTGGGGTTTGATCTGTTGTCCTCTGGAGTCGTTGGGGCGTCGTTGATCGTCCGTTTGTTTGGGTCTTGCATCACTAGGTGTACTACGCGCTTCCGGTTTGGCACCAGAACGCAATTTGGCCATGTGATCCTCGATCCTTTTGATCGTCCCTTCTTCCATGATACTCATATGATTTGCTACTTCTATATTCAATCGTTTTAGCAAATTGAGGATTTCCTTGCTGCTCATGTTGTGCTGTTTGGCATACTCATACACACGTGTCTTCAAATATACTTCACCCTTTCTAAGTTAGGTGAGCAGACGCTGAATGCTTTCGGCCAATTTCCCATCGGTTACCGCCACGGTAACGCGCCCATCTTTTCCGATTGCGTGTCCCAATGAATGTCGGTCGCCAGTGGTTACACATGAGACACCGTAATAGGAACATTTATCCTTTACTTTCTTGGCGGTATTGTCTGATGCATCTGATGCGAGCAATACCAGGCGGGCCTGCCCATTACGCACAGCGGTAATGACCAATTCCTCTCCGGTAACGATCTTTCTCGCACGCATCGCCAATCCGAGTAATTGTGCTGCTTTTGGGGTCATTTTCCCACCATCTCCAGCCATTTCTCACGGAAAGCATCATACTTTTCTTGGGAGATGGACATATTGAGGGCACGTTCCAGCACTTTTTTCCATTTTCCCGATGCGAACGCATCCGGCTTCAGACAGCTTTCCTGCCGACACACATAGGTACCGCGTCCCGCCGCCCTTCCAGTAAGATCAATGACGATCTCTTCTTCTGGCGTCCGGACGACGCGGATTAATTCCTTTTTCGGAAACATTCCTTGGCAAACAATGCACTTACGCAACGGGATCTTTTTTTGCTTCATGATTATTCGTTGTCCGTCCCTTCATCGCTCTCTACTTCTTTTGGATAAGCGATGCCTTCTTGGTCGGCTTGGGACTCGCTCTTGATATCGATCTTCCAGCCAGTCAGCTTGGCTGCCAAGCGTGCGTTTTGGCCACGCTTACCAATCGCCAGAGACAATTGATAATCGGGAACGATCACACGAGTAACCTTCTCCGCTACGTTCACCTCAACATGCAGCACTTTTGCAGGACTGAGTGCATTGGCTACGTACTCGGCAGGATCTTCAGACCAACGAACAATGTCGATCTTTTCGCCTTTCAGCTCCGTAACGATCGTTTGGACGCGCATGCCCTTTGGACCGACACAAGCCCCTACTGGATCAACATCTGCGTTGATGGAATGCACAGCGATCTTCGAGCGATCGCCCGCTTCGCGCGCAACAGATTTGATTTCAACCACACCGTCATATATTTCTGGCACTTCTAATTCGAAGAGACGCTTCAAAAGCCCCGGGTGAGTACGGGAAACGACGATTTGCGGTCCTTTAGTGGTTTTCTCTACTTTGATGATGTATGCCTTCACGCGATCTTGTGATTTAAAATCTTCGGATGGCATTTTTTCGGTGATCGGCATAACGGCTTCCGCCTTACCCAGATCAATGTAATAATTGCGAGCGTCCATACGCTGAACGACGCCTGTTACGATATCGTCTTCACGCTCAATAAACTCGCTGTAGATCAAACCGCGCTCCGCTTCGCGAATGCGCTGTGTAACCACTTGCTTCGCTGTCTGAGCAGCAATACGTCCGAAATCACGAGGCGTTACCTCGATTTCGACGATGTCCTCCAGACGGAAGTTAGGATCGATTTCTTGTGCTGCTTCTTGAGAGATCTCCAGGCGCGGATCCAATACCTCTTCCACTACGGTCTTCCGCGCAAACACACGCACCATACCTGAATGACGATTTACATCCACCCGTACATTTTGGGCCGAGTTGAAGTTACGTTTGTATCCAGAGATAAGAGCCGCTTCGATGGCCTCAATCAGTACGTCTTTGGTGATGCCTTTCTCTCTCTCAATGGCTTCTAAAGCCTCGATAAAATCGCCGTTCATGACTTTCGTTGCCTCCTCCTTTACTTACCACAGGCTACACAGCTGAAAAATTAAAAGACAATTGCCATTCTCGCTGTGTCAATTTGCTCTTGGGAAATTACATACGTTTTCTTTGCTTCTTTTACAGTCAGCTTGCCATCCTCAAAGGATATCAGTTCGCCCTCGAACGTGGTTGCTCCTTCTACCGGCTCTTTGGTTGTGATATGCACATTTCGGCCGACAGCTTTCAGGAAATCCTTATCCTTGCGCAATGGGCGCTCAGCACCCGGCGAAGATACTTCTAAAAAGTATGCAGTAGGGATGGGATCTACTTCGTCTAGTTTTTGACTCAGCTTCTCGCTGACAAGGCTGCAGTCATCGATATCGATGTTGCCAGTTTCATTGTCGATAAACACGCGCAGAAACCAGTTGCTGCCTTCCTTTTTGTACTCGATGTCAACTAGCTCCAGGCCCAATTCTTCAACAATGGGCGTGACGAGTTCAGTGACGATGCCTGTTACCTTGCTCAAGCAAGTACCTCCTTCTCGTTTGAACCATGAGGTGTAGCCAGAAAGAAAGAGTGGGTTTCCCCACTCTCGTTCTGCCATGCGTATAAAACCAGTATTTCCAAAAAAATTATAGCATAACAGCCCTCTCCTGACAACCTTTGGATGACTGTGAGCCTTGACTGCACGCCTTAGAACAAGGATAGCTGGTTGGATTCTGGTAATCCTTTCAAGGCACCTTGCTCGTCCAGGAACTCCAAAATGGTCTTGGAGATACGGGAACGGGACAGGAGGTCTTCCTTGGACAAAAACTCTCCTTGCTCTCTCGCTTGCACGATGCTGATCGCTGCATTCGTCCCTAAACCAGGCAGGGCGTTGAATGGGGCGATAAGAGAATCACCCTCGATCAAGAAGCGAGTAGCGTCCGATTTGTACAAATCAACGTTGGCAAAGCGGAAGCCGCGTTCTACCATTTCCAACGCCATCTCCAAAACAGTCAGCAATGCCTTTTCTTTTGGCTGTGCATCGTGTCCCTTGCCCTCGATCTCTTCGATCTTTTGCTTGATCGCCGCTGAGCCTTTGACCATCAGCGGAATATCAAAGTCATCTGCGCGAACCGTGAAATACGTCGCGTAAAACTCCAATGGTCGATGAACCTTGAAATAGGCAATCCGTACAGCCATCATGACATAGGCGGTCGCATGCGCCTTCGGGAACATGTACTTGATCCGCTGGCACGACTGAATATACCATTCTGGCACGTTGTTGTTGCGCATTTCTTCCTGATCTTCCTCGGGAACCCCTTTACCCTTACGCACGGACTCCATGATCTTAAAGGCACGGGACGGCTCTAGCCCTTTATAGATCAAATACACCATGATATCATCACGACAACCAATTACGTCTGGCAGCTTACATGTACCGTTGCGGATCAAGTCCTGCGCGTTGTTCAACCAAACGTCCGTACCGTGAGAGAGTCCAGAAATCTGAACAAGCTCGGCAAACGTAGTCGGTTTGGTGTCTTCTAGCATCTGTCGCACGAATTTGGTTCCGAACTCAGGTATGCCCAATGTCCCCATGTTCGTTCCGATTTGCTCCGGTGTAACCCCCAAGGCTTCCGTCGAACTGAAGATGGACATTGTCTTTTTATCATCCAGTGGAATCGTCTTCGGGTCCATTCCCGTCAAGTCTTGCAGCATGCGTATGACGGTCGGATCGTCGTGTCCCAGAATATCAAGTTTTAGCAAGTTGTCATGAATGGAGTGGAAGTCAAAATGGGTTGTGCGCCATTCTGACTCATTATCATCAGCCGGGAACTGAATCGGACAAAAGTCTTCAATTTCCATGTAGTCAGGAACTACGATAATACCGCCCGGATGCTGCCCTGTCGTCCTTTTTACACCTGTGCAGCCGTTGACGATTCGAGCTATCTCCGCATTGCGCAAAGTCATGCCTCGTTCGTCGGCGTACTTGCGCACGTAGCCATACGCTGTTTTTTCCGCAACTGTACCAATCGTTCCTGCACGATATACGTAATCTGCTCCGAACAGCTCCTGTGTGTACTTGTGTGCACGCGGCTGATAATCGCCAGAGAAGTTCAAGTCAATATCCGGTACCTTGTCTCCTTTAAAGCCGAGGAACGTCTCGAACGGGATGTCCTGTCCGTCCTTGGCATACATGGTTCCACATTGTGTACATGCTTTATCCTCCAAGTCAAACCCAGAGGCGATTGAACCATCTGTAATAAACTCGCTGTGCTTGCAATTTGGGCAGCGATAGTGAGGTGGCAATGGGTTTACCTCTGTAATCTCAGACATCGTCGCAACAAAAGACGAGCCTACAGATCCACGTGAACCTACCAGGTAACCATCATTCAACGATTTCGTTACCAAACGCTGCGAAATCAAATAAATCACACCGAACCCGTGCTTGATGATACTGTTCAACTCTTTTTCCAAGCGATGCTCGACCAGTTCGGGCAATGGGTCACCATACAATGACCTTGCTTTGTCATAACACATTTGACGCAGCTCATCGTCCGCTCCTTCAATGATCGGCGTGTACAGCTTGTCAGGAATCGGACTTATATCCTCAATCATATCCGCGATGGCATTTGTGTTCGTCACGACAATTTCTTTTGCGGTCTCTTCCCCCAAAAAGGAGAACGCCTCCAGCATCTCATCCGTTGTATGAAAGTACAGCGGCGGCTGGTTGCCTGCGGTTGGATCACCTTTTGACAGTAAGAAAACATCACGGAAGATCTCATCCTGGGGATTCAGGAAGTGCACATCCCCTGTTGCAACGACCAGCTTACCGAGCTCTTTTCCCATTTGGACGATCTTTTCATGGTAGCCTTTCATCGTCTCCAGCGAAGGAATTTCTTCATTACGCAACAGTGGTGAGTAATGAGCGATCGGCTGTAATTCCAAAAAGTCGTAAAAAGCAGCAACTTCCTTCAATTCTTCAGGTGACTTACCGCGGAGAATCGATTGCATGAGTTCTCCGTCTTTGCACGCCGTACCAATTAGCAAGCCTTCGCGATATTTGGTCAGCTGGCTTCGCTGAATTCGTGGCCAACGGAAGAATGTTTCCACATGGGAGCGACTTACGAGCTTGTATAGATTTTTGAGGCCTTCTTTATTTTGCACGAGAATGGTCGCATGGAATGGGCGTCCGCTTTTATAGTCGGCCTCTTCGTTACTTTTTTCATTCAACTCTGCTAGCGATTTGATTTCCGCTTCTTTAATGTCCTTCAACATTTGCTGGAATACGTGAGCCAAGGCAACGGTATCGTCCAACGCACGGTGGGCATTGATGAGCTCGACATTGAACTTTTTCGCTAATGATCCCAAACGATAATTGCGCATTCCTTTGTACATCAAGCGCGCCAAAGGCAGCGTATCTAAAAATGGATTGGTCCATGGCTCCATGCCTATCCGTTTGGCGCAGGCGTTGATAAACGCTTTGTCAAACTCTGCATTATGTGCAACCAGGATAGCGTCACCAGTAAAGTCCTTGAACTTGCGGAGTACCACATCGAGTGTCTCTTGCCCGCGGAGCATTTCGTTCGTAATCCCCGTAATCTCGGTTGTCTTTGGCCCAATTTCCAATTGCGGGTCAATCAGCTCCGTCCATTGGTCGACAATTTCCGCGCCTTTCATTTTGACAGCCGCAATCTCGATGATTGTATGCTCTGACGCGTTTAAACCCGTCGTCTCCGTATCAAACACGACGTATTCCGTATTTTCATCAATGGAAAGATTATTGTCTGCTTGCAGGTTGTAAACGATATCGATACCATCCTCGACTACATACGCTTCCATACCGAGAATGCATTTGATGTTGTTCTTTTTGGCGATGGAATACGCTTCTGGAAAAGCCTGTACGACACCATGGTCAGTGACAGCAATGGCTTTATGACCCCACTTTGCTGCCGTCGAGATCAGTGATTTTACAGATGCAACGGCATCCAGCGCACTCATCGGCGTATGGCAATGAAGCTCGACGCGTTTCTCTTCCGCTTGATCTTTTCGAATGACCTGCTCAATCTGGTTCAAATCATTGGCATTCATAACGAGATCGCGTACAAACGTATCATGCTGGACACTTCCCCGCACTTTCACCCACATGCCGTCTTTCAGCAATTCGAGCATTTTCACATCTTCTTTATCACGAGAGAACATCTTCACCGTGAGAGAATCCGTATAGTCAGAAATGTTGAATGTGAGCAAATGACGTCCACTGCGAAGCTCTTTTACTTCTACGTTAAACACGGTTCCTTGGATGACGATACGGCGTTCTTCATCTTGAATCTCGCAAATCGGGATCGGCGCATCCTTGATTTCATAGCCCATCATGAGCGTAGTGACAGCCTCAGCTTTATCAGACGACTTGCTATCTTGCGCGACAGCCGTCATCACAACCTCGACAAGAGCACGTTCTTCTTCTTTCCGTTGCTCCTCAAAGGCCTTATACGCGTCATCGCTTTCTTCCCCATGGAAAGAAAAGCGCATCGAGCAATCGGTAGCTTTCTGGAAAGCAGCCAAAAGCTCATTATCCGCTCGTTTTCGCTTGGCAACCTCAACGGACATCTCCGTTGGCAAGTACACCTTGACTTCCTGTTGGTCGACTTGCTTACGCGCTTGACGCATCGTAACTGCCAAGGAGTTCAGCGTTGGCTCCAGCCCCGCCAGCAAGACATCCCAATACTCTTCGACTACGTGATCGAGAGACGGCTTTTGGTGATAGCGAAATCGGGTATCTACTTTGGCTAGATGTGAAAATGTATGCGTCAATCGCTTGGTAAAAGCTGCATAAACATCCGCAGGTATCATTCTCGGGAGGGCAAAGTGAAAAACCCATTCTTTGTTTTGCTTATACAGCTCTAGCTTTTCAATCTGAGCATCAAGAAAAAATCGCTCCACCCATTCGTCAGGAACTTCCATTTGCTTGACCAATAGGGAGAAGCGATGTTTTTGCTCTTGTAAACGGTCCACGGTTTTCCCACCTTCCCTATAAGTGAGCGTTCAAACAAGAAAAAGAGGCACTCCCCGTTAATCTAGGGGAGTACCCCGTAAAAATTCGACAAAATCCTTCTTATTCCTGCATGCAACTAGTTCCCGAACAACGCAGCTCCGGTTTGGTCAACACGGGATAGGAAACCTTTCACTTCATCGACCAATTGATCCAGCTTCACATCATGTGTTTCACCGTTTTTGCGGATACGCACTTCAACTGTTCCTTCTTGTGCCGCTTTATCGGAAACCGTAATACGCAGAGGCAGTCCGATCAAATCAGCGTCTTTAAACTTCACACCAGCACGCTCAGGACGATCGTCAAACAAAACCTCGACGCCAGCCTTG
The DNA here is from genome assembly GCF_003013405.1 of Brevibacillus formosus. Lineage (GTDB taxonomy): Bacteria > Bacillota > Bacilli > Brevibacillales > Brevibacillaceae > Brevibacillus > Brevibacillus formosus. The sequence continues at coordinate 592,732 of NZ_PXZL01000001.1, read as the reverse complement.
CGCAGTGCTTCTGTAATTTGTTCACTAGTTTGACGTTGCTCTTCTACTTTAACATTGACCGGAATCACATGCACATGGAAAGGTGCAACAGATACTGGCCAAATGATACCATTTTCATCGTTGTTCTGCTCGATCACTGCCGCAATTGTACGAGATACACCGATTCCGTAGCAACCCATGATCATCGGTTGACTACGGCCGTTCTCATCCAGGTACGTAGCACCCATCGCAGTGGAGTATTTCGTACCCAGCTTGAATACGTGACCGACTTCTACACCACGTGCAAACTTGATAACACCACCTGTACGAGGGCACTCGTCGCCTTCTGTAATGTTGCGCAAGTCAGCGTACTGGGAAACCGTGAAATCGCGGCCAGCAACTACGTGAGTCAGATGATAGTCTGTTTCATTGGCACCGACGACACCATCATAAACATCTTGAACAAAATTGTCCGCGATGATTTCCACTTTTTCAGGATCAATGCCAACAGGGCCAACAAATCCTGCAGGCGCTCCTGTCACCGAAACGATATCCGCTTCAGAAGCCAGTCCAACGATCGTCGCATCATACAAGTTTTTCAGCTTCACTTCATTGATCTCATGATCACCGCGGACCAGCACCATAACCAGCTTGTCGTCTACGCGGTAAATGAGGCTCTTGATGATTTGCTTTGCTTCGATTTGCAGTGCTTGTACCAATTGGTCGATCGTTTTAGTGCCAGGCGTATGCAATTTTTCTCGAGCTGGCGCTTCTGTTGCTGGCTTCGCAGATGGCTTGTACACGACCTCTGCCTTTTCCAAGTTGGCCGCATAATCGCCTTCTTCAGAATAAGCAATCGTGTCTTCCCCAATGTCACACAACGCCATGAATTCGTAAGTGCCTTTTCCGCCGATTGCACCTGCATCCGCTTCTACTGCACGGAAGTTCAAGCCTACACGGGTAAAGATGTTCGTGTACGCATCGTACATCGCCTGGAAGTTGCGATCCAGACCTTCTTGTGTCGTATCAAAAGAGTAAGCATCCTTCATAATAAACTCGCGGCAACGAATCAAACCGAAGCGTGGACGTACTTCATCACGGAACTTGGTTTGAATTTGATAAAGGTTGATCGGGAGTTTTTTGTAAGAGTTAATCTCATCACGCACGAGACTCGTAATGACTTCTTCGTGGGTTGGACCCAAGGCAAAAGGACGATCATGACGATCACGCAGGCGGACGAGCTCGGGACCGTATACATCCCAACGACCCGTTTGATGCCACAGCTCAGCTGGTTGCATCGCTGGCATCAACAGTTCTTGTCCCCCAGCATTGTTCATTTCTTCACGCACAATCGCTTGGATTTTTTGCAGGGAACGGAGCGCCAGGGGCAGGTACGTATAAATACCGGAAGCCAGTTGGCGGGCCATACCTGCGCGGAGCAGCAGCTTGTGGCTGGCAATCTCCGCGTCGGATGGCACTTCCCGCAGGGTAGGGATCAACATTTGACTTTGCTTCAACACGTGCGTGTCCTCCTTATGCCTCATCAGCAATCAACGTGCATTATCCTACAGTTGTAGTTTTTTGCTCGTTTACTATTTCTTCAATTTCTTTCATTAGCTCTTCAAACAACTCGGTTTCTTTTACTTTCCGAACAATTTCACCATTACGGAAAATCAAGCCCTCGCCATTTCCGCCAGCAACACCTACATCTGCTTCACGAGCTTCACCAGGACCATTTACCGCGCAACCCATTACCGCTACTTTTAACGGTACTTTCAGCGTGGAAACAGCATCCTCGACTTTTGTTGCCAGGCCGATCAGATCAATTGCGCATCGACCGCAAGATGGGCATGCAATGACCACTGGATCGTTGTTCACGATATCCAAGCTGCGAAGGATTTGTTTGGCTACTTTAATTTCTTCAACAGGATCAGCCGTCAGGGATACACGGATGGTGTCACCGATTCCCATCGACAATACCGTTCCGATCCCAACTGAAGACTTAATGCTGCCGGAGAACTGTGTGCCTGCTTCCGTTACACCAACGTGCAATGGATAGTTGCGCTTCTGTGCCATCAACGAATAGGTTTGGATCATTGTTGGAACATCGGAAGACTTCAAGGAAATGACGATGTTGTCGTAATTCAGGTCTTCCAGAATTTGCACGTGGTCCATCGCACTTTCTACGATTGCTTCTGGAGAAGGGTACCCATATTTTTCCAAAAGTCTTCTCTCGACAGAACCGGAGTTGACCCCGATACGGATCGGAACATTGCGCTCACGGCACGCTTCCACTACGCGTTGCGTTTTTTCTTTTGAACCGATGTTTCCTGGGTTGATTCGAATTTTATCAATCCCGCTCTCCAGTGCAATCAATGCCAGCTTGTGGTCGAAATGAATGTCGGCAACAAGCGGCAATGGAGAACGTTCTTTAATTTTTTTGATGGCACGTGCTGCATCTTCATTGATGACGGCCAAGCGAACAATTTGGCAACCGACATCGTGCAGTCTCTGAATCTCGGCCAGAGTTTTTTCTACATCGCGTGTGTCTGCTGTCGTCATCGATTGGATGACTACGCTTTTTTGGCCCCCGATTTGCACTCCACCTACAAAAACCGGTTTCGTCTCCTCGCGCTTGAACATTTTGCACCATCCTTTTACGTATGTCTGTTTTTCTTTCTATCGTGTTAGTACGTGATTAGGAGAACAATCGTTGCAGATCATTCCAAGTCACTACCAAAATTAGCAACATCAAAAAGGCAAAGCCCAAGAAATGAACCATTCCTTCTTTATGCGGGTCAACAGGTCGACCACGCAGTGCCTCTACTCCCAAGAATGCGAGACGTCCGCCATCCAAGGCTGGCAATGGCAACAGATTGAACAACCCAAGGTTAATGCTCAATACAGCAGCCCATTTCAACAGAATCGCCATGCCTTGTTGCGCAACCTCTCCAGTCATCTTGAAAATACCGACTGGACCACTCAAGTCCTTTAATCCGTATTCTCCGGTTACGAGCATTCCCAAGCTTTTCAGGATCATCACCGTAAAGTCGTAAGTGGAGTTCGCACCGTATTTGAGAACTTCTCCTGGGGCAAACGTGAGTGCATTGGTTACCATGATTTTGCCCACGTTGTTTTCGTCTTTCCCTACTTTCACTGGCACAGTCAAACGCTGGCCATTGCGCTCGTACTCAAACGTTAACTGTTGATCCGGCGCTTTGCTGATCTTCTCTACAACGTCTTTCCACGAGGATACCGGCTGACCTTGAATCGCGATCACCTTATCACCTGGCAATAATCCAGCTTGAGCAGCAGGTCCTCCCGGGATTACATCCCCCAGATAGCTGCCATTTGGTACGCCGTACAAGAAGCCGATCACGATAAACAAAACAAACGCCAGCAAAAAGTTGGCTGCAGGTCCCGCAAAAATCGCCCAAAAACGTTGTGAAACCGTCTTGCCTTTGAACTGTCTGTTCAGAGGGGCAATCTGTACTTCTTGTCCATCCTTGACCAGCTGAGCCTGTGGATGAACAGCAAACGTCTTCTGCTCTCCGTCCAGTTCAAGTACGATATTTAAATTTTGCTCCAAATCAAATTGTACCACCGTACCGGTAATCACACGAGCAGAACCAGAACTTGGCCCATCGAGCAAAATATGTGTGACCTTTCCTAACGCATCCCGCTCCACGCTTACTTCCATGTGCGGTTTTAACATATCCATCTCCGGGTCTTCTCCCGCCATGCGAACGAGACCACCGATGGGTAACAGGCGTAAGGTGTATTCCGTTTCTCCCCGCTTCACGCGAAAAATTTTTGGCCCCATTCCCAGTGCAAATTCACGACATAAGATCCCTGCCTTCTTGGCCAGAAGGAAGTGTCCTAGTTCGTGCACAAAGACAAGTACCCCAAATACAACGACAATCGCGAGAATTGATTCAACGGAATCCAGGTTGGGCAAAGGCAAGTGAACAGCCACCTTTCTGTCAAGTATCTAACTCTCATATTCCTTAAATGGAGACGAGCGCATAAGAGCGTGCCCACTCATCTGCTGCAAAAATATCTGCAAGCTCAGGACTCGCTACACCAGGGTGAGCTTCGCACGTTTTCCGGACGACCTTTTCGATGTCTAAAAAACGGATCGCTCCCTTCAAGAACATATCAACTGCGACCTCATTGGCTGCATTCAGTACTGCAGTATGCGTACCTCCTGCCATGCCGCACTCATACGCTAATTTTAACAGAGGATAACGCTCATAATCCATGGCTGCAAAATGAAGCGTGGCGATCTTGACCAAATCAAGTGGTTCCGTAGGCAGTTTTTTTCTGATGGGATAGCTCATGGCGTACTGAATCGGAACCTTCATATCCGGTGTACCGAGTTGGGCCATGACCGCTCTGTCTTTGTATTCTACCATAGAGTGTATGATACTTTCATAATGCAATACGCATTCGATCTGCTCATAAGGCAAATCAAACAGCCAATGAGCCTCGATCACTTCAAAACCTTTGTTCATCATGGTAGCAGAATCGATGGTAATTTTTGCACCCATGCTCCAATTCGGATGAGCCAATGCCTGCTCTACTGTCACTTGCTGGAGATCCTCGCGAGAGAGGTGACGGAAGGAACCGCCTGATGCGGTCAAAATAATCTTTGCCACATCTTCCTTACGTTCGCCTTGCAGACATTGGTAGACAGCTGAATGCTCGCTGTCTACTGGTATAATCGATACGCCTTTTTCTTTCGCTCGTTTCATGACGACAGGGCCAGCGCTCACCAGTGTCTCTTTGTTGGCCAGTCCAATTGTTTTTCCCGCCTCAATCGCAGCGAGTGTAGGTGCGACCCCTACACTGCCGACAACAGCGGTCATAACGAAATTGGCAGCTTCATGACGGGCAACCAGTTCCAAGCCTTCCGCTCCGTAAACAATTTCTGGTTGAGACTTCCCCGCCAATCTATCTCGCAGTTCAACGGCAGCCTTCTCATTTCCTACAGAAACGAGCTCGGGCTTGAACTTTTCCACCTGGAGTGTCAATAGGTCGACGTTTGTTCCAGCAGCCATAGCCACCACCGAAAAATCCTCAGGATGCTGGTCTACGACTTCAAGCGTGCTCGTTCCAACGGACCCCGTTGAACCTAAGAGCGCTATTTTTTTCACGGATTTCACCCTCTATATCTCTTTCTATATGCAAAAGGTTTTAGACAATACCTAATAGATGTAGAACCGGAAAGACGAGCAAAAAACTATCGAAGCGATCCAAAACGCCCCCGTGCCCCGGGATGAGCTGTCCTGAATCTTTCACATGGAAATGCCTCTTGAAAGCCGACTCAACCAAATCCCCCAATTGCCCGACGATCCCTGCAACAAGTGCAATGGTCAAAGCCTGATCAATCGCAAAATGTCCAAAGCTTGCATTGATGGAAAGAACAATCAAGACAGAAGCGACCAGACCGCCTAAGGCCCCTTCCACCGTCTTGTTTGGACTTATTTCTGGCCACAGTTTACGTTTACCTATTGCTTTTCCGACAAAATAGGCGCCCGAGTCAGTGGACCAGATTCCCATAATGACCATGACCGTAAGCATGAATCCTTCAGGTAGGTTTCGGGTAGCGGCCATATAAGTAAAACCGTAGCCTATGTATAACGCCCCCACCAGCGTAAGGGCGACGTGTTCAATGTGAAACTGATTTTTCCGTAAAACGGAGTAAATCAACAAGAGCAGGAGGACGGGCAGCATCAGATCCGGCAAGCTGATACTGAGCCAATCCGAAAATAATAGAGACGGCCATAAAATGCTTAACATCAATACATATCCGAGCAATCCTGCCAAATAAAATGACTGAATGCCAGCCATTCTCATAAATTCAAAATAGCCAATGACAGCCAGTAAAAACACTAATAGTGAGTACCAAACTCCACCAGCATACATCAATAATAGAAAAGCAGCCCCACCAATCAGGCCTGTTATTATACGTTGCTTCAACTGATTCCACCTCTCGGCTATACCGCCCCGTAGCGACGAGCTCGGCCTTGGTATTCCACGATTGCTTGATAAAAATGTTCACGGGTAAAATCAGGCCATAGCACGTCCGTAAACCATAATTCTGTATATGCTAATTGCCACAGCATAAAGTTACTCAAGCGAATCTCTCCACTTGTGCGAATCAAGAGGTCTGGATCGGGAATTTCGCTTGTATACAGGTAGCTCGATATCAATTCCTCTGTCAGCTGTTCTGGTTGAAGCTCGCCTGCTTTTACTTGTGCTGCCATCACTGAAAATGCTTTTGCCAGTTCATCTCGCCCACCGTAATTCAGGGCAAAATTCAATTGCAGACCGCTATTGTCCTTCGTTCTCTCTTCTGCTTCCAGCAGTGCTTTCAGCGTATGAGAAGGCAGCTCGTTTTTACTGCCCAGCATGCGTATGCGGACACCACGTTCTATTAATTCATCCAATTCTGTCGACAAAAATTCCTGCGGAAGTTTCATGAGAAAATCCACTTCATCGCGTGGACGCTTCCAGTTTTCGGTAGAGAATGCGTACATCGTCATATAACGAACGCCGATCTCGTCTGCAGCCTTGACGACTTCTTTTACTGCTTTCATTCCTGCACGGTGCCCGGCAACCCGGGGTAAACTGCGCTTATTGGCCCAACGACCGTTACCATCCATAATAATCGCCACATGTTCCGGAATCTTACCGGAACGATCCAACTCGGCTGGCTCCGATTGCTTTTCTTTGCGGCCCCATTTGCGCGCTAGATGTTCTAACATAAAGTGTTCCCCCGTAATGAGAGATATAGACGTACATCCCCCTCAAACGAGGGGGATTACCATTACCTATACTTCCAAAATGTCTTTCTCTTTGTCCTTAACGATCTTATCAACTTCGGCGATGAATTTATCCGTCGTTTTTTGTATGGTTTCTTGATGACGTCGGGAATCGTCCTCAGAAATAGTAGCAGCTTTTTCAAGCTTTTTGATTTCATCGTTTGCATCACGACGGATGTTACGAATGGCTACCTTTGCTTCTTCTCCACCTTTTCCTGCCAGCTTCACGAGCTCTTTACGACGCTCTTCTGTGAGTGGAGGAATGATCAGGCGGATAATCACGCCATCGTTGGATGGAGAAATTCCCAAATCCGATTGTTGCAGCGCACGGTCAATTTCTTTGAGCGCCGTTTTATCCCAAGGCTGGATTGTCAGCATACGTGGTTCTGGTACGCTGATGTTTGCCAATTGGCTAATCGGCGTTGGAGTGCCGTAGTAGTCTACTGTAACACGATCCAGCATCGCTGGGTTCGCACGACCTGCACGCAAGCTGGACAGGTCTCTTTTCAAAGCATTGATCGCTTTATTCATGCGATCTTCCATGTCATTTAGCACAGTTTGTGGCATAATTATTCCCCTTTCACTAGAGTACCGATTTTGTCGCCCATTACTGCCCGACGAATATTGCCTTCTTCAGAAATGTTAAAGACGATCAACGGAATACTGTTATCCATGCACAAGCTGGACGCTGTTGAATCCATGACACCTAACCCTTTATTCAGCACTTCCAGGAATGTCAACTGGTCGTACTTCTTAGCGTTCGGGTCAAGGCTTGGGTCTGCAGAGTACACACCGTCTACCTTGTTTTTCGCCATCAGGATTACCTCAGCTTCAATCTCAGCTGCACGCAGAGCAGCTGTCGTATCCGTTGAAAAGTAAGGGTTACCAGTACCGGCAGCGAAGATGACCACACGCATTTTTTCCAAATGGCGAATGGCACGACGGCGTATGTATGGTTCTGCTACCTGTCTCATCTCAATCGAGGTTTGAACACGAGTCGGGACGTTCACTTTTTCTAACCCATCCTGCAAGGCGAGTGAGTTCATAATCGTGGCCAGCATCCCCATGTAATCGGCTGTTGCTCGATCCATTCCTTTAGAGCTGCCGGAAAGTCCGCGCCAGATGTTACCTCCTCCGACGACTACTGCGACTTGTACACCCAATTCTACGATTTCCTTGATCTGGTTAGCGACGGAGAAAATTACCTTTGGGTCAATACCATACCCTAAGTCCCCCGCCAAAGCTTCCCCACTCAACTTTAACACAACCCGTTTATAGGCAGGAAGTGGCATGTGAAACGGCCTCCATTCATGAATCATTCTCTGTGCCCAGTCTTCATTCCTTCTAATTGGGAACAGGTACACACTGCTATTTACATGCAGAGAGTTTCACACAAAGTGAAACTCTCGCTTTGAAAATAGGGAACACGAAGGTGTTCCCTATAACCTTTATTATTGCTTATTAACTTGAGCCATTACTTCAGCTGCGAAATCTTCTTGTTTCTTCTCGATACCTTCGCCTACTTGGAAGCGAGCGAAACCTTTCAAGGTAGCACCTGCTTCTTTCAGCAGAACAGCTACTTTCTTGTCCGTATCTTTTACGAATGGTTGCTCAACCAGTACGTATTCTTCGAAGAATTTGGAGAGGCGGCCTTCTACCATTTTCTCAACGATGTTAGCAGGTTTGCCTTCAGCCAGTGCTTGGTTTTTCAGAACTTCACGCTCACGCTCGATCTCATCAGCGGAAACTTCTTCACGGTTAGCAAAACGTGGGTTGGACGTTGCTGCGTGCATGCCCAGGTCGCGTGCCAGTGTTTCGTCTTGTGTACCTTCCAAAGTTACCAGAACGCCAATGCGGCCACCCATGTGCAGGTAAGCACCGAATACGCCAGCGTCAGTTTTCTCAGAGAGTGCAAAACGACGGAAGGAGATGTTTTCTCCGATAGTCGCGATTTTCTCATTGATCACATGAGCCAGAGTCTCGCCAGCACCTTTGAACGGTTGCTCCAGAGCTTCTTCAACTGTTGCAGGACGTTGGGATACAACGTGCTCAGCGATGTCTTTCACGAGTGTTTGGAACTCAGGGTTTTTCGCTACGAAGTCAGTTTCGCAGTTAACTTCTACAACTGCTGCAACGTTTCCAGCTACCGCAGTTGCAGTCAGACCTTCAGCTGCGATACGACCAGATTTTTTTGCTGCTTTCGCGATACCGCGTTCACGGAGCAAGTCAATTGCTTTTTCCATGTCGCCTGCTGTTTCTTCCAGCGCGCGTTTGCAATCCATCATACCTGCGCCTGTACGCTCGCGCAGTTCTTTAACCGCTTGTGCACTAATTGCCATTGAGTGAAACCTCCTCGAAAAGTTACGATCCTATTATAATCGAAAAGCAAGTCACCTGTTAACCTCGGCGACGCTATTCAGCAAAAAAGGATGGACGGGGGTTCTGACACCCTCAGTCCACCCTTTAACACACATGCTTACGCAGTTGTTGTTGCTTGTTGCTCTGTACCTTGGTTTCCTTCCAGGAGAGCGTCTGCCATTTTAGCAGTGAGCAATTTCACAGCGCGAATTGCGTCATCGTTACCTGGGATCACATAATCGATTTCATCTGGATCGCAGTTAGTATCTACGATCGCTACGATTGGGATACCCAATTTACGAGCTTCTGCTACAGCGATGCGCTCTTTACGAGGATCGATGACAAACAGAGCGTCAGGCAGTTTATCCATGTGAGCGATACCGCCCAAGAATTTTTCCAGACGATCCATTTCTTTGCGCAGAACGATAACTTCTTTCTTAGGCAATACTGCGAAAGTACCATCGTTTTCCATACGCTTCAGCTCAGCCAAGCGAGCAGTACGCTTTTTGATGGTTGTGAAGTTTGTCAGAGTACCACCCAACCAACGTTGGTTGATGAAGTAGTGACCTGTGCGTTCTGCTTCTTCTTTAACGGATTCTTGTGCTTGTTTCTTCGTACCAACGAAGAGGATTTTTCCGCCGTCTTGAGCGAGTTCACGTACGAAGTTGTACGCTTCCTCTACTTTTTTAACGGTTTTTTGCAGGTCGATAATGTAGATTCCGTTACGTTCGGTGAAGATATAGCGAGCCATTTTCGGGTTCCAACGACGAGTTTGGTGACCGAAGTGTACACCAGCCTCGAGCAATTGTTTCATCGAAATTACTGCCATATTTCACACCTCCTTCAAAAATGGTTTTTGTGATGCCTACCTCCGCCTCACCGCATGTTCCAAGCAATTCTGCCATAGGCAGCACCGTTGCCGGAATTGGTGGACGTGCGATTTCAACACCGTAAATGAATATATCATATGGGAGTTTCAATTGCAACAAACGAATTCCATTTATTTCGTAAAAAAAGTTTTGGCCTTTTTGGCAGACGACAAACGGCCACATTTTCGTTACAGTGAAAAAACCGCCTATTTTTTAGGCGGCGTCGTTATCAATTTGACGATGTCTGCTTCCTTAGCAGCGGTCGACACTTCATAGGTACCGACACGAATACGATTCAGCTTGTCGCTTGCACGTAACTGGGCCACAAATTGATTGTCGGCAGGAAGGATTCCTTCCTTTACGAGAATCTGCGCTACATCCTCTGCTGTTGCTTTATACGGAACAGTGAAAGATACCTTCTTATCTGCTACAGGTGCTTCTACTGTCGGAGCTTTAGGTGCCACCGAATTTGGTGACGCTGGTGTCTGCGTATTCGGTACAGTTGGAGTAGGCTGGCCGTCCTTACTCACTGGATTTGTTGGCGGAATCACCTTTTGTTCCGATGAAGCCGCAGGTGTCGCAGACTGTACAGTTGGCGTCTGCGGTTGCTTTGTCACAGGCGCCACTGTTTGATCTACCTTTGGCGTAACTGGCGCCTTAGGCACTCCAGGAGCTGGTTTTACGTTCACTTTCTTTTCTTCCTGCCACTGCTTGTATTCTTCTGCTGTAAGTACGACCATCTCCAGCTCTTGTGCAGCTACTTTCATTTGATCTACAGTCATGGCTGGTGCTTGTGCAGTTTGCTTAGGCGCTAACAGTCCGATAATCGAGGTAGCCACAATCAGTCCTGCTCCAAATCCAAATAATAGCTCTTGTTTACGCATCGGCAAGACCTCGCTCATGCCTGTCAGCCAAGGAAAAGATCAAATCGATCTCCCCTCTGCCGGCACCGAGTCGTTTTGCGATCTCATCCCGAGACAAACCTTCTTTACTAAGCTCAAAGGCACGGCGATAACGTTCTCGCAGTGCCAGCATATCCACCTCTTGAACTTGAGGTGCTGGTTCTATCCTATGAGTATCCTTTGGAGCTTCTTGCTTGTGACCTTCACTCTTTTTCCATTGTTCTTCCATACTGTCTAATCGCTTGTGCAAACTAGCGATAACCTCGAGAAGATCCGCTCTCATTTCCTGCCATTCTGCGGCAAGAAGATTGGTTTCTTGCTTTACCTGTTTTTGAAGACGCTGAACGCTTTTTTCGAGCTCGTCCTTGTCCGTCGTGCGTTGTGTCGGTAATGAGGAAAAGGAGTCAACAGGCTGCTTCTTTTTTATGATAAAAGCAAGAAGCATACTGATCATTCCTGCTCCAATCAGGATGGGATACACTACGTCCATGTTGTCCACCTTTATTTCTGGCTTGACTTCATTTATAAAGAAATATCTATAATCCGTCCACGCAATGGATCTCTCATGAGATCAGCATTCGCAGATACACCTTCGCTCGATTCGGATAATTGGCTCCCATTGGATTCTTGTTTGTCCTGATGTTCTTGCTGTCCTTGCTTTTTTTCTCGTTCGCGTATCTGGTTCTTTTCTGATTGCTCAAGATCACTCGGGCGCTGGCGCATATGTTCATCCAGGTCTCTTCGCTGATCAATCATGGATTGTTGTTCATGCATGGTTCGTTGTTGCTGATGCTCCTGAATTCGGCTGACTTCTAACGTGCGTGGTATTGCCACCTGCAATTCAACCGCTTTCAAACTCATATGGCCCCAACTCCCTTGTCACACTAAGTATGTAAGCAGCCTGGATTAGATAAGAGTTGCTGTGCTAATCTCACCGTCCAGCACGATAAATCGCGTTCTCGCATACTCGTGCTTGATAAAGTGCACCAGCTTTCCAAACGTCATTTTAATTCCTGGATACATCACATGATATGCCTCAATAGCTGCTGGCCCTTCACCTTTCAGCTCGAGTTCAATATCATTTCTGCGTGCTTCCAATTCCTTGCTTTCTTTTTCCAAAACCAAACGAGTATTGGTCAGCTTGATTTGCATGAGACGCTTGTCTGCTGGAAGTTCTTTGCTGGCCTGAAGGATCTGGTTAATAACCCCTAGTCCTTGATCTGTTTTGCGTAAATTTTCATACACATTTTGTAGTTCTTTTTGAATATTCGCCAGTTCTTGTCTTAATTCCGGTTTTACTCCTACTTCGAGTATCGTAGGAGTGGCGCTGCTGTTCCCAAATACACGCGCCACAATCTTTTCCCCAGCCTGCAGCACGCCGCCAATGATGAAGCCCTTTGACCCTTTGCAAATGATTTGCTTTCCAGCGCGTACAGTTGAGAACATGATGCTTTGTGAAACAATCACTTGATTGCCAGCCGTCACATTGGCGTTTTGGATAAAGGATGTCCGGACATCCTTCCCCGCAACAATGCAGCCTTTGTCCTGGGCAACAATCCCGCTTTTGATCTCAATGGAGCCTTCCGCGTACAACTCGGCCCCTTCTACACTGCCAAGTACGCGTATATCTCCTGATGACTTTACGCGAAAGCCATTCAATACGTTCCCGCGAATGACCACCGTTCCCACAAAATCAATATTGCCAACACCAAAATCAACATCCCCGTTTACTTCAAATACGGGAAATACGTTCATTTTTGCCTGTTCCGTAAAGGAGACTTGTCCGTCAATAGCGGCGTATAGCATCGTCCGCTCTTGATTGAGTACAACATTTTTCCCAGGCTTTATGTTTATTTCCTTGCCGGCTTTGGGAGCGATGGGCTCTCCGGTAACTGCTGTGCCTGGTTGTCCCTGGCTTGCTGATATTTTACGTGCCAAGAGTTGTCCTTTTGCTACATTAGGGATTGTCGTCACATTATAAAAATCAACTCGGCCATCCTCTAGCTCTTTTGGACCTTCCCCTTCATTAATAGATGCCAAATAGGGGTACTCGATAGTCCCATCGGTTCCGGCCACAGGTGCAATCCCTTGAGCAACCTTTACTCTCGCGTTTGCATACTTCGCGGGTAAGGTGCACAAGTCCCGAACTACATCGTCGAGAATTCCATACTTCACATTGCTTGCTTGTAATGCTTTATAAACATCTGTTTCCAAGATGACAATTTCGTCGATATCTTGTTCGTCCACACGAAGAAGTACTTCGGCCTCCAATTTATCAGCTGAAATTTTTACTTCTATTTTATAGTTCCCGATCCCTTCCATCATTCTACCCCTCTCAAGCTTGGGTAATGTCCCTTTACATCAATTGCGATTTCCATCTGGACAACGCAGAACGAAGTCGGAAAAGAGCTTTGGAGTGCAACTGGGATATTCTTGAAGGTGACAAGCTCATTATTTCCGCAATTTCTGATAAGGTCATTTCTTCAAAATAAAACAAGGAGACAACCAGTCGTTCCTTTTCAGGCAATTTGTCGATGACCGTTACTAGAACCTCTTTTAAGCTGGATACTTCCGCCACATTATCAGGGCGAGGCGTGAGCTCGTCGATGATATACGAATGTCTTGCTGTTTTTTGTTCGTCTTCATCCCCTACTGCCTCATCGATAGAAACCATGCTGGCAAGAGAGGTTTCCAAGAAAACCTGTTGGAGCTCCTTTTTGCTTATTCCCAGATAATCAGACACTTCTTGATCGGTTGGCATTCGCAGCATTTGCTGTTCCAAGGTGGTGTATGCTTCTTCGATTTTTTTGGCCTTGTCTCGAACAGTACGAGGGATCCAGTCGTTCTCGCGTAGTCCATCGATCATTGCACCACGAATTCTCCACATGGCGTACGTCTCAAATTGGAGACCCCGGGTATGATCGAATTTAGCCAAAGCGTCTAATAGTCCAAAGCGCCCATAACTAATCAAGTCATCCTTGTCCACATTTGCTGGCAGATTAATTGCCAACCGATTTGCCACCTTATCGACCAGTGGCAAAAACCGTGTGACCAAGTCAACCTCCGCCTCGCGACTTCCCTCTTGCTTCCACATGACCCATTTATCGAACTCTTTTGCTTTTTCTTGACTGGTTAGCCGTGCCACGAATAGTCACCAACCTTTACTCATCTGATAAGCGCCTAACGACCTCTGCAACGGTGGCTGGATCCTCAGTAGGATGAATCCTTTCCATCTTGTTGATTGAGAGTGGTGCAAATGTTTGATCTTCCTGTTCGACTTGTTGTCCAATTTCCAGAACGACCCCACCTTCTGCTAGAGGAGAGCTTGTCCCCTCTAGCGTGTCCGTAACCATTGGTGGAGTGGATGACTGTATGAATGTTGCGAGCAGCCAACGAATTGGGAATGCAGCGAGGAAGAATAGGACAAATGCAATACCTGCTCTCTCCAGTGATACGAGCCAGACATTACTCGCCACAGCCGTACCCAGCGTTACAAGAAATGCGAGCATCCCTAATCCAAAATTAATCCAAATGGTTCCTAACATTTGTTATACTTCCTTCACACCTTGATTTACGGTCCTGATTTGAAGAATGCCGTTTGTGGCATCTAACTCTATTGTCCGACCGCAGTTTCCCCCTGTATCTTCTGCCACGATCTTTATATGAGCATCCTTCAATGCAAGTTTGCACGCCTCTACATTCCGAGGCCCAATCCGCATGGTGTCATTATTCCCTAAAAATGCGAACATTTGTGCACCGCCAGCCAATTTCGCAACTGTGTGTCTGGTCTCCGCACCAGCCTTCACCATCAACTGAATCAGATGAGGGATAGCGGTATCCGCATATTTGCCTATCGTTAGCTCCCCGCTTTTAGCCAAAGACGATTCAGGGAGCATAACATGTGCCATACCTGCAATTTTATGGATATGATCGTAGAGCACTACCCCTACGCAAGAACCTAAACCGGTAGTACGCAGCTTGCTCGGCGGCTTTGCCACACCGAGATCAGCCATCCCTATCTTAATAATCTCCATCGAACGGAACCCCTAATGAACGAAATAGTATTGGGAGCGATTCAGGATCAGGAATTAAGAAAAAGTTCCCTTTTACTTGATCATTGCCTTCGAAAAAAGCGGTGTCAATCGTGAGGGCAAAGTCACCCGCTTGACCCAACGCTATTAATCCATAACTTAGAATAGCTCCAGCCATATCCACAGCGAGTGCAGGTACGGACGGCTGTAAATTTAATTTTGTAAAATCAGCTAACGATGATAAATAAGAACCTGTTAAGATGTTGCCAATCTCATGAAGCGCCGAGATTTCCAGCTCTTCCCACTCGTACACATCTTTATTAATACCTGTAATTTGTTCGAGGAGGTGCTTGGCAGAATCCAAATCAAGGATAAAAAACATGTTACCTGGACAATCGCCTTCAACCCGGAGGAAGACGGTCACTACAACAGTTTCCGCTCCTCCTACAAAATCTGCCACTTCGTCAAAGGAGATGATCTTGACTTGTGGAACTTTCATATCGATTTCTTTTTGTATGAGCTTGGAGAGAGCCGTGGCGGCGTGACCAGCACCGATGTTCCCGATTTCCCGTAAAACGTCAAATTGGAAATCCCCAAACTTCGTAAAATCGCCCATTTTACTTACCCCTCAATTGCGTCCAACTGCTTGATTTCCTCAGTGCTCAATACTTTATCGAGGTTTAAGAGGATTAACAGTCGTTTATCCAGCTTAGCGACGCCTCGCAAATAAGCAGCCTCCACACCTCCAACAACTTCTGGAGGCGGTTCAATCGCATCAACTGGTATATCGATAACATCGTTTGCAGCATCTACAATGAGACCCACTTCCAACTCACCCACGGCCACGATAATGATTCGGGTTGCTTCGGAATAGACGCTTTCTTCGAGACTAAAGCGATTGCGCAGGTCAATAATCGGTGTCACAACGCCACGCAGATTAATAACCCCTTTGACGAAACTAGGCGTTCGAGGAACTCTTGTGATGTGCTCCAGCTTTTCAATGGATTTGACCTGATGAACCTCTACGCCATACTCTTCGTCCTTCAATCGAAAGACAATCACTTTGACTTCGCTAATGACTTCTTTTTGATCGAGCATGTGGCTGCCCCTCCTTCTACTTAATCAGCGAGTTACAATCTATGATGAGCGCGACCTGACCGTCTCCAAGGATCGTTGCACCTGAAATGGCAAATACATTGACCAGATATTTGCCGAGAGATTTTAGAACAATCTCTTGTTGACCGATGAACGAATCGACGACAAGGCCTGCCATTTTCTCACCTTTACGTACGATGACGACTGCCACTTCATCTTCCATCGTTTCGCCATTATCAGGCACTTGGAAAATGTCCTGCAGCGAAACGAGCGGGACTACACGTCCCCGGAAGTCGATCACTTTTTGGCGGTGAGCCATCATGATTTGATCTTTTTTAAACACAGCCGTCTCAATAATGGAGCTGAGTGGGACAGCGTACTTCTCATCTTTCACTTGTACCAGCATCGCGGAAATGATAGAGAGTGTAAGTGGCAATTGAATGAGGAAAGTCGTGCCCTGACCGCGCACTGAATCTACGCTGACACTGCCGCCCAACGATTCAATTTTGGACTTCACGACATCAAGTCCAACACCCCGACCGGAAATATCAGATACAACTTCCGCTGTACTAAAGCCTGCTGCAAATAGCAACTCGTGGATTTGCTTGTCACTCATGCTATCTGCATTGGCAGGATTGACAATACCTCTCTCAAGCGCTTTTTTGAGAACTTTATCTTTATTGATTCCAGCACCGTCATCTTTTACTTCAATAAAGACATGGTTCCCGCTGTGGAAAGCGCGGAGCTCAATTTTTCCTTCCTCTGGCTTACCCGCCTTTTTCCGATCTGCTGGAGACTCAATTCCGTGGTCAAGCGAGTTGCGCAGCAAGTGATTGAGTGGGTCCCCGATTTCGTCGATGACGGTACGATCCAATTCTGTCTCTGCACCGATAATCTCCAGATTCACTTTTTTATTCAGATCTTTTTGCAGATCGCGAATCATACGTGGGAAACGATTGAATACTTGCTCCACCGGTACCATGCGCATCGTCAGAATGATGTTTTGCAAATCGCCACTAATCCGGCTCATATGTTCCACGGTTTCCTGCAGTTCGTTCTTTCCAATCTCCCGTGCCAACTGCTCCAGACGACCGCGGTCAATGACTAGTTCGCTAAACAGATTCATCAAGATATCCAGGCGTTCGATATCTACACGAATTGTTTTTCCACCAGCCGTCGCCTTCTTCACTGGTGCTTGTGGAGCTTCTGCTGCTCCTTTTTCAGCTGGTGCTGGTGCCTTTTGCACTACGGGAGCAGGTGGAGCTTCCTTCTTCAATTGAATGGTCTCAATTGTCACGTCTTGGATTTCCGAAATGTTAAGAATCGTAGTGCGAACTTTTTCAATCGATTGCTCCGTCACATAGGCGATTTCAAACGATTGTTCAAATCGCTCATTCTCGATATCTTCAACAGCTGGCTTCGTTTTGATCACTTCACCCATAGATTCCAATTGATCAAAAACCATGTAGGAGCGGGCAGCCTTGAGCAAGCAGTTTTCATTCAATGTCACTTTGATCCACAAAACGTTGTTCCCGAGCTCCTGAGACTGCTTCAAGACCATCATGGCATAATCATCCAGTTCATGATCTTCAGCTGATGTAGTCTCTTCTTGCGGTGCTTCCACTTCCATCGTAGCAGCTGCTACTTCCTGCTCAGCTGAAAAGTCTCCCGCAACAATCGCCCGCAGCTTCTTTACAATAGCGGATACATCCGCTGATCCGTCTCCGCCTTCTGTGATATCGATGACCATGCCTTCAATCAAATCTACACTCTGGAAAATAGCGTCCATGATGTCACTGGTAATCGTTAACTTCTGATTGCGAATCAGGTCCAGTACATTTTCCGCTTCGTGAGTCAAACTCGCCATGTCTTCAAAGCCCATAGTTGCCGACATACCCTTCAATGTATGCGCGGAACGAAAAATCTCTTTGACGTGACCAATGTTACCCGGATCACTTTCCAAAAGTAACAAGTTGGCGTTGATCGCCTGTAGGTGTTCCTTTGACTCCTCAATAAACATGTCCAAATACTGATTCATATCCATAGGTGATCCACCTCCCAAAAATCAGTGCAAGAGCTTGCACAACAGCTCTGGAATCTTTTCCAATGGGGCCACGTTGTCTGCCAAGCCTGCTTGAATCGCTGCTCTTGGCATTCCGTATACGACACAGCTCGACTCATCTTCGATAATACTTGTGACATGGCCAAGCTCCTTCATGAGCTTTAGTCCTTTAGTCCCATCATTTCCCATGCCTGTCATGATGATTGCCCATTTGTCTACATTTGTCAATTGACTGACTGATTCAAACAGGATATCGACAGACGGTCTGTGTCCGCCTCGTGGCTCCTCTTGATGTAAGTAGGCCTGCAATCTCCCATTCACTTGACGAACCTCGAAATGGAAGCCTCCTGGAGCGATGTAAGCTGTACCATTTTCCAAATACTCGCCATCGACAACCTCGGTTACTCGAATCTGGCATAGCGAGTCTAACCGATTTGCTAACGATTTTGTGAAACCTGCTGGCATATGCTGAACGATGGCAATTGGTGCCGGAAAGTTCGCCGGAATTGCAGTCAGTACGCTCTGCAATGCTTTAGGACCACCTGTGGAAGTACCTAGAACCACCAGTCTTGCCTTTCCGCCAACTTGTGACCGCATCACGGCAGGCGGGCTCGGTATTTTCGTACGGATTACTGGAGATGCCGGTGTAACAGGTGCAGCTTTTGATTCGGAAGATACCGGTTTGACTACGCGAGGCATCAGCTTTTTCAAACGTGCTTTCGATGCTGCTGCCGCCTTCACGCGCTCGATAAGACGATCGCCCACTTTGTGGATGTCGAGAGAAATTGGACCAGAAGGCTTGGTTACAAAGTCAAACGCACCTAGTTCCAACGCATGAATCGTAGCTTCGGCTCCCTCTTTTGTCAGACTGCTCAACATGACGATCGGAACCGGGCACTCATTCATCAGCTTTTCCAGAGCGTCCAAACCGTTCATGACCGGCATTTCAATGTCGAGTGTGAGAACATCCGGCGCCAGTTCTTTGCATTTTTCAATACATTCGAGTCCATTCTTAGCTCGATCGATCACTTCAATCTCAGGATCCGTAGATAAAATGTCCGAAATCACTTTACGCATGAATGCAGAATCGTCCGTGACGAGAACGCGGATTTTGCTCATTCGAATGTCGCTCCCTTCCTACTTTTATGTCTCATCGTATGAAGTGCCTCAACTTCGCAAGAAAACCTTTGAGACCACTGACAGAAGCATCCGAAGTAACCGGACGATCCAAATACCGCTCTACCAGATTTCGTATGCTTCTCGCGGCTTGCGATTGTGGATATGTAAGTAGAAAAGGACGCTGCAGTTTAACAGCTTTTGAAACATAAGGATCATCCGAAACATATCCAAGCGACTGAATATCCATATTCAAAAAACGTTTAGAAACCATCGCAAGCTTGTCTGCCGTCATTTTCCCTTCTCTCTCCGACGACGCTCGATTTATCACCAATCGAATCGAAACAGCGGGATTGCGTGAGTGTAGCATTTTGATGACTGCATATGCATCCGTTATCGCTGGTGGTTCGGGAGTGGTAACAAGGATGACCTCGTCTGAGGAGAGCATGAATCGCATGGATTCTTTTGAAAAACCTGCTCCCGTATCAAAGATGATGGTGTCGGCATAGCCTTGCAGCGGATCAAGATGCGAGAATAAGCGATCAAGCTTCTCATCATCTAACTGCATAATCTGCGTAAATCCAGAACCACCCGCGATGAATTCTAAACCTCCAGGCCCTTGCTCGATAATGTCCCAAACAGTTGTATCTGGCTCTAACAAATGAAACAGATGCTTTTTTGGGGTAATTCCCATTAATACATCCAGATTTGCCAGACCCAGATCCAAGTCAAACAAAACCGCCTTATGTCCCTTCTCAATCAAACCAAGTCCAAAATTCAAGCTGAAATTGGACTTGCCGACACCACCTTTTCCACTTGTCACTGTCACCAGTCTAGTTGGTCGTGTCTTTTTGTTTTGTAGCATCCGCTCACGGAGTTGCTCTGCCTGGTCACGCATCTGCTTACTCTCCCATAATCATCGTTGAAACCAGCTCGGGTGTAGCAACAACGATATCATCTGGTACATTTTGACCTGTCGTTACATAGGAGAGCTGTAGATTCATCTCCTGACAAACATTCAACATCGTGCCAAAGCTGTTTGTTTCATCCGCTTTTGTAAAAATGACTTGCTTCACTTGAACTTCCGCAAAATTTTGGACGATTGCTTTCATATCATTGAATTTGGAGCTCAAGCTAAGTACTAGGTAGTTCACGCTGTCTTTTCCATGCTCCAACAATTCACGAATGCCTGCGACGTACTCATCGTTGCGAAAATTTCGTCCAGCCGTATCTACAAAAATGAGGTCACAATCACTTAAGCGCTCCATCGCTGCCGCCATTTCTTTCGGAGAAAAGACAACCTCCAGCGGGACATTCAAGATGTTTGCGTACGTCTTCAATTGTTCTACAGCCGCCATTCGATACGTATCCGCCGTGATAAAGCCAATTTTTCGCTTTTCCTTCAACATGCTGTTCGCTGCAAGCTTCGCAATGGTCGTCGTTTTTCCAACCCCTGTCGGACCGAAAAAGAAAGCATACCGTACGTTCTTACCCAGCTTTGGCGAAGATGCTGTATATGGCTCGATCATGGAAGTGACAATCGTTCTGCATACCGTAAACGCTTCTTCCTCCGTCCACTTTTCACCCTGCTTCGACATTTCCATCATTTTTCGAATGATTTCCGCTGTCAGCTCTTCAGTCACTTCTTGCTTCAATAACTGTGCACGAATGGACTGTATCACGGGAGGAAGTTGTTCACTTAAGTCATGCACAAGCAGCTTTTGAAACATTTGACGCATATCTCGCATTTCTGTAGCAATCGCGTCATGATTGCTTGCGTGTAAAGCTCTTTCTTGGGATGTCGCGACAGGAGCATGCTGCTCAGCTGGCTCTCCTTGCTTTGGCACAACTCTCGTATCTGAGATCGCTTCTTTTGGAGGTGTCGCAACCGCGGTTTGTGTCATCGCGGCTACAGTCTGCTCCCTACCTGTTGATTCAGCTTGTTGAGTCTCAGCTGTTTTTGTCACAGTCGGTCTTCGATACGCTTGAGCAGCCGTGTACGTACCCGTCTGCGATTTGGGCAAAACGTTGTTGGTTCGATGTTCAGCTGCTACTGTGGGATTTTCACGCTCGGGTGCCTTTTCATCGACAGCAGCGATTACTTCGATTCGTTGTTTGCCAAACATCCCGAACAAGCCACCTGTTTTGATCGGCTTGGAATTAAGAATCACTGCATCCATTCCTAAGTCCGTCCTGATTTTTTCCATTGCTTCTGGCATCGAATCGACAATGTAACGTTTTACCCTCACGAAATGTTCACCATCCCTACGCTTTGCACTTCAACATGTGGTTCGAGCTCGCTGTACGACAAAACGGGAACGTCTGGCATCATTCGATCTACTAATTGACGCAAGTACATTCGGACCGCTGGTGATGAAAGAATGATCGGCTGTTGACCCGAGTTGATCATCTTGCTCACTTCAGTCGACATGTTTTGGAAAATTCGCTGAGACGTTTCCGGATCCATCGCCAGATAGCTTCCTTGCTCAGACTGTTCCACACGTTCAGAGATTGCTTTTTCCAATCCTGCTCCAGCTGTAAGCACGCGAAGTGGTTGTCCTGGCTCCGTAAATTGGAGTGTGATCTGTCTCGCCATCGCCTGTCTCACATACTCTGTCAGTACATCTGGATCTTTTGTATACAAGGCATGATCCGCAAGTGCTTCGAGAATGACATGGAGATTACGAACAGAGACTTTTTCACGCAACAGCTTTTGCAATACTTTTTGGACGTCCCCAATGGCGAGCAAACTTGGAATCAGCTCGTCTACGAGAACTGGTGCTGTCTCCCGTACATTGTCGATCAAGGCCCTTGTTTCCTGACGACCTAACAATTCGTGGGCATGTCGCTTGATGACCTCTGTCAGATGTGTAGCCACAACAGATGGCGGATCGACAACTGTATAGCCAGACAGCTCAGCAATCTCCTTATTCTCTTCTGTTACCCATAATGCAGGCAATCCAAACGCAGGTTCTACGGTTTCTATACCAACAATGGAATCATCTTCAATCCCCGGGCTCATTGCCAGATAGTGATCCAGCATGATTTCCCCTTTTGCGACCTGGTTGCCTTTTATTTTGATCATGTATTCATTCGGTCGAAGCTGGATGTTGTCACGTATACGAATGACCGGTACAACAATCCCCATTTCGAGTGCGATTTGTCTGCGAATCATAATGACCCGATCTAGCAGATCTCCTCCCTGCTTCACATCAGCCAGCGGGATTAATCCATAACCGAACTCGAATTCGATCGGATCGACCTGTAACAGGTTCACGACGCTTTCTGGACTGCGTACTTCTTCCATTTGCTGCTCTTCCACCTTGTCGGCGGATTCTTGTATTTGCATCTTTTGGTTCTTTTCCATTTTCCAGGCAGCAAATGCCATGATCCCGCTTACTGGAAGTACAGGCAAAATTCCAATCGGTGTAAAGAGCCCCAGTAATAACATACATCCGGCTACGATATAGAGAAGGCGCGGAAAGCTGAACATTTGCTTGACGATGTCTTCTCCCAGACCTTCGCCAGAAGTAGAACGCGTTACAATAATACCCGCTGCAGTCGAGATTAAGAGCGCTGGAATCTGGCTCACCAGTGCGTCACCGACAGACATGGTAGTGAAGCGAGAGGCAGACTCGGCAAAGCTCATATCGTGAATGAGCATCCCGATGATAAAACCACCGATAATATTTACGATAAAAATGATAATACCCGCGATGGCGTCCCCTTTTACGAATTTGCTGGCACCATCCATTGCTCCATAAAAGTCAGCTTCGTTCTCAATCTTTTTTCTTCGGACACGTGCTTCTGCTTCTGTGATCATTCCTGCATTCAGATCCGCATCGATACTCATCTGTTTACCAGGCATCGCATCGAGCGTAAAACGTGCTGCTACCTCAGCGACACGCTCAGAACCTTTGGTGATTACGATAAACTGAATGATGATCAAGATCAGAAACACAACGAAACCGACGACTTGATTTCCACCGACTACAAAGCTACCAAACGTTTCAATAACTTTACCGCCTTCACCGTGCGATAAAATATTTCTCGTCGTCGACACGTTCAAGGCTAGTCGAAAAAGTGTTGTAATAAGCAAAACCGTCGGAAAGATCGAGAATTCCAAAGTTTCTTTTGTATACATCGACACAAGCAAGATGGTCAATGCAAGGGAGATATTCAAAATCAACAGCAAATCAAGAAGCGCTGAAGGAAGTGGGATTACCATCATGACAACAATGCTTATGACAAAAAGGATCGTACCAACTTCTTTAAATTTGAATCCCACTGGTCATCCTCCTTCCATTTATTTCACTTTCCCTTGCAGCTTGTAGACGTACGCGAGAACTTCCGCGACCGCTTTAAACATCTCTTCGGGAATTTGTTGCCCAACTTCAACTTGACTATAGAGAGCCCGGGCCAAGGGCTTGTTTTCCATGGTAACGATACGATGCTTTTTCGCTACTTCCCTTATTTTTAATGCTAGATAGTCTTGCCCTTTGGCGATTACCGTCGGTGCACTCATCGCACTTGCGTCATAGCGAACGGCAACGGCAAAGTGAGTCGGGTTCGTAATAATGACATCCGCTTTGGGAAGCTCCTGCATCATACGGCGAATGGCCATGCTTCTTTGCCGTTCACGAATCTTCCCTTTGATGAGCGGATCACCTTCCGCTTGTTTATGCTCGTCCTTTAGATCCTGTTTGGACATCCGCAGATTCTTTTCATGCTCATAACGCTGATAGGCGTAGTCCAGAATCGCGAGAATGAAAAGCAATAACCCGAGATAGATTCCCAGCTTTGTCACCTCTTCGGCAGTAAACGATAAGACTGCTCCGATAGACAATAAGGAAAGCTGTACAACTTGTTCCTTTGCATTCCACAAAATAACGTACGCGACGTATATGCCTGCGCTTATTTTTAATAAAGACTTCAGCAGCTCTACGAGCGAGCGTAAGGAAAAAATTCTTTTTGCCCCTTTAATCGGATCGATCTTTTCCAACTTCATTTGAAGGGGCTCTGTACTAATTAACCAGCCTACCTGCATGTAGTTCACCGCAAATGCGACAAGAAAACTCAAGCCTAGGATAGGTCCTACAATTTTTATCGCTTCAAATACGAGCTGCATCACAATGACTTTTAAATTTTCTTCATTTAATTGCCACGTGGTGTATGTAATCAATGACTCCCGCATCAAATCTTGAAAGGTGCCTAGCATGGTAGATCCAAGCATCATTAACAGAAAGAAAAATGCTGTCAAAGATAGGGCTGGGGAAAGATCCTGACTTTTCGCGACCTGCCCTTTTTTTCGTGCGTCTTGCTTTTTCTTGGGCGTAGCTTTTTCTGTCTTTTCCCCATTAAAAAATTGAAGATCTACTTGATAAGAAAGCCTCAATTGATTCATGGTGATCCTCCGAGCGATTTCATCATTTCTGCAAGTGCCCGGAACATGTTCCCAAACAATCCGTTCAGGGTCAGCAAGAACGCAGGCATTACCACGATAAGCAGTAAAAACCCGGCAAGCAGTTTAATGGGCAAACCCACTACAAAGATATTAAACTGCGGGACAGATTTGGCGATAATACCAAGAGAGAGATCAACCAGAAACAATGCAACGACAATCGGTGCCGCAATCATAAACGCACTCGTAAACATCGTTTGAAATGTTTTTACTGCTGTCATCATGACGTTTTCGCTTCCGAAAGCCGCCCACATGATGTCCACCGGTATAACCTGGTAGCTGCTTATCACACCTCGTATCAGCATGTGATGCCCGTCAATACTGAAAAAGTACAGGACGGCGAGAATGTTTTTGAAGTTACCTGTCACCGGGATATATGCACCCGTTTTAGGGTCAATCACGTTTGCCATTGCAAGACCCATCTGCATATCCATCAGTCCGCCGGCAACCTGAATGGCGATAAACATCATTTCACATATGTAACCAAGAATGACACCAACAAGCGCTTCTTTCATGACATACAGAATAAATGTCAAATCCATCGGAATCTCGCCTTGTATCGGTAAGGATTGGAAGCTGATGACGGCAATGATAAACGCTAGAGCGATTTTAAACTGATTCGGTACCCCACGAATGGAAAAGAACGGAGCCGTTACAAAAAAGGCACTCATTCGGACAAAAACAAGCAAGAATACGGGCAGATACATCAGAAAAAGATTCATATGCTACCCAACAAAACGATGAAGGTTACCGAAGATCCCCATCGTAAAATCAAGCAGTACCCGAAGCATCCATGGACCAGCAGCCAAGATCACGACAAATACGGCCACGATCTTTGGAATGAATGCGAGTGTCTGCTCCTGAATTTGTGTCGTTGCCTGAAAGACACTGACCATCAAACCGACCAGCAAGGCGACCCCAAGTGCGGGTGCCGAAATCAGCAGGATGGTATAAACAGAGCTTTGGGCAATCTGCATCAGTAATTCTTGTGTCATGCTCTACCTCCTGAGGCATTCGGAATGTCGCTAAAAACTGGTCAAAAGTGATTTCACAATGAGATACCAGCCGTCCACCATGATGAACAATAAAATCTTAAACGGCAATGAAATCATAACCGGCGGTAACATCATCATCCCCATCCCCATCAAAATACTAGAGACGATCATATCAATTACGAGAAATGGAATGAATATCATAAAGCCGATCTGAAAAGCCGTCTTCAATTCACTAATGGCAAAAGCAGGTACCAGCGCATTTAATGGAATATCTTGGATTGATTTTGGTCGTTCGGCTTTTGTGTATTCCAGAAAAAGTGCTAAATCCTTTTCACGCGTCTGCTTTGCCATAAATTCCTTAAAGGGTATGACCGCTGCGTCTAATGCCTGCTGTTGCGTTAGCTTTCCTTGCATAAATGGCTGCACGGCTGTTTCGTTTACTTGTCCAAGTGTCGGAGCCATTATGAAAAATGTCATAAATAGCGCAAGGGCAATCAATACCTGGTTCGGTGGCATTTGCTGAGTTGCCAACGCATTTCGTACAAAAGACAAGACAATGACAATTCGCGCAAAACTGGTCATTAAAAGCAAAATCGCTGGAGCTACAGATAATACTGTCAAAATCAGTAACAGCTGAATGGCCGTCGATGTCTCCTGCGGTGTTCCTGTTCCGCCGCCTATCTTCAAATCAATGCTCGGAACAAGCGGTGTCCCCGCTGGCGCCGCCATGACCATATCAGGTACGGATAGCAACACTGCGACAAGCATCAGCACCTGCAAAAAATATTTCATTTTTGGTCCCCTCTGTCCTGAGCTTGCTCTGTCTTCCAATGTTCTGTTTGGTGTGGACGATTTTTCAAGTCGTTCCATTGACCCTGCAACAGATCTTGAAAGCTTTTGCCGTCCATATCAGAAGAAAACAAGATTTCTTCTTCAGCCTGCTTTTTCTTACCGAACGGGAGCCATTCGAGAGAGAATGGGCTTTTCATCGGTTTGATCTCTGCGTCAGCCAAGATCAAATCTACCTCTTCACCCGGTTCGATCCTACGAAGCAATTGAACGTTTTCTCCAACTCCCACGATGTACAATGACTCACCGATCATAACAACCTGCAGTGTTTTGCCACTGCCAAGCGCAGTAGCACTAATCACTTTAATCGGTCCATGACTCCCGGCCCCTTGACGTCGACCAAGAAAACGGAGCAATAAAAAGATCAATACTGCAATAAAGCCTAGCGAAAAGATGACTTGAACCAGATACCCGATCATACTTCCTGTTCCGCTGCCCGGAATGGCCGCCGGCTGTTCACTGCCGGCGGGCGCATTGCTAGTTGGCACTTTTCCCTGGTTGTACGCATCCGCTACTGAACCTTCCGCAAAAACGGTACTCGGCAGGGACGAGACGAAAAGCAACAGGATCAGACTGAAGGCTAAAATGAGTCTTGCCCCTGCATTCCGGATCATCATCATTAGCTCATTGTCTTTTTGATCGCTTCTAGAACGCGATCTGCCTGGAATGGTTTTACGATGAAGTCTTTTGCGCCCGCCTGGATCGCATCGATTACCATCGCTTGTTGTCCCATCGCAGAGCACATGATCACGCGCGCGTTAGGATCCAACTTTTTAATTTCTTTCAATGCAGAAATTCCATCCATCTCTGGCATGGTAATATCCATGGTTACCAAATCAGGTCCCAATTCTTTGTACTTTTCAACTGCTTGTGCACCGTCACTTGCTTCCCCTACGACGCTGTACCCGTTTTTCGAAAGAATTTCCTTGATCATCATACGCATGAATGCTGCATCGTCGACGATTAAAACTTTGTTAGACATGAATAGCTCCTCCCTAAACTTCCACTTGATTGGTTTATTGTAATTTTTGAACACGATCTATCTGACTGATGATGTCTGTAACACGAACCCCAAAATTCTCATCAATGACGACAACCTCGCCCTTGGCAATTAATTTGTTGTTCACCAAAATGTCTACATGCTCACCTGCCAGCTTGTCCAACTGTATAATCGATCCAGCGGACAAGTCAAGGATTTCTCTAATAAGCTTTTTCGTACGTCCTAACTCAACTGTTACTTGTAATGGAATATCGTGAAGCAAGTTCAAATTTTGTATGTCTCCTGTATACATAGGAGCACCTCCAAGCGGAGCAAATTGTGCTGGTACTACATTCGCCTGATTAGCGGCAGGACCTCCGAAATGCTGTGGTGTTGGCGGAACCATTGGAGGTTGCTGATACATACCTGGGTACGGAGCGTAGCCAGGTGGCATCATTGGTTGTCCATACGCATCAGGATACATCGGCTGCTGTCCTGGGTAGCCCATTGGCTGTGCATAACCCGGCGGTTGCTGATACATCGGCTGCTGCTGTGGCTGTGGCGGCTGCGCTACAGGCGGTACATGGCTCTGTGGTTGCTCTTGTACGCTTGGTTGGGCAGAAGGAGCCGAGAGACTCATAGCAGGCAGAGAAGGCATTTCTATCTCATCTATGAGGGCAGCTGCTGCTTCTTCATCGCCTGCACCTCCAACCAGTCTATCAATCATTTTTTTCGCAAAGGAAAGCGGGAGAAGCTGCATAATATTTGAATCGATAAGTTCGCCTTGCTCTCCTACCTTTAAGCGGAAAGATACTTTCACCAGAGGACTGTCATCATCTGAGAAGCTATCTCCACCCTTTCCTTGCGCCAGATCCATTACGTCAATCCCTGGTGGGGTAATGTTAATGAACTGGTTGAAAATGGTCGACATGGACGTAGCAGCGGAACCCATCATCTGATTCATTGCTTCTTGAACCGCGCTGATATGAAGCTCAGACATTTCCGTGTTCGCTGGCCTACCGTCTCCGCCCATCATCAGATCCGCGATGACTGCAGCGTCTTCCATTCGAATGACTAGCAGGTTAATTCCCTTGAAACCATCTGTATATTCCACGTGGACAGCCACGTGAGGAATCGGAAATTCGCTTTCCAATTCATCGACATTAACTACGGAAACAGTAGGGGTTGTAATATCTACTTTTTGGCTTAACAAAGTAGATAACGCAGTAGCTGCGCTCCCAAAGGAGATATTACCAATTTCTCCGAGTGCATCCTGTTCAAACGGGGACAGAAAATCGGCAACATCCTGGGTCACTGCCGACACAGCTTCCTCTTCGTCCTCAACCAAGTTGTTCGCACGTAACAGCGCGTCAATCTCGTCTTGAGAAAGCATATCTCTACTCATTTTGTTCCTCCCCCTCCTCTATGACTTCATCAATCTGTACGGCGACTCTTCCTTTAAGTGTTCCTGGCTGACCCAAGAACTTTAAGTGGTCGCCAACTTTAATTTTCAACTTGTTGTCGATCGATTGATCTAATTGAATGACATCGCCTTTTTGTAGCTGCAGGAAATCTCCTACTGTAATCGTCGCTGTTCCCATTTCAGCAACAATCGGCAATTTTGCAACTTTAACTCGCTCTTCTACACGCAGGCGCTCTTCTTCATCCCGCGTTTTCTTCTGTTTGGAGAACCAATATTGTCCAGACAGCTTTGTCATGATTGGCTCCAGTACCACGTGAGGCAAACAGAGATTGATCATTCCTGTTGTATCGCCGATTTTGGTACTAAAGGAGATTACCACGACAATCTCATTAGGCGAGACGATCTGCATGAACTGTGGATTCATCTCCAAACCTTCCTGATACGGGTCCAGCTCAATGATTTGCTTCCATGCCTCGTGGAAAGTATCCAGCGCCTTGCCGAATACACGTTCCATCACCGTTGTTTCAATTTCCGTAAGGGCGCCCATCTTTTCCGGAATCGCCCCCTGTCCTCCCAGAAGTCGATCCAACATGGTATAGGCGATGTTTGGATTTACTTCCAAAACCATTCGTCCTTCCAGCGGAGGCGCTTCAAAGATGTTTAAGATGGTCATCTTGGGAATAGAACGTATAAATTCGTCATACGGCAATTGATCGACGGAGGCAACCGTAATTTGCACGAAGGTACGGAGCTGAGCTGAAAAATACGTAGTCAACAGCCTCGCGTAGTTTTCATGGATTCGCGTTAAACCACGGATCTGATCTTTTGAGAACCGCAGGGCGCGTTTGAAATCATATACTTTGACTTTACGCTCAGTTTCTTCCTTTTTCAGCTCGTTGGCATCCATTTCGCCCGAAGATAGGGCGGCCAACAGCGCATCAATCTCACTCTGTGAGAGAACCTCGGCCATATGTCGTCACCTCCTTGCTATGTATACCATAATCGCTTCCTATGACAAGACGCGTTTGGTTGTCACTACTTGAACAATCTTGCCTTCTTGCATCAGGGAGCTGATTTCATTCATGATTTTTGCTTCCAGCTTGTTCACACCTTCAGTTCCTTTTATGTCTTCTGGTGTCAACCCCGCCAATGTTTTAATAATCACCTGATTGACTTGCGGCAAACGCTGCTCCAACTCTGTTTTGGCAGCAGAACTGTCAGCCGTAATGCTAAAGCGTACAATCATATAATTATTCGTTAGCAAGTTCGTAGTAATTTCGCCGGTGTCAACGGAGAACTCTTTCATTTCCTCTGCCGTGAGCGGCTTCACTTCTTGCTCTTCCGTTATGCCTGTTTGCGCAGCCGGAGAGAGATATGTTTGCCAGAGAACAAACGAAATCACTCCCAGTAGCGATATCGCGATGATAATGATTAGAGCCATGTTAAACAATCGATTTTGAAACATCGCTAATGCCTCCCGCTATTCATTTGAATCACCCGGCATTTTCGGTACAGATGTTGCCGGAGGAACATTATGATAAAAAGCCTGAACACGTTCAGCGATGGATTCCACCGAATCCTTCACGATGTACTTTCTGTCGTTGAACAGCGTAATTACGCTATCCGGAGTTGCTTCAACAGTTTCAATGTGAGTGATGTTCAGATAAAAAGTAGAGCCGTTAAACCGAGTTAACTTAATCATTGGCTGCTCCTTTCCGGATTAAGCTGGGGAAGGCTTAGAACACTTCCCCGGCTATTTCCGTTAAACGAAATTATCGTTTCAGGTTCACCAGTTCTTCCAATACTGTGTCAGATGTCGTGATGATCCGAGAGTTTGCTTGGAAACCGCGTTGTGCCACGATCATTTCTGTAAATTCTTCAGAAAGGTCAACGTTGGACATTTCCAGCTGTCCTGCAATGATGCTTACTTTTGCATCTGCTGGTGTCACTGGTGTCATCGGGTCACCATCATTCGCTCCAGCGTTCACTGTGTTTTCGTAAAGATTGTTCCCAATCTTCTTCAAACCACCTGGGTTATTGAAGGTCATGATCCCAATGGTATTTGTAGAGTCTAATGCACCTGTTTCATCCACTGTTGTGATGACTCCGTCTTTTCCGATGGAGTAAGAAACAATCCCATCATTTTGGCTGATCTGAATTACACCCGGATCAGAGTTCATGAGCTTCATCCCTTGGGAATTCACCAGGTACCCCTCTGCATCACGTGTAAAGTTGCCTGCACGCGTATAATAGATCGTGGCCCCTTCATCCGGGCTTACCATAAAGAATCCATCGCCTTCGATAGAAAGGTCTGTTGGCAGGTTGGTTGTCATTGGACTACCAGCAGAGAAGACGGTATCAACGGATGCGATTGAAGCTCCTAGTCCAATCTGAGTTGGGTTAGTTCCGCCTTTCCCGCCAGCTGTAGGTGCCCCAGCCCCTTGAACGTTTTGGCTCAAAATATCTTGGAACATCACGCGGCCCTTTTTGAAACCGACGGTGTTTACGTTCGCGATATTATTACCGATAACATCCAGCTTTGTTTGAAAACCACGCAAGCCTGAAATACCTGAATACATAGATCGAAGCATACTAACTTCCTCCTTTACCTTCTCATTTACAGCGGCTACCTCTGTCAGTCGGTAGCCGAATGGGCTTCCTCAAAAGGAGGTCCAGCCCAGTAAACAGCCACCTACACGAAAATGGCACTGTCAATGTTAGTAAATACGTTATCCTTCATGCTGCCATCGTCTACGGCGGTAATAATTTTCCGATTTACGATGCTCACGACGTAGGCCACATTATCCATCATAATGAGAGACTCTCTGGCGCCTTTGGCGGCTGCTTTTTGCACAGCGGATTCCAAACGCTCCATCTGTTGTCGCTCTAGCGTAATGCCCCGCTCCTGCAAGCGATTGACGGCATGTTGGCTAAAACTAAGTGGCTCCGCCTTGGTTGCAGCGCCAATCGATTCCGTCAAATACTGCTGAAATAACGTGTTGTTTCCCGGAGCGGTTTGGGTAGTAGCTTTTGCGACGTGATTCGTTTTCGGAGGAAAATAGGGTTGCCCCACACGAAAATGGTTCATGGCGCTTCCTCCTTATATCCAATCCTAGACGATGTCGTCAATGCCGCGAGCCGTCTCCCGCAATCGATTCCATAGCACTTCTGTTGATTCATTGCTGTCTACCAAGGCATCGAGAGCAAATTCTTGCTCGTCTTTATCTTGTTGTCGTCGATTCTCTTGTTGTTGTCGTGCCTGTTCACGCTGCTGTTGGAAGTTAAAAGCGGTATCCTGCTGCTGGTTTACCTCCAAGCGATCAACCTGCAAGCCTTGTTGGGTCAAAGCAGCTCGAAGCTGTGGAAGCTGATTGTCCAGCATATCCTTTCCAGCTTGTGTTTCAGCATGGAACTGTGCTGTTATCACACCATTTTGGGAAGTAATTGTTACATCTACTTGGCCCAAGGATTGTGGATTCAGAATCAGCCTCGCCTCATGTACGCCATTATTTTGCGTCAACTGCATCTTGGAGACGAAAAGCTGTGTGACTTGCTGTGTCAGTTGATTGGCGTTCACATGATGTGTTGGAACAGACTGTTGCTGAAAGGTCTGTACAGATTGTGTCTGCGTATTAGATGAAGCAATAATCGGTGTCTGACCATTTCCATTCAACATGCCCTCTTCTGCATTGCCCTCTTGATTCAAAAGGCTGCTTTGAAGGGTAGACTGTACTGTTTGAGACTGAATCCCTGCCTCTTGCTTGTAAGCCGAGAGACCTTGATTCAAGCGCAGTGGAGAAATCGTCTTAAACGAGTCCTGTTGGGTTGTGTTCATGTTTGCCATCACATCGGATCGCAAGTTCAGTCCACTTCGTTTTGACTCCTCCGCACTTCCTTTTTGATTTTTCAGGGATTCGAGAAGAGCTGCCAGCTTGTCCAGTTCGTTTGGTGTTGCTTCCCCTTTTTTCAGGTTAGCTAGAATCTGCTTTAAATCCTCACTCACTTGACCAGCATTTCCTTGCGCTTTACCCAAGAGCTGTTCAATTGCAGTTGCAAACTTTTCTTGGGTGTCAGGCGGTAATTCGTCTTGCGTAGCTTGACCAGAACCAAGCAGTTGGGCAAGTAATGCCATGAGATCAGCTAATGCTAGCATATCCTCTTCACTTAAACCTTCGGACGCAACCGCTGTCTCTTCTGCGTTCCCCACCTGATCCAACACCTGCATCAATTGCATGGAAAACATTTGACCTAAACCCGTTCCTCCCGGATTCACTACGGGTGTCGCTGTAACAGATCCTGCTGATCCTACTGCAGGAGTCAAATTGGCCACATTCATCTCGTTCACCTCCTCTTTTTAATTTGTTGCTTATAGGAACGAAAACAGTTGATTGCTCAATCTATTTTCGAAGCAACTCTGTCGTGATGCGAGCCGCCAGATTGCCATCTTCTTTCTTGTCTTCATTGGCGATCGCAGAGAGAGTTTGTGCGCGTTTATCCACAGGCAAATTCTTCATTAAGGCAATAGCTTGGCCCTGGTTTGTCTGCATAAGCGAACGAATGATAGCTGCAGCATCCGCTGGAGGCAATTGAGCGAACGTCTTTTTCAGATCCTCTGCAGATTCTGAACCATCACGCGTATCACTTAACGCCTTTGCCAGAACATCAACACGTTGTTGCAGAGCTGCGATGTCATCATCTTTGTTCACTACTGAATCTTTTAACAAGATGGAAATATCCGCAGCTTTCTTCGGTTCCATCTTGGCCAAAATGTCTGCCTGTTGTACAGGCTTCATTTTTGTCATGACGGCAACCGACTCTTGCAGTTTTAGATTTTCAATGATGGCCGCCGCATTTTTGGGTGACATGGTTGTATACACTTTCGCCAAATCTGCAAACTGCTTCTGACGCTCTTCCTCAGTCGCACGCTTGTCTTCCATTGCCTTGTTTACATCATCGAGTTGCTTTTCCAGCGCCGCAATGGTGGCATCTTTCTTTGCTGACTCTTCTTTTAAAGAGGTGATCTGCTGCTGGTTTTTTGCTTGATCTTGCTGTAGGGTTGCCACTTGTTTGTCCATGTCAGGTTGTTCTTCTGAGCCGGGAGTTGCTGCATAGTCGTCCGGGACTAATTTTTCCACGTACGGTATGGAGTTAGCCCAGTGGAGAACAGTCCCTAACACGTTTACTCCGAGCAAGCTCAGGAGCACACCGCCAAGGAGGCTGGCAAACAGTGCAGGAATGACAATCATATAAAAGAACCATTCCCACCTGCCGTATTCCCGTTCTTCTTGGATTTCTTCCATTTGGAACCTCCCTCAGTAGCTTCGGCGAAGATAGAGCTGCGTACCGATCTCATCCAACTCTTTTTGCTCTCTTTGCTTCTGGTCGTCCAGAAATTGGTGGAGCGACTTTTCCCGAAGGCGTTGCCATAGCTGGGACTCTTTCATACGTTCCGTCAATCGTGACTGACAGCGTTCCACATCCTGTTCACAACCATGCAAGGTACGCTGCTGATTCTGGATGGATCTCGCAACAGACTGCTGATATTGCGTAATGGAAATGAGCTGCGCAGCACTGCATGTCTGCATCTGTACTTCCTGGAGCTTCATCGTCATCTCGTCATGATGCTCGGTTAGTTGAGAAAGCTTCCACTCTTCTTCGTTTTTACGCTGGATCGACTTTCCGAAAGCCCACTCTGCTTGTTCTTTTTCTTTTTCCTTTAAATCAAGGACCTTTTGGAGATGAAACTGAAACACACGCACGTTAGTTCACTCCTCCGAAATGAGCTGTCAACGCTTGGATAGCGCCCTGCAAAGTAGAAGGTTCATGCGTTCCTTGTGCCGTAAAACCAGAAATGATATCGCGATAGCGAATGGCTGCATCGATTTCCCGATTGCTTCCCGGCTTGTACGCCCCAATATTGATGAGGTCCTCCGCTTCACGAAACGTAGCCAAATGTTTTTTCAGCTGACGAGCAGCATCCAAATGGTTACTATCGACGATTTCATTCATGACACGACTAACACTCGCCATCACGTCAATAGCGGGAAAGTGACCTTTGTGAGCAATTTTTCGGTCAAGAACGATGTGACCGTCCAATATCCCCCGCGCCGCATCCGCAATCGGATCGTTCATGTCGTCTGAGTCAACCAACACGGTATAAAAGGCCGTAATACTTCCCTTATCCGCTGTTCCTGCACGCTCCATCAGCTTTGGCAGCATCGCAAACACCGATGGCGTATAACCACGCGTAGCCGGCGGTTCCCCGATTGCCAGGCCCACCTCACGTTGTGCCATGGCAAAGCGCGTGACCGAATCCATCATGAGCATGACATTCATTCCACGATCGCGGAAATATTCCGCTATGGAAGTCGCAATCATCGCTCCCTTGATTCGAATCATAGCGGGTTGATCGGAAGTAGCTACGACAACAACAGACCGCTTTAGTCCTTCTTCCCCAAGATCGCGCTCGATAAACTCCATGACTTCACGGCCGCGTTCTCCAATGAGACCAATCACATTGATATCTGCCGTAGTATTTCGAGCGATCATTCCCATCAATGTACTTTTTCCTACCCCTGACCCAGCGAAGATGCCGACCCGCTGACCTTTCCCGATGGTAAGAAGACCATCTATCGCTCTCACACCTACACTCAATGGTTCTTGAATGCGCGGTCGAAGGATCGGATTGGGCGGCATATTGTTGGTAGGATAGGACGTCAGCCCAAAAGGCAGTGAACCTTGATAGGGGCGCCCCAGTCCATCGAGGATCGAACCCAATATTTCAGGTCCAACTTTTACATCTAACGATCGTCCTGTCGCGACCACATCACAACCTGGACCAATTTCGGTCAATTCGCCTAGTGGCATGAGCAGCACTTTGTTTTCACGAAAGCCAACCACTTCTGCGATGATCGGTTCCTTTGTGTTAGCCGGATATAGGTGGCATATCTCGCCTAATTTCACTTCTGGCCCTTGCGACTCAATAGTGAGTCCAACAACCTGTGTCACTTTGCCATTCACGCGCATCGGATCTAATCCATGCAGCATGTGCTTGTACTTCGAGAGATCTAGGATGCTCATGGAGCCTCACTTCCTCTGGCAATCGTAAGCAGCGCCTGCTTAATCTCCTCCATTTGTGTATCGATGCGGGCATCGACACTTCCCAAAGCAGTACGGATGACACATCCACCATCTTGTACTGTATAGTCAGGGTAAATGGAGAGCTCTGCTTGTCCATCTAACAATTCCAGAAAACCAGCACGATGCTCGAGCACATAATCAAAGTACTTATGGTTGACGCACACCGTAATCTCGCCATGAACACGGGAGCGGCGGAGTGCTTTTTTGGTCATTTCCAGGACCTGCTCGGGATGCTGTTGCAATTCCTGTCCAATGATTTTTTTAGCAATTTCTATGCTGAGTTCCACTAGGAAAGGCTCCGCCTCAGCGATAATTTGTTTTTTCTCGGCAAACGCCTGTTCCAAAATGGTTTTTGCTTGGTCGAGTGAAGCTGTTTGCTCCTCGTATGCCTCACGTTTACCCGCTTCGAAACCTGCCTCTTGCCCTTCCGTCATTGCCTGCTCTTGCACTTGCTGAAACAATTGCGCAGCTTCCTGACGTTTTTGTTCCCACCATTCTTCCATCTGAGCAAGCGTCTCTTGTCTTACTTGCTCTGCTTGCTCCGCAGCTTGCTGCAAGATGTTTTGCGCAGTTTCTTCTGCATCTGAGATGATCGTTTTCGCTTCGATCTCAGCTTGATTAAAAATTTCCTGATTTTCTTGCAACCTTTCGGCAACTTCTTCCGTCTTAAGTGGTACAGGCGTTACCGAGAGGAGAAAAGATTCCTCAGAAGGCCTATAATTGGCGCTTTTGATGATCCTAGACAATGATATCATCTCCTCCACCGCGGGCGATGATGATCTCACCAGCCTCCTCTAAGCGACGGATAATTGCAACGATACGAGATTGTGCCTCTTCGACGTCGCGAAGGCGAACCGGACCCATAAACTCCATTTCTTCTTTGAACGTATCCGCCATCCGCTTGGACATGTTCCGGAAAATAACTTCCCGAACTTCTTCGCTGGATACTTTGAGAGAAAGTTGCAGATCTGCATTTTCCACATCGCGGATAACGCGCTGAATCGAACGGTTGTCGAGTGTAGCAATATCTTCGAAGACGAACATACGCTTCTTGATTTCTTCTGCCAGCTCTGGATCTTGAATTTCGAGGGAATCCAGAATCGTGCGTTCGGTTCCACGATCGACACCGTTGAGTACAGCCACGATCGCTTCGATCCCGCCTGCCTGCGTGTAATCTTGGGTAACAGTGGCAGAAAGCTTTTGCTCCAATACCTGTTCAACTTGAGCGATTACTTCTGGGGAAGTACTGTCCATCGTCGCAATACGTTTCGCAACCTCTGCTTGACGTTCTTGCGGAAGAGCCGACAGAATCATGGCTGCTTGTTGAGCCTCCAGATAAGAAAGCACCAAGGCTATCGTCTGCGGATGCTCATTTTGGATAAAGTTTAGAATTTGACCTGGGTCAGCTTTTCTAGCAAAGTCAAATGGTCGAACTTGAAGGTTCGCCGTCAAGCGATTAATAATATCCATTGCTTTGGTTTCACCCAAAGCTTTTTGCAAGATTTCTTTGGCATACGTGATCCCACCTTGTGCAATTACCTCTTTGGCAACCGCTATCTGGTGAAATTCAGATAAAATTTTATCTTTTTCATCAGTATCCACTTTTCGCACATTGGCGATTTCTAATGTCAGTTGCTCGATCTCATCCTCACGCAAATGTTTGAACACCTGGGCTGAAACTTCAGGCCCGAGTGAGATGAGGAGGATAGCTGCTTTTTGTCGTCCTGACAACTCTTTAGCGCCGCGAGCCATACCATTCACTCCTTAATCTTCTGCTAACCATGTACGAAGCAGAACAACAAACTCATCTGGTTTGCTTCGCGCCAATTTTTCAAGTTGCTTTCTGACCACTGCCTGGTCTCCATCTTCTTGGTAAATCAAGTCTGGTATTTCGGCCGCGTTTAACGGTGTCAGCAAGTCTGGGAATTCCTCTTCTTCTTGTTGTTGCTTCGCTTGACTGCGTCTGCGATAAACAAGGAAGGCAACAGCAGCAAGTGCCAAGACTGCAATACCACCAACTGTCCAAAGAACAGCAGGACTTAGTACACTGGAATCCTCAATCTCAGCTTTTCCTGAGAACTGACGAGGAAGTACAGAAATATGCTTGTCCAACTCAGCATCCGCTAAATCAGAAGCTTGATCACTTAAAGTGACACGAACAACATTGCGCAGCACTTGTTTAATGCTCTCGAGCGTAGCAGCATCCAACGTTCCACCAGCTGGCGGTTCTACCCCAACGTTGATTGTAATGTCTTCAATCTTGTACGGGCTTGATGTAACATTTCGTGTGATGCGATTTACTTCACGGTTAATCGTGTCATTCAACTCTTCGTATTGACTGTTACTTCCTTGTGGAGTAGCTCCCGGGTAGTTCGGAACTGCATTGTTATTGGTTCCTGCAATTCCCCCTGGAGGTTGACCTTGTCCAGAGAAGGCTTTTGATAATTTTTGAGAAGAAATGATAAGTCCTTCGTTATTCTCTTTGTCAGGTGCCTCAACGATGTTCTCTACGCGATTTTCCTTGTCAAAGTTCATTTTGATGAACGTATGGACGATGACTTTATCGCGTCCCATGATTGTACCCAACAAGTTGTACAGGTTTTGTTGAATTTTCTTTTCAACATCTGCTTTGATTGTTTCCTGTTGCTTAAAGCTACTCAATGTGCCTTCGTTTTCATTGCCTTCCGAACGTTCTAGCGGATTCGAATACTGGTCTGTAATCGCAATCGCGTCCATTGGCAATTTCGGAACGCTTCGGGAAACAAGCAGATAAAGTGAGTTAATTTGCTTTTGATCAAGCGTTGTTCCAGGTTCAACATCGACGATAACGGAAGCCGTCGCTGTATCCGGAGTCTCCGTCACCCAAACGCTTTCCTGCGGCAACGTAATCATCACTTGTGCGGAGCGTACACCTTTTACTCTTTCCAGCATCTTGCGTAGCTCTTGTTGCAAAGCTTCTTTCTTCATGACATCAAATTGGCGATCTGTCACTCCAAGTGTACTGGAGAAAATTTCTGCATTAATTCCTGCTTGACTCGGAATACCTTGTGCAGCCAGATCAACAATGACATCTTGTGCCATTTTTTCTGGAACCTCGATACTTGTACCATTCCCCGTGATACGATATGGAATTTGTGATGCTTCCAACTCTTGCTTGATAGTCCCGATTTCTTGTTCACTCAATCTTTGGTTGTAAAGTGGTTTGTACACCGGCTGAGAAGCGATGTATATGTATAGACCCAGAGAAATCAAGAGGAAGAGCGAAATACCGATAATCATCCATTTTTGTTTCTTGGAAAATTGGTTCCATTTTGATGTAAACCGGTCTTTGTATACTGCTAAACGTTCGTTCATGTTTCACCTCTCAAAGGATACCAACAACGATCAAATCGACATGCGCATGATTTCTTGATAAGACTCAATCATCTTGTTCCTGACCTGCATAGTCATTTGTAGCATAACGGAAGCTTTTTGACCTGCAACAGTCACTTGGTGCAAGTCGGTAATTTCTCCCGCTGCAAACTTGTCGGCAAGATTCGACGATTCTACTTGCGCCTGATTCACTTTATTCATGGCATCCGATAGAAACGATGAGAATTCTTGGGAAACTTCAGCTGGGGTTGGCTTGTTCACACTCGGTGTACGAATTGGCGTTAGTTGGGAGATTGCACTCATTTCCATTCCTTACTGTCACCCGCTTTACTTGATTTCCAATGCTTTTAGCATCATGGATTTGGAAGCGTTCAGTGCTGTCACGTTGGCTTCGTATGATCTTGAAGCGGAGATCATGTCCACCATCTCTTTCATCGGGTCCACATTCGGCATCAAGAGATATCCGTCTTGATCTGCATCTGGATGAGATGGATCATATACTCGCTTAAACGGAGTATTGTCTTCTTGAATCGCTGTGACCTTCACACCTTGTCCACCCCGACTTCCTGAGACTGTCCCCACGGCTGCTTGCAGGAAGTTATCAAATGTTCCATTTGTTTGAGGTGACAACTCCACCATTTTCCTCCGATATGGCTGCCAGGCGCCATCTACGAAGTTTGCTCGAGTGGTTTCCGCATTCGCAATATTGGAAGCAATCGTATCCAATCGCAAGCGGTTAGCTGTTAAGGCAGAAGCACTTGTGTTAATTCCTTGAAACAAGCTCATCTTTATTTACCTCCACCCTCAATTACACTGCGTAGTTTTTGAAAATGTCCTGCTGTCAATTGCGTTAATCCGCTGTACCAAATTTGGTTTTTGGCCAATTCTGTTGTTTCTGTTTCCAAGTCAACATCATTGCCACTGTTCTGAATGAAGTTATTCGGATTGGACACAACCTGTGGTACTGCAACTCCTACATTGCCAAACGGGAGGTGTCTTTGATTGGTCCGATACGCTTCTAACTTGCCATTTCCCGCTCTTGCGTTCAACTCATCTTGCAAAAAGCTCTCGAAGATGACTTGTTGACTTTTGAATTGAGGGGTGTCTATGTTGGCAAGGTTGTTTGCGATCGTTCTATGTCGCAATGTTGCAGCGTCGAGTGATCTCTCCAGGACCTGCAGATGGTAACTATCCAGCATTTTTCCTTCTCCCCCAATATGAGTCAATTATTTTCCCTAAAACCACCTATATTTCCTGTATTTTCGACACCCTAATACGATTCAATCATAGCAAAATCAATTTGGACAAAAAAGCCCCTTTTCATGACGTTTTTCAAAATGATTCAATGGGACTAAATCCCTTATCCTTCCTGTTTTTTTACTGCATTTTACAAGGAATCCATATTCAAACCAACACAAATGTCGAGGCATGCATAAAAAATCAATATATAATTTATGGTAATAATGTGTCGTTTTTTACTGCAACTAGGACTAAAGTCCTATGAGAAAAGGTGCAGCAACATGAGTTGCTACACCTTTTTGTTTACTTTCTTGTAACTTTTGACAAGGTATATTACGAGGTCTTGAGCTTCTCTAGCTCAGGCAGCAGCTTTTCATTCAGCACTTTAATGAAGGTACCTTTCATCCCCAAAGAACGGGATTCGATAACACCCGCACTCTCCAGCTTACGAAGTGCGTTTACAATGACAGAGCGAGTAATTCCTACGCGATCCGCGATTTTGGAGGCTACGAGCAGGCCTTCTTTGCCTTCGAGCTCTTCAAAAATATGTTCAACTGCTTCCAACTCGCTATAAGAGAGGGAACCAATTGCCATTTGTACAACCGCTTTGCTGCGTGCTTCTTCTTCGATTGCTTCAGAACGCTCACGCAAGATTTCCATGCCTACTACCGTTGCCCCTACTTCTGCAAGAATCAAGTCGTCATCGACAAATTGATCGTTAATGCGACCCAAAATCAGCGTACCAAGACGATCTCCTCCACCCATAATCGGAACAAGCGTCGTCCAACCTGTGCGGAATACTTCTTTCATTTCAACAGGGAAAATCGTGTATGGGCTATCTACATCCAGGTTCGCAGATGTTTCATCTACTTTCAGTAACCCCATGCTGTACTCTTCTGGAAAACGGCGCTCTTCCAGCATTTTGCGCATACGGCTGTTATCCATCTCTTGATGAATCGCAAAGCCGAGAAGTTTTCCTTTACGGCTTACAACATAAGTATTTGCTTCAATCACGTCGCTCAAAACTTGGGACATTTCATTGAAGTTCACGGCATGACCCGCGGATTTTTGCAACATGCGGTTAATTCTTCTTGTTTTTGACAGTAGATCCATCTGTATTTCCTCCTAATTATATGTGCTGCCTATCCAATGTTTATAAAATATATTGACTCAAGTCTTTGTTCCCCGCGATTGTACCTAATTTCTGATTAACATAATCGGGGGTAATCTGTACAACTTCTAGGTGGATTTCTGGGGCTTCAAAAGAGAGATCCTCCAGTAGCTTCTCCAATATGGTGTGCAATCTTCTAGCACCAATGTTATCTGTGCTCTGGTTGACCTCAGCAGCGAGACGAGCGAGTTCCTGTATGGCTTCCGGTGTAAATTCAACACGCACACCTTCTGTTTCCAAGAGGGCCACATACTGCTTGAGCAATGCGTTTTTAGGCTCTGTCAAAATCCGGACAAAATCTTCAACGCGCAAGCTAGTCAGCTCTACCCGAATCGGAAAACGACCTTGCAATTCAGGAATTAAATCTGATGGTTTTGCCATGTGAAAAGCACCAGCTGCGATAAACAGAACATAATCTGTTTTGACAGGACCATACTTGGTCATGACAGTTGAGCCTTCCACAATCGGTAAAATATCACGCTGGACCCCTTCACGGGATACATCCGGGCCACGCCCATCCTTACCCGCAATCTTATCAATTTCGTCAATGAAGATAATCCCGTGTTGTTCAGCTCGACGAATAGACTCCTGCGTAACTTCGTCCATATCCACCAGTTTTTGCGCTTCCTGCTGAATTAATACCTTTCGCGCATCTTTTATTCGCAATTTTCGTTTCTTCATCCGCTTAGGCATCAGGCTACCGAGCATATCTTGCATTTGCATCCCCATTTGTTCTGTACCCGGAACCTGGAACATGTCAAACATCGAAGGTGATTGATCTTCGACTTCAATCTCAATCATTTGCTCTTCTAACTGGCCATTCGTCAATTGCCACATGACTTGTCTGCGTTGCTGCTGAATCGACACTTCTTCTTGATCAGAGGTATCCTGCTGCTGTTGCTGCTGTCCACCGAAGAACATCTCCAACGGATTTTTGAACGAGTTCGACTGCTTGCGAGATGGAACGAGTACATTCACAATCGCTTCATTCGCAAGCTTCTCGGCTTTCTCTTTCACCGACTCTACTTTTTCCTGTTTGACCGTACGGATAGAAGCTTCCACCAGATCACGGACCATCGATTCCACATCTCGTCCTACATAACCGACTTCCGTAAACTTCGTTGCTTCTACTTTAATAAAAGGAGCACCTGTCAGTTTTGCAATCCGACGTGCAATTTCCGTTTTTCCAACACCAGTAGGCCCGATCATCAAGATGTTTTTTGGAACAACCTCTTCAATCATTTGCTCTGGCAAACGACTGCGACGATAGCGGTTGCGAAGCGCTACAGCAATAGCTTTCTTGGCTTGTGCCTGCCCGACAATGTATTTATCCAAATGCTCTACGATCTTACGCGGGGTTAATTGCTCAAGATTCAGCACAGTAGGTTCCTCCCTTTCGCTCAATTCAACTCATCCACAACAAGATTGTTGTTTGTGAACACGCAAATTTCAGCAGCGGTACGAAGCGATGCTTCCGCAATTTCACGTGCGCCAAGATGGGGCGCATATGTTTTCAATGCACGACCTGCTGCAAGGGCAAAGCTACCGCCAGAACCAATTGCAAGAATCCCGTCATCAGGCTCAATGATTTCGCCATTTCCGGAAATAAGCAGCAAATGCTCCTTATTGGCAACAATCATCATTGCTTCCAAACGACGCAAAATTTTATCCATGCGCCACTCTTTCGCCAGCTCTACAGCAGCTCGCTGCAGATTGCCGTGATACTCCTCCAGCTTTCCTTCAAACTTCTCAAAAAGCGTAATGGCATCAGCAACAGAGCCAGCGAATCCTGCTAAAACTTCGCCGCGATATAGACGTCTTACTTTTTTGGCACCGTGCTTCATTACCATGCTGTTGCCAAAAGTAACCTGACCATCTCCGGCCATCGCTACAGACCCATTGTGCTGTACAGCAAATATGGTTGTTGCGTGAAACTGTTCCATCACTGATTCCTCCCGTTATGTCCGATTGGCGGAACCTGTATTGCCCGGGTTTGCTCGTGGGTGAGCGGTGTCATATACATGCCGAAGTCGCTCTTTGGTCACATGCGTGTACACCTGTGTCGTCGAAACATTGACGTGTCCCAGTAATTCTTGCACGGTACGCAGATCTGCGCCGCCATTCAACATATGGGTCGCAAACGTATGACGAAAGGTATGTGGTGAAACCCGCAATTGAAGAGCGTACGTATCTACGTATTTGTCTACAATCCGCCGAACACTGCGGTCGGATAACGGTTCTCCCCGATAGTTAACCAGCAAATTGCCGTGTTCTACTTTTCCAGCCAACAGTTTTTCTCTTCCATATTCTAGGTATTGCCGAAGAACGTCGCAGGCATAACTACCAACCGGCACATACCGTTCTTTCGCTCCTTTTCCATAAACCAAGGCGACTCCCA
Source organism: Brevibacillus formosus (assembly GCF_003013405.1). GTDB lineage: Bacteria > Bacillota > Bacilli > Brevibacillales > Brevibacillaceae > Brevibacillus > Brevibacillus formosus. Next base: position 548,466 of record NZ_PXZL01000001.1, on the reverse strand, counting down.
TGCTCGGATTCACATCATTCACAGATAAAGTGGTGAGCTCCGTAACGCGCATGCCGCTTGCATACAACAGTTCAAAAATCAGCCGATCACGAATTCCCAATGGAGTGGTTGTATCAGGCAGATCGAAAAAAGCTTGAACTTCTTGCGGATATAAAAAGGAAGGAAGTTTCTTCTCCATTTTGGGAGTGGAGACTAGTTGAAATGGATTCTGTTCCAGTTGACCTTCACGCAACAGAAATCGGTACAAGCTACGCAAACTGGATAGTTTGCGGGCAATACTTCGCCGGGAAAGCCCCCTGCCAGCCAATTGCGCGAGAAAGGAGCGACCATGCAAATAAGAAACAGCAGCAAATACGGTGATTTGGTGCTGTTCCATAAAGGAGACAAATTCGCTGATATCTGCCACATACTGCTTCACCGTATGAGGAGAGGCGTTTTTTTCAACTCGCAAATAGCGGGTAAACATCTCAATATCCGCAGAATTTTGTTGCGAAATGTCCATACGGGATGCACCCTCCTCGAAGCACCTATATAGTAACACAGACGAAAATCGGATATCAATGTTAATTGTGTCGTTCTTGTGTAAAATTCTGAATTGTATCTAGCGCTCGCTCAGCGAGCTTTTCATTTTTCAAACGCTTGTCTCGGATTCTTTCTGGCCATTCCGGTACGAGCCCGAAGTTTGCGTTCATTGGTTGGAAATGCTTTGGATCTGCCGTTGTAATATAACGAGCCATACTGCCCATAATTGTTTCTGGTGGAAGCACGATCAGCTCTTCCCCTTTTGCGAGTCGTGCCGCATTGATCCCCGCAAGTAAGCCAGAAGCTGCTGACTCTACATATCCTTCTACACCAGTCATTTGACCAGCAAAGAAAAGTGTTTCGCGATCTTTATACTGATACGTAGGCTTCAACAGTTTTGGCGAGTTGATAAAGGTGTTGCGGTGCATGACACCATAACGAACGATTTCGCAGTTTTCCAACCCAGGAATGAGTGAAAAGACTCTTTTTTGATCCGGCCATTTCAGATGAGTCTGGAAGCCTACAATGTTATACAATGTCGCAGCACTATTGTCCTGACGAAGCTGTACAACTGCATAAGACTTTTTACCTGTTCGCGGATCAACCAGACCTACAGGCTTCATGGGACCAAATGTCATGGTTTTGTGTCCACGCTTTGCCAATACTTCAATCGGCATGCAGCCTTCGAAGAAGATTTCCTTTTCAAATTCCTTCAATGGAACAGTTTCCGCAGAGATCAACGCATCATAGAAGCGATTGAACTCCTCTTCTGTCATCGGGCAGTTCAGGTAGGCTGCTTCACCTTTATCATACCTGGAAGCAACGAATACCTTATTCATATCAATCGAGTCTTTCTCGATAATTGGTGCTGCTGCATCATAAAAGTACAGATATTCTTCACCCGTCAGCTCTTTTAACTTTGTAGACAAAGCTGGAGAAGTAAGTGGCCCCGTCGCAATTACGACAATCCCATCAGGAATTTCAGTAATCTCTTCCGAAACGACCTCAACTAAAGGATGATTACGAACCGCATCTGTAACATGAGCAGCGAACTCGTGTCTGTCTACGGCAAGCGCGCCTCCAGCTGGAACCGCGCAACGATCTGCAGCATCGATAATGACAGAGTTCAGCCGACGCATTTCTTCCTTTAATACACCCACTGCATTCGTCAACGTGTTAGCACGCAATGAATTACTGCATACCAACTCTGCAAATTTATCTGTATGGTGTGCAGGCGTTTGTGTCTTCGGTCTCATTTCATACAGCCTTACTTTTACACCCGCCTGCGCGATTTGCCATGCTGCCTCACTACCAGCGAGACCAGCGCCCACTACTGTAATTGTTGGTTGTGACATGCTGTTAATCCTCCAAACTACAAAATCGAATCAGGCTGCTTAGGAGTCTGCCTCTTCTTGATAATCACACTTGGTGCAAACAATGCTAACTCCTTGCTTCTTACGCTTTTTCTCCACGAGCATGCTGGAGCATTTTGGACAAGGTCTGGCAATCGGTTTGTCCCACGATACAAAATCGCATTCCGGATATTGATTGCAGCCGTAAAAAATACGACTCTTCTTAGATTTACGTTCGATAATCTCTCCGGTTTCACACTGCGGACACTTTACGCCGATTTCTTTAACAATCGGCTTCGTATTCCGGCAATCCGGGAATCCGGAACAAGCTAAAAACTTTCCAAATCGACCAAGCTTATAAACCATCACACGGCCGCAAAGCTCACATGATTCATCCGATTCTTCGACTTTCAGCTCTACTTCTTTCATTTCTTCTTCTGCAACAACTACGCGCTTTGCAAAGTCTTGATAAAAATCGTCCAGGACCTGCACCCAGTTGGTGGTTCCTGCTTCGATATTATCCAAACCCGATTCCATTTGCGCAGTGAATTCCACGTTTAGAATCTCCGGGAAAAACTCCTCGACAAGCGTGATCACAATCTCGCCCAGCTCAGTCGGGACAAAACGCTTCTCCTCTAACGCCACATAGCCCCGCTTTTGAATGGTCTCTAATGTAGGCGCATAGGTAGACGGACGTCCAATTCCCATCTCTTCCATCGTTTTAAGCATGCGTGCTTCGGAGAATCGAGGCGGTGGCTGTGTAAAGTGTTGACTCGGCTCGATTTCTTTTTGTTCGAGAATTTGTCCTTCTTCAATGGGCGGCAGGAAGCTTTCTTCTTCTGCGCCATCATCGCTTCCTTCAATATATACCTTCATAAATCCAGGGAACTTCACTTTCGATCCTGTTGCTCTGAAGGTAACTCCACCTGCGTCGATATCTACGCTCATCGTATCAAGAACAGCTGATGACATTTGACTGGCAAGGAAACGCTCCCAGATTAATCGGTACAAGCGAAGCTGATCTCTCGACAAGTATTCCTTGATTTCATCTGGTGTACGCATCACACCTGTTGGGCGAATCGCTTCGTGAGCATCTTGAGCATTCTCGTTTTTCACTTGATTACGTGGCTCAGTTAATACATAGTCTGGCCCGTATTTCTCAAGTATGTATTCTCTTGCTTCATTCTGTGCAGTTGCAGATAGGCGAGTAGAGTCTGTTCGCATATAGGTAATCAAACCAACTGCGCCCTCTTTATTGCCAACGTCAATCCCCTCATAGAGCTCTTGAGCAATACGCATGGTCTTAGAAGTGCGGAAGTTCAGCTTACGTGCTGCCTCTTGCTGTAAAGAACTCGTGATAAAAGGAGGTGCAGGATTGCGCTTACGTTCACGCTTGGTTACCTTTTGTACCACGTATGGTTTGTTCTTCATTCGTTTCAATACCGCTGCTACATCATCTTCCGAATGAAGCTCCACCTTCTCGTCGCCATAACCATAGAACTTCGCGTTAATTTCTTTTCCGTCGCTGATCAATGTGCTCGCAATCGTCCAATACTCTTCCGGGATAAACTCTTGGATCTCCCGCTCACGATCCATGATAAGCTTTACCGCAACCGATTGAACACGTCCGGCACTCAAGCCTTTTCGAACCTTTTTCCATAAAATTGGACTGATATTGTATCCCACGAGTCTGTCTAGAATGCGACGTGCCTGTTGAGCATTTACCAAGTCCATGTTTATGTGTCGTGGATGCTTGAATGCTTCTTTGATGGCATCTTTGGTAATCTCATTAAATACCACACGAAGTGGCTGGTTCAAATCGAGCCCCAAGTATTGTGCCAAATGCCAAGCAATTGCCTCCCCTTCGCGATCCGGGTCGGCTGCGAGATATACTTTTTTCACTTTTTTAGCGGCATCTTTTAAGCCTTTCAATACATCGCCTTTACCGCGAATGGTTATGTATTTGGGTTCAAAATTCCGCGTAACGTCTACACCCATTTGACTTTTCGGCAAATCGCGTACATGCCCGATAGACGCTTTCACGATATATTTACTACCCAGGTATTTTCCAATGGTTTTGGCCTTCGTAGGGGATTCTACGATTACTAGCGTATCAGCCATTTTTTTCCTCCCCTTTTAGTAAGGAATCTTCCCTATTATTAAATACCCTCATCCGGTTTGTCAAACACTTGTGCCTCTAGGTATTGCCAAAAAGCTAGCGGATATGCTATCGCCGTGCAAAATAACCCCCAGGAAGCGCCACAATGACCCCTTTTGCTTCCAGACGAATGACCAGCTGATGTAGCATCCTGCGTTGGTCTTTTTCTAAACTGCTCATTAACTCATCCAGATGAATCCCATCATAGGTTACGGCTTCCACAATAGCTTTTTCTTCATTAGATAAGGGAATAACCTCCGTTGGATTTCTTTTTTCGACCCACTGCATCTGGTCAGCTTCTGGAAGATGATGCTTGATTTCCTCCCATATATCGTTACTGCACGTTACTAGCTTTGCACCTTGTTTGATCAAGTTATGCGGTCCCGCACTCATCAATGAAAAAATTGGACCAGGAATTGCAAAAACTTCCTTGCCCTGCTCAAGTGCACAGTCTGCCGTAATCAAGGACCCGCTTTTTTCTGCTGCTTCTACCACTAAAACACCGATAGAAAGTCCACTTATGATGCGATTTCGCTCTGGAAACAATCCAGAAACAGGTGGAATATGAGGAGGATATTCGCTGAGGAGTAGGCCAAAAGATTCAATTTCGCGATAAAGTTCTCGGTGTCGAGAAGGATAAACATGATTCATTCCGCAACCGAGCACACCAATGGTCTTACCGCCTGCTTTCAAGGTAGCTTGGTGAGCCTCCGCATCAATTCCATACGCTACCCCTGAGACAATGACAAGACCAGCTTGTACCAATTCTCGGACAAAAAAGCTACAGCTCGCTCTTCCATATGGTGTCGGTTTGCGCGAACCAACGACGCCAATCGACAATTTTTCCAATAACGTGTGATCGCCACGATAAAACAACGCCCATGGAGAATCGGGGATATTTCGGAGCGAAACGGGATAATCATCGTCAAAAGGACATAAGAAGCGCGTTCCCTCTTCTTCACGCTTTTCCAATAGTGCCATAGCTGAAGCTTCATTGCTTTGCTTGTCAACCTGCCCAATGATCAAGGAAGTCAATCTGAGCTCACGTGCCAGTTCATGCCAATTTTCGATAGCGGTCTGAAAAGAACCTGTGATTTCAAAGATTTCTCGAATTTTCTTTCTTCCCAAGCCTGATATCATCGTTAACACATACACCCAGTCTCTCTCGTCGAGCTTCGCCTTTTCCACTCCAAAATCCTCCTTCATCCCGATCACAATTGTCACAGCGGACACCTTTTGAAAGTTATTCTATCGAAAGAAAGAGGTTGCTTCAAAAATAAAAAAGTGGACAAGCCTAAGCCTGTCCACTTCCTTCTTATCTGCTTACTTGCCCATTACTTTCTCGAGCATACCGCGCTCTTTCAGCAATTCAACAAGTGTTTCACCGATTACTGCAGGTGTTTTCGCTACGCGAATACCGCATTCTTCGAGCTTCGCGATTTTCTCAGCAGCTGTACCTTTACCGCCAGAGATGATCGCACCAGCGTGGCCCATACGTTTTCCTTCAGGAGCAGTTTGTCCCCCAATGAAGCCTACAACCGGTTTTTTCATGTTAGCAGCGATCCACTCTGCTGCTTCTTCTTCCGCAGTACCACCGATTTCACCCAGCATGATAACTGCTTCTGTGTCTGGATCTTCGTTGAACATTTTCAGTACATCGATGAACTCCATACCTTTTACTGGGTCTCCACCGATACCTACAGCTGTGGATTGACCAAGGCCGCGAGTAGAAGTTTGGTGAACTGCTTCATAAGTCAAGGTACCGGAGCGAGATACGATACCCACTTTACCTGGAACGTGGATGTAACCAGGCATGATACCGATTTTGCACTCACCTGGAGTGATTACGCCAGGGCAGTTAGGACCTACGAGAAGGGTTTTCTTGCCTTCCATGTAGCGCTTAACTTTCACCATGTCCAGAACTGGGATACCTTCAGTAATGCAGATTACCAGATCCAGTTCAGCGTCAACTGCTTCCATGATCGCGTCAGCAGCGAAAGGAGGAGCAACGTAGATAACGGATGCAGTTGCACCTGTTGCTTCAACTGCTTCTTTTACTGTGTTGAAAATTGGAATACCGTCAACTTCGGTTCCACCTTTACCAGGTGTTACACCGCCCACCATTTGTGTACCGTATTCAACGGCTCCGCGAGTGTGGAACAGACCAGTTGCACCCGTAATCCCTTGCGTAATTACTTTTGTATTTTTATTAACGAGAATACTCATCGCGTAATTTTCCCACCTTTTTTAACGTGTAGGAATTTATAAGCACTTGCTTATAAATTTCCGGAGCGCATGAAAACTTTCCGAAGAGTCGCGGTCGCTCAAACTTGAGTTCGCCTCGATAGATGTTTTCTTAACGTATCTACTCGAAATATCTTACTTTACCAAGGATACGATTTTCTCAGCGCCATCCGCCATAGATTCTGCAGCTACGATGTTCAAACCGGACTCATTGAGGATTTTCTTACCCAAATCTACGTTTGTACCTTCGAGACGTACAACGAGAGGTTTGTCCAATTTGATTTGTTTTGCTGCATTCACTACGCCGTTTGCGATAACGTCACATTTCATGATGCCGCCGAAGATGTTAACGAAAATACCTTTTACTTTTTCGTCACGGAGAATAATTTTAAACGCTTCCGTTACTTTCTCTTCAGTAGCTCCGCCACCAACGTCAAGGAAGTTAGCTGGGTCTCCACCGTAGAATTTCACGATGTCCATTGTTGCCATCGCAAGACCTGCACCGTTTACCATGCAACCGATGTTACCATCAAGTGCGATGTAGGACAGATCGAACTTGGAAGCTTCGATTTCTTTCTCATCTTCTTCATCCAGATCGCGCAGAGCTACGATGTCAGGGTGACGATAGAGAGCGTTGCTGTCGAAGTTCAGTTTCGCATCCAGTGCCATTACTTCACCGTCGCCAGTTACAACCAATGGGTTGATTTCAGCGATAGAAGCATCTTTATCAACAAAAGCTTGGTACAAGCTCATCATGAACTTGGCAGCTTTGTTAATCAATTCTTTAGGAATGTTGATTGCGTAAGCCAGGCGACGAGCTTGGAAGGCATTCAAACCTGTTACTGGATCAACTACTTCTTTAAAGATTTTTTCTGGAGTGTTTGCTGCTACTTCCTCGATGTCCATACCGCCCTCTTCGGAAGCCATCATTACAACACTTCCAGTAGCACGGTCAACTACTAGACCAACGTAGTATTCCTTCTTGATGTCGCAGCCTTGCTCGATCAGAAGGCGCTTCACTTCTTTACCTTCTGGACCTGTTTGATGAGTAACCAGTACTTTGCCAAGAATTTCGCTGGCATATGTACGAACTTCATCAAGGTTTTTTGCAACCTTTACCCCGCCAGCCTTACCACGGCCACCAGCGTGAATTTGCGCTTTTACTACGTTTACTTGGGTGCCCAGTTCTTTCGCTGCTTCAACAGCTTCTTCCACTGTGAAAGCTACGCGTCCTTCAGGAACTTTTACACCGTACTGCTTAAGTATCTCTTTACCTTGATACTCATGAATGTTCATTCTCCATCCTCCTATGGCAGATAAAGATCGGCAGGCTTTTAGACCGGTTCAAAGACGTCTGTCTTTTTCCGGTCATAACCTCCACTATCAGTGCAACGTAACTATTCTACGACAAAAACTGCAAAAGTGGTAGTAATATGTTCTTTTTATCGTGACCAGAAATGCGAAAATCCATGAGGAAATTCCTCATTTTCGTAGAGATTGAAACAATTTCCACACGTTTTCAGCGAGTTCATCGTGAATGTACCATGTTTGTTCATACTTAAAATAACGTGGATATAGTTCAATTCTCTGTTCTTTATCATTCACCAAAAAATGAAGTTCGTATTGTTTTTTGCCCGGATCTTTCGGTGGAACAATTAGTGGATCTGCATTTTTTAAAACTCGGACAGATTGATGGGCAATTCCTTGCTCGATCGTCGTTTGAGTGACATCCAACTTTGTGTCTTGGACGTTCATTTCACCAATTGCTGTGATGCGAATCCGTGTAGATTTAAATAACTGGTCAATCCTGTCATCCTTACGATTGCTTGGTGGCATCCATTCCGTTAACCGTGAAAAGAGGCTACCCTCTACGTGAAAGAAAAACGTTTCTCTCCCAAAAGGAACCGCAATCAGCGTCGGCGTTAAAATGGCCACTTCGACAGGCTTGTCAGCAGAATTCATTCTCATCCGATAGTTCGGGTAGAGTGGATATTGCTTGCTGCGACTGTCCACTTCTGGAACTGCCGATTCCATTACTTTCCTGATGTATTCTGCTTCTAATTCGTTCAACACGCGCGCCTGCCCAAGATCCTCTGCCGCTAAACGCACGCTCTGAATTTTTTGTGAGAGCACTCCTTTGCCAGTTAACTTGTTTATCCACTGATAAAAATAGCTGGCACCCGCTCCACGATACGTATGTCCCCCAAACTCACTTGCCGACTCACCCACTGTCACGACAAGTGGAGCCTGCTGTGTCCGATAAAGGACGAGCGTAAAACGTACATCTTCTTGCTTTAAAGGCTCGGATGATATTTGTAAATCTTGTCCCTGACCGGACAGTTCTTGTAAAAACAAGCGCAAGTCCAATAATACTTCCTGTCCATCCGTTGACATCACCGTTACTTTGTCAACCGTACCAAGCTCTTTCTCGATATGATCTTTCATGTCATCAGAAACCTTGCCTGACTGTGCACAGCCCGTGACGAACAAGCTACTCACCATCATAACCAGTAGACACGTACGTAAAGACGATATCACGCAGTAACCCTCCTCGTGTATTCCTGTAAGATAACGCTACAGAAGTCCCAATCGACGGCTGATCTCACTGCCTAGCTTTCGTTTCACGTAAATTTCACCAATTTGGTGCGGATCTTTTACGACAACGGAGCGATTGTTCGTACGAATTACCACATACTTTTCATTGTTTTTATCCAAACCGCAGATCAAATCAGATGAAGCTTCTACAAAAATAGCTACCACTGTTTTCCCATCTATTTTTTTCAACGAAATTTTTGGAAATGGGGTCACAAACGGCGAAGTCTTATCCTGGATGTATTGCGTAATGGCTAGAATGTATTTGTCCGGGTCTCCGTACTGCTCGATCTCATGATCAATCCCACATACTGTCCCCTCATCTGTTATACCTAAAAATAAATTTCCGTTGTTTGAATTCGCAAACGCCACAATAGACTTAATAATTCCCGTCTTCGAATAAAGAAAGTCGCGTTTGAATTCAATCATGTCGTTCTCACCAAGTTTTGTTGCTGTTACAGGATCATCAATTCGGCCTAAATAGCGAAAGCGACTGATGGCACCTAAGCGATAGACATATTCTTCAAATATATCAGCAGGCAGAGAAAGGTCTTCTATGCTTGCATCTGTGTTTTGCCACAATTTATATGTTTGCGGAGCAAAGCACATGTCAAACAATACGTTCCCACCGAGCGAGCGTATGTTCATACCAATGGAAGCAGGCATGATCTTCCCCGGATGATAAGGGGCATCTGTTTGCACTTCCAAAACTCCTGAATGAATTAAATAATCGAAATAATGACGCGGTAATTGTACATGTTGCTTTAATAACTGACGTTCTGGCTTGGGTCGTCTGATTTCCTGATAAAAATCAAAACGCACAGATTGTTCTTCCAGTTGGCTTACCATCGCAATCAATGAACAAATATGGCGCATGTTTCCCCTCGTTTTGTGTTAGAGTAGGTGTCATTGTTTGGTCATATTTTAACGCAACCTTTTAAGAATTGACTAGTTTTTTCGTTATTTTTGTGATTGGTAGTGATGTAAGATTGTTTGCAATTTAAACGAAAGTCCCATTTCTCCGCTAATTTTCAGCTTGCCCGTTACAAAAGCAACCGTGGGATTCAAGCGACCCTCTACAAGCTTTATAAAATCTTTGTCAGACAACTCCACCTTGCAGCCCGCTTCCCTTGTCACACCCATCGTGTAGTCCGCTTGATTATCGGCAAAAACCACTTCGTAGGTGCCCCCCTCTTCCCCACTTAGGACAAAATGGTAAACCGCATGTAATCCAGCGATTCCTTGTGGCAGAGCGTTTATTCTATTCGATAAATCCTGAAGAGTTTTTTGTACCTGCATGCTCACTTCTCCTTGCTAGTTATGTATGAGGGACCGCTTTCGGTAAAAAAAGAAAGCCGGGAGTTTACCGGCTTACTTTACACGGACAGCTGTGCCTGTGGCAATAACCATCATCATACCTTCTCGCAATGTTTCGAAGTCGAGATCAACCCCAATCACTGCGTTTGCACCTAACGCCCTTGCTTTTTCTTTCATTTCACGCAAGGCCAGTTCGCGACCTTCTGAGAGCTTGCTCTCATACGAGCCACTTCTGCCTCCGATGATATCCGTAATTCCTGCGAGAAAGTCCCGGACTACGTTTGCACCCATGATTACCTCTCCGCTGACGATATCCAAATACTCCTCCACTTCTTTTCCTTGGATCATGCTGGTAGTAGTTACGATCATGTCATTGCCTCCTCATATTGATCTCTGCTCACAATATGTATTACGTACCATAAAATAATCGGTTGCGAAGAAAGATCTAAACCTGTCCAAAAGTGTATGCGCATTGCTAGCAAACTATACTTTTCCTATCCCATAGTGGAAGTAAGTGTTTTGGATAATTTGGCAGCTGAGGAGCCTAAACTTGCTTCTGCGATTAATTCCCGCCAAGACCTAGCGAAGAAGTCTGGTGTTTGGAACCCGTTAACATGGCCAACTGCTGCAGATACAAAGATATCCAGAACGTTTGTTGGACGTGTAATAAGCGAAATGTATTCCTGAATCTGTTCATCCGAAATCGTAGAGATCAAAACAAACTCGTCCCCTGCATAACGACATAAGTAATCCCCCTGTTCTTCAGCCAAAGAAGAGAGAACCGAAGAATAGGTGCGGATGACATCATCCCCAAATGGATGGCCATGCAGCTTATTTATTCGGCCAAAGTCGTTCAAATCAATAAAAAGCAAATGGAAAGGTTTACGCTCCTTTAAAAAATTTTCCCCAATAAACTGGATGTAAGGAGCGCGATACAAACCCGATAATGGGTCTCGATATTCTGCTATTTTCATCTCTACGATTTCTTTTGTGATGAATCCGATCAGTTGATCCTCTTGCTTGACCAAAGCCAGACCACTTTGTTCTTGATGAAGCGCGTGATAGGCCTCCCAAACATTGTGATTGGCTGACAGATAGAACGGCTGACTGCTCATGGCATCGGCAACGATTCGGTTAGGATGAGCGGACAGCACGTCTCTCGTCGTAACCATTCCCAGCACCTCTCCGTGATCCATGACAACTAACGAATCAACATGAGATTCGTTCATTCGCTCCGCCGCATAAGAGACACTTTTGTCAGAGGTGATGGTACAAATCGTCGTCGTCATGATGTCGGAGATGTTCATAATAGATCCACCTCTCGTTGAACAGACAATGCTATTTTCAATTCAGATCGTAGAACCATCGAGTCGCTAATCATACGCTCTGCCTCTTCCAGAATGATTTTCATCAATAATTTTTCATCAATCATTTGCAAAAGGGTATTTCTTAACAAGACTGCCTCAATCTTCGGATGATTCATCTTCAGTAAAGTAAACTGCTCTGGGGAAAGTGCATCCGCCATTCTCCTTACAGCCTCGGGACCAATCGGTGCTTTCCGCCCGATGATCAACAGATCCTGCATCGGAGGGACTTCAAACTCGGATATTTTTAAGGAAAGCGTTGCTTTCCGAGAATATACGTTGTTATCACTAGCCATAAAAATTCCTCCAATTCTGCATTGCCCTCTTATTCGTCCGGCAAACTGCCTGGTTTACCAAACAAGTATCCCTGGCCGATTGCAACGCCCAATAAAGAAGCACAAGCAAAATCCTCTTCTTCTTCAACTCCTTCGAGAATGAGTTGAGGTGCATCTTTGCAAAAATCAACAAACAATTTTACGGTCTTTTGCTTTTCTAATGAACTCGAGAGCTCTTGCGAAAAAAAGCGATCAATTTTGATGTAATCAGGTGAAATATCTTCAATTTTACTAAATATGTTTGCGCCATCTCCGACATCATCCAACGCAATTAGGAACCCCAACTTTTTCAATTCAGCTATGCGTCGGGTAAAAATAGGTTCGCTCCAGCATTCTCCTTCCATAATCGATTCGTTGATCTCCAAAACGATTTGGGTTAAAAAGGGACGGAAGGTACGAGCGATCTTTTGAATGAAGCCAGGAAATGTGTCTTCTATTATGGTAGAAGGAAAAATATTCACAAATAAAAGCTCGTTTTTGTGTTCAATCGACGAGTGAAAAAAGGTCAAGAGCGCATAATGCAGGGAATGGACGTCGAGTTCTGGCAGCATTTTGTTTTCCTTCGCCAAAGAAAACAATGCCTCTGGATGGATCCCCGCTTTACTGCGAAGTAATACTTCATACCCTATCCTACTTTTCTCAGGAAGTTGACATATTGGCTGAAATGCGTGGTAGTACTCTTTTTTCTTAAATAATTCTGCAATGCTCTCCATCAATTTTCCTTTCCCTTTCCTAGCAAGTATGAACACAAAGAAAAAGCTTCTTCCATGCGCGAGATAGTCTGCGCCATGGAAGTGCTGGGAAATGTACCTACATGCACGCGAGCAAAAGAGATTCCACTCTCTTTAGGATACTTCTAGTCAGAACAATAACTAGGTAATAAAGATTACAAATATCCGCAGACATTTCGACAATATATGTCTTTGTCCCTACTTATTCGCCAACATCTTGCATATTCCTTTCCAGATCATACTAATTGTTTCAAATTAATCAGGAACATTGTACGTATCATGGCTATTTTCTATCGTTATATTTTCGCTATATGATAGATGTATCAAGTAATTCCATAACTTGTAAACCGTTCTGAATCGCTTTCTATAAATGAAAATAGAAATTTTTATGTTTGTTCCGTTGTTAGCAACTATTGAGCCTTTTCATATGGTATAGAAAATGGGTACCGACTTCATTCAAAGGGAGGAAGGAAGGCCAGTGGCCAACACCTCAACGTATACACTGCAAGTTCAGGAAGGTCACTTGTTCACGATTACGCTAGTGGCAAATCCCTCAACCGGCTATCAGTGGGACCTGTCTAATCCAGTGGATGCTCGCTTTTTATCGTCGCATGCGAATCATTTTGTTCCTCCATCATCGCCAGCTCGTATGGGGCAAGAGGGGCATCAAGTCATGTCCTTTCAGGCTCTGCGGCGAGGAATGACGTCGATTTCTTTGAAGTATTGTCGGCCCTGGGATAGTGGGGATTGCGGGGCGTTTGTGTTTTATGTTGTTACGGTTGTGTAGGATTAGGTTTAAAAAGTACTTACTGTTACGGACTTGGTAGTGAAGTTGTTAGTCTGCATATGCTGCGTTGATTTCCGGTGCAAATGAAGACTAAATAATTTCCCTTGGAAACTTGACTATTTGACATTTGGACAAGCGTTGACATCTTTACAGACATGACTATGCAGCAAACTGTACATCAATGCAACAATAGTTGACGAAGCAAAGTTGTGGGAACAAAGTAGGAGCATATCTGCATGTTGATTCAAACCGCGCATATTGATAATCATCCAAACATATATGGTATAATTTGGATGAGGTGAATAATATGGGATTCATTGTTTTATCTGCATTGTATCTTAACCCTATTCTGGCTATTTTGTTCTTTGTTAACTTTACATTTATTATGAAGAAAATTGTCAACAATAAGGATTATAGGCGAAATGCTGTTTTTGGATCATTGCTGATTGTGTGGATCTTTTTTTCATATGGAATGCTCATTATGGCAAGGTAGTTGTTTTAGGAAGTGAGCAAATTCAAATGAATACAAAAAAATTTCCTTGTCCAGGTTGATTGATGGACTCACAGATTCAGATAGAAGTGCAAACAAAGTACCCTTACGAGAGGCACAGGGAACCTTTATTCGTTTTGGGCTAGCGCCGAACATGGCGAACCATTTGTTAAAAAGCCTACAATGACGAAAAAGATAAAAAGTAGATGCCACTTACTTGGGACTACATTGTAATGATCCCAGTGCTAACTACTGTGCTACTCTGTTTCTCAACGAAAACGTTGGAAATATCTACTTTGCACAAAATCCGAGACATAGGAGCTGAGAGTATTGTTCAAACGTTATACAAATAAATACGCTCGTTGGATTCGGATTCTGGCTTTTGTTATTACGATAGTTGGTTTTATCGTCGGGTTATATATTTGGTTCGACGATCTTAATGATAATTTTCTTCATTTTCTAACCAGTGTGTTTTATTCTATCATTCCTTCTATATTCTTGCTTGGATTTGCGGAAGTAATTGAAATCTTATACCGTATTCATTTACGGTTAGAATTTACTGCAGAAGATAAGACTTTGTTTGATGAAACTAGTGAGTCTGAATAAAGCTGAAAGTATACGCTTCATACTAAAAAATGAAATTTGTTGAGAATAATTTGAACAGGTTTACTTCTTCCGAGTATCGAAGGAATCCACAGGGACAAGGTTGAAAATAATATCCTTGGAATATCATTAAAAAAGGAAACACCATACTCTCCTTTTATAGATACGAAAGATGATAGTCCTGGTGGGCGCTTAAGAGCAGCGCGAACAGCAAAACAAATGTATCTGATCGATGTTGCTGCTGCCACAGGTTTATGTACAAGAACAATCGGATTAGCAGAAGCTAATAAATTGAAAGTCTCCCCTCCTAGCTTAAGGCGCCTTTCCAATGTGCTTGGCGTCTCAGTTGCTTTTCTTGGTTGTTTTGAGAAAATGCCGGAATCAACTTTGGGGGAACATATTATTAAAGCGCGCTTGTACTATGGGTACACAAAGAGAGAATTTGCTGCGCTATTACGAATAAGTGAGCGCACTCTATACGAATGGGAATATGACCGCAAGATTCTACCCGAAGAACCAAGAGTCATTATCGAGAGATACTTAGATATATTAAGTAGAGATTTTTTAGAGTACCCTTACAAAAGGGGAATTTTTATTTCGAATTTTCAGCCTGAATAATTGTTACTTCTATAAAATCGTTTGAATTTTAAAAAGAAAATGTCCCTTACTTATAGAAGGGACATTTTACTATTTGTTATAAAACCGTAAATCATTCCAATATTTTAAAGGAGTTTGTCACTTTATCTATTGTCGAAGCGTATTTGTCAAGATCTCCATCCTGGCATGCAAATCCTATTACATAGCCCGTTTTACCTTTTGCCACAACAGTCAATCTAAGGGCTATATTTACATTATCTCTTTTTCCTTTCAATAAGATCTCAAGAGCTGAAAGGCCATTAACAGTTAGATTAGAAGTGTTTTGAACTTCAAGCCCAGGAGACCGTTTCTTCATCGTCTCAATAATTTCATTTTTATAGGTTTCCATGGGCGCCCGAGCTTCATCAGGCAACGTAGTCGACATTACCATAATATGTTCTGAAATAAAGTCTTCATCACTCTCCTTTGGGGAGTTAAACGCAACACTACCGTCATTTGAATCTTCAACAACCGCCCAATCAAATGGGTAAGATATCGAAAACTTATTATTTCTATATTCTTTGAATTCAGTTGCCTCAACTGTTTCGTTTGTTTGGGAGCAGCCTAACAGAAAACTCACTACAAAAAAGCAGTGAATCCAGATTCTTAGATGACGTGGTATTTTCATTTTTATCCTCCAGAAAGTCATTATTCGTTTACTATGATAATTATATTAACAACTTCACTTGAAATGAAAGCTGTCAATTACCATTCTTTTTATTTTAAAGTACCACCTTGGGTTCTATATGCGTTAGCTCGTTCATGCGCTTCGTCTTGAGCCTTTTCTCGTTTTGCTTTGTCTTTGATTTTTTCTGCCTCTCTATATTTTTCTTTTTCTTTTAGTATTTTATCATTCAATTCTTTGATACGATCTATACTTGTCTCTCTACTTAACATACCGCCTTTTTCTCGTGCATCTTTAGCAACTGCTTTTGCTTTTTCCTTTCCAACTTTATCACCTATTCGGTTAGCGGCTTCCCAATCTACCTTTGCTTTTAGTATACGATCATTTTGATACGTTACATTATTCATATACTTATCAATCGCTTGTTTTTCCTTATATGTAAAGTCACGATAAGTTTTTTTATTACTTTGAGTTATATATTCATTAATTTTTTTACCTGACTCTTTAACTCGGCCTTTCTCTCTCTCAACAAACTCGGCTAATCCTGGTGATACTCCAATTTTTGAATCTGCAACCGAAATTACATAACCGGTACCTAATGAAGCGATTAATGCAATATCTTTATCTTTCTGTGGTGTTAGTTTCATATAAGCTGGTGATACTGCGATTGCATTCACCAATGCTGATGAACCTAGTTCAGATATTATAGCCCCTGTAACAGCCTCTGTAACAGATTGCGAAATCGATTTACTACTCCCAAACTTGGTATCACCTTTAGAGAGATTAGCTGCGGCATCGTAATAAACATCTGCAGTTGACGTACCTATTGCAACGATTTTCCCCGCTGTACCTGGAAGAGTTGAATCACTAACAATTCTACTTAGCATTTTTTCGGCTGCATTATTTGTAGCTGTTGAAAGCGACGCACTAACTGAGGCTTCACTACTTGCCTCACCCCATGTCTTTTCTGTTTTGGGTGGAATCGGTGGACCATGCATTACTCCTTTGTTATTTGATGTTTGAGCTTGTTTAGGCACCGTAGCTGCTAAATTTCTTGCCACTTCACTAATGTCAACTCTATCTACACTAGTTTTTTGTACGGAAGTCTTTGATGCGCTGGTATTACTTTGCTGGGTACTATTAGTCTTCGTTGGATTTGGTGGACCATGCATTGCTCCCGTGTTATTTGATGTTTTGGTACTACTAGTTTTCGGTGGAATCGGTGGACCGTGCATTACTCCTTTGTCATTTGATGTTTGGGCTTGTTTAGGCACCGTAGCTGCTAAATTTCTTGCCGCTTCACTAATGTCAACTCTCTCTACACTAGTTTTTTGCACGGATGATTTCGATAGGTTTGTATTGCTTTGTTGAGCGCTACTAGAGGTTCTAGAGGATTTTTTTGCTTCTGCTTGGGCTTTTGCCTCTAAAGCTTGACGGCGTTCTAATCTTGCATCTCTTCTGTCTTCATTACGTTCACTACGCGATAATCCCATAAACACTCCTCCAATTACTTACAATTTAGCTTCAATATATTACTATCAATCTTATATCTTGATAAAGTTTAATGTTTCGACATTTTTCAACTTTTTTTGACAGTCTATCCCTAAATATTGTTATTCTATTTGACATTTACTAACTAGCACGATTCGACAAAACAGATAAAATTATATTTCAAATTACGAAAACTACGTGACGGATAATACTATTTTCTGCAATTTATTATGTATTTTTATAGAAAATAGACCAAAGATGCCATTGTTACTCAAGCAGATAATAATTGAATACCCATCTTCTTAAAAAGAAACGGGTTAGTTATTTCTAAAGCCAGAAAATATGAAAGGATTTTCTTTACTATTTTGTAAATTAAAGAGTTTCTAGCTGTAGCGTCCACACCTAGATGAACATTGTGTTAAACATTCATAATTATGTAGTATCAAAAAAGTAATCCACGATCCAATGCTCGGTAACGTATTGCTTCAGCTACATGTGCTACCTCTACGTTGGAAGCGCCATCTAAATCAGCGATAGTTCTTGCTACTTTGACTATCCTGTCGTAAGCTCGGGCACTTAAACCGAGAGTTTCGAAAGCTAACTGCAGCATCTCCTGCCCTTCCTTGTCCAGCTGAGCGAATTGTCGCAGTTCTTCACCATTCATCACACTATTAAAAGGACATCCGGGACGATAGTGGTATCTTTCGCATTGGATAGCCCTCGCTAGTTCTACTCGCTGCTGAATGTCTTTTGAGGACTCCTCTGCTTTTCTGTTGTGAAGAAGTTGAACGGGTACTCTCGGCACCTCGATGTGCAGATCGATGCGGTCTAGCAAGGGACCTGAGAGCTTTGAGCGGTATTTGTAGATTTGTTGGGGAGAGCACGAGCAGGTTTGCTTCTCTCTGGTACCGAAGAATCCGCACGGACAAGGATTGCACGAACCAATTAACAGAAACCGAGCAGGAAAAGTAAAAACCTGCTTAGATCGTCCAATTGTGACAACCCCTGATTCCAGCGGCTGACGCAGTACCTCTAATACATGCCGAGAAAACTCGGGCATCTCATCCAGGAAGAGGATCCCACCGTGAGACAAGCTACACTCTCCGGGACGTGGGATCTGCGCACCACCGCCAATCAGTGCAGTAGCGGTAATCGTATGATGCGGGGCACGAAAAGGTCTCTCCTCGACAAGCCCACTCTCCCGCTTCATTTGACCAGCAATACTGTATATTTTCGTTACTTCGTAAGATTCATGAATAGTCATGTTGGGCATGATACCAGGCAGGCAAGTAGCTAAAAGTGTTTTCCCTGAACCTGGAGGCCCCACCAATATCACATTATGAAATCCAGCTGCTGCGATCTCCAAGCCACGTTTTACAAATTGCTGTCCGTAAACATTGGCAAAGTCCGGAGGCAGCTGGTTTGCATTTGTCTTGCCTGTCTCCGATTCGGGATAAATCAAGTCTGAGTTTTTACTAAGAAGTCCTTCTTTCCAGTAGTTCACGGCCTCTTCCAGATTGCTCACAGGCAATACGATAATGTCGACGAGCCGTGCTTCCGCTGCATTTTGTTCGGGGAGAATTACGTGGGTAAATCCTGCATTTTTAGCTTCTAGCAGGATGGGGAGTACACCCGTTACAGGGCGAAGAGAACCGTCTAATGCCAACTCTCCTAGAATGAGGATTCTTTCTGGTCTAGGGAGCATTTGCTTCGAGGCTAGTAAAATTCCAAAGGCAATAGCAAGGTCAAAGCCTGAGCCTTCCTTGCGCTGGTCTGCTGGTGCCAGGTTGACGGTGATCCGCTGCATTGGATAGTCGTAGCCTGCGTTGCGCAAGGCGGCACGAACACGATCTCTTGCTTCTTTTACTGCTGAACCACCCAGTCCGACCAAATCGAATTGAGGCAAACCATTTGCTATGTCTGTTTCTACAGTGACGACCATTCCGTCAATGCCAAGCACCGTGCCTGAATAACTGCATGCGTACATGTTCTCTCCCCCTCTGGTTATAGGGTAGGAAAAGATAGAGGGGGTGGGCAAGTAAATTGGAGCTTTTGCCTGTACGTTTATGTCGAGATCAATTCTTTAATGGCTTCTTTGTAACGCAACAACCGCTCATGGTCTTTTGGTTTGGGATCTGGAATACGGCTCAAGTCACAATTATCTTCCAGGTCTGCTAGTTTCACAATCCTTGCTAGCGGGTTGCGTTTTGCTCTTTTGACAAATTCCATATAAGTTTCGTCTTCATCTCTGGTAACAGCTATTACAGTCTCAACAATCTCAGTTGAAAACCCCGCTTGAAATAAATCTTCTTTCGTTACCTCTGTGTCTTCTAGTACATCATGGAGTACAGCAACGATCATCGATTCCTTACTTGGCATCTTCATCATTATCCTTAATGGATGAAGTATGTAAGGATTTCCACCTTTATCAAGTTGTCCAGTATGTGCATTGGTTGCAATTACAATCGCTTTTTCTAACGTACTCATCGACTTCCCCCTTTTCTAATGAACTGCCAATTTCATTGAATATTTGCTAAGCCATGAACATCATATGTTTTAAAGTCATACACATGCCCATCAAGAATCCAAGGTTTATGATCATCTAGCCATCGATCAATATCTAAACGCTTTGAATTCCATCAAATACTTCATCGATTACTACTGCGCACTATCTCCCCAAAAATAGTTGGTCTATTCGTTTCAAACTGATAAATCAGTTCTTCACCTAAAATGCTTATTGATTGTTCCCAGGGATGCCCTAAGTATCCCCACTTAAAATCTTTATACAAAAAGAAGTAATAATCACCATCCAGGTAAAACCCTATCCTTCTACTAGCATTGCCATTTTCTAAATGCGGGTTATAGAAGTAACATTCGTGATGCCAATCATGTGCATAAATATATTTGTCAGGTCCTGTCACCGTTCTTAGGTTGGTAACACACTACTCCTCAAGATCATCGATATCGTCATCCGAAAATGGAATCCATTGACCTTCAAAAATTATACTCTCTGATTTTGCTAAACAGTTGACTATAAAAGTCTGCACTCTCCCCAATCAGCTTCTACTCCCCATACATTATGGAAAACTTTTACTCCAATAGGTATACTTCAAATATACAGGTAAGGAGTTGGTTCTATTTGATTTTTACGGTTGATTCCCAGCAAATTTCCATCCACTACGAACATGCTGAACCTGTTCAGATCGACTGGGACGAAGTGTACAGTGTCTCTTACTATAAAATCGATTGCATTGAGTATGAAATGGGTTACCTCGTTTTTGACTTGGTATTTGGCGAGTTCATTGAGATTAATGATAGTGATCAAAATTGGGAAAAAATCGTAAATGATCTTGAAAAATACTTACCCTCGCAAACAAGCGATTGGAGGCATTCATTACATAGTTGGTCGATCGACGACGGCATTCTTTATCTTTATGAAAAAGTGTAAAAACGAAGGTGAACTGGACCGTAACGATTTAGAAGAGGTATTATTGCTGAAACCAATTGAATACGATAGGGAAAACGATAATCGCTAATATATCTTGGCCGTATTTTTATGAAAATCTTTAAGAATGGGACCAAACCGTGCTAGATGGATGCAATTACAATTACGCCTTACAACATTTTCCACTCATCGACTACGAACAAGACAAGACCCCTATTTTGACATCTGTGAAGTTGAGTTCATTCACCGTTAATCTCACTGCTTTCTCTTCAATTCATTCAGCAGTTCAATTATCCGTTGGTTTTGATCCACTTGCTTTACGATGTTCTGGTTCAGCTTCCGAATTGCGTCGTAGATTGCAAAAAGTCCTGCCAACAGTAGAAAAGCAAGCATCCATTCCATGCCGTCTTCCCTCCTTACGATTTTCAATGGTACAGAAAAGACCCGCGTTCGAATGCGAGTCTTTTCCCATGCTATGTTGTCTCTTCTTAAGCAATCGAGCTATTTCTGATAGACAGAGATGTATTGTTTTTGCACGTGATCTGCTAACCAAACAAGCTCATTTCCATGGTAAAACTTCACACCATCTTGCCAAGCTTGCCTCGCATCGATTCGCAAAAGTACGGGATGATCGTCTCGTCTTTTCCCAACCTGCTGTGCTGTTTGGACGTCTTCCGACAGATGCACATACTGTCTTCCTTTTGGCACAAGCCCGCTAGCCAAAATAGAATCGAGAAATCTTTGCGGCGTGCCATGAAAAAGATACGCAGGCGGTTCTTTTTCTTCCTTGTGAATCTTTTGCGGCACTGAATGTCCATAGAGAGCGCGAATTTTGCCTTGATTGACCTCATGGCGCTTTTTTTCCGATAATGCAATCATCGTATGTAAATCTTCTTCGGTAACTGCTTGCCACTTGCGCTGTTCATGAAGTGACAAAAGCAATTGCTTGATAGGCACCCATCCTTGTTCGTCTAACTCAAGCTCATATTCATGGGGTGCATGACGAAGCGCATAGGACAGTTCTTTACTTAATTTTTGATAATCCATACACTCATCTCCCCTTACAAGTCATAGCCACTTTTTACGCAAAAAAGTAACCGAGACTCACTGCAGCAGCAATAAATAGATGAACGATGAAATTTCCTGTTAGTCGAACCCAGAGCCGTTGACTTTTCATCGTCCAAAATCCATAAAGGAGAGCAACGATCAGATAAGCCAGAACATAAACGAAAAACACAGGACTGCTCTCCTTTTTAGGACATTTCTTTTTTTATGTTCGCAATTAGCTTGTCAGCATTGTTTTCATCGTTATCAAACATAACCAGGTCTTGCAAGGCAATCCCTTCCACCGATTGAATTGCTGTGGACATAGAATCGGCCAGTTGCTGCATATCAGCTTTGTCTGCAATTTCAACATCTAGAACCAATACAAGTTTTTTCTTCATGGTGAAAATCCTCGCTTTACGATAAGTATGGATAGTGCGATCGAGCCGTTTCATCCCCATTATACAAAATAATCCGGTATACATCGACCATGTCCAATAACAGCTTAATCCGAAATCTCTATATATGCGTAAACACTCTACTTGTTACTTTGATACGCTCCAGTTTCAGTACCTGCTGATCTTACTTCATAGTCATTGATCCCGTGAAAAATCTTTTCTGCCGTCAAGCTCCTCCATTTATTTCTGCTGCAAATGAACAGTAGCTTCATTCTTCCTCCTCATCTAAATCTTCAAACTTCCAGTCCTCTGGTTCCGGAAAATAAGCGTCATACTCTTTCCGGGCATTCACGCTCATTGCCTCTAGCCATGGCCAATAATGCATTGCATAGTCCTCACCAAATCCCATCCGCCAAAACAAACTATATGGATGCTCTTCTGGAAACACAATCCAAGGCGGCAAATAGAAATGCGGCTGATACCCATCTAGGCTTTCACGTACTTCCATCCATGCTCTTCCTAGTAGGTTTGGATCGCTACTCGTACGATCGATTAAGGTTGCATCCCCAGTCGAAAGCAAAATTTCACGAATGACAGGATACTGCTCTACTTTTGCTCGTAATGCCTTGCACATGATCTCTTTTTCTGAGGTAGTCCCAAAAACATTCTTGGCTTGAAGATAGTGTTCCAAGGTTGTCCATCGTTCCCCTTCCAACTCTATTGGATGATTGGAGGAATTGGAGAAGCAGCCATACGGTTTATCTGGCTGATCGAAGTGAATTTCGTGAGGTAGCTGTATATGTTTTCGTATATGATTCTGCATGAAAATTTGCACCTCCCTATATTTCGTAGCATTTCCCATCATGACTAACTGACAATCCACGCCTTCTGTAAATACTTCCGAAATATCTCATCCAGCTTGTCTGTTGGGTCGTCCAGATCATTTGTAAATTGGCTAGCCAGTGCAGTCAGACGCTCAATTTGTTCCTCAATAAAATGGTGAAGCTCTTCAATTCTTGGCTCCAAGTTCAACTCATCTCCAGCCATTTTTCTTTGGAGCAGCTCAGAAATTTTACCTTTTAACGTTGAATCAGTTATCAGCTCTGCAACTAGCTGATCAAATCCAATGGGAGGATTCGTATGGTACCTTTCGATCCAGATGCATGCGAGGATCGGGCGTAACACATAAAAATATTTTTTGATTTTGACTTGCTCGCCTTGCAGATAGTCTCGAAAATTCCCCTTTGCCATACTGAGGTAATGATGCAAGGAAGCCTTTGGCGAAAATACTTCCGCTTGCAGCCTTACCAGTTCATCTCGAAAGCCAAGTGTATCGAGATATACAATGTTTGACACAAGCCATTCTTGCAAGGGCGGATTCGATTTTCGAAATAGCTTGAGTGCTTTTCGAATGTCCCAGCCGTTTATATCTAAGAGGTCATTGATCGGTACTTCCACAACATCCCGTTTGTCATCAATGGACAAATACCATTCCGGTTTCTTCACATAAACAAAACGTACATCATAATCGCTATCTTTAGATGGAAATCCCCATGCCCGGCTTCCCGATTCAACAGCGAACAATATTTTCAAGTCATGCGCTTGCTCAATTTCTTGTAACTTTTCCAAGATGGTCTCTCTCAAGATTCATTCCTCCTCCACAACAAATAACAGGATTTCCTTTCACTTGGAAAAAAACTCGCTGAATCAGTTACGATTCAGCGAGTTTCTTGTCATCCTTTATTTTACCGTTACTTCGATTTCCACTTCATAGCCTTTGTATTCAGCTGTAATAGTGGCCTTACCTTTCTTTTTACCTTTTACCGTACCGCTGCTGGATACTGAGGCTACGGAAGATTTACTAGACTTCCATTTTGCTTTAGAGCTGCTGATGTCATCGCCATCATAAGTGAGTTTGATCTTTTCGGAGTCACCCTTTTTAATGGTAATGCTTGTGTCATCTGCTTCCAGCTTGCTAGAGCCTTTGCTGTCAACTTTTACTTCAATTTCAACTTTTTCGCCTTTATACGTAGCTGTAATAGTTGCCGTACCTTTGCCTTTTGCTGTAATTGTACCACTGCTGCTAACCGTTGCTACGGAAGATTTAGAGGTTTTCCACGTTGCTTTTGAACCGCTGATTGAACTTCCATCGTATTTCAAGCGAATCGTTTCTTTTGCACCTTTTTTCAAGGTAATGCTCGTATCGCTTGCTTCCAGCATGTCTGAAGAAGAAGTATCTACTTTTACATCAATTTCTGCCTTGTAGCCTTTGTATTCTGCTGTAATAGTAGCGGTACCCTTGCCTTGGGCTGTAATCACACCACTGCTATTCACGGTTGCTACAGAAGAATTAGAGGTTCTCCAAGTTGCACTGGAGAGAGAAATTCTTTCATTATCGAATTTGAGCAGTACAAAGTCTTGCTGCCCTTTTTTCATGGAGATTTTTGTTTCTTCTGCTTCAAGTCTGCCAGAACTGTCTGTATCTACGTAAACCTCAACCTCTACTTCGTAGCCTTTGTATTTTGCAGTGATCGTTGCTGTACCTTTGCCTTTTGCAGTAACGACACCATCATCGTTTACAGTTGCTACTGAGGACTTCGAAGTTTTCCAGGTTGCTTTAGAACCAGAAAGTTTATCGTCGTCATATGTCAACTTAATCGTTTCTTTATCGCCTTTTTCCATTTTCAGCTTGGTAACATCTGCTTCCAGCTTACCATCTGAATTTCCGCCTTCAACATCAACGCGGATTTCTACTTCTTGGTCTTTGTAGCTAGCAGTAATGACTGTGCTTCCTTCGCCTACACCTTTAATTTCACCATCGTCAACTGTTGCAACAGTTTTATCTGCGGTTTTCCAAGTCGCTCTTGATCCAGGGAGACTGCTGCCCGCAAATTTCAAACTAACGTTTGTTTTTTTGCCTTTTTTAACTGAAACCTCTGTTTTCGTTGCTTCGAGAGTCTGCGCTCTGTCAACAGTCACTCTAACTGTAGCACGATAACCGTTGTATCTAGCAGTAACAACAGTCGTTCCTACTTTCTTACCGTACACAACCCCATTGCTGACAGAAGCGATGCTGGAGCTGCCAATTTCCCAATCAACCAATGCGTTATCGATCGGGCTGCCATTATAAGTAAGGCGAATGGTTTCTGTATCCCCAATCGTAACATTCACTGAGCCTACGCTTGCTTTCAAGCCAGTAGTGCTTGCTACCATGCTATACGCTTCAATAGGTTTTGGTGTCGCAACTTGTGCAGAAGCAATGCCTGTAACTGAAAACTGAACAGTACAAATAGTTGCTACTGCTAAGGAGACGTTTTTCATTAAACTGTTCTTAATCTTTTTCATGGTTTTTACCTCCAAATTATTTCCTATACTTCTATTGACGAATGAGATGGAAAAATGTCACACCAAATCAGCTATTTTTTTGAAAAATATTTGTTTTTCTTTTAAACAATTGTTTGTATCCCGGGTTCGTCTGTACGAATCGATCCGTTTCATCAAAAAAAATGCTTCCCAGCTTTTGAGCCGGAAAGCGGATATTGATGCTTGGAGGAGTTTCATCGCGTCGAGTACAGTACATAGTACGCTGGCTCTGCGACTGATGCTGTAGACGTATCCCCAATATATCCGTGGTCGAGAGCCCGTTTTTCCTAGAAAGCACTCTCATAATGCTCAATGACCGGCTTCATGAATTCTCCACCTTGCGTTGATGTACCGGTATAAATCGCGATGACATCAAAACGAAAGCCCGGGATTGGCTGTGAGCTTTTTTGCAAGTATTCAATGGCAAGCTCACGCAGCTTCTGTTTCTTCTTCCAGGTAATAGACTCGCCCGCTGTTCCAAAAAATTGGCTGCTCCTGGTTCGAACCTCAACGAAAACCAGGCACTTTCCGTCTAGCGCAATTAAATCCATTTCCCCACGTTTTGTTCGAACATTTCGATCGACAATGCGGAACCCCTTGTTTACTAAATATTCTTCAGCAATCTGTTCTCCTCTTTGACCAAGAAGACGGCGGCGATCGCTCATGATTTAGTTCCTCCGCCTTTATCGATGCGATAGACAAATGCAAGGATTTCTGCCACAACTTGATACAGCTCCGGAGGAATTTGTTGATCCAAATCCAGCTTACCCAAAACCTCTACAAGTGATGGGTCCTCTTGTACCGGTATATCATGCTCCTTCGCTGTCTTCAGTATATTGTCAGCCACGTACCCCTTGCCTTTAGCCACAATCTTTGGCGCTTCCATGATACCCGCCTGGTATTTTAGTGCAACTGCCTGTTTTCGTTTTTGCTCTGAAGAGGATGGCTTCATACGCGAAGGTCAACCCCTTTATAGTCTGCCAGGATGGGGCCCTTGGTTTTGATTGGACTTGTCGACTTCCCGCGCTCGGCTGGGACTGGCTGGACACGCATTGCCGATAGATGGTAACCAACATCCTGTAATTGCTCAGCAAAACGATCCTTCGACCCTTGAATGAGGGCTTCCACCCATGGCGTATCGTTAAAAATTTGCAGGTTAACAATTCGATTCACGATACTTACATCAATCATGGTTGTCCCCATACTTTGGAGTTCCAAATGAAAGAATAGACGGCAGTTCTCCGGATCAAGCTGTCCAGAGCCTTTCTTTTTCGATTCAATTTGGACGAAAGCCGTCTCATCCCCTTCACCTTGGCGAATCGGAATTTGCATAACGATTTGAGACAAAGCTTGGTTAGAGGGTTGTATCATCATCAACTGCTGTCCGGTCACTTGTTGCAGCAGTTGATCTGCTGCTTCACGCAAGGCGGTTGGAAGTGCCTGAGCTGGCGCTTGACTGATTTGCAGCAAGAGGGATTTGACTGTATCCATCTGCTTTAATGAATGCGAATCAATTGCCCCTTGTGAAAATGCCTGTCCCATCAATTCTCTTTCATGGGTTACGCCTAAATGACGAAACAATTCAGCAATCGGGTTAGCAGATGTGGCTCCGCTTGCTGCACCAGATGCTTGAGACACCATTTGTGGTATGACTTTTTGCCCCGCGTCGTTTACTACGGCCCTTTGCTCTGCCATCTGCTTGTTTTGGACTGGATCCTGATTCATCTGGAATGACTGAGGAGTAGGCGATGGCTCGTTTCGAGCAATTTTTGAATCGATGCTTGGGCCACTTGTCTGGTTAGACACCAACTGATTACTCTTTCCGGTCATGGCGCTTTGCTGCGTGTCTACCTGTTTACTGGCGGTGTTTGGTGCAGGCACAGTCTCAGTAGAAACAGGTTGTGATGGCAATGGTATGTTACGGAAAGCCTGCGCTGATGGTTGGGGCGATGTCTGCACTTGCGATGAAGGCTGACCGCTCTGCGCAGGCAGCGGCTGTGTCTGACTTCCTCCAGTCGCGTTCTGCGAAGCACCTTGATTGGGTTGATTCCCTTGGGGCATTTGTTTGACTGCCAGTCCCTCGTCTGTACCATCGTTGCCCGCGATAAGAAAAGAGAGTCCCGTCAACTTTTCTTTTAACTGACTAACAAGCTGTTTAACATCTCCCGCTGCTGCATTAGCTTGTCCAGGAACTTGCTGTGATTGGCTTGGAGACACTTGCCCTGTCGACTGTGAAGGCTGGCCCTCTCCCTCTAAAAAGAGCGAGGCTTGCTGTAGCAGGTTTTGTATGAGCTGACCCATTGGCTTGTCCGATAAAAAAGCTTTGAGCCCTGCGATTGTATCGGGAGACAGCGGCAAATTTCGTTTCATGGCAGTCATGAACGCCTCAATAGTGGCATTATCTACGCCTAATCGCTGTGCAACGGCCGAAAAAGCTTGAATCGTTTCCTTATTCACAGGAAGATTGGCACCAAGCAGAGCCTGCACGATTGCTTTGTTCTCTTTTGTATCGGCAATCCCCAGTGACCGCATTAGCCCTTCTAGGGACGCGTCTTTGCCAGCTCCTTCCCCGACGCTTTCCAAAACCTTCAACGTGACGACACCTGTTGATGGCTGGACTTGAAGCCAAGCTTTTTGGCCCGGTTCCAGACTTGCTTCCATTTTAGCCTGAACCTGCATTCCCCCGACTTGTACGAGCGCCATATTGTCCGGGTAATGCTTGATTACCGTGCCTTTAAACACTTGTCCGGGAGTAAGCTCAACCGGCTTCGGAGCGGATATGGGTGCTTTTTGCACGAATGATTGAATAAGTTGCGACGGGGAAAACATGCAGATCCTCCTCCTGTAGGCAGTATGTTACTAGCCCTTTTTATGCGTGTTCTTTTACGCCAGTGAATGTCTTGCGGTGAATCGGCGTAGGTCCAAATCGAGCAATTGCTGCCAGATGCTCAGGGGTGCCATAGCCTGCGTGTTTGTCAAAGCCATAGGCAGGATATTGTTCGGCATACTGGGCCATCAATCGATCACGGGTGACCTTCGCTACAATCGATGCAGCTGCAATTGAGACGCTTTTGGCATCTCCGCCGATAATCGGAACCTGTTCGCAATCCATTCCGGTTAGCTGCACGGCGTCAATCAGCAAAACATCTGGAGCGCTACCTGCCTGTTGGATTGCCAGCTTCATCGCCTCTTTTGTAGCAGCTAATATATTGATCGCATCGATTCTTGCTGCATCGACAATTCCGATTCCCACAGCAAGTGCATCTCTTTGAATGATTTCGCAAAAAGCCTCCCGGGTGGATACGGGTATCTTCTTCGAGTCATTCAGGCCTGGCAAGTAAAAATCCTTGGGCAGACACACGGCACATGCAACAACAGGACCAGCCAACGGACCTCTTCCAACCTCATCTACCCCGAATATGTATTGATGCCCCTTATCAAACATAGCTTTCTCATAGACGGTCATGTCAGCCCACATCTGTGCGAGCTTTTCTTGGCGTGCAAGCGCTGCTTCCGCCTGCTTCGCCAAAGCCTGTACCCCCGCTCTTTTATCTTCTTTCAGCAATTGTAAAAAATCTTTGGGTACCTCGTCCAACTTTTCCATCGTCACTCGTATTTCTTTTATCGACATATCTGCTAGATTCATTGACTCATTTCTCCTTACAGATCCTCATAGTAAAAAACCTGCCTACCGTATATGTCGATAGACAGGTTTTTGATGGCTGGAAAGTTTATTCTGGAAAAGATACTGGCTTACCAATCGGTTCGTCCATTTCCCAGTCAATCGGGCGCTCGACAGAGATCGTTCCCAGCTTGCCGGAACGGAGCTCACGCAGGAAAATTTCCGCTGCCTTGTCGTAGTCGATATTACCGCCAGAAACGAGACATCCGCGCTTCTTCCCGATTTCTTCGAGCATTTCTACTCGATCCTCAGGTAATTCTTTTAGCTTGAAGCGTTCGATCAGGCGTTCCGGATAGTAATGCATCATGTAGCTGATGACAAATAATGCTACCTCCGTAAAATCGATAAGCTCGTCTTTAATTGCCCCACTTGCCGCCAATCGTAGACCTACCATCTGATCTTCAAATTTCGGCCAAAGAATACCAGGCGTATCGAGAAGCTCCAGTGTATCGCCCATTTTTACCCATTGTTGCGCCTTGGTTACCGCTGGTCGATCACCAGTGGCTGCTACCGAGCGCTTGGACAAGCGGTTAATGAGGGAAGACTTGCCGACATTGGGGATTCCCAAGATCATGATGCGGATGGCTCGACCTTGCATCCCCCGCTCACTGCGTTTTGCCAGCATGTCAGCTGCTAGCTCCTTACACATTTCTGGCAGCTTGCTGACACCTTTTCCACTCAGGGCATCAATTGGCAGTGTGCGAATGCCTTGCTTGCGAAAATAAGCAATCCACTCATCTGTTGCCCGTTCATCCGCCAAATCTGCTTTATTAAGTAAAATCAAACGTGGTTTATCACTGACAATCTCATCAATCATCGGATTACGGCTGGAAAGCGGCAGACGTGCATCGAGAAGCTCGATGACTACATCGATTAATTTCAGCTTTTCCGTTACTTGACGACGTGCTTTAGCCATATGGCCAGGAAACCATTGGATCGTCATGATGTCTCACCTACCTTGAAGCTTTGCGTTATCTTGTCAAGCGAATTCCCGCAACCGGCCAAAAAGTAAATTCAGCTCTGCCAACAACCGTACTGACGGCAACAGGACCGATGGCTCTGCTGTCATGACTGTTTAACCTGTTGTCGCCCATCACAAAGATATGGTCTGCTGGTACTTGGACCGGAGGAAAATCGTGGGTAAAGAACGGCTCTCCCTGCTGCTTCGCTTGCTCTTTTGATTGTGCAAGATACGGTTCCTCTACCACTTTGCCATTGACCAGCAGCTGATCGTTTTTGACCTCTACTGTATCACCCTCAACAGCAATGACTCTTTTGATGTAATCTCGCTCCTTTTCAGCATGGAACACGATGATTTCACCAGGCTTCGGATCTTGCAAAAAATAAATCGCCTTGTTCACAACTAACTTTTCGCTGTTATGTAATGTACTTTCCATGGATTCGCCTTCTACAATAAACGGGGCGAACAAAAAGGTACGAATGAGAAACGCCAAGACCAAAGCGATCCCCAGTGCCTTTATCCATTCCCATAGTTCATTTTTCTTCTTATGACTGGAGGTAATTTCTTCGCTCATGACCTACGATCCTCCCATGAGAACTCGTCCAACCTTAGCTGTAACATATGTCAAGATGAGCTATTTTATTTCAAGATCGTTAAATGGAAAAAAGAGGCCTGGCAAGCAGGCCAGTCCTCTTTCTAAGCGTTACGCTTATCGACGAATTTCTTTAATACGAGCTGCTTTACCTACGCGATCGCGCAGATAGTACAGTTTCGCACGACGTACTTTACCATGACGCACGATTTCGATCTTGTCGATCTTAGGCGTGTGTACTGGGAATGTACGCTCAACACCTACGCCGTAAGAAATCTTACGAACTGTAAATGTTTCGCTGATACCTGTACCGCGACGGCGAATGCATACGCCTTCGAACAGCTGGATACGCTCACGCTGACCCTCGATAACCTTAACGTGTACACGAACAGTGTCACCAGGTCGGAACGCAGGAATGTCCTGTTTCAATTGCGCTTTTTCCAGTTCACGGATAATTTGGTTCATTTGAATTTCCTCCTTCCGATAGACGTTCTTACTCGTCTAACCCATAGGTCCAGCCGCTTAAGCTGCGTTACGAGTAGCGGACCGCCTTAGTCAGCGGGCAAAATTGCCACAAGAAGTATATTAACACAGCGGGCACAAAACTACAAGACTCTTCTCCTATTTGTTCCCTACTTTTTTTCCTGCTCCAATTCAGCCAATAGCTTTTTCATTTCATCTGTCAGTGCGAGCTTTTCCAATAAATCTGGACGCCGTGCTTTTGTTCGACGCAGCGATTCTTTTAACCGCCAGCTTTCAATATTGGCGTGGTGCCCTGACAACAGTACGTCTGGCACCTTCCAGCCGCGAAACTCAGCCGGTCTTGTGTAATGAGGGTATTCGAGCAGTCCCGTTGAAAAGGAATCCTCGACAGCTGACGTCTGGTTGCCCAACGCTCCTGGTTGCAGACGAACGACACTGTCAATGACCACCATCGCCGCAAGCTCTCCCCCTGTCAGGACGTAGTCGCCAATCGAGATCTCATCCGTGACGAGATGTTCCCGAATTCGCTCGTCGTACCCTTCATAATGACCGCAAATGAAGACAAGATGCTCTTCTTGCGCTAACTCTTCTGCAAGCTTCTGATGATAAGGCACACCCTGTGGACACATCAGAATTACTCGGGGTTTCTTCTCTCCAGATAAGGCTTCTACGGCCCGGAACAACGGTTCAGGCTTCAAGACCATTCCTCCGCCACCGCCATAAGGGGTGTCGTCTACCGTTCCGTGCTTGCTCTCGGAGAAATCGCGAAAATTGGTGACATGAAAATCAACCAGTTCTTTTTCGCTTGCCTTTCCTAAAATGCTGCTGGACAAAACACCTGTAAACATTTCGGGAAAGAGCGTAAAAATATCGATCCGCATCTGAAGTTCCTCCTACAGCAAGCCTTCCATCAGATGGCAGACCACACGTTTGTTCGCGATGTCCACTTCCTTGATGCAATCATCGATATACGGCAGCAAGATTTCTCCGCGTTTCCCCTTCACTACCCACACATCGTTTGCTCCTGGCTGCATGACATCCACGATTTTCCCCAGTTCTTCGCCTTCGTCGGTTACTACAACGCAGCCGACGAGCTGATGAATGTAGAACTCGTCCTCTTCTAATTCCATCAGCGCTTCCTCTGGAATTTTTAACTCTCCGCCCTTGTACTTTTCGATATCGTTAATATGCTCATAGCCTTCAAAGCTCACAATCTCAAAATTTTTATGCGAGCGACGAGAAGCGATTTTCAACTTTAGCGGCTCACTGAGTGTCGGATGGAACAAGTACAGCTCATTTCCTTTTCGAAAACGCTGATCTGGAAAGTCAGTCGTTGGTGTTACACGTACTTCACCACGCAGACCATGCGTATTAACCAGTTTGCCTACTCCATAAAAGCTATTTTGGCTCAACGTGTTCATTCCTCCTTTTCTTTGATCCCATTTTTTGTTTGAAGCCGAATCTCATGTACCTGGCCATCTTTTATCATGATTTCCGTTCCGGACATAATTTCATCCCAGATATCGCCCTCTTGAATCGTGACAGGGCTTTGAACCGTCTGGTAATCGATCTCGCTTCCCTCTGGAAGATTTTCTACCTGCTGGAGGGTATATGTCAGGTGATCTATCTTTTCCTTGCGTCGACGCTCTTCCTGCGCGATTTTTTCCTGCGCCAACGCATATGTATCCGCAGACTTTTTCTTCGCCTCGGTTAATAGCTTTTTTGATTGAAACTGCCACTGCTCCCACTCTTTACGCTGCAAACGAAGTCGTTGGCTATACTGATCAATGAGAGCAGCCCGTGATGCTTCCGTAATGATCAGTTTAACCTGTACCGTCCGAAATATAGTAAGCACCTTCGCCACTCCTTTCGGAAAAACCATCATGGTTTAAGAGCATCTTGGATACTAGAAAAAAGACTGGGAAAGCTCCCAGTCTTTTCTCATACAATTTCAACCGTGACACGCTTGTCCGTTTCCACGGATGCGGCGATCACGACCGTGCGCAGGGCTTTCGCGATTCGACCTTGCTTGCCAATAATCTTCCCCATATCATCAGGGTGTACCGACAATTCAAAGACGAGAGTTCGCTCTTTGTCCACTGCGTTAACACGAACCTCATTCGGATGATCGACGAGAGCTTTAGCGATCGTTTCGACCAGCGCTTTCATCATCAAACCTCCAGATGACCGACTTATTTGCCGTATTTGGTTTCGTGTACTTTTGCGAGTACGCCTTCTTTGGAGAGAAGGTTACGAACGGTGTCAGTTGGAGCTGCACCATTCAGGATCCATTGTACCGCTTTGTCGGTATCAATTTTCACCACTGCCGGTTGTGCAACCGGATTGTAGTAACCGATTTCTTCAATGAAACGGCCATCGCGTGGGGAACGGGAGTCAGCTACTACTACACGGTAGAAAGGAGCTTTCTTGGAACCCATACGCTTCAGACGGATTTTTACTGCCATGTTGTGTCACCTCCTGTATTAATCAACGCTAGAAGAGCATCTGCGTTGGTGCTACTATATCTGAACCATCGCGGCCAGCTGACAAGTCAGTGTCGCGAAGAGATCATGCCTGCTTACTTGAACGGTGGCTTGAAGTTAAAGGGGAAGTTCATCCCGCCCTGGTTGTTGCCTCCGCCTTTTCCCATGAAAGGTAATCCGAAGCCTTTTTTCTTTGACTTCTTGACCATCTTGTCAGCAGCGCCTGAGAATTGCTTCATCATCTTTTTCATTTCCTCGAACTGCTTGAGGAAGCGATTGACTTCTTGAATACTCGTTCCGCTTCCGCTTGCGATGCGCTTGCGACGGCTTGCATTCAATAAATCAGGATTTGCGCGCTCTTGTTTGGTCATGGATTTGGCGATCGCTTCAACACGGGCAATCTGCTTCTCATCCACATTCATTTTGCCCTTCATCTTGTTCATTCCTGGCAGCATGCCGAGAATGTCTTCAAAAGGACCCAGGTTGCGAAGCTGCTGCATGGAATCTAAGAACATGTCGAAGGTAAACTCACCTTGACGCATTTGGCGTTCCATATCGCGTGCTTTGTCTTCATCCACGGATGCCTGTGCCTTTTCAATCAGGCTGAGTACGTCCCCCATACCCAAAATACGGGAAGCCATACGATCCGGATGGAACGGTTCGAGCGCATCCAGCTTTTCACCCATCGCCGCGAATTTGATCGGCTTGCCAGTGACAGCTTTGACGGACAGTGCCGCACCGCCTCGAGTATCACCGTCGAGCTTCGTGAGAACCACACCAGTCAGTTCGAGCTGGCTATTAAAGCTCTCTGCTACATTGACGGCATCTTGACCTGTCATCGCATCCACGACGAGCAAAATCTCATCGGGCTTGGTTACCTCGCGAATCTGCTTCAACTCGTCCATCAGCGCTTCGTCAATATGCAGGCGACCTGCGGTATCGATGAGGACTACGTCGAGATGATTCGTCTTCGCGTGTTCAATCGCTTGGCGAGCGATATCGACAGGACTGACTTGATCACCGAGAGTGAAGACGGGAACATTGAGTTGGTCCCCTAAAACCTGAAGCTGCTTGATCGCAGCAGGACGGTAAATGTCTCCCGCTACCAGAAGCGGCTTACGGTTTTGCTTTTGCAAATACTTGGCCAGCTTACCGGTTGTGGTTGTTTTACCTGCCCCTTGCAGACCTGCCATCATGATGACGGTCGGCGGTCGGTGCGCCATCGTGAGCTGAGCGACGTTGCCACCCATCAGAGCGACCAGCTCTTCATTCACGATCTTGATCACCATTTGACCAGGCGTCAGGCTTTTCATAACTTCCTGACCGACTGCGCGCTCCTTGACACGAGCAACGAAGTCTTTTACTACTTTAAAGTTAACGTCTGCTTCCAGCAGGGCCAGACGAACTTCACGCATCGCTTCATTCACGATGGTCTCGTCTATTTTCCCTCTGCCGCGCAGTTTGTCAAACGCGTTTTGCAGCCGATTGGCTAAGCTCTCAAACGCCATGCGAGCCCTCCTAATCCATCTCTGACAGTTGGTGGAGCAAAGTGTTCAGCTCGTCTCTTGTGTCGCTCTCCGAAAGCTCATTTACAAGTTCGTTCATGCGATTCAACACGTCCATGCGTTTTTCATGACGCTCAGCGAGGCGAAGCTTCTGATCGTATTCAAACAATTGCTTCTCTGCCCGCTTAATATGATCATAAACAGCTTGGCGGCTGACCTCATGCATCTCGGCAATTTCTCCGAGCGATAAATCGTCCAGATAATACAGCTCAAGATATTCTCGCTGCTTGCCCTTGAGTAGCGGCGCGTAAAAGTCAAACAAGAGATTGACTTGATTGGTCTTTTCTAACATGAAACCAATCCTTTGCTATGAGGTACTCGTTTCAAACTGTAAAGACTTTTTCTTTACAGCACGTAGATTATAGTACCTAATTCCACACCTAGTGTCAAGCTTTTTTATTGACATCATTTTTGCATCTTCGAAACACTATGTTTTTACGCATTTTCCTGCTGTTCTGTTTCATCTTTTTGGATCAATCCAGCAAACAGGGCATGAACAAATTGCTCAGGATCAAACTGCTGCAAGTCATCCATTCTTTCACCCAAGCCGACGTATTTCACCGGGATGTTTAGCTCGTTGCGAATCGCAATGACGATACCGCCCTTTGCTGTACCATCCAGCTTGGTCAGGACTAAACCTGTTACTCCAGCAGACTGCCCAAACGTTTTTGCCTGCGAAAGCGCATTTTGCCCAGTCGTAGCGTCCAAAACTAGCAAGACCTCGTGCGGAGCTCCTGGCAATTCGCGTTGCAATACGCGGTGTACCTTCGCCAGCTCTTCCATAAGATTGACTTTGTTTTGCAAGCGACCTGCTGTATCGCACAACAGCACATCGACCTGTCGGGATTTCGCTGCCTGAATCGCATCGTAGATCACCGCAGCTGGATCAGAGCCTTGCTGCTGCTTGATTACGTCAACTCCTACACGCTCTCCCCAGACCTCCAGCTGTTCAATCGCTGCTGCGCGGAACGTGTCACCTGCTGCCAGCAGCACTTTTTTATTTTGCTGCTTGAACATATGCGCCATTTTACCGATCGTAGTCGTTTTCCCTACTCCGTTTACCCCTACGAACAAAATGACGTTCAGACGACCATCCTCTACATTCAGAGTCGTATCCGCACCATCATCATTTTTCAAAAGGGCAACCAGTTTTTCTGAGAGTATGGGCTGCAGGTCGATCGCATTCTCGATTTTTTGCTTGCGAACCTCTGTCCGCAGGTCGTCAATGAGCTCCATCACGGTATTGACACCCACATCGGAGGTAATCAAAATTTCCTCTAATTCATCGAAAAAGTCATCGTCGATCTTTTTGTAGCGACGTACCAGATCCTCTACTTTTTCTACTAGCAGGTCTCTCGTTTTAGCCAAACCATCCGTAAACTTCTGGGTGACCTCTTCGGACTTTTGGACAATAGCATCACGAAGGCGCTTGAAAAAACTCATGTTCATCTTCCTTTGCGGGTAGTATCAATTGAATGGCAAATCCGTTTAAGAGGCTGATTCGATAAACTTGTCACTGTCCTCCAGCTTCACGGAGACGAGTTTGGACACGCCGCCCTCCTGCATCGTGATACCGTATAGCACGTCTGCGCTCTCCATTGTGCCTTTTCTGTGTGTGACGCAAATAAACTGCGTCTGGTTGCTGAAATGGTGCATGTACTCGGCGAAACGGTTAACGTTTGCCTCATCCAAAGCGGCTTCTACCTCATCCAATACACAGAATGGCACTGGCTTCACACGCAGGATGGCAAAAAGCAAGGCCATTGCAGTCAAAGCACGTTCGCCCCCGGATAAGAGCGCAAGATTTTGCAGCTTCTTGCCAGGTGGCTGAGCCACGATATCGATGCCCGTCTCAAGCAGGTTATCTGGGTTGGAGAGTACGAGATCTGCACGTCCTCCTCCAAACAGTTGGACAAACACGTCGCGGAACTGCTCCGAGATCGCATCAAATGTTTCTTTGAAGCGGCGCGACATCTCCGCGTCCATTTCTTGGATCACTTGATAGAGCATGTCTTTTGCTTCATTCAAATCTGCTTCCTGCGAGCTTAAGAACTGCTGGCGCTCAGACAGGCGCTCATATTCCTCAATCGCGCCAAGATTCACAGTGCCAAGTGCCCCAATTTGCTTTTTGAGACGATTGACCACTTGTGTCTCTTCTTGAATCTCGCCACGTGCCGGATATTTTTGCTTCGCCAGGTCGTAACTCATTTCGTATTCTTCGGAGAGTTTATTCAACAGATGATCGAGCTCTACCTCGTTGCGGTTGACTTTTACTTCTTCCTGATGAAGCTTTTCCTCGAGTGATTTGACCTCGCGGCGGATTTCCTTCACCTGCTGTTCCACTTGCTCCTGTTTGTAAAAGAGAGTCGCCCGCTCGCTTCGCCGCTCTTGAATCAAGCCAGCTACACGGTCTTTATCCTGACGCAATTCGCTAATGCGCTGATCTAGCTCAAGCCCGGACGATTCGTTCGTACGCTCCAGCTCATCAAGAGATGCCAAGTTCGCGTTTTGTTCTTCCCATTCGCGCTGCAATTGGCTTTTTTGCTCAAGCAAGCGTTCTGTTTGCTCCAAGCGTGATTGATATTCTTGCTTGACCTGCGCATTCAGTACCTTGAAACTTGTTATTTTTTGATTCATTTCTTCTTTGGATTCGAGCTGCTCTTGGCGTTTCGCCTCTGCTTCTGCGATCTGCGCACCGAGCTCTTTTTCCTCTTGCTCCATGGCTGCCAAAGAGGCTTGCAGCTGCTCCTGCTTGCGTTTGGCTTCTTCCATCTCGCGGC
This sequence comes from Brevibacillus formosus, assembly GCF_003013405.1. GTDB lineage: Bacteria > Bacillota > Bacilli > Brevibacillales > Brevibacillaceae > Brevibacillus > Brevibacillus formosus. The sequence goes on along the minus strand of NZ_PXZL01000001.1, from coordinate 510,423 downwards.
GATAGCTTTCAATATCTTGTTCAACAAGCTTCGCTCGTTCGCACAAGGATCTGCCTTCCGATTCCTTTTGCTGCAAGAGTCCTTTTACTTCCTGTTCTTTCAGTCGCAGACTCTCGCCTTCTGTACGCAGAGCTTCTTGCTCCTGCTGCATTTGCGAAAGTTCCTTCGTTAACTGCTCCATAAGGGTAGTATGCCCAGAAATTGCCTGGTCGATTTCTACCAGCTGCGCTTCCAGTTCTTCTGACTGACGGTTGCGTCCAAGCAGGTTCGTGCTGTTCTTTTTCAAGGCCCCCCCTGTCATGGAACCGCCAGCATTCACGATATCGCCTTCCAGTGTCACGACCCGATAGCGGTAGCCAAGCGTACGGGCCACACGGTTTGCCTGCTCCAGCTTTTCCGTAATAATGACATTGCCCAATAGACTTTCGAGGATGGGTCGGTACGCTTCCTCAAAGGTCACGAGCTCACTCGCGATTCCGACGACTCCACTCTCCGCCTCCAGCTGGCGCTTATCGCTTGCCTGCAAGGTGCGAGGACGGATAACATCGAGCGGTAGAAATGTCGCCCTACCTGCATTGTGCTGCTTCAAGTGAGCAATGGCTGCACGACCAGATGCTTCGTTGTCCACGACGACGTTTTGCAGTGCGCCACCCAATGCGACCTCTATCGCTGTCTCGTATTGCTGTGGCACGACAACGAGCTCAGCGACCGCTCCATGAATTCCTTTGAAGCCCCGCTCGCGTGCTTTCAAAATTTCTTTTACCCCTTGTTGAAACCCTGCGAACTCCGACTGCATTTCTTTTAATAGGTCGAAACGAGACTTCGCTGCTTCTCGCTTTTGTTCCCAGTGACGCAGTTCTCGACGGGCTGTTTCAAGGCGGGCTTGTCCTTCGCGCATACCCTCGACCAGCTCTTTGTATCTAACGCCAGTTTCTTGAATAATAGAAACGATCTTCTCCAGTTGATCTTGGAGTTGGCTTAACTGAGCTAGCCGCTGCTCTTCTTCTTCATCGAGCTGTTTTTTTCCAGACAATTGACGTTCGACTCTGGCCTCGCTTGTCTTGAGAAGCTGCTCTTGATGACGATTTTCGTTGCGCAGATTCGCCATTTCGTTGAGCTTCTCAAAGTAATCGCTCTTCAAACGCTCCACGTCATCAGTCAGTGATTGCACCATGGAAAAAAATTGACCTTCTGCTTCTTGCAGCAAAGCGTGGGCTTCGGTCATGCGGCGATCCGCTTCCTTGGCCCGTTCTTGTTCTTCTGCCAGTTCTGCCTCAAGCCCGTGCTGCTTCTCGGTAATCCGATGCATCTGCTCCATCGTCTGCTGGCGATTGGCATTGAGATTGCGCATACGCTCCCGCAATACCTCACGTTGCCCTTCGACTTTCTCGGTCTCTTCGCTGACTGTCAAAAGTACTTGTTGGAGTTCTTCGATAGATTGGTCGATCTGGGTAACATGAAAACGCGCTTGCTCCAAATCAGCTTCTTGCTTGGATGCTTCGGTCGTTTGGCCGATTAACAGGTGCTTGAGTTCCTCTACGCGTCCTGTGGCGGCTTCCCACTTCGTATGAGCCGCTTCAATTTGTTGCACATAAAGAGCTACTTCATGCTCAACCAGCTGGCGATGAAGCTCCTTGTACGTCTTTGCTGTTTCTGCCTGCTCCTGCAAAGGTCCGATCTGCTCCGTAATTTCACTGACGATATCGTGAATACGCACCAAATTTTGCTCGGTGTCATCGAGCTTTTTCTCAGCCTCGCGTTTGCGTGTTTTGTATTTGACGATTCCGGCTGCTTCCTCAAATATTCCACGGCGATCCTCAGACTTGGTACTGAGAATTTCCTCAATTTTTCCTTGACCGATAATGGAATACGCTTCTTTACCCAGCCCGGTATCCATGAACAGCTCCATGATGTCTTTTAGACGGCAGGATCTGTTGTTTATGTAGTACTCACTGTCACCAGAACGATACACTCTGCGGGTAACGGATACCTCCGAATATTCCACATCAAGCGAACGGTCTGTATTGTCCAAGGTGAGTGTCACTTCTGCGAAATTCACTGGCTTGCGCTTGTCACTGCCCGCGAAAATAATGTCCTCCATTTTCGCTCCACGCAACGACTTCGCGCTCTGTTCCCCCAGCACCCAGCGGATCGAATCAGAAACGTTACTTTTCCCACTTCCATTCGGTCCCACTACAGCTGTTACCCCTGGTACAAATTCCAATTCCGTGCGATCGGCAAAGGATTTGAATCCAGCCAGCTCCAGGCGTTTCAAATACATACGTACGGTCCTCCTTAAGAAACCATCCAAGACTGCCTGCCAATTGACAGACTTACAAACATGCAAGGATCGGATGGTACCCGAAAAGAAGCCCCTGCATCGAACAGGAGCTACCTACTACGAGCCTACATGGTCATCTGTAGGTAAGTGTATCATAGATAGCGGTCATCTCGCAGTATTTTCCCTCTGTTTCCCACCCGAAAGAAAAAAGCTGCACCATCTTGTAGCAGATGATGCAGCCCTTCTCGCTGACGAGTGATTATTTATCCCCCAGCTTGACCAATGCTCGAGCAGCAGCTTGCTGTTCCGCTTCTTTCTTGGAACGGCCAGAGCCGATGCCAAGCGAACGATTGTTCAAAAGCACCTCAGATACGAATTCTCGATTATGAGCTGGTCCTTTTTCTTCTACAATTCGGTAATGGATGTCTCCCAGATTGTCTTGCTGAACAAATTCCTGCAACTGGCTCTTGAAGTCTGTTACCTGGGCAAACTCTCCCTTGTCGATGCGCGGGTACACGTATTTTTCCATAAAGGAAAAGACTGCGTCCAATCCTTGATCCAAGTAAAGCGCACCTACAAACGCCTCAAAAACGTCCGCTAGCAAGGCTGGTCGCTGACGTCCACCTGTCAGCTCTTCCCCTTTTCCCAGCAATACGAGATCGCCAAAATTCAACAGTTCAGCAAACTTGACGAGAGAAGGTTCACAGACAATGGCTGCACGCAGCTTCGTCATTTCCCCTTCGCTCATCTTCGGAAAAGTTTTATATAAAAACTGGGAGACGGTCAACTCCAGCACAGCATCCCCCAAAAACTCTAGCCGCTCATTGTCTGATATTCGTTTGCCGCGTTGCTCGTTCACGTAGGAAGAATGGGTGAATGCCTGCCGCAAAACACTTTCATCACGAAAGCGAAAGCCTATCGTTTCTTGCAGCTGTGCAAAATTCATCACCCTCACCACCATTCCAGGAGACTGCCTACTTTTTCTATCAGTAGGGCTCATTTATGCTTCGTATCGCTTCAGGATTACCGTTGCGTTGTGACCGCCGAATCCAAATGTATTGGAAACAGCCACATTGACGGTCGCCTTGCGCGCATGGTTCGGAACATAGTCCAGATCACATTCTGGATCCGGGTTTTCCAAGTTGATTGTCGGAGGCAAGACTTGATCACGCAGTGCATATGCTGTCGCGATTGCCTCGACCCCACCAGTAGCACCCAACAAATGGCCTGTCATCGATTTGGTTGAGCTGACAGCCAGTTTGTATGCGTGCTCGCCAAATACACTCTTGATCGCTTGTGTTTCTGCGATATCTCCTTGGCCAGTAGAAGTACCATGTGCATTAATATATTGAACTTCCGTTGGGTCAACGCCAGCGTCTTTCAGTGCGCTTGCCATGCAACGCGCTGCTCCTTCGCCACCAGGAGATGGAGAAGTAATATGGTGAGCATCTGCACTCATCCCGTAGCCAATGACTTCCGCGATGATCGTTGCTCCACGTTTTTTTGCATGCTCGAGCTCTTCTAGGATCAGAACACCAGCACCTTCGCCCATTACGAAGCCATCGCGATCTTTGTCAAACGGACGGCTCGCTTTTTGCGGCTCATCATTTCTGGTGGACATCGCTTTCGCTGAGCAAAAGCCTGCAAATGCCATTGGACGCACTGTTGCTTCTGCTCCACCTGCGATCATGACATCTGCGTGATCGAACTGGATCAAGCGCAGTGCATCACCGATCGCATTTGTACCTGTCGCACAAGCGGTAATCGCACTGGAAGTTGGTCCTTTTGCACCGTATTGAATGGATACTGCACCAGACGCCATATTCGCAATCAGCATCGGAATGAAGAAGGGACTCACGCGACGCGGTCCTTTTTCCAACAAGACGGAATGCTGCTCTTCCCATGTAGTCAGACCACCGATTCCGGACCCGATGTATACACCCACTCGTTCCGCATTTTCTGGCGTGATCTCCAGTTTTGCATCTTCTACAGCCATTTTGGCAGCAGCTAATCCAAACTGAACGAATCGGTCTGTACGTCGGATATCTTTCTTGTCCATATACTGCTCAGGATCGAAGTTTTTCACTTCGCCTGCAATTTGTGTTGGATAATCAGAAGCGTCAAAGGCAGCCACACGGTCAATGCCTGATTTTCCTTCCAGCAAGCTGTTCCAGAAAGTCTGCGCGTCATTCCCTACTGGAGAAACGACACCAACGCCAGTAATCACCACTCTGCGTTTCATTGCAATCACCTCTATATGAAAGTCAGCAGTCAGCTTCTTACATTCACTGCATGCAAAACGTGTATTTGTTCGGATTATGTACAGGTGGCTATTGAAGGAGAAGTCCCGTATGGTACGGGACTTCCAACAGATCATCCTACTTGTGAGATTCTATGTATTTAACAACCTCACCAACAGAAGTGATCTTTTCAGCATCTTCGTCGGAAATCTCTAAATCAAACTCATCTTCGAGTTCCATTACGAGTTCAACCACATCCAGGGAGTCAGCGCCCAGGTCTTCTTTGAAAGAAGCTTCCAAAGTAATTTTGGACTCATCTACACCCAGACGATCGACGATGATTTTCTTCACACGCTCCAAAGTATCTGCCATCTTGCTTCACCCCCTCTCCCGTATTATAGTGGATGAGCTTTCAAAAAACCAGTTTTCGTGAAAATGCTCAATTGAGGTTTTCTTTCTACATATACATTCCGCCGTCTACGTGCAGGGTCTGCCCTGTCATGTAGTTGGCAGCGTCGGATGCAAGGAACAGAACGACAGATGCGATATCATCTGTTTGTCCCAAACGGGCAAGCGGAATTTGGCTTGTAAGTCCTGCTTTTACATCCTCCGGCAATACAGCAGTCATTTCTGTATCGATAAATCCTGGTGCAACAGCATTTACCGTGATGTTGCGGCTAGCCAGCTCGCGAGCTGCCGTCTTCGTCAAGCCAATAACCCCAGCTTTTGCAGCTACGTAGTTAGCTTGTCCAGCGTTCCCCAGAACACCTACCACAGAAGTGATGTTGATGATTTTGCCTGAACGCTGCTTCATCATTGGGCGGGTCGCTGCCTTTACGCAGTTGAATACACCCTTCAGATTCGTCGCAATGACATCGTCCCACTCGTCTTCTTTCATGCGCATGATCAGGTTGTCACGAGTAATTCCCGCGTTGTTCACGAGAATATCGATCGCACCAAAATGATCCAAAGCAGCTTTGAACATGTCGTTGACATCTTCAGTAGAAGAAACGTTCGCGCGAATCATGATGGCATCGCGGCCCATTTCTTTAATCAGCGCAACAGTCTCGCTCGCTGCCGCCTCACTACCTGCGTAATTGACAACTACATTAGCGCCAGCTTCTGCCAGCTTCAAAGCAATCGCACGCCCAATACCACGGGAAGCCCCTGTGACCAGTGCTGTTTTTCCTGTTAACATAGTACCCCTCCGTTCAAAAGCTCAGTAAGTGAATCCATATCCTGTACCGAGATAATCGTCGTATCCGCTGGTGCGATTTTCTTGATCAAACCGGCCAAAACTTTTCCTGGACCGATTTCTACAAAGGTTGTCACTCCTGCTTCGACCATCCATTGTACAGAATCCTCCCACAAAACTGGAGCAGAAACTTGTTGAACCAATTGGTCTACTATGATTGCAGCTTCAGACACTGGTCTGGCCGTTACGTTTGCCACAACAGGCACAGTCGCTTCTTGTACCGTAACGCCAGCCAAAACTGCTTTCAGTTTATCTGCTGCCGGCTGCATCAAGCTCGAGTGGAACGGACCGCTTACATTCAATGGAAGGACACGCTTTGCGCCCGCTTCCTTCGCTTTTTCACCGGCCAGCTTCACACCTTCAGCAGAACCAGAGATTACAATTTGCCCTGGGCAGTTCATGTTCGCTAATTGAACAGGATGTCCAGATGCTGCTACTTCTTCGCAAACCGCATGCAGTGCTGCACGGTCCATGTTCAAGACAGCGGCCATTGCACCTTTTCCCGCTGGCACTGCCTCTTCCATGAACTGACCACGAGCTCGCACTGTTTTGACCGCATCTGCAAAGGACAAAGCCCCTGCTGCAACCAAAGCAGAATACTCACCCAAGCTGTGGCCTGCTACGAACGCAGGCTTATAGTCAGGCAACTTTTCGTTCAATGCTGCCATAACAGCGATGCTTGCTGTCAAAATAGCTGGCTGTGTATTTGCCGTCAGCTTCAATTCCTCTTCTGGTCCTGCAAAACACAGTCCCGACAAGGAAAAGCTGAGTGCCTCATCAGCCTGCTCAAATATGTGACGGGCCGCTTCCGATTGTTCGGAGAGAGCTTGCCCCATTCCTACAAATTGTGAACCTTGCCCCGGAAAAACAAAGGCTACTTTTCCCATTCCTACTTGCTCCCTTCTGCCGGAGTCGTGCACCACTTCAAGAGCGTCGCTCCCCAAGTCAAGCCGCCACCAAACCCTACCAGAATCAGGTTATCGCCTTCTTTTACACGACCAGCCTTTACTGCTTCATCCAACGCTACAGGAATGGAAGCAGAGGACATGTTTCCATAGCGATCCAGGTTGATCGCTACTTTATCCTCAGACAGACCGAAACGCTGTACGGCAGAGTCGATAATGCGTTTGTTTGCCTGATGCGGCACCAACAGGTCGATCTCTTCCTTTGATACACCCGCTTTGGACAAGACAGCCTCTGTTGCTGAATTCATGACGCGAACGGCGAATTTGAAAACTTCTCCGCCTGCCATGTAGAGATAGTGCAATCCTTGTTCGACAGACTCAGCAGATGCAGGCGTTCTGGAACCACCTGCCGGCAAGCACAAGAGGGACCCGCCTGATCCATCCGCGCCGAGCTCAAAGGACTGGAAGCCGTAGCCCTCGGTAACTTCACCGATAACAGCCGCACCCGCACCGTCTCCGAACAAGACACATGTATTTCGATCTTTGTAATTCGTAATTTTGGACAAGGTCTCAACGCCTACGACCAACACTTTTTTGTACAAACCGTTTTGGATGAACTGAGTCGCTGTCGTAATTCCGTACAAAAAGCCTGTGCAAGCTGCGGAAAGATCCATGGCAGCCGCACGTGTAGCGCCCAGCTTTTCTTGCAGCAAGCAAGCAGTAGACGGGAACGACATATCAGGCGTTACGGTCGCGACAATGATCATATCCAGTTCTTCTGCGCTGATGTTTGCTTTTTCGAGCGCTTCTTTGGCAGCCTCGTAAGCCAAGTCGGAGGAAGCTTGCTCCGGTGAGCTGATGCGGCGTTCTCTGATTCCAGTACGGGAAACAATCCACTCATCAGATGTTTCCACCATTTTCTCCAGATCAAAGTTCGTCAACACCCGCTCCGGGGTATAAGAGCCTGTAGACAAAATTCCTACTGAACGCTTTGTACTCATCTGCTTCACTCGCTTTCTCCCAAAGTATTTTTCTGTAATGATTGCTGGATAATCTCGTTCACGTCCTGCTGAATAAACCGCGTAGCACTGACAATGGCGTTTTTCATCGCACGCTCATTTGAGGAACCGTGGGCCTTGATCACAGGGGATTTCAATCCCAGCAAGGGAGCACCACCGTATTCCGCATAATCCATTTTCTTTTTAAAACGAACCAATCCTGGTTTCAGAATGGCCGCTCCTAGCTTATTAATGAGGCTAGACATAAACTCCTGCTTCAACTGCGAAAAGATTGTGGAAGCAGCACCCTCTACGGCCTTTAACAAAACATTTCCTACAAAGCCGTCGCATACGAGCACATCACAGGCTCCTTGCATAACATCACGTGCTTCCACATTTCCTATAAAGTTCAGGTCAGCTTCTTGAAGGAGAGGAAAAACCGCTTTCGTCAATTCGTTTCCTTTTCCTTCTTCCGTCCCGACATTGAGCAAGCCTACTGTCGGACGCTCGAAGCCCAACACTTTTTCAGCATACAAGCTCCCCATCACCGCGTATTGTACAAGCTGATGCGGCTTGGCATCCATATTGGCTCCGACGTCCAGCGTCAGTGTTACGCGGCCTTTTGTATTCGGGATATAGGCACAAAGCGCAGGGCGCTCGATTCCATCCATGCGACCTGCGTACAGCAAGCCTGCTGTCATTAATGCGCCTGTATTCCCAGCCGAGATCATCGCGTCGACTTTTTTCTCGCGGGCCATCTCAACAGCTACGACCAGCGAAGAATTTTTCTTGCGCCGAACAGCTCGAACCGGTTCATCATCTGGCAAAATCACTTCCGCTGCAGGAACGATTTCAATGTTTGCCGGAATATCCTGCGGCAAGTGGTTCCGAATAGCCTGTTCATCTCCCACCAATACAACTGTAATGGCCGGGTTTTCCTTGATGGCAGCAAGCGCCCCTAATACCGTACTCTTCGGTGCGTGATCGCCGCCCATCGCATCCACTGCAATTCGCAACCGTGACTCCTCCTTACTCCTCATCCATGCTGTTATGGTAGCTCGACATTTCAACTACACGGAAGGTTGCGGTAAAGACCAATTCACCTTGGACCTTCGTCTCTACACGCACCTTGCATTCGTCGCCGTTACGGCTTCTCACCAAGGCTTTGGCAACCAGCTTTTCCCCTGCTCGTACAGGACGGACAAAGCGGATCCTCGCTGTAGCTGTCAACGCTACCTCTGCGTTGATTACTGCTACTGCCAATGAGTTGGCCTGAGCAAATATATAATGCCCTCGGGCAATTTGTGTTTTCGAAAAAACATGCTCTTCTTTAATTTCCAAAACGGAAATGGCCTGTGAATCGAGCTGTAGATCAATAATCTCACCGATGATTTCATCGATGCCCAATGATTTTACAGGATCAAGACTTTTCTCTGCGACTGTCTTGATACGTTCACGTAGCTCCGGTATGCCTAATTCCAGTCTGTCTAAGCGTATGGTTTGAATACTGACACGAAATAACTCAGCCAGATCTTCGTCCGTCGCAAATGGGTTATCCGCCAGATACTGCACTAAGCGGGACTGGCGATCTTTTTTTGGCAAGCGGGCGATGCTGAACACCCCCTTAAGCAGGATTCAGTTGTACTATGTATGATTGCGATCTGTTTTTAATACCTGGTACCAAAACACAGTATAAGGGAGAAGATGTGGAATTACAAGTGTCGATCACGAAATTAGGTAGCCATCCCTAACGATAAATGAGACGAATGATCTCCTCAATCCCCGGTTCTTTCATCTGGATGTCCAAAGGCTCACCCCACCCCGCCACTTCGGCAAGGATTCGCGGCGAAGAAATTTTTCCTTTGTCGAAGTAAATCGAAAGTACATTCTCTGACAGCTCCATCCGCTCGATTCCCTCTAGGTCGTAAAGCTTTTCAGGCGGTTGTCGAAATTCAATTCGTATGAGACTTGGCAGCCCTATCTGGCGTCGCAAATCGGCCAAGCTCGTATCCATCATCTTTTTGCCATGATTGATCACGATAATCCGGTTGCAGAGCTGTTCAATATCGTCCATATCATGAGTCGTCAATAGAATGGTCTTCTTCTGGGTCTGATTCACGTCTTTCAAAAAAGCTCTGATGCGAGTCTTCGCAACCACATCCAACCCAATCGTCGGCTCGTCTAAAAACAGGACAGGCGGATCATGCAGCAGAGCGGCCGCTAAATCAGCTCTCATCCTTTGACCTAACGACAACTTGCGCACTGGCGTATCAAGGAATTCATGGAGGTCCAGCAGTTCCTGATACACCTCCATCGATCGTCGATACGCCTTGTCGTCAATCTTGTACATCGCTTGCAAAATTTCGAAGGAATCTCTGACTGGCAGATCCCACCAAAGCTGTGTTCGTTGCCCGAACACCACTCCGATTTGTGAGGCTACCTGAATTCTTTCTCGTTGCGGACTATAACCGCCGATTCGTATTTCCCCCTGACTGGGATGAAGAATTCCTGCCAGCATTTTGATTGTCGTCGATTTTCCTGCGCCATTCGGCCCGATGTATCCCACGAACTCTCCTCTGTCAATGGAAAAGGAGATATCGTGGACGGCTTTGACTTCCCTTCGTTCACGTGAAAAGAGTGTTCGTAGAGAAGCAAAGCGCCCCTCTTTCGCTTGATTCAGGAAAAATGATTTTTCGATGTGCTTTGCTTCAATCATGTTACCCCTCCTTAGCTCCCTGTACTATGGTAGTGTCGAACCCCAACATTCCACAGCATACGAGCGAAATAAAAAGCACTTGCTGCGGCTACCGGGGTGAGGATCGGATAAAACCATTCGCTCCCTTTGCCCAACAGCGTCAGCATTGGCAAATAATTCATATACGCAATCGGAATCGCTGAGAAAAACAGCCATTTGAGCCAGCTTGGATATAGCCCGATCGGATAATTGGAAGCATTGGCTGGCGCATAGATGGTAAAGGTCAGCATGTCTTTCATCTGATGCGTCCAAAAAGCGACCCCAGCCGTAGCAAGACCAATGGAGAAATAGATCACTCCGCCAGACAAAATGGCAACCGGTGAGAATAGCATCAACCCCATGATCGATTGCCCTTCCGCCGCAAGACCCGACAAGGAGATGACCAAAACAGACACCCCTTGCACCAAACCTCCCACTCTCGACAAATCAAGATTCCGAGTCAATAGCAGAAGCAAAGGTGAAACAGGCCGGATGAGCAATTGATCGAGCTCCCCTTGTACGATGTACTTCTCAAAGTCGTTAATTTCCGGGGCAAACAGTCGATACAAGGAGACAGATGCCGAGGAAATCCCGTAAAGCATCCCAACCTCGTAAATATTCCACCCGACCACATCGTGAAATCGGTACAAAATGGCAGAGAGAATAATAAAATCGAGCACCATAATCATTCCAGTCGTGGCAGCGCTCGTGACAAAATTTATCTTGTACTGCATTTGCGAACGAATGCTGGCCGCAATCAGTTTGCGATAGAGGGGAAACATGTGGTTATCCTCCTTGAATTTCAAGCTTTCTTCTTGCCATGGTCGTCACCAATAAAGCAACTACCGTTAAAACGAGCGCCCAGCCAGCTTGGACAAGCATGCCATAAGGAGGAGCAAGCTCTAGCAAGGTCATAACTGGATAATAGATCATCGCGGAAAAGGGTAAATAAGGTGCAATTTTTCCAATCATTCCGGGCATCAAGTCTATCGGAATCATTTGTCCACCTAACCCAAAGATCAATGACAAAAGGATGAGGTGTACCCAGCGAATTTCTGTCGTCCAGAAGGAAGAAATGCCCGCGAGATAAAAGAGCAACATACCTATGTAAGTTCCTAGCAGAAGCGAGAGGATAAACCAGAAGTAAGTGAACGGATCAGAGGGGAAAAAGAAGCCTACCGCTAACCCTAGCAGCAAGCCGATCGGAACACTTCGGTAACAAGCATTGTACAGAAGTCGTCCAAACTCCTGACTAAGCATGTACCAAAGATAATGAACAGGCTTGATCATATCCAGACTGACAGCCCCACTTCTTACCGCTATTTGTACATTCAGACCTGGGGACAGAAATGTTGTCATCCAGAGAACACTTTGGCAAATCGCGATGTAATACCCCATCGTTTTGACATCATAGGGGCCATATACTTGTTTTCCAGAAAGGACACCCGTCCAAATGGCAATAAAAACAAGCCCAAAAATCGAGCTTGCGACATTGTTGACGACATGCGATAAACGATACTGAAGATTTCGACGATAGCTCTTGCGAATAATCCGCCAATAGACCATAAAACCCTCCTCTTGGAAAAGTCAGGATTACCAGAATAGCAGGGGCCGTACACAAATGCAAGAAAAAAGAAAGAGCCCTCCCCATTGAAGGACTCCCTCTGATAAATCCATTTGCTGTCACGCTGGTCACCCATTCACGCCAGCCAAATGGAACTTATCCTCTTTTTTATGGATCAATAGCTTCATGTGGAAGCTACAATCACCTCTACATCGTTAGCGTGCAAAGCCTCCGCTATTTCCTTTTCAGGCAGCTTATCGGTGACGATAATATCGATCTGGTCAAAACCTGCAACGCGGTACAGCATGCTTTTTCCAAACTTGGTATGGTCAGTAAGTATGATCACTTGATCGGCCCGCTTGATCATTTCTTTGATCAGAAAACCGTGATCTTCCTGCGTAGACATGAGCCCTTCCTTTGTAAGACCGCATGCACCAACCAGTACTTTATCCACATGAAAATCAGCGAGGTTTTGAATCACGCGTGTACCAAGCACACATTGATCCTCGGCATGTACGTCTCCGCCCAAAAGCTTGACAAGAACGCCTTCTTTTCGGGACATACTGGCGGCAGTCGCTAATGAATTCGTGATGATGACGTGGTCACGGGTCTGCAAGGATTCCACCGTGAGCTGAACAGTTGTGGACGCATCGAGCAGCATATAGTCGCCGTCTTTGATCAGACGGGCCGCCGCTGCCGCAATACTGCGCTTTCCTGTCAAATCAAGCTGCATTCGTTCCTGATGGGAGTAGTTCTTTTTATTGAGGCTGGGCAGTACTGCTCCTCCCCTGGTCCGCAGGATTTGTCCCTGCTCCTCCAGCTTGACGATATCACGCCTCGCTGTGTCACGGGAAACCCCAAACTGCTCAACTACTTCTTGCACACTGATTCGCTGGTGCTCCTGCAAGTACGCAAGAATCGCAGCGAGCCTCTCCTCTTGAAACACGAAGCCTCAACCCCATCCTTATCTTACCTTCATTATAAGTCATTTAAGCAATTTACGCAAGCGATAATAAGCGTTTGTAAGTATTTATAAGCAAAAGGAAGGAACAAAAAAAGCAAGGCGATTTCTCACCTTGCTTTCTTAGCAGCGAATATTACTTCGCTACTTTCACGCCTTTGTAGTGACCGCAGCTTGGGCAAACACGATGCGCAAGCTTGTATTCGCTGCAATTATCGCATTTGATCATGCCTGGAATCTCTAATTTGAAGTGCGTACGACGCATTCTTTTACGGGTTTTGGAAGTTCTCCGTTGAGGTACTGCCATCTTCCTTACACCTCCTTCAACTGACAAATGCTAAGAAGCTCTATTGGGTGGACAGTATAGGCAAAATGCTTATGCCATCCTTCAAAAATGAGACGCTGCCACGAATGGTCGGCGAATCATCTTGAATACAGTAAGAATACTTATTTGCTGTCTTTGAAAAAGTCAGCCAACCCAGCCAAACGCGGGTCAACACGCTCATTCTTGCAGCTGCATGCCACATCATTACGGTTCACACCGCAAGTCGGGCACAGACCTTTGCAATCCTCCTCGCAAAGCGGAAAGGTCGGCATTGCCAGTAAGAAATCCTCTTGCAGCAGCGAGTCCAGCTCAATTTCATCGCCTTCCAGAGGAAGGATATCGCTGTCCTCGTCATCTTGCAGGATTGGATCATCCGCAAGCGCAAATGTCTCAGAGAAATCTACTGTTGCCTGATCGACAAAAGGATTCAAGCATCTCGCGCAGACAAAATTCACATCTGCCTTCATGCTCCCTTTTACGTAATAGAGATTGCCCAGCTGTACAACTTCACCACTCGCTGTCACAGGAGTAATCCCGCGAATCTCGTGATGGCGCTTCTTCAGCTCATCTGCATCCAAGGTTACCTGGAATGGCAACGGCTCTCCTTTTCGGTGCTCTAACTCTGCTAACTTAATGTTCATAGCATTTTCACCTCATGCACAACAAAGATGATTATAGACCCTGCCCAAAGCTTTGTCAACCATTTTTGCTTGACAGCTAGTTTGCTCAGGTAGATTTCGGTTTTTGTCCATTCAAGTACGTAATCGCTTCTTCTACCGTCTTGATCGGAACCACTTTCATTGAAGTTCCAATCCGCTTGGCAGTCGCTAACGCCTCCTCGTAATTGGAGCTCGTATCTGGCGTATCCTGCGGAGCAAAGAAGATCTCTGCGCCGGCTTTGTCCGCTGCGATTACCTTTTGATTAATGCCACCGATCCTGCCTACTTTTCCGTCCAACGAAATCGTGCCTGTTCCTGCAATTTTATAGCCTTTTGTCAAATCCGTCTCCGTATTTAACTGGTCATAAATCTCCAGGGTCATCATTAAACCAGCAGAAGGACCACCAATCCCTTGAGAGGCAATGGTTACTTCTTTCGGAATGATGATTTCCTGTTTGTTGTCAGGGCGTACACCAATTCCAACTGACTTGGATTCAGGTAGTGGTTCCAAGGTTAACATCGTTTTGGCCTCTTGTCCATCTCTTGTGTACGTAATTTCGACTTGATCCCCTGCTTTTTTTGTAGAGAGGGCTGTCAGCAAATCTTTTGCCTCAGACGTGCGAACCTCGTCTACATACGTAATGACATCTCCGATTTGCAATGCTTTATGGGCAGGGAACCCTTCTAGAGTACCCATCACCCACACACCCTGCTTCTCGATTTTCACTTCAAAACCGGCAAGGCGGAATGCGACTGCCTCCGCAATTTTTTGTGAATTGTCCATGACCGCTTGTTCTCGACGGATAAAATCTTCGCTGTCCTCGCCCTTGCCTACAACCAGCTCCTTGGGCAACAACTCAACATCCTGCGCCATTTTTGCATACCAATACCACAGCAAATTCGCTTCGCCCATGCGAACCGTCGTGAGCATGAAGGATCCCGTGTCGTCTTTCTTGCCGCCCTCCACTTGAATCATCGGCCCCAACTCAATCGCTGAACCCGGACGACTCACGTAATAATTCGTCGGTACAAAAAAGGAAATGCCCAACAAGACAAAAACCAAGGCAAGTATCCAGCTAAAGCCTCTGGTTCCTGTAGATCTGCGTCTGTTGGCATAAAGCTGTTCCTCACTCATTCTTGTGCCTCCCAATTTGCAATTCGTTCCTGAATGCGTTCAATATGTTCAGTGCCCGCACGTTCGCCTAGCTCGATAATTTCTTCGACACCCGTGTACGCGATACTGCTATAGTGTCCAACATCCGGTCTGATTACGATGTCTGCCGCAATGATTCGATGTCGCAGAATTTCCCTTTCCATCACATCAATCGTCTGGGCGATGACATCAAAAATACTTTTGACCTCCATCCGTGTATCGAATTGGGCGACATCTACCGCAATCACGATATCGGCACCCATGTCACGTAGCACCGTCACCGGCACACGATCAATAACTCCTCCGTCGACTAAAAGCCGCCCCCCTACTTTTTCAGGAACGAAGATGCCTGGAATGGATATGCTCGCTCTCACCGCTTGATCAATTGGGCCTTCTCGAAATACAACTCGCTCCCCTGTTTCAATATCCGTTGCCACAATGGCAATCGGCTTGTTCAGCTCTTCCAAGCGCTTTCCGTGTGTTAACAGACGAATTAATTGCTTGATCTTTTCCCCCGTAACAAAGCCCATGCTGGGCACGGTTAAATCGAGCCAATGCTTGCGTTTTAAATTCAGGGCAAGCTTTCCCATCATGTGCGGTTCAATTCCGTTGGCATAGACGGCTCCAATCAAACTCCCCATACTGGAGCCAGCCAGCATGTCAATCTGGATGCCATGTGCTTCTAGCGCATTCAATACACCAATATGTGCAAAACCGCGAGCGCCCCCAGAACCCAGGGCTACACCCACGATTGGTTTACGCTTTGTCTGCATGGAAAAACCCCTCCCCGTAACCAGCCTATGTGGTAAATGGCTGTACCTTTCACACTTGGGAGATATTCGTCGACCAAGCTTACGCATAGTTCTCCCGCCTGCCACGTAGACATGTACTACTACTTTTCTTCGATTCAGGAGGAATCCATGTCACGCCACTCACCCGTACTTACTTTGTTGCTCGCCATCTCGACAGTTTTCATTGTTATTTCGTTGATTGCTTACTCGCAGATTTCTTTTGAAGCTGCCGTACGCGGTCTGAAAATATGGTGGGAGGTAGTTTTCCCCTCTACCCTTCCCTTTATTGTGCTGTCTGAGGTGTTGATGGGTCTGGGCGTCGTTCATTTCGTCGGCGTGTTACTGGAGCCATTAATGCGCCCACTGTTTAACGTTCCGGGCACTGGCGGGTTCGTACTGGCTATGGGCTTCTCGTCCGGTTATCCGGTAGCCGCAAAGCTGACTACACGCCTGCGTCTGCAAGGCAATGTGACGAAGGCTGAAGGTGAACGTCTCGTCTCCTTTACAACGACGGGAGACCCCTTATTCGTCATGGGAGCAGTGGCAATCGGCTTTTTCCACAGTGAGCAAATGGGCATTATTCTAGCCCTAACTCATTATTTGTCAGCTGTACTCATGGGCGTAATCTATCGTTTTCATGCGCCTTTTGCCATTACTTCAGCCCCATTGGAGAAAAATTCACTGCCTCTTCCTTTACGCGCGTTGCAAGCGATGCATCGGGCACGTGTCCGTGACGGACGTCCGTTCGGAAAATTAATGGGAGAAGCGGTGCAATCCGCTCTGAATACCTTGTTCATGATCGGTGGCTTCATCATTGTTTTTTCGGTCTTAATTCAACTATTCTCCACGATTCATTTGACGCAAATCATCAGTACGCTTCTCTCGGTTTTCCTCGGCCCCTTTGGTTTTCCGCCAGCCTTTTCCCAAGCAATCGTGGCTGGTTTGTTCGAAGTAACCCTTGGCGCACAGGCAGCGAGCATTGTGCCTGATAATGTTTCCTTGGTCTGGAAAGCGGCCATTGCCAGTGCGATATTGTCTTGGGGCGGTTTGAGCGTTCACGCGCAGGTCGCAAGTATCTTGAGTGAAACGGATATTCGTGTCGCCCCTTACTTGATTGCCAGAGCGCTGCACGCTTTGCTGGCTGCGATTTTGACCTTTGTCTTCTGGGGGCCACTTGCCACAGTCAGCTCCTGGTTCGTGGAGAAAGCCGTCCCCGTATTTGTGCATGTGAAATCCGAGATTCCGACGACGAGTTGGTGGGAGACCTTGCTACTATCAGGGGGAATCGCCATCGGTGTCGGTGCGATTCTGTTGTGTACCAGCCTGACTCTTTCGCGTATGAACCGCAGCAAGACGCGATAGTCTACTCGGCCATTTTTCGCTTCAGTGCCTCTTCTACGACCGGCGGCACCAAATCAGCGACACTCGCCTTGTATTTTGCAACTTCCTTTACAATACTTGAGCTCAAGTACGAATATTGATTGTTCGTCATCATGAAAAACGTTTCGATATTTTCGTCGAGCTTTTTATTAATCGAGGCGACTTGCATCTCATATTCAAAATCAGAAACAGCACGAAGGCCACGAATGATCACCTGTGCGCCCTTTTTGTTCATGTAATCAATCAACAGGCCGTCAAAAGAGTCCACTTCTACATTTTTCATGTCAGCCGTTGCCTGACGAAGCAATTCGACGCGCTCTTCTACGCTGAATAATGAGTTTTTCTTCGAATTGATCAAGACGGCAACAATAACCTTATCAAAAACGTTGGCACCCCGCGAAATAATGTCGAGATGCCCATAAGTAACAGGGTCGAAGCTTCCTGAACATACAGCGATTGCCATAGCGGGTTATCCTCCCTTAGTGCTCTTTATGCACCTTGATTTGAAAGTTAGTCTTGTGGTTCCAAATCGTAATAATACACGGTAACGGCTGTATCCCCATACTTCGCCGCTCGATCCTTCACACAATGACCAATCACATCCGGAAAAGAGTCTGAGATATCATGCTCAGCCACGATCCACGCTCCGTCCGCCAACATTCCCAGCTCCTGCAACATCTTGATTTCTTCGACAATTTTTTGCTGGGCGTATGGCGGGTCTAAAAAGACGAGGTCAAATTTTTGATTGCGGGTACTCAGTGTGCGAATGGCGCGCTCTGCATCCATTCGATATAGCTCAGCATGATCGTCCAGCCTGCAAGTGCTGACGTTTTCTTTTACCACGGCAAATGCTTTATGATCGCGCTCCACGAAAACAGCTCGATCCGCTCCCCTACTCAATGCCTCGATCCCGAGACCGCCTGTTCCTGCGTATAGGTCCAATGCCCACCCGCCATCGAAATACGGGCCAATCATATTAAAAATCGATTCTTTGACTTTATCGGTGGTCGGTCTGGTTCCTTTGCCCGGAACTGCTGCCAACCGTCTTCCTCTGTGTTCTCCAGCGATGACTCGCATACTCATTTCACCTGTCTGCTTTCCTATATGTATGTTTTAAGACGCGATTTTCTAAGACTGAGAATGATATCATACTATCACAACTGCATACACCCGTAAAATTAGCAACTGGAAAAATTTATGCGCAAGACAGGTATACAACTCCATTCGATTGGAAAAGATGATGAATAGCGACGCAACGGTGTCGCTGACAACCGCGGAGAAGACTTACGTTTCCCCATAAGCTCTTCCTCCGGTTTCTCCTCTCCCATAATTGAAAGGCTGTTCACTTTGGCGCACGACGTGTCTGATAGGAGCATTTCGTGCCATCGCTCCCTTCATCGGGAGGAGTTGAACGGCTGCCCCTCGTCATTGGCGATGGGGTATTTTTTTGTGTCCAGCGCATACTACATGTACCTGCAACACCCTCTTCATGTAGCTTGCCTGAAAGGAGTGAGTCATTCATGGCAGAAAAGCGACCGTCTGCACAAAAGCTGAAGGCGTCCAAAGCCCAGTCCATTGCCGACCGGACAGGCAAAGACGTCGAGCTGGCGCGTGACATGCAATCTCGTGCAGATCAATCGGACATCGTCAAACATGGACAGTAGCTGCATACGTAGCCAGCCGCATCGAATCGGCTGGCTTTTTACTTTTCCACCTTCAATTCCCTCGGCACTTCTTTTAAGCGGATACAGATACTATACAAAATAACTGTAAAGGAGGTATCCGTATGCATACGGTGTGGAAGGGCTCAATCAGCTTCGGCCTCGTCAATATACCTGTTCGCATGTTTACTGCAACGGAAGAGCGCGATATTCGCTTTCGCCAACTGCATAAAGAGTGTAATACCCCGATCAAGTACGCAAAAATGTGCCCGCACTGCGAACGCGAAGTCGATACAAGCGAAATCGTCCGTGGCTTCGAATACGAAAAAGGACATTTTGTCATGATTGACGATGATGATTTGGAAGCGATTACGCCAGAAACACGCAGAGCCATTGAAATCATCGACTTCGTAGACTTGTCGGAGATCGATCCCGTTTATTTTCATAAAAGCTATTTCCTCTCTCCACAGGACACTGGCGAAAAAGCTTACGCCTTGCTGCGATCCGCCATGGAACAGACAGGAAAGATCGGCGTTGCGCAGGTGACGATGCGCAATCGGCAAAGCCTGGCAGTTATCCGACTGTATGAGCATTGCATCATGCTGGAGACGATCTTCTACCCAGATGAGGTACGTCCCGTCAGTCAAGTGCCTGCCTTGCCAGAAGCCACTGTTCCGTTGGCCGAAAATGAACTGAAGATGGCAACTGAGCTCATCAGCAATATGACGCTCCCATTTGATCCGGCAAAATATACGGATGAGTATCGATCCGACCTGCAAAAATTGATTGAGAAAAAATTGGAGGGTCAGGAGATCGCCACTGCACCTACCGTGGCAAGAACCAATGTTATTGATCTCATGCAGGCTCTAAAAGAAAGCTTGGAGTCTACAGCTGGTCAAGCCCCTGTTCCCATCAAAATCGAGCCAGAACCAACTCCGTCAAAGCCTGCGCGAAAACGCACCACTGCTGCCTCCTTGTCTGAAAAAGAGCAAGCATCGAAAAAGGAGACCGCGGCCAGTCCGAAAAAAACTACGACTACTTCTACAACCAAAACATTACGCAAAAAGAAGGCTACTTCTGGTTAGGCTACACCAAAAAAACCTGCCCACAAAATGGACAGGTTTTTTGTTTTCACATGATGGAATCTAACTAGGCGCCATCTTCCTGCATGGTTCAATATGGATATGCACGGCGTTAATCCGGTGAATCTTGCGCATCTGTTCTTCAATTTTCTCGGTAATGGTGTGGCTCTCCACCACATTCAAACCTGGATCTACATGGATCACAACATCAACCAGAACGCTACTTCCATGGTAGCGGGCTTTGATGTCACTGATATCCTTTACTCCTGAAATCGAGGAAATCGTTGCCCGCAGGTCCGCAAGCTCGCTCTCGTCAAAGCCATCTGTCAAACGGTGGGTTGCTTCCCTGAAAATGTCCCAAGCCGTCTTCAAAATGATGAGACCAACGACAAAAGCAGCTAATGGATCGAGCCAATGCAATTGAAATTGTGCGCCAGCTACCCCGATAAACGTCCCGATACTGACAAATGCGTCTGAACGGTTATCAGCGGCCGCTGCATCAAGTGCTTGGCTGTTTGTTTTGATGGCGAGCTTTTTATTGTAG
The DNA here is from genome assembly GCF_003013405.1 of Brevibacillus formosus. Taxonomy (GTDB): domain Bacteria; phylum Bacillota; class Bacilli; order Brevibacillales; family Brevibacillaceae; genus Brevibacillus; species Brevibacillus formosus. The sequence continues at coordinate 489,890 of NZ_PXZL01000001.1, read as the reverse complement.
CGATAGACGAAAAGCATAATGACAGCTGTTGCCAGTGCTGTCCACCCTGCCAACAGGTCAGGAGCCGAATGTTGTGGATCAAACAAGGATGGTACGGCATTCGTAACGACCTGAACTCCGACAAATAGCATAATAAATGATGCGACAAGTGCTGAAATCGTCTCCGCCCGGAAGTGACCATACGGGTGATCTTTATCAGGTGGTTTCCTTGCAATACGCAGCCCGATCAAAACAGCAATCGATGCGACCACATCTGTTGAGTTATTAAGACCGTCGGCCATTAAAGCTTCCGACGCAGTGACATACGCAACTCCTATTTTTAATACAGAGCAGAAAATGTAGGCGAAAATACTCACCCATGCTCCACGTTCTCCTTGTTTTAGATCCGAATAAACATCCATACCTCATCACCTCAAAATACTTCTCCATCCTGCTCCGACAACGCTGAAAATCAAAGCGCTGGAAGCAGTTGCTTTTTTTCGAACTTCATCGTAACAGATAGGAATCATGTGGGTCTACAGAAACAGTTTTAGTCCGATTCACGAGAATAGGGGGGAGGAAAATGTGTTGCACACCTGCAATTTTCCCACAGGAAAGTTTTCCTTGAAATTAAATGGACTTCCCGTTATCCTATTCTTGCAATCCAAAATAAAAAAGCACGGGAGCTTGGGATTCACCAGGCTGAGAGGATGGTACTGTGCCATCGACCGTTGAACCTGAACTGGGTAATGCCAGCGGAGGAATGTCATATACGACACGAAAAGATGCGTGTATCTTTAGGATACCCGTTTCTTCTCTACTCTCGCGTTGGCGTCGCATATTGTTTATGCGGCGCTTTTTCGCGGGCAGTTTCTTTCGCCTCCCTAAACGGTTCTCGCTTTCGTGCAACCAAAACAAGGAGGTTTTTCTTATGTCATTGGTGTCATCTTTTCCAGGCAGTCGCAAAGTATACGAAACAGGTAGTCGTGCGGACATCCGTGTCCCGATGCGCGAAATTTCCCTTCAACCAACCGAAGGATTGTCTGGCTCCATCCCCAATCCTCCTCTTCGCGTGTACGACACGAGTGGCGAGTATACCGCAACAGGCTACGTCCCTGATATTCAAGCAGGACTGCCTTCCATCCGCCACAAATGGATCGATGAGCGAAATGATGTGGAAACGTATGTCGGTCGCGAACCACAACTAGTCGACGACGGCATCCGAAACGAAGAAAAGGCTGCCACTCTCCCTACTTTCCCTCGAGAAGGCTACAAACCAAAGCGGGCAAAGCCAGGCAAAAATGTTACCCAGCTTCATTATGCCCGAAAAAATATCATCACACCGGAAATGGAATACGTTGCCATTCGCGAGGGTGTCTCCCCTGAATTTGTACGGGCAGAAATCGCCGCTGGACGTGCGATTCTCCCTTCTAACATCAATCATCCTGAAAGCGAGCCGATGATCATTGGCCGCAACTTTCATGTCAAAATCAATGCCAACATCGGAACGTCAGCCGTCAGCTCTTCGATGGAAGAAGAGGTCGAAAAAATGATTTGGTCTGTCCGTTGGGGGGCTGACACCATTATGGACCTCTCGACGGGAAAACATATACACACCACGCGGGAGTGGATTATCCGCAACAGTCCTGTTCCGGTCGGTACTGTCCCGATTTATCAAGCACTTGAAAAAGTAAATGGGAAAGCCGAGGATTTGACATGGGAGGTTTATCGAGACACCTTGATTGAGCAAGCGGAACAAGGCGTCGATTACTTCACAATTCATGCTGGCGTTCTATTGCGCTACATTCCTATGACAGCTAACCGTGTTACCGGTATCGTCTCTCGCGGCGGATCAATTTTGGCGGCATGGTGCCTGGCCCATCATGAGGAAAACTTTTTATATACGCATTTCGCTGAAATTTGCGAAATTCTGAAGGCCTATGACATTTGTGTATCCCTTGGAGATGGACTACGTCCTGGCTCTATAGCGGATGCGAATGACGAGGCACAGTTCGCGGAGCTTGAAACATTGGGAGAACTCACAAAAATTGCGTGGGAACACGACGTACAAGTCATGATTGAAGGTCCTGGTCACGTCCCTATGCACCTCATTCGCGAAAATATGGATAAACAGTTATCCATTTGCCATGAGGCTCCTTTTTACACACTTGGGCCGCTCACGACAGACATTGCCCCCGGCTATGATCACATAACTTCAGCGATTGGCGCTGCCATGATTGGATGGTTCGGAACAGCGATGCTCTGCTACGTAACGCCTAAGGAGCATCTCGGCCTCCCCAATAAAGAGGATGTCCGCAACGGTTTAATCGCATACAAAATCGCAGCGCATGCTGCTGATCTCGCAAAAGGACATCCGCGGGCAAAACAGCGAGACGATGCCTTATCCAAAGCTCGTTTTGATTTTCGCTGGAACGACCAATTCAATTTGTCTTTGGACCCAGAGCGCGCCCGCGAATATCACGATGAAACGTTGCCAGCAGAAGCCGCCAAATCCGCCCATTTTTGTTCCATGTGCGGGCCTAAATTTTGCAGCATGAAAATATCGCACGACATTCGTCACATCGCCAACGAACAAGGGTCTGCCCAAGATCCCGCCATCCTTGCTGGGATGCAGGAAAAATCACGTGAGTTCCGAGAACAAGGAAGCCGTTTGTACCAGTCGTAATGAAGGGGGATGCCTATGGAGGAAGCCAGTCGTTTACGTGAAAAGATCATTCGACTAGAGGCTGAGCTAGAGCAATCTAAACAACAATTGCGACTCATTCAACAGGACTGCAACCACGTCTACATCGAAACTCCACTTACGCGAACATGCTCCAAGTGCCTGCAATCCGAAAGCCTCTATTATTAATAGAAAAAGGTCGAAATCCTGTTGGAGGATCTCGACCTTTTTTCTTGGTTATTTCGCCATTCCGATTTGCAACGGCAGTCCTTCTTTATAATAGAGAGAGGGCGATAGCAGAATGAAGAAAATATGGATTTGCAGAAAGCCTTGCTTCTTCAAAATGTCGTGTATGGCACTAGCAATCGCATCATGTTGCTTTTGTTCACGCGGAAACATCATAATCTCTACAGACAAAGGACTGTTTGTTAGTTGCTCTACCTGAAGCAGCTCCAATTTCACCTTTTCCTGAGCTACCTCAGCAATTTTGGAAAACTCTTCTATAAGAATCTGAGAAATGGGCTCTATGTCTTGCTTCGCAAAGCCTTTAAACCGAAGAAACGGCAAGTCAATTCCTTCTTTCGTAAATGAATTCGCACAGTCATTATAAACAAGTCTCTAATTGTATATCAATGAAAAAAGGATTAAAGAAAGTGAACAACAAACATTCCCAACTGGAGCAAGAGACGCAAAGAGGGCCATATCAGAGAGCAGCTCCCTTCCCATGAGGTGTGGTGGACGTACCACGGAAGGAGGAAGCAGCTCAACCAGATACAGCCCAACCCGCTAACCCAGTTACTTTATACAGGTAGTATAGCTCGAATTCAATACTTAATCAATAAAAAAGTTTCGTAAAATTCACACAGGAATTCATCTTCCAGCACCACTCGTATAGATCATGCCCATCCGTGAAACTGTATTAGAAAACTGGGCAAGTCCCAACTAAACATAGAGGTGGCAGCTATGGAACTAACTCCGCTATTTCCTTTTGAGCCTACCAGCACGGAAGCCATACCAGAAGGACCACAATGGATAGGCCAAGTGAAATGGGATGGCGTTCGCATTCTTACCTATTACGATGGATACGAGGTCAAACTGTTCAACCGAAAATTAAATGAACGGACTTTCCACTACCCAGAGGTAACCGATATTCACTCGTACTGCCGTGCCGATTCTGTGATTTTGGATGGAGAAATAATCGCTCTCGGTTCGGACGGAAAGCCTTCCTTTTACGAGGTCATGAAGAGAGACGGGCTGCGACGTTTAGAAAAAGTCCCCCAGACACAAAAGCTCGTCCCTGTCACATACATGGTCTTTGATGTCCTGTACTGGAACCATGAATGGGTAACCTCCTACCCACTGTCAGAGCGACAACAAATACTACGAAAAATCATCACGCCTACTCCTCATGTGCAGCTAGTTGAAAACTTTCCAGATGGAGACGCTCTTTATCGTGTCATCGAAGCGCAAGGCATGGAAGGAATCATTATGAAGGATTCGTCAAGCAGCTACTTGATCAACGGAAAGGATCAGCGCTGGAGAAAGAAAAAGTACTACCGGGATCTCATCGCTGTTGTAGGCGGTATCACGCTTCGGAATCATATTGTCAATTCGTTGCTTCTGGGTCTGTTCGATCAAAAAGGTTCTTTTTGGTACATCGGTCATGCCGGTACCGGAAAATTGACGCACACGGACTGGCGCGATTTTACGGAGAGAATCCAGCCCCTCGTCCAACAGAAGATGGCTTTTGTTAACAAGCCACCACGCGCAGCCAATACGTTATGGATACAGCCGAAAATTACCGTCAAAATCAAATTTGCAGAGTGGAAGGAAGGGCATTCCTTGCGACAGCCAAGCATACAAGGCTTTGTGGATGTCCCTCCACACCAGTGTGTTTTAGAGTAAGGCCCCCTTTGACTTTCGCCCTCATTGTCGAAACGATCCAGCCTGTTTTGCTCTTCCCAGTTTTTGCTTGCCATGATTAAGAGCCTGCATTTCCCCGTAGCTCGTCAACAGCGCTATCAGTAAGAGGGTAATGTAGGCAACAGCTGTCGCACCCCCACTTAACGCTGATTTATCCTTAAAAAAGTCCCCAATCAATATCACGATCACACAACCACTTAAACAGACTGTCGTGGTCCACACCATCGACCGGTAAAATCGATAAAGCTTCGTTCCTTCGGGAATGAGGCTTTGCTCTCTTCCTTTATTCTTTCGACTTACATGAACAAGCAAAAAGAGCGCTAGCGGCAATTGGAAGCCAAGCACGATCATCGGCAAGCTATAACTAATAAATTGATCGATATGTGCTATATTGGGAAACGCGAATATGGACGACACAACGATAAACCATCCACACGGTGCATTGAGTGTATTGTAATGCCGCTGTCCCCCAAATGATCCCACCCCCACTAAAAATGCCAAGTAAGCGACAATGACTTTAATTGTGAAAGCGGGGAACCAAATACTAAAGAGGATCATTTCGACCCTGTCCAAAAAATCTGTAATGTGGATTTGCTGAACGAGAATATAGATGGGGAAATTCAGCCGACCGGCGATAATGTAGCCCATCACCCCGAGCAAGACGACCAGTATAATCGTCGTTCCAAAGCCAACAATAATGACCCCGTGCTTCATCGCAGCATAAAATAGCCGCGGCTCTACAATGGCATGTAAGAATGCCCCAATGAGAAAAATATCACCATATACACCTACTGGTAAAAAGTTGCTGACCACGATCCGATCCAATCGACTGGTCAAGATTGGTTCCAATCGCTCTATGTTGTATTCATTCATCAGCAGGAAATATAACGAAATGCACATGATGAAATAAAGAGGAAAATAAAACTCGTTTACCCGCGCCGCCACCTCAAGACTCGTTTTACCATAGTACATCATCAGTAAGACGAAGACGAGTAAGACGACCTCCAATGGTGTGTTTGGCAATAACGAGATATGTAAAAAATCAGCAGCCCCTTTAATATCGATCGCCAGGATGATCCAAATGTAAAACAAAATGAGTAGATTGACAGCTCCACCAATCCATTTCCCGCCAATAATAAACAAGATTTCAAAGATATTCTTCCCAGGATAAGCCTCCACCAGCTTACTCAAAACGTAGGCGATAAAAAGCGCATAAATGATGGGGATAATTTGAGAGAACCAAGCATCCATCCTTGCTACCTGAACGACAGATCGCAAGAAACTGATCATCATTCCTGTCATCAAGACACTGCCGACGAGCCAGGCAATTTGTCGATGATTGACAACTTGCTTGTGAATCATACTTGGGCCTCCTTATACGAACTGATCCACCCACCGCTTCACATGGGGAGAGAAAATGTTCATGATGTTACTCGTAGGCAGGATTTGATAATACTGGAATTGCAAAGCGATCAGACAAATAATGGTTAGGGTGTAGAAAATAAAGATGACTCGCTGCTGTCTTCCATCCATGCCTTTTCGCTTCAGGATGAATTCTCCGAGGGAAAGTAACAGCATGAAGACAAAAAAGACCAGAAATATTCTATTCATAATCCTCTTCACCTTTGGTTATATTCTTCGTTGTCTGTCCGACATTGATCAGGTTCACTTTGGAATGGATTTCATATGTGATTTTCGGAAGCTCCTCATTCCACCTGCTTCGATATCGGTCTCGCCACTCTCGCGGATTATTTCTTGACAAGGCGATTCCTAACCCAATGAAGTCTGATTGTTTCTTTTGGATCGTTTGCATCATATGGTTCACACCGTTATTGATCTGCTCGACGAGCTTCGCTTGCAGCATTCTAATATTTTTCTCTTCCTCAAGATCGAGGTGTGACTGATTCTCCACCACAACGGCAGAAGCGTATAGGTCAATTTTGAAATGGATGCGGCCTTTCCTAACTACGGGCTTGATATTCGCCCTTCCTTTCGAAAGAGTTATCGTAAGCCGTTCGTGCTTGGTAAGGGACACCACAACAGAAAACGGTGTAAAATCGCGTTGGAACAATCGCAAGCCGAGCAGTTCTTTGGGCTTCGCAATGGTTACGAGCTTGTCTTGTCGAAATAACCCTACCCCCGTCGCCTCTATTTCTTTTGACTTTCCTTTTGGATAGGAATCCACGGCTGATAGAACGGGTAAGATGGCATCAACCCCAGGTGTACCGAGCATCTGGGCCACATCCTTCAACGTTACATTAATGCCCCCCATCTTGACCAACTCCCGCATCGCTTCTCCTGAAAAACGTTCAAATTGGGGCTGTGCGGTTAGTAATTCGATTGCTTTGCCTTTTGTCATGACAATGTAAGCTGTCAGTCTATTTTCTGGAAAACGTGCCACAATATCGAGCACATCCGACATACCGTCCTTCGCCAGTTCTTCGCCTATGACGATCATTCGGTGATGGGAGTAGTAAATTTCACGAGACATTCTTGCCTGGATCAATCCATTCGCTTCCCGAATTGTCCTGCCGACTGCGGAATCAACGTAATAACTCTTATCACCACTCGTCCCCCCACCACCTCCGGACTGGGCGCCTAGGCTGCTGACCAGGGGGACCTGAATGGATAACCGATACCTGCCGTCTGGTTCCTTATCCATCGCCATTGCAATGACGATAGCTATATCATTTACTTCACGGCGATCCCAACAACCAGATACTAGGAACATACAGAGCGACACCACCAAAATGCGGGTCACAGCCTTCACGATTGTCCCTCCTCGTTTGGTTGACGGTTGCCTGTCATCCCTGATTGCCCTCCTCTTTGCTGAATAGAATTGGCATAACCATCGTTCATACGCCTCGCATTTTGTACACCCAAAAAGCTCGGGCGTTTTTCCATCATTGACCACGGTGCCCTCATCAGTACGTCTTTGAGATCGCCGATCGAAATCGGTCCTAACGGCGATAAATAAGGGACACCAAAAGAGCGCAGGTTAGCCATATGCCCGAGGATTAGCAATAACAATACCAGCATTCCGTAGATGCCGAGAATGGAAGCCGCAATCATGATCGGAAAACGCAGCATTCGCAAGGAAATTGATGCATTAAAATGCGGGATGGTAAACGAGGCAATCCCTGTGAGCGATACGACGATAACCATGGGGGCAGAAACAATCCCTGCCTGCACGGCTGCCTGACCAACGACCAGCGCACCTAAAATACTAACGGCTTGCCCGACCGTTTTCGGGAGACGAATCCCCGCTTCTCGCAAGGCTTCAAAAGAAATTTCCATGATGAAAGCCTCCACGATAGCCGGAAAAGGAATAGACTCGCGCGCAGCCGCAATACTTAAAAGGAGCGTGGTTGGTAGCATCTGTTGGTGATGTGTCGTAATGGCCACATATAAAGCAGGGGTAATGAGCGAAATGATGAGAAATACATAACGCAGCAGGCGAACAAGCGTAGCCATTTGAAATCGCTCGTAGTAATCCTCACTGGCCTGCATCATCATCCAAAACGTAACAGGCGCGATTAAAACCATCGGTGTTCCATCCACAAATATCGCGACACGTCCTTCCAGCAATGCCCCAGCAACCGTGTCCGGGCGCTCGGAATACATAAGCTGAGGGAAAGGCGAGTATGTGTTATCCTGGATCATTTCTTCGATATATCCGCTTTCCAGCACAGCATCTAAATTAATCTTGCTGATTCGACCAGTGACCTCCTGTACGATCTCTGGATCAGCAATCCCATCCAGAAAGGCAACCACCAGATTGGTGTTCGTCTCACGTCCAACTACCAAGGACTTCATTTTCAAACGAGGTGTTCGCAATTTGCGCCGCAGCATCGACGTGTTCGTGCGAATATTTTCGATAAAACCCTCACGCGGTCCCCGGACGACCGCTTCTCCTTCCGGTTCGTTAACTGAGCGTTTTTCTGCTCCCCGAATGCCGAGCGTCAGCGCTTCTGTATTTCCCTCTACCAGAATGCCTGTATCACCTGAAAGCACAGCCTGTAGCAGCTTTTTATAATCGTCTACTCTTCCCATCTGGGAAACAGGTAAAAGTGACTCTTCTATCACTTTTATATCGTCATCGCCGTCTTCAAGCACCATCAACGATTTCAGTGCTGAATTAACCTCTTTTGTATCAATTAGCCCATCGACGAAGACAGCAATCGCTCGGACACTGTTTTTTTGGCGGAATTCTCGTATGACAAAATCGGAGCAATCAGCGAACATTTTTTTCAACAAATCAATGTTCTCTTCCAATTGAGGCGAAATCGGTATACCCTCCAGCTCAATCAAGCTGCAGGCATTCATTGTCTCAATCAGTTCCTTCATTTTATCTTTCTTCTTGAATTTCATTTCATCACCAACCACTGGAAATCTACCCGTATTATGGTTGAATGACAGGAAATATATGCGCAGAGGTATTTCCATTACATAGAGGAGCATGAATGGGAGATAGTAGGAACACCTATACCGTTTCAAAAGAAGGTGAAAACGTCATTGCGTCCTGCAACAAAAGAGTACGAGCTGACGATCGACAATCACACATTGTCCATCACAAACCCTGACAAGCCCCTGTGGCCAGAGGCCGAGGTAACCAAGCTAGATTACTTGCGCTATTTGTTGATTGTCGCAGCCCCACTGCTCCGCTATAGCAAGGATCGACTCTTAACCGTCATTCGCTATCCGCACGGAATCGGTGACAAGCACTTCTATCAAAAAAACGCTCCTGACTATGCACCCGACTGGATACAAACACATACGTGGGAAAATGTCCGTTACGTACTGTGCAATGATCGAGCAACACTCGTGTGGATGGCGAATCAAGCGGCATTGGAGTGGCACGTCTCCTTTCACCTCGCTAAGGATGAGACTCCGACAGAGCTTGTGTTTGACCTCGACCCTTCCACAGATGATTTTGCCGTTGTGATAGAGTCAGCCCTCTTATTGAAACAGCTGCTCGATGAATTACAGCTGGCTTCATGGGTCAAGACATCTGGTTCCAGCGGATTGCAAGTATATGTTCCAATCGAACTCCGCTATACGTTTGAACAGACGCGCCAAGTCGGGCATTTCATCGCATCCTATTTAGTCAGCAAGCATCCCTCACTTTTAACTATCGAGCGCTTAGTGAAGAATCGCGGGGATAAGCTGTACATTGACTATTTGCAACACTGGCGGGGAAAAACATTGCCAGCCCCTTATTCAACCCGTGCAAAAGAGCAGGCAACCGTATCAACGCCACTCCTGTGGGAAGAGGTTCCCCATTGTCATCCCACAGACTTCACCATTTATACGGTTCCCAAACGTCTGGAAACATTCGGAGATTTATTCTCATCCGTCTCTGCTCCCACAAAACGGGCCTCCCTTGATTCCATCCTCGGCTTTTTGCGGTCCCAGTAAGCCATTAGTTGGAATCAAGCAGCCTATTTGTGCTATACTTGGCACAGATGTTTTGAGGCAAGGAGGCACATTCATGATTGATCCGATCGCAATTGCAATCGGCCCCTTAAAGATTCACTGGTATGGCATTATTATGGGGCTGGCGTTTTTCTTGGGTACTTATCTCGCTCGCTACAATTCCAAACGTTCTGGCATTGATCCTGATCACGTCTTGAACATGGTGGTTCTGATCATTCCAGCAGCCATCGTTTGTGCAAGATTGTATTATGTTACGTTTGAATGGCAGCAGTACAAAGACAACCCACTGGACATCTTCGCAGTTTGGCAAGGCGGCTTGGCTATTCACGGTGGATTAATCGGTGGAGTTCTGGCAGGAGCCTGGTATATTCGAAAACACAAACTGCCGTTCCTTCGTTTGGCTGACATTTTTATGCCCAGCGTTATTCTTGGGCAGGCTATCGGACGCTGGGGTAACTTTATCAACCAGGAAGCACATGGTGATGCTGTTTCTGCCGAATTCATGGAGAAGTTCCCCGCATTCATCCGCGAGCAAATGTTTATCGGCGGACAATATTACCATCCTACATTCTTGTATGAATCGATATGGAACCTTATCGTTTTCGGCATTCTCATGCTCATGCTGTACCGATTCAAAAAATTCGATGGACAGGTCTTGTTCAGCTACATGATCCTGTATTCGATTGGACGCTTCTTCATTGAGGGCATGCGTACAGACAGTTTGTTGATTGCCGATACCCTGCGTGTCGCTCAATTAGTCAGTCTGTGCTTGATTGCTGCCGGTGTCATATTGATGCTCGTGTTTGCACGCAAAAGCAAGCAGGCAGGACATTCCCAAAACTCGATCGAATAACGTCAACATGCCATATTCAATGCCACTCAGGTCAGTCCGACTGGGTGGTTTTTTCTTTGCCTTGTCTGAATTGTCGCAATGCAGGCAATAACTAGGAGAAAGAATGAAAAAGGAGGGGAATAAGATGGATGATGGAATTTTGGAAGAGTATCTCGATCGCTACGTACGTATTCATTTTGCTCCTGATATGATCGGCCAAGGATTATCCGCATACGCAGAAGGCAAATTGTATGATTACAGTCCCAACGGTATTTTAATTGAAGAACGGGATGGCTCGCTGGACTATATCCCATTCTCTGCCGTACGCCTCGTGCAAATTAAACCCAAGCCCGGCATATGGGAGCGTTTAACGGGATCAAGCTAATGAAAAAGACACCTTCCCGCGCACTCTACACGGAAAGGTGTCTGTTGTCTGTTGGATAAGATGTAGCTCTACAGGAATACGTCAAACACGACGTAGCATGCAGCAGCCAAAAGTCCGGTAATCGGAAGGGTAATGACCCAAGTGACCAAAATCCGACCAGCCAAACCCCATTTTACTGCGTTCAGCTTTTGCGATGCCCCAACCCCCAAGATGGCGGATGTGATCACATGCGTTGTGCTCACTGGCAGTTTCAAAGCTGTAAAGATTGTGATAATCAAGGCAGAAGACAGGTCTGCTGAGAAACCGGAAATTGGCTTGATTTTCATAATCTTACCACCCAAGGTCTTGATGATCCGCCATCCACCAAAGGCTGTACCTAAAGCCATTGCAAGAGCAGCTGAAAGTTTTACCCACAGTGGAATAGTGAATTCTCCCGGTTGTTGTATCAAGAATCCTCCGGAAATCAGAGCAAGGGTGATTACGCCCATTGTTTTTTGCGCATCGTTGGCTCCATGGCTGAAAGCCTGCCAAGCTGCTGACAATACTTGCATCGAACGGAAACCTTTATTGGTTTTGTGATACGCTGAGTTACGAACAAACCAAGACACAAGCTTGATCACCACAAAACCAACAGCAAAGGCAACAAGCGGTGATACGATCAACGCTTGGATAATGCTAATGAAGCCTGACCAGTTAATGGCACCACTTCCTGCGGCACCAAAAGCTGCACCTGCAACGCCGCCGATAATCGCGTGCGAGGACGAGCTAGGAATTCCGAACCACCAGGTGATTAGGTTCCACAAAATCGCAGATGTCAACGCGGCCAAAACGACGATCAATCCATTTTCCAGCTTGAATGGATCGGTAATGCTTCCCCCGATTGTCTTCGCTACTCCCGTATACGAGAGTGCACCAATCAAGTTACACAGGGATGCAATAATAATCGCGGTTTTCGGACTTAATGCGCGCGTAGAAACAGAAGTCGCAATCGCGTTCGCCGTATCGTGAAAACCATTGATAAAGTCAAATGCTAACGCCATGATGACGACGAGTACGAGAATAATCACCTCTGGCGAAAGATCAAGCATTCTTTAACACGATCCCTTCTACCAGGTTGGAGACGTCTTCAGCGAAGTCAGCACAGTCTTCGAGCTTATCGTAAATCTCTTTGAGTTTGATCGCTTCCATTGGGTTGGTATCAGGAGAATTCAACAAATCAGATACCATTTTGCGGTAGTTGGAGTCAGATTCATGCTCCAAATCTTTGATTTCCCCAGCGATTTGTGTAACGACTTTATGATCCAGCTTGCGTAGTGTGCGAATCAGCTCAATCAGCTTAGCCGAGCATTTCACCAAAATATTGGCTTGTGCCAATACACGTGGATCTGGTTGAGTCACTTGGTACAAATACATACGATCAGCGACACCGTCAATATAGTCGATCATCGAGTCCATCGTATGAGCGAGTTGGTGAATGTCTTCACGCTCAAGCGGAGTGATAAAAGTAGAGTTCAACTCGTTCATGATGCGACGAACGATTTCGTCTCCTTCTTTTTCGACAGCTTTGATTGCCTTAACCTTTGTTTCTAGATCCTGATAATTTCCTATCATTTCATAGAAAAGATGAGTTCCTTTGTGTACCGTGGCAATCTGCTGTTCGAACAGATCAAAGAAGATATACTTGTTTGATTTCAACATACGGGACTTCTTCACTCCTTTGAATAAATGACACCTACCAGATTATATCGAATGTTATTGTTTCCGTAAATTTAAAATCAAGGTCAAATGTGTATATTTTTCTTTAAAGAATTATTAAGTTTTTGTAAATGCCCTTTACAATCAAAAAAAACACCCGTGTCAAGAGAGATGACGAGTGTTAGTCTTGCCAATATTTATCATTTCATTCGAAGCGACCATCATGCAATCTTTCCTTTTTTTCGCTTCATACATAAGCGTATCTGCTTTTTTCGCTAACTCTTCCGCTGTTTCAGCATGCTGTGGATACGAGGCTACTCCGATACTGACCGTGACACCTGAAAGAGCGTGTCGGACTTGATTTTGAATTCGTTCCCCGATTGCCAGTCCTCTTCTTGTGTCTGTTTGCGTTAGCAAAACGACGAATTCTTCCCCACCCCATCTTCCAATCGTGTCTTGTTTCCGTACACTCGCTTGCAAGAGTCTTGCAAATTGGCAAAGAAGTCGGTCGCCTTCCAAATGGCCAAATGAATCATTAAATATTTTGAAATTATCCAAATCAATAAACAATAGAGTAACAGATTGATGATTGCTTTTTGCCAATTCTACTTCTTCGACCAACTTGTCCAGAAATCTGCGATTGACGAGAACGCCTGTAAGTGAATCGTGATAAGCCATCTGCCGCAGCCGATCTACATATTTCCCTATTTGATAGGCAGCTAGCGTCTGAATGACAGCAACAAGCAAAAGAAAGATCATCACACTGTCATCCGTCGGCAATCCGTATCCGATCAGCCAAACCGAGATGATCATACAGGACACACCCAAGCTAATCCAGCGTGAGCCCAAAATACACTACCCCCGATCTATCCGTTGTAACTCTTCTTATTCGTACATTAGACCTATTTTCAGAAATATTCACTAGGTCTTTTTTCGTATAACCAGGAATATTTTACCTATGTTTTTTTGTAAGTTCAAGCAAATCACGAAACTGTCACTTATTCATTCAAGCGAATCTTGGAAAAGTCCTGACAACCAGCCTGTGGCCTTTCGCACATGGTGCAACATGAATTGGAACCAATTGGTAGGGATAAGCTAAAGGCTAATAAAAATAGACGGGAGTGAATGAATGTATGCCCCGTATAGAAGCAGTGGCTACAGCAGTACCTTCCCACGAGATTACACAAGAGGATTCCATGAAGCTGGCACGCCTATTTTTTCAAGATGCTTTTCCCGACATAGATCGTTTGTTACACGTGTTTGCACACAGTCACATTCAGAAGCGACATTTTAGTATGCCAATGGATTGGTTTTTGGAGGATCGGCCGTTTGCAGAGAAAAATCAATTGTATATCGAACATGCGGAAGCCTTGGCAGAGGAAGCAGCCCGAAAGTGTTTGACGAAAGCTGGAGTCGAGCCGTCATCCATCGATTGTCTGATATTTGTATCAAGCACTGGCATTGCGACCCCAAGCATCGATTCCCGCTTGCTCCATCGTTTAGGACTCCGTTCGCAAGCAACCCGTGTCCCTTTGTGGGGCCTTGGCTGTGCCGGTGGAGCAATGGGCTTATCACGTGCATGTGAGTACACTCAGGCTTATCCCTCCCGGCGAGTTTTGCTTGTGAGCGTAGAACTGTGCGGCTTGACCTTCATCCGGCAAGATTTGTCCAAAAGCAATTTGGTCGCAACATGCCTCTTTGGAGATGGAGCTGCAGCCGTATTAATAGAAGGAGATCAAGTCATGTCCTCTTCGGACACGCCTAAGGTTCAATTTTGTGATGCGCGAACGACAACATGGCCGGACACCGCAGATGTCATGGGATGGGAATTGACCGATCCGGGGTTAAAAGTCATTTTCTCTCGGGACATCCCTACTCTCATTCGTTCTTCGATGCGAGAAAACGTTGAGAGCTTTTTGTCACCGCATGGGATGTCTATTGACCATCTACGTCATTTCATTTTCCATCCAGGCGGAGCCAAGGTATTAACGGCTTACCAACGGTCTTTGGGCATTGGCACAGAAGCCACACGTTTTTCTGAAGATGTCCTCACCAATTTTGGAAACATGTCTTCCCCTACGGTTTTGTTCGTCTTGGAAAAAAGCATGGAGAAGGCGTGGGAGCCAGGAGATCGCGGATTGGTCGCCGCGCTTGGACCTGGATTTAGCTCCGAGCTCTTACTTCTGGAGGCGAGATAGTCATGTTGCTCTTCTTTGGATTTGTCTTGGCTGGAGTCGTGTTGCAGCGACTGGTCGAGCTTCTCGTTGCTGTGAGGAATGCCCGCTATATCCGCTCAAAAGGAGGCTACGAGGTTGGGGCGAGTCATTACAAATACATCGTCCTTCTTCATTTTCTCTTTTTTCTCTCGCTTTTTTTCGAAGTGGTGGGAAAAGGCAACTCCATGGTTCTGCCCTCTTGGTGGGCGTTTCCGTTCAGCCTGTTTTTGATCGCGCAAGGACTTCGTTACTGGTGTATTCGCAGCTTGGGCAAACGATGGAATACCCGCATCTTCATACTCCCGGGCGAGGCTCCAATCAAGCGAGGTCCTTATCGGTTCATTCGTCACCCCAACTACTTGGTCGTATCGCTTGAGCTGCTCCTACTCCCTCTAACATTTGCCGCTGTGGCAACAGCCCTGGCGTTTTCTCTCTTAAATGCCTGGCTACTCCTGCGCATACGGATTCCCCTGGAAGAAGCAAGCGTCTACGATAGTCATCGTGAGTCATAAAAACGAAAAGTCTTTGGCACATGCACATGCCAAAGACTTTTTTATCAGACAAAAGGTTTATCACTTGTCATTCAGCGGGTAAAGAAAAGAAGCTGTTAACTCTTTCCCGTGAGGTGGATCAAGTGAATCGTACAACTATAGTAGAGCCTCAGGAGACCAAGCGGATCATCATCCGAGACTTTTTCGCTTTGATTGAAAAGGTACCAAACAAGGATGACCAAGCTAGTATTCAAACATTTCTTCGCTATTTGCAAAGCCTGCTAAGAATTAAGCAAGTCGTTCCTCCAGTTGTGGAAATCATGACGGTCATCAAACAAAACAAACCACTTCTCTACCACGCGGCACGCAGAATTACTCTTCCTTCAAGCAATCTGCACATGCTATTTCAGCTAGAAATGGATATTATGCTTGCCCATGAAAGGCTCCGTCAGTACGACAAATGATTGGGTAGGCTATGCCTTACCCTTTCAAGTTTTCTGGATTCAAACATTCAAGCTCTGCTATGACAAAACGACCATCTTTGCGAATCAGGACGTCATCAAACCAGATTTCCCCTCCGCCCCAATCCGGACGCTGGATGGAAACCATGTCCCAGTGGACAGACGATTTGTTGCCATTGTATGCTTCGTCATAGCATTGACCAGGCGTGAAGTGGAAGCTTCCGTCTATTTTTTCGTCAAACAAGATATCTTTCATCGGGTTGCGAATGTAAGGATTCACACCGATAGCAAATTCTCCAACGAAGCGCGCTCCCTCGTCCGTATCCAAAATTTGATTCAATCGTTCGGTATCATTCGCTGTTGCTTCCACAATTTTGCCGTCCTTGAAGGTCAGGCGAACATTTTCGAATGTGAAGCCGTGGTATGGTGTTGGCGCATTATGGGTGATAACGCCATTTACGGAATCCTTCACAGGTGCTGTATACACTTCACCATCTGGGATATTGCGCAGGCCAGCACATTTCACAGCAGGAATGTCCTTGATTGAGAAGGTGAGATCTGTTTCAGGTCCTACCAAGCGAACCTTGTCTGTGCGATTCATCAAGTCAACCAGACTGTCCATTGCTTTATCCATTTTCGCGTAATCGAGGTTACATACTTGGAAGTAAAAATCTTCAAAAGCTGCTGTAGACATGTTCGCAAGCTGTGCCATGGAAGGATTCGGATAACGAAGAACAACCCACTTCGTTTTAGGCACGCGCACGTTCATTACTGGCAGCTCATACAGGCGAGAATAGATACTCAGCTTGTCACTCGGAACATCAGCCATCTCATTGATGTTGTTCGCTGCACGAATTCCGATATAGCCTTGCATTTTCTCCATGAGTTCAACTTCATGTTGAGCCATGGTCTTCAGCTGCTCTTCATTGCAATTCATTGCGATTTCTCGGCTTACGGCGGGATCAATCAATTGAACATAAGGACTGCCGCCTGCTTTGTAAATCTCACGCACGAGGGCTTGCACCAAATCCGGTGTGTCCCCTTTCGCGTTGATCAAAATGTTTTCCCCTGGCTGTACTCGTACAGAATAGTTAACCAGATTGTACGCTAATTGATCTAATCGTGAGTCTCTCATTCGTGGCACACCCTTTTTAAATTTTCTGATTCCTCTTGTATTTTTACCGATACAATCTACTAAGTCAATAAAAAATTTTTTATCAATGGAATAAAAAGCGACCAGCCTCCTTGCATCCAGGCTGGCCTTGCTCTTTTTCTGTGTTGTTACATCGTCTGCTCTCTGTCCTCGATGGTTCCCATCTTGTACATGTCACTGACCATCTCCTGCGTCGTAGCCAGGCCATCCGTATATTCGTCTGCCTCTTGATAGTAGACGGCTCCGTCTGCATCCTCAGTGCCCAGCTCTTTCGCCCTGGATCGAGCCTGATCCTTCTCATAACCTGCCATATTCGTTCCTCCTTCCTTTTGGCTTCTATCCGCTTTAGTTTGTACGGGAATCTCCAGCTTTAGCCAAAAAAGACGCCTTGCCCAATTGAGGGACAAAGCGTCTTTATTATCAGCTATGCTTATTTTTCGTTATCGGATTCTGGAGCGATCATTGCCCAACCAGCTGCTGGAGCACTCACTGGAGTTACGCCACCAGTTGTAACAAATTGATCTACTCCTGGCATCATTGCCCAGCCAGCTACGTTAGAGATTACTGGAACATATTGACCACTTACCCATACGTACTCATCTTTACCTGGCATGATAACCCAGCCACCTTGTTGAGTCAAACCTTGAATTGGGGTAACGGTTTGTGGAGTCGCAGGTTTTACTTCTGGTTTAGTTGCTGGTGCAGTTGTTGTTGTTTCAGTTGCCGGCTTTTCTTCAGTAGCTGGCTTTTCATCTGTTGCAGGTTTTTCTTCTGTTGTCGTTGTTGTTGCTTCTGTTGCAGTAGTTGTTTCAGTAGCTTTTACTGCCTCTTCAGCAAATGCAGCTTGTGTGAAGAGAGCTGCTCCTAGGATACAAGAACTCATGATCAGTGTGCTTTTCTTTTTCATATGTGTACACTCCCATTCCGCGGTACACACTTTTGTCCTACACGAATGTCCCCAAACCCGAACTTAAGGCATGCTATATGCACTGCTGCATTTTCCTAAGAAAATACGTAAACTGTTCTAACTCGTCGTCAGTCAGATTCTCCAGCAGCTTTCCTACTAGTGCTCTCCTGTGGCACAAAAGTCCTTCCAGAGTTGGAACGGCTTGTTGTGACAAAGTGACCCACACGACACGGCGATCCTGTTCATCTCGAACCCGGTCGATAAACCCGGCCTTGACCAACCGATTAAGTGCGATTGTGGTGGCACTATTGGATAACTTCAAAATAGTCGCCAGCTCAGAAACTGTGCTTCGTCCTTTTTGATGTAGCACACGCAACAAGATAAACTGCTTCGGACTGATTGACTCTTCCTCTAGCCAATTGTTAATAAAGAAACGAGCAATCTCGACAAATACTCCATCCAGTTCCTCAAGTTTACTGGCACGGGACATATTGCTCACGACATCACCTATTTTCGGAAAATTAATAATATAAGTACTTTTACTATAAAACTATATAGCCTAAGTACCGGAAGATCAATAGGACTCCCGAAATTATTTCTTTTCACGAAAGATATGTATGAGCCAGACAAAGTGTTTACCACTTAATATTTTTATTGTAAAACTTATTTCAAGAACATCTTAACTCAAACAGGAAAAACTGACAATAGGTTAGCTTGCAAAATAATGTTACGACTTTTTCGAGCTTCATCCATGATGCCAATTATTTGCTTGAATCATCTTTCGTATCCATTCGTAAAGCATGTATAATGAGAAGACAGCCTTACACACACGAGGCATTTGACTCAGGCATATTTGCCACAGAAATCACATACATAGGAGAAATTCAATGGAACAAACAAAACCTACACCAAAATGGAAAGTGGAATTGCTCGATTGGTTGAAATCGTTTGTCTTGATTGGCGGATTGACTGCCTTTATCTACGTATTTGTCATGGCTCCCTACGTCGTCCAAGGGCGTTCCATGGAAAGTACGTTGCATGACCGCGAGCGCGTCATCGTTAACAAAGCGATTTATTACCTCAAAGAACCGCAACCTGGCGATATCGTCATCATTCATCCAGATGCAACTGGCGACAACTGGATCAAGCGCGTGGTCGCAGTAGCGGGTGACACCGTAGAAGCCAAAAATGATCAAGTGTATGTCAATGGCCAACCGCTCAGCGAAGAGTACTTGGTCGAAAACAAACTAAAAACTGCTTCGGCAGGTGTGACGTTAACCGAAGATTTTGATCCTGTGAAGATTCCTGAGGGCAGCGTGTTTGTCATGGGGGATAATCGCAACAACAGTATGGACAGCCGCGTCATTGGCCCTGTTCAACTGGATCATGTAGTAGGACGTGCAGAGGTCGTATACTGGCCACTGTCCCAGATTCGCCTTCCGCGTTAGCATTTATTCAGGCAGCAAAAAGCCGCTCCTTATTGGGGCGGCTCTTTTCATTTTCGATGGCGTTATTTGTGGGCAATTGCCGCTTCCGAAAAATAATCCTCCAAAGTAAGGCCACCTGCCATAATTTCTTTCGCCATTTCCTTGCCTACATAACGCAAATGCCAAGGCTCATACGCATATCCCGTCGTATCTTCCTTGCCCTTCAAATAACGAATGACGAACCCAAAGTCTGCACAGTTGGCAGCCAGCCATATTCCTTCAGGTGTTTCAGCAAATGACTCTTCCAAGCGTGTATTGGCATCATATCCGGACACATCCATAGCCAAGCCAGTCTGATGTTCGCTCTTTCCAGGTACAGCACTGTAGGCAGCCGCATGTTCAGCACCTTGCGTCTTTACATACGTCTCGTACAGCGATTTTTGGGTCTTATACGAGCGGTAACCGGATACGGCATACAGTTCAATACCTTCTGTCTTTGCTTTGGCAAACAGTTCTTCTAATGCTTGTGCGGCTTCTGCTCTTAGCAATCGCTTCTCCACTTTTTCATCAAAAGGAAACGGCACATTTGGCTCCACCAAATCCGGTGGAATATAATCGCCAGGCAATGCCCGTTGTTTATTTACGACAACCGAGAGATCTGTTGCATTTGTAACGGTTGGCACTCCATCCACATCTTTTATCGTCTCTGCAAGAGATGCCCGTTGGGGACGTACTGTCGCCTCGTTATTTGGCTCAACTGTCGTCGACTGCGTTCCCTCACCTGCGGGCTGTCCATTCGACTCGCTGGATAGCAATCCGCTTAATGAGGGAGGCTCACATCCACTGAGTAGTGCTACTGATAGTGCTGCGACGATCGCAAGGCTGCTGGTGCGAATTTTGTTCATGATCGATCCTCCTGGTTCCTTACAGACACATACGTTCTGCTCTACCTTACCATGGAGTACTACGAAAGAAAAGGTAGATAGGTCACGCTTTTTCGGAGGTATATTTCTCGTTTAGGTTTTTGACAAGCGCCGGCAACCATTCATCCAGCGACCAGAATGGGAAGCCCGCAGCCTTAGCCTTGCTGTTATCCATGTAAAAGGATGCTACAAATCCAAAGGGAGACGCATCAGAAGCATTTGTCGTTTGCTCGATTTGGGCAGGCTTTCCGACTGTTTGCGCAATTGTCTCCATCAGCTCAGCAAGCGAAACAATCCCATCTGAGCATGCATTCACAGGCCCTGTGATGGACGTTGTCACCACCCATGCCAAAAATTGTGCAGCTTCCTGTGCATGAATAAAGCACATTCGGGCAGCGGGATTCGCAATACCAATCGGCCGCTCCTCTTGCACTTGCTCAATATGAAACCATAGCCGACGAGTGTAATCGTCTTCCGCTAGCACAATCGGAAAACGAACAGCTACGACAGGGAAGGCCTTTTCCTGAAAAAAGACGGCTTCTGCTTGACGCTTCCCCTCTTGATAGGTTGTCTCGTCTCTCGTTTTCCGATTGATTGCATACGTGTATGGATCAAATGCCTCTTCCTGTAGTTGTTCTTCGGCATAATCGTAGACGGATAAGGTAGAGGTCAAAACGTACTTACCTACTTTCCCCCGAAAAACCTTACACGCATCCATAGCATTTTGGGAGGAATAACAGATGTTATCGTACACCACATCCCACTGCTCTTCTCCAGCAACAGCAAGAGAATGGACGTCATCGCGATCAAGCGTAATTCTTTTAACAGAGGCAGGTAACTCCACTTGGGTAAGCCCCCTCGTCGCCACCGTAACGTCTGCCCCAGCTTCAACGAGAAGCTGGACCAATCGCTTTCCAAAAAATCGCGTTCCTCCGAGTACAAGTACCTTCTTCATTTTTTGCTACATCCTTTCCTTGATCAGCCTACTTTTTGCTATTCAACTCGATGGACCGCTCTCCTTCCTTCCACATGACTGTATAGCCCAGCTTCTCGCCAACTTTCTTGACAGGCAAGTAAGGAGTCCCCTTCACCATGACCACATCAGACTGAAAGGACGTCACTTTTTGTCCCAACCCTAACAGCAACTTGTTGGCCTGAACATAAGCTACTCCATCTATCATCACCTTTTGCTCTGCTGTGTATGGATAGACATTGCCGTTTACTTTTAAATCAAAGGGGCCTTCTTTTTCTTTAGGAGACTGGATTGGCTGAGCAGCCGTATACGCGATGGCATCAACCCCGAGTACAGTGCCCTCACGGGTGTTGTCCGCTCCGCCGTACATTTTTCCCGTTTCAAAATCGTACACAATCGCTTGGACGTTGCCAATGTTCGTCGGCTCCTCAGCAAAGACGTGACCTTTTGCCATCAATTGCAGGATGACATCCTGGTCAATGCCCGCTTCCCACGTCACATTCGGATAGCTGCTTGAAAAAATGCGTGGTGCACGGATGGCATCCTCGATCTCCATTCCATGATCGATCACATTGAGAATCGTCTGTGATACTGAGGCAATAATCGTAGAGCCACCAGGTGAGCCAATTGCTAAAAAAGGCTTCCCGTCTTTTAGCACCATAGTTGGCGTCATGCTTGAACGTGGACGCTTTCCGGGCTCGACCTGATTGACACCGCCAGGAATCGCGTCAAAATCCGTAAGCTCATTATTGAGCATGAAGCCGTAACCTGGAACCATCACACCGCTGCCAAAAATATCTTCAATGGTGGTCGTATACGCAACGATATTCCCCCATTTGTCCATCACAGAAAAGTGCGTGGTCTGCTTGACCGGAGATTGATCCCTCAGTTTCATGGACACCTCTGGCTTTTTGCCAGGATCGTACTTCCAAGGGTCTCCTGCCACTACATTGGCATTCGCTGTTTCTTCACGAATGAGCTGACGCCGTTCCTTGATGTATTCGCCCGCAATCAGCCCTTTTTTCGGTACTGGATAAACGTCCTCGTCCGCCATAAAAGCCGCCCGATCTGCGTAGGCGAGGTGATTGGCCTCGATCAAATGATGCAAATAGGCTACCGACCCGATGCCGTCCTTTTGGTTATCGTAGCCCTCCATCAGCTTCAAAATCTGAATGAGTGTCAATCCGCCAGAGCTGGGGGGTGCCATCGAAATCACTTCATAGCCGCGATACATGCCGCGGACCGGTTCACGCTCTTTTACTTGATACGCCTGCAAATCACTAAGAGTCATGGAGCCACCCGTTCTTTGCACTTCCTCCACGAGAGCCTTGCCAATTTCCCCTTCATACAAGGCATCTGAGCCTTTGTCCCGGATGATCTTCAACGTTTTCGCCAATTGGGGCTGAACCAGCATCTCGCCTTCTTTGAGTGGAACTCCGTTTGGCGCAAACACTTGTGCAGCAGTCCCGTGCTTTTTCAACTTTTCCATGGAATTGGCAATAAATTGAGCGGACACCCAGTTGACGCGAACTCCTTTTTCCGCCAATTCAATCGACGGTTCTACCACTTTGCCCAAGTCCCATGTCCCATAAGATTTCAGCGCCTGCTCTACGCCCAGCAATGTCCCTGGGACACCTACCGCCTGACCGCTCGTATGTCTCTCCTCAAATGGGATCGGCGTGCCATCTGCCTGTAAAAACATATCGGGAGTCACCTTGGAAGGAGCCACCTCTCGACTATCTATCACCGTCACTTTGTTTTGATCCTTCACATAAATCATCATAAAACCACCGCCGCCGATACCGGACATATACGGTTCTGCTACATTTAGAGCGAATTGGATCCCAGCCGCAGCGTCAATCGCATTGCCGCCCTTTGCCAAGATATCTCTGCCGACCTGCGCCGCTGCTGGATGAGAGACCGCGACAATTCCTTTTGTAGCTCCTTGCACACCTGCTGGCACACCTGGGACTTTTCCCACAGCAAAATGCGGAAACGAAAGCACGGAAACAATCGTGAGGGCAACCAACATCCCTTTTTTCATGCGATCCCTCCTATTCCATTTCATTACTTCTACTATTATTATAATTTTCAGCATTTTTTAAGGTCAACCCACATTGACAGTTGCCTAGGCAAACTTTTCTCTACAGAAAAAAACACCCTTCTGCAGCAAGACTTGTCGTCTTCACAGAAGAGTGTTGCGATTTTTGCTTATGGCATGATGACCAAATTGCTCACCACGCGTCGTTCTTTGCCACCTGAAGGCTTGTTCAACAGCTTGCCATTGTAATAAAACGCACTGGAGCCACCGCCGTCGAGGTTATACGCATCCACGACATGCCACTCTTGCAGCTTTCTTTGCGCTTCCTCCAGCGTAACACCAGTACTCCAGCCATCTCGTCTTCCGTCAATGACAATCAGCAACAAATCGCCGTTGTCGAAATGGCCGATCAGTGTTCGCGGTTGACGTGCATTCGCCCATTCACGCGGAATAGACAATCGCTTTCCGTCCTGCAAGAGGCGCGGCAAGAAGCTCGCTCCCTGCAGTATCCCTTGTTGCGTAATTTGCGCCTGCGTCTTGATGTTTGTTCCGACCAGATGACCTTTGTTGTTAAAACCGACAAAGCTCAACTTCGCATTATTGGAAAAGGTGCGAATCTTGCCGTCAACAACCGTAATGCCTAACGGAGTCAGATTGCCCTGCTTGTCCGCCATAAAGCCGCCTGCATTGATTGCCAGAATGGCTCCTGTACGCTTACCGGCTTGACTCGTCGTTTCTCCCTTACTTTTCACAGAGTTGTTGGCCAGCACCATTTTCAGCGCTTTCGGATCATTGAGGCGAACTTTGGCCATATAACCACGGTATCCGCCTTCTTGCAGGGAATAGACCTTCACTGTGGAGTTTTTCCCGAAGTGTTGACCGATCGGCTTGCCAAGCATGTTGGACAAAATCGTGTCCAATACATCCGCAGATTTTTGTGTCTGGGATTTGCTCGCTTCAAGTGCGCTACTGATCTTCTTGTTTTGTTGCTCGTATTCTTTCTGTTCCTTTTTCGAGCGATCCCGGATGTCTTCGATGACGATTTCTACATTTCGAAGCTGCACCTTGGTGTCGTTGAGCCGTTCCCCCAGCTCATCTGCTTGGCTCTTCGCTACGGCAGAAGGAAGCTTCAGGCCTTCTGTCTGGAGCTTGTCCACTGGATTGTCCAGCGCAAAAGCGACCAAAAAACCGAGAGCAGGCGCCAACAGAAAGAGAAAGAAACGATTTATCTTACCAAGCACGGGCAGCATCCTCCAATTTTTTCAGAGATGCTTTCAAATCAACCAGCTGTTTGTTGAGTTGGTCAACCCGTTCCTGCAGAGCTTCTTTGGTCTTGTTCGTTCCACCAATGGTTTCACCCGTCAATGCCAAATCTTCTTCCAGATTTCCCAGACCCTTCTGGACATTTTGCATTTCTTCCTGCACCAGAGTCAATTGATCTCCCAATGCCTTCATCTGCTTTTGATTATTTTCTTGAATTTGATCAATTCGTTGGTTTACAATTTGTTGCTGCTTGTCCAACGTATAAACAGCAAAGGCATATCCAGCATAGGCAAGTCCTACCCAGACCAGAACGGCCAAAACGATCGGTAGTAAAGGACGCTTACCTTCAGTCTGGGAGGGAATCAATGCCTGAAAAAGACTGCCTCTTCTGCGTCTTCCTTTCTGCTTCCCGTTTGCCGGGAGTGGCAGTGTGGGTGACGAAGTCGATGACGCTCCCATGTATTTGTCGTCCATCGGCTCCCTCCTCCTTTCTGTGACATAGAGTGAGGTTTCATTATAACATAGAAAGTTTTTGAAGCAGCATTTTGCTGAATAATGGGAAAATACGTCGAGAAATAAAAATACCGCCACTTTTTTGGGGCGGTACTTCGCTTTATTTTCGGAGTTGAAATTCGTTTTGCAGCTGATTGTGCAGTCTTTGCAAAAATAAGATCGGGTCTTCCTTGTTGGTCTGTTCGTCAATAAGCTCTAATTTTTTGCGCATGATGCTGGCAATTTGATTCCCGAGTTCATATTTTTTCGCTTGTGATAAAGAAGATAATCTGCTGATGAAGGAGGAAAGCAGCTGCCAGTCCTCTCGGGTAATCGCCTGTTTTTGGCGCTCATCAAGCACGAGTAGCGCATGATTCAAATCAAAGCCGTTTGGCTGTTTGTCTTTCTTTTTCAGAAAAAGAGTCGAGTGCTGTCCTGACTCCACCACAACAATCGTGCCCGCTACCATATCGCCAATTCGCTTATCACGGGGGTGGAAAAAGCAGACGAGCGCCCCGAGAAAATAACCAGTTGGCATTGCGTCGATGATGCGAAACAGATTCCGGATCGTCGAGGAAACAAAAGTCGCAGGCTGTCCATTATCACGGATGACCCGGATTCCCACCAGCCTTTTGCCAACGGTTTGCCCGCCCCAGAACGCTTCCAGTAACCAATAGTAGCCAAAGTTCACGATAAAGATAGCCAGTAGAACGATGGCAATCGTGTAGTTGTCATCATCCAGGAAAAACCCTTCATCTTTTCCAAATAAAACTATACCAAACAAAATAAATACAGTAAGATTAACCAGGAGCAAGATTCCTGTATCAATCAGCATCGCAGTGGCGCGGCTGCCTAGACCTGCCGTCTGAAATCGCAGCATAACATGCTCGGGTGTCACAACAGACGCTTCCCGATTTGACCCACTGACGTATGTCGGTTCATTCATGATGTTTTTCTTCCCCCCTCGAAACTTTGAGTTTTTTTCGAGTTATTACACAATCGCTAATGAAGGAGGCATTATACATGGATATTACCTCGTTTTGGCACAAGCATAAAGCCTCTTGGGCCGAACTAGAACAATTAGTGGAGCGTTTTACCCGACAACCACGGCACATCAGTGCTACCGATATAGATCGCCTGACACAATTATACAAGAAAACATCTGCTCATTTGGCCTATGTACGCTCCTACCATCCCGCTGACGAGATCACCCTCTACTTAAATCAACTCGTCTTACGCGCACATAATTTGGCTTACAAGCAGCGAATAGGCAGCTGGCAGCAGCTCAAGCAATTCTTTGGCAGCTACTTAATGGGTCTCGTACATAAGCGAATGAGCTTCATTGGTGTGGCAGCGCTTCTCTTCATCATCGGTGGTATTTCTGGTTTTGCCGCCGTCATGGTTGATCCACTCAACCTCTATTATGTATTACCACAGGGGATGGCTGAGCAGATCGATCCATCCAAGCTAGGAGAAGGGCACGAATCCCTCGACAGTCCGGTCATCTCTACGATGATTATGACCAACAACATCAAAGTCGCGATGCTGGCCTTTGTCAGTGGAATTACGTTTGGAATCGTCCCCATCTACCTTCTCTTATTCAATGGACTTCTGGTTGGAGCTTTGGCAGCTGTCTACTATCAGGCAGATAGCAGCTATGCGTTTTGGGCCTACATTTTGCCCCACGGCGTGATCGAGCTGACCGCGATTTTCATTGCTGGCGGAGCAGGGCTTCACATGGGATACCGTCTGCTTGTGCCCGGCCGCTACGCTCGAAGACATCAATTTCTGGAGGCGGCAAAAGAGTCTGCGCATTTGCTGTTGGCTACCATCCCACTTTTGTTCATCGCGGGAATCATCGAGGGCTATATTACTCCATCGAGTCTCTCACTCGAAGCCAAGTACATCGTAGCTGTCGGCACATTGCTTTTGCTGGTTGCCTGGTACCTCGTCGGATACAAACCGGATTCTCACAAAGCTTCTCTTGATTTGATGTCCAAATAAGTATTGATAACCGTCAGCGTCAATTGATCGGCCGGAACGTCCAGTACCTGGATACCCGCGCCGATCATTTTTTGTTGAAACGCCCTGCGATCGAGCTGGAACCGTTGAGCTACCGCCTTCGTAAACGCCAAGCTGCTGTTGCTCGTGTCTATATGACTCCATTCATGCAGAAGCGGATCTGCCAAAGACAGCAGCAAGAGCAAATGTGAACGGCGCATCCGCCACAAATAATTGCTCAACTGATCTTCGACGAGGTAGTTCTCCATATCTGAAAAAAGAACCACCAAGCTCCTTCTCTTTTGCTGACGATTCAAAAATTCAAGCGCCTTCGCCGGATCAGCCTCAACAAAATCACTCGTTAGGTTGTAGGTTGCCTCCAAAAGGGTATGCAAATGACGCAGCCCTCTGCCTGGAGGTATGTACGTCTTGATCTCATGCGAATAGGCTAGTAATGCTACCTGATCTCCTTGACGTAATGCCACTGCCGCTAACGTGAGAGCAGACTCC
The DNA here is from genome assembly GCF_003013405.1 of Brevibacillus formosus. Classification (GTDB taxonomy): domain Bacteria; phylum Bacillota; class Bacilli; order Brevibacillales; family Brevibacillaceae; genus Brevibacillus; species Brevibacillus formosus. Next base: position 462,099 of record NZ_PXZL01000001.1, on the reverse strand, counting down.
AGCGATCGATCCAGTCTCGTCTGATTATCCAGCTCGACGCCCATCAACCTGCCGCAATCGATCAGAATGGTAATTACCTTGCCATGCTCTGGTCGATATTGGTTCGTCATTAGACGTCGAGAGCGTGCTGAAGCGGACCAGTTAATCATCCGAGGATCATCGTCAGGGACGTAATCGCGGATCGCATGGAATTCCGTACCCGCTTTCGCCCTGCGCATGATTTTCTTCCCGTCCACGATCAGGCTCTCCTGAAGCGAAGCCAAATAGCCACGAACAGCTGAAAGGTCGGGGTATACCTTGATCGTTTGTTCACACGAAAAGCGGCTTTGGCGATACCACAAGCCGAGCTTGCCATGCCAACGCATGTAAAGCCAGCGGAACACATACTCTCCGCGTTCTTTTCCTCTTGTTTCAAAGCTGATGCTGGTTAAGGGTTGCTCCATCACACCTATGACCGGTCCGGCTTCTTCAAATGACAGCGGAAGATCATCCACGATGGAGTACGCAACGGATTGCCCGCTATTATTGGCAAGCTCAAGCTCGATCGAGAACGATTGTCCGATATCCGTCTGCTCAGGCAAGATTCGGCGGATCGACAAGTCTCGGCGTTTGGGGATGGTAACCCAATCCAAGATGCTGGCGATCAGGAGTAAACCATTGTACAAAAAGAATATCGAATAGCCAATCTCCAGCAGAAATCCGACGATCGCGATGGGTGTGCCTAGCAAAACCGCCACAAGCAGTCGCTTGGATGGCAAGACAAAACGGTCTGCCAAAAAATCAGCGAGGAACTGGAATAGCCGCCAGCGTCTCTTCGATGATGTGGTCACTGGTACCCCCCTCCAATTCTACCTGCGGTGACAGAATGAGTCGGTGCCGCAATGCGGGGCGGGCCACCATCTTCACGTCATCAGGCGTCACAAACTTGCGATTGTCCAAAAGCGCCCAGGCTTTGCTAGCCATTAACACGGCGATTCCAGCACGAGAGCTGGCACCTAAGAGCAATCGTTTCGTTTCGCGTGTATTGCGTATCAGTGTCGTAATGTACTCTAGAATCGAATCATCCACAACCACTTCTTCTAATTGGCGTCGCTTCTCCAAAATCGCCTCCCATGTAAAGAGCAGCTCTTGATTCCGCTCGTGGCTGCGCTTGTTGGGAATATGTTTGGCGAGAATTTGCTTTTCATTTTCATGGGAAGGATACGACATCGTTAGCTTGAACAAAAAACGATCGAGCTGTGCCTCCGGCAACACATACGTTCCTTCGTACTCCACCGGGTTTTGCGTAGCGACGACGAAATACGGATCTGGCAAAGGATAGGTGACACCATGAATCGTCACTTGCCCCTCCTCCATGGCTTCTAAAAGAGCCGCTTGGGTTTTCGGGGGAGTCCGGTTGATCTCATCCGCCAGCAATAAGTTAGCGAAAACAGGACCTTTGATGGTCTCAAACTGGTTCTGCTGCATATTGAACACCACATGACCAATAATGTCCGATGGCATCATGTCAGGCGTAAATTGAACGCGCTTGCTCACGCCTCCCATCAATTCCGATAAGGTCCTTACCATTTTCGTCTTTCCGATACCAGGTACACCTTCTAGCAAAACGTGTCCACCGGCTACCAAAGCGGTTAGCAGCAGCCGAACATTTTGCCGCTGACCAACCAGCTCTTTTTCCATTTGTTGCAATAATTGCTCCACGGTAGTTGTCACTCCTTCTCCAGACGCTTCGTAATCTCATCCATCAACAGACTGTCTGCAAGCAAGCTCTTTGGCGAGTATCGCCCTTCGTTTTTTGCCTGTTCCAGTCGTTCCAGCAGATGAGCGAATTTCTCTACCTCTTGATTTGTCCATCTTGTTTTGGCATATCGCACGATTTCCACACGATCTGCTCGTTGATGCACTCCCCACCGATCGTACAACAGCTGTCGCATGTATGCTTCTCGATGTCGCAACGCATCCTTTGCCAGCTCTCTTCGCTCATACCAGCTAGACACGGCGAGCAACGTCTCATCACCACGGCGCACCGTCCACTCCCTAAGCGTATAGACTGGTCCGAAACGTTTTCCTCTCCACCACACATACAGCAAAAGCAGGATACCAAGTTGCATGCAAGCGGCTATGAGCCATCCTGGGTAGATCGCTAAAAAACCTGGTTTTTCTTGCAAGCCATGATGGTATTCGTCTACCCAAAGAACAGACCAATCTCCTTGTACATGCGGCCAGATCGCTTCAAAGTGGGACAGTCGATCAATTTTTTGATTGGTTAGCCATTCCGGTACGAGAAAAAACGTGACACTTCCATCTCCTACCTCTGTTCTTCCCCCGAGTATCCCCTGGTCGTCGTAGAGAAGGGGCTCCATGTCGTCATCTTCTACAAATCTCAATGAGGTCTCTGCCTTGCCCATGAACCCGCCCTGAACGAGAGGTCCCTGAATGTTTCGCTCCTGATTTTCTTTATCCCGGATGTACTTCGTATGAAAGGGAAGGTCTTCCCACTCTGGTCTCGAGTGAAAGAGAATCAGGTCATTCCCTTCACTGACCCAATCCAGAATGTCTATCTGTTCCTCTGGCATCAGTCTTTCCGGCTCTACTACGAGCATGGCCTGCCCAGTTGCTGTCGGTAAAAAACGCATAGGCTGCCGCCATTCCTTTACCTGCTTTCCTTTTTCCTCCAGCAGTACGAGCACAGCCTTGATTCCGCTCGGCTGTGCAGACGAAGCCAAATACGGTGGGAGAGGCTCAGCTGTAGGCTTGACGATCAACCAGCCTACGATGACGAGCAACAAGGTAGCCACAGCGATTCCGACACGATAGGTACGCAAACTATCCATGCTGTCCCTCCTCGCGCCAGATGCCTTCCAGTTCGTTTACACGCCGCCAGAACGACCCTTCGTCAACAAGTGCCTGCCCGTACCAAACAGCGTCGAATTCTCGTGCGAAGCTGCCAAACACATCACGTAAGCTCGGCTGATTTGCCTCAATTTCTTCTGCGTATTCCCAATTCGTTTTCCATTTCTCTACACGAACCCATGACTTCATTTGCAAATATACCAACAACGCCAAAAACAACGAGCGTTCTCCTTCCCGCCATTCTCCTCGCGCTGCTTTTTCTTTCGCATCGCGCAAATAGTCTGCATGAGAACGTATTTTTTCACCTTCCATAAACAGCGGTCGATGCTTCTTCTGTTCCCAAATCATTCTGCGGAACAACCAGTAAATGATGCCGACCAGTCCCAGTACTGCCAAAATGAGCACGAGTGTAGATACGGTATTAGCCGCACCAGATGGAATATGACTCCACTCAAAAAGGTCGGAGATCAGCTCGATCACAAACTCCACCGCTTTTTGAATCCAGTTCTCTCCGCTGCCTTGGGGCAAATTGAACTCGTCTCTGGCTAGAATCTCTTGCAAATGCTCCTTTTCATCTACCCAAGGACTCGTGCTAATCATGTGTAACTCCCGGCTTTTGTGCAGGTGTAGGAGCTGGTGGTTCTACTGGTGCAGCTGTGGCAAGCTGACGGCTTACTAGCTCTTGTAAATCTGTCCCGTCTTTTCTCACACGCAGATCAAAGTAAGCCAAAGCGTAAACAATGGCCATCCAAGGGCTCAAGAGGCAAGTAAGTGCAACCAGAATAATTTGCGCGAGGATAGATGTACCTAAGACACCAGTCAGTACTAATTGCATGCCGCTAGAGAACATTGAGTAGATCACACTAAGAACAACAAAAATACCGAATAACCGCCAAAAGTTTCCTTTTGTCAAATTCCAGCTTTGACCGATTCCGACACCATCGCGTTCGAACAGAACGAGCGGCATATAAAACCCCCAGCGAATTAAGAAAAAGCCCGGTACGAGCATCATCCCAGCAATTAAGAATAAATAGCCAAATAAAACTAGAACGATCATGAGCACAATGCTGCTTTCATCTGACGGATCAAATATGGTTTCCATTGTCATTCCACCAGCGAAGGCGATCATAAAGAAAAACAATCCATATACGATGACAAATGCTGTCGACACTGCAAACGCGATTACTCCATATAGGAAAGTACTGCCCGCGAGCGGCCAAAATCGGCGAAGTGCCCCCTTCAAGGCATCTTTTAAGCTCAAGGTCTCTCCCTCGAGAGCAGCCTTCGTCAGTAATATTGAACCGGAAATCATTTGCGGATAGGCGATGATCAAAAGGATCGGTCCGACAAGGAATATGAATATGAGCAACATAGGAAGGCTTTGAGTCATAAATTCTTCTTGTCCGGCAAATCTTGCACCTAACGATTCTGCGAAGTCCATACCTTCTGTATCTTGTGCGAGCAAAGGCACTCTGGTCAGATCAACCAGAAGCAACTGCTGCAGGAGTAATAATGGACCGAACCAAATTAAAGCTAACAAAAAGAATGCTCCAAAATGCTGGCGATACACTGAAAAGCTCTTGTCCAACAGCTTCCCCACTCCCATGGGGGCAATCGGCGTACGATTCATGAGAAACCTCCATCTTTCTTTTTGAGAGTACCTGATAAGTATACACGATTTTCCTGTTTTTTTAAAAAAATCATCTAATTTTGCTAATGTTTCCCTGCCTGATTTTGTCAAATCAGGTGTTAGTCCAATGCGGTCATCCCTCTGTTGAATATGATATTGCATGCATAGTTAGGAGGGTGTTGCCTTTGAAAGCATTGAGAAAGAAGAAGCTAAAAGCAAAGCAAGCCCGCTGCCGCTGCAAGAAGCGATCCACCAAACGCAAATCCAATAGTCTGCTCAGGAAACTACGCCGTTTTGTGCGTATCCACGTTCGCGCACCTCAAGTGAATGTGACCACCCCCACACCGCAAGTAGAAGCGCCTGTTGTGCAGGTAGAAGCGCCTGTTGTACAGGTAGAAGCGCCCGTTGTACAAGTAGAGGCACCTTATGTACAAGTAGAAGCTCCGAAGCCAATCGTCATCCCGGCACCTTTAGTGAAGGTAGATGTCGAAAAGGAAGAATCAGCGGATCAAGCATGTATAGAAGGGCTTCGTCAAGAGCTCAGCAAATGCATGAGAAACGATCAACTTGTGGAGGTCTTACTAACGACAGATTGGGGACCTGAGAGTCGTTATTACCGAGTCGGCAAGCTCCTTAGAGTGGACGAAGGAATCATTGAATTACAGACCTTAACCTCCTCACGTACCAATGGAGCTTCTATCGTTATTCCTATCACCCATATCGTCGCGATTATTCCAAATGCAGCTCCAAATTGAACAAGCTGATATTCTGCGAGGCTTTAGGATGGCCTAAAGATGCGGGGAGTCTGTGCGTAGTAGATTCCCTGCATCCCCCATTTCGTGCAAACACATGTGGGACTAGCCCTTTTGTTCAGACAGGCCAGTCCACTCTAGCAGGACATCGCATGACTCTTTTGTCCCGAAGACATGAATAAACGCCCACTTCTCCGCTCTCTCTTTAAGGGAAGTGGGCTGCTAGCATTCACTTTTTGGTTTTACCTACCTCTGTTATTCCATACGTCTAGCACATCTCTTGCGACCCGATCCCACGTAAATCTTTGCTCGGCAAGCTGTCGTCCGTTTCTCCCCATTTGTCGTTGGAGGTCGCGGCTAGACAATAATTGTTTTAGCTGTACAGCAAACGCTTGAGGGTCCTCCGGCTGCTCGACCAACAGTCCATTGCCTCCGATGATCACCTCAGCATTTCCACCCCGTTTTGTCGTGACAAAAGGCAGGCCGGCAGCCATTGCTTCATAATGGACACGAGCCAGTGGTTCCTCCCATTGCGAAGGACAGACAAAAACGTCCCCCGTCCAAAACCAGTGGTGAATCTGATCTGCTGGAACAAAGCCCGTAGTAATAACCGGAACAGGCGAACGATTCGCTAATGAGCGTACATATGCTGCATAATCACTTATTTTATTTTCACCGTACCAGGACCCTCCAACCAAAACGAGAGCGATGTTGGAATGGTAGGAGCGGAGTTCATTCATCGCACGAACCAGAATATCGGCCCCTTTTTTCGGCGTCAATCGTCCTACAAACAAGATCACTTGTTTGTTGCCCAGATTGTGCGTCGCCCGAAGTTCCTGACGAATTTTTTGGGCCGTTTTGGATCCTTCTACCGGAACGAATGTGTCCAAGTTCACACCTGAATAAATCGTACGAAGCTTGTTAGCGGCTTCGGGATACAGGGAGGCAATGACTCGGCCGACATAATCACTAATGGTAATGATGCGTTCTGTTTCAGCAACGGCTCTAGCAGCTTCCGCTTGCCCTATTTTTACCGGATCAAACATATCATTGTGCATACTTAGAATGATACGTGCGTTCGGGCATACTTCACGAATGATGGGAACCATTCGCGGTCGGTTAAAAACATGGATGACATCATAGTGGTTCGCACTCAGGAAAGCGGCTACTTCGCGTGCGTAAATCTCGAACACACCTTGACCATCTACTCGCACATATCGCGTATTGTGAACTTTTTCATCCTGCGGTAGCGTGGGATCCGACGTTCCCAGGATAGTCAGCTCGTGATGTCTCCCTAAAATATCTGCAATCCCTGCAATATAAGTCTGGATCGCTCCCCCTCGTATAGGAGGGACTGGCAATTTTTCTGTACAGACCATGATAACTTTCATCCGTATTCTCCTTTCCCGTTCCGACTTCTTACATTAGTTGCCTTTTGTCTTTTTTGATTTTGGACGCTGCTTCTTCAACTGATTGTTGATGAGTTTACGGCTTAGTTTCGCCGCCTTGGCAACCTTCTTGTTCTTGTTGGAAGTGTCGGTCCGGGACTGCTGTTTAGACGTCCACACAGTTGCTTTTTTGTTTTTCTCTGCTTGACTTGCAGGTTTTGCTTTTGGTGATTTGGTCTTTACCTCGATAGATATCTTTACTTTGCTTTGAAGCTTACTCGACTTTTTGCTGCTGTTTTTTGAAACGGCAGAGCTGGTTCCCCGCTTTTTGCTTCGACGAACGAGTTTTCGTGGTTCACCTGTAGCGAATGGCGCTGATGGCGTAAAAGGAACATTTCCCGAAAATGCAATTCGAGTTCTGCGGGTAGTGCCACCTTGTTCTGCCTCTGCCCCTTTTTGCTGGCTTTCTTCCCGTGTAACTGGCTTTTGCTGGGAAGTCGGAAGTGAAGCGGCTACCTTATCGCTTGCAGCCTCCTTGACTTTGGACTCTTTGTCTTTAGATCCCTTCACTTTCGAATCTTTATCCTTGGATACCTTGACCTTGGACTCTTTATCCTTAGACACCTTGATCTTGGTAGACTTTTTGTCTTTCGGTTCCTCGACCAAAGACTCTGTTGCTGGAGTGGATACCGCACCAGGTATGAACTCCTTGATACCGGATGCCAACCTTTGCGGTTCAACCACTTCCGTTATTTGGTCATAGTTGCCCGGTTGATATTTGCTGATGTCTTTTGCGAGCTCTGCCAAAGCAGCATCTTTCGTTTTATCCCCCGTCAAAACTCGCTGCAGAATGCCTTCCGCTTCCGTAGACAGAAAGATTTCGGGATCATAAAACATCTCTTTGAGATGCTTATAAAATTCGTTTGGTACTGCCATATCATTTAAGAGCACCTCAAACGATTCGCGATCCAGTGGATTTGCCTTATGATAGGCTTCGATCATGCCGCGCATCCAGGTAACATCCCAGACGCCCATATCATCCATCGTACTGGTTATGAGCTTGCGCAAATCCCGAAACGGCAAATCGTACGACACGCCATCCAGGTCAATGACCCAAAGCCCTCCGGGACCATTTTGCCCATTTGACCAGCCGTAATCTTGGTGCACCAATCCCCAGTGCGCCTCTCCCATTTTGATCATTTTCGGATAGGCAGACGCTTTTAATTTCTCTAAGGCTGCCCATGCCTGCTGTTCATAGTGATCAACGACCGCCAAAATGGATTTACTTGCTGGGGCTTCACTGTAGGCTTTCGCTACTTCCCTCATCCATCCGATTTTTTTGGCAATCTTTTGATAATGATTGGGCCAACGATATAAACGGGAAGAGTTTTTGGCTCCTGCGGGCGGAACATAGCCTTTTGAATGACGATGGAATTCACCGAGACCGTAGCAAAGCTCTTGGGCGCCTACCAAATCTACTTTTGTTGCCGGTTGCAAGGCAATCCAATCGGTAACAATCCAGAGTTTCCCGCCCTTTTCCACATAAAGACTACCATTTCGGGCAGGAATCAGGGCTGGTACCCTTGCCCCCTGTTTAACGACGTATTCTTGGAAAGCCACACTAAAGAGACTACGTTCAGGCGTACGGTGCAGTACCTTTAGGCTACGCGGACCTTTATCTGTCTCGATGCGCCAAATAGCCCCGCCTTTGTCTGGCTTGGAAGTAATGAGCGTACGACTCTTCACCGACATGTCATACTCTTTGATCACTTGTTCTGCGATCGCATCTACTTCCGGTGGCACTGTCAAATCCCAGTCAGCCGGCGTTTCCACATTCCCTTCTCGGGTATCCCATGGCTTAATCACATATTGTTCCATTCCATTCCCCCCACACTTCTGTGGTGATGCCTTCGTCCTTCTCCATAAGCTATTCGCTATGTCCTTTTCTCGAACCGGACAAATATCATTGGGAGTCAGCCAATTCGTTATTCGCACAGGGGGTATAGTCTCGCAAAAAAACAGCTTGACCCCTCGCATGGTAGCGACAGTCAAGCTGTTCATATTAAATCATCAGTAATTCACGTATTTCTTGCTCGGTTAAAGAAGAGATTGCCTCTTGTCCCGGTGTAATGATTTCCTCGATCAAGTTTTTCTTTTTTTGTTGCAGCTCGTACATCTTCTCTTCGACCGTTCCCTCTGCAACAAGCCTGATCACTTGGACGACGTTCTTTTGTCCGATACGATGGGCACGATCAGCCGCCTGTTGTTCGACGGCGGGATTCCACCACAGATCATACAAGATTACGGTGTCCGCACCCGTCACATTCAATCCTGTTCCCCCAGCCTTCAAAGACATGAGAAACAAATCTCGCTCTCCCTCGTTAAATCGGTTACACAAATCCAGTCTCTCTGCTACTGGTGTCTGTCCATCCAGATAGAAAAACGGGACACCATGATACCCCAGCTCGCGTCCGATTATCCCCAGCATCTCCGTGAATTGAGAAAAGAGCAAAACGCGCTTCCCAGCGTTTTTGCATTCACCGATGATCTCGAATAGCTGTTCGAGCTTGGCTGACCCTCCGTCATACTCTTTGACGAACAGGGCTGGATGACAACATATCTGGCGCAGTCTCGTCAAGCCTGCGAGAATTTTGATCCGATTTTTTTGAAAGCCTTTATTGTACAGGTGCTTCACTGTTTCCTGTTGGAGCTGCGCCAAATAGGCGACATACAACTTTTTCTGCTCTGGCAACAGCCTTGCGCTTTGGAGTGTTTCAATTTTGGCCGGTAATTCCTTCAGCACCTCCGCCTTGAGCCTGCGCAATAAAAATGGACGCGTCCGTTTCGCAATCGTATCTCGCGGCAAGTCGAGAAATTCCTTTCGTGCCGGAAAAAGCTCTGGGAAAACAACATCATAGATAGACCACAGCTCCTCTACTCTGTTTTCCACAGGTGTTCCTGTAAGGGCAAAGCGATGTTTAGCTTTTATTCGTTTGACTGTCTGAGCTGTTTGGGTGACATAGTTTTTGAAGGTCTGCGCTTCATCCAAGATCAAGGTGTGGAAGGAATGCTCCTCGAACTTGGCATGATCACGACGCAAGAGCGGATATGAAGTAATGAGCACATCGACTTCTGACAGCTCGTTTACGATCTGATTCCGCTCTTCCTTCGTGCCATCCACAATAACACTCCGGATATTTGGCGCGAACTTTTTGATTTCATTTTGCCAATTGTATAAAAGAGAGGCAGGAGCCACGATAATCGCTGGGAGCTTTTGTTCTCGGATTTCGGGCAGAACGGAGTGAAGAAAGGTAATACTTTGCAATGTCTTCCCCAGCCCCATATCGTCTGCGAGAATTCCCCCAAAGCCGTAGTGTGCCAGTGTTTTCATCCATTGATAGCCAAACTTCTGATAATCTCGAAGTATCCCCTGCAAAGATTCGGGTACGGGAAAGTCCAGATTATCAGGGTTACGCATATTCTCCAAAACCTGGCGCAACGATTTGCCTAGCTGAACAGACTGTCCCTGCATGGGTATATCAAGCAAGCGCAGCCCCCGAAAAGCAGGCAGTTGAAAACCACTTCCCATTTGCTCAGCGTATTGCATGCCCATCTCGTCCAGGAAACGATTGATTTGCTCAAATTCCTTTGTCTCAAGCGGCAGAAGCGCTCCATTTGACAGCCGGTGATATCTGCGCTTTTCTTCTACCGATTGGATAACACTTCGAATCTCTGACTCGGGTATCCCATCCATATCAAAACGAAAATCCAGCCAATTTGTTCGCTCATCGACATCCACTTTTACTTTTGGTGGTAGGTGGAGAGGCTGAATCCTGATTTTTACGGAAGTGGTCGCGAATACCGTTAACAGCTTTTCCAGCTTAGGGACGACGTGGTAAAGGAAGTCATACTCAGCTTCCTCGTCATCTAGGAAGTACCCTCCTTCCGTTCGGGTAAAGGCACTTTCCTCCATTAGCTCTAAAATCTGCCGCTCCTTCTCCCCGTCGCGCATCAAAATCAGCTCACTGCCACGCTGCCCGCCTCCCTCATAGCCTTCCAATGGATTGATGACGATATCGCCATATTGAAACTCAAGCCCCGCCAGCAGCCGGTCTCTTACCCTGTCCAAATACAACTTGGCTTTTAACTGGAATTGCACGACTCGTTCCGAGACGGCCTTTGCAATTTGTACGTTCCCCAGTTTCATCAAAGCCGGAACAATCTGCACCATGAATGGCTCGATTTTTTCTGCTGGAATGTGAATCCGTTCACTGCTGTGAGATTCTAACAAGTGCTTCAGCTCTGCCAAACTGTGGCATTGTTCCTTTGGCAGTCTGTGCCATTTGCCATCTACGAGCAACAATCCGTAAGCTTCCAAGACAGTGATTTGCTTGAATCCTAGGACTTCCAGCTGATATTGATCGGTTTTTGTCTGGTTAAATTCGAAGTGGAGCGGCGGCGGCTCATCTATACAGGCAAACGCTGAATACATTTGGTCATGATGCTGAATGTGAACAGATGGTGCTGTAAGTAGCAAAGCAAATAATCGCTCCCAGGTAAATGGTGGAACTAGAAGAACCCGTTCCCCACCCACATGCTTCTGTTCCTGATAATGGTAGCTTGCAGTCTCTCGATAAATTTTTTCCGTGCGGTAAATTTGCACAAGTTCACGAAGGATGGCTTCATGCTCTGGCAAAAAGCGATGCAAATTTGGATCATAGGTAAATTGGCTAGAGAAACCATACACTTGCTGCTTATCCACCCGGTCTAAAAACGCGCGAATGTCCTTTACGATGTACAATCTCTTTGGCCCTAGCCTCAGCTCTATTCCGATCATGCTTTTGCGAAAGCCGTACGGTACGATTTTACATATGATTTCCAAGGCAAGCGTTGTTCGTGAATCTAGCAACACGCGATTATGGCTTGTCCGAATCGGTCGGTCCACGAACAATCCGAACAGTCCTTCTGTTAGTTGGGGATCAGGCTGTGTTGTTATGCCTTCTTGTTTCGTTGCAAAGGAAGGGGAATAGCTGCCAGGATGCTCGTCTAGTTGCAGATCACGCATGGTTAACAACGAGGCTGCGATATGTTGGCAGTATTGATCGTACGACGCCAAAGTAGGACAACTACACACGGCTGCCATACCAGACTCGTCCAGTTCAATGGTGACTTGATAGTTATTTTTCCCTGCGTTCACTGTCGTTTTGATCCAAGCAGGTTCCGGTTGAAAATGCTCCACGAGCACGTTCCCAGAACGGTAAAAGGCCTTTCCTCTCTCATAAGAAAGGCGACCACACCATTCTTTTATCAATTGATGGCTCACTTGAAAGCTCATTTTCTGTTCCATCCTCATCTTGAAATATGTTTAATATTACAGAATACAACTGAAAAAAGATACGCATGAAAGCGTATCTTTTCCCACACCTATAAGAATCAATTAGGCTTCATCGGAATCTTCGTCGTCAGAATCTTCGTCATCGGATTCTTCGTCATCGGAGTCTTCTCCGGCATAGTCTCCGTCTTCATCTTCTTCATCATCTTCATCGTCGTCATTATTGCCAAAGTATAATTTTTTCGTAGTACCATCCTCGTATTCGATTTTTACTTCCATTTCTTCTGCACCTTCACCGAGTGCCTGACGTAATTGCTCCAACCATTCGTCCATGTTAACCACACCTCCTGGGTATAGATGATCCCTTGGCAGCATTTGCCAACAGGTTTACTGTCGACATTGATACTATATGAAGAGTTTCTTTTTCATGTATGGACAGTTGTCCCGTTCCACACAGTAGACTTTTACACACCTTGTCATTGCAGTTACGCATGTACCTAACAAGCTACTGTTGCCTACGTAACGTTTACATATTTGGAAGTAGACTGGACAAACTTTTGAGGAAATCGACTTGCCTACATCATGACTTCGCTTCGGAAGGGAGAGCTCGTTTTTGAAAAGACGATGGATCAAAAGCTTGTTGATCGGGATTAGCTTGCTGCTTACAAGTGCGTTGTCAGTTGACTCGATTATGGCCTCACCAGATCACCCGTACCATTTTGGTTTTAAAAAGAGCAAGAATGGACAATTACCCTCTATCAATGAGGAAGGTTTTAAAGGCATTGTGGATCGTCACGGCGCGGTTTTTTTAGGGGATACCACGAAAAAAGAGCTTTACTTGACGTTTGATAACGGTTATGAGAATGGCTTTACGCCAAAGATTTTAGACACACTTCTCGCAAAAAAAGTCCCTGCTATTTTCTTTGTGACAGGTCATTTTGTGAAGGAACAGCCCGAGTTGTTAAAGCGAATGGCACAAGAGGGACATCTGATCGGCAACCATTCCTGGAGCCATCCCGATATGACGACCGTATCGAATCAAAAAATCAAAGATGAACTGACGAAAGTAAGCGATGCGGTCCAGCAAGTGACCGGACAAGGTAACATGCGTTACTTGCGACCTCCTAGAGGAATTTTCAGTGATCGCACCCTTGCTGTAACCAAAGATTTGGGCTATACCAATGTCTTTTGGTCGGTCGCCTATAAAGATTGGGATACCAAAGTCCAGCGTGGGGCAAAATATGCCTATGATAGCGTGATGGCCCAATTGCATCCCGGCGCTGTTATTCTGCTTCATTCTGTCTCCAAAGACAATGCAGAGGCTCTCGGGATGATGATCGATGAAGCACGCAAGCAAGGCTATGAATTCAAGAGCTTGGATCAGCTTCCGAAAAAGTAGCGCAAATCCTTCCTTTTGCAAGCAAAAACTCCCGCTGCTTCGCATGTGCAAAGCGCGGGAGTTTTTGGTTTAGTCGCGATCCAGCAAGGATGCTCCAGCAATACCTGGATGCGTCATTTCAAACGGATCGAGAATCAGATCCAGTTCTTCTTCTGTCAGTACATTGTGTTGCAAGCACAGCTCACGTACAGACTTTCCTGTCAAAATAGCTTCGCGGGCAATGCGTGCAGCAGTCTCATATCCGAGATGAGGATTCACCGCAGTGATGACGCCTACGCTTTTTTCTACGTATTCTTTCATGCGCTCGCGGTTTGCTTCGATTCCTTCCAGGCAGTGACGCGTAAAGACATCGAATGCATTGTCCATAATGCTGATCGATTGCAGCAAGTTGAAGACAAGCACAGGCTCCATAACGTTCAGTTCTAGCTGACCTGCCTCGGATGCCAAACAAATTGTGTGGTCGTTTCCGATGACCTGAAAGGCTACTTGGTTGATGAGTTCTGCCATGACAGGATTGACTTTTCCTGGCATAATCGAGGAGCCTGGCTGACGTGCTGGCAAGGAGATTTCTCCCAGTCCAGCTCGAGGTCCTGATGCCATCAAACGCAAGTCATTCGCGATTTTAGACATATTCATCATGCAAACCTTTAGTGCGGCTGAAACTTCTGTATACGCATCTGTGTTTTGTGTAGCATCCACGAGATGCTCTGCACCTGTCAGCGGGAAGCCTGTGATATCGGCAAGATGCTTGACTACTGTTGTAATATAGCGAGGGTCAGCATTCAAACCCGTTCCTACCGCAGTCGCTCCCATATTCACTTCGTACAAATGCTGACGAGATTGCTTAATACGCTTGATGTCGCGCTCAAGCACTCGACGGTATGCTTCGAATTCTTGGCCCAAGCGAATCGGAACCGCATCCTGCAAATGCGTTCTGCCCATTTTAATGACATCATCGAATTCTTTTGCTTTTTGGCCAAATGCATCATGCATCTTATCCATCGTCGCGAGCAGCTTTTCCAACAGGGTGAGTGTAGCAATATGAATCGCTGTCGGGAAAGCATCATTGGTAGACTGAGACATGTTGACATGTGTATTTGGGCTCAAGTGGAAATAATCGCCTTTTTTCTCACCAAGCATCTCAAGACCGCGGTTCGCAATCACTTCGTTGGCGTTCATATTAATAGAAGTACCTGCTCCGCCCTGGATCGGATCGACGATAAATTGATCATGCCATTTTCCTTGCATGATTTCTTCCGCCGCAGCAACAATCGCATTTCCTAACCGCGGATTCAATCTGGAAACTTCCATATTTGCCATCGCAGCTGCTTTTTTTACCATTGCCATTGCATTGATGAGGGAAAAATGAAGACGATACCCGGTGATTGGGAAGTTTTCCGTTGCTCGCATCGTTTGCACGCCATAATAAGCATCTACTGGAATTTGCTTCTCGCCAAGAAAGTCTTTTTCCACTCGAAACGTCTGTTGTTCCATTCTTATCAGACCAGCCTTCTAGGAATAATGGTTGCTACTTCCCCTCCATTCTACCACAGTTTTACGCAGGAAGACTCATCCACCTGAAACACTATTATTTGTTTTTACGTCTTATTATTTGTAGGTACCATCTCATACCAGACAGAATCGAGGGATACCATGAAAAAAATGCTTTTGCTGCTGTTGACGATCGGCTTGCTGCAAGGATGCACGAGTGGCACAGATAGCCCTTCCACTCCAACAGAACAACAGAAGCCACCCGTTGCAGCAAAGCCCGAGACACCTGCTTCTGAGCCGCCTATAACCACGCAGCCACCTACAACGCCTGAGAAGCCATTAACGGAACAACCAGCTCAACAGGAGACTGTCTATGCCAATGACATTTTCCGCAATGTCACTGTGAAGAAAACCGGGCAGGACACGTTTGAAATCAAGGGACAGGCGCGCGTGTTCGAAGCTGTACTCAATTATGTCGTAGAAGATGGTCATAACGAGCTAACGCAAGGTTTCGTGCAGGCTACGACCGCTGCTCCTGATTGGGGAGATTTTACCCATACACTGAAAGTGAAAAAAGCAGAGCCGAACAGCACACTGACACTGATCTTGTTTGAAACTAGCATGAAAGACGGCAGCCGAAGAATGGAACTCATCATTCCGCTCCCGGAATAAGGCCTAATAAAAATCAGACCCTCTCTATGAAAAGAGAGGGCCTGATTGAAAGGGTCTATTATTAGATAGCAGTAGACAGTCAGTTGCCGTATGCCTTGCTGTTACTATTACTCGCTTTGTTCTTCCTTGAAGCATTCCATGCAGAGTGCACCATTGTTCTCGATTTCATACTCAGTCAAGCGAGCCTGACAAGACTTGCATGTTTTTTCCGTGAGCACTAAGTTCAAGACTATATCTCCTCTCAATGATGTAACGTAGTCTATTTATATTATAACCAAAGATTTATATCATACATATAGCTATCTGTTAAAATTTCGTGAATTTTCAAATATAAAAAATAATAAACAAAGAGGAGATCATCATGACCTCATCCTATTTTTCACTTGTCTTGACAGGGGAGCCGTTTCGGCTGTTTTC
Organism: Brevibacillus formosus; assembly: GCF_003013405.1. Classification (GTDB taxonomy): domain Bacteria; phylum Bacillota; class Bacilli; order Brevibacillales; family Brevibacillaceae; genus Brevibacillus; species Brevibacillus formosus. Next base: position 446,165 of record NZ_PXZL01000001.1, on the reverse strand, counting down.
CCCTTCTCACGTTATCACCTTGATTCTTGTACTCTGTCTGGTCGTGCTCACCTATTTATTTCGGCAAAAGCTCCAAGCCCCGGCAAATCGACTCGCCACTCGTTACGCACTTGCTGGTGTCTTGCTTTTGTCAGAGGTTTGTTATCAGCTTTGGCATGTTTATACCGGCAGCTGGACGTCTGCTTACACATTGCCCTTGCAGCTGTGTAGCGTGACCCTCCTGCTTTCTGCCGTGATGCTGATGACAAGAAGCTACGGGCTGTATGAGATTACGTTTTTTGCCGGGATTGGCGGCGCTATGCAGGCATTGCTTACCCCCGAGTTGTTTTATCCATTTCCGCATTTTCGCTTTGTGCATTTTTTTGTAGCTCACGCGGGAATCGTCCTTGCTTGCCTGTACATGACGTGGGTAGAAGGCTACCGTCCGACTGTCCGTTCGATTTGGAAAACAATGGGCTTTTTAAACCTGCTCTTGCTCGTCGCACTTTTCGTCAACCAATGGACGGGTGGAAATTACTTATTTGTCTCGCGCAAACCGGACAATCCCAGTCTGATTGACTTTTTAGGCCCGTATCCGTGGTACATCGTATCGTTGGAAGGAGTAGCGATTGCGTTGTTTTTCTTGTTGTACCTGCCCTTTGTTCGAAAGCAGCCGCTGGCGAAGGAAGTCAGGAGCGATTTGTCTGTCTGAATTACGCTTGCTGCTCATTTACCCAATCGGTTACAAACTGCAAGAAGCGTTTGGCAGCCGGTGACTGCTTGGAAAAAGAGGTTGCTGCCACCCCGAGCGAACGATAATGCTCCCCTTCAAGCGGGATCATCCGGATATTTGCAGGCAAGCGGAACAAAATCATTTCTGGAAGGATGCTGATCCCGAGCCCATTTTGCACCATCGCAATAATCGCGTGATCATCTCCCACCTCATATTTGATGCGCGGTTCAATCTGATACTGGGCCAGCAAGCGCTGTATATCATTGTCACAGCCCGTCTTTGGCATGATAAATGTCTCTTCGGCTAATCGGCTCACATGCACCCGCTCCTCTTTGTAGAGCGGGTGTTCCTCTGTCACCAGTAAATACATCTGATCCTTTTTCAAAGGAATACATTCCAAATCCTCTGTTGTCGGTAAGGAGACGAAGCCGAAATCAATCTCTCCGCTTTGAATCCAGCTCTCAATTCCATCGTAATACCCTTCCATCAGCTTAATCTCGATCGCCGGATACTGGTCTTGGAACCGCTTGAGGATTCCCGGAAGCCATTGTGTGGATACACTCGTGAACGTTCCAATTCTCACCGTCCCGACCTCCAAGCCATTGATGGCAAACACCTCTTGTTTCATCCGTTCATGACAGCGCAAGGTCTCGCGCATGAATGGAAGCAGTCGCTCCCCATTGCTTGTGAGGCTAATACCTGACCGTCCTCTGGTCAACAGGGTGAAGCCAAACTCCCGCTCCAGACTCGCAATCGTATGGCTGATCGCTGATTGTGTTAGACCTAGTATTTCTCCAGCTTTGGTTAAGCTGCCCGACTCTATGACAGTGATCACTACCTCAAACTTGTTCAAGCTCACTCTTCTTCCTCCCCCTTTACATGAATCTGATTCATGAAAATCATCACAAACATTCATTTTTCTTATTTAAACGATACTCGTATACTGTTTATGGCGCAACACTGATTTGGACCCGCTTCTTCCCGGGCAAGGAGGCTTATCCCATCATGAAACCGCAAGTGAAAGCCGATTTGGCTATGATTTTGGTCACCCTGTTTTGGGGAACGTCGTATGTGTTTATGCAGATGGGATTGAAGGATTTGGAGACTTTCAATCTGATCGGCATCCGCTTTGGCATTGCTTTTCTACTGGCAGCTGCCTTGTTTCATAAACGCTTGCGTGGCACGAATCGAAAAACATTGCATCATGCATTCGTACTCGGTGTTCTCCTTTTCGGGGTTTTTGCCACCATCACGAACGGAGTGAAATCTACGACAGCTTCTCAGGCAGGCTTTCTCGTTAGCTTGACCGTTATCTTTGTTCCGCTCTTATCTATTCTTTTAAGAAACCGTCCGGAAAAAAGAGTCTTTGTCGGCGCTGGACTGGCCATGATCGGTATCGGTCTGCTCACACTAAGCGCTGAATTTCGCATCAGCCAAGGAGACCTTTTGTGCATCGCTGGGGCCCTCTTTTACGCTACACATATCACCGTAACAGGTCGGTGGGCCAATCAATCGGACACGATTCAGTTGGGGATTTACCAGCTTGGCTTTACCGCGCTGCTGGGCATTGTTTTTTCATTCGCACTGGAGACTCCCACATTGCCGCAGACTACAGAGGCTTGGATCGCCGTTCTCGCCCTTAGTGTATTATGCAGCGCAATAGGCTTTGTCGTTCAAACGGTAGCCCAAAAATATACGACCGCCACACACACGGGTGTTATTTTTTCCTTGGAGCCAGTCTTTGCTGCCCTGTTTGCCTTCTTGGTCACAGGCGAAACACTGTCTGTTCGCGGGTACATAGGCGCAGGTCTCGTTTTGATCAGTGTGCTGATTGCAGAAATTGATGTGAAGAGCTTGCTGCGCGGAAAGCAGCTGACAAAAAAACCGACTCACTTATCCTGAGTCGGGTTTTGCGTATGGGTTAGACCAAACTCACTTATCGCACCGTTTTTGAAGAAACGGCCGCTGCATTCGATAAGGTGAAAACCTATGCCGTTCCAGGTGCCGAGCAGACCATGGATCGTCTTGAAGAGCATCTCGCAAGTATGTCTTAACAGTATATCGTTTCAGAAAACAGCGGCGTCCAGGACTTCGCTTTCTTGTCCAGACAGCCGCTGCTCTGATTTGCGGGCTATGTTTTCAAGACGTGTAGCAAACTTTCCCGCCAATGATGGTCATCATGACCTTTGTCGAGAGCAGCTCGTCTGGATCGATAGTAAACAGGTCTTTGGAATAGACTGTCATATCCGCATATTTTCCACGAGACAACGTGCCTTTGACATGATCCTCGTTCGTCACCTGTGCACTGCCCAATGTAAACAGATGAATCGCTTCCTCCATCGTCAGCTTTTCTTGCGGGAAGTATCCTTCGTGGGTTTCTCCCGGTGCTTTGCGCGTGACGGCTGCGTGAATCCCCAACAGAGGATCGATGGGTTCTACCGGTGTATCCGAGCCCGCAGCGCAAATGATTCCATGATCCATCATCGTCTTCCAGATGTACGAGTGTTGAATCCGCTCCTGTCCTACTCGATCCATCACCCATGGGAAGTCTCCTGCGAGAAAACGCGGTTGGATATCTGCGATCCGATGAGGATGCTTCAAGCGGTCCAGCAGGTCCGGCCGCAAGATTTGTGTGTGTATGAGGCGATCCCGATAGGCGACTGCCGGGAACTGATCCAAGCTGTCCAGCACCATTTCCAGTGCTTTGTCGCCAATGGTGTGTACGGCTATGGGCATCCCGAGTCCACGTGCTTGTCGAACCAGCTCTGTCAGCTCGTCTTGCTCATGCACGGGATAACCGCTCGTGCTCGGATCGTCAGCGTACGGAGCTGACAGGTAAGCCGTCCTGCGTCCTAATGCCCCATCTGCAAAAATTTTCACCGCACCGATTTGCACATGAGCGTTGCCATAACCTGCCGTCATGTTTAAGTCGCACAGCTCATGCATATGCGGATAGTAGACAAGCAAATTGCTGCGTAGCGCAAGCTCTTCGCCATTGATGAGCTCATCATAAAGCCGATACGTTTGCGCCAGTCCGCCCAATTCACGCAAATCCTCCGTATGTGCTCCTGTCAATCCATGCGCCATTGCATAGTGAATCGAGCTGCGCAGGCTTTGCTTCAACTGATCGTAGTCAGGTCTTGGAATATGCTTCGTAATCAGGTTGGAGGCAGTTTCTAATAGCATACCCGTTGGCTTTCCGCTCACAGGATCATGTACAATGACTCCCCCCGCAGGCACTTCCATGTCACGATGATAGCCGCATAGCTCCAATGCCTTGCTGTTTACCAAATTTGCATGACCGCATATTCGTGCCAGAAGAATCGGGCAATGTGGTGCAGCTTGATCTAGCTCTTCGATGGCAGGAATACCGCCGCCATCCGCGAACAGATTCTCATCCCAGCCGTAGCCCTGTATCCACGTATTTTCTGGTGTGGCTTGCGCTTTTTCTTTCAAGAGAACCAGCATCTCGTCCTTGGAACGAGCTTTGCTCAAATCCAGCTGCAAAAAGGTGAGACCGAGCCATCCCAAGTGCAGGTGGCTGTCAATCAATCCCGGTGTAGCGGTATATCCTTGCAGATCAATGATCGTTGCATCTGTGCCTCCGTATTGAAGAAGCATGTCCGTATCGCTGCCCAAGTCATGCACAATTCCATCTCGAACGACCAGCGCTTGTACGAACAAATGCCTGGAATCTCCTGTGTAAATGCGTCCGTTCCTAAAAATAGTTGTCGCCATCTCGTAACCTCTTTTCTGTTCGCTTCTGTATTTTCGTATGCCTATCCTCTCTTAATTTGTTTGCTGCTAGTCGTTTTCCTCCCTGAAATGAAATAACGTTCAAAAAATTGCGACCTTCGCTTTCCATTTGGGAAAACATGGTGTTTACCCACTTCCCTGTTGAAAGCGGCAACGGTAGGGCACGTTATGTTCATGTCCTATTTTTGCGCGGAGGGAACGTATGCAACAAAAAACAAAAAAACGCCTTCCACCCTTCCTTCAAATTCAGGAGTCCCCTGGTCTGAAAATGTCGCGCCACGAGCCGTCTCAGCAAAAGCCATCAGGTCGTCTGGACAATCAAGCCAAGCTGCTGCTCCTGGTCAACGCTGTATTCATTGCCGCCGGCGCCCTTTCTGGCACGTTTGTCAACGTTTATTTGTGGAAGGTAAAAAGTCAATTTGCACCGATCGCTTGGTTTACTTTTGCCGCCCATCTCGCGGGTGCTCTGACCTTCTGGCTTGCGGGCTGGTACGTGAAGCGTCTGAACAAAATGAATGTCCTGCGTGCTGGCATGGCCGTTTCTGCCCTTTTTTATTTGCTCGTTCTTCTGGCTGGTCCCAAAGCTGTCTCTTACGCCGTACCGCTTGGGCTCGTTCAGGGTATGGCGAGTGGTTTTTTCTGGCTTTCCTTTAATGTGGTATACTTCGAAATCACGAATGCTGATAACCGCGACCTTTTCAACAGTTGGGCAGGGTTGCTTGCTTCACTTGGCGGCATGCTCGCTCCATGGATATCGGGGTTGCTCATTACGCGGCTACCGGGCAACAACGGCTACTCCCTTATTTTCGGGATCTCTCTTGCGCTATTTGTCGTCGGCGTATTCATCAGCTTTTTTCTGAAAAAGCGCCAATCGGAAGGGACGTATGCCTGGAGCTTTTCCTTGCGTTGTTTGCGGGAGGAGCCCCAGTGGCGCTGGGCGGCAGGCGCTTTGGCTGGTCAAGGACTGCGTGAAGGCGTATTCGGTTTTGTGATCGGTCTACTCGTCTACATTTCCACAAGAAGCGAGATGACTCTCGGCAATTACTGGTTGACTACATCTGCCGTCGGACTTGTGAGCTACTTCCTGATCGCCAAATGGTTCTCTCCTCGCTATCGGAAGTGGGGAATGCTCACTGGTTCTGTCATCATGTGGGGGATTCTCTTCGTATTTTTTTGGCAGGTGAGCTTTACGACACTGCTTATTTTCGGGATTGCCGTGTCCATCGCTTATCCGCTGTTTTCTGTGCCTATGCTCTCCACGATTTTTGATCTGATTGGCACTAACGAAGAGAGCGCACGCAATCGGGTCGAGTATGTCGTGCTCCGAGAGTTCTCTCTGGACGTTGGGCGGCTGGTGGGGATTCTGATCTTTCTGCTGGTAACATCCTTGAGTGTCTCTCCTCTTACACTGAACTGGTTGATTCTGTGTATCGGAATCGGCCCGCTCATCGCGTGGGTGTGCATGACCAAGCTATTCCGTCACGTCCCTGCTGCTAAAAAAACAGACAACTGAACGAAGAGCGCCCCCAAAACAAAACCCGCTTCGGCTGACTTGCCTAGCGGGTTTTGGCACTGATTTATGAAGACAGTCTCCAACCGCCTGTCGCTTGTTGTAGCTTCCACAGCCTTGCATACAAACCGTTTTTCTTCACAAGCTCATCATGTTGTCCCGATTCGACGACCGTGCCATTTTCCAGCACGTAGATGTTGTCAGCATTACGGATGGTTTTCAGGCGATGAGCAATGGCAATAACCGTTCTTCCCTCGATAAGCGTATCGATCGCTTTCTGAATTTGCGCCTCGTTTTCCGGGTCGAGTGAGGCTGTTGCTTCATCCAAAAGAATGATCGGCGCATTTTTCAAGATCGCTCGGGCAATGGAAATACGCTGTTTCTCGCCGCCTGACAGCGTGCTTCCCCCTTCTCCTACGAGCGTATCATAGCCATCGGGCAGCTTCATGATAAAATCATGGCAGCACGCTTGCTTGGCCGCCTCCTCGACCTCAGCTTGGGTCGCATCCCTTTTTCCGAAGCGAATGTTGTTTGCAATCGTGTCCTGGAATAAATACACGTCCTGAAACACCATCGACACGCGAGAGAGGAGTGCCTCTGGGTCCATGTCAACAAGTGGTTGATTGCCCAGCAGAACAGTGCCTTGCGACGGGTCATAAAATCTGGCAATCAGCCGCATCACAGTGCTTTTTCCACTGCCGGACGGCCCGACCAACGCTGTAAATGAACCGACTGGCATGTGCATGCTCACGTTGTTCAGGACATTCTTTTCGAGATAGCCAAAAGAGACGCCTGTAAGCTTCACGTCGTTTTCCGCAGACGGTTGCTGCTCGCCTGTCATGATCGGCTCCGCCAACAACTGGACAATCCGCTCCCCCGCTTGCTCGTGGTAACGGAATTCCGCATAGTTGACGAGTGCAGCAGTCAATGGATCAAAGATGCGCGTTCCAACCAGCAGAAACATGACAAACGTGATCAGGTCTATTCTACCCGCTACGAGCAAATACACGCCGACCATGACCATAAGGGTGAGACCAGCTCTGATAAAAGCAATGGCGGCGAGCACAATCGGTCCCAGCAGGCCTTCGATTCGTATACTCTGCCGCATGAACTCGCGAAAGGATTGCTCCAGCCGTACAAAGCGTTCGCCGGTCAAATTGTACGCCTTGATGACGCGAATGCCGTTCAAATATTCCTGGAAGCGATTGGCGGCGTCAATTTTTGCCCGCATATGCGTCGCTCCGAGCCTGCGTTGAAGTCCCGATGTCATCAGCACCAAGAGAATCGCTATAGGGAACGCAGCAAACAGGGCCAGCGCCATGCGCCAATCCATGAAAGAAAGACCTACGATCGCCATGACAGGCATGATGATCGCCCCCAGCATTTGCGGTACGAGATGGGAAATCCCGTGCTCCACCATCGTGAAATCTCCCATCATCATATTGGCCAAATCCCCTGGGTCTCTTTTGTTCAAGTAACCGAGTGACAGCCTTCGAAGGTGCTCTGCGAGCTTGGTTCGCCCTTCTGCCGCCGTGCTGTAGGCACCGCGAAACTGTGTACGATACGCTGGAATTTCGCATAGAAACAAAAGAAGCAACGAGACTGCCATCCATCCGCATACCCACCAGAGTCGCTCGATGTTCAATAGGGCACCTGGCTGGGCAAACGGCTCAAAAATCAATCGGGCAGCCTCCACGAGCAAGGCAAACGGCACTATTTGCGCAAGGTTGGCAAGTGTCGTGTAAATAACGGGTCTGATTAGCGCCCTTGGTTTACCTGCTGTGATATTGTTCAGCATACTCACCTGCATCCACACTCCCCTTTCCCTCGCCCATTTGCCAGTCCTGCGCATTGGTGTAAGCCTTCCACATCCGGGCATATAGCCCATTTGCCTCTACCAATGATTGATGCTTGCCTCGTTCGATCAGCTTCCCTTTTTCCAGCACCAAAATTTGATCTGCATCCCGAATCGTTGACAGACGATGCGCGATAACAATGACGGTTTTGCCCTTCATCAGCTCTGCCAGAGCCAGTTGCATCTCATACTCATTTTCAGGATCAGCAAAGGCAGTCGCCTCGTCGAGGACAAGAATCGGTGCGTTTTTCAGAATCGCCCGTGCGACCGCCACACGCTGTTCTTCTCCCCCGGACAAGTAGACTCCCCCTTCTCCGATCAGGGTGTCATAGCCTTGCGGGAGCTTTTGAATAAATTCATGGCACTGGGCTGCCTTCGCCGCTGCATAGACCTTCTCTGGCGTTGCATCTGGCAAACCGATAGCAATGTTGTTGTAAACCGTGTCGTAAAACAAAAACGTATCCTGAAAAACGAATGCTACGGTGTTCATCAAATCGGTGCTCGACAGCTCCCGGACATCTACCTGGCCAATGCGAATCGCTCCCTCCGACACATCCCAAAATCTCGGAATGAGATTTGCTACCGTAGACTTCCCTGCACCAGACGGTCCGACCAGAGCTGTCACCTGCCCGTGCTTCGCCAAAAAAGATAGGCGAGAAAGTGCCTCGCCTCCTGTTTTCCCCTCTGCTGCATAAGAAAAAGAGACGTTTTCAAATGCGACATCAAAGCTCTGTGGACGCTGGGAGCTCAGCGGTTCGGCAACGGGCTGCTCTGCCAATATCCGATCCATCCGCTCCACTCCCTCGCCAATGTCACGCAGGGTAGAAGTCAAAAACAAGAGCTTAAACATCGGGGCAGATACACCAGGCGCCATTACGAGGAAAAACAGCAGAACAGACGCAAACGCAACATTTTGCGGGTCTTGACTCAGCATGAACACCCCTACCGGGAGAATGAAGGCCGCAAATGAACTGAGGATCACCTTGAACACCAAAAATCCGTTTTGAAAATCATCCGTATGCTTGACGCAATAGTCCCGATAGGTGATCATATCCGCATAAAAGCGCCGGAAGGAATGAACCGTCTGCCCGAATACCTTGATCGCTGGCATTCCGCGTACATACTGGACCGCAGATCCGTTCATCCGTTCTAGCGAATCGTAGTACCTCTTGATATTTTCTTTCGTTTTCGCCCCGGAAAAGGTAATGATCTGCACGATTAGTCCCAGTATGATCGGCACGACGCAGGCCAGCGCCAACCAGACGTTCAAGTAAAACATCACGCCGACCATGAGCACCGTTGTCACGACTACATGCACCAAATCCGGAAGCTGATGCGCGACAAACGTCTCGACCTTTTCCACATTTTGCTCCAATGTTTTTTTGACGGCACCGGTAGATGTTCCGTTGAGCCAGCCAAGCGGCAAACGGCCGATATGCGAAGCCAATTTGACCCGCATTCCGTATAAAATGCGAAACGCTGCGATATGAGACACCATCCCGCCTGCATACATCATGACCAGACTTCCCACGAGTCCCAAAAGCGCAATAACTCCCCACTGAATCATGTATGCCCCGTCTGCCATAGCGGGAGACGCTGCATGCGTTAACAGCTCGCGTAAAATGAAGTAGACGGATGCATAAGGCACCAGCATGCATATTGCGCTTAAGGAAGACAATATTGCCGAGATGACGAGCAATCCGCGCTTCTCATCCGCAATCTCCAGCAAGCGACGCACGCCTTTTTTGGGCTGCATCCCCTCTTTGCTCTCCATTGTCGTCATTCCTGTTCTCCTCTCTCCTGCTTGCTTCTTTTGTCCTACCCCTTATCATAAGGTGATCTTCTGCCCTCTACCGCCGATTGCCGGATAGATCTTGCCCCTAGCAGGAGTATTTTTACAACAAAAAACCTTTCCCACTTGGAGACTAGCTCCCACAGGAAAGGTTGCGTTGGTTTTTTCGATTATGATTGGGCTACTTTTTCTTTCGCTTTGGTTACGATGTGGTGACCGAGCGGCAGGCCGCGCTGCTCCAGCTCATCAGCTGTCACAATATGGAGCGTCTCACTTTTACACGGCATGGGCATCAATCCGCCCAATGGACTCATCACTCTTCCGATCGTGTCTGTCTCAATGAGCACGTACAGGCCTTTTTCCTCCAATTGTTGCATGAATTCTCCCCAACGCTTGGAAGTAATTTGATCGGCGTGCTTAGTGAATATGACACCCATTTCTTGTGCTAGCATGCAAAATCTCCTTTGTTCTATCCGTCAAATATATGCTTCAAAAGATAATCTAACAATACAGGGAAACCTCCCTTCTGGCAAAATCCGTGTAAGCCAAAAAAAGACGAAAAACGGTTGTTTTTGACCGCTTTTCGTTTCAGGAATCTCACATCTTCTTCGCACACACCGTTTCAGCATGGCACGCTGTTTTTTGCGACTTGCCTTTTTCAAAGGCGCCCTTTTTTCATTATAGATAGCTGAGGGCCTGTTTACCCAGTGCTTCCCAGCTCGTTTTCATGGAGGTATGGGGCACCCGCCGCTGTTTGACTCCGGTAAGCGGATCATTGACATAGGCGTATTTTTCGTCATATCCGACCAGAAGAACCGCATGTTCATCAAAAGGAGCGACCACTTTTTTCCCGTCCTTGTACCAGCTCTCCCATTCCGTAGGCAATCTGAAATCCCCGGTAGTCCAGATGACGACAGGATGCCCGGCTGCAACACTATCCACGAGAGCCTGATACGACCCTCCCGTCAAATTGACCGTCCGTTCGCCCATATAACGTCGCAGCAACTCTTCCAATGGCTTGTTGTAAACAGCAAACCCTTTGCGCGCCCCAGTAATGTCTCCGACAAACCCTTTATTCGGATCTCCCCATTCTTTGATGTCACCGTTTATTTGTACCAATGGCTCCGGATCTTTTTTGACCTGCTCGGCCAACAGCTGCTTATCTACGTTTTGACCCGCATATTGGAGCAACATCGCCAAGCTCGTTACCTCGCATCCATATTTCAGTTCTGGTTTCTGGCTGATGATCGGAACGTCCAGAATCATTTTCGGTGGTCTCGCTTTCTGTTCCGTGTCTAAAGAGGATGGCGTCTTCTCCTGCTGCATGCGTGCGTGCGGAACGGAAAGCTGGGATTGTTCCCTATCCTCCTGCGAAACCGTACAGCCTGAGGTCATTGCGAGCAAGGCAGCCAAAACCAGTTTCCCTGTCCTTTCCAATTCGTTACACTCCTTTGGATGTTTGTCAAAGGGTTCCCGACTGGACAGGGGCTCATGTATGGAGCGCCTAGAAAACCGCTGCCAGCTCCACATGCAGCAGTCGGGCAAAAGGAACCCAGTGAATCTCAGAGCCTGCCCGAAGCTTGAGGCGTCTCGCCGCTTGATCAATATGGATAATGTGGGCAGACAGGCGGCGCGGCTCTCGCCCGTCATAATAGGTCAGCGTCAGGATGCTCTCTGTCTGGAACGCCTGCCATACCAGCTCGCTCAAGGCGCTGAGCTGCTCCTGATCCAGCTCGGGTGGTACATAGCGGCGCTCTTCTTCCTTGATGCGCAAATACATTTCCCGATGCTCCGGCAGCACAAACCGGCTGGCCACGAATACATTTTCCTTTTTGGACACGCGTTTTTCCCTCATTGCTTGTTCTCTCCTCGCTGTTCATATCGGGTCCACAAATGGACGAGCTCCTGACACTCTGCCCGCAATACCTCAATCGTATAGATCGCTTCTCGCACGTACCCGCGTTGTCGATAGTGGACGACATACATATGTCCCTGACGTCGTGAGCTGACGACTGTGCAACCTCGCTGCCGCAAGATGCGGCGCAGCTGGTGATGCTGCCGCTCCGCCCACCGCGAGAGCTCATCGAACATCATCTGATAAGAAAACTTCAACGGCACAATCCGCATCTGCCCCAGATCGGCCATGACCGCCCGAAACAAAATGCCAAATAAAATATACTGGCGTATCAATTCCTGCTCGTCAGACACCATCGGCTCCGTCACTTGTAGTGTCCTCCGATCTTACGTGCGCGCTCTTTCGCCTGTCCCGCTTCCAACACAGAGGCGGCGCGCAGGATGGCGTCCTGACCGTATCGGGTCCGGATATCATCCATGGCTTGTGCCAACGAACGCCGCTTGTGATTGTCCGTGAACAGATTGAGTTGCACCACGTTATCAGGAACAAGCTGCCCCAGATTGACCCCGATACTGCGGACGGGCGTTTCCTGCCAGTGACGGTCAAACAGAAAGCAGGCCGCTTCGTACAAAGTCATGGCATCATTCGTCTGTTCCGTGAGCTTCATCTGCCGTCCAAAGCCCGTTCCAGCAGCCAAATCGGCTCCACGACAGCCCACAGACAGAACGGAGCCCATCAGCTCCTTTTTCCGCGCCCGACGGCACACTTCTTCGCACAGCTCTAAAAGCACCACTTTGATTTCCGCTGCTGTATGGTAATCCCGAGGCAACGTCATGTGATGACCGATCCCTTTTTGTGAATCATAGGAATCCAAAGCCACGGGTGAATCGTCGATTCCGTGAGCCGTGCGCCACAGCACTTCTCCGTTTACTCCCCAATGCCGGGTGAGGATGGCTGGCCTCATATCTGCAAGCTGCCCGATCTGATAGACACCCATCCGATGAAAATGACGCTTCATGCGTGAGCCTACGCCGAACAGCTTTTCAATCGGAAGCTTCCAGAGCGTATCCGCTAACGTTTCCCGTTTGAGCCAAAAAACGCCTTCTTCCCGTTTCTTCGCGAAATTGTCGCAGGCCATCTTGGCCAGTACCTTGTTCTCCCCGATGCCTACCCGACAGTTGATCCCTGTTTCCATCCAGACGCGCTGCCGAATCTGTGCAGCCATCTGCAACGGATCACCAAACAGGTGGACGCTGCCTGTCACGTCGAGAAACTGCTCGTCGATCGAGTACGGCTCCACCTTGTCAGTAAATGCCTCGAATATGCGAGTGATTTGCATGGAGATGCGAATGTACATCTCCATGCGCGGACGAACAACAACGAGCTGGCGACACTTTTGCTGCGCCTGCCACAGTGCTTCGGCCGCGACCACTCCGTATGACTTGGCAATCGGGCACGCTGCCAGCACGACTCCGCTGCGCCGCTCTGGATCACCCGCGACGACAATCGGCTTGTTTCGCAGCTCTGGATTGGCCCCTTTCTCAATACTGGCATAAAAGCTCTGCATGTCGATCAAAAACACGATCCGCTTGTTCGCATTGGACACACGATCATCCCCTAAATAAGAACTTATGTTCTCTTGTTGCTTTGTTCTTATTATAGCAAACAAACGTTCGCTTTTATGCCTGTCTCGCGCAAAAAAAGTTGGTAATTATTTCTTCCCGGATAAGCACACGTCGGTAGGTGTTACGCCAACGAGAGCGAATCCAATAAAGGGTTACTTTTTCACGACAGGAATCCAAATTTCGCTTCGGAAGGCTGGTGATGAGGTGTCTTTATTTTCGTTCCACAAAATCTCTGGACCCTCAGCCTGTTCATAACCGGAGGATAAAAACCATTCCGAATAAACCCGAGCCCAGACATCTTGCAGCGTATCAGGAAAAGGACCCACTGCTTCGAAGACCGCCCAGGTGGAAGCAGGAACTTCAAGTGCTGCCATGTTGTCTGGACAAGCCTTTGCAGTGGCTACGCCGATATAGTGATCGAGTTCTCCATATTCCAGCCGACCTTCTGAAAAGTTCGTGGACGCACTGATCAGTCCAAGTGGTTCGACATCGGATAGCGACTTCAGTTGCTGAATCGTCTCCATATCTAATGAAGCCCACATAGCCGCAATCTCTGGATTGACTCCACGATAAATCAACGGAACTCTTTTTTTCAGGCCTACAATGCGAAATGCCTCTTTTTCTTCCATGCGGTAGTTCATGGCACTGCCTCCTTTAATGGATAGATGAAAGGTCATTCGCGGATAAGCCTTCAAGGATTGGCCGCTGTGTCTGGCTTCTGTCGGAGTGATTCCATGCACATTCTGAAAAGCTCTGGCAAAGGAATCAGCCGATCCGTATCCGTATTTGATCGCAATGTCAATGACCCGCTCGTTGCTGTCCGCAAGCTCAAAAGCTGCAAGAGTAATGCGCCGACGCCGGATGTACTCGGATAGTGGAACACCAGCGAGAAAAGAAAACATCCTTTTGAAGTGATACTCGGAGCAGCAAGCCACCCGAGCGATTTCTTTATAGTCAATCTCGCTCGTCAAATTGTCTTCGATGTAGTCCAGAGCCTCATTCAGCTTTGCAAGCAAATCCATGGTAATGACCTCCCTTTCCCCCTCAGAATAGCAGATGCAAAATCGGGCGATCCGACATTTCGTGCACGATGATGACGGGTCGACCTTGTAAAAAACACCAATGAAAGGAGCTCTGTCACAATGACAACGCCTTCCCCTCTGCTCCCCCAAATCGGAGCTATTTTTGTAGCCGTCAGCGACATCGAGCGCGCACGCGACTGGTACTGCCGTCTCTTGGGCACTCCCGCAGACGGTGAAATTATGTTCGGGCATATATACTGCATTCCCTTGCAGGGCGGACTGACGCTCGTTCTGGACAGCAAAATCTTTCCGAAGCGCATCACAGATGATGCCCCCTTGTTTCATTTCAACACACAGGATATCGAAGCCTCTTATGCATTTCTCAAAGAGAGCGGAGTCGAAGTCGTCGTTCCGATCCAGCATGGCCACTGGTTCAACTTCCGCGATCCCGACGGCAATCTGATCATGCTAAGCCAATGTTAAATAGAAGAGGAGATACACGCATGACCATCCACTTGCGCCGAACTACACCGGCAGACATTCCATTCGTATGCGAAGTAGAAAATGCGCCAGAGAATACCCCGTTCATTATTCCGTGGAGCGAAGTTCGGCACCACAACGCTCTTGGCGACCCGGACATCCTCCATATGATTGCCGAAAAAAAAGAAACAGGCCACCCCGTCGGCTACGTCATCATCGCCGGGCTGACCAATCCTCATCAAAGTATTGAGCTTATGCGTATTACAATCGCAGTGAAGGGAAAGGGCTACGGTCGCAACATCCTGCGTCAGATCAAGCATTGGGCATTCATGGAGCAAAAAGCTCATCGACTCTGGCTGGATGTAAAAGAAACGAACGACCGCGCCCGCAGCCTTTACCTATCAGAAGGGTTTCACATAGAGGGCACCTTGCGCGATTGCCTGAAATCGGGCGATACTTACGAATCCTTGATCATTTTATCAATGCTGGCAACGGAATTTGACGCCTAGGGGGCAAATGTGTCTGGAGTCGTGACATACAGCCATTTTCCGTCGTTGCTAGCTCCCAAAATCGACACGTTTGCTGGCAGTCCTTTCACCAGCACAGATTGTTGCTTACGATCAGCATCGAACAGGAAGAGTGACGACACGGACTCCGCTCCTTGTTCAGCTTTTTCCCAATCGATATAAACCAAATGGTGAGTGCCTGGAATCCATATCGCTTCTGGCTTCATTTCCATCAGTTTGACGTCGCCCTTAAACACCCCTGCATTCCAATACATCTGATAGGCGCCATCCGTCGACTGGATATAGCCAGACCACGCTTCTTTGGGAACCGGTGGATTCCAGCTGATCACCTTGCCTGACTGCCAATCGTAGCGATGACGAAGCTCTTCGAAGCTATCTTCCTCTGTTCTCATTTCAAACGTCGCGTAACGTCCATCATCCATAAAACTGACGGGCTGGACTTGCCCATTCATCTCGTCTGTTGGAACCCATCCTTTGATGACACCAGAGAGGCGCCGTTCTTTTCCAGTCGCCAAATCATACACGACCAGATCGAGATCCTTTTTCTGTTCGGTCTTGCCTACTGCCATCAATACATGCTTGCGATCATGGCTAAAGCTGGCTCCGTGTACGTATCCATCTACCTTGATACGAATGGCAAACTCGCTTTTCGGTACATCTGTCCCTTTCGGTGGATGAGCGAAAAAGAAGCCGCGACGATCTGCCATGAAGTCGCCTGCACCTCTATAGTTGTCAGTGAGCTCCACTGGATAAGCCGTCAGCGCTTTTGTCTGTGTGTCATAAATCGAATACAGCATGGGGAAACGAGCATCGCACTCGCAATATTCTGTAAATCGCTCCAGCAACACATACCGTGCCTCAGGGTCGATAAACTGCATGGGAGTCCTGACGGCAAAGTCCGTCATTTTTTCTTTCACCTTGCCATCGACTGATACTCGCCAAATCTGAGACGGAGCAAACACCACTGCCGCGAAATCATTCGTATCGTCAAATACGGTTCCCTTTACCGTCTTCGCTCCTGCTACGCTTACCACATATTCTGTCCAGCTTCTGTCCTTGGCAAGCGTATCAGGAAGGGTAGCCAGCAATTGCAGTTGACGATCGTGCACCCAGTGATACGTAAAAATCGGTTCCACGAAACCCAAGTCCTCTTCTTTGGTCTCTTTCTGGGCATTTTTTCGTATGGCCTCTTCGACTGTCCCACGGTTCACGGCTTCTTTAAAGAAGAGGGTGTACGCCTGTGGTGCAGGTCCTACGACTGTTCTTCGAGGAGAGCGGAGCTGTGGAGCATCGTTTAGCTGAATGACCACGTCTTCTTTCATCGCCGCGTAGTCGTAAGGCAATTCCTTTTGCTTCCATTCCTTTATCGTTTGGCTTGTCGTATGGGATGGACCAGTCTGAGCAATCCGACTGTCCGTGGAAGTTGCTTGCGCGAAGTCGGATCCTGTCATGATAAGCAATGCGAACACAATGGACGTACTCATTCCTCGAATTTTTCGCAAAGACAAAAAACTCGCCTCGCTTCCTAGAAAAATTTACCTTACAGAGGATAGACGTCGATGGCCTGCTTAAGGTTTCACCCCACAAAAGAAAAAGCCTCCCCACACGCTTGAAGTGGAAAGGCCTTCCTTTCTTAATCGAAGACGACACCGTCCAGTACGCCCTCATTTTTCAAATAGTCACGCAGCCAGTGATACTTTTCGTCCCGCCAGAAAGAATCCTCTGCTACCAGCTTGACAGTCTCCTGTCTCGCTACCTCCAGCGCTTTGTAATCACTTAATAAATCAGCGACTTTAAACTCCGGCAAGCCACTCTGCTTTGTTCCGAAAAAATCACCCGGTCCGCGCAATTCCAAATCGCGCTGCGACAGCTCAAATCCATCCGTCGTCTCGCACATGACACGCATCCGCTCTTTTCCGATCTCGGATTTTGGATCGGCGATCAGCACACAATACGACTGTTCAGAGCCACGTCCTACCCGCCCACGCAATTGGTGAAGCTGAGCAAGACCAAACCGCTCCGCATCATAAATCACCATATAGGTGGCATTCGGCACATTCACACCGACCTCTACGACCGTTGTACTGACCAGGACAGCGTGCTCTGCCGCAAGAAAGGCTTGCATGACAGCATCCTTTTCCTTCGCTGGCAGTCGCCCATGCATCAGGCCCACGCCGAATTCAGGGAAAATGTGTGTGAGCTGAGCATGTACATCAATCGCATTTTGCACATCGAGCTTTTCGGATTCCTCAATGAGTGGACAAATGACGTACGCCTGCCGCCCTTTGCGCAGCTCATCCCGCATTTGCTCCAGCACAGCCGGAAACTGATCATGCTTTTTCCATGTCGTCTCAATTGGTTTGCGCCCCGCAGGCATTTGATCAATCGTCGAGACGTCCATGTCGCCAAATGCCGTAATTGCCAGTGTTCTCGGAATTGGCGTTGCAGTCATAAACAAGACATCAGGCGACAAGCCTTTATTCCGTAAAATTCGCCGCTGCTCCACACCGAATCGGTGCTGCTCGTCCGTAATCACGAGACCAAGACGGGAGAAAAAGACGTCCTCTTGAATGAGCGCATGGGTACCGACTACGACATCGATTAACCCCATTTGCAGAGAGCCGATGACTTCGCGTCTACGTTTCGCCGTCAGCGAGCCAGATAAGAGCGCGACCTGAATGCCGTAATCGGACAAGAGCTTCGTCAACGACTGCACATGCTGCTCGGCGAGAATCTCCGTCGGTACCATCAGCGCTCCCTGATAACCGGCTTTCACCGCAGCAATTAGCGCAATGGCGGCTACGACGGTTTTCCCCGAGCCTACGTCCCCTTGCAGCAGCCGATTCATCGCATGAGGGGCCCGCATGTCGTCCAAAATTTCTTTTACCACTCGCTTCTGCGCATCTGTCAGCGGGAACGGTAAGCCTTTGACAAATTCCCGTACCTCTTCCATCGGAATCTCCAAAGCTACGCCTTCTGTTTGCTGCCGATTGATTTTGCGCAGTGTTTGCATTTTTAACTGAAATAAGAAAAGCTCCTCGAACATAATCCGTCGCCGCGCTTGACGACCATCTTCCGCATTTTCAGGAAAATGAATCGAATGAAAAGCATGCATCCGCGGCATCAGTCGGTAGCGCTCCACGATATCCGCAGGAAGGATCTCAGGAATCTCCTTGCCATATTGACGCAACGCCTGTTGAATGGTTTTTCGCAGCAGGGTATGCGTCATATCGCCGCCAAGCGGATAGACAGGGGCAAGCTCGCCTCGTTTTGTCGCGCGTTCGGAGTCTACTTCTGTCATCTCGCTTACAGTGATTTGTAGCTTGTGCTTGTCCCATTTTCCTGTGACGAGTATTTCCTTGCCTGGCGACAGTCTGCTTTTAACAAACGTCTGATTGAACCAGACAGCCGTCACCACGACACGATCCATGACAACCTTGACGGACAGTCGTGATTTTCTTTTTCCATAAAAACGAACAGAGGGTTCGCCGTACACCGTACCTGCCAGCGTGACCCTCTCTCCGTCTTTTACTTCTGTCAAATCGCGCACACGGTAATCTTCATAGCGAGACGGGAAATACTCCAGCAAATCACCGATGCTGTTGATTCCCAGTCCTGCAAATGCCTTCGCCCGCTCTTCCCCTACCCCGTGCAAAAGGGAGACGGGCGATTGATATGCACCAGCCATCTTACTTCTCCATCCGTACGCCGAACACTTTGGCTTCGATCATGCGTCCCGTTTGCGTAGCAGCAAGACCACCTTGTGCAGTTTCTTTCAGCGTAGTCGGCATGGCGCAGCCGATTCGGTACATGGCATCGATGACTTCATCTGTCGGGATTACGCTCTTGATGCCTGCCATTGCCATATCTGCGGCTACCGTCGCAATCGCTGCTCCCATCGCATTTCGTTTGACACATGGTACTTCAACCAGTCCGGCTACGGGGTCACAGACCAGACCGAGCATATTTTTCAACGCGATCGCCACTGCTTGGGCAGATTCCTCAGGCGTACCGCCAGCCATTTCTACAATTGCCGCAGCGGCCATGGCTGTTGCAGAGCCTACCTCTGCCTGGCAACCACCCGCAGCGCCCGAAATGAATGCGTTATTGGCAATGCAATACCCGATAGCGCCTGCTGTGAACAAATAGTTGACCATTTCCTCGCGGGTTGGCTGTAGCTTGTCAGATACGGCAAACAACGTCCCTGGTACAATGCCGCATGCTCCTGCTGTAGGTGTTGCGACAATCGTACCCATCGCAGCATTTACTTCGTTAACCGCTACAGACATCGAGACGGCATTCAAAAGTGTAGGACCGGACAAAAACGTCTTGGTCTCCATATATGTTTGCAGCTTCTTCGCATCGCCGCCCGTCAATCCGCTATGCGAGCGAATGTCTTCGGTAAGCCCGCGACGCACTGCTTTTTCCATTACATCGAGGTTGGCGTACATATCTTGCATAATGGCATCCCGACTACGCTGGGAAACTTCCATTTCTGCTTCAATCATCACCTCGGAGATCTTCTTCCCCTGGGATTCGGCCAACTCCACTAGTTCAGCCACATTACGAAACATCTGGTTGTTCACTCCTCTAATCCTGCTCGTCCTTTTGCTTAGTTCAATGCGAGCAGGGATACGTCAAAGATATGCGGGATTTGACGAATTTCCTCCAGGACTTCCGGGGAGATCGTCGAATCCGTTTCGATTGCCATCAAAGCACGCGAACCGCGTGTGTGTCGAGACACTTCCATAAGCCCCACATTAATGTTGTGCTGGGTTAGCACCTTTGCCACAGCTGCAATCATCCCAAAGCGATCCTCATGCAAGACCAAGAGCGTCGGTGTATCGAAGCCCAACTGAAAGGAAAACCCGTTCACTTCCAACACTTCGATCTTCCCGCCACCAATGGAGACACCAACGATTTCAATCTGATGCTCATCATCAGACAGCTTGATCCGCGCCGTATTCGGGTGCTCTGTCAAAACATCAGAAGTGGACAACTCCACTTCCATGCCAGCTTTTTCTGCGATCACCAGCGAATTTTTCAGACGCAAATCCGACGTGTCAAAGTCAAGAATTCCTGCCACTGTTGCCACATCAGAACCATGTCCTTGATATGTTTTTGCAAATGAGCCGTAAAAAACAATTTCTGCTCGCAAAGGCATTCTGCCTAACAGCTTGCGAGCCACACGACCGATACGAGCTGCACCAGCCGTATGGGAGCTAGATGGTCCAACCATGATTGGACCGATAATATCAAATACGCTTTTGTACTTCAACCGGTTCTCCTCCTGAATCACAAGGGGTTCAACAAGATTCACTCTCATTGTATCCTACAGCCATTGAAAGCGCTACAGAGGAAACTGTACGTAAAGCAATCATAACCGATTTACGCAGACAACATGCGGTCAAATCAGGATGAATGAAAAAACTCCCACTGAGAAGACGGGGGGCGACAAGGCTAGTCAAGCCGGTAATCCTCTAAGCCACAACCAACATGGTAAGCGTTCAAATTTCATGGATTTCATTTTATTTCTTTGGAAGTGAAATTAGGAATACTTTTACGGGATCTAATTCACGGTCAAAATCGGCTTGAACATCATTTCCTTCGTTTGCTGTTTCTACTATTGGAATTCCATCATGATAAGGAAAGTGAATAAACTCGTTAATGATTGGTTCAAGCTCATCAAGGATTTCAATCTTTCCGCTAAAAGGGAGTCTATCATGAATCTGAGAGATAAGATTAAATCTTAGTTGCGAAGCCTGCCAATCGAACCAAACATATAACAGCATTCCATGATCACTATTTGATTTTAAAATTTGCTGTTGTCTATTCTCTATTACTTTATGGAAAAAGTTCATGAACTCAGAAACTGTGATCTGACTAGCTAACTGCATACTTAAAGAAATAGACCACCTATTAGCAGAAATTTCTTTATTCAAATCATCTTTATGACCGCCAATAAATAAAGAGTCATATACAATATCCTCCAACTCAATAAAAAAATCATCCTTATTCACCAAACCCCCCCTTATTTTTCATCACTTTTAAATTGTTTTAACAGAACCTCTGTATAAAAAAGAAGCCCCCTACCTCAGGGAAGCTTCTCTCTAAACCATATAATCCTTACTTATCTTTCACCATAACGAACCCAAGTAGCCCTGGACCAGTATGCGTACCGATCACGGGACCAATCTGTTCCAGCCAAGAATCCGTTACCGTAAACTCTTGCTTGAGTCGCTCCAAGAGCTCAGCCGCTTGATCTGGAACACTGCTGTGCAGCATGGCGATTTTCACAGGCTCGCCTTGCGCGTATTCCTGCAACGCTTCAAATACGCGATTCAGGGCTTTCTTCGTCCCTCGTACCTTGTCAAAAGCAGACACGTACCCAGCAGCATCCAGTGTCAAAATCGGCTTGATATTCAAGAGCGAACCGATGACGGCAGATGCTTTGCCGATCCGACCGCCTTTTTGCAGGAACTCCAGTGTATCCACAATAAAGTATACCTGCACCTCATCCAAATAACGATCAATCTGATCCAGAATCTGCTCCTTGTTCTTGCCTGCTTGCGCGGCTTTGGCAGCCTCCACGCAGATCATTCCATGAACAAACGAAGCTTTGCGGGAATCGATCACCGTAATGTCGATATTTTCATCCAGCATCGACTTGGCGATCATTGCTGATTGATACGTACCCGATAAGGAACTCGATAAGAGTATGGCAATGATTTGCACGTCCTTGCCATATTTCTCATAGATCGCTTTGTACGCTTCGGCAAATTCAAGCGGAGACGGCTGCGAGGTCGTCGGCATCACGCTCGATTGCTTCAGCTTATCGAAGAACTCCGAAGACGAGATAGTGACTGCGTCCACATACGTTTCCGCCCCAAACATGATTTTCAACGGGACGGCCACGATCCCCAATGACTGCCTCTCAGACGCATCGATATCAGACGCGCTGTCGGTAAGAATCACAATTGGCATTCTCGATCGCTCCTCTCCCTATTCATTCGTGTTCAAAAGTTGGCTTTTTACTCGACAGAAAAAATGAATGGATACAACGGTTGACCGCCTGCCTGAATCTCAACTTCCACATCCGGATATGAATCGGACAAAGCTTTTTCCAGAGCATGAGCCTGATCTTCTGTCGCATCTTCTCCTAAGAATATCGTAATGATTTCGGAGTCTTCATCCACCATTCCCAAGAGCAGCGTCGTTGCGCAAGCTAACAAGTCAGGACCTGCAGTGACGATTTCCTTCTCGGCCATGCCGATAAAGTCGCCTTCTTTGATTTGTACCTCACCCATCTGCGTATCACGAACCGCGTGGGTTACCATCCCTGTTTTCACCTGGGCAATCGCCTTGGTCATTGCTTGCACGTTCACTTCTGGTTCAACATCTGCACGGAAGCTGACCAGTGCTGCCAATCCCTGCGGAATGCTCTTCGTCGGTATGACTGAAACAGGAACTTCAGCGAGGTCGGATGCCTGCTGTGCAGCCATGATGATATTGCTGTTGTTTGGCAGGATGATGATGTGCTGTGCACGGAGCCCTGCGATGGCCTTCATGAAGTCCTCTGTGCTCGGGTTCATCGTTTGGCCACCCTCTACTACCACATGCACACCCATGCTACGCAGAATCGTAGCGATTCCCTCACCAGCAGCTACCGCGATCAATCCGTATGGAAGCAGATCTGTAGCAGGCTGAACAGCTGTTTCTGGCTTCGCCTGTCCCTTGCTCTCTTCCGCTTTGAGAATGTTCGCATGCTGCTCGCGCATGTTTTCTATTTTCAGTCGATGCAGGCTGCCGAATTGCTGAGCGTATTGCAGAACGCTTCCCGGATGCTCTGCATGAATATGTACCTTGACGACTTCATCATCAGAGACGACCAGTAGTGAATCGCCCATCGTATCCAGATGGCTGCGGAACAGGGCTTCAGAGAACGGCTTTTTGTTCGGCTCTGTGCTGTGCGTGACATGAACCATAAACTCCGTACAATACCCGTACGTGATGTCTTCTGTTTTCATGTGGATTTGTGCATTATGCTGCTCAGAAATCAGCTTGTCCAGCTCTTCTTGACCGATTTTAGGTACCGAGCGCTCACGATCAGCAGATAGCTCTTCCCCGCGCAATGCTCGCAAAAACCCTTCATAAATAAACAACAGACCTTGTCCACCTGAGTCGACTACGCCCACTTCTTTGAGAACAGGCAGCATTTCCGGCGTGCGCAACAGCGTAGCCTGTGCCTGCTCGTATGTTTTTTCCATGACAGAGATAATATCATCTGACGTGCGCGCTGCACGCACAGCCATCTCCGCCGCTTCACGGGCAACAGTCAAAATCGTGCCTTCTACCGGCTTCATCACTGCCTGATACGCAGAGTCAACACCAGCTTTCAAGGCATCGGCAAACTGACGGGCGTTAACCTCATCTTTTCCATTGACTGATTTGCTGAAGCCGCGGAATAACTGGGACAAAATCACGCCGGAGTTACCGCGCGCGCCCATTAACAGACCTTTCGCCAAAGCAGCAGCCGATTCAGTGATTCGGGGGGATTCTTTTCGAGTTAGCTCCTCCACACCGGAAGAGAAAGTCAAATTCATGTTTGTCCCCGTATCGCCATCCGGCACAGGAAAGACGTTTAATCCATCCACTACTCTGACGTTGTCGGATAAAAGGTTCGCCCCCAGGTAAACCATCCGGCTAAACAGCACGCCATCTAGACGCGTATGTACCAACTGATGTTCCTCCTTACATATCCCTGTCTGTACGAACTCCCTGCACAAAAATATTAACAGCAGTCACATCAATGCCTACCGTTTGCTCCAAGGTATAGCGAACACGGCGTTGAACGTTGCCTGCCACCTCGGAAATTTTCACGCCATAGCTGACGATAATGTGCATGTCCAATACTACTTCGCCATTTGTGTTATGAACGACGACACCTTTGCTCAGGTTGTCTCTTCCTAACAACTCAGCGATTCCATCTTTCAGCGCTTTGCGAGAAGCCATGCCCACAAGTCCGAAAACTTCCATGGCCGCGCCTCCAGCAATCCGTGCGATCACATCTTCTGTAACATCGATCTTTCCTAGCGATGTATTCATTTCCACTGTCATGCAAGGACTCCTCCTCTGTTAAACAGCTTGACCGTCATAGGTAAGCGTAACCATGCTTCCTTACAATTCTACACTAACACTTAATAGAAATGAAGCGTTTTGTCGATCCTATCAACCCTCCGAGAAAGACTGGGTAAATCATCTTGTCAAGTATTGCAATTGACAGCAATGTTGTGCTAATATAGTCGAGTATTTGTATTTCCCACAAAGGAAATCCCGTTTAGATGTAACAAGGGAGGTGGATCGTAATGGCACGTCGTTGCTTTGTAACAGGTAAATCTGCTAAAGCTGGAAACGCTCGCTCCCACTCCATGCGCGCAACTCGCCGCACCTGGGGTGTCAACGTACAAAAAGTGCGCATTCTCGTAAATGGAAAACCGAAGCGCGTTTATGTAAGTACTCGAGCACTGAAATCCGGTCTCGTAACTCGCGTATAGTTGATCTCAGCTATGCGAAAAAAAGCACCCTCGAGGTGCTTTTTTGCATTTCTCCCGTTTCTCCACTCTTCTCCCAAAGGAGGCTCGGGGCCGAGACTTCACTTTTTCTTGTTGAACGCCTCGATAATGCCCCGAATCATGCCACCCAGGAACTTCGGCAACTTGATGGTGTAAAACCGCATGCTACCCCTCCTCACCGAAATTACTACACACGATACAAATACACGCCGGCCCCTATGAGTGCTAATGCCAATAGGCTATACCAAACCCACGGAGGTGCCCAATACAGGAAAATGGTGATTCCCCCGACAGCCAACGCAACCCCGAGAACACGTCGCAAGGCGCCCCCCTGTCGCAGGCGATAGGAGCGCAATCCCATTTCGCGTAAGCACCTCCTTTAGGTGTTCTCAAAAACGTGCATATTACATCATATTCTGCTGTCGGATAAACATGTATCCTGCCACCTGAAAAAAGTATCTGTCTAAGAAGTAAAAAATCAGGCAACGGAACTCGCTGCCTGATTACATTATGTGGATAGTTTGTACATGATACCGATTTTTTCCTTTTTTACGCAACTCGATTGCGTGCGGGGAACAGCAGCTGCGATGCGCTGCTAAGTACAACTGTCAAAACGACTCCCGCGATGATCATTTCTGGCAGCAGATACGTGATGTTATAAAAGAGGGAATATTTCCAGGCTGGTATACCTTCTGGCGCGTAGCTGCCAAACCAAATGATACCCGATAGAAAATGGCAGACAAATCGTCCAATCACGCCGATGAAAAGGCCACTCCACAGCACCATGATTCGTTGCTTCGTCCCTTCGTAGCCAGACAGGCGAAAAAGCCCAGCGAGACCCAATACACCAAAAGCAAGCGGATAATCCAGCAACAGCTGAATCGGATGGACAACTGTACTGCCCAAGAGCAATTGAAGAAATCCGACAACAAGCCCCGTAATGACACCAGCAGCAAGTCCACGGCGAACAGCGATCAACGCGATTGGCACCATCACCAAGGACACAGAGCCACCCTGCGGCATTTCGAAAACCTTGATCTGACCAAACACAATTGCAAGAGCCGCCATCATCGCCATTTCCAACAAAATGACCAACCGTTGACGATCCAATATAGTCACTCCTCAAAATAGAATAAATAAAAATTTTTTACACGGATAATGTTACTGATTCTAGCCCAAGTCTATGCTCGTGTCAAAGAAAAAAGCCGCTGCCTCATCGGCACTGCGGCTAGTTGTATTACCGAACCTTCTCCAAAAACTGCTGGGCACGTTCACTTCTTGGTTTTTGGAAAAACTCTTCTGGTGGCGTATCCTCCAAGAGACGACCATCATCGAGGAACAAAATACGGTCTGACACTTCTTCAGCAAAGCGCATTTCATGCGTGACGATTGCCATGGTCATTCCACTATCAGCCAGCCCCTTCATAACCTCCAAAACCTCCTTGACCATCTCTGGATCGAGGGCAGAGGTCGGCTCGTCAAAGAGCATGATTTGCGGCTCCATCACAAGCGAACGGGCAATGGCTACACGCTGCTTCTGACCACCTGACAAACGTGATGGAAAGACATCCGCTTTGTCTGCCAGCCCTACGCGCGCCAATAGCTCTCTCGCCTTTTGTTCCGCTTCAGCCGCAGACATGCCTTTTACTTTCATCGGAGCATAGGTCAAGTTTTTCAATACCGTCATATGCGGAAACAGGTGAAAATGCTGGAAAACCATCCCGATTTGCTGACGAATGCCCATCACGTCAGCTTTTGGAGCCGTGATTTCCTGTCCGTTGATTGCAATTGTACCCGTCGTTGGTGTCTCCATCAGGTTGATGCAACGCAATAGCGTTGACTTCCCCGATCCAGATGGACCGATGATGGCGACAACCTCCCCTTTTCCGATGTTCGTCGTGATGCCCTTCAATACATTCAGTTGTCCGAATGACTTCGTAATGTTATCAATCTTAATCACTGAGTCTCATCCTCCGTTCCAGTACGCGAGCTACCCAAGTCAGGATCATAACCATGACATAGTACAGGATACCGGCCATCATGTATGGCTCAAAATAGCGGAAGATGGTGCCTTTGACCACGTTCGCGTTCTGCATGATGTCTGCAAGACCAATCGTGGAAACGAGTGCGGATTCCTTCAAGAGTGCAATCGTTTCATTGACAAGAGCAGGCAAGATATTTTTGACAGCCTGCGGCAAAATAATGTCGAGCATCATCCGGTGATAAGGTACCCCAAGCGCTTTGGCCGCTTCCCACTGCCCTTTATCCACCGCCAAAATTCCGCCACGAATTGTCTCGGAAATGTACGCACCTGAGTTTAATGTAAACGTCAAAACAGCTGCTTCCAGTTGTGAAATATTGTAGCCAGTAAGCTGAGGCGTTGCAAAATACACAAAGGTCAACTGCAAAATCAAAGGTGTCCCGCGAAAAACAGAGGTATAGGCAACCGCGAGCCAGTTCAGCAATTTTACTCTTGAAATTTTAATGAGTGCGAGGATAGAGCCCCAGAAAAATCCTAATACAACCGAAATTAAGGTAACAAGTAGCGTGCCCTTTATCCCTTCCAATATGAAAGGAATATAGGGCACGATTTGTGCAAAATCCAAATTCATGCCCATTCTCCCCTCTTGCTGCTTATACAGTTATTCCTCGTTGTCTGGAGAGATTATTGACCGAACCATTTTTGAATCAGCTTGTCCATTTCTCCATTGTCTTGCATCTTTTTAATCACTTCATTAAATTTCTCTACGTGCGGCGATCCTTTTGGGAACGCAACAGCAGAGCCATTCTTTTCATTTTCTTCAATCGTGGTGAATTGCAGAGAGTCATTGTTTGCCACGAAGCCTTTTGCTACCGTGTCCTCAATAATGGCAGCATCTACACGGCCCGCTTTTACTTCTTCAACAATCTCAGGCAGCTTGTTCAGAGATGTGATCTGCAAGCCGGAAACAGTCTTTGCAAGTTCTTTTGCTGCCCCTTCCTGAATAGAACCGAGCTGTACCGCCACTTTTTTGCCAGCCAATTGCTCAGGCTTGGTCAAATTGCTGTCTTTCTTTGCTACGATCGTATTTTTCGCATCGTAATAGATGGTGGAGAAATCAGCGTTCTTCGCGCGCTCAGGTGTTGCTGTCATGCCCGCCATAACGAAGTCTGCGCGATTCGTTTGCAGTGCCGGAATAAGCCCGTCAAAGTTCATGTCGTTGATTTGCAGTTCGTAGCCGAGCTCTTTTGCAATGTATTTCGCGATATCAATGTCAAAGCCGACAATCTCATCTTTTCCGCTGCTCAGATCGTGATATTCATACGGCTTATAGTCAGCAGAAGTAGCCATGACCAATGTTTTCTTGTCGCCAGCAGAAGGCGCAGGTGCTTGTCCTGTTGCCGTCTGATTGCCTGTGCCGCATCCAGCGATCACGACTGCCGCAAGCATGGAAGTAAGTGCCAGAGAAATAAATGATTTTGTTTTCTTCATGATGAACCCCCGTTGTTATGATTTTTACGCATAAAGCAGTCTATTCGTAGCATTAATTTGCATGAAAACTTATATTTATGCATCACAATGATTATTTTACTCATAATCTGAACAATTTCAATCATTTTTTACTTGCATTTTAAATGCGGAATATACAGAATTTTATATACAAATCTTTATTTTTGTGGCAGAAAAGCAAACAAGGCTTTA
Source organism: Brevibacillus formosus (assembly GCF_003013405.1). Lineage (GTDB taxonomy): Bacteria > Bacillota > Bacilli > Brevibacillales > Brevibacillaceae > Brevibacillus > Brevibacillus formosus. The sequence goes on along the minus strand of NZ_PXZL01000001.1, from coordinate 417,777 downwards.
TAGTGCTAGTAAAAGGATTTACAGGAGGCTGACATGGAGAAAAATTGGACGTCCTATTTTCGGCAGCAGCTCCCAGAAATTATCGAGGAACTGCGTACATATGTAGAGATGGAAACACCCACCCATAACAAGCAAGCTGTCGATCGATTAGGCAGCCTGATCGCAGAACGCTTTCGCCAATTAGGATGTCGGGTGGAGACCTTGCCACAAGAGCAATACGGAAATCAACTGCGAATGGAGTATGGAGATGGCGATGAACAAATCCTCATTCTCGGTCACTTCGATACCGTAAAAGAGATTGGAACATTAGCCGTTGAGCCTTGTCGTGAGGAAAATGGCCGACTCTATGGGCCTGGTACCTACGACATGAAAGCAGGAATCGTTTTTAGCTATTTCGCCCTGCGCGCCATGATGGAACATAATCTTTCGCCCAAACATAAACTCGTCTTTTTTTGGAACACCGACGAAGAGATTGGCAGTGTTTCCTCCGAAATGCTCATTAGAGAGGAAGCAAAAAGAAGTAAATATGCATTGGTACTGGAGCCCGCAGCGGGAGATGGCTCTTTGAAAACAAGCCGCAAAGGCGGCGGAGACTTCATTCTAAAAGTAACAGGCCGCGCTGCACATGCAGGCAATGATCACGCCAAGGGGATCAATGCGATTGCTGAGCTGGCTCACCACGTCCTCGCTATTCAATCGTTTACGAATTATGAAGCGGGCACAACCTTGTCTGTCGGTACCATTACAGGCGGAAGTGCATCGAACGTCGTGCCTGACTTTGCCATGACAGAAATTGATGTTCGTATCCAAAGCCGCGAGGAAAGCGAGCGTATTACCCGATTGATGAGTCAGCTGACCCCTGTCCATCCGGAAGCCAAGCTGTTCGTGGAAGGGGGAATCACCAAGCCTCCTATGGAACGAACTGCTGGTACCGAGCAACTGTTCTTGCATGCTCAGGAACAAGCGCGTCTGGAAGGTTTTGAATTGACGGAGCAAGGTGTAGGCGGAACAAGCGACGGAAACTTCGCAGCTGATGCTGGAACACCAACGCTTGACGGCTTGGGACCTGTTGGTGATGGAGCCCACGCCTCCCATGAGCATATCGTCATTGACGCTATTCCTGGCAGGATTGCCGTCATGCTCCGGATGTTTTTAACCTTGTCATAATAAATTTACAAGTGTATAATTTTATGGAAAATTAAGGCTCCGTCTAGTTAACGACGGAGCCTTATCTGCACTATTTTCGAATGGGCGGTCATATATATTCCTATTCGAACAACAAGGAGAGGGAAAACATGGAATCAATCACCACATCGCCAAGCAATCCCGTAGGATTTTGGCGCCGGCTCGGTGCCGGGCTGCTAGATGCAATCATTGTCGGACTACCGCTACTGCTGATCACCTATATCATAACAGGCAATACCGAAGACAATCTTGTTACCAATATCATCTCCTCGCTGTACAGCCTCCTTGTGCCTGTATTTTGGCATGGCTATACGGTGGGCAAAAGAATTGTCGGTATTCGCATCGCCCGACTCGATGGAGAGCCTGTAGGAATCGGAACCATGCTGTTACGCAACTTGGTCGGAGGGATCGTGTACGTCATTACACTCGGTCTTGGTGTCATCGTCAGCGCTATCATGATTGCTGTTCGTCAGGATAAACGCTCAATCCATGATTTGATCGCCGGTACGTATGTAACCTCGAATCAGCCTTAAATTACCATTCATCTTGCATAGAGAATAGCATGTCCCCTACTAAAAAAGACCGGATATAAGCATCCGGTCTTTTTTCACTTCTATCCATCAAGCACTTTATTGGAACAACACCTTATCAGTTTTTGCATCCATAAACACCATTGTTGTGTAAGGCGGTAGGCTTGCCCGTACAATGATATAAGGTGTGTGCACCGCTGGCATTACAATGTCTTCTGGAGCAGGATTTGTCAGCTCTACATAAACCGTGAGCATTTCCCATCCTTGCTCTGTTCCAACAACCTTCAAACTATAGCCAGAGGTAGGCATTTCACCACGGGAGACCACATACAGATCGCCTTGGCGATGTACCCCCTTCTTCGCTTTTACTTTTCCTACGAATGCTCGTTCAGCCGCTGACAATGTACCTTCTTTTTCGATAGATAATTTTTTCGTTTGTACGTCTACTTGAGAAGCCTTAACCGACTCCGAATGTTTTTGTTCAGCGTGAACAGCAGTTTGTGAAAATGGCAGAATGGTGAGAATGGTGAGAACCGCTACGCTGTTTTTCCATAACGATTTCATACTTGATCAACTCCTGAATTTTTTAGACGGCAACAACATTTCTTGATACTGGCCAGTATCTCTCAGATAGGAAATATTTACCACTATCCGGATGATTTGATTTAATCATTATATTTATTAAAAAGCAATATTTTCCAAAATGTTTTATTTTTGTTAATTAACCTTTACCGCATACCACTTATAATCCTTGTTAAACCAGGAATAATTCGATTTTATTTTATTTGTAGCATGAACTATAATTATTCTTTTATTTTTATTATTAATTGATTTATCATACGATTAATTATAATATTCAAATTATTCCGAGCGGAATATAAACAGAGGAAAGCACAAAAAAGCTGACGCCGATTGCATATCGTCGTCAGCTTACAGCAGCTAAGCGTTATTCTTACTGTCCACGAATCGCAGCGATCGCTTGACCGCGATTTTCCTGATTGAATACCGCGCTTCCCGCAACGAGAACAGTGGCTCCTGCTTCCTCGCACAAACGTGCTGTTTGTGCATTGACCCCACCATCGATTTCGATTTCCACATGCCCCAAGCCACGCTCGTTCAGCATTTTACGCAACTGGGCAACCTTTGGTACAACGCTGTGAATGAATTTTTGTCCACCAAAACCAGGGTTCACTGTCATGAGGAGAACCATATCCAAATCAGCAAGGACTGGCTCGATCGTGGAAATCGGTGTTGCCGGGTTCAATACCACTCCCGCTTTCACACCTTGCTCCTTGATCAAGTACAGCGTGCGATGCAGATGACGGCATGCTTCCTGATGAACCGTAATCCAGTCCGCCCCACTTTTCGCGAATTGCGGAATGTAGCGATCTGGTTCTTCGATCATCAAGTGTACATCGAGAGGCAGCTTGGTCACTGGGCGAATCGCCTCCACAATCAGAGGGCCGATCGTAATGTTTGGAACGAAGTGTCCATCCATTACATCCACGTGAATCCAGTCTGCTCCTCCTTTCTCGACATCGAGAATTTCGTCACCCAGACGGGCAAAATCAGCAGATAGGATAGAAGGTGCGATTTTTACCATGGTTTGTTCCTCCGTTGGTATTCTTTTAGCTCTTCGCGAAATTGTTTGTAGTGCTCGTAGCGCTGTTCACTGATCTCTCCAGCCTCCAGCGCGGCCTGAACAGCACAAGCTGGCTCGCTTACGTGAAGACAGCCACGGAACTTGCATTCCGAGCTGCGATCGGCAAAGTCCCGGAAGGATTCCGCCAGGTCAAGCTCGGAGAAATCGATAAATTCCAGTGAACTGAAGCCCGGTGTGTCTGCCACATAGCCGCCGCCCGCAAGCGGAATCAGCTCGACATGACGAGTTGTGTGCTTTCCGCGTCCGAGCTTTTGGCTGACATCTCCTGTCTGCAGGCTGACACCCGGAAACAGCATGTTGATCAAGGAGGATTTGCCTACCCCTGACTGACCGGCAAAAACCGAAATACGGTCCCGCAAAATCTCACGCACGTCCTCCACACCGCGTTCATCCGCCGTTGAGGTCGGAATCACGCGGTACCCGATCGCTTCGTACTTCTCCACGATTTCGGTTACCTCTTCTTCCGACACTTGATCGGCTTTGGATAATACAATCACAGAATCAATCCCTGCATGCTCCGTGTGCGTCAGGAACTTGTCCAACAGCAACGGACTGAACATCGGCTTGTACATCGAAAAGACAAGTACCGCCTGATCCACATTGGAAATGGGCGGACGAACCAACTCATTCGTCCGTTCGCCCACCTCCATGATATAGCCTTCTTCCTCATTGATCACATCGTAGACGACCCAATCCCCAACCAGTGGGTTTACTTTTGCATCTTTTTTCTTGAAGAGCCCTCGTGCACGGCAACTGTAGATTCGCCCTTCGTCGGCTACATAATAGAAACCGCTGAGCGCTTTCACAATCCGTCCTTCTGGCATTCATGTCCCTCCACTACACTATGGCAAGCTGCTATAGGAAATCGAATACTTTTGTGCCTCCATAAAGTTGTTCATGTTCGGCCCTTTCACCAACAGCCTGATCAACGCATCTTTTTGAGGCGACACTACGTATTGCACGTTGTATTCTTTGCTTTCAGAAACAGTCTCAGTCTGCACAACCTTCGTACCGGTGGCATCCGTTACTTCGATTTGCACTTCCAATGTATCACCCGGCATTACATCGAGATAGACAGGCGAAGTCCCGGTCTTGGCGTCCTGCGGGAATTGTCCATTGCTGACCTCAAGCGGAACCGCTACACCCTTTTGCACATCCATTCCCGGATCGTATGGGTGAGTGCTGAGAACAATGCCTGGTTTGTCGGTCGTATAAGTAGGCACTTCGGTGATTTTCCCGACAGACAATCCTCTCTTGTACAATTCTACTTGTGCAGCTTCTACCGATATATTCCGGACATCCGGCATTTTCACGAAGGCTTTTCCTTTACTAATCGTGACCGTCACATTTGTTTTAGTCGGGAAGACCTTTTCATTTGCGGCTGGAGACTGCTTGATAACCGTCCCTACCTCAGCCTTGTCATCCTCTTCTTCTACGAAAGTGACATTCTCCAGTTTGAAACCATTGCTTTTCAATGCTTCCTCTGCTGTTGCTCGCGGCAACGTAACCAGATTTGGCATGTTGATCTCTTGTTGTCCTTTGCTTACAAACAAGGTCACAACGGAATTTTCCTTTAACCGCATGGGAGGTGCAGGGTCCTGGCGTATCACCATTCCCTTTTCTATCGTATCATCTGCCTCTTCGACGATACGGGCAACCAGCTTGGCATTCTGAATCTCCTTCTCCGCGAGTGACACTTCTCTACCCTCCACATGAGGTACATTCACCTCTGGAACGGACGGGAACAAATTCAAGAGTAAGTTAAATCCGAAGAATGCCAGTACGAAAAACAGTCCGATACCGCCTATCCACAGCAGCGCTTTGACCCACCATTGTTTCTTCGCTGGTTTGACATCCTCTTCTTCTGTGCGCTGTTCATAGCGGCTACGCCCCGCTCCTCCGGTTTTGCCATTGGTGTGGCCTTCGAGCATTTCAGGTGTGATGATCGGCACCACTCGCGTCATCTCTTCATCCACCGGGAACGTTAGCTTTTCTTCGTTTAATCGTTCTGGGAACAAGCAGGTCTCCAAATCTTCTAGCATTTCACTCGCGGATGCGTATCTGAGAAATGGATCCTTTACCAGCGCTTTCAAAATGACATTTTCCACACTCTGTGGAATAGCCGGATTGACCTGACGCGGCTCTGGAAGCGGCTCCTGCAAATGTTTGAGCGCCACTGATATAGGCGAATCACCAGAAAACGGAAGTTCACCCGTCACCATTTCGTACAAGACGATCCCCAGCGAGTAAATATCGGATTTTTCCCCGGTAATCCCACCGCGTGCCTGCTCTGGCGAAAAATAATGGACAGAGCCAAGCATCGCATTTGTATGCGTAATCGTTGCGGAAGTAACGGCTCGCGCAATCCCGAAATCCGTAACCTTCACCCGACCATTTTTTCCAATCATAATGTTATGCGGCTTAATATCTCGATGAATGATCTGGTTTTGATGCGCATGATCGAGTGCATCGCAAATTTGCTCGGCGATCCGCACTGCCTCTTCTACCGGCAGCGCACCACGTTGAATAATGACCTCTTTCAACGTATAGCCTTCTATGTACTCCATCACCATGTAATGGGTATCGCCATCCTGACCGACATCATACACCCCAACCACATTGGGGTGAGATAAGCTCGCCACTGCCTGCGCTTCACGTCGGAAACGATTGACGAAATCTTCGTCCGTACCAAACTGTGAACGCAACACTTTGACTGCCACTGGACGATTCAAAATTAAATCTTTGGCCTTGTATACAATGGCCATACCGCCCCCACCGACGCGGGATTCTATTTGGTATCGTCCTCCCAGTCGTTGACCTTCCATCTCTCTCACCCCTCTTTCTGACCGGCATCAAGCGTATTTCGTACGGCAACCAGCGTTATGTTATCTTCCCCACCGGCATCCAGTGCTTCCTGCACCAAACCGTCCACCTTCGCTTGTAACGATATCTGTTTCTGTAAAGTTTCTTCTATAGAAGGATGACTGACTTTGTTGCTCAACCCATCTGAGCAAATCAAGACGACATCACCCTCTGACCATTCAAACTGCCCAAGATCAATGAGCACATCCGGTTCTGTCCCGAGCGAGCGCATAATAACGTTGCGGTGAGGGTGGACAGAAGCCTCCTCGGCTGTAATCTGTCCACTTTTCACCAGCTCATTGACAAGGGAATGGTCTTCTGTTTTCATGACCAGTCCGTCTTGGTTGTAAAAATACAGACGGCTGTCGCCAATATGCGCGGTAATCACGGAGGACTGGTCGAACAAGGCAGCAACCACGGTTGTGCCCATACCACTGCACTCCGGATGTTCAGTCGCATATTCATAGACTTCTTTATTTGCAAGCAGGACGGCGTTCATCAATTGCTCGCGCACGTCCTCTGCTTCAAGGTCCCCATCTAGGTGACGCAGTTCTTTTACTATTCGCTCAACAGCTAGGCGACTGGCGATATCACCAGCCTGATGGCCACCCATACCATCTGCTACAATGGCGAGCACGCGTCCGTTTAAATCGGTCACACAGGCATAATAGTCCTCGTTAACCTGACGAACGCGGCCAACATGGGATTTCATCGCGATTTCCATGGCATCACCCCACGGTTTCTTTAGCGTGTTGTGCCCTCAATTGTCCGCAAGCAGCAGCAATGTCACTGCCTTGCTCGCGTCTGATGGTCACATTGATTCCTTTTTCCTCTAAAATGCGTTTGAACTGAAAAATCTCATTGCGTGGCGTGCGCACATAATCACGCTCTGGTACGTAGTTCACCGGGATCAGATTCACGTGACAAAGCATATCGCCAATGAGTTCGGCCAGCTCCTCTGCATGCTCGGGCTGATCGTTTTTCCCGCCGAATAGACCGTACTCAAAACTGATACGGCGCCCTGTCTTGTTAATGTAATGGTGGCATGCTTCCATCAGCTTAGCGAGCGGGAAGCCGCGGTTGATCGGCATAAGCTGGCTTCTCAGCTCCGTGTTTGGAGCGTGCAGAGAAATCGCCAGGTTCACTTGCCCGCCTCGTTCAGCAAACTCGTAAATCTTCGGTACAATTCCACTGGTGGAAACCGTAATGTGACGAGCACCGATATTCAAGCCACGGTTATCGTTGATGACGGACAAGAACGCCATCAAGCTCTCGAAGTTCTCGAATGGCTCCCCGATCCCCATCACGACAACATGACTGACACGCTCACCTTCCGCATCCAACCTGCGTTGTGCCGTCAATACTTGAGAGACGATTTCACCTGCATCCAGGTTACGCTTTAGTCCACCTAGTGTAGATGCACAAAACGTACATCCGATACGGCAGCCCACCTGTGTCGTGACACAAATGCTGTTTCCGTAGTTATGACGCATAATTACTGTCTCAATCGCATGTCCATCGACAAGCTGGAACAAAAACTTGATCGTCCCATCCTGCGACTCCTGATGCGTGATTTCCTTGAGTGGCTCCATGCGGAATGTATCCGCCAGCTTTTGGCGCAGCTCCTTGGACAAATTGCTCATCTCGTCAAAAGAAGTGACGCGCTTTACATATAGCCAGTCAAAAATTTGTTGCGCACGAAATGCTTTGTCGCCGGCACTAACCAGCCATTCCTTCATTTCATCTTGCGTCAAACTGTAAATAAGCGGCTTTGCGCCAGTAAATGTCGTTAATGGCATTCTATCTCCACATCCTCAAAATCATTGCTTGCCTAAATCCATTCTATCATTGTACCTCGTGGGGCGTCTCGCTTCAAACGGTTTTGACATCCAGATTCATAAATGCGTCACTTTTCCTAGTGTAAACCAATCTGAGCGCCCTCAAACAAAGGCAAAGGAGTGGCATTTTCCACCTGCTGGTGCGCCACCCCTTGTTTGTACGTCCATTTCCTTATCCTCTTCGTTTCAATCGCGCGATAAAGAATCCATCACTCTCGAAATGATGAGGCAAAATTTGTACGCAGGCTCCGGTTTCATCGACATGCTTTCTGACAGCCTCAGGCAGGTCTTGTGCCAGTGTATCATCGAATACGAAATCAGGGTGTTCTTCGACAAAACGGCGAACAATCTCCTGGTTTTCTGCTGGCTCAATCGTACATGTGCTGTAAACCATGACACCACCCTGAGCAAGCATCGGCGCCAATGTCTTGAGCAGTTCATACTGTAACTGAGCAATCGCACGGACATCTTCCGGCGTTTTGTTCCATTTAAGATCAGGCTTGCGACGAATCACGCCAAATCCGGTACATGGCGCATCCAGCAGGATTCGATCGAAAGTTCCCAGCGCTTTTTCAGGTAGGTCCAGTGCATCGCTAACGATTGGCTCGATGATCGTAATCCCGAGTCTTTTCGCTGCACTCGCAATCAGATCGCGTTTGTGCGGATGCACGTCACTCGCGATGATTTGCCCACGGTTTTCCATCATTTCCGCTATGTGCGTTGTTTTTCCACCCGGTGCCGCGCAAGCATCCAGTACGCGCATGCCTGGTTCGGCAGCAAGAGCTGGTGCTACGAGCATAGAGCTCTCATCCTGAATCGTGAAGTAGCCTTCCTTGAACAAGCGTGAGCCTGCTGCATGTCCGCCCTCCATCAGAATCGCATGAGGACTGACCGTCGACGCTTGTCCCTCCAGCCCTTCTTCCGCCAGCTTGTCCAGCAATTGATCCTTCGTCGTTTTCCATGCATTGACTCGGACAGAGCTATGCGGCGTTCTGTTGTTGGCTTCGCAAATCGCAATGGTCGTCTCTTCGCCATATACCTCAAGCCACTGACGCACAAGCCATTCTGGATGAGAATGGGCTACGGCGATTTGCATGGCACGGTCGCCTTTTGGCTGACGCCCCCACACATCCGGCTGGCGCAACACATTGCGCAAAACACCGTTGACCATCGAAGCAATCCCTTGATGACCGCGTTTCTTGGCAATTTCAACTGCTTGGTGTACAGCAGCGCGCTCAGGAATACGGTCCAAAAAACGAATTTGATACAAGCTGAGACGCAACAAATTGCGGACCCAGATCTGGACCTTTTTATTCCCGACAAAATGGGACAGAACATGATCCAGCGTCAATTTGCGCTGAATGGTACCGTACACAAGCTCTGTCACCAACCCAGCATCTGCTGCACTGAGATTTTCCCGGTCCAGGACATTGCGCAGCTCAAGATTGCTGTAGGACTTATGTTCTTCTACCCTGTTCAAAACATCGAGGGCGATATCGCGAGCTCCCTTTTTTGCCACGGACTATTCTCCTACCTTTGTGCCGATTTCAATGCTGCTGCCCGCTCCACGCAAAAAGTCGAGTGCGCTCATACGTTTTTTGCCTTCTGGCTGCAATTCGGTTATTTTCACTGCGCCGCTACCGCAAGCGACAACGATACCGTCTTCCTCGCGGGCGATGATTGTTCCCGGCTCTTTTCCTTCACCGGACATAGGCATCTTTTCTACCCACCACAACTTCCAAATCTTGCCTTCGCATGTAGTAAATGCGACTGGCCACGGATTCAAGCCGCGGACTTGGTTGTAAATCTGTTCCGCAGAACGGCTCCAGTCAATTTTTTCGTCTGTACGCTTGATATTCGGGGCAAAAGTCGCTGCCGAATGATCCTGTTGCTCTGCTACAAGCTCACCAGCCAACAGGGGCGGAACGGTGGCAATCAACAGCTCAGAGCCTGCCGCAGCCAATTTGTCATGCAAAGTTCCCACGGTATCGCGCTCCTCAATCGGAACGACTACCTTGGACAGCATATCCCCTGCATCGAGCGCTTCCACCATGTACATGATGGTCACGCCTGTTTCCGCTTCTCCCTCGACAATCGATTTATGAATCGGGGCACCCCCGCGATATTTTGGCAAAAGAGAGGCGTGCACATTGATGCAGCCATATTTCGGGGAATCGAGCAGTTTCTTAGGCAAAATTTGTCCATACGCCGCGGTAATGATGAGATCAGGCTCGAGCGCCAACACTTCATCAAGCGCTTCCTCTGCCTTGATTTTCTCCGGTTGCAATACCAAAAGCCCATGACGCAAAGCCGCCTCCTTCACGGGGGGCGGCGTCAGTACTTGCTTGCGTCCAACGGGACGATCGGGTTGTGTTACGACTCCAATCACGTTGTAACCTGCTTCGAGCACAGCCGTAAGACTCGATACAGCAAAGTCAGGCGTACCCATAAACAGGATGCGAGCATCTTTCAAATGGTTATTCCCCTTCCTGGTTCGGGTTTACTTTGTACACCTTGTCAGCTACATCGATAAAGAGGACGCCGTTCAAATGATCGATCTCGTGTTGAGCGCAGCGTGACAACAGGTCGTCTGCCTCGAGCTCAACCACATTCCCGTTACGATCATGACCGCGCAGCTTGATCCACTTGTGGCGACGAACGTCTCCTTGCAGGCCAGGAATGCTTAGGCAGCCTTCTGGATAATCGTATTGCTCCCCTTCATGCTCGATGATTTCCGGATTGATCATTTCAATCAGTCCATCACCGCAATCCATCACGATGACACGCTTGGAGATGCCCACTTGTGGAGCAGCCAAGCCTACACCGTCTGCATCGTACATCGTGTCTGCCATATCATCAAGCAGCTTGTGCAAGTTGGAATTAAATTTGGTTACGACCATTGCCTTTTCACGCAAAATCGGATCTGGATGTTTTACAATTGTGCGAATCGCCATGTGTTTCATATCCTCCCTAAAGCAGTACGTAAGGGTCGACGTCAATCGTCATCAATACTTTCTGCTGTTTGTTCCATTCTTCAAACGCAGCCGTCGCCTGAGCGAGCAGGTCTGACAGTTGCGGTTCATCACGATATTTTAGCATGATCTGAAAACGAAATCTATCCTTCACCCGGGCAATGGGCGAAGCCACAGGGCCCAAGAGGATCGTCGTCTGTGCCAAACGCTGCCGCAAATAGTCAGCCATCGTATGCGCACCACGGATCACAACAGGTACCTCCTCGTGGCTGAACGTAATTAATACGAGACGGAAGTACGGCGGGTAGCCTGTTCGTCTGCGCTGCATCATTTCATCCTGATAAAATGCGGGATAATCATGCTTGGTCGCATGAACAATGCTGTAATGCTCCGGCGTATACGTCTGAATCACGACATCTCCGTCCAGCTCATGCCGTCCTGCCCGTCCACCTACCTGCGTCAAAAGCTGAAATGTCTTCTCGGCTGCACGGAAGTCAGGCAGATGCAAGGATGTATCCGCGGCAATGATTCCCGCCAGCGTCACGCGTGGAAAATCAAGCCCCTTGGCAATCATCTGCGTACCGAGCAAAACGTCGCCTTGACCCGAGCGGAATTTGTTTAGCAGCTCTTCGTGAGAGCCTTTTCGCGAGGTCGTGTCCACGTCCATTCGGATGACCCGGATTCCAGGGAAAAGTTTTGCCAGCTCGGCTTCCACCTTTTGCGTTCCCGTACCAAAAAAGCGTATATGCTCACTTTGACACTCCGGACAATGCTTAGGCTGTGCGATGGTGTATCCACAGTAATGGCAGCGCGCCGTATGATTCGTTTTATGATAAGTAAGCGAGATATCGCAATGAATACAACGCATCGTATAACCGCAGGAGCGGCACATGACAAAGGTAGAGAAGCCTCTTCGGTTAAGGAAAATGACCATCTGTTCTTCTTTTGCCAATCGATCCGCAATCATCTCATGCAGCTTCCGGCTGAACATCGAACGATTCTGGGCCTGAAGCTCCTCGCGCATATCCACAACATGTACCTCTGGCATCGGACGATTCCCGACACGCTCCGGCATGCGCAACAGCTCGTAGCGGCCTCGCGTAGCCAGTGCATACGTCTCCAGAGCAGGAGTCGCGCTTCCCATGACAAGTACACCCTGATTCTCTTTCGCTCGCCACAGGGCTACTTCCCGTGCATGATAGCGCGGCGTCTCTTCTTGCTTATACGAGCTCTCATGCTCTTCATCAATGACAATCAAACCAACATTCCGAAACGGAGCAAAGATGGCAGATCGGGCACCTACCACCACTTTGACTTGATTTCGAATGATCTTGCGCCACTCGTCATAACGCTCTCCTTGTGACAACGCACTGTGCAAAACAGCTACGTCTGCACCAAAACGGGCTTTGAAGCGCTCCACCATTTGGGGAGTCAGTGATATTTCCGGAACGAGAAAGATCGCCTCGCGCCCTTTTTCCAACGTGCGTTCGATCGCTTCGAGATACACTTCTGTCTTACCGCTTCCGGTAACGCCGTGCAGCAAGTAAGAAGCATACGTTCCTGACTCAATCGATTGCAAGATAGGGGTCAGTGCCGCTTCCTGTACGGGAGTAAAGACGGGTTTTTGCTTATCCTGGAATCGTCGATTGGCGTACGGGTCCCGGTACACTTCCACTTGTTCAATAGCGATCCAGCCTTTTGATTCCAGGCTTTTTAGCGGAGAGCGGGTAATTCCGTATTCATCCCGCAGCATTTGTACAGATAAGGATTGCTCCTTGTGCATGAGCATCAGTTGAAGGACACGGCGCATTTGCTCTGCCCGTGCCGGCAACGAGCCAATCGCTTCTTCCAGCTTACCCTCATCCAATAAGCTTCGGACAAATGATTGCTGCTTGCGGGTAATTCTGTCCCTTACTTGATACTCCGTAGCGAGCAAACCGCTCTGTATCCAGCCTGGAACGAGCAAATACTCCTCCGCAAATTGTTTCTCCACTTCTGAGAGCGGAATTTGCCGTTTGCGAAACAATTCCCATAGAAGCCCCGATCTCCCGCATGCCTCTTCGTCTAATGCATCTGTCGCCGTCAGCCACTTCTCCGACTTCCCTTTCAGCACAGCCGGAAGCATCGCCTGTACAGCCGTTACCCACGGACACAAATATTGCTTGGACATCCATTCGCTCATCTTTAGCAGCTCTGGCGTAAGAGGAGGAGTATCGTCTTGTACCTGTACGACATCCTTTAGTCGCGAACGATCTGGTATGGCTTCATCATCCTCTACGATCCCGATGACATAGCCTTGCAGTTGACGGGGACCAAACGGAACAACGACGCGGCTGCCAATGCGAATCAGTGGACGCAACCAAGGCGGAACATGGTAATCAAAAGGTCGATTCGTTCGATTGACCGGAACGTCCACGATAATTTGGGCAATCATGACAGGTCTCGGAGCGGTCTATGCTCTTGCACGGCAAGAACAGCATCAAACAGCTTGTCTGCCACAGCCCGCTTGCTCAATTTATCCAATGCCAATTGCTCTCCGCCACGGGTTAGCAAGGTCACGATATTTGTATCGCTCCCCATACCTGCTCCCTCAAGCAATACATTATTGGCTACGATCATATCGAGATTTTTTCGCTCCAGCTTGGACTGGGCATGCTGTAACACATTTTGGGTCTCTGCTGCAAAGCCTACGACAAATTGCTTCGTTTTCCGCTCACCAATCGTCTTTAAAATATCGGGTGCTTTCTCCAGCGCAAGTTCGAGTGGACCATCACCCTTTTTCATCTTATGTTCAGCTACATGCTTTGGTCGATAATCGGAAACGGCTGCTGATTTGACGACGATGTCACAGTGCGGCAACTGCTCCATGACGGCATCAAACATTTCTTGTACCGATTCTACCGCGATGAATTCTACTCCATCAGGACGTGCCAGGTTAGTCGGCCCACTGATGAGTGTGACCTTCGCCCCTCTGTCTCGTGCCGCTTCCGCGATAGCGTAGCCCATTTTTCCGGAAGCATGATTGGTTATGTAACGAACGGGATCAATTTTTTCACGAGTCGGTCCCGCCGTGATTAGTACGTGCTTGTCCTGCAAATCTTTTTCTCGGACCGTCTGTCTTGTCTCATCGGAAGCAAACCATTGTCGCACAGCTTCGACGATTTCCTCGGGCTCCGCCAAACGCCCTTTGCCAATCCAGCCACATGCCAAAAGCCCGACACCGGGTTCAACAAACCGATAACCATACGCGGTAAGCTTATCCATATTGGCGATAACCGCAGGGTGATTGTACATATTGACGTTCATGGCAGGCGCGACCATGACAGGCGCTTTCGTAGCCAGTACAGTCGTCGTCAGCATATCATCCGCAATGCCATTCGCCATTTTGCCAATCACGTTAGCCGTTGCTGGCGCGATCAATACGAGATCAGCTCGATCAGCCAGTTCAATATGGCTAATCACATGCGGGTCTGACTCCGTAAACGTATCTGTATAAACAGGCAGGTGAGACAAGGCTTGAAACGTCAAAGGCTGAATAAACTGTAAGGCGCTCTCTGTCAAAATGACATGCACCAATGCACCTGCCTGTGTCAGCTTGCTGGTCAGTGCAGCAGCCTTATAAGCAGCGATGCCGCCAGATACCCCAAGAACAATTCGTTTTCCTGCAAGCGAATGCATCTGCACTCTCTCCTTTCTCCCCTATCCGAAATCCGAAAAAAACAACCTCGTGAGGTTGTTTTTAAAGGTGAATGCTTATTTGCGACCGTCCAAAAACTCATGAACGAGCTCGTCGGAAATGAACTCTTCCAGTGCCAAACCTACAAACTTTTTGGATTTTGGTCTCACCACTTGAATTTCGCTGTTTTCGCGAAGCTGACGCGCGCGCTTGGATGCGACTGTTACCAGGATGTACTTGCTCTCTGCCTTTTCGGTCAATTCGTCAATAGATGGATACAACATAATTCTATTCAACCTCCTGTAACCATTTGCGATATTTGTGAACCTGACGATCTTTTTTCAGATGCTCCGCTGTAATAATCGCTTGGATACGATCGCAAGCCGATTCGATGACGTCATTGACGACTACATAATCGTAGTGATCCATGAGCTCGATTTCAGCACGCGCCACTTCCATACGTTTGCGAATGATCTCTTGTGATTCTGTCCCTCGTCCCACGATCCGGTTTTCCAGTTCGTTTAAATCAGGCGGAGCCAGGAACAGGAATGTACCTTGCGGGAAACGCTCTTTCACTTGAAGAGCACCCTGAACTTCAATCTCAAGAATGACATCGCGCCCCTCATTGAGCATATCGTCCACGAACTGACGAGGTGTTCCGTAGTAATTTCCTACGTATTCTGCCCATTCCAGAAGAGCATCTTCTTCAATCATCTGCTTGAACTCTTCCTGGCTTTTAAAAAAGTAATTAACTCCTTCCACCTCTCCGGGACGCGGCTGGCGTGTGGTAGCGGAAACAGAATACACCAGATCAGGCATCACTTCACGAAGCGCCTTGCATACTGTTCCTTTTCCCACACCAGCTGGTCCGGAAAGAACCAAAAGGAGACCACGATCAACCATACTCATTGTTTACACTCCTACTTTATTCGTCCGATTCGTCATCCTTCGTTGTCAAGCGCTGCGCCACTGTTTCTGGCTGTACCGCTGACAAAATCACGTGATCGCTGTCTGTAATAATGACCGCACGTGTACGTCTCCCATAGGTCGCGTCCACCAGCATGTTGCGATCGCGCGCTTCCTGAATGATCCGTTTGATAGGAGCGGACTCCGGACTTACAATTGAAATAATGCGGTTGGCATTGACGATGTTGCCAAAACCGATATTGATTAGCTTGATTGCCATGACGGCCCAGCCCATCCTTTCATGCTACTCAACATTCTGTATTTGCTCCCGCATCTTCTCCAGTTCTGTCTTGATCTCGACAGCCAAATGCTGAATGCGCAAATGATTCGCTTTTGAAGCAATCGTATTCGCTTCCCGATTCATTTCCTGGAGCAGAAAATCCAGTTTTCGACCAATTGCTTCTTCTTTGCCTAATTGATTGGCAAACTGTTGGCAATGACTGTCTAAACGGGTCAACTCTTCACTAATATCACTTTTATCAGCGAAAAAGGCAACCTCTTGCGCTACACGAGCAGGGTCCAATTCAAAAGGTGTCAAACCGGCCCACTCACTTACGCGTTGCTCAAGTCGGCCCTTGTAATCTTCCCTACAAAGTGGGGCCAACTGGGAGATCTCCCGCGTCCATGTGTTGACGGCAGTCAGGCGACTGGCTAGATCAGCGTGCAGCAGTTTCCCCTCGGTCTCTTTCATCGAAACGAGATCCATTGCCGCGCCCCTGACCAGGTCTTGGAGCCACTCTGCCAGCTCCTCCACATTGTCCTCTGACTCTTTGGTATGTATCACGCCAGGAAAGTGTAACAGATCCTTGACGGTTAAAGGCGTCTCTAGCGAAAAACGCTGAGTCATCTCGCGGGAAATGGAGACTAGCTGTTCAGCTACATCCCAGTCAATGTCCATGACCGCAGCAGAAGAATTTTTCCCTTCCACTGAGACAGTGACATCGACACGCCCTCTTCTGACATACTGTGCGACCAGCTTACGAATCGAATCCTCAAGCATATTTAACGCTTTGGGCAGGCGCACGACAATCTCAGAAAAACGGTGATTCACCGCACGAATCTCGACTGTTGCTCGAATGGAGCCTTTGCTATCTTCTTTTCTACCGTAACCAGTCATGCTTCGAATCACAAGTTTTCACTTCCATAGACGCAAAATCGTTAATTTATTATAGGAGACAACTCTTGGCAGTGTCAACCGAAGCAACCCCACCACGATGAGATTCCTCCTTGCTCCGACTTATGCTACACTGTGACTGGCAGCTCTCTATCTATTATTCTAGCCATTTTTTTGATCTGAGGTGACCTTTGTGGCATTTGATGGCGTAGTAACCCGCTCCGTAGCGTGGGAATTACATAAACTGGTAGGAGGACGCATCTCGAAAATCCACCAGCCGCACCATAGCGATATTGTTATGCAAGTACGGACACAAGGAGAAACGGTAAAGTTCCTCCTGTCTGCAAACCCGACCTATCCGAGACTTCATATCACGACAGAAGAATTCACGAATCCACTGGAAGCTCCGATGTTTTGCATGCTATTGCGCAAGCATTGTGAGGGCGGCGTAATTGAATCTGTGCAGCAAATCGGGATGGAGCGAATCATTCACATCGACGTGCGTACCCGGGATGAGCTGGGTGACACGGCGGTCCGCCGAATTATTGTAGAGATCATGGGCAAGCACAGTAACATCATCCTCATCGATCCCGCGACCGGAATGATTTTGGATAGCGCCATGCATGTGACGCTCGCCATTAGCCAGTACAGACAAGTTACGCCTGGCAGACCTTACGTCTCTCCTCCAAGCCAAGATAAACGCGACCCTCTCACTGTAACCGAGCAAGCGTTTATTTCTTCCCTCGACTGGAACGGCGGTCGTTTGGACAAGCAAATCGTAGAAGGCTATACCGGGATCAGTCCGTTGTTGGCAAAAGAAATTTTGCACAGAGCCGGCCTCGCGAATCGCGAAACACTCTGGGCTGCCTTTTCACAGGTGATGAAGGCAATCAACAATCATGAGTATGTCCCTTCCATTGTTGAGGCAAACGGAAAAGCGTATTTTCACGTCGTTGAGCTGACACATCTCTCTAGCGGGGTCACCACCCCCTATCCTTCTGTCCAAGAATGCTTGCAGGCATTTTACGAAGGAAAGGCGCTCCGTGACACCGTCAAGCAGCGTGCGCACGATTTGATTCGTTTTGTCACCAGTGAGCGCAATAAAAATGAAAAGAAAATCGAGAAGCTCGAGCAAACACTGCAAGATGCGCATGAAGCAGATCAATTCCGTCTGTACGGTGAATTGATCACCGCCAATATGCACCAAATGAAGCGAGGGGATCGCGAGCTCGTCACAGTCAACTGGTATGACGAAGCGGGAGATACTATCACCATTCCGCTCGACCCGTTGAAGACCCCGTCGGAAAATTTGCAGTCGTATTACAAGCGGTATAACAAGGCCAAAAATAGCCTTTCTATCGTAAGTGAGCAGATTGAGCAAGCGAAGGCTGAACTCTTGTATTTGGATGGAGTATTGGTTCAACTGGAACATGCCACCTTAAAAGATGCCGAAGAAATTCGCGAGGAGCTCGTGGAGCAAGGCTACATGCGAGATCGTAAAAAACGCGGTCCGCGCAAGAAAAAAGATACCAAACCAGAGCTGGACACATACCTTTCATCGGACGGCATTGAAATTTTGGTCGGCAAAAACAATAAACAAAATGAATACTTGACCAACAAGCTCGCATCGTCGCAAGAAACATGGCTGCACACCAAGGATATCCCCGGGTCCCATGTCGTCATTCGCGCTCGGGAATTTTCGGATGAGACATTGCTTGAAGCAGCGAATCTGGCGGCTTATTTCAGTCGTGCCAAAGAAGGAAGTCAAATCCCCGTCGATTACACACTCGTCAAGCATGTAAAAAAACCGAGCGGTGCCAAGCCTGGCTATGTGATATACGAGCAGCAACGAACGCTGTATGTGACACCGGATGAAGCATTGATCCGCCGTTTAAAATCAAACACCCCTTCTACGAATAGTGCGACTACGTAAGTTCATACTAAGAGCATGAAAGGTGGTGTTCGCACTTTGAACATCGTTCTCAAGCTCTTGTTTAACGGAATCATTGCCATTCCAGGGCTTTGGTGGTCGGGTACGTCCCTTATGTTTGCAGTGCTCGCAAGCGTGATTGTCAGTTTACTGGGTTATGTACTGGATTTGACAATCCTCCCACGTACGAACAATACGTTTGCGAGCTCCGCTGATTTCTTGTTCGTGTATGCCTCCTTGTGGCTTGGCTGTTATTTGTTTGGTCAGACCATATCCTTATCTGGTTTGTTGTTGACGGCATTTGCCATTACGGTGGTCGAATACTTTTTCCATGGTTACCTGCAACGGCACGGTGTCCATCATTCTAAACATCCAGGCTGAAGCATCATTTCTATTTTGGAAGGAGGATCAGGATGAACGTCATTGGTATCATCCAGACCGATCTTAACGAATTCAACGTGCTGTTTGAACAGCAAGGCGGAAAGGAACAAGGGCAGCAATCACAAGACAGCGGACAAAACAACCAACAAGACCAAGACAGTGACTCGATGTTTCTCAGCTTTCTTGATGAGCAACCGAGTTCAAATGAACACAGCGGGCAAGGGAACAGCCAAGGTGGGCAACAGCAAAATGGCGGCGGCCCGCAAGAGCTGACCGTTCGCATTAAAGGAATTCCCGAGGGACAAAAAGCAAACTTCCTGCAAATGTATCAAATTCTTCAAGACGCCCAAGACTCCCAAACACTTGAAAAAGACCTGACTATTGTCGATCACGGAGATCAAGACCAAGGCTCCCAAAAACAAGGGCAGGGTCACAGCTCGGGCAAACAAAACAAAACCACTCATTAATTGAGGCACAAAAACAAAAACCACCTGGAAGCAGATTCCAAGTGGTTTTTGTTTTTGTGCTATCGGCAATTCATTGCATTCATAAACGGCCAAGTCCCCGCTCTGCCGTTGACCTCATGTTTCTATAACCTGCGCTCACACAGGTGGGCGACCCTTCTGCACTTCAGCCTTCCCATGCATCCAAAAAGGAGGTGGGCCTGACATCCATCACAGTTTCCGTCTCCCAAAAAACACGTATAAGGTTAGAAACATTTACGGCCTATCGTACATCGCAGGATCTTGATATCCCTACTTTATCACAGAATGGTCCATTGCTCAACGGATAAAGTTCCCTTTGGACTTTTTCGAACGCAAAATCACCTGTACATGAACGAAGCATTCCACTTCCAAAATAAATCGCTACGTCCGCTTTACCTTCGCTTGTACAAGTGTCTGAAATTCAGGACGTGCGATCAGGGACGGCTGCTGTTGCTTTTCCCAGGTGAGAGCGTATTCTAGACCGTTTGCCTGGCAGCGTCCCAATCCTTCTTTGGTTACAGCATATGCTTGTTTCGGCAGGCAACGTACCGCAGCAACCAATTTTTCAACCTCACTTTCGACTTGACTGGCTTCTACCGCTCGATAAATCAAGCCGATTTCCTCCGCCTTTTTCCCTGTAATCCTTTCTCCCAGCAGTGCGAGCCGCTTCGCCCACGCTGTACCAACAAGTCTCGGCAAAAGGTATGTCCCGCCAAAATCCGTTGTCAGACCGATCTGAACAAAAGGCTCCTGCAACAGCGCATCTTCCGTCGCAATGACAAAATCAGCATGCAACGCCAGATTGAGTCCCGCTCCGACGGCTACTCCCTGGATAACGGCAATCACAGGTTTTGGCATTTGATGCAAATTGGTGATGAAATCATTAATGATCGTCAATGATTGATCAGCGTCACTCTTATCCGTCAGCGCAGTTAACACGCCCAAATCAGCACCGGAGCAAAAGTTCCCTCCTGCTCCTCGCAAAATTAGCACATCGACTTCCTCATCTGTTGATGCTTTTGCAATCGCGTCCTGCAAAAGCGAAAACATTTCTACCGTCATCGCATTGAGGACATGTGGTCTGTTTAGCGTAATCGTGCAGATTCCACCGGCTTTTGTTACGATCACTTGCGTATGATAATCCTGTTCCATCATTTTTCTCTCCTTTCCTATGAAGAAGCGGCAGGAATAATTCCCTGCCTATACAGCCTGCTCAAATCTTCCTCTGTGAGGTTCAGCTTGCGTTTGAGCAGCTCGTGCGTGTAATCGGTGTGCCATGGGGGTGACAACCTCTCTGTCTTGTAACGATGCGCGAAGCCCTCCTCTTGATCGAGCGACTTCTTTTCCAAATAAGGAAGCGTATACGCTATCTCCCTGTTCGCAACATACGGGTTGTCTGCCCATTTTTCCCAATCTTCAACAGCGGTCAGACAGCAATCCACTTCACTTCCCAGCTCACTCCACTCAGCTTGGGTTCTGGACAGAAACAGTGCTTTCATGTCGTCAAACACATCTGGATGCTCTGCAACGCTCGCCAGGTGGTATAGCTCCCAGTCTGCTCTTCCTACCGCGCGGCAAAAATTGAGCCAGAACTTCTCTTCCAGCGCAGCAAGTGCGACATACTGACCGTCTGCTGTCTCAAAAACCTGGTACGCCAACAAATTCCCTTTTCTGGTCTCCCGTCCAATCGAGGAGCTGTATGACATAAACAGTGCATGCAGCCCTGTCCAAGAACTAAACAAGTCAGCCGACGATACATCCAAATATGCTCCTCGTCCTGTCCGCGCACGTTGAACAAGCGCCGCGCATATTTGTTCACTGGCATACAGACCGAGCGCGTAATCAGAAAGCGGAATATCAGCAACGACAGGCTTTCCTTCCAGATCGCGAACCAGCGAGAGAAATCCGCTTACTGCCTGGACATTCAAATCATGCCCCCCTATTTGGTATAGCTCCCCGCTTTGACCATAGCCCGTCACAGAGCAATAAATGACCGCAGGGTGCATCTCCCACAGGCGATCGTAATCAAGTCCCAAATGCCGCATCACACCTGGTCGGTAGCTTTCCACCACGACATCAGCTTGTCTGGCCAGAGCAAACGCGAGCGCTTTTCCCTCATTTGTCCGCAAATTCAAGGAAATGCTTTTATGATTGCGATGTGAACGCAGGTAAAACGCTCCCGTCTCTCTAACTTCAGGTTGAGTAGGCCTGGTTAACATTGAGTGAGCTTTGTCGTGAAACGGTTCCACCTCGATGACCTCTGCCCCTAAATCAGCAAGGCGCATCGTACAAATCGGACCTGGAAGATGGCGAGAAAAATCAACGATCGTCACTCCCGTCAACATGATTTGACTCCCCCTTCACCGACTACACTCTCTTGTAATTCGAGATGAACGAGTGTTCACCCTCTTTTTTAATAGAAAATTCAAACAAATACAAAAAGCCGCCCCAGGCGGAACGACTTTTTCAAGAGCAGTTATTTGATAAACCGGAGAGTGAGCGGGTAACGGAATTCTTTTCCCTCATTCGCTTTCACCGCAGCCATGATAACGAAGATCGCCCAAAAAATAAAAAGGGCTCCCAATAATAGTGCGCCGATAAAAATGATAATCAACAAACTTGAAATTGCCGCATAAATCGTCACCGAGATGCTAAAATTCAGGGCCTCTTTTCCATGCTGATAAAAAAAGGCTCCCTCTTCACGCTTGATCAACCAAACGATTAAAGGTCCTAGTACATTGCCGAACGGAACGACAAAACCAAGGAAGGCAGATAGATGTACAATCATCGCCCACATTCGTTCCTCTTTCCCATTCAGGAATTGCATATCCATACCTCCATTAATCCTTTTCCTTTATTGTACGACAAATTGCGCAAAACTTGCGAAAAAACGAAAAAAGCGCCGTCACGGCGCCTTTCTCTATTAATATTTGCCATCGTGACTTCCACCGTACCCGCCACTAGAGGAACCGTAACCATCATAGCCTCCATAGTGGCCACAATGTCCGTGTCCATAGCTACGACCGTATGGTTTACAATACGTTTTGTAGTGTGGCTTGTAGTAGCAATGCTTTTTGTACACTTTCTTTTCGCAGCATTTATAGCATCTGCGACGAGATCTTCTGCATCCGCAACTCATTAACCTCACCCCCTCCTGTTCGTTACATCTACAAGGTATGTAGGTGAAGACATATCGGCATGGTCATAAGTCTATACACGAGTCAAAATCAGCGGATGTCTCGTAGGCTATTTAAGTAGTAGGAGTGTTCAATCGCTGATTAGATCGCGCTTTTTCCGACTTTCGAACACGATGCGCAAGTATTCAAAACCTATCGTCAATAGAAGGGAGGGCATGAAGCCTGTATACCGGGTCATACTAATTCAGATGACAATTCCTTAGGAAGAAGGTGCCTTCGTGGGAGAACACAGCCGTTTTCGTGAAGGAGAAAAGTCTCCGAAAAATGCCGTATACATGGAGATTGGTGAGTCCGGTGCAAGCGTGCAGAACCCGATGATCATCGAGCTTTCCAGAGGGGAAAAGTTCCCCGCTACACGAAATAAAAATCGCGTATGGACGCAAAAGTAAAGATTGCAAAAACCAACCTGGCACCATGCACAAGGTTGGTTCTCTTTTTTCCTAATTGTCGTCGTCTTCGTCGTCGTTTTCTTCCTCTTCGTCTTCTTCATCGCCGCTCAAGTAAATAATGGTGACACCCAAGCTCTCCAATAACGAAAGGACTTCTTTGTTCAACTCCTGATCCATGAGCAACCCCAAGCTTTCCACGAGCTCGAGCTCTTCCAGTTCGCCCTGTTCAGCATCCTCGATCAGTTCTATGATTTCGGTCATTCGCTTTTTTTCCAATACGGCTACGAGTTCATCTCTTGTCATAAATGGTTTTACACCTCATTTTCTACTCTCTATGCTTTATAATAGTACATAAACGAACCATTGAAAACCAAGCAGTGAGGTGAAGATCACCATGTATCCGCAACCGTATCTGGATTATTTGATCCAGTTTCATGTAGAACGCGATTATTTTGAGTGTCATGAGATTCTTGAAGAGTATTGGAAAAGCGCTCCTCCACATGAACGTCAGCCAGTGTGGGTCGGTTTGATTCAAATCTCCGTCGCTCTTTATCACCAGAGACGCGGGAATCAGTCAGGTGCCATCAAAATGCTTACGAGCGCCATTTCCCTTGTCAAAAAGCATCATCTAGACATCCAAAAGCTTGGGTTGGATAGTGACAGTTTGGCAAGCCTGCTTGAAGAGCGCCTGATGGAAATGCAAAATGGTCAGCCCTATCGAAGCCTTTCCTTGCCCATGTCCGATGCTTTGAAACAGGCGTATCAAGAGGCTTGTACGATGCAAAACTACCCTGAACATCGGGATAGCGATATGCAAGACGCCTATTTGCTGAATAAGCATACCTTAAGGGACCGAAGCGACGTTTTGGCAGAACGCCAGCACCAGCTAAAGATGCGCGAAGCACGTCGAAACAACGAGTCAAACTAATCCGCGTACAACTGCAAATAACTGGCTGGGACAGCATCGCTCAAGCAATAGTGCTCACCCACTCGGTAAAAGCAAATGCCGGCTTCATGGGCTTTCTTTGCATTCACAGTGACGAGGCGCAATGTGTCTGTCGACTCTCCAATATGCTCCGGCCTATCCGCAAGCTGCACATACTCACTGGCAATCGGCAACAGGCCGCCAGTGAGTACTTGTTTTAATAACTTTCGATGTGTCCCGTAATAGAGAACGTCAGGTGGTACGATCTCCATGAGCCTGCTTTTTGCAATCGAGGGCAAAAAGCCGTAGGTAACACGAATGAGTGCTCCTCCGTCCCATTCGATACTCCGCTCCGGATCGAATTCCACGACTTGATGAAGATCTTGCCTGGTTATGTATGCGCACCCTTTTAGCGTATGAAGATATTCCAGCAACGGCTCAACTGGGGTATACCCATACGTGTCATAGTAGAGTTGAAATGCTTCACTGTTTTGCCGAAGTATACTAAGCAATCGCTTGCGAAGTCTCGTTTCTTCATGAATCGCCAGCATCATTTTCGCCCTCCTATCCGGTCAATAAATCCAGAGAACCACAGCTAGTGCGAGACCCAAATCCGCGAACAGATGACTAAACCAGTTTGGATATATCGAAGGAAACATTCCTTTCATCCATCCCCAAATCAGCCCTGCGCCAAAAACCATCGATGTAATGAGCAAGCCGTTTCGAAAACCAAATAGGATCGTAGAGATAATCAGGTGATACAAGGAATAAAAAAAGCTGGAAAGAAAAATGGACATCAATCGGGATAAGGATGCACGCAATCGCTGCAATACGAAGCCTCGCCAGAACAACTCTTCCAGCAACGAGTTAATGAAAACGAGGTAGAAGGAAAAAAGCCAAATCCAGCGGCGCTCAATCCCCCATGCCTCCATGCCTGCTCGAACGGCTTCAGGTCTTCCCGGTTCCTGCAGGAGCAACCATAGTCCAGCCAGCACTCCCGTCAACATCAGAATGCCAAGCGCCAGTCCGTATAAAGTACCCTGCCATTCAAAACTTCCCCACGCGAAACGCCAGTGCCTTCGCAAATCTCCCTCCCACCATCCGTGAATGACGGGGATACAGATGCAAACGAGAACATGAAAAGAAAAGAACGTGATAATGACGCTATGCTTTTCCACCAGTCCGTAAAAGATCGTGAGTGTGGCAGCAAATCCATACACGATCAACAGTAGTAACGTTCGTTTTCGCGCCATTTACGAATAGCTCCTTTTGTGCGTAATGGCCGCAGTATTGGGTTAGTTTGTCCGTTATGAACACGAAGAATACCCACAAAGACAATAAATATACAAGCGGTTGCATGAATGCTATACTAGAGAAATGGCTTTTTATCAAATGAATCGATCGGTTCGAATTTTTACCTATCTAACGAATGTTTGGAGTGGCTCTCATGTTATGGCGTAATCGTACCTTTCTGCTTTTAATGAGCGGAGAGATCGTCGCGGGAGCGGGCATGTGGATTTCGATTATTGCCAATCTTGCGTTTATGCAGAAACTCGTTCCTTCTGACACGGTGAAGGGCTTGATTCTGATGTGTGGATTGGTGGTCAGCATTCTCCTCGCCCCAAAAGCGGGTGTGGTGATTGACATGTACGACAAAGGCAAAATCATGCTGTTTGCCAGTGTGGTCCGAACACTCAGCCCAGTCTTTATGTTCCCAGCTCTTGCAAGCGATTCTCTTCTGTGGATGATCGTATCTTTGATCGTGATGCAATGCTCCGCTGCTTTTTATTTTCCGACCGTGCAGGCTTCCTTGCCAGCCATCCTTTCCCAGGACGAGTTACTCAAGGCGAACAGCGCATATTTGAATATCTCTACCCTCTCGCGCATTGGAGGAACAGCCATCGGTGGTATACTCGTTGCATCCATGGACCTGTCCATGCTGTATGTGTGCTCTATCATCGCGTATGCAGTACTCGCTGTGGTCACTCTCTTTCTCCGTATTCCGCCAGTCACTTCTCGGAAGATTCAGGAAAAAGTGGAGTTTCGCGAAGTACTGACGATCTCGCGACAGGACCCGGCTCTGTTTGTCGGATTGATTAATAATGGATTGATCACCTTGTTCCTTGGCGGTGTGAACCTGATGATCCTGAACTTTAGCGAGCTGCAACAGGAACCTCAGCTCATGGGATGGATCTATGCAGCAGAAGGAATCAGCATTTTGATTGGGGGACTCTTGGCAAAACGTTGGATAGGCCGCAGAAACCTCGTGGCAGCGTCCACCATCATGCTCTTTTTCTTCGCGCTTTCCCAGTTTGGCATGTCATTCGCCGATAACAAATTCATGGTGCTTGCTTCCTTCTCCGTGTTCGGCTTTGTCGTTGCTTTCTTCTTCCCGGTCATCGCAACAATTTTTCAGAAGCGCCTACCTCCACACCAGCAAGGGCGATTCTTTTCTTTCAAAAGCATGCTAGATCGTGGATTTTTCTTGTTGGCTCTCGCGATTACAGGAGTTGGGCTAGACCTTCTCGGTATTAGCGGCTATCTCCTCTTCATCGGCTCGGTGACATTGCTCTTTGGCTTGTTGACTTTCATTTACAGTAAAAAGCATAAGCTGGATGTTCGCTCCCACGATGAAGCAGCTGCCTAGAATCGGTATGGAACGTACCATGACAAACGCTTTCCCCAGGCCATGCTTTGGTGTACACTAGTGAAAGTATGTTGAACACTTATGGAGGCGTTTTTCCATGCAGATACTGTCCTCTCCCGTTTTGGGAATCCTGCTGCCTCTTGTGATGGCTATTGCAGTGATCTTTTTGAGAATGCGTCGGCAAAAAAAGCCGGCTTCTGCAAAAAGCATTATTTTGCCACCATTCTTTATGGCGACAGGGTTTGCGATGTTCTTGTTCCCGGAGGCGCAATTACCGCCCAAGTTTGATATTGCAGCCTTCGTGGTTGGGCTTATCTTTTCTATTCCGTTGATTATGACTTCACGCTTCGAAATTATCGGGGAAGATGTTTATTTGAAACGGTCCCGTGCGTTTTTCTTCATTTTGTCCGGTCTGTTGGTCATCCGGCTGATTATTAAACTGGTGATCAATGATAGCTTTACACCGTTTCAAACAGGTGGACTGTTCTTCTTGCTCGCATTCGGTATGCTCGTGCCTTGGCGTATCGCGATGCTGGTGATGTACCGGAATTTAACCAAAAAGACGTTTGGCACCTAATAGAAAACCACCTCCAATGTGAGGTGGTTTCTTTCATTACTCAGTCATCAAAAAAGAAATCTGCATTCGCTTCACATCTGTTTGATACTCCAGAGCCACTCGGTAATTCGTAAGGCTTCTCTTTCCCGCAAAGATGAATGGAATACCCATCTATCGGAAGTTGATCCCTGGTAATGGTTTTGATTTCTTTCCCCAGGATCACATATTTTTGCCGATACTCGTCAGCATCCTTTATCCGTTCTCCATCGAATCGAAGGGTATATCCTACATATGGCTGTTCCAGAGACAGGTTTCGGACCTGAACCTCATCCAAAACTTCAAAAAATCTCGAAGCCTCAACAAATTCCACATATTCTAACCCTTCCACACCAATTTTCTCAGCGCGGATTGTATAGCGATTTGTGTCAGCAGAAAAATGGATATCATAATAAATAGAGTCCTTTTCTGAAACGCTGACTACATTATAGTACAAGCGATCTAATTGACCATTTTTTTGATAATTCGCCTTAAAATATACCAGCCGTGCATGCTCGTCGATTTTGAGTTGATCCCGTATCGTCATCCAATCGTTCGCGAAATTAATTTGAAACATATTGTCACTGGCCGCAACTACATCTCTTGGACGTTCAAACAGATCCCTCTCCACTGCTGGCAAAATCAAATTCAGGATGAGGAAACATGCTAAACCGAGATAAGCGGAACGTTTTTTTGTTTTCACATTCGTCATTGGACGGAATATCAAAAGAAATAGCAAAAAGCCTAAAGGTAACGGAGTCTCGTTTACCTTAAAAGTAAATGCCCCTAACCAAAAATATCCGACAACTTTCCATCCCAAGTTTGACTCGGTTTCTTCACGTTTTTGGTAAATAAAGACTAACAGACCAATTAGGATTATGGTTAATAAGATACTCATTATGAGCATCCTCTATCACCTCTACTTTCTCTTCTGTCTTGTATTTTATCTTCACTTTAACGTTTTTTCACCCAAATTTCACCATCTCAGGAATTGGTATCTAGCGATCGGAGAACGTAGGACATAAAAAAACAAAAACCCTCTCCGATTGCGAGATGGTTTTTGTTTGAATGCTTCGCCATCACTTTTCATTTTTTAAAATCAACATAAAACGGATGCTCCTCTTCTCGCAAACACAACTCAATCCATTGCCGGAAGTTTTTCCAGATGACCATCTCCAGCGCTTTCTCCTACTCTAAACACTATTCCAGCGCTCTTAGAAAGTAAGAGCCTCCACCAATCTTATACTCGCTATTCTTGCTTGCTCCTGCCAGCCTCGCAAAAAACGGTCTTTGCCCGCGATTTTTCCATGCAGTCTGCGCCAATCCCTCCCCAGTCGGCTGGCAAAGCACTACATTTCCTCCCGGAAGTTCAAATGCTTGGCAGATGGCCCCCAGTTCTTTATCGTGAAATTTTTCGCCCTTCTCCCACCCAAACCAGCTTTGCCAACGTGCTGTTGCTTCTTCCAAATCCGTCACGGCATACCCTACAGACTTGAGATGGGCTGCACCGTTCGGATGTGCGGAAATGATGCCACGATTCGTCAAATCTTCTCTTCTCTCTTCATCCGTTTGCGACCATTCAATGAGAAATGGCGGGAGAAGAGCACTATCTGCATCTTCAAGGAACAACATCCGCCACCGAAGCGTCGTGCCATCATCACGCGTACGACTTCCTGGAACAGGTCCAGTAACCTGCAAGCCTTGGCCTCGCAGGCGCTCTGCCCACGCATCCATCTCGTCGGTCCGAAGCGCAATCTGACCAAAGCCTTCTCCTTTTGCTTCATCCTCGATGCATTGACGTACGAGCGGATTCTCTGACTGTCGGGCAAGCTCCTCGTGTTCAACCGCCAAAAATTCAACATAAGAAAGCCCGAAATAACTAAGGCTATTCCATGTCCCCCAAGACGAATGACGCCCTCCAGCTACTGCATGAAAACCCGCTTGGCAAAATTGTTCCGCTGCTTCCTGAGGAGTCCGATGTACAAAATGAACCAAATGATCAAAAGTTAATCGCACCTTTTTTCGCCCCTTTTTCGTATTACTTATAGGATATCAAACTTCATTTATGTAAGGATAGAAAGACAAGGGGGAAAAATGAACGAGAACAGATCAAGCCGGATACATGCTCGGCGCAAGCGCTCACGCAGAAAATGGGCACGTGTGGGAAAGAGCACGCTCCTATTTAGCGTGTTGGCCATCTTCATCGTCGGAACCTACTACCTATTCCAAACTGCCATAGATGGAAAACATGCCAGCCCGAATACGCAGCCTACTCCTGACAATACCGCGAACCAGAAGACTTCTGTGCAGCTCACCTTTGTCGGTGACATCATGATGTCAGGAAATGTTGAGAAAACCTTACTCGCAAACAGCTTTGACTACCCATACAAACATGTAAGCTCGCTCTTTTTGCAAGATGATATCACCATTGCCAATTTGGAGACGCCGATCACGGCCACAGGTGTTGCCGCTCAAAACAAGGAGTATGTCTACAAATCATCGCCACTTGCTGTTCCTGCCATGAAAACCGCCGGGATTGATGTGGTGAATCTCGCTAATAATCACTCGATGGATCAAGGAGTTCCGGGATTGCTGGATACCTTTGACGCTTTGGACGAAAACCGGATTGAATACGTCGGCGCCGGTAAAGATGCCAGCCGTGCCTATTCACCTGTATTCATAGAAAAAAACGGCATCAAAATCGCGATTCTCGGCTTCAGCAGGGTCATTCCCGAAACGAGCTGGTTTGCAGGAGATTCCCAGCCTGGTATGGCCGCTTCCTATGATCCTACACTGGCAGTGAAAGCGATCCAAGATGCGAACAGCCAAGCGGATCTCGTGGTGGTGATTGCACACTGGGGCAAGGAACGCTCCGATTATCCCGTCGATCATCAAAAAGAGCTGTCCCGTGCCTACATCGATGCTGGTGCAGATTTGATTGTCGGCGGTCATCCCCACGTACTTCAAGGCTTTGAACGATACAACGACAAATGGATTGCGTACAGTCTTGGCAATTTCATTTTCACACGATCAAACGAACCCAAGACTTGGGAAACGATGGTCCTGCAAGCAAACTGCACCAAAAGCGGTGATTGTGAGCTGACGATGCTGCCGTTTCACGCAGAATTGGGACAAGCCGTACCCATGAATGAAAGCAACGGTGCCGCCCTGCTAGAACGAATTGAATCCATTTCTGAGAGTGTTGACATACGAAGTGACGGGCGTGTGCAGCCACGTGCAAAAGCGGCGGAGACTGCCCCCTGACAAAAGAAGCCATACTTACGCAGATTCAAGAATCGGGAAGCAGCGCACTTCTAAGCCAAAATCCTTTTTCAATAAGGACTCGTGCTCTTCACTGATTCCTGTCACGATCAAACCTGCGCGCAAGACGCCACCCAAGTCGAATTGGACCTTTAATTTATGCACGCTCACTCCTGCCTGCTGAAGGAAATGCAAGACACGATCTGGCGTCGCAGTATGACATGAGCCCTCAAGATAACATAGGACGTGTTCTTCCGAGTCCACCGAGACTCCAGCTTTGTCAGCCGTCTTCTCTTTCCAGGTAGGATGCGGCGTGAATGGCTGTGTCAATAAATAGGCCAAATCCTCCACGACTGCACTTGCTGTAGGCAGCTCTCCTGCCCCTCTTCCTGTAAACAACAAGTCTCCCACGATGTTGCCGGATAGCTGGACAGCATTAAACGCGTCGTGGATTTGCGCCAACGGATGGCTCAGCGGAAGCATGGTTGGTTCAACAGATAGGCGAATTCCTTTTTCAGCTTGATTCGCCTGCGCGATCAGCTTGATCCGGTACCCCAGCTCGCTCGCAATCCGAATGTGACCTGCTGACAAATCTGCAATTCCTTTGCGAACAACATCCGCTAAAGGCAGCGATTCTCCGTAAACAAGCTGTGTCAAGATATACAATTTGTACATAGCATCAAAGCCTTCTACATCCGAACGAGGGTCTGCTTCCGCATAGCCCAGCTCCTGCGCTTGCTTGAGCACTTCCTGGTAAGAGAGCTGCTCTGCTTCCATTTTCGTCAAAATGAAGTTCGTTGTTCCGTTGAGAATACCGCGAACGCCTTGGATATCGTTCGTTCGTAGGAACTGCCTCAGCACGCTCAAGATCGGGATGCCCCCTGCCACACTGGCTTCATAGGCAAGATGCACTTGATGCTGATTTGCCAAATCAACTAGCTCTGTTCCTTTTTTCGCCAGGAGTTCTTTATTGGCAGTTACCACATGGCAGCCTTTTTCGATCAAAGCACGGACGTAGTCATAGGTAGGTTCTACACCGCCCATGACCTCCACCACGATATCCACATCGCTCCTTAATACATCTTCAAAGTCTGTTGTCAGTAAAGCTGGGTCGACATGAACCGCCCGCTCTTTTTCCGAGTCACGCACCAATGCCTTGACGATCTCTATTCGTTTTCCCAGACGAGAAGCCAGCTTCTCCTGTTGTGAACGGATTGTCTTGATTACACCTCCACCCACTGTCCCCAATCCCAATAATCCCACGCGTACCACTTCTGCACTCATCCTGACCACCCCATACCCCGAATTTTAGATAAAAAGAAAAGCCATCTTCGATAAGAAGAAGGCTTGTTAGCAGTCATGCTCCCCCTCCTTATCTCCCAGGACGTATATGTCCTGCAGGAATTGGCACCTTGTCACAAAATATGCGTGACGGTTGCCGGGCTTCATCGGGCCAGTCCCTCCACCTCTCTGGATAAAGAAAATATGAAATTAAAAAAACCTTCTTCAATAAGAAGAAGGTTCATCTACTAATGGAGTAACCCGCTTCTTATCTTTCGAGACGAAACGTCTCGCAGGAATTGGCACCTTGTCGCAATATGCAACGGTTGCCGGGCTTCATCGGGCCAGACCCTCCACCTCTCTGGATAAGAACCTTTTATGCTGTTGAGCTTTATTCTAAGAAATTCCAAGGCAAGCGTCAACAAAATTCTTTCTTTTCTGATTGCAAGCTGATTGGGCAAGGCTTTCGGTGAGCTTTCCTATAATCCTTGTGGCGAAGTGGTTGCGCCCTCAGATTTTACCATCCCCCAAATACCGCTCTTTTAAAATGGTAGTGTGGTGAGCTTCATGTCCAGCAATCAAATAGGCCAACGTCCTAGCAGATAGCTTGTTCCCGTTGGCAATTCCTGTACGCACCCATGCTTCTGGAGAGATTCCTCGCACCTGCGCGATGGTGGAAGCACGAACAGCCTTATATTCTTCCAGTAAATCAGACAGGTCTCTTAGCTGAAAACACCCTTGTTCGACAAAAGCATTCTCATCAAAACCGACGAGGGGTGTCTGATCTCCTCTCGCGATTCTCAGCAAGCGATAGCTCATGATGCGTTCTGTATCCATGAGATGACCCAAAACCTCTTTAACCGTCCACTTGCCTGGTGCATACCGATAATCCATTTTCTCGGGCGCAAGTGACGAAAATAACCCGACTTGCCTCTCTCCTTGCTGCGTGAGGATTGTTTGTAGCTCCCCCTCCGGTACAAGACCAATATAATAGTCAAAGTAAGCAGAGTATTCATCGCGCTCTGGTCGTCTGAGCATGTGTTCTCACTCCTCAGCATTCAGTTTCAATAGACAAATTGCTATGTAAGCCTTCAAACAACAGGACCCTTGCCGGGGCTGCATCCGTGCCGATCAGCTTGAGTGGTGCAGCTACCAGAAAGTACTCGCCTGGCGGGACCTCTGCTAGCCGCAAGCCTTCCACGACAATGACTCCTGCTGCAAACAGCTTTTTGTGTGTGGGGTGTCCTTCCTGGCTGCGTTCAATCCCAAGAGCATCGGTGCCAATGCCCCGCACCCCCAGCTCACTTAAATATTCCGCACCTTCCTCTGACAGAAAGATGAATTCAAAAGAGAACGCCTCTTCAAAGGAGTTTTTCGTTTTAAACAGAACAAAATCTCCTCGCACAAGATCGAAGCTCTCCAAGTCGGCGCGAGTGATCCTGTCTTCTACCGCTGTGAGATCGAGAACTTTGCAATTGCCCACTAGCTTCTCCAAGGAGATACTCTCAAATGTATCGCCAGCATTCACCATGTGCAGAGGAGCATCTACATGGGTACCCGTGTGAAGGTCCATGTCGATTCTCGATTCTGTTACATAACCATTGGTAGCCGTACGTATTATCGGTTGCTTTTCCGGCTTGTTTTTATACACCGTCATTCCTTCGTACACCGCGGCGGTAACATCATACATTTTCATCTCAAACGCCTCCCCTTTTCCTACTATTCTTTTCGATCCGCTGGAAAAACAATCCCCATCTGTCTTCTCGCTTCATCCATGACCTGCATGGCCATTTTGGAGATTTCATGCGAATTCGTTGCAGATTGTCTGGCCCCGCTCCTCGCCAAGTGTAGGAACTCTCTTATTTCATAATGCATGGTCTTCGGTGTTTGAGGTCTTGTCACTTGCTCGATTCGCCCGTCCCTGTAACGAATGTCCACTTCTTTAAGATGGTTGATTCGATCGATCACCATCGTAGCGTCCTCCCCTTGAATTTCTGCTGGCTGATAGGAGGTCGTAATTTTCGAGAAGCTAACGATTGCATCCATCTCTCGATACTTCAACAGCATACTGCCTTCTCCGTCCACTCCAGAATCAAGCACAATTCCTTCTGCTTTGATGCCGTCTGGTCTGCCAAAAAGGATGAGTAACGGATAAAGACAATAGATACCGATGTCCATCAAGGCTCCGTTTGAAAAAGCAGGATCAAAAGCACGTAAAACCTTCCCTTCGCGATACGCGTCATAGCGCGAAGAATACTGGCAGTTGCTAGCAATAAAGCGTCGTACTTTTCCCAGCTTGTGCAGGTTGTCTTGTATCGCAAAAAAATTAGGCAACAGCGTTGATTTGACAGCCTCCATGAGCAGCACGTCATTTCTTTTCGCAGCTTCGATCATTTCTTCTACCTCAAACGCATTAGAAGCCAGTGGCTTTTCACACAATACGTGCAGCCCCGCGTCCATGCACTGGATCGCTTGCTCCGCGTGGCAGGAGTTGGGGCTCGCAATATAGACTGCGTCAATATTTTTGCTTGCAGCCATTTCTTCTAGGCTGCTATAGGCGAATGGAGCATGATACTTTTCAGCGATTTCCTTGGCGCGTTCGATGGTACGTGAATAAACAGCCTGAAGAGAAAATCCTTCTACTTCTTGACCAGCCTGGATAAATTCCTCGGTGATCCAGTTCGTTCCGATTACGCCAAATCGCATCTCATCCGCTCCCTTTTCTTTTTTCTACCTTGTTGCAGTGACTGGCACTCGTTCCTCGACCTTATCCAGCCACCACACGAATCCGTCCACAGCAAGCAATTGCTCTGCGGCCGTCGGTCCGAATGAGCCAGCCTCGTACGTAAAGAGCGGCACCAGATTCTCAGCGAAGGCTTCCAAAATCGGTGTCACCCACTCCCACGACAGCCGGACCTCATCCCAATGCGCAAAGTAAGTGGAATCCCCTCGGAGTGCATCGAACAAGAGCAGCTCGTACGCCTCTGGCACGTCTTTTGTCCCTGCACTAAAATCTACCGTCACCGGCTCAATCTTACCGCTATTTGTCGGATTCTTACTATTTACTTGCAGGGCAATACCTTCGGTCGGATTCACGCTGATGATCAATAAATTTGGCGATGTCGTTTCATTTTGCTCCTCATACAGCTTTTCGTGCGGATTTTTGAACTCAATGACGATCCTGGTTGATTTCTCTTGCAGTCTTTTTCCCGTGCGAATATAAAAAGGTACTCCTTGCCAAAACGGGTCATCAATCCACACACGAGTGGCAATATACGTTTCTGTCATGGAAACTGGATCGACACCAGGCTCGTCCCTGTAGCCAGCTACAGGCGTTCCTTGAATATGTCCTGCGCTATACTGACCGCGAATAACGTGGGTGCCGACTTCTTCTTTCTTCATCGGACGCACGGCTGCCATCACCTTGCGCTTTTCTTCGCGGATATGAGCGGATGTGATTCGCTTCGGAAGCTGCATGGCGATAATCATGAGCATTTGCAGCATGTGGTTTTGGAGCATGTCGCGCAGTGCTCCGGCAGGTTCGTAATATCCAGCCCGATCCTCGACGCCGACCGTTTCATTCGCCGTAATTTGCACATTAGCGATGTACTGATTGTTCCAGAGGGCCTGAAAGACTGGGTTCGCGAATTCGAGAGCCTCGAGGTTTTGCACCATCGGTTTTCCCA
This sequence comes from Brevibacillus formosus, assembly GCF_003013405.1. GTDB lineage: Bacteria > Bacillota > Bacilli > Brevibacillales > Brevibacillaceae > Brevibacillus > Brevibacillus formosus. Next base: position 382,197 of record NZ_PXZL01000001.1, on the reverse strand, counting down.
AGTAATGGTCAATGCGATATATCTCTTCTTCCGAAAATGCTTTCCCCAGCTTTTCATTCAATTCTTCGGCGGATTGCAAATCATGTCCAAATGGCTTTTCAATGATCAGACGCTTCCAGCCTGTCGTTGAACCTAGTCCGCTGGCCTTGACATTCGTTGCAATTCCCTCGAAATATTGCGGAGCCACTGACAAGTAAAACATCCGGTTTTGCGGGATTTGCAGCTCTTGCTCTCTTTGCAGGACCAGATCATGTAACGCTACATAGGCACGCGGTTCCGTGACATCTACTTCCGCATAGCGACAAGCAGACAAGAAAGCGTCTAGCTCGTGGGAATCAATCTGGGCACGACGGGAAAACGCATGAACAGACTGGCGAACAGATTCCTGAAATTCGTCATCAGACCACGCCCTTCTCCCCACGCCAATAATCGAAAAGGCAGCAGGCAACTTTTGATCTACATATAAATTAAAGAGCGCAGGGAAAATTTTGCGTTTGGCTAAATCTCCTGTCGCGCCAAAAAGGACAAAGGTCATCGCTTCCATCTATTTTTTCATTCCCTTCATACGTCCGACGTGATGATGTTTTTTTGTCGTTACACTGTTATTATTCGAGAAAATCACTGCTTTATCAATATGCAGTGTTACGAACGACGCAAGATTGCACGTACCGGACTTCCATCTGCTTCTACCAAAGGCAGGGGCAGTGCGATCAGTTCATAATCACCCGGTTCCACATGATCGAGCAGAAGCCCCTCCAAAATATGAATATCATGCTGGTGAAGCCCATGATGAGCAGCCAGTTCCTTGCTGTCCAGCGGATCGACAGATGGGACATCCACTCCGATCAGCCGAATGCCTTTTTGGGCGAGGAACGCTGGCAAGTCCGCTCGAAGATGACAGATGGTTGGCGGAAACTGCTTGGGGTCGCTCCATGATAATGTTTTGAGCAGCAAGCGCTCCACCCCCTCCAGATCAACCTGGGCAAAATCTTCTGGGCCAATGCTGGGACATCCAGTAAGCTCTACTACTCTTGCCTCTCCAATATACAAGTCTAGAGGCAATTCAGCTATTTTTCGGCCAGCGTCATCGAAATGAAACGGAGCATCCACATGGGTCCCTGTGTGAACACTCATGGTTACTTTACCGACATTGACTGAGCCACTCTCCGCCTTGGGCCAGTTTACGACATAGTGAAAAGGAGTGTCCCCTGGCCAGGTCGGCATACCTGCCATGAACGGACGGGATATATCTATTATTTTCATCATGTATCCTCCACCTCCTAGCAACAGTGCATACCTATACTCAGCGTACAAAAAAGTCTGTATTGAGTCAATATTCTAACATTTTCACCAAAAAAGACCGCAGCTTGACAGCGTGCCGACAGTCTTTTCGTTGATTTCAGATTCTACTGTGAAGAGACAGGTAGTCCCACACTTCATCATAAATTCCGTTGTCATCCACATGCTTCAAATGTTCTTTCAAAGTCCGCAACCACTCAACAGTTGTTGGATACGTAGCTGCAATGGCCTCCCGTAAATCGCTCATTTGAATGGGGCGATCGACCCCTTTTGTTGCGATATCATGCCAGACCTGCTCCGTCGCGAGCTCCACTACATACTCAATGTCTGCCCCCGAATAAAACTCTGTCCATCCTGCTAAATGCTCATAATCGAGCATCTCAGAAGGACGCCCCTCCAGTTTTAAGCGAAAAATATCCTCCCGTGCTTGCCGATCTGGAGGTCCGACAAAAATCCAGTGATCAAAGCCAGCCGCTCGGAGCATGGAAGGCTCCAATTCCCATGGAACGTTGGTTGCCCCCATCAGGACAAATCGTTCGTCGTACTCGCCTACCTCCGCTATCTGCTGAAGCCATTTGGAATCGATTCCCTGTCTATGATAGGAGTTCGCGTGCTCTTCGTAATGGTTGGAAGCGTCCAGTTCATCTAATAAGAACAGAAACGGTTTATTGGCAGGGGCAGTTGCCAGTAAGTCATGGATGTTGAGCTGCCTGTTCGACGGCGTATACATACTTCGACCGCCTGTGATTGCCATGGAGAAAAAATGAGCCTGGCATTCTTCTGCGGTTGCTTTGGCCAGCAAAGATTTTCCGCACCCCGATGGTCCGTAAAGTAAAATCGTACTTTTCTTTTGAGACAACCGTTGCGAAATAGGATGTAGGAGTCTTTGAAAGATTGCCTCTTTTACTCGTCCAAGCCCGCCAACCATTCCAAAGCCGGCTGTTTTCTCAACGAGTTGAACCGGTTTCGCGGTGGTCTTCCCTTTGCCCCCTTCTATGACGCGTATCTTAGGTGAAAACATCGTAGTGTATGTAGAGGAATCCTTCTGATTGATCCCTTTTAACGTCCGCGAATAGGGGGATTCTTTTTGTAGCTTGTTGAGCTCGATCACAATTTTTTCCTTCATCGCTTCATTACCGTAGGCAAGGGCCTGCGTAAACGCCTGTAAAGCCTCCTTACGATCCCCCTGCTCAGCATGCTCTAAGCCTAGCAACAGCCATACTGGTGCATTGCGTTGATCGCTCGTCAGCATGCTTTTCAGTATTTCTATCTTCGTCATCTGCTTCATCCTCTGCGATCGTTCTGCTTCAAGCGATCGTTTAGTATCACGGACATATCCATTATAATGCATACGTCTCGCAAGAAGAATACGAAAAGTAGGAAAAGATGGAAGAAGGGCTGTGACAATCACTCGAAAAAGACGCCTCCTGCTGCACAGCATCGGGCGTCCAAGATACAGTTTCTATCCTCTCGACGGAAAAGCTCCGCCTTCCACACAAATGATGAACGAGAGTCCGAGATAAGGTTGCATATTATTATGAGGCTGAGTCCCGCCTGTGGTTCCAATTGCTTGCGGGCTAAGCTGGGTCCCATCACTCGTGTTGGAGTAAGGAATGATACCTCCCCGGCCACCAGTGGATGACCATTTCGCCCCTGTTGGCGTATCCCCTGTTGGAGTTGAGCACGCATTTGGAACATGAGTATGCGCCGGAATTTCGTTTTGCAGCAGTGTTATAGCGGCAGCGCCACCTGTCTGACCTGCCGTACGCGGTGTCAAGCCAGGTCCTGCCCCCTGGTTCATCGGGGCTGTGCCTCTTAAATTAGGAAGCGCAAATGTGGTCTTGCCATCTCCGCCATACTTTGTTCCCAATATCGAATACAACGCAGGATTGGAAGAGATCGCAATCAATTGTCCATCACAAAAAGCCCAGTCCCTCGGCGGGAAGCTGCCAGCGAAAATACGAATTTCTCCAATATACGGATCCATATGATAGTGCCTCCTCTAGTTTCTTGACGGGTAAACCCCTTGAATCGCGATGCAAAAATTCCCGACCAAATACGGCTGCATATTCGTATGAGGTGCACTGTTTCCTACTGTTTGCAACGCACTCTCACTCATCGTCGTATCAGGGGTTGTCCCATAGGTTGTAGTAGATGCTTGTGCCCAGTAGTTCCCAGCGCTAATTTTTTCACTGGCAGCTGCATTCGAGCCGGTTGCCGTATGGGTATGGGCGGGTAACTCGCTTGTTGTAAGTACATGACTTTCTTCGCCGGCTGACAGACCGCGCGTAATGATGGGGCGATCCTGTTGATTGTTTACATGAACGGGGACACGCCCTCTTAAATCTGGCAAAGCAAACGTGGTTTTCCCATCCCCACCATAAGCAGTTCCTAACAAGGAATACAGTGCCTGGTTTGTATTGATAGGCAACACCGCTCCATTACACAAAGCCCAACCCTTTGGCGCAAATGGAAAGGGAAAAAATCGAATTTCTCCAAGAAATGGTTCCATGTAAAATCCTCCTGTTCGATTGGAATATTAATTTTGTTGAGGATAGGTCCCATACAGGGCAATGATGAAATTAATAACCGTAAACGGCATCAGGTTACTGTGTGGTTGGTTTCCACCTACACTGCTCAAGCTGGACGCGTTCATCAATCCATCAGATGCATTGGTTGAATATAGCTGTGTATTCTTTGCCCATACAGCATTGGCAGGGCTATTTTGCGTTCCTGGCTGCGATGATGCATGGACCGTATGTGTATGCGCGGGCAATTGTGGGACGGTTAAGGTGACTGATTCTACACCATTTTTTTCACCTATCACGTAGGTAGTTCCCGTATTCGGATTTTTGCCTTGATGGAGCGGGATACGTCCCCGTAAATCAGGTAACGCAAAAGTCATTTGTCCATCCCCGCCATATGTGGTTCCAATCAAACTAAACAACGTGTCGTATTCAGAAATGGATAATAGCCGTCCATCGCAGAAAGCCCATCCTACCGGTTCATAATCTCCTCCAAACATCCTGATTTCTCCAAGAAATGGTTCTGCCATGTTGCTTCCTCCTTATGTAAAGTGGTTATTTCCTTTGTCAAACGAACTGTTTGGTCATTTTTGCAGAAGTGGCTGCCATTCCATTTGGATATACAGCCCCGTTGAGTCTGTCACGATAAAATGAAATCGTTCATATAATCGAAAGGCAGGATTCCCTTGTAAAACACGTAAACGGATCGGTAATTGGAAAGCTTCAGCCTCTTTTTGCAGCGCTCCCATAATGCCAGAACCAACACCCTGTCCCCGATAAGCAGGCAGCAAAGAAATATCGACAAGATGCAGTGCATCTCCGCTCGCATCCGTGATCAAACGACCGATAGTCTGCCCGGATCGGAGAATGATTTGATGATTTTGAGCGGGAAACTGCATTTGGTAAGATTTCTGCTGCATGATAAACTGTGACTGTAAAAAAACAAGCTTGTCCGACTCACTCCACCCCCAAATAGCCATTTCTTCGGTTCTCGTAGCACAGTACAATTCCCAAATAAATGCTTCGTCTTGCTCATATTCAAAAGGTCTGGTATGTACCATAATCCTCCTTGCAGCAATCGTTGTACTTTTCTGATATCCTGCCTGATTAAATAATCATATCATTAGCCAAATGCCTTCTAACACTAACTAAAGTTAGCTCTTTTACATGAAAAACGCTTCGTCTTCGAAAAAGAGAAGAAGCGTTTTTATCAGTTACAAAAATAAGGAAGAACCCATATACTTTGGTTCAAATGATTAAGTTTATTAACGGAGTGTGCCATGACGAATCCAACCTGCAATGAAAAAGCGACGCAAATATTTATGGAGTTAAGTCCATACTTCCAAGGCTTGGGTGATCCGATTCGGCAGCAAATCGTAGCTCTTCTCATCGACAAGGAAAGCATGAATGTAACACAAATTGCCGAACATATTCCCATGTCTAGACCTACCGTGTCTCATCACTTGAAAATATTAAGACAAGCGGGCCTGGTAAACGTTCAGAAGAAGGGAACGGAGATGTTTTATCGGCTTGAAATTACAGAAGCGATCCGACTTTTTAAACAGTTGGTCACTTTCGTCGAAGAAGAGTGCAACTGAATAGGACCTCACGATAAGGGACAGTGTGTCCCTGTTTTTCACACCTATCCGTTAATAAACTTAAACGAATAAACATTTAATCAAAGGAGAAAACTTCATGACTCTAACCAAAATTCTAATTGTCGGCGGCTACGGAACAGTTGGGAGCCAAATTGCCAAGATCTTGCACGATCGCCACCCTACTCTTGAATTATTGCTGGGAGGAAGGTCCACCGGAAAGCCTTTGCCTTTTTCGTTCACTAGGCTAAAGCCTTTCCTTCTGGACATTTCCAAATCCGATCCTCTCGCCCATGCTCCAGATGATTTAACCTTGATTATTAGCGCAGTAAATGATCCAGATGACAAACTACTGGGTTGCTGCGGTTCGCCGACAGATCCCTTTGATTGACGTCACGCGTTGGACAGAACGATTTACACGGTCCATCGACCGATTGAAGAATGAGAACATGGGCTCTCCAGTCATTCTCGCTTCAGGGTGGATGGGGGGAACTGTAGCCCTTCTTGCAAGCATACATACCTCTTCCCTGCAAGATGTCCAGATTCATCTTCACGCTCTTTATTCTCTTCAAGACAAAGCAGGTCCAGATTCCACCGACTATATGGATCGTATGACGATCCCTTTTACTGTCACCACTCCCACTGGCGTAAAAGAAGTTACACCCATGTCAGATCCGGTACCGGTGACCTTTCCGAATGGATACCATACGAAATGCTACCGTCTGGACACACCGGATCACATGACGCTCGTGAAAGCACAAAACGTAACTTCTGCTGATTTTCGCATCGCCTTCGACAATAAACTGTCTACTTTTGCCCTCGTTTAATTGGTAAAAAGCCGGATATGGAACCTGCTGGGCAAAAGCACACGTCAAAAAATACTGTACAATCCAGGCGCAGGGTCACCTCACCATATTGTCATCCAAATAAATGGGCGCAATCAGCATGGCATGAACGTGAAACGCCAAGTCGAGATCACTGATCCGAAAGGGCAGACACACCTGACCGCTTTGGGAGCTGCCATCTTTGCACAACCAATCCTTCGGCAAAGCGAGAACGCAACTGTTGCACCACGTATTCTATTTCCAGAGGATATCGGCCATTCCGAAATGACTGCCGACGATATACTCGAGTTCTATCGATCCGAAGGGGTCCAAATTATGGTCCATGACGAAACAAAAAAGAGTAGGACGGTATGAACGCCGCCCTACTCTTTACCATGTATCAGTTCTTATTCAAAAAAAGTACGCGGGGATTTCCGCCATTCACCCAAAACTTTTTCCTGTTCGCTAGTAATAACCCCTTGCTCTGAAGCGACTTCCAAAAGTGCGGTGTAATTCGATATGGTGGAGCAAGGAATGCCTGCTTCCTCAAACAGGGCTTGGGCATCCGGGAATTGGTAGCTGAAAATGGCTACGACCCCCAGTACCTCTCCACCCTCTGCCTGCACAGCTTGCGCTGCTTTCAAGGAGCTGCCGCCTGTGGAAATCAGATCTTCAATCACAACGACCTTTTGACCAGCCGCCAATGCGCCTTCAATCTGATTTTGGCGACCGTGGCCTTTTGCCTTGTCCCGTACATAAATCATCGGCAAATCAAGCAGCTCTGCAACCCATGCAGCGTGTGGAATACCAGCAGTCGCTGTTCCCGCCACGACTTGCGCATCTGGGTACTGCTCTTTGATCAAATCAGCAAATGCTTTCGCAATGGCACGGCGCACATGCGGATAAGACATCGTGATCCGGTTGTCGCAGTAGATCGGGGATTTGATCCCGGACGTCCATGTAAAAGGTTGCTCCGGACGAAGATGAACTGCCCCGATTTCGAGAAGATTCGCTGCAATTTGTTTAGCGGTTGTCATTGTCGTCATTTCTATTAGTCCCTCCAGCTGGCTACTTTACGAACGATCTTTTTCCACTGCTGCGACGATACTTTCCCAAACTCCTACCGGATCTTTTGCACCCGTAATGGCGCGTCCAATCACAATGAAATCACTGCCCAAGCGGAATGCCTGTTCCGGCGTCGTGATACGCGTCTGATCGCCTTGATCTGCTCCCAGTGGACGAATTCCTGGCGTTACGGTTACAAATGCGTCTCCAGCAGCTTTTTTGATCATCGGTACTTCTAGGGGAGAAGCAACGACCCCATCCAAACCAGCTTGCTTGGTCATCATCGCATAGTGCACGACGACATCCTCTACCGCACCTGGAATCGCCAATTCTTCATTCATCGTTTGCAAACCAGTGGATGTCAGCATCGTCACACCGATCAGGAGGGGACGAGCAGCACCTGCCGCTGTCCCTTGCTCCAAACCTTCTCTCGCTGCCGCCATCATGGCCACGCCGCCTGCCGCATGAACGTTTACCATGTCTGCTCCCAGACGGGCCAGGCTTCTCATTGCGCCTTTAGCTGTATTAGGAATATCATGAACCTTCAAGTCGAGGAACACGTTGAGTCCTTTTTCTTTCAGAAAGGAAACGATCGCTGGCCCTTCTGCGTAAGCGAGCTCCATCCCCACTTTTACATAGCGGATATGCCCTTGTAGGGGATCGATGCACTTTTTGACTTCATCCAGTGTGGAAAAGTCGAGCGCTACAATCATGCGTTCGCGAATATCGATTAGTTGTTGTTGCACGCTGCTCTCCCCTTTTTATACGGTTACTGCCACTTTTGCACCAGCACGCTGAGCTGGCATTGCTTCTGTAGAGAATGTGATCGTCTCCAGTACGTGCAGGAGAGCGGAAGCTGTATCCAGAGATGTCAGACATACTGCTCCGTTCTCTACTGCTTCCCGACGGATGCGGAAGCCGTCGCGTTGTGGTGTTTTGCCTTTTGTCAATGTATTGAGTACGATGTTCGCTTCGCCTGTATGGATCACATCCAGCAGGTTTGGCGTGCCTTCGGACAATTTGCTCACGCGTGTGACTTGCAGTCCCGCTTGCTCCAAATAATCGGCTGTTCCTGCGGTCGCCATTAGCTTGAAGCCGAGGTGGCGGAAGCGTTTCACGATATCCAGCGCTTCTTCCTTGTCTTTATCAGCAACAGTCACGAGCAAGGTGCCTTGTGTCGGGATGTTCATGCCTGCTGCGACCAAGCCTTTGTACAACGCTTTTGCCAGCGTGCTCTCGCGTCCCATGACTTCTCCGGTCGACTTCATTTCAGGGCCAAGCGTAATATCGACGCGGCGCAGCTTTGCGAAGGAGAAGACTGGTACTTTGACAGAAACCATCGATTCCTCTGGATGGTAGCCCGGTGTAAAGCCTTGTTCGATGATCGAGTGACCAAGAATCGCTTTCGTCGCGATGTTCGCCATTGGAATCCCCGTTACTTTGGAGAGGAATGGCACCGTACGGGACGAGCGCGGATTGACCTCGATTACGTATGGGCGGTCTTTATAGATGACAAACTGGATGTTGAGCAAGCCTTTGATTTGCAGGGCACGCGCCAGCTTTGTCGTCATGTCGATCAGTTCATCCTTGATCGCTTGGGACAAGGATTGCGGAGGGTATACGGCGATGGAGTCACCGGAGTGCACCCCTGCGCGTTCGATATGCTCCATGATGCCTGGGATTAGGACGTTTTCGCCGTCGCAGATCGCATCGACTTCCGCTTCGACTCCGACCATGTAACGGTCTACCAGTACAGGGTGATCAGGATTTACCTTCACCGCTTTTTCCATGTACTCCAACAGTTCGGACTGGTTGTAGACGATTTCCATCGCACGTCCGCCAAGTACGTAGGATGGGCGAACCAGGACTGGGAAGCCAAGGCCTTCTGCTGCCACTACTGCCTGCTCGACTGACGTAACCGTTTTGCCTGGTGGTTGGGCGATTTCCAGCTCGCGCAGCAGCGCTTCGAACTTCTCGCGGTTTTCCGCTGCGTCGATGTTTTCCAGACTCGTACCCAAGATTTTGATTCCGCGTGCAGCCAGCTTGTCAGCCAGGTTGATCGCGGTTTGTCCGCCGAATTGTACGATGACACCCTCTGGTTTTTCCACATCGAGAATGTTCATGACGTCTTCGATGTACAGCGGCTCGAAGTACAGGCGATCAGAAGTGTTGAAGTCTGTAGAGACGGTCTCCGGGTTGTTGTTGATGATCACTGCCTCATAGCCCGCTTCTCTCAGCGCCCAGACAGCGTGGACAGTCGCATAGTCAAACTCGATTCCTTGACCGATGCGGATTGGTCCGGAGCCCAGCACGACTACGCGCTTCTTGCCAGTCTCGATGCGCTCGTCTTCTACTTCATACGCGGAGTAGTAGTACGGTGTTTGCGCTTCGAATTCTGCCGCGCACGTATCTACCATTTTATATACAGGTACAAAGCCTTTTTCTTTGCGCATTGCGTGTACCGCTTCTTCTGTCTCACCGCACAGCTCGGCAATTTTGCGGTCCGTGAAGCCCATGCGTTTTGCTTCGTACAGCTTCTCGCTCGTCAAGCCTTTTGCCAGTTCCGCTTCAAAGGCAATCATTTTATGGAACTTGTGCAGGAAGAACAGATCGATCTTGGTCAGGTTGTGCAGTTGCTCGATTGTCCAGCCACGGCGCAGTGCTTCTGCCAGCAGGAAGAGGCGTTCGTCATCTGCGTGCACCAGTCGTGCTTTCAAATCTTCCTCGCTGATTTCGCCTGCTCCCTTGATCTCGATGTGATAGCTGCCGATTTCCAAGGAACGGATGGCTTTCATGATCGATTCTTCAAAACTCCGACCGATCGCCATCACTTCTCCGGTCGCTTTCATTTGCGTGCCGAGCTTGCGGTTGGCGGATTGGAACTTGTCGAATGGCCAGCGTGGGATTTTGCTGACAATGTAGTCCAGTGTTGGCTCGAAGCATGCGTATGTTTGGCCTGTCACCGGGTTTTTCAGTTCATCCAACGTGTAGCCGATTGCGATTTTGGCTGCCATCTTTGCGATTGGGTAGCCTGTTGCCTTGGAAGCCAGTGCAGAAGAGCGGCTCACACGCGGGTTCACTTCGATCACGTAGTACTGGAAGCTGTGCGGGTCGAGTGCGTATTGTACGTTGCAGCCACCCTCGATACCGAGAGCCCGGATGATGTTCAGTGCCGATGTGCGCAGCATTTGATACTCGCGGTCAGCCAGTGTTTGGCTCGGTGCCACTACGATAGAGTCACCTGTATGCACGCCGACTGGGTCGATGTTTTCCATGTTGCAGACTACGATGCAGTTGTCATTGGCATCGCGCATCACTTCGTACTCGATTTCTTTCATGCCGGCAATGCTTTTCTCGATCAAGCATTGCGTAATCGGGGAGTATTTCAATCCGCTTGCGACGATCTCGCGGAGTGTTTCTTCATCTTCACAAATTCCGCCGCCTGTACCACCCAAGGTGTAGGCAGGACGAACGATGATGGGATAACCGATTTCGTTTGCAAAATCGACAGCTTCTTCTACCGTGCTCACGATCACTGATTCAGGTACTGGCTCGCCCAGTTCATTCATGAGGGAACGGAACAGGTCGCGGTCTTCTGCTTGCTTGATCGATTCCAGCTTGGTTCCGAGCAGCTTTACATTCTCTTGCTCGAGAACGCCTGCTTCTGATAGGGCAACAGCCATGTTCAAGCCTGTTTGACCCCCAAGTGTAGGCAGGAGTCCATCCGGCTTCTCTTGGCGAATGACACGCGCTACGAATTCAGGTGTGATTGGCTCGATATATACTTTGTCCGCCATGTTTGTATCGGTCATGATGGTCGCAGGGTTGGAGTTGATCAGAACTACCTCCATCCCCTCTTCTTTTAACGCTTCGCATGCTTGCGTGCCTGCATAGTCAAATTCAGCAGCCTGCCCGATGACGATAGGTCCAGAGCCGATTACGAGGATTTTTTTCAGATTATCTTGTTTTGGCATGAGTTTTTTCCTCCTTAGCGGTTTCCATCATGGCAAGAAACTGGTCAAACAGGTAGCCGGAATCATACGGTCCTGGAGCTGCTTCTGGATGGTACTGTACTGAGAATGCATTCTTCGCTGCATGTCGTACGCCTTCGATGGTTCCATCATTGAGTGCGATATGTGTAACTTCCAATTCCGTGCCTGCCAGTGAGTCTTCTTTGACTGCATAGCTGTGGTTCTGGGATGTGATATAGGTGCGTCCGGTTGGCAGCTCTTTTACCGGATGGTTGCCGCCACGGTGTCCGAATTTCATTTTCGTTGTGTCAGCGCCAGATGCCAGCGCAAACAACTGGTGACCGAGGCAAATTCCGAACAGAGGATATTCACCCAAGATTTCGCGAATCATCTCTACGGCTTGCGGTACGTCCTTCGGGTCCCCAGGGCCATTGGACAAGAGTATCCCGTCCGGCTGAATGCGGCGAATCTCTTCTGCTGTCACATTGTAAGGCACGACGACTACGTCGCAGTTGCGCTTGGTCAACTCGCGCAAAATCCCGTGCTTGGCTCCGAAGTCTACCAGCACTACCCGATGACCTGTACCTGGGCAGCTGAAGACGCTTTTCGTAGAAACGCGTGATACTTGGTCTGTCATTAATGTCGTGCCGTTCAGGGAAGCAACCAATTCAGCCAACGGGGCTTCACTGGTTGTAATCATGCCCTTCATCGTGCCGTGGTAACGAATTTTTCTCGTCAGCATCCGGGTGTCGATTCCAGCAATGCCCGGAATGTCATATGTTTTCAGCAGTTCATCGAGTGTGTTCGTATTGCGCCAGTTGCTCGGCGCCTCGCAATGCTCGCGAACAACGAAGCCGTGAATGTATGGACGAACAGCTTCAAAGTCGTCTCGATTGATCCCGTAATTTCCGATCAGTGGGTATGTCATGGTGACAATCTGTCCGCAGTAGGATGGGTCAGACAAAACCTCCTGATAGCCAGTCAGCCCTGTATTGAAAACCACTTCCCCGTAGGACTCCTTTGTCGCTCCAAATGCCGTCCCGATAAATTCTGTTCCGTCTTCCAAGATCAATCTTGCACGCATTTATGCTCCTCCTCCATTGTTGTGTAAAAACTTTTGTCTTGTCTGTCAGTCGTTTTTACACGTTTTGATATACGATCTTCCCATCTACCAGCGTCAGGGTCGGCCAGCCTTTGCATGCCCAACCAGCAAATGGTGTGTTGATTCCTTTACTTGCGAATGTGCTTGGATCAATTGATTTTTCCGTCTCCAGATCAATCACAGTCAGGTCTGCTGGTGCGCCTACTTCCAGACGTCCGTATGGCAGTTTGAATGCTTCTGCTGGCTTCACGGTCAAGAGCTCAACCAGCTTCTTCAAGGTCAGCTCTCCGGTTTGCACGAGATTTGTGTACAACAGAGGGAATGCTGTCTCCAGTCCGACGATTCCGAATGGAGCGCGGCTTATCCCGTTTGCTTTTTCCTCTTGGGTGTGTGGTGCATGGTCTGTGGCGATCATATCAATGGTGCCGTCTTTCAATCCCGCAATCAGTGCAGCGCGATCTTCACGAGAGCGCAGCGGCGGATTCATTTTCCAATTCGTATCCAGATTGTCCGGGATATCCTCGTCGCACAGCAGGAGGTGATGCGGGCTGACTTCACACGTTACATTCACGCCAGCGCGTTTCCCGTCGCGTACCAAACGCACCGACTCTTTCGCGCTGATGTGGCATACGTGGTAGTGAACACCTGTCTGTTCTGCCAGTAAAATATCGCGTCCGACATGGATGGACTCCGATTCAGAAGGAATTCCAGGGAGTCCGTGTCGAGCTGCTACCACCCCGTCATGCAAAGCTGCACCCGGAATCAACAGGTCTTCGTCCTCACAGTGAGCGACGATTGCGATATCGAGCTCCGCTGCTTTTTGCATGGCCTTTTTCATCATCGCAGTTGATTGCACACCCACACCATCATCTGTCAGAGCAAAGATCCCCGCTTCTTTTAACCCAGCAAAATCCGTCAGCTCTTTTCCCAATTGGCGAACGGTAATCGCACCATATGGGATCACGCGCGCCATTCCAGCCTCGCTCGCTTTGTCCAAAATGTAGGTCACGGTCTCGACGCTGTCGATGGATGGTCGTGTGTTCGGCATGCATGCTACTGTTGTAAATCCGCCTTGTACCGCTGCTTTTGCCCCTGTTTCGATCGTTTCTTTATGTTCAAAGCCTGGCTCGCGCAGATGTACGTGGACATCGATAAGACCCGCGCTAATCATGCCGCCATGGCAATCGATCCATTCATGCCCACAGCGATCGAGTGTCTCCCCCATCGCTGTGATTCTTCCCTTTTCCACCAATATTTCCATCGGGGTGAGTTCCCCCGCCTGATTTAGTACGTTGCCGTTGCCAAGGATGATTCCCATGTCATTTCGCTCCCTTTCAAAAGAGTTTCTAGAACTGCCATTCTTGCTGCGACTCCGTTGGTCACTTGGGTTTGAATCAAGGATGTTTCGCATTCTACCAAATCGGTATGAATCTCAACCCCGCGATTGACGGGTGCCGGATGCATGATAACTGCGCCGGACTTCATCATTTTGGCTCTTTCCAGTGTGAGCCCATGTGCCTTGTGATACTCTTCCTTCGATAGATAGAGGGATTCCGCATGGCGCTCGAGCTGAACACGCAGCATCATAACCACATCCGCGGTTTGAACCGCTTCTTCCATTTCCACGATTTTGACACCTTGCGGGATATGTGCCGGCATCATCGTAGCTGGACCTGAGAGCAGCAGATTCACACCGAGCTTCGGCAGCGCATGCAGGTGAGAACCGAGCACGCGGCTGTGGCGCAGATCACCAATGATCGCTACCGTGAGACCAGAGAGCTTGCCAAACTTTCTTTTCATGGTCAAAAGATCGAGCAAGCATTGGGTCGGGTGCTCATTCGTTCCATCTCCCGCATTGATTAGCTTCAGGTCTACACTTTCTGCCAGCTCTTGCAGCAGGCCTTCCTTCTTGGTGCGGATCACAGCTGCTTCCACGCCCATTGCTTCCAAGGTGCGAATCGTGTCATAGACCGTCTCGCCTTTTACAGTAGAGGAGGTTTCCGGAATGAAGTTCAAAACATGTGCGCCCAGTCGCTTTTGAGCTACTTCAAAAGAGAAGCGGGTTCTGGTGCTGGCCTCGAAGAACAGATTCGCGACAAACCGTCCGCGCAGGATATCCGCTTGCTCAGTTGGTCTGGCAGCCCAATACTCTGCTCGCTCAAGGAGCTGGATGATCTGTTCTTTCGATAAGTTTTTGAGGCCAATCAAATGCGCTACATTTTTCATCATGAATCCCTCCGATTCTTTTTGGTCAAAAGGAACGGTCAAGCCCGTTCTTTTGCAGACCGCAAGCGGTCAAATCCTGTTTTATGAAAAACGTCGAGACGTTTTTTACACAGAAAAAGCTTCTTGGCATCGCTTTGCATCTGGAGGCAAGCGAGACAAGAAGCTGGTTGAGTGCCTTTTTTGGGCAGCCAAAACAGCGTTCTTTGCCTTGCCAGCCTCTCTGGACTGGATTTAAAGGATTAGGAACGTTAGGCTATTTATTTTTGTTCTTCAAGGTGCGCTTCTCCCATCGCGGACTCTTTTCCAGGAAGGATCAGGTGCAAAATAATTCCCAGGAAGGTAGAGAGTGCGATGTTATCGATGGTCAGATCGCTCAGGAAAGCGATACCTGTACTTGCAAAACTGATTTTGTATCCGCCGATTCCCGTGACAAGAATGACGGCTGCAAGAATCATGTTACGCTTGTCTGCAAAATTCACTTTGTGCTCGACGTACATCCGCAAGCCTTGTGCCGCGATGATACCGAACAGGATGATGGAGACACCGCCAAGTACCGGCGTTGGAATCGTCATTAAAATCGCGCTGATCTTACCAGCGAAGGCGAACATGATTGCCAGTACAGCAGCCAGACCGATGACCACTCGGCTGTACACCTTAGTCATAGCAAGGACACCAATGTTTTCTCCGTACGTCGTTGCTGGCGGACCTCCGATGATGGCTGCCAGAGAGGTCGCCACCCCGTCCCCAAGCAAGCTGCGGTGCAGGCCCGGATTTTTCATCAGATCGCGATCCATGACCTTGCTCGTTACCAGCAAGTGACCCAAATGCTCTGCCAGCGTGACGAAAGCGACTGGCGCGATGACCAGTGCTGCAATCCATGCAGAGCCGTCACCGATTACGCTCATGACTTCGGTAAATTTGAAGTGCTCCGTAAACATTTTTTGTGGCGTGATGAACCAGTCTGCTTCCACTACTTTTTGAAAGTTTATCAGTTCAGGATGACGCAGCAGTGTGTATACATAACCTGTAACCATACCGATCAAGATGGGGATAAGACCAAGGAATCCGCGCAGCATAACCGCTGCAAGCACTGTTATGACCACGGTTACCAGCGAGATTTCAATCGATGTCAGTGACATTTGCGATTGGCCGTCTACAGTGACTTTCGTTGCCATATCTACTGCTACACCAGCTAGGCTCAGACCGATCACAACGATGACGGATGCGATGACAACTGGTGGCAGTACCCGATCGAGCCATTTGACCCCTGCCTTCTTCACGATTCCGGCGACGATGATGTACACAATCCCGGAGAGGAAGCAGCCTAAGAGTGCGGTCCCTACTCCATGTGATTGACTCACGACGATAATCGGACCGATGAAAGCGAAGGAAGAACCGAGGTAGTTCGGCAGCTTTCCTTTGGTGATCCACAGGAACAACAGGGTTCCAATCCCGCTTGCCATGAGCGCAGTTGCCACATCCAGCCCCGTTAAGATCGGCACCAATACAGTTGAGCCGAACATCGCGAACAAGTGTTGAATACTAAGTGGCAGCAATCGCGAAATATGTGGTGTTTCGTCTACATCGATGTAATTTTTCTGGCTCATGCCTGTATGCCCCCTGTTTTGTTTCTTTCAATCAAAAAGCTTCTTTTATACAAAAAACCTCTTTGTGCGGGCACAAAGAGGCTAGCTTCGCCATAATCATGGGAAGTATCTTGCCTCTTGCCGACCTCACGGGATCGTTTTTAAAGAGGAATCCTATTCTTTTTACAGTAGCTGTCGGATGGAGACAATGTCCATAACGTCCACTTCTGCCAATTGTACATCGACAATTTCCGTTCGAGCAGTAGGGAGGTTTTTTCCGACGAAATCAGGGCGGATTGGCAGCTCGCGATGACCGCGATCAACCAGAACAGCCAGTTGAATCATCCGTGGGCGACCGTTATCGATCAGTGCATCCAATGCGGCACGCACCGTTCTTCCCGTGTAGAGAACATCATCCACCAGAATCACAGTCTTGCCTGTGATTTGATCCGGCAGCTTGGAGCCTTGCAAAATGGCATCTTCGGACTTGTGCTGAAGATCGTCACGATAGAACGTAATGTCCAGCTCACCGACTGGGACTTTCACATTTTCAATCATTTCGATTCTTTCCACAAGGCGTTGCGCGAGGTAGATCCCTCTGGTCTTAATACCCACGATAATGAGATCCTCGACGCCTTTGTTTCGCTCGATAATTTCATGCGCGATTCGCGTGAGCGCGCGGCGGATCGCCGCTTCATCCATAATAACGCTTTTGTTGATCATCTCAATATCCCCCTTTTCGACGGGAACAGTGGACCTTACGAAAAAAAGCTCCTTGTCAGGAGACAAGAAGCCCTCGGACAAACTGACCGGACTATTAAGAGTCCCGCCTGCTTGTCATTCCGTGCCCTTGCCAGCCTCACTGGACTGGATTTAAAGGTTCCATTCGTCATGTAGAATTATGACACGATTCTGGACGGGTGTCAATGCAGCCCGAAAAAGTCTAACTATTCCCAATAGACGCTGACCCACGGTGGCAAGTAGTTCGCATAATAACCAATGTCCCCCGTAATGTCTTTGATCAGCTCGACTTGTTTGTCCGCATCCTCACCAATTCCTTGGATAAACAGGGAGCCGTGCTCCGCTCGATCCAACCGCAAGAAAAGAAGCTGTTTTCCATCTGGAGACGGCGCAGGATAGTAGTCGGCTGTATTCGCTTCCCCTTTTGTCACCTGCTGCTCGGCTCCATCTGCGGATCGCCGCCAGATGCCTTGTTCCGGTACCATGACCTTTTTTGGGTCGTATGAATACTCTGTAGCCAAGCCTCTGGTGAAAAGCAGCGTGTACGGAGCTTTTGGAATCCATATCGGGTAAGTGTCTACCACCACTGGACCAGGGCTGACTGTTTTGACCCTTCCTGCTCGATCTACCAGCTTCAACTGCTTGTTAGTCGTGGCGATCCGGTCAGTGCCATCGACAAAAGCGAGCTGTTCGCTATTTGGTGTCCAGGCAAGCCAATCAGGATAAGCCAATCCTGTGCCGAGCTCTATTGGCTTTTTGGCAGGCTGTGTCAAATCAAACCATTGAATCGGTACGCCATCAGCAGACAAGGAGCCGGAGTTATACCGGACAAAGTAGGCCACAGCCTTCCCATCCGGGGATACTTTTAAGCCTGTCGCTGCCCATGGGTAGATGCCTTCTTCCACTTTTGGCGGTTCTGCAATCGGGTAGGCAGCCAACGTTTTACCTGCTAACGTTCGGAAGGCCAGTGTCATCGGCTTATTTTTTTCAGCAGGTAGTGAGACAAGCATATTTTCTCCATCCGGCATCCAGGCAAAATCTGCGAAATCAGCCTTCGTTGTACTTCGCAAAGCTAACTCTCCGTGCTCTTGGACGTCTTTTACAGTCAGCAATAATCTTGGCGCTTCATTACTGCCGACATTCACGGTGTACGCTAGCTTGTTTACTTTCGGGGACCATTTTGGCGTTTCAAAAACAGCTCGCTCGTCTACCTGCACAGCTTTGCTGCCATCAGCTCTGACGATCCACACATAGCCTGGTGTCGAGTAATTGTCGTTGCCTTTGTATTTCACGAACAAGAGCCACTTGCCGTCTGGCGACCAGCCCACGATCTGTGCATAGCCGTCCTTGGTGATTTGCATTACCTTTCCTGTCGCATCCCGTCCATCTGCCAAAAACAAATGCTGGTTGCTCGTAAATGCAATTTTTGCCGGAACGCTTATTTCCTTGTTCACACGCTCTGGCCCTTGGCTTTGGGCTGCCACCTTTGCTTCTCCGGTTTCTGTGACAAGTACAGCCAAAAGGACAAAAAGGCTGATCAGCTTCCCCCATTTTCCGATCACAGGCATTCACTCCTTACACGCTCTATTAAATGATGAAAAAACGCCAGAAGAAAGTAATAAGCTCTCTACTAGCGTTTTCCAATCCAACTGCCATTATGTAAGTGTCATAGGAAGACTGGCTGCAACAACAAAAAACGATTGCCATGCAGATCCTCGAAAACAACCTCAATGCCATACATCACTTCGTTTGGTTCACTCACAAACTTCACGCCGCGTTGACGCAGTGTTTCGTATGTGGACCAAAAATCATCCGTCTCCCAAACCCACATTGGATTTTTGCCGACTTGACGAAGCATTTCCTGTGCAACGTCTTCCCTATGCCAATGAGTAGGGTCGTGCAATACAATCTCTAGCTCCTGCCCAGGAAGACCGACAGTGAGCCAACGAGAGCCATCATCCATACGAGAATCCATGCGTTTTTCAAACCCGAGTTTTTCCGTGTAAAACCGCAATGCCTCTTCACAGTCGTGAACGTACAGCGTCACATGCGCTAATCTTTTTAGCACGGCTATTCCTCCTGTTCTCTTTACGCTTGTCTGAGAACATCGATGACTTCAAGCATTTCCTTCGGCATTGGCGCTTCGAACTCGAGCTGCTCTCCTGTACGGGGATGGATGAAGCCCAATGTTTTCGCATGCAGAGCTTGTCCATCGAGCTCCAATGTATTTTTCGGACCGTATTTCGGGTCGCCCGCCAGTGGATAGCCAATGTACCTCATGTGTACGCGAATTTGATGGGTGCGTCCTGTTTCGAGTTTCAGTTCCACCAACGTGTACTCTTTGAAGCGCTCCAGAACGATAAAATGCGTAACAGCAGGCTTGCTGTTTTCAAAAACGACCGCCATTTGCTGGCGATTTTTTGGATCGCGCCCGATTGGTGCTTCAATCGTTCCCATTTCATGCGGGATGACACCATGAACAATCGCGACATACTTCCGATTGACCGTATGTGCTTTCAATTGTTCAGCTAAACCCATGTGTGCCTTGTCGTTTTTGGCTACCATCAACAGGCCGGATGTATCCTTGTCAATACGATGGACAATTCCCGGACGCAGAACGCCATTGATTCCGGACAAATCCTTGCAATGTGCCAAAAGCCCATTGACGAGTGTCCCACTGTAATGACCAGGAGCAGGATGCACGACGAGGCCACGTGGTTTATTTACGACCACCACATCGCTATCCTCGTATACAATATCAAGCGACATCTCTTCTGGCTGGATCGCCATTTCTTTTGGGGGCGGAACACGAAGGGTCACTTCGTCCTCTGCCTGTAGCTTGTAGTTGTTTTTGATCGGTTCACCATTTACAGTGACACGGCCTTCCTTTACCCAAGCCTGCACCTGTGAACGGGACCAATCTTCATTTTGCAGCGTGATAAATTTGTCGATACGCTCACTCGTATCCGCTGGGTCTACCGTCCAATCGTAACGTTCAAACAATTGCGTGTCATTCATGTATGTTCTCCACCTATCCGAGCTTTCCCACTATTATTCTCATGACTATCGGTTTTTCTTCCCATCCAGAAAAACATCGAGAAGCAAAATCCCCACACCAATTGTGATGGCCATATCAGCCACGTTAAAGATCGGGAAGTTAATCAACGTAAAATCGAGAAAATCTACGACTTGACCGGACATCGCACGATCAATGAAATTCCCAACGGCTCCACCTAAGACGAATGACAGCGCCAACGATGCACGAGGTTGTTTTTTTCCCAAGCGAATTAAGGAAATGACAATCCCAATGACAACAACAGTGGTTATGACAATAAAAAACCAACGTTGATTTTGCAGGATGCCAAACGCCGCTCCCATGTTTCGATGGGAAGTTAGATGAAATACGTCCGCGATCAAAGGAATGGATTCTCCCAGTTCCATATACTTCACAACCAAATACTTTGTAAACTGATCAAGCGCAATAATAACTGCCGCAATGAGATAGTACAACAATGGAATGTCCTCCTTATTCTGCTTCGACCAGCAACTGTACAAACACAATGTCAAATGATCATTTTACCAGAGACAGCCTACGTGAACAAGCGCCTTCCTTTTTTGTACAGTCGATAGCCTTTGCGTACGACTTCCAGCATCCACAACGGAATTTTCCATCCACGATCCTTGATAAATGGCAGATACACCTTGTAATACGCCTTGCGTAAATCACGCCATTTCGTGTCTGTATCGTTGACATAGTAATCCGATACGTCAATCAGATAACCACGTCCCTGATCCATTAATACGTTTTTCCCATGGACATCATGCGGAAACAAGCCCTTTCTGCGGGCCTCTTCTAGCGCTTCCTCCACGTCTTCAATCACCTGCGGAGGAATCGGAATACCAAAGCGGACACAGTCAAACAGAGGTATGCCATTCATTCGCGAAATGACCAAGTATCCTTCCCCATAATCATAACAGACGGGGAAGGAACGAGTCTCCCCAAGCTTGCGATAGACTTCGATTTCCTGTTCGGCTCCTGGTCTTCCAGGTGCGTACAGCTTGATCACTACCTTTGGATAGTCCGGGTGGGCAAATACGGCAGCATAATTGCCGGTACCGACCAGCTCCCACGGGTACGGCGTGTGGTGTACGACGACTGGATCATCTGGCGACAGACTCTCCACTTGAACTTCCTGTAAAAAAGCTTGCAATATATGCTGATCGATCCGCATCGTTTCTCATCATCTCTCATCAGTTACCGACTTCGAACTACGTTAAAACAAAATTAATGAAGGTTCATCTACTACGATCATTCAGACACTTCCTATTAAGGGGCAAAAAATCCTTTGCACTGGTCGAACCAGGAAGTCCTGTCCGATTCCAATGAAAGGATTGCATATGGACAAGAATACCTCATTTTTTTGATTTGGTAAATGGGTAGCGAATGTCCACCCATCGTACCTGTTTTTATGTAGTGTATAACGAATGATTCTAACTGATTCATTTAGAAAATAGGACTCTTGTAAGTTGCTGTTGTGGTAGGGAGGAAACAGGAGAAAACGCTCAGATTCTAGGGCCACCCCCTGCGGGATTGACTGCCCGGCTCCATGAAAAAAAGCGAAACCCGCGTCCAAAGTCGTCCATTCAGGAGGTGTCTCAGAGGTGGACGCTAAAAGCTTGTTTCTCTTTTTTTCATTGCGCCTCGGGCGGTGTCCCTAAGATCTTCGCTTATTTCTCCTGTTTCCTCTACGAGCTTTCCATGTAATTCGATTTTTAAACGCCTTAAAAGCTTGAAGAACCTCATGAGTTACGACAGAGAAGAATATTTCCAGACGTAGCGACTTGTGGAGTCCTTCCCAGCGGAGAAGGGATTCGCGGGCAAAAGAAACGCAACGTGCCCATACGACGGAGCGGCTACCACTTTTGCGTTTCCCCGCGAATCCCTCCGGAGCGGACAGTCTCAACCCCCAGCGGGACGGAGCCTGGAGCCTAGTCTGGAAATATTCTTCTCTTCACCGCAGCCACATAACAGGAACATACGTAAAAAAAAGAAGAACCTGGCACATCCATGCAGGCTCTCCCTTCTGAATTTACACATTTATCTCCAAAAACCATTCGCGAATCGCATCTTGCAGCTTTTGCAAGGCAGTCGCACTTGTTGCTTCACAATAGATGCGTACCAACGGTTCCGTGCCAGACGGACGGATCAAGACCCAATGTCCTTCCTCGAGCAACAGCTTGACCCCGTCCACTCGTTGAATCTCCAAAACCTGATAAGGACCGATTAGTGCAGGTGGCCTAGCGATCATTTGCTGTACCCATTGATCTTTTTCCGGCAATTTCATATCAATCCGCGTATGGAATAGCTCACCAAACTGTTCGTATATGTCTCGCAGTATTTGATCGATTTCTTTGTTTTCATACGCACACATCTCGGCGAGCAACAAATTGATGAGTACGCCGTCCTTCTCCGGGATGTGACCAAGAATACTCGCCCCGCCACTTTCCTCTCCACCAATAAGCACATCGCCTTTGCGCATTTCCTCACCGACGTACTTGAAACCGACCGGCGTCTCCACCAGCTCAAGACCATAATGCGTAGCCATCCGATCCAATAGATGTGTAGTGGCTACTGTCCTGACAATCCTTCCGGTCAAGCCACGGTTTTTTCGCAAATGATAGGTTAGGAGCACGAGTGCTTCGTTTGGCGTGATGTACTGTCCGAAGCGGTCAACGACTCCGAAGCGATCCGCATCGCCGTCATTGGCAAGACCAAGAGATGCTTGGCGTTCTACGACTTCTTTTTTTAACAAATGCAAATGCTGATCGTTTGGCTCAGGCAAATCTCCTCCAAAAGCCGCATCCGGGATTTCTCGGATTCCGACGTTTTTGACCCCCACCTCTGACAAAAAACCGCTCACATAGCCCATACCAGCACCATGCATGGCATCGACAACAACGGACAAGGAAGAGTTTTGTAAAACGTCCATGTTTATCATCCGTCTCAGATGCGCTTCGTAATGAGGACGCAGAACAATGACTTGCAGCAGCTTGCGGGCCTTTGCTTCCGCGAGGGAAATCGTGCGTACCGATTTAGTCTGGCAGGTTTCGGTGATCCACTCTTCCAGTCTTTGCGTGATCGCAGGCGTTGCAGGTCCGGCGTACTCCGGAATGTATTTGATGCCGTTGTATTCGGGTGGATTGTGACTGGCCGTGATCATGATTGCGCCACTTGCTGCAAAATGCTTTACTCCGAAGGCTACGGCAGGCGTTGGCGCTGCTTCGTTCACCAAATAGGTACGAATGTCATTTGCGGTCAGGACAGCTGCAACCTCCTCTGCAAAGCGTCTGCCTAGAAACCGCGTGTCGTGTCCGACCAAAACAGGTTGCTCCTGTTGTCCGATTTCTTTGGTATAGCTGGCGATGGCTTGTGCGACAATGCGGACATTCTCGACAGTAAAACCATCTGCGATTATGTCGCGCCAACCGTCCGTACCGAAACGGATTGTTGTCATCTCCTCATCTCTCCCCTCGTTACCGCAACTCATTCACCTTCTCCAAATAACGTAAAACAGTGGCAACATAAGTAGAATGCGACCACGTCAGGGGTGCAACGGATACGGGAGCACCTGTATACGGATCGAGCTGTTCGGATAGCACGCCGCTTTGCAGGGCATGCCGTACGACCCAGGCCAGTCTGTTCTTTGGCTCTTGGAGTTCATCGAGCGATTTTGCCTTGGCAATTTCCCAATCAGCCACCCACAAGGTGCAAATGATCCATGGATTTCCCGGCACCTTCACCGTGTCATGTGATTTTTTGAAATAGTAATCCCCTTGATAGCGAGCAATTCCACCGATCGCCGTGTCTACCCGCAAACTCTTTTTGACACCTTCCATTGTCCGCGCAACTCTTGGATCATCTACGGAAAACACATCAAGTGCAAACAAAGCGAACAAGCTGCTCTCCACCGTGAAATCTTTTTCGACACTCCCATCTGCTCTTACATAAATCCCACGCAGAAAACGCCCGATTTCAGGGTCGTACAGATGTTTTTCCATCGCTCCACGAATGCGCTCTGCCCCTTCTGCATAGTGTTTGTAGCGCCTATCATCCCCGAACAGCTGGGCGAAACGAGCCGCAGCCATCAAGCCAGCGAAAACCGCAGCACTGGTAAACGTAAAAATTCCCCGTCGCTCTTCCCATAAGTCGTAGCTTGGTTTTGGGAGTTGCAGCTCTGGATGGACATACTCCAGCAAAAAGCGGGCTGCCGGACGAACCAGCGTGGGATAGAGCGCTTGGCAGTCTTCAATTTGCTTGCCGCTCTTGTATTGCTCCCAGAGCGCGTACAGCACGAGCGCCGTCTCATCCTCCTGAATCGGAAGCTGAATTTCTCCGTCAACAATATACGGATGCCAACTGGAGCCGACAGACCCATCTGGATTGTACTTGTGCAGCAAATAGCCGTCTTTATTCAATGCATCCGCGCAAAATCGAAAAAATGGTGCAACCACTCCCGTGTAGCCCGCTTTCGCCATCGCACTCGCAATCAAGGCCCCGTCTCTTGGCCACATGTAGCTGTAATGGTCGCGATTGAATTGAAGAATATCCGAGTCATTCGCAGCGAGAATCGCCCCGTTTTGATCGATTTGCGTGCGCACGAGAAGCAAGCTGGTCTTGTACAGATTGACAACCTCTGCCGGAAGATCAGCAAAGTCCCTCTCTTCCTTATTGACCCACCGCTGCCAGTACACCGCGATCCGACTGAGCAAACGTTCCGGATCACTTTCGAGTACATACTGGTTCAATCCTTTGACATCCTCATACGATTCACCAATGCACATCCAGTAAAAGAGCGCCTTCTCTTCTTGAGGCTGCAGGATGAGGGAAAAAGAGATCGTGCTATCTACGGAGCCTTGCGCAATCGGATTGCCTGACAAAAGACCATCCTCCGCGTCCCTCCAGGTCCCC
The DNA here is from genome assembly GCF_003013405.1 of Brevibacillus formosus. Taxonomy (GTDB): domain Bacteria; phylum Bacillota; class Bacilli; order Brevibacillales; family Brevibacillaceae; genus Brevibacillus; species Brevibacillus formosus. The sequence goes on along the minus strand of NZ_PXZL01000001.1, from coordinate 357,294 downwards.
TCCGCATAGTTGAACCGCTTGATCCCTACGCTATATTGATCGATCCCACCTGTATCCGTCTTTCCATTCGCCATGATATACACATTGCGTTTGTAGTGATAAATCGTGCGCAGGATGGGATCATAAACAGCGGTATCTCCTACCTCCGTCTCATTCAAGCTGAAATCATGATTAAAAAACAGCCTGACCTCCCGCACCTCGCTCGTCAAATTCCAAACGCACACCTTTTTCAAATAAATCGGGTCACGCTGATGCACCCCATCTGCGATTTGCAAGGAGATGCCCAGATGTTCATGATGCGCATGAACATCTGTCACCAAAGACTCCTGTCCGTATCCGAGCTTCCGCGTCCAGCCGTCTTCATCCAGCCAGGAAAAGCGACCTTGCACCCATATCCCCAGCTTGCTAAAGTGTCCCCCGACATGATTCAGCTGACCGACATACGGAAAATAGAGATCTCGCATGTGCAGCTTGTCATCAAAATTAATCAGCAGTTTTCCATTCCCGACGACGAGCGGTCTCGGCATGCCTTCACGTCCTTTTCGTTATAGGCTGTCGATCTCTCTCTTTTCGTGAAACTGATATTCGGCAATTCGCCTCGCGTAGGAAGAAGCAAGCGTAGCCGCGGTCTCTGCCGTCGCCCCTTGCGAAATCACTTTTACGTGCGAATCCTCTGAATCGGGTAAAATCAGCACCCAGCCATTCGAATCGTATACCTTGATTCCATCGACGAGCTCCAGCAGCTTGCCTTTGTTTTCTTCCATCACTCTGCGCATGACCTTCCCTTTTGCTGCCCATGGGCAAAAGACAGTCTTTTTCTCCATGTGGCACGCTGGCAACAGCTCCAACAAGACGCTTAGAGGTTTTTCCTCAGAAGCGAGATAAGAAAGAATTCTCATGAGGCTGTATACGGCATCAAACATCGGATGAAAGTGCTGTTCGCTCGATACCTCCATCATGGATCGCGGAGAGACCTTGGTGCGTACAACCTCCATTTGCAACAGCTGAGCCATATGCTCCAATTCAATCGGCGCACTCACAGGAAGGCCGATACGCCGGTGTTGACCACTGCAAGACAGCAGTTGCAGAGCCGTGATTTGTTCGTTTGCGAGCTTCTCTCCATGCTCGGTAAACAAGACAAATTGCTCGCCATTTTTATCGAGACAAATCCCTAAATCCGCACCCTTTTTACGAATACCTTCTTGTATGGAGCTGTAATCGGCAGTAACTCCCAGTGCATGCAAGAGTGGCGCAAGAAAAGTCGGAAAAAAACGCTGTTCACAATCGATCAGCAGGTGGAAGCGCTGACGCTGGATGGACGATACATTCAACTGTTGGACCAAAGCGTGAAGATAAGCTTCTTGTACTTGATACTCGACTTGCAGTGCTCCCAACCGATTTAGGTTGCGAACATAAGTCTCTTGCCAGTAAGCATTCTCAATTTTGCGCTCCATCTCACGGGAAATCGGTAAGCCGGCATGATCGATAAATTGGATGACGATCTCTTTATCATCCACTGGCTCTGCCATATAAATATGAATGCCGCCTTTGCAAGCCAGAGAGCGCACGCCGTACCGGATCAAGGGAGAATTCCCAATCCCGAGATCGACCGTATCAATTCCGGAAGAGCACAAACTCGTCATGATACTATGCTTCAAAATCTGAGAAAATGGGTGTGAGCATGCCGAGAGCGCAATTTTATCCCCCGGTTGGAGTAAATACGCATAGGCAGCAGCAAGTCTTGTAACAAATTCGGGCGTGATGTCAACATTGCCAATGCCCTTGATTCCAGGCGTCCCAAACAAATTTTTAGTTTGCTTGGCACCATAGATGAGCGAGGTAGTGACCGTCGCATTTTCCCCGACTTCCTTATCCGGCCAAATTTTGATCCCTGCCTTTATCACTGACTTCGCCCCAATGAGGCACTGGTCTCCAATAACCGCCCCTTCCCCGATCTGTACGCAATCTGCAATTCGGGTGTTGCGGCAGATGGTCGTTCCTGTGATCTCTGTTTTTTTCCCAATGACACTGTTTTCCCATATGATCGTCCTGGATAGTTTCGTACCGGAAGAAATCACGGTATTTTTCCCCAGAATGGAATAAGCACCGACGGCAACTCCGGCTTGCAAGTGTACATTTTCACCGATATAGACAGGGCCTTCCAAGCGGACCGATGAATCGATGCGAACATCATTTTCCAAGAAAATGCGCGGCGCGATTTCCTGTGCTTTTATCTCGAGATGTACGCGTCCATCCAGCAAATCAAACTGGGCTTGCTGATAAACCTCCAAAGAGCCAATATCAGACCAATAACCGCTTGCCTCATATCCGTATAGAGGCTTTGCTGCTTGTAAAAAGGCCGGGAAAATTTCCTTGCTGAAATCCACTTCCCGCTCTTCTTCTATATAAGACAAGACCTCTGGCTCGCAGACATATATCCCGGTATTCACCGTATCGCTAAAAACTTCTGCCCAGCTCGGCTTTTCTAAAAAACGGGTAATGCGCCCGGCTTCATCTGTCATGACAACCCCGAATTCCAACGGTGTTTCTACGCGCGTCAAAATCAACGTAGCCAGTGCGTTATTTTGCTCATGAAAGCGTATGGCTGCCGACAAGTCGATGTCTGTCAACGTATCTCCACTGATCACGACAAAGCGCTCATCGAGAAAATCCGCGCAGTTTTTCACGCTGCCTGCCGTGCCCAAAGGAATTGTTTCTTCAAAATAAACAAGCGAAACACCGTAGCGAGATCCATCGCCAAACGTATCGCGGATGACATCAGGCAGATACTGGAGTGTCACTGCTATCTCAGTAATCCCATGCTTTTTCAATAGATCAATCGTGTACTCCATGCAAGGCCGGTTTAAGAGTGGCACCATTGGTTTTGGCGTGTGGCAAGTTAATGGACGTAGTCGTGTACCTTTTCCCCCAGCCATGATTACTGCCTTCATCTTCTCTTCTTCCTCCTTCATCGTTGCAATCTATGTTGTCATGCCGATTTCCGCGGGATCGCCAAGTGAACGGTATAAGTCGATGGTTTGACTAGCCAGAATTGTCCAGTTATAAAACTGTTTAACATCTTGCATTGCCGTCTGGGCCAGTTGATGCCGCTGATCAGGGTCGCGCAGTAACCAACGGAGTTGATTCGTCAAGGATTCGGGGTCGCCTGTGTACATCATGGCGCCGTTTTCGCCGTGGCGAACGATCTCTCGCAGCCCTCCCGTATCCGCAACCAGAACAGGGGTACCCAAAGCCATCGCTTCCAGCGCAACAATTCCAAATGGCTCATACAAGCTCGGGAATACCGCCACGTCAGCCAAGGCGAACAGCTCATTTCGCCTTCCATCGTCTACGAAGCCCAAGAAGCGGACTTGCTCAGAAAGTCCCATCAGATGAACCAACTGCTTCCACTCGTCTTGCATCGGTCCTCTGCCAGCAATTAGCAACCTCGCATGCGGAAACTCATCACACAGCCTTGCCATGGCTTCCAGCAATAGGTGAACACCTTTTTCCTGAACCAAGCGGCCTACAAAAAAGAGAACAGGACCATCCCCTATCGCCAACTCCTGCCGAAGCTGCTCACGATTTACATCCGGTAGGGGAATGAGATCGACTCCATTGTGAATGACACGCAATTGGAATGATGGTGTTCCGAACAGGCGCATGACTTCCGACTCCATATACTTGCTGCAAACGATCATCGAGTCAGAACTTTGTGTTAGTGTACGTTCACTCTCATGAATCCTTTGCTGCAATGGTGTATGAATGCCTTGATGCCGGCCATGTTCCAAAGCATGAATCGTGCTGACGAGCGGAAGAGAGTATTTCTGTTTCAGTTCGATCGCAGCCCAGCTGACAAGCCAATCGTGAGCGTGGATGATATCTGGTCGCACCCCAAGCGACCAGAGCTGGAAGGCAGCATCGACCATTGCCAAATTCAGTTGAAACACCCATGCCAAAAAGTCAGCTTGTTCAGAAGGAAGGTACGTAGGCAAACGGTGTACGTGAACCCCTTCCATCGTTTCATTTACGGAGCATGAATCTGTCGAACGTGTCAGCACATGCACCACGATTCCTTGCTGGACAAGATGCCTGGCGAGATCGTATACTGCTCGACCAAGCCCCCCTACCACATGAGGGGGAAATTCCCATGCAAGCATCAAAACTGTTTTTGTCGAAGACTGATCTTGCGTTGCCGCTACCAATTGACGCGATACGCTCACTCTATGCGTTTGTTTAGGCAAATAGAACATGATATCCAAGTCAGGAAAGATCGGAAAGTCAGTTTCTGCTTGTGTAATTGCCTCTTCATCCAGTTGATGCTCTCGATACATCGCCAAGAGAGCCTGCATGCGAACCAAATGGTCATGAACGCGTTGCACCGCATACCGGGTGACCGTTTGACCATCTAAAATAAACGCCCAATCACTGCTTTGGGCGAGCATCAATTCACGTGCCGCCTGCTTGAGGCATCGTAAGGCAAGTTGATCACCTTTTTTTTTATAAAACGTAGTAATCGCTCCGATCAGTTCCCGCTCTGCTTGATGCAGATGCCTGTATATCCAGCCATTGTTTTCGTTCAGCCAGACTTCTCCGTAGCCATTTCTTCCCCACGTTGACATCGGCAAATGACCGCGATCCTGTTCTGGATACTCCTCCAAATATTCTGATGGTGTCATTAATTTCACTTCTTTTGAATCACAAACCGTTTTTCGTATGAGGTCATCCAAAAACTGCGGACCCTCGAACCACCAATGACCAAACAGCTCCGCATCATAAGTGGCGACGACCAACGGCTTGCGATCCATCCAGTGACTGGCTTCCTCCACTTGACGCTCTCGGTGATACAAGAAGTGTCCCGCATGAGACGCTGCTTTTTCGCGCGCCCAGCTTGGCTCATACAAGTCTTTATCCCCTTCTTTTCCGGTGATCCGATAGTATTTCAAACCGGTATGCACGCGAATGCCGTCAGGATGGATGTAAGGCTCGATGTAGCTCATCTCCCTGTCAAATCCGATATCCCGGTAGTATTCACGGTAGTCATAGTCCCCCGGATAACCATCGATCGAGCTCCATACCTGGCGGGAAGCCACTTCATCTCGGGCAAAAGCGGCCACATCATGCGGCGTGAACAAAGGAGCCAGCACCCCTCTGCGTGGTAAAGGCGTCGCATGCTCTATCGTGTGACTGTCCACAAAGAAATACCGAAGCCCTGCCTCTTTCAGCAAACGATCCAGTCCAGGTGTATACCCGCACTCCGGCAGCCAAATTCCCTTCGGACGTCTTCCCAGAATCCGCTCGTGTGTATGGACGCCTACCTGAAGCTGAGCCCGAATCGCCTCTTCTGTTTCCACGTAGGGCAAAAAGGAGTGCGTGGCTGCGCAAGTGATGAGTTCGAGGCATCCACTGTCCGCGATATGCCTAAAGGCCTTGATCAGTTGAAAGTCCCACTTGCGGCAATAGGCAATGATGGCTCGAAAACGCTCCACATACATTTTGGCGATACGATTTTCTTGGGGCTGACCTGCTGTTCGTTTGACTTCCTTCCCAGCCAATTCAACGGTCTTCGCTAGATGTGTGCGAAAGCGTGTCACGATCAGTTCATCATCCAGCATGGAAAGTAATGTCGGAGAAATAGCAAGGGTCATGCGAAAAGCGATGCCGTCTGAGAGGAGCTTGTCGAATACCATGAGCAAGGGAAGATAGCATTCCAGCATGGCTTCATACACCCACCGCTCTTCCAAGCGATCGTCCCGATCCCCGTGTCGTACATAAGGCAGATGGGCATGCAACACGAGGGAGAGATAACCTTTGTGCACAAATGACACCTCACTTATTTGATGTTTTGGTATACAACGAGTAGGAGGAAAAGTTCTCAAACCAGGAAGGTGTAGCTGGATCGTGGACGGGCTCAACTAGCGGTTCCCCCCAGCTAGCTTTTGAATTGCGTGGAGTAACTACCGTTTCCGAGCGTAATATCGGACAAAACCGATTGTGTTCATATAAACCAAAATCAACAACGTATGTACGTCCTGGCTCTACATCTTTCACGTACCAGGAATGAGCCTCTTCATGCACGAACACATCTCGGACGGAATGCGCATTTGTTCCGTCAAATAAGCGTTCGGTCACATCATACAGACGCAAGCCCTTCTGGATGTGACGATAATCGGCTTGCAGGTACGATGCGACCATTCTCATGCGCGGCCAAGTGATTTCCCAATAAACGAATAACACAGTCGGTCCTTGTGCCATGACTTTGACGATGTCCCGACCATAAAACGCAGGCAATTGCCATTCCAATTCCGTTCTAGCGGGAAGTGGTGCCTCTGGCTTCGCACGGTCTTTTTGCAGGCGATACTTAACTTGGCCGATCGTTAAGCCGCACTCTTTGGCAATTTGTGCAATGGACATGGATCGTGAACGCAGTTCGAGAATTTTTTCCAGCATCTTCTAGCACTCTCCTCCGCCAACTTCGCCTTTCTGTGATTTCCCAATGTCAATCATAGCTAATGCTTCTAACAAAGACTGTCGAATGCTGAATGCACATCCCTTCTTCTTTTGTCGATCAACAATCATGTTTTCGTCACAGGCAAACAAAAGTCGCTCTCCTTCCATACTTACATAGCTACTTCTCTAGACATTCTTTTCTTTTTGCCAAATAGGAAGAAGGAGCTATATTCCATCATCTTTTGTTTTATTTGTAAGTATTTTCATGTTGGATACCGATACTATAAAATATTCACTTCTACTTCCAAAATGAATGAAAAAGGAGTCATTGAAAGCTATGAATCGTTCATGGATTAGCATGGTAACAGCAGGATCAATTGCAATTACAACGGTAGCGGCAGGCTTGCCACTAGCGGCTCAAGCCAAAAGTACACCGCCAAGCCCATCCCAAGAGCCTATTGATTCGCAGATTGGTCATACACCCGTTCAGGAAAACATGTCGAAGAGTCAGTTACGCCAAGCAGCCAAACAGGAAAAGTACAGCATCTCGCATCTGAAAACATTGGACAATTCAGAGCTTGTTGAATTGCTGAAGGAAATCAGTTGGACACAAATCCCTGAGCTGTTTACTTACAACGACGACACCCAGGAATTTTATGAGGATCGGGAGCGGGTTCAGGCCATCATCGATGCCTTGCAAGAGAGTGGCAAGAACTTCACCAAGGATGACGAGCAGGGCATACATACATATGTAGAGGTTTTGCGTTCAGGGTATTACTTGGGGTACTACCATGATGAATTAAAGTATTTGATGGAGCCAAAGTATAAGCAAAAGATTATTCCAGCACTTCAAGCTATCACTACCAATCAAAATTTCGCCTTAGGTACAAAGACTCAAAATGAAATCATCAGTTCTACGGGAAAATTAATTAGCAACACGACTGTTGATTCAGAGACAATCGATCTTCTGTCAAAAGTAATGGAGGACTTTAACGACAATCGGGATAAATGGTCAGATGATCGCGAAGCAAGCGAAGCTTTTTACAGCGTCCTTCAAGGTGTTGGCTATGTTCTGATTTGGGGAGCAGATGATTCAGAAAAAGATGAGCTGAAAGGCAGCATCGACGCATTTCTCGACCCCATTTTTGACATGGCCGAAAATGGGGAAACTTCCGCTGATCACGTATGGTTGACGAACAATGCCCTGTATTACACAGGGAAATTAGGAAGCTACTACAGTGATCCAGACAAAGCCAATGACATATTGACGAAAGCGATGAAAACGTATAAAAAGTGGAGCGAGCCATACTTCACCGCCGCGCAACAAATCACGGAAGCATATGGCGAGGATGCCAATGGCAAAAAAATCGACCTCGATGAAATGGTGAAGGAAGGCAAAAAACATTATCTCCCGCAGCAGTTCACTTTTGATGACGGAGCGTTTGTGTTCAAAACGGGAGATAAACTAACGGAAGAACAGGTTGAGCGCTTGTATTGGGCATCCAAGGAAGTGAAGGCACAATTTCATCGAGTCATCGGCAATGACAAGGAGCTTGAGAGCGGCAATCCGGATGATGTACTGACTATTGTCATCTACAATACGCCTGATGAGTATAAAATGAATCGCTTCTTGTACGGATACGACACAGATAATGGCGGTATCTACATCGAGGGTACCGGGACTTTCTTCACCTACGATCGGACAAAAGAACAAAGCATCTACAGTCTGGAAGAGCTGTTCCGCCATGAATTCGTCCACTATTTGCAAGGCAGATATGAAGTGCCAGGCATGTGGGGACAGGGAAAGATTTATGAAAACAGTCGCTTGCCTTGGTATGAAGAAGGCGGAGCTGAGTTTTTCGCAGGCGCTACCCGAACAGAAGGAATCAAGCCTCGCCAGTCAGTTGTAGGCAATATTCGAAATGCAGCGCCTTATCTCGATTACACTGCGGCCGATATGATGCGTGCCAAATACGGAACCCTGGCATTCTACGACTACTCATTCGCGCTTCAGTACCATCTGTTCAAGAATGATTTTGCTCGTCTGGATAAAATCAACGATACAATCCGTTCCAATGATGTAGCTGCTTATGATGACATGATCGAAGAATTCAGCCGTGATCGCGCTCTTGAACGTGGCTACCAAGAAACGTTAGAGGATTTGATCGACCAGTATGAAGAATTGGATGTTCCTCTCGTTTCAGATGATTATCTACAAAAAGTGGACGTGACGAGCAAAGAAGAGGTTTATCGTAAAATCACAGAGGTTGCCTCTCTGACCAATGTGACAACAGATGAAAAAGACTCTGGAGATTTCCGTAGCTTCACGTTGCGTGGGGTCTATACGGGTGGAGCTTCCCAAGGGGAATATCAGGATTGGCGAGAAATGAACCGCTCTACAGATGGATTCCTCAAGGAGTTGTCGACTCTTTCCTGGAATGGCTATGACACGGTTACGAGCTACTTCACCAATTATCGTACGACAAAAGATGGACGCTTTGCCTATGATGTCGTGTTCCACGGGAAGCTGGCTCAAGAAGATGGCTCCGAAACGGAACAGCCAAATCCGAATCCAAACCCTGAGGAATCGTCAATTTCATTAGGCAAGCCAATAACTGGTATCATCCATCCTCAAAAAACGAGTCAGGAGTTCCGTCTCGACGTGAAATCAGCCCAACAGCTTCAAGTAGAGATGGAAACGAAGCAAGGAGATGGAGTGGCGTGGCTTGTATTCCACGAGTCTGATAGAGAGAACTATATCTCCTATCCCACCAAGCGTGAAGGCAACAAGCTAATCGGATCATTCGATGCCAAACCAGGGACTTACTATGTAACTGCTTATACGTATCGTACAGGGCAAGAGGACCAACCGTTTACTTTATTGGTTACGGGTGAAGATAGTCCGCGAGAGCAACTCTATCAAGAAAGCGAGAACAATGATTCTACCGAGCAAGCAAATGGTCCATTGCCTATAGGCACGACTGTTTCAGGGGACATGAAAGGAAACGATTGGCAAGATATCTTTGCTTTCCAAGTAGATAAACCAGAAGAAATACGTATTTCTTTAACCCCTCAAGAGGGACAAGGTGTGACTTGGATGCTATTCCACGAGGCAAATCTGGATCAGCCTGTAACATACCCGCAAGAGCTGGAGGGAAATCTGCAAAGTGCCCATTATCAAGTAAAGCCAGGCCGTTACTTCTTGCATGTGTACAAATATCAAAATGAAGACATTGTGTATACGGTAGAGACCAAGCAGCGCTAATCAGCAAAACAAAAACACCTCCAAACGAGCTACAAAAATCGTTTGGGGGTGTTCGTTTCTTTCCTGTTTGTTACACTTATCGGCGTTTTGTAATCCGCCCAGATCCCCCTACCTTCGTTCGTGGGGGCGATTTGCTTTTCGGCGGGGAAAAGCTCGAACGTTTGGATGAGAAAGATCCACTCGACTTCGACGATTGACTGCTGGAAGACCGAATAATTTTGCCTGAACTGCCGCTAGAAGATGATTCCGCCTGCTTCTTGAAAAGGCTGCCGTCAGAACCTACCGTACCATCCGCGTTCTTCGCATTACCCCGTTTGAAAATACTTCCCGTACCCTCTTTAGTAATCGGCGGCGCTGCTTTTTTGTCCTCGGTTGTAGGCACGCGATACGTTCCGGAAGGCTTGTATATGTCCTTGCTAGAGTAGCCACGATAGCTGCCCTTTGTGCTTTTCTTAAGCCCGTCGAACAAATCATCCAGTACGCTGGCTACGATATATCCCTGTAAAAATGAAGAATCGTAGTTTTGCCGGACGTACTCTTTGCTGTCGACCTCGATCAACGTATCCGTCGGCTTGGCAGCGTCTTGCTGCAAATGGTATATCTCGTTCGAATAAATGAGGAACATATGCTGCGGATCTTCTTTGGAGATTTCATCTGGCGTATTCTGCTCCGCCAGCTCCAAGGCTACTTCCGGTACGGTCTTGTTTTCCGCACGATAGATGCGTGACGACTGTCCATTGTCCTTGGTAGAGACAGATTCAAGTGGATATGTCTCGCCAACCGCAGGACTGCCACAACCCGCTAGCGTAAGGAGGAACAACGCCGGAATCAGCAGGAGCTTGATTGATTTCATCCATGGATTTGGCATGTACTTGTCCCTCCTCTCTATGTGCCGCGCAATACCTGTACGTCCGCCGGCAGAACACTTTCTCCCTCATAGAGCATGAAACGGCCATCCTGCCACTCGATCCGCAGCAACTGGCGTTGATCCGATTGGAATTGCCAGATATACTGCTCCCCTGACGTATGAAAAGGGGCTTTCCCCGCAACCTGAACGGAGCCATTATATTGCTCCTCCAAATGGTAGGTGGCATCGTCCATCTCGATTGTGGTCGGTACTTCGTCTATTGAATCCAGTCGTCCATCAATGACGCTATACAGATGATAGACGGTCTTCTCCCGTTCTTCGATATATAGGTAGCGAATGGTCGTTCCATCCTGCAACGTAAGCATCGTGGCTTTGCGACTCGCATTGCTTGCCTTCCCGATTACTTGATAGGTAACAAGAGATACATCGACTACATCACCCGGTCCCACCGTCAGGATGCTCTTCTCCGGTGCAGGAGGCTCATGCTTGGCAAAAATGTTTTGGATTCGCTTCATCAAACTCATGCTGTACTCCCTTCCCTTTCACGTCTTACAGACATGCAGCCAAAATCAAGGCACCCACGAGATGGAATGAACCAGCCATCATGGCATGTGCCACTTTTCCTTCCTGCGTCCCTTTTTCCAAGTCCAGTCCGGCTACTTTCTTTAACAGCCATTCCACGATTCTCTCCAAAAGGAACAGAATGATAAATGAGAGCACAGAAACGAGCAGTGCTGTCCACAATAAGTTGGAGGTAATAATGGATTGCGATAAGATATATCCTTGCGCAAACAGCTTCATGACGAAACGCGTCGTAACCGCGATATTTCCGTTTTTGATTTCCGTGATGTCCTTGTATTTCGTAAACAACGAATCGATCCACATCAAAACAAAAAGCAAAATGCCGCCGGCTCCTGTCCAAACCAGCATCCCTACTATTTCTGTCCATGTCAAAGCGAATCACTCCACTTTCGTCAAGGTGTTTAAGGTCTGAAAAAAAGGGAAACCGCCTGAAGCGGTTTACCCCTCATATTTTTTCATCAGAGCAGCCAGTTCGTCCTCGACGGCTTGATCCTTATTCAGCTTCGCAATTTCATCATCTAAAGAGCTCTGTTTTTTGTAAATCTCGCCGCTGGCTTCTGCTTCTGCTTCCATTTGCAGCGCTTTTTCTTCCATGCGTTTCAAGCCAGCCATAGCCGAGTTCGTGTCGAAACCACCCATCGCCTGATTGATTGTCTTTTGCGCTTTTGCTGCATTAACGCGGGCAACCAATGTCTCGCGCTTGTTTTTCAGTTCGGTAATCTGTTTTTTCATTTCAGCCAGCTTCTCGCGCAATCCATCGGCTGCCAGCTTGTTTTTCTCGTAGCTGTCCTTGTATTCGTTCATTTTTTGCTCGGCAGCTTTCTTTTCTTCCAGAGCCCGTCGAGCCAAATCAATGTTCTGTGCTTGTGCTGCGATGTGAGCTTGCTCATCACGCTTTTTCACCAAGGCTTCTTGTTCTTCATACAGCACCTTGAATTTCTTTTCCAAAGCAATTTGAGCAGCAACCGCTTTTTCTGCTTCATTCAAGTCTTCTTGCATATCACGCAAATACTGGTCTGTCATTTTGATTGGATCTTCTGCTTTCTCGATCAAAGCGTACAAATTGGACATGGTCAAATCACGCAGTCTTTTAAAAATGGACATGGATTATTCCTCCTTAGGTACGTGCTAGGTAGTTCGGCCTAAATTAGCCGTCCCCGTTATACATGTATTTACGAAAGTTACGCAAGTAAGTTTCAACAATTTATTTTTTTATTGGCTGACTTTACTACTCGAAAGTAAGTTCGCCCGATTCTACACTCTTCAATATAAGTTTTGCTTGAAATTGTGTTCCATCCTGACGTTCAAGCTTCATTTTACCCGTTTTGCCTTTTTCAATAAGTGCTTTAATCTGTGTATCCGTCAGCATACGCCCGTAATTCTCTTTCCATATGACGAATTTACAGCCCACGTTGTAATTCGAACAACCGTAACCTTTGCGTCCCATGAAAATGGAGCCTCCGCAACCCGGCCGTGGACATTTGGCGATGATACTCGAAGTTGTAGTAGCGGTCTTTGCTGCCGTTCGAGTTGAAGCCTTTGTAGTAGCAGTCCTGCCACCTGATCTGCCTGTACTTCGCCCGCCAGCTCGTCCTCTCGTTTTCGAAGATCCTTTCTGAGTGGTACTCTCACTCTCAAACAAGGTCTTCTCAGCTCGAGATTGTACACGAACCTTTTCTACGATCATCGTAGCGAATTTCTTCACATTCTCCATAAATTGCCCGTCGGAGGCAGTCCCTCGGGAGATCTCATTTAAGCGGCGCTCCCAATGCCCCGTCATTTCAGGAGAGGTTAATAATTCGATACCTGCTCCCCTAATCAATTCGATAACCGTACGGCCTTTTAGCGTAAGTTGAACCTTTTTTCCCTGCATCTCCACGTACCCGACTTTTTTCAGTCGTTCGATGGTAGCGGCACGAGTTGCCGGAGTTCCCAGACCAGATTCTTTCATCGCATCACGCAGTTCCTCGTCCTCGATTTGCTTGCCTGCGCTTTCCATGGCCTTTAGAAGCGTTCCTTCCGTATAATGCTTGGGCGGCTGTGTTTCTTTCTCCTTTACCACAGCATCCGAGCATACTACACTGGCATCAGGTAAAATGATAAAAGGCTCGTTAACCTCAATCTCTTCTTTATCCTCTTCTTCTTTGGCCGCACCTTTTACATTCTTTGGCTTTTCCTTCTGCTGATCGGCATAAATAATCTTCCAACCGAGACTTTTCCGTTCTTTCACCGACGTTTTGAACATTTCACTTTCCACATCGGTTATGACCGTATGCATCTTATATTCAGCCGGTGGATAGAACTGTGAAAGAAAGCGGCGAACGATCAAATCGTATAGCTTCTGCTCATCTGGCGTAAGTCCTGAAGCCTTACGATTTGTCGGCAGGATAGCATGGTGGTCGTCTACTTTTGCTGGATTACATATAAATTTATTGCCTTTATGAACCAAGCTGCGGTTTGCACCCTTTACCAGATCGTCATATCCAGTGCCTTGCAAGGACGACAAGGTGTTGTGCATTTCAGGAATATTTTGCTCTGTCACATAGTTGGAATTCGTCCTCGGATAAGAAATCACTTTGTGTTTTTCATAGAGTGCCTGTGCTAAATCCAAGGTTTTCTTGGCGGAAAAACCGTATTTGCCATTGGCCTCACGTTGCAGCAATGTCAGGTCATACAGCTTGAATGGATACTCCTTGGTATCCTTGACTTCGTAGGATGCGATCCGCCCTTGTTTTCCTTTCACTTTCCGAGCCAGCATTTCCGCTTTAGATGGATCGGTTAAGCGATCACCTTGCCAAAGACCCTTGTACGTTCTCTCCCCCTGCGAAAAATGCCCTTCCACTTGAAAAAACGTAACCGATGAGAAAGCCTCAATCTGTTTCTGCCGATCATAAATGAGAGCAAGGACAGGGGTCTGTACTCGTCCGACAGAAAGGAGCACGTTATGTTTGGTTGTAAATGCACGTGAGCCATTCATCCCGATTAGCCAATCGGCTTCACTGCGAGCTTTTGCTGCCCTCGTTAAGTTTTCATAGGCTGCGGCATCCTTCATCTCCGCAAATCCTTTCCTGATTGTTTCAGGGGTCAAGTCCGATATCCACAGTCTTTTAACGGGGTGGCTCAATTTTAAATGTCGCTGAATGAGTGAAAATATGTGTTGACCTTCCCGCCCGGCATCGCATGCATTAATCAGCAGATTGCTTCGTTTGGCCAACTGCCCGATTATTTTTAGCTGATCGATTGTCTTCCGATTCGGCACTAGCTTAAATGAATCGGGAATGATAGGAAGATCATTTATGTTCCACTTTTTATATTTTGGGTCGTATGCCTCCGGTTCCGCCAGTTCAATTAAGTGCCCGATCGCCCACGTAATAATGTATTTTTCACCTTCTAAATAGGTGCGGTGATTTTTCGCTTTAGGATCTATTGCGGCAGCAATATTTCGTCCCATGTCAGGTTTCTCCGCAATAATTAATATCTTCAAATGGTTATCGCTCCTTCTAAAACTCTCTAAGCCTGTCGAGGTTCAGTCTAACGTTTTGGATTCCTCTCTATTTTACTACAAGTTAGCCAAGTATTCTCGTTCTGGCTACGACAGCCCATTCGATTTTTGCCAACGCCTGGCAATACGCTTCACTCATCTCCACTGCATTTGCTGTCTCCTCCGTACGAGTCAGCATACGCCATACATCACTCTTCTTTTTGTACCAATCTAACTCCTTTGGCGGCTCATGATGGATAGGTCTCCAAACTTGACGCAGCGTTGGGGAAAACAGCCGCTTTGTCCCTTGGCGCAGCTGACAGTTCAATAGCTTTGCCTGATAAGACTTGCCAGGAGCTGTATCGTTCACATCGTGAAAAAGATGGGGCCAATAATCTTTTCGCGAACCTGTGTGTGGCTGTTCCAATGCCCAAGCGTACGCCGCCTCCTGCCTGTTCATTGCCCCAAACAGCAGACTGTACAGCCTTTTTCCCAAGCTGATTCTCTCTGGTAAAGAGGCAAAATGAAACACTCGCTCACCCGCGAGCTGCAAGGAGCTTCCCTGCTCATCAGCCACTTTCCGATGTGGAAGCAAGATCACATTCAGTTGCAAAAGCTCCTGAAGGGCAAACGGGATTGTGCGGACAACTGAATTTTGATAAGCCGTGTCCTTCATCACCTGTTCTTCCAAGTAGTTTTGTTCATTGATGATCAAACCAATGGCGAGCAGCTCTTTATCCGTCGTCTTCCAAAAATGATTCCAGATTGCCTGCATGAAAGTTGAGACCCCCAGATGAGGCAGTAAATAAAAAAGGTTGGTCTGTCGCCTGACACTCTCTTCATACAGTAACAATTGAGGGTACGCATCGTGAAAAATCAGCCAGTTTCCCCGCTCCAAAAACGAAAAATAATCCTGCTGCTCTTTTGCTCGAAGCAAGCGAGGCAATAATTCTCCCCGCAAATCGGTCATACTCCATCCTGCATTGCGCGATACGAGATGGGCCAATAACGCCCAATGAATTTGAGGATGTTTTTGATAAAACGACAAATAGGCGCGCGTTCTGTCTATGTTGTCACGGTTGTGGGCAAACGTCTCCTGTTTAATCCGCTCTACGGTCTTTTGTTCTTGTGCTGGCAATGGCGCTGTCGCCGTACGGACTTTCCCCAGATTCATGGCAAGCGGCAGACGTGATGCGTATTGGTACCACGACAAACCCATCGATGCTCTTCCCCCTCTCTCCTCAGGCGCCGTATTTTATCGGGAGGTGAATGAGTTGCGTGAAGTCCGGCAAGAAATTAACCGCATTCAAGCCTTTTTGTTACAGCGCCAACATGAGGATGGCACTTGGCGCTTTTGTCTGGAAAGCTCACCGATGACAGATTCTCACATGATCATCCTATTGCGTACACTGGGGATTCATGATGAGCGTTTGATGGAGAAGCTCACTGCTCACATCACGTCTCTCCAACACGCTAATGGGGCGTGGAAGCTGTATCCTGACGAGCATGAAGGTCATCTGTCTACGACCATTGATTCGTATTACGCTCTGCTGTTATCAGGCAAGTATACGAAGAACGAACCGAGAATGGCTCTGGCTCGCTCGTTTATTTTGGAAAAGGGTGGGCTTACACAAGCGAACATGCTGACCAAATTTGCCACAGCCTTGACAGGCCAGTACCAGTGGCCCTCGCATTTTCTCGTTCCCGTCGAGATTGCTTTATTGCCCCCGAGCTTCCCTGTCAGCTTTTACGATTTTGTCGGGTACGCACGTGTTCATCTTGCCCCCATGATGATTGTGGCTGATCGCAAATATGTAAAAAAGCCTGACAATGCGCCAGACTTGTCCGATCTATACGCAGATACACCCATCTCTCGCGGTCTATATCCACATCGATTCCTAGAGAATTTCCTCAAAGAAGGGCAATCGTTCCTCGCCACCATCCACGATTCCTTGCAGCGGCTCCCCTTTTTACCCGGACAACTACACAAGCTCGCCCTACGGCGCCTGGAACAATACCTCCTGGCGCGAATCGAGCCGGACGGTACTCTGTACAATTATTCGACCTCTACCTTTTTCTTGATATTTGCGCTGCTCGCTCGGGGGTTTTCTCCGAAAGACCCACTTATCCAAAGAGCGATGCAGGGACTTACGAATAGTGTTTTCGATTATGAAAGCGGCGCACACTTGCAGCTCGCTACCTCAGCCGTTTGGGACACGGCGCTCTTGACTTCTTCTCTGCAAAAAAGCGGACTCTCTACCACACATCCCGCGATTCAAAAAGCAAACCGCTATCTTCTCCAGAAACAGCAGCATACGTACGGTGACTGGAAAATCCGCAATCCAAAAGGAAAGCCTGGCGGTTGGGGCTTTTCTGACTACAACACCATGAACCCGGATATTGATGATACGACAGCTGCTCTGCGCTCACTACGCCTGCTCGCCCGGACAGATATGACAGCAGCAACCGCTTGGAAACGCGGTCTCGAATGGCTATTATCCATGCAAAACTCCGATGGAGGCTGGCCTGCTTTTGAACGCAATACAGATGCTGATTTCATTCGCCACCTGCCCATCGAAGGAGCCGATACCGTCAGTACAGATCCGTCCTCTGCCGATTTGACAGGGAGAACCTTGGAATTTCTCGGAAACTATGCCGGACGAACATTGACTGACCCGCATGTAGAAAAAGGAGTCCGCTGGCTTCTCAAACATCAAGAGTCAGACGGCTCCTGGTATGGACGTTGGGGAATTGCGTACCTATACGGCACTTGGGCTGCCATTACCGGACTGATGGCGGTTGGCTTTTCTCCTACTGATCCCGCCATCCAAAAAGCGGTTGCGTGGCTGATTGCCAACCAAAATCCCGACGGCGGCTGGGGGGAATCTTGCCAAAGCGACCAGAAAAAAACATACGTCCCCCTCGGAGCAAGCACTCCCTCGCAGTCAGCATGGGCAATCGACGCACTGATAGCCGTGTCATCCAAACCGACGACAGAGCTGAAACGAGGGATTCACTATTTGCTCACTCACAATCAAGCAAATGACTGGACGACCCGCTACCCGACTGGCGGGGGGCGTCCTGGCGGCACTTACTTTGCTTATCACAGCTATCGTTGGATTTGGCCGTTGCTGGCTCTCAGCCACTATCAGGCCAAATACGCGAATACGTAAAAACCACCGCTACCCTCTTCCCAAACCAAAGTCTAACGGTTGGATAGGAACCTGGGGTGAATAAATCACAGCATGTAGCGGCGTATCAAATATAGAGTAGCAGGAAAGGACATCGGTGTCCCCAATCAGCACAATCGACGACTTAGTTACTCCACCAAAGCTGAAATCACCGACGTCTATTTTTTTATTCGTCACCTTCATATTCATGGAACTTTTTCTCCTTTCCCTAAAACTCGCGCCTATCCATACATCGTATGCAGCTCGCACTGGTTCGGTCGCAAAAACAGGTATGAACACCCAATGGCCTACGACATACAATACAGAGAGGATCTCTCCCAAAAGGATGTGCCGAACATGCCAGCATTCGTTGGAGTCATCAATGTAAACAACGTGGACGGCGTTTTCAATGTCGGAGACGTCCGTAAAATCGCACCTACCAGCTACGCCAAAACCTTCGCGGGTGGAGGATCATTCAATTCTGGTACGAATTTGTCCTTCAAAATTCCACATAGCGTCGTCTACGTCAATGAACAATCCGAAAATGATATCCCGCTTTTTGTAGAAGAAACAAACGATTTCAGGGCAAAGGGACGAGATTTCGCATGAATTTTTTTGTTACGCAGCATATCGTAATCCATTCGCTTAAGATAGATGGCATAAGCAACTCTTCGGTGTGCCAAATAGGAAGCGCAGGGATTATCAAGCCCGTTTCCAAGCTGTACAACACCGGCGGATTCACAGAGCCAGCTCCACAGTTGGGGCCTCTTCCCACAACCGGTTCGGAAGAATTCGTGCCCCTCATTCCGTTGGTTTCTCCCTCGCGGCTTCGCTAACCCGCTTTATGCTAGATGAAGAAGGATGGTCGTCATGTACATGGATCCCGAAATGATGCAGTATTTTCAACAGTTACATGACTATATACAATTGCAAAACCAAAAGATCGAGAAGATGAAGCAAATGCTTGAACAGCTGCAGCAAGATGTAAATGATCTCAAGGAAAAACAGATCCCTTCCGTCATCAAGAACGAGTACAAATTCGATCTGCTAAAGGTTGAGCGACTGGAAGGGACTCTCAATATCGGCTTAAACCCAAAAGGAAATGATGCTGGAATCGGTGATTTTTCCATCAATCAATCGATGGATGTCCCTAATCCGCACCAGAGCAATGCCCCGCTTTTTGACCGTGTCCAGAAAGAAATTTATCAATACCTGGAGACAGATGCCTACCGCGTTCTTGAAAATATCGAAACAGAGTGCAACTATCCACTGGATAACAATTATCGGGCCTTTATTTTGGATGACATAAAAAAACAGATCGATCAGCGGATTAAGTATTACCTGAGCGAGCTCCCTACTGATGAACTAGAACCAGAGCAACTCGATGTTATTGTGCAAAACACAGTCCAAAAGGTCAAACGGGATATCAACAAGACCTGCGAAACATTCGTGAAAAATTTGCCTCGGGAGGTGAACGAACCATGATGAGGTATCAAGTGATAAACGAAGCCATTTGTGTAAAGAAGATCTCCGTCGGTGCGCTCTCTTCTGCCGCTTCTTTGTTTATTGGAGACACACAGACTGTAGACCTCAGAGCGATTTATGAAACCCCACCCGAAAAAATGATTGTCGGGGCCTCGATCCCGATTGATACTGCTCTGCCTGCTTCATAAGGAGGGTTGTCTCCATGTACCGAAGGACCAGTCATGTCCACAAGCTGGATGTTATCTCGGTCGATACCTCATCTGTTCTGCAAATAGGTGATTCCCAGCAGATTGATGCTGTCTCGAACATTTTAGCCGTCCAACGCGAACAGGCCATCTTCTATGAAAATGAATTTATGTTCGAGGATTACTCGGTCTTTTCCGTTCCTTTAACTCCTCCTAGTCTCTCAGAACCGATTTGCATTGATACGTTCCACGACTGTCCGTACATTTTCATTCAAAAAGTGGAAGTCCCTTTCGTTGCAGGAGCGTCCGTCGTCCATCTTGGTTCTAACGAATCCATTACACTCGAAACGCGTATCGTTAATATTCGTCACATTTTCCAAGATGAGCCAAACACTGGAGGGAGGAGATAGCCTGTGCCTTCTGTCATTGGAGCTGTCAATATCAATAGCAATTCAGGTACTGTTAACTTCGGAGACACCCTCAACATATCGCCAAAAACAGCCTCCAAGACCTTCTCCGGTTCAGGAGGCGGCAACACAGGTAACGTCGTGAACACGCTCAATGGTGTCAACGCAACCAATACTTTGGACCCCAATGTCGTCGATCAACCGATGTTTGGGAACATCTAATCCCTGCAGTGTTAATGTTTTTTCATTGACACTGTTTTTATTTTGGCTGAAAAACGAAACAAAAAGGAGGCACGAGGCCCCCTGACTACAATATTTCAATATACCCTTCTGTTCCATGCACGCGAATTCGTTGCCCGTCTTTTATCAGAGTCGTAGCATTTTCCACGCCGACAACTGCTGGTAAGCCATATTCACGCGCGATAACTGCTCCATGGGTCATCAGTCCACCAACTTCGGTGACAAGACCTTTTATGGATACAAACAACGGTGTCCAGCCAGGATCAGTAAAGGAGGTGACTAATATATCTCCATCTTCTAGGTCTGCATCTTCCATGTTTAAGATGACGCGTGCTCGCCCCTCTATGACGCCGGTAGAAACAGGTAGACCTACAAGCGCATTGGCTGGCAGATTTTCCCGCTTGTACTCACCAGCAATAATTTCACCATCAGATGTGATTACACGTGGGGGAGTCAGTTTTTCAAAAAACTTGTATTCGTCTTTTCGTTTGCTGATGATCTCATCATCCAATTTGTTTGTGCGTACGACCTCGTGAAGTTCTTCAAAGGTGAGATAGTATATATCTTCCGTTTCATGAATGACGCCTGTTTGTACGAGCTGTTCGGCTTCTTTCAGTAAAGCCTGCTTATAAACGAAGTAGCGATTCATCATACCGTATTTCGGATATTCCCGGTAGCCGATGAAATTCCGGATGAGGTCGATCATTTGTTTGGTTTCTTTGGCTTTTTGTTCACCATCCGGTAATTGCTTCAATCTCTCTATTAACTCTTGCTCTTTTTCCAAAGCTTCCTGTCGCCCTTGTTCGAATTTCCGCTTGCCAGCATTCGGCTCAAAGTTTTTGATGTTACCTAGAATCATGGGGACAAGCATGATTGGTTTTTCACTCCAACGCGTTTTCGTTATATCGATTTCTCCGGAACATCGCATCCCGTATTTTGTGAGATAAGCATAGATTGCGTCTTGCGTCTCCTGTCCGCCTTCAAACTGAACCAATTCATCTAAAAAGCGATCATCTTTTACATGCTGTAAAAAATCAATGACTTCTGGATAAGGACGAATGATATCTGCAACATCCATGAGCGCCAGACCCATTTCCGAAGTAATATTGTTTGACACAGATTGAGACAGCGTGTCTGCTACGTTTTTTTCCCCTAACCACATGTTCATTTTTTCATTGATCCATTTTGAAGCATTCATAGCAGCCGTAATTACACCTATGTTTTGTGGATCAAATAATATCTTCTTTAATTGCTGGATGTCTTCCCGAATAAAATCAAATAAATCCGGTCCTGATTTTGTTTGGATGTTATGCTTTACCTCTTCGATCGATCTTTGGCTGCGCTTAATCAAATCAGAAACAATTGCCGGATCGTTTTCGAATTGTTCTTGAAAACCTAAAGACGCCATGCCTTTATTGCTTTTACCGGGATTCTGTTCATTTTTATCATTTGGGGACGATTGTATAAAATCGCCTCGCTCTAGGACGGTCATAAGTGCGTCTTTGATAAGCGGATCGGATTGTCCCAGGGTATCTAATATGGTTTGTCTGCTGTCAGGTGAAGCCAACATTTTTGTAACATCAACAAATAACCTTCCACCCGCTTTGCTCATCGGTGCGGGAGTCGTTAACAGGAAAAAAGACAGTCCCAATGGTTTCATAGGGTCGGTCATCATTTGTTGATGACCAACAGATACATAGACGTGATTCTCTTGATCATTCGCTTCAGGGATCGGGTATAAAGTCGTGATCGGCCGGCTCTGGACAATATAAAAGGTATCATCAACCAAACACCATTCGATATCTTGCGGGCAACCAAAATAAGCTTCGATCTGTCTTCCAATGCGGGCTAGTTGTAAAATTTGTTGCTCCGTAAGTGTTTGGGTCTTTTGCTGATCAGGATCGATCTGCTTTGTCTCAGTTCCGCCTTCTTTTCGTCCATAGATAGCCAAGTTTTTGGTTGCTATCCTCTTATCGATGATTTCTGCTTCCTGCACTTTATAACAATCAGCAGATACCAGACCAGAGACCAGCGCCTCTCCAAGTCCAAAACTGGCATCGATGGATAGCACCTTCCGGTTGGATGTAATGGGATCAGCGGTAAATAAAATTCCGGAAGCCTGTGGGAAAACCATCTTTTGTACGATAACGGATAAATAAACATGACTGTGGTCAAATCCATTTTGCATACGGTAGATGACAGCGCGATCCGTAAAGAGGGAAGCCCAGCATTTGCTAATGTGCCGCAAGATTGCTTCTTTGCCAATGATATTTAAATAAGTGTCTTGCTGACCTGCAAAAGAGGCATGTGGTAAATCTTCAGCAGTGGCACTAGAACGCACTGCATAAGCATGCTCCTCTCCAAATTGGGAGAGAGAATGAGTAACGGCTTTCACAACATCGGAAGGAATTTCTGCTTCCATAATGTTTTTTCGAATCTTCCTGCTGATTTCTTTGATTTGTTCTCGGTCTTGTACTTTTAGCATGGTTAGTCGATCCAACAACGCATGGTGCGTTTCGTTTTGTTCGATGGCCTTTTGATATCCGACTGTTGTTACACAAAATCCTTCTGGTACTTGTATTCCTTGAATTTTTGACAATTCCCCTAAATGTAACCCTTTTCCGCCAACAAGCAAAAGCTGCGTTTTTTCCATTTCCTGAAACCCGAGAACCAAAGAACTCATTCAATATCTCCCCTAACCATTCAATTGAGAAAAAAACATTTGACAAGAGTTCACCAGTATGGTACGATTGAAGTGTAAGATGCGATATCTATAACTGTATACATAACATAAACAGTCGTGGTCTGATTATATCATCGTGTCTGTTTATGTGCAATAAAAAGAACCTGGTACAACTGTCCAGGTTCTTTTTTGATTTTCCACTACCACCTGCTTTTACAAGCTCGCCTTAAAAGTTGTTTTTCGTTCGTTCGCAGCCCTGCCACGCATCAAATAGATTTCTAACAACCCGTCCTGATACTGGGCCTTCATCCCTTTTGAACTGACGGAAACCGGTAGAGCCAGCTTTCGATAAAAGGGGCCGTAGCTTCTTTCCCCTTGCGTGCGAATCCCCTGGTGCCCACTTTCCTTGATGATCCCCTTGACCTCCAGCCAACGTTGGTTGGAGAGGGTGATCTCCAGACTATCGCGATCGAAGCCCGGAAGTTCACAGGAAACAATGACCATTTGCTCTGACTGGAAGATATCCGAGGCAGGGGAAAAATGCGAATCGTCTACCTGCACGAAACCCATCGGTTTTTCCTTCGACTTTTTTTTCCCCTTTTTCACGGGTGGTACATGTGGCGCGGCGGCGGCGGCCGTCTTTTGTGCTGCTTGCTTATTAAGCGTCGCGATATTCTCCCAAAAATTTGTATCCAACACCTGTCCCATCTGGGTCAATGCTTTCCACGGATGATCTGGGTCAAAACCGAGCTTGGACAAACTTTCGGATGCTTTTTGCAACTGCTTCATGGTCTCTTGCAAATTTTTCATTACACACGCACTCCCCTTCCCAGCAGAGGCAAGACTGTCTATGTACGATAGAATATGTGCTTTTGCCTGGGGGGTGTGCTCAAGATTATCCAGTTTGCCCAATGTCAGCACTATCTGTCGCCGGTGCAGGCGGGGCCAAAATATCTGGTGGCGGCATATTACTATCCGTCGGCCCAGGATTCGGTTCGCCATTGCCATCTGGTACAGTAGGCGGTGTTACAGGCTCCTGTGTTGGTTCTGGAGCAGGTTTTGATGGTGTCGCTGGTTTTTGTGCTTTTGGCTGTTCTTTTGCACCTGTTGTAGACTTAGGCTTCGTTGCTGGCGTTCTCTTCTCCGCTTTCATTTCGACCTTTGCTACTTCTGCTACAGCTGCATCACTGAGCTGTTCACTCGGTCCAGCTACACCCACTTCTGTTTGCAGGGCAGTTCGAACAGCTTGCATGTTCTCTCTCGGCCACAAGGAATAAGGGGAACTCCAGATCGCCCCATTATCCAAAGTAACCATGTTGCTAGACGAAAAGCTGGCAAAATCGAGTGCCAATCCTTTTATTTGATCTTTCGAGAGATCGGTTTTGATATGCTGACCAACGGTATCCAGCACAGCTGTCAAACTCGATAATCCATCCATAGACATGCTCTTTTCTGCCACGGCCCGAATCACCTGCTGCTGTCTGCGGTTGCGATCGAAGTCGCTCGAGTTGTAAGCGTCCCCACGTCTGTCGATGCGATGACGGACGAAGCCGAGTGCCTGCTCACCGTTCAATACTTGTTTCCCTTTTTTCAAACTGCGGTATACCCCTTGCTTCGGCAATTCGTATACGAGATCGCGATCTACGTCAACTGTAATGCCGCCCAGCTTGTCAATGACCGCTGTGAAGCCTTCAAAGTCAAGCTGCACGTAATGCTCAACTGAGATCCCCAGCATGTGATTTAATGTTTTTTTGAGCATCGTCATGCCATTTTCTGTGACAGGCTTCCCTTTGATTTCCGCATCCTTCCTGATATTTTCACCTAATGCAAATACTTCATTGACCTTGTGATAGCCTGGATATCCTGGGATTTGAACACGGGTATCACGAGGCAACGATACCATGCTCAGCTTTTGCGTAACCGGATTGGCGACTGCAACGACGAGTACATCCGTGTTCAACATGCCAATGTTTTTGCGCGTATCCACCCCGACGATGACAAAGGCGATTGATTTCTTTTGTTCGTACGGCTTTTCTACGACAGGTTGATTCGGCAGCTTGTAAGGGTCAACTGTTACGATGTCCAACGTCCTGTTAAACTGGTTGAGGGCGAAGCCTGCTCCTACGGCCAACAAACAGAGGAATAAGCAACCCGCCAAGAGCAGATACATCCGCTTGCTTCGCTGGCCACGCTTGATCCGTTTACGCGGCTGTTTTGCAGGAGCTTGAGGCTTGTCATTCTTGGCTTGCACGTTCGGTTCACTCCTTTTTACTATCACGGGGTCCATAGTGCTTTGGGCTATTCATTTTTCAATATATTCTGGAAAACTCCCGTCTCATTTTACCACAACATGCCGTTAAATTGTAGAATTCTGCCGATTCAACTCGATCGGTTTTCCCTCTGAGTTCTTGCACTTGCGAATCGAAACAGGTAGTCTAAAACTGAGGAAAATCGGATAGATGAATAAGGGAATCGGAGGGACTTGAGAGTGGAACACATACAGGTGCTGATCGCAGGTGGCGGCATCGCAGGGTTGTCCGCAGCAATATGGTGCCAACGATTAGGTCTTTCTTGTCTTCTTATTGAAAAAACAGATAGACTCGGCGGCCAACTGCATCACATTTACAACGAGATTACCGACTTTCCGCCCCTTGTATATGACCAGGGAGCTGCCCTTGTAAAGGTACTGATCGCACATCCTTTCATCCAGCAGCAAAACATACGATTGAACGAATCCATTCTTTCTATTGATCAGGAAACGAAACAGGTGACCACTTCGAAATCCGTTTACCGTGTGGACTTTTTACTTATCGCCACAGGAGTTCGCTGGAATGAAATACCAGCCCTAGCTGATTGTCCGAGCGTCCTGTCGCCTTGGTTTTCTACAACTGCCCAAGCACACACCATCGCTGGGCAAGATATCGCCGTTATTGGCGGAGGAGATCGTGCATTAGAGAGTGCTGCAAATGTAAGTTTGCATGCCCGACAAGTCTATCTGTTGGTTCGGAGCAGTGGGTGGCGTGCTCGGCCCGAATGGCAAAAGAAAATCACAGGCCTCCCCAACATCCAAGTCCTGTGGGAAACACAAGTAAGCGACTATCAGGAAGAAGAGGCAAGGACTGTTCTGTCACTCACCTCTACGCGCGAAGGCAATCCGCCGGCGATCGTAGTTGATTGGATTCTGCCGCGAATTGGTGTTCATGGAAACACAGCTGGTCTCGAAGGCTTGGATACGTTTGGCGATGAGTATTTGCAAACGGATTCGTATCAACGAGTCAACTCTCCATGGATATATGCAGTCGGAGACGTGAGCAACGGAGCTGCTTATGCGAGTTTGTCTCTGGCAGTTGGTCAAGCGATGAAGGCGGTCAAACATATTTCCTTGCAAATTCAAAACAACAGATCAATGAGCCTGTAGAAGGAGAGCTTTGCATGCACGCTTTTTACGACGATTATGGCTTACCTGTCAAGCTAACCTTTTCCCCAGAAGAGTATCGTAACCACCAAGCAGGTCACGTCCTGATCTTCGCTTTTTATCAAGGTAAGCTGTTATTTACGCGCCATCGTACACGTGGTGTAGAGCTACCAGGGGGAAAAGTAGAAGCAGGGGAAAACAGCCTGTCGGCAGCAGTTCGTGAGGTCTATGAAGAAACCGGCGCCATTCTGGAAGGGATTGAGCGAATCGGACAATACACCATTGACGACTCGATGCGAAAAGACATTTATATCGCGAAGGTAGCGCATTATACAAGCCAGCCAAGCGGCTCAGACGTGCTTGCCACCATTGTGTTTGCGGATATCCCTCGAGATGTAAAAGGCAATCAGGAGTTTAGTCGCATTCTGCAGGATGATGTATATCCGCTCGCACTTGAACGAGCTTTACGCCATCCCTTCGCTGAATCTCAGCCATGATAAACAGGCTCGTCCCTGTCGCTCTCCGACATTGTATTCGGTGAGAATGACCGACAGAGACAGCCTGTTTATTGTTTTTCCTTTTCCTTCTTTCCCGACAACACACGCTTGACGAGCTCGTTTGGATCAAAACCATACCTTTCCATGGCTCTCTCACGTTGTTCCTCATGTACGGTCTCTGGTTCAATTCCCAGTACCTCTGATATTTGCCGCCACGCTTTCGTCTCGCTGTCTTTTGTCCCCTGTCCTTGCTGCTCGACCTGCTTAGGCTTCAAGAAAAAGATCGCAACTACGGCGAAAACGAGCGATAAACCTGCGATTGATAGAAACATGACCGTTCGGGAAATCTCGAGCAACCAGGTAAAAATAGGCGGGCCAATCGCAACACCGATAAAACGGACACCGCTATACAAAGATGTAATCATGCCCCGCTCTGTTTTTTGTACGGCCCCAACGATCATGGAGTTCAAGCACGGTAAAATCATCCCCGTGCCCACGCTGCCGATGACCAAAATGCCTATCAGAACATAAGCCCCCTGGACAAAGCTAGCCAAAATGTAGGACGTAGCCAGCAAAAACATGCCGATAATCACAAACAGACGCATCAGCTTCAGCTTCTTTTTGATGATGATTCCTGTCACATATGCCGCAATACTCATTACGAGCAAGGGAATCGCCAAGAAAAAGCCTTTGATGACACCATCAATCTTGTATTTTTCCTCCAATAAATCAGACAGGTAAAACAGTACACCAAACAACGTGAACAAGCAGATGCTCCCAATAAAAAACGCGGGGACAAGCCATTTGCCATGCTGCTTAAACACTTGCGCAATCGAATGCATGTACTGCTTGACGGGAAGCGGCTTCTTCTCCTGTTTCTTTTCCTTGGTCAGAAATAAAAACATCAGGAGGACGACACCGCAAATAATCGGAAAAGCTAAAAAGACCATGTACCATGAAATGAGAGCAAGCAGGGAGCCAAAAATCGGACTTAATACTTTTCCCATCCCATTAGATGTCTCCAAGAGCCCCAGCGCCCTACTCTCCGAAGCCCCCTCGAACAGATCCCCTACCAAAGCCATCGCGATAGGGGCTGTTCCGGCGGCCCCGATCCCCTGCAAGACACGCCCTCCCATTATGGCCATATAAGGTTGATCCAGCCACAGCGCGGCAAGCCCTGCGACCAAACCACCCAGACCATACAAGGCAAGGGAGATGATAATAACAATTTTTCTCCCAAATCGATCCGACAAATAGCCGGCAAAAGGGATAACAATACCTGCTGCAATCGAAAAAGCGGTGATCAACAAGCTCGACTGTAAGGAAGTGAGCTTCATTTCCGTTTTCATTGTTGGCAGTACAGGGATCAACATCGAGTTGCCCAGCACCATAACTAATGGAACCCCGACAAGCCCTATTAGGTTTTTCGCATTTTGTGCCATACGAAACTCCTTGTCTTACGCATAAGCGCTACCGTCCCAGCGCAACGCGTTAATAATCTCCCAGTCAGGTTCAACGCCTATTCCCACGCCAGTAGGAAGCGTCACTTCGCCATTTATGGGTCGCAGCGGAAACAATTGTGTAAAGGGGTTCTCCATAACGTCCCATTCGACAGGCTCAATTGGATGGCCATTCATCTTGGTCCATGCCAACAAGCAAGCTTGTGCAAATAACGTATACAATCGTGCCAGCGAGCCATCAAAGGAATGCGGAGACACGCGATAACCAAACTGACGAGCCATTTGCAAATGCGTTCGATAATCGTCAATGCCTCCCGTATGCATCAGGTCAGGCTGTGCAATATCGATGGCTCCCCCTTCATACAGGGGCAAAAACTGTGCGCAACGGATCAAGTTTTCTCCGCCAGCAAGCGGGATGGATAATGACGAACGAAGCTTGACATATTCGTTTGTACGATCCATAGGCATCGGCTCCTCCAGCCAAAGCCAATTGCTATATCGGGAAAAAAGCCCCTCCCACTTCCTTGCAGTCGCACAGTCGTAGCTCTGATTGGCATCTACTGCTACTTGAACTTTTTCGGGAAGCAAATTCATCAGTTTTTCGATGTGCGTCTGATCCTCTTGAACAGAGCGCCCGCCAATCTTTACTTTCACCATCTTGAAACCATCGTCGACTTGCTGGCTGACTTGCTTCCATGACTGTTGCATCCAGTCTTCTGTTTCACGATAGGATTGGAGGGAGGCGTATACCGGGATACGCGCATGGATCTGACCTCCCCAAAACTGGCACACAGATAGCCCGGCCGCTTTCGCCAAAATTTCCGTAAGTGCCATACTGACACCTGAAGCCGATCGCTGATGCCATTTCCCTATGACATCCACAATGGCTACTCTGTTATCCACCTGCTTACCCAGCAAGTACGGAATGATGCGCTCACAAAAGCCTTTGTGGAGCGTCGGCAGCCAATCGATAATTTCTCCCCAGCCATCTATTCCAGCCCGTGTGATAATCCGAATGAGATAGCTGGTTCGATAACGCTTATACCCATTCGCATCGCCATAAGCTTGCGATAGACGATGAAGAAGCGGATACGTTTCCACGCGCTCAATTTGCAGGTCTGCGGCTGCTACCTGCTCATGAGTAGTCATCCATGCCCTCTCGCTCTGCTCGCTCTCCCTGATAATCGTCATAGGAGAGGAAGTTTCCTTTCCCTTCCCCTTTTCTCATGTACTCCTCGTACGTCCCGCTTCTCATAAAATGCACACTGTCCGGTCCGTGATAGCCCTCAATATCGGTATAACCGATCTCCTCTACAGCTTCGACAAAGCCATCCGGCTCATTGCTCTCGATATACATTTCTTCGTAATCTGTTTTGTCGGGTTCCTGGTATGAAAAAGGAGTACTGGATGTCCCCCATGACTCGACAATTTGCCAAGCATCCTCACCGTCGAATCCGTTTTGTCCTTCTTTTTCATCCAAAGATGTACGACCGAATGGTGGCTGCAAAAACTCCTCTTCAATCGGACGCGACTCATTAACTATCGGCGCTGGTGCATGCTCCTTACAAGTTTGTGCCTGAGGCAATGCTTCCAGTCGCTCTACAGGTATTTGCTCTCCACAGACTGTACAAAGGCCGTAGGTGCCTTCCTCCATACGCTGTAGCGCCTGATCAATCTCTTTTAATGTCTCACGATCGAGACTGTCTAAAGCCAAATCTTTTTCCCGTTCAAACATCTCGCTGCCGATATCTGCCGGATGATTATCGTACATGGCAAACTCCTGCAAAGAGGTTGTCATCGGTTCTCTCATGCCATAATGGTCCTGTACGCGGTCTTCCAGTTCTTTTTTCTGTTCCAGCAGCTTTTCCCGGAAGCTGGCCACCATCTTTTGGTCCACGCTGTACACCACCTTTGTTTGGTTTCCTCAACAGGTAGTATGTCTTGGTCCCGAAGGAAATATGACCAATAAAAAAACCTGCCATCCCCAAAGGGAACGACAGGTCGATCAACCGATTTTTATTCTGTTACATGTGCGTAGTGTTGTTCTACGATATCAGCGCAACGTACGCAGAGTGACGCGTGCGACTCGCGAGTGCCAACATCAGGTTTTACTACGCGGCAACGCTCGCATTTTCCACCGTCTGCGGCAGAGACCACAGCAGCAATTCCTTCGAGTTGTACTGCTTCTGCTGGAGCAGACCCGCTGTGTACATCCACGTGAGCCACGATGAACAGGTCAGCCAGATCGTCCATAGCTGCCAATGTTTTCGCAACTTCTTCCGTTTGTGGGTACAGAGCCAGCTTCGCATCAACGGAGTTACCAAATACCTTGTTGCGGCGGGCTTCTTCCATGGCTTTGAGAACCTCGTCACGGATCGCCAGGAACGCATCCCATTTGCTCTCTGCTTCTGCTGCAAAGCTGAGATGTTGTTCGTCGCCTTCTGGCATATCCGTCAACTGCACACTCTTCTCTTCCACACCTGGAATAAACGCCCACACCTCATCGGCTGTATGCGGCAACAGCGGAGCAACCAGTTTCACCAGACTGAGCAAGCAATCGCACATCACTGTCTGTGCAGCGCGGCGTTTCAGACTGTCTGGAGCTTCTACATACAGGCGATCCTTGCAAATGTCCAGATAGAAAGCGGACAAATCAATGACGCAGAAGTTGTGAACCGCATGGAAAACGGTATGGAACTGATATTCATCATACGCTTTGCGTGCACGCTTCGCGACTTTTGCCGCTTTCGCCAGAACATAACGGTCCAGCTCACCCAGCTCTTCGTACGCTACGCGGTCTGTTGCTGGATTAAATCCATCCAGGTTACCCAACAGGAAGCGGAACGTATTGCGGATTTTGCGGTACACCTCAGCGATCTGGTTCAGAATCGCATCGGAAATGCGCACATCAGCCTGATAATCAACAGAAGCTACCCACAGACGCAAGATGTCTGCGCCCATCTTGTCAATTACTTGTTGAGGCACGATGACGTTACCGAGGGATTTGGACATTTTGCGTCCTTCTCCATCCAATGCAAAACCGTGGCTCAGGACAGATTTGTAAGGAGCTGTGCCATAAACGGCA
This sequence comes from Brevibacillus formosus, assembly GCF_003013405.1. Lineage (GTDB taxonomy): Bacteria > Bacillota > Bacilli > Brevibacillales > Brevibacillaceae > Brevibacillus > Brevibacillus formosus. Next base: position 326,021 of record NZ_PXZL01000001.1, on the reverse strand, counting down.
ACCCCCGTAGAGAGAGAAGAGTTGAACCATCCACGATACTGGTCAGAGCCTTCCAGATACATGTCAGCTGGCCAAGCAATGCCTCTTTCGCGCAAAACAGCCTGGTGGCTGGAACCGGAGTCGAACCAAACGTCCATAATATCCGTTTCTTTGCGGAAATCCTTGCAGTCGCATTTGGTGCAAGAAAGCCCTTCTGGTACCAGTTCATTTGCTTCACGGGAGAACCATACCTTCGATCCTTCTTTGCGGAACAGATCAGCAACATGGTTGATCGTCGTGTCGTTAATGATCGGTTCGTTACACGCTTTGCAATAGAAGATTGGAATCGGCACACCCCATACACGCTGACGGGAAATGCACCAGTCGCCACGATCCGCAATCATGTTTGCCAGACGAGTTTCTCCCCAATGAGGAATCCATTTTACATTTTTAATCGCTTCGAGCATTTGCTCGCGGAATCCGTCGATAGACGCGAACCATTGCTCTGTCGCGCGATAAATAACCGGTTTTTTCGTACGCCAGTCATGTGGGTAGGAGTGAGTTAAGAAGCTGAGCTTCAAAAGCGCTCCGTTTTCTTTCAGCTTTTCTGTAATCACTTTGTTGGCATCTTCATAGAACAGACCTTCGAAACCAGGCGCTTCACTAGTCATTTTTCCTTCGTGATCGACTGGGCAAAGGACACCCAAATTGTATTTTTGACCAACGTTAAAGTCATCTTCCCCATGGCCTGGAGCAGTATGAACGCAGCCAGTACCTGCATCCAGGGTTACATGCTCACCCAGGATGAGTGGAGACTTGCGATCGTAGAACGGATGCTGAGTTTCTACACCTTCCAGCTCTTGGCCTTTAAAGGTCGCAAGAATCTCTACGCCTTCCCAGCCAATTTCTTTGCTTGCAGCTTCAATCAGACCGTTGGCTACCAGGAATTTGCGGCCATCTACCTTCACAACGTTGTACTCGAGCTCAGGGTGCAGGCTGATCGCGAGGTTTGCTGGCAATGTCCATGGAGTCGTTGTCCAAATAACAACGCCTGTTTCTGTGTCCAGCTTGCCTTTTCCATCTGCTACCTGGAAGCTGACGTAAATAGAAGGGGAACGCTTGTCTTTGTATTCGATTTCTGCGTCAGCCAGAGCCGTCTCAGAAGACGGAGACCAGTACACGCAGCGCAGACCTTTGTAAATATAGCCCTTTTTCGCCATTTCGCCGAATACGCGAATTTGGTTGGCTTCATACTCAGGCAAAAGTGTTACATAAGGGTTTTCCCAATCTCCACGAACGCCCAGACGCTTGAATTGGTCGCGTTGCTTGTCGATATAGGACCAAGCATATTCTTCACAGCGTTGGCGGAAATCGTTCACTTCGATGCTGCGACGATCCAGACCTTGTGCATTGATAATCGCTTGCTCAATCGGCAAACCATGTGTATCCCAACCTGGGATGTACGGCGCATAGAAGCCTGCCATGGATTTGTAGCGAACGATGAAGTCCTTGAGGATTTTGTTCAGTGCGTGACCGATATGGATGTCTCCATTCGCATATGGAGGGCCATCATGCAAGACAAAAGACGGGCGGTCTTTTGTACGATCCAACACTTGTTGGTAAATATTTTGCTCTTCCCATACCGCTTGCATCTGTGGCTCGCGGCTTGGCAAATTTCCGCGCATGGGGAAATCTGTTTTTGGTAGCGCTAAGGTTTTGCTGTAATCCATGGCCTGATTCACTCCTTAAATAAATAAAAGCCTTCACTCATCCCCTAAAAGGGACGAGAGAAAGCTCCCGTGGTACCACCCTGATTGAACAAACCCGTACGACAAAAAAGCCTGCATCGGATTCGCTCCACTTCACTCATTCGTAACGGGAATGACGCGCTCACTTACTCACCTGTGCAACCATCAAGGTTTTTCGGTTTTCGGATATTGAACTCCCGGGTGATTTTCTGCGAAAGCAACTGGCCGGGTTTTCACCTTTTCCCGACTCTCTAGGCAGTGCTGGCTCACGTACTCTTCCCGTTCATCGTCTATGATTTGTATAAGCGTTTTCTACTTCTATAAGTGCTTTATTTCAAAAAAGTTGTCTTTCATTATAATACCATCATTGCTCGAACGTCAATGATTTATTCAACTGTTACAGGCGAATCAACTTGTGGTTGTTCAATACTGTCCCAGTCGCCATTCTCCAGCATTTCCAACTGTGCTTCCAAAAGTGTCCGAAAGCGCATACGGTAAACCGAAGCACGTTTTTTTAATTCTTCGATTTCGATTGCGATTTTGCGCGACTTCGCCAATGCTTCATTGACGATTCTGTCTGCATTTTTCTCAGCTTCTTTTAAGATGAGCTGCGCTTCCTTGCGGGCATTCGACTTCACATCCTCAGCTGTCTCCTGCGCCACCAGAATCGACTTACTCAAATTTTCTTCCAAGCTCTTATAGTAATCTACGCGCTCATTCAGAATGGCTACGCGCTCTTCCTGTTCTTTTTTCTCTTTTATCAAGAGCTCAAAATCTTTGATCACCTGATCGAGAAATTCGTTCACTTCGTCAATGTTATACCCACGAAAGCCTGTGCTGAATTCCTTATTGTGTATATCCAACGGCGTTAAAGGCACATGAACCCCCCACTTTTCCCGATAATTCGTCTTCAATCATTTCGACAGGATTAGCAGTGTTTCCTGCCGTATTTTACAATTTTTTGCGCCTTGGTCCATCTTATGTAACCAGTCCGACAATCATGCGCAGTCTTCCACTGCGTGTCGGACCTGCTACCTCAAGAATTTTGAACCGACCATAGCCTGCAAGCGAAACCATATCACTCATCTGGAGTTGATAAGACGGGTCTTCGATTACTTTCCAGTTGATTTTTACTTTTCCCGCTCGAATTGGCACCAGTGCTTTTGCGCGAGACATATTGTGTACTTCTCCAATGATCGCATCAATTCGCGGTGATGGCACGGTGATCGTCTTCTCTACAAAATTGGGTGCAGGCGGTGTGAACGCCTCCCATGCTACCCGCTCAAACTGAACAGATGCCCGATGAATTTGCGTCACCTGCGCACAGACAAAATCAGCGACCTCCTCTGCTACAATCGCATAGCTGCCAGCGGAATCTGTCAGCATATCTCCGAATTTCTCCCGCTTCATCCCGACACCCAGCATCGCCCCCATCACATCTCGATGCTCTAGCACATGAAAGCGCTGATCAGCCTTGATTGCCAACAAGGTAAGGCGATAATCATCAGGCTCGACTGGGAGGTACTCCGGATGGATGATAATACGAACTCGCTCGGCACCCTCATAGCCTCCATATGGAGAAACCTTCACATCTCTTACTTGTGAGGATAGACTCTGAAAAATCATCAACTGTCTAGGGTCTACAAAATCAGTAAGGCGCATGGCCTGCTTCCGCTCTACTTGCGTCAGCATTTCCAGCGCCCGTTCAACAAAGGGACGTTCTTCTTTTGAAAAATGGTCAAATATGCTCATCGTTTCACTCGCCTAGAACATGATTTGTTCCAAAATAGCGTACAGGCCAGATTGGGCAAAACGCAGGGCAATCAATGCGACAATCGGGGAGATGTCGATGAAGCCGAGCGGTGGGATAAACCGGCGAAATGGCGCCAAATAAGGCTCAACCAGTCTTTCCAGTAGCTGACCAATGCCTGTACCTCTCATTTGAGGAACCCATGACATCAAAATGTAAGCAATAATCATGTATTGATATACCGTGAAGGCAAAATTTAAAATCGAAATGACAGCAGTCATTAGCTCACCCTTTTACATTCGTCTTAAAAGGCTACTCTTCCAACACACTGGAGATCGTACCCTGAATATCTACATGGTCAGGTGTGCACACGAAGATCGTGTCTCCGACCTTTTGGATATCGCCGTTTAACGCATATACCGTCCCGCTCAAAAAGTCGATAATTCTCTTGGCTTGGTCTTTTTCCACGCGATGGAGATTGACCACAACAGGTCTACGATGACGCAGGTTATCAGCGATATCCTGTGCGTCACTGTAATGACGGGGTTCACAGAGAATCAAACGGATTCCCTCCTTTTCCCGTGCTTGAAACGGTACTACGTTGTTAGTTCGACTAATCGCTGGCTGGCGTTTGTGCGAGGACTCTTGCTCTTCTCTTTCCTCTTCCACCGTTGTCGTCTCTTCGATGTATTCCTCGTTTTCTAACCCCAGAAACCCCATCAATTTATTCATAACACCCATACTCTTCCTCCTCTCTTACTCCGTGGCTTGGTCTGCTTTCCTTTACTCCGGCTTGACCAATACCGATCCTAAACGAATATATGTAGCTCCCTCTTCAATGGCCACTTCAAAATCACTAGACATACCCATGGACAGCTCTTCCACCTGTGCGTGCGGGAATGCCATTTCGTTAATCCGTTGCTTCCACTCATAGAGTCCACGGAACACCTGTCTGGCTTCCTCTTGATTTTCGACAACAGGCGCCATTGTCATTAATCCAACGATACTTATATGTTTCATATTACTGGTTTCGCGCAAAAAAGCCAATACGTCATTGGGACTAAGGCCAAATTTTGTCTCTTCGCCGGATATATTGATTTGTAAAAAGCATTTTACGACATGATCCAGCGCTTCACCGCGTCGATTCAGCTCTTGTGCCAAAGAAAGTCGGTCAAGAGAATGGATGTACGGGAATCGTCCTACGACTTCTTTTGCCTTATTCGTCTGGAGATGCCCGATAAAATGCCAGATCCCTTTATCGCCGTGTAGCTGGTGCTTGGGCAGGGCATCCTGCACGCGATTTTCCCCGATATTCTCTACGCCTACAGCGAGCAAGTCCCCAATGGCATCTGCATCGACATACTTGGTCACGGCTATAATTTTTACTTCCTCACGTTTGCGGTTCGCCCGATCGCAAGCAGCCTGAATTCTTGCTTCGATGGATTGCAGTCGTTCTTTTAACAATTGTTGTTCCTTGGTCATAACGAACCCTTCCCTTTCTTTTACAGGTTTTCCTTCCAGCCGATATAGGAAGCCATGCGTCCAGTCGTCCCTTGTATCCCAGCTTCCTTGCGATGAGAGAAAAACAAGTCTGTTCTGCAGCTTGTACACCAATCCGTGGATAAAATATTCCCAGAAGAAATTCCTGCTTCGAGCAATATCTCTGTGTTCAGCTGACGAAGGTCCAGCATATACCGCTCTCCTGTAGAGGAGATGACTGCTTTTTCCCAATCGGCTGTACAAGTGCGTACCTGCGTCATGATTCGCTCATCGACTTCATAGCAACAGCCGCCAATGGATGGGCCAATTGCGACGAGAATGTCCTCTGGCTTTGCCTGATAGTGCTTCGTCATTGCCTTCACCATTTCCTCGGCAATACGGCCGACTGTCCCCTTCCAGCCTGCGTGGGCAAGTCCGATTGCACCTGATTGGCGGTCTAGAAAATAGAGGGGAACACAATCTGCATAAAACGAGGTCAGCAAGACTCCTTTTTCAAGGGTAAACAAACCATCTGTTGCAGATATGACGTCCTCCAGACTTTCTTTTCCGGCACCGCCTGCTGTGACCTGGCATACCCGATTCCCGTGCACCTGATCGGCGCAAGTCCACGCCGTAAAAGACATCCCGACTTGTTCTGCCAGCTTGCGTCTATTGGCTACTACGTTTGCAGATTCATCACCCACATGCAGCCCCATATTAAAAGACCCGTACGGTTGTTCACTTTCCCCGCCTGAGCGAATGGTAAACCCCGCCACTAATCCTGGAAATTGTTGCTCCCACTCTGTTAACGATAAGATTGACTTATCCTCTACCCTGACAAATGGTTCTCTCATGTTGTCACCTTCCTCATATGGCTAATCATACCATAGCCGAAAAGAAAAGAAAGGCCATCCGTGCCTTTCTCCCTTTACTCCTTAGTATTCATCTCCACCTGAAGTTTTTACTTCAACTTTAAGTGCTTCTTCCATCCGAACAAGCACCACATCTTTCCCGATCTTCACAATATTGCGCCAAGGAATGACATAATCGTTCCCGGCAGAAAAGAAGCCGAGAAACTTGCCTGGCCCCGGGACGACGATAGCTTCTACGCGCCCGTGACGCAGATCGATCTCCAAATCTGAAATTTGCCCAAGCCGTTTCCCATCAAGAATATTTACCACTTCTTTGGTCTGGAAGTCAGAGATTTTTACCATTCTTCCTCACCTTCTTTTCTCCGTTACTTTCAGTATATGAGTCCAAAGAGGAATATGTCCGCTTCTTTGGCAAAAAGTCAGGCGTTTGAAAACGAACTTTTCCGCTCGTACAAAAAACCCGAACGGTACAAGACCGCCGGGTCACCTATGTGGTTTCTCATTACGATTGAACGTGCTTTTGCATATGGGCAATTGCCGCTTTTTCTAATCGGGAGACCTGAGCCTGTGAGATACCGATTTCCTCTGCTACTTCCATCTGCGTTTTTCCTTCATAAAAGCGCATGGATAATATCATTTTTTCTCGGTCACCTAGCCGCTGCATTCCCTCACGAAGCGCAATTTCCTCTACCCACGTGACATCTTTGTTCTTCTCGTCACTAATCTGATCCATGACGTAAATCGGATCGCCACCATCCTGATAAATCGGTTCAAACAATGAAACCGGATCTTGGATCGCATCGAGAGCAAACACAACGTCTTCTTTTGCTACGTTCAATTCCTGAGAAATCTCGATAATGGTAGGCTCTCGCGAATGTTTGTTGGTCAGATTGTCACGCACCTGCAGGGCCTTGTACGCGATGTCTCGCAAAGAGCGGGAAACGCGAATCGGGTTGTTGTCCCGTAAATAGCGTCGGATTTCTCCGATGATCATCGGTACGGCATACGTGGAAAACTTCACATTTTGCCCGAGATCAAAGTTGTCGATCGCTTTCATCAACCCGATGCAGCCCACTTGAAACAAGTCATCCACGAACTCTCCACGATTGTTGAACCGTTGGATTACGCTTAGCACCAGTCGCAAGTTGCCGTTGACCAGCTTCTCGCGGGCTGCCAGCTCCCCACTTTGCAGACGCTCAAACAATTCCCGCATCTCTTTGTTTGTCAACACCGGAAGCTTGGAGGTATCTACCCCGCATATCTCTACCTTATTGCGCGTCACGTCTTTCCCTCCTCGAAGCAAGAAAAAAGTCCCTAACCCGGTTGTCTTGAAAGGCCGCGTAACTGACGCGTAGCCGACCAAGAAGGTGGCAAAAACCACCATCTGTTTCGGTTTAGGAACAGTATCCCCCCAAGCTGGGAAAATATGCGTTAGACCATCTTGTTGAATTCTTTTCGCAACCGTTTTATAATTCGCTTTTCCAAACGTGAAATATACGACTGTGAGATTCCCAACAAATCCGCTACATCCTTTTGTGTCTTTTCCTCTTCTCCCGCTAAGCCGAAGCGCAGCTCCATGATAATTCTCTCGCGGTCAGACAATTTATCCAGTGCTTTTTTCAGAAGCTTTCGATCCACTTGGTCCTCGATGTTTTTATAGATCGTATCATTCTCCGTACCCAAGACATCTGACAGCAACAGCTCATTGCCATCCCAGTCAATGTTAAGCGGTTCATCAAAAGATACCTCTGAACGAATTTTATTATTGCGGCGAAGATACATCAGAATTTCGTTCTCGATACAACGGGAAGCATACGTTGCCAGCTTGATGTTCTTGTCTGGATCAAAGGTATTCACTGCCTTGATCAGGCCGATGGTACCAATGCTGACCAAGTCCTCAATGTTAATTCCCGTATTCTCAAACTTGCGGGCGATGTAAACGACCAGACGAAGATTGCGCTCAATTAGCATACCGCGGACAGCCGGGTCACCGGACGGCAATCGTCCGAGCAGCAGCTCCTCTTCTTCTCTGGTCAACGGTGGAGGCAATGCTTCACTCCCGCCAATATAATAGACTTCTTCGGCGCGTACACCAAGCCAGAGCAAGATTCGGTACCAGGTCAATTGGAGTTGTAGGCGAAGTTTTACATACATGATTAGCCCTCCTGTTTGAGAATAAAGGTTGATTCTTCTGTATAAGTTTCCAACAAGGCTGGGTGCACGATGGCCTGATACTTGCCATCAGCGGCCAATGGGATCGGGTTCAGCCCGATCAGCACCCGTTCTGTTTCAAAACGAATCCCGTCTTGCACGACCATGACACGGTCTGGTTTGATTGCGAGTAAAAAATCCATTCCTCTTGACACGCTGCGATACGGGATCAAGCGTACCCGAGACTGCCATTCCAGCGGCAGATGGTCCCAAGATCCGTCCAGCTTCTCCCACACTCCACCGTTTTCATCGGCTTGTCGGAGAAGCGACGGCGGAAGCAAATGAGCGAACATGCGATTTTCCATAATCATGACGGGTATGCGTGTAATTGGCTCGTGGAGCTGATTTCCTGTGTCCACAAGTCCACGGCAAATGACTTTTTCCCCAGCCAGAGTAACGACGACATCGACAAGAAAGATTTCCATTCTTCGCGGTTCCTGGATCGCACGGTAGCTCTTTTTCCCAAGGAAAAAGATCAGGATAAAACCGATCAGAACAATCCCCAAAGTAGGCTTGAACCCAACGCCAAACCCATCATTATGTGTGACAACCAGTCCATTTACAATTTCACTCTGCGGTGCCAAAAAATACTGTAGCCCAAGCACTCCCCCTCCAAACACAAATGCGACGAAGTAAAAAATGATCAAGTTTTGCGCAAAGGACAACAACCTCCTGTTCCCAAAAGCAATCCACAGCATGATGACAGAAAAGAGCAATTTGACCCACCATTGATACATGGAAGAAAACACAGGAAAAAAGAAAAAGACCAGATACACGGAGCCGAACAGGGAGGCAAGTATCATTCTCCACCACACCATGCGCTCTTTGCGAAAATAAGCAGTAAACCAGAGTAACAAGGTATCAATAGCCACATTCAGGAGTAGAATGATATCAAGATACACAACCACTTGCTTTCCCCCTCATCTTTTGACCGACTTGGCAGCAAGCATGTGTCCTAGCAAAAATGGGAAATAGTAGGACGACTTCTATCAGTAAAAGCAGTATATATCAATGTGTATGTAAAGTCTGTCAATTCTTGACGGTGTTTTTTTGGTTTTTTTGTCTAACATTTTTCATCCAATCAACGAAAAAAGCCTTGTCCCCACTGACGGGAACAAGGCTTTTGACAGTCGTTTTTCGCTTTAGTTTTTGTTGCGGCGGCGATTGCGCAGGAATGCTGGAATATCCAGATTATCCAGGTTGCCCATGGAGAAGAAGGACTTGTCTTCCTCTTCTTCCTTCGCACGGCTGTTATTCGTATTGGAAACTGGTGTCGGACGATTGCCAGGCGTGTTGACCGCCTGTTGTTGACGGCGAGGGGCTTCCGGAGCCCGTTGAGCATGCTCGAAGCCTGTGGCAATAACTGTCACGACCAATTCATTCTTTAGTTCCTCGTTAATAACAGCACCGAAAATCATATTCACATCTGGGTCCGATGCGGAAGCCACGATGTCAGCAGCTTCGTTTACTTCGTACAAACTCAGGTTGGTACCGCCTGTGATGTTCATGAGTACACCACGTGCACCATCAATGGAAGTCTCGAGCAGTGGGCTGGAAATAGCTCGGCGAGCAGCTTCAGCCGCACGATTCTCCCCGCTGCTTACACCGATTCCCATGAGAGCGGAACCACGCTCAGTCATGATCGTCTTCACGTCAGCGAAGTCCAGGTTGATCAAGCCAGGTGTTGCGATCAAATCGGAAATACCTTGAACCCCTTGTCGCAGAACGTTGTCTACTTCGCGGAATGCTTCGAGCATTGGCGTATTTTTATCAACGATTTCCAAAAGACGATCGTTAGGAATCACGATCAGTGTGTCTACCTTTTCTTTCAAAGCAGCGATACCGATTTCACCGTGCTGGGAACGTCTGCGACCTTCAAAAGAGAACGGACGGGTTACTACACCAACTGTAAGAGCACCCATTTCCTTTGCGATTTCTGCAACAACAGGTGCTGCCCCTGTACCCGTACCACCGCCCATACCAGCAGTTACGAATACCATATCAGCTCCACGCAGAGCGTTCTCAATCAAATCACGGCTTTCTTCCGCCGCTTTTTTACCGATCTCAGGATTCGCACCTGCTCCCAATCCACGTGTCAGCTTTTCACCGATTTGGAGCTTCATATCGGCGTTAGAGAGTTGGAGTGCTTGCGCGTCAGTGTTCAAGGTGATGAACTCTACACCTTTCAATCCTCCCGCGATCATTCGGTTTACTGCGTTACTACCGCCTCCGCCGCAACCAATAACTTTAATTCGTGCAAAGGATTCCATATCCATATCAAATTCCAGCATATTGCTAGTCCTCCCCAATTCAACATAAGAAAACTTCGTGGCTACAGAAGCCTGTCAACTAAACACAATGGAACGAATCGATACCCGCATTCGTCATTGTAGTTAAGCTCGGTAAAGCGAAATCCATTAAATAAATTCGCTGAACCAGTTTTTTACTTTTTCCATCAAACCGCCGCCTTCTTTTGGCTTAGACGAGACGGTTTGCTTCTGAGTGCCCTTGAATGAGGGGGTGACGCGAATGCTGCGGCGCTCCATCAACTGCAAGGCATATTGAATCAAACCTACCCCGGTGGTGTAGGCAGGATCTCGCACTCCGATGTAATCAGGAATCGCAATTCGAACAGGTGCGTCCAATTCTTCTTTTGCCAATTCCAACATGCCCGGCATAGCTACGGTACCACCAGTTAGAACATAGCCACCTGCAATTTCGTCGCGATAGCCTAATTTGTATACAGCATCCTCGACTAATTGGAATATTTCCGCAGCGCGCGGCTCGATAATATTGGCCAAATCCACTTGCGTAAATTGCTTTTCGACCTCACTGCCAATCCGGTTCACCTTGAACTTCACATCTTCGGATGCTTCGTCAATAAGGGCACAGCCGTGTTTGGTTTTCACACGATCTGCCACATCTGTATGCGTTCGCAGTCCGAGTGAAATATCGCTCGTAATGTGGTCGCCACCGATGCCGATCACGGTGGTCGCTGCCAGTTTCCCCTGCTCGAATACACCGATCGTGGTAGAACCCGCACCGATGTCGACAAGAACGACACCCATATTTTTGTCATCTTTGGACAAAGCAACAGTGCTAGCCGCAAGCGGTTGCAAGAATATTCCAGCTACACGCAGATTGGTTCGTTGAGCACAGCGAACGATGTTATGTACGACCGTTTTCAACCCGGTCACAATGGTCCCTTCCATTTCCAGACGGACACCAATCATCCCACGCGGGTCCTTAATGCTCCCTTGTCCATCAACGATGTACTCCTTCGGGACTACCTCGATGATTTCACGGTCTGGAGGAATAGCCACGACCTTCGCTGCCTGAATTACGCGTTGAATATCTTCTTCTCGTATCTCACGGTCTTCGCTGGATACAGCGACAACCCCTTGGGTTTCATGCAGATCGATATGGTTTCCAGTGATCCCTACATACACTTCTTCGATTGAAACGCCAACCATGCGCTCTGCATGATCAACCGCTTCCCGGATGGCATGCACGGTTTGGTCGATGTCTACAATCACGCCCTTCTTGATGCCTTCTGAGTGTGATTGTCCGACGCCGATGATGTTGATGGAACCGTTGTTGATCTCGCCGATCATGACGCGTACTTTGGATGTTCCAATGTCTAGGCTGACTATGAATTCATTGCTTACCAAACCTGTGACACCTCCCCTGCTACGTCTTTTTTCTTGCTAAAGTGAGAACACCTGCATAAATTATTCCACACAGGACAACCATTCCCTTTTTTTCTTATTGATTTTTTGCAAAAAAATGACCATCTTCCCATTTTTCTTTGCGTTATTCTTGCTGATTGATCCATTTGGATAGAACAATTCTCCTAATGACTGCGAGATTGTTAAACAAGCGAACCCCAAAAGCCACGATCGCAGCCAAATACAGATCAATTCCCAAAAACCCTCCGATGAAGGCCAAGCCTGCTGCAAAAAGTGTGTTGAAAAAGAATCCAGACATGAAAATACGAACGTTAAAAGTACGCTCTAGAAACGAACGAATCCCCCCAAAGATCGTATCCAATCCAGCCAAGAGGGCTATTGATAGATAGCTGCTATACTCCTGGGGCACACGCCAATCCAGCAGGAAGCCGACAACAAGACCGACAATCAGTCCGATAAGCGGGAGCCACATGGTTACGAATCTCCTTTTTGTTTCACAGGTTTCATAAATTGAATGACACGTGTTTCGTTATTCGCTGAAATCATCAGCTTGTCCCGTTTTTCTGCCAGCACCTTTTTATTCGCCAGCTGGAAATTCTCCTCTACGCCCTCCAGCTTCAATGCGGACAATAATACTTCAGGCTCCCCCAATGCTTTTATCTCATACGGAGCTCTGATCGTCCTGGTATCGATTTGGATGACGTCTCCCACATTACGGATCGCAGTGGTAGCAATCAATCGATGTCCATTAATGGAAACTGCTTGTGCTCCGTTTGCAAACAGGATATTTACCAACCAGCGCAAATCTTCATCGTCAATCGTATAGTCTCCTACAACAGGCACAGGCATATGTTCATCCGTAACCGGTTCTTCAGGCGTATGGGCATCGACAACATCAATGATGATGCCTTCTCCCTCCGCTCCTACCATACCAGCCATTCGGCGAGTCCGTGCCAACTCCTCTTTCATAACGGAGATACTTTCATCTTCACTGAGTGAGGTTTCGTATTGGTAGTACAGCTGATTATACTTTGAAATGTCTGCGAGCAGGTTTTTGTGTTTCTCCAGTTCTTTTTGCAACGTGGTCCGAAGTTCCGCGATGCTGCGAGACTCTTTATGAATAGGATGAAGACTGCTTCGTAATTGCACAGTCAACATCACACCTATGATAGCACTAATAATGGCAAGAATAAATGTGATTTTACGGCTTTTTTGTAACATAGGTAAACGCATCCTTTATTTAGGAGTGTTTCGTTTTCGCGTCACCAACAAAGGCAGGCAGCTCGACCTTCTCTTTTTTGGCTACGCTTATTTGGACAAAATCTTGCAAGGAGTGCAAAACACCTCCCGGCAAGTTCAAAGCACTGTCTAGTGTGTCGGGATTCCCTATCGCTGTTACTACGAATGGAGCGGCCGACTTGATGCCGTTTACGATGATCGTAGGTCCAATGCAACGAATCTCGGAATTGCTCACCACACGCTGTCCGTTAATGCTGATAGCCTCTGCTCCTGCTGCACGCAGTTCATTGACGACTAGGCGCACATCCTGCTCATGCACGATGTAGTTCGCGATGTCTGCGCTGTTCGCTGCATTCTGGCTATCCTGCATCGTTATGACGATACCTGGTCCTTCGACAGCGACTACACCTGCCAGCATACGCGCTGCCTCCAGTTGACTGAGTGTATCAGCTGCCTCCGATTTGCGCTCCGCCATCGCCTCTTCCACTTTTCCCACCTGACGCTGCAAATCGAGCAGTTGATTTTCCAGATGCCGATTTTGCTCCTTCTCAGACAAAATCCGGTCATTCAATTGCGTTTCCTGTTGGAACAGCTGATCATTCATCCGTTCTTTGCGCGTAATCTTGTTCGTTTCGAAGGAAGTGGCCACTAGAAAGCCGGTAGAAAACGTCACGATGGTTAAATATAAATGAAATTTGCGACGACGACTCATTGTCTACTTTCCCCTTTTTCATTTACTGCTGTGGCTGCTCTTGCCCTTCCTGTATAGGAATAGCCCCTTGAGCCCCGTACGGAATGAACCACGGCTGCTCAAACAAAGAGAGCACCCCTTTTGTATCTGGCGGCAATTGTTTCACGATCGCCGGGTACCAGTTCATCATCTTGTCCAGCTTGTAGATGACGCTTCTTACCTCATTCCCGTCGCGCATGTACAGCGTTACACGTTGCTTGTCGTAAACCGTTGGCGTCAATGTAATATCCGAAATCTCCGCGAGTACGTCTGGCGATAATTTCGATAGAGACTTGGCGAGATGGGGAAGTAGCTCAGGTGAGGCCCACGAGCTAATCAATGGCCTGTCCACTACGCGCTTGGCGAAATTAACCTGTTTGAGCACATAGCCATTGTCCAGTAAGGCATAGCGGCTCCTGTCCTGCCCACTCCAAAAAGCGACGCGCTTTTGTTCGGTGATATGTAGCGTAATCAATCCGGGGAAAGAGCGGCTCACCGTCACATCTTTAATGGCCTCTAATGGTTTCAAGTTATTTCGTACACTGTTCTCCCATACGTTTAGAAACTGCATGTCCTTTATTAAGCCAGATTGTGCAATGATTTGCTCCGTCGTATAAATATCATTACCAATGACTCGAATCTCTTGCACCTTACTGTAAGGGGAACGGATAAAAACGATGATGAGAATGGTAAGAAAAAACAATACCAGCAGAAAGACCAGCTTGCGGTTGCCCCTTCTTCTGGGGCGTTGTTGCTTGACTTGCGGAATGCGTTCCTCATTTACCGCCATGGCCGTACCCTTCCTCATGTTTTTTAGGCTCATTGCCCAGACAGATGTAAATGACTGGATGTCCTTCGAATAAATGTCATTGAACAAAACAGGGAAAGCGGCATAACATTATGCCGCCCACTCTCCCTCGGTTAAATCGATACTCGTGATATATCGGCTCCTAATTGGCGCAACTGCTCTTCCAGCCGATCGTATCCACGATCGATATGATGGATCTGATTCACCGTGGTAATACCTTCTGCAGCAAGCCCTGCGAGGACTAAGGCAGCACCTGCTCGAAGATCAGTAGCTTCGACATTCGTAGCGGTCAATTTGTTGACACCCCGAATAATTGCGGAGCCAAGATCTACGTATATAGAGGCGCCCATTCGCGCCAATTCATTCACATGTTTGAATCTTCCTTCAAAAATAGTCTCTTTGATGACACTCGTTCCCCTAGCCTGTGACAGAAACACCATCAACTGCGCCTGCAAATCGGTTGGAAACCCAGGATATGGCGAGGTGATGATCCGGTCGTAGGCACGTGGACGGGAGGTGCTTTTGATTTCCATTATATCATGGTGGGTCTTGATTTCAACACCGCAGCTACGGGCGACCTCAATCAGTGCCATCAATTGCTCAGGCAGTGTATTAGTCAATTCGATATGTCCCTGTGAAATACCGACAGCCAGCAGATAGGTTCCTGTCACAATCCTGTCCGGTATGATCCGGTAACTGACGGAACGCAAACGAGGTACACCACTGATCTCAATCGTATCGGTGCCTGCCCCTCTGATCCGCGCTCCCATTGCATTCAGGAAATTCTGGAGGTCGATGATTTCCGGTTCTCGTGCTGCATTACATATTCGAGTCGTGCCTTTTGCCAGCACAGCCGCCATCATGATATTTTCCGTCGCGCCCACACTAGGAAAGGAAAGAAAGATATTGGACCCACGCAATTGTTTGGCCCGAAATGTAATGTAGCCTTCCGATTCTTCGATTTTGGCTCCCAGCGCAGTCAATCCAGCCAAATGCAAGTCAATCCTGCGCTCTCCAATGTCACATCCACCTGGCCTGGAAATCGTGACCTCACCCAGACGCGCCAGGAGTGGTCCCGCCAAAAAAATCGAAGATCGCATTTGGCTCATTAAATCATCCGGCACCTGCGGGACACAGACAGACGTTGTATCCAGATCGACACATCCGTCCTCATGCTTCGTATTCGCCCCAAGCAATGTCAAGATTTCAAGCATGACCTTAATGTCTTTTAGATGGGGGACGTCATAGATATAGAATTGCCCTTCCGCGAGCACAGCAGCGGCAAGAATGGGAAGAGCAGCGTTCTTAGCACCTTGGATCCGAAGCGAACCGGACAGAGGTCTTCCGCCTTCGATCGCAAAAGTCTCCAAACTTTCACCTCCGTGTTACCCCTCGCCCACCACCAGGACTTCCGGATGCAGGTCAATCCCATTTTTCTCGAGAATGGTGCTCCGAACGTGATTAATCAAGGTGAGGACGTCGGCAGCCGTTGCCCCTCCGCAATTCACGATGAAGTTGGAGTGTTTTTCTGAAACCTGAGCTCCTCCGATCTGATAGCCCTTCAGCCCAGCTGCTTCAATCAGGCGACCTGCGTGGTCATTGGGCGGATTTCTGAACACACTGCCAGCACACGGCATCTGAAGTGGCTGTGTATTGCGCCGTCGTTCCTTATTGGCAGCGAGTGTGGCCGCAATCTCCTTGCGATCGCCCGTCCTCAATTGAAAACGGGCCTCTAGCACGATCCCTTTTTGCTTTTGCAAAAGAGAAGTCCGATAGCTAAAGCTCAGTTCCTCGTTACTCAACACTTTACTTTCGCCGTTTTCGAAAAGGATTTCGGCATCAATAAGAATACGTGAAAGATCAGATCCGTGTGCCCCCGCATTCATATAGACGGCGCCGCCTACCGTACCAGGAATCCCTCCTGCAAACTCCATACCTGTTAATCCCATTTTGCCTGTCTCCACCGCCAGGCGGATCATGGAATATCCGGCACCCACACACACCTCTTCGCCCCTGAACTCACAGTGGCTCAAGCCCTCGGCCACTTTAAGCACGGCTCCACGTATCCCTCTGTCCCTCACCAGAAGGTTTGAACCGCGCCCGATTACACTCCAAGGAATTTCATGACGATGGAGGATCTGCAAGGCTTTTTGCAAGGATGCTTTATCCTTGGGTTGGATTAACAAATCAGCAGGACCCCCGATCCGCCACGTTGTATGATTAGCAAGGGGTTCATCGGTCCACACTTTTTCGATTCCTGCTTGCATGAGTTCATCTGCGATCTTTTTCATTTGTGAACCTCCTGATACGTTTGCTAGGTCGGACCTAGTCTTCTCACGTGTTTGCTCCATACTATGCGTTCGCCCAGATCGGCGTGACAATCGCCTATCTGATCATTTTTTTCGTGTAATTGCCTCTAATTGACGGACAATCTCCGTCGCCGCTTGCGGCATCCCCAAGGAAAGTGAACTATTTTTCATCTCTTCCCATTTCGCTGGATTGGCAAGGATATTTTCCAAGGAAAGCAGCAAGCTCTCTCCGGTAAGCTCCCGCTCTACGATAACATGAGCTGCTCCTGCGCGCTCCAATCCCCTTGCATTTTTCTCTTGATGGTTGTTCGTGACGTATGGGGACGGAATCAAGATCGAAGGCACACCTAGTGCCGTTATTTCTGCCAAGGTAGATGCTCCTGCGCGGCCAACCAATACATGCGTCGCTGCCAAAACATCCGGCATATTATGGACGAACGGAAGCACAGAAATGTTACTTGGAAGTGTTCCCAGTTCACGAAGCTGTGCCGAAATCGTTTCAAAATGAACGTCGCCCGTCACATATACAAAATGAGTATCGGCATATTTTCCCAACTGCGTAACAACCGAGAGCACCGCCTCATTGATTGCGCGCGCTCCCCTGCTGCCACCGAAGATCAGCACGATTTTTTTGTTGTTCTCCACGCCCAAAAAGCTACGGCCCGCCTCTGCATTACCATGCATGACTTCCGTTGCACGCGGATTTCCGGTCAGTACCGTTTTTGACGGGGGAAAATGAGCAAGCGATTCTTTGAACGAAACAGCCACACGTGTAGCTGAACGAGAAAGAAACTTATTGGTCAAGCCCGGCACTACGTTTTGCTCATGGATCATAGTTGGAATCCCCAAGCGCGAAGCTGCATATACGACTGGACCACATACATAGCCACCCGTACCAATTACGACATCCGGTTTGAAATCGCGCAGCATTTTCTTGGCATCACCAACAGCCCGGACGAATTTCCACAAGGTCTTCAGGTTGTCCAACGACAGCTTGCGTTTCAATCCGCTAATTTCTACCGATTGGAAAGGAATGTTTGATCTCGGAACCAAACCTGCTTCCAAGCCTTTTTTACTGCCAATATACAAAAAGGCAGCCTGCGGATTTTGGCGGGAAATTTCCCTCGCCACCGCAAGCGCCGGATAAATATGACCACCTGTGCCACCGCCTGTTAAGACGACACGCATACGTTCACACCCTTTTTTGAGAAGGAGTAGCAATAAGCTGATGTACATGCCTATTGCGTACTCCTGTTGAGGTTTCTATTATCGAGAAAAACGAGAGATGTTCAACAAGACGCCTACACCAGTGAGCATCAGTGTCAAGGATGAACCGCCGTAGCTTAAGAACGGCAACGTGATTCCTGTCACCGGAAACATCCCTGTCACAACACCAATATTGATGACAACCTGGATGGCAATCATCCCAATGATTCCTAGCGCAAGCAGGCTTCCGAACAAATCTGGAGCCGTAATCGCCGTCCGCATTCCCCTCCATAACAAGAGGAGGAAAAGCAGGAGAATGAGCGTGCCTCCAATAAAGCCAAGCTCCTCCGCGACAATTGAGAAAATAAAATCATTGTAAGGCTCTGGCAAGTACAGATGCTTCTGTCTGCTTTGTCCAAGACCAAGACCCAACAAACCGCCAGGACCTATTGCGTAAAGGGATTGGATGATTTGATAGCCGGTATTGAGCGGGTCAGACCACGGATCGAGGAAGGACGTAATCCTTTTGATTCGATAAGGGGCTGACAAAACCAAGCCGATGAAGCCAACAACTCCGATCATTCCCAATCCGACAAAATGACTGACTCGCGCACCTGACGCAAAAATCATGACAACTGCCGTTCCCATCAAAACCGTCCCAGTACCCAAATCCGGTTGAAGCATGATCAAGCCAAAACACAGAACGGGGATTCCCAAGGCAGGCATAAGACCTTTTCGGAACAAGACAATTTGCTTCTGATTATCTGAGAGCCACCTCGCCAAGAATGCAACAACTCCAAGTTTTGCAAACTCACCTGGTTGAATTCCAAAAGCTCCAAAACCAAGCCAGCTTTTCGAGCCATTTACTTCGATACCGATGATCAGAACCAGAATCAACAGACCGATGCTCACCAAATACCCTGGCTTGGCCCATTGCTTCCACACCCAGTAATCGATATTCATCGTAATGTACATGGATGTAATCCCTAACAGAGCGAAGATCAGTTGCCGTTTGGCAAAAAAATACGGATCGGAAAACGGTGGCTTTTGCGCCACGATCGCGCTGGCACTGTACACCATCACGATGCCAATTCCCAATAAAAAAAGTGTTGCAAAAATAATTACGAAGTCGGGGGCAGAGCGCACCTTGCTCATTGTGCCAGGTCATCCTTTCTCATGCCGTCCCGCTTTTGTCATTTTCGTGATGGTACCAATGGGACGTTATGCTAGGCTTGTTTTAAGTCTATGCACGCCGTCCTTAAACATGCTCCCCCTTGTCTCAAACGAAGGAAACATGTCCCAACTCGCACAAGCAGGGCTCAGTAAGACCACATCGCCTGATTCGGCCAACTGGGAAGCAGCAAGAACGGCTTTTTCCACAGTATCGACATGGATACGCTCATTAATCCCTGCTTCCTGAGCACGTTCCAGTAAAATCGGAGCTGTTTGCCCGAGAGCGATGACTGCTTTTACCCTGCCTTGGATTACAGGCAGCAGTTCCCGAAAATCAACACCACGATCCAGCCCGCCGCAAATCCATACGACCGGCTCCTTGCATGCTTGCAAAGCGCGCGATGCCGCTTCCGGATTGGTTGCTTTTGAATCGTTGAAGTATTTGACACCCCGAATCGAATCTACGAACTCCATCCGGTGCTCTACCCCTGGAAAGGTAGTAAGAACTTGTGTAATGGATTGCTTGTCCGCGCCTACGAGCTTCGCAACAAGAATCGCTGCCAGTGCGTTGTCCAGATGAGGAACGGTAATATCCTCTATCGCAACGATTGGCTCTGTATTCCCATTCCCATCCGCAAACAGGATCAAACCATTCTTGACAAAAGCTCCCTTTGGCACCTCTTGACTCTTGCTAAAATAGTAGATGGCTGCAGGGAGGTCTTTGCATTTTTCTACGATCTCAGGCTGGTCATATGGCAAAATAGCTGCGTCATCTGGCGTTTGGTTGGCAAACATTTTCAGTTTGGCTGCCAAATACTCTTCCATGGTGTGATGGTAATCCAGATGAGCAGGGTACAGATTGAGCAAAACACCGATATGCGGGCGGAATTCCCTCGTCCCCATCAGTTGGAAGCTACTCAATTCGGCAACGAGAAATTCGTCGGGACCAGCTTCCTCCGCCAGGCCGCACAACACGGTGCCAATGTTGCCTCCTACCTTGGCATCCAGACCCGCTTCTTTGAAAATCAGTCCGACGAGCGTCGTAGTCGTGGTCTTGCCATTGGAGCCTGTAATGCCGATAATCGGTGCCTTGGCAATCTGGGAGGCCAACTCCACCTCCGTCACAACAGGAATGCCTAGTGCCTGCGCCTGTTTGACGGGTGCTGCTTCATACGGAATCCCCGGATTTTTGACCACAAGGGATACGCCTTCATGAATGAGATCATCTGGGTGATAACCGCAAATGACCGGAATCCCCAACGATTCCAGCTCTTCTATCCCCACTGCTTCTTCACGCGGCTTTTTATCATTTACGACGACATGCGCACCAAAGCGGTGTAGCAGTTTTGCCACTGCGACACCGCTCTTTGCCATACCAATAACGACGACATGCTTATTATGAAAACGCATCATCTGATTGTCACCACCTCAAGGTATACACCCAATCCAGCAAAGAACATACCGACGAGCCAGAACGTAACAACCACGCGCCACTCTGACCAGCCTGTTAATTCAAAATGATGATGCAGGGGACTCATACGGAAAATACGCTTTCCACGTGTCTTAAAGGAGACTACCTGCATAATAACAGAGAGCGTCTCAACAACAAATACCCCGCCGATAATAGCCAAAAGCAATTCCGTCTTGGTCATGATTGCAATCCCCGCGAGCGCTCCACCAAGTCCGAGTGAACCGGTATCACCCATGAACACGCGTGCCGGATGTGCATTGAAGACGAGGAAGCCAAGTAGCGCACCTACAACAGCCGCACTAAAAATAGCAGTGTCATAGTCTTGACCAAACCATGCGATGATCGCATAAGCACCGAAAGCAATTGCTCCCGTCCCTGCCAGTAGTCCATCCACTCCATCTGTGATGTTAACGGCATTCGTTGTACCTACCAAGAGGAACAGCAGGAATGGGAAGTAGAAATAGCCGAGCTCCAGCTTCCACGGTGTGCCTGGCAGATGAATGGACGTGTCATGCCCCATCATGAGCAGCAAAATATAAGCGCCGATTGCCAAGACAATCTGACCAGCAAACTTCTGTTTGGCGGTCAACCCGAGGTTGCGTTTTTTCTTGATTTTGATGAAATCATCCAAAAACCCGATTAAACCGTATCCGAGCGTCACCAATAACAGGAAGTAAACTTCGATTTTCGTATTGGCAAACTTCAACACGGTAAATATGAGTGCCAAAAGAATGATGGTTCCTCCCATGGTGGGAGTTCCAGCCTTCTTATAATGGGATTGCGGTCCTTCCTCACGAATTGCCTGCCCAAATTTCAGGCGGCGAAGGAAGGGAATAAACAATGGGCCAATGAGTACAGCGATGAGAAACGCAGCGACGATCGTGACGATTAGGACGTTGTCAACGAACATGCCCGAGCCTCCTTTCTTTCGATGCAGTGTGTGGCATCTGTTCTATTCTTTGTTGTACCGGGCAATCGCTTCGCGCGCAACTTCTCGGTCATCGAAGGGCAGCACCTGGTCTTTAATAATTTGATACGTTTCGTGTCCTTTTCCGGCGATCAAGATCACATCGTCCGGCTTTGCAAGCGAAACTGCATGGGCAATTGCCTCGCGTCGGTCTGTCAGTGCCGTATAACGTTCAGGTGCCACTTCCGACAAGCCAGCCAGCATGTCATCGAGAATCGCCTGCGGCTCCTCCGAGCGCGGATTATCTGATGTTAAGACGGTCAGATCAGCATATTTCGTTGCAATCTGCGCCATGATTGGGCGTTTGGTTCGATCCCTGTCGCCTCCGCAGCCAACAATGCAAAATACGTTGCCACGGGCAAATTCCTTGACAGTCATCAATGCATTTTCCAAGCTATCTGGCGTGTGAGAGTAGTCGACGAGCACCGCAAACGGCTGACCAGCATCTACTGCTTCAAATCGCCCGTTTACGCCCGCCACCTCTTCCAGGCTCGCTTTGATCTCTTCTAGTGGAATACCTTCTGCGAGTGTAACCGCGATGGCTGCCAAAGCGTTATACACATTGAACTTTCCCATCAGCTTCAAGTTGAGACGCACACTACCAGCGAAACTTTCGACTGTAAAAGAAGTTCCTTTACTGGTGATTTCAATTTGTTTTGCCCTTACATCCGCTGGTTGATCGATGCCGTATGTAATGACTCGCGCCGGTGTAACGGTGGCATATAATTCGGACGCCTCATCATCCGCATTCAGTACAGCCGTTTTTAGACGGTCTGTGTCATAGCTGTTGCCCAGCTGGGAAAACAACAATGATTTGGCGTATCGGTAGTTTTCCATCGTTTTATGGTAGTCGAGGTGATCCTGCGTCAGGTTGGTGAAAACCGCTGTATGGATTTCGCAACCGCGAACTCTTCCCAGCTCCAGTGCATGTGAGGAAACCTCAATAATGGCATAGTCTGTGTTTACATCGCACATGCGACGAAAGCTTCTTTGCAAATCTATGGCATCTGGAGTCGTATTTTTGACTTCCTCCGTTACGTCTCCAATTCTCATATGGATCGTTCCGATTAAGCCTGTTTGCTTGCTTTGATCGCGCAAAATTTTGTCGATCAGATGCGTAGTGGTCGTCTTGCCATTTGTCCCCGTTACGCCAATGACTTTTACTTCTTTCGTAGGAGATCCGAAAATACGATCAGCCAGCATAGCCATTGCCCGCCGGGTATCCGGTACTTTGACAATAGTCGCTGGCACATCCAGATCTTGTTCGGATAACACGGCAACGGCACCATTCTTCACCGCCTGGGCCGCGAACGTATGTCCATCCACGGTATATCCAGTCAGACAAACAAACAAGTAGCCGGGCTTTACCTGGCGCGAGTCTGCTGTCAAACCCGTAATCTCCATGCTGTCATCCCCCGAAACCGTTACTGGCAACAAAGGCATGAGCAGATCCCGTAGAAACATGAAACAGGCACCCCATTCTCCAACTAGTATAGACAGAAATTTAGACATTTGTACTAGGCTACGCCGTTCATGCAGGCGCAGTCTTGACGAACAAAGGCAGAGCGAACGTAGACAAGCCTACTCCCCTCCGCCTTCGAAATCTCATTTTATAGCTAATTGGTCGATTTGTCACCAAGGTATATGCGAATTTTTCCGCCTTGATCAATTTTTACTCCGGGTGCAGGGGACTGCTGGATGACGTACTGGCCTTTACCTGAAACGACTAGCGGCAGAGTATCGTACGTTGTCACTACGTCTCTCATGGATTGTCCGACCATGTTTGGCACTTCAATTGGCGCCCTTTCTCCAAGTGCTTTGTTAATTTCCTTGGGGATGCCATCTTTTCGTTTGGGCACATTCAAATATTGCAGGGAGGATTCCATGATACTTTTTACACTCGGGGCGGCAATCAATCCGCCAAACGCCAGTGCTTTCGGATTGTCTACGGCGAAATATACGACGATCTGTGGATCATCAGCCGGCGCAAAGCCGATAAACGACACGATGTATTCCCCATCGACGTAACGACCATTTTTTACTTTTTGCGCGGTTCCCGTCTTTCCTCCTACCCGATACCCTTCAATATATGCCTTATTTCCCGTTCCTTGCGCCACCACACTTTCCAGCGCATGCCGAACTTTGGCTGAGGTCTCCTCGGTAATGACCTGTCGAACTTCTGTCGGCAAGGTCCTCGCTACGATATCGTGTGTCACACTATCCCGCCATTCTTTGGCGACAAACGGCTTCATAAGTTTGCCACCATTGATCGCGGCTGAGACCGCAGCCATTTGTTGAATCGGTGTTACCGATACCCCTTGACCGAAAGAAGTCGTACCCAGCTCTACCGGTCCCACTTTATTCAAATTGAATAACAGCCCGTTTTCTTCGCCGATCAAATCAATCCCTGTCTTTTGTCCGAAGCCAAATTTTTTGATGTAGTCAAAAAGTCGTTCTTTTTGCAGTCGCTGGCCCATCGTAACGAAGCCAGGGTTACAAGAATTCTCTACCACTTCCAGCATGGTTTCCTGTCCATGCCCTTGGCGCTTCCAGCAACGCAATCGCTTCCCGGCCACGTTTATGAATCCCGGATCGTAAAAGCCTTCATTCAGATTGATGACCCCTTCGTTTAAAGCGGCTGCCAGTGTCACAATCTTGAATGTGGAACCAGGCTCGTATGTTTTCCAGATAGGAAGATTTCTATTGTACACCTCTGAAGGATAGTCCCTGTACGCATCCGGTTGAAAAGTCGGGCGACTTCCCATCCCCAATATTTCTCCTGTTTTGGGATTCATGGCGATCGCCAGAACATCATCCGGCTGATAAGCGACCACCGCCTGATCCAGTTCGCGTTCGATAAACGATTGGATGGTACTGTCGAGGGTTAAATACATGTCCATGCCGTTTACGGGTGCTACGTATTCTTCGGTTCCACCAGGGAGTACGCGCCCTTTCGCATCTGACGGAAATGAGATATGTCCCTCAGTCCCCATCAAGAAAGGATCGTAAATTTTTTCAAGCCCTGTCAACCCTTGATTGTCAATACCTGTGAAACCGAGAATATGGGCTGCCATATTTCCATTCGGGTAAAAACGCTTCGTATCCCCTGCCAAGTATATACCTGGCAAATTCAGTTCTTGTATTTTTCTCGCCTTTTCAACAGACAGTTTCCTTCCACCTGGAATCTGGTTGTTGCTCATTTCTTTTTTTGTAATGGCACGAAATACATCTTCTTCTTTTTGCTCCAAAATGACGGCGAGCTGCCTTGCTGTTTCTTTCGGGTCTTTGATTTGCGCCCCTACCGATACAAGGGTGGGGACCGTCATATTCGTCACGAGCTCATTGCCGCTTCTGTCTAGAATGCGACCGCGATTGGGTTGAAATTTAATTTCCCGTTTGAGCAGTTCATCTGACATTTGCGAGAGTTTCGGTCCCTCTATCAATTGGACATAACCCAATCGAGTGACAAGTGCCGAATACAAAACGACTCCTACAATCAAGATGATAAAAATACGACGGCGTACAGTAGCATTGGATACCCGCAAAGCGAGTCCCCCCTCAAATAGGTTGTCTCTTCTTAACCTTATTCGCAGGGGGGACTAGTTAGAACTATGGAGTTGTCGTTGTTTGTGTTGGTTGCGTTGACTGGTCTCCTGGTTTGTCAGGAGGAGGGGCCTGTCCAGAAGCTGGCGGCTGCGCTGCCCCACCTTGTCCAGTTTGCTGACCGGAAGATGGTGGAGCCGGATTATTTCTCCCTGTTGGATTTGTAGTTGTAGTATTATTCGACCCCGGATTGTTTGGCGTGGTTGTAGCAGGCACCGTGCTACCCTCCTGACCAGGAGGAGGTGTTGCCGGTACAGATGGTTCCGACACGGATTGAAGCGTCACCTGAAGCAACTCTGTACCCTGGAGCACCGTTCCCGGAGGAATACTTTGTTGGGTGACGAAGCCAGTTCCAGTCGATTTCATTTCGAGATTGATCAAAGAGCTGAACTCCATGACGTCCCGTAATGATTTTCCTTTGAAATCAGGCATCTTCGTTCCTTGTACCCTGTCCGTTACAAGGATAATCTGTTCACCTGAAAGCACCTGATCATAGGCTTGTGGATATTGTTTGACGATTTTCGTACCTGTTCCAGCTACCGTAACCGTCAAATTGTCCTGCTTCGCCCGCATTTGTGCAGCTGTCGTGGACATTCCTTCAAACTTTGGCAATGTCTTCGGTGTAGCTGGTGAGGATGCCTGCACTGCCTGCGTTGCTTTTTTCGACGTTTCCTTTCCACTCTGTTTATTCTTGCCTACCGACAGATCAGGCTGCTGCTGCAAATATTGCAGGCTGCGTTCCATAATGGTTGTAAACATGGGAGCGAGCATCATTTGGCCCCACATTGCATACCATGCATCTGTTTGCGGATCGTCAATGACGACATAAACCAACAGCTTCGGATTGTCTTTTGGCGCAAAACCGATGAAAGAACCAACGTAACGGCCATCCATAATTTTCCCTGTGTTAGGATTATATTTTTGCGCAGTTCCCGTCTTTCCTGCGACCTGATACCCTTCGATCTGATATAGTGTACCAGTCCCGGGCCTCTCTGAGACAACCTTACCCAAAATGTCGCGTGTCTGTTTCGCAGTCGCTTCACTTACTACCCTCTCCACAACCTCACGTTGCGAGCGATTGACGACTGCTCCCGTGTGAGGATCACGCATTTCTTTTACTATATGAGGTTTTAGAAGCTCTCCTCCATTCGCGATTGCCCCTACAGCAGCAACCTGCTGGATCGCCGTAACCGTCGCTGCTTGACCATACGTTGTTGCAGCCCAGTCACGTGGTGAACGAGGTTTCTCCAGGTTGTTCAAATTTCCTGCTTTTTCGTAAGGAAGCTCAATTCCGGTTGGTTGACCCATCCCGAATTTTTTGAAGTATTTCTTCAGACCCTCCAGCTTCAAGCGTTCATAACCCAACTTAACGAACAATACGTTACTGGATCGCTGAACCCCTTCTAAAAAGCTGATGGTTCCCCAACCGGCACCATTGTTGTGGTCACGGATCGGAATCTGCCCCTTGATGGTGTATGCACCTGATTGATAGGTTTCATTCTGATTAAACATTTTTTCTTCAATCGCTGCCGCCAGCGTAATAATCTTAAAAGTAGAGCCCGGCTCAAACATTGTGGTGACCGCATGGTTGTTGTAGTTTTCAATCCCGTTGTAGTACATATTCGGGTTAAACTGCGAGCGGTTGCCCATCGCCAATACCTCACCCGTTTGCGGGTCGGTTACAATGACCGTCATGCCCTGCGGCTTGTACTGCTGCTCCACCTTATCTAGGGCTTGTTCTACATAATCCTGTATCTGGCGATCAATAGTGAGATATACATCTACGCCGTCTATTGCCGGAATGTACTCTCCTTCTCCGTCCGGCAGCTGGTAGCCTGCGCGATCCCTTTGGTAGGAAATATGTCCCTGTTTGCCAGCCAATTCTTCGTTCAATTGCAGCTCGATCCCCATTTTCGGTTCATCATACAAATCGAGATAACCGATCACATGGGAAGCGAAGGCGTTATTCGGATAAACCCGGCGCGTCGTTTCAGTCAAATAGATTCCTGGGAGTTGATTCTTTTTGAGCTTCTCACCACTTGGCAGTGTCGGGTACTGCAAATTTAGAATTCGGTTCCTTTGTTCTTCACTGATCTTCAGCCCGTAGCGTCCCAATTCCACGACTTTGTTCGGCTTGGTCAAATTCTTCACTAATTCAGGAACAGGCGCATTCAAAATAGGAGCCAGCATATTCGCTGTGTAATAAGGATCTTTCACAAAATCTTCGTCTTTATCATTGCGCGGCTTCAGTTTTGCGTTTACCGTGTACGCCTTCCCGTTATACGCCAAAATCTCGCCGTTTCGATCATAGATCGCCCCGCGCTTCGGCTTCAAGACTTGCTGCCTATCCCACTGCACTTGAGCCGTCTCCATGATATCGGTAGCTTTGACGGTCTGAAGCCAGTAGATTCGAAAACTCAACGTCGAAAAAATCAAAATCGTACATAAAGCTACCATGAGAATTCGCCAATTTACTTTTCGCTTCCATTCCATCTCCGATCATCTCCATCGCATCCAAAGATCGCCCGCTCCCTAAGCCAAGAGAATGTATTCTTGGGGAGACGAACACAAACTAGCCGAGTCAGGAGCAGACTCTGGCCCAGCTAAGAAAAAATGTTACCGCACATAAGGCGCAGTAACATTTAAGGTTTTTTGGGTTGTGTTTGTGGCAGAGAACTCGCCTGTACTTCTGTTTTGCCGATCGTATGTACAGCAGCTGGATTGTATACCATCCCCTGCTTCTCTGCTTCTTTTTGCAGGCGATCCCGGTTAGTCATTTGTTCAATTTGCAATTTCAACGTTGCATTTTTTTCTGCCGTTACACGGTTTTCATGTTTGGTGGTCTGGATTTCGTAATTCAACTGGGAAATTTGCGAGTAGCGGACACCCACTAGACCCAAGCCGACGACGGTTAACGAGATAAATAAGAGATACAGCAATTTTTCTCCGGTCGGAATCGTTGGCTTGATTCGAACCGTGCGCTTTGTTGTCTTCGTTACAGAGCGGGATTTTTGTTCCAACTCCATAGCTAAATTTCCTCGGTAGTAATAACTCATCGCTTCTCCCTCCCCTTTCTCGTCGATCCCGGTCTACAGCTTCTCCGCTACCCGTAGTTTAGCTGATCGTGCACGATTGTTTGCTTCCAATTCTTCTTCTGATGGCAAAATCGGCTTTCTTGTAATGACTTTTACTACCGCTTTATTTCCGCATGTACAAATCGGAAAGGCCGGCGGGCACGTGCACCCTTTTGAAAAGTCTTGATAAATTTGCTTGCAGATTCTGTCCTCTAGTGAATGAAACGTGATGACACTTACGCGGCCTTCTGGATTCAAAACCTCAATAGCATCGACGACGGCCTCTTTGAATGCATCCAGTTCATCATTGACTGCGATCCGAATTGCCTGAAAGGTACGCTTCGCCGGATGGGGTCCGGTACGGCGCGCAGCGGCAGGAATTCCTTCCTTAATCAACTCAACGAGTTCACCTGTTGTTTGGATCGGCTGCTTCTTCCGTTGTTGAACGATTTGCCGGGCAATTCGCCGGGAAAATTTCTCTTCTCCGTACAGCCAAATGATCTTGGCAATCTCTTCTTCATCCCACTCATTGATAATGTCATAGGCGGACAATGGCGCTTGTTGATCCATTCTCATATCCAAGGGCGCATCCGCATTGTAGCTGAAGCCACGCTCTCCCTCGTCCAATTGTGGAGAGGATACCCCAAGATCAAATAACACCCCGTCTACACCATCCAAGCCTAAATCTCTCACAATGTCTTTGATATGACGGAAGTTGCTCTTTACCAGCGTGACTCTGTCCATATAGGAAGCGAGTCTTTCGCGGGCATTATCCAGTGCCCAATCGTCCTGATCGATGGCGATAAGTCGACCGCCCTCCGTCAGCTTGGAAGCAATCAAACTGCTATGCCCAGCTCCGCCGAGTGTACAGTCTACATAAATGCCTCCAGGACGAATGTTTAGCCCTTCGACAGCCTCATCCATCAAAACGGTTACGTGATGAAACGACAATGTCGTCACTCCTGTTCTTCTCGCTGCTACAAATTAAAATCAACCAGTTTTTCGGCAATTTCTCCAAAAGAGCCTTCAGACTGGGCAAAATAATCTTCCCAGCGTTCCTTGCTCCATACCTCTACACGGTTTGACACCCCGATGATCACACATTCTTTTTGCATGCCTGCATGCTCACGTAAATTGGGTGGTATGTTTACCCTTCCCTGCTTGTCCCACTCGCATTCGGTGGCACCTGAAAAGAAAAATCGTGTAAATGCGCGAGCATCTGCTTTTGTAAATGGGAGAGACTTGAGTCTTTCCTCTAGTTGTTTCCACTCATCTTGCGGATAAGCAAACAAACATTGGTCAAGTCCGCGGGTAATAACAAAGGAAGTGCCTAGCCCTTCACGGAATTTGGCTGGGATCGTCAGGCGGCCTTTTTCGTCGATGCTGTGCTGATATTCCCCCATGAACACGCCCTGGTCCCCCACTTTCCTGTCGGTTGGCTCCACTTTCCCCCACTTTTCCCCACCTTGTACCTATTTGTTATTATAAAAAAAAATCCTGCGTTTGTAAGCAGGATTTTTTCGCATATTTTTTTGCCGGGAAAAGACGGGATTCGAGGGACTATTCGACCCAGCTTTCCAGGTAGGATTTTTGCTCATCTGTCAATTTGTCGATTCCGATGTTCAGAGCTTCCAGCTTGTACTGAGCCACCATTTGATCCAACTCGAATGGTACGTTCAGCACTTTCTTGCCAATGTTTTTGTACTGTTCATTGACATAAGCCAAGGATACCGCTTGCAGAGCAAAGGTCATATCCATGATTTCAGCCGGATGTCCGTCGCCAGCAGCCAAGTTCACGAGGCGGCCTTCTGCGAGCAGATACACTTTTCGACCATCAGCCAAGACAAATTCTTCAATATCTTTACGCACAATACGGGAAGAAGTCGACATAGCATTCAGATCGACCTTGTTTACTTCGACATCGAAGTGACCCGCGTTGGACAAGATTGCGCCATCTTTCATCACAGCAAAATGCTCTTTGCTGATGATATCGCGGTTACCTGTCACAGTAACGAAGTAGTCACCATGCTTCGCAGCCTCGAGCATTGGCATTACTTCAAATCCATCCATGTAAGCTTCTACAGCTTTGATTGGGTCGATTTCGGTTACGATTACTTTTGCGCCCAAACCTTTTGCACGCATCGCTACACCTTTACCGCACCAGCCATAGCCAGCTACCACAACGGTTTTACCAGCTACTACGAGGTTTGTTGTACGGTTGATACCATCCCATACGGATTGACCCGTACCATAGCGGTTGTCAAACAAGTATTTGCAGAATGCATCGTTTACGGCAACCATTGGGAACTCCAGCTTGCCTTCTTTCTCCAACGCTTTCAGACGCAGAATACCTGTTGTCGTTTCTTCTGCACCACCGCGTACTTGAGACAACAGATCACGGCGCTCGCTGTGCAAAATAGTGATCAGGTCGCCACCGTCGTCAATGATCAGGTCAGGACGAGTTTCCAGTGTTTTGATCAGATGCTCTTTGTATTCAGCAGGATCTGGATTGTATTTCGCAAATACACGGATACCGTCTTCCACCAATGCTGCGCAAATGTCATCTTGCGTGGAAAGCGGGTTGGAACCAGTAATGGTTACTTCAGCGCCACCAGCTTGAACTACTTTTGCCAGATAAGCCGTTTTTGCTTCCAAGTGCAAGGAGATCGCAACTTTCAGGCCTGCAAACGGCTGCTCTTTTTCAAAGCGCTCACGAATGCGGTTTAAGACAGGCATGTGTTCTTTTACCCAATCAATCTTCAGATGGCCGTTGTGCGCCAACGACATATCTTTTACGATGCTTTCAGATACTGTGTTCATGTACGGATGGACCTCCTTTTATCTCATAAAGCAACCTTGTCTATCATATCATACGCAAGTTCAACCATCATCAGTTTTTCCAATTATTTTCCTATTATCGGCAATTTACGCTCTGCGGTTTCTACCGTAAGCAGCTCCAAAAAACGCAACAACGCCTGAGGCATCCATTTCTTTTTATGGTAGACCAACTGTCGGAAAACACGGATATCCGGATGGGAAAACGAGAGTATTACTAGTGTACCATTTTTCACTTCTTCTTGTACGACAATTTTCGGAAGCAACGCAATTCCTAAATCATAGGCAACACATTGTTTTATCGCTTCCAGACTACCAAATTCAAAAGAAGATTCCACAGTGGCTCCTGCTTCACGCAACACCGATTCCATCAGCCCTCGGTAGCTGCATCCCTTTTCTGTGAAAATCCAGGTTTCTCCGGTAAAATCGTGCGTTTCAACCTTTTCTTTTTTCACCAGCGGATGGGTAGGTGCAGCAACAACAACTAGTTTTTCCTCACCTAAAACGATACTTGTCAGCTCAGATTGATCTTGGAGCCAATCGAGCACAAAGGCGAAATCGAACTTCCCTTCCTTTACTCCCTGCCTCAAGTCTTGGCAAATGCCCGGCGCAAGCATGATCCGCATACGCGGCTGCTCCAAGCGAAATTTTTGCAAATAAGGGGGTAAATAAAAGGCCGCCAATGACTCCACTGTTCCAATACTCAACGTTCCCGCCAGTTGCGCTTGCTCTGACAAATTCGCTCTTGCCTCATCTAATACGGTTAGCAGCTGTTCGCTGTAGCTGAGAAGCACCTCGCCTGCATGGGTAAGCCTGATTTTTTTGCCCCAACGCTCGAATAGGCTGACACCGAACTCCGATTCCAGATTTTGAATTTGGGTTGTCACACTCGACTGCGCGTAGCCTAAAATTTCTGCTGCACGAGTAAAGCTTTGGCATTTTGCTACTTCACGGAAGGTTTGCAAATAACGAGTATCCAGATTCCCCCCTCATTTCATCGGAAAAATCGATTCGAATCATCTAATATTATAGATAACTCCGATAATTAAGTCTATGCTACACTTCAGTTACCAACGACAAGGTAAGTAAAAAAAGTGAGGGATCTACCTATGGGGAAATTATCTACGCAAGCCCCCGGTCTAACCAAAACACTGCGACTTCCGCACATCGTCGCCTTATACATCGGGGCTGTGATCGGTTCCGGCGTACTGCTCATCCCCGGACTCGCAGCTGAGAAGGCTGGTCCTGCTTCCATTTTAGCTTGGCTCGTCATGTCTGTTCTCGTCCTGCCCATGGCCATTACAATGGGGCTGTTATCTGCTCGTTATCCCAGCTCAGGTGGAGTCTCTACATTTGTACGGACAGCGTACGGAGATCGTTTCGGAAACATGGTAGGCTGGTTCTTTCTCTTGTCTGTCCCGATTGGCGCGCCGATTCTGAGCGTTACAGGGGCCAACTACATTGCCATCCTACTGAACTGGAGTGAGTCGCAAGTATATGCGGGTGCTGCTCTGCTCCTTCTCGCTGTCCTTATGATGAACGTTGTGGGCTTGCATGTAGCTGCGCGTGTCCAAACGATTGTTGTCTCGCTGATTATCACGATTTTGATTTTGGCCGTTGTCGCCAGCATTCCGCATGCATCTGTCACTCACTTTGTCCCTTTTATGCCAAATGGTTGGTTGAGTGTCGTGCAAGCAGCAGGTCTGATGTTTTGGTGCTTCATTGGGTGGGAAGCCGTAACGCATCTCTCAGAGGAATTCGTCGATCCTGCGAAAAACGCGATTCGCGGTGTCTTGTGGAGTGCGGGAATCGTCGCTCTCTTGTACTTTGCCGTAGCCTTTATGACTGTGGCCACACATAGCTACGGGGTCGGCATCTCCGCTGCCTCGCTCAGCGTCATGGTTCAGCTCTCCTTAAGTCCGATCGGCGGATGGATTGTAGCCGTAACCGCCTTGTTCATTTGTATCGCTACAGCCAACGCTTACATTGGAGCTGCGTCCCGCATCGCCTATTCGTTAGCCCAAGAAAAGATCGCTCCCCGCTGGTTTGGCACCCTCCACGCCAAGTACCGGACACCAACCGGCGGCCTTCTGTTTCTCGCTCTTTGTTTTGTCATTGTTCTTGGCGTACTCTATTTCGACGTGATCGACTTGTCGAGGCTCATCGAACTGCCCAATGCTACCTTTTTTGCAACTTACATCGGCGGGTGTCTGGCTGGGGTCCGGCTCTTGCACAATAGTCGCGTAGGCCGAATCGCTTCCTGGACTTCTCTCGTATGTACACTAGGACTCTATCCTTTTTTGGGGTGGTCCGCCCTCTATCCCCTCGTGATTGCACTCGTACTTTTTATCTGGCAAAAACGTCATGCCTGACACGAAAAAAGGCTGGGGTCATGTCCCAGCCTTCTTTTCTTATTCATCTTTTCCAATCAGTCGAAACGTTTTGCCATCGCTCGAGGAAAGGTAAAACGTGCGATCAACGCTTCCGCCCAAATCTCCAGCATAATATTGAACCGTCATTCTGTATTTATTCATTCCGATTTTTGCAAAGTACATCAGCTCATTAAACTGCGGAAACCGGACATAATCATACACTTCATACTGCATAAACGAAAAATGCTCGCGTAAAAACGATTCGCTCACAGGCAGGTTGTTTTTCTTTACATACGCGACCAAGTCATCAAAGCGACGAATCTTTTGCTTATCCATCACGTCACCTACAAATGACGAGACAGCTTGTGTCATTGCCTTTTTCTCGCTCTCTGTTACATTGCCAGGGTACAGCTCGTCGATTTTTGATTCCAAACGATTTAGCAGGACGACTGCCTGTGCTCTGTTGATTTTGTCATCAGGCCGAAAGCTTCCATCTGGAAAGCCAGCCAAAATCCCCATTTTGTAGGCAGGGTAGACCGTGATCACCTGCGCTTCATTTTCGACCGAAAGATCCGTGAAAAATTTCGTTGTCGTTCCCCGATATTTTTCCCCTTCGGATTGATGCCCGATGGCTGCCAGCAAGGTTCTTGCCGCTTCCAACCGCGTCATACTATCCGTCGGTTTCCCAGATGGCATGATACCCGCTGAAGCCAAATGGTGATAAGTTTTTTCCGACCAACGTCCCGCAGCAGCCGGCAAGTAGGTCTCTTTGATAAAGCTGTCAGGCTCGTTGCCTGTGAAGGAAGGTATGACGCGTTCAATCAGGGATAAAAACTGTTCTTGCGTCACCGTTTGCTCTGGCTTAAAGGTCCCATCGGGGAATCCTTTGATCAATCCTTTTTTGGTAGCAATCCCTATTTCCTTTGCTGCCCAATGTCCATTTGTGTCGATAAAAGCAGGTGAATTGGCCACGTATTCTTCCCGTGCGTCGGCCTTTTTCAATCCTGCAGTTGCGATGCCCGTCAATAAAACCGACAAGCTTACAACTAGTAGAGTGGCTTTTTTCCCGATTTGTTGTAATGTAATCTGCATCCCGAGTACCACCTTTCCCCAAAAACAATCCATTACTACTAAGACGCAGAATTTGTCAGAAAAGTTTCGGCATAATTTATAGAAAAGTTTTCCATCTGCTTAAACAACAAAAAAATAGCCGGGTCCACTTCCAGGACGATCCGACTATTTTACGCTTCTTTTTACAGGTAATAAAGTTGATGAGTACCATCATGCGAAAATGGCGCATCTACTAATCGGTCAATCAAACCAAGACCATACTTATTTGCAAACGGGAAAAACGAATGCTTTCTTTCTTGCAGCCCACCTTCGGGCAACAAAGCGGTCTCAATTCGTTGGACGCGCACATGCTCCACGTCATCTTTTTGCTGTAGCGAACGAATCAGACGCTCTTCCAAAAAGGATACTTGCTCTAACAGCAGCTTACTATTTTTCTCAGCCAGACCACGCAATCCCCCATCCAGAGAAACGACCTCCTCTACCAGCGGGCGATAGATCGACATGATCGACTCCCGTGCCGAAGCGAACTGCTGCTCCAGCGGATGTGGTGCCTGATTTTTGGACCACTCGTCTTTCCACGCGGCAAAGTCAGTCAAGACTTGTTCAACAGACAGCCCCAAGCTATCCAGCAGTCTCAGCTGAGCACCTTCCACAAGGGTAATGGACATCCGAGGCAATACGATCGGCATCTGCATCCCAAATAGCTCGAATACCTCCCGATAAAACGCCCAATAAGCTATCTCGCCCGGACCTCCAATGAAGGCAAGCGTAGGAAACAGATGCTCCTGCATCAACCCACGGGTAACAACATTTGTGCTAAAACGCTCAGGGGAATCTGCAACCTGCTTGAGCAATTCATCGCGACTGTAAGAACGTCTCCGATTAATAAAGCGCTCCCCGTGACGTTCTAGCAGCAATCGATCATCGCCCTCATAGACGAACAGGTTGGCTTGATACTCTTCTACTTGCAATTGAAGTGGATAGCCAGCCGTTGAAATCCGATCCGCTGCCCGCAGCAACACCTTCGTCAATTGCTCATTGTTTTCAATGATCTGTGAAAAAATGGGTTGCTGCAGTTCACGAACAAACGGCAACGAGGATTCAACCAGAACAAGACCGTGCTTGCCAAACAATTTTGCCATCAAGCGAGCAAACCACTCTGCGACTGTAGGCGAGTCTGCCGCAGTCTGCGTCAGCAACTCACGAATCTGTTTGGTTTCGGTAGTCTCTGTCTGTCCCTGGAAAAACTTCTCTAGGAACTGCGTACACAGTTCAGGGTCCAGCGGTAGCGTACTTGCCGATTGGCGGCCCTTCTTATTCAGAGGCAGTCGCTCCTTATGCAGGCGCTTCCCTTCGTCCGCTCCCCAGTACACATGATCGATCTCATCGATGTCATGATCTTCGCCAGCAATCCAGAACACCGGAATGACGTTTGCCTGAAGCTCGGCAGACAGCCTCTTCGCTGCCTGGATCAAATGAACAGCTTTGTTGACCGTATAGAGTGGTCCACCCAAAACTCCTGCTTGCTGACCGCCGATGACTACATATGTGTCTGGCTGTTTGAGCAACTCGATATTTTTTAGTGCTTCAGGGTGAGTACCCATCTCTTTATTAAAACGATATAAACCTTCCACGAGCTGGTTCCGGTGAGGATAGGATTGACTTTGAAGCCATTCCACGCGTTCTCGATAGGACTGTTCACGGTAGGGGTTATGCACAAAAAACTGTAATGCAGAGGCATTTTGCTGCTGGTACTCCTGTGCCAGCGGATTCGCCAATGGAAGCGCGAGACATTCAACATTCATGCTAGCTCACCTTTCTTAGGGCCATGGTCAACCAAAATTATACCATGCTCCACAGCCACAAAAAACAAGACAACCCACTTTAATGGGTTGTCAAAGTGTAATACAGGCTCGTTCGCGCTCGCATTAAAATTGCGGAGGGGTGACGGACCAGATTAACAAAGCTTCCGTTTCTCCTGTATTTTCGATTGAGTGTGTTTTGCTGCTGTCAAATGAAATACTGTCTCCCGCTTCCAACACATGCTCTTCATCGTTGAAACGCGCTGTCACACTGCCGGTGATGACCGTGAAGCACTCTTCTCCCTCCGACTGGACGAACTTGTCGACAGCCATTTCTCCGGGCATCAGTCGCACTTCCAGCATCCCCAGCTTGGCGCTACCTCCCATCGAGAGCAGCGAATAAGTGCCCGTCGATTCAGGAAAGACCAGTTGTCTGCGTTTTTGCAAGCGAGTCACATGCACCTGCTTTTGATCAATATCTTCGAAAAAATGAATGATGGGTGACTCCAGAGCTTTGGTGATTTTCCACAGCGAATCCAGCGACGGCTGCGAAATACCACGCTCTACTTGGCTCAGCAACCCCTTGCTTAACCCTGTCTTGCCTGCCATAATTTCCAAGGTAAAGCCGCGTTCTTTCCGAATCATTCGAATCTTATGACCGATGGTCTCGATGGGAAGTCGCATAGTTCCAACCTTCTTTCTTATCGGAATAAATACGATATGTATCAACAGTGCTTTACACGACACCCATCGTTTTGATAATTCCGGTCGTAAACAGCACTATGTAGACGATTCCAAACCAGAGAAACGACAATCGCCAGGCTGAAAATCCTACCTTTTTAAGGGAGAGCCGCCCCTTCCACTTCATCTGTACCCACCCAAGGAGTATGGTTACCACCAGGTAAAAACAGAATACCCACCACCAAGCGGAAAATGCCTCGGGCCAGATCAGTTCGTAAGCGGAAACGGCAGAGCGAATCACCAAAAGATTCGTGATATTTATCGCGAAGCGGCTTGCCAATTTCTTATTCCGCGTCATTCCATACAAGATGAAATAAACGAGCGGAAACCCAAGAAACGGCACAACCGTCAGCGTCCCCCACAAATAGGCCCAGACATTCGCCAAAATGGTCATCTATTGTCGCCTCCCTCCTTCCGTATTCCCATGTCTGACTTAAGAAGGATAACGCGAAGCAAGGTTTCGTGAAGCGGAGTCGGAATCCCGGCCTTTTTTCCTGCTTGGACGAGATAGCCGTTGATAGACTGCACTTCCGTAGGTCTGCGCTTCTTTATATCCTGCAGCATGGAGGAAAGATTACGGGAAGTATTTCGGCAAATGGAGACAATTTCCTGCAAGTCTGCATCCTCGATTTTTTGTCCGGCAGACGCAGCCACTGCAGCTGCTTCCACAAATAAAGCACGCATGAGTTGTTGCGTATGTGAGTTTTCGAGGAGAGCACCATTTGGTATTTCAAAAAGCGCGGTTAACGGATTGATCAGCGCATTTGCGATGAGCTTTCGCCAAGCGAAGGGCTGTATTGCCTTTTCATAGATAGCCTCCATGCCTGTTGATATTGCCCACTCTACAAATGTGCGAATCAGTGGATCATTGCAATCAGAAGTCTCCCAAGAGCCTACGCGCAATGTACCAGTACCGGTATG
Source organism: Brevibacillus formosus (assembly GCF_003013405.1). Lineage (GTDB taxonomy): Bacteria > Bacillota > Bacilli > Brevibacillales > Brevibacillaceae > Brevibacillus > Brevibacillus formosus. Next base: position 287,971 of record NZ_PXZL01000001.1, on the reverse strand, counting down.
CACGACTTCTCTAGGCGACAATCTCCTTGCTCCTTCCGTATTAATCGCAAAGAAGCACTGTGTCTCCGTTAAAACGGTTCGAAGCAATTCGTAATGACCCATGCCATTTTGCAAAGCGATCACTCTTGCCTTAAAGTCTAACCCTTGTAAAGCTGGAAGCACGCTATGCAAATCTGGCTGCTTAACAGTTAACAGATACAGATTCCCTTCAGGCAATCCTTCTTCAATGGGGCTGGCGGAGACGGGAACAGTGACTGACTCGCCATTCAGCTTTTGAAAGCTGAGCCCGCGTTCATTTAGCTGATTCGCCTGGAGTGAACTGCGTGTAACAATCGTGACAGGTTGTCCAGCAAGTGCGAGCCTTGCTGCATACAGCAGCCCGACAGACCCGCCACCTATGACTACCACCTGACTCGTCATTGGTTCTAGCAGCATTTGTTCACCCACATTAATCAATGCTTATTTTTCAAGAATAACAGAGTTTTCGGGATTGTTCAATTGATTGCCACAAAAAAAGATCGCAATTATCGAAATATTCCTAGACCCTCTCACATTTTTTTGTAAAAAAATAGGCTGTCGCCCTTTGACGACAGCCTGACCCACGATTTATACGGGATAAACAGCATGCTTTCTGTCCGAAAAAACGTGACGCTTTTCCTTGTAAACCTCGTAGCGCTGGATTAATTCGCGTCTCAGTTCGCTTGGAGGCACAACAGCATCTACAATCAAGTTCGATGCCAGCAAGTACAGATCGATGTCTTCCTGATATTCTCTGCGTTTTTCCTGAATAAATGCTTGGCGCTCTGCCGGGTCCTCAATCGCCTGTATTTTGTTACTGTAGACGGCATTAACTGCTGCTTCTGGTCCCATCACGGCGATTTGGGCACCGGGCAGCGCGAGGCAAGCATCAGGTTCAAATGCCGAGCTGGCCATTGCATACAAGCCAGCACCATACGCTTTGCGTACAATGACGGATATTTTTGGTACCGTGGCTTCCGCCATGGCGGAGATCATTTTTGCCCCGTGTCTGATAATGCCTGCCCGCTCTACGGCTGTCCCAATCATAAAGCCAGGAACATCAGCCAAGAACAACAGTGGAATGGAAAACGCATCGCACAGCGTGATGAATCGAGCCGCCTTGTCAGCCGAATCGACAAACAAGACTCCTCCCTTCACGCGCGGCTGGTTGGCAATGATTCCGACAGGCTTGCCATCCAGACGTGCCAAACCGGTAATCAGTTCTTGGGCAAATAACTTTTTAATTTCAAAGAACGAACCCTCGTCGACCAATGCTGTAATCACATCATGCATATTGAAAGCTGCATTTTGATTCTCCGGCACGATGCTGGTGATTTCTTTCGCTGTAGACACAGGGGCTTTTGCCAGTGCAGTCGGTGGCGTCAACGTATAGTTCGCTGGGAAGAAACGCAGATAGCTGCGCGCTGCTTGAATCGCTTCTTCTTCATTGGCAGCCAGTACGTCGCCGCATCCGCTTACGGAGCAATGCATGCGTGCACCGCCCAACTCCTCCAAGCTCACTTTTTCTCCAATCACCATTTCTGCCATACGCGGGGAGCCCAAGTACATGCTGGCGTTTTTGTCGACCATGATGACAATGTCACAAAAAGCTGGGATATAAGCGCCACCAGCAGCAGAAGGTCCAAACAAAATGCACACTTGTGGAATTTTGCCGGAAAGTTTCACTTGGTTGTAAAAGATTCGTCCAGCACCCCGTCGGCCTGGGAACATCTCCAATTGGTCAGTGATACGCGCTCCTGCTGAATCGACGAGATAGAGAAGAGGAACACGCATTTTTTCAGCTGTTTCTTGAATGCGAATAATTTTTTCGACGGTCCGCGATCCCCAAGACCCAGCTTTCACTGTCGAATCATTGGCCATCACGCAGACAGTTTGACCATTTACCTTGCCGATTGCGGTGACAACTCCATCCGCCGGCAGATCACCTGCCATGACATTCGCGAACAGCCCATCCTCGACCATGAACTCATCATCGAACAATAGCTTGAGGCGATCGCGGACGAACAGCTTGTTTTGCTCCTTGAGTTTGTCATGATACTTGGCATCGCCCCCTTGCACTACTTTGGCGATTTTTTCGTGCAATGTGTCTTCCAAATGTTTGGTCATCAGCGTAATCCCCCTCGTCACTCTCCGCGGTATATCGGTTTTCGTTTTTCTTGAAAGGCTGCGAGTCCTTCTAAGCGGTCTTTCGTCGGGACGAGCAGCTTGTACGCGTTGCTTTCAATCTGAAGTCCGCTAGCTAGCTCGACCTCCACTCCACAATCGATGGCAAACTTGGCTTGGGCTAGAGCAAGTGGAGCATTCGCTGAAATTTGCTCGGCCAAAGAAATGGCTGTCGCCATGAGTTGATCAGCGGGAACAATCCGATTGACCAACCCGATGGACAGTGCCTCCTCCGGAAAAACACGCCTTGCCGTAAAAATCAGTTCCTTGGCGACGCCTTTTCCAACCAGTCGAGGTAAACGCTGTGTTCCGCCAGCACCAGGGATGATCCCCAGCGATGTCTCCGTCAAACCCATCTGGGCCTGTTCACTCATGATCCGCAAATCGCACGCCAGCGCCAATTCTGTACCGCCCCCCAGTGCCAGCCCGTTAATCGCCGCGATGACAGGTTTCGGTAGCTTTTCCAGCTCTGTGAACGTATCTCGAATCGTTTGGATATAGACATCGACCTGTTGTGGTGACATGGAGCGCCGCTCTCTTAAATCCGCCCCAGAACAAAACGCCTTGTCGCCAGCCCCTGTCACAATGACCGTCCGGATGTCACGATCATGGCTGATTTCACTAATCAAGCCGCGTAGTGTCACGAGCGTTTCAAGGTTGAGGCAGTTAAAAACTTCTGGCCGTTGCAGCGTTAGTACGCCGATTGCGCCCTCTCTTTGCAGGCTAACCGTCATCTTCTATCCCCTCTTTGCGAATGTGTGGAAAATACAGATCATCCCGCTGGTTTGCTTGCGAGCGATGCCCGCAGCACTTTTGAGGGGAGCTCTTTACCCAACTGCTGCCCAATATACGCACCAGCCTCAATCAACTTCTCGAGATCGATGCCCGTTTCATAGTCCATTCCATGCAGCATGTAGACCAAATCTTCAGTCGAAATGTTGCCCGCAGCTCCTGGGGCATACGGGCATCCGCCAAGTCCGCCGATTGAGCTGTCAAAGATTCGGATTCCTTCCTCTAGCGCTGCTGCTACGTTCGCCAAACCAGTTCCTCTTGTATCATGAAAATGGGCGGCTAAGCGCTCGTTCGTAACATCTTTCACAAGTTCTCCAAAAACCTCATGTACCTGCTTCGGTGTTGCAACCCCTATCGTATCCCCGAGAGAAATCTCGTACACTCCCATTTCCAGCAGAGACTCTGTCACCCTGCGGCTATTGTCCAGCGGAACGTTTCCCTCGTACGGACAACCGAATACCGTTGAGACATATCCGCGAACTTTCATTCCGAGAGCCAGCGCTTCCTGGGCAACCTCCCGCAGAATCGGATACGTGTCTTCTATCCGTTTATTGATGTTTTTTTGATTATGGGTTTCAGAGGCAGACATGAACAGGGCAATTTCATTCAGTCCGCATTGGCGCGCCCGCTCCAGACCGCGAACATTTGGAACCAATGCGCTAAGCGTTACCTCTTGGCTGCGATTGATTCCCTGCAAAACCTCATCTGCATCCGCCAATTGCGGTATCCATTTCGGATTTACAAACGAACTTGCTTCAATCCGCTTCAAGCCTGCTGCCATCAGCTTATGAATCAACACGATTTTTGCTGCTGCCGGAACGATTGCGCTCTCATTTTGCAGCCCGTCACGAGGACCGACCTCCACGATTTGCACACGCACAACAAGTCACCCCCTCGCCTAGCGGTCGCTCAGTTTAGAAGCATTCTAATCCTATTCCAAAACGACAATGATATCGCCATCGTTGACAAAATCGCCAATATTCGCTTTTACTTCTACAACCTTGCCTGAGGCTTGAGCCTGTACAGGAACTTCCATTTTCATCGATTCCAGAACAAGAACGTCTTGTCCTTCATTGATCTCGTCACCCGGCTGCACCAGGACATTAATAACAGTTCCTGCCATATTGGCTGCTACTTGTTTCATGGATGGGTCTCTCCCTTACATATCATTTTAGTTAGCTCAGCGTTTTTCCGTGCTTGACGCTGCTCCCCGCTCAGTAACGAACCATGTCGTATAGTTACCTGCTCGGAATTGTTCATCCTGTAATACTTCTTGCAAAAACGGAATGTTCGTTTTAATGCCAGTAATCAGAAAATGATCTATAGCCTTCTGTGCCTGTTGCACAGCCTCTTCTCTTGTCGCTCCAGAGACAATGACCTTTGCAATCATCGGGTCGTAAAAAGGAGTCACTTGTGTACCTGTCTCTACCCCATCGTCAATTCGTACATCTTCGAACGCAGGTGGCTGGTACAACGTAATCGTCCCTGGCGATGGCAGGAAGGTGACAGGGTCTTCCGCATAGACACGCAGCTCAATCGCGTGACGCAGAGCCTTGACGTCCTCTTGCTTGATTGAAAGCGGGTGATTATCGGCAATGTCCAGTTGGAGCGACACGAGGTCAATGCCCGTCATTTCTTCCGTCACAGGATGCTCTACTTGCAAGCGTGTATTCATTTCCAAGAAGTAAAAGTTTTTCTGCTCATCTACGATAAATTCAACCGTTCCTACACCCGAGTAGCCCACTGCTTTCGCTGCTGTAACCGCTGCATCGCACAAAAGTTCTCTCGTTGCTGTGTCCAAAAAGGGCGAAGGGCTTTCCTCGAGCACCTTTTGATGTCTGCGCTGTATGGAGCATTCCCGTTCTAATAAGTGGATGACGTTTCCATGCTGATCGGCGACGACCTGCACTTCGATGTGGTGCGGACGTTCTACGTATTTCTCCATGTACATCGCATCGTTTCCAAAATACGCTTTTGCACGGCCTTTTGCCGATTGATAGGCTTGACGCAGCTCGGCCTCGTCTCGGCAAATGTGCATCCCGATGCCTCCGCCGCCAGCACTTGCCTTGAGCATCACGGGATATCCGATAGACATCGCGATGACAGCTGCTTCATCTGGAGAATCGATAGCCTGTTCGCATCCTGGAACGACTGGCACTCCCGCAGCCTCCATCATACGGCGGGCAGTCAGCTTGTCACCCATTTGACCGATGACCTCGGGGGTAGGCCCAATGAATAGAAGACCTTCCTCCAGAACGCGGCGGGCAAAAGCTTCGTTTTCTGACAAAAGACCGTAGCCTGGATGAATAGCGTCGGCACCGGTGCTTTTCGCTGCTGCAAGTATGGCCTCTACGTTCAGGTAGCTGTGTGGAACGGGCGGTGGACCAATATGGACTGACTCATCTGCTTCACGTACAAACGGCAGATCCTTGTCTGCATCTGAATAGACAGCAACCGTAGCCACTCCTCTTGCCTTGCATGTACGGATAATTCGTCTGGCAATTTCACCACGGTTTGCGATTAATACCTTGTTCATGGCAACGCTCCCCTCTTTGACAAACCGACTACAACTGTAAGCGCTTCCGAATTGTTTGCCTGGTTTGTATCATGTGATGCTACTTTCTATTTTGCCACGAGAATGATCATAGTTCTAGGATGAAATTTTAAATTTTTCCAAGGAAGCGAAATCATTTCCTGACAATCCCTCCATATAAAAAAGAAAAACACTTCGGAAAAGCCAATCATCGTGTATAATAAAAGGGCGGGGCCAAAAGGTGGCCAAGGCAAAGAGCTGTGAGAGGAGTGGCTAACCATGTTTGAAGTAAGACGTTTGCAAATCAACTATAAGACACTGGAGGAATTCCAGAAGTTTCGCGAATTTGGCCTGGAGGAGCTTTCTATGAAGGAAGACCTGGAGGCGAACATCGTGGAAAACGATTCGGAATCTCCATTTTACGGTATTTATGACAACGATCTTCTGGTAGCACGTATGAGCCTCTATAAAATTGACGGGAAATACGACCGTTACTTCCAACCTGCGCAAGACTATTACGAGCTGTGGAAGCTCGAAGTCCTGCCTGACTACCGCGGCAAAGATTACGGAACTGCTTTGGTTAACCATGCGAAGAGCTTTGGAGCTCCTATTAAAACCAACTCACGCTGTCGTGCAGACGATTTTTGGTTGAAAATGGGCTTCACGCCTGTGAAGTACAACCTCATGCGTGATCGTGGTGAAAACCCGTACGTCTGGTTGCCAGAGAGCGTAGAGCTGCAAGACTAGCTCCTTCTGGATGCTCAAACAAAAGAAGCGGATCAATCTCCGCTTCTTTTTTCATGCCTTGCACTTATTTTTCCACGCGCTCTAAATTTCCATTTTCATCCATTTTGAAGATCGCTTTGTTGGAATCCTCTTCCTGTAAAAAAGCAAGCTTGCGTGCACGTTCCATGATCTGTACCAATGCACGGTAGTCATCATTGACACCCTGAACCTGATCCAGCTCTTTTCTAGCGCGTTCGTGAGCTTCTTTCAATTCTTTTAACTCCAACTCTTTTCCTTCCAACTCTTGTTCCAATTGTCGCAAGCGACGAGTCATTTCTTTTTGATTGACGAGCATGCGAATAACTGCTTCAATCTGCTGTTCCTCTACATCCGCGTACTTTTGCACCTCTGCTACTGGTGTCTCAGAACGCTTTGTATGCAACGTGACGACCTCTACCTCAGCCACCACAGGGGGCGGTGCTTGAATCCTCCCGAGCTTTTTCAACTGCTGCCTTTGGCTTTTCGCAATCGAAATGGCCGCGTCGTACCGTTTGCGTACGCAACTGTTCCAGCGGAAGCCGCACGCAGCTGCTGTCCTTCCCAACCTTTGACCCACTTCTTCAAATGCAGCAAGCTGTGTGCCGCCTTCGCGTATGTGGCGCAAGGTGACTTCCGCCAGCACTAGATCGTCATCTTCGGTCCATGCGTCTTGTCTGGAAGCTACCATATGAGTCCCTCCCGTTACCTTTAAAAAGGATGATGTAATTCATCCTATGCTTTTCCCTACTCTTGTAGAATCGCTTTCTACTAGAAAAAGTATGTCCAAGCAAATAAATGTTTAAACGGAAGAAACCCCATTGATCAGGATGTTGGGCGCTTTGTCAGGAAGCTTTCCACCACGGCGACGTGTTCAGGGCTACCCCATAGATGCGCACATTGACTCACTTCGCGCCGGATTCGTTCTTCTTGCGGAAGACCCATTCGCTTCCACTGCAAAACCTTCATGTACGCCTCAATGCCAGCTAGCGGCTGGCCAGCGATTTTTCGAGCGAAACGATATACTTCCTCATGCAGCTTCTCTTCTGTATATACCTCGTCAACAAAACCGTAGGACTTGGCTTCCTCTGCACGCAATCTGTCACCAGTCAGCAGGAGAGCGAGGGCTTTTGACTCTGGCAGCAAGTCCAACAGCCGACTTCCTCCACCCCACCCTGTCGTAATATGCATGCTGATTTGTACAAACCCGAAGGTCGCCCTGTCACTGGCAAAACGAAAATGACACGCACCCGCAAACTCACAGCCACCTCCGACCGCCGCACCGTTTATCATGGCAATCACCGGTTTGGAAAACTGATCAATGGCCGACAAAAGCCCCGTCACTTTGCTGAGCAAAGGATGCGCCTGTTCAAAGCCGCGCGCTGCAATAAACTGATTCAAATCGCCGCCAGAAACAAAGCTTCTGCCCGTCCCCGTCACAATCAGAACCTTCACCTCAGGATCGGCTTGGCAGTCTTGCAAGACCTGATTCAGTTCTTCAACCAGCTCCACACTGATGGCATTATGTACATGCGGCCGATTTAATGTGATTGTGGCAATACCGTCCTGTTTTTGTAAAAGCAAGGTCTCCATAAGAACTCACACCTTTTTATCAGCTTGTGGCTTTATTTTACCTTTCGATAGACAAACAAAAAAGAGGAGGTATTTCCCCCCCTCTTCATTAGGACAACAAATTTTTCATGGCGGAAGAATTGAACCCGACGATCAGGTTTTCACCATCAGTCAGGATCGGACGCTTCAAAAGCTGAGGCTCTTCGCTAAGCATTTCGAGCAGTTCCTTCACCGACATATCATTAATATCAACATCCAGGTTTTTAAAGCGCTGACTTCTCGTTGACAAGATTTCATCCAAGCCATTTGAAGTCATTTTGATAATATCCAGCAGTTCTTCTGCTGTCGGTGGATTTTTGAACAAGTGACGCTCTTCGTAATTTACTCCGTTTTCTGCCAGCCATGCCTTCGCTTTGCGACAGGATGTGCAGCTCGGATAAGTGAAAAACGTTAATTTTTGTGTTTGTGTACGTTCAGCAACGGCCATTGGTTACCCCTCCATCTCAACTATCACGAATAATTTCATCTATAAAAGTCTTGCCATTTGCAGTTCTTGATGTTTCGTTCAAGCTCTTACGAAAAGTTAGCTGATAAAATTTCTTTCCTTACTTTGGATTTTACTGCTTCATTAACACTATGTCAATAGTAGTTAATTTAAAAACTAGATGAAAATTCGTATGATCTGCTGTTGTAGCACACTGCTACCTTAACAAGTAACACAAAATGGGATACACTTATGAAGATTGTTCAAAAAGTCGTCTTTTGATCACGACGAAGTCCTGAAGGCTTGAGCAACATTGAAAGAGGCGTTCACCTTCAAAGTCCGGTGCTCATGTAGGTCCCCTACACTCCGCTCCTCCTTTTTCAGGTTCTCACCACTTTCTCGGTGCTGAAAAGACGACTTTTTGAATTTGATCTTATGGAGATTGTTTTGAGAAAGGGGTATCGGCATGGACCACGATGCGCAAAAGTTAACCAGTGCTTTAGCTGACCCCACCCGTTTTTCCATTTACCAATTTGTCGCCTACAGTAAAGATCCCATCACGGTTCAGGATATAGCTGATCACTTCTCTATCCACCCTAATGTGGCACGCTTGCACTTGACGAAGTTGGAGGACGTGAATTTACTCACTGCTGTTACAGACAAAAGCGGTAAGGGAGGACGTCCCAGTCGGTTGTACTCACTGTCTGAACAGGTTGTGAGTCTGCAATTCCCACCTCGTGACTATCAGCTGTTGGCCGATATCGCGATTGAAAGCCTGCTCTCGCTCGGCGAAGCTGGCGAAGCCGCTCTCATTAAAATGGGACATCGCATTGGAACAGAGATGGCAAAACGGGCGGTTGTCCAAAGCGGAATCAATTTAGAAACAGCCTCTATGGAAGAAAAATTGGACCTGGTCCATCGGATTGTCGTGGCTCAGGGATTGAAACCAGACATCGAAGCAATGGATGAAGGGAAGCTGCGTTTTCGCGTGAATAATTGCACCTTCTCTGACAGCGCAAAAAAATATCCGAATGCCGTATGCCAGATGCACAACGCTCTGTTGATGGGAATATTCGAAACGTACTTGGGGAACATTGAGTTACGTGAGGATGATTCCAAAATTCGCGGTTGCCAATCCTGCAACTATACGGTGATTCAGTATTAGCACCGAAGTCCAGTCTCTCCTTTTAGGGTGACAATAATCCGTCATACCTTTATCGTTTACACGTGTTCGCCTGTCCTATATAATGGGGGAGGAATCTTGTAAATCTTACCGTTCGAGGCAAAAAGGGGGGACAAAAAATGGATCGTATGTATCGCGTTCTTGGTTTCTGGACCATTGTGATCGCGTTGATGGCGTTTTGGGGAGAATTGTACCCGATGGCGCTCATCTTCTTCAGTTTGACTGCTTTCTTCGTAGCGTTGAGCTACATGAACCTGACTGAACGAGTATACCTAAACATTTTCTTCGGCTTCATGTTCCTGTCTTTTGTTGGATTTACGTATTACACGTTCTTCGTGATGCCAGTAGGCCCACAAGAACACGCTTTGCTACAATTGATTATGTAAGAAAAAAGATGCTCGCCATGAGCATCTTTTTTGTGTTCACTTCTTCTTTTACTCCCGGATGCCTTTTCCTTGGATCATGACCCAAAAACGCCCACCCAAGCCAGCAGGATCAATCAGCTGCTGAATAGCCCGATTACGTTTCATCGCAACGCTTGTGAAAGGGTCTGTATCCATATGCGCGACCGCTTTATGAAGCAAGCCATTCCGCATCAAAAACCGATCCTGCCTCATATAGTCCCTTTCCCATAGACCAGCTTTTTCTCCATACTGCTTCCACGCAGAAAAATTCACATGTGTCGTCAAGTCTTGTTCGCCTATGTGGATATACGGATTGGTATGAGCCTGATGACGATGATAGCACATCAGTGTTCCGTTTTTTCGACTGGGATGGTAGAGCTCCTCTTGCAGGTCTCCATAATCAATCGTGATGACAAATCCTTTTTTCAATAGGCAGGAAACTTCTTGTGCGGCTTGCTCCATCGCCAAATTTATCTCGATCCGCATGCCGATTGGCAGCTTCAGGTTCAGCCCGCGCACATATTCTCCTAGGGCTGGTGTCATCTCCCCCAAGAACTCTTCCAACCCCTCCTCGCCAACACGTACCCACACTTCCTGCCAGCCGGATTTGGTTTTTTCCACCATATGTACCGGAGATGCGTCCAGCCATTCATTCGAGAAAATAACTCCTTCTATTTTTTCGTGCTTGGCAGCTTCATTCACGGAAGAATACCAGCGCTTCGGACCCTCATGCCACTGGAGTGTCTCCTGCTGCATTTTCCGGTGATACGGACTCGCCTCTATCAAAATGACCGTCAACTCTTTATATACCTCTGGGTTGCACTCACGGATGCGCTCCAGCATGTGACGGCAGACAGCCCCGGTTCCACCACCAATCTCCACGAGAACAGGCGAAGTGATATCCGCCTCCTCCCATAATGCCATAACAGCATCTGCGATTGTTTCCGCAAAGACGGGATGCACCGATGCGCTCGTATAAAAATCTCCCGCTTTGCCTACTTTGGGTCGCTCGACCATATAATATCCATACGTGTCATGATAGAGGGCCAACTCCATAAAGCGCGCGAACGTGATGGCTTTCCCAGGTTGGCTTTCTATTTCCTCGCGAATCAATTCGATCATCGTCATAAGCTCTTCTCCTGCTATCCAAATTCAACTAGATAAGGCTATAATACGAAAAGAAGCATACAATATGGAAAGGCAAAAGCAAAAGGTGAAATCATGCGCAAATTTCTTCTCGTCTTGTTCCTGCTTGTATGTCCACTGACGGTATTCGCCCAGGAAGAGCCCGCTACTCCTTTGGAGCAGCTCATCCTGCAACAGCATTTTACACAAAAAGAGCTGGAGCGAACCCTCACCTTACTCAAGGAAGAAGAGACGCGGACATACGGGGAAATCGCTCAAATGGATCTCGATTTGCAACGGCAAAAGCTAGTGATGGAAGCGACACAACGTCGTGCCGGTGAAGTAGCGCGAGCCTATTACATGGGCGAGCGTACTAATCTTCTGACGTTACTATTAAATGCGGAAAATTTCAATCAGTTCTTATTGATGTACGACTTCTACGAGATCTTGTACGAGCGTGACATGTCTCGATTAGAGTCCTATCATACTGAGCGCACCAAGCTCACCGCGATGCAAACCGACAAAAAGAATCGATTGGAACAACTTCAAACGCTGCGAAAAAAATACGAGCTTCAATTGGCAGAGATGCTCGCTGTTGCCGCTGAAAAAGAAAAGAATGTACAAAAACTGGATGACCCGACCGTTGTGGAATCCATGATGAATCACTTGATTTTAGACTGGGAAAAACGTGGTTTGCCCGCTTTCCAGACCTTCTTCGGAATGCTCGCGCAGGTCATGGTTCAAGTTCCCGAGTTGGCGACGCCGGATCGAATTCAGTCGGAAGGTCTCCTCAAGCACACGCTAACCATCAACCAGACTGACTTCAACAATTTTTTGATAGAGAAAGACGCCTTGTTTAAACAATCCCATTTCTCCTTTGAGGATAACAAGCTGACCGTGGAAGGCACCTATGATCAGATGGAACTCAAGCTCGTTGGTAACTATGAGCTCGTCTCTCCTACGCATCTTAAATTCCACATTACCGAGCTGTACTTTGACGGCTTTGCCTTGCCTCAATCGACCGTGGAGGAAATGGAGGAAGCGTACGATCTCGGTTTTTATCCGGAGCTGATCTCCCCCAATATTCAAGTGCAGGGCATCACGCTGATGGACGAAGAATTAAAGCTCCAGCTACAATTTAATCTGCCATTTGGATTCGGAAAGAAGTAAAGCCAGCTATTCGTTAGCTGGCTTTTTTCTTAGAGACAACCTTATTGATATGAGCCGGCATTTCCTGCTGCAATTGTGTCATGTACTGGATCGCTTCTTTCGTCAGCGTAGGGTATTTATGCCCTTGCTTCAGCTTCTCCAATGTTTCTGACACCGGGTAAATGACATAGTTGCGCTTGTTGTTTTTCCGATAAAAATGAACGTAGGTCGGAATCATTTCAGCACTTTCGATGCTGGCCTCTCCTGACTCATTCTTGTACAGCACGAGCTTCAGGATTGCGCCAACATCCTTGTAGTCCCATCGCTGCGCAGAGATGAAATTGCCTAACGAATAAGTGATCAATCCTTTGTGTTGACGTCCATCTTCGAGGGTAACCGTCTTCCATTCATAAGGTTGTACCACATGTGGATGCGCACCCAAAATCAAATCCGCTCCAAATGTTAGAGCTTGTTCCGCGGTCTTGATTTGTTCAGGACTTGGCATACGCTGATACTCATTTCCGAAATGAAGCGCCACTGCAACCAGATCGGCTCCCTTTTCTCTCGCCCGTGCGATGTCTTTTTTCATCAGCGCAGGCGAGATCAAATTGACCAAATACGGCTTGCCCTCTGGAATGGCGATTCCATTCGTTCCGTACGTATACGATAGCAAGGCTAGTGTGAATCCGTCCTTACTCAACAACAAGGGCTCATCTCGATCTTCGGGACTTGCAAAGGTTCCCGTGTGCGGTAGACCGGCTTCATCGAGATATTTGATAGTTTGCAGAACCCCTTGTTCTTTGCGGTCCATCGAATGGTTATTCGCTGTCGATACCGCAGTAAATCCAATTTCCTTCAACGTGTGCGCAAGCGACTCAGGAGAATTAAACATCGGATAGCCTGAGTATTTTGCCTTGCTGCCGCTCATCGTTGTCTCAAGATTGCCGATGACCCAGTCTGCCTCGCGGAACATCGGGATGACATTCGGGAAGAAACGTTTAAAATCATAGCTCTTCGTCGCTGGGTCCCAGACGGCATCCAACTGCTCTTGATGCATCATGATATCCCCAACGGCAAGAAGAGAGATACGCTGTTCCGGAAATCTTGATGGCAGAGTCGGAGGTTGTGTCTCCTGATGATTGGGCGCTGTCTGCGGTGGTGTTTCGGGATCAGGCACTTTCACGTTGGGAGCTTGGTTCGTCTTATCTGCTTGGGCGATGGGTGCCGCACACCCAACCAGACTCGTGCAGGCGATAACGAGAATGAGTGCCCATTTCCATGTTCGCTTCATAATGAATAGCTCCTTTGGTAAATGGTAACCCCTTCCTATTCTCTATCACCTGACAAAATCCTCTCCCAACCTTTATAAAGAATGATGAAGTGACTAACGAAGCATGCCTGTTACAAACGGATTGTACGTTTTCTCGTAGTCGATCGTCGTCTTCGGTCCATGTCCTGGATAAACAATCGTTTCATCATCGAGCTCAAACAGTTTGTCCTGGATGCTGATCATCAGTGTCTCATAATCTCCTCCGAAGAGATCCGTACGCCCGATGCTCTGGTTAAACAGAACGTCGCCACCGAAGCAGTGCTGACCAATTACGAATGAACAACTGCCTGGTGAATGACCTGGCGTATGCAACACCTGAATGTGAAATCCTGCCAGTTCCAGAGTCTGACCATCCTCCAGTTCGTGTTCAGCCCGCTCACATACGATGAGTTCAGGCAGATTCCAGCGTCTAGATCCGTTGAGATCAGGGTTGGTGAGCCATTCCTGCTCCAGTGGATGAATGTAAACCGGTGCTTTTGTCAATTCTCGTACTTGGTTGAGACCACCAATATGATCCAAGTGGGCATGTGTCAAAAGAATAGCAACGACGTTTTTATTCGCGAGGGCGCGGAGCAACTGATCTGGCTCCATTCCCGGGTCAATCACAATGGTTTGGTTAGTAGCAGTGTTTGTCACCACATACGCATTGGTTTGAAATGCTCCCAACGCATAGGATTCGATGGCAAGATTTTGATTCGTCATAGGAAACCTCCTTGATTTTTTGATACGATAGAAAAAACACGATTGTAAACATGGGGGTATGACATGCGCCATATGTACGGAATTGAACTGAATGTACCAGCCGGGAAGCTCCCTGGCTTCTATGCTCAAGTCATACATAAAATCGGAGATCATGTCAATGTCTTTGATCGAGACAAACTGCTTTTTATTGTAGAGAATCAAGCCGAACAGGAGAAGCTGGAGTCCATTTTGGAGAAGTCCAACATGTTAGGCGATGCCTTTTCTCTATTGCCGCTCCCGTCAGCAACCACAATCGATCAACTCGATGATATCGGTTTTGTCTCCCAAAATGAACATTTGTATGTATATGCAGATCAAATTGCCATCGTAACGCTCGGAGCTCCATCGCAATCTGAAGATCAGTGGGCTGCCATGGAGCAACTCCGTGAGCATGTTCTAGGCGTGATACCCGAAAATACGCAACAACCCGAAGCCTACCTGATCGATCAGAGCTTGATTCCACTCGCAGAAGGAATCGCGAAGGCTTATCAAGTAAAGCTCGTTTGGCTCCACCCGACGAACTGAAGCCTTTCTATACAAAAAAGGGAGTTCATGATAAGCGAACTCCCTTCTCCTTATTACGATGATTTACGATCAAATCGGAACCACGCCACTTGATTGTCCACAAGACCAAAATTGGCGATGTAGTTGCTGCCTTCATACACCACTTCTTGTTCGCCTTTTCCTTTGCCGTACAGCTTCTCTAGCTGCCGAGCACTGTCAAACATGGCGAGGCCTCGATATGTTTTGAATTTTTGCGCGTCCTCACTGGGAACTCCTCCCAGCATAATCGATGTCAATTCACCTTTATGGACTTTAATCATCATCTGGGTCTGATCAACCAGCAGCATCCCCATCACTGCATCTCCCGCACCCTGCGCCATCTGCTCCACCGTGTAGCTTTGTCTTGTCACCATATCCATAAAATCAGCTTTTGTCGGCTTCAAAATATCCATTGCTTCTTTTATGTTCTGCCCGAGATAAATGCCATTTACTCCGTATTCCTTTTGATTTTCGGGGTCAAATGTAGCCGTTGGTTCCGACTGGGCCGAACACGCCACCAAGACAACGACTGTCAACACCCAAAACGCAGTCATTCGCAAGCATCTCCACATCATTCACCTGTGCCCACCTTTGCTACCGCTCTTTTGGTTATCTTAGCCTATTCGGCAAGCATCGGGCAACTCTAGGGAGAAGTGCTTATTCTCGCGTTCCGCTGACTTTGCGGCGCGGTCGATTAGGAGGCAGATTGCTGTCCACCGATTGTTTGAAGCTCTCTAGTATTTTGAGGAGTGATGCGAAAAAAGGCGAGCCAAACACCGCAACAATTCCCCACATCCATGTTCCTAGCTGCCATGAATTTTTTACATAAGCGGATTCAGCACCCGTTAAAATAAGTGCCGGGTCTAAACCAAGCATGCCAAAAATGACACCAGCAGCCAGTACGGAAATTAGCAAATTGAAAAAACGCTTGTAGTGCATCAATCGAGCAGCGCGATACTGATCCTCCCAGCAATTCTCTTTTGCCTCATAGTCCGTAGCCAAAAAGGGAATGACTGATTTAAAAGCTTCCGTAACACCTGATGCCGCGCTGGACACCGCTGTTATATAGATCAAAAAAGAAATAGATGAATCCAACGTAACCATCATGCTTCCCTCCTTTGTACATATGTATGGAGTTGGAGGGACAACTTGCAGATTTTTTTGCAGTTTGGATATTTCCCCTTTGTTGTTTATACGGTAAGATGTGAAGTGCATGTAAATATGAGGAAGGGCAGGGATTGCTATGCAGGACTTTTCTTTTGTATGGAATCAGTACGACTTGATTCGCGGAATGTTTTTGGCGAGATTGACGGAAATAACCGAGGAAGAAGCAGAGGTGGTTCCAGTTGGCTTTAAAAACAACATTCGCTGGAATATTGGTCATATTCTTCTGACACAAGATTTCTTGCTCTTCGGACCAGAAGGAATGAAATGTCCTCC
Source organism: Brevibacillus formosus (assembly GCF_003013405.1). GTDB lineage: Bacteria > Bacillota > Bacilli > Brevibacillales > Brevibacillaceae > Brevibacillus > Brevibacillus formosus. Next base: position 271,711 of record NZ_PXZL01000001.1, on the reverse strand, counting down.
GCATTACGCAGCCATGTTCGCTCCAGGAACCAAACCTGCTGATTGGCAAAAAGAAGGACCTTCCCTCGAAACCTTAGCTGCCGAGCTAAAAGAACAGCATGTGCGTATCAAAGAAGAATTGCATTCCCGCTTGAATGATCCATTGCCAAAACCGTTTGAGCTAGGAGACAAAGGTACTATGCATACTTATGGGGAAATGATGGTCTTCACTCTTTTCCATGAAGGAATGCACATTGGATGTATTTCGTCATTGCGAAAAGCGATCGCGGCTGCTAAATAAGGAAAATTGGACAAAAACGCGGGATCGTTTATCCGCGTTTTTCTTTTTGCTTGCCAAATCCTCTAAAAAATGAAAACCGCTCCAATGAGGAGCGGTTCTTGTCGAGCCCGAATTGCTTATGGGGTTCTACCGGTTATTCTCTTTGGCTCTTCAACCTCCATCGTAGAGAAAAGTAGCTAAAGGAATCGGTGTATCTCCATACGACTTTCGTCGATTGCGTGATCATGATTATCCACGGATCTTCGCCTCCTGCAAGGCATTTCGCCGTTTACTTACATGAATCATCGGGCTCGACAAAAATAGTATGACCTCCTCGCAGTTTTTCATACATCCTCTTTACAATAAATCTGCAGCCAGCTGTGCGAGCACACTCCGTTCGCCTTTTTCCAAGCGGATATGTCCAGCCAGCTTTTGGTCTTTAAATACTTCTACCACGTAGGTTAAACCGTTGTTGCTTTCATCCAAATACGGATGATCAATCTGCTCAGGATCACCCATGAGCACAATTTTCGAGCCGTCCCCCACCCTCGTCAGGATCGTTTTCACTTCATGCTTTGTCAAGTTTTGGGCTTCATCAATGATAATAAATTGTTCTGGGATGGAACGCCCCCGAATATATGTCAAAGCTTCCACCTGCAAACTGCCCATGCCTGCCAAAATTTTATCCAGATCACCTGGGCGCTTTGTGTTGAATAAATATTCCAAATTATCATAAATCGGTTGCATCCACGGTCGAAGCTTTTCTTCCTTTTCGCCGGGCAAATAACCGATGTCTTTTCCAAGCGGAACGATAGGTCTTGCCACTAACAGTTTTTTATATTTTTGCTGGTCCTCAATTTGCAGCAGGCCCGCTGCTAATGCCAGCAAGGTTTTTCCTGTACCGGCCTTACCGGTCATGGTTACTAAAGGGATATCATCTCGCAGCAGCAATTCGGTTGCCATCCGTTGCTGCACGTTACGGGCTCGGATGCCCCAAATCGGATCATCATCTGACACAAGCATTTCTAACATTTTTCCGTCCGGGTCGACTTTTCCAATCGCTGAAATAGATGGGTTGCATTCGTCCTTCAGCACTAAAAATTGATGAGGGTAAAAGCGATAGCGTGGAAAACAGGAGGCTAGCTGCAACTTTCTTGTCGCATAGTAATTCTTGATGATGTCGGACGCTACCATCATCTTCTGATACCCCGGGTAAATACTGGAGAACTCTCCCACAACTCGATCCGAAAGAAAATCCTCTGCGGAAATATTTAATGCATCAGCCTTGACTCTCATGAGAGCATCCTTACTTACCAAAATGACTGGTCTTGGCTGTGGTTTTCCATTTTCCTCCTCTTGTAAGTTTAGTGCAACCGCCAAAATGCGGTTGTCATTACTCATTTCCGTGAATTGTTTTTGAAGGCGGTGGAAAGAGGAATGATTCAGTTCTACCCGAAACAACCCACCCGTTTCAAGGGTAATGCCAGTGTGCAATTGCCCGAGCTCACGAAAACTGTCAAAGAGCCGAGATACGTACCGAGCATTGCGGCCAATTTCATCCATGTACCGCTTTTTGGAATCGATTTCTTCCAATACGACAGCTGGTATGACGATTTCGTTGTCAGCGAAAGAAAACATCGCCCTAGGATCTTGCAGGAGTACGTTGGTGTCCAGTACGTAGATTTTCTTCAAAATCTCGCCTCCTATTACCCTTCTTATATACCCTATGCAATTTTTGGAGGGATGCTCAAGTGCGGCGACGTGATGTACTACAGTCTATGTTCAGGTTGACAGAGATAGACGACCCATTGGCAGAATGAAAATGGGCAGCCCAGAACAAAATACTTGTAGCCCTGCCCTCCTCATGAAGGAAGGCAATACTGGGAAAGGGAGAATGCCTGTGAAACGGATCATGATCTACTGCCTCGGTTTTAGCTTGTTGCTTACAGCATGTATGTCGGGCAATAATCCACCGGCGAATCAGGCTGGACAACAGCCCAAGCATGCCACTCATACTCAGCGCGTTCAGCAAACAGCTCCTGAGCCTGCTTATAATCAATCTTCTCAAGCCACTGCCGATCGTCTCGTTCAATTGGCAACACGTGTGAAAAGGGTACAGAACGCGACTGCTGTGGTCTTAGGCAAATATGCTGTTGTCGGTATTACAGTAGACCCGAATCTGGATCGCCCAGAGGTTGGCGTCATTAAGTATACAGTTGCGGAAGCACTGAAGGAAGATCCTCAAGGAGCGAATGCCGTCGTAACCGCTGACCCTGCCATCGTACAGCGATTACGGGAAATGGGAGATGATATTCGTCGCGGTCATCCTGTCTTAGGAATTACCGAAGAGCTCGCGGATATCGTAGGCCGGATCATACCGCAGCTGCCACGCAGTGTGCAGCCTCCCGAAGAAACACCTGCTCAAGTAAAAGAAAAACGCATGCACAAAGAGCCGCAAGGACAAAACAAAATCAACGCAAATCGTGCAGGAACACCTTAAAAAAAGAGGTATTCCCCGGATTTAAGCCCGGGAGAATACCTCCTTTTCTTTATGGACTGGTACCTCAGATGGCAATTGATCCAGTGCTTGCTTCAAATCTGCCACCAAGTCATCGAAATCCTCTAAACCAGCTGACAATCTGATCAAACCATCTGTGATTCCCCTTGCAGCTCTTTCCTCAGCAGGCATCGCAGCATGTGACATCGTAGCCGGGTACGAGAGAATTGTTTCTACTGCCCCGAGACTGACAGCCACAATCGGCAATTTCACGCGATCAAACAGCGCTTTTGCTCGCTCGCGGCTTCCTACATCAAAGGAAAGAACAGCCCCATGACCAGTCGCTTGTTGTGTTTGAATCAGGTGACCGGGGTGATCCGTCAGTCCCGTATAGTAAACTCGGCTTACTTGTGGATGCGCAGACAACCAGTCAGCCAAGCTCGCGGCTGTCTTCGTGCTCACATCCAGCCGGGCTTTCAATGTTTTAAGCCCACGCATCACGAGCCAGCAGTCCTGCACACCCAAAATCGCTCCCATGCCGTTCTGGATAAAGTAGAGCTGCTCCCCTAACGCAGCCTCTCTGGTCACGGCCAGACCAGCCACGACATCGCTATGCCCTCCGATAAACTTCGTTGCACTATGAATGACCACATCTGCGCCAAGTTCCAATGGACGCTGGTAATACGGGGTAAGGAACGTATTATCGACAATGACGAGCAAGCCGTGTTTCTTCGCGATACGAGAAACCGCCGCAATATCTGTCACCTTTAAGGTGGGATTGGAGGGGGTCTCTAGGTAAACCCCTTTCGTTACCGGTGTAATGGCTGCACGAACAGCTTCTGTATCTGTTGCATCCACGAACGTAACGGATATGCCCATTCTCGACAATACCTTGGTCAAAAACCGAAACGTGCCACCGTAGACATCTTCTGCCACCACAACATGGTCTCCGGCTGAAAACAGCATGAACACGCTGGAAATGGCAGCCATGCCAGATGAGAACGCGAAACCGCGTGCGCCTCCTTCCAGAGACGCAATGGCTTCCTCCAAAGCCTGCCTGGTCGGATTGCCTGATCTGGCATAATCAAAAGTACCTGGCTGATCGATATCAGCCTGATGAAACGTGGAAGCTTGATAAATCGGAACCGACGACGCACCTGTGAACGGGTCAATGCAAGTGGAGCCGTGGAGGATCTTGGTTGCAAAATTCATCGTACACTCCCTCCTACGACCAAACTAGCATTCAAGGCTTGAAACAAATCGGCTACGACATCATCTGGATGCTCGATGCCAACCGACAGTCGCAACAATCGATCACAAACACCGACATGCTCTCTCACTTCTTGGGGGATATCGGCGTGAGTCTGCGTCGCCGGATACGTACACAATGACTCGACACCCCCCAGACTTTCCGCAAAGGACACGATTTGCAGATTTTGCAGGAACAATCCCACCTGCTCCACATCGCGTACGCGGAACGATACCATCCCACTATGACCAGTCGCTTGATTCACCTGGATCTCATGTCCCGGATGCTCTGCCAGACCTGGATAAAATACCTCCGCTACTGCCGGATGCTCACGCAGCTTTTCCGCTACAATCAAGGCATTGGATTGATGGCGCTCCATCCGCAATGCCAATGTTTTCATCCCGCGAATGAGAAGCCAGCAATCCTGCGGTCCGAGCACAGCACCGATTGAATTGTGCAAAAACCGGATTTTTTCCGACAACTCTTCCCCTTTTGTTACGATGAGTCCAGCCAGCACATCGTTATGTCCTGCCAAATACTTGGTTGCACTATGTAAGACGATATCTGCACCAAGCTCCAGCGGGCGTTGACAATATGGGGTTAAGAATGTGTTGTCTACAATCGTCAGTAGCCCGTGCTGTTTTGCCAATTGCGTTACTGCTCGAATATCGGTAATCTGCATGAGCGGATTGGTTGGTGTCTCGACGAAGATGGCCTTTGTATCTGGGCGAATCGCATCTTGGAGTGCACCTATGTTACGCAAATCCACGTACGAAAACGTCAGACCATAGCGAGAGAGTACTTGCTCGAACAATCGATAGGTTCCCCCGTACAGATCGAGTGAAACGATTAAATGATCCCCTTGGGAAAACAAGCCCATTACGGTATGAACAGCAGCCATTCCAGAGGCGCAAGCGAATCCTGCATCTCCTGTTTCCGCTTCAGCGATGGTCTCCTCCAAAATGGTGCGAGTAGGATTAGCTGTGCGCGTATAATCATATCCAGTGCTCTGGCCCAAGGCAGGATGACGATAAGCCGTTGCATAGTAAACAGGAAAGCTCACCGCCCCTGTTTTTTCGTCTCTGCCTACTCCCGCCTGAATCAATTTCGTTTCCAATTTCATGTCTATTTCTCTCCCTCCAATAGTGTACGAGGGCATCAAAAAAGCCCTCTTTCCTCTGAAAGAAGGCTTTGTTTACGTCACCGTAAGCAAATCCTTCTCATCTTTCAGAGTTTGATAACTCTGCAGGAATTAGCACCATTATCTCCCTGTTAAAAATACAGGTGATTGGTTGCCGGGCATCATCGGGCCAGTCCCTCCGCCGCTCTGGATAAGAAGATTGCTATTCAATTCGATTGACCCTAATACTAAAGGATCGGCAGGATTCCTGTCAACAATTTATTTCCACCCGATTAATTTGCATCTTTCAAGGCGGTCATAACTTGATTGTCCAGCTTCGCTGCTGCGTTTTTGTCATACGTCTTTTCATACTGAGGTTCTACGGAAATACGGGAACCGTAAAACATAATATCACGAACAGCCTCAATTTTGATCTCTGCCATGGCCAGCTTGAGTGGAACACCTTCCAGGCGGTCAGTTTTGACAACAGCACGACCATTAATGGCGAAAGACGAGCCGGCACCGATCAAATGCAGGACAACCTGCGGTTCCTTCTCAATATTTGCCAAAATACGTGAGCGATTATCCACGGCAAAACGAATCGTATCGGCGCTGACAGCATACGTCCAGGACAAGGAGCTGAGCGATGGTGCCCCTGACTCATGGTCTACTGTGCCCAAGGTAACAAAACGCTCCTTTTGCAAGAGCTTAAATAAATCTTCGGAAAGAGATTGGGAAACAGTTTCAGCCATTTCAAAGCCTCCTAACAAACGTTTTGTACGTTCATTGTACCCTTCGCCTAGCTGATAGGCAAACGTTTCCTCTCCACCTTGATTCTGGTTGTCTTTTTCCCTAGACTGGTAGGTAATCATACCGAATTATGAAAGGGGTTGAACAGCTTGTCGCCTACAGACCGCCTCATGCAGCAAATTGATCAAGTTCTTGAAGAGCTTCAGGAAGTTCGGAAGGTAAATGAGCGAATGCATAAAATTGCGATGTTCTTAGAAGATATCCGACTAGCAGATGTGATCCAAAATTACACAGCCCCGCGCAAGCTGCTCTGGATCAATTTCCTAGCAGGTCTTGCCCGGGGTCTGGGATTGACGATTGGTACTGCTATCGTTTTGGCTTTCCTCGGCTCTCTTTTGACGCAATTTCTTTCGATCCCCATTTTGGGGGATTACATCAGACAATTGGTGGAGTACGTCGAGACTTACAAGCAGCAGCCTTAATGATAGAGACTAGTCTCTGTCCTCGTCACGATCGTCATCGTCGTCATTGTCATCGTCGTGATCGTCATTCCATTCCTTACCGTGCTTTTTCCAATAACCGTACGCGTTGCCGTTGGGATGCTTATCTTTCTGCTTCCCTTTTTCTTTTTTCTTTTTGTCATCATTGTCTTCATCGTCGTCTGTTGGCTTCACAGGCTCGACAATGACTTTAGTGCTTAATGCAACGTCAGCTTTCTTAACCAGCTTATCGTCTTCATATAGTGCGAATTGAATGGATTTGGCGCTAAAGGAACGATCCTTGTAAGACAACGTCAAAGAAAACTCACCTTTGTCATTCGGTTCAATCTCTTTTTTCTTCCCGTCAGGAGCGATCACAAACAGCTCAGTATCGTCCTCTTTGTTCCAGCCGCTTACTGTCCCCTTCACCTGAATGGACTTGGCGGCAGGATTGTTTACAGCAGTCGCCTTGATGGCATATTCGGTCGCTTGATCCTTGTCAGGAGCGTTAACAATTTCTACCTGAACGGATTCGGAATCAACTTTCTTGCCATCCTCGTAAACCTCGATCAAGGCTTTTTGATCTTTTGCTGCTTGTACATCCTTTACTGAAACAGTAAAGCTGCCTACGCCATCCCACAGCTTCTTCACGTTCGCGTCTTTTTTCACACCATTATAGGTGACAGTTACTTTGTCTGCCCCCTGCTTGACAATTCCTTTTACTTTTAATTCCTTCTTCTTCGCATCCAATACAGACATCGTATGGATGATCATTTCTTTATCTTCTTCTACTTTTGGAACGATCTTTACCTTTTCGCTATCGACCAGCTTGCTGCCTTCGTAGGCACTCACGGTTACATATGGCTCATAGGATGCATCCGGAGCTTCAAAGCTGACCGTAAAAGAGTGCTCGTTGGTTGGAACGACTTCAATGATGTCAGAATTCGGCTTTTTCACAACCACCTTGGTGACATCCGAAGTCACAATCCCCTTTATGTACACCTTGTTATTTTCCGTCTTGGCATTTACGCTCACGATTTCTTCAGCGTTCTCTGTCAGGCGCACTTCCAGCCAAATATCGCTGTAGTACTCGTTGTAGATACGCTCCCACTCCGTTTTGTTTTCTTCCATATACGTTTGGAGCTTTGTATTCAAGTTGATTTCTTCTACAATGATGTACAAGTGATCCGCTTGATTTTTCAAGAGCATGTTCAGTGTGGTTGGATCATTTTGGGCAAGTTCTTTTAGATTGTAGCGTGTGACCTGCTTCCCCTCGTCATTCATGACAACCTTTGTGGCACTTGGGCTAGCAATCGAGCTTGCATTGGCAAAAATCGGCGTCAAACACCCAAGAATACCTGCCGCTGTCACCACTGCTAATACGGGCTTGGTCATGTACTTTTTCAATGGTAGTTCCCCCTTCTCGTCTGTCAAAATCCCCCTGTTTGCTTGGGGCAAGAATATTGACGGGAAATCATTATCAAAAGTTGCATCATCCAAGAAACCACGTCTTATTACCTACGAAAAGCACTTGAAACAAAAAAACTCCACCCAACTTCCGAATCATTTCGGCAAGTGGAGGGGAGTCTTTGTCCCGTTAGTTGCAGTTGTACTTGGGTTCGCTTTCAATCGCGACCAACAAAGCTTCGACTGATTCAGCAGGATATCGCACTTCCACGGACTGTGAATCAGCGCTCCCAAATAGCACGTACCAGCTACCTTCCTGACGATAGCCGATATCGCTCATTTGATGATCCTCATGCAGCAATTGCAAGAAAAAAGCAGCAGTATCCAAAGCAGAGCGGTCCTCTGGTCTCGCATCGGCAACCACTTGAATTTGGAGCCAATTAAAAAGTGCATCTTCACGCTTCACGCGGTTCTCCTCACTTTCGCCCAGTTTGCTCCGGTTTGATCCGTACCTTTACAATCACGAGAATCGCGATCGCCACCAGCATTGCACTTTTCACAGGTAGCTGCACATCCAAAATAGCGAAAATGAGAGCCCCAACAAATAAAAGGATGTACAAGAGCACGTTTTTCAAAATAGGCATACGGATACGGGTAGCAAAACCAAGGTAATAGACAATAATTAATTCCACAAACAAAATCCAAGCCCGATATTTATCAGCCCATATGCGAAAGCTGTCATATGCTGTGAGCTGATCTGGATTCGTTGCCACATAGGTTGATGCGATTTGTATCCAGTCCATCACTTATCTCTCCTGTCTTCAAGCGGTGAAACTCCTAGTGCCTCACATGCCACCTCATAGGCGGAATGAAACGAATAGTCACTCTTTTTTCTTAGGAAAACGCTATCTTTCTTACTTTATCAGGTGGTGGATTCTGTGTCAAAAAACGGTAGGCCCTTCCATGTTGCTGGCATGATTTTCGCCGTACATGCTATGATGAGGATATGTCAGTAGAAAAAGGTGGGAATAAGATGAGCTTGTATGATATTGCTGTCAAAACGATTTCCGGTGAAGAAAAGACATTAGCCGCCTTCAAAGGGCATGTCCTGCTAATCGTGAACGTCGCCAGCCAATGCGGCCTTACCCCTCAATACAAAGGTCTACAGGAGCTGTATGAGCGTTATCAAGATAAGGGTTTGGTCGTTCTCGGCTTTCCTTGCAACCAGTTCGCTGGGCAAGAGCCAGGAACAGAAGAAGAAATCGCAACGTTCTGCGATCGTAATTACGGCGTGACGTTCCCTCTATTTGCGAAGATCGATGTCAATGGTCCTGGTACTCACCCATTGTACCAGTACTTGAAGGAACATGCTCCTAGCGAAGAAAATCCAGATATCGAATGGAACTTCGCCAAATTCCTCGTGGATAAAGACGGTCATGTCGTAAAACGCATCAGTGCTCGTACTCAACCTGAGGAGCTCATCTCAGATATCGAGAGTCTGTTGTAAGGACAAGTCCAAACAAAAACGCCACTTCATCCCCAAACAGGATCAAGTGGCGTTCTTTACTTTTAATCTTACGCTTGCGGTTGTGCTTCCCAGCGTTTTTGCTTCTCATAGCGCTCACGATCTGATTTGTTCAGATATTTTTTGCGCAAACGAACGGATTGAGGTGTTACTTCGCACAGCTCATCGTCGTTCAGATATTCCAGTGCCTCTTCCAACGACAACATGCGAGGAGCCTTCATTTTGACAGTCTCATCCTTGGTCGCAGAACGTACGTTGGTCGCATGCTTTTCTTTACATACGTTAACAGTCAGATCGTTGTCGCGGTTATGCTCACCCACGATCATTCCTTCGTAAACTTCTGTACCTGGTTGAATGAACATCGTTCCGCGATCTTCTACGGACATCAAGCCGTACGTGGTAGCTGTTCCTGTCTCGTGGGAAATGAGTACCCCTGCGTGACGTCCTCCTACCGCTCCTTGTACAAGCGGACGATAGCTGTCAAAGGAGTGGTTAAGAATACCGTAACCGCGTGTAATCGTCAAGAACTCTGTACGATATCCGATCAAACCGCGGGATGGAATAATGAATTCCAGACGAACTTGTCCGAAGCCGTTGTTGATCATGTTAACCATCTCGGCCTTACGTTGACCCAATGTCTCCATAACCGCCCCTGTGTATTCCTCAGGCACATCAATGATCAGCAGCTCAGCCGGTTCCATTTTTTGTCCATCGATCATACGAATAATAACCTCAGGCTTGGACACACCCAGCTCAAAGCCTTCACGACGCATGTTCTCTACCAAGATGGACAGGTGCAATTCCCCGCGTCCAGAAACTACATACGCATCTGGCGAATCTGTTTCATCTACACGCAGAGATACATCTGTCTCCAGCTCCGCCATCAGACGATCACGCAGCTTGCGGGAAGTCACGTGCTTACCTTCGCGACCAGCAAACGGGCTGTTATTCACGAGGAACGTCATTTGCAGAGTAGGCTCGTCAATTTTCAAGAGTGGCAATGCCTCTGGATGATCAACGTGGCAAACCGTTTCCCCTACGTTGATATCGTCAATACCAGAAATCGCTACGATATCTCCCGCTCTTGCTGTTTTTTGCTCAACACGTTGCAGACCGGAGAAACCGAACAGCTTTTGAATCCGCGCTTTTTTCACTTCGCCTTCGCGAGTAGTAACGGATACCATTTCATTCACACTCATAGTTCCGCGATAGATGCGGCCAATCCCGATACGACCCAAAAAGTCGTTGTAGTCCAGCATGGTTACTTGCATTTGGAGCGGAGCAGATTCGTCTGCGTCAGGAGCAGGCATATGCTCTATGATGGTGTCAAACAGTGGGCGAAGGTCGCCTTCCAGCTTATCTGGCTCAAGTCCTGCAATCCCTTGCAGACCGGAAGCATATACGATTGGGAATTCCAGTTGGTCTTCCGTCGCATCCAGATCAATGAACAGGTCGTACACTTCGTTGATAACTTCTTGAGGACGTGCATTGTCGCGGTCTACTTTGTTCACGACAACGATAGGGGTAACTTTTGCTTCCAGCGCTTTTTTCAATACAAAGCGCGTTTGTGGCATACAGCCTTCGAAGGCGTCGACGATCAACAGAACGCCATCCACCATGCTCATGATACGCTCAACCTCGCCACCAAAGTCAGCATGGCCTGGTGTATCCAAGATGTTAATCGTGAAATCTTTGTATGTGACAGATGTGGTTTTCGCCAGGATCGTAATTCCACGCTCGCGCTCCAGGTCGTTAGAGTCCATCATTCTCTCTTCTACCTGTTGGTTCGAGCGGAATGTGCCCGATTGGATCAAAAGTTTGTCAACCAGCGTGGTTTTTCCGTGGTCAACGTGGGCAATAATTGCAATGTTGCGTATGTCAAGACGCTTCATGTGAACCTCCTCTATTATGCATACCTTCCATATTAACAGGTAGTGAAACGCGGCACAATGGGCAGTTTTTTACGGGAGCCACTTCCTGAGTAAGGGACTTTATTTTCGTCATACTAAGGAAAATGGAGGTGGCAGATGTATGAAACGGTACGGCCCGAAGTGTTTGGCTGGCTTGCTTATGCTAGCAACCATGATGACCGGATGTGCAAGCTCGAGCAGCCATCCAAAAAATCAAGCACACACACAAAGTACCACCTATCAGCAGGCCCCAGGTGCCAGGACAAGCCTCGCTCATGATTATCATGCCTACACTGGCGGAATCAATGCCCGCAATTATCACAAAGGCTATACGGTCAATGGTTTCAATCAGGATTTGGCTGAACAGCTCACCTTGGCCGCAGATGAGGTGCCAGGTGTGGAACGTGCTACTGTTCTCGTAAGTGGTACAGATGCTGTCATCGGAATTCGTGTTCGGAAAAATTTTGGCCCAGAGGAAACGCGCATAATCGAACAGCAAGTCCACTCAGCCGTTCGTTCACGTGTTCCGAACTTCTCGATCCAAGTAGCCTCCGACGCAGCCACCTTTGACCGGATTCGTGCCATCCATGCAGATATTTACGAAGAAGGGACGCATCGGACGAATCAAGTTAATACATCTACGGAATTTCGTTCTCTGCTCCAAGATATTGGCCGCAGAATTCCTACTGTCACTCCATGATGACAAATATGAATCGACGCTCCATATAAAAGAGGTGCGGAATCAGCCCGCACCTCTTGAAAACTTTTCCATTTGTTACTTACTTTGCCGCTTCAACCAGTTTCATTTCTGGCTCAACAACTTGCAGTTCACCCAAACCACGAACTAATTTCTTCGCGTAAGTTTTTTCCGGCTTCAGCACGGATACCAAGTAGTCGATGGCGATTTGCGGATCAACGGTTTCCCCACACGTGTAGCAATCCAGAGCAGCAAAGCCACGCTCAGGATACGTATGAATGGACAGGTGGCTTTCCGAGAGAAGAACCAGTACGGTAGCACCCTGAGGAGAAAACTGCTTCGCTTGCACACTCAGTACCGTAGCACCGCATGCCTCAGCAGCCTCAATCATTTCCTTTTTCAAAAATTCTGCGTCGTTCAACAAATCAAACTGAACTCCCCATGTGTCAACAGCAACGTGTCTTCCGAAAGTCGAATATTCCATCTTTCGGTTCCCCCTTCCTAACGAGTGTAATGTTAAACATCGCTAGGACCTGCGTCATTCACTAACGGGGGCGGTTTCCGTTGTTATCCACCCTTTAAAGTGAATCCTGGTTCCTAATCCTGTTTCCAACGAAAACAACAATACCATGCATCGGCCTAGTTTGACAATACCCTTTTTCAATAATCCATAATAACATTACAAATAGGCTGCCGGCTGTCTCTACAAAAATGGCGAGCAGACGTTGCTGTAAGTGGCTTTCACCTATTATGAAATATGCTAAACTTTTAGAAATGCACCAGAATGGAGAGGGAGAGGATCGCCACACATGATTACTATCCGTAATGCCAAAGCAGAAGATTTGCCAGAACTAATTGCCATCGAGCGTCTTTGCTTCTCACCAGAAGAGGCTGCAACACAGGAAGCATTTGAGAAGCGTATCCGCTTGATTCCTGATAGTTTTTTTGTAGCGGAAGCCGATGGGGTCATTGCGGGTTTGATCAATGGACCCGTCATCGAATCCCCCTTCATTACCGATGATCTTTTTCAAACGATTAAAGAAAACCCGGCATCTGGCGGACATCAAACCATTTTAGGCTTAGCGGTTTCTCCTGCTTTTCAAAATCGCGGCATCGCCTCCATGCTCCTAGCACACTTGGAGGCATCCGCAGAAGAGGCCGGTCGTGAGACGATCACGCTTACGTGTAAGGAAAATTTGATTGGCTACTATAAAAGTCATGGATACCTGAACAACGGTGTTTCCAGCTCAGATCATGCTGGAGCAATTTGGTACAATATGAGCAAGCCTTTACAACTGCGCTAAGTGAAGGGTACAAAGTAAAAGCGGGCACCTCTTGATTGAAGGAAACCCGCTTTTTGTTTTTTGCTGCCTGATCATATAAATAAAAAAGGGCGCCCCAGGCACCCTTCTTTCACTAAACTTCTAATTCAAATAGACGTCGCGATAACGTTACTAATCGAACATCAATTGCTGGAAGTTTTTCTGGGGCAGTTCTCTTTGCCCAATTACGCAAATCCAGCCATCTGTCCGTTTCTTGACGTAAGGACTCAATCTCCTGCTCGCTGCCATCCTGCTGGAACAAAGCCTCCAGCTCATTGACCATGTGCAGAGAGTTATTTTCAAAGATGGACACTTCTTCGTTTCCGGTTAGCTCCTGAATGCTCACAACCGATCCTTGATCGTAGTGATACACCATTGTGAAGCCGTCGTAAATCCGGTGGACAATTCCATAGCCTCGGAACGCTTTCATTGCTTTTCTCATAGCATTTGCCAGCTGCCGATCTCGGATCAGATATGAGCTGTCGCATGAGTAGCGGCTGCCAACCCGACAGAAATTCAATTGAATTTCGCCGTTCTTGTCATTCAAAATTACGTCACGATCGCCATTGTCACACACTTTGACTTGGACTGAAATGTGTTCATTGGTGAAAAGCGAAACGAACTGGTTCAGCTCTTCTTCATTCACCGTAAAATAGGCCTTGGCGTAATTAGTTGCTAAACGCTGTGCCATAAATATCTCCTCAATTCTTTTGGTTTGCATGGGCCGAGTACGACCGAACAGTTATCCAAATCAGAGGAGATACGCTAAGTGTCAACAAAAGAACGCTGTAGAACCTGGCCTTGCCCCGCGAATCGAAAATCGATTTGGGTAATGAAGGCGGATCACCTACTTTTTGTTTTTCGCAAAAAAGCCATTTTTGACATCTTTATTATACCTCAGATGCCCTCAAAAGTCTTGAGCAAAATAACGATGAATTTTAGCAAAAAACAGGAATATCCGCAATCAGCCGCAGGGAAATGAAAAGAACTCCCTGATTCATTCAAATTCTTGCTGTTTCATTGAAATTCAGAGGGACTTATATCCCTGTGGTTGAGGTCATCGCTTTTTTGATCGCAGCCTGTTCTTCTTCAGACAAATGGTAGCTCGATGTCCCTTGCTCAAGCGGCTTGGCGTACACGCGAGATTCTTCTCGTCCAAAAATGCTGGTGATCACGACGCCGTTCCCAGCGTCATCTGTTACCGCCAACGAAAAGCTAAGATCACTGCCGACATCCCCGAAGGCATTGTAACGGATAATCGCTACTTTGCCGCATTGCGCTGCCATTCGTTGTGACAGACGATTGATGGCAAACTGCTGATCGCTATGCTGCTTTTTCATTTCCTCTACCTGATCCAGCAGTCTGTGCAAGCCTTCCTCGAGATTGGCTCCTCCCGTCCCTGTCATAATCCGGTTGATCGATTTCCTCAATCGACTGATCCGGACAGACTGCATAATCACGATCCATAACAGGATCAGTGTCAATGCGATGACGGCTAAAAGCAGGATCGCTACATTGGGGATTTGTGATAGGAATGCTTCCAAAACTTTTCTTCCTTTCCGGCGCGTGCGTAAATATGCTGTCAAAAACCTTCTTTATTGTACAACCGTCGGGCCTCCCATTCAAACAAGTCTTTTCACAAAAACAACAAATACGAAATAAACGACTTTCCCACCAAAAAAAGCGACACCCTCATTTGTTTGAGATGTCGCTTTTTCATTCCGTATTGGTTTGTGTCAAACTCATCGTCCTTTGGCTATCCTCCAGTCTGCCTACGCTTCCAAAAGCAACATTTCCCGACGGAGCTGTTTTAATCGCTCTGTGGACTGCTTCATTTGACTTTGGTCTTTGGCTTGCATCGCGTCATACAACGTCGCCAGTTCATAATCCAGCTCCAGACGCAGCACCGGGATGCGTTCTTCCGAGTCACGTCGCTTCATCGCAGCAATTACCTGATCCATCGTTACGTTGCAAAATTTTTCATAGATCACTTTTTTCTCAGCTCCTTTTAATTCCACTATTCTGACAACTTCTCCGTACTGGATTTGCTTCAGCAAGACGCACTCTTCAAAAGTGACCTTGATCATGGCATGCCCTTTAGCCCGCTCTACGAAGTGGTACAGTACGAGTGCCACCCGAGAATCATTGACAGGAATGCCTGCAATGTGCAGCTTATAGGACCCGTTTAAACGCCGCATTTTCCAGTCGGATCGGCCATCTGTGGTGTTCACGAGGAGGTGAAACTGCTCGGGAGATTCTTTCCACGTGACGCTCACCCCTGCTTCCACCAGGGCCTGCACCATCGCGTGCAATGTTTTGCGGTCAAACCAAACTGCCAAATGAAAATACTCCAACTCCATGCCGAGATTCATCTTCTACAGGCCCCTCCCGTTGACAGAATACTCAGATATCATTTTCGCCTCAAGGGAGTGAGTGGTATATCATATTATTCAGGCTTTGGTTTTGCTATTCATAAATCTCGGCATGTATTTTTTTCCTGGATGGTATGATATCATATGGAGGATTCCAAGCTCCCTTGACAGGGACGATCGCCCTTTTCTTTCCTGTGGGGTTCGATGATGCTTAAAAGAGGTGTTTGTTACATGCCAACGTTTCCAGGCTTTCGTCAAGAAGATTTTGATGTTTTTGCCATTGATGGACTGGATGCTCGGATGGACGCGATCAAAACGAATATCCGTCCCAAATTCGAAGTACTCAGCCAACACTTTGCGCCTTTTCTCTCCGTAGCAACCGGGGATGAAATGTTTACGCACATAGCAAAACATGCACGCCGCACAGTGAACCCACCAGCTGATACGTGGGTTGCCTGGGCTAATGATAAACGCGGTTACAAAAAACATCCGCACTTTCAAATCGGCTTGTGGGGAACACATCTGTTCGTTTGGTACGCGGTAATCTACGAGTCTCCTTCCAAAGAGATCATCAGCCATGCATTTAACAAGCGTCTAGATGAGGTTATCGCGATGGTTCCGGAGCATTTTCACTGGTCCCCAGATCATATGCAACCAGCAAGCACGTCTCAAAAAGAGCTGGGCACCGCTGGCGTGAAAAAGCTGGTGGACAGGCTTGCACAGGTAAAAAAAGCGGAGTTGCTCTGTGGAATTACCATTGACCGTCATGATCCCATCCTGGCAGACGGAGAAGCATTGGTGGGTCGTCTCGAAGAAACATTTGGCGTGTTGAGCAAGCTCTATGCATTAGGAAATTCCCGTGCATAGAACGCCTATCGCTTTCTTTAGTTAAGTTATATGCAAAAGAACAGGTCCGCTTTCATTTGAAAAACGCAGGCCTGTTCTTTTGTTTTAGGAAAAAGACCGCAGTCGATTCAACGATTTGTTCACATCGGCAAACATGCGGTCAAACAATTGCTGGACACTTGGTACATCTTCAATCAATCCGATAACCTGACCAGCCCAACCAAAGCCACGTTGGCTGTCGCCCTCATAAATAAATGTGCAATTGTTCTCTCCACTGATGAAGCTCTTTAACTGCTCGTAGCCTGCCCCTTCTTTTTCCAATTGGAGAATATGATCAGAGCCTGGTGTGCGAACGACCCTCGCAGGTGCCCCCAGTGTGCGCTTGATAACTGCGGTATCGTGTTCGGTTCCAGCAACCAACGCCTCTTTGTAGGCAGAATGCGCATGGACACATTCTTGCGTAGCAATAAATCGCGTCCCCATCTCCACACCTTCTGCACCAAGTGCAAGCGCTGCCAAAATTCCCCGACCATCACCTATCCCACCACTAGCCAATACCGGAATTTTCACGGAATCCACCACACGCGGAATCAAAACAAACGTCCCGATATCATCTCGTCCCAAGTGACCCCCGCCTTCTTGGCCAACAGCCATTACAGCATCCGCGCCAATCGATTCGGCTTTTTGTGCTTGGCGGGCAGATGCAACCAAGACGAGCTTTTTGATGGGATGACCATCGAGTCTGCGCAGCAGCGGCTCTGGATTGCCTCCTGTTACCGATACAGCTGCCACTCCTTCTTCAATCGCCACATCCAGCATTTCTTCATACGGCCGACCATGTTGACCAATCGCATAATTCACACCAAATGGTTTATCCGTCAATGTACGAACCTTGCGAATCTCCTCCCGCAGTGCATCCGCCGATGGCAAGGACATAGCCGTAATTTGACCGAGTCCCCCCGCATTTGACACAGCCGCAGCCAAGTCTGCGTAAGCCAAATAAGCCAAGCCACCTTGAACGACTGGGTATACTATTTCAAGTAGCTCCGTTACTCTCGTTTTCATCCTTTTATCACCCCGTGTAAATGACCTTCTCGGCTTACAGGCCAATCTCCTGCCACCACGCGTAAACCTGAATAAAAATTCGCTTGCTTTCCCCCCCTATTTTGCTATACTCAATTTGTTTGTTTTTCCCCTTATTATTCTTGATTAGTAAAGTGAGGCGATCGTAGTGAGACAAATGAAAACTCCTTTGTTCAGCGGGTTGTTGGAGCACGCCAACCGGAACCCGATTCAATTTCACATTCCGGGCCATAAGAAGGGGATGGGTATGCATCCGGCATTTCGCGAGTTCATCGGGGACAACGCTCTTTCGATAGACCTCATCAACATTGCGCCATTGGATGATTTGCATCACCCGAAGGCAATGATTAAAGAAGCACAAGATTTGGCAGCCGAGGCATTCGGCGCTGACCATACATTCTTTTCCGTGCAAGGTACAAGCGGTGCCATCATGGCAATGATTATGGCGACCTGCAGTCCTGGCGACAAAATTATCGTACCGCGTAACGTACACAAATCGATTATGTCGGCGATTATTTTCGCTGGAGCAATCCCAATCTTTATTCACCCTGCCATGGACGAGCGTCTGGGTATTTCTCACGGAATCACAGTGAAGGCCGTGCAAAAAGCACTGGATGCTCATCCTGATGCTGCTGCCCTGTTGGTGATTAACCCAACGTACTTCGGTATTGCAGGTGACCTGCGCGAGATCGTGCGGGCTGCCCATAACTATG
Organism: Brevibacillus formosus; assembly: GCF_003013405.1. GTDB lineage: Bacteria > Bacillota > Bacilli > Brevibacillales > Brevibacillaceae > Brevibacillus > Brevibacillus formosus. The sequence goes on along the minus strand of NZ_PXZL01000001.1, from coordinate 253,482 downwards.
AAATTCCTGTATTGGTCGACGAAGCTCATGGTGTGCATATTCATTTTCACGAGGAACTGCCTATTTCGGCCATGCAAGCGGGTGCCGACATGGCAGCGACCAGCGTACACAAGCTGGGTGGCTCTTTGACCCAAACGTCGATCCTGAATGTACGGGAAGGACTTGTTGATGTCGATCGAGTGAAAACGGTCATGAGTATGCTTACGACGACCTCGACTTCTTACATCTTACTCGCGTCATTGGACATGGCGCGCCAGCATCTTGCCCTCAACGGGAAAATGCTCGCGGATCAAGCAATGGAACTGGCAGCAAAAGCACGCGATATGATTAACGAAATCCCGCGCATCTACTGCGTTGGCAAGGAGATCCTTGGAAAGCCTGCGACTTTTGCGATGGACCCAACCAAGCTCCTCATCCATGTACGCGATCTCGGAATCACTGGATGGGAAGTCGAAAACTGGTTGCGTGACAAGTACAACATTGAGGTAGAGATGAGCGATCTGTACAACATCCTCTGCTTCGTTACTGCCGGAGATACGGAAGAATCCATCCGTGCGCTGGTAAATGGCTTGCGTGATTTGTCCGTTGAATTTTCGCACGTACAAGCAGAAGACAAGCCGACGATCTCACTGCCGAATATCCCTGTGCTGTCCACCACCCCTCGAGAAGCTTTCTATGCAGAAACAGAGACGATTCCATTGGCGGAAGCAGCAGGTCGAGTCATCACTGAGTTCATCATGGTTTATCCTCCAGGCATCCCGATCTTCCTTCCTGGTGAGGTAATCACAGAGGAAAATATCGCATACATCCAGGAAAACATTCGAGTCGGGTTACCCGTACAAGGTCCTGAAGATGAGACACTGAAAACGATTAAAGTCGTAAAAAGACAAACGGCCATTTCTGGCTAAGCGACCGAACCGAAAAACGGCTGCCTCTTTCACGAGAGAGCAGCTTTTTTTATTTTTTATGCAAACATTTTGAGATAAGATGGAATTGGGAAAAATCAGGAAAGGTAGGCGATCCTGCCATGCCAGACTGGTCGTATCAAACGATGTTTCGGCCACTTCTCTTTCTCATGCCACCCGAACGGGCCAGGTCGATTACCTTGCAGTCAATCGGCACTTTGGCAAAAATTCCGGGTGGTCCGTTGATCATCGAATGGATGGGACATATGGAGCCTCCCTCGCAGCTCTCCAAAACCATTGGCCCAGTCACGTTCCCTACTCCAGTCGGTTTGGGTGCCGGATTGGACCCGGAATGCATCGCCATTCAGGCGCTGTCCAAATTCGGCTTCGGGTTTCTAGAACTGGGACCGGTGTCCAAAGAACCGATCGATTCGCACGGCACTGTCCAACGTGACATTGCCGCGATGAATATCCACTACTCCAGTCCACTGGTAAATAATGGTATTCATACCCTTCAGAGGCGCCTGGAGGGGGCTTCTGGCATCAAAATTCCTGTCGGAGTCAGATTGGCCCCCCAACCAAAAGCCAGCCTGAGAGAAGCCACAGAAGAGCTTCAGGAGCTGATCGGCAAATTGGAGCGTTTTTGTTCGTTTTTCACTATTGATACGCGGGCGAATATTGGACTGCCAGAATGGAACCATACAACGTGGGCAGAACATTTTTCCTGTTTGCGTCACCAAACGGATCTACCACTCATGCTGGCGATCCCTCCGAGCCTTGCAGAAGCGGAAGCACTCCCGATTCTTACCTCGGCAAAAGAAGCAGGACTCAACGGTCTCGTTGTCGCTGGAGGCATCATTCAGGAAGATTCACCAAGCATGAACAACACTGTTTATATCACGGGGAGAAGTACACACGAGCAAGCGGTCAAATTTGTCTCCTGGGCACGGGAACAGTGGCCAGAGGCCCTTATCATTGGATCAGGCGGGATTCTGGAGCCACAAGAAGCTCTGTCCTTTCTTGCAGCGGGTGCCAATCTTGTGCAGTTGCACAGTGGCTTGGTCTATTCTGGCCCCGGCTTGCCAAAACGAATTAACGAAGCCATCTTGCAAACACAACCAGCCACTGACCCTCCTCAAGAAAAGCGATCTGCTTTTTTATTTCCTTCATGGGTATGGGGAATCTTGTTGGGCGTGGGCATGATGATCGGTGGGGCACTTGCATGGCTGATCGCCGCAACAACCGTCGTCCTTCCCTACGACGAACGCTTTCTCGGGATGTCAGCCGACCAGCTTGCGCTCTTCAATGTGCAAATCCTCTCTTTTATGTCTCACGATCGGATTAGCCTGGCGGGAACGATGATCTCGATAGGAATTTTGTATAGCCAACTGGCTTACCATGGCCTGCGCAAAGACATTCACTGGACACGGACCATCTTGCTCGTCTCCGGTGCTGTTGGATTTTCCAGCTTCTTTTTATTTATTGGATACGGGTACTTCGATTACTTACACGCGATTTTAGCACTCGTGTTGTTTCCCTTGTTTCTGCTCGCATTTCAAACGCCTGCAAAGGTTCATTTGACTCGCTTACCACCTCAGCTTCACAACGATCGGGATTGGCAAATGGCTCTATGGGGACAATTGCTCTTTGTCATCATCGGATTTGGTTTGACAGGGGCTGGTCTTATTATTTCGATCATCGGCGTCACTGGTGTCTTCGTTCCATCTGACCTCGTCTTTCTCTGTGTGTCTGCCGATACCTTGCAGTCTTACAATGAGCGATTAATTCCGGTCATTGCTCATGACCGTGCTGGCTTTGGCGGGGCATTAGTTTCGAATGGGCTGGCAGTCTTGCTGATTAGCCTTTGGGGGATCAGGCGAGGAGAAGCGTGGATTTGGTGGACCTTGTTTTTAGCAGGCATTCCAGGCTTTGTTTCTGGCATCGGCATACATTTTACTGTAGGCTACGTTGATTTTATTCATCTCTTGCCTGCTTATGTCGCCGTCATTTTATTTCTCGTAGCACTCGTACTTTTGAAGCCGTATTTATGCCGGACGTAAAAGAAAACAGACGAAAGAAATCCTTTCGTCTGTTTTTCTGTTAGGGAGCCTGACTCGATTTATTCAGAATCAGTCCTCGTCTTTTTCATCATCTTCATCATCGTCTTCGTCGTCATCACCCGGAGCGAATGCCAACGTGTAAACGTAAGGATCTTTGTCGCGATCGTCTACCCAAACAATGCGATTTCCACCCATACGCGGGCTTTCTATCTCCGCATCATCATCCCACTCGATATCGCTAAATGATCCCTCTTCGAAATCATACAGCTCGAAGTAGAACTGCTTGGCTTTCCCGGACAGACGATTGTCTTCGAATAAAATCATGTTTCGTGAAGCCTGTGGATTTTTCTGGTCACCTTCTGTATAGCGCAGCAGCGGATTGACTTTTTGACGGTCGATGTTGTAATAATACAAATCCCAACCCGTTTTGGAATTGCCAGTATCTTCGCTCCAAACCACGAAATCATCGCCAATCTCTGCTTTCTCTACTTTTACGTTTTTACGAATTTCTCTTTCTCTCTCTCCCTCGATATCGTAGAGAACGATCGTTGCATTCTTTTTGCCCTCTTCGACTACCCAGGCTGCATAGTCCTGATAAATATCAACGCTTAACGGTTCACTTTTCAGCCTTGCTACCTCAGTATGCTTTCCAGTGGACAGATTTGTGATGAACACTTCTGCTCTGCGATCGACATTGACCCACAATAGACGCTCTCCGTCGATTTCATAGAACTTCTCACTTGGCTGTTGATCATCATCTTCGTTTGTAATCTGCGTTTGGACGCCTTTACGAATATCGTAGGAGAAGAGTGCGTCTTCACGCTGATCATACCAAACAACATAGCGAGAACTTACGACAGGGCGAGTAGCATCGTGATCTGGGTCACTGATGGCTTTGCTCGTTCCGTTTACCATATCATAAAGTACGATGGCATTGTTTTTCTTAGACTTGGATACATAAGCGACATAACGATCGTGACCAGCTGGATCACTAGGATCGCCGCCTACATTGCCCAGCGGAACTTGCTCTTTTTCGTCCAGATCATACAGGTGAAGCTGGAGCTTTTTATTACTGTCCTTTTTGGCATACAAAACATAGTCACCATAAATTCTCGGTCCTACATTTCCATAAAGGTTGGAGTCAATCTTCTTTTTGGACGATTTATCGACGGTACGGTAGATCAGATCATTGCCGTCAGCATACACATAATCGTCTTTGTACGTATGTACAAATTCTTTGTCGTTTGAACCGTTCGTCAATTCTTTGTTTCTGCCGTTGCTAATGGTATGCACGTAGATTTGATTATAGGAGCGATTCTCATACAAAATTTTATTTGTGGAAAGAGTAGGACGCCCCTGCTCGCCTTTTTGGACGACAGCCGCCTTTTCTTCTTTGGCTTTGATATCGTAATAGTAAATATCGCCGTTGCCATCACGTTCATCTTCCCATGCGACATACGCATCGCTTACCACTGGGTTGCTTGCTTTTCCGCTCGCAGATACGACCTCGGTATCTCCTGTAGAAATTTTGTACAGATAAACATCCCCGTTATCTGTCCAGACAACGTTTTTATCCCCGATCTCTACTCCATCGACAGAAGCCGCCCCGTCTGACAAGCGGGTTTCTTTTTGTTTTGCAATGTCATACAAGTAGACGTCCGAACCTCCGTCACGGGAGTCGATCCACACGACATACTCACCATCTACTTTTGGATTCGTCTTTTCAGATCCCTTGTCGCCAATTTGCGTTTGCGTACCTTTATCGAGATTGTAAAGGGTTACGGTTTCTTCCCCTTCCACCATCCACACGGCATATTTTTTGGAAATGTCATAACCGGCTCCCGAAATTTCAGGCTTGCTTGCGTCAATTTTTTCTTCATCACCAATACTGTAAGCAAGCGCCGGTGTCCCGCTCCACAGAGATGTGACCAAAAGTGCAGCGGCCAGCATTCCCTGTATCGGTCTTCGCTTCATGAAACAATTCCTCCTTTTACAACGATTTTCACACTTCTCCATTATCCTCCATACGGAAAAGGTTGTCAAAAAAAACAGGCCTCAACATAGGCCTGTCGACTATTATTTTATTCTTTTTCCTGTCTTTCACCAGGTCGGCAGTCACAGTTGCACACCGCATAAAGCGTTTTCACTGAGTTACTTTCAAAATGCTCGATGATGGTTCCGCAAGTCTGACATACGATAGTTCCCATCTATGTCCCCTCCGCATTCAATTGATTCACATATTCCTATAAATATTATGTTACATTCATATTAATATGCTACATCATTCGGAGTCAAGATGCATTTGTTGATAATTAGTATGTCACATTAAATCGAAGGATTGTCATTTAACCAGGTCACGATTTTTTGCAAGACTTCTTCCTTTTCAGGCTCATTTAAAATTTCGTGCCGCAAGCCTGCGTATCGTTCGAACGTTTGTCTGCCTGAAAGGCCCGCTGTAAACTGCTCCACAGCATCCGCATCAACCAAAGAATCAGCACCAGCCTGCAAAACAAGGACAGGATGCTTGATTCGATTTCTTTCTTCCCACGCTTTCTCCATAGAGCGGTTCAATTCCGTGAACCATCTGACACTTACCTTGGAATAATTGAGCGGATCGTTCTGATAAGCAGCCTGAACAGCTTCGTCACGCGAAACCATGTCGGGAGTGATTCCATTCGGCATGACAAGTGTTGGCCAGACCCGATCGAGAAATTGTGCCAATTGCTCCTTCCATGCCGGTACAGTCAGTTTCAATTTTAAGCATGGAGATGTGAGAATGACCCCTGCTAACTCTTTACTCCGCTCATCCGTTTGAATAAAGCGAGTCGCAATGAGCCCCCCCAGGCTATGCCCCATTAAAAATACGGGCTTCTCTCCGGACGCATCGGCAAGAGCGGTACTCGTCCACTCACGTACGCGGGACAAATAATCTTCGAATGATTGAATGTGCCCCCGTCTCCCAGGAGAACGCCCCCATCCCGGCAAATCTTCCGCATATACGTCCCAGCCTGCCTGATTGAAATAAGCCGCTACATGCTCATAACGCCCATGATGCTCTCCCGTTCCATGGACGAGAACAATCGCTCCCCGTGAATCTTTGACCGACCATTTATGTATACCCATTCTCCTTTGTTCCTCCTACTGCCTGATTTCTTTCGATTATACTAAAAAACGGCAGACCCTATTTTACAAAAAAAACCAAAACGAGCAGAAGATAAACTTCTGCTCGTTACTTAATACTGATTTTCTTCAAATGGAATGGATGGTAAATGCTCCTGGAAAAACTCAGCAAGCGCGACTGCCTCGTTCTCTGAATCCAGCCTGAAAATTTTTTGCAGGTATCCTGGATTCACCGCATCTTCAGAACTGAGAAGAGTCGATTGCCCTGTCTGCATACAGATCACCAACGGCTTTCCATAAAACTTGTGTGTAAATACCATGCCAAAGTCGTATCGTGTTCCCTCAGAAATAAAACCGAGGAAACGTACATTAGCATTCTCCGAAACGTCGTATAAGTGGTCGTAGTGCTCCATCAGCAATCCCTCCTCAACAGTGTTTTGGCCTCCGAATTTCATGAAATATTCGGATTATTCATTAGTATAAGCGAAAAATCACGTTTTTGCCACCCAAACAGCATCATTTACCAAACGTGTTGGGTTAATGACCCTGTCTTCCCCTTCTTGAATCCATCTTACTTTTTCTGCACCATGCAGCGATTGCGCGACAAAGGAGAGACATTCAAAGAACAGTTCGACTACTGCTGTACTGTATCGTTCCTCCATTTTCTCCAATGCATACGTCAATCTAAAAATATCTGGTACACTTCTTCGACTGGCTTCCAATACTTCTTTTCCTTTTTCAGTCGGGTATACGTGAACCACCCGCCCATCCAACTCCGACTTTTCGATCGTCACCATGCCTTTCTCCATTAATTTCTTGATATGAATGACAATCGATGAGGGATGCCAGAAGGTCCAATCTGCAATTTGCGTGACGCGTACACCTTCATAACAATAGATGATCCAGAGAATGTTTAACTGTACGGAGGAATCCAATTCGGCTTCCTTCGCTGCCCGCTCCCAGTCTTCTTTGTTCACCACATCGATGGCGCGCATGGTGTTTAAAGCTTCGAATACGTGTCTAATTGAGGCCTCCTGCATGCGTATATTCCTCCATGATCCTTTATCGTTCATCTAACGGCTATATAAATATGATATATATTTTACACTTTTCAGAAAAAACGCGCAATTGTTTTCGGTCGCCAACTGCTCCATTGCCAAAGAGTGGAAGACAATGCTACACTTAACGCACAGAATACCGGTACTAGGAGTGAGTGCAGTCGTGAAACTTCAATCGGCCTACATCTATTTCGTTGATGGTTCTACCGCAGCATCTGCAAGTATTGACGACGTGAAAGCCAAGTTTACGCGATACGTTGACATGACCTCAAAAACAGGAAAGCAGTTGGGCTGGACCTATGCTGACGCCGCTTTCCCTTACACCCTAGAAGAACGCCCTGAAGGAAAGGACTCGTGGTTCCTTCTCAAAGGAAAAGACCCAAACATGTACAAAGCCATCGTTGTTGGAGTCGGGAGCAAAAATGAAAACGGTTCCGAAAAGCACTACATACAAGTGTCCCTCCCTGAATCAGCGACACACGGCGATAAAAACAAGGCAAATGAGTACTGTCGATACTTGGCACGAGATTATAAAGCGGAGCTCCACCTCTTCAACAAGCGCATTCAATATTTCCAACCTCGAAAGCCATAAAGAAAAAATAGGAAAACAGTCGAGAAAATCGACTGTTTTTTCATGTTCAGGCCTATTTCCCCCGACCTCTTTTTTTCATACGCATAACAAAGAGAAAAAAGGGGTGTGCTTATGGATGCGCAAGCTTTTATTCAGTTGATTGCTGACCACGCCAGAAAGTCTTATCCGAACCATCGTATATTCCCCTCCATCATCATAGCGCAGGCGATACTTGAGTCAGGTTGGGGTAATAAAGTACCTGTTCACCCTGCCACTGGGACATCCTCTTACAACCTCTTTGGAATAAAGGGAACGGGACCTGCCGGCTCTGTCACCATCGAAAGCAAAGAGGTGGAAAACGGAAAGACAGTCACGCGTACTTCCCAGTTCCGCGCTTATGAAAGTTACCAGCAATCCATGGAAGACCATGCCCAATTTTTACGCAAGCCCGCTTACAAAAACGTGCTGGCAGCCACTACTCCCGCACAGGCCGCTCAGGCTTTAGAAGAAGCCGGGTACGCTACCGATCCTGCGTACGCTGAAAAGCTAACGCGCCTCATTCAGGCGTACAACTTGACCCAGTACGATCAATTCGTCCCAGAAGATCCACAATCGATTCCTCCCTGGAAATTGGAGCTGGGCAATCGTGCGTTACAGGAGGGTTTGCTGACCTCGCCTGAATGGCTAAATAAGTTAGATGAGCCAATGCCAGTATGGGCTGTTTTAGCGGTGGCCCTGCGACTGTTGGACAAACAACGAGAGAAGCCATGAGCCATCAATAAAAATCAAAAGCCCCATTGCCACAAGCAGATCTCGTGGGTAATGGGGCTGTTTCGTATAAAAATTGCAGTTGCCTCAGTCGTACGTTGCTTGAGCACGTTGATCAAATCATTTGAGACCTGGACAGCGAATAAAACCTTCCGTCCACCATCCGAATTCCCAGATCGACGCAATATTCCAATCCTTGCGTCACTCCGTACAAAATCCATTCGGAAGAACGGTGGTTGATATCAAAATCAGTGTAAAGGTCAGTGCCATCATTTCGGATCTCTTTGCGGTACGTCACATCAAAAAGGCGTAGGACAAAAGGCAATTCAGCAAATGGAATAGCAAACTTTCGCTCTATTTCTTGCTCGAACTCCTTCGTCATGCTCCACTCTGCCTGAATGGATTGCTCATCTTTCCAGGCAATGCGTATACTCGGGCCTTCTACATCCGTGGACGATCGCGGGGGATTTGTCTCCATTCGCTCCCATCGTTCCTTTCTTTCATGTACTTGCTATTACCAAGTATATTGGCTTTTCCGTATATTATAGCATGAGGACATGCAAAGTGGAAACGCATCCAAGCCATAATTTTTAACGCCCAACTGTAAATGTATTTTCACCGACGGTTACATAAGAAGTGAATTTCTCTGATTTCATTTGAACTTGAACTTTATAAGTGCCGTATGCTTCGAGTTTCGTAGATACAAAAGGCTCAGAAAAATAGAAGCTGTTTGCATTTTGTGTAGAGTATTTCCATTCTTTCCCTTTAGATACTTCTTTGCCGTCCGGTCCGATCAACACGAGTTGCATGCGCAAGTCTTTGGCTACAGGCGCGTCATCAACCTCTACGAATACGTTAAACGTACGAGGTACATTTTTATCGCTGTATCCTTTGACAGGGTTGCTGAAAACGACATTTTTATTGCGGGTCTGCTGAATCCCTTCGACCACAATAATATTTACATTTGGCTTAATCACTTGCAATTTGCCAGATTGCTGATCGTAATCGGCGAAACCGCCGAGCTTGTTCACTATTGATTCTACCGATTCAGCCTTGGATGCTGGCATTTCACTCGCTACGGTTTCCGCACCGAAAAATACGCGCATCGCACCCTCTCCCAGCGCAGTAGTGCTCCCCACCCCTGCTGCTACAGTCAACGCCAACAAGGCCGATAACCATGCTTTTTTCATGTCAATAATCCTCCTGTATGTGTGCGCGGCAGCGCTTGTTTTTCCGGAATTTCTTCTCTCTAGTTTATACGTTTGGAAAAGGAAATAGTTGTGCTGCCCTGATAAGTTTTTTCAACACTATCCACATTATCCACAAGCACAAATACCTTAGGAAGAAAGACTTATGCACAGAGATGTTAGTAACTACTTCTTACTCTTGACGAGAATATTGTGAATGACACAGAAAAAAGAGCGGCTATCCAGCCACTCTCTTTTTGCTCCTGACACCTGCTACTCCTGTTGCGAAAGCCATGTAAAATACCGGGAGACCAGTCGAATGGCAACCTCTATCGCGTCTTCGTTCGGTTCAATTTTGGAATGGTGCAAGCCGTATGGCGTTTGCACACCCAGCCAGAACAAAAAGCCGGGAATTTCTTTCAAAAAGTAACCGAAGTCTTCTCCGGTCATGGCTTCCTTGCAGGTGATGAGAGTTACCTCTTCACATTGTTCCTGTACCCATTGCATGAAATCTGTCGTTAGCTGCTCCTCGTTGTAAACCTGGCAGTAGCCAACCCCGTAGTCAATTGTTGCCTGGCAATCAAAGCCTATTTCCACTCCCTTTACGAGAGATTCAATGCGGCTCTTGACGAGTGCCATCGATTCCATCGAAAAAGTTCGGATGGTCCCTTCTAGCCTGGATTTCTCCGCGATGATGTTCTGCTTCGTCCCGCTCTCCAGCTTGCCAATCGTTACGACGGCTGAATCCAATGGATCCATATTGCGTGAAATAATCGATTGAAGCTGTGTCACAAGATGGCTTCCTGCAACCACCATGTCATTCGCCTTGTGGGGGAAGGCTGCATGCCCCCCTTTGCCAACCAAATCAATGTACAACTCAGAAGTATTGGCGAACAAAATTCCTGGCTTCGTCGCAATATGACCAACTGGATATTCGGGCGCGATATGCAAGGCAAAAATGCAGTCCGGTCGCCACCCTGCAAACTCTTCACTTTCCATCATCGGCTCAGCACCGCCAGGACCTTCTTCTGCCGGCTGGAAGAGGAACAGCAAATCATCTGCAATTGGATGCTCGGTAAAATGCGTCAGGAGGCCAAGAGCGATTGCCATATGCATGTCATGCCCGCAAGCATGCATGTATCCTTCATGAAGCGAGCGAAACGGATAGGACGTTTCCTCTACGATCGGCAGGCCATCCATATCCGTCCGCCAGGCAATTAATCGTTTTGGCTTTGTTCCTGTCAGCTTGACCAAAATGCCTGTCCGCCACGTTTTGATCTCAATTCGCTCCTGAGGCAGCTTTTTCAAATAATCGAGCAAGTATTGCTGCGTTTTAACTTCAGCGAAGCCTGGCTCCGGTATTTGGTGCAGGTCTCGGCGAATTTGGGTAAACAAGGAAGTCGTCATGGTCTACGCCTCCTTTATCGTACCTGTTCTTGCTGTTAATTGCTCCTCAAACACAGCAAGGAAACGGTCCACATCGTCTTTTGTCAACGTTAGTGGCGGAAGCAGACGAACAATCGTTTTCTGCGTCACGTCAACGAGAATTCCTTCGTCAAGCAATGCTTGCTGCAAGCGGCTAACCTCTTCCGGGGTGGAAGAGAGCGGAATTCCAACCATCAAGCCTTTTCCGCGAAGGGATTGCAGCTGATCTGGGAGATGCGTTCGCAACGCTTCCAAGCCCGACCAGAGGTACGCAATCACTTCTTCTACGTGAGCGATGAAGGCTGGATCAAGCAGTTCGTCTAACACGACATTCCCCAGGGCAGCAGACAGTGGCGATGGTGCGAATGTCGTTCCGTGATCCCCTGGCTTGAACTGGTTCATCAGCTTTGGACCAGCGATGACACCGCCGAGTGGAAGCCCTCCCCCTATGCCTTTTGCGAAAAGGATAAGGTCTGGCGTTACGCCTGCATGCTCATAAGCAAACAGCTTTCCTGTTCTGCCCATTCCTGTCTGGATCTCGTCCATGACAAAGAGCATGCCTTCTTGTTCACAGATCGCAGCTACCTCTCGCAAGAACGCTTCCGTTAGCGGCACGACACCGCCGGAACCCAGGACTGGCTCCATCAGGACCGCAGCAGGTCTTGCTTCCTGGCAAATCGCTCGCAATCCTTCCGTATCCTCCACATCCAGTTCATAAACAGGAAAAGCCGGCTGAGGAAAGTCCTGATAGACGTGAGCCTGCCTCGTCAGACGCACTGCTCCGAGTGTTCGCCCATGAAAGCTGTTGCGTAATACAACGATGCCTTCACGACCTGCTCCCTCGTTTTTCGTCCATTTGTGAATCAGCTTGATCGCAGACTCAGTGGCCTCAGCACCAGAGTTAGTGAAAAACACCTTACCATTAATGCTGTTCGCAACCAAACGCTCGGCTAAACGAATAGCCGGCTTGTTTAAAAATACATTGGAAATATGCAAGAAGCGCTCTCCCTGCTCACGAAGAGCCTGTACAATGCGCGGATGAGAATGCCCCAGAACGTTTACCGCTAGTCCAGTAAACAAGTCGAGATAACTCTTCCCGTTCGTATCGTACAAGTAATTTCCTTCGCCTTTTTCTATGGCAATTGGAAGTCTTTTGTAAGAGGAGACGATATATTGTTCATCGAGCGAACGCCAGTCCATTTGCACTCTCTCCCTTACAGCTGACGTAGCTCCTGCTTGATCTCTGTCTTGGAACGAGTTTTTTCATCAATTTGCTTGATTACGCGTGCAGGCGTTCCCGCAACTACCACGTAAGGAGGCACATCTTCAATGACGACAGCACCTGCTGCAACGACAGCACCTTTTCCTACACGTACACCTTCCAGAATGACAGCATTTGCTCCGATGACAACATCGTCCTCAACAACAACTGGCTGTGCAGATGGCGGCTCGATAACGCCCGCGATAACTGATCCCGCGCCGATGTGGCAGTTTTTCCCGATGGTTCCACGTCCACCTACGACAACATTCATATCGATCATCGTACCTTCACCGATAACTGCACCAATGTTAATGGAAGCACCCATCATGATGACCGCGTTGTTACCGATTGTCACTTGGTCACGAATAATTGCGCCTGGCTCAATACGGGCTTGAATCCCTTTTGTATCCAGCAATGGAATGGCAGAGTTGCGGCGGTCGCTTTCTACTACATAATCTTCAATTTTGTCTGCGTTAGCAGCGAGCACTGGCTCAATCTCTTTCCACTCACCAAAAACAACACCAGTAGGACCCGTAATGAAGGCTTTGGAGCTCGCACCGAAGTCGATTCCCTCCAGGTTCCCTTTCACATATACCTTCACCGGTGTTTTCTTTTCGCTTTTTTGAATAAACGCGATAATTTCGTTAGCATCCATCATGTTCACAGTTACATCCTCCTCAAAATAACAGCATGGTAAATCAAAAAAAGCAATGAGTGCATTCGCTATCTCATTGCTCTTGATACTACGTAAGCAAATCATAAATAGCGCTCCACAAAAAGACGTACGGTCCATTGTGACAGGATGTTCATTTTTCATGAGACACCCCAGCTTGTGCTACGTAGGGGCATAGCATAAGCTTCGGCGCTTTAGCCTTTCTTCCTTCTCCTGCCCCCTGGCAGATTGCGAAAAGACTTACTCTTCTTCGGCGCACCTCTATTTAGTGTACATTATTATAATTTTATTTAACTCTACCAAAATCAATGAAACGTGGCAATAAGAAAAAAGTTATTGACAACGATTCTCATTTTCATTATTTTATTATTGAGAATGATACTCATTATCTAATTGGAGGGTTTACGTTTTATGAGCATTTTGATGGTTTACGCGAGCATGACAGGGAATACACAGGAAATTGCTGAAGCAATTGCAGAAGGTATTCGTTCTACTGGTGCTGAGCTGGAGATAAAAGAAGTGATGGATGCAAGCGCAAAAGAACTCGAAGCTTACGACGGAATCTTGCTTGGCGCCTACACATGGGGCGATGGCGAACTGCCAGACGAATGCCTGGATTTTTATGAGGAAATGGACGATATTGACCTCAGCGGGAAAAAGGTCGTTGCTTTTGGCTCTTGCGACTCCGCTTACGAGCATGTCGGTGCAGCTGTTGATATTTTGCTGAAAAAGGCGAGCGAGCGCGGCGCGGAAACTCCTCTGGAAGGCTTGAAAATCGAGCTTTCTCCTACTGCAAAAGAAGTGGAAACTTGCAAAGCATTTGGAGTATCGTTTGCTGAATTGCTCGGCTAATTGATGTTTCCCAAATACTCTGGCACATGCTATACTATCAATCCAGCTTTTTAAGGAGGATTGATCTCATGGCACTACATACGGACGAGATTCTCTTACGGCCTCTCCACCAACAAGACGCAGCCGAGCTCCTAGAGCTTCGGCTGCGTAATCATGACTTTCTCCAACCCTTTGAACCGATACGCCCCGCTTCATTTCTGACCCTCCCAGCACAGCAAGAGCAGATTTTGCAAGCGCAGAATGATTTTGAACGTGGCACCGCCTATGCTTTCGGCGTATTCTCCCGAGAATCCGGAAAGATGGTTGGACGTGTAGCGTTGTCGAATGTCGCACGCGGCGCATGGCAAAATGCAACGATTGGCTACTTCATGGATCAGGCCTGCAATGGCAAAGGCTATACGACATCAGCCGTAAATCTTGCCCTTCGCTTTGCTTTAACGGAGGCTGGACTGCATAGGGTGCAAGCTGCTGTTATGCCTCGCAACCAAGCTTCCATTCGCGTCTTGGAAAAAAACCGTTTTCGCCAGGAAGGGCTTTCGTTACGCTATTTGCAAATTAACGGTGTATGGGAGGACCATCTCATTTATGCTCTTACGGCTGAGGAGTGGTCTTTGTAATCTCCTCGCTCTTTTCGCACTCGCGAAGCCGCTCCAGGATGCGTCGTTTGCGGTACAGCATCATCCCCGCTTCGGCGACATCCTGTACGGTTGAGCGGTTCAAATACGCCCCGAACAAAATACCTGCAATCGGCACCATTTGAAATAATTTTTTCCACCCATAGTTTTCTGTGTACGTTACCACAACTTCACGCCATCCCTGCAATTGCGCCATGACTTCTCGCTGCGCACTTGGATCATCAAAGCGGGAGAGTTCCGCGAGTATCGCTTTTTTCCCTACAATGTCTGATGAAGCAAACTGCAAGCATTTGACGACAAACAGCCGCTCCCTCTTCTCTTCAGGTCGATAGCCATAGGCAAGTGCCATCTCTTGTAATACTTTTAGGGATGTCCCCATCAAAAGCGGAATATCGATCGCGAGGGTAAAAATCCCTCCGAAGCCAGTCGTCGCACCCTGGACCGTGGCAAAATTTGCACGTGAATCCTTTAACTCCATTGCGACATCATTCATGATCGTAAGCGGTACAGCAGTAATCTCCTCTTTCCCAACATCAGAAGTGCCCTGTCCCTCTAACCGTTTGCCAAACCGCTTGTATATCGGTTCATCCTGCACCAAATAGGTTCCACCTGTCTCAAGAAAGGCTGCCATTTCATCTACGGCTTTTCCCAGCTTCTCCTGAACGAATGCAGGCGTAATCCGATCCAGCAGAACAAAAGGAAGTCTGCCAAGCTTTTCCCAGAACCATAAATCGTTCTGGTCCTTCTCCCAAGCCTCCACTTCACGTAATGCCGTAACCAATGTCTCCCTAGACTCCCTCAAACCCAACAACCTCCCTGGTGCTCTCACTCAGATTCTCCTCGCTTCCACTGACATTGGTTGCGTAACATGGACTTGATATAGTCCTGCAACTCTTCTGACGTGGCATGACAGACGAATTCTTTTTTATTTCTTACGATTCCCAGCTTCAAATGTTTCACTTGCTCTCCTTCGATCCGAAAGCCGAACTTTTCCAAGATCGCCTTCTGCTCATTAGTCACAGGACTTCCTCCCCTTGTAGTCGAAAACCCCCATGCCAAAATGCAAGGGGGTTTTCCTATCTACTTCACTTCAATTGTAAGCGTCAATGTTTCATTGCGCTCATTTACATCGGTTTTCTTCGTGGACTTTCTTTTGGAGTTGATAACCGTGCAGGTCTTATTGCTGAGCGTATTCGTTACCTTGATCTTGTATTCCCCAGGCTTATCCGTATCGATGTACCTTTTCAGATCCAGTGATTCAAGCCCCTCGCCATCGTCGCCATCATCTTTGCTAGGCTTGATGCTGGCTATCTCTTCTTCCCCGAAAAAGATCTCGATCCGATTTTCTGAGGAAATGGTACCGTTACTGTGCTTCCGACTGGCACCCATACCAATTTCTCCATGTTTCCATTCAAATTTCGGCATATAATAGGATTTCTTTTCGCTCTTATCCCTGATCTTTTTGGAACCGACAAGCTCAGCATGAGTAGCGATCAGCCTTAAGTCTTCCCATTCTTCGAGATCATCGCCTGCGTTCACGGTAATCTTTTGTCCGTCCCGGTATTCCTTGCCGCTCTCGCTTCGAAGAAGAAGTGGCGAGCTTGGCGGAGCTACACCTGTATCATCCGGCTCACATGTCGGATACGTCTTGATTGGAGACGAATCTTCTATCACCTGAACGTAGCCGCACCATACTTGCGCCGGGTCTCTTTTGCTATAGTAGTTGACTTTGTAGCGACCTGGCTTGTAGCCGGACAACAGCAATGCCGTGTGATCCCAACTCAATTTGCTCTCGTCGGCAATGACGTTATCGATTGCCCATAC
Organism: Brevibacillus formosus; assembly: GCF_003013405.1. Taxonomy (GTDB): domain Bacteria; phylum Bacillota; class Bacilli; order Brevibacillales; family Brevibacillaceae; genus Brevibacillus; species Brevibacillus formosus. Next base: position 237,143 of record NZ_PXZL01000001.1, on the reverse strand, counting down.
ACCCGGCCCCTCATCATCATCCACTTCACTTCCATATTTGATGTGATCGGCAGCAGTTGCCAGCCAGATCACATGAACAGGATTCTGATACAGCTTGATTGTATTATCAGAGGAATACAGGTTCATCTTTTCTACCATCGGTGTTGATTGTTCGTTCTGCTTCATCAACACATCCATCGTGACATTTCCATTAGCAGGGCCGCAGGCATTTGGTGCACCTGGTATTTGTATTTGAACCGTTGTCGCCGAAGTATCGCCCCACAAAGACGATGTCTCTTTTTGCCCCGAAACAGGCTCAAAGGTAACAGCGATTGTGATTCCGGCCAGTCTCTCAGGAATGTCCACCTCAAAATGTTGCGCGTCTGTCAAGGTTTGTCCTGTTCCGTTCACCGACCATCTTCCTGGGATTGGCGAAAACAATGGAACCTTCCCTGGTGCTGATGGAGCGGTTATTTTCTGATCTTGCGTCAGCTTTTGACCGCTTGCATCCGTTCCCATATACAGCTCTGCAACGCCTACTTGAATCGTCGTCATCCAAGATGACATGGCTGAATCGTCTGGAACAAAGAGGAGCTCATACTGCCCCGTCAACAATGTCCCCGTCGAAAATACGGTTGCAGGAACAGACCTCATCTCTGCACTCGTGGACTTATTTGTTAATTTCCATGTGCCCGGTACAGAACTGGCAAAGTCGTGTGAACCCATCATTCCAAAAATCGCGGTTTGCCCGCCACTTGGCACTGGTTCTCCCTCTGCCTTTTCCCCATTGAATATGCTCGGGTAATTTTTGGCCTCTACGATAAATCGGACATGCAATGTGCTGCTTTTTCCTATGGCATCCGTCACAATAAAGGTCAAGGTATGCGAGCCAGCAGACAGCTTTTGTGCTGGAATGGTAAACCGAGGTACCTGCCATTTGAAAGAAGTCTGTGACGAGGTATTTTCGGCTTGATACTCCGATAACTCTACGCCATCCAATAAAACTTGCTTCCGATTGAGGTTAGTGCCAGTTCCATAAGTGGTCTGTATCATATCAATATCAAGTGGTGTCTCGGGAGGAAGAATAAACTCATCGTTCTTCACCCAGTTCCAACCATTTGAATCCAGTCCGGCAACCTGATAATCGTTAAAGATAACCATATCGTGAACAGGCTGCTGCCGGAGTGGCTTAGATACTTGGCTGTTTTTTTTCATGGATGCTGTTGCCCCGGCCCCCATGGCTGGCGGTACTGAAACACCTGATAAAAAGGTGCCCGTTGCCAAACACACTAGAAGTGCTTTTACAACCCATTTTTTCACGAATTGTCCTCCTATTTCTTCCTTACAATTTTTCAACTGTGATCATTCGACAAAAACAGCGAAATATCCTTTGCGATCGTAAAGCTTTTTCACACCCTGAATATAGTTAAAAACTATCCGGTTTATAATTTATATAGATTTGACTTATATCTCCCCAGTCGGTAAAAATGGACAAAGGGAGGCGATTCAAATGGTTCAAACCAATCAATGGAATGCCGGGCTATACGACGCCAAAATGAATTTCGTTTCTGAATACGGCAAAGGGTTAGTGGACTGGCTACAGCCGGCTCCTGGAGAAAGCATTCTTGACTTAGGCTGTGGAACAGGTGACCTGTGTGCTCAACTATCTCATTCAGGAGCAAATGTGACAGGAATCGACTTTTCTGCCGCCATGATTGAAGCTGCTCGCCAAAAATATCCGCAGTTTGCCTTTGAAGTAGCCGATGCACATACGTATCGTACAGATGTCAGATACGACGCTGTCTTTTCCAATGCCGCACTCCACTGGATGAATCGTCCTGCGGAAGTCATTGAAACCATTTGGCTGGCTCTTGCGCCTGGAGGACGCTTTGTCGCAGAATTTGGAGGACAAGGCAATTGCGGACAAATCACAAAGGCATTACAGACTGTATTGGCACGAAAAGGAATATCTGCTGATGAACGCTCGCCTTGGTATTTTCCCAGCATTGGAGAGTACACGATTCTTTTGGAAAAGCAAGGCTTCCACGTCGTCCTTGCCTCCCATTTTGATCGCCCGACCGTCATGGCTGATGGGGATCTGGGGCTTTCGCATTGGCTGAATTCTTTTTGCAGTCCATTTTTTGCGGGACTGTCCTCAGATGAAATTCAGCAAGTATGTAGGGAAGTCGCTGACATACTGCGTCCTGCTCTGTATCAAGAGGGGCACTGGGTGCTCGATTACAAGCGTATTCGCGTCCTTGCCCATAAGAAATCAGAAAAGGATACTCTGCATGGGGGAGCTGCACGATGACCCGTATTGCCTGTCTCCATGGACATCATTCGAATATTCCCCTTTTTTCAGATGCGTTCGCAGCCTTTGACGTAGAGCTCATACATTTTGTGGACCCAGGTTTACTCCTGCAAAACGCGGGAGCCTCTGTCCATACCAAGGAACATTCGCATGCCAAATTACGTGAGCAACTAAGCTGGATGCAGAGCTGCGCGGTCGATGCAATCGTGATCACTTGCACGCAGTATGCCGCACTGGTAACACCAGAGGATGAGGCAACTGCCACTGTCCCACTCTTTACAATCGATGGACCTTTTTTTCAAGAGCTAGCACGGCATACTAAGCCACAAGTTCTGCTGTTCTCCAATCCCGCTACTGTCCAACCTACGATGGAGCGTCTCGTGAAATACGCCCATTCCCACAACCTTCATCCAGAGATACAAGTATCTCTCGTCGAAAATGCTTTTGACCTGCTCATGGAAAACAAGCAAGAAGCCTACAGAGAAGCGATAAAAGAAGCCCTGTATCAGCTCCACCAAACGTTTCCAGACCAACCTATTGCAGTAGCCCAGCTCTCTATGGCACCTGTTGCTGATCAGTTTGCAAAAGAAAACGGCTGTACAATTTCCCATCCTTTACATAGTTTGACGTCGCAAATATCCGTAACGTTACCATTGCTTTGAAACTGTTGAAAAGCGTATGAAAAAACAGCCCCGTTTGCTCAGGTCTTTGGCCAGTGGCAACGGGGCTGTCGCTATAAAACGAATTCGATTGGCTGTTACATGCCTTCGGAGTTGGTCACCAGAACCTCTTCTCCCTCATTCAAGCCGCCTTTGATTTCAATAAAATCATATCCTTCAATCCCGATTTCTACGTCTTTCGGCATTGGATCTCCGGTGCTCGGATCTTTCACCATTACCGTTCCCTGACCCGGTCCCAGAATTTCAACCGCATTGCTTGGCAAGCGCAGGACATTCTGTGCTTGGGCGACGATAATATCGCTGTCTCCCGTCATCCCATGCTTAAACTCAGCCTTGTCCAGCAGTTCCACTTTTACCGCGAAACGAACTTCCTTGTCTTCTTTTTTCCCTTCTTTCGGGAGCTCTACGACTTTGCCTTTAAACGGCTCGGTACCGAATGCATACACGTAAACATCGACATTTTGTCCGATTTTAATCGCGGGAATATCAAGCTCTCCGACGGCTGCCACAAAGTAAACAGAAGTCGTGTCCATAATAATGGCTGCAGGCTCTGATCCTGGCGCTTCGCCTTCTTTTACGCCTAGCTTGGTGATTACACCGCTAATGGGCGCTGTTACTTGATTTTTTGCAATTTCACGCTTTTTCTGCTCCATGTTCAATAAGGAACTTTTTAGCGCTAGCTCTTTTTCCATCAGCTCCATACCGGATGCTTCCATATCCATTTTGAACAGTTGCTGCCCTACTTTGACTACATCGTCCTTTTTCACGTCGACCTTGCCGATTTTCCCGTACGTACCGGCCAAGATTTCCATTTCATCCGGCAGCTGGAATTCTTGCTGATTTCGGCTTACATATAAGAGGCCCTTATCATCCGTGAACTGAACCTCACCCATGTCCCCAACATAAATGGCCCCAGGCTTCTTGACCAAAACCTCAACATCGTGAATTCCGCCAATACCTTCTACTTTTTGACCTATTCTATCCACTTTCGTGACAACACCATCCACAAAATACATGGAAGTTGGAATGAATACCTTCACTTTTTGACCTACACTGAACCGTTCAGACTCGTAGGCGGTAAACTGCCCGACAATTTTCAAATAGTCGGTGTTAGCCAGCTTGACTACTACCTGGTCCGGTCTTACATCTTGCCCTTCTTCCACAAGGACCTCAACCACTTTTCCTTCTTTTGTAGACGTGATCTTGTCTTTCTTTTGTTTAATTTCACTTAGCTCTTTTTTCGCCTTAACAATGTCCAACTCCAGCTTTTGAATTTCCAGCTGCGCATCCGAGCTGTCTATCGTGAACAAGACATCGCCTTTTTTTACAGACTGGCCTTCCTTAACTAGCACACGTTGCACCTTGCCGCTGAGCTCTGGCTTGACCTCCTCACGCGCCTTTGCTTCCACTGTACCTGCTGAGTTGATCGTCTTCTTAACGTCACCACGTTCCACGATCGCTGTCGGGAAGGTCGGTTTTTCTTCTGGCTTTTCTTCTGTAACCTCTTCGCCCTTGAAGTACGAGTAGCCGTAATAGCTGCCCCCTCCAAGTACGGCCACAACCGTGGCGATAATGATCCATTTTTTCTTGTTCATCTTACGTTCCTCACATTTCATCACTTATTCAGATCGAATCGCTTGCAGCGCACTTAAACGAGACGCGCGGATCGCCGGGAAGATTCCCGCCAATACCCCAATAATAAAGGAGAAGCCAATCGCAAACAGTGCCAGCCAGCTCGGAATGACCGCTAGCTTTGTCGGCTCAGCCTCAGGATCTCCTCCACCCCCATAGCCCATGTTCAGACTATCCAATAGACCGCCAGACGCTCCGAAGTAATTCACGAGCTCAACCGCTCCCCACGCCATGCCGAGACCAGCTAGTCCACCAATTAAGCCAATAAAGCCTGACTCCATTAAGAACAGCCAACGAATATTCAGCACAGTCGCTCCGATTACTTTCATGATGCCAATCTCTTTGGTTCGCTCTAAAATCGACATGATCATCGTATTGACGATTCCAATGGTTGCGACGAGCAAGGAGATTGCTGCAATTCCTCCGAGGACCATCTGAATCACGAAGAAGAAGTTATTGATGGTTTCCAGCTCACGTGCAGGCGACCATACTTCAAAGCCTTTTTCCTTCAACGCTTGGACTACACCCTCGACTTTTTCACGAGATTCTACCTTGACTGTAATTCTGTCAAATTCAAATGTTTCCTTTTTGGCTTTATCGCGTGAGCGGCGCGATGCACCCTCTTCGACTTCGTCACCTCGACTGCGCGTAACCCACTCGTTCAGCTCTTTCACAACGTTAATCGGTACATAAACCGCGGCTGACGAGTTACGTTCTTCAGATTTCTTTAATTGACCAACAACCTTCACACGCAGTTCTTTTTTCTCGTATTTAGGTTCATCGTCGATGCGATATTCGCGTGACAAGATGAGAGTCCCTGCTCTGTCTACGAGATTGAAGGCCAGTGCTTCTCCCCCCCCTATATCAGGAGGAGGCATCTGAGACATTTCGTGCCGTCCAGCTCCGGCTTTTCTTCGCCGTTCCTCGCGCTTTTCCTTTTCTACATCTCGCAATTCTCTGGATACATCGAAAGCAACGACTATCTCTTGTGGCGCCCCTGTCAGGTAGTTTCCTTTTTCAATGTCATTTTTGCGATAGGCAGCCGACTCATTCACATCCACCCCAATAAGCTGTACGTAACCTTCTCGTCTACCTACCTTAAGCTTCGCTTGCTCTCGTAATTCTTTTATCGGCATAACTGCCTGAATGCCAGGAATCTTTTTTAATTCCTGTACCGCTTGCATATTCAGCTTCTTGACTTTATCCTCTGGAACATCAATCCATTCGCCATTTTCCTCGTACCAACGCAATGGCTCGACGTCCATCTCTGTCAAGTTCCCGAAGTTCTCCAAGCTTTTTACTGCACTTTCTTTAAGTCCTAAACTAAGCGCCATCATCGCGACGATTGCAGCCGTCCCGATCATGACACCAACCGACGTGAGGGCTGTCCGCAGCTTCATTCGCCACAGGTTCCTCCAGACTATGCGAAAAGAATCCATTACCTTCACTGTTTGTTCACCTCATACCCTCGCCTACGCTGGTCTTGTCCTTTTTTGTACAACCCGTCCGTCCTGGAGATAAATGACGCGGTCGGACTGTTCCGCTACTTCCTGCTCATGGGTAACGATGATGAACGTAGTCCCATTTTCCTTGTTCATTTCTCTCATTAATAGGAGAATCTCTTGTTCTGTCTTCGAGTCCAGGTTCCCCGTCGGCTCATCCGCCAAGATGATGCCAGGCTGATTGACGAGCGCTCTCGCGATACTGACACGCTGCTGCTGTCCACCACTAAGCTCATTGGGTCTGTGATCGATACGACCTTCCAGCCCTACGCGGTGTAGGATTTCCGTTGCTTTAGCCCTACGTTTTTTCTTGCTTTCGCCTGCAAAAATCAAGGGAAGCTCTACGTTTTCCAACGCTGTCAGATTTGGGAGCAGATTGTATGACTGGAAGATAAAGCCCATGTTTTTCCGGCGAAACATGCATAGTTCGTTTTCGTTGTAGCTGGAAATCTCCGCTCCGCTGACCATGACACTCCCTTCCTCTGGCTTGGTCAAACCTGCAAGCAAATTCAAGAGCGTAGACTTGCCAGAACCCGACGAGCCGCACAGAGCGACGAATTCTCCCTTGTTGATATGAAGGTTGATATCATACAGTACGGGCACTTTGATTTTTCCCGTTCCGTAGCTGTGATTGACCCCTGTCACCGTCAGCTCTCCTGTTGAATTGACCATCTTTTGTCGCACCTCATTCGTTCTTTCAAAATGGAAGCTTTCGTAAACATCACATACTAAAGACGTAACATTTCGCAAAACGTAACGCTTCTTTCGGAAACAATTTACGTTTTACAAAGTAACCATATTTTCTTCAAAAATATGTAACAGCTATGTAACCTTTTGCAGCCCGCTGCGTATTACAATGTAGATGTCAACAAACCATGGAGGGGCGAAGAAGATGACTATCTATCGCTTTTTATTTGAAACAGCAACACGCAGATGGGTTGAAATCATCAAGGCACCTAGTATGTTTGAGGCAGCAAAGCAAGCGAAGCAGCTTGCAACCAAGCGTTCCAAGTCTATGTCCACTACCATCAGCTTCTCTTTTCACCACGCTGCTTCTCAAGCATAAATGCACACATACATAAACCGCTTGCCCGCTAAGGGAGGCGGTTTTTATATTTTGGGGATATTATTGACAGCACTGATTTCTTCCTCTTTAATATAGAGAGAGGCATTACAGCGCATGACAGTATAGATCCGCTTCGATTGTGCAGCGGTATACAAAGGGAGATAATCACAATGACCATGAAGAAAGCACTCACCATTGCAGGTTCCGACACCAGCGGCGGAGCTGGTCAGCAAGCAGACCTCAAAACGTTTCAGGAGCTTGGTGTTTTCGGGATGACCGCCCTCACCGTTATCGTAGCCCAAGATCCACATAACGAATGGTTTCACGAAGTGTTTCCGATCGATGTTTCGATCCTGGAAAAACAAATCGAAACCGTACTCGCAGGAATTGGCGTAGATGCTGTAAAAACAGGGATGCTCGGAACCACTGAACTGGTCGACCTCGCTACCCGTAAAATAAAACAATACGATTTGAAAAATGTTGTCGTTGACCCAGTGATGATCTGTAAGGGTGCAGACGAAGCACTCCATCCAGAAATTGCAGTCAGCCTGCGCGAGGTATTGCTCCCACATGCGACAGTTGCGACTCCTAACCTGTTCGAAGCTGGTATTCTTAGCCAAATGGGCGCACTGAAAAGTGTTGATGACATGAAGGAAGCGGCGAAGCGCATCCATGACTTCGGCACCTCTTATGTCGTTGTAAAAGGTGGCAGCAAGCTTCAAAGCGGCAATGCCGTAGATGTCTTCTATGACGGGAACACGATTGAGGTATTGGAATCAGAACGCTTTGAGACCAGCTTTACTCACGGTGCCGGCTGCACATTCTCAGCTGCAATCTGTGCTGAATTGGCAAAAGGAAGCTCTGTACACAACGCAGTAGCTGTTGCCAAAGAATTTATTACCGAAGCGATTCGCCACTCGTTTGCGCTCAATAAATATGTGGGCCCTACTAATCACGGCGCATACCGCATGAAAAAGCACGGCGAAGCGATTTGCTAATTACGTCCTTGTAAGCAAAAACTCCTGACCATATCCGAGTCTTTCTCGGAGGATCAGGAGTTTTCTTATGTTTACGCTTGTTTTTTGATAGCGACCTCAGGATTGATTGGGGCAGCTCTTCGTTTCATCCGTACAGAAGACACCGTAAATACGATGAGCGCAGACCAGATGAATCCAAAGCTGATGAGATGCGTTTGGGTGAAAGGCTCTCCAAACAAGAAAACAGCTGATAAGAGCGATATCGTAGGCGCCAAGTATTGAATGAAGCCCACAACGGAAAGTGGGAGTCTAGTCGTTGCTTGGGCAAACCAGTAGAGCGGCATGGCAGTAGCCACCCCCGCCAGCGTCAGCAATACAAGCTGCCACCACGTTAAGGATGACATCGTCTCCGTCCCATTGACCTGTAGCATCAACAGATAACCGAAAGCAATAGGGGCCACAAACAGCGTCTCCCACGCCAGTCCGATCATCGCTTCCATTCGGACGATTTTTTTCGCCAGGCTATAAAAAGCAAAGGTCAGGGCAAGTGATAGAGAAACCCATGGAATCTCACCGTACTGAAAGGTGATAAACATGACTCCGAAAGCCGCGAGTATAAGCGCGAGCCATTGCCCAGCATGCATTTTTTCTTTTAAGAAAAGGACTCCGAGCAGTACGGTGATGAGAGGATTCATGTAGTAACCAAGACTCGTTTGCATGACTTGATCGTTATTCACTGCCCAGATAAAAATGAGCCAGTTTGCGCTGATTAGCAGTGAACACATCGCTAATGCTCCGAACATTTTAAAACCAGTAACTGCTTTCCACATACTGCGCCAACGTTTCGTTACCTGGATAATGATTGCGACAAAAATAATCGACCAAACGATTCGATGCGCGAGTATCTCCCATGCCCCCATTGTCTGAAACAGCTTCCAATAGAGCGGGAGTAACCCCCAAGCCAAATACGCCACACTTGCATAAATAATCCCCTGTCTCATCCTTGCTCCTCCGTGTGTTTCGCCTTCTCTTTTTCTATAGACGACTTTTAAACTTCTTCTCTATGAAGTAGTGTAACGGAAATACGAAAAAACAGCTATGTATTCTCACGTAAAATAAGGTGTCCCCTACACTTTCATCCGTTACCATATTACCAATGCATGCAGCTAGCTAATCACCTCAGTAGCACAATAAAGCATGTACAAAAAATTTATTGTACCACTTTTAGACCTGTAGTACAATAGTCATTATTCTTCCGAGTTTAGTCATACGAAAGGAACTTTTACTTATGACATACTGGCGATCTATCTTTTTAGTTTTACTCGGCGCGTGCAGCTACGGTGTTCTCTCGATCTTCATGAAGCATGCTTTTCAACTCGGCTTTACGCCATTTGAAATGAGCGGAAGCCAATTGATTTTTGGCGGCTTGATCATGACGGTCATGGCCATCTTTTTCTCCAAGCAACGGTTTTCCTTCAAGTATTTGTTGCTTTTGGCACCAGCCAGCCTCATGATGGCGTCAACCAGTCTTTTTTACCACCAGGCTGTTAGTCGGGTCTCTGCTTCGCTCGCAATCGTTCTCCTCTTTCAGTTTACTTGGATCGGTGTCTTGCTGGAGACGATTGTGGATCGCAAATGGCCGAGCGCTGAAAAATGGGTATCTCTGGTTATGCTTGGCGCAGGGACCGTTCTTGCAAGTGGACTTGGCGAAAGCGGCATTCAGAGCGTAGACATGGTCGGATTGATCTTCGGTTTGATGTCTGGCGCGACCTTTGCCCTGGTCATTTTCTTCAGCGGGCGAATTCTCCCTGGAATGGATCCATACTTGCGAAGCGCGATTTCGATTAGTATGGCAGCCCTGATGCTCTCGATTGTTTATCCACCGACCTTCTTGGTAAATGGTCAGCTTCTGCAAGGTTTGCTGCCGCTCGGTCTTTTGGTTGCGATCTTTGGTTCGGTCATCCCGATCTTCTGTTTGGCTGTCGGTGTGCCGCGGATCGGCAATGGACTGGCTACCATTTTAAGTGCAGTCGAGCTGCCCACAGTCGTGCTTCTGTCGAGTTTTGTGCTTCAAGAGACTGTCTCTCTCCCTCAATGGGGTGGCGTATTCATGATCCTCGCTGCCATTTGTGTACCGCAAGTAAACTGGCGAAGACTATTCTCTCCTTCTCACGCCCTCGAGCAGGAAAGAATGTAGCGCCGTTTCCTATACCCAGCATAGAAGAAGCGTGCAGACGAGTTGTTCTGCACGCTTTTTTGGTGGTACCCCCCTTCCAACTAGAAGGAAGGTAGATTCTCTCCCTCGAATTTATTTGCGAAGACTTCCACTAAAGGGGGAAAAGCATGGAAAAACGGCATAAGGTGTTATTCCAGCAGCTAGAGGATTATCGACAGGAGACGTTAAAAGCAATCGATGGCTTGACGGATGAAGATGCGAACATCATTCCCGAAGGTTTCTCCAACAATATCTTGTGGAATCTGGGGCACATCTATCTCGATCAGTATTTATGGATCGCTCACCTTACAAAAGAAACGATCCCAATCCCCCCTGGCTTCAACGAATGGTTTAACTTCGGGACAAAGCCTGCTGACTGGGATACACCGCCACCAAATCTCGAAGTGCTCGTCACCTTATTACGAGAACAACCTCAGAAGATACAAGCCGCTTACAAGGATCGTTTAGAAGAAGAGTTTCCCGCAACGGAATCCGGCATGCATACGATTGCACAAGTGCTTGTCCGAACGATTTTTCACGAAGGGGTGCACCTCGCCTCCCTCAATACAATCAGGAGGTTTCTGGGCAAATGAATCAGATCATAACGCCGATTTTTCGAATGTTTGATGTTGAGAAGGCAAGAGAGTTTTATGTGGAGTTTCTAGGTTTTCGGATTGATTGGGAGCATCGTTACGAGGATCATTTTCCTTTGTACATGCAAATTTCCTCTCCATCGTGTACGCTTCATCTGTCTGAGCATCACGGGGATGCTTGCCCTGGCTCAGCGATTCGCGTACAGGTAGAGAACATTGAGCTTTTTCATCAGTCCCTGTTGCGTCAAGGATACAAGTATGCTTGCCCTGATATAGAGGAGACGCCGTGGGAAACGCGTGAAGTGAGCGTGACCGATCCTTTTGGCAATCGCCTTCACTTTTATCAACCTGTCGATCACTCGTAAACAAATACAAAGAAAGCCCAGCGACAGTTCCTTTACAGGAGCCACCGCTGGGCTATTTCATTTTACATTTTGAACAAAAATAGATGGGGCGATCGATGGGACTTGAACCCACGAGTGCCGGAGCCACAATCCGGTGCGTTAACCCCTTCGCCACGACCGCCATATATAGGGTTTGCTTGGTGCGGTCGAGAGGACTTGAACCTCCACGGTGTTGCCACCACTAGAACCTGAATCTAGCGCGTCTGCCAATTCCGCCACGACCGCATATAAATATGGTGGAGGCTGACGGGATCGAACCGCCGACCCTCTGCTTGTAAGGCAGATGCTCTCCCAGCTGAGCTAAGCCTCCAAATTTCCCCACAAAGTGACGTCCATGCAATGAAGCATATTTTCGAGTGCTTTGCGGGGGCCCCGGATTACTATACGGGGGTGTAAGTGACCCGTAGGGGATTCGAACCCCTGTATGACAGCGTGAAAGGCTGCTGTGTTAAACCGCTTCACCAACGGGCCAAGTATGATGGCGGATGGAGTGGGATTTGAACCCACGAGACGGTTCGACACCGCCTACACGATTTCCAATCGTGCTCCTTCGGCCGCTCGGACATCCATCCATCGAGCCTGCAAGCGTTCGCTTCGGCAAGAATTAATCTATCATATTCATAGCATGATTTCAAGTGATATTTTGAAAGTTTTTCCCTCGTTCGTCCGAAAAAAGGGAGATTGCCTAAAGCAACCTCACTTCCTCTTCAATATGATACAAGTAGTATTCCTTTACAAGACGGAGTGATTCAGTTGTCAAAAAGAAAACGCCGTGCAGTTGGCTTCCCCTGTTTGTACGGAAACTGGTGTGGGCCTGGATGCTCCGGGCCGGGTGCGCCAATTGATGGTGTCGACAGATGCTGCAAGAGGCATGATTATTGCTATCAAAAGCACGGCTATTTTTCTTGTCACTGCGATCAGGAGCTCGTACGCTGCCTTCGAAATAAAGTAAACAACTCAACGGAAAAAGGGAGAATGGCCGGACTCATCTCGAATTTTTTCTCTCGGACAGGGTGCTTTCCCAGCAATCCCCGCTAGCTTTTTCTGAATCGTTCTCCTTGTCAGTTTTCATCCAAAAAACGGTAACAACTTGGACATGAATCAGACATAATTCCCTTGTTTTTCCTTGTATTTTTTTGGTACTCTATTGAATGTCCAAGGAGGGTACGAGCGTGGAATTGCACATACGAACAGACGCCAGTGTGGCGCTGACGTTAAAGAGAGAAATTATTTGTCATGGTATTTCCCGTTTTTATGTCCGTCCATCCGATGATGATCACGTAGAATTTATATTCCTATCACTCTCAGAGCACCAGAAGAAGCTGCTGTCTTATTCACTACGAAATTACAGCTATTGTCTAACATATCTAGCTTAATCGTTCTACGGCCATTTTCTCCCCTTTTTTAAAGGGGAATTTTTATTCCTTTTTTTCGATGTATCCAAAACGGCGAACATCGTCTGCGGTTACGTTATGCAAGGCATTCAAAAATTCGATTTGGAAACTGCCTGGACCTACTCCCGCTGCTTTCTCTGCTGCCAGCTGAGCAGCAACACCGTAGCATACCAATGCCGCAGCTCCTGCGATCAGCTTGTCATTTGCAATGGCTGCAAACGCTCCCATAACAGACGTTAACAAACAGCCTGTTCCGGTCACCTTCGTTAAGATTGGATGACCATTATGGATCGAGTAAGTCGTTTCTCCGTCCGAAATCACGTCGACCTTGCCCGTAATCGCAACGATTGTCCTTAGCTTTTTCGCTGCTGCTCTCGCCAGGTCCTCTACATCTCCGCCTGCTTCCTTCGCATCTACACCTTTAATCTCCCAGCGCTCCCCGATGACATTGGCGATCTCGGCAGCATTTCCTCTAATGAAGGCAAGGTCGAGTTCCTGCGCAAGACGTTGACTTGTCTCGGTTCGATACGATGTCGCTCCCGCTCCCACCGGATCAAACAAAACAGGCACGCCATGCTGGTTCGCGGATTTTCCTGCGATCAACATCGCTTCGATCTCATGCTCATTCAATGTCCCTATATTCAATACAAGAGCTCCGGCGATTTTTGCCATGTCTGCCACCTCTTGTTTGGCGTACGCCATGACAGGTGATGCACCAAGAGCTAACAAGCCGTTCGCTGTAAAGTTCGTAACAACTACGTTCGTTATGTTATGAACGAGTGGATTTTCCTCGCGCACTTTAATTAGTAATTGCCCGATTGTCTCCAGAATCATGATCATTGCCCCTTTCCTCTTGAACAGCGACTCGTGGAATCATCTTGTACACCTCGATGACTTCTCCTAATGTAGAATGCTCTTGCATGACGCCAATGATGATATACGCCTGTTTTAAGATGGGTAATTCGCCCATATTAGCTACGATTTTCCACACTTTCCCATCATCATCCGTCACGCTAGCACTGAAGGAGACTCTTCCCGCCCCTTCTTTCAAGATGTCCACGGAATCAAGCACTCCGCATATTTTCATCCGATCATCTGGATGCATGATCCGGTTTTCCTCGACCCATTTTAACTTCATTTCTTCTACTTTTAGTGTTTTCCATCGATCAAGGAACTCCCAATCCTTGGAATGCGGAAATATATGCTTCGTTTGCTCAAGGAAGGTGTTGTATTCTCCGTGCAGCTGATCTACATAATCATCTACATCCTCAGAAATCACGCGAATCGAATCTTCTCCGCATGTACGGATGTGGTGAGCCAGGTATTTGAAGGACTCGATCATGTCAAAATTTCCCCAGCCCCAGGCCTGTTCGCCGAAAACTCCCCCCCGGGTTCGGCATTTTAGGCAGGTGAAGTAATAGTATGTAGGCATATCTGTTCCCCTATCTCCCCTATTTTGTCTCTCTTTTGGTATCGGTTGAGGAAGCGAAGCAATTTATGTTACATTCGAACCTATTTTTTGAAACTTCTCACGCATTTTGTTCACAATTTAACTTCTGTAATTTAGTGTAAGTTAAATCGCAAAAGGTGGCTCCCCAAAATTTTCAGGAAGCCACTCTTCATTATACTCCTTTTATGGCAATAAGAGGGTTACATTTTGCTACGACAGAGGCTAGATTTGCTCCCACAACTGAATCGATGATTTGATCCACATCTTTATAGGCTTGCGGGCATTCATCAAGGATGGAAGCGAGCGAACGGTGATTCACCATGATTTCATCTTCCTGCCCCACGCGCATTGCCTGCTCGAATTGATCAATAGTTACGAGCTCCTTGGTTGCTTTGCGGGAACGAACACGCCCAGCACCATGACAGATCGAATAAAAGTTTTTGGCCCCGGCCTCCGATCCAACCATGATATAGGACGATGTTCCCATAGAACCTGGAATCAATGCTGGATGTCCCGTTTCACGGTAAGCCTTCGGATTTTGGAAATGGCCTGCTGGCAGCGCCTTCGTCGCTCCTTTGCGGTGGACGAGCATCGGTGTGTTGCGATGGAATTCCTTCAAGGCGTAATTATGCATCAGATCATACAGGACTGGTGTACGCATCTCACTACCAAAAATATCCCGAAACGCCTGCTCTACTGAAAATCCAATCATATGCCGATTCGTTACCGCAAAGTTCAGCGCGGAGTACATCAAATTCAAATACTGTTGCCCTTCCTCGCTTTGGATCGGGGCATATACCAAGCTCGGCTCGGGATTATGAATCCCCCATTTGTACATGGCTTCCTTGAAGCTTTTCGTATAATCCCGTCCTAGCATAGCCCCCCACGCACGAGAACCGGAATGAATCATGATGACAACCTGACCGTCGAACAGTCCCCACGCTTTCGCAATCTCCCTGTTTCCCTCCGCGATGTCGAGATGCTGGATTTCAATAAAGTGGTTACCGCCTCCCAATGTTCCCAACTGGCCCCATGCACGGCTCCAAGATTTTTGCGGTATTTGCTCGAGGAAGGAATGGTCGAACTCAAATGTGTACTTTTCCACATGCGAGAAAGAGCGACGCAAGGTGTCAGGCGCTTCTTCTGTTTCCGGAATGTAGTTGCCAGGCAGTCCTTTTAAGCCATGCTTCACAACTTCCTCCAAGCGAATATCCGTAAAATGCGTATTTCCTCGTTCGTTTGTTGGAACGTACGCTTCGATCGCTTCGATCAATGCACGTTTTAGGCTCTTGTCTTTAAGGTCGTCTCGATGCAACGGAGTCAGATGCACACGCATTCCACATCCAATGTCTGAGCCGACAATGGAAGGTGAGACAAATCCATCAGCAAGATTCCAAACCGCTGTCGTCCCAATACAAGTTCCAACGCCCACATGCGCATCAGGGGTATACGAAAAATACACATTTCGCGGAATACGCAAATTATTGTCTGCCATTTGATATACGCGTTCACCGAAGCTCGCAAAAACTTCGTCATTCGCAAAAACGTGCACATCTCCATGCTCCAGCTTCACTTCACGATGGTTGTTTCCGTGCAAAATTGTTTTCATGATCCATTTCTCCTGTCTCCCACAGCCTGTGCTGTTTCTCATACCCTTATTTTCCATCCGCGCATCTGATTTGAACATGGTAAAAGTATTACGAACCTCTTTTTCTCATTGACTTCTCTTCAGCCTCTTCGTAATATGAGGACTAATTTGGAAATAAATGACGAATGAATAAGGATGAATGTAATGGCACGCGAAAGCTTTGATAAGGAGCTGCAATTGCTCCGTCTCCTGTTTTTGACCGCTGGTGCCTACAATCGGCAGCAGCTAGCCGAGCGGCTCGGGATCTCCGTCCATACGCTTGATAAAACGATAAAAAAGCTGAAGGACATCCAATCGACCTTTTATCAGCATGTCGGCGATGAGGAGAAAAAAGAGTATTACACGCAGCTTCGTTACAACTATTTTGAGGTGACGGACAATTTCTTGATGTTTTTGTACCATGCGAAATCATTGAAGGATTCGGAAGTAGAGCGACTGTCTCACATCTTGGAAAAACTCAAACAACAGCCTCTTTCCATTAAAGACTTGCTGGATACGTTTGTGGATTCAGAGCCCGATGAAAAAACGATTCGTCAGGACATGAAATACCTCGAAGAAATTGGCGTGATAAAAAATGTGAGTGAGATCAGGCCGTACATCTATCAATTCGACGGTGAGCTACTGAACTCGCTGACGGACGACGAGCTATTGGATCTGTATGATTTCATCGACTTCATGGCCAATACACAACTGCCGGCTGTCCCTGGTTATCTTCTGCAAGAAAAAGTGAAGCGTTATCTCAAACATCGCTTGAAGCTAACCGATGCATCTGCGTTTTTGTACAAATATCATTTCGTCTCACGTATTCTCGATGAATATCAAGCTTTGATTCTCACGGAAGCCATTCGTCAGCGAAAGATCGTGGAATTTCACTACTACACGCCCAAACGCCGGAAGTTTTACGATTCCCAAAATACGAATCCGACTTTCCAACGGGATACATCGGGGCGACATCAAAAAGTGATTCCACTCCGGGTTATTTATGATCACCAATACGGCAGATGGTACTTGCTGGCACAAGGCTGCGGCAATGGTCCGCTGCGCAAATACCGAGTGGAAGGTATGACCAAGCTCGTAACAGGCAAATCCGTTACGCCGGAAATCTTCTCTTCCTTGCAAGCAAGTGCGGATGAGCGCATTGCCCACAGTTGGCTGATTGATACCGGAAAACTCGTAACCGTACGCCTTCGCTTTTTTCAGCCTCGCGACACGCCTCATTCCTTTATCCAAGAGCGAGTGGAGGCACAGGGGCAATGGGGGATTGTGACAGAAGAATCTCGGGAGAGCTTTGTGTACGAGATAAACGTGAACAGCACGATGGAAATTACACCGTGGATTCGCAGCTTCGGTTCAAGCGTCGAAGTTCTTGAACCGCTGTTTCTTCGCAAGCAATTCCAAAAAGAATGGGAGGAGCTGCTCGCTTACTATGAATCTGTTTGATAAGATACATAATTACCAACTAATGACACGGCTAGATGAAGCAGGTGTTTATCCGGTAACCTCACACGAGAAAGCGTGGCTCGCCTTGATGCTGGCGAATCCGTCTGCAGCAGAAATTTTCGAGCCCACTACACTCGATAAGCTTCGCCGTTTGACACACATGCCAGAAAGTGAATCGACCGAACAAGAACAATTCGTAGAAAAAGCGCAAACACAGGCCAAACAGCTCTGGAGCCCACTCGTGCGCAAACTGCGACGAATCATTCTCGGCAAGAATCACATAAAAATAACCGCAGCCACGAACAAAGGCCCGGTTTTTCGCAATCAACGAGGGGTTCCCTACAAGCTGGAATATTCACTTGCTAAGAAGGCCTGGTACTTGATCTGGCTGAACATGTCTTCCAATCGCCTGATCACGACTCCCCTGCATCTCATTCGCTCCGTCGATGAGCTTTACATAGAAGATGTATGGTACGACAGTTTTTTGCCGACTATTTCGGAACAGATCCAACAGCGCAAGCAGATGGCAAAAATCGTGATCATCCGTCGTTACAACGCTGAGCTCCAGCGCATTTTGTACGCCTTTTCCTGCTTTGACAAAGAGGTCGCTTTTGACCCGGAATCACAGGTGTATACGATCACCCTGCACTTTCTATCCGACGAGCAGGAGTTTATTTTATCGCGTATTCGTTTTCTCGGCCTGCGGGTAAAAGTAGTAGAAAACGATCACCTCAAACAGCGAATGACAGAGTCGGCAATGAACGCCTTGGCAAGATATACCGAAACTTCACTTTGATTGTCCCAAAAAATCAGGAAATCATACCCTATTCGATTTCCTGCATTTCCCTTATCATAGTTCAGGTGAGATAGTAGCTAATCCAAGTCAGAGGTAGAAATGATGAAAACAACATGTAAAAAAGCGTCTCTCATATGTGGACTATGGCTTAGTCTGTCATGGCCGTTTATTATGGAGCCGACGCAAGCAGCAAGTGTCATCCCGGCAAAGGTGGTCGCAACCTCACTGAACGTTCGCAGTGAACCTGCCCTCAATGCTTCCATTGTCGCCACCTTGCCGCAAGGAGCCGTCGTGACAATTACGGATGAAGCATACGGTTGGGCAAAAATTAAATACAATCAAAAGGTAGGCTGGGTCGCGGGGTATTACTTGCAAAAAGGAGCGGTTACAAGTGCGGGTTCAGCTTCTTCACCAGCCACAACAGCCTCTGTCAAAGGCAAGCAGGGCACGGTTTTGGCTGACTCGCTTCGAATGCGGAAAGGGCCAAGCACGAGCCATGAGATTGTCCTTTCACTGCCCAGAGGAACCCGTGTAGATATTTTGAAAAAGCAAGGAGACTGGCTCCAAGCGAGAACTTCCAATGGACAGACAGGCTGGGTGTCTGCGACATATATTGGCGATGCCAAGGCCAACGCTCCGGTGTCCAAAAGCACCAAATCGCCAGGCTTAAAAGGGAAAGTCATCGTCATCGACCCAGGACATGGTGGTTCCGATGTCGGGACACAGGGAACGAAGTGGAATAGCATGGAAAAAACGTTGAATTACAAAACATCCATGCTGCTGGCTAGCAAACTGCGACAACGGGGAGCGCAAGTCTTCATGACGAGGACAAGTGACTCACAAAAGCCTTCGCTAGCGCAGCGTGTCGCTTTTAGTGAATCAAAGGGAGCAGATGCCTTCATTAGCATCCATTACAATTCTTCTGTGAAGCCGAATAGCGGTACGCTCACGTTTTATTATTCGCAAGACAAGGATGAGCCATTAGCTCGAGCGATTGAGTCCCGCTTGGCAGGTGGCATTGGTTTACGAAGCAACGGCATTTCATTCGGCAATTATCACGTCCTGCGGGAAAACAATGATCCGTCCGTCTTAATTGAGCTTGGCTTCTTATCGAATCCAAAGGATGAAGGCATCGTCCGTACATCGTCCTATCAGGACAAAGCTGGGCAGGCGATTACGGAAGCTCTGGCAGATTACTTCGGTCGATAATCGTACGGCTGGACACTGTAGGAGAACAGCTTCCGCTCGAATTTCCCTTTGGCACCAATGATCTGATACCAAGTCTCTCCGATCAACAAGTCGGTAGCGAAATCTTTGTCCAGCAGATTGGTGATCGTCTCCATGACCGCTTTCTCATTGTCTTTTTGGACTTTCAACGACAAGGCCAGGACGAAATATGCCTGGTCTTCTTCCATTTCCAACAAATGCAGACGGGCTGTACCACGGCGTTTGGCGTTGAAACCATCAATCACATTCAACAGCCCCTTTTTTGCCTGCACTTTATACTTTGTCGCTTCCCTCCAAGAGGAAATTACCGCATCGTACAGCGAAAACGTCAGGATGAAATGGCTGGCGTAATCCTTCGGGTCAAAAGGCTCCGGTCCCATTTGCTTCTCATCCGCTGGTATGACGACGAATGCTTTGTAGTTGCTAAAAAACGGATCGCTCATGGCAGGTCCTTTCCATCGATAGTATCTGTGTTGGTTAGTATCCACTAGGAAACCAGGATATTATGTACAAAAACCGTCATAACGTTCAAAAGGCCAAGTCGACATGAAAACCGACTTGGCCCTTTTGCTTGCTTTTGTATAGGCATGTTTTTCAACTGAATATCTACTCATTACCGGTGGGTCATCGAGACGCTTCCATGCCCGTGCTCCTCTTCCATGACCTCCACTCCTGCACCATGATTGACGGTCCAGGTGATGACTTGGCTGGAAATGACAACGGCCAAAATGGTATACATCATCTCTTTCATCGGTACGAACCAGAACGACATGCAAAGCACAATGACGTCCAGTAAAAGAAAGACCGTACCAATGGACAATCCCGTGTACTTACTGATCAACAGGGAAAAAATATCGTCTCCACCTGTCGCAGCTCCATAGCGCAGAACCAATCCGGTACCCAGCCCGGTCAATACACCGGCCAAGACAGACGCCAGCGGCATCATTCTGCTCATATCCATGACAATGGGTGAGAATCGTTCAAACAAATCGTAAAATACGGTAAAAGCAAGTGATGCAAAAATGGTGTCCCAAATGAATTGGCGGCCTCTTACTAACCAAGCAACCAAAAACAGTGGAATATCCAGCAAAAGCATCACCATCGCTGGCGACAAGTCAAAGGCGTATTTCGCCAGTAACCCCAAGCCAACAAACCCACCTTCAGACAAATGGTTCTGAAAGTTAATGTGATAATACGCAAAAGCAAGTAAACAAGCTCCAAACAAAATCATACTGTAACGCTTAGATAACTGCAGCGCTCTCCTCATCATGGTTTCCTCGCATTTTTGTCGGTTTAGGCACAGACGACCAACCGACTACCGAGGAACATCGCAAGCATAAGTCGCTACTCATACAAAGGGCCTCGCTTTCGTAGTAGGTTAGTCGTCTTCAGTGACGATCGACTACTACGAAGCTAGATGTAGGAGAGGTCAAAACGTTTCCAGATCGTCCTATGGGGACGCATGGTATCCTGATCCCTTCCATGGCTTTTCTTGTATTATATCATAAAAAAGGTGAAAAGACGACTCGAAACCGTCTTTTCACCGAGTTAAAATCGGAAAGCTTGTCCTTTTAGCTCCACCGGAATCCCTGCTGTGACAAGAAAAACTTGATCGGCAACAGCTGCCACTCGTTGATTCATCAACCCCGCCAAGTCTCGGAACATACGGCCCAACGGATGTTGCGGGACGAGTCCGTCGCCTACTTCGTTTGTCACCAGCAAAACGGTCCCTGGGTAATCTTTTAGCTTGTTTACCAGCATATCTACCTGCTGGAGCACTTTTTCAAACGGCTGCTCCTCTCCAAAATGCAACAGCCAATTGGACAGCCAAAGGATCAAGCAATCAACCAAAATCACGGTCTGCTGTTCTTGTATGTTCTTTTGTGCTCCCAGCTTCGCAAGCCGTTCTGTCAATGCGTACGGCTCCTCAATCGTTTGCCAAGGAAAGTTGGACTTCAAACGGCGGTCGCGATGGTGCAAGATCCGCTCTTCCATTTCCTCATCAGTGATTTGTGCAGTCGCGATGTAAACACCCGAGGAGCCCAAATGAGCCGCGTATTTTTCGGCAAACGTGCTTTTTCCGCTGCGTGCTCCGCCTGTAAACAGTACAATCATGCTTCCGTCTCCTTACACCTGCGATTGCAAAATAATTTGCGGCAAATGATGAATAGGATGCTCCATGACAATCGGTCTGGTTCCATATACAGCCTCTATTCTGTCACTTTGCAAGATGTCTTTTGGTGTACCCACGCTTATCTGCTTTCCTTTATGCAGCATCAAGATACGATCGCAGTATAAGGAGGCCAGATTCAGATCGTGCAGCACTGCAATGACCGTCACCTGCGTCGTCTTTTGCCATTTTCGCACGATGTCCATAAGTTGAATCTGGTACCCGATATCGAGGTAAGTCGTGGGTTCATCGAGCAAGAGCACCTGAGGTCGTTGGATCAAAGCCTTCCCCAAAGCTACGCGCTGTTTTTCCCCACCACTCAACTGATCCAGTGTGCGCTCTTCCAAATGTTCAAGGCCAAGCATTTGTACGATTTCATCAATGAGCGATGCGACATCCTGCTTTTCTTCGCCCAGCCAATTTTGGTAAGGAAAGCGCCCCATCTCCAACACTTCT
The DNA here is from genome assembly GCF_003013405.1 of Brevibacillus formosus. GTDB lineage: Bacteria > Bacillota > Bacilli > Brevibacillales > Brevibacillaceae > Brevibacillus > Brevibacillus formosus. Next base: position 215,203 of record NZ_PXZL01000001.1, on the reverse strand, counting down.
CGAACACGAAAGCCGACTGGCGGGAGACCCTCTTGCTCCAATACAGCCAGTATTTTGGCAAGCTCTTTGCGAGGATACGAGTGAAGCTTTTTCTCCTGAAGCAAAATGTCTCCTGCATCTGCCTTGATGACTCCTGAAATCATTTTCAGCAAGGTGGATTTACCGCTTCCATTTGGTCCGATGATGCCAAAAAATTCTCCCTTGTCCACGCAAAAATCGATTCCGTGCAAAACTGACGTATCCTGATATGATTTTTGCAAGCCGCGCACATTGATCATTGCTTACGTTACCTCTTCCTAAAGCGTTTATTTTGCTTCAATAAATAAGCGAAAAACGGTGCTCCGAGAAATGCAGTCACGACACCAAGCGGGATTTCTGTGGGACTCAGCAGCATTCTGGCGAGAGTGTCAGCCCAAAGCACATAGATACCACCGCAGATCGCGGCCATCGGCAGTAAAATACGGTGATCAGGACCAACCAGCAATCGTACGAGATGCGGTACCACCAAGCCAACGAAACCGATAATTCCCGCGATAGAAACCGCCGCAGCAGTCAGGAGAGTCGAGACGACCAGAACCACCAGCTTCGTTCGATCCACATGGACGCCGAGATGCGCAGCCTGCCGCTCGCCTAACGCAAATAAGTTCAAGGAACGCGCATAGCTCACCAGCACCATTCCCCCTATGACGAAGTACGGAATCAAGAAGTACGTAAAGGCCCAGCCCCGAAATGACAGGCTGCCCATCAGCCAGAACACGATCTCATTCACGGTCTGGTCGGATAGTGACACCATAAAGGAAACGAGCGAGCCGAGAAAAGCCTGCACCACGACACCCGACAAAATCAGGGTCTCGGTTTGCAGCTTTCCTTGCGTGTTCGCGAGTCCGAGTACGATCCATAAACTGAGCAGTCCTGTGAGAAAAGCGACAACAGGCGTACTCCATGCACCCAAAAAGCTGATTTGGAAGCCAAAAAGGATCAAGAAGGCTGCTCCGACCGCAGAACCCGATGCCACGCCCATCGTAAACGGATCTGCGAGCGGATTGCGCAAAACTCCCTGAAAGCCCGCTCCCGCAAGCGACAAGCAGGCGCCAATCAAGACAGCCAATACAACACGTGGAAAACGAACCTTCATGACAATTTGCTCAGAAGACTCCGGCCACGTTACGGTGATCCACTCAGACAAGCCCGGGATTTGATGGAGCAGGATGAGCCATACTTGCGAAATGGGGAGTTGTGCCGCCCCCATCGAGATACTGATGACTATTGATGCCAGAAGGACGAGACAACTTACTACTCCCCATATGAACAATCGTCTCTTCATTTTATTTCACCAAGTCAGGGTAAATTGCCTTGGCTACTTCGATCAAGCCTTGTGTAATACGTGGACCAGGACGGGACAAAATATTTTGGTCCATGCCAAAGATTTGTTTTTCACGGATCGCCTTCATTTTATTCCAGCCATTGCGATTCGCGATCAAATCCTCCAGCTTGGCGCCAGTCTTTTCATCGGTAATTCCGCTCGCATACAAAATGATGTCCGGGTCGTTTTGCAAAATCTTTTCTTCACTGATCGGATTCCAGCCCTGGGTGTCAGAAGCAATGTTTGTCGCTCCAACCAGTGTGATGAGTTCGTCCATGAATTCGCCTTTTCCGACTGTCCACCCTGGGGAGAATTCCAGGTATACCTTTTTCTTCTCTTCCGGTTTTATATTTTTCACTGCTTCTTGAACGTACGCGATATCCTTCTTCATTTGCGCGACGACTTTTTCAGCTTGTTCCTGTGTATTCGTGATAACTCCCATCGTTAAAATATTGTTAAGGATGTCGTCCATCTTTGTCGGATGGGTAATATAGACGGGCATTCCGAGAGATTTGAGCTTGTCAGACACTGGCTTTTCCAGCGAAATCCCACCGACGATCATATCCGGCGTTTGAGCGAGAATGGCTTCTTCATTTGGTTTGACGACACCGCCAATTTTCGGTTTTGCCTTCGCCGCTTCTGGATAATCGTCATAGTCTGAGACAGCTACGATCCGATCTTCCAAGCCTAATGCGAACAAAATCTCTGTCTCGGCGGGTGATGTTGAGACGATTCGCTCAGGAGCTTTTGCAAAGGTTACTTCTTTTCCTGTCGCATCCGTAACTGTCAATGGATACGTTGTTTGTTTTACAGGCTGCTTGGCCGCGCTTTCCTGCGGTGCTGTCTGCGGTGCGCTTGTTTGTCCACCTGGTGCTGGTTGGCTGTTATCGTTACCCGCACAACCTGCGAGGCTCGCCGCAACTAGTAGTGGGATCATGAATCGCAATGAACGTTTCATATGTAGAACTTCCTTTCTGCATATCTGATTGACTGTACCTTCCAATAAAAAAGCGACCCTTGCTTCCATTCGGAAATCAAAGGGTCGGCACCTCAGTGCAAACAGACAGGATGGTCTGCTTCCTGAAATAGGCCAATCCTTTCCGCGAAGGCACCAGGCACGAAAACAAACAGGCAGGTCTCCTGGCTTACGGCTGAGGAACGAGCCGATTTACAGTGGCGGGACCGCGTCGGATTTTCACCGACTTCCCTTTTCACCCGATCTTTTTGTTAAAAAGACGAGGCACCTATTTGCTGTTTGAAATTGTCACAGTCCATGATTCATCCTACATCATAGCATTCCTTGGATGAAAAAAGAATGACCAACACGCAAGCCAATACTTTCTTGCCTGCTAAAAATGAAAGACGCCTGAACAAAAGGTTCAGGCAACTGGAATGCTTTTGGCAGGCTATTACCCCCGTTTGTGCAAATAATCTAGAATGCCCATGGAGCATACCTGTAAATCGAGCTTGAGTATTTCCAAAACTTCGTGGTCATCACTGATTCCTTGTGACTGAAGATGATCCGAGACTCGTTCAAATAGCGTACGAGACAGTTCTTCATAGGTTTGTCCAGCATCAAGCGCTGACTCTCCTTCCGCCACAAACACAGGGAGCCACTCACGTATTTGGCGGTACACATCGTCTACCTGCTCAGACATCCCAAAATGACCAAAGTAAATGCGATTCAGCTTGCGCGCTTCAAAACGGCTTAGAGACGCTAACATGGCATCGGGGTCAAACTGATTCGGGGAAGTAGATGGCAGCACGAGGTGTATGCCATCCTTTTTAAGCTGTGGATAAAGTACACCGGCCGTATCACCTGTGAACATGCCGCGGCTTACGGGATCGTAGATGCTGAAGTGATGATTGGCATGCCCCGGCGAATCCAGAAACTCCAATACGCAATTCTCTCCGATCTTTAGTGTATCCCCGTCCCCGCGAATCAAAATCCGCTCCTCGGAAACTGCCGCAATCGGATCGAACAATCGATCAAAATCATCATGATACACTGCTCTCGCCCCTGCGATCAGTCGGCTCGGATCAACGAGATGACGTACACCTTTCGGGTGGACAACGACCTTTGCGTTCGGGCAATCCTTTAGAAAAAGTCCGGCTCCTCCTGCATGATCCAAGTGTATGTGTGTGACGATGATGTATTTTACTTGTTCTGTCGTATAACCGAGCTTGGCGAGACCGGCCTTGATATACGGGACAGAGGGGCTTGGTCCTGTTTCGACCAAAGTGAGCTCCTCTTCTGCGATCACATATGTCCCCGTACGTTCTGCCCAGCCCATATCGAAACCGTCTATTAAATGGATGCGTTCTCCTAAGTAAATTGGCTGTGATGCTTGCATGTAAATGCTCCTCCTTTTCAAAACAATATATTGACCGAATATTTATACTTTACCACCTAATTTAGACGCATTGAGGATAAACACACAAAATCTTCATATTTTTATCGTAATATGAGGACAGCAAAAACAATTCCATTACCTGGAGGGGTGCAAAAATGGGTAAGCTTTTTTCTCAATTACGACCTGAGCATGAGGCGTTTATCAAGAAGCAACAGATGTTCTTTGTTGCCTCTGCTCCTATGGACACAGATGGTCACGTGAATCTTTCACCGAAAGGGTACGATTCTTTTCGCATTATATCGCCTACAGAGGTCGCCTATTTGGACCTGACTGGAAGCGGAAACGAAACCAGTGCTCATCTACAGGAAAATGGCAGGATTACTCTCATGTTCTGCGCATTTGAAGGCCCCCCTCTCATCATGCGCCTCTACGGCAAAGGAACGGTTATTCTCCCAGATACACCTCGATGGGATGAGCTCGTGAAAGACTTCCCGCTTCTGCCCGGGGCTCGTCAAATCATCACCGTGAACATACAAGAAGTAAAGACTTCTTGCGGTTGGGCCATTCCCTTCTACACCTTTTCAAAGGAACGCGACACCCTTCAAAAATGGACCTTGGCTAAAGACGAGCAGGAGCTACTTGCTTATCAACAAGAAAACAACGTACGAAGCATGGATGGATTGCCAACACCATTGGGACAAAAGCTTTTCCCGCAGTAGAAGGGGATAACGAAACGTAAAACGCGAAAGAAGCTGCCTTGCTCGCAGCTTCTTTGTTTGAAACCTCTTTACTTGCTGGTATAAATGGCCACTGCATCGCGGAGAAACTCGGCTACACCTGGCTGCTCCTTGTCATAGTAAGCGGTAAAACGCGGGTCATCGACGTACATCTGGGCAACACCTGCGTGCGCTTCTTTGCTGTAGCTGTCCCAATAAAAGCTGAGCCATTGACGGTGAAGATCTGCTGCTTTTTGCGCAAGCTCATGAGCAGGATCCCCCGTCGCAAAAGCCTGTGCCAACGTCTCATGCAGTTCTTCATTCAACTGCTCAAGTGCGGCGTACTCCTGCTCGGTCATTCCTTTGATTTTTTGATTGGATTTGTCAACCAGGTCACTTCCATATTTTGCACGAATTTCTTCTCCGTATTGCGCCTCGTTGTCGTCAATCAACTTCTGCTTGAAGCCTTCAAATTTTTGTTTGTCACTCATCGTTTTGGTCCCCTCTCTTTGTGCTAATGTCAAATCGACATTGGCGATTAACGCATCCAATTGCGCTCGCCTTTCCAGGAGCTTCTCGCGGTGCTCCCGCAGTGCCCGGTCAGCATCAAAGGTTGGTGAATCCAGGATCTCCTTGATCTCCTCCAAGCTCACACCCAGCTCGCGGTAAAAAAGGATTTGCTGCAATCGATCAACCTCTTGCTGTCCGTAAATGCGATACCCTGACGAATTGATTCTCGCCGGCTTGAGAAGATCAATTTCATCGTAGTATCGGAGCGTCCGGGTGCTGACACCCGCCAGGAGTCCTAGCTTTTGCACCGTATATTCCATGTTCATTCCTCCTGACAAATTGATCGTACACATTTACGGACCGTCAATGTCAAACACATTTTCATAAAAAAATTGGCGTTACTCTTTATCCATAATTTGCTAAAATATAGAGAAAGACATACAAGGGGGGACTTCGATGCTCTATATAGTCGGCTTCATTGTAGCCATAGTCGGTGCTGGATGGGGATTAACAGGGCTGCTCAGTCTTAAAGCGAGAGATAAATATGCCATCACCCATTACAGTGACGATGCTTATGCCCAGCAAACCTTGTCCCATATGCATAACAACCCTACCCAAGGAATGTAAACATAAAAAATGGCTGCCCGCATCCTGTGCATGGCAGCCACCTTTCTTTTTTACAGTGCTTGGAATGTATCGGTCAATACCGGTACGATTTGCTTCTTGCGGGAGACAACGCCCTTCAGAACAGCTTTGTTGTCCACCAATGTTACTTGGTACGCTTTTTCTACTGCTTGTGTTGCGCTGCCGAGTGCGATCGCAACAGAGTCGTTGTTCAAGATATCGGTTACGACAAATACGAACAGGTCCAAACCTTTTTCAGCGATATTTGCATTCATGGCCGCTTCCAGTTCGCCTTGGCGTGCAAGTACATCATTTACATCTACTGCATTTACTTGCGCGATTTCTACTTTCGCATTGCCCATTTGGAACTCTTTAGCATCCAATGTGAGCAATTGAGCGATTGTTTTGTCGCTCAGGTCTGCACCCGCTTTGAGCATTTCCAGACCATATGCTTCCAGATCGACACCCGCGATTTTAGCCAGCTCATGAGCAGCCGCTACATCTTGCTCCGTGCAAGTTGGAGATTTCAACAGCAGCGTATCCGAAATGATAGCAGAAAGCATCAAGCCCGCCATCTCTTTTGGAATGTCTACGCCGTTTTCTTTGTACATTTTCTTCAAAATGGTAGTCGTGCAACCAACCGGCTCGGCACGGAAGTAGAGAGGATTGCTCGTCTCAAAGTTTGCAATACGGTGATGGTCGATCACTTCTACCACTTGCACTTGCTCAATGTCATTCGCGCTTTGTTGGCGCTCATTGTGGTCTACAAGGATGACTTCATTTACTTCATTCGCCACTGTTTCTACGAGGCGCGGCTCTTTTACTTGGAAGTAATTCAACACAAATGCTGTTTCGCTGCTGATTACACCGAGGCGTACAGGCTCTACATTCGCGCCCAATTTTGTTTTCAAGTCAGCGTACACAAGTGCTGAACAAATGGAATCTGTGTCTGGATTTTTATGACCGAAGATTAGTTTTTTTTCCATCATCCATACTCCTTAATCGTAATTTGGCTTCCAAATTATACCACAGCTTAGCGGATATGCCCAAGATACATTATAGGTTCAAACTCGATCGTTGGAAATAAGGTTTTGAAGATCAATCCGTAATGAATGGGAGGCGAAATAAAATGAGAGTGGCAGCTTTGTATGACATTCACGGGAATGCACCTGCACTACATGCAACATTGGCAGAACTCGAAGTTGTGAAGCCTGATCTTATTATCATCGGGGGGGATACCATATCAGGTCCAATGCCCGTCCAAACACTTGAGATGCTCTTCCAATTGGATACACCTGTGCAATTCATCCGTGGTAATGGCGATCGTGAAGTACTCCTCACTTTTGACGGTGAGGCTCAGGCCTTGAAAATGTCCGATTCTGTGCGGGAAATCACGTCATGGGTTGCGGAGCAATTAAGCCGCTCTAATCGTGACTTTTTGTCGCAGCTCCCTCTTACCTACACGTTAACACGTGAGAATTATGAGGACGTACTCTTCTGCCATGCCATTCCCACCAATGATGAAGCTATTTTCACCCCACTCACTCCTGATGCAGTTATGGCCGCTTACTTTGAGAGGACGCTGCAACGAATAGTCATCTGCGGTCATACGCATATCCAATTTGAACGTCGCCTTGGCGATATTCGTATCCTCAATGCTGGAAGTGTGGGTATGCCGTTTGCCAACAAACCAGGGGCATATTGGTTACTTCTTGATGGTGACAGCTATGAGCATCGCTTTACCCCTTATGACGTAGAGGCTGCTGCAAAACAAATCGCTTCCACGAACTATCCGCAAGCTCAGAAGTTTGCCGAAGAGAATGTCCGAGAGATACCTACGGCTCAAGAAGCAATGGAATTTTTAGAAGCCCTGGCACAAAAAAACCGACCCTCTGCTTATTAAAGGGTCGGTTGAGAAAGAGAGCTGCCTAGATTAATCGTCCCAGTCTACATCCAGTACAGCACCTGTTGTAGCGGAAATCTCCAAATCGACTTCCTGTCCTTTAGCCGTTTTCACTTCTACCTCATACACATAGTGGTTATCGTCTTCATCCAGCTTAATGGATTTGATGTTGCCGTTCACTTTAGCCAACGCGATTTTTTTCGCTTGCTCTACACTGATTTTTACTTGTCGGTTTTTCCACTGACCGTCGTTGTCGTCGTCATGATCATCGTCGTCATCGTGGTCAACTGTTCGCCACACATCGCCGGTCATCGCATCGACGTACACCTCAATCTCTTGCTGCTTGTTTCTGATCTCTGCTTTGTATACAAGGAAACCGTCCTCTTCATCCAGCTTCCATTCGGTAATGGTACCAGACTGTGCATCCCGAACTTTTTTCAGTGCTTTTTCAGGCGTGATGCGCACGAGCTTCGCCCAGTTGTGTTTCACATCATCGTCGATTTGCAGGTACACGGTAGAAGTATTCATTTGCTGTACGCTGTAAGATTGGTTGCTATGTGCAAAGGCTGTTACGCCAAGGCTCCCTACAATCAGTGCACCTACCATGGTCATGACTACTTTTTTCATATCATCTCGCTCCTTTTTTTCGACCGGTTTTGTTTGATCTCCTTTATCTTAAAAAGGGCAGATGAAGGAATAGAAAGAGAAAGATTAGAAATTGATGAGAAAATAGAAGAGACCCCTTACAGATTCATGATTGCCGGTGAGCCACAGCGATTAACAAAAAGAGCGAGTGTTTTCTACTGGCAAAAACGATCCATTCCAGCTGTAAATCGACGCAAATGAAACATCCGCGCTTTTGCGTGCCCTCCGCTTTTATCCGTATAATAAAAGCAATCGAGAGGACAACAGTCAACTCGATGACATACGAAAGAGAGCGTGAATGGCAGTGTAATACATATCGTTTCTAGCTACTTTCTAATTTTTCGTAAATGAGAAGGAGAAACGATTTTTCCGTGGAATCACCACTTTTGAAAAATATCTTTTTTTGAATCTATTTTCTCGTCACCATGCAAACGGTCATCATGTCCGTAATGACCTTGGAAGTGAAAAATCCAGCACGTATTCAATTGACAGCACAAGCAACACAAGCTATCTCCTCAGCCTATACGGAATCAGGCAATCGGAAATGAACAAAGGCACTCTACTAATCGTGTAGAGTGCTTCTTATATGTTCACGATAAACCAACCATTCATGTGAAAAAGGAGTGACAGCAGGATGCGAAAAATGGAAGTACGTCCTTACGAAGCACAATGGGCCACATTGTTTAGAGACGAAGCGCAGTTGTTGCAAAGGATTTGCGGTGACGAAATCGTCGAGATCCATCACATCGGCAGCACTGCCGTACCTGGACTCTTGGCAAAGCCTATAATCGACATCTTGCCAGTGGTTCGAGATATCACCCGCGTGGATGATTACAACAGCGAAATGCTGGCACATGGCTACGAACCTCGGGGAGAGCGCGGACATGCAGGAAGACGGTATTTTTCAAAGGGCGGTGACGAACGTACCCATCATGTCCACATGTATCAGGCAGGGCATCCAGCTATTGACCGTCATTTGGCTTTTCGCGACTACTTGCGTGTTCATCCTGATGAAGCCAAGCATTACGGCGATGTGAAGGCAGAGCTGGCCAAACGATTCCCCTATGATTCTGGCGGTTATGTAAAAGGGAAGGATCCACTTGCAAAAGCACTGGAGCAAAAGGCGCTTGTATGGAAATGTTCTCAGAATGAGCAGTAGTAAATTTCTATTTTCCGAGATTGTTCTTAATGGCTTCCAATCCAGCGATTTCCCCCAGGAAGAATGTATCACCCGCGAGTGTATCCATCGTGTAAACTTGGTTGTTTTTCACTGCTTTGAGGTTTTTCCAGACAGGATGATCCTTCCAGATATGAATCAACCCTTCTGGCTCCTCTGCTTTTGCTGAACGGCGATTCTCCGCAATAAAGATATGATCGGGAGCAAGCTCACTCAACGCCTCGATTCCGATACGCCCCCCAATCTCGCCATCCCCGGGCAATCCTGCTATCGGTGTTAATCCCACTTCCTCATAGTAAATCGGGAAGTTTTTGGGATGCATCACCGTAAAATCCTTACCATTGGAAACGAGGAATAGGGCCGTTTCTCCTTTATGCTTGTCTGCTGCTGCTTTTGCTTCGCTTTTCAGCTTATTAAAATCGGCCAAAACTTGCTTCGCCTTTTCTTCTTTACCAATTACTTCAGCGATTTTCATGAGGCGAGTGGGGGCATCCACTGAGAAATCAATGACAATGGAACTAGCCATTTTGTTGAATTCCTCAAATCTGGAGCCTTTTCCGGTGCTTGTCATGACAATAACCTCTGGGTCCATCTCCAGCAAAGTCTCCAAATTCGTTTTTCCACCCAGATCCTTTACCGTTTTCCCTTCCGCATACTTCGCAAAAATGGGCGACTTGCTTTTCGTCGACTCAAAGCCTTCCGATACAATCGGAGCAAAATCTAGCACGAGGAAGTAATCTGTTCCCATGATATCGACAGAGGCGACACGCTCCGGCTTTTTCTCCAATGTGACTTCCCCCATCGTATGCTTGATGGTGCGAGGATATACAGGCTCCCCTGTCCCTTTTGTATCGGGTTGTGATGCTCCTGCCTCAACCGTTTGCGCTTTATTGGCAGTGTTTGTGTCTGTAGTCGTCTGTCCTGCTCCGCACCCCGCCACGACGGCTGTGGCTAAGATTACGAACAGAATGCCTGATAATTTCTTTTTCATATGGATTGAACTCCTTTTATTCATCTCCTGATTTCAACCATGTTTTACCCTTTTGTTCGGATCAGCAAATACAGAAAATAAGGCCCCCCAATGAGGGAAATCACAATACCCGCCGGTACTTCTGTAGCCGGCATAATGCTTCGCCCTATCGTATCTCCGGTCAACACGAGCAATGAGCCGACGAGCGCCGTAATGGGCAGCATGTATTGATGCTGGGGTCCGACCAATCTGCGCGCGATATGCGGGCCAAGCAAACCGATAAAGCCTATGCCTCCACCTGTCGCTACACTCGACGCAGCCAAGCCAACCGCACCCGCCAGCAAGGCCAGTCGCTCCCGTTGAAGAGATACGCCCAGACTTGCTGCAATTTGTTCATTCATACTGAGCAGGTTCAGTACATTTGCTTTCCGATACACGTACGGCAGCAGGATCACCATCCACGGCATAAGCGCCAGCACGAACTTCCAATTGGAACCCCACAACGATCCCATTTGCCAAGTGACGACAAACTCGAGGTTTCGCGGATTCAACTGAAGTGTCAAAATAATGCTGATGGCGCTAAGTCCCGCCCCTACTGCAATCCCTGTAAGCAAGAGACGGGCAGGAGATATGCCGTGCCCTTTCTTGTATGCCAGCATATAGATTATGGCTGCTGTGGCAGTGGCACCGATAAGTGCGAGAAACGGCATCAAAAAAGGCGGAGCCATGTTCGTCGCGGGATATAAGGAGACGAACAACAATACGGCCAGTCCAGCACCTGAACTGATTCCAAGAATGCCAGGATCAGACAGGCCATTGCGAGAGATTCCTTGCAGGATCGCTCCCGATACAGCAAGCCCCGCTCCAATCATGACCGCAATCACCATCCGGGGAAGCCGCAGCTCAAACAACACGAGACTCTGCTTTTTCGAACCCTCCCCCAGCAACGTCTGCAACACCTCGAAGGGCCCAATACTATACGGTCCCGTGTTCAAGCTCAGGACAAAACCGACAAGTAAAAGCACTGCGAAAAGAAGAATCAGTCGGACACTGCGGCTTTTTCTTTTTTGGGAAAATAGATCGATGTCCACTACCACTCCCTCCTTTCCTTACGAGCAAGGTACAGGAAGAAAGGGACGCCGATCACGGCGATAATGGCGCCTAGCGGTGTCTCGTAGGGCATCGCTATCATTTTGGCTCCGATGTCTGCAAAAACTACCAGAACTCCTCCCATGACAGCTGAGCAAGGAATAATCCAGCGGTAATCAACCCCGACCAGAAAACGGACGATGTGTGGGACAACGAGACCGACAAACCCAACTCCGCCAACTGTTGAGACCGAAGCACCCGCCAGCACCATGACGACAACCGCCGCCACCCCCTTCACCAGCCTGGTCTTCTGTCCGAGTCCCGCTGCGATCTCTTCTCCCAGACTTAAAATGGTAATGGAGCGAGATAGGATCATGGCCACAACGATTCCTCCGACAATCCATGGCATCATGACGGATACTTGAAACCACTCCGCTGTAGAGATCCCCCCTGCTGACCAGAATGCCAGATCGTAATTGATCTGAAAAAGGAGGGAAATCGCCTGACTAATCCCTGATAGGATTGAGCTGACGACTGCCCCTGCCAACGCGAGCCGCAAGGGGGTCAAACCGTTTTTGGAAAAATAGGCCAGTCCATACACAAGCCCTACCCCCAGACCCGCTCCGATAAAAGAATAGAGAATAATAGACTCAAAAGGGAGTCCTGGCGCAAAAGCAAAAACGAGTACAAGTACGAATCCGGCCCCTGCATTAATGCCCATCAAGCCCGTATCCGCAATCGGATTTTTCGTAACCCCTTGCATGATGGCTCCCGCTACGGCAAAAGCAGCTCCCACCAGCGCTCCTGCCAAGGCACGCGGCATTCGCAGCGTTTGAATAATGACGTGGTGCTCGTTGCTGGAATCATAATGAAAAATCGAGTTCCAAACGGTGGCAAACGAGATATTCGCCACTCCAGTGATAATGGATGAACCTAGCCCGAAAAGGATGGCGAAAATCCCTACAACAATCAACACCGTCGCCATCCACGGCCTGGTTCGAAGCGAAGCATTTTTAGTGATCGGCTGTGACAGTGACATTTCCCTTCTTTTCCTCCAGAGCAACGTTCGAATCAATCACGGTCAGCTTGTCAATTGCAGCCGTTCTCGCTCGTGCTTCCGGAATGACCTCCGGAAAGCCAAGCTGAAGCATTCCTACGAGTTTTTCCTCCGCACGTACCCCTACCGCTTGCAAAAATCCTGCTTGATACGTGAACGGTTCTGTTTTCCAAACGACGCCCAATCCCCGCTCCCACGCCGCGAGCTGAAAGTTTTGAATCAGCGTGCAGGCTGCCGCATAGTCCTCTTCCCGTTCTCTTTGCCGCGAGTCTTCATTTACGATAACCAAAAGATATGCCGGGACGCGTAAAAGCAATTCCGGATCTCTTTTTTTCAGGGCGTTTTGAAGAATGGCATCGACGACAACCCGCTTCCCTTCTTCCATATAAAGCACGAATCGCCAAGGCTCACGCAGTCCGTGGTTAGGCGCCCAGACAGCTACATCCAGCAACTCACGAATCAATTCCAGTGGAATCGGGTCTGGCTTGAATTTCTTTATGGTTCTGCGGTCACGGATCGCTTGTGCAATCGGATACAATGATGACTCCATCTCGTTCCCTCCAACAATAGTGATACTCATTCTCAATCATTATCACAAACTTGTGGACGCAAGAAAATTGAAGAACCTGATTCCTTTTTTGTACATTCCTGTGACTCTGCAAGATGCGTGAGCGCCTCTGATATGGCCTGCTCATGGCCGAGTGCGGAATAATGCAGCCAAGGATATACCCCAGCTCGATGTACATTCCCTTTCAAACGATGCTTGCGTACATCTGTTCGAATTTTCCTTTCGTCGAAAAGCAGAATATGATCAGCCTGAAAATCTTGAAGCTCATCCAGGCTCGCGACATCCAGAAAGGCAAAATGATCTGTTCCCACTGGAGGTCTTACCTGGAGGTCTCCGTACAAAATATCGGAAATTTTCCGCCTTTTCGCACCAAATATACGGGCTCCACCATCCCACGCCCTTACTGCCATAACAGTTTCATTCCCAATTTTTTTGCGGATACGCTCGCGAGCTGCAGCTGCTTTCAGATCATAATAATAGAGCCAACTGGTCGCCACCTCTGTAATCCCCAGCATGGCAGCTACCTGCTGCAAATGATCTCGCCAAGTCGTTGTTTTAAAGGGAATGAGCCAGGTCGGTGCAATAGTTTCTAATTGTTCAAGCCAAGGTGCAACCTGATCTGTTCCGACAATCAAATCTGGCTCCATCTGATGCAGACGGTACAAGTCAAATTCCAGAGTGGCTGCTTCCATCTGGGAGTACGGCCTCTTTTGCCGATGCTTTTCCCAAACAGGGATCAGATGCTGGATCGAAACCCCCAATGCGAGCAGATCACCGATGATTGCTGGATGGAGTACGGCGATTTTCTTTTGTAACGATTTCTTGAAGCGATAAGGGGGAACGCCAACGATCTTTTTAAACATCCGACTGAAATAGTACACATCCCGATAGCCCACTTCACTAGCTACCTCAGGAATCATCACGTCCTGCGTCACCAGAAGCTGACAGGCCTTTTCCATTCGTTTCCGATTGATGAATTGCAAGGGAGTGAGCGAGGTGTACTCCTTAAACTGCTGATAGAAAAGTGTCGGCGTCATTCCTGAGTAGCGAGCAATCTCCTCGATCTGAAAAGTCTCCTCACAATGCTGCTCCATATGCTCAGCGATCCCTTGAAGAATTTGTTGACGATCTGTTTTTTTCTCTTGCAGCGTGATTCCAGCCATAATAGCTTGCCATAGCTTCAGAAAAAGAATCTGCATGGTTGCCTGATCGAAGTGATCTTTTCGCCATGCAAGATGCAATTGTTCGATGTGATGATGAATTAAGGATATAGCTTCGATATGGTGCTTCCCCTGGATCGGTAGCATCACTTCGTTTATGAGCCATCCATCCCTTTCTTTTCTGGCATAAGCAGCAAAAAGCGCCACGTAACAAATATAGATGTTCTCCGTAATGGGCAAAAGGGCGAGCCCTTCCTGCATATCCTCTGGAGATATAACCATGCAATCTCCCTGGTTAAGCACCCCTCCTGTCTTATCCACCCGAAACGATGCCCTGCCCTCTATTACCAAAATGATGATTTGTTCGCTTCTATCTCTCGCTTCTACAAGCTTCCATTCTTTTGAAATGGACAAAACTTGCACATCATTAACAGTGATGACATTCGGATCACTATATTTGTCTTTTTTTCTCATAAATAGCTCCTCTTGAATCATGATGCAGCAATTGATAACAATTCTCAACAATTGTACGAGAGACTTGGCAAAACTGCAATTGCACTCGGGTGAGAAAAAGCAAAAAACGCCAAACGATCATCAAGATGACCACTCGACGTTTTCTCTTTCCACTTAAGCTATTCTCATGACACTCTTTGTAGACAAATATTTCTAAATGATCTTATATTTTAACAAAGCATCTCATATTTTCTACCTATGGTTCTACTAAAACACAGACAGAAAGAGGTACAGGTATGCTGAGCAATCAAAAAGTAATCGTAACAGGAGCAGCTTCTGGGATCGGGAAAGCTGTAGTGACGCAATGCTTGCAAGAAGGGGCCGCTGTCATCGCATGTGACCTCAATCAGGAAGCTTTGCTTGCACTGAAAGAAGAGATGAATCGAGCAGAAAGACTACATACGTATTGTGTGGATGTTAGCAAATATGAGGAGGTTGCGGCTTTTTTTGCGCATATCGAGGCAGAGCATGCGGATTGTACTAGTCTCGTCAATAACGCAGGCATTTACCTGGCGAAAAACATTCTGGACTACGACCTCGACACAATTGAAAAAGTGCTCGCGATTAACGTAAAAGGTTGCATTTATTTCTCACAGATGTTCGGAAAGCTCCTTTTTCCTGCCCAAAAACGAGGGACGATCGTCAACCTGTCCTCTGTATCCGGAATCGAGGGCAGCTCGGATGCAGTCTATGGAACCACGAAGGCGGCAATTCTCGGCTTGACGAAAAGCTGTGCAATGAACTTCGCTCCCTACATCCGGGTCAATGCGGTAGCACCCACTATGGTTGCTACACCGATGATGGACACCATTCCAGAGTGGCGTCGGGCAGAATATCTCGCTCACGGCCTCATCGACAGCCCTGTAATGCCAGCGGACGTGGCAGATACCGTCGTTTTCCTGTTATCGGAGAAGTCCAAACACTACACCGGAGCGACTTTTGACATCAACAACGGCGGGTATCTGCGGTAATAGCAAAGGGGCGTTTATTCAGACCGCTGGAGACTGAATGAACGCCCTTTTCATCCATTTCGTTTAGTGCCCTACCATCCAAGGGCGTTTGCCCCCACGGCTGTGGGTATGTCCCCGATGTGCCTGACTGCCATGGCTGTGGCTGCACCCTGCTCCTTCATGGGAATGCGCTTGCTTCCGCACCACTTTTGGTTCCACACCACGCTCAATACGTTGGCGCAGCGCTTGCGGTGTCATGATCAATCCTGGTGCAGCATATAAACGCTTTGACGGTAGCTGGCAATCGGGGCAAGCAACGTTCTCTGTCAGCTGGCTCATCTTCAGCCATAGTACAAATGGACCACATTCCTCGCACATGTAATCGTATCTCGGCATCGTATTTGGCTCCTCTTTCACGGTCTTTTTCTTGGCTACTTCGGCAAGATATCTCGATCAAAAATGCTTGTCGGGATCGACAAGGTGCAGCACGCGTTCGGAATATCGACGATTCCTGCAATTCTTCCCTCCACCGGTGCCGTTCCCAGCAGCATGTACGCCTGCTCACCCGTAAAGCCCATCGCTGTTTTCAAATACTCGATGGCATTCAGGCATGCATTGCGGTAAGCGACATGTGCATCCATATACAGCTGCTGCCCTGTCGTCTCGTGAACTGAAATTCCTTCGAAAACGAGGTATTCCGTATAGCGAGGCTCTACCGGACCCGGCTTGAATACAGGGTTGTTCACGATGTTATACTTCGCCATCCCGCCCTTAATGACATCCACATGAAGATCCAGCCAACCAGCCATTTCAATTCCGCCGCAGAAGGTCACTTCCCCGTCTCCTTGAGAAAAATGCAAATCGCCCATGGACAGCTTCGCTCCATTTACATACACCGGAAAGTAAATGCGAGTGCCTTTGGACAAGTTTTTAATATCACAGTTTCCGCCATGCTCGCGAGGTGGGACAGTGCGAGCCGCTTCTCTGGCAATCCGATCGAACTCAGCGCCTTTCAGACTGCCCAACACAGCACTGTGCGGGGTCGGCAAATTCGCGAGTGGCGGCATTCGTTCAGGATTTGTCGCTACGAGGTCGCTCTCTCTTCGGTTCCAGCGATCCAATAGCTGGTGAGAAGGTGCCGTACCAATCAAGCCTGGATGAAGAATGCCAGCAAATTTGACTCCCGGCAAATGGCGAGAGGTCGTGTAAATGCCGTGGAAGTCCCAGATTGACTTGGCCGCTTGTGAATAATGATCGACGAGGAAGCTCCCGCCGTTTTCTTTGGCGAAAATTCCGTTAAAGCCCCATTCCGATTGGGGGAGTGCCCCGATATCGAGAATATCGACAACCAAGAGGTCTCCTGGTTCTGCTCCATTCACCCAGACAGGTCCACTGAGCACATGGACGCGATTGAGGTTGACATCGCGAATGTCGGAAGGGTCATCGTTGTTAGCGACCTGCCCGTCCGTCCAGTCCTTACATTCCATGCGAAAAACAGCTCCTGGGTTCACGGAAACTGTTGCCGGAATGTCTGGATGCCATCTGTTGTGACCAGGTGTATCTTGCTCCTCCATTGGTTTGTTCAAGTCAACTCGAAATAAAACTTCTGGCATGCTGCTTCCCCCTCACTTGTTCAAAATGGCGTATGCCGTACATTCACAAAAAGAAGCAAATGACATGCCAATACTTGCTGGTCCCATAAAAATTTGATAATACCGATTCTTTTGTCTATTTTCTCCTGTATACTTAATACAAAGAGCTTGTCGCAAAATAGGTCATGCAGTTGATCTGCCTTTGACCAGAAATGTCGTTTCCTCTCTTGTAGCGCTTTCTTCATTGTGTGTCGTTTGTTTCCCCTGCTTCCTTGTCGGACACCTGTCCCACAATCGAACAAACTATAACCAGGAAAGGGTGCGAGAACGATTTTTGAAGCCGGCATGCTGCTCTCGTCTTTCGATTCTTTCTCCGTAATCGAGCGTTCCCATCATCGCGCGATCTCTCATGCTGTCTTTCATTCTCTCTATCAGCAATTACAGGCCTCTGCGAAGCTTTCACCCTACGAATTTTCTCTGATCAGGGATGCGCTAATCCATTTGCTACAAAATGGCTCTTTGCCATTTTTCCCGCTATCCCTTTCTACTACGCGACGCTCTTTCGCACTCCAAACGGATTATGTGATTCCAGCTCTCAGGCCTCCCTCTCATTCTGTTCCTAATTGGAAGAGTCTTCTTTTCGCATGGGCTGAAAACAGCCAAGAATATCTAATCGTACTCAGTGACGAGCGCGTCGTACTTTTTGCTAACAAGCGGGCACAAGAACGATTTTCTTTATTTGAAGGCCTTGTTCTCGAGGCGGATTGGGAACAAGAACGCTTAACCGACTGGTATTTAGAGGAACTCGATCTAGGGGAAAAGACGTGGTATCGCCTCTTTCTTATTCGCCCATGCACGGCAACCTTGTCAAAGGCTACTAGCAGCTATTCGTTTTCAGAGATTCATACGAATAGCCCCCTCTATCAAGCTCAACTGCATACAGCACGTATTGCTGCACAATCGCTATCGAATACGTTGTTGCTCGGAGAAACAGGCTGTGGCAAAGAAGTCCTAGCGCGTGCCATCCACTCCTCTAGTTCGCGAAAAGACGGCCCTTTTCTTGCAGTCAATATCGCAGCACTTCCACGCGAACTGATCGCCAGTGAGCTATTTGGATACACAGAAGGAGCTTTTACTGGAGCAAAAAAAGGAGGACAACCAGGAAAATTTGAAGCAGCAAATGGAGGAACGCTATTTCTCGATGAAATCGGGGAAATGAGCATGGAGCTTCAAGTGCTTTTATTGCGGGTACTCGAAGAACGCAAAGTGACGAGATTGGGCTCTCACGAAGAAAAGCCATTAGACATTCGTGTTATCGCTGCCACCAATCGTTCTATTGAAGATGACGTACGGAATGGCCTGTTTCGTGCCGACCTTTACTATCGGCTAAATATCCTGCAAATACGCATCCCTCCCCTGCGCGAACGCAAAGAAGACATTGCAGCCTTGGCTGACGAGTTCCTCCAGCAGCTTCATACCCAATACGCTGGCGGTCCGACTGGTATCTGTGAATCTGCCATGTCGATCTTGCAGCAGCACTCATGGCCCGGAAATATTCGTGAGCTGCGCAATATCGTGGAGCGAGCATTTTTACATGCGTTCGGTGAATCGTGGGTCACCTCTCACCATCTTCCGAGCGAATGGCAGCAGCAGTATGGATTGCAAGAAACATCCGGAGAACCTTTGCCATTATTGCGCGAATTAGAGCGACAGACGATCCAGCAAGCCATCACGCAAGCTCCATCCATCAGCGCCGCAGCAAAAAAGCTAGGAATTGCGCGAAGCACGCTGTACCGGAAAATGGAAGAGTTGGGAATTGGTTAAAAAATCGGGGGATGAGCCTTAGCAGCTTGTCCCCCGAAACATTTTACCGATGCCCTATTCGTCAGCGAGTGCTCGCCTTATCGTCATCCTTGCCTCCTCTGCCACTTCTTCGTCCTTGTGATCAATGGCTTGCATCCAGAGCAGCATCGGAATGTACACCGCCATCATTCTGGCCAATATTTTTGTCTCTTCATCCACTTCTCCATACGCATGGAAAAAAGACTGGCGGGCTTGTGGCGGTAAAAAACTGTAAGCCACACTTACATCCGCTCCTGGGTGACCCACATTGAGATCTCCCCAGTCAATGATGCCTGATATCTGCCCGGCTTCATCTACCAGCATGTTTTTAACATGCAAGTCTCCGTGCAGCAGCACTTCACGCGGTCTTATCCGGTCTCTCACGACTTGTCCTAAATAATTCGCAATCGCATCCCGATCCTCTTCGGAAATATGTACAGCTAAGGTAGACAAAAACGTCTGCATCTTTTCTTTTCTCTGCGCAATGTCCAGGAGGTTCCTGTGATCATGCTCGATCCCGTGCTCGCGTGCACGCTGAAGCGGAAACGCGTGCAATCCTTTTAAAAACGTTGCAAGTGCCACTGCCGATGACGCACGCTGCTCGTCGGTCAAGCCTTTTGGAAGCGTTCCTGGTACATACGTGTACCCCAGAAAAGGGAATGGATAGTCGTTGGTTGGTTCCCCATAAAAAAACGGCTTCGGATACGGGATCGTCAGGAATGCCGCAAGCATTGGCAGCAGCACCCCTTCCTTTTTGATCAATTCAACAGCGACATTCCGCCTGGGAAAACGGAAAACATATTCGTCCCCCACTCGAAAGACCACGTTATCCCAACCACAGCCAATCAGCTTGATGGGCATAGAAGATAGCCGCGGAAACTGACGGAAGATGAGTGAGCTTGCCAATGGTGCAGATACTTCCCAGTCAGCATCCCAAGGATTCGAGTTAGTCATCGTTTTCGTTCCCTCCCATTTGTCGTTTCATCTTCCGTGATGATGCTTGCAGCTACGATTGCGCATAGCGGATCTGGTAGACACATTTCTTACCGCCGATTGCCACGCATTCCGTCCGCTCAACGCTTGTCTGCAGTAACGCTCGGTAACAATTAAGCTCTCTTGCACAGATCATCTGATACCGATCTGCTATTTTAAAATAGGGACAATTGTGCTGTGTGATCACATATTCCTTATCACTGACCTGTTCCCAGCTCGCCATAAATCCGTTGTCATCTTGGATGCGTGCCATCTCTGCCACCTTTTCAGATAGCGCTTTTCCTTCCATTTGTCCCTCGTATTTCTGAATAATCTTCTCTTGCTGTCTTGCGAAAAATTGATCTATTCGGTCTTCCCCGTCTGCCAGCACGATATGCTCCATCAAATCCACGGCCAATTGCCCGTAATCATTCGGAAATTGTTCGTTACCTAGCTGTGTCAACGAGTAGTAGTGCATCGGTCTTCCGGCTTTTTGACGACCTACTCTGCACACAACAAAACCGTCTTTTTCCAAGTAGATCATTTGCCTGCTGACAGCTACCTTTGTGAGCTCCAGCCTGTTTTGCAAATCCTTTGTGCTGAGCTCCCCTTCCCTCTTCAGCAACAACAGAATGTATTCACGTGTTGATAGGTGTCTATATCTCTCCATTTTCTCTTCGCCCCTTTATTGGAAAAGAACGATACGCTCACAGTATATGTCCTTTATATAACTAATTCAACAAACATGTTTATAAAGTGACCCTCTTTATTCATCGCGAAGCCCTCGCAACTGCAACTTATTAAACATCTTAGTTGAATATATATAAATTTGTGCCTATACTGTGATTGTAGTGCAAAGGTGCTATTTTCCAAGAAGGATAGGTGAAACGAATGAAACCTGTATTCTCCCTTCTCCGTGAACGGCAGGTCGAAGCTGCTTATCAGGAGCCTTTGGCGGCACATACAACCTGGAAAATTGGCGGACCTGCGGATTTACTGATTACACCGAGCAGTAAATCCCAACTGATGATGGTTCTGCAAATACTGAATGAACATCATGTCCCATGGATGGTGATGGGAAAGGGCTCCAACCTTTTAGTCAGTGACAAAGGGTATCGCGGGGCGGTCATTTTAGTAAACAAGGCTTTGGACTATGCCCGAATCGTGGGCAATCATATTTACGCAGGGGCCGGCTACTCCTTGATTAAACTTGCAGCGTTGGCAAACAAGCACAGACTCAGTGGCTTGGAATTCGCAGGTGGAATACCCGGGTCTATCGGCGGCGCTGTGTATATGAATGCAGGCGCCAACGGATCAGAGATATCGAACATTTTCCATTCAGCTGAAGTGATCACACAAACGGGAGCCATTCGCTCCTTGCATGCTGTAGACATGGATTTTTCTTATCGCCACTCTTCCTTGCAAGAGACTCATGTCATTATCACGGAAGCGATTTTTGAGTTGACTCTACGCGACAGCGAAAGCATTAAGCTCCAG
Source organism: Brevibacillus formosus (assembly GCF_003013405.1). Taxonomy (GTDB): domain Bacteria; phylum Bacillota; class Bacilli; order Brevibacillales; family Brevibacillaceae; genus Brevibacillus; species Brevibacillus formosus. Next base: position 193,701 of record NZ_PXZL01000001.1, on the reverse strand, counting down.
TGGAACCAATATAAAGAAAAACGGTTAAAAACACAGCCTCTGCCGTTTGACTGTGCAGGCAGTGTATTCAGAAATCCTCCAGGCTATTTTGCTGCAAAGCTCATTGAAGATGCTGGCCTAAAGGGCATGCGGTACGGTGGCGCGGAAGTATCGAGCAAACATGCCAATTTTATTATGAATACCGGAAATGCCACCGCACTTGATGTATGGACACTCATGAGGCAGATTCAGGAAAAAGTTCACAGCCAATCAGGTATTCACCTTGTACCTGAGGTTGTGATCGTAGGTGAACAGTAAGCATAAAAAAGGGAGGTCTCACGATGATTCAAATCAGCGAAGCTGCCGTCACTCGCATTCAACATATGCTCGAACAAGAAAGCTCTTCTTTCTTCATTCGTTTTGGCGTGAAGGACGGAGGGTGCTCCGGAATGACCTATGGACTCGGTTTTGATGATACTTATCAAGAAGGCGACACCACCATCGATATGGATGGTGTGAAGCTGGTCGTCAATCCAGAAAGCTATCCGTATGTCGATGGCGTCGAAATCGATTACAAAGAGAGTGGAATGATGGGCGGATTTACGATCCAAAACCCGAATGCAATCGCAACCTGCGGCTGTGGAAGCAGCTTCCGTACAGCTTTACATCGAGGGAAAAGAGAAAAGTGTAAGTAAATCATCAGACGAAAATGACTTGTCACCGATTACTTAGGAGTGCTATTCTATTGAAAAATTTCCCCCTATTACTTATGTAAGGTGACAATATGCTTTCATTTTCTAGGCTAATCAAATGTAAACCCCCAATCCCGTAATCTCCCGCCTGCATTGTTTGAGATTTTCGGAATGTAGGGGGAATGAATAAGTGAATAGAAAAATCTCAACACCATCTTTGCTACTGTTGATCATCCTGGTGGGTTTTCCGCAAATTAGTGAAACGATCTACACACCTTCGTTACCTGATATCGCCAATAGCCTCCATGCCAGTAACAATACGATCCAACTGACACTCAGTATTTACTTCCTCGGTTTTGCCTTTGGCGTATTTTGTTGGGGAAGACTCTCTGACGCTATCGGTCGACGCCCTGCCATGCTCTGGGGAATTTTCGTTTACGGCCTGGGCAGCTTGGGTTGCTACCTCTCCGATTCGGCTGACTGGTTGTTATGGAGCCGGTTCATTCAAGCTTTCGGTGCGAGTGCAGGATCGGTGGTAACCCAAACCATCTTACGCGAGAGTACCGATGCCACCAGGCGTCATGCTGTTTTTGCTCAGATTTCAGCTGCTCTGGCTTTTACACCAGCAATTGGCCCCTTAATCGGTGGTTGGGTGGATCAATCGTTCGGCTATCAGGCTGTTTTCTTCACACTAATTGCGATGAGCGTAGCGATTTTTGCTTACGCGTTTGTATCGTTACCTGAGACCAAAACACCTACAGCTTCAAAGATAAACACGCTAGCTGTAGCCAAACGACTTTTTACGGACAAAAGAATTTGGGCTTTTGGTTTCTTAATTGGGGCGACAAATGGCATGTTGTTCAGTTATTATGCCGAAGCGCCATTTATTTTCATTGCGTTTTTCGGCATGACACCTGGTGTGTTTGGGTTCTTGGGTATTTTCGTAGCTTTGGCTTCTGTGATCGGGGCAATGCTCTCGAAAAAACTGCTAACCAAATACCCCGCTGAGAACATAATTCTAATCGGCTCGCTGGTAACGACGTTAGGGGCAGTATGCCTCACAAGCTTCACTTTGTATGGCGCGAGTCCGTCCGTTGTCTCGATAGCGATCATGGTAATCTCTATCTTTATCCTTTTGCTGGGGATCGGGATCGCGATTCCAAACTGCCTGAGTTTAGCTCTCGTCCACTACAGCGATGTCCTCGGAACTGCTGGGGCTATTTTTGGTTTGATTTACTACCTCATCGTCAGTCTCATCACGAGTGGCATGAGCTATGTTCATAACGGCTCGCTTACCACCATGCCGATCTACTTCTTTCTATTGGCGATCATGATGGTGCTTGTTAGTAAACAAATGGCGGCTTGCCATACAAACAAATAGCCTATTCACATCAACATCAAAAAGCCGATTCTCTCTTAGAGAAAATCGGCTTTTTGCCATACTCGTCACTCCTCCCGCTTCGTTTCGATCGATAATCCTTCGACATGCTTGCGACTCATCATTTTACGCTTCTTCCGGTTCTCTTTCGTCTCGAATACGATGTCCATGTCATAGTCGGCCGGATACAGTTCTTTGCCCTCAATATGCAAGACAAGGCGCTTTTTGTTGATTTTATATTTCTGATTTTGAATCATGACGCCAACGATACCTTTGGAGTCCTCCGCAGCAAACACGATGCCGGTTCTCCCCAGATAGGAGATGAACACACTATCACCAACAGCAAATGGTTTGTCGCGCTCAGGCTTGGATGGTGTGCCTACGGCTTTCTCTGAAATCTCCTGTGGAAGCTGCTCTCGTAGTTCCTCTTCCACTTTTACTTCCACTTCTTCTGGCTTTTCTATTACTCGTGTCTCCACATAACTTGAAGCCTCATCCTCTTCCTGCTCGACATCATGGTATTGATCCAGCCTTTCCAAGGTGGTAGTTGTAGCGGTAGTCGTAAAGCCATTCCGAGTAATTTCCCGAGAACGCTGAATCATCTCAGACGGGATACCCAGCTTCAGTGCGATCAGGAATGCGTAGCTCTGGCCTGCTTCTCCGATTCGCAAGCGATACAGTGGCTGCAAGGTCTCCTCATCAAATTCCATTCGTGCGTTTTGGAACCCGGCAGTTGCGGAGGCAAAGTTTTTGATTTCGTTAAAATGTGTATTCACAATCACCGTCGCACCTCTTCGATGCAGCTCCTCCAAAATAGCAATCGACAAGGCGACCCCTTCTCCTGGATCTGTACCCGTAGCCATCTCATCTATTAGAACGAGGGTCGAGGCGTCGGTAATCTTCAAGATTTCTAGGACATTATGAATATGCGCCGAAAACGTGCTTAACGCTTGCTCGATGCTCTGCCCATCCCCAATATCTACGGCGATGTTGCGGAAAATGGAGAAACGACTGCCTTCCTGTACAGGTACGAGCAAACCTGACTGCACCATCATGGTTAACAACCCAATGGTTTTTAACGTCAATGTTTTCCCGCCTGTATTGGGTCCTGTAATAATAAGCGATTTGTACTCTCGACCAATTTTCAAATGCAGCGGCACCATTTTCGGTCCGAGCAACGGATGCCGTGCTTCCTTGACATCGATGATCCCTTTGTCATTTAGTTCTACATTCGCGCCTCCGATTGCCAATGCGTACTTCGCTTTTGCGAAAAGGAAGTCATACATTCCAACGGTCTCGACATTCACGGTGAGTTCATGGGTGTATTCTTCAGCGAATGCGGACAATTGCATCAGTACTTTTGTTACTTCGCGTTCTTCCTCTGCCTTGAGTGCTGTGAGCTCAAACTGTACGGTGCTGATCTCCGTCGGTTCCATATAGACGGTTTGACCGCTCGCCGACTCATCTAAGACACTGCCAGCCACTTGCTTGCGATGTTCCTTTTTGATGGGGATAACATAGCGTCCATTGCGTGTGCTAATGACATTTTCTTGCATGATCGAACGATATTTGTTCATGATCGAATCCAGTTGTCTTTTCAGCCGCTCTTCAAATACGACAATGCGTTTGCGCACCTTCAACAAGTCTTTGCTGGCGGAATCGACAACTTGCCCATGACGGATGCATTGTTCGATTTCATTTTTCAATTTTTGGACGTCGTACATCGATGCTGCATACGTGCTTACGCGTGGCGCCCATTGTTCTTTTGTCGCCATGTACTTCATGAGCTGTGAGCAACTCGTTAGGAACAAGTACAGATTCGTAAAATCATGTACGCCAAATACATATCCTGTCCCCAGAAGAGAAAGAATCTTCTCCATCCCTTCCAGCGCGGGAATCGGTACACTGGCTCCATTTTGCAGGATATTCTTGGCTTCTGCTGTTTCGTCCAACTTACTACGCACTACTTTGACAGAGTCCATCGGCATCATTTGTTCTACATGCTTTTTCCCTGCGTACGATAAGGCGTATTCCATTACCTTTTCTTTGATTTTGTCGTATTCGAGACGCTGTAATGCTTTTTCATTCATGACTGATTTCTCCTTTTTTATGAAAAATAAAAAGGGCGAAGAATGAACAAATGTCATTCTCCGCCCTTTTTTGGGATACCCAAACAAAACGCAACCAAATAAAAAACCGCGCTGAACACAGCACGGATTTTGGGCGCAATGATAGGGTTTTCACCTAAGGCATTGTATGATATCCGTTGTTCTTAACTAATTCCAAGGCCGATTATCACTCAACACAAATAAACTTTGCTACATGGCAAAATTTCGAATGATAAATCAAGACCTTTTGTATGGAATTGCTTTAGTTAAGAACGACCGCCGACATCAACATCTCTCCCTAGATATGGTTACTATTCACTTTAACGCATGTGATCCTCTACCGTCAAGCCGCTTCCCATTTGTACACCTTCACACTAAAGCCCACAAAAATATCGTCAAGCTGCTTACTCACCACATCCCAATCCCCGCCTGCTAATCCGCAGCCGATCCCGTATGGAATGGCGATGGTCAGATTTTCTTTTTTCGCTAGGGAGAGAACTTCTTCCAACCCTTTTTGCAGCATGTCATATTTCGTGTAGACTCCTTTTTTTCCATAACCAAGCTGTGCGAAAAGGTTGGCAATGTACCTCCCTTCTCCGACCTGGCATAGCAGCACTTGTCCAAGGAGCTCGCCACGTGCATCCGCATACTGCTCGCAAAGCCGCTTGTACTCCGTATAAACACTTGGATATTTGGCTCTTATTTGCTTGGCAAGACCTGCTCCCATCACCCCCATGCAGTTCACCTGCTGCACGATGATATTTTCCGTGGCTTCCAATATATTGCCTGACACGACTTGTACCGATTCATTCATAGCACTCACTCCTTTTCCTTACGCTACATGCAGGGCTTTCTTTTTCCGTCTTAAGAAACGCAAGCTAACAAAATAAAGCAAAGATGCCGCTACGCCCAGCACGTAAAACTTGAGAAGCAGTGTAAAGGTATGCATAACGATTAAGAAAAGCATCATGGTTGCGATGATTCCAGCCACGATGTACAGCATTGCTTCCAGTAGGAAAAGGAGACTTCCCTTGTTCCATGGTAATCGCTTCATGACCCAATCAATGACGATAGATTGCGGAATCCCTAACAGAAATACCGTCGGGAACGTAAACATCGCAACGAAAAGAACCGAGGACCGATCCTGGAAATACAGAAGCGCAGCCCCAAACGCAAATAAAAAACTGGCCAGTATACCCGCGATAAACCTCTCAGCCATGTGGAACAATCACTCCTTGCTTCCTACACCTGCTCACGTATAAACAGGTCTGGATAGTTCAGAACCAACCCATTTGTATCGACGGTGATGTTCTCCACGAATGTTCCTGCTTGGTATCGATAGACGGAAGAGTCCTCTTTGCTTTCTAGCAGCGTATATTGCTGTTGCACTTGTCTGTACGTCAGCTCATGGGCTGAGAAATAGACTACTTGGATAGGCTGCGGTTCCCATGGAGAATACGACAAACGGCGGATTGGCAGTGTATTTGTAAAAGGTGTACAAGAAATATCAATATCGATACAGCCAACGAGCTCAGGAATGGGCTCACCCACCTCGTTTGTCCAATTTCCCTTGCCATCCGATGAAAGATGCAAAGCTCCCTCTTCGCCCATAATTGCCAGTGAAACCTCTCGCGTGACCCAATTTGAATCCAGGACCATTTCATATTGAATTCTGGTTAGGGTTGCGTCATCCAGCCTCCCGATCACCATGCTATTTACGTGGATTCTATTCGAGCCCTCCCGTATTCTCAAGTGCTCATATCCGACACCTGTCGTTGGTTTCCAGATAACATTCGTTGGTAACATGCGAATCCCCCCGATCATTTGTTCCCCTTTTCTCCATCCTATCACTTCTTGGATGAAAATGGTAGAGTCCTGTATGATCGGCTTCCCCAACGCATACCTAAGTACTCCATGGAATAGGATCATAGTACCGGAAAAGAATGGAAAGGGGAAAATCAATGGATAATCCCTCCTTCGCCTTCACACAACCTGACATGCTGTCCATTATTCGCAATGGTCTCCCACAAACCCACTCTCCCCTCAATATCATCATCGTCGGGGCGGGAATGGCTGGTCTTGTTTCTGCCTCGTTGCTAAAAGCAGCGGGACACAGCGTAACGATTTTGGAAGCAGCAGACCGGATAGGCGGCAGAGTTTTCACACTGCGCTCTCCTTTTACCCATGGCCAGTATCTGGAAGCTGGGGCAATGCGTATTCCCCACACACACGAACTTACCCTCGCATACGTGACGAAATTCGCTCTTCCCCTTCATCCGTTTATCAACACCTCTCCAAACGACATCATCTCAGTAAACGGCATTAAAACAAGACGTTGGATCTACCAACGCAATCCCGACATCCTCCGCTTCCCTGTAGCTCCCCATGAAAAAGGCCGTACTTTCAATGAATTAGCCGGGCAAGCCATTAAGCCTGTCATCGACTTCATCAATCTCGATCCAGCGAAGAATTGGCCCATCGTTGTCAAAAAATACGATCGTTTCTCCATGGAGCAATTCTTGCGATTCAATCCAGTTGGCCCTTCCTTATCCGCCCCCGCTATCGATATGATCAAGGTCATGACTGGCTTCGAAGGATTCCCTGAGCTCGCCTTTCCCGAAATTTTACGAGACTTCATCCTGTTCGATCCTTCGACACGCTTTTACGAAATAGCAGGGGGATTTGATCAGCTACCACAGGCATTTCTCCCACAATTACAGGACAATATTTACTTCCGGCATAAAATGACGCGAATCGGCCAGACGGGAAATCAAATGACCATTTCTGGCGTGCGTACCGACACAGACGAACTGTTTCAGATGACCGGTGATATCGCGATTATTACCATCCCTTTTACCGTCTTGCAGTTTGTTCAGGTCGAACCGTATGGCCTGTTCTCCTATAAAAAATGGAAAGCCATTCGTCAACTTCACTATGTTTCCTCATCCAAAATAGGCGTCCAGTTTTCTCAGCGCTTCTGGGAAGCTCAAGGAATAAGGAGCGGACAAACAGTAACAGATTCTCCTATTCGTCTCTCCTACTTTCCCAATCACGGGTTTGATCAGCCCGGCGGCGTCGTATTGGTTAGTTACACCTGGGAGGATGACGACCTTCCATGGCTCAGCATGTCAAAGGAAGAACAAGTTATGCAAGCGGTAAAGCATCTGGCTGACATTCATGGGGAGCAGGTGTACGATACCTTCGTTACGGGGGTCACACATAATTGGGCACTACAACCTCATGCTGCTGGTGCCTTTGCCTTGTTCAAACCGTTGCAGGAGACGGAATTTGCTTCCCACGTTGGTACGCCTGAAGGAAGAATTTATTTTGCGGGGGAGCATATCTCGAATGAATATCACGGCTGGATTCAAGGAGCGATTGAGTCTGCTGTGCGCGTAGCTGTAGAAATAGGGAGAAAATGAGCGGGGGTCTGTACGATGAAAAATTCCGTACATTCCCCCGCCGTTTGTCGACTACGATTTTTTTACGAATTCAACTCATACTCTTTTCGAAGCAGTGCCAGCTTGACAAGATCAATGTACATCCCATTTTCAAATTCCGTTTCTCGATGGATTCCTTCCACTTGAAAGCCAAATTTTTGGAGCAAATGGATGGATGCGGTATTTCGCGTATCTGCGTCAGCTTCTATTCTGTTTAAATGCATATGCGTAAATCCGTACGCGATGATGGGGCGCAGTGCTTCCGACATGATCCCTTTATTCCACCACGAAAAATTCAGATCATACCCAATCTCCGCTTTGTTATGTGCAGCATGATAATGTTTGTAGCCGCAGCTGCCAAGAAATTTTCCAGTGGAACGGTCCGTGACCGCCCACCTGAGTCCCTGTTGTTGTTCAAATAAGTCTCGATACCATCGAAGTTCATTTTCAGCATCTGTTCTCGATTGAAACCTCGCTATCCCTACATATCTCGCCACCTCTTCATGTGACAACACTTCAAAAATATCTTCTATGTCTTGCTGATCAGGTTGTCGAAGGATCAATCTGTCTGTTTCGAAGACAGGGAATTGATCGAACATCGTTGAATTACTCATGAGTAAAACCTCCTCGCAAACGTAGGATGGGAGTTTTTTGGTGCCTACTAGAGTATCTTACGAAAATGATATTCCATCTCTCCAGCCAAGGCTGCCGGAGTATCACCTGTTTCGCGGAAATCATGGGTATAAATCGTTTCAAACGGCTCAAAATCCGCTTGCTTATAAAACTCAAAGCAAGGGAACCCATCATGCGCTCCTTCGATCTGTACAAGACCATCCCTTTTCGCCGTAACTGATAATAAGTAGTCAACCGGAGGCGTATGCTCATTCAGGGGATTGCTCGCACTTGCGCTCATTTCAAAGCTCACTTCTTCATCTGATTTCCATATCATATTCCTGCACATAATGCCCTCTGTACTCGCTTTTCCTTTTCGCAGCTGCATCGAGCCATCCGGATTCGTGATTTTCTCCGTTGTGATTCCCGTGTTCTGATAAGTAAAAATTTCTTTTTTCATAAAGTCTACGACAACCTCTTGCTCCACTCTGGAACGCATGGTGTTAACGGCATACGGTGTAAATTCACGTGAATCGCCTTCGAATTGAATGACTTTTCCTGTTTGTACATCGATGTTAGGCTCTGTCCATGACAAGGGGATAAATACACTCGCTCTGATTTTGATCAGGTTCACCATAGCTTGCACCTCCATGAGTGATTGTTACTTCTAACTTCAAATTTTTTGCAATCAGCCAAATTGGACAGATTCATAGAGACGAGATGATAAACCCAAAATGGTAGAGTGCTTTTACTCCTAGCAGAACAAACAATAGGGAAAAGAGCGTGTACAAATTGATTGATAATCTCATTTACAGCATCAGGCACATCCACTAGATGCTCCCTAAACCTCTCTATGAATTTCCTTCATTTTCTTAATCGCGTTACAGTGACCGCCATGATATGATTTAAAAATACGAGAATTATCCAAGGATTACCACATAAGAATTCACATAACATCGTATGAGTAAGGTGGGATGATGATGTTGCAAGAGAATGCCAATGTTCATGCTCCAGACAGATGTATTTTTCTCGTTACGGGGATTATGGCTTCTGGAAAATCGACAGTAGCTCAGCTACTAGCTGAAAAACTGAATCGAAGCGTTCATCTGCGAGGTGATTCGTTCCGACGAATGATTGTAAATGGCAGAGAGGAATTTATGCCTGAGCCGTCAGAAGAAGCCATTCGTCAGTTGCAGTTGCGCTACAAAATAACAGCCTCTACAGCAGACACTTTTTTTGAGGAAGGATTTAATGTCGTTGTACAGGATGTTGTGATCGGCCCCTTATTGGGCGAATTTGTTAAAATGATTCGGAACCGTCCGTTGTATATTGTAGTACTCACACCAAGCGAAAAAGCGGTTGAAGAGCGAGAAGCTTCCCGTACCAAAACAGGATATGGTGCTTGGACGATTCCCCACCTCAATAAAATCTTGCAGACCGAAACACCAAAGCTCGGCATGTGGATCGATTCTTCCGAGCAGACACCTCAGGAAACTGTCGAGGAAATCTTACTCTCCATGAAAAAACCTGAGTTCGGTGAAATTCCGAACCCAGGCAACCAGATCGTCTAACTGCTTACACTGCGTACATCGTTGGCCAGAAGTACTCTACGCCTTCCGCGTACAAGAACGCTTGGAATTTTTTCAGCTCATCAGGCGTGTTTCGGACAGCGCGAGGAGTCAGGCCATATTGCAAGCAATAAGCTGTCAAATATCCTGCAACTTCACCGACGTTCCACTCTACTGGGTGGAGACGGAAGCATCCATTTGTAATATGTGTAACCCCAAGATTTTTGCCCGCTGGCAGCAGGTTATTTACGCGCACAGGGATTAGGCTGCCCAACGGAATTTGGAACGGATAGGTAGACACATCGACGTAATTGCGGTTTGCTGTGCTCGGATGCAAATCGATTCGGTAGCTACCGACTCCAACGGAATCTTCGAAGGCTTCTGCTTTGCCTGTTTTGCGGACAAATGCACTCACATGTTGCTCCAATACGGTGAACTCCGCTTTGATCCGGCGGGATTCACGAATATACGGATACATCGCCAGTCCATCCTCTGTTCCCACTACATCCTTGCGCAGTCGCAGTCCTGGATACCCTTGACCACCATCTGGGCGAGGGGCCTCTGTTTGCATCCAATACAGAAGGGAGAGACTCAGCTGTTTACCACCGTAAAGGTGACGCTGACGCTCTTCCTCTGGCACATCGATGATCGAGCCCAGCCAGTAATCATTTTGCGGCCAGTTAACGAGCGATACACCACTCTTGTACAAACCGGTTTGGAAGTTTTTCGGATCAGCAACCTGACGATACGTGAAGAGCGGAAAGTATTTAGTACCCGGGAACAGCTCATATCGTACAGATTCAGCAGTATTTCGCGGGTTGGAGCCTGTCCAGCTGAGCAGCTTGTCCGGCCAAAAATCTGCTTTGTAGTTTCTCCAGAAGTCATACGTTTCCGGTTTGGCAATTGTATGATCTTCTCCCTCCAAATAGTCCATGGCAAAGACATACGTAAACGCCTGAATATCATTTGGCTGCGGCGGTCCGACAACAGCATTTGGCTCTCCCGTTTGATCAACTGATTCAGCGCCAAGCACATATTCGACGCCGGCTTGCGGGAGAACATCTCCACATTCTGTCGCGTCCAAGAAATATGGTGCTACCAACTCATGAAAATCATGATGCTTCCTATCTTCGACCGTGATCGACAAGACATTATCGCCATCCATGCGAACGGCATGCAGCTTATGATTAGTCAGAATAGTAAGTCTACCACTGTTAATGTACGGAGCAAGCATCTGATAAAAAACAGCCAGTGCTACTTTTGGTTCGTGGCAAAGGCGACTTACGGAACCGTTACCAGGGTCAAGATTCGGGATGACGCGTGCTTCTGCCGTCATTGGGTAATGGTTGCGATAATAGTCACGCACGCTGTCACGGAATGTGCGATAGCTGCGCGTGCAACCAAACTGTTCGATCCATGGATGCTCATCTGGCGGTACCGCTTGGCTCGTAAATTGACCACCAATCCAATCGGTTTCTTCTGTCATAATGACTGATTTTCCTGATTTCGCTGCGGCCAGTGCTGCTGCGCAGCCACCAGTACCTCCCCCAATGATTACCACATCAGCATGAAGTTCTCTCATTCTATTTACCTCCACATTCTCTAATTTTTGGTTGTTTCTACCAGTTAATACGCAAAAAACGACAATAGGTTACAAGTTTCGCAAAAAAACTAAATATTTTTTCCATTAGCTACTACTTGTGCAAACTTTGACTCTGCATCAGTGACTCAAATTTGCCTAGGAGTTGCTCCCCCTTTTCATCCCCTTCCTGCTGTCTCTTGCCAAGCCAGCATTCCACATTTCCCCCCTGAAACTTAGTGTTTTTGGGTGAGATTGTCTTTGCAAAGTTAATAAAAATAAGAACACATGTTCCTATATAAATATATGAGAACAAGATGCGAACGGTCAAGAAAATTTTTCCTTTTATTTCTGTTATTTGTAAAACCATAGACGGTAGAGAGTAAACCAAAAGTGAATGTAAGCACAAAAAATCCCTTCAGCTCGACTTTCTCCAGCATGAAGGGACTTTTAAATCGTCTTTATTTAAACAAATTGATCGTGGTAATAATGATTGGCATCGCGAACACGTCAATCAGGAAGGCACCGACGATCGGAACGACCAAGTACGCTTTACGTGAAGGACCAAATCTTCCCGTTACTGCCGCCATATTCGCCATTGCGTTTGGTGTAGCGCCCAGACCATGTCCTGTAAAGCCAGCGACCATGACTGCGGCGTCGTAGTTTTTGCCAAGCAAACGGAACAGGACGAAAATCCCAAACAAAACGATGAATACTACTTGAACAAATACGATCACGAGCATTGGAAGCGCAAGATCTGCAACTTCCCACAGCTTGATGCTCATCAGAGCCATGGACAGGAAGATTCCGAGCGTCACGTCACTGATCAGGTTGATGCTCTTCATGTCGATTGCCTTTGGATTGAGCTTGTCTACGATGTTACGCACAATCACCGCTACAAACATCGCTCCCACATAACCTGGCAAAACAAATCCGGTGGCGGTCGAGAACAGCTCTCCCAAATACGTTCCCAATGCCATACAGAATGTAATCAACAGGACTTGGATGAAGAAGGTATTCGAGTGAATCGGTTGTCCTTTTTCTTCTACTGTCTCTACTACTTCTTCCGTTTCGGTCGGCTTCAGATCGTATTTGGCAATTAAATATTTCACAGTCGGTCCGCCAACCAAGCCCCCTGCTACGAGACCAAAGGTAGCTGCTGCGATCCCAATCGCCAACGCAGATTGAATACCCATATCCTCAAGCGTTTGTCCAAAAGCGCCAGCAGCCCCATGTCCACCTTCCATGGAAACAGCTCCTGCCATCATCCCGATCAAAGGATGAATGCCGAATACGGAAGCCAAAGACACACCGATTACGTTTTGTGCCAAAGCCAGAAATCCACAGGCGATCCAGTAAATAACGAGCAGTTTACCGCCAAGCTTGATCAGCTTAAAGCTCGCTCCCAATCCAACAGTAGTAAAAAACGTAAGCATGAACAAGCTTTGCAAGGAAGTATCCAATGTAATTTGTAAAATTCCGGTCGCTTTCAAAGCCGTTGCAATGATAGCGAACAACAAGCCCCCAACCACTGGTGCCGGGATACAAAACTTTTGCAAGAAACTAGCCTTTTTTACGAGGAATGTACCTAATACGAGAAGTGCTACTGCGAGAAAAATCGTCGTTACTTGATTAAGTGCTAACGTCATAGTTGTCTCCCCTTAATTCTCTAGTAATCCCATGATGGCTTCATTCGTCAAGTAAGCACCTAACTTTACTGTTCGTCCGTTTTCATCTAAAACCGGATTCACTTCACAAATATCAAAAGAAAGCGTTTTCTTATGAGCGGCAACGGTACGGATCAAAGTGCGAACAACCATTGGTGTTAAACCAAAAGGAGATGGAGCACTTACTCCCGGTGCAAAAGCTGCGTTTAAAACATCTGTACATAGCGTCAGCATGATATGATCGTGTTTTTCGATGAATTCGCTTACAGATAAACCAATTTCATCCATTCGTGCGTCTATCATCTCTTCTTCATACACATACTGCACACCAAGCTCATCTGCTTTATCAAATAGCTCTTGCGTATTTCCGAAGCGCTGAATCCCCAACACAAAATAGCTGCTTTTTTTGTCATGCTCCAGTATTTGCCGAAACATCGTCCCAGATGAAGGCTGAACTTCATAGGAACGCAAATCGAAATGAGCGTCAATATTGATAATGCCCAGAGAAGCCTCTTTTCCAATATGCTTTCGGACACCGATGTAATGTCCATACAATGTCTCATGGCCTCCGCCTAAAATAATGGGCGTCATGGATTTAGAAAAGATGGCAGAAACGGCATTCCCCAATTCTTCCTGGGCAGCTTCTAGCTCTTCGTTTGGACAAGCAACATTCCCCACATCGACAAGCCGTTTTCCCTCCTCCGCTTTCCAAGGAAGGCTTGCAAGCGCTTGCCGAATTGCGTTTGGAGCTTTGGCTGCACCTAATCGTCCTTGATTGCGCCTCACTCCCTCTTCACATTCAAACCCAATGATAGCGACTGTGCGATCCTTGGCAGCTTGCAATGTATCCAAGTCCGTTATTTCTACAATCTGATGGTAGCGAAAACTGCTTCTTCTCTCCGTATGGTCAGTCCGGCCGGTCCACAAATCTGCTGATACATTCTTTGGCAAGCTATTCATCCTTTCTGAACCTTTTGTTTATTGATTATATAATGACAAACTTATTATTTCTAATATATAATTCAAATAAATTGATAGCTTGAAGCTATAAATGAGGGCAGGCGATCCAGTTGGACATCAAACATTTGCACTATTTTGTGACAGTTTGCGATCAGTTGAGCTACTCCAAAGCCGCACAAAAACTGCACATTTCACAGCCTTCCTTAAGTAACGCGATCAAAAATCTGGAGCAAGAAGTCGGCTCTCCACTGCTCGAGAGAAATACGAGAAAAATGGAATTGACGGATGCTGGTAAAATTTTGTATCAGAAATCGTTGGTGCTTCTTTCCCAAATGAACATACTGAAAAAAGAAATGGAAGAAGTAAAGCTGACTGGCAGCGGCGATCTCATTATCGGCATCATTGAGTCCGTGAAGCATTGGATTCCAAAAGTCATTCGCGGATATCAGGGGCGTTTTCCCTCTATTAACATCAAGCTAATCGAGGTGCTGAGCGGGAAAGCTGTAAAGGAGTCATTGCGGAAGTATCATACGCACTTGCTCATCACCAACCAATTCATCGATGAAGAAGATATCGAATCCTTTCCTCTGTATGATGAGCGCTTAATGCTGGTGCTGCACAAGGATCATCCGCTGGCGGAAAAGGAATCCGTTCGATTGAAAGACTTGGCTAGTGAGCCATTCATCATTAGTACAGAGGGATTTCAGACGAGGGAGGATATTTTAACGGCCTTTTCGTTTGAACTAGTGAACCCGCAAATCAAATTTGAGATTGAGCGCTTTGAAACCGCGTTAACGTTAGTGAGGGAGAATCTGGGGGTTACGATTATTCCGGAGAACTATTTGTCTGGATCAACAGATGCTTCGCTTGTTCGGAAAACGATTGATTCTCCTGCGTTAGAGCGGACGGTTTATTTGGCGTATATGAAAAATCGTTATTTGGCCCCAGCGGTGCAGGCTTTTCTAGAGGAAGTTCGGGGGAAGTTTCCCTCCAAAACATAGCCAATACCCTCTACATCACATAGAGGGTATTGGGTTGCTACTTCTGAGGAATCGTCACCGTTAACTCTTCTTCCGTATCCTTCTGATAATCTTTCTTCCAGTAGAGGAGCTCGGTTTCACTCATCCATTCGAGTGGGAAGTAGTCCGTGTGATCATCGGCTTGAAGCAGCTTTTCCTGCTTCATGGTAGACAAATCATACAGCCATATGTCTTCTGTCTCTTCGTCTTCCATCCCGTATTTTTCTTTAGCAACTCTCCCACTTAATAAAGAAAATGCTGCCCATTTCGAATCTGGTGAGAAATGGAATTGGGAAATATACGAAAAAGGCTCACTCATTTTATCGTTTGCTACCTGATAAATTTGTCCGCCGCGATGTCTGCTCGTTCCCGTATCCAATAAGAGATACTCAGAATCGGGAGACCATGTAAAGAAATAGCGGTCGATGACAGCCTCTTTTACTGGGGAGGGTGAATCGTTGCCAACCTTCCAAATGTATGCCTGACCATCTTCAGTAGTCCCCTTATAATAGGCAACTGCTTGAAAGTTCGGCGACCATTTGGCGTGAAATGTATCCTCGTTTGTATACAGCTTCTGCTCGATCTTGTCCATTTGCTGCCATGTTTCCGGATTCACCTGTATACTTTCGGCCTCCAAGGTTGCCTGTGGATAAGTAGCGGGATCAAAAAGATGATAGTAATACTTGAAGCCGTCTTTTCCAAATACTTTTACATGGTGAGTCGAACGTTCATAGTAGCGGGCGGCTCGGCGATCCTCGTCCTTGTCCGGTAGGTGAAACGTGTATTCATCCTCTTTCCACTCCCCCTGATATGTTCCCCCTTTCACTTTTTCTATTTCACGGATTTTATTGAGTACTTGATAAGGAGACAGAGGTTCTTTTTGTTGTTCTTCCACTGGTTGCTTGGCAGGTGCTGTTGTGTTTGGGCTAGAGAGTGGAATTGGTTCAGATGTTGGTTCTTTCTCCGTTTCTTGATTTGGTACGACGGATGGAGTAGGGCTTAGTTTTGCTGCGGCCTCTGTTGTTTTGTCGGTATTCTCCGATGCTATCGGCTGAGGCGGTTCCTGCTGACACCCGGCTATCAAGGCGAACATGCAGACCATCGACAGCCATTTTATTTTGTTCGAAGCTTTCCTCAATGGTTACACGCCTCCAAGTATGGTAAAAAGTAGATTGGACGCATTCCGATTATACCAAAAGCATTACACAATTCCCTCTTCTTTATATATAATTGGGAAAGTCTTGTAAATATTTAAAAGCAGGTGATCCTTTGGTTAATGTAGGCGATGCTCCCTCTACCTTTTTTGTGTTCCTCCCGGTCCTTCTCATCTTATTATTGAACGTGATTAATATTGTCATCAGTATTTGGGCATACCGTGATGCGAGGAGACGAGGGAATAGCAAGGAGTTCTCCATCATTGTGCTTATTGCTTTATTGTTTTTTCCGATCATTGGGTTGATTGTCTATTTGGTGATTCGGAAAGATAAGTATTGAAAAGTAAGGAATTCTATTTTCCTTACTTTTTTATTTTCTAGGAAAACCAAACTCCATAAAAAAAGCAGTCGAACAGGATAAGCTTCCTGCTCAACTGCTTTCTAAGAAAAGAATAGTTAGTCTCTCGTCACATTGAGGATCAGATCGTTATCAAATCCACCGATCGAGATATCAGAGTAGCATTTGATCATTTCTGTTAGCATCACCTTTGCTTCCAGCCTGGATAATGGTGCACCCAAGCAGAAGTGGCAGCCTTTACCAAAGGTTAAATGCTTGTTGCTATTAGGTCGGTGGATATCGAATTGATCTCCCTGTGCAAAGGTATTTTCATCACGATTGGCAGAACCGAGCCATGCCATGACGATTTCGCCTTTTTTCATCAAACTTCCGAACATATCCGTATCCTCTTGAACCTTGCGCATCAAAACCTGTGCTGGCGGACGGAAGCGCAACACTTCCTCGATCGCTTGATCTACCAGCTGCGGATTCTCTCGTAATTCACGATATACGCCTGGTCGATCCAGTAAAAAGCAGTAGAAAACACTGAACAAGAGCGTACTTGTCGTTACATTTCCAGCGAGCAGCAAGCTGATTGCAATATCAATAATCTCGGGGTCAGATAGTTTTTGGCCTTTATATTCTGTTTGCGTTAAGTCGGATAGGAAATCTTTTGCCGGGTTCTCTCTTTTTTCTTGAATGATCGGAGAGAGATAAACGGCCATTTCCTTCATAACTTCTTCCTTTTTGAGGTTAATATCCTCATACGTTTCGCGGGTCCCGGAAGCAATGAGAACATCGGACCATTGCTTGAACAGCATCCAATCACTAGAAGGTACACCGAGCAAATCGGCAATGACAATCACCGGCATCGGGGTTGCAAGATCACCTAAAATTCTGATGCTTTGCTTTTCTTTTACTTCCTCTAGCAAATGACGTGAAATTTCTTGAATACGCGGCTCCCACTCCTGAAGTGTTCTGGTTGAAAAGGCCTTTGTATAGAGAGCTCTTCTTTTTCCATGATCAGGCGGGTCCATCTCTGTGATGCCCTTTTCTTTCAATGCGAGGGAACCAGCGATTCGTTTGCCTGTATCACTTGAAAAGAGGTGATAATCGGTTAGAACACGCTCTACATCCGAATACAGAAATACATTCCAAACCTGTTGCTTTTCATCATAATAGACCGGGCTATTTTTTCTCATTTCTGCATACCAACCGTACGGTTCAAACTGTTGTTGCAGATTCTCGGCACCTGATATTTCATTAGGGAATACTACTTTATTCATTTCATTCACTCCTTATTTAAATAAGTAGGTAATGGCTGCAAACTGCTATTCTCGGTAGGACTTGATTTCCTCTATCATGGTATCCAGGAGTTTTTCTATTTGCCCAACGTCTGTATTCGATTCAAAGAAGGAAATATTGAGGGTTATGCAATCTCGATACGTACTGACTCCAAGCATCAGTCCTGGTGCGTAATAGGCTGGCGAGACGATATACGCCCCTGCGACTTTCACATCATCGAATGTTATCTGACTTGTACTAATCATACCAAAATTTGATAATATTGGCGTGCTTTTTCCATCTGCTAAAATTTGTTTTCTTACATCCTGAATGATCTTCAAGGTGTGATCGAACTCGAAATTTTCCACAAAGGCAAACGTATTTACCGCATCATGCAGAATCTCTTTATTATCGCGTTGATTCTTCATGAATTCGGCCACTTCTTTCACCTGATCTGCAAATGTCCCTGTTGCTTGATTCATGGTGGCGTGAACTACGCCAGACAGATTGTAAATCGCATCTGCCTTGCCCTTGGGTAAGAATTTTCTTACATTAACTGTCACCATGACTTTGACTTGCTCAGCTGGAACATTCTCCATCTGTTGATATAAAGCCCGCATGTAGGCAGCCAATAACACATCATTTACCGTGAAGCCTTTTCGTTTAAATCCTTGCGCCAGCTCCAGCCACTCTTCGCGCGGTATTCTGCGAATGGCTTGTCTCCTTATAGCTGGTTCTCCGGGCGTAAAAGGAAGTGTTGGTCCCTGCGGTTCTGGAGCTTGCGGCATCCCGCCATTTGGGATACCCATCTCCTTGAACAAACGGCTCTGATCCCTGCCCTCAGGGTTTGACTCGGGAACGTAGCGAGGGTTTTTGGCAAGCTCACTATATAGCGAAGCTAACAAGTGAACATACTCGATCAACCCTGCACCATCACTGCATAGATGATTCAGTTTGATGCAAATGATATCTCTGGCCGAGGTCCGCAGAATACGAACTTTGACCATCGCATCAGCATCGATGTCCATCGGGCTCGACAGCCACTCCTGAATGGCTTTCTCTTCAGAATCGGATTCACTGAGAAGTTGCAAGGAACACCAACCGCTTGACGCCAAATCGCTGCGTCGCTCCCAATAGGGGCGGACTGAATCTTTTATAAAGCGGCAACCAATAATAGGTTCAGCAACGGTGCTTGCCTCCATCGCTTGAAGCAAACGCTGTTGATTCACATGTCCGTCCATTTCCAGCACCATTTGAAGCTGGCAATCGGAAAGATAACTGACCATGTAATTAAACCTGTCACTTCCATTAGCAGGCAGTCGTTGTGGGATTGCCATGTTCTGATTGACCTCACTGACATTCATTTCTTACACACCCCTTCAACAACAATTTTTAAAAGAAAAACATAAGGGATTCTATCGAATGGAAATCTTGTATTCTTCTAACCACATATTTATCTGGACGAGGTATTCGATCAGCTTTGTTGATTGAGCGAGATTCATAGGTGCTTTGCCATCCAGTACGAATTGGATCACAGACTTATTAATCAAAGGTAATAGAGGGGAATTAGGATTCGCTAAAATCTGTTTCATATGGTCCAAAATTGCATGGTAATACTCTGGATGATAGGTCATCGGATATGCGCTTTTGTTGCGGTACAATACTTCATGCGGCAAATATCCTTTGTACGCTCTGCGAAGCAGGCCTTTTTCGATTTGATCAATATTTTTTACTTTCCATGGAACATTCCATAAATATTCAACCAGACGGTAATCACAATAAGGAACACGCACTTCAAACCCCGTATACATGCTCATTCGATCCTTGCGATCCAAGAGCAGTGGAAGAAAACGTGTGATAAAGAGGTACGACATTTTGCGCTGTTGAGCTTCCAGAGCTGTCTCCCCTTCCAAAGGATGTACCTCTGCAATCCCTTCTTCATACCGCCTGCGAAGATATTCTTGTGGGCGAATCTTTTCGATGGCATCTTCATTTAAAAATGAACTCCACCCGTCATGCTCCATCCAAGGGAATTTGCCTGAATTCAAGAATTTCTCCTTCTGAAACCACGGATACCCGTTAAACACTTCGTCTGCCGATTCACCTGATAGCGAGACCGTCGCTTTTTTCTTCATTTCCCGGCAGAACAAATAGAGCGAGGTATCCGTCTCCCCTAATCCCGGAAGATCACGCGCTCTCAGCGGCATATGAAAATGAGTAATCAGATCTTGAGCGTTGAAGGTAATCTCTTGATGCTTCGTTTGTACATGCTCTGAAACTGATTTCGCCCATGGCGCATCCAAGCTAATGTGGAGCAGGCCCTCTTCAAAATGCTGATCATTGTCAACAAAATCAACCGAATAGGTTTGCAACGTCTTCCCTTTTTTACGAAGCTCTTCAGCGGCTAAAGCCACTAAGCCACTAGAGTCCAAGCCGCCAGACAGCATACTAACTAGTGGCAGGTCTGAGATTAACTGGCGTTGTACCGTGTCTTTCAGCAGATAGCGTATCCTTTCTGTCGTTGTATCCATATCATCCGTGTGCACCTTGCTCTCCAATTTCCAGTATGGTCTTGTCCTGATTTGATCCTTCGTGACTGTTACACAATGTCCAGCTCGAACCTCATTTACATTGCGGAATATGCCAAATCCAGGCGTTCTCGCCGGACCAAGTCCGATAATATCTGCTAACCCATCCGCCTCAACTTCTGGCTTCACTTTTGGATGGGCGAGTAAGGCTTTCAGTTCAGAGCCGAACAAGAACGAGCTCCCTCGTTGACAATAAAACAATGGTTTTACACCCAAGTGGTCACGCGCTAAAAACAAGCGATGATTTTTTTCATCCCAAATGGCGAATGCAAAAATTCCATTGAGATGACGGACGCATTCCTCTCTCCATTCCAAAAAAGCGCGCAGTAATACTTCCGTGTCGGAATTGGTTTGAAAGGAGTGTCCGAGCAGCTCTAACTGGCGGCGCAGTTCCAAATAATTGTAGATCTCGCCATTAAACGATAAGACACACGTCTGATCTCCTTCTCGGTAGACCATTGGCTGCTTGCCGCCTTCTGGGTCGATCACGATCAGGCGCCGATGCGCAATCGCTGCTCGAGGAGACAACCAATATCCCTCTTCGTCTGGCCCGCGATGCTGAATCGCTTGAGCCATTTTCTGCAAAATAGCATGCTGGGATGACAAATCGTCATCCCAATCAAGCCATCCCACAATTCCACACATAGTAACCTCTCCTCTTGTTTGCAAATTTAGTGTTGGGGATGATACGTTATTACATTGACTAGCTCGCTTACCTTTTGCTCCGGGTTTGCTACCAATCCTTCTAAAAGAGTATTCAAGTGTTGCAGCATACTGCTAATCTCCTGATCGTTGAAGAAGCGTCGATAGTAGTTGATATGCAGGACTAGCACTTGTTCATAGAAAAGGATTTCCACTCGCAATGGATGCTCCGTTTGAGCGATAGAATCATAGATGGTAGCGCCAAGGACATCATTAAATCCTCTAAACACGGAAGAGAAATCTGGGAGCTGTTCGCTTACCAGATAACTGTCAAACAAAAGCTGATCTCGTGGGATATCGCACCACTCGTATATTTTTTTCAGCGGCGTGTACTCGTACTGACTCGTCTCTACTACTTTGGACTGCATGTTTTGGAGCCAAGACAAGAACCTCATGTTTTGCTCGATATTCACGCGAATGGGCAGAATATTGAAGAAAAGCCCGACAGAATGTTCGACCTCCATCATCGCTATGCTGCGGCCGGAGAAGATCGTCCCAAATACAACGTCTTCCTTGCCGCTGTAATGATGGAGCAGCAATGCCCAAGCCCCTTGTACCAATGTATATGGCGTCAGATGATACTTCTTGGACAAGGATAACAGCGCCGAGGAGACTTCTGGCGATACGATGAACCTTTCTTGAGAATAAGGAGGCTCGTCGGCAGAAATATTCTTGCTGCTCGCTTGCGCCCACTTAAGAGTGGAGCTGGTCATTCCTTTCAGATTTTTCTTCCAAAACAGCTCGGCATCCGTTAAGTTCTGCTGTCTTTGCAGTGCAACATAATCCCGGTAAGGATATACAGGCACAATATCAATCGCCTTCCCTTGGGAAAACGCTTGATAATATTCAAATAGTCTTTTAACGATTAACGTATAGCTCCAGCCATCCTGCAACATCAGGTTGAAGACATAAATAAAGTAGTAGACATCCTCTCCTACTTGAATAAGAGCAAGATGCGCATGCGGTGCTTGGACCATCTCAAATCCTTGTTTTCTTAGCTTTTGAATATAAGATTGCAATAGTTCTTGCTGATTTTCTTCCGGAATGCCACGCCAATCTTCCTGCTTGATGTGGATATCCACTTTCTCATGCACGATCTGCATCGGTTCATCCAGCTCTTCCCAGACGAAGGAGGTTCGCAAGGCAGGGAATTGTTGGATGAGATGCTGCCATGCTTGCTCAAAAGCAGCTACATGGAAAGGACCACCCTCTATCCGAAAAGCATGATGAACCACATTCAAACCAGGTTCTGGATGATGTTTGTATCGATAAAGCATATTCTCTTGCATGATCGTCAGCGGATAAACATCCTCCATGTATGGATTGTCTGTTTTTATCCGATCCAGCTGATGCTTATCAAGAGTTGGTAACTCTACTGCTGTTACCGTTTGCTTCGCACTTTGAGTGGAAGCCTCACCTACAACCTCTGCCAGTTCAGCTATGGTCTGGAATTGGAAAATTTGCTGTGGAGTCATTTCCAACCCGAGTTGTTTTGCTCTCGCAACCACTCGAATGGTATGAATGGAGTCGCCACCCAATCCGAAGAAGTTATTATGTATGCCAACCTTATCCAAGCCCAATATTTCAGCCCAGACATTGGCAAGAATGTTTTCCGTCTCCGTCGTTGGTGGTACAAAATCTCCTTCCATTTCCGGCACTTCCATAAGCGGCGCAGGAAGCGCTTTGCGATCCAATTTTCCATTCATGTTCACTGGCATTTCCTTGATAAACTCAAAGATAGACGGAACCATGTAATCTGGCAGCTTATCCCGCAAATAACTGCGCAGCTCTGGAATGAACTGGCGAGCAATTCTGTCTGTCAAAGGATCGTTCGCATACGTTTCGATCGACTGGTAGTTTTTCGCTGGACGGCGCCACGCGGTGACCACTGTGTTACGCTGTCTTTTTTCTAGTAAATGCTCAGGTCGGAGCACAGCTTCATAGCTGCCATCCTCGCTATCACCCATCCAAGCGATATCCACACTGTATCGAAGCTCAGCGCCCAACCTCCAAAGCTCCTCTGGGTCTATTCCAGTGCCAGGGTGGTTCTGATCCGTTCTCAGCTCTTCCACCGTTTTGGTTTTGAGAACATCTCTGTCAGTAAGCAACGACTGGTATCGATTCGCCCTGTCCAACCGCAAATTAGGGATATTCGTAAGCCCTAAGATTTGCGGTTTATACTTGGTCATGATTTGACGAAGTCCATCAATATTTTGGAGCCCCTCCTCATGCCAATCCAGCCATGAAAAGTCTTCAATCGTCTGCACTTTTTTGCCGAGATGAAGAACAACATCATAGCGATAGCGAGTTAATTCGTTATGATGGCTACCACGCTTCAGCTTGATTTCTACATGGCTGATTTGATGCAGTTGCTCTTGAAGCGCATAGAAAAATGCAGGATCAATAACTAGCTCCTGCTCTTGTCTCATTCGCTTTTGCACACGGCGCTGCAATTGATCGGCGGTCAACGTCGCCGGAGACTTTTCCAGCTCAACCTCAGTGAGGAAGGTTTGCAGCAAAGAAAGATTACGAACATCACCGACAAAGATTGCCCCTTTGTCATTCATGGCGTGTATGGCCTTTTTCAGCACATCCAACAGGTAGCTCGCATCCGGGAAATACTGCACCACAGAGTTGAGCACGATCACATCGAACTTCTGTCCCTTTAGTCCACTAAAATCATCCGCATAGCTCTTACGCAGTGTGACATTGGATAAATCCTCTCTTTGGTTGATCAGATTCGCAGTAATATAATCCAACGCCATCGACGAAAAATCCGTTCCCCAATACTGTTCACAATGAGGCGCAATTCGAGATAGTAACAGCCCTGTACCGCACCCGATTTCGAGTACCTTTTTCGGTTGCAAGGCAAGGATACGATCCACCGTCGAATTGACCCATTCACGCATTTCTTCCGCTAAAAGAGGCTGGCCCGTATAACTGCTGTTCCAGCTGGTAATGTTGAAATCGGCTTCATATTTGTTTTCATCATCATAGGCTTTATCAAAGACATCCTGCCATTCAGATACCTGTTCCGCAGGAAGTGCTTCTTCTGTTGCCATTTTCAGTTTTTCCTTGGACTGTGAATCTGGCACGATATAAGATACCAACTGCTTATGCCCTGGTCGCAGCTCGGATTCATGAACGATCACAGCCGATTTTTGTACATGTGGATGTTCATCTAATACAGCTTCAATCTCACCCAGCTCGATCCGGAACCCTCTTAGTTTGACCATAAAATCGATTCGGCCCAGATACTCGATTGTTCCATCCGGCATGTAACGTGCCAAGTCCCCTGTTTTATAAAGACGCGCTCCCTCTTTTTTGCTAAACGGATCAGGGATGAATTTCTCTTCTGTCAGCTCAGGCCGGTTATAGTATCCGCGAGCCAGTTGCACACCGCCGATATGCAGCTCGCCGGCAACACCGACGGGAACAGGATTCAGATGCTCATCTAACAGATAGATTTGGGTGTTTGCCACAGGGCGTCCAATCGGCACCGATCTAAGCTTGCTTCCTTTTTGACACGCCCAGTACGTGACATCAATCGCCGCTTCTGTAGGACCATACAGGTTGTGCAACTCCGCATCGAGACATTCGAAAAAACGCTCCTGCGTTGAATAAGATAAGGCTTCCCCACTGCAAATGACTCGTCGTAGCGTATCGCAGCCGCTAATTTCCGACTCCTCCAGGAACACTTGCAGCATCGAAGGAACAAAGTGCATGGTGGTAATTTTCTCTTTTTTGATCAAACGTGCCAAATAAGTCGTATCTTTGTGACCTTCTGGACGAGCTACTACCATGCAGGCGCCCGTCATTAACGGCCAGAAAAATTCCCATACCGACACATCAAAGCTGAAAGGCGTCTTTTGCATTACCCGATCGGTTTCATTCAGTTGATATTGTTCCTGCATCCATAAAAGTCGGTTGACGATACCGCGATGAGCATTCATCGCACCTTTTGGCTTGCCAGTAGAGCCTGAGGTGTAAATCATGTACGCCAAATTATCGCTGTTGACTCCGCTTGCAGGCGCCACATGGCTCTCCATGCTGATTGTCTCCCAATCTGAATCGAGGCAAATGAGTTGTCCGCCGTATTCAGGGAGCGTGTTCTTCAGCCCCTCCGCAGTCAAGAGGAAGGAAGGATTCGCATCCGTGATCATAAAGGCAACCCGATCCTGCGGATAGCTTGGGTCTAGGGGTACGTAGGCTCCACCTGCTTTGAGGATACCTAACAGCCCAATAACCATTTCAAAGGAGCGCTCCATATAAATGCCCACAAGCGTTTCCGCTCGGACACCCTGTTTCCGGAGATGGTTCGCCAGTTGATTCGCCCGTTGATCCAATTCACGGTAAGTGAGTTGCTCCTCTTCAAATATAACGGCTGGCGAATCTGGTGTTTTGGCAGCCTGCGCTTCAATAATTTCATGTAGGCACATATCTTGCTGTGGGTAGTACGTCTTCGTATCGTTCCATTCAACCAACAGCTTGTGCTCTTCAGCAGCCGTTAAAATCGGCAGATCAGCAATCGGCTGGTTCGGATTCGCGACAATACCTGCCAGCACGATAGAAAAGCTTTCTAGCATACGACTGATTGTCGATTCATAAAAAATATCGGAATTGAACTCAACGTCTAGGTCGAGGATATCTCCTTTTTCTACAACCTGAATCCAGAGGTCAAACTTGGATGTGTTGTTACGGAACTCTTCAAATTTGACTAAGGAAAAGCCTAATGCAGACATGTCCGATTTTTTCGGCATAGGAAAGTTCTGCAACACAAAGCAGACTTCGAATAGTGGATTTTGACTCATATTACGATCAGGCTGCAATTCATCCACTAATCGTTCAAATGGTACGTCTTGATGCCTGTATGCGCTGTTCGCTGTTTCTCTCACACGTGACAACAGCTCTCTAAAGCTTTGATTGCCGGAAACATCTGTTTTGAGAACCAACGTATTTACAAAAAAGCCAACCAAATTCTCCATTTCCACTCGGTTGCGGTTCGCTACGGGCACTCCCACCCGGATATCATTTTGTCCGCTGTAACGGTGCAACAATATCTTTAACGCGGTGATCATGACCATATACAGCGTGGCATTTTCTTGCTCGCTCAGCGCTTTTATGGCATGGGAAAGGGAAGAGGGAATTTGTAGTTTTAGGCTCCCTCCTTGAAACGTTTGGATGGGTGGTCTTGTACGGTCTACTGGCAGTTCTAACGCGCTGCTTTCTTTTCCAAGTGTTTCTCTCCAGTAAGAAAGCTGTTTCTCAAGCACTTCTCCTTGAAGCCACTCCCGCTGCCAGATGGAAAAATCAGCATACTGGATCGGAAGCTCAGGCAATGGGGAAGGCTTGCCCGCGAGATATGCCTGATAAAGCAGAACCATCTCTCTAAAGAAAACCCCGACTGACCATCCGTCTATGATAATATGGTGAACGTTCAATAGCAGAATATTCAAATCCTCGCCGAGTTTGAATAAAGTAACACGCAGCAAGGGTCCCTTGGTTAGATCGAAAACATACATGCTTTCCTCTTTCGCGAGTCGGCGAAACTCCCCCTCCCTCTCTGACTCAGGATGTCCTGTAAGATCGACGATGGGAAAAGGAATTTGCAAGGCAGGAGCAATTTGTTGATACGGCTCCCCATTTGCGACTTGAAAGGTGGTTCGTAGGGCTTCATGGCGCTTCACTATCTCATTAACGCACTGCTCCATGATGTTTGTGTGAAGCTCACCCGACAGATGGAAGGCGGCAACCACATTATAAGCTGGACTGTTTGGTACCAACTGGTCTAAAAACCATAGTCTTTGCTGGGCAAAAGAGAGGGGCACTAAGCCCTCTCTTGAACGCCGCGGAATTCCAGTCTTTTTCGTCTCTAGCTTTGAGCCTTTCAGCTTCTCCAGCAAGGCCAGTTTCTTCTCGGAAAGCTTCGATCTGCTCTCGGCAAGTATCTCATCTCTTGATTTAGCTGATTCCTTATCATTGAACATCGGATTGCTCCTTCCCACATGTTGATTCTGCTGCCTTACTTACGAGATGAATTCATCAGCTTAATAGCTCCAAAATTGCCTCTTCTGGAAGTTCATCAATAACAGCAATCAATTCCTCTTCAATCAACTCCGCCATTCCTGCAACGGTTGGAGCCGAAAAGAGATTGTCTAGATTCAAATCAACCGGGAAGCTGTTCTTCAATCTGGAAATAATCTGAGTGGCCATGATTGAATCGCCGCCCAGGTCTTGAAAGTTTTTGTGAATGTCAACCTTTTTCACTCCAAGGACCTCTTCCCAAGCAGCAGCAATTTTTCTCACGAGTTCGTTACGTGGTGAATCGTCTTCGTCAGCCTGTATGACATATTGATGAATACCGGGGTATTGGATTTCTGTCTCCCTCACATCAGCTTCTTTGGCCTGAACATGAGTTACCTCAGGTGGTGAGATTGCTATGTCTGCTGCTCTGTGTTCAGGCTTTGCTGCTGTCAGTTCGGAAGTGGCGGCTGCTTCTTGATGGGTTCGATTACCTACGACAACTTTGGGTAAACGGTATCGTTCTTTGGCAAAAGGATAGCTTGGCAGACCTGATAGACGGCTCACCATTCCTTTTGAATAAAGAGCTTCCCACTCTATTTCGTTACCATGAACCCATAGCTCCGCCAGCTTTTTGATTTTCTTGTTCAGAGCGAGATTGCGGATAAAATCCCTTCCCTCTTCTGTATCACCGATCTTGATTCCACCCGTTTTGTTTATTTCTCCCATAAACAGATCAGCCGTTTTTGCCCCATTCCCTTGAATGAATTGCTCCAGCAGCGCATTCAGCTGTTCTTTACTGTTGACCACGACTGCTACTCGATGAGACATCGATTCCCTTGCTGTCTGATAGGTGTAAAGGAAATCCGCCAGTTTCACATCTTGATGCTTCTCTAAAAATGCCTTTGTTTTCATTGCATAGGCTACTAATTGCTCACGGGATTCAGCAGACAGCACGAAGACTCCCGTCGCGATCTCTTGACCTTCAACAGGAGCAGTGGATCTTACCCTTGATCGATCAAACTCTTCGATCACCAGATGAGCATTGGTGCCGCTGAAGCCAAAAGAGCTGACCGCTGCCAATCGAGAGCTTTTGGAATTGGTCTCCCAATCTTGCAGCTTGGTATTCACATAAACAGGGCTGTTTTCAAAATCAATGTGTTCATTCTC
This sequence comes from Brevibacillus formosus, assembly GCF_003013405.1. Classification (GTDB taxonomy): domain Bacteria; phylum Bacillota; class Bacilli; order Brevibacillales; family Brevibacillaceae; genus Brevibacillus; species Brevibacillus formosus. The sequence continues at coordinate 165,443 of NZ_PXZL01000001.1, read as the reverse complement.
TTTGACAAAATGGATCGAAGGAGCCATCTTCTTGTTTTTCATGCTGAGTAAAACCTTAATGACACTCAACACCCCAGCCGCCGCTGTGGTATGCCCGATATTAGCTTTCAAAGAACCGATTGCGCAGAATCGTTTCTTCGGTGTAAATTGGCGGAACGATTCACTCAGCGCATGAATCTCTACTGGGTCCCCTAATTTGGTTGCGGTTCCGTGTGCCTCGATATATTGAATGTCTTCCACATCAATCTGATTTTTCGCGTAAATGGATTTTTGCAGGTCGCTTTGTGCTTGGAAGCTAGGCACGGTAATGCCCAATGTCCGTCCATCCTGATTGGTTCCACTGCCACGGATGACACCATAGATGCTGTCGTTATCCCGTAGTGCATCTTGCAATCTTTTTAAAATCACAACACCAACGCCATCCCCAACGACAATGCCATTAGCACCATTGTCAAACGGGCGGCACTCTCCTGTAGGAGAAAGCATCCTTGCGTTACTCATCGAGATAAACGGAGCAGGATGGGAGTAAATCGTAATTCCTCCTGCGATTGCAAGATTGACCTCTTCCGTCTTCAGCTTTTGGCAAGCAATATCGATCGCAACCAAAGAGGATGAGCAAGCAGTGTTAACAGCCAAAGCTGGTCCTTTTAGGTCAAGGAAATAAGCGATGCGCGAGGCAAGTATACTCGTATCAGATCCGAGCATGCCAAAATGAGAGAAATCTTGTTCTACTGTCATTCCCGCCATAGCGCCAATGATAGTTCCAACCGGTTGTCCTCTCAGCATGGACGGGGTGTAGCCCGCGTCCTCTAATGCTTGATAGCTCTCTTGTAAAAGGATGCGCTGCGTAACATCCATTGATTGGGCTTCGGTGGGAGAAATTTTGAAAAACGCCGGATCAAAATATTCGATATCCTCCATCGCCCCGTATCTAATCGGAATATCGACGAGCGCATTTTCTTTGAAAAAGGCGCGCCAGTCTGGGTTGGTCACTTCTTTGATGCAATCTTTACCCTCACTGACAAGCTCCCAGAACTCATCTTGCCCCTTTGCACCTGCTGTGCGGCAGGAAATCCCAATGATCGCAATATCATCGGAAGCAACTTTAGGCGGTTCGCAGGCAATATTTCGGGTTGGGACTCTCTCTGTATAGGTAGGCTTCTCTTCAAAATATTTGATTGTCTGCGCTGGTTGGCTCTCTGGTAGACGAGTAGCGATGTAGCTCGCCAATGCTTCTAGCGTATGATGTTCAAATACAACACTGGTTGGCAGTTTCAGATGAAACGTGCTATTGATGGCTTCGGACAATTGAACGGCATTGAGAGAGCCGATTCCCAAATCCTTCAGGGTTTCCACTTCTTCCAGCTCTTCTTGTCTCAAGCCTAAAACGGTAGAAAAGACCTCGATTAGGCTCACTTTGATTTTTGTCCGATCTGGAATGGACCGATCTGCCGCCAAATTGCGTTTTCGTTCAGAATATTCAGATGTAATTGGTTGATTTTGAGCATCAGACGCGAATAGTTTACTTGAACGGAGCTGACTAGGCTCGTTTTGCTGCAAATGGCTAGCAATATAGCTTGCTAAAGCATCTAGTGTATGATGTTCGAACACAACGCTGGTCGGTAGTTTCAAATTGAATTTGCTGTTAATCATTTCGGATAAGGCAACGGCGTTAAGAGAGCCAATTCCCATATCCTTCAAGGTCGCTACTTCTTCCAGTTCTTCTGGTTGAAGACCTAAAACAGCGGCAAAAGCCTCAACCAAGGATTCTCTGATTGTTTCCCTATTCCAATGAATGCTGTGATCATGCTGATTTGAATTCGAGAGAGTTCTCGATTGCTGTTTCGGATATGGAATATAACCGCTGTTTACCATTTCTGCTAATGCTTCTGGATAAGGTCTTTTCTTCGATATTTTGCTGGCATTCCATTCACAACGCTTCGTGTACGCAAGATGCGGAGCTTTTTTGAGCTTAAACAAACAATAGCTGATCCACCCTCGTTCGAGAGAGATAGATTGATTCACCGTATTGATATACAAATCTTGAACGGCTTTGGGCAGATGCTTGATGTACTGTTCCACGTCAGGATCATGCAAGGCGTTAGCAATCTGCGGCGATACGTCAATAATTTCATCGATCACTAACTGGTGCTCCGCTAAAAGCTCAATCCATTCTTGTACGGTGGGAATGCTGACTTCTACGTTCTGGTCTACGATCGGTCCTCGCGTATTGGCTATGTAATCGATCAACAGAACGGTTCCCCCTTCGTTCAGAGAAGAGGAGATATTTTGAAATAATCCATGTTTATTTCGAATATGGAAGCTCACTTCAATCCCGACAATAATGTCGTAGAGATCGGGAAAGGCATCCTTGGAGCTGTCTTTGTTGAATATCTTCGCACGAGCTCCCAGATTTTTCTGTGCGATTCGCTGATTGCCAAGCTCTGCTTGCGCCTTGGTAATCGTAAATCCGTGGGTTTCAATATGCGGAAAGAGCTCTGCTATTTGAATCACGTCTGTCCCATGACCGCATCCGAAGTCCAGCACTTTTTGTACCCGAGAGAAATCTTCTTTGCAAAATAGCACCTGGCGCATCTCTACTTGCTTCTCTCTGACCATTTCTCTTTCCAACGGATATTTTTCCGGGTTCAAAATGACACGGCTCATTGAAAAGCCTGGAATCTTCCTTTCAAATGGACATACGGTCAAGTAATCCTCGGAAAACTCCGCTTCGCTGCTGTTGGCGCTGTAAGTGTAAATTTCAACGGCCTTGTTTTCGAATTCTGGATGAGCGGATGTCATGCTCGTCTCCCTCCTAGAGCGATTCGTTTGATTGCGTTCTATCCAGCAAGTTCTCCTCTTAAATGGATAGGTTGGGAGCTTAGCTACTCGGGATAACTCCTTCCCTTCATGCAACTTCTGCCAAGGGATAGGATTGCCTAGAACCCATAATTTTGCCAGTTCTCCTACATCTTTTGATTCGATTGCCTGTGTAACCCGGTCTGATATCAATTCTTTATTTTCTTTGAGATCGCCAAAAAAGCAATGCTCCGTCTCTGCTTGATGCTCCAACCAGCGCTCTAGCTGCTGTAAAAGCTCTGTTTGACTATCGGTGATAACAGCCAAACGGCAAGGCATTTCTTCTCTTCCGATTTGAAGGGTGTAGGCTGTATTCGCTACATCAATATGCCGGTTCTTGTGGAAATAACCAATCCAGCGATGAATGTACGCTTGCAATCTCTCTTTATTCTTGGCCGAAAAGACAAACAGCTCGGGTTTTGACTCGTTTACTCTCCGTGATGATGGATTGTGGTTGTATTCCTCAACGATAAGATGGGCATTCACTCCACCGCCGCCAAAGCTGGTAATGCCTGCTCGTCGGGGGACTGTCTGCCCATCTACTGTGACCTGCTTCCATTCCGATACCTCTCGCTGCAATTGAAAGGGGAGCTGATCAAAACGAATATTTGGATTCAATTCGTCAGGAATCAGGGTTGGAACCAGTTTCTGATGCTGTAAGGACAAAATCACTTTCATCAGCTGCGACATGCCGGAAGCCGATTCACAATGCCCGACATTCGGTTTGACCGAACCGAGTCGATAGTCCCCTTCTGCTCCTTGACGGTTGTGGAAGGCTTTCATCACTGCTGTCATTTCGACGGCATCGACTATGTCTGATCCATAGGCGGAAGCTTCCAGATAACTAATGGATCGAGGGTCCAGCCCGCTTTCTTCCAACGCCTCTTCCATCACATCAGCAATAGGGTTGGGGCTTGGTGTCATGTAGCTATTGGCTTTGCCCTTATGGTTAACAGCGGTTCCGCGTATCACGGCATAAATATGGTCCAGGTCTCGCACAGCCTGATCGTAATCCTTGAGAACAACAGCACCCACTCCCTCGCCTGGCACAAAACCTATTCCGCCGTTCCCAAAGGCAGCACTGTCAGAAGTATGGGAGATGAGTTGCCCCACAGTCAGACCAAAGTAGGTAAGCGGATGGGTGTACAAATTCACTCCACCAGCAATCGCCATGCTTCCCTTCCCGTTTCGGATGTACTCACATGCTTCATGAATCGCTACGAGAGCTGAGGAGCACATCGTATCGATCGGCATACTCGGACCCTGTAGGTTTAGATAGTACGAAACCCGATTTACCATCGACGAATACGAGGTTGTCGGAAAGTGCTGAGTGGTTTCCGTGCTATACAAATGAAATCCTTGTTTCGTAATTCCACCAAATACCCCTGTTCGCTTTCGCAGCTCCGCAGACATCTTCGATGGGGCGTAGCCTGCATCTTCTAACGCCTTCCAACACTCTTCTAGATACAGGCGCTCTTGCGGGTCTATGTTTTCTGCTTCTCGCGGAGTCATATGAAAAAATAACGGATCAAACTGATCAAATTCCTCTAAAAAGGCGCCCCATTTGCTATAGCTTTTTCCTTGGGAAATGGCTTCCTCCCGATTTGGATGATAATACTCTGTCCAATCCCAACGCTTAGCTGGAATTTCTGAGATAGACTTTTTACCCTGTACTAAATTCTCCCAAAACTCATCCAAGGTGTTCGCTTGAGCAAAACGCCCACTCATGCCAATAATCGCTATTTTCCCGGAGGACGCAGGCTTGGACGCCGTCCTTTGCGAATGAGCAGATGACGCAAATGCTCTCGTTTTTCTTGGATTTCGTTTCCCTTCGGTTTTCAGCAATGGGGCAACCTCAGCATGATCTTCCGTTCGATTTGGCTCCTGCTCCTGCTTCTGCTCATCCATTCCTGTGAGCGAAATCAGCGCTTCTCTTTGTGTCTCTAGTAAATGCTCGACTAAGTCATCTATTGTCTGATATTCAAAAAACAAAGTACCGCTGATAGTTTCGCCGAAAATTTTCCGAAATTGATTGATCAGTTGCACAGATAAAATGGAATCCATACCATATGCCTCTAAAGGCTCGGAAGCATCCATTCGGTTACTCGGCATTTTCAGCGTTTCAGCAATCAGCTGTTTGATGTATTCCGTACTTTTTTCGCGCAGTACATCTTGGTTTGCCCTACCTTCAGGAGCGGAAGGTATTTCCACTCTCTTTGCTTTTGGCTGTTCGGCATTTACGACCGTCTTAGGTTTAGGCGGCTGTTTTGTTTGCTGTTGGCGGATCACGCCGTCGCTTTCGGTCACAATAATCTGCTGCCCCATCGCGTGCGCCTCTTCTGTTGGGAAAAAGACCGACTGAAATCCTTCTTCCTCCAATACTCTCTGCCACGTTGACGAGGATAACCCAGGGCAGCCTGAAAGGCGCAGCTCTGGGTCTTCGTACAGCCACCATCCCTCTAGCAAACCAAAGGTAAGATGGAGGAAGATGGTGTTTTTACTCATTTCATTTAGGAAAAGCAAGCCGTTCTTCTTTAGAACGGCTTTCGCGTTACGCACGGTTTGGCGGATATTTTTCGTGGCATGCAGGACATTTGCTGCAATGACAATATCATATCCGCCCAAATCAATTCCTTGTCCCGTAACCGGCTCTTCTACGTTAAAAATCTGATAGGTCAAATAAGGATTGCTTGGGCCATACTCTTTTTCTGCATGCATGAAAAAGGCTTTGGAGAGGTCTGTATAGCAATATTCCTGGATATGCTCTTGATACGCCTTTAGTTTTTGGAAAACGACGGCACTCGTTCCTCCCGTACCTGCACCTATCTCGAGAATGCGAATTCGGGCCGCAGCATCTTGGTTGAGCCGTTCCTCAACAAAAGCTACCACTGTATCAGCAAGCACTTCATTGAAGTAGTCGGAAACTGTGTTATTTTTGTATACCTTCTCGACTAATTCCATCGATGAATTGGGAAAGATGACCTCTGTGGCCCGGACTTTTCCAGTGAGAATTTGCGGTAAAGCACGCAAGGTTGCCTCGACTAGCTTGACTTGCGCATTCGTATCCGGATTTTTTAGCCAGACTTCTTTTTCTTGCTCCCATTCTTGCCAGACAGCCGTACTGAAAATGGGGGCCGTATCGATCACAGTAGATGTTGCGCTATCGTAAACGAGATAATCATTCCGGGCCAAAACAGAAGCCGTTTCTTCGAGCCACATGTCATATAAGTCCAGCAGACCGCTTTTTCTTTTGAGATCGCTGAGCGCTTGATTCTTTTCCGTAAAGCAGCCAAGCGACTGCATTTGACCCCACAGTAACTTTAAGAGAAGCTCGTCCATTTTGTTCATTCTAGGCACTCCTTCGGCTTACACGTATAGAACCGGTTTGTCCTGTTCTCTTGCTGATTGAGATTGCAGGGTGGTATTGACTAGAAATTCAGTCATGTGCTTCAGCGTTGGATAGTCCATCATCACAGCAGGTGTCAGTTCAAGCTTGTACTTCTGATTGATTTTCGCAGAAAACTCGGTGAGCTTGACTGGGTCGAATCCGTACTCCTTGAGTTCAATATCCGCATCGATTTCTTCGCTCTCTACCTTAAGGATTTGAGAGGCGAGTTGAATGATCGTTGCTTGTACGTCATCAAACAAGCTGTCCGCGCCCGTATCTGCTTCTGATGCAAAATAGGCTGCTTTGGGCATCTCTTTTACTTTTAACTTGTTTTGAATGCTTGCCATGCTGGAGGAAATTTTGGCTGAAACGACTACAACAGATTCCTGTGTATTGATTCCTTCCATCTCGAGTGGCTTGGTCGTTTTCATCAGCGCCACTTGATTCATCGGACCTGATAGCAAGGCTTCCAATGCCTCCATCCCTTCTGAAGGTTCAATCGAGCCTATGCCGATCTGTTCCATTCGTTCCTGATAGCCTTTGGATGCAACGATTCCAACACTGCCCCAGTATCCCCAGTTCATTACTTTCACCGCGCATGTCCACTCCTTGGCAAGCTGATGGGCGAAAGCATCTTTGAAGGTGCAGCCTGAAGCATAATTGCTTTGCCCAGGCGATTTCGTAAACGAATTAATCGAAGAGAAAAACAGGACAAAATCCAATGGCTCCTGACCAAACACTTGGCTGATCCGCACACTTACCTCTACTTTTGGTACCAGTCCAGCTCGGAAGGTCGTCTCGTCCATATTCGCCAGACTTCTATCAAGGAGAACAATGGCGGAATGAATCACGCCGTTAATCTTGCCGTACTGCTTCATGATCTCTTCGTAAGCAGATTGCAGTGATTCGCGATCCGTAGCATCGGCTTCGATGTAGTGCGGTGCAGGTCCTAAGCTAGCAAGTTGATTTATTTTGTTCTGAATCGACTCATCTTTTTTACGGCGACCGATCCAAATGATTTGTGCTTGATAGGTGCCGATCATGTATTCGCTCCACGCTTGTCCAATACCACCCGCGCCTCCAATCACAACATAGACGCCATGTTGTCGGTAGACGGTTTGGTTAATGGAAGGACTCTGCACGGGCATCAGCTGCTGGCGATACCACGCGTGTCTACGATATGCCCAAGCGTTTCCATGAGCGTCGGCAGGTAAAGCAAAAACATCACGTAGCGGCCACTCGGCATGTGCCTCCAAATCAACGAGTCTTACCTTCCAGTTCGGATATTCCTTCGCCATCGATCCGATCAATCCGTGGATGCTGGCATGCGTTGGATGGACCTTATCCTTTTTGTTGATAGCCTGTGCCTGGACAGTAATGATCGTCCAGCCCAAGTCTCTCGTCTGATACCCCAACGCAAGCAAAGCCTTGATCAAGCGGAAAACGTGAATAACGCCCCGCTCCTGCTCATTCATCAAGGACTCGTCTTTTACGGAATCCACAGGGCTGTCAGGAGCAACCCAAAGAATATGATTGATCATACCCTGCTCCTCCAGCTTACTGGCGATTACCTCTATCGAATCAATTGGCTGAAGCTGGATAACAGAAGCTTGGGGGTAATGTCGTTGAAGGAGGCTTCTCTCCTTTTCTTCGGCGCAAACGATGACTACTTTTTCACTGGTTGCTGGAATGACTTCACCTTTTTCTACAAGCACGGCGTTCCATACTGGAGTGAGCATCGTGGTTCCCATCAATGGTGGAGCGGAAGTCACTGTATCCTGCGTTTCTCTCACCGTTGCACGCCGTTTTTCAATCCCAATTGAAAAACCTCTCATCCTCATGCCTATTCTGCCTGCCTCATCACATAGATCGATATCTATTTTCATATTCTCCGCTTGGACATCCTCACTGAATCGAATGAGAGCATACATCACAACAGGATGATTCTCGTAGATCTCCAGCTCTTCAAGGGTAAAAGTACCATCTGGCTGGATAGCGCTGATGCTGTCAGATGATGTAGCCCACGTGATCAAATAACGTGATGACTGCAACAAAGACTCCAGCAGGCTAGGATGGAGAATGAATTGTTCTGCTGTCTCCACAGCAATCGAAGGCAAGGAGAGTTTTACCAGAACTTGTTCCCGCGAACTGTATACTTGGTCAATCCCTTGAAAATCCGCATGATCAGCCATTCCATGTTCCTTTAACAGCTCGTAGCATTGTCGGGCTGTAAGCATCTCACTGCTCTCGGCTTGCAAGGCAGGTAGATCCAAATTTGGTACTTCATCGAACGAAGTGAATTCGACCATACCCTGGTTGTGTACCACAGACTTGGTATCATCTTCATTCGATCCGCTGTAGATTTCATAGGCAAGCTCTCCAGAATCCTCTGGATAGATCCCCAAGTGTACCTGAACCAGATCATCGCCCACCAATAGCGGTTGATCTGTGACAATATGAGACATTCGGATTCCAGATAAAGTCCCCTCTCTATCTCCTGCTGCCTGTTTCACTGCCGCCCGTGCCATTTCCAGATAAGCAGTGAGTGGAAAGAAGCGCTGCCCGTTTCGAAGATGGTCAGCCAAGAACGTCTCCTGCCCGGTAAAACTCGAACTGTATCTCAGCTCATAGAGGTCAGAAGTGTTCTTGTGAAGCAATGGATGGAGGATATCCCCTCTAGCAGAAGGAGTGTCGGACATACCTGTTTCTATTGGCTTTTGAACGTCTATCCAGTATCGCTCTTTGGCAAAAGGATAGGTAGGCAAGCTGACGCGACGCGGCTTTTCGTCGGTATAGAGCTTATTCCAGTCAATAGAGACGCCCTTGACCCAAAGGTCCATCAGTTTTGCGTATTTCCCCTTGGCAATCCATGTCTCCACTGTTTGCTTCATATCTTCATCAGCAAAAAGAGCTACCGTGTCATGGTTGCGTTTCACTCGCCCACGATACAGCTCGGCAATGTTCTCTGCGCCTTCTGCAAAATGCGTTAGTTTTTCCGCAAGCTCACCCACTGATCTGACGATAACAGCCAAGCGTTCCTCCAGCGCTTCCCGCCCTACCTGAAGCGTAAAGGCGATATCAGCCAAATGGGCATCGGTGAATGCTTCTGCTTTGATCGCCTTCAATAATCGATTCACTTGAGCGAACAGTCTCTCTTCGTTTTTCGCTGAGAGCACGATCACTTTTGGATGCTGTGGCTGCATGCTACTCTCGGGCAGTTTATCTTTTTCGAGATACTCTTCGATGACGATATGGACATTGGCTCCTCCCGCCCCAAACGACGATAGCCCAGCAATTCTCGGATACTCCTTGGTTACTCCGTTGATTTCAATAATGGGTCGTTTCCATTCTGCCAGCTTTTGCTGAACCGCAAATGGTGTATCACTGAAATCAATGTTTGGATTCATTATCTCAGCGTGGAGGGATGGTGCAATTTGACCATACTTCATTTGAAGCAATATTTTGGTCAGTCCCGCAATTCCCGCCGCGCTCTCCGTATGTCCAATGTTCGACTTCGCCGAGCCGATGGCGCAGAATTGCTTGTCTTTCGTATATTGTCCAAATGCTCGAGTCAGTCCCGCAATCTCGATTGGATCGCCCAAAGCGGTACCTGTACCATGCGCTTCGATGTAGCTGACGGCCCGAGCATCCACTCCTGCCCTCTGCAATGCCTCGTGGATTACCTGCGACTGCGCAATGGGGTTTGGAACGGTATATCCATTTGTTTTGCCGCCTGCATTGAGCATGCTTCCCTTGATCACGCCGTATATGTGATCTCCGTCGGCAATCGCCTTTTGCAGAGGCTTCAATACGATAGCTCCCACACCTTCTCCATCTACAAAGCCGTCCGCTTGATCGCCAAACGACTTGCAACGGTCACCAGCAGAAAGCATCGTCGCTCCAGACAGTCGAATATAGTGGAACGGATCGACAATTAAATTGACCCCGCCAGCGATGGCACATTCACTTGTACCGCTGTACAGGCTTTCCAAGGCTAAATGAATCGCCGTCAAGGAAGAGGAGCACGCCGTATCCACTGCTAGACTTGGTCCTTGGAAATTGAACAAATAGGAAAGACGATTCGCAATCGACCAGTAGCTCGTTCCTGCTGGGTAATTTCCATTCATGACACCCACAAACACACCAATTTTTCTGCTTTCTCCTAAAGTGGCAGGGGTGTAGCCCGCGTCTTCCATACTGGCGTATGCCGTTTGTAAAAATAAGCGCTCCTGAGGGTCCATTTGCTCCGCTTCGTTAGGCGAAATTTGGAAAAACAGCGGGTCGAATTTATCCATATCCTCGATGAAACCGCCCCATTTGGTGTACATGTATCCTCTTTTTCCTTTTTCTTCGCTGAAAAATTCTTGCCAATTCCAACGATCCTTCGGCACTTCCGTGATGCAATTCTTCCCTTCTTTCAGGCGAGTCCAAAACTCCCGGACATCCTCCGCTTGCGGATAACGACCTGCAAGACCAATGATCGCCACATCCTGTCTGGACGGCGCTGCTGGTTTTTCCGCTTCCGTATCAAGAGCTTGCAGGAAACGACGAGACTTTACCCTTCGAACTGCCGAGCCAGCTTGCTCTCTGGTTGTCTTTGTTGAAGCTACTGCGTTGGTTATTTGCTTTTGAACAGGCTGCTGTTCATCTATTCCTACTAATGCTAGTAATTCATCCGCTTGTGTTGTCATGAAATGCTCGACTAGCGCATCAATCGTTTGATATTCAAAAAAGAGGGTCGTGCTGATCTGATGCAATTTTTTCCGTAAGACATTTGTCATTTGCACAATCATAATCGAATCAATGCCATACTCCTCCAAGGCGGCAGAAGAATCGATCTGGTCAAATGGAATTTTCAATGTTTCTCCGACCAATTGCTTGAAATAGGCTGTGCTCTTCTCCCGAAGCATATCCTCCGTACTTATTCCCCGGTCTGCATTTGCAGGAATGGGTAGAGTTGAGGCTGAGGTCCCCATTGATTTCTGCCGTTGTTTGGATTTACGGACAACACCGTCACTCTCAGCAATCATCATCTGTGGATAGGAGACAACTCGGTAGCCCTCATTTCTCAATGCTTTTTGCCAAGCTTCCAGAGGTACTGAAGGACCTTCTGCGAGGTCTTTACGCACGTTTTGATCGGCCATCTCTCTTACTAGAAGCAGACCATTCCTTTTTAAGAGATTCTTGCAGTTACGCAGGGTTTGGCGAATTTGTTGAGCAGTGTGCAGTTTATCAGCTGTGATAATCAAGTCGAATTCACCAGCATTTATTCCTTGTTCACCTAACGCCGCTTCTGAATCAAGTACTTGGAAGCTGATAAAAGATTGATAGCCATGTAATTTTTGCGAAAGCAAGGAACTGGTAGATTCTGTACCCGCTCCGAATTCGAGAATCCGAATTCGTGCTGATGGGTCCTGCTTCAATCTCTCCTTGATAAAGGCAGCCACCACATCAGCAAGCCCTTCATTTTCATGGACAGACAGCTGTAGCATGGATGGGTATATTGCAGAGTGAACATCCACCCATTCCTCTACCTTCATCCCTTCAATGACAATAGGCTTTGTGATCTTCATGAAAGCAATTTGATCCATGGCTCCTGCGAGAAGTGTCTCTATGGCTTGCATTGCTTCTGGAGGCTGAATAAGGCCAATGCCGATTTCCTCCAAACGACGATAGGTTTCTACCATCTCTTGGTGAGACTCTTCCACTTGCCCACTGCTCCAATATCCCCAATTGATCAGTTTCACTGCACATGGCCATGCTTGGGTCAATTGATGGGCATAGGCATCCTTAAAGGTACATCCGGCCGCGTAGTTGCTTTGCTTCGGAGCTTTCGTAACTGCCATGAGCGAAGAGAAGAATAAGACAAAATCCAACGGCTCGTTCTCAAACACAGAAGCGATGTTCACACTCACATCAACCTTAGACGAGAGCACTGCTCGGAAACCTACCTCCTGCATATTTTCCAAGCTTTCCTCCACCAAGACCATGGCAGAATGAACAACTCCGTCAATCCGTTGATACGTTTGCTTTATCTGTTCATAAGCCTGTTGCAAAGCGTTCTGCTGCGCTGCATCCGCTGCTATATAGTCTGGTGCTGGTCCATAAGCGGCAAGTCTATCCATCTTCGCTTGAATCTCTTCATTTTTTTGACGGCGACCAATCCATATGATCTGGGCTTGATAGGTACGAATCATATATTCGGTCCATGCTTCGCCGATGCCACCAGCACCGCCAACCACCACATAAATGCCACCCTGCTTCATACGTGTCTGATCAATCGGAGGATGGTCGACGGTAAGCAACTGCTGGCGATACCATTCGCCCTGACGATAAACCCACGGACGCCCCTGACGATCTCTTGGCAGCCTCACCATATCGTCCAACGGCCATTCAGATTCGGCCTCCACATCCAAGAGTCGAATCTTCCAGTTTGGATATTCCTTCGCCATCGAACCAATTAACCCATGAATACTGGCGTGGCAAGGATTCACAACATCTGTATGGCGAACGGGCTGGGATTGAACCGTGATGATACTCCACCCCAACTCCTTCCTTCCATATCCCAAGCGAAGCAAGGCTTTAATCGTTCGGAAGCATAGAATCACTCCCTGATCTTGCCCCGCGATTAATCGATGATCCGCCAAGGAATCTATCGCATCAAAAGGAGCGATCCACACCAGATGATCAATGGAACCAAGCTCTTCCAATCGATCTACGATTTCCTCAATCGTATTCTCAGCCTGAAGGGACATCACTTTTGCTCGTGGATAGTATTGTTGAATAGCGCTCCTATTCTCTTCATTTCCGCCCACAATAACAACCTGCTCATCAGCAGTAGGGAAAAGCTGACCCTTCTCAACAGGAGTCACATCCCACACAGCAGACAGCATGAGATTCCCCACAGGAGGCTCCAGAGAGGTTGCGGAAGAAGCGCTGCTCGAAGAAACATGGCTCGCTTGCTTCCCGTCCTCCAGCACTCGCATGGAATATCCTTTTATTCGTACACAAACGGTTCCTTGGTCATCACATAGATCAATATCCAGCTTCTGCACCTTGTCGTCTGCGCTGCTGTTTGCACTGTATCGAACGTACGCCCACATCGAGGATGTGCACTTGTCGTGAATTTCCACTTCCTCCATGGCAAAAGGCAAGGAGGGCTTGCGACTGGAATGACCATCCTCTGATGAGGTCTCTTCCCCAACCATCATCAGCCCGATAGATGCCTGTAAAGCCGAATCCATTAAGCTTGGATGCAGGACAAAAGGGTTCTCCATTTCGGAGACGGAGGCTGGCAAGGATAGCTTGGCTAATACTTTTCCCTCCCCTACATACAAGGTGTCAATCCCTTGATGTGCCGAACCATATTCCATTCCTATTGAATGAAAAATGCTGTAGCATTGTTCGGATGAAAACGCTCGTTGACTGCACTCCCCTTGTAAGGACGGAAGGTTCAGGGTATGTTTCTTTGCAACAGAGTGAAGCATGACGCTGCCTTGACTGTGTACGACGGGTTCTGCATCCATAGCATCTATCTCACTATAGATTTCAAAGGTAATCTCACCATTCTCTTCGGGAACAAGACCGATATGTACCTGTGCAGGCTGATCACCCACAACAATTGGCCGTGTCCAAACCACGTTTTTGAGTTGAATCTGGGCTGGTTCTTCAGTCAAGGCAGCCGTTGCTTGCTCTGCTGCTGCTCTCGCCATTTCCAGATAGGCAACTCCCGGCAAGATTCTCTGCTTCTTCACAACATGATCCGATAAGAAAAACTCCTGACCTGTAAAGGTGGAACTAAACCTCTGTTCAGAAAAATCAGAAGTATTCCGCTGCAACAGTGGATGAATCACAGTTTCACTCATGAATGGAGCTGCTGCCTTGCCGCTCACAGATTTACTATTGCTCTCTGGAATCCAGTAACGATTCTTCGCAAATGGGTACGTGGGCAAGGGAATGCGTCTAGGTTTGCTATTCAGGTAAAGCTGTTCCCAGTCCATTTCATAGCCTGTCACCCAACATTCAGCTATTTTTCTGATGTCGCCTTCTGCAATCCAGCTTTGGATAAGCTGTTGAGAGTCTTGGTCGTTGTTCGGCTTCAAGCTCCCTTTCCAACAATGATCGATCGTATTCTCGCCTCTCGAAAAAGCTTCCAATTTTTCGATTAGCTCAGGTATATCCTCTACGACAAAGGCTACTCGTTCTTTCATCGCTTCTCGTCCAACTTGCAAGGTAAACGCCACATTTTCCAGATCAATTTGCGTTTCTAAATCAGCAAAAGACTGATCTTCTATTTCTATTTCGTCTCGATGGCTATCCATGAGAGATTCGATGACAGAAGCAATGGAACTGCTTTGATCGAACTCCTTGATATCAAGCTGAATATTCAGCTCCTCTTGCATTTTTTGCTTGAGCTGTGTGAGTTGAACGAGGTCTACCCCGTATTCATGCCACTCTTGTTCGATCTCAATGCTGTTTTCTCCCACATGAATAATACTGGATAAAATCTTGCGCAGCTTCTTCTCCAGCATTTCTTGAAGCTGATTGTCAGATGATGCCCTTTTCAGAAAATCCGCTATTTTTTGCGCATAGGCTTGCAATCGTTCTTTATTCTTGGCAGATAGCGGAATCATCACTGGTTGATTTTTATGGCCGATGGCTTGCGTTTTCGCCTCTGTTTCAACTGGGATGTATTCTTCCAAAATAATATGCGCATTGGACCCCGAAGCTCCAAACGAGCTTACCCCTGCTCGTCTCGGAACGGTGATTTCTTGACCGTTTTCCATGCTCACCGATTTCCACTCTTCTGTCCGTTGCTGTACATAAAAGGGAGATTGCGCAAAATCAATAAACGGATTTACTTCCTTGGCATGTAAGGAAGCAACAAGCGTTTTATGATAGAGCTGAAGAACAGCTTTTTGCAGACCGCTGATACCTGCGGCAGATTCTGCATGCCCGATATTTGATTTCACCGAGCCTATGGAACAAAACTGTTGATCGTCTGTATATTGACGAAACGCTTTCACCAACCCTTGGATTTCAATCGGATCGCCTAAAGAGGTTCCTGTCCCATGCGCTTCCACATAACTGATCGTTCTGGCGTCCACACCGCTCTTTTCCAGGCATGCTGTAATCACTTCTGCCTGAGCAACAGGGCTTGGCACGGAAGGCCCGCTCACCGATCCGACGTGGTTCACACTGCTTCCTTTTACCACGGCATAAATGTGATCCCCATCCTCAATCGCTTTGCGCAATGGCTTCAACACGACCGTACCGACGCCTTCTCCAGAAACATACCCATCGCCATCCTTGCCAAAGGTATGACAATAGCCATCACTCGAGTGCATATCCATCATGCCGTATGACAAGTATTTGCCAGGATGCAAGGATAAATTGACGCCCCCCGCCAATGCTACCTCACATTCTCCGCGCTTGATGCTCTCCAACGCCAAATGAACAGCCGTCAGGGAGGATGAGCATACGGTGTCAATCGCCATGCTCGGACCATGAAAATTGCAGAAATAAGAAACGCGATTGGCAATCGGTGCATAGTTCAAGGATAACGGGAACATTTCTCCCCGAGACATCGCTTCCGCTCCGATTAGGGAATAATCCTTGTGCATTACGCCAACAAAGACACCCACCTGCCGCCTGTTACTGCTGCCCCGAGGCGGAACAATCGTCTTCGGCGTATACCCCGCATCTTCCATCGCTTCCCAGCATGTTTCCAAAAACAAACGCTCCTGAGGGTCCATCGTTTCTGCTTCCCGCGGCGATATTCTGAAAAAGGGAGAATCAAAGCAATCAGGGTCTTCAATAAACCCTCCCCATTTGGATATTTGCTTTCCAGAAGGGGATTTGAGTTCTCCAAACTGCTGCCAATCCCAGCGAGATTTCGGGACTTCTTTAATGCAGTCTTTGCCCTCTTTTAAATTCATCCAAAATTCTTGGAGATTTGTTGCCTCTGGATAACGGCCTGCCATTCCGATGATCGCAATTTCTTCATCAGCAATCGATACATGACTCTTAGAGTTTGCTGATGAATCCACAACCCTGGCAGGTTGCGGCAACTCTTGTCTGCCTTCCTGTTTCATCAAGTCAAGCCCGCTGAATACGGAAGCATGATTCTCGGCCAGATAGGCGGCCAACTCAGCGATATTCGTATATTCAAACAATAAAGTAGGAGCCAGCGGCGTTCCTACTTTCGCTTCGACAGCCTTAACCACTTCCAACAAGCCCGGTGAATTCAGCCCCATTTCATAGTAACCAATCTGCGTATCAATCAACGCTGCTGGAACTTGTAATCGATCTGCCAGCAGTTGTTGTAAAAAGGTTTGTGCTTTACTCACTAAAGCAGACTGTGGCTCATCCAATTCATGAATGGGTCCTTCCGACAGTGATACCGTTTGCTTGGATGGTTGAATATCCACTCGAGGCAAAGGTACTTCTTTTTTATTCGGATTGATCAGACCAGGATCACGAACTAACTTGCCCGCAAAATTTTGCAAATGCGCAATTTTTTTGCCTGAACGATCAAAGAACTCCATCGTCATATACATCAGTTCATTTTTTCGTTGGATGGATGAAGCTTGTACTCTGGCAAAGCAATGCTGCTGCAATAGATCGGAAGCACGAAAAGATTCATAAAAAAGCGGCAAAAATAGCCGTTGTTCTTCTTGGACTACCGAAGTGAACAAGACCATCGAGCCGATCGCTGACCCATCGATCAAGGTCGGGTGAAACATGAACCCTTCCGCACTGGGAAGGGCATGTTTACCGAGTGAAATATCTAGTACCGCCGCTGAATCTGTTTCGTAAATCGTTCCTTCTGCCTTCATAAAACCTGTATGCACCAATTCCTGGCGGCGGCATTGCTCATACACGTCATGCAGATTGACCTTTTTGTTTACCGCTTGTTCTAGCATGAGCAGATCCAGCGTTTCATCGAACTGAGCAGAGCCACTTTGATGCATTTCAGCAGTGACATAGAGCCTTTTCTCCGCGTCTAAAATGCCGTTGCGTTGTGTCTGGCCCTCCATTCGAATCTGCCACTGCCCTGCTTTGCCTTGCGTGCACTGAATGCTCAGCATGACATCATAATCTTGTCCCACCATGATCGGATGATAGATCGTTAGATTGCGAAGCTCAAGCTCGCGGTAATCATGTCCATTTTCTCGAAATATTTGATACAACAGATCAATATGGGCTAATCCGGGCAACAGTTCCTGACCGTGCGCTTTATGATTTTTGAGGATTGGATGGTTGATCGTTATAAGAAGCTGATCATGCACTTTTATCCCTCCACTATTTGTCGCTTCCAAATACTGATCGTACGGTTGGGTTTCTGGCTCAGATATGTCAGTGTTTTTGTTGAACGACCTGCCTCTTCACGGTAGACGTCCATTCGGTTTAACGTCGGAGGTGCAATCGAATGTCGTTTGTTCGGACGTGAAACTGGCTCCTCCCAGGATTGTAAAACGACGTTGACGTTGGTTCCCCCATCTGCAAAACAATTAATCGCAGCTATTCTGGGCGAATCGTTCCATTCAGAAAGCTGTCGCTGAAAATAAAAAGGCGTTGACTCCATATGGAAATGGGTCATCGGCTCTTGTCCTGAAAGGAACGGAACCAATTGTTGGTGTTTGAGCATCAGCACGACTTTTATCAAACTGGCAATCCCTTCTGCACATAATGGATGACCGATGTTTGGCTTAATCGATCCTAATCCGCAAGCCGCCTGATGAGATGAGCGATAGACAGACTGAATGGCTTTGAGTTCAAGTAAATCTGTAACCTCTGAACCCGAGCCGTTTGCTTCTATATAGCTGATTTGTTCCGGCTTCACGCCAGCTTTTGCCAGTGCCGACAGCATAACCTCTTTTTGGGCTTGCAAATTCGGGGTGGCTGGACCTGCCGTTCGTCCATCATTGTTGACCGCTACTCCCTTGATGACGGCATGTATTTCATCACCATCAGCCAGTGCTTGCTCCACGGTCTTCAATAGAACCATTCCTACGCCTTCTCCCAATACGAGGCCGCCCGCACGCCTGTCAAAAATATGGAAGGCTGGCTCTTCGCTTAAAATTCCTCTTTGATGGAACATCCGATGCGCTTCATCACCGTTTAACACGTTAACTCCGCCGACGATAGCAGCCTCAATCTCTCCACTACGAAGGGAGTGAATCGCCATATTCATCCCGACCAAGGCCGAAGAGCATGCGGTATCGATGACCATACTCGGACCTCTAAGATCGAAGTACTGGGAAATATTTGTGGCCAAATAGTTTTGTCCCACGGTCATAATCGGGTTTTGTGTTTGATGAAGATGCTCTTCACTTGGGCGATGATTACTTCTTGCCCCGATGTAGACGCCTACCGATTTTCCCTTGATTTCCTTCGGTGTGTATCCTGCCTGATGCCATAGGTGAAGACTTTCCTCCAATACCAATAAGGCTTGCGGGTCCATGGCCTTGGCATCTTCTTTTGCGATCAGGAAGTAAGAAGGATCAAAAGCAGTAATGTTGTCCAGAAGTCCTGCATGATAGGAATTTTCATAACCCCAGCGTTCCTTGGGTACAGTCCCAATGGCTGAACGGCCCTCCGCTAACAACTTCCAATATTCGTCCACGTTACGAGCACCCGGAAAACGGCAAGAGAGCCCCACTACTGCAATATCAGATGGATTTGCCTGACTATATGGGGTAGCCTGACTGCTCACCATCTGGCTTTTCACAGTCTCCCTACGGATGGGCTGACTCTTCGGATGGTCGCTCATTTCAGGAGAAGTCAGCGTCAGTTCGTCAGAGATGGAATCGCCGTGATTGCTGGTTAGCCATTCTGCAAGTGTTTCGATGGTGGGATATTCATATAAAATCGTCGGGTCCAAGTCCTTGCCCAACCATTTACTGATCTCATTCATGACTTGTGCCAGTAACACCGAATCGATCCCATAGTCTGGAAACTCCTTGTCTATCTCCAATCTGGCAGGATCTATTTTCAGCTCTTTCGCAAACAGCTCAATTAGTCTTGTTTGCGCTGTCTTCACAAGATCCACTGAGCTTTTCGTCGGATTGCCTGCTGGTGGACGGTGAGGCGACAGGTTCGCAGCGGAAGCTTCTTGCTTTTTGTGTTGCAGCAATTGATGGGGTTCCCACAGCTCTTGGTTGATGGCTGCCGGGAACACGACAGGACCCATCTTTTTCAAAAGAATGTGATCCAGTAATCGCAGTCCTTGCTCGTCAGTGATGTGTACGAGTCCTGTTTGTTGATAGGCTTTGGTCGTGACTGCACCGATCCCTGTTTCCTTCCAGCTCGGCCACTGAATGCTGACGATCGGGCAAGAATCAGCATGTGCCTCTGCAAAATAATCCATATAGGCATTGGATAACGCGTAATCACTCTGTCCCGCTGCCAAGGATGGAATGACTGCGGAAGCAGATGAAAAGAGAACGAAGAACTGTAAAGGCTCGTCTTTGCAGAATTCGTATAGCGTATGCAGCCCAGCCACTTTCGGTTGTAATACCTGCCGAATTCCATCCGTCGATTTGCGAATAAACGCAGGATTTTGATCATCGCTAAAACCAGCGCAATGGATCACGCCGCCAATAGGCCCCATCGTTTGTTTCAACTCGTGCAAATGCTGTTGCCAAGCCTCTTCATCAGTTAAGGATACAGATAGGACTTCAACCTGAACGCCTTGCGCTTCCAAAGCTTGTATTGCCCGAATTTTCTTTGCTGCGGAAGTGCTTTGCGTTTCATAGGCTCCCCATTGCTCGCGCGGCGGCAGAATTTCTCGCCCTGTGAGCACCAGTTTTTTGACGCCATAATGCTCTACAAAATGGTTGGCGCATAAATACCCAAGTCCTCGTGTACCGCCAGTGATCAATAGAACATGGTTCTCAGGGAAAACAAGCGCTGGCTCCTGACTGTTTGCCACCAGCTCTTCCTGAAGATAAGCGCTATAACGCTCACCCGCTCGATAGCAAACCTCTGTTTCCTGATCATCAATGAGAAACTCTGCTGCAATCCGTTGCGCAAGTTCTTCTCCATCAGCCAATGGCTCCAAATCCACATGACGTGATTGCAGATGCTTGTATTCACTTTGCAGCATGCGGTACAAACCAACGCGTGAGGCACCCGCCAAATTGACAGAGTCATTCTGGAAGGATTCCAAGCCCTTTGTCACACCCAATAGCTTCAAGCCTTCCTTATGGCCATTCTCAATGAGCTGTTGCAGCCATGGAATCCAAGCCAGCAAATCAGTCTGCTGATATCCACAACCGACCAAATCTACAATGCCATCATAGTTTTTCCACTCCGTCTCATCCTGATGGAATCGTGATTCGAGCTCGTTCAGCTCTAAGATTTCACTCTTAGCGAAATGGTTGGACAGTTGAAGCGCCAAATGCTTCGTTTCATCCGTTGTGAAAATACCTATCGTTCGATGAGGTACCTTGGTTGGCATTGCTGGGCAAGCCTTCCATTGCTTTTTCATAATGCGCATGTCTGGCTCATATGTGGATAGGGATGCTGCACCTGTAAATGATGTAAATCCACCAGGCACCCAATAAGCTTCTCTGCTAAACGGGTAGGTTGGAAGACTAATCCGGCGAGGCTTTCTCTCACCATACAAGCTGCTCCAGTCAATGTTCAGGCCTTTGACCCAAACGTCCAGCAATTTGCCGTATTTTCCTTTGCTCATCCAGGAATCAATCATTTGCGGCATATCATCATCCGCTGCAAAGATTGCCAAGGTGTCTTTATGACGTTTTACCTGTCCGTGATACAGGTCTTCAATGTCCTTCTGTTTTCCTATGAATTGCTTCAATTTCTCTTCAAGTTCAATCATCGAGCCCGCAATCACGGCCAAACGTTCTTCCATCGCTTCTCGTCCCACTTGCAGGGTATACGCCATTTCAGCTAGATCCGCATCAGACAATCCCTGTTCGGCAATGGCTTCGAGCAGTCGTTGAACCCGTTGCTGAAGCTGCTCTTCATTCTTGGCCGACAAGAGAATCAACGCAGGATTTTGCGGACTTGCCATTACAATAGGCTGCTCTTGCGTTATTGGAATGTATTCTTCAATCACTACATGGGCATTCGATCCGCCCGCACCAAAACTGCTCACACCGGCACGTCGTGGAACTTCCCGTCCGTCAATGACAGGGCGATTCCACTCCGCCAGCTCTTGCTGAACAACAAACGGCGTCATGCTGAAATCAATATGCGGATTGAGCACTTCTGCATGTAGGGATGGCGCTAATTGTCCATGCTTGAGCTGTAATAGCACCTTCGTCACCCCAGCAATGCCCGCTGCACTTTCACAATGCCCGATGTTGGACTTCGCCGATCCAATGGCACAAAACTGTTTGTCATTTGTATACGCTTGGAAAGCCTTCGTTAAGCCCGTAATTTCAATGGGATCGCCTAAAGAAGTCCCCGTGCCGTGTGCCTCCAGATAGCTGATCGTCCGTGGATCGATTCCGGCTTTTTGGAAAGCACGTCCAATAACCCGAGCTTGGGCATTCGGGCTGGGTACATTGTATCCATTCGTTTTTCCTCCATGGTTAACCGCGGTTCCTTTTATCACACCATAAATTTGATCTCCATCGGCAATTGCTTTCGCCAGTGGTTTAAGCAGGACTGCCCCAACCCCCTCGCCAGGTACATACCCGTCGCCGCCGATACCAAAGCTTTCGCATCGTCCTTTGCTGGATGCGAATTTGCCTTGTCCAAGCATCAAGTATTTGTTAGGGTGAATGGAAATGTTGACACCACCTGCGATAGCAGCCTCGCATTCTCCTTGCTGTAAGCTTTGGCAAGCCAAATGAATGGTTGTCAGGGAAGAGGAACACATCGTATCGACCGCCATGCTAGGTCCATGGAAGTTGCAGAAATAAGAAACCCGATTCGCAATGGAGGCTGGACTTCCTGCCAGCGCCATCGGTCTGCCGAGCATCGTTTCCTGAGCTCCATAGAGCTGGTATTCTTCGTACATGACTCCGACATAAACACCGACATTACCGCCTAGGCCCATGCCAGGTGTCGAGCCTAGAGATTCACGAGTATACCCGGCATCCTCTAAAGTCTCGTAGACGCACTCCAAGAACAAACGCTCTTGCGGGTCCATGATTTCAGCCTCTCTTGGTGTGATATTGAAAAATAACGGGTCAAATTGATCAACACCGTCCAGGAAGCCTCCCCACTTGCTGTAGGTTTTTCCTTGCTTTTTCTTATCTGGATCAAAGAACTGGCTGTGATCCCAGCGCTCTTCGGGAATTTCTGTGACACAATCCTTGCCATCACGCAGGTTACGCCAAAACTCACTCATATTTCTAGCTTTTGGATAACGGCCGGAGACTCCAATAATCGCAATGTCTAAGGCGTCATTTGCTGGTTTGGTTTCTCTCGTCGTTTCCTTCAACACGTAGCCTCTGCTCCTGCGGTTGTGGATCGCCGGTTCAACGCTCGACTTTTTAACAGGGGATGCCGTCGGTGCTTCTTTCTCATCCACGCCAAGGATACTCATCATTTGCTCTCGATGCGATGCCAGGAAGTATGTCGCAATTTCTTCGATGGTTTGATATTCGAAAAATAATGTTTTCGACAACGAGCCAAACGTTTTTTCTAATTCATTTGTCAATTGCATGACCATAATCGAGTCAATTCCGTACTTTTCCAACAAGGCGTCTGCTTCGATTCGGTCTATTGGCAGCTTGATCACGGAAGAGACCAGCTTTTTGAAATAATAGATCGCTTTTTCCTTTGGCAAATGATGACTTGTTGGTTGTATGACGGCAGAAGCTTTGACTTCCCGTTCTGTTGTCTTCGGTCTTCCCACCACTGCTGCGTGGAGGCGTTGTAAATCTCCTTCCATTACCATCACCTGATCTTTTCGAGTAGCTACGGCTTCATAAAAAGCGCGAATACCCGTCGCAGTCTGCAAGGCGATCATTCCAACCCTTTGTTTCACCATCTCCTCAACTGCTTCATCTACTTGCATCCCGCCCTCTTTCCAGAGCGGCCAGTTGATAGAGACTGTTTGACCCTGACGTTGCTTTGCCTGCACGCGTTCATTCCGATATTTCGCATAGCCATCCATAAAGGCATTCGCGCAAGCATAGTCTGCCTGACCACTATTTCCTATACTTCCTGCTATCGAAGAAAAGAGGACGAAGAAATCGAGAGGCTGATCTTTACTTGCCTCATCCAAATTCGTAAGACCCGCCACTTTTGGCGCTACCACTTGGTTCCATTCTTCGGTCGTTTTCTTGAGGATGAAGTTATCTCGAACGACACCCGCGCTATGGATGATGCCGTGAAGACCTCCGAAATCCTGTTGAATACTTTGGATGAGCTGGACCACTTCCTGCTTGTCCGTCACATCAACTTGACGGTAGACAACCGTTGCCCCTGACCTTTGCCATTCATGAAGCATCGCTTGTTTATTTTCTGGCAAAGGAGAACGTCCGGTGAGAATTAAGGTTGCCTGTTTCGCTTGACTCGCGATTTCCCTTGCGAAAATCAACCCTAAACCGCCTGCCCCACCCGTAATCAGATAGGTTCCTTGATCTTTCCACGGAATCGTGACCTCATCATGCAATGGCTTGGTTTCGCACCAGCCCAGTACATAACGTTTGCCCGCTTGATAGCGAATTCGGTCGTCCATAGGATGGCAGGCATTCTCTTGCAGCTTGTTTACGATTTCTGCTGCTTGTTCTCCTGGGTTTATTTCAATGAATTGGCCGATTAGATTTGGATTCTCCTGCTGGGCTGTTTTCAACAAGCCGGAAAGCCCGCTTACGTATGATTGCTCCGCTTTGTCAGGAACGACGACCTGCACTAACACTTTGCCAAGTATCTTTTGTTGGAAGAGGCTTTGGATTTCCAAAAATACTTGGGAAGCATAGGCCTCGAACCTGTCGGCAATGCCATCCTGTTGGGTTTGCAAAGGAATCAAGCGCACTTCGTTCATCTGTGCTGATATGCTTGCAAGCGACGATTCAAAACCTTCTGTCATCATCACGATATGCTGTGCATAGGCAGGATTCTCCGTTTCTTGAACACCTGCTTGTTCCTTCCAGCAAGGATGAACCATCAACATCCCTTGTCCGTCTGTAGCTTTGAAGTCTATCGCTTTACCGTCCAGCTTACGAGAGGAGAAACGCTTCATTCTGACGCAAACATTTCCGTGCTCGTCACATAAGTCAATATCGAGCTTCTGTACAGGATCAGAAGCATTGCTGCCATCACTGTAACGAATATACGCCCACATCTGCGGCGTGCATGGATTGAAGATTTCTAGCTCATCCAGCGCAAAAGGCAAGATTGGCTTTAACGAATCAAGCTGGTGAGTGAGACTCCAGTCATCTGCCCCCATAAATAAACCAATCGCCGCCTGCAAAGCCGAATCCATCATACTTGGGTGCAGCACAAACTGTTCTTCTGTCCCCAATACAGCGAAAGGTAAAGACAGCTTAGCCAAGACCTGCTCCATGCCCTTATGAACTTGCTCGATTCCTTGCAGCGCTGGACCATACTGGATTCCCATTGCTTTATAGATTTCATAGCATTGGCTGCCACTAAAAATACTATGGCTGCACGCGGCTTGTAGCATAGCGAGATCAAGCGTGGGCGTCTCGACAAGCGAATGCAATACGACACTTCCCTGACTATGCACAATCTCCTCTGCTTCATTTCCTGCATGCTCACTGTAGATTCGATAGCCAATCTCTCCACTGTCTTCCAACTGAAGACCAATATGGACATCGACTGGTTGATCATCGACAGCAATTGGCTTGGCCCACACAATATTTTTGAGCGTCATGCCATTCTGTCCCGCTTTCAAGGCTCCCGCTGACTGATCGATTGCCTCGCGTGCCATTTCGAGATAGGCGACACCCGGTAAGAGCTGCTGTCCATTCACAACATGATCGGCCAAGAAAAATTCCTGTCCACGGAAGGTAGAGCTATACCGCTGTTCCAACAATTCAGAAGTGTTTTTCTGAAGCAATGGGTGAAGGAAAAGCGTCCCTTCTGATGCTGCAGCCACTTCGCGCGCAAATTGCGTATCCATCTGAGGAATCCAATAACGTTCTCTTGCAAAAGGATACGTAGGCAAGCTAATGCGACGAGGTTTCTTCTCACTATAAAGCTTTTGCCAATCAACCACGCCTCCGCTTACCCACAGATCAAGGAGCTTGGCGTATTTTCGTTTGCTTATCCAAGCATCGATTGCCTTTTGCAAATCTTCATCCGCTTCAAACACGGCGATTGTCTTTTTGTTGCCTTTCACCTGTCCTCGGAAAACATCTGTGATGCTTTCCTGTCCATCTACAAATTGCGTCAGCTTTTCCTGAAGCTCTTGAATGGAGCTTGTCATCACAGCCAGTCGCTCTTCCATGGCTTCTCGCCCAATTTGAAGCGTGTAAGCAATATCCGCTAAATCCAGGTCAGAAATGGACTGATCCTTGATCGCAGCTAGTAAACGCTGTGCCTGTTCGTGGAGCTGGCTTTCGTTCCTCGCTGACAATAGAATGATCGCTGGATTCGCCTGACTTACTTGGATCGCAGGACGTTTCTCATATTCTGGAATGTATTCTTCAATAACGACATGGGCATTCGAGCCACCCGCACCAAAGCTGCTCACACCGGAGCGTCTTGGAATTTCCTGACCGTCAATGACAGGACGTTTCCACTCCGCCAGCTCTTGCTGTACGACAAACGGAGTCGTGCTGAAATCAATATTCGGGTTTAGCACCTCCGCATGCAAGGACGGTGCTAGTTGTCCGTGTTTTAGCTGCAACAGGATCTTCGTTATCCCGGCAATTCCCGCTGCACTCTCACAATGCCCGATATTGGACTTCGCTGATCCAATTGAGCAGAACTGCTTGTCTGTTGTGTACGCCTGGAAGGCTTTGGTCAAGCCTGCAATCTCTATTGGATCTCCTAAAGAAGTACCTGTGCCGTGAGCTTCCACATAACTAATCGTCCGTGGATCAATTCCAGCCTCCTTCAAGGCACGTCCAATTACACTCGCTTGTGCATTCGGATTAGGTACGGTGTAGCCATTTGTTTTGCCGCCATGGTTAATGGCGCTTCCTTTTATCACACCGTAAATTTGATCTCCATCGGCAATCGCTTTCGCCAGAGGCTTAAGCAGTACCGCTCCGACACCTTCTCCAGGGACATAGCCGTCACCGCCAAGTCCAAAGCTTTCGCATCGTCCCTTGCTGGAAGCAAATTTTCCCTGTCCGAGCATCAAATATTTATTTGGGTGAATGGAAACATTGACACCACCCGCAATCGCAACCTCGCATTCACCGCGCAGCAAGCTTTGGCAGGCAAAATGGATGCCCGTTAGCGAGGAGGAACACATGGTATCAACGGCTACGCTAGGACCATGGAAATTAAAGAAATAAGAAACACGGTTCGCTACAGATGAGAAGCTTCCGCCAAGGGCCATTGGTCTGCCCATCATGGTTTCCTGTGCACCATACAGCTGATACTCTTCATACATGATACCTACGTAAACACCGACATTACCGCCATGTCCAAACCCTTGAGACGATCCGAGAGATTCACGGGTATAGCCTGCATCCTCTAAGGTTTCATATACACACTCCAGGAATAAGCGTTCCTGCGGGTCCATGATTTCTGCTTCCAGAGGCGAAATATTGAAGAACAGCGGATCGAATTGATCAACACCATCTATGAAACCGCCCCATTTGCTGTAGGTTTTCCCCCGTTTGTTCTTATCCTCATCAAAATACAGATTGTGGTTCCAGCGCTCTTTGGGGATCTCCGTTATGCAATCCTTTCCATCGCGCAGATTGTTCCAGAACTCTTGCGTATTCCGCGCTTTTGGATAACGTCCAGAAACCCCAATGATCGCAATGTCCAAAGCACCCTTAGCTGGTTGGGTTTCCTTCTGTTCCGAAATGAACCGTGAGCCTTTGCGACTTCTTCCGCGATGGCTGTTCCTTTGCCTTTTCGACGTGTTTTCTTCTTTTGTCACGGATGCTGTTTCTCGGGTAACAACTGTTTCCTGCTGTTCCTTCAGACCCAAGATTTCAATGAATTTGTCTCGATAGGAGTCTAAGAAATAACCGATCAATTCTTGAATCGTTTGATACTCAAAAAATAACGTTTTCGGCAGTGAGCCAAAGCTTTTCTCTAATTGGTTGGTTAATTTCATGGATAGAATTGAATCAATTCCGTATGTCTCCATCGAGGCATCTTCTTCGATTCGATTCACAGGCAGTTGCAGCACCTCGGCAAATTCCTTTTTCACAAAATGAGTCGCTTTCTCGTGAAGAACGTTTTGTTCCACAATGGCAGTCGCTTGTTTTTCATTTTGCTCTACCTTGGTTGGTGTGATCGTTTCAACTGGCTGTATCTGTTTTACCAGCATGTCTTCAGACTCTTCCAGTAAATAGGATGCAAGCTGCTGAAGCGTCGGATACTCCACGAATGCAGTCGGACTCAGCCCAATGTGATATTGCTGACTAAGCTTGGTGGCGAATTCAGTCAGTAGCACCTGATTAAATCCGAGTTCAGACAGCTCTACTTTGCCATCAATATCCGTGGTAGGAACCTGAAGCAGCTCCGACACGGTTTGCATCAAAGCAAATTCCACTTTTTGCAACAGACTGCTGGTATCCACTGATACCGAATGCTTCGTTTGAGAACTGTTGTCTGGTGTTTGCAAAAGCAGTGTTTGCTTGAGCTTAGCCAGATCGCCTTCCATCACCATGACCTGGGCTTTTCCGGAGGCTAAGGCCTGATACATAGCTGAAATACCCGTCGAAGTCTGCATAGCGACTACTCCCATGCTATGCTTCAACATGTCACCTGCCTCTGCGTCAGCCTGCATTCCGCCCTCTTTCCACAACGGCCAATTCATGGACAATGTCTGTCCGTGACGTTGCTGTAACGCAACCAATCCATTGCGATAATGGGCAAATCCGTCCATAAAGGCGTTGGCGCACGCATAGTCAGCTTGTCCGATATTCCCCAAGCTGCCAGCCACCGAGGAAAACAGCACTAGGAAATCCAGTTCTACATCTTTGCTGGCTTCATCCAGATTGATGAGACCCGTAACCTTCGGACCCTGAACCGTTTGGACTTCCTCCCTGTTTTTCTTGAGGATATAGCTGTCACGAAGCACGCCAGCACTATGAATAATGCCATGAAGTCGTCCATAGTCCTGTTGAATCGTGCGGATCAACTCTGCCATTTCCTGTTTCTGCGTCACATCAACTTGGCGGTATTCAACTCTTGCTCCATATCTTTTCAAGTCATGGAGCTTACCTTGCTTCTCTTGATCCAATGGGGAACGTCCTGTCAGAATCAGGTTCGCCTGTTGAACCTTCTGTACAATTTCGTTGGCAAAAATATAACCCAGCCCGCCTGCCCCGCCAGTGATGAGATAAACCCCACCGTCTTTCCACGGAATGCTCGTCTCTTGTGGAGCATCCAGTTCTACCCACTCAGCTACATATCTCTTTCCAGATTGATATCGAATCTGAACATCCAATGGGCAGCGTGCATTTTCATTTATTTTTTTAGCAATCTCGAAATCGTCGTCGCCCGATTCTACCTCCAGTACCTGACCAATCAGGTTGGGATTCTCCAATTTCGCCGTTTTCATGAGTCCAGAGAAAGCGGTGAAAGACGGCTGTTCCACTTGCACGGGAACGACAATCTGAACCAATACCTTGCCGCGTACTTTTTGCTTGAAAATCCCTTGAATTTCCTCAACTACCTGCGTCGTATAATCAATGAAACGCTCGGCAATGCCTTTTTGCGGGGAGCGCAAAGGAATGCAACGGACTCCATTCAAGTAGGCTTGGAGATTGTTCCAAGAAACACGATCCGGTTCTACCATTATCACGACTCGCTGTGCATAGTCAGGGACTTCGGCGTTGCTCACAACCGCTCGTTCCTTCCACTCGGGATGAACCAGCAGCGTTCCGAGCTTCCCTTTAGAATCCATCGCCTCTACTTCGCCTTCCAGCACTCTTGCCGAGAAGCCCTGCATACGCACACAAACCGTTCCTCGGTCGTCACACAAATCAATATCTACTTTCTGTACCTTGTCTCCCGTCCTATTGCCGCCAGCCTGCCGAATCCATACCCACATCCGGGAAGAAGTTTGGCTAAAAATGCTCAGCTTCTCCAGTGCAAATGGCAGAATTGGCTTCAGAATCGCTGTATCGCCTGTGCCCAGCAATAATCCGATAGAGGATTGTAAGGCCGAATCCAGCATGCTCGGATGCAAGACGAATTCTCCTTGCGTCTCGGCAACCTTGGAAGGCATGGCTAATTTGGCCAATACTTGTCCCTCTCCCACATACACATGCTCGATTCCTTGCTGAGCTGGCCCATAGACAAGTCCCATTGTTTGAAAGGCTTCATAACACTCACTGGCATGAAGCGTGCGATAGCTGCATTGGGCTTTGAGCGCATCGAGATTATGCGTGGGTGCAGCGGTGATCCCTGCAAACACCACACTCCCTTGACTGTGTACCACCGATTCAGCCTGGTCTACTTGCGGTTCGCTGTATATCTCGTAGTGAAGGTCGCCGTTATCCTCAGGATAAATACCGATGTGTACCTGAACTGGCTTTTCTTCCACCACAATCGGTTGCGCCCATACGACATTTTTCAGCTCCATCGCGTATTGCTCGTCTTCCAACGCTCCTGCTGCTAGATCCGCAGCAGCTCGAGCCATCTCAAGATAAGCAACCCCAGGCAGGATTCTCTTTCCTTTTACAACATGATCCGATAAAAAGAATTCCTGACCATCAAAAGTAGAGCTGAATCTTTGCTCACAAAGATCCGAAGTATTTTGATGCAGCAAAGGATGCAGGGAAGCAGTCATTCCAAGCGTGCCTTGTGTGTGAGTGGACGGCTGTGTCTTCGGTTTGGGCAGCCAGTAATGCTCTCTGGCAAAAGGATAGGCAGGCAAGCTGATCCGACGAGGCTTTTTGTCGTCATAAAGCTTATTCCAGTCAATATTCAAGCCCTTCACCCAGAAATCGAGAAGCTTGGAGAATTTTTTGCGTTGCATCCATTTTTCAATCGCTTCTTGCAATTCTTCATCGCCTGCGAAGATGTCTGCTGTTTCTCTGCTGCGCTTTACCTGACCACGATAAAGGTCGGCAATGTTGTCATCTCCTGCAAGAAAGCTTTGCAATTTCTCTACCAACTCTGAAAGCGAGCTCGCCATGAGGGCCAGGCGCTCTTCCATTGCCTCGCGTCCCACTTGCAGCGTATACGCAATATCAGCCAGGTCCACATCTGTAAATGATTGCTCCTCAATCGACGCTAACAGTCTCTGCACTTGTTCGACGAGACGCTCCTTATTCTTCGCCGACAGGACGATGATCGCCGGATTTTGCGGACTGACCGTAATCGACGGACGCTCCTTGACCTCAGGAATATATTCCTCAATCACAACGTGTGCATTTGACCCTCCTGCACCAAAAGAAGAAATTCCGGCAATTCGCGGGAATTCTCTTCTTTCGCCATTCACTTCAATAAGCGGTCGCTTCCATTTAGCCAATTCCTGCTGAACGACAAAAGGCGTTTTCGCGAACGGAATATTCGGATTCAGCTCTTTCGCATGCAGGCTTGGGACTAGCTGCTGATGCTTCATTTGCAGCAATATTTTTGCCACTCCTGCTATTCCAGCCGCCGCTTCCAAGTGACCAATATTGGATTTAACGGAGCCAATCGCACAAAATCCCGTATCCTGAGTATCCTTGCGGAAGGCTTGGATGAGACCCGTAATTTCAATCGGATCGCCTAGCTCCGTGCCTGTTCCATGCGCTTCGATATAGCTAACCGTTTTGGCATTAACACCTGCCTTATCCAATGCCTGGCGAATCAGCTCTCCTTGAGCAGTTGGATTCGGTACCGTATAGCCATTAGTTTTTCCGCCGTGATTCACACTGGTACCACGAATCAATCCATAGATATGGTCGCCATCCGCAATGGCTTTCGACAGTGGTTTGAGCAGTACTGTACCTACGCCTTCTCCTGGTACAAAACCGTTACCGCCTTGCCCAAAGCTTTTGCATTGTCCATCTACGGATAGCATATGCAGCGCTGACAAGAAGACATAGCTGGAAGGATGCAGATACAGATTGACTCCGCCGGCAATCGCCAGTTCACAATCCCCGTTATACAAATGCTCGCACGCCTCATGTATGGCTGTGAGCGAAGCGGAGCACATCGTATCAATCGGCATACTCGGACCTTGGAGATTGAGGAAATAGGAAACACGATTCGTCAGTGAGCTAAACGAGGTGTGCGGGTAAATCAATTCACCCTGCTTCCATAAATCAGGTCCATACAAACTGAACCCCGTTTTTGTAATCCCTCCAAAAACTCCGACCCGTCGATTGTACTTTTCCGCAAGCTGTTGTCTCGTATAACCAGCATCCTCCAGCACTTCCCAGCAAGACTCCATAAACAACCGTTCCTGCGGATCGAAATGCATCGCTTCCCACGGGGACATATTGAAAAAGAGAGGGTCAAAGTCAGCGAATCCGTCTACAAAGCCGCCCCATTTGCCATAGCTTTTTCCTTCTGCCACTGCTTTGTCCGGATCAGGCTCGAAAAAGCCATCCAGTGACCAGCGCTCTTCCGGAATTTCTGTGATGCAATCCTTTCCAGATTTTAGATTCTCCCAATACTCGTGCAGCGATCGCGCTTTTGGATAACGTCCGCTCATGCCGATTATGGCAATCGGCTCCCGCGCTATCTGCTTTCCTGATTGCACGGCTGCACTGCGAGTCGGTTCATAACCGGATGTTGCGCGGTCGTTACGCACGAGTGATGTTGATGTTCCGCGATTGACCGCACCCTGACGATCAAGCCCCGTCCACTTCATGCATTCCTGCCTATGATCCGCGACAAGATAATCTGCAAGGGTGTCAAGAGTCTGATATTCATACAAGACGGTCTTGGACAATTCGCTAAAGACATCACCTAGCTTTTTATTCAGCTGGATCACCATAATCGAATCGATTCCGTATGTTTCGAACGGTTCATCGACAGCGATTTTGCCTGCTCCCAGTCTTGTCTCTTGACCGAACATCACTTTTAGCTGATAGAGTGTTTTCTCTTTTAACACGCCTGCATCGACTGACAGCTTCGCATCTTGCATCGGCGCAGAATCGAGCTGTGACACGACAGGAGTACCTAGCAACTGTTCCTTGAGTGTTGGCAGATTGCCTTCGATAACCAGCATCTGCACAGCGCCGGAAGCCACCCCTTGATACAGCGCCTGTATGCCGCTTGCAGTCGGCATCGCGATCATGCCTCTGGCCTCCATGATCTTCTCTGTCGCTTCATCAACACGCATACCGCCATCTTTCCACAGCGGCCAATTGATGGAGAGTGTTTGGCCTTGTCGTTCGCCTGTCTTCACCAAACCACTGCGATACTTGGCATATTGATCCATAAAGGCATTGGCAGCAGCATAATCGGCTTGCCCCGCATTACCGAAGCACCCCACACCAGAAGAGAAAAGGATAAAGAAATCGAGCGCCATATCCCTGCTTGCTTCATCGAGATGCACCAGTCCAGAAACTTTTGGCGCCAGCACTTGTTCCAGTTCATCCGTTGTTTTTCTAATGATGAAACTGTCGCGAATGACTCCCGCACTATGAATAATGCCAGTAAGGCTGCCAAACTCTTGCTTGATGGCTTGGAATAACTCTTCTGCCGCCTGCTTTTGTGTGATGTCAGCCTGACGATATTGAATATTGGCTCCTAGTGCTATCCATCCATTGCATTTGGCTGTCTTTTCTTCATCCAAGGGAGAACGACCCGTAATAATTACTGTCGCTCCCTTCGTTCGCTGAGCGATTTCCTCGGCAAAAATCATGCCTAATCCGCCTGTACCGCCCGTAATCAGATAGACCCCGTCATTTTTCCAAACATGCTCGGCTTGCCCAGAAGCTTTCATTTCTGTCCAGCCGCTCACCCACCGCTTGCCATCCTGATAACGAATATGCTTACTGTTCTCATCGGTGCTGTTTAGTTGCAGCTTATGGACCAATTCCGCTGGATTGTCCTCTGCCTGCACTTCAATCAGCTGTCCAATCAGCTTGGGATTCTCCAAGTGCGCCGTTTTCAGCAAACCAGCGAGGGCGGAGAAGCATTGCTGTTCCTCTTTGGCAGGCACAACAAGCTGAAGCAGGACTTTTCCCTTTGGTTTATTGGCAAGGATTCGCTGGATTTCCGTGAATACCTGGACGGTGTAGGCATGGAACCGTTCTGCGATACCTTCCTCGTGTGATTGTGTTTGTAAGACCAGGCAGCGCACTCCGTTCATTTCGGATTCGATACGCGTGCTGAATTCCTCTGCCCATTCACAAAGAATCACCAGATGTTCTGCAAAAGCAGGTGAACCAGCTTTTTGACTGATCTCCTGTTCGTTCCAGCACGGTTGGAGAAGAAGCGTTTCTGTCGTTGGAGTAGCTGAAGAGATTGGCGAAATTTGTACAGAAGCCACTCCCGATTCCTTGTACACTTTCTCAGGAACCCCATAGGACTCCTCAGCAAATGGATAGGTAGGCAGGCTGATGCGACGCGGCTTTGCATCGTTGTACAGGACTTCCCACTCGATATCCAGACCCTTGCTCCACAGCTCGGCTGCTTTTTTTCCTTCGTCTTCTGCAAACAGCTTGGTAAATAACTCACGATTAGACCCATTCTTTTTTAATAGAGAAACTTCTTGGCTTGCTTGCCTTACGTTCCCTTGAAAGCTACCCGCTGTTTGTTCGGCTCCACTCAAAAAGTCACTCAGCTTTTGAATGAGTTCCTCAGTGTCTTTGACAATAAAAATAGCCCTGCTCTCCATCGCTTCTCTTCCGATTTGGAGAGTATAGGCCAAATCTGCAATATGAACTCGTTCATGATTATCTTTAAGGAAATCAACGAGTTGCTGGGCATACGCCAGAACACGATCATCGTTTTTAGCTGATAACGGCACGAAATAAACCCGATGGTTGTTATCATCACTCACGCTGACACGCTTAGTTTCTGTCCCAACCTTGCATTGTTCAAAAATCGCATGAGCATTCGTCCCGCCCAGACCAAATGAACTTAACGCCGCTCTGTGGGGAACAGGTGCATCCTCCCATTTTTTGAGCGTATCAACCACATAAAACGGCGACTGATCCAAATTGATATTCGGATTCGGCTTTTCATAGTTTAGCGAGGGAGGAATCTCATTATGGTATAAGCTCAATGCTACTTTAATGCAGCCTGCTAACCCTGCGGCTGTATCGAGATGGCCAATATTGGTTTTCACCGATCCAAGTCCGCAGTACTGTTTATTGGATGTGTATTTTGTATACACTTCATTGAGCGCCGCAAATTCTATCGGATCTCCTAAATAAGTGCCTGTTCCATGCGCTTCGATATAGCTAATCGTTTCAGGATGAACCTTGGTGTCATCTAATACTTGCTGAATCACCTCAGCCTGCCCTTTTATACTTGGCGCATAAAATCCGACTTTATCTGCCCCATCATTATTGATGCGAATTCCTCTCATGAGGGCATAAATATGATCCCCGTCCTTGATAGCCTCGGTAGCTTTTTTGAGGACAACCACGCCGACTCCCTCTCCACCGATCATGCCGTCTGCTGAAGCGTCGAACGTCTTGCAATGACCATCACTGGAAAAGTTCAATCCAGCTTGATAGACATACCCTGTATAAGTCGTAGGGAAAATAGTTGCGCCCCCTACCAAAGCCACTTTTGATTCACCCGATTGCAGACTGCGATAAGCCAAATGCAAGCCAACCAATGAGGAGGAACAATTGGAATGGACGGCAAAGCTCGGTCCCTTCAGCCCCATTTTATGAGAAATCATCGTGGGAATCGTTCCACCCTGCGCCAAAACCCACGAGACATACTCATTGGGGTCTTTCATGACATTCGGTGATTCCTTGGTGAAATGCGGCAAGAGCGCTTGATAATAACTATTGCTCGCCGACATAAATACACCCGTCTGCGGAACCTGTTTCGGTGTATACCCCGCATCCTCCAATGCTTTCCATGAATGGGTCAATAACAGTCGAAACTGCGGGTCCATAAATTCTGCGTCTCTGGCTGAAAGGTGAAAGAATCCTGGATCGAAGTGATCCTTTCCTTCTATCGTGGACTGCACCGGAATAAAGTTCGGATTCTGCAAGTATTCATCAGGCAGGTGTAATTGATTGATTTCCTCATCAGAGAAGAAACGTACACTTTCTACGCCATTTCGTAAATTCTCCCAAAACTCTCTATGATTTTTCGCTCCCGGGAAGTGGCAGGAGATTCCAATGATCGCGATGCTATCCTCATAGTATTCAGGATATGCCTCCTCCGCTTGTCCTTCGCTAGACGGCATTGCTTGGTTCGGATTGACAAAATCCGCTTGCTCATCCGATTCCTTCTCTTTCCTTGCTGCGATATATTCGCTAATCTCTCGAATATTAACGTACTTAAACAGAGTGGTCACGTTTAGATCGCACTGAAACTCTTCCGTCATTTTGGCTACAACCATGGTAGCGAGAATCGAATCTCCGCCTACATCGAAAAAGCCATCTTCTGTACTGATCCCCTCTACATTCAGGATATCCTGCCAAATTTTCAAAGTCCTTTGCTCAATATCAGATTGCGGGAGGCTCTGCTTCTTCGCCTGGGTGACCACCAGCTTTTGACTCAGCAGCTCTGTGCGATCCACTTTTCCATTAGCGGTTAACGGAATTTTATCCATGGAAACAAAAAATGCCGGGAGCATATACTCTGGCAAATTCTCTCTCAAATATTCCCGTAATTTTGAGGGCTCAAGCTGTTCATGGTTGGCACCTGCTTTCGGAACATAATAAGCAACCAACCGTTTATGATCTCCCTCTTCTTTTACCAACACGACAACGCTTTGGATCTGTGGATGAGCCATGAGTTGGCTCTCGATCTCACCCAATTCAATTCGAAAGCCTCGAATTTTCACTTGATGATCGATTCGGCCTAAATACTCAATCGTTCCATCAGGGAGCCAGCGTGTTAAATCACCTGTTTTGTACAATTTGGTTCCAGGTGTAAACGGGTTATCTACAAACTTCTCTGCGGTCAGCTCTGGGCGATTCAAATACCCACGAGCCAAGCCTTTTCCTGCAATACAAAGCTCTCCTGGCACACCAACTGGCACGGGATTCATATGCCGATCAACGATGTAAAGTTGCGTATTTGCGACAGGTCTACCAATTGGTGTATTGCTGCTGACCAGTTCATTTTCAGAGCAGGAGAACCATGCCGCATAAATAGAGGCTTCCGTTGGTCCGTAAATATTTTCGATCTTCGCCTTTTGAAAAGTGGCAACCGTCTTTTTCACCAGCTCTTTTGGAAAGGCTTCGCCTGCAACCATCACATATTTTAACGGACAATGCTGTAGAAATGGCTGATTCTCTCCGACACCGTTGACGAAGACATTCAGCATCGCTGGAACAAAATTGACATGAGTCACGCGATGCTTCACGATCGATTCAGCTAACATTTCTGGTGACTTCTCCCCATTTGGCGGAAGAATGACCAGACGTCCTCTACCAATGAACCAACCAAACAGCTCGGACAAAGAAACATCAAACACATAGTTGGTTTTTAGCAGATAAACATCGTTCTCCATAACGGGATAACGAGATTCAAGGAAAAAGAGGGTGTTGATGATGCTTTCATGAGTCACCATGACCCCTTTGGGTTTCCCTGTGCTTCCGGAAGTATAAATCACATAAGCTAGATGGCTTGGGTTTACTATCCGGTTGAGCGTTTTTTGGCGCTGGGCCGTCCGCTCAACTTCTTCCCACTCCCTGTCTAACACGATGCATTTCGTATTTTCTCCTGCGGCTGAAGATAACTTGTCCAAAAGGCGAGCTTGGGTAAGCACCAAAGTGCTCTTGCTGTCTTCCACCATGTATGCCAACCGCTCAGTGGAATAGGTTGGGTCCAATGGAACATAAGCTGCGCCAGCTTTCAGAATGCCTAAAATACCGATGACCATTTCCAGGGAGCGTTCGACACATATCCCTACTGTAGCTTCAGGACCTGCTCCCTCTGTCTGCAAATAGATTGCCAGCTTGGTAACCCGCTCATCCAGTTCACGGTAGGTCAATGATTGGTTTTCATAAACAACAGCCACGGCATCTGGTGTTTGTTGGACTCGCTTCTCGAACAAATCATGGATGCATAAAGCCTGTGGGAATGCCGCTTCAGTCGCATTCCACTCAACGAGCAGCATGTTTCGTTCTTCAGCTGAAATAAGTGGTATCTCATCCAAAGTGATGTCAGGATTTTTGATCACTTCGTTTGCGATATTTTGATAATGCCCTGCCATCCGTTGTATCGTCACTTGATCAAATACATGCGGATTGTATTTCAAATTCAATACAAACTCGGCTTCCTGCTCAAACACCTCTAACTCAAATTCATACTCACCCTCTTGATGAACACCCTCAATCAATTCGATGGCAAGCTTGTTCTGACATTCATCATAAAATCGCTGCAAGTTTTGCGATTGCAGAAAATTTTGGTAGGTAAAGATGATATCGAATACGGGTGAATTCCCATGAAGTCGAGGAATATTCGCCTCGCGAACCATCGCTGGAAAGGGATAGACAGCGTGATCCATCCCGTCAATCAGCGTAAGCTGCAATTCCCGAATGAACTGGGAGAAAGGCTTTTCCCCCGTTACTTGACTGCGAATGGGGATCATATTGACAAAATAACCGATCAGAGAATCGAATCTCTCTTCTGGACGTCCCATCGTCGGCATGCCGACAATCACATCTGTTTGACCTGTATAACGATACAATAAGGCTTTACATATCCCTAACAAGAGAACTGATGGGTTCATGCGGTAATGCTTGGAGAGCTGCTTCACCTGCTGACTCAATTCTCTTGAAAATACATGCGTAAAAACCTGCCCCTCAAAGCTTGGTGCAGAAGAACGCGGGCGATCGGCAGGGAGCTCCAGTTGCGGAAGCGTCCCTGACAATTGCTCCAGCCAGTAAGAACGATGCTCCCCGCCTTCCGCGCTCGCCATCATGTCCTGTTCCCACTTTACGAAGTCAGCGTAAACGGTTGTATTTGGTGTTACTTTTGGCTGTTTTCCTTCAACCAGCTCGATATAGGCTTGGACCAAATCTTGTAGGAATAGCAAGGAGGAATGTCCGTCAAAGATCATATGATGAATCGTAATCAGGACAAAATGCTCTTCTTCGGAACGCGACAATAGATGAATGCGAAGCAAAGAACCCTTTTCCAATGAAAAGGGCTCTTTTACTTTTTTCCTGAGATACGGCAAAACATCCTGGGACGTTAGGTGTGAGATGTCCTCCTGCTCAATGGCAAGCGAGTGCTCCGGTCGTTGAAGCAGATACGGAACACCATGCTTTTCCATAATCGAACTTTGTAAAATCGGATGCTGTTTAAGCATAAGATGGCAAGCCTGTTTAAATAGGGCGACGTCCCATTTCTGTCGAATGCAAAAGCACAACGGGACATTATAAGCACTCATCGTAGGAGACATTTTTTGCAACATCCACAATCCTTGCTGCCCGACGGACAGAGGACTTGTAAACGATGGGGTTTCCAGCTCCAGAAGCTTCTCTTGGACTTCCGCAGCAGACAGCTTACCTTCTTTGTAAGCCATGAGGATTTCCCGTCGCATCATATCATCCCTCCTTTGTCGATTAACTGTTCGATCTCTTCCAAGCTTAGCAGGCCTTCTTTGAATTTTTGCAACATACCGACTGCCGGATTCTCCGTCCGTTCACCGCTATTCTGAGACATTGTTTCGAAATCTGTAGTGGAAGCGATCTCTTTATGACTCCACTCTTTTATTTTTATCGCAACTAGATGAGCCAAGGATTTCATCGTCGGGTTCTCCAGCACTTCCCGCCCTCTGATCTTGATATTCCAGCGTTGCTCTAAATGACGAATCAACTTGGTAACCATGATCGAATCCATGCCATAGTCCAAGAAATATTTGTTTGGCTTGATTTGCCCCTCCGAAAGGTGCAACTCCCGTGAGAGAAATTGTGCCATATCCCGCTCGATATTTTCTTCTGTTGGGCTGTCCGGGTTGATATCAATCGCTAACGTCGCTTTTTCAATAGATGGATTGACCGTTTCAGTTCCAAGCTGCTGCTCACTCTCGTAAGTGGAGAGCCAATAGCGTTCTCTGGCAAAAGGATAGGTAGGCAGGGATAGCGTGCGACGCTCTTGTGGATACAAGGATTCCCAAGGAATTTTACCTCCCTGTGTCCAATGAAGGGCAAGCTTTTCCTGATTGTTTTCTGCTAAAAGAACCTGCAATACCGTATCTCCTACCTTGCCTGAAAGAAGATCTCTCACTCCTCCATGGTCTTCTTCAAGATCTCCTGTATAGATAGGAATCGATGCAACTGGCTCATTGCCTTGTTCGACCGCTTCCAAATACGCCTGTAATCCATGAATCAGTTCATCTCGATCTTGAACCACCATAGCCAGCCTGCATTCCATAGCTTCTCGTTTCACTTGGAGCGTATAGGCAAAATCCGCCAAGGAAAACGCTTGCGTCTGAGCAAATGCAAGCATCTGCTTGGCGACGGCTCGCAATCGCTCACCATTTTTTGCCGAGAATACCACGATCTGAGGTGAAATGGCTGAAGGAATGGATTTCATCTCTGTCTGTGGCGGAATATATTCTTCGAGAATCAAATGAGCATTAGACCCGCCTGCTCCAAACGAACTGATTGTCGCCCTGCGTGGAATCTCTCGTTCTTCTCCATTGATTCTCACCACAGGTCGATCCCACTTTTGTCGAGCTTTTTGCAGATAAAAAGGTGTTTCTGCAAAATTGACATGCGGGTTCAACGGCTCCGCTTTTATAGAGGGAACCAACTCCTGATGCTGTAGCTGTAAAACCACCTTCGTCAGTTGAGAAATACCAGAAGCCGCCTCGGCGTGACCGATATTCGATTTCACCGACCCAATCGCACAAAACTGGACATCGTCCGTCTGCTTCGAAAAAGCATTCGTTAACGACTTCAACTCAATCGGATCTCCCAGCAGCGAGCCATTAGCGGCGGCTTCCACATAACTGATCGTCCGTGGATCTATGCCCGCTCTAGCAAAATTTTCTTCTATCAATTGCGCTTGTGCGTTGGGATTAGGCACGGAAAACCCATTGGTCCGTCCGCCATGATTGGTCGCGGCTGATTTGATGACGGCTAAGATGGAATCTCCATCTTCAATCGCTTTGGCTAAAGGCTTTAATAGTACAGCACCTACGCCTTCTGCTGGTAAATATCCGTCTCCATCTCCAAAGCTTCTGCTGTCGGCGTGGCTTCCGATCATTTGGGCCTGGCTTAAGCCTAGGTATTTCTTAGGATGGATCGAAACATTCACGCCACCCGCGATAGCAAGCGAGCTTTCTCCCTTAATCAAGCTTTCGCAGGCATGATAAATGGCAATGGCAGATGAAGAACACGCTGTATCAATCGCCATGCTTGGACCTTGCAGATTAAAGAAGTAAGAGACTCGGTTGGCAATCGAGTGATAGGAAGACAGGGAAATGATCGAGCCCTGTTCCATATCCGTATCGAATGCGTGATACGGCTGATACATCGCCCCTACATAGACGCCGACTCTATTCTCATATTGACGTTGTAATACCTCTCGCGTGTGTCCCGCCTCTTCGAGCAGATTCCACACGGTTTCCAGAAAAAGACGTTCTTGAGGGTCCATCATTTCCGCTTCACGAGGAGAAATATGGAAGAACAGCGGATCAAATTGATCGACACCGTCTATGAAGCCACCCCATTTGCTGTATGCTTTTCCTTGTCTGTTCTTATCCTCGTCAAAATACAAGCTGTGATCCCAGCGCTCTTGCGGAATTTCTGTAATGCAATCCTTGCCTTCCCGCAAATTGTTCCAGAACTCTTGTATATTGGCAGCCTGCGGATAGCGACCGGAAACACCAATAATAGCAATGTCGAGGTCAGATGTTGTTTGTTTGTTTGCTTGCTCACGTGTAACAAACCGTGAGAAACGACGGCGATGCTCGGTTATGGAGTCAGCAGCAGGCAGTACATTACCAACATGCTCTATTGCACTTGTCTCTTCGGTTTTCCCAGCCCCCATGATTTCGATGATTTTGTCTCGATGATGAGCAAAAAGATAGCCTGTCAAATCCTCTATGTTTTGGTATTCATAGAGCAACGTTTTTGACAGCGAACCGAATGCTTTTTCCAATTGATTGGTCAATTGCATTGCCATAACCGAGTCGATTCCGTATTTCTCCAACGGAGCTTCCTCATCAATTTTATAAGCAGGGAGCTTGATAACAGCGGAAATTTCCTTTTTCAGATACTCCCTTACTTTTGTCCGAAGCACATCTTGCTGTCCAATGGAAACAGGCTGTTCTTTCTCCGTTTTTGCGGAGGTGCTTGCACTCTCTGCTAGTTGGAACTTTTGTATGAATCGATCTTGGTATGCATCCATCAAGTGCTGGGAGATAGCAAAAAGCGTCGGGTACTCTACCAATACAGAGGGAGTCAGTTCAAGCTCATAGGCTTGATTCAGCTTGTTTGTAAATTCGGTCAGCTTAATCTGGTCAAAGCCGTACTCATGGAGCTCAGCGTGGATTTCCATATCCTCTCTATCAACCTTGAGCAAATCAGCGACCATTTTCAGCAAAGACGATTGAACTTCACTTTGCAAGCTGCTCGAATGAGCTGTTGAGGTCACGGAGGTTTCCGTTGCTCCCATCAGCCTTTGCTTCATTCGTGCAAGATCACCTTCCATGACCATCAACTGATCTTGTCCCGAAGCTAACCCCCGATACAAACAGTCGATACCCGAAGCCGTCTGCATAGCAACCATGCCCAGGTCGTCCCACAAGCTCTTTTCTGTCTGTTCATCTACCTGCATTCCGCCCTCTTTCCACAGAGGCCAATTGATGGAGATGGTTTGACCCTGCCGTTCGCCTAGCGCGATCTGCTCGTTGCGGTAAGCCGAGTAGTTATCCATAAAGGCGTTGGCCGTCGCATAATCTGCTTGGCCCATGTTGCCCAAGCTTCCAGCCGCTGAAGAAAAGAGCACAAAGAAATCCAGATTCAGCCCCTTAGTCGCTTCGTCCAAATAAATCAGTCCCGCAACCTTTGGCGCAAGAACTGCTTGTACCTCTTCTTTGGTTTTCTTCAGGATAAAACTGTCACGAGTCACGCCCGCCCCGTGAATGATCCCGTGAAGTTCACCAAACTCTGCTTGAATGCCTTGGATCAAATCCTCCACTGCCTGTTTCTCTGTGACATCCACTTGGCGATATTCGACTCTTGCCCCGTTGTCCGCAAGCTTGCGAAGCTTTGCTTGCTTCTCCTCAGTCAGCACAGAGCGTCCCGTCAGAATCAAGGTGATGCCACGGGCTTTCTCCGCCATTTCTTCGGCAAAAATAAGTCCCAAACCACCTGCTCCGCCCGTAATCAAATAAATCCCGTTGTCTTTCCAAGGGATGCTTGCTTCATGCTGTGCGGCCGCAACTTCACTCCATCCCGCAATAAATCTTTTCCCTACTTGATAGCGAATCTGGCAGTCGGTTGGGCAAAGGCTGTTTGCTCTCAACTTCTCCGCCAATTCCGCTGAATCTTCGATTGAATCGATTTCGATCAGTTGTCCGATTACTTTCGGGTTTTCGATCTGTGCGGTTTTCAACAGTCCAGCTATTCCAGCAAACAGTCGTTGTTCCGTTTTAAAAGGAG
Organism: Brevibacillus formosus; assembly: GCF_003013405.1. GTDB lineage: Bacteria > Bacillota > Bacilli > Brevibacillales > Brevibacillaceae > Brevibacillus > Brevibacillus formosus. The sequence goes on along the minus strand of NZ_PXZL01000001.1, from coordinate 122,396 downwards.
CAACAATCTGAACCAGCACCTTCCCCTTTGGCTTTGCTTGAAGAAGAGCTTTTATTTCTTCAAACGTCTGAAGGGCATACGCTTGGAATCGTTCCGCTATGCCTTGCTGATCAGATTGCAACACGAGGAATCGTGCACCGTTTATCTGAGATGACATGCTTTCCCAAGAAATCCTCCCTGGTTCGCAGAGCATCACCACATGCTGTTCATATTCAGGAGCTTTGGCTTCCCTAGGAATGGCTTTTTCGATCCAAACAGGCTGCAGCATTAGCGTACTAGTGATTTTGCCTGCTTCATCTGTACCTTTGTAATTTGCAACTCCGGCGGCTTTTTCACCTTCGAGCACCCTTGTTGTGAATCCCTTCATACTTACACAAACCTTGCCTTGCTCATCACACAAATCAATGTCCAGCTTCTGTACTCTTTGCGTAGCTGCACTGCCGTTACTATATCGAACCCAAGCCCATGCAGCAGCTGTAGAAGCATTGTAAATATTCAATTCTTCCAAGGCAAAAGGCAGGGATGGCTGAAGGTCGGTTGTGCCCATCATGAGACCGAGCGATGCCTGTAATGCGGCGTCCATCATACTCGGATGGAGGACAAATTTTCCTGCTGTATCGGTAGCAGAAGAAGGCAAGATCAGCTTCGCCAGCACTTGGTCTGGCCCGACAAACAGCTTCTCAATCCCTTGGTGTGATGGGCCGTATTCCAGTCCTATCCCTTGAAACGTTTCGTAGCATTGGCTAAAGCTATAACTACTCTTTGTGCACTGTGCTTGAATGGCAGAAAGGTCGAGCATCGGCACTTCCATAGCTGATCGTAGTACTGCTCTTCCCTGGCTATGTACTACTAGATTATCCTTGGCTTCCCTTGGCTGGCTGTAGATTTCAAAAGCGATTTCATCATTCTCTTCCGGGTATAGTCCCGTGTGTACGTGGATCGGTGCATCTTCGACAATAACTGGTTTCGCCCACACGATATTTTTCAATTGAATCGCCGACTGGTTATCAGATCGGACACCGGCTGCCATATCCACCGCCACTCTTGCCATCTCCAGATAAGCAACCCCAGGCAAGACCTTTTGCCCCTTCACGACATGATCTTTCAAGAAAAACTCCTGCCCTGTAAACGTCGAGCTGTGCCGTTGTTCCGAAAGTGTAGACGTATTTTGATGCAGCAAGGGATGCAGGTAAGCCAGCGCTCCTGCGGTAAAACCCACGGCTTGTGACTCCACCTTTGGCAGCCAATAGCGCTCTCTTGCAAAAGGATAAGCAGGTAAGCTGATTCGACGAGGCTTCGTATCCGCGTAGAGCTTGTTCCAGTCAAAAATCAGTCCCTGTACCCACATCTGCAAAATCTTTGCGTATTTCCCTTTGGTGATCCATGTATCGATTGCCTGTTGCAAATCTTCATCTGCGGCGAAAACATCCATTGTTTCCTTATTCCGCTTTACCTGACCCGTGAACAGGTCTTGTCTATCATCCTCATCTTCCAGAAAATGCGTTAGCTTCGCTTCAAGCTCGGAGATCGACTTGACGATCACAGCGAACCGCTCTTCCATCGCTTCACGTCCTACTTGGAGCGTGTAGGCAATCTCTGCTAGATCGTTGTCCGTCAGCTCTTGCTCCCGAATAGCAGACAACAACCGCTGTACCTGCTCTCGGAGGCGGTCTTTATTCTTCGCTGACAGCACGATGACAGCTGGATTTTTTGCTGAGAAGCTGATTTGTGGGCGGTGTTCCTCTTCGATATATTCTTCAATAACGAGATGAGCATTTGCCCCTCCCGCACCAAAGGAGGATATCCCTGCAATCCTTGGATATTCTCTCGTTACCCCGTTGATTTCAATCACCGGTCGCTTCCATTCCGCCAGCTCTTGCTGCACCACAAATGGAGTCTTGCTGAAATCAATGTTCGGGTTAAGTGTGCTGGAGTGAAGGGATGGGACCAACTTCTTGTATTTCATTTGCAGCAATATCTTGGTCAACCCTGCTATCCCTGCCGCACTCTCACCATGCCCGATATTTGACTTGGCCGAACCAATTGCGCAGAACTGATTCTCCTTTGTGTATTCCTGAAAGGTTTTCGTCAATCCGGCAATTTCAATAGGGTCCCCCAAAGAAGTCCCTGTACCGTGTGCCTCTATATAGCTAACCGTTCTCGGATGAATTCCCGCTTCTTCAAAAGCTCGACGAATCACTCTTGATTGAGAATGAGGATTGGGAACCGTATAGCCGTTCGTTTTTCCACCATGATTAATGGCGCTTCCTTTGATCACACCATAGATGTGGTCTCCATCAGCGATTGCTCTTGCCAGAGGTTTGAGCAATACCGCTCCGACTCCTTCGCCAGGTACATATCCGTCGCCGCCTTCCCCAAAGCTTTCGCATCGTCCCTTACTGGAGGCGAACTTGCCCTGCGACAAATACAAATATTTGTTTGGATGAATAGAAACATTCACACCACCTGCGATCGCAACCTCACATTCTCCGCGCTGCAAGCTGTGACACGCCAAATGAATCCCCGTCAATGAAGAAGAACACATCGTATCGACCGCCATGCTCGGACCGTGGAAATTGCAAAAATAGGAGACGCGATTAGCGATGGAAGCTGGACTCCCCGCAATCGTAAGCGCTCTGCCCAGCGCCTGTTCAGCGGACGCATAGAGCTGGTATTCCTCGTACATAACTCCCACGTAAACACCTACATTGCCTCCCAAGCCTTCGTGTTTGCCAAGAGCATCGCGCGTATACCCTGCATCCTCTATCGTTTCATAGACACACTGTAAAAATAACCGCTCCTGTGGGTCCATCAGCTCTGCTTCCCGTGGGGAAATGTGGAAGAACAGCGGATCAAATTGATCGACGCCGTCTATGAAACCGCCCCATTTGGAATACGCCTTACCGACCTTGTCCTTCCCTTCATCAAAGTACAGACTGTGATCCCAACGGTCTTTTGGGATTTCGGTAATACAATCCTTGCCGTCGCGCAGATTTTTCCAAAAGTCATGTATATTCCAAGCTTGCGGATAACGTCCAGACATACCAATAATGGCAATGTCCAGCGCTCCTTTTTCTCGTTGGGTTTCCATGCGCAGGGAGGCAAATCGCTGAGACTTGCGTTTTTTGCTCCTGCGCTCTGTCTGTGCTGTCCTTTCGTCCGCAATTGTTGCTTCTGGCTCTTGTGCGAGAGGGGCTTCCGCATTTTCCCTCATCCCCAGGATGCGCATCAGGTTTTCACGATAGTTTTCAAGGAAATACCCTGTTAATTCTTTTATCGTTTGGTATTCAAAAAATAGCGTTTTGGGTAACGAACCAAATTGCTTTTCCAACTCCTTGGTCATCTGCATAGCCACAATGGAATCGACACCGTATTTTTCCAACGAGGCGTCTGCTTCCATTTTAGTTGCTGGCAATTTGATGACGGAGGAAAGCAGCTTTTTAAAATAATGGGTTGCCTGTTCCATCAGTGAGGTGGAATCTGCGGCCTTCTCCTCTTCGAAAGAAACGGAAGCTTTTGGCGCTTCTCCTTTGGATTTAACAGATTCATTTGCGATCTTGCGCGTAGAAAAGCCCTTCATCCGCACCCGGACATTCCCGTTCTCGTCACACAAATCGATATCAAACTTCTCCACTTTATCTCCAGCTTTACTGCCCTCCCTGTAGCGAATGAGTGCCCACATGGAAGCGGAGCAAGCACCGACAATCTCCAATTCCTCTAGAGCAAAGGGAAGTATGAGCGAAAAATCACTGGTTGCCATCATCAAGCCAAGCGATGCCTGTAGAGCTGCGTCGAGCAAACTCGGATGCAGCTCAAATTGTCCTTGGGTTTTCGCCACGGAAGAAGGCAGAGACAGCTTCGCCAGCACCTGCCCCTGACCGATCAAAATTTGCTCAATCGCACGATGTGCAGGCCCATAGTCGACTCCCATCTTTTTAAAAACCTCATAGCATTGTTCAGCGCTGAGTGTGTTTAGGTTGCACTGTTCCCGCAATGCGGTGAGATCGAATGGAGGAATATCTGGAATGGGGCACAACACGGCACTGCCCTGACTGTGTACAGTCTCTACCGTTTGACTTTGATCTTCCTTGCTATCGCTGTAAATTTCAAAAACAATCTCACCATTCGCCTCAGGATAGAGCTCGATATGTGCCTGAACAGGTTCTGACCCAACAGCCAAGGGTTGCGTCCAGACCACATTTTTGAAACGAAGTCCCACCTGTTCTCGCTCCGAACTCTGACCTCCCGTCGCCAGCTGTATCGCTGCCCGTGCCATCTCCAGGTAAGCCGCACTTGGCAAGACCCGTTGACCCTTGATGACATGGTCACTCAGGAAAAACTCCTGTCCCGTAAACACGGAGCTAAACCGTTGCTCCATGAAATCGGATGTATTTTGGTGCAAGAAAGGATGAATCGAGCCCACCCCTGCGCTGCTGTTAACAGACTTGGCTTCGATCCAATAAGATTCCTTGGCAAAAGGATACGTAGGTAAACTGATACGATTTGGTTGCTCTTCCTTATAAAGCTTGTTCCAATCGATTGATAAGCCCTTCACCCACAGGTCGAGAAGCTTGCTGTATTTACCGCGTTCCATCCATCTCGCAATCGTTTCTTCTAATTCATCATCGGACGTCAAAATATCCAGCATTTCCTGATTTCGGTTTACCTGACCACGATACAAATCAGCAATATGCTCTTGCCCCTCTACATAGGCTGTTAGTTTTTGCTGCAACTCCTTCATAGAGCCAGCAAGGACAGCAAGACGCTCTTCCATAGCTACACGTCCTACCTGAAGCGTGTACGCCATGTCGGCTAAGTGCGCATCAGACAAGGAGTGTTCCTGGATAAAAGCTAGCAGCTGCTGTGCTTTCTCATACAACCTCTCCGCATTCTTTGCTGATAAAACAAAAATAGCCGGATTCTGAGGTGTGATTTTCAAACTGGATTGCTTTTGCTCTTCCGGAATATATTCTTCAATAATCACATGGGCATTGCTTCCCCCTGCACCAAACGAGGAAATCCCTGCAATTCGTGGGTATTCATTGGTTGTGCCATTAATCTCAACGATCGGTCGTTTCCACTCTGCCAACTCTTGCTGGACCACAAACGGAGTCTTGCTGAAATCAATATTGGGATTGAGCGTGCTGGAATGTAAGGATGGCACTAATTGCGCGTGCTTCAGCTGCAATAATATTTTTGTTACGCCAGCAATCCCTGCCGCACTCTCACAATGTCCAATATTCGACTTCGCCGATCCCAATGCGCAGAACTGCTTGTCCTGGGTGTCTTTTTCAAAGGCGCGAGTAAGTCCAGCAACCTCGATCGGGTCTCCTAGCTCCGTTCCTGTTCCGTGTGCTTCCAGATAACTGACCGTTCTTGCATGTACGTTGGCACGTTTCAAGGCATCTGCCACTAACTGCGCCTGCGCCTGCGGATTCGGGACGGTATAGCCATTCGTTTTCCCACCGGCATTCATCATACTTCCTTTGATGACTCCGTAAATATGGTCGCCATCGGCTATCGCCTTATCCAAAGGCTTCAAGACGATTGCCCCCACACCCTCTCCATCCACAAAGCCATCCGCTTGATCGCCGAAGGACTTGCATTGATTGGAAGGAGAGAGCATCGTCAAAGCTGACAATTTCATATAGTGGACAGGATCGACGATGAGATTGACTCCCCCTGCGATTGCACACTCGCTTGTACCGCTGTACAAGCTCTCCAAGGCTAAATGAATCGCTGTGAGAGAAGCGGAGCAAGCAGTATCCACCGCCACACTCGGACCTTGGAAGTTTAATAGATAGGAGAGACGATTCGCGATCGACCAATAAGTGGCTCCCGTCGGGTAATTGCCATTCATCACACCGACAAAAACGCCTACTTTTCTGCTTTCGCACAGAGTTGCAGGCGTATATCCAGCGTCCTCGATACTCGCATAGGCTTCCTGTAAAAATAACCGTTCTTGCGGGTCCATCTCCTCGGCTTCTTTGGGAGAGATTTGAAAAAATAAGGGATCGAATTTATCCATATCATCGATAAAACCGCCCCATTTTGTATACATCGAATCCTTTTTGCCTTTTTCTTCGTCAAAATAGCTCTTCCAATCCCAGCGATCGTTAGGGATTTCTGAAATGCAGTTTTTCCCCTCTTTTAAACGATTCCAGAATTCATCCACATTTTTCGCCTGTGGATAACGACCGGAAAGACCGATGATCGCCACATCCCGCACCACAGATGAAGGCGGAATGGATTCCTTCCTCTCTTGTTCCCGAACCGATAAAAAGCGTCTCGTTTTTCTCACAGGAAGATCGGTGTACGCCGTTGAAGCAGAGTCAGTCATGATCTCATTCTCTAGCTCGTTCGGGTATGCTTCGTCAATTGCTTCTTGTGCTTCTACTCCTATTGCCTTGAGCAACGCTTCCTTTTGCGTCTCTATGAGATACTCGACCAAGGCATCAATCGTTTGATACTCGAAAAATATCGTACTGCTCATATTCGTAAAATCTTTGCGAAGCGAATTGGTCAATTGCACAACCAGAATCGAATCAATCCCATATTGCTCTAATGGCGCAGATGATTTAATCTGATGGGTCGGAATTCTGAGCGTTTCACCAATTAACGTTTTGATATAGGCCGTACTTTTTTCGCGAAGCAATTCCTCAGTGACTCTGCCCGACTTTTTCGCTGGTGTTTTGCGTACAGGCACCTGTTTTTTGAGTGGCTTCGCCTTCAACGTTGAGGCCTGCTTTTTTGCAGGTGAATACGCAACTGTTACCGCCGATTGCCTCGGTTGACTGCTGCGACGAATAACCCCATCGCTTTCTGCCACAATAATCTGTTGGCATAAATACACATGCTCTTCTGCTGGCAAGAAAACAGATCGGTATCCTGCCTTTTTCAACACCGTTTGCCAGGCTTCAACCGTTAACAGGGGGCAACCAGGGATACGCCATTCCGGATCATCATAGCGCCACCAGCCATCCAGCAAGCCAAACGTCAAGTGAGCAAACAAGGTATTGCTCGTTAATTCATTCAGAATCAGCAAGCCATTTTTCTGTAAAGTGGTTTTGGCATGGAGCAAGGTTTGGCTAATATTTTTTGTCGCATGCAAAACGTTTGTGGCAATCACCAGATCATAGGTGTCCGCAGCGATCCCCTGATCCTCGACAGGCTTTTCCACGTTGAAAATCCGATACGTGAGAAATGGATTTTCGGCTCCGTATTCCTTTTCGGCGTGAAGTAAAAAGGCTTGCGAAAGATCGGTATAACAATATTCTTCGATATGCTTCTGAAAGGGTTTTAGCCTTGGCAGTACGATCGCACTCGTTCCACCTGTACCTGCCCCGATTTCCAAAATGCGAATCCGAGCAGAAGGATCTTGCTCCGTACGCTGCTTCAGATAGGTAACAATCGTATTGGCGAGCACTTCGTTAAAGTAGTCCGCAACCTCATTGTGTTTGTAAATCCCTTCCACCAATTCCATCGAGGAATTAGGGAACATGATCTCTGTAGCTGGGATCTTTCCTAGTAAAATCTCTGGAAGTACGCGCATGGTTGCGTCTACCAGAATCACCTGGGCTTTACTATTCGGATCGTTGAGCCATGCTGTTTTTTCTTCCTCCCATTTTTTCCATGCTGCATCGAGATCGATAGGGGTGGTTTCGTTTGCAATGAGTGACTCTCCATCGTACGCAAGATATTGGTTTTGCACGAGAACGGCTATACTTTCTTCCAGCCATTTGCCGTACCTGTCATGCAATTTGGCTTTGAGCTCTCCTATTGTCTGGCTTTTTGCTGTGAACAGCCCGATTGTCTGTAATTGACCGTAGAGCAGTTCACTGAGAAGCTTATCCATTGTATTCATTTATAAGCCTCCATTTCAGATTGTCTGCGTTGAGACGAAAACTCTAGTTTGGGCATATCATTCTTTACACGTTCGATGTGTGATACCAGTTTTTCTGGATAAATGTGAATCGATTTATCCGGATTTATCGTAAGCATGGCCTGTGATTTCGTAGTTTTCACCAACGCGACTTGATTCATCGGTCCAGCAAGCAGGTTTTCCAAGGCCGCCATCGCTTCACGAGGTTCAATGGAGCCTAGTCCTGCCTGTGCCATCCTCTCCTGATAATCTTTGGTGGCAACAATGCCTACGTTCGCCCAGTATCCCCAATTCATCACCTTCACTGCACTGAGGCTATGCAACGAAAGCTGGTGCGCGAATATATCTTTAAACGTACAACCTGACGCATAATTGCTTTGTCCAGGCGACTTGGTAAATGAATTGATCGATGAGAAGAACATGACAAAATCCAACGGCTCCCGATCAAATACTTGCGCAATCCGCACGCTAACATCTACCTTTGCCGAAAGTCCGGCACGGAAGCGCTCTTCGTCCATATTTGCGAGGCTTTTATCTAGCAAAACAATCGCGGAATGAATGACTCCGTTTACTTGTTTGTATCGCTTTTTGATCTCTTCATAGGCAAAATACAAGGACTTGCGATTCGTGGCATCCGCCGCAATATAGACAGGAGCAGGTCCGAGCTTAGCAAGTCGATCCACTTTGGCTTGGATCTCTGCATTTTTTTCTCGGCGTCCAATCCAGATGATTTGCGCTTGATACGTGCTGATCATGTATTCGCTCCAGACTTCGCCAATACCGCCAGCGCCGCCAATCACCACATAGACTCCCCCCTGCCTGTAGGAAGCCTGCTCCCATTGCGGCTGACGTAATGGAATCAATTCCTGACGATACCATTTCCCTCCGCGATAAACCGTTGCATTCCCCTCAGCATCTGGCGGAAGTGTGAAAACCTCATCCATTGGCCAAGCACGACCCGCTTCCAGATCAACAAGTCGGATACGCCAGTTCGTGTATTCTTTTGCCATCGAACCGACTAATCCGTAAAGACTGGCATGAATAGGGTTGACCACATCGTTTGGATGAATCGGTTGAGTCTGGAAGGTTACGAGACTCCATCCTAGCTCCTTGGTATCGTAGCCCAGCTTGAGCAGCGCTTTTAGCAAGCGAAACACATGAAACACACCGCGTTCCTGCTCGATGATCAGGGCCTCTTCTGCCAGGTATTCCAAATCAATCCATGGTGCAATCCAGATGATATGATCAATCGAACCCATCTGCTCCAGCTTCACCGCTATTTCATCTATACTTTCTGCGGGCGTAATCTCCATAATAGCTGCCCGAGGATAGCGTTTTTGAACAAGGCTTCGGTTCTCGTCATCTGCACAAACAATCAGAACATGATCGCTTGCAAGCGGTGTTTCCAAACCACGGCCCATCATAACCTCTTCCCATACAGGGCTAAGCAGCATAGTTCCAATCAGCGGTTCGCTTGCGGTCTCAACTGGCGCTTTTACTGCTGTAAGATCAGTTTGGATCTCTCTCTCCAGTACCCGAGATGTGAATCCCTTCATTCGTACACAAATCGTTCCAGTGTCGTCACATAGGTCGATATCGTATTTTTCTACCTTATCCCCCGCTTGGCTGCCGTCACTGTAGCGCACGTATGCCCACATCTCAGAGGTGCACGAGCGGATGATTTCGATTTCCTCCAGGGCAAAAGGCATCACTGGCTTGCGTTTTGCCATACTGTCCGACGACATCACGTGGCGGGAAGAGAGTGTCAGCTCCACAGATGCCTGCAAAGCTGAATCCATCAAGCTTGGATGCAAAACAAACTGATCCTCTGACCCAGTGACCGATAACGGTAAAACCAGCTTTGCCAAGACTTGTCCAGGCCCGACATATACCTTGTCAATTCCTTTATGTCCGAGTCCATAATCAATTTGAATCGCTCTGAAGAACTCATAGAACTCCTCGGATGAAATCACCTGCTCGCTGCACTGCTCTTGCAAAACGGGCAAATCAAGCATGTGCAGCTCCGAGCGCGGAGTAAGTACAGCATTTCCTTGACTGTGCACCACGATCTCAGTATCAATGCCCTCTGCCTCGCTATAGATTTGGTAGGATACCTCACCATCTTCTTCGAGTATGAGTCCCGTATGTACCCGAACAGGCTGATCACCTACAACGATCGGACGTGCCCATACGACATTGTGTAGTTTAATCGACGTAGCCCCGTGGACGTCCTCTCCTACAGCGTGCTCCATCGCGGTTCTTGCCATCTCAAGATAGGCAACTCCCGGCAACACCCGCTGCCCTTTGACTACGTGATCCGCCAAGAAAAACTCTTCTCCCGTGAAGGTGGAGCTAAACCGTTGCTCAGAGAAAGTAGACGTGTTCTGATGCAGCATGGGATGGATCACGGACGCTGCTGTGATGTTATTTGCCGTTCCCCTTGCTCTTGCTTTTGTTTCACTCTCCAGAACCCAATGGCGTTCCTTGGCAAAAGGATACGTGGGAAGTGGGATACGAGAATATTGATCGTTCGCAAACAGCTTGTCATAATCTATTCCATATCCCTGCACAAACAATTCCGCGATCACAGACAGCTGCTCCAAATATTCGCTTGCCTGACTCGTCACATGCAGATTCTCGATGCTTTGATTTCCGTAACGTTTCAATGCGGTTTGTTCACGATGATCTTTTTCATGTAACTCGGCAACAAAAGCCTGAGATGCTTTTCCTGTTTCCAGCCACTTTTTCAGTAGCTGGACAAGCTCGGCTGTATTTTGAACAATGCAGGAGAAGCGGTGATGGAAATGCTTTCTGCCTACTAACAGCGTATAACTGATATTTCCACAATCCGTCTCCGGTGCTTTTTCACAAAACGAAAGTAATTGGGTAACCTGCTGGCGTAGCTGCTCAAAAGTGCGCGCCGACAGCACAAGCAAATAGCCTGGCCTTTTCGCGTGAATCCGCTCTACTTGAGGTGCCTCCTCGATTACCATATGCGCATTTGTACCGCTGGCTCCAAAGGAACTGATCGCCGCGCAACGTTTGGCTTGCGGCTCCACTGACCATTCCCTCAGGCTTGTATTGACATAAAACGGGCTGCCTTCAAACTTAATGTTTGTGTTCCCTGCTTCAAAATGCAGGGATGGCGCTATTTGTTTGTGTTTTAATGACAAAAGGATTTTGATGACCCCTGCAACGCCTGCTGCGATCTGAGTATGACCAATATTCGTCTTGATCGATCCAATCGCACAAAACTCTTTTTTATCCGTATAGGCCCGAAAAGCGCGAGTGAGCGCTTGATACTCAATCGGATCTCCCAGCTTTGTCCCTGTTCCATGAGCCTCGACCATCGTAATTTGCTCAGGATTGATGTCGAATGTATCGTAGACATTGCGTTCCAAGCGCTCCTGAGATTTCGCACTCGGCGCAGTAATCCCATTCGTCGTCCCATCCTGATTGATTCCCGAGCCTCGAATGACACCGTAAATATGATCGCCGCAAGCGATCGCTTCCGAGAGACGTTTCAGTACAACGACACCAGCGCCTTCCCCTGTCGCAAAGCCATCGGCACGCTCATCAAACGTATGGCAGCGTCCTGTAGGTGACAGCATGCCTGCTCGCTTGGCAGACAAATAGAATCCCGGCGTTGATTGAATGAAGACACCGCCTGCCAATGCCATGTCGACCTCACCTGTCCGCAAGGCTTGACACGCCATATGAATCGCCACCAAGGAACTGGAGCAAGCAGTATCAATCGTGACGGCAGGTCCCTGCAAGTCCAGATGGTAAGCAACCCGAGCAGGCACTATGGACTCCATATTTCCCCAGAAGGCTTGGGCGGGAGGATTCTCTCCCACGAGACGATCGTAATCACCTTTGGCGCATCCTGCGTAGACGCCGCATTGGATTCCTTGCACGCCTTGACCCGCATAGCCAGCATCCTCCAACGCCTTCCAGGATTCCTCCAAAAAGAAGCGTTGCTGCGGGTCCATATAGTCAGCTTCCAGACCCGAGATGTTGAAAAAAAGCGGATCAAACAAGTCAATATTTTCTACAAGCCCACCGTATTGATATCCCTCTGCCTCGTCCAAGCCGTACGCTGATAAATCCCAACGAGTCACTTTCGCAACCAAATCCGAACCGTTCACCAAGTGATCCCATAAGTCTTCCGTGTTGCCAGAGGAGGCAAACGTACCGCTCATTCCAATAATCGCAATGGGTTCAGTGAGGAACGAAGCTTTTTCTGACACGCTCCCTTTATCCACTGGAAGCATTGGAGCTGCTTGAATAAATGGCTCGGCCACAATAGCAGAGACGGAATCTTCCCTCTGCTCGGATAGACTGATCTTCTGCCCTAACGCTTGAGCAATAACCTCTTTGTACTCAGACAAAATATAGCCTGTAAGTTGATTTACTGTACTGTAATCAAAAAGAATCGTCGTCTCAATTTCAATCATCAACGCTTGATTGATCTCTTGCACTAATCTAACGCCAAGAATGGAATCCAAACCATAATCTCTGAAAGGCTCGTCCACATCGATCGAATCGACATCGACTTCCAAAGCGGTAACCAGCTTTTCAATAATCATATCCTTCACATAATCCGTCACCGTCTGCTCGGTCACCACAGACTGGCTCGGAAGGTTTTGCGGTGCTGGCTGCGATGAGACATTCCCTTCTGCTTTTGCCTGCTGTACATTCTCGCGCACGATAGGCGAAACAGTCGTACCGACACGAACATCAGGGTGAAGGACGCCATCGCTTTTTCCAATGACAATCTGTTGTCCCAAATCATGCGCTTCCCGAGCTGGAAAAGAGATCGAGTGAAATCCTTCCTTTTCCAATACCATTTGCCAACCTGCCGGAGTTAAGGCAGGAGAACCAGGAATACGTACATCCGTATCTTCAGACAGCCACCAACCCTCCAAAAGACCAAAGGTCAGATGAAGGAACAAGGAATTACTGCTAATCTCATTTAAAAGAACCAAACCGTTTTCTCGTAAAACCGCTTTGGTATGGCGCAAGGTTTTGCGAATATCTTTGGTAGCATGCAGCACATTAGCCGCAATCACCAGATCGTAATATCCCTCTCGTACTCCTTGCTCAGCAAAAGGCGCTTCCACATTAAAAATTTGATAGGTCAGATACGGAACATGCGGTCCATATTCCTTTTGCGCGAACATCAAAAATGCTTTGGAGATGTCGGTGTAACAATATTCTTCAATAAACTGCTGATAAGGCTTCAGCTTATCAAAAACAAAGGTGCTCGTTCCGCCCGTCCCCGCACCAATCTCCATGATGCGGATTTTTGCAGAAGGATCTTTTTTCAACCGTTCTTCCACATAGGTTGCCACTGTCTCTGCGAGCACTTCATTGTAGTGATCTGCCACCGGGTTATTTTTATAAATATGTTGCACCAATTCCATCGAAGAGCCTGGAAACATGACATCCGTAGCAAGTTTCTTACCTGTTACGATGTGCGGCAGAGATTTCATCGTAGCTTCCAACAACCTTATCCGCATTTCCAGATTGGCATCTTCTCGCCATGCCACCTTACGTCGATCCCATTCTTCCCATACCGCTTCTACTTCGATTAAGGTCGGATCGACCACGAGGCATTGCTCTCCATCATAGCCATCGAGGTAGCCGTGACGAGTTAACATCGCCATACTTTCTTCCATCCATTTTTCATAACGCTGAAGAAAGCCTGTTTTTGCCTTGAGGTCGGCGACATTCACACTCTTGTCAGTAAACCAACCGATGGACTGCATTTGCCCCCATAACAGCTTGCAGAGAAGCTCGTCCATCTCCTTCCACAATTCGGGGTGGGTCTTGGGCAAGCGATCCTGTCTCTCTGTTTTGGGCAGCCAATAGCGTTCCCCTCTAAATGGATAGGCGGGCAAAGGCACCCGGATGTATCTGCCGTTTTTATATAAGGAACGCCAATCCAGCTTGTATCCTTTTACAAATAAATCGGCAAGCGTGGCCAGCTTTTCTTTCCTTGCGTGGTTGGATAGCGAACGGTTCTCTGCTACTTCTGCCATTAATTTTTCTCCGAGCTCTTTCAAGCTCTTTTCCAGCCGCACGGAATCTGTCTCATCATGGGCAAAATAATCAGCAGCTGTACCCGTTTCTTTTACTTCCGCGATTTTTTGCCGTAATTCATCCGCGTCCTTGGCAATAAACATGCAACGGTGCGAAAAATGACTTCTCCCGGTGAACAAGGTATAGGAAATATCTTGTTCGTGAAAACGTCCCGCTTCTTTTGCTAACCATTGGGACATTTCATCCATTTTTTGCGTGAGAGCTGACTCGCTCTTGGCTGAAAACGGGAACAAGTAATAAGCTCCTGCTTGCTGAATGCTTGTTTGCGGTTGTACCGTCGGCGCTTCTTCCAGAATCAGATGACAATTGGTTCCGTTCGAGCCCAAAGCGCTCACACCTGCTCTTCGCGGAGTCGCGTCACTCGTATTCCATTCCATGAGCTCGGTATTGATGAAAAAGGGACTTCCGGTCAATTTAATATGCTTATTGACTTCCTTGACGCTGATCGTCGGAGCGATCTTCTTATATTTCATCGCCATGACCACTTTAAACAGACTCGCCAGGCCGGATGTCATCGTGGCATGACCGATGTTGGGCTTATGTGATCCAATCGCGCAAAATTGTGTTTTATCCGTAAACGAACGGAATGCTTCAATCAATGCCTTCACTTCAATAGGGTCACCCAGCTGCGTTCCTGTCCCATGCGTTTCGATATAACTGATCGTCTCCGGATCGACCCCTGCATTTTCATAGGCATCCACAATCAATTCTTTTTGGGCAAGCATGCTTGGTGCTGTAATCCCGTTTGATTTTCCTGTCTGATTCACGCTCGAGCCCTTGATGACGGCATAAATATGGTCGCCATCTTCCATCGCTTTCGCAACTGGCTTCAGTACGACCGCTCCAACACCTTCTCCAAACACCATGCCATTTGCATGATTGTCAAAGGTGTTGCATGTTCCATCGGGTGAGACTACCCCCATTTTTGCGGACATCACAAAAAATTCAGGGGAGCTGTGAATCGCCACGCCGCCTGCAAGAGCCATTTCGGTTTCTCCCCTGCGGAGACTGTCGCAAGCTAAATGAATGGCTACCAAAGCAGAAGAACAAGCTGTATCTACAGCAAGACTGGGTCCCTTGAGATTTAAAAAATAGGAGAGTCTTGCCCCTAACATCGACATTTCATTGCCTAGCATCGTTTGTGAAGAGACACCTTCGGCCAACACGGATTTCTCCTTGTAGTCTGAATGGCGTCCCCCGACAAACACACCAACTTTTCTCCCTGATAACTGTTCAACCGAGTATCCACTATCTTCAAAAGCTTTATAGGATTCTTGCAGGAACAACCGTTGTTGAGGGTCCATACTTTTTGCTTCATCAGGGGTAATATTAAAAAAGGATGCATCAAAGTGATCAATGTTCCTGAGAAGACCGCCGTAATATTGATCCGCTTCCCAGCCACTGCGCGTTATTTCCCCGATACAACTGTCGCCAGACGCAAGATGCTCCCAAAACTCTTCCACTGTATCCGAGCCAGCAAATCTGCCTGCTATGCCGATAATCGCGATATCGGAGTGGCGAATTTCGTTTCTTGTATGATTCGAATGATTCCGTTCATTTTCTAAACCAGTAGGCAAGATTTGGCTGTTGTCTGCTGCTATCTCTGCCGCAAATTGCAGAGAGATATATTCAGCCAGCTCACCCACCGAGGTATAATCAAAAATAGCTTCTACGCCAAGATTAATCCCCAAGTCAGCATTGATTGCTTCTACTAATTCGACCGCTAATACAGAATGGATGCCAAGCTCGATGAAACTTTTATCGAAATTCAAAGTCTCCGTAGGTGTATCTAGTAGTTGAGCAATGATTGTACCCATCTTGCTTGCAATCGTTGATGAACCGTTAGCGGCTTTAGTACGCTCTGTTGTTGGAGCGATTTCCTGATATTTTTCGAAAATGTGCGTGGCTAGTTGCTTGGTATTCTCATGATCAAAAATGACCTCAATCCCCAAGTCAATGCCTAGCTTCCCATTCAACATCTCTACCATTTCGACTGACAATACCGAGCTGATACCTAATTCCACAAAGCTTTTATCAA
The DNA here is from genome assembly GCF_003013405.1 of Brevibacillus formosus. GTDB lineage: Bacteria > Bacillota > Bacilli > Brevibacillales > Brevibacillaceae > Brevibacillus > Brevibacillus formosus. Next base: position 106,371 of record NZ_PXZL01000001.1, on the reverse strand, counting down.
AATCCAAGGGATTCGTCGTATCTTTTAATAAGTCGGTCATTACTTCTTTCACTACGGTTTCTACATCATAAAATGAATGAAAAAGTACCTTCATACTCGACTCCCCCCTTTCATCTACACTGATTTCTCACCAACAGCCATGTACAGCTGTCTGAGAATGGAATGACCTTCCGTATTCAGCATGTTTCGCCATGCCACAGATAGCTTGCCCAGCGCCTTACTGGATAAATAGCCGTCACGCACCAACTGCACAGGAATGCCTACACCCTCCGACTTTAGAAACATTTCATACCCGAGAAGCTCACTGTGGGCACAAATGACTTCGAAATCTATTTTTCCAAGTCCGCCTTGCTTGAGGACTGTTGGCAGTTCACGACCGATTTTCGGGTTGCCGCCTTCCGCATAGCGTGCCGCACAGTAGGCGTCATACAGCTCTCGCAATTCAGGTACATGCGGGGTGGTCATGATGTGCATCTCGAAATCATTGTCGATAAATACCGCTTTGCCACCTGGTTTTAACAACCTCGCTACTTCACGAACCGCACCGACTGGGTCCGGTAAATGCTCCAATACGAGTCGAGTAATGGCAAAATCATAGGAATCGCTAGGTAAGCCAGTTTCCATAATCGATCCCTCGACTATCTCAAATCGATCCGATTGCTTTTGTGTCAAATAGTTTTTGGAATAATCAACGAGTAGAGGATCAATCTCTAATCCCGTCACTCTGCCATTTGGAAACGCCTGCATGACCTTTTCCATCACGAATCCAGGCCCCGAGCCCAGCTCTATGACCGACATCCCATCTGTCAGACCAAACTCGATATAATGCTTCAGTTCTTTCTCCCAAAACAACTCCACCTGTGATTTCAAACGTTCTATTTCTACCTCAACATTCGTTGCAATGTTTGCGATTTGATAAGAACCTTCCATGTTATTCCCTACCTCCGCCATTCAGATATAGATTCGTTCAAAAAAGCCAAAATGTGGCCAGCAACAGCTTCCCATTCAGGATCAAGCATCATATCATGACTGACATTTGGGAACAGAACAGGCTCGATTCCGTATGTTTTGCCAATTCGGCGCGTTGTTTTCTCAGAAATCATCCGATCCTGCTTGGAGCCGAGAACCAGCATCGGAGCTTTCGCACTGATGTTTTTGGGAACAATTTTTCCATTCATCTCGGTTCTTGCTTTCAGTGATTCAGGCTGCAAGAGCTTCACCCACTCGTCCTTTTTTTCCATCGGCAGCTCCTTGGAAAAAAAGACATTGGCAAGCAGTGAGGCATCTCGTTTTTCGTTATATGTAAACAGTTGCATAGCTTCTTTAAAATTCCTGAACATCAATCGGAATAAGTCACGCATCCCGCCATGTGGAGGAATCGAGGCAACGAGAACAGTACCCGAGATTAAATCTGGATGCTGGTGCAAGATCTTTTGCACAATTCCTCCGCCCATGGAGTGTCCAATCAGCACTGGCTTGTTTCTTAGACGCGCGATTACTTCAAGAACATCATCCATGTAGTCCTGAAGTGTGTAGGAATGAAGATTTTCAAAGCCGTCGCTTTCACCGTGTCCACGAAGGCTCAGTGCATAAGAAGAAAAGCCTTTGTCCGCAAAATAAGGAAGGAAGTTTTTTTCCCAACACCATGCTCCATGACATGCTCCATGCACAAAAAGAAGAGGCGCTTCGCTAGAAACGCCTTGCGGATGGTATTCTATTAGTTCCAAATTCATTTTCGCCGTTCCTTTCTTATTTGAGAGTCATTCCTTCTTTACTTGCTTGAACCTATTAAAGCGTGGATACGCTGATTCAAAAGGTTGGCTGTCTCCTTGAGCAGCATTTCACCGATTTGATCAACATGACGGTCTCTCCAGTTTTCAACAGCCGTTCCCTTCACCCATTGATTAAAAGAACCTAACGCAGGACCGCAGTAAATCTGATAATCCACTTTATAGCTTTCGGCTCCGTCCAAAGCCCAGTCAAAACAGCGGTTAAAATACCATTTGAAAAGTAACGCCATCTTGTATTTAGGCGTTCGTTCCGCTCTTTTCAGTTCCTGAGGCGGGCAAGTCGTTTTCATCTGCTCATACACTTCTTCAAAGCTGCGTTTAAAATACTTTTCCTGGAGCTGCTGCTTGGTTTTCTCATCGATTTCATCAAGCGAGTTGTATTGACGATAGAGGTCGTGCAATTTGTTCGCTCTCGCTGGAAAAAATAAGCCTTTTTTCAACACCTGAATTTTGGCTCCCATTTCAAACATCTCACCCGCTGGGGCATATTCTGTGTCTTGAACATTGGCCAACTGCAACGAATCCTTCACCGACTCGCTGGTCGCCGCCTCCACTGTACACTGGTTAATCGAACCTGTAACAATATAATCTGCCCCAAGCATGAAAGCGACCGCAGCAGCCTCAGGAGTTCCAATGCCGCCCGCAGCCCCGATTCTGATCAGCTTACGGTAACCATACTTGTGCATCATGTTATCTCGGAGCCGGATCATTGCAGGCATCAAAGCAGAAGCTACACCGTGATCGGTATTTCCTCCAGAATCGGCCTCTACCGTTAACTCATCCGCCATCGGAACTTCTCGCAACAGACTCGCTTCTTCCCTTGTAAGCTTTTGTTCTTGCACCAATTTTTCTATCAGATACTCAGGTGCGGGACTTAAAAAGGCTTCCGCTACCTCAGGCTGTGATACCTTGGCAAAAATTTTGTTTGCCGCCTCCACTTGCCCGTTCATCCCCCGCTTTAATCCCTTGGCCCGATAGATGATCAACGCAGGGGTAATCGCCATAAACGCAGATGCTTCAATCACCCTCACTTGATAAGCAAGATACAGATCAACGATTCTTTCTTCCATGGATGGATCACTTGGATGATGCAACAAATTCATCCCATACGGCTCGCCATGCTGTAGTTCACGTTGAATCTGTTGGATGGCTCGCTCGATTCTATCCAGCTGTAAGCCACCGCTTCCGAAAAAGCCCATCATCCCGGCTTTTCCCATTTTAATGACCAGCTTTTCCGATGAAATTCCCTTGTACATCGCTCCTGCCAGGTAGGGATATTTCAGTTTGTAGTCCTGTTTAAATTGCTGATTCCCCAGCGAAAAAGCGGTAATTCCTTTTGGCTGCTCCGTGGCGCTCGCTCTCTCTTCGGCCTGTACGTTGACAGAAACCGGCTTTGCCTCTTGCTCCATGTTTTCTTTCTCTTCTTCCACATCTATGATCAGCGGCTCTGCTTCATTTCGGATCGTAGTTACTAATTTGGTCAACACAGTACCAGGGCCGACTTCTTCTATTTCGTTTTCCCCCACGGCCAGGAGATATCGAATACTGTCATTCCATTTCACTGGGTGTGTAATTTGTTCAACCAAATTCCGTTTCACATCGCTCTGTTTATAGGGTCTTGCGTGGACATTTGAAATTACAGGAATCGTCATACTGGAAAACGCAAACTGATTCAAATAGTTCTCAAAGCTCTGCTTCGCATCATTCATGTAACGGGAATGGAATGCTCCGCTCACCTTTAGCGGTATGTAAACTTTTACGCCCGCTTCCTGAAAAACAGGGTTGGCACGCTCGATATCTTCTTTCCGACCTGCAATCACAAATTGGGAGGGAGAATTGTGATTGACAATATCGATGCTGGTCAAATGATTTTCATGTAATACCCGTTCCACTTGCTCCAAAGTGAACCCGATCACAGCCGCCATACCTCCACCCACGGCCTGACTCATCAGCTCTCCCCGTTTTTTCACCAAATGCAGCCCTGTCTCAAAATCAAACACCCCTGATGCAAAAAGCGCATTGTACTCACCCAGGCTGTGTCCCGCCACATAGTCAGGTTTTTTCCCGGTTTCCTTCAGTTTCTTCAGGTAGCTAAGCGCATTTACCACGTACAGAGCTGGCTGGGTAAATTGCGTTTTACTTAACTGTTTGTCTGGATCATGCAGACATAATTCTTTAATGGAATAACCTAATATCTGATCAGCTTTGGCCGTTATTTCTGGAAACTCATCAAAAAGAGAGCCCCCCATTCCTTTTATTTGGGAGCCCTGCCCTGGGAAAACATATGTGGTCATTTTTCTGCCTTCCTTTCTATTTGTATTCAAACGTTTCTTTGAGAATAGCTGCTTGATGCGCTCTACATTTTCGCCGTCCTTTTTAAAAGGCGTGATAATCGAGTAGCATTCTGACTGTGAATCTTGCCGCAGATTTCGCTTTGTAAAATTACTCAAATTCCCTGCTGGTCCCAAATCCAAATAGATGTAGCTCTGCTGTTTCTCCAGCTCTTGGACAGCTTTTGGAAGCTGCATTGGCTTTCGCACGACTTGCCAAAAGTAGTCAACTGGCAGTTCCCTCATAATCTCACCATGAACACACGATACAAAGGGAATCTGGGGAATTCCAAACGATTTCTGTTTCAATACCTCCCGATAATGTGGTTCAGCCGGATCGATGTAAGAGGAGTGAAAAGCATACGACACGGGTAGGCGTTGACAAATAATCCCCTTGCCTTTGACATAATCCTCCATGCGTTGTAACTGATGACTGCTCCCAGCAATGACAAAATGCGAATGAAAATTCACCGCTACCAACTCGCTATTTCGATGCAAGAGCGGCTCTTGGTCATACAAATCGGGATTGTGGAGAATCGCAAGCATACTCCCTTTCTGACAATACGTTTCGTAAAGGGTGGCTTGTTCCACCACGAGTTGCAGCAATTCTTCCACAGGCATGATCCCAGACACAGCCGCCGCCACAAACTCCCCCAAACTGCTCCCCAGACAATAGTCTGGCTTTATTCCACTTTCCATGAGAACCTGGGCCAGAGCGTATTCCACCATGAAAATGGCGGGATGCGTATAAAGGGTGCGATCAAATAGGTCGTCGCGACGCTTCGTGCCATCATATAACTGGGCAAGAACAGACTCCCCGATCAGGGCATGTACCTTTTCATCTAGCCTTAGCATCCATTTGCGAAATACCGGATTCTGATCAAAAAGGTCTTTCCCCATCTGATAGTACTGAGACCCCTGTCCAGAAAACATAAACACAACAGGCTTTTCCATGTATGATGCACCCCTTGTTTTTATAAAAGGTTTTTATAAAGAAAACTCCCCACAGCCTGGTCAATTGACCGCTAATGGGGAATTCATAAGCGATTTGTCATGCATTGTTCTATCTCCTGGAGTACATCCTTTACTACAGCAATACTCCACTCTGTCTTTTTCGGGTAGGTGATCGAACATACATAGTCACCAAGGATATAGGAAGCAGTACGGTATTGGGGAAAGTTTTCAAAAAGACTAAACACAACCCCATCCCTTACCTCCACTTGGCTTATTTCATAGATATGAAAAGATGTTGTTAAGCCTGTCTTCAAGATTTTGGATAACGCTTCCTTGACTGTCCAGAAAAGAGTGAGAGTCGCTTCATAGGAATAAGGCAAGCGTGACAACAAGCTGCTCTCTTTCACAGTCATTTGCGTCTCCAGAACTTTATTTCTATCAACGCTAATTCTCTCTATATCAATCCCCATCGGTAGTTCTTCCGAAAAAGCAATGGCGGCTGCAAGATCGTCACAGTGGGTGATACTCACTTGGACATTGGTTGTATTCGGCAAGTTCACGACAGGGTGATGAAGAATGCCCTGTGCAATACATATTCGGTCTAAGCTGTCTTCTCCAGTCAGAAACGAAACGGCTTTTTTGGCGACATATCTCCCAGTCAGGTAGCTTTTGACTCTCCTCTCAAACTCCAGATGAAAATAATACTCAAATTCTTTTGGGTGCAAGAATTTTACCATTTTAAAAAAATCAGCGGGAACAGAAAAGTAGCCAATGCTCAAGCTGGCACGAAACTCTCTATTCGTAGCTTTTATAACGAATTCTTTCGTAAAGATCTGTGGGAACACATGCATCCAATCTCCGCCTTCTCTCGTTCTACGACTATGCCAAAGGGCAGAGCTTCCCCGGTTCGTGGGTAAATAGTTATACACACTACCGTTTCTCCGTATGACCTCCCCAGTTCCTTTAACGTGCCGAAACAGCGATTAAATTCCCTTAGAGATATTACTTTCGATAAGAAGCTTATGTAGCTGAAGCGTTCTATTTATACAGAATGTTACAACAACCGCATTTATTGCATAACACGAAAGAATTGGATATATTTAGTATAATACCACAAATTTTGAGAATTTATCTACTCAATCATTCCTATTTTTTGGTAAGCAGTAAGCACTCCAGTTACTTACGAATCTACTTCATAATGAAAGGATTGCTCATCTTGAAATGGTATGCCATCTTTGTAGAATCCGGTAAAGAAGAAGTCGTTCAAAAGTACCTCAGACTCTATTTTAATGAGCAGTATTTAAAGTCCGTTGTACCGAAGAGATTGGTTCCAGAGAAAAAGTCAGGCATTGTGTATAATGTCCTAAAGAATATTTTTCCTGGATATGTACTTATTAAGACTGAAATGACTAACGAAATGTTCCATAAAATCAAAAATATTCCTAGGAGTTTGCGTTTGGTCAATAGCGGTAGTTACTATTCGCAAGATGAGGGCGCTTATTATTCGAGCATTGACGAAAAAGAAATCACCCCGATTCTCCAACTCATGGGGAACGGTGAGGTTGTCGATTATTCAAAAGTTTATCTAGAAAATTCAAAGGTGATCGTAGAATCTGGTCCCCTCAAAGGACTAGAAGGCATTATTAAAAAAGTGGATAAACACAAAAACAGGGCAAAAATATTTCTAACCTTTATGGGAGTAGAGAAAACAATTGATGTGGGAATTGAAATCCTCTCAGAACCTTTGTAAATGGGGAGCGTTGCGACGCGCCCCTTTTCCTTTTTCTACCACATCCCTTTATAATTCGTCATCGCAATCCCCTCTCCTGTCCGATAAGCAGTCATATATTTTCTTCATACAAGCACGCATTTCATCGTAAAAACATAGGCTCATGGTAAGTGTCATTCGAATAGCCTTGCCCTGCTTTCATTTGGGAAAGACAGATAAAGGCGTTAGATTCTTATTCTTGTTTGGAAAGGAATTTGTCTGCATGGTTTTCTCGGACGAAGACAACATGTTTACTAGTCAGGCTGCCATTTTCCTTGCAGCCATGAGCTATCAGACTTATCTACTATTTTTTCAAGGGAAGCTTATCTTACCCAAAGGTTTTCAGCTTCGATACACGATTCGGGCTTTTGCAGATGCAGAGAATCCAACAGAACATGTTTATGGTTTTGTAGCAGAATCTAAAGATCAAGTTATCATTGCCTTCAGAGGGTACGCGGCATATCCAGCAGACCTTTTGGCAGCCTACGACATTTTGCAAGTTCCCTATCCTTTTGTGAAAGAGGCTGGAAAGACCTCACGTGGATTTACATGCCTGTATCAATCAACGCGGGAGCGTTTCATCAGAAAAATAAAACAGTTTTCCGGGTCAAAAAAGCTCTTTATAACTGGACACAACTACGGCGGTGCTCTGGCTGTGCTGGCAGCTTTAGATATTGCAGTAAACACGCAGTTTAGGCACCCAATCGTTTACACCTATGGCAGTCCGCGTATTGGTGACCCCACCTTCGCTTCACGCTTCAATAAAGTCGTTGTAAATAGTCTGCGCATTGTCAATGTTCACGACTCTTTTCCTACCTTCCCCGATCAAAAATATCCGCCTCCTTTTACCCAGGAAGGTATCTATTATCAACATGTAAAAAACAAGTTCCCTCTCTCGTTTCAACTGAATAATACGCCTCGTAACGATAGTATCGCCTGCTATTTTCATAGCCTCACTCAGTATGACCCTGATTACGCCCACACGCTCTGTGTGGAAAATCCGGGGTTTTGTCCCGATACGGATACGTGTATTCCGTTTCAAGGTAACTGCTAGCTTTTACAGCCTTGAAACTTAGAAAGGGAGACACATGAATGGTCGATCGTATTTATAACAGCGAAGATGCGATTTTACTTGCAGCCATGATCCATCAGGCCTATCTGCTTTTTGAAACAGATTCACTCATCTTGCCAAAAGGATATCGTCAGCGCTCGACGATTCGAGCAATGGCTGGTGTAGAGACGCCGGAGCCGGAGGTATTTGGTTTTATAGCCGAGTCATCAGACAGTATCGTTGTTACTTTTCGGGGAACACGAACGTTTAACGACAATGAGTCTGATCAAGATTTGTATCAAGTCCCCTATCGTTTTGTCAAAAAAGCAGGAAAGACTCACCGCGGGTTTACTTGCATTTATCAATCCGCGAGAGATGAATTGATTCGGGAGTTGAGCAAGCTCTCTAGATCGAAAAGACTATTGGTTGCTGGACACAGTTTAGGGGGAGGCTTGGCCGCACTTGCTGGTTTAGATATTGCGGTGAATACGAAGTTTACGCGACCCTTTGTGTATACGTATGGGAGCCCTCGTGTCGGAGATCCTGTCTTTGCTTCGCGGTTTAATGAGACTGTAAAGAACAGTATTCGGATCGTGAATGTTCATGATATTATTCCGACTTTGCCGTCCAAGGTGTATCCGCCTCCGTTTACGAAAAAAGGATTGTACTACCAGCATGTGGATCGGAAGTATTTGTTGGATTTTCAGTTGAATAGTTTAGCTGTAAGGAATCATGAAATTGTTTGTTATTTTAAGTTTCTCGCGCAGGAGGAGCCTGGGTTTACGGAGAGGTTGTGTGTGGAGAATGAGGGGTTTTGTCCGGATACAGGGATGTGTGTGCCGTTTTTAGGGGGATGTTGATTCCATTGAATCACTCTCTTTTTTTATGTCCTGTTTATCACGCGGTGAGATGCAAAAAAATATTTATTGATAATCATTTTCAACGATACTATAATGGTTGTAATTTCCAAATATTTACTTTCGCTCATGAATGAGCCAAAAAGGAGGCATTACGATATGAAAAAAGCTATTTTAGCAGGGGCATTAGGAATTGCAGTACTTTCTGGTGGATATTTGCCTGGATTAGAAGTCTCAAAAGCTAGCGCAGCAACAACGGCTTTAGACACGCAAGAGGTTACGAAATACTATTCTTTGAGTTCATATGAAGTGACGCAAAAAGAATCTTTTTCACTTAAAAAGGGAGAGGAACTTACAATTTTTGTAAACAATTCAGGATTCCCGATTTCTTATACAGTCTTTGGTGCGGATAATCAAGTGATTGGTACATACCCCGCTAATTCACCATACGGACGCGTCTTCCAAGCAGAAAAAGACGGCAATTTTTCTGTCCAATTTCAAGCCGGAGCGAATTCCTCCTATATGAAAAAAATGAATTTTACAGCCAAATTCTCTATTTCTAAGCGTTAGGCGTATGTAAAAACAGTAAGGGGCTGTCTCAAAAGTCGATTTTCCGACTAAGAGACAGCCCGCTTGGATTCATTAACGATTCAAAGACGCCAATGGAACCAGCCGCAGTAAAATAAGAAACCCCCTTGTCTAACAAGGGGGTAGATAATTTGCAATGCTCTGAAAGAAGCAGTCTATAAGTACCATACAATCATACGCGAATGATCTGTTATAAAGTTAAGATTTACAAAAGCGCAATGAGGCAACCAGTTTTCCCCGTTCGAACTGAAGTCGAGTGAGAGATGGTCTGTGTCGTTCATTGCTCCTTATTTCTTTAATTCTTCTGGAATTTCAGGTTTCCCCACGAAACCAAAGGATGCTGTAGATACTGCCAGTACCGCAACGAATGAAGCAATTGCTGAAACATGCTTCGCTACGAACATCATCGCTTTATTTTTCATCTTTTCCACCTCCTTTCAGTGGAATTAGCGTCAGTGCTTGCACAAAGAAGGTCTTAACCAGTGTCTCGCTTTCTATGAAAAATAATGAACTGACGATGGTAATTGAAATGATCTTGAGGAGTAAAGTCTGATTCTGTTTGAATAGTCGTGATTGCATTTCCATATCTTGCGGTGCAAAAAGTGCTACCAAGACTAATGTGATGATAATTATCGGGGTGACAAAATCATTAGGAAGGGTGATAAGAGGGATGAATACAGCTCCCACAATACTTGTCATCGTGCAGTAGACAGACGATGAATAGTGAAATCCTCCTGAAAATTGGCGCAGGACCAAAAATCCGGCCAATGTGAGTAATGTTCCTTGGAACGTCCCTATCATGAGTGAAATGGTAAGGCTAATCGTAATGATGAGCAGCATGTTGATGATAAGGATTAACCCAAACTTCATGGTAGGGACTGACTTTGTTTCATGTGGATTGATCGACTTTAGTTGTATGGCTATTCTTTCAGCAAGAGTTTCAATCATATTCCCCATCCCTTTTTATAGCCAGCCATGCCAGTATCGTGATTCCGATTGCCATTCCAAAGAAAATCCACACCAAGGAACCAATTCCATATGTACTTGCTAATTTAAACAAGACCGTTATCAATACACCTGTTACAATGATCAGTGACAGAATCACCATGTTGATTCTATGATAAAGAGAGAAAGGCGCTCCGTCTCTGACAAATGTAAATTGCAGTCTACATTTCCGAAGTCCATAGCATAATGCAAAGGTAAGTAATGCGGAGATTGTCTGGAATATGAACCCTGTGTTGATGCTTCGATCCTCTAACGATTCAATCGTTTCTAGCGTTCCTATGACGGTCAGGAAAAACACTTCCATCATCTGAATACCCAAGTAGATTCCTGCTGTTATAATGGTCATTAAGGCAGCATGTCCCCAATTCACGTTCCATACCAGGACTAATGCCCCAAAGATTATGACGACTTGAGCTATAGTCGCATAGTCTCCATATGGTGTAAATTGCCGCAGCCCAAACGAGAAAAGCATTAATACCAGACTCACAAAGAGAATGCGGTTGATATGAACAATAAAACCAAACCTAAATAGCGTAGTCATAAGAGCAAATATTGCAAGGTATTCCAATGTTGAAAATAGGACAAACAGCATGGAACTTTTTCACCTCAATTACTTATTGAGGGTTATATTCTACTAGAAACGACAGATTCCTTCTTGTTTTTACCAAATTTGACATTTTGGAGCGTTCAAGCTCCATTGAGCACAGAAGAATGAGTTTTGAAGAAAAAATAGTTGGGGTACAAGTTTTCAAGACCACAAAAAAAGAAACCATGATAGCACGAAGCCAATCAAGGTTTCTTTCCGGTAAGTTTTAAGGAATTACCTTTTTGAAATTTGGAATGTGTGAAGTAAGTTCTGAAGGTGCACCAAATGGTATTATCTTTGCTTGCTTAGGAATATCAATCCTTGAAATATGCAATCCTTCTAAACAATCATTGCACCAGATTAAAAAATATCCCTCTCTCTTCTGATTATCTCCAATAAATTCATACTCAATATTTTGACCGCTACAGTTAGGACAAATCAGCCTGAATGTGGTAACCGAACCATTTCAGGGTCTCTAATTATTCTAACTTTTACACCATCTAATCCAATTCCTGCTAGTTCTGCTAAACGCTTAACTTCTTTTAATTGCATAGGTACTTCCAGATGACTAAACTCACCAACGTTTGCTGTTCGACGGTATAGTTCTATACCTTCACCTGTCATCTTCTCCCCTTTCCTTGCCGCATCCACTAAATTTTTAACGTTTTTACTTCTCCCCAGTGTTAGTACACCTAAGGCAATCCCACCGATTGCAATTCCATCCGCGAGATCGATTTTTTCATCCCGTAGCGTATCCAAGTCTTCTTGCATTGGCTCGATATAGCCTTCCCTCACAAACACGCCAACACCCTTGGGCAAATCCTGAGCTGCCATTTTCAAACCTTTTGGCAAATCAATAGTTGCTTTCTCCAAGGCCCCCGGCAATTCACTTGCCGCTTTTTGCATCGCAGCTGGAACATCTCCCAGCATCGAGATTCCTTTGACGAAACTATCCCACATTCTAGGCTTTTCCTGCGGCTTTTCGCAAGCTGGTCCTTGTCCAAAACCAGCAGCGGGCGGACCGGTATTTGTTGACGACTGAATTCCTACCGTCACACCACCCAAATCCTGCCCGTCATCTTCAATCTTGATCTGCCCACAATAGAAACACATATTTGTTGATTTATTTAGCAATGCCGGATGTCCACCGACCATTTTGTCCGCTTTCCCATCTATCCATGGCATTGTCGTCAGAGGTATGCACGGCATTGGCGTACACACTATCAGTTTACAATGAGTCGAGTCCTTTCCTGCCAAGCTAGTCCTGCCTCTGTTAACTCGTGAGTCACCCTATCATGCATAGCGTTGTGCTACTTGTCGCTGAGAGAAATAAGGTTGCAGTCCACGAATGCTAGTTCTGGATAAAACTCTAGTAGGTATATATGATGCACTGTAGTAGTTGGTTTAGTCTTACCGTACCGCTTACTCTCTTGACACATGTATTGATCTCTCCGTAAGATGGCTGCCCGCTTCCGCTTCCAACACCGTGACTTGTACACCGACTGGCTCAATACTCTTCCCCCTTTCGAATTTGTCGGACTAAAACAAAAGCCACCCAGGTATATTCCCCTGAGCGGCTTATTCATCGTGCGTACACTTAGTATTGCAAAAACCGTCAAAAGCGTCAGATGTGTCAACCAGTTAGATAACCTCAACAATTTTATTACTTGTATGAGGAATTGACACCGCACTGGGGTATCGGTCAGGAGACAAAAGCCCCATTATTAGTAAACATGGCAATCACTTCTTAATCATAGCTTACCAATCTTTTTCCTATTAAATCCTCGGCATTATAGTCTCCAGGCTCTAATTGAAGAGTTATGGATTCTAGAGGACTAATGTATTCCCGCCCATTAACCAATGCAACTCCTTTTACATTATAGGACTTTGAATTATCGGTCTCATCATGAAGAACTTTAGCCTTTAAATCACCATTTGCCTTACCTTCGATAGCAACTATATTGGCAACTTTGATAAAGAAAGCTGTTTTGACCTCAATTGAAAACATATTCACCCTCCTCAATTCCCTAGTTCATCAAATTGTTGTCTCAAATCTCTTAATCTATTAATTGTATCTCTTGTTTCAATGTTCGGAATGCCGTATGCCTTTCTGTATTTTATTAGTTTTTCAGCAGCTTCAATTTCCACGGTCAGTACTGTTCTTGGCGTTTGGTCGGGGATTTTCCCTGCTCTATATTGCGCAGTATGAATAAACTCTTCGAATACAGCAGAAGTCGTTGGATTCTGCCTTAATTGTATTGTCTTCTCATTCCAAGTGACAGCCTCTGCCCCACGGTAATCTAAATATCTTATCGCTTCTTCTGACTGGTCAATTATTCCCCCCTGTTTTTCAAATGCTTTTTTCATCCTATCAAATTTAGCTGGATTCATAGAACTAGTGGAATCCCCGGTGCTTCTTGTAAGACCTACACTTGTCCTCTTCTTTCCTTTTCTTGCCGCATCAACTAAATTTTTTACGTTTTTGCTTCTCCCCAGCGTAAGTACACCCAAGGCAAGTCCACCAATTGCAATTCCATCCGCAAAACCAACTTTATCATCCCGCAACGTATCCAAATCTTCTTGTATTGGCTCGATAAAGCCTTCCCTTACAAACGCTCCAACAGCCTTAGGTAAATCCTCTGCCGCCTTCTGTAAACCTTTTGGCAAATCATTAGCAGCTTTCTCCAAAGCCCATGGCAGTTCACTTGCCGCTTTTTGCATCGCAGCAGGAACGTCTCCCAACATCGAGATTCCTTTGACGAAATTATCCCACATGCTAGGCTTTTCCTGCGGCTTTTCGCAAGCTGGTCCTTGTCCAAAACCAGCAGCAGACGGCCCGCTATTTGTTGACGACTGATTTCCTACCGTCACACCACCCAAATCCTGCCCGTCATCTTCAATCTTTATCTGCCCACAATAGAAACACATATTTGTTGATTTATTAAGCAATGCCGGATGACCACCGACCATTTTGTCCGCTTTTCCATCTATCCATGGCATTGTTGTTAGAGGTGTGCACGGCATTGGTTTAAGTACACCATTGTTGACTGCTGTGGCAGAAGCGACTGTGGGATTTTGTAAGCTGCTGCACTTTCCGAATGGCATGATATTTACGTTAGGAACAAAATCCATGATGTTCATTTGCGGCTTTCCTTTTACAAAAACACCATGGCTGAACGGCATTTTCAGCCGACTCTGTTTACTTCCGCTGCTGCATGATAAAATGGCTCCCACAACCACGTAGCTCTTGCGTTCAGCACTTGACTGCTGGATATTGATACCTTCAATATTGGGCAAACAGTCTCCTCCTCTCTGTAAAGGTTTCTATACAGATGGGAGATTCTCATGTTGATCGATACGCCTGATATCCAATCTAATATAAAAAGGGAATAATGCCCACGTAATGAAGTATCGGATGTGGAACGCACACTAACAATAGACACAAAGTAACAAACACATCATTATAACCATAGGTTTTTAGAACCACAAAAAGCCACTCGGTTCATTCCCGAGGGCTTCTTCATCATGGATTGCCTGAGTATTTATGCATCTGCTCTTCTTTAAAAACGTCATTCCGCCAACCTTTCAGGAACCTAACAATTCCTCGCTGTACAGCTCCTTTGCTAATCGGTTAACGATATCCCGCTTCATCTCATTTAAATAGTTGTCGGGAAACTCCTACATGTCGGGCAATGCTGTTCATACGCATCCCGTCCATCATACATTCAAGGACTGTTCTGTACTTGTTATCCTCAAGATTATTTGCAAAATCGCTTATTTGCCGCACCTTCTCTTCAAGGCTTTTCATTCGCTCGATGCGCTTTTCATACCGTTCTTCCGGAATGGTCAAGGTGGAGAGGCGTAAGCCTTTCCCGCTCGGCATGCCTGCAGCATTGCCATAGGTAGCGACCAATTTCTCTTGTATCGACGGATTCGAAGATATCACCTTGTCTATTTCCTTCCTTAGACGCTCAACCTCTTTCACCATCCAATGGTAATCCTTGATTTCTTCCTCTACCTTTTGCACAACTTCAAGAGCTGGCTCAAGATTGATATAGGCGAGCTGCCCGTTCCGATCCAGTAATCCTTGATTCTCTATGATGTAATTGTCCCACTCCGGGCAGGTTTCGATCTTACCAACGTGGAGGTTGTAGACACTACAGATTGATTTTTTACCCCATTGAGTAGCTGGACATTTTTCACCTACACCACCTCCCCTTTTCTTAATTCTCATTTAACAAATCGTGTGTTGTGTTACCAATTTCGAAGTAACGGCTACACCATCCGTACTTTCTACAAAACTAAATATCTATTAATCACTTTACTAAAAGCCGTTTTTGTATTACCATTTACTGTAAACAAAACCATATTATTAGGAGGGACTAACAATGCAAAAACAAGATTTGTTTGATTTAGATATACAGGTGAAATCTGTAAGTCTAGTGAGACCAGACTTGCACAAGCCTAATATGACCCAATGGTGCATAACATTTGTTGGACGCTGCAGCTTGTCTTGCTGAGAAAAGCAGTCTTTTAACATAAGTCGGAATACAAAATTTCCAACCCACTGGCGACAGTGGGTTCTTGTTTTGTCTTAAGTAGGTAATTTGCCCATTTTCCTCAATTACCGTTGTGTTAAGTCCCCTCACAATTTAGTTCAATAGCAACTATTTTCCTGATGATAGACTTACCAAAATATGGTGTTTTTTTCGTAGTAACTATTCTTTTATAGTGAGGTGGATATTATAAAGAAAAGGTTGAAACCGGTATTGTCCATCATGATGTGCGCATCTTTGCTTCTTAGCTCCGCAAGTGCTGCAATTGCTGCTAAACAAAATCCAAATGCGACGGTGTTTTTAGGGACTTACGAAGACATCCCTTTTGGGATAGCAGGTTGGTTAAGTGAGGGATGCGAAGCAACTAAGTCCACAATGAAATTGACAGTTAGTAACAGTTCTGGTGAAGGCAATTTTCAAGTACAAAGAAGAACAAGCAAAGATGCACTTTGGTTGGACTTAGGAACTGGTATTACACGTCTGAATGGTCAGGGTACCTATACTGACTCCTTATCTACCACCGTTGGTTACGAATATAGAATTGTTATTATCAAACCTCTTTGGGCTAACGGATCACCAAAAGGTGCAGTATATTGTGATTGAGTTGGAATAACTCTCAAGTTGTATATGGGGGTGGTGTCAGCTACGCTGGTACTACCCTGCATCTCATTTTGACACAATAGCATCTAAACCCATTCTCTTCCTCCTTGACACTATGAGCATTTTGTATCCGGCGGCGCATTTGATCCGCACCGCCGGATACACTTATATCAATTTAATTAATCAATCCGTGTTTTTCTTCTGCCTCAATTGCCATTTCATCCACATGCCCTGACAAGCATCCCAAGGTACAAAAATGTTCGACAGAAGGTTTCTTGCTTACCAATATCCACTCAGGCTTGTCAGCCACGATCTCTTCATCACAAAATACACACTTCATACTATCCCTCCTTGTTTGTGGGTGAAGAACAGAGGATTACTCCACTTGATAAACGTGTGCATTGTAGTCTTTGTTGGCTTTCCCGAGTAAGTAGACCAGTTGCTCAGATGACGGCCGACCACAAGACCCTCGCAACCTACTGTGACACTACGAACGAATCACGAAGAAAAGCGGACTCCCAGTCATTTGTTTTCACGATCTACGTCACATTCACGCCACTATGTTATTACAGATGGGCGAGCATCCTAAAGTTATATCTGAACGTCTTGGGCATAGCCGGTTTGGATTTACAATGGATGTATACAGCCATGTCATGCCGGACATGCAAAAAGATGCTGCTGACAACTTCGAGAAAATGATGAAACAGAAACGCTCAAAATGACTTTAGTTGAATAAAGGTTGTCAAAATGTTGTCAAGCGACAACGTAGAGGGATTTTGTTGTCAGGGTGGATGTACGAGGACATAAGAAAAACCCTTGATTACCAAGGGTTTCAACATTCGATATATGGTGATCCGGACTGGGTTCGAACCAGCGACCCCCACCCTGTCAAGATGGTGCTCTCCCAACTGAGCTACCGGATCATGGGATATGTGTGTGATCGTTTAATGGTGGGCCCTGTAGGACTCGAACCTACGACCAATCGGTTATGAGCCGACCGCTCTGACCAACTGAGCTAAGGGCCCGAATCGTATCGGACGTCGATCACATTTATTACTATACAGCATCGTAAAATGGATTTCAAGAGGAAATGAATAATTTCTTGTAAAAATTTTCACTCGTACCAAAAGAACACTAAGAAACCCAGTGAAATCGGGCTTGTCTTCACCTTGTAAAAAGCCATTCCCCACCGCTGCTGCCCACATCGCCCTACAAAACAGGGGATTACCTGCATGATGGCATCACTTCATACATGACTGCATCAAGCATATGAGCTGCACCGGTGAAGAATTGGCTCCTGCCAGACGTAAGGTGATCCAATAAGGGTACAACAACAAACAAGATAATTAGGTAACGATTGAAGCAAACTCCTTCATCCCAAACCGAACCTACCCCGCCTGCTCCGTCCCTTTCCCTTTCTCCTCGACACGCAGCTCCGCTTCCTGTAGCTTCAACGCCTCACTTCGTGCCAACTCGGCCTCCTGCTCATCTCTCATCCGATGCGCCATGCGGCTAGAGGCATTGGCTGCCACACTCGCCACGAGGTCGTCCAAAAACGTGTGAACACGTCCCTCTGCCGATTTGGTATCCAGCCTTTTAATCACGCCAACCTTGTGTTTATCCAAATGTCCAAAGGTGGTAACCGCGATACTTCCATATCCGAATACGGAGCCTAGCGCCAATGTTTCGTCGCATCCGAACAGTCCTTCATCTGACGCGATAATGGATTGAAGCGGCTCAGACAAGAGGCCCTTCTCTGCTAACGTATCCAACTCAACGCCAACCAGGATGGCGTGCTGCATTTCCCTTTTTTCCAAGACTGCTTTTACGCTCTCGATGCACTGCGCCATCGTGAGATCTGGATGGTAAGGCGATTGCATGAGATAGACGATCTCTGCGATATCATCCACCGTCACTCCGCGTTCTGCCAAACGTGCGAGAGCAGCGTTTCTGACTTCGATGCTGTGTACTTGCTTCTTCATATAAGAGACAACCCCTTCCACAAATCGAGTGAAGTCGTTTCCTACCATAGTATCACACGCTGACCAAATTGCGACAATCTTTCGCCCAAAGCCTGACTCTGCACCCAAACTCTTGGGCATGCCCGCTCGCTCCTGTATAATAATGAACAGAATATCCCATTAAGGAGGACAACGCAGTGGCCCTTGAGGAAATCATCTTGGAAAGCCGGCATTTGGGGACGCCGGAAAAGCTGATTGTCTACACACCCCAACGCTACTCGCCACTCTACTCGTATCCAGTCCTCTACGTGCAGGATGGAGAAGACTACTTGGCAATGGGCAGGATGGCTTCTTTGCTGGATCAATTAAATCGGGACAAAGAATTGCCTGATATCATCGCTGTCTTTCTCCCTGTCGAGAAAAGCAGACGAAACGACCGTTATCATCCGGATGGCAAGGAGCACATGGCCTACCGACGCTTCCTCGCCGAAGAAGTCGTGAGCTATGTCGATACGCATTACTCTACACATCCTTTGGGAAACGCACGAACACTGCTTGGCGAATCTTTGGGCGGGGTTGTCTCTCTGTTCACTGCTCTTAACTATCCGCATACGTTTGGACAAGTTGCCTGCCAGTCGATTGCCATGGACGCAAAGTTAAATCGTCTGGTAGCTGACACTGACTTTTCCGTACCGCAAACCATTTATTTGGAAATCGGGACAGAGGAGACTGCGGTAAGCACAGGCCGAGGCACATTGAATCTTCTAGCAGCCAATGAGGAACTGCGCGAGATTTTGGGCACGAAAAAAGCCACCCTCGTTTATGAGACGTTTGAGGGTGACCATACGTGGGGCCATTGGCAGCGTAATCTACCGCGTATGCTAAAGACGCTTTACGGGTAAACTTACCGTGGCTGTTCTTCTTGTGGACCTTCATCCTTGATAGTCGATACGAGTGCCTCTTCGAATTCTCCTTTTCGTATCGCGGTCAAGATCGTGAAGGTCAGCACAGACAGTAGAAGCAGGACGAGAAAAATGAATGTGATCATCATAGCCGTATGCATGCAGTGCGGCACCTCCTTGCACTACACAGTCTTTCCTTTGGCGCAAGGAATATACGGACCCACGCTTAACATTACACAAATGAAGAATTTTCTGTTAAAATAAGTTCTTGTAGAGCATGATAGATAGTAAGGAGGAGTGGTTCTGATGATGTACAGTATCGTAATATTCCCATCTAGCAAGGTGCAAGAAGTAGCCAACTCTTACCGGAAACGTTATGACCCAGGCTATGCTTTGGTTCCTCCATATATCCGTTTGAAGGAAGCCTTTGAGCTGGACGAAGCCAAGCTGCCTGAGCTGGTGAGCCATCTGGAGCAAGTTGCCTCCTCTACCGACAGCTTTTCAGCCCAATTCCATCGGGTATCTTCTTTCCACCCTACCAACAACGTGATCTATTTGGCTGTGCAAAACAAAGAACCATTTAACGAGCTGCATCAAAAGATTGCCAATCAATGTGTGAATGAAAAAGAAACCTACGCATACGTACCGCATCTGACCATCGGGCGCGACCTATCCGACGATGAGCTGCGGGATGTAACCGGCCAACTGAGCATGGCAAAAATTGACCTGACCAGCGAGATTGATCGCTTCCACTTGATTTATCAGCTTGAGGATGGCATCTGGAGCGTTTACCAGACTTTCCTTCTCAAAAAATAAGCACCCTTTCCTCTAACACCAACCCTCCCCGCGAATAATCGCAGGGAGGGATATTTTCTAACAAAGGACGAATACCGATGAACCTGCAAACCTACCAGATCCAAAGAGTCACCACTGAACAAGAATTGGCGGATGCCCTGTCCGTACGCCGAGTCGTTTTCATCGAGGAACAGGAAGTACCGGAAGAGTTGGAAATCGATGAGCATGACACACTGGATGGCGGGACGATTCATTTTGTGACCTACCGCGATGGAAAACCAGTGGGCGCAAGCCGTATCCGTACCTACGCACCTGGGGTGGGAAAAATTGAACGGGTGGCGGTTGCCAAAACAGAACGCGGTACCGGACTGGGCCGCCAAATCATGCTCGCGATGGAAGAGCTGGCCAAACAACACGGGTATGACAGCCTGAAGCTAAACGCACAGACACAAGCCCAACGGTTTTACGAAAAGCTCGACTATGAACCTTTTGGCGACTTATTTGACGATGCGGGTATCGAGCATATTGCGATGGTCAAATCCATTCGCGAATAACAGAAGCTGCGTGCAGCTCCATTCCCTCATTCGGAAAAACAACCTCGTTTTCGCTCTGATCATTACGCGAAGCGAGGTTGTTTTTTCATTTTGCACCAGAGAAAAGAATTATTTCACCAGCGGCTTCCTGATTGCCTCAATCACGCGATCAAAAGAGTCAGCACCGTAGCCCTCTGCTACTTTCTGTGTGGCCAATGCTAGCAATGGCATCAACCAATCAACGGGGATTCCCTGTTCCTTGCTGGCATGGATGATGTGTTCAAGTCCGAGCTTGTTCGTATTCAAATTGGACACATCGGTCGTGAAGTTTCCTTCATCACGCGCACGTGCGGCAACCGGATCTGATAAGAGCGGGGCAATCAAGTGATTTATCCAGTTGGTTGCGTATGGAAGAAACTCTGTTGCTGTTATGTTTGCCGTACTTAACAAGGCATGAGCATGCATGGAGCCATACCAAGCCCCATACATCATGGTGAGCAGCGACAAATCATAGATCAACGGAACACCATAGTCTTCACCAAGATAGGCAGCGTTCCCTCCCAACAGTTTCAATGTCGGTTCATATGCTTCAAATAGAGCCTTCGACCCGCCGTAGAAAATGAGTGTTTCGGGCAGTCCGATCATTTGAGGCACAGCCATGATCGCTCCATCGAGATATTGTCCACCGCGCTCGCTCACCCATTTTGCTGTCTTGCGCGCATCCTCAGGTGTTCCGGTAGTAAGGTTGACGATGACACGCCCTGACAGTTCACTTTCCAAGGGCTCCAGCAGCTCTTGCATGACTTTGTAGGTTGATAAGCAGACAACGACCAAGCTGCTTGCCGCGATTGCCTCTCTCACACTGCCCGCCAGCATTGCTCCCTTCTCGACTAGACCTTTGGCTCTATCTGCTGAACGGTTCCAGACAGTCGTTGGATGACCGCCTTTTAAAAAAGCATCCGCGAGTGCTACCCCCATATTGCCAAGGCCGATGACTGTTACAGTCGCAGGAATTGATGTTGATTTCACAAGTCGACACTCCATTCATTTTATTTTTTGCAAGCGAGATGATCCGGCGCTTCATGCCAGGTCTATCGCTCTTGATTGCGATTCTAAAGCTTTACACTAGTGTGAATGTCAATACAAAAATCAATGCTTCTTGACACTCCACACCAGGTGGAATAACATAGAAACGGAAACATACGATACCGTATCTTTTGGGGTGAACCATGCAATACGTACGTGAAGATTGGATTCGGGCGGGGCTCGATATGTTAGCTGAAGCAGGTATTGACGCTGTTCGTGTGGAGCCTCTCGCCAGAAAACTAAAGATCAGCAAGGGAAGCTTTTATCATCACTTTCCAGATCGTCAAGCGCTACTGGACTCCATGATCGACTATTGGGAGGAGCATGCGACCGAGCGGATCATTCGCGCGCCACACTCGGACAATATGTCGCTGGAACAGCTGTTGTCGAACGTTTTTAGCAGCGAGCGAAAAATCGAAGCCGCTATCTACAACTGGGCGAAACAGCATCCTGCCCTTTCCAAACGTCTCGTAGAAATCGAGCAGCGCAGGATCGGCTTCGTTGCCTCCTTATATGAGAAAAAAGGGCTGGCTCCCGCTGATGCAACGGCACGCGCTCAGCTCGCGTACCTCCTCTATGTTGGTTGGCTCGTGCGCAGAGAGCTGGAAGCACCTTTTGATATGTCCACACCCTTGCATCATTTTATGGCTTGGATTTAATTACCCTCTTCCTGCCTGACAGACCGTCTGTTGCGCAGGGACCTTTTTACCCAAAACATACGGATGCGTATTTTTCACAATAATCCTAACGAATCGATAGGAGGCATTCCTATGACGCATGTTTTTTCAATCTCATCTGCTATCTTCTTAGTCATCGTGTCTTTGCTGCATTTTTATTGGGCCTGCGGAGGAAAATGGGGGACCGATTCCGTCATTCCCACAACAGCCGATCATTCACGCCGGACTTTTTCCCCTGGGAGGGGCGGAACGATCGTCGTGGCCTGCTTGCTGGCTTGTGCCGCTTACCTTTTGCTTGCCCAGAGCGGTTATCTATCGCCTGTAATAGCTCCTTCTTTGATTCAATGGGGATGCATTGTCTGTGCCGCTGTATTTGTCCTGCGCGCTGTGGGAGACTTCAACTACATTGGCTTTTTTAAAAAAGTAAAAAATACGAAGTTTGCCCGTCAAGATACGGCATTGTATACCCCTCTTTGCTTGTGGTTAGGGATATCATTTCTTATCGCATTGTTTTAAGCTCACCAAACACCCTCTTCCTATTGTTCTGAGTAATTAAAGTTGTGGACTGAAAAATAAAGTGTTAGACTGGCAGCGCGTTGAGCTGACAGGCAGATTAACAATGGAACGTACAAGGAGGTAAAACATGGATTACATTTCACCGAAAGAAGCATTGTTAAAGGTGAAACGGTGGTCTAAATGGTCTAAAGATACCATTGCGGCGGGGCGTCGTCATACCATTGGACTTAAAGCAGACGGCACGGTGACGGCTGTAGGTGATAATAAATTTGGCCAATGTGAGGTAAGCGGCTGGCGCGATATTGTGGCGGTCGCAGCTGGTAATGTTCATATGGCGACGAACACGGGTAATGCTCATACCATCGGTCTTAAATCGGACAGAACTGTGGCTGCTGTGGGTTGGAATAAGTATGATCAATGCAATGTAAACAACTGGCGCGATATTGTGGCGGTTACGGCAGGTTGGTGTCGTACCATTGGGCTTAAATCGGATGGCACAGTGGTAGCAGTGGGCCGAAATAATGAAGGTGAATGCAATGTAAGCGGCTGGCATGATATTGTGGAGGTCGCGGCGGGTGACTGGCACACCATCGGCCTTAAATTGGACGGCACGGTGACGGCTGTGGGTAATAATCGGTATCGCCAATGCAATGTAAGCGGCTGGTGCGATATTGTGGGGATCGCGGCGGGTTATCTTCATACAATTGGTCTTAAATCGGACGGTACGGTGACGGCTGTAGGTTTGAATAAACATGACCAATGCGCTGTAAGCGGCTGGCGCGATATCATAGCGATTGCGGTGGGTAGTAATCATACCGTTGGCCTTAAATCGGACGGTACTGTGGCTGCTGTGGGTTGGAATGAGTATGGGCAATGTAATGTTAGGGAATGGCGCGATATTGTGGCGATTGCGGCGGGTTGTGCCCATACCGTAGGGCTTAAATCGGACGGCACGGTGGTTGCTGTGGGTGATAATGAATATGGCCAATGCGATGTAAGCGGCTGGCGTGGCATCCAACTGCCCGAAAATTAGTTTTCAATATTATTACATCGCAACTCAGGTTGATGAGAGCTCAATAAACAACGCCATGAAGCCGCAGACTAAAACTTTATTTTTCAAGTCATAGTCTACGGCTTTTTATTTTTACACCTTCCGCTTCTCTGCGATCGCACGTAGCTGTTCTACGGCATCCATCTCTGCGGTATGTGAGCCGAGCATCGCATGAAACGGCTCCTCTCCACGCCAGCCATGGAAATCAGAACCGCCCGTTACAACAAGTCCGTATTGGGCTGCCCACTTGCTGTAGCGCATTTTTTGTACCTCATCGTTGTCTGGGTGGTTGACTTCAATCCCGTCCAATCCGAATACAATCAACTCTTCGACCAGCTCATCATCGTCATATAGACCTGGATGAGCCAGCACCGCCACTCCGCCAGCCTCTTTGATCAGCGTGATCGCTTCCTGCGGGGTAATGCGTGGAGGATTGACATAAGCCGCTCCTCCTTTGCCCAAGTACTTATCGAAGGCCTCTGCGATCGTTGAAACGACGCCCAGCTCCATCAATTCTTCTGCAATATGAGGTCGCCCGATGTTTTTGTCCGTGCCCTGCTTGCGGCGGTATACCTTTTCCAATGAGATGTCGATACCGAGCTCTTGCAGCCGTGCGATCAGCAGTTGGTTACGCTCATGCCTTGTCTCTCGCAAACGGAAGAGTCGCTCTTCAAAAGCCGGATCTTCATAAGGGACAAAATAACCGAGAACGTGAATATCCTGCCCCTTCCCTACGGAGCTCACCTCGACTCCTGGAATGATTTCAACACCGAGTGCGCTGGCAGCCTCGATTGCTTCTGGAATTCCTGCTACCGTGTCGTGATCCGTGATCGCCAGTGCAGCAAGTCCTGCCTCCTTCGCCAACCGTACGTTTTCCGCAGGCTCGCAGGTACCGTCTGACGCTTTTGTATGGGTATGCAAATCTGCCATAAGTTTCATCCTCGTCCACTCCTTCTTTTCTTTATTCTTCAAGTCTGAATCGGTATTGCCGTACATAGTATGAGACTAAGTTCGATTTCTCAATGGTTGAACCGAGGAGGATGTCCATGCGGTTAAAAAACAAGACCCTTACCGGTGTCGTTCAGCCACTCTCTTATGTTGACAAAATGCTGCGGCAACAAGGCTTTCATCGATCAGGCGGGGACAGTATGCCCACGTACGATGTCGTCATGTACGATTCTGCCAGCAGCAGCGCGTATTTTTTGCGCATTCCTACGAACTACACCAGCACAACAACCGGAAAAGGGGAACTGAATGTCAAACTGGGTCATCCGTATTTGGAAGCAAAGTTCTATATGAACACCTCATCCGAAGAAGTTTTTTTCATTCCCAAGGCAGTCCGCGAAGCTGCAGAGCATAAGCTAGCAGAAATCGCCGATTACCTTTCTGCTCCCTCGGCTCCATCCTGAACAGTTCTCCACAGCCACCGATTTTGTTCAAACCGGTATGCCACTCTCTTTGTTTTCTGCAACCCGACCAAGTACCCCATAAACGCTGTCCGAAACAGGACATAACTCGAAGCATTCTCTATGGAAATGTGTAACCGCTCACACAGGAGAGTTAACGCTTCGTCTGGTGTTCTCTCCTCTACTAAAATGTCGCAGATCACCGAGAAAATCCGCTCATGCCAAGCAATATTTTTGTTCACGGCATCTTGAGAGGTGGTGGTATATGCTCCGTGCCCAGGCAAGTATCCCCTGTAGTTGGTTGCAAGCAGTTTATGAAGACTGAGCAGGGTCTCATTGGCATCCACAAGAAACGGCAGCTTGTGCTTTTCCAAAACCTCTTCGCCTAAATAACTGTCGGCAGCGAAGCAAATCTCGTCACAGACGACGCCAAC
The DNA here is from genome assembly GCF_003013405.1 of Brevibacillus formosus. GTDB lineage: Bacteria > Bacillota > Bacilli > Brevibacillales > Brevibacillaceae > Brevibacillus > Brevibacillus formosus. The sequence continues at coordinate 80,925 of NZ_PXZL01000001.1, read as the reverse complement.
CTGTTGCCAGCTATGCCCCGGCAGAGAAAGGATAAAGAAAGGTACGTCAGCAATTTCGATCCCTTCATCCAGTGGAAGGAGGTGGTCTACCCGAGAAGGCTGCGCCAGCAAAAACTTGTTTTTGAGATCCTCAAGTGGGGCTGCACCCATGTTCAAGTAAATGGGCTCAAGTATGGGATTCCGAATGATCGCCTCTTCCAGCGGTGGCGCATAGACCCTTGCTTCGGGCCAGCATCCGAGCAAGTAAGCATTGCCGCCGAAGTGGTCGGCATGAGAATGTGTCTGAATAATTGCACACAAGGGCTGGGCGATAGCGTCCAGTCCTTTCTTGATTTTTTTGGCGTTTTGGGTATCCAGACCAGAATCAATCAGGATCGCTCCATGCTCACCAATGACAAGTCCTATGTTAACATGACCGGGAAAATAGCCGACACGCTCCGTTATCATTTGAAATGCTTGTCCAGACAAAACAGTCCCTCATTTCATCCTTTTCCTATTTATTTTCTCCAAAATATCGCCTTCCCCTTCCCTGTTCCTAAATGTCGTACTCGTGATTACATAGAACGTGGGGAGTTATCATCCACTTTTCGCGAAATAAGCGGGCCTATTATCGTATACGGTGGCAAAGGTCTCCCGAGTCCACTGAACATATGCGTGGTTGCCGCAACTGCGACGATTGTCAGCAAAGAGAAAATCATTCTCTCCATCCCGATCGTCTGCGTAGAGCAAAGTACGATCAGCCCATCGATTAAAAAAATCAGCAAAGCAACGCGCAGCTTGTATCGTCTGGCAAGAAATTGCGCGAGCAGGTCTGTCCCGCCCGTATTCGTCTCGTAGGCAAGCATCAAGCCGACACCCATTCCGATTAATACACCGCCAGTAACTGCGGAAAAAGAAGTTGACCATAGATTCCAACCACGCATATCCGAGAGAATGTCTATAAAGAAAGCAGAAATCAGCATGCCGTGAAAGCTGTGAAAAAACAATCTGCGATCATAAAAAAAGACGATGACATACACAGGGATGCTTATCAAAATCATTACCAACCCCGTCGGCATCTGCATGTAATACGTCGCCAACAAACCGATCCCGATCATGCCTCCTTCCATTAGGCGATGCGGAACCAAAAACAGATTAACCCCAATGCCTAGAAGCACGCTTCCTGTGAGAATCGCTACACTTTTTTGCAGCCAGTACATGTCGCTCCCCTCCTTGGATCGTGCTCGTTTATGTTTATGATCGGAAAGAAGCAGGTATGTCCAAGCAGCCTCAGAATGCGCTCGTTCAAATCGGAACGTTTTGACTGTTCGGTTGACCTATTGGTATACTTACGAGTAACAAGAAAACCTGTAGAGTGGCTCATGAAAAGCATTTCCATTGCAGGTTTTAGATCGAATATTTATCTGTTTTTGGTCGTACACGTAAAATACCATTATCGTATCGGAGGTGAATGCTCCACCTTTCGCACTGCGGGAGGCGGAGGTGTGCTTGGAGAGTCCGATCGGGGAGATTACGCTGAATCTGCTGCTTGTGGTATTTTTGGTTCTTCTAAACGGCTTCTTCGTCGCAGCAGAATTCTCGTTGGTAAAAGTTCGCCAAACTCGTCTGACCCAGCTCGTCAGCGAAGGCAATAACAAAAGTGCCCGCTACGCGCAAAAAGTCACACGAGAGCTCGATGCCTATCTGTCCGCGTGCCAGCTCGGAATTACGCTAGCTTCGCTGGGGTTAGGCTGGGTCGGTGAGCCTGCCGTCGCCCATTACGTCGCGCCCGTCATGGCATTTTTTCATTTCCCATCTTATTTGGTCGGTCCGACCTCACTTGCGATCGCTTTTGCAATCATCACATTTTTACATATCGTATTCGGAGAGCTTGCGCCTAAGTCTTTGGCGATTCAAAAAGCGGAGGCCACTTCCCTATGGACTGCCGCACCGCTCATGTTCTTCTACAAGCTGAGCTACCCGCTCATCTGGTTTTTAAATGGAGCAGCCAATTTACTGATCAGACGCCTTGGAGTCGAGCCTGCCACCGAAAACGAATCTGCTCATACCGAAGAAGAAATCCGCCTTCTCATGAACCAGAGTCATAAAAGCGGTCACATTGACCAGACAGAGATGGCTCTCGTCGACAATGTCTTCGTGTTTTCCGAACGTCTTGCCCGGGAAATTATGATCCCACGGATTGAAATGATTTGCCTATACGACGACAACACGTTTGACGAAAACCTCGAAATCATGAGAGAATCTCGCCATTCGCGCTTTCCCGTCGCCCATGAGGATAAGGACAGGCTGATTGGCTTTGTGCACATCTCAGATTTTTACCTCTCTGCGCTGACGACAGGGAAGGCAGAGTTAACTGATTTTCTCCGCCCATTATTAACGGTGCCGGAGTCCATGGAAATTAGCCACGTCTTGCGCTTAATGCAAAAACGCCGTTCCCAGCTCGCCATCGTGATTGACGAATACGGAGGTACAGCAGGGTTGTTAACGATGGAAGACATTTTGGAGGAAATCGTCGGTGATATTCAGGATGAGTTCGATGAAAATGAGCGCCCTGAAATTGAAGAAAGCTCTAGCAATACGCTCTCGGTTTCCGGCAAAACTCTCTTGACAGAACTGAATGATTACATATCGATTGAAGTCGTTTCCGACGAAGTCGACACCATTGCCGGATGGCTCTACAGCCAGTTAAATGAAGAGGTCGCGAAAGGCAAAACCGTCACATTCCAAGGCTATCTTTTTGCGATCAGCGAACTGGAAAACCATCGCATTACACGGGTGAGCATCACGTATTTGGGAGCAGAAGATTCGTCTGCTCTTCCTGAGGACATCGTGTCGCTGCACTCCTAATCGAAAAGAACGACCATAATGGCAAGTGTCCCCTGCCGACAGGGGGCACTTCTTGTTTCCGAGGTGTCATGATGAACTACGCTTTACTAGACAACAAACCCATCCTGTTGCTACCACAGAACTACAACCGCATACCGTTTTGGCGCATGGCTGCCCGGCAGGACAAGGTACGCTGTCCAGCCTGTGCATCGGCGCTTCGTCTTCATGCTGGCATCAGCTTTGAGCCTCATTTCTTCCATCCGGAAGGAGCAGAATGCCCGCTTCTGACGGAAAATGGTCCTGCTCCGCTCGATTCGCTGCAAGCGATAAATGAGACGGCTGCCACTGCTTTTCAGGCTGTCTTGGCTATGGCTGAAAAGGAGCACAGCGACGATAACGCGAAAGAACCACTTGCTTTCTCAACTAAGGAGCAGAGCGAGGCATCCATAGACGCAGACGAAACAAATACAGCGACCATCGGCTCCTTTCGCCTTCCAAAAAAGCGAACGATCGGTACAAGCACGACGCCTTCCCCGCCAGCTCCAAAGCCACCGGTTTTCCGCAAACGCTTGATGCCGAAAAAGACCATCTCTCACATGGCTGAGCAAATGCGCGACCAATCGCTGCACCCGGGACAACAGCAAGCGGTGCACGCTACCGAGGGACCTTTTCTCATCCTCGCGGGAGCGGGAAGTGGCAAGACGCGCGTCATGACTGCACGCACGACTCACTTGATCTCAGAGTTGGGTGTAAAGCCGAATCAAATCATGGTTGTGACCTTTACGACCAAAGCCGCCGATGAAATCCGTCAGCGTATTGCCCGGCAGTTACCCGCTGGACAAGCCCGTGAGCTGATTGCCGGTACGTTCCACAGCATCTTTTACCGAATGCTCTTGCATCACCAGCCAGAACGCTGGGATCAACAGCGCCTTTTGAAAAAGGATTGGCAAAAATGGCGATTGATGCGGGAGACCGGTGCACTGCTCGGTCATGACGACCTTGCCACGCTAAAAGAAACAGAGATCACCGAAGCACTCGGCATCGTTAGCCGTTGGAAAAACGAATACATCCTCCCCCATGAGGTCGCGTATCGGGAAGCAACGAACGATGCAGAAAAACGGGCGATCCAGCTTTATCCTCTGTACGAGGCCACAAAGAAAAAGCATCAATGGTTTGACTTTGACGACATGCTCATTGGCTGCTACGAAATGCTGCGCGATGACCCAGGGCTTCTGCGCCGTTATCAGGAACGCATCACCTATGTGATGGTCGATGAGTTTCAGGATATCAATCGCATTCAGTATGAGACGGTCAAGCTATTAGCCGCTCCACAAAACAATTTGTGTGTCATCGGGGATGACGACCAGTCTATTTACGGCTTTCGCGGCAGTGATCCGCAGTACATCTTGGGCTTCACCAAAGACTTTCCGCAGGCGTCGACATTTACACTCGAGGTCAACTACCGTTCCCATTCCTCGATCGTCAGTCTTGGCTATTCGCTGATCGGTCACAACCGGGAGCGTTGGGCAAAGGAATGTCAGTCCTTTCATCGCGAGGAAGGCGACACGTATTTATTCGAGCCGGAAGATGAAGAAGAACAAGCTTCCCGGATCGTCGATGAAATTATCCATCGTCGTGAGCAGGGCGCCATTTTGGGTGAATGCGCGATCTTGTACCGCACCAATGAATCTGCACGCCCCATTTTGGAGCGCCTGAGCGAAGCAGGGATTCCTTTTCATTACACGCAAGAGGAGGATTCCTTTTACCAACGCCAAACGGTTCGCTGGACGCTCAATTATTTGCGGCTCGCGTTAAACCCGGATGACACCGATGCGCTTAAAGAAATATTGTCGACCCTCTACATCTCAGCCGAAATGTGGAATGTCTTGCGCAGCCAAGCCATCATCGAGGACAAGCCGATTCTGCACGTTCTTCCGCATCTGACACAGCTCAAGACGTATCAGCGCAAGCACATGCAGCAAATCAATGAGATTCTCACCGCGTGCAAGGATGTTCCACCTGCTCAGGCGCTGGAGCTCATCTATGAGGATGGCAAACTGCGCGACTATCTAAAAAAACGCGCGAAAGACCGGGAAGATGGCCGGGAACGTTGGAGCGATGAGTTGCAGCAAATCCTGGCAGCTTCCAAGCGCCATGCGACGATTAGCGATTTTTTGGCTTATATCGATCAAATGGCTCGCCAAGAAAAAGAGTGGCGCACGATGCGGCCACTCCCTGACGAAGCTGTTCATGTTTTAAGCATCCATCGGGCAAAAGGTCTCGAATACGACCACGTCTTCTTGCCTGATCTGGTAGAAGGTGCCCTTCCTCATGAGTACACATTGGATGAGCTGCGAAAAGGCGGCTCCGGTGCGCTTGAAGAAGAACGCCGTCTCCTATACGTCGCGATTACCCGGGCCCGTCACAGCTTGTGTATCGGTATCCCCCGGGAGCGCTTCGGACGAAAGACCCGCACCTCCCGCTTCATCGCCGAGATGGGCAGGTAAGTACTGAAAGCCGCCGCCCATATAGATCAAAAACTCTTCCATGTTCGTAATCAACGGAAACATAAAAAAACAGGCCCCCTTTCACGCATCATTTTTTGGGTATAGTATGCGAGAAAGCGGGGCCTGTTATTCTTTTTCGGGAAATTGACTTCTGGTTAGCCGCCCATAATGCTGTAGCCAGCATCGACGTGCAGAATTTCACCCGTGATTCCTCGGGAGAGATTGCTGAACAAGAAGAGAGCAGTGTCGCCTACTTCCGATTGATCAATCGTGCGGCGCAATGGCGCTTTTTCCTCAATTTCTTTCAGTACGGAGTTGAAATTGCGGATTCCTTTTGCAGCAAGCGTACGGATTGGACCAGCGGAGATCGCATTGATACGAATGTTCTCTTTGCCCAGGTCGTTTGCCAAATAACGAACAGATGCATCAAGCGCAGCTTTGGCTACACCCATCACGTTGTAGTTTTGAATTACGCGCTCACCGCCAAGGTAAGTCAAAGTCACGATGCTTCCGCCCTCCGTCATCAACGGACGAGCAGCACGAGCAACTGCGACCAGGGAGAATGCGCTAATGTCTTGTGCCAATGCATATCCTTCGCGGGAAGTGTTAACGTACTCGCCTTCGAGCTCTTCCGTTTTCGCAAACGCAATGCAGTGCGCTAGACCATGAATAACGCCCACTTTTTCTTTGATTACAGCAAATGCCGCTTCGACATCTTCATCCTTCGTGACATCGCAATTTACCAACAGCGACTCTACTCCCAATTTTTCCGTGAGTGCTGCCACGTTTTCACGCAGACGCTCCCCTTGGTACGTAAAAATCAAATTCGCTCCAGCATTATGTAAGGATTGCGCAATTCCCCAGGCAATGCTGCGGTGGTTTGCTACGCCCATGATGACGATGTTCTTTCCTTGCAACAATGTATTCATTATGTATCTGCCCCTTTCCCAACTTATTCCCCTGCATTATAACCGATCTTGTCCAAGGATACGAGTGGATAAACGGGAGGGGCAGTGTAAAAACCTTTAATCGGTACTTCCAGGCTGATCGGTTAGCGTAGATAGAGCTTCAGAGGAAGCCCACGATTCCTGCAATGGATTCAACGATGTCCCCATGACCGGGAATTCAGTCAATGACTGCAAGAGATCGTCTGTTTTCATTTGCTCTTGATGGTTCATACTGTCAGTCCACACTCCTTCCTCCAGACTAGACTGGCTAGGAATGGGACCTTTTATGCATGTAAGTGACTCGCGTGTAAAAAAGCAGACAAAATCAGATACACGGCCATCGCGCCAACAAAATAAACCCCGTACTGTGCCTTTTTGGTTTGTCCGATATATGGGACGAGATGGCTGGCGGATACATACAAAAAAATACCAGTCGTCATGGCCAGCATAATGCCAGACCAATTCGGCGGAAACATTCGCTCAGCAAAACCAAAGCTGAGAGCTCCTGCAATCGTCGCGATCCCAAGGGATGTCGCCCCCCAAAATGCTTTCTTTCTCGAGTTGGTCGCTGCCAACAAAAGAGAGGCTATGGTTACACCATCGGGAATTTTGTGCAGCAGCATCGCCACCAACACGGATACCCCAACTTCTGAATCCATCCGCAAGCTTGCCACTAATGAGACGCCTTCGACAAATGCATGCAATAAAAAACCCGTCATGACCCCAATCATTCCGGTGGACCCAAACTCTCCGCTCGACTTGCTGATTAATTCCAGAGCAAAAAGCGTCACAAAGCCAACGAGCACAAAAGGCATCAACCACAAGCTCTTGTCAGAAAACACATGCGGCATCAAATCCAGCAGCGTAATCGCCAGCAGCAGCCCAGCCCCTGCACTGATCATCGCAAACAATGCCTCGGATGACCAGGCACGCAAACATAACAGCAGTCCCCCGATACTGCTCGCCAAGGCAGCAGTCAAAAGGACAATCCAGAAAACAGATTGCATCATCCGGTCCTCTCCTCACCCAACGAGCAAAAACATGCTTACTCCTTCCATATGTACGCGCCTGTCCCGGTCATTATGAGCAGACAGCCAATTTAGACAAAATACGACGAGCTGTCCGAATCGGACGAAAGATCACTAGTTTTTAGAACCTTTGTCGATTCTCTCTTACCCGGAAAATTTTGGTGCTATAATGAGTCCACCGGGAATACCGAGAGGAAAAAAAGGAGTGATTCGGGATGGATGTACAGGTTTGGATGGCTTCAAAAGAGGTAGCTGATCGCCTTGATGTGCATGTTCGTACACTGCGTAACTGGCTGGACTTGTTCGTACCTGCTCAGGAACGTCTAAAAAATCCGCAGGGTCACTATTTGATCAGCGAAGCAGGCTTTGAACTGCTCAAGGAAGTGAAGGAAAGAAAAGACAACGGCAACAGCTCGTTAAAAGATATTCAGCGCCAACTGATAGAAGAAGGTCGCCTGTCCGAGGAAATGCTAATGGAAGAAGAACTCGCAGGTGCGGAAGAAACCGCTGTTACACTCAGCGCCACAAACAAGCTGGGAACGGGCATGCGAGAAGTGGAAATGACAGTCCACGAGACACTCGTCCAATTTCAACAGGAGCTCACTCAGCTCTCCTCTATGAATCATATGCAATCGACCATTCTGCAAAAGATTGCGGACATTGAAGAAATGCAAGAGTCCCTCCGCTTAGAAATGCGCCGTGTTACCTTTGAACTGGATCTTATGCAACAACGCTTAACTCGTCGCAAGGAGCGCTATGCCCGCTACGAGCCTCGCTGGTCACTCAATCCATTCCGCTGGTTTACCCGTTCAGATCGTGCAGCAGAACAGTAAAGAATTTGAGCAAGGAAAAAAATGACAATTAAAAGAAGTCCCTCAACAGCGGTAGTCTCCCTCTGTTCAATTGTGATAAAATGGAACTATATGAACTGACTGATAATCAGGACTATTTACATTCCATTAAAAAAGGACTGGGGCTTTCGTTGTGAGAAAATTGCATGTTACTTCGGTGAAGCCTGGCGATATCATCGCAAAGAGCATATTTCAGGAAAATGGGAACGTTCTGTTGGGGATCGGGGTACAACTAACTCCCCGTTACATTGAACGACTTGTTCAATTGGGAATTGATACCCTTTACATCCAAGACAAGCACACAGAAGATATCATGCCGGAAGATGTAATCCGCGATGAGACACGTAAAGAAGCCGTGGATGCCGTGTACAAAACGATGACCACCCTCATGGATCAGCCGCAGATCAAGCGCCGTACGTCCGTACCTGATTTCGGGAGCAGTTTTCAAAAGGTTTTTCGGGAAATCTTTCAAGACTTGAGTAGTCGCAAAGACATCTTGGTCAACCTGTCCAGTCTTCATGTATTGGACGGTTACCTTTTTCATCACGCTGTCAATGTCGCCGTTCTGTCTGGTGTGGTCGGGATGGCCAAAGGCTACAACCAGCAGCAGATGATGGAATTGGGCATTGGTGCGCTTTTGTTCGACATCGGCATGACACAGGTTCCTAAGGAGCTCTGGACCATGCGTACTGAATTAAGCGCAGAAGAACGGCAACGTGTCCAATACCATACCGAAGAAGGCTTCAATATTTTGCGGAATCAACATAATATCTCGGTCGTCTCCGCACACTGTGCGCTGCAGCACCACGAGAGATACAACGGAACAGGATACCCCCGTCAGCTCTGTGAGAAAAACATTCACGAGTATGCACGCATCGTGGCAATCGCGGATGTTTACGATGCCTTAGTTTCCCCGCGTCCATTTCGGAAAAGCTACTCGCCGAGTGATGCTACCGAGTATCTGTTCGCCACAGGAAACACCTATTTCGACCTTGACCTGCTCAAGCTATTCTTGCAGCACGTCGCCATATATCCAATTGCTTCTACTGTATTACTGAGTACAGGACATACCGGAGTCGTTTCCAAAGTGAATCCATTGGCAGTGAATCGGCCCACGATCCGTATTTTAACCAATGAAGATGGATCTGACGTAGCCAGCCCCTATGAAATCGATCTGTACGATAAAGAATGGATGAGCGTGACGATCGTCAAAACCTTATAGCCCAAACACAAAGCTGAGATTCATTATTCATCTCAGTTTTTTCATGCGTGGGTACGTGTTGTTTTCGTACGCTGTAAATACCCCCTAACTAACACGAGAGCGACCAATCCGATTTTGATCGCATATTCGAGCCAACTCCTCCCTGCGATCCACTCACGCACCGTATTTTCCATGAGAATCATATTCGCCGCTGTCACTGCCAGCACACCTGAACCAACATAAACAAGCCATACAAAGCGCTCCATCGCTCTTAAAATGAGCTGGCTACCAAAAACCATGAGAGGCACACTGATCAAGAGGCCCAGCACGATGAGGACGATGTCTCCTTGCGCTGCCCCCGCAATAGCGAGTACATTATCCAGTCCCATCATTACATCTGCCACGACAATCGTCTTGACCGCTTGAACCAAGTCTTCACTAGAGTTGATTGCTTCCTCTCGCTCGTCCTCGCGCAACAGGTTGTAACTGATCCATAGCAGAATGATTCCGCCAATCAGGTACAAATACGGGATTTTCAGCAAATAAACAGCAAGAATCGTAGCGATCACGCGTACGATGATAGCAAGAAACGTCCCCCACAAAATGGCTTTTTTTCGTTGTTCGACAGGGAGCTTCCGACAAGCGATGGCAATGACCACCGCATTATCTCCACTTAATACGAGGTTGATGGTTATGATGAGTAGCAGCGACGAAAAAAAAGCAGATTCAAACAAAGGATGCACCCTCCCTGAACTTTTTGAGCCCAACTCGCCACCCTTGTACGGTGCCCCTGATTTTTTGTATGATGGTAACGAGGAGGGTTGTCGAAATGTCGAAACAATTCGTTATAGAAGCGATCATGTTGGCTATCTACGGGGAGTTGATGGTCCCATCGCAACCAGTAGAATATCTGATACCCGCGTCGACAATCTATGAATTGGACGAATTTATCCAGAGTCCTGAACCTATCATGCCCTACTCTGCTGATGATCAGTATGTCCGACGGATTATGAAAGAAATGAGCCAGTTTTTTGCCGATCCATTCAATCGCAAGCGAATGGAAAAAGGACTGATAGCCCCATGGTCCAAGGTTCCCTTTTCTTTTCCGAACGGCGTGACCCTGACGGTGGTAAAAGTAGAGGACAACGCCATGTGGGGGGAGATATTTGATCCCGTAGAGACACAGCTATTGTTGACGGCCATGAAATTTGAGGCCCCACTTCTCACAGACCAGCCTGATTATCAGGATCGGATATTGGAATATATCGTGCCTGTTCAATTTTACGATGTGGATGATTTTGATTTCGCGCTCGAGCAAGGAATTTCATTGAACGACCTTCGTGAACCATAATCAAGTGCTTGTCTTTCCAATCGATCCTCTTGATCGTTCATAAGTCTTTGCCTAAGACAAAAAAACGTCCTGAGTAGGTTTGTCCATGGTACAATATGGGTAAAGACATGGAAAGCGGTTCGGGGAGGAATCATGCACATGGAAATGACGAAAAGAAGCAACGGTTCGGATTGGGAAGCAGAAGCAGCTGTTGACCAACAGATTTTGTTTAGAATGGGGAATGAATATTACGGACTGTCGATTTCGCTCGTACGTGAGATCATCAAGCCGCTGCCCATTACACGATTTCCAAAATCTCCACCTTATGTCGAAGGAGTCATTGATCTGCGTGGGCGGATTTTACCGATAATCAACTTGCGGAAAATGTTTGATTTGGAACCTATGGAAGAAACCGATGACACTCGCTTTGTCGACTTGCAGATGGATGGGTTGAACATCGGGATTATCGTGGATGCGGTCTCTGAGGTCATGAATATTCCGGAGAGCTTGATCGAGCCTGCACCACCCATTATCGCTGGTGTAGAGGGCAAGTATTTGCACGGTATTGCCCGATTGAACGACAAGCTGATCATGCTGCTTGATGTGGATGAAATTTTTGGACAGTGGAAAAAGAAGTAAGTGGCAGTGTAAAGCCCAGTGCGAAGATGCACTGGGCTACTCTCTTCCTCCGCTTGCTAAATACGCAAAGTTGACCCACACCATCTCTTCGATTCCCAAAATTTCTTTGAACAGGTCAACCGAGTCGTACAGCAGTGAAGCCCCTGTGTCGTCATCGACGTTCGTCAACAACTGCAAATCAAAAAGGGAACGTAACTGCTGAATCTGCTTCGGACCCACGATCCGACTGAACGACTGCGGCTTGATACGTGTGATCCCTTTACCTACCTCGCGCCGATACAACTCCGAACGCACTACCCTCTCCAGTATGTCTTCATACTTTTGCCGAACGTCCTCGCTGTCTACAATTCCTTCCTGCAGGTCAATCTCTGGGTAAAGCCTGCCAAACTCGGCTTCCGCCATTTCCACATCGAGCGAGTAGCTGATTGTCGCTGACGCAACCTCGAAGCCTGCATCGAACAAGCGAAAGCCCCAGCCGTTGTCCTCAGCGTCATGAAACCAGAGGAGGGGAACGAATTGCTTGGACAGTCTCAGCAAAAAATCAATCGTCATGGAGGTTTCCAGCCACTCATCCTGCAAGAAAAATGCATTCCAGTCGCTGTTGACGTTTCTGTGGAAGTATGGCTGCTCTGTCTTGGATAAGGCAATCAGTACTTTCGGTTCGTATTTGCGTGGATAAAGAATGCCGGTCGTGAACTCACCCATCCGTTTTCCACCGCTTTCTGGAAGGCTTCCCTGATCCTTTCTTCTTAGTCTATTCAGGCAACGCTTGTTTTTTGCTGTGATCTTTATCAAACGTGCTCGTGTGGATAATCGTATGTACCGCGCCCTCCGGCAACAGCTCAGAACGATACAAATGGAAATGCCGTGCCTTCCATTGCGGCGGCTCCTGGGCTAAATAACGTTCATTCCAATCCAAGAGGGCTAGCTCATCCCCACTGCGATGCGGACCACGTGCAAGCGTAATATGTGGCCGATACCGCTTCCGATCGTAGGACAAGCCTTCGTGCAATTCGAACCGTCTGCCCAACAATAAATGCAGCTGCTTGAGAGAAGAAAGCTGACCGCGCAATCCCAGCCAGAGCACGCGTGGATGCAGGGCATTCGGAAAAACCCCAAAGCTGCCAACACGCAGGGAAATTGGCTGGATGATCGCGCTGACAATATCCATGTCCTCACAGATAGCGGGTACGAGCGACTCATCCACTTCTCCAAGGAAATGCAGAGTCAAATGCAAATTAGCGAGAGACTGCCACCTGTCTACCGTCACATCTTGCTTCAACCGTTTTTGAACATCGGCAATATAAGCGGCAGCCTCAGCTGGAATATCCAATGCTATGAATAAGCGCATTTCTGTCCTCCTTCGAAAAAAATAGCCCTCCTGTGACGGAGAGCCATTCTCTTTCATGCCGCGTTAGGCAGCCATCATCTTTCCGGTTACGATTCCCAAAACACTCCTGACATATTCCGCAAGACGATTCGTTCCAGGCTGATAGGTAAAGCGCAGGGTCAGCTCACTGTGACCCACATGGCCAGCGGGAGGGATATTCCAGAAATACTCTCCTTCCCCGTATAAAAACTCTTCAATGCGTTGCTTCTTTCCTTCGATATCGATACTCGGATCATGCGTCAAAGAAAACTTCATCCTAACAGAAAACGAATCTGTCCAAACGTGATCGCGCTTATGTAATTTCCCATGAATGACAACTAAACCGGCTTCTCCCCACAGATTGTACTCGAGCAAAGCCTGAAACTGCGGATGTACTTGCAGCTCCAAGGCAGGAAGCCCTCCTTCGATTGTAAGTGCATGACGTTGTGCCAGTTGCTCAACCTCCCCTTGAAAACGGTGGGCGCATTCAGAAACAGCCTGGAACAAATTGGGTTCAACAGCGTACATCGTCGTCACCTCTCCCCAATGGAATGTCTGTCTTACCTAATTCGAATTCCCGCTTGTCATATCCTTTGTTGAAAAATGACTTATTTACCCATATTTCATCGAAGACGAAAAAATTCCGGGGAGAGTCTTTTTTCACAATCTCTCAACAATTACAGGTAAGGGACAGGCATTCCTGGAAACGCTTTCGCAAACACCTGCGCGAGTCGGTTCTGTACCTCTTCATCCAGCTCCAAATGATAGAGGCGACCGCTCTCATAACGCAATAGTGGATAGGCTCCCAACTGCAAGGGAGAAGCGTCCTGCGTCTGCACGTACTCCGGCAAGGTCATCAAAAAGCGCGAGAACGGATTCGCTTCATCCTCTGACATATGAACGACCTCGAATAAATGCGAGAGACTTGGCGTCAGCACGAGCATCGCGTAATCGCCCGCTTCCGCAGCCCATACAGTAAACGACGTATTCCGGACCTCGCTGCGGGCGTGCCTGCGCATGACCCATACTGCTTGCTGCACAGTGCTCATCAATAAATGCTGCGCTCCTTCTTCACCATGGACATCTCTCATGTGCTTGTAACGCAATAGGAAGGCCATCCCGGATTCTGTTAAAATAGATGCAGGCAAGCTCATCGCTGAGATGCTTTCAGTCTCATCCTCACGCACCTGCACCTCTTCTGGGAGTGTATCGGGTGTTCCCTCATAAAGCGCCTGAATCATCTCATGCGTACGAGCCACTTCCGCTGGCGAAAAAGAAATCGACTCGGAATAGATGTGGGTAAGCTCACAATCCGCGTAAGCCAAGTAGTGCAAAGAAGTATACGGCTGCTCGATCAATCTCAATGCCATGCTTCGCTCATGAGCACGCGCTATGTCGAACGTCAAGGGAAACCCAAGTGGATTCAACGGGTCCGACAGTGTCCAAATGACCGCGAGCAGTTTATTTTGATACGTCTTGAATTCGAGCGAAACGGCATCTCTCGTCTGCTCACTGAAAGCATCCACCGATTCGAACACCAAATACAGCTCCACTTCCCCAGTGCCACTAAGACGGACAAAGTAAGGAAGCCCCTCTTCCTCTGCCAGCTTGTACAAATCGTGATAAACCACTGGATCGAGCACCTCTCCCTGTGTTGACTCGTCTGGAGAACACAGGGTGTCATCGGGGGTTAGCGGAGGAAAAAAACCATCGTTCATGCGTTATTCCTCCTGTTTTCCCCAAGCTTTTAGCAATGCCCAATTGTCCATTTGTTGTAAGAGAGTCCGATCTGTCGCGTCAATGTGGACAGGGGTAATCGCAATATAGCCATGCTTGAGCAAATCATAGTCCAGCGGCTCCGCAAGTGGCATGACTTGAGGATACTCACGGGCCAAATAATAGCCTTCCGCTTCTTCGCTATATTTGTCTTCATAGTGGTTCATGGACAGGGTGGCCGGAACCATTCCTTTTACCTCAGCCAGCGGTACATGCGGGATATTGATATTCCAGAATACCTCTGACGCCAGTTCTCCTTTGACCGCGCGATCGCTGAACTCTTTTACAAGCGGACGAATCATCTCCACTACATCGCCGTAGTTGTCTTGATCGAACCAGTTATCATAGGAAAGGGCAACACCAGGAACACCCAAGATTACTGCTTCTCTGGCACCGCTGCACGTACCGGAGTAATAAATATCACGACCGAGATTCGTCCCGACGTTAATCCCCGAGAATACAATATCCGGCTTTTTCCCATGTTCAAACAGGAGATGGTAAGCAGCTTTTACACAGTCTGCAGGGTTGCCATTGACCGCCCACGCTTTCACCGGCATTCCGTAAAAATCACGCTGTTCAGGCGAGAGGGCACTCCGATAAGTGATCCCATGTCCGACCCCGCTTTTCTCTTCGACCGGTGCTACGATATAGACTTCCGCTCCCTCCAAAGTGAGCAAAGCTTCTACCAACCGCTTGATACCAAGAGCATCGATGCCATCATCATTCGTAACCAAGATCCGCAAAATAGGGTCTCCTCCTTCATCCATAGTGTTGCCATTTGCTGAGACGTTATTTTTCTTATTGTACTGTAGAAAACGAGGCTGCGCCAAGCTTCCTCCTCAAAGGAAAGGACCCCAATTATATTGGGGCCCCGGCTATTCTTCTACAATATCTTTCCATCGTTCGCGCCAAACAATCCCTTCGCGAATCCACTCTTCTACTTGACGCTGCTTTTCCTCCGAGATTCCGATCAGGCAAGCGATGCGGGCAATCTCTTTTGTCTCCGACGCGGATAGCTTCCGATCGATCAATGCCATGTGGTAGAGCTTGCGCATCATAACGAGCTTTTCAGCCTGGGTCATGGCTACCAGGTCTTCCACGATCACTTCCGGACGCTTTGGATAGTCCATATCATCCATTAAAATTTGTCGTTCTTTCAATGTAAAATGCTCCGAATTCACGATTTCATGAATACGGTCCATTTCTTTATTTCCTATATAACCGTCAGCGTGCCCGACGCAGATCATCAAGCGAATGGACGCAAACAAAATGTGTTTGTCCTTTTCGATTTTGGTATACACCGGCATAGTTCCTCCTCAAAAAACTTTATGAGCATAATAAATATCTACATATGATAATACGATGAAAAACGAAAGCGGTTTCACATGATTATGTGACAAATTTATGCTATTCCCTAACAAAAATGCGCCTGAAATCAATCCAGCCATAGGCATCCAGGCTTACACCAGATAACCGTGGATGTGCAAGCATTTCTACCCGATTCGAATAAAGTGGGACAAACGTACTGCAAGCCGCAAGCGTATGCATAATGCTGTCCACGCAAGCTTGTCGGTCTTGTGCTGTTTGGACGCACGACACGCGGTTCATCCAATACGCGATCTCTTCCTTTCCATGCGGATCTAAATGATGAGAAATACTCAACGCACCAGCGTGTAGAAATTCTCGTAAAGAGAGCTCCTCCCTTTCATCTACATTCGCACTATCTACAACTAAATCGGCCTCTTGTAATAATAAAGGCGAGGCAAGCTCCTCCGGGGATGCATACCTGATCTCTATGGCAATTCCGTATTCCTTGCACGTTTTCTGAATCCACTGTGCATCTTCTATATGATCGGGGTCTGGATACGTATAGAGCGACAGCGCCTCTCCCTGGTACCCGCTCTCTTTGAAAATACGATCGAACTCCTGGGAATCCGGTACCTCTTTTTGTTCTTGGAACGAATCAGTTCTACCCCAGATGACTACTTTCTCCCTCGTTCCCTGTAGCTCTTGTCTCAAAGCTTGTCCACAAATGATAGCAACCATGAGACTCCGAAATTCGCTATGTGACAACGGGCCATTTTTTGCTCCATTCAAGCTGACGTATTGAAAACAATCTTCCAATCTTCCAATGTCGCTCCATGTCAGAAAGCTCGTATCCCGATGATCATTCGGAGCCGTTACGGATAACAAGCTCTCATCTGCCTGTGCTTCTGCTGCCATTCCAGGTACGCACCAGATTTCGATTCGGTCCAAGAAGGGCCTTCCCCCAAAATAAGGCGTGAACGCTTCCAGCACGAGCATGGAATCGTCGTTGCGGACAACTCGAAACGGCCCCGTTCCTACTGGCATTTGCGCAAATTGCTCACCCATCTCCAGAACGTAATCACAGGGGACTATCGCCATGTATTCCTTGCTCAATGCCTGTAAAAACAATTCATCCGGCATATGCAAAGAAATCGTCAATACGTAGTCATCTTTGACGGTAATCGATTCGATTGAAGCGGCTAGCCAGCGATGTTTATAGGAATGCTCCATCAAACGAAGCAAGGAAAAGCGCACATCATCCGCAACAAGTGGACGGCCATGATGGAATAAAACACCTTTCCTCAAGAAAAAAGCCCACTGCTTTCCTTCCTCACTAGCCTCCCAATAAAAAGCGATAGCGGGTTCAATCCGTCTCGTGACTGGATCAAACTGGACCAGAGAATCAAATAGCTGCTTGACCATATGTGACTCGGAGCGCAGGAGAATATGAATCGGATCAAGCCCTGCGAATGGTCGGCTGTAAAACAAACGCAAGGTATCGACTCTGCCCTTACCTCCCTTTTCCCGCTTCACACGATGTCCAAACTGACTATTCATCCATCGTGAAAATTTTTCACCCAAAACCGGAAAATTCACCCTATATTCGTCGATCATATCCCGTGCAGCACGAATCTCCCCTTTTTGCACGAGTTCTTTGGCTACGCTTATGATCAGATCTTCGGGCACTAGCAAGCATGTCAATACAGATCGATTTCCTCGCCCTCTCCCCGGCTGCCAGACTACCCATCCCTGGTTTTGCATTTTTTTCAAAGTCAAGGTCGCATTCCGCAAAGTACAAAACAAAATCGAAGCAACTTCAGCTAACGATATTTCAAGCGGATGCCCTATCGTTTCATTAGGCCGCCCCGTACACAAACGCATGTATTGTTCAACGAGTTGCATCTTGCCACCACCAATTCGCCCATAAAACATGAAAAAGCTATTCGCCTAATCGTACGCTTTTTCTCCGGTCTTTGCCACCTTACAATTCTAAAAGCACCAACTAACCGGAAAAAGCCGAAAGAAAGGATTTTCTTATGTCACACATTCCTCATGCACTCCGTCGATTCTTTGCTGCGTATCCGGCACTCCTCTGGGTCCGTTTGTTCGGCGAAACGCTCACCTCACTATCCAGCGCCATGATCGCCCCGTTTCTCGTATTGTACCTGAGCGAGAATATCGGCGGCTCTGTCACCATGACCATGCTCGTCATTGGTTTGCAGCCCTTCTCCGAGATTTTGCTGACGCTATTTGCTGGTGGCATCACGGACCGCTATCGCCGAAAAACAATCATGCTACTCGCCCTTTTCTTGCAAGGCTTCGCCATGTTGGGAATGGCTTGGGCCGACTCCATGCTCGGCTTTGCGATCCTTTACATCATCAACGGTGCTGGCCGTTCCCTATTTATCCCTGTCAGCCGCGCGCATCTCGCTGATACGATTTCCTCTGCACAAATGGCCGGTGCCTTTGCCCTTCTCAGTACTTCTAGCAGTATTGGTGCCGCATTAGGACCTTTAGTCGGAGTCATTATTTATAAGTACGATCCTGCTATGGCATTTTTGTTTACTGCGATCTCGCTTTTGATCTACGCTATTGCCGTCTGGTGGAAAATCCCGCAAACTCCGCTGCCAGAAGCTCCTGTCGAAGAAGCAGCAGGCGTACGTTCACGCGGCTCCTGGCATGCTTATCGACCAGCCCTTGCCATTATGCTGCTGTCTTTACCGATCAGTCTGTTTTACTCGCAAACCGAGACGAATCTTCAGCTTCATCTGAAGTATACGCTGCCAGACTATTTGCAAACACTCGCGTTGCTCATTGCAGTAAAAGGGGGCCTGCTGCTTCTGTTCGAGTATTTGCTTGTCAAATGGACCCAGCACTTGCCGGCTCGCCTGTTGATTAGCGGCTCGTACATCTGTTTCCTCATCGTATCCTTGGGCTACGCCTTCATCGACAACGTACCTGTCCTTCTCGCCTTGCAAGTGTTGCTCGTCATCGGAGAAAGTATTGGTCTGACTCAGTTGATGGCCTTCGTCACCCGGATATCGCCTGTCACAATGCGCGGGCGGTACTTCGCGATTACAGGAACGCACTGGGATATTTCCCGCATGTGCGGACCTTACTTGGGCAGCCTTGTCTTGCTGAATTATGGCGGCATGATGCTTTTCATCATTGTCGCAGGCATCCTACTAATCGGTGCCGGATTCATGTACGTGTATCTTTCTACCAACGAAAAAGCCTCCCCGCTTGAACAGGAAGGCTGATTCGATCCGGTTAGGTTAACAAGAAGCGATCTTCACTGAAGCTTTCTCCACCGCGGGCTGTTTCGAATGCTCGAAGCAGATCCTGCGGTTTCATCGTCCGTTTTTTCTCATCCGGAATGTCGAGGATGATTCCCCCATCGTGGAGCATCAACAGACGATTACCCATGTTCAACGCTTGTTCCATATTATGCGTGACCATGATTGTCGTCAGTTTATAGCGCTCTACGATTTTTTCCGTTAATTCTACAATGAGCTGCGCCCGTTTTGGGTCAAGCGCTGCTGTATGCTCATCGAGGAGCAAAATCTTCGGCTCCGTGAAGGTAGCCATCAACAGGCTCAGCGCTTGTCGCTGTCCCCCTGAGAGAAAACCAACTTTGGTCTTCAAACGGTTCTCCAGCCCTTGATCCAGCTGCTTGAGCTGCTCACGGAACAGCTCTCGCTTCTGGTTATTCACCCCAAATCCAAGTGTACGACGTCTTCCCCGCCCCAATGCGATTGCCAGATTTTCCTCAATCGTCATGTTCGGCGCTGTACCTGCCATTGGGTCCTGAAACACTCGGCCGATCAGACCTGCACGTTGGTGCTCCGCCAAGCGCGTGACATCTTTGCCGTCAATCGTAATGCTCCCGTTATCTGGGGTCAGTCCGCCGGAGATCATGTTCATCATCGTCGATTTACCGGCACCATTACTACCAATAACGGTGATGAACTCCCCTTTCTTAACATGCAGATTGACGTTTCGAAGCGCGATCTTTTCATTCACTGTTCCTGCGTTGAATACTTTATTGACGTTTGTAATTTTAAGCATCGCTGCTTCCTCCCCTTGCCGAGCGTACCGCTTGCTTTTTCCAGATGCCTTTTGCCACAGTTGGGACAGTCAGGGCAATGATAACAATCAGCGCAGTAATCAGCTTCATGTCAGAAGGATTGAGTCCTGCATCCAGAGCGAGTGCAATGACCAAGCGGTATACAATCGAGCCGAGAATGACAGCAAGCGTCACTCGGAAAATCGAAGAGCTGCCAAACAAAACTTCCCCGACAATAACGGAAGCGAGACCGATGACGATCATCCCGATCCCCATTCCTACATCCGCAAAGCCTTGGTATTGGGCTACCCACGCACCAGCTAAAGCTACCAAGCCATTGGAGAGAGCCAACCCGATAATCGTTGTCGAATCCGTATTTACCCCAAAGCTGCGGATCATCTTCGAGTTGTCACCTGTCGCACGCAAATCCAGACCCATATCCGTATGCAGGAACCAGTCGATGATGAGCTTTAACACCAGAACACCTACGATAAAGATGATTGCTACACCAGACAGCAAGGTAACTCCACCTACGGCCAGGTTCGGAATGCCCATATCCTTCACATAAGTGAACAAGGTATCTTCCCGCAAAAGAGGCAAATTCGCTTTTCCCATGACACGCAAATTGATCGAGTACAAGGCGATCATCGTCAAGATCCCCGCCAAGAGAGCGTTAATCTTTCCTTTGGTATGCAAGACGCCCGTAAAAGCTCCTGCCAAACCACCTACGATGAAAGCCAGCAGAGTGGCCAAAAACGGATTGGTGCCATCGATAATGAATTTGGCTGCGATTGCGCCTCCCAAGGCAAAACTACCATCTACGGTCAAGTCAGGAACGTTTAGGACTCGGAAGGTCAGATATACACCGAGAGCCAAGATACCAAATAGTAAACCTTGCTCAATGGCTCCCATTATTGCCAGTTGATTCATAGAAGAAATCCTCCAATTACTGCATTTATTACTCGATCACTTGCCCAGCACGGTCGAGCATGGCCTGCGGAATCGTCACACCCATTTTTTCCGCTGCTTTTTTATTCAATACGAGCTTCATGTCTACTTGCACTTCAACAGCCATATCAGCTGGCTTCGCTTCACCCTTCAGGATTTTCGTTGCCATATCAGCTGTTTGCTCGCCAAGCTTCGTGTAGTCGATCCCGTAAGTGGCAATCGCTCCGCTCTTCACAGAGTTTTCTTCACCAGCGATGACCGGAATTTTTTGTGCTTCAGCCACACCGATCACAGCTGCAATCGAAGATACGACCATGTTGTCAGTCGGTACGTAAAAAGCATCGACTTTGCCCACCATGGACTCAGCTGCTTGCTTCACTTCTGTCGCGCTCGTAATCGCCGCTTCTTTAATTTCTAAACCAAGCTTGCTGGCTACAGCTTTTGCCGCATCCACCTGTACTTTGGAGTTGACTTCACCAGAACTGTAAATGATTCCAACAGATTTCGCATCAGCTTTCATTTCTTTGATCAGCTTCAATTGCTCTTCGACAGGGTTCATATCCGATGTACCGGTTACGTTCGCTCCCGGCTTGTCCATCGCAGCTACCAGACCAGCTTCTACCGGGTCTGTTACCGCAGTAAACAGGATCGGAATTTCTTTACTGGTTTGTGCGGCAGCCTGTGCCGTTGGAGTCGCAATGGCCAATACCAAATCTACTTTGTCAGCCTCGAATTTTTGGGCAATCTGAATGGCTGTATCCATGCTAGCCTGCGCGGATTGCACATCGATTTTTACTTGCTTGTCCTTTTCGTAACCGTTTTTAGCCAGTTGGCTGATAAAGCCCTCTCTTGCCGCATCCAAAGCAGGGTGTTCAACGAATTGGGAGATTCCAATTGTCAGCTGCTTAGTTTCCGTAGACGGAGCAGGTGCCGTCGTGGTCGAAGGAGCTGGTGTAGAATTGTTTGCAGGGGTAGCACTTTGCTGTCCACAAGCGGTAACAGACAAAAGCAATAAAGGAAATAAAAAACTCTGAAAAATTTTAATACTCTTCTTTTGTTTGAACATTTAGTGAATTCCCCCTCGTGAATTTTTTTCTACAGTTTAACATGGATAAAACGGTTTTAAAAGAATAAAAAGAGAGCATGACGCTCTCTTTTTACTTGATGATTTCTTTCGCCTGTTGTTTGAGTGCCTCAGTAATAGTGAGCCCAAACTTTGCAGCAGCTGTTTCATTGATATACAAATCAGCTTGTTTCGAAATCTCTACAGGAGTATCAGCAACACTTTGCCCTTTTAAGATACGGGCAGCCATATCGCCAGTTTGTTTACCGATTTGGTAGTAATCAATCCCATACGTAGCAACCGCTCCTCGTTTCACTGTATCGGTATCAGAAGCAAATACAGGGATTTTGTTTTCCTCTGCTGCTCCGAGTACCGCTTCAAACGAAGATACAACGGTGTTGTCAATTGGGATAATAATGGCATCTGCTTTACTAGCAAGCCCTTGAGCTGCCAGCTGTACTTCAGATAGCTGCGAAATGCCTGCCTTGATGATTTCTACGCCTTCTTTTTGCGCTGCGTCTTCCAATTCCTTGACCTGTACCTCTGAGTTGATTTCCGAGGTCGTATAGATCACACCCAGCTTTTTCAGATCAGGCAGGAAGGTTTTTACCAGCTTCAATTGTTGTTCCATCGATACTTTATCGGACGTCCCGGTCACATTTTTGTCTGGCTTCTCCAGACTGCCGACCAGTTGAGCCGAGATCGGGTCTGTTACGGAACTGAAAATAACAGGTTTGTCAACAATCGCCTTGGCTGCAGCCTGAGCGGATGGCGTCGCAATCGCTACGACAATATCCTTTTTATCTCCGGCATACTTCTGTGCGATCGAGACTGTATTGTTCATATCACCATGGGCGTTCTGGGAGTCTACCTCCAAGTTCTTGCCCTCTTCATAGCCAGCATCCTTCAGACCATCCAAAATTCCCTTATGAATAGCATCCAGCGCAGGGTGCTCCACGAATTGCGTCAGCCCCAGCTTTACTGTTTGTCCTTGGCCTGTCGTTGCTGCTGTCTCTGTTTTTCCACCTGTTTCGTTGCCACATGCTGCCAAAGAAAACGCCAGCAATGCGGTCAGTACCATACTGACTGCTCGTCTCATCTGTACTTCCTCCTCTAGTCTCTACTCTCAGCTGCTCTAATCACCCTAAGCAATTAGGCTCATTGCCATCTATGCAACTTGTGTCCCATTATAGCAATTATATTACGCATTGAGAAGCCCCCATTCCTCCCTTACGTGGAATTGATTTCTTCCTCTGCTTTGCCGACTTTCTTCACATATACCCTGGTGATTCTGTAATGGTCGACCTCTCCCACGACAAATTCGTACTTTCCTTCTTTTACCCGATCCCCCACGCGCGGCGGATGGTCGATCTGCATGTAGATCCAGCCAGCCAGCGTATCTACATCGCTCGACTCCAATTCGATGTCCAGATAATCGCCCACTTCTTCCAATAACATACGCCCGTCCAATGACAGCATGCCGTCACTGCGTTCTACCTCTGGGCGTTCATCGTCAAACTCGTCCTGAATGTCACCAACAATTTCTTCCATTATATCTTCGAGGGTCACCAGCCCGGCGGTCCCTCCATACTCATCAATGATAATCGCCATTTGACCTCGTTGTTTTTGCAGCATGGTCAACAACCGGCTGATCGAGATCGTCTCCGGGACCGTCAAAATCGGACGCATGAAGGTCTGAAGGTCATGGCTCTCTCCTTCTAAAAGCCCTGTCAACATATCCTTGATGTGCAAACTACCGACAACATGGTCCTTGTCACCATCCACTACTGGATAACGGGTAAACCGTCCGTTTTGGACATGCTTGACGTTTTCGTCAAAGGGATCGCGCAGGTTCAAGACAACCATATCTGTACGGGGAACCATGATTTCTCTTGCCATCGTCTCCGAAAAATCAAAAATATTATCGACCAGCATCAGTTCGGTTTGATCAATCAAGCCGCTTTTATGACTTTCATTGACGAGAATGCGAATCTCTTCTTCTGTATGTGCTTCCTGATGCGGCTCCAACGATATATGAAAAAGCGCAAGAAAACGACTCGCGGCCCAGTTCAACATTTGAATAAAGGGATACATGATTTTGTAAAACAGTTGAATCGGCTTCGCTACCGCCAGTACCACCTTTTCGGAGTATTGAATAGCCAACGTCTTAGGAGCCAGCTCCCCCAGCACGATATGCAAAAACGTAATCACCGAAAAAGCGATAATAAAGGAAATACTGGTAACGACCGTTTCATTTAAATGGAAGTAACGAAAAACTGGATGCAGAAGATGCGCGACGGCAGGCTCTCCCAGCCAACCGAGCCCTAATGAAGCCAGCGTAATCCCAAGTTGGCATGCAGAGAGGTAGGCATCCAAATTGCGCAGGACCCTCTCGACGTCAGCAGCGCGCTTGTTTCCTTCCGCTGCGAGCTGCGCAATGCGCGATTCTCTTACTTTTACGATCGCGAATTCAGTCGCAACAAAGAACCCGTTCAGGAGAACGAGGATCATGACCAAGATCAAATTAAACACGTTTCCCCAAATTGCCATGCTCCCCGCCATCCTTTCCGTCCATGCTTTGGGATATTGTTTCCCATCGTAGCCAAAATGTTACCTGTTCGTTTTTCTTTCTTTTTGAGATTGTGATACCATAGTGCTGATTCCTATGCCTTTTGTTACGAGGTGAGTCTATTGTCCTACCGTCCAGACCTGCCCTTGATCGTTCAAAGCGATCGGACGATATTGTTGGAAACACAGCATCCTTTATTTCCCGAGGCCAGACAAGCTATCAGTGGTTTTACTGAGCTAATCAAGAACCCAGAATACATCCATACCTATCGGATTACCCCTTTATCGCTTTGGAATGCGGCTGCATCCGGTCTCACATCACAAGAGGTAACAGACGTCCTTGGCAGCTACAGCAAATACGGTGTCCCACCCACCATCGTCAAAGAAATTGAAGATACGATGCGAAAATACGGCTTGTTTCGTTTGGAACGCATTGGCGATCAACTCGTATTAATGAGTGAAGACCCGCTTCTTTTAGCAGAGGTGACCAGTTATAAATCAATCGCTGCTCTTTTTGAGAATGAGTTCGTCATCAAGAGCTATGCGCGCGGACTGATCAAACAAGAGCTGATCAAGCTCGGGTTTCCTGTTCAAGATTTGGCGGGCTATACAGAAGGCGAATCCTGTGCAGTCAGCTTGCGGGAAACGACATCCCGTGGCAGAGCTTTCTCTTTGCGTCCTTATCAAAAAGAAGCTGTCGATGCCTTCTATTCCGGAGGCGCTGTGACCGGGGGAAGCGGCGTTCTCGTCCTACCCTGTGGTGCTGGAAAGACAGTCATTGGGCTTGGTGCCATTTGCCAATTGAAAACAGCCACGCTGATTTTGACCACGAATACGACATCGGTTCGCCAGTGGATCGCAGAGCTACTGGACAAAACAGGACTTGATCCAAATATGGTCGGGGAATACACTGGTGACAACAAAGAAGTCAAGCCAATAACTGTGGCGACTTATCAAATTCTTACATACCGCCCCACCGCCGAAGATGATTTTCCTCATCTGAAACTCTTTTCAGAGCGCGACTGGGGGCTTATTATTTACGATGAGGTGCATTTGTTGCCCGCACCCATCTTTCGTGTAACTTCTGGGATTCAAGCCACTCGCAGACTTGGGCTGACTGCTACTCTTGTTCGGGAAGACGGGCGAGAGGAAGATGTTTTCACGCTGATTGGCCCCAAAAAGTACGAGGTTCCATGGAAAGTCATGGAAGAGCAAGGCTGGATCGCAGAGGCGCATTGCCGAGAAATTCGACTCCCCTTTGAGCCGAAGTGGCGGGAGGCTTATGCACATGCAACCGCCCGTCAAAAGTTTCGCATTGCAGCGGAAAATCCAAAAAAACTGGAGGTCGTCCGCGAGCTATTGGAGAGGCACGCCCACGATCGCGTTTTGATCATCGGGCAATATATCGATCAGCTTGAGCAGATGGCAACGGCCCTCCAACTGCCACTCATTACAGGAAAAGTACCGGACAAAGAACGTGAGCTTTTGTACACGCAGTTTAAAAAAGGGGAAATTACACGCCTGATCGTATCCAAGGTAGCCAACTTTGCCGTTGATTTGCCGGATGCCAACGTCGCGATCCAAATCTCCGGGACGTATGGTTCCAGACAAGAAGAGGCACAGCGCCTGGGACGTATCTTAAGGCCCAAAACAGACGACAACACCGCCCATTTTTATACATTGGTAACACGAGACACGAGAGAGCAGGAGTTTTCGCTCCATCGCCAGCTTTTTCTGGTCGAACAAGGCTATCCATACGATATTATAGAAATGGAAACGCTGGTCTGAAACGTTTATGAATAACCAGCGTCTCATAGAGGGAAGGGAGGCCAAAGATTCAATGCAATCCGACGCCGAAATCATTCAGCGGATTCTTCAAGGCGACATCGAAGCGTATCGCGACCTCATCCAGCGATATCAGCATATGATCTATGTTTTCATTTACAAAATGGTAAACAATCGCTCTGATGCAGAGGATCTCACTCAGGAAGTATTTGTTAAAGCGTATGAAAAATTGTCCACATTCCGCGGGGACAGCCAATTTTCTTCTTGGTTACATACGCTTGCCAGAAATAAGAGCATCGACTTCTTGCGTCGCCGAAAGTATCATGACTCGGATGAACAATTGGCCTATGTGCCATCTAATACACGTGACGAATCCCCTCAGGAATCGCTCATGACAAAAGAGCAACGTCGAGAAATTCAGGAGGCCTTTGCCTTACTGTCAGATTCTTATCGAGAAGTGATCGTCCTTCGCTGTACGCACGAATATCCGTTTGAAAAAATAGCTACACTCCTCGGCATCGCCGAATCTACAGCTCGCGTCCGTTACTTGCGTGCTCGTCAGGAACTCGCAAAATTGTTATCCCGCAAGGAAGGGGGGCTCGTACATGAACTGCCAGGCATTTAGAAAAGCATGGTTAGATGACACAGATAGCGATTCGCACTCACATATTGAAACCTGTGACGAATGCATCGCTTGGATAGAAACGCAAATGACAACAGAAGAGGAGGTGCAGTTCTTGAAGGAGGTTCCACTGCCTCAAGCGAACCTGGAAGACAGAATCATGCAAGCAATCTACCAGACCGCCGGAAAAGGTGTACCCCCTCACGCCGCTACTGCATCTTTAGAGCAACAAGCAAGCACAGTGATTTCAAAGCCAAACAAGCGTTGGACCAAAGGGTTCCCTTCATACGCCTGGGTTAGCGCAGCGGCTGTGTTGCTCGCAGTTGGTTTTGTCGGCTACCAACAGCTGACACCGAGTAATATTCAAATGGCTGCCATACAAGAAAACGGAATGAAAGACACCCAGAGCATTATTGCATTCGACGAAACGGAATCAAAATCGGCACCGCAAGCTCCAGCACCTGCTATCGCTTCCCAACCAGCAGCCGCTGATAGTCCGACGCTGAAAAAAGCAGAGAGCAATCCAGATTCCGCTGCTTCACAATCGCAGGTCGCTCCGACTGCACCTGCAAAAGATGCACCACCTGCATCACCTCCCCAATCGAACACTGCGATTGCGATGGTGAAACCAGAGGAAAAAATAACCTCACCAGAGCCACGTACGGTAAATAAAGACGGGCAGAACAACGTGGCATCTCGGGGATTACAGGGGAACTCAGCTGATCAAGCGGCAAAAGCGAAATCAGAAGTTCCAGCGGAGTCAGCAAATACTGGTAGCCATATAGCCGCTAAAGAAGCCAATGGCGCTGCTGCTGAGAATCCTACGACCTTTGGGATCGCTTCCCAAGCAGAACCAGACACTGCTGATGGCGGTATGACCGAGAACGCATTAGTGGGTCCAGCGTTGCCAGCGGCAGCGAAGCAACCCATTACGCTATCCTCCTTCTCGGATTTGAACACCGCTGTACAAGCATCAGATATGCCTGTACCTGCCCTCTCGCAAGCACCGAATGGGTTCGGGCTGAGTACGGTATCGGTCCAATATGAATCAGAAACCAGTCAAAAGGTAACTCGCTTAACTGCAGATTACAAGCGGAACAACGACTGGATTCGCCTTGATGTTGTGCGAAATACAGAAGGCAAGCGCAGTCTCTCGATCCCAGGTACGTTCTCCGCTACTCAGTTGTTCGCGGTCAACGGAGAGCAAGCTATCGCCGTTTCTTTTGATCAAACGGATTCAAAAGGATCAACAGCCCAGCACGCGGTTCATTTTAACGCTCAATCCGACAACCAATCGTTGTATGTGGTAGTGACAGCAAACGGAATCACCCTTAATGAATTAATGGAAGCTACCAAACATATCACGTGGAATCCGTAAAAACTCCCTACAATTGGAAAAGACACGATCTACTTTTCAGGATCGTGTCTTTTTTTCTACTTTAATGCTTTTGATTTTTCTCCTGATTCCACTGCTTAATTTGCTCGATGATTTCCCGAATTTGATTCCGTGCTTCCATATGCTCAGGCTCACTTCCCCAATGCTGAATCAGCGGCGGCATCGCTTTTGCCATTGTCGTGTACAAGCACCATATTTTCACCATTTCTACGCGCTCAGGAGTCGCTTCTCCTGTCAACAGCTCTGTAAATTTATGAACTAGATCCTCCAGTTCAGGGACCAACGCTTCTTTTTTCTCATCCATGTCAGTTACCTCACTTTCAGGAACTTTTCTATTTGTATCCTTGGTTTATTTTACGAAAAAACACCCACGCGGAAAAGGAAGATTTTTCAGGTGGGATCTGTTACGCTTATGCTATCAACATGGTCGAGGTGAAGACTTATCAAAGACATTCGTATTCGATTGGTTCCTACAACCAGAGATAACTGGCAAGATGCATTACGCTTGCAGGTGCAAGATGAGCAGCAGCGCTTTGTCCCGTCTGTCGCCGTTTCATTGGCAAAGGTTCATATCCGCCCTGATGGTGATAACTGCGCATACGAACCATTCTGTTTGTATGACGCTGATGAAATGGTTGGGTTTGTCATGATTACCTATGACGCCTCAACAGATTGGTGTTACTGGTTCAACGGTTTTTTGATCGATCACCAGTACCAAGGTAAAGGATATGGCAGAGCGGCTCTCGCAGCGATCGTGGATTCGGTACGGAACCGTTTCCCGAAAAGCAGATTTGTCAACCTGACCGTATGCCCGGATAATGCAGGTGCAAGACATTTATACAGTCAAACCGGTTTTGAAGAAACGGGAGACGTATATGATGGAGAGATTGTCTACAAACTCACATTATGAAGAGCATAAACAAAAACCGCCAGAAATGGGCGGTTTTCATGCATATAGCTATTTTGTTTCTGGTACCATGAATTGCAAAAGGCCAAAAGCCACTCCTGCCGTCAATAGCGCACTCCAGATAATAATGCCCACCGACATCCACAACATAAGCTTTTTCGTAGGGGCTCCCAGCGAGATACCAATAGCAGCTCCCAGCGGAGCTCCCGTTAACAGCGGCGAAGCGAGACCAAGACCGACCACTCCGTATTTATCCCATATCTGCCACATGCGCCCCTGCCGCTTGCTCCGTTTCTCTACACGCTTTAAAAGCCAATTGCGCAAGGAACCTCCCACAAAAATAACAGCACCTGCGCTGATGATCGCACCCACCGCACTAAAAATACCGATCAGAACCGGTGGTAGCTGCAACATAAAGCCTACAGGGATCGCTGCCCACAGCTCAAACATGCCAGATAGTGTAACCGAGCCTGCTTTCCATAATACATCCATTCTGTTTCGCCTTTCTCCTCTCGCTGTCTTTTTCATTCGTCATGGTAAAGACGAGCAGACTTGCAATAAAGTAACGGAATTTGGCAAATTAGGATGTGACATCCCTACGGATAAAGGTCGCGTACGCAATGATCAGCGCTGCTATCGCCCATACACTCAATACGGTCAACGAGAACGGCAACGTCATCCCCTTAATCGGAGGAAGTGTTCCATTGAGATAATCCGTAAGCTGCAAATTGACCACGAACAAGTATTTGGACGATTCCCAGGATGAGGCCATCTGCGTCAGGATCGTTCCGCTAATTAACGCTGCCATCATTATTCCCATCCCCGCAGCCGCACTCCGAACCAAAACAGAGACCATCAGTGTTACCGTCGCAACCACGAGGCAGACGAACCAGCCGAGCCCGTACTGCATCAGCAAAAATTGCCATTGTGGCAGCATGAAAGCCCCAGAAGTCTCCAGTTCTCCTCCCGATACTTCAAATCCAGTCAAAATAGGAAGGTCCCAACCCGAATAACCAAACACAACCCCAGAGAGCAAATAGGCAAGAATCAGTGTCGTAAGAACCGTAAGAGAGGTAAACAGCAGAAGTGTGATGTATTTGCTGGTCAGTACCTTCCAACGCCGTACGGGTCGCGTCAATAGCAGCTTGACCGTGCCCTCACTAAACTCAGAAGATACGAGGTCAACCGCGAGTACGACGATTATCATCGGCAAAAACATCGAAATAGCCTGATCCATAAAGCCACGGGCAAAAGTCGGTCCACCCGGCGCCATCGGGTTTATGTCGTGATCCAAATAATATTGCTGCTGTGCGATCCTGACCTTGATTAAATCCCGCCACTCTTCAGGAAGACGGCTTGATGCCAGCCTGTTTTGCATATCGACAATTTGTTGGGTTAAGAGCGGACGCCAGTCAGTTGTCCCCATTCGTTCTTGTGCAGTGACAACCGAGCGGTACTGCGCATATGTAAAAATCGGGATCAGAATCGCCAAGATCAGCACGACGACGAGAAAACGGCGACGACGCAGCAATTTTATGGTTTCATTTTGTACGAGCCCCACTATGCTCTGCTCCATGACTTCCCCCTCCTCCCGTCAATGTAAGGAACAGGTCTTCCAGTGTAACCGTCTTCGTTGCAATTCCCATCACAGGTATGCCGCCATTGACCAACGCTTGGTTAGCCTCGCTCACTTTTTCTATATCCATGCGTGATTTCAGGCACTCTTCACTGACCACCCACACATCTGTAACTGCTTGTAAAGTTCGCAGAATTTCCTCGGCCTTTTGTATATGGGAAGACGGGATTGTCCAATCGACCTGATCAGCAAACTGCTCCATCAGTTCTTTGACTAATCCAACGGAAATGACCTTCCCTTGGCTGATAATCGCCACCCGGTCACACATCATCTCAATTTCACTGAGAAGATGACTCGAAATGAAGACAGCGAGCCCTTCCTCCTCGGCAAGCTTGCGAATAAACTGACGCAACTCACGAATCCCCGCCGGGTCCAACCCGTTCGTCGGTTCGTCCAGGATCAATATTTTTGGACGATGCAAAAGTGCCTGCGCAATCCCCAGACGCTGTCTCATTCCGAGCGAATACGTTTTTACCTTATCATCAATCGCACGCTCCAAATCAACAAAGCGGACGATTTCCTCAATACGCTCAGGCGTAATACCGCCGCTCATTCTCGCAAACTGCTCCAGATTTTCCCTGCCCGTCAAAAACTTGTACAGCTCCGGGTTTTCGACGATACAACCAACCTGCGCAATCGCTTGCGGAAACTGTTCCTGAAGGGAAATGCCTCCGATACGAATGTCTCCCCCATCCGCCTTTGCCAATCCAACGAGCATGCGGATCGTGGTGGTTTTGCCTGCGCCATTCGGCCCGAGAAATCCAAATACCTCTCCGGCGAAAACGTCAAACGTAATATCATGAATGATCGGCTTTTTGCCAATCGCTTTTTGCAATCCCTTTACTGAGAGGACCGTTTCGGCCAATGTGCGCCCTCCTATCTGAGTCTCCCCTCGTCAACTGACGATGGCGTTCTGTTTATGGTACACTGTCATAAGATGTCCATCCACATTATACCATGACCATAGACTTTATAACGAATAGGAGGATACCCGATGCGCACATCCGGCCAATTTCTTTGGCGCACGGCAGGTCTCTTGTCTTTACTCTCCTTTCTTTTATTTGCGACAGGGTTTGTACTCGCGATGAATCCGCAGCAGTTGGCACCATCCACAGCAAGCCCACCTGCGCAAAAAGAGCATCCACCCTCCCCTTTACCAGAAAGGGGTGTCCACAAAGTAGTCGCGCTAGGGGATTCCCTCACGCGCGGTGCCGGAGACGCAAACGGCCAAGGCTATGTCGGACTCGTTCGCCAAGCATTGGAGAAAAAATCGGGACAGTCGATTACGTTCACCAACCTCGCGATAAATGGACAGGAATCATCTGAGCTGCTCAAGCAAATGTCCCAGGAGCAAGTGAAGAAGCTGCTCGCTGAAGCCGATCTGATTCTTTTTACCATAGGCGGCAATGACTTGTTCAGGCAGACAGGCGGGCTGTATACCATTGAAAAAGAAAAAGTGACCACGGCTCTTAATAAGCTCGCGGTCAACTACGAAGATATTCTCAAACAGATTCGCAGCGTCAACAAGACGGCGACGATCGTTTACACTTCCCTGTACAATCCTTTTGGCAATACCGAAGCATCCGTCGACACCATCGGGCCCGTGCTCGATTGGAACAATCAGGCGTCCCAAATCGCCTCACGGTACCCGCAAGTATTCGTGGTGCCGACCTACGACTTATTCTTGCGAAAGGAACAAAACTACCTATATACAGACCACTTCCACCCAAATGCGGAAGGCTATAAACGAATGGCGGATCGTATCTTGCAAGCGTTAGAGTGATTCAACCCTGGCTTCATTTAAGGATTTGCCTCGGGTTGCCTCAAAGGCGCGAGCACCCGCCCATTGGAAGGCACTGCTCATCATCGAAGTCGCTGCTACCACCAGGAACAAGGTCGTACCTCCGTAATGTGCCAACAGCAATCCGCCCATCCACGGACCGATGAACTGGCCGAAGTTGCTGAAGCTTTTCGCACCGTAATAGCTGCCCCGCATACTCTCTGGGGCCATTCGGTCGATCAGGACGTCCCCTGCGGTAAACGTAAGGATTTCACCAATCGTGAAAAATACCATCGCCACAATGAATATCAGCCACGAATTGGCAAAGGCATAACCCACGTCACCAACTGCATACATGGCGTTTCCCACCAAAATGGCGGTGAGAGGCGTCTTTTTTTCTGCCCAAGTCGTCAACGGAAGCTGCATCACAACGACAACAATCGCGTTGACTGTCATCAGGATGGCAAACAGCTCTGTTCCATTCACGACCGTCATTTCTGCGAATTTGGCCAGCGTAGAAGACATCTGCGAGTAGCCAATTGCTCCTAAAACTCCGGCGAGCATGTACAAGCGAAACGCTTTGTCGTTTACGACTACGCTGAATGCACGGCTGAATGTAACGACTTCTTTCTTTTGACCTTCGATTTGCTTAATGCCGAACTTGTTCAATAATCCTTGCAAGCTAATCACATAAATGAGATAAATCAGTGCAGTGACCAGGAAAGGCAGGGCTACAGAGCTTTTCGCCAGTACTACCCCTGCGATCGGCCCTACCGCTACCCCAACATTAATCGCCATGTAGCGAATACCGAACACACGAAGCCGCTTCTCTTGTGGCGTTACATCTGCCATCAACGCCTGTGAGACCGGTTCGTAGAAGGATCGACAGAGTCCCCCTGCTATATTGAGGAAAAGCAGAATCCACGGGTCTTTACTAAGCGCAAACCCGACGAACACGAGCGTCCACACGTACAACGCGCCTAGCATGACTCGCCTGCGCCCGATTCTGTCCGACCATGCTCCCGCAATAAAGCCTCCGATTGTACCCGCGAGCGGTCCTGCTCCAATCGTCAATCCGATCATTGCCAAGCTCATATCTGTTTGATTGGACAAGTATAAGAACAAAAACGGCATGCTCATCGAGCTGGCGGCCCGGACGAACACGGTCCCGACGACCAACGACCAGACGATCGGGTGAAACTCCTGTAAACGCATCTTGATCCAGCTCATTTTCTCTCTCTCCCCACTACTGTTATGCTTTACCACCTCTGCCAGAACAGATGCTCTGTGATGTTCCCATTGTAGAGAGGCAACGGTCGTTCGTCAATGAGCATTCAAAATTTTTTGATTATGAAACATTTCTATGAGAGTAATCAAAAATTCGATAAGGTTGGACACGTTAACCCTAAGCAACGCAAAAGACCGCCAGAAAACGCTGACGGTCTTTGCCTATCCTTTTTACAAAACAACTTCTATACGATCAATCATTTCTCCCTGTTCGTTCCATTTCACCGCACGGTAAACGCTATCGTGGTAAAACGTGAACCAAGCGCCTTGCTTGATTCCGTTGTTGATCCATTCTTCTTTTGCATAGATGGATGTCATTGGATAGTCGTCGTAAGCCATCACCCACAATGGATTTTGGTGGGCGTGTGTTGGCATGATGTCCGCCAGATGCAGAAGCAGCTGCCCCTCTGTCTCCATCCTGACGATAGCATGTCCCTGGCTGTGACCGCCTGTATGATGAAGCGTGATTCCCGGCACAACTTCGTGTGAAGCACCGTACGTCTTCACCTGATTCTCAATCGGACGCCAGTTTTCTTCCCAATATGTATTTTTCGAGCGAACATTCGGCTCTCTCATCTCCGCCCATTCCTGCTCCTGCACGTAGATGACAGCTTGTGGAAATGTAGAGACAAGTTGTCCATCGCGTATAGAGACAAGTCCGTTGGCATGATCGTAGTGCATATGTGTCATGATGACGATATCAATATCGGCAGGAGTCAACCCTTTCGCAGCGAGGGATTCCACCACTTGAGACTCTTCCTCCAAGCCAAAATTGCGCTTCTGTTTTTCCGTTAGCCGATCATTTCCCATACCCGATTCAATCAAAATACGCTTGCCATGGGCCTGTACCAGGATTGGGTCAGCACGCAAAGGGATTTGATTGAGATCATTCGATGGGTATCTTTTGCTCCAAAGTGGCTTGGGCACCACTCCAAACATTGCGCCCCCGTCCAACTTCGTGAGTCCACCTCTCAGCCAAGACAATTGAAACTGACCTACCTGCCATTCGTTCCCTACCATGATCCTGCCGCCTCCTCGATTGCTTGGAATGATGATTGAAGTTCGAAAGCGAAAAGCACCCCGTTCAGGGTGCCCTACAGCTTTTCTGCTACACTTACAGTTCTAGTCGCCGGGGCGATTTCTAACAGGAGATCACTCGATACAGCCTGCACAGTGACATCTGAATCACTTCGTCTATGATGAAGCACGAGTTGCGCTACCTTTTCATTCTCTCGGTAAACGCTGATTAATGTCTGTAATGGATTGGCACTCCCGCCTGCGATCATCTTAAACCCCGGGGCTATCGTAAACGTCCATCCCTCCACCTCTATGAGCGGTGCTAACGAGTACAGGAAGTAACGTTTCCCTAAGAGAATGCCATTATGGTTCATCAAGGCGAGAGCCCCCAATCAAATGAATTTGAACAGTATAACTTCATTTTGCAAAAATTAGCGGAGGTTGAAAAGCGATTCGACAAAACTTCTAAAAAGACGACATACTTTTCTTAATCATATCCGATTCCTCTTGTTTTCGAAATAGAAAATCTTTTCAGCACCTTAAATCGCTCTTCCGATGGTCGCCCCCTCCAAAATGGCTCGCTTGGCATCGAGCTCTCCCGCTTCTTTCGCCCCGCCTATAAGGTGCACAGGCAGCCGATCACGCAAAGCGTGGTATAGCGAATTGTTGGAGGTCGCTCCAGCTGCTACAATGACCGTATCAGCAGGTATCATGCGTTCCTCCCCGTTCTGAATGAAATACACCCCTTCTTCTGCAATCCGGCTGTATTCAATTTGCGTCAGCATTTCTACGCCACGTCGCTTCAGGTTGGCGAGAACGGCCCAGCGCGTCGTTTTGCCCAAGCCCGATCCGACATGCTTCCCACGCCGCAGCATGAAGATTTTTCGTTTTCTTTGTTGCAATTGCTGTACAGCTCTTCCATCCAAAATCCGATACTCCTGCAAGTATTCCGCTGCCTTCGGTGAGATCGTTTCGTCGTGCATCAGCAAATGGGACAAATCACATGCGATTCCCCCCGCTCCGACGATGACCACTTGTCTACCGACCTTGGCACGTTTTTCAAATACCGCATCATATCCCTTCACATGTCCAAGCTCCACACCTAGAATCTCTGGACGTCGAGGAATGACTCCCGTTGCTACCACAACTTCAGCAAAGCCTTCTTCGATCAGGGCATCTGCCTCTGCCAGTGTTTCCAGCCTGATTTCGACACCAAGACGCGCAAGCTCTGTCTGATAATAGCGAAGCGTTTCATTAAATTCCTCTTTACCTGGCACCTGTCTCGCGTAATTTAATTGTCCACCGATCTGTTTTTTGGCCTCCATGATGACCACCTGATGCCCTCGTTCAGCCAGCACACGAGCTGCCTCCAATCCGGCAGGCCCCGCACCAATTACAGCTACCTTCTTGCGGTTTTCCGCTGGAACCAACTGCCACTCTGCTTCTCTGCCTACGAGGGGATTGACCAGACAGGAGGCTACCTTCCCATCAAAAATATGGTCGAGACAGGCTTGATTGCAAGCAATACATGTGTTTACTTCATCAAAGCGCCCTGCTTTACTTTTTTGAACGATATACGGATCCGCTAAAAATGGTCGGGCCATCGAAACCATATCACTGCATTCCTCATACAAAATCTTTTCAGCCTGGCGCACGTCGTTGATTCGATTGCTGGCGATAACCGGGATGTTCACGACCTGCTTGACTTGCTGCGCCACCCATACATATGCTCCACGCGGCACCATCATGCCAATTGTCGGTACTTGTGATTCATGCCAACCAATTCCGACATTGAGAGCATCAGCACCTGCCTCCTCCAGCATTTTGGCAAATTGCAATGTCTCTTCCATCGTCGTACTATCTGGCATCAAGTCCAATCCCGACATACGGTAGATGATCGGATAATCCGGTCCCACTGCTTGGCGGACGCGCTTAGCCACCTCGATGCCAAAGCGGGCTCTGCGTAAAAAGTCTCCACCCCACTCGTCTTCTCGCTTGTTGGTTACAGGGGACAAAAATTGATTGATCAAGTATCCTTCCGAACCCATAATTTCTACGGCATCAAAGCCAGCTTTTTTGGCGCGGACGGCTCCCTCAGCAAAGCATCGGATCGTCACTTCGATCTCCTCTGCGCTTAACTCTCTCGGCTTCCAACGGTTAATCGGCGCCTGCAATGGCGATGGTGCTACCGGATCTAATCCTGTTGCTTCCTTGTACGCATAACGCCCGGCATGAAACAGCTGCAACGCAATTCTCCCGTTGGCTTGATGAACCTCTTTCGTGATCAGGCGTAATTTTTCGATATCCTCGTCTTGGTATACATTGCAATACTCTTCGCCCATGCCTCCTTCTGGATGTACGGCCGCCCCTCCTGTCACGATCAGACCTGCCTCCCCAATGGCACGCTCTGCGTAAAAGGTAGCAAGCCTCGCTACACCATTCTGAAGCTTTTCAAATCCAACGTGCATGGACCCCATCATTATCCGATTTGGCAACGTCATCGAACCAATTTGAATCGGTTCCCACACTTTTGAAAGTTCCACGTTAAACGCCCCCTAACGAGTGAATGCTCATTCATTTTTAATATCTATACGATTCTCTATCTCCTCTTCATATTCCTCCTTCCTCACCTTTCATGCAAAAAAAGCTCTGGACATGACTCCTGAGCTTTCCTTATGTATAGCCTATGTTTTTATGTGTTGAGTTTGACGAGCATCCCTAAATCCGCGGAAAATCTTGCGATGGTTTCTGTAAATGCCATTTCCTCCGCTTCTGTTCGCGGCATCTGCACGACAAAGTGATAATCCAGCACGACCTTCGCTTCTGCCTGCTTGCCAGGCTCCACAAAGCGGCGTTTTTCTGTCAACGAGCACTCAGCTACCAAGCTTTTTGCTTGCGTCCACAATCCTTGAATCTCCTCATACTGCAAGCTATAAGGATAATCAATTTCCACCTCAATTTCACAGCTGTCCTCTTCCGCAATCGAAAAAAGATGGATGGTTGCCGTTGGTTGCTTCTCGTCCTCCGCCTCGGAAAACGTGATCAGAACCTCTTGCCCTTCCGATTCTTCCAGCAACGAATGATCGGAGCGCAAGACGATATCCGAAATCATTCCATGCGCATGTAACTGTTGATTTAGTTTTTCCACCATAAATTGTAGCACGTACTTCTTTCCTCCTGTTTCACGATATCCTCTCGTAGCAGTATAGCACGAGTTCTATAGATGCGAAAAACCCCTTCACGAGGAAGGGGTCGGTGTATTGTTCATATTTTTTTGATTCATAAATTCTGACAGCCACGCACGACGTACTTCTTTGTTTGGGCAATAGCCTAAAACGTAGCTTTCTCCGCGCATATATTTTTCCTTAATCCACTCTTTATGCTTGCGGAAAAAGGCGTGCTGGAAATCAATCGGCATCTGCTGATATTCTTCCAAAGCTGAAGGGTTCTGGAGGAAAAAATCTTCATCGTACACAAACTCTTCATTTTGTTGGCGGCTGATCAGGTACACAAAAGCAATCACCAAGAACAGGTTCACCAAGAAAATCGTCATAGAAATCCCTCCAGTCAGTAATAATTATCTGATTAATCTGTCTTATCAGCATATTATTATTGTACCACGAAATTGGTGTTTTCTAAACCTTTTCCATAAACGAATTTTTAAAAATTTATGATGAATCGACAAACAAAAAACACCCGCTCGTGATGAACGGGTGTTTTTCGTACTCGTTAAGAGTTTGTGCTCGGACCATCTGTAGTTGAAGGACCAGCATCCTGACTGGTCGGCGGGATGATATCTGGTGGTGGAGTAGAGTTGTTGCCGGTATTACCTGGTACTGTTTGAGTTACATCAGTCGCAGGCTTCTGTGCTCCCTGGCCTTGATCTGTCGACTGACCTTGCCCTTCTGTGTTTATGACATCAGGTGGCGGCATTGCGCCTTCATTTGCCGTACCGTCTTGGTTGTCTGTTGGATTCGTCGGCTCTTGTTCTTTCGGAGCCTCCGTTTTTTGCTTCGTTGACGTTGACGCTGCTGATTCTGTCGTTTTCTTCTTGACGCTCTTCTTGCTGCTAGTCGCAACCGCTTCACCAGTGCCGAGTATCGGGGAATTGTTGAGCGACGCTACGACGCTCCCAGTCAATCCCATCTCTGATTGCAAGGAATTGCGAACTGACTCGAGCTTTTCTTTTTCGAGATACGTATATCCTCCCTGCCAATATGCCCCATTATCCAATGCGGTGACCGTAGAGGAATTAAATCCTTTGAAATCGTAGGCCAAGCCTTTGATCTGATCCTTGGAAAGATCGGTATGTATATTCTTGGCACCTACATCCATGACGTTAAAGATCTTCGTCAAGCCTTCAAGAGAAGCCGCTTTGTCCACAACTGCCTTGATGACTTCTTGTTGGCGACGGTTACGGTCGAAGTCACTGGAATAGTACTTCGTTCCACGGTTGTCATGACGATGTCGCACATAACCAAGTGCTTGCTCGCCATTCAATTTTTGAAGTCCTGGCTGGAGATTGATGTGTGTATCGTCAGTTGGATCATCGTATACCAGTCTGCGATCCACATTGACTTCTACACCACCCAATTCGTCAATAACGGCTTTGAAACCATCGAAATCAATGGCTACAAAATGCTCAATCGGAATACCCAGTATTTCATTCAACGTTTTCTTGGTTAAAGAAATACCATCTTCGGTAACCGTCTGGTTATTGCGCTCTGCTTGTCTGCGTTCTGCTTCGCCATTGGCATAGACAGAATTGATTTTATGGTAGTCGCGATAGCCTGGGATCTTGACGCGTGTGTCCCGCGGAATCGATACCATGGTAACTTTCTTCGTCTTCGGGTTAGCAACTGCTACGATCATTACGTCAGTATTCATGGAACCTGTTTCAGGACGGGTATCAGAACCAAGCAACACGAACGACATTGGCTTATCCGAGTAGTATACCGGATCGACATTTTGGGATACTGGCGAAGTAAATCCACTGTTTGTAGGGTTCGTTACTTCCGTCAGAGTGTCTTCAATTTTCCAATAAATTGCTCCAGCCACACCGCCTACCAGCAGCAAGGTGATCAATGTGAAGGATACCACGAATTTACGTATTTTTCGATTACGGCTCGGCTGTTTCTTTCGAGAAGCTGAAGCGCGTGTTTTCACAACAGTATCTGGCATATGAATCAGTCTCCTTGTTCGCGCACGCTTTTTGACAAAGTAAAGGGAGGCACGATTTTGAATTGTGCCACTCGACAATATGCACCACTATTTTCTTCAGTTGGCAATACTCTGATTCAGGTATTGTACCATATCGTTGTCTGCATTTGTAGAAAAATGTTCCTTTAAACGAAAAGTCCCCCATCATTTTGTCGATAAGGGGACTTTAGTTGCACATATAAATTTGGGCTTATTGCAAGCCGCGTGGTGCCTGACTAAATCCTTGTACAGGACCTTCAGGACGCTTGTTTTTGGAGCGGTGTGAATCTCCGCCCTGCCGAACATGGCTCTCTTGTTTACCGTTCACATCATTTGATTTCTTTTCCATGACATACACTCCTCCTCTGTAACTAACGGGTAGTGTACGTCAAGCTATGTATTTTCATTCTCTGTCGAGGAACTGTCTTTCTTTTGCGGCGTAGTAATCTTTTCGTGCCAAAAGGACATCGATATCGTATTTTCCGTTTCCCTTTGTTCTCATCTCGGCCAGAGCAACTCCGAAAGCTGCTTGTTCTACAAGGGACAACGCTTTGTTTTGCGCATAAATGATTCCCGCAGCAAACGCATCTCCCGCGGACTCTCGAATCGGCATAATCGGGGCAGCAAGCCATTTTTCCTCCTGTGCGGTGCACAGCCACAGCCCTGCTTCCCCACAAATGACCATGACCTGATGAACACCTTCTGCCACCAATTTTTTCGCGCATATTTCCACATCATTATAGGAATGAAGGGTTTGGCCAACTAACACTTCCAGCTCATCAATGCTCGCGACAAGTATATGAACACCTTCAAGCAACCCTTTCCATTTTTCCGCTTTTTTCACAGAAACAGGGTCGATGATGATTTTTTTGTCGAGTCTTCTGGCTTCGGCCAAAAATGCCCGCATAACCTCGACAGGAAGATTGGCATCCAGAAACAAGCCTGCGGCCTGCGGCAAGCGCTTGAGGCCTTGCTGGACAATCTCCGCTGGCCACTCTTCATTTAGTTCCATATCTGCAACAGCCGTGTACAATTCACCGTCGCGATCACGAATAGCCAAGTAGCGGCCAGTCGATTTCCCTGGAATTCGCAACATGCCATGGGTAGCTACTCCACTATTTGCTGTGACCTGTCTTAGCCACTCGCCATCTGCATCTTCTCCTACCAGAGCAAACAGCTGCACTTCTTCTCCTAGCCATCCCAGATTTTCCGCCACGTTTCGAGCTACACCGCCTGCCGCTTGATGCACTTCACCTGGATTACTTGTTCCAGGCAACAGTCTAGCAGAAGTGACTCCCTGTACGTCAACATTGGCTCCTCCCACGCATAGCCAGTATTCTGTTATACCTTCCAGCATTCCAGCATTCCCCCTAGCCTTCTGCTCATGGTCTAGTCCATTGTGCTTCTCTCTTTTTTCGACAGCGTCTCCCTATTTACCTACCTTTTTAAAAACTTCCTGACGGATCAAATCCTTTATCTTCGACCATTATATTCCCATCATTCATGGATGACGTCCTGTAGAATCCGTGCTACATTGAAAAAATGAAAAAGTAAGTTACGAAAGAAAGGTTGGGGATGAACTGACATGAGTGCCTCATCGACACCCATTCACTCTACAACCGCAGGGACTTCGGCACCAACTGTCTATCGCATGCTATTTGCCATTAGCATTGCGCATCTGTTAAACGACAGCTTGCAAGCGGTCATCCCTGCATTGCTTCCAATTGTAGAGAAGAATCTGGCATTAACGTTTACACAAGTCGGAATGATTTTGCTCGTCATGAATCTTACTTCATCTGTTTTGCAACCATTTGTCGGTTACTTCTCCGATCGCAAATCAATCCCCTTATTGCCACCACTGGCTTTGATCGTTTCGGGATTGGGAATGCTGGCACTCGCTTTCTCTGGCAATTACTATTTCGTTCTTATAGCAGTTGCCTGTGTTGGAATTGGCTCAGCCATCTTCCACCCAGAAGCCTCACGCTTCGCCCACTTGGCATCTGGTCCTCGCAGAGGGCTGGGGCAATCCATTTTTCAAGTAGGTGGAAATGCTGGGCAAGCACTCGCTCCCTTAATGACCATCCTGGTCTTTGCGAATCTGGGACAGACAGGGGCTGCCTGGTTTCTGCTGCCCGCGCTATTAGCTAGCGGCATCTTGCTCTATGTTGCTCTCTGGTATCGTGGACAACAGCGCTTGAAAAAGACTACTGCCGCAGCTGTCACGTATACGAATCGGAACAAACGGCTGATTGCCCTCGGCCTCCTGATTGTCATCGTCAGTGTGCGTTCGTGGATGAATGCTGGCTACCAAAGCTTTTACCAGTTTTATTTGATGTATGTGAAAGATATGGATTACGCTAATGCACAGCTGGTCATTTTTGGCTTTCTTTTCGCAGGAGCGATTGGGACATTTTTTGGCGGACCGCTGTCGGACCGATTCGGAAAAAGGAACTTGCTCATCATCTCCACACTCGGTTCACTTCCCCTGACATTGCTGACGCCTTACGTCTCAGGCTATTGGGCCTTTCCATTGCTGGTGATCAGCGGCTTTATCATGCTCTCCAGCTTCTCCGTCACGGTCGTATACGCGCAGGAGCTATTGCCTGGCAAAATCGGGACCGTATCCGGACTGATTATCGGGCTTGCCTTCGGAATGGGAGGCATGGGCGCTCTCGTTTTCGGCTATCTCGCCGATCTCTACAGTCTGAGCTTTGTCATTCTGTTATGTTCGTTCCTCCCGTTGATTGGGTTTATGGGCTTTTTGCTCCCGAAAGACAAGACACTCCGCGAATGGGCTCACTAATCTATACCAATGATAAGTCAAAACAAAAAACCCGAGGACACGTATCCTCGGGTTTTCTTCATGTTAGGGGTTCTAGACCAATACACCTGTTGGTGCGCCCAGCACCTGAGCAATGACTGGCGGATACACCTCAGGCGTACCATACAGTCTCCACGTACCGTCCTCACCTTGACCGAACAAGCCATGGATCATCCAATCTGCTGCCAGCATAGCACCCAATTCAGTACCAATAGTCAGC
Organism: Brevibacillus formosus; assembly: GCF_003013405.1. Lineage (GTDB taxonomy): Bacteria > Bacillota > Bacilli > Brevibacillales > Brevibacillaceae > Brevibacillus > Brevibacillus formosus. The sequence goes on along the minus strand of NZ_PXZL01000001.1, from coordinate 37,828 downwards.
TTGATTGTCTCACCATTTGCCCGTTTTGCCGTACAACCAGAGGAAGTGATCTCTTGCACGAGCATGGATTCTTCCGTGATATCCTTGATCGCCATCGGGCTGCTGTAAAGATTTTGAGTCGCTTCTTTTTCCATTACACCACGCAAGCGATAAGATTCCGGCAATGTTTCCTTCAACTCGGCGAACAATGGCTGCATAACAGGATAAAGCGCGTATGGTCCTTGCTTATCCAGCCACTTGAAGAACGCCGTCAATACAGACATCAGATTGGTTGCCAACGTTTTGGTCGTTGCGTCCGTGCGCGTGAAAATGTCGTGGACGAGGAAGTATACCAGGTCCTCTCTGCGCAACTGCTCCCATGTAAAAGATGGGCCAAACGCTCCTCTGACGAATGAACGGAAGTTATTCATGACCTCATCGTATTTTTTGACGGTGGCTTCCGACTTGCCATCGGTCATCTCTTGCACAAAGCGATTGATGTCCGCAAGTCTGTCAGGATGTACGGTGTACACACTTTCCGGCAACCCTTCGATCAACGGACGGCGCAGCAGGTTATGCACGTGCAGGCTGTCATTTGACAACGAGAGGCGAGGACGAAGCATGTCCATTCGGATAAAGCGAGCCAAGCCTTGTCCCACTTTATGATCCTGTTCCATTTGCTCCATCAGCTTGTGGAGTTTTTCATGCAGCGCCTCGTTTTCAGTAGCCGCAACCAGGAGCGGAGCCAAATCATCGAGCTGTTCATGGGAGGTAACCAGCCATTTTTCAGCAAAATAGGTTTGGACTGCCCACTGCAACACTTTTGGTGGCAGAGTAGGCTGACTCGTGATAAACAGAGTTCCTTTGGACAAACGAGAGCCAGTTGAAGTAAGAACGCGAATCTCCTCTTCGTTCTCAAATGCAAGCAGCAGCAAAAGCTCTGCGACTTCGTCCAACTGCGGTGCATACCCTTCCAGAATCAGGCTGTCATCCTGCAAAATCACTTCTGCCTGGACTTCGTATAGCTCCAGCAAGGCATCCTTTAAATTCGGGAACAAATGCTCTTCCTTGCGTGACGCATATACCCATGTCTCACGAGCACCATCCCGTTTTTTCAGCTCAAATGCAGGGTTCGACTCGATTACTTTCAGCAGCTGTTTACGCTCTGGCATAGGATAAGTACGACGCAGAAGCGCTTCTGGCTTCGGCCCTTCCGACTCGCTTGCCGCTTCACCAAATTGAACGATGAAGTGATATAGCTCTGTCGTATAGCTTCTCTTGCTCGTATCTGCCTTCGCAGCTTCTACTTCTGGATGCTGGCGTAACCACTCGAGCATGCTCTCCTTGACATGCGGCTGCAAGATGATGCTGCCAGAGAAGAGCATATCACGCAGACCTAGATTCAGCAGGCGCCCTACGATCAATTGTCCAGGGACAACATTCAACGTATTGGCACGAAGAAGATAGTGTTTTTCCTCCGAAATCGGTTGTTGAACCGTGATGACATCACGATCCACTTCCATGATTTCATAAACATTCAGGTGCAATCCAGCAAAGGCACGACGAAGATCAGGCTCCATCCGACGTCCATGCTGTTTGATATAGTTCTCAAGCAGCGTGCTTCCACCTGTTTTGACGTCCAATACACACCAGTTGAAGAAATGGGCTGCCCATTCAGGACGTGCGACACTCTCTTGGGTCAAGCCTACTTCTTCGACAAAACGATTCCGTGCTTCTTGAATCGTCTCGCTGGTTGCATTTGCGCCGACAAAATGATTCAGTCTTTCGACCCAGCCAGCGTATTCTTTTTGCAGCTTTTGCTCGTGGCGGCTACGCAGCTCCGTAATAGGAGTGACAACCCCACAGCATTTTTTGTATTTTTTTCCGCTCCCACAAGGGCACAGTTCGTTTCTTCCTACCGACATAGAGGGTTTGGATCTCCTTTCCATCCCACGCGGCATGCGCGGGGAATCATGCACAATCCCCCTATTTTACCGCATTATTCGTCATGTGTTCAAGTGTTCTCGCTTTGGTTCATGTGCGATACCCACATCCGTGTTGTTGCTTTCCCATTGAACAATAAATTGTTCCAGTCGATTCATCAACCTGACGATGCGCTGCTTCTCGCCCATGCATGCTGAAATAGCAGAGAGTTGGTTCGTGGCAAAAAGCTCCACCACTTCCTTCTCCATTTCTTGAAGGCGAATCCGATAGCCCGCGATAACCTCGCGCAGGATGGCAAATCTCTGCTCTAACCGGATCGTAGCCTCAAGTTTACTCATTGTTGCTCACTGGTCGCAAGCACCTGCTGAATGCCAAGTACGATCTGCTCATGCTTATGTTTCTCTTTCATCAGCACTTCTATAGCTTGCATATTGCTTTGTTGAAAATGAGCGACAACTTCTTGGGACATTTCTTGGTTTCTTGTCTCCAAGCGGTTGATAGCTTCTTGCATCAGTTTTTGTACTTCCTCGAGAACTTGCTGGTTGGTAATGGTAGACATAGTAGCTTCCTCCTTGGTAAATAATGGTTCTTGTTGTTCTTCCACCTGGTGTAAGGGATTCGCTGGTTCTTCCGATGCAATTTCTTCTGAGACGGACTCGCTGTTTCCTATTGATACAGAAGGGGCAGCAACAGCAACCTCGAGGGCCGCCTGCTCTTCCTTGGAATCTTCGCTACGAGCAATGATGTACATGGTATCACCGTCAATGCGGAAGCGGTCATCTTGCGCAGGGAGAAAAGCAGCATCTGCAGCAATTCCTACTTCCTGCTCCAGAAAATGGACTAATGTGCGAGCAGCTACCTGTGTAATGCCATTGTCGCGGCAAAACGCATACACTTGGTCATTGCCCAAAGTCCACTCAGCCAAAAACCATCTGCTGTCGCCTTGATATTGCACAAAGCGAGGATCGCGTTCCAATTGCAGCATACGAAGAATCTGATTCCAGCCAAACTGCGTTTGACGACGCAGCTCTGCGACAATTTGCTCAAGCTTTTTTGGTGCTTGGCTATCTCGCAAATAGCGATGAGCCAAGTCGTACACTTGATGCGGCTGGTGAGTGACCTCTACGATCGCCTCTGAGCTTCCAACTCGCACTGGAGACTGCTCCATGTTCAACACTTTATCCAGTATTGTCTTGCAGTCCAGATCCAAAAAAGCATTCAGCTCATTCGCTTCCATCCGGGAGCAGATCTCCGTACGTGGAAGGGAGCGCTCACCGGGCCGGAATACCTTTTTTACAATACTTGGTAGGGTATAAGTTGGCCGTTTCATTGCACTTTCTCCTTCTCGTGATCAGCATTGTTTGCCAAATCAAATGGGAATCAAGAAGTTATTCTACAAAAAGAAAAAAAATCCTACCTGCCTTGAAGTGTTTATGAATTCCGATAATGATGAAAAGGAAAACCCGACATGGCTTCTTCACCATATCGGGTATTGGTTATTGGGTAGCTTTCCATTCCAGCCAGCTTTCCTCCACTGCCCCCGTTGCAGCATCGATCTGCAGAGACTTGGTACCTGCTGTCGGTAAATAGGCCAGCTGCGGCAGTTTCGCAGAATGCGTCCCTACCTTTGGATACCAGTATGCCAAGCGCAGATTTGCTTCTTTGACATACGCATCCTTTGCTTTCTCATCCTTGACAATACCGTCTTTAGTTATGGTAGCAGGCATGGACGGCAGTTCATTTACTTGAGCAAGGACTACATTGCCTTTCTTTGCGTCCACTTCGAGGTAGAACAGTGGTCTCTTAGTAGGGATACCATTGATCTCAGGATGAAAAGCAAAGCTACTGATCGGCCGCACCAGATTTTGATCCACCCAACCAGGCAGATTTTCCACGAGACTCGTCTCCTTCACGGAGAAAGATTGTTCTTTGGACAATAAGTATTTCTCCATAAATCGTACGGCGATGTCTTTTGCCTCATCATGCGTGAGCGGCTTCTCAAGCTCCTTTTCTACAGGACCGTCCAGCTTGAATTCAATGGGTGATTTTGTATTACGGTCGAGCGTAATCCACGCGCTTTGATACGAGCTCGCATTCCATTCATGGCGATCGATGTCACTGTTTTTATACTTTTTGTCTTCTTTTACATTTTTGTACGTGCGTTGATTCAGCTTCAGGCCAAAATCCTTCTCGAGCATCTGCTCCATTTTTTTCGTATCTCGCCAGACGCCCATGTCTGCTGTTCCTTTGATTTTCATCGTCTTATTCGTTGTTTTATTCACAGATGGAACCACTTCACCAGACAAAGCATCTATCGTTGGCCATTGGTCCGGCACGTAAACGAGCTTGCCCGCTGACTCATCGTAGACCAATTCCAAGGATACCTTGTCTTGCCACTCCTTCATTGCCTTTTCAAGCGCTACAGCCTTGCTTGGGTCCGTTACTTCCTCTGTGGTAGGAAGCTTTAGCTTTTCTTGCTGAAAATGGACAACCTGACCCTTTGCGTCAACCATGACCCGCGCTGTCTCTTTATCCACCCATGTATTGTTCAACCGTGGGTAGACACTGACAACCGCCAGATGATCCAGCTCAGATGCGCGATCGAAAGAAAGCATCGCTTGCGGGGAAATAACATGGTCAAATGCTATGTAATTCCGAATAAAGTCAACAGCCTTTTGATAGGCTTCCTTTTGATTGATTTTGGTTGTTTTGTCCCGATTCACATCATGCAGGACAAAGCTGGTCATATCTCCCTTTGCATTTGTGGAGATAGTGAGCGTCGTATTCGTGGTGATGACACTCTTTCGGTCCGAAAGATTAATGACATACCCCGACTTGCTTGTCCCTCCGTATGAGTCCACATGAAGGTCTTTCATGAGAGGCACATAGTCCTCTTTCAATTCTGTTAACAGCTGGACGATGTCTTCTGGCAACTGAATTGGTTCCAGACTCGATTTGCCATCATACGCATAGGAAGACAACGGATGCAGAAGTGCCACTGGTGTCGTGACCATGCTGACTGCCAACACAAACATGGCAGCTCTGTTTCGTTTTTTCACATGAATACCTCCTCATTAAGACATTACTGTTTAAGACGAGCATCCTGCAAAAACGTTTCTGATTTATCTAAAAAAGGCCAACTGCTTCGTTTTGCTTAGCAGTTGGCTTTTTGTTCCATGAATCAATACCCGCGCCAGACTTTTCGTCTAAGCACGCCAGCGTACGCCCATTCCTCTTCTTCCGTCATGTCCGCTAGTGTTTGGCTCAAAGCATTCATTTTGCTGTCGATCTGGTCCAGGTAATGGAACATGACAGCCGTAGGCGTTTTTCCAGATACAGCACTGCCCCAGCCGTTCTCTACCTCTCCATGATGACTCAAAATGCAATGCTTCAAGTGCAGAACCTCCGCGTCCCCTAAAGAAATATCCAGCTTGCGGCAAATGCCGCTTACCATCTCGACTCCCATGACCAGGTGACCAATTAACTGACCTGGCGTGGTGTAATCCGGGGCAATGGGATCAGATAACTCGTAAAGTTTTCCGAAATCGTGCAAGATACAAGTCGCAATCAGTACATCCCTGTCTACTTGTGGATACAGTGGCAAGAGGCTCTGTGCCGCCGTCAACAAAGAGACAATATGCTCGAGCAAACCGTGATAATAGTTGTGGTGCATGCGAACGCCAGCCGGATAATGGCGAAGGCGATCCTGAATCTCCTCCGTTGCCAGCGCCTCTTGAATAATGGCCTTGAGCGTAGCACTCTTCAGGCTGTCGACAGCGTGGGTAAGCTTTGCCCACAGTTCATCTACTGGAACGGGCGAGATCGGAATGAGGGACTCCATCTGAACTTCGTCTGAAGCGGCAGCCGGTCTGATTCGTTGAATCACCAGTTGCTTTTTCCCACGGTACATTTGGACGGCAGCGTCGATCTTCACGACAGCCTTGACGTGAATCCATTCCTTCATTTCTGCATTGACATCCCACAGCTTTGCCATGATCGTACCGGAGCGGTCTCCCAGCTCCAGATTCAAGTATTCACTCTGATTACTCGCTACGCCCGCTTCCTTGTTTTTAATCAGGCAAAAAGCGACAACACGCTCTCCCTCTTGATAATCCAATAAATATTTCATCTATTTGTCCCATCCTAGCTTATTTTTTTCGGAACAGGGTTTCTTCCAGCTTTTTCACTATTTTCTTGCCGACTAAATCATCCGCTGATCGAATCACCTTCGTAATGACAGCCAAGAGATCTTCTTCGCCATTCCAATGCTCACGTACAATCGATTCATCGATATCCACCAAAATCTTGCGCAAAGCATAAACAGCTAGAATGACATCGTCCAGAAGTCCGAATCCGCCGACTAATACCTCGGGAATAAAATCAACCGGGGTAATGAAGTAGGCAACTGCTACACCCGCTAACGCTTTTGATTGAACACCTACGCGCTTGTCCAGCATAAGACGGGCCAAGAGAACAAATAAATCTGGCGCAAGCAATATAAAGTTGGCAACAGAATCATTGATTCCCTTGTCTTTAATGAACGTTTCGATTTTCTCACGCAATTTATCATAAAATCGCTGATGTTTTTCCGGTAGTACGACAGGAACCAGCTCGGTTGGCTTGTGAACCACAGGCAGTAGATTTTCGTTGCGGTTTTCTTCACTCATTCTGATCCCTCCGTAATTGCTTTTTTACATTCGCCTTGTGTCTGAAATACGACCAGGCTGCGATCAATGCCAGCAAAGCGATAAAGAAGATCGCGAGGTTACGGGCAATCAAGTCAAACAGCTCATCCCAGCGCTCTCCTAATTGCCAGCCAAGCGTCACGAAAAGCAAGCTCCAAAACAGCCCACCCAAATAGGTAAAGAGCATGAAAGTCGGAAATGGCAATCGTGTGATCCCGGCAAAATAGGCCGTAAACTGACGGACACCAGGGATGAAATAGCCTAGGGGAAGCGCCCATTTTCCGACACGATTAAACCATTCTTCCGTTTTTTTGTAAATAGTGTAGCCCATCCCTAATCGTTTCCCATATCGTTCGAGAAAAGCGTAGCCTAGCGTTCTGCCGATCCAGTATGCTGCCGTCATCGCTGTAACGGAACCAAGAAAGCAGACAAAAAAAGTAGGCCAAAACTCCAATTTTCCCGTGGAGACAAGAAATCCAGAAAAAACGAGCAGCGTTTCTTCAGGCAAGGGCATTCCCAAAATTCCTAGAAAGAACAATCCAAACAAGGCGCCATACCCATATTGCGAAATATAGTCACCAACGGTTCCCATAACACCTTCCACGAATGTCACCACTTTTCCAGCAAGCTGCCCTCTTCCATTATGCCAAAAGAAAGGCGCATTCACAAATCAGAGCTCGTATGGCAACTATTAATTTTTGCCAATTTGGAGATACTCTACAACATCAACCGAAAAACGAATCCAGCTTCACCATTCGCCATACCCTTAATGGATTTTACGGACAAATGACTTGGGAAAAACGAGGGATAGCACGGATGTGGAAAAAAACATATCGAAAGCTAAAATACGAATACTACAAGGTACTGAGAATGAAAGGGGCTCCAGCTTTTGTCGCCCGCGGATTTTCGCTCGGAATCTTCATCGAGTTCATTACCCTGCCTACTTTTGGCATCGCGTTTCTGTTGCTTTTCCCACTCTGCAAGCTGTTTCGCGCCAGTTTGCCTGCTGGTTTGGTTGCGTTTGTCATCGGAAAGCTCATCTTACCGCTTTTCATTCTCATCAATTACAATATTGGATACGTGTTGATCGGCAAACCGTTACAAGAGAATTTGATCCATCAGGAGCCTGGAATGCCATGGCTTCACTGGATGAAAGAAAAAGGACTTGTCTATTTTACCGGGAGTGCCATCATGGGGCTGATTGTCGCGCTCGCGAGCTACTTTCTCGTTTTAACTGGCCTGCTATTGTATCGCCGCAAGAAATTACGGCGCTCATTACCCGAGGAAAGCCCTACCCCTTAATCTCGAACGAAAAAGACCGGTCCGACAATCAATGTCAGTCCGGTCTTTTTTGCTCGCAAAGTTATGCAAAGTAGCCTTTATCGCGCAGGTGCTCCATGATTTCGGCAACAGTTTTGTCTTCTTTCAAGAGCTCTACAGTTACTTCCACTTGCTCTGGGGACAAACCGTTCGCTCCGAGGCTTTCCTTGATCAACACGTCGTTAGGGCGACGGAAGTACGTTTGCAACGTACGCTTCACACGTCCTTCCAGACTTGTTCTCAGCATCAATTCAGTCGTAGACATCTGTTCCACCTCTTTCCTAGAAAGATTTGCGTAACCCCTATTATCTTATAAAACCGTGGAATAATCAACCTTTCTGCGAAATAGCTTCCTTGCATAGTTGATCCCGGTTTTGGTCATGGGAAGAACGAAGATGTTCATCGATCGATACACCATCGTACGTCAGTTGGGAAAACTTCTCCTTCAGTACATCTTCCTCTACGTTATTGGCGATACCTTCGAAAACAACTGCACGTGCATCCACCAAGTACTGGCGATCCCGTTCAATTCGATGCAGGATTTCCTCGCGTCCTTTTGCAGGCACTCCGTGTCCAGGGATGACTTCTTCCACTTCCCCTTGAAGAACTAACCGTTCGATCTTTTCCAGACTCTCTAAATAGGCACCGCTGTCATCGATAAACGGGAACTCCAAATTGGATAGCATATCGCCGACAACAAGCAGCTTCTGCTCCCGGAACAAGGTCGCCATCTGATCAGGTGTATGTCCTGGTACAGGCAGGAAAAAGACTTCCTGCCAATCTTGCGCATCCTCCACAAGCTTGGTGAACTTCGGCATTCCTACTTCATACGATCTGACCACGTAATACGACCCGTCAAACTTTTTCGCCTTGTTCAGCTTACCCTCGATCCGTCCAGCTGTGAGGATTTCCTTTTGTGCAATGACTGTGGCATCCGGAAATTTGCCGACTCCGACAACATGGTCCCAATCTCCGTGAGTCAGGACAAGAACGAGCTCTCTTCCATTCCTCTCACTCTGCACATAGTCAGCAATCGCCTCTACCTCATTGGGAAAATAGGCCGGATCAAACAAGTAGAGACGCTGCTCTGTTGATACGACTGCACTGGTCGTTTGCCACAGACAACTGGTAAACAGCTTGTAGGATTGTGCCATATCTATATGCCTGGCATGATGTTGCGCTTATGCTCAGAGATTCGATGCAGATAATCAATGCGTTCTTTGGCCTCCGGTCGAGTTTCCCCTGTAATCAGCAAACGATCCAGATCCTCATAGGTGAAGCCCATCTCCTGTTCGTCTGTCTGCCCTTCCCACAAATCGGCAGAAGGCGGCTTCGTGATGATTTCTCCAGGCACCCCGAGCTCAGCAGCAAGAATTCGCATCTCATGCTTCGTCAAGCTAGCGACTGGATTAAAGTCGGCAAGACCGTCTCCGCCTTTTGTCATATAGCCAACATGAATCTCGCTGCGGTTGCACGTATCCGCTACCAAGTATCCCTTTTGGTTAGCGATGGCGTACAGCACTGTCATGCGCAAGCGAGCCTTTGTATTTCCCTTTGTTTTGTCATCAAGCCCAAGTACGCCCTCGATAGCAGGTACCAAAGCATCATACGCTGGCCCTACATCTACCGAGTGCAATTGAAATCCAATGGCTTCAGCAAGTCGCTTGGAATCTGTTTCATGAACGGTTTGCGAGTAAGCAGGCAACCATACGCCAATGACGCGTTCAGAGCCTAATGCACGAACACACAGCGCTGCCGTAACGGCACTGTCAATCCCGCCAGAAATACCGACGACTGCACCGCCGAGGCCATTTCCGTCAATTTGCTCACGAATAAAGGCAATACGTTTTTCCACGTCTTCTTTTACATGAATCTGGTAGTTCGCCAGATGTTCTTGAAACTTGTCCACGCTACCTACCCCCAGGGTTGATTATTTCTTCCTCATCCTACCATGCCGTTTTCGGTGTGGCAATTGGCGCAGAACGGGTCTACACTATATACTATAAAGAGTTCTTGACTAACGAGGAGAAGGAGAGAGTCGATGATTATCCTCAAGACACCTGAAGAAATTGAACTCATGCATGCAGCAGGCAAGATTTTGGCTGCGTGTCATCGTGAGATTGCCAAGATGATTCGTCCAGGCATTTCTACCTGGGAGATTGATCAATTCGTAGAAGAATTTTTGGCTGAAAATGGCGCGACCCCTGAGCAAAAAGGGTTTCATGGATATCCCTATGCCACATGCGGTTCAGTAAATGATGTCATCTGCCATGGCTTCCCGAAAAAAGAGCCACTGCGTGATGGCGATATCGTTACCATCGACATGGTTGTTCGCAAAAACGGTTGGCTGGCTGACTCCGCTTGGTCGTATGAAGTGGGAACAGTGTCCCCGGAAGCGAAAAGACTGCTGGAAGTCACGGAAAAATCGCTGTACCTCGGTATTGAGCAAGCTGTTGTAGGCAATCGGATCGGTGACATTTCCCACGCCATCCAAACGTATGCGCAAGAACAGGGCTACTCCGTCGTGCGCGATTTTACCGGACATGGTATCGGTCAGGAAATGCATGAGGAGCCGTTTGTCCCTCACTTTGGCCCTCCTGGCAGAGGACAACGCCTCAAAGAAGGCATGGTCATTACCATTGAGCCCATGCTGAACATCGGAACGTATCACGCGACTGTCGATGAAGATGGTTGGACAGCACGTACACGCGATGGGAAGCTGTCCGCTCAATACGAGCACACCATCGCTATTACCGCGAATGGACCTGTTATTTTAACAAAACAATAAGGATGTACGAAGAGCCCTTGCATTGTCAGGGCTTTTTCTTTTTCTCCCAATGTGCTCGGTCGCACATCCAAGCGTTGACATCCCATCTGCCGCTCCGTATGATGCAAGTACGTTTTGTTACTACTCAGTAACAAACTTATCCGCCAGCAACCGCTAAGCACAAGGAGGGTTTCATCCCATGTCCGATACAATCTCATCTAAGCAACTGCGAGACATTCCGCTGTCCGTTCTCGATCTAGCCCCTATTACGGAGGGGAGCAACGCTGCTGAATCGTATAAAAACAGTCTCAACCTGGCGCAACAGGTGGAAACATGGGGCTTTACACGTTATTGGCTCGCCGAACACCACGCAATGCCCAGCGTAGCCAGCTCTGCCACCTCCGTTCTCATTGGTTACATTGCTGGCGGCACCAGCAAGATCCGTGTAGGTTCAGGCGGCATTATGCTGCCCAACCATGCTCCACTCGTGATCGCCGAGCAATTCGGGACATTGGAGTCCCTCTATCCAGGCCGGATCGACCTAGGTCTAGGACGGGCACCCGGGGCGGACCAGCGAACAGCACGTGCGCTACGCCGCGATTTGCGGGTTGGTGGAGAGGATTTCCCGGAGTTATTGGAGGAGTTGCGTGAATATCTTCGTCCACGTACAAGCGAATCGGCATCGGCCATCCGCGCTATCCCTGGTGAAGGTCTGAACATCCCGATCTGGCTGCTTGGTTCCAGCGATTTCTCAGCGCGCCTGGCGGGCATGCTCGGATTGCCGTTTGCTTTTGCTGGACATTTTTCACCGAACTTCACCTTGCCTGCCTTGCAGACGTATCGCCATTGTTTCCGTCCATCGGAAGTGCTGGATCAGCCATATGCCATGGTTGGCGTCAACGTGATGGCAGCCGATACGGATGAGCTCGCGAATCGACTCGCCACGTCCCATTACCAGGCATTCTTAAATCTCGTCCGCGGCGATCTCAAGCCAATCCAACCACCTGTGGACAATATGGATGAACTATGGAGCGAATTCGAAAAACTGTCTGTCCAAGCACAGCTGCGTTCTTCCATCATCGGCAGCCCTGTTACCGTGAAAAGCAAGCTGCAAGAGTTGCTCGATGCTACAGGAGCAGATGAGCTCATGATTACGACGCAAATGTACCACCATGCCGATCGTGTGCGCTCTTTTGAAATCGTCGCCGACGTTTGGAAGTCCTAAATGGGGGATGGTATATGACAGAAGCAAAACGGCCTCGCGTGCCTCGTGAAAAAGCGCAAGAGATCATAATGAAAGCTGCTGAAGAATTGTTTTATCAAGAAGGGATTCATGCCGTCAGTGTAGACGCCATCGTCGAGCGTGCTGGAATGAATAAAATGAGCGTCTATCGGCAGTTTTCCTCGAAAACAGACCTGATTCTCGCCTACATGACCCGAAAGCAAGACGCTTTTTGGCAAGAGTGGGAAGAGAGCATCGCCAAACATCCCAATCGGCCGCGAGAGCAGCTCATTCAGTTTTTTGCTGATCTGGCAGAGCGAGCGACCAACGAGCAATTTCGCGGCTGTTGTTTTATTAATGTAGCTGCCGAGTTTCCTGATCCGGTTCATCCTGTTCGCGAGTTGGTTTGCTCCCATCAGAAACGAATCCGCGACGCCTTTTTGGACCGCACGACTGCCCTTGGCGCTGCGCATCCTTGCGAGTTGGCCTATACGTTGATTTTGTTGATGGAAGGTACTTATGCGGATAGCCAGACGTACGGAACCGATAGTGCAGCGATCCGCATGGTTCCTGCCATCGTGGAAAAGGTTTTGGACCAAGCGCTTCACAATTAAAAAAGTGGCTCCCTGCCTTCTTCCGGCAGTTGCCACTTCCTCTTTTTGTCGCTCATAGAGCCGTTTTAGCGCTGGGCACTGGTCGCATATTTTTCTTGTTTCGCCGTCATCGCTTCTAATTCTTTGACGTCTTGTTCCAAGTCATGGATGTCTTCTTCAATCAGTTTTTTCAGATGTTGCTTTTCCCGCAGGATTTTGCGGGTTTGCTCCAAACGCTGATTCAAATCGAACACGCCGAGATACACTGCTTTTCCCTCCCTATGTAGGTTTTCCACCTTATATGTTATGCAACGATTTCCAGAAGTTGCCGACCATTTTTTGGTGGGATCAAAATAGGTAAAAGTGAAAAGAGACTTCCCGTGAGCGTAAAGCCCTGGAAGTCTCTTCTTTACTTTAGAGTCCTTTGTATTTGCCCAATTCTTCGCGCAGGCGATACACTTCCTGTACCAAAGCACGCTTCTCCAGACGGTCAATTTCCTGATCCAAATCGTTCATGCGTGCATGTCCACTATATGGAACATCATGCATCGGGAAACCGTCAGAAGCGTATGACCAATGCGGTTCTTTTGGCATAATCATCGCCATCAGCAAATAAAGCAAAATCGGTACTCCTGTAAAAACAGTAAGAACGACAACTCCTACTCGTACCAGCGTAGAGTCAATGCGCAAAAATTGCGCTATCCCACCACAAACCCCAAATAGCCGTTTATCATGAGAACGGTATAGTCGTCTTTCCATCATTGTATTCCACCCTCTCTACAGTATCCGCTTGCCTTGTATCTACAGGATACCCGATAGGCGATTTCGGTAAAATGGTCCGTAGAGGGATTTGTCCTCCGTCGCTGGACGGAGATCGATCATTTGGCAGGTGGCTCATAAACGGGGCGGGGACGATCAAACTGTTCGCCCAGCGTCGCATACGTATGACCCGCTAATCTGCTAACGGGTGCAAACGCTGTAGCATCAATACGTCCTGCATGATATAGCTCATCCGCTACATGTACATGCACCACTTCCCCGATAATCAAATCCGAAGTCGTCGGACTACCTAATTCCACAATCTGATGCAGCTTGCACTCAAAATGGATGCGGGATGCACGGAGTCTCGGCACCTTGACGCGAACAGATGGAGCGACTTCCAGCCCCAATGCCTCGACTTCACTGATCTGAGGCGGATAATCAGCAGAAGTCTGATTGACCGCCTCCACATTGTGTACGTCGACCATATTGACCACGAATTCTCCCGTTTGCATGATGTTTCGTGCCGTATCCTTTGGGACACTCCCCGGCTTGCGCATGACGGCAACCGAAACCATCATCGGTTCAATGCTGGCGACATTAAAATAGCTGAAAGGAGCGGCATTGACGATTCCTCCCTCCCCTAGCGAGGTGACCCAAGCGATCGGCCGTGGGACGATACATCCGATCAAGAGCTTGTATTTTTCCTGCCGTTCAATCTCGTGAATGGCGATTTCCATTGTGTTTTTACACCTCTTCCTATTCCTGCGGTGGCAACCAGCTTGACATGTATGCCTCATCCTCAATTTCCAACGCTTGCTTTGTGACGTGAAGTGGGTGGAATGTGTCCAGCATGACAGCTAGCTCTTGCGTTTCTTTTTTCCCAATACTCGCCTCTACCTTACCTGGATGCGGCCCGTGAGGAATCCCCATTGGATGCAGGGTAATAGATCCCTCGTAAATGCCTTTTCTGCTCATAAAATTGCCATCTACGTAGTATAACACCTCGTCACTTTCAACATTACTGTGGTAGTAAGGCGCAGGGATCGCTTGCGGATGATAGTCGTACATCCGCGGAACGAATGAGCAGATGACAAAGTTTTGACCAGCAAAGGTTTGATGGACAGGTGGCGGTTGATGAATGCGTCCAGTAATCGGTTCAAAATCATGAACACTCAGTGCATACGGATACAAATAACCGTCCCAGCCAACGACATCGAACGGATGGAAATCAAAGAAGTAGCTGTAGACCACGGACTGGCGTTTGACGCGCACCTCGAAGTCTCCGCTTTCCACATGCGTCACCAATTTTTCCGGCACACGAATATCCCTTTCGCAAAACGGCGAATGTTCCAACAATTGACCGTGTTCGTTGCGATAACGCTTTGGTGGCACGATCTCATTCTGGGACTCAATGACGAGGAAACGACTCTGCACAGAAGGTACAATCCGGTAGGTCGTGCCGATCGGAATGACGAGGTAGTCCCCCGGCTTGTAAGTGAGTGTACCGAAAATTGTTTGCAGCTCTCCCTCACCTTGATGGACAAAGACGACTTCATCCCCGTCTGCATTACGATAAAAGTAATCCATCGGCTCTGTAGGTGCGCATACGGCCATGACGACATCGTTATTCCCCAGCATGTAGCGACGCCCGAAAATCGGGTCTCCGCCCGGCTGAACATCAAATGTTTTAAAATGCTGATGCTTCAAATCAACCTGCTCCACATATTCCAAGCGGACGTCTGCGTATTTACGCGTCTCCCTCACTTGTGTTGGCGGATTGTGGTGATACAAAATCGATTGAATCCCGGAAAACCCTTTGGTTCCCATCACTTGCTCGCGGTACAATCCCCCATCCGGCTTGTAAAACGTCGTATGCCGCTTTTTTGGAACTTCCCCCATTCGTTGATAAAAAGCCATACGTTCCTTCCTCCTTTTTTCATCCCTATTCACAAATCGTATTGCGAAGCACACCGAGGCGTTCCACCTCTAGCTCCACTACATCACCTGGCGCAAGCCAAGCATATTGCTCTGTCCCCAGCTCCAAAATGCAGCCAGTCCCTACTGTTCCCGATCCGATAACATCTCCGGGATACAAGGAGCAATCCTCCGAGGCACGGGCAATCATTTCAGCGAATGTATAGTGAATGTCTTTGAAGTTTCCGTTGGAATACTCCCTACCATTAATGCGTGCCACCATCTTCAGATCGTAGCGGCTGCCCTTCTCGCCTGTGATGCGTACATCCGCCAGCTCCTCCGGCGTAACCATCCAGGGCCCCATGGATGTTGCGAAGTCTTTGCCCTTGGCTGGCCCTAAGCCAACCTTGACCTCCTCCCGTTGTATATCCCGGGCGCTCCAGTCGTTTAAAATACAATATCCAGCGATGTGCTCTTCCGCTCGTTCCACTGGAATGTTTATTCCTGCTTTTCCAATCACGCAGGCAATTTCCAGCTCATAGTCCAACCACTCGGTTGCTTTTGGTCTGCGAATATTCGCTTGCGTCCCTGTAAAAGCTGCTGCATTCGAAAAATAAAAGACGGGGAAGTGATACCATTCGGGCACCATCGGAAGTCCGCGTTTGGCTCGCGCTGTCTTCACATGAGCCTCGAAGGCGTAAAAGTCACGAAAGCTGGCGGGACGCGGAAGTGGCGAGCCTAGCTCGACTTGCTCCAAATCCCAGCCTTCCTCTGCCTCATATGCGGTTTGGATAACGGGTAGCCAGTTTGCCCACTTCTCAAGCAAACCTAGCACTGTACTCGGCGCCCCCGGGCAAGCATGCGCAATATCTTTGACTTTTCCTTCTCGCACCAGCCCTGCTCGCCAAGCATCCCTTTCCTTTTCTCGATAGGAAACCAGCTTCATGAAACCCTCTCCTTCTCTTGGGCAAATAAGAAAACCTATATCGAGGCTTGCTCAAGGATGAGCGACCGCGTATTAGCGGAATGTTATCCGTAATATCGGGAAGAAACCCGAAGAGGTGTATGCTTTCCGATATTATAAGAAAACCCAGCTCACCCCCAAAGCAATTCCGGTGCATGACAAATAAAAAGGGAAGCCCTCTTTGTCAAAACGATCCGAAACAGGCATCAGGCGCAAGCTGGGTCTAGTCTGCTACTGAAAAAAATCTTTGCGGGATTTTCCCCCGCAGACAGCCAGCTATTCTCTGTTGTGTTTCCCATGTTTGTAACGTATTTCTTCTATCATATCGAAAACGCTTACAGCTTTCCAGAGGGAAATGACGAAATTTTTCGCCTAGGTCATTTCCTTACCCGGATAATCAGGAAAAAATTGTTCAACTAGCTGCTCCATATCATTTGGCAGCGGCTCCTCCCAGCTCATCGCAAGACCACTGCGCGGATGGACAAAGGATAGCCCCCATGCATGCAAAGCTTGTCTGCCGATATGCTCCCGTTCTCCCCCGTACAGATCATCTCCGGCAAGTGGGTGCCCTTCACTGCTCATATGTACGCGAATCTGATGCGTGCGCCCCGTCTCCAGCTTCACCTCGACAAAACTCATGCCTTCCCCTCGGGCAAGCACACGATAATGGGTAACAGCTGTCTGCCCATCCGGCCTTACCTGTCTGGTAATAAACGAATTTTCCGCAAGGCCTATCGGCGCATCAATCGTACCTTCGTCTGACTCCACGATTCCTTGAACGATAGCCCGATAAGTCCGCTGCAACGTCCTGATCTGCTGCATGCGGCTGAATTGTTCATGCGCCCATTGATTTTTCGCCACGATCATCAAGCCTGATGTATCTTTATCCAAACGGTTCACTGCTCGGAACTTTCTGTGCTCGCCACGCTTTTTCCAATAAGCGATCATCCCGTTTGCCAACGTTCCACTGGGATGATTTCCTGTCGGATGAACGACCAATCCCGCTGGCTTTGCGATGACCATCAGATCCTCATCCTCGTAACGGATGGAGAGCGGCATGTCCTCTGGGGAAACGGTCTCTTCCGCTTCTTCTTCAACCATGACTGCTATTTTATCGCCGGCTTGCAATTTTTCGTTCACAAATACGAGGACGCCATTCCGTGTAATGGAGCCTTTAAACTTGGCACGTATGAGCAAGCGACGCGATACACCATACCGCTTTTGCAGCACTTCTCGGACGGTTTGCCCTGCGTCGGCCTCATCAACCGTGAAGCTAATTAATTCTTCTAGCATGTTGTCTCTCCTTTAAGTCTTCCCTCCTCCTCAGTATAGCAAAAAACGATCATGGCTGTTTGGCCATAACCGTCTGGGCTGTCTATCAGATGTTGTCTTTCACTTCGATGACAAATGCATGACCTGCATCGCCTTGCGTCCACTGACCGCGAACATCGAACAAATACCAGCCCGGCTGTTCGGGTGCCTTCCACTGATTGCCGTTTTCCACTGCTTGCTCAACTTCTTTCACGCCGTCCCATTGGGTTACCTTGACCGTATTTGCGGTTGGCTGCTGGGCAAAAGTAACCGTCAGCGTTGCCCCCGGCTTTACTTGCAGGGGTGCAGGCTTATGCTCTGCGACGAGTTCTGGTGGTGCTGCCGTATCCTTGCAGATCGCCTCGTTATTATAGCTCCAGCAGGAAGATGCAGGCACCGTCGCAGCTGTTTTTCCGCTTCATTCAATGACTGGCTGTGGTGGTTCCGTAAGCTGCGCAGTCCCTTGCGTGGACGATCCGTTCCCACACCCCGTCAGTAACAGTGTCGCTATCAGAAATAGTTGACCAAGCCATCCTACCTTTTTCATCCAATCACCTCAAACCTATGACGCGAGAAAAAGGAGATTCGTTTCATACAATTTGGCTCAGTCGAGAATTGCCCTATGATTGCCAAACACTCGTTGGAATCGAAAAAGTAGTAGAGACCTCATTCAAATAATCATCGAGCTGTTCTGCTGGATTTTGGATCGATTTACCATGGCATACTTCCAAATGGCGTGGTCGCAATTGGCGGACGATCAAACTGCTTTTGAGTGCTTGAGCCATATCCGCCGTAAACATCGGCATGGGACGATGCAATCCGCCGCGTTTGGAAGTAAACAAGTCTCCCGCCAAAAGCACTCCATCCTTTTCGTGATAATACACCACATGCCCCGGAGAATGACCGGGTGTCAGATAAGGTTGTAGTCCACCAATGGGAGCTACATTCCCTTCGGCATCCTCTGGCAAAGGCTGAGCCAAGCCAGGCTGGACGTTTACTTCCAGCTTTTTACGACGAGGATACAGCTCTTTTCCTTCCATATACGGAATCTCAATTCGATGGGCAAAGACTGGTACGGATTCTGCCGCCGCAATTTTTTTAACGGCTCCCACGTGATCCGAATGACCATGCGTCAGCACTATTCGCTTGAGTGGCCCTGCATTCAACTGCTCGATAAAGGCCATAATCCGTTTCGTCATAAATGGCATCCCCGCATCGACAAGCGTTACGCCATCCTCCTCTCTGACAATCCAGACCCGCAAAGGAATCAACAACCACGCTCTGATACACCAAATGTTCGCCGAAATTTGCTCCACTCTTATCATTTCTTCGTCACTCCCTGTTCATTATGTTTTGACTTCCTGCCAGAAAAACATCTACGGCTAGAGCAAATGTAGGGGCTAGCCTTTCCATCAAGCTGTCCAATGGTTCTTCGGAATGTGTATACGTACCGACGATGCCATGCAGCGTGTAAAAGTAAATCCGTGCATGGGCGAGCGCTTTTTCTTCCTCTATGCCACTTGGCAAGCAACGTCTTACAGCCTGCCTCAACAAACCAAACAATTGATTGCGCAGCGTTTGCAATTCTTTTTCCGGTTCCTCTACATCGATCCGAGAGGCTTTGATCATGAAGAATAAGGTATACATCGTTCGATTGCGCAAGCAAAAGTGGATGAACTTACTGCTGATTTCACGCAGGTTCTCTTCTGGCGTTCTTCCTTGTTTGGACAGTGTTTCTTCCATTTGCAGAGCCAAGCTTTGCAAAGGTTCCTTGGAAAGATGATGAAGCAGTGCTTCTTTGTCCTTGAAATAAATATAGAGGGTTGTATGGGAACAGCCAGCTGCTTTGGCGATTTCCCTGATGGATACCGTTTCAAAGCCTCGGGTAGCGAAAAGGTCTGCTGCCGCCGTCAAAATGGCTCGTTTCGTTTCTTCTGAGCGTATTTCTTGTTTGCTTGCCATTGCGTGATATTCAGCTCCTTACTCATTGAAAAAACTTTATAACCAGTGGTTAGTAACCGTTGGTTATAATATAACCACTGGTTACTAACTCCGTCAAGACTATTTTTCCACTTGTTGCAAATAAAAAAACTCCCTTCTCGTCACTTGGACAAAAAGGGAGCTTACTTATGAAAAATGCTTACTTCGCAGCTTGTGCAGCAGCAATCGCAGCTTCGTAGTTTGGATGCTCACCAGCAGCAGCCACATACTCAGCATGTACAACTTTGTCGTTTGCATCGATTACGAATACAGCGCGAGACAAGAGACGGAATTCTTTGATCGCTACGCCGTAAGCTGTACCGAAGCTCAGGTCTTTGTGGTCAGATACAGTTTTCACCTTGTCGATGCCAGCAGCACCGCACCAGCGGTTTTGTGCGAATGGCAGGTCAACGGAAACTGTCAGCACAGTAACGCCTTCCAATTTCGCAGCC
Organism: Brevibacillus formosus; assembly: GCF_003013405.1. Taxonomy (GTDB): domain Bacteria; phylum Bacillota; class Bacilli; order Brevibacillales; family Brevibacillaceae; genus Brevibacillus; species Brevibacillus formosus. The sequence goes on along the minus strand of NZ_PXZL01000001.1, from coordinate 17,935 downwards.
TCTTCGTTGAAACGGCGAGTTTGTGCATCGCACACGCCTGTATCAATAGAAGGGATTACGGAGATGATGCGAACAGTGCCTTTGGAATCTTCCAAAGTTACAGGGGACAGATCGCCACCTACTACAGTAAAGTTAGGAGCAGTATCTCCTACTTTGATTTCAGGACCAAGCAGTGTTACAGGACCACCTTTGAATACAAATGCGCCTTGACGCTCAACAGCAGTTGTCATGATTTCTTCCTCCTCACCAAATCTTTCAGTATGTACCTCAATTATCATAACCTATCATTCACTTTTTTTCACTATGCCAATAGTAGAAATTACAGATTCACTTGCACTTTTCCGCTTCGCTTGGCTTGTACCACGGCGATTCGCTTCACTTCATGCTCATACTCCCAATCCGTTTTTGCATTCAGCTCATGACAGCGCATCAGCGCGTGATAGAGGGCAAAAGCGAAGGTAACCTGCTTCATTTCGTACCGCGTTCCATGTGCTTTCGGCAATGCTGTGTTGATAATCTCAATTTGATACGTGGCTTTTTCCCGCTTGTCCCTGACTGGCACGATATAGCCCATACGCTTTAAGACATGGCCGTAGTCGAATTCTCCTTCATCGTCAAAATCAATGGTGTCGTCCGATGTTGCCAGATACTCCAGCAAGGTCCCCATATCCAGCGTTTCGAAGCAAGCAGGCTGTGGCATAGACAAAACTGAGCCGTCATTGTTTACAAAATAAATATGGTCGCGATAATGAAAGATCAGTTCATCTTCTGGAACCTCGTCGGGAAACATCCAGTGATTTTGCGGAATCAGGTAACGCCAGATTTGTGCAGGTTCACAATGAAGTAATTCCATGGCAGGGCTCCCTCCTTTTCCCTACCAGTTTTAGCAAAACTAGTACGGGCTATTCAGGCAGCTCCTGCATGTAGCGTCGCCAATTCCCATGCGGAATGTGCACCCCTGTTCGCTTGACCAGATCTTGATCCAAATAACGATAAACGTAGACGTTCACGACCTGACCTGTTCCTTCTATGGTAGCTGGCACGATGATCCGTTCATATTCATTGCGCGGATCACCCTCACCATAGTACGTCTCCAGCTCGTCCAGTCCAGCTAGTGCTTGCTCGTACACATCAGGGGCAAACGTGACGATCTCCCCCACGACCTCCTGCACTCCCTTCAGCAATCCCGGATAGCCTGCCGGCAAATGATAGATCTCACCTTGAATCGTCGCAGGTGTTGACACATGCTTATACGGTTTCACGTAATTCCTATGATTTCCAAAGCCCGCCAAAAGTGTGCCGTACACAAATACAGGCAGCTTGTCGTTCTGATTATTCATGCTCATCTATCCTCCTGTGCTCCAAAAAAGTGGTGTCTTGTGTCGCGAAAATTTTGTATATTTGTTCTATATATAATTTTAATACGTCTTTTTTCCGAGACGTAAGGGGGAGAGAATCATGAAAAAGAGAAAAATCAATCGCCTACTGGTAGCAAACCGCGGTGAGATCGCCATTCGGATCTTCCGTGCCGCAACGGAACTCGGCATACGTACGGTAGCTGTATACTCCGAGCAGGACAACGTTTCTATCCATCGCTTCAAGGCTGACGAGTCATACTTGGTCGGAGCGGGAAAAGGGCCTATTGAGGCTTACCTCGATATTGAAAGCATTATCGAAATTGCCAAGCGCAACGATATCGATGCCATTCACCCAGGCTACGGATTTCTTGCTGAGAATGCAGATTTTGCAAAGCGTTGCCAAGAGGAAGGCATCATTTTCATTGGACCATCCCCTGAGCTGATCGACAAATTCGGGGACAAGGTAGAAGCCCGCCGTCTTGCGATTGAAGCGGGAATCCCGGTGATTCCAGGCACTCCCGAGCCAATCGAAACACTCCAAGAAGCGCTTCTCTTTGCCAAAGAATACGGCTACCCCATCATTATTAAAGGCGTATCTGGCGGTGGAGGCCGTGGCATGCGTATCGTCCGCAGTCAGGAGGAATTGCAAGATTCGTTAGATCGTGCCCGTTCCGAAGCCCGCTCTTCCTTCGGCAATGCCAAGGTGTATTTGGAGCGATACTTGGAACAACCCAAACACATCGAGGTCCAAATTCTCGGTGACAACCACGGAAACATCGTTCATCTGTATGAGCGCGATTGCTCTGTTCAACGCCGCCATCAAAAAGTGGTCGAAGTAGCACCGAGCCTATCGCTGGATGACAAGCTGCGTGAAGATATTTGCCAGGCTGCTCTCACTCTCATGAAAAAAGCCGGCTATTCGAACGCTGGTACTGTCGAATTTTTGTTAACGCCGGACAAGCGTTTTTATTTTATAGAAGTCAACCCACGCATTCAGGTAGAGCATACCATCACGGAGCTCATCACTGGAATCGACATTGTTCAGTCGCAGATTCGTGTAGCCGAAGGTCATGCACTCTCCGATGAGGAAATTGGCATCCGAGCGCAGAGCGCCATCCAGATGAGTGGTTTTGCCATCCAGTGCCGTGTCACAACAGAAGACGCTGAAAACAACTTCCTGCCAGATGCCGGCCGCTTATCCGCCTGGCGTTCCGGTGGAGGCTTCGGCGTAAGGCTGGATGGAGGCAATGGTTATCCAGGCGCGATCATTACACCGTTTTATGACTCGCTACTAGTCAAAATCTCCACGTATGGCACGAGCTTCGATCAAGCGGCTCGCAAAATGCTGCGAACTTTGCGTGAGTTCCGTATTCGTGGCGTGAAAACGAACCTGCCGTTTTTGGAAAATGTCGTGACACATCCTGATTTTTTAAGTGGCAACTACGATACGTCGTTTATTGACACCAAACCAGAGCTGTTCATCTTCCCTGGCCGTCAGGACCGGGGTACCAAGTTACTATCTTATATCGGAGACACGATTGTCAACGGATATCCCGGTCTCCCTAAATCGGAGAAAAAGCCGCACTTCGACTCGCCTCGTATCCCGCGGACACCATTTACCCAGCCATATCCGGACGGTACGAAGCAAATTCTGGACACAGAAGGTCCCGACGGTCTGGTACGCTGGATTCAGGCGCAGAAGCAGGTGCTCGTCACAGACACAACTTTCCGCGATGCCCACCAGTCTTTGTTTGCTACACGTGTGCGCACCTACGATCTCGCCTCCATTGCAGAGGCGACAGGCAAGCTCGGTTCTGGCCTCTTCTCGCTGGAGATGTGGGGTGGCGCCACCTTTGACACGACAATGCGCTTTTTACAGGAATCTCCCTGGGAGCGGCTGCAAATTCTTCGCCAGCGCATACCGAATGTCCTGTTCCAAATGCTCTTGCGCGGAGCAAATGGCGTAGGCTACACCAATTACCCGGATAATGTCATTCACGCCTTCGTCAAAGCATCTGCTGAAAATGGCATTGATGTCTTCCGGATCTTTGACAGCTTGAACTGGCTTCCTGGGATGCAAACAGCCATCGAAGCCGTACGTGAATCCGGCAAGGTGGCCGAGGCAGCGATTTGCTACACCGGAGATATTCTGGACCCGACCAAGACCAAGTACAGTCTGGCCTACTACGTCAATCTGGCGAAGGAATTGGAAAAAGCAGGTGCCCATATTCTCGCGATCAAGGATATGGCAGGTCTTTTGAAGCCTTATGCTGCTTATTCGCTCGTCTCTGCTTTAAAACAAGAAATCAGCATTCCGATCCATCTGCACACTCACGATACGTCAGGAAACGCTGGGGCCATGCTTCTGAAAGCGATCGAAGCCGGCGTGGATATCGTCGATGCTTGCGTCAGTTCCATGTCTGGACTCACTTCCCAGCCAAGCTTGAACGGGTTAATCGCGAGCCTTGCCCACACGGAGCGTGAGACTGGTTTATCTCTTGAATCATTCAACAAGCTGTCTGATTACTGGGAGGATGTACGTCCGTACTACCAAGGCTTTGAAAGCGGCATGAAAGCGAGCAACACGGAGGTGTACGTTCACGAAATGCCAGGCGGACAATACACCAATCTGGAACAGCAAGCCAAAGCGGTTGGTCTGGAAGGTCGTTGGGACGAAGTAAAGCACATGTATGCTGTCGTCAATCAAATGTGTGGCGACATCGTAAAAGTGACGCCGTCTTCCAAGGTCGTCGGTGATATGGCACTGTTCATGGTTCAAAACAATTTGAATGAGGAAAACATTTGGGAGAAAGGCACACGCCTCGATTTTCCGGATTCCGTTATTCAATTTTTCCAAGGGTATCTTGGCCAACCGCCAGGCGGATTCCCGAAGAAGCTGCAGGAGCTCGTACTCAAAGGTCGCGATGCCTTTACTGCACGTCCTGGCGAATTGCTCGCACCCATTGACTTTTCGCAAGTTGCTGCTGAGCTGGAAGCCAAAATCGGACGTGAGCCCAGTCATTTAGACGTCCTGTCCTATATCATGTATCCGCAAGTCTATTTGCAATTTGAACAACGCCTGAAGGAATACGGTGACCTGTCGGTATTGAATACGGGAACATTTTTCTACGGATTGCGTCCGGGTGAGGAAACTGCCATTACGATCGAGCGCGGTAAAACGCTGATTATCAAGCTAGTTGCAGTTGGTGAGCTTCATCCAGATGGCCGTCGCATCATCTATTTTGAACTGAACGGACAGCCACGCGAAATTTTCATCCGTGACCAGGCTGCAAAAGTCTCTGAACTGATCCGCCGAAAAGCAGAAGCGCAAAACCCTGCCCACCTCGGTGCCTCCATGCCAGGAAAAGTGCTCAAGGTGCTTGTAGCAGAAGGTGACAAGGTGCGTAAAGGCGAGCATCTTTTGGTGAGTGAAGCTATGAAAATGGAAACGACGATTCAGGCCCCGCTCGACGGAAAAATTAAAGCCGTCTATGTGAAAGCAGGCGAAGCCATTCAAACTGGCGATCTGCTCATTGAAATGGAGTAGGCATCGTCTATAATAGGAGATAGTAAATTGTTCCTGGGGATTCATTCCATTTGTTTGTGAGGAGGTGACCGACATGAAAACGAATCGAGTCAGCCACGTTCCATTTACGCAGCGGGTCGGCCGCTATCATTCCCATATGCTTCATGCAAAATTAAGCACACCAGTCAATCCGATCTTTCGTTATAATTTGCAGCCGTTCTACACTCGTCAGCAGCAATGGACAACGGAGCTTTCCGATTCCTTATCGCGTCTCTACCGCTTTTCCTCAGATTTGGAGAAGAGTGCTCGGGAATTTATTGATGCGGGGAAAGATGACGAGACTGGCCCTGACATTGAGCGATTACATGAACGCACATACTCGTTAGTAAGTAAATACAATCGCCTGCAGCTATTTCTTGCAGAAAAAGCAGATATCTTGACGACGCAAAAGCTGGATGCATTCGCTCAGGTGGCTAAAGACGCAGAGGAAAAACTCCAAACGTTTGGACTCAAGCTGTTACCAGATGGACAACTGGAAATGGACGATGAGAAATGGTTGGAGGCCGTGCAGACCCACTATGTGGACTTTACAAATACAATGGAGAGTGTAGCCCAAGCATTCAGAGCTGGCACATTGGGATTGCAAAGCAAACCCCTTGGCTCCTTTTCACGTTACTACGAGGAAGCGATGGCTCTCCATCCTTATATCGCCTCCTCCAGCTCGAGCCTTCATTATCAGCATGTTGCAAAAACAGGCTTGTATGTAAACGAACTCTGGTAATGCCATATACCTTCTACCAAAAAAACAGGTATGCCCCTTGTATGAGGCATACCTGTTTTGTGCTTTCCTTATTTTCGATCCATAAGGTCTTCCAAATCTTGTTCTTCTGCCCTGGCAATAATCGTATTGGAATAAACAGGAGGTTCATCCGATTTGGTAAACATCCCCTGAACTTTATCCACGATTTGCGGAACAGAATCCAAAATCCGGTCATAGAGATGGGTCGTATTTTCAAGCGGAATCGAACGAATTCCTTGTTTGCCAACGACCAAAAAAGCTACAGGTGTGATGGAGACACCGCCACCACTCCCCCCGCCAAACGGGTGACCAGTATGTTCATGCTGCTGATGGTGTTGGTGCCCATTATGATGGTGATCGTATTGGAACTCACTACCCCCGGCCGCGAAACCAAATCCTACCTTGGAGATTGGAAGAATGACACTACCGTCAGGTGTCTCAACCGGATCACCAATGATTGTATTCACGTCCACCATTTGTTTGAGATTTTCCATCGCTGTTCTCATGAGGCCTTGAATCGGGTGGTCTGCCATATTTGTCGTTCCTCCTTCCTGTCTGTGTCATGTTTTATCATTCCCCCAACAAATCCGGAGCATGTACCTTGCATAAGGGAATAAATATTCATGCTGTCACTTTTGTGTTTAGGCACGCGTAGGCGCAGCTTGCCATTTTCGCTGCTTGCTTTTTCGAACCCGCAGAATTACTTTTAGCCCAGAGAAAAGGAAATGACCCAAATAAAAATGCAGCACAAAATGCACTTTGGTATGTAAAAGTGGCTGATTCCAAACAGGCTGTACACTCATCGCTGGCATAGCTCGCAATGAAATGGCGTTTGATATTACGCCGACAATCATGCTTTTTACTCCCCAGATTAAGCCTGTCAAAGCACCTGTTTCTGCTGCCTGCCCTGTGCCAAGCAATGTATGCCATTCGAAATGCGTACAGCGAATTCGTCTAAACAGCTCCTTTACCAACGGCATCAAATCGCGCACTTTTTCCAGCAACTCACGATAATTTTGATACCATTTCTTTACTTGCCTCCGCGTAAAATCTTTGACCCTCTCCCGAACCTTTCTTCCTTGCTGTATCGTTTCCTCTTTCGCTACCAGCTCTGGTCCTGCTTCTGTCAATTTCAAGAGGAGAACGGGAATATCGTATTTCCTTCGAATAACACCCCAAGCTGTAATCGTTATCTCCAAATGATCATTATTGCCCTCGCGACTGTAAAAGCACGTCACCTGTACTGGTGTTATGATTACCAAAATGAATAGAACAAGCAAGCCAACGAACACCCAAACCATAAAAAAAATCCCACCCCTTCCACGTTAGTATGAGTGGAAAGAGCAGGAAATATGTTCAGCATTTTTATTAATCAAGTACGTATACTTTGACGCCTTTTTGCAAACCGTGATTTTCGGCTTCATTCACCGTCGGAAGATACAAATCCACATGGCGTTGCTTTACCGCACCACCGATATCAGCTGCCACTGCATAGCCGTAGCCATCGATGTACAAGTGTGTACCAAGCGGGATGACATTTGGATCAACCGCTACAACCCCTTCGCGCAGTGGATACTCCAGATACGACAGAATCTTGTCGTTCGAGTAGCTGTAAGCAGTCGTCTGTACCGTTAATTCCTGACGAAAAGGTGTACCGTTTGCGAGGGCTTTTGATGTTCTAGGCTTGCTCGGAAGCAAGTGAAGGGCCGCGTATGTAGCTGCTTCGGCTCTCGTCATATACTTGTTCGGCTTTAATGTACCGTCCTCATAGGCACCCATTAACCCGTTTTGCACAGCGTAAACAAGTGGGCGTTGCTCTTTCTCGTTCACGTTGTTCCCATCCGAGTATTCGTTTAATGTCTGGATCGTCGTAGACCACTTTAAGTTATTGACTGCTCCGCTGTCCCCCATCGTTCTTACTAGAATAGAGGCGAGCTCTGCTCTTTTTACTGGGGCATTCGGATGTAAGTACAGGTGATTCCCCTGCTTTTGCCCATGGACAATTCCCAGTCGATAGGCTGTCTCCGCATAGGACGACAGCCAGCTGTTTGCTGGTACGTCCGCAAAGGAAGATTGCTTATTGCCAAGGGGCTCAATTCCTTTGGCATTCACAAACATCGTGAGCAGTTCACCCAATGTCACGTTGTCATCAGGTCGAAAATATTCGTTTTGACCAATTACGTCGGCTATGTATAGTTGATTGATTTCTTGTTTTGCCCAATGGCCGCTAATGTCTACATAAGGTGTTTCGTTCATGTGAGTTGTTTCTGCCTCGACAACTGGTGTACCTATGAGCAAAAAGGCTGCCAGCGAGGCAAGGATCATCCGTTTCTTCATCATCAACCTCCATGGGGAAATATGCGCGAATCCTTTCGTATCATTTTATCGAACTATTTTGCAAAAACAATGAACAATAGTTTCCAGTCAAAAGGAAAGCCCTCGAACAGCATCATAACGAAGGCTGTTTTAAGGGCTGCATGTACTACAATGATTACTTGGCAAAAATGTGTTTGCCGATCTTTTTCACTTGTGGTCGAGACCAAATCCACTTGGAAGTTGCCGTAACAGGGTTAAAGTAGTATAGAGAATTGTTTGTCGGGTCCCATCCTCGTACGGCATCCCAAGCTGCCTGATAAGCAGTCTTGTTAGGAGTCATCCAGAATTGTCCATCATCTACAGCGGTAAACGCTAATGGCTCAAAGATGACACCCGCAAGTGTATTGGGAAATTTTTTGGACTGGATACGGTTCAACGCGACCGCAGCCACAGCTACTTGGCCTTCATAAGGCTCTCCGCGCGCTTCAGAATAGACTAGCTGCGCCAGCATCTGCATTTCCGCTTTATTTACCGACACTTTCTTAAGAACGCGCCATGTATTTGGACCAGTGATACCGTCAATGCGAAGTCCGTATGCTTTTTGAAACTGTCTGACGGCCTTTGTTGTATTTGCTCCGTAAATGCCATCCATGTTGCCGTTGTAGTAACCCAGCATTTGCAAACGATACTGCAAATCCCATACATCCCCGTTCACACTACCACGCTGAATCTGTGTAGCTGCCAGGGAGTCGGCCGGGAAAATAAACGCTACAGCCATAAAGGCAGCAAGCAAGGTTGTTACTGCTTTCTTGCTCCACCACATATATTGTACCCTCCTTTACCCAACCCATTCTACAAGTTGGCGAAAGTAGGTTCAATTCAAGTATTTTGGCACAAGTGGCAACATGTACCTGCCATTATCCTTTTGGTCGGAACAAGACTGCCGTGATAAATCCAAAGACGATGGCAGCCGAAATCCCTGCACTTGTCACTTCAAAAATGCCAGTTATTATGCCAATGACTCCATGCTGCTCGGCCTCCGCCATTGCCCCGTGCACCAGTGCATTTCCAAAGCTCGTTATCGGTACTGTCGCTCCTGCTCCGGCAAAATTAACCAGTGGTTCGTATAGACCGAGTCCATCTAGCACTGCTCCAGTGACAACAAGAGAGGACATCGTATGGGCAGGTGTGAGCTTGACTACATCCATGAGAAATTGACCAATTAAACAAATCGTTCCTCCTACGAGAAACGCCCACAAAAACATCATGGTATCACTCTCCAAATTACTCCGACTCAACAGCCACGGCATGGGCGATGCAAGGAATGCTTTCTCCCTGCTGGAAGGTCAACGGAGATAAAAGGGCTCCCGTGGCAATCAGCAAGATTCGCTTCCATTCTCCTTGCTTCATCCGCCGAAGCAGATGCCCGTATGTCACTGTAGCGATACAGCCACATCCGCTACCACCTGACCATACATTCGGATTTTCTCCATAAATGAGCTTTCCGCAATCGATGTAACGCTCTAATGGGATGTGCATGTGATGCTTGGGCAGCAGATCAGATAAAATGGCATGGCCCGTTCGTCCTAAATCGCCTGTCACGATCAAATCGTAATGGTCGTGAGGGAGCTGAAAGTCACGGAAATGCGACTCAATCGTGGATAATGCGGCTGGCGCCATTGCTGCTCCCATATTGAATGGGTCTGTCAATCCCATATCGACGACATGCCCGATGGTGGCACCCGTAATCCGCAACCCCTTACCCTGACTAGCTACAACAGCAGCCCCTGCTCCTGTCACGGTCCATTGTGCCGTTGGGGGCTTCTGTGAGCCGTACTCGGTTGGATAACGATATTGCTTTTCCGCAGCCCCATTGTGACTGGAGGTACCAGCCAAAACGTATTCAGCAGCTTGACTATTCACCATGAGAGCAGCCAAGGCCAGTCCTTCCATCGCTGTTGAGCACGCTCCGAAAATCCCCAGAAATGGAATCGAAAGCGTCCGGGCCGAAAAGCTGGCAGATATGATCTGGTTCATTAAATCCCCGGCAAGCATAAAGTTGATTTGCTCTTTCGTGAGCCCCGCTTTCTCCACCGCTTTCGAGCACGCTTCTTCCAGCAGGACTTTCTCCGCCTTTTCCCAGCTGTCTTGTCCGAGATTCAAGTCTCCGTGCAAGATATCAAAGTCTTCGGCTAACGGTCCCTTAGCCTCAAAAGGCCCACCAATGGCAGCATGCCCGAGAATGACAGGTTTTAAAGGAAAGACCCAAGACTGATGACCTTGGCGCATCCGTCAGCCTCCCATCGTAAACAATGTTTTGATCAAGCCAACGACGAATGCCGCCGCCACTCCAAACACAATCACAGACCCCGCGAGCTTGAACATGTTACCGCCGACCCCCAACACAAATCCTTCGCTGCGATGCTCGATGGCCGCAGATGCAATCGAGTTGGCAAAACCCGTAACCGGCACACTCGTACCTGCTCCAGCCCACTGGGCAATCCGGTCATATAGTCCTAGACCGGTCAAGAGAGCAGAAAGAATGATCAAGACAGCCGCTGTAGGATTCCCAGCGGTTTTCTCCGTAAAATCGAAGTAGTAAATGAACATTTCTTGTATCCCTTGTCCGATCATACAAATACCGCCACCCACTAAAAATGCCCGTATAAAATTACGCAAAAGCGGTCGCGGAGGCTCGTGCGTCTTTGCCAATTGCTGATACTCTTGCTGGACGGGAGTCAGCTTTTTCTTTTTTTGATCTGCCATGTCACCCACTCCTTTTTACCGCATCATGAACGGTTTCACTTGATCAATAATCTGTTGTAGCTGTTCCGAATCGGTTTGGTAGGTACGTTTCATTTGTTCATTTTTTGTACTAAGTGCGTACAGCTCCAGATCCGCCTGACATTTTTTCAATGTAGCAAAAGCCAGCTTCATGGCTTGGGCCCCAGGAACCATCAGTTTATCGTCATAGAGGTCGAGATAGAGCTCTCCACCTTTGTCTACTTGCCCGAGGAAAACATTTTCCAGAGCCACTCCCGCTTTTTGCAGCTCCGTGCGAACCCATCTGCGATTCAGACCTGCTGTTGCCAGGGGCTCGTCCATGATCACCCCATCCATAATGACCACTTGATTTTCTTCCGAAGGAGCCACCTTCAATTCAAGGTGTTTGGGTGTTACCGGCTGACTCTCTGATTTTAATAGGACACTGATTTCCCCGCTTGTTTCCATTAACGCAAACTCTACATCGGCTACTCGGAACACATTTTTGACGCGTAATTGTTCCATTAAGTCTTCCGCGGTCAATCGTTCCTTTTTCAGATTGTCTTCCAAAATTTTGCCTTCCTTGATGAGAACCGTTGATTTGCTTTCAAAAAAGTCACGGAGAAACTTGCTTTTGAGTGAAAGCCACTCCATTACTACAGGGAAGAGCGCAAAAACACCCATGGCGATCAAACTATGATAGATCGGTCCATCCATTTCGGTTGCCATGAAGGCCGCAATCGAGCCGATGCTGATGCCGACGATATATTCGATGTATGTAAGTTGCTTGATTTGCCTTTTCCCAATGATCTTCGTCAGTAAAAATAAGTACGCAACTGCACCAACAGCACGCAACGTGATATTTAACCAATCAGGCATAAGCCACCTCCATCACCTGAGGTGATTTTTATAGATAGTAAAACCAAGAGAGAGGGAGTCCCTCTCCCTTTCCCAACACTTCCTAGAATCCCTTAAACTGTGGTTCTTCCTTTTCCAGCTCCGTTACACGCTGCTGGAGGTTATCTACAATGGATTGCGTTTGCTCTGCTGCTTGCGAATACAATTGCTTTGCTTTCTTGTTTTGCGTGCTAAGAGCAAACGTTTCAAAATCTGCTTGTGCGCCTTTCAAGCTGGCAAGCGTTTGTTTTACTTGTGCTCCTACTGTCATATCCACTCACCTCCTAACACATATAGAATCCGCCTCCACCCATTATTTAATGCGGTAGTCTCCCCGATTTTCACCTGCCAATAATTACCTTTTTATGGAAACGTAAAAAGAGAGACACCATAGGTGCCTCCCCTTCATCCAGCTTATTAGATTAGCCACGTCCAGCCAATTGTTGCTCAGCAAAGGAGACAAGACGTTTTGTAATCTCTCCTCCAACTGAACCGTTTTGACGGGAAGTGGTGTCTGCTCCGAGCTGAACGCCGAATTCGGATGCGATTTCGTATTTCAGTTGATCCAGAGCTTGGTTTGCTTGAGGAACCAGCAAGTTGTTACGAGATCCGCTGTTGTTGTTAGCCATCTATATCACCTCCTCGTCGTTGGTAAGTTTAATATGTGTGAAGTTTTGCTTGTTCATGCGTCCTTTTTTTCTTCCAATTTTAGTCTGTTAATTGGAGAAGAGTCTGGGCAATTCGATGAGCTGCTTCCGGTCGCCCCAGCTTGTCCAAACCTCCTGCAAAAGCATCCCTTTTCTCAGGCTGACGCCATGACCTGATGATCTCTTTGATTTCTACCGGCGTTTCAGCCAAGATCGCCGCTTGTTGCTCGAGTAAAAACGAACAATTATGCTTTTCTTGTCCGGGCAATGGGTGGAATAAAATGAGCGGTGTCTTAAGGGCAAGTGACTCCGCGCACGAAATACCACCTGGCTTCGTTATATAGGCGTCTGCTGCTCCAATCCACTGCCACATTTGCGGTTCAAACCCTTTCAATATAAAACGATGACAGGTGGCCTCCGTACCTAGCAAGTCCGCCAGTCGTCTGTACAGGCTTGCATTCTTCCCTGTTACGACTACGATCTGCAATGGTTGCTCTTCCAACAGCAACTCTCGTACGACCTGCTCCACTCCACCATAACCGCCTTCTCCCCCACCAATCAGCACGGTGAATTGATCTGGCACGAGTCCAAGCTGTTTTTTCAAAGCCGCTTTGTCGGTATGCAGCGCTGTAGTAAAAGCAGGACGAACTGGAATGCCATAAACATGGATTTTTTCAGGGGCAACCCCATAGCGATCGATTAGAATTTGCGCAATTTGCTCATGTGCTACCATGTACGCATCAATTGCTGGATGAACCCAAAACCGATTTATATGATAGTCCGTGGGCACACAAACGAGCTGGAAAGGCTTGGATACCCTTCTCTTCGCTTCTGCCAATGCGGACAAGCAGTATGCATGCGTAGCGATGACGACATCTGGTTTCTCTTCTTGCAATAGTTGGTTGGTTAATCTTGGGGATAGCCACCATCCCAGTGCTTTGGTCAATACTCTGCCCAGCAATTCTTCCTGTTCATAGATGCGTTGCCATACTGGTTGACCGTAGCGCAGCATATTGCGATAAAAAAAATGAGAGAGCACACGTAAGCTTGGACTGGCGGTTTTCAGCCCTCCCACCACTCGCGCCGATCGTGCCCCCTCCTTTTCCATTAAAGCTTCTTGCAAAGCTTCGGCAGCCATCCGATGGCCACTCCCTGCCCATTCCTCTGTTACTAACAGAAACCGCTTTGCCATTAGTAGGACTCTCCTAGAGGCTGCTTGCCCTCAGCATATCGATTGAGTAATAATTCCTTGGACATATAGACGCGCTTTAAGGGCATTTCATGATTCCATGATTGCAATCGTTGCTTTCCATTGGGATGCACGAATCTGAGCATGAGACGCAAGTACCATCGCTTGTATCGAAAAAACCAGGACATGGGTACATCAGAAATCGAGAAACCCAAAGGTGTTACCCCTTTGTGCAGCATGGTCGTTCCCACTATCCCTTTTATTTGATCTTTATTTTCCATGGAATTCAGGAACGTGGCTAGCTGCGGCAGTGACTGGAGGATATGTCTACGCAAGAGAAGTGCCACGCGCAGTTCATCCTTTACTTCTTTGCACAGGGTAGCAAAGTAATAATTGTGTATATGTAGCTTTAAGATCAAATCCCCTTCATGAATGATGCAATTATCAGTAGTAACGAGTGGCTCTCCCCGATAGCGTAAAACGACAACCCGAAATATATTTTTCCCTTTCTCAATATAGGTAAGTCTGGTGCAGCGCTGGTAGATTTCATCCCAGTATCCCCATAGCATCAAGAGGCTTGTATTCATGTCGAAAAAGTTCCTTTCCCGCTATGTTTTCATTGAGCATAGTATGCCCAAGAATGTACAATCCTCATCACCGTTTCACGTCCTTTTCATCCGCCCCCAAAACATGACCACTACAGCAGCAAATACGGGCAACCACATATGGTTGAGAAGCAAAGGATTCACCCACTTCCAGACATACGGATCCTGAAGACACATATCAACTGCTGTAAAAGTAAGAATTCCGCCACCAATGATGACCATACTGGGAAAACGATTCATCATGCGGGCAATCCACACACTTCCCCACATTAATAATGGAATGCTCATTGCTAACCCCAGCAAAACTAACCATAAATCGCCATGTGCTGCTCCACCAACTGCCAAAACATTGTCCAAACTCATGACAAAATCTGCTACTATGATAGTCCTGACTGCCTGACCAATTGTCTGATTGTGCGATACGTCTGCGAGTTCTTCATTCTCGCCCAGCATCAGCTTACACGCGATCCATAGCAATAATAATCCCCCGATCGCCTTCACGAGAGGAATATCCAACATCCAGGTAGTCATTCCCGTTAAAACAATTCGCAAGACGATTGCACCCAATGTCCCATATAAAATCGCCCGTTTTCTCTCCTGTTGAGGGAGTCCGCGGCAGGCCATACCTATGACCACAGCATTGTCACTGCTTAATACCAGATCGATCATGAAGATGTGTACAAGACCCAGCCAAAAATACTCGCCCATCCCTGCCTCCCTGGTCCAATAAAGTTCGTCCATTCTACTTTATGCGACTAGAATCGGACTCATGATTGAATATTTTTCCGAAAAAAGGCGGTTTTCAGCGGATTTTGTAGATAAAAACTTCCGAAAAAAATACATTTTATTGCGAAATCAGGCTAATTATACCTTGTCTAAATTAGGCATTTTCCCTTACGATTTTAATGGGGTGGATAAGAGATGGTGGAGACCGTGACGCTAAACCTTTATGACGTTTCTAGAAAGATTTTAGACTTAACACCAAGTATCACCACAATATGGCTGCAAGAAATTGTTCGCAGCATGGAAATTCCCGTAACCATTCCTCGCGATTTTGCAGAAAAACGAACAGTGCTCTTGGCTCGCTATCTAGTTGAGGATGTAGATCATGACATGCAGACTTGGGCATTAGATATGGGAGAGTGGCTTCGTTCGCAGGAATTCCCCTTCTCCTCCATTTTGCGCACATATCAATTGTACCGGAATGTATTCTGGCGGGTTCTCCAACCAGAATTACAGAGATGGTCCCTCTCCTCACAAGAAATGCACTATTTGGAAAGCCAACTGGGCAAGGCCATGGATGAAAGTGTCTTCTGGGCTGTTTATCACTTTGAACAAATGATGAATAAAGAGCTGGTCCAGAAGGAAGAGACGATCTCCTATTTGCATAACGACAAACTGACCATGCTCGGAAAAATTGCCGCCAATATGGCTCATGAGCTACGTAATCCTTTGTGCGCCATTGAAGGGTTCCTGAAGCTGATCGGCGAGTCTACACAGGAACAGGCCCAGCTTCAGACGTATATCCAAGTCGTCATGCATGAGTTTGAGAATTTACATCGGCAACTGACCGGGTTCCTCAGCTTTTCCAAAAAACCAATTCTCGATGAAATTTTTAAAACCGTTCAAGTAGAAGAACTGCTTGAAGAAGTAGAGATGCTGATTACGCCTCGCCTAGTGGGAGAAAACATACGTTTTGAAAAACAAATCCACCCCTGCTCACTCGCATGTTATGAAGAAGGCCTGAAGCAAGTTGTCGTCAATCTATTAAACAATGCCATTGACGCCGTGCAAAATCGTACAGACAAGTATATTCATGTCATTTCCACTTCTTCAGATGGATGGCTCTATTTGAGTGTGGAAAACAACGGCGAAAGGATTTCACCCGAGATCGTGGAAAATCTATTCCAACCATTCTTTACGACTAAACAAAATGGGACGGGTATTGGCTTGTCCATCTGCAAAAATATTATCGAAAAGCATCAAGGCACGATCCATTGTGATTCCAATGAAAAACGCACACGCTTTATCGTTTCTCTGCCGATTGCAAATGCCCAGGAAGTCGGACCGAGAATGGAAGCTCTCTAGGTCTCTCTTTTTTGAATTACGCAAAAAAGCCCCCTGACAATGCAGGAGGCAAGGCAAGAGATCCGTTACCAATTTCATCGGTAAGCGACCTTAGTTTTACTGTACACGAAAACATATGTTGCTACCATAGAAAACGTCAGACAGCTTTCGACAAACTTTTATACCTGTATTGAACAAAGGCTTATCTATTCAACTGTTGGATAAGCCTTCATACTTTTGCCCCAAGTAAAAATAGGCCAGCTTTCCTAGACACAAAAAAAACAGAGAACCTGTTGGCTCTCTGCTTTATGTATGGAGCGGGTGATGGGAATCGAACCCACGCGACCAGCTTGGAAGGCTGGAGTTCTACCATTGAACTACACCCGCATCAAAATAGATGCTGGTGCCGAGGACCGGACTTGAACCGGTACGGGAGAAACTCCCGACAGATTTTAAGTCTGTTGCGTCTGCCCATTCCGCCACCCCGGCAAACCTGTAAAACGTGGGCAAATCATGGTCGGGAAGACAGGATTCGAACCTGCGACCCCTTGGTCCCAAGCCAAGTACTCTACCAAGCTGAGCTACTTCCCGACATATTATCATCTTCACTTTTGTAGTAAAGAAGCGTGCCCTGAGAGATTCGAACTCCCGACCTTTTGATTCGTAGTCAAACGCTCTATCCAGCTGAGCTAAGGGCACATGTTATGGAGCGGACGAAGGGTCTCGAACCCTCGACCTTCGCCTTGGCAAGGCGACGCTCTACCAATTGAGCTACGTCCGCATTGTAAGAAGAAGTTGATTGGTGCGGTCGAGAGGACTTGAACCTCCACGGTGTTGCCACCACTAGAACCTGAATCTAGCGCGTCTGCCAATTCCGCCACGACCGCATTTTCCCATCCAAGTAGCCAGAGCTGTTAACAAGCTGACCTTCACTTTTCGGGTTTATAAAAACTGGTGAGCCATGAAGGACTCGAACCTTCGACCCTCTGATTAAAAGTCAGATGCTCTACCAACTGAGCTAATGGCTCATGAAAAATGGTGGGGAGAGACGGATTCGAACCGCCGAACCCGGAGGGAGCAGATTTACAGTCTGCCGTGTTTAGCCACTTCACTATCTCCCCAATTTCATGGTGCCGGCAATAGGACTTGAACCCACAACCCCCTGATTACAAGTCAGGTGCTCTACCAATTGAGCTATACCGGCACATCTTTAATTATGGCATATCTTTCATGAAAAATCAACGTTTTTTTATTCCGTTAAACCTTTTTCATTTTTATGAACTATGCCATCTCGTTAAGAAAGATGGCGGAGCTGACGGGACTCGAACCCGCGACCTCCGGTGTGACAGACCGGCGTGAACTCCAACTTCACCACAGCTCCATGTTTGGTTGCACCCAATGGGCACTCCGATCCTACTTGATCAAGAAGATTACTCGATGTAGAGCAAGTAGAAAATTTGGTTGCGGGAGCAGGATTTGAACCTGCGACCTTCGGGTTATGAGCCCGACGAGCTACCGAGCTGCTCCATCCCGCGATAGTCAGGACGACTGAGTGTCAGTGTTGCCACAGGACGTGGCGCCTTTAGCTGACCTTCCTTGCCCTTTAATATAAGTGGTGGAGGCTGACGGGATCGAACCGCCGACCCTCTGCTTGTAAGGCAGATGCTCTCCCAGCTGAGCTAAGCCTCCAAATCACCTACTAATGTAGGGATTTTTCTA
This sequence comes from Brevibacillus formosus, assembly GCF_003013405.1. Lineage (GTDB taxonomy): Bacteria > Bacillota > Bacilli > Brevibacillales > Brevibacillaceae > Brevibacillus > Brevibacillus formosus. The sequence continues at coordinate 49 of NZ_PXZL01000001.1, read as the reverse complement.
GGTGACCCGTAGGGGATTCGAACCCCTGTATGACAGCGTGAAAGGCTGC